>NZ_CP071674.1:0-5667114 GCF_051132205.1 Pseudomonas sp. D1-36 | reverse complement strand
TGGGTGCCGCAGGCGTGGTACGGGATCCGGCGCTCATGGCCAGCTACCTGACAGACTGGCGCAACGCCTATCAAGGCCAGGCCGCGTTGGTGGTCAGGCCCGCCACCACCGAGGAAGTGGCGGCAGTGGTGCGGCTTTGCCATGACGCGAGGGTGGCGGTGGTGCCCCAGGGCGGCAATACCGGCTTATGCGGTGGCTCGATTCCGGATGCTTCCGGCACCGAGCTGGTGTTGTCCCTGACCCGGATGAAACGCATCCGCGACATCGACCTGGCCAATGAAACCGTCACGGTCGAGGCGGGGGTCATCCTGCGGCAATTGCAGGAAGCCGCCAGTGAGGCCGGGCGCCTGTTCCCATTGTCGCTGGGGGCGGAGGGCAGTTGTACGGTGGGCGGCAATCTGGCGACCAACGCGGGCGGTACAGCGGTGCTGCGCTACGGCAACATGCGCGAACTGACGCTGGGCCTGGAGGTGGTATTGCCGGACGGCCGAATCTGGAACGGCTTGCGTGGCTTGCGCAAGGACAACACCGGCTACGATCTCAAACATTGGTTCATTGGCTCGGAGGGTACGCTGGGCATCATCACGGCGGCGGTACTCAAGTTGTTCCCGGCCACCCACAGCAAGGCCACCGCCTGGGTCGCGCTGCCCTCGCCGCAGGCGGCGGTGGACTTGATCGGCCATGTCCGTGGCCTCTGCGCCGACCGTTTGACAGGCTTCGAGATGATGTCGCGCCAGAGCGTGGAGTTCGTCCTGGAACATGTTGCCGGCTGCAGCGACCCCTTGGCGGAGCCACACCCGTGGTATGCGTTGATCGAACTGCGCGACACGGTGCCCGATGCGCCGCTGGCCCAATTGCTTGAAACCGGGCTCGGCCATGCTTTCGAAAAGGCTTGGGTCCTGGATGCAGTCATCGCCAGCAATCATACCCAGGCCGCTGCGTTGTGGGCCCTGCGCGAGGGTATCTCCGAAGCACAGAATCATGAGGGGCCCAGCCTCAAGCACGATATCAGTGTGCCGGTCAGCCAGATCCCGGCATTCATCGAGCATACCGACCGGGCCTTGCAAGACCAGTTTCCCGGCGTGCGCATTGTGTCCTACGGCCACATGGGCGACGGCAACCTGCACTACAACATCAGCAAACCGCTGGGCCACGCCGATGCCGCGTTCAAGTCGCAGGAGCAGGCGATCATGAACGTCATCTACCGGATGACCAGCTCCTACAACGGCAGCATCAGTGCCGAGCACGGGCTTGGACAAGCCAAGCCCCGGGCCGCGGCCCAGTTCAAGGACCCGCTGGAAATGGAACTGATGCGGACCATAAAGCGCACGCTGGATCCCCTGGGGTTGATGAACCCAGGCAAAGTGTTCGCCGCTGGGCTGGAGTGACCGGGCCCGGCTCTGCTAGCCTGCCGGTTTGACACCGGACATGGAGGGTGGAATGACACAGGCCATCAGCACCAAGGATCGCGTGCGCATCAAGCACGTCGAAGTTCTCTCGGACAATTGGTACATCCTGCGCAAGACGACCTACGACTACCTCGGCCGCGACGGCCAATGGCGTGAATTGGCGCGTGAAACCTATGATCGCGGCAACGGCGCCACCATCCTGCTTTACAGCAAGGCCAAGCAAACGGTGGTGTTGACCCGGCAGTTCCGCTTCCCGGCGTTCGTCAACGGGCACGACGGCTTGCTGATCGAAACCTGCGCCGGCCTGCTGGATAACGATGATCCACAAACCTGCATCCGCAAGGAAACCCAGGAGGAAACCGGGTACATCGTCCAGGACGTGCGCAAGGTGTTCGAGGCATTCATGAGCCCGGGATCGGTGACCGAGCGCGTGCATTTTTTCGTCGGTGAATATTTCGACGAGGACAAGCAGCACGAAGGAGGAGGGCTCGAGGCCGAAGGTGAGGAGATCGAAGTATTGGAAATGCCGCTCGACCAGGCCCTGGGCATGATCGAGACGGGGGAGATCTGTGACGGCAAGACCATCATGCTGTTGCAGTACGCCAAGCTGCATCGGTTGCTCGATTGACGCCGGTTTCAGCAGTTGGCGACCCAGGCAGCCTGTTTGCTGATCTCGCCGCTGCCGAACCTTTCGCGATAGGCGGAGGGAGCCAGGCCTACCGCGTTGCGGAAGGCCGCGCGAAAACTTTCCACTGACCGGTAGCCACAGGCGTGTGCGATGCCGGCGGTGTTCTGGTCCGTGCTTTCCAGCATTTCCCTTGCCCGGTTCAGCCGTTCCTGCTGCAGCCAGACCTTGGGCGACAGGCCGGTTGTCTCAATGAAACGCCGCAAAAACGTGCGCTCGCTCATCGCCACGCGAGCCGCCATGTCGGCCACGCTCAGCGGTTGATCGAGGTTCTCGCGAATCCATTGCAGCACGCGCGTCAGCTCGTTGCGCGGTGACTTGCACACCGGCGCGACGATGAATTGCGATTGCCCGCCGGTTCGTTGTGGCGCCATGACCAGGCGCCGCGCCACCGAATTGGCGATATGCGTGCCGAAATCCCGTGCGATCAGATGCAGACAGGCGTCAATCCCGGCGGCGCTGCCGGCTGAGGTGATCAGTTGCCCCAGATCGACGTAGAGCACGTTGGGGTCGACCTTGATGCTGGGGTATCGCTCGGCCAGTTCCTGGGAGAATTGCCAATGGGTGGTCACGGTCTCGCCGTCGAGCAGCCCCGTGGCGGCGAGTACGAAGACCCCCGAGCAGATCGACAGCAAGCGTGCCCCGCGGGCGTGGGCTCGCCTAAGGGCCTGCAACAACGCCTCTGGAGGCGGCTCGAGACGACTGCGCCAACCGGGCACGATGATGGTTTGTGCGGTTTCAAGCGCTTCCAGGCCGGCATCGACGGAAATCTGCAAGCCCCCCAGCGCGTGCATCGGGCCCTGGTCGACCGCGACGATGCGATGGGTGTACCAAGGGACGTCCAATTCTGGGCGTGGCAGCCCGAATATCTCCAGGGCGATACCGAACTCGAATACGCAAAGGCCCTCATAAACGAGGATTGCCACTGTTCCGGGATGAGCGTGCATTTGGCGTAAATTCACCGATTATTGTCGTCTGCTGCACTGTAGCGGACGATCCCATGCCCCTACAATCGCTGCCAGGCAATCAGGAAAACCAAGACGGCCGCACCCCACAAAGGTGACTGTCGCATTACCGGTACCCCACCCCATCGCGCCGGTAGAGGATTGTCACTTCCAGATTTATTCCTGCTTCTACAGAAGTTCGATAAGTGCGAGCTGCGCGAGTGTGCGCATCTGATTGAGTTCTGTTAACGACGCTGCCAACGGATTTCGGCGGTGTCGAGGAGTTGTCAGTTGTAACCGGATTAACCTGGACGTTGTAAGGGAATGTACTATGTTGCTGATCCAGATTCTGTTTGTGATGTTGTCAGCAAAACTTTTGGGCGCGCTATTCAATCGCTTGGGGCAACCTCAGGTTGTTGGCGAAATGATAGCCGGCTTTGTATTGGGGCCTGTTGTACTCGGTCAGTTGTTTCCCGCCTTCCATCAGCAGTTATTTGACAGCACTGCCATTACCCAACTCAAAGTATTGAGTGAACTGGGCATCTTGTTGTTCATGTTCGTCATCGGTGCCGAGTTTCGCTTCCCTCTCAAGCAAAGCAAGACCGGCTTCAAGGCCATGGTCATCGGCGCTTTCAGCATAGTGATCCCTTTTTCCCTCGGCGCCGCGATAGCCCCTTGGCTGTTCGAGCATTTCGCCACGCCCGGAACCTCTCGGTTGGGTTTCGTCCTGTTCATCGGCACCGTGTTCTCCGTGACCGCTTTTCCAGTTCTGGCGCGGATCCTCAAGGAGCGAGGCATGCTCGGCACGCAAACCGGTGCGATTGCCTTGCTGGCTGCCGCCATGAGCGACGTGGTGGCGTGGATGTTGATAGCAGCCGTCGCCATGGTGAATGGCCAGGACGACAACTGGATGGCCCTGGGTTTGCGAGGCGCCTGTCTGTTGTCGCTGGTGGTCTTTTCGTTCCTGGTGCTCAAGCCGTTGCTGGCGCGCTGGCTCGCCGCTGAAGGAAAACTCGCGCAACCCATGGTGCTGGTGGCGCTGCTGGCCGGAGTGATGATCTACGGCAGCCTGACCCACGCGCTGCAAGTACACGCCGTGTTCGGGGCTTTCCTGTTCGGCCTGTGCCTGCCACGGGACCAGGGCCTGCTGGACATGATCATCGAGCGGCTGGAACACGTGTCGTTGATCATATTGATGCCGTGCTTCTTCGCCCTTGCAGGTTTGAGCACAACCTCCTCGGCCTTCTCGGGCCTTGGCGTCTGGGTGCTGCTGGTAATCCTGGCGGTGGCTGTCACCGGCAAAGTGGCCGGCAGCGCCCTGGGCGCCCGGCTGGTGGGATGCTCCTGGTCCGATTCCCTGACCGTCGGGGCCCTGATGAATACCCGCGGGCTGATGGAGCTGGTAGTGCTCAAGATCGGCCTGGACATGGGGATCATCGGCAGCGAGCTGTTTACCGCCCTGGTGGTGATGACCATCGTCACCACGCTGATGACCGGCCCGCTGATGAATCTGCATAACAAGAAAGTTGCGACCGGCACTCCGTCAATGGCGAGAGTGTCATCCCCCAACGGATTTGTAACACCGACCGATAACAATGGAATGGAGCGATAAATGAGCGAACAAACATCCAGCTTGGTCATTGAAGCCATGGAGCAACAACTGGCCAGGCATTTCCAGGCTATTTTGCAAGATGAAAACCGGATGAAGCAGATTCGTAATGAATTTCGCCGCGACGGTTATTTCAACTTCAAGAACTTTTCCTTTCTGCCAAAAAGAATCCTGGAAAACGTTCACACCGAAGTTCATGCCTTGCTGGATGAATATTCGGTACGTCGCGATGTTACGGTTCCTTCCACCGGTAATACTTACCGCAAGATGTACAACGTCAACCAACCAGAGATCGCCGAGGGCGGGACGTTCATCCCTGCGCTCTACCAATCGGAGTCGCTGCGCAATTTTCTCGGCAACATCGCGGGCGATGACCTGGCGTCCTGCTGGGAGCAAGAGCAATACCTGATCACCAAGCTGAGCCACCCGGGCGATACCCACGGCTGGCATTGGGGCGATTACCCCTACACGATGATCTGGATCATCGAAGCACCCGAGGACCCGGCGATCGGCGGCGTGCTGCAATGCGTGCCCCACAGCGAGTGGGACAAGCAGAACCCGCAGATCTGGCAGTACATCCTCAACAACCCGATCAAGTCCTACCACCACCTCAAGGGCGATGTGTATTTCCTCAAGTCCGACACCACGTTGCACCACGTCGTGCCAATCCAACAGGAAACCACTCGGATCATCCTCAACACCTGTTGGGCAAGCGCCCATGACCGGCGAACCGACGTCGCCCACGAAAGCATTGAAGTGATCTGGGACACCAAGGCCCGGAGCACCGAAGAAGCCTGACGGCAACCGGCCGGGCGGATGGGTGTCCGCCCGGTTCATATTTCAAAATCAACGTTGCCCCCGGGGCTCAAGGAAGCAGGCCATGTCCATTACCCAAGAAACATTCCAGTCCGAAACCGCTTACGTCGTGCGCAACGAAGGTGTCGACCTGGAACTTCAGTCGTTCATGGATGAGCAGATCGACTACATTCTCAAGCATCGAGCGACCGAACATCCGTTCCTCAATGCCTACGCCCAGCACGGCCTGCCGCCGGAGCAAAGCAAGGTGCTGTACCTGGAAACCCTTCATTACTTCAAGTACCTGCCGTTCTACGTATGTGGCATTTCCACCATCACTCGTGACGAAGCGGTGCTGCGCACGATCGCGTTCAATGCCCGCGACGAACTGGGTGAAACGCACTCCCACTCCGACCTGTATCGCAAGTTCCTGCACGACAAGGGCATCAGCGAAGAGCAGATCGAAGCCTACAAGTGCTTGCCCAGCACCCAGGCCTTGAATGACGGAATTTGCGCGCTCTACAGCAAGCCGCCCCTGCAAAAGGCCCTGGGCGGATTGTTCGCCGACGAGGCGATGTCGGCCTCGATGGTTTCCAAGTACAACGATGGCCTGATCAAGGAAGGCGTCAGCGAGCGTGGACGGTTCTTCTGGACGCTGCATATGGAAGTCGAAGTCGGGCATTCCAACGCTGTGTTCAATGTCATGGAAAAGCACCTGCAAACACCGCAAGAGCGTCGCCTGTTCGCCGAAGGCATTGAACAGTACCTGCACCTGATGGAAGTGTACTGGGATGGTATCGAGCGCAAACTCAACGCCGGAGGACGTCAATGACCGCCAAGAATGAATCCGGACAAGGCGTCGCCTTCGGGCTCGGCGCCACGCTGCTCTGGGGCTCGTACCCGCTCTGGTACAAGCCGCTGGCCGGGCTCGATGCCTATCATCTGCTGTCCTGGCGGGTGGTCTTCGCCGAGCTGTTTCTCCTCGCCCTGGTACTGTTGACCGCCCGGGTAGGAACGTTGCGTTCGACCCTCAAGACGGTGCGTCCGGCGAATGTGCTGACAGTGTCGGCGGTCCTCGGGCTGTGGTGGCTGATGTACATCTACGGGATCATGACTGGGCGCGTGCTGGAGGTGGCTTTCGGCTATTTCCTCAGCCCGATCATGAGCATGGTGGTCTCGCGGGTCATCTTCAAGGAGCGCCTCACGTCATTGCAGACCTGGGCGATATTCCTGGCCGTCACTGGCGTGACGCTGATGGCGTTCGAACTGCTGAACCTGCATTCCTTCCCGTGGATCGCATTGGTCATCGGCTTCTGCTATTCCTTCTATGGCATTTTCAAGAAAAAGGTCCCGGGCGATCCGGTGGTCATCCAGACCTTGGAAATTGCCGTACTGTTGCCGTTCGCTGCGCTGTTCCTGCTGCTGGCCCAAGCCCAGGGCGTAGGGCATCAGTTCCTGCAATCGGGCACCCGCGACGTGTTGCTGATCGCGACGGGCCTGATCACGGTGCTGCCGTTGTGGTGGTACAGTCTGGCGGCCAAGCAGTTGTCGATGATCACGCTGGGCTTCTTGCAGTTTGTCCCGCCAATTTGCAACTTCCTGTTGGCGGCGTTCGTTTATGGTGAACCGGTCTCGTCGTTGAAACTGGCGGCGTTTTCGTTCATCTGGCTGGCGCTTGCATTGTTCACGTTGAATTCCATTCGGGTCCAGCGTGCAGCGGCAGCCGCCAGGTTGTCCGTGCAAATGCGTACGGCATGACATACCCGCCTGCGCCGTCTACAGCGGCGCGGGTTTTTCAGGATAAGGGAATCGAAATGAAGAAAGTCGCCGTGGTGGGTTGCACCGGTGCAGTGGGCATGACCATGCTGCAATTGCTTGAAGAAACCGACTACGAAGTGGTCTGCATGGCCTCTGAGCGTTCGGCCGGCAAGCGCTTGAAGGCTGGCAATACCGAGCACCTGATCGAGCCTTTTTCGGTCGAAGGCTGCGCTTCGTGCGATATCGTCTTCCTGTGCGTTTCCGGATCGTTTGCCTTGGAATATGGCGAGCGCCTGGCTGAAAACTCTTATGTCATCGATAACTCATCGGCTTTTCGTTATCACCCAGACATTCCGCTACTGGTACCGCCGATCAATGGTCAGCGCTACAAGGGCGAAAAGCTGATCGCCAACCCCAACTGTTCCTCGGCCATTGCGCTGATGGTGCTGGGGCCGTTGCACGAAACCTTCGGGCTCGAAAGCGCGATCATTTCAACCTACCAGGCCGCCAGCGGCGCGGGGCAGCCGGCCATGCTCGAGCTGCGGGAAAAGGCCAAGGCGTTCAGCGACTACGGCGACCAGGACGGTAGCGAGAATTTCGCCCATAACCTGGCGTTCAACGTCATCCCTCAAGTCGATTCGTTCGAAGACAACGGCTACACCCGCGAAGAGATGAAAGTGGTCTGGGAGCTGCGCAAGGTCCTGGGCGAACCGGAGCTGGCCATCAGCACCACGGCGGTGCGGGTGCCGACCCTGCGCTCCCATGCCGAGAGCCTGAGCCTGCGCTTCAAGAAACCGGTGCAATCGCTGGCCCAGGTGCGCGAGTTGCTAGCGGCTGCGCCGGGCGTCGAAGTGGTGGACGAACCCCAGCAGGGCGTTTATCCAATGCCCATGACATCGACCTACAAGCATGCGGTCGAGGTTGGCCGGATTCGCTACAACCTGATCTACGGCGAACACGGCTTGGACCTGTTCATCAGCGGCGATCAGTTGCTGCGGGGCGCGGCGTTGAATGCCTTCGAGATCATGCAACTGGTCAGTGACTGATCGAACCAGGCATTGAGTGAACCTGACGCGCAACCGCCCCCCAGCGGCTGCGCGTTTTTGCTTTCAGCTGGACTGCGCCTCGCTGTCGTCCTGCATGTCATCCAGATATTCCGGTTGGTCGGTCTGGTCGGGCAGCTCGGTCACAACGCTGAAGTCGCTGATTTCGATAGCGCCCACACCATGACCCAGCAAGTGGAAAGAGAACGCCTTGCGCGGTTGCGGGTTGTCGAAATGGATGTCCATCACCAGCGGTTGATCCATGGTAACCGCCACGTCGGTGGGCAAGTCCATCGGCACGTCCTGCTCGAATTCCTTGGCCTTGAGTGAAATGTATGCGGCGTGGTCAGTGTCCACCGCGCGAATGGTCAGGCTGACGCGTGTGCGGGTGCCCTTGGGCATTTCCAGGTATTGGGCGCCGATCAGGTTGTCGGTCCAATCGTTGGAAACCTGGGCGGGCAGCGGGATTTTTTCGTTACTGCCAAACTGGAAATGCTGGTTCAGGGGCGTCGCCAGCAGCGTTTGGTCCAGGGCGGTGGCCCGCGCGGCGATCAGCCGGGCGCGCTGGCCGCTGTATTGCCCGGCGTAAGTGGCGCGATCGGCGATGAAACCCTCGCTCTTGTAGTCACGGCAACGTTGCAGGAAATCGCATTCGGTGAAGGTGCCCTTGCCATCGTGATAGCGCAGCTTGCCGTTGGTGAACGACATGATTTCCCGGCCTGTCGCGTAGTGCCTGAACATCGAGCGGCCGGACAGGGACGTTGGCACGTCGAAACCGAAGTAATCGAGCACCGAAGCGGTCAGGTCGACATGGCCATGCACCCCTTGCTTGATTGCCGGCAAGGGCTCTGGTGCCAGAGTCAGGTTGAAACCCCAGGACGATGCCAGGCGCACGTCGTCGATGCCATGGGACTCGTCCGAGGTGATGACCACCAGGGTGTTGTCCAGAATTCCCTGGTGTTCAAGGCTCGTCAGGAAGACGTCCAGCGCGTCGTCCAGATAGCCCACGGCCGCCTGCTTGGCGGTGTCGTAGCGCTCCAGATAATCGTCCGGTGCCGAGTAGGGTTGGTGCGTGCCTACCGTCAGCAGGGTGAGCATCCACGGCTTGTCCGCTTGTTGCAGTTGCCCGACGTAATCCAGCGCGCCTTCGAAAAAGGTCTTGTCATCCTTGCCCCAGGGAAACCCCAGGTAAGCCGGTCGAGTGAACCACTCCATGCCCAGGGTCGTATCGAAGCCGATATGCGGCATGATCCGGTCCTTGGCCATGAACCGCAGCCCGGCACCTTGCAGGAAGTGGGTGGAGAATCCGTGCTTGCGCAACTGGGCGGGCAGGCAGGCCTGGTTGCGCTGGGTCTGGTTCAGCATCTCGACGCCCTTGGGCGTGCCGTTGTCGAGTTTGTCGTAATCCCCGCACAGCATTGCGTACAGGCCACGGATGGTCTGGTGGCTGTGCAGCACATAGTCGGGCGTGTTCATCCCGCGCTCCGACCAGGCGCTGAGGCGCGGCATCAGATTCGCGTGATAGCTGCTTTGCAAAGCCTGGCGGTTGGTTTCCAGATAGGCACCCGGAATGCCTTCCAGGGCGATGATCAGCACATTGCGCGCGCGGCCCGGGGCGGCAAGCAGCTTTTGCCCCTCCAGGTCCAGCCGGGTCAGCCCTTCCATGGGGGGAAGCGGTTCCGGCGTGTTGCCTGCCAGCCACTGCTCCAGATGTTCTTGCCCGGCGGCGACGCTGGCGGTCATGAGCTGGTGGGGCAGGTTGAACAGGTTCCACTGATCCGCCTCGCTGGGGCGCCAGCTTTGAACGCCGGCATGGGCCAGCAACAGCATTGTCGGCATGGCCCAGGCGTGGCGCGGCAAGGGCGGGGCCTGGCGGCTTCGATTGGCCCACTGGACGGCCAGGCAAAGCACCAGGGCTGTCAACATGACTGCCGCGAGCCAGGGATGCGCGAAGCCGCCGCTGCTGGAGTTCTCGACGAATTGTGGGTCGGTCAGGTACTGGATGTCCGCAGGCGTTGGCATCCGCCCGACCGCGTTGACCAGCTCGATACTGGTGAGCGTCAATACACACCATGCCAGCAACACGGGCAAGGCCAACCACCATGGACGCCGATAGAGCAGGACGACCAGCAGGGTGCCAATGGCGATATCCGAGAGATAGCCCAGCGGGTCGGACCAGCCCAATGCGACGCGCAGCCCCATGGGGACCAAGAGGACGCATCCCGCCAAGGCGATGAGGCGCGCGAGGGGATGAGTCAGGGGTCGGTGGACAATATTCACGGAAAACGGCCTTCGGGTCTAACCAATCACACACACCTTGTGGGAGCGGCTCGCTCCCACAAGATTTCATCTAATGGTCATGAGTTTTTCATAACAGTGTGCTGGATGGTATCAAGCCCAGTAGCCATTGTTGGCCTATGGCCTCGCGGCTGGCTACGGTTCGCTTGCCAAGCCCCCTACAATGGCGTCCGGCGCGGCTTTTCGGCGTGTACAAAACTTGTATCAGGATTTCTCATCGGAGGATGGATGGACAGGTTCCAGGAAATGCAGGTGTTTGTCGCCGTGGCCCAGGAGTCGGGATTCTCATCGGCTGCGCGACGCCTGGGTTTGTCGGCGGCCAGCGTGACGCGCGCAGTGGCGGCGTTGGAGCAACGCATCGGTACGCCGTTGTTGGTACGGACTACACGCAACGTCTACCTGAGTGAAGCCGGCCAGCGCTTTCTCGATGACAGCCGGCGGATCCTGGGCGACCTGCAGGAAGCCGAGGATTCCGCCGCGGGCAGTCACGCCCAACCCCGCGGGCAATTGACCATCACGGCACCCGTGCTGTTCGGACAGCTGTTTGTCACGCCATTGCTGGTGGATTATCTGGGTCGCTTCTGCGAGGTCTGCGTCAACGCCTTGCTGCTCGATCGCACCGTCAGCATGGTGGAGGAGGGCATAGACGTGGCCGTGCGCATCGGCGAGCTGCCCGACAGCAGCCTGCACGCCGTACGTGTCGGTGAGGTGCGGCGGGTGGTGTGTGGCTCCCCGGATTTCTTTGCCCGCCACGACCGTCCGCGGCACCCTCAAGACCTCGAGCGGATGCCGGTGGTGTCTTCATCGGCGATCGGCCAGATCAAGAACTGGACCTTTGTCGAGGCCGGCCAGCCATTGTCCGTCCGGCCCGCGCCGCGGCTGGTGGTGACGGCCAATCAGGCCGCCATCACTGCGGCGTGCCAAGGCTTGGGGATGACGCGGGTGCTGTCTTACCAAGTGGCCGGCAACCTGGCTGCCGGTGAGCTGGAAATCGTCCTGGAGGAATTCGAGCTGCCGCCCCTGCCGATCCACGTGGTGTATCAGGGCGGGCGCAATGCGTCGGCGCGGGTGCGCAGCTTTGTCGACTTCATGGTCGGCGCGTTGCGAGAACACCCGGCCTTGAAAGGCTGACGCATTGTTTCGCCAGCAGAAATAATGGATTGCGTTTGCAGGTGATTCCACAGCGTCGGGCTTGGGCAGAAGATGGGCCATCGACGCCGTTCTGCTGATGGCGTCATCTCTGAGCGGAGTCGACCATGAACCCTATCAAGCTCTATCACTTTCCACTCTCGGGCCACGCCCACCGTGTGCAGCTGATGCTCTCGTTACTCGATCTGCCTGTGGAGATCAGCTTTGTCGACCTGGCCAAGGGCGCGCACAAACAAGCGGATTTCCTGGCGATCAACCCGTTTGGCCAGGTGCCGGCCATTGATGACAACGGCGTGGTATTGGCTGACTCCAACGCGATCCTGGTGTACCTGGCAAACAAGTACGGCCAGGGCCGTTGGCTGCCAACGGACCCGGTCGGCGCCGCTCGCGTCCAGCGCTGGTTGTCGGTAGCCGCCGGGCCACTGCATGCCGGACCGGCCACGGCGCGGCTGATCACGGTGTTCGGTGCCTCTCATAATGCCGAAGAGGTGATCGCCCGTGCCCACAGCCTGCTCAAAGTCATCGACCAAGCCCTGGGCAACAGCGCCTATCTGGTCGGCGACGCCCCGACCATTGCCGACATCGCCAGTTACAGCTACATCGCCCACGCGCCCGAGGGTAATGTTTCGTTGCAAGACTATCCCCATGTGCGCGCATGGCTGGCGCGGATCGAAGCCCTGCCTGGCTTCGTCGGGATGCCGCGTACGGCTGCGGGATTGCAGACAGAAGTCTGAGCGCCTAGCCGGTTATGGCGGGGGCAATGCCCCCGCCAGCGGTTTCTGAAGGAACCTGGAAGGGTTAATCTGCCAACCTTTCTCGGTTGGCTGCGTTTCATGACTTTTATCCACAGGCTGGCGCTGGTCTTCGCCGCGTTGTTCCTGAGCGGCTGTGACCAGCCCGCGCCTGCCGTCCTTGATCAACAGCTCTATGTCTGGCAACGCCAGTGGACGCCGGCCCACGAAGGCGCGCTGCGCCAAAGCCACGGCGATTTTTCCAGCTTGCGGGTGTTGGCGTTGCAGGCGTTTCCGGGAGCCGGCTGGAGCCGTGCGCGTATTGACCCCGCATTGCTCAAGGCTGACGGCCGACCGCTGGTTGCGGTGATCCGTCTGGACGGCCAGCTCAGATCTCTGGACCAGGACGATGTAATCGCACAGATCCAACAGTTGCTGGCCCAGTGGCGGGCCCAGGGCCTGGTGCCGAAGGGTGTGGAAATCGATCACGATGCGGGCACTGCGCGGCTACCGGCTTACCGGACCTTTCTCACCCGGTTGCGACAAACCTTACCCACCACGCTACAGCTCAGCATCACGGCGCTGCCGGCCTGGCTCGATAGCCCCGAGTTGCCTGAATTGTTGGCGACCGTGGACAGTAGCGTCTTGCAGGTCCATGCGGTCAGCGATCCTCGCCAAGGTCTGTTCGATGCGCAACAGGCCAGGCGTTGGGCCGAACGCTGGGGCGAGATCACCGCGCGGCCGTTCTATTTGGCCTTGCCGGCGTATGGTGTCGCGCTGCTGACCCAGGAAAACGGTGCGCCCGTGGTGGAAAGCGAAGTGCCTATCGACCGGGGCGGCGAACGCCGGGAATTGCGGGCCGATCCACAACAGGTCGCCGACCTGACGGCAAAGCTGCGCGCCGAACCGCCTGGGCACCTGGCCGGGATCGTCTGGTTTCGGTTACCGCTGCCGGGAGATCGACGGGCATGGAGCCTGGCCACCCTTGGCGCGGTGGCCCGTGGCGACAGGCTCCACAGTCGTATGGCGGTGCGCATTGACGAGCAGGACGGCCTCTACGATATCTGGCTGGTGAACCAGGGCAATCTCGACAGCCCTTGGCCCCAGCGGCTGACGCTGGCGGTGGGCGCATGTGACGGGGTCGATGCCCTGTCAGGTTATGCATTGCAACAAACCCCCGGAGTGCTTACCTTCACGCGCATTCAGGAAGGTCGCCTGGCTGCCGGTGCCCAACGGGCGATCGGCTGGGCGCGCTGCACAAAAATTGACCAAGGAGGTTTCAATGTCTACCCGTAAGTGGCCTCGTCGCCTGCTATGCCTGAGCCTCAGCCTGCCCATGGGCCAGGCGCTGGCCTGTGGACCGGAGTTCCCCATGCGCCTGCTGGATAACCGGGCCCAATCCTTGGCGGAGTTGCCCGAAGGCAGCTTTCGTTTCGAGGTCAGCCGTCTCGGTCAGGCCATTGCGGGGTTGAAGCCAACCACGGATGCGACGCGCAACCCCGACTACAGTTATGACGATGTGGCCTCCTACGTTGAACAACGCAACAAAGCCGAACAGCTCGGCCTGACGCCACCGCAACAAGCGGTGGTAGAGCGGCTGCGAGCAGTAGGCGATGTTGAGCAGGTCGCCAGCGAAGCGGCGAACCTGCCCGCCGAGCTGCGCTTGTACGCCGTGGGCGCGGCGGCTTTCAACGCGGGCGATCACCAGCGCGCCGCCGAATCATTCCAACAATTGCTGGCGCTGCCCGCCGACGAGCGCCGCCTGCGCAGCACCTGGGCAGCCTATTCCCTGGGCCGCGCGTTGTTCGCCATGAGCACCGAGGCCGGTCGCGGCGACCCCACTATTTTGCGGGATCAGGCGCGCCAAGCCTTTCGCCAGGCCCGAGAGTTGAGCGTCGCCGGTTTCAGCGACCCGTTGGAACTGGGCGTCGCCAGTCTCGGTGAGGAGGCCAGGGTGGCCTATACCGCCGATGACTGGGACAGTGCCATCGGGCTGTACGCGACCCAGAACCTGCAGGGTTCTCCGGTCGGCTACAGCTCGTTGTTGCAGTTGGCGAGTAGCCTGAAGCTCGAATCCGACGAGCGCCTGAGGGAATTGCTCAAGACCAAAGGCGTCCAGCGCCTGGCGACGGCGTATTTGCTCAGCCGCGTCGGCTGGTGGGACGGCGAAGAGCCATCCGGCGAGAAACAACTCGTCAAGTTGCTGCAGGCCAGCGCCCGGGGCAACCTGGACGATGCGGATCGCCTGGCTGCGGTGAGTTATCAACACGGCGACTACTCCGGCGCCAAGGCTTTCGTGGATAAAGCCGCCGACACTGGGCTGGCCTGGTGGGTGCGCGCCAAACTCGCCCTGCGCGACGGAGACAAGGTTGCTGCGGCGGCGGCTTATGCCAAGGCCGCCCAGGCATTTCCGAAGGAGGAATCCTGGGGCGATCGGCGCACGCCGGACTGGGACTACGAGACGGTCCAGCCCAAGTGCCGGGTCGAAGGTGAAAGCGCGATCCTAGCGTTGCAGCGTGGTGATTACCTGCAAGCGTTCGATCAGCTTTATCGCGGCGGCAACAATTATTGGTACGACGCCGCGACGGTCGCCGAGCGCGTGCTGACGGTCGATGAACTCAAGCAATACGTAGACGCCCAGGTTACGGCTCCGCCGCCATTGAGCCAGGAAGAGCGGGACAATTATGTACAACTGTCGGTGCCGGCGAAACTGCGTAACCTGCTGGGTCGTCGTCTGCTGCGCGAGGGGCGCTACGACGAAGCACCGGCGTATTTCGACAGCGTTCAGCTGCAGGTAAGTGCCGAATATTACGGGCAAATGCGCAAGGATGCCGAGTCCAAATGGTGGCCGACCGGACGCGCCAAGGCGTATTTCCTTGCGTCCACGGTAGCGCGCGACATGGGCATGCAGCTGCTCGCTTATGAGATGGCGCCGGATTACGCCAGTCTGGAAGGCAACTACAGTTTTGAACCAGTGGAACTGAAGGTTGGCCCCTTATTGTCTGAAGGCGAGGTGCAAAGGCAACAGGCCAGCGCAGCCGAACCGGACCAGCGATATCACTATCGGTTTGTCGCCACTGCATTGGCGAGTCGGGCGGCGGACAATCTACCCCATACCAGCCAGGCGTTTGCAGCGGTGCTGTGTTATGCATGGAGATACAATTCAAGCCCTGAAGAGCAGGGAGCGTTGTACCGGCGGTATATAGAGGAAGGGCCTTACGTGGAATGGGGATGGCTTTTTGGGGAGTTATGTCCATTTCCGGACTTTGACAAGGCTGACAAGCGCTACGTCACGCAGGCGCTAAGTCCGATTCGCTCGGCGTTGCGGCCCTATAAAATCTGGGTGCAAATGGGCAGCGTAGTGCTGGTGGTAGCCGTTGGGCTGGCATTGATCAGCCGTCGCCAGCGCAAGGCACGGTTGGCGGCGCGCTGATTGTGGAGGCGAGCCTGTTTGCGATGAGGCCGAGTCAGTAGGTGTGGATGAGACTGACCTGACGCCATCGCGAGCAAGCTCGCTCCCACAGGAATGCGGCGCTACATCTGCGTCGCCATTCCTTCCACATTCATCGCCGCCTGGCGCAATGCCTCCGAGCGGGTCGGGTGAGGGTGGCAGATCAGGGCGATGTCTTCGGCCGAGGCGCCGAATTCCATCGCTACGCAGTATTCGCCAATCATTTCGCTGACGCTTGGGCCAACCAGATGCACGCCGAGGATCTCGTCGGTGTGCTCATCGGCCAACACTTTGGCGAACCCTTCGGTTTCGTGATTGATCTTCGCCCGGCTGTTGGCCGTAAAAGGGAATTTCCCGACTTTGTAGGCGCGGCCCGCAGCCTTGAGCTGTTCCTCGGTCTTGCCGACGCTGGCCAGTTCCGGCCGGGTATAGATCACGTTGGGGATCAGGTCGTAATTGACCTCGCCGGCCTTGCCGGCAATCTGCTCGATGCAGGCCATGGCCTCGTCTTCGGCCTTGTGGGCGAGCATCGGCCCGGACGTGACATCGCCGATCACCCAGACACCGGGCGCCTCAGTGCGGTGGCGCTTGTTGGCGAGCAGGCCACGCGGGTCGGTCGTCAACCCGACATTTTCCAGCCCCAGCCCTTGTGTGTAAGGCCGGCGGCCAATGGCGTTATAGCCGCCGGGACCGCCGCCCAGAATGATCACGTCGTAATCGCTCATCACTGTTCTCCCGCCTCGTCCAAAAAATTATGCACGTAATATGAGCGTTTCCAGAGATTACGGTCAAGGCTAAAGTCACCAGGGCTGGCCGTGAAAAATTCAACACGGAAATTTCACAGCACCGGTTATAAAGTAACGAACGTAGCGGAGCGGTGGCGGTTTTTATCCACAGCCCTGAATTTGGTTTTTCCACATGCGCTGGGATGACATGCAAGTCGATCTAGAAATCGAAGGGGCACGGGTGGCCGAGTGGCCGCGCTTTCAGCGTGCTGCGCTCCAGACACGCCGCTTGAAGCGGATCGCGTTGGCGCTGGCCGGCCTGGCGGGATTGGGCCTGGTAGTGGCGTTTTTCATCGGATTGTTCTCGCCGCAATCCTTGTGGCCTGCCCTGTTGGTCAGCCAAAGCGCCGGCCTTGTTGTGTTGTTGGCGAGCCTGCAATCGGCCGGGTGGGTGACGCGTTGGCGCAGCGAGGCGCTGGCGCCTGCGGTGGACAACGCACCTGTTATAACTGAGCCGGTTGAAGACTCGGGTTGGTATGAGCGGATGCTCGAGGGGATCAGCGCCCGCTGGGTCGGTCTGCTGAAGCAAATCGGGGCGCCCGCGTTGTGGCTTTCCGGTTGGGCGCTCCTGGCGTTGCTGAGCCTTGAGCAAGCCTGGAATCTAGATTTGCCTGCTGCATCGCTTGGGGTGTCGGCGAGTGTCGGGGCGGTGGTTTCGTTATTGCTGGCGTTCAGCTTGCTGGTGTTTGAACGCCAACTGGCCCAGCAACCGCCAATCGAGTGGCCGGAAGCCTTGCCATTGGCACAGCTCGCGCGGGTGGCGATCGCCGTGCTTGTCCTTGGCGCATTGTGCCTGCTGTTCGCCGCCGATACGTCGATCTGGCCGACGCGCCTGGGAGTGTTGATCGGGGTGTTGCCAGGGCTGGTCGCGGTGGAGCTGCTGTTGCGCGCCATACTCTCCTTATTCAGCCCGCGCCGCGACTCCCTCGAGCCGACGCTGATGGGTCGCAGCTTTGTCGCCGATCTGCTGCGCTGGCCGCCGCAACCGTTGCTGGTCTTGCAGCACGAGTTGCACAACCGTTTCGGCATCGACCTGCGTCAGATCTGGGCGTTCAGCTATATGCGCCGGGCTTTCTTTCCTGTGCTGGCGCTGGTGGCGCTGGTGGGCTGGTCGCTCACCGGCGTGCATGAAGTGGCGTTGCAGGAGCGCGGGATCTACGAGCGATTCGGCGAGCCGGTGCAAGTCCTTGGCCCAGGCCTGCATGGGGGCCTCCCTTGGCCGTGGGGCAGGGTGCTCAAAGTGGAAAATGGTGTCGTGCATGAATTGGCGACCAGCGTTGGCGATAGCAACGCGCTTGTGCAAGCGGAACCGGCCGAAGGACCGGCGCCGGTCAACGCCAATCGGTTATGGGACGCCACGCATGTGAACGATAAATCCCAAGTCATCGCCAGCCGGCGTGCCGATAAACAAAGCTTCGAGATCGTCAACATGGATGTGCGCTTTGTATATCGCATCGGCCTGACGGATGCCGCAGCGCTTGCCGCGACGTACAACAGTGCCGATGTGCCAACGCTGATCCGCAGCACGGCCAGCCGCATCCTCGTGCATGAATTCGCATCGCGCACGCTGGACGGTTTGCTGGGCGCGGACCGGGTCAGCCTGGCCGACGAGATCGGCCGTGCGGTGCAGGCTGACTTGCAATCGTTGGACAGCGGCGTTGAGATTCTTGCGACAGTGGTCGAGGCGATCCATCCTCCGGCTGGCGCGGCGAATGCCTATCACGGTGTGCAAGCGGCGCAGATCGGCGCGCAGGCACTGATCGCCCGGGAGCGCGGCGCCGCGGCTGAACAGACCAACCAGGCGCAACTGCAAGCCAGCATCGCCTATGACCAGGCCCAAGCCACGGCGAGGGAAATCAACGCCGCCGCCGAAGCCGCGGGCCTGCGCTTCGATGCCGAACGCCAAGCCTATGCGAAGGCAGGCCACGCCTTCCTCCTTGAGCAGTACTTCAGCCAACTGAGCCATGGCCTGAACAAGGCCAATCTGCTGATTCTCGATCATCGCGTGGGCGGCAGCGGCAACGCGCCGACCCTGGATCTGCGCACTTTCCCGCTGCCGGCGGACCCTGCGTCGCCACGTAACCCTGTCCTGCCAGGAGCTGCCCATTGAGCCAGTCTTCGTCTCACGACCATCACGACCACGGTGGTCACGATCACGGCCATGTTGGTCATCACCACGGGCATCATCATCACCACGGCGACCCGCAGCAGGCTGGTCCGTTTCCCTGGAGGCGCATGGGCTGGGCAACGCTGTTGGTAGTGTTTGCCATAGCGGCTGCCAGCCTGGTGCAAGTGCGCTCGGGGGAGGCCACCGTTATCACCCGTTTTGGCAACCCGGCGCGAGTGCTGCTGGAACCAGGCCTGGGCTGGCGCTGGCCGGCGCCATTCGAAGCAGCGGTCCCGGTGGATTTGCGGTTACGTACCAGCTCCAGCGGATTGCAGGATGTCGGTACTCGCGATGGGCTGCGAATCATTGTTCAGGCCTATGTCACGTGGCAGGTGCAAGCGGACCCGGAAAATGTGCAGCGTTTCATGCGGGCAGTGCAGAACCAGCCAGACGAAGCCGCACGGCAAATACGCACGTTTGTCGGCTCGGCGCTGGAGACCACGGCCGCCAGTTTCGATTTGGCGAATCTGGTCAATACCGATGCCAGCCAAGTGCGCATCGTCGATTTTGAAACCCAACTGCGTCAACAGATCGAGCAGCAACTGCTGACAACCTATGGTGTGCGGGTCTTGCAAGTGGGCATCGAGCGCCTGACTTTGCCTTCGGTAACGCTTACCGCAACCGTGGACCGCATGCGTGCCGAACGAGAAACCATCGCCACGGAGCGCACCGCCATCGGTAAGCGTGAAGCAGCACAAATTCGTTCGGCGGCTGAACGTGACGCGCGAATCATGCAAGCCGACGCCACCGTCAAAGCTGCCGAGATAGAGGCACAATCTCGCGTGGAGGCGGCGCAGATCTATGGAAAGGCCTATGCGGGTTCGCCCCAGCTTTACAATCTGCTCCGCTCGCTGGACACCTTGGAGACCATCGTCAGCCCGGGCACCAAGCTGATTCTGCGCACAGACGCGGCGCCATTCCGGGTGTTGGTGGACGGCCCCCCTTCACTGGAACCCAAGGGCGGGACCCAGCCATGAGTTTGGTTCCACGTGGAACAAACGAGCTGTCCAGTCCATGGATTCAGGCCGGACGCCTGTCGTTCCTTGCGCTTTACGCGGTCACTGTCCTTGCCGCGTTGGCCTGGTTGTTCGCCAACGTGCGGCAGGTTGCTCCGCAGGACCGCGCGATGGTTTTGCACTTTGGCGCACTGGATCGTGTCCAGAACGCGGGACTTTTATGGGCATGGCCTCGTCCCGTGGAACAGGTGATCCTACTGCCGGCGGCGGATCGAGTTCTGGAACGCCGCGTAGAAAATCTGCTCCGCTCGGATGCGGCGCTACAGGCCGATCGAGTGGCCAGCTTCGCTTCGCCAGTGACGGATGCCTTGGCGGGTTCTGGTTATTTATTGACCGGTGACGCCGGCGTGGTGCAGCTGGACGTGCGGGTTTTCTACAAGGTCACCGACCCTTACGCGTTTGTCCTGCAAGGCGAGCACGTCTTGCCGGCCCTGGATCGGTTGGCGACCCGCAGTGCCGTGGCTCTTGCCGCAGCCCGGGACCTGGACACGATCCTGGTGGCTCGCCCCGAATTGTTGGGTAGCGATAGCCAGGCCGCGGAGCGTCGGGAGCGCCTTCGTGGCGATCTGGTGCAAGGTATCAACCGGCGACTCGCTGATCTTGCCGCGACAGGGCAGGGGTTGGGAATCGAAGTGGTGCGAGTCGACGTGCAGTCGAGCCTGCCCGGGCCTGCCGTGGGGGCTTTCAACGCAGTACTGACCGCCAGCCAGCAGGCCGACAAAGCTGTCGCCAGCGCGCGTACCGACGCGGAAAAACAGACCCAGTCAGCCCGCCAGGAAGCCGACCGGGCCTTGCAGGTGGCCCATGCCCAGGCTGGCGAACGGCTCGCCAAAGCGTCGTCCGACACCGCTTCGGTGTTCGGCTTGGCCAAGACCCAGGGCAGCGATCCGCAGATGCCGTGGCGGCTGTACCGTGAACGCATGCCTGAAATCCTGCGTCGGGCCGGGTCGGTGACCACGGTCGATCCGAAAGATGATTCCCGCTTGATTATCCAAGGAGCCGGGCAATGACTGCTCAAGCCACTGCCTCACCGATGTTGTCTTCTGCCGAACAGCGTGCAGCCGCTCGGCAGCTGACCTTGGCGATGCTCGCACTCGGGCTGCTCGCCTTGGGCCTGGCATGGCGCGGTTGGTCGCCAGGGCAAAACGGTGTCAGCCAGTTGTTGTTGGGTGCTGCCTCGTTGCTGGTAGCGGTGCCGGTAATGCGTTCCGCCTGGTACAGCTTGCGGTATCCGAGCTTGCATGGGATCACGGATCAACTCATCGCCTTGGCAATGCTTGGGGCCTGGGCCACCGGCGATCTGCTGACGGCCGCGCTGTTGCCCATCATCATGATCTTCGGTCACGTGCTGGAAGAACGCAGTGTGATCGGCTCCCAGGAAGCCATCCACGCCCTCGGCCAGTTGACCCGCAGCCAAGGTCGCAAAGTGCAGGCCGACGGCTCGGTCATCGAAGTCGATAACGGCACGCTACGACCAGGCGATGTGGTGGAGGTTCGCGCCGGTGACAGGGTGCCTGCCGACGGGCGAGTCTTGTCCGGGCAAGCGAGCCTCGACACCGCGCCCATCACGGGCGAGTCCGTACCCGTGGAGGCGGTCGCGGGGATGGATGTGTTTGGCGGCGCGATCAACCTCGACGGTTTGCTGCGCCTGGAAGTGACGCGCATTGGCGAAGCGTCGACGCTGGGCAAGGTCATTGCCCTGATGCAAAACGCCGAGCGTTCCAAGCCGCCGATTACCCGCTTGCTCGAACGCTACGCCGGTCGTTACCTGGTGCTGGTGTTGCTGCTGGCGGCGGTGACCTGGTTTGTCACGAACGATGCCCAGGCGATGCTCGCGGTCCTGGTGGCGGCGTGTCCCTGCGCCTTGGTGCTGTCAGCGCCGGCAACGGCCATTGCCGGGATTGCGGTGGCTGCACGCCACGGGATCCTGATTCGCAGCTCGGCTTTCTTGGAGGAGCTGGCCGACCTGACCTCGCTGGTCATCGACAAGACCGGAACCTTGACCTACGGCACATTGCAACTGCAATCGATACAAGGCGTCTCGGCGGATCGCTCCGAGCTGCTGCCTTTGGCCGCCAGCCTCGGATCGGCCAGCAGTCATCCGGTCAGCCGCGCGCTGGCAGGGCAGGTGGCTGCGCAACATTATCTGCCGCTTAGCGATGTACACGAACGCCAGGGCCTGGGCGTGGTGGCCATGACCGGACGGGGCGAAGCCGCACTTGGTCGTCCCGAGCTGTTCGCCCGGCTGGGAATCGAGACGCCGGCCATTCCCGAGCATGACGGCCCAATCGCCGGCTTGGCCCTCGATGGGCAATTTCTCGCCTGGTTGCTGCTGGCCGACAGCGTCAAACCTGAAGCGCGGGCGGCCATGGCCGAGTTGCGCGAGCTTGGCCTGGGTCGCCAATTGTTGTTGACCGGAGATCGCCAAAGCGTGGCGACTGCGTTGGCGCAGCAGGTTGGTATCAATGATCTGCAAGCGCAGGCTTTGCCGGAAGACAAACTTAAACGGGTCATGGCCGAAATCGGTCACGGCTTCCGGCCGATGGTGGTGGGTGACGGGATCAATGATTCCCTGGCGCTGAAGGCCGGGGTGGTGGGGGTCGCAATGGGTGCCGGCGGGGCGGATATCGCGCTTGCGTCGGCGGATATCGTCCTGATTGGCAGTGATCTGAGGCGCCTTGGAACCTGTGTACGGTTGAGCCGGCAGTGCCGACGAACGTTGCAGGTCAATGTCATCATCGGCCTGGGCTGGACGCTCGCTATCGTTGCCTTCGCCGCATTTGGCTGGCTGGGCGCGGCGGGTGCGATGATCGCCGCGTTGCTGCACAACTTGAGCACCCTGTTGGTGCTGGGAAACGCTGGGCGTCTGCTGCGGTTCCAGGAACCGCTGTTGAGAATCTAACGAGCGAGCTGGAGCGAACTGTTGGCGGCGCCCGCAGTCACTTACGAGAGGGCACTCCTTCGCCAGCAGTCACTGCTAAAACACAGCTGGTAACAGGGCGATAGAAAAAGGCTATAAATTCGATAGCCTGCTATTTTTCTAGCATGGTCTACCCTCATTTCAGACGTCTGAAACAAGGGGGGATTTTTTATGCTCGCTAAACTTCCGCCGGCCTTACAGAATCTGCATCTACCGCTTCGTTTGCGGCTCTGGAATGGCCATGAGTTCACGCTCGGTGCCGATCCCAGCGTCACGATTGTGGTCAAGGACCCTCAAGTGGTCGCGCAATTCACCCACCCCAGCCTGGATGCACTGGGTGCAGCGTTTGTCGAAGGCAAACTCGAGCTTGAAGGCTCTATCAATGAAGTCATTCGTGTATGTGACGAGCTGAGCCAGGCCCTGGTGGACGAAGACGACAGCAACTTGCCGGTGCGTACTGTCCACGACAAGGAAACCGACGCCAAGGCGATCTCCTATCACTACGACCTGTCCAATGCGTTTTATCAGCTCTGGCTCGACAGCGACATGGTGTATTCATGCGCTTATTTCGAGACCGGCAGCGAAACCCTCGAACAAGCGCAACAAGCGAAATTCCGCCATTTGTGCCGCAAGCTGCGCCTGCAACCCGGAGACTATCTGTTGGACGTTGGCTGTGGCTGGGGCGGGTTGGCGCGTTTCGCGGCGCGGGAATTCGGAGCCAAGGTGTTTGGCATTACCCTGAGCAAGGCGCAGCTCGCCCTGGCTCGGGAGCGGGTCAAGGCTGAAGGCCTAGAAGATCAGGTGGAGCTGCAGTTGCTGGACTATCGGGACCTGCCCCAGGATGGACGTTTTGACAAAGTGGTCAGTGTCGGCATGTTCGAACACGTGGGGCACGCCAACCTGGCCCAGTACTGCAAGACGCTGTTCGGTGCCGTCCGTGAAGGTGGCTTGGTGATGAACCACGGCATTACCGCCAAGCACACCGACGGCCGTCCGGTAGGGCGCGGGGCGGGCGAATTCATCGAGAAATACGTGTTTCCCAATGGTGAGTTGCCGCATCTGTCGATGATCTCTGCCGAAATCAGCGAAGCCGGGTTGGAAATCGTCGATGTAGAAAGCCTGCGCATGCACTACGCGCGCACCCTCGATCATTGGAGCGAGCGTTTGGAGGACAACCTCGAAGCCGCGTCCAGGGAAGTGCCGGAGCAGGCCTTGCGAATCTGGCGGCTGTATCTGGCGGGCTGCGCCTATGCGTTCGCCAAGGGCTGGATAAACCTGCACCAGATTCTCGCGGTCAAGGCCCATGCCGATGGCAGCCATGAATTGCCTTGGACTCGCGACGACATCTACACGCCTTAAAGAATCGGCGAAATGAGCCGGGCGATTCGCATGCCGATTTTTTGCAGGCGGTGGGTCTCCCGGCTTTCTTGTTTGGCCACTTCGTGGGCTTGGGCAAAATCCTTCTCGAGCATTTGCTCCACTTCGCTGGCAAACGCGATATCAACGGTCAGCAGCATGACTTCGAAATTCAATCGAAACGAACGGTTATCCAGGTTCGCACTGCCGATCGCGCTTATTTCCTGATCGATCAGTACGACTTTCTGGTGCAGGAATCCTGGCTCATAACGAAACACCCGGACGCCGGCCCGCACCGCTTCGAATGCATAGAGGCTGGACGCCGCGTAGACGATTTTATGATCGGGCCGCGAAGGTAGCAGGATACGCACATCCACGCCGCGCAAGACGGCCAGGCGCAGCGCCGCAAAGACCGCTTCGTCAGGGATGAAGTAGGGCGTGGTGATCCAGATTCGCTCGTTTGCGGCGTGGATCGCTTCGACGAAAAACAACGAGCAGGTTTCCTGCGCGTCCGCCGGACCGCTGGCCAGCAGTTGGCAGAGCACGCCGCCATCCGGATAGGTGTCCGGCAGGATCAATGGCGGCAACGAACGGGCGGCCCAGAACCAGTCTTCCGCAAAGGATTCCTGCATGCTCGCCACCACGGGGCCGCGCACTTCGACGTGGGTGTCGCGCCATGGGGCCAACGGAGGCTTTTCGCCCAGGTATTCGTCGCCCACGTTGTGACCACCGACAAACCCCAGGACGCCGTCCACGGCCACGATCTTGCGATGGTTGCGGAAGTTGACCTGGAACCGGTTCAACCAACCGCTGCGGGTGGCAAAGGCTTTCACATGGACGCCGCCGTCGCGCAGTGCCTGGACATAACGGTGGGGCAGGGAGTGACTGCCGATACGGTCATAAAGCAGGTATACCGCCACGCCCTCGGCTGCTTTCTTCAACAGTAACGCGTGCAAGCGTTGGCCGAGACGGTCGTCATGGATGATGAAGAATTGGATCAGAATGGCTTCCCGCGCACTTTCCATGGCCTGGAAAATCGCCTCGAACGTGGCGTGGCCATCCACCAGCAGCCGCACCTGGTTATTCGCCAGGCAAGGCGCGCGTCCGAGCTTCGGCATGGCGCGCAAGGAAGCATAAGCGTGAGACGCGCGGGCTGTGAGCGCCTCTTCGACCCAAGGCCGCCAGTTCAGCTCGGAGATCGCCTTGCGCATCTCTTCGTTGGCCTGTCGTCGCGCCTTGATGTAACCGTCGAAAGTACTGCGGCCAAAAACCAGGTAGGGAATAAGCGTCAGATAAGGGATGAACACCAGTGACAGGGCCCAGGCGATCGAGCCTTGGGCGGTTCGCACGGTGAGTACCGCATGGACCGCGGCGATGGAACCGAGGGTGTGGAGCAGCGCGATCAGGTAACCGAAAACATGCGGGCCGTAATAGTCCATGGGGCAGCCGTGCTCCTGAAGTTTCAATGCTTAACAGACCATGTTACGCAGCGAATGTCGCTAATTAATTCACCTGTGCTCGCCTGAACCGAAGCTTGCCGGCAGCGTCTAACGGCCACTTGTCCTCTGGAGTTTTTGCAATGAAAGTTCGCCTGCTGGGTTTGGCCTTGGCCATTGGTTTCTCGGTTCCTGTAGCGGCTCATGCGCAGACGCTTCAACCGGGCCTGTGGGAACTGACGACAAGCAACATGAAGGTCGATAACCAGAATCTGCCTGACCTGCAATTGATCCTCGGCCAGTTGCAGAACCAGATGACGCCCGAGCAGCGAGCGATGCTGGAAAAGCAAGGCATCACCATGGGTGGTAAAGGTATTCGGGTATGCCTGACGCCGGAGCAAGTCCAGACCAACGACATCCCGCTGCAGGATCCGCAGTCAGGGTGCAAGCAGCAGATCACCGAGCGGACCGGCAACCAATGGAAGTTTCGCTTCAGTTGTCCGAAAGCCCAGGGCAGCGGCATCGCGACCTTCCAGAGTGATCGCGAATTCACCACCAAGGTCAATGGCACGTTCAACGCCACGGGCATCCAGCAGAACGGTAGCCTGGATACCCGCGCCGTGTGGCTGGGGCAGGATTGCGGAACGGTCAAGCCGAGGGCTTGATTTCAGGGCTGGCTCAACGCTTCGTACAGGGTGTTGAGGTTGTACTCGAACAGGCCGGTAAACGTGCTCGCGGGTCCGCTGGCGGCGAGGGCGTCGGAGTACAAGGTGCCGCCGATGTGCGCGCCGCTTTCATCGGCAATTTGCTTGAGCAGGCGTGCGTCCTTGATGTTTTCCATGAACACCGCTTTGACTTTGGCCTGGCGGATTGGCGTGATCAAGGCAGCCACTTCGGCAGCCGATGGCTCGCGTTCAGTGGACAAGCCTTGCGGTGCCATGAAATCGATGCCGTAGGCTTGGCCCAGATAACCGAAGGCGTCGTGAGAAGTGACGATCTTGCGATTGCCGGGTGGCAAAGCGGTGAACTTCGCCTTGGCTTCGGCGAGTAGGGCATGGATCTTTTTCAGGTACGCCTGGCTGTTACGTTCGTAATCGGCCTTGTTGGCCGGGTCGGCTGCTTCCAATGCCTTCGTGATGTTGCCGACGTAGAGCACGGCGTTGGCAAGGTTGTGCCACGCATGCGGGTCTGGGATGGTCTCCCCGTCTTCGTCCAACGAACGTGGAATCACGCCACGGCTGGCACTGATTACCGGCGCGGTGGTTTCGGTGCTGGTGACCAGGCGATCCAGCCACGGCTCGAAGCCCAATCCATTCTTGATGATCACCTTGGCTTTCAGCAGCGCCTTGGCATCGTCTGGGGTGGGCTCGTAGGTGTGTGCATCGGCGTCGGGACCGACCATGTTGACGATCTGAACGTGTTCGCCGCCGACCTGTTGGGTCATGTCGGCAAGGATGCTGAAGCTGGTGACAACCTGCAGCTTTTCGGCAGCAGGGGAGGACATGGACACCATCAAGCTGAATATCAGGAGCAGGGCGCGCATCGGCAAAACCTCATTGGGATGTGAGCAAAGGCGGGCGGCGCAGCAAGCCATGCACCGGACCGAATACTACGGACAGCAAATAGAGCACGCCCGCCATCAGTACGATGGCCGGTCCGCTGGGCAGCGAGAAGTAGAAGGACAGCAGCAGGCCCAGCCACACCGAAAGGCAGCCGAATAGTGCGGCCAAAGCCATCAGGGCCGGCAGGCGGCGGCTCCAGAACCGCGAAGCCGCGGCAGGCAACATCATCAGGCCCACAACCATCAGCGCTCCGATGGCCTGGAAGCCAATCACCAGGTTCAACACCACAAGTGTCAGGAACACGCCGTGGGCCAACGGACCCAGACGACTGACTGTCCGCAGAAACAAGGGGTCCAGGGTATCGAGCAACAGCGGGCGATAGATCAGCGCCATTGCACCCAGGCTTGCGGCGCAAACCCAGAGCATGCCGGTGAGTGTCGGACTGTCTACTGCCAGTGCGGAACCAAATAACAGGTGCAGCAAGTCCAGGCGTTTGCCGGCCATGCCGAGAATCAGTACGCCGGCCGCCAGGGATATGGGATAGATCGCCGCCAGGCTGGCGTCCTCTCGCAGTCCAGTGCGGCGGGTAATCCACGCTGCGAGCCCGGCCATGCTCAGGCCGGCCCCCAGGCCTCCGACGGTCAGGGCAGGCAGGCTCAAGCCGGCGAACCAGAACCCGAGCGCTGCGCCCGGCAGGATGCCGTGAGCCACGGCATCGCCGATCAGGCTCATCCGCCGCAGAATCAGAAACACCCCTAGTGGAGCCGTGCTGCACGCCAGTACCAGTCCGCCCAACAACGCCCGGCGCATGAACAGGAAATCCAGGAAGGGCTGCCATAGGTGGGTTGCGCTGAGCATCAGGCGACCTGCGTGTACTGAGGCCGTTCGATCAAGTCGACGCTGCGGCCCAATGCGCAACCTGTAGGACTGATCAGCAAGGTGTGGGGAACATGCCGATGTACCGCAGCGAGGTCGTGACAGACCACCATTAAGGTCCGACCTTCTCGGTGCCATTGGTGAATATGTTTCCACAACAGCGCCTGGCCCATTTCGTCGAGCGCAGCATGAGGCTCGTCGAGCAGCAGGACGGGTGCCTCGGCCAAGCTCAACCGGGCGAGCAGGGAACGCTGTAGCTCACCACCCGACAGAGCCATCAGCGGGCGATGTTCGAGGCCGCTTAGATTCCAATCGTCCAGGACGGCCTTGAGTCGCTGGTTTCGAGTCGCAGGATTTTGTCGAAGGCCCCATGAGCCTGCTGCAACCAGCTCTTGCAGGCTGATCGGGAAATGCCGGTCCAAGTGTTGTTGCTGGGGCAGGAATGAAACACCGCCGCGCCGAGGCACATTCAATGAAGCTGTTCCCGATAGCGGCTTTTGCAACCCGGCCAGCACTTTTAAAAGGCTGCTTTTTCCGGAGCCGTTGGCGCCGATGATGGCGGTCAGGCTGCCTTCAGGTCGTTCCATGTCCAGCGGGGGCGTGAGCGGTTGACCCGGCGCACCCCATCTCAAGGCTTGGCAACGAATCATGAGGCCTCCCGGACCCAGTGACTCTGGGCGACGGCATCGTGGGCATGGAGGCTTTCAGCGTGAACCACCCGCACGTCAAATGAGGAGATCCAGGGCATCTTTTGCAACGCGACGTTCAATCGACGCGCAGCGTCTTCACAGAACATCAGGTTCTGGCCGTTGGCCAAGGCAAAGGCTTGTTCGTCCGCACGCTTCACGGCGGTTTGTACAGCGGTGCCCAGGGCAGCCTCGGCCTCGTTGATCAGAGCCAGCCATGGTAATTCACGGATATCGGTGTTCAGCCGCACTTTCAAGGTGGCGAGGCTGCGTTGGCTATGAGGGGTAGCGACGATGCCTTTTGATGAGCCCAGCCAAGCGAGCACGTCGGCATGCTCGAGCGCTTTGTTTGCAAAATCCTCGATGAATTGTTGCTGAATGAGCTGACGCGCGAGCGCTGCCGAGCAGGGACAGGTGGATGAATACGGAACTTGAATCTCAAGTTCCACGTGGAACATCGAATCGTCCAAGTGAGCGTCCACCTTGGTGGGGTACAGCTTCCACCCAGCAAGAGGGCTGATCAAGGCGGAGCGTTTGTACATGAGATCCGTCTTCAGGCTAAGCGAGGCGCGCCGGGACAATCCCCCATGGCTATCAAGGAAGCTCTGTAAAATCTGTCGTAAAAGAGACGGCGAAAGTGGGGAGTTTTCGAGCGGCTCCAGCGCCAGATACAAGCGTGACATATGGATGCCACGAGCTTCGCCATCATCGAGGCTGACGCCCGCGTCAGCAGTTGCGCTCAAGCGTTGACCGTCGATCAACAGCGGTACAGCAATGCCGCACATGCCGACCCAATCTAGCGGCAAGTTCTGGCGAGATGCCTGTGCCGCGACGTCTGGCAGAGTTAACGCATTCATCTTGAAGGTCCAGAAGAGGTTCGCTTGAA
Organism: Pseudomonas sp. D1-36; assembly: GCF_051132205.1. Classification (NCBI taxonomy): domain Bacteria; kingdom Pseudomonadati; phylum Pseudomonadota; class Gammaproteobacteria; order Pseudomonadales; family Pseudomonadaceae; genus Pseudomonas; species Pseudomonas sp. D1-36. The sequence continues at coordinate 5,637,552 of NZ_CP071674.1, read as the reverse complement.
TGTTATAGTATAACAATAAAAGCGACGAGGCCTTTTTCATGAATGCTTTTTCATGGGCAGCGTTCCACGTGAAACATCAGCGTTTCGGTTGCTCGCACCCGCTCATACGGCCGCATACAAACCGGCCACCGCCCCCGCCGGAGCTGGAAAAGCGATTGATAGTGGTCCAACCCACGCGCCGGCTATATCCAACCCAGGCTTCGCCATCAGAAGCGAAGCCGGTGAAAAACGTCAGCTGACCATAACGGCTATTTGTCTGGGACCAATAGCGCCGTCCGGTAGCCTCAAAACCTCGTAAATAAAAGGTATTTCCTGCCGTGAAAACGCTGTAGGCATTGCCTTGTGCATCGACGCACGCGAGCAGATTGGCGCTGCGCGTGCAATTGGCCGGCGTGGGAGGGTGAGCCGAAGCACCCACTGAAAATAGCAATAACAGCCCTATCGGCAAAAGTTTCGAAAAGCTCGGCATACGGTGTCGCCCATGGAAATCGTTTGGTCAGCTTGCACTGTTATACTATAACATGTATATCGACCGGCCTTTCATCGAACCAATGCCTGAAGACTCCCCGTGAATAACGGCGTCCCAACGAGGATCCTCTGATGACCAAGCGTCTCCCTGTGACCGTGCTTTCCGGATTTCTCGGTGCCGGAAAAAGTACCCTGCTTAATCACGTCCTGCGCAATCGGGATAACCTTCGCGTTGCCGTCATCGTCAACGATATGAGCGAGATCAACATCGATGGAAGCGAAGTCCAGCGAGACGTCAGCTTGAGCCGGTCGGAAGAGAAACTGGTGGAAATGAGCAACGGATGCATTTGTTGCACGTTGCGTGAGGACTTGCTTGAAGAAGTCGGGCAACTTGCCCGGGAAGGGCGCTTCGATTATCTGCTGATCGAATCCACAGGCATCTCCGAGCCGTTGCCAGTGGCCGAAACCTTCACGTTTCGTGACGAGGAGGGCCGAAGCCTGGCCGATGTGGCGCGGCTCGACACCATGGTGACGGTGGTCGATGGGGTGAATTTCCTGCTGGATTATCAGGCCGCGGAAAGCCTGGCGTCACGGGGGGAAACTCTGGGCGAGGACGACGAACGCTCGATCACCGACCTGCTGATCGAACAGATCGAGTTTGCCGACGTGATTCTGATCAGCAAGATCGACCTGATCAGCCAACACGAGCGGGAAGAGTTGACCGCGATTCTGCAGCGTCTCAACGCCCAGGCGCAGATCATTCCAATGGTCATGGGTCAGGTACCGCTGGGCCGTATTCTCGACACCGGCCTTTTCGACTTTGAGCGCGCCGCCCAGGCGCCTGGCTGGCTACAGGAACTGCGTGGCGAGCATGTACCTGAGACAGAGGAATATGGCATTGCCTCGACCGCCTACCGGGCACGTCGGCCGTTTCATCCCCAGCGTTTCTTCAACTTCATCGACCGTCCGTGGCCAAATGGCAAGCTCCTGCGCTCCAAGGGGTTCTTCTGGTTGGCCAGCAAACCTGAGGAGGCGGGGAGCTGGTCCCAGGCCGGCGGCCTGATGCGCCACGGATTTGCCGGGCGCTGGTGGCGGTTCGTACCAGAAAACCAATGGCCGCAGGACCAAGAGAGCACCGCGGCCATCATGAAGAACTGGTCTGTGGCCACCGGCGATTGCCGTCAGGAGCTGGTGTTTATTGGCCAGGACATCGACTTTGGTCAACTCACCGCCGAATTGGACGCCTGCCTGCTCACCGACGAGGAATTGGCCCTTGGTGTCGAAAGTTGGCGGCTATTGTCCGATCCATTCGGCCCATGGCATGAAGAGGCGGCAGTGTGATGCTGGCGCCGAGTCTGAAAAGGGCATTGCAGGTACAGCAGGTCCAAGGCGATACACCGGAGATACTCACGAAGATCCTGGACGACGGCACCAACCTGGCGGTCTGGCAACGTCAGCTTCCCGCGCACATCGGCGATTTCGCGGCACTGGTACTTGCGTTGGACCAGCCATTGACCGAATCACGGGTGCTCGACTTGCCGGATGATGACGCCCAGCCAGCGCTGCAAGGCCTGGCTGCAGGCTTCAGCGACCTGCACGGCTATGAAGGCTTTATCGCCGACGTCTCTTGGCTGGTTTGCGCATTTGCTTGCCTGTTGGGGGCGCAACGGGTCGGTCTGCGTCTTCGCACGTTGGACAAGGCCATGTGCCCGCGCTTTCACGTTGATCACGTACCGGTGCGGCTGCTGACCACCTATGGGGGCGTCGGCAGCCAGTGGCTCAAGGAGGGCGTCATGGATCGCCAGCGCCTGGGGCAACCTGAGGCCGAACCGGTGGATCCACAAGTGATCGAGCAGTTCTGTTGCGGTGATGTCGGCTTGCTTAAAGGCGAGAAATGGCACGGCAACGAGGGGTTTGGCCTGATCCACCGCTCACCGGAACCCGCCCCGCAAGAGCGTCGCCTGATTCTCACGCTGGACTGGTTGGCTTAAGGCTTATGCCAGGTGCCCTGGCTTTGCCCTTCGCAAAATGGCTGTAGGTAAGCGGCATCGGTCGCCACGCCGTAGTAGTGAATATCCTGGCGGTAAGGCATATTGGCGACCTGAGCGTTGCGGCAAACGCCGAACGCGCCGCCGGGGCACTGATCGACGTATTGCACCTCGACCTTCTGGCCGGCCAGGTTTGGCTGGCAGAAGCCATCGGCAAACAGCTTCTGCGGAATGTTGCGGTTCTGCTGGCAGACTTTCACATCGAGCCGCTCCGCCTGGCTGTGGACCACGCAAGCCTGGGCCAGTACCTGGTTCGACGTCAGCGCCAGTAACAACCAGCCGATCATTCGCATGTTCACCTCCATCGAAAGCCGTCGATTATGTTGCAGCACATCCCCACTCATGTCATAGCCGGCCCTTTGGGCGCCGGCAAGACCAGCCTGATCAGGCATCTTCTGGCCCAGCGCCCGGCCAGCGAGCGCTGGGCGGTGCTGATCAACGAGTTCGGTCAGATCGGCCTGGATGCCGCGTTACTGACCCAGGCTGGCGATGGTATCGCACTGGGCGAAGTGGCCGGCGGTTGTTTGTGCTGCGTCAACGGCGCGCCGTTTCAGATCGGCCTTGGGCGTCTACTGCGCAAGGCTCGGCCGGATCGGCTGTTCATCGAACCCTCGGGCCTCGGCCATCCGGTGCAGTTGGTGCGGCAGCTGAACGAAGCACCCTGGCTTGGTGTACTGGCGGTGCAACCCTGCGTGCTGGTGTTGGATGCCCAGGCGATGGCGGACGGCAAGCCGTTGCCCGATGCGCAGCGACAAACCCTGGCGGATGCCGGACTGCTGGTGCTGAACAAATCCGAGACCCTTACGCAAGCCGACCGGGAACGGCTGGCGATGCAACTGCCAGGACGGACGCTGTACTGGACGCAGCACGCAGCGTTGCCGATCGACCAATTGCCTGGCCTGGCGGCTCGGGGCAGCGAGGCTGTGGATAACTTGAGCCTGCCCAAAAGCCTGGGTCGAATGGCGGCCATATGGACCGACCCGGCGGTGCCGATCCGCCTGTATCAACAGCAGGAGGGCGGCTGGAGTATCGGCTGGCGCTGGCACCCCAGCCAGCAATTCGACGCAGCGGCGCTTACGCATTGGCTAAAAGATCATCACTGGAAGCGCGCGAAGATGGTTATCCACAGTGCCGACGGTTGGGTTTCCGCCAATGCATTGGAAGGGGCGGCACTGCAATGGCAAGCCAGTGAATGGCGCGAAGACTCGCGGATCGAGCTGATATTCGACCAGCCGCAAGACATTGATCGCCTGCAAACGGGTCTGTTGATTGCTCGGTGCACCTGAATCAGCTTTGCTTCAAGGCTTCCATTTGTTGTGCTCCTGACGCCACTGGCTCAGTTCGATGACTTCAGCCCTGGGCCGGGTCTGCACCGGCTCAACTGGCGTGGGCGGGGCCTCTTCGAAGGGCATCGGGTAGGGAGCCAGTTCGATATGCGCGCTGTGGGCACCGAACTGAGTGATGGTGCCGGTATGACGGGTCTCGCCCGTCACCGTGAATTCGAAATTATAGATACGTGCCAGGCGCCGCCGTCCGTTGGCGTCCTTGACGAATCCGATCTTTCGCAGCGCCACGTTGCCGTCCAGCAGCTCGATCTTCAGGTTGGCGCAATGTTGCATGACCCTCGCCAAGGCTCGTTCGCGCAAGCCATGGTTGTGCCACAGCCAGGCGCCGCCGGTAGCCAGCAGCATCAGCACGAAAATGTTTCCAAGGGTCAGCATGAACGAAGAGCTCCAACAAGTTGCCGTCAGCTTAACTGTGTCGCCGGTCTGTCGTACAGGCTGCGTTTAGTCGCATACTGCGCGGCTTGAATTTCAATCGTTTTACGGACATTTCCCGCATGAAACGCACGCCGCATCTGCTTGCCATACAGTCCCACGTGATATTCGGCCATGCCGGCAACAGCGCCGCCGTGTTTGCGATGCAGCGGGTCGGCGTAAACGTGTGGCCGCTCAACACCGTGCAGTTTTCCAATCACACCCAATACGGGCAGTGGGCCGGTGAAGTGCTCCCGCCGGACCAGATACCGCTGTTGGTAGAGGGCATCGCGGCCATTGGCGAGCTGGGCAATTGCGACGCGGTGCTGTCCGGTTATCTGGGTAGCGCAGCCCAGGGACAGGCGATCCTGTCGGGTGTGGCGCGCATCAAGCGTTGTAATCCCAAGGCGTTGTATCTGTGCGACCCGGTCATGGGGCATGCGGAGAAGGGCTGCATTGTCGCGCCCGAGGTGGGCAGGTTCCTGCTGGAAGAGGCCGCTGCCGTGGCTGACATCATGTGTCCTAACCAGCTGGAGCTGGACAGTTTTTCCGGCCGCAAGGCGCAATCACTACTCGACTGCCTGGCGATGGCCCGTGCGCTGTTGGCCCGTGGCCCGAAAGTCGTGCTGGTCAAGCACCTGGCTTATCCCGGCAAGCCCGAAGACAGCTTCGAGATGCTGTTGGTCACGGCTGAAGGCAGCTGGCACTTGCGCCGTCCATTGCTGGCGTTCCCCCGCCAACCGGTCGGAGTCGGCGACCTGACGTCGGGGCTGTTCCTGGCGCGGATACTGTTGGGGGACAGCCTGTCGGCAGCCTTTGAATTCACCGCTGCGGCCGTGCATGAGGTGCTGTTGGAAACCCAGGCGTGTGCAAGCTACGAATTGCAGCTGGTCCGCGCCCAGGACCGTATTGCCCATCCTCGCGTGCGATTCGAGGCCATGCCGATCAGCCTTTGATCGCTGCGGGAGCGAGCTCGCTCCCACCTTGATTTCGACGGCGGGTTACGGCCCGTCCGCCTTGATTTCCTGATAACGCCTCTCCAGTTCCTGGCGAATCTGGCGACGTTGCTGCGCTTGTTCGTAGCGGCGCTTCTCTTCGCTGTTCTGCGGTTGCAGCGGCGGGACGGGCGCCGGCTTGCGCTGGTCATCCACCGCTACCATGGTGAAGAAGCAGCTATTGGTATGGCGAACCGAGCGCTCACGAATGTTCTCGGTCACGACTTTGATGCCCACTTCCATCGAGGTATTGCCGGTGTAGTTCACCGACGCCAGGAAGGTGACCAACTCGCCGACATGAATCGGCTCGCGAAAAATCACCTGGTCTACCGACAATGTCACCACGTATCGGCCGGCATAGCGGCTGGCACAAGCGTAGGCCACCTCATCCAGGTACTTGAGCAAGGTGCCGCCATGGACATTGCCAGAGAAGTTGGCCATATCGGGGGTCATCAACACCGTCATCGACAGCTGGGCGTTTCCGGGTTCCATAACGTTCTCACGGTTCAAGGCAGCAGTTTCGAGGGCGCGCCTCTGCGGGCGCTGGAATGTGGTTAGCGGGTTCAAACCACTCATATCGGGACGCTGCGCCACGACTTGCCGTCACGCTTGGGTGGATCTGTTTCCATATATTGCACCGTCTTTTCGTAAGAAGTCCCGGTGTTAACCTGCAAAAAACCCGTCATGTCGGGTATTCCTACAAAAGAAACGGACGTACCCGACTTCACCTGGAGTCGTTTCGACAAGGAGCCCCACAATGCACGCCATCAGTTTCATTCAAGACCTGGCGATCATCTTGCTGGCGGCCGGGTTGGTCACCGTACTGTTCCATCGTTTCAAGCAACCGGTGGTGCTGGGCTACATTGTCGCCGGCTTTATCATCGGCCCGCATACGCCGCCGTTCGGCTTCATTCACGATGAAGAAACGATCAAGACCCTGGCCGAGCTCGGCGTGATCTTCCTCATGTTCTCCCTGGGCCTGGAGTTCAGCCTGCGCAAACTGTTCAAGGTGGGAGCCACGGCGTTTATCGCTGCGTTCCTAGAGATCGTATTGATGATATGGATCGGCTATGAAATTGGTCGCTGGTTCGACTGGAGCGCCATGGACTCGCTGTTTCTCGGCGCGATCCTCGCGATTTCCTCAACCACGATTATTGTCAAAGCCTTGAATGACCTGAAGATGAAAAACGAGCGCTTTGCGCAGTTGATCTTCGGGGTGTTGATCGTTGAGGACATCCTCGGCATCGGTATCATCGCTTTACTGTCGAGCATCGCTGTCAGCGGCACCGTAAGCTCCGGCGAGGTGTTTTCCACGGTCGGCAAGCTGTCGCTGTTCATGGTCGTCGCGTTGGTCGTCGGCATCCTGCTGGTGCCGCGATTGCTGGCGTACGTGGCGAAGTTCGACAGCAACGAGATGTTGTTGATTACCGTACTGGGGCTTTGTTTCGGCTTCTGCCTGCTGGTGGTAAAGCTGGAATACAGCATGGTGCTTGGGGCGTTCCTGATCGGTGCGATCATGGCCGAGTCTCGACAATTGCTGAAGATCGAGCGATTGGTGGAGCCTGTGCGCGATCTGTTCAGCGCAATATTTTTCGTGGCTATCGGGCTGATGCTCGATCCGGCCATTGTGCTTCAATATGCGTGGCCGATCGCAGTCATTACCTGCGCGGTGGTATTGGGCAAGATATTTTCTTGTGGTCTCGGCGCCTTTATCGCGGGAAATGATGGACGCACCTCTCTACGAGTCGGGATGGGGCTTTCACAGATTGGCGAATTTTCTTTCATTATCGCTTCGTTGGGGATGACCCTGCAGGTGACCAGCGATTTCCTTTATCCGGTCGCTGTGGCTGTCTCGGTGCTCACGACATTGTCGACCCCTTATCTGATTCGGGCCGCTGATCCGTTGTCGGTCAGATTGGCGTCGGCAATGCCGCAGCGATTGACGCGCGTGCTGGGCATGTATGGAGAATGGTTGCGCAGCATCCAGCCACAGGGTGAGGGAGCCATGCTGGCTTCCATCATCAGGCGCATCATGCTGCAGGTGGGTGTCAACCTGGCATTGGTGATCGCGATTTTTGTCTCGGGGGGGTATTTTGCCGAACGAGTGTCTGCCTATCTGCAAGACTGGATCAGCGATCCGAGCTGGCAGAAAGCGTTGATCTGGGGCGGCTCGCTGTTCCTGTCGCTACCGTTCCTGATCGCGGCGTACCGCAAGCTCAAGGCGTTGTCGATGCTGCTGGCGGAAATGGGTGTAAAGCCGGAGATGGCCGGCCGCCACACCCAGCGCGTGCGTCGCGTGATCGCCGAAGTGATTCCGCTCCTTTCGCTGCTGGTGATTTTCCTGCTGCTGGCAGCCTTGTCAGCCAGTATCTTGCCGACCAACAAGCTGCTGGTATGGATCGCAGTGGTCGCGATTGCCTTGGCGGCCCTGCTTTGGCGCTGGTTTGTCCGCCTGCATACACGAATGCAGGTGGCCTTGCTCGAAACGCTGGACAATCACAAGGGATCGTCCGGGCATTGATCAGCGCCGGACGCTAGAGCATCAACTTTCCAACCAGACATCCCTTGCCCAGTGCCATACCGATTCCCACGTTTCCTCGGCGATCAGCTCCTCTTCTGCCTGCCATAGCACTACGGTGCCGTCTTCTTCGACACAGTAGTAGTCATCGCCGTCCTGGCAGATCGGAATCAGGCTTCGATCAACACCGGCATCCCAGGCATTGGCGGCCACATCCGGCAGGTAGGTATGGGACTGCGGATCGGTAACGGTCACCGGCTCCAGGCTGCCGTAGACGACATCGCTGACGGTGAGCAAAAACTCCCGGAACACGAACGGAATATCGATGAATAGCTGCTCTTCGATTTCCACCAGCAAGTCTTCGTCGGGCAATTCCAATGGAACCGGTACGGGTTCGTTGGCTTCGCGTAATTGTTCGATGATTTCTTCCACGTCCGGGATCCTCTTTCTCGATGGCGCGGTTTTATAGGGCGGTTTATACAGTAGCCCGCTGTAGATGCAACCGCGAAATAGAAAACCCCGGCAAGTGCCGGGGTTCTTTTATTTCAACCTGCGAAACGCGCAAAGGTTCAACCGTTCTGGCGGATACCTGCGACCAGCCAAGGCTGGTTTTCGCCTTGGGCACGTTCCATGTTCCAGCTTTCGCTGAACGCTTCACCTTGGTCGAAGCGAGAGTCTTTCGACACGCCGACGAAGGTCAGGGTGGCGATAGTCTTGTCGGCGCGATCGTCGACGCCTTCGAGTTGTATCTGGAGGTTGTCGATGTAGGTGGACTGATAGCCATCACCCAACTCGGCCCGCTCGCGCTTGAGGAACTCCAGCAATTGCGGGGTGACGAACTCGGCGATCTTGTCCATTTCGTTTGCGTCCCAATGCTGCTGCAGGGACATGAAATGGCTGCGTGCCGCTTCGATGAAGCGTTCTTCGTTGAACCAGGCAGGTGCGTTGATCACCGGGCGCGCCACTGGAGCAGCCGCGCCACCGAAGATCGAGCCACCGGCAGGTTGTTGGTTGAACACTTCACGCTGCATCGGCGCATGGCCGGCCGGAGCGAATTGCTCCTGCTGCTTGCGACGACGGGCTGCGATGAAACGGAAGACCAGGAAGGCAATGACCGCCATGATCAGGATGTCGAAGATCTGCATGCCCTGGAAGCCGTCGCCCATGAACATGGAAGCGAGCAGACCACCGGCCGCGATACCGGCCAGGGGGCCGAGCCAGCGCGAAGCGCCGCTGGCCTTGGTGGCCGCGCCAGCAGCACCTGCCGCGCCCGCGGTGGCGGCAGTGGACCCGGCGGCAGACGACGGCGCCATCTGGCTGGTCTGATGAGTCGGGGCTGCGCCCGAACTTTTACCACCGCCAAAACGCTTGGCGGCATTGGCGTCGATGGCCATCGTCAGGCCGATGCACAACGCCATGGCGATGCTAAGAAAACGTTTCATATAAAGGCATTCCCATTTGTGGATAGCACGCGCGCCATGTTGCACAGGTGAACTGTTGCTGGCTAGCAGCAGAGTGTTTCGGGCTTTTGCGTGACAGCCAAGGTTCAGGTTCGGCTCGCGCAAGGAGCCTTGTTCGCTTTGGGCTGTAGGAAAGGTGAACAAGTTCTATCGGAAATATTTAATGTTTTCAGAATAATTGTGGGAGCGAGCAAGCTCGCTCCCACAAAGAGGATTACCGAGGCTTTTAGATCGCTTCCAACTTGGCATACCCCAGCATCAGCCATTTGCTGCCTTCGCTGAAGTTGACTTGGACCCGAGCCTGGGCACCGGCGCCTTCGAAGTTGAGAATCACGCCTTCGCCGAATACCGAATGTCGGACGGCCTGGCCCAGGCTGAAGCCGGTCTCCGGGATGTCGCTGCCGCCAAACAGGCTGCTGGTGCCTTGTTGCTGACTGCCGCCGAACGGTCGACTGACACTGTTGGAAAGACGTACTTCCTGGATCAGACCCTTCGGCACTTCACGTACGAATCGCGACACTTTGTTGTAGGTCTCGCTGCCATACAAACGCCGGGTTTCAGCGTAGGTCATCACCAGGTTCTGCATGGCACGCGTGATGCCGACATAAGCCAGGCGCCGTTCCTCTTCCAGGCGTCCGGGCTCTTCCAGGCTCATCTTGTGGGGAAACAGACCTTCTTCCATGCCCACCAGGAAGACGTAGGGGAATTCTAGGCCCTTGGCGCTATGCAGGGTCATGAGCTGAATGCTGTCTTCATGCTCGTCCGCCTGGGTGTCGCCGGCCTCCAGGGAGGCGTGGCCGAGGAAGGCCGACAACGGCGACAGGTCTTCATCTTCTTCGGTGTTTTCGAAGTTGCGCGCAGCGCTGACCAGTTCCTCAAGGTTTTCCACCCGGGCCTGGCCTTTCTCGCCTTTTTCAGCTTCATGGTAGGCAATCAGGCCGGACTGCTCGATGACGGTCTGGGTCATCAAGTGAAGGGGCATTTCCCCGCATTTGGCGGTCAGGTCTTCTATCAGGTCCATGAAAGCCTTCAGGGCGCCGGCGGCACGGCCGGTGACGCCTTTGTTGTCCACCAGCTGGCGCATGGCTTCCCACATCGACACATGGCTGTGACGGGCATGGTCGCGAATCGCCTCGACGGTTTTCTCGCCGATGCCCCGCGTCGGCACATTGATTACCCGCTCCAGGGCCGCGTCGTTGCCTCGTCCTTCGATCAGGCGCAGGTAGGCCATGGCGTTCTTGATTTCGGCGCGTTCAAAGAAGCGCTGGCCGCCATAGATACGGTAAGGGATCCGTTCGCGAAGCAAGGCCTCTTCAAGCACTCGCGACTGGGCGTTGGAGCGATAAAGGATGGCGATGTCGCTGCGGGCCAGGCCGGTTTTCAACGCGCTCTCGATGGTTTCCACCACATAGCGGGCCTCATCGTGTTCGTTGAACGCGGCGTAGAGATTGATCGCCTCGCCTTCGTTGCCCTCGGTCCACAACTCCTTGCCCAGGCGACCGGTGTTGTTGGCGATCAGGGCGTTGGCGGCCTTGAGGATGCCAGCGGTGGAGCGGTAGTTCTGTTCCAGGCGAATCACCTCGGCGTCGGGAAAGTCCGCCGAGTACTGGTGGATGTTCTCGATCTTGGCGCCACGCCAGCCGTAGATCGACTGGTCGTCGTCGCCCACGACCATCAGGCTGTCGCCGCCCTTGGCGAGCAGGCGCAACCACGCGTATTGAACGGCGTTGGTGTCTTGGAATTCGTCCACCAGGACATGCCGGAAGCGCCTCTGGTAATGCTCCAGCAGCCCCGGGTGGTCACGCCACAGGTCCAGCGCCCGCAGCAACAGTTCCGAGAAGTCGATAACCCCCGCACGCTGGCAGGCCGCCTCGTAGGCTTCGTAGATGCTGCGCATGGTTGCCAGGAACAGGTCACCGCTGGCCTGGATATGCTGCGGGCGCAGGCCTTCGTCCTTCTGACCATTGATGAACCACTGAGCCTGGCGGGCGGGCCAGCGTTGTTCGTCCAACCCAAGTTCGCGAATCACGCGCTTGACCAACCGTTGTTGATCGTCGCTGTCCAGGATCTGGAAGGTCTGGCTCAGGCCGGCTTCCTGCCAATGGGCGCGCAACAGGCGATGGGCCAGGCCGTGGAACGTACCGACCCACATGCCAGCCGGGTTGATGCCCATCAACTGTTCGATGCGATGGCGCATCTCGGCGGCAGCCTTGTTGGTAAAGGTGACCGACAGGATCGAATGGGGCGAGGCGTTCTCGACCTGGATCAACCAGGCGATACGGTGCACCAGCACTCGGGTCTTGCCGGAGCCGGCACCGGCCAGGACCAATTGACGGCCCACGGAGGCAGCAACTGCCTGGCGTTGGGCATCGTTTAGGGAGTTCAGCAGAAGGGAGAGATCATCGCGCATCGAGGCATTCTAGGGTGCGGCGCCACCTCGGGCAAACCGAGCTTTGCATTGGCCGACAAAACACCGCCTGCGGACGACCGGTCAGTCAGCGCCCGCAAGCATCGGCGGGGCTCGGTTACGGTGGCCGGCGCGCAATTGGATCCGCGTTTTTTCAGTATTTTTATGAATCAGGGCAGTGTGGGATGGCCTTTGGCTTGTGTATGCTCGGTGATCGTTTCGGGCTCACCATGCTCCCCTGAATAAGAACAAGAACAACATTTATGACCTTCAATTCCGATCTGGCAGGCGCGCGTGTAGAGCCGCGGATTATCTGCAAGCAGTACGCCACGGAAATGGCGGTCGAACGCACCAGGTTGTTGTACCAGGGCTCGCTGCTGCCCACATTGTTCATGCTGATCAACGGTCTGGTCTGCGCGGCGCTGCTGTGGGAGCCTCAGCGCTATTTCCTGGTCAGCGTGTGGCTGGTCTGGTTACTGTCGCTGGTCGCGCTGCGGGTGATCCAGGTGGCCGCTTTCGATTCGGCGATACCAAGCCGCCAGGCCCACCCGGTCTGGTTGCGCATGTTTCTTCTGGGCTCGGCCATGACCGGCCTGACGCTGGCCGGTGCGGGCATTGCCCTGGTGCCGGCAGACAGTTTCCAGCAACAGGCTTGGGTGTTCGGCCTGATCGGCGCCGCGACCCTCTCTGCCAGTGTCGCTTACGCCGTGAGTCTACCGGCGTTCCTGTCCTTTACCTTGCCCTGTCTTTTGCCGGCTATCGCTTATCTTTTCTGGGGGCCGGACGAGCATCAACGTGGCTGGGGTTGGCTCGGGCTGGTGGTGCTGGTCTCGCTGAGCGTGGTGGCCTGGCAGGTCAACCGGCTGATACAGAACGGGATGTTGCGACGGTTCCAGAACCAGGCGTTGATCGAGCATTTGCAGCAGGCACAAAGCCGCGGCGCGCAGCTCAACGAGGCGTTGGCCCGGGAGGTCGAACAGCGTCGCTCCGCCGAGGCCCAATTGCGCACGGCGCAGGTTGGCCTGGAGGCGCGGGTAGCGCAGCGCAGCCTCGAACTGGAGGCGGCCAGCCAGGCCCTGGTCAAGAGTGAAGCGCGCCTGGCGTTGGCCCTCAAGGCCAGTGAGCTGGGGTTGTGGGACTGGAACCTGCAGACCGACGAGGTTCATCACACCCAGCTCAAGGAGCTATTTGGTCTGGAACCCGAATACATCACGGCCATGCTCAGTCATCTCACCCCGCGCCTTCATCCCCAAGACCTTCCGGCGCTCAAGCGTGCCCTTGTCGAACATCTGAAGGGCCGCAGCGAGGATTACCAGATCGAATACCGCGTGCGCCACGGCGACGGCCATTGGGTCTGGATCGAAGACCGCGGCCGGGCCGTGGAGCGCAGCGCGAATGGGCGGGTACTGCGCATGGTCGGTACGCGCCGCAACATCAGCGTCGGCAAGGAGCTGGAACAGCAGCGCCAACTGGCCGCCACGGTGTTCGAGGCCGCCAGTGAGGGTATCGTGATTTTGGATCCCAATTACGCGCTGCTTGCCGCCAACCAGGCGTTTACACGAGTGACCGGCTTCGATATCGCGGACATGCTGGGGCGCAATGTGGTTGATCTGCCTTGCAGTCGCGACGCGCGTCGGCACTATCCGGTGATTCGCCAAGCGCTCAAGCAGCACGGCACCTGGCAAGGCGAGCTGGTTGAGGCGCGCGCCAACGGCGAGCTCTACCCACAGTGGCTCCAGTTGAATGTCGTGCGGGACTCGCGGGGAAATATCAGCCATATAGTCGGTTTTTTCGCCGATCTTTCAGCGCGGCGCGAATCCGAAGAGCGGATGCGCTATCTGACCCATTATGACGAGCTGACCGGGCTGGCGAACCGCTCGCTGTTCCGTGAGCGCTTGAACGAAGCCCATCAGCGGGTGCGCCAGGGAGGACGGCGTAGCCTGGCCTTGCTGCACATCAACCTCGACCGTTTCAAACTGCTCAACGACAGCCTCGGCCATGACATCGCCGACCAGCTTTTGCAGAAAATGGCTCGGCGCCTGATCAACGCATTGCCCGAAGCCGACACCATCGCCCGGCTGTCCGGCGATGAGTTTGCGGTACTGTTCGACGCCTACGGCAATCTTTCGAGCCTGGCGCGAGTGGCGACCCGACTGGCCACCAAGCTTCGCGTGCCGGTGACGATCGATGGTCACGAACTGGTGGTCAGCGCCTCCATAGGCATCAGCCTGCTGCCGGATAACGCGCGGGAAATTTCCACCCTGGTCAGCCAGGCCAACATGGCCATGCAACACGCCAAGCACTTGGGCGGGAATAATTTCCAGTTCTACACCGACAGCCTGCAAGCCAGCACGCTGGAGCGTCTGCAGTTGGAGAACCAGTTGCGCAAGGCGTTGGAAGAACAACAACTGAAAGTGTTCTACCAACCCAAGCTATGCCTGGCGACGGGGCGTCTGAATGCCGCCGAAGCGTTGGTGCGCTGGGAGCATCCGAGCATGGGCCAGATTCCACCCGGGGAGTTTATCGGTCTCGCCGAAGAAACCGGGCTGATCGGTCCGATCGGCGAGTTCGTGCTGCGCCAGGCTTGTTGGCAGGCGTGTGAATGGCAGCGCCAGGGGCTGGAGTCCATTCGTGTCTCGGTCAACCTTTCGGTGCATCAGTTGCGCCAGGGCAAGTTGGTCAGCCTGGTGCGCCAAGTGCTCGAAGAAACCGGCCTGGCTCCGCATTATTTGGAGCTGGAACTCACGGAGAGCCAGTTGCTTGACAGCGTCGAGCACATCATCGCTACGTTCCAACAGCTGCGGGATCTGGGAGTCAAGCTGGCCATCGATGACTTTGGCACCGGTTATTCGTCCCTGAGCTACCTCAAGCGCATCCCGGTGGATTACGTGAAGATCGACCAGGCCTTCGTTCGTGGGCTGGAGGAGGGGGGCGAGGACGCGGCCATCACCCGCGCGATCATTGCCATGGCCCACGGACTGTCGCTCAAGGTTGTGGCCGAAGGTGTCGAGCGGGAGGGACAGCTTGAGTTCCTGAAGAATGAGCACTGCGACGAAGTCCAGGGTTATCTCATCAGTCGACCGGTTGGAGCCGAAGGCCTCGCCCGTCTGCTGCGGGAGCAGGGATAGGATTGGACTTGGCGTGCGCCGAGCCTGCGAGACGGCTACAAGGAGCGTCGCCCGCCAAAACAAGGGACAACAAGGTCAATTCAGTTACGTATTGGACAGGCGAAGAGCCGATTCTTGTAGTATAACTACAAGCCTGCTACATCCCGGCACCTGCCCATAACAAGAGTCCAGCCCCTTGAACCTGTTGCAACACATTGCCCAGTCACGCCACTTGCTGCGCAAATCGGAGCTGAAAGTCGCCGATCATGTACTGCTTGATCCCGCGGCCGTGATGCACAGTTCCATGGCCGATCTGGCCCACAGCGTTGGCATCAGCGAACCAACCATCGTGCGTTTTTGCCGGGCTATCGGTTGCTCGGGTTTCCAGGACTTAAAGCTCAAATTGGCGCAAAGCCTGGCGGCCGGTGCCAGTTTCGGGCAGTTCGCTATTCATGAAGACGATTCGGTCGCCGACTATAGCCTGAAAATTTTCGACACGACGCTGCACACCCTGATGGAGGTCCGCGAGAAACTTGACCCGGTCGCGCTGCAGAAAGCCGTGACGGCAATGTCCCAGGCCCAACGTGTCGAGTTCTACGGGTTCGGCGCCTCGGGTGCGGTGGCGGCCGACGCCCAGCACAAGTTTTTCCGGTTGCTGCTGACGGCGGCGGCTTATTCCGACCCGCACATGCAAGCCATGTCGGCCGTCACGTTGAAGCCGACCGACGTGGCGATCTGTATTTCCCAGTCGGGGCGCTCCAAGGATCTGTTGATCACTGCCAATCTGGTGCGTGAAAGCGGCGCCTCGCTGATCACCTTGTGTCCGAGCCAGACACCGCTGGCTGAGCTCTCCACCGTGAACCTGGCGATCGACGTGCATGAAGACACGGAAATCTATACGCCATTGACGTCGCGCATTGCCCACCTGGTGGTTATCGATGTGCTGGCGATGGGCGTCGCCATGGCGCGTGGCCCAAGCCTGGTCAACCACCTCAAGAGCGTGAAGCGCAGCCTTCGCAGCTTGCGGTTGTCACCCAAGTCGGTGAAAGCGCTGGACGACTGAACGCGGCCTTGGAAGTCAGGGCTTTTGGGCGAGGGAGCGAGCTCCCTCACCACGGGGCATTTGGCCGAATTCATCGTTCTGTAACGCTCGCGCCGCCAAACCGTCATCCCTCACCGTCATCGTGAAGCTCCCGTATACGTCTTGGGAGTCTCGACATGACCCAGTCCTACGAAGAACGCAGCGCCGCCAAAACCCGTCGCCAGCAGGAAGACCAGCGCCGCATGGCGTTCCGTCGTGCCATCGAAGACCGCTATGAGCAGCGTCAGCTCCTGGCGCAAATAAGCGAATATCCTGACCTGATGGAAATCAATTACTGGCAGGCAACGCCGGCGGTTTCCCGTCGAAACGCTCAACCAAGCCGATGATCTGCGCACGTTCGCCGCGAACGAATGCCAGAAACGCATGAGCCACCGGTGATAGGCGCTTGGCCCGGGCCTGTACAAGGCACCAGCTGCGATACAGCGGAAGCTCCTCCACCGGCAACTCGATGAGCGCGCCCGACGACAATTCCCGGCTCACGGCGTGGCGCGTCAAGAGCGCCACGCCCAGCCCGGCCACCACGCATTCACGCTGGGCTTCCGCAGACGCCACCTCCAGCGTCTGGGTGAAATGCACCCGTTTCTCCTTGAAATATTCCTCACAGGCCAGCCGCGTGCCTGAACCCGGCTCGCGCAACAGCTGCGTATAGGGTTCCAGGTCTTGCAAGCGCAATGAGCCCATGTGGCACAGCGGATGATCGGGCGGCGCCACCGCAACGATGGGATTATTGAGAAACGGCAGAAACTCCAGGCCCATGTCCTGGGGCACCATGGACATGATCACCAGGTCATCCCGGTTATCCGAAAGCCTGCGGATGACTTGGCCGCGATTGACCACCGTAAGGTTCAGGTTGACCTCCGGATGCTGGCGCTTGAACGCGGCGAACAGATGCGGGACGAAGTACTTGGCGCTGGACTCCACCGCAAGCTTCAGCTGGCCTTGCAGCGAGCCCTGCATGTCGGAAAGCTGCATATCGAGGTTTTCCAAACGCCCGAAGATATCCCGGCTGGCGCGTTGCAGCGCTTCGGCGGCTTCGGTCATGTAGAGTTTTTTGCCGACATACTCAAACAACGGCTGGCCGATCAGCTCTTCCAGGGATCGAATCTGTAGGCTAACGGCCGGTTGCGTGAGAGACATTTCATCCGCCGCACGGCTGTAGGACCTCAGATCGCACACCTCATTGAAGATTTGCAGCTGACGCAACGTCATACGCATCAATGACTTACGCATTTTTCAAGCACTCTGGTCCGAGACTGATCACCCAACTATAAGTGTTTGCTTATGCGTGACCCAATAATTATTCATTTTTGTTAATCCCCAGCCAGGACTAGTGTGGGGCTGCGACCAATTGTTACATCTGGTCACGCGTCGGCCTGGATCCCAGGCCGTGGTATCACCGGCTCAAGGGAACCTCCAATTGATAACAAAGATCCTGATCGCCAACCGTGGTGAGATTGCCGTCCGCATCGTGCGCGCCTGCGCCGAGATGGGCATTCGCTCGGTCGCGGTCTACTCCGACGCGGACCGCCATGCGCTGCATGTCAAGCGTGCGGACGAGGCCCACAGCATTGGCGCCGATCCGCTGGCCGGTTACCTCAACCCGCGCAAATTGGTCAACCTCGCCGTGGAAACAGGCTGCGATGCCTTGCACCCCGGCTATGGCTTTCTGTCGGAAAACGCCGAGCTGGCAGATATCTGCGCTGAACGCGGAATAAAATTCATCGGTCCGTCGGCGGAAGTCATTCGGCGGATGGGCGACAAGACCGAAGCGCGCCGCAGCATGATCAAGGCGGGCGTACCGGTGACGCCAGGCACCGAAGGCAACGTCGCGGGCATCGAAGAAGCCCTGGCCGAAGGCGACCGAATCGGTTACCCGGTAATGCTTAAGGCTACGTCCGGTGGCGGCGGTCGGGGTATCCGTCGCTGCAACAGCCGCGAAGAACTCGAACAGGCCTTCCCGCGTGTCATCTCCGAAGCCACGAAGGCGTTTGGATCGGCGGAAGTGTTCCTCGAAAAATGCATCGTCAATCCCAAGCACATCGAAGCGCAGATCCTGGGCGACAGTTTCGGCAATGTGGTGCACCTGTTCGAACGGGACTGCTCGATCCAGCGCCGCAACCAGAAGCTGATCGAAATCGCCCCCAGCCCGCAACTGACCCCCGAACAGCGTGCCTATATCGGCGACCTGTCTGTGCGCGCCGCCAAGGCTGTCGGTTACGAGAATGCCGGTACCGTTGAGTTCCTGCTCGCCGAAGGCGAGGTGTACTTCATGGAGATGAACACCCGGGTCCAGGTAGAGCACACCATTACCGAAGAAATCACCGGTATCGATGTGGTGCGCGAGCAGATTCGCATCGCCTCCGGGCTGCCGCTGTCGGTCAAGCAGGAAGACATCCAGCACCGCGGCTTTGCGTTGCAGTTCCGCATCAACGCCGAGGACCCGAAAAACAACTTCCTGCCCAGCTTCGGCAAGATCACCCGCTACTACGCCCCGGGTGGCCCGGGCGTGCGCACCGACACGGCGATCTACACCGGTTACACCATTCCGCCGTTCTACGATTCGATGTGCCTGAAGCTGGTGGTCTGGGCGCTGACCTGGGAAGAAGCGATGGACCGCGGCTTGCGGGCCCTGGATGACATGCGCCTGCAAGGGGTCAAGACCACCGCCGCGTATTACCAGGAAATCCTGCGCAATCCGGAGTTCCGCAGCGGCCAGTTCAATACCAGCTTCGTTGAAAGCCATCCGGAACTGACCAACTACTCGATCAAGCGCAAACCCGAAGAGCTGGCCCTGGCCATCGCCGCCGCCATTGCCGCCCACGCAGGCCTGTAAGGAATCATGACAATGTCCAAGAAGATCCACGTAACCGACACAATCCTGCGCGACGCCCACCAATCGCTGCTCGCCACTCGCATGCGCACCGAAGACATGCTGCCGATCTGCGACAAGCTCGACAAAGTCGGCTATTGGTCCCTGGAAGTCTGGGGCGGCGCAACCTTCGACGCCTGCGTGCGCTTTCTGAAGGAAGACCCGTGGGAGCGCCTGCGCCAACTGCGTGCGGCGCTGCCCAACACCCGCCTGCAAATGCTCCTGCGCGGCCAGAACCTGCTGGGCTACCGCCATTACAGCGACGACGTGGTCAAGGCGTTCGTGGCCAAGGCTGCGGTCAACGGCATCGATGTGTTCCGTATCTTCGATGCGATGAACGACGTGCGTAACCTGCGGGTCGCCATCGAAGCGGTGAAGGCTGCCGGCAAGCATGCCCAGGGCACCATCGCCTATACCACCAGTCCGGTGCACACCATCGAAGCATTCGTGGCCCAGGCCAAGCAGATGGAAGCCATGGGTTGCGACTCGGTGGCGATCAAGGACATGGCCGGGCTGCTGACCCCCTACGCCACTGGCGAATTGGTCAAAGCCCTGAAAGCCGAGCAATCGCTGCCGGTCTTCATCCATTCCCACGACACCGCCGGCCTCGCCGCGATGTGCCAGCTCAAGGCTGTCGAAAACGGCGCCGATCACATCGATACCGCGATCTCCAGCTTCGCCTGGGGCACCAGCCATCCAGGCACCGAGTCGATGGTCGCCGCTCTCAAGGGCAGCGAATTCGACACCGGCCTGGACCTGGAACTGCTGCAGGAAATCGGCCTGTACTTCTACGCCGTTCGCAAAAAATATCATCAGTTCGAGAGTGAATTCACCGCGGTGGACACCCGCGTCCAAGTCAACCAGGTTCCGGGTGGAATGATTTCCAACCTGGCCAACCAGTTGAAAGAGCAGGGCGCACTGAACCGCATGAACGAAGTGCTGGCGGAAATCCCACGAGTACGCGAAGACCTCGGCTTCCCGCCGCTGGTGACCCCGACCTCGCAGATCGTCGGCACCCAGGCGTTCTTCAACGTATTGGCCGGTGAGCGCTACAAGACCATCACCAACGAAGTGAAGCTCTACCTGCAAGGCGGATACGGCAAGGCACCTGGCGCGGTGAACGAGAAGCTGCGTCGCCAGGCCATCGGCAGCGAAGAAGTAATCGACGTGCGTCCGGCCGATTTGCTCAAGCCGGAAATGACCCGGTTGCGTGGTGAAATCGGTGCCTTGGCCAAATCCGAGGAAGACGTGCTGACCTACGCGATGTTCCCGGACATCGGGCGCAAGTTCCTCGAGGAGCGTGAAGCCGGCACCTTGACCCCCGAAGTACTGCTGCCTATCCCAGAGGCGGGCAGCGTGAGCTCCGCTGGCGGCGAAGGTGTACCGACCGAATTCGTCATCGATGTCCACGGCGAAACCTATCGCGTCGACATCACCGGCGTAGGCGTCAAGGCCGAGGGCAAGCGGCATTTTTATCTCTCCATCGATGGTATGCCGGAAGAGGTCGTGTTCGAACCGCTCAATGAGTTCGTCAGCGGCGGCAGCAGCAAGCGCAAGCAAGCCACCGCGCCGGGCCACGTCAGCACCACCATGCCAGGCAACATCGTTGATGTGCTGGTCAAGGAGGGCGACGTGGTGAAGGCCGGCCAAGCAGTGCTGATTACCGAAGCCATGAAAATGGAGACCGAAGTCCAGGCCGCCATCCCAGGCAAGGTCACGGCGATTCATGTAGCCAAGGGCGACCGGGTCAATCCGGGCGAAATCCTGGTGGAAATCGAAGGCTGATCCGAACAGCCGCGATAAAACGTTTTACCTCGGGGGAGCAGGTGCTCCCCTTTTTTTTGCCCGTTAGAACGCCATCCGCCATTGCCCGGTCAACGCGCCGTTACGGTTGTCCTGGCCCGTTTCTGCGCTGTAGCTCAACCCCAGGGTGTGACGTGGCGACATGGCCAGGTCCAACCCCGCTTGCAAGAGCAGGCTGTCCCGGTCCAGTTCCACCCCTTGGATGATGTAGGTGCTGCCACCGTTAGCCAGGCGTTGATGGGAGCTGCCCCTGATGTCGCCGTATAGGTGTTTCCAGCCGACATCCACGCGTGGCGTCAACCGCATGCCTTGGTCGAACGCAAAAGGGTGGGCGATACGCAGGCCGAGATCGCTGCTGAAGTGTTCCTGGCTCTGGTCGTGGTATTGCAATGCAGCATCGCCACCTTTTTCTGCATAGGCGTCGCGTTGGTAGCGTTGGTAACCCACCTGGATGTAGGGCTCCATATCGAAGTGTCCGACGTCCAGGTTGTAGCCGACCTGTCCAAAGACCTGTTGTGTCGTGGCGTCGTAGCGACCCTTGAGGTGATCCCTGAAACCATTGAACGCAACATGGCGTTTGGTGCTTCCGTCATGGCTGCCATAAACGGCACCCAGGCGCAGGGCCACTGGCCCGTCCTGGCGCAAGGCATAGGCACCCACCAGCCAACTGTCGAGCGCGCCGTCGAATTGATAGCTGTCCAGCCGTGTCTGGGTTTTGCTGCCGATGACGCCCAGGCGCCAATCGGGGCTGACGGCCCAGTCGGTTCCCAGCATCAAACCTTTGGTCGAATGCTTCAGGGCAAAGCTGCCCAATTGCTTGGCGAGGCTGCCGTTGTTGCCGATGGCCTGGACCCAGACCTGGCCATTGCCATGCTCACCCGTCGGGTTGTTCCGGCCCATGGCGGAGAGCATTCCCGAGCTGATCGGTGCGACGCTGCTTAAAGTCGCACTGCCCAGGTCTGCCGTGTCGTAACCGCCCAGTTGGTCGATGGCATCGGCGGCGGTGGCCATGTTGGTACCGAGCAGGGCGTTGATGGCGGCGTTGGGTTTGGGGTTGGCTGCCACTTTCGCGGGTTCGTTGGGATATGACTCGGGATGACGGGTTTGCGATTCTGTGGCGGATATTTGTTCAGCGGGTAAAGCGACGACGGGGCCAGCCTCCGTTGCTTCGGCATGGTGTTCCACGATACTGCCTATAACCGCTTGGCTATTAACCGTGGGCGCGATCTCGTTGGGCACCTTGTCCTTAAGCGCAAGGGTCAATCCTACCTCTCCCGTGGCGTACTCAGGTGTTGCCGTCATCAAGGCCAGTTCGTTGATGACGTTCCCGAACTTCCCTTCGACTTTTTGCGCTTTTATCACGATGTGTTTGTTCTCAGCGATGGACTCGCCCGACAGAGACGTGATCTTCAACGTTGCATTGCCTAACGTCGCGGTACCGCCAACCTTGATCGTGGCGCCGCCTTTCTCCGCGTCGACTCCATAAGCCAGCGTCGCGCTTTTGGACAGCTTGAGGTCATGGGTAACCGAGGGGGCACCCATGATTGGACCGACTTCAATCAAACCCGCCACATCCAGCGCGTCGACCGTCCCGTTGCCGCTGAACGTGCCGTTTTTTCCAACGAACACAGGCCCGGTCACGGTACCTGGGTTATGGAATACGCCAAGCACATGCACCGCGCCCGTTATCTGACCGGTGTTGGCCAGCTTTGCCTTTGAGTCAACCAGGCTTGCACCGGTGAGCGCGCCACCGTTCGACCATTCGCCTTGCTTGAGGTATAGATCGTTGAAGTTGCCGGTTGGGCCGATTACGCCTCCCTTGCTGATATCCAACTGCAGAACATTGGTACCGCCGCCGCCGTCAGTGGGCCCGAAAAGTTCGCCTTGCTTACTGACAATCACCAGGTCATTGCCGTCGCTCATCGATAGGGGCGCTTCCTGCGCCTTGATGACCGGTTCGATGTTTGTATCCGGCGCCGCCGCGAACGCCTTGAGCCTCGCCTGCATCTTCGCGGTTGTTTCAACGGGGCGGGCGTCCTCGGTAACTGACTGGGCCATCGAAACCTCGGCACAGCCGAGGGTCAAGGTTATTGCCAAGGCAAGATGGTGGGGCAGGAATAGGTGTTGGGTAGGCATTGAATGCGACCTGTAGTGGAGAAGGTCGCACTTTAAAAATTCACCGAAAGCGGCGATGCCAGCCATCTTCTCGCCGCAGAGGCGAATTGGCGGATGAAGAGCGTAGGCCGGTCGTGCTCGGTTCCCTCCATCGTCGCGATGGCTGGCGGAGCCTGTAGCTTTACCCTACAGCAGGTTCATACACGATCGATCAGCTGCGCTTTAGATAAGCCTTTCCATAATGCCGCTCCATCCGCGCTTGAATCAGCTCCAGCGCAATGGACATCAGCCAGTAGATAATCGCCGCCGTGGTCAGCATTTCGATATAGCGATAGCTGGAGCGACCATAAGATTGCGCCAGGAACATCACTTCCCAGACGCCCATCACCGAGATCAGGGAGGAGTCCTTGAGCATGGAGATGAATTGGTTGGTGGTCGGCGGGATGATGGTGCGCATGGCCTGGGGCAGGGTGACGCGCCAGAAGATCACGGTTTCGCCCATGCCCAGGGCGAGGGAGGCTTCGCGTTGGCCGTGGGGAACGCCGAGGATGCCGGCGCGGAAGATTTCGCTCAGGTAGGCGCCGTAGTTCAGTGACAACGCGATGATGCCGGCGGCAATGGCGCCAGGAACGATGCCCAGCTGGGGCAGGCCCAGGTAGATCAGCAAAATCTGGATCAACAGCGGGGTGCCGCGAAAGAACGACGCATAGAAGCTGGCGATGCCGAACGCCACCGCACTGCTGGACAGCCGCGCCAGCGCGGTGATGAAGCCCAGGAGTGACGACGCGACGATCGAGCACAGGCACAGGAACAACGTCAGCACCGCGCCCTGCAGGAAGCCGTTGGGGGCCAGATGCAAACCGAGCAGGTTCGGCAGTTTGTCGAGGATGATCGAGAACTTCAGGTCGAAACTCAGGAAAAAACTGGCGAACAGCACCAGCATGACCGCCCACGTCACGTACAAGCGTGTGCGAAAGCCGAAGATTTTATGCAGGCGCGACTCAGTCACCGGTGGCGGTAGCTGGACAGGAGGCGGAATGGAAGTCATTGGCTGATGTCGGCGCCGATCCATTTTTGCGAGAGCTTGCTCAGGGTGCCGTCCTGTTTCAGTTGGGCGAAGACTTCTTGCACTTTGCTGTTCCACTCGGCGTCACCCTTTTCGATGGCGACCGAGTTCGGCTCGGCATACAGCGCTTCGCCAGCGAGTTTGAAGCGCTTGTCTTCGGTCAGGCGTGGCTGAGCGGTCACCAGGTTGGTCAGCACCGCGTCCAGGCGCACTCCGGCGCCCAGGCCGAGGTCTTGGAACGCCACGTTATCGGTGTCATACGGGGCGATCTGTACGTTCTCGAACGGATAGCTCAACCGGGTATCTTCCGCGCCTTCAATGACCAGGTTCTTGTTCAAGTAGCTCTCATAGCTGGACGCGCTGGTCAGGCCGACCTTCTTGCCGCTCAGATCCTTGGCGCCATGGATGCTGTCGTCCTTGGCATTGACCACGATGACCGCTGGCGAGGCGTAGTACTGCACCGGGAAATCGAACACCTCGGCGCGGGCCTTGCTCGGTGTCATGGAGCAGATGCAGATATCGTAGCGCCCGCTCCAGCGACCGGTCGCAATCACGTCCCAGGACGGCGTTTCCAGGCGCAGCTTCACACCCAGTTTCTGCGCGACGGCCTTGGCGACGTCCACGTCGAAACCGTCAAGCTGGTTCTGGTCATTGAGGAACGAGAAAGGGGGATAGCTTTCCATCAACACGCCGACGAGCTCTTTTTTCTGTTCGATACGATCCAGGGTGATACCTGCGAGCGCTTGGGAAGACGCAGCCAGCAGACCCAGGCCCAGGGCCAGCAACGGTTGAAATTTCATGGGCGATCCCTGGTTGAAAAAGAGGTTGTGATTGGCGAAAGAGTGCGCATTAAATAGTTATAAGAACTACTCCGGTAGTGAGTATTTTTCATAAGCTTATGAGTGAATCGCATATGGGCGTAGCAACAGTCATTCTCGATGGTGGCATGGGCCGTGAATTGCAACGCCGTGGCGCGCCGTTTCGACAGCCCGAGTGGTCGGCGCTGGCATTGAGCGAAGCGCCCCAGGCAGTGGAAGATGTCCATGCCGCTTATATCGCCAGCGGCGCCAACGTGATCACCAGCAACAGTTACGCCGTGGTGCCGTTCCATATTGGCGAGGCGCGTTTTGCCGCCGAAGGTCAGGCACTGGCGGCTTTGGCCGGTGAACTGGCGCGGCGGGCGGTGCAGGCTTCAGGCAAAACCGTACGAGTGGCCGGGTCGCTGCCGCCGCTGTTCGGTTCCTACCGTCCCGATCTGTTCGATGCGTCCCGTGCAAGTGAGCTGCTGGCGCCTTTGGTGGCGGGACTGGCGCCCCACGTCGACCTGTGGCTGGCAGAAACCCAAAGCTCAACGGTCGAGGCACGAGCCATCCGTGCCGGGATCCCACGGGATGGCAAGCCGTTCTGGCTCTCGTTCACCTTGAAAGACGAGGACACGGATGAAGTGCCGCGCCTGCGTTCCGGTGAACCCGTGGCGGATG
This sequence comes from Pseudomonas sp. D1-36, assembly GCF_051132205.1. Taxonomy (NCBI): domain Bacteria; kingdom Pseudomonadati; phylum Pseudomonadota; class Gammaproteobacteria; order Pseudomonadales; family Pseudomonadaceae; genus Pseudomonas; species Pseudomonas sp. D1-36. The sequence goes on along the minus strand of NZ_CP071674.1, from coordinate 5,612,356 downwards.
CCGCGGCCGTCGCAGCGCAGCTGGGCGTCGAGACGCTCCTGTTCAACTGCAGTCAGCCGGAGGTGATCGGTGGCGCCATCGATGCCGCGCGGCAGACGTTCGAGCGCCTGGGCGTGAAAATCCACATCGGTGCCTACGCCAACGCGTTTCCGCCGCAGCCCAAGGAGGCGACCGCCAACGACGGGTTGGACCCATTGCGCGACGACCTTGATCCACCGGGGTATCTTCAGTGGGCAACGGACTGGCAAAAGCGCGGGGCCAGTCACCTGGGGGGCTGCTGCGGAATCGGGCCGGAGCATATCGCCGTCCTGGCGCGACGATTGGGTTGAGAGGCGTGGCGGTTGGCCGAGGAATTGGCCGACCGCTCGTTCATCCCCGCTTACGATTTTTACCCAAAACGACAGCGACGCCATACATATGTATGGCCGTGCTGCGCGACTGACGCGTTAGGTTTCCGGACTTTCCAATCAACCCTTGGACAGTCCAATGCCCTCTGATTCGACAAATCAACCCAGCCCCCTCCCGATACCCAACGCGGCGCCATTGAGTGGTGACCGCCAGCCGTCCTGCGAGCCTGTACCAACAGAAACGCTCATGCCAGACGGCGACCTGAGCGCCGCCGGCAAAGAGCAGCTGCGGCAATCAAAGCTGCTGGACGCCAACCAGAAGAGCCTGGCGCTTCTATTCGCCGGCCTGCCGAATTTCGATTCGGTGATCAATAATCTGTTGGTCAGCTCGATCAAGAAAAAAATACCCGAGCGTAAGCTCCGTCCATCGCTGCTTGAACACATCGACCCTGATCATTGCTACGTGAATCACTTCGCCATCGATCCGAATGGCGGGCGCGCGTTGACGCACTCGCAGAGTTTTACCGACGTGATGCGTAGCAGTTTGAAAACCGATACGCCGCCCACCTATACGGCCGGTGCCGTGGGTTTCTACATTCGCCCGGATACCGTGGACGAAGCTGACAGCATTTTTTCCTCCCCTGCGGATAGCAAAATCCTACAAGCGATGGAGTCGGCGTTTTACATAGCTGGCCCGACCACCAACGAGACGGTGAGGCAGCAATTGCGTGACGACCTCAGTCTCTTTCGCAACAGCGAGCGCTGGGCGGGCATCCTCGACAGGGCAGGCTCATCGACGGCGCAAGCGGTTTTCGCTCATCTGCTTTCAAGGCGCTTCCTGCACCTTTGCAGCCTGTACAAAGCCGACCGCAAGCCGGCTGCCTCACCGAATGAGCGAACGCAGCAGGCCGAGGATGACCGCCTGTTGAACATCATCAGCACTCACCCCTCCATGCTCGACAGGGGGCGCTTGCAGCGAGCGCCCATCCCGCATGTCTATGCGGTCATGCTCGATATGGGGCGCGCAACGCCGCAGCAGTGGGCCGCCGCAATGGTGATCAAACAAACTGAACGACAACGGTTGTTTTTATATTCCCTGGAAGGCGGCTTGCAGGGCTTCCCGTCCTTCGAGGCAATGACCGCTGCGGTGAAGCCGCTCTATGACGGGCAGGAACGCACGATCCTGAATATTTCCTCCGAGCTGTCCGAACATGTGTTTGAAGTGGCGGCCTCGGCTCTTTTCCAGCGGCAAAGCGCAGCGCTCGAGAAATTCCTGAGCACACCCATCGACGGGACGATGACCTTGGAAGCTTTTGCCCAACAGGCAGAAGAAGCCCTGAGTCTGCCTGTGCTATCGCTCTCCGGGCCATTGGCGGTGCGTCGGTTGACCCGAGTCGAAAACAACCGTCCGGTCTTCTACGCATCCGCGACACTGTCTGAGCAAGCGACCTATCGTCGTCTGGAAGCGCAGGTGTACCAGGGGGTTTATGAACTGAGTGGTCGCGTCCAGTCGCTCGTGCAATTCACTCAGGAGAAGATCAAGCAATACCTTAAGCAAACGTTGCACCCGGCCATTAAGCCCGATCCGGATCGGACCCAGGTGACGCTGTCTTTTGGCAACAAAGCCAACCCAAGACAGTCGCGCACCGTCAGCCTGACCCAGCTGATGCTAGATAATCTCCGCCCGCCAGATTATCCGGAGGCAATGAGCGAAGTGTCGACGGTCTATCTTGTCGATCAGCACTGCCAGCGCATTCGACACCCGGATAATGACGTTCCGCTCACCCTGACCGGGAGCGAACTCGCCCGCATGGCCAAGAGCCTGGATGCCGGCGGCAACTATGAAATCCTGCTGCGAGAGGAGATGAACAAACCGCAATACAAGGCGGCATGGCAAGCGGCGTATCTGGCGAACTTGAAGTTCAAGGGCTACGAGGCCGGGCTGAGGGGCGACAGCGTGTTCAAGGCTACTGGCCTGGACAAGACCGGCAACCCACCGAAGCTGCAAAAGCTGGTGCCTCTCTGGTTGGCCGCCGTGTTGAAGTCTCCGATGGCGGAGGCTCGTGCCCAAGTCTTCGGACGAAGGGTGCATGTCCATGGCCTGCTGCTCGGAGGAAGCGTGGGGGCGGGAGGGCAGCATGGAACGATGGGCAACGCCTTCAGCGTGGATGGCGCGCTGATTTTTACCGATCAGCTCGGACCAGAAATCAAGGGCCCCGTCGGGGTGTACTTTCCAGACAGCCCTGATGGCGACGACTTCCAGGAATTTTCCGATCTGGGTGAGGGCGTCGGGAAGCTTCTGCCGCAAGAAAAATGGCAGGCGTATTTCCGCTCGCGGATTTCCGCGCCCGATGCTGACGAATTGAAGGGTTCATCAGCGCAGCGGCGCGGTCGGCCGTTGATTCGGGGCTGCTTGATTACGGGTGACTTGTTGGAGGCGCTTCATCGAGCTTATGTAGATTTTCATAGCGCCCATGCCGATCACTTGTCCAACAGCAACCTGGACGTCCAGCGTCACTACGCTGTCCGGGTGTTCTTGATGACGGTCGGTATTCTGTTGGAAGTAGCAGGTGTGCTGGCGGTGCCGGGTGTCCAGCTATTCAAGCGAGCCGTGAGAACCGGCTCGTTCATGCTCAGGAGCGGTGTGGTTCCTCGGGATCTCGATACCTTGGTCTTCATCGACAAAGTGGCTAACCGTCTTGGGCAGGGCGGTGCCCACGGATGGATGATCCCATCACGAGGCCAAGCCTCGTTTTTGGCGGTGAAAGCTCGTCAACAGGCAGACGAAGCGTTGGCCGGATTGCCCCTGGAGGACGCGATCTATCATCGTTACGCCGTTAAGGACACGGCTCCGATCCGAGGGCTGACCCCTGATGCCCAAGGCTTCTATCGTCCCAGGCTCAACAATGACGGCACGGCACAGGTCTATGTGCGGCAACCCGACGGGACGGTTTTTCGCGTACACGATCACACGAAGATGACCGCCACCGAGGCCACGATCGTCGATCCATTGACGGGTCTGAGTATCCGTTCCAGTGGTGTGATGAGAAGTACCGTGGCACGCATGCCCAATGGCGAATGGCGCGCCGTGGGATTCGGCCAGGGCGGGGGTAAACGGCCTTCCCAAACGCCGCCTCCGTCGGGCCCTTCCAAGCCCAAGGTCCCTGCCCTGACTGACCCGGGTATCGCCGACGCCGTTCGTACCTTGGGCAACTGGGACAACGAGATCATGGACCTGGTCCCCTCCATCATCACGCAGGTACCGAGTTGGCCACAGAGTCGCAGCTTGTTGATCATTGATGAAGTATCCGCCAGCCGCGCATGGTCAGTGCGCTACACCCCAGGGCGGGACGAACGTGTATATCCAAGCAGTGTTCATCCCGACAGAGCGAACACGGATGTTGTCCTGCGGCGCACGGGCCAAAATCATTACAGCCTGGTCTTGGGCAATCGCGTCATGGAGATCACCGCCGACGGTGACTGCTTTTTTAACGCCGTTGCTCGCGGCCTGAATGATGGGAGGCTACAGGGGGACTTCTCGATAAGAGGGCTGCGTAATGCCGCCGCCGATTACATCGATCAGCACCCCAATATCCGTAGTTTTCTAACGCCGCAAGTCTCCGGGATACGGCAGGCGCTTGTCGATAATGCGCCAACGTTGGAGCAACTTCTGGGAAAGGCGGCGGTGCTTGACCTGACGCAAATTATTCATGGGGCCCCCAATCCGCATCGCTTGTTCCAACCGATCATGAACTATTTGCGTTCATACGCCGAAGCTTCGCTGCGTGACTATTTGCGAAATGTACAATCCTTGAGCTTGCCTCCGGAAATGCTGCATAGCATCGCCAGACATTTCTCGCCACGAACGCCTGGCCAATTGATACAGAGCGATTTTCCTTTTTACCAGGCCAACGAAGACGACCTGATCAAGTTTTTCGAGGACATATTATTGGGTCCAATTGTTGATCGAGAAATTCTCGAACTGATGAACAACGAATACCTCATGCTCTCCCAGGACGTCTTGCACATCATGCTTGAATACGGCCTGAGGGCCCGGGAGCTGACCGATCACCATCCCCGGAATCTCATGGCCTACGTCAAGTTTGACCAGGCCTTGCACGGCGAAATGAGCCATGAACAGTTGGATGAGCTGGTGGGGGATGCTTATCTGATAGATCGGGGTGACCTCAAGGATGTCCAGCGCAGACTTGAGCGCGAAACAGGCAAGCTTGTTAGTGACGATGCGCGGTTGATGGATCAGTACATTTACTATGACCGCGCCGAAGACCTTGTCGACTTGCTCAGGGTAGCCCTTGGCCGGTTTCCCGATTTGCTCAGGCGCGCCGAAATCGCTTTGCAGTCCCCAGTTATCACTTCCAACCTGGGCGGCATGCTGCCATTGAGCGTGGTGTCGCAGTGGATACGCGATCCGAGCCTTACCGATGGGCGGCTTCGGCTCATTGCCGCCTATACCACTACTCGTTATACGGAAGTCGTGATTACCGGCGATATCGATATCGGTTGGATGCGGGCGTTTGACGACGATAACGTCCGGGACATTATTTTCCATCAGCGGCCGTTGGTGAACTTCATGCGATTCATTGGCGGCGTGCGCGGGAACCTGATGGACAACGATCTACCCGCCGTCGCCAGACTGTTCAGCACGCCAGGAAATCCTCCTTCTAATAGCCGGGTCTCTTTGTTGTTGCAAACCCCTGCCGTCTGGAGCTCGATTCACAATATGGCCGCAATCACAGCCGAGGGGGCCAGAAGCCTCTGGGACGATCTGGTCAGCGTGCAATACAGCGACGACCTGATTCGCGAAACGCTCCAGCGGCCTGGTTCGCTGGCGTCCGAATCGGCTTTCGCGGGCGCGTTGGTGGACAGCCTGCTAAACGAGGAAGCTCGTGCGCACCAACTGCTTCTGGGGACTTACGCAGTGAGCCAAGGAGAGGCCCAGCAATTGCTGCGGCGCTTCAGGTTTTCAGGCAACCGGGCGGAGCACAGTCGTCTGAGCTTCGCACGCTACCTGAGTCATCACGGGGGAATACCCGAATGGGCCTGGCAGTATGCCAACGAGGGCGTGACACCCGAATCCCTCAGTCGATTTCTAACCACGAGACGACCACCAAAAGCGGAGTGATCCAATCGCCGTCGCGTGGCTGGCTCGCGATGGCAACCCTGCGGAAACACGTATTCACATATGCACGTGGCTGTCCAAGGTTGCCTATATATATGTATGGCTTCATGGCGGCGACGGAAGGATAGGGTCGGGTTCTTCAATAAACAAAGGGACCTCCCATGACCTTATTTCTTAACGACGAACCAGGCGTGCCGCTCCAGGCGCCTGGCATCACGCTAACGCCTATTCATTCACTACCCGACGGCCATGCATTCGAGCCGCACACGTTCGCCGATCAGTGGTTGCTGGAGTTGGGACTGCTGGGTGATACACCGCTTCGTGTGACTTACCGGGAAGTTGGAGCCGCTGGTTTGGCTGCTGAAGATAGAATCGCATCGGTTCCCTTGCGTGCCGCTGTCACGCAGGGTTTTCTCAAGGCCTATCAAAGCAAGCTTATTGCTTCCCTCGCGGCTTTCAACCGATGCGAGGATTGGATCGAGTATCCCCACAGAAGCCATATGAAGCGGGATTTTTCGGCACTTCGTATCGACGGCTTTGTGCTTCCAAGAAACCTGTTGCAGAAGTTGCAAGCAGGCGTGCCGCCGGGCTACAGGGGGCCTGGGCTCGCTTTCGAGACCGATTCCGTCAATCAAGTTAACCCGCTTGCCCCTCAAGAAGAGGCTCGCCCTAAACAGCTGAAACATCTGGCCCCCCATAAGGCCGATCTGGATCGTTTGTTCGCAGGCTTGCCCACGTTCGACACGGCGCTGAAGAATTTGCTGGTCAATTCGATCAGGGAAAAGATCGAGCCGAACAAATTCCGTGGCGCAGCGCTATTGGCGATCGACCCGGACAATTGTTATGTGAATCACTTCACGACAGATTCCCTCGGGGCGCGCTCATGGGTTTCTTCAATGAGTTTCAGCGAAGTCATGATGGACTGTTTGTCTACTGACGAGCCTCCTGTATACGCCCAGGGAAGCGTAGGTTTTTTCACTCGCTCGGACACCGTGCAAGAGACCGAAAGCCTATTCGTCGACCCGGTGGATGCGCATATCCTGGCGGCCATGACGTCGGCGTTCCATATCGAGAACCCGACCACCAATATTCACCTGAGACGTCAGTTCCTTGATGATCTGGCCGCATTTCGCATGAAGGAGACCGTGAGAGATGCCCTCGACCCGGTTATCCCCTCTACCGCGCAAGATGAGCTGGTGCTCAGGCTTTCCCAACGATTCCTGTATTTATTCGATTTATACAAAGCCGATCGAGATCCCTCTGCACGGTTAACCCATGCGGAGCAGATCCTGCGCAATGACGAGGATCGCCTGCTGAGCATCATCACGACTCACCCTTCAGAGTCGGCCAGGGGAAGTTTGATGAGGAAAGAGCATCTTCCCCATGTATATAAGGTCATGCTTGAAATGGAGGGCGACTTGTCGCAGAAGTGGCCGGCCGCGATGGTGATCAAACAAAGTGATCAGCCGGCTTTATTTCTGTACTCCATGGAAGGAGGCATACAGCGGTTCGATGAGTTCCACGAGTTGGTGAATTCGGTAAGCCCGGTCTATCAAGGACAGCAGCGCAAAATCCAAAGTATTGACCAGGCGCTTCCTGAGCATGTATTCGAGCAGGCAGCAAACGACCTGCTTGATCTTCAGTACGCGGCGTTACAAGCCGTTCTAAAAGCACCGGAACGGGTGCAGTTCGATTTGGCCCGCTTTGCCCTGGATGCTGAGAAATCGCTGGAACTGCCGATGCTGGCGCTCGACGGTGTGCTGATCGCCCGAAGCGAAACCTTGTTCAAGAACAGTCGTCCGAGCGCCTACAAAATCGCGACGGTTGCGCAGAAGCGCATTTATCGCTTCCTCGAAGATGAGGCGCTGACAGCGGAAGGCGAAATTGCCAAAAGACGCGTTAAGACACTGTCGGAGTTCTCTCGCGAAAAAATCGTCGCTTATCTCCAGGAGCATCTGCACAAGGACATTGATCCCGATCCAGACCGGACGTTGATTACCCTGTTTCAAGGGCGCGCGTGTACCTCGAAGGACTCGCGGGCCACCAGCCTGACCCAACTGATGATCGAGAATACGCGCCCTTCGCAGTACCCCAATGCCATGAAGGAAATCCGGCCTGTCTATCTGGTCGATCAGGACGGCCAACCCATCAGCCATCCACTGACCCGTCGTTTCATTCTTTTAAAGGGGCCTGAGCTTGCCGAGATGGCGACAAGCCTTGATATCGGCGGCTGCTACGAGACGTACCTCAAGGAAAAAATGAATGCGCCCGACTACAAGGAGGCCTGGTGGGACGCTTACCTGGCCAATATGTCCCTCAAGGGCTACGAAGCCGTCCTCAAAGATGATGATGTACTCAAAGAGACCGTGACGGATGTCAGCGTCCATCCAGCACGCACCGAAAAACGGGTCGTGCTCTGGCAGGATGCGGTTATCAAATCAACGAGGGCAAAGGATCGCGCAAGAGTACAGGGAAGGGAGGTGCATGTTTACGGTCTGCTGTTGTGCGGGACCGTAGGCGTTGGAGGCCAGCATGGCAACTTGGGCAACGCAACCAGTGTCGACGGTGTGTTGATTTTTTCAGATCAGGACGGGCCGACAATACAGGGAACCGTTGGCGTCTATTTTCCGGACAGTCCCGGTGGCGATGATCTCCATGAGTTTGCCAATCTCAATGATGGTGTTGCGCAGCTTCTTCAGCGGGAAGAATGGCAGGTCTATTTCTCCTCCCGCATCGCCACTAACAATCCTGAAGAACTGAAACAAATATTCGGAACGCGAAGCGGTCGCCCCTTGGTTCGGGGCGCGTTGATCAGCGGTGATTTGTCTGAAGCGCTGCATCAGGCGCATGTGAGATTTCGAATTGCCCATGCCGATCATCGTTCCAACAGCAACCGCAACATCCTGCACCAAACCATTTTCAACCTTACCGTGATGGCGTTCGAAACGGTCCTGGACGTGGTTTCGTTTCTGGCACCCGGTTACGCCGCATTGCAGATGTACTTGACGGTGGCCAAGACCGGCCAAATCCCGCTTCACCTGAACATCGTCAAATACTTGATCCGCGCCGGCATCGCGCCGCGACCTGTCGGTGGTGCGATGGGCACCTCACGAAAGACATCGTTCTCCCGAGAGGTATTGGCTCGTCTAAGCCAACAGGAAAAACCGATTGGGTTGCCATTGGAACAAGCAATCTACGGCCCCTACGCGGTGAAGGATGCAACGGTTATACGAGGGCTGACCCCGGACGCTGGTGGGTTTTACCGCGTTACCGTTCGGGATGCAGCGACAGGCGCTGTCTCCGCTCGCCCGGTGTATGTGCGACAACCGGAGGGAATGGTGCTCCGGGTGCACGACAATACCAAGCTGAACGCAACCGAGGCGACCTTGGTCGATCCCGTTTCAGGGTCGAGCATCCGCTCCAGTGGCGTGATGAGAAGCACCGTGGCACGCATGCCGGATGGGGAATGGCGTGCGGTCGGGTTCGGCCGGGGAGGTGGCGGGGACCGTCCAACGCGGCAGTCCTCGCGGCCGGGCCCGTCAAGCTCGGGCACTGCTGGCCAGACGCTCGAGGACATGATCGCTGTGCTGGAACAGCCCGGCCAATGGGATTTTCTGCTGATGGATATCGTTCCCGAACTCGTGCCCCGTATTCCGAACTGGCCGCAAAACCGGGGCCTGGTCATCATGGATGTCAGGCCCGGGAGGCTCCCTTCCACCCTGCGGTTCTCGCACCAGGCAGGCCCGGAACGTTTGTCGAGCCGTCCGGATTACGCCACGGATGTGGTGGTGAGACGGTCGAGCGACAGCCACTATGACTTGATCCAGGCAGGTCGTGTCATTCCAATCCGAAGCCTCGGTGACTGTTTCTTCTCGGCGGTTACCCAGGGCTTGGACGAACTTGAGGGAAGGGTTGTTTTCTCCCCGACAGAGTTGCGCCTGGCGTCGGCAAGATACATTCGCGAAAACCTTGAATCGTTTCGCCATCTGGAAGTTCAGGACGCCCCCCGCCGAATGCAGCCGTCGGGTAGCCAGGGGGAGGAGGCGGTCGCGGAGGCGGGGCAGGTGTTTGTGAAAACGGAGACCACGCTTGAAAATCTTCTGGGCAGGGAGACCCTGGATGTTGTAACGAGGCTGCTCGCTGGCGCGCCTAACCCTTATAGGTTGTTTAGATCGCCGCGGGTACGCCTGTCGCTGCGTGCAGGTTTGGCTGCGGTCGGTTCCTCGTCGGAACTCTGGAGGCAAATCGAGCAGTTGGCGCCGGTCCGGCCTTTGTATGGATTGGCAACCTCATTCACGCCCTACACACCCGCCCAGAGAAGCGTTGTCGAAGAGCTCCTGGATATGACGCTGGTCGGCAACGAAGGTGGGAGAACGATCGATCTTCTGGCCAGGGATGGCTATTTTCAGTTGAACCGGGATTCGATTCATATCTTGCTTGAGTACGGCGTAGGTATCGATGAGTGGTACAAATTTTATCCCAAGAGCCCGACAGCCTATATTCCGAGCAGCGAGGCGGGTGCTGGGGATGTGCGGGGGCTCCTTAACGGCAGGGAGTTGGTGCATCCACATCAGTTGGCCGAGCTTGCCAATACACTTAACCTGAATCCCGGCAAGGGAAGGCCGACCAGCGGAATGATCGAGTTATTCCGCTATAGAAAAATGACTGGACGCACCGTTGGGTTACTTCGAGGTGCCCTGCGCAATAAAGGTAGGTTGTTGGCCCGGGCTGAGCGGGTTCTAGCCTCTCGTGTGATCGAAACCAATCTTGGCGGTGCGTTGCCCGTCTCTGTATTTTCAAGGTGGATAAGTCATCCGGCGCTCAGCTCGGCGAAGCTTGAGTTTATTGCCAGATATGCCGAAACCCGTGTGCAGGAGCTATTGAATACCGGCGATATCGATATCCGATGGATCCACGGGTTCACCGACAAGACGCTGAGAACCATCGAAATACATTCAGCACCGCTAGCAGCTTTTGTTCGTTTCCTGGAGCCACAATCGGGAAGTGCTACAGATATCGGTATGGCGGGTATCGCCAGATTGCTAACCGGCCCCGATGGCGTTCCGTCGAACTCCAGAACTATTATTTTGCTCGACGTCCCTAACTTGTTGGCTAATCTGACCCACAATTTTACCCGCGAGGAAGCCAGGAGTATTTGGACAGAGTTGATCAGCCCTTACTACAGTGACCTGAATATCTACGACGCGCTTGGGCAGGTCCGCCCGTTGAACTCCGAAGCGAATTTCACCTCGGCGTTGATCAACGCTCTCCAGCAGGATGTGGCACGCGCGCACCAGCTGATTGACCGTGTCTTTGCCGATCCCACGACCTCGGCGCAGGTACTGAATCACCTGTATCGCTTTGACTTTACGGCGAATCGAGCGGAACACAGCCTTCTGATGTTCGCAGAATACGTGAGTTGTTTTAACCGAATACCGGACTGGGCATGGCAATACAAAAAATATAAATAATGACAGAGCAATGGCTATCGCAAGGCCACTCGCGATAGCCGTCTGCTCTTGCTCAACGGCAAGCAGCCAAGCTTCGGACCTGCCCGCCTTCGCGTTGATTTTCTTCGCTAAGCCATCGTTCAAATGCCGCTCCGATCGCCGGCCACTCCGAGTCGAGCATCGAATACCACGCCGTGTCGCGGTTCTGGCCCTTGACGACCATGTGCTGGCGGAACACCCCCTCAAATGTGAAGCCCAGCCGCTCGGCGGCATATTTGGAGCGGGCGTTGCCGTTGTTGCACTTCCATTCGAGGCGACGGTAGCCGAGGGCGAACGACTCCTTGGCCAGCAGATAAACCGCCTCGGTGCTTTTCGGCGATCGCTGCATCGGCGCGCCAAAAGTGACGTGGCCGATCTCGATGCGGCCGTGGGCCGGCACGATGGACATCAGGCTGAGGATCCCTTGCACCTCGCCGCTGGCACGGTCGATCACGCTGAAAAAATACGGGTCGGTGTTGGCTGCATGGTTGTCCAGCCAGGCGTCGAAGTCGCCACGAACCTTGAAGGGACCGTAGGGCAAGTAGTCCCAGAGTTTCGGATCGGCCCCGGGGCCTTCGAGGGCTTGCCAAAGACCCTCGGCATGACGCGCCGGGTCGAGTTTTTCCAGGCGGATGAATCGCCCTTCGAGCAAGCGCGTAGATGGCGCCGAGACACCTTTCCAATCGGTAAGCGGGGTCGACATGCAGTGCTCCTTACAAGGCTTTGCGAAATTGAATGAAGCCTGGGCGTTCGGCGATGCGTTCGTAGAGTTGGATCGCGGTCGTGTTGGTCTCGTGGGTCAGCCAGTGGACCTTGGCACAACCGTCGGCCTTGGCCGTGGCATAGACGAATTCGATCAATTGCCGACCAACACCGGTGCCCCGACTTTGCTCGGTCACCAGCAAGTCCTGCAAGTAGCAGGAGTTCTCTATGCTCCAGTTCGAGCGGTGGTAAATGAAATGCACCAGGCCCACCGCCGTATCGCCGTGCCAGGCGAGGGCGCCGTGGGTTGGTTCGCGATCGTCGAGCAGGCGCTGCCAGGTGCTGTGGGTCACCGCTTCCGGCAGTTCGGTGTTGTAGAACCGTAGGTAAGCCTGCCATAGCGGCAGCCAGGCAGCGTGGTCTTCAGCAGTGACGAGGCGGATCTCGGTGTGGCTCATGTTCACTCCTTGGTGGATGCATCAGGCATCAGGCGTGACAGCGCCTGATCTTGCGGATCGGTGCTCGTGGCGAGACCGTTGCGCACTCCGGCGATATCTTCGGGGCTGCGGTTTTGGCTGAGCTTGCGTTTGCCTTCCAGGCGCTGGATAGGCAGCGAAAAACCAACGATGGCCTTGAGCATCGCTTCGACGTACTCGGCCGGTGCATCATCGAGTTTCCAGGGTTGGGCGCGGCCGGTTTCGTGACGTTCGGTGAGGGCGCCGACTACTTCGCGCAGGCGATGGGCGTCGCTGAAAACTTCGGCTGTGCCATAGGCGTGTACGGCCAGGTAGTTCCAGGTCGGCACCACTTTGCCGTGTTCGGCCTTGCTGGGGTACAGGCCCGGGCTGACGTAGGCATCGGCGCCGGGAAATATCACCAGGGCCTCGGCCCCGGCCTCCAGGTCGCGCCATTGCGGATTGGCCCGGGCCATGTGCCCGCGCAGGCTTCCGTGGGGACCCTGTCGCGTATCCAGCAGCAGCGGCAAGTGGCTGGCCTGTAGGCCGTGTTCACCCTGGGTGACCAGTACGGCCAAGCGGCAATCGTTCATCATTTGATGTAACTGGGGTATGTTTTGGACGGCGAAGGCTTTTGGGTTGTACATGAAAGTTTTTCCTTGGCGAATGCCAGCATCCTAGGCAGGCTATTGGTCTGTTGTAAGAGCCACTCCAGGCCAGTTTGATAGGTCCATTCCTGAGGCTGTGTGATGAACAACCCCGTGCCGCCGCTGTCGTTCAACCCCGCTGGAATCGAACTGGATCGCCGCCACGGGCTCAGCCGGCAGCTTTATCAGGCATTGCGGGCCCGCGTCCTGGATGGTCGCCTTGCAAGCGGCACGCGCCTGCCAGCTAGCCGCGACCTGGCGGCGGCCTTGTCCATTTCCCGCAACAGCGTGGTGCGTGCGTACGACCAGCTCTTTGCCGAAGGTTTTATCGAAGGACGCGTCGGTGACGGAACCTATGTGGCGAATCTGTCCGCAGTGGCGTTGCCGCTGAAGAAATTATCCACAAAAGCATCCACAGGCTTTTCAACAGGCTTACCCACAGGTTTATCCACAGAATGGCTCGATTTACCTGTGGGCCCATCCAGTAAAGTTATCCACAGCGACGCGCTGCTACGTGTCGAAAAGCATCATCTGGCCCAGCCGCCGGCGGGACCACCGCGTGCATTCCGGGTGGGTGTGCCGGCCTTCGACCTGTTCCCTTTTGATGTCTGGGCCAAGCTGAACGGGGCTTTCTGGCGCAAGCCGGATCTTCAACAGCTGTGCTACGGCGATTCTCAAGGAGACGAACGCTTGCGTGGCCTGATTGCGGCTTACCTGCGCAGTTCGAGGGGCCTGCAGTGCACGGCTGAACAAATTGTGATCACCAGCGGCGCGCAGCAGGGCATCAGCCTTTGTGCACAGCTGTTGGTCGATCCCGGTGACGTGGTGGCCGTGGAAAACCCAGGTTATCGCGCTGCGGGGCATGCGTTTGCGGTGGCTGGAGCCGACGTCCGAGGCGTGCCGGTGGACAGCGATGGCTTGGATTGCGCGGCGCTCGCGGCGTTGAGCCATTGTCGGCTGACCTATGTCACGCCCTCCCATCAATACCCGACCGGGGTGGTCATGAGCCTTGCGCGGCGGCTGGAGCTGCTGGGTTGGGCCGAACGCAACGACGGCTGGATCGTCGAGGACGATTACGACGGCGAATACCGCTACAGCGGCGCGCCGCTGGCGCCGTTGGCCGCGCTGGATCGCCAGGGCCGGGTACTTTACGTCGGCACCTTCGGCAAGGTGGCGTTCCCGGCCCTGCGCCTGGGTTATCTGGTGTTGCCGCCGGGCCTGGTCGACGCCTTCGCCCGACGGCGCGCCGTGGATGTGCGCCACTCCGAAGTCAGCACCCAGGCCGTGATGGCCGAGTTCATGGCCGCCGGGCATTTCCAGCGACACATCAGGCGCATGCGTCGGGCGGCCCTGGCTCGGCGGGATGCGTTGTTGGCGGGTTGGCCCAAGGCTGTCGAGGGTGTTGGCGCCATGCCCACGGTCGTCGCCGGGCTGCATGTCACGGTGCCCGTGGACAGCGTCGAGCGTGAAGGTGAATTGATTGCCCAGGCGGCCAGCATCGGCGTGGAGATCAATGGCCTGAGCGGCTATTGGTTGCCTACCACGCCTGCGCAGGTCCGCGCCGGGCTGGTGCTGGGGTTCGCGGCAGTCCCGCCCGCGGCGATCGGCACGGCGCTGGCGAGCCTGGCTAAGGCCTGGGATGTCTGACGGCCCGCGGCCGGGACATCAATTGCAGGCCAGGCTCGGCTTCATGGCCGTTTCTTTGGAAAGAACACATGTATGGCCTGATCCACGGCAATTTCGCTGCGGTAACGATCAATCAATTGACGTTGGTTCAATCGATCCAAGGAGATGTCTGCCATGCCTGACTTGGCCTGCTCAGGGGTTCTCAGGTGTGCCGAAAGAAACTTAAGGTCGACCCCCCAAAAGGTGGAGTAGTGAAAGTCCGCGAACCATAGCGGCTTGCCGCTTTGTTTGTCCTGAATTTCATACCGGTCGAGGTATCTCTTTCCCGCCGGGGTCTTGATGCGCTTTCGGTTGATTCGTTTAGTCACGTGGATGAGGTTTCGTTCGTTTAGCCAAGTGACGCCGCTCATGTTGGGCGGGCTTCGTTTGATGAGCCCCAGTACGGTCTCGTGTTCCTCGGCGCGTAGCGCCGTCGCTTCGCTCTTGAGCTGCAATCGCAAGGATTCGGCGGAACTCCGTTCTTCTGGCGCAAGTTCGACCGTTTCGTTCCTGGCCCGGTCGAGCGCCTTTTCGATTGCATTGGCGACTGTATCGAACCGGCTCGCATGGGCGCCCATGATCAATGAAATACCGGACGGTGTACGGTCTGGCTGCTGCACGTCATCTTGGACTTGTGTTTTGAAGGCAGAGAGTCCTTTGATCAGGGCTTTGCCTTTCTTGACGCTGGTTTTCAGAGCGGGGATCGCCGGAGGTTCGTTGGCCTCGATATGGGGGACCCATTCACCGGTTTCTTTGCGGTGGAATAAAGCGATCATTTCACCGGATAACGGATTCCTCACCTCGACCCAACCCGTTTCTTCGTACGAGCTGGTCAGGCGAGCCACGCCGCTGACGACTCCCCAGAAGCGGCCTCTGATGAACTTCCTCCTGGAGCGGGGGCGTTCCTCATACACAGTCAGCGATTGTCGTTTATTGCTTCGCTCGTCGAGGGCCTTGGCCAAATGACGCAACGCTCGCTCTTTTGCCTTGGTTATTCGATTACCCAGATGCTTGAGTTGTTGAGTGTTAGCGCTGTCCTGATATTCGTTTCCCATGTAGTCCAGGTGCTCTTGGATGGCCGTGAACTGTTCCGTCAGGCTGCCGAGTGCATCGATTTGTTCGTCCAGCCGGATCTTGGTTGTTTCATCGAGCGCCTCGCGCAAGGTTTGGAAGGCCACCATCGCATTGTCGATCAGTCGGTCAATCTCCAGCCAACCTTCGGGCATTGTTTTAACGCTGTCGAGGGTCAGGCAGAGGTGGCGATACATTTCCAATTGAAGAATTCGTAGATCGTCACTGGTGTAGGAAGGCATTTTTCTGCGGTATTCGCGCACAAACTCAAAGCCTCCGAGCCCGAGTTTCTTGAGCTTGGAAAAGCGTGTCTCAATATATTCCAGACGCTCGATCATGTTGTCACCGAGCTGAATCATGCTGTTGGCAGCATCGACGTGTCGTTGCTCGCGCATTTGGAAGCGAGGGGTGATCATGTCCCTCGCCTGCGCCATGGCGGGCAGAAATTGTTCCCGCAATATGTCCATGTCAGCGAAAGTGAAATTTATTTGCGCGTTCAGGTAACCAAGGCTCACGCGCGGAGCATCCGGCCTCGCCTGGAAGACCGGCCACTCCATCAAAGCGCTCAATGCCCGTTCATAGTTTTGCCGCTGCGTTTGCAGGGAGACTCTATAAGCTTCAGCAAAAATGTCCCTGGTATCGGCCGATGCCCGCTCCATGTTTTGAGCACCGATATTCAGCGCCCATTCGTTATACGTTCTGCTTTCTTCAAATTTATTGAGTTCGGCAAGCAATTCAATGTTGCGGCGTTGTGCCGCGACGACGACTTTCTGCCTGACGCCTTTCGATCCGCTGCCCTTTAATCGCAAGCGACTATCGATTCTCCACTGGTCACGCTCGTCCCGGAGCAAGGGGGGGCCGGAGCGTGTGTCCTTGATGATGCTGACCTGCTCGCCCTCGACGCTGACTTCAAAACACTGGCTCGCCAGCTTTGCGTACCACTTCCCATTTTTCGGGTAGAGGCCTTTGAACACGCCTTCGCTCTCGGGATGCCCGAGGTTATCGGGCGCATCGATGCTGAAGCTAGCGAGAAGCCCGGCGTGACTGCCGGATTTACCCATCAAGGCGCCACTGGTATGGATGAACTCGTAGTGCTCTTGTGACAGTTCTTTTTGCACGAGTGGCGAAAGTGTCTCGATGCTTGGTTTGGAAAGTGGTGCTGGCACATTTTGTTTCGGGGCTACTTCAGGCGCTTGTGTTGGTCGTTCGCGGCTGCCTGCTTTGGAGCGATCGATAGCAATATTGACCACGCCTAACGCCACGTTTAACAGCAAATCCACGACGGCCTCCCACTTGGTCTGGTCCTTGCGCTCTCCGTCGTCCTGCGCTAACCGTTCCAAGTCCTCCAGTATCTGCCAGAGCCAGGTCGCGGTGTTCGCCGTGGTGCCGAGATAGGGCAACGCCAGATTGAAAATCAACCACCCCGCCTGTTTGAACGACTCCCAACGGCTCTCGCTGTTGGAAACCGATTGTTTATCGGCGAGTGTCACCAGGGCGTTGGCGTTGGCCTTGAACAACAGCGGCATGAAATCGGCTCCCAAGGATTCGTCGCTTAAGGTGATGGGCCCCGCGCTGGCTAATGATGTGATGGGGGTCGCCACGAACTCCAAAGCGGCCCAGGGCGAAGGCAGGGCGCCCGGGAAAACCAGTCGGCTGTAAGTGTCCCGCACCCCATCGGGCAGCCACGCCAGTACCGATTGGCGCAACGTGGCTGACTGCTTGATGGCATAGAGCAAATTGCTGAACGAGGGGAACTGGCACAGCTGCGGTTCGAGTAGAGGGCGGTAGAGCAGACAGGGGCCGGCGCTGGGTGTCTGCGGGCCGATCACAAACATATTGGCCACGATGTCCTCGGAAATACCGAGCTGCAACTCTGGCACGAACGCCAGCTTGCGCAGGACAATGGCTTGCCCGTCAACCTTGCGGTCGGCTTCCAGCGGCTCCATCAGCGCCGCGACGTAACGACAGCCGCGATCATCGATATCGCCCAGCCCCTTCAATTTACTTTCCAGCGCAAGCAGGGGCAGCTGTATGCGTAGCTGTGAACTGAACAGGCGCTCTCGACGGGACGATTGCGTTGGATCGTCGAGTAGTTTTCGTTTGATCAGCTCTGGATAGACGCGACCGATATCGACCTGGGTAATAAGGCGCTCAAGGTAGTCCACCGTCACCCATTCGGGGAGCTCGGTCCCGTCCACGGACTTCACGGTTTTGTTGCCCTGTGGAAGCGCAATCAGGTTTTGCAAGGCGAGATCGATTAAGTTGAACTCGGTTGTGTCGAACTTGAACGGAACGACAAAGGTCCCCCAGACCACCGGGCTTGTTATCTCGATGACGATTGTTTCCGGTTTCAGAGTCGAAACATCGCTGTGGTCGGATTGCATCTGGGTTTTCAAGGCATTTGACGCGTAGTCCTTGATCGAAGGGATATCCTCCAGGTAAGTTTCGCCGGCGTGGGAACTGCCCAGCGCCGACAGGTTTTTCATGTATTGAGCGAACAACGTCTGGTCGGCTACTGGTGCGTTGCGTAACCAATCGGGTATCTGCTGCTTGAACCACGCCTCGCCTGGTCCGACCGCGATTCCACTGATGGGTATTTCGGGCTCAGCAGCGACAGCGTCCGACTCCGTACGAGGGTTTCCGAGCACCCTGACCTGCACACCAATAAGTCCACAGGCCTTGCTGTCGAAAATGTTTGCGCGCGGTTCATAGAGCCGCCAGCGTATCGCGGTGGTGGGGTGAGAGAGCGATAGATGATCGGTAAGGGACTGGCCCAATGCGTCACGTGTCTCGAACTTCTCATAACCGCTGTACAACGAGTGCGTAAGGATGACCTCCTTGTCATCGATCTGACCGATCAGGACGACCAGCGAGTTTTCGTTCAAGCGAGTGACCTGAGTGCCAGCGACTGCATCGACGTCGACCAGGTACGCGTGGCTTTGGAATTTATCCTTACGGTCTTGCGGGTCGGGGTACAGGTAAAGTTGCCTGGCCATGGCACATTCGTCCGCCGTCCAGCCCTTGAGTTGCCGCACGTCCCAGAATTTGCGCAATGTATTGGACAGCTCATGCCAGCGGGCACCGTAATGACCGAATGGCATGTTCCAGTAAGCCAGTTGTTGTTCCTGGTTGGCCTTCAACATCGCGGGCGCCAGCTCATTGATCAACCTTCCGATTTGCTCGATGCGCACCGGCAAATGCACTTCGGGTTCGGTAATCGGCAGCCGGGTCAGGAAGTGCAAACCCTCAATCAACAAGGTCGGATGTTTCTGGTCGATCTGATCGGCCAGTAAGTTGCTCAGTGACTCATAACGGGTTGGCAACGCTACGATTTCGCCGCCGACGATGTCCCAGGCCGGTTCGGCGAGGACGGTTGTGTAGGGGTCCAGGTCCAAGGACGGATAAAGGTCCTTGAGCGCACCTTGCAGGAGTCCGGCGGCCACTTCCGGGTAGGTGGGGCCTGCAAGCAATTGGTTGAGCAATGCTGCCTTGATGCTTGCGTCGGACGTAGGGCCTGTGTCAGTCGAGTCGAGTGTCATTTGCGTGTCCCTCCTTGAACATGAAAACCCGAAGCCGAACGCTTCGGGTTTTTCATGCTAGGGAGGCACGGACTGGGGCAGGTGGTAACTATGTATAGGCCGACGTATGACCTTGGCGCCGATACGACGTGGTTACTGGCCGGATTTGATTCGCGTCCAGGCTCGCGTGCGTGCGCGCTCGGCATCCCTCGGCAACGGTTGAAGCGTATACAGCGTCGCCATGGCCGCTTCGGTCGGGTACAGGTTGGAGTTGCCGCGGATCGCTGGGTCGACGCTTTCGGTAGCGTCTTTGTTCGGGTTCGGATAACCGACAAAATCACTGATCGGCGCGATCACCTGCGGTTGCAACAAGTAATTGATGAAGGTGTAGGCGTCGTCCGGGTTTTTCGCCCCTTTAGGAATGGCGAGCATGTCGAACCAGATCGGCGCGCCCTCCTTGGGCAGGCGCATGTCCACCGTCACGCCGTTCTTGGCTTCCTTGGCGCGGTTGGCCGCCTGGGAGAAGCTGCCGGAATAACCGACGGCCACGCAGATATCGCCGTTGGCGATATCCGCCATGTATTTGGAGGAGTGGAAATAGGTGATGTAGGGCCGAATCTTCAACAGCAGCGCTTGGGCCTTGGCGTAGTCCGCCGGCTTATTGCTGTTGGGGTCCAGGCCCAGGTGCTGCAAGGCCAGGGGCAGGATTTCCGAGGGCGAATCGAGCAAGGCCACGCCGCACTGCTTGAGCTTGCTGATGTTTTCTTCCTTGAAGATCAGGTCCCAGCTGTCCACCGGCGCGTTTTCACCCAGCGCGGCCTTGACCTTGTCCGGGTTGAAGCCGATCAGGATGGTGCCGTACATGTAAGGCACGGCGAATTTGTTGCCTGGGTCGTTGGCCTCGATCAGCTTCATCAGCTTGGGATCGAGGTGGTTCCAATTCGGCAGCTTGCTGCGATCCAAGGGCTGGAACACCCCGGCTTCGATCTGCTTGGCCAGAAACACGTTGGACGGCACCACCACGTCGTAGCCAGCGTTGCCCGTCAGCAGCTTGGCCTCCAGGGCTTCGTTGGTGTCGAAGATGTCGTAGATCAGCTTGACCTGGCTGTTCTGCGCCTTGAAGTCATCCAAGGCCTTGGGCGTGATGTAGTCGAACCAGTTGTAGACGCGCAATGTGCGCTCCTCGGCCTGAGCGGCGCCACACAGCAGCGCGGCGCACAGGGCCGGGGCCATCAAACGCTTGAGTCTGTTCATGCTGTTGTTCCTCATTGGGCGCTTTGGAAACCTTCAAGGACGTTCACGGCGTTGATGCCGATTTCTGCCACTGCGTAGCCGCCTTCCATCACGAACAAGGTCGGTTTGCCGAGGGCGGCGATGCGTTTGCCCATCGCCAGGTAATCCGGGCTGTCGAGCTTGAATTGCGAGATCGGATCTTCCTTGAAGGTGTCCACGCCCAGAGACACGACGATGACATCGGCATCGTAGCGTTGGACTTCGCCGCAGGCTTGCTCCAGCGCGGCGCTCCAGGTTTCCCAACCCGAGCCCGCCGGCAAAGGGTAGTTGAAGTTAAAGCCCGCGCCGGCACCTTCGCCGCGCTCATCTTCGTAGCCCAGAAAGAACGGGAACTCGGCCTCCGGGTGGCCGTGGATCGACGCGAACAGCACGTCGCTGCGCTCGTAGAAAATCGATTGGGTGCCGTTGCCGTGGTGGTAGTCCACGTCGAGGATCGCAACCTTTTTGTGCCCCTGGTCAAGAAAGGCCTGTGCTGCGATGGCGGCATTGTTGAGGTAGCAATAACCACCCATCAAGTCGCTGGCAGCGTGGTGTCCCGGTGGGCGACACAACGCGAAGGCGCTACGGGCGCCACGCTGGATGTCGGCCTGGGCGGTGAGGGCGACCTGGGCTGCGCTGTACGCCGCTTGCCAGGTACCGGCGGTAATCGGCGCTCCTCCATCAAAGCTGTAATAGCCGAGCTGGCCGTGCAGGCTGGTCGGGATCACCGAGCGCAAGGTGCGGGCCGGCCAGGTGTAGGGCAGCAGGTCACCGTCGCGATTGAACTCGGTCCAACGCTCCCAGGCGCCTTTGAAAAATTCCAGGTACGCCGGGCTGTGGACACGCTGGATCGGCGCGAGGCCGAAGTCCTTCGGCGCCTCCACCGGCCCCAACGCCCGAGCCTTGACCCGCTCCAACACATGGTCGGCCCGGGACGGCATTTCGAAACAGGGCATCAACTGCCCATCCATCAATTCGCAGCGTCCGTGGTGCAGGTGGTGATCGTCTGAGTAGATCGTCAGCATTCTTGTTCTCCGCAGGGCTGATTCGTTGGAACACAGTCTTGCGGCGCGAAGCGTTTCGGAGAACGGCAGGAGAGGCCAAAAGGGGATCGAAATGGCCAAAAGGTTTGACCGTAAATCGCCCCTTGTTGGCGCGGGTGTGAGCCGATTCGGGGCGTGGACGGGTTCGCAGTTTCACAACCCGTGGCGAGGGAGCTTGCTCCCGCTGGGGGGCGAAGCCGCCCCAACCGATCCAACGCGTTTCTATAGATAATCCGCGTCAGCCGGTTTGCGACGGCTACGCCGCCGAGCGGGAGCAAGCTTCCTCACCACGGGGATCGTGTTGAAGCCAACTTTCACGCCCTGAACCGACTCGGCGCCACGCCGCTCCAGCGCACGAAGGCATGGCGAAAGCTCGCTGTTTCACTGAAGCCAAGCAGTTCGGCGATCCGGTAGATCGGCAGCTGATCCTCGCAGAGCATCTGCTTGGCCCGCTCGAAGCGCAGTTCATCGAGCAGTTCTTGGTAGCTGCAACCCAGGTCCTTGAGGTGCCGGCGCAGGGTGCGCGCCGAGCAGTTCATTTGCTCGGCCAGGCCTTCCAGGCCCGGGGCGGCGTCCAGTTGCGCGCCGAGCAGTTGGCGGATTCGTCCCAGCCAGGCTTGGCGGCCGGTGAATTCCGTGTTTTGCCGCCGACAACGTTCGGCCATGGCTTGGTGGGTGATGGGGTCGGCCAGCGGCAAGGGTTGTTCCAGCCAGTAGCGATCGAAGGCGAAGGCGTTATCGAAGCTGTCGAAGCGCACCGGGCAGTCAAACAGGTAGGCGTAGCGCGCCTGGTAGTCCGGCGCCGAGTGTTCGAAGCGCGCCGCGCGCAAGGGCAGCGGGTGACCGAGCAGGTCGTTGCAGATCACCTTCAGCGACACCATGCAGAACTCGGCGTTGAACACCGCCAGGGCCGGGTTCTCCCGGTAGTCGCCGGCGCTGAGCCAGATGTGCTCGCCGTCGTCCTCCAAGGCCAGCTCGAAGAGTGTTCCCAACAGCGCCGGGTAGCGCAACGCCAGGCGCAAAGCGTCACCTAAGGTGGCACTCGTGAGCAGGGCGTATCCCAGCATGCCGTAGGAAGAAACGTGCATGTTGCGCCCCAATTCCAAGCCAATGTCGCGCTTGAGGGCCACGGCGTTGGCACAGACCTGCATCTCTTGGTTGGTGGTGATGCGCGTGTCGGCCCGGCTCAAGTCCGCCGTGCTGATGCCGCTGCCGGCCAGCAATGCATCACTGGGCAGGCCATCGTGCTTGAAGGCATCGAGTACCAGGGAGACGGCGTTGAGGGTGGTGAGGTGGGAATGCAACATGGTCCGTTTCCAGCCTGGGGAGACGGGAGACGGAGCAAGTTGTATGCCGAACGGTATCTGCCAGGACACTGCCATTGTGGCGAGGGAGCTTGCTCCCGCTGGGCCGGTCCGACGCCTCGGGCGAAGCGGCCCCCTAAATCTTGCGGTCGCTGCGCAACCGAGCGGGAGCAAGCTCCCTCGCCACAAAAGCCACTCACCACAACTCGGTGCAGGTTCGGATCAGCTCAGCTCGCCACACAGATCCAGCTCAACCAGCCGGCGAACCTCATCCACCGGCAACCCCGCGCCAATCAATGCCTGCAACTTGCCGAACGCCGCCTCGCGGGTCATGCCGCCGCCGGACAGCACGCCAACGCCGCGCAAACGGCTGCCGGCTTCGTACACGTCCAGCTCGACGCCGCCTTCATGGCACTGCGTCACCGCCACGACCACCACGCCGCTGTCCCGCGCCCGTGCCAGGCTGGCGAGGAACGCCGGGCTGTCGCTCGGCCCGGTGCCGCTGCCGTAGCACTCCAGCACCAGGCCCTGGATGCCGCTGCCCAGCAGGCCATCGATGATCTCGGCACCGATGCCGGGAAACAGCGGCAACGCCGCGACATTCGCCAAGTGTTTGGGCTGGTTGTAATTCAGCTGCGTTGGCAGGGAAGCCGCCTTGATGCCCCCGCCCTGACGTTCCAGGCGCTTGAACGGATGACGGCCGAAGCTGCGCACTTTCGCGCAACGGGTCGGCGCCAGCAGTTCACCGTGGAAATAAAGGTGTACGCCCGGCGCCAGGCCTTGGCCGAGGGCGACCAGCGCGCCGCTGAGGTTTTCCCAGGCATCGCTGTCGGTCACGCCGGCGGGCAGCATCGAACCGGTGAAGCAGACCCGCCCATGCAGGCCCAGCAACTGGAAGCTCATCGCAGCGGCGCTGTAGGCCAGCGTGTCGGTGCCGTGGAGGATCAGCACGCTGTCGCAGCCTTGCACATCCACGGCATCGACCACCGCTTCGCGCAGTTGCTGCCAGTACGCTGGCGTCATGTTGGCGCTGTCGATCAGCGGCGCCATTTCCCGGAAGCGCCACTGGGGCACGACCAGTTCGGGTTGGCTGTGCAGGTAGTCGCGCATCCGCGCTTCGAAGCCGGATGCCGGGGCCAGGCCGTTGGCGCTGGCTTGCATGCCGATGGTGCCGCCGGTGTAGAGCACCATGACGTGCTGGGCGGCAGGATAGGTCGAGGCATTCATGGGAAGTTCTCCGAGGACGAAAACAGCAGCTTCACTCGCTGCCGCAACATAAGGTCGAGCATGACGCCGACCTTATGTTGTGTCACGCCGGACGCAGGGGATGCGCCCGGTTTTTTTCCAACAGACCGTTGATCAGCGTTGCGCTGCAGCCAGGCTTGCCGGAGCGTTGCCGGAATCGGCGGCAGGCGCCGACGGGCTCGCTGGCCAGGCTTTGCGGTCCAGGTCCAGGTCAGGGAACTTGCTCGAATCGAAGACAGGCACCTTGATGCCGGCCGAGCGCTGGTCGTCGTAGTCGCGCAGGATGCGCATGCCGACTTTGAACAGCAGGAACAGCGCGATCAGGTTCACGAACGCCAGCAGGGTCATGGTGATGTCGGCGAACGCGAACACGGTGCCCAGGTTCTCGATGGCGCCCCAGAAAATCAGTGCCAGGACCAGGGTGCGATACGCCATCAGCGCCTTGCGGTTTTCACCCAGCATGAAGCGCAGGTTGTTTTCGCCCAGGTAGTAGTTGTAGAGGATCGAGGTGAAGACGAACAACGACAGGGCCACGGAGATGAAGACCCGGCCCCAGTCACCGACCACGGCCGCCAGGGAGTTCTGGGTCAGGGCAATGCCGTCGCCTTCGAAACCTGGAGTGTAGAAGCCCGACAACAGGATCAGCAGCGCGGTGCAGGTGCAGATCACGAAGGTATCCAGGAACACGCTGAACGCCTGGACCACGCCTTGGGCGACCGGGTGCTCGACGGACGCAACGGCCGCGACGTTAGGCGCGCTGCCCAGGCCGGCTTCGTTGGCGAATACGCCACGCTTGACGCCCATGACAATGGCGCTGCCAATCAGGCCACCGAAAGCCTGGTCCAGGCCAAAGGCGCTCTTGACGATAGTCGCCAGCATGCCCGGCACGTGTTCGAACTGCAGCACGATCACGTAGAGGGTCACGGCGATATACGCCAGGGTCTTGACCGGTACCAGCAGGTCGGCCACTTTGGCGATACGCTTGATCCCGCCGATGAACACCAGGCCCAGCAATACCGCCAGGCCCAAACCGGTGTAGGTGGTGTCGAGGCCAAAGGCGTTGTTCAACGAGTGAGTCACGGCGTGGGCTTGCAGGCCGTTGAAGGCGAAGCCAAAGGTGATCAGCAGCAGGAATGCCATGATCATGCCCAACCAGCGCTTCTGCAGCCCGTGCTGGATGTAATAGGACGGGCCGCCACGGTACTGGCCTTCGGAGTCGCAGCGCTTGTAGAGCTGGCCGAGGGAGCATTCGAAGAAGCTGCTGGACATGCCGACCAGCGCGGTCACCCACATCCAGAACACCGCACCCGGACCACCGAGGGTCACCGCAATGCCGACACCGGCGATGTTGCCCGCGCCGACGCGGCCGGCCAGGCTGAGCATCAAGGCCTGGAACGAACTGAGCTGGTCGGTGCTGCTTTTCAGGCTGTCACGGAACACCGCGAACATATGAAAGAAATGACGGAACTGGACGAAACGCGAGCGGATCGTGAAGTAGCCACCGAGCCCGACAATGAGCGCGATCAGCACTTTCCCTGAGAGGAAGTCGTTGATGACTTCGAGCATGAGTATTCCTCGCTGTTTTTTGTTAAAAGCAAATGCTGGCCATTTGGAAACATCGTGTTACGTCCGTCGGCACGCGGCTCGACAGAGGGGGCGATGTTTCGTCCCGGTCCACTTCGCGGGTTTGTTATTAGTTCGGTTTTCGCATGTTTCGAGGCCTCGTTGACGACGACCACCCATGCGAAGAGGGGCGGCACTATACCTATCAGTGCGACGCCCGTCTGCACAGTTGTGGTGCATACGACGAAACGAACCCTTTTATCTCCTGGCCTTTCGGTCAGGTTCCTGAAGGAGCAAGCCGGTTCGCGATGGCTGGCGACGCGGGGTACAACGGCAGCGCGTCGTTGTTTGTCGCGAGCAGGCTTGTTCCTACAAATTTCGCTGGCGCCTCAGTTGACGGTTAAAAAAAAGGGCTTGGGGTACGAGTCCCCAAGCCCTCAAAAGGTGAGAGGTGTCTAGTCCCTCGACCTGGTGAGCGGTGGTGGCGTCGATCAAGCCTTGAGCGGGACCAGACGCGGAGCAATCATGTTTTCCGGGCGCAGGATGTCGTCGAGCATGGCGTCGTCGAGCAAGCCTTCTTCGCGCACCAGCTCCAGCACGCCGCGGCCGCTTTCCAGGGCAACACGGGCGATGCGGGTGGCGTTTTCATAGCCGATGTACGGGTTCAGGGCGGTGACCAGGCCGATCGAGTGCTCGACCAGCTCGCGGCAGCGCGCTTCGTTGGCGGTGATGCCGACGATGCAGTGCTCGCGCAGCATGTCCATGGCCCGTTGCAGCAGGCGGATCGAGTCGAAGATCTTGAAGGCGATCAGCGGCTCCATCACGTTCAGTTGTAGTTGGCCGCCTTCGGCCGCCATGGTCAGGGCCAGGTCGTTGCCGATGATCTGGAATGCCACTTGGTTGACCGCTTCCGGAATCACCGGGTTGACCTTGCCCGGCATGATCGAGCTGCCTGGCTGGCGGGCCGGCAGGTTGATTTCGTTGATGCCGGTGCGTGGGCCGCTGGACAGCAGGCGCAGGTCGTTGCAGATCTTCGAGAGCTTGACCGCGGTGCGCTTGAGCATGCCGGAGAACAGCACGAAGGCGCCCATGTCGGAGGTGGCTTCGATCAGGTCGGCGGCCGGCACCAGCGGCTGGCCGCTGATGGTTGCCAGGCGCTGTACGGCCAGGGCCTGATAGCGTGGGTCGGCATTGATGCCGGTGCCGATGGCGGTGCCGCCCAGGTTCACTTCGGTCAGCAGCTCGGGCGCCAGGGTCTTCAGGCGCGCCAGGTCTTCGCTCAGGGTGGTGGCGAAGGCACGGAATTCCTGGCCGAGGGTCATCGGCACGGCGTCTTGCAGTTGGGTGCGGCCCATTTTCAAGACGTGGCTGAATTCCTCGCCCTTGGCGGCAAACGCCTGGATCAGGCTGTCGAGGCTGGCCAGCAACGCGTCGTGGCCCAGCAGCAGACCCAGGCGGATCGCGGTCGGGTAGGCGTCGTTGGTGGACTGCGCCATGTTCACGTCGTTGTTGGGGTGCAGGTACTGGTATTCGCCCTTCTGGTGACCCATGGCCTCCAGCGCGATGTTGGCGATGACTTCGTTTGCATTCATGTTGGTCGACGTGCCGGCGCCGCCCTGGATCATGTCCACCACGAATTCTTCGTGGAAATCTCCGCGGATCAACCGTGCACAGGCTTCGCTGATCGCGGCGTGCTTGGCTTCGCTGAGCTGGCCCAACTCACGGTTGGCGTCAGCGGCGGCTTGCTTGACCATTGCCAGACCGACCACCAGTTTAGGGTAATGCGAGATCGGGACACCGGAGAGACGAAAGTTGTTGATCGCTCGTAGGGTCTGGATGCCGTAATACGCTTGCGCCGGTACATCGAGTACGCCAAGCAGGTCTTTTTCTGTGCGGAATGATGCAGCGGAGGACATGATGGAAATCATCTCAATAAGGACCCGGTCAGAGCCGGAACGCTGTGAATCCTAGGCTTTCAGAAAAATTTGGGCCAATGCTGTTAAACACTGGCCTATGCATATTCGGCATAATGCCCGTGTGACGCCGACAGTGCGGCGAGCGTGTGACCTGCTTTGGTGCGTCCCTCGGGAGGACGGTAATGAATCTAGAAAGCAAATGGCTCGAGGACTTCAGTGCCTTGGCCGCGACGCGCAGCTTTTCCCAGGCGGCCGAACGCCGCTTCGTGACGCAACCGGCCTTCAGCCGACGGATCCGCAGCCTTGAAGCGGCGCTGGGGCTGACGCTGGTCAACCGCTCGCGCACGCCGATCGAATTGACGGCGGCGGGGCAGTTATTTCTGGTGACGGCGCGCACGGTGGTCGAGCAATTGGGCGAAGTGCTGCGGCATTTGCATCATCTCGAAGGCGGGCAGGGAGAAGTCATCCAGGTGGCGGCGGCCCACTCCCTGGCGCTGGGCTTCTTCCCCCGTTGGATCGCTCAACTGCGTAACGAAGGTATGAACATCGCCACGCGGCTGGTCGCCACGAACGTCGGCGATGCCGTGCACGCCTTGCGCGAGGGCGGTTGTGACTTGATGCTGGCTTTTTATGACCCCGATTCAGCCATGCAGATGGATCCAGAGATTTTCCCTTCGTTGCACTTGGGCCAGACCGAGATGCTGCCGGTGTGCGCGGCCGATCCACACGCAAGGCCGTTGTTCGACCTCGAAGGCGAAGCCAGCGTGCCGCTGTTGGCCTACAGCGCGGGGGCGTTTCTCGGGCGTTCGGTGAACCAATTGCTGCGCCAGCGTGCGCTGCGCTTTACCACGGTGTACGAGACGGCCATGGCCGACAGCCTGAAAAGCATGGCCCTGGAAGGGCTGGGCATCGCCTGGGTGCCTCACCTGAGCGTGCGCAACGAACTGGCCCGGGGCGAGCTGGTGATCTGCGGCGGGGCGCAATGGCATGTCCCGCTGGAGATCCGCCTGTACCGCTGCGCCCTGGTGCGCAAGGCCAATGTGCGGTTGCTGTGGCGCAAGCTCGAGGGTGGGGTGGTGCAGGGTGTCACGGGATCTTGATAGCACTGCAAACCCTGTGGGAGCGAGCCTGCTCGCGATGGCGGACTAGCAGGCAATACTTGCTCGACTGATACACCGCTATCGCGAGCAGGTCCGCCCCCACAAAGGGATTTGCGGTGCTGCAACATTGACTTCTAAGTCAATAAAATCACCGCTTCACCACAAAAAGCAGATGGTCGGCGAAAGTGCGTTTAATCCTTCGTTTTCGGTATACTGCCCGGCCTTCGGTCGGTTCATCCGACCATCATTCGTACAACAAGCCACGCCGGTTTCCTGCGTGGCTTGTTGTTTTTTGACGCGCCCCAGGGCGCCCAGAGAGAAGAGGCACGACGATGAGTGCACTGGTTGGCGTGATCATGGGCTCCAAGTCCGATTGGTCCACCCTTAGCCACACCGCCGATATGCTGGAAAAGCTCGGCATCCCTTACGAGGTGAAAGTGGTGTCTGCCCACCGTACCCCGGACCTGCTGTTCCAGTACGCCGAAGAAGCCGACGCGCGTGGCATCGAAGTGATCATCGCCGGCGCCGGTGGTGCGGCCCACTTGCCAGGCATGTGTGCGGCCAAGACTCATTTGCCAGTACTGGGCGTGCCGGTGCAGTCCTCGATGCTCTCGGGTGTCGATTCGTTGCTATCGATCGTGCAGATGCCGGCCGGCATTCCGGTCGCTACCCTGGCCATCGGCAAGGCCGGCGCGATCAATGCCGCCCTGCTGTCGGCGAGTATCCTGGGCGCCAAGCATCCCCAATTTCATACCGTGCTGAAAAAATTCCGCGCTGAGCAGACAGACAGCGTCCTGGACAATCCGGACCCACGCATTGCCTGAGGTTGTTGAAGAATGAAGATCGGTGTAATCGGTGGCGGCCAGTTGGGTCGCATGTTGGCCCTGGCGGGTACGCCGCTGGGGATGAACTTCGCTTTCCTGGACCCGGCGCCGGACGCCTGTGCCGCTGCCTTGGGTGAACACCTGCGGGCCGATTATGGCGACCAGGATCACTTGCGCCAATTGGCCGATGAGGTCGACCTGGTGACCTTCGAGTTCGAAAGCGTCCCGGCTGAAACCGTGGCCTTCCTGTCCCAGTTCGTCCCGGTCTACCCGAGCGCCGAAGCCCTGCGTATCGCCCGCGACCGTTGGTTCGAAAAGAACATGTTCAAGGACCTGGGCATCCCGACGCCGGCCTTTGCCGACATCCAGTCCCAGGCTGACCTGGAAGCCGCGGTCGCTTCAATCGGCCTGCCGGCCGTGCTCAAGACCCGTACCCTGGGTTACGACGGCAAGGGCCAGAAAGTCCTGCGCAACCCTGAAGATGTCGCCGGCACCTTTGCCGAGCTGGGCAGCGTCGGCTGCCTGCTGGAAGGTTTCGTGCCGTTCACCGGTGAAGTCTCGCTCATCGCCGTGCGTGCCCGCGACGGTGAAATCCGCTTCTACCCGCTGGTGCACAACACCCACAAGGACGGGATTCTCAAGCTGTCCGTCGCCAGCACCGACCATCCACTGCAAGCCCTGGCCGAAGACTACTCCAGCCGCGTGCTCAAGCAGCTTGACTACGTTGGTGTGATGGCGTTCGAGTTCTTCGAAGTGGACGGGGGCCTCAAGGCCAACGAAATCGCCCCGCGTGTCCACAACTCCGGGCACTGGACCACTGAAGGCGCCGAGTGCAGCCAGTTCGAAAACCACCTGCGGGCGGTCGCTGGGTTGCCGCTGGGGTCGACCGCCAAGGTCGGTGAAAGCGCGATGCTGAATTTCATCGGCAAAGTGCCGGACACCGAGAAAGTCCTGGCAATCGCCGACTGCCACCTGCATCACTATGGCAAGGCTTTCAAAGTGGGGCGCAAGGTTGGCCACGCCAACCTGCGTTGCGCCGACCGTGCCACGTTGGCCCAGCAGATCATCAAGGTCGAAACGCTGATCGCCGAACAATAGTCTGCAACGGCGGTGGAACCATTCATCGGCTAACCTCTCTCATGGCTAAGTGCCAAAACCCGATCAGGGTTTTGGCTTAGCGTTCAATCAGAGGGAAATGCCATGGGAATCATCGGAACCATTTTAATCGGCTTGATCGTTGGCCTGCTCGCACGCTTCCTGAAGCCCGGCGATGACAGCATGGGCTGGATCATGACTATCCTGCTCGGTATCGGCGGTTCGTTGGCGGCCACTTACGGCGGCCAGGCCCTGGGCATCTATCAGGCCGGCGAAGGCGCGGGCTTCATCGGCGCCCTGGTGGGTGCCATCGTGTTGCTGGTGATCTACGGCCTGATCAAAAGAAACTGATCAAACCTGATGAAGCCCTCTCCGCGCGGCGCACGGAGAGGGCTAAACTGCCCGGCGTTTCATTCCATTCTTTGCCGAGCCCTTTCATGCGCCGTCTAGTGTTGACCCTTCTTTTGCTGGGCAGTGGCCTGGCCCACGCCGCCGAGCTACCGGAAACCGACTGGCTCGAACTGATGCCCAAGTCGGACCAGAAAGCCCTCGAGGCGATGCCCGAGATCGATCACGACTCCCCCGAAGCCAGTGGCACCTTCACCGAAAAAGGTGGCCTCAAGCAAAGCAAAGGCTTGCCGGCGGTGATGTACTCGACCAAGACCGTGGCGTCGATGAATGACAAGCACCTGCGCATTGGCGGCTATCCGGTTCCTTTGGAAACCGACGCCAAAGGCCGCAGTACGCTGTTTTTCCTGGTGCCTTACCCGGGCGCCTGCATCCACGTTCCCCCGCCGCCGCCCAATCAATTGGTACTGGTGCGCTATCCTAAGGGCGTGAAGCTCGACGACATCTATACGCCGCTGTGGGTCACCGGCACCCTGAAGATCGAGAAGGTCGACAACGACCTGGCGAGCGCGGCGTATGCGCTGGATGCGGAGAAGGTGAGGGTGGTGCAGGAGGCGGATTTGTGACCGGCCGGTTGACCTGACACAGTTCCAATTGTGGGAGCGAGCTTGCTCGCGATGGCGATGCATCAGTCGACGCGGGTGTTGACTGTCAGTCCGCTATCGCGAGCAAGCTCGCTCCCACAGTAGCCTTGCGGTGTCAGAGCGGCTTGCTGCAAATACTCACGCCAAGGGTATGGCTGGCGTCCGGCAACAACGTCACCGCATCATCCATCACGTTGGCCGTCTCGATGCAAAGCATGCGCTGCCAGCCATCGTCGGCCATGTCGCTGAAGGCCTTGGCGCGCTCGGTCCAGGGGTTCCAGATCACCGCCGAGCGTGATCCGCTAGCGGTCAGTTCTATGCGTCGATTCCAATGGGGGTCGACGATGCTCAGTGTCGGTGGGGTATCGAGATAGATACGGTCGGTTTCACCGATGAAGCGCAGGTCGCCCGCCTGGGTGTGTGTATTCCAGTCGTCCAGCGTCTCGATGTAGTCCAGGCCGTCGACCCCGTCGACCTGTACGTTGCGCACATCGCTGACCGCGAAATAGCTGTGCAGCGCCTGGCTGAGGCTGACGGTCTCGCTGCCTCGGTTATGGCTGGTGAGGCGGATATGCAGTTGCTCATCCATCACGATGGTCAGCGTCAGGTCGACCTGATGGGGCCACCCAGGCAGCCCGTTTTCCGGGTAGGGCAGCACGAATTCGATTTTCAGGCGCTCGCCCACGGCCTCGATGCCTTTCAATTCCCAATCCATCGCTCGCACCAGGCCGTGGGCCGTGGCCGGTTCATTGCTGACGCGCATGGCCTGGATGCTGTCGGGGTTGCGGGTCAGGTTGCCGAACCAGGGCCAGCACACCGGCACACCGGCGCGGATGCTCTTGCCCGCCTTGAACGTAGCCTGGTCATTGAGCCAGATCAGCGGCGGCTGGCCATCCACCTGATAGCTGAGGATATGCGCGCCTTGCTGGGCCACCAGCAACTCGGCCTGACCGTGGCGGATGCGCCAACCGTTCAGTTCATCCAGTTTGACGGCTTCGACATTGGGCGTAGGCATGGGGCGCATCTCGTTCAGGAACATGGACTGCAATGGACCGCAAAACGGCCCCCGCGTTTAACGGGCGCGTGGTGGAACCGAGCGAGTGCGGCCACTGCCGTCGATGGCGACGAAGACGAACACCGCTTCGGTGACCTTGCGCCATTCGCTGGACAACGGATCATCGCTCCACACCTCGACCATCATCTGGATCGAGCTGCGGCCGATCTCCAACGCCTGGGTATAGAAGGACAACTGCGCACCCACCGCCACCGGCACCAGGAACGCCATGCGATCAATCGCCACGGTCGCCACGCGGCCGCCCGCCACCTTGCTGGCCATCGCAGTGCCCGCCAGGTCCATCTGGGACACCAGCCAGCCGCCGAAAATGTCGCCGAAGCCGTTGGTATCACGGGGAAGCGCGGTGATTTGCAGGGCCAGGTCGCCTTGCGGGATTGGATCTTCTTGTTCGAGCTCTATCATGCCGGGGGTGCCTCTGACCCGTAACTCTGTCTTGTCTTTCAGGTGAATAGCCGTCTTTGTAAAAAACGATTCAGCCCGAACTGCCACGTTCGTCACGTTTTTCGTAAAGGCGCGCCAAAGGGAAACTCTGCGAAACCGGCTGATCTTGTACTACATCACCAACGGCGTTTTCGCACAGCAACCCCTTACAGAGTGTCGCAAGGTTGCGAGTATATCGGGCGATAGACGTCGAGACGACCACTGGGTTCTGATTTTGACTGTCAATTACGCCCCTCTATGTGCTTTTTCGAACAATTTGCTATCGTGCCGAACCTGCCCGGGCTCTCATCAGTGTTGTCGGGCCGAGAACCGACTATAAGAGAAACCCTTGCCATGACCACTGCGCCTTCGAGCACGGCGACGCCCGCACAACCCGCCCGTCCGCTGACCCGTAACGACTACAAGACCCTGTCGCTTTCTGCCCTGGGCGGCGCGCTGGAGTTCTACGATTTCATTATTTTCGTGTTCTTCGCCACCGTGGTCGGCAAGCTGTTCTTCCCCGCTGAAATGCCCGAATGGCTGCGCCTGATGCAAACGTTTGGCATTTTTGCCGCTGGATATCTGGCCCGGCCGCTGGGCGGGATCATCATGGCTCACTTCGGCGACCTGCTGGGGCGCAAGAAAATGTTCACCCTGAGCATTTTCATGATGGCCGTGCCGACCCTGATCATGGGTTTGTTGCCGACCTACGCGCAGATCGGCATGTGGGCGCCGATTCTCTTGTTGCTGATGCGCGTGATCCAGGGGGCGGCGATCGGTGGCGAGGTACCGGGGGCCTGGGTATTCGTTTCCGAGCACGTGCCGGCGCGCCACATCGGCTACGCCTGCGGCACCCTGACCTGCGGCCTGACGGCGGGGATTCTGTTGGGTTCGTTGGTCGCCACCGCCATCAATAGCATTTATACGCCGGTGGAAGTGGCGGATTACGCTTGGCGAATCCCGTTCCTGCTGGGCGGCGTGTTCGGCCTGTTTTCGGTGTACCTGCGTCGCTGGCTGCACGAAACCCCGGTGTTTGCCGAACTGCAATTGCGCAAGGCCTTGGCCGAAGAAGTGCCGTTGCGCGCCGTGCTGCGCGACCATCGTGGAGCCATTGTCATTTCCATGCTGTTGACTTGGCTGCTGTCGGCCGGCGTCATCGTAGTCATCCTGATGACCCCGACGGTGTTGCAGACGGTGCACCACTTCAGCCCGACTACGGCGCTGCAGGCCAATAGCCTGGCAATCGTATTCCTGAGTTTCGGTTGCATTGGCGCCGGTGTATTGGCCGACCGCTTTGGTGCCGGCCGGGTGTTCGTGTTTGGCAGCGGTTTGTTGTTGATCACGTTCTGGACCTTCTATCACAGCCTGTTCACTCACCCTGAGTGGCTGTTCCCGCTCTACGCCTTGAGTGGCTTGCTGGTGGGCACCATCGGCGCAGTGCCCTACGTCATGGTCAATGCCTTCCCGGCCGTGGTGCGCTTCAGTGGGCTATCGTTTTCCTACAACCTGGCCTACGCAATCTTCGGCGGTTTGACGCCAATGATCGTGACCCTGCTGTTGAAAGAAAGCCCGATGGGGCCGGCGTATTACGTCGCGATCATCTGCGGCATCGGGATGGTGATCGGTGGGTATCTTTGGAAGAAAGGCCGCTAAGCGGCGCCGAACAGCCCTGTGGCGAGGGGATGAATCCCTTCGCCACAACATCCTGCAAACCTCAATGCTGGCCTTTCATCCAATTGTCATATTTCAGCCATAGAGTGTTCACACGGCTTCCCAATACTTGGCCGACTTAACACACCTATCTGCTAGGAGTAAGGCATGAAACTGAAGCGTTTGATGGCGGCAATGACCTTTGTCGCTGCTGGCGTTGCGACTGCCAACGCGGTTGCCGCTGTTGACCCTGCGATCCCGAGCTACACCAAGACCACTGGTGTGTCGGGCAACCTGTCCAGCGTCGGCTCCGATACCCTGGCCAACCTGATGACCTTGTGGGCCGAGAACTACAAGAAAGAATACCCGAACGTAAACATCCAGATTCAGGCCGCCGGTTCCTCCACCGCGCCACCCGCACTCACCGAAGGCACCGCCAACCTGGGCCCGATGAGCCGCAAGATGAAAGACAACGAGCTGCAGGCCTTCGAACAGAAGTACGGCTACAAGCCAACCGCTATCCCGGTTGCCGTGGACGCCCTGGCCGTGTTCGTGCACAAGGACAACCCGATCAAGCACCTGACCATGGCCCAGGTCGATGCGATCTTCTCCTCGACTCGCCTGTGCGGCGCCAAGGCTGACGTCAAGACCTGGGGCGACCTGGGCGTGACCGGCGACCTGGCCAACAAGCCAGTCCAGCTGTTCGGTCGCAACTCGGTGTCCGGCACCTACGGCTACTTCAAGGAAGAAGCCCTGTGCAAGGGCGACTACAAGCCAAACGTCAACGAGCAGCCGGGTTCGGCTTCGGTTGTGCAGTCGATCAGCAGCTCGCTTAACGGCATCGGCTACTCGGGTATCGGCTACAAGACCGCCAGCGTGAAAACCGTTGCCCTGGCCAAGAAAGAAGGCGGCGAGTTCATCGAAGACACCGAAGAAAACGCTCTGAACGGCAAGTACCCGCTGTCGCGTTTCCTCTACGTCTACGTCAACAAGGCGCCGAACAAGCCTCTGGCCCCGCTGGAAGCCGAGTTCGTGAAGCTGATCCTGTCCAAGCAAGGCCAGGAAGTCGTGGTCAAGGACGGCTACATCCCGGTTCCAGCCAAAGTTGCCGCCAAGGCACTGGCTGACCTGGGTCTGCAGGAAGGCGGCAACGTCGCCAAGCAGTAACACCTGAGCCCGGGCCAACGCCCGGGCTGCGGTGGGAGTGCAGACCACTTCCACCGCCCAATTTTCCCATCCGCTGCCGCTTCTAGCTGGCGGCGGATTTGTTGCGTCACTTCACTGTCATCTTTCTGTCATACAGGATCGCTAGGGTGTGCGCATGAATGATCTGGCCAACTCCACAATGACTACGACTTCCCCTCCCAAGCGCATTGACTTCAATACGCCTGAGCTGCAACGCAAGCGCCGCATTCGTGCGCTCAAGGATCGCCTGACCCGCTGGTACGTGCTGGTGGGCGGCCTCGCCGTCCTGGCGGCCATTACCCTGATTTTCTTTTTCCTCGCCTACGTGGTGCTGCCCCTGTTCCAGGGCGCGGACCTGACCGCCAAGGATTCGATCACCCCAGCCTGGATGCAAGACGCCGGCAAGCCGCTGATGATCGCCATCGAAGAGCAGAACCAAGTGGCCATGCGGGTCTCCGACAAGGGCCAGGCGCTGTTCTACAACCTCGACAGCGGTGCCGAACTGCGCCGCGTCGACCTGCCGGTTCCGGCCGGCGCCAGTGTGACGTCCATTGGTGAAGACCAGCCCGGCAGCCCATTGGTGGCGATCGGCCTGTCCAACGGCCAGGCCCTGGTGTTCCGCCACACTTATAAAGTCAGTTACCCCGATGGCAAGAAAACCATTTCGCCCGCGATCGAATACCCGTACGGCGAGGCGCCGATCGCGCTGAACGAGCAGGGCGCGGCTTTGGAACACGTCAGCCTCAACGCCACCGATTCGACGCTGCTGCTGGCCGGCTCCAGTGGCGCGCAGCTGTATGTGCTGTCGCTGACCAGCGAAGAAAACATGATGACCGGCGAAATCACCAGCGAGCAGACGCGTATCGACCTGCCGCAGATGACCGAGCCGGTGAAGAACATTTTCGTCGACCCGCGCCAGCAGTGGTTGTACGTGGTCAACGGTCGCGCCCAGGCCGACGTGTTCAGCCTGCGGGAAAAGAGCCTGAACGGTCGCTACAAGCTGCTGGAGAACGCCGATGCCCAAGTCACCGCGGCCGCCCAGTTGGTAGGGGGGATTTCGCTGATCATCGGCGACTCCAAGGGTGGCCTGGCCCAGTGGTTCATGGCTCGCGATCCGGACGGTGAATCGCGCTTCAAACAGATTCGTACTTTCCAGATGGGCAGCGCGCCCATCGTCGAGATCAGCGCCGAGGAACGCCGCAAGGGTTTCGTGGCCCTCGACACCGCCGGCAAGCTCGGCGTGTTCCACAGCACCGCCCACCGCACCTTGCTGGTGGACCAGGTAGTCGACGGCCAAGGTCTGTTCGGCATGTCCCCACGGGCCAACCGCCTGATCGTGGAGCAGGGCGGCAAGCTGCAACCGTTGATGCTGGATAACCCACACCCGGAAGTGTCCTGGAGTGCGTTGTGGAGCAAGGTCTGGTACGAAAACTACGACGAACCCAAATACGTCTGGCAATCGACCGCCGCCAACACCGACTTCGAACCCAAGCTGAGCCTTTCGCCGCTGACCTTCGGCACCTTGAAGGCCGCGTTCTACGCGATGCTGCTGGCCGCGCCGCTGGCGGTTGCCGCCGCGATCTACACTGCCTACTTCATGGCGCCGGGCATGCGCCGCAAGGTCAAACCGGTGATCGAGCTGATGGAAGCGATGCCGACGGTGATCCTCGGCTTCTTCGCCGGCCTGTTTCTGGCGCCGTACGTCGAAGGGCACCTGCCGGGCATCTTCAGCCTGCTGATGTTGCTGCCGATCGGCATCCTCGTCGCCGGCTTCGTCTTCAGCCGCCTGCCGGAATCCATTCGCCTGCGGGTGCCGGATGGCTGGGAAAGCGCGCTGTTGATCCCTGTGATCCTGTTCGTGGGCTGGCTCTCGCTGTACATGAGCCCGTACCTTGAAGCCTGGTTCTTCGGCGGCGACATGCGCATGTGGATTTCCCATGACCTGGGCATCACCTACGACCAGCGCAACGCCTTGGTGGTGGGCCTGGCGATGGGCTTCGCGGTGATCCCGAACATCTACTCGATTGCCGAAGACGCCGTGTTCAGCGTGCCGCGCGGCCTGACCCTGGGCTCTCTGGCCCTCGGCGCCACGCCGTGGCAGACCATGACTCGCGTGGTGATCCTCACCGCCAGCCCGGGCATCTTCTCGGCGCTGATGATCGGCATGGGTCGCGCGGTGGGCGAGACCATGATCGTGCTGATGGCCACCGGTAACACGCCGGTCATGGAGATGAACCTGTTCGAAGGCCTGCGCACCCTGGCGGCCAACGTGGCGGTTGAAATGCCTGAGTCCGAAGTCGGGGGCAGCCATTACCGCGTGCTGTTCCTGTCGGCCTTGGTGCTGCTGTTGTTCACCTTCGTCATGAACACCCTCGCCGAGCTGATCCGTCAGCGTCTGCGCAAGAAATATTCGTCGCTTTAAGAAAGGTAGAAGTCTGTGAAACAGAACTCCCTGAAAGGATGGTTCAAGAGCGGCGCCCCTGGCGTCTGGATCAGCGGTGGCGCGGTGTCCATCGCGGTCATCATGACCATTGGCCTGCTGGCGGTGATTGCCGTGCGCGGCCTCGGCCACTTCTGGCCGGCGGACCTGATCCACGCCAATTACAACGTGCCGGGCATGCCTGCGCACCTGGTGGTAGGCGAAGTCGTACAGAAAGAAGAAGTGCCTCGCGAGCGCCTGAAAAGTGCTGGCCTGCCGGTGCCGGACGAAGGCCCTGAGTTCATGACCCGTGAATTGGTCAAGGTCGGCAATCGTGACCTCAACGGCACCGATTTCACCTGGATCGTCGGCGACTGGCTGACCAACCAGACCACACCACCGGAGCTGATGGCCCTTGAGCGCCGCGAGTGGGGCAATTTCTACGGCTACCTGGTCAACGTCAAGGAACAAGGCAAGGTCATCGCCGAGGGCGAAGCGGCGTGGCCGCAGTTGCAGGCGCGTATCGAGCGGGTCAACCAATTGGCCGACGAGCTCAAGACCCTGGAAAAAACCGACATCGGCGCGATCAACGCTGGCCTGGAGCGCATCCGCCTGCACGGTCGCAAGCTGGAGCTGGACGGCAAGCTCGACGCCGCCGCCCAGGCCGACCTGGAAAGCGAACGCGCCGAACTCAACGCTCGCTACAAGGACATCGAGGCGCGCCTGGCCGACCTGCATGGCCAGTTCAATCGCGACAGCCTGACGGCCCGCGATGCCAACGGCAAGGAAGTGGAAATCGAAATCGGCAAAGTGGTGCATGCCTACCAGCCAAACGGCATGGGCACGCTCACCAAGCTGGGTTTCTATTTCAGCAAGGTCTGGGAATTCCTCAGCGACGATCCGCGTGAAGCCAACACCGAAGGCGGTATCTTCCCGGCGATTTTCGGCACCGTGATGATGACCCTCATCATGGCAATGATCGTGACGCCGTTCGGCGTGCTGGCGGCGGTTTACCTGCGTGAATACGCGCGCCAGGGGACGATGACCCGTCTGATCCGCATTGCGGTGAACAACCTCGCCGGTGTCCCGGCCATCGTCTACGGCGTGTTCGGCCTGGGCTTCTTCGTCTACGTGCTGGGCGGTTCGGTTGACCGACTGTTCTTCCCCGAAGCCTTGCCGGCGCCGACTTTCGGTACCCCAGGCCTGCTCTGGGCATCGTTGACCCTGGCGTTGCTGGCGGTGCCGGTGGTAATCGTCGCCACCGAAGAAGGTCTGGCAAGGATTCCACGTACCGTGCGCGAAGGCTCTCTGGCCCTCGGCGCGACCAAGGCCGAGACCCTGTGGAAAATCGTCCTGCCGATGGCGAGCCCGGCGATGATGACAGGCATGATCCTCGCGGTGGCCCGTGCCGCTGGCGAAGTTGCGCCGTTGATGTTGGTGG
Source organism: Pseudomonas sp. D1-36 (assembly GCF_051132205.1). NCBI lineage: Bacteria > Pseudomonadati > Pseudomonadota > Gammaproteobacteria > Pseudomonadales > Pseudomonadaceae > Pseudomonas > Pseudomonas sp. D1-36. Next base: position 5,572,778 of record NZ_CP071674.1, on the reverse strand, counting down.
GTGTGGTGAAACTTGCGCCGTCGCTGCCGCTGGATGGCAACTACCCGTACCTGCACCTGGACCAGAAGATCATGCACCTGGGCTTCCATATCTATGACGTCGGCTTCCAGAGCCCGAACGTAGAGGCTGCCCGGCCGTTGGTCTACGCCACGGCGCTGCTGCTGGTGCTGGTGATCGCGATCCTGAACCTGTCGGCGGTGTGGATTCGTAACCACCTGCGCGAAAAGTACAAAGCACTGGATAGTTGATTACACATCGATTTCCTGTGGGAGCGAGCCTTCTCGCGATGGCATCACCTCGGTTCTAAAATCAGACCGAGTCGCCTGAATCGCGAGCAGGCTCGCTCCCACACATACACAGATTGGCCTGGCCACTCATTGGCCAACCGAACCGAATTTGTTAGCACAGGGAGCCTCCCATGCAACACGAAGCACACACACACGGCATCAACATGTCGGCCCTGGGCCGCGACAAGCAGAGCTTGAACCTGGCTCAGGAAACCGTCGCCATCGAAGTGCCCGGCCTGAACCTGTTCTACGGCCAGAAGCAGGCGTTATACGACGTCAGCCTGAACATCCCGAAACAGCGCGTCACCGCGTTCATCGGCCCGTCGGGCTGCGGCAAGTCGACCTTGCTGCGCACCTTCAACCGCATGAACGACCTGGTGGACGGTTGCCGCGTCGAAGGCGAGATCAACCTCTACGGCAACAACATCTACCGCAAGGGCGAAGACGTGGCCGAGCTGCGCCGCCGCGTTGGCATGGTGTTCCAGAAGCCCAACCCGTTCCCGAAAACCATCTACGAGAACGTGGTCTACGGCCTGCGCATCCAGGGCATCAACAAGAAGCGGGTCCTCGACGAAGCCGTGGAATGGGCCCTCAAGGGCGCGGCGCTGTGGGACGAGGTCAAGGATCGCCTGCACGATTCGGCCCTGGGCCTGTCCGGCGGTCAGCAGCAACGTCTGGTCATCGCCCGCACCATCGCGGTGGAGCCGGAAGTCCTGCTGCTCGACGAACCTTGCTCGGCACTGGACCCGATCTCGACACTGAAGGTCGAGGAGCTGATCTACGAGCTCAAGTCCAAGTTCACCATCGTCATCGTGACCCACAACATGCAGCAGGCGGCGCGTGTGTCCGACTACACCGCGTTCATGTACATGGGCAAGCTGGTGGAGTTCGGTGACACCGATACCTTGTTTACCAATCCGGCCATGAAGCAGACCGAGGACTACATCACAGGTCGCTATGGCTAGCCCTAGAGCCGCAAGCGTCAAGCTGCAAGCGGCAAGTAAAAAGCGATCCGAGTAACGACACACATCAGCTTGCAGCTTGAAGCTTGCAGCTCACAGCTTTTGCGGAGCAAAACCATGATTTCGAAGGAAGGCCTCACTCATCACATTTCCGCGCAATTCAACGCCGAGCTTGAAGAGGTGCGCAGCCACCTGCTGGCGATGGGCGGGCTGGTGGAAAAGCAGGTCAACGACGCGGTGACCGCGCTGATCGAGGCTGATTCCGGCCTGGCCCAGCAGGTGCGCGAGATCGATGACCAGATCAACCAGATGGAACGCAACATCGACGAAGAGTGCCTGCGCATCCTTGCCCGTCGCCAGCCGGCCGCTTCCGACCTGCGCCTGATCATCAGCATTTCCAAGTCGGTGATCGACCTTGAGCGGATCGGCGACGAAGCCACCAAGATCGCCCGTCGTGCCATCCAATTGTGCGAAGAAGGCGAAGCCCCGCGCGGTTACGTCGAGGTTCGCCACATTGGTGACCAGGTGCGCAACATGGTCCGCGACGCGCTGGACGCCTTTGCCCGTTTCGACGCCGACCTGGCGCTGTCGGTGGCGCAGTACGACAAGATCATCGACCGCGAATACAAGACCGCCCTGCGTGAACTGGCGACCTACATGATGGAAGACCCACGCTCTATCTCGCGGGTGTTGAGCATCATCTGGGTGCTGCGTTCCCTGGAGCGTATCGGCGATCATGCGCGCAACATCTCCGAATTGGTCATCTACCTGGTGCGTGGCACCGATGTGCGCCACATGGGGCTCAAGCGGATGAAGGAAGAAGTGGAGGGCACCCCGTCCGAAACCGCTAATGTTCCCGGTGAAACTGACGATAAGTAAGATTGCCAAGAAAAGCGCCCGGCCTTCTGGTCGGGCTTTTTTTTTGCGCTTTTTTTAGTCGAAAGCAGCACCCCGCGAACGAAAAGTCCCGGCGTGACTGAAGCTTTTTGGCAATATGCCATCAGTAAGGCGGTATGCTTGCCGGGATTTTTTAGAGGTGTATCTGGATGAGTAAGGTCAGTGTGTTGGTCGTGGACGATGCTTCGTTCATTCGTGACTTGGTGAAGAAGTGCCTGCGCAACTACTTCCCAGGTATCCGCATTGAAGACGCGGTGAACGGCAAGAAAGCCCAGGCCCTGCTGGCCCGTGAAGCGTTCGACCTGGTGCTGTGCGACTGGGAAATGCCGGAGATGTCCGGCCTGGAACTGTTGACCTGGTGCCGCCAGCAGGACAACCTCAAAGGCATGCCCTTCGTGATGGTGACCAGCCGTGGCGACAAGGAGAACGTGGTCCAGGCCATCCAGGCCGGCGTATCCGGCTACGTCAGCAAGCCTTTCACCAATGAACAGCTGCTGACCAAGGTCAAACAGGCCCTGAACAAGGTTGGCAAGCTCGACACACTCATGAACAGCGCGCCGACCAAGATGAACTCGGCGTTTGGCAATGACTCCCTCAGCGCCCTGACCGGTGGCAAGCCCCCGACGGCGGCTGTTGCGTCGGCCCCCGCCGCCCCTGTGCCCGCCCCAGCTGCTCCAGCCCGTGGTTTGCTCAACAGCCCGCCGGTCAAGGCACCGGCCGCCACCACTTCGCCGACCAACCGTGGCCAAGGCCAGTTGCGCCTGTCCAGCGGCACCCAGCAATGCGTGATCAAGGCCCTGAGCCTCAAGGAAGCGCTGCTGGTGGTCAAGCGCACCGATACGCTGCCGCAAGTGCTGGAAAGCTCGGTACTGGATATGGAACAAGGCGACAACGCCGAGACCGCTCGTCTGAACGGCTACCTGCACGCCATCGTCGCCCATGAGCAGACGCCCGACAGCGAATGGTTGCAACTGACCTTCCGCTTCGTCGACAAAGACCCGCAGAAACTCGACTACATCTCCCGCCTGATCGCCCGCGGCACCGCCCAGAAGCACTTCGTACCGGGCGCCTGATACGGCGGCGCCCCTCAGTCCGCTTTCGTCGGATCGCCGCCCGGAGCAAGCTCGCTCCCACACTGATCTGTGTTTGTCACAAAATTTGTGTCCGCAGCAGATCCCTTGTGGGAGCGAGCCTGCTCGCGAAGAGGCCATCAGCTCCAACACCGACCGCTGATCCATTTTTGAAACATCTGCCGACTACGCTGGTCCATCCCAGCTGCTAGGCTGCTTTGCAGGCCTTCATTTCGACAGAATTCTTGCCCATGCTCGTGCCGTTGTTGTTCGCCTGTGGTCTCGTCCTGGCCGCCACCCCGGCCCTGGCCATGACCATCTACAAATCCACCGATGCCAATGGCGTGGTTTCCTATAGCGACCGCCCCAGCAAAGGCGCCCAGGTGTTCGTGTTCCGTGATCGGATGGTCGAACGCCTGGAGCGGCAGGTGTTCCTCGATATCAAGAAGCAGAAGGGCGCGGACGCGGTTTACGTGCGCAATGACCTGTATGCGCCCGTCGAGATCGAGCTGAGTTTCGTCGGGTTGCGCAACGTCAGCGGGGCGCCGAGCCGGCCGATTCGTCGGGTGATGCCAGCGCGCAGCAACCTGCGCCTGGCGCTGCTCACCGCCACCCGGCCCGGCAGGCCCCTCGTGTACACCCCAAGGTTCGAATATTCCCTGGGCGACCCGGCAGGCACCGCGCAGGCGTATCGCTACCCGCTGCCCTGGGTCGGCGGGCCGTTTCGATTGAGCCAGGGTGCCAATGGCCAATACAGCCACTACGGTCCCAAGAACCGCTACGCCATGGACATCGCGATGCCCGAGGGCACGCCGATCATCGCGGCGCGGGGCGGCGTGGTGGTCAAGACCGAAAACTCGCAGACCGGACGCGGCACCGACCCTTCCGGCAACTTCGTGCGCGTGCTGCATGACGACGGGACCATGGGTGTCTATCTGCACCTGCAAAAGGGCTCGGTGAGCGTACGGGAAGGGCAGCGGGTGGCGGTCGGTACGCCGTTGGCGCTCTCGGGAAACACCGGCAACAGCTCCGGCCCGCACCTGCATTTCGTGGTACAGCGCAATACCGGGTTGGGGCTGGTGTCGATTCCCTACCAGTTCAACCAACCGGTGGGCGACCTGCCCAATTTTGCGGTGGGTAAGCAGTAGACGTTCGCGGGGGCTTTTCGTGGCGAGGGAGCTTGCTCCCGCTGGGCCGCGAAGCGGCCCCAAAAGCGACGACTGCTGCGCCCGAAGCGTCGGACCGGCCGAGCGGGAGCAAGCTCCCTCGCCACAGGAGGCCCGCCGGGACGGTCAATCGAGCATCAACACCTTCGCCAGGATGATCTTGGGCCCCTTCATCTTCTTGATGATGATCCGCAGGCCTTCGACTTCCAGCACTTCTTCCTCTTCCGGCACGCGCTTGAGGGTTTCATAGACCAGCCCGGCCAGGGTCTCGGCTTCGATGTGGTCCAGGTCGATCCCCAACAGGCGTTCGACCTTGAACAGCGGCGTGTCGCCGCGCACCAGCAGCTTGCCCGGCTGGTAGGCCAGGATGCCGCGCTCGGCCTTGCGGTGTTCGTCCTGGATGTCGCCCACCAGCACTTCCAGCACGTCTTCCATGGTCAGGTAGCCGATGATGTTGCCATCGGCCTCTTCGACCACGGCGAAGTGCGAGCCGCCCTTGCGGAATTGTTCCAGTAATTGCGACAACGGCATGTGCCGCGACACGCGCTCCAATGGCCGGGTCAGTTCGGCCAGGTTGAACGATTCGGGAATGTGATCCAGGGCCGCCAGTTCCAGCAGCAGGTCCTTGATGTGCAGCAGGCCGACGAACTCCTGGCGCTCGCTGTCGTACACCGGATAACGGCTGAACTTGTGGCGGCGGAACATCGCCAGGATTTCCTTGAGCGGCGCGTTGAACTCCAGCGTCACCAGGTCTTCCCGGGAGTTGGCCCAGTCCACCACTTCCAGCTCGCCCATTTCCACGGCGGAAGCCAGCACGCGCATGCCTTGGTCGCTTGGGTCCTGGCCACGGCTGGAGTGCAGGATCAGCTTCAACTCTTCGCGGCTGTAGTGGTGTTCATGATGAGGCCCGGGCTCGCCTTGGCCGGCGATGCGCAGGATGGCGTTGGCGCTGGCATTGAGCAGGTAGATCGCCGGGTACATGGCCCAGTAGAACAGGTACAACGGCGCGGCCGTCCACAGGGACAGCAGCTCGGGTTTGCGAATCGCCCAGGATTTGGGCGCCAGCTCGCCGACCACGATGTGCAGGTAGGAAATGATGAAGAACGCAGTGAAGAACGACACGCCCTTGATCACTTCCGGCGACTCGACACCGATCGCGCCCAGCAACGGCTCGAGGATATGGGCGAACGCCGGCTCACCGACCCAGCCCAGGCCCAGGGAGGCGAGGGTAATACCCAGCTGGCAAGCCGACAGGTAGGCGTCGAGCTGGCTATGGACAGTGCGCAGGATATGCCCACGCCAGCCATGCTGCTCGGCGATGGCCTCGACCCGGGTCGAGCGCAGCTTGACCATGGCGAACTCCGCCGCAACGAAAAATCCGTTGAGCAGGACCAGGATCAAAGCAAAGAGAATCATGCCGAATTCGGCGAAGAGCGTAACGAGGGACAAGCCAGGGGAAGGGTCCATGATGGAGTTTTGCAGGTTCCGTAAGTGCGTAAGGTTCGAAATCAGTGCCTGAAAAGGCAGGCATAAGTCAGCCAATGTAGCGGCTGACTTGGCGATTGCCTAGAGGGAAGGGCTGGTCGGCGTCACTCGTCGCGGTTGGGAAGGCGCGTGCGAACCACCTGTGCTGGAGCGAAATGGCAGGTGAAGGTACTGCCGTGGCCGGGCACGCTGCTGATTTCCATGCGTGCACGGTGGCGCAGCAAGACGTGTTTGACGATGGCCAGTCCCAGCCCCGTGCCGCCGGTGTTGGAGTTGCGGCTGGAGTCGACCCGGTAGAAGCGTTCGGTCAAGCGCGGCAGGTGCTTGCTGTCGATGCCGATACCGGAATCGCGCACGCTCAGGTGCGCGCCCTGTTCATCGCCCCACCAGCGGACGTGGATCCGTCCTTGTTCGGGCGTGTACTTGACCGCGTTGAACACCAGGTTGGAAAACGCGCTGCGCAGTTCCGCCTCGCTGCCTTTGAGCTGGACGGCCGGGTCGGCTTCGAGGGTGATGGCCTGTTGCTTGGGGCCGGACAGTTCCTGTGCATCCTGGACGATGATCTGCAGAAGTTCGTCGATGGGTACCGGCTGGTTGTCCGACGGGTAATCGGTGGCTTCCAGTTTCGCCAGCAGCAGCAAATCGTTGAGCAAGGTCTGCATGCGCCCGCCTTGTTGCTGCATCTGCTGCAAGGCCCGGCTCCAGCGCGGGTTCACTTCCTCGACGTTGTCGAGCAAGGTTTCCAGGTAACCGCAGATCACCGTCAGCGGGGTACGCAGCTCGTGGGATACGTTGGCGATGAAATCCTTGCGCATCTGTTCCAGCTGATGGATGCGCGTCACGTCCCGCACCAGCATCAAATGCTCGTTGTTGCCGTAGCGGGTGATGTAGAGCTGGATGCGCAATCGATCGTTGGTGGGCGAAGGGATTTCCAGCGGTTCGGCGTAGTTGTCCTGCTCGAAATATTCCTTGAACCGCGGATGGCGAACCAGGTTGGTCACCGGTTGGCCACTGTCCTGGGGGGTCTTGAGGCCCAGCAGGGTTTCGGCGGCGCGGTTCCACCACTCCAGGTTGCCTTCGCTGTCGAGCATGATCACCGCGTCTTTGAGCGCCGCGGTGGATTCCTGGACGCGGTCGATCACCGCTTGCAGGCGGCCACGAACGCGCTGGTCGCGCCGTTGCAGATGATAGATGCTGTCGAACACCTCGCCCCACAGCCCGTAGCCATCGGGCGGGGCTTCGTCGGGTTGGTGCAGGCGCAGCCACTCATGCAGGCGCAGCAATTGCTTGAGGGTCCAGGCAAGGTAAAGCGCCAGCCCCACGGCCAGGCTCCAGCCGTAATATCCGGTGATCAGGCCGATCAACAGGCATCCGGTAACCAGCAACAACATATGGCGGATGAGGGTGCCATGCCAGTTTTGATTCACGTGAACGCGCGTCCTTGTCAGCTTGTCGGGCGGTAAGGGCTCGTATCAGGCCTTTGTCGAGAAACGATACCCGGTGCCGCGCACGGTTTGTACCAGATTCTCGTAGGCATCGCCGAGGGCCTTGCGCAGGCGCCGGATGTGTACGTCCACGGTGCGTTCCTCGACGTACACGTTGCCGCCCCAGACCTGGTCCAGCAGCTGCCCGCGGGTGTAGGCGCGCTCCTGGTGAGTCATGAAGAATTGCAGCAGGCGGTATTCGGTCGGGCCCATCTCGGCGGGCTTGCCGTCGATGGTCACCCGGTGGCTGATCGGGTCGAGCAGCAGGCCGCCGACTTCGATGGGCGCTTCGCCATCCGTCGGCCCGGCACGACGCAGCACGGCCTTGAGGCGCGCCACCAGTTCCCGAGGGGAAAACGGCTTGGTGATGTAGTCGTCGGCGCCGACTTCCAGGCCCTGGATCTTGTTGTCCTCTTCGCCCTTGGCGGTGAGCATGATGATCGGAATGTCGCCGGTCAGCTCATCGCGCTTGAGGCGCCGCGCCAATTCGATGCCAGACGTGCCGGGCAGCATCCAGTCCAGCAAAATCAGGTCCGGCTTGCGGTCGACGATGATGGCGTGGGCCTGTTGGGAGTTCTCTGCTTCCATGCAGTCATAGCCGGCCATCTCCAACGCAACGGCGATCATCTCGCGAATGGGCGCCTCGTCGTCGACGATCAGAATGCTCCTGCCAACCATGGGTTAATCCTCTTGTCATTTAACTGTCTTGCGCCGCATTAGATAACGGAATTATTGCAGTCGTGTGACAGTTATTTCCTGAGGCGGCAGCAAAGGGGATCCTGGACTACGCTTTGAGTCCGAATCCTGACAACTGCAAAGGAAGGTTTCCATGACGCGCGTGAATGTTTCTCTCAAAGCCCTGCTGATATCTGCTGCCCTGGTTCTGCCTGGATTGGCGATGGCTGCCGAGCCTGCAATGGAGAAGGATGGCATGTTCACTGACCACAAGGGTATGACCCTTTATACCTTTGCCAAGGACTCGGCCGGCAAGTCCGCATGCAATGGCCAGTGCGCGGTTAATTGGCCGCCGCTGATGGCCGAGAAAGGAGATGAATCCAAGGGGGACTGGACCGTGATCAAGCGTGACGATGACTCGATGCAGTGGGCCTACAAGGGTAAACCACTGTACACCTTCGTAATGGACAAGAAGGCCGGAGACATGACTGGCGACGGCAAGATGGACGGTGCATGGAAAGTGGCCAAGACTAAATGACCTTCGGCGTTCAGATTGCGCTTGTGGAAGCTTGCTCCCGCTGGGCCGGTCCGCCGCTTTGAGCGTAGCGGCCCCACAATCCAGCGGTCGCTGCGCTACCGAGCGGGAGCAAGCTTCCTTGAACAACATCGAGCCTTCACGCCACATTGACGTCCCGCTCACGGCTTTTTAACCGACGCCGCCGGAAACTGACCGCCTTAGCCCCCGTGGTCTTCCGGTCGCCGCCCCATGCTCAAGTTCCGCCTTCACCCCGTGTCCTGCCTGGTTCTGCTGCTGATGCTCGCCGCCCCCGCAACCCAGGCTGCGGAGACGACGCAGGCGCGGCCTGCCGAATGGGCCGAGCCGGTGGGAAAGCAGTACAACCTCTACCAGATGTCCCCGACGTTATACCGCAGCGCGTTGCCGGATGAAGGCGCCGTCTCCCTGCTAAAAAGACTCAATATCGGCACGGTCATCAACTTCTTGCCCGATTCGGATGCCAGTTGGCTGGCGGCTCCGGGCATCGAGCGGGTTCAATTGCCTTATCGCACCAATCACGTCGACGACAGCGATATTCTAAAGGCCCTTCGAACCATCGAGGATGCCGAGGCTCATGGCCCGGTGCTCATGCATTGCAAGCATGGCTCGGACCGCACCGGCTTAGTGGCCGCCATGTACAGGATTGTCGTCCAAGGCTGGAGCAAGGAGGACGCGCTGGAAGAGATGACCGAGGGCGGCTTCGGTGACAGTCATTCTTTCAAGGACGGGGTCCGCTACGTCATGCGGGTTGACGTGGAGAAACTGCGCACGGCATTGAAGAACGGCGATTGCAGCACCAGCGTTTTTGCCCTGTGCTCGCTCAAGAGCTGGGTCAACTCAACGACGACGGCGCATCATCTCGACCCTCAGACGCTTGTTCCTTCCCGTTGATCGGTCGCCTGCAAGAAATCCGCGATGGACTCGGACAGTGGCCGTGAATCGCCGCGTTCCAATATCGTTTCGCGTAGCGCCTTGCCGGTCTTTCGGTCAAACAACCCGTTGCGCTTGAACCGCTTGAATACGGTCTTGGCCAGGGTTCGGGACCAGGCGTAGGCATAAATCCCGGCGTCATAGCCCGTGACCATGTAATCCAGGCCATTGGGCCAGCGTTCGTTCTCGAACGCCGGCAAATGGCCGACTTGCTCGCGGACCTGATCGAACACTTGCTGGGGCGTGCGCCCGTCGCCGTGGCTGCGGTGCAGCTCCATGTCGAATAACGCAGCGCGCAAAAGCCCCGCATCGACCCAACTCGTTTGGGTCTTCAGATACGTCAGCAATCGGTCGGCGACTTCGTTCGGCAACGATGCCCCGGTCTGGTGGTGCTTCGATACTCGGATCAGAAATTGTTTGGAGAAGCACCACCGTTCGAACAGTTCGCCAGCGAATTCGGCGGCGTCCCGACTGAGCTCGCTGATGCCCGACACGTCGCGGTATTCGACCCGGCTCAACACATGGTGCAGGCAATGTCCCAATTCGTGAGAAAGCACTCGTAACTGACGATGGTCCAGCAACAGCGGGGTCGCAGCGGAGCCTTGTGGCAACCAGCCGTTCAGCACTGCCACAGGATAACGAGGCCGCCCCTCGGCGGTGATGCGGCGGTTTCGCAGGGTGCTGGTTTGTGGAAAGCCATTCTGGTCCGCGTGTTCGAAAGGGTCGAAATAGAAATAGCCAACGGTTTCGCCTCGCTCGCTGACCTCGAAAAGCCGCACCTGCGGGTGCCAGGTCGTCACGTCCGCACGCACGATGATATCCACGCCAAACAGGTCCCGAGCGACCAAAAGCATCCGTGCGAACGTCGGCTCCAACGGGAACCAGGCGCTGACGTCCTGTTCCGAAACGCCGGCCGTTTGCCGACGAAGCTGCTGGGCCAGGTAGAGATAATCCCAAGGCTCCACCTTGCTGAAGCCTTGCGTCCTGGCGAATGCATCGAGCTGCTTCTTGTCCTCGTCGAACGAGGCTTGGTGCTGTTCGAGCTGCCCGTTGAGAAATGACAGGACCTCCTCTGGCGACTGTGCTTGCTCCGGCTCGATCGCCATCTGCGCGTAATTCGAATAACCGAGCAGCGTCGCGAATTCATGGCGATCCTCGAGCAACTGGCGCAGCACTTCGCCGTTGTCGTAAATCCCGGCATGGGGTCCTTGATCCGAAGCGCGCGTGCTGTAGGCGACGTACATTTGCTTGCGCAGGCTGGAGTCGTCGGCATAGCGGGTGACGATGCGAAACGATTCATCGTCAAGTGTCAGCAACCAACCGGACTGGCCCTGTTCGCGCGCTTGCCTGGCCATTTGCTGCTTGAACGCAACGGGCAGGCCGCCCAATGCTGCTTCATCCTGGAAGGACTTGCTCCAGGCCTTGTTTGCCTCATGCAAGTGTTCCAAGAACAGGCTTCGCGCACCCTCCATACGCGCCTTCAAATCTTCCAGGGTTTCCTGCGCGGCGGAGCCCATCCCGTCCCGGTGCCACTGCCGCAGGATTTTTTTCAGCGTTCTTTTCCTGACCGGGGAAAAATGCACGGCGATCTCACTGTCCGCCAGGCGCTGGTAAAGTTGAAACAATTGGGTATTGCGCAGCAGCGATCGCTGGAAATCATCCAGGCGCTCCTCGCAGTCGAGTGAAGCCCGCGCCCAGGCCTCGCCACTTCTGGTGGATGCCATGCGGTCCAGTACATAGCCGAAGCCTTTCAGTCGCCCATGGATTTCGTCCATCGCCAGCACCAGGTCGTCCCACGTCGGGAAGGGGGCCTGGGTCTCGATGATCTCGGCGACCTTGGCCCGGCTCTCGGCAAGAATCTGGTCAAGGGCCGGGGAGAAGTGTTCGGCCTGGATCTTCGAAAAGGGCGGCAGGTCGTAAGGCTGCAGCAGGGGGTTATCAGCGTGTTGCATGGGGGCTTCCTGTCAGTCGGACGTGTCAGGTCAGTCTGATCAGGAAAGGGGGCAACCTTGCGGTAACTATGTATCGCTTCCGGGCCGAACGGCCCGGAAGGTGATGCCGAAGATGTCAGTCGTTTTTTTTCTTCAATTTCGGGTTGGGAAAAAACTGCACCGCCTGGACTTTCGCATCGGGCGTCTTGAGCGCCGATGTGTTGACCCGGGTGCCCAATTCCTTGGGCACCGACAGGCCTTGCTCGTTGAGCGTGTCGGAATAACCGCAGGCCACGCATTCGCGATGGGGCACGCCGTCTTCGTTCCACATCATCAACTTGTCCGGCTCGCTGCACGCGGGGCAGACCGCCCCGGCAATAAAGCGTCGTTTGGTAATCACAGGCCCCTCGCTCATGCTGCCGCGTCCTCGCTCAGGCCGCTATGACGCAAGAGTGCGTCAATCGACGGCTCGCGGCCACGGAAGTCGACGAACAGCACCATTGGCTCCTGGGAGCCGCCGCGCGCCAGGATCGCTTCGCGGAAGGCGCGACCGGTGTCGGCGTTGAGCACGCCGTCCTCTTCGAACTTGGAGAACGCATCGGCAGACAGCACTTCCGCCCATTTGTAGCTGTAGTAACCCGCCGCGTAGCCGCCAGCGAAGATGTGCGCAAAACTGTTGGGGAAGCGGTTGTAGGCCGGCGGACGCATCACCGACACCTCGTCGCGCACGCCTTCGAGCACTTCCAGTACGTTACGGCCGTCGCCGTGGGTGGCGTGCAGCTCGAAGTCGAACAGCGAGAACTCCAACTGGCGAACCATCATCAGGCCGGACTGGAAATTTTTCGCCGCGAGCATTTTTTCCAGCAGGTCCTGGGGTAGCGGTTCGCCGGTTTCATAATGGCCGGAAATCAGCGCCAGGCCTTCGGGTTCCCAGCACCAGTTTTCCATGAACTGGCTAGGCAGCTCCACGGCGTCCCAAGCCACACCGTTGATGCCGGACACGCCGGCATGTTCGACGCGGGTCAACAGGTGATGCAGGCCATGGCCGAACTCGTGGAACAAGGTGGTGACTTCGTCGTGGGTCAGCAGCGCCGGCTTGCCGCTGTCGGCCGGGGTGAAGTTGCACACCAGGTTGGCGACCGGGCTTTGCAAGACGCCGTCGACGGTGCGGCGGCGATCACGTGCGCCGTCCATCCAGGCGCCGCCACGCTTGTTGGCGCGGGCATAGAGGTCGAAGAAGAACCGGCCGACGTGCTGGCCGTTTTCCTTGATCTCGAACAGGCGCACATCCGGGTGCCAGCTGTCGAAGCCCTTCAGCTCGGCGATCTCGATCCCATAGAGGCGCTGCACAATGGTGAACAGGCCGCTCAGCACGTTATCGATCGGGAAGTAGGCGCGCAGGGCTTCCTGGGCGACGCTGTAGCGCTGCTGGCGGAGTTTCTCGCCATAGAAGCCGCTGTCCCAACTTTGCAGGTCGGGGCAGCCCTGTTCGGCGGCGAACGCTTTCAGTTGCTCCAGGTCCTGGGCGGCAAACGGTTTGCTGCGCTTGGCCAGGTCACGCAGGAAGCTGAGCACCTGGTCGCTGGACTCGGCCATCTTGGTCGCCAGGCTCAACTCGGCGAAATTGGCGAAGCCCAGCAGGTGGGCCAGTTCCTGGCGCAGGTCGAGGATCTGTTCCATCACCGGGCCGTTGTCGTTCTGACCGGCGTTCGGGCCCTGGTCCGAGGCGCGAGTGCAGTAGGCCGCGTAGACTTCTTCGCGCAGGGCGCGGTCTTCGGCGTAGGTCATCACGGCGTAGTAGCTAGGGAATTCCAGGTTGATCAGCCAGCCATCCAGCCCTTTGGCCTGGGCGGCGGCAGCCATTTGCGCCTTGGCCGAGTCGGTCAGGCCGGCGAGGGCGGCCTCGTCCGTGACGTGCTTGGTCCAGGCCTGGGTCGCGTCGAGCAACTGGTTGGAAAAGCGGCTGCCCAGCTCGGACAATTTGCTTTGCACTTCGGCGTAGCGCTTCTGCTGCTCGGGCGGCAGGTCGATGCCCGACAGGCGGAAATCGCGCAGGGAATGTTCCAGGATGGTTTTTTGCGCCACATCGAAACCGGCCGCCTCGGGGCTGTTCGCCAGGGCTTCGAAGGCCTGGAACAGCTCGCGGTTCTGGCCCAGTTCGGTGGAGTAGGCACTGAGCGCCGGCAGGCATGCCTCGTAGGCTTCGCGCAGTTCGGGGCTGTTGCGCACGGCGTTCAGATGGCTCACCGGGCTCCAGGCCGCGCCGAGGCGATCGTTGAGCTCGTCCATCGCCAATACCAGGCCGGCCCAGGTAGGCTGCTTGACTTGGGTCTTGAGAATTTCGGCGATGGCGGCACGGTTGTCAGCCAGGATCTGCTCGATGGCCGGTTGCACGTGTTCGGCGCGGATCGCCGAGAATGGCGGCAGGTCGTAGGGCTGCAAAAGAGGGTTGTTCACGCTCACGGTTGACACCTTCGCTGGAAGAAACATCGGCCCATCTTAATTACAATCGGCGTTCACCGCAGCTAGCAGCGCCTATCACCCGATAAGAGAGAGCCTATCGTGACCCTTCGCACGTACCAGAATCACAGCCCGCGGCTTGCCCGTGGGGCTTTTGTCGACAGCACCGCGGTGGTGATCGGCGACGTCGAAATCGGCGAAGACAGCTCCGTCTGGCCGCTGACGGTCATCCGCGGCGACATGCACCGCATCCGCATTGGCGCGCGCACCAGCGTCCAGGACGGCTGCGTGCTGCACATCACCCACGCCGGCCCGTTCAACCCCGATGGCTTTCCGTTATTGATCGGCGATGACGTGACCATCGCCCACAAAGTCATGCTCCATGGTTGCGCCGTCGGCAGTCGAATTCTGATCGGCATGGGCAGCATCGTCATGGACGGCGCGGTGGTCGAGGACGACGTCATCATCGGCGCCGGCAGCCTCGTGCCGCCGGGCAAGCGCCTGGAGAGCGGCTTCCTGTACGTCGGCAGCCCGGTGAAACAGGTCCGCCCCCTGACCGACAAGGAACGCGCATTCTTCACCTACAGCGCGGCGAACTACGTAAAGCTCAAGGACCTGCATCTGGCCGAAGGCTACGACCAGCCCTGAACCGTCCCGCCACTGCCCAGGAATTTTCATGCACTACCAGACTGTACTCTTCGACCTCGACGGCACCCTTACCGACCCCAGGGAAGGCATCACCCGTTCGATCCAGTTCGCCCTGAGCAAACTGGGCATCGACGAACCCGACCTGACCCGCCTCGAACACTTCATCGGCCCGCCTCTGTTGCAGGCTTTCATGCAGTTCTACGGCTTCGATGAAGCGAAAGCCTGGGAGGCGGTGTCTTTCTATCGCGAGCGCTTCAAGGTCACCGGCCTGTACGAAAACCGCGTGTTCGATGGCGTCCTGCCGCTGCTGGAAACCCTCGCCGATCAAAATCGGCAGCTGTACATCGCCACGTCCAAGCCCTGGGTTTTCGCCCGGGAAATTGCCCGCCATTTCGACTTCGCCAAGCACTTCAAGGTGATCTACGGCAGCGAACTGGACGGCACCCGCACAGACAAGGTCGAGCTCATCGCCCATCTCATGGCCGAAGAAAGCCTGGACCCGGCCGCCACCCTGATGATCGGCGATCGCAAACACGACCTGATCGGTGCCCGCAGCAACGGCCTGGACGCCGCAGCAGTGGGGTATGGGTTTGGCAGTTTCGAGGAATTGAGCGCGGAAAACCCGGTGCACCACTTCCAGACGTTGGATGAGCTGCACCGGGCATTCCTGCGAACCTGATCAAGGCATCGACAAAGCCTGACAGCTTGCCTAGGGCCCGTGGCGAGGGAGCTTGCTCGCGCTGGGCAGCGCAGCGGCCCTAATAATCTTGCGTTCGCTGCGCAACCGAGCGGGAGCAAGCTCGCTCGTCACGGGACCGAGGGCGTCGTTGGGCCGTCCCTCTGGGTGCTACCTAAAAATGAGACTGGCGTCATGGCCTCGAAAACGCTCTCTCCAGGCACCTTGATTGTTGCCATTCATTGCTTGAAGATCTCTCGCTCGTTGATGCCTCCCTCTGCCTGGAAACGACCCGAATCATGACGCTCTACCGCCTCCACGAAGCCGATCTCGACATCCCTGACAGTTGGCAGGACCAGAGCATCAATATCTTCAAGCTGCCTGCCGTTGGCGGTGCCAAGGAAGCCAGTTTCGTCATCAGCCGCGATCCGAGCCGGGGCGATACGCCGTTCAACGACTATGTAGACCAACAACTGGCGAGCGCCGAACAGCAGTTACCGGGTTTCAAGCTGATCAAGCGTTGGGATTTCTTGCTGCACGAGCGCGCCGCAGTGTTGCTTGATTACAGCTGGCAGCGCGAAGGGCGAGAGTTGATGCTGCGCCAGGTGTTTATCGACCGCCAGCCCGTGGGGCTGATTACCACGCTGACCACAACGCCGAACGATCTCGTGTTTCACGAGCCGGCCTGGAAAGCGGCCATGCATTCGTTCAAGGTCTTGCCGGCGACCGCCTGATCATTCCAGGAAGAAGACAACGCAATGGACATGCTGGCTGCTGCGCGCCTTGGCGATGAAATAGCCCACGGTTTTGGTGTCGCCGCGATGGTCGCCGGTGCCGTGGCCGGGGCATTGATCGGCGCGGCGGTTGTGGCGGCCACCGTGGCGACCGGGGGCGTGGCGCTGGCAATCATGGCCGGTTCGATTGCCGCCGGCGGGTTGTCGATGTTCCAGATCCTCAAGGGCCTGAACACCATTTTCAACTTGCCCGAGCCCACGACAGGGGCGTTGATCATGGGCAGTCTCAACGTGCACATCAACCGACGCAATGCCATGCGCGCTGGCGTCGACATGTCGGCCGGTTGCACGGGGCTGCCAATGAACCATCCGATCTGGCCGTTCCCGGTGCTGATCGCCGAAGGCAGCGCCACGGTCTACATCAATGGGAAACCGGCGGCGCGGTTGCAGAGCAAGATGGTCTGCGGCGCCCACATCAAGACTGGCAGCGCGAATACGTTCATCGGCGGGCCGACGGTCTCGGTGGCGTTTGTTCTCGACATCGAAGGCTGGCTGCACACCGGACTTGAAGCATTGGGGTTGGTGGCCATGGGCGCTGCCGCCGTGTTGGCGGCGATGGCCGGGGCGGCGGCTTTTGCCGGGTTCGTGGTCATCGGTGGCGCCATGATGGGCGGCATGGCGCTGCTGGGCGACCTGGGCGACCGCCTCGGCCCCGGTTATCGCGATCTGCTTCAAGGCATCGCCGGCATGGCGCTGCTGGGGCTGGGGCCGAAAATGGCGCGTCTCGGCGCGGGGCCAAAACCGCGTGTCGCGGCCTACAAGCCAGGCACGACCGAGGCCGATATCATGGCGATCCCCAAGGGCAGCCGGCCACCGCCGAGCGACTATCTCGAAGGCCCATACATCGACAAGCACCTCAAGACCTTCGAGGATGAGGGCGGCAGTTTCCTCTTCACCGCCGACGATATTTCCAACCCCAAATACGGGTCGTTCAACCCGAACAAGTTCGTCATGGCGAAGTCGGACCTGAACGCGGTGGTCGCCGAGTACAAAAAAACCGGCGACGTTTCGGTACTGGAATCGGCCTTGGGTTACGATCCGGGGTCGCTGGTGGGCAAGGACATCTACATGATGAACCTGGACAAGCCCAAGGTGCTGATGCCGACCGGCAACGAGGGCGGTGTGAACTCCCTATGGCGACCCGGCGGCCTGACCCATCCAGGCGGCATGCGCGAAGCCGTGCTGGACAACGTGCCCATCGCCCACGGCAACGACATCAATGCGCTGATGACGACCCGAGACGTAGTGAGAATCCAATGAACAACCCGCAAGACAACGTGCTGCTGTTGGCCCTCGCCAATGATGAATTGGATAAATTCCTGGTGGGCGAGCCGTTCTACTTTCTCGAGGCCAAGAACGACAACGACGAGCCCCAAAACGTAGTCGCGGCGTTCGACCGGTTGCTCATGCCCTACTGGCTCCAGACCCATGACCCGAGTTTCCCGGCGCGATTCGTGGCGGGCCTGTTGCGGATGCTGGCGACATATCCAGACCGGACACGGGCGATCTACATCGCTGCCGATTGGGTCTGGTATTACCGTTTCTGCCAGGACAAGCAGCGCCAGCAGCCGCTGGGCCCCTACGGCGATCTGTTCGACGTGGACATGGGCGGCGTCGCCTTGGCCCTCAAGCGCCTGTTGGAAAACCACAAGGCCGAACTGGTGGCCGATACGCGGTGGGCCGGTGCGGCGTGGAACAGCCCGGACGGCATGTGGACGCCCTTGATGCGTTCGGCGGTGATGGTGCGGGACAAGTTGGGCGGGCCGGATTTCGTGCCGGCCAATATCTGAGCGGGCCGTTGCCTGGTCAGGACAAAAAGCCGACATCGCAGGTACGAAGCCGCTCTGTAGCGAGGGGTTCACGCCTGCGCATCAAAACGTCAACGAGCCCTTGATCGTCGCCCAGTGCGCTGCCTCGGCATCGCCCAGCTTCTGGGCTTTTACATAGCTCAAGGCAAGCATCTTGCGCGTGCCCGGCAATACCAGCGCCAGTTGATACTGGAAGACCTTCTCGTTGCCCTTGTTGAACTGGCTGCGTAATTCAATGGCTTCGACTTCCTGGTTCGCACCCACGCGCAGGGTGGCGCCCGGCTGGCAGCGCAGGTCCTGGACTTGTTTCTCCAAGCGCTTGAGCTGCTCGTCGAGATTGCTTTGCAAGGTTTCACCCTCGGCCAGCAGGCTGCGGCTGACGATCAGCGACGTGCCCAGTTCAGGGAACTTGAGGATATTGATCGAGGCGTCGAGCAACTCGGCGGGCGGCAGTTGCAGCTGGAATTCGTTGAGGCGGTAAGTCATGGTGCTTGGTTCTCTGAATTAGCCCTTGGGCGCCGGGAACGCGGCGGCGACGTTCGCGTCGATGCTGGCCTTGACGCCCTGGCCGTCCGGCGTGGCGCCGGGGCCGCCGCCATTGTTCAGGTGCAGCACGCCGCCGGTGTTGAATTCGGCATCGCCGCTGGCGTAAAAGCTGATTTGCACGCCGGTCAGGTTGATCTGGCCGCTGGCGTTGAGCTCCAGGATGCTTTCACCGCACACCAGGCGCAGGTTCTCGCCCACTTCGATGACGTAGCTCTGGCTGATGCTGTCGGTCTTGCGCTGGCCCACCGACAAAATGTCCTCCTGCTTGACGATGCGCAGGCGGTTGTTGCCGATGGTCACGGTTTCGTTGTGGCCAATGCTTTTGTTGCGGTCGTGGCCCACCGAATGGCTTTCGTCCACCTCGACTACGATGTCCTGGTTGCGCTCGGCGTGGATGTACAACTGCTCGGCGCCTTTCTTGTCTTCCATGCGGATTTCGTTGAAGTTCGCCGGCGTGCCGCCTTTGCTCGAACGGCTCTTCATGCCGCTCTGGGTGGCATTTTCAGGCAGGTCGTAGGGCACGGTCTGCTCGGCGTTGTAGACACGACCGGTGATGATCGGCCGGTCAGGGTCGCCCTCGAGGAAGCTCACGATGACTTCCTGGCCGATGCGTGGAATCTGCATCGAGCCCCAGTTCTTGCCAGCCCAGGACTGCGACACGCGAATCCAGCACGAGCTGTTTTCGTTGGATTGGTCGTGCCGGTCCCAATAGAAGTGCACCTTCACCCGGCCGAACTGATCGGTCCAGATTTCCTCGCCCTTGGGGCCGACCACCAACGCGGTCTGCGGTCCCTTGACGATGGGCCGGTGGGTGATCGCCATCGGCCGGAAGCTCTGTTGGGCGTCGATACAGGTCAGGCTGCTTTCGAACTGTGCCGAAGGCGCGCCGACGCCGCTCTCGCCGCTTTCCTGGGAGATGTAATAGCGCGCGCCGACGATCAGGTATTCGCGGTTCTGGTCCTGTCGGGTGAAGCCGGTGAGGCTGAACAGATGCCCCGACCCCAGGCCCCGGGCGTTGCCCGCCAGCTCGACCTGCTCGTGCTGGGTCTGCAAGGCTTCGATTCGGGTGCGGGCGTAGTGCTCGCCGTCTTCGCTTTGCACGTAGGTGCCCGGGTAATCGAACAGCGGATAGTCGCCGGCAGCGTGCGGGCGGGGCATGGCCGAGCGCACGTCGATGCGCGCGCTGGGGCGCTGGAAATCATAGTCGTTAAGCTCCAGCGAACCCGGCTGGACTTCCTGGGCCAGGTGCCAGTCGTGGATATGGTCGCGCTCGCGCTGCTGCTCGTTCTTCGGGTAGTAAGGCACCGATCCATAGCCGGGCGCCGTGGTGTGGGCGCCGTAGGCGTCGGCCAGCACCAGCACATGACGGCCCTGTTCATGGCGGAAAAAGTAATAGATGCCTTCCTGTTCCATCAGTCGACTGACGAAATCGAAGCTGGTCTCGCGGTACTGGACGCAGTATTCCCACTCGCGATACGGGCGGCTGAGGGTGTCTTCGAAGTCGGAAAAACCCAGGTCGCGAAACACCTGCTTGATGATCTGCGGGATGGTCAGGTTCTGGAAAATCCGGCAGTCGGAGGTGCGTGTCAGCAACCACAACCAAGGGCGCAGCGTGGCCTGGTAACTGGCGAACTGGCCCTGGTCGACGTTCTGGCTGAAGCGCGCAACGATGCCGTGGAAATGCCGTTCGCCGCCACCGTCCAGCTGAACGCTCACGCACATCGGTTTGCCGAGCACCTGATTGAGGTCGATGGCGTTGTCCAGCGAGTGCAGCTGCAACTCATAGTTGAACAGCCGCCCCAGCTCTTCGCCGCCGCCCATGTCCTTGAGCAACAACACCTCGGGCCCCAGCGGGCTGGTGATCTTGGCCAGGCGTGAGGCTTGGTTGAATAGCATCGGTGATCTCATGTAAATGGTAATAACTGACGGAACCGAATAGCCCTTGTGGGAGCGAGCCTGCTCGCGAAAGCGGTGTGTCAGTCAACAAGGATGTCACTGACAGATTGCATTCGCGAGCAGGCTCGCTCCCACAGGGTCGTGCGGTGTTACCTGAAGTCAGGCCGCATCGCTGAAATCGTACTTCAGTTCATTGTCCACCGCGCTGATCCGCACGCCGGCCATGGCCTTGCCTTCGAGCATGCGGGTGAGGAACTCGCGGCTCATGTCCGGCAGCAGGCTGTTGGTCAGGATGGTGTCGATCATGCGCCCGCCGCTTTCGGTTTCGGTGCACCGCGAGACGATCAGGTCGATCACCGCGTCGTCGTAGTCGAAGGCCACTTTATGGGTGCTCTCCACGCGCTTCTTGATGCGGTTGAGTTGCAGGCGGGTAATGGCCTTGAGCATCTCATCGCTGAGCGGGTAATACGGGATCGTCACCAGGCGACCCAGCAGCGCCGGCGGGAAAATTTCCAGCAGCGGTTGACGCAGGGCCTTGGCGATCTCTTCCGGCTCGGGCACGTTTTGCGGGTCCTTGCAGACCTGGGCGATCAGCTCGGTGCCGGCGTTGGTGGTCAGCAGGATCAGGGTGTTCTTGAAGTCGATCACCCGGCCTTCGCCGTCTTCCATCACGCCCTTGTCGAATACCTGGAAAAAGATCTCATGTACGTCCGGGTGGGCTTTTTCAACCTCGTCCAGCAGCACCACGCTGTACGGTTTGCGCCGCACGGCTTCGGTCAGCACGCCGCCTTCGCCGTAGCCGATGTAGCCCGGTGGCGCGCCCTTGAGGGTGGACACGGTGTGGGCTTCCTGGAACTCGCTCATGTTGATGGTGATGACGTTCTGCTCGCCGCCGTACATGGCTTCGGCCAGGGCCAGAGCGGTTTCGGTCTTGCCCACGCCGGAGGTGCCGGCGAGCATGAACACGCCAATCGGCTTGCTCGGGTTGTCGAGGCCGGCGCGGGAGGTCTGGATGCGCTTGGCGATCATCTGCAAGGCATGGTCCTGGCCGATGATGCGTTTTTTCAGGTGCTGGTCGAGGTTGAGCACGGTTTCCAGCTCGTTGCGGGCCATGCGGCCCACCGGGATACCGGTCCAATCGGCAACCACCGAGGCCACGGCCTGATAATCCACGGTCGGCAGGATCAATGGGTTTTCACCTTGCAGGGCGGTCAGGCGCTGTTGCAGGTCCACCAGTTTCTCGCGCAGGGCGTGGCTTTCGTTGTCAGAAGCTTCGCTGCGGTCTTCGCTGTCCACCGCGCCGACGCGCTCGCGCAGGGTGGCGCGGGTTTCCAGCAATTGGTCCACCAGGGTTTTCTCTCCGGCCCAGCGGCTTTCCAGCTCCGCCAGACGCTCACGTTCGGCGCCCAGCAGGCTTTCGCTCTGGGTCTGGCGGCTGCCGATGGCCACGCCGATGGCGTGCTCGCGGGCAATGATTTGCAGCTCGGTTTCCAGCGCTTCGATACGGCGGCGGCTGTCGTCCACTTCGGCGGGCACGGCGTGCAGGCTGATGGCGACGCGGGCGCAGGCGGTGTCCAGCAGGCTCACGGATTTATCCGGCAACTGGCGCGCGGGAATGTAGCGGTGGGACAACTTGACCGAGGCTTCCAGGGCTTCGTCGAGGATCTGCACCTGATGGTGTTTTTCCATGGTCGAGGCCACGCCCCGCATCATCAGCAGGGCTTTGTCTTCAGACGGTTCGGCGACTTGCACCACTTGGAAGCGGCGGGTCAGGGCGGGGTCTTTTTCGATGTGCTTCTTGTACTCGGCCCAGGTCGTGGCGGCCACGGTGCGCAAGGTGCCGCGGGCCAGGGCCGGCTTGAGCAGGTTGGCCGCGTCGCCCGTGCCGGCGGCGCCACCGGCACCCACCAGGGTGTGGGCTTCGTCGATGAACAGGATGATCGGCTTGGGCGAGGCCTGGACGTCTTCGATGACCTGGCGCAAGCGTTGTTCGAATTCGCCTTTCATGCTCGCGCCGGCCTGCAACAGGCCCACGTCGAGGCTGCGCAGCTCCACGTCCTTGAGGGACGGCGGCACGTCGCCGGCGACGATGCGCAAGGCAAAGCCTTCGACCACGGCGGTCTTGCCCACGCCGGCTTCACCGGTGAGGATCGGGTTGTTCTGCCGACGGCGCATGAGGATGTCCACCAGTTGGCGGATCTCTTCGTCACGGCCGACGATGGGGTCGAGCTTGCCGCTGCGGGCCTGCTCGGTGAGGTCGACGGTAAAGCGCTTGAGCGCTTCCTGCTTGCCCATGGCGCTAGGGGCCATCGCGCCGCTGGCCTCGCCCGGCACCGCGCCGGCGTTGAAACCGTCGCTGGCGGCCAGGGCGTTTTCCGGCGAGTCGCCAACGTATTCATCGAAGCGTTCGCTCAAGGCTTCAACCTTGACTTTGTCGAACTCCGACGACAGGCCCAGCAGCGCGTGGCGCAGGCTCGGCGTCTTGAGGATGCCCAGCACCAAATAACCGGTGCGCACCTGGCTTTCGCCGAACATCAGGCTGCCGTAGACCCAGCCACGTTCCACGGCTTCTTCAACGTGGGAGGACAGGTCGGTGATCGATGTCGAACCGCGTGGCAAACGATCCAGTGCCTCGGTCAGGTCACGGGCCAGGCGCGCCGGCTCGATGTTGAACTGGCGGATGATGCGGTGCAGGTCCGAGTCCTGCAGTTGCAGCAATTGATGAAACCAGTGGGCCAGCTCCACATAAGGGTTACCGCGCAATTTGCAGAACACGGTGGCGGCTTCGATGGCTTTGTAGGCCACGCTGTTGAGTTTGCCGAACAACGCGGCGCGACTGATTTCACCCATGCTCATGGCTCCTTGAGGTCTGTGAGGTGTTGGCCTGTTCGGCGTAGTGCCGGGCCAGTATTAGATCGTTGGCATCTTTTTCAGGTCGTCCCAGCCAGGTGTTGAAGCCCAGGCGGAAACGGCCATTGAGTTGTAGTGCGGGCACTTCGGGCTGTTCCAGCACCAGGTTCAGGTCCCAGTCCAGCTCGTGTCCCAGGTATTCGGCGACCCAGGCCACCAGCTCGTTGAACGGTTGGCTGCCGGGCAGCATGCCCATGTAGTCATCGAGCTTGAGCGGGCCCAGGCGAATGCGAAATTTGTGCTGGCGGTCCCACACGAAACGGCCCAGGCAGAAGTCCACGCCCAACTGATGGGCGCTGACACCGACGCGGCTGCGCTCCGGCAGTTCCAGCCACTGGCCGACGTATTCTTCGATTTCCACCGGCAGGCCGAAATACTCGCTGAGGATCGCCTTCAGGCCGTCCGGATAACGGGTTTGCGCCGAGAGGTGGCCACTGTAGTGCAGCTTCGCCGTGTCGGGGATCAACCCTTGGTTGAGCAGGCTCGGCATGCCCCGGCCGCTGAGTGCCGCCAGGCGCGCCGACCAATAGTCATCGTCCGGGCGATCGTGGCTGACGGTCGGCCGCGCTTCGGCCCAGGCCCGGTAGAACAGGCTGAGCAGGCGATGGTGGAACACGTCGAGGAAGCGCTTGCTGGTGCTGTCGCCATTGTTGCGCTGGCGTTCGCGCACGTATTCGGTGATGTGCAGCGGCATCGGGCCGTTGGGGCCGCCGAGGCCGAAGAAGAACTGTTCCAGGCGCGCCGGCGCGCCGTCCACGCCCGGTTGCACCGAGGCCAGGGTCGCCGGGGCGAAGGTACAGTCGGCCTGTTGCCCGAGGCGCAACGGGTCATCGGCCAGGCGCAGGGAATGGCCCAGGCGCGGCAGTTCGGGGGTTTCACATTCGATGCGCCGCAACGCCTGGAAAAAGTCGTATTCCCAGGGTTCCTGGTGCATCGCCTCCAGGGTACTCAAAGGGTCGGACGACGTCCGGGCTTGGCTTTCCATCGCATGATCTCGCCGCGTTCGGTGGTACGGATCACCGTCTCGGTAAAACTGTTGATCGACACGTAGCGTGCCAGGAAGCGCTCCAGTACCGCGCCGAGCAGGAACACCCCGGTGCCGCGAAACGCGTTTTCATCGAATTCCAGGATGATCTCCAGGCCACGCCCAAAGACGATCGGGCCGGGCATCGGCAGGCGTCGGGTGCACGCCTTGCTGCTGACCTCCCGTAAGCCTTCGATCTGCAATTGCAGCGCGGCGTCGTTGCTGTCGCCGTACAGTCGCAGCAGCTCACGCAGGGCGGCGGCGCCTTGGCCCTGTTCGCTCAACGACAGGTAGTTCAGGGACAACTGGCTGATCAATCGCCAGGCCTTGGCGTCATGGGCATGGCTGGCCCGTGGACGACTGGGACCTGCCACGCAACGCACCGCGCCCACCGGCGCACTGTCGGCCAGGGTGAAATCGGTCTTGCCGTTGCCCACGCTCATGAACAGCGGAAGATCGCGGTTGGTGCACAGCGCGGTCACCCCCAGCTGGCGCAAGTCGTGGCGATAGGGCGCTTGCTGGCTGTCCACCAGGCTGACAAAGGTCTCGCTGCCGACGTAGGTCGAGCGCGGGCCGTTGCGGCGCTGGTCGCTGGACAGCACGCGCGGCTCACGGCGTACCGTGTAATAGGCTTTGTCGCGGCCATAGCGGGACGGATCGCGCACGGCGTAGAACGGCAGGAACGGTTGCTCCGGCCCGGTGCCGTGGCCGGTCAGCCCCGTCAGCGAATGCACTTCGAAATCCATCGGCCGGGTGCGGTCGGCGATCACGTGATGTTCGTTGACGCGGTCCGACAAGTGAATGCGGTCCAGGCGCTTGGGAAACAGGTTGATCGCCGGGGTGCAGAACGGCAGGAACTGCGAAGCGCCAACGCTGCCTTCCAGGCTCGGATCGTGACGGTCGAACAGCACGATCAATTCCAGCTCCTGGCCTTCGCAGCGCTTGACCGCGCGGCTGAGCTGGGTGAAGTCGACGAACAGGAAGCGATGGGGCAGGGCGAAATATTCCTGCAGCAGCCGATAGCCCTGGAAAGCCCGCGACACCACCGGCAATGCGGCCTCGGCGTCATCGAAGCCTTGGGAACGCAATGCATCTTGGGGCAACCGTTCGACCCAATTGCCGCCGGGCTGGCGCGCGAACACCGCGCAGGCGTTGCCCAGCAGCTGTTCGTAAAGGCGGAAGGGCTGTTCGTCGGCGCCGCTGAGGTACAGCGGCAGGTTGTCCAGGGCCAGGCTGTTGAACGGCAGCTCGGCGCCGGTGCGCAGGGTCAGGCGCAGGCCGGCCTTGGCTTTCGGTTCGCTGGCGGCCAGGCGCCCGAGCACGGCGGACGGGTTGCCGAAATATTCGGCCTGGCTGACCTGCAACGGCCACAACGTCACCGGGTGAGCGGTGCGGTACTCGCAGCAAGTCTGGGATTCGCGACCCAGGGCGGCGCGCAGTACGGTATCGCGGGGCAGCGGGAAACCGCTGCTCAGCGAGCCTTCGTCCGGGTCGGCCTGCATTTGCACCACGGTCATCGACGGCGTCGGCGCCAGGTAGTGCGGGTAGGCGATTTCCAGCAGGTTGTGGGTGAAGGTCGGGTACTCGGCGTCGAGCTTGAGTTGTACCCGCGCCGTCAGATAGGCGAAGCCTTCCAGCAGGCGCTCGACATACGGGTCGGCGCAGTCCATCCCGGCCAAGGTCAGCCGGCTGGCGATCTTGGGGTATTCCTTGGCGAACTCCGCGGCGCTTTCGCGCACGTGGTGCAATTCCTGGTTGTACAGCTCCAGCAGGCGCGGGTTCATGGGCGTCTCCGCTGGTCGGCGTTGACGACGCGCACGTGGCCGGTTTCCAGGTCCAGGTCGGTTTGCAGCATCAGGCGCAGCGGCACCGGCTGCGCCCAGAGGTCGCCTTCGATCTCGAAGCTCAGGGCGTTGTGGTTCATCTCGGCCGTCGCCCGGGCTCGCACGCGCAACGTGTGACGCAGGATGCGCGGTTCGAACGTGGCGATGGCCTGATGGATCAAGGTCTCCAGGGCGGCGACGTCGACGTTCGACGCGCTGTTGCCCGCCAGCGCCGGCAGGCCGAAATTCACCACCGACGTGCCCGCCGGCGTGTGCAGCGTGGCATCGCCGTCGAGCAGCGAGGTGGTGTTGAGCAGCCACGCCAGGTCACGCAGCACCGAGGCTTTCAATTGCGTCAGGGAAAGCACGCGCTTGTCGGCGCTTTCCTTGGGGTTGGTCGGATCGTCGTCGGTCAGCCGGTCCAGCAGGGACGGTTGCAAGCGATCGCGGGTGGCGATTTCGGTTACCACGTGAATGGCGCTACGTACATTTTCTGGTCCGCTCCCGGGCCGCAGAATGCATAGATGCTTACCGGAGCTGCTTCAAAGCCCTGCGGCATCTGACGGATAGCCTGCATCTTGGTGATGCAATCGCGACTGGGCGCGGGCATGTGCTCGCTACGCCAAACCGCAAATATCGGTACTTCGTTGAACTTCTCCACGCGCAGCTGCTGCTTGTCCAACATAAAGCTGCAGGGCCATTCCATATCCAATTGCATGCGGCTCTGGTCGGATTTGAGCAGTGCGCACTGGCCTTGATCGTCAATCAGGCTAAGTGCTTGCCCAGCGAAAACAGCTCGGGTTGCCGTCGTCTCGGTATGTTCGGCACATGCGCTCAGGCAAACCAGATTCATCGCCAGGCAAGCAGCGAGCAGGTGCTTTTTCATCATGTCAGCTCCCAGAACCAGACAGCCTTGGACCTGTAGAAAAGATCACCGGTTTGAGTCACGCCCCGGTTCCATAGATCGATGTGATCGCCGGTGCGGTTTTCCTCGGTCTGGCCCTGTTGCCGATAACAGTCTTTGAAGAATATCAACCCGGTCTTGCTCATCAACTTCTGCCGGTCGGCGGCGCTATTGCTGAGGATGGTAGGACGCCCCAGATGGTGCTTCCACAACCAGTTCGCCAACGATTCGGCGCCCCTGGCGTGTTCATGGGCACACTTGGGTTCGGTGTAGGTGAATTTATTGACTTTGATAGTCTTCTCGGCATTGAGCGTCACGCTCATGCGTATGGCGCACTGGTTGGCCCACGGACCGTCGCAAGGCTTTGCATCGGGATGGGTTATCCGCAAATCGGAATACGCTTTCCACAAATTGATAAACGCAGGCTTGGCCATGACTCAGACACCGGGCAGGAAAGGATGGGATGCGAGCAAGCACCAAACACCCCCGGCGCGTGGCGCCAGGGGCGTGTTCGATTACACCTTGACGTTCTGACGGATGTTCCAGCCGAACTTGACCGGGCCGCCTTCCTTGGTGCCGTCGGCTTTCTGCGGCTGGTAGTCCACCAGCACCTTGGCGAAGTTCAGGGTGACGTTTTCGGTCAGGCGATCATCGCCACCCGAGCCGCCGGTGCTCAGGGAAGTGATCAGCACTTCTTCCAGGTTGATGATCATGTACTCGACCTGGTTTTCGCCGCCGGCCTTGCGCACGGTCAGCTTGACCTTGTCGACGTGCTTGCCGCTGGCGCAGTGCATCATCAGGTTCGGTGAAGCCTTGTCGACGTACTTGGTCAGAGACAGGTCCTGGATGCTCACCTTGCCCGCGCCACCGCCACTGCCCACGTGCATGTTGCCGGTCTGGGACATGCCCCAGCTCCAGTTCAGGACGTCGATCTCGTCCTTGTGGACCTTGTCCATGGACTCGCCCTTGATGTCGCCGATCTTGATGAAAATATCAACAGCCATGTTTTCTCCCTGTGTGGTCTCTACCACGTTGTTTGGTTGACGCTGACCTTGCGAAATCTGTTTTGCCGAGCGGAACTAAGGTGATCTCCAAACTGCTGAAGATCCCTTGTGGGAGCGAGCCTGCTCGCGATGGCGGCGGGTCAGGCAACGCAGGTGGCGACTGATCCACTGCCATCGCGAGCAGGCTCGCTCCCACATGTTCTATTGCGTACGTTCAGTGGGTTTTTAAGCGCCCTTGGCCGAAGGCAGTTTCGATACCAGGCGCAGCGACACGGTCAGCCCTTCGAGCTGGTAGTGCGGACGCAGGTAGAACTTGGAGTTGTAGTACCCCGGGTTGCCTTCGACTTCTTCGACGATCACTTCGGCGGCAGCAAGCGGGTGCTGGGCCTTGGTGGTCTCGGTGGAGTGCGCCGGATCACCGTCGACGTAGTTCAGGATCCAGTCCTGCAACCAGCGCTGCATTTCGTCCTTCTCTTTGAAGGAGCCGATCTTGTCGCGCACGATGCACTTGAGGTAGTGGGCGAAACGGCAGGTGGCGAACAGGTACGGCAGGCGCGCGGCCAGGTTGGCGTTGGCGGTGGCGTCCGGGTCGTCGTATTCGGCCGGTTTCTGCAGGGACTGGGCGCCGATGAACGCGGCGAAGTCGGTGTTTTTCTTGTGCAGCAGCGGCATGAAACCGTTCTTCGCCAGTTCCGCTTCACGGCGGTCCGAGATAGCGATTTCAGTCGGGCACTTCATGTCCACGCCACCGTCGTCGGTCGGGAACGTGTGGGCCGGCAGGTTTTCCACTTCACCGCCCGACTCCACGCCACGGATGCGCGAGCACCAGCCGAAGTGTTTGAAGGAACGGTTGATGTTCACCGCCATCGCGTAGGCAGCGTTGGCCCAGGTGTACTTGGAGCTGTCGGCGCCGTCGGTGTTTTCTTCGAAGGCGAAGGCTTCCACCGGGTCGGTCTTGGCGCCGTACGGCAAGCGCGCCAGGAAGCGCGGCATGGTCAGGCCGATGTAGCGCGAGTCTTCCGACTCACGCAGCGAACGCCAGCCGGCGTATTCCGGCGTGGTAAAGATCTTGGTCAGGTCGCGCGGGTTCGACAGTTCCTGCCAGGAGCCCATGCCCATCACGGTTGGCGAGGCAGCGGCAATGAACGGCGCGTGCATCGCGGCGCAGACTTTCGACAGTTCGCCCAGCAGTTCCACGTCCGGTGGCGACTGGTCGAAGTAGTAGTCGCCCACCAGGCAGCCGTAAGGCTCGCCGCCGAACTGGCCGTATTCTTCTTCGTACATCTTCTTGAAGATCGGGCTCTGGTCCCACGCGGTGCCCTTGAATTTCTTCAGGGTCTTGTGCAGGTCAGGCTTGGAGATGTTGAGCACGCGGATCTTGAGCTGCTCATCGGTCTCGGTGTTGTTGACCAGGTAGTGCAGGCCACGCCAGGCGCTTTCCAATTGCTGGAAATCCGGGTGGTGGATGACCTGGTTGACCTGGGCGGTGAGCTTGGCGTCGATGGCGGCGATGATCGACTCGATCGACTTGATGGCGTCGTTGGACACCAGGTCGGTCTGCGCCAGGGCCTGTTCGGCCAGGGTGCGCACGGCGGTCTCGACGGCTTCGCGGGCACGTTCGGTCTTGGGTTTGAATTCTTGCAGCAGCAGCGAGGCGAACTCGCTGGTTTCTTCGGTGGCGCCCAGGTTCTGGGGCTGATTGTCGCGTACCAAATCGTTCATGATCGTTAGTCCTTAAGCCTTGGGCTCTGCGTCGGCGGGCTTCGGCGCGCTCGCCAGGGCCTGCAACAGCGCTGGGTCCTTGATCGCCTTCATGATGATTTCCTCGGCGCCGGTCTTGCCGTCCATGTAGGTCAGCAGGTTGGCCAATTGGGTACGCGCTTCGAGCAGCTTGTTCAGCGAGTCGATCTTGCGCGCCACGGCTGCCGGGCTGAAGTCGTCCATGCTTTCGAAGGTCAGGTCCAGGCTCAGGTTGCCTTCGCCGGTCAATTCGTTAGGCACATGGAACGCCACGCGCGGCTGCATGGCCTTGAGGCGCGAGTCGAAATTGTCGACGTCGATCTCGAGGAACTTGCGATCGGCCACCGGTGCCAGAGGCTCGGCGGGCTTGCCGGCGAGGTCGGCCATTACCCCCATGACGAAGGGCAACTGGACCTTTTTCTCGGCGCCGTAGAGCTCGACGTCGTACTCGATCTGCACTCGAGGCGCGCGGTTGCGCGCGATGAATTTCTGAGAACTTTGCTTCGCCACGTTGCTGCTCCTGGTCGCTTGAGCGACGGTGTTGGCGTCATCGGGAGGTACCTATGACGTGACTGCGTGATCCGCTCGCTTTTTATTCGCTTTCCGGGCCGCGCAGGTTTTCAAATTGACTCATGCCGTCGGGAATCAGATTGCGCACGATCGCCGCGAAGTCGGCGTGCACCAGATTCTTCGCCCGATTCAACAGCACCGGCAGCGGGCTGGAGGGCTCATGGCGGGTGTAGTACGCCAGGATCCGGTCCAGGCTGCGCAGCACGTCGTCACGGTTGTTGATTTCCCCCGGGACGGTACTGCGGGGCGCGCCTGGTGAGCTGGTGTATTCGACGGGTGCGGTGTCGTCGGTTTCGACAGGATCGGCAAGGTCGCTGTCGCCGCTCTGCGGGGCGAACTGACCGAGTATCTGCAACGCCATTTTCAGCGGCTGCTTCAACGGGCCGAGGTCCACGCCTTGGGCGGAACCGACCTGGTCGCTGACCTGCTGTTCGATGGCTTCGGCGGCGCTGCGGGCTTCCAGCAGGGCGGCACGGATGACTTCCAGCTGCTCGGGGTCGCTGTCGAGCAGGGCGCCGGCGAGCTGTTCGGCGCCGAGACTTTCATCGGGGAAACTTTGCAAGCCGCTGGCATTGGCGGCGGCGCGCAGGCTGACGGCGCCGAACGTTCGCGAGCGGGCCAGGATGCTCTCGCGCAACAGGCGAATGGTGACGTCCGACGTCAGGCCGGCGAGGGCATTGATGCGCACGGTGGGGTCGTTGTCGTCATCGGCGTCCAGGCGCGGGTGCAGGTCGGCCCAGTATTGCTTGAGCAACTCGCTGATCAGCGTCAATGCGCGGGCGAGGCCGGGAATACCTTCCAGGGCCAGGGAGCTCTGCAACAGGAAATGAGTGATGCGCAGGTCTTTGCTGCGCTGCAACAGGTCCAGGCTCTGCTGCTGGATGCTGCGCCATTCAGGGGGTTCGGCGGGCAGGATCGAATCGCCCATGCTGCGTTCGGGCTGGCCTCGGGAATCACGCTCCAGGCGCAAGAAATCCGCGTCATATTCCAGGTCTTCACCGCAAGGCGAATTCGCGGAAACGGCGGCGAGCAACAAAGGCACATCCACTTGGATCGATCTCCCTATCACCCGCTGAAGAAGTCGGGCAGTGCACACGCAAGTTTCGGATGAAACTTCACATGTTCCTTGACGATAATGGCGCTATAAGAGCGAGGTGATCTTAAAGTGCCATCATGTATATTCAAGAAGTTGTGCATTTTTGGTGTAGTACTTATCCGTTGTCAAGGTAAGCTATTTCGCCGATGTGACAGTTGTGAGGTGCTTAACAACCCGCGCGACTCGTAGGTCGAAGCAGGCACTGGAACAGGTTTTTTTGTCACGCAGGCCGGTTAAGATCAGCGATCATGCTGGCAAAAAGCCGTTCCGGTCGCAGGCAAGGATCCCATGTCGCATCGACGGGGCCCCGTTCTTATGTATCGCCGGCGACAAGAAGTATTCAGCAAGGAGGCGAGATGCCGCTGTGTTTGACTATCACTAGTTATCACAAGATTACCCCCGGACAATGTTCTGAAAAGACCTTGGGTCAGGGTGTGATGGCAATTGGCCGTAGTTCCGATAATGATTGGGTTCTGCCGGATCCGGAACGCCTGGTCTCGGGCAAGCATTGCGTTATCCAATACAAGGACGGGCGTTATTACTTGACCGATAACAGCACTAACGGTGTGGAGTTGGTCAAGGCCGGTATTCGCCTGCGCAAAGGCAATAGCGAGCCGTTGCAGGACGGCGAGATCATCCGCATTGGCGATTATGAGATCCAGGCGCGGGTCGACTTCGACCTGCCGATGACCGACAGCAATCCGTTCGCCGAAGCCCCCAGCAGTTTCGAAGCCTTGATGGGCCGTCAGAGCGCATCCGTGAATACGCCTTCGCCGATGCCCGTCGCCATGCCGGCCCACTTCCAGGGCGTATCGTCCATGGACACACTGCCGGACCTGTTCGACTTCCTCACCCCGCCCAGCGTCCCGCCGGCCACCCAGCCGGATCATGTGCCGGCCGAGCAGCACGATTTCCGTGCGCCTACGCCGATCCCCCGCCCGACCCCCCCGCAGGTGGCTGAGCCGGTGTTCGAGCCAGTGGCGGGAACGCCGGCCCCGGTCATTCCGGCAGACTGGGATCTGTTCAGCGACAAGCCAGCGCCCGTGGCGCCGATTCCCGTTGCGCCGCTGCCCGAGCCGGTTCCCGTACCGGCAATCCCTGTGGTTGAGGTCGTTGCGCCGATTGAACCCGCGCCGCGACCAGAAGCGCCCGTCAGCCGCGTCGAACCGACGACCTCCCCGGTGCAAACCTCTCAACCCGACCTGCTCCAGGCTTTCCTGCGCGGCGCCGGGCTGGATCAGTTGCGCCTGGACAAGGCCAACGCCGAGGCGCAGATGGAGAGCATCGGGCGCAGTTATCGCTTGATGGTCGAAGGGCTGATCGATGTACTGCGCGCCCGCAGCAGCCTCAAGGGTGAATTCCGCATCCAGCAGACGATGATCCAGCCGGTGGAAAACAACCCGCTGAAGTTCGCCCCCAATGTCGATGAAGCCCTGCTGTTGCTGTTGCGCCATGGCAACCAGGCATTCATGGCCCCGGACGTGGCGGTGCGTGACAGTTTCGATGATCTGCGCGCCCACCAGTTGGCGGTCATGGCCGGCGTGGAAGCGGCGATCAAGCATTTGCTGGCGCGCTTCGAGCCGGCGCAACTGGAAGAACGCATGGCCAAGCCTGGTGGACTTTCAGGCATTTTCAGCGGCTCGCGACAGGCCCAGTACTGGCAGCAATTCACCGAGCTCTACAGCAACATTTCCCGGGAAGCCCAAGAGGATTTCCAGGACCTGTTCGGTCGTGAGTTCAGCCGCGCTTACGAAGAGCACAGCACACGACAGCGACGCCGTTGAGCGGCGCCGCCTTAACGATACTGATCAAGACAACAACGGATAGCTCAAACGTCATTGAGGACGCAGGATGATCCCCAGGTTTTTACTCGCAGTCGCCGTAGCGCTTCTGCTGACGGCGTGCGCCAAGGATGCGGCCCAACCCCAGCCCGAAGAAGCTGAGGCCGACACCGCCGCCGTCGAGCTGCACTTCCATTCCATCGCCGGGCTCAACCCCGGTGCCTCCGGCCAGCCAGCGCCGGTGCGGGTGCGTATTTTTGAACTGAAGAATGCGGCCACTTTTGGCCGCGCCGATTATTTCGCCTTGGCCGAGCGGGCCCAGGCGACGCTCGGTGCGGACCTGATCGACCAGGACGAAGTGCTGATCCAGCCGGACCAGCAATTGAGCCTGAAACGTGAGCTCGACCCGGCCACTCGGCACATCGGAATACTGGTGGGCTATCGCGAGTTGGACCAGTCGCTATGGCGCACGGTGATGAATGTACCGGCGCGCGAATACACCGAATACCAGATCAGCCTCGACGTGCGCGCCGTGCGCAGCGCCGTCGTCGTTCCCCCATCCAGCCCTGCCCAATAAGGAATCGGAGCCCCCATGTCCTGGAACAATCGCGTGGTCTGGTCGGAAGGCATGTTCATTGGAACGCAGCACTTCCAGCAGCATGACCGTTACCTGGAAAACCTCATCGACGCCCGCAGCCGCCCCTTGTCGGCCGGTGCCTGGGGTTTTTCCGAATTGCTGATCGACCAGGGCCTGCTGGCCCAGGGCAAGCTGGCCATCCTCTCGGCGCGGGGCCTGCTGCCGGACGGCACGCCGTTCAACATTCCCCAGGATGATTTGGCGCCGACCCCACTGAACATCGACGACAACCTGCGCGATGGCGTGGTGTACCTGGCGTTGCCGCTCAAGCGCGCCGGTGCCCGCGACACCGTGGACGAAGGTGAAGACCTCGGTGCTGCGCGTTATGTCAGCCAGGTGTGTGAAGTGCGCGACGACAACGCGCCGTTCGAAAACCGCGCGCCGGTGGCCGTGGGTTCCCGGGCGTTGCGCTTGTTGACCGAACAGGATGGCATCGGCGACTACGCCGCGATTGGCGTGGTGCGCATCAAGGAAAAACGCGCCGACCGGGCCCTGGTCCTCGACGACAGCTACATTCCACCGCTGCTGGATGTGGCGGCTTCCAAGCCACTGGCGGCGTTTCGCAGCGAACTGCTGGGCCTGCTGCATCAACGCGGTGAAGCCTTGGCCGGGCGGGTGGTGGCCTCGGGGGCCGGTGGCGCCTCGGAGATCGCTGATTTCATGCTGCTGCAACTGGTCAACCGCGCCCAGCCGCTGATCCAGCACCTGAGCCAGTTGACGCCGCTGCACCCCGAGCGCTTCTACAGCGAACTCGTCAGCCTGGCGGGAGAATTCTCGACCTTTACCGCGTCAGCACGGCGGCCGCAGCCCTATCCGCAGTACCAGCACGATGACCTGGCGCTCAGCTACGCGCCGGTGATGCAGGCCTTGCGTGAGGCCCTGTCGATGTTGATCGACAGCAAGGCCACGCCGATCCCGATTGTTGAAAAAGCCTACGGCATTCACGTGGCGATGCTGGCCGACAAAACCCTGCTCGACAGCGCCAGTTTCATCCTGGTGGTACGCGCCGACGTGCCCGCCGAAACCCTGCGCGGCCGGTTCGGCCAGCAGAGCAAGGTCGGCTCGGTGGAGCACATCCGCGACCTGGTCAACTTGCAATTGCCGGGCATCGGCCTGCTGCCGTTGCCGGTAGCGCCACGCCAACTGCCGTACCACGCCGGTTCCACCTATTACGAGCTCGACCGGGGCAGCGATCACTGGCAGCAGTTGAGCAACTCCGGCGGCTTTGCGTTCCACATCGCCGGCCAGTTCCCGGGGCTGAACCTGGCGTTCTGGGCGATCCGAGGATAAACCGCGATGAGCAACGACGATCGTACCCAGTTCATGCCGACGCCCGGTGGCCGCGGCGCGGATCCGTTCCGTCCGGACCCGGCACGCCAACAGCCGACGCCCGCGCCGTTGTCGATGCCGGCCGCGCCGGTCCTGACCGGCAAGGCCCAGGGCCTCAACCCGTTGGAAGGCGCCGCCGGCCCGTTGCTGGCCCTGCTGACGCGCTTGCGCAACACCATCGCCCACCCGGCGCCGGCCAGCTTGCGCGCGCAACTGTTGGCCTACCTGCGCCAGTTCGAAGAGCGCGCCGAGGCCGCCGGCGTGGTGCGCAACGACGTGTTGCTGGCCCGCTACGCCTTGTGTACCGCCCTGGATGAAGCGGTGTTGAGCACCCCATGGGGTGGCACCAGCGATTGGGGCAAGCAAAGCCTTTTGATCACCGTGCATAACGAAGCCTGGGGCGGCGAGAAGGTGTTCCAGTTGCTGGAGCACTGCCTGCAAAGCCCGCGCGAGCGCTTGTATCTGCTGGAGCTTTTGTACCTGTGCATGTGCCTCGGGTTCGAAGGCCGTTATCGGGTAATGAACGACGGCCGCAGTCAATTGGAGGCGTTGCGCGAGCGTACCGCGGGCGTCATTCGCAGCGCTCGTGGCGACTACGAGCGCGAGCTGTCGCCGCACTGGCGCGGTGTCACCGTGGCCCGTGATCGCCTGGCGCAATTCATGCCGCCGTGGATCGCCGTGGCCATCGGCGCGGCGCTGCTGCTGGCGCTGCTGTTCGGCCTGCGCATGAAGCTGGCCTCCGACGCCGAGCCGGTGTTCAAGAACATCCACTTCCTCGGTGAAATCCCGGTGCAGACCATCGACCGTCCAGTGGTTCAGCCCAAATTGATCGAGCGCCCACGCCTGGCCGGTTTCCTCGCCGATGAAATCCGCTCCGGCAAGGTGGCCGTGGAAGACGCCGTCGACCGCTCGGTGGTGACCATCCGTGGCGATGAACTGTTCGCCTCCGGCAGCGCCAGCATCAAAGACGATTTCCAACCGCTGATGCTGCGCATCGCCGACGCGGTGCGCAAGGTCAAGGGCCAGGTGCTGGTGACTGGCCACAGCGACAATCGCCCGATCGCCACCCTGAGATTCCCGTCCAACTGGGCCTTGTCCGAGGCGCGGGCCCGGTCGGTGCTGGACATTCTTTCGGCCAAGACCGGCCAACCCGAGCGCTTCAGCGCCGAGGGCCGCAGCGACACCGAGCCGCTGGCGTCCAACGCCACGACCGAGGGGCGCGCGCGCAATCGACGGGTTGAAATCACAGTGTTGGCGGAGGGGGTCGAGTGAAGGCGTTTTTCAGTTTCATGATCCGCTGGGTCATTCCATTGCTGGGCCTGATCGCCCTCAGCCTGATCATCTGGTTCGTTGGCCCGCTGCTCGATTGGCTGGTGCCTGAAGGCCGCCGCTGGGCGTTGATCATTCTGGTGTTCGCAGTGTGGATCGCCTACCGGGTGTTGCGCATTATCCAGGCTCGGCGCCAAGCCGCCGAAGTGATGCGCAGCCTGGCCGCGCAGACGCCGCCGGACCCCACCAGCATCGCCACCGCCGAGGAACTCGAAACCCTGCGCCAGCGCATGGACGAAGCCTTGGCGTTGCTCAAGAAAGCCAAGCTCGGCGGTGACGAGCGGCGCAACCTCTACGAGCTGCCGTGGTACGTGATCATCGGCCCGCCCGGTTCCGGCAAGACCACCGCGCTGGTCAACTCCGGCCTGCATTTCCCGTTGGCCGCGCAGCTCGGCGCCGGTGCGGTGCGCGGCGTCGGCGGTACGCGCAATTGCGACTGGTGGTTCACCGACCAGGCCGTGCTGCTCGACACCGCTGGCCGCTACACCACCCAGGACAGTGACGCGGCCGTCGACAAGGCAGCATGGCTGGGCTTCCTCGGCCTGCTGAAAAAACAACGGGCACGTCGCCCCATCGACGGCGCGTTCATCGCCATCAGCCTCTCGGACCTGCTGCTGGGCAGCGACGCCGAACGCGCGGCCCACGCCGCGGCGATTCGCTTGCGCATCCAGGAGTTGTACACCCAACTGGGCGTGCGTTTCCCGGTCTACCTCATGCTCACCAAGCTCGACCTGGTGCCAGGCTTCATGGAGTACTTCGATAGCCTCAGCAAGGAAGAACGCGCCCAGGTCTGGGGCATGACCTTCGCCCTGGACGATGGCAAGAGCAACGACAGTCCGTTGGCGCACCTGCAAAGCGAATTCGCCCTGTTGGAACAGCGCCTGAACGACCGCTTGGTCGAGCGCTTGCAACAAGAGCGCGACCCGGCGCGGCGCGACCTGA
The DNA here is from genome assembly GCF_051132205.1 of Pseudomonas sp. D1-36. Lineage (NCBI taxonomy): Bacteria > Pseudomonadati > Pseudomonadota > Gammaproteobacteria > Pseudomonadales > Pseudomonadaceae > Pseudomonas > Pseudomonas sp. D1-36. Next base: position 5,535,418 of record NZ_CP071674.1, on the reverse strand, counting down.
TCTACGGCTTCGCGCAGCAGTTCGGTGCGTTGAAGGATTGCCTGCAAAGCTTCCTCGACGGCGTGTTCAAACCCAACGCCTTTGAAGAGCGGGTATTGCTGCGCGGTGTGTACTTCACCAGCGGCACCCAGGAAGGCAGCCCGATCGATCGTCTGATCGGCTCCATGGCCCAGAGCATGAACCTGGACCGCCAGCACCTGGCGCGCCAGACCGGCACCGGACGCAGCTACTTCATCGAAAAACTGTTCAGCGCCGTGGCGTTTGCCGAGCGCGGGCTGGTGGGGGTGGACCCGAAAGTCGAGCGCCGGCGCAAGTGGATCGCTCGTGGCGTGCTCGCGTCAACCGTCGTGCTGGTGTTGGTGGTCAGTACGTTGTGGTGGGTCAGCTATCGCGCCAACCAGGCCTACATCGCCCAGGTCGACCAGAAGGTCGCGCCGCTGGGCCAGACCGTGCAGAACCTCAGCCCGGCCCAGCGCGACGTGCTTGCGGTGTTGCCGCTGCTCAACGCCGTGAAACACCTGGCCGACGACGCCCCCGATTGGGCTGAAGGTTTGGGCCTCTATCAGGGCGACATGCTGGAAGCCGAGTCCGGTAGCGTCTACCGCAAGCTGTTGATCGCGGTGTTCGCGCCACGCCTGCTGACGCGCATCGAAGAGCAACTGCACAGCGGCGGCAATTCGGACTTCCTCTACGAAGGCTTGAAGGCCTATCTGATGCTCGCCGATAACGAGCATTACGACGCCGACTTCATCAAGGCCTGGATCGCTTTGGATTGGGATCGCAGCTTGCCACGGGACTTGCCAGCCGAGCAGCGCCAAGCCCTGACCGGACATTTGCAGGCACTGTTCGAACGGCGTCCGCCGACCGCGCGCCTGGACCCACGGCTGATCGAAGACCTGCGCCGCCAGTTGCAACAGTTGCCGGTGGCCCAGCGCGTCTACGACCGCATCAAGCGCCAGAAGCTGCCAGAAGGCATTCCGGACTTCCGCATCAACGAAGCCGCCGGGCGTGACGCTGCGCTGGTGTTCAGCCGCAAGAGCGGCAAGCCGTTGGGCGAACCGTTGAGTGGGTTCTTCACGGTCAAAGGGTATCGCCAGGGCTTTTTGCTCAGCAGCCTGAGCCAGACTGGCACCTTGGCTGAAGAGCAATGGGTGCTGGGCCATGAAGAGGCCGACCAACAGAACGTCGCCAGCCTGGCCGCCGATGTGCGTCGCCTGTATTTCCAGGACTACATGCGCCAATGGGACGCCTTGCTGGCCGACATCGACTTCGTGCCGATCACCAGCGTGGCCCAGGCCGCCGATGTGCTGCGGGTGATTTCCGGCCCGACCTCGCCGCTGAAAAAACTGCTGGTGGCAGTGGCGAAGGAAACCGACCTGCAACAGGATGAGCGCCTGCTGGCCGCCCAAGGTGCGCCGGTGGAGGGCAGCGTGGACAAGCTCAAGGAGCGCCTCGGCAGCCTGCTCGGCCAGGAACAGGCGACGTCGAACGCGCCGACGGCGAGCGATGATCCGATCACCGCGCATTTCGCCGAGCTCAACAGCATCGTCAACAAGAACGAAGGCGAACCGGCGGCCATCGACGGCCTGTTGTCCGACATGAACGCGCTGTACGTGCAAGTCAGCGCCATGGTCGGCGCCAGCGGCGATGCCTTGCTCGGCGAGGCCAAGAACCAGGCGTCGGCCGCCGCTACCCGGGTGAGCCTCAACGCCGAACGCCAGCCGCCACTTGTGCAGGGCTTGGTCAAGTCAGTGGTCAATTCCACCACCAACACCATGATGGGCGGGGTGCGCAATCAACTGAACGCGGCCTGGACCAGCGAAGTGGTGAACATCTACCGCCAGTCCCTGGCCGGGCGTTACCCGATGTCGCCAGGCAGTGCGCGGGACGCGACCCTGGATGACTTCGGCCAGTTCTTCGGCGTCGGCGGGGTGATGGACAACTACTTCCGCAAGTACCTGCAACCGTACGTGGATACCTCGGCGCAAACCTGGCGCTGGCAGCCGGGCGCGGCGCAGAAGCTCGGGATTTCTCCTGGCGTGTTGCAGACCTTCCAGCGCGCGGCGACCATCCGCGATGCGTTTTTCCGCTCCGGCGGCACCCAGCCGATGGTGCGCTTCGAGCTCAAGCCGGTGGCGATGGATTCGACCATCACCCAGTTCCTGCTCGACCTCGACGGTCAGCAGCTGAGCTACGACCACGGCCCGAGCCGCCCGACCGCGTTGCAGTGGCCGAACCCCGGCAGCATCGGCGTGGTGCGGATTTCGATCATGCCACCTTCCTCCAGCGGTCGTTCCGGTATCACCCTGGATGGGCCATGGGCCTGGTTCCGCCTGCTGGAACAATCGGACCTGACCGCCGGCAACTCGCCGGATCGCTTCAACCTGCGCCTGCGGGTCGATGGCGCAAGCGCCTCTTATGAGCTGCGGGCCAACAGTGCTTTCAACCCGTTCAAGAGCCGCGTGCTCAGCGGCTTCAGCCTGCCGGAGCGTCTATGAGTACGCCGGGCTTCTATGGAAAGTTGGCCAGCCGCGGGGATTTCGTCAGCCGAGGCTTGCCCCAGAGTTTTATCAAACCGTGGGACTCCTGGCTGGCGGCGGGTTTGCTCGCCAGCCAGAGCAGCCTCGGCGAGCGTTGGTTGGACGCCTATCTGGTCAGCCCGCTATGGCGCTTCATGGTCGCGCCCGGCGTGTGCGGCCCGGACGCTGCCGTCGGGGTGGTGATGCCCAGCATCGACCGGGTCGGGCGCTATTTCCCGCTGACCGTCGCGGTATTGATGGACGCGGAGGCGGACCCAGCCTCGGTGGTCGGTGGCGCGGACGACTGGTTCGGGCGAGTGGAGAACCTGTTGCTGAGCACATTGAGCGTGGAAGCCAGTTTCGAAGCGTTCAGCGAAGAGCTTGAAACCCTTGGCAGCCCAATGTGCCTGCCGCGCACCTTGAGCAGTCGCTTCGCCAGCCTGCATCGTTTCGATGCCACCGATCCGCAGCGAAGGATGAGCGCCCTGGCCGAGTCGGCCTGTGAAGGCGCAAGCCTGTGGTGGGGCCTGGGTTCGGAGCGCATCGCGCCCGGTTTGATGCGCTGCCAGGGATTACCGGCGGCGGCTGATTTTGCGCAATTTTTGCTCGGCCAAGAAGGTGTTGTGTAGATGCGTCCAAGTGCCGGAAAAGCAATCAAGTCTGCAAGCAAGAGCCACGTCGGCATGGTCCGCCAGGTCAACGAAGATGCCTGCCTGGACATGCCTGAAAACGGCCTGTGGGTGGTCGCCGATGGCATGGGCGGGCACGCGGCGGGCGACTACGTCAGCAGCCTGATCATCGACAGCCTGCGCAGCATTGCCGTGGGCCGTTCCCTGGATGAATACATCGCGGCACTGCAAAGCGACCTGTTGCGGGTGAACGCCGCCGTGCGCGAAGAAACCGCCAACCGTGGCGTGACCATGATGGGCAGCACCGTGGTGGTACTGGCCGCCCGCGACCTGCGCGGCATGTGCCTGTGGGCCGGTGACAGCCGGTTGTATCGCCTGCGCGATGGCGTGCTCGAAAGCATTTCCCGGGACCACAGCTACGTCCAGGACTTGCAAGACAGCGGCCTGCTCAGCGAAGCCGAAGCCCGCGTGCATCCACGCGCCAACATCGTCACCCGCGCCATCGGCGTCGAGGCGCAACTGAACCTGGCGCTGGCCGAATTGCTGCTGGTGCCCGGCGACAGCTACCTACTGTGCAGCGACGGCCTGACCAAGACCGTCGAGGACGAGGAAATCCGTGAAGTATTGAGCCACGACGAGCCCGGCGAGATCGCCAGTAGCCTGGTGTCCCTGGGCCTGATGCGCGGCGCGCCGGACAACATCACCGTGGTCGTCGTGAAGGTGCCGTCATGAGCTTGACCCTTAACCTTGTCATCCCCGGTTACGACATCGACGGCGAGATCGGCGAAGGCGCGATGGCCAGCGTGTACCTGGCGACCCAGCGTTCGCTGGAGCGCAAGGTGGCATTGAAAGTCATGGCGGCAGCCCTGGCCGCTGACCCGACGTTTTGCGAGCGTTTCCTGCGCGAAGGCAAGACCCTGGCGCGCTTGTCCCACCCGCACACGGTCACCATCCATGACATCGGCAACGTCGGTGAGCTGTATTACATGGCGATGGAATACCTGCCCAACGGCACGCTCAAGGAACGCATCGCCGCGGGCCTGACGCCGGAGCAGGGCCTGACCTACATTCGCCAAATCGCCTCGGCCCTTGGGTATGCCCACGGCTTGGGGTTGGTCCACCGCGACGTGAAGCCGGCCAACATCCTCTTTCGCGCCGACGGCACGGCGGTGCTGTCGGACTTCGGCATCGCCAAATCCCTGGACGACCGCACCCAGTTCACCCAAGCCGGTTTCGCCGTTGGCACACCGAGCTACATGAGCCCGGAACAGGCCCGTGGGCAAGACATCGACGGTCGCGCCGACCTGTACGCCTTGGGCGTGGTGCTCTATGAAATCCTCGTCGGCAAGTTGCCGTACACCGGCAACGATGCACTGTCCACGGCCCTGGCGCACCTGACCGAGCCCTTGCCGGAACTGCCGGTGCACCATGGCCGTTACCAGGACGTGCTGCGCAAGTTGCTGGCGAAGGATCCGGCGGAGCGTTTCCCGGATGCGGCGGCGCTGCTGCGGGTGCTGGATAACTTGCCGGAGCAATCGTCGGAAGCGACGCTGATCCGGCCGTTGTCGTTTGAACTGCCGGTCGTGCCGCCTGCGGTGGATGACTTGGCGGGCTTGACGCCCATGTCCATCGACATTCCCAGCGGCCCGGCTTACTCGCCGCCACAACCCAAGCCTGTGCCACCGCCGCTCAAGCCAACAGCGCAATCCACGGTTTCGGAGCAACGCAAGGGTCCGGTGTTTGCCCTCGCGGCTGTTGCGGTGGCCGTGGCGTTGGCGCTGGGTGGCGCGGGTTATTGGTGGTTGTCTGGCAATGACGGCAAAGAGATGAAAACGCCGATTGCCAAGACGACCTCGGCCAAGCCCCCGGAAGTCACCCCGCCGAAAGCCCCTGACGTACCTGCGGTCAAGCCGCCCGTGGCGACCGATGCCGATGGCGGCCAGCGTCCGCTGCTGATGGCTGGCAAGAAAACCCTGTTCCAGCGCGTGCTCAGCAAACCGGGGGCCAAGTTGGCCGCCGAGCCTGGCGCTGCGCCGGGCAAGGCGTTGCCGGCGTTCTCCGTGCTGTACGTCTACCAGCGCAAGGACGTGGACGGCAGCGCCTGGGTGCGCGTCGGCGCCGCCACCGACGGGCGCAGCGACGGCTGGTTGCCCGCCGCTCAGGTCAGCGATTGGAAACAGAGCCTGGTGCTCAAGTTCACCGAGCGCTCCGGCCGTGCGCCGGTGATGTTCCTGCGTCAGCCCGGCGAAGTGGAGAAGCTACTGGCCAACCCGGCCGCCGCCAAAAACGCGTTGCTCAAAGCTCAGCAGAACCCCCAGGACGATCAGCAAGTGCTGGCTCTGGAGCCGGCCGCCAGCGCCGTGCCGCAGAATCAGTTCTATCTGCTGCCAATCTTCGATTCCCGCGAGAGCTTCGACGATAACGGACAGCCGGTGCAGTTGCTGAACGTGGCGTCCATCGACCCTGGCACCGCCCAAAAGGCTGCGACCAACACGCCGGTCACTGCCGCCAACGCCGACGCGTTCCGTACCGCCGTGGTGCTGGTGGTGGACACCACCGTGTCCATGCAGCCCTACATCGATCAGGTCCGTGACGTGGTGCATCAATTGCAGACTCGCATCGGCGAACGTGGCGAGCTTGATAGCGTCAGTTTCGGCATGGTGGGTTTTCGCAGCAGCATCAAGAAAACCCCAGGCCTGGAATACACCGCCAAGACCTTGATCACCCTGGAACAGGGCCGCGACCCGCAACGCTTCCTGGAGATGGCGCGGCAGGTCAAGGCATCTACCGTGTCGAGCCATTCGTTCAATGAAGATGCGTTTGCCGGTGTCATGGAGGCGGTGGAAGGGATGGACTGGTCCGGCTACGGCGGCCGGCTGATCCTGCTCGTCACCGACGCCGGTGCGCTGCGCAAGAACGACCCATTTGCCGCCACGCAAATGAACGAGGCCGAAGTGCGCCAGGCGGCGTTGGGCAAGCAAATCAAGATATACGCCCTGCACCTGCTCAGCGACGCCGGCAAGAAAACCCACGCCGGCGCACAGTCCCAGTACCGCACACTGACTGCCGACGCCAACCCGCAAATCGGTGACCTGTACATTGCGGTGCCGGGTGCCGACGTACGTAAGTTCGGCGAGCGGGTCGACGAAATCGGCTCGGTGTTCGCCGACCTCGTCCACCAGGTGCGCAGCAACAAGCCGCAAAGCGTGCCGCTGCTCAGCGCCGCGCCGAGCCTGGCCGACAAATCGGCAGCGGTCGGCTACGCGATGCACATGGACTTCCTGGGGCGCAAAGCCGCCAGCCAGGCGCCGCAATTGGTCAGCGCCTGGACCGCCGACCGCGACCTGACCAACCCGGCGCTGCCGGCATTCCAGGTCTGCGTAATGCTGACCAAGCTGCAACTCAACGACCTGCAGCAATCGCTGAAACTCATCGTCGACGCGGCCCGCAAAACCCAGAGCTCGCCCAAGGATTTCTTCCAGGAAATCGCCAGCGCGAGCGCCTATATGAGCCGCGACCCATCGGCCCTGCGCAAAGGGGGCAACCTCGCCACGGGTGGGATTCTCGGCGAGTACCTGGAAGGGCTGCCGTACCGCAGCAAATCGCTGAACATGACCCAGGATTTGTGGCTGTCGTTGAGCGTGGCCGAGCAGGAGGATTTCATCGACGAGCTGGAATCGAAGATCCGCCTCTACGAAACCTTCCACAACGACCTCGCCAATTGGGTGCGCTTCGGCGATGCCGAGCCGGGCGACGCCTTGTACCGCGTTCCGTTGTCGACGCTGCCGTGATGCTGAACCTGAGCGCAGTGCACAAGAGCCGGGGCGCCGGTGGCCAACGCTACAGCCTGGTGATTCCACGGCTGCAACTGCGCGCCGGTGAACAGCTGGCGGTGGTCGGTCCCAGCGGCTGCGGCAAGAGCACCTTGCTGGACTTGCTGGCGCTGGTGCTGGCGCCGGATCAGGCGGGGCAGTTCGACTTCACGCCGGCCAACGCGCCGCTGGACATCGCCAAACTGTGGCGCACGTCGCAACAAGGCACCTTGGCTGAGTTGCGCGGCCGCCACCTGGGCTATGTTCTGCAAACCGGTGGCCTGCTGGGCTTCCTGGACGTACGCGGCAACATCGCGTTGTCGCGCAAACTGCTGGGCTTGAAGGATGACGGCAGCGTGAAGCGCCTGGCCGGACAATTGGACATTGCCGATCAACTGGACAAGAAACCCGCGGATCTTTCCGTCGGCCAGCGCCAGCGGGTCAGTTGCGCCCGCGCCTTGGCCCATGGCCCGCGCCTGCTGCTGGCCGACGAACCGACCGCCGCCCTCGACCCGCTGAACGCCGAGCGCGTCATGCAGTTGTTGGTCACCCAGGCCCGCGAGCAGGGTGTCTGCTGTGTGGTCGCCACCCATGACGAGGCGCTGGCCCGCGCCAGCGGCTTGCAAGTGCTGCGCATCAGTTGCCGCCGCGATGCCGACGGCGGCGTCACCGCTACGCTCGGGGAGGCCTGCTGATGCGCGGCGCGCTGGTGGCTTCCCTGGCCTGGCAGGATTACCGCAACGACGCTTGGCTGTCGGCGTGTTCGGTGCTGGCGTTGGTGGCCGTGGTGGCGCCGTTGCTGGTGCTGTTTGGCCTGAAGTTCGGCCTGGTCAGCAGCCTGACCGAGCGTCTGGAACGTGACCCGGCTACCCGGGAAATCATCCCGTTGGGCGGTGGCCGTTTCAGTGCCGCCTTCGTCGAGCAATTGGGACAGCGCAGCGACGTCGCCTTCGCCTTGCCGCGCACCCGACAGATCGCGGCCACGGCGGATCTGAGCAGCGAGGCTGCCGCCGTCACGGTCGAGATGATTCCCACGGCCGCTGGCGACCCTTTGTTCGATCGCCTGCCGGTGCCGCAGGGCTTGGATCAAGTGGTGCTCAGCCAGACCGCCGCCGAGAAACTCGGCGCCAAGGCTGGTGATTGGTTGCAGGCCGGTTTCGGCCGGCAAGTGGCCGGTCGCAGCGAGGCGCAGCGCGCTCGCGTGCAGGTGATGCATGTGCTGCCACTGGAAGCCTTCGCCCGGGACGGCCTGTTTGCCCCGCTGGCGTTGCTGGAGGCCGCCGAGGATTACCGCGACGGCCGTGCCGTGCCCGCGTTCGGCTGGCCGGGCGATGCAGTGGGCGAGGTTGGGCAGCGGGTCTATCCGGCGTTCCGCCTGTACGCGCGCAACCTTGGTGATGTCGAGCCGCTGCGCCAGTACTTCGCCAGGCAGAACCTGTTGGTGTCGACCCAGGCCCAGACCATCGCACAGGTGCAATCGTTGAGCCGCAACCTGTCGATCGTGTTCTGGATCATCGCCGGGTTGGCGTTGGCCGGCGCGTTCGCAGCGATTTTTGCCGGGGCCCTGGCAGCGGTGGAGCGCAAGCGTCGGGAGCTGTCGGTGCTGCGCCTGCTGGGCGTGTCCACGGCGGCGCTGTTGTTGTTCGTGGTGTTGCAGGCGCTCTACAGCGCCACGTTTGCGGCCCTGCTGAGCGCCGGGCTGTATGGCCTGGCGCAGTCGGGCCTCAATTATTTATTTGCGCAGATGCCCGGCGAGTACGCCAGCCATCTGCTGGTGCGTCATTACACCTTGGCCCTGGTGGCCGTGCTCGGCATCAGCGCCGTCGCGGCGGCGTGTGGCGGCTGGCGGGTGGCGCGCATCCAGGCATGTGAAGGAATTCGCGATGTATAAGTTATTGGGCGCCGCCGTGGCGCTGAGCCTGGCCGGTCTGGTCTGTGCCGATGAAGGCACGGACAAGCTGGACAACCCCAAGCCGTTGCCCGACGACGTCAGCCTGCCGCTGCCGTGTGAAGGGCAAATGGTGTTTCGCTACGTCTACATTCTTGCCCAAGGGACCCTGGACGACCGCGAGATCAGCCTCGGCTACCCGTTCAGCGAAGGCGAGGCCGGCTACCAGCAGTCGTTCATTTCCGGCTACCGGCGTGACTTCATCAATGGCCAGTTCACCCTCAAGGATTTGCCCAAGGATTGGAACAAGACCATCACGCCGTTGATGCCCAAGACCGACGCCAAGACGCCGCTCAAGCCGATGCTGTACTTCATCGGCAAATACGAAGTCACCGCTCGCCAGTACGCTCAGGTCATGGCCCAGGCGCAATCCCTGGCCAGCGGCGAGCCGGCGCCGGCCTGCGAAGCCTTGCAAGCCGAGTTGCCCCAGGGTATGGCCGGGCGCTTGCCGAAGGTGAAACTGTCGAAATTCGAGGCCGAGCGCTTTGCGGCGGTGTACAGCGCCTGGCTGATGAAATACCACAAGGACCTGCTGCCAGTGAGCGGTCGCGGCGCATCCGCCGAAGACGGCGGCCTGGGCTTCGTGCGCCTGCCCACCGAAGTGGAGTGGGAGTTCGCCGCCCGAGGTGGGCAAGCTGTGAGCCGTCAGGACCTGGAAGGGCGCTTGTTCCCCCGGCGCCTTGAAGGCAGTGAAAGCGACGGGCCGCTGGCCGATTGGGCAGTGTTCAACCAAGTCGCCGGCGGCACGGGCCAAGCGGCGCGTTTGATGCCCATCGGCACCAAGTTGCCGAACCCCATCGGCCTGTTCGACGTGGTGGGCAACGCCGCCGAAATGGTCCAGGAATCATTCCAGCTGGTGCACGCCGGTCGCCGTCAGGGCGCCTATGGCGGCTTCGTGGTCAAGGGCGGCAACTACCTGGAAGGCGAGGGCACGTTGTTCACCGGCATGCGCCGCGAGTACCCGTTGTTCGCCGCGGACGGCACCGAGCAAAACAACGAAACCACCGGTTTCCGTGTGGCTGTCGGCGCGTTGTCGGCGCCGCGTTCGCGCTACAAGGAACTGTTCGCCCAGTGGCAGAAAGAGGGCCGGCTCGCGTCCCTGACCGACGCCATCGACGACGCCGAAGACCCGACCAAGCGTCTGGACAGCATCATCGCCGCCAGCGTCGACCCGCGCCTTCAAGCGGAGTTGGGCCTGGTCAACGAAGAGCTCAAGCGCAACGTCTCGCTCATCGCCCAACAGCGCGAGGAAGCGGCGGGCAACCTGATCCAGTCTTCGGCCCTGGTGGCCGAGACCATCAACAACTACAACATTCGCCTGACCAACCTGCAGAACAGTCGGCAGGCGGCCCTGGATGCCAAGGACGACGCCAGCGCCACGCTGTTTGCCACGGCCATTGAAAATGGTCGCAGTGCGCTGGACGGCGCGGTGGCGATCTACATCGACAACCTGGCGACCGGCACGCGCTACACCGATGCCGTGATCCAGGCGCAATTGCAGCGCATCAAGGAAGAGCTTGAGCGCAAACCGGTACTGGGCAAGAGCCTGGTGGCGCGTGCAACGTTATTCGTTCGCCATGTCGGGGATTATCGTCAGCAGAAACGAGCCGACCCGGCGGCGATATTGAAGCAATTGCTCGCATCGAGCGCTCAGCGGTCTTGAGTGTTCGTTGTCAGCGAGCTTGGAAGGGACTCAGGCGGCGATGGGGCCGTGCTGAGCTGGTCAAAACTTAAACGAGAACACAACTATGCTTTTCTCCCGTAAACCTTTTGCTTCGGTTTCCAAGCGTCATTTGCTGATGGTTGCTGTGGGCTTCAGCACCGTACTGACTGGCTGCGCTTCGTCGCCGACGTCCAAGGTCGCCTCGAGCACCAAGGTCGAGTACTACCCCAACTGCTACGAGCCGGTGCAGCACCTGCGCTCCACCGAAGGGAACATGACCAAGTCGGTCGTCACCGGCGCAGCCGTCGGTGCCGTCGGTGGTGCGCTGCTGGGCGCCTTGACCGCCGACAAGGAAGACCGTGGCCGTAACGCCGCCATCGGTGCCGCGGGCGGCGCCTTGGCCGGTGGCGCTACCGGTTACTACACCGAGCGCCAGAAGCAGATCGCCGATGACAACATGCGCATCGCCTCCTACGCCGCCGACGTCAGCAAGAGCGCTTCGGACATCGACCGCAGCACCGCCTACGCCAAGGCGTCGCAACAGTGCTACCAGAACGCGTTCAGCAAACTGGTCGCCGACCGCAAGGCCAAGACCGTCAACGACACCGAAGGCCGCAAGCGCCTGGCAGAAATCGTTGCCGGCCTGAAAGAATCCAATGACCTGATCGTCGCGGTGAACGGCAAGGCTTCCGAAGACCTGAACAACTACACCCAGGCCTACGAGAAGGACCTGCAGCAAGTGGGTGTGCAGCGTACTGACGTGGTGACCGTGGCCACTGCCGACACCACGCAGGTTGTGGCGGCGCAGACCAGCACCAAGACCAAGAAGAAAGTGACGCCGGCGAAGAAGAAAGAACTGCCAGCCGTGCCGAAAGAAGCGGTCGCTACCGAGAAGACCCTGCAGACCGCCAAGGCCAAGCAGGATGAAAGCAAACAGGTTGCCAGCGCGGGTACTACGCAGGTGAACAGCATGTGCAAAAACCCGGACCTGGGCGATTGGGCACCGGTGCCTTGCCCGAATGTTTGATCGGGGGCATATCCGTTGCTGCGGTAACGGCTGCTTAGGGTTTCGCCCTTACGGCGACTCACTTTTTTTCAGACGCCAAAAAAAGTGAGCAAAAAAGCTTGGCCCCACCACTCGGTGCCTCGCCTAGGCTCGGCATGCCCTCACTCCGGCATTGCTCCGTGGGCCCGCCGCGAAGGGTCATCCATGACCCAGCGCGGCTAACCCGGCATCCATGCCGGGTTGCCCACTCCACAATGCCTGCGTTCAGCCATCGTGGTTAACGGGGCCTGACAGATCAAAAGCCGAGCCGAGGCGGCCTTGAAGCCGACCTGGCTCTCGGTGGGACCGCGTTTCCCCTGTGGGAGCGAGCTTGCTTGCGAAGGCGGCCGTTCAGCTTGCATCGATAGCGACTGATCGACCGCTTTCGCGAGCAAGCTCGCTCCCACATTTGTTTTGTGGTGACTGAAATATTTGCGACAACCCCGATCCCTTGTGGGAGCGAGCCTGCTCGCGAAGGCGTCGGTTCAGCTTGCCACTATGTCCGTCCTATCCCTTGGCTGCAGACGCCGCCACCCCCTTCGTCTCCAAATGATCCAGCGCGCGCTCAACCAACAACTGAACCCCATCAGCCATTCGACTGATCGCCAGGGCTACACAGCGGCGTGATTCGTCGATGTCGTCGGCCAGGTCGGCGGCGATTTTTGCGATGACGAATAGAGGTTAGCCGCGCTCGGTTGCCCTGCCTAGTTCATGAACAGCCCGGCGTTTTGAAGGAAATCTCCGACGGGTCTGAAGGCCATGGAATGCCGCTTCTAAACATGACTTGGCAGTCATCATGCGCAAAAGATAGCCGATCTTCCTTAAACCGGATTCGATGATGGCGTTCCGCTGGAGAAGCGATAAACTGCGCCAGCCGTTCATTTTTCTCACGAGGCTGTGCCAATGAAATTTCGTTTCTTGCTGTGGATGCTGGGGTGGTTGATGGGCAAGGCCAGCCGCACCAATCCGGCTTTCCAGCAGCAGCTGGGCGACAAGGAGCTGGTGTTTCAACTGCAAACCCTGGACGGCAAGGTCGCTCGGTATTTCACCGTGAAGAACCAGCGCATCACCAGCCAGTCGGGTGTTTATCCAACGCCGGCCTTCGCCATCGCGTTCAAGGATGCAGGCTATGGCTTCGCCACGATGCAGGCGAAGAACAAGCAACTGGCGTTCATGACCGGGATCCAGGACAAGTCGATCCAGATCAAGGGTAATCCGGCGCTGGTGATCTGGTTTCAGGGGTTGATGAAGTATTTGAAGCCGAGGAAGGCCAAGAAGGTCTAGTCGAGAACCCCGTGGCGAGGGAGCTTGCTCCCGCTGGGCTGCGAAGCAGCCCCAAATAGGCTAGTGCGTTTGCGCTGACGGATCGCGTCGGCAGGTTTTGCGTCTGCTGCGCAGCCGAACGGGAGCAAGCTCCCTCGCCACAACAGCCCTTGTGCCGCTGCGTTTAATGGCTGAACTGCGAAGCCAATTCCCGCAGTAGCACCTCGGCTTCAAGCACCTTGCTCACCACATCATTGGCCTTTTCCCGAGTCAGCCCAACGCGTTCGAGCAGGGCATCGGGGATGTCCTCATCCGGTCCGGAGCCGATGCTGCGTGAGCGCAGCAGGCGTACGGCCAGGCACACCAGGTTCGGGTAGGCGGCGTATTCGCCGTCGTAGTGGGGGTCGTGCTGGAAGCGCAGGGCGGTGGCCAGTTCGTCGGGCATGTCCCAGTAGCGCATCAGCCAGGCGCCGATCTGCTCGCGGCTGATGCCCAGCAGGTGTTGCTCCACATAGCTGTGGCACAGGTGCGGGTTGACTTCCAGGTGCCGGCAGATCAAGGAGAAATGCGGCGGGAAGACGTGGGCCAGCAGCAGGTAGCCAAAATTGTGCAGCAAGCCCGACAGGTAGGTCAGGCCGCCCTCCGGGCGCTGGGCGCGGGGCATGGCGCGGGTCAGGCCTTCGATGACGGCGGCGGTGTAGATCGATTGCTGCCAGTACGGCGTGGTGTGTTGCGGGTGGTCCTTGGGCAGGCTCAGGGTCTTGCCCAGGGCCAGGCCCAGCGCCAGGTTGATCACCAGGTCGAAGCCCAGCACCCGGACGATGGCGTCTTCCACCGAGCGGATCTTGCCCGGCGATGCGTAATACGGCGATGCGGCCCAGCTCACCACTTGGGCGGCCAGTGCGGGGTCGGTTTCGACCACGCCGGTGATGTCGTCGATGGTGGCGTCAGGGTCGACCCGCAGCTTGATGATTTTTTGCGCGGTTTCGGCCAGCGGCGGGATCTCGATGGTCTCTTCCAGCCGTTGCTGGATACGCCGGGCGGTGAATGCCTGAACGGCTTGGGTGATTTCCTTGCGGTCGTCATCCGGGCGGTCCAGGTTCGGGGAGATATTGCCCAAGGGTTCGCCAAACGTCGCGGCGCTGGCCTTGGTGAGCATGGTCTTGAAGGCTTCGCTGGTGACTTCCAGCAGCAGCCCCGGCTCGCCTGAGTTGATCAGCAGCTTGGGCTCGCGCAGCAAGCCTTCTTCGTACAGGCATGGCGAGCTGGTCAGCGCGGGTAGGCCCGGCAGCAGGCTTAGGCTGTGCTTGCCCAGCATGCGCTCCAGGCGCTCGGTCGGCACCGCCGTGAGTTTGCGGCCAGTGAGTTCGGCCAGACGGTTGAGGTCCAGCAACTGATTTTGTGGAAACAGGACCATGAGCGCGCCGACGGCATCGTGCAGCAGCACGGCTTGCACTTTGCGAGCAGGATTCAGGCCCGGTCGCTCGATGATTTCGTCGAAGGCGATGCCCAGTTTTTCGAGCAATTGCCGAATAACAGACGGAGCGTGCGGGGTTACGGGGACGAGGGCAGCTTCGGTCATGGTCGGTGTCCGTATTCTACAAGTGGGTCAGTATAACCAGCTTGTCCAGAAGGCGCGTCCAGAAAACTGAGCGCGTGCTCACACTTGGCCGTATTGCTGCCCATGGCGCAGCCAGCGATCCAGCAGCGGGCTCACATGGTCGGGCCAGCGCTCCAGCAGCGCCTGGGCGGCGTCGCGAACCGCCGGGAGCAGGTCGGCGTCGCGCATCAGGTCGGCCACCTTGAATTGAAGCAGACCGGTCTGGCGCGTGCCGAGCATTTCGCCTGGGCCGCGCAGTTCGAGGTCTTTTTCGGCGATCACGAAACCGTCGTTGGTTTCGCGCATGATGCCCAAGCGCTGGCGACCGATCTGTGACAGCGGCGGGTGATAAAGCAGCACGCAATGGCTGGCGGCACTGCCCCGGCCGACCCGGCCGCGCAGCTGGTGCAACTGCGCCAGGCCCAGGCGCTCGGGGTTTTCGATGATCATCAAGCTGGCGTTGGGAACATCGACGCCGACCTCGATCACGGTGGTGGCGACCAGCAGTTGCAGGACGCCGGCCTTGAACTCGGCCATGACCGCCGCTTTTTCGGCAGGCTTCATGCGGCCGTGGATCAGCCCGACTTTCAACTCGCCGAGGGCGGCGGTGAGGTCTTCAAAAGTAGTCTCGGCTGCCTGGCAGGTCAGCTCTTCCGACTCTTCGATCAGGGTGCACACCCAATAGGCTTGCCGGCCTTCGGCGCAGGCGCTGCGTACGCGCTCGATCACTTCGACCCGCCGGGTGTCGGTGACCAGCACGGTATTGACCGGCGTGCGACCGGGAGGCAGTTCGTCGAGGATCGAGGTGTCGAGGTCGGCGTAGGCGCTCATCGCCAGGGTCCGTGGGATCGGCGTCGCGGTCATGATCAACTGGTGCGGGCACATGCGCCCGCCGACGCCTTTCTGCCGCAGGGCCAGGCGCTGTTGGACGCCGAAGCGGTGTTGTTCGTCGATGATCACCAGGGCCAGGTTCTTGAACTGCACTTCGTCCTGGAACAGAGCGTGGGTGCCGACCACCATCGGCGCGCCCTCGGCGATTTGCGCGAGGGCGGCGGCGCGGTTCTTGCCCTTGAGCTTGCCGGCCAGCCAGGCGACTTCGATGCCCAGAGGTTCGAGCCAGCGCTGGAAGGTGATGAAATGTTGCTCGGCCAGGATCTCCGTGGGCGCCATCAAGGCCACTTGATAACCGGCTTCCAACGCTTGCAGCGCGGCGAGGGCGGCGACCACGGTCTTGCCCGCGCCGACGTCGCCCTGGATCAGCCGCAGCATCGGCTCTGGCTGGCTCAGGTCGTAGGCGATTTCGTTGCCGACCCGCTGCTGCGCGCCGGTGGGGGTGAAACCGAGGTTGGCCAGGTAACGGGCCGGCAGCTTCGTCGCCTTGGGCATGGCCGGGGCGCGCAGCGAGCGCAGGCTTTCGCGCAGGCGTTGCTGGGACAGTTGATGGGTCAGCAGTTCTTCAAAGGCAAGGCGATGCTGGGCCCAGTGATGTCCGAGAGCGAGCTCTTCCACATCTGCATCGGCGGGCGGGTGATGCAGATAGCGAATCGCGTCGGCCAGTGGCGCGAGCTGATAGTCCCGGGCCAACTCCTTGGGCAGCCAGTCCGGCAGGCTGGTGGGGCCGAGCATTGTCAGGGTCTGCTGGCAGAGTTGGCGCAGGCGCTGTTGGGTCAGGCCTTCGGTGAGCGGGTAGACCGGCGTCAGGGTTTCCGCGACGGGCGGCGGTTCGTCGCCGGTGATGGCGCGGTATTCCGGATGATAGATCTCCAGCCCCGAGGCTCCGGGCCGCGCCTCGCCGTAGCAGCGCACGCGGGTGCCACGCTTGAGGCCTTCCTTTTGCGCATTGCTGAAATGATAGAAACGCAGACTGAGCCCGCCGGTGCCGTCCTGCAGGCGCACCACCAGGCTACGACGCCGGCCCATGACCACGTCGGCGCCGCTGACGGTGCCTTCCACCACTGCATCCTGCCCAGGCCGCAAATGGCCGATGGGCACCACGCGGGTGCGATCCTGATAACGCAGCGGCAGGTGGAACAGCACGTCCTGGAGGGTTTCCAGGCCGACCTTGGCCAACTTTTCGGCCATGGCTTCACCGACACCCTTGAGTGCCGTGACCGGCACTTTCGACAGCTCAGTCATGGCAGCGGCTTACTTGGCGGCGGGCGGCTTGGCCACGGAACACAGGCGGATCGAGTCGGCGAGGATCTCGATGGCCTTGGGTCGCGGGAAGCTGGCGCGCCAGGCAATGGCAACGGTGCGGAACGGCACGGGCGCGGTCAATGGGCGGACTTCGATCACGCCGGGGGAGTAATGATGGCTGTCCACCGCCGACAACGGCAGGATGGAAATGCCCAGGCCGGAAGCAACCATGTGGCGAATGGTTTCCAGAGAGCTGGATTCCACCGTGGTGTGTTTGGCGCCTTCGCTGCCCTTGGTCAACGTCGGGCAGGCTTCCAGCACCTGGTCGCGGAAGCAGTGGCCTTCGCCCAGCAACAACAGGCTCTTGTCGTTGAGCAGACCGGCGTCGATGGTTTTTTTCTGGGTCCAGGGGTGCTGGGCCGGCATCAGGACGTAGAACGGCTCGTCGTAGAGCGGCAGGGTCAGGACATCGGCTTCGTTGAACGGCAGGGCGATGATGATTGCGTCCAGCTCGCCGTTGCGCAGCTTGTCGCGCAGCACGTGGGTGAAGTTTTCTTCGATGTACAACGGCATCTGCGGGGCGACCCGGTGCAGTTGTGGAATCAGGTGCGGGAACAGGTACGGGCCAACGGTGTAGATCGCGCCGACTTTCAATGGGGCGGTCAGCTGGTTCTTGCCGGCCTGGGCCAGCTCGCGAATGCCCTGGGCCTGTTCCAGGACCTTTTGCGCCTGGGCCACGATGCCTTCACCGACCGGGGTCAGGCGCACCGCGCTTTTGCTGCGCTCGAAAATAAGCACACCGAGTTCGTCTTCAAGCTTTTTCACACCCACCGACAGTGTCGGCTGGCTGACATGGCAACGCTCGGCCGCATGGCCGAAATGCTGCTCTTGGGCGAGGGTCACGATGTAGCGTAATTCTGTGAGGGTCATGGCGAAACGTCCGTGAAGTTGCGAGCCAAGCATACCGGCTGCAATCGATAGACGCACGTTATCAGACTGGAGGCGCGGTGCGACACTGTCGAATGTCTGTGTGGTCGTTGCCGGATATGAAAAAAGGCATCTCTCGATGCCTTTGTTTGATTGTGGCGAGGGAGCTTGCTCCCGCTGGCCTGCGCAGCAGGCCCCGGTTCGGTGGATGCGACCAGCCTGATGCATCGCGTTCACCGGTTTGGGGCCGCTTCGCGGCCCAGCGGGAGCAAGCTCCCTCGCCACCAGGTTCACCCTGTCATCGGGTGTTTGGGTCAGCGGCGTCGCTTGTCGATGGAGTACAGGAACGGCGCCGTCAGCTCGACCGTGCCGTTGGTCAGCAGGTCGGCCGGTGGCTTGGGCAGCGGTTGGGCGCGACGGATCATGTCCAGGGTGGCCCGGTCCAGATCGGCGTTGCCTGACTTGCCC
Source organism: Pseudomonas sp. D1-36 (assembly GCF_051132205.1). NCBI lineage: Bacteria > Pseudomonadati > Pseudomonadota > Gammaproteobacteria > Pseudomonadales > Pseudomonadaceae > Pseudomonas > Pseudomonas sp. D1-36. The sequence goes on along the minus strand of NZ_CP071674.1, from coordinate 5,517,408 downwards.
ACCAGTTCGAAGGACAACACGTTGCCTTCGGCATCCACCACGAACCGCAGGCGGTTCATGCCTTCCTTGCCGCGTGCCTGGGCGCTGGCCGGGTACTTCTTGTATTTGCCCAGGTGCGCCAGCAGTGTGCCTTGCCAGCTCGCCTTGGCCGCCATTTGCGCGGGCGACGGGCCTGGGGCCGGTTGTGCGGACTTTTCGGTCGGCGCCTGGGTGGGCTGAGTGTCGGCGGGCTTTTGCTCCGACGGCGTTTCCTTCGGCGGCTCCGGTTTTTTCTCCACTGGCTTGGGCTTGGGCGGCTGGGGCTTCGGCTTGGGCTTGACCGGCTTGGGCACGGCGATTTCCGCCTTCGGTGCTTCGGCCAGTTTTGGCAATGGCAGCTCTTCCACCGGCTCCGGAGGCGTCGGCGGTGTGACGACTTTCGGCGGTGCGGGCGGTGGCGGGGCAGGAACCGGCGCCAGCTCGACCATCATCGCCTGGGGCGGCAATTCGAGGGGCGGACGCGTCGTCCAGTTCAGCGCCAGCGCGATGGCAAGCGCGTGCACGCCCAGCACCACGGCGAGGCTACCGCTGTAACGCGTCAGTTTTTGGCGCGTCGTGATCATTTCTTCGGCGCCGTCTCGAGTCCGACCAGGCCGACCTTCAAGTAACCGGCGCCGCGCAGGGCGTCCATCACGCTCATCAGGTCGCCATAGTCCACGCCTTTGTCGGCCTGGAAGAAGATCGTCGTGTCTTTCTTGCCCTGGGTCTTGGCATCGAGGGTCGGGCCGAGGCTCTCGACCTTGATTTCCTCTTCGCCCAGGAACAGGCGCTGGTCCGCCTTGACGCTCAGGAACACCGGTTTCTCGGGTCGTGGCGACGGCTTGGCCGTGGACGCGGGAAGGTCAACCTTGATGTCCACGGTGGCGAGCGGGGCGGCCACCATGAAGATGATCAACAGCACCAGCATCACGTCGATGAACGGCGTGACATTGATTTCGTGGTTCTCGGCCAGATCGTCGTCTGCGCCTTCTTTCAAATGCAGGCCCATGGCCGATTACCCCACTTTCACCATGTGTGGTTGCGAGCCACGCTCGGGCGGCAGGTGATCGAGGTCGCGACTGACCAGCAACAGGACTTCGGCCGAAGCGTCGGAAACCTGGGCCTTGTAACCGGCGATGGAGCGGGCGAAGACGTTGTAGATAACCACCGCCGGGATGGCCGCGACCAGGCCCAATGCGGTCGCCAGCAAGGCCTCGGCGATACCGGGGGCAACGACGGCAAGGTTGGTGGTCTGGGTCTTGGCGATGCCGATGAAGCTGTTCATGATCCCCCACACGGTGCCGAACAGGCCGACGAACGGCGCAGTGGAACCGATGGTGGCGAGTACGCCGGTGCCGCTGCTCATGTTGCGACCGCAGGCCGCGACCAGGCGCTCGAGGCGGAAGCTCACGCGCTCCTTGATGCCCTCCTTCTCGCGGCTGTTGGCCGACAGGCGCATTTCTTCGAGCGCATCGTGGACCAGCAGGTTGGCGAGTGTGCCTTCCTTGCCGGCGGTGGCACTGGCTTCCTTGAGAGTGGTGGCTTTTTTCAGCGCGGCGATTTCACCCCGCAGGCGACGCTTGGCGCCAAGCAGTTCAAAGCCCTTGGCGATCCAGATCGTCCAAGTGATGATCGAGGCGATGGCCAGGCCGATCATCACGGCTTTGACGACCACGTCGGCGTTTTTGTACATGCCCCACGGCGACAGGTCGTGGGCCATGCCCAGGGTATTGTCGGCTTCGAGCACTTGAGGCGCCTCGGCCTCGACGGCCTGGCTCGGATCGGTGGCCACGGGCGTTGCAGCAGGTGCGGCCGGGTCCGCCGGTGCCTGGGTGGCAGCAGGCGTGGTGGCGGGGGTCGATGCGGGCGTCTGCGCATCAGCGAAGGCGGCGCTCGGCGCCAGCATCAGACTGAGCAGCAAGGCTGCCACGGCGCCCCAGGCGCGGGGTCGGTTGGTTGGCGAAGCGGAAGAGAAAGAACGTGTCATGCTGGCCGGACCTGAGAATAAAAGAAGGTTGATGTTCTTCCAGGCCTCGTGAGGCCGAGAACAAAAGTGGCGAGCATTATTGCAAGTAATTCTTGTTAACAAAAGTAATACAGTAACTTTTTTTGCTTCATGGCTAGCCGCTCGTCCAGTGCGAAGGCTAGTCTGCGGCTTTCCCAGAGGAGTTCTTGATGTCCGCGCCTTCTGTTTTGATCGCCGGTTGTGGTGATATAGGCGGCCGCCTGGCGAGCCAGCTCGTGGCCGAACATTGGCGGGTCCATGGCTTGCGGCGTACGGTTTCGAACCTGCCGGCCGGGGTTGTCGGTGTCGCGGGGGACCTGTTCAGTGCGCAGTGTCCCGTCGACTGGCCTGTGGGGTCGTTGGATTATCTGGTGTACAGCGCCGCCGCTACCGATCATGACGAGGCGGGCTATCGTGCCGCTTATGTCGAAGGGTTACAGCATGTGTTGGGCTGGCTGGAACAGCATGGCCAGCGGCCCAAACGATTGCTCTTTGTGTCCAGCAGCAGCGTGTATGGACAGCAGGGCGGGGAGTGGGTGGACGAAAGCTCGCCCACCGAGGCGGGCGGTTATTCCGGGCGAGTGATGCTGGAAGCCGAGCAGGTGGCACTCGACAGCGGCATCCCGGCCAGTCGCATACGCCTGACCGGCATCTACGGACCGGGGCGGGAATGGCTGCTGAGCCAGGTGCGCCAAGGTTATCGCGTGGTGACCGACCCGCCGCTCTATGCCAACCGCATCCACGCCGACGATGCCGCCGGCCTGCTGGCGTTTCTGCTGAAAGCTGATCATCAGGGCAAGACGCTGGAAGACTGCTACATCGGCGTCGATGACACCCCCGCGCCGCTGGCCGAGGTGGTGGGTTGGTTGCGTGACTACATGGGCGTTACCGAATGGGCCGACGACGCCAGCGTGCGCCGCGCCGGCAGCAAGCGCTGCAGCAACGCCCGGGCCAAGGCGTTGGGCTGGACGCCGCGTTATCCGAGCTTTCGCGAGGGGTATGCGGCGATTCTGGAAGGTCGTTGCTGATTCGCCTGACAGCCCCAAACCAACTGTGTGAGCGAGCTTGCTCGCGATGAGGCCCTAACAGTCAACATCAAGGTTGACCGTTACACCGCCATCGCGAGCAAGCTCGTTCCCACAGGGGGCACACCGGGTTATTGCTTTTCAAGCACCCATTTGCGATCACCCGGCGTGAATGACGGCATTTCATCCGCCAGCGCCGCGTTCACGGTCTGGAAGATTTCCAGTTTCTTGCCGTCGCGGGAAAAAATCCAAGTGTTGCCCTGACCGTTCTGTTGCAGCCAGATGTTGTCGTTGCCACCGCTCATGGAGGCGCAGTCGCCAGCCAGGCACAAGGCGTAGCGATCAGTGCCCGGCAAGCCGCTGACTTGACCATCGGGCTGGAATTGCACGGTGGCGCCCTGGCCAGGACCTTCGGCAATGTTCCAGATGCCGCCGAGATAAGCCGAATACAGGGCGCGCTCGAAACTGGCGCCAATCGGCGCGCCTTCCGGTACCTGTACTTGGGCGCGGTCGAACACTTGCTGTGGTTCGTTTTCGGTGGCGGCCTGGCTCAACTGGTCGCCGTCGCGCTTGAGTTCGCTGGCCGAGCTGCCGTAGAAGTCGACTTTCCAGGCGCCGTCTTCTTCGCCCAGCAACTTGCCTTCGACATTCTCAAAACCATTGGTGTAACGCGCCTGGCCAGCCCGGGTGTTGACGTCCCATTCCAGGTTCGGGCCATAGGCCTGCAATGCTTCGCGAAGCGGGCCGCCTTTGGCGGCAGCGTCGATGGCGGCCTGGTTGATCCAGGTGCCGCTGATGTCACGGTCTGCAGGGTCGCTGGCGCAGCCGCCCAGGAGCAGGGCGAGCAGGGAGAAAGCAAGCGCTTTGCGCATGATGGAATCCTTTCAGAACGAAAACGGCGCAGCGGGAGAGGCTGCGCCGGGCGTTTTACTCGATGACCAGGATGGCATCCATCTCGACCTGGGCGCCTTTTGGCAAGGCAGCCACGCCAATGGCAGCGCGGGCAGGGTAAGGCTGGTCGAAATACTTGCCCATGATCTCGTTGACCTTGGCGAAGTGGCTCAGGTCGGTGAGGAAGATGTTGAGTTTGACGATGTCCTTGAACGAGCCGCCGGCAGCTTCGGCCACGGCTTTCAGGTTCTCGAACACTTGCACGGTCTGGGCTTCGAAGCCCTCGACCAGCTCCATGGTTTTCGGGTCCAGCGGGATTTGCCCCGACATGTAAACGGTGTTGCCCGCCTTGATCGCCTGGGAATAAGTACCGATGGCGGCCGGGGCCTTGTCGCTGGAGATAACGGTCTTGGTCATTCATGACTCCTTGTAACGAGGGCGAGTGAGACGCTATGCGCGCATGCGAGTGATGCGGATGACCCCTGTCAGGGCGCGCAGTTTCTTGATCACGCGGGCCAGGTGTACGCGGTCGTGCACGCTGACCACCAGTTGGACGACGCTGATGCGACCGTCGCGTTCGTCCATGCTGATTTTCTCGATGTTGCCGTCGGCGGCGTTGACGCTGCTGGCCAGCAGTGCGATCAGGCCGCGCTGGTGCTCCAGCTCGACGCGCAGTTCGACATTGAATTCGCCGGTGACATCCTTGGCCCACGAAAGCTGGATGCATTTTTCCGGGTTGTGGCGGATTTCGCTGATATTGCGGCAGTTGTCCAGGTGCACCACCATCCCTTTGCCGGCGGACAGATGGCCGACAATCGGATCGCCAGGAATCGGCGTACAACACTTGGCGTAACTGAGGACCAGGCCTTCGGTGCCGCGAATCGCCAGCGGACCTTCAGGGCTCGGCAATTGTTCGCCTTCGCCGAGCAGTCGGCGGGCGACGACGTAGGCCATGCGATTGCCCAAACCGATGTCCTCGAGCAGATCTTCGATCAATTCGAGACGGTATTCGTGGAGCATGACCTGTACGCGCTCGGCCGGGATCTTGTCCAGGGAACTGTCGAAGCCGTTCAGTACCTTGTTCAGCAGGCGTTCGCCCAGGCTGATGGACTCGGAGCGACGTTGCAGCTTCAGCGCATGGCGGATATGCGTGCGGGCCTTGCCGGTGACCACAAAGTTGAGCCACGCCGGGTTGGGGCGCGCGCCGGGGGCGCTGACGATTTCCACAGTGGAGCCGCTTTGCAGCGGTTCGGACAACGGTGCCAGGCGACGATTGATGCGACAGGCAATGCAGCTGTTGCCGACGTCGGTGTGCACGGCGTAGGCGAAATCCACCGCTGTGGACCCTTTGGGCAGCTCCATGATCCGGCCCTTGGGCGTGAAGACGTAGACCTCGTCCGGGAACAGGTCGATCTTCACGCTCTCGATGAATTCCAGGGAATTGCCGGCCCGTTGCTGCATTTCCAGCACGCCCTTGACCCACTGCCGCGCGCGGGCGTGAGTGCTCTTGGGTTGCTCGTCGCCACTGGATTTGTACAACCAATGGGCGGCGATGCCGTTGTTGGCCATCTCTTCCATTTCACGGGTGCGGATCTGGATTTCGATCGGTACGCCGTGCATGCCGAACAGCGTGGTGTGCAGCGACTGGTAACCGTTGGCCTTGGGAATCGCGATGTAATCCTTGAAGCGCCCAGGCAGCGGTTTGTACAAATTATGGACAGCACCCAGCACGCGGTAGCAGGTATCGACCTTGTCGACGATGATCCGGAACGCATAGACGTCCATGATTTCGTTGAAGGCCCGGCGCTTGCCGCGCATTTTCTTGTAGATGCCGTACAGGTGTTTCTGCCGCCCGCTGACTTCGCCTTCGATGCCGTCGATGGCCAGACAGTGGCTCAGGGACTCTTCGATCTTGTTGACGATTTCCTTGCGATTGCCCCGGGCGCGCTTGACGGCCTGGTTGATGCGCGCCGAACGCATCGGGTGCATCGCCTTGAAACCCAGGTCCTCGAACTCGATGCGAATTGCGTGCATGCCCAGGCGATTGGCGATGGGTGCGTAGATTTCGAGGGTTTCCTTGGCGATTCGCCGGCGTTTCTCGCCGGACAGCACTTCCAGCGTGCGCATGTTGTGCAGGCGGTCGGCGAGCTTGACCAGGATCACGCGGATATCGCGGGCCATGGCCATGGCCATTTTCTGGAAGTTTTCGGCCTGGGCCTCGGCCTTGGTTTCGAAGTTCATCTGGGTCAGCTTGCTGACCCCGTCGACCAGTTCGGCCACGGTTTCGCCGAACTGCGCTTGCAGCGCTTCCTTGGCAATGCCGGTGTCTTCGATCACGTCATGGAGCATGGCCGCCATCAGGCTCTGATGGTCCATGTGCATGTCGGCAAGGATATTCGCCACCGCGAGCGGGTGCGTGACGTACGCCTCGCCGCTGCGGCGGCGCTGGCCGTCGTGGGCTTGTTCGGCGTAGAAATAGGCTCGGCGGACCAGGTTGACCTGGTCCGTGCCGAGGTAGGCCGATAAGCGATCGGCGAGGGCGTCTATGCTCGGCATGATAGTGACTCCTGCCGTGTGCTGTGACCCCGCGCCGTGCTACGTCGACCAGGCATAGGCTTAGACCGCCTCGTTGGACTCGTCCTCGAACGCTGCGAACAGCGGTTCGTCTTCAACGATTTCAGCGTTGGCGATGAACTCGTAGCTCATCAGGCCTTCGGCGATTTCACGCAGCGCTACCACGGTAGGCTTGTCGTTTTCCCACTGGACCAATGGCTCTTTGCCGCCGGTGGCCAGTTGACGGGCACGCTTGGTAGAGAGCATGACCAGCTCAAAGCGGTTTTCCACGTGTTCTAGGCAGTCTTCAACGGTTACGCGGGCCATGGTATTCCTCGGAGCGAATGCAATATGCGCGCTGCCCGGTTGGGCGAGCGGACTCAACAGTTTAAAAAAACACCAGCGTTTAGGGAAGCGCTGATTTTTTGATCAAACCCCTCGGCGCGCTGCGAGTACCAATGTAAAGCCGTCGCAGCGGTTTTGGGAAGGGCTGTTCAGCCCAGCAGTTCAGCCAAAAGCTTGCCGAAACGTTGCTGTTGGCGCTTCTGTTGCAGCTGGCTGGCGCGGAAAATCGCCTTCAGGTCGTCCAGCGCGTGGGCAAAATCGTCATTGATGATCAGATAATCGTAATCGACGTAATGGCTCATTTCGCTGACCGCTTCACGCATCCGGCCTTCGATGATTTCATCGCTGTCCTGGCCGCGGTTGGTCAGGCGTTGGCGCAAGGCTTGCTGGCTCGGCGGCAGGATGAAGATGGAGCGGGCCTGGGGCATCAGCTTGCGAACTTGTTCGGCGCCTTGCCAGTCGATTTCCAGGATCAGGTCGTGGCCTTCGTCGAGGGTTTGCTGGAGGTAGCTCTGCGAAGTGCCGTAGAGGTTGCCGAAGACTTCGGCGCGCTCGAGGAAATCGCCGTGCTCGGCCATCCTCACGAACTCTTCACGGTCAACGAAGTGATAGTTCACGCCATTCACTTCGCCCGGGCGCATGGCGCGGGTTGTGTGCGAGACCGAGACGCGGATCTGCGGCTCGGCATCGATCAATGCCTTGACCAGGCTGGTCTTGCCAGCGCCCGAGGGCGCGGAAATGATGTAGAGAGTGCCGGTGCTGTGGGTCATGTCGGGTTAGCCTTACTCAATGTTCTGCACTTGTTCGCGCATTTGCTCGATCAACACCTTGAGGTTGACCGCCGCCTGCGTGCTGCGCGGGTCGAAGGCTTTGGAGCCCAGTGTATTGGCTTCGCGGTTGAGCTCCTGCATCAGGAAGTCGAGGCGGCGACCGGCCGCGCCGCCGGACTTGAGCACCCGGCGAACTTCGATGATGTGGGTGCTCAGGCGATCCAGTTCTTCGGCCACGTCGCTTTTTTGCGCGAGCATGACCATTTCCTGTTCCAGGCGCTGCGGGTCCAGCTCGGCCTGCATGTCGGCGAAGCGGTCGAGGACTTTCTGGCGTTGGGTGGCGAGCATTTGCGGGACCAGTTCGCGCAGGGTGACGACATCTTCTTCAATAGAAGTCAGGCGCTCGTTGATCAGACGGGCCAGCTCCGCGCCTTCACGCTCGCGACCCGCCTTGAGTTCCTTCAGCCCTTGAGTGAAGAGTGCCAGCGCCTCGGCATTCAGCGCTTGGGGATCGCTCGCATCGCCGACCAGTACGCCTGGCCAGGCCAGTATTTCCAGCGGATTGAGGGCGGCGGGGTTCTTGATCAAGCCTGCGACGGTTTCTGCGGCCGCGACCAGTTGCGCGGCGCGTTCGCGATCGACCTGCAGCGTCTTGCCACTGCTTTCTTCGGTGAAGCGCAGGGTGCATTCCAATTTGCCCCGGGACAAGCCCTGGCGCAGCGCTTCGCGCACGCTGCCTTCCAGGTCGCGGAAGGATTCGGGCAGGCGCAGATGCGGCTCCAGGTAGCGGCTGTTGACCGAGCGCAATTCCCAGCTCAGCGTGCCTTGGGCGCCGGCCTTTTCGACTCGGGCGAAGGCGGTCATGCTGTGCACCATGGGGATTCCTCGCAATGCAAGCCGGCCACAATCGGTCGTCGTGGGGCCTGGGGTCTGTGGGTTGATGCTGAAGGACAGCAAAGGCGCAGGATTGTAGCGCAGTGCGACGCAAGCGCCCAAACAGCTCCGGTAACAAAGCGCTGCAGCCCGTCGGCCGGGGCTTTGAGCGCGTTCGTCCGTCGCGTTGGATTTTTAGACCTGCCTTATGGCAGCGCACGGCTTTATAATGCCCAGCAGTTTTCCGTCCCCTGTACAGGTGTTCCCTATGAAACGTCCAAGTGGTCGCGTTGCCGATCAGCTTCGCTCGATCCGCATTACCCGCAACTACACCAAACACGCCGAGGGATCTGTACTGGTCGAATTCGGTGATACCAAGGTCATCTGCACCGTCAGCGTCGAAAACGGCGTGCCTCGCTTCCTGAAGGGCCAGGGGCAAGGCTGGTTGACCGCCGAATACGGCATGCTGCCGCGCGCCACCGGCGAGCGGAACCAGCGCGAGGCCAGCCGTGGCAAGCAGGGCGGCCGGACCCTGGAGATCCAGCGATTGATCGGCCGTTCCCTGCGCGCTGCGCTGGACATGTCCAAGCTTGGTGATGTGACGCTGTATGTCGATTGCGATGTGATCCAGGCTGACGGCGGCACCCGCACCGCTTCCATCACCGGCGCGATGGTTGCGTTGGTCGACGCCTTGAAAGTGATCAAGAAACGCGGTGGCCTCAAGGGCGGTGACCCGCTCAAGCAAATGATCGCCGCGGTGTCGGTGGGCATGTACCAGGGCGAGCCGGTGCTGGACCTGGACTACCTCGAAGACTCCGCCGCCGAAACCGACCTGAACGTGGTCATGACCAGCGCTGGCGGCTTCATCGAAGTCCAGGGCACTGCCGAAGGCGCGCCGTTCCAGCCGCAAGAGTTGAACGCTATGCTGGAGCTGGCGAAGAAAGGCATGACCGAAATCTTCGAATTGCAAAAGGCCGCGTTGGCCGACTGATTGTTGTGCGCTTCAGACAAGGAGAATGTCATGAGTGATGAGCAAGTCCTGTTGCCCCAACCGAGCAAAGAAGCGCGGCAATGGGCAATGTTTTGTCACCTGTCTGCACTGTTGGGAATTTTCATTCCGTTCGGTTCGCTGATCGGGCCGCTGGTCATCTGGCAGCTCAAGCGTGAGTCCGACCCGTTCATCGATGCCCAGGGCAAGGAAGCGCTGAACTTCCAAATCACTGTGGCGATCGCTGCGGCGATCAGCTTGCTGCTGATGATCGTGGTGATCGGTTTCTTCCTGTTTGGCCTGGTCGCCATCGGTGCGCTGGTGCTGACCATTATTGGCGGTGTGAAAGCCAATGAGGGGCAGCCGTACCGATATCCCTTTACCTGGCGGTTGGTTAAATAGCGAACAGCGCTGCGATATAAAAATGCCCCGGTTGTCGGGGCATTTTTATTAGGGGTGCGAAACTTGGTGTTTGTATAAAAACAATCGGAAAAGTCTGATAACGCTTCGTAGAAATGGATTCTTGCTTGATGTGATTCCATCACTGAAGCCTGAAGCGGATACATGCTCCAAAAAAATACCCGTATCTCGCGATACGGGTATTTTTTATGACCGGTCGGCCTGAAGCAGCTCGTCCATACGCTTAGACCGTCAGCGTCCAATCGTAGTCCACGATCAGCGGCGCGTGCTGCGAGAACCGTGGCTGGCGCGGCAGGCGGGCGCTGCGTACGAAGCGGCGCAGCCCAGGCGTCAGCAACTGGTAGTCGAAACGCCAGCCGAGATTGAGCATCTCGGCCTGCTCGTTGTCCGGCCACCAGCTGTACTGGTCGCCTTCGCGGCTGACTTCACGCAGGGCGTCGACATAGCCCATGTTGCCAATGATCTCGTCCATCCAGGCCCGTTCCGGCGCCAGGAAACCAGGAGATTGCTGGCTGTCGCGCCAGTTCTTGATATCCAGCTTCTGTTGCGCCACGTACAGCGAGCCACAATAAATGTACTCGCGACGTTTGCGCCGCTGTTTATCAAGGTAACGGGCGAAGTCGTCCATCAACTTGAATTTCTGATTCAAATCTTCATCGCCGTTCTGCCCCGAAGGGAGCAGTAAGGTCGCGATGCTGACCTTGTCGAAATCGGCTTGCAGGTAGCGCCCGTAGCGGTCCGCCGTCTCGAAACCGAGACCGTTGATGACAGCCTTCGGTTGCAGCCGCGAGTACAAAGCCACGCCACCCTGGGCGGGGACTTCGGCATCGCAGGCATAAAGGAAGTAACCATCCAGTTGGAAGGCTGCATCGTCCAGTTCAAAGGCGGAGGCGCGGGTGTCCTGCAGGCAGATGACGTCGGCATTCTGTGCTTGCAGCCAACTGAGCAAACCACGCTCCACTGCAGCCTGAATACCATTGACGTTCACACTGATGATCCGCATAAATGGCCCCAAAAATCACGTGCGTGTATGATACACGCCGTGTACCTATTTAGCTAAATCCGCGGTATTTGAGGCTTTTTTTCATGCAGGCGTATCAGCGCGATTTCATTCGCTTTGCCATCGATCGCGGTGTTCTGCGCTTCGGTGAGTTCACTCTCAAGTCCGGGCGCACCAGTCCGTACTTCTTCAACGCCGGCCTGTTCAACAGCGGCACCGCCCTGGCGCAGTTGGGTCGGTTCTATGCCGCGGCCATCGTCGAGAGCGGCATCCCGTTCGACGTATTGTTCGGGCCCGCCTACAAAGGCATCCCGCTGGCCGCCACCACCGCCGTCGCCCTGGCCGAACACCATGGCCGCGACCTGCCCTGGTGCTTCAACCGCAAGGAAGCCAAGGCCCATGGCGAGGGCGGTAGCCTGGTCGGCGCGCCGCTGACCGGCGATGTGCTTATCATCGATGACGTCATCACCGCCGGCACCGCCATTCGCGAAGTGATGCAGATCATCGCCTCGCAAGAAGGCGCCAAGGCCGCCGGCGTGCTGATCGCCCTGAACCGCCAGGAGCGCGGCAATGGTGAGCTTTCGGCAATTCAGGAAGTTGAGCGCGACTTCGGCATTCCGGTGATCAGCATTGTCTCGCTGAACCAGGTGCTGGAATTCTTGGCCGATGATCCGCAGCTCAAGCAGCATCTGCCGGCGGTGGAAGCCTACCGCGCCCAGTTCGGCGTCTAAAGATTTGCACATTCCCTTGTGGGAGCGAGCCTGCTCGCGAAGCGGTTTATCATTCAAAACTAGTGCTGACTGATTCCCCGCTTCGCGAGCAGGCTCGCTCCCACAGGTAATCGGTGCATAAAAAAAAGACCCCGCTCAACCAGGTTGAGCGGGGTCTTTTTTTTGCAGGTATCGCTTAAGGACGCTTGCGATTGCTGATCAACGTACCCACGCCGGTATCGGTGAAGATCTCCAGCAGGATCGCATTCGGCACGCGACCGTCGATGATCAGCGAGCTGCCAACACCGCCCTGTACCGCTTCCAGCGCGCAACGAATCTTCGGCAGCATGCCGCCGTAGATGGTGCCGTCGGCGATCAAGTCGTCGACTTGCTGGGTCGACAAGCCGGTCAGGACCTTGCCGGTCTTGTCCATCAGGCCGGCAATGTTGGTGAGCAGCATCAGCTTCTCGGCCTTCAGCGCCTCGGCGACCTTACCGGCCACCAGGTCGGCGTTGATGTTGTACGACTCACCGTTGGCGCCCACGCCGATTGGCGCGATGACCGGGATGAAGTCGCCCTTGACCAGCAAATTCAGCAGGTCGGTGTTGATGCCGACCACTTCGCCCACCTGGCCGATGTCGATGATTTCCGGCTGGGTCATCTCCGGGGTCTGGCGCGTAACGGTGAGCTTCTTCGCGCGGATCAGCTCGGCGTCCTTGCCGGTCAGGCCGATGGCGCTGCCGCCGTGACGGTTGATCAGGTTGACGATGTCCTTGTTTACCTGGCCGCCGAGCACCATTTCCACTACATCCATGGTCTGTGCGTCAGTGACGCGCATGCCGTCGATGAAATGGCTCTCGATGGAGAGGCGCTTGAGCAGGTCGCCGATCTGCGGGCCACCACCGTGCACCACCACCGGGTTGATGCCCACGGCCTTCATCAGCACGATGTCGCGGGCAAAGCCGGTTTTCAGCTCCTCGCTTTCCATCGCGTTGCCGCCGTACTTGATCACCAGGGTCTTGCCGACATAGCGTCGGATATAAGGCAACGCTTCGGACAGGACCTTGGCGGTGTTGGCGGCGGCTTCGCGTTCGAGGGTCATTCAGGGCTCCGGTGGTGATTCAAAAATCAGAACGGTAGTTGGAGATCGGGTGCAACACGTTTGAGTTGGGTGTGGAACACGTCCTTGATGCGCTGCAGTTCGGCCTCGTTGTCGGCCTCGAAGCGCAGCACCAGCACCGGCGTGGTGTTGGAGGCGCGAACCAGGCCCCAGCCTTGTGGGTAGTCGACCCGCACACCGTCGATGGTGGTCAGTTCGGCGCCTTCGCCCCACTGGGCATCGTGCAGTGCATCAATGATGCTGAATTTGCTCTCTTCGGTCACATGGATATTGATTTCCGGCGTAGAAATATCGTTCGGGAAGGTTGCGAACAGTTCTTCCGCAGTGGATTTTTCCTTGCTCAGAATCTCCAGCAGGCGTGCCGCGCTGTAGATGCCGTCATCAAAACCGAACCAACGCTCCTTGAAGAAGATGTGGCCGCTCATTTCGCCGGCCAGCAGGGCACCGCTCTGTTTCATTTTCTTTTTGATCAACGAATGGCCGGTTTTCCACATCAGCGGACGGCCGCCGTATTCCTTGATCAGCGGCACCAGGCGACGGGTGCACTTCACGTCGAAGATGATTTCCGCATCGGGGTTGCGTGCCACGACGTCCTTGGCGAACAGCATCAGCAGGCGGTCCGGGAACACGACGCTACCGGTCTCGGTCACCACGCCCACGCGGTCGCCGTCGCCGTCGAAGGCCAGGCCGAGGTCGGCATTGGTTTCCTTGACCTTGGCGATCAGGTCTTGCAGGTTTTCCAGCTTGCCCGGGTCCGGGTGGTGGTTCGGGAAGTTGCCGTCGACTTCGCAGAACAGCGGGATAACTTCGCAGTTCAGGGCTTCGATCAGTTGGGGGGCGATCACGCCAGCCGCGCCGTTGCCGCAATCGACCACCACTTTCAGGCGGCGATCGAGCTTCACGTCCTTGACGATCTCATCGTTGTAGCGCGGGAGGATGTCGACCTTGGTCACGCTGCCCTGGCCGCTGCTCAAGTCATTGGTCTTGAGGCGGGTGTGCAGGGCCTGGATCTGCTCGTTGGCGAGGGTGTCGCCGGCGATGACGATCTTGAAGCCGTTGTAGTTCGACGGGTTGTGGCTGCCGGTGAGCATCACGCCGGATTTACCAGCCAGCACGTTGGCGGCGTAGTACAGCGCCGGTGTAGGCACCAGGCCGACGTCGCTGACATGGCAACCACTGTCGGCAATGCCCTTGATCAATTGCTCGACCAGTTCCGGGCCGGACAAACGACCATCGCGGCCGACGTTCACGTTCGGTTCGCCCTGGGCCAGGCTCTGGGAACCAATGGCGCGGCCAATCCAGTAAGCGGTTTCAGCCGTCAGGGTTTCCGGCACGACGCCACGGATGTCGTAGGCGCGGAAGATACTGTCAGGAAAGATCGGGGCGATTGCGGCTGGGGTGTTCATGGGCGGGCGCTCTATCAGGAAAGTGACTGGACACGCCGACAGGGGCGTCGGCAGGCTCAAGCTGAAGGGTATGACGGCGTTTTTGGCAGAGAGTTCGCGGTGGGAGCGTGCCATGAGACAGCGGTATCCCGGTCTGAACCGTCTAAAACCTTGATTCCCGGTGGGAAACCTTGTCGCCAGCCGTTGCGCATTTTTCGTCCTGAAACAGAAGCTTAATAAAGCAGCCAGGCAAGGTGCCCGGCTGCAACGCAGTATCAATGACTGCCGGAATGCCCGAAGCCGCCGGCGCCACGTTGGCTTTCGTCGAATTCCTGGACCAGTTCGAAGTGGGCCTGGACCACTGGCACCAGCACAAGCTGAGCGATGCGTTCGCCCACTGCGATGTTAAAAGCGGTCTGGCCACGGTTCCAGCAGGACACCATCAGTTCGCCCTGGTAGTCCGAATCGATCAGCCCGACCAGGTTGCCCAGCACGATGCCGTGCTTATGGCCCAGGCCCGAGCGTGGCAGGATCAGCGCGGCAAGGCCCGGGTCACCGATATAGACCGACAGGCCGGTCGGAATCAGCAGGGTCTGGCCCGGCTCCAGGACGGTGTCCTGCTTGAGCATGGCCCGCAGGTCGAGGCCGGCGGAGCCCGGTGTGGCGTACTGCGGCAATGGAAATTCGTTGCCGATGCGTGGGTCGAGGATCTTGGCTTGTAGAGCGTGCATTGAAATTAAACCTGGTTCAGCCGTTCGGCGATGAAAGTGATCAGTTGGCGGGCGATCTTGCCCTTGCTGGTCTGGGCGAAAAGCGTGGCGTGCAACTGGCGGTCGATCACGCTGCAGGCGTTTTCCTCGCTGTTGAACCCAATGCTCGGGTTGGCGACGTCGTTGGCGACGATCAGGTCCAGATTCTTGTCCTTGAGCTTGCGCGCGGCGTAATCGAGGAGGTGTTCGGTCTCGGCGGCGAAACCCACACTGAACGGACGGTCGGGGCGGGTGGCAATGGTGGCCAGAATGTCAGGATTGCGCACCATTTGCAGGAGCAGGCCGTCGCCGCTCGTAGGGTCTTTCTTCAATTTTTGCGGGGCGACGACTTCAGGCCGGTAGTCCGCCACTGCCGCCGAGGCGATGAAGAGGTCGCACGGGATGGCGGCTTCGCAGGCGGCAAGCATGTCCCGGGCGCTGACGACGTCGATGCGCGTAACCCGGTCTGGGGTCGGCAGGTGCACGGGGCCGGTAATCAGCGTCACCCGGGCGCCAGCCTCTACGGCGGCTTCGGCCAGGGCGAAGCCCATTTTCCCTGAGCTGTGGTTGGTGATGTAGCGCACCGGGTCGATGTTTTCCTGGGTCGGCCCGGCGGTGATCAATACGTGCTTGCCCGTCAGGGCTTCGCGCTTGAAGCAGTCGGCGGCGCATTGGGCCAGGTCGGTGGCTTCTAGCATGCGGCCCATCCCGACATCGCCGCAGGCCTGGCTGCCGGAAGCTGGACCGAAGACTTTCAGGTTGCGACTTTCAAGCAGTTCCAGATTGGCCTGGGTGGCCGGGTCGCGCCACATGGCCTGGTTCATGGCCGGTGCCACGGCGACCACCGCGTCGGTGGCGAGCACCAGGGTGGTCAACAGGTCATTGGCGATGCCCTGGGCCAGGCGGGCGATGAGGTCGGCCGTGGCCGGGGCGATCAACACCAGGTCGGCCCACTTGGCCAGTTCGATATGGCCCATGGCGGCTTCAGCCGCCGGGTCGAGCAGATCCAGGTGGACCGGGTGGCCGGACAGGGCCTGCATGGTCAGCGGCGTGATGAATTCACTGCCGCCACGGGTCATGACGACCCGCACTTCCGCGCCCTGGTCGATAAGCCTGCGAACCAGCTCGGCGCTCTTGTAGGCGGCAATGCCGCCGCCGACGCCCAGAACGATGCGTTTCCGATACAGCCGCTGCATAGGCCTGCCTTTCGATTTCAGTGGTCAGCGCAGAGCGAAACCCTTGGCGTGAGCTGCCTGGGTGAAAATCGCCTGCAAAAAAGATGGGCTAAGATATCACAGCGTCCGCTATGGAACAGCGGCGCCCACTATCAGGGAGATGCCATGAGTATTCGGGATTGGCCCGTGGCCGAGCGGCCGCGGGAAAGGTTACTGGCGTCGGGAGCGGAGAGTCTTTCGGACGCCGAGTTGCTGGCGATTTTCTTGCGCACGGGAGTGGCGGGCAGAAGCGCGGTGGATCTGGCGCGACACCTATTGAGTCAATTTGGCTGCCTGCGCGCGCTGCTTGAAGCGGACCAGGTTACGTTCAGCGGTCAGATGGGCCTGGGCCCGGCGAAATTCGCACAATTGCGGGCCGTTCTTGAAATGGGCCGGCGACATCTGGCAGAGCGGATGCGGCAAAAATCAATGCTTGAGGATCCGCAGGCCGTTCGTGACTATCTGAAGTCAATGCTGCGCCACGAGCCTCATGAGGTTTTTGGTTGTCTGTTCCTTGATTCACGGCACCAGGTGCTGGCGTTTGAAGCACTGTTTCGCGGCTCGATCGCCACGGCCACCGTTCACCCTCGGCAAGTGGTCAAGCGGGCCCTGGCCCACAATTGCGCTGCCGTGATCCTGTGCCACAACCACCCCTCCGGCAACACCGAGCCCAGCCAGGCCGACCGAATGCTCACCGAGCGGCTTCAGGAGGCGCTGGAGCTGATCGATGTGCGGGTGCTCGATCATTTCATCGTTGGCGATGGGGAGCCACTGTCCATGGCGGAGTATGGGTGGATGTAGGCAGCGGCTGAATGGAGCTTTTGTGGGAGCGAGCCTGCTCGCGAAGGCGGTGTCTCAGTTGACTCAAAGTTGACTGACGAACCGATTTCGCGAGCAGGCTCGCTCCCACAAGGGGTGGGCGGGGTTACTTGAGACTGACCTTGGAATAGTCC
The DNA here is from genome assembly GCF_051132205.1 of Pseudomonas sp. D1-36. Lineage (NCBI taxonomy): Bacteria > Pseudomonadati > Pseudomonadota > Gammaproteobacteria > Pseudomonadales > Pseudomonadaceae > Pseudomonas > Pseudomonas sp. D1-36. The sequence continues at coordinate 5,500,389 of NZ_CP071674.1, read as the reverse complement.
TGGCGCCCAAACGGGCTCACCGCATACCCCTGCACATCCTTGCGGGTCAATGCGAAGGCGGTCGGGTGCGCCAACGGCAGCCAAAGGGCCTGCTGCTGGATCTGAGCCTGTGCCTGTTCGTAGAGCTTGGTGCGGACACCTTGCTCGCCAGTGGTCTTGCCGGCACTGATCAGCTTGTCCAGGTCCGGGTTGCAATAACGGGCAAAGTTGGTGCCGGACTTGACCGCCGCGCAGGAAAATTGCGGCGTGAGGAAATTGTCCGGATCGCCGTTATCACCGGCCCAGCCCATGAACAGCAGGTCATGCTCGCCAGCCTTGGCGCGGCGGATCAGCTCGCCCCATTCGATCACGCGGATTTCCGCCTGGATGCCGATTTCCGCCAGGTCCGATTGCAGCAGTTGGGCGCCAAGGCTCGGGTTGGGGTTGAGCAGACTGCCGGAAGGGCGAGTCCAGATGGTGGTCTTGAAGCCCTCTTTCAACCCGGCCTTGGCCAGCAGGTCCCGAGCTTTGGCCGGATCATGGGCATAGCCGGGCAGGTTTTTGGCGTAGCTCCAGGTGTTTGGGGGGTAAGGACCGTTGGCCGCTTCGGCGGTGCCTTCGAAAACGGTCTTGAGGTAGCTGGGCTTGTCAAACGCGAGATTGATAGCCTGACGGACTTCAGGTTTGTCCAAGGGGGGATGCTGGCTATTAATCGCCAGGAAGGCGGTCATGAAGGCGTCAGTCTGTTCCACTTTCAACGTAGGCTCTTGCTTGGCGGCCTGTACGTCCAACGGCTTGGGCGACAACGCGATCTGGCATTCATTGCGCCGCAGTTTCTGCAGGCGAACATTGGCGTCCGGGGTGATGGCGAAAATCAGGGGGTCGACCTGAGGCTTGCCGCCAAAGTATTCGCTGTTGGCCTTGTAGCGGATCGAGGCGTCTTTCTGGAAACGGCTGAAAATGAACGGGCCGGTGCCAATGGGCTGGCTGTTGAGTTGTTCCGGCTTGCCGGCCTTCAGCAACTGGTCTGCGTATTCGGCTGAATAGATTGACGCAAAGCCCATGCTCAGCGTCGCCAGGAAGGTCGAATCGGCATGGTCCAGTGTGAATCGCACCGTTAGCGGGTCCAGGGCGTCGATTTTTGTGATCAGCGACGGCAATTGCATGGATTGAGCGTGTGGGAAGCCACTCTGCGCCACTTTATGCCAAGGGTTGGCGGGATCCAGCATGCGGTCGAAGCTGAACTTGACGTCTTCGGCGGTCAAGTCGCGGTGCGGTGTGAAATAGTCGGTGTGGTGGAACTTGACCCGTGGACGCAGCTTGAACACATAGGTGAGTCCATCGGGCGACACTTCCCAGCTGTCGGCCAGGCTCGGGACCACTTTCCCGCTGGCCGTATCGAAGTCCACCAGGCGGTTCATCAGCACGTCGGCCGAAGCATTGGTGGTGGTCAACGAGTTGTATTGAACGACATCGAACCCTTCCGGGCTGGCCTCGGTACATACGCTCAGGGCGGCGGCCTGGGCCAGCGGGCTGATCAGCAGAGGGGCGAGCATCAGTGGTAGGGCAGCGAGGCGCATGATTTGATTTCCTGTGCAGGTCGGAGGCCCATCTGCGAGTGCAGTCTGGAAAAGGTCTACCCTAGTGGGCTCGCCTGCAAATGACTATCCCCATTTTGCATTTTCCGGCACTCTTTCCTGCGCTTCGCAGGAGGTGCCCTGGGTTGGAACCCGGCATCGATTGAAAAAAACCTGCGCGCCGCGACGAGCGGTAAGGCCATCGCCGGCCCTTGCCCCAGCCGCCCGGGGCTGCCGATTGATGATTTCCAACGAAGACAAATCACTCCGGCTGTTGTTGTGCTGGGGTCTTTCTGGTATAAAGCAGCGCTCTTTTCTAGGGGCCCGGTTCCTTCACTGTAGGTGTAGCCGGTAAGACCCTTAAAGAAACGCGGCGCCTGGCGCCAAATGACTGAGAGATTAAGCGGCCAACCCATGCCGGGTTGGGCATGTGGTTTTAGAGGGCTGAGGCATGTCGAGAGTCTGTCAAGTTACCGGTAAGGGTCCGGTGACTGGGAATAACATTTCCCACGCAAACAACAAAACCCGTCGTCGTTTCCTGCCGAACCTGCAGCATCACCGCTTCTGGGTTGAAGAAGAGAAACGTTTTGTACGTCTGCGCGTATCTGCCAAGGGCATGCGCATCATCGACAAGCGTGGCATCAGTGTCGTGCTGGCCGAACTTCGTCGCGATGGCAAGGTTTAAGGGAGCTAATCATGCGTGAATTGATTCGTTTGATCTCGAGCGCCGGTACTGGTCACTTCTACACTACCGACAAGAACAAGCGTACTACCCCGGACAAAATCGAGATCAAGAAATATGATCCGGTTGTTCGCAAGCACGTGATCTACAAGGAAGGCAAAATCAAGTAATTGATTTTTCCTTCTTTACGAAAAAGGCCCGTATCGCGAGATACGGGCCTTTTTTGTTAACGGTGTCTTGTCTGTCAGGGCGCCCTCGCGAGCAAGCCCAGACAGCACAAAACCCTCAGACCTTCTGCTCGAACACCACATAAATCTTGCGGCAAGGCTCTAGCACTTCCCAGGTGCCCTTGAACCCGGCCGGAATCACGAAGCGATCGCCCGCCCGAAGTGTCTTGGCATTGCCTTCGGCATCCCGCAGCACCGATACGCCCTGAACGATTTCGCAGTATTCGTGTTCCGTATAGTTGACCGTCCACTGGCCGACCGCACCTTCCCAGACCCCGGCATTCATCTGGCCGCATGGGCTGTTGTAATGATTGAACACCGCCTGTTCAGGATCACCCTTGAGTATTTTGGTGGGGTCCGGGCGATAGCGTTCGGGGGTAGTATTGGCCTGGCTGAAATCGACGATGTCCTGGATATGCATGCAAGTGATCCCCGGAGATAGCGTGGAAGGCCTCGAGTCTATGTTTATTAAAACGAACATCGCAAGGCCGTTTGCCAGCGTTATGTCAAATATATTGAAACATTAGCGGCGGCTGGTTTAGGGTGGCGGATGTTCCGTGCCGATAACAGCGCCGAAAACGGGCTGGCCGGGCAGAATTCTTGAGCGCTGCGGGTGCCGCGGCGTTCCTACCCAATAAGAGGAGGACACTCGCATGACCACCCTGACTCGTGCCGACTGGGAACAGCGTGCCCGCGACCTGAAGATCGAAGGCCGCGCTTTCATCAACGGCGAATACACCGATGCGGTGTCCGGCGAAACCTTCGATTGCCTCAGCCCGGTCGATGGCCGCCTGCTGGGCAAGGTCGCCAGCTGTGACGTGGCCGATGCCCAGCGCGCCGTCGAAAATGCTCGCGCCACGTTCGATTCCGGCGTCTGGTCGCGCCTGGCGCCGAGCAAGCGCAAAGCCGCCATGATTCGCTTCGCCGGGCTGCTCAAGCAGAACGCCGAGGAGCTGGCCCTGCTGGAAACCCTGGACATGGGCAAGCCGATCAGCGATTCGCTGAATATCGACGTGCCCGGGGCCGCCCAGGCGCTGAGCTGGAGCGGTGAAGCCATCGACAAGATCTACGACGAAGTGGCCGCGACGCCCCACGATCAGTTAGGCCTGGTGACCCGCGAACCCGTCGGCGTGGTCGGCGCCATCGTGCCGTGGAACTTCCCGCTGATGATGGCTTGCTGGAAGCTCGGCCCTGCGTTGTCCACCGGTAACTCCGTGGTGCTGAAACCATCGGAAAAATCCCCGCTGACCGCGATCCGTATCGCCGCCCTGGCAATTGAGGCGGGTATTCCCAAAGGTGTGCTGAACGTTCTGCCGGGCTACGGCCATACCGTTGGCAAGGCGCTGGCCTTGCACATGGATGTCGATACGCTGGTATTCACCGGCTCGACCCGGATCGCCAAGCAACTGATGGTCTATTCCGGAGAGTCCAACATGAAGCGCGTCTGGCTGGAAGCCGGCGGCAAGAGCCCGAACATCGTGTTTGCCGATGCCCCGGACCTACAAGCCGCCGCCGAATCCGCCGCCAGTGCCATTGCCTTCAACCAGGGCGAAGTCTGCACCGCCGGCTCGCGCCTGCTGGTGGAGCGTTCCATCAAGGACACCTTCCTGCCGCTGGTGATCGAGGCCCTCAAGGGCTGGAAGCCTGGCAACCCGCTGGACCCGGCCACCAATGTCGGTGCCCTGGTCGATACCCAGCAGATGAATACCGTGTTGTCCTACATCGAGGCCGGTCACAGCGACGGCGCCACGCTGGTGGCGGGCGGCAAGCGGATCCTCGAAGAGACCGGCGGCACTTACGTTGAACCGACGATCTTCGATGGCGTGAGCAACGCAATGAAGATCGCCCAGGAAGAAATCTTCGGCCCGGTATTGTCCGTCATCGCCTTCGACAGCGCCGAAGAAGCCATCCAGATCGCCAACGACACGCCATACGGCTTGGCTGCCGCGGTGTGGACCAAGGACATCTCCAAGGCCCACCTGACCGCCAAGGCGCTGCGCGCCGGCAGCGTCTGGGTCAACCAGTACGACGGCGGTGACATGACCGCGCCGTTCGGTGGCTTCAAGCAGTCGGGTAACGGCCGGGACAAGTCGTTGCATGCGTTCGACAAATACACCGAGCTGAAGGCGACCTGGATCAAGCTCTGATGAAATGACGGCTCCGGATCCGGTTCGGGCCCTCAAGTAGCGCTAGTCCCCTGTGGGAGCGAGCTTGCTCGCGATCAGCGGTATGACAGTCGACGACATCGTTGAATGTCGCGCCGCCATCGCGAGCAAGCTCGCTCCCACAGGTTTTTCTGGCGTTCAGAAATCATCATTCCAGCCCAGCCACAGTGGCGAGGGAGCTTGCTCCCGCTGGGTTGCGAAGCGGCCCCAGCTTTTACGACTGCTTCGCAGCCGAGCGGGAGCAAGCTCCCTCGCCACGGGGTAGCGTCGTCGCTGATCGCTGATATTCCGCGTTCTGTGACCTCTGTGTGGGAGCGAGCTCGCGATAGCGGTGTGACAGTCGGCAAATATGATGAATGTATGACCGCCATCGCGAGCAAGCTCGCTCCCGCATTGGTTTTGAGTGATTGCTACAGGAGCAGGGAAATGCGTTGGGCGACTTATTTCGCCGTGTTGGCGTCTGTCCTGAGTGTCGGCCTGGCCCTGGGCGTGAGCATGCCGCTGGTGTCGCTGCGCCTGGAGGGCTGGGGTTACGGTTCGTTCGCCATCGGCGTTATGGCCGCCATGCCGGCCGTTGGGGTGCTGGTCGGGGCCAAGGTATCGAGCCGACTGGCGGCGCGCTTCGGCACGGCGGCATTGATGCGCCTGTGCCTCTGGGGCGGGGCGCTGTCCATCGGGTTGCTGGCGCTGTTGCCCAGTTATCCGGTGTGGTTGCTGCTGCGGCTGTTGATCGGCGTGGTCCTGACGCTGGTGTTCATCCTTGGCGAGAGCTGGATCAATCAATTGGTCGTCGAACAATGGCGCGGCCGGTTGGTCGCGCTGTACGGCAGCAGCTATGCGTTGAGCCAACTGTCCGGTCCGTTGCTGCTCGGCGCCCTTGGGACCGACCACGACTATGGCTTCTGGGTGGGCGTCGGCCTGCTGCTGGTCTCGCCCTTATTGTTGCTTGGCCGTAGCGGGGCGCCCAGCAGTGAAGCCAGCAGTGTCACCTTCAAAGATCTCTGGGGCTTTTGCCGGGGCTTGCCGGCGATTGGTTGGGCCGTGTCGTTGTTCGCCGCCTTTGAAGCCATGATCCTGACGTTACTGCCCGTCTATTGCTTGCGCCAGGGCTTCAGCGCCGATGTCGCACTGGCGATGGTCAGCACAGTGGTGGTCGGCGATGCCTTGCTGCAATTGCCCATCGGTGCCCTGGCCGATCGTCTTTCGCGTCGCTCGCTGTTCACTGGCTGCGCGGTGGTCTTGATGTTGTCCAGCCTGGCAGTGCCGCTGCTGATCGACACGCTCTTCATCTGGCCGCTGTGGGTGCTGTTTGGTGCCAGCGCGGGAGGGCTGTTCACCTTGTCGCTGATTTTGATCGGCGAGCGTTATCGCGACGATGCGCTGGTCCGGGCCAACGCTCATATTGCCCAGCTTTGGGGCATTGGATGCCTGGTTGGACCTTTGTTGGCGGGGGCGGGCAGCCAATGGATCAGCGGGCACGCGCTGCCCCTGTTCATGGCTGCGGGGGCGTTCGGGTTGGTGATTCTGTTGTTGCGACAAGGCGCGTTCGGAGCGACACAGCCCGCCTGAAGTTAGAAGAGGCCGGCGACGAGGGAGCTTGCTCCCTCGCCACAAAGGCGGACTGCCAGAAAAGCAGTCAACCCTCAGAGCATGCTCTCAAGCCCGATCGTCGTGGCGAACCAGGCATTGAACCGGCGCCACCAACTGCCTGGCTCGCGGTCCAAGTCGTGTAGCTTGCCGTTGTCTTCGGTGGTCCATACCATTCTTCCCTCTTCAAGCCGCGCTTGATAACTCAGGGTCGGCGCCATCCCCTGTAACGCCAGCTCGCGCACCTGGTCGGCAAGCTCCGGGCTGTCCACCAGGACACCGACCTCGGTGTTCCACAGGACCGAACGCGGGTCGAAGTTGAACGAGCCGATGAAGGACTTCTGCCGGTCGAAGATGATCGCCTTGCTGTGCAGGCTGGAGTCCGACTCGCCGTAGGATTTGCTATAGAACAGATGTGGGCTGCTGCCATTGTCGCCCGGCTGTCGTCGCAGTTCGAACAGGCGCACGCCGTGCTGCAACAGGGCCTTGCGATACGGCGCGTAGCCGCCATGAACAGCGGGCACATCAGTGGCTTCCAGGGAGTTGGTCAGCAGGCTCACCGACACGCCGGCATCGGCGCGACTGGTCAGGTACACCAGGCCCGGCTGGCCGGGGACGAAGTAGGCCGAGATCATGATCAATTCCTTGCTCACTCCGGTCAGCTCCGGCCCCAGTTGCGTTGTCAGCAGCAATTGGGGGTCAGGCTCATCCCTTGACAGTACTTTGCTAGGCGCGTCCCACAATGCCTGGTTCCAGGCCCAGATCAATTGACTGCGCCAGGTGTCCAGGCGTGGCTGGGTCTTGTAGGTGGTCAGCTGTTGATACAGCGCCTGGTTTTCCTTGTGCGTCTGATCAAGGGACGCTTGCAGGCGCAAGCGGCTGTCGGCCAAGTCCTGGGCAGTGGGCCGATGGGACATGAACTGCTCGATGGGCTTGCTCAGGGCGCTGTTCCAATACTGGTCGAAGCTATGTCCCAGCTGCTCGGCCACCGGCCCGACGCCGAGCAGGTCGATGTCGGTGAAGTTCAGGTTGGGTTCGGCATCGAAATACTCATCCCCCAGGTTTCGGCCTCCGACGATCGCCATGCTGTTGTCCGCCAGCCAAAGCTTGTTGTGCATCCTTCGATGCTGCAACGACAGGTTGAACAGCCGCCCGAGGCCGCGGGTCACGCCGGTGGCGCGGCCAAGATGCAAAGGGTTGAACAGGCGGATCTGGACGTTGGGGTGGGCAGCGAGCGTCGCGATGGTCTCCTCTTGCCCGTCGCTGGTGGTGTCATCCAGCAAGATGCGCACGCGTACGCCCCGGTCGGCGGCCTTGAGCAACTCGTCCACCAGCATTCGCGTGCTGATCCCGTCATGGACGATGTAGTACTGCAAGTCCAGGCTGCCTTGAGCGTTGCGGATCAATTCGGCCCGGGCGGTGAAGGCCTCGGAGCTGTCCGACAGTAGACGAAAGCCCGAGCGGCCCTCGTGAAGAGCGGCTTGGGCCTGGACTGAGCGACCGAAGGTCGAATGCTCCGCCGCTAGCGCCTGGCTGGGCTCGCGAGTGATATCCAGGCTCGCGCAGCCGCAGAGAGTCGTGGCGAGCAACAGAGCGAATGTCAGGGGAACGTGGGGTTTCAAGTCGAATCATCCCGGGTCGTTGCGAAGGAGTATGGCACGGCTTTTTGATCCGTCATGCCTGCGAGATGCGATGCCCCTTGGGTGTGGGACACCGCCTCCAAGGCCAAGAGAGCCACGCGTTTTGCTGAAAAACATGGCGCGTCGAGGAGCCTTTTCCTACAGAAAAATCCCATCTGGTAGGCAACGATACGCAGGCATTGCTGCCGGTGGCTGGTTTCCTTCCCTGATAGCCATCGCATGACTCCACTCCCTCCCATTCCACAGGTAAGTAATCATGAAAAAAATATTCCTGGCCAGCATGCTGGCTGCTGCTTCCACGCCCATGATCGCCCAGGCGGCCAGTGTTGATTTGAATGTAACTGGCCGGGTCATTCCGACCTCCTGCGTTCCGGCATTTGCCGGTGGTAGCGATGTCAACCTAGGCCGGATTTTTTCGTCCACCCTGGCCCCCGATCGGCAGAACGATCTTCCTCAGCGGGACGTCAGCCTGCAAATCACCTGCTCCGCTCCGGCGGCCGTGGAAATTGCCGTGACTGACAACCGCGGTGCTTCCAAAGTGCCGGGCCTGTCCTTCAACGGAAGCCGAGGCGATGATCTGTATTACGGCCTGGGTAGCACCCAGGGGGTCGGCATCGGTGGTTTCGGTTTGTTGGGTGGCCAGCCTCGGGCCGACGGCGCTTTGCAGTCACTGCTGCTACGAACGGCGGCCAATCCGGGCTGGAGCGTGCCGACCAATGGTTTGGTGACCAATGCGCCAACGACTTACTCCTGGGGGGGTAGCCCGGCAGCCGGTCCCGCACCGGCTCGTCTTCACACCTTCCCGATGAAAGTCGCCGCGGTCATTCGCGCCACGTCCGAATTACCGGCTACCACCGATGACTTCGATCTCGACGGTTCGGTTACGTTCGATGTGTTTTACCTCTGACTCCTGGCGCATGCGACGCGTGATGCGCGTCTGAAGGGCTATCGATTCGCCTGAGGAGCCGTGCTCCTGCGGGTAGGTTTGATGCCGACGAGACGTGCCTGGCATGTCTCGGTCGGTGCCTCTGGAGATTCCCATGTTTGTTCGAAATTGCTCGCTGTGGACGAGTGCGATGGCAGCGCTGTGCCTGCCATTCATAGGCCTTGGCGCCCAGGCGGCCGGAATGGTCCCGGAAACGCCGGTTGTGATTGTCGACCAGGGCATAGGGGAGGCGACCCTGAATGTCAGGAATACGGACGATCAACCGGCATTGCTCTATAGCGCTGTCCTTGACCTTCCGCAGGACAAGGAACCGTTGCTCCTGGTCAACCCTCCCGTGGCTCGACTGGAACCCGGCCAGAGCCAGCAAGTGCGTTTTATCCTTCACAGTGCCGCTGTCTTGCAGACGGAGCGGCTCAAGCGCGTCGTGTTCGAGGGCATCAAAGCGCGTCCGGCGGCGAGCGGCGCACAAATCTCCATGGGCGTGCGCCAGAACATCCCGGTGATTATTCGTCCGGCTGGCCTGGCAACGGAGCGAATGCCTTGGAAACGGCTGGTCTGGAGCGCCAGGACCGGTGAGATAAGCGTGAGCAATCCCAGCCCCTATGTTGTGAGGCTGGCGCGATCGGTGAGTCTGATTCCCGGTGGTGCAACACTGGATATCGGCCGTACCTATATCCTGCCGGGGGAAACGCTGGCGTTCGCCACGCCATCGAGCCTGGGCACACATGTCCGGTTGTTCCCAGCCACCACCTACGGGTTTGCCGCTGGTAGCCACGACGCACGCTTGAGCTTGCAGTAGTGGGCCTGGGTGTCTTCTGGCGGCCTGTCGGCAGCCTGGTCCTGATGTCGATTGCCTGGACCGAAGCCTCGGCACAGGCGTCCGATGAATTTGACCGTTCGGTGCTCGAAGCGCGAGGGATCGATCCGAATGTCGCCGAGTACTTTCGCAGCGCCGCGCGGTTTGCCGCAGGACGCAACCGCGTCGCCCTGAATGTCAATGGCGTACCTTCCGGGCAGATCTCCGTGACGTTCGATGACGAAGGGCAGTTGTGCGCCGATGCGAACTTGTTTGAGCACGTGGGAATCGCCGCGCCGTCGAACGTGAATCCAGGCGTTGATGAGGCGCTTTGCCTGTCTGCCGTACAAGCGTTGGCCGGCTTCCAGGTGCAGCTTGATCCGGGACAGAACCTGGTTTCATTGGTGGTGCCCGCCGACTTGCTGGCGACGCCAGGGCAGCGTCCCGGCGGCTGGGACTCCGGAGGGGTGGCGGGTGTGTGGAATTACGATGCTCTGGTCATCGACGGTTCCGCTGCGGGGCAGTCCAGCCACTATCGCAGCTTGGGCACTGAGCTGGGTTTCAATGCCGGAGATTGGGTCGTACGCAGCCGCCAGAATTACACGTCGTTCCAGGGCGTGACGCGTTTCGAGACGCTGTACACCCAAGCATCCAAGACCTGGGAGCGATTTGGCGCGCAGGTGCAGTTGGGCCAGTTGAACATGCGTTCCTCGTTGTTTTCCACGGGCCCGTTCACCGGGGTGCAAATCTTCCCGGAAACGGCGCTTTCCGCGGATGCGGGTGGGCTGGGCGCGGGATCCGAGGTCCAAGGGTTGGCCTATTCGACGGCCCGAGTCGAGGTCCGCCAGAGTGCCATCGTGATCTATACCACTCTGGTCCCCCCCGGGCCGTTCACCTTGCGCGACCTGCCGCTGATCAGTGATAGGCTGGATCTGGAAGTCAGCGTGTTCGAAGAAAGCGGTGAGCGTCGCGACTTTCATGTGCCTGCCGCGCAAGTGCGTCCCGCGAGACTAGGCACCCTGCCCAGTTATGGATTGGCGGCAGGCAGGATCCGGCAGATCGGGCGTGACCATGACACCCCATCATTTTTTGCCGCCAGCCGGGACTGGCGATGGGGCCCTCGGACGCAGACGAGCGCAGGGTGGATGGGGGCCGACGGTTACCAATCCTTTGGATGGGGCGTTTCTCAAGCGCTGACCCCAGCGACCGTGCTGACCCTGCAGCAGCTCGGTTCACGCACGACACGAGGCATCGGCGGCCAAGAGATCCAGGCCACACTCAACACGACGCTGGGCGACGGGCTATCGGTCGGTTTGACAGCGGGCCAGCGCAGCCCTGGGTTTCGATACTTGTCTGAGGCCGGGCGTGATGCCGTTGGAGGTGACCCGTTTGCCCGCGCGGCCAATCACTGGAGCCTATCGCTGAGGAGAGCGGATCCGGCTTGGGGTGCGCTGAGCGGATCATTGGCTCGCTATCAGGGCGGGGGTGGAAAAGCTCATTCGAGGGTCAGCGCGGCATGGTCGCGGGGTTTCGACTGGGCGACGTTTTCGCTGAGCCTTGAACACGACAGGTTTGAGCAAGCGGGTAGATCAGGTGCGTTCGTCAACGTGGGTGTTCCCCTGGGACGCAACCGAAGAATAAGCACTTCTGTACGTTACGATGATTCGAGAGGAGTGCGCAGTGGCGCACGTTATTCGGAGCAGGTCAGTGACAGCCTTGGCTACAGCATCGGTGCCGATCGCTTCGCCGACGACCGGAACGACTTCAACGCCAGGCTTAACGCCGTGCCCCGTTATACCAGCGCAGAACTGGGGTATTCCCGGAGCAGCGCCGGCGCGCGCCATTATGACCTGACGCTACGCGGCGGGTTGGCTTTGCACGACGAGGGCGTGACGCCTTCGCCGTATCCGCTGCGCGACACGTTCGGCCTGCTCAAAGTCGGCGACTACGCCGGAGTGAAGATTGGAACGCCCCAGGGGCCCGTCTGGACCGATGGAGCCGGGCGTGCGGTGGCGGCTGAACTGCCGCCTTACCAGGCGAGCCGTGTTGAAATCGACACGGTCAGCCTCCCTCGCAACATTGAGGTGCCAAATGGTTACCAAGAAGTGCGGGCAGCGCGCGGCGCTGTGCCGCGGCTCGACTTCCAGGCCGCCAGGGTTCGTCGCTTGTTGCTATACGTGCGCAACGAAGAGGGGGTACCCATGGCCAAGGGCCTTGGGGTTTATGACCACGCGGGTCAGTACTTGACGACGGTGGTCGACACGGGCCTGGTATATCTGGAGGATGCCCCTGTCGTGGCAAAACTCTCTATAGCGCTTGCCGATGAGCAAATCTGCCGCTTGGAAATCGATACTCGCCAGATGCCGGCATCCTCAGCGCCTATCGATCGTCTTGAGGTGGCTTGCCAGGTTGGCTGAGCGTGCCTGCACCGCCGATCATTCAGTGATCGATGAGCTTCATTGGACGTTGGCGACATCGCTCAACAGCTTGCTCGCGGCGGCACCCACCTTGCGTACAGCATCTTCGATTTGCGCCGTTGGCTTGGCAGCGTAGTTCATGCGCAGGCAATTACGGTATTTGCCAGATGCCGAGAAAATACTGCCGACCGCGATCTGGACCCCTTGGTCATGAAGCATGCGGTTGAGCTTCAGCGTATCGAAGCCTTCCGGCAACTCGACCCAGAGCATGAAGCTGCCACGAGGGCGGCTGGCGCGGGTGCCCTGGGGGAAATATCGGCTGACCCAGTCCATCATTACGTCGCGATTGCGCTGGTATTGCCCGCGCATGCGGCGTAAATGCGGCTCGAAATGACCAGCCTTGAGAAACTCGGCAATAGCGATCTGGGGCTGCGGCGCGGTAGATCCCGTGCTGATGTATTTCATGTGCAGCACCCGTTCCAGATAGCGGCCGGGGGCAACCCAACCCACTCGCAGGCCCGGCGCCAAGGTCTTGGAAAAAGAACTGCAGAGCAGGACGCGCCCATCTTCGTCGAAAGACTTTATGGTGCGCGGACGCGGGTAGGTGTAAGCCAGTTCGCCATACACATCGTCTTCGATAATCGCCACATCAAAGCGCTGTGCCAAGGTCAAGAGGGCTCGTTTGTTGGCCTCGGGCATGATGTAACCCAACGGGTTATTGCAGCTCGGGGTCAACTGTATGGCCTTGATCGGCCATTGCTCCAACGCCAGTTCCAAAGCTTCCAGGCTGATGCCAGTGAGTGGGTCGGTGGGGATTTCCAGGGCTTTCATGCCCAGGCCTTTCAGCGTCTGCATGGCGCCATGGAAGCTGGGTGAATCCACCGCGACGATGTCACCTGGCTCGCAGGTGGCGCGGACGCTCACTGACAACGCTTCGTGGCAGCCGGTAGTGACAATCAGGTCGTTGGCGCCCAGTTGGCAGCCGGAGTCCAAGGACAGCCGGGCGATCTGTTCCCGCAGTTCCAAGTTGCCATAGATGTTGTCGTAATACAGGCCGGGCATGTCTTGCCGTCGGCTGATCTGCGCCAGGCTGCGAAGTAATGGCTTCATGGTTGGCGAATGGATATCCGGCATCCCGCGACCCAGCTGCACCACGTCTTTGCGCGGTACGGCGCGTATCAGTTCCAGCACTTGGTCCCATTGTGAAATGTCCACCGGGCGCTGGGCTGGACGGCCCACCGCCGGCAGGTCCGGCAGTTCCCGGCTGACCGGCACGAAATAGCCAGACTTGGGTTTCGGCATTGCCAGCCCGCTGTCCTCCAGCACGCGATAGGCCTGCTGGACCGTGCTCAGGCTGACCCCGTGTTCGGTGCTCAAGGCGCGCACCGACGGCAGCCGGTCACCGGGGCGGTAGAAGCCTTGTTCGATACGGGTGCCGAGCAGCTCGGCGAGGTTCACGTACAGCGTCATGGTGCGTTCTCAGTGAAGTGGGAAAGCGACAACCAATACAGTTGCGGCGCAAAACTTCGATTCAGTGCCGAAAACGCCGATTCTGTATGCTTATAAAAGACATCGCCTGAATCTGTATTGCTTTTGGCCGTCCGCGCATCATGAAAGCTCTGGCTACCCAAGTAAACAGGAGCGATCAAAAATGAACGGCTTGAGCGATGTACGGCTGACGTTACACAGTCAGGAACTGGCGGCTGGGCAGGAAAAGGAGCTGCGCAGCGGGGCTTTGCGCAATGCGCCAGCCGGCCTGAGTCGCTGGGGACTGTTCTGGCATCGTTTGCATACACGCAAAGCCCTGTTGGACATGTCGACCGAACAGTTGCGTGATATTGGACTGAGTCGGGAGCAGGCGCGGGCGGAAGGCTTGAAGCCGTTCTGGCGGATTTGAATCGATAAGAAACCTGTGGCGAGGGAGCAAGCTCCCTCGGCCCCTGTCACACCAGTTCTTTCAATCTATGCCACAACATCCCCAATGCCAGCAGCGGTGAGCGCAAATGTTTGCCCCCTGGGAATGTCATGTGCGGCACCTTTGCAAAAAGATCGAAGCCACCTCCCTGTTGCCCACTGATTGCTTCGGCCAGCAGTTTGCCCGCCAGGTGCGTGGCGTTTACGCCATGGCCCGAGTAGGCCTGAGCGTAATACACGTTCGGCTGACCCTTGAGGCGGCCGATCTGTGGCAAGCGGTTGGCGCCGATGCCGATCATCCCGCCCCATTGATAATCGATTTTCGCGTCCGCTAACTGAGGGAAAACCTTGAGCATTTTCGGACGCATATAGGCGCCGATGTCCTGCGGATCGCGCCCGGAATAATGACAAGCCCCGCCGAACAACAAGCGGCGATCCGCCGAAAGCCGGTAATAATCCAGCGCCACCCGCTGATCACAAACGGCCATGTTCTGCGGTAATAGCGCATGTGCCTGCGTTTCGCTCAACGGCTCGGTCGCGATGATGTAGCTGCCGGCCGGCAGCACTTTGCCGCTCAACTCCTGGTTCAAGCCATTGAGGTAGGCGTTGCAGCCCAGCACCAGGGTATTGGCGCGGACCGAGCCGTGCTCGGTATGTACTTTTACTTGATGGCCATAGTCGATGCGGGTGACGGCTGATCGTTCGAACAGTCGAACTCCCAATTGCTGGGCCGCCGTGGCTTCTCCCAGCGCCAGGTTGAGCGGATGCAGGTGACCCGAACCCATGTCGACCAAGCCGCCAACGTAACGATCCGAGCCCACCACGCTGTGCATTTCGTCAGCGCGCAGCAGTCGGGTCTCGTAGCGGTAGCCCAGGCTGCGCAATTCTTCGGCGTCTTCGGCGAAGCCCTCGAGGTCGCCGGGTTTGTTGGCAAGGTCACAATAACCCCAGGTCAGGTCGCAAGAAATCTGAAAGCGCTCGACTCGTTGTCGGACGATTTCCACCGCCTCAAGCCCCATCAGTTTCATCTGACGGACGCCGTCGTTACCGACGACCGAAGCAAACTGGTCGAGGCCGTGCCCAACGCCGCGAATCAACTGGCCGCCGTTGCGTCCGCTGGCACCCCAGCCAATTTTATGTGCTTCGAGCAACACCACGCTCATCCCGCGCTCGGCCAGTTCGATGGCCGTGTTCAACCCGGAGAACCCGCCGCCCACCACACAGACGTCCGCGATCAGCTCGCCTTGCAACACCGGATGGTCCGGCTGCGGCAGGCTGCTGGCGGCGTAATAAGAGGCGGCGTGCGCGTGGCTCGGGACAGGTTGCTGAACACGGGCGTTCATGTGCGTAATCCTGATTGATGTGTTTGAGAAATTTTACGGAGCATAAGCCGTGCTTTCCTCCATCGGCAACTCTGGTCGGCTGACGCTGTCTGGCCTGCGCCTTTTGAGGCAGAATCCAAGGCTGTCCCGACCCGGTACTCGCCTCGATGAGCTGCAACAGCCAAAAAATCCGCACGCTGCGTCAGCAGATCCCTACGTTTGAGTGCGTGCCGGGCTGTCACGACTGCTGCGGCCCGGTGACCACCTCGCCCGAGGAAATGTCCCGGCTACCGCGCAAGACCCGCGCCGAACAGGACGCCGCCATGGAAGCGCTCGATTGCGTGCACTTGGGGCCGAACGGTTGCACGGTCTACGACGAGCGGCCGTTGATCTGCCGTCTGTTCGGCACCACGGCGACCTTGCCATGTCCCAATGGTCGACGCCCGGTGGAGCTGATCCACCCGCGTGTCGAGAAGCAGATTCATGAGTACATGGCGAGTACCCGGCAGGTGTTGGTCTAGGCCTCTCAATCCGGGATCGGCAGGTTCAGGCTCTCCTTCACTTCTTCCATCACGATATAGCTCTTGGACTCACGCACGTGGGGCAGCTTGAGCAGAATGTCGCCCAGCAGCTTGCGGTACGAGGCCATCTCGGAAATCCGCGCCTTCACCAGATAATCGAAGTCGCCCGACACCAGGTGGCATTCCAGGACGTGTGGCAATTTCAGCACTGCGCGTCGGAATTCTTCGAAGGTATCGCCGGACTTGTAGTCGAGGCTGATCTCGACAAACACCAGCAGGCTGCCCTTCAGGTGCTGCGGATTGAGCCGGGCGTTGTAGCCCATGATGATGCCTTCGCGCTCCAGGCGCCGGACCCGCTCGGTACATGGCGTGGTGGAGAGACCGACCTTTTCGCCCAGTTCGGTGAAGGAAATCCGCCCGTCCGCCTGGAGGATGCGCAGAATGTTGCGGTCGATCTTGTCCAGCTCGCGCTTGGTCTGGGTATTGGTACGCACAGGTGATGCGCCTCCATGAAAAGGGTTTTTGCCGAGAATTCTCGCCAAATATAGGGATTTATATAGTGAAAAGCACTGGCTGATCTTTTTTACACTGCGCCCATCTAAGCTTTGTACAACAAACGTCAGCGGTCATCCGCGATGAGGATTCAACATGCGCGTTCTGGTCTTGGGTAGCGGCGTCATCGGTACCGTCAGTGCTTACTATCTGGCCCGTGCCGGGTTTGAAGTGGTGGTGGTCGACCGTCAGCCGGCGCCGGCCATGGAAACCAGCTTCGCCAACGCCGGCCAGGTGTCGCCGGGTTACGCCTCGCCGTGGGCCGCGCCCGGTGTGCCGCTCAAGGCCATCAAGTGGCTGTTGCAGCGTCACGCGCCGTTGGCGATCAAGGCCACTGCCGACATCGATCAATACCTCTGGATGGCGCAGATGCTGCGCAATTGCACTGCCAGCCGCTACGCAATCAACAAGGAGCGCATGGTCCGCCTGTCCGAGTACAGCCGTGACTGCCTGGACGAGTTGCGCGCCGAGACCGGCATTGCTTACGAGGGCCGCAGCCTGGGAACTACTCAACTGTTCCGCACCCAGGCCCAGCTCGATGGCGCGGCCAAGGACATCGCCGTGTTGAAGGAGTCTGGCGTGCCGTTCGAAGTGCTCGACCGCGCAGGCATCGCCCGGGTCGAGCCGGCGTTGGCCAACGTCACCGACATCCTCGCTGGTGCGCTGCGCCTGCCCAATGACCAGACCGGCGACTGCCAGATGTTCACCACCCGCCTGGCGGAAATGGCTGTCCAGCTCGGCGTGCAATTTCGGTTCGACCAGAATATCGAGCGCCTGGATTTCGCCGGTGACCGCATCAACGGCGTCTGGATCGACGGCAAGCTGGAAACAGCCGACCGCTACGTCCTGGCCTTGGGCAGCTACTCGCCACAGTTGCTCAAGCCCCTCGGTATCCGCGCGCCGGTGTATCCGCTCAAGGGCTATTCCCTGACCGTGCCGATTACCGACCCGGCGATGGCGCCGACCTCGACCATCCTCGATGAGACCTACAAGGTCGCGATCACCCGGTTCGACAATCGTATTCGCGTCGGCGGCATGGCCGAAATCGCTGGATTCGACCTTTCGCTGAACCCGCGTCGGCGCGAAACCCTGGAGATGATCGTCAACGACCTTTATCCTCGGGGCGGCGACCTGGCCCAGGCCAGTTTCTGGACAGGCCTGCGCCCAACTACACCGGACGGCACGCCTATTGTGGGCGCTACCCCGTTCAAGAATCTGTTCCTGAACACTGGCCACGGCACCCTCGGTTGGACCATGGCCTGTGGTTCCGGTCGCCTGCTGGCGGACCTGATGGCGAAGAAAAAGCCACAGATCAGCGCCGAAGGCCTCGACATTTCCCGTTATGGCAGCAAACCCCAGGAGTCCGCAAAACATGGCAATCCAGCGCCAGCTCACCAATGACTGCTTGAGTGTTTCGGCCGCGCTGCCCTGACAGCTGTCAAAACTCTCCCTCTCCCGGCGCTGTTGGTGGTTGATGCTGTCAGCCTGCGCCGGTTTTTTATCCATGACTGCCTAGAAGCGTGCCGCCATGCGTCCTGCCCGTGCCCTGATCGACCTCCAAGCCTTGCGTCATAACTATCAATTGGCCCGCGAAGTCACTGGGGCCAAAGCCCTTGCGGTGATCAAGGCCGACGCCTATGGGCACGGGGCGGTGCGCTGCGCCGAAGCCTTGCAGGAAACGGCCGACGGGTTTGCCGTGGCCTGTATCGAAGAGGCCCTGGAGCTGCGAGCGGGCGGTATTGGTGGACCGATCCTGCTGCTGGAAGGATTTTTCGAGGCCGATGAGCTTGCCTTGATCGTCGAACATGATTTCTGGTGCGTGGTGCATGCGTTGTGGCAACTCGAAGCGATCGAGCGCGCGACGCTGGGCAAGCCGATCACGGTCTGGCTCAAGCTCGATTCGGGTATGCATCGGGTCGGATTGCATCAGGACGAGTTCCAGCCGGCGTATCGTCGCCTCCTGGCCAGTGGAAACGTGGCGAAGATCGTATTAATGAGTCACTTCGCCCGTGCCGATGAACTGCATGACCCCAGCAGCCTGCAACAATTAGCAGTATTCGAGCAGGCCCGCCAGGGCCTGATGGCAGAGGTCAGCCTGCGCAATTCTCCGGCGGTGCTGGGTTGGCCGCAGATCCCCAGCGACTGGGTGCGGCCCGGCATCATGCTGTACGGCGCAACGCCTTTCGAGGAGGCCAATGCCGTTGCTTCGCGCCTGCAGCCGGTTATGACGCTGGAGTCTAGAATCATCAGCGTGCGCGAGCTTCCCGTCGGCGAGCCCGTGGGTTATGGCGCACGCTTTGTCACGGCGCAACCGACACGCGTGGGCGTGGTCGCCATGGGCTACGCCGACGGCTACCCGCGCCAGGCGCCCAACGGCACGCCGGTGCTGGTGGACGGGCAGCGTAGCCAACTGGTCGGGCGGGTATCGATGGACATGCTGTGCGTGGACTTGACCCATATCCCCCAGGCCGGGCTCGGCTCCACGGTCGAGCTATGGGGCAAAAATGTCCTCGCCAGCGACGTGGCGATGGCTGCCGGCACGATTCCCTACCAGATATTCTGCAACCTGCGGCGGGTGCCAAGGCTCTATTCCAAGGGGTGAGGCTGAGCGCTATCTACCGAAAGTCGCTTCACCGCACAGGATTCGGGCCAAAGTGTTGTAAATACTGAACGCTGTCGCCATGATAACGCTCACTTTACACACAACCTGATTCCCTGGAGGCTCCAGCATTGGACGTCGGTGAACGACTGCAATCCATTCGTAAACTCAAAGGCCTTTCCCAGCGTGAACTCGCCAAGCGCGCGGGCGTCACCAACAGCACCATTTCGATGATCGAGAAAAACAGCGTGAGCCCCTCGATCAGCTCGCTGCGCAAGGTCCTTGGCGGGATTCCCATGTCCATGGTCGAGTTTTTCTCCGAAGAAATCCTCCAGGAGAAACCGACCCAGATCGTCTACAAAGCCAACGAACTGATCGACATCTCCGATGGCGCCGTGACCATGAAACTGGTGGGCCGGGCGCATCCGAGCCGGGCGATTGCGTTTTTGAACGAAATCTATCCGCCTGGCGCCGACACGGGCGACGAGATGCTCACCCACGAAGGCGAAGAAACCGGGATCCTGGTGGAAGGGCGGTTGGAATTGGTGGTGGGCGCCGAAACCTTCGTGCTCGAAGCCGGTGACAGCTACTATTTCGAAAGCACCAAGCCCCACCGCTTCCGTAACCCGTTCGACGTGCCGGCGCGACTGATCAGCGCAGCCACACCGGCCAATTTCTAGACCAAGAGGCGCCGAGCCCGCAGGGGCAAAGGCGCCCGAAGGTTGGCCTGTCATGACAAACAAGACCCTTGCGACTTTGGGGTTGTTTCGGAGTGACAGGCTTACCGCTATACTTGCGCCCGCCTGCAAACCGTGGCCGCAGGCGTGACTAGCCACCATTGAGGGTGTACGCGTGAACCTAATTATGAAAATGCTGGCTGCACCAGCAACCGTATTGGCCCTATGGGCTGCGAGCGCTCAAGCGGCGCCCAACGATGACATCGCCAAGCGCCTTGAACCCGTCGGCCAGGTTTGCGTCCAGGGCAAGGAATGCAAGGGGATGGAAGTGGCTACAGCGGCGGGCGGTGCCGGCGGTGCCAAGGCGCCAAAAGACGTCATTGCCAAACATTGCAACGCTTGCCACGGTACTGGTCTGCTGGGCGCGCCGAAAATCGGTGACAAGGCAGCCTGGAAAGAACGCGCCGACCACCAGGGCGGTCTCGATGGCATCCTGGCCAAGGCCATCACGGGCGTCAACGCCATGCCGCCTAAAGGCACCTGCGCCGATTGCACCGATGATGAACTCAAAGGCGCCATCAAAGAGATGTCCGGTCTGTAACAGGCATTCATCTTCCGCAAAAAAGCCGCTTACGAGCGGCTTTTTTGTGCCTGGGATTTTTTTCCGGACTGGTCATCGCAACCAAGACCCGGCAAGCTCGGTCCAACCCACATTCATGGAATGTCCCGGAGGGTCGGATGGTGCAGTTGTGTTCAATCGAACAGGCGGTGGATGACGTACTCGAGCGTCTGCCCGCGCATATCCACCTCGGCATGCCCCTTGGGCTGGGCAAACCCAATCTGTTCGCCAACGCGCTGTACCGGCGCATCGCGCAACTGCCCGAGCGACAGCTGACCATTTACACCGCCTTGAGCCTGGGGCGGCCGACCTTGGGCGATGGGTTGCAGAAGCGCTTCCTCGAACCCTTCGTCGAACGGGTCTTTGGCGATTATCCCGAACTCGATTACCTGGCCGACCTGCAGCGCGATAGCCTGCCGGCCAATATCCGCGTCCAACAATTCTTCATGCAGCCCGGCAGCCTTTTACACAGCGCGTCGGCCCAGCAGGACTATGTCAGCAGTAACTACAGCCACGCGGCCCGGGACATCAACGGGGCAGGCTTGAACCTGATCGCCCAACTGGTGGCGAGCGACCCGGAGCACCCGGATCGCCTTAGCCTGAGTTGCAATCCGGACATTACCCTGGATCTGTTGCCGATGATCGCCAAGCGGCGCGAGGCGGGGGAGACCATTCTCCTGGTGGGCCAAGTCCACAGCGACTTGCCGTACATGCCCGGTGACGCGGAAATCGGCATCGATGGCTTCGACTTGTTGATCGACGAGAAGGACAGCCACACGTTGTTTTCCACGCCCAACATGCCGGTGGGGTTCCAGGATCACTTGATCGGCCTGCATGCCAGCACCCTGGTGCGCGATGGCGGTACGTTGCAAATCGGCATCGGCTCCATGGGCGACGCACTGACAGCGGCACTGCTGGCGCGCCAAGCCGATAACGCCGGTTACCAGGCTCTGTTGGCGGAACTGAACCTCAGCCAGTGGGCGCAATTGATCGAGCGCGAAGGCGGGGTCGAGCCTTTCGCCAAGGGGTTGTACGGTTGCAGTGAGATGTTCGTCAACGGTTTGCTGGTGCTGGCGGAAGCCGGAATTATCCGGCGCAAGGTCTACCCCGACGAGCCGACCCAGGAGCGGGCCATTGCCGGAACCCTCGACGAGGCGGCGCAACCCGATGGCATCTGCATTCATGGCGGGTTCTTCCTCGGCCCGCGCAGTTTCTACGAGCGCTTGCGCGAGTTGCCGCAGAGCCGTCTGCTTGAATTCAACATGACGCGTATCAGCTACATCAACGAGCTGTACGGTCAGGAGCAGCTCAAGCGCTTGCAGCGCCTCGATGCTCGGTTCATCAACACGGTCTTCACCATGACTTTGATGGGCGCGGGAGTGGCTGACCAATTGGAAAACGGGCGGGTGCTCAGCGGCGTCGGTGGGCAGTATAACTTCGTCGCCCAGGGCCACGCGCTTGAAGGGGCGCGTTCGATACTGCTGTTGCGTAGCTGGCGGGAATCGGGAGGGGTGGTCAGTTCGAACATTGTCTGGGAATACGGTCACTGCACGATTCCACGCCATTTGCGTGACATTGTGGTAACCGAGTACGGCATCGCCGACCTGCGGGGCAAGACCGACGCCTCGGTGATCGAGGCGTTGCTGAACATCAGCGATTCACGCTTCCAACCCGGATTGATCGAGCAAGCGCAAAATGCCGGCAAGCTGCCGAAGGACTTTCGCCTCGATCCACGCTTTGCCGACAACACCTCGGAGCGTTTGCAGGGGATCCAGGCGCGGCATCCCAACCTGTTTCCGGAGTACCCGTTGGGCTGTGATTTCGATGAGGTCGAGCGGGACTTATTGCGGGCGCTGAATTGGCTGAAAAGCAAATTCAAGCTCACCGAGATCCTGGATCTGGGCAAAGCCGCCCTGGATGCGCCGCAGCCCTGGGAATATGCCGGGCATCTGGAGCGAATGCAGCTGACGAGCCCGGAGGGGCTGAAGGAAGAGCTGTATCAGCGGCTGTTGCTGGCGGGGCTCAAGGCGACCGCGCCTTAGAAATCGGCCATCCCCTGTGGGAGCGAGCAGGCTCGCTCCCACAGGGGAATGGGTATTAGTCTAGGAAGGTCACAACCCCACCCGCCAACGACTTCACCCGGGCCAACGATTCGACGCGATAGCCCTGGGCATCCAGTTCGGCGCGGCCGCCCTGGAACGACTTCTCGATCACGATCCCCAGCCCGGCGACGGTGGCGCCGGCCTGCTTGATGATGGAAATCAGCGCCTGGGAGGCTTTGCCGTTGGCCAGGAAATCATCAATGATCAGCACGCGGTCGCTGCTGGTCAGGTGGCGCGGGCTGATGGCGACGGTGCTTTCGGTCTTCTTGGTGAAGGAATACACGGTGGCCGACAGCAGGTTCTCCGTCAGGGTCAGGGACTGTTGCTTGCGGGCGAAGATCACCGGCACGCCAAGATTCAGCCCGGTCATGATCGCCGGGGCGATGCCCGAGGCTTCGATGGTGACGATCTTGGTGATGCCCGAATCCTTGAACAGTGCGGCAAATTCATCACCGATCAGCTTCATCAACTGCGGATCGATCTGGTGGTTGAGAAACGCATCGACCTTCAATACCTGGTCGGACAGCACGATGCCTAGCTCTCGGATTTTCTGGTGCAGGGCTTCCATGAAGCCTCCTCTGGGACGCGTTCAGCGCCTGAAATAGTGGAAAATTCTAGCGCTTCAACATCGCGCGTATATCCGCCAAGGCACTGTTGCCGCGAACGGCTTTGACCTCTGTCGGCGTATCGTCGTTGCCTTCCCAGGCCAGGTCGTCCGGCGGCAACTCATCGAGGAAGCGGCTCGGGGCGCAGTCGATCACTTCGCCGTATTGCTTGCGCTTGGCGGCGAAGGTGAAGGCCAGCGTCTGGCGTGCCCGGGTAATCCCGACGTAGGCCAGGCGCCGTTCTTCTTCGATGGTGTCGGCCTCGATGCTGGAACGGTGCGGCAGGATTTCTTCTTCCATGCCCATGATGAACACGTAGGGAAACTCCAGGCCTTTGGAGGCGTGCAGCGTCATCATCTGCACACCTTCGGCGCCTTCTTCCTCTTCCTGCTGGCGTTCGAGCATGTCCCGCAGCACGAGCTTGCCGATGGCGTCCTCGACGGTCATGTCGCCGTCTTCGTCTTTTTCCAAGGTGTTCTTCAACGCCTCGATCAAGAACCAGACGTTGCTCATACGGTAATCGGCGGCCTTGTCGCTGGAGCTGTTGGTGCGCAGCCAGTTTTCGTAGTCGATGTCCATGACCATGCTGCGCAGCGCAGAGATCGGATCTTCCCCGGCGCACTGCTCGCGGACCTTGTCCATGAAACGCTTGAAGCGCGCCAGGCGATCGGTGAAGCGGCTGTCCAGATGCTCGCCAAGGCCGATTTCGTCGGTGGCGGCGTACATCGAGATCTTGCGCTCGGTGGCGTAGTTGCCGAGTTTTTCCAGGGTGGTCGAACCGATTTCCCGGCGCGGCACGTTGATCACCCGCAAGAAGGCGTTGTCGTCGTCCGGGTTCACGATCAGGCGGAAGTAGGCCATCAGGTCCTTCACTTCCTGGCGGCCGAAAAAGCTGTTCCCCCCCGACAGACGATACGGGACCTGGTGATGCTGCAGTTTCAGCTCGATCAGCTTGGCCTGGTAGTTGCCGCGGTACAGGATCGCAAAATCGCTGTACGGCCGGTCGGTGCGCAAGTGCAGGCTGAGGATTTCCATGGCCACGCGCTCGGCTTCGGCGTCTTCGTTGCGGCAACGGATCACGCGGATCTCGTCGCCGTGGCCCATCTCGCTCCACAGTTGTTTTTCGAACTCATGGGGGTTGTTGGAAATCAGCACGTTGGCGCAGCGCAGGATCCGGCTGGTGGAGCGGTAGTTCTGTTCCAGCATCACCACTTTGAGCGACGGGTAGTCTTCCTTGAGCAGCATCAGGTTTTCCGGCCGCGCGCCGCGCCAGGCGTAAATCGACTGGTCATCGTCGCCCACCACGGTGAACTGGTTGCGTTTGCCGATCAGCAGTTTCACCAGCAGATACTGGCTGGCGTTGGTGTCCTGGTATTCGTCCACGAGCAGGTAGCGGACCTTGTTCTGCCATTTCTCGAGGATGTCGGCGTGGTCCTGGAACAGTTTGACCGGCAACAGGATCAGGTCGTCGAAGTCCACCGCATTGAACGCCTTGAGCGTGCGCTGGTAATGGGCGTAGACGATAGCGGCGGTCTGTTCCTTGGGGTTGCGGGCGTTTTCCAGTGCTTCGGGCGGCAGGATCAGGTCGTTTTTCCAGGCGCCGATCATGTTCTTGATCTCATCCACGCCGTCGTCGCCGGAATATTCCTTCTGCATGATGTCGGTCATCAGGGCCTTGACGTCGGCCTCGTCGAAGATCGAGAAGCCCGGTTTGTAGCCCAGCCGCGCATGTTCCTTGCGGATGATGTTCAAGCCCAGGTTGTGGAAGGTGCAGACCGTCAGGCCGCGACCTTCGCCGGCGCGCAGCAGGCCGCCGACCCGCTCTTTCATTTCCCGGGCGGCCTTGTTGGTGAAGGTCATGGCGACGATGTACTGGGCGCGGATGCCACAATTCTGGATCAGGTGCGCGATCTTGCGGGTGATCACGCTGGTCTTGCCGGAGCCTGCACCGGCGAGCACCAAAAGAGGGCCGCCGACATAGTTCACGGCTTCTTGCTGCCGGGGGTTGAGTCGGGACATGACAGGGTTCAGGGAGTCGTTTGCGAAATGGGCCGGCATTTTAACAGGCTCTGAGAATTGTGCTGCCCTGTCCGACTTGTGACGTTGCGCATCATTGCAATTGCCGCTTTCGTCACTTTCCCTCAGGATGCGGACGGAAATTGGTTCCAACGTTCGTTTTTTGAGATGAAAAAGCTTCAAAAAGCGGGTATCTGAGAACCATTGGCATTGGTGATTGCCCATCGGCGCGTCATAATGCCCCGCGCCTACCACCTTGCAGAGTCTAGGGAGTCAGCTTGTCCACGCCTGTCGAACCCTTGCGTTTGCTGTTGTTGGCCGAAACGCCTGAGTGGTCAGCGATATTGCGCGAGTGCCTGGCGCCCATGGGGCCCTCGGTCGTGTTGATCAGCGCCCCGAACTGGGACTCGGTCAGCAGCTTGTTCGAGGACAACCGCAACGCGGTGCTGCTCACCGTTGCCGCCCTGCAGCCGGCACCGGGTCGTTGTCGTTTGCCGACAGTTCTGTTGCTCGAGCATGAACCTTCGGTTTCCCCGGATGGCGTCAGCGACTGGCTGGTGCGCGACGCCCTCGATGAGGCGACCCTGCGTCGTTGCCTGCGTCACGTGCGCGAGCGGGGGATGCTCGAAAACACCCTGCAACGGCTCGCCGAGCAGGACCCGTTGACAGGCATCGCCAACCGCCAGGGTTTTCAGACCTTGCTGGCGGCTCGCCTGGCTGAAAACGAAGGCCGTGGCCTGGCCCTGGGTCACCTGGACCTCGACAATTTCCGCCACGCCAATGACGCCCTCGGCCACCAGGCCGGCGATCGGCTGATCCTGCAGGTTGTCTCGCGGCTCAAAGGCGCGCTTGAGGCCGGTGATCAGCTGGCACGGCTGGGGAGCGACGAGTTCGCCTTGTTGATAGACACCCGCCGGGCGCCCCAGCGAGCGGAGTGGATGGCCGAGCGCATCATCGAAGCCATGGCCGAACCCTACTGGGTCGACGGTGAAAGCCTGTTGATCGGTTGCAGCCTGGGCATTGCCCACGCCCGGGCGCAAGCCGGTGCGGACCCCTTGATGTGGCACGCCCATATCGCGATGCAGCAGGCCAAGAGCACCCAAGGCTGCACCTTTCATATTTTCAACGAGCGCATCAACCGCAACGCCCGCAGCCTCGCCGACCTGGAAAGCGAGCTGCGGCGGGCGTTGCGACGTGATGAGCTGGAATTGCATTACCAGCCTCGGCTGAACCTGGCAGATGGCACGATTGTCGGCCTCGAAGCCCTGGTGCGCTGGCGCCATGGCGAGCGCGGCTTGTTGCCACCGAGTGAGTTCGTGCCGCTGGCCGAGCAGAGCGGGCTCATCGTGCCGTTGGGTTACTGGGTGATTGCCCGGGCCCTTCGGGACATGCAGGACCTGCGTGAACGTGGGCAGGCGCCGTTGCACATGGCGATCAACCTTTCGTTCCGGCAGTTCCAGGACA
Organism: Pseudomonas sp. D1-36; assembly: GCF_051132205.1. Classification (NCBI taxonomy): domain Bacteria; kingdom Pseudomonadati; phylum Pseudomonadota; class Gammaproteobacteria; order Pseudomonadales; family Pseudomonadaceae; genus Pseudomonas; species Pseudomonas sp. D1-36. The sequence continues at coordinate 5,473,982 of NZ_CP071674.1, read as the reverse complement.
GCCAGTTGCTGCCGACCCTGAGCCGGTTGATCGCCGAGCGGGGTGTCGAGGCCCAATGGCTGGAGTTCGAGCTCACCGAAACCGCCGTGATGCGTCGCAGCGAACTGGTCAAACAGACCATGGATGCCCTGGGTCGCCTGGGGGTACGGTTCTCCCTGGATGATTTCGGCACCGGATTCTCCTCGTTCGTGCACCTCAACAGCCTGCCCATCGCCCTGCTCAAGATCGACAAGAGCTTCGTCGGCGGCATGGAGCAGCGCGAAGAGAACCGCAAGCTGGTCCACGCGATGATCAACCTGGCCCATAACCTCAACCTCGAGGTGGTGGCTGAAGGCGTCGAGACCCGCGAGCAACTGGAGTTGCTGCACGGTTTCGGATGCGACCAGGTGCAGGGGTTCCTGATCAGCAAGCCGTTGCCGCTGGCGGAGTTGGTTGAATACCTGATGTCCGAGGGTGATCAGCAGTCGATGCTGGAAATCAGCTAACCCAAAACCCGGTGGGAGCGAGCTCGCTCCCACAAAAGGCTTTGTTTCATTTGGCCTGGATCGCTTCGAAACCTTGCTGTCCCGGCTCGCTGCGAATCATCCGCTTCATCTTCCACTCGAACGCCAACGTCAGGCTCACCGCCGCGCAGGCCAGGCCCAGGGCGAGGCCCCACCAGACGCCGGTCGGGCCCCAATGCAAATGGAACGCCATCCACCACGCCGCCGGCGCGCCGATCAACCAATAGCAACCCAGGCCCACCAGGAACGTGGTCTTGGCGTCCTTCAATCCGCGGATGCAGCCCATCGCAATGGTTTGTGTGCCGTCGAACAGCTCGAACCACGCCGCCACGGCCAACAGGCTCACCGCCAGGTCGATGACCGCGCGGAACGCCGGGTCCTCATGGTCCAGGAACAGGCCGATCAATTGATTCGGCAGCAGCCAGAACACCATGGCGAACGCCAGCATGGCGGCCGCGCCAAAACCAATCCCGACCCTCCCGGCCAGGCGCGCCATGAGCAATTGCCCGGCACCGTAATGCTGGCCGATACGCATGGTGATGGCGTAGGACATGCCCGCCGGAACCATGAAGGCCACCGAGACGATTTGCAGCGCGATCTGGTGGGCCGCCAGCGGCGTGCTGCCCATGGTGCCCATGCACAGGGCGGCGAATGCGAACAGGCCGACTTCCACCGCGTAAGTACCACCAATCGGCAAGCCCAGTCGCCACAGTTCCTTGAGGTATTGGCGATTGGGTCGCGACAGGCCGGCAAGCAATGGATAAGCGCGGTAGGCCGAGTGCCGATGAATGTGCCAGGCCAGCGCCAGGGCCATGCAGTTGGCGACGATGGCCGTGACCAGGCCGATCCCCATCAGGCCGAGCTTCGGCAGGCCGAACATGCCGGTGATGAGCGCATAGTTGAGAAGGAAGTTGGCCACCGTGCCGCCGAGGCTGATCACCATCACCGGCGTGGCCCGCCCGATGGCGCTGGTAAAGCCACGCAGGGCCATGAAACTCAGGTAACCGGGCAGGGCGAACGGCAGTGCCAGCAGGAATTGCCCGGCAGAGAGCACGTTGGTTTCGGTCTGGCCGAACATCAACAGCACCGGCTTGAGATTCCACAACAGCAGGCCCGCCACCAGCGCCATCAACCAGGCCAGCCATAATCCGGCCTGGGTCAGCCGGGTGGCGCCTTCGATGTCGCCCGCGCCCTGGCGGATCGCTACCAGGGTGCCCACCGCCGCGATCACGCCGATGCAGAAAATCGATACGAATGAATAGCTCGCCGCCCCGAGCCCGCCGCCTGCCAGGGCTTCGGGGCTCAGGCGAGCCATCATCAGGGTGTCCGTCAGCACCATCAGCATGTGCGCCAACTGCGAAGCAATCAACGGTCCCGCCAGGCGCAGGATGGCCCAGAGTTCGGTACGCACAGGATGCCGCATGATCATCACACTCCATGTTCCAGCAAGGCAGTAAGACGAAGATTCTCGGCCCTCCCGCCGGATTGCACAAAAGGATAAAAAAGATCGCTGGCATGATTAAAACTCATGCTGAATGGGTTTCTGGTAGGGTTTGCAAACCACGCCATGGAGCTTTTGCGATGTCACGCCGTCTTCCTCCGCTTTATGCGCTACGGGCATTCGAAGCCGCGGCGCGCTACAGCTCGTTTACCCGCGCCGCCGAGGAGCTGTCGATCACCCAGAGCGCCGTCAGCCGGCACATCCGCACACTCGAAGATCACTTTGCCTGTCGACTGTTCCAGCGCAGCGGGCGCAACCTGCAACTGACCGAGTCGGCGCGCCTGCTGCTGCCGGGCGTGCGGGAGGGCTTCATGGCGCTGGAGCGGGCTTGCCACACATTGCACGGAGAAGACGGCATCCTGCGGATGAAGGCGCCATCGACCCTGACCATGCGCTGGCTGCTGGCGCGCCTGAGCCGCTTTCGCCATCTGCAACCGGGCAACGAAGTGCAGCTGACAAGCGCCTGGATGGACATCGACTCGGTGGATTTCAATACCGAGCCCTTCGATTGCGCAGTCCTGCTGGGCAATGGGCATTTCCCTGCGGACTGGGAGGCCAGCCTGCTGTTTCCCGAGGAGTTGATACCGGTCGGCGCTCCGAACCTGCTCAATGACCAACCCTGGGATGTGGCGCGATTGGCCAAGGCCGAGCTATTGCATCCCACTCCGGATCGCCGCGACTGGCGCAATTGGCTGCAGCGCATGGGCTTGGCTGACAAAGTCTCGCTCAGGGGCGGTCAGGTGTTCGATACCCTGGAACTGGGCATGATCGCGGCCGCGCGCGGCTACGGCGTATCCATGGGCGATTTGTTGATGGTGGCCGAGGACGTTGCCCAGGGGCGCTTGAGCCTGCCATGGCCAACCGCTGTCGCCAGCGGCGAGCATTACTACCTGGTCTGGCCGAAAACCCGGCCCGGGGGTGAACGTTTGCGCCGGCTCAGCGACTTTCTCCAGAGCGAGGTGAAGGCCATGCAACTACCTGAGGTCAAGCGCCTGGGCTGAAACGTTGCAGTCGCCGTGCTAGCCACTTGGTATTATTCCTTCCAAAGCCCTCAAGTATTCGGCGTCACGGCCGAAGGTGAACATAGAACCTTCGTTCAGAAAGGGCCAATACCTACCTCATCGAATCAGATGCCGAGCGTGCGATGTGATCAAGATGATCCAGTCTCTCGGCCAGGAGCCGTCATGTCTCAACCTCGTGCCCGGATCGCCTCACAGCTAGGCCTTGCCCTTGCCGTGATACTGGCGGTCGTGATCTCCGGCAGTACTGTCTTTGCCTTGCGTTCGCTTGACGCTGCAAACCTTTCTACCCGTGAAGAGCATCTCGCGAGCGAAGCGCGGCTGATGGCCGATCAGCTCAACACGTTCCACAGCACGTTGCGCGAAAGCACCCAACGGCTGGCGGGTCTGTTCGAAAAGCGTTTCAGCGCCGGCTTGAGCGTGCATCCGGACCAGCCGGTGACGGTGGCGGGCGTTCAGACGCCTGGCTTGAGCCTTGGCAGCGAAGTGTTGAACAACAATTTCAAGGAAGTGGATGATTTCAAGACGATGACCGCCGGCGTGGCCACGGTATTCGTGCGCAGCGGCGACGATTTTGTCCGCGTCAGTACATCCGTCAGCAAACAGGACGGTACGCGCGCCATCGGTACTGTGCTCGACCGCGCCGGACCGGCCTACGGCCCGGTGATCAGCGGCCAGAGCTACATTGGCCGGGCGTTGCTGTTCGGGCGCTTCTACATGTCGCAGTACACGCCTGTGCGTGATGGCAGCGGCAAGATCATTGCCGTGTTGTACGTAGGATTCGATTACACCGATGCGCAGAATGCGCAGTTCGAAAACCTCAAGCGCTTCCGAATCGGACAGACCGGCTCGCTGGCGTTATTGGACGAGCAGAACAAATGGTTGGTGCCGCCGGCCGGTGTGCAGGCACTGGACCGTGCTACCGCGGCCATCACAGCGTTGGTCAAGAAGCCTGGCAAGGGTGCTTTCTGGGACGACACCGCGGAGGAGTTCTATAGCGTTGCCGTGCCGTTCGAGGGCGGGCCCTGGTCGGTCGTGGCGAGCATGCCGAAAACCGAGATCAACGCAGTGACCTGGAACGTCGGTACGCAACTGGCGATCGGCAGTTTGCTGGCGATGTTGCTGGCGGTCGGTGCGGCGGTATGGCTGTTGCGCAGCAAACTGGCTCCCCTCGGTGACTTGGTGCGTCAGGCCGAGGCCTTGGGCGCCGGCGACCTGAGCGTGCGCCTGAATGTGTCGAGCCACGACGAGATCGGCCAACTGGCCCGTGCGTTCAACCAGATGAGCCAAGCCTTGTCGACCATGGTCGAGCACATTCGCAAAGCCTCCCAAGAGGTCAACAGCCGTGCCCAGGCGCTCTCCGGATTGTCCAGTGGCGCCTATGAAGGGATGGAGCAACAGTCCGGCGAGATCACCAGCATGGCCGGGGCGGTGGAAGAATTCAGCGCCACCTCCCTGAACATCGCCGACAACATGGGCAATACCGAGCGCCTGGCCCAGGACAATGCCCAACAGACTCGCATCGGCCGTACCTCGATGGACGAAGCGTCATCGTCCCTGGAACAGATCGCGGGCGCCTTGAACAGCACTGCAACGGTCATCAACACGCTGGGCCAGCGCTCCCAGGAGATCGGCGGCATTGTCGGTGTGATCACTTCGATCGCCGAGCAAACCAACCTGCTGGCGTTGAACGCCGCCATCGAAGCTGCACGGGCGGGCGAGCAGGGTCGTGGTTTTGCCGTGGTAGCTGACGAGGTTCGGAGCCTGGCCTCGCGCACTCGCCAGGCCACTGACGAAATTTCCGGCATGATCAACAGCATCCAGCAGGAAACCGGCAACGCCATCAGCACCATGGAGAAGGGCAACCTGCTCATGCAGGAAGGCCTGTCGCGTAACGCCAACGTGGCCTCGGCCCTGGCGCGTATCGATGAGCAAAGCCGCTCGGCCGGCCAGCAATTCGCCGCGATCACTACGGCTACGCAGGAGCAAAGCAGCACCGCGACCCTGCTCAGCAGCAACCTGCAGAGTATTGCCATGGCCAACAGCGAACAGCGCGAAGTGGTTTCGAACCTGGCGATCACCGCCAAGGAACTGGAAAAACTGGCGCAGGACCTCCGCAAAGAAGTCGATCGGTTCCGCTGAAACCGTCCCCTCACGAGCAAGCCAACCCAATCCCGTTGCGAGGGAGCTTGCTCCCGCGGGCCTGCACAGCAGGCCCGCGCCTTTTCAGGCAGACCTTATCGTCGCGTCTTGCGCCTGCTGCGCAGTCGAGCGGCAGCAAGCTCCCCCCCGCCACCGGTTCTAGGCTGCATAGGCAAAAAATCACCGCGAGCAAGCTCGTTTCCCGCAAAAAATCTCCAATCTGTAGCCGTGTACTTTTTCAGGTAGTTGCTGTTTTTTGGCTTGCTGAAACGTTTCTTCAAGTCTATAAAAACCGCACAACTCCAACAAAAGGCCGTCTCCATGAATTCCCTAAGACTCTTCGTTGCCCTCGGCGCCTTGGGCGTAGCTTCCCATGCGATGGCGTGGGATTACGTACTGCTCGACTCCGATAAAGCCGCCCAACCCTGGCAAATCACCAGCCAACAACTGGGCGTGAAAACCGATAAGCCGTTTTCCGTGACGATGCGCACCCTCCACGGGGGGCGTCAGGAAGGCGTGAGCATTGTCGACATCGACAACGGCACTCTGAAGCTGTCAGTCGTCCCGACCCGTGGCATGAACGTGCTTCAAGCCTCGGTCGGCGATGTGCGTATGGGCTGGGATTCGCCGGTCAAAGAAGTGGTCAATCCAGCATTCATCGAACTCAACGGCCGAGGTGGCCTGGGCTGGCTTGAAGGCTTCAATGAGTTGGTGACCCGCTGCGGCTATGAGTGGGTCGGCCACCCCGGCATCGACAACGGTGAGCTGCTGACCTTGCATGGGCGCGCCGCGAACATTTCGGCGAACAAAGTCACCTTGCACATTGATGAAAAGCCACCTTACGCCATCACCCTGCGAGGCGAGTTGAAGGAGCAGGCGTTCAAGAAGGTTGACTTCTCGGTCCAGACTGAATTGGTCACCGAGCCCGGCAGCGTGACCTTTTCCCTCAACGACACGCTGACCAACAATGGCGATTATCCAAAGGAATACCAGGCGCTCTATCACAGCAATTTCAGCACGCCATTCCTGGAGCAGGGGGCCCGCTTCGCCGCCCCGGTCAAACAGGTTTCGCCGTTCAACGACAAGGCCAAGGGCGACCTGAAGGATTGGACCACCTATCGAGCTCCCACCAAGGACTACGATGAAACCGTTTACAACGTCGTGCCTTACGCCGACGCCAAGGGCGATACGCTGACCGTCCTGCACAACAAGGCCGGTAGCCTCGGCGTTTCCGTGGGCTTCAATACAGGGACGCTTCCGGTGTTTTCCCTGTGGAAAAACACCGATACCCAAGGCCAGGGCTACGTGACCGGCTTGGAGCCAGGTACCAGTTTTTCCTATAACCGCCGCTACCAGCGTCCGCTGGGCCTGGTGCCCAGCATCGCACCGAAAGAGCGCAAGCAGTTCCAGATCCACTACAGTCTTCTGGCGGACAAGGGGGCCGTGGACAAAGCCCTCAAGCGCATTGATGACATCCAGGGCGATCGAAAAGTCGAGGTGCGAGACACACCGCTGGTGGACCTGAGCAAGCCGTGACCTGTTTCATGGCGTTGCGGGCCGGTATTGCAGGGCTTCGGCCAGGTGCTCGCGGCTGATCCGTTCCAACTGCTGAAGGTCGGCCAGCGTGCGGGCGACCTTCAGCAAGCGGTGGGCGGCTCGCAGCGACAGGGACAGTCGTTCGCAGGCGGTTTCCAGCCACGCCTCGTCGGTCGAGGACAGTTTGCAATGGCGGCGCAGCCCCGGTAGATCTAGGAATGCGTTGGCACAGCCTTGGCGGGTTTGCTGGCGTTCCCGGGCTTCGGCCACCCGCTCGGCCGCGGTGGCGGTGTCGTCACCCGGTTCGCCTTTGGGATTGAGCGCCGTGGCTTCCCGCGCCACGGTCAGGTGCAGGTCGATGCGGTCGAGCAAGGGGCCGGACAGCTTGTTGCGATAGCGCTGCACCATGTCCGGTGTGCACGAGCAGCGGCCGCTGGGCTCGCCAAGGTATCCACAGGGGCAGGGGTTCATGGCCGCTACCAACTGGAAGCGGGCCGGGAAGCGCACGCGATCGCGGGCGCGCGAAACCACGATATGCCCCGACTCCAAGGGCTCCCTCAGGACTTCCAATACCTTGCGATCAAACTCTGGAAGCTCGTCCAGGAACAGCACGCCGTGGTGGGCGAGGGTGATTTCCCCCGGTTGCGGCTTGGAGCCTCCACCCACCAGGGCAGGGCCGGACGCCGAATGGTGTGGCTGGCGGAACGGCCGTTGCGGCCAATGGCTCAAGGGCACGCAACTGGCGACCGACTGTATAGCCGCGACCTCCAGGGCCTCGCTTTCGGCCAGCGGTGGCAGCAACCCCGGCAAACGACTCGCCAGCAGCGTCTTGCCCGTACCGGGTGGGCCACTGAACAACAGGTTGTGAGCTCCCGCTGCCGCGATCAGCAGGGCGCGCTTGGCTCCGGCTTGACCTTGTACTTCGCTGAGGTCGGGATAGGGTTTGCTGGCCGAGAGCAGCCCGTTGGACACAAAAGGCTCGACTGGGACGTGGCCGTTGAAATGCGCCACTGCTTCGAGCAGATGGTCCACGGCGATCACCTTCAGCCCCGACGCCAGGCAAGCTTCCTCGGCGTTGGCCCGGGGTACCAACAGCATGTGTCCAGCCTTGCGTGCCGCCAGCGCCGCGGGGAGCACGCCGCGTACCGGTCTCACGGCGCCGGACAATGCCAGTTCGCCGAGGCACTCCACGTCGTCCAGCATCAAGGTCGGCACCTGCACGCTGGCCGACAGGATTCCCAAGGCAATCGCCAGGTCGAACCGGCCTCCGTCCTTGGGGAGATCCGCTGGCGCCAGGTTCAGGGTGATGCGCCGCGCCGGGAAATTGAGCCCTGAATTGATGATCGCGCTGCGCACCCGGTCCTTGCTCTCCTTCACCGCCGCCTCCGGCAGGCCGACCATCGTCAGTGACGGCAAGCCGTTGGCCAGATGAACCTCAACGGTAACGGCAGGGGCTTCGACCCCCACTTGGGCGCGGCTGTGGACGATGGCGAGCGACATGAAGCGTTCCTTGACTGATGGAGAGCCGCATCCTGCGGCTCTTGAAGACTAGTCCGGGGAAACTGAGAGGGCGGGGCAATTGAAGGGGCAAATTTTCGCAGGATGTTGCGCAAGTGGGGGCATGAATGAACAACCGTCATTCAGACGGTTGTTTTTCAGTTGCCGTTACAGGCGGCGAGCCCCTGCCGGCGCTTTGGATGATCTGGTGGGCCTGGGACAAATCACGCGCTTAAGGCCGCATCCCTGGCGCGAGGTACTCACTCGTCCTTGGGGTCGAGTCGCGCCTCCAGCTCGGCCACCTTGGCTTCCAGGCTCTCCAGCCGTGCCCGGGTCCGGGCCAGCACGACCATCTGGCTGTCGAATTCTTCCCGGCTGACCAGGTCCAGCTTGCTGAACCCGCTTTGCAGCAGGGCCTTGAACTGGCTTTCGATTTCATTCTTGGGGAGTGGCGTGTCGCCGCTCAACAGGCGGGAGGCGTGGCCGCTCAGGGCGTCGAGGAGGTCTTTGGGCGCGAGCATGTCAGGTGTCCTGGAAACAATGGCGGGCAGTGTATCACGCAGTGTCTATAGTCAATTCGCGGCTCGGGTTGCACGCTTTTCGCGCACGGCCCCGGGCATCACCGCACCGTTGTTGTGCGTATCGCTGCGGTTCGTGGTTCGGCGCAGACCGGCGCAACGGGTAAAGGGTTGAAATCAGGGGGGTTGGGTACAGATGGCAAGCTTTCTGCTTAGTGGCTGGTGACCCATGCACTGATGCAGTCGCTGTGACGAATGCAGTGCAGCAGGCGGAGCGGGGAGTTTCGTCAGGAGTAGTCAGCTGGCGCCGGTCGGGCAACTTGGGCCGACGACGCGTTACAAAGCCAGGCACTGCGCTTAGACTTGAGTCGGGTTTGTTTTCCTGGGGCAAGTCCACCAATTCGGGAGAGAGTTTCATGAAGCTAGTCACTGCCATCATCAAGCCGTTCAAGCTGGACGACGTACGCGAGTCGCTGTCCGAAATCGGCGTGCAGGGCATTACCGTTACTGAAGTCAAAGGCTTCGGTCGGCAGAAAGGCCATACCGAGCTGTATCGCGGCGCGGAATACGTGGTCGACTTCCTGCCCAAGGTGAAGATCGATGTCGCCATCGACGACAAGGATCTTGATCGGGTCATCGAGGCGATTACCAAGGCCGCCAACACCGGCAAGATTGGTGACGGAAAGATCTTCGTGGTCAATCTGGAACAGGCCATTCGCATCCGTACCGGCGAAACCGATACCGACGCTATCTAAGCCGTCAAACCCAACGCCCCAGGAGAAAACAATATGACTCTGCGTAAATTCGCAGGGCTAGGAGCCCTGTTGTCCTTCGTAATGCCTGGCCTGGCCATGGCGGAAGAAGCGGCAGCCCCAGTCCTCAACTCCGGCGACACTGCCTGGATGTTGACTGCCACGATTCTTGTCCTGTTCATGACCATCCCTGGCCTTGCGCTGTTCTACGGCGGCATGGTTCGGTCGAAAAACATTCTTTCGGTGATGATGCAGTGCTTCGCCATCACCGGTCTGATCAGCGTCCTGTGGGTCATCTACGGCTACAGCATCGCATTCGACACCACTGGCATGGAACAGGGCGTCGTCAACTTCAATTCCTTCATCGGCGGCCTGGGCAAGGCATTCCTGGCGGGCGTCACCCCGGCCAGCCTGACCGGTCCGGCTGCATTGTTTCCAGAAGCGGTGTTCATCACTTTCCAGATGACCTTCGCCATCATCACCCCAGCGCTGATCGTCGGTGCCTTTGCCGAGCGGATGAAATTCTCCGCCATGCTGATCTTCATGGGCGTGTGGTTCACCCTGGTGTATGCGCCGATTGCGCACATGGTCTGGTCCGGCAACGGCGGCCTGATGTGGGATTGGGGCGTGCTGGACTTCGCCGGCGGCACCGTGGTGCATATCAACGCCGGTATCGCCGGTCTCGTAGCCTGTCTGGTATTGGGCAAGCGCAAAGGCTTCCCGACCACCCCAATGGCACCGCATAACCTGGGTTATACCCTGATGGGCGCGGCCATGCTGTGGGTAGGCTGGTTCGGCTTCAACGCCGGCTCCGCCGTCGCGGCCAACGGCACTGCCGGCATGGCGATGCTGGTCACCCAGATCGCCACGGCTGCCGCGGCACTGGGCTGGATGTTTGCCGAGTGGATCACCCACGGCAAGCCAAGCGCGCTGGGCATTGCCTCGGGCGTGGTGGCCGGCCTGGTTGCAATCACCCCGGCTGCCGGCACCGTGGGCCCGATGGGCGCCTTGGTCATCGGCCTGGCGGCGGGCGTGGTGTGCTTCTTCTGCGCCACCACCCTTAAGCGCAAGCTCGGCTATGACGACTCCCTGGATGCCTTCGGCGTACATGGCATCGGCGGTATCCTCGGGGCGATCCTGACCGGTGTATTCGCTGCACCGGCACTGGGTGGCTTCGGCACCGTGACCGATATCGGCGCACAAGTGTGGATTCAATTCAAAGGCGTGGGTTTCACCGTGATCTATACCGCGGTCGTGACCTTCATCATTCTCAAGGTACTGGACGCCGTCATGGGCCTGCGTGTCTCCGAGGAAGAAGAAGCCGTGGGCCTGGACTTGGCCCAGCACAACGAGCGTGGTTACAACCTGTAAGCAACGCGCAAAAAAAATGCCCGGTTCGCCGGGCATTTTTTTGTCTGGAATTTGTCATTGCTCACAAGGTTCGCCGGTTTTTTCCGACGCCTTTTGTTGTGTATACGACATGGGTTTTTCTACCGCCAAAGACTTACATCGAGGCAGGAATATTAGGCCCTTTGTTTTTTTCCAGAGCGCGCTAGAATGCGCGCCGAACGTGCGGAGATCTGTATGTGGCAACAGACGTTGATAACCCTGCGGGCGAGGCCCCGGGGCTTTCATCTGGTGACGGACGAGCTACTCGCCGGCCTGCCTGAACTCAAGGCATGTCGTGTCGGTCTGTTGCATCTGTGGCTGCAGCACACCTCGGCCTCGTTGACCATCAACGAGAACGCCGATCCGGCGGTACGTCGAGACTTCGAACGATTTTTCAATCGGCTGATCCCACAAGGAACCGCCGGCTATGAGCACAACGACGAAGGCCTGGACGACCTCCCGGCGCACTTCAAGGCCAGTGTGCTGGGATGTCAGCTCAGCCTTCCGGTGACGGCGGGACGGTTGGCGTTGGGTACCTGGCAAGGCGTTTATCTGGGCGAGCACCGAGATCATGGCGGTGCTCGTAAAGTCCTCGCCACCTTGCACGGTGAAGGGGCATGACCGCTGCTTGTCAGCGGATCTTGAATTTTTTCTGGCAGCCTTCGACAGATGGCGAAGCTGGGCTATAACTAATCTGCTTTTCGCAAGTCATGAGGTAGAACATGAGCGACGATGATCTGGAAAACGACGACCTCGAAGTAGGTGACGAAGACGAGACCGAAGAAGGCCTGGAAGCGGCGGCTGAAGATGTTGCCGACGACGAAGGTGCCGATGTTCCGGTCCCCACTGCCAAAGGCAAGGCCAAGGCAGCGGTATCAGTCGACGAGTTACCGAGCGTAGAGGCCAAGAACAAGGAGCGTGACGCGCTTGCCAAGGCCATGGAGGAATTCCTGGCCAGGGGCGGAAAGGTGCAGGAAGTGGAGGCCAACGTGGTCGCCGATCCGCCCAAGAAGCCTGACAACAAGTATGGCAGTCGCCCTATCTGAGCCTCTGTTTCTTGCTTGCTGAAAAAGCCCGCCGTCGCTGCGGGCTTTTTCATGGGCGGGATAAACTCCACGGACAGGCTCGGCCTTGTGGGAGCAAGCTCGCTCCCACAAGGTTCAGGGTTGGCTATGCCACGCCGCCAATAACCCTGGCAGTTCGGTCAGGCTGCGAATCTCCGCATCCGGTGCGTGATCGGCATCCCAGGCCTTGCCCATCGGGTTGAACCACACCGCACGCAGGCCGGCCTGCTGGGCGCCGGCGATGTCGTCGCCCGGGTGATCGCCTACATGCACGGCGGTCTGTGCCGTGGCACCGCCACGCTGCAAGGCTTCCTCGAACAGTCTTGCGTCAGGCTTGGCGATGCCAATGTCCTCGGCGCACAGGGCAAACTTGAAATAATCCGCCAGCCCCAGGCGTCGCACGTCGGCGTTGCCGTTGGTGACGACGCCAAGGGCGAAATGATTGGCGAGGATTTCCAGGGTCGGCTGTACGTCTGGAAAGATCTCCAGTTGATGGCGGGCATGCAGGAATGCTTCGAATCCTTGGTCCGCCAACTCAGAGGCTCGCCACTGGTCGTAGCCGGCATCTTGCAGCGCCCGGAACAGCACGCGCCTGCGCAACGCACTGATGCGGTGCTTGAGGTTCGGTTCTTCGCTGAGCACTTGGGCGCGGATCGCCCACAAGCGCTCCACGGGAAAATCGCCCAGGTCGGGTGCGTTGTCGGTCAGCCATTGACGTAGTACGGCTTCGGCGCTGGCGATCACCGGCGCGGTGTCCCACAGCGTGTCGTCCAGGTCGAAGGTGATGAGCTCGATGGTCATGATTCGTCGCCTTTGATGCGTTTGGCCCTGGGGTGGGCACTGTCATAGACCGACGCCAGGTGCTGGAAATCCAGGTGGGTATAGATCTGGGTCGTCTTGATGTCCGAGTGGCCAAGCAGTTCCTGGACGGCACGCAGGTCCTGGGAAGATTCCAGCAGATGACTGGCGAACGAATGCCGGAGCATATGCGGGTGCAGGTTCTGACCGAGCTCCCGTTCGCCGGCGGCCTTGACCCGCAGCTGGATGGTACGTGGGCCCAGGCGTCGGCCTTGCAGGCTGACGAAGACCGCGTCATCGACGGGGTTGGTCAGCGCTCGTAGTGGCAACCAAAGCTCCAGGGCTTCGCGGGCCTTGCGGCCGATAGGCAGCAAGCGGGTCTTGCTGCCTTTACCGAGTACCTGAACCAGGCCGTCGGCCAAGTCCAATTGGTCCAGGTTCAGCCCCGTCAGCTCGGAAAGCCGCAGGCCTGAGGAGTAGAAGAGTTCGAGGATCGCCTGGTCCCGTCGCGCCATGAAATCATCCTCGACGGCGCCATCGAGCAATTGCAAGGCACGGTCGGTGTCGAGGGTCTTCGGCAACCGGCGTTCGCCCTTGGGGGGTGCCAGGCCTGTGGCTGGATCGTGATCGCACAGGCCCTCGCGATTGAGGTATTGATACAGGCCGCGCACCGCCGACAACAGTCGCGCCAGGCTGCGGGAGGATTGCCCTTGCTGATGCAGGCGAGCAACGAGGCTGCGCAGGCGCTGGATATCGAGGGCCGACCAGTTGTCGATGTTTTGCTTCTGGCACCAGCCCCGCACCTTTTCGAGGTCACGACGGTAGGCCGACAGGGTGTGAGGGGACACCTGGCGCTCACTGCGCAGGTGTTCGCAGTAGGCGTCCAGTTGCCGCTCCATCATCAGCGTACCGAACGCAGCGAACCGGCAACCCGTGGCAGCACACGGCCGGTCACTTCGGCGATATAGCTCAGGAACAGCGTACCCACCGAGCTCTTGTAGTGCTGCGGATCGCGACTGGCGATGGCCAGCACGCCATGCACGCCTTGGTGGGCGATGGCGACAACGGCGGTGGAGCCGATCTGCTTGCGCTGTTCTTCGCCAAACAGGAAATCCAGCTCATGTTCGCGCAGGCTGCCACTGACGCTTTTGTTTTCGGTAAGCAGCCCGCCAATGGCCGTCTGCGCGTCCGCGTGGGTGACCCAGCGGCCCACCGGCATCGCGTTGTCGCCAAACAGGATCAGGCTGACAAAGGGCACCTGGAAATCCTGGCGCAGGCTGTCTTCGACGCTCATTACCAGGTCTTCAAGAGTACTGGCGTCCATCAGCGCGAGGATCAGCCGACGGGTCTTGTCGAAGAGCCGGTCGTTGTCCCGGGCGACGTCCATCAGGTGCGAGAGGCGATGGCGCATTTCGATGTTGCGCTCACGCAGGATCTTCATCTGGTGCTCGACCAGCGACACGGTATCGCCGCGCCGGTGGGGGATCCGCATCGTTGCAAGCAGGTCTTCATGCTCGACGAAGAAGTCCGGATGCGCCTCCAGGTAGGCGGCCACGGCCGCGGCGTCTGAGGGGCTCGAGGATTCGTCGGGCTGCGGGGCTGGAACCTTTGGCTTGTCGGTCATGGGTTTGGCTCACTCAAAGACGAACTTGTCCTTCGTATACACGTACGGCCGGGCCGGTCATCATCACCGGTTGGCCTGGACCTGCCCATTCGATGGACAGACGCCCGCCGGGCAGGTCGATCAGCAGCGGCGAATCCATCCACCCCTGGCTGATCGCGGCGACGGCGGCGGCGCAGGCGCCCGTGCCGCATGCCTGGGTTTCCCCGGCGCCACGTTCCCATACACGCAATTGGGCGCGGTGGCGATCGATGACCTGCAGGAAGCCGACGTTGACGCGCGCCGGGAAGCGCGGATGGTTTTCGATCTTTGGTCCCAGGTCGTGTACGGCAGCGCTGTTGATGTCGTCCACGCGCAGTACGGCATGGGGGTTGCCCATGGAGATCGCCGCCAGTTCCACCGCGGTGCCGTCGACGTCCACGGTATAGCTCAGGGCTTGGGCTGGCGCTTGGAATGGGATATCCGCCGGCACCAGGCGCGGGGCGCCCATGTTGACGCCGATCTGGCCGTCACTGCGCACATCCAGTTCGATGATGCCGCTTTTGGTCTCGACGCGAATCTGCCGCTTGGCGGTCAGGCGCTTGTCCAGCACGAAACGGGCGAAACAGCGCGCGCCGTTGCCGCACTGCTCCACTTCCGAACCGTCGGCATTGAAGATCCGGTAGCGGAAATCCACGTCCGGGTTGTTTGGTGCCTCGACGATCAGCAATTGGTCGAAACCGATGCCGGTGTGCCGGTCGCCCCATTGTTTGGCGTGCTTGGGCAGGATATGCGCGTGCTGGCTGACCAGGTCGAGGACCATGAAGTCATTGCCCAGGCCGTGCATCTTGGTAAAACGCAGCAGCATGGTTTTACTCCGGCAGCAGGCTTTCGCCGGCAAACAGTTCGGCTACCGTCTCGCGGCGGCGTACTTCGAATGCCTGATCACCGTCCACCAGCACCTCGGCGCAGCGGCCGCGGGTGTTGTAGTTGGAACTCATGACAAACCCGTAGGCGCCCGCCGAATGAACGGCCAGCAGATCGCCTTCTTCCAGCGCCAACTCCCGGCCCTTGGCAAGGAAGTCGCCGGTTTCGCAGATCGGCCCGACGATGTCGTAGGGGCGGGCCGCGGTATCGCGAGGGCGCACGGCTGTGACGTCCATCCAGGCCTGGTACAGCGCCGGGCGGATCAGGTCATTCATCGCCGCGTCGACGATGGCGAAATCCTTGTGCTCGGTGTGCTTGAGGTACTCGACCTGGGTCAACAGCACGCCGGCGTTAGCGACGATGTAGCGGCCGGGCTCGAACATCAGCGCCAGGTCACGGCCTTCGAGGCGCTCGCGCACGGTCTTGATGTAGTCGGCCACCAGCGGTGGCTCTTCATCGCGATAGCGCACGCCGACACCGCCGCCCAGGTCGATGTGACGCAGGTAGATGCCGCAATCGCCGAGGCGATCGACAAGCGCCAGCAGGCGGTCGAGGGCGTCAATGAACGGTTCCAGGGTGGTCAGTTGCGAGCCGATGTGGCAATCGACGCCCAGCACTTCCAGGTTCGGCAGTTGGGCGGCGCGTACGTACACGTCCTCGGCGTCGGCAATGGCGATGCCGAACTTGTTTTCCTTAAGGCCCGTGGAAATGTACGGGTGGGTGCCGGCGTCGACGTCCGGGTTCACGCGCAGGGAAACCGGCGCACGAACACCCAGTTCGGCGGCGACGACTTGCAGGCGCTCCAGTTCGTCAGTGGATTCGATGTTGAAGCAGTGCACGCCGACTTCCAGGGCGCGACGCATGTCTTCGCGGGTCTTGCCGACGCCGGAGAACACGATTTTGTCGGCACTGCCGCCCGCGGCCAGCACGCGCTCCAGCTCGCCACCTGACACGATGTCGAAGCCTGCGCCCAGGCGCGCCAGGACGTTGAGCACGCCCAGGTTCGAGTTCGCTTTTACAGCGAAGCACACCAGGTGCGGCATGCCTTCGAGGGCATCGGCGAACGTCCGGTACTGGGCTTCGATGTGGGCCCGGGAATAGACGTAGGTCGGCGTGCCGAAACGTTCGGCGATCGCGGACAGGGCAACCCCTTCCGCGAACAGCTCCCCGCCACGGTAGTTAAAAGCGTCCATGGCGGTCCCTTAGTAAGTGGTCTGGGTGTCGTGCGAGTGGGACTTGGATTGCGACGACTTGGCCTGCTCTTCAGGGGACTTGCTGTCATCAGGCAGGTACAGCGGACCTTTTTGACCACAGGCTGTCACAAGGCAGGCAACCGCGACGAGCGCAGCAAGGGAAGAGATCAGGCGCTTCATGGCGAAATCCTTGAAAATGCGTTAATTGCGCCGGAGTATACCGGCCACCCGACAGCTTGCCTATGCAACGGGGCGCCCGTCCGGCGGGCCTTGGGCTCCAGGGGCGTTCATTCGATGGACAATGTTCAGCACCCACGGGCCCTTGGTCGTTATCCTTTGCATTCAGCCGGGCGCGTCCGTATCTTGCGGCGCTTGAGCATGATCAGACATTTTGAGGTTGTCGCAATGAGTTTGACTGAAGCCCGTTTCCACGATCTGGTCGATGAAACCCAGGAAAAGCTGGAGGATATCTTCGACGAGAGCGACCTGGACATCGACCTGGAAATCTCCGCCGGCGTACTGACCGTCAAGTTCGAAAATGGCAGCCAGCTGATTTTCAGCCGCCAGGAGCCGTTGCGGCAGTTGTGGCTGGCGGCGGTGTCCGGTGGTTTCCACTTCGACTACGACGAGGAAAGCGAGCGCTGGATGTGTGACAAGAGCGAAGAGCAACTGGGCGAGATGCTCGAGCGCATCGTCAAGCAGCAGGCTGGCGTCGAATTCGATTTCGAAGGTTTGTGATTCCGTGAGCCAGACCGTCCCGGCGCGGCCGCCCAAGCCGCTCTACAGCAATGTCAGCCCGGCCGTGCCGTCGCCGTGCACCAGTGTGTGCAAGCTCGATGAACGCAAGGTCTGCCTGGGTTGTTTCCGGCATGTGGAGGACATACGCGAATGGCGCTCGGCTGATGATGAGCGTCGGCGGTTGATTTGCGCCGAGGCGCTCAAGCGCAAGTCGCTGGTTTAATCGCTGGATTGGCGAGAGCGCTTTTGTGGCGAGAGCCCTTGGGTTGTATATTTTTTGAGCTGTGGTAGTGTCCAGCAACGCCTCAACTCATCGAGGCGCGTGAAAACCCCGTCTTTATGTGGCGGGGTTTTGCTTTTTTCGTGCAGAAGAAAGGAGTCTGCCTGAATCATGACCGCACCTTCCATCACCCTTACTCGCTTGGACGTGCAGCGTCTGGAGCGTTTGATCGACAGCCTGGATGAAACGCTTCCCGGCGTGATCGCCTTGCAAACCGAACTGGATCGCGCCGAGAACCTGGTGGGTCACGATGAAGTGCCTGCCGATGTCGTAACCATGAACTCGCGGGTGCACTGTCGCGAGGAAAGCAGCGGCAAGGATTATCACCTGACGCTGGTCTACCCCAAGGATGCCAACGCCGACGAGGGCAAGATTTCGATCCTGGCGCCAGTGGGCAGCGCCTTGCTGGGCTTGAAAGTCGGCCAGCACATCGACTGGCCGGCGCCGGGCGGCAAGACCTTGAAGCTGACATTGCTGGAGGTCGAGTCGCAGCCGGTCAACGGTGGCGACTGCGCATTCTGAAGCCCGCCTCAGACCTGGTTC
Organism: Pseudomonas sp. D1-36; assembly: GCF_051132205.1. NCBI lineage: Bacteria > Pseudomonadati > Pseudomonadota > Gammaproteobacteria > Pseudomonadales > Pseudomonadaceae > Pseudomonas > Pseudomonas sp. D1-36. The sequence continues at coordinate 5,455,982 of NZ_CP071674.1, read as the reverse complement.
AGCGCCTCGTTCAGTGCCCGTTCCAGGTCGGCTTTGTAGCGCAGGAACAGGATACTTGGGCTGGCGCCGTCACCCACCAGGCCCGAGAGGTCCAGGTCGGTGATGTAGCAACGATAGCGTTCGGCGTCGCGGCGCTGCCCGACAATTTCCCTGGCGACCACATGAAACAATTGGTCGCCATGCTCCAGTTCCGAAAATTCCCGCTGATCGCAATACAGGGTGACGTGCACTTGTCCGTGCGCCGCTTTGCCGATGATTGCTTGTACGTCATAGAACGGTTTGTTGACCGGCGTCTGCGGCGCCTGTCGTGACTCGACCCTCCGGGCCCGCCCGTTCCCTGAAGGCAGGAGCTGGTAATAGAGCATTTCCAGCGTGACCGGCTGGGCAGCGTCCATCGGTAGCAAGGCATCGCGGCGGTACAGCACCGATTGCAGGAACCGCTGCAGCGGTACCAGCAGGCTCTGTTCGTCGTGATAAGGCAAGCGCTGCTGCCACAAGGCGTTGAGCTCATCGAGCACGTACAGCTCGGCTTCGTCCTCATAGACCCGGTAGAACACCTGGATGCACTCGGGTTGGCCCATGGGCAGGATCAGCGCCACATCGTGATCTTCCAACGCCATTGAATCCAGGTGCAGCGGGCTATAGGCCGTCAGCTCTTCCCCCAGGTAATCCATCAATGCCGACAGGCTGCCCAGCGCCACGTGGCTGACCTGGCCCGGCACCAATTCCAGTACGTGGTAGTGCTGCTGGACTTGCAGCAGATAACGGTAATTGAGCTTGCTCAATAGCAGGGTCTGGGTGGTCTCGATGACTTCTTCGACCCGGCGTGCGATGAATTGCGCGCGGTTGTGACAGAAGCACCGGACCTGCAAGCGCGGCTGGCGTTGTATCGCAGGCAAGGCGTTGAGGTAGTCGCGCAAGCAATCGAGCAGGGCATGCTCGCCGTCGAAGCGGTTGACCAGCACTTCATTCCAGCTATTGAGCGTGACCTGGTCGAGGGTCAGCACCAGGTTTTCCCGGACCCCGGCGTAGCTCAGGGAATCGGTGCGCTCGGTGGTCATCAGGATGTTCAGGTCGCGGTGATGCTTGAGTGGGTCGACGCCCACGTTTACCAGAATCAACACTTCACTGGGCACGCTGGCGTGGAGCAACTGTTCTTCGTCGACCGTGGCCAGGGGCAAAGCGATGGCCTGCTGCAAACTGCCCAACAGGTTGAACAGTTCAAACTCGCTCAGGTCGCTTTCGCCCGGGTGCAGCGCCAGACGCGTGCTGCTGTCGATCACACCGTTGCGATGGCACCAGGTGAGTAATTCAAGCAGCTCGCGGCTGCGTTTGATGGGGGCGAAATTTTCCCATTCCAGCGCGTTCAGGCTGCCGTTGTACAAACCCCATTGGTTTTGCCCGGGCTCTTTCTTGTTCGGCGACTGGACCAGGGTCAGGGTGTCTTCCGCCAGGTCCGGGGCAATCCCGGGATTGATGAACTCGACCTTGTCAGCCTTGCGCTCGAAGGCCGCGTACAGCCGGCGTCCGAGAACATTGAGGTCGCGCTTGTTGATCAGGCTGACGGTTTTCTCGGTGCGGGCGAACTGGGTCAGGAAGCGATAGCTGTAGGTCAGCTCGTTGACCAGGGCCCGCCGCTCGTTGCTGACTTGGCGCACCTTCCACTGGCTGCGGCTGTCCAGCAGCGCCAGTTGACGTTGGTCCCAGCCCCAATCCCGGGCCAGGCGCTCCAGCAGGTTGCGCTGCCAGCCGCTACTGCGAGCATGGCCGGTGAGCTTGCGATTGACCTTCAGGTACAGGGCGCGCCGGATCAGTTCCAGACGTTCCGGCTCGCCGCGGGCGATCAGGTATTCCTCGAGGCGGCGATAAACGACCATGTACGGATCCAGCTCATCCAGATCCAGGTGATTGGCGAACACCGCCTGCTTGAAACGCAGGCTCAGGCAGCGGACATCCGGATGTTCGCTGGCGTAGACCTCGGTCAGCAGTAGCTTGAGCACCGACTTGTAGGGCGATTCGATTCCCTTGAATAACTGCCAGAGCCCGGCGCCGATGAATTCTCCCGGCGGGATGTAGGCCAGGTGACCCAAGTCCAGAGTCTCGTCCGCACGAATGAAGCGTTTGGAGATCAGCGTATGGGTGTACTGCTGGTAGTTTTCTTCTTCGTAGACCGGCACCAGCCACCAGATTGGCGTGCGCCCGGCCAGCCAGATCGCGGTGCGATAGAACTCATCCAGCAACAGATAATGCTGGGTGGTTCCACAGTCGTCGGAGCTGAGCTGATTGTCCCGTTCGCCGCGGACGAATCGCTGCGGGTCGATGAGGAAGAAGTGCGCTTCGGCGCCCTGGGTGGCCGCCCAGGTTTCCAGCAACTGGCATTTCTTTCGCAGTTCGGCCAGTTCGTCGTCGCTCAGGTCCGGGCCATGGCACACCCAAACGTCCATGTCGCTCTGATCGGCCTGGGCCAAGGTGCCGAGACTGCCCATCAGGAACAGGCCGAGGATGGGCCGCGGTGGGTTGCTGCCGTGGCGAGGTTTGTACGAGAACGAGCGAGTCAGCCGCTGAGCCTCGGCGAGGACGTCGGTGTCGGGTTCGTAATTGGACAGCCCGGCCGGTGTGCTGCCCGAGACATAACCGGGCAACAAGGGATGGTTGACATGAAAAAACAGCGGAAGCAGCGTCAACACGCCCTGCTGGCGGGTCGACAGCCCTTCGAGGGCGCGCTCCATTCGGCCGCTGTTGAGCTTGAGGAAACGCGCGCGCAGCTGGCTCAGGACCTTGCGGTCGATTCCCTGGTCCAGATCGGGGCGTATTTCATGGTTGCGGGTCATGTCAGCTCAAACCGGATCGCGGCGTCGAACGTGGGGAAAAAAACAGGTGATGGCAGGATAGCGCCCGGTTCCTGGAATTCTTGAGCTGGAAAACGCGGTCGAGCCAAGTATTTTTACGGAGGCGCCACGCGCCTGCGGAAATCCCGAGCAGAGGGATTCCCGTGGGCGAGGCGGAAAATCAGGCGGTTTCTTGGACGCTAAGAATCGTCAGAACCGTTTGCACATTCTGTGCGGCATCACGGCCCAGGCTGGTCAGGTAACCGCCATCGGGTTGGGTGATGAGTTCTTTGTCAAACAGGCGTTGGGCAGCGGCGATGGCTTTGGGGGCAGCGGTCTGATGAATTTTCAGGCCTTCCTGGGAACTGTCCAGGTTGAAGAGTGCAAGGATTTCCAGTTCGGCAACCAGCTCAGGGGTAAGCGACATAAGGACTCCAGACTTTCTAGGAATTTGGACGACAGCGTCACTAAGGTGAGCGCACTTGGGCGAGCTGTCCAGTGTCAGAGTCATGGTTTTTTGTCCGGGAACTTTTTCATGGCGAGGGAGCCAGCTACCTCGCCACAAGAACAGCTTAGTTTTTTTCCGGCGGCAACTCGGGCAGGGCGCGCAATGCAGCTTCGTACCACTCGGTATTGAACGGACGGTCTTCTTCGAGGATCGCGTCGATTTCCACCGCCAGTACGTGGGCCATCAGGTTGAGAATTTCTTCACGCTCATAACCCACCAGGGTCAGCTTGTTGAACGTGGCCTTGGCCGCTGGTGGATTGTCGCTTTCGATCTGATTCTCGATGGCCTGGATCAGCGTATTCTCGACGAACTCTTCTTCGTCAATGTCGTTGCCGTTGTCGATGGGCTCGCTCATGGCAGCCTCCTCTAGGAAAAGGCGCCAGTTTACCTGTATTCAGCGGCGTGATGCGCCTGGCGCGAAACACGCCGGCGGTCTATAACCCAAGGCTGCCAACCCCGCACGGCCTGGAGGCTATGGAATGCTCAAGCTTTATGGTTTTTCTGTCAGCAATTATTACAACATGGTCAAGCTGGCTCTCCTGGAGAAGGGAGTGCCCTTCGAAGAAGTCCAGTTCTTTGGCGCCCAGACTCCGGAAGCGCTGGCCATCAGCCCGCGCGGCAAGGTTCCGGTGCTGAAGACCGAGCAGGGTTTCATCAACGAGACCAGCGTGATCCTTGAGTACATCGAGCAAACCCAGCCAGGCAAGGCCTTGCTGCCAACGGACCCGTTCGGGCGAGCCCAGGTATTGGCCTTGTGCCGGGAAATCGAGCTGTACATCGAGCTGCCGGGGCGCGCCTGTTATCCGGAAGCGTTTTTCGGCATGTCGGTGCCCGATGCGATCAAGGAAAAGGCCAGAGGTGAATTGCTGTTGGGGTTCGCTTCGCTCCGCCGGCACGGCAAGTTTTCGCCTTATGTGGCGGGAGAGGCGTTCAGCATCGCGGACCTGTATTTCTACTACAGCCTTTCGTTGGTTTTGCAGGTGGGCCGGAAAGTCTTCGACATCGATCTGTTGGCGGACATGCCGGCAGCCAGGAACTTGATGGAGTTGTTGGAGCAGAATCCGCACGTGAAGCGGATCGCGGCGGATCGGGATGCTGAGATGCCCGCGTTTTTGGCGAAGACCGCGGCCAGGAAATGAAATTCTAGCGCCTTGCAGGTCGCCATCGCGAACAGGCTCGCTCCACGGTTAGATCTTCAGTGAACACATATTGTGTGAGCCTGCGCAGATCAAATGTGGGAGCGAGCCTGCTCGCGATGCTTTTGGCTTTTTAGCGGCTGGCAATCAGCGCCTGGCCACGCATCACGGCGGCCTTGACCTGCGCCGGTGCGGTGCCGCCAATGTGATCACGTGCATTGACCGAACCTTCCAAGGTCAGCACGGCGAACACGTCTTGCTCGATCTGGTCGCTGAACTGGCGCAGTTCGTCCAGGCTCATCTCTGCCAGGTCCTTGCCGCTGTCTACGCCATACTTCACGGCATGGCCGACGATTTCATGGCAGTCCCGGAACGGCAGGCCACGGCGCACCAGGTAATCGGCCAGGTCAGTGGCGGTGGAGAAGCCGCGCAGGGCCGCTTCGCGCATGACCGCATGCTTGGGCTTGATGGCTGGGATCATGTCGGCGAACGCCCGCAGCGAATCACGCAGGGTGTCGGCAGCGTCGAACAGCGGCTCCTTGTCTTCCTGGTTGTCCTTGTTGTAGGCCAGCGGTTGGCCTTTCATCAGGGTCAGCAGGCCCATCAATGCGCCGAACACCCGGCCGCTCTTGCCGCGTACCAGTTCCGGTACGTCGGGGTTTTTCTTTTGCGGCATGATCGAGCTGCCGGTGCAGAAACGGTCGGGCAAATCGATGAACTGGAATTGCGCGCTGGTCCAGAGCACCAGCTCTTCGGAGAAGCGCGACAAGTGCATCATGGCAATGCTCGCGGCGGCGCAGAATTCGATGGCGAAATCGCGGTCCGAGACATTATCCAGCGAATTGCCACCGACGGTGTCGAAGCCCAGCAACTGGGCGGTGTATTCACGGTCGATCGGGTAGGTGGTGCCGGCCAGCGCGGCGCTGCCCAGGGGCATGCGGTTGGTGCGCTTGCGGCAATCCACCAGGCGCTCGTAGTCACGGCTGAGCATTTCGAACCAGGCCAGCATGTGATGCCCAAACGTTACAGGTTGGGCGGTCTGCAGGTGCGTGAAGCCCGGCATGATGCTCTCGGCCTCGCGCTCGGCTTGTTCCAGCAGACCTTTTTGCAAGCGGGTGATTTCGGCCAGGATCAGGTCGATCTCATCGCGCAGCCACAAGCGGATATCGGTGGCGACCTGGTCGTTGCGGCTGCGGCCGGTGTGCAGTTTCTTGCCGGTCACGCCAATGCGATCGGTCAGGCGCGCTTCGATGTTCATGTGCACGTCTTCGAGGTCAACGCGCCAATCGAATTGGCCGGCCTCGATCTCGCCCTGGATGGTCTTCAGGCCATCGATGATGCTGTCGCGCTCGGCATCGGTCAGCACGCCGACCTTGGCCAGCATGGTGGCGTGGGCAATCGAGCCCATGATGTCGTGGCGATACAGGCGCTGGTCGAAGTTGACGGAGGCGGTGAAGCGGGCGACGAAAGCGTCGACGGGTTCACTGAAGCGGCCGCCCCAGGACTGATTGGTCTTGTCAGTGCTCATGAATTCGCTCGTGATCGGCTGGAAAAAGATAACGGTTAACGCTGGCCCGGATGATAACAGGGTTGCCGGGGCTGGCGCTGGCACTGCTCGGCAGGTTTTTTACCGTGCGGGTCAACCATTGCATGGGTTTTTTGCACAAGGATATTTTTCGATTGAGCAATATCGTCGTGGCAACCGTCTACAGTGGACGGTAGGTCTTTGCTTTTTCATCCTGGACGCATCGGACGCACCATTAAAGGGGGGTGCTCATATTGGTCAGATCGAGTCTTAACAAACCCTGTGGCGACGCTGTGCGACAACAGGCCTCGAGCATCGGTGGGCAAGCGCTGGTAAAGATCGACAACCGCCTCGCGGCACTTTTTGGCCCTCGGACGAGTCTTAGCGTGGATCGCGGTGACGGATGTCACTTCCCCTGTCTACGCTATCCTTGTGCGAGACTCACGCAGGAATCCAGCGCTATATGAATGTCCTGATCGTTGACGACGAACCACTGGCCCGCGAGGACCTGAGCCGATTGCTCCGTGAACTCGAGGGTTACAGTGTCCTGGAGCCGAGCGCCACCAATGGCGAAGAGGCATTGGCCCTAATCGACAGCCACAAGCCGGATATCGTGCTGCTCGACATTCGCATGCCGGGTCTCGACGGCTTGCAGGTCGCGGCGAAGCTCTGCGAGCGCGAGTCACCTCCGGCGGTGGTGTTTTGCACCACGCGTGACGAGTTTCCTCCCGAGGTATTGCAGACCGGTGCCGTGGGCTATCTGCTCAAGCCAGTGTCCATCCAGGCGCTGGAGGAGGCGTTGCGCAAGGCCGAGCGGCCGAACCGCACGCAGTTGGCGGCGCTCACCCGCCCGGCCGCCGAGAGTGGCAGTGGCCCACGCAGCCACATCAGCGCGCGGACCCGCAAGGGCATCGAATTGATCCCCTTGAACCAAGTGGTTTATTTCATAGCCGACCACAAGTACGTGACCTTGCGTCACGAAAGCGGTGAAGTGTTGCTGGACGAGCCGCTCAAGGCTCTCGAGGATGAGTTCGGCGAGCGGTTCGTGCGTATCCACCGCAACGCCCTGGTGGCCCGCGAACGTATCGAGCGCTTGCAGCGTACGCCGCTGGGGCATTTCCAGCTGTACCTGAAGGGATTGAATGGCGATGCGCTGATCGTCAGTCGGCGGCATGTCGCCGGCGTGCGCAAGATGATGCAGCAGCTCTAGCGCGACGTCCTCGAGCGTTCCGTTTCCAGGATTGGCGGCCAGGGAGGCCGCGACGTCGTGATTCAAGTCAAAGCGGTTTTGGCTGAGCTGTTATTATCTGCCGTATCTTTTAAGTACGGATTGATCCATGTCCCCTCGCGAGATCCGCATCGCCACCCGTAAAAGCGCCTTGGCCCTCTGGCAGGCCGAATACGTCAAAGCCCGCCTCGAAACGGCCCATCCGGGGCTGGTCGTGACGCTGGTGCCCATGGTCAGTCGCGGCGACAAGCTGCTGGACTCGCCACTCTCGAAAATCGGTGGCAAGGGCTTGTTCGTCAAGGAACTGGAAACAGCCTTGCTGAACAATGAAGCCGATATCGCCGTGCATTCAATGAAAGACGTGCCCATGGACTTCCCCGAAGGCCTGGGCCTTTTTTGCATCTGCGAACGAGAAGATCCGCGCGACGCATTCGTCTCAAACGACTTTTCCAGCCTTGACGCGCTGCCCGCCGCGAGTGTGGTGGGCACATCGAGCCTGCGCCGCCAGGCACAGCTGCTGGCCCGTCGCCCTGATCTGCAGATCCGCTTCCTGCGGGGCAACGTCAACACGCGCCTGGCCAAGCTCGACGCCGGCGAGTACGACGCGATCATCCTCGCCGCAGCGGGCCTGATCCGTCTGGGTTTCGAAGAACGCATCACCTCGGCCATCAGCGTCGATGACAGCCTGCCGGCCGGAGGGCAGGGGGCGGTGGGCATTGAATGCCGCAGCGCCGACAGCGAGATTCACGCTCTGCTGGCACCGCTGCACCATGAAGACACGGCTATCCGAGTCTTCGCCGAGCGGGCACTCAACAAGCATCTGAACGGCGGCTGCCAGGTGCCGATCGCCTGCTACGCCGTCCTTGAAGGTGAGCAGGTCTGGTTGCGGGGCCTGGTGGGCGATCCGAGTGGCGGCCAACTGCTCGCCGCCGAGGCCCGGGCGCCGCGTCGCGATGCCGAGGCGTTGGGCGTGCGCGTCGCCGAGGACCTGTTGAGCCAAGGCGCCGACGATATTCTCAAGAAAGTCTACGGCGAGGCCGGCGACGCGTGACGGGATGGCGGCTGCTACTGACCCGGCCGGCGGACGAGTCGTCTGCGTTGGCGGCCGTTCTGGCGCAGGCGGGCATCCATAGCAGCGCCATGCCGCTGCTGGATATCACGCCGGTCCCCCTGTCCGAGTCCGAGCGAGACAAGTTCCAGGCTCTGGATCGGTACAGCGCGGTGATCGTCGTCAGCAAGCCTGCGGCACGCTTGGCCGTGGAGTTGCTGCGTCAATACTGGCCGCGCCTTCCAGAGCAACCCTGGTTCAGCGTAGGCGCCGCGACCGGGCAAATTCTGGCCGATGCCGGCCTCCGCGTTTTTTACCCCGAAAACGGTGACGACAGCGAAGCCCTGCTTGAGCTGGCGGCGTTGCGCCAGGCTATCGACCGGCCTGACGCACGTGTCTTGATTGTGCGTGGCGAGGGTGGGCGCGGTTTGCTGGCAGAGCGTTTGCGAGAGCAAGGTGCTAGTGTCGACTACCTGGAGTTGTACCGTCGCGGCTTGCCGCACTACGGCGAAGGCGAGTTGCCAGCGAAGGTCGAGGCGGAACGCTTGAACGCGCTGGTGGTCAGCAGTGGGCAGAGCTTCGAGCATCTGCACCGGCTGGCCGGTGACGCGTGGCCCGCCCTGGCGCGGCTACCCTTGTTTGTTCCAAGCCCCAGGGTCGCCGAGATGGCGCGTGCCGCCGGGGCCAGGACAGTTGTGGATTGTCGTGGCGCCAGTGCCGCGGCTTTGCTGGCGGCTTTACGGGAACAGTCCGTGCCGTTTTCTAATGCAAAGGATGGATACGTGAGCGAAACAGCCTTGCCAAAAGATCAAGATCAGCCAGCGGTCGAAGCTCCGACTGACCCGTCGGTGCCGGTGGCGCCGCGCCGCGGTAACGGGCTTGCGATTGTCGCGTTATTGTTGGGCGCTGCCGGCGTGGCCGTGGGCGGATGGGGTATCTGGCAAGTGCGTCACCTGCAAGCCAATACCCAGCAGCAGGCCGCTCAGGTCCAGGCACTCAACGACCAGGCCCAGAACCTCAAGCTCAACGAGCAGCGGCTGAGCGAACGCCTGGAGCAGTTGCCTGCGGCTCAAGAGCTGGAAGAGCGGCGACGTCAGGTCGCCCAGTTGCAAGGCGACCAGCAGCGCCTGAACCAGCGCCTGGAAACCGTGCTTGGTTCCAGCCGCAAGGACTGGCGCCTGGCCGAAGCCGAGCACCTGTTGCGCCTGGCCAGCCTGCGACTTTCCGCCCTGCAAGACATCAACAGTGCCCAGGCCCTTGTGCAGGGTGCCGATGAAATCCTTCGCGAGCAAAACGATCCCGGGTCCTTCGCTGCCCGCGAACAGCTGGCCAAGACCCTCGCTGCGTTGCGCAGCACAGAGCAGCCAGATCGCACCGGCCTGTTCCTCCAGTTGGGCGCCCTGCGTGACCAGGTCTTGCAGTTGTCGGAAATCGCTCCCGAATACAAGGACCGCGGTGAATCCCTGCTGGGGCTGACCGCCGATGGCGACGGCGCCAGCCAGTGGTCGCAGTGGTGGGATCGTATTTCGCGCTACATCCGCATCGATTTCAATGCCGATGAAAATGTCCGTCCGCTCCTCGCCGGCCAGAGCCTGATGCAGGTGCGCCTGGCCTTGAGCCTGGCCCTGGAGCAGGCGCAATGGGCCGCCCTCAACGGCCAGGCGCCGGTGTACACCCAGGCACTGGCCGAAGCCCGTGACGTCCTCAAGAACAATTTCAACCAGGACAACCCGCAAAGCAAAATCATGCTGGAACGAGTCGTTGAGCTGGGCAAGATGCCGGTGACGGTGGTCACGCCAGACCTTACCGGCACGCTCAGCGCCGTCCAGGCCTATCTTGAACGCCGCAACGTGAACGCCGAAGAATCGGTCAAGCCGTTGCCCAAGGCAGGTGAGCAGGAGGCCACGCCATGAAGCGCCTCTACGTGATTCTGTTCGTGGCCATCGCCGTTGCCGCTGTGCTGGGCGTCGCGATTGCCGAGCATTCGGGTTACGTGTTGGTGGCGTACAAGAACTTCCGCTACGAGGCCGGGTTGTGGGTCACGCTGGCATTGATCGCGGTGCTTTGGTTGCTGTGGCGAGGTGTCACCGCGCTGATTGGGCTGGTGACCACCTCGACCGGCGTGGTCAACCCGTGGTCGCGGCGCAACCGCAGTCGTCGAATCCAGGTTGCAATCGAGCACGGACAGTTGGACCTGGCAGAGGGACGCTGGGCCAGCGCCCAACGGCACTTGCATCGTGCCGCCGAAGCCGAGCGGCAGCCGTTGCTGTATTACCTCGGCGCCGCTCGCGCTGCCAACGAGCAGGGCCTTTACGATCAGAGCGATAGCTTGCTGGAGCGCGCCTTGGAGCGTCAGCCCCAGGCGGAGCTGGCTATCGCGCTGACTCACGCCCAGTTGCAGATGGACCGTGGCGACACAGACGGTGCATTGACTACCCTGCAAGCCATGCACGAACGCTACCCCCATAACACCCAGGCCTTGCGTCAGCTGCAACGCTTGCACCAGCAGCGGGGGGATTGGCCGGCGGTGATCCGGTTGCTGCCCGAGTTGCGCAAGGACAAGGTCCTGCCTGCCGCCGAACTGGCAGAACTGGAGCGCCGGGCCTGGGGCGAAAACCTCACCCTGGCAGCCCACCGCGAGGCCGATGGCAGTGTCGGCCTGCAATCGCTTGATCGCGCGTGGCAGCAACTGACTTCCGCCCAGCGCCAGGAACCGGCACTGGTATTGGCCTACGCCGAGCAGCTTCGGCAGCTGGGTGCCCAGGTAGAGGCGGAAGAGGTGCTGCGCGCTGCGCTCAAGCGCAACTACGACAGCCACCTGGCGCGCCTGTATGGCCTGGTTCGTGGCGCGGATTCGAGCCGGCAACTGCAGGTGGCTGAAGGCTGGCTCAAGGATCATCCGAATGATCCGAGCCTGCTCCTGACGCTCGGGCGCCTGTGCCTGCAGAACAGCCTGTGGGGCAAGGCAAGGGATTATCTGGAAAGCAGCCTGCGCATGCAGCGCAACCCCGAAGCTTGCGCCGAGTTGGCGCGGCTGCTGGCGCAGTTGGGGGATGCCGAGCGAAGCAACCAGCTGTTCCAGGAGGGGTTGGGGTTGCTGGATGAGCGCTTGCTTGCGGCGCCGCTACCGGTTTCGCCTCAAGTCCTGTCGACTTGAGGCGGGACGAAGACTCTTTGAGGTGGGTATGAACCGCCGGGAAGGGAGAGCACACTCTCTCGCCACGGCGTCGTACCCATCCTGAGGCAAACGGTGGCGAATCCCGGCCCGGTTTTTGGAGGTCTGACCAAGCGCTCAGCGAAGTCCTACAGCACACTGAGCTGAATCCTCTTTGGCCTGTCGGGAATTCCCTACACCTCTGGTGAAGTGTCTGCGCGGGGCTGCCTTGAAAGGCCCAGGGGCTTTCCTCTACCGTTACAGCTTGTCTCTTCTGTTACGGATCCGCCATGTCTCTGGCCAGCTCACGCTTCTTGTTTCTCATGGCTTCCATCGCTGCTGCCCTGGCTATGGGCGTCGCCAGTTATCTGGAATACGCGGTTGGCCTGTCCCCTTGCAGCCTGTGTATCTTGCAGCGGCTGTGCCTGATGCTCTTCCTGGTGAATTGCCTCGTGGCGTGCGTGCATGGCCCAACCCGCAAGGGCTGCATCGCCTATGCAGCGATGGGGGCTGCCTTTGCATCGGCAGGGTTGGCGTTGGCTTGGCGCAATGTACTGGTGCAAAGCGAGTCACATGAGCTGCTGCCTGACTGCATGGCCCAATTGCCGGAGGTGGACTCGTGGTGGAGTGCCGCGCATCGCGTCGCCAATGGTGCCCCCGACTGTGCGAGTGTCACCTGGACGCTGTTCGACCTGAGCATCCCCGAATGGAGCCTGCTGTTCTTCCTCGCCGTTGCTGTCTCGATGACTTACCTGCTGTTGCGCCTGGTCTGGGATGCCCTGGTACGGCCGCTCGGCGGCGAGACGTCGCAGTTGGTCCGGGCGCTGGATTAAACACTTGTATGAACTTTCTCTCCTGCGTACCTTGAAGCAGTTGTCGCGCGGGCATAATCTGGCCCGCACGTATCATTGGAATCATGCCACTCGATCATGTTGTGTCTGGCTTGCTCCTGATCATTCAGGCGGGTGTTTCAGACGGCGAGGGGCGTGACTCAGAAGGGAAGAAATCACCATGCTCGAAAGTTGTCAGAATGCTCAGGAACGCTGGGGTGGGGTGCATCTGCTGATCGACCGCTGGTTGCAGGAGCGTCACGAACTGGTTCGAGCCTATGATGCTCTTGGCGACAAGCCTGAAGCACTGAGTGAAAGCCGCAAGCCCTTGCAAGAGTTCTGTGGTGTGCTGGTGGACTATGTGTCCGCGGGTCATTTCGAGATCTACGAGCAACTCACGGGCGAGGCCAAGGCCTTCAATGACAAGCGCGGCCTGGAACTGGCCGACACGATTTACCCGCGCATCGATGTCATCACCGAGAAGCTGCTGGCCTTCAACGACCTGTGCGATGAAGGCAAATGCGTGGCGGAAAAATTCAAGGAACTGGGCGGCTTGTTGCACGAGCGTTTCGAGCTGGAAGACTGCCTGATCGAAGTGCTGCACAACGCCCACAAGGAAGAAGCTGCGGTCCAGGCTTGAGATCATCTTCGGGACAGAAAACGGTGCGCATTGCGTGCCGTTTTTCTTTTCAGGGCGTCAAGTCGTCGCGCCCAGCAGTTCAATTTCAAATACCAGGGGCGTGAAAGGTGGAATAACGTCTCCGGCACCTTCGGCGCCATAGGCCAAGGCTGAAGGAATCACCAACCGCCACTTTGCGCCTACGGGCATCTGCGGTAATGCACTGCGCCAGCCATCGATCACGCTATCAAGATTGAACCACTGTGCCTGATGGTTGGAATCGAACACCGTGCCGTCCGGCAGACGACCGACATACAACACTTGGACCTTGCCGTGGGGGCCGGCTTTCGTGCCACTGCCCGGCTTGAGTTCGGTCAACAGGATGCCGTCCGGCAATTGCTGGACGCCTGGCCGGCCTTTTTCCTCGTTGAGAAACTTCTGCTCGGTCTTCAGCGCCACTTGGTCTTGCGGCGTCGCCGATTGCGCCGTCAACTGCGCCTGGTGTTCGGCCAGGATCCTTTCGATGCGTTCATCATCCAACGCCAGCGGCTTGCCAAGATAGGCCTGTTGCAGGCCTTCGACCAAGGCTTGTATCTGCAGGTCGGGTACGTCTTGGCGCAGGCGTTCCCCCAGGCTCGCGCCAAGACTGTAGGCCAGCTCCCGGGCTTCGTTTGCGTTGGGTTTTTCTGTGGCTTGGGCCACTGGGAAAATCATGCAAAGAAGTAAAAAAAGATGACGCGACATGTGTACTTTCTCCGGCCTCGATTCGAGGGATTATGCCAGTGCCGCAAACAGTAAAAGTGAATTGCCCAGGCGCCGGCGCAGAAGATTTCTTGTGCCGTGCAACGCAACGCCTTGTGTAGTGTCAACATGCCCTAGCGGCGGTTGCAGCAGAGGTCTAGTATGAGCCGCACTCACGTCAGTCAGGAGGTAAACCATGTCGGCCACTAAGAAGCCTGTAAACACTCCGTTGCACTTGCTCCAACAACTGTCGGGCAGCTTGCTCGAGCATCTGGAAAATGCCTGCTCCCAAGCCCTGGCTGATGCTGAAAAACTACTCGCCAAGCTGGAAAAACAACGCGGCAAGGCGCAGGAAAAACTTCACAAGTCGCGCACCAAACTGCAAGACGCGGCAACCGCTGGCAAAGCCAAGGCACAAGCCAAGGCCAAGGATGCCGTGAAGGAACTCGAGAACCTGCTCGATGCCCTGAAGGATCGTCAATCCGAAACCCGCGCCTACATCCTGCAACTCAAGCGTGACGCCCAGGAAAGCCTGAAGCTGGCCCAAGGCGTGGGTCGTGTCCAGGAAGCCGCAGGCAAGGCGCTGACGCTTCGCGCGGCAAAGCCTGCCGCTGTATCGGCCAAGAAGCCAGCGGCTAAACCTGTCGCGGCAAAAACTCCAACAAAAGTGGCCGCCAAGCCGGTGACCAAGGTAGGCGCGAAGGCAGCCAGCAAACCAGTGGCCAAACCTGCCGTGAAAAAACCGGTTGCTGCCAGCGCGGCGAAACCCGTTGCGAAAAAATCGGCCGCCAAAGCTGCCGCCAAGCCTGCCGCCAAGCCTGCCGTAAAAGCAGCCGCTGCCAAACCTGTCGCCGCTAAGCCTGCTGCCAAAGTGGCTGCCAAGCCCGCTGCGAAAACCGCTGCCGCCAAGCCTGCGGCAACGAAAGCCACCGCTGCCAAACCGGCTGTGAAAGCGGTCGCCAAACCCGCTGCGAAGCCGGCTGCCAAGCCAACTGCGACCAAGGCCACTGCTGCCAAACGTGCTGCTGCCAAACCTGCTGCGAAATCCGCGGCCAAGCCAGTCGCCGCCAAGGCGCCTGCCAAAGCTGCGGCTAAGCCTGCGGCTAAACCGGCTGCAGCCAAACCAGCGAGCACCGCTGCCGCCAAGCCTGCCGCGACCAAGCCTGCCGCCAAACCTGCCGCCGCCAAGCCCGCTGCGAAGCCGGCCGTGAAAAAGCCAGCCGCCGCCAAGCCAGCCGCTGCAAAACCGGCAACCGCTCCGGCTGCCAAACCTGCTGCGCCAGCTCCGGCGGCGACCCCCGCGCCAACGGTTGGTACGCCAGCACCGGCACTGAACCCGAGTGTAGCCACCGTCCCAAGCCCCACTCCAACCCGCGCTTCCTAAGTGCCGGAAACCGCGACGCGCAGCTGATGCAGCGCGTCGTGGTTGGCTTGGCCGGCATTTGCCGCAAGCCTTTGCAGCCACTGCGCTGAATCCAAGGATTGTCCCGTTGGCCATTCCTTGACCGTTGCCTCCAGCCGCTCAAGCAATAGCCGTTCGGCTTCCAGTTCCAGTTTCTTGACCTGTTCGCGCAAGCCACCCAGCCCTGGATCCTGAAGGGCAAGGTTTTTCCATTGGGTGCGTAACTTGCGCAACGGTTGCACGACGGTCGAGTCCCATGGTCCGGCCAGATGCTTAAGCTGCTGCAGCTTTTGCTCATCACAGCTCACGCCGCGTTGTTCCAACCACAGCCCACAGAGCAGCAGGCACACGTTCGCGCCACCTGTCTGTAGTGCCAGGCACGCGGATTCCACACCAGGCTTGGCGTAGAGGTTGATCGAAAAGCTCCACAGATCAGACGACATCGTGCTACTCGCGCCAGTTGCGGGCGAAGCTGGTAGACTCCGCCGCCATTATGATTCGACTTCAGAACCTGACTTTACAGCGTGGCCCGCAACGTCTGCTAGAAGACGCCGAGCTGACCCTGCACGCCGGCCACAAAGCCGGCCTCATCGGTGCCAACGGCGCCGGCAAATCGAGCCTGTTCGCCTTGTTGCGCGGCGAGTTGCACCCGGACTCCGGCAATTGCTTGCTGCCCGCCGATTGGCGCATCGCCCATATGCGTCAGGAGGTCGACACCCTCGAACGCCTGGCGGTGGATTATGTGCTCGATGGCGACCTGCGCCTGCGTCAGGTCCAGCGCGACCTCGCCGCAGCCGAAGCCGACCATGACGGCGCCGCCCAAGCTCGCCTGCACGCGGAGCTCGACAGCGCCGACGGTTATACCGCCGACGCCCGGGCTCGTAAATTGCTCGCCGGGCTGGGCTTTACCAATGAACAGATGGACCGTCAGGTCGGTGATTTCTCCGGGGGTTGGCGGATGCGCCTGAACCTGGCGCAAGCCCTGATGTGCCCGTCGGACTTGCTGTTGCTCGACGAACCGACCAACCACTTGGACCTCGACGCCATCATCTGGCTCGAAGACTGGCTCAAGAGCTATCCGGGCACGTTGTTGTTGATTTCCCACGACCGGGATTTCCTTGACGCCGTGGTGGACCACGTGGCCCATGTCGATCAGCGCAAGCTCACCTTGTATCGCGGCGGCTACAGCGCCTTCGAGCGTGCCCGCGCCGAGCGCTTGGCCCAGCAACAGCAAGCCTATGAGAAACAGCAGGCGCAGCGCGCGCACATGGAAAGCTACATCGCTCGCTTCAAGGCCCAAGCCACCAAGGCTCGCCAGGCGCAGAGCCGGATCAAGGCCCTGGAGCGGATGGAAGAGCTGTCGGCGGCCCATGTCGATTCGCCATTCGATTTTGTTTTCCGCGAGTCGTCGAAGATCTCCAGCCCGTTGATTGACCTGTCGGATGCACGACTGGGCTATGGCGAAAAAACCGTGCTGGAGAAGGTCAAGTTGCAACTGACCCCCGGCGCGCGGATCGGTCTGTTGGGGCCTAACGGCGCCGGTAAATCGACCCTGATCAAAAACCTTTCCGGTGAGCTCCAGCCCCTGGCCGGGCGCCTGACGCGCGGTGAAAACACCGTGGTCGGCTACTTTGCCCAGCATCAGCTGGATTCCCTCGATGCCAAGGCCAGCCCGCTGCTGCACTTGCAGCGCCTGGCGCCAACCGAGCGTGAGCAGACACTCAGGGACTTCCTCGGTGGTTTCGATTTCCGCGGGGCGCGCATCGACGAGCCGGTTCTGAATTTCTCCGGCGGCGAAAAAGCCCGCCTGGCCCTGGCGTTGATCGCCTGGGGGCGGCCGAACCTGCTGTTGCTCGACGAACCGACCAACCACCTGGACCTGGAGATGCGCCTGGCCCTGACCATGGCCTTGCAGGAATTCAGCGGCGCGGTGCTGGTGGTTTCCCACGACCGGCACTTGCTCAAGAGCACCACGGACAACTTTTATCTGGTCGCGGACGGTAAAGTCGAAGAGTTCGACGGCGACCTTGAAGACTATGCGCGCTGGCTGGTGGATTATCGCCAGCGCAACGCACCGGTTAGCAGCGCGCCGGTCAACCCGGACAAAACCGACAAGAAAGCCCAACGCCAGGCCGCCGCGGCGTTGCGCCAGCAACTGGCGCCGCACAAGCGCGAAGCCGACAAGCTCGAAGGCGAGCTGGGCAAGCTGCATGAAAAGCTGCAAAAAATCGAAACCAGCCTCGGGGACAGTGGTCTCTACGAGGCGGCACGCAAGGACGAGCTGCGTGATCTGCTGGCTGAACAGGCCAAGCTGAAGGTTCGGGAAGCGGAACTTGAGGAGGCGTGGATGCAAGCCCTGGAGTTGCTGGAAAACCTGCAAGCGGAGCTGGAGGCGTTGTCCTGATGGAAGCGTTGTCCTTGCCCATACCGGTCCTGTGGATCGAGCCGATCTGGCTCGGTGTGCAAATCCTGCTGATCCTGTTGGTAGGTTATGTTGCCCAGCGGTTCGTGGCGCGCTTCCTCACGGGGCTCGGCGAGCGCTATCCATTGCCGACCCAGCTGATGATCATCCTGCGCGGCGTGCTGCGCTGGTTGATCATGGGCAGCGCAGTGCTGGTGGCGCTGGAGCGCCTCGGTGTCTCGGCCACGGTGCTCTGGACCGCGCTGTCGGGGTTCGTTGCCGTTGCGGCGGTCGCGTTCTTTGCCATCTGGAGCGTATTGTCGAATTTGCTGTGTGCCATCCTGATCTACACCGTCGGCCCGTTCCGCCTGGGCGACGTAGTCGAGCTGGTGGAAGCCACCGACAAGCCAGGCATCAAGGGGCGGGTGGTGGCGATCAATCTGCTCTACACCACGTTGATCGAACCCGAGGAACTCGGCACCGGCAGTTCCATGGTTCAGGTGCCCAATAGCCTGTTTTTCCAACGGTCGGTGCGGCGCTGGCGCGGCAGCGAGGCGTTTCCGGTCGGCGGTTTCGTCGAATAACCCTGCACCTACCCTGGCGTCCCCTGAAAAAAAGAATGGCCACCGGCCCGGCGGCGCATTAGCTTAGTCGTTTCGATGGATCTGAGCCGAGGTGTGCAATGTTGCTGGAAACGTGGCTGGCGTTTTTCGCCGCTTGCTGGGTCATCAGTCTTTCGCCGGGCGCCGGTGCCATTGCATCGATGTCCAGTGGCTTGCAATACGGCTTCTGGCGCGGTTATTGGAACGCCTTGGGCCTGCAATTGGGCCTGGCGCTGCAAATCGCAATTGTCGCGGCAGGCGTGGGCGCGATCCTCACCGCGTCGGCAACCGCCTTCTATGCAATCAAGTGGTTCGGCGTGGCGTACCTGGTCTACCTGGGCGTCAAGCAGTGGCGGGCCGTCCCCGGCGACCTCAGCGACGACGCGGCGGTGCGCCCCATCGGCAAGCCCTTGGCGCTGGTGTTTCGCGGCTTTCTGGTCAACATCAGCAACCCCAAGGCCCTGGTGTTCATGCTCGCCGTGCTGCCACAGTTCATCGATCCCCATGCACCTTTGGTCAAGCAATACCTGATCCTTGGCGTGACGATGATTTGCGTCGATCTGATTGTCATGGCCGGGTACACCGGACTGGCGTCCAAGGTGTTGCGCCTGTTGCGAACCCCTAAGCAGCAACGGCGGATGAACCGGACCTTTGCCGGATTGTTCATTGGCGCGGCGGGTTTGCTGGCGACGATCCGCAAGGCTGCGGTGTAAACCAATGGGGTGAGGGGAGCCATCCCCTCACCACAAAATCAGTTGCCTGACTGAAAATCAGCGCAGGATCACCGGCGCCGTGTCCCTCGGCAGATTGTTGCGCTGCACAGGTTCGCCGGCTTGCTCCTGGATCGGGCCGCCGAGCTGTTCGCTCAACTGCCGTGCCACATCCTCCCCCAGCGCCTTGGACACTTCACGCACGACCCGCGGACGATTGAGGCTGATGCGCACGTCACGGTGGTTCAGTAGCTTGGTGTCCTGGCCTTCGCCCATGGCGGTGAAGGCCGAGGTGATCTCAAAGGTCTTGGTGTTGATCAGGCTGAAATCCGCCACCAACGTCAGGGCCAGCACCGCCGAGTAGCTGTCGGCAGTGCCAAGTTCATTGATGTCGCGGGTGAAGTCGATGTCCGACACAGTGCCGAACAGCACGTAGTCGGCCCCCTTGAAGTTCCCCGCCTTGATACGCTTGATTACGTCGTATACGTCGCCCTTGGACGACGCGGTATACGGCGTACCCTGCACCAGCTGGAACATGCCGCTGCGCAGCATCTCGCCCTTGATATCACCGGTGAACTTGCGCAGCTCACCCTGCTCGATGTAACTGCTGGTGGCCTCCATCTCGTCGTAGCTCGACGACGCGCTGGCGCTGTACGGGCTTGCCTGGAAGTTGCTTTGGGCCGAAACCGTGTGGATGTATTCCTCGACGCGTTCTTGGTACGCCAGATCCGTCACCGCGACTTTTGGGGCCGCTTGCGCAGTGAATGCGCAAGCCAGGGCCATCATTGCGATCCATGTGCGCATGGCTTAACGCTCCGTGGTCTTGCGGATTTCTTTTTCGTCCATCCATTCGGCCAGGCCGCTTTCGACGTCGATCAGTTGCAGGCTGAACTTGTAGAACACGTCCTTGTAATCTTCGCTGCGCTTGACGATCGAGCTGATGGAGCCCTCGATACGATATTTGGCGGCGATCATGTTGCCGGTCTTGGCTACGGTGCTCTTTTTGTACAGGCCGCTCTGGTTCTGCAACTTCAGCTGGTCGACCTGGCTGTCCATGGCGTTGTTGTCGCTGGCGAAGCGCGCCGCGCCAGTCTTCATGAGTTGGGTCTTGATGCTAGTGGTGATTTCCCGGGTATCGATGTACTCGCTGGTCTTGTTCTTCACGTCATAGACCTGGACCACTGGGCGACCCTGCAGCACGCCGGACTGGGCGAGGGAGCGGGTCATGGATTCGGCGATCATTTGCAGATCGGTGGAGCCGAATTCGTTGGTGACGGTTTCCACGGCCTTGGTGTCGCCATAGCTGATGTTCTTGTTGCCCAGGACCGGTGAATTGTTCGCACAGCCGCTGACGAGCAGGGCGGCGAGGGCAAGGGAGGAAATGCGTAGGAACATAGGGTTGCTCTCAAAAGCTGAATAAAGGGATCAGGCATCACTCGGGGGCTGGTGTGGGAACGAGCAAGCTCGTTCCCACAGGTTTCAGCACCTCACGGGGTGTTGATTTCCAGTCGGAAATCCACCGCCTTGGGTGTCGGTGCGATGGCCGGCAGGAAGCGGGTCTGTTCGCCGTACAGCGTCAGGCTTTTCCAGCTTTCTTCCTCGGCGATGGGGAAGCCTTCCGGTCCCAGCCAGGCGAAGCGGTAATACATGTTCTTGTTGTTGAAACTGGTGTTGCTCAGCTGCACATTGACGGTCATGTAGCCGTTTTCCCGAGCGACGCGCATGGCGCCCACCACGATGTTCTTGGTCTTGCCCATTGCCACGACCTTGCTGGCGGCGCTGCCCGGCTCCGGTGGCGGTGGGGTGGCGCAGCCGGCCAGCAAGGCCAGGGCGCCGACGGCGATCAGTTTTAAACGCATGTGAACAAGACTCCGTTCTTAAGGTTGCTTGAGGGCGATGGCGGTGGGATTGGCGCTCGGGATTACCTGGGCCGCCAGGCCGCCGGCGAACACCTGGTTGCCCACCGCCCGCAGGGTGATGACCTGGTAACGCTGATCGACCTTGACCTTCACCACCGAGCCGCCGACCACGCTTGGCAAGGTGACCTGGTGCTCGCCTTTTTTCAGGCGCAGGCGCACCACCTGGGTGTAATCCGGCAGGGTGCGCCAGGTCCGGGTGTCGGCCCCTTCAAGCACGGCCGAGGTAATGCCCACGGCCAGGCCGGCCAGGGGATTGGTTTCGTTGATCTGCTTTTGCGCCACGCCACGGCTCACCGCGCGTACGGTGGTACGCAGGATGATCCCCGGCATGTCATCGCGCAGGGCGCGGCGCGACATGGCCGTGGTGCTGTTGAGTGAGGTCAGGTCCAGTTGCCGGCCGTCGACGCCGATCTGGGCGAAGGTGGCGGTGGACGTGTCCGGCTTGATCAGCGGGAATGACAACGGCGTGATAACCACGTTGCCGCTGATGGGCAGGGGCAGCGGGATACGGATCGAATCCCGGGAGGGCGCCAGCCCGCTCTGCACCACGATCAGGATATCGCTGTCGTCGTCCTTGGCGGCGGGCTTGTCGAGATTGAGCAGCGCCTGCTCCAGCAGAGGGGTATTGGGGCGCAGTTCGGCGGCTTTACGGTAACCCGGCGCGGCCAGGTCTTTTTCGCCCAACGCCTCGTACACGAAGCCCGCCAGGTAATGGCTGAACGCGCTCTGGTAACTGTTTTTCAGGCTGACCACTTCCGGTGCGTCCAGGCTGGCAACCGGGTAACCCTTGAGGTCCTTGTATTCGGTCTGGACTCCTTGCTTTTCGGCGTCCTCTTCACGCTTGAGATATCCTTGTCCCGCAGGTCGGCAATCACCGCTTCGCGCTCGTGGGTCTTTTTGATCTGCATCCGTGCGCCGTCGAAGTCATTCACCGCCAGCAGGTTCAAGGCCATCTGCGTGGTGAGCATGACCTTCTCATAGTCATAACCCTCGTAGCGCCGGACCTTGTCGTTGACCAGGAAGCTGCCGAACTGCGCCAGGTACTTGGCGGTGTCGAGCTTGACCGCGTCTTCCCATTGGCCAACCTGCTGGTCTGCGCTGCCCCAGGCCGCCTGGCTGCCGGAGAGGTCACCCTTGGCCCGCAGCAATTCGCCCTTCTCGAAGAAATACAGCAGGTCTTTATCTTGGCTGGAGTTGTTCTTCTCCAGCAGGGCCAGCGCCGCGTCGACATTGCCGGAGGTCAATTGCTGATTGGTCTGGGCCAATTCACTGTCGTAGTTGCGAAAGGCCGAGCAGCCGGACAGCAGAGTGATCGCGCAGAGGGCGACCGGAAAACAGGCACGGGATGCCATGAACACTTCTTCCCTGAATATCAGCCAGGTGTGCGGGTCGGGCTGGGGCGATCCACGAACGGGGCACTGGAGCGCCGTCGGTTCCTCATGGACAGAGGAGCTCTTATGCCTTCAACAAATAAGAGGGCGGCGCATTATAAACAGGAGGATTGACCGCGTAGTGGCTTTTTAATCGCCAAATGATGTTTTTGTGATGTCACTTCCAAACCATGAAGATCAGATGAAAATGTGCGTGGAAAACACATCGGTACTTGAGCCAAGCGCATTGGAAGTGAACAATATGTTACTTCTTATTTCCAACCGAGAGTCATTCATGCCTGCCCCGTTTCGTTTCCTGGCTTGGCTAGCGCTGCCGTTGTTGGCGCTGTGCAGCGCCGATCTGCTGGCCGATACCACTGAAGGCGCTCCCCAGGCCTTGCACCTGCTTGATTACATCGGCGCGGATTACCCAGCGACTGTCGAAGCGGGAAAAGTCATCGATGATTCGGAATACCGCGAGCAACTGGAGTTCACCCAAGTGTTGGAGGGGTTGATTGCTGCGCTGCCGGCCAAGCCGGAAAAGGCTGAGTTGACCCAAGGCATCGGCACGTTGCGCGGGGCTATCACCGAACGCCGGGACGGCGACGACGTCGCCCGCCTGGCTCGGCAGTTGGGGGCAAGGCTGGCGGTGGCGTACGAAGTCAGCCAAGCGCCGATCATTACCCCGGATCCGGCGCGCGGTGCGCCGTTGTACGCGCAGAATTGCTCGGTTTGCCATGGTGACACCGGTGCTGGCGATGGTCCGGCCGGCGTCGGCCTGGAGCCGCCACCGGCGAACCTGCGTGATGGCCAGCGCCTGGATCGCCTGAGCCTCTACGCGATCTACAACACCCTGAGCATGGGCGTCGAGGGCACGGACATGCCAGCTTTCGCCGACCAGCTCGACGACCGCCAGCGCTGGGACCTGGCAACTTACATTGCCAGCTTCAGCGCCGACCCGGCCGCGACAAAAAGCGAGCTGACCTACAACCTGGCCGATCTGGCCCGCCAGACTCCGGCCGAAATCCTGGCTGCCCAAGGGCCCGCGGCAGCAGCGACGTTTCGCGCCCAACGTGCCCAGCCGCCGCAAGTGCAGCGCGGCCCGGCGCAGTTGCTCGACTACACCGCCACGACGTTGGACAAAAGCATCGCGGCGTATCGCGCCGGTGATCATGACCAGGCCTACGACCTTTCGGTCGCGGCTTACCTGGAAGGCTTCGAGCTGGTGGAGAGTTCGCTCGATAACGTCGACGCCAATGTGCGCAAAGACACCGAAAAGGCGTTGATGGCTTTCCGTCAGTGTTTACAGGATGGCTTGCCAGTGGACCAGGCCCAACAACGCCTGGACGCGGCGAAGGCCAAGTTGAAGGAATCCGCCGGCCTGTTGGGTGGCGATGGCTTGAGCTGGTCGTTGAGCTACATCTCTGGCTTGCTGATCCTGTTGCGCGAGGGGTTGGAAGCGATCCTGGTGCTCGCGGCAATCCTGGCATTCTTGCGCAACACCGGCCAGCAGTCGGCGGTTCGCAGCGTCAACATCGGCTGGGGGCTGGCATTGCTCGCTGGTCTGGCGACGTGGGGGCTGGCCGCCTATGTGATCGACGTCAGCGGCGCCCAGCGTGAGTTGCTCGAAGGCGCCACCGCGTTGTTCGCCAGCGTGATGGTGTTGTGGCTGGGTGTCTGGATGCATGACCGGCGTCACGCCGCGGCCTGGCAGGATTACATCAAAAGCAGCCTGGTGGGCGGCGGTGGCCGTTTCGGATTCGCGATCCTGGCGTTTTTCTCGGTCTATCGCGAATTGTTCGAAGTGATCCTGTTCTACGAAACCCTGTGGCTGCAGGCCGGTCCCGCCGGTCATGACGCCGTATTGGCTGGCGGCGCGACGGCGCTGGTGTTGCTGGTCGGGTTGGCCTGGGTGATCTTGCGGGGCTCTGCGAAACTGCCCCTGGCGCTGTTCTTCAGCATCAACGCCGCGTTGCTTTGTGCGCTGTCGGTGGTGTTCGCTGGCCATGGCGTGAAGGCGCTGCAGGAAGCCGGGATATTCGGCACGCGGCCGGTGGCATTCTTCGAGTTCGACTGGCTGGGCATTCATGCCGATGCTTATTCGCTGACCGCCCAGGTGGTGGCGATCCTGGCGATCGTCGTACTGTACGGGCGCAGTTGGGTGGCGGAGAAGCGTCGGGTCCAGGTTTCCTGAACGGCCACATTCGCTGCGCTCATAATCGCGAGCAAGCTCGCTCCCACAGGATGTAGGCTGTCTCTGTGGAAGCGAGCTTGCTCGCGATGCTTTTTAGATAGAGGAAACCACTTATGCGCGTATGGATCGACGCTGACGCCTGCCCCAAGGCCGCGAAGGAACTGGTGGTCAAGTTCGCCTTGAAGCGCCAGTTCGAAGTGGTGCTGGTCGCTGGGCAGCCGCAAATAAAGCCGGGCCTGGCCCTGGTCAAGCTGATCGTGGTGCCAAGCGGTCCTGATGCGGCGGATGACTACCTGGTGGAGCACGCCGTCCCGGGTGAGTTGGTCATCTGCAGCGACGTGCCGCTGGCGGACCGCCTGGTCAAGAAGGGCGTCGCCGCCCTCGATCCGAGGGGCAAGGAATTCGACGCGCAGAACATGGGCGATCGACTGGCGGTGCGCAACCTGTTTACCGACTTGCGTGAGCAGGGCCATGTGGGCGGCGGCCCGGCGGCGTACAGCGAGCGGGACAAGCAGGGTTTCGCCAATGCGCTGGATCGGATATTGACGCGGTTGGCTCGCTTGTCCTGATGCTGGCCCCCTCCCACAGGAAAGAGGAAATGGGGTCAGGCGTCGTTCTCGTGGGTCAATTCCAACACCCGGTCCACCAGCTTGTTGATCCCCGAAGCCGCCTCGCTGATGTTCTTCGCCAGCATATAGGCGGGTGTGCTGACGAGTTTGCGCGCAGTGTCCTCGACGATATCGGTGACCAGGCATTCTTCATGGGTGCCGCCCATCTTGGTCACGGCAGCGGCGGTATCGGCATCCGTGCCGATGGTGCACGTCACGCCGGGGCCGTAGATCTTCGCCGCCAGGGCCGGTGAGATGCACATCAGCCCCACGGGTTTCCCCGCTTCGGCGAAAGCCTCGGTGAGCGCCAGGACGTCCGGCTGCACGACGCAACCGGCCCCTTCGACAGCGAAGTTGGACAGGTTTTTCGCCGAGCCGAAACCACCGGGCACGATCAGCGCGTCAAAGTCCTCGGCCTTGGCTTCGCGCAGGTCTTTCACATCGCCTCGGGCGATGCGCGCCGACTCCACCAGCACGTTGCGGCTTTCGGGCATTTCCTCGCCAGTCAGATGGTTGATGACATGCAGCTGGGCAATGTTGGGGGCGAAGCATTGGACCTGTGCGCCACGCTGGTCGAGACGCAGCAAGGTAATCACGCTTTCGTGAATCTCCGCGCCGTCGTACACGCCACAGCCGGAAAGGATCACTGCAACTTTTTTGCTCATGGGCTTTTTCTCCAGATTCATGGCGTTAAATGTCTACTAATTTGTCACTCGTTGCCATAGGGGTCTCGGGCAGCTACACCTAATCTGCCGACTATCTTCCTTGCCTTGCCTGCCCGGGTCGCATCATGAATTTCATTCTGTATGCCGTGCCGTTTTTCTTCGTGTTGATCGCCGTCGAGTTGCTCGCCGATCGTTGGCGCGGCGTGAGCCATTATCGGCTGGCGGACGCCATCAACAGCCTGAGTACCGGCGTGCTGTCGACCACCACCGGGCTGCTGACCAAAGGTGTCGGCTTGGTCACCTATGCCTTTGCACTGGAGCACCTGGCAATCTTCCAACTGCCGGCTGATCAGGCCTGGACCTGGGTGGCTGCCTTCGTCTTCTATGACTTCTGCTACTACTGGCTGCACCGCATGGGCCATGAACGCAATATCCTCTGGGCCGCTCATTCGGTGCATCACCAGAGCGAGGATTACAACCTCTCCACCGCCTTGCGCCAGACCAGCACCGGCTTTCTGCTGAGCTGGATTTTCTATCTGCCGCTGGCGATCCTGGGCGTGCCGCTGGTGGTGTTCGTCAGTGTCGCGGCGCTGAACCTGCTGTATCAGTTCTGGGTCCACACCCAACACATTCCAAAGCTCGGCTGGCTGGAATGGTGCTTCGTCACGCCGTCCAATCATCGTGCCCACCATGCGCAGAACCCTCTCTACATGGATCGCAACTACGGCGGCGTGTTCATTATTTGGGACCGTCTGTTTGGCACCTTCCAGGAAGAGGACGAGGATGAGCCGGTGGTGTTTGGCGTGACTACGCCGCTGGCGAGCTGGAATCCGTTGTGGGCGAACGTGCAGTTCTATGGGCAGCTCTGGGCTGATGCCCGGCGGGCCGAGCGTTGGTGGGACAAGCTGCGGATCTGGTTCATGCCCACCGGTTGGCGCCCGGCCGATGTGGCCGCCAGATACCCGCTGAACAAGCCTGACCTGTCCCAATTCCGCAAATTCGAAGTGCCGCTGGACGCACGCCAGCGGTGGTATGTGGCGCTGCAGTTCTGTATCTACATCGCCTTGGGCAGCTATCTGATGAACCTTGAAAACAGCCTGCCGGTTGCCGCCCTGGTATTGGGCTGGGGGGCGATTGCGTTGGGGCTGTTTGCCTTGGGCGTGGCCCTTGAGAATCGCCCTTGGGCGCTGAAGCTGGAGTTGCTGCGGCTGGCGGCGAACCTGCCGCTGGTAGGGTTGGCGCCGGTGGCAGGGTTGTGGCCAGCGAGCCCGGTGGCTTGGGTGGGGTTGTTGAGCTACAGCCTGGTCAGTGGCATCGGGCTTTACTGCTGTCGCAACCGACTCACTCGCCTGGCGTAGATTCGCTGGCCCTGGCTTGTTCCTGTCGCTCGGTCTCGAGATTTTTCCTGGCCAGCCGGGCATTTTTGATGCGACGGCGCAGCCACAGGCCCAAGCCCAGCAACAGCAGGGCGCCGAGTACCCACAGTTCGTATTTCTTGATACTGCCCAGCATGCCTTCGAGCACCGCGCCAAAGTGATACGCGGCGGCAGCTAGCGCCGTGGCCCAAATCGCCGCACCGATACCGTTGAGCAACAGATAGCGGCCCGGTGGATAGCCTGACAAGCCGATCGCCACTGGCATCACGGTGCGCAGGCCATACACGAAGCGGAAGCTCAGGACCCAGATGTCCGGATGCCGGCGGATGTGCTCCAGCGCCCGGTCACCCATCAACTGCCACCGCGGTTTGCGCGCCAGCAGCTTGCGACCGTGCTTGCGCCCCAGGAAATACCACAGCTGGTCACCGGCGTAGCTGCCGCAAAACGCCACGACGACCACCAGGTTGATGTCCATGTAGCCACGGAACGCCAGGAAACCTGCGAGCACGAGGATGGTTTCACCTTCGAAGAACGTGCCGATGAACAGGGCCAGGTAGCCGAAGTCGTGGAGAAATTGTTGGAGCATTGTCTGGGTGCTGGCGAAATGAACGCGCAGCCTAACCCTTCAGGCACATTCAGGAAAGTATCGAAATGTGTCTCGACGTGAACATTTCCTACAGAAGACAATGACTGCGACTACCGGTCACGCTTTAGCACAACTGTCATGTGTTCGTCATAATGGCCGCTTATAACTGTCACGCTCGCCCGTTTTTGCGGGCTCAGGAGTCTGCCGTGAGCTTTACCCCCGCCAACCGTCTGTTTCCCGCCACTCGCCTGCGTCGCAATCGCCGGGATGAGTTTTCTCGTCGGCTCGTGCGCGAAAACGTGCTGACCACCGACGACCTGATCCTGCCGGTGTTCGTGCTGGACGGCGAGAATCGCCGTGAGGCGGTGGCCTCGATGCCAGGCGTGGAGCGCCTGACCATCGACCTGTTGCTGGAAGCGGCGGCCGAGTGGGTCGAGCTGGGTATCCCGGCGTTGGCACTGTTTCCTGTCACGCCGCCGGGCCTGAAATCCCTGGATGCCGCCGAAGCCTGGAACCCCGAGGGCATCGCACAGCGCGCGACCCGTGCCCTGCGCGCACGTTTCCCGGAGCTGGGGGTGATTACCGACGTGGCGCTGGACCCGTTCACCACCCACGGGCAGGACGGCATTCTCGACGAAGAAGGCTATGTGCAGAACGACATCACCGTCGATGCGCTGGTCAGGCAGGCGCTGTCCCACGCCGAGGCCGGTGCCCAGGTGGTGGCGCCGTCGGACATGATGGACGGCAGGATCCAGGCAATCCGCGAAGCCTTGGAAGTGGCCGGGCATGTCAATGTGCGCATCATGGCCTACTCGGCCAAGTACGCCAGCGCCTATTACGGCCCGTTCCGCGACGCGGTCGGCTCGGCCCTGAACCTGGGCAAGGCCAACAAGGCCTCCTATCAGATGGACCCGGCCAATGCCCACGAAGCCCTGCACGAAGTGGCTGCCGACTTGTCAGAAGGGGCAGACATGGTCATGGTCAAGCCGGGGATGCCTTACCTCGACATTCTCTGTCGGGTAAAGGATGAATTCAAAGTGCCGACCTTTGTTTATCAGGTCAGCGGCGAGTATGCGATGCACATGGCGGCGATCCAGAACGGCTGGCTGAGCGAAGGGGTGATTCTCGAATCCCTGACCGCTTTCAAGCGCGCGGGTGCTGATGGCATCCTGACGTACTTTGCCGTGCGCGCCGCCCAATTGTTACGAGAGCAGAAATAGCCTCCCAGGAACTTGCGATGAATACCGAAGGACTCACAGAAGTTGCCGTAAAAGACGCTCAGCCCGTGGTCGAGCCAGTCGCCGAAACGCCTCCGGAGCTGGAACCGGCCCCCGCTGCCGCGCCCGAGCCGGCCCCAGCGCCGGCGATTGCGGTGCCCAACCTGGATGACAGCAGCCTGTACATCCATCGTGAGCTGTCGCAACTGCAATTCAACATCCGCGTCCTTGAACAGGCGCTGGATGAGTCCTACCCACTGCTGGAGCGGCTGAAATTCCTGCTGATCTTCTCCAGCAACCTGGACGAGTTCTTCGAGATTCGCGTCGCCGGGCTGAAAAAGCAGATCACCTTCGCCCGCGAGCAGGCCGGTGCCGACGGCCTGCAACCGCACCAGGCCCTGGCGCGCATCAGCGAACTGGTGCACGGTCATGTCGATCGCCAGTACGCGATCCTCAACGATATCCTGTTGCCGGAGCTGGAAAAGCACCAGGTGCGCTTCATCCGTCGCCGCTACTGGACCACCAAGCTCAAGACCTGGGTACGCCGTTACTTCCGTGACGAAATCGCTCCGATCATCACCCCGATCGGCCTCGACCCGACTCACCCGTTCCCATTGCTGGTGAACAAGAGCCTGAACTTCATCGTCGAGCTGGAAGGCATCGACGCCTTTGGCCGTGATTCCGGCCTGGCGATCATCCCGGCGCCACGCCTGTTGCCGCGGATCATCCGCGTCCCGGAAGACGTCGGCGGCCCGGGCGACAACTATGTGTTCCTGTCGTCGATGATCCACGCCCACGCCGATGACCTGTTCCAGGGCATGAAGGTGAAGGGCTGCTACCAATTCCGCCTGACCCGCAACGCCGACCTGTCGGTGGATACCGAGGATGTAGAAGACCTGGCCCGCGCACTGCGCGGCGAGTTGTTCTCCCGTCGCTATGGCGATGCGGTGCGCCTGGAAGTGGCCGATACCTGTCCGAAACACCTGTCCGACTACCTGCTCAAGCAGTTCAACCTGCATGAGACCGAGCTGTACCAGGTCAATGGTCCGGTGAACCTGACGCGGCTGTTCAGCATCACCGGCCTGGACAGCCATCCGGAGCTGCAATATTCGCCGTTTACACCGCAGATCCCGAAACTGCTGCAAAACAGCGAAAACATTTTCAGTGTCGTCAGCAAGCAGGACATCCTGCTGTTGCACCCCTTCGAGTCGTTCACCCCGGTGGTCGACTTGCTGCGCCAGGCCGCCAAGGACCCACATGTCCTGGCGGTGCGCCAGACGCTGTACCGCAGTGGCGCCAACTCCGAGATCGTCGATGCCCTGGTGGACGCGGCGCGAAACGGCAAGGAGGTCACGGCGGTGATCGAATTGCGCGCGCGCTTCGATGAAGAGTCCAACCTGCAACTGGCCAGCCGTCTGCAAGCGGCCGGTGCGGTGGTGATTTACGGCGTGGTGGGCTTCAAAACCCACGCCAAGATGATGCTCATCCTGCGGCGCGAGGCCGGCGAGATCGTGCGCTACGCTCACTTGGGCACCGGCAACTACCACGCGGCCAACGCCCGCCTGTACACCGACTACAGCTTGCTGACGTCCGACGACGCCTTGTGTGAAGACGTCGGCAAGTTGTTCAGCCAGTTGATCGGCATGGGCAAGACGTTGCGGATGAAGAAGCTGCTGCATGCACCGTTCACCCTCAAGAAGGGCATGCTCGACATGATCGCCCGGGAAACCCAGTTCGCCCTGGACGGCAAGCCTGCGCACATCATCGCCAAGTTCAACTCGTTGACCGATCCGAAAGTCATCCGTGCGTTGTACAAGGCCAGCCAGTCGGGCGTGCGCATCGACCTGGTGGTGCGTGGCATGTGCTGCCTGCGGCCGGGTATCCCGGGGGTGTCCCATAACATCCACGTGCGCTCGATCATCGGGCGTTTCCTGGAGCACACGCGGGTGTTCTATTTCCTCAATGGTGGCGAAGAGCAGATGTTTCTTTCCAGTGCCGACTGGATGGAGCGCAACCTCGACAAGCGCGTCGAGACCTGCTTCCCGGTGGAAGGCAAGAAGCTGATCCTGCGGGTCAAGAAAGAGCTGGAGAGTTACCTCACCGACAACACTCACAGCTGGAGCTTGCAGTCGGACGGTCGCTACATCCGCAACACACCGACCGGCAACCAGAACCCGCGCAGCGCCCAAGCGACTTTGCTGGAGCGCTTGAGCAGCCCGGTGTTGGCGGTTAGTTAAAGCCCGGAGTAGATTGGTTTTTCGTGGCGAGGGAGCTTGCTCCCGCTGGGCTGCGTGAAGCAGCCCCGAAGCCATTCAGCTCGGTGGGTCAGGAAAAATTCCATTTCAGGCAGATCCTGCGGCTGCTGCGCAGCCGAGCGGGAGCAAGCTCCCTCGCCACGGGGGAGCTTGCTGTGTGCCGATCAGTGAATGTTCAGCAAAATCCCCACCCGCGTCAGCCATTCGGCTTCCTGGGCAAAGTCCGCCTGGGTCAGTTGGTTCTCGTCCAGCCAGCCTTCGGGGAATATCACATCCAACTGATCGCCGTCGGCGTGCAGGGTAACCTGGGGCATTTGCTGGGTGCCGCGGATGTGGTGGAACAGGATCGCGAAGCGCAACAGCACGCACAGGCGAATCAGCTTGATGCCGTCATTGCCGAATTCGGCGAATTTGTCCTTGGGAATATTGCGTCGATGACCACGTACCAATAGCGCCAGCATTTGCTGGTCTTCGCGTGAGAAACCCGCCAGATCGGAGTGCTCGATCAGGTAGGCGCCGTGCTTGTGGTAATGGTAGTGGGCGATGTCCAGGCCCACTTCATGCACCTTGGCGGCCCAACCCAGCAGTTCGCGCCAAACGCCGTCGTTCAGGTCCCAATCGTCGGCCACCTGGTCGAAGGCATGCAGCGCCTTGCGCTCGACCCGCGCCGCCTGCTCCTGGTCGACGTGATAACGCTCCATGAGCGAGCCCAGGGTGCGTTCGCGCACGTCTTCGTGATGATGCCGCCCGAGCAAGTCGTAGAGCACGCCCTCACGCAGGGCGCCTTCGCAATGGTCCATGCGTTGCAATTCGAGCGCGTCGAAGATCGCCTCGAGGATCGCAAGGCCCGCCGGGAAAATCGCCCGGCGATCAGGCTTGATGCCCTCGAAGTCGATCTTGTCCGAATCGCCAAGCTTGAACACCTTGCGCTTGAGCCAGGCCAGGCCCTCGGCGTTGACTTCACCGGTGCCGTGGCCGCCAGCCTTGAGAGCCAGGCCGATGGCGCGGATGGTCCCCGAGGAGCCGATGGCTTCGTCCCAGGTCAACCGGTGCAAGGCATGTTCGATGCTCATGATTTCCAGGCGAGCTGCGGTGTAGGCCTGGGCATAGCGGGCCGGGGTGATCTTGCCGTCGCGGAAATAACGCTGGGTGTAGCTGACGCAACCCATCTGGAGGCTTTCGCGCAACAGCGGTTCGAAGCGCTGGCCGATGATGAACTCGGTGCTGCCACCGCCAATGTCCGCCACCAGGCGTTTGCCGGGGGTGTCAGCCAGGGTGTGGGAAACGCCGAGGTAGATCAGGCGGGCCTCTTCACGGCCGGAAATGACTTCCACCGGATGGCCGAGGATCGCTTCGGCGCGATGGATGAACTCGCCACGGTTGCGCGCCTCGCGCAGGGCGTTGGTGCCCACGATCCGCACCGCGCCCAAGGGCATGCCGTTGATCAACTGGGCGAATCGCTTGAGGCAATCGAGCCCGCGTTGGATGGACTCCTCGCTCAACCTGCGTTCTTCGTCGATCCCGGCGGCCAGCTGAACCTTTTCACCGAGCCGCTCAAGAATGCGGATTTCCCCGTTCTGGGCCTTCGCGACGACCATATGGAAGCTGTTGGAGCCCAGGTCGATAGCGGCGATCAGGGACAGATTCTTGGCTTGGGATGGCGGCATGGTCAGAGAGTCTCGGTCGATAACCTTGCCATCCTGCCACGATCGACCGCCTACGCCAACGCACCTGATCCAAACCCTTGATCCAGAGCCTTTCACAGAGTGTTCTTTGGCAGCAAAAATCAGGCAGGCTCCACCGTCCCGATGAAGTTCGCCAGCTCCGCCGTCTGCGGATCGGCGAACAGCAGCTTGGGATCACCCACCTCGTGCACCTTGCCCTGGTGCATGAACACCAGTTTGTCGCCCACTTCCCGGGCGAAACGCATTTCATGGGTGACCATGATCAGTGTCATGCCTTCCTTGGCCAGTTGCCGCACTACGCTGAGCACTTCGTTGACCAGCTCTGGGTCCAGCGCCGAGGTGATTTCATCGCAAAGCAAGACTTTCGGCGACATCGCCAAGGCACGGGCGATCGCCACCCGTTGCTGCTGCCCGCCAGACAAGCGGTCGGGGAAGGCGTCGAATTTTTCGCCGAGCCCGACCCGTTCGAGCATCTGGCGGGCCAGTTCCACCGCCTTGGCCTTGGGCACTTTTTGTACAACCTGCGGCGCGAGCATGACGTTTTCGCCGACGGTCAGGTGCGGGAACAGATTGAACTGCTGGAACACCATCCCGACTTTCTGCCGCAGGCTGCGCAGGTCGGCGCGGGCCGCGTCGAGGTATTCGCCGTCCACTTCGATCACGCCATCGTTGATCGATTCCAGGCCATTGAGGGTGCGCAGCAGGGTGGATTTGCCCGAGCCGCTGCGACCGATGATCGCCACCACCTGGCCTTCTTCGATACTCAGGTCGATGCCTTTGAGCACATGGTGATCGCCGTAGTATTTATGCAGGGCGGAAATTCTAAGCAGAGGCATGCAGTCTCCTTTCCAGGTAGCGCGCGCTGAGGGACAGGGGGTAGCAAAGGAGGAAATAACCGAGGGCGACCAGGCCATACACCATGAACGGCTCGAACGTGGCGTTGGCGAGCATGCCGCCGGTCTTGGTCAGTTCGGTAAAACCGATGATCGACGTCACGGCCGTGCCCTTGACCACCTGCACGGAAAAGCCAACGGTCGGCGCCACGGCGATGCGCAGGGCCTGGGGCAGGATCACGTAGCGCAACTGCTCCAACGGGTTGAGGGCCAGGCTCGCGGAGGCTTCCCATTGGCCGTTGGCAATCGAGTCGACACAACCGCGCCAGATCTCCGCCAGGTAAGCGCTGGTGAACAGCGTCAGGGCAATCGCCGCCGCCATCCACGGCGAAATCTCCACCCCGGCCAGGGCCACGCCGAAGAACACCAAAAACAGCTGCATCAACAGCGGCGTGCCTTGGAACAGCTCGATATACGTGCGGGCAATGTTGCGGGGCAGGGCGCGTTTGGAGATGCGCAGCACCATCACCAACAAGCCGACCACACCACCGCCGATAAACGCCACCAGCGAAAGCGCCAGAGTCCATTGCAGGCCGGTGAGCAGGTTGCGCACCACGTCCCAGAACGTGAAATCGCTCATTGGCTGCTCCTGGCGATGTAGCGACGCCCGACCCAATTCAGGAACTGGCGGATCAGCAGTGCCATGCACAGGTAGATCAGCGTCGTCAGTGCGTAGGTTTCAAAGGCGCGGAAATTGCGCGATTGGATGAAGTTGGCGGCGAAACTCAGCTCTTCGGTGGCGATCTGCGAACAGACCGCTGAGCCGAGCATCACGATGATGATCTGGCTGCTCAAGGCCGGCCAGACCTTGCCCAGCGCCGGCAGCAGCACCACGTGGCGGAACGCTTCGAAGCGGCTCATCGCCAACGCCGCGGCGGCTTCCAGTTGCCCTCGTGCAATGGCCTGGATACCGGCCCGGATGATCTCGGTGGAATACGCCCCCAGGTTGATCACCATCGCCAGCACCGCCGCTTGCCACTCGGAAATCTGCAAGCCAAGGGACGGCAAGCCGAAGAAGATGAAAAACAGTTGGACCAGGAACGGCGTGTTGCGGATCAGCTCCACGTACACGCCAAAGATCGCCGCGAACGGACGGATATTCCACGCCCGCACCACCGCGCCGACGATGCCCAGGCCAACCCCGAGCAACGCGCCGATGGCTGTCAGTTCCACGGTGAACAGCGCACCGCGCAACAGCAGCTCGGTGTTTTGCACCACCGGCAGAAAATCGAACTGGTAAGCCATGCTCAGCCTCTCAAAGGACGATCAGAGGTCGGCCGGCAGCGGTTGCTTGAGCCAGGTCTGCGCGTTCTTTTCCAGGCTTCCGTCCGTCTTGGCGGTGGCGAGAATCTGGTTGACCTTGTCCAGCAACGCCGGCTCGTTCTTGTTCACGCCCACGTAGACCGGAGAATCCTTGAGTTTCACTTTCAGCGCCGGGACGCGCTTGGGGTTGCGCTCGCTGATGGCGACCATCACCACGTTGCCGCTGGCGATCAGGTCCACCTGACCGGCCAGGTAGGCGGCGATCGTCGAGTTGTTGTCTTCGAAACGCTTGATGGTGGCGCCTTCGGGGGCGACCTTGGTCAACTCGATGTCCTCGATAGCGCCACGGGTGACGCTGATGGTCTTGCCCTTGAGGTCGTCCAGGCCGGTGATTGCGGCATCGGGCGGGCCGAACACGGCGAGGTAGAAGGGCGCATAGGCGCTGGAGAAATCGATGACCTTTTCACGCTCCGGATTCTTGCCCAGGCTGGAAATCACCAGGTCGACCTTGCCTGTGGTCAGGAAAGGGATGCGGTTGGTGCTGTTGACCGGCGTCAATTCCAGTTTGACCTTGAGCTGGTCGGCCAGCAGTTTCGCCGTGTCGATATCCAGGCCGCGCGGCTTCATGTCCGGGCCGACCGAACCGAACGGTGGAAAATCCTGGGGCACCGCGACCTTGAGCGTGCCGCGTTTTACCACGTCTTCCAGGCCATCGGCGTGGGCGGGCAATTGGCAAAGCATCAGGCTGGCAAACAGGGCAGTGAGCAGGACGCTGCAACGCTGGATCATGGTGAATCTCCGCGGTCGATGGTGTGATTTCTCCGATCGGACACAGCACAGGGCATGCCAAACCGGGCGTCGGTCCGCCAAAGCCACGGTTTTGCAGGCACCGGTCGGTCTGACTGGTCTGAACAGTTGGGTTGTTTTTCGCACCGTTATCGAGCGTCGCGTCGGGCGGCCGAACCCCGCTGGGGCACGACTTGCCGGGGGCTTCGAATAGCTTTACAACTAGCCGCTCATTCGTCCGGGTTGTCTGGAAAACCATGAATTCCATCGCTCGTGCCGTGCCTGAAGTGGCGCTGCAAGCCATCCGCAAACTCATCGTCGACGAAGGCTTCGGCCCGGGCGATGCGCTGCCCTCTCAACGGGACCTGGCCTTGCAACTGGGCGTCAGCCGGGCGTCTCTGCGCGAGGCGCTGTCATCGTTGAGCGCCCTGGGGTTGATCAGCGTCCAACCGGGTAGGGGCGTTTTCGTCCAGGGAGCAGCGCAGGTCGCGCGCGACGACTCGACAGCGCGCTGGCCGTTCGCCGCCCAGGCCTCGCCGGTGGATATCTTCCAGCTGCGCTATGCCCTTGAAGGTTTCGCGGCCGGATTGGCGGCCGTGACGTTGAGCGCCGATGAACTCGACGCACTGGATGACAACGTCGAGGCCATGCGCCGCGAATTGAAGGCCGGGGAGTTCGACGCAGCGGCACAACTGGATTTCGAATTTCACCGGCGCATTCTGCTGGCCAGCGGCAACCAGGCGATGTTGAGCATTCTCACCGCCAGCGCCGATATCTTCCTTGAGAGTCAGAAGCTACCGTTCATCAGGGCGGAGCGGGCGATGGAAACGTGGCAGGAACACCGCAAGATCCTTCGCGCCCTGGCCCGTCGCGCATCGGTTTCGGCGCACAAAACCATGCAAGAACATGTACGTAATGCTGCGTTGCGCACCGGTATTTCCTTCATCGCCCCGACCGCTTCCTGACGTGGGCCATACGTAAACCCATCGGTCACCATAGGGAGACTCAATCAACTGCGGCTTCCTGAACCTGGGAAGGGCAGCTATGATGGGCCACGTTTTTTTGCTGATTACCCCGGAGATTTCCATGAGCAGCGATCTGATCAAACACGTTAGCGACGCTAGCTTCGAAGCTGACGTACTCAAAGCCGAAGGCGCAGTGCTGGTCGACTATTGGGCTGAGTGGTGCGGTCCTTGCAAAATGATCGCTCCGGTCCTGGACGAAATTGCCGAGACCTACAAGGGCAAGCTGACCGTTGCCAAGCTGAACATCGACGAAAACCAGGAAACCCCGGCCAAGCATGGCGTGCGTGGCATTCCGACCCTGATGCTGTTCAAGAACGGCAACGTCGAAGCCACCAAGGTCGGCGCGCTGTCGAAGTCGCAACTGGCCGCGTTCCTCGACGCCAACATCTAAGCGTCGAATGCCTTGCCAAAAGCCCCGCAAATCGCGGGGCTTTTTCGTTATCCGGGGCTAGACGCTCGCAAATCCAGGTGTTACATTCGGCCCCGCACTGGTTTCTCCATTGCCCCCTGCAAGCCGTCGCCGACGCTCTCCTTTCGAATAAGTACGCGATCCTGTCGCCTTCTCCGCGGCGCGGCCTCATTAAGCCAAAAG
The DNA here is from genome assembly GCF_051132205.1 of Pseudomonas sp. D1-36. NCBI lineage: Bacteria > Pseudomonadati > Pseudomonadota > Gammaproteobacteria > Pseudomonadales > Pseudomonadaceae > Pseudomonas > Pseudomonas sp. D1-36. The sequence continues at coordinate 5,418,816 of NZ_CP071674.1, read as the reverse complement.
CTTAATTTTCCCCTCCATAAATGATTACGTCATTCCTATATGAATCTGACTGAACTCAAGCAAAAGCCGATTACCGAACTGCTCGAATTGGCCGAACAGATGGGCATAGAAAATATGGCCCGTTCGCGCAAGCAGGACGTGATTTTCTCCCTGCTCAAGAAGCACGCGAAAAGCGGCGAGGAAATCTCCGGTGATGGCGTGCTGGAGATTCTCCAGGACGGCTTCGGCTTCCTCCGCTCCGCAGACGCTTCCTATCTCGCCGGCCCGGACGATATCTACGTCTCGCCGAGCCAGATCCGTCGCTTCAACTTGCGCACCGGTGACACCATCGTTGGCAAGATCCGCCCTCCTAAGGAAGGCGAGCGTTACTTCGCACTGCTCAAGGTCGACACCATCAACTTCGACCGTCCGGAAAACGCGAAGAACAAGATTCTCTTCGAGAACCTGACTCCGCTGTTCCCGACCGTGCGCATGAAGATGGAAGCCGGCAACGGTTCCACCGAAGACCTCACCGGTCGTGTCATCGACCTGTGCGCACCTATCGGCAAGGGCCAGCGTGGCCTGATCGTGGCGCCGCCGAAGGCGGGCAAGACGATCATGCTGCAGAACATCGCGGCCAACATCGCCCGTAACAACCCTGAAGTCCACCTGATCGTGTTGCTGATCGATGAGCGTCCGGAAGAAGTGACCGAGATGCAGCGCACCGTGCGCGGCGAAGTGGTTGCCTCGACGTTCGACGAGCCGCCGACCCGTCACGTGCAGGTTGCCGAAATGGTGATTGAGAAGGCCAAGCGCCTGGTCGAGCACAAGAAGGACGTGGTGATTCTGCTCGACTCCATCACGCGTCTGGCCCGTGCCTACAACACCGTCATCCCGAGTTCCGGCAAGGTACTGACCGGTGGTGTCGATGCCCATGCCCTGGAAAAGCCGAAGCGTTTCTTTGGCGCCGCGCGAAACATCGAAGAAGGCGGTTCGCTGACCATCATCGCCACCGCGCTGGTCGAAACCGGCTCGAAGATGGACGAAGTGATCTACGAAGAGTTCAAGGGTACCGGTAACATGGAACTGCCCCTGGACCGTCGCATCGCCGAGAAACGTGTATTCCCGGCCATCAACATCAACCGTTCCGGTACCCGTCGCGAAGAATTGCTGACGGCCGATGACGAGTTGCAGCGCATGTGGATCCTGCGCAAGCTGCTGCATCCGATGGATGAAGTCGCGGCCATCGAGTTCCTGGTCGACAAGCTGAAAACGACCAAGACCAACGATGAGTTCTTCCTGTCGATGAAACGCAAGTAAATCGAGCAGGCCAGCAAGAGCCGGGGAAACCCGGCTTTTTGCTGTCCGTGCATTCACTATTCTGGACGGGCGGCGTTAAACTCGGGCCCCCGAACGCCACGGACACCATGAGGCTTTTGCATGCAGTATCGCGACTTGCGCGACTTTATCAGCGGTCTGGAACAGCGCGGCGAACTCAAGCGCATCCAGGTGCCGGTGTCACCCGTCCTGGAAATGACCGAGGTCTGCGACCGCACCCTGCGCGCAAAAGGCCCGGCGCTGCTGTTTGAAAACCCCACGGGTTATGACATTCCGGTGCTGGGCAACCTGTTTGGCACGCCGGAGCGCGTGGCCCTGGGCATGGGCGCCGAGGCGGTCAGCGAGCTGCGCGAGATTGGCAAGCTGCTGGCGTTCCTCAAGGAGCCCGAGCCGCCGAAAGGGCTGAAGGACGCTTGGTCCAAGCTGCCGATTTTCCGCAAGATCATTTCCATGGCACCGAAGGTGGTCAAGGACGCGGTCTGCCAGGAAGTGGTGATCGAGGGTGACGATGTCGACCTGGCCATGCTTCCGGTGCAGACCTGCTGGCCGGGCGACGTCGGGCCGCTGATCACCTGGGGCCTGACCGTCACCAAAGGCCCGAACAAGGACCGTCAGAACCTGGGTATCTACCGTCAGCAGGTGATTGGCCGCAACAAGGTCATCATGCGTTGGCTGAGCCATCGGGGCGGCGCGCTGGATTATCGGGAGTGGTGCGAAAAGCATCCCGGCCAGCCATTCCCGGTGTCGGTCGCGTTGGGCGCCGATCCGGCGACCATCCTCGGCGCTGTCACGCCCGTGCCCGACAGCCTCTCCGAATATGCGTTTGCCGGCCTGCTGCGCGGCAACCGTACGGAGCTGGTGAAGTGCCGGGGCAACGATTTGCAAGTGCCGGCCACCGCAGAAATCATCCTTGAAGGCGTGATCCACCCCGGCGAAATGGCCGATGAAGGTCCCTACGGCGATCACACCGGTTATTACAACGAGGTAGACAGCTTCCCGGTGTTCACTGTCGAGCGCATCACTCACCGGATCAAGCCGATCTACCACAGCACCTACACCGGTCGTCCGCCTGATGAGCCGGCGATTCTTGGCGTGGCGCTGAACGAAGTGTTCGTGCCGATCCTGCAGAAGCAGTTTCCGGAAATCACCGATTTCTACTTGCCGCCCGAAGGTTGTTCCTATCGCATGGCCGTGGTGACGATGAAGAAGTCGTATCCTGGGCACGCCAAGCGAGTGATGCTGGGCGTCTGGTCGTTTTTACGACAGTTCATGTACACCAAGTTCGTTATCGTCACCGACGACGATATCAACGCACGGGATTGGAACGACGTGATCTGGGCCATCACGACGCGCATGGACCCCAAGCGCGACACGGTGATGATCGAGAACACGCCGATCGACTACCTCGACTTCGCCTCGCCGGTATCCGGCCTCGGGTCGAAGATGGGGCTCGATGCCACGCATAAATGGCCCGGTGAAACCACCCGCGAGTGGGGTCGGGTTATCGTCAAGGATGAAGCCGTTACCCAACGGATCGATGCCATTTGGAATCAGTTAGGAATAGATTGATGCGTGTAACCTTGCAGCCTTCCGGCGCGGTGCTGGAGATACAGCCGGCCGAGCGGATTCTCGACGGCGCGCGGCGCCTGGGCTACGACTGCCCCCAAAGCTGTCGTAATGGCAACTGCCATGTCTGTGGCGCATTGTTGGTGGAAGGTCGCGTGGAGCAGGCCGGTGAAGTGCGTGACCATGGCGAGATCTTCACGTGCATCGCCGAGCCGCTGGAGGACTGCGTGGTGTTGTGGGATGGCGTGTTGGCACCGGGCGAGCTGCCGGTGCGCAACCTGGCGTGCCAGGTCAGCGAATGCGTTGAAGTGGGCGGCGACGTCTGGCGGGTACGCTTGCGCGCGCCAGCGGGCAAACCGCCGCGCTACCACGCCGGGCAATACCTGTTGATCGAGCGCGACAACGGTGAAAAATCAGCCTTCTCCCTCGCTTCGGCGCCGCACTCGGGGCGCGACCTGCAACTACACGTGCTGGTGCGCGAAAGCAGTGCGCAAAAGCTCTTGGAGCAACTGCAGCGCAACCCCAATGTGCGCATCGAGATGCCGTTTGGCGACACCCACCTGTCCGAGCTTCCTGACGGTCCGCTCGTGCTGATCGCCGCCGGGACCGGCATGGCGCAGATGCACAGCTTGATCGAGCACTGCCGCGCGGCGGGCTTCAAGCACCCGGTGCACCTGTATTGGGGCGTACGGCGACCGGAAGATTTCTACGAAATCGAGCATTGGGACGAATGGAAAAAACTGCCGAACCTGTTCCTGCATAAAGTCGTCAGCGACTTGTGTGGCTGGGAAGGGCGCTGCGGGATGCTCCATGAGGCGGTGTGCGAGGACATCAGCGACCTTTCTGGTGTGCACGTCTACGCCAGCGGCTCGCCGGCCATGATCTATGCCACCCTCGACGCCCTGGTGGAAGCCGGCATGGACGCTCACCAGATGCGCGCCGATGTGTTTGCGTATGCGCCAAGGGCCTGACCCAACCGAGCCTTGAGCTGTGCCGTTGTGGCGAGGGAGCTTGCTCCCGCTGGACCGGTCCGACGCCTCGGGCGAAGCAGTCCCAAAAGAGGCGGTCGCTGCGCAACCGAGCGGGAGCAAGCTCCCTCGCCACAAAAGCCCTGACCGCCCTCGATATAACTTCATATATTGCGTTTCGGTATTTAGTTGGCCGGCCAGATACCGATAACGTATATAGCGTCGGGCTGGCATTTAACTTGCCTCGCTCCTCACGAACGTCAACACACTGGCGTCCCTTTATTTTCTGAGAAGCCAACCGCTAACGGCCATGACCGCTATCGAATCCGCCATTACCTGCGCCTTATACCCGCCACGACTCGAGCTGGGTGCGCAGCTGACCCATGAACAACTGCTCGCCTCGATGCGATTGACCATGAGTCTCCACCAGGGCGGTCCGGTCTGGTTGTTCGCGTACGGTTCATTGATCTGGCGGCCGGAATGCACGGCGGTGGAGCGCGTGCGCGGTCGGGTCCATGGCTACCATCGCGGTTTATACCTGTGGTCCCACGAACATCGCGGCACTCCGGAGTTGCCAGGGTTGGTGTTCGGACTGGATCGCGGCGGTTCGTGCAGCGGTTTCGCCTACCGGCTGCCGGAGGAAAACCTCGAGGATTCGCTGTTCGCGTTGTGGCAGCGGGAAATGCCGGTGCCGTCCTATCGCCCGCACTGGCTCAGTTGCCGTCTCGAGGATGGCAGCCGGGTGCAAGCCTTGGGTTTTGTGTTGGAGCGACACCTGCCGAGCTATGCCGGCAACTTGCCGGACCACGTGCTGAGCCAGGTCTTTGAAAGCGCCTGTGGGCGTTACGGCACCACTCGCGATTATGTCGAGCAGACCGTCCACGCCCTGCGCAGCCACGCCATGCCAGACCGGAACCTGGAGGCGCGGCTCAAGCGCTGCCAATCAATGTGGGATCAGGCGACCGCTTCGCGGCTCTGACTGGCGATCTGCTTGTGCCACAAGGTTGGCGCAAGGAACGCCATCGCCAGCAGACAAGCGCCGACCAGCAGTACAAAACCGCCGTCCCAGCCGAAATGGTCGACGGTATAGCCCATGGCGGCGCTGGCCGCGACCGAACCACCCAGGTACCCGAACAGGCCGGTGAAACCGGCGGCGGTGCCGGCGGCTTTTTTCGGCGCCAGTTCCAATGCCTGCAAGCCGATCAGCATGACTGGGCCATAGATCAGGAAGCCGATGGATACCAGGGCAATCATATCGACGGTCGGGTTGCCGGCCGGGTTCAGCCAGTACACCAGGGTGGCCACGGTCACCAGGGCCATGAATACCATGCCGGTCAGGCCACGATTGCCACGGAAGATCTTGTCCGACATCCAGCCACACAGCAGCGTGCCGGGAATGCCCGCCCACTCGTAGAAGAAATAGGCCCAGGAGCTCTTGTCCACCGTGAAGCCCTTGGCTTCCTTCAGGTAGGTCGGTGCCCAGTCCAGCACCCCGTAGCGCAGCAGGTAGACGAAGACGTTAGCCATGGCGATGTACCAGAGCATCTTGTTGCGCAGCACGTACTTGACGAAAATTTCCTTGGCGCTGAATTCCTTTTCGTGGCTGTCGTCGTAGCCTTCCGGATAATCGTCCTTGTACTTCTCGATCGGCGGCAGGCCCACCGATTGCGGGGTGTCGCGCATGGTCGCGAAGGCAAACACCGCAACGGCAAGTGCTACGGTAGCGGGCACATAGAATGCCGCATGCCAGTCATTGAACCAGCCCATGCCCAGCAGGAACAACGGGCCGATAAGGCCGCCGCCGACGTTGTGCGCCACGTTCCACACCGACACCACGCCGCCGCGTTCCTTCTGCGACCACCAGTGCACCATGGTCCGTCCGCTCGGTGGCCAGCCCATGCCTTGTGCCCAGCCGTTGATGAACAGCAGGATGAACATGATCGTCACGCTGGACGTCGCCCAGGGCGCAAAACCGAAAATGAACATCACGCCGGCTGATACCAGCAAGCCGAATGGCAGGAAATAGCGGGGGTTCGAGCGGTCGGACACCAGGCCCATCAAGAACTTCGACAAGCCATAGGCAATCGCGATGGCCGACATGGCCAGGCCGAGTTGACCACGGGTGTAGCCCTCGTCGATGAGGTAGGGCATGGCCAGGGAGAAGTTTTTGCGCAGCAGGTAGTAACCGGCATAGCCGATGAAAATCCCCGCGAAGATCTGCCAGCGAAGGCGTCGGTAGGTGCTGTCTATTTTTTCTTCAGGCAGGGTTGCCTGATGTGCGGCGGGTCGAAAGAAAGCAAACATTCAAGTGCTCCAGAATTCTTGTTTTGACTGCGGATGCGAATGTTACAGTTTCGTTACCGAAAATAGCATTGGTTCGAATCAGCAAAACAGTGGAAATGCTGGATTTGGCATGTTCTTTTATGAACATGTCGCTCAGATATAAATGAAGGGCGTTGCGGGAATGGCGAAGCCGGGTCGTAGGGCTTCGACCCGGTACAGATGAAAGAGAATCGCAGCCAATCAGCGAACCTGCACCACCACCTTGCCGACCGCCTTGCGCTGCCCCAAGTCATTGATCGCCTGGGCGGCATCGTCCAGCGGGTAGACCTGCGACACCAGCGGCTTGAGCTTGCCTTCGGCGAACCAGCCGAACAGCTGCTGGAAGTTGGCGGCGTTGTCCTGGGGCTGGCGCTGGGCGAAGGAGCCCCAGAACACACCGACCACCGAGGCGCCCTTGAGCAAGGCCAGGTTCACCGGCAATTCGGGAATGCGCCCGCTGGCAAAGCCAACCACCAACAACCGGCCGTTCCAGGCGATGGCGCGCACGGCCTGGTCGAACAGGTCGCCGCCCACCGGGTCGTAGATGACATCGGCGCCCTGGCCGTCGGTGAGGCGCTTGATTTCGTCCTTCAGGCTGGTTTCGTTGTAGTTGATCAACTCGTCAGCACCGGCGGCCTTTGCCACGGCGAGTTTTTCCGCGCTGCTGGCGGCCGCGATGACTCGCGCACCCATGGCCTTGCCGATTTCCACCGCCGCCAGGCCGACCCCGCCGGAGGCACCGAGCACCAGCAGGGTTTCTCCGGGCTTCAGGTTGGCGCGCTGCTTGAGGGCGTGCATCGACGTGCCGTAGGTCATGCTGAACGCGGCCGCGGTGTTGAAATCCATGGCGGAGGGAATCGGCAGCACGTTGTAGCCCGGTACCGCTACTTGCTCGGCGAAGCTGCCCCAGCCGGTCAGGGCCATGACCCGATCACCAACTTTCAGGTGGCTGACCTTTTCCCCTACTTCGCTGATGACCCCGGCCGCTTCGCCACCCGGGGAAAACGGGAAGGGCGGCTTGAACTGGTATTTGCCCTCGATGATCAGCGTGTCAGGAAAATTCACCCCGGCGGCGTGCACATCCAGCAACACTTCATTCTTCTTTGCGACAGGGCTGGCGACGTCTTCCAGCACCAGCGATTCGGCGGGACCGAATTCTTTGCACAGCACGGCTTTCATCAGGGCTATTCCTTTGGGAGTGATGGCCGATAAGTGTAGGTGTGAGAGTCAACGGGTCAACGAGCATGCCCCGCCCTGATAGCCGGCCATAAGCTTGTGCTTGGACGGCGGGTCGGTATGCTGGGCCGCAAACCGGATGAGGAGTGGAATGTGAAAGCGTGGATGATGTTGATGCTGGCCCTGTCGCTGCCTGTGGCGGCGATGGCCGAAGAGAGCAAGGAAGGCGAGGCACCCAAGGTCAGTTACATCACGTTGAGCCCGCCGTTCGTGGGCAACTATGGGCTGGATGGTACGACCAAGCTGAAGGTCTACAAGGCTGACGTCGCCTTGCGCGTGACCGGCGATGCCGCCGCTGCGGCGGTGAAAGCGAACGAGCCGTTGATTCGCAACCAATTGGTCGCGCTGTTCGCTCAGCAGACGACCGAGACCATGAACAACCTTGAAGCCAAGGAAAAGCTGCGTCAGGAAGCGTTGAAGCAGACCCAGCAAGTGATGAACGACGAGACCGGCAAGCCGATGGTTGAGGATCTGTTGTTCAACAACCTGATCATTCAATAAGTCTTGTGGTAACCAGGCGGGCCCTTTCGCGAGCAGGCTCGCTTCCACAGTGGATGTGCAGTGAACAGTGAGCAACCGAGATTCCCTGTGGGAGCGGGCTTGCTCGCGATGGTGGCCTACCCGACAGCGAATCACTCAAGGCTTCAGAGCAACCACCGCCGCCCATTGCTCCGCCGTCACCGGCATCACTGACAGTCGCGAGCCTTTCTGCACCAGCGGCATTTCTGCCAGAGCGGTCTGTTGCTTGAGGTGGTCGAGCTTCAGGACGTGGCGAAACGTTTCGACATGGGCCACGTCGATCGCGGTCCAGGGGTTTTTCTCCGGGCTGGCCTTGGCGTCGAAGTAGTGGCTGTCAGGCTCCAGCGCCGTGGGATCGGGGTAGGCGGCCTTGATGATTTTTCCGGTGCCCGCGATGCCAGGCTCCGGGCAGCTGGAGTGATAGAAAAAAAATAAATCGCCTTCTGCCATGGCGCGCAGGAAATTGCGTGCCTGATAGTTGCGAACTCCGTCCCAGCGAGCTTGGCCGAGCTTTTCCAAGTCCTGGATGGACAATTCGTCGGGCTCGGATTTCATCAGCCAATAAGCCATGATTTCTACTCCTGGGCGATATAGTTAAAAATAGTTCAGCGATTTTATGACAAACCGACAGTCGGTTGACGCCAGAGTTTGCGTGTGGGTCCGGGTTATCGCAAAATGCCGGCCTTCCAAGCTTGACGCTGCTGCACGGCCAATAAGAAAACCGCTGCTGTCATCGTGTGTGATATGCCTTGAGGGGGGCAATCGATGAAACGCAAACCGGATTTGTTGTGGATACTGGTCATTCTGTTCGGCCTGGGTGTCGTGACCACGGGTTACGCCCAGAGCTTGTGGAGCAGCAAGAACGATGTTCCGATGAACATCGCCCAGCCTGCCCCATCGCTCAAGCGCTGAGCGCTTTCTTTCAGGCGCCGCTGATTCCGGTGGCGCCTATCATGCGATGTACCAACGCCTGTCGCTGACTGTTCCTTGCAGCGGCACGTCCCAGCTTGCCTGTACCAATCGCTCGACCCGTTGGCATTCGTGGGCCAGCCCCAGCAAGGTCGGCTTGCGCCATTGTTTGCGGCGCGACAGATACGCCAGGCTGCGATCGTAGAATCCCCCGCCCATGCCCAGCCGACCCCCGGCATCGTCAAACCCGACCAGCGGCAACAGCACCAGGTCCAACGTCCAGACCTTGCGTTGCCGGGCTATATTCTTGCGTGGTTCCGGGATGCGAAAGCGATTGGGCTGCATCTTCTCGCCGGGATGGATTCGCTGGAAAACCATTTTCGTCTGCGGCCATGGGCTGAGCACCGGCAGGTAAGTCGCCTTGCCCCGACGCTGGGCCGCGCGCAGTAGCAGGCGTGGATCGATCTCGCCGTCGTTGGGCAGGTACAGGGCGATGTGTCGCGCGCGGCGAAACAGCGGGTGCTGGGCCAGTTGCCTGTAGAGGCCTTGGGCGGCGTCCCGTTGCTGGGCCGGGGTCAGGGAGCGACGCGCCTGGCGCAGCAGGCGGCGAAGTTGCGGGCGGGTCGGCAACGCAGGTTCGGTCATATCGAGGTTTCCGAGGCGGTGGCATCGAAACAGCGTAACCGCAAACAACGGCGCCAGAAATGCCAAACGCCAGAAACGACAATGCCAGTCATGATGACTGGCATTGTTTCGAGAATCAGGCTCCCCGGATGAACCGCTGTCGGCTTAGCCCTTGAACCCGAAAGTTCAAGGTGGAAGTTGCAGGAGGCGTTAAGGCTTTCCGTCAAGCGGACATGCACACCGGCCCCAACGTGCAACCCCCGTGGTTGTGCGTATCGGCTCAGGGACATCACCAACTGGCAAGCACCCCAGGGAGTGACGCAAGTATACCCCAGGCAGCCTCGCGAATCAGCCCTTGCTGACGTCCGGATCGGTGGCCAGTACCAAATCCACTCGATCCAGTAGGTCGCGGACTTGTTCGCGGGTCGAGCCGCTGACCTGTACGTCCGGCGTATCCTGGCGGTGCAGCAGGTCGTGGGTGATGTTCAAGGCGGCCATCACGGCGATGCGATCGGCGCCGATGACTTTGCCGCTGCTGCGGATCTCGCGCATCTTGCCGTCCAGGTAACGGGCGGCACTCACCAGGTTGCTACGCTCTTCCTGGGGGCAGATGATCGAATATTCTTTATCGAGGATCTGCACGGTAACGCTATTGCTTGAACTCATGAGTCTTGCTCCAGGGCCTTGAGGCGCGAAATCATCGATTCGACCTTACGCCGGGCGATTTCGTTTTTTTCAATGAGGTGCGCGCGTTCCTCGCGCCAGGTTTTTTCCTGAGCTAATAGGAGTCCGTTTTGGCTCTTAAGTTGCTCGACCCGTTCAATTAGCAGCTCGAGTCTGGCCATCAGCGCTTGCAGGTCGGTGTCTTCCATTGTGTCCACTGAAGATTGTGTCTGATGGGGGATAAAGGTCGCACAGCCTTTAATGGTCTTGGCGAGTCTGTCGATGTAGGATACAAGGCCTCCATTCTAGACATAGCGCCGTCTGGCGCCTAGCTGCCCATGCCCATTCAGAATTCCCCGTATCAAGCGTTCGCCACCCTGCTGAGCACCAGCGGTCATCCTGTCTCGCCCGCCGAACTCCACGGCCTGTTGCTTGGCCGCAGCTGCGCCGGCGCCGGCTTCGAGGCCGACGGCTGGTTGGCCGACGCCGCCGAGCTGCTCGAAGGCGAGCCGGCGGACAACGTGCGTAATGCGCTCATCGGCCTGCAGGAAATGGTCAAGGGCGAGCTGACCAGCGATGACATGACCGTCGTCCTGCTGCTGCCGACTGACGATGCGCCGCTGAGCGAGCGCGCCGCTGCGCTGGGCCAGTGGTGCCAGGGCTTTCTCGCCGGTTTCGGCCTGACCCGCCGCGAATACGCCCTGAGCGATGAAGCGAAGGAAGTCCTGCAAGACCTGGCGGCGATTTCCCAGGTACAGGATGCCCTGGAAGAGTCCGACGACGGCGAAAGCGACTATATGGAAGTGATGGAGTACCTGCGGGTCGCGCCTCTGCTCCTGTTCACCGAGACCAAGAAGACCGCTGAACCGGCCGCCAAACCGTCCTTGCACTGATCGCTTGAAAGGGAACACCGTCTGCCCATGATTCATATCCCGAAGTCGGAATACAGCCGTCGCCGCAAGGCCCTGATGGCGCAGATGGAGCCCAACAGTATCGCAATCCTGCCCGCCGCCGCCGTTGCGATCCGCAACCGCGACGTCGAGCATGTCTATCGCCAGGACAGTGATTTCCAATACCTGAGCGGCTTTCCCGAGCCGCAGGCCGTCATCGTGTTGATGCCCGGCCGGGCCCATGGCGAATACATCCTCTTCTGCCGCGAGCGCAATGCCGAGCGGGAAATGTGGGATGGCCTGCGTGCCGGCCAGGAGGGAGCGATCCGTGACTATGGCGCCGACGACGCGTTCCCCATCACCGACATCGACGACATCCTGCCGGGGCTGATCGAAGGCCGCGACCGGGTGTACTCGGCCATGGGCAGCAACCCGGAGTTCGACCGGCACCTGATGGAGTGGATCAACGTGATCCGCTCCAAGGCCCACCTCGGTGCCCAGCCGCCGAACGAATTCGTTGCCCTGGATCATCTGCTGCACGACATGCGCCTGTATAAATCGGCGGCGGAAGTGAAGGTGATGCGCGAAGCGGCGCGGATCTCCGCCCAGGCACATATCCGGGCGATGCAGGCGGCGCGGCCTGGGCTGTATGAGTACAGCCTGGAAGCCGAGCTCGATTATGAGTTTCGCAAGGGCGGGGCAAAGATGCCGGCGTACGGTTCCATCGTCGCGGCGGGGCGCAACAGCTGCATTTTGCATTACCAGCAAAATGATGCCGTGCTCAAGGATGGCGACCTGGTGTTGATCGATGCCGGGTGCGAAATCGATTGTTATGCCAGCGATATCACCCGCACCTGGCCGGTCAGCGGGAAGTTTTCTGCCGAGCAGAAGGCGATCTACGAAGTGGTGCTGGCGGCCCAGGAAGCCGCATTTGCGCAAATCGCGCCGAACAAACATTGGAACCAGGCCCACGAGGCGACCGTCAGGGTAATTACCGAGGGGCTGGTCCGCCTGGGGCTGCTGGAAGGCGAAGTGGACGAACTGATCGCAAGCGAAGCCCACCGGGCGTTCTACATGCACCGCGCCGGCCACTGGCTGGGAATGGATGTACACGATGTGGGCGAATACCGCGTGGGTGGCGAGTGGCGAGTGCTGGAGGTCGGAATGACTTTGACCGTCGAGCCGGGCATCTACATTGCCCCGGACAATCGCGGCGTAGCGAAGAAATGGCGCGGCATTGGCGTGCGCATCGAGGATGACGTGGTAGTGACCAAGACCGGTTGTGAAATCCTGACCCGCGGCGTACCGAAGACGGTCGCCGAAATCGAGGCCTTGATGGCCGCCGCACGGACTCAAGCGGCATGAACCGGGTCAACGTTGCAATCATCGGTGGCGGCCTGGTCGGCGCGAGCCTGGCACTGGCGCTGCAAGCCGGTGCCAAGGCACGGGGTTGGAAGATCATGCTGATCGAGCCCTTCGCTCCCGGTGACGCCTGGCAGCCGAGCTACGATGCGCGCTCGTCGGCGCTTTCGTTCGGCGCGCGGCAAATTTATCAACGCTTGGGCCTGTGGCAGGAAGTTTCCCGCCGGGCCGAGCCGATCAAGCAGATCCACGTGTCCGACCGCGGGCGGTTTTCGACGGCGCGGTTGTCGGCCATGGAGGAGGGCGTGCCGGCCCTTGGCTACGTCGTGGAGAATGCCTGGCTCGGCCAATGCCTGTGGCAAGGCTTGGACAAGGATGTCGTCAGTTGGCGCTGCCCCGCGCAGGTCGCTCGGATGGAGCCGCAAATCGCGGGCTATCGCCTGACGCTGGACGACGAAACTGTTGTGGAATGCGACCTCGCGGTATTGGCCGACGGCGGTCGCTCCGGCCTGCGGGAGCAGATGGGGGTCGGGGTGCGCAATCGTCCCTACGACCAGAGCGCCTTGATTGCCAACATCACGCCCAGCGAAGCGCACAACGGCATGGCTTTCGAGCGCTTCACCGATGACGGCCCGATGGCGTTGTTGCCGCTGCCGGAAAATCGCTGTGCATTGGTCTGGACTCGCCAGGGCATGGATGCGCAACGACTCGCGGCCCTTGACGAGCGCAGCTTCCTCAGTGAATTGCAGAATGTGTTCGGCTATCGCCTGGGCACGCTGAAGCAAGTAGGCGCGCGTCATCTTTATCCATTGGCGCTGGTGGAAGCCGAGGAACAGGTGCGTCCGCACCTGGCCATCCTGGGCAATGCTGCCCACAGCTTGCATCCGATTGCCGGGCAAGGCTTCAACCTGTCCCTGCGTGACGCCCAGGCCTTGGCCGATACCTTGCTTGAGAGCGACAGCACGCCCGGCGACTTCACCGTATTGCAAGCCTATCGCGAGCGTCAGCGGATGGATCAGGCCTTGACCGTGGGCTTCTCCGACCGGGTGACGCGGCTGTTCAGCAGCGATCTGCCGCTGGTGTCCCTGGGCCGTAATCTCGGCCTGCTGGGCCTGGACCTGCTGCCGCCCGCCAAGCGCTGGTTCGCCCGTCAGGCCATGGGTTTGGGAACACGCCCTGATGCTTGATACGGATCATTCCTTTCACCGGCGGCTGATGTCGCCAGCAACACAGGCTTAAAGCATGGAATTGCGTGCAGATCTGTTGATTGTCGGTGCCGGCATGGTCGGCAGCGCCCTGGCGCTGGCGTTGCAGGGCAGTGGCCTGCAAGTGCTGCTGCTCGACGGCAGCCCGATGAGCGTCAAGCCCTTTGATGCCCAGGCCGCATTCGAGCCACGGGTCAGTGCTCTGTCGGCAGCCAGCCAACGGATCCTCGAACGCCTGGGTGTCTGGGACGGGATCACCGGCCGACGGGCCAGCCCATACACCGACATGCACGTCTGGGATGGCAGCGGCACTGGGCAGATTCACTTTTCCGCCGCCAGTCTGCATGCCGACGTGCTGGGGCATATCGTTGAAAACCGCGTCGTCCAGGACGCGCTGCTGGACCGACTGCACGATTGTGATTTAGGCCTGCTTGCCAACGCGCGCCTGGAGCAGATGCGCCGCTCAGGTGATGACTGGCTACTGACGCTGGCCGACGGCCGTACCTTGCGCGCGCCGCTGGTGATTGCCGCCGACGGCGCGAATTCAGCCGTGCGTCGCCTGACCGGGGTGGCCACGCGGGAGTGGGATTACCTGCACCACGCTATTGTCACCAGCGTGCGTAGCGCCCGTCCTCATCGGACGACGGCTTGGCAGCGTTTCACCGACAACGGCCCGCTGGCGTTTCTGCCACTGGCCCGCGAGGGTCAGGAAGACTGGTGTTCGATCGTCTGGTCCACCACTCCCGATGAAGCGCAGCGCTTGATGGCTCTTGATGACACTGTGTTTTGCAACGAGCTGGAGCGTGCCTTCGAAGGCCAGCTCGGCACGGTACTGAGCGCCGACCCGCGCCTGTGCGTGCCACTGCGCCAGCGCCATGCCAAGCGCTATGTGGCCGAAGGGCTGGCACTGATCGGTGATGCGGCCCACACCATCCATCCGCTGGCCGGGCAGGGCGTGAACCTGGGCTTGCTGGATGCCGCCGTGCTGGCCGAAGTGCTGCTGCAAGCGGCCGGGCGTGGCGAACGCTTGGCTGACGTGAAGGTATTGAGCCGCTACGAGCGCCGCCGCATGCCCCATAACCTGGCGTTGATGGCGGCGATGGAAGGTTTCGAGCGGTTGTTCCAGGCTGATCCGTTGCCGGTTCGCTGGTTGCGCAACGCCGGTCTGAAGTTGGTGGACCGCCTGCCTGAAGCCAAGGCGTTGTTCGTGCGCGAGGCGCTGGGGTTGACCGGGGATTTGCCGGAACTGGCCAGGGCCTGAGAGGTGTGTCGGGGCTCATGACCTCATCGCGAGCAGGCTCGCTCCCACAGGGTTATGTGAAAGCAAGTCAATGTGGGAGCGAGCCTGCTCGCGATGAGGCCGGAACCGCTACCTCGACCCCACCGTTGCAACATTTGGAAACGTGTCTGCCCACTGTTCGATTGTGGTGCTAAATGTGAGTCCTTATCATTTGCGCTCTGTTCACAATCGAGAGATCGCCACCATGTCGGCCACAAAACGCCTGCTGTCCGCCCTCGCCTTGGCCCTGATTGGCACTACCACGGCCCAGGCCGCCGATGAGGTGGTGGTCTATTCCTCGCGCATCGATGAATTGATCAAACCGGTTTTCGACGCGTATACCAAGAAGACCGGCGTAGCGGTGAAGTTCATTACCGACAAGGAAGCGCCGTTGATGCAGCGGATCAAGGCCGAAGGTGAAAACGCCACCGCCGACCTGTTGCTCACCGTGGACGCCGGGAACCTCTGGCAGGCCGAGCAGATGGGGATCCTGCAGCCCTTCACCTCGTCGGTCATCGACGCCAACATCCCGCCTCAATATCGCGCGTCCTCCCATGCCTGGACTGGCCTGAGCCTGCGGGCGCGGACAATCGCCTATTCCACTGACCGGGTCAAACCGGGTGAGTTGACCACTTATGAGGCGCTGGCGGGCAAGGAGTGGGAAGGCCGCCTGTGCCTGCGGACGTCGAAGAAAGTCTACAACCAGTCCCTGACCGCGACGCTGATCGAAACCCACGGCGCGGAAAAAACCGAGGAAATCCTCAAGGGTTGGGTCAAGAACCTCTCCACCGACGTGTTCTCCGACGACACTGCGCTGCTTGAAGCGATCAATGCCGGCCAGTGTGATGTCGGCATCGTCAACACCTATTACTACGGTCGCCTGCACCAGCAGAAGCCGGACCTGAAGGTCAAGTTGTTCTGGCCGAACCAGGCCGATCGGGGCGTGCACATCAACCTCTCGGGCATCGGCCTGACCAAGCACGCGCCGCACCCGGAAGCCGCGAAGAAGTTGGTGGAATGGATGACCACGCCTGAAGCGCAAAGCATCTTTGCTGACGTGAACCAGGAGTTTCCGGCGAATCCAAAAGTGGAACCCTCCAAGGAAGTCGCTGCCTGGGGCAAGTTCAAGGCCGATACCTTGCCAGTGGAAGTGGCCGGTAAGCGCCAGGCCGAAGCCATCCGCATGATGGACCGTGCTGGCTGGAATTGAGACGGGATCGCTCAGTCCATCGATGAAGTGTGGCGAGGGAGCTTGCTCCCGCGGGATCGGGCTGGCGCTCCAGGGCGAAGCCCTCCCCAACTATCGACCGGGTCTATCTGACGGGGCATGATCCGGATCGTTAGGGCTACTTCGTAGCCCAGCGGGAGCAAGCTCCCTTGCCACATGAGCCCTTTGTCAGTAATGACGCGAACGAGAACTTTCCTTGACCCACCCCGCCCAACGCCGCTGGTATCCCCTGGTCTTCGCCGTCGCTGCGCTAGTCTTGTTGCCCTTGAGCGTGCTGCTGCTGTCCTGGCAGAGCATTGATCTACAAATCTGGTCCCATTTGTGGGACACCCAGATGCCACGCCTGTTGGGTAACACCCTCACGCTGATCTTTGGTGTAGGTGTTGGGGTGACGCTGCTGGGCGTGAGCCTGGCCTGGCTCACGAGCCTTTGCGAATTTCCCGGCCGTCGATGGCTCGACTGGGCGCTGATGCTGCCGTTCGCGGTGCCTGCCTATGTATTGGCATTTGTCTTCGTAGGCCTGCTGGACTTTGCCGGTCCGGTGCAAACGTTGCTGCGCGAATGGTTTGGCAGTGGCCTGCGCCTGCCTCGGGTGCGTTCCACTGGCGGTGTGATCCTGGTGCTGGTCCTGGTGTTCTACCCCTATGTCTACCTGCTGGCGCGAAGCGCTTTCCTGGCGCAAGGCAAGGGCCTGATGGAAGCGGCGCGGGTGCTCGGGCAATCGCCTTGGCAGGCGTTCTGGCGTGTGGCGCTGCCGATGGCCAGGCCGGCAATCGGCGCCGGCGTGGCGCTGGCGCTGATGGAAACCCTGGCGGACTTCGGTGCGGTATCAGTGTTCAACTTCGACACCTTCACCACGGCCATCTACAAGACCTGGTACGGGTTTTTCAGCCTTTCCAGCGCAGCCCAGCTGGCCAGTCTCCTGTTGTTGACGGTCATGGTGGTCCTCTACGGCGAACGCCGCGCCCGGGGCGCCCAGCGGGCCGGCAACGAGCGACCGCGAGCCCAGGCGCTATACCACCTGCGAGGACTCAAGGCGGTGGCGGCCAGCGGCTGGTGCCTGCTGGTTTTCGCCTGTGCGTTTGTCATTCCGCTCATGCAATTGGTGGTCTGGTTTTGGCAGCGCGGTCGTTTCGACCTGGATGAGCGTTACGCCGGGTTGATTCTCCATACCCTCTATCTGGGCGGACTCGCGGCACTTGTCACGGTTTGCGTCGCCTTGCTGCTTGCCTTCGCTCGACGTCTGGCGCCGACCCGGTCGATCCGCGCCGGGGTCGGTCTGGCGAATCTGGGCTACGCCTTGCCCGGTTCGGTGCTGGCGGTATCGATCATGCTTGCGTTCAGTTATCTGGATCGCGAGCTGGTCATCCCGCTGTCGACACTGCTCGGAGGCGCGGGCAAGCCGTTGCTGCTGGGCAGTTTGTCGGCACTGTTGCTGGCGTACCTGGTGCGTTTCCTGGCCGTGGCCTATGGCCCGTTGGAAAGCAGCCTGGCGCGTATTCGCCCGTCGTTGCCCGAAGCCGCACGAAGTCTCGGGGTGAGTGGGCCGCGACTGTTTTTCAAAGTGTATCTGCCGTTGCTGCTTCCTGGCACCCTGAGCGCCGCGCTGCTGGTATTCGTCGATGTGCTCAAGGAAATGCCGGCGACTTTGCTGATGCGCCCGTTTGGCTGGGACACGCTGGCGGTACGGATCTTTGAAATGACCAGCGAAGGGGAGTGGGCGCGGGCCGCCCTACCGGCGCTGAGCCTGGTGCTGGTGGGGCTGCTGCCAGTCATCGGATTGATACGGCGTTCGGCCCATCGACGCGTTCTGAGTGAATAGAGCACACGCCTAGGTGCCAGCCTTGGATCATGCGGATACAATGCGCGGCATTCGGTGCGGTCCGTCTGTCGGACCGGGTAGCTAGGAGCGTCGGAAAATTCTTTTTTCAGGCGTTCGGGCTGTGGCAGTACCCATCCGCACCTTCGCCAAGCCCGGAAGGAGAAACCCATGGGACAGCGTACGCCTCTGTATGACCTTCATCTCGCCCTCGGCGCGAAAATGGTCGATTTTGGCGGTTGGGATATGCCCTTGCACTATGGATCGCAAGTTGAAGAGCACCATCAGGTGCGTCGCGACTGCGGTGTGTTCGATGTATCCCACATGACCGTGATCGATGTAGCCGGCCCCCAGGCCAAAGCCTGGCTGCAGCGCCTGCTGGCCAACGACGTCGATCGCTTGCAGGACACTGGTCGCGCGTTGTACAGCGCGATGCTCAACGAGCGCGGCGGCATTGTCGACGACATGATCATCTATCGTGTCGAGGACGGTTACCGGTTGGTGTTCAACGCCTCGACACGCGACCAGGACCTGGCCTGGATGCAAGCGCAACTCGGCGATTACGCAGTGCAGCTGCACGAGCGTGCCGAACTGGCGATGCTGGCTATCCAAGGCCCCCAGGCCCGGCACAAGATTGCCGAGCTGGTTACGCAACCACGCGGCCAGTTGATCCAGCAACTCAAGCCCTTCGAAGGTCGCGCCGACGGTGATTGGTTCATTGCCCGTACCGGCTATACCGGAGAAGACGGCCTGGAAATTGTCCTGCCGGCCCGTGAGGCCCCGAGTTTCTTCAACGACCTGGTGGGTGCCGGTATTCCTCCCATCGGACTCGGCGCCCGCGATACCTTGCGCCTGGAAGCCGGCATGAACCTCTACGGCCAGGACATCCACCAGGATATTTCACCGTTGGCCTCGAACATGGCCTGGAGCATTGCCTGGGAACCGGCGAGCCGTCAGTTCATCGGTCGCGCTGCGCTGGAGGCTGAACTTGCCGCCGGCGTGCAGCACAAACTGGTGGGGTTGGTGCTGGAAGAGCGCGGTGTATTGCGCGCTCACCAAGTGGTCCGTATCGCCAATGTTGGCGAAGGAGAGATCACCAGTGGTAGTTTTTCTCCTACGCTTAGCAAGTCGATTGCCCTGGCACGCGTTCCGATGGCTACCGCCGACCGTGCCGAGGTGGAAATTCGTGGCAAGTGGTACCCGGTACGAGTGGTCAAGCCGACCTTCGTCCGCCATGGCAAAACCCTGATCTGATTTTTTACGGCGGGCCGCCGGCCGCTGACACTTTTTCTTGAGGACACAGAATTATGAGCGATATCCCTGCCGAACTGCGTTTTGCCGAAAGCCACGAGTGGGCACGCCTGGAAGCCGACGGTACCGTCACCGTGGGCATCAGCGACCATGCACAGGAAGCGTTGGGCGACGTGGTGTTTGTCGAGCTGACTGAAGTCGGTAAAGTTTTTGCTGCAGGCGATCAAGCCGGCGTGGTGGAATCGGTCAAGGCCGCTTCCGATATCTATGCCCCTGTTTCGGGAGAAGTGATTGCAATCAACGAAGAGCTGGGTGGTTCACCAGAGCTGCTGAACTCTGATCCGTACGGCGCCTGGATTTTCAAGCTCAAGCCAAGCGACGAGGCCGAGCTGGACAAGTTGCTTGATGCGGCCGGCTACAAAGCTGCAATCGGCGAATAACCCGGACCTGGCTAGAGCTCACCGGGCCAAAAATGCCGCTCAACTGAGCGGCATTTTTTATGAGAGTGCACCGCAGTTCTGATTTGTGTCTCAGATCAGAACGCCATCCGTGCCTCGACGTAGAGGTTCTGTTCGCGCAATTTGCCCTTGAGCTGTTCGTCCCGAGCGTTGATGCGATTGGCAAAGGTGTTGTAACCGGTTTCGATATCGCCCATGTCAACGTAGCGATAACCAGTGCCAAGGGTGAGTTGCTGGCTGAGCTTGATATCCGCCCCTACGCCCAGTGCATAGGCGAAGTTGTTCTGGCTGTTGTTTGCGAATCGTCGCGAAGGGTTGGACTGGTAACCCTCGGAATCGATAAACGCCACACCCAGGCCAGCCATGGCGTACAGCGAAAAATGTTGGTTAAGCGGGAAGTTTTTGTACCCGTTGATCATCAAGCGGCTGGACGAAACTTGCATATTGTTGACGTTGGCATCGAACGGCGCCCAATGACTCTTGAACTCCGAATTCTGTTTGAGTGAATACTCGGTTTCCAGCCGCCAGTTGCCTTCGAATCCATAGCCAACCGCTACAGATCCGCCAACGTCTTTGTTGCTGGTCGGGCTGACAACACGATTGTTGACCCTGGGACTGGTAAGGAGGGCATCGGAAAGATCTTGCTGCACGCTCAGGATTTTTATCGAGCCGTATAGGCCCTCGGCATGTGACGTGGTGCTAAGTGTGGCGGTGATCAGCAGCAACGAAAGGCATGGCTTGTTCATGAGTATCGGTTCGCATTGTGGGGAATGTTCGAATCGATAGAGTTTGCGGTGCCAGCCTCGCACGTTTGTATCAGAGCCTTCCTCCGCGGGCCGGTGAACTTTCATCGTAGCGGCGGGGTTGTTGGCCGGTTCGATGTAGGAAAGAAGCTCAGCAGTTGTTTGCCCATAAAAAAATGCCGCTCGATCGAGCGGCATTTTTCATGGGGCGGGAATCACTCCTGGGCGATGGCGTTCTTCGCCAGGATCGCGTTGGCCAGTTCCATGTCGGTGGCTTGCAGGCCAGGGTTGTCGGCACGGACTTTCTGCATGGCCGCTTCCAGGTAAGGGCCACGAATGCCGCCGTCACTGGCGACGAAGCTGCCGGCGTCGTCCTGGGCGGCGACGATCAGCTTGTTATCCTTGAAGGTCAGGTAGGTGGAACCGGTGGTTGCGCCGGACGAAATGACGTTACGCCAAAACGTGTCGGCCATTGCCGAGCCCACGGGGAGAGAAAGCAAGGCCAGGGTCGCGACAGCAAGTTTGAGACGCATGATAGGTGACTCCACAGGGTTAACTATGACGTTGGATTACGGTTGCCCCGGTTCAGTTCCATGGCACGTTAGTCAGCCCTTTCCACTGTCAATACCGTACCTTCCTGTGCCACCACCCTGACCCGCGTGCCAATGGACAGGTCGGGACCCTTCGCCAACCAGACGCCGTCGGCCACCCTGATCTTGCCGCGCCCATCGACAATCGCCTCGTGGACCTGGAACACCTTGCCGATCAGCTCCTGCCCGCGCAGGTTCAGGTGCGGCTGGTCGCTTTGGCGGATGGCGCTGCGCTGGCGTCGCCACCAATACAGGGCTGTCGCGATAGCGAACAGGCCGAACAGCAGGAGCTGGATCTCCCACACCAATTGCGGCAGGACGAACGTCAGCACGCCGACCGCTGCGGCGGCCATGCCAATCCACAGCAGGTATCCGCCCGCGCCGAACACTTCCAATATCAACAGGATGACGCCCAGCGCCAGCCAGTCCCAATAAGACAATTGCTGCAGGAACAGCCACATACGCGCCTCAGGCTTTCTTGTTGTCGAAGGTGGCCTTGACGATTTCGCCAATGCCGCCCACCGCACCGATGACCTGGCTGGCTTCCAGCGGCATCAGGATCACCTTGCTGTTGTTGGCCGAGGCCAGTTGCCCCAGCGCGTCGATGTATTTTTGCGCAACGAAGTAGTTCACGGCCTGTACGTTACCGTCGGCGATTGCCTGGGACACCACCTGGGTGGCGAGGGCTTCGGCTTGCGCCTGGCGTTCACGTGCCTCGGATTCAAGGAACGCGGCCTGGCGGCTGCCCTCGGCTTCGAGGATCTGGGCCTGTTTCTTGCCCTCGGCGGTAAGAATCGCCGACGCTCGCAGCCCCTCGGCTTCCAGGATCTGTGCACGCTTGATACGTTCGGCTTTCATCTGCCCCGACATGGCGGCCATCAGGTCGGCCGGCGGGCTGATGTCCTTGATCTCGATCCGCGTGATCTTGATGCCCCACGGCGCCGTGGCTTCGTCGACCGTGCGCAGCAACTTCTCGTTGATACCGTCGCGCTGGCTCAACATGGCGTCCAGTTCCATGGAGCCCAGCACCGTGCGGATGTTGGTCTGCAACAGGTTGCGGATGGCGTGTTCGAGGTTGTTGACCTCGTAGGCGGCCTGGGCGGTATTGACCACCTGGAAGAAGCACACGGCGTCGATCTGCACTGTAGCGTTGTCGGCGGTGATGACTTCCTGGGGCGGGATGTCCAGCACGCTTTCCATGACGTTGATCTTGCGCCCGATGCGGTCCATCACGGGAATGATGATGTTCAGGCCAGGCTTGAGCGTATTGGTATAGCGGCCGAACCGCTCGACCGTCCATTGATAACCCTGGGGCACCACCTTGAACCCCATGAACAGGATGGCGACCACGAGGCCGATGAAGAGTAGAAGCACGCTGCCGATCTGCATGACGGTTCCCTGTACGAATTGAATGGACCTGCTAACCCTGAGTGTAGGGCAAGCGGCCATTATCTTCGCTACGGTCCGTTCCGGTATGTCTGTGGGACGTTTCCGGTCCCTGAGCCGGACCGTGCCTACTTCTGCTCGCTCTGTGGTGTCACTCGTAATACTTCCTCGACCGTGGTCAAGCCCGCCGCCACCTTTTGCGCGCCCGAGAGTCGCAAGCTTCGCATGCCTTCCTTGAACGCCTGGCGGCGCACCGCAAGCAGGTCGGTGTCGGGATGGATCAAGGCTCTGACGCTGTCGCTCAGTTGCATGATCTCGTACACCCCGGCGCGACCGCGATAACCGGTGTCACGGCATTCCGAGCAACCCACGGCCTGCTGGGCATTGGTGGGCAACGGCGCCTGCCAGGGACGCGTCAGGGTTTGCCAGTCGTCTTCGTCCAGGGTCAGGGGAGCCTTGCAATGCGGGCACAATGTTCGCACCAGGCGCTGGGCCATGACGCCGAGCACCGTCGCTTTGATCAGGTAATGCGGCACGCCGAGTTCGAGCAGCCGGCTGATGGCGCTCGGTGCATCGTTGGTGTGCAGGGTCGAGAGCACGAGGTGCCCGGTGAGCGCTGCCTGGATCGCCATTTCAGCGGTCTCGAGGTCGCGGATCTCGCCGATCATGATGATGTCCGGGTCTTGCCGCATCAATGCGCGTACCCCCGCGGCAAACGACAGGTCGATGTTGTGCTGGACCTGCATCTGGTTGAATGACGCCTCGACCATTTCAATCGGATCTTCGATGGTGCAGAGATTCACTTCAGGCGTCGCCAGTTTCTTCAGCGTGGTGTACAGGGTCGTGGTCTTGCCAGACCCGGTGGGGCCCGTGACCAGGATGATGCCGTTGGGCTGGCGAGTCATGTCCTGCCAGCGGCGCAGGTCGTCGACAGAGAAGCCGAGCTGGTCGAAATCCTTGAGCAGCACTTCCGGGTCGAAGATCCGCATGACCATTTTCTCGCCGAACGCGGTCGGCAAGGTCGACAGTCGCAACTCCACCTCGCCGCCGTCCGGGGTCTTGGTCTTCACGCGGCCGTCCTGGGGCTTGCGCTTTTCGGCAACGTTCATCCGGCCCAGGCTCTTGAGCCGGCTGATGATGGCCATCGTCACCTGTGGCGGAAATTGATAGACGGTGTGCAGCACGCCGTCGATGCGGAAGCGCACGGTGCCTTGCTCGCGGCGCGGTTCGATATGGATATCGCTGGCCCGTTGCTGGAAGGCGTATTGGAACAGCCAGTCGACGATATTGACGATATGCGCGTCGTTGGCATCCGGCTCCTGATCGCTGGCGCCCAGGTTGAGCAGTTGTTCGAAGTTGGTCAGATTGCTGGGTTGCTGGTCGACCGTGGTCGCGCCGCTGACCGACTTGGCCAGTCGATAGAACTCCACGCTCAGGCGCTGGATGTCCACAGGGTTGGCCACCACGCGCTTGACCGGCAACTTCAGTACGTGGGTCAGGTCCGCTTCCCAGCTGCTGACATAGGGCTGGGCGCTGGCGACCGTCACGGCGTCCCGGTCCACCGCTACCGCGAGAATCTTGTGGCGTTGCGCAAAGGCGTAGGACATCAGCGGCGTAACGGCCGCGACGTTGATCTTCAATGGGTCGATGCGCATGTAGGGCTGGTCGGCCTGCTGGGCCAGCCACAACGTCAGGTTTTCCAGGTCCAGGCGCTTGCCGGGACGGCTGAGGTCGTCGAGATGCTGGTTGGCGATGAACTCCAGTGGATGCAGCTGGCTGTTGGCGTTATGGCGCCGGCGGGCATTGAGCGCAGTCTCGGCAGAGTCCTGGCTGATGAGGCCTTGGGCAACCAGTTGGCGCAGCAGGTCGTTGAGGTCCAGCCAGCGGTCCTGAGTGGCGTGTTTGGTGGACATGGGCGTTCGGGTTCCTATTGGACAATTGCAGCAAAGCCGCGATACAGACGCTTCGGCGTCGTGGCTCGTTCTGCAAAAGAATAGTCCCGACCCTGCGGACCGTTGGGCCACTACCCGACCAATGCGTTTCCAATTCTTGCCTGGAGGCCCTCAACCTGCCGCCAGCATCGGCTCGGCCCGCGCGATATCAGCGTCTTGCAAGTCGACTGAACAGACGCTTATCAGGTTACGCAATTTTCCAGCGATGACTTGGGCGCGGTGCCAGCTCAGCCCGGTCAGGAGGCATTCCATCGAGAGCAATTCGTCGAGACGTTCGATGCGTGCGGTTTCCGGAACAAGGCCCTGCAAGGCGAACAGGTTGAGCACCCGGCAGGGCAGGTCCGCCTCGGCTTCCCCGAGCAAATGAAAGCGGGCGCGACAATAGGGATTGGCGGTGTGCCAGACGTCGGCGCGGAGCGCGGCGGTGCCGGGGGCTTGCAAAGAGGGCATGGCATTTCTCCTGAGATTGGAGAGAAATCTTTGCATGGGATTGGGGGTATTTCTTATCTAAAATAAGCTTATTCGCCAACCTGGCGAATTGGATAAACCATGTGATGGCCTTATCGGGGATTTTTTATGCAGAGCGAGCTGGACGGGTTTGATCGCAAGATATTGGCCTTGTTGCAGGACGACGCTTCGCTCTCCAGCGCGCAGATCGCCGAACGGGTAGGTTTGTCCCAATCGCCATGCTGGCGGCGGATTCAGCGGATGAAGGAAGAAGGGATCATTCGCGGGCAGGTGACGTTGCTGGATCGTAAGAAAATCGGCCTGAACACGCAGATCTTCGCCGAAATCAAACTCAACGCCCATGGACGCTCGAATTTTACCGAGTTCACGGAGGCGATCCGCGGCTTTCCGGACGTGTTGGAATGCTACGTGCTGATGGGGTCGGTGGATTTCTTGCTGCGCATTGTCACGGCGGACATCGAGGCCTACGAGCGCTTCTTTTTCGAGAAGCTGTCGATGGTGCCGGGGATCCAGGAAGTGAATTCGATCGTGGCGCTGTCGGAGATCAAGTCGACGACGAGTTTGCCGGTGGTGCGCTGAGCTTGTTTTTGCGATGTTTGGGCTGGCCTCATCGCGAGCAAGCTCGCTCCCACAGTTGATCTTCAGCGGCCACAAGATCTGTGTGCAACGCTGGACCCCTGTGGGAGCGAGCTTGCTCCGGGCGGCGATCCGACGATGGCGATCTTACAGGCGCAACAAAGTCTTCCAGGCCCGATTCTGATACACCGCGATCGCCTGTTGCTTGCGCGCGTCCAGGAGTTCGTCGGTGATCGGTTCGTTGGCCAGCTGCGCCAGCTTGTTCAGCTCACCGTAGAGTCGGTCCATTTCAGGGATTTCCAGCACCTGGCGGGCGTGATGCAGCCAGGCCTGGATGCGTTCGATGCGCGGCAGTTGTTCGGCGAGGTCTTCCGGCTGCTGTTGGTAGCGTTGCAGTTGCAGCGACGAAGCTTCTTCGCCCAGCAGCCGTGGCAGCCAACTGCCCAGTTGCGCCGCGCCCTGGCGATTGCCCCGGGTGTTGCGGTCGGCGGCCCAACTGCGGGCCAGCAGCCAGCGTGACGCTTGGAGAGAGAAGAGGCCCCAACGCGGGTCCTGCAGCTCCTCGAGGAATTGCTCCGGCGCGGCCTTGCGCACGTCTTCGTCTTCGATGCCGGCCTGAACCAGTGGACGCCAGTCCTCCAGCAGCGCGTCCAGGGCCACCCGCAGGTCGTGGGTCGACTGGCGCGGCGCGGCCTGGCCGAGGCTGCTGAGCAGGGCACGCAGTTCGGCGAGATTTTCCACCCAGTCTTGCAGCAGGCGCCAATGGCCGTTGAAACGGTACTGCTCGGCCAGGCGCTGGCTGCTCCCTAGCAGGTGCCAGCTCAATGCGGCGAAGGCGTCGTCCAGCGGCGTTTCAGCGGTCAATTGCGGGGCCGGAAGGCTCAGGGCATAACTGCTCGCATCTTGCAGGCGATAGCCGCGTTCGGCCTTGCTGATGTCGCACGGCATCAAGGGCAGGGTCACGGCCAGTTCGGCGGCCAGTTCCAGCAAGGCGGCGGGTTCGCCTTCGCGCAGTTCAAGTTCCAGCTCGCAGATTTCTTCCTTCTGCTTGCCCACCACGACGTGGCCCAGGTCCAGGGCGGCTTCGATGACCACTTTGCTCTTGCCACGGCCCCAGGCGATTTCGGCGCGTTCGCGAACGAAGTCGGTGGTGAAGATCGCTTTGAGGGTTTTTTTGTCCAGGTCAGCCAGCGCCTCGGGCCAGCATTCGCCGTCGAGTTTCTTCAGATCGAGCTTGGCCTTGGGCAGGTGCCAATCGTATTCGTTGCGCTCGGATAGGCCAGCGATGCTCTGGCCCCGCGTCTTGAGGGTCTGGATCACTGCTTCGCCATCGCGACGCAGGCGCAGGGCGACCTTGGCCCGAGCCAGGTCGCGCTCTGGTGTGTCGAAGTACTGGTTCATCAGTTCGTGGCGTTCCCAGCCACTCTTGTTGCGTTTTTTCAACAGCGGATGCTCACGCAACGCTGCCAGGGTCTCGCGGCTGACGCGGAGTTTGATTTCGGTTTCTTTCTGCATGGCCGGAAAATCCAGGGATCGGGTGCGCAGCCGGGGGAAGGTGTGGCTGCCAAGGCCGTGCAGTGTACAGGACTCGTCGAGCCTACGCGCCGAACGGTTCCATCCTTGCGCTCGATGGCTCTATGATGGACTTCAATTTGCAAGTCCGGAGCCAGCGATGCCTTTGCCGTCCATGAAAGACCAATTCGCTGCCCTGATCGCTGCACCGTCGGTCAGCTGCACCCAGCCCGCGCTGGATCAGTCCAACGGCACCGTCATCGAACTGCTGGCGGGCTGGCTCTCCGAGCTTGGGTTTCGCTGCGACATCCAACAGGTCAGCCCCGGCAAGTTCAACCTTTTGGCCAGTTTCGGCACGGGCCCTGGCGGGCTGGTACTGGCCGGCCACAGTGACACGGTGCCGTTCGACGGCGCGTTATGGCAGACCGATCCGCTGAAGCTCACCGAAATCGATGGGCGTTGGGTGGGCCTGGGCAGTTGCGACATGAAAGGCTTCTTCGCCCTGGCCATCGAGGCGGTCAGGCCGCTGCTGGACCAACCGTTCAAGCAACCGTTGCAGATCCTCGCCACCTGCGATGAAGAGAGCTCCATGGCCGGCGCCCGGGCCCTGGCGGATGCCGGTCGTCCGTTGGGCCGCGCTGCGGTGATCGGCGAGCCCACCGGCCTGCGACCGATTCGCCTGCACAAGGGCGTGATGATGGAGCGCATCGACATCCTCGGGCGCAGCGGCCATTCATCCGACCCAAGCCTGGGCCACAGCGCCCTCGAGGCCATGCACGACGCCATGGGCGAACTGCGCGGTTTGCGCCTGCAATGGCAGCGTGAATTCCGTAATCCACAATTCACCGTGCCGCAACCGACGCTGAATTTCGGCTGCATCCACGGCGGCGACAATCCCAATCGAATTTGTGGGCAATGTTCCATGGAGTTCGACTTGCGCCCCCTTCCGGGCATGGACCCTGAAGTGCTGCGGGCGGCGATCCGGCAGAAGCTCGACCCCATCGCCGAGCGGCATAAGGTCAAGATCGACTACGCTCCGTTGTTCCCTGAAGTCCCTCCGTTCGAACAGCCCGAAGACTGCGCATTGGTGCGCGTAGCCGAGCGGCTGACCGGTTATCGCGCCGAAGCAGTGGCGTTCGGCACCGAAGCGCCTTATCTTCAGCGCCTTGGCTGCGAAACCCTGGTGTTGGGCCCTGGCGATATCGCCTGCGCTCATCAGCCGGGCGAGTACCTTGAAATGTCACGTTTGCAACCTACCGTGCAATTGCTCCGTCAGTTGATCGG
Organism: Pseudomonas sp. D1-36; assembly: GCF_051132205.1. Classification (NCBI taxonomy): domain Bacteria; kingdom Pseudomonadati; phylum Pseudomonadota; class Gammaproteobacteria; order Pseudomonadales; family Pseudomonadaceae; genus Pseudomonas; species Pseudomonas sp. D1-36. Next base: position 5,390,689 of record NZ_CP071674.1, on the reverse strand, counting down.
TCATTACTGCCTGACGCCGACCACGGCCGATTAAATTGCCCGCGTGCGGGCCCGTATCCATCACATGAGGAGAGCGCGCGTGTCGCCAAGCCTGTTCCGACGATAACCACCAGCCCGCTGTGCGTTCTGTTTCGTCTTTTTTCGGCTGTTATTTATTACAGGTCCAGGTTCATGCCCGAATACGTCAATTGGCTTCGTCACGCTTCGCCTTACATCAATGCCCACCGCGATTGCACCTTCATCGTCATGCTGCCTGGCGACGGGGTCGAGCACCCCAACTTCGGCAACATCGTCCATGACCTGGTGCTGCTGCACAGCCTCGGCGTGCGCCTGGTGCTGGTCCATGGTTCTCGCCCGCAGATTGAAACCCGCCTGGCCGCACGGGGCCTGACGCCCCATTACCATCACGGCATGCGCATCACCGATGCCGCGACGCTGGAATGCGTGATCGACGCGGTCGGCCAGTTGCGCATCGCCATCGAGGCACGCCTGTCCATGGACATGGCGTCATCGCCGATGCAGGGTTCGCGGTTGCGGGTCGCCAGTGGGAACCTGGTCACCGCCCGGCCGATCGGCGTGCTCGAGGGTGTGGATTATCACCACACCGGCGAAGTGCGCCGGGTCGATCGCAAGGGCATCAATCGCCTGCTGGACGAGCGTTCCATCGTGCTGCTGTCGCCGTTGGGCTATTCGCCCACCGGGGAGATCTTCAACCTCGCCTGCGAAGACGTCGCCACTCGGGCCGCCATCGACCTGGCGGCGGACAAGCTGCTGCTGTTCGGCGCCGAGCAAGGCCTGATCGGCGAAGATGGCCGACTGGTCCGTGAGCTGCGCCCGCAACAGGTCCCGGCCCATATGCAGCGCTTGGGCAGCGACTACCAAGCCGAACTGCTGGATGCGGCGGCCCAGGCCTGCCGCGGCGGTGTTGCCCGCAGCCATATCGTCAGCTATGCCGAAAACGGCGCGCTGCTGGCCGAATTGTTCACTCGCGATGGCAGCGGCACACTGGTGGCCCAGGAGCAGTTCGAGGTGGTGCGCGAAGCGGCCATCGAAGACGTCGGCGGATTGCTCGACCTCATCAGTCCTCTGGAAGAACAGGGCATCCTGGTGCGCCGTTCCCGTGAGGTGTTGGAGCGTGAGATCGAACAGTTCAGCGTGGTAGAGCGCGAAGGAATGATCATCGCTTGCGCGGCGCTCTACCAGATCGCCGATTCGGATGCCGGTGAACTGGCCTGTCTGGCGGTGAATCCGGAGTATCGCCACGGTGGCCGGGGCGATGAATTGCTGGAACGGATCGAAACCCGGGCCCGTGCCCAGGGGCTCAAGACGTTGTTCGTATTGACGACGCGCACGGCCCATTGGTTTCGTGAGCGGGGCTTCGAACCCAGCAGCGTCGAGCGCCTGCCTGCGGCCCGGGCATCGCTTTACAACTACCAGCGCAATTCGAAAATCTTCGAAAAAACCCTGTAGGCAGCCATTCGGCAAACTGGCGTTACCGCGGTCTTCTTGATTTCAGACAATGAGCAGCTAGTCTGGATCCCGTCAAGATCGCGGCATACGCGAGCGGTTGTTGACTGGGTCGAAGGCGCAGGAGGCGCGCAAACACATCTCTGCGCCAGACTTTTGCGGGTCTCCAAAGCTGGCGACAAAACACCATTCAGTAATCCTTTGCGCCGCCGATAAGACGTTTCACGGCTTGATGACGCAGTGATGGCACTTATATGTCAAAAAACGCTGAAAACTGCCGAAACAATTCTTTTTGGATTTATAAATAATCCTTTATTCTCCGGGCCGGTGTCGCGGGGTTAGACCATGGTCGTAGGCCGAAAGGGTTACGGTTGACTTGCCAGTCACGGTCTGGCGCTAATCGCGCATCCGCGGATTCCGGGCGTTCGATTCGGAACCAAAGACACACAAGAATTAGAAAACGAGAGGAGCGAAGCATGAAGAAGTCTACCTTGGCCATGGCAGTGGCCTTTGGGGTATTGGCGCAGCAGGCAGGCGCCGCCGGTTTTATCGAAGACAGCAAGGCGTCGGTCAGTTCCCGTACGCTGTACTTCAACAACGACAACCACGAGACGGGCAGTGAAGACCTGCGCGAAACGGGCACCGGCCTTAAGTTCGACTACAAGTCTGGCTTCACGCAAGGTGTCGTTGGCTTCGGTATCGACGCCCAGGCTCTGGTGGGTATCCGTCTCGATGGCGGCAGGGGTCGTAACAACGGTTCCTATATGCCAGCCGATACCGATGGCGCGGCGGTCCACGAGTGGAGCCGTTTGTCCGGTAACGTAAAGGCTCTTTTCTCCAAGACCGAAGCTCACCTGGGCGGTGCCTTGGCGCCTAGCCTGCCGATCCTGGTGGCCAACGACAGCCGCCTGCTGCCGCAGACCTTCGAGGGTGGCACCATCACCTCCAAGGAAATCGACAACGTCACGCTCAACGCTGGTCAGCTGGAGCAGGCCACTGGCCGTGCATCGAGCAACAGCACTGGCCTGGCCGTGGCGGGCGGTACCCAGGACAGTAACCAGTTCCGTTACGCGGGTGCTGATTGGAAGGTCACCAAAGACCTGACGCTGCAGTACTACTACGCGAACCTGCAGGATTACTACAAGCAACACTTCCTGGGCGCGGTCCATGTTTTCCCGATCAGCGAAGGTCAATCCTTCAAGACTGACCTGCGTTACTTCGACAGCAGTTCGGATGGCCGCAACGGTGACCTGGGCTATCGCTTCAACAACAACGGTGGCTATGCCAAGAACCCGGGCGAGGTCGATAACAAGACCTGGAGCGCCATGTTCACCTACACCCTGGGTGGCAGTGCCTTCCTGTTGGGTCATCAACAAGTCGGCGATGACGGTGGCTTCGTCTACCTGAACCAAGGCAACGTGGTTGACGGCAACAACCGTCCTGAAGGTGCTGGTGGTGCGAGCTTCTACCTGTTCACCGACAGCATGATCAACGGTTTTGTCCGTGCCGGTGAGAACACCACCTTCGGCCAGTACTCCTACGACTTCGCTTCCATGGGCGTTCCAGGCCTGAAAGCCTCGGTTGCCTACCTGCGTGGCGACGACGTCAAGACCGCTAGCGGCACAAGCGATTACTCCGAGTGGGAACGCGACATGCGTGTGGATTACGTGATCCAGCAAGGCGCGTTGAAAGGCTTCGGTACTACTGTGCGTCACGGTAGCTACCGCAGCGGCGGTGTCGGCGACGACCAGGATCAGACCCGCGTAATCTTCAACTACACTTACAGCTTCATGTAAGACGTAGCGAAGTAAAAAAGCCCCGCCCGGCATCACGCCCGGCGGGGCTTTTGCGTTTCGGGTCCGGCCCACCCCTGTAGCCTTTCCCGAACCTTCTCCTCTTTTTCAGCACTCGAGGCCTTCTCGAAACCTCGGGAATGATCTTGGGCCGCTATACGCTGCGGCACCAGTGAACAGTTTTTTATATTTCTTAATGATCTAGATAAATGGGTATTCATTCTTTTTAAAGCAACGAAAAGCGGTGCACAGTTGGGCTCCAAAAACATTCAGGAGCCGCATCATGAGCCTCAGACTCGGCGACATCGCCCCCGATTTCGAACAGGATTCCAGCGCCGGCAAGATTCGCTTCCACGAATGGCTCGGCGACAGCTGGGGCGTGTTGTTCTCCCATCCGGCGGACTTCACCCCGGTGTGCACCACCGAGTTGGGTCTCACTGCCAAGCTCAAGGACGAGTTCGCCAAACGCGGCGTCAAGGCCATCGCCCTGTCGGTGGACCCGGTGGACTCGCACCACAAGTGGATCGACGACATCAACGAAACCCAGAACGCCGTGGTCAATTTCCCGATCCTGGCCGATGCCGACCGCAAGGTGTCCGACCTGTACGACCTGATCCATCCCAACGCCAGCGACACCTTGACCGTGCGCTCATTGTTCGTGATCGACCCGAACAAAAAAATTCGCCTGACCATCACCTACCCGGCCAGTACCGGGCGCAACTTCAACGAAATCCTCCGGGTGATCGACTCCCTGCAGCTGACCGACAACTACAAAGTCGCCACGCCCGCCAATTGGCAGGACGGTGATGAAGTGGTGATCGTGCCGTCGCTCAAGGATGAAGAAGAACTCAAGCAGCGCTTCCCCAAGGGCTACCGTGCCGTGAAGCCCTATCTGCGCCTCACGCCTCAACCTAATCGTTGACGCAGAACCTGTGGGAGCGAGCCTGCTCGCGAAAGCGGTCTGTCAGATGCATTTATATTGACTGGTACGCCGCCTTCGCGAGCAGGCTCGCTCCCACAGGACTGGATTTGTACCAAAGGATTTTGGCCGTTTCGACGGCCTTTTTTATTGTGCCGAAAAAAGCAGAACGTATATCTCCGTAAAGAATAACTAAATGAATAAATATGATTTAAAGATATATAAAAGCGCTGTTATGGTTTGGCCCATACAGCGAGATCGCCCACCGCGAATCGCGCACGACTCTTAAGGAATGGTTGGCATGTTGGTTGTCTCGCTCGGCGGCAGTCCCAGCCAGCGCTCACGTTCAGGTGTGCTGTTGGAGCGCTCGCAACGTTGGTTGCAACATCAAGGTGTGGAAGTGGTGAGTTATCAGGTACGGGACTTCCCGGCCGAGGATCTGCTCCATGCCCGCTTCGACAGTCCCAAGGTGGTAGACCTGCTGGCACAGATCGAAAACGCCGATGGCCTGTTGATCGCCACGCCGGTATACAAGGCGTCTTTTTCCGGTGCGTTGAAGACCGTCCTTGATCTGCTGCCGGAACGGGCCCTGGCCCACAAGGTGGTGTTGCCCATGGCGACAGGTGGCAGCATCGCCCACATGCTGGCGGTGGATTATGCCCTCAAGCCGGTGCTGTCGGCGCTCAAGGCCCAGGAGATGCTCCATGGGATCTTCGCTGAAGACAACCAGATAGCCTACGGCGAAGGCAGCGCTCAAGCGCGGTTGACGCCTGCCTTGCAACAGCGCCTGGATGAAGCGCTGGAGCAGTTCTACAGCGCCATGGCCCGTCGGCCCAAACCGTTGGATCCCAGCGTACTGAACGAACGTCTGTTGAGTGCTCGCTGGAGCATTTGACGCGCTACATCCCTGATTCAACTCCACCTTACTCAGCCGCCAACGGCCCAGCAGGTGCAGCCAAAACCCCATAGCAAAAAGGAGAGGCGCCATGCGCACTGTCATTTTGCGTCGCGGGCTGGTCGCTCTGTTTGCTGCGGCTGTGTCCTTCGGCGTCATCACCCAGGCTCAAGCCGAAACCTTGCGGATCGGTTATCAAAAGTACGGCACCTTGGTGCTGCTCAAGGCCAAGGGCACCCTGGAAAAACGCCTCGCCGCCCAAGGCGTGGACGTGCAATGGACCGAGTTTCCTGGCGGCCCGCAACTGCTTGAAGGCTTGAACGTCGGCTCCATCGATTTTGGCGTGACCGGCGAAACCCCGCCGGTGTTTGCCCAGGCAGCCGGCGCGGACCTGCTCTATGTGGCCTACGAACCGCCGGCTCCCAACAGTGAAGCGATCCTGGTGCCCAAGGGCTCGCCGATCCAATCGGTGCAGGATCTCAAGGGCAAGAAAATCGCGCTGAACAAAGGCTCCAACGTCCATTACCTGCTGGTACGGGCGCTGGAAGATGCGGGCCTGCAATACACCGACGTCCAGACGGTTTTCCTGCCACCGGCCGATGCCCGCGCGGCGTTCGAACGAGGCAGCGTGGACGCCTGGGTGATCTGGGATCCGTACCAGGCCGCCGCTGAGCAGCAATTGCAGGCGCGCACCCTGCGTGACGGCAAAGGCATCGTCGACAACCACCAGTTCTACCTCGCCACCAAACCCTATGCGCAGAAAAATCCCCAGGTGATTACGGCTCTGGTGGAAGAGGTGCGGGCGGTAGGGGAGTGGTCCAGGGCCAATCCTGAAGACGTGACGCGGCAGGTCTCGCCGCTGCTCGGCTTGCCTGCCGATATCACGCTTACCTCGGTCAAGCGGCAAGGCTACGGGGCGTTGTTCCTGACGCCGGAAGTCGTCGCGGCGCAGCAGAAAATCGCCGACAGCTTCTACCAGCTCAAATTGATTCCCAAGCCCTTGAGTATCAAGGACGTGATCTGGACGCCGCGGGCGGCCGTTGCGAACGCGCAGTAATTCGATCCCTTAGGAGACCACTCCATGAGCCTTAATATTTTCTGGTTCCTGCCCACCCACGGCGACGGCCATTACCTTGGCACCGCTGAAGGCGCCCGCGCCGTCGATCATGGTTACTTGCAACAAATTGCCCAGGCGGCCGATCGACTGGGTTTCGGCGGCGTGCTGATTCCTACCGGGCGTTCCTGCGAAGACTCCTGGCTGGTGGCCGCTTCCCTGATTCCGGTGACCCAGCGCTTGAAATTCCTGGTAGCCCTGCGGCCCGGGATCATTTCCCCGACGGTGGCGGCGCGTCAGGCCGCGACGTTGGATCGACTCTCGGGAGGACGCGCGCTGTTCAACCTGGTCACTGGCGGCGACCCGGACGAACTGGCCGGCGACGGGCTGTTCCTCGATCACGAACAGCGCTACCAGGCCTCGGTGGAATTCACCCGGATCTGGCGCCGGGTGCTGGAAGGCGAGACCGTGGATTACGACGGCGAACACATCAGCGTGAAGGGCGCCAAGCTGCTCTATCCGCCGATCCAGCAACCGCGCCCGCCGCTGTACTTCGGTGGCTCGTCGGAAGCTGCCCAGGACCTGGCCGCCGAGCAGGTGGAAATGGTGCTGACCTGGGGCGAACCGCCCGCAGCCGTCGCCGAAAAAATCCAACAGGTGCGGGCCAAGGCCGCAAAGCAAGGACGCACCGTGCGCTTCGGCATTCGCCTGCATGTGATCGTGCGGGAAACCAATGCCGAAGCCTGGCAAGCGGCCGACCGCTTGATCTCCCATTTGGACGACGAAACCATCGCTCGCGCCCAGGCCTCCCTCGCGCGCTTCGACTCGGTGGGTCAGCAGCGGATGGCCGCGCTGCACGGCGGTCGCCGCGACAAACTGGAGGTGAGCCCCAATCTGTGGGCCGGTGTCGGCCTGGTTCGCGGCGGTGCCGGGACGGCGCTGGTGGGCGATGGCCCGACCGTGGCCGCGCGGGTGAAGGAGTACGCCGACTTGGGCATCGACACGTTCATCTTCTCGGGTTATCCACACCTGGAAGAGTCGTATCGGGTGGCGGAGCTGCTGTTTCCGCACCTGGACGTGGAACGCCCGCAATTGCCGAAAAGCCAGGGCTACGTGAGCCCGTTCGGTGAGATGGTCGCCAACGACATTCTGCCCAAAGCCGCGTCCCAGAGTTGAGGCGGCCATGAAGAAAGTTATCCACAACCTGGCGCCGTGGGCGGTGCCGCTGCTGTTATTGGCGGTGTGGCAATTGTCGGTATCGGCCGGCTGGCTCTCCACGCGGATCCTGCCGGCGCCAGTGGCAGTGATCGAGGCTGGCGTGAGCCTGGTGCGCAGCGGCGAGATCTGGACTCACCTGGCGATCAGCGGTTGGCGCGCGGCGGTCGGCTTCCTGATCGGCGGCGGCATCGGCCTCGCGCTGGGCTTTATCACCGGCCTGTCGAAGTGGGGCGAGCGGCTGCTGGACAGCTCTGTGCAGATGGTGCGGAACGTGCCGCACCTGGCATTGATTCCGCTGGTGATCCTGTGGTTCGGCATCGACGAGTCGGCGAAGATTTTCCTGGTGGCGCTGGGCACGCTGTTTCCCATCTACCTCAACACTTACCACGGGATCCGTAACGTCGACCCGGCGCTGGTGGAAATGTCCCGCAGCTACGGCTTGTCCGGTTTCAGCCTGTTTCGCCAGGTGATCCTGCCGGGCGCCTTGCCTTCGATCCTCGTGGGTGTGCGTTTCGCCCTGGGCTTCATGTGGTTGACGCTGATCGTGGCGGAAACCATCTCGGCCAGTTCCGGCATCGGTTACCTGGCGATGAATGCCCGGGAATTCTTGCAAACCGATGTGGTGGTGCTGGCGATTCTTCTGTACGCCGTGCTTGGCAAGCTGGCTGACCTCGCCGCCCGTGGCCTTGAACGGGTCTGGCTGCGCTGGCATCCGGCCTACCAAGTGAACAAGGGAGGTGTCGCATGACCGCCCAACAACCACCGCGCCTGCTGCGAGGCATTCCGCTGGCGGTGCGCAATCTTCAGAAGACGTTTGGCTCGCGACAGGTATTGCGTGACATCGACCTGCATATCCCGGCTGGGCAGTTCGTCGCGGTAGTGGGGCGCAGTGGCTGCGGTAAAAGCACCTTGCTGCGTTTGTTGGCCGGGTTGGATCAGCCCTCGGGCGGCCAGTTGCTGGCCGGCTCGGCAGCGCTGAGCGCCGCGCGAGAAGACACTCGGCTGATGTTCCAGGAAGCGCGTCTGCTGCCTTGGAAGAAGATCATCGACAACGTCGGCCTTGGCCTGAAGGGCAACTGGCGGCCACAAGCCTTGCAGGCGCTCGATGCCGTAGGCCTGGCGGATCGTGCCCATGAATGGCCGGCGGCGTTGTCCGGCGGCCAGAAGCAACGGGTGGCGTTGGCTCGCGCGCTGATCCATCAACCGCGCCTGTTGTTGCTGGACGAGCCCTTGGGCGCGCTCGATGCCTTGACCCGGATAGAAATGCAGCAACTGATCGAGCGTCTGTGGCAGCAACACGGCTTTACCGTGCTGCTGGTGACCCATGACGTCAGCGAAGCAGTGGCGATTGCCGATCGGGTCATCCTGATCGAGGACGGCCAGATCGGTCTCGACCTGGCCATCGACCTGCCACGCCCCCGTGCTCGCGGCTCGCATCGCCTGGCGAGCCTGGAAACCGAAGTCCTCAACCGTGTGCTGTCCTTGCCCGGCCAACCGCCGGAACCCGAACCCGTTTCACCCTTGCCCACGCAGTTGCGTTGGGCGCAATAACTTCATCCAGACAGGAATCGACACCATGACCATCAAAGCCATCAACGTACGCAACCAGTTCAAAGGCACCATCAAGGAAATCGTCGAAGGCGACGTGCTGTCGGAAATCGATGTGCAGACCGCTTCGGGCATCGTCACGTCGGTCATCACCACGCGTTCGGTCAAGGAGTTGGAGTTGGCGATCGGCAGCGAAGTGATTGCCTTCGTCAAATCCACCGAGGTGTCGATCGCCAAGTTGTGAACCGTGTTTTACCCCGGGCCCCGGACGGCGTGAGCCCTTCGGGGCTTATCGTTCCCACGCGGAGCGTGGGCACGATCAATCAGGGCGCTTGGGCAGATACGGTGGCAGATACAGCCCCAGGTACGCGTCAAACACACGCATGCCTTCTTCAGCCATTCGCGGAGTGATCTGGCCCTGTTGCTGGACCGAGCGGGCATAGACGCGGTCGCCCAATTCCATGGCCAGGGCGAATACGTCGACGTCGGAGGGGAGCGTCGGCAGCTCGAAATGCCGGGCGAACACGGTGTGCATCAACGCGCCCAGTTCCAGGTCGTGCTGGCGGTCAGCCTGGGTGACTTCGGTGAGGCCATGCTGGGCCAGGATCAGTTGCCGAGCGGCGGCGTCCTCGCTGTAGATCACCAGCATCCGTTGTTCCACCAGCCGCGACAGGTCGTGCCAATGGTTCAGCGCGCCATGGTCGATCGGTGCTTGCAGGCAGGCGCGAAAGGCGGCGTGAACGTCGGCAGTCAGGGCTTCGAGCAGTGCCGGGACGCTGGCAAAGAAGTGGTAGACGGAGGAGGGCGGGATCCCCGCGCGTTCGGCGACGCTGTAGATCGACAGGCTGGCCACGCCTTCGGCGGCAAGCAGCGTACGGGCGGCATCGAGGATCGAGTCGATCCGGGCCTGGCTGCGTGCGCGAGGTTTGCGAGGGGTGGCGATGCGCGTCATGGACGTCTCCTGCGGGGCTGGCGGGCATTGTACGAGTCGGTTCTTGTGTTGTCTGCCAGGCCGTCATCGCGAGCAAGCTCGCCCCCACATTGAGTGTGCGGTGCCCCTTGAATCATGTGCGCTGAAAATCCCTGTGGGAGCGAGCTTGCTCGCGATCGGCCGAAGGCGGCCACCCGCCCAGACATAAAAAAACGCCGCAGGCCATAAGGTCTGCGGCGTTTCTTTTTTACCGCAACCGCTTACACGGTATGCAGGTACCAGTTGTATTCAAGGTCGGAGATGGAATGTTCGAACTCTTCCAGCTCACTTTCCTTGCAGGCCACGAAGATATCGATGTATTTCGGGTCGATGTACTTGGCCATGACTTCGCTGTCGTCAAGTTCGCGCAAGGCATCGCGCAGGTTGTTCGGCAGGCTCTGCTCGTTCTGCTCGTAGCTGTTGCCTTCGACCGGCGCGCCGGGCTCGATCTTGTTGACGAGGCCGTGGTGAACGCCCGCCAGCACGGAGGCCATCAGCAGGTACGGGTTGGCGTCGGCGCCGGCAACCCGGTGTTCCAGGCGCACGGCATCGGCTGAGCCGGTCGGCACGCGCAAGGCCACGGTGCGGTTGTCCAGGCCCCAGGACGGCGAGTTCGGCACGTAGAATTGCGCGCCGAAACGACGATAGGAGTTGACGTTCGGGCAGAGGAAAGCCATCTGCGCGGGCAGGGTCTCGAGCACACCGCCGATCGCGTGACGCAGCGCGGCGTTCTGCTCGGGATCCTCGCTGGCAAAGATATTCTTGCCGTCTTTGTCCAGGATCGAGATGTGGACATGCAGGCCGTTGCCCGCCTGGCCCGGATACGGCTTGGCCATGAAGGTGGTGTCCATTTCATGGTCGTAGGCAATGTTCTTGATCAGGCGCTTGAGCAGTACCGCGTAGTCGCAGGCCTTGATCGGGTCGGCCACGTGGTGCAGGTTCACTTCGAACTGCGCCGGGGCGCTTTCCTTGACGATGGCGTCGGCGGGAATGCCTTGCTCCTTGGCCCCTTCGAGGATGTCCTGGAGGCAATCGACGTATTCGTCCAGGTCATCGATCAGGTAGACCTGGGTCGAATGCGGGCGTTTGCCGGAGATCGGTGAGCGGGGTGGTTGCGGACGGCCGTTCACGTTCTCCTGGTCGATCAGGTAGAACTCCAGCTCGAATGCCGCGCAAATGGTCAGGCCCAATTCGTCGAACTTGGTCACGACCTGGCGCAAGACTTCCCGAGGGTCGGCGAAGAACGGGTCGCCTTCGAGTTCGTGCATGGTCATCAGCAGTTGCGCGGTCGGGCGCTTCTGCCAGGGTTCATTGCTCAGGGTGCCGGGGATGGGATAGCAGATGCGGTCCGCATCGCCGATGTCCAGGCCCAGGCCGGTGCTTTCCACCGTCGAGCCGTTGATATCCAGGGCAAATAGAGAGGCCGGCAGGTTGATGCCTTTCTCGTAAACCTTGTGGAGGCTGGTGCGTTCGATGCGCTTGCCGCGCACCACACCATTCATATCCGCAATCAGAAGGTCAACGTACAGAACCTCAGGATGTTCCTTAAGGAACGCGTTCGCTTCGTTAAGCTGAACGGCACGCGGGGGTACCGACATGATGCAACACCTTTGTTGTTAAAAATATCAATCATTGATCTCTTCGAAAGCCAGTCAACCCGAACGGCATGCCGAAGTCAAGCTGGGCCTTTTGTGCCCTAAAAAAGCACCCGAGGGGCATTTTTGAGGCAGTTTGGGGCGTTTTTTTTCCTTTGAGGGCCTTCGCGCCCGCAGGCTTGAGCGTGCCGTGTTGTATTTTTTACGGGGGTGTTGTGTAAAAAAATGAACAAGGCTAAGCTCGATTCAAACCCATAACAGCAATAATACCGGGGTGCTTCATGTCTCGCCTGCCGTTAATCGGCGTCACCACCTGCTCCAGGCAGATCGGTTTGCATGCGTATCACACCACTGGCGACAAATATGCCCGGGCTGTCGCAACAGCCGCCAAGGGTTTGCCAGTGCTGATTCCCTCCCTGGCGGATCTGTTCGCACCGTCCGATATTCTGGACGCCCTGGACGGTATTCTTTTTACCGGCTCTCCTTCCAATGTAGAACCTTTTCACTATCAAGGCCCGGCTAGCGCGCCAGGCACTGCCCATGATCCTGCACGGGATGCCATTACCCTTCCACTGATACGCGCTGCCGTCGATGCGGGCGTTCCGGTGCTGGGCATCTGTCGGGGTTTCCAGGAGGTGAACGTAGCCTTTGGCGGCAGCCTGCATCAGAAAGTTCATGAAGTCGGAACCTTCATCGATCATCGTGAAGACGACACCCAGCCGGTGGACATTCAATACGGCCCCGCCCATGCCGTGCATGTCCAGCCAGGCGGGGTCCTCGCGGCCCTGGGCCTGCCGCCGAACATTGAGGTCAACTCGATTCACAGCCAGGGCATCGAGCGCCTGGCACCGGGGCTGCGGGTTGAAGCGCTGGCGCCGGATGGCCTGATCGAAGCCGTCTCGGTTGTACAAGGCAAGGCTTTTGCTTTAGGTGTGCAATGGCACCCGGAATGGGCGGTAGGCTCTAATCCGAACTATCTTGCGATTTTCCAGGCATTTGGCGATGCCTGCCGAGCAAGGGCAACACAACGCGACGCCGATGCGTCAAACAACGCCTGACTACTAATAGCAGCCAGGAAACTCACGCCTAGAGGCATTTATGAGTAACAACCTCGACCAGCTCACCGATTGGTTGAAAGACCACAAGATCACAGAAGTCGAATGCATGATTGGCGACCTGACCGGCATCACCCGGGGCAAGATTTCGCCGACCAACAAGTTCATTGCCGAAAAAGGCATGCGCCTGCCCGAGAGCGTCCTGCTCCAGACCGTAACGGGCGACTATGTCGAAGACGACATCTATTACGAACTGCTCGACCCTGCCGACATCGACATGATGTGCCGCCCGGACGAAAACGCAGTCTTCCTGGTGCCCTGGGCCATCGAGCCCACCGCTCAAGTGATCCATGACTCCTACGACAAGCAGGGCAACCCCATCGAGCTGTCGCCCCGCAACGTATTGAAGAAGGTGCTCAAGCTCTACGCGGACAAGGGCTGGCAGCCGATTGTCGCGCCGGAGATGGAGTTCTACCTGACCAAGCGCAGCGACGACCCGGACTTTCCGCTGCAACCACCGATCGGCCGCTCCGGCCGGCCGGAAACCGGTCGCCAGTCGTTCTCGATCGAAGCGGCCAACGAATTCGACCCGCTGTTCGAAGACGTCTATGACTGGTGCGAATTGCAGGAGTTGGACCTCGACACGCTGATCCACGAGGACGGCACCGCGCAGATGGAAATCAATTTCCGTCACGGCGATGCGCTGTCCCTGGCCGACCAGATCCTGGTGTTCAAACGCACCATGCGCGAGGCCGCGCTCAAGCACGACGTGGCCGCCACGTTCATGGCCAAGCCCATGACCGGCGAGCCGGGCAGCGCCATGCACCTGCACCAGAGCATTATCGACAAGGAAACAGGCAAGAACGTCTTCTCCAATGAAGACGGGACCATGAGCGATCTGTTCCTGCACCACATCGGTGGCCTGCAGAAATTCATCCCTGAGCTGTTGCCGCTGTTTGCACCCAACGTCAACTCGTTCCGCCGCTTCCTGCCCGACACCTCGGCGCCGGTGAACGTGGAGTGGGGCGAAGAGAACCGCACCGTGGGCCTGCGGGTGCCGGATGCCGGGCCGCAGAACCGTCGGGTGGAAAACCGCCTGCCGGGCGCCGACGCCAACCCGTACCTGGCGATTGCCGCCAGCCTGCTGTGCGGCTACATCGGCATGGTCGAAGGCATCAACCCGAGCGCGCCGGTGGTGGGTCGAGGGTATGAGCGCCGCAACCTGCGCCTGCCGCTGACCATCGAAGACGCCCTGGAACGCATGGAGAACAGCACCACCATCGAGAAGTACCTGGGCAAGAAATTCATCACGGGCTACGTCGCGGTCAAACGGGCCGAGCATGAAAACTTCAAGCGCGTCATCAGTTCGTGGGAGCGGGAATTCCTGCTCTTTGCCGTCTGATGCGCCGGGCGGGGCTGCCATAGGCCCCGCCCTCATGGAATAAAGGAGAATTCGCATGACCCGCAACAACCCGCAAACTCGCGAATGGCAGGCTCTTAGCAGCGATCATCACCTGGCACCGTTCAGCGACTTCAAGCAACTGAAAGAGAAAGGCCCGCGCATCATCACCCACGCCAAGGGCGTGTACCTCTGGGACAGTGAAGGCAACAAGATTCTCGACGGCATGGCCGGCCTCTGGTGTGTGGCCGTTGGTTACGGTCGCGATGAACTGGCGGACGCCGCCAGCCAACAGATGCGTGAGCTGCCGTACTACAACCTCTTCTTCCAGACCGCTCACCCGCCCGTGCTGGAATTGTCCAAGGCCATCGCCGATATCGCGCCGCAAGGCATGAACCACGTGTTCTTCACCGGCTCTGGCTCCGAAGGCAACGACACCATGTTGCGCATGGTCCGCCACTACTGGGCGATCAAGGGCCAGCCGAGCAAGAAAGTCATCATCAGTCGCAAGAACGGTTATCACGGTTCGACCGTGGCCGGCGCGAGCCTGGGCGGCATGACTTACATGCACGAGCAAGGCGACCTGCCGATCCCGGGCATCGTCCACATCGCCCAACCGTACTGGTTCGGTGAAGGCGGCGACATGAGCCCTGAAGAGTTCGGCATCTGGGCGGCCAATCAGCTGGAAGAAAAAATCCTCGAGATCGGCGTGGATAACGTCGGTGCGTTCATCGCCGAGCCGATCCAGGGCGCCGGTGGCGTGATCGTGCCGCCGGACAGCTACTGGCCGCGCATGAAGGAAATCCTCGCCAAGTACGACATCCTCTTCGTGGCCGACGAGGTCATCTGTGGTTTCGGGCGCACCGGCGAGTGGTTCGGTACCGACCATTACGGGTTGAAACCACACATGATGACCATCGCCAAGGGCCTGACCTCCGGCTACATCCCCATGGGTGGCCTGATCGTGCGCGACGACGTGGTCGCGGTGCTCAACGAAGGCGGCGACTTCAACCACGGGTTCACCTACTCCGGCCATCCGGTGGCTGCGGCAGTGGCCCTGGAAAATATCAGGATCCTGCGCGACGAGAAGATCATCGAGCGTGTCCACGGCGAGACGGCACCCTATTTGCAGCAACGTCTGCGGGAACTGAACGATCATCCGCTGGTGGGTGAAGTGCGCGGCGTCGGTTTGCTGGGGGCGATCGAGCTGGTCCAGGACAAGGCCACGCGCAAGCGTTACGAAGGCAAGGGCGTGGGCATGATCTGCCGGCAGTTCTGCTTCGATAATGGGCTGATCATGCGCGCCGTGGGCGACACCATGATCATTGCGCCACCGCTGGTGATCAGCAAGGCCGAGATCGACGAACTGGTGGCCAAGGCGCGGCAATGCCTGGACCTGACGCTCAGTGCGTTGCAGGGCTAAGTGCTAGGCTCTGAGCGAGGTGCCGGCATGGGCCTCGCCCAGCGTGAACAAAAGGCTGGGCTTTTGTTGAAAGCTTGCCCTGTAACTTGCCAGACTACCCCCGCTGTTCAAGTTGCCAGAGAGCCGGCTACGCAACCGTGGCCAAGAAGAATAACTGGAGCACTTTTCATGAAGGCATTAGGCATGAAGACATTAGGTATGAAGTTAGCTGGCAAGACCCTCCTCGCCATGTCCCTGATGGGCGTGATGGCGGGCGCCGTCCAGGCGGACGACAAGGTGCTGCACGTCTATAACTGGTCCGACTACATCGCGCCGGACACGGTCGCCAAGTTCGAGAAGGAAACGGGGATCAAGGTCGTCTACGACGTATTCGACAGTAACGAGACGCTGGAAGCCAAGTTGCTGGCCGGCAAATCCGGCTATGACGTCGTGGTGCCGTCGAACAACTTCCTCGCCAAGCAGATCAAGGCCGGCGTCTACCAGGAGCTGGACAAGTCCAAGCTGCCGAACTGGAAGAACCTGGACCCCGACCTGCTCAAGGCCGTCGGCGATGCCAGCGACCAGGGCAACAAGCACGCGTTTCCGTACATGTGGGGCACCATCGGCATCGGGTACAACCCCGAGAAGGTCAAGGCCGCGTTGGGCGTCGACAAGATCGACTCCTGGGACGTGCTGCTCAAGCCCGAGAACATTGCCAAGCTCAAGAGCTGCGGCGTGAGCTTCCTCGATTCGCCAACCGAAATGATTCCCGTGGCTCTGCATTACCTCGGCTACCCGACCGACAGCCAGGACAAGAAGCAACTGGCCGAAGCCGAAGCACTGTTCCTCAAGCTGCGCCCATCGATCGGTTACTTCCACTCTTCCAAGTACATTTCGGACCTGGCCAACGGCAACATCTGCGTGGCCGTGGGTTACTCGGGTGATATCGAGCAATCCAAGAGCCGTGCGGCTGAAGCTGGCGGCAAGGTGAAAGTGGCCTACACCATTCCGAAGGAAGGTGCCGGTTCGTTCTACGACATGGTCGCCATTCCAAAAGATGCCGAAAACGTCGAAGCCGCCTACAAGTGGATGAACTTCATCATGCAGCCGGAAATCATGGCTGAGATCACCGACAACGTGCGTTTCCCTAACGGCAACAAGGCCGCCACCGCGCTGGTGGACAAGGAAATCTCCGGTGACCCGAGCATCTACCCATCGGACGAAGTGAAGGCCAAGCTGTACGCCATCGCCGACCTGCCGTCGGCGACCCAGCGGATCCTGACCCGCAGCTGGACCAAGATCAAATCCGGCAAATAAGCCGGCTTGAAGCACGCTCCGGTTGTCGCCGTCCCCGGGAGGGCGGCAACAGGAGCAATTAAATAACTAAAAGTTTTGCTGGATCGGTTTATCGAGGGTAAGTTGCGCGCCGGTTTTGTTGCAGGGCATATCGTTGCCCGGTAACGGGGGCAACTTGGGCCCAACTATTTAAGAGGACCTCCACGTGCCTGTCTTTTCTTTGTTGCGCAACGCCTTGCTGGTCGGTGCTGGCCTGACACTCGCTGTCAGTGCCCAAGCGGCTTCCATCGTGCATATTTATAACTGGTCGGACTACATCGGCGAATCCACCCTGGCGGACTTCGAGAAAGCCACCGGGATCAAGCCGGTCTACGATGTGTTCGATTCCAACGAAACCCTGGAAGGCAAGTTGCTGGCCGGTCGCACCGGTTACGACGTGGTCGTGCCGTCCAACCATTTCCTGGGCAAGCAGATCAAGGCCGGGGCGTTCCAGAAGCTCGACAAATCGCAGCTGCCGAACTACGCCAACCTCGATCCTTCGCTGCTCAAGCGTCTGGAAAAAAACGACTCGGGCAATCAATACGCCGTGCCTTACCTGTGGGGCACCAACGGCATCGGCTATAACGTCGAGAAGATCAAGGCGGTACTGGGTGTCGAAAAAATCGACTCGTGGGCCATGCTGTTTGAACCGGAAAACATCAAGAAGCTGTCCAGCTGCGGCGTTTCGTTCCTCGACTCGGGCGACGAGATGATCCCGGCGATGCTCAACTACCTGGGCCTGGACCCCAACAGCCAGAACCCCGAAGACTACAAGAAGGCCGAGGCCCAGCTCCTCAAGATCCGGCCTTACGTGACCTACTTCAACTCCTCCAAGTACATCTCGGACCTGGCCAACGGCAACATCTGCGTGGCTGCCGGATTCTCCGGCGATATTTTCCAGGCCCGTGAACGTGCCAGCGAGGCCGGCAAGGGCGTCGAAATCGCCTACGTGATTCCCAAGGAAGGCGGCAACCTCTGGTTCGACATGCTGGCAATCCCACGCGACGCCGCCAACGTCAAGGAGGCCCACGCGTTCATGAACTATCTGCTCAAGCCTGAGGTCATCGCCCAGGTGAGCGACTACGTCGGTTATGCCAACCCGAACCCCAAGGCTGGCGAACTGATGGACCAGGAAGTGCGCACCGACGAAGCGGTTTATCCCCCGCAGGAGGTTGTCGACAAGCTCTACGTCAACTCCGAGTTGCCGCCCAAGATCCAACGACTCATGACCCGCAGCTGGACCAAGGTCAAGTCGGGTAAATAGCGTCAAGCGCTCTAACTTTTCCAAGGTTCGCCCGTCTTGGGCGAGCTGCAAATTTTGTGGGAGTTTCGTAAATGGCAGTTGCCTCCGGCGCCTATAAGAAAGCCCTCGAGGGCGACCAGACACCCAAGCAGGTGCTGGTCAAGATCGACCGGGTCACGAAGAAGTTCGACGAGACGATTGCCGTGGACGACGTGTCCCTGGAAATCAAGAAAGGCGAGATCTTTGCCTTGCTCGGCGGTTCGGGATCGGGCAAATCCACTTTGCTGCGCATGCTGGCAGGCTTCGAGCGGCCCACGGAGGGGCGGATTTTCCTCGATGGCGTGGACATCACCGACCTGCCGCCCTACGAGCGGCCGATCAACATGATGTTCCAGTCCTACGCCTTGTTCCCCCACATGACCGTGGCACAGAACATCGCCTTCGGCCTGCAACAGGACAAGATCCCGAAAGCCGAGATCGACGCCCGCGTGGCTGAAATGCTCAAGCTGGTGCAGATGAGCCAGTACGCCAAGCGCAAGCCGCACCAACTCTCTGGTGGCCAGCGCCAGCGCGTGGCCCTGGCCCGATCCCTGGCCAAGCGGCCCAAACTCTTGCTGCTCGACGAGCCAATGGGCGCTCTGGACAAGAAGCTGCGCTCGCAGATGCAACTTGAGCTGGTGGAGATCATCGAGCGGGTCGGCGTGACTTGCGTGATGGTGACTCACGACCAGGAAGAGGCCATGACGATGGCCGAGCGCATTGCGATCATGCACCTGGGATGGATCGCCCAGATCGGCAGCCCGATCGATATCTACGAGACCCCGACCAGCCGCCTGGTCTGTGAATTCATCGGCAACGTCAACATCTTCGAGACCGAAGTGGTGGACGACGCCGAGGGCCACGCGGTGCTGACGTGCAAGGACCTGGACCGCAACATTTACGTCGGCCACGGCATCAGCACCTCGGTGCAGGACAAGTCCGTCACCTACGCCATCCGCCCGGAAAAACTCTTGGTCACGCCCGAGCAGCCAACCTGCGAGCACAACTGGTCCAGTGGCAAGGTCCATGACATCGCCTACCTGGGCGGCCACTCGGTGTTTTACGTCGAGCTGCCGAGTGGCAAGCTGGTGCAGTCGTTCGTCGCCAACGCCGAACGCCGAGGCCAGCGTCCGACCTGGGGCGACCAGGTATTCGTCTGGTGGGAAGACGACAGCGGCGTGGTGCTTCGCTCATGAACATGCGCAAGTTCAAACGCCGTCTCGCCCGAATAACGCCCGGTGGCCGTCAGATGGTCATCGGGGTGCCCTTCATCTGGCTGTTCCTGTTCTTCATGCTGCCGTTCTTCATCGTCCTGAAGATCAGTTTCGCCGAAGCCGACGTGGCGATCCCGCCTTACACCGAAATCTACAGCTACATCGACCAGAAGCTGCAGGTGCTGCTCAACCTTGGCAACTATGTGATGCTCAGCGAGGATGAGCTGTACATCTCCGCCTATCTCGGCTCGCTGAAGATGGCGCTGATCAGCACCACGTTGTGCCTGCTGATCGGCTACCCCATGGCCTATGGCATCGCCAACGCCCGCAAAGAGATGCAGACGGTGCTGGTGCTGCTGATCATGATGCCGACCTGGACCGCGATCCTGATTCGCGTCTACGCGTGGATGGGTATCCTCAGCAACAACGGCTTGCTTAACGGCTTTCTGATGAGCATGGGTTGGATCAGCGAACCCCTGCAAATTCTCAACACCAACCTGGCGGTCTATATCGGCGTGGTCTATTCCTACCTGCCGTTCATGATCCTGCCGCTCTACGCCAACCTGGTAAAGCATGATGCCAGCCTGCTGGAAGCCGCGTCGGACCTGGGTTCGAGCACCTTCAACAGCTTCTGGAAGATCACCGTGCCGCTGTCCAAGAACGGCATCATCGCCGGCTGCATGCTGGTGTTCATCCCGGTGGTGGGCGAGTTCGTGATTCCGGAACTGCTGGGCGGCCCGGAAACGCTAATGATCGGCAAAGTGCTGTGGCAGGAATTCTTCAATAATCGAGACTGGCCGGTGGCATCCGCTTTGGCGGTGGTGATGCTGGCGATCCTGATCGTGCCCATCATCCTGTTCAACCGCAGTCAGGCCAAAGAAATGGAGGGCAAGTAATGAAGCGCTTCAGTTTTTCAAGCCTGATGCTGGTGGTGGGTCTGTTGTTCATCTACGCGCCGATGCTGATTCTGGTGATCTACTCGTTCAACGCCTCCAAACTGGTGACGGTGTGGGGCGGTTGGTCAGTCAAGTGGTACGTCGGCCTGCTGGACAACAGCCAGCTGATGGGCTCGGTGATGCGCTCGTTGGAAATCGCCTGCTACACGGCGATTGCCGCGGTGGCCCTGGGCACGCTGGCGGCCTTCGTGCTGACCCGCATCACCCACTTCAAGGGTCGGACGCTGTTCGGCGGCCTGGTCACCGCGCCATTGGTGATGCCGGAAGTGATCACCGGCCTGTCGCTGTTGCTGTTGTTCGTGGCCATGGCGCAAATGATCGGCTGGCCTCAGGAACGTGGCATCGTCACGATCTGGATCGCCCACACGACGTTCTGCGCGGCCTACGTGGCGGTGGTGGTCTCGGCGCGCTTGCGTGAGCTGGACCTGTCCATCGAAGAGGCGGCCATGGACCTCGGCGCGCGGCCGTGGAAGGTGTTCTTCCTGATCACCATTCCAATGATCGCGCCGTCGCTGGCGGCGGGCGGCATGATGTCGTTCGCGCTGTCCCTCGACGACCTGGTGCTGGCAAGCTTCGTCTCCGGCCCTGGCTCGACCACCTTGCCGATGGAAGTCTTCTCGGCGGTGCGCCTGGGGGTGAAACCGGAAATCAACGCCGTGGCGAGCCTGATCCTGCTGGCGGTGTCCCTGGTGACCTTCCTGGTCTGGTACTTCAGCCGCCGTGCCGAAGAAAACCGCAAGCGGGCGATCCAGCAAGCGATCGAGGAAAGCGCCGCCGATTCCTGGAAGCAACCGGAAGTACGCCGGGCGGAAACCGCTTCGGCCTAACCGACTCTGGGACCAAAATGTGGGAGCGAGCTCGCTCCCACTGGTGTTTTTTTGCCTGCAAATCCGTGGCTCACTGCAGATCCCCTTGTGGGAGCGAGCCTGCTCGCGATAGTGGCGGGGTGTGCTGGCTATGAATTCCAGGGCGAGCTGCGGATCACTTCAACGAAGTTCATCGGCTTGAACCCCGGCTCCTGATCCCTCAGCACATCGGTTTTCACATTGCCGAAGGTGGTATGTGGACGATGCCGCAAGCCGTCGGCGAAGGCGCAGATGATGCACTCCTTGAAGCCTTCTCCCCGGGGATGCGCATGCACCACGGCGTCGCGCTGTGCGGCGGGGAACGCGGCGTAATCCATGCCCAGCACGTCCATTTCCACGCCAGCGGTCACCAGGGCGACGTTGGGGCGCAGGTGCTTCGGCACGCCGGGCGTGGTGTGCAGCGCGATCGACAGCCACACTTGCTCGATGTCGTCATCGCTCAACCCGTAGGGTTTGAGGAAGGCCGCGGCGGCATTCGCGCCGTCCACTTCGAAGCGCTCATCGTCGCTGCGGTAGCCTTCCACCAACCCGAGGTCGTGGAACATCGCGCCGACGTAGAGCAGCTGCGGATCGTAAGCCAACTGCTGGCGCTGGCCGCTCAAGGCGCCGAACAGGAACACCCGGCGGGAATGGTGATACAGCAGGTCCGATTCAATGTCGCGGATGTATTCGGTGGTGGCCCGGGCGAGGGCGCTGTCGGGAATCTGGATGCCGGCGATGCGGGTCATGCTGCTTTCCTCTTGGCGGTGCGCCGTGGCGGCGCTGAGGGTTCAGTCTGTTCGCCGGGATACGGCGCAGCAATCGCGCCATGGCTGCGATTACGGCCAATGAACTTGGGTTTCATGCCATCTGGCTTCTGCACGCCGGATTGGCTAGGGTTCTGTGGTCAACCCGGACAGGTAAGTGAGCACCATGGAAAAAACCGTCGCCATCGTGGTGTTCACGGGCGTCCAGTCCCTGGACGTCAGCGGCCCCCTGGATGTGTTCTGCGAAGCCAATCGCTTTCTCGCCGCGCAGGATCACTATCGGCTGGAAGTGATCGGCGTCGAGCGCGGTGCGACGTCTTGCTCCAACGGCATGTCCCTCAATCCCCACCGCCATTTCAGCGCAGCGTCAGGGCCGTACGACCTGCTGCTGGTCGCGGGCGGGCCGCAATTGCCGTTCATGGACGTTGGCCCAGCGTTCAATGCCTGGCTGCGCGAAGCCTGCGCCCGGGCACGGCGCTTCGGTTCGATCTGCAATGGCGCGTTCATGCTCGCTCGGGCGGGATTGCTCCAGGGGCGGACCGTCACCACCCATTGGGGCGATGCTTCGGCGCTGGCGCAGCTGTGCCCCTCGACCCGGATCGAAGCCGATCGGCTGTACGTGCAGGACGGCGAGCTGTATACCTCGGCGGGCGTTACGGCGGGAATCGACCTGTCACTGTTTCTGCTGGCTCAGGACCATGGGCCGGAGGTGGCACTGAATGTCGCCAAGCGGCTGGTGGTGTTCACCCAGCGTTCAGGCGGTCAATCACAGTTCAGTCCGTTTCTCGCGCCCCATGCCGAGCCGACCTCCACCGTGGCCCAGGTCCAGGCGTACGTGCTGGCGAATCTCAACGGTGATCTGGGCATCGCCAACCTCGCCAGCGCGGCGAACATGAGCCCACGCAATTTCTCCCGCGTGTTCGCCCGGGAGGCGAAGGTCACGCCAGCCGAGTTCGTCGAACAGGCCCGGGTAGACGCGGCGCGCGTGATGCTGGAAAGCACTCGGGCACCGCTCAAGACCGTCGCTTACCAATGCGGCTTTCGCGATGCCCAACACATGCGCAGCGTCTTCAATCGGCGGTTGGGCGTGACGCCGCAACAGTTCAGGTTGAATTTTGCCGCGTTGCTTTAAGCTCATTTTTTCAGTGCGTCATGGGCCTCCAGCGCCCGCAGGGAATAGATATAAGCCGCTCCGGCATTCAGCGAGACCGCCGTTGCCAGGGTGGCGGCGATTTCTTCGCGGGTCGCGCCGGCCTTGATCGCGGCGTCGGTGTGTACGCCGATGCAGCCGTCACATCGGGTGGTGATCGCCACGGCGATGGAGATCAGTTCACGGGTCTTGGCGTCGAGCACGTTGTTCTCGGCGGCAGCCTCATCCAGGGCCATGTAGGCCTTGACCATTTTCGGATTGCTTTTGCCCAGGGCGCCAAAGGCGCTCTTGATGGTGGGCAGCAGTTCGGACCAGTTATTGAACATTGCATCGACTCCATTGTGATAAACGGGTTGGGCTTTTGCAGTCTTGACGATCATTGATGTCCAAGCCTGTCGATCGTCAGAAACATTCCGATGCCATGGTCAGGGCTCGGCCCTGGCGGGCAGCAGTTTCAGTGTGCCGTGGGTGTTGGCGGTGACTTCTTCCTCGGCCAGGTGCGCCTGGTGATACAGCCCTTCGATATAGGCGTCGGCCTGGTCCTTGTAGTGCTTGTCGAATGGTACGCCGCTCTGGCCGACAGGGTTGATGGTGACGCTGTGGGCCGGGTCGGCGAAGTCAATGATGCGCCGGGTGGAAGGGCCATAGGTCACGGGCCAGGGCGCTGGTCCGATCTTGGCCGAGAGATTGTTCGGTACTTCATGGGTGCCGGGTGCGGCGAACGGTCCAACGTTGAAGACCCGGTCCAGCGGCTTTTGCTGGCCCAAGGGATGCCCATGGGTCAGGGTGTGTGCCTGACCCCACCGCCATTGGGCGGGGTCGGCCCCCAGCGTCGCCCTCAAGTGCGCCAGGGATTTGTCCCAGGCTTTGATCACCGTGTCGGCGCGGGTTTCGGTGCCCAGCGTCGATCGGTCGTCCCACCACGGCGAGTCTTTCTCGGCGGCCAGGCGTGGCAGCGCGGCGTCGATGACACGGGTCGATAGCGCGGTTTCGAAGAATCCGTCGCCCAGTTCGTCCCGCAGGGCGGTGTTGGCCAGGTCATACAGGAACTGGTTGAACAGCGTGGCGCTGATGGAGTCCAGCGGGTAGTCGCCCTTCCACTCAGCCAGTTGTTCCACCCACTTGCGCTCCTGCGGGTCGCTGACCGCTTCGCGCAGGATCGGCAACAAAGGTGCAAGCAGGCGCGGGCCATAGGCGGTGGTGGTGCCCAGTTGCAGTTTCTGGGTGGTCTGGATGTCCCATTTGGCCTGTTTGTCGCTCAGTTGTCGGTCGAGTTGCTGACCCCGGTCGGCGAGGTTGTAGTAGCCAGGGATCTCGATCCCGCTGGCCGCCACCGGCTGGAAATTGGCTGAGAGGATGTAGCCCCGGGCCGGGTTCTCTTCCTGGGGATTGCTGCTGAAAGGGTAGAAACCGTCTTTTTCCGCTTCGGCGCTGGTGCCGTCGAGAATGAAGCCGGGTTTCACGCCAGCCGGCCGCTTGGGCAATTGCGCCGCGGCCCACCAGCCGATGTCGCCCTTGGCATTGGCCCAGACCACGTTTAGCCCCGGCGCATGGATATTGGCCGACGCACCGCGGGCCTTCACCAAGGTGTCGGCGCGGTTGAGCTGGTAGAACGCCTCGAGGATCGGATTGCGGCTTTCCAGGAACCCCCACCACATGGCGATTGGCGTCTTGCCCGCATTGGCGCCGAGGGCATCGTTGACGATCGGGCCGTGGGGCGACTGGCGCAACACCAGCGTTACCGTCGCCTGGCCTTTGACGGCGATCTGCTGTTCGCTGCGGGTCATGTCCACCCATTGGCCGCGGTACCAGACCTGTTCGGGGTTGTCCGGGTTGATCTTCTCGGCGATCAGGTCCAGGTCGTCGTTCTGGAACATGGTGATGCTCCAGCCGAAATCCTTGTTCATGCCCAGGGAGGCGAACGGCATGAGGGCCTGATACTGGCCGTAGAGTTCGAAACCTAGCGCCGACAGGTGGGCTTCGTACCACACCGACGGCGTGGAAAAGCGGATATGCGGATCGCCCGCCAGCAAAGGCTTGCCGCTGTGGGTGCGGTTGCCCGAGACCGCCCAGGCGTTGCTGCCTTCGAACTGCGGCAGGCCATGGTCGGCCAAGGCCTGCTCACTCAGGCGGGCGAGGGCGTTGAGGTCTTTCCAGTCAGTGGCGGACAATGTCGTGCCGCCTGCCGGATCCTGAGGCAGGACGCCCTGGGGCTGCCAGTCGAGGTCGAAAATCTTCAGGTACTCGGCACCGAGTTCGTCGCGCACATAGCTCAGCAAGGGTTCGGTGCGAAAGGCCGCGGCGAAGCTGTAGGCCATGTAGCCGACGATGCTGGCGGTGTCTTCAGCGGTAAAGGGACGCTTGGGAATGCCCAGCACATCGAACTCCAGCGGCCGCGTGTGGGTTTGCTGATAGGCGTTGATGCCGTCCAGGTACGCTTGCGTAGCGATCCAGGCCGGCGACTGTCGATCCTGCTCGGCGACGTAGCTGGCGGCGCGCTCGCGAATGCGCAGGCTGCGCATCAGCTTGTCGGTGTCGAGCAACTTGGGCCCGAGGATCTCGGCCAACTCGCCCCGGGCGAGGCGCCGCATGATC
Organism: Pseudomonas sp. D1-36; assembly: GCF_051132205.1. NCBI lineage: Bacteria > Pseudomonadati > Pseudomonadota > Gammaproteobacteria > Pseudomonadales > Pseudomonadaceae > Pseudomonas > Pseudomonas sp. D1-36. Next base: position 5,365,230 of record NZ_CP071674.1, on the reverse strand, counting down.
TCCATCTGGAACAGCCGATCCTGGGCGTGGACGTAACCGAGGGCACGGTACAGGTCGGTTTCGTTCTCGGCGCGAATATGCGGCACGCCGCGTTCGTCGTAGCGCACCGTCACCGAGCCTTGCAGCCCTTGCAACTGCACCGTGCCCTGGCGGGTGGGCTGCTTGCTGTAGAGGTAGCCGCCCGCGACGATAACGGCGGTGACGACCAGTGACAGGAAGGCAACGAGGGTCCGTTTCATGGTCATTCCTTATTCGAGTGGCAGCGGTCCCACGATCTCGCTGTGGATCGCCTGTTTAACACGTGACCGCTTCCCGGTGCATCGTTCCTCGGAGGGATATCTTCGGCCCTACTGTTTGCTGGATGTGTCCTGGGCCCACGGACAATAACAACCCACCGCCATGGTGTGGGTTGCGTCGACTTGCCGGCCGGTACTCAACGCTTCGAGAATCGGTTCGATAAAGCTGTTGCTCGAATTGCAGGTCAAGCCTTCGCTGTACGGGCCGAAATACGCCAGTTTGCCGTGGCGGTCCCAGATCGCCACGGCGGGGCTGGCAGGAATCTGTTCCGAACCGGGAAGCGCCGGCAGTGTCTTGAGGCTATTCAGCGTGGCAGGCAGGCGGCCCAGGCTGCCGGTTTTTTGTACTGCGTAGAACGCCACGCCAAGGGGGGTGTATTTCTCGACCAGCTCGGAGAGGTGCTGCTGATTGCCAACGTTGCACGGGCAGGCCGGATCCCAGAAATGCACCAGGCGGATTGCGCCGGGGCCGGCCAGGTCGGGCGGCAGGCGCAGGGGGTCGCCGGAAAATACTGCCGTGTGTTGGCTGAACGTCCTCAGGAATCGGCCCTGGAACCAGTCGTAGGCGAGCCACAGCACGACGGCGCACGCGAGGGCGAGCAGGCTGGCAAGCAAGGTCGTGCGGTGGGACGGGCGCATGGAGTCGATCCTCTGGAGCCGCGTAGCTTGCCATGCCCGACGCGACAGATGAATATCACAGGCTTACAAAGCCTGTTTCGCGCGATGCGCTCCTGCCTGGAATACCAATGCCCGCTTCTTTTGACCCTGATCATCTGCGCGCCAGCCTGCAACCTTTGGCGCAGTGGCAGCCGCTGTCTGCGCAAGCGCAGGCCTACCAGCAATTCTATGGACTGGATTTCCCGGCACGCACGCTGCGCAGCGGCCTGGGTCGTTTCGACGTTGCGGGGTATGAGCTGGTCGGCCAGGTCTGGTGGCCGGAAAAAGCCGTGGCGACCCTGTTCCTTTTCCATGGCTATTACGACCACATGGGCCTTTACCGGCACTTGATCGACTGGGCGCTGGAGCAGCGGTTCGTGGTGATCAGCTGCGACTTGCCGGGCCATGGATTGTCCAGTGGCGAGCGCGCCAGCATCGGCGATTTCGCCGACTACCAGGCGACATTGCAAGGTTTGCTGGCAGAAGGGGACAGCCTTGGCTTGCCGCAACCCTGGCACCTGTGCGGACAAAGCACCGGCGGGGCAATTGTGGTCGACCATGTCCTCAACCAGGGCGCAAACAGCCCGGCCCAGGGCCAGGTCATCCTGTTGTCGCCCCTGGTCCGGCCTCGCGCCTGGGGCTGGTCGCGCCTCAGTTATTACCTGCTCAAGCCGTTCGTGACCGGCATTGCCCGGCGGTTCACCGAGAATTCCACCGACCCGGATTTCCTTCCGTTCCTGCAGGCCGACCCGCTGCAACCGCTGCGCCTGCCCACCGCGTGGGTCGGGGCGCTCGCGCAGTGGATCAAGCGCATAGAGGCGGCGCCGAGCAGCCCGCGCCAGCCGTTGATCGTCCAGGGGCAGGCGGACATGACGGTGGATTGGCGACACAACTTGCAAGTGTTGCAGGCCAAATTCGACCGGCCGCAGGTTCTGATGTTGCCGCAGGGGCGGCATCACCTGGCGAATGAGAGGTTGGCGATGCGTCAGGAAATGTTTGAGTTCTTGAGCAGGCGGATGAGTCGGGTCCGGCGGTGATCGATCTATCGCGTTCGCGAGCAGGCTCGCTCCCACGATGGATCTGTGCAATCAGTCCCTGTGGGAGCGAGCCTGCTCGCGATAGCGATGTTGAATCCCTACTGCCCTAAGTTCTGCCCCACCGCCAACCCCGCCCGAATCGCCGCCAGCGCCGCCTGGTAATAGGCCTGCCCCTCGGCCGACTCGGCGAAGGTGGCGAATTCTTCCAGCTCGGTGTCGGTCAGGTCACGGTAGACGTACAGCAACGTGTTGTTCAGGTCCGCACCGATCTGGTCCATCAGGCGCTGGCGCTGGCCGTTCAACATGCCTTGAGCCTGCCCGCCGCCCAGCAAGCCTGGAATCATCGAACTCAGGCTGTCGGCCGCCACGCCGGCGATCGCCAGGCTGACTTCGGCACCGGCTTCACGGGCGGGCAGGGCCTGGGCCAGATGGCCGATGATCAGCAGGCGGTTATCGCTGGCCTGCATCTTAGGCAGGCCCTTGGCGTTCTTCGCCAATTGGTCGCGGCGGGTGGCGAGCAGTTCGGCCGCGACGACTTTGCGGCCCAGGGGCGATTGGAAAAAGGTCAGGGCCGGGTCCGGGTCGGCAAGGTTCTTGCGCAGCTGGGCCTCGGCCCGCTGGTCCATGGCCTGGGGCGCGAACCGTTGGTTGCTGTTGTTCACCAACGCCTGGAATACCGCTGGCGGCAGGCTGTTCTGATAGCGCTGCTGCGCGGCATTCAAGGCGTCATTGAAATGCGCCCGTTGTTCCGGCCAGCCGGCGACCTTATACAACTGGTCGTAGCTGTCTGCCCAGGCGGGCAATACGCAGAACATCAACAGTGAGAAAAGCAAACGGCGCATAGGGACTCCTGTCAGCAGCCGACTATTCTCCGTGGGGTGCGGGAACTTGTCGAGAATTCGTATCAAGTTCGTACGGCGGTGCCACCTGGCGCAGCGAACCCGCTGCGCGGCGCTGTCGGTTTTGCAGGCACAGGAATACTATGCGCGCCATGCAAATACCTTCTGATCATCCGTTGCTGTTACGTATCGTCGACGACCTGGCCGAGCGCGGCTGGTCGCAGCAGAACATCTTCCTGCCGGATGCGCTGACGCGCGCCTTGGCGGCCGAGTGCCGCCAGCGCGCCGCTGAAGGTGAACTGGCCCCGGCCGCCGTTGGACGCGGGCCGTTTTCGGAAATTCGCGAAGGGATCCGTGGCGATCACATCCAGTGGATCGAGCCCGGCCAGATTGACGCCTGCGACCGTTACCTGGGGTTGATGGACAGCCTGCGCGAGGCCTTGAACCGCGGCCTGTTCCTGGGCCTGGAGGATTTCGAGAGCCACTTCGCCCTGTACCCGCCCGGCGCGTTCTACCTCAAGCACGTCGACCGCTTCCGTGACGATGACCGGCGCATGGTCTCGGCGGTGCTCTATCTCAATGACGCGTGGCTGCCGGAACACGGCGGTCAGTTGCGCATGTACCTGGGCGAAAGTGAGCACGATGTAGTGCCCACCGGCGGCTGCCTGGTGGTGTTTCTCTCGGGGGACATTCCCCATGAAGTGCTGCCGGCGACGCGTGAGCGCCTGTCCTTGACCGGTTGGTTCCGACGCCGCGGCAACGAGTTGTTCTGAGCATGGAAAAAATCCTAGTCAGTCGCTGTCTGCTCGGTCATCGCGTGCGTTACGACGGTGGCGCCAGCGGGCCATTCGATCAGCTCCAGCAATGGCTCGACGAGGGTCGTGTCGTGCCGCTGTGCCCGGAGGTCGCCGGCGGCTTGCCCACGCCCCGGCCGGCGGCGGAGATTCCTGGCGGGCAAGGAGTGAAAGTGCTCGATGGCGACGCGGCGGTCATCACCACCGATGGCGAGGATGTGAGCGCGCAGTTTTTGTCGGGTGCCTATCAAGCGTTGGATTTGGTGCGCGAACACGGCATCCGGATCGCCGTGCTGAAGGCCAACAGCCCCTCCTGCGGCAACCTGCTCACCTATGACGGGACATTCAGCGGTGTGAAAGTCCTCGGCGAGGGCGTGACGGCGGCGTTGCTCAAGCGCCATGGCGTACGGGTGTTCAGCGAGCTGGAGCTGGCGGAAGCGGCGTCGGCGCTAAAAGCGTTGGCCGCGGAATAATTGCGGCGAACCGTTTTTTTGTGGCGAGGGGATTTATCCCCGCTGGGGTGCGAAGCGCCCCCAAAAAAATATCGACCACAGCCGCACATCCAAAAAGCAGGGGGCCGCTTCGCGACCCAACGGGGATAAATGCCCTCACCACAGAAATGACGGTGTCTAAAGCTGCTCGGCCAATAGCTCGATCTGCTCTTGCCGCTCGGCCTGGCTCAAGCGGGGACTGGGGTTGAGCGACGACCACTGCGGATACGCCCGGGCCTTGTTCAATGCTTCGGGCAACCTGCCTTCGCGCCATGTCTTATCGTGGGGCGTGGCGATACGGATACTGTCCATCGCCGCATGACCGCGCTGATTGATCGCTTGCAGCAATTGCCGTTGGCGCAAGGCCAGGAGGCGCAGCACGCTGTCGTCCACGGTCAGTTCGCGCTGGCCCTTGAGCTTGCCCATCAACCGGTTGCCATAGCTGCGGGCGGTTTGCAGCGCACCGCCGGCAATGGCTCCGGCCAGGGCTGCGGCGCCAAGGGTCAACCCTCCCACCAGCAAATCCACGCCCGCACCCGCCGCTGCCCCGGCCGCGATCCCGCCACCGACTCGCACGCCCAATTGCTTGAGGGTGTCGGGATTGAACAGGTCATCGCCCCAACGACCGTCCAGCAGAGGCAAATCGCTGGCGGCCGCGTCCTGGGCACGGAAAGCGTAAAGCTTGAGCAGCGCTTCAACGCAGCGCTGCTCGCGCTGACGGACGGCGTCGCGCAATTGGCCGATGGCCTGGTGCTCCAGATCCGCATCGCTGGCGACGCTGCGTCGGCAGGCGGCACAGTCGATCAGAAGTTCGGCGATCAGGCGCTTTGCGCTCTGCTGGCGAGCCTGGCGCTGGGCCTGTTGATCATCGATCAGTCGCTCCAGCTGTTCGCGAGCGTTTTCCAGCAACAGCGCAAGGCTTTCGTACAGGCGCCGTTCGCCGTCTTCCGGCGGGGCGACGCTGTCGAAGCGCACCAGCGCATGCAGGCCCAATCGCGCCAGGGCTTCGCGCCACTCAGGTTCGCGATGCTGGGCGCTGCTGACGAAGTTGAGCACCGGTAGCAGCGGTTTGCCGCAACTGGCGAGGACTTCCAACTCATCGCGGTATTTGGCCAGCACTGGCTCGCGGGCATCAATGACATACAGTCCGGCATCGCTGGCGAGCAACTGCCGCAGCACCTTGGCTTCCTGCTCAAAGCGTTGCCGGGCCTCACTGCCATCGAGGAAGCGCGCCAGGCGTGCCGGGCCGTCCAGGCGTTCGCCCGGCCGCTCCAGGCGTTCCAGGTAATCGAGCAGGGCGATGGCGTCTTCCAGCCCCGGCGTGTCGTACAGTTCCAGCAGCGCCTGGCCATCCACCGACAGGCGAGCCCCTTCGACGTGACGGGTGGTGCTCGGGCGATGGGACACCTCGCCGAAGCCGACGTCGCGGGTCAGGGTGCGCAGCAAGGAGGTCTTGCCGACATTGGTGTGGCCGACCACCGCGAGCTTCAGGGGCTTGATGGATTCAGTCATGGCCGGTCTCCAGCCAGTTCATCGGGGCGCAATCGGCGAACGGCAACTCCAACTGTTGCAGCGCGTTATGCCAATCACCCAGGCGCTCGCCGTCCAGCGCTTCGCCGGGTGGCGCCTGCAATAACCAGATACGGGTAGCGCTGGCGCTGCGGGCCAGCTCGGCAATCAACGCTAGGCTTCCACGGTCCGGCGAACGCCGGGGGTCGCAGGCAATCGCCAGGCGCGCGGGTGGGAAACGCGACAGTTGTTCCAAGAGTCTGTGGCGGGACTCGCGGCTGTCGAGGATGCCGGCGTTTTTAACGGAGTCGGGCAGCTTGGGCGGCCAGGGACGTTCGTCCAGCTCGATCGCCACCAGCAACGCGCCGTCACTTTCCATTGCCCCGACGGCGCTGTCGATTCTGTGCAACTGTGCGGGCGCGGCATCGTTGACCCCCAGGCGCTCGCTGCTGGGCATCAACCGCTCGCGCAACTGCGCGTAACCGGGCAGGTTCAAGTCCAGGCGAAGTCTGGCGCGGCCACGACGCCATCGCCACAGGCACAGCAGCGTCAGGCACAGGCGCGGCAGCACGCCGTAGACCAGCAAGACGCCGACCAACCACCCGGCCCAGGCCTGGCGGGCGCTCTCGATATCCAACGCGGCGTCACCGCTGGCGCGGATCATCTCGACGGTCGGCACGCTGAAGCCCAGCAGGGCGGGCAGCGCACCGAGGGCCTGGGTCATGGCGACAAAGGTATCGCCGCCCAGAATCGTGGTTTCCCAGACGAAGCCATAACGCCGGGTCGCCATCAGCATCAGTACGATGACCAGCGCGCTGAGCATCGCCAGTAGCCACAAGCCGTTGACCAGCACGCCGAGCGCCCAGCGATTGAGCCGGTGCCGTTGCAACAACAGCAGCAGGGCTGGCGCCAGTTGGGCAGCCTTGGCATCGCGCGCCAGTTTTTCGCTGAGCCACAGCCAAAGGCGTCCCAGCGTGGCGCCTTGCTCCCCAGCGAACAGCAGGCCCAGGAGCCAGCCAATGAGCAGGAGCAGGTTCAGCCCCAACAGGCTGCCCAAGGCCCAGAAAACGTTGACCGGCGCGCGTCCATCGCCGAGGGCGGCGAACCCCAGGCCGGCGCCGCTGGCGATGGCGAGCACCGCCAACGCCATCAGCGCCAGCCGCGCTCCCTGCAGCCAGTGGCGCAGGGCTTGAGCAAGGCCGTCGCGGTCGGCCAGCCAGCGGGCGCGGTGGCGGATGCGGGTGGATAGATCGCCTCCTGCCGCGCGGGCCAGGCGATTGGCTTCCTGGTCCTCGAGCGGGCCGGCGTGTTCTTCACGCAGGCGTATCGTCTCGGTCAACCAGAGGTTCTGCAGTTCTGTCACGGGCGCTTCCGTTGCTCGAATGAGCAAAGAGCATAACCGCTGTGGCGCCAGTCCGGGCCTCTGGTATTCTCGCCCTCATGAAAAAAACTCTTCCCTTAAGCCTGATCGCAGCCCTCGGTGAAAACCGTGTGATCGGCATCGACAACACCATGCCCTGGCACTTGCCGGGGGATTTCAAATATTTCAAGGCCACCACTCTGGGCAAGCCGATCATCATGGGCCGCAAGACCTGGGACTCCCTCGGTCGACCGCTGCCGGGTCGCTTGAATATCGTGGTGAGCCGCCAACCCGGCCTGGTTTTGGAAGGCGCGCAGGTTTATTCCACGCTTGAAGCCGCAGTGGAACGGGCCGAAGCCTGGGCGCTGGAACAAGGCGTGGACGAGCTGATGCTGATCGGCGGTGCCCAGCTCTATGCCCAGGCATTGGATCAGGCGGATCGGCTGTACCTGACCCGCGTGGCGCTGAGCCCGGAAGGGGATGCTTGGTTCCCGGCGTTTGATTCGAACCAGTGGAAGCTGGTTTCGAACCAGCCGAATCCGGCCGAAGGGGACAAGCCGGCCTACAGTTTCGAAGTCTGGGAAAAACGCTGAAGCATCGCGAGCAAGCTTGCTCGCGATAGCCGATTTAACAGGCCCCCCGTCAAGCCTGCGCCAACTCCCCATGCTCGTCGGCATCGAGCAGTGCTTTGTCAGTCTGCTGCATCACCTGGCTGGTAATCGCCCCCGCAGTGATCGAGCCACTGACATTCAATGCAGTGCGGCCCATGTCGATCAGCGGCTCCACCGAAATAAGCAGCGCCACCAGCGAGACCGGCAAACCCATGGCCGGCAGCACGATCAGCGCGGCGAACGTCGCGCCACCACCGACTCCTGCCACGCCCGCCGAACTCAAGGTCACGATGGCGACCAGCGTTGCGATCCACACCGGATCCAGCGGGTTGATGCCCACGGTGGGCGCGACCATCACCGCCAGCATCGCCGGATACAGCCCGGCACAACCGTTCTGGCCGATGGTGGCGCCGAACGAGGCGCTGAAGCTGGCGATCGCCCGGGGAATGCCGAGGCGACTGGTCTGGGCCTCGATGCTCAACGGAATGGTCGCGGCGCTGGAACGGCTGGTGAAGGCGAACGTCAACACCGGCCAGATCTTGCGGAAGAAACGCAGCGGGTTGATCCCGGCGGCCGACACCAGCAGGCCATGGACCACGAACATCAAGCCCAGCCCCAGGTACGACACCACTACGAAACTACCGAGCTTGATGATGTCCTGCAGATTCGAGCCGGCGACCACCTTCGTCATCAGCGCCAGCACGCCGTATGGCGTGAGCTTCATCACCAGGCGCACCAGGCGCGTCACCCAGCTTTGCAGGGTGTCGATGGCGTCGACCACCTTCTGGCCTTTCTCGGCGTCATCCTTGAGCAACTGCAACGCGGCGACACCGAGGAACGCGGCGAAAATCACCACGCTGATGATCGACGTCGGCTTCGCCCGGGCGAGGTCGGCAAAAGGATTCTGTGGAATGAACGAAAGCAGCAGCTGCGGAATGTTCAGGTTGGCGACCTTTGCGGCGTAGTCGCCCTGGATCACTTGCAGGCGCGCCAGTTCCTGGGTGCCGGCCACCAGGCCCTCGGCGGTGAGGCCGAACAGGTTGGTCAGGCCGATGCCGATCAGCGCCGCGATGGCGGTGGTGAACAGCAGCGTACCGATGGTCAGGAAGCTGATCTTGCCCAGGGACGCGGCATTGTGCAGGCGGGCCACGGCGCTGAGGATCGAGGCGAAGACCAGCGGGATCACGATCATCTGCAGCAACTGCACATAGCCATTGCCCACGAGGTCGAACCAACCGATCGACGCTTTGAGCACGGGATTCGCTGCCCCATAAATCGTATGCAGGGCGATACCGAACACCACGCCCAGCGCCAGCGCCAGCAAGACCTTTTTGGCCAGGCTCCAGGTGCTGTGGCGGGTTTGCGCCAGGCCGAACAGCAGGCCAATGAACACCAGCAGATTGAGTATCAGCGGCACATTCATGAAAAGCTCCGATAAGACTTTGCCAGTCGCCACGAGCCGCGACTGTGAGCCGGAAAGCCTAACAGTCTGATATCTAAAGAATTAATACTAAAAAAGAATGATTACTGTCGCTTCTGGAATAAGGCGCTGGCGCCCACGGACATGCCGCTGCCGTTATCGGGACGCAAGCGGTCGCCCACAGGCGGGATCCGTCACAGGCATTTGTTAGCGTCGAACTCTTACAAACTGGGAGTAAACGCCGATGAAGCTCGTACCGCACCTGCTCGCTGTCGCTCTAGGCTTGGGCCTCGTCGGCCAAGCGCTCGCCACCGATCTCAAGCACTGGCCGACGGAACAGGCCAAGGCGCTGGAAGCGATGATCGCGGCCAACGCCAACAAGGGTAACTACGCGGTCTTTGACATGGACAACACCAGCTACCGCTACGACCTGGAGGAGTCGCTGTTGCCGTTCATGGAGAACAAGGGCCTCATCAGCCGTGAAACCCTGGACCCATCCCTGAAGCTGATGCCGTTCAAGGATACGGCTGAACACAAGGAAAGCCTCTTCAGCTATTACTACCGCCTGTGCGAACTGGACGACATGGTTTGCTACCCGTGGGTGGCCCAGGTGTTCTCTGGGTTCACGCTCAAGGAGCTGAAGGGTTATGTCGATGAATTGATGGCTTCAGGCAAACCGGTGCCGACCACCTATTACGATGGCGACAAGGTGGTCCAGTACAACGTCAACCCGCCGAAAATCTTCACCGGCCAGACCGAGCTGTACAACAAACTGATGGAAAACGGTATCGAGGTCTACGTCATGACCGCGGCTTCCGAAGAGCTGGTGCGCATGGTCGCGGCCGATCCGAAGTACGGCTACAACCTCAAGCCGCAGAACGTGATCGGCGTGACCACGCTGCTCAAGGACCGCAAGACCGGCGAGCTGACCACCGCGCGCAAACAGATCACAAACGGCAAATACGACGAGAAGGCCAACCTGGGCCTGGAGTACACCCCCTACCTCTGGACCCCGGCGACCTGGATGGCCGGCAAGCATGCGGCGATCCTGACCTACATCGACGAATGGAAAAAACCCGTACTCGTCGCCGGCGATACGCCGAGCAGCGACGGCTACATGTTGTTCCACGATGTGGACGTGGCCAAGGACGGCATCCACCTGTGGGTCAACCGCAAGGACAAGTACATGACCCAGATCAACGGCATGATGGCCAAGCACGCCGCCGCCCAGGCCAAGGAAGGATTGCCGGTGACGGCTGACAAGAACTGGGTGATCGTCAAGCCCGAGGACATTCAGTAACCCGTCCCCCACACTGATACCAAGTAACCCTGTGGCGAGGGAGCACTTGGCCCAAAAGGGTCAGACTGAAGCCCAAAAAATGCCCCGCGCTTGGCGGGGCATTTTGTTCGAAGCTAGGACGCTTATAACCCGTCAAGCATCGCCTTGTTGCGCACCGCACCTTTGTCGGCGCTGGTGGCGAGGAGGGCGTAGGCCTTTAGGGCGGTGGTGACTTTGCGCGGACGCACTTCCACCGGCTTCCAGCCTTTCTTGTCCTGCTCGACGCGGCGTTCGGCCAATTCTTCGTCGCTGATCAGCAGGTTGATCGAGCGGTTGGGAATGTCGATCAATACCTTGTCGCCATCGCGCACCAGGCCAATGGCGCCGCCAGCCGCCGCTTCCGGCGAAGCGTGGCCAATGGACAGGCCAGAGGTGCCGCCAGAGAACCGCCCGTCCGTCAGCAGCGCGCAGGCTTTGCCCAGGCCTTTGGACTTCAGGTAGGACGTCGGGTAGAGCATTTCCTGCATGCCCGGGCCGCCTTTAGGGCCTTCGTAGCGAATGATCACGATATCGCCGGCCTTCACTTCATCGGCAAGGATGCCGCGCACGGCGCTGTCCTGGCTTTCGAAGATCTTGGCGTTGCCTTCGAATACATGGATCGACTCGTCGACGCCGGCGGTTTTTACCACGCAGCCGTCCAAGGCAATGTTGCCGTACAACACAGCCAGGCCACCTTCCTTGGAGTAGGCGTGCTCGACGCTGCGGATGCAGCCGTTTTCACGGTCGTCATCCAGGGTTTCCCAGCGAGTCGATTGGCTGAAGGCAGTTTGGGTCGGGATGCCCGCCGGGCCGGCCTTGAAGAAGTGATGCACGGCTTCGTCGGTGGTCTGGGTGATGTCCCACTTGGCGATGGCCTCGGCCATGGTCTTGCTGTGTACCGTTGGCAGGTCGGTATGCAACAGACCGCCTCGGGCCAGGGAGCCGAGGATGCTGAAGATGCCGCCGGCGCGGTGCACGTCTTCCATATGGTACTTCTGGATGTTCGGCGCGACTTTGCACAGCTGCGGTACGTGACGGGACAGGCGGTCGATGTCGCGCAGATCGAAGTCGATCTCGGCTTCCTGAGCGGCAGCGAGCAAGTGCAGGATGGTGTTGGTGGAACCGCCCATGGCGATGTCCAGCGTCATGGCATTCTCGAACGCCTTGAAGTTGGCAATGTTGCGTGGCAGCACCGATTCATCGTTTTCGCCGTAGTAACGCTTGCACAGCTCGACGATGGTCCGGCCGGCCTGCAGGAACAGTTGCTCGCGGTCGCTGTGGGTGGCCAGGGTCGAACCGTTGCCTGGCAATGCCAGGCCCAGGGCTTCGGTCAGGCAGTTCATCGAGTTGGCGGTGAACATGCCGGAGCACGAACCGCAGGTCGGACAGGCGCTGCGCTCGTACTCGGCGACCTTCTCGTCAGAAGCGCTGGAGTCGGCGGCGATTACCATCGCGTCCACCAGGTCGAGGCCGTGGCTGGCGAGCTTGGTCTTGCCGGCTTCCATCGGGCCGCCGGAAACGAAGATCACCGGGATGTTCAGGCGCAGTGCGGCCATGAGCATGCCGGGGGTGATCTTGTCGCAGTTGGAGATACAGACGATGGCGTCGGCACAGTGGGCGTTGACCATGTACTCGACCGAGTCGGCGATGATCTCGCGACTGGGCAGCGAATAAAGCATGCCGTCGTGGCCCATCGCGATGCCGTCGTCCACGGCGATGGTGTTGAATTCCTTGGCAACACCGCCGGCACGTTCGATTTCACGGGCAACCAATTGGCCCAGGTCCTTGAGGTGGACGTGACCCGGTACGAACTGGGTGAAAGAGTTGGCAATGGCGATGATCGGCTTCTTGAAGTCGTCATCCTTCATCCCCGTGGCGCGCCACAATGCACGGGCGCCGGCCATGTTGCGGCCATGGGTGGATGTTTTCGAACGGTAATCAGGCATGGAGCACTCCGGGCGGCTAATCAGGTACTTATCAGGTATCAATGGGGAGTGAGCTTCTGTCGACGTCTGGAACACTCGGGATTGGCGGTGTGTCCGGAAGTGGCCGATGACTTTGCAGGATCGCTGCGTGCCTCAGCATGAGCTCATAAACCCGCCGGGGATGAATGGCGATGAATGCCCCCGATTCTACACCGCTGGCGCCAGGATGAAATGACGCAAAGCGCCGATCTGTCGCCAATGTCACGCTCGGGATGACGACTGGCAGCGTTCAGCCGGGCAATAACCTTCGGTGACGAAGCCTGACCAGCGTGTTGAGCGTCATGCCAAGGAGGCTGAATGCGATCAGGCATAGCGCAAGCGTGAAAGGCAAGGGTAAGGGAGAGAGGCTGATGCCGGCGCTGGCCAGGCCGCCCGTGATGAAGATCAGCACGCTGCCCGCCGATGCGGAGGTACCCGCTTGCTCCGCAAAGGTGTTCATCGCCCGGGTATGGGCGGCGGCGCGCGCAATCGTTGTGCCAGTGGTGCATACAACCATGGGCAGCAGAACGGTCGTGATGGACAGGCCAATGATGTAGAAAAGCACCAGCATCGATAGACCCGCCGTTAGGATCAGGCTCAGGCCAGTGATGATCTGGGTGTGCGAGTCGATTCGGTTGTCGAGTACGGTCGCGAATGCGCCGCCGCCGATATAGGCCAGCCCATAGCCCAGCAGCATCACTGAGAAAGCCTGCTGCGAGAGCTGCAATTGGTCGATGAAGATCAATGGCGAAATGACAATGAATGAAAAATGACAGGAAAACGCGAGTGCCGAAATCAGCCAATAGGCCATGAAGCTGAAATGACCGCAGACTCTGCGATAAGACGCAAAGAAGTTCATCCGCGTGGATCGGCAGTTTTGGGCCGGGCCTTCAAGTAAAAGACAGGCGCCGGCAAATGCGCCGATTGCCAGTACGATGAACACCAGAAAACTGCCGCGCCACCCCATCCAACCTTGGAGGCCAGTGCCGGCCAGTGGCGAGATGGAAATAAAGACGCCGCCGCAGGTGACCAGAAAGATACGCAGCCGCTGCTGTTGCGTTCCGGTAAACAGGTCCTGGACCAGTGCCTGGGAGAGCACAAAGCAACCGCACCCCAACGCCTGGATGATTCGAAAAACCAGGAACAGCCGGAAGTCGTCAGTCAAGGTGCACCCCGCTGCGCCGACAACCGAGACGGCGATGCCGACCAACAACAGTGTCTTGCGGCCCATGGCATCGGAAAGCGGGCCAATCAATAGCTGTGAGAGCGCAATGCCTACGGCAAACAGGCTGACAGACAGGGCAATGTCTGAGGATGAGTTGCGAAAGTGCCCAGCCAGCGCCGGAAACGAAGGCAGTACAACATCGATCGGAAACACGCCAAGCAGCGTCAACATCGTCAGGAGCCCGACGATGGCTGGCTTGTCCGCAGATGGACGACTGGATAGGTCAGCCATCAAGGAACCCCGCCTCGCAAAAGAGCGCTCGGTTGTGGTCATTGTCAAAAAAACCGGCTCGTTGCATGGCCGCGAATGTCGATACCGCACCTGAGCGAACCCGTGCGGCATGGGCGTGTGGCGGCACGATGTCGGCAACGATCTGGAGGGATGCCGTCTCGTCGAAGCCCACGCTGGCGAGGCTGCCCATCAACCAGGGGATATCCGGTTCGAAATAAAGCCCGATGATCTCCAACAGCAGCCTCGCCGCCCACTCGTGTTGTGTTGCGTCGAGAATCGGCCAGAGGTAGCCGAAGACCTCGCTGAAGTATCGGCTGTGGCGCGCTTCGTCCTGCAGATGAGTTTTGAGCATGCGGTAGACCGTACAGACCAAGGTTTTCCGGGTGAGGGTGAGCAGCTCCCGGGCAATGATCGTTTCGGAGACAAACCCCAACAGGAACCACGCGAGGGGGCGGTCCGGGGGTGGGCATTTTTGGATCACGCCCAACAGCCGACCGATTCGCCTGGCCGGAGGGCGATCCTGGATGCCGTACAAGGCAGCGATCTGTTCAGCCACCTCGTTGGAAAACAGTGCGTGGTAGCCCTCGTCCGTATACAGCTGCAGGGCCGCGGTTTTCATTTCGGTCGGAATCGGCACGGCCAGTTCGCCATGGACCAGTGCCTCCACGGAGCGGTTGACGATCCGGTGTTCCAGCATCGTCGTGTAATCGAGGAAGTACACCAGGTGATTGGCCGCCAGCCGTTGGGCAACGGATTGACCTGCGTGTATGACCAACGGGTGTTCGACATAGGGAATGAAGGCTGGTGGAAACCAGTGCCGGCTCGATAACTGCCGCTCCAGATCGTCAGGCAGGCGATAGTCGTCCTTACCTGCTCGTACGGCGGCTTTGCGATTCCAGTCGGCCAAGGAGTAAAGCGGTGGCTGGACAAAGGTCTGCTCGCTCATGGCGCAGCGTCCTGTTCGTCGAGCAACGATATCAACTCGCGGCAGTGGACCTGGCCGTCACCGTGGCCGCAGCCGACAAAGAACAACGGTTGTTCGGGGGTTCCCTCAAGGCCGAGCAAGTGCTCCACCTGGCAGTCGGCCAAGGCCCCTGTCAGCCATGTATCGAGGCCCATGGCGGTGGCTACCATCAGGAAGCTCTGGGAGACATGGCCGGTCTCGACAAAAGCCATCCGATAGGCGCGCGAATGTTCGTACTTCCACCAGAGCTTGTCGAAGCGCGAAGTAATGAACAGCCCGAACGGCAGGTTGTTGATGAAATGCTGGCCGCACAGCAGCTGGCCCAGGGATTCATCCGGCAGCGTCCGGATCAGGCTGACCGAATGTTCGTCCGGGTGATAGGCATAGAGGCCCGCATCAAGTCCCGTGACGTTACGCACGTACAAATAACCTTCGCAGGCATTAAGACCACCACCCGAGGGGCTGCTTCTTCGCGCGGCGAACCGTTCGAGAGGGCATGATCGTTCGTTCAGGTAACCCAAGGCCAGGTAAAGGAGAGTGCTGACCTGAGCAATGGAAATGGCGCGATTGTCGAATGAGCGGGAGGTGCTTCGGCTGACGAGCGTCCGTACCAGCGACACCTCTTTGAGTTCATCCCATGAAGGGCGCTCAAGGACGGTTCGCCCGACGGGACAGGGTGTTGTCCTGGCTGGGGGCGCGGGAGAGGAGAGGACTTCGGCGCAATGGTGCAGGTAAAGCGTCGCCCATTCGTCCACATCCTGGGGGACGCTCTCGCAGGGAATGTTTTTTGTTCCGATATGAAAGATCCTGGAGAGTTCGTCCCACTTCCAGTCAATATTCTTAGTCCGACCCTCGACCAATATATCGACTTTGGCAAATTCCCTGTCGATGGGGTTTGAACGATCGAATCGTGAAGGGTCGTTTATAAGTTGCGCCAGTCTGGTTGCGTAATAGATGTCCAGTTCGAACTGGGTGTGTTGTTCATAATTCCATACGACTTGATGGGGTGGGCGCGCCAATATGAACAGGCAAGGGTTTATTTGCATGGCATCGTTTCCGCTGTGGCGAAGAGAAAGAAGGGGGCGAGGCGCCGGCAACCGCGTCCCCGTCGTCTTGCTTAGCGGGCTTTAGGCGTCACCAAGCCTGCCAGGTTGGCGATTTTGCTGACTTCGAGGGTAATTGTTTTCATGACGAAACTCCTTGTTCGTTAAGTGTTGTTTTTTACTATGGGTTGTCACTTCCGGTGTGACAGCTCAATCATAGTTTCTAACGAATGCATGGCAAGCAAATATCAGGTAGGACGGCTCCAGTAATTGCGTGGGATAGTTCATACAAGATCTACTAATACAATTATTTGCTTCCTGATGCGGTAACTTTTCTTACGACCAAAAAAAACGCAGCCTGGGCTGCGTGGGGACGTTCTAATTGTTGCAGGCTGGGCGCAGCAGCGGCTACGCCCAACAAGGCCTTAGCTGTTGGGCAGCAGACGGCAGGTAATGCTCTTGATGTAGCGCGTTTCGGCGATTGCCGGATGCACCGGATGGTCTGGGCCTTGGCCGCCGCGTTCGAGCAATTGGATGTTGCGGTCCAGGTGACGGGCGCTGGTCAGCAGGATGTTTTGCAGGTCGTCCTCGGGCAAGTGCATCGAGCACGAAGCGCTGACCAGGATGCCGTCCTTGCTGAGCAGGCGCATGGCTTGCTCGTTGAGGCGTCGGTAGGCGCCTTCGCCGTTCTTCAGATCCTTCTTGCGCTTGATGAAGGCGGGCGGGTCGGCCACGATGACGTCGAAACGCTCCTCGCCGGCCTTGAGCTCCTTCAAGGCTTCGAATACATCGCCTTCGATGCAGGTCAGCCGTTCGGCGAAGCCGTTCAGGGCAGCGTTGCGCTCCACGCCGTCAAGGGCGAATGCCGATGCGTCGACGCAGAAGACTTCGCTGGCCCCGAACGCGGCGGCTTGCACGCCCCAGCCGCCAATGTAGCTGAACAGGTCCAGCACGCGCTTGCCCTTGGCATACGGCGCCAGGCGCGCGCGGTTCATGCGATGGTCATAGAACCAGCCGGTCTTCTGGCCTTCCCTCACCGGGGCTTCGAACTTCACGCCGTTCTCTTCCAGGGCGACCCATTCCGGTACCAGGCCGAACACGGTCTCGACGTAGCGTTCGAGGCCTTCGGCGTCACGGGCCGCGGAGTCGTTCTTGAACAGGATGCCGCTTGGCTTGAGGACCTGGGTCAGGGCGGCGATCACGTCGTCTTTATGGGCTTCCATAGTGGCGGAAGCGATCTGGACCACCAGGATGTCGCCGAAACGGTCGACCACCAGCCCCGGCAGCAAATCGGAATCACCATAGACCAAGCGATAGAACGGCTTGTCGAACAGGCGCTCGCGCAGGGACAACGCCACGTTGAGGCGATGCACCAGCAGGGATTTGTCCAGGGGCAGCTTCACGTCACGGGACAGCAATCGGGCGCAGATCAGGTTGTTGGGGCTCATCGCGACGATGCCCAGCGGCTTGCCGCCCGCAGCCTCCAGGATGGCCTGGTCGCCAGCCTTGAAACCGTGCAGCGGGGTGGCGGCTACGTCGATTTCGTTACTGTAGACCCACAAATGGCCGGCGCGCAGGCGACGGTCGGCGTTGGCTTTGAGGCGCAGGCTAGGCAGGGACATGACGTCGCTCCGGAAAAAAGAGCGGGAGTATACCGTGTTGCAACCGTTGCGGGGCTTATGCTGGACATGCGGCGAAGGAGCGCGCTCGCCTCGCCGCAATGTAACGGCTTCAGGCGGACAGCGCGCTGATCAGCTCGCGGTTGAAAGCAGGAATGTCATCAGGCTGGCGGCTGCTGATCAGTTTGCCATCCTTGACCACTTCCTGATCGACCCAGTTCGCGCCGGCATTGGTCAAATCATCCTTGAGGGTCTTGTAGCTGGTCATGGTCTTGCCTTTGACCAGCCCGCTCGACACCAGCAACCAGCCGCCATGGCAAATCACTGCGATGGGCTTGCCGGCCGCCTCGAAGCCCTTGACCAGGTTCTGGGCGTCGGGGTCGATACGGATCGTGTCGGAGTTCTGTACCCCACCGGGCAGCACCACGGCATCGTATTGCTCGACATTGGCGGCCTTGAACGTCAGGTCGACCTGGAAATCGTCGGCCGGCTGGTCATGGTTCCACCCTTTGACCTGGCCTTCGCTGGCCGAAACGATTTCCACCTTGGCCCCGGCCTGCTCCAGCGCCTGCTTCGGACCGGTCAGTTCGGCCTGTTCAAAACCATTTGTCACCAGGATGGCCACGCGTTTGTCATTCAGGGAGCCGGGCATGAAAAATCTCCTCAAGCTGAGTGGGTGAGCTGCCGACCTAAGCCGGTATGCAGGCTTGGTTGTCGGTCCTACAAAATCCGAAGCCGAGGCTTGAATGAAAGTTCCGCCGGTCTACCCGGCGGTGTGCCGGATTTATCTTTAAGGGTTAGAATCCCCGCCTGGCCCAGAGTGCGTACCCATGTCCAAAGAGCTTTCCACCGAACAGATCCAACAGTCCCTGCAAGGGATCAGCGTCCCGCCGCAGCCGCAAATCATGGTGGATCTGCAGATGGAGCAGTACATGCCCGATCCGGACCTGGAGACCATCGCCAAGCTGATTTCCCAGGATCCGGGCCTCTCCGGGGCCTTGCTCAAGATCGTCAATTCGCCGTATTACGGCTTGAGCAACAAGATCACCTCGATCCAGCGCGCGGTGAACCTGCTGGGCAGCCGTTCGATCATTAACCTGATCAATGCCCAATCGATCAAGGGAGAGTTGCACGACGACACCATCGTGACCTTGAATCGTTTCTGGGACACCGCCCAGGACGTGGCGATGACCTGCCTGACCCTGGCCAAGCGCCTCGGTATGCAGAATGGTGACGAAGCCTACGCCCTCGGGCTGTTCCACGACTGTGGCGTGCCGCTGATGCTCAAGCAATTCCCAACCTACATGAGCGTGCTGGAGGAGGCCTACGCCAACGCCAGTGCCGAATGCCGGGTGGTGGACACCGAAAACCGTGTGTTCAATACCAACCATGCCGTGGTCGGTTACTACACGTCCAAGTCCTGGCGCCTGCCGGACCATGTCAGCCAGGCCATCGCCAATCACCACAACGCCCTGGCGATCTTCAGCGACGAAAATGCGCGCAATAACTGCCCGCTGAAAAACCTGCTGGCGATCCTGAAGATGTCGGAAAACATCTGCTCGTCCCACCGCGTGCTGGGTAACCAGGCCGACGATCACGAGTGGGAATGCGTCGGACCGCTGGTGCTCGACTATATCGGGTTGTCGGAATATGACTTCCAGACCCAGAAACAGGAAATACGCGACCTGGCCAGTCGTTGAATGCCAGTCTTCGCCTGATTCGAGAACCCCATGCCAGAACTGCCGGAAGTCGAAACCACTCGCCGCGGAATCGCGCCACATCTCGAGGGGCAGCGGGTCAGCCGCGTGGTGGTGCGCGATCACCGCTTGCGCTGGCCGATTCCTGAAGACCTCGATGTGCGCCTCTCGGGGCAGCGCATCGTTCAAGTGGAACGGCGGGCCAAGTATTTGCTGATCAACGCCGAAGTCGGCACGTTGATCAGTCATCTGGGCATGTCCGGCAATTTGCGGCTGGTTGAAACCGGCATGCCCGCCGCGAGGCATGAGCATGTCGATATCGAACTGGAGTCGGGCCTGGCTCTGCGCTACACCGACCCTCGTCGCTTCGGCGCGATGCTCTGGAGTCTTGATCCGCTCAACCACGAACTCCTGATCCGCCTTGGGCCTGAGCCGCTGACCGATCTGTTCGACGGCGAACGGCTTTTCCAGCTTTCCCGCGGCCGCTCGATGGCGGTCAAGCCGTTCATTATGGATAACGCGATCGTCGTGGGCGTGGGCAATATTTATGCGACGGAAGCGCTGTTCGCCGCCGGAATCGACCCGCGCCGCGAAGCGGGGGGCATTTCCCGGGCGCGCTATTTGAAACTGGCGATCGAGATCAAACGCATCCTCGCCCATGCCATCGAGCGCGGCGGGACCACGCTGCGGGATTTCATTGGCGGCGACGGCCAGCCTGGGTATTTCCAGCAGGAATTGTTCGTGTACGGACGAGGCGGGCAGACGTGCAAGATGTGCGGCACGGGGCTGCGGGAGATCCGCCTGGGGCAGCGAGCGAGTGTCTGGTGTCCACGCTGCCAGAGTTGATTCGTCCTACGGTCTATAGTCAGTAGTCATATTGATTTAGCCGAAGGATCGCACCCATGAGTCTCATTCGAACTGTCGTTCTGGCGCTCTCGCTGAGTGTCGGTTTGCCTGTATTCGCAAACACCGAAAGCGGTGATCCGCGCTACACCATCCAGAACCCACCGGCCTACGCCATGATCGGCGACTTGCTGATCGCGCGACCGCTGCTGCTCGCTGCCACTGTGATCGGCGCCGGCGCGTTTGTCGTGTCGTTACCCTTTACCGCGCTGGGCGGCGGCGTGGGCGATGCGGGCAAGGCGTTGGTGGTGGACCCGGCGAAGGCCACATTCGTGCGATGCCTGGGGTGTATCGGTGAGGGGTTCGAGCGGCAGGAGTGAATCGTCACTTGTGTGCATTTGTGGTGTGGCTGATGGCCCTGTCGCGAGCAGGTTCGCTTCCACAGGGATCTGCTGTGTGGCAGAAATAAATCACTTGCTCGCGATAGGGCCGGCAAGGCCGTCCAGAAGCTCAAGCCTTGCCAGTAATCCTGCGATATTTCGCCATCAGCTGTTCTTCCGTCTCCGGATGAGCCTCGTCCAGCGGGATGCAATCCACCGGGCAGACTTGCTGGCACTGGGGTTCGTCGTAATGGCCGACGCACTGGGTGCACAGGTTCGGGTCGATGACGTAGATCTCTTCGCCTTGGGAAATGGCCTCGTTCGGGCACTCGGGTTCGCAGACGTCGCAGTTGATGCAGTCGTCGGTGATGATAAGGGACATGCAGACTCCGGCCGGGGCGTAGGGCCCGGGCAGTTGAAAACGAATAGACGCAATTGTGCCGCAATCACGCGCGCAGTGCACGCGGGCGCGATGGACTGCGCACGCATGACTGTCGAGCCGCGTTAGGGATCGTCGCCCGGAGGGGTTATTTCTTGAAGCGCAGGGTCAGCGCGTCGGCCACCGCCGGGTGGACGAACTTGGTGATATCGCCGCCCAGGGCCGCGATTTCTCGCACCAGCGTCGAAGAAATGAAGGAATAGCGTTCCGACGGCGTCAGGAAAAGACTCTCGACGTCCGGCGCCAGCTGGCGATTCATGTTCGCCAATTGGAACTCGTACTCGAAATCCGAGACCGCTCGCAGGCCACGAAGGAACACGTTGGCGTTCTTTTCCTTGGCAAAATGCGCGAGCAGGGTCGAGAAACCGACCACTTCCACGTTGGGCAGGTGCTTGGTGACCTCGCGGGCCAGCTCCACTCGTTGTTCCAGCGGGAACAGCGGGTTTTTCTTCGGGCTGGCGGCGACGGCGATGATCACATGGTCGAACAGGCGCGAGGCGCGTTCGACCAGATCGCCATGGCCCTTGGTAATAGGGTCGAAGGTACCTGGGTACAACACTCGGTTCATCGCGTCGTCCTGGCGGGAGTCCGTTGGGGAGTCGGATGGTATCGCAGCCATCTCGGCCGGCCAAGTCGGCTGTTGGCGAAGAAAGCACTATAGACGCTGCGAATAATCCATGTTTTCAAGGTTTTTCCAGACGTTCGACCAGGGATGTCGCCAGTTGTGCCGTCAATCCATACACCGACAATTGCGGGTTGGCGCCGATGCTGGTGGGGAACAGCGAGCCGTCGTGAATGGAGAGATTGCCCAATTGATGATGTCGGCCGAGGCTGTCCGTCACGGCAGCCTTCGGATCTTCTCCCATGGCGCAGCCGCCCATGACATGGGCACTGCCCAGGCGCGTGCGGTACAGGACCATATCAAGCCCGTCGATCATTTCGCGGGCCTGCGCCAGGGTTTTCACATAATGGGCATCGCTGTGCAGGGGCATCACGGCCCGGGCGCCTCCGGCGAACTGGATTTCGGCCATGCTGTGAAATGCCCGGCGCAGGCCATCCCAGGCGTAGGGCGACAGCTGATAGTCGAGCACTGGCGTGCCGTCGCTGCGCAATTCGACGCTGCCGCCGGGGCTATCCGGATGGAAGCCGTCACGCAGCAACGCCAGCATGGCATGGGTATGGGGCAGGTGAGCCATGTGCGCCGCATTTTCGCCGCCGAAGCCACCCAGCAGCGTGGCGGCAAGGGCGGGATGTAATGGCGGCACTTCCAGCTTGTACGACATCCTGCCGCTGACGCCGTCCTGCCATTGGAAATGATCCGAATAAATCGACTGCGGAGCGCCGTAGAAGGGGTTGATCACTTCATCGAACTGGCCGGCCGACATGTTCACGAGGTGCAGGAACGTGCGCTGGCCCAGCCGTCCGTGCGGGTCCGGTGCCTCGGAGCGCAACAGCAGGGCAGGGCTGTTGATACCGCCGCCGGCCAATACATAATGCCGCGCCTTGATCGTGATGCGCCGCCCGGTCGGTGCCACGCAATGCTCGTCCATGGCCAGGCAATCCAAGCCGACGACCGCATCGTTTTTGATGACCAGACGCTCAGCCCTCGCGAGGTAAAGCAGCGCGCCGCCCTTGTCCAGCGTGGCGGGTATGGTGGTGACGAGCATCGATTGCTTGGCGTTGGTCGGGCAGCCCATGCCGCAGTATCCCAGGTTCCAGCAACCTCGCACGTTGCGTGGGATGACATGCCAGGCGTAGCCCAATTGGTCACAGCCCTTGCGGATCACGTCGTTGTTGGCGTTGGGTGGAATCATCCAGGGTGCCACGCCGAGGCGTTGTTCCATCCGTTCAAACCAAGGGGCCATGTCGGCGGGGCCGTGGCCTTTGACGTTGTGTTCGGCCGCCCAGTGCTCAAGGGTTTGCGTTGGGGTGCGCAAGCTTGAAGTCCAATTGATCAACGTCGTGCCGCCCACCGCACGTCCCTGGAGGATGGTGATGGCGCCGTCCTTGCTCATGCGTCCGAGGCCTTCCTGGTACAGGCTGGTATAGGCCTGGTCCTCCCGCAGCGTGAAGTCGTGGCTGGTCTTCAGCGGCCCTTCTTCGATGAGCAATACCTTGTAACCGGCGGCGCTGAGGATTTCCGCCGTGGTGCCACCGCCGGCGCCGCTGCCGATGATCGCCACGTCCGCTTCCAGCGTGAGGTCCTGGCTCAGTTGCGCGCCGTTGTAGGTGGTCCAGCCACGGGCGAGGCCTTCACGGAACGGGTCGGGTACGGGCATGCTAGGGGTCCCTTGTTGTTATGGACGGCGCTGGAGTCCACTGTGGCTTTCAAACCATCGGTGGTCCCGGGTACCCGCAATGGGCCCAGGACTCGGGCCGGCTGTACCACGCCATCATCACCATTTGCAGCAACGAGCCGTGGCCTTGGCGCAACAAGCTCAGCGAGCTGTTTTCCCACCGCGTCAGAAACTGTCGAATGTCATCGGCGCTGGCGTTTTCCCACGCGCCCCAGATCCCGGTCAGCGGCCCGCGGGTAATCCCCAGCGTCAGCACGTCGAATAGCTGGTGCGTTAGCTTGAGCATGGCGGGCGACAGGTGCGCCAGCCCTCGATCCAGGCTTTGCAGCGTGGCATCGGTGGCGGCGGGGAGCGTTCCAGCTGTTGTGGCCCCGTCGAGCATGACGGCTATCACGGCACGCAAGAACGGCAAGTCGCTGTCGCGCAATGCCGCCAGCCCGAGGGCCGGTTGGCTGGAGGAGCAGCCGCTCAGGCTGGCGCCCAATCCCACCGTGGCCAGGAAGGCGCTGGCGCCGAAGCTCAGTTGCAGTAAACCGCGTCGTGACAGGACGGGCTTATCGGTCAGGCTTGGGTTCATTATTGTTATTACCCGGGAAGACACTGGTTAGCGGATAAACAGCTTCTGGATCAGTTTCTGCAACGGCTTTCCATAGGGCGGGTAGATCAGTTTCGCCGCGTTGAACCGCTGCTTGACCAGCACGCCCTTGGCCTTGCTGAAGGTCAGGAACCCCTCATGTCCGTGGTAGTGCCCCATCCCCGAGGCGCCAATACCGCCAAACGGCATATCGTCCTGGGCCACGTGCAACAGCGTGTCGTTGAGGCAGACGCCGCCGGAATGGGTTTCGTCGAGTACGCGATTCTGTTCGGTCTTGTTGTAGCCGAAATAGTAGAGCGCCAAGGGGCGAGGTCGCTGATTGATGTAGGCAAATGCCTGGTCGAGGTTCTCATAAGGGACGATGGGGAGCAGCGGCCCGAAAATCTCGTCCTGCATGACCGTCATGTCGTCCGTGACATTGAGCAAAAGGCTGTGGGCCATGCGTTGTCCCTGGCTTTGCTCGAACAGCTCGATCAGCAACGCCCCTTTGCTTGTTGCATCGCCGATGTAGCCGTTAAGCCGTGCCAGTTGTCGTTCGTTAATTACGGCGGTGTAGTCCGGGTTGTCAATCAACGTCGGATAGAACCCGCGTACGGCCTCGCGATACGCCTCGACGAACGCCCCGACACGATTTTGCGGCACCAGCACGTAATCCGGTGCGACACAGGTTTGCCCGGCGTTGAGGGTCTTGCCGAAGGCGATGCGCTCGGCAGCGTGTTCAAGCGGGACGTCATCGGAAACGATGGCCGGAGATTTTCCGCCCAGTTCCAGGGTGATGGGCGTCAGGTTTTCCGCGGCCGCACGCATGACGTGCTTGCCGATGCTGGTGGCGCCGGTAAACAGCAGGTGATCGAACGGCAGCCTGGAGAACGCGATGCCTACGTCTGCTTCGCCAAGCACGACGGACACCAGGTCCTGGGGAAATATCCGGGCCAGCAGTTGCTTGAGCAACAAGCCGGTGGCAGGGGTCGATTCGCTGAGTTTTAGCATCACCCGGTTGCCCGCCGACAAGGCTCCGACCAAAGGCCCTATGGCCAGGAAGAGCGGATAGTTCCAGGGCACGATGACCCCGACCACCCCCAGCGGCTGATAGACCACTTTGGCCGATGCCGGCTGGAAGGCCAGGCCAACCTTGCGTCGAGAGGGCTTCATCCAGCCTTTGAGGTGTCGCCTGGCGTAATGGATACCGTGCAGGCTCGGCATCAGCTCGGCCAACAATGTTTCGTCCGCGCTGCGGTGGCTGAAATCCTCGCTGATGGCGTCGATCAAGGCCTGCCGTTCATTGCTCAACAGTTCGCCCAATGCCTTGAGCCATTGCAGTCGCTGCGCCGCCGGTGGCATCGGGTGAGCCGCGTAGGCTTGGCGCTGGGCGATGAAGAGCGCTTGGAGCTCGTCCAGCTGCTGTTGAGACTCGTGCAGGTAAGCGACATCAGCAGGCATGGCGGGCACCGGATTATTATTGGCATCGGTGTTTTCTAGAGCTTATGCTCTAGAAAGTCAAATGAGCCTCTGTAAATCCCTTGGGTTTTATCCTGTGACCGATAGGTCGTAAGATGCCCTTCGATCACTTTTTATTAAAGCCCAAGCCATGGCCCCACGAATGAAAACCAGCGAGCGCATCGTGCAGAACAGCCTCGAGTTGTTCAACCGCCAGGGCGAGCGCAGCGTCAGCACCAACCATATTGCCGCTCACATGGAGATGTCCCCTGGCAACCTCTACTACCACTTCCCCAACAAGCAGGCGATCATCGCCGTGCTGTTCAGTGAGTATGAAAACCTGGTGGACAGCTTCTTGCGCCCGCCCCAAGGCCGCCTGGCCACGGTGGACGACAAGCGCTTTTATCTGCAAGAGCTGCTGTCGGCGATGTGGCGTTACCGGTTCCTGCATCGCGACCTGGAACACCTGCTCGACAGCGACCCGGAACTTGCGGCGCGTTATCGGCGGTTTTCCCAGCGCTGCCTGATCCATGGCACCGCCATCTACGAGGGCTTCGTCGAAGCCGGTATCCTGAAGATGGACCGTGTGCAGATCGAATCCCTGACCCTCAACGCCTGGATCATCCTCACGTCCTGGGTACGGTTCCTGTGCACGACCCGTGAAAACTCCAGCCACTTGAGCGAACAAGCCATCAAGCGTGGCGTATACCAGGTCCTGGTGCTCGAGGCGGGTTTCGTGACTGACCAGGCCCGTGAAGCGGTGGATGCGTTGTTCAAAGAATTTTATGTCCCCCTGGCCCAGACCCTGGAGGAAGGGCAATAAGGATCGGACCTGCTTGATTCAGCCACAGGAGTTCACCATGCCCATCGCGCAACTCATCAGCCCCCAGGCCCTAGAACAGAGGCGATCACAGCCTGGGCTGGTGATCCTTGATTGTCGTTTTGCCCTGGAGGACCCGGACTACGGCCAGCGCAGTTATGCCGAAGGCCATATCGCCGGTGCGTCTCACGCGGACCTTGAGCGCGACCTGAGCGGTCCGGTGGTCAAAGGCGTGACCGGGCGCCATCCTTTGCCCGCACCTGAGGCCTTGGTTACGCGTCTGCAGGCCTGGGGCATTAACAATGAGAGTGACGTCGTGCTGTACGACGATGGTCCCGGTACCTACGCTGCCCGGGCCTGGTGGCTGCTGGCCTGGCTGGGCAAGCGCGAGGGCGTCTACATTCTCGACGGCGGGCTCAAGGCCTGGCACACGGTCGGTTTGCCCCTGAGTCTCGATCCGCCGGCCATCCAGGCCGGCTCCTTCAGTGGTTCGCCGGACGCGAATCTGCTGGTCAGTGCCGACATATTGCAGCAACGCCTCGGCCAGCCGGACATGACGTTGCTGGATGCGCGGGCGTTGCCGCGATTCAAAGGTGAGGTCGAGCCGATCGATCCGGTGGCCGGGCATATCCCGGGCGCGCAATGCGCGGCCTTCACCGATAACCTTGGCGCCGATGGGCGGTTCCTGCCGACCGACCAGCTCAAGCAGCGCTTTGCCGCAAAATTCGGCGATCGCTCGCCGAGCGGCCTGGTGGCCTATTGCGGCTCGGGCGTGACAGCATGCCATAACCTGTTCGCCTTGTGCCTGGCAGGGTATCCGTTGGGCAAGCTGTACGCCGGCTCGTGGAGCGAGTGGATCAATGATCCGCGGCGGGGCGTGGCGAAGGGCGAATAACGAGGCACCTACAACCAATTGGGAGCGAGCTTGCTCGCGATGGCGGTGTATCAGTCATGTCGCTGATCTGTCGCTATCGCGAGCAAGCTCGCTCCCACAAAAGTTTTCTCGCTTGCGAATCGTCAGCCATGGCCCAGGGTGGCGAGCCATTTGGGGATGCGTCGTTCCAGATAGTAGCCGGGACGCCGTAACGTCCCGTCGACGAATCCGACATGTCCGCCTCGGGCATGCAATTCAAGCCGGGTCGACGCTGACAACTCTTCAGGGGCGGGCAGGCTGTGGGGAAATACGAACGGATCGTCGGCGGCCTGGATAAGCAAGGTCGGCGTTTTGATCTCCGCCATGAAATAGCGGCTGGAGGCGCGACGATAATAGTCCGCCGCATCCGAGAATCCGTGTAGGGGCGCGGTGACGCGCCCATCGAAATCCCAAAACGTGCGCATATTGTCCAGCGAGCCCAGCGCGGCCAGGGCCGCAAGCCCTTCCTGGCGTCCGTCGTGCTGGAATTGGCGCTGTTTGTTGCGCATGTAGGCGACCATCTCCCTCATGAAATGCGCTTGGTAGAATTTGGAGAAGCCCTGCCCGATACGATCGGCGCACTGGTCCAGGCGAAACGGCACCGAAACGGCCACCGCGCCCAGCAGTTGGCTGTCGCTGCCGGTCTCGCCCAGATGCTTGAGCAAGACGTTGCCGCCCAGTGAATAGCCCACGGCAAACAATGGCGCCAGAGGTCGCCGGGTGCGCAGATGCGTCAGGGCGGCGGCCAGGTCTTCGCTCACTCCTGAATGGTAGCTGCGGGGCAGCAGGTTCGGCTCCCCCGAACACCCGCGCCAGTTCAACGCGACGCTGGCCCAGCCTTGGTCGTTGAGTGCTTGTTGCAGCCCGGTCACGTAGGGCGAGTTGGAAGAACCGGTCAGCCCGTGAAGTACCAGTACCAATGGCGCCTCGGCGCTATGGGGTCCATACCAGTCGAGGTCGAGGAAGTCGCCGTCTTCCAGCCACAGCCGCTCCCGTTCGCGATCGATGGGGCAGGACTTCCGCCATAACGGCCCCCACAATGTTTGCAGGTGCGGGTTGCCAAGCCCAGGGGCAGGGACGAAAGGTTCGGATGCGGCGGACATTCTGACTATTTCTCGATGCACGGCCAGCCGTTCAGCCAATGTCCTTTGGTAAACGCTGCCACAACGCGTAATGCACCTGTCCGGATTTCTGCTCGCGATGCAAGCGCCAATTGCTCGGCAAGCCCAGGGTGGACGGAGCGGTCTCGCTTTCAGTGTAGACCCAGGCATCCTCGGCCAGCCACTGACGTTCCTCGAGCAAGGCGCATACCGTCGGCAGCAGATTCTGGTTGAATGGCGGGTCGAGGAAGACGAGGTCGAATGGAGTTGCCGGCTGGCTGTCAAGGTAACGCAGCGCATCGGCTGTCTGCACCTGGCCGACGGTGCAGCGTAGGGTGCCGAGGTGTTCCTTCAGGCTGGACACGGCCAGGCTGCTGGCGTCCAGCGCCTGGCCCATGGCGGCACCACGGGACAACGCCTCGAGAAACAGTGCGCCGCTGCCGGCAAACGGGTCGAGCACCTTGGCGCCCGCCACGTAAGGCGCTAGCCAGTTGAACAGGGTTTCACGAACCCGGTCCGGTGTCGGTCGCAATCCTGGAGCATCCGGAAAACTCAGCCGCCGGCTGCGCCATTCGCCGCCAATGATGCGCAACTGGTTCACGCCGTTGTGCACGGGTTTCTTGCTGGAATTGGATGGGCGGGCCATTAGTGCTCCGGAACCCCGAGCGGCTGCTCGGCAGGTTTGTCAGTGGGGGCCGGCAATGGCTTTTGCGGCACGGTCGGGCCAGCGGTGACGATGACCATCTTGTCGGTGCTCAGGTGTTTATTCAACGCAGCCTTGACCTGCTCGACCGTCAGCGCCTGGGACTGGCGCATGAAATCTTCCAGGTAGCTCAGCGGCAAATCATAGAAGCCCATCGCGCCGAGCTGGCCAACGATGTCGGCATTGCTGGCGGTGGACAGCGGGAAGCTCCCGGCCAACTCGCGCTTGGCGTCGTCGAGTTCTTTCTGGGTCGGGCCATTGTTGAGGTAATCGGCAAACACGTCCTGCACCAGCTTGAGCGTGCCCTCGCTCATTTCCGCGCGGGTTTGCAGATTGATCATGAACGGACCGCGAGCCTGCATTGCCGTGAAGCCGGAGTACACGCCATAGGTCAGGCCGCGTTTTTCCCGGACCTCGGTCATCAGTCGTGTACCGAAACCCCCGCCGCCCAGGATCTGGTTGCCCAGGGACACGGCGGCATAATCCGGATCGTCCCGGTCGATGCCCAACTGCGCGAGCATAAGGTTGGTCTGCTTGGACGGGAACTCGATATGGTTGACGCTCGCTTTCGGCTCCACCGGTGGCGGGGTCTTGGCCAGCGCAGGGCCCTTGGGCAGCGCGGCTGATACTTGGTTGGCGATGGCTTCGGCGTCAGCGCGGGACAGGTCCCCCACCAGGGCGATCACGGCGTTGCCGGCGGCATAGGCCTTGGCATGGAAGGCCCGGGTTTGGGCCAGGGTAATCGGTGGAATGCTCTGTTCGGTGCCGTCGCTGGAGTGGGCGTACGGATGATCGCCATACAGGCGCTTCATCAACTCCAAGCCCGCCAGTTTGCCGGGGTTCTGCTTCTGATACTCGAAACCGGCGAGCATCTGGTTCTTGATTCGGGCGAACGAGTCGGCGGGGAAGGTCGGTTTGCCGACGACTTCGGCAAACAGCTTCAGCGCCGGCTCACGCTTGTCCGTCGCGCTGAGGCTGCGCAGGGAGGCCACGGCCATGTCCCGATAGGCGCCGTTGCCGAAGTCCGCGCCGAGGCTTTCGAAGCCTTGGGCGATGGCGCTGACATCCTTGCCGGCCACGCCTTCGTTGAGCATGGCATTGGTCAGCAGGGCCAGGCCGGGGGCGTCGCCGTCCTGGCTGCTGCCGGCGGCAAAGGTCAGGCGCAGGTCGAACATTGGCAATTCCCGGGCCTCGACGAACAGGACCTTGGCGCCGTCAGCGGTTTTCCAGGTCTGCACATCGAGCTGGCGGCGGCTCGGTGCCTTGTCATCCAGTTCGGCCAGCGATTGCAACTTGTTGCCTGACTTGGCCTTGTCCAATGCCTGGCTGGCATCGGTGTTCTTCGATGGCGACAGGTAGACGGCCAGGGAACCGGCCAGGGCAACCAACACCAGGCCCATCAGCACCAGGCGTGATGATTGGCGCTTACTCATGGGCTTTCTCCTCGGGCAGGACGTGCGCAACGCTCAAGCGCGAGCGGGTGAAATACAGCTGGGCTGCCTTCTGGATATCCTGCGGGGTCACGCTTTGCAGTTCGGCAAGCTCGGTGTCCATCAGCTTCCAGGACAGGCCGACGGTTTCCAATTGCCCGATGGCGGTGGCCTGGCTGGTGATCGAGTCGCGCTCATACACCAACCCGGCGATGACCTGGGCGCGGACGCGCTCCAGTTCGTCGACGGTCGGGGCCGTGGTTTTCAGTTGTTCGAGCAAGCGCCACAAACCTGCTTCGGCCTGGGCGAGGGTTTTGTTTTTCTGTGTGTTAGGCGTTGCCGACAAAGTGAACAACGAGTCGCCACGGGTGAATGCGTCATAATTCGACGAGCCCCCCGACACCAGTTCCTCGCCACGCTCCAGCTGGGTCGGAATCCGGCCGCTGTAGCCGCCGTCCAGCAAGGCCGAGATCAAGCGAAGCGCGTTGACCGAACCCTTATCCGTCGCGGTGGCGATGCTGGGCACGTTGAAGGCCAGCATGACGCTGGGCAGTTGGGTCTGTACATGCAGGGTGAGCTTGCGCTCGCCCGGTTCGGCCAGCTCCAGTGGGATCTTGGCGGCGGGCACCGCGCGCCGCGCTATCGGACCGAAATAGCGCTGGGCCAGGTTCTTGACCTCATCCGGCGTCACGTCACCCACCACCACCAGGGTTGCGTTGTTCGGGGCGTACCAGGATTCGTACCAGTGACGTAGCTCGCCGACGGTCATCCGGTCCAGATCGGCCATCCAGCCGATGGTCGGCGTGTGATAGCCGCTGGCTGGATAGGCCATGGCCTTGAAGCGCTCGAAGGCCTTCGACATCGGCTTGTCGTCGGTGCGCATGCGGCGCTCCTCCTTGATCACCTCGATCTCGCGGCTGAACTCTTCCGGCGGCAGGCGCAGGCTGGCCATGCGATCGGCTTCAAGTTCGAAGGCGACGCCCAGGCGATCCCGGGCCAGCACTTGGTAGTAGGCAGTGAAGTCATCGCTGGTGAAGGCGTTTTCTTCGGCGCCCAGGTCGCGCAGGATCAACGATGCTTCGCCGGGGCCGATTTTATCGCTGCCTTTGAACATCATGTGTTCCAAGGCATGGGACAAACCGGTCTGGCCCGGCGTTTCGTAGCTGGAGCCGACCTTGTACCAGACCTGGGAAACCACGACCGGGGCGCGATGGTCTTCACGCACCACGACCTTGAGGCCGTTGTCGAGGGTGAATTCGTGGGTAGGTTGTGGATCGGCAGCAAAGACTGAAAAGGGCAGACAAACCGTGCTGAGCAGCAGGCCTGCGGCGCGGCGGGCAAGAGCATTCATTCGTGTTTAAACCTGTCGGGCTGCCTGCCGGGTCTTAGCCTCAGCAGGCGAGGAGGTGCTAGGATAACGGTCCGTTTTACTGGCGGCCACGCCTATCGGGTCTTTTATCGGCCCAAGGCTGTCTGGGTTCCGTGCACAAACGTTGGGTTTGTTCCTGTATCCCCGCGTTTTCGCCGACGATGCCGTACCAGTCCTTCGAAAAAATCGACCATGAGGTGTCCTGGCGACATTTCGACAATCTGTTGCGCGTGAACAAGCTCGATGAAACGCAGTCTGTTCAGCATCGAATATTTATCACCGAGGCGCCCTCCAGGCGCGTCGCTACCGTGAGATAGCCGTCCTCCATGTTTGGTTCCAACGACGACAAGAAGACCCCAGCTGCGGCTGGCGAGAAAAAAAGCCTGTTCGGATGGCTGCGCAAGAAGCCGCAGGAAACCGTGGGTGAACAGCCGCAACCGCAGCCTGAGCCCGCCGACGAGACGGTGGTCGAAGAGGCTGCGCCCATTGTCCTGCCGATCGCCGAGCCGGTGCTGCAACCGGCCGAGGCCGAAGCCGAGCCAGTGGCTGAACCGGTGGATGAGCCGGTGCTCGAGCAACCCCTGACCCCGCCTCCCGGGCAGGCCCCTTGGCTCACCTTGCCCGTGGCGGAAGAACCGGTCGCGCTGGTAGAGGACGCCCAGGCGCCCCACGTCACGCCGCCAATCCCAGCCCCGATGCAACC
The DNA here is from genome assembly GCF_051132205.1 of Pseudomonas sp. D1-36. Classification (NCBI taxonomy): domain Bacteria; kingdom Pseudomonadati; phylum Pseudomonadota; class Gammaproteobacteria; order Pseudomonadales; family Pseudomonadaceae; genus Pseudomonas; species Pseudomonas sp. D1-36. The sequence goes on along the minus strand of NZ_CP071674.1, from coordinate 5,333,126 downwards.
GGAGGAGGCGCCAGCTGCCGTGCTCGCGCCTTCGACCCCGGAGCTCGCCCCCGAGCCGGAACCTGTCGTGGTAGAGGCTTCGGCCCCGGTCGAACCGCCGCGGCCCGTTGAAGAGAGCAAGGTCGGTTTTTTTGCCCGCCTCAAGCAGGGCCTGTCCAAGACCAGCGCCAGTATTGGCGAGGGCATGGCCAGCCTGTTCCTGGGCAAGAAAGTCATCGATGACGAGCTGCTGGAAGACATCGAGACCCGCCTGCTCACCGCCGACGTAGGCGTCGAGGCCACCTCGGTGATCATCCAGAGCCTGACCCAGAAAGTCGCGCGTAAACAATTGACCGATGCCGATGCGCTGTACAAGTCCCTCCAGGGTGAACTGACCAACCTGCTCAAGCCCGTGGAGCAGCCGCTGGTGATTGCCTCGCAGAACAAGCCGTTCGTGATTCTGGTCGTTGGCGTCAACGGTGCCGGCAAGACCACCACCATCGGCAAGCTGGCGAAGAAGCTGCAGCTCGAAGGCAAGAAGGTCATGCTTGCCGCCGGCGACACCTTCCGCGCCGCCGCTGTCGAGCAACTGCAAGTGTGGGGCGAGCGCAACAAGATCCCGGTCATCGCCCAGCACACCGGTGCCGACTCCGCTTCGGTGATCTTCGACGCCGTGCAGGCCGCCAAGGCCCGTGGCATCGATGTGCTGATCGCCGACACGGCCGGTCGCCTGCACACCAAAGACAACCTGATGGAAGAGTTGAAGAAGGTCCGCCGGGTGATCGGCAAGCTCGACGCCGATGCGCCCCACGAAGTGTTGCTGGTGCTGGATGCCGGGACCGGCCAGAACGCCATCAACCAGGCCAAGCAGTTCAACCAGACCGTCGAACTGACCGGGCTGGCCCTGACCAAGCTCGACGGTACCGCCAAGGGCGGGGTGATCTTCGCCCTGGCCAAGCAGTTTGGCCTGCCAATTCGCTACATCGGCGTGGGTGAAGGCATCGATGACCTGCGCACCTTCGAAGCCGAGCCCTTTGTCCAGGCGCTGTTTGCCGAGCGGGAGCATTCATGATTCGTTTCGAACAGGTCGGTAAACGCTATCCGAACGGTCACGTCGGCTTGCACGAGCTGAGCTTTCGGGTCCGTCGGGGCGAGTTTCTGTTTGTGACCGGCCACTCCGGTGCCGGTAAAAGTACCTTGCTGCGCCTGCTGCTGGCGATGGAACGGCCCACCACCGGCAAGCTGCTGCTGGCCGGCCAGGATTTGAGCACCATCAGCAACGCCCAGATCCCTTATCTGCGGCGCCAGATCGGCGTGGTATTCCAGAATCACCAACTGCTGTTCGATCGCACGGTATTCAATAACGTGGCGCTGCCTTTGCAGATCCTTGGGCTGTCCAAGGCCGAAATCAACAAACGCGTTGATTCGGCCCTGGAGCGCGTGGCTCTGTCGGACAAGACCGATCTGTACCCGGGCGACCTGTCCACCGGCCAGCAACAGCGCGTCGGCATTGCCCGCGCCATCGTCCATCGCCCGGCCTTGCTGTTGGCGGACGAACCCACCGGTAACCTCGACCCGCGACTGGCGGCGGAGATCATGGGCGTATTCGAAGACATCAACCGCTTGGGCACCAGCGTGCTGATCGCCAGCCACGACCTGGCACTGATCGCGCGTATGCGTCACCGCATGCTGACCTTGCAACGCGGTCGACTGATCGGCGACGGGGAGGCAGGCGTATGAGTGCTACTCGCAGCCCGAAAGTGGCCGAACGCGTGGCCCCGAAGGGCACCGATCCGCAGCCGCAGAAGAAAAAGCGCGACGATGACGATGGCCCGGATTTCACCACGCTGTTGCACGCCTGGATCGAAAGCCATCGCGCCAGCCTGCTGGACAGCCTTCGGCGCCTGGGCAAGCAACCGATCGGCAGCTTCTTTACCTGCATGGTGATGGCGGTGGCCTTGAGCCTGCCCATGGGCCTGTCATTGCTGCTGAGTAATGTGGAGCGCCTGGGCGGTTCCTGGCAGCGCGCGGCGCAGATCTCCCTTTATTTGCAACTGGATGCGACGCCAGGCGAAGGCGAGGCGCTGCGTGAGCAGATCAAGACCATGCCGGGCGTGGCCGATGCCGAATACGTGGGTCGCGAGCAGGCGCTGGAAGAGTTCCAGCAGCAGTCGGGGCTGGGCGAAGCCCTCAAGGAGCTGCCGGAGAACCCGCTGCCAGGCGTTGTGCTGGTCACCCCAAATGAGGTCGACAAGCCGACCCTTGAAGCATTAAGACAAAGACTTTCCGAGCTGCCGAAGGTACAACAGGCGCAACTTGATCTAGTCTGGGTCGAGCGTCTTGCGGCGATCCTCAAGCTCGGCGACAGGTTTGTCTTCGGCCTGACGGTGCTCTTGGTTTCTGCATTACTTTTGGTGATAGGCAATACCATTCGTCTTCATATTGAAAACCGCCGCACCGAGATAGAAGTGATTAAACTCGTCGGCGGTACGGACAGTTATGTACGCAGGCCTTTCCTTTATATGGGAGCGTTGTATGGCTTCGGCGCAGGCATCCTGTCCTGGGGCGTATTGGCGTTCGGCCTGGACTGGCTGAACGATGCGGTAGTGGGACTGGCCGGTTTGTATGGCAGTGACTTCGCGCTGGCCGGAGTGCCAGTCGCTGACGGTCTGTCGCTCTTGCTTGGCGCGGTGCTGTTGGGTTATATCGGTGCATGGATTGCGGTAGCACGCCACCTACGTGAGCTTGCGCCAAAATAGTTGTTTTTTGCGCGTATTGACCTTTCGGTTTTTGTGGGAACTTGTCCTACGGTTCCCGGTCAATTTTCGCAGTGCTGAACTGCACGAGTTATGTGAGTCGGAGGTTTTTTCGTATGACCACTTCTTTGCAACCTGCTTATGCTCTGGTCCCAGGTGCGAACCTGGAGGCCTATGTGCACACGGTCAACAGCATCCCGCTGCTGACCCCCGAGCAGGAGCGTGAACTGGCCGAGAGTCTCTACTATGAGCAGGATCTTGAGGCGGCTCGGCAGATGGTGCTCGCCCACCTGCGTTTTGTCGTACATATTGCCCGCAGCTATTCCGGCTACGGGCTGGCCCAGGCCGACCTGATCCAGGAAGGCAACGTTGGCCTGATGAAGGCGGTCAAGCGTTTCAACCCGGAAATGGGTGTGCGCCTGGTGTCGTTTGCAGTGCACTGGATCAAGGCGGAAATCCACGAGTTCATCCTGCGCAACTGGCGCATCGTGAAGGTCGCGACCACCAAGGCCCAGCGCAAGCTGTTTTTCAACCTGCGCAGCCAGAAGAAGCGCCTGGCTTGGTTGAACAACGAGGAAGTCCATCGCGTGGCCGAGAGCCTCGGTGTGGAACCTCGTGAAGTGCGCGAAATGGAAAGTCGCCTGACCGGCCATGACATGGCTTTTGACCCGGCCGCCGAAGCGGACGACGACAGCGCTTTCCAATCGCCGGCCAACTACCTGGAAGACCACCGGTACGACCCGGCGCGTCAACTGGAGGACGCCGACTGGAGTGACAACTCCAACACCAACCTGCACGAAGCGCTGGAAGTGCTGGACGAGCGCAGCCGCGACATTCTCTACCAGCGCTGGCTGGCCGAGGAGAAAGCCACGCTGCACGACCTGGCGCAAAAGTACAACGTGTCGGCCGAGCGAATTCGCCAGCTTGAGAAGAGCGCGATGAACAAGCTCAAGGTGTCGATTGCGGCTTGACCTGCGACAGCTATCACAAAAACGCCCCGATCATTACTGATCGGGGCGTTTTTGTTTGTGCGATGCAAGCGTCAACTCAGCCTTTGTGGGAGCGAGCTTGCTCGCGATGGCGGTGGGTCAGGCGACATCTCTGCTGAGTGCTCGATTGTCATCGCGAGCAGGCTCGCTCCCACAAGAATCCGTGGTGTCGCGGCTATTGAGCCCAGGGCGCCGGCCGAGACTCATCTAACCGCAACAGATAACCATCACCTCCCAATTGGCTCATCTGCTGGCGAATCCAACTCGCACGCCTGAGCACATAAGGGCTCGGCCGACTGGCGCTCCAGGCCCTCGGGTTGGGCAGGACTGCGGCCAACAGGCTGGCCTGTTGTCGGGACAAGGCGTTTGCACCGACACGAAAATGATGCCGCGCCGCCGCTTCGGCCCCAAACACCCCGTCGTCCCACTCGACGCTATTGAGGTACACCTCGAGGATCCGCTGCTTGGGCCAGAACACTTCGATCAGCGCGGTGAACCAGGCCTCCAGCCCCTTGCGCAGCCAACTGCGGCCCGACCACAGGAAAAGGTTCTTGGAAACCTGCTGGCTAAGGGTGCTGGCGCCACGAATCGAACCGCCGCGCCCGTTGTGGGCGAACGCGGCCTGGATTGCGCCGATGTCAAAGCCCCAATGCTCGGGAAATTTCTGGTCTTCCCCGGCAATGACCGCAACCTTGAGATGATTGGAAATCTTGTCCCAGGGTTGCCAGTCACGCTGCAGGTCGATCGGTTCGCCTCCGAACCAGGATTGCACCTTGCGCTCGATCATCAGCGCGGTGAACGGCGGTGGCACCACGCGAAACAGCAGCACCAGCACAACGCTGCAGGCGGCGAACCAGAACAGGGCTTTAATGAATCGTCGAAACAATGAACGCAGCATAGAGATGGCTTGGCCGAACCCGTCGAGCGGGCCATTATACAGACCCTGTCCATCGAGTCTGACCGGAGTTCCCCATGTTGCGTAGCTTTCTGATGCTGGCGGCTTTTTTCGGCTTCACGGGCGTGGCGCTGGGGGCGTTTGCCGCCCATGGCCTGAAAAACCGCCTGAGCGCCGATTATCTGGCGATTTTCCACACTGGGGTGACCTACCAACTGGTGCATACCCTGGCGCTGTTCGGCGTTGCGCTGTTGGCCACGCACATCCCGGGTCGTATCGTCACTTGGGCCGGAATTTCATTCGTGATCGGCATCCTGCTGTTCTCCGGCAGCCTGTATCTGCTGACCCTTACCGGTGTCACCAAGCTGGGCATGATCACGCCCCTGGGCGGCGTGGCTTTCCTGATCGGTTGGTTGTGCCTGGGCATCGCGGCCTGGCGCCTGCAACTTGCCGCTTGAAGCTTGTCGCTCGTAGCTGACCAAGGGGCTTGGGTCACCCAGACTGATCGGGCTAGAATGCCAGCCCCTAAAAATGATGGCGGCATCCGGCATGCGCATTCAGTTGAACGGCGAACCCCTTGATCTGCCCGACGGTGAAACCGTCGCGGCCCTGCTGACCCGTCTGGAACTCACCGGACGCCGCGTCGCGGTGGAACTCAATCTGGATATCGTCCCGCGCAGCCAGCACGCCGAAACCAAATTGAACGACGGTGATAGCGTCGAAGTGGTCCACGCCATCGGTGGCGGTTAGTCGCCTCGGTTTCGCAGCCTTTCGCAAGAACCTCACCCCAACAGAGGATTTCCCATGAGCATCGTTCGTAGCGACAAGCCCTTCGTCCTGGCCGGTCGTACCTACCAGTCGCGCTTGCTGGTAGGTACCGGCAAATACCGCGACATGGAAGAAACCCGCCTGGCCATCGAGGCCTCGGGCGCCGAAATCGTGACCGTCGCCGTGCGCCGCACCAACATCGGCCAGAACCCGGGCGAACCGAACCTGCTGGATATCCTGCCGCCGGATCGCTACACGATCCTGCCGAACACCGCTGGTTGCTTCGACGCCATCGAGGCCGTGCGCACCTGTCGCCTGGCCCGTGAACTGCTCGACGGTCACAACCTGGTGAAGCTGGAAGTGCTGGCGGACCAGAAAACCCTGTTCCCCAACGTGATCGAAACCCTCAAGGCCGCCGAGACCCTGGTCAAGGAAGGTTTTGACGTGATGGTCTACACCAGCGATGACCCGATCATCGCCCGTCAGTTGGCGGAAATCGGCTGCATCGCGGTCATGCCGTTGGCCGGCCTGATCGGCACCGGCCTGGGGATCTGCAACCCATACAACCTGCAGATCATCCTGGAAGAAGCCAAGATCCCGGTGCTGGTGGATGCCGGTGTCGGTACCGCTTCCGACGCCACCATCGCCATGGAGCTGGGTTGCGAAGCGGTGCTGATGAACTCGGCCATCGCCCATGCCCAGCAGCCGGTCCTGATGGCCGAAGCCATGAAGCACGCCATCGTTGCCGGCCGCTTGGCCTACCTGGCCGGCCGCATGCCGAAAAAACTCTACGCCAGCGCGTCCTCGCCGCTGGATGGTCTGATCAAGTAAGAGCCATTGATGACTGAATCGAACGACACGCCTGTCCTGCCGGAAGAAGGCGAAGAGCGCCAGCACCGCCGCATCAAGAGTTTCGTGATGCGCGCCGGGCGCATGACCGAAGGCCAGCAACGCGGCCTGGAACAGGGCGCCCCGCTGTATGTCCTGCCCCTGGCCGATGCACCGGTCGACTTCGACCAGGTCTTCGGACGCTCGGCGCCGCGCTCGCTGGAAATCGGTTTTGGCATGGGCCACTCGCTTCTGGAGATGGCCGCCGCCGCGCCGGAACAGGATTTCATCGGCGTGGAGGTCCATCGTCCGGGTGTCGGTGCGCTGCTCAACGGTGTGCTGACCCAAGGGCTGACCAACCTGCGGGTCTACGATTGCGACGCTATCGAAGTGCTTAATCGTTGCGTGGCCGATAACAGCCTCGATCGGCTGATGCTGTTCTTCCCGGATCCGTGGCACAAAAGCCGACACCACAAGCGCCGGATCGTCCAGGCGTCGTTCGCTGAGCTGGTGCGTAGCAAGTTGAAGGTCGGCGGTGTGTTGCACATGGCCACCGACTGGGAGCCCTACGCCGAATACATGCTGGAAGTGATGAACGTCGCGCCGGGTTATCGCAACCTGGCCGAGGACGGCAAGTGCGTACCGCGCCCGGCTGAACGGCCGATCACCAAGTTCGAACGTCGTGGCGAACGGCTCGGGCATGGGGTTTGGGACTTGAAGTTCGAGAAGCTGCCTTAAACATCACGCAATAAAACTGTGGGAGCGAGCCTGCTCGCGAATACGGTGTGTCAGCCAAAAAAGCATTGCCTGACACTCCCTCTTCGCGAGCAGGCTCGCTCCCACATGTGTTTTATGTGATGGCTTAAATCAGCGGCGGTCAGCCACCACACCAATCAACACCAGCACCACCAATAACACCGGCGCCAGGCTGTAGTTGTTGAACTGGCTCAAGCCCCGGACGATCCACGGCGTGGCGTAGATCAGCGCGGCGCCGCTGCCGATCATGCATAGCAGGGCGATCAGCGGGACGCGCAAGGCGCCGGCGATGCTGCCCAGGCGCTGTTCGACCCAGCCCTTGATATCCGCACCAAACAACACCAGCAGGCAGCCTACCAACGCCAGGGAGATTTCCGACAGGTTGCTGCGGCTCCAGCGGGATACGGTGGCGAGCAGGTCGAGTACCAGATCCATTCGATTTCCTTGTGTTGATCAGCTCAGAAATTTCTGCAGCAAGTCGTTGAGAAACAGCTGTCCGCGCTCGGTCGCCGCCAGACGTGACGGTTCGACCTGCAACAACCCACTTTGTTCGGCCTCGCGCCGGCCGTCGGCCAGGCTTTCCAAAGACAGGCCGGTGCGCTGTGGATAAAGCTGCGCCGCTACACCTTCGGTAAGACGCAGCGCGTTCATCAGGAACTCGAAAGGCAGTTCTTCGTTGGCCAGGCTCTTTTCGCCGGCCAGGAAACGTTTGGCCGGGTTGAGATAATCCTTGGGCAGGCGAGTCTTCCAGGTGCGCACGATGCGCCCGTCCGGATGGCTGAGCTTGCCGTGGGCCCCGGCGCCGATGCCGATGAAGTCACCGAAGCTCCAATAATTGAGGTTGTGACGCGCCGCGCGCCCTGGCTGGGCATAGGCGGAGACCTCATATTGGTCGTAGCCATGCTCGGCGAGCAGCGCCTGCCCGGCTTCCTGGATGTCCCACAGCGTGTCGTCTTCCGGCAAGATTGGCGGCTGGTTCCAGAACACCGTGTTCGGCTCCAGCGTCAGTTGATACCAGGACAAATGGGTGGGCTTCAGGGCAATGGCCTGGCGCAGATCGCTCAAGGCATCTTCGAGGGATTGATCCGGCAGGCCATGCATCAAGTCGAGATTGAAATTATCGAACCCGGCCTGGCGGGCCATGCCAGCGGCACGCACCGCCTCGTCGCCGTTATGGATTCGGCCAAGCGCTTGGAGCTTGGCCTGTTGGAAGCTCTGGATGCCAATGGACAGACGATTGATGCCCAGCGCCCGGTAGGCGACGAATTTCTCTTGCTCAAAGGTGCCTGGGTTGGCTTCCAGGGTGATTTCAATATCGGGCGCAAAAGGGATGCGCGCCTCGACGCCCCGCAGCAGACGCCCCAGGGCTTGGGCGCTGAACAGGCTCGGCGTGCCGCCGCCAAAGAAAATGGAGGACAACGGCCGGCCGTGAACCCCATGCAAATCCTGGTTGAGATCGGCCAGCAAGGCGTCGACGTATTCCTCCTCCGGCAGCTGCGGGCTGGCGGTGTGGGAGTTGAAGTCGCAATACGGGCATTTGCGCACGCACCAGGGGATATGGATGTACAACGCCAAGGGCGGCAGCATGGGCAGCGGCGCCCGAGGTGTCTGTGCGCCGCCGTGGATCAGCGGTGCGGGGGAGTCGGTGGTCATTGCAGGCCCAGGCGTTGGCGCAGCAGGGCCATGGCGCGGGCGCGGTGGCTCAGTTGGTTCTTTTCAACGGGGCCCAGCTCGGCGCTGGAACAATTGCGCTCAGGCACCCAGAACAACGGGTCGTAGCCAAAGCCGTGTTCGCCGCTGGCCTTGGCGAGGATGCGCCCGTGCCACAGGCCTTCGCAGAGGATCGGCAGTGGATCGTCGGCATGGCGCACAAGCGCCAGCACACAAACGAATTGCGCGCCGCGCTCGGCTTCGGGCACGTCCTTGAGGGCTTCGAGCAGCTTGGCGTTGTTCGCTGCGTCACCTTTGCCATCGGCGTAACGGGCCGAATAGATGCCCGGCGCGCCGCCGAGGAAGTCCACCGCCAGACCGGAATCGTCGGCCAGCGCCGGCAGGCCGGAAATGCGCGCCGCATTGCGGGCCTTGAGGATGGCGTTCTCGACGAACGACAAACCGGTTTCCTCCGGCTCGACCTGGCTGAATTCATCGATCGAGCGCAGCTGCACCGATCCGCCGAGCATCGCCTGGAGTTCCTTGAGTTTGCCGGCGTTGTGGCTGGCCAGTACGAGTTGGGTAAGGTTGATCATTGGCCCGGAAACAGTTCCTGGTTGAAGTTGATGGTGTTGATTTTGTCGCCGGTTTGCACCTTGATCTCGAAGGTGCGGGTTTCCTGCTGTTCCACTGGATATTGGGCGATGTAGTAGATCGCGCCTGCTTCGGTGACCTGACGGAAGGTGAGCGGGACTGTCTTGCTGGTCAGGTCCTTGACCGTACCGCTGACCTGGGCCATCAACGGCTTGCCTTCCTTGATCACCGAGACGTTGATGACGCCCTGGTGCTTGCTGCGAATCAGCTCGGCGCCCTTGGCGATGTCCGGGGTCAGGAAGGTGGAGTTGAACGTGTTGTAGTGAACGGTGACGTCACCGAACACTTCCTTGCGCTCGGCCTTGATGACATCGGCGGCCATGGCGCCGATGCTCAGGCAGGAGGTGATTAACAGCAACGCTAGACGCTTCATGTCGTGCTCCTGAAAAGGCGGGTGCTCACACCGCGACCTGATGGTCGGCAAGGCCCGGGCTGCTGACCCGGTAAATGCCAATCTCACCTAACAGATTAGGCCATAGCTTGCTGGCCCACCCGTGGCGGTGCTGCTGGTCCACCGCCAGCCGGTCGATGACCTTGGCCTTGCGCTCGCGGCACAGTTCTTCGAAATCCTCGAACGTACAGAAATGGATGTTCGGGGTGTTGTACCAGGTATAGGGCAGGAATTCCGACACCGGCATCCGTCCCTTGCTCGCCAGGTACCAGCGGCAGCGCCAGTGGCCGAAGTTGGGGAAGGTAATGATGCACTGGCGCCCGACGCGCAGCATTTCGTCGAGAATCTTGTCTGGGTAATGCACGGCTTGCAGGGCCTGGGTCATGACGACGATGTCGAAGCTGTTGCTGGCGAAGTTGCCCAGCCCTTTGTCCAGGTCTTGTTCGATGACGTTGATGCCCTTGGCCACGCATTCGGCGATGTTGTCCGGGTCGTTTTCCAGCCCGTAGCCCGTCACTTGCTTGTTGTCCCGCAGCCAGGTCAGCAGTTCGCCGTTGCCGCAGCCCAAGTCGAGCACGCGGCTGCCGGCGGGGATCCATTCCTGGATGATGTCCAGATCGGCTCTCATGGCGTCCTCACAGCGTAATACGGTTCATGTAGTTGCCGAACGCCTGCAGGTAGCGCGGGATCGGAATCAAAAAGGCGTCGTGGCCCTGGGGGGCGTCGATTTCCAGGTAGCAGACGTCCTTGCGCGCGGCCATCAGTGCGTCCACCAGCTCCCGGGAACGGGCCGGGGAGAAGCGCCAGTCGGTGGTGAACGACATCACGCAGAACTTGGCGGTGGCATTGGCGAAGGTTTTCGCCAGGTCATCGTCGAAGTTCGCCGCCGGATCGAAGTAGTCCAGCGCCTTGGTCATCAGCAGGTAGGTGTTGGCGTCGAAGCGCCCGGAGAATTCCTCGCCCTGATAACGCAGGTAGCTCTCGACCTGGAATTCCACGCTGTGGAAGTCGTAGTTGAGCTTTTCGCTCTTGAGGCCTCGGCCGAATTTTTCACCCATGGAATCGTCGGACAGGTAGGTGATGTGCCCGACCATCCGCGCCAGCATCAACCCGCGCTTGGGAATCACGCCATGTTCCTGGAACGAACCTCCGTGAAACTCGGGGTCGGTGAGGATCGCCTGGCGCGCCACTTCGTTGAAGGCAATGTTCTGCGCCGACAGCTTGGGCGCCGAGGCGATTGCCAGGCAATGGCGCACGCGATCCGGGTAGGTGATGGTCCATTGCAGGGCCTGCATGCCGCCGAGGCTGCCACCGATCACCGCCGCCCATTGACCGATGCCGAGGCGGTCGGCCAGGCGGGCCTGGCTGTGGACCCAGTCTTCCACGGTCAGTACCGGGAAATCGGCGCCGAAGGGCTTGCCGGTGTCGGGGTTGAGGCTGCTGGGGCCGGTGGAGCCGTTGCAACCGCCGAGGTTGTTCAGGCTGACCACGAAGAACCGGTTGGTGTCGATGGGCTTGCCGGGGCCGATGCAACTGTCCCACCAGCCGGGCTTGCGGTCATCGACGCTGTGGTAGCCGGCGGCGTGGTGATGCCCCGACAAGGCGTGGCAAATCAGCACGGCATTGCTCGCCGTGGCGTTGAGGGTGCCGTAGGTTTCGTAGATCAGGTCATAGGCTGGCAACGAACGGCCGCAGGCCAGGGCCAGGGGCTCGCTGAAATGCGCCATTTGCGGCGTCACCAGACCAACGGAATCGGGGGGAAAGGCAGCTGGCATCGACCCTGCTCTCGTTGAAATGAGGCGTAAGTCTAAAGACCGCTGGGGTTAGCGGCAAGCAAACGGCGGCGCTGATTGTCCGCTGATGCAAACCCTGTGGTGACTGGATCAATCTGTGGCGAGGGAGCTTGCTCCCGCTGGGCCGGGCTGGCGCTCCAGCGCGAAGCGGCCCTGAATGCTGCCGCCCGGGGCTGTCTGGACGACGGTGACGCCCGGTTTGGGGCTGCTTCGCAGCCCAGCGGGAGCAAGCTCCCTCGCCACAGGAAAAGTTGCAGCGTGCTTTAGATCAGCACCCGCAGGATCTCCGGCATCATCGTCATCGCCGCCAGGTTGTTGATCACCAGCATGTCGATCAGTTTGAGCACCATGAATGCCAGGATCGGCGAGATGTCCAGGCCGCCGAGGTTCGGCACGATGCGGCGGAACGGCGCCAGGGCCGGCTCGCAGATCTGGTTCACCAGTTCGGCGCCCGGGTTGTGGCTGCCCGGCGCGACCCAGGACAGGATCACGCTGATGATCAGGGCAAAGAAAAATATCTTCAGGAACAGTGCGGTAACGCCGATGATCGACCAGATCAGCAATTGCAGCGGATTGCCGGTGATGCCATAGGTCAGCAGCAGCGTCAGGGCCATCAGCGCCATTTGCAACAGGATCGCCAGCAACAGCGAGGACATGTCCAGGCCGAACAGGCTCGGAATGATCCGGCGCAATGGTTTAAGCAGCGGTTGGGTCGCCTTGACGATGAACTGGCACAACGGGTTGTAGAAGTTGGCGCGCACCAGTTGCAGCACGAAGCGCATCAGCACGATCAGCAGGTACAGGCTGCCGAGGGTTTGCAGGACATAGACCGCTGCAGTGTTCAATCCAATCATGAATGGCTCCTTATTGGCCCAGTTGTTCGGCCATTTCGGCCGAGCGGTGCGCGGCGGCGCCGAGTGCTTTTTCAACCAGGGCTTCGAAGCCTCCGGCCTGGAATGATTTGATGGCCGCTTCGGTGGTACCGGCCGGCGAAGTCACGCGGCGACGCAGCTCCGCCGCATCGACATCGCTGGCGACCGCCATATGCGCGGCGCCCAGGGCAGTCTGCAAGGTCAGCTGAGCGGCGGTTTCCCGGGGCAGGCCGAGTTTCTCGCCGGCGGCGGTCATGGCTTCGATCAGCAGGAAGAAGTACGCCGGGCCAGAGCCGGAGACGGCGGTGACCGCGTCCAGTTGCTGCTCGGTTTCCAGCCACAGCGCAAGACCCACGGCCGACAGCAATTCTTCAGCCTGCTGGCGTTGGGCGGCCGTCACCTGTTCGGTGGCGAACAGGCCGCTGACGCCCTGGCGCAGCAGTGCCGGGGTGTTGGGCATGCAGCGCACGATGGGCTGGGCGCCGAGCCAGTTGTTCATGCTCGCGCAAGTAATACCAGCGGCAATCGACACGATCAGTTGATGTGGCTTGAGATGCGGGCGAAGGGCTTCGCACACGCTTTTCATTGCTTGCGGCTTGACCGCGAGCACCACGACGTCCACGCCGTCGATGGCCTGGGCGTTGTCGGCGAAGGCTTCGATGCCGTGCTCTGCGCTCACCCGCTGGCGGGTTTCTTCACCCGGATCGCTGGCGCGGATCTGCGCTGCATCCAGGCCCTTGGCCCGCAGGCCGCCGATCAGGCTGGCGGCCATGTTGCCGGCGCCGATAAAGGCAATACGCGTGTTGCTCATAACGGATCCTTATGAAAGATGAGTGAGTCAGCTGGGCGATTGACCGTAGTCGCGAGCCCCAAACAGCGCAGTACCGACGCGCACCCAGGTGGCGCCTTGAGCAATGGCGGATTCGAGGTCATGGCTCATGCCCATGGACAGCGTATCCAGGGGCAGGTCCAGGCTGGCTTGCAGGCGCTGGACAGCAGCAAAAGCCGCGTCCTGTTCAGCGCGATCGTCGGTCGGTTCGGGAATCGCCATCAACCCGCGCAACGTGAGGCGTGGCAACGTGCTGATGGCGCTGGCAAGGGCGGGCAGGTCCGCTGGCGCGCAGCCGGATTTACTGGCTTCGCCGCTGACGTTGACCTGAATGCAGATGTTCAATGGTGGCAGCTCGGCTGGCCGCTGCTCGGACAGGCGCTGTGCAATTTTCAAGCGATCCACGGAATGCACCCAGTCGAAATGTTCGGCGATAGCGCGCGTCTTGTTCGATTGAATGGGGCCGATGAAGTGCCAGATCAAGGGCAGGTCAGTCAGTTCGGCCTGCTTGCCCAAGGCTTCTTGCAAGTAGTTCTCGCCGAAGTCACGCAGGCCGGCGGCGTAGGCTTCGCGCAGGGCCTGGGCGGGCTTGGTCTTGCTGACGGCCAGTAGATGGACGCTGTGTCCGGCGCGTCGGGCGGCCTGTTCCGCCGCATGGATGCGCGATCTAACCTGAGCAATGTTGTCTGCTATCGTGGTCATAAAGAAAGGCCAGCGGGTCTGAGGTTCGCGGCATTCTACTGGAATTGAGGAGCGCTATGGATATCACTGAACTGCTGGCGTTCAGCGCCAAACAGGGGGCGTCGGACCTGCATCTGTCCGCCGGGTTGCCACCAATGATCCGTGTCGATGGCGATGTGCGGCGTATCAACCTGCCGGCGTTGGACCACAAGCAGGTCCATGAACTGATCTACGACATCATGAATGACCGGCAACGAGTGGATTACGAAAAGTTTCTGGAGACCGACTTTTCCTTCGACGTGCCAGGCGTTGCGCGGTTTCGGGTCAATGCCTTCAACCAGAATCGTGGCGCGGGGGCGGTGTTCCGGACCATCCCTTCGAAAGTCCTGACCATGGAAGACCTGGGTATGGGCGAGGTGTTTCGCAAGATCACCGAGGCCCCACGTGGGCTCGTGCTGGTGACCGGGCCGACGGGGTCCGGCAAGTCCACCACCCTGGCCGCGATGATCGATTACCTGAACAGCCACAAGCATCATCACATCCTCACCATCGAGGACCCGATCGAATTCGTCCATGAACCGCGCAAATGCCTGATCAACCAGCGCGAGGTGCACCGCGATACCCAGGGCTTTTCCACGGCGCTGCGCTCGGCCCTGCGGGAAGATCCGGACGTGATCCTGGTGGGGGAAATGCGCGACCTGGAAACCATCCGGCTGGCGCTGACTGCCGCAGAAACCGGGCACTTGGTGTTTGGCACGCTGCACACCACATCGGCGGCCAAGACCATTGACCGGGTGGTGGACGTGTTTCCCGGTGACGAGAAGTCCATGGTTCGTTCGATGCTGTCGGAGTCGTTGCAGGCGGTGATCTCCCAGACGCTGGTCAAGAAGATCGGCGGCGGCCGGGTTGCGGCGCATGAAATCATGCTCGGCACCTCGGCGATCCGCAATCTCATCCGGGAAGACAAGATCGCGCAGATGTATTCGTCGATTCAGACCGGCGGCTCGCTGGGGATGCAGACGCTGGACATGTGCCTGAAGGAGTTGGTGAACAAGGGACTGATCAGCCGCGAGCATGCGCGGGAGCGGGCGCGTACGCCGGATAATTTCTAGGGCAAGAAGGCAGTACCGCTCTTGTGGCGAGGGAGCTTGCTCCCGCTGGGTTGCGAAGCAGCCCCAAATCAGACGCCACCGTCACCCAGGCATGCACCGTCGGGGCCGCTCCGCGCCCCAGCGGGAGCAAGCTCCCTCGCCACAAGGACCAAGTGGTCTTCAGATCAGCGCTGAACCACCCGCATCGCACCCGGCTCTTTGGGCAGTACCCGCTTGGCAACCACGTAATGGGTGTTCCAATACGGCTTGTTCAGCGTGTCGATGGTCACCGACTTGCCACGGCGCGGGGCGTGGATGAAGCGGTCATTGCCCAGGTAGATGGCCACATGGTTGACTCGCCGGCTCTTGAGCTTGAAGAAAATCAGGTCCCCAGGCTTCAAGTCCTTGCGCTCGATTTTTTCACCGTGGCCGGCTGCCATCGCGTTGGATGTGCGCGGCAAATCGAAGGTGGCGTCGTTGAAGGCGTATTTCACCAGCCCACTGCAATCGAAACCTTTACTTGGGCTGCTGCCGCCCCAACGGTAAGGTGTGCCGAGTACATTCACGGCGCGGCTCAAGACATTGCTGGTGGTCTTGGTCGCCATGGGTGGCACCAGTCGACTCTGAGCCGTGCTCACGCGCTGGACGCCTTGCTTGTTCTTGCTCGACGGAGCAGAAACATGGGATTTAGGGGTGTAGCCATTGATGTTGGGAAGACGTTGCTCACGGTTGGTGGCGTGGGCGGCCAGTGGCAATAATAGGCAGATGGTCAGCCATGTCTTTAAAAATGGACGCATTAGGCAGGGCTCATAAAGGTTAGCGCGCAACTTTATAACAGCTTTTTTTCGCTTTCCGAGGCCGTTTGTCGATCCGAAACCCAGCGTAAACGCCGCACAATACCGTCATTTTGGCCTGATTGTCCGACACAGGCCCCGTAGTACGGGCGTTTCCCCGGCTCGGGCCGACCAGGACCGCTTGTCGGCGAGACACAAAAAAGTCACAAAAAGTCCGAACAAATTTTTCTATCGAGGCAAAAGAGACCATTCATGAACAGCTATCAACAGGACGCAATCCGCGATACCCACAGCAAAGTCATCGGGTATCTGCTCTGGATTCTCGGGTTTACCGGCGCTCACCGTTTCTATTACGGCAAGCCGGTGACCGGCACGATCTGGTTTTTCACCTTCGGCCTGCTGGGCATTGGCTGGCTGATCGACCTGTTCCTGATCCCTGCCATGGACCGCGAAGCGGACCTGCGCTTTACCCCTGGCCCCATCGAATACAGCGTGGCGTGGATCCTGCTCACGTTCCTCGGGGTGCTTGGTGTGCATCGCATGTACCAAGGCAAGTGGCTCAGTGGGCTCCTTTACCTGCTGACCGGTGGGGTGTTTTTCCTGGGGGTGCTGTATGACTTCTGGACGCTGAATGACCAGGTCTCGATTCGTAATGCGCAGAAGCGTGGGGCTTTCCATTAAGACAGGTAGATCGTGTCGCCTGCATTTGCGAGCAGGCTCGCTCCCACACTGGATCGAGGGTGTTCACATATCCTGTGTTCACCAAAGATCCCCTTGTGGGAGCGAGCTTGCTCGCGATAGGGGCGACGCGGTATCAAACCTGGTGAGTGATCCGCCCATCCATCAGGGTATAGCGCACCACCCCCGGCAGGCTGTGACCCAGGAACGGACAGTTGTCACCCTTGGAGCGCCAGGCTTCACCGGCCACGGTGGACGCGGCGGGGTCGAACAGCACCAGGTCCGCCGCGGCACCCACGGCCAGTTTCCCGGCAGGCAATTGCAGCGCCTGGGCCGGGCCGGCGCTCAGGCGTGCCAGCAGGGTCGGTAGATCCAGTAATCCGTCTTCCACCAGTGTCATGGCCAGCGGCAGCAACAGCTCGACGCTGCTGATGCCCGGCTCGGTGGCGCCGAAGGGGGCCAGCTTGGCATCGCGCTCGTGGGGTTGGTGATGGCTGGAAATGGCCGAGATCACCCCGGACTTCACCGCCTCGCGCAAGCCATCGCGGTCGGCGCGGGTGCGCAGCGGCGGCTGGACGTGATAGACGCTATTGAAGTCGATCAGCGCTTCGTCGGTGAGGATCAACTGGTACAGCGCCACATCGGCGGTCACTGGCAAACCACGTGCCTGGGCCTGGGCGATCAGCGCGGCGCCGCGGGCGCTGGTCAGTTGGCTGAAGTGCGCGCGCACGCCGCTTTGCTCCACCAGCAGCAGGTCCCGGGCAAGTGCCACGGTCTCGGCGGTTTCCGGGATGCCCGGCAGGCCAAGGAAACTGGCGGTGGGGCCTTCGTGGGCCAGGCCGCCTTCGGCCAGGTCAAGGTCCTGCGAGTTGAAGATCACCGTCAGGCCGAAGGTCGCCGCATATTCCAGCGCGCGGCACAGGGTACGGGTGTTGCGGAAATTGTTCAGGCCATTGCCGAACGCCACGCAACCGGCGTCGCGCAGGGCGATGAGCTCGGCCAGTTGCTCGCCTTCCAGGCCCTTGCTCAGTGCGCCAATGGGAAAGACCTTGGTGTTGCCGGCTTCGCGGGCGCGGTCGAGGATCAGTTCGGCCACGGCCGAGGTGTCCAGCACCGGTTTGGTTTGCGGTGGGCAGCACAGGCTGGTCACGCCACCGGCGGCGGCCGCCCGGGTTTCGCTGATGATGCTGCCTTTGCGGCTGTAGCCCGGCTCGCGCAGGGCGACGTTGAGGTCAACCAGACCGGGGGCGGCTACCAGGCCGTGGGCGTCGAGGGTCTCGACCGCCGCGAAGCCTGTCGGCGCGGCGCCCAGAGCGACGATCTTGCAGGCATCGATATGAATGTCAGTCACTTGATCCAGGCCGCTGGCCGGATCGATCACGCGTGCGCCGAGAATGCTGAGCTTCACTGGGCGTTCTCCTGGTCGAGTTGGCGCTGGGCCGTTTGCCCGCTCATGGCCATGGACAGCACGGCCATGCGGATGGCGATGCCGTAGGTCACTTGGTTGAGAATCACCGAACGCGGCCCGTCGGCCACCGCCGACTCGATCTCCACGCCGCGGTTGATCGGCCCCGGGTGCATGACGATGGCGTCCGGCTTGGCTCCGGCCAGGCGTGCCGTGGTCAGGCCGAACAGGCGGTAGAACTCGCCTTCGCTGGGCAGCAGGCCGCCGGTCATACGCTCGCGTTGCAGGCGCAGCATGATCACCACGTCCACGTCCTTCAAGCCTTCGGTCATGTCGGTGTAGACCTTCACGCCGTACTGCTCGACGCCGATGGGCAGCAGGGTTTTCGGCGCGATTACGCGGATGTCCGGGCAGCCCAGCGTCTTGAGGGCCAGCATGTTCGAGCGCGCCACCCGCGAATGCAGGATGTCGCCAACGATCGCTACCGACAGGTTTTCAAAGCTGCCTTTGTGACGACGGATGGTCAGCATGTCGAGCATGCCCTGGGTCGGGTGGGCGTGACGGCCGTCGCCGCCGTTGATGATCGCCACTTGCGGGCAGACATGTTCAGCGATGAAGTGTGCCGCGCCGGAGTCACCGTGGCGCACGACGAACATGTCGGCGGCCATGGCCTCGAGGTTGCGCAGAGTGTCGAGCAGGGTCTCGCCCTTGCTCGCCGAGGATGTGGACACGTTGAGGCTGATCACATCCGCCGACAGCCGCTGGGCCGCCAGTTCGAAGGTGGTGCGGGTGCGGGTGGAGTTTTCAAAAAAGACGTTGCACACGGTCTTGCCGCGCAGCAACGGGACTTTCTTCACCGCTCGGGCACCGACTTCGAGGAACGAGTCGGCGGTATCGAGGATTTCCGTCAGCAGCTCGCGGCGCAGGCCGTCGAGGGACAGGAAATGCCGCAGCTGGCCCTGATCGTTGAGCTGCAGCGGGCGCTTGGTTTCGAGAGGCGTCATCGCGATGGACTCTTACAAGGGCAGTTAAAGGGCAAGGTCTTGCAGTTCGAGTTGCAGCGGCGACGGCCCTGAGAGCTTGACCCGCTCGTGGGCGGCCAGCGCCAGCGTCGCGCCGACCACGTTCGGGCGGATCGGCAGCTCGGCGGCGTCCAGGTCCAGCAGGCACACCAGCGTCACGCTGGCCGGGCGACCGTAGTCGAACAATTCGTTCATGGCGGCGCGGATGGTCCGGCCGCTCATCAGCACGTCGTCGATCAGCACCAGGTGCTGGCCTTCGATCTCGAACGGCAGGGCCGAGGGACGTACTTGTGGATGCAGGCCGTTCTGGCTGAAGTCATCGCGGTAGAAGGACACATCCAGGGTACCCAGCGGCGAATCGCTGCCCAGTTCATCGAGCAAGGCCTGGGCAACCCAGACGCCGCCGGTGCGAATGCCGATGTAGCGCGGTTCGCTGATGCCGCGTTGTTCCAGGTGCGCCGTGAGACGGATCGCCATCTGGCTGATCAGTTCGGCGGGATTGGGCAGGCTCATGCTGGCTCCTTCAGGTTTCCGGGTCGGTGCTGGTGACTCGGTTTATCGCCAAAAGAAAGCGCCTCGCGGCGCTTTCAAAAAATCAGGTTTCGAACAGGGCGGCGTTGGCATCGAGCCAGCCTTGCAGCAGCAGGGCGGCGGCGATGGCGTCCACCGGGTTGTCGCGGTAACTGCCTTTCTGCCCACCGCGGACCAGGCGTTCGCCCTTGGCCTCGAACGTGGTCAGGCGTTCGTCATGGGTATAGAAGGGCAGATTGAAGCGGCCGTTGAGCCGTCGGGCGAATTTCTCCGCGCGCACGCACATGTCGCTGGGCGTGCCGTCCATGTTCAACGGCAGGCCGACCACCACGGCGTCGGGTTTCCATTCCTTGATCAGCGCTTCGACCTGGTTCCAGTCCGGAACGCCGTTCTGTGCCTTCAAGGTACACAGTTCGCGGGCCTGGCCGGTGACGACCTGGCCGACCGCAACGCCGATCTGTTTGGTGCCGTAGTCGAAGCCCAGCAGCAGGCGGAGAGCCATCAGGCGTGTCCTGCCTGGCTGGTGAGCAAGCTGAGGTTGACGCCCAGCCTGCTGGCGGCCGCTTCCAGGCGCAGTTCGCTGCTGGTGTTGAACAGGATGTCGGCGTCGAACGGGCAGGTCAGCCAGGCATTGTCGGCCAGTTCGGCCTCCAGTTGCCCGGGTTCCCAGCCGGCATAGCCAAGGGCGATCAGGCTCTTTTCCGGGCCGACGCCGTCGGCGATGGCAAACAGCACGTCCTGGGATGTGGACAGCGACACACCGTTCAAATCGACGGTGGCCTGGAATTTGGGACCCGACGGGTGGAGCACGAAACCGCGATCGGTCTGCACCGGGCCACCGATGAAAATCGGCACATGCTGGCACAGCAATGGCGGCTCGACCTCGGGGCGCAGTTGCTCGAGGATGTCCGCCAGGTTCAGCTCCTGTGGGCGATTGACCACCAGTCCCATGGCCCCATTGGCCGTGTGCTCGACGATGTAGGTCAAGGTATGGGCAAAATTCGGATCGGCCATGTGCGGCATGGCGATCAGGAAGTGATGCTTGAGGTAGGTGGGGCTGACGTTTTTCATAGGCGCTAGTGTGGCGGCGTGGGGGCGAACTGACAAGCTGGGAAATGCTTGGGGCTGTCACCAATCCCCTGTGGGAGCGAGCTTGCTCGCGATGCGGTGTGTCAGTCGCCATTCATGCTGAATGATCGATGGCTATCGCGAGCAAGCTCGCTCCCACAGGGTATTGATACTGTCTGAAGATCAGTTACTGGACAGCCGATCACCCCGGGCGAACTTCCAGGTGCGGATGATTTCCAGGCGGTCGATGTCCGACAGGTCACCGGTAAACGGTGCGAAGGGCGCGGCCAGGCGCACGATTCGCTGGGCCGCCTGGTCCAGCAGCGGCTGGCCGGAGGATTCGAGCACCAGCACTTCGTACAGCGAGCCATCGCGGTTGATCGAAACCATCAATCTCAGGTTGCCGTAGATCTGCTTGCGCCGGGCTTCGTCGGGGTAGTTCAGGTTGCCGATGCGCTCGACCTTCTTGCGCCACTCGTCCTTGTACCAGGCGCCCTTGTCGCGCATGGTCGAAGCTGCGCTCAGGCGATGGATGCGCGGGCGCTTGGCGTACAACTGCTGTTCCTGGGCCAGTTCGGCTTCCAGGCTGGCGATATCGCTGGACAACTGCGAGCTGTCGAAAGTCGGTTCTGGCGCCTTGGGTTTCGGATCGGGCTTGACCTCTTCCTTTACCGGGGCTTTTTTCGGCTTCGGCGCCACGGTGGTCACGGCAGCCTTGGGCGCCGTCTCCTGGACCTCCGGCTTGGCCGTGGGCGGCGGGGTCACCTTCTGCACTTTATTGTCTTGAAACGGCGCGATCTCGGTGGTCTTGGGGGTCGCTTTCTTTTCCAGGGTGCCACTGCCCTGCTGGTTTTCCTGGGCCAGGAAGTCCGCCTTCTGTGGCTTGGTTTCGCTCTTGAAGGTGGCCAGGGTGATTTCCAGGGTCTGGCTGATCTGCTTGGGTTCGACCGTGGCAAAGCCGACGCCCAACAACAGCGCCAGGTGGATCAATGCCGCCAGGAAAAGGGTGAAGCCAAGGCGATCAGCCGGGCGCACGCCACGATGGGCGAGCTCTTGGGGCAGATCGGACGGGAGTGTCATGGCAAAAAAACCAACATCGCGGGTTTCACAGGCCGGGCATGATAACGCAATGTTGGTTTTTAACTTCAAGCCTCAAGCAGCAAGCGACAAGCTGCATCAAGCTTGCCGCGTGTGGCTTGCCGCTTGCAGCTGCTTCTCGATGGCGTCCATCAGCATGCCGCCGATGTCCGTGCCGAAGGCATTGTCGATCTCGCGGATGCAGGTCGGGCTGGTGACGTTGATCTCCGTCAGATGCTCGCCGATCACGTCCAGGCCGACGAACAGAAGGCCTTTCTCGCGCAGCGTCGGGCCGACCTGGGCGGCGATCCAGCGATCCTTGTCGGTCAGCGGACGAGCTTCGCCACGACCACCGGCCGCCAGGTTGCCACGGGTTTCGCCGGCCGCCGGGATGCGCGCCAGGCAATAATCGACGGGTTCGCCGTCGATCATCAGGATGCGCTTGTCGCCGTCGACGATAGCCGGCAGGTAGCCCTGGATCATGATCTGTTGCTGGCCATGCAAGGTCAGGGTTTCCAGGATCACCGACAGGTTCGGATGGCCTGCGGTGTGGCGGAAGATCGAAGAGCCGCCCATGCCGTCCAGGGGCTTGAGGATGACGTCGCCATGATGATCGGCAAATTCGCGCAACACGTCCGGGCGACGGCTGACGATGGTGGGCGGCGTGCATTGCGGGAATAGCGTGGCGAACAGCTTTTCGTTGCAGTCGCGCAGGCTCTGCGGCTTGTTGACCACCAGCACGCCGGCGCTTTCAGCTTGTTCCAGCAGATAAGTGGAATACACGAATTCCATGTCGAACGGCGGATCCTTGCGCATCAGGATCACGTCCAGGTCGCTTAGCAGCGCGTCGTTCTCGTCACCCAGTTCGAACCATTTCTCGGGGTTGGCGAAGACTTTCAGCGGCTTCATCCGTGCCCGGGCCTGGCCTTCGGCCTGGTAGAGGTCGCGCTGTTCCATGTAGAACAACTCCCAGCCGCGCTTTTGAGCGGCCAGCAGCATGGCCAGCGAGCTATCCTTCTTATAGGAAATGCTGGCGATTGGGTCCATGACAATGCCGACGCGTACGCTCATGGCTTGGTTCCTCGAAATTTGATGGGCACAAATGGCTGAAAAAGTGGCGTCAGAGTGGCGCCCCGAAGATTGGCGGTCAAGGAAAAACCACCGTACCGAGCGGCGGATAGATCGTTGCTGGAGACTGTGCTAAAAAGGCTGCCATGTGACGTGCGGGCCTTGAACATCAAGGGTTTGCGCTGTCGATCACACTTATGCGTTAAAAACCGGTTCGCAGTAGCAATGGCAGAGCATCTTACGCAGCAGCAACCCAGCGCTTTGAAGGTGATGGTCATCGACGACTCGAAGACCATCCGCCGCACCGCCGAAACCCTGCTGCGCAACGTTGGTTGCGAAGTGATAACGGCGGTCGACGGCTTCGATGCCCTGGCCAAGATCGTCGATCATCATCCAGGCATTATCTTTGTCGATATCATGATGCCGCGCCTGGACGGTTACCAGACCTGCGCCCTGATCAAGAACAACAGCGCCTTCAAGGCGACGCCCGTGATCATGCTGTCGTCCCGCGATGGTCTGTTCGACAAGGCCAAGGGGCGCATCGTCGGCTCCGATCAATTCCTGACCAAGCCTTTCAGCAAGGAAGAACTGCTGGGCGCGATACAGGCCCATGTCCCGGGCTTTGCCGCTGTCCAGTCGCACCAGGCACATTAATGACGCTCGGCCTCGGGCCCGAGGTCCAGAAGAATGGGGAACACCATGGCACGCGTTCTGATCGTCGATGATTCGCCGACTGAGATGTACAAGCTCACTGGCATGCTGGAAAAGCACGGCCACGAGGTCCTGAAGGCCGAAAACGGCGCCGATGGCGTGGCATTGGCCCGCCAGGAAAAACCCGATGCGGTATTGATGGATATCGTCATGCCCGGCCTCAACGGTTTCCAGGCCACGCGCCAGCTGACCAAGGACCCTGATACCGGACACATCCCCGTGATCATCATCACGACCAAGGACCAGGACACCGACAAGGTCTGGGGTACGCGCCAGGGTGCGAAGGACTATCTGACCAAGCCGGTGGACGAGGACACCCTGATCACGACCCTGAACAAAGTGCTGGAAGGCTGACGACGCGGGCATGAGCCACTCCCTGACCGCATTCGAACTGTTGCTTCAGATCGATCGACGCTGCCGGTTGCTGGGCGCGGACCTCCCGTCCCAGCCCATGCACCGGGACAGCTGGAGCGGCATCGGTTTTCGCCTGGGCGAACATTGGTACGTGGCGCCCATGGGCGAAGTGAGTGAAGTGCTGCATGAGCCGCGCCACACCTCGTTGCCCGGGGTCAAGCCATGGGTTCGCGGAGTCGCCAACCTGCGGGGGCGTTTGTTGCCGCTGATGGACCTGTGCGGTTTTTTCGGCCATGAACTGTCCAGCGTGCGCAAGCAGCGGCGGGTATTGGTGGTGGACCATGACGAAGTCTTCGCCGGTTTGCTGGTGGACGAAGTGCTCGGCTTGCAGCATTTTGCCAAGGACAGCCTTGAAGCGATTCCCACGGCCTCCTTGGATCGCCCGGAATCGGCGTACGTCCAGGGCCGTTTCGCCGGCGAGCGGCAATGGCAGGTGTTCAGCCCGTTTGCCTTGGCGCGTTCGCCGGGGTTCATGGATGTGGCGGTTTAACAGGCCGCAGCGCGGCCCCTGTGGGAGCGAGCTTGCTCGCGATGGCGCCAGTGCAGTCAACATTGATGCAAGCTGTACCGCCGCTATCGCGAGCAAGCTCGCTCCCACATTTGAATGGCGGTGGTTTGGGGTTTTGGGGACAGGCGAGAACCGATGATCAAAGCAAAAACAGGCAAGCCACTGGAAGCGTCGCGCAGTCGTTCGCAGATCATCGTGCTGTTCGTCGCGCTGATTGTCTTCATCATGCTGTTGTTCGCCAATTTCGCGTACCTCAACGTCCAGTCCACCTATGACAAACAGTACATCGGCCATGCCGGTGAGCTGCGGGTGTTGTCCCAGCGCATCGCCAAGAACGCCACCGAGGCCGCGGCCGGCAAGGCGGCTGCGTTCAAGCTGCTGAGCGATGCGCGCAACGACTTCGCCCAGCGCTGGGGCTACCTGAAACAGGGCGATCCGGTGACCGGCCTGCCGCCGGCGCCCGCCACCCTGCGGCCGCAGATGCGTGCCGTGCAGTTGGACTGGGAGCGGCTGCTGAAGAATACCGATGCCATCCTCTCCAGCGAGCAAACCGTCCTGTCGCTGCATCAAGTCGCGGCGACCCTGGCCGAAACCGTTCCGCAACTGCAGGTCGAGTATGAAAAAGTCGTCGAGATCCTCCTGCAACGTGGAGCGCCGGCCGCCCAGGTGGCCATGGCCCAGCGCCAGTCGCTGCTGGCCGAACGCATCCTCGGCGCGGTGAATACCGTATTGGCCGGCGATGAAAATGCCAGCCAGGCCGCCGATACCTTTGGCCGCGACGCCGCGCGTTTCGGCCAGGTGCTCAACGGCATGCTGCAAGGGGACCCGACCTTGAAGATCCCCCAGGTACAGGATCGCGATGCCCGGGCGCGCCTGTCGGAAATCAGCGAGCTGTTCGAGTTCGTCTCGGGCTCGGTGGATGAAATCCTCGAGACCTCCCCGGAGCTGTTCAAGGTCCGCGAGTCGGCGAGCAATATCTTCAGCCTGTCGCAAACCCTCCTCGATGAGGCCTCGCACCTGGCCACGGCGTTCGAGAACCTGGCGGGCGGGCGTTCGGTCAACACCATTGGCGGCTATGTATTGGGCCTGCTGGCGCTGATGTCGATTATCCTTATCGGCCTGGTCATGGTTCGCGAAACCAACCGCCAGTTGAGAGAGACGGCGGAAAAGAACGAGCGCAACCAGAATGCAATCATGCGATTGCTCGACGAAATCGAGGACCTGGCCGACGGCGACCTGACCGTCACTGCCTCGGTCACCGAGGATTTCACCGGGACCATCGCCGACTCGATCAACTACTCGGTGGATCAGTTGCGTGATCTGGTGGCGACCATCAACCTCACCGCCGGCCAGGTCGCTGCCGCCGTGCAGGAAACCCAGGCCACGGCGATGCACCTGGCCCAGGCATCCGAGCACCAGGCCCAGCAAATTTCCGAAGCATCGACTTCAATCAATGAAATGGCGCAATCCATCGACCAGGTTTCGGCCAATGCCGCCGAGTCGTCGGCGGTGGCCGAGCGCTCCGTGGAAATCGCCAACAAGGGCAACGAGGTGGTGCACAACACCATCCATGGCATGGATAACATTCGCGAACAGATCCAGGACACCGCCAAGCGCATCAAGCGGTTGGGCGAGTCGTCCCAGGAAATTGGCGACATTGTCAGCCTGATCGACGACATCGCCGACCAGACCAACATCCTGGCACTCAACGCGGCGATCCAGGCGTCCATGGCCGGTGATGCCGGTCGCGGCTTCGCAGTGGTGGCCGACGAAGTGCAGCGGTTGGCGGAGCGTTCCTCGGCGGCGACCCGGCAGATCGAAACGCTGGTGCGGGCGATCCAGGCCGACACCAATGAAGCGGTGATCTCCATGGAACAGACCACCACCGAAGTGGTGCGCGGTGCCCGCCTGGCCCAGGACGCCGGCGTCGCCCTGGAGGAAATCGAAGGTGTGTCCAAGACCCTGGCGGCACTGATCCAGAGCATTTCCAACGCGGCGCAGCAGCAGACCACCTCCGCAGGGCAGATTTCCTTGACCATGAACGTGATTCAGCAGATCACCTCGCAGACCTCGTCCGGCTCCACCGCCACCGCCGAGAGCATCGGCAACCTGGCGAAGATGGCCAGCCAACTGCGCCGCTCGGTGTCGGGTTTCACCTTGCCGCCAGCACCGGCTGGCGATGAGGACAAGCAGTGACTGACCAGCGCTGCACATTGAAAAAACGCATCTGGCGAGGAAGTTTTTGTGGAGAGGGAACTTGCTCCCGCTTGAGCGCGCAGCGCTCATAAAATCCTTGGCCGTTGCGCCCGAGGCGTCGAACCGGCCCAGCGGGAGCAAGCTCCCTCGCCAAAAGGGCTGAGGTGCTCTGCTGCATATGACTGTTGATTTGGAGTGGATATGGGTGATCGGCACGACTACGTGGCCCTGGAGTGGGTCAAGGGCGAGATTGCCGAAACGCTGAGGCAGGCTCATCTGGCACTCAATCGTCCGGAGGACGACCCGCAGGCGCCGGATGCACTTGCCCTATGCCTGGCCTGTATCCATCAGGTCCACGGTGGCCTGCAGATGGTCGAGTTTTATGGCGCGGCGTTACTCGCCGAAGAAATGGAGCAACTGTGCATCGCGCTGCAGGACAATCGTATTGCCCACCGCGACGAGGCCGTCAGCCTGTTGCGCCAGGCCCTGGGCCAATTGCCGGCCTATCTTGAACGTGTGCAAGGCGCCCGTCGCGACCTGCCGCTGGTGGTGCTGCCGTTGATCAACGACTTGCGCAGCGCCAGGGGCGAAAGCCTGTTGTCGGAGACCAGCCTGTTCAGCCCGCAGTTGCCTGATGTCGCGCCTCTCAGGGATGACGCCTTGAAACGGCTCGAACCCGCCGACCTGCCAGGCACCCTGCGCAAGCTGCGCCAAACCTTGCAGGTCGCGTTGGTGGGGTTGTTGCGCGAACAAGACGACGCCACTCACCTCGGCTACCTGGCCAAGGTCTTCCACCGTTTGGAAACGCTGTGCGCCGGGGCGCCACTCAATGCGTTGTGGCAGGTCGCTTCGGCATTGGTCGAGGGCATGCGCGAGGGGCGCATCGCCAACAGCCCGGCGTTGCGCAGCCTGTTCAAGGATGCCGACAAGGAGCTCAAGCGCCTGCTGGTGCAGGGCATGCCAGGCGTCAATCAACCGGCCCCGTCACACCTGGTCAAGAGCCTGTTGTTCTATATTGCCAAGGCCGAACATCCCAGCGGGCAGATGCAGATCATGAAAGAACGCTACTCACTGGACGACGCGCTGCCCGACAGCGCCATGGTCGATGAGGAACGGGCCCGCCTGGCCGGGCCCGACCGCGATGCCATGCGCTCGGTGCTGGCGGCGCTCTGCGAGGAACTGGTCCGGGTCAAGGAACGCCTGGACCTTTTCGTGCGCAGCGATCGGCAGCACGTCACGGAGCTGGACAGCTTGCTGGCGCCCCTGCGCCAGATCGCCGACACCCTGGCGGTGCTGGGTTTCGGCCAGCCCCGAAAAGTGATCATCGACCAGTTGGCGGTGGTCCTGAGCCTGGCCCAGGGCCAACGCGAGCCGGATGACGCGACCCTGATGGACGTCGCCGGTGCCCTGCTCTATGTCGAGGCGACCCTGGCTGGCATGGTCGGCACTGTCGAGCCGGAGAGCCGCGAAGACAACCGTCTGCCGACCACCGACCTGACCCAGATCCACCAGATCGTCATCAAGGAAGCCCACACCTGCCTGCAGCAGGCCAAGGACCTGATCGTCGACTACATCGACGCGGACTGGAACAGCGAGCAGCTCCAGCCATTGCCGGCGCTGCTGACCCAGGTGCGCGGTGCGCTGGCGATGATCCCGTTGACCCGTGCTGCCAGCCTCGTGGAGGCTTGCCACGGTTTCATCCACGAGCACCTGTTGCTCGAGCATGCCCGACCGGGCTGGGAAGAGCTGGATCACCTGGCCGACGTGATCACCGGCCTGGAATATTACCTGGAGCGCTTGAGCGAAGACCCCCACAAGCCTGCCGAGAACCTGCTTGATGGGGTCGAGCGCAGCCTGGGCGCCCTCGGGTATTTCCCCGACGAAGCCCGCGTGCCGTTACTCGATGACGTGCTCAGCCCCAACGAAGCCCAGGTCATGCAGGATCTGCAAGAGCTGGACGACCCGCAGACCGTGCAATCCTTGGCCGAAGTCCTGGCCAGCCCGGTCTCGGCGGTCAACCCGCCGGCGAGAAACATGCCGGCCAGCCTGCTGCCGCCCCCGGCGGACGAAAGCCCGATAGACGATGAGCTGCGCGAGGTGTTCCTCGAGGAAACCGCCGAAGTGCTCGATGTCTTGAACGAGTACCTGCCGCGCTGGGCTGCCCATCCGGACGATCATGGCGCCCTCACAGAACTGCGCCGAGCCTTCCACACCGTCAAGGGCAGCGGCCGGATGGTTCGGGCGCTGATCCTCGGTGAGTTGGCCTGGGCCGTGGAAAACCTGCTCAACCGGGTGCTGGAACGCAGCGTGGAGCCAGGCGCTTCGGTCCGGCAGTTGATTGAAGAAACGGTGCAACTGCTGCCGGCCCTGGTCGCCGAATTCGCCGCGCACCGCCAATCCCAGCGTGACGACGTCGATCGTCTGGCGGCTCGCGCCCATGCTCTTGCCAAGGGCAGCGATGAAGACGATGACGACGAGCGAGACGTGACGGCTCTCGATCCGCTGCTCCTGAACATTTTCGACAACGAAGCCCAAGGGCACCTCGCCACGCTCGATCGCTTCCTTGATCAAGCCGCCGAACAACTGCCGTTGCAGGCCAGCGACGAACTGCAACGGGCGTTGCACACCCTCAAGGGCAGCGCATCGATGGCCGGTGTGCTGCCCATTGCCGAGCTTGCCGGGGCGCTGGACGAGCTGGCCCGGGAATACAAGGCGCATTCGCTGGCGCTGGACCTGGATGAGATTGAACTGCTGCTTGAGGGCGAGGGGCTGTTGAGACGCGGCCTGCGCCAGTTGCACAGCGAACCGTTGGCTTCGATAGCCGGTGCCGCCGACTTGATCCAGCGGGCCCGGGCGCTGCTGGCCGAGCGCTTGCAGGCGGCGGTTGGCGCGGTGGATCAAGGCGCGCGGACCAAGCGTGATCCGCAGTTGATCAATAACTTCCTCGCCCAAGGCATGGATATCCTGTTGGACGCAGAGAACCTGTTGCAGCGTTGGCAGCAGCATCCCGCTGAAAGCCAGGAATTGAGTGCCTTGCTCGATGAGCTGACCACCCTGGGCGAAGGCGCGCACCTGGCCGACCTGCACCCGGTGGACGAGCTCTGCGAAGCGTTGCTCGACCTCTACGGCGCGGTGGAGGAAAGCAGCCTCGCAGTCAGCGACGCCTTTTTCCAGGAAGCGCAACGCGCCCACGAAGCGTTGATCGACATGCTCGACGAGTTGGCGGCCGGCCAGCATGTGCATTCGCGGTCCGAGCGGGTGCAAGCCCTGCGCAAACTGCTCGAAGAGAGTCTCGACCCAGCCGCCACGGGGCTGATTCGCAGCGACGGCAGTCGCACCCTTAGCATCCGCGAGCTGGGACAGGCGACCGCCGAAATGGAGCAGGGCGCGACCACCGAGACCTCGGTCGACGACGACATCGCCTCGATCTTCCTCGAAGAGGCGCAGGACATCCTGGAAAGCGCCGCCCAGGCCTTGCAGCGCTGGCTCGCCGATCCGGACAACGGCGCGCCGCTGTCGTCGCTGCAGCGCGATCTGCATACGCTCAAGGGCGGCGCGCGCATGGCGAATATCCGGCCGGTCAGTGACCTCGCCCAGGAGCTCGAAAGCCTCTATGAGGGACTGGTGGATCGCCGCTACAGCTACAGCGAGGAACTGGCGCAACTGCTCGACAGCAGCCATGCGCGCCTCGATCTTTTGCTCGGGCAGTTGCAGCAAGGCCAGCCACTGGGCGATCCCGTTGCGCTGATCGACGCTATCCACCGGTTCCGCCAGGACCGGCCGAACGCCATCGAGACACCGGGGGCGAGTCCGAGCGATGCCACGGGGCATGACCCGGAGCTGCTGGAAATCTTTCTCGAGGAGGGTTTCGACATCCTCGACAGTTCCGGCGCTGCTTTGCTGCGCTGGCAGGAAGACCCGGGCAACCGCCAGGCCGTGGAAACCTTGCTGAGGGACTTGCATACCCTCAAGGGCGGCGCACGGATGGTGGAAATCGCCCCCATCGGCGATCTCGCCCATGAACTGGAAAACCTTTACGAAGGCCTGTCGGCGGGTCTGCTGCAACCGGGCCCCGAGCTATTTGTCCTGCTGCAAAGCAGTCATGACCGACTGGCGCAGATGCTCGACGCGGTCCGCGCAGGGCAGCCGTGTCCGCCAGGCGATCGGTTGATCGCGCGGATCCACGCGGTGGGCCATCCGCAGGAGAACGAGGCGCCCGAACCTGTTGCAACACCGGAGCCTGCCTCGATCCAGGCGCCAGCAACGCTGCCGTCGCGACCCGAGCCCGCAATGTCGGGCGACGGCGTGGACACAGTGAAGGTCTCCGCCGAATTGCTCGACGACCTGGTCAACCTCGCTGGCGAAACATCGATCTTCCGTGGCCGTATCGAGCAACAAGTCAACGACGCGCGTATTGCCCTGGGCGAGATGGAAACCACCATCGAGCGCATGCGCGATCAGTTGCGTCGCCTGGATACCGAAACCCAGGGGCGCATTCTCAGCCGCCAGCAAGCGGAAGCCGAGCGGTTGGGCTACGAAGAATTCGACCCCTTGGAGATGGACCGCCATTCCCAGTTGCAGCAATTGTCCCGGGCGCTGTTCGAGTCCGCTTCGGACTTGCTCGATCTCAAGGAAACCCTTGACCGCAGCAATCACGACGCGGAAAACCTGCTGCAACAGCAAGGGCGCATCAATACCGAGCTCCAGGAAGGCCTGATGCGTACGCGCATGGTGCCGTTCGAGCGCATGGTGCCGAGACTCAAGCGCATCGTCCGGCAAGTCGCCCAAGAACTGGGCAAGGACGTCGAGTTCGTGGTCGACAATGC
The DNA here is from genome assembly GCF_051132205.1 of Pseudomonas sp. D1-36. Lineage (NCBI taxonomy): Bacteria > Pseudomonadati > Pseudomonadota > Gammaproteobacteria > Pseudomonadales > Pseudomonadaceae > Pseudomonas > Pseudomonas sp. D1-36. Next base: position 5,301,896 of record NZ_CP071674.1, on the reverse strand, counting down.
CGAGGGCGAGATGGACCGCAACGTGCTCGAACGCATGGCGGCGCCTTTGGAGCATATGTTGCGCAACGCCGTCGACCATGGCCTTGAACCCGCCGATGTGCGTATCGCCGCCGGAAAGCCGGCCAAGGGGCGCATCAGCCTCGACTTGTCCCGGGAGGGGGGCGACATCATCTTCGACATTCGCGACGACGGTGCGGGAGTGCCACTGGACGCGGTGCGGCGCAAGGCGATCAAGCGTGGCTTGCTGGCGCCCGACAGCGACATCAGTGACCGTGATGTGCTGCAGTTCATTCTCCAGCCAGGCTTTTCCACGGCGGAAAAAATTACCCAGATTTCCGGGCGTGGCGTCGGCATGGACGTGGTCCACGAAGAGGTGCGGCAGTTGGGCGGCACCATGTCCATCGACTCGACGCCGGGGCAGGGTGTGCACTTTCGCATTCGCCTGCCGTTCACGGTGTCGGTGAACCGGGCGTTGATGGTGCAGTGCCATGAAGACCAGTACGCAATTCCGTTGAACACCATCGATAGCATCGTCCGGGTATTGCCCGCTGAACTGGACGGCTATTACCAGCTCGATCCGCCCACCTACACCTACGCCGGGCAGCGCTACGAGCTGTGTTACTTGGGGGAGCTGCTGAAAACCGCGGCCCGCCCGAAATTACTGGGGCAAAGCCAGCCCTTGCCGGTGCTGCTGGTGCAGTGCAACGAACGGCACGTCGCGGTGCAGGTGGACGCCACCGCTGGGACCCGGGAGATCGTGGTCAAGAGTCTCGGCTCGCAGTTCTCAGCGGTACGGGGCCTGTCCGGGGCGACAATCCTGGGAGACGGCCGGGTGGTGCTGATCCTCGACCTGCTGGCGCCGATCCGCGCCTTGCCGCACCAGGTGCCGCGCCGCCAGTTGTCTACCCAAAGTGAGAGCGAACCCCAGCGACCGCTGCTGATTTTGGTGGTGGACGACTCGGTGACGGTGCGCAAGGTTACCAGCCGCTTGCTGGAGCGCCATGGCATGCATGTCCTCACGGCCAAGGACGGAGTTGACGCCATGGCCCTGTTGAGCGAACACACGCCTGACCTGATGCTGTTGGACATCGAAATGCCGCGCATGGATGGCTTCGAAGTCGCCACCCAAGTGCGCAACGACCCAAGCCTGGCGCACTTGCCGATCATCATGATCACCTCCCGCACCGGCCAGAAGCATCGCGACCGCGCGATGACCATCGGTGTCAACGATTACCTGGGCAAGCCGTACCAGGAATCGGTGCTGCTCGACAGCATCGCCTACTGGAGCAAAAACCATGGATGAATTTCGCGCCAGTCATCTCACCGGGTTATTGCTGCCCTTGGCCGACCGGCATCTGGTATTGCCCAATGTCGCGGTGGCGGAGCTGATCGACTACCAAAGCAGCGCGTTCGACATGGACACACCGCCCTGGTTTCTGGGCTGGGTGAGCTGGCGCGAACGCCAGATCCCACTGCTGAGTTTCGAGTCGGCCTGTGGCCAGAAAACCATGATCGGCGAGCGCGCGCGCATCGTCGTGCTCAACGCCCTGGGCGGCCGCCCGGAGTTGCGCTTCATTGCCCTGCTGGTCCAAGGCATCCCGCGTTCCTACAAGCTCGACAGCCAGTTGAGCTACGTTGACGTGCCGCTGTGCGGGCTGGAGCAGGCCGCCGTGCAGGTCGGGGAACATGTGGCGAAAGTACCGGATCTGTTGGCGTTGGAGGAGCTGGTGATTGCCGCGGGGCTGTCCCAGAGCTGATATCCGTGGCGAGGGAGCTAGCTTTCTCGCCACGAAAAGCGCTGTCCATCGCGCCGCACTCAACCATTACTCCCACCGTAACGATCCACCATCGAGCTTGATTGATGCCCTCGCCACAACACTCCTAAGGTAAGCCCCACGAAAGCGAACCCGTGGAGTGGACATGACAACAACAATATCCCCCGACTCGCGATGGACGCGGCGGCGCAGCGAAAAGCAGCGGCGCCTGGCGTTGGTCAAGGACCTTGCCGATGGCGTGGTGTTGCCCACCGATAACATCGTTGCGGCGTTGGAGGCATTGATCTTGCCCGGCGACCGTGTGGTGCTGGAGGGCAATAACCAGAAGCAGGCGGATTTTCTTTCGCGCTCCCTTGCCAAGGCCGACCCATCGAAGCTGCACGACCTGCACATGATCATGCCCAGCGTCGGCCGTTCCGAGCACCTGGACCTCTTCGAGCGTGGCATCGCTCGCAAGCTGGATTTTTCCTTTGCCGGCACCCAAAGCCTGCGCATCAGCCAATTGCTGGAAGACGGCCTGCTGGAAATCGGCGCGATCCACACCTACATCGAACTCTATGCCCGGCTGGTGGTGGATTTGATTCCCAACGTTGTGCTCTCGGCCGGTTTCATGGCCGACCGCGCCGGCAATATCTACACCGGCCCCAGCACTGAAGACACCCCCGCGCTGATCGAACCGGCGGCTTTCAGCGATGGCATCGTCATTGTCCAGGTCAACCAATTGGTGGACGACGTCAGCGACCTGCCCCGTGTGGACATCCCGGCGTCCTGGGTGGATTTCGTGGTGGTGGCCGACAAGCCGTTCTACATCGAGCCGCTGTTCACCCGCGACCCGCGCCACATCAAGCCTGTGCATGTGCTGATGGCGATGATGGCCATCCGTGGGATCTACGAAAAACACAACGTCCAATCCTTGAACCACGGCATTGGGTTCAACACGGCCGCCATCGAATTGATCCTGCCGACCTACGGCGAATCCCTCGGCCTCAAAGGCAAGATCTGCCGCAACTGGACCCTCAACCCGCACCCGACCCTGATCCCGGCCATCGAAAGTGGCTGGGTCGAAAGCGTGCATTGCTTCGGCACCGAACTGGGCATGGAGAACTACATCGCCGCCCGGCCCGACGTGTTCTTCACCGGCCATGACGGCTCGCTGCGTTCAAATCGCATGGTCTGCCAACTGGCCGGGCAATACGCGGTGGACCTGTTCATCGGCGCTACCCTGCAAGTGGACGGCGACGGTCATTCCTCAACCGTGACCCGTGGCCGACTCGCCGGTTTTGGCGGCGCGCCGAACATGGGCCACGACCCGCGCGGCCGTCGTCATGGCACCCCGGCCTGGCTCGACATGCGCCACGGCGACGGCGAAGCGCCGCTGCTCGAGCGCGGCAAGAAGCTGGTGGTGCAGATGGTCGAGACGTTCCAGGAGGGCGGCAAACCGACCTTCGTCGACACCCTCGACGCGGTGGACGTGGCGAAGCAGGCCGGCATGCCCCTGGCGCCGATCATGATCTACGGCGACGACGTTACCCACCTGCTCACCGAAGAAGGCATCGCCTACCTGTACAAGGCCCGCTCCCTCGAAGAGCGCCAGGCGATGATCGCCGCCGTGGCCGGGGTGACGGCCGTCGGCTTGCGCCATGACCCGAAAGACACCGCGCGCATGCGCCGCGAAGGGTTGATTGCCTTGCCCGAAGACCTCGGTATCCGCCGCACCGACGCCACCCGCGAGCTGCTCGCGGCCAAGAGCGTGGCCGATCTGGTGGAGTGGTCCGGTGGCCTCTACAACCCGCCCGCCAAGTTCAGGAGCTGGTAAATGCGCGCCTTGAATCTGCAACCCAAGCCAATTTCCCTGGCTGAACGTCTGGCCGACCTGGCGGTGGACGCGTTGATCGATGAGGCCGACCTCTCGCCGAAACCGGCGCTGGTGGATCGGCGCGGCAGCGGTGCCCATACCGATCTGCACTTGGGTCTGATGCACGCTTCGGCGTTGTCATTGTGGCCGGCCTTCAAGGAAATGGCCGAAGCCGCCCTCGACTGTGGCGAGATCGGCCTGCCATTGCGCGAAGCCCTGGGCCGCATCGGCCGTGACGGTGAAGCCGCGATGCTCGCCACCACGGGTGGGGTGAATACTCATCGTGGCGCGATCTGGGCCTTGGGCCTGTTGATCGCTGCGGCGGCGCTGAAGCCTGAATCCAACGTCGCGGGCGCCGTCACCCTACGCGCCGCTCGTCTGGCCTTGCTCAACGACCGTTATGCGCCCCAATCCTTGAGCCATGGCGTCCAGGTCGCCCAGCGTTACGGCGTACGCGGTGCCCGGGAAGAAGCGCAGCTGGCGTTCCCGGCCGTCACCGGCCTGGGCCTGCCGCAACTCAAGCGCAGCCGCGCGGCTGGAGCGGGCGAACAGAACGCCCGGCTCGATGCCTTGCTGGCGATCATGACCACCCTGGCCGACACCTGCGTGCTCTACCGCGCCGGCGAAGCGGGGCTGCAAGCCATGCAACAGGGCGCCAAAGCGGTGCTCGACGCCGGTGGCAGCGCGAGCCTGGTGGGTCGCCGCCAACTCCATGCGCTGGACCAACAATTGATTGCCTTGAACGCCTCGCCCGGCGGCGCTGCCGACCTGCTTGCCGCCTGCCTCTTTCTCGACCGTATCGAGCGCGGCGATGACCTCTTTCCAGGAGTGTGCTGATGGAAACCTTGTCCTTTGAATTTTCCGCCGGACAGCCGCCACGAGGCCGGGCGCTGGTGGGCTGCGTCGGCTCGGGCGATCTGGAGGTGCTGATCGAACCGGGGCTGGCGGGAAAATTGACCATTCAGGTGCAGACCTCGGTCAATGGCAGCGAGCAACGCTGGCAGCATTTGTTCGCCCGCATGTTCGACGGCCAGACGCCCCCGGCGATGAACATCGACATCCATGATTTCGGCGCCACCCCAGGCGTGGTGCGTCTGCGCCTGGAACAAGGCTTCGAGGAGATCGGCCATGACTGACAGCGCAACGCTGCTCAACAAGCACAGCTTCGTCGAACTCGGTGCCCGGCAACGGGCCAAGGCCTTGCTCGACGAGGGAACATTCCGTGAACTGCTCGACCCCTTCCAGCGCGTCATGTCGCCATGGCTGCTGCGCCAAGGCGTGGTGCCGCAGAGCGACGATGGCGTGGTGATCGCCAAGGGCACGCTCGATGGCCTACCGGTGGTGATCGCCGCCATCGAAGGTGCGTTCCAGGGCGGCAGCCTCGGCGAAGTCGGCGGGGCAAAAATTGCCGGTGCGCTGGAACTGGCGGCTGAAGACAACCGCAAAGGCATCGCGACCCGCGTCGTGCTGCTGCTGGAAACCGGCGGCGTGCGGTTGCAGGAGGCCAACCTCGGGCTCGCGGCGATCGCCGAGATCCACTCGGCGATCGTCGACCTGCGCCAATTCCAACCGGTGATCGGCGTGGTAGCGGGCAGCGTTGGCTGCTTTGGCGGCATGTCGATTGCCGCCGGGTTGTGCAGTTACCTGTTGGTGACCCAGGAAGCGCGGCTGGGGTTGAACGGCCCGCAAGTGATCGAGCAGGAGGCCGGCATCGACGAGTACGACTCCCGCGATCGTCCGTTCATCTGGAGCCTGACCGGCGGCGAGCAGCGCTACGCGACCGGGCTGGTGGACCGATACGTTGCCGATGACGTCGCGCAGATCCGTCGGCAGGTCGGCGAACTGTTGCACCTGGGTGTGCCCGACGAACACCGCAGCGGTCAGGCCGATTTGTTCCTGCAACGCCTGGCCCGCCTGGACACCGACGTGCAAATCGAACCGTCAGCGGTTCGCCAGCTGTATCAGGGAGAACGCCCATGAGTTCGTATTCAATGAGAGGCGCGCGCTGGTTCGAGGCCTTGAGCGGCGGCGCCAAGCCGTTGGATGGCTTGCCAGCTTCGCTGCAAGTGGCCGACGTCCAACTGGGCGAACAAACCGCGCGGTTGATCGCCGTGGTGGCCGATCCCGACAACCGTTTTCCTCGGGCGCGCAATGGCGAAGTCGGGTTGCTCGAAGGTTGGGGCTTGGCCAAGGCGGTGGACGATGCCATCGAAGCCGACCGCAACGCGCCTCGCAAACGTGCGCTGATCGCCATCGTCGATGTGCCCAGCCAGGCTTATGGCCGTCGCGAAGAAGCCCTCGGCATTCACCAAGCACTGGCTGGCGCGGCAGACAGTTATGTCCGCGCCCGATTGGCCGGGCACCCGGTGATTGGCTTGCTGGTGGGCAAGGCGATGTCCGGCGCGTTCCTGGCCCACGGCTACCAGGCCAACCGGCTGATTGCCCTGCGCGACCCGGGGGTGATGGTCCATGCCATGGGCAAGGCCTCGGCGGCGCGGGTGACCTTGCGCAGTGTCGAAGAACTTGAAGCCCTGGCTGCCAGCGTGCCGCCAATGGCCTATGACATCGACAGCTACGCCAGCCTGGGTTTGCTCTGGGAAACCTTGTCGGTTGAGCAGATCGAGCAACCGACGGCAGCGGATCTGGGGCGGGTGTCTGATTGCCTGCAACAGGCGATCAACGACGTGGCGGGTGCGCCTCGGGATCTGAGCGGGCGTTTGGGGGCGGCCCATCGCGCAGCTTCCAGCCAAGTTCGCCAGTTGTTGAGGGCGCAGTGGTGAGCACGTTCCTGGCCCATGACCTGCTCTGGGGGATGACTGCCTTGCAGTTGCCTGCGGATGCGCCGGGTTGGGCTGTCGAATCGCTCGACCTCGGGCAGCCGGTGGTGGTGCGTCGGGCGCTCACCTTGCCCGGGCACGTCGCGGTGGGCCTGCGCGGCCCCTCCCGGGAACAGCGTTACGCCGCGTCGATGCCTGTGGTTGCGGTCCAGCGCCGGGTACGCCCGGAAGATCTTTGTCATGTCGAATGCCGTCGTGACCTGCCTGCGCTGATCGCCCTGGCGCAGCTCCGCTCCTTGCTCGACGCCAGTGGTTGGATCTGGGGCGTGAGCGGCAGCGCCGGGTTCGAATTGGCCACGGGTGTCGAGGCGCTGCATGAACGCAGTGACTTGGATTTGATTCTGCGCGCGCCGCGTCGTCTGAATCGTCTCCAGGCCAAGGAACTGCTGGCGCTGTTGGATGCCTCGGTCTGCGCCGTGGACATGCAGTTGCAAACGCCTTGCGGCGCCGTCGCCCTACGCGAGTGGGCGGGCTCGTCGCGTCGGGTCTTGCTCAAGGATGATGTCCAGGCGCGCCTGGTGAGCGACCCTTGGCAATCTCCAGTGGAGCAGGTCGCGTGAGCAGCCTTTTCGTCTTTCCCGGCCAGGGTGCGCAGCGCGTGGGCATGCTCCATGGGTTGGCACCGCTGATCCTCGAAGAGGCGGGGGATGTGCTGGGTGAAGATGTATTGCGATTGGACAGTGCCCAGGCTTTGCAATCGACTCGCGCCGTGCAGCTGTGCCTGCTGATCGCAGGCGTGGCGGCGGCTCGTCGGTTGCTTGAGCAGGCTCGCGCTCCGGATTACGTCGCGGGGCTGTCCATCGGTGCTTATCCGGCGGCGGTCGTGGCTGGGGCGCTGGATTTTGCGGATGCGCTGCGCCTGGTCAGCCTGCGGGGCGAGCTGATGCAGCAGGCGTATCCACGAGGCTACGGCATGACGGCGATCATCGGCCTGGACCTCGCGGTGGTGGAGACCTTGCTTGCCCAGGTACACAGCGAAACAGCGCCGGTCTACCTCGCCAATATCAATGCCGATAACCAGGTAGTCATCGCCGGCAGCGACGAAGCCATGGGCCTCGTCGCCGAAAAGGCCCGGCGTCAAGGCGCGGGCAAGGCTTGCCGGCTGGCGGTCAGCGTGCCGTCCCATTGCCCGTTGCTGGAGGCACCGGCCCGGACGTTGGCCCAGGCATTCGCCGACGTGCCGTTGAAGGCGCCAACATTGGGCTATCTCAGTGGCAGCCGCGCCCGGCCGATGTTCAAGACCGATGCGTTGCGCGACGATCTGGCGTTCAACATGTGCCGTGTCGTCGATTGGCGCGGCACGGTGCAGAGCGCCTATGAGCGTGGCGTGCGCCTGCAAATCGAATTGCCGCCCGGCGCGGTGCTCACCGGGCTGGCGCGCCGGGTGTTCGAGCAAGGCACTGTCATGGCGTTTGATGGCGCGCGGCTGGATACGCTGCAAGCGCTACTGCATGAGGAGGGACGCCGCCAACCCTAGACACCGACTCAAGCTGGCGAAGCACAAAAACAACAACTTCGACGATGCATTTTGAGGATTACGACAATGATTATCTACGGTGTGGCGTTTCTGGCCTTTTGTACCCTGGCGGGTATTTTCATCGGTGAGCTGCTGGGCAAATTGATCGGCGTGCCGGCCAACGTCGGCGGTGTCGGCATTGCGATGCTGCTATTGATCGGCCTGGGCAGCTATCTGAACAAGCGCGGCCTGTTCAAGGGCAAGTCTGAAGCTGGCGTGGAATTCTGGAGTGCCATCTATATCCCGATCGTGGTGGCGATGGCGGCGCAGCAAAACGTCTATGGCGCGCTGAAAGGCGGGCCGATGGCGATCCTGGCCGGGACCCTGGCCGTGGCGATTGCCTTTGCGTTGGTACCGGTGCTGGTGCGCATTGGTAACAAGGACCCTCAATCCAACGTGTCCGTGAAAACGGTCGGGTGATCGCCATGTACGAATCCATGATGAAAGTCATCACCGGCTACGGCCTGATCAGTGGTTTTGCGATTGTCGGGATCACCATGTGGGTGTCCTACTGGATGAGTAACACGTTCACCAAAGGTCGCCTGCATGGCTCGGCCATCGCGATCCTGCTGGGCCTGGTGCTTTCATACATCGGCGGGGCCATGACCGGCGGGCAGAAGGGCGTAGTGGACATCCCGCTGCTGTCCGGGATCGGCTTGCTGGGTGGCGCGATGCTGCGTGATTTTGCGATTGTCGCCACGGCGTTCGGTGTCAGCGTCGAGGAGCTCAAGCGCGCCGGCTTCGTGGGGATACTGGCCTTGTTCGTCGGGGTCGGGACTTCATTTATCGCCGGTGTTGGGGTGGCGATGGCCTTCGGTTACACCGATGTGGTGAGCCTGACCACCATTGGCGCCGGGGCGGTGACCTATATTGTCGGGCCGGTGACCGGGGCAGCGATTGGCGCCAGTTCCGAGGTGATGGCGCTGTCCATCGCCGCCGGGTTGATCAAGGCGATCCTGGTGATGGTGGCGACGCCGTTCGTGGCGCCCTTCATCGGCCTCAACAACCCGCGCAGCGCGGTGATCTTCGGTGGGCTGATGGGTACTTCCAGTGGCGTGGCCGGCGGCCTGGCGGCGACCGATCCGAAGCTGGTGCCGTATGGCTGCCTGACGGCGGCGTTCTATACGGCGCTTGGCTGCTTGCTCGGGCCTTCGCTGTTGTTTCTGATCATGCGCGGGTTGATGGGGTAGGGCTTAGGCTCTTCGCTAACTACGCTGGCGCCATCGCGAGCAGGCTCGCTCCCACTTTGGATCGGTGTTCACAGATCCCCTGTGGGAGCGAGCCTGCTCGCGATGGGCGCGGCTCGGTTTCAAGCCTGGCGATTGGCATACATCCGGCACTCCGCCAACAGCGCCAGCAGGTTCGGGTCGCGCTCCTTGGCTTTCAAAAAGACTACGCCGATGTGCTGCTGCAAACGGTACTTTTCCTGCAACGGGATCAGTTTCACCCGGTTTTCGTACACCGCCGCGATCCTGCCCGGCAGCAAGGCATAGCCTACCCCTGAGCTGACCATGCTCAGCAGGGTGAAGATGTCGTTGACCTGCATCGCCACCTTCGGCTCGAACCCCGCCTGCTTGAATACCCGAACGCCGTCCTGATGCGTGGCGAAGCCTTGGGTCAGGGTGATGAAGGTCTCGTCGCGCACTTCGGCCAGGTCCACTTCGCTGCGCTGGGCGAAGGGGGAGTCGGCCGGCGTGGCGAGGAAGATGTCATCGGAAAACAGCTGGATCTGCTCGCAGTCCGGGTCGTTGACGCTGTCGTCCAGCGACACCAGGATCGCATCGACTTCCATGTTCTTGAGCTTGTACAACAGGTCGATGTTGGAGCCCATGATCAAGTCGATATTGAGCTCGCTGCGGCGGATCTTCAGGCCCATGATCAGCTGCGGCACGGTCTTGACCGTCAATGAATACAACGATCCCAGCTTGAAACGCTCGGCGGAAAAACCAGCCGCCTCACGGGTCAGGCGCACGCTTTCGATCACGTCCTGGATCAATTTCTGCGCACGCTCTTCCAATACATAGGCGCTTTCCAGCGGCGTGAGGTTGCGGCCCTCATGCTTGAACAATGGACAACGCAGGGCGCTCTCCAAGGAGTGAATGGCCCGATGCACGCTGACGTTGCTGGTTTGCAGATCGGCCGCCGCCCGCGCCAGGTTGCCGGTGCGCATGAAGGCCAGGAACACCTCGAGTTTTTTCAGGGTCAATTCTTCGTCGATCAGCATGGGAGGCAGACTCTTATTCGTATGGGCTGATTGTGCCCGAACCTGCCTTTGTGGCGAGGGGATTTATCCCCTCGCCACACCTGCTATATCGCAATTTGAAAAGCAATTCATTGCAGTTTCAGGCGCCAGGCCTGAGCCTTGGCGCCAGTTTCGGAATGTGGGGTGGGATTGGATGTATCACGGAGAACGACTCAACGCCTGGACGCACCTGGTTGGGGCTGTCGCGGCGTTTATCGGCGCGGTGTGGTTGTTGGTGATTGCCGGAATGGCCGGCGATCCCTGGAAGATTGTCAGCGTGGCAATCTACGGGTTCACCTTGCTGGCGCTCTACAGCGCCTCGACGGTTTATCACAGCGTGCGCGGACGCAAAAAAGAAATCATGCAGAAGGTCGATCATTTTTCGATCTACCTGTTGATTGCTGGCAGCTACACGCCGTTCTGCCTGGTGACCCTGCGCGGGCCGTGGGGCTGGACGTTATTCGGGATTGTCTGGGGACTGGCCCTGATCGGCATCCTGCAGGAGATCAAGCCACGCTCCGAAGCGCGGGTCCTCTCGATCGTCATATACGCGGTGATGGGCTGGATCGTCCTGGTGGCGGTCAAGCCGTTGTTGGCGGCGCTGGGTAGCACCGGGTTCGCCTGGCTGGCCTCGGGCGGCGTGCTCTACACCGTGGGCATCGTTTTTTTCGCGCTCGACCAACGCCTGCGCCATGCCCATGGCATCTGGCATTTGTTCGTCATTGCCGGCAGCCTGCTGCATTTCGTGGCGATTCTGTTCTATGTGCTTTGAGCACTTGTAAACAGACGATCCAGTTGCGCCTGGGCCTGGCTGGCGAAAATCTCCAGCAGGGCACCCATTGTATGGGCTGGGGCCTCGTTGGCCCGGGTCACGGCGTACAGGGAAATGGGCAGCGCAGGTGACAACGGGCGGATGGCCGTGCGGGTGCGCGAAGCGCCCAAGGCCGTGAACGGGTCGATCACCGCCAGCCCGGCACCGGACTCGACCATGGCCCGGGCCAGTGAGTACGTCTGCACGGCGATGTTGATGCGCGGCGGCGGTTCCACTGACTTGAGATAGCCGTCCAGCCTGGCCGATAGCGGGTCGGTGCTGGACAGGCCGATCAACGGCGCATCGGCCAGGGCCTGCAATGGCATGGGCGTGCCGATGGCCATTTCGGGCCAGTGCCCGCTGGGCGCCAGGGCCACCAGCACGCCGCTGGCGAGGGGCTGGGCCTTGAGGCCGGGGTGATCGGGCGGTTGCAAAGTCAGGGCGACGTCGATCTCACGCATCAGCAGGTTTTGCGTCAATTCGCGGCTGTGGGCGCTGGATAATTCGCACACGATGTCTGGATACAGTCGGGTCCAGTGATGGATCGCCGCCGGCATCAGCGACAAGGCCAAGGCTGGCGTGGCGCCGATCCGCAGGCTGTGGCCGGGCTCGCGGCGCAGGCTCTGGGCCAGGCGCCGAACGCCTTGCAGGCTTTCGCTGACCTTGTCGACCTCGCGTTCCAGTTCCAGCGCTTCGGGCGTGGCCTGCAGCTTGCCGCGCACCCGCAGGAACAGCGCAAACCCCAGTTGCTGTTCGGCATGCTGCAGCACCTTGGTCACGGCCGGCTGGGAGACGTGCAACAATTGCGCCGCCCCGCTGATGGAGCCGGTCTGGCGGATGGCCTGGAAAATCTCGATATGACGAAGGCGCATGGCGAGTCCATAACCTTTGTTTATAGGAGGCCCATCTTTATTCATTGTTCGAACGCTGTCATCCGATCCTAACCTTGACCCATTCAAAACAGGTGTGGGATGAACATGGCTCAGCGGGTTTGCATCATCGGTGGAGGCGTGATCGGGTTGGCGACGGCTTACGCGCTGGTCCGCGAAGGCGTCGATGTCACACTGGTGGAAGCCCGCGACGCGTTGGGCAGCGAAACCAGCTTCGCCAATGGCGGGCAGTTATCTTATCGCTACGTCACGCCGCTGGCGGATGCCGGGGTGCCGTGGCAGGCCCTTGGCTGGATGTTGCGCGCGGACTCGCCACTCAAGCTGCGCCCACGCCTCGACCCGGCCCAATGGCGCTGGATGGCGGCGTTTATCGCCGCGTGCCGGACCTCGGTCAACCGCCGCAACGGTGAACACCTGTTGCGTCTGGCACTGCTGAGCCAAGCGACATTGCAGACCTGGCGTGAAGAGGATCGCCTCGACGGCTTTGACTGGCGGCGCAACGGCAAATTGGTGACGTTTCGCAATGCCAGCCATTTCGAACACGCTCGGCGGCGGGTAACGGATCCTGCTCAGCACGTACTGGGCCACGCCGATTGCGCGAGCCTGGAACCCGCATTGGCCGACGTGCCGTTCGCGGGCGGGATCTATACGCCGGACGAGGAGGTTGGCGATTGCCATGGCTTCTGCCAGCAATTGGCGGCGCGGTTGCGGGCTTCGGGGCGTTGCGAGTTCCTGTTGGGGCGTGCGGTGACTGCTACCCATTATGCCAACGGTGAGGTGCAGGCTATCGACCTGGGCGGCCATCGCCTGGACGTGGACGCCTTGGTGATCGCCGCTGGCCACCGCAGCGCAGCGCTGGCGTTGCCTGGCGTACGAATGCCGTTGTACCCGCTCAAGGGCTACAGCCTGACGGTCCCCATCGAGGCGCGGCACCGGGCGCCGGACCTGAGCATCACCGACTATGACCGCAAGGTCGTCTACGCTCGCATCGGCGAACAATTGCGAGTGGCGGCGATGGTGGACATTGTCGGTTTTGACCCGGCACCGGACCCCAGGCGCCTGGCCTTGATCCGCCGCCAGGCCATGGAAACCTTCCCACAGGCCGGGGACTACGAACGCGCCGTCGAGTGGGCGGGCATGCGTCCGGCCACGCCCAGCGGCGTGCCCCTGATTGGCGCCACCGGCTATCGCAACCTGTGGCTCAACCTGGGCCATGGCGCCTTGGGCTTTACCCTGGCCTGTGGCAGCGGCCGCTTGCTCAGTGAACTGATCCGCCAACGTACACCTTCCATCGACATGCGAGGCCTCGCGCCCCGCGCCGCCTGACCCACCCGCAACGGAGAATAACAATGCAAAGAATCACGTTGATCGGCTGCACCCTGAGCCTGCTGTTGAGCGCCCCGGCATTCGCCAACGAAGCGCCGCCGGCCGGCACGCTGGACAAGATCGCCAGCAGCAAGAGCATCACGCTGGGTTATCGCGACGCCTCGGTGCCGTTTTCCTATGTGGGGGACAACAGCGGCAAACCGATGGGCTACTCCGTGGAGCTGGCGAGCAAGATCGTCGAGCGGATCAAGCAGCAACTGGCGCTGCCGCAACTGAACGTGAAATACAACCTCGTCACTTCCCAGACCCGCATCCCACTGGTGCAGAACGGCACCGTGGACCTGGAATGCGGCTCCACTGGCGTAACGGCCGAGCGGCAGAAGCAAGTGGCGTTTTCCTACGGTTTCATTTACGTGAAGGGCCAGTTGCTGACGGCCAAGGACAGCGGCATTCACGGCTTCGCCGACCTGCGGGGCAAGAACGTGGTGACCACCGCCGGCACCACCAACGAGCGGTTCCTCAAAAGCTACAACCTGAACAACAAAGTCGAGATGTTCGTCATCAGCGCCAAGGACCACGGTGAAGCCTTCCAGATGCTCGAGACCGGTCGGGCGGCGGCGTTCTACATGGACGACGCGCTGCTCTATGGCGAACGGGCCAAGGCGCGCGATCCACACAAATGGGTCGTGGTCGGGGAAGAACAGTCGCGGGAAATCTACAGCTGCATGGTGCGCAAGGACGATCCGCAATTCCTGGCGCTGGTCAACGCGACCCTGGCGGACCTGTACAAATCAGGAGAAATCAACACCATCTACGACCGTTGGTTCCAGAAGCCGATCCCGCCGAAGGGGCTGAACCTGGAGTTCCCGATGACCAGCGAGTTGAAGGCGATCATTGCCAAGCCGACGAGCGATCCGGTGCAGTAGCCTTTGGAAGAAGAACTGTGGAAGAACTGTGAGAGCGAGCCTGCTCGCGAATGCAGTGGATCAGCTTGCATCGATGATGAATGTTGAATCGCCTTCGCGAGCAGGCTCGCTCCCACAAGGGGTCTTCAGTGGTCGCCGAGACTCAGAAATCCCCCCACAACTGCTGCGCCACCGCCAGCGCCACCACCGGAGCGGTTTCGGTGCGCAGCACGCGGGGGCCGAGGCGGGCGGCGTGGTAGCCGGCGGCCTTGGCCTGCTCGACCTCGCCATCCGACAACCCGCCCTCGGGGCCGATCAAGAACGCCAGGGACGAGGGCTTGGCATGGCTGGTCAGCGGATCGGCCACCGGGTGCAACACCAGTTTCAATTCGGCGTCGGTCTGCTTCAGCCAGTCGGCCAGCAGCAGTGGAGGGTGGATCACCGGCACGGTGGAGCGCCCGCATTGCTCGCAGGCGCTGATCGCCACCTGGCGCCAATGCAGCAGGCGCTTGTCGGCGCGCTCGTCCTTGAGGCGCACTTCGCACCGCTCGGTGAAGATCGGCGTGATCTCGGTGACTCCCAGCTCGGTGGCCTTCTGGATCGCCCAATCCATGCGCTCGCCCCGGGACAGGCCCTGGCCCAAGTGAATGCGCAACGGCGACTCGGCTTGCCCGGCAAATTGCTCGTCGAGCTGCACGCGCACGCGTTTCTTGCCGACCTCGGCCAGGGTGCCACGAAACTCCTGGCCCGAGCCATCGAACACCTGCACCGCATCGCCCTCGGCCATGCGCAGCACCCGGCCGATGTAATGGGCCTGGGCTTCAGGCAACTCGTGATCGCCAAGGCTCAGGGGGGTGTCGATGAAGAAGCGGGACAGTCTCATGTGGAGTCTCTGAAAAGTTAAATCTGTGGCGAGGCGACGTTTCGCTAAATTCCCTCACCACAACAGTGTTTCAACAGGAGGCCGGGATTCAGCCCGGATCGCGATAACCCGGATGGAAGTCCTTCGGCACTGCCACGCTAACCTTTTCCCGGGTGGCAATGTCGATGCCTTCGCTGGCCACTTGCGCCAGGAAATCGATCTGCTCCGGCGTGATGACATAAGGCGGCAGGAAATACACCACGCTGCCCAGCGGCCGCAACAACGCACCACGCTCCAGGGCATGCTGGAACACCGCCAGCCCACGCCGTTCCTGCCACGGATAGGCGGTTTTGCTGGCCTTGTCCTTGACCATCTCGATGGCCAGCACCATGCCGGTCTGGCGCACTTCGGCCACGTTCGGGTGATCGGCCAGGTGCGCGGTGGCGCTCGCCATACGTTGGGCCAGGGCCTTGTTGGTTTCGATGACGTTGTCTTCTTCGAAGATATCCAGCGTTGCCAGGGCTGCGGCGCAGGCCAGCGGGTTACCCGTGTAGCTGTGGGAATGCAGGAAGGCGCGCAGAGTCGGGTAGTCGTCGTAGAACGCGCTGTACACCTCGTCGGTGGTCATGCATGCCGCCAGCGGCAGGTAGCCGCCGGTCAGTGCCTTGGACAGGCAAAGGAAATCCGGGGTGATGCCGGCCTGCTCACAGGCAAACATCGTCCCGGTGCGACCGAAGCCGACAGCGATTTCATCGTGGATCAGGTGTACGCCGTAGCGGTCGCAGGCTTCGCGTAACAGCTTCAGGTACACCGGGTGATACATGCGCATGCCGCCGGCGCCCTGGATCAGCGGTTCGACAATCACGGCGGCGACGCTGTCGTGGTGTTCGGCGAGGGTCTGTTCCATGGCCGCGAACAGGTTTCGCGAGTGCTCTTCCCAGCCCATGCCCTCGGGGCGGTGGTAGCAGTCGGGGCTGGGTACCTTGATCGTGTCCAGCAGCAACGCCTTGTAGGTTTCGGTGAACAGCGGTACGTCGCCCACCGACATCGCCGCGATGGTTTCGCCGTGGTAACTGTTGCTCAGGGTGACGAAGCGTTTTTTGTCCGGCCGGCCGCGATTGATCCAGTAGTGAAAGCTCATCTTCATCGCCACTTCGATGCAGGACGAACCGTTATCGGCGTAGAAGCACCGGGTCAGTCCTTCAGGCGTCATCTTCACGAGACGCTCGGACAGCTCGATCACCGGCTGGTGGCTGAAACCGGCGAGAATCACGTGCTCCAGTTGATCGACCTGATCCTTGATGCGCTGGTTGATGCGCGGGTTGGCGTGGCCGAAGACGTTGACCCACCAGGAACTCACCGCGTCGAGGTAGCGCTTGCCTTCGAAGTCTTCCAGCCACACGCCTTCGCCGCGCTTGATGGGGATCAGCGGCAACTGTTCGTGATCTTTCATCTGCGTGCAGGGGTGCCACAGCACCGCGAGATCGCGTTGCATCCACTGGTTATTCAGGCCCATGTACAGTCTCCTCGAGGCGGCTCGCGGCGGGCGCGGGCAAAACAATCGCGCAAGCCTATGCAATGGCGGCCCCGCGGACAACCCATTGTGTCATTCACGCGACTTTGGGCCAGGCGATAGACGTCGCTGGCGGCGCTTTGATGGCTGACGTATTCTTCGCCGTTCCCTGAGCCGACTGGCTCGAAAAACCGAGAGCCGACTGGCTCAAAAAACCGAAAATTCTTACGCTTTGTTCCGGAGTTCGTTGAATGTCTGCTGGTTGGCTGCGCGCCTGTGCGCTGGTGATGATAGGGCTGTTCAGCGTTTCGGCGCTGGCCAAGGACAAGCAACCGACGGCCATCGTCATCGGCGGTGGATTGGCCGGGCTGACGGCGGCCTACGAATTGCAGAACAAAGGCTGGGCCGTGACGCTGCTGGAAGCCAAGCCGAGCCTGGGCGGTCGCTCGGGCATGGCCACCAGTGAGTGGATCGGCAACGAAAAGACCCAGCCGGTGCTGAACAAATACGTCTCCACCTTCAAGCTGAGCACCACGCCGGCGCCGGAATTCGTGCGCACCCCGAGTTACCTGATCGACGGTGCTTATTTCACCGCCGCCGACCTGGCGACCAAGCAGCCCGCCACCGCCGAAGCGCTCAAGCGCTATGAAACCACCCTGGACGAGCTGGCGCGGTCCATCGACGATCCGCTGAACCCGACGGCCACCAACACGCTGCACGCCCTCGACCAGATCACCGTGTCCAACTGGCTCGACCGCTTGCAGCTGCCCGCTACCGCGCGGCAGTTGGTCAATCAGGAAATTCGCACGCGCTATGACGAGCCGTCCCGCCTGTCGCTGCTGTATTTCGCACAGCAGAACCGCGTCTATCGCGGCGTATCCGACCGTGACCTGCGCGCCTCGCGCCTGCTCGGTGGCAGCCCGGTATTGGCCCAGGCGTTCGTCAAGCAACTGAAAACTATCAAGACCGGCTCCCCGGTCTCGGCCATCTCCCAGGACAAGGACGGCGTCACCGTCAAGGTCGGCAGCGTGGGTTACCAGGCGGACTACGTCGTGCTCGCGGTGCCGCTGCGGGCGTTGAACAAGATCCAGCTGACCCCGGCCCTCGATGCCCAGCACCAGGGCGCGATCAAAGGCACCAATTACGGCTGGCGCGACCAGATCATGCTCAAGTTCAAGACCCCGGTCTGGGACAGCAAGGCGCGCATGTCGGGCGAGATCTACAGCAACGCCGGCCTGGGCATGATGTGGATCGAGCCGGCTTTGAAGGGCGGGGCGAATGTGGTCATCAACCTGTCCGGCGACAATGCCCGGGTGATGCAGGCTTTTGGCGACAAGCAGATGGTCGACCAAGTGCTGATCCGCCTGCATGCGTTTTATCCCCAAGCGCGCGGTGCGTTCACCGGTTATGAAATCCGTCGCTACAGCACCGACCCTTCCATGGGCGGCGCGTACCTGGCGTTTGGTCCGGGTCAGATCAGCAAATACTGGCGCCTGTGGGAAAAGCCTTTGCAGCGCGTAGCTTTTGCCGGTGAACACACCGACGCCATGTATCCAGGCACGTTGGAAGGCGCGCTACGCAGTGGCCAACGTGCCGCCAGCCAGGTGCAAGACTTGGCCGCCGGCAAATCATTCGAACCGGCTAAGGTGGCTCCGGTGGCGGCGGCGGCAGCGGGTGCGGTGGCTGCGAAGAAGGGCAACTTCTTCACCAACCTGTTCGGTGGCTCGGATGACGACAAAAAGCCGGAACCGGCCAAGGCTCCCGAGCCGGTAGCGCCGCCTCCAGCGCCGGCACCGGCCCCCGTCCCAGCCCCTGCGCCGGTGGAGCCACCCGCGCCGGCGCCGGCGAAGACCGAGCCAGCCAAGAAAGTCACGGCCAAGCCAGCGGCGAAGAAGCCGGCGGCCAAGACCCCGGCTAAAAAGGCCCCGGCCAAGGCTCCAGTGAAAAAGGCTGAGCCAGTGAAGAAACCCGCCGCCAAGCCGGCAGCGACTACTGAGATCAAGGCTCAGTAAGGTCAGGTGCAAAGAACGCTGCCGTTCACTTAAGGCAATCAATAAACCCGTGGCGAGGGAGCTTGCTCCCGCTGGGCCGCGAAGCGGCCCCAGTCCTGCCGAATGCGAGCATCAGGCACACCGCACCCGCCGGTTTACAACTGCTTCGCAGCCGAGCGGGAGAAAGCTCCCTCGCCACGGGTGGATCATTACGCCGACGTCCTACAGGGCTAGACGAGATATCGGAAACTTCCCACCCTTTAACCGGAAGCAGGCGATATAGCGCACCAAGCCAAAAGTCTAGGCTCCTCGAAAAACAGGAGCGCGTATGAAAATACTAATGGCAATGGTCGTATCGGTTTCGCTGTACGGGTGTGTGTATGGTGAATGTCGGGATCCCCTGATTATTCCGATGATTCCAGAACGGGACCCTCAGTTGGCGTACAAATGCACCTTTGATCCATATAAGCCTGAGTGCTCGGTTAATTGATTCAAAGCGTTAGACGCGTAGAACTGGAGCAACATATGAAACCGGTGGCGGCATTAATATTATTGATCATGCTCTTCGGCAGCGGCTGTACAGATGGCCGTATGATACTTAAAAAACACGATCCTCAATTGTCGTATAGATGCGATATGGATCCTTACAGGCCTGAGTGCGTCAACAGATAACTCTAGAGAGGCAGTAGCGAAAACGACCAAGTTTTTAATTTCCACGTCCTCAAATAAACTTTTGACCCGCTTTGGCTTGGACATCCGTCCCGGGACGAAGCCACGGAAAATATCGATACGAGCGCTTCCCCGGGGCTTGAGGAGACAGGGAATATCACCCAGCACGGCCTTTCGTGGAGCGAGCCTGCTCACGATGAGCCCCTTCCATCTTGCGGGATCCATGCCCGCTTCCCCTCGCCACCACGCAACGCATCCGCTTTAATCTTTCCTTAACCCACCCTCTGCAGACTGATCATCGTATTTCTCGATATTTCAAAGCGAAATTTTCCGCTTTAAATCGATCGATAAGTCGCTAGTCTTGATCGCAGTTTTTACAGGATATGAGCAATGCAGCTTCGCAACTCCTCTTCTCGTTATGGCTGGGTCAGCATCGTTTCCCATTGGGCCGTTGCCTTGGCGGTGTATGGGCTGTTTGCGCTGGGCTTGTGGATGGTCGGTTTGGACTACTACAGCACCTGGCGCAAAGACGCGCCGGAGCTGCACAAAAGTATCGGCCTGGTGCTGTTGGCGGTGATGGTGTTGCGGGTGCTCTGGCGTTTTGTCAGCCCGCCGCCACCGACCCTGGAAACCTACGGGCGACTGACCCGCGTAGGCGCCAAGCTTGGCCACAGCGCGCTGTATCTCGGGCTGTTCGCCGTGATGATTGCCGGTTACCTGATTTCCACCGCAGACGGTGTCGGGATCTCGGTGTTTGGTCTGTTTGAAGTACCCGCGCTGGTGTTCGGACTGCCCGATCAGGCAGATGTCGCCGGCCAGATCCACTTTTACCTGGCATGGGCGTTGGTAATTTTTTCCGGCCTTCATGCGTTGGCAGCATTGAAACACCACTTTATCGACCGTGACGCGACCCTCAAGCGCATGCTGGGGCGCCAAGCCTGATGTTCAACCTCGACTCCAAAGGAATAGAAAGCATGTTGAAAAAGACGCTCGCCGCCCTGGCAATCGGTTCTGCCCTGCTGTCCGCCGGCCAGGCCATGGCCGCAGACTACGTGGTCGACAAGGAAGGCCAGCATGCCTTCGTTGATTTCAAGATCAGCCACCTGGGCTATAGCTTCATCACCGGTACCTTCAAGGATATTGACGGCAAGTTCAGCTTCGACGCCGCCAAGCCTGAAGACAGCAAGATCGAGTTCAACGTCAACACCGCCAGCGTGTTCACCAACCACGCCGAGCGCGACAAACACATCGCCAGCGCTGACTTCCTAAACGCCAGCAAATTCGGCAAGGCCACGTTCGTGTCCACCAGCGTCAAGTCCACCGGCGAAAACACCGCCGACGTGACCGGTGACCTGACGCTGATGGGCGTGACCAAGCCGGTTGTGGTCAAGGCGACCTTCCTGGGCGAAGGCAAAGACCCATGGGGTGGCTACCGTGCCGGCTTCGAAGGCACTACCACCATCAAGCGTTCCGACTTCGGCAAGCAGAAAGACCTGGGTCCGAAATCCGACGCGGTCGAGTTGTATGTCTCGTTTGAAGGCGTCAAGGCGAAGTAACGTTAGCCCCTGACGAAAAACGCCCCTGGTCTTGCGGCCAGGGGCGTTTTTTATTGCTCTGGATTTCGGCGATACAAAGGATGCTGGGGGGAGCGAGCTTGCTCGCGATAGCGGTGCTTCAGCCAACATCAATGTGGCAGGCCTGCCGCCATCGCGAGCAAGCTCGCTCCCACAGCTGGAAGAGTTCACAAAAAAAATGCCCCGGGTCGTGAGACCCGGGGCATTTTTCATGGCTTGGAGAAACTCAGCGATTGCGTGTCAGCAAGGCCGGTTTTTCGCCACGCGGACGGCTTGGTAATTGGTCCAGCTGCTCAGGCGTCGGGAAACGATCGGTTTTCGATTCCTTGTGGATGATTTTCGGCTGGTTGCCTCGCGGGTTCTGCACGGCGGGTTCCTGGCGAGGCTGGTCGTCACCACGGGCCTGGCGGCGAGGTCGGGAGTCTTCGCGCCGGGCCTGGCCGTCACGTGGGGCGCCGCTGCGCGGGCCGTTGCGCTTGGCCGGCGGGGTGCCGGTGGAAGAACCGTTGCTGTTGCGCGGGCCGTTCTGGCGACCTTGTGACTGGCCACCGCGCGGTGCGCCCGAACCTGCGCCTTGTGCCGGGGCGCCAGGACGGCGACCGCGACCCTGGGCCGGTTTCTGCTGTGGCACGTAGTCGACACGGTTACCGAAGTTATCGATATCGTCGTCGAGGAACTCGTCCGGGGCGCGATCGGCCGGGCCGCGATCGGCCGGGCCGCGATCGGCTGCGGCGCGAGGGGCAGGGCGCTGCTGTTCGCGGGCCGGCGTACCTTCGCGTGGTTTCTGCTCGCGGGCCGGGCGCTCGCCGCGACCGTTGCTGGCCGATTTGTCCTTGCCCTTGCCCTTGTCCTTGCCCTTGTCCTTGCGACCGCCGCCACTGCCATTCGGGCCGTCGCCCCGCGGGCCACGTGGGTTGCGCGGGTTGCGCACATCCGGACGCTCGCGCACTTCAGGCTTTTCGGCCTCGATCGTGCTGGCATCGAAGCCCATCAGGTCGCCGTCGGGGATTTTCTGCTTGGTCATGCGCTCAATGCTCTTGAGCAGTTTTTCTTCGTCCGGCGCGACCAGGGAAATCGCTTCGCCCGAACGACCGGCCCGGCCGGTACGGCCGATACGGTGCACGTAGTCTTCATCGACGTTCGGCAGTTCGAAGTTGACCACATGGGGCAACTGGTCGATATCCAGGCCACGGGCGGCGATGTCGGTGGCGACCAGGATGCGCACTTCGCCGGCCTTGAAGTCAGCCAGGGCCTTGGTGCGAGCGTTCTGGCTCTTGTTGCCATGGATCGCCACGGCCGGCAGGCCATGTTTGTCGAGGTATTCAGCCAGGCGGTTGGCGCCGTGCTTGGTGCGGGTGAACACCAGGACCTGTTCCCAGGCGCCTGTGGTGATCAAATGCGCCAGCAGGGCACGCTTGTGGCTGGCCGGCAGGCGGAACACGCGCTGTTCGATGCGCTCGACCGTGGTGTTCGGCGGCGTGACTTCGATGCGTTCCGGGTTGTGCAACAGCTTGCCGGCCAGGTCGGTGATGTCCTTGGAGAAGGTCGCCGAGAACAACAGGTTCTGGCGCTTGGCCGGCAGGCGTGCCAGCACTTTCTTCACGTCATGGACAAAACCCATGTCGAGCATGCGGTCGGCTTCGTCCAGCACGAGGATTTCCACGTGGGACAGATCGACGCTGCCCTGGCCGGCGAGGTCCAGCAGGCGACCGGGGCAGGCCACCAGCACGTCGACGCCGCGCGCCATGGCCTGGACCTGCGGGTTCATGCCGACACCGCCAAAGATGCAGGCACTGACAAATTTCAGGTCGCGCGCATAGACCTTGAAGCTCTCGTGCACCTGGGCGGCCAGTTCGCGGGTCGGGGTCAAGACCAGGACGCGCGGTTGGCGCGGGCCGTGGCGCTGGGATTTGTCTGGGTGACCGTTAGGGAACAGCCGCTCCAGGATCGGAAGGGCGAAACCGCCGGTCTTGCCAGTACCTGTCTGTGCGGCGACCATCAGGTCGCGACCTTGCAACACGGCGGGGATGGCCCGCTGTTGCACCGGGGTAGGCTGGGTGTAGCCGGCGGCTTCGATGGCGCCGACTAAAGCCTCGGAGAGACCGAGGGAAGCAAAGGACATGAGTAATCCTGTTTTTAGTGAGGGCCTGGCCCAATGGGATAGTCTTGCCTGGCGCGAATGCGGTCGATTGGAGACCTCATCCCGTCCGGTCCCGCCGGGTCTGGAAGACACGTCCGGACAGGGCTCGCGCGGGCTGGAAGCTGCGCTGTAGCGGTGTCGGGATGCCTTTTGCAAGACCGGGCGTCCGGGCGTGAGCCTGGCGGGAAGGCCGGAGTATAACAGAGCAATCGCCCTGCGCTGCTTTCCTGCTGCTCAACGGTGCATTTCAGCGTGACACCGCGTTGTGCCCAGCCGCCTTGGCCGCCGGAGCAGCGCCATAACGAGCACTCAGCTCGGCATAGGCCGGTTCATGCTTGAAACGCTTGAGCTCGGCGCCGAAGCGTTGCACGAGCAAGTCCATGCCCGCCTTGCGTCGTACCGCCAGGTATTGGCTCTGGCGGCTCACCACGGTGGGATTCTCTGTGATCTGGTTGTCCAGTTGAAGCGCCTTGACGGCGTGTCGGCCTACACGACGGTCGGTGATGAGCAGGTCGATGCGGCCCAGCTGTAACTTGCCGAAGTTGGCTTCGTGGGTCGGAGCCGCTTCCCGTTTGAATCGGCTCGATTCCCTGAACGCCTGGCTATACAGATAACCGGGCGACGTGCCGACGGTCAGCCCGTCCAGGTCGTCGAGCGTGCGAAAAGGGTGGGGGCGGGCGTTGGCATAGAACATGACGAATTCAACCTCCGACAGCGGTTCGCTGGGGTATAGCAGAAGGGCATCGCGCTCGTCGCTGTGGAATATGTCGAGCGCGCCGTCTGCCAAACCTTGCTCCAGCATGGCCAGGCAGCGCTTCCACGGCAGCAGTTGCCATTCCACATCGATGCCCAGGCGTTTGAACACAATGGCCGTGGTTTCATAGTCCAGGCCAAGGGTCTTGCCGTTTTCCTCGTAGACATAAGGTGCCCAGGGTTCGGTGACAATGCGCAACTTCTCGGCCTGGGCGGCAACGCTCAGGCACGAGAGAAGGAGGGCTGTCAGCAACGGGAGGATTACGGGCATGACCGGAGGTTACGACGAGAACTCATTAAATAGCTAGAGCGCTCTAGCACGTGGCTCAGTTGCTCTTTGTCTGCATCAGGTGTCGGTAGATGGCTTCTCGGCGTTTACCCAGCACCAGGCGAATCACGGGATGGCTGAGCCAATGTTTGAGCTCATGGTCTTCCAAAGGCTTCTTCAACCGGTGCTCGACGTTCTCCAGGGCCTTTTCCCACCAGACCGGGCCGCACGCCTGGTCGAATGGATTGGTATGGCGATAGCAGCCGTACAGGATCTCGCGCATGAACTGACGTTTGTGACCGGGCAACGCCACGGTAATGAATTTGTAGGCCAGGCGCTGGAAGATAGGTGGGCGCGGTAGTATGGCAGTGACTTGCCGCGTTTCATCCAGGGCATGTTGGCCCACGGGGGCTGCGCGGTGTTTGTCATACCAGGCCTTGGTCTTGGCCCGAAACAGCTGCTTGCGGCTCCAGTAGTGGTGGATCAGGTCTGGACATTCACGCACCTTGACCTTGCGATAGGCCGCCACCGAAAGGCAGAACTCTTCCAGGGTATAGGCTCCTTGGGCCAACGGATAAAATTCGTCCATCAGCGCAATGGAGTGATCGAGGATTGCCGCATCGACTGCGTACAGGCCAATCACGCCGGAATTGAGTAGCGGCATGTTGTCGTCGGCCAGTTCTCGTTGAGCCAAGGGCTGGGCGAGGGTCAGGTAAAGCCCGGCATCCTTGTTGGCGCCATAGTTCATGCCGACGGCATTGCACAACAGTGTGCCCGGCTCGATCCGCTTGAACAGCTCGATCGGCGAGCAATGGAAGAAGGTGTCCGTGTCGATCAGCAATGCCAGGTCGCTTTCCTCGAGCACCTTCCGCATGACCACGTGCTTGGCGCGGAAATGATAGCCGTGGGGAGCGATCCACCCTTGGCGCGTTTCGTTGTCCAGGTGGCGCACTCGAACGGGCAAATCCACGTAGGGCGCGGCATTGTCGGTGAACACTTGGATGTCCAATGCCTCATCGGGGGTCTCCCGCAGGCCCGCCAAGGCGCTGGCGATACTGAACACCGCTTCCTGGTGATAGGTCTCGGCCCCATAGACCAAATAGATAAGTTGTGGGGTCGTCGACCTTTGACCATTCGGCATCGAGTTGCTCCTGATGTCCTTTTTTTAAAGAAAAAGGCCCTGGTTTTTGCCAGGGCCCTTTTGTACCACTGCATTAAGTCATTAACGCGGCAGTTTGAGATTGTTCCATACCGCTAGGCTAGGCTCGGCCTGGTTCAGGGTATAGAAATGCAGCCCCGGTGCGCCGCCTTGTAACAAACGCTCACACATTTGCGTGATGACCTCTTCGCCGAAGCGCTGGATGCTGGCGGTGTCGTCACCATAGGCTTCCAGCTGCTTGCGGATCCAGCGCGGGATTTCCGCGCCGCAGGCGTCCGAGAAACGCGCCAGCTTGCTGTAGTTGGTGATTGGCATGATTCCCGGAACCACGGGAATGTCCACACCCATCTGGCGAACACGCTCGACAAAGTAGAAATAGCTGTCGGCATTGAAGAAATACTGGGTGATCGCGCTGTTGGCGCCGGCGTTGGCCTTGCGCACGAAGTTGTGCAGGTCATCCTCAAAATTGCGCGCCTGCGGGTGCATCTCCGGATAAGCGGCGATTTCGATGTGGAAGTGCTCGCCGGTTTCCTCGCGAATGAATTCAACCAGTTCATTGGCGTGGCGCAGCTCTCCGCTGGCCATGCCCATGCCCGACGGAAGGTCGCCGCGCAGGGCAACGATGCGCTTGATGCCGGCTGCCTTGTATTGGGTCAGCAGGCTGCGCAGGTCGTCCTTGCTGTCGCCCACGCAAGAAAGGTGTGGCGCGGCGGGGACTTTGACTTCGCTTTCGAGCTGCAACACGGTGTTCATCGTGCGGTCGCGGGTCGAACCGCCAGCGCCGTAGGTGCAGGAGAAAAAATCAGGGTTGTAGCTTGCCAGCTGGCGGGCAGTGGCGATCAGCTTTTCATGCCCAGCATCGGTCTTCGTCGGGAAGAATTCGAAGCTGTAGCGACGGTCTTGGGACATGGTCATATCCTTGGAAACTCGTAGGCCGTGAGGCTTGCAGAGCCCTGTGGAGGCGGGCCAGTGTGGGAGCGAGCCTGCTCGCGATGCAGGCACCTCGATCGGAGTGTCAGACCGAGGCGACGTCGATCGCGAGCAGGCTCGCTCCTACAAAAGTGCATCCCCCCGGAAGGGGGGCGCCGATCAGTAACGGTAAGCGTGCGGCTTGAACGGGCCTTCGACGGTAACGCCGATGTAGTCAGCCTGTTGCTTGGTCAGCTTGGTGACCACGCCGCCGAAACCGCGGACCATTTCCAGGGCCACTTCTTCGTCGAGTTTTTTCGGCAGTACTTCCACAGTCAGGCGCTCGGCTTTCTGGGCCGGTGGCAGGTCGGCGTATTTCTGGCCGAACAGGAAGATCTGGGCCAGGACCTGGTTGGCGAACGAGCCATCCATGATGCGGCTTGGGTGGCCTGTGGCGTTGCCCAGGTTGACCAGGCGGCCTTCGGCCAGCAGGATCAGGTAGTCATCGTTCTGCGGATCGAAGCTGCCAGTGCCGGTGCGGTGAACCTTGTGGACCTGTGGCTTCACTTCTTCCCATGCCCAGTTCTTGCGCATGAAAGCGGTGTCGATCTCATTGTCGAAGTGGCCGATGTTGCAGACCACGGCGCGCTTCTTCAAAGCCTTGAGCATGTTGGCATCGCAGACATTGACGTTGCCGGTGGTGGTCACGATCAGGTCGATCTTGCCCAGCAGGGCTTTGTCGATGCTGGCTTCGGTGCCGTCGTTGATCCCGTCGATGAACGGCGAAACCAGTTCGAAGCCGTCCATGCAGGCTTGCATGGCGCAGATTGGGTCGACTTCGGACACCTTGACGATCATGCCTTCCTGACGCAGGGACTGGGCCGAGCCCTTGCCCACGTCACCGTAGCCGATCACCAGGGCCTGCTTGCCGGACAGCAAGTGGTCGGTGCCGCGCTTGATGGCGTCGTTGAGGCTGTGGCGGCAGCCGTACTTGTTGTCGTTCTTGCTCTTGGTCACCGAGTCGTTGACGTTGATGGCCGGGATTTTCAGCTCGCCCTTGGCCAGCATGTCCAGCAGGCGGTGTACGCCAGTGGTGGTTTCTTCGGTCACGCCATGGACCTTGTCCAGCACGGCCGGGTACTTCTTGTGCAGCAGCTCGGTCAGGTCGCCACCGTCGTCAAGAATCATGTTGGTGTCCCATGGCTGGCCATCCTTGAGGATGGTCTGCTCCAGGCACCACTCGTACTCTTGCTCGGTCTCGCCTTTCCAGGCGAAGACCGGGATGCCGGCAGCGGCAATGGCGGCGGCAGCCTGGTCCTGGGTCGAGAAGATGTTGCAGGAGGACCAGCGCACTTCGGCACCCAGTGCAACCAGGGTCTCGATCAGCACGGCGGTCTGGATGGTCATATGGATGCAGCCGAGGATCTTCGCGCCCTTCAATGGCTGTTCGCCAGAGTATTTGCGACGCAGGCCCATCAGGGCTGGCATTTCGGATTCGGCGATGATGATTTCGCGACGGCCCCAGTCAGCCAGGGACATGTCGGCGACTTTGTAGTCGGTAAAAGCAGCAGGCGTGATAACAGCGCTCATCAAGAGCCTCCATTCGTAATGTATGCGAATGGGCGCCGTTGTGCGTTTAGTGCCTGTGCGGGGAGCCCCGTACAAGCAACGCCCCATCCGAGCCTGACAGGTCGAGCCTGCTGCAGCGCCCCTCGGACAGGTGGCGGGACCGGACCAAAGGGTGGGCCGGGTAAAGCGGGGCGATTATAACGGGCTAAGCGGATCTTCCAAAGGGTTTCTGTCGGCAAATCAAAATTGCCGATGATCGTTATAGGCGCCGCGGCGTAGAGCGGATCTGCACGGTCTGCCATGATGCGGGCATTCATCGGCCAGACGTCCAGGAGTGATCATGAATTTCCACACCCGCAAATGGGTCAAGCCCGAAGACCTCAATCCCAATGGCACGCTGTTCGGTGGCAGCCTGTTGCGCTGGATCGACGAAGAGGCGGCCATCTATGCCATCGTCCAGCTGGGCAACCAGCGCGTGGTCACCAAGTACATCTCCGAAATCAATTTTGTCAGCGCTTCGCGCCAGGGCGACATCATCGAACTGGGTATCACCGCCACGGAGTTTGGTCGTACCTCCATCACCCTCACCTGCGAAGTGCGCAACAAGATCACCCGCAAAAGCATCCTGACGGTGGAAAAAATGGTCTTCGTCAATCTTGGCGAAGACGGCTTGCCCGCCCCCCATGGCCGGACCGAGATCAAGTACGTCAAGGATCAATTCCAGGACGATGCCATCGAATAGGATGGCGATATGCCTCTCATTTGCGGGCACCACTGAACAGCTCCGTACGCCGCGTGTCGTAGCTACATCACGCCACCGGTTCAGGAGCTGTATGGACACTCATAAAGACGGCAAGACCCCTGATCTCTCGGCAGAGGAGCAGCACGAAGTCGACCGCAACCAGCCGCCTCGCGCCGCGGTGTTGCATGAAATCATCCGCACCCAGGGTGACCAGGAATTGGAGCGCAGCGTGGCGGCGCTGTGGTGGTCGGCCCTTGCGGCCGGGTTGACCATGGGGCTGTCGCTGATGGCGATGGGGCTGCTCAACTCGCGGTTGCCGGATCATGAAGGTTTCAAGGTGATCGCCAGCCTCGGCTATTGCGCGGGCTTCCTGGCGGTGATCCTCGCGCGCCAGCAATTGTTTACCGAAAATACCCTGACCGCTGTGCTGCCGATCATGAGCAAGCCGACACTGGGCAACTTCGGCCGGTTGTTCCGGCTATGGAGCGTGGTGCTGGTGGGTAACCTCTGCGGCACGCTGCTGGTGGCCTACGTGATGCTGCATCTACCGATTTTCGACCAGCGCACCGACCTGGCCTTTCTCGATATCGGTCGCAAGGTCATGGAAAACGACACGGGCCAGATGTTCGCCAAGGGCATCATCTCCGGCTGGATGATCGCCACCATGGTCTGGATGATCCCGTCCATGGAAAGCGCCAAGATGTGGATCATCGTGCTGATCACTTACCTCATGGCGCTTGGGGATTTCACCCACATCGTCGTCGGCTCGGCCGAGGTGTCTTACCTGGTGTTTGCCGGCCAGCTGTCGTGGGAAGACTTCTGGATGGTGTTCGCCGCACCGACGTTGGCGGGGAACATTATTGGCGGCAGTTTCATCTTCGCGCTGATCAGCCACGCCCAAGTGCGCAGCGAGACCAATACGCCCCTCAGTCGGCAAGGCGTGCCACGGCGCCCAAGCGACGCTGCCGAAAAATAAAGTAAAGCGCGGCCAGTACGGTCAGCCCGCCAACCAGGGCGCCGGTCCACGGCAGATCCGCAAGGTCGGCCCCGCTGGCGACGACCAGGCCGCCGATCCACGCGCCGGCGGCATTGCCAAGGTTGAACGCGCTCTGGTTCAGGGTCGAGCCGAGGTTCGGGGCCTCATGGGCCTGGTCAATGATCAGCAGTTGCAGGATCGGACAAAGGGCGAAGGCAAAGACGCCCCACAGCACCAGGGTAATCGCCGCCGGGATCACCGATCGGCTGGTCTGGCTGAAGGCGGCGAGCACCAGCACCACGGCCAGCGCCATGCCCACCAGGGATGGCAGCAAGCGCCGGTCGGCCAGGCGTCCACCGAGGAAACTCCCCGCCGTCAGGCCGACCCCGAATAGCAACAGCATGACGGTGACACCGTGAGGGCTGACGCCGGTGATGTCCTGCAGGATCGGCGCGATGTAGGTGAATACGCTGAACAGGCTGGTGGAGGCCAGCACGCTCATGCCCAGGGCCAATAACACGTTGGCCTTGCCCAATACCTTGAATTCGCTGGCGAGGTTGGCCTTGTCCATCGGGATTTCCTTTGGCAGCCAGACCCACTGGGCGATGGCCGCGATCACACCGATCACCGACACAGCCCAGAACGTCGACCGCCAGCCGGCATATTGGCCCAAGGCCGTACCCAGCGGCACGCCCAGGACATTCGCCAAGGTCAGGCCGGTGAACATCATCGCGATCGCCTGGGCTCGTTTGTTCGGCGCCACCAACCCGGCCGCCACCACCGAGCCGATACCAAAAAACGCCCCGTGGCATAACGCAGTGATGACCCGGGCGGCCATGAGGGTGGTGTAGTTCGGCGCCAGGGCGCAGAGCACGTTGCCCAGAATGAACATCAGGGTCATTCCCAGCAGCGTGGCCTTGCGCGGCATGTTCGCGGTGCCGATCGCCAGGATCGGCGCGCCGAACACAACCCCCAGGGCATAACCGGTAATCAGCAACCCGGCGTGAGGAATACTCACGGCCAGGTCTCGGGCGACGTCGGGCAGCAAGCCCATGATGACGAATTCGGTCGTGCCGATGCCAAAAGCGGCAACGGCCAAAGCAAGCAAGGCGAGTGGCATGCGCAAGGTCTCTGTCTGTAGTCTTGACGCTCGGATCAGGCATACGCATGCCGACGCCTTGGTTCGGACGAACGAGGCGGCGGCAGAATTATTGGAATTGGTCTATGCGCAACTGAGTGCGGCGTGGTCGAGTGCAGTATAAACGGCTGCTAACGGATCGCGAGTCTATTCTGCAGGCGTAATGGAGCGCGTGTTCTTAGGCATGCACTGCCTGAAAGAACCTTTCGGCTGGCAGCGACTCTTAGCCTGCGGGCTGGTGCAGGTTGGCATGCTGGTGATGAAATCCTGAGATGCTTGCCTTCGAATCTCTAAAACTAAAAAAGGAAAATGCGGTATGACAGTTGCCCTGTGGTGTGTTTTGATCGCTTTTCTCCTGCCTTACCTGTGTATCGGCATCGCCAAGGCAGGCGGGAAATATAGGCTGCAAGATAACCACGATCCCCGGGACTTTCTCGACTCACTCGAAGGTGCTCCCCGGCGCGCCTACGCCGCGCAACTGAACAGTTTCGAAATCGCTCCGTTCTTTGCCGCCGCCGTGATCGTTGCGCACCTGGCCGGCAATGCCGAACTGGTGACCATCAACGTCCTGGCTGTGTTGTTCATCACCAGCCGCCTGCTCTACATCATTTGCTATTTGGCCGACTGGGCAGTCTTGCGTTCGCTGGTATGGTTCGTGGGGGTAGGGTTGGTGGCGAGTTTCTTCTTCGTTTCGGCTTGAACCCGGCTTTGGCGTTTCGGTGTTTTTGCCGGCCTCTCGCGAGCAAGCTCGCGATGGGGCCAGGACAATAAACACGTCCTTCAAGGATTGGCGCTGACCGCATTCGCCACCTGCGGCACCTGAGGCAACGCCATCCCCTTGGGCCACAGCATCCAGATCTGGCCTTGTTGCTTCATATCCCCCGCCAATTGCCCGGCGGCCTCGCCCGTGCCCCAGAACAGGTCCGCACGCACTTCGCCGGTAATCGCACCTCCCGTGTCCTGTGCTGCAACGGGGCGGTTCAAAGCGCTGCCGTCGGGTCGAGTCGTGGACAGCCACAACAGACTGCCCAAGGGAATTACCTTGCGGTCCACGGCCACGCTGTAGCCCGCGGTCAAAGGGACGTTCAGCGAGCCTCGCGGGCCTTCATTGCTGTCGGGGTTGCGGTTGAAGAATACGTAGCTCGGATTGCTGGCCAGCAATTCGGGAATACGGTTCGGGTGGGCCTTGGCCCAGGCACTGATGGTGCCCATGGTCACGTCTTCTTTTTTCAGCTCGCCCTGCTCAACCAGCCAGCGGCCAATGGGGCGATACGGGTGGCCGTTCTGGTCGGCATAACCGATGCGCAGTTGGCGGCCATCATCGAGACGGATGCGCCCCGAGCCCTGGATTTGCAGGAATTGCAGGTTCATCGGATCTGTCAGCCAGGCGATGACAGGCGCCTTCACCCCGCTGTTCTCGATGGTGGCGGCGTCGTCATACGGCTTGAGCACCCGGCCTTCGAGACGGCCGCGCAGGCGTTTGCCCTTGAGCTCGGGATAAATGCTGTCCAGCGACACAATGATCATGTCCTCCGGTACACCGTAGACTGGCACGTTGGCGGTGGCAGTCTGGGTGAGGCTGCCGGGATAGACCGGTTCGTAGTAGCCGGTAATCAGGCCGTTGGGGCTGTTGTCCCCCGAACGCAGACCATAGACATCCAGGGTCTGCTTGAGGAAGTTGCGAACATCCTGTGGGGTCTGCGGCACATTCACCGCTGCCGCGCAGGTTGGGCCCCAGCTCGCGTCCGCCTTGAGCCGGACGCACGCGCTGCGCCAGGAGCCGAAGCCGGCCAGCAGGTCCTCATCGGACACCGGCGGCAACGCTTCCCAAGGTGCGTTGACGTAAGTGGCAAGGGCGTGGGTCTTGGGTTCTTCGACCTTTTCGCCGCGATTGCAGCCGGCCAGCAGCACGATCAACGGCAGTGTCAGCGCCAGGTTTTTGTGCCATGACTTGAAGCGGCTATTCATGAAGGTTTCCTTTGCAATCGTCGGGTGCCTTCGCGCACTCGACAACCCGTATTGTTGATAGGGCCATTGGTCTTTTCTGGCGACCCGGGGATACTAACGGCCGTTTCCTGTCCCGAGGCAAAGATGTTTGTAAGACGATTTTCCATGGCTGTGCTGGCCTGCCTGATGTTATCCGGCTGCGGTGGCGTCGATCCCAACTCTCCCCTGGGCCAGCGCAAGGCGATTTTCAAACAGATGCTCAAGACCAGTGAAGAACTGGGCGGCATGCTGCGCGGCCGAGTTCCGTTCGACGGCGTGCGTTTTGCCGACGGCGCGGTAAAGCTGGACCAACTGTCTCACGAACCTTGGAAGCACTTCCCGCCGGTTCGTGAAGAAGACCACACCAGCGCCACGGATGAGGTTTGGCAAAAGCAGGCGCGCTTTCAGGAACTGGCCCGCAATCTTGAGGCGGCCACCGGTGAATTGGTGACGGCCAGCAAGGTCCAGCCTTACAGGGCCAGCAACCTGGGGCCGGCGGTGCAGAAAGTCGAAGATGCGTGCAGTGCCTGCCATAAAGAGTTTCGCAATCACTGATCGTGAAGCAATGGGCAGTTTCAAAGCATGGCGCTTTGAGCTTGCCGCTTGAAACTTGCAGCTTGCCGCTTATTTATCCAACTCATCCACCGCTTCCTGCAATTCCTTGCGGGAAGCCGCCAGTTTGTCTTTACGCTTGTTGATTCGCTCCGCGTCGCCTTTCTTCATGGCTTTTTCCAGGTCGGCCTGGCGACGACTCACCTCGTGCTTGGCCTCGAGGACCTTGTTTTCCCGCTCCTTGCGCAAGGATGCGTCCGTGCAATGAGTGGTCACTTCGTTCAGCGCTGTTTCGAGCCCGGCTTGCTGGGCCGAATTGCCTCGGGACTTGGCCAGTTCGATCTGGTTGATGATGCCCTGGCGCTTTGCCGCGCACCCGGTCAGCTCCGGGGGTTGCTCAGTTGCCATCAAAGGCGAAGCCATGGCACCGCACAGGGCGAGCAGGGCAACGGGGGACAGGAAATTCATAGCAACTCCGTATAAAGGCTCTCGGGCGGTCGGTGTAGATGCGCTGTTGGAACGCATGTCCGCCCCTTGGGTTCAACCGCGCCGGGTCGAATCAGAAACCGTCGACGCCAGCGGTGTGTAGTGTTTCTCTCAAGGCCAGCACCTGCGGGTCGCGAAAAAAAGCGCTCAGTTGCGCGGCGCGTCCCGGCCCGATACCGGCTTCGGCTTGCCATTGTTCAATGCTGCGCCCAGCCAGCGCCTGCCACGATCCGTCCAGCTTGGCCTCAGCAGTGGGCGGCAGGCCAAGGGCCTTGAGCCATCGCCGAAAAGGCTGCTGCCGTGCGCTGTGCAGGCTGGCCAGCAGGCGGGCGCTGCTGCGCTCGCCGAAACCGGCAATGTTAGCAAGCTCCGTGGCATCGAGGGTCAACCAATCCAGTAATCCGTCGAGTCGACCCGCGGCCAGCAGCTTTTCCCAGGTGCCGGGGCCGACATGGGGCAGGCCGAGCCCATGTTTGCCACTGAGCCAGTTCAAGCGCGCAAGGAACTGGCTTTCGCAACCGGGCGTCGGCTGCCAGCAACTCAGGAAGTGGTAGTTGGCGGCGATCGGTACCTCGAGGTCCGGGCGCTCGACGCTGCGCAGTACAACGCTGTCGAGCCGTGGAATGGTCAACCCGGCCAGGCTGATGGCCACCTGGTCGCCGGGGCGGATGTCCATCTGCTCCCAACGCTTGAGCGAGCTGACGCTTACCCGCTGGATCTGGCGATCATCGAGCG
This sequence comes from Pseudomonas sp. D1-36, assembly GCF_051132205.1. Taxonomy (NCBI): domain Bacteria; kingdom Pseudomonadati; phylum Pseudomonadota; class Gammaproteobacteria; order Pseudomonadales; family Pseudomonadaceae; genus Pseudomonas; species Pseudomonas sp. D1-36. The sequence goes on along the minus strand of NZ_CP071674.1, from coordinate 5,267,717 downwards.
TCACGGGCTCAAGCTCCAGCACGGGTGTGATGCGCCCGGTACGGCCGATCTTGAAACGCACCTTGCGTACCTGCGCCAGGGCCTGGGCGTACGGGTACTTCCAGGCCACGCTCCAGAACGGCGCCCGGGCCTGCCAGCGGTCGGCCGGTGGGCGGTGGCTCTGGCGCAGCACGATTCCATCGCTGGCAAATGGCAGGGGCGTGCGATACCAGTGGTTGCGCCAGTGTTCGGCATCGGCCAATGCCTCGACAGGCTGGCTGTAGCCGGTCGTATCGGCAAAGCCCAGCTCGTTCAGCGCGGCGATCCGTTCGGGCAGGGTCGCCGGGCCCTCGGGCCAGTCCCAAACAAACAGGCCGATTCCTGATGCCTGGCCGGGGGGCAGGTCTTTGCGGGCCATCAACCCGGCCACCGCCGATCGGGCATTGAGTCCGCCACGAGTGGCTTGTACATGATCGTCGAGCCGCCAATACAACTCGCCCTGAACGAGCAGGTCCGTGGGTTGACGCAACTGGCGGGGAATGGCCTCGATCTTGTGGGCGTTCGAAGTCCAGTCGTGCCCGTGGTTGCCATCGCCGCGGCTGATTGCCTGTTGCAGGTGCCCACCGTGATAGATAAGGGTCACCGCGACACCATCGACCTTTGGCTGGACCCAGACGTCCGATCGCCCTTCAAGCCAGTTCCCCACGGCTTTGGCATCCTGGAGTTTATCCAGGCCCGTATGAGCGACAGGGTGCGGTACTTTTCCGCCCGCCGTTCGCAAGGACGAGGCTAGGGGGGCTAGGCCCTGGCAACGGCGCCATTGCTCCAGCTGCATGCGGGACTGGTCGTACAGCTCGTCGGCCACCAGGGCGCGGCCGAGGCGATGATAGGCATCGTCCCAGGCGTCGACCTGTCGCTGGAGGATGTCGACCTGCGCCTGGGCGCGCTCCTTGGGCCAATCGGGGCACGGCGCAGCAATGGCCGGGGCCACGAGTGATAGATAACAGGCGAAGACGCGCAATAACGGCAGCATCGAAGCATCCTTGCTAAATGAGGTACTCGAAGGCTAGCCGCTGCCGTGAAAGGCGCGAGGCCTGGAGCGTTACGGGGTTTTACGAAGAAATGAAGGCGAATCGCCGACGGTACAGTCCGGGTCGATCTGGCTGCGCAACTGTCCCTTGAACCCGTCGGTGGCCGGTGCAGAATGGGCGCTCGATCCGATCTGCCAGGAGTGCAAACGATGGACCTGACGACGCTCGCTGTCTTCATCCCTGCCTGCTTCGCGCTGAACATGGCGCCGGGCCCGAACAACCTGCTATCGATCAGTAACGCCTCGCGTTATGGTTTCGTCCGAGCGTGCAGCGGCGGAGTGGGTCGATTGGTGGCCTTTGCCATCATGATTGCCCTGGCGGCGGTGGGGCTGACGGCTGTGTTGCACACCTCGGAATTGTTGTTCCTGGGCATCAAGCTTGTCGGCGCCGGCTATCTTTTTTACCTCGCCGTGCAGTTATGGCGCGCGCAGCCTGACGCCGGCAGCGAGGCGGCGACCAACTTGATGAGCATGGCCAGCCTGGCGCGCCAGGAATTTCTGGTGGCAATCGGCAATCCCAAGGCGATTCTTTTATTTACCGCTTTCCTGCCGCAGTTCGTTGATCGTACTGGCACTGTCACTCAACAGTTCGCCGTATTGGGCGGGCTGTTCCTCGCCCTGGAATGCGTGGCGATCGGCTTGTATTGCTACATGGGCATTTATGCGCGGCGATTGTTTGCCCGGCCTAGCGGCAAGCGCTTGTTCAACCGGATGTGTGCGGCGTTGCTGGCGAGTGCTGCTTCGTTCTTGCTGGTGGCGCGGCGGACGTAGCAATACCCCTTTGTCAAAACGCAAAAAAAGCCCCTGGCGACCGAGTCGCCAGGGGCTTTTTCATTGCAGCGCGTATTACAGGCCAGCAGCGGCGCGCAGGGCGTCGGCGCGGTCGGTTTTTTCCCAGGTGAACGTGGTGAAGGTGTCGTCGCCCACGGTCTTGGTCTGCGGCGTGCGACCGAAGTGGCCGTAGGCTGCGGTGTCCTGGTACATCGGGTGCAGCAGGTCGAGCATAGTGGTGATCGCGTATGGACGCAGGTCGAACACTTCACGCACCAGCTGGATGATCTTGTCGTCGCCGATCTTGCCGGTGCCGAAGGTATTCAGCGAGATGGACGTAGGTTGGGCTACGCCGATGGCGTAGGAAACCTGAATCTCGCAACGCTCGGCCAGGCCGGCGGCGACGATGTTCTTGGCGACATAACGACCGGCGTACGCCGCCGAACGGTCAACCTTGGATGGGTCCTTGCCGGAGAACGCGCCACCGCCGTGACGCGCCATGCCGCCGTAGCTGTCGACGATGATCTTGCGACCGGTCAGGCCGCAGTCGCCCACCGGGCCGCCAATGATGAACTGGCCGGTCGGGTTGATATGGAACTGGGTGTCCTTGGACAGCAGTTCGGCAGGCAGCACGTGCTTGACGATCAGTTCCATCACGCCTTCGCGCAGGTCCTTGTAGGACACTTCCGGGTTGTGCTGGGTCGACAGCACGACGGCATCGATGCCGACGACCTTGCCGCCTTCGTAGCGGCAGGTCACTTGCGACTTGGCATCCGGGCGCAGCCAAGGCAGCAGGCCGGATTTGCGGGCTTCGGCCTGACGCTGGACCAACTGGTGCGAGAAGGTGATCGGAGCCGGCATCAACACGTCGGTTTCGTTGCTGGCATAGCCGAACATCAGGCCCTGGTCGCCGGCGCCCTGGTCTTCTGGCTTGGCGCGGTCAACGCCCTGGTTGATGTCCGGGGACTGCTTGCCGATGATGTTCATCACGCCGCAGGTCGCGCCGTCGAAGCCGACGTCGGAGCTGTTGTAGCCAATGCCGAGGATCACGTCGCGAACGATCTGTTCCAGGTCGACCCAGGCCGAGGTGGTGACTTCGCCGGCGATGATCGCCACGCCCGTTTTCACCAGAGTCTCGCACGCCACGCGGGCGAACTTGTCTTCAGCAATGATGGCGTCCAGCACCGCATCAGAAATCTGGTCGGCGATTTTGTCCGGATGCCCTTCAGACACGGACTCGGAGGTGAAAAGGGAGTATTCGCTCATCTCGATGTTTTCCTACAAGTTACCGATGGTGAGTGTCGCCAGCCGGCCGCTGAAAATGGCGGACCTGTATCTGGAAACCATTACGTAAGCCTACATAGAGGCTTTCCCCGGGCACGAGGCCCGCAGCGGTGGCCCAACGGGCCAGATCGTCCTGTTCAAACCCCAGCCAGAGATCACCGCAGGCCTCCTTGGCCCAACTCTGGTTGTGGCTGCATAACTCTGTCACCAACAGGCTACCGCCCGGTTGCAGCAGGTTGGCCATGTGCTTGAGCGCGTCGGCCGGTGCGGCAAAGTGGTGGAGCACCATGTTCAATACAACGCAATCGGCCCGCAGGCTCACGCCGTTCAGGGCATCGGCCAATTGCAGGCTGACATTAGCCAGGGACTCGCGCTCACATACCTGGCGGGCCAGTTCGAGCATCGCCGGGCTGTTGTCCAACGCTGTCACCTGGCTGAAGCGACGCGCCAGTTCCGGCAGGAAAGCGCCGTCGCCGGGGCCGACTTCCATCGCCGTGGCACAGGGGCCGAAGCTCAGCTTGTCGAGCAGTGCCACGACGCTGTCACGGTATTGCGGCAGCCCGGCGATCAGGTCCTGCTGGGCGCGAAATTTCTCTGCTACTCGTGCGAAAAAATCCTGGCTGGCGGCGGCGCGTTGCCCGTGGACCTGGGCAATGCGGTCCTGTACCTCCATCGGCAGGTCCAGCTCGTCCACTTCTTCGAGCAGCGCGGCGTGCAGCTTGCCACCCAGAAGCTCGGTGTGGGGCAGGGCGCGCCGATAGAAGATCGCGTTGCCTTCGCGCCGCGTCGCCACCAGGTCGGCCTGGGCCAGGACCTTGAGATGATGGCTCATGCCGGACTGGCCAATGCCGAAGATCTGCGCCAGCTCCAATACACCGAACGAGTCGTTCGCCAGGGCGCGCAATACATTGAGCCGCAACGGATCGCCGCCGGCCTTGCAAAGGGCCGCCAGCTCATCGCTGTCATCATGGCGAATGGAAGGCACGCGTAAGTTCATGGGCGGCAGTCTAGTGACGGGCCTGGTCCATCGCAAGGCCAATATCAAAAAGTTTTGATATTGCTCGATAAATGGCACTTCCTTGCGTGTGCTTGACTCTACCCACCATCAGCGGAAAGGTTTCACCTGCCCGATGCGACTTTATCCGCCGCAAATATCGCCTTTGGACGAGTATCTGATTGCCCCGGGGCGGGTGGGTGAGGGAAAATGCTCGCCTTTTTCAGTTTCGTTATTCAAAACCCAGGAGATCAGCGATGCCCAGCCGTCGTGAGCGTGCCAATGCCATTCGTGCCCTCAGCATGGATGCCGTGCAAAAAGCCAACAGCGGCCATCCCGGCGCCCCCATGGGTATGGCGGATATCGCCGAGGTGCTTTGGCGCGATTACCTCAAGCACAGCCCGAGCAACCCATCGTTCGCTGACCGTGACCGCTTCGTGCTGTCCAACGGCCACGGCTCGATGTTGATTTACTCGTTGCTGCACCTGACCGGTTATGACCTGTCGATCGATGACCTGAAGAACTTCCGCCAACTGCACAGCCGCACCCCGGGCCACCCGGAATACGGCTACACGCCAGGCGTGGAAACCACCACCGGTCCACTGGGCCAAGGCCTGGCCAACGCCGTGGGCTTCGCCCTGGCGGAAAAAGTCCTGGCGGCGCAGTTCAACCGTCCCGGCCACAACGTCGTCGACCATCACACCTACGTATTCCTGGGTGATGGCTGCATGATGGAAGGCATTTCCCACGAAGTCGCTTCCCTGGCTGGCACTCTCGGCCTGGACAAGCTGATCGCTTTCTACGATGACAACGGCATCTCCATCGACGGCGAAGTCGAAGGCTGGTTCACCGATGACACGCCCAAGCGTTTCGAAGCCTACAACTGGTTGGTGATCCGTAACGTCGACGGTCACGACCCGGAAGAAATCAAGATCGCCATCGAGACGGCCCGCAAGAGCGCTCAGCCAACCCTGATCTGCTGCAAGACCACCATCGGTTTCGGTTCGCCGAACAAGCAGGGCAAGGAAGACTGCCACGGCGCGCCATTGGGGGCCGAGGAAATCGCCTTGACCCGTGCCGCGCTGAAGTGGGAACACGGCCCGTTCGAAATCCCGGCCGACATCTATGCCGAATGGGACGCCAAGGAAAAAGGCCGCGCGGCCGAAGCCGAGTGGGACCAGCGTTTTGCGGCCTATTCCGCCGAATTCCCTGAACTCGCCAACGAACTGGTGCGTCGCCTCAGCGGCGAGCTGCCGGCCGATTTCGCCGAAAAAGCTTCGGCGTACATCGCCGAAATCGCGGCCAAGGGCGAAACCGTCGCCAGCCGCAAGGCCAGCCAGAACACCCTGAATGCCTTCGGCCCGCTGTTGCCGGAGTTGCTGGGCGGTTCGGCCGACCTGGCTGGTTCCAACCTGACCCTGTGGAAAGGCTGCAAAGGCGTGACGGCTGAGGACGCCAGCGGCAACTACATGTACTACGGCGTTCGTGAATTCGGCATGAGCGCGATCATGAACGGTGTTGCCTTGCATGGCGGCCTGGTGCCTTACGGCGCGACCTTCCTGATGTTCATGGAATACGCTCGCAACGCCGTGCGCATGTCGGCACTGATGAAAAAGCGGGTGCTGTATGTGTTCACCCACGACTCCATCGGCCTGGGCGAAGACGGCCCGACCCACCAGCCGATCGAGCAACTGGCGAGCCTGCGCTGCACGCCGAACCTGGACACCTGGCGCCCATGCGACGCCGTGGAGTCGGCCGTGGCCTGGAAACACGCCATCGAGCGCAACGACGGCCCGTCGGCGTTGATCTTCTCTCGCCAGAACCTGCAACACCAGGTCCGCGATGCCGGCCAGATCGGCGATATCAGCCGTGGCGGCTATGTGCTCAAGGACTGTATCGGCGAGCCTGAGCTGATCCTGATCGCCACCGGTTCGGAAGTTGGCCTGGCCGTCCAGGCCTACGACAAGCTGACCGAGCAGGGCCGCAACGTGCGCGTGGTTTCCATGCCATGCACCAGCGTGTTCGATGCCCAGGACGCCGGCTACAAGCAAGCGGTGTTGCCACTGCAAGTCAGCGCGCGGATTGCCATCGAAGCCGCTCACGCTGATTACTGGTACAAGTACGTGGGCCTGGAAGGTCGCGTGATCGGCATGACCACCTATGGCGAATCGGCGCCTGCCTCGGCGCTGTTCGAGGAATTCGGCTTCACCCTGGACAATATCCTGGGGCAGGCTGAAGAGCTGCTGGAAGACTGATCCACTAATTGTGTCGCCTGGGCTATCGCTTTCGCGAGCAGGCTCGCTCCCACATGAGATTGCGTTTCTAATGTGGGAGCGAGCCTGCTCGCGAAAGCGGTGGTTCAGGCAATGCAGTCTTAACAGGCTCACCCGATCAGAGAACCCCCATGCCCCAACCTCGTCCCTACAAAGTTGCACTCAACGGCTACGGCCGCATTGGTCGTTGCGTCTTGCGTGCGTTGTTCGAGCGAGGAGCGAAGGCTGGGTTCGAGATCGTGGCCATCAACGATCTGGCCGACATGGCCAGCATCGAATACCTGACACGCTTTGACTCCACCCATGGCCGGTTCCCCGGCGAAGTGCGGGTCGAGGGCGACTGTCTGCATATCAATGGCGATTGCGTGAAGGTCCTGCGCAGTGCCACCCCCGAAGGCATCGATTGGGCGTCCCTGGGTGTCGACCTGGTGCTTGAATGCTCCGGCGCCTACAACACTCGCGACGATGGCCAGCGTTTCATCGCTGCGGGCGCGCCAAGGGTGCTGTTTTCTCAGCCGATGGCCAGCGAGGCGGACGTCGACGCCACCATCGTCTTTGGCGTCAACCAGGATTGCCTGACCGGCGAAGAGTTGCTGGTGTCCAACGCCTCATGCACCACCAACTGCGGCGTGCCGCTGTTGCGCCTGCTGGACCAGGCCATTGGCCTGGAATACGTGTCCATCACTACGATCCACTCGGCAATGAACGATCAGCCGGTGATCGACGCCTATCACCACGAGGACCTGCGCCGTACCCGCTCGGCCTTCCAGTCGGTGATCCCCGTGTCCACTGGTCTGGCGCGCGGCATCGAACGGCTGTTGCCGGAACTTGCCGGACGAATTCAGGCCAAAGCCGTGCGGGTGCCGACGGTCAACGTGTCCTGCCTCGACATCACGATGCAGACCGTGAGCGATACCGACGCCACCGAGGTCAACCGGATCCTGCGCGAAGCCGCCACCCGCGGCCCGCTCAAAGGCCTTCTGGCCTATACCGAGTTGCCTCATGCCAGCTGTGATTTTAACCACGACCCGCATTCGGCCATCGTCGATGCCAGCCAGACACGTGTTTCCGGGCCGAGGCTTGTGAACATCCTGGCGTGGTTCGACAACGAATGGGGTTTTGCCAATCGAATGCTGGACGTTGCCGAGCACTACCTGCAAACAGCTTCCAATAAACCTGCTCTCTAAACAGTTACCCAGGAATTGCGACCCATGACCGTGTTGAAGATGTCCGACCTCGATCTGCAAGGTAAGCGCGTACTGATCCGCGAAGACCTCAACGTCCCCGTCAAGGACGGTGTCGTCACCAGCGACGCGCGCATCCTGGCCTCGCTGCCGACCATCAAGCTGGCCCTGGAAAAAGGCGCTGCGGTGATGGTCTGCTCGCACCTGGGCCGTCCGACCGAAGGCGAGTTCTCGGCGGAAAACAGCCTCAAGCCTGTCGCCGACTACCTGAGCAAGGCCCTGGGCCGTGACGTGCCCCTGGTGGCTGATTATCTGGGTGGTGTCGACGTCAAGGCTGGCGACGTCGTGTTGTTCGAAAACGTGCGCTTCAACAAAGGCGAGAAAAAGAACGCCGATGAACTGGCCCAGCAATACGCCGCCCTCTGCGACGTGTTCGTGATGGACGCCTTCGGCACCGCACACCGTGCCGAGGGCTCGACCCACGGCGTGGCGAAATTCGCCAAGGTCGCCGCTGCTGGCCCGTTGCTGGCTGCCGAGCTTGATGCGCTGGGCAAGGCCCTGGGCTCTCCAGCTCAACCGATGGCCGCGATCGTTGCTGGCTCCAAGGTGTCGACCAAGCTGGATGTACTCAACAGCCTGAGCCAGGTCTGCAACCAATTGATCGTCGGTGGCGGCATTGCCAACACCTTCCTCGCCGCCGCTGGACATCCCGTCGGCAAGTCGCTGTACGAGCCGGACCTGCTGGAAACCGCCCGTGAAATCGCCGCCAAGGTCAGCGTGCCGCTGCCGGTGGACGTGGTGGTCGCCAAGGAGTTCGCCGAGAGCGCCGCCGCGACGGTGAAGCTGATCGCTGATGTGGCCGAAGACGACATGATCCTCGACATTGGCCCGCAAACCGCAGCCAATTTCGCCGAACTGCTGAAATCCTCCCAGACCATCCTGTGGAACGGCCCGGTTGGCGTATTCGAATTCGATCAGTTCGGCAACGGCACCAAGGTACTGGCCCAGGCCATTGCCGAAAGCGCTGCGTTTTCCATCGCGGGCGGCGGCGACACCCTGGCCGCCATCGATAAATATGGCGTCGCCGAGCAGATCTCCTACATTTCTACCGGCGGTGGCGCGTTCCTCGAGTTCGTCGAGGGCAAAGTGCTGCCTGCCGTGGAAGTCCTGGAAAGCCGGGCCAAGGCCTGAGGCGACGTTGACCAGGCAAAGGAGTGTTCCGATGGTCAAGACGTTCATGGCGCTGATGGCCGCGACGTTGCTGGTAGCCTGCTCCAGCAGCCCGCAAGGCACGGCGCCAGATAATACGGTGCCGGCGCCCGAAAAAGGCTGTTACCAGGCTGACTGGCAGGCCGAGACCAATCCGGTGCTGAACAAGCGCTCAGGACCGGACGGCCTGGATAAATACGAGACGCAAGCGCCGGTCAAGGAACATGGTTGCCCTTGACGGGTCAGACTCATTAGCTCATGGCGGGCGGCTCGGCCGTCAGCCGAGGAACACGGATGAAAGGCTTTGTCGCCGTTGTGGCGTTGGCATTGTTGGCCGGTTGCTCGCAACTGGGTTTTCTACAATCGTCCGAGCCCGTTGCAGAAGGCTGGACGAGTTGGACATGTGATAGCGGGGCCAAGGTGCTCTGGCGTTATACCGATGCAACGCGCAAGGAAGTGGATGTTCGCCTGGGCGGCGCAGACAAGGTCTACCGTCTCAAGCTTGAGCCGGGCGCTGAAGGATCGCTGTACAGCGATGACATGCTGGCGCTGCACGTCAAGGGTGAGGAAGGCCTGGCGTATTGGGTCGCCACCAATGACTTGATTGGGCGTGGCTGCAAGGCTGACTGATCTGCCGAAACCCAATGTTGGAGCGAGGATGCTCGCGAAAGCGATGCCTCAGGCAACAGAGATGTTGACTGCTAGGCCCTCATCGCGAGCAGGCTCGCTCCCACAGGGTTTCTTGTTTGTAGTGAGATTTTGTTTCATTGGACATGCAGATCGGGTCAACCCCCGATCCGCAATGACTTGAATAGCCGCCGCCGCTCCGGCAGGCTGGCACGATTAACGACCCTCGACCGGGAGAGATACACACAATGGCACTTATCAGCATGCGTCAGATGCTGGACCACGCAGCCGAGTTCGGCTACGGCGTCCCAGCCTTTAACGTCAACAACCTTGAGCAGATGCGCGCCATCATGGAAGCCGCTGACAAGACTGACTCCCCGGTAATCGTCCAGGCCTCGGCCGGTGCCCGCAAATACGCCGGCGCGCCGTTCCTGCGCCACCTGATCCTGGCAGCGATCGAAGAATTCCCGCACATCCCGGTGTGCATGCACCAGGACCACGGCACCAGCCCTGACGTCTGCCAGCGCTCCATCCAACTGGGCTTCAGCTCGGTGATGATGGACGGCTCCCTCGGCGAAGACGGCAAGACCCCGACCGACTACGAATACAACGTGCGGGTCACCCAGCAGACCGTCGCCATGGCCCACGCCTGCGGCGTTTCGGTGGAAGGCGAACTGGGTTGCCTGGGCTCGCTGGAAACCGGCATGGCCGGCGAAGAAGACGGCATCGGCGCCGAAGGCGTGCTGGATCACAGCCAGATGCTGACCGACCCGGAAGAAGCCGCGGACTTCGTCAAGAAAACCCAGGTCGATGCCCTGGCCATCGCCATCGGCACCAGCCACGGCGCCTACAAGTTCACCAAGCCGCCTACCGGCGATGTACTGGCGATCGACCGCATCAAGGAAATCCACAAGCGCATCCCCAACACCCACCTGGTGATGCACGGCTCGTCCTCGGTACCGCAAGAGTGGCTGGCGATCATCAACCAGTACGGCGGCGACATCAAGGAAACCTACGGCGTGCCGGTTGAAGAAATCGTCGAAGGCATCAAGTACGGCGTGCGCAAGGTCAACATCGATACCGATTTGCGCCTGGCTTCTACCGGTGCCATGCGTCGGTTGATGGCGACCAATCCGAGCGAGTTCGACCCGCGTAAATTCTTTGGCGCGACCGTGACCGCTATGCGGGATGTGTGTATCGCGCGTTATGAGGCGTTTGGTACTGCGGGTAATGCTTCGAAGATTAAGCCGATCTCGTTGGAAGCCATGTATCAGCGGTATTTGAAGGGTGAGTTGAACGCTAAGGTCAACTGAGGCTTCAACGTTGTGAGAAAAACCCGCAGTGATGCGGGTTTTTTAATGGGGCGGATTTGTGTGTATAGCCGGTGCTTGGGTTGGCCGCTTCGAGAGTGAGCTGGTTTTAATCGTCCAGTCCACTCTGCAAAGCGCCCTCAAAGTCTTGTCCGCCATAAAACACGCCCAGAATGGAAACCAGCTCGGCTTCAACAGCAAAGGCGATCACGGTCCGTTTACGGTAGTTTGTGATATGCAAACCCGGGCGTATCTCGTGCCTTTGGTTCCCTCGGTGCGGGAACGTCTGTAGTTCTTCACAGTAGGTCACGATGGCGTCGGTATACCGACGGGCCATTTCCGGCGAAGCCGCTGTGGCAATGTAGCGGTAGAGGGCAGCTAATTGCTCAAGGGCTTCCGGTGCAAACTCGACGGTGTAAGCCATTCACGGTTTCACAGTGGAATTTTCGTGCTCTGCCGCCAATCGGGAGCGCACCTGGTCCACGTTCAATGCTCGCGAGGGATCGGTTTTCAACGCGTCATAAGCTGGGGCCACTTGGCCTACGAGCCAGTTTTCCAACGCACGATCACGAGCTAGCAGTGCTCGGAGGCCATCCCGAATGACTTCGCTTTCAGTGGCGTACTCACCGGCAGCCACCTTGGCTTTCACTACGTCAGCCATCTGGTTAGGCAGCGTGATGCTGAACTGTTGAGTGCTACGCATGATGAGCCTCCTGGGTAAGATGGGATTTAATCCTACTCTGCTCAAAAGAATATGCACATGACCTCCTATCGTCCGATGACTTTGCCTGCGGATTAGGTGAGCTTGCTCGCGCTCGCGGTGTGTCAGTGGATATCACTGCTTTGCCGATTCGCGAACAGGCTCGCACACAGGGGACCTCTATTGGTCTTCGAGGCCGCGCTGTTCAATGACACCGAACACGTCCGTCACGTCTTGGTCGAGGATCCGGGCGACGTTCGTTAGGGTGTTGAAGTCGCCAGCAGCCGAGTCGCGCAAGGTGGCGCAGGCCATGAGCGTCAGGTAGTCGAGCGTGGCATGCAAGCGTTCGCTGGCGCAGGCGTGGAGCTCGGTCAGTGGGACGGTTTTATCGATGAACAGGACGGGCTGGGTGGTGGCGATCGGGGTGAGCGGAGTGAAGCGAGTGGGCAATTGTTCGGCTTTCATGACAAACCTCTAACTCAAATAGGTATTTGCCACCGTTCGCTGCGAAACAAATTGGGTGGCAGCCATGTGCGGGTTCGCAGACCGAGGAGTTAGAGAAACCCGGCAGACCCGAAGATCTCCCACACACAGCCGCCATGAAAAGCCGAGCATAGACAGGAGTGCCTATGTCGATTTCTGACGGTCGTGATTCTAACTCACACGGGCTGCGAAACCCTTGTCCACCAACCAAAGCCAGCAGACCCACCGAACTATAGAGCAGATTCCCAAGGCCAAAATCGGCCCTGTAGGACGCACCGGCCCCCTGTGGCGAGGGAGCTTGCTCCCGCTCGGGGGCGCAGCCCCCGCAAAACCGGTGCATGAGATGGGGCTGGCGGAAAGAAGGGGCCGCTTCGCAGCCCAGCGGGAGCAAGCTCCCTCGCCACATGGTGTAAATTCCTACGAGATTTTAGGACGTGAAAACTCAGGTGTTGTGATCGATATCCAGCACGCTGAACGTCACCTTCCCGCCTTCGCTGGTGTAGCCCGAGTTGTCCTGCACATATACCCCGGCCTTGAAGTACAACGGCTTGTCGCGCCAGGCGCGGCCGACGGTGGTGTACCAACTGTTGCCGGCCGCGGTGATGCCCAGGTCACCGGTACGATCGAGGTGAATCCGGTAGGAGAAGGACCGATTGAGCTTCACCCCCGTGGCGACGGTGATAACCCTGCCTTCGCTGTCATCGGGGCGCATGCGGACCTTGGCGACGATGTTCCCGGTGTCGCTGTCGTCCTTGTATTGGTATTCCAGCTTGACCATGGGTTTGCTGCTGTCCTTGGCATGGATCTGACCGATGACGATCTTGCCGCTGCTAGGTACTTGATTGACGGCGAGCGTTGCCCTCAGGAAGTTGTCGGCGTCTGGGTAGACCCAATTGCGCAACCTTCCGTCTTTATAGGTTTCGCGCAGTTCACTGCGCGGGTAGATCGCATTTTCAGTCTTGGAGCCCGTCACCGGCGACCAGAAATACACCGTGCTGCCTTGGGAATTGAAATACTTATCCTTGAACCCGTCCACCAGGCGCGGCGTTTCGATGGTTTTCGGCGGGCTGCCTTCGGGAATGCTCAGGTTCCAGGTTGCAAGATCGACCATGTTCGGATCCTTTCTGAGAAAAAGAAATGATTTACGCCACAGCCGGAGGCTCTAAGACGCGCTTTTGCTGAGGCCAGACGCAGGCGCGGACGAAAAATTGGCACGTTCGTCCGGCGAAGGGTTGGCGTCAGCAGACCGTCAGAGTGGCGTTTTGCGGTTTTGTGCCCGAGAGAAGGGACCGCTGGTCGAAAAATTGGATTTTCGATGGAACGATTACACGATGGCCTTTTGACGCTTGTTGCGTGAAGACATCATGGGCCTGTTGAAACCGAGGGATGAAGGCGGGAACCCATCGCAGCGTCCCTGCTGCAATGGCGGCGGAGCGGGTCGGCGATCAAAGCGTGGTGTGCTTGATTTCCAACTTGCTGAACGTCACTTTCCCGCCTTCAGTGACATAACCGGTGTTGTCTTGCACGTACGCGCCTGCCTTGAAGTAGAGCGGTTTGACTTTCCAGCTTGGGTCAACGGTGGTGCGCCAGTTGTAACCCGCCGCGGAAATGCCCAACGCGCCCTTGGGGCTCAGGTGGATCATGTAGGAAAAGTTGCGGTTGAGCGTCACACCGGTAGCGACGGTGATGACCTGGCCCTCCTTGTCATCCGGGCGCATGCGCACTTTGGCGACGATGTTGCCGGTCGAACTTTTAGTCTTGTATTGGTATTCCAGCTTCACCATCGGGCTGTTGCTGTCCTTTGTGTGAATCTGGCCGATCACGATCTTGCCGGTGCTGGGCACCTGGTTGACCGCCACGGTCGCGCGTAAGGTGTTATCTGCCGCAGGGTAGAGCCAGTTGCGCAATCGTCCGTCGGGAAAGGTTTCCCGCAGCTCGCTCCGCGGGTAACTCGCGTTGGCCGTTTTGGTGCCGGTCACTGGCGCCCAAAAGAATACGGTGCCGGTTTCGGCGTTGAAATATTGGTCCTTGAACCCTTGGGCCAGGCGAGGGGTGTCGATGGTCATCGCCGGGCTGCCTTCGGGGATGCTCAAGTTCCAGGTTGCGAGATCGATCATGTCCAGGTTCCTACGTATCTGATGTAAAAGGTGCACGCCGTGTCGGGAGGCTTTAAACCGCCCTTTGAAGCGTCTCGAAACGCTGGATGGGGCTTTTTGTTGTTGACCGGTCGGCGAATGTTTGACGTCAATTGTTCGTCGAGTAGGTCATTGCAGTTTCTGTGCCTGGAGAGGGTGACCGTTAGTCGGCTATTTCGGGCTTTGTCTGGATGATGGCGCGATGACACCTACTGCTTTTCAAAATCCCGGTCTAGAGTGAGATCACTGTATGTTGTCCGCCTTGTTCCATAAGACGGACATGGCGCCCCGATAAGAGAAGCAGCATGGAATGCGCGCAACCCCCGTTTGGCGAAGACAGCTCCGTCCTTTTGATCGTTGATGACTACCCTGAAAACCTGCTCAGCATGCGAGCGTTGTTGCAGCGTCCGGATTGGCGGGTGATGACCGCCGCCTCTGGTGTCGAGGCGCTCAACATGCTCCTGGAACACGACATCGACCTGGTGCTGCTGGATGTGCAGATGCCGGACATGGACGGCTTCGAAGTGGCGCGCCTGATGCGTGGCAGCCAGCGCACGCGGCTTACGCCCATCATCTTCCTGACGGCCAATGAGCAATCCCAGGACGCGGTCATCAAGGGATACGCCAGTGGCGCGGTGGATTACCTGTTCAAGCCATTCGATCCACAGATCCTCAAGCCCAAGGTGCATGCCTTGCTGGAGCACCAGCGCAACCGGCGCGCGTTGCAGCGTCTGAGCCAGGATCTCGAGGCTGCCCGGGCCTTCAATGCCTCGGTGCTGGACAACGCCGCCGAGGGAATCCTCGTGGTGGATGAGAACGGATGCATCCGGTTCGCCAACCCTTCCACCTGCCGCTTGCTCAACGCCACCGCCGACCGGTTGCAAGGCATGGCGTTCCTCGATTTCCTGCAAAAACCCCACATTCCCGAATGGCTTGATTCCGACATCCATACCGCCTATATGCGCGGCGAAACCTGGCGCTTGCACGATGCCGTGTTGCGTACGGCGCCTGGCCAGCAGGTGTCGGTAGCCTTGTCCTGCGCGCCATTGCCTGCGGAGCAGAGGGCGATGGTGGTCACGCTTCAGGACATGTCGGTGGTTCGTCATCTGCATCAGCAACTCGAATTCCAGGCTGTCACCGACCCCTTGACCGGCCTGCTCAACCGCAGGGGGTTCTATCAGACGGCGGAAAACCTGCTGATGCGCAGCGAGCGGCTGGAAAGCAACTGGGTGTTGCTGTACCTGGATCTGGATGGATTCAAGCGGGTCAACGATTCCCTGGGCCACGATGCCGGTGACCGGGTGCTGCGCTGGGTCTCGGAGCAATTGAAGACGTGCCTGCGTCCGTTCGACATCCTGGCGCGCCTGGGGGGCGACGAATTCACCGCGCTGCTGGATCTGGAACTGCCTGAGCAGGCGGCGAAGATTGCCGAAAAGCTCATCGAGCGGGTCTCGGTCTGCCAGCAGATCGACGGCATGGACGTGACGCTGGGGGCGAGCATTGGTATCGCGACCTATCCGGACTGCGGCTCCAACCTCGACGGTTTGCTGCGCGCCTCCGACATCGCCATGTACGAAGCCAAGCGTGCCGGCCGCCAGCAATACCGTTTCTACGACCATGAAATGAACGGTCGAGCCCGTTCACGGCTCATGCTCGAAGAGAGCGTGCGTTCGGCAATCGAGAACCGTGATTTCAACATGGTCTATCAGCCGCAGGTCAGCATTCGCGATGGGCGCACTCGCGGCTTCGAAGCGCTGTTGCGCTGGCAGCATCCGAGCGTCGGCGACGTGCCGCCAGGCTTGTTCCTGCCGTTGCTTGAGGAGGTACGGTTGATCAGCCGGCTGGGCAGCTGGATTTATCATCGCAGCGCGGCCCAGCGCAAAGTCTGGGAACGCATGTTCGCGGATGACCTGGTGCTGGGTGTGAGCCTTAGCAGTACGCAGTTCGGCATGCCGAACCTGGTCACCGAATTACGCCAGGTGCTGGAGCGCCATGCCTTGAAGCCCCGGCAACTGGAGGTTGAAGTGACGGAAGATGCGTTGATGCGCAACCCCGACGAAACCCATAAGCAGTTGCGGCTGCTGCGTCACCTGGGCGTGCGGGTGGCATTGGACGATTTCGGTTCGGGCCCTTGCTCGCTGGCGCATCTGCGCGATCTTGAGCTCGATACCCTCAAGCTTGATCGGCATTTGATTGCCCGCTTGCCGGACTCGCCACGGGACGCCGCGTTGGCCGCCTCGGTGATCGATCTGTGCGGTCAACTGGGGTTGCGGGTGATCGCCGAGGGGGTTGAAACCGCGGCGCAGTACCAGTGGCTCAGGGATCACGGTTGTGAATATGTACAAGGTTTCCTGGTGGCCCGGCCCTTGATGGCCGAGGATACCGATGCCTTTGCCCGGCCCTTCGACTGGAGCGCGGTGCAGGCCTGAATTCGCTACACTGGCAACCTTTTTGTGATTTGTTGCCGGCCGATGACCACGCTCAAGTACCTCCAGGCGTACCCCGCCGCCCTGCAAGCCCAGGTGCAGCAATTGATTGCCCAGGATCGGCTGGGCGACTACCTGCACCAGCGCTATCCCGGCCGCCATCCGATCCAGAGCGACAAGGCGTTGTATGGTTATGCGCTGCAAATCAAGCAGCAATACCTGCGCAACGCACCGGCGATCGACAAGGTGCTGTTCGACAACCGTCTCGACCTGACCCACCGCGCGCTCGGCCTGCACACGGCGGTCTCGCGGGTGCAGGGCGGCAAGCTCAAGGCCAAGAAGGAAATCCGCATTGCCTCGTTGTTCAAGGACGCGGCGCCTGAGTTTCTGAAGATGATCGTGGTTCACGAGCTCGCCCACTTCAAGGAGTCGGACCACAACAAGGCGTTCTATAACCTTTGCGAACACATGCTGCCGGGCTACCACCAGCTGGAATTCGACTTGCGCGTGTACCTGACCTGGCGCGACCTGCAACAAGACAAGGAATGAGTGGATGGACGTCAGCAAGACCAAGAGCAGCTTCTATCGTCGCCTGTATGTGGCTTACCTGATCGACAGCGACCTGGCCAGCAACATTCCCGCGCTCACCGAGGCCACCGGCATGCCACGGCGTACCGCGCAGGATACTGTCGCGGCATTGGCGGACCTGGACATCATCTGTGAGTTCGAACAGCAGCAAGGCGCGCGCAACCATGCCGGGCAGTATCGAATTCGTGATTGGGGGGCGATTGATCGGCGGTGGATCGAGCAGAACCTCGAGCGGATCAAGGCGGTGCTTGGGTATCCCTGAAGTTTTACTGGCCCCATCGTCGGACCGCCGCCCGGAGCTAGCTCGCTCCCGTATTTGAATGCAACCTTGGTGGAAGCGAGCCTGCTCGCGAAGCGGACCTCAGGGACGATGCATACCGATATGTGGAATCCCATCTTCCAGGTACTCCACGCCCACCGCCTCAAACCCATATCGCCCGTAATAACCTTGCAGATGCGCCTGGGCCGACAATGAAATCGACGTACCTGGCCAGTGTTTTTCCGCCTGCTTGAGGGCGTGTTCCATCAGCGCGTGTCCCAACCCCTGGCCTCGTGCTTCGGGCGCGATGACCACCCGACCAATCACCACATCGCTGTTTTGCGAATGTGGATCGAGCAAGCGCAGGTAGGCGACCAGATGGTTGTCGCGCCAAGCCATCAGGTGGCACGTGTCGCCCTCAAGGTCCAGTCCGTCGACATCCGGATAGGCACAGTTCTGCTCTACGACGAACACCTCGGCGCGCAGTTTGAGGATGGCGTACAGCTGTTCCTTGTTCAGGTCGTTGTGATGTTTGCAGACCCAGTCGATATCCATTTTTTGAATTTCCTTGAGAACCTGATGCCGATATTAGGCGCCCTTGCGTCGGAAGTCTCTTCTGCGATCAGACGAAAAAACTGTGATAAAGGCCAAAATGCCATCATGGATGTGTCGCGGTCCCGTCTTCTTTGTGTAATCTTTATTCGAGCACTGCGCAGCGGTTTCGATGAGCTAACGTTAGGACCGGATGTCTCAGGACTTCCCTTGAGTTTCGGCTAAAAACAAACCGGGCTTTGAACCCGTCAAGGATGTTTGGCATGCCGCGATTGCATCGAGCTCTTGCTTTGGTCGGACTGCTGTTGCTGAGCCACCACGCCTGCGCGCAGAAGTTGCGCCTGGTCGCGGATGCCTGGCCGCCCTTCACCGATTCGACGTTGATCAATGGCGGCTTGGCCACCGATATCGTCACCACTGCACTGGCACGGGCCGGTTATGCCAGCGACTTCGAGCAGGTGCCCTGGGCCCGGGCGATGCTGGGTATCAGTGAAGGGCGCTACGACGTGTTGATCAACGCTTGGTATGCCGAAGAGCGCACCCATGTGGGCCAGTTTTCGGCCGAATACCTGCTCAATCGCGTGCGCTTCATCAAGCGCAAGGACGCGGCCATCGAATTCGACAATCTGCAACAGCTTTACGCTTTTCCTGTCGCCGTGGTGCGCGGCTACGCCTATGCCAAGGCGTTCGACGAGGACGGGCAGATGCAGAAGGTCCCTGTGCATAACTTCGCGATGGCCGTGCGCATGGTGGCCGCCGACCGGGTGAAGCTGACCCTGGAAGACGAATACGTCGCCCGTTACTACCTGGCTCGAGAATCCCCCAAGGTGCGCAATGCCGTGGAATTCCTGCCCAAGCCCCTGAGCGAGAACAGCCTGCACATCCTGGTCAGCCTGAAGACCCCCGAGCATGAGCGGATCGTGGCCGGTTTCGATCGCGAGATTGCGGCGATGAAGGCCGATGGGAGTTATCAGCGGCTATTGAAGGCGCACGGGATGTGAGACCGCAGCGTGGCTGATCTCCTTCTCGAGCAGGCTCGCGAAGGGGCTGGTTTGGCCACCGCAACACTCAAGCCTCACTGGTGTCCTTGATCAAATGCGCCGCCAAGGTGCGCAACGGCCCCAGCTGGCGGCAGATCAATGCCAGTTGCGTCTGCACCAGGCGCTGGCCTTCGTCGATTTCATCGGGCATCTGCTCAAGCTCGCTGGCGAGGGTTTCTTCCTCGTCGCTCTGGATTGCAATCGGCTGCTTGCTCGCCAGGCCTTGGGCGATTTCGTCGATGCTGGTGGCCAGTTTCACCCCCGCGCCGTCGATCAGGTACTCGCGCACGTCCGTGGGCAATTCCGTGCCCCGGTGGGCGCCCAGGCCCGACAGGTAGCTGAGCAGGGTATGGGAGAGCACCAGGAAGCGGAACCCGACATCGGCTTCCTTACGGAAGTGCCCGGGCTCCATCAGCATGTTCGCCAGCGTCGTGGACAGCGCGGCGTCGGCGTTATGGGCGTTGCGTCGGGCCAGGCGATAGGCCAGGTCGTCGCGCTTGCCGGCCGCGTATTGCTGCATGATCTGGCGCAGATAGATGCTGTTGCAGGTCAGCGTATTGGCGAGGACTTTGTTCAGCCGCCGCCCTTGCCAGTCGGGCAGGAACAGGAAAACCGCCAGCCCGGCGATCAGGCTGCCCAGCAGGGTATCGAACAACCGTGGCAGAAGCAGTCCATAGCCGTCCCCGACCTGGTTGAAGCAGAACAGCACCATGATCGTGATGGCGGCGGTGGCCAGGGTGTAGCGGGTGGTGCGGTTGGTGAAGAACACCACTCCGGCGACGATGGCGAAGCACGATTGCACCAGCGGGTTGGGAAACAGGTCGAACAGCGCCCAGGCCACCGTCAGGCCGATGGCGGTGCCGATGATCCGCTGGCCGAGCTTGCGCCGGGTGGCACCGTAATTGGGTTGGCAGACGAACAACGTGGTGAGGATGATCCAGTAGCCCTGGGAAGGGTGGATCAGATGCACCATGGCGTAGCCGACGCTCAGGGCCAGGGGCAAGCGCAGGGCGTGACGAAACAACAGCGAAGTGGGCGTGAGCTGTGTGCGCAGGCGCAGCCAGACGTCCTTGAGGTTGCGCGGCGAGCGGTCGAGGAGGGTGCTGTCGGAGGCATCGGCCAGGGCGTCGGGGTTGCTCGCATCACTGAGCAGGCGGTCCATCGTGCCCAGGTTCACCGACAGCGCCCGCAGCGAGCGCAGCAAGCCACGCCAGGCTGGGTTGCTCTGGATGCGCAGGTGTTCAAGGGACGCATGCAGGTCATTCAAGGCTTCGGCGAAGCTGTCGTCGTAGACGAACGGTTGGCGTAGCTGGATCGACTCGGCCAATGCCTGGCAGGCCTTGCCTTGCTGGCGCAGCAGACGCTGGCAACGGAACAGCACATCGCTGTGGAAGAAGGCCTCGGCCAGGGCGTTATAGGGGTAGTGGGACGAGCTCGCGCGTTCGTGGATGTCCTGGGCGAGGAAATAGAGTTTCAGGTAGCGGCTGACTTTCGAGCCCGGCCGGCCATTGCCGACGCGGTGCAGGATGATTTCCTTCGCGCTGTTGAGCGCAGCGACCACCCGGCCGTTCTGCTGGGCCAGTTCCAGGCGTCGTGCCTCGACGTCCAATTGTCGGACCGGTTCGAGCAACGACGACTTGAGCTTGAGGTAACGCCCCAGTTCACGGAAAAGTCGCGCCAGGCTCTGCTGCACCGGCTGGTTCGAAAACAGCGCGTGCCACACCACCGAGAGCAGGCCGTACCATGCGGCGCCCGCCACCAGAAGCAAGGGTTCATGCCAGAAATCCGTGACCGCGCCACCGCGTTGGTCCACGCCGATCATGGTATAGACCGACAGGATCAGAGTCGCCGAAGCAATGGCGCCATACCGCTCGCCCAGTGCGCCGAGCATGGTCAGGCCGAATGCCGCCAGGGCCAGGGCAACGATGAACAGGATGGGGTAGGGGAACAGCAATTCCACCGACAGCGCGGCGACGCTGAAGCACACGAGCGTCACCGCGAGTGCGTTGAGGCGGCCTTGCCAGCTGTCGTCGGTTTCGGCCAGGGCGCTGGCGATGATGCCCAAAAACAGGGGAATCAGCAGCGCCATCTCGTCCAGGTACCAGCACAGCCCCATGCTGCCGGTCAGGGCGATGAACACCCGCACGCTATAACTGAACTTGTCCAGCGCCCAAAGGCGACGCAGTGACTGGCTAAACGAGGTCGATGACATGAAGTGCAAGGGCCTGACGGGCAATGACGCTAAATTGAGGCAGTAATGACGCCGATGCAATGGCGGCGATCACATCTGGCAGCAAAAAGTGTTCCTGCATGCCAAGGACACACCTTTACCCTGTGGCGAGGGAGTTTGCTCCCTCGCCACAAAAGCAGGCTCCACCTCGGTGAGAATCAGACGTACTGCGCCGCCGCATACCCTGACGCCCATGCCCACTGGAAGTTGAACCCGCCCAGGTGCCCGGTGACGTCCAGCACTTCGCCAATGAAATACAGGCCAGGGCTTTTCAACGATTCCATGGTCTTGGACGAGACTTCCCGCGTATCGACGCCACCCAGGGTGACTTCGGCGGTGCGGTAGCCTTCGGTGCCGGCGGGCACCACGTTCCAGCTCGCCAGTTTTTCGGCGATGTCGGCGAGCTCCGCGTGGGTGTATTGCTTCATGGGTTTGGAGACGAACCAGGTGTCCGCCAGCAGGTTGGCCATTTTCTTGGTGAACAGCTCGCCCAGCAAGGTCTTCAGCTCGCTGTTGGGGCGTTCGGCTTGTTGCTGCTGCAGCCATTGCGGCACGTCATGGTCGGGCAGCAAGTTGATCTGCACCGTGTCCCCTGGCTCCCAGAATGATGAAATCTGCAGGATCGCCGGACCGCTCAGGCCGCGGTGGGTGAACAGGATGTTTTCGCGAAAACTCTGGTCGTTGCAGCTCACCAGGCAATCCACCGAGGTGCCCGACAGTTCGGTACACAGGGCCTTGAGTTGATCGGTAATGGTGAACGGCACCAACCCGGCGCGGGTCGGCAGCAGTTGATGGCCGAACTGCTTCGCGACTTGATAACCGAAACCGGTCGCGCCCAGGGTCGGGATCGATAGCCCGCCGGTGGCGATCACCAGGGACTGGCAGGCGATCGGTCCGAGGGTGGTCTGCAACTGGTAGCCGCCGTCGGTCTTTTCGATCTGCTCGATGGAAGTGTCCAGGTGCAGATTGACGCCCGCCTGGTCGCATTCATCCAGCAGCAGGCCAAGGATGTCGCTGGACTTGTTGTCGCAGAACAACTGACCGAGTTTTTTTTCGTGATAGGGCACGCCGTGCTTGGCCACCAGGGCGATGAAATCCCACTGGGTGTAGCGGGCCAGGGCCGACTTGCAGAAGTGCGGGTTCTGCGAAAGGAAATTGCCCGGCTCGGTATACATGTTGGTGAAATTGCAGCGTCCACCGCCCGACATGAGGATTTTCTTGCCAGCCTTGTTGGCGTGGTCCAGCAACATCACTTGGCGCCCGCGCGCGGCAGCGGTGAGCGCACACATCAACCCCGCGGCGCCAGCGCCAATGATCACGACTTCGGTAGAGCGCAAAACGGTGTCCTCTAAATGTGTCGCCACAAAACCCAGTGTGGGAGCGAGCTTGCTCGCGATGGCGGACTGTCAGACAACATCACTGTTGAATGTACCGGCCTCATCGCGAGCAAGCTCGCTCCCACAGTTTGATCTCTGTCTATCGGTCAGAGGATCCGCACCCGCAACGACCGACCCTTGATCTTGCCATCGTTCAGGCGTTGCAGCGCCTGTTTGGCGATCCCGCGTTCCACGGCCACATAGGCCTGGAAATCGAAGATTGCGATCTTGCCGACCTGGGCGCCGGGGATGCCGGCCTCGCCGGTCAGGGCGCCTAGGATGTCACCGGGGCGGACTTTGTCCTTGCGCCCGGCGCCGATGCACAGGGTGCTCATGGCCGGCAGCAACGGGCCGCCTCCCTGAGGCTTGAGGTTGTCCAGTTGGTCCCAGTTCAACGGCGATTTCTGCAGTTGCTCGATGGCCTGGGCGCGATGGGCTTCGGAGGGCGCCACGAGGCTGATGGCGATGCCTTTCTCACCGGCGCGACCGGTGCGGCCGACGCGGTGGATATGGATTTCCGAATCCCTTGCCAGTTCGACGTTGATCACCATGTCCAGGGCATCGATGTCCAGGCCGCGGGCCGCGACGTCGGTGGCCACCAGCACCGAGGTGCTGCGGTTGGCGAACATTGCCAACACCTGGTCGCGGTCGCGCTGTTCCAGGTCGCCGTGCAGGCCGACGGCGGAGATGCCCTTGGCCGTCAGATGGTCGACGGTTTCCTGGACCTGCTGCTTGGTGAAGCAGAACGCCACGCAAGACGCCGGACGGAAATGCGCCAGGACCTTGACCACCGCGTCCATGCGCTCCTCGGGAGAAATCTCGTAGAACCGCTGTTCGATCTGCGCGTCGGAGTGCAGCGCTTCGGCCTTCACCTGCTGCGGGTCGCGCATGAATTTGGAAGCAAGTTGCTTGATGCCCACCGGGTAGGTCGCGGAGAACAACAGCGTCTGGCGGCGTTCCGGGGTCTGCTGGATGATGTCTTCGATGGCGTCGTAGAAGCCCATGTCGAGCATGCGGTCGGCTTCGTCGAGAATCAGTGTGTTGAGGCCATCGAGCACCAGCGAACCCTTGCGCAGGTGCTGTTGGATACGCCCTGGCGTGCCGACGATGATGTGGGCGCCGTGTTCGAGGGAGGCGATCTGCGGGCCGAAGGACACGCCGCCGCACAGAGTCAGGACCTTGATGTTATCTTCGGCGCGGGCCAGGCGGCGGATTTCCTTGGCGACCTGGTCGGCCAGCTCGCGGGTCGGGCACATCACCAGGGCCTGGCAGCCGAAATAGCGTGGGTTGATCGGGTTCAGCAGGCCGATGCCGAAGGCCGCGGTCTTGCCGCTGCCGGTCTTGGCCTGGGCGATCAGGTCCATGCCCTTGAGGATCACCGGCAAGCTTTGCGCCTGGATCGGCGTCATCTGGGCATAACCGAGTGATTCGAGGTTAGCCAGCATGGCGGCGGACAACGGCAAAGTATTAAAAGCGGTGGCGATGGTGGTCACGGGACGGGCCTGCAAAACAAAATGTCGCGCAGTGTAGCAGCCTCGTGCCACTTTCTTCGAAAGATCTGGACGAGCTGTGGCGCAGTTCTGAAGTGGGCGAATTCCCCGTGGCGAGGGAGCTTGCTCCCGCTGGGGCGCGAAGCGGCCCCAAACCGGCCCCAAACCGGCCAACACGGTGCACCTGAAAGTTCGCATTGCCTGGATTGCGACTGCTGCGCAGCCGAGCGGGAGCAAGCTCCCTCGCCACAAAAGCCCTGAAGCCTTAAAACCGTTCGAGTCCTATCTAGTGCTCGATATGCTCATCCGGCCGCTTGACCCGTCGCCCATCCTGCTTCGACAGCTGGGAAAAGATCGTCGCCGCCAGCATCGCCATGATCCCCACCGTCACAAAAGTCAATTGAAACGCGCCCAGCACCGTGTCCACGCCGTCGTTGCCGACCTGGGCGGTAAAACCTCCCAGCAGGGCACCTGCACAAGCCACGCCCAGGCTCAGGGACAGTTGCGCCACCACCGACAGCAGGCTGTTGCCACTGCTGGCGCTGGCGTCGTCCAGGTCGATCAGGGTCACGGTGTTCATCGCGGTGAATTGCAGCGAGTTGATCGCTCCCAGCATTGCCAGGTGCGCCAGCAGCAGCCAGTACGGCGTCTGTTCGCTGACCAAGCCCATGCTCGCCAGCATCAGGCCCAGGGCCAGGGTGTTGCTGGTCAACACGGCGCGGTAGCCAAAGCGTTCGATCAGCGGTCGGGCCACGGACTTCGCGACCATCGCGGCGGCCGCCAGGGGCAGCATGCTCATCCCCGCCTGGGACGGTGAATAACCCAGGGCGACTTGCAACAGCAACGGCACCAGGAACGGCAGGGCACCGCTGCCCAGGCGCGCGAACAGGTTGCCGAGGATGCCCACCGCGAAGGTCCGGGTCTTGAACAGCGACGGTGGAAACAGCGCGTTCTCGACGTGCCCGGCGCGCACCCAGTAAGCCGCCAGGCAAGCCATGCCGCCAAACAGCAGCAGCATCACCCGCAGGTGCGGCAGGTGCAGTTCACCCAGCCCCTCCATGGCGACGGTGATCAGCACCATCGCCGCGCCGAACAACAGAAAGCCCACGCCATCGAAGCGCGTGCGCTCAGTGCCGCGCAGGTCCGGGATGAATTTCCATACCGCGTAACAACCGACCACGCCCACCGGCAGATTGATGAGGAAAATCCAGTGCCAGGTCATGTACTCCACCATCCAGCCGCCCATGGTCGGGCCGATCAGCGGGCCGAGCAGCCCGGGGATGGTGATGAAGCCCATGATTCGCACCAACTCCGAGCGCGGGTAAGCCCGCAGTACCACCAGCCGGCCCACCGGCAACATCAGCGCACCGCCCAAGCCTTGGACGACCCGTGCGCCGATCAACATGCTCAACGAGTTAGACAAGGCGCACAGCAGCGAGCCGAAGCTGAACAGCAGGATCGCGCCGAAGAAAATCTTCTTGGTGCCGAAGCGGTCGGCGATCCAGCCCGAGGCCGGGATCAGCAAGGCCACGGTGAGCATGTAGGCAATGATCACGCCTTGCATGCGCAGCGGGTTTTCCGCCAGGTCGCTGGCCATGGCGGGCAGGGCGGTGTTGAGGATGGTGCCATCCAGGGACTGCATGAAGAAGGCAATCGCCACCACCCACGGAAGCCAGCGGGCGGTGACGGCGTCGAGGGGAGCGCGGTTGGGCATGGGACCTCTTGTGTGAAATAAAACAATTACCTGTGGCGAGGGAGCTTGCTCCCGCTGG
Organism: Pseudomonas sp. D1-36; assembly: GCF_051132205.1. Taxonomy (NCBI): domain Bacteria; kingdom Pseudomonadati; phylum Pseudomonadota; class Gammaproteobacteria; order Pseudomonadales; family Pseudomonadaceae; genus Pseudomonas; species Pseudomonas sp. D1-36. The sequence continues at coordinate 5,241,945 of NZ_CP071674.1, read as the reverse complement.
GGTGCGGAGCACCCCCAAACCGGTGAACACGGTGTGCCTGACAGATAGCGTCGCCTGGATTACGACTGCTTCGCAGTCGAGCGGGAGCAAGCTCCCTCGCCACGGGGCACTGCGTGTTATAGCGTCAACGTGAGCTTCTTGACCAACGCCCCCGGCAGCAACATCGAGGCCGTGGCCCGCTGGCTGTAGGTGCTGGCCGAAAGCAGAAGTTCCCGCTCCCGGGTCAGCGCTTCGAGTTGCGAGCCGAGCAAACTGTAGACGCTGTCGTCGAAGCGCATCGTGCTCACCGGCGCCTGGATCTGACCGTTCTCGACCCAGAACGTGGCGAAGCGGGTCATGCCGGTCAGACGCGCCGCCGGTTGGTCGGAGTAGTTCAGGTACCAGAGATTGCTGATGTACAGCCCGGTGCCGAGCTGCTCGAGGATGTACTTCTGTTCCAATTGCCCGCCCTGCATGTCCAGCGCCGTGGGGTATTCATAGCTGCTGGCGCCGTTGGCGGCGAGGCCGTATTCGGCGGCGCTGCGGGAGTTGACCAGTTGCGCGTTGGCCATGCCCTTGGCGATCAGCCCCAGGTCATCGCGGGGATAACCTTCGTCGGAAAATGCCGGGCTCAATGAGCCGCTGACCTGCTCCGTCAACCACACGTTGGGACTGAAGTGGGCTTCGCCGGCGTAGAATTTCTGCAACGGGCTTTGCTTGCTGGCGATCGCCCGGGCCGAGAATCCGCCCCAACTGAGCATGCCCATGATTTCTTCCAGCGCGGCCGGCGCCAGGTAGGCGCGGTATTCGCCCGGCGGCAGCGTACGTAGGGGCAGGCCGAGGAATTGCAGCTGCTGGCGTGCCTGCTCGAAACGTTGGGCGAATCCTTCGCTGCTCCAGGCGTGTCCCGCGTAGCTGGCCTTCACGGCCTGGCCGTTTTCATGGAACAAGCTGAAGTCGAAGTTGAAACTGTTGGCCTGATGCCAGCCGAACGCTCCCGAGGAACTGGCGAAGCCACGGCTGATGGGGCCTGCGGCGTAAAAGCCGACCAAGTCCAGGCCCTCGGCGGCACGGCTGATTTCAGCGACGGCTTGCTCGGTGTCCGGCAGGGGATGGTCCTGCACGTTGCTGCTCTGCCAATGGTTGTGGTTGAGCAGCAGGTAGGGATCGGCTGGCAGCAGCGGCAACGTCTCGCGCAACTGTTGCAACCCGTCGGCCAAGCGTCGCAGGTCGGTCTCGGTGTCGCCGGACAAGGTGATCTGCAGATCGGCATGACGGCCGTCATTGATCAACTTGAAACTGACGTTGGCCTGTTGCACCTGGCCGGCCTGACGGACCTTGCCGTGGTTGAAGCGCACGAAGGCCGACGACTCGGCGGCGTAGCCGAGGGTGAATTGCTCAGGTTCGCGCAACGCGTCGCGCAGCCAATCGACCAGCGCCTTGAACGCTCCAGCTTGATTATCGACGGTGCTCATCAGGCGTCTCCCCCAAACACATCCACTTTGCTGAACACACAGGCCGGCGACGCATGGCCAACGCGGATGACCTGGTTCGGTTCGCCCTTGCCGCAATTCGGTGTGCCAAGCACTTGGGACGTGCTGGCGTCGCCCACGGCCCGCAGGCTCTTCCAGAACTGCGCGGAGATGCCCCGGTAGTTGGGGTTCTTCACTACGCCCTTGAGCTCACCGTTCTCGATCAACTGGCCCCATTCGCAGCCGAACTGGAATTTGTTGCGGGCGTCGTCAATGGACCAGGAGCGGTTGGTGCGCATCAGCACGCCATGCTCGATGCCTTGGATCAACTGCTCCAGGGATTGGTCGCCGGGCTCGATGTTCAGGTTTGCCATGCGGTCGATGGGCGGACGATTCCAACCGCAGGCGCGGCTGTTGGCAACACCGTCGAGGCCGGCGCGGAACTGCGACAGCGCGCCGCCCAATGGGCGCAGCAACAGGCCTTCGCGAATCAGGAACTGCTTGCTGGCGGCCGTGCCGTCGTCGTCATGGCTGTAACTGGCCAACTCCTCGGGAATGTCCGGATCGAAGGTCACGTTCAACAGGCTGGAGCCGTACTGCAGGTGGCCGAAATCCTCGGTCTTGACGAAGCTGGTGCCGGCGTAATTGCGCTCGTCGCCGAGGATGCGGTCCAGTTCCAGCGGATGGCCGATGGACTCGTGGATCTGCAACATCATCTGGTCGGGCATCAGCAGCAGGTCGCGGGGACCTTGGGGCGTGTTGGGCGCCATGAGCAATTGCAGGGCCTGGTCGGCGATCCTTGGACCGGCGCCGATCAGGCCGCAACGGCTGATCACATCGAAACCGCCTTGCTGGCCGAAATTTTCCCGGCCCAGGGTGCGGGTCTGGCTGTCGTTGCCGTCGAAGGCGGTGACGTCCAGGGCCGGGTAGATGAAGCGTTGGGCCTGGCGCAGTTCAGCGCCGGCGCTGTTGAGGTAGATCTGCTCGACCTGGGTCAGGCCGATGCTGGCCTGCCAGTTCACCAGGCGCTCGTCGGCGGGCACCGCGGCCGATTCGTCGCCGAGCAATTGGTAGCAATCGCTCAGGGGCGGGAAGGCCTGGTCGAAATGCGGCGAGAAGTAGTCGGCGCGGTCGCTGGACACCGGTTGGTCGCGCAGGTCCAGCAGGGCGTGGGGCTTGAGCTGGCGAGCGTATTGCTCGGCCCGCTCCAGCGCCGCTTGCAGGCCGGCCAGGGAAAGGTCGTTAGTGGCCGCATAGGTTTCGACGCCATTGACCCGCACGGTGAGCATGGCGCCTTCGTCGTGGCTCAGGCTCGGAGGTTCGGCGACGTTCTTGCGCACCGACAAATGTTGGCCGGACTCGCGTACGTAACGCAGGGAAAAGAACTCAGCGCCCGTGCGCAAGGCAGCGAAACGCTGCTTGAGCTGGGGTTGGAAGTCGAACATGGAACCTCCTTGTCTGGAGTGGCGATGCAGCGAGGTGCGGCGCATTGGCGCGGGCGGCTCTAGAGTAGGCCTGGGGCGGGGGAGGGATCAAGGCAGATGGGGATTTGCGGTGTCAGGTCGGACGTCATCGCGAGCAAGCTCGCTCCCACAGTGGATCTTTGGTAGTCACAAAATCTGTGTTCACCGCCAATCCCCTGTGGGAGCGAGCTTGCTCCGGGCGGCGATCCGACGAAGGCCGCGCCGCGATCTGGAGTCTTACTGCGCGGCCGTCGCCACTTCACGCAACGGCTTGCCGCGCACCGGCGCGTCGCCGGCGACGTAGTAAGGTGCGGTGCTGCGCGGCAAAGGCTTGCGGCCACGGATCTTGTCGGCGATTTTCTCGGCGATCATGATCGTCGGCGCGTTCAGGTTGCCGGTGGTGATGATCGGCATGATCGAGGCGTCGACCACGCGCAACCCTTCCATGCCGTGCACGCGGCCTTCGCCATCCACCACGGCCATATCATCGGTGCCCATCTTGCACGAGCAGGATGGGTGGAACGCGGTTTCGGCGTGCTCACGGATGAACTGGTCCAATTGCTCGTCCGTCTGCACCTCGATGCCCGGGCTGATTTCGCGACCACGGAACGGATCGAGCGCCGGCTGCTGCATGATCTCGCGGGTCAGGCGGATGCCGTCGCGAAATTCCTGCCAGTCCTGCTCGGTGGCCATGTAGTTGAACAGGATGCTCGGGTGCTGGCGCGGGTCCTTGGACTTGGCCTGGATCCGGCCACGGCTTGGCGAACGCATGGAGCCCATGTGCGCCTGGAAACCGTGCTCTTTCACGCCGTTGCTGCCGTTGTAGTTAATCGCCACCGGCAGGAAGTGGTACTGGATGTTCGGCCAATCGAACTCGGGGCGCGTACGAATGAAGCCGCCGGCCTCGAACTGGTTGCTGGCGCCGATACCAGTGCCGTTGAACAGCCACTCGGCACCGATCGCCGGCTGGTTGTACCAGAGCAGCGACGGGTACAGCGAGACCGGTTGAGTGCAGGCGTACTGCAGGTACAGCTCAAGGTGGTCCTGCAGGTTTTCACCGACGCCAGGCAGGTCGTGGACCACCGGGATGTCGAGGTTTTCCAGCAGCTTGGCAGGGCCGACGCCGGAGCGTTGCAGGATCTGCGGCGAGGCGATGGCGCCGGAGCACAGCAGCACTTCCTTGCGCGCCCGGGCCTCGACGCGTTCTTCGGCGGCGCCCACCAGGTAACGCACGCCGACCGCGCGTTTGCCTTCGAAGAGGATCTTGTCGGCCAGCGCGTGGCTGACGATGGTCAGCGTCGAGCGCTTCTTGGCGACGTCCAGGTAACCGCGCGCGGTACTGGCGCGACGGCCATTGGGCGTGACGGTACGGTCCATCGGGCCGAAACCTTCCTGCTGGAAGCCGTTGAGGTCCTCGGTACGCGGGTAACCGGCCTGAACGCCGGCTTCGACCATGGCGTGGAACAGCGGATTGTTGCCAGGCTTGGGCGTGGTCACACTGACCGGGCCGTCGCCGCCATGGTAGTCGTTCGGGCCGATGTCTCGGGTTTCGGCTTTACGGAAATACGGTAGGCAATCGAGGTAGGTCCAGTCTTCCAGGCCGGGCAGCTTGGCCCAGTTGTCGTAGTCCAGCGCGTTACCGCGGATGTAGCACATGCCGTTGATCAGCGAAGAACCACCCAGGCCCTTGCCGCGACCGCATTCCATGCGACGGCCGTTCATGTGCGGCTCCGGATCGGTCTGGTAGGCCCAGTTGTAGCGGCGACCCTGGAGAGGAAATGCCAGGGCGGCGGGCATCTGGGTACGGAAGTCGAGGCGATAGTCCGGGCCGCCGGCTTCGAGCAGCAAGACGGTAACGCCTTCGTCTTCGGTCAGGCGGGTGGCCAGGGTGTTACCGGCCGAGCCGGCACCGATGATGATGTAATCGAATTCTTGGGACATGAAATGCACCCTCTTTTGGAGTTGGTTCAGGTCGCGGTCATCGAGTGCCACATTCTCTGTGGCGAGGGAGCTTGCTCCCGCTCGGCTGCGCAGCAGTCGCAAACAGGGCGACCGTGTTCTGTCTGGATGAACCTGGGAGCTGGGTCGAGGCCGCTTCGCGGCCCAGCGGGAGCAAGCTCCCTCGCCACAAGGGCCCCGGCCTCAGGCTCGGTCTCAGATCAGAACACCGACGTGTAATCGCCCATTTCGACCTGCACCGACTTGATGCGCGTGTAGTTGGTCAGCGAGCTGATCCCATTCTCCCGGCCCACGCCCGATTGCTTGTAGCCACCGACCGGCATTTCGGCCGCCGATTCGCCCCAGGCGTTGATCCAGCAGATGCCCGCTTCGAGCTGGTGGATCACGCGGTGCGCACGGTTCAGGTCGCGGGTCACGACACCGGCGGCCAGGCCGAAGTCGGTGTCGTTGGCGCGGCGGATCACTTCTTCTTCGGTATCAAAGGTGAGGATGCTCATCACCGGGCCGAAGATTTCTTCACGCACGATGGTCATGTCATCGGTGCAATCGGTGAACACGGTCGGGGCCACGAACGCGCCCTTGGCCAGTTCGCCTTCCGTCAGGCGACCGCCGCCGCACAGCAGGCGCGCGCCTTCGGCCTTGCCTTTATCGATGTAGCCCAGCACGTTTTCCATGTGGGCGAAGCTCACCAGCGGGCCGAAGTTGGTGTTCTCGTCTTCCGGGTTGCCGATGCGGATGCGCGCCACGCGCTCGGCGATCTTGGCTTCGAAGGCAGCCTTCAGGTGGCTCGGCACGAACACCCGGGTGCCGTTGGTGCAGACTTGGCCGGAGCTGTAGAAGTTGGCCATCATCGCGGTGTCGGCGGCGCGGTCCAGGTCGGCGTCGTCGAAGATGATCAGCGGCGACTTGCCGCCCAGCTCCATGGTCACGTCCTTGAGCGAAGAGCTCGAGGCACTGGCCATGACCTTCTTGCCGGTGTCGGTGCCGCCGGTGAAGGAGATTTTCTCGATGCGCGGGTGCTCGGTCAGCCAGGTGCCGACTTCAAGGCCGCTGCCGGTCAGCACGTTGAACACGCCTGCTGGAACGCCGGCTTCGGTGTAGATCTCGGCCAGTTTCAGGGTGGTCAGCGAGGTGACTTCGCTGGGCTTGAAGATCATCGCGTTGCCAGCGGCCAGGGCCGGGGCAGATTTCCACAGGGCGATCTGGATCGGGTAGTTCCATGCGCCGATACCGGCGACGACGCCCAGGGGCTCGCGGCGGGTGTAGACGAACGACGTGGTGCGCAGCGGAACCTGTTCGCCTTCGATAGCGGGCACCAGGCCTGCGTAATATTCCAGCACGTCGGCGCCGGTGACGATGTCGACGTAGCGGGTTTCGGAATAGGCCTTGCCGGTGTCCAGGGTTTCCAGGGCCGCGAGCTCATCGTTGCGTTCGCGCAGGATGTCCACGGCGCGACGCAGGATGCGCGAGCGCTGCATGGCGGTCATCGCCGCCCAGACTTTCTGGCCTTTTTCGGCGCTGACCACGGCACGCTCGACGTCTTCTTTCGTTGCGCGCTGCACCAGGGCGAGTACTTCACCGTTCGCCGGGTTGATGGCTTCGAAAGTGGCGTCGCCGCTGGCATCGCTGTACGCGCCATCGATGTAGAGTTTTTGCAGTTCGAAACGGGCCATAAAGTCCTCGCAAGTGCATAAGTGGTTGGCTGACCACCGAGCGTGTCGTTTACAGCTGACTACGCGCTGCGGTGGGGGTTCAGGAGTCGAGCGGTTCTGTGTGCTCTGGCGCTCCTGCCTTGGCCAGTTGGAAATCCATGTATTCGTACGCGATCCGATGTGCCTGGGCGGTGTCGAACGCGTCTCCCGACAGCGCTCCGCGCAGCCACAAACCGTCAATCAGAGCGGCCAGGCCCCGGGCCGCGCTGCGTGCCTGGTCGACAGGCAACACGCGGCGGAACTGGCAACACAGGTTGGAATACAGACGGTGATCGTTGATCCGCTGCAACCTGTGCAATGACGGGTGATGCATGCTGGTGGCCCAGAAGGCCAGCCAGGTTTTCATTGCCGGGCCGTTGACCTGGCTGGCGTCGAAGTTGCCCTCGATGATCACCTTCAGGTGAGCTCGCGGGCTCGGGTCCGTCAGCGCTTGACGACGCGCGGTGACGTTCTCGCTCAGGACAGTCATCAGGTACTGGGCCGTAGCCGCGATCAGGCCATTCTTGTCCTGAAAGTAGTGACTGATGATGCCGTTCGAAACACCGGCCAAACGGGCGATCAGCGCAATGCTGGCGTCCCCCATCCCGACCTGATCGACAGCCTGCAAAGTGGCTTCGATCAATTGCTGGCGGCGGATGGGTTGCATACCGACCTTGGGCATCTGCAAATCTCCTTAGGCCATCGGGCGGATGAGTAAGGTCCGCCGTCATGAGGGCCAGTCTATTTTGTTTTGATTGAACGTTCAATCAACAAAGAATAAGCTCTGCGACAATTCGTCGCGATTTACCGGTTTTCCTACGGGGTAAATGGCGCAGAAACGAGACATCAAGAGCCCAGAGACCCGCGCAATCGCGGGGCAAGGGCTTTCCGGGTGTCTTTATAACACCCGCCGGTCGGCTGCCAACCCACCGATTGGCCGGGTATCGCGTTGCCTTGTCCTTCTCTCGCACTGCCTGGAGCATCCGTGCAATGAGTTCTGCCTTGCTAATAAAGACCCCGCCGCAGAAGGTGACGGTCAACGGTTGGGTGTTCTACACCTCCACCGCGCTGATTCTGTTGCTGACCGCCATTCTGATCATCGCCCCGCAGGAGGCCGGCCGTCTGCTCGGCATTGCCCAGGCGTGGTTGTCCCGCAGCTTCGGCTGGTACTACATGGTGGTCATCGCTGCCTATCTGGTGTTTGTGGTCGGCCTGGCATTTTCCTCCTATGGCAAGCTCAAGCTGGGCGGCAAGGACGATACGCCGGACTTCAGCTACGGCGCCTGGGCCGGGATGCTGTTTTCGTCGGGCATCGGCATTTCATTGCTGTACTTCGGCGCATCCGAGCCGCTGGACCATTTCTTCAACCCCCCTGAAGGCGTGGCCGGCAGCCAGATGGCCGCGCGCCAGGCCGTGCAATTGACGTTCTTGCACTGGGGCCTGCATGGTTGGGCGATCTATGCCCTGGTGGGCTTGGCCGTGGCGTATTTCGCCTATCGGCACAACCAGCCGCTGGCGCTGCGCTCGGCCCTGTATCCATTGGTGGGCGAGCGCTGGGTCAAGGGCGCGGCCGGCCATGCGGTGGACGGTTTCGGCATGTTCGTGACGTTGCTGGGGCTGGTGACCAACCTGGGGATCGGTTCGCTGCAAGTCGCGTCCGGTTTGGAAAACCTGTTTGGCATCGAGCACAGCAACACCAATTTGCTGATCGTGATCATCGTGATGAGCACCGTGGCGACTATCGCCGCCGTGTCCGGCGTGGAAAACGGCATCCGCCGGTTGTCCAACCTGAACATCGTGTTGTTCAGCGGCTTGCTGATTTTCGTGTTGCTGTTCGGTCCGACCCTGCACCTGCTCAACGGTTTCGTGCAGAACATCGGCGACTACCTCAACGGCGTGGTGCTCAAGACATTCGACCTGTACGTCTATGCCGACGACACCGCGAAATCGGGCCGTTGGATGGGCTTGTGGACCCTGTTCTACTGGGCCTGGTGGATCTCCTGGGCGCCTTTTGTCGGCATGTTCATCGCGCGCATTTCCCGTGGCCGCACCGTGCGTGAGTTGGTGGCGGGCGTGTTGCTGATTCCCCTGGGCTTCACCCTGGCCTGGTTGTCGATCTTCGGTAACTCGGCCCTGGACCTGGTGATGAACCACGGCGCGGTCGAGCTGGGCAAGACGGCGTTGACGCAGCCGTCGATGTCGATCTATCAGCTGCTCGAATACTATCCGGCGTCGAAGGTCGTGATCGGCGTGTCGATCTTCGTTGGTTTCGTCCTGTTCCTGACCCCGGCTGACTCCGGCGCGGTGATGATGGCGAACCTTTCGTGCCAGGGCGGCAACGTTGACGAAGACGCGCCGCATTGGCTGCGGATCTTCTGGTCGGTGGTGATCACGCTGGTGACCATCGGCCTGTTGTTCGCGGGCAACTTCGAGGCGATGCAAACCATGGTGGTGTTGGCTGGCCTGCCGTTCTCGGTGGTGCTGGTATGCTTCATGTTCGGGCTGCACAAGGCCATGCGCGAGGATGTGCGGGTTGAGCAGGAACGGGCGGAGTTGGCGGCGCTGGGTCGGGTCTTTAGCTGACCCGTTCGATAGTTGTGAACACTGTTGTGGCGAGGGGATAAATCCCCTCGCCACAACAGCATTCCAATTCTTGTTTCTGCGCACACAAAAACGCCGCGATCATCTCGCGGCGTTTTTGTGTGCATTGGCTTTAGCCCAGGTTCTTGCCGAGCAGGGCGTGATACAGCTCGCTGTCGCCGAGGATGCCGACGACTTGCTGATTATCGTGAAGCACCAGTTTGTTGCCGGTCTGGTAGCGGATCTGCAACGCGTCGCGCATGCCGATGCTGGAGTCGACCAAGGTCGGGAAACGCCCCAAGCCTTCGACGGACTGCCCTGGCGCCCAGTTCTGCAGGTCCAAGGCGGCGCCGTTCTGCCGGGCGCCCTTGATGGTGTTGCCTTCGGCCAGGTCAAGCCAGGAGTCGCCGCCCGGATCCAGGCACACCGAGCCGTTGATGCGCTTGCAGTTGTCCAGGGTGCGCATCAGGCTGCGGCCGCAGAGCACATTGAGCGGATTGGTATGGGCGACGAACGTGCGCACATAGTCGTCCGCCGGGTTCAACACGATCTGTTCCGGCTTGCTGTACTGGATGATGCGGCCGTCTTTCATGATCGCGATACGGCTGCCCAGCTTCAGGGCTTCGTCCAGGTCGTGGCTGACGAACACGATGGTCTTGCTCAGCTTGCGTTGCAGTTCCAGCAGTTCGTCCTGCAGGCCTTGGCGGATCAGCGGGTCGAGGGCAGAGAATGGTTCGTCCATCAACAGGATGTCGGCGTCCATCGCCAGGGCCCGGGCCAGGCCGACCCGTTGCTGCATGCCGCCAGACAGCTCGTCGGGCTTCTTGTTGCGCCACTGCGTCAGGCCCACCAGCTCGAGTTTTTCATCCACCAGCTTCTTGCGTTCCTTCTCCGGCCGGCCCTGCATTTCCAGGCCGAAGCTGATGTTTTCGCGCACCGTCAGCCAAGGCATCAGGGCGAACTTCTGGAACACCATGGCGATGCGCTTGGTGCGCATCATCTTCAGTTCGGCGGGAGTGCAGGAGGCGATATCGATCTGCCGGCCTTCGTGCTCGACGAACAATTTGCCGCGACTCACGGTGTTCAAACCGTTGATGCAACGCAGCAAGCTGGATTTGCCGGAGCCGGAAAGGCCCATCAGCACGCAGATCTCGCCTTTTTCGATGTCGAGGCTGGCTTTTTCCACGCCGACGATCTGCCCGGTCTTCTTCAGGATTTCGTTGCGCGTCATGCCCTTGTCGAGCAATTTGAGGGCTTCGCGTGGATCTTTGGAGAAGATCACGTCGACCTCTTCGAAGCGGATTATGCTCATGCGTCACCCCCTACTTTGGCGTCGGGTTGTTTGCAGATTCGGTCGAGCATGATCGCCAGCAATACGATCGCCAGGCCGGCTTCGAAGCCCAGGGCGATATCAGCGGTGTTCAATGCGTTGACCACGGGTTTGCCCAGGCCGTCGGCACCGACCAGTGCCGCGATGACCACCATCGACAGCGACAACATGATGCATTGGGTGATTCCGGCGGCGATGCTCGGCATGGCGTGAGGCAGTTCGATGCGCGACAGGAGCTGGCGCCGGGAGCAGCCGAAGGCTTTACCGGCGTCCATCAGTTCGTCCGGAACGTCGCGGATGCCCAGGTAGGTCAGGCGGATGGGCGCGGCGATCGCGAATACCACCGTGGAGATCAGGCCCGGGACCACACCCAGACCGAACAGGGTCAGGGTAGGAATGAGGTAGACGAAGGTCGGTACGGTCTGCATCAGATCGAGCACCGGACGCATCATGGTGTAGAACATCGGCTTGTGCGCGGCAACAATGCCCAGCGGCACACCGATAAGCACGCAGACCAGGGTCGCGAACAGCACCTGGGCGAGGGTTTCCATGGTCTCTTGCCAGTAACCCAGGTTGAGGATCAACAAGAAGGACGCGATAACAAAAACGGTCAGGCCCCATTTGCGCTGGATGAAGTGCGCCAGTAGCGCGATGAGGCCGATAAGCACCAGGGGATTGAACCAGGTCAGCGCAAACGTCACGCCGTGAATCATCGTTTCCAGAAACATTGCGATTGCATCGAAGGTGTCGGCGCCGTTTTGCGTCAACCATTCGACAAAGCCCGCGATGTACTGGCCCAAGGGTATTTTCTGATCAATAAGCATGGTAGTGAACGTCCGCATGCAAGGAATAAACAGCCCGGGCGAGCGAACTCGCCCGGCATAAGCTTTTTACTGCGCGAGCTTGGCTTTCACGGCCTCCAGGCCAGGTTTACCGTCAACGGTGGTGACGCCGGCGAGCCAGGTATCGAGTACTTGTGGGTTTTTCTTCAACCAGGCCTTGGCGGCGGCTTCAGGCTTCATCTTGTCGTCCAGCACGTTGCCCATCAGCGTGCTTTCCATGTCGAGGGTGAAGACCAGGTTTTTCAACAGTTGGCCGACGTTGCCGCATTCCTGGACATAGCCCTTGCGCGTGTTGGTGTAGATGGTTGCCTGGCCGAAGTTCGGACCGAAGAATTCATCGCCACCGGTGAGGTATTTCATCTTGAAGCGGGTGTTCATCGGGTGCGGTTCCCAGCCCAGGAACACCACGGCGGTGTTACGGCGCTGGGCGCGATCGACCTGCGACAGCATGCCGGCTTCGCTGGATTCGACCACCTTGAAGCCGGCGTCCTTGAGGCCGAAGGCGTTCTTGTCGATCATGCTCTGGATCAAGCGGTTGCCGTCGTTGCCCGGTTCGATGCCGTAGATCTTGCCGTCCAGTTCCTTCTTGAACTTGGCGATGTCGGCAAAATCCTTGAGGCCTTTGTTGTACAGCTCTTCGGGGACCGCCAGGGTGTACTTGGCGTTTTCCAGGTTGGCGCGCACGGTTTCCACGGTGCCCGCTTCACGATAGGCCTTGATGTCGTTTTCCATGGTCGGCATCCAGTTGCCGAGGAACACGTCCATGTTCTTGCCATCGGCCAGGGACTTGTAGGTCACCGGCACGGAGATCATCGTGGTCTTGGTCTTGTAGCCGAGGGCGTCGAGCACGACGCTGGTGGTGGCGGTGGTCACGGTGATGTCCGTCCAGCCGACATCGGAGAAGTTGACGGTACTGCATTGGGCGGGTTCTGCAGCGTTGGCCAGCATCGGAAGACTCAGCATGGCGGCCAACAACAACGGCGTGGAACCTTTCATGGGTGGACTCCTGGTGTTTTATCGGCAGTGTCCGGTCGGGACAACCGCGCTTTTTTGCTTTTTTTAAGTTGCGGTTGGCGGCGCGTGGGCACTCTTCGTGGCACGCGGCCTTGCAAACGAGCCGTAACCGATCATGTACCAGTGCAAATCCGACGCCTACAGGGCGCGTCGTATCCAGTACAGGGAGGGTCGCATCCAGTGTTGGTGACGTCGTTTACAGATTTTTTCGGCCCTCGGCTGGCTTCTGATACGTAAAAAACGTCGTAAAACCTGGGCGACAAAGACGCGGCGTTGGTGGGCATGATTGCGTCGGTGTCAGACGTCGAAAGCCCATTCAAAAGCCGGATGATGCGGCCATCCCGGCGTTGAGCGTAGCAGCTGCGCCACCGGACGCTCCCGCGCCCGGATGTGTCCGTTCTGGAGAGTCAAGGCAATGGCCATCAGCGTGTTCGACCTGTTCAAGATTGGTATCGGCCCGTCCAGTTCCCACACCGTGGGGCCCATGCGCGCAGCGGCGCTGTTTGTCGAAGCGTTGCGGGCCAAGTCGCTTTTAAATGACGTGCGGCGGGTCGAGGTGCAATTGTTTGGTTCGCTGTCGGCCACCGGCATCGGTCACGGCAGCGATACCGCCACGATCATGGGCTTGATGGGCGAATGGCCTGACTTGATCGATCCGTCGCAAATCGGTACGCGCATCGAGCTGCTGCGCGAGACCCAGACCCTGCTGCTCGATAGCCGCCTGCCGGTGCCTTTCGTCTGGTCCCGCGATATGCGCCTGCTCGACGAAAACCTGCCGTTCCACCCCAACGCGATGACGCTGGTGGCGGAGGGTGAAAACGGCGACCTGCACCGCGACACCTATTATTCGGTCGGTGGCGGCTTTGTCGTCGACCAGGCCCAGGCGTCCAGCGGCGTGATGGACCTGGACACCACCGAGTTGCCTTACGATTTCTCCAGCGCCGAGGAACTGCTCGGGCTGTGTCGCACGCATAACCTGCGAGTGGCTGAGCTGATGATGGCCAACGAGAAGGTCTGGCGTTCGGAAGAAGAGATTCGCAGCGGCCTGATGAGACTCTGGCGGGCCATGCAGGACTGCGTCGAGCAGGGCCTCAAGCACGAAGGCATTCTGCCCGGTGGCTTGAATGTCCGTCGGCGCGCGGCCAAGTTGTACCGCAGCCTGCAAGAGCTGAACAAACCGAACGTGATCGGCTCGACCCTGAGCGCCATGGAGTGGGTCAACTTGTACGCCTTGGCCGTCAACGAGGAAAACGCCGCTGGCGGGCGCATGGTCACGGCGCCGACCAACGGCGCGGCGGGGATCATTCCGGCGGTGCTGCATTACTTCATGAAATTCAGCGAGGCCGTTACTGACGCCAACGTCGTGGATTATTTCCTCGGCGCGGCGGCGGTGGGCATCCTGTGCAAGAAGAACGCCTCGATCTCGGGCGCCGAAGTCGGCTGCCAGGGTGAAGTCGGCTCGGCCTGCGCCATGGCGGCGGCAGGCCTGGCGGAAATCCTCGGAGCCACGCCGGAGCAACTGTGCAACGCGGCGGAAATCGGCCTGGAGCACAACCTCGGCCTGACCTGCGATCCGGTGGGCGGCCTGGTCCAGGTGCCGTGTATCGAGCGCAACGCCATCGCCGCGGTGAAAGCAATCAATGCCGCGCAGATGGCCCTTCGGGGTGATGGTCAGCATTTCATCTCCCTGGACCGTGTGATCCGCACCATGCGCGATACCGGCGCCGACATGCACGACAAATATAAAGAGACTTCACGGGGCGGGCTGGCGGTAAGCGCGGTGGAATGCTGATTCAGCACTGCAAGATAATCCCGTGGCGAGGGAGCAGGCTCCCTCGCCACGGGTGTTGAAAAATCGCTCGTAAAACGCACACCGCAGGAAAAACACGCCACGTTTTGGCGCGTCGCAAACAGATAAGGCGTGACTTGGCGGTCACGCCTTTGTACGCCGCCCTACCGTCCGTCCCCGCGCTTGCGGTGACAACCATCGCGCAAACGGCGCGGGCCAGTGACCACAAGTGCTACCGATCTGCTCACAGCCCGCCCTGGCGTTCGCCCGCAGCCCATGATGGCACTTGGAACCCGGCCTCGACGGGGCCCTTATATAGACACGCCGGCATGTCGTTTTCAGGAGTTATTGAACGCGCATTCAAATTTAGGCATGGCAATTGCTCTGTCCCGATAAAGCCCCTCTCACGCAAGAGAATGAGGGCAATAACAAGAGCCTCCGCCTGAGGCCATCACCCGCTTTGTGTGAGGAGATACCGCGATGACGACGTCCAACTCCGGGGCCCAACCCCAGAACCGTGCGCCTCAATCCATCGGCTTTCTGCTGCTGGACAATTTCACGCTGATTTCCCTGGCGTCCGCGGTGGAACCGCTACGCATGGCCAACCAGCTGTCGGGGCGCGAGCTGTACCGCTGGACCACCCTGACCGTCGATGGCGGCCAGGTCTGGGCCAGTGACGGTTTGCAGATCACCCCGGACGCCTCCATGCACAAAGCCCCGGCCCTGGACACCGTCATCGTGTGCGGCGGCATCGGCATCCAGCGCACCGTAACCCGCGAACATGTCTCATGGCTGCAAGGCCAGGCCCGTCAATCCCGTCGTCTTGGCGCAGTCTGCACCGGCAGTTGGGCCCTGGCGTGCGCCGGCCTGCTGGACGGTTTCGATTGCAGCGTGCACTGGGAATGCCTGGCCGCGATGCAGGAAGCTTTCCCACGGGTTTCGATGAGCACGCGCCTGTTCACGCTTGACCGCAACCGCTTCACAAGCTCCGGCGGCACCGCGCCGCTGGACATGATGCTGCACTTGATCAGCCGTGATCACGGTCGCGAGTTGTCGGCGGCGATTTCGGAAATGTTTGTCTACGAGCGTATCCGCAACGAGCAGGATCACCAACGTGTGCCGCTCAAGCACATGCTTGGCACCAACCAGCCGAAGTTGCAGGAAATCGTCGCGCTGATGGAGGCCAATCTCGAGGAGCCGATCGACCTGGACGAGTTGGCGGTGTACGTCGCTGTGTCCCGCCGTCAGCTGGAGCGCCTGTTCCAGAAATACCTGCATTGTTCGCCGTCGCGCTATTACCTCAAGCTGCGACTGATTCGTGCGCGGCAACTGCTCAAGCAGACGCCGATGTCGATCATCGAAGTGGCCTCGGTGTGCGGCTTCGTCTCCACGCCGCATTTCTCCAAGTGCTACCGCGAATACTTCGGCATTCCGCCACGGGACGAGCGCGTCGGCTCCAACACCACGCAACAAGTGGCGATGATGCCGCTGCCGCAGGCGTTGGTGCTGTCGCCGCTGTCCGGCCCGCTGTCGGCGCTGAGCCAGGCGCGCAATGAGTCGACGTTTGCGAGTGTGAGGCTCTAAGACTTCAGCGCGTTCATCGCGAGCAGGCTCGCTCCCACAGGTTTTGTGTCGTTCACAAATCCTGTGGGAGCGAGCTTGCTCGCGATGGGTTTTATCAGGCGTTATGGTTCTGCTGGTACTGCGCCAACGCCGGCAACAGTTGCTGATCGATTGCCTGGCGCACCGCCGGCAGGATGGTCGCGCTGCTGGTGTACATTTCCTTGACCAGCCTGCGCAGCTCATTGGCGCGAGCCCTGTCCAGGCCTCGTACGGCGCACTCGCACGCCTGCTCGGCAGTCGCGCCACTGGGTATCTGCAACCCCAGGGCCTTCAGATGGCCCAGCAGGTCTTCCTGGTCGATCAAATCGGCGTACATCATGACGCTTTTCCTTGTTCAGGGATTGGGGTCGTGCCTGGATTCTGGTAGCCACCCGAATCGGCGGCAAGGGCAAATCGTCGTTCTGTCATGATTGACTATGAACGCGTCGTTTTCGGCTAACTCGCTGGGTCCGGGACTGGGCACACTGGCCCCAAGCTGCATCACGATGGTTTGGTCACCCTCGCGCCACAGCTCCTCCAGTAACGCTCCTGCCCCGATCCTGTCACGGCTTGATCGGGGATTTTTTTGCCTGTGTGAATCCGCAAATAATCGGTTGTCTGGCAGGCCGCTATCGCGAGCAAGCTCGCTCCCACAGGGAAATGCTTTCACCTGTGGCAGCGAGCTTGCTCGCGATGAACGATGACGCGGTCTAACGTTGCAACACCAGAATGCGCGACAGCAATTCATCCCGATCCACATAACACCCTTGGAAATGCCGCGCCCCGGTAGCAGGGTCGAAGGCGTTGCGCGCGTGGAGCGTGCGGCGGTTGTCGAAGCACCAGAGCTGCCCGGGTTCGAGTCGTTGCACCAGGCGAAAGCGAGGCTCGCGGGTCAGCGCGATGAAGCGGCGGTAGGCGCGGTAGAGCCTGGGCATCTGCTCCACCGAGGTATCAAAGGGGCCGCGCAGAAAGTTCGCCATGCGGATCTCCGAGACTTGCCCAAGGGCGTCCAACGCAATGATCGGCGCCAGGCAGCGGTAGTCGCTGTGGCGGTCCTTGTTGCGAAATTCCACCGGGATCTGGCACAGCGCCTCGAAGGCATCGGGATCTTCCTGGCGCAGCGCCTGGGCAATGGCGAAACCGTCGACGAAGATACTCTCGCCACCCACGGCCTCGTTCACCAGGCAATGCAGGAACTGCAACCCCGGCTGCAATTCCCGCGTCGGCAAGTCGCTGTGCAACGGCAGGTTAAAAGCGGTGTAGGCGTTGCTGTCGGCGTCGGCCTTGGATTGCACGTTGAAGAGCACGCCGAAATTGCTCTCGCGAACGAAGGAAATGCGTTGGGCAATCTGTTTCAGCGAGCCGGGCTCGGTGGGCACGCCCCGCACTTGGGTCAGGCCGATGTCGCGTACCGCCAGCAGCCATTGCAGCAGCGCGTCGGCATCCTCCATCAGCGCCTGGTATTCGAACACTGGCAGCTGCAAGTCGCACTGCCATAGCTGGCGTTGCGGCCTGCCGTCGAGTCGTTCGGCCCTGGAGACTTCGTCATAGGCGTGAGCGCGCAGCCAGCCCGGGTCGAATTGGCTTTGGTGGCCGTCCCGCCAGGCAACGCGCAGGCGGCCTTCACCATCAACGCGGATTTCATCCGGCGCCAGATCTTCGGGCACATCGACAATCTCCAGGACCTGCTCACGGGTCACGCTGTAGACGCATGCCTGGCAAGGGCAGTTGTCCCGCAGCCACTGGTGATGAAAAGGACTGATCCGACCATCGGCCCACGTGACGTGAACCCGGTCGGCCAAGGGGATTGCGGCAGTCAAGGCGTGGACCAGAGGGTAGCTGCGGAAGTCGGCAATTGCGGCGGCGGTGTGCATGTCGGTCTCCTATAGGAGGCTTATCGGGCGGGTGGCAGGGCGATGACACGCCCGATGCAGGATGGCGCCGGCAGGTCGGACTGGCTGTCGAGCAGGGCTTTGAGTTGGCCCAGGGTCTGTTCGCTAAACGGCGCCGAACGTGGCCCCGCCAGATCGACGTGCAGTAGCATCTGCTCATTGCCGGCCAGCTCTTTGTCGCCGCCCGCCAAGTGCAGGCTGTGGTAGAGGTGCAGGCGTTTGGCATCGTTGCCGATGATGTGCGTATGCACCTCGACATCGGCGCCGAGCTTCACTTCGTGCAGGTAGTTCAGGTGCAGCTCGAGGGTGAACAGCGAATGGCCGCTGGCTTCGCGGCTCTGGCTGTCAAGGCCGAGCCGGTCCATCAACGCATCGGTGGCGTAGCTGAAGATCAGCAAGTAGAAGGCGTCGCGCAGGTGGCCGTTGTAGTCGACCCATTCTGGGAGGATGCGGGTTTGGTAGGTAGTGAGGGTGGGCATGTTGGACTCCAATGCAATCGTGGCGAGGGAGCTTGCTCCCGCTGGGCTGTGAAGCAGCCCCAAACCGGTTGTACGCGGTGTATCAGCCAAATGGCATTCGCTGGTTTTGCGACCGCTGCGCGGCCGAGCGGGAGCAAGCTCCCTCGCCACAGGAATGGTGTTATTCGCTAAAAATCATTCCGTGCTTTTGCTTGGTGGCCTTCACCGCCTCCAGCACCGCCAACAGGCAATCATCACGATAGCGTTCCAAAGCTGAAATGCTGTGCTGCCCCAACTGTTCGCTCGTCCCGTCCACCACATCGTCGATCAGTTTCTCGGTCAGTTCCGGTGCCGGCAGGTAGGTCCAGGGCAGTTGCAACGCCGGGCCGAACTGAGCCATGAAGTGACGCATCCCAGCGTCGCCGCCGGCCAGGGTGTAGGTCAGGAATGTGCCCATGAATGACCAGCGCAGGCCGGCGCCAAAACGGATGGCATCGTCGATTTCGCCGGTGGTTGCCACGCCGTCATTGACCAGGTGCAACGCCTCGCGCCAGAGCGCTTCAAGCAAGCGGTCGGCAATGAAACCGGGCACTTCCTTGCGCACGTGCAGCGGCCGCATGCCGAGGGATTCGTAGACTTGAATCGCCGCTTGCACGGCCTCGGGTGCGGTGTTTTTGCCGCCGACCACTTCCACCAGGGGCAGCAGGTAGACCGGATTGAACGGGTGACCGACCACGCACCGTTCCGGATGGGTCGAGCTTTCATAGAATTCGCTCGGCAGCAGCCCGGAGGTGCTCGACCCGATCAATGCGTTCGGCTTGGCGGCGGCGCTGATCTGGCTGTGCAGCTGCAATTTGAGCTCCAGGCGCTCGGGGGCACTTTCCTGGATGAAGTCGGCGTCGCGCACGCATTCCTCGATGGTCGCGACAAAACGCAGCCGATCCTGCGAAGCGCCAGGGGCCAGGCCTTGTTTCTCCAGGGCGCCCCAAGCATTGGCGACGCGCTTGCGCAACGCGGCTTCGGCGCCGGGCGCCGGGTCCCAGGCGACCACGTCGAGGCCATGGGCCAGGGCGCGGCTGACCCAGCCGCTGCCGATGACGCCACTGCCCAGGGCGGCGAAGGTCTTGATGTCGGTGATAAAGCTCATGGTGGTTTCCTGAATAGTGCGGTGATCCAAATGTGGGAGCGAGCCTGCTCGCGATGACGGAGTGTCAGTCGACGAATGTGTAGGCTCTTGCACCGCTATCGCGAGCAGGCTCGCTCCCACAAGGGGAAGATGTGGACTCGGGTTTAGCCGCGCTGGACCAGGCCCATTTTCTTGCGACCTTCGGCAGGCGTAAGCACCCGTGCGCCGAGGCGGCTGAGGATTTCGCCGGCGCGCTCCACCAGTTGGCCATTGGTGGCGAGCACGCCTTTGTCCAGCCAGAGGTTGTCTTCCAGCCCGACCCGTACGTTGCCACCCAGCAGCACGGCTTGGGCCGCCATTGGCATTTGCATGCGGCCGATGCCGAAGCCGGCCCACACCGCGTCGGCGGGCAGGTTGTCGACCATGGCTTTCATTGTGGTGGTGTCGGCCGGCGCGCCCCATGGAATGCCCAGGCAGAGTTGGAACAGCGGATTGTCCAGCAGGCCTTCCTTGATCAGTTGCTTGGCGAACCACAGGTGGCCGGTGTCGAAGATCTCCAGCTCGGCCTTCACGCCGAGCTCGGTGATGCGCTTGGCGCCGGCCCGCAGTTGCGCCGGAGTGGAGACGTAAATGGTGTCGCCGTCGCCGAAGTTCAGGGTGCCGCAATCCAGGGTGCAGATTTCCGGCAGCAGCTCTTCAACGTGGGCCAGGCGGGTCAGTGGACCCACCAGGTCAGTGTTGGGGCCGAACTCCATCGGACGTTCGCCGGCACCGATCTCCAGGTCGCCGCCCATGCCAGCGGTGAGGTTGACGATGATGTCGACGTCCGCCTCACGGATGCGCTCCATCACTTCGCGATACAGCGCCACATCACGGCTGAACTTGCCGGTTTGCGGATCGCGAACGTGGCAGTGGACAACGGTGGCGCCGGCCTTGGCGGCCTCGACGGCAGCGGCGGCGATCTGTTTCGGAGTGACCGGCACGTGAGGGCTCTTGGCGGTCGTGTCGCCAGCACCGGTGAGTGCGCAGGTGATGATGACGTCGTGGTTCATGGTGCGGATTCCTTCAGGCGTGGTGAGTCACTGCGCAGCCCTTGAAGATCGCGCAGAGGGATAACGTTCAGTCAGTTACTGGTGAGTTTCAGGTTGTCGGCGGCCGGCTTGCCATCGAAGGTGGTCACGCCTTCGAGCCAGCGCTGTTTGTCCTGTGGATGGTCCTTGAGCCATTGCCGGGCTGATTCGAGCGGATCCTTGTGATCAAGCAGCGGCTGCATCATCCGGCTCTCGTCTTCGGCGGTGAAGGTCAGGTTGCTCAGCAGACGGCTGACGTTCGGGCATTGCTCGGCGTAGTTCGGCGCGGTGACGGTCCACACGGTGGCCATGCCTTCGTTCGGACCGAGGGCGTCTTCGCTGCCGGTGAGGTAGGTCATTTGCACGTTGACGTTCATCGGGTGCGGCGCCCAGCCGAAGAACACCACGGCTTCCTTGCGTCGCACGGCGCGGTCCACGGCGGCGAGCATGCCGGCCTCGCTGGACTCGACCAGTTGAAATTTGCCCAGGCCGAACTGATTCTTGGCAATCATCGCCTTGATCTGGGTGTTGGCGCCGGAGCCGGGCTCGATGCCGTAGATCTTGCCGCCCAGCTCCTTCTCGAATTTGGCGATGTCGGCGAACGTCTTCAGACCCTTGTCGGCCAGGTAAGTCGGCACGGCCAGGGTGGCGCGGGCGTCCTTCAGGCTGGGCTGCTCAAGCACCTTGACCTGCTTGGCTTCGACGAACGGGGTGATGGTCTGGGTCATCAGCGGGTTCCAGTAGCCCAGGAACATGTCCAGGCGCTGATCGCGGATGCCGGCGAAAATGATCTGCTGGGAGGCGCTGGTCTGCTTGGTCTTGTAGCCGAGGCCGTCGAGCATCACTTGGGTCAGGGCGCTGGTGGCAATGACGTCCGTCCAGTTGACCACGCCCAGGCGCACATTCTGGCAGGCGGCGGGTTCGGCTGCGAGGGCGGCCTGGTTCAGTAAAGAAGTGGTGCTGAGTGCAATAACGCAGCAGCTGATCAGTCGTTTCATTGTCGGGTTCCTCGGCAGCTTATTGTTATGGGGCCCGGTGTCTGTGCGCCGGTGATGCCACGTTACGCAGGCCCGGGCGGGGCAAAACGCACAGCGGCGACGTGCTCTTGCACTACAGCGACTCTTGAACGGTTGTTGCAACTGGCGTATCAAGGTCCGCACGCTGCCCGCCAACCGAGAGCGTTTCATGTCCCAGGATTTCTATTTCTTGTTGATGCCGGGTTTCTCGGCCATCGGTTTCATTTCGGCCATCGAGCCGTTACGGGTCGCCAATCGGTTTCGTGGCGAGCTTTACCGCTGGCATGTCCTGAGTGCCGATGGCGGAGCGGTGCTGGCGAGCAATGGCATGTCGGTCAACGCCGATGCTGCGCTGGAGCCGCTGAAGAAGGGCGCGACGCTCTGGATCGTGGCGGGCTTCGAGCCGTTGAAGTTCGTCAGCCCGGTGCTTGAGAGGTGGTTGCACCGGCTGGATAACGACGGTGTCATCCTCGGCGGAATCGACACCGGCAGCGTGGTGCTCGCGGAAGCGGGATTGCTGGATGGCCATCGCGTCACCCTGCACTGGGAGGCGATCGAGGCGTTCAAGGAGTCCTATTCCCAGCTCGCCGTGACCCAGGAGCTCTTCGAAATCGACCGCCGCCGCATCACTTGCGCCGGCGGCACTGCCTCGATTGACCTCATGCTCGACCTGATCGCGCAGGCCCACGGCCCGGAACTCGCAATCCAGGTCAGCGAGCAGTTCGTGCTCGGTCGCATTCGTCCACGCAAAGATCACCAGCGCATGGAAATCGCCACCCGCTACGGCATTCGCAACAAGAAGCTGGTGCATGTGATTGGAGAAATGGAAGCCAACAGCGAACCGCCACTGAGCACCCTGGCGCTGGCCGAATCGATCAACGTCACGCGCCGCCAGCTTGAACGCCTGTTCCGCCTGCACCTGAACGACACGCCGAGTAATTTCTACCTGCGCCTGCGCTTGGAAAAGGCCCGGCAACTGCTGCGCCAGACCGACATGAGTGTGCTGGAAGTCAGCATTGCCTGTGGATTCGAATCGCCGTCGTATTTCACCCGCAGCTACAGGGCACGGTTTGCCCGGTGTCCGCGGGAAGACCGGCGGCGGCAGGGGGATGAGCGGGAAGTGGTTTGACAGGCTGGCCCGGCCGCCCCCAAAACCAGACACCGCGGTGCAACAGGTAACCTCTGTAAACCGGTTCACGACTGCTGCGCAGCCGAGCGGGAGCAAGCTCCCTCGCCACGGTTACTGTGTTTGGAAAGGGCTACTTCTTCATCAACGCCGAGCACGCCGCCTTGTATGCCTCATGCTGATACTTGTTCAGCGTCGTCGGCAGGGCGAAGTCATGTTTTTTGCTCTGTGCGTTGATGGTCTGTGGCGACAGCAGTGTCACTTCGCAGCCTTCGAGCAATTGGAAAACGCCTTCGATCTTGAAGGTGGTCGGGCCGCCCGCGAACTCACCTTTCTTGCTGCGCTTCTTGATGGCGATGCGGTCGATGCCATTGTCCGCCACGAAAGCCCGCACTTGCGCGGCGAAGGCTTTGACGTTGGCGGCTTCGTCGTCATCGTCCAGGGCGATTTTCTTGGTGTTCAGCGCGACGTGGCTCAACGCCTGCTGGTCCAGCGAGGCAACGGCGATGATCGCTTCGCTGCCTTTGATTTCGATGCCGCAGATGATCATGCTTGGCCTTGGATTCCGGAGGTCTGGAACGCCAGTCTATCCGCCTTGCTCAATTCATGCTCGCCCGCAGGTCCAGCATGATCTTGTCGAAATAGTCGACCCGGATCACCCCAAAGCGCGGGTACTCGAAATCCAGGATCACATACAACACGCAGACCATCACCGCCGCATAGCCCAGGCTGTGCAGCCAGTTGCGCTGCCGGGTGCCGGCCATGCCGTAGCCGATCAGCATGGCGCTGATCAGGGTCATGGTCACGAGCATCAGGTAAATGGTCAGGGGTGGGTGGGTTTCGTGAGCCACGGCGCGCGTCGTGGTGATGTCGATCATTTCGTTTTGCGCCTGCAGCACAGGCGTTCCCAAGGTTGGGGTGGGCATCTGTTGCAGGGCGGCGACGGTACGTTTCCAGATGGTTTGCTGCAGATCATTGGCTCGGTCATGGGCCGCTTCGTCGACTTCGTCTTCGCGCAAGTCGCGGTAATACTCGATACGGGCGTCGACATACTCTCGGAATGCCTGGCGGATGTCCGGTTGTTCGCTGGCGGGCAGAAGGTCCAGGCGCAACCAGGCGGTGCCCATGGCATTGGTTTCGGCAACGATCAACGCGCGGCGCTGGTCCAGGCGCGAGGCCGCCCCGGAAAAGGTGAAGGCAATCAGCAGTGCTAGCAGGCCAAACACCGCGCCTTCGATGGCCCCGATGCCCTGGCGAGCGCCGTCCGGGTCCTGGGCCAGGTGACGGTTGCCGACTTGGCGACCGGCCTCGATGCCCAGCACGATGGCGATAAAGATGGCTAACCCGTAGAAGGGCAAGGCTGTAAGAGAGTGCATACGAAAATCCACTGATCGTCGTGTGTGACTCGTCTGTACAGCCCGGCTCGGACGGGTATGCAACCAGTGTAGACGGCGTTGCGCAGTTCTTCCTATAACCGCTGTTCGTTCACTCCTGCCCAATCGATTCCAAGAACTCCGACCGGTCATCGCTCACCTGGGCCATGCAGTCGTTTTCGGCGATTTTGTAGGCGTCGCTGCCGGGCTTGGCCGGGAAGGCGGCGATGGCGCAGTCGGCTTCGCGCTGTTTTTGCCAGAGTTGTTGAGCGGCCTTGATCTTGGCGGTGATGTCGTTGAGCTGGGCCTTGTCGCTGGCGTAGCGGGTTTGCAGGCGTTCGTTGAGGCTCTGCAGGTTTTCGCTGAGCAACTGCTCGGCGGCGGCTTTGCCATAGGCGGAACAGGCAAGGGTCTGGACGTCGTTTTCAACTTCGTCGCAGGGGTTGGGCTCGGTGTCTTCGGTCGCGTGGGCGACGGTGCTGATCAGTGCCAGGGCAAGGAAGATCGATTTCATCGGGTTGTCGCTCAAATCCAGTGAAAGCCAGTGGTGCCGCGGATTCTGGCCCAAGCGCCGGGTAAATAACAGATGGACAGAGGGGGCTCGTCGCAGCCCATTATCGTGGATTGACGCTTTCGGCAATTCCCCTGTCGTTTTTGCACCCGGTCGCCACGGCCCTCCGGCATATGCTGGCCCCAAAGCGCCGGCACACGATTCGGCGCATGAATCGCCAACAAGGGGACTGCCTGATGAGCCCAGCCGAATTGCACGCCGACAGCATCGTTATCGACGGGCTGATCATTGCCAAGTGGAACCGCGACCTGTTCGAAGACATGCGCAAGGGCGGCCTGACCGCAGCCAACTGCACGGTGTCGGTGTGGGAAGGTTTCCAGGCCACCATCAACAACATCGTTGCCAGCCAGAAACTGATCCGCGAGAACAGCGACCTGGTGATCCCGGTGAAAACCACCGCCGACATCCGCCGCGCCAAGGAACAGGGCAAGACCGGCATTATCTTTGGCTTCCAGAACGCCCATGCCTTCGAAGACCAGCTCGGCTACGTCGAGATCTTCAAGCAGCTCGGCGTCGGTGTGGTGCAGATGTGCTACAACACCCAGAACCTGGTGGGCACCGGTTGCTACGAGCGCGACGGCGGCCTGTCGGGCTTCGGTCGCGAAATCGTCGCCGAGATGAACCGCGTCGGCATCATGTGCGACCTGTCCCACGTTGGCTCCAAGACCTCCGAGGAAGTCATCCTCGAATCGAAGAAACCGGTCTGCTACTCCCACTGCCTGCCGTCCGGCCTCAAAGAACACCCGCGCAACAAATCCGATGAAGAGCTGAAGTTCATCGCCGATCACGGCGGTTTCGTCGGCGTGACCATGTTCGCGCCGTTCCTGGCCAAGGGCATCGATTCGACCATCGACGACTACGCCGAAGCCATCGAGTACACCATGAACATCGTCGGCGAGGACGCCATCGGCATCGGCACCGACTTCACCCAGGGTCACGGCCAGGACTTCTTCGAAATGCTGACCCACGACAAGGGCTACGCCCGTCGTCTGACCAGCTTCGGCAAGATCATCAACCCCCTGGGCATCCGCACCGTGGGCGAGTTTCCGAACCTCACCGAAACGCTGCTCAAGCGCGGTCACCCGGAGCGGGTGGTGCGCAAGATCATGGGCGAGAACTGGGTCAACATTTTGAAAGATGTCTGGGGCGAATAAACGCCGTCGCGTCACTGAATCCTTTACCTGCGGCCACTCGCGCCGCAGGCACATCACGAATTTCCGGAGTCAAGTTTTCATGGCCAAGATCGCCCCGCAACTGCCTATCGAAGTCGACAGCGAAACCGGTGTCTGGACCTCCGACGCCCTGCCGATGCTGTACGTGCCGCGCCACTTTTTCGTCAACAACCACATGGGCATCGAGGAAGTGCTGGGCGCCGACGCCTACGCCGAGATTCTCTACAAGGCTGGCTACAAATCCGCCTGGCACTGGTGTGAAAAAGAAGCCGAATGCCACGGCCTGGAAGGCGTCGCGGTGTTCGAGCACTACATGAAGCGCCTGTCGCAGCGTGGCTGGGGCCTGTTCAAGATCCAGGACATTGACCTGGACAAAGGCACCGCCAGCGTCAAGCTCGAACACTCGGCGTTCGTCTATGTGTACGGCAAGGTCGGGCGCAAGGTCGACTACATGTTCACCGGCTGGTTCGCCGGGGCCATGGACCAGATCCTCGCCGCGCGCGGCAGCCAGATCCGCACCGTGGCCGAGCAGGTCTACGGCGGTTCCGAAGAAGGCCACGACGACGGCCTGTTCATCGTCAAGCCGTTGTAAGTCGAGGATCGCGCCATGGCTTTTGAAGCAATGTTCCAGCCGATCCAGATCGGCAAGCTGACCATCCGCAACCGCGTGCTCAGCACCGCGCACGCGGAGGTCTACGCCACCGACGGCGGCATGACCACCGACCGGTACGTGAAATATTACGAAGAGAAGGCCAAGGGCGGCATCGGCCTGGCGATTTGCGGTGGCTCGTCGGTAGTTGCCATCGACAGCCCGCAGGAATGGTGGAGCTCGGTGAACCTGTCCACCGACCGTATCATCCCGCATTTCCAGAACCTGGCCGACGCCATGCACAAGCATGGCGCCAAGATCATGATCCAGATTACCCACATGGGCCGTCGCTCGCGTTGGGACGGCTTCAACTGGCCGACCCTGATGTCGCCGTCCGGCGTGCGTGAGCCGGTGCACCGTGCCACCTGCAAGACCATCGAGCCGGAAGAAATCTGGCGGGTGATCGGCAACTACGCCCAGGCCGCGCGGCGTGCCAAGGCCGGGGGCCTGGACGGCGTCGAGCTGTCGGCCGTGCACCAGCACATGATCGACCAGTTCTGGAGCCCGCGGGTCAACAAGCGTACCGACGAATGGGGCGGCAGCTTCGAAGGCCGCATGAAGTTCGGCCTGGAAGTGTTGAAGGCCGTGCGCGCCGAAGTGGGCGACGACTTCTGCGTGGGCATGCGCCTGTGCGGTGACGAGTTCCACCCGGACGGCTTATCCCACGAGGACATGAAGCAGATCGCCAAGTACTACGACGACACCGGCATGCTCGACTTCATCGGCGTCGTGGGTTCGGGTTGCGACACCCACAACACCCTGGCGAACGTCATTCCGAACATGAGTTATCCACCGGAGCCGTTCCTGCACCTGGCCGCCGGTATCAAGGAAGTGGTCAAAGTCCCGGTGCTGCACGCGCAGAACATCAAGGACCCGAACCAGGCCACGCGGATCCTGGAGGGCGGCTACGTCGACATGGTCGGCATGACTCGCGCCCACATTGCCGACCCACACCTGATCGCCAAGATCAAAATGGGCCAGGTCGACCAGATCAAGCAGTGCGTCGGCGCCAACTATTGCATCGACCGCCAGTACCAGGGCCTGGACGTGCTGTGCATCCAGAACGCCGCGACGTCCCGTGAATACATGGGCGTGCCGCACATCATCGAGAAGTCCACCGGGCCCAAGCGCAAAGTCGTGGTGGTCGGTGCCGGCCCGGCCGGGATGGAAGCGGCGCGCGTGGCCGCCGAACGTGGACACGACGTGACCCTGTTCGAGAAGAAGGAATTCATCGGCGGACAGATCACCACCGCCTCGAAAGCGCCGCAAAGGGACCAGATCGCCGGTATCACCCGCTGGTTCCAACTGGAACTCGCGCGGTTGAAAGTCGACCTGCGCCTGGGCGTGGCGGCGGACGCGCCGACCATCATGGACCTGCGTCCGGACGTGGTGGTGCTCGCCGTCGGCGGTCATCCGAACGTGGAGCAGAACGAACACTGGGGCGCCGCCGAAGGGCTGGTGGTCAGCAGCTGGGACGTGCTCGACGGCAAGGTCGCGCCGGGCAAGAACGTGCTGGTCTACGACACCATTTGCGAATTCACCGGCATGTCGGTGGCCGACTTCCTCGCCGACAAGGGCAGCCAGGTCGAGATCGTCACCGACGACATCAAGCCGGGCGTGGCCATTGGCGGGACTTCGTTCCCCACCTACTACCGCAGCATGTACCCCAAGGAAGTGATCATGACCGGGGACATGATGCTGGAAAAGGTCTACCGCGAAGGCGACAAGCTGGTGGCGGTGCTGGAGAACGAATACACCGGCGCCAAGGAAGAACGCGTGGTCGACCAAGTGGTGGTGGAGAACGGCGTGCGGCCGGACGAAGAAATCTACTACGCGCTCAAGGAAGGTTCGCGCAACAAGGGCCAGATCGACGTCGAAGCCCTGTTCGCGATCAAACCCCAGCCGTGCCTGGAGCAGAGCGGCGACGGTTACCTGCTGTTCCGCATCGGCGACTGCGTGGCCCAGCGTAATACCCACGCGGCCATCTACGACGCCCTGCGGTTGTGCAAGGATTTCTAACGGCTTGTGGATAACCCTGTGGGAGCGAGCCTGCTCGCGAATGCATTTTGTCAGTCACTGTTGGATTGACTGATCCACCGCTTTCGCGAGCAGGCTCGCTCCCACAGGAATCGGGCAAGGCATCCACGCAGTTTGGCCTGCAAGACCCTGAGGTCTTTGGGAGCAACACCTATGTTGAACACCCTTCTTCCAATCCTGCTGTTCGCAGCCCTGGGCCTCGCTGCCCTCGGCGCCTTGCGGCGGGTGAACATGTGGCGCCGGGGACGACCGGCCAAGGTCGATCTGATCGGCGGACTTTTTGCCATGCCCAAACGCTACATGGTGGATCTGCACCATGTGGTGGCGCGGGACAAATACATTGCCAACACCCACGTCGCCACGGCGGGTGGTGCGGTGGCGTCGATTGTGTTGGCGATCCTGGTCCACGGTTTTGGCCTGCACAACCGCATCCTCGGCTACGCCTTGCTGCTGATGTCGGCGGTGATGTTCGTGGGCGCGATCTTCATGTACCTGCGTCGGCGCAACCCGCCGGCGCGCTTGTCGAAAGGCCCGTGGATGCGCCTGCCGAAAAGCCTGCTGGCCTTCTCGGTGTCGTTCTTTTTGGTGACGCTGCCGGTGGCGGGCATCCTTCCGGAAAACTTTGGCGGCTGGCTGGTGGCGGCGATCCTCGGTGTCGGCGTGTTGTGGGGCGTGTCGGAATTGTTCTTCGGCATGACCTGGGGTGGGCCGATGAAACACGCCTTCGCCGGTGCCCTGCACCTGGCCTGGCACCGCCGCGCCGAGCGCTTCGGTGGCGGCCGTTCCACCGGTCTCAAACCGTTGGACCTGAACGATCCTGCCGCACCGCTGGGCGTGGAAAAACCCAAGGACTTCACTTGGAACCAACTGCTGGGCTTTGACGCATGCGTGCAGTGCGGCAAGTGCGAAGCGGCTTGCCCGGCGTTCGCCGCCGGCCAGCCGTTGAACCCGAAGAAACTCATCCAGGACATGGTCGTCGGCCTGGCCGGCGGCACCGATGCGAAATTCGCCGGCAGCCCTTATCCAGGCAAACCGGTGGGTGAGCACGGCGGCAATCCACATCAGCCGATCGTCAACGGCCTGGTGGACGCCGAGACCCTGTGGTCCTGCACTACCTGCCGGGCTTGCGTCGAGGAATGCCCGATGATGATCGAGCACGTCGATGCCATCGTCGACATGCGCCGTCACCTGACCCTGGAAAAAGGCGCGACGCCGAACAAGGGCGCCGAAGTATTGGAAAACCTCATCGCCACCGATAACCCCGGCGGCTTCGCCCCGGGCGGGCGAATGAACTGGGCGGCGGACCTGAACCTCGACCTGCTCAGCGAGAAGAAATCCACCGACGTTCTGTTCTGGGTCGGCGACGGCGCCTTCGACATGCGCAACCAGCGCACCCTGCGCGCCTTCGTCAAAGTGCTCAAGGCGGCGAAAATCGACTTCGCCGTGCTCGGTCTCGAGGAGCGCGACAGCGGCGACGTGGCCCGGCGCCTGGGTGATGAAGCGACGTTCCAGCTGTTGGCCAAGCGCAATATCCAGACCCTGGCCAAATACAGCTTCAACCGCATCGTCACGTGCGACCCCCACAGCTTTCACGTGTTGAAAAACGAATACGGTGCCTTTGATGGCAATTACCTGGTGCAGCACCACAGCACCTATATGGCCGAGATCATCGACGCCGGCGCCCTGAATCTTGGTCAGCACAAGGGCGACAGCGTGACCTATCACGACCCTTGCTACCTGGGCCGCTACAACGGCGAATATGAAGCGCCGCGCCAAGTGCTTCGTGCGCTCGGCATCGAGGTGAAGGAAATGCAGCGTTCCGGTTTCCGTTCCCGTTGCTGCGGCGGTGGCGGCGGCGCGCCGATCACCGACATCCCGGGCAAGCAGCGCATCCCGGACATGCGCATGGAAGACATCCGTGAAACCGGCGCCGAGCTGGTGGCGGTGGGTTGTCCACAATGCACCGCGATGCTCGAAGGCGTGGTCGAACCTCGGCCGATGATCAAGGACATTGCCGAACTGGTGGCCGACGCGCTGCTTGAAGAAGCCGCGCCGCGCAAGCCTGTGGCGCCGGCCAAACGTGAACCTGCGGAGGTGCATTAATGAGCGACATCATCCGCCGCGACCCTCGCGCCGAGTGGATTGCCCGCAACCGCCTGCACCCGTTGCACACGGCCATGCAACCGGTGCAGCACAGCTGGATGGGGCCCAACGGCGTCATTCGCAAGAACGTCCATGGCGTCGGTTTCATCGGCCCCAACGGCATTAAGCGCATCGACCGCAGCGGTGCCCAGCAGGGCGGTGCAACCAAGCGCACTGCCGCGACGCAAGTGCAATTGCCACTGCATCAAATCGTGCAACCGGCGTTCTATATCAGCGTTGTGCCGGATATGGTCGGCGGCCGCCTCAGCAGCCACGACCGCGATTTGCTGGGCCTGGCCCATCAGCTGGCCGGCAGTGACGGGGCGGTGCTGGCCGTGGTTTTCGGCGAACACAAGGAGAACACCTTCGCCACGGCGGGCGTGGACCGCTTGCTGGTGCTCGATGGCGAGGAATTCAGCGGTTATGCACCGGAGCAGCGGGTGCAAGGGTTACGGGCTGTGGATAACCAATTCAACCCACGCCACTGGCTGCTGCCCGACAGCCGCAGCGGTGGTGGCGAACTGGGTCGGCGCTTTGCCGCGGCCTTGGGCGAGCGCCCGGCCACGCGGGTCTGGCAGGTTAAGGACGAGGCCTGCGTCGGCCGCGCCGGTGCAGGGCTGCAAGACCTCGCTCGGCCATTGGCGCGGTTGATCCTGGCCGCCGCCGAATGCGCCGAGCCGGTCAGCGAAACCCGTCACGAAGCCCTGCCGGTGGAGTTATCCACAAGCGTGGCGCGCAGCCTGTCGCGCATTGAAGACCTCGGCGCGGTGGCGGTTGACCCGGGTGCGATTCCGATGGCCGAGGCCGAGTTCATTTTCTCCGGCGGCAACGGCGTCAAGGACTGGGCGCTTTTCCACAGGACAGCGGCGGCCTTGGGCGCGACCGAGGGTGCCTCGCGGGTAGCGGTGGACGACGGTTTCATGGCCCGGGATCGCCAGGTCGGTGCGTCCGGCACCTGGGTCACGGCGAGGGTCTACGTGGCCGTCGGGATTTCTGGGGCGATCCAGCACCTGCAAGGCATCGGCGCCTGCGACAAGGTGGTGGCGATCAACCTCGATCCGGGCTGCGACATGATCAAACGGGCGGACCTGTCGGTGATCGGTGACAGCGCGGCGATTCTCCAGGCCCTGATCGCGGCGGTAGAGGCTTACCGCAACGAAGCCAGGCGCGATGCGGCTTAAGCTAAGGAAACGTTCATGAGTACCCAAGTGATCAGCCTTGTCTCCATCGGCGCCCACCCGACCTCCGGTCGGCCACGGCGCGCCGAGCAAGACGCCCGTGCCGTGGAACTGGGCCTGCAGCTGGCCGGCAACGACCTGCAAGTGCTGCATGCCGGGGATGTGGCGGAACCGGCGTTGCGCGCTTATCTGGGCATGGGGCTGGATGAACTTCACGTCCTGGAAAACCCCGTCGGAGCCGACGCGCTGCCGGCCCTCACCGACTATCTGCGTGACGCCGGCGCCCAGGTGGTGCTGACCGGCAGCCAGGCGGAAACCGGCGAAGGTTCGGGCATGCTTCCATTTTTGCTGGCGGAGAGCCTCGGTTGGCCGCTGGTGGTGGGGCTGGCCCAGGTCGAATCCATCGAAAACGGCGCGGCCCTGGTGTTGCAAGCCTTGCCCCGTGGTCAGCGGCGGCGGCTCAAGGTGCGCTTGCCATTTCTCGCCACTGTGGATAACGCCGCGCCAAAACCTCGGCAAAGCGCCTACGGCCCGGCGCGGCGTGGGGCGTTGCATGCTGAGGAGGTCGAGGTCATTGACGATACGTTGTTGGCCGTGGCGACCCTGCAACCGGCCAAGCCAAGACCCAAGCGCCTGAAAGTGATCAAGGCCAAGAGCGGCGCCGATCGCATGAAAGCCGCCACGGCCAAGGCCAGCGGCGGGGGCGGGCAGGTGCTCAAGGGCGTGAGCCCGGAGGCAGGGGCAGAGGCAATTCTCAAATTGTTGGTAGAGGAAGGGGTGGTTCGTTAAACCCAATTCAAAACAAAACCCTGTGGGAGCGAGCCTGCTTGCGAAGACACTCCGTCAGCCGCTGAAGGTATCGACCGATGCGCCGTCTTCGCGAACAGGCTCGCTCCCATAGTTTGTTCGGCGTTACTCACAATCTCTGTGTGCGCCTCTGTGGATAACCTGTTCGCCCCTCGCTACGGCCCACGCCAATCAGGCGCTGTAGCCCTTCGATCAAAAAACAGCCAGCCTAACTTACGGTTTTTATTGGCTTTTCTCCGTGAATAAAACCCCGCTTCGAGCAAAACTTGCCCCCAATCTCTGTTGGCGCTTCTGTGGATAAGATGTTCGCTGTCCGCTACAGGCCAAGCGCTTCGCGGCTTTCACAGCGCTGATCAAATAATAGCCAGATTCGCGCCGTCACCCGGAAAACCACTGGAAAACATGGATCTATAGGGCGTGAAATGGGTTTTCCACAAAACCGTCAAAGTTACCCCCAAACCCTGTTGGCGCTTCTGTGGATAAGGTGTTCGCTATGCCCTGTAGCCCTTTAAATCAAAGGCTCTCAGAGTGCTGATCAAAAAACAGTCACACCGTCAGGAAACTGTTGTCGTTAGATAACTCACGGATTTTATTCACATTGGCCCTCAGCAAATTGCCGG
Source organism: Pseudomonas sp. D1-36 (assembly GCF_051132205.1). Taxonomy (NCBI): domain Bacteria; kingdom Pseudomonadati; phylum Pseudomonadota; class Gammaproteobacteria; order Pseudomonadales; family Pseudomonadaceae; genus Pseudomonas; species Pseudomonas sp. D1-36. Next base: position 5,208,987 of record NZ_CP071674.1, on the reverse strand, counting down.
CGCGTGCACATTTGTCCCCATTTGCTGTGGGTGGTCATGTGGATAACTTGTTCGCGGAACTCTGGGAGCCACGGCCGGCTTAGTGCTAATCGCGATAGATCAAATTTCATACAGTTCTAAGGAACTGCCTTGACGTAGGGGTGTCGCCTGTCTTCACTCATGGCACAAGGACAGCGAACATTATCCATATCTGGTTCAGGGAGAACGCACGATGGATAGCAAGGCCCCCCAACCGTTTCCCGCTTCAGCCCCGACATGCATCCCCACGCCTGCCGTCTCGCCGCTTCGACGCACCCATCGTCGCGGGGCCAATCAGCGTGCACGCCTATAACACCTGAGCTTTTCCCCAGTCACCGTTGACTGCCGCTTCAACCCATACGGGATAGTGGCCAGGCGTTCCTGCGCCTGTGAATTTACAGGCAACCGCAGAGTTGCCCCTTCTGCCTGAGAGGACTTGAACATGACACGGATCTCGACCCCCATCAGTGAAATCAAGGAGCACTACGACGTTATCGTCATTGGTTCCGGCTACGGCGGCGGTATCGCCGCGTCACGCTTGTCCCGGGCCGGGCGCAAGGTCTGTCTGCTGGAGCGCGGCCGGGAGATCCAGCCCGGCGAGTATCCCAATACCTTGCTCGCCGCCACCGAAGAATTGCAGGTGCATGACCCGGACGGCCACATCGGTTCGCGCACCGGGTTGTTCGACCTGCACGTCAACGCCCAGCAGAACGTCGTGGTCGGGTGTGGCCTGGGCGGTACCTCGCTGATCAACGCCAACGTAGCGCTGGAAGCCGAGCCCGGTGTCTTCGAGGACCCGCGCTGGCCCCTGGCGATGCGCGAGCACAGCGATACGTTGCTCAAGGACGGCTACGCCCGGGCCCGTGAAATGCTCAAGCCCAACCCTTATCCGGCGTCCTCGCCGAACCTGCCCAAGCTCGACGCCCACAAGAAGTCGGCGGACTACCTCAAGCAAGGCGCCCACTTCTACAAACCGCCGATCAACGTCACCTTCGACAAGCTGCCCAACAATCTCAATCACGTCGGCGTTGAGCAACTGCCGTGCAATGGCTGTGGCGACTGCGTCTCGGGCTGTAACAACAAGGCCAAGAACACCACGCTGATGAACTACCTGCCGGATGCCTGGAACCATGGCGCGGAGATTTTCTGCCAGGCCGAGGTGCGTCACCTGGAGCGCGAGGGTGACGGCTGGATCGTGCATTTCCAATACCTGGACAGCGGTCGCGAAATGTTTTCGGCGCCGACGCTCTTTGTGCGCGCGGACATCGTGGTGGTGTCCGCCGGCACCCTGGGTTCCACCGAAATCATGCTGCGCTCGCGGGACAAGGGCCTGTCGATGTCCGCCCAGTTGGGCGAAAACATGAGCGGCAACGGTGACATCCTCGGTTTCGGCCACAACTGCGATCAAGTGATCAACGGCATCGGCTTTGGTGCCCATTCGGCCAAGGAACTCGAGCCGGTGGGGCCATGCATTACGTCGGTCATCGACATGCGCACCGAGGGCGACTGGCGCAGCCGCATGGTGATCGAGGAAGGCTCGATCCCCGGCGCCCTCGGCCGAGCCATGGTGCCAAGCATGGCGGCGTTCGCCGAAACGATCGGCGTGCCCACCGACACCGGCTTCGGTGCCAGCCTCAAGTACAAGGGCCGCGAGGCCGAGAGTTTCCTGCGTGGGCCGTATTACGGCGCGCTGCACAACATGCAGACCTATTTGATCATGAGCCATGACAACGGCAAGGGCCGCATGGTGCTCGATAACAAGGACCAACTGCGCATCGACTGGCCCGGTGTCGGCGAGCAGGAAAACGTCACGCTTGGCAACGAGCGCCTGCACCAGAGCACCAAGGCCCTGGGCGGGATCTGGGTCGAGAATCCGATCTGGACCAAGTTGCTCAAGCACAGCATCGTTTCGGTTCATCCACTGGGCGGTTGCGTGATGGGCGAGGACGCGGTCCAGGGCGTGGTCAACCACAAGGGCCAGGTGTTCAGCGGCGCCAGCGGCACCGACGTCTACCCGGGCCTGTATGTGACGGACGGCTCGGTGATTCCGACCTCACTGGCGGTCAATCCCTTGCTGACGATTTCAGCAGTGAGTGAGCGCAACATGGGGCTGCTGGCGGCTGATCGCGGCTGGCTGATCGATTACACGCTACCGTCGGCGCCGCGCAAACCGGTGGCGGCGCCAACCCTCGGCGTGCAGTTCACCGAAACCATGAAGGGCTTCTTCTCCACGGCGTTCACCCAGCCCCAAGGCACCGACCTCAGCCTTTACGAAGTGGCGGCCAAGCGCGGCCAGGCGGACAACTCACCCATCGAGTTCACCCTGACCATCACCGCCGCCGACCTCAATCGCCTGATCAAGGAGCCGGAGCACGCCGCGACGCTGGTGGGCACCCTCGATGCGCCGCTGCTGTCGCCCAAGCCCCTGGTTGCCAGCAATGGCGTATTCAACCTGTTCGAGCAATACCAGGAACAGGTCGGCGTGCGGCACATGAACTACGACATGAAGCTGACCGCCGAAGACGGCAGCGATTATTACTTCAGCGCCTTCAAGACCGTGCCCGAGGACAACGGCGTGCTGAACATCTGGCACGACACCAGCACGCTATACGTCACGCTTTATCGCGGGCCGGACAAGACCGGCGCGGTGCTCGGCTCCGGCGTCATGCACATTCTGCCGGCCGACTTCGCCAAGCAGATGACCACCATGAAAGTGCTCAACGCCCGCAATGAGCGCGAGCGCGTGGAGGCGTTGGCGCGGTTCGGCAAGTTCTTCGCGGGTATCTTGTGGGAAAGCTACGGCGGCGTCTTCGCCGGCGACGTCTACTTCAACCCGGACGCGCCGCCACGCTTGAAACGCCCCTTGGATGCGCCGGCCCCGGTGGTGCATTTCTTCCAGACCGAAGATAACGTCGAGCTTCGCCTGACCCGCTACCAAGCTGGCAGCAAAGGCCCCGTGATGTTGGTGCATGGCCTGGGCGTGGGCTCGAATATCTTCTCCACCGACACCATCCACACCAACCTGCTGGAGTACCTGTGCAAGCACGAATATGACGTCTGGCTACTGGACCTGCGCGTCAGCATCCTGCTGCCGGCCAGCAAGCATGAATGGAATGGCGACCAGGTGGCCCAGTACGACTTCAAGGCGGCCATCGAGCAGATCCAGCAGGCAACCCTGGCCCGCGACGTGCAATGCGTGGTGCATTGCTATGGCGCGACGACCTTCTTCATGTCGATGCTCGCCGGGTTGCAGGGCGTGCGTTCGGTGGTTTGCTCGCAGATCGCGGCCGACACGGTGGTCGCCACCGCCACGGGGCTCAAGGCCGGTCTGCACCTGCCGGGAGTGCTCGATGCCATCGGCATCAAATCCATGACGGCCTACGCCGACACCAAGGAAAGCTGGTTCAACAAACTCTACGACAAGGCCCTCAATGGCTATGCCCGGATCGAGGCTCAGGGTTATTGCACCAACCCGGTCTGCCATCGCATCACGTTCATGTACGCCTCGCTGTACCGCCATGACACCCTCAACGAAACCCTGCACGACAACCTGCACGAGTTGTTCGGCGAGTCGAACATCCAGACCTTCGAGCATCTGGCGTTGATCGTGCGCAAGGGGCATCTGGTGGACTTCAAGGGCAACGACGTCTACATGCCGCATTTCGATCGGTTGAGTTTGCCGATCTGCTTCATCAGCGGTGCCGACAACCAGTGCTACCTGCCGCAAAGCACCCTCAAGACCTACGAGCGGCTGTGCGACATGCATGGCCCGCAACTGTTCAGCCGCCACGAGATACCCGGCTACGGTCACATCGACTGCATGTTCGGCAAGGATGCGGTGGTGGATGTGTATCCGATCATTCTTGAGCACCTGGAGAAAACGGCGCTGGGCTAGCTGGCTGCCCTCGGTGGCGAGGGAGCTTGCTCCCGCTCGGCTGCGAAGCAGTCGTCGCTTTTGAAGTCTTGGGGGCCGCTACGCGGCCCAGCGGGAGCAAGCTCCCACGCCACATGGGTTTTGTGGTGAGTCAAGAATAAGGAAAAGGATGCCATGAACGCTCACATCCGCTGGTTCCAACGCATCATCTGGATCGGCATCGTCATGAACATGGTCTTCGCGATCCCGGCGCTGTTCGCGCCGGCGTTGCTGACGTCCATGCTTGGCCTGCCGCCCGTGCTGTCCGATCCCTGGTTGGAGAACACCGGCATGTTGCTGGTGGGGATCAGCCTGTTCTACATGCCTTCGGGCTTCAACGCGCCGCGTTTCGTGGTGCATTCGTGGTTGTGCGTGCTGTCGCGGCTGGTGGCGGTGGTGTTCTGGATCTACCTGATCAACACCAACAACCAGGGCTCGTTGTTCGTGCCGATGTTGATGGGCGACCTGAGCATGTTCCTGATCCTGGGCGTGCTGCTTTACCTGGGCAGCCCGGTGGCCAACCGTCCGCTGGCCTTGCTCCAGGCCGGTTGGCGCGAGTGGCGCGCCGGCTGGGCGCTGCGCTGGCAGAGCCACGCGTTCAGGGTCGGCACGTTGGTGGTGGTCTTGTTGTTGGGTTTCATCGGCTACCAGACCTGGTACCAGATGATCCGGGAGGTGCCGCAACCGGACTTTGCATCCGATGAAGATCACTACAAATACGCCGCCATCGGCCTGGGCATCGAGGCGCGGATTCCCTATTACCTGTTCGCCGTGCTGCCGCAGATGTGTCCGGAAAAAATGCCCAAGCCAGGCGGCTACGAGGTGTTCGGTTTTCTCTATGAAAATGGCAACGACCTGCCCATCGGCATGGCCAAGCGGCAGCTCGGCTACCCCACCGTGGAGCCGAACTGCGCCCTGTGCCATACCGGTTCGTATCGGGCCAATGCCTCCGATGTCGCGGTGCCCGTCGCCGCCGCGCCGGCCAATACCCTGCAACTGCAAGCCTTCCAATGGTTCGCCTACGAGTGTGCCAGCGACCCGAAATTCACCCCCGACGCCGTCATGGCGGCGATCAACGGCAAGTTCCAGCTGGGCTTTTTCGAAAAGCTCTACAACCGCTACCTGATCATCCCAATGGCAAAAAGCGCGTTGCTCAAGCAGAAGCAGGCCTATGCCTGGCAGAAGCTGCGTCCGGCCCAGGGGCCAGGGCGGACCGACACCTTCAACCCGACCAAGATGGTGGTCTTTGGCTTCCCGGATGACTCCACCATCGGCACCGTGGACTTGCCCCAGGTGTGGAACCAGAAACCTCGCGAGTCCATGTACCTGCACTGGGACGGCAATAACAACAAGATCCACGAACGCAACTACGCCGCCGCCATGGCCGTGGGCGCGACGCCGGGATCGGTACTGCCGCCTAGTTTCAACCGCGTGACCAACTGGCTGCTTGGCCACAAGGCGCCGGCGTGGCCGTTCGCCCTGGACCAAGGGAAAGTTGCCCAGGGCAAGCCGATCTGGGATCAAAACTGCGCCGGTTGCCACGATTTCGGGCGCAGCGATACCGGGCAAGTCACCACCAATATCGACCAGTTGGGCACCGATCCCCATCGCCTGAACTCCTTTACCACCGGCCTGGTGAGCGCGTTCCACGGCTTCAAGAAACCACCGTTCGACTTTGGCGCCTACCGCAAGACCCAGAGCTACAGCAACACGCCCACCGACGGCATCTGGTTGCGTGCGCCGTACCTGCACAACGGTTCGGTGCCGACCTTGTGGGATTTGCTGCAAGCGCCGGAGCAGCGTCCGCAGGTCTTTTACACCGGCTCCGATATCTACGATCCGCAGAAGGTCGGCTTCATCACCAGCGGCGCGCAGATGAAGGCGTCGGCTGACTTCAAATACGACACCCGCCTGGAAGGCAATCACAACGGCGGTCACCTGTATGGCACGCAACTGTCGGACGTCGACAAGCGGGCCCTGATCGAATTCATGAAGACCCTGTAGCCCAGGGCACAACGAAGGAGCGTCCACATGTCATTACTGCATCATTGGGAACATGAGTTCGACAAGGTCAAGGTCCGCCTGCATGGGTTGGTCACGCGGCTGGAAATGTCCTGGAAAAAACTCGTCAACGATCTTGAACCGGAGGAATTCCAGGCCATCGTCAAGCTGCTGCAGCGAGGCCATGACCAGGCCCGGCACGTCATCGATCACGGCGATCTGCCGGACGATGAGCCGGCCGTGCCCTGGGAGCTCGCTCATGGCTTGTCGATCCTGAAGATCGGCAACGCCAGCGCCTTGCCGCAAAGTGAAGACGAACTGCGCACCCGAGTACTCAAGGACGGCACCTTGCTGGGGTGCCGCAAATGGGAATTGCTGGACCTGCTGTGGAGCGAGGCGCTGCTCAAATGGATTGAAAACCTGCGCCACCACGCGACGTTCGCCACCACCCCGGCGCTGGTGAAAATGGACAACGACGTGGTGCTCGCCATCGCAGGCGACTGGGGCACCGGGCCGTTCGACAGTCACGCACCCGCGGTGGCCGTCGCCAACCAGATGCAACTGGCCCAGGCTGACTTCACCATCCACCTGGGCGATGTCTACTACGCCGGCACGCATTCCCAGGAAGATGTCGACATGGCCGGGTGGCCGCAGGGCAAGCATGGGTCGTTCACCCTCAACTCCAACCATGAGATGTACAGCGGCGCCCATGGCTACTTCAAGGAGCTGGCGTCGCGTTTTCCGGTGCAACAGGGCACCAGTTATTTCGCCTTGTACAACGACGACTGGCTGGTGGTCGGGCTCGACAGTGCCTACGCTTCGGACGCAATGAACCTGTACATGGACGGCACCCTCAACACCCAGCAGATCGAGTGGATGAAAACCCTGCCCAAGCGCAAGAAGCTCATGGTGCTCAGTCATCACCAAGGCTTCGACATTTCAGGGCACAACAAGACCGCGCTTTATCAACCGGTCTGCGACGCCCTGGGGCGCGAGCCGGATTATTGGTATTGGGGCCATTTGCACAATGGCATCTGTTACGCACCCCAAGGTGGGCTGCATGCGCGCTGCGCCGGGCACGGGGCGATTCCCTATGGCACCACCAGCGAGTTGAACGGGCATGCCCGGGTGTTATGGTCGGAAACTGAACTGGCGGGGGACGAGACGTATCCGGAGCGGGTGTTGAATGGGTATGTGAAGGTTCAGCTGAGGGGGGAGGAGATTGTCGAGACGTTTTATGGGGAGGATGGCAGTGTGCGGTGGTCTTCCAGGTAGTCGGTGAATGTCAGGCCGCTATCGCGAGCAGGCTCGCTCCCACAAGGGTTCTGTGTCGGTCACAGAACCTGTGGGAGCGAGCTTGCTCCGGCGGCGATCCGATGATGCTTCTGACTTAGCCCTGGACCGGAACGCCCTTGAGGTACGGCGCAGGTTCAGCCCCCAGGTTGTTGAGCAAGCGCTCGCTGTACCAATCCACGAAATTCACCACGCCGAACTCATAGGTCTTGGAGTACGGGCCCGGCTGGTAGGCGGTGGAGTTGATGCCGCGCTGGTTTTCCTCGGCCAGGCGACGGTCCTGGTCGTTGGTGGCGTCCCAGACCTGGCGCATGCGCTCTACGTCGTAGTCGACGCCTTCGACCGCGTCCTTGTGCACCAGCCACTTGGTGGTGACCATGGTTTCCTGGGCGCTGATCGGCCACACGGTGAACACGATGATGTGGTCGCCCATGCAGTGGTTCCACGAGTGCGGCAGGTGCAGGATGCGCATCGAGCCCAGGTCCGGGTTCTTGATGCGGCCCATCAGCTTGGCGCAGCCCTGCTTGCCGTCCATGGTCATCGACACGGTGCCCTTGAGCAGCGGCATGCGCACGATGCGGTTGCGCAGGCCGAAGCTGGCGTGGGCGTAAGGGATCTTCTCGGCTTCCCAGGCGGCGGCGGAAGCGGCCACGTGGTCCTTGAACGCCTGGTCGGCGCGTGGGTCGGTGACGTCGTCCCATTCCAGCAAGGTTTTTAGCAGTTCAGGGTGCGAGGCGTTGCAGTGGTAGCACTCGCGGTTGTTCTCCAGCACCAGTTTCCAGTTGGCCTTTTCCATCAAGGTGGTTTGCACCGCCACCTTGGTGTTCTCCATGTCGTAGGGTTCCATGTAGTGGTTCAGGGTCGACAGGAAATCATCGATGGCCGGTGGGTTCTCGGCCAGGCTGATGAAGATGTAGCCGCCGGCGGTCTTCACGTTCACCGGCTTGAGGCCGTACTGCTTCATGTCGAAGTCGGCACCCATCTCGGTGCCGGCGAACAGCAGGCGACCGTCCAGTTCGTAGGTCCACTGGTGGTAATGGCAGACCAGTTTGGCGACCTTGCCCTTGTCGCTGGTGCACAGCCGCGAACCACGGTGGCGGCAGACGTTATGGAAGGCATGCACCACGCCCTCGGCGCCGCGAATCACAATGATCGGGTTCTTGCCGATCTGCAGCGTCAGGTAGTTGCCCTTGGCCGGGATTTCGCAGGTCATGCCGGCGATCAACCATTCCTTCTGGAAAATTTCCTGCATGTCGATATCGAACAGGCGCTCATCGGAGTAGAACGGCTGCGGCAGCGAAAAGGTGCGCTCGCGCTCTTGCAGCATCTGCGCGGTGGCCTTGCGTGCGGGTTCCAGCGGATCGCCCAGGCTCAGGGTGGTGGTGACGTCCATCGTTTTGTCCTCATGGTCCTCTACGAGACCATCAAAAAAGTGGCTGATCGGTTGTGCTACGCAAGGCAGAAATTTGTGATTGTCTGTTGGGGCGAGTGTGGGGCCGCGCAGGGGCGCAATCTTATCCATGGGCGACATGGCCCAATCTGTTCCCGACGCGCAAGCCCCGGTAGTTGGGGGCTGGTCGCGATAAGTATGTGAATGTCGCAGATAGGTAAATGGCGGTACAGGCGCCTAAGCACAATCGCCATCATTAAGGCCGACAGTCGGCCGTGGAGATCAGCATGTCCAATAATTTCCTGAACCCGGTCACCACCCAGACCTGGGCCAATGGCCGACATATCGTTCGTTGCGTCAAAGTCATCCAGGAAACCTGGGATGTGCGCACATTCTGTTTCATGGCCGACCAGCCGATCATGTTCTTTTTCAAGCCCGGGCAATTTGTCACCCTGGAGCTGGAAATCGAAGGCCAGCCGATCATGCGTTCCTACACCATTTCCAGTTCGCCGTCGGTGCCCTACAGCTTCTCGGTGACCATCAAGCGCGTGCCGGGGGGCAAGGTTTCCAACTGGCTGCACGATACGCTGCACGAGGGCCAGGAACTGGCGGTGCACGGGCCGGTGGGGCTGTTCAACGCCATCGATTTCCCGAGTCCGAAAGTGCTTTACCTCAGCGGTGGCGTGGGAATTACGCCGTGCATGTCCATGGCGCGTTGGTTCTACGATACCAACGCCAACGTCGACATGACCTTCGTCCACAGCGCTCGCTCGCCCAAGGACATCATCTACCACCGCGAGCTGGAGCACATGGCGTCGCGGATCGACAACTTCAGCTTGCACCTGATCTGCGAAAAACATGGCCTGGGCGAGCCGTGGGCCGGGTACCGCGGATACTTGAATCACAAGATGCTGGAATTGATGGTGCCCGATTTCCTCGAGCGCGAAGTGTTCTGCTGCGGCCCGACGCCGTACATGAGTGCGGTCAAGCGCCTGCTGGAAGCCGCCGGCTATGACATGAAGCGTTATCACGAGGAATCCTTTGGCGCCACGCCACCGGAAGCCCGCGCCGATGCGGTGGAACAGGCCGAACAGGCCGCTGACGCACCGGAAGTTGACCAGGCGGACCTGCACCAGGTGGAATTCGTCGCCTCCGGCAAGAGCATCGGCGTAGCACCGGGCGAAACCGTCCACGCGGCCGCCGCCAAGCTCGGCCTGATGATCCCCAAGGCTTGTGGCATGGGCATCTGCGGCACTTGCAAGGTGTTGAAGCTGGGCGGGGAAGTGGAGATGGAGCACAACGGCGGGATCACCGAGGACGACGAGGCCGAGGGTTATATCCTGTCGTGCTGCAGCGTGCCGAAGGGGGATGTGCGGATCGAGTTTTAAATCGCGGCGGGCCCTCTGTGGCGAGGGAGCTTGCTCCCGCTCGGCTGCGCAGCAGTCGTCATCTGGTAGGTGGGGACTACCTGATAGACCGCATGGGGCTGCTGCGCAGCCCAGCGGGAGCGAGCTCCCTCGCCACAAAAGCTCAAAAAGCCTGAAGCGATGGGTCGTTGCTTCAGGCGGCCATCACTTCCCGAATATCCGCCGCCAATTCCCGCACCCGCGCCTCTTCTGTATCCCACGAGCACATGAAGCGTGCGCCGCCCTTGCCGATGAAGGTGTAGAAGCGCCAGCCCTTGGCCGTCAGCGCGGCGATAGCCGGCTCCGAGAGTTGCAGGAACACCCCGTTGGCCTGGACCGGGAACATCAGTTCCACGCCCTCGATGTCGCTGACCAGCTCCGCCAGCAATTGCGCGCAGCGGTTGGCGTGGCGGGCGTGCTTGAGCCAGGCGTCGTTTTGCAGCAGGCCGACCCAGGGCGCGGACAGGAAGCGCATTTTCGACGCCAGTTGCCCGGCCTGTTTGCAGCGGTAGTCGAAGTCTTCGGCCAGGTCGTGGTTGAAGAACAGAATTGCTTCGCCCACCGCCATGCCGTTTTTCGTCCCGCCGAAGCACAACACGTCCACGCCGGCCTTCCAGGTCAGGTCGGCCGGGGTGCAGCCGAGGAAGGCGCAGGCGTTGGAGAATCGCGCGCCGTCCATGTGCAGGTTCAGGCCCAGCTCCTTGCAGGTGACGCTGATGGCGCGGATTTCCTCCGGCGTGTAGACACTGCCCACTTCCGTGGCCTGGGTCAGGGTCACGACGCGCGGCTTGGGGTAGTGGATATCCTGGCGCTTGAGGGCGACCTCGCGGATCGAGTCGGGCGTCAGCTTGCCGTTCTCGGTGCGTGCCACCAGCAGCTTGGAGCCGTTGGAGAAGAATTCCGGCGCGCCACATTCGTCGGTCTCGACGTGGGCGGTTTCCGAGCAGATCACGCTGTGATAACTCTGGCACAGTGAGGACAGCGCCAAGGAGTTGGCCGCCGTGCCGTTGAACGCGAAGAACACTTCGCAGTCGGTTTCGAACAAGGCACGGAAATCATCCGCCGCGCGATGGGTCCACTCGTCGTCGCCGTAGGCGCGCTGGTGGCCCTGGTTGGCTTCTTCCATGGCCGCCCAGGCTTCAGGGCAGATGCCGGAATAGTTGTCGCTGGCAAATTGTTGACTCTTGTCGGTCATGGCCGTGCTCCTTGATTAGAGAGTCCTGGGTAAGAGATCCCTGGCGGAATTCCCGGATGGGGGTTCCTTGGTCCGGCGTGCTTGAGTGCGCAACGCCGTGGTCTATGTTGGTGCGCACTTTACCCAAGATTAGCGGGGGAACATACGGGATGTTTCTGTCAGAAAATCACAAAGCCCCAGGGCCGCGACGCACATGAGTCGACGCGACGGCGCCCTGGACCTGCTCAAGTGGCTGGCACTGTTGTCGATGGTCCTCGATCATCTGCGATATGTCGGTTTTTCCGTCGATTGGCTGTATGTGCCGGGGAGGTTGGCGTTTCCGTGGTTCTGCCTGGCGATGGCGGCAAACCTGGCGCGCAGCGGCGGCGCCGCCGGCACCGATGCGTGGCGCTACCTGGGCTGGCTGTTGCTGTTCAGCGCCGTCAGCGAAATTCCCTACCGCTTGTTCATTCCCGCCCCCGCCACCTTGAATGTCATGCCTACGTTGGTGCTTGGGTTATTGGTAGCGCGTTGTTGGCAGACGCCCACCTTGGAAGCGCGATGCCTGGCCGCGATGGCGTTGCTGCTGGCGGCGCTGTTTTCGTCGCGGTTGATGTTTGGCTTCTATGGGGTGCTGCTGCCACTGGCGACATTGCTGGCGTTCAAGCGCTCGCTGTTTCTGGCCTTGCTGCCGGGACTGGTGTGCGTGGCGGCCAATCAATGGCGGGTGCTGTATGGCGCCGCGTGGCTGGGGGATGCGGTGGCGTTGTGGGGGTTGGTGGCTTGCCTGATCGCGCCAGGGCTGGGCCTGGTGCTTTTGCGACACGCGGGTCGTTTTCATCCGGTGCCGATGCGACGTTGGGCCTATCTGCTCTATCCCGCGCACTTTCTGCTGTTGCTCGCGGTTCGCCAAGCCTTTGCATAACCCTTGTTCTCTCACCACAAGGGAAGGTGTTCGATTCCATTTGATCCCATGTCGTAAACGCACCTTTGCGTGGCGTCCATAGGCATTTGACCTGCCTGCGCCGGCCATACCATCGCATCCAAAGGGCACGACCGAAACGGTCCGTGCCTCACCGAGACGAAAGGCGCACCGCCGCCGCTGGGAGAGACGCGATGTTCAGCAAGCAAGACCAAATCCAAGGCTACGATGATGCACTGCTGGCGGCGATGAATGCCGAGGAGCAACGCCAGGAAGACCACATCGAACTGATCGCGTCCGAGAACTACACCAGCAAGCGTGTGATGCAGGCCCAGGGCAGCGGCTTGACCAACAAATACGCCGAAGGCTATCCGGGCAAGCGCTACTACGGTGGCTGCGAGCACGTCGACAAGGTCGAGGCCCTGGCCATCGAGCGCGCCAAGCAGTTGTTCGGCGCCGATTACGCCAACGTCCAGCCCCACTCCGGTTCGTCGGCCAACAGCGCCGTCTACCTGGCCCTGCTGCAAGCCGGTGACACCATCCTGGGCATGAGCCTGGCCCACGGCGGTCACCTGACTCACGGTGCGAAAGTGTCGTCCTCAGGCAAACTCTACAACGCGGTGCAATACGGCATCGACACCACCACCGGCCTGATCGACTACGACGAAGTCGAGCGCCTGGCGGTCGAGTGCAAGCCGAAGATGATCGTTGCCGGTTTCTCTGCCTACTCCAAGACCCTGGATTTTCCACGCTTCCGCCAGATCGCCGACAAGGTCGGTGCGCTGCTGTTCGTCGACATGGCCCACGTCGCTGGCCTGGTTGCCGCCGGCCTGTACCCAAACCCACTGCCGTACGCCGACGTGGTCACCACCACCACCCACAAGACCCTGCGCGGTCCCCGTGGCGGTCTGATCCTGGCCAAGTCCAACGAAGAAATCGAGAAGAAGCTCAACGCCGCGGTATTCCCCGGCGCCCAGGGCGGCCCGCTGATGCACGTGATCGCCGGCAAGGCCGTGTGCTTCAAGGAGGCCCTGGAACCAGGTTTCAAGGCCTATCAACAGCAAGTGATCGAAAACGCCCAGGCCATGGCTGGCGTGTTCATCAAGCGTGGCTACGATGTGGTATCCGGCGGCACCGATAATCACCTGTTCCTGGTCAGCCTGATTCGCCAGGGCCTGACGGGCAAGGACGCCGACGCCGCCCTGGGCCGCGCCCACATCACCGTCAACAAGAACGCCGTGCCGAACGACCCGCAATCGCCGTTCGTGACCTCGGGCCTGCGTATCGGTACCCCGGCGGTGACCACGCGCGGTTTCAAGGTCAGCCAGTGCGTCACGCTGGCCGGTTGGATCTGCGACATCCTCGACAACCTCGGCGATGCCGATGTCGAGGCCAATGTCGCGCAGCAAGTGGCGGCCCTGTGCGCGGACTTCCCGGTTTATCGCTGAGTCGGTTTTGGAGTAAATGACTATGCAACGCTATTCGGGCTTCGGCCTCTTCAAACACTCACTCAGCCACCATGAAAACTGGCAGCGGATGTGGCGCACGCCGACGCCGAAAAAGGTTTATGACGTGGTCATCGTCGGCGGTGGCGGGCATGGCCTGGCGACCGCCTACTACCTGGCCAAGGAGCACGGCATCACCAACGTGGCCGTGGTCGAGAAGGGCTGGCTGGGCGGCGGTAACACCGCGCGCAACACCACCATCGTGCGCTCCAACTACCTGTGGGACGAGTCGGCCCACCTGTACGAACATGCGATGAAACTCTGGGAAGGCCTGTCCCAGGACCTGAACTACAACGTCATGTTTTCCCAGCGTGGCGTCTACAACCTGTGCCATACCCTGCAGGACATCCGTGATTCCGAGCGTCGCGTCAGCGCCAACCGCCTCAACGGCGTGGACGGCGAGCTGCTCAACGCCAAGCAAGTGGCCGACGAAATCCCATACCTGGATTGCTCGAAAAACACCCGCTACCCGGTGATGGGCGCCACCGTCCAGCGTCGCGGCGGCGTGGCCCGTCACGATGCCGTGGCCTGGGGCTTTGCCCGGGCGGCGGACGCGTTGGGCGTGGACCTGATCCAGCAGACCGAAGTGATCGGTTTCCGCAAGGAAAACGGCGTGTGCATCGGCGTCGAAACCAACAAGGGCTTCATCGGCGCCAAGCGCGTCGGCGTGGTGACCGCCGGTAACTCCGGGCATATGGCCAAGCTCGCGGGCTTCCGCCTGCCGGTTGAGTCCCATCCATTGCAAGCGTTGGTATCGGAGCCGATCAAGCCGATCATCGACAGCGTGATCATGTCCAACGCCGTACACGGCTACATCAGCCAGTCCGACAAGGGCGACCTGGTGATCGGCGCCGGTATCGACGGCTACAACGGCTACGGCCAGCGTGGTTCGTACCCGGTGATCGAGCACACCATCCAGGCCATCGTCGAAATGTTCCCGGTGCTCTCGCGGGTGCGCATGAACCGCCAGTGGGGCGGCATCGTCGACACCACCCCGGACGCCTGCCCGATCATCTCCAAGACCCCGGTGCCGAACATGTTCTTCAACTGCGGTTGGGGCACCGGTGGTTTCAAGGCCACACCTGGCTCGGGCAACGTGTTTGCCGCAAGCCTGGCCAAGGGTGAAATGCACCCGCTGGCCGCGCCGTTTTCCATCGACCGTTTCCACAACGGCGCACTCATTGACGAACACGGCGCTGCTGCCGTCGCCCACTAACAGGAGAAATCCCCATGTTGCACATCTTCTGTCCTCACTGCGGCGAACTGCGCTCCGAAGAGGAATTCCATGCATCCGGCCAGGCGCATATCCCGCGTCCACTGGACCCGAACGCCTGCACCGACGAGGAGTGGGGCGACTACATGTTCTTCCGCGACAACCCTCGCGGCCTGCATCACGAGTTGTGGATCCATGCCGCCGGTTGCCGCCAGTACTTCAACGCGACCCGTGACACCGTGACCTACGAAATTCTCGAAACCTACAAGATCGGTCAAAAGCCGCAATTCACCGACAAGGCTGACAGTCCGAAAGCGGCCGCGCAGGCTCTGGGAGAGAAGGTATGAGCCAGATCAATCGCCTGTCCAACGGCGGACGGATCGACCGTAACAAAGTGCTGAGCTTCACCTTCAACGGCCAGACCTACAAAGGCTTCGAGGGCGACTCCCTGGCCGCCGCGCTGCTGGCCAACGGTGTCGACATCATCGGTCGCAGCTTCAAGTATTCCCGTCCGCGCGGCATTTTCGCCGCCGGCGCCGAAGAGCCGAACGCGGTGCTGCAGATCGGTGCCACCGAAGCCACCCAGATTCCGAACGTAAGGGCCACGCAACAAGCGCTGTACCAAGGCCTGGTCGCCACCAGCACCAACGGCTGGCCGAACGTGAACAACGACATGATGGGGATCCTCGGCAAGGTCGGCGGCAAGCTGATGCCGCCGGGCTTCTACTACAAAACCTTCATGTACCCGCAATCGTTCTGGATGACCTACGAGAAGTACATCCGCAAGGCCGCAGGGTTGGGTCGCTCGCCGACCGAGAACGATCCGGACACCTACGACTACATGAACCGTCACTGCGACGTGCTGATCGTCGGCGCCGGCCCTGCTGGTCTGGCCGCCGCACTGGCCGCGGCCCGCAGCGGTGCGCGCGTGATCCTGGCTGACGAGCAGGAAGAGTTCGGTGGCAGCCTGCTCGATTCCCGCGAGAGTCTGGACGGCAAGCCGGCGACCGAGTGGGTCGCTGCCGCGGTGGCTGAACTGCGCTCGATGCCGGAAGTGGTGTTGCTGCATCGCGCCACGGTGAACGGCTACCACGACCATAACTTCCTGACCATCCATGAGCGCCTCACCGATCACCTGGGTGATCGCGCTCCGATCGGCCAGGTTCGCCAGCGCATCAACCGTGTCCGTGCCAAGCGCGTGGTGCTGGCGACCGGCGCCTGCGAGCGGCCATTGGTCTACGGCAACAACGACGTGCCGGGCAACATGCTGGCTGGCGCGGTTTCTACTTACATCCGCCGCTACGGCGTGGCGCCGGGCAAGAAACTGGTCCTGAGCACCAACAATGACCACGCCTATCGCGTGGCCCTGGACTGGTTCGACGCCGGCCTGCAAGTGGTTGCCGTGGCCGATGCCCGCAGCAACCCACGTGGCGCACTGGTGGAAGAAGCCCGCGCCAAGGGCATCCGCATCCTTACCGGCAGCGCCGTGATCGAAGCCCGTGGCAGCAAGCGCGTCACCGGGGCACGGGTTGCCGCGATCGATGTGCGCGCCCATACAGTCACCAGCCCCGGCGAATGGCTGGACTGCGACCTGGTGGCGAGCTCCGGCGGCTACAGCCCGGTGGTCCACCTGGCTTCGCACCTGGGCGGCAAGCCGATCTGGCGTGAAGACATCCTCGGTTTCGTACCGGGCGAAGCTCCGCAGAAACGGGTGTGCGTCGGCGGTGTAAATGGCGTGTACAGCCTCGGCGATAGCTTGGCCGACGGTTTCGAAGGCGGCGTGCGCGCGGCCAGCGAAGCGGGTTTCAAGGCAGTGGAGGGCGTGTTGCCCAAAGCCCTGAGCCGTCACGAAGAACCGACCCTGGCGCTGTTCCAGGTGCCCCACGAAAAAACCACCGCTCGGGCGCCGAAGCAATTCGTCGACCTGCAAAACGACGTCACCGCCGCCGCCATCGAACTCGCCACCCGCGAAGGCTTCGAGTCGGTGGAACACGTCAAGCGTTACACCGCCCTGGGCTTCGGCACTGACCAAGGCAAGCTGGGCAACGTCAACGGCCTGGCCATCGCGGCCCGTTCGCTGAACGTGAGCATCCCGCAGATGGGCACCACCATGTTCCGTCCGAACTACACGCCGGTGACTTTCGGCGCGGTGGCCGGCCGTCACTGCGGGCACATTTTCGAGCCGGTGCGCTTCACCGCGCTGCATGCCTGGCATGTAAAAAACGGTGCTGAGTTCGAAGACGTCGGCCAATGGAAGCGCCCTTGGTACTTCCCGAAGAACGGCGAAGACATGCACGCCGCAGTCAAGCGCGAATGCAAGGCCGTGCGCGACAGCGTCGGCCTGCTGGACGCCTCGACCCTGGGCAAGATCGATATCCAGGGCCCGGATGCCCGTGAGTTCCTCAACCGCATCTACACCAATGCCTGGACCAAGCTCGACGTGGGCAAGGCCCGCTACGGCCTGATGTGCAAGGAAGACGGCATGGTCTTCGACGACGGCGTGACAGCCTGTCTGGCGGACAACCATTTCCTGATGACCACCACCACTGGCGGCGCGGCTCGTGTGCTGCAATGGCTGGAGATCTACCAGCAGACCGAATGGCCGGACTTGAAGGTGTACTTCACCTCGGTCACCGACCACTGGGCAACCATGACCCTGTCGGGGCCCAACAGCCGCAAGCTGCTGAGCGAAGTCACCGACATCGACCTGGACAAGGACGGCTTCCCGTTCATGACCTGGAAGGAAGGCCTGGTGGGCGGCGTGCCGGCGCGGGTGTTCCGTATCTCGTTCACCGGTGAGCTGTCATACGAGATCAACGTGCAGGCCGACTACGCCATGGGTGTGCTCGAGCAGATCGTCGAGGCCGGCAAGAAATACAACCTGACCCCGTACGGCACCGAGACCATGCACGTCTTGCGGGCTGAGAAAGGCTTCATCATCGTCGGTCAGGACACCGACGGTTCGATGACCCCGGACGACCTGAACATGGGCTGGTGCGTCGGCCGCACCAAGCCGTTCTCTTGGATCGGCTGGCGCGGGATGAATCGCGAAGATTGCGTGCGCGAAAATCGCAAGCAACTGGTGGGGCTCAAGCCGATCGACCCGAATGTCTGGCTGCCGGAAGGCGCCCAGCTGGTGTTCAACCCCAAGCAGGCGATCCCGATGTCGATGGTCGGCCACGTCACCTCCAGCTATGCGCATAACTCTCTGGGTTATTCGTTTGCGATGGGTGTGGTCAAGGGTGGCTTGAAGCGCCTGGGCGAGCGGGTGTTCGCGCCATTGGCCGACGGCCGGGTGATCGAGGCAGAGATCGTTTCTTCGGTGTTCTTCGATCCGAAGGGGGATCGGCAGAACATCTGATTGGCTTGAGATCCTGTGGGGCGCAATCGCGAGCAAGCTCGCTCCCACAGTTGATCGCGTAACCCTTGTGGGAGCGAGCTTGCTCGCGATGACGGCCTGAAGGTCGCCACAAGGTTGGCTCAATAGTATTCAGACAGGTGCTCCATATGACCGCAGTCAACGTGTACCAACAACGCCCAACCACCGGGGCCAAGGCCGAGTCGTCGCTGCACCATGCCGACCTCGCAAGCCAGGTGGGCAAGGGTCGCAAGAACGCCGGCGTGACCGTGCGCGAGAAAAAACTCCTGGGCCACCTGACCATTCGTGGCGACGGCCATGACCCAGCGTTCGCCGCTGGCGTGCACAAGGCCCTGGGCCTGGAATTGCCGGCCGCGCTGACCGTCGTCATCAAGGGCGAAACCAGCCTGCAATGGCTCGGCCCGGATGAATGGCTGCTGGTGGTGCCCACCGGCGAGGAGTTCGCCGCCGAGCAAAAGCTGCGTGAAGCCCTCGGCGACCTGCACATCCAGATCGTCAATGTCAGCGGCGGCCAGCAGATCCTCGAACTGTCCGGCCCGAACGTGCGCGACGTGCTGATGAAATCCACCAGCTACGATGTACACCCAAGCAATTTCCCGGTGGGCAAAGCCGTGGGCACGGTGTTCGCCAAGTCGCAACTGGTGATCCGCCATACGGCTGAAGACACCTGGGAACTGGTGATCCGCCGCAGCTTCTCCGACTACTGGTGGCTGTGGTTGCAGGATGCCGCGGCGGAGTATGGGTTGAGCGTGCAGGCGTAAGGATTAAAGCCGACACGGCTTTTGTGGCGAGGGAGCTTGCTCCCGCTGGGGCGCGTAGCGGTCCTCGCTTTTTGGCGGTTGCTACGCACTGGAGCGCCAGCCCGGCCGAGCGGGAGCAAGCTCCCTCGCCACGGGTTTTGTGTCGCTTCGCTAATTTGAACAGGAGTCACCGCAATGAGCCGCGCCCCAGACACATGGATCCTGACTGCCGATTGCCCCAGCGTGCTCGGCACGGTGGACGCGGTGACCCGCTTTCTGTTCGAGCAGGGCTGCTACGTCACCGAACACCACTCGTTCGACGACCGACTCTCGGCGCGCTTCTTCATTCGCGTGGAGTTTCGCCAGCCTGACGGTTTCGATGAGCAGAGTTTCCGCGCCGGCCTGGCCGAGCGTGCCGAAGCCTTTGGCATGGTCTTCGAACTGACCCCGCCCAACTATCGACCCAAAGTGGTGATCATGGTCTCCAAGGCCGATCACTGCCTCAACGACTTGCTCTACCGCCAGCGCATCGGCCAGTTGTCGATGGACGTAGTGGCCGTGGTGTCCAACCACCCAGACCTCAAGCCGTTGGCCGACTGGCACCAGATTCCCTACTACCATTTCCCCCTTGACCCGAACGACAAACCGGCCCAGGAGCGGCAGGTGTGGCAGGTGATCGAAGACACCGGCGCCGAACTGGTGATCCTCGCCCGCTACATGCAAGTGCTGTCGCCAGAGTTGTGCCGCAAGCTTGATGGCAAGGCGATCAACATCCATCACTCGTTGCTGCCGGGGTTCAAGGGTGCCAAGCCGTATCACCAGGCCTACAACAAAGGCGTGAAGCTGGTGGGCGCCACGGCGCATTACATCAACAACGATCTGGACGAAGGGCCGATCATTGCCCAAGGCGTGGAAGTGGTGGACCACAGCCACTACCCCGAAGATTTGATTGCCAAGGGCAGGGATATCGAAGGGCTCACCTTGGCCCGGGCGGTGGGGTATCACATTGAGCGAAGGGTGTTCTTGAACGCCAATCGCACGGTTGTTCTTTAGATTTTTTTGGGCCGCTTCGCAACCCATTCGCGAGCAGGCTCGCTCCCACAGGATCCGTGTCGTTCTACAGATCCTGCTGACACCCACGATCCACTGTGGGAGCGAGCCTGCTCGCGAAGAGGCCCTTACAGACAACACAGAAACAAGCCACAAGCACCAACCCGAGCAATCAACGCGCTGCCTGCCTGGGCAGCGCAGTTTCATAAAAACAACAGCGAGGTGAAAGCATGTCCGGTAATCGTGGTGTCGTGTATCTCGGCAACGGCAAGGTCGAAGTACAGAAAATCGACTATCCCAAAATGCAGGACCCGCGCGGCAGGAAGATCGAGCACGGCGTCATCCTGCGCGTAGTCTCCACCAACATCTGCGGCTCCGACCAACATATGGTGCGCGGTCGTACCACCGCCCAGACCGGGCTGGTCCTGGGCCATGAGATCACCGGTGAAGTGATCGAGAAGGGCAGCGACGTCGAGAACCTGAAAATCGGCGACCTGGTATCGGTACCGTTCAACGTGGCCTGCGGGCGCTGCCGTTCCTGCAAGGAAATGCACACCGGCGTCTGCCTGACCGTCAACCCGGCCCGTGCCGGCGGTGCCTACGGTTACGTCGACATGGGCGACTGGACCGGCGGCCAAGCCGAATACGTGCTGGTGCCGTACGCCGATTTCAACCTGCTGAAACTGCCGGATCGTGACAAGGCCATGGAGAAAATCCGTGACCTGACCTGCCTGTCCGACATCCTGCCCACCGGCTACCACGGCGCCGTCACCGCCGGCGTTGGCCCGGGCAGCACCGTCTACATCGCCGGTGCCGGTCCGGTTGGCCTGGCGGCCGCTGCGTCCGCTCGCCTGTTGGGCGCGGCCGTGGTCATCATCGGCGACGTGAATCCGGTCCGCCTGGCCCACGCCAAGGCCCAGGGCTTCGAAATTGCCGACCTGTCCCAGGACACTCCGCTGCATGAGCAGATCGCCGCGCTGCTGGGCGAGCCTGAAGTCGACTGCGCGGTCGACGCTGTAGGCTTCGAAGCTCGCGGCCATGGCCATGACGGCGTCAAGCACGAAGCCCCGGCCACCGTGCTCAACTCATTGATGGGCGTGGTCCGCGTCGCTGGCAAGATCGGCATCCCCGGCCTGTACGTCACCGAAGACCCGGGCGCGGTCGATGCCGCAGCGAAAATGGGCAGTCTGAGCATCCGCTTCGGCTTGGGCTGGGCTAAATCCCACAGCTTCCACACCGGCCAGACCCCGGTGATGAAATACAATCGCCAACTGATGCAGGCGATCATGTGGGACCGTATCAACATTGCCGAAATCGTGGGTGTGCAGGTCATCAGCCTGGACGACGCGCCGAAGGGGTATGGCGAGTTCGATGCGGGCGTGCCGAAGAAGTTTGTGATCGATCCGCACAAGTTGTTCAGCGCGGCGTAAGGTTGTAGGCAAGACGGAAAAAGGGCGGCAGTGGTGTCGCCCTTTTTATTCAGGACCCTGCGGTGTCAGGACCCGTTCGCAGAATTCGGGATAAAATCCCCGGGCACTGGGGCCACGGCAATATTCCTGGGCCCGGGTCAAGGCCTCGCGACTGGACGGTAACCCCAGCGGGAATGGCAGAGCAGGCTTGGAGTTGCGAAACTCGTACCTGACCTTAATCAAAGCTGACTTGAAAATAATCGGCATTGATGAGTTGGCACTCGTTAACATCCTGGCTTTTACAGTTGTTGTTTATCCACGGCGAAAAGGTGGGTTCTTGAACGTGCGGATATTGCATGACCAGATTCATATCGCCATATCGGCATGTGATGGTGGTACGAATGGCAAGTTCTTCTTCGTCCTCGCTCTCTTCGTGCTGTACATATTCCGCGCCTTCGAATAACAGTTTTCTCGGGTTGACCGAATCCACGAGGTTTTCGCTCCGCCATTCGAACTCATCGTGCCCTTCGACAAAGTAAACATCTTCTACCGCCTCGATGTTCCTGTGTATGTCCGTGGCCGCAGGGCAGGTTATTTCGCCAGCGTTAACCTGGCCAATAACCCCTAGCAATACCCCCACGCCGCGGGCTCGTATCTTAAACATGTCGCGCCTCCTGGCTCGGCCCATGGCTATTCTTACGGCTGTTTCCAGGTCGGGCTACTGTCAGAGTTGACAGTCCTTTATGTCAATTCGCAATTATGTATAGATATATATCGGCTCACTGCTCTAGCGTGAGATAAATACAAAAGAAATTGGAAGTTTCGGAGTTTGCTGTAGGAAGTTTCTCTGTTATGTAGAAACTTGTGAGCGATAGAAAAGCTATTCTTCAGCGGCGGCCAGCCTGGCTTTCCCGCAGTGCGGCTGGCGCAGGTGTTTGATGAAGGTGGCGACCTCGAAAATCCGCCACGGACTCATCAAAATCTGAGACTGAAATAATCGCTGCTGTTCCGAAATTGGCAAGCACGGGTGCCGAGGCTTGTGCAATGACCGTTCAATCCCGGTGTAAGGTAGTCAAGGGTAAGTTTCGTCTCGCAGTGCTGGTAGATCACGCTGACCTGTTGATATTCGTCAGGTTCCTGGATCGCGAATTCCGCTTCGTCGAATTGTAGTGACGCAGGGTTGAGCTCTTGCACGATGGTTTGGCTCTGCCAGTCAGGAGCATCCTGGATATTGACAGTTGCAGTGTCGTCCTGGAGTTGTGTCAAGGCCGGACAAGAAGCTTCTCCAGCCTGAACATGGCCGATTATCAGCAGCATCATTCCCGCGCCGCCTCCAATGAAATATCGCATGTGCATGTCTCCAATTTAATTCTCGGCGACATCGTTACGGCTGTGTCCGGTGAGGGCTACTGTCAACCCTGACAGTTTTTTATCTCGATTTGGAACTACCCATGGCGTGATCTGATTTTTTCGCGATAAACCTCAATTCTCAGCTTAGAAGGTGTTACCCAAGCCGGCCTTCGCTGCGCAGCGCAGCAATACGCCGATCTTTTTCGGCCCACAGCAAGTTGACCCAGTCCTGGACGTGCTGGCGAAACACGGGGTCGTTCTCGTAATCGCCCTGCCATAGCGTCGGGTCCAGTTCGCGGGTCTGGATGTCGATGATGACCTTGGGCACCGCCCCGCTGATCAAGTCCCAAAAACCTGGAATCCGCTCTTGCGGGTAGACCACTGTTACGTCCAGCACCGCGTCCAGTTGCTCGCCCATCGCCGCCAGCACGAATGCCACCCCGCCGGCCTTGGGCTTGAGCAGGTGAGCGAAGGGCGATTGCTGCGCCTGGCTTTTGGCCGTTGTGTAACGCGTGCCTTCAAGGTAGTTCACCACAGTGACCGGTTGGCGCTTGAACAGCTCACAGGCGGCCTTGGTGATTTCCAGATCGCGACCAGCCAGTTCCGGGTTCTTCGCCAGGAAGGCCTTGGTGTAGCGTTTCATGAAGGGGTAATCCAGCGCCCACCAGGCCAAGCCAAGGAAGGGCACCCAGATCAGTTCCTTCTTGAGGAAAAACTTGAAAAAAGGCGTGCGCCGGTTGAGGGCCTGGACCAGGGCGGGGATGTCCACCCAGGATTGGTGGTTGCTGATCACCAGGTAGGAGGTGTCGCCGCGCAGGCCTTCGCCACCGCGAATGTCCCAGCGAGTGGGGATGCACAGGGCAAAGATCAGTTTGTCGATTTCAGCCCAGGTCTCGGCGATCCACATGACCGCCAACGAGGCGTAGTCGCGAAAACGCCCGGGCAGGACCAGTTTCAAGAGCGCAAATACCATGAGCGGTCCGAACAGCACCAAGGTGTTGAGCAGCAGCAACAGGGTGACGAGACAGCCGGTGAGCAGGCGGCGCATAGATGACTCTTGCAAACGGGTGGGCGGGCCATGATAAGCAGCTTCGAGCGACAGGCCAAATCGCGATGGACGAATGTTTCACCTTTTGTTCAATGGGCTGGATGTCCCGTAGCCATCCCTGTCGAAGTCAACCGAACGAATTCACCGACCACGGTCTAAAATCCCACTCCCACAATGGAAGCCTCCTACATGAAATCCGTTCTAGCCCTGCTTTCCCTGGTGGCCCTTCCAGTACTGGCCGCCGAACCCACCTTGTACGGGCGCTATGAATACATAGCGCTGCCGGAAATGGGCGGCGAAGTGCTCAAGGCGAAAATGGACACCGGTGCGCTGACCGCTTCGCTGTCGGCCAAGGACATCGAGACGTTTACCCGTGACGGCGATGACTGGGTACGGTTTCGCCTGGCAACCAAAGACGCGAGCAACAAGATCTATGAGCATAAGATTGCCCGCATCAGCAAGATCAAGACCCGTTCCGAAGAGGACGAGGACGACGATGAAAAGATCGCCCCGAGTAAACGTCCGGTGGTGGAACTGGAAATGTGCCTGGGTAACGTCAAGCGCACCGTCGAGGTCAACCTGACCGACCGCAGCAGCTTCAACTACCCGCTACTGATCGGCGCCAAGGCCTTGCGCGAATTCAAAGCGGCGGTCAACCCGGCACGGCGGTTTACAGCGGATAAACCGGACTGTTGATTTGCGCGATTGACGTGCCCCGAGGCTTGGGGCACCGTTCCGGCAACTTTCCTGTCGGGCTCGGACGCCATGCCTCATATTCTGATTGTCGAAGACGAAGCCGCCATTGCCGATACGCTGGTGTTTGCCCTGCAGGGCGAAGGCTTTGACACCACTTGGCTGAGCCTTGGCGCAGCTGCCCTCGAGCACCAGAAAAACACGCCGGCGGACCTGATCATTCTCGATGTAGGCCTGCCGGATATCAGTGGTTTTGAGACGTGTAAGAATCTCAGACGTTTCAGCGACGTCCCGGTCATCTTTCTTACAGCTCGGGACGGCGAGATTGATCGGGTGGTGGGCTTGGAGATTGGTGCCGACGACTACGTGGTCAAACCCTTCAGCCCTCGGGAAGTGGCCGCCAGGGTCCGCGCCATCCTCAAGCGAGTGGCGCCGCGACCGATCGCCGAAACGGGGACAGCGTTGTTCCAGGTCGACCCTGATCGCGTGCAGATCAACTATCGCGGCAAACCGCTGAACCTCACGCGCCACGAGTTTCGCTTGTTGCACTGTTTGCTGGACCAGCCCGAACGGGTCTTCAGCCGCGAACAGTTGCTCGATGCCCTGGGCGTGGCCAGCGACGCCGGTTACGAGCGCACGATCGACAGTCATATCAAGAGCCTGCGTGCCAAACTGCGCCTGGTCCGGGCCGAGGCCGAGCCGATCCAGACTCATCGGGGGCTCGGCTACAGCTACAGCCCGGGGCACAGCTGATGTCACTGGGCATTCGTATCTTCCTTGCCTATGTGTTGTTTATTGGCTTGGCCGGGTATTTCGTGCTCAACACGGTCATGGAGGAAATCCGCCCCGGTGTGCGCCAGTCCACCGAGGAAACCCTGGTGGACACGGCCAACCTGATGGCTGAGATCCTGCGGGACGATTTCAAGGCCGGAACGCTTAGCCAGAACCGCTGGCCGCAACTGCTCAAATCCTATGGTGAGCGCCAGCCGGCCGCGACAATCTGGGGGCTGCCGAAAAACCAGGTCAGCCACCGCATCTACGTCACCGACGCCAAAGGCATCGTGGTGCTCGATTCCAGCGGCGCGGCAGTGGGGCAGGACTATTCGCGCTGGAACGACGTCTACCTGACGCTGCGCGGTCACTATGGCGCCCGTTCGACCCGCAGCGATCCGGATGACCCGGCGTCTTCGGTGATGCACGTCGGGGCGCCGATCCGTGACAACGGCCGGATCATAGGCGTGGTGACGGTGGCCAAGCCCAATAGCTCCTTGCAGCCTTACGTCGACCGCACGGAACGGCGTTTGCTCGCCTACGGCGCCGGTCTGATCGGCCTTGGCCTGTTGCTCGGCGCCTTGCTGTCGTGGTGGCTCAGCGCGGCATTGCGGCGCTTGACGGCTTATGCCCAGGCGGTCAGCCAGGGCCGTCGGGTGGAGGTGCCGCACTATCGCGGCGGCGAGTTCGAACAATTGGCGGGGGCGGTGGAGCATATGCGCACCCAGCTTGAAGGCAAGGCGTATGTCGAGCGATACGTACATACCCTGACCCATGAACTCAAGAGTCCGCTGGCGGCGATTCGCGGCGCCGCCGAGCTGCTGCAGAGCGACATGCCGGCCGCCCAGCACCAGCGTTTCGTCAGCAACATCGACAGCGAAAGCGTGCGGATGCAGCAGTTGATCGAGCGTTTGCTCAACCTGGCCCAGGTCGAGCAGCGGCAAGGCCTGGAGGAAGTGGTAGCGGTGCCGGTGGCGGCGTTGATGGATGAGTTGTTGCAAGCGCGTGGCGGCTGGATCGAAAGTCGCCAGTTAAAGATCGAGCAGCACATCGCTGCCGACCTGGCGCTGACCGGGGAGCCTTTTCTGTTGCGCCAGGCGTTGGGCAATCTGCTGGAAAATGCCCTGGACTTCACGCCTGTCGCGGGCCTGCTACGGCTCAGCGCCGAGCGTATCGGCAGCGCGGTCGAGATCCGCCTGTTCAACCAGGCCGAGCCAATTCCCGACTATGCGCTGCCTCGTTTGAGCGAGCGTTTTTACTCGTTGCCTCGCCCGGGTACTGGTCGCAAGAGCACGGGCCTGGGGCTGAACTTCGTCGAGGAAGTGGTGCAGTTGCATGGCGGGGCGTTCGGTATCGGCAATGTCGAGGGCGGGGTGGAGGTGGTGCTGCGGTTGCCCTGAGACCACGTTCTTGGCAATGAAATACAGTTGTGGCGAGGGAGCTTGCTCCCGCTGGGCTGCGTAGCGGCCCCGTTTGCGACTGCTTCGCAGCCGAGCGGGAGCAAGCTCCCTCGCCACAGGTTTCTCTTTGGGTCGGATAACTTCTACTCTCCACACAATCTCCACATTCCACCCATAAACCTCCCACACAGGCACGCCAGACTCTCCCTCATTCGAACAGGGAGAGCCTCACATGAACCGCAGTCTCGCTATAAAACTGGGCATGATTGCCCTCTTGATCCTCTTGCTGATGATTCCGTTGTTGATGATCAGCGGCCTTATCGATGAGCGCCAAGAGCTGCGCGACGGGGTGCTGCAGGACATCGCCCGCAGTTCCAGCCACAGCCAGCAACTGATCGGGCCGATGATCGTCGTCCCGTTTCGCAAGGACGTGAAAGTCTGGAGTACCAACGAAAAGACGGGCGTGCGTTTCCTGGAGACCGTCGAACGAAGTGGTGAGTTGTACTTTTTGCCGGAGCAATTCGAACTCGACGGCCAGGTGCGCACCGAAACCCGCGCCCGGGGTATCTACGAGGCGCGCTTGTTTCATGCTGACAATCGGATCGATGGGCGCTTCAAGGTGCCGGAGCGTTATGGCGTCGCCGCGAAGGATTTCGCCGACTATCGCTTTGACGAGCCGTACCTGAGCGTCGGTATCAGCGACATTCGCGGCATCGAGAATGCCTTGACCCTGACGCTGAACCAGCAAACCGTCGACTTCCTTCCCGGCTCGCGGCTTGGCTGGCTTGGGCAAGGCGTGCATGTACCGCTGCCCATGATCACCGCCCAAGGCAGCCCCGAGCTGACCTTCGGTTTCGACCTGCGCCTGCAAGGTACCGGTGAATTGCAGATCCTGCCGGTGGGCAAGTCCACCAAGGTGCACCTCTCCGCCGACTGGCCGCACCCCAGCTTTATCGGCAACTACCTGCCGGTCGATCGCGAGGTCAACGAGCAGGGCTTCAGTGCCGATTGGCAGACCTCGTTTTTCTCCACCAACCTCTTGGAAACATTGCAGGCATGCGAGCCCAGCGATGGCTGCGAAGCATTCCGCAGCCGTGCATTCGGCGTGAGTTTCGTCGATCCGGTGGACCAATACCTCAAGAGCGATCGGGCGATCAAATACGCGCTGCTGTTCATTGCGCTGACGTTCGCCGGGTTCTTCCTCTTCGAAGTGCTCAAGAGCCTGGCGGTGCACCCGGTCCAATACGCACTGGTGGGCGTGGCCCTGGCCTTCTTCTATCTATTGCTGTTGTCGCTTTCGGAACACATAGGCTTCACCCTGGCGTACCTGGTCTCGGCCAGTGCCTGCGTGGTGTTGATCGGCTTTTATGTCTGCCATGTGCTGCGCAGCGTCAGCCACGGCCTGGGTTTTTCAGCCGGGTTGGCGGGGTTGTACGGTTTGCTCTATGGGTTGCTAAGCGCTGAAGACTACGCGCTGTTGATGGGCTCGCTGCTGCTGTTCGGCCTGCTCGGTGTGTTCATGGTGTTGACCCGCAAGTTGGACTGGTACGGCGTGGGCGCGA
Organism: Pseudomonas sp. D1-36; assembly: GCF_051132205.1. NCBI lineage: Bacteria > Pseudomonadati > Pseudomonadota > Gammaproteobacteria > Pseudomonadales > Pseudomonadaceae > Pseudomonas > Pseudomonas sp. D1-36. The sequence continues at coordinate 5,180,750 of NZ_CP071674.1, read as the reverse complement.
AGCCTGTTGCGGCGATGAGCTTCGATCTGGGAGAGGTGAAATGAGTCGGTCGCTGGGGTTGCGGGAGGATCAGTGGTTGGGAGAGCTGCTGGTGAAGCGAATTGCTGGGTTGTTTCCGATGGATCCGGAGCGCGGCCTTCGCGAGCAGGCTCGCTCCCAAAGGGACCACACGATCAATGGGGGGCGAGCCTGCTGGCGAAAAAGTCGTGATATTCAGTAAAAATTAAACCCTGGGCACCGTCTCGAGCATCGAAGGCCGCAAGCTCACCTCGGCAAACCACGCCGCCAGCTGGGGATTGGACTTGCGCCATTCCAGGTCCGGATGGCGCAGGTCCAGGTAACCCAGGGCGCAGGCGACGCTGATGGAGGCGATGTCGAAATGACAGGCCAGTTCGGCAATCGCCTCGGCTTCGAGCAGGGCCACGGCACGGCGAATCTTGTCCCGTTGCGCATCGAGCCATTCGGCCCAGTGTTTTTCCGTGGGGCGCAGCGCGGTCTCGTAGCGGATCATCACCGCCGCGTCCATGATCCCGTCGGCCAGGGAGGCCAAGGTCAAGCGCCGCCAGCGGGCCGCGCCCTCGCGGGGGATCAGCGGGTTGCCGACATGCTGGTGATCGAGGTAATCAAGGATGACGCGGCTGTCGTGGATCACCGTCCCGTTGGCCAGGCGCAGGGCCGGGATCTTGCTCAACGGGTTTTCTTCGATCAGCGCCCGGTCGGGCTTGACCGGCGTGAGTTGACTCAACTGCAACGCCACACGGTCCTGCTGGCCGGTTTCGTGCAGCAGCACCAGCACCTTGCGGACGAAGGGGGACGCGGGGTTGTGGAACAAGGTCATGCTGGGGCTGGACATGCAGAGATCCTCGATGGGGCGGGCTGGGGCTTAGCCTAGACAGTTGCACGGCGGCTGGCGAGTATCGAATGCTCCCACAGGTTTATTGCCGCGCTGGAATTATCGGCGCTTGAACAAACCCCAAGTCCCCAGCGCCGTCGGTACGCCCAAGCCCACCCAACTCACCGCATCCCACGCGCCATCGCCCAACAATGCCGAAAACAGCCCCGCCGCGCTCAAAGCGCCGATGACCACGGGGATACCAAACACCTTCCAGAAATTCGACTGCCGAGGCCTCACGCTTCGACCTCCGCGCCGACGATTGCGCGCTTGGCGGTCTTGCGCCGAACCACCCACAGATAAACACCACTGCCCAGGACGATGATGGTCAGGATGTCCAGGGTCGCCCAGAAGATCTGCATTGGCCGGCCACCGTAGTCGCCGAAATGCAAGGGCAGGGACAGGCTCATCATGTCCATGTACCAGGGCCGTTCGGCCACGGCGGTGACGTCCAGGGTGCTGGCGTCGATCAGTACAGGCGTCAGCAGATGAGAGGTCAGGTGAGTGCTGCCTTTCATGAACACGCTGTAATGGTGCTCGCTGGAAAACAGCGTGCCGGGGAAGGCGATGAAGCTCGGCTCCATGCCGGGAGCGACATCCTTGGCAATGTCCAGCAAGCGGGTTGCCGGGGCCAGCTCGGTCAATGGTGGCGCGTTGCGATAGGGCTCGACCATGGCGCTGAGGCTATCGTTGCGCCATGCGGCAATGATCAGGTCGGCGCAGGCGGCGATCACGCCAGTCACGCCGACGGTCAGCGCCCAGACCAGGGTGACCACACCGATCAGGTTGTGCAGGTCGAGCCAGCGCAGGCGCGTGGATTTGTCCTGGCGCACCGTGGCGAACTTCAAGCGGCGCATGAATGGCAAATACAGCACCACGCCGGAGACGATGGCGATCACGAACAGCAAACCCATGAACGCCAGCAGCAACTTGCCCGGCAAACCGGCGAACATGTCCACGTGCAGGCGCAGCATGACCATCATGAAACCGCCGTTGGCCGAGGGCATTTCCAGGGCTTCGCCCGTGCGTGCATCGAGCATGAACGTGTGGGAGGAGTTGGGTTCGGTGCCCGGCGTCGGCGCCATGATGGTGATGATGCCGTTGGGGTCGTCCTCGTCCCAGCCAAAATACTGGACCACCTCGCCCGGACGATGGGCCTTGGCTTTTTCCACCAGTTGTTGCAGGTCCAGCGGCGGCGTGCCGGCCGGCATCTCCCGCAGCTCTGGCGCATCGCCCAACAGGTGCTCGATCTCATGATGGAAAATCAACGGCAACCCGGTGATTGCCAACATCAGCAGGAACACCGTGCAGATCAGGCTGGTCCAGGTGTGGACGAAGGACCAGCGGCGGATGGTTTTGCTTTTCATGATCGATCCGAATGCTGAAGGGCGACGATGCTTGAGGTCGTTCAGCCAACCGTGAAACCTACGGGAGCCAGCTTGTGTGGGAGCGAGCTTGCTCGCGAAAGCGAAGTGTCAGTCAAGATCAACGCAGCTGACTCACCGCCATCGCGAGCAAGCTCGCTCCCACAAAGACTCGTCCCACAGGCATTTCATCTGACTGATTGAGCTCAGTTGCAGGTGCCCTCAAAGAGGTTTGCGCAAATGCTAACCGTTTACCATTTGTAATTCACGCTGGCGACGACGTTGCGTTGGTCGCCGTAGTAGCAATAGAAACCATCGCAGGTGGACAGGTAGTCCTTGTTGAAGATGTTTTTCGCGTCCACTGCCACCGTGACGCCCTTGAGCGTCTTGTTCAAACGGCCCAGGTCGTAGTGGGCCGAGGCGTCGTACACCGTGTAGGAGCCGACGTGACCCCAATCGGTGTTGGTGGTGTTGCCATAGGTGTCGCCGACATAACGCACGCCAGCCCCCACGCCGAACCCGTCCAGAGGGCCGTTATGCCAGGTGTAGTCGGCCCATGCGGTGGCCTGGTTACGCGGTACCTGGGCCATGCGCTTGCCTTCTTCGGCCGCGGCGCCCTTGGTGATTTCGCTGTCGTTGTAGGTGTAGGAACCGACCAGTTTCAGGTTGTCGGTGACGTCGCCGGACGCTTCCAGTTCCAGGCCACGCACGCGGACCTCGCCCACCTGCCGGGTGATGTTGTTCTCCGTGACGGAGTTGTTTTGCTGAGTCAGGTCGAACACCGCGGCGGTCAACAGGGTTTTGGTACCCGGTGGCTGATATTTGATGCCGACTTCGTACTGCTCGCCTTCAGTTGGTTTGAACGAGTCAGTGCTGTTGACGGCTGAGCCCGCCACGGCCTGGAACGACTGGGCGAAGGAAACGTACGGTGTCACGCCGTTATCGAACACATAGCTCAATGCGGCGTTGCCGCTGAATTTCTTGTCGCGCTGGGTGTTGGTCGCGTCGTTCTGGTTGTGGAAAACGGTGCCGGTGTGAATCCAGTCCTCACGGCCGCCAAGGGTCAGGCGCCAGTTGTCCAGAGCGATCTGGTCTTGGATGTACAGGCCAGTCTGGTGGGTTTTTTGGTTGTAGTGGTACATGTCGAAATACTGGACGTTGGAGAAGTCCTGTCCGTAAGTCGGGTTGTTGACGTTGCTGGTGGGCACACCACCAGAACCCCAGCGCCAGCGAGCGTTGCTATTGGAGCGCTGGTGGTCCAGGCCCAGCAGCAGCGTGTGGCTCAAGGCTGCGGTCTGGAAATCGGCCTGGAAATTGTTATCCACGGCGTATTGGCTGATGTCTTCATCAACAATACTGGCGCTGCGCCTGACGGTGCCATCGGCGCTCACGGATTCGTCCGGGCCATCTGGGAAAAAAGCCCCACCGGCGGAGATGCCCTGAAATTCCAGATCGCTCTTGGTATAGCGCAGATTCTGGCGGAACTGCCAGGTGTCGTTCAGGCGATGCTCGAAGTTGTAGCCCAGCGCATAGTAGGTGCGATCGTAGAACTCCCAGTCCGGATCACCCAGGTTCTTGTGATGAGAAATCTTGCCCGCCGGCGAGGCCAGCTTTGTGCCTTGCAGCGGCAGGAATTGCCCAGTGATACCCGTGTCATCGCGGGTGTATTGCGACAGGAAGGTCAGGCGAGTGTCGTCGTTGATATTCCACGTCAGGCTTGGAGCAATGTTGTAGCGTTTGTCCGGGATGTGGTCGACCTGGGAGTTGCTGTCGCGCACCGTGCCGCTGAGTCGGTACAGGAACTGGCCTTCGTCATCGACTTTGCCAGTGCTGTCGAAGTTGATCTGCTTGTGCTCGTAGCTGCCGGCCTGCAATTGGACTTCATTGCTGCTTTCAGCCTGTGGGCGGCGGCTGACCATGTCGAGCATGCCGCCGGGGGGCGTCTGGCCGTAGACCGAGGAAGCAGGGCCGCGAAGCACCGCGATGCGCTCAAGGTTCCAGGGTTCGATTTTCGTCGTGATGTAGTTGCCCTTGGGCAGCGGCAGGCCATCGAGGAATTGCGTTGGCACGAAACCGCGCACCAATAGCCAATCGTTACGCGAGTCCGAACCGTAGCCGCTGCTCTGCACGCCGGCGGTGTAGCGCAGCGCGTCATTGAGGTTGAGGACGGAGCGGTCTTCCATCTGCTGGCGCGTGACCACCGAGACCGAGCGTGGCAGCTCGACTATCGGGGTATCGGTCTTGGTGCCGGCGGCGGTGCGGGTCACAGCGTAGCCCTCGCTAGGCCCCCACGCCGTTTCGCTGATTCCCGCGCCGATCACGCTGGTTTCCGGCAGCACCATGACGCCTTCGGGCACGGCCACCAGGCTGTAAGTGCCGGCGCTGCTTTGTTCCAGTTGCAGGCCGGTACCGCGCAAGGCCTCGCGCAAGGCGCCGGTGGCGTCGAATTGGCCCTGGACCGGGGCCGAGGTCTTGCCCGACGCCAATGACGGGTTCAGGCTCAAGGCGAGACCGGCCTGGCTGGCGATCTGATTCAGGGTGCTGGCCAATGGCGCCGCGGGCAGATTGTAGGCACGAACGCCAGATGCCTGTTCGGCGGCGAGCAACGGGCCGCAGGCCAACGGGGTGCTCAAGGCAATGGCAACGGCCAATAGACTGGGGCGCAACAGGGTCTCAAACGGACGGGACATACGGCGGCTCCTGAATGGAAATATTTCTCAATTGCCTGTGTGCCGGATGAAAGTCGAAAAGTGATAGGGCTGGATGAAAATAATTTAGATTCAGATTGCGGCCGGTGGCTTTGGGGTGGGGCCAATGGCCTCATCGCGAGCAAGCTCGCTCCCACATGGGACTGAAGTGCAAACCCCTGTGGGAGCGAGCTTGCTCGCGATGAGGCCATCACTGGCAACAATACGCTTCAGCGCTTGGCTTCAGCCCTAGGCCCCACCACCACCCACCAACGCGTGTGATGCTCGACCTGCACCGGCAAAGTCGGCAGCAGGGCGGTCAGGGCCAGGTCGGTGTCGTGCAGCGGAAAGCTGCCGGTGATGCGCAAGTCCGCCACCTGGGGCTCGACGCCGAGATATCCACGCCGGTAACGCCCCAGCTCCCGGATCAAATCTTCAAGGCGCGCGTTGTCCACCACCAGCATCCCGCGGGTCCAGGCATCGGCCCCCGCGTTCAAGGCCACGGCCGGCCCGAGGCCATCCCGGTGCATCAGCACTTGCTGGCCTTCGCGCAGGATCTGTTCTCCTTCGCTGCGCTGCGGGTGCGCCGCCACCGCCGATTTCAACACACTCAAGCGTGTGCCCTGGTCTTCGAGCTTGACCAGAAAACGCGTGCCCAAGGCGCGCATGCTGCCTTCGCGAGTCTCGACGATGAACGGCCGCGGATCGTTGTGGCCGGTCTCCACGAGAATCTCGCCTTCCTGCAAAACGATAAGCCGCTGCTTGTCGTCGAAACGTACATCCAGCGCACTGTGGGTATTGAGGTTGACCACCGTGCCGTCCGCCAGGCGCAACGTGCGCTGTTCGCCCGTGGCGGTGCGCTGGTCGGCCAGCCAATAATCCAGCGGCAGGTAACGGTCGCCGGCGAACAGCGCCAGGCCGATGACCGCGACGACACTGGCCAGGCCACTGCCAACCTTGCGCACCCGTCGCCGGATGCTGGCCTTCGATTGCAGCAACGCGGCCCGGGCAGGTCCGCTGGCGATGCTGAAGCGTTGGTCAAGCATGCCGAGCTGTTGCCAGGCGCGGGCGTGCTCTTCATCGGCGGCGTGCCATTGAGCGAATGCTTCCCGCTCCTGGGGACTGCCGCAGCCAGAATCCAGGGACAGCTGCCAGGCAATGGCCGCATCGAGAACGCGCGCCGAGACCGGTTTGCCAAGGGCTGCGGTCATGTCGGCTCACCATAAAGCGCGATGTAGCATTGCCGCATGCCTTGGGCCAGGTATTGCCGTACCCGCGGGACCGAAACGCCAAGGCGCTCGGCGATCTCAGCGTGGCCGAGGCCGTCGAGGCGGTTGTAGAGGAATGCCGCCCGGGCCTTGCTGGATAATTTTCCAAGCAGGCGATCGATATTCTTCAGGTCTTCGAGAATCAGTTGTTGCTCTTCCACCGACGGCTGCTCGCCTTTCGGGACCAGCATCAGTTCGGTCAGATAGGCCTGTTCGAGCGCGGCCCTACGGAAGTAGTCGAACAACAGTCCCTTGGCGATCGCCAGCAGGAACGCGCGCGGCTCGCGGGGCGCCTTCAACTCCTCGCGACCCAGCAAGCGCACAAAGGTGTCCTGGCTCAGGTCCTCGGCCCGTTGCGCACAGGCCACGTTGCGTCGCAGCCACCCCAATAGCCAAGCGCGATGGTCGCGGTATAACGCACCAACCAGATCACTATGAGGACTGGGGACTGACGACACAGAGCATCACCGACGTTTTAAGTAACGAGAATTGTTCGCGATTGTGGCAGAGGCGGGGGAGGGAAAGCAATTGGCGCTGGTCGGAGCCCATAACTCAATACTTCTGTGGGAGCGACCCTGCTCCCGATAACGGTGGGGCAGTGGCATTGAGGTCCACTGACACTGCGCCATCGCGAGCAAGCTTGCTCCCACAAAAGCTCCCGAGCGCTCGGGTCTTGGATTAAAGCGAAGGCGCCTGCTGCCGCCGTTTCCATTGGCCCAGGCGTTGCTGCAGGTCGAGCGGGCTGTGGATATCCTTCTGGCGGGCGCGGCTGAACAGGATCAGCGCCAGCTCCGCGGTGGCCAGGGCGTCGGCGCTGGCGTTGTGGCGATCGAAGACTTGCAACTTGAACCAGTCGATCCAGTCGTCCAGGCCTCCTTGGCGGATATGAGCCTGTGGGCAAAGCATCGGGGCCAGGTCCGCCACGTCGATGAAGGGGTGCTGCAAGCGATAGCCCAGGTATTCCTTCAACGCTCGTCCGAGCATGTGACTGTCGAAAGGCGCATGAAACGCCAGCAGTGGGCTGTCGCCGACGAACTCCATGAACGCCAGCAGCGCGTCGGCCGGGTCGCTGCCGGCGGCGATGGCGCTTGGCGCCAACCCGTGTATCAACACGCTTGGCCCGAGTTTTTGTTTGTCGCATTGCAACGTCCGCTCGAACTGCTGGCTGAAGTCGATGGCGCCGTCTTCTATCACCACCGCACCGATGGACAACACTTGGTCTTTGTTCAGGTTCAGGCCGGTGGTTTCCAGATCGACCACGACCCAACGCTGTTCCCGCAGGCTGCATTCATTCAGTTGTGCTGCCGCGGGCAGGGCTTCCAGGCGCTGTTGCAAATCCTGCGACAACGTCGGCTGGACCGGACGCAGCCAGGAAAACAGGCTCACAGCTGATACCTCAACGTCAGGCTGCTTTGCAGACGTTGGGCCTGGCGCAGAGATTCGCGCAGGATCCGCCGGTCCAGGTGGTTGAGGCTCTCTGGATCGACGCGGTTGGAGTAGGGAAGGTTCTCCCGGGTCTGCAATTGGTGTTGTTGCATCCGGGTCTGCTGGATGAAGTGATAGGCCTCTTCATAAGCGGCGCCATCAAGCGGCTCGATGACTTCCTTGACCACCAGTTGCCGCAAGCGCTCCAGGGTATTGTTGGCTTCGATGCCATTGGCCAGGGCCAGCAGTCGCGCGCCGTCGACGAAAGGCGTCAGCCCTTGTACCTTCAAGTCGAGGGTGGCTTTTTCGCCGTTCTTGCGGGTCAGCACAAAGTCCCTGAAGCGTCCAACAGGCGGCCGGTGGCGAAGAGCGTTTTCGGCCATCATGCGCTGGAACAATCGGTTGTCGGCCACTTGATCGAGAATCTGCTGGCGCAGTTGCTCGCAGCTTTGTTCATCTCCCCAGACCACTCGCAGGTCGAAATAGATGCTTGAGCCCAGCAGGTTCTCCGGCGTCGCTTCGCGGATGAAGGCCGCGAAGCGACGCGCCCATTCCGCGCGGGACAGGCACAGCTCGGGGTTGCCCGCCATGATGTTGCCTTTGCACAAGGTGAAACCGCACAGCGCCAGGCTCTGGTTGACCTGTTGGGCGATGGGCAACAGCAGGCCACGGATCTGCGCGGCGTGGGCGGCGTCCCGGGCTTCGAACAGGATGCCGTTGTCCTGGTCGGTATGAAGGGTCTGCTCGCGGCGGCCTTCGCTGCCGAAACACAGCCAACTGAAGGGCACGCCTGGGTCGCCTTTATCGGCCAGGGTCAGTTCGATGACCCGGCACACGGTGTGGTCGTTGAGCAAGGTGATGATATGGGTAATCTGGGTCGACGACGCGCCGTGGGCCAGCATGCGCTCCACCAGTTGGCCGATCTCTCCGCGCAGGGTGACCAGGTTTTCCACACGAGGGGCATTACGAATCGTGCGCGCCAGATGCACCAGGTCGACGCGTTGCAAGGAAAACAGATCCCGTTCCGACACCACGCCACACAGGCGATGCTCCTTGACCAGGCAGACATGGGCAATATGACGCTCGGTCATGGCAATGGCGGCATCGAAGGCGCTGTGCTCCGGTGACAGGAAAAACGGCGCCTGAGTCATGTGCATCGCAATCGACTCGGAAAAATCCCCGGTACCGTCGGCCACGACCTGACGCAGGTCGCGCAGGGTGAAAATGCCTACCGGCGCTTTCTGTTCGTTCACCACGACGATGCTGCCGACTTGTTGCTCATGCATGAGTTTGACGGCTTCGCGCAACGGTGTTTCAGGTGAACAACTGACCGGATGACGCATCGCCAGCTCGCCCAGGCGGGTGTTCAGCGAATATTGCGTGCCCAGCGTCTGGGCAGATTTTTGCTGCACTTGCTGGTTGACCAGGTCGAGCAGGCTGCTGACGCCGCGCAAGGCAAAGTCGCGAAACGGGCCGGACAAGGCAAACAGCTTGATGAACGCCAACTTGTTCAGTTGCAGACAGAACGTATCTTCACCGGCCCGATGCTCGGTGCGGGTAGCGCGCTCACCCAACAGGGCGGCGAGGGGGAAGCATTCGCCCGTGGTGATTTCAAAAGTGGTCTCGGTGCCGCCCTTCGCCGAATGGGGACGCTCGCCCACCACCCGGCCCTGCTTGACGATATAGAAGTGTTCCACCGGGCCGTCGGCCGGCTTGATGATCGTTTCGCCCGGCGCGTAGAAGCGCAGCAGGCATTGCTCCACCAGATAGGCCAGGTGGGCGTTTTCCATCTGGTTGAACGGGGGGAAGCGCTGGAGGAATTGCAACGTCCCCTGAATGTTCTGCAACACGGCGGTTTTCCCTGCCTGGATGAAGGCGTCCGCTTTTTTCATAACCATTGCGCAATCTTTTTCGAATTGTTGTGGTCGGATCTGTTCGCCATGGTCGGCCTCTGGACGTGGAGTGCCCATTGGACGTAAGTCTAGGTCGCCACGATAGAGCCGGAACTACGGAAATATCCCACGCCTCGCCTCGGAAAATTCTTCAGGGAAGACTCTTGGAAAAAAATCCGACGAAGTGCACATTGAAGCGCCGCAGAACGATGTCTGACCACTGTGCCAAGGGATCGATTCAAGGAACGTAGAGAGCACCATGTCCGACCACGATATTTTGAGTGACGCCGAGCGCGAGGCGCTGAGTGCCGTCATGCTGGAACCCGACCTGCCGCCGCAGCGTGTGTTGATCGTCGATGACGACAAGGACGCCCGCGAGCTGTTGTCGGAAATCCTGGCATTGGACGGCATCCACTGCATGACCGCCGCGAGTGGCGAAACCGCGCTCAAGATGTTGGAGACCAAGCCGTCCATCGGCCTTCTGATCACGGACCTGCGCATGGGCAATGTCGATGGCCTTGAGCTGGTGCGCCTGGTGCGCGAGTCGGAGCGTGCGGCGCTGCCGATCATCATTGTGTCCGGCGACGCCGACGTGAAGGATGCCATCGAGGCGATGCACTTGAGCGTGGTGGATTTCCTGCTCAAGCCGATCGATACCGACAAGCTGCTGGGGCTGGTCAAGCATGAGTTGGGGATGGATCTCTAGACCGCTGTACTGGCTGGTTTTTTGTGGCGAGGGCGCTTGCTCCCGCTCGACTGCGCAGCAGTCGCAAGTCCGCAGATAAGGTTTCAAAATAGCTGAAAAGAAGGGCTGCTGCGCACCCCAGCGGGAGCAAGCGCCCTCGCCACAAAAGCAGTTAGTGATCGCAAATGAAAAAGCCCTGGTCTTTCGGCCAGGGCTTTTTCATTGCTATCTACCGCTCAATCACAGCCCATTGGCGGCCTTGAACTCGCGTCGGCGACGGTGCAGCACCGGCTCGGTGTAGCCGTTTGGTTGCCGGGTGCCTTCGATCACCAGCTCGACCGCCGCCTGGAAGGCGATGTTGCTGTCGAAGTCCGGCGCCAGCGGGCGGTACAGCGGGTCGCTGGCGTTCTGGCGGTCCACGACCGGTGCCATGCGCTTGAGGCTTTCCATCACCTGCTCTTGCGTGACGATGCCGTGGCGCAACCAGTTGGCGATGTGCTGGCTGGAAATGCGCAGCGTCGCGCGGTCTTCCATCAGGCCGATGTCATTGATGTCCGGCACCTTGGAGCAGCCGACACCCTGGTCGATCCAGCGCACCACGTAGCCAAGGATGCCCTGGGCGTTGTTGTCCAGTTCGTGTTTGATCTGCTCTGCCGTCCAGTTCGGGTTGACGGCCAGTGGGATGGTCAGGATGTCGTCAACCGAGGCGCGCGCACGCTTGGCCAGTTCGGCCTGGCGGGCGAACACGTCGACCTTGTGGTAGTGCAGCGCATGCAGCGCGGCGGCGGTCGGCGACGGAACCCAGGCGGTGTTGGCGCCGGCCATCGGGTGAGCGATCTTTTGTTCGAGCATCGCTGCCATCAGGTCCGGCATCGCCCACATGCCCTTGCCGATTTGCGCGCGGCCTTGCAAGCCGGTGCTCAAGCCGATGTCGACGTTCCAGTTTTCATAGGCGCCGATCCACTTCTCGGCCTTCATGTCGGCCTTGCGCACCATCGGGCCGGCTTCCATGGAGGTGTGGATTTCGTCGCCGGTGCGGTCCAGGAAGCCGGTGTTTATGAACACCACGCGCTCGCTGGCAGCCTTGATGCAGGCCTTGAGGTTGACCGTGGTACGGCGCTCCTCGTCCATGATGCCGACCTTGAGCGTGTTGCGCGGCAGGTTCAACACGTCTTCGACGCGGCCGAACAGTTCGTTGGTGAACGCCACTTCTTCCGGGCCGTGCATCTTCGGCTTGACGATGTACACCGAACCGGTGCGGCTGTTGCGGCGCGAGGTGTTGCCGTTGAGGCTGTGGATCGCCGCGAGGCTGGTGACCAGCCCGTCGATGATGCCTTCCGGCACTTCGTTGCCGTCCTTGTCCAGGATCGCGTCGATGGTCATCAGGTGACCGACGTTGCGCACGAACAGCAGCGAGCGACCGTGCAGCGTCAAGCCCGAACCGTCGACGGCGGTGTAGGCGCGGTCGGGGTTCATGGTGCGGGTGAAGGTCTGGCCGCCCTTGGCGACTTGCTCGGACAGGTCGCCTTTCATCAAGCCGAGCCAGTTGCGGTAGATCACCACTTTGTCATCGGCATCGACCGCGGCAACCGAGTCTTCGCAGTCCATGATGGTGGTCAGCGCGGCTTCCATCAGGATGTCTTTGACACCGGCGGCGTCGGTTTGGCCGACGGGGGTGCTGGCGTCGATCTGGATCTCGAAGTGCAGGCCGTTGTGTTTCAGCAGCACCGCGCTCGGCGCCGACATATCGCCTTGGAAACCGATCAGTTGGGCGTCGTCGCGCAGGCCGCTGTTGGCGCCGCCCTTGAGGGCCACCACCAGCTTGCCGTCGACGATCTTGTAGGCAGTGGAATCAACATGGGAGCCGGCCGCCAGGGGGGCCGCTTCGTCGAGGAATGCGCGGGCGAAGGCGATGACCTTGTCGCCGCGCACCTTGTTGTAGCCTTTGCCTTTTTCCGCGCCATCGGCTTCGCTGATGGCGTCGGTGCCGTACAACGCGTCGTACAACGAACCCCAGCGGGCATTCGAGGCGTTGAGGGCGAAGCGGGCGTTCATCACCGGCACTACCAGTTGTGGGCCGGCCATGCGGGCGATTTCGTCATCGACGTTTTGAGTCGTGGCCTGGAAATCCGCCGCTTCTGGCAGCAGGTATCCAATGTCTTGCAGGAAGGCTTTGTAAGCCACGGCGTCGTGGGCCTGGCCGGCACGGGCCTGGTGCCAGGCGTCGATCCGTGCCTGGAAGTCGTCGCGTTTGGCGAGTAGGGCTTTGTTCTTCGGAGCCAGGTCATGGATGACCTTGTCGGCCCCGGCCCAGAATGCGTCGGCGGTGAGGCCGGTTCCGGGAATGGCTTCGTTATTAACGAAGTCGAACAGGACTTTGGCGACCTGCAGGCCACCGACTTGAACGTGTTCAGTCATTGCTTGCCTCACTCTGCTCAGCTATTTCGCTTTTCAGCTCTTCGATTTTGACAATGAAGCCTCGGGACATTTAAACCACAAACCCCTGAACCAGTACATGCCATCGCTGGCGGCTGGGTTGTTAAGCCTTGCTGGACGGGGCTTTCAGGGGTGCGACTGGCCTTAAGCAGACATCGGTACAACAGGATTGCCGCGATTATGTAGTGCTCGCTGGGGAATACTACATGATCATTTGCGCTTGTGAAAATTAGACTAATTGCGTCGTTCTGCGACCGACTAAAGCAGTACAGTCATTGCGCGGCATGGGATGTTCTCAAAAAACAGATGGATTGTTCCAGATAAATCTCAATAACTGTACACATTAACCGAAAATGCCCCGACCGCGCTGTGGGCGGGCCTTGCCTATACTGTCTTCTCCATCCATTACAGGGCTGCGCCATGGACCATCTCGTCATTACTGTTTTCGCCCCGGACAAACCAGGGCAGGTCGAGCGAATCGCCCAATGCATCGCCGAACATGGCGGAAACTGGCTGGACAGCCGCATGTCCCACCTCGCCGGGCAGTTTGCCGGAATCCTGCGTCTCAGTGCCCCGGCCGAGTCCCATGAAGAATTGATCGAAGCCTTGCAAGGCCTGTCGGCCCATGGCATTCGCGTGCTGATCGCCGAGAACGCGATCGAAGAATCATGCACCTGGAAACCTATCGCGATGGAATTGGTGGGCAATGACCGTCCGGGTATCGTGCGCGACATCACTCGTCTGCTGAGCGAGCAGGGCGTGAACGTCGAGCGCTTGATCACCCAGGTGCGACCGGCACCGATGAGCAGCGAGTTGCTGTTCCATGCCGAGGCGATCCTTGGGGTGCCGTTGACCTTGTCGCTGGACACGCTGCAGGCATGCCTGGAAACCCTGGCCGATGAATTGATGGTTGAGTTGAAATTCAGCGACGAAACCTGACAGGTGTTATCCAAGGAAAAACTGCGCCTGCCTGTGGATAACCTGTAGAGACCTGGCGCCAGCCCAGGCCCGTCGGGCCTCAGCCAGCGATGATCAAAAAATCACCAGTTTTCAAGGGGTTGTGCACAAACGGCGGGGATCACGTTGTGGATAACCTTTGGAAGGATAAGCGCAGGCCACGCAAAACGTGGCCTGTAGAGGTGTGTGCGTTTTTTGATCAGCTGCGACGGCGCATGCCGATCACGGCATCGATGCTGTACACAGCCAAACCGGCCCAGATGAACAGGAACGCCATCAGCGTGCTGGAGGACAGGTGCTCGTCGAACAGCAGCACTGCGAGCAGCAGCACGAGGGTTGGGGCGATGTATTGCAGGAAACCCAGCGTGGTATAGGGCAGGTGTCGCGCCGCCGCGTTGAAGCACACCAATGGCACGAGCGTCACGGGGCCGGCCGCCACCAGCCACCACGCTTCGGACGTGGTCCAGAACGCGGCCTGGGCACTGGTGGCAGTCGGGTTGAACAGCAGCCACGCGATGGCAATCGGCACCAGCATCCATGTTTCCACCACCAGCCCAGGCAAAGCCTTCACTGGTGCTTGCTTACGGATCAAGCCGTAGAAGCCAAAAGTCAGCGCCAGCACCAGCGATACCCACGGCAGGCTGCCCACCTGCCAGACCTGCTGGGCCACGCCAACCGCCGCCAGCCCTACGGCCACCCACTGCATGCGCCGCAGCCGCTCACCCAGGATCAACATGCCCAGCAACACGTTGACCAGCGGATTGATGTAGTAGCCCAGGCTGGCTTCGAGCATTCGACCATTATTCACAGCCCAGACATAGGTCAGCCAATTGGCCGCGATGAGCGTGCCGCTCAGGGCCAGAATAGCCAGGCGACGCGGATTGTCCCGCAACTCGCGCCACCAGCCAGGGTGTTTCCAGACCATCAGCAACGCCCCGCCGAACAAGGCCGACCAGAGTACTCGGTGGATGATGATTTCCACCGATGGGACGCTGGCGATGGCTTTGAAATAAATCGGGAACAGACCCCAGATGATGTAGGCGCTCAGGCCCAGGGTGTACCCGCGACGCGGGTTGGCGGCTTGCATGCAGAATCCTTGCTTAGGCAGCTAACAAAAAATTGATTGTAAGGAGATTTGTCTGGTTGTGCAGCGAACCTTTCATTGCCGATCCCACAGGGATTTTCAGTGGCTTTGGAACCCAGCCCAATCAGAACAACTTCAGCGGCTCTTCATTGAGCGCCGCCAATTGCTCGCGCAATGCCAACACCTGGTCGCCCCAATAACGCTCACTGCCAAACCACGGGAAGCTTCGCGGAAACGCCGGATCATCCCAGCGGCGGGCCAGCCAGGCGCTGTAGTGCATCAGGCGCAGGGCACGCAGGGGTTCGATCAGTGCCAGTTCGCGCGGTTCGAAGTCATGGAATTCCTGATAGCCGTCCATTAATTCCGATAGCTGGCCCAGGCACTCCTGGCGATCCCCGGCGAGCATCATCCATAGATCCTGCACGGCCGGGCCCATGCGACAGTCGTCCAGGTCGACGATGTGGAACACCTCGTCGCGGCACATCATGTTGCCGGGATGGCAATCGCCATGCATGCGGATGTTCTGATGGGGCGTGGCGGCGTAGACCTCTTCGACACGCTTGAGCAGATCCCTGGCCACCGACTCGTAGGCGGGTAGCAGGCTCGTGGGGACGAAACCACTTTGCAGTACCGTCTCCAGCGAGTCATGGCCGAAGTTCTTCACGCCCAGCGCTTCACGGTGCTCGAACGGGCGGGTGGCTCCGATCGCATGCAAGCGCCCGAGCAGTTGGCCCAGGCGATAGAGCTGATCGAGATTGCCCGGCTCCGGCGCTCGTCCACCTCGACGGGGAAACAGGGTGAAACGAAACCCTGCGTGCTCATGCAGGCTGGCGCCGTTGTGAACCAACGGTGCCACCACCGGCACTTCGTGATCAGCCAGTTCGAAGGTGAAGCGGTGCTCTTCCAGGATGGCTTCGTTGGTCCAGCGCTGCGGACGATAAAACTTGGCGATCAGCGGTTCTGCATCTTCGATGCCCACTTGATAAACGCGGTTTTCGTAGCTGTTGAGGGCCAGCACCCGGGCATCACTGAGAAAGCCGATGCTTTCGACGGCATCCAGGACCAGGTCGGGCGTGAGGGTTTCAAACGGATGGGACATGCTGACTCCTGCGCAGCGGCAGGGCTGCCGCGTCCGGCCCAGCATGGTAGCGCAAAGCGGTCATGATGGGTCGGTAGGCATTGGGTCGCTCTTCGTGGCGAGGAAGCAAGCTCCCCCGCCACGAAAGTGTCAGGCGCCGATGACGCCGCCGTCTTCGCGGGTAATCACCATCACCGAAGAGCGTGGCTTGCCGTTGGGCAGATGCTCGGGGAACGTCGAGCCACCGTTTTCGCCTGGATGCTGGATGCCGACGAATATGGCCTTGTAGTCCGGGGCGAAACTGATCCCGGTGACTTCACAGCCCACCGGTCCGACCATGAAGCGGCGAATCTCACCGCTGTTGGGGTCGGCGCACAGCATCTGGTTGTTGCCCATTCCCGCAAAGTCCCCCGTGTTGCTGGAGTCGCCGTCGGTCTGGATCCACAGCCGCCCGCTCTTGTCGAAACCCAGGCCGTCAGGGCTGTTGAACATATTTTGCGCATTGACGTTGGACGATCCGGCCTTGGGCGTGCCGGCGTGTACCGTCGGGTTGCCGGCGACCACGAACAGGTCCCAGTCGAAGGTGTTGGCGGCGTGATCGTCGCGGTCGGTGCGCCAGCGCAGGATCTGCCCGTAGACGTTTTTCGCCCGCGGGTTGGGCCCGTCCACCGGCTGGCCGTCTTCGCCGCGCTTGGCGTTGTTGGTCAAGGTGCAATAGACCTGGCCGTCCTTGGGGCTTACCACGATCCACTCTGGGCGGTCCATGCGAGTTGCGCCAACGACGCTGGCGGCCAGTCGCGCATGGATCAGGACTTCGGCCTGGTCATTGAAGCCTTTTGCCGCGTCCAGGCCATGTTTGCCATGGGTCAGCTCGATCCACTGGCCCTTGCCTTTGGGGTGGTCCGGATTGCCGTCCCCGGCATCGAAGCGCGCCACGTACAAGGTGCCGTGGTCGAGGAGGTCGCGGTTGGCCTTGGCATTGCGGTGATCGATGCGATCACGGCTGACGAACTTGTAGATGAATTCGCCACGTTCGTCATCGCCCATGTACACAACCGCTCGCCCATCATCGGTCTGCGCCAGGGCGGCGTTTTCGTGTTTGAAACGGCCCAGGGCGGTGCGTTTCACCGGCGTGGATGTCGGATCGAACGGATCGATTTCCACCACCCAGCCATGGCGATTGAGTTCGTTGGGGTTCTTTGCAAGATCGAAGCGAGGGTCGTGCAGGTGCCAGTTGATTTCGCGGCTGGTGACGGTGGCGCCGTAGCGCTTTTGACCGTCATCGAATTTCAGGTCGGGCTGGCTGCTGCCGAAGCAGTCAGTGAAGTTTTCTTCGCAGGTCAGGTAAGTGCCCCATGGCGTCATGCCGTTGGCGCAGTTCTGGAAGGTCCCCAGCACATTCTTGCCGCTCTTGTCGGCGAGGGTTTTCACCCAGTCGTGACCGGCAGCCGGGCCGCTCAGGCGAATCGGCGTGTTGCCATGAATCCTGCGGTTGTAGCGCGAGTCCTGGACGAACTGCCATTGGCCTTGACGACGCTCGATCTCGATCACCGACACGCCTTCGCTGGCCTGGGCCTTGTGCACTTCTTCGGCCGACTGCGGTTGGCCGCCGTGGGGGAAGAGGTAGCGGTAGTTGGTGTACTCATTGTTGATCGCCATCAGCGCCCGGTTTTCGTCGCCAGGGAACGGGAACAGGCTCATGCCGTCGTTGTTGTCGCCAAACTGCACTTCCTGGGCGCGGGCGGTGCCGTTGCCGCTGGGGTCGAAAGCCGGGGCGTTTTTCTGTAGCGGCTGGCCCCAACTGATCAACACCGAGGCCTTGTAGCCTGGTGGGAGGGTAATGGTGTCGGTCGTCGCGGCGGCAATGCTGTCGAAGCCCAGCATGCTTTTGTTGCCTTCGCTCACGGCGGCGGCCATGACGCTGCGGCTCAGCAGGTTGCCGCCCAGGAACATCGCCGCGCCGCACAGGGCACCCGCGCCGATGAAACGTCGACGGCTCAGGCCGACGATCTTTTCCAGATCGGTGGATTGGTTTTCTTCTAATAGGCTCATCATCGGGCTCCCTGCTGGTTTTGGCAGCCACCTTAAAGCGGGTCGATGACGATTTTGTTGCAGCGCTTTATAGCGGCGTGCCCAGCAGTACATTTGTCGAAGAAAACCGCACCTGCACCGGCGAATCGCAGGTCAGGTTGCGTTCGCCCAATTGAGACGGGGCGGCGAGGGCGCAAAGGGTCTGACCGTTGGGCAGACCGATACGCACTTCGCTGGGGCCGTCTTCGGCGATGGCGATGTGTTCGATGATGCCGTGGAGCGTATTGGTCGGCGGATCCTCCGGCTGATCGGAGGGGTACAGTTCCAGCCAGCCGGCCTTGATCAGCGCGACGACTTCGGTGCCGGTCTCCAGCTCCAACCGCTGCGTACTGTCATGAGTGATCTGCGCTTCAATGACCAGCCCGCGGGCCAGTTCAAGGCGAACACGATCGTTGTGGCCCTGGGCGGTGATATCGAGGACCTTGCCATGCAATTGGTTTCGGGCGCTGGTGCGCAGCATCAGGCGTCCGAGCAAGCCCAGGTCGCCTGCGTCCTCGCTCGCTTCCAGAAGCTGCGCCTGCAAGGTTTGCAGGCGCTGGTAAAGACGCAGCACGCGCTGGCCTTCCTCCGACAGCTTTGCACCGCCTCCGCCCTTGCCGCCAACGCTGCGCTCGACCAGTGGCCTGTCGGCCAGGTTATTCAACTCATCGATCGCGTCCCATGCCGCTTTGTAGCTCAGCCCGGCGCTCTTGGCAGCCCGGGTGATCGAGCCCTGCTCGGCGATGTGCTGCAACAGCGCGATGCGTTGTGGTCGGCGGACGATGTGTTGGGTCAGGAGCGTAGGCAATGACATGACGGAAACTGCGCGGGAATCGAAGCAAGGACGTTGGCGCCTCGGCGCCCGCGCGTCAAGCCGGGTCGCCGGGTTTCGGCGTGCGAGCCAGGCAATACACATCGACCCGGGCGGCGCCGGCTTCGAGTAGCAGATGCGCAAGCGTCTGGGCCGTCGCGCCTGTGGTGAGCACATCGTCCACCAGCGCCAGGTGACGGTTTGCCAAAGTGGCGTCGGGCGTCAGGGCGAAGGCATGGCGCAGGTTTCGACGTCTTGCCGGGGCATCGAGGGCTTGTTGTGCAGGCGTGTCCTGGATGCGCTGCAACAGGTTTTCTTCGCAAGGGATGTGCAGCGGCCCGCTGAGCCAGCGGGCCAGCAATGTCGCCTGGTTGAACCCGCGTTGGCGCAGTCGACGAGCCGCCAGCGGTACCGGCACCAGCGCATCGGGTCGCTCCAGCCCTTCATCGAAATGATGTTGGACCGACTGCGCCAACAGTTCGCCCAGCAAACGGCCAAGCGGCCACTTGGCCTGATGCTTGAAGCGGGTGACCAGCGTGTCCACGGGAAAGTCATAGACCCATGGCGCCACGACCCGTTCGAAGGCCGGCGGTCGCGTGGCGCATTGTCCACAGCGGAGCCCGGCCATCGGCAGCGGAAGCGCACAGACGCTGCATTGATCGCCGAGCCAGGGCAACTCGCTTTCGCACGGCGTGCAGATGGGTTGCGGTGTGTCGGTGGATTCGCCGCACAGCAGACAGGTCTGTTTGTTTTTTAACCAGATGTAAACCGATGTTGTGTGTCGTGGTTGACAGCGCATGGCTCTTCCTTAAATATGCCGAACATCCGTGTCGCGCCTGTGGGTATTCGATTTCCCCCAAGCGCCAGCCAAGCATAATCAAGGAAATGCCCATGAGCGCCAGCACCACTGCCAACCTGCGTCATGACTGGTCTTTGGCCGAAGTCAAAGCACTCTTTGTCCAGCCATTCAATGATCTGTTGTTCCAGGCGCAGACCGTGCACCGCGCGCACTTCGACGCCAACCGCGTCCAGGTTTCCACGCTGCTGTCGATCAAAACCGGCGCTTGCCCGGAAGATTGCAAATATTGTCCGCAGTCCGGCCACTACAACACCGGGCTGGAAAAAGAGAAATTGCTCGAAGTGCAGAAGGTCCTCGAAGAGGCGGCGCGCGCCAAGGCCATCGGTTCGACCCGATTCTGCATGGGCGCGGCGTGGAAGCATCCGTCGGCCAAGGACATGCCTTACGTGCTGGAGATGGTCAAGGGCGTGAAGGCCATGGGGCTGGAAACCTGCATGACCCTCGGACGCCTCGACCAGGAGCAGACCGAAGCGCTGGCCCAGGCTGGCCTGGATTACTACAACCACAACCTGGACACCTCGCCTGAGTTCTACGGCAGCATCATCACCACCCGCACCTACAGCGAGCGCCTGCAGACCCTGGCCTATGTACGGGATTCGGGTATGAAAATCTGCTCCGGCGGCATCCTGGGCATGGGCGAATCCCTGGACGACCGTGCCAACCTGCTGATCCAACTGGCAAACCTGCCGGAGCACCCGGAATCGGTGCCGATCAACATGCTGGTCAAGGTCGCCGGCACGCCGCTGGAAAATGCCGAGGACGTCGATCCGTTCGATTTCATCCGCATGCTCGCCGTGGCGCGGATCATGATGCCCCAATCCCATGTACGTCTTTCCGCCGGCCGTGAAGCGATGAACGAGCAAATGCAGGCCCTGGCATTTTTTGCCGGCGCCAACTCGATTTTCTACGGCGACAAGCTGTTGACCACCGCCAACCCTCAGGCCGACAAGGACATGCAACTGTTCGCGCGCCTGGGCATCCAGCCGGAAGCCCGCGAAGAACACGCCGATGAAGTCCACCAGGCGGCCATCGAGCAGGCGCTGGTAGAGCACAAGAACAGCGAGCAGTTTTATAACGCTGCTGTTTGATCGCTCGCCAATTCCCTGATTGGAAGCAGGACACTGTGGGAACGAGCCTGCTCGCGATAGCGATGCAACATTCAACATTCATGTCGACTGGTACACCGCAATCGCGAGCAGGCTCGCTACCAAAAAGGTCCTGGGCCAATCCATAGACAGTTGAGGCCTGCATGCCCTTCGATCTCGCCGCACGCCTGGCTGCCCGTCGTGCCGAAAATCTATATCGCCAGCGACCGCTGCTCGAGAGCCCCCAGGGCCCGGAAGTCGTAGTGGACGGCCAGCCGTTGTTGGCGTTCTGCAACAACGACTACCTGGGCCTGGCCAATCACCCGCAAGTGATCGAGGCCTGGCGCGACGGCGCAGCGCGCTGGGGCGTCGGCGGTGGAGCGTCCCACCTGGTGGTCGGCCACAGCGCGCCTCACCACGCCTTGGAAGAAGCCCTGGCCGAGCTGACCGGCCGGCCGCGGGCGTTGCTGTTCACCACCGGCTACATGGCCAACCTTGGCGCGGTCACTGCCTTGGTGGGGCAGGGCGATACCGTGCTGGAGGATCGCCTCAACCACGCCTCGTTGCTCGATGCCGGGCTGTTATCCGGCGCGCGCTTCAATCGTTATCTGCACAACGATGCCCGAAGCCTGGCCCAGCGTTTGGAGAAAGCCATTGGCAACACGCTGGTGGTGACCGATGGTGTTTTCAGCATGGACGGGGATGTCGCGGATTTGCCGGCGCTCGCCCGCGAAGCCAAGGCCAAGGGCGCCTGGCTGATGGTCGATGACGCCCACGGCTTCGGCACGCTGGGCGTTACCGGCGGCGGTGTCGTCGAACATTTCGGCATGTGCCAGGAAGACGTGCCCGTGCTGGTCGGCACACTGGGCAAGGCGTTTGGCACCGCCGGCGCCTTTGTGGCGGGCAGTGAGGAACTGATCGAAAGCCTGGTCCAGTTCGCCCGGCCCTACATCTACACCACCAGCCAGCCACCCGCTTTGGCCTGCGCCACGCTCCGGAGCCTTGAACTGCTGCGCAGTGAGCGTTGGCGGCGAGAACATCTGAGGCAGTTGATCAGCCAGTTCCGCCAGGGCGCCGAGCAGATCGGCTTGCGCTTGATGGACAGTTTCACCCCGATCCAACCCATCCTGATCGGTGATGCGGGGCGGGCGATAGAGCTGTCCCGGATGCTGCGCGAGCGCGGGCTGATGGTCACGGCGATCCGGCCGCCCACCGTGCCGGCCGGTAGCGCCCGCCTGCGGGTCACCTTGACCGCCGCCCACAGCGAGGCCCAGGTCCAGCTATTGTTGGATGCATTGGCCGATTGTTATGCAAGGCTGGGACCGGAGCCAAACCATGCGTGATCGATTGATCTTGTTGCCAGGATGGGGCCTGGGTACTTCGCCCCTCGAACCGTTGGCTGCTGCGCTGCGAGGGCTCGATGAGCACTTGCAGGTGGAAATCGAACCCTTGCCCGCTTTGGCGTCGAGTGCGCTCGATGATTGGCTCGATGAGTTGGATGCTGCGTTGCCCCAGGATGCCTGGCTGGGAGGCTGGTCCCTGGGCGGCATGTTGGCCGCGGAACTGGCCGCGCGCCGGGGCGAGCGCTGCTGCGGCTTGCTGACCTTGGCCAGTAATGTGTCTTTCGTGGCCCATGAACAATGGCCGGGGGCGATGGCCCCAGAAATATTCGATGGGTTTCTTGCCGGGTGTGTTGCCGATCCGCGCCAGACGCTCAAGCGCTTCAGTTTGCTGTGCGCCCAAGGGTGCGACGACCCACGCGGGTTGTCGCGATTGCTGCTCGGCGGTGCACCGAACACCGCGCCTGACGTGTTGATGGCCGGGCTCGAATTATTGGCGCAACTCGATACCCGGGCTGCGTTGCAGGGCTTTCGCGGTCCTCAGCTGCATTTGTTTGCCGGGCTCGATGCCTTGGTGCCGGCCGAAGCGGCGGGCGAGTTGCTGGCGTTGCTGCCGGATGTCGAAATCGGCCTGATTGAACAGGCCGGCCACGGATTTCTGCTGGAGGATCCCCACGGCGTGGCGGGGGCGATCCAGGCTTTCTTGCATGAGTCCGGTGATGACTGACTTATCCGTTGTGAAGCTACCGGGTGCTTTGCCTGATAAACGTCAGGTAGCGGCCTCGTTTTCCCGGGCGGCGGCCAGTTATGACAGTGTTGCCGAGCTACAGCGCGATGTAGGCGGGCAATTGCTCGGGCGCTTGCCTTCGTCGCTCGATCCACAGCGCTGGTTGGACCTGGGCTGCGGCACGGGCTATTTCACCCGAGCGCTGGGCGCGCGGTTCGGCGAGGATGCGGGCCTGGCGCTGGATATCGCCGAGGGGATGCTCATCCATGCCCGCCCGCAGGGCGGTGCTGCGCATTTTATCGCTGGGGATGCGGAGCGTTTGCCTTTGCACTCGGCGAGCTGCGACTTGGTTTTTTCCAGCCTCGCGGTGCAGTGGTGCGATGATTTCGCCTCGGTGTTGCGCGAGGCCCATCGTGTTTTGAGGCCGGGTGGACTGTTTGCCTTTACTAGTCTGTGTGTCGGCACGTTGTACGAACTGCGAGACAGTTGGCGTCAGGTGGATGGCTTGGTACACGTCAACCGTTTCCGTGATTTCGAGACTTATCGACAGTTATGCGCAAGCAGTGGTTTGAACGTCCTAAGTCTGGAAAATCAGCCCCACGTCTTGCATTACCCGGATGTACGTAGCCTGACCCACGAATTGAAAGCATTGGGCGCCCATAATCTGAATCCCGGCCGTCCCGGTGGGTTGACGGGCAGGGCACGGATCCTGGCGCTGGTTGAAGCCTATGAACAGTTTCGCCAGGTCCAGGGCCTGCCCGCGACTTACCAGGCGGTCTACGCCGTGTTGGAGAAACCGCTATGAGCCAGGCTTATTTCATCACCGGCACCGATACCGATGTGGGCAAGACCACCGTGGCGGCGGGCCTGCTGCACGCGGCGCGCCAGGCCGGCCTGAGCACGGCCGCCGGAAAACCGGTGGCTTCCGGTTGCGACGTGACGCCCAAAGGGCTGCGCAACGCCGATGCCTTGGCCTTGTTGGCCGAATGCTCGGTGCCGTTGAGTTATGCACAGGTCAATCCGGTGGCGTTCGAACCAGCCATTGCGCCGCACCTCGCCGCCCGGGAGGCGGGC
Source organism: Pseudomonas sp. D1-36 (assembly GCF_051132205.1). Taxonomy (NCBI): domain Bacteria; kingdom Pseudomonadati; phylum Pseudomonadota; class Gammaproteobacteria; order Pseudomonadales; family Pseudomonadaceae; genus Pseudomonas; species Pseudomonas sp. D1-36. The sequence continues at coordinate 5,157,016 of NZ_CP071674.1, read as the reverse complement.
GTCGCGCTCACGGTGCAGTCGCTGCTGGGGCCGATGCGTGAAGTGCTGGCGCTGGGCGCCGATTTCACTCTGATCGAGGGCGCGGGCGGTTGGCGCGTGCCGCTGGCCGGCCAGGACAATCTGTCCGACCTGGCGATTGCGCTGGGCTTGCCCGTTATCCTGGTGGTGGGCGTGCGCCTGGGCTGCATCAGCCACGCCTTGTTGACCGCCGAAGCAATCGCCCGCGACGGCTTGCAACTGGCCGGTTGGGTGGCGAACATCATCGATCCGGCCACCTCACGCCTGGAAGAAAACCTGGCAACCCTGGCCGAGCGCCTCCCGGCGCCTTGCCTGGGCAGGGTGGCGCGGATCCAGAGCGTAACCGCCGAGGCTGTGGCCGGGCACCTGCAGATGGACCTGTTGGACTGACGACTTGCCAAGGTTTTGCCTATGACAAGGCACTGTGCCATTAGTGTTTTTGTCGGGCCTTTTGCCAAGCCTTCTGGTTCAATGCCAGTGCCGACCCTTTCAAGAAAACGAGCCTCGCCATGGAAATCTCAGGAAATACCGCGTTCTACGCTGGTCTGAGCACGATTCAGACGGGGCAGAACCGTGTCGACCAGGCCTCCAGCCAGATCGCCAACAATACGATCGAGCGTTCGGTCACCAGCCAATCCTCCGAAGTCCAGGTCGATCGCCTGCGCTCGGTGGATCGCAGCCGGCAATCGGACCTGGCCAGCAACATGGTGGACATGGCCCAAGGCAAGTTCCAGGTCCAATTGGGCGTGAACGTCGCCAAGGCTTCCGACGAAATGCTCGGCACTTTGATCAACACATTTGCCTGATCCGACCCGACACGGACTTTGAAAACGCCGCGATAATCGCGGCGTTTTTGTCTCTAACTCCTTCTCCCTCAACTAATCTTTCCCTGCGCGTCCTGCGCACAATTCATAGCGATGGATTTCTCTCGTCCCGAACGCCTGCTAATCGATGACGAATGGCAAAAGATCGATGCTTGACAAGTTTTGGGCGTAAACGTATGTTTCAAACAACTGTTTGACCGCTACAACAAATCCGCGCGGTCGTTCATCCCCGGTTACATCAGCAGAGGTTTATCGCTATGCCTGACTACAAGGCCCCCTTGCGTGATATTCGCTTCGTTCGTGACGAACTGCTCGGCTACGAAGCGCATTATCAGAGCCTTCCGGCTTGCCAGGACGCAACTCCAGACATGGTTGACGCCATTCTCGAAGAAGGCGCCAAGTTTTGTGAGCAGGTGCTGGCACCGCTGAACCGCGTGGGTGACCTTGAGGGTTGCACCTGGAGCGAGTCCGGCGTGAAAACTCCGACCGGCTTCAAGGAAGCCTACAAGCAGTTCGTCGAAGGCGGCTGGCCAAGCCTGGCCCATGACGTCGAGCACGGCGGCCAAGGCCTGCCGGAGTCCCTGGGCCTGGCGGTCAGCGAGATGGTCGGTGAAGCCAACTGGTCGTGGGGCATGTACCCAGGCTTGTCCCATGGCGCGATGAACACCATTTCCGAACACGGCACGCCCGAGCAGCAAGAGGCGTACCTGACCAAGCTGGTGTCCGGCGAATGGACCGGCACCATGTGCCTGACTGAACCTCACTGCGGCACCGACCTGGGTATGCTGCGCACCAAGGCCGAACCTCGGGCCGACGGTTCCTACAAAGTGACCGGCACCAAGATTTTCATCTCGGCTGGCGAACACGACATGGCCGACAACATTGTCCACATCGTGCTGGCACGCCTGCCGGATGCACCCGCCGGCACCAAGGGCATCTCGCTGTTCATCGTTCCAAAATTCCTGCCGAACGCCGACGGCACCGTCGGCCAGCGCAACGCCGTGAGCTGTGGTTCCCTGGAACACAAGATGGGCATCCACGGCAACGCCACCTGCGTGATGAACTTCGACGCGGCCACCGGTTTCCTGATCGGCCCGGCGAACAAGGGCCTGAACTGCATGTTCACCTTCATGAACACCGCACGCCTGGGCACTGCGCTGCAAGGCCTGGCCCACGCCGAGATCGGCTTCCAGGGCGGCCTGAAATATGCCCGTGATCGCCTGCAAATGCGTTCTTTGACCGGCCCGAAAGCGCCAGACAAGGCCGCCGACCCGATCATCGTGCACCCTGACGTGCGCCGCATGCTGTTGACCATGAAGGCCTTCGCCGAGGGCAACCGGGCGATGGTGTACTTCACCGCCAAGCAGGTGGATATCGTCAAGTACGGCGTGGATGAAGAAGAGAAGAAGAAAGCCGATGCGCTGCTGGCGTTCATGACGCCGATCGCCAAGGCCTTCATGACCGAAGTCGGCTTCGAATCGGCCAACCATGGCGTGCAGATCTACGGCGGCCACGGCTTCATCGCCGAGTGGGGCATGGAGCAGAACGTTCGCGACAGCCGCATCTCGATGCTGTACGAAGGCACCACCGGCATTCAGGCGCTCGACCTGCTGGGCCGTAAAGTCCTGATGACCCAGGGCGAAGCGCTCAAGGGCTTCACCAAGATCGTCCACAAGTTCTGCCAGGGCAACGAAGGCAACGAAGCGGTCAAGGAGTTCGTCGAACCCCTGGCTGCGCTGAACAAAGAATGGGGCGAGCTGACCATGAAGGTTGGCATGGCGGCCATGAAGGATCGCGAAGAAGTCGGCGCTGCCTCGGTGGATTACCTGATGTACTCCGGTTACGCCTGCCTGGCCTATTTCTGGGCCGACATGGCGCGTCTGGCAGCGGAAAAACTCGCAGCCGGCACCACCGAAGAAGCGTTCTACACCGCCAAGCTGCAGACCGCGCGCTTCTACTTCCAGCGCATCCTGCCGCGTACCCGCACCCATGTTGCGGCCATGTTGTCGGGCGCCAACAACCTGATGGACATGAAGGAAGAAGATTTCGCGCTGGGCTACTAAGCCTTAGGCGATTCTCCACAAGCCGCTGCTTCTTCGGGAGCAGCGGCTTTTTCATGCCTGCCATAACCCCAATCAAGGCTTTCGACGAACCCGTGGCGAGGGAGCTTGCTCCCGCTGGGCTGCGAAGCGGCCCCAAACCTGCCGAATGCGAGCATCAGACACACCGCACCCGCCGGTTTACGACTGCTTCGCAGCCGAGCGGGAGCAAGCTCTCTCGCCACGGGGATTTATAGCGATCCTGAAACAATATTCATCCAACAAAGCCTTAAGAAAACTCCGGCCTCTGCCGTTACAGCGATGGCAGTGTGACATCGGTCACACAGCGCAGGCACAATGCCATCCTTGATCAGCCGGGTCGGAGCTTACCCTTGCCGCGTTCTTCCGCTGTACGTCTCAGCCATTTCCTACCGTCACTGTTGCTGTTGTTGGCAGGGCTCGCGGCTGCCTACGTCAAGGATCTCAACGTATTCTTTACCTCCCTGTTCAATGTGCTTCCTACATTGGTATTGCTACTGGGGGGCGCGTATTGCTCCGTTTACCGGCGCCAGCGTGAGCTGTTTCTGATGGTCACGGTGTACATCGCCTACTTCCTGCTGGACACCCAAACCGATTTCTACCGCGATAACGGTAAGGTGCGTGAAGACGCGGCGGTGGTGTTCCATCTCGTCTGCTTGTTGCTGCCGCTGTTGTTCGGGCTGTTCGCGGCGTGGCAGGAGCGCACCCATCTGTTCCAGGACATGGTGGCGCGGTTCGCGGTGTTGCTGGTTTTCGGCAGCGTGGCGCTGGCCCTGGAGCAAAGTTTCCCCCAGGCCTTGTTGTTGTGGCTTTCGGAGATCCGCTGGCCCGCGTTGCACGGCGCCTGGATGAGCCTGATCCAATTGTCCTACCCTATGTTCGCCGCCGCGTTCCTGCTGCTGGCCTGGCAATACTGGCGTAATCCCCGGCCGCTTCACGCGGCGCAACTGGTGGGGCTGCTGGGATTGTTCTGGATGCTGCCGAAAACCTTCATCTTGCCGTTCACCCTGAACATCATGTGCAGCCAGGTGATGCTGATGATTGCTGCCGCGGTCGCCCACGAGGCATATCAAATGGCGTTCCGCGACGAGCTCACCGGCCTGCCGGGACGTCGTGCCTTGAATGAGCGCATGCAGCGCCTGGGGCGCAATTACGTATTGGCGATGAGCGACGTGGACCATTTCAAGAAGTTCAACGACACCCACGGCCACGACGTCGGCGATCAAGTGCTGCGCCTGGTAGCCAGCAAGCTGTCAAAAATCGGCGGGGGCGGTAGGGCTTATCGCTATGGTGGTGAGGAATTTGCGCTGGTGTTCGCCGGTAAAACCATTGATGAGTGCATGCCCCATCTGGAAGTCATCCGTCAGTCCATCGAGACCTACGCTATTCAATTGCGTAATTCCGACAGTCGCCCCCAGGACGATCAGCAAGGGCGCCAGCGTCGCTCGGGCGCTGGCGCCTCCAGCGTATCGGTAACCGTCAGCATCGGCGTGGCCGAGCGCATCGAGCAGCGTACGCCCGAAGAGGTGCTCAAATCGGCGGACCAGGCGCTGTATAACGCCAAGGGCGCGGGGCGAAACTGTGTGGTCGCCTTCGGGCAGAGTCGTCGTGGTGCGGTGCGCATGGAGGCCGCCGCGGGTTGAGTGATGATGGCGCATTCAGCGTCTGGACTGTGATTGTGGGCCCCGGTGGCCGGCAGTAGGTTTAAACGATCTGCTACCGGAGAAAACCACCATGCCCGAGTACAAAGCTCCCCTGCGCGACATGCGCTTTCTGATCGACCACGTCTTCGATTTCCATGGCCGCTATGCCGAACTGGGTGCCAGCGATGCCAGCCCGGACATGGTCAGCGCCATCCTCGAGGAAGGTGCTCGGTTCTGTGAGAATGTGCTGGCGCCGCTCAATCGTCCAGGTGACGAGGAGGGCTGCCATTTCGACAATGGCGTGGTGACTACGCCTACAGGTTTCCGGCAGGCGTTCGCACAGTATGTGGAAGGCGGCTGGCACGGCCTGGCGGCGGACCCAGCGTATGGCGGCCAAGGCCTGCCCAGTTCCCTGGGCCTGGTCATCAGCGAAATGATCGGGTCGAGCAACACTTCCTGGGGCATGTACCCTGGCCTGACCCACGGCGCCATGTCGGCGATCCACGCCCATGGCACCGAGGAACAGAAGCAGACCTATCTCAGCAAACTCACCGCCGGCCAGTGGACCGGTACCATGTGCCTGACCGAAGCCCACTGCGGCACCGACCTGGGCATTATCAAGACCCGCGCGGTGCCCCAGGCTGACGGCAGCTATGCGGTGACCGGCAGCAAGATCTTCATCAGCGCCGGCGAGCACGACATGAGCGACAACATCATCCATCTGGTGCTCGCCAAGCTGCCGGATGCTCCGGCCGGGACCAAGGGCATCTCGTTGTTTATCGTGCCGAAGTTCCTGCCCGACGCCGCAGGCGAGGCCGGGGAGCGCAATGGCGTTTCCTGCGGGTCGATCGAACACAAGATGGGCATCAAGGCCTCGGCGACCTGTGTGCTGAACTTCGACGGCGCCAAGGGGTTCCTGATCGGCGAGGCGAACAAGGGCCTCAACTGTATGTTCACCATGATGAACCATGCCCGCCTCGGCACCGGCATGCAGGGTCTTTGTCTGGGCGAGGCGAGTTTCCAGGGCGCGGTCAGATACGCCAATGATCGTCTGCAGATGCGCTCGCTGACCGGCCCCAAGGCGCCGGAAAAAGCGGCCGACCCAATCATCGTCCACCCTGACGTGCGCAGGATGCTCTTGACGATGAAGGCCTTCAACGAAGGCAACCGGGCGCTGACGTACTTCACTGCGCAATTGCTCGACACCGCGCACTTGAGCCGCGACGAAACCGCCCGCCAAGAGGCCGAAGACCTGTTGGCCTTCCTCACGCCTATCTGCAAAGCGTTCATGACCGACACGGGGCTGGAGGTAACCAACCACGGCATGCAGGTTTTCGGCGGCCACGGCTTTATCCGCGAGTGGGGCATGGAACAATTGGTACGCGATTGTCGGATCGCGCCGATCTACGAAGGCACCAACGGCATCCAGGCCTTGGACTTGCTGGGACGCAAGGTGCTGGGCAGCCAAGGCAAGCTGCTGCGCGGGTTTACCAAAATTGTTCATCAGTTCTGCGCCGCCAATACCGGGCATGCGCAACTCCAGGGATACATTGCGCAACTGGACGGGCTTAATCGGCAATGGGGTGATTTGACGACCCAGGTCGGCATGGCTGCCATGAAAAATCCCGATGAGGTGGGGGCCGCCTCCGTGGATTACCTGATGTACAGCGGTTACATCATCCTGGCTTACCTGTGGTTGCGCATGGCGTTGGTGGCTCAGGCGCAACTCGACAGTGGCGATGGCGACGCGGATTTTTGCCGGGCCAAGCTGGCGACTTGTGAATTTTATTTCAAGCGCCTGTTGCCGCGCACGGCCGCTCATCGCTCAGCTGTCGAGGCGGGAAGCGAATGCCTGATGAAGTTGCCGGCGCAGTTGTTTGCGCTTTGAAGGGCTGAAATATCTCCTTGGCGAGGGAGCTTGCTCCGGCTTGAGTGCGTAGCTCTCAAAAAAGGGCTGCTGCGCACCCCAGCGGGAGCAAGCTCCCTCGCCACGATAAAACATCAAATTTCGACCGTGACTAAAAATTACAAAACGGTCACGGGTTGACCCTATGTGTCGCAAAAGTTGTTGGGGTACACTCTGACCCATTGTGAAACGCTTTCCCACGAACCAATTGTTTAGATCCTGCGAGGTTTGCCATGGCTGACTACAAAGCGCCCCTGCGCGATATGCGCTTCGTCCTCAATGAAGTATTCGAGGTCGCGAAACTTTGGGCTCAATTGCCGGCGCTGGCCGACACTGTGGACGCTGAAACTGTCGAGGCGATTCTTGAAGAGGCCGGCAAGGTCACCAGCAAAAGCGTAGCGCCCCTCAGCCGCGCGGCTGACGAGGAAGGTTGCCACTGGGCTGACGGCGCCGTCACGACCCCGGCAGGTTTCCCACAGGCTTATAAGACTTATGCCGAAGGCGGCTGGGTGGGTGTCGGTGGTGATCCGGCGTATGGTGGCATGGGCATGCCCAAGGCTGTTTCGGCCCAGGTCGAGGAAATGGTCAACTCCGCCAGCCTCTCATTTGGGCTGTACCCGATGCTGACCGCCGGGGCTTGCCTGTCGATCAATGCCCACGCCAGCGAAGCGTTGAAGGCCGCGTACTTGCCGAATATGTACGCGGGCATCTGGGCCGGCTCGATGTGCCTGACCGAGCCTCACGCCGGTACCGACCTGGGGATCATCCGGACCAAGGCTGAACCCCAGGCCGACGGTTCCTACAAAGTCAGCGGCACCAAGATTTTCATCACAGGCGGCGAACACGACCTCACCGAAAACATCATTCACCTGGTGTTGGCGAAGCTCCCGGACGCACCGGCCGGGCCGAAAGGCATCTCGCTGTTCCTCGTGCCGAAATTCATGGTCAATGCCGACGGCAGCCTGGGCGCACGCAACGCAGCCAACTGCGGTTCGATCGAGCACAAGATGGGCATCCAGGCGTCCGCCACCTGCGTGATGAACTTCGACGAAGCGGTAGGTTATCTGGTCGGCGAGCCCAACAAAGGCCTGGCGGCGATGTTCACCATGATGAACTACGAGCGCCTGGGCGTCGGTATCCAGGGCCTGGCCACTGGCGAGCGTTCCTATCAGAACGCTATCGAATACGCCCGCGATCGCCTGCAAAGCCGTTCGCCAACCGGCGCGCAAAACAAAGACAAGATCGCTGACCCGATCATCGTCCACCCGGACGTGCGCCGCATGCTACTGACCATGAAAGCCTCGAACGAAGGTGGCCGCGCATTTTCCACCTACGTGGCGATGCAACTGGATACCGCGAAATTCAGCGAAGACCCAGCCACGCGCAAGCGCGCGGAAGACCTGGTCGCGCTGCTGACGCCGGTGGCCAAGGCTTTCCTGACCGATCTGGGCCTGGAAACCACGGTCCATGGCCAGCAGATCTTCGGCGGTCACGGTTACATCCGCGAATGGGGCCAGGAGCAACTGGTGCGTGACGTGCGCATCACGCAGATCTATGAAGGCACCAACGGTATCCAGGCGCTGGATCTGGTAGGGCGCAAGATCGTCGGAAGTGGTGGGGCGTTCTATAAATTGTTCGCCGATGAAATCCGTCATTTCACCGCCACCGCAAGCAGCGATTTGTCGGAGTTCACCCAACCGTTGAACGATGCCGTTGGCACGCTGGACGAGCTGACCGAATGGCTGCTCGATCGGGCAAAAAACAACCCGAACGAAATTGGCGCGGCTTCGGTGGAATACCTGCAAGCGTTCGGCTACACCGCTTATGCCTACATGTGGGCGTTGATGGCCAGGGCGGCCCTGGGCAAGGAAAGCCAGGATGATTTCTACGCAGGCAAGCTGGGCACGGCGCGATTCTACTTCGCCCGCCTGTTACCGCGAATTCATTCGCTGAGCGCTTCGGTGAAGGCCGGCAGTGAGTCGCTGTTCCTCTTGGAGCCGGGCCAGTTCTGAAGGTGTGTCGTGATGTAAGCAAATGCTTACATCACGTGCTGGCGATTTCCCTCTATCGGCAGATTGGATCCACGGCTAATCTAGCTTCCATGGACGTAGCGCAGGACGCGCAAAAGTAACAACACGGACACGTAGGATTCTGCCAGGAAGGCGGAGTGAAATGGATGTCAGGGAAACAGTCTGCAAAGCCCCGCTTCGGCGGGGTTTTCTTTTGCCTGCGTTTTTTGTCCGCGCATAACCTTCCCTTTGGGCGCCCCTTGATGGTCCGCACTGAACCCTGACGAGCGGTCAGGTGTCCATGAGCATATGGCAATATGGCCATCGCCAATCAGGGAGTCATCCATGGATATCATTCGCATCATCATCGCCATTCTTCTGCCGCCGCTGGGTGTGTTTCTGCAAGTCGGTTTCGGCGGGGCTTTCTGGCTGAATATTCTGCTGACGCTGTTGGGCTACATCCCAGGCATCGTGCATGCGGTGTACATCATCGCCAAGCGCTGAAAGTTTGCAGCTAGAGGATTGCTCTTGTGGCGAGGGAGCTTGCTCCCGCTGGGTCGCGGAGCGGCCCCAAGCCCTGCGATTGCTGCGCAATCGAGCGGGAGCAAGCTCCCTTCGCCACAAGAGCTCGCCACTTTTTATAAGCTCACTTCTATCACTTTTCGATAAAACAACCACTCATGCTCCAGCGCATGCGCCTGGTTCGACGCCTTGCGAAAGCCGTGGCGCTCGTCCGGGTAGTAGTGCGCCTCCACCGGAACACCGTTGTCTTCCAAGGCCTTGACCATATCGCGGGTTTGCTGCGGCACGACCACGGCATCGAGTTCACCTTGGAAAAAAATCATCGGCGCGCGGATCCGGTCGGCGTGAAGCAACGGCGTGCGGGCCCTGTAGCGTTCGGCGTCCAGCTGTGGATCGCCGATCAGCCAGTCCAGGTAGTCCCCTTCGAATTTGTGTGTCGCGCGGCCCAGGGCAGCGGGGTCGCTGACGCCGTAGAGGCTGGCGCCGGCACGGAATACGTTCCGGAACGCCAAGGCGCAAAGTGTCGTGTACCCACCGGCGCTGCCGCCACGAATGAAGGCGCAGCGGCTATCGATCAAGCCCTGCTCATCCAGATACGCGACAACCGCGCAGGCATCCTCGACATCCACCACGCCCCAGTTCAAATGCAATGCCTGCCGGTAAGCCCGGCCGTAGCCACTGCTGCCGCGGTAGTTGAGATCGGCCACGGCAAAGCCGCGCTGGGTCCAGTATTGGATGCGCGGGTCGAAAATGGGATAGCAGGCCGACGTCGGCCCGCCATGGATAAACACCACCAGCGGCGGTTTAGCCTTGGCGTCCATCGCAGGATAAAAGAACCCGTGGGCCTCGCTTGAAGCGACGGGATAGCGCAGGGTTTGCGGACAGCTGATGTGCTCGGCGGGTAACGGCGAAACGCCGCCGGCCACGATTATGGCTTCGTGGTTTTGTCGTTCAATAGCAATGACCGCCGACGGGCTGGTCGGCGAAGCGGCAATTGCATAAACGAATTGCTCATCCATGGCCAGGCTGCGAAAGCGGCTGTAGGGTCCGGTGAACTCCTCAATCGCGCCGCTATGGCGCAGGCCCAGCCGGCCAAAACCCGCTTCGGTCCAGCTCGCCAGGTAAATGTCCTCGCCCAAGGGCAGCCAGGTACAGCCGCCCAATTGCCAAGGCGCCGGGGCGTGATCGGCTTCGGCGGCAGCCAATGGTTTCAAGAAGCCGGCATCTTCGACCCAAGGCTGCCAATAACCACCCCGATCCGTCAGGCAATAAAGACGATTCGCCGCGTCGAATCGTGGTTGCTGGATGGACTCATCCTCACCTTGGCCGGCAACGCAGCGCGGCTCACTCCAACCTGCATCGTTACGCTCTGCCAACATCAGTCGCGTGGCCGTCCAGGGTTGATGAGGACGGCTCCATTCGATCCAGGCGAGGCGCTTTTGATCCGGGCTCAGGATCGGCGCGGCGTAGAAATCCGCACCCTCGGCCAGCACCTGTCGCTTAAAATCGGCCAGCCCGATCGACACCAGACGATGCTGATTGGCCTGTTCCTCAACCGCCAGCACTCGCCCCGCGGCGAAGTGCAGGTCGCCATATCGCCTCTCGCCCCAAGTCAGCGCCACGGGACGATCGCCGTCCAATGACTGGTAATACAGCTGTTGGTCGGCCTCGTTGACAAACAGCACGCCGTCATCGCTCAGGCAAAACGACCCGCCACCGTATTCGTAGACCCGACTGCGCGCGCTGAACCCGTCCGGGGTCAGACAGCGGGCCTTGGCATCTTGCCAATGCCAGATCCGGCAGGCGCCATCCGCTGGGCGGTATTCATTCCAGAAAAGCCCTGAAGGCCCGAGTTGCAGTTCGGCAAAGTCGATGCCTGCCGCGACAGCCTGGGCGGCGCTGAGCGGATCAGCCTTTAACGATGAGGCGCGAGTTTCGTTCATTGCGAAAGGCCAATTGTTCAATGGTTTGCGTGGCATGCTCGGCGTCTTCGCGCGCCTGGAGAATCATGCCGTGGTGTTCGGATTTGCTGCACACCGGGTCGGCGTTGCTGGCGTCGCCTGTGAGCATGAACGCCTGGCAGCGGCAGCCGCCGAAATCCTTTTCTTTTTCATCGCACGAGCGGCAGGGCTCGGGCATCCAGTCGTATCCGCGGAAACGGTTGAAGCCGAACGAGTCGTACCAGATGTGCTGCATGCTGTAATCGCGCACATTCGGAAACTGCACCGGCATTTGCCGGGCGCCATGGCACGGCAATGCGGTGCCGTCCGGCGTGACGGTCAGGAAGATGCTGCCCCAGCCGTTCATGCAGGCTTTGGGGCGTTCCTCATAGTAGTCCGGGGTCACGAAGATCAACTTGCACGGATTGCCTTCGGCTTCCAGCTTGGCCCGGTATTCATTGGTAATGCGTTCGGCCCGCACCAGCTGTTCCCGGGTGGGCAGCAGGCCGACGCGGTTGAGGTGCGCCCAGCCATAGAACTGGCACGTGGCGAGCTCGACGAAGTCGGCTTGCAGGGCGATGCACAGCTCGATGATGCGATCGATCTTGTCGATGTTGTGCCGATGGGTCACGAAGTTCAGCACCATCGGATAGCCGTGGGCCTTCACCGCCCGGGCCATTTCCAGTTTTTGCGCGAAGGCTTTCTTCGAGCCGGCCAGCAAGTTGTTCACCTGCTCATCGCTGGCCTGGAAACTGATCTGGATATGGTCCAGGCCGGCCTTCTTGAAATCGCTGATTTTCTGTTCGGTCAAACCGATACCGGAGGTGATCAGGTTGGTGTAGAAACCCAACTTGCGCGCCTCCCCGATCAGCTCGGCCAGGTCCTGGCGCACCAGCGGTTCGCCACCGGAAAAGCCCAACTGCGCAGCGCCCATCTCCCGGGCCTCGCGGAACACCTTGAACCACTGCTCGGTGCTCAGTTCCTTGCCTTGCTCGGCAAAGTCCAGCGGGTTGGAGCAGTACGGGCATTGCAGCGGGCAGCGATAGGTCAGCTCGGCCAGCAGCCACAACGGCAGGCCGACGGCGGGCTTCTCAGGCAAGGGTGATCCAGTGCTCAGCACGGGCGACCTCCATGAATTGCTCGATGTCGTCACCGAGCTCAGGCACACCGGGAAATTGTTTGTCCAGCTCAGCGATGATCGCCGCCACATCGCGCTCGCCATCGATCAGGCCACCGATCAGCGCAGCGCTGTCGTTCAGCTTGATCATGCCTTCAGGATAGAGCAGCACGTGACCTTTCTGGGCCGGTTCGTACTGAAAGCGATAGCCGGGGCGCCAATCGGGGATTTGGCTGCGATCGAAACTCATAAGGCGATTCCTTTGTGCCAGACCCGTTGGTCGGTCACGGTGTGATAGGGCGGGCGGTTCAGTTCGTAGGCCATGCTCATGGCGTCGAGCATGCTCCAGAGAATGTCGAGTTTGAACTGGAGAATCTCCAGCATGCGTTCCTGGCCTTCACGCGTGGTGTAGTGCTGCAAGGTGATCGCCAACCCGTGCTCCACGTCGCGCCGGGCCTGGCCCAGGCGGGTGCGGAAGTATTCGTAGCCGGCCGGGTCGATCCATGGGTAGTGCTGCGGCCAACTGTCGAGGCGCGACTGGTGGATCTGCGGGGCGAACAGTTCGGTCAGCGAGCTGCTGGCGGCTTCCTGCCAAGAGGCGCGGCGGGCGAAGTTGACATAGGCGTCCACGGCGAAGCGCACACCTGGCAGCACCAGTTCCTGGGAACGCAATTGATCGGGATCGAGGCCCACCGCTTGGCCCAGCCGTAGCCAGGCTTCGATGCCGCCGTCTTCGCCAGGGGCGCCGTCATGGTCAAGCAAACGCTGGATCCACTCGCGGCGGACCTCCCGATCCGGGCAGTTGGCCAGGATCGCGGCGTCCTTGAGCGGAATGTTCACTTGGTAATAGAAGCGGTTCGCGACCCAACCCTGGATCTGCTCGCGTGTGGCACGGCCTTCGTACATCGCCACGTGGTACGGGTGATGGATATGGTAGAAGGCGCCCTTGGCGCGCAAGGCTGCTTCAAATTCTGCGGTGGTCAATGGCGTGTCAGTCATTTCGGGGCCTCCTACAGTTCGATGCTCATGCCGTCGTAGGCGACTTCGACATTGCGTCGCACCAGCTCGGCCCGCTCGGGTGAATCCTCGTCGAGTATCGGGTTGGTGTTGTTGATATGAATAAGGACCTTGCGCTGCTCGGGCAGTTGCTCCAGCACTTCAAGCATGCCGCCAGGGCCGTGCTGCGCCAGGTGGCCCATTTCCCGACCGGTGCGGGTGCCGACGCCACGGCGCTGCATTTCATCGTCGTCCCACATCGTGCCGTCCACCAACAGGCAGTCGCTGCCGGCCATGATGTCCAGCAGCGGACCGTCGACCTTGCCCAGGCCTGGTGCATAGAACAGCTTGCCGCCGGTGCGCAGGTCTTCGACGATCAGCCCGATATTATCGCCCGGGTGCGGGTCGAAGCGGTGCGGGGAATAGGGCGGGGCGGCGCTGCGAAGTGGCAGTGGGGTAAAGCGCAGGCTTGGGCAAGCGGCAATAGTGAAACTCTGATCGAGTTGGATGCGGTTCCAGCTCAGGCCGCCGTTCCAGTGGGTGAGCATGTTGAACAGTGGGAAACCCGTGCTCAGGTCTTCATGGACCATGTCGGTGCACCAGACCTGGTGCGGGCAACCTTCGCGCAGGCTGAGCAGGCCGGTGGTGTGGTCGATCTGGCTGTCCATCAGAATGATCGCGCCGATACCGGTGTCCCGCAGGGCCCGGCCAGGCTGCATCGGGGCAAATCCCTGGAGCTGGGCGCGAATGTCCGGCGAGGCGTTGCACAGCACCCAGCTCACGCCGTCGTCGGAAATCGCGATGGACGACTGGGTACGCGCCTGGGCCCGCAGGCTGCCGTTGCGAAAACCTGCGCAATTGGCGCAGTTGCAGTTCCACTGGGGAAAACCGCCGCCCGCGGCGGAGCCTAGAATCTGGACGAACATGGTCGCTCCATCTACAAACCGAAAATAAAAACGCCCCGGATGACCGAGGCGTGGTGTTGCGTACTACCGCCTGCAGCAATCAACGGCTGGCGAAGTACATGGTGACTTCGAAGCCGATACGCAGATCGATATATGCGGGTTTGGACCAGGACATGGGAATACTCCTTTGGTTGGGATACTTCGGTTAGATGGTACGGGTGGAACCTATACATATAGTCCACCTCCGCTCGGAGATGTTCAGATGCTTAGGCGGCTATGTTACTAAATCTGACAAATTCCTTCGCCGCGATTCTTTGAGAAAGCTCGTTGCATGGCCGGTAACGATCATCGCACCGCGCGCCAGGGCGTTCCCGGGCACGGCGCGTTGCTCAGGCAGGAACGTCCGCCGAGGGCTTCTTTCAAACGGTGCGCGGCGTCGACCAGTTGTCCGCGTGTCATCGATGTTATGACGTCGGGTAACCGTTGCAGGTAGTCCGTTGGACGACCGGCCAGTTTGCCCTGCCAGAGCAGTTCGGCTGCCTGGACGATGGGCATCGCCGCGCTTTGAATCTGGCTGGCCAAGGCCTGTTGCTGGCTGGTCAGGGTCGAGTCGTCTAGCTGCTGGATCAACTCAGGCAAGGTTTCCAGGAACTGCTCCATATGTTCAGCCAACTGCGCTGCCGAGGCACCGGGTGATTGGGCGCCCAGTAGCAGGCCGGTGCGTCCGTCGATCTGCTTCAAACCACTGAACACCGCATAGCCCAGTTGCAGGTCCACTCGCAGGCGTTGGTAGTACGGGGTTTGGCTCAGATGGGCGAGCAAACGCCACGCAGCCTCGTCGCAAATGTCCTGGGTTGCCGTGGGGCAGAACATCAGTACGGCGTGGTCGTCTCCTGGAGTTTCGAGCGTGTGCCAGGCGCGTCCCGGAGCAGCCACGAGCGTCGACACCGCTTCTTCTCGGGCGATCCCAGGAATTCGCGCCAGAACGGGGCCCAGCGCCACTTGAGTGGCCGCCGCCAGACCGACGGCCAAGCCGTCCCATCGGGCGTTCGTCCAGACGCTCTGATCGCTGTCGGACGATGATGGCGATCGTGGGGTTTGCCGCAAGAGCTCCGGCAATTCACGCAACAGCTGTCGGATCGGTATCAAGGGAGGCTCGCTATTGGCCGGGACTGGCGGCAGCGGCTGGCCCAGTTCCACCAGCAGGTGTTCAAGTACTCGCGGCATCGGTGCCTGCAAGCCGGTCAGTTTCAGCAGGCATTGTTCGTCATGAGTCTCGAAGGTAATGTCCACGCCGGCCTGGCGGGCGTCTTCGCGCAGATCCGCCAATTGCCGATCGAGCCTGCGTTGGTGGCCGGGCGATACGGGGGCCGCCAATAGCCAGCGCAGGTACACCGCGCCTTCCGGCGAGGTATCCGGCAATGCCTGGCTGAACTGCATGGGCGAGCGTTCGCGCCGGCCCCGGCTGCGGTCTTGTGCGAATGTTCGTAAGCCGCGGTGGGCACTGGTTTGGCCGCGAATCAATCCGGCGCGGGGTGGTTCGTTGATGCTCTGCAGAAACGGGTTGGGCGAGGGCAATTGCCACGGTTCGACGGGCTGGTCGACGGCGTGTAATTGCTTGAGGATTTCCCTGAGGCGCATCAGGTCGTTTTCCGACAAGGGGCCTTGGCGTCCTTCGCTGTCCCAACGAGCCAGTTGCAAGGCTGTTGCCGTCTCCAGTTGGCGTTGGCGTAGCGCAGTGAACGCCTGGCGAAGTGATGCCCAGTCATCCTGAGCGGCAAAAAAACCCAGCCAATCGCGCAGCAGCGGTTGGATATCAGTCGGCACCTGGTCGCGGTCGTGCTTGAACTCGATGTGAAGCAGTGCCTGACCAGAAAATTCATACAGGGGCACGGCTTTGAGGCTGTCAGCCAGACCGCGTTGGCGCAACGTTGCAAGCAACCCGCCCGGTTTAGGGGCGTTGAGCCAGTGGCAGAGGAAATCCAAGGCTTGGGGCGAGGCGGCAGGCAAGTTTTCGAAGGCGAACAGTACGTCGAGCGAATCTTGCCGGGCCTGCTGGTACCCGGTCTCGGTTGCTGCCATGAGCCTCGGCGGTGGCTGCCTGACCTGCGTTCTGCCGGTTGGCAGGCTTTCACCGAACTGAGTGGCCAGCGCCTCCAGGGTCCCGATGCGTTGCGGGCCGGCCAGGCTCAAGGTCATCTGGCCGCTCTGATAGAAACGCTGGTAGAAATCGCGCAGCGCGCTCTGGAATTCTGGCTGTGGTACGGCGAGGCTGTCGCGATTGCCCGCATGAAAGCCGCGCAGTGGGTGACCCTTCGACAGTCCTTCATACAAGGCAACCTGCCGCTGGGCCGCCGCATCCTGGGACCAGGCAATAAACTCTGCGTGCAGCACTTCCCGCTCTCGCAACTGGTCGGTCTCATCCAGACGCAGATGGGCAAGCATGTCCGCCAACCGCTCAAGCCCACCGGGCAGGGCGGCAGGAGGCAGCTCCAGAATAAACTCCGTGGTGCGTTCACTGGTACGCGCGTTGACCTGCCCGCCGTGGTCCCGCACGTAGGCCATCAGGTTCTGCCCAGTGGGAAAACGCTCCGTCCCCAGGAAGAAAAGATGTTCAAGAAAGTGCGCCAGCCCCGGCCAGGCCTTGGGCGCATCATGGCTACCGGCGGCCACGCGCAACACCGCAGCGCTGCGCTTGAGGCCAGGAGCATGACGCAACGTCAATTTCAGGCCGTTGGACAGGGTTTCGGTAGAGGGGCGGAGGGAATCGGGGGCCGGCATGAGCGCTTCCAGGACTGGGATGTGCTCATGCTAGCGGATTAGCCCGGATCAGTGTTTGTGCAAGTCGCCGTACAGCGCCGCACGCCGATCGTGCAGGTAGTTGTAGGCTGCCCGCGTTTGCTCCATCAATTGTCGATCCAGCTCACCCACGATCAACGCTTCGTCCAGCCCCGCCAACGCCGGGCGGCTGCCGTTCGGGGCGGCAATGCTGCTCTGACCGCAATACTGCAACTCACCTTCGTGGCCGCAATAGTTGGCATAGGCCACGAAACACTGGTTCTCGATGGCCCGGGCGCGCACGGTGACGTCGGCGATGAACTCGTACGGATGCATGTTGGCGGTGGGTACCAGGATAAGCTCGGCGCCGGCCAGCGCCAGGCGCCGGGCATTTTCTGGAAACTCTAGGTCATAGCAGATCAGGAAGCCGAGCTTCCAACCGTTGAGCTCCACGATCGGCAACGCTGAATCGCCCGCGCTGAACATCGTGCGGTCGAGGTCGCCGAACAAATGACTCTTGCGATAATTGGCCAGGCGCTCGCCGTGGGCGTCGATCAATTGGACCGAATTGTAGATCTGCCCATCTTCGCTGCGCTCCGGGTAACCATAGAGAATGGCCAGGCCGGCCGCCTTGGCGATGCGGCCGATTTGCTGCGCCCATTCGCCGTTGTAGACCTCGGCCAGTACATTCACCGCATCGACCCCAATGTTGTAGCCAGTCAAGAACATCTCCGGCAACACCAGCACATCGGCACCCCTGGCTTCCAGCGCGACCTGGTGCAGTCGCTGCAGGTTGCCGGCCGGTTCCATGGGCAGCGGTGGGCATTGGTAAAGGGCTACGCGCATCGACAACTCCTTATTCGGGCAAGGCGATCGGACCGATTTCGTCGAACACATCGCCTGGCCCCGGGTTCTCGGGGTGAGTTTCACCGCCGAAATGTTTCATGATCCCCCACACGGCATTGAGCGAGGTCTGGACCGCGCCTTCTACCCAGGCGGGTGTCCATGAGACGTCATCACCGGCGATAAAGATCCCTTTTTGTTCAGCCGGCATGTCGTCTTGCATGAAGTGTGCATACATGCGTTGGTTGTATCGGTAGTGGCCCGGCAGGGCGCCTTTGAATGCACCGAGGAAATAGGGGTCGGCTTCCCAGGAAACTGTGATCGGATCGCCAATGATCCGCGCGGCGATGTCGACGTTCGGATAGATTTTTTTCAGCGCATCAAGCGCCAGCCTCACGCGTTTTTCCACGGGATACGGCAGCATTTTCAACGCATCGCTCATCCATGAGTAGGACAGGCAGATGACGCCTGGCTTGTCGTCGCCGTTGTCGAACAGGTAAGTGCCGCGAGTCAGCCGATCGGTGAGGGTCATGCTCATCAAGTCGCGGCCGGTCTGCGGGTCCTTGTCCTTCCAGAAGGGCCGGTCGACCATCACGAATGTCTTCGATGCTTGCATGTAGCGGGTGCGGTCCAGGGCCATCCACATTTTTTGCGAGAACAGCGCTTCTTCACATTCGATCTGGGTGGTCAGCAGCCAAGTCTGGCACGTCACCAGCACGGCGGCGTATTCCCGGGTGTCACCCCAGACGTCGGTCACGGTGAAGCGGTCGTTATCGGCACGGGCAATGCGCTTCACGCCGCTGCGAGGCGCGCCCAGGTGCAACGAATTCAGGCTGGTGCCTTCCGGCCAATGCACGCAGCGCTCTGGCACGTGTTTCCAGATTCCGTGGGGGACCTGCTCGACGCCGCCGACCACCAGGTGCTGATGATCGTCGCAGTTGGTCATCACCACGCGAAAGATTTCGAGCATCGAGTTGGGAAAGTCCGAGTCCCAGCCGCCAGTGCCGAAACCAACCTGGCCGAACACTTCGCGATGCTGGAACGAGAGCTTGGCGAAGGCCTTTGACGTAGCGACAAAGTCATAGAAGGTGCGGTCATCCCACAGCGGCACCAGGGTGTTCCACAGCTCCTTGAGACGCGGGACGTCGCGGTCGCGGATCGCTTGCTGGATATCGCCGAAGCGCGAGCCAGCCTCCAATGCGTCGGCCCAGGCGTCGGCCACTTCTTGGAATAACGCCGGAAGGTCAGCCATGCTTTCTGCGTAATAGGTCTGCCCTTCAAGGTCGATGACCGTGCTGCCCGAGGCCGACGTCAACGGGTTGGGAAAGGGTTTTGTCTCCAGGCCCAGCTTGTCGACGTAGTGGTAGAACGCCGTGGACGACACTGGGAAACGCATGCCGCCGAGTTCGGCGACGATACCTTCGGCGCCGTTGAACGCTTGGGAGCGCAGGCGTCCGCCCAGCTTCGACGCCTCGTACACCACCGGTTTGAGGCCCATTTTCATCAGCTCGTAAGCGGCCACCAGGCCGGCGATCCCGGCGCCGACAATCGCTACCTCGGCGCCGTGATTGTGCTTCGGAATCATGCCCAGGCCAGCTGGGTGTTCGATCCAGTCGTCAAAGGCGAAGGGAAAGTCCGGGCCGAAAATGGTGATGGGTTTCTTGCCGTTGGCAGGGTGGCGATTGTTCTTGTTCATGGCTGACCTTGGTAGGCGACTCGGCGCGGTGTTCGCGTCTGAGTATAGGAAAGATGCCAGCCATTCTAGAGAGCATGAAACACGTTAATAAGACGCAATGTGTCGTCGTTTTGTACGTATCGCCGTCATTTTCACTGCCTAGATAGGCTTAATGACGAAACCAGCTCTTGTAGGAGCGAGCCTGCTCGCGATAGCGGGCCGTCAGCCCGTGCAAATGTTGACTGATCCGCCGCCATCGCGAGCAGGCTCGCTCCCACAGGATTTTGGGCAGGTTCTAGACGGGCTGCCCCCGGTCGATCTTGCTGCTGAGAATGATCGAAGTGGTAGTTTTCTCCACCCCGTCCACGCTGCCGATCTGGTCCAGCAGTTGATCCAGCTGTTCCGGCGAGTCGGTGCGCAGCCAGGCCACGTAATCGAACTCGCCGCTCACCGCGCACAACTGCTGGACCTGGGCCATCGCACTCAAGCGCCGCAATACGTCTTTCCCCGAGCGTGGCTGGACCTTTATGCCGACGTAAGCCTGCAAACCGCCATCGATCACTCGCTGCCCCAGACGCACGCCGTATCCGGTGATGATCTTGGATTTTTCCAGTCGAGCCAGGCGCGAGGTCACGGTCGTGCGGGCGATGCCCAACTGCCGGGCAAGCACGGCGACGCTTTCCCGGGCGTTGATTTGCAGCGCCGCGATCAGCTGGCGATCAATTTCGTCGAGGACGGGAGGGCGGGTATCAGTCAAGGTCAGCTCCAGCGCAGGCATCATTGGCGGGCATGTTACAGGCTCCGGCGTTCGAAGTAGCTGATGGCAGGCAAGGCCAGCGCTCGCCAGGCTGGGGCGAGGTGCGCTTGCGAAGGCCTGAGCCAGAGGCCGTCCTCGCCGATCAGTTGTTCCGCGGGCAGCAGCAGCAAATCGTCGAGCGTAAACGACTGCGCCGCGCCTCGATCCTCATCGTCTTCGGTTTCCCAGTCGCGTTCGAAACACCGGACCCGCAGCTTTTCTTCATCGAAGCCTTCGAACTCGGGCCGATTGCCCAGCCATCGCGGATGAATCCGCAGCGTGTGCGCCTGGACATCGAGAAGCATCATTTGCCAGCCCCGATAACTTTCGCACAGCTGCGCCACGTCAGTTGCCATGCGGGTCAGGGCCAGGTAGCGGCCATCCGAGGACCAGATCATCGAAGGGGCCAGATCGACCAAGGCGCAGCCTGAAGCCGTCAGCAGATAACCGCCAAGCCGCGGCGTACCGGCGCGCACCCAGCTGTCGGCATATTCGGTCTCGCTGCCGAACAGCCAGGCAGCGTCCCGATGAGTCGGCGCGGGCTGGATGAAATCGCCATCGGCAGTCGCCGCTTGCGGCCGATCCACCAAGCGCCATGGGGGGATGACGCTCAGTTGCGAGTCTGTGGGCTGCAACTGCACCGTGTTATAGAACAGCCGGGATTGCTCGTTGGGGCGACAGAAAGACGCGTCGCTGCCGACCTCTGGCGCCGCGACATTGAAGCGCCGGAGCGGGCTGCTCTGCAGATCATTGTCGAGACGACCTACGACCACCGCCAGACTCAACCGACCATCGCGAAAGTCGAGGATCCGTTCTACCCACATGGCGGGCCCTTTCAGCAGGCGCCGCTCTTGCACGTCGGCCACCACTGCATGGGTGGCAACGGTCGTTGCCCCTCCAAAAGGCAGCAGCGCCAGGTACCGACCACAGTCCGAGGCGCGATGATCCAGCAGCCAGCGTTCCGGCAGGAGCCAGTCACCGGTCTGGCAGCGATAGCCACCAAGCCCTTCGCGATTGTCACCCTGCCAGCCCAGGCGCGCGCTTGTGCCGCCCAGCAGCGCTTGGGTCTCGATGTGCGAATCGCCCCGGCGGCCCGGGCTGTCCAACGGCATGACGATGGCCGTGCGCGTCAGCTTGAACTCGCCCACCTGCACCCGACCCTGGATGTCGTGGCCCGTCTGCGTCTCGGTATCGCTGTGGATACTGTCCAAGCGGTAGCCATACTGGCCGGAACCCGGTCGTGGATAGTCGAGGTAAGCGTCGATATGCACCTGGCCTGCATCGAGCTTCAGCAAGTCATGCCAATAAAAAGACGGTTCGGTGGTGCTCTTGATCCAAGGCAAGGGCAGGTCGCGCCAGCCTTTGTCCACTTGCCACGACCAATACCGTTCGCCTTGCGCCTCGTTGGCCTGTTCCCCGGCCAGGCACACCAGGGCGCGGTGATCGGTGCTCCACACCAATGGCGCATCGGCGGTCATCAAGAGCCCGGACGGCTGCCCATTGATGCTGACGGCATAGCGCGGCGAATACAGTGGCTCCAGGGGTCGGTCCAAATCGCGCAGCGTAGCCGGCAAGATGATGTTGCCAGCCAGGCATTGTCGACCATCAGCGGACGGACGTTCGAAGGTAGGCTGGAGATTGTCCGGGTGCCAGCCAGGCTCCAGCCAAAGATCCGCGACGGGAATCAGGTCGACTGCCTCTGCGGTTTGTAGCAGCTTTTCCAGGCGAACCTGACGGACGCCGTTATCGACCAATGGGCTGTAGCGGCCGCTCAGTTGATCAGAATCAAAAGCGTCCAGCTCCCAGAATTCGCTTTCGGCGCAGCGGTATAAGGTGCGCTGCTGGCGGTCGAGAATGACCAGTCCCCAGTTCTGCCGTGACGGCACCGGCGCGGCAAAATAGCGCCAGTCGCTGGAAAATACCGCCGAAGAACCGATCCCTTGCAAAAGTACGCCGTCTGGAAACAAGTAATCGCAATACACAGGACCGCCCATGGCGATTTCACTGTGGTTGAACACCCGGATTGGCTCGCCTTCCGGGGTCAGAAGCGGCTCGTTACCGCCCCAGGCGCTTGGCCCCTTGGTGGAAACCGGTGCCAACCCAAGGCGCCGCTCCCATTTGCTGACCCAGGCGAGCCCGACAATGATGGCGATGATCGCCACGAGAATGCCCCACCACTCCGGCAGCGCCCGGCCCAGGCTGAAGCCCAGGCCAAATACGGCACCCACCGTCAGCCTCGCGATGCCTCGGCCCATCGTCAGAGCGCCCAGGCGCGCGGCGAGGCCCATCAGCGACCCTAGGAAAATCACTGCCAGCAAGGCCAGCGGCGGGGGCAGAACGGTAACGAAAAAGGCTGGCACCACGAGGATGCCGAGTTGCCAGAAGAGTTCGAGGAACAGGCGGGACAGGCTGGGAGTGGCGATGATGGAGGTCTCTCGAAGGCCGGGGTTTGCAATTGTAAGTGAGCCGCACTGAAAAAAACGACGGGTCGAGGCTAACCGGCTTCATGAGGATTTTCGGAATGGCCTGACATACACGGCCCGGTATCTCTGCTGCAATTGCGTTCCGCTATGAACTGCTTTGCAGTCTTGGGAAACAAGATGGGATCGTTAAAAGATTTTTACTGGAAGCGTTGGGTCAAGAGACACCGGTGCAAGCTTGCTGGCGGCCTCCAATCGCTGAGCAGGAGGACAGAGCTGACCCTGGAAGAGGGCGTTGCCCTTGGGCACGTCGACATTGACTCGCCGCGTCTCGCGATCGGCGCCCACACTTATATCCGCAGTGGCAGCCATCTATCCCTGGTGGCATCGATCGGTCGCTTTTGCTCAATGGGCACTGGCGTGGTGATAGGCCAGGAAAAGCACACGCATCCCACCGATTGGCTCAGCTCTCATCCTTTCCAATACACGGCTTCCCCGCTGAGTTACCGTGCCAGGACCCAAATGGCCACGATTGGCCACGACGTCTGGGTGGGCAGCCATGCCATGGTCATGGAGGGCGTCAACGTCGGCACGGGCGCGGTGATTGCAACCCGGGCAGTCGTGGCTGGGGATGTGCCGGCCTACGCAATCGTAGCGGGCGTCCCGGCCAAGGTAGTGCGGTTCAGGCACGCTCCTGATGTTATCGAGCGCCTGTTGGCGAGTCGGTGGTGGGAAATCGAGGTGGAGGAATTGAAGACGCTGCCCCTCGACGAACCTGAAACCTGCCTGGAGCTGCTGGAGCGCAAAGCTCCGGTGGCTGCTCAGTACCGAAAAATCAGCGTGACACGTAAGGGTTGTCGCGCGGGGGAAATGATGACCGTGACGTAGTGCTTGCGATTGATGGTTGTACGCTTTTTTCTGGCCCCGACAAGTCAAGATGATGACCGTCTGGAAAAGCAAAAGCCGCGCAATGCGCGGCTTTCAGTTTGGTGGGCCCACACGGACTCGAACCGTGGACCAAAGGATTATGAGTCCTCTGCTCTAACCAACTGAGCTATGGGCCCTCAGTAGGCCGCGGATTATAGCGACGGTTTCTCGGCTGTGCTATCCGAAAAATCCGATACGGTTACACGCAGAAACGTTGCGGCGAACTCTTCGGCGCACAGGGGCAGGCTGACAATGTAGCCCTGGATCTGTTCGCAGCCCTCCTCGGCGAGGAATTGTTGTTGGGCCAGGGTTTCGACGCCTTCGGCGATGATGGTGAATTGCATGCTGCGACCCAGGGCGATAATTGCCCGTACGATGGCCGCGTCGTGGGGGTCATCGGGCAGGCCGCGGACGAAGGATTGGTCGATCTTGAGGATATCCAGCGGCAGGCGCTTGAGGTAGCTGAGTGAGGAATAGCCGGTGCCGAAGTCGTCGATGGCCAGTTGCACACCGAGTTTTTTCAACTGGTGCAACACTGCCAGGGCTTCTTCGGCCTGGCTCATGATGAAGTTTTCGGTAATCTCCAGTTGCAATAAGCCCGGTTCGAGATGGTTTTCCCGCAAGAGTTGTTCGATACGACCCAGCAGGTTGGGTTGGCGCAGTTGGACGCCAGCCAGGTTCACTGACAGCGGGCCGAGGCTTTCGTGAGTGCAATTCCATTCGCATAGCTGTCGGCAGGCGGTCTCTAGCACCCAGTCGCCGATCTGCAGGATCATCCCGTTTTCTTCGGCCAGAGGAATGAAGTGTTCCGGGGGCACGTCGCCGAACGTCGGATGGGTCCAGCGAATCAGTGCCTCGGCGCCCACCAGGCTGTTGTCGACCAGGCTGATTTTTGGCTGGAAAGACAACGACAACTCGTTGCGCTCGATCGCCCGTCGCAGTTCGTGTTCCAGCGCCACGCGCTCGCTGGCTTGGGCCGTGAGGTCGCGGGTGTAGCTTTCTACCCGGTTGCGCCCCTTGGCTTTGGATCGGTACATCGCCGCGTCGGCATTCTTGACCAGCGTGGCCACGTCGCAGCCATCCTGAGGATACAGGCTGGTACCAATGCTGGCGCTGATGAAAAACTCGTGTTCACCTGCCTGGAAAGGCGCGCCAAAACAGTTCAGGAGTTTTTGGGCGATGTGCTCGGCGTCGCTGGGCTGTTGCAGGCCAGGCAGCAGGATGATGAACTCGTCGCCTCCCAGGCGCGCCACTGTGTCGATGTCCCGTAGCTGCTCGCGCAGCCGTACGGCGATGCCCTTTAGCAGCAGGTCACCGACCGGGTGCCCGAGGCTGTCGTTGATATGTTTGAAACGGTCCAGATCAAGGAACAACACTGCGCCTTGTCCCCCGTTTTCCTGCTGGCTGTTCAGGGCGGTCAGCAAGCGGCTTTCGAACAAGGTGCGATTCGGAAGGCCGGTGAGCGGGTCGTGGTGTGCCTGGTAATCGAGTCGGGCCTGGGCGTGCTTGAGGCTTGAAATATCGGCAAAAACCGCAACGAAGTGAGTGATTTGATGGCCCCGGTTGCGCACGGCGCTGATGGTTAGCCAGCTGGGGTACAGTTCCCCGTTTTTACGTCGGTTGGAAATCTCTCCTTGCCAATGACCCTCCGCCGTCAGCTGATGCCACATTGCCGCATAGAAGGCACTGTCATGTAGGCCGGAGGCCAGTAAGCGGGGGGTGTGGCCCAATGCTTCGCTTTCGCTATAGCCGGTGATTTCGGTGAAAGCGCGGTTGACGGCGTTGATGTGCTGTTGCGTGTCGGTGATCAGGACGCCCTCGGCGGTGCTTTCGAACACGGTGGCTG
Source organism: Pseudomonas sp. D1-36 (assembly GCF_051132205.1). Classification (NCBI taxonomy): domain Bacteria; kingdom Pseudomonadati; phylum Pseudomonadota; class Gammaproteobacteria; order Pseudomonadales; family Pseudomonadaceae; genus Pseudomonas; species Pseudomonas sp. D1-36. The sequence goes on along the minus strand of NZ_CP071674.1, from coordinate 5,131,773 downwards.
CCTGTTGCAGTTTTTCCTGCATGAAGTGGCGCTCAGTGATGTCCCGGGCGATGGTCAGCATGCAGTCTTCATTGCCGATGGGCAGGGGACGGCTGGACACCTCGCAGAGCCGGATCTGCCCGTCGTTGCGGCGGATATGGCAGCTGAAATCCTTGACGAAACCGTCCCGTTGCAGCAGGTCGAGCATCTGTTTGCGTTCGTTGAGGTTGACCCAGATGCCGAGGTCCAGCGTGGAGCGATCCACCGACAGGGCGCTGTTGAAACCGGTGATGCGACTGAAACCCTCGTTGACTTCTATCAGCAGGCCGTCGCTTTGCCGGGACAGCAACAGGCCGTCGGGCGAGGCATGAAAAGCCTTGGCGAACTTTTCTTCGGAGGTCTGCAGTTGTTGTTGGGTTTCCTTGAGTTGGCTGATGTCGCGCACGACCACCACCAGGGCGGGGGTGGTGTCGAGATCGAAGGGTTCGGCCGAGATCAGGCCGGTAAACACCTGGCCGTTGCTGCGTCGAAAGGGCATTTCGAGGTTGCGGATGCTGCCGGCCTGCAAACGCTGCAACAGGCTTGGCCCGACGCCTTGAATGCCCCAGATGTCCAGGTCCGTAGTGTTTTTGCCAATCACCTGGTCGGCACTGATGCCGATCTGTTCCTCGAAAGCTTTGTTCACTTCCAGCAGGCAGCCGTCCTGCAGGCGCGCAATCACCAGGATGTCGGGGCACTGGCGAAACACCGAGGCGAATTTTTGTTCGGAAAGACGTAACGCTTCCTCGGTGTGCTTGGCTTCACTGATGTCGATCATCAAGCCACGCATCAGCGGCTCGTGGCCGTGCTGGATGAGGCTGACGATATCCCTGACCCAGAGGCAGCGACCATCAGCAGTGATAACCCGGTAATCGACGCAGTGATCGCGGCCGGCAAGCACTTCGTGGTCGCAATAAGTCTGGGCGCGTATGAGGTCTGCCGGGTGGATGATGTTGCGCCAGAAGCCAGGAATGAGCCAATGGGCGAGAGGGTAGCCGAGCAGCTCTTCGGCGTGGGGCGACACGTAGCTGTAGGTGAAATCGCTGACCCTCGCTTCCCATGCGATGGCCGAAAGGCTCTCGACCAATCCCCGATAATGGTATTCGCTGCTGCGCAGTTCCTGTTCAAGATCGACTCGCCGGGCTATTTCCGAGCTGAGGCGACGATTGATGCGAATCACCACGGCCAGGATGCCGCCCAGCAGAAGCATTCCTGGCAGGCCGTAAAGCAGCAGATCTGACCAGAGTTGACGATAATCGCGCACATTGCCGATCCACTTTTCCTGGATCTCGCTGATTTCGGCCGACGTCATATCTGCCATCACTTTGTCCAGAATGCCCACGAGAATCTTGTTTTCCTGGGGGACGGCCATCGCCAATTGATACCGGTAGGGCGTTTCCCCACTTACGTAGAGCCCATCGAGCTTGAGCTGGCGCAGGCTCCAGACGCTGGAAGCAAGGTCACCCACCACGGCATCCACCTGATCCGTCGCCAGCGCCTGCAAGGCCGAGCTGACGTTGGGCAGGGCAACCAGATTCAGGTCGGGATGGTGATTGCGCAACAACTCGTGGGGGGCATAGTTTTCCACCACGGCGATCTTCAAGCCGTACAAGTCCTCCAGCCTGCGCGGTTGGGCGCCCCCGTGATGGGCGAGGATGACAATCGGGAAATCCAGGTAGGGACGGGTAAAAGCCAGATAATTCTGGCGTTCGGGGGTGGACATGATGCCCGGCAAAAGATCGATTTTGCCCTGTGCGACCTGCTCCAGCACCACGGTCCAGCTCACTGGCTCGATGGGCGTCAATGTAATCGCCAATCGCTGGCGAATGATATCGACGTAATCGGCAGCCAGGCCTTGGTAGCGCCCCTGATCGTCGCGGAATTCGAACGGCGGCCATGAGGCATCGACACCCAGGCGCAGGTCGGGGTGGTCCTTGAGCCAGCGGCGCTCTTCGTCGGTGAGCGTCAACGCGCCGGCCGTCGCGGTCCAGGTCATCAGTGACAGCAAAAGCACGGCCGTCAGTCTGGGCATCACGGTCTCGTCTTGGCTTGGGGAGGATGTTTCGAGTGTAGACGGGCAAAAGGGCGGGGGTGGCAACGAAAGCGTTTTATCTGCGCATAGCAAAACCCCCGGCAGGGCCGGGGGTTTTGAAGGTCACTCGTCGAGGAAAGAGCGTAGATGCTCGCTTCGCGTCGGGTGGCGCAGTTTGCGCAACGCCTTGGCTTCGATCTGACGAATCCGCTCACGGGTCACATCGAACTGCTTACCGACTTCCTCGAGGGTGTGGTCGGTATTCATGTCGATGCCGAAACGCATGCGCAGAACCTTGGCTTCACGGGCCGTGAGGCCGGAAAGTACTTCGCGAGTCGCTTCCTTGAGGCTCTCAACGGTGGCGACATCGATCGGCGACTGCATGGTGGAGTCTTCGATGAAGTCACCCAGATGGGAGTCTTCATCATCGCCGATCGGGGTTTCCATGGAGATCGGCTCTTTGGCGATCTTCAGTACCTTGCGGATCTTGTCCTCAGGCATTTCCATGCGTTCGCCCAGCTCTTCCGGGGTCGGTTCGCGACCCATCTCCTGCAACATCTGCCGGGAAATACGGTTGAGCTTGTTGATCGTCTCGATCATGTGCACCGGAATACGGATGGTGCGGGCCTGGTCGGCGATCGAGCGAGTGATCGCCTGACGGATCCACCAGGTAGCATAAGTCGAGAACTTGTAGCCGCGACGGTATTCGAACTTGTCCACCGCTTTCATCAGGCCGATGTTGCCTTCCTGGATCAGGTCGAGGAATTGCAGGCCACGGTTGGTGTACTTCTTGGCGATGGAGATCACCAGACGCAAGTTCGCTTCGACCATCTCTTTCTTCGCGCGGCGGGCCTTGGCTTCGCCGATCGACATGCGACGGTTGATGTCCTTGATTTCAGCGATGCTCAGGCCGGTCTCGGTCTCCAGCGCGCTTAGCTTCTGCTGGCAACGAATGATGTCCGGTTGCAGGCGGGCAATGGCTTCGGCGTATTTGCTCTTGCCCTTGGCCAGTGCATCGGTCCAGCTTTCGTCGACTTCGTGACCAGGGAACTGGCGCAGGAAGTCTGCACGGGGCATGCGCGCATCACGAACGCACAATTGCATGATCGCGCGCTCTTGCTGACGCAGGCGATCCAAGGCACTGCGAACACGCTCTACCAAGCCTTCGAACTGCTTGGGTACAAGCTTGATCGGCATGAACAGCTCGGCCAGCGCCAACAGCTCGGCGATTGCCTGCTTGTTGTGGCGACCATGCTTTTTCAGGGCCTTGCGGGTGATCTCCATCTGGTCGGCCACGGCACCGAAGCGCTGGGCAGCGATGACCGGATCGGGACCGCTTTCGGCCTCTTCTTCGTCGTCGCTCGCTTCGGCGTCTTCGTCATCGGTATCGTCGTCAGCCTTGGCGGCTTTCGCGTCGATCGGCGGCGGCACTTCAGCGGCAGGCGGCGCGATGCCGTCGTCCGGGTCGATGTAGCCGCTCAGGACGTCGGATAGGCGGCCACCTTCGGTGGTAACGCGGGTGTACTCGGAGAGAATATGGTCGACCGTGCCAGGGAAGTGCGCGATCGCGCCCATCACTTCACGGATGCCTTCTTCAATACGCTTGGCGATTTCGATTTCGCCTTCACGCGTGAGGAGCTCTACCGTACCCATTTCACGCATATACATGCGCACGGGGTCGGTGGTGCGACCAATGTCGGTCTCGACCGCCGCCAACGCTGCGGCCGCTTCTTCAGCGGCCGCCTCGTCGGTATCGGCGTCGGCCAGCATAAGGGCATCCTTATCTGGAGCAACCTCGAATACGTTGATCCCCATGTCATTGATCATGCGGATGATGTCTTCCACCTGTTCCGGATCTGAAATATCCTCCGGCAGGTGGTCGTTGACCTCCGCGTAAGTCAGGTAGCCCTGCTCACGACCCAATAGGATCAACTCTTTGATACGAGACTGCTGTTGCGCTTTTCCGGACATAACACCCTATCCACTGAAGGTCTTGGCGGGCAAAAAACAAGCCGAGGATTATACCTGAGCTGTGACCTCACGCGCCAGTTGAGGTCGGGTTTGATGCGCAAACATTGCGGCTGAGTAAATCCCGCAATTGGTTTTTCTCTTCGCTGGTCAACTCGCTCTGGCGAGCTTTGCGCAGAAGTTGTTCCAGGTTTCGCTCGCGTTGGCGGGCGGACAAGCTAGTAATGGTGTCGAAAAACTGTTGTTCAAGGTTGTCTCCCTCTATCAGCCATTCCTTCTCGGCCAGCGCCTTCAAGAGGCGCCCCTGCTCGGTGCCATGCCACCGAGCGATCAACTGGAATGAGTTTAGCTTGGGGTTCTTCTGCACGGCTTCAAGGAGTGCGACCAGCAATTGTGTATTGCTGTGGTCCTCGGCGGCAAAATGTCCTGCGTCCTCTACCTTCTCAGCCAGTTGCGGGTGATGCAGCAAGGTGCGCAGGGCGGCCAGTGTTGGTGGTTCGACGGCGGCCGGCACGCGCGGGACACGTGGCTGGTCGCGATCGCCCCGCTTGCCGTTCTTGTCCCAGGGTTTCTTGTCCCATTTCTTGCCGCCACCGGCGGTTTTTTTCGACGTCCATTCCTGCTGAGGCGCGTAATCCTGCTGAGGTTGATGATAGTCGGCGAAATCCGGCATCGCGTCGTAATCGATGCCTGGGTCATACGCTGGCGGTGCTTCCTGCGGAGCGCTGTGCACCAATTGATTCATCGCTTCGTTGTTCAGGCCGGTGATTTCGCTGAGCCGTTGGCGCATGAGTGTGCGCAGGTTGGCACCGGGCACCTTGTCGATCAGCGGTGCCGCGAGAGTGGCCATGTGGGCCTTGCCTTCAAGGGAGCGTGGATCGGCTTCTTCGGTCAGTTGCTGGAAAAAATAATCGGCCAGCGGTTGGGCGTGCTGGTTGATCCGCGCACGAAATGCGTCGGTGCCTTCGGAGCGCACCAGGGTATCCGGGTCCTCGCCTTCGGGCAGGAACAGGAAACGTGCACGTCGCCCGTCCTGCAGGCATGGCAATGTCGCTTCCAATGCGCGCCAGGCGGCGTTGCGTCCCGCCTGGTCGCCATCGAAGCAGAACAGCACGCTGGGCACCACGCGAAACAGGCGCTTCATGTGTTCTTCGCTGGTGGCCGTTCCCAGGGTCGCAACGGCGTTGCGCAAGCCTTGCTGTGCCAGGGCGATAACGTCCATGTAGCCTTCCACGACAATGATCTCGTCGAGGTTGCGGTTGTTCTTGCGTGCCTCGTAAAGGCCATAGAGTTCCTGGCCTTTATGGAAAACCGGGGTTTCCGGAGAGTTCAGGTACTTGGGCTTGTCATCGCCCAGAACCCGGCCGCCGAAGGCGATGATGCGCCCCCGTGTATCGCGGATCGGAAACATCACTCGGTCACGGAAGCGATCGTAGCGCTTGCCTGTCTCGGCGTTCTCGATGAGCAGGCCTGCGTCGATCATGGCGCGCTGCTGGAGCGTGTCGCTGCTCAGGTGTTTGTACAGATTGTCCCAGCCGGGCGGGGCGAAGCCGAGGCCGAAATCCCGGGCAATCTCGCCAGTCAATCCGCGACCCTTGAGGTAGTCCACCGCCGCCTTGCGCGCGGGGTGGCTTTTAAGCGCCTGGCGATAAAAGTCCGCTGCCGCCGTCAGCAGCGGATAAAGCGGCGAATCGGTGGGTTGGCGTGGCTTGTGCTGCCGGCCGCTCTCTTCCCGTGGAATTTCCATGCCTGCGGCTTTGGCCAGTTCTTCGACTGCCTGGGGGAAGTCCAGGTTGTCGTGGTCCATGATGAAGCCGAGGGCATTGCCGCCCGCGCCGCAGCCAAAGCAGTAATAGAACTGCTTGTCGGGGCTGACGCTGAAGGACGGGGTTTTCTCTTTGTGAAACGGGCAGCAGGCGGTGTAGTTCTTGCCTGCTTTCTTCATTTGCAGGCGAGAGCTGACCACGTCGACGATGTCGGTGCGGTTCAGGAGGTCGTCAATAAAGCTCTGGGGAATTAGCCCGGCCATGGCGTTCTCATCATCACTGCGCGAAATAGGGATCCGAAACCAGCAGGCATGATCGATTCCAGGTTTCGAGGCACGGCAAAAAGGTGGCTCGACCGGATCGTTTGCTTCATTGCTGTCGGAAGTGTATCTGCCGATTGTCCACTGACGTTAATTACTATCAGTACTCGACTGTATGAATGTGTTGCGCTGAATCCGGTAACGGCCGATCTGGCCACGGATAGCTCATGAGGCGGGCACGCAGGCAGGTGCCTTGGGCTGATCGTCGTTAGAGGAATCAGGGTGTGCTCGTCAGTAGCCTTGGAAGGCTCGTCAGAAGAGACGTGCACCGCTGGCAAAAGAGCCAGGTCTGACGCGGTGAAGCGGGTTGTCTAGGTCGCGTCTGCGACTTTGACGGTGAAGCATCAAGCGTTGTTCCGCAAATGCCATAAGCCCGGCTTGAAGGCCGGGCTTGGCAAGAAGCTTGCGACGGGCGTCTGTGTATTAGTACAGACGTACGGCGCGGCGCTGTTCGCGCTGAACTTTCTTGGCGTGACGCTTAACAGCGGCTGCTGCTTTGCGCTTACGCTCGGAAGTCGGCTTCTCGTAGAATTCGCGGCTACGAACTTCAGCCAGAACACCGGCTTTTTCGCAGGAGCGCTTGAAACGACGCAGAGCTACGTCGAAGGGTTCGTTCTCTTTTACTTTGACGGCTGGCATCCAGAGCTACCTTCATTCATTACCGGGGTCAACATCCTCGCGGCAAAAGAGCACTTGAAGACGTCGGTTTTTAAGGGTTGCGGATGTTAACCCCTCATCGCTCGGAATGCAAAGCCTCTGATCGAAAACCGCTGGTCGGGGCACAACGCGGCGACTATTATGCGCGCCTTCGAATTCAGCCTCTACAAGGCGCAAACCCATGCTAGTACTGGGATTAGAAACATCCTGCGACGAAACCGGCGTTGCCCTCTACGACAGTGAGCGCGGCCTGCTGGCTGACGCTTTGTTCAGTCAAATCGACCTGCATCGCGCCTACGGCGGCGTGGTGCCCGAGCTTGCGTCCCGCGACCACGTCAAGCGCATGCTGCCCTTGATCCGCCAGGTCCTGGCCGAAGCCGACTGTGTGCCGACCGAGATCGATGCCATTGCCTATACGGCCGGGCCGGGCCTGGTGGGCGCGCTGCTGGTCGGCGCTTCCTGCGCCCAGGCGCTGGCCTTTGCCTGGGGCATCCCGGCGCTGGGCGTGCATCACATGGAAGGCCATCTGCTGGCGCCGATGCTGGAGCCGCAGCCGCCGCAATTCCCGTTCGTCGCTTTGTTGGTGTCGGGTGGGCATACCCAGCTGGTCCGCGTGGATGGGATCGGTCAATACGAGCTCATGGGTGAATCGCTCGATGATGCCGCCGGGGAAGCTTTCGACAAAACCGCGAAGATGATGGGGCTCAACTATCCGGGCGGGCCGGAAATCGCACGGCTGGCAACCCAGGGTGTTGAAGGACGTTTCGTCTTTCCGCGTCCGATGTGCGATCGACCGGGTCTGGATTTCAGCTTCAGCGGCTTGAAAACCTTCGCGCTGAACACCTGGCAGCAATGTGTCAGCGCCGGGGACGACAGTGAGCAAGCCCGTTGCGACATCTCCCTGGCGTTCCAGCAGGCCGTGGTAGAGACTTTGACCATCAAGTGCAAGCGCGCGTTGAAGCAGGCCGGGCTCAAGCGCCTGGTTATCGCCGGCGGCGTGAGCGCGAACAAGGCGTTGCGGATATCCCTGGAAAAAATGCTCGGCGACATGAAGGGCGACGTTTACTACGCTCGACCACAGTTCTGCACGGATAACGGCGCGATGATTGCCTTTGCCGGCTGCCAGCGCCTGCAAGCGGGCCAGCAGGAGAGCCTGGCGATCAGCGTGCAGGCCCGTTGGCCAATGGAGCAGTTGTCGCCGCTGTGAAGCGACGTTTAGAAATGCCGTTCGCGCCCGGCGAACAGGTCGCGTAGATTGCCCCGGTGACGCCAGACGATCAGCGCGACGAGCGCTGTCATCGGCAGCAGGGCCGCCGGCTCCTGCCAAGCCAGTAATGGCAGGGTGAGCGGTGTGGCGATCAGCGCGGCTAGCGAGCTGGTGCGGGTCAGGTAGAAAGTCAGTAGCCAGGTGCAGACGGCAAGCAGGGCGGCCGGCGGATACAGGCCCAGCAGCATTCCAGCGGCAGTGGCGACGCCCTTGCCGCCACGAAAGCGAAAGTACAATGGGAACAGATGGCCGATGACGGCACAGACGCCGATCCAGGCCTGTTGCTGTAACGACAGTCCTGCAAGGCTGGCGATCAGTACCGGGAAGAGGCCTTTGCAGAGGTCACCGAGCAGGGTCAGGATGGCGAGTTTTCGTCCGGCCAGGCGTAGCATGTTGGTGGCGCCGGCATTACCCGAGCCACTCATTCGCGGATCCGGACGACCGGTCAGGCGGCTGAGCAAAATGGCGAAGGACAGTGAGCCGAGCAGGTAGGCGAGGATCGCCAGTAACCAAAACATGCTAACCATTCCGGGCGGGGACGCCCTGATTCTAACGGCGCAATGCGCCCTTGTCGTGCTGCGGAGAAGAGTGCTTGGACAGAGTTTTTATCGAAGGCCTTGAAGTCGACACGGTAATCGGTGCCTACGACTGGGAACGAGGCATCCGACAGTGCCTGCGCCTTGACCTGAGTTTTGCCTGGGACAACCGTCCGGCCGCTGCGGGCGACGACCTGACCCTGGCGCTCGATTACGCCAGCGTATCGTCACGCATCCAGGCGTTCGCCGAGCAGGCGCAGTTCCAGTTGGTCGAGACCTTTGCCGAACGACTGGCCCAGGTGCTCATGGATGAGTTCGAAATCACCTGGCTGCGCCTGAAAGTGACCAAGCCTGGCGCCGTACCGGCTGCCAGCGGTGTGGGCGTGGAGATCGAGCGCGGATGTCGCTGACACAGGTTTTCCTCGGGCTTGGTAGCAATATCGAGCGCGAAACCCATCTATGCGCGGGGCTTGAAGCACTGGCCGGTTTCCTGGTGGACATGCGCTGTTCGGCCGTGTTCGAGAGCCAGCCGGTGGGTATCAAGAGTGGGCCTTTTTTCAATTTCGTCTTGTCGGCCTTCACTGACCTGTCGCTGATTGAGTTGGACCGTCGCCTCAAGTTCATCGAGGCCGACAACGGTCGTTATGCACCGGACCGCAAGGGCCTGCCGCTGGACATCGACGTGTTGTTGTATGGCGAGCAGGTAGGCAACTTCGACGGCTTGATCCTACCGCGTGCCGAAATTCTCAAGAATGCCTTTGTCCTGTGGCCTTTGTCTTTGATCGCGCCGGATCGAATCCACCCTGGCGTGGGCAAAAGCTTTGCCACGTTGTGGGAAGAGGCGCAGATCGACCAGGTATTGGCCCCGGTGGCTTTCCAATGGCGAGGGCAGCAGCTTACGCCACCGGATCTGCTCTGAGGCGGCGGAACCCCCGGCGAACACGCGGAAACTGGCACGACCGCCTTTAATTCGCTGCTGCTTCCTTGTAGGCCTTCAATGCCCTGAGGCGCTCACGCTTGATTGCCTCACCCAGTTCCTGTCCCTTGAAGCCCTTTTCCAACAGCGGCTGCACCGCCACTGCGCGAGCCGCTGCCGCGGCTCCCCGCAGATAATCAGCCTGTGGATAATTCCGTTCCTCAAGCCCCTTGCGCCCCCGTGCATCCATTTCGCAGGCCATGATGAACTCCTCGAAGCGCTGGGGACGGCGGTACACATCAAAGCTTTGCAACAGTTCCAGCAGCGTAGACGCCTTTAATTCAAGCGCGCGGTGTCCATGCGTGTGATATTGGCCAACCAGCAGTGCCAATTCCTGACAGTCGCGTGGCGCCTTGAAGCGTTCGTTGACCGCTTTGATCAGCTTCAGCCCCTTGTGCTCATGGGCGATGTGTCTCGGCCATTCATGCTCGGGTGTCAGGCCTTTGCCCAGGTCATGCAGCAGGCAAGCCCAGCGCACGGTCAGCGGTTGCTTGTGCCGTGCCGACTGTTCCAGCACGCTCAGCGTGTGAGCGCCGGTGTCGATTTCCGGATGATGGACTTCGGGTTGTGGAACGCCAAACAGCGCATCCACTTCGGGCATGAGGATTTTTAGGGCGTCGCAGTCGCGCAGTACCTGGATAAATACCTGGGGCTGGCTCTCCATCAGCGCTCTGGAAATTTCCTTCCAGCTGCGTTCAGCCGTCAATGCCTCCAGTTCGCCGGATTCGCTGAGCTGGCGCATCAGCTCGAGCGTCTCGTCGGCCACCTTGAAACCCAGGGGGGCATAGCGTGCCGCAAAACGTGCAACGCGCAAGACTCTAAGGGGATCTTCGGCGAATGCGGGGGAAACGTGACGGAGCAAGCGTGCTTCCAGATCGCGCTGCCCGTGGTAGGGATCGGTGAGATTGCCGTGGTCGTCCTCGGCCATCGCGTTGATCGTCAAGTCTCTGCGGACCAGGTCTTCTTCGAGCGTGACCTCGGGGCTGGCATGGAACACGAAACCACCATAACCTCGGCCGTTCTTGCGCTCGGTGCGGGCCAGGGCGTATTCCTCGCCAGTCTTTGGATCAAGAAATACCGGAAAATCAGCCCCTACGGGGCGAAAACCCTTGGCGAGCATCTCCTCGGCAGTGGCGCCCACCACGACCCGGTCAACGTCGGTGACGGGGATGCCTAGCAGGCGATCGCGTACAGCGCCGCCGACTTTGTAGATCTGCATAAAAAACCTCCGTTGGGCCGACAGGATAAACCTTTATGTCGGACGTTCGGAGGCGAAAGCGTGATCAAAGATGAATGACGGCCAGATCCAGGCGCCCATAATCTCCTTCGGCTTGTTCGGTGCGTGGCGGCACATGATGGGTTTTCATCACTTGATCGCCCTGCAGGGTTTCCAGATGGATGTCGAACCCCCATAGACGATGCAGGTGCTTGAGTACCTCATCCGTTGATTCGCCTAGCGGTTTGCGGTTGTGCTGCTGATGACGCAGAGTCAGTGAGCGATCACCGCGGCGGTCGATGCTGTAGATCTGCACGTTGGGCTCGCGGTTGCCCAGATTGTATTGCGCCGCCAGGGTTTCCCGGATGACGCGGTAACCACCTTCGTCATGGATGGCGGGCACCAGCAGGTCATCTTTTTGATCGTCGTCAAGGATGCTGAACAGCTTGAGGTCGCGTATTACCTTGGGCGACAGGTATTGCAGGATAAAACTTTCATCCTTGAAGCTGCTCATCGCGAATTTGATCGTCGACAGCCAGTCCGAGCCGGCGATTTCCGGGAACCAGCGGCGATCTTCCTCCGTAGGGTTTTCGCACATGCGCCGGATGTCCCGATACATGGCGAAACCCAGAGCATAGGGATTGATGCCGCTGTAATACGGACTGTCGAAGCCGGGCTGAAACACCACGCTGGTATGGGAGGTCAGGAACTCCATCATGAAGCCGTCCGTGACCAGGCCCTCGTCGTACAGGTCGTTCATCAAGGTGTAGTGCCAGAACGTCGCCCACCCTTCGTTCATGACCTGGGTCTGGCGCTGCGGATAGAAATACTGGGCAATCTTGCGCACGATACGCACGATTTCCCGTTGCCAGGGCTCCAGCAGGGGCGCATGTTTTTCGATGAAGTAGAGAATGTTTTCCTGGGGCTCGGCCGGAAAGCGTGCATTGTCCTTCTCGTTGTACTTGTCGGCGCCTTTGGGAATGGTCCGCCATAGGTCATTGATCTGTTTCTGCAGATGTTCCTCTCGATCCTTCTGGCGTCGCCGTTCCTCTTCGGCGGAGATCGGATAGGGTCGCTTGTAGCGGTCCACGCCGTAGTTCATCAGGGCATGGCAAGAGTCCAGCAAGTCCTCCACCGCGTCGATGCCATGGCGCTCTTCGCATTGCATGATGTACTGCTTGGCGAAGACCAGGTAGTCGATGATCGAGCTGGCATCGGTCCATGTGCGGAACAGATAGTTGCCCTTGAAAAAGCTGTTATGGCCATAACAGGCATGAGCCACCACCAGCGCCTGCATGCAGATCGTGTTCTCCTCCATCAGATAGGCGATGCATGGGTCGGAGTTGATCACGATCTCATAGGCCAGGCCCATCTGGCCCCGGCTGTAGGATTTCTCGGTACTGAGAAAGTGCTTGCCATACGACCAATGGTGATAACCCAACGGCATACCGACGGATGCATAGGCATCCATCATTTGCTCGGCGGTGATCACTTCGATCTGGTTGGGATAGGTGTCCAGGGCATAGCGATCCGCGATACGGCTGATCTCACGGTCGTACGCTTGTATCAGCTCGAACGTCCATTCGGAGCCGGTGGAAATAGGCTGGCGTTTCTGCTCTTTTTTGGCGGTCATGTCACTAACCTGCGCTGGAAGAGTTCACGGAAGACCGGGTAGATATCCCCGGCCGAGACCAGTTGCTGCTGGGCAAAAGTATCGGAAAACGCTTCGGCAATGCGTTCGTATTCATACCACAGCGCTTGATGTTCGCGCGGCGTAATCTCGACGTACGTGTAGTACTGGACGAACGGCATGATCTGGTTGATCAGGATGTCGCGACAAATCGGCGAGTCGTCGTTCCAGTTGTCACCGTCGGACGCTTGGGCCGCATAGATGTTCCATTCGTTGGCGGGGTAGCGTTCGGCCATGATTTCCTGCATCAGCTTCAGGGCGCTGGAAACAATGGTGCCGCCGGTTTCCCTTGAATAGAAAAACTCTTCTTCGTCGACTTCCCTGGCGCTGGTGTGGTGCCGGATGAACACCACATCGATCTTGTCGTAATTCCTCTTGAGGAACAGGTACAACAGGATGAAGAACCGCTTGGCGATGTCTTTGGTGGCCTGCGTCATTGAGCCGGACACGTCCATCAGGCAGAACATGACCGCTTTGGAGCTAGGATTCGGTTGCTTCACCAAAAGGTTGTACTTGAGGTCGAAGGTATCGAGGAACGGCACGCGATGGATGCGCGCGCTAAGACGCTCGATTTCCGCTTCCAAGGCCTGGATGTCGCCGAAATTGTCCGGCTCCTCCTGCTTGAGGCGGGCAAGCTCCTCCTTGGCCTCGCGCAGTTTTGCCCGGCTGCTGCCCGAAAGCGCGATGCGACGTGCGTGGGCTGAGCGCAGGGTGCGGATGATATTGATCCGCGCCGGATTACCCTCATTGCTGATACCGGCGCGCACGGTCTTGAAAGTATCGGTGCCGGTCAGGTTGCGTTTGACCAGGTTTGGCAGTTCCAGGTCCTCGAACATGAATTCAAGGAACTCTTCTTGGGTGATCTGGAAGACGAATTCATCCATGCCCTCGCCGGAATTGCCAGCCTTGCCCGGGCCCTTGCCGCCGCCTCCACCGGGTGGGCGAGGGATATGCTCGCCGCTGGTGAATTCCTTGTTTCCAGGGTGTACGACGGTCTGCTTGCCGCCCCGGCCATGGTGAAGCACCGGCTCGTCAATATCCCGGCCAGGGATGCTGATCTGCTCGCCATGTTCCATATCCGTAATGGAACGACGACTGACCGCCTCCTCGACGGCCTTCTTGATGTGGTCGCGGTAGCGCCGCAAGAAACGCTGGCGATTTACCGTGCTCTTGTTCTTGCCATTCAGGCGTCGGTCGATCACATAGCTCATGGGTGCCCTCCGGGCAGCTTCAAGTGGTGAGCTGCAAGCTGCAAGTGGAAGCAGTAACCCGGCTCCAGGGTTCACGCGCTTTCCTCTTGCAGCTTGTCGCTTGCGGCTTGTTGCTGGCTATTGTGATTTACGGACCCGCAGGTACCACTCGGACAGCAGCCGTACCTGTTTGTCGGTATAGCCACGTTCGACCATGCGTGTAACGAAGTCGTTGTGTTTTTGCTGGTCCTCTTTGCTGGCCTTGGCATTGAAGCTGATGACGGGCAACAGGTCTTCGGTGTTGGAGAACATTTTCTTCTCGATGACCACCCGAAGCTTCTCGTAGCTGAGCCAGGTAGGGTTCTTGCCGTTGTTGTTGGCCCGGGCGCGTAGGACAAAATTGACGATTTCGTTGCGGAAGTCCTTCGGATTGCTGATGCCCGCGGGTTTCTCGATCTTTTCCAACTCTTCGTTGAGCGCTACGCGATTGAGAATCTCGCCCGTTTCCGGATCGCGATATTCCTGGTCCTGGATCCAGAAATCCGCATACAGCACGTAACGGTCGAAAATGTTCTGGCCGTACTCGCTGTAAGACTCCAGATAGGCCGTCTGGATCTCCTTGCCGATGAACTCGATGTACCGTGGCGCCAGGTACTCCTTGAGGAAACGCAAGTAGCGCTCCCGGGTCTCCGCCTGGAACTGCTCCTGCTCGATCTGTTGCTCGAGAACGTACAGCAGATGGACAGGGTTGGCGGCGATTTCGTGGGGGTCGAAGTTGAACACCTTGGACAGGATCTTGAACGCAAAACGGGTGGACAGTCCGTTCATCCCTTCGTCCACGCCCGCGTTGTCCCGGTATTCCTGGATCGACTTGGCCTTCGGATCGGTGTCCTTGAGGTTTTCGCCGTCGTACACCCGCATCTTCGAATAGATGTTGGAGTTCTCCGGCTCCTTCAGGCGCGACAACACAGTGAACTGGGCGAGCATCTTCAGCGTGTCGGGCGCGCAATGGGCCTTGGACAGCGAGCTGTTGAACAGCAGCTTGTCGTAGATCTTCACCTCATCGGAGACGCGCAGGCAGTAAGGCACCTTGACGATGTAGATCCGGTCGATGAAGGCTTCGTTGTTTTTGTTGTTGCGGAAGGTATGCCATTCCGATTCGTTGGAGTGAGCGAGCAGAATGCCGCTGAATGGTATCGCCCCCAGCCCCTCGGTGCTGTTGTAGTTACCCTCCTGGGTGGCGGTCAGCAATGGGTGAAGCACCTTGATCGGCGCCTTGAACATCTCGACGAACTCCATCAGGCCCTGGTTGGCCCGGCACAGCGCGCCCGAATAGCTATAGGCATCGGCGTCGTTCTGTGGGAATTCTTCTAGCTTGCGGATATCGACCTTGCCCACGAGGGCCGAGATGTCCTGGTTGTTTTCGTCACCTGGTTCGGTCTTGGCCACCGCGATCTGGTTGAGGATCGAAGGATAGAGCTTGACCACGCGGAACTGGCTGATGTCGCCGCCGAACTCCGCCAGGCGCTTGGTGGCCCATGGCGACATGATGGTGTTGAGGTAGCGACGGGGAATGCCGAAGTCCTCTTCGAGGATCGCGCCGTCCTCGGTGGCGTTGAAAAGCCCCAGGGGCGATTCGAAGACAGGAGAGCCCTTGATGGCGTAGAAGGGCACTTTTTCGATCAGTTGCTTGAGTTTCTCGGCCAGGGACGATTTACCGCCACCGACGGGGCCGAGCAGATAGAGAATCTGCTTCTTCTCCTCCAGGCCTTGGGCGGCATGGCGGAAATAGGACACGATCTGTTCGATGCATTCCTCCATCCCGTGGAAGTCTGCAAAGGCCGGGTAGCGCCGGATCACTTTGTTGGAAAAAATCCGCGAGAGCCTCGAGTTGGTCGAGGTGTCCAGCAGTTCAGGTTCTCCGATTGCCAGCAACAGACGCTCCGCAGCCGATGCGTAGGCACTGCGGTCTTGCTTGCAGAGTTCGAGGTATTCCTGCAGCGAGTACTCCTCCTGCCGCGTGGACTCGAAACGTTGCTGGAAGTGGCTAAAAATACTCATGACGTCACCTCGCTCGATACGTGGAGCCGGTGTCGGATCAATCAGTCGATGCTGGACAGCCGCTGGGACCCCAGTTGCCGTTTTACCCCCCAGAATGCTTTCAAGAATGCGGCTCCTGAAAGCTGACTCCCGATGATCCGCGCGCCGGTGTACCGGCTCTCCCCTGTTTTGGATGGCCTGAGGCTAAGGATAGTTCGGAATCCGAGAGGTAAAGGTTGAATACGTAATTAGTTGTGGCAGACCGTTCGTCCGCCATCGCCCAAGCCCGCGGTTCTCGTGGGCTTGGGTGTCATAAAAAATTATTCGTGGGTGCCTTGCTCTGTTTCATCAGGATAAACCGTGCGCCACAGCTCAAAGCCGCCGTCCATGCTGTACACGTCACTGAAACCCTGGCTGACCAGGTAAGCCGCTGCGCTTTGGCTGGAGTTGCCGTGATAGCAGACTACGATGGTAGGCGCATCGAGATCAGCGCCCTGGATGAAAGCGTGAAGGGAATGGTTATCCAAATGCTTGGAGCCACTGATATGTGAAGTTGCGTAAGTGGCCGGGTCGCGCACATCGACGAGCACCGCGCCTTGTTCACGCAGGGCCTGGGCCTGCTCGGGGGAGATGCGTTTGAATTCGGTCATGAGGTACTCCTGTGGCCTTGGGCGCAACGCCGGTCAAGCGTCGGTGCCGGCCGGCAATGATGCAATGGTCGATGTATTGAGTCTGGCGTGGCCCTTCTCGTCGCAATCGCAGCGCAGCAACTCGCCGGTGTCGACGTTCATCAGTGTCATCGCGCTGCCCCAGACGCAGCCGGTATCGAGGGCAATAACCCCGGCTTCGTCAGTTTGGCCTTCGAGTGCCGCCCAGTGCCCGAAAATGATCTTCAGGTCGCGGGTTTTGCGCTCCTTGTGCTTGAACCACGGCGCGTAGCCGGGCGGGGCGGTCTCGATGCCTTCCTTGCCCTTGAGATCGAGCTTGCCGTCGCGGGTGCAGAAGCGCATGCGCGTGAAATAATTGGTGATGACGCGAAGACGGGCCGTGCCGGTGAGGTCGTTGTCCCATTTGACGGGTTCGTTGCCGTACATGCCGTCCAGGTAGGGGCCGAACAGGTTGTCGTCGCGCAACGCCTGTTCCACTTCGCCAGCGCACTTGAGCGCTCTGCGCAGCGACCATTGGGGTGGGATGCCGGCATGGACCAGCGCGAGGTTGCGCGCCTCGTCGTAATGCATGAGTTTTTGCTGGCGCAACCATTCAAGCAGCTCGACGCAATCGGGGGCGTCGAGAATCTCGCTCAAGGTGTCGGATTTTTTCAGGCGCTCAATGTTTTGCCAGGCGGCTAACAGGTGCAGATCGTGATTGCCGAGCACGCATACCAAAGAGTCGCGGATACCATAGAGGAAACGAAGGGTTTCCAGCGACTGCGGGCCACGGTTGACCAGGTCGCCGACTAGCCACAGCGTGTCTTTGCATGGGTCGAACGCTACCTGCTCCAGCAGGCATTTGAGCGGGTCCAGGCAGCCCTGCAGGTCACCAACCGCATACGTGGCCATCAGTGCAGCGCTCCGGGCACCGCCAGTCGGAAGGGCTTGATGATCGCATCGAATCGCTTACCGTCGTCGGCGAGCATTTGGTAGGTGCCCTCCATGGTGCCGACCTTGGTCGTCATCACTGTCCCGCTGCTATAGCTGTGGCTCTTGCCGGCATCGATCAGTGGCTGTTGGCCAACCACGCCTTCACCACGCACTTCTTCTACATGGCCGTCGCCGTTGGTGATGATCCAATGCCGTGACAGCAGCCTGGCGGGCAGCGAGCCATTGTTGCGCACTGTGATGGTGTAGGCGAAGGCGAAGCGGTCGTGCTCGGGTTGTGACTGTTCAGCGAGGAAGCGGGTGGCGACGCTGACGTCGACCTGGTAACGAGGATCGGACATGCAAAAAGGCCTTGAAAGCGGGACGCGGGAAGAACTGAGGGAGTCAGTCTAGGCCAAGTGTCGGGTAGTAAACCAGACCGGCGTACTTCCCGATAACGGCCTCGCATGTCAAATGACGTTGTCTTTTGGCGCGACCTGTTCACTGAGCTTGTCGGCCAGGCGCACGAAGGCCGCCAGGTCCAGTTGCTCGGGGCGCAAGCTGCCGTCAACACCCGCGGCTTCGATTTCAGCGCTGCTGAGCAGCAGTTTCAACGTGTTGCGCAGGGTTTTGCGACGCTGGTTGAAAGCTTCGCGCACTACGCGCTCCAGCAGGCGGTGATCCTTGGCCGGGTGAGGAAGGACCGCATGAGGTACAAGGCGGACGATCGCGGAGTCGACTTTAGGGGGCGGGTTGAATGCTCCCGGGCCCACGTTGAACAAATGGTCGACCCGGCAATGGTACTGGACCATGATCGATAGTCGGCCCCAATCACCACCGCCAGGACCGGCGGCGAGGCGCTCGACCACTTCTTTCTGCAGCATGAAATGCATGTCGCGGATCAGTGCGGCATTGCTCAGCAGATGGAAAATCAGCGGCGTGGAAATGTTATAGGGCAGGTTGCCAACCACCCGAAGGCTGCCCGGCGCGGCGTCCAGGCTGTTGAAGTCAAACTTCAGTGCGTCGCCCTGGTGCAGGTTGAAATTGCTCTTGCCGGCAAATTGCTGGTTGAGAATCGGCACCAGATCCTTGTCCAGTTCCACCACGTCCAGTTGCGCGCCGCTACCGAGCAGGCCTTGGGTCAGTGCACCCTGGCCTGGACCGATCTCCAGCAGGCGATCATCGGGCTTGGCATTGATGGAACGCAGGATGCGGTCGATCACGCCAGCGTCATGCAAAAAATTCTGGCCGAAGCGCTTGCGCGCGCGGTGTTGGTATTGCTCGGTCATAAGTGGGTCTCGGCCATCTGGTAAGCGGTTTCCAAGGCGACTTGCAGGCTGCCGGTGTCGATCCTGCCGCTGCCGGCCAGGTCCAGGGCGGTGCCGTGGTCCACGGAGGTGCGGATGATCGGCAAGCCCAGCGTCACATTGACCGCCGCGCCGAAGCCTTTGTACTTCAGCACGGGCAAGCCCTGGTCGTGGTACATCGCCAGCACCGCATCGCAGTGCTCCAGATATTTGGGGGTAAACAGAGTGTCGGCAGGCAGCGGGCCACGCAGGTCCATGCCCTCGCTACGCAGGCGTTCCAATGTAGGTTCGATGATGTCGATTTCTTCACGGCCCAGGTGTCCGCCTTCGCCGGCATGGGGATTGAGCCCACACACCAGGATTCGTGGCCGGACGATGCCGAATTTTTCCTGAAGGTCGGCGTGCAGTATGCGCGTGACCCGTTCCAGGCGTTGCGGTGTGATCGCGTCGGCGATATCTCGCAAGGGCAGATGAGTGGTGACCAAGGCTACGCGAAGGCCGCGCGTGGCGAGCATCATCACGACTTGCGAGGTTCGGGTCAGGTCTGCCAGGAATTCCGTGTGTCCGGAAAACTGAATACCGGATTCATTGATGACACCCTTGTGTACCGGGGCGGTGATCATCCCGGCGAAAGCCCCATCCAGGCAGCCTTGGCCGGCGCGGGTCAGGGTTTCCAGAACAAACGCCGCGTTTGCCGTATCCAATTGACCGGTGACGACCGGTGCGCCTAGGGGCGTATCCCAGACATACAGGCTGCCCGCAGGTGCCGGGGCATCGGGCCAGGCGTCTG
Source organism: Pseudomonas sp. D1-36 (assembly GCF_051132205.1). Taxonomy (NCBI): domain Bacteria; kingdom Pseudomonadati; phylum Pseudomonadota; class Gammaproteobacteria; order Pseudomonadales; family Pseudomonadaceae; genus Pseudomonas; species Pseudomonas sp. D1-36. The sequence continues at coordinate 5,112,423 of NZ_CP071674.1, read as the reverse complement.
GCGTAACCAAGCGCAGATCGACGGCCAGCCCCAGTTGCGCGGCCCGCTCGAGGAGCAGGTCGCGGCTGGTGATGGCAATCAGGGGGTGAGGCTGGGCTTGCGAGGCGAGCAGCAGGCACAGGTCGGGACCAATGCCGGCAGGCTCGCCGGGGGTCAGCGCGAAACGCTTGGGTTTCACTGCGCGGCCTGGTCTGCACCAGGGAGTTTGATCTCGACGTAGGCTTCGTCGCGAATCTGGCGAAGCCAGGTTTGCAACTCTTCGTCGTATTTGCGGTTACGCAATACCGTCATCGCCTGTTGCTCGCGCGCCTGGGTGGTACTGTCCGTGGCGCGACGGCCAAGGACTTCCAGGACGTGCCAGCCGTAAGGGCTCTTGAACGGCTTGGACAGTTGGCCCTGGGGTGTTTCGGCCATGACCTGGCGGAACTCGGGGACCAGCGCATTCGGGTCGACCCAGTTCAGGTCGCCACCGTTAAGGGCGGAACCCGGGTCTTCCGAGAAGCTTTTGGCCAGCTCGGCGAAGTCTTCGCCGGCGGTGATCCGCTCGTAGAGCTTCTCGGCCAGGCGCTTGGTCTCGGCTTCGCTACGGATCTCGCTCGGCTTGATCAGGATATGGCGGACATGTACTTCGTCGCGCACCTGTGTGCCGCCGCCGCGTTTTTCCAGCAGTTTGAGGATGATGAAACCACCTGGAGTGCGGGCCGGCTGGGTGATGTCGCCCACGGCCATGGCGCTGAGCTCGCGATCAAACGGAGGCGGCAATTGAGCGGCTTTACGCCAGCCCATGTCACCACCTTCCAGGGCGTTCTCACTGCCCGAACGCGCCACGGCCATCTGGCCGAAGTCAGCACCTTGCTTGAGCTGCTGGTAAACATCCATCGCCTGGCGATAGGCACTCTGAATCGCTTCGGAGTTGGCGCTCTCGGGGGTTGGGATCAGAATGTTCGCCAAGTGCAGTTCTTCAGACAGCTGCATCTTGCCCAGGTCGGAAGCGAGGAAGTTCTTCACTTCCTGCTCGGACACCTGGATGCGCTCGGCCACGCGTCGCTGACGTACGCGGCTGATGACCATCTCACGGCGGATCTGGTCGCGGGCGTCATCAAAGGACAGGCCGTCGCGAGCCAGGGCGGCGCGGAACTGATCGATGGACATGTTGTTGCGCTGGGCAATGGTGCCGACGGCCTGGTTCAGTTCCTCATCGGTGATGCGGATACCGGAACGTTCGCCAATCTGCAGCTGCAGGTTTTCGACGATCAGGCGCTCGAGCACCTGCTGGTCCAGCACGCCCGGTGGTGGCAAGCCGCCGCCACGCTTGGCGATGGTTTGCTGCACTTCATGGACACGCTGGTCCAGTTGGCTCTGCATGACCACGTCGTTGTCGACGATGGCCACGACCTTGTCGATGGACTGTACCGCAGCGTTCGCTGCGGTACCCAGGAACAGCGCGCCCAGCATCAGCGGGCGCAGACAATCAGAAAGCTTGGTCTTCACGTTCACGATAACCTTGAATGCCTTTGTCGAGGAAACTCTCTACTTTGGCGCCGGTAAGGCCGCCGAGTCCCTTCAGAACAATTTGGAGGAAGACGCCGTGGTCGCCTTTTTCGTTTTGCGGGGCGGCTTGACTGAATTCTTCATAGTCGACCCAGTAACGGTTGATCAGGCGCAGTTTCCAGCAGCAGCTGTCATATTCGAAACCACCGAAGGCTTCCAGGGTACGGTTGCGGTTGTAGTCATACTGCCAGCGGCTGATGGCGTTCCACTGCGGCACGATCGGCCAGATGATCGAGAAATCGTGCTGCTTGATCTTGTAGTAGTCCTTCACGTAGTTCGGATCGCCCGGACGGCCATAGTCGCCACCGCCCACTTGCCATTGGCCGGTGGATTCGTCATAGCGGACCTGGTCGTTGCGATAGCGATAACCGGCGTTGATGACCTTGTTCGGGTTGTCTTCAGGCTGGTAGTGGAACATCGCGCTGCCCGAACGGGGGCTGCGGGTGTCCGGGTCCCAGTTGTAGGTCGCCGTGGTGCGCCAATCGCGGTTCCAGCGATATTCGTATTCCAAGGCATACGGGGAAACGTCGGACTTGGCGTCTTCACGTGTCTTGAAGTCGATGCCTGGCAGTTGGACTTCACGATCCTTGAAGTACAGAGCCTGGCCGACGCTGACGCGCTGACGCTCGAACCCGTTTTCTTCGATCCAGCGACTGGTCACGCCAAGGGACAATTTGTTTTCGTCGCCAACACGGTCGGAGCCGGTGAAACGGTTATCCCGGAACAGCGAGGAGTAGCTGAAGGTCGATTCGCTGGTGTCGAACACGGGGATATCGCTCTGGTCCTTCTCCGGTACATAGAGATAGAACAGGCGAGGCTCCAGGGTCTGGCGATAGTTGGTGCCGAACCATTGGGTGTCACGGTCGAAATACAGGCCACTGTCGATGCTGGCGATTGGAACACCACGGCTCTGGCTGCTGCTGTAGGTGCCGCGCAGGCGATCGGCCTCGGCGTTCTGCGCAGCGACCTGAGATCTGCCCCTGCTATCCAGGTCCAGGTCATATTGAGTGTACTGGTACTTGAGCGACGGCTTGATGTAGCCATAGCTTGCGGTCATCGGCAGGCTCATGACGGGTGCCAGGTTCAGACGGTCGCCGTTAGCCCTGGCCAAGCCGCGGATGTTGTTATCCAGGAACGGCTCGGTATTGCCGTCTTCATCGGTGTAGTCACCGGTGCGCAAATCACGATCAAACCGCACCAGTTCGGTCTTGTACGCGAAATCCAGTCCATACGGATGTTCGGGCAGCGAGCCATTGAAGGTGATCTGAGGCAGGCGATTGTACGGCGTGATTTTTGAAATCGTCGCCATCTGGTAAGCCTGGGCATTGAGCCGAGCGGTGTAGTTGTCGCCGCGATAGCTGACAGCGCCTTGCTGGTTCACGTAGTCCCGCGACTCGACGCCGATCTGATCGGTCTGCAGATCCTGGAAATAATACGGATCGCTGATCTTGGTGTAGTCGACTTCTGTCAGCACGCGCGAGTCGAGGCCGCCCTTGTGCTGCCAGTTATACATGTAGCGGGTCTTGTCGTAGTCGCTCTGCCCGCTGCGCTCATCGTCTTCGTCGTTGAGGTACGCGGCGCCGAACTGGCCTTCGCTGGACTTGGTCAGGTAACGGAACTCGCCTTCCATCAACAGGCCGCGCTTGCTCATGTAGCGTGGGTACAACGTGGCGTCGTAGTTCGGCGCCAGGTTGAAGTAGTACGGGGTGACCAGCAGGAAGCCGGTATCACTGCCGCTGCCGATGGTCGGCGGCAGGAAGCCGGACTGACGACGGTCGTCGATCGGGAAATAGATATAAGGCGTGTACAAGACCGGGAAGTCCTTGACCCGCAGCGTGACGTTGGTCGCGGTGCCGAAGCCCGTGGCCGGGTTCAAGGTGATGTTGTTGCCCTTGAGTGTCCACGCGTTGCTGCCCGGTTCGCACGTGGTGTACGTACCGTCCTTGAGGCGGATGATCGCGTTTTCGGCGCGGCGGGCGTACAGCGCGTTACCGCGGATGCGCGACTTGTGCATCACGTATTCGGCGTTGTCGACCTTGGCTTCACCGGTGTCCAGCTGCACATCGGCGTGGTCGCCGACAATCAGCGCGCCGTTGTCGCGGACCCGCACGTTGCCGTTCAGCTCGCCACGGTTCTCGGCCTGGTACAGGCTGGCCTCGTCGGCTTCGACCTGCATGCTGCCCTGGCGCATGACCACGTCGCCGGCCAGGGTCGCCACCTGCTGCTCCTGCTCGTAGCGCGAAGCCTTGGCGCCCAGGAAGGTCGGCGCGTCGCTCTTGGCGGTCTTGTCGTTCATGCCCGGGCGCGTCGGCTCGATGTACGCGCCAGCGCAGTAAGGACCGGTTTCAGCCAGTTGAGCGGGCGTGAGGTTCTCGCGCGGAACCCAGTCCAAGTGACTGTAGTCTTCACTGCGCGTCTTCAAGCCGCGGCCCTTGGCTTCGGTGACGAGCATCGGCTTGTCGCCGGCCACCTCGCCCGAATCGCTGTCGGCCGGTGCGCTGCCGCTGTCGGCAACCGCGCTGCCTTCATGCACGGGACGTGGCGGCAATGCAGCGGCCGGCGTCTTGGGTGAACAGTCCCAGGCACCCGAAGCGGAGACGGAACAGTCATACTGTTGCGCCGCAACGACGAATGAAGAGGCCAGGGGTTGCAGGGCCAGCAGACTGCCGGTAACCAGCAACGGAAATTTTTTACGAAACGCGGGGGATTTCAATGCCATCTTATTAGTCCGGGCTTCCTGCGTGCCATCTGCCCGCGGTGTGGGCCGCACGCCTCTCGATGGTCTGAAAAAGATGCTGGATAATAAAGCATGACCCGCTTGACGGCTAGCGCCGTCGGAGACCCTTGCAATGCCTGACCAAGATGTACGCTTGCAACACCTGAAAGTTTGGCTCGATGAGCAGTTACCGATCCTTTTCGATCAACAGGGGTGGGGGGGCGTACCCCCGGCCACGTTGACCGCGGCCAGCAGCGACGCGAGTTTCCGGCGATATTTCCGCTGGGAAGGCGCGGGCCGCAGCCTGATCGTGATGGATGCACCGCCGCCCCAGGAAAACTGCAAACCCTTCGTGGATATCGCGTTTTTGCTGGCGAAATCCGGCATCAACGTGCCAAAAATTTATGCCGAAGACCTCGATCGCGGTTTTCTTTTGCTCAATGATCTGGGTAACCAGACCTACCTGGATGTAATCAACGGCGAAAATGCCGACGATTTATTCCGCGATGCCTTGCAGGCATTGTTGGCTTTTCAGCAATTGCCTATGGTGGCTCCGCTGCCCAGTTATGACGTTGCTTTGCTGCGTCGCGAGTTGGAGCTGTTCCCGGAGTGGTACGTCAAGCGCGAGTTGGGCATCGAACTCGATGCGACACAGCAGCAACTTTGGCAGCAGGCTTGCGAACTGTTGATCAACAGCGCCCTGGCCCAGCCGAAAGTGCTGGTGCACCGCGACTACATGCCGCGCAATCTCATGCTCAGCGATCCCAATCCAGGTGTGCTCGATTTCCAGGACGCGGTCTACGGGCCGGTGACCTACGATGTGACCTGCCTTTTCAAGGATGCTTTCCTCAGTTGGCCCGAGGCGCGAGTGCGCGGTTGGCTGGAGGATTATTGGCAGCAGGCCGGTGCCCTTGGCATTGCTGTGCAGCCGGACTTCGAAGATTTCCTGCGGGCCAGCGACTTGATGGGCGTGCAGCGCCATCTCAAGGTGATCGGCATCTTCGCGCGCATTTGCCACCGCGACGGCAAGCCGCGCTACCTGAAGGACGTACCGCGCTTCTTCGACTATATAGAAGCGGTCATCGACCGCCGTCCTGAGCTGGCGCCGCTGGATGAGTTGCTCCGCAGCCTGCGCCAATCGGCCGGGGCAAATGCATGAAGGCGATGATCCTCGCGGCGGGCAAGGGGGAGCGCATGCGCCCGCTGACGCTTACCACGCCTAAGCCTTTGATCCGTGTCGCCGAAATTCCCTTGATCGAATATCACCTGCGGGCGCTGGTCGCCGCCGGGTTTGGCGAGATCGTCATCAATCACGCCTGGCTCGGGCAGCAGATCGAAGACCACCTGGGGGACGGCTCACGGTTCGGCGTGCGCATCGTCTATTCCCCGGAAGGCGAGCCGCTGGAAACCGGCGGGGGGATTTTCCGGGCGCTGCCGTTGCTGGGCGATGAAGCGTTTCTCGTGGTCAATGGCGACATATGGACTGATTTCGATTTCAGCACCTTGCCTCGTTCGCTCGACGCGTCGGCTCATCTGGTGCTGGTGGACAATCCTGAACATCACCCAGATGGCGATTTCGTCCTCACCGACGGAAAGGTTCATGAAGGCGCGTCCACGGCCGACAAACTGACCTACAGCGGTATCGCCGTCCTGCATCCGCGATTATTCGACGGTTGCGCGGCTGGCGCGTTCAAGCTCGCACCGTTGCTGCGCAAGGCCATGGACCATGGGCAGGTCAGCGGCGAGCGGCTGCAAGGTCATTGGGTAGATGTCGGAACCCTTGAACGTTTGGCGCAGATTGAAAAATTGATAGAAGCGAGCCGTTGATATGTGGTGGCCAGGGACTCTGATCGGAGCGGGAGCAGGCTTTGCCATAGCCAGCATCCCGGGGGCCATGCTTGGCGCATTGCTGGGACAGGCGCTGGACAGGCGCCTGAACGTCCACAGCTGGGCGCAAGTGCGTGAACGGCTGGGCGGGCGCCCGGCGTTGCGCAACGATGAATTATTGTTCGTGTTGCTCGGACGCCTGGCGAAAAGCGATGGGCGGGTTGTGGACGGTCACATTCAGCAGGCTCGCCTGGAAATGCGCGCCCTCGACCTGAGCGAACCGGCGCAGCGTCGTGCCATTGCGGCATTCAACCGAGGCAAGTCCGAGCATGATCGCTTGCGCGGTTATCTGCGTCGCCTCGCCACTCAGCCCCACGCGGCCGAAGGCGTGCTACGCGCCTGCTGGAGGATGGTCTGGGCTGACGGTCGCGCTGGCGCCAGCGAGCGCGAGTTGCTTGTCCAGTGGGGCAAATGGCTGGGTTGGACGCCGCAGCAGGTCCAGGCGTTGGCGATGGATTACGAACCGCAGAAACTGTCGCAACCCTCAAGCGGCGTGACTTATCAGGAGGCATTGCGATTGCTGGGTGTTTCGGCCACCAGCGAGCCGTCGCAAATAAAGCGGGCTTATCGCCGCTTGCTCAGCCGGCATCACCCGGACAAGATCGCCGGCAGCGGCGCCACGCCTTTACAGGTGCGTGAAGCGACCGACAGGACCCGAGAGCTGCACAATGCCTATCGTTTGATTCGCGAGCGGAGGGATTTCCGCTAATACGGGGTGCCTGTGGCGAGGGAGCTCGCTCCCGCTGGTTCACGAAGCGGCGCCTCAACCTGGCGCCGAATTTCTTACGGAGTCTCAGTTGGCTGACGACTGCTGCGCAGCCGAGCGGGAGCAAGCTCCCTTGCCACAGATAGCTAGCGTGTCGCTTACCGCTGGGAAGGTCTCACTCCCCAGGGTTTTGCGGATTCAACCAACCCCGGACCCGACGGAACAATTGCTCTTGCTCCGCCGAACGGTTCGGCACGGCTTTGAGGGCAACCTGGCTGAAGGTCGATCCTTTCAGGCGTTTGCTCGCTTGCAAGCGCTCCAGTGCCGCGTTGCGGTCCAGTGGCTTGTCCATATAGAAGATATCGGCGGTCGCCAGCTTCAGGGTGGGTGTCAGCTCTGCCAGGCCAGGCTTGGCGGTTACCGGAGTCTGGGCCGCGACCATCACGAAGCGTTCGATCTGCGAGGGTTGCTTTTCGCTAAGGTAGCGCGCTGCCCAATAGGCGCCCGTGCCATGGCCTAGCAGCACAATGCTGCGGGCGCTCTGCTGTTCGGCGTAGGCCAGCGCCGCATCGATGCGGGCGAAAATGCGCTCGGCATCGGCGTTGGCGTGTTCTTCACCGGTTTCGGCGATGGCGGCATCCGCTGCCTCGGCTTCGCCCCCCGTCACTTGCTCGATCGGTGCGGCGGTGGTGGCGTCCGGTGCCGCGGCCGCGACGTCGGCGGGTTTGGTCTCGGGTGGCGTTTCCACGGTGCGCGGAGCGATGACGTCGCCTTGCAGGTCCGGCAGGGTGATACTCAGGCTGCTCCATTGGGCATCAGGCAGTTTCTTGCGCAGGGGGCCGACTGCTTGAGGCCAGTCAGCGGTTTCACCGGCGCCAGGGATGATGATGACGGCGCCCTTGGGCTCGCTGGTATTGGCTGGCTTCCACAGCGCGAGGAAGGCGTCGCTACCGGTTTGTAGCTGTTGCTGCTCTTGAGCGGGGACTTTTCTTACGAGCGCCGCCGCCTCTTCCTGGCTACGCTCGAGCAAGGGTTGGCGTTCGACCGGCTTTTCTCCAGCGGATGGTTCCACTGCGGCGGGTGCCGTTTCGCCAGCCTGCACAGAAAATGCACTCGGCAGGATCAGCGACAGGCACAATGCTGGCAACGCCAGGCGATAAACAGAGGGCATCGGATATTCCATGACCAGAAGTATTTCCGGCAGCCTAATGGGTTGGTCAGTATTTGTCAGTGCATGAGACTTCGATGATGCGTTATTGCTGCCTGTGGGTTATCGGCTGTTTATGGCTTCCCTTGATGGCTTGGGCTGCGCCTGCGCCGCAGGTTCATGGCGTGCAACTGAGTGCGGAACAGCGTCAATGGCTGACGCAACATCAACAGCTGCGGGTCGGCGTGGTATTGCAGGCCCCCTATGCACAATACGATCGGCGTTTACAGCGGTTGTCCGGTACCCATGTCGAGTTGATGCAATGGCTGGGCAAGACGTTGAACGTCGAGTTGACCTGGCGCAATTTCCAAGACGTCGCGCAGCTGGAAGCAGCGGTACGTGACGGCGAAATCGATGTCGCGCCCGGCCTGACCCAAACCCCGGTCGGGCTCAGGCTCTGGCAGTTTTCCGACCCTTACATGCGAGTGCCGCAATTGATCGTCGGCGCGCAGAAAAGCGCCGAGGGCGTGGAGCTGGAGAAGCTCGACGGCCAGGTCCGCGTTGCGGTGCGCATGCCCAGCGCCACGGCGGATTATCTGCGCAGCAATTACCCAGCGTTGAACCTGCAAGGGGTGCCGATGGAGCGCGAGGCGCTGCAATTGTTGCTGACCCAGCAGGCCCGGTTCGCGGTGGTCGATGAGGCGCAGCTGGGACGGTTGATGGTCGAGCCCGAGTTCTCGGAACTGGCGGTGGTGGGCGATATTGGGTCGCCACAGTTGCTACGGGTCGCCACGCGCCGGGACTGGCCCCAGTTGGCCGAAATTATCGACAAGGGGCTGCAAGCCATCCCGGCCAAGGAACTTGAGCAACTGCACAGTCGTTGGCTCAAGCCGAAATACCCGCGCCTGACCGAAACTCCGGGTTTCTGGCAGAACCTGACCTTGCTGTTGCTGGCATTGCTGCTCGCCAGCGTGGCCACCGTGTCTTGGCAACGCCGCCAGCAACGTGGACTGGAGCGCCGGTTGCGTGCCGCGCGAGAGGACATCGCCCAACGCACCGCCAGCGAAGCAGCCTTGCGGCTGACGCAGTTTTCCATCGATCAAAGCACGGTCGGCATCCTCTGGGTCAACTGGGACAGCCATGTGCGCTACGCCAACCGCGCCGCCGAAACCATGCTGGGCTACGGCCCGGGCGGGATCATCGACCGCCCGCTGATCGATTTCGAGCCGGGCTTGCACATGGACCGTTGGTTGAATTTGTGGAAGCGCGCCCGAGCCAGTGAAGACGGGCCGCAGAGTTTCGAGACCGAATGTGTGCGCGCCGATGGTAGCATCCTGCCGGCCGACGTTTCCCTGAGCTTCCTGCGTTTTCGCGATGCCGAATACCTGGTCGTCTACCTAAACGACGTGACGGAGCGTCGACGCGCATTGGCGGCTTTGCGTGAAAGCGAGGCGCGCCTGCAAGGCATCGCGGCGAACGTGCCGGGGTTGGTCTTTCGACTGGAGCGGGCTCCGGTGACTGGACAAATCGACTTTGCCTACATCAGCGAAGGCAGCGAAAGCCTGGTGGGCTACTCCCCGGCGACTTTGGCCCGCAGTGATACCGGTCTGCGCAGCCTGGTCCATCCGGACGACAAGGCCGATTACCACCGCACCCAGGACCAGGCGCTGGACAGCGACAGCGACTGGTCATGGCAAGGCCGCATCCTGACGCGCGAAGGGCAGCAACGCTGGGCCGAGATCAAGGCAATCACACGTCGTCTCGAGGATGGCGCCTACGTCTGGGACGGTATCGTCTGGGACATCACTGAAAGCAAGCGCATCGAACTGGAGCTGGCCAGCTCGCGTGAACAGTTGCGTGAGTTGTCGGCGCACCTGGAAAGCGTAAGAGAGGAAGAAAAAGCACGTATTGCCCGGGAGGTCCACGACGAGCTGGGCCAGATGCTGACGGTGCTGAAGCTGGAGACTTCCATGTGCGAATTGGCCTACGCGCAGCTGGATCCTGGCCTGCAGGAGCGGCTCAACAGCATGAAGCGCTTGATCGCCCAGCTGTTTCAACTGGTGCGAGACGTGGCCACAGCGTTGCGCCCACCTATCCTGGATGCCGGTATCGCTTCGGCCATTGAATGGCAGGCACGGCGCTTCGAGGCGCGTACCCACATCCCGTGCCTGGTGCAGGTGCCTGACAACTTGCCACCGTTGAGCGACGCGAAGGCCATCGGTCTGTTCCGGATTCTCCAGGAAGCGCTGACCAATGTGATGCGCCACGCCCAGGCGCATACTGTGGAACTGACGCTGACCCAGGAAGGCGGCCATCTATGCCTGACGGTCAGCGATGACGGTGTAGGATTCATTGCCGACGCCAGTAGGCCAACGTCCTTTGGCTTGGTTGGCATGCGTGAGCGTGTGTTGATCATGGGCGGACAGTTGACTCTGGGCAGCGAGCCGGGGGAGGGGACGACCTTGTCGGTGCGCGTGCCGTTGGGTGAGGCATGACGGGAGTGGTTATCCGGGGTGACCGCATCGCGAGCAAGCTCGCTCCCACATGGATTAATGTTACGCGAGCTTGCTCGCGATGAGATTCTGAATCTGGAGAACAATGTGATCCGTGTACTGGTAGCCGAAGACCACACCATCGTCCGCGAAGGGATCAAGCAGTTGATCGGCCTGGCCAAGGATCTGGTGGTGGCGGGGGAGGCGAGCAATGGCGAACAACTGCTCGAGACCCTGCGACACGTGCCCTGCGAAGTCGTGCTGCTGGATATTTCCATGCCGGGCGTCAACGGCCTGGAGGCGATCCCACGGATCCGGGCGTTGAACAACCCGCCGGCCATCCTGGTGTTGTCCATGCATGACGAAGCGCAAATGGCGGCTCGCGCCCTTAAGGTCGGCGCCGCCGGCTACGCCACCAAGGACAGCGACCCGGCATTGCTGCTCATGGCGATTCGAAAAGTCGCTGCCGGCGGACGCTACATCGACCCGGACCTGGCCGACCGCATGGTCTTCGAAGTGGGCCTGACCGACACCCGACCGCTGCATTCACTATTGTCGGAGCGCGAGTTCTCAGTCTTCGAACGCCTCGCCCAAGGCGCCAATGTCAACGACATCGCCCAGCAACTGGCCCTGAGCAGCAAGACCATCAGTACCCACAAGGCGCGGCTGATGCAGAAACTCAACATCACCTCGCTGGCGGAACTGGTGAAATACGCGATGGAGCACAAGTTGCTCTGAATCCCACCATCGTCCCCTTGTGGGAGCGAGCTTGCTCGCGATAGCGTCGGACCATACAGCGCATAGGTAGCTGACAGACCGCCATCGCGAGCAAGCTCGCTCCCACAGGGTTTGTGTTGGCATATCCATTTGCGACACGCCCCAGCACAGCGCTTGCCCCGGTTTGCAGCTCGCTGCTTGAAACTTGCCACTGCACTTATCCAATCCCGCCACCCGTGTAGGGAAATCCCTACCCCGACTCTTCCATCCGGCTGAGGCGATTCTCTCCTGCGGCCCGATTTGCGCGGGTCCCGGGCTCCACTAGGCTTGGACTCACAAGCAGTCATCAATACAAAAGGTGCGGGTATGAGCCAGGTCGATTCAAGCGCGGGGGCCAGTGATGTGCTGGTCAGCTTTCGTGGTGTGCAAAAGAGCTACGACGGCGAGAACCTGATCGTCAAAGACCTCAACCTGGACATTCGCAAAGGCGAATTCCTGACCCTCCTCGGACCTTCCGGCTCCGGCAAGACCACCAGCCTGATGATGCTCGCCGGTTTCGAGACTCCGACCGCCGGTGAAATCCTGCTGGCTGGCCGTTCCATCAACAACGTGCCGCCTCATAAGCGCGACATCGGCATGGTGTTCCAGAACTACGCCTTGTTCCCCCACATGACCGTCGCCGAGAACCTGGCCTTCCCGTTGACCGTTCGCGGCTTGAACAAGAGCGACGTCGGTGATCGGGTCAAGCGAGTCTTGAGCATGGTCCAGCTGGAAACCTTCGCCCAGCGTTATCCGGCGCAATTGTCCGGTGGCCAGCAGCAGCGCGTGGCCCTGGCCCGGGCGCTGGTGTTCGAGCCGCAACTTGTCTTGATGGACGAACCCCTTGGTGCATTGGACAAACAGCTGCGTGAACACATGCAGATGGAAATCAAGCACCTGCACCAGCGCCTCGGCGTCACCGTGGTCTACGTGACGCACGACCAGGGCGAAGCCCTCACCATGTCCGACCGTGTGGCCGTGTTCCACCAGGGCGAGATCCAGCAGATCGCCCCGCCGCGCACATTGTACGAAGAACCGAAAAACACCTTCGTCGCCAACTTCATCGGCGAAAACAACCGCCTCAACGGCCGCCTGCACAGCCAGACCGGCGATCGGTGCCTGGTGGAGTTGGGGCGCGGTGAGAAAGTCGAGGCCCTGGCCGTCAATGTCGGCCAGCCTGGCGAGCCGGTCACGCTCTCGATCCGGCCGGAGCGGGTGAGCCTCAACGGCTCCAGCGAACAATGCGTCAACCGCTTTTCAGGGAGGGTGGCGGAATTCATCTATCTGGGCGACCACGTCCGGGTTCGCCTGGAGGTCTGCGGCAAGAACGACTTCTTCGTGAAACAGCCCATTGCCGAGCTCGATCCCGCGCTCGCCGTCGGGGACGTGGTTCCGCTTGGCTGGCAAGTCGAGCATGTGCGCGCGCTCGATCCCCTTTTAGAGGCGAACTGATCGCCCCCCTGCTGTACCAACACCAACCCTGCACGTGGAGAGAACAATAAATGTTGAGATCCTTGAAGTTCACAGCCCTGACATTGGGCATGATGGGTGCGGCAAGCGCGATGGCGGCGGGCCCGGACCTGACCGTGGTGTCTTTCGGCGGGGCGAACAAGGCGGCTCAGGTCAAAGCCTTTTACGCACCGTGGGAAGCTGCCGGCAATGGCAAGATCGTGGCGGGCGAGTACAACGGCGAAATGGCCAAGGTCAAGGCCATGGTCGATACCAAGAGCGTCTCGTGGGACCTGGTGGAAGTCGAGTCGCCGGAATTGTCCCGTGGCTGCGACGAGGACATGTTCGAGCAGCTCGATCCGGCCTTGTTCGGCAAGACCGAAGACTACGTCAAGGGCGCCATCCAGCCTTGCGGCGTGGGCTTTTTCGTCTGGTCGACCGTGCTGGCCTACAACGCCGATAAGCTGAAAACCGCACCGACCAGCTGGGCTGATTTCTGGGACACCAAGCAGTTCCCGGGCAAGCGTGGCCTGCGCAAGGGCGCGAAGTACACCTTGGAATTTGCCTTGATGGCCGACGGCGTGGCGCCCAAAGACGTCTACAAAGTGCTGGCTGGTAAAGATGGCCAGGACCGCGCCTTCAAGAAGCTGGACGAACTCAAGCCGAACATCCAATGGTGGGAAGCTGGTGCCCAACCGCCGCAATACCTCGCTTCCGGTGACGTTGTCATGAGCTCGGCCTACAACGGCCGGATCGCCGCGGTGCAGAAAGAAAGCAACCTGAAAGTGGTGTGGAACGGCGGCATCTACGACTTCGACGCCTGGGCTATTCCTCGTGGCCTGGACAAGACGCGCGCAGAAGCGGCGAAGAAATTCATCGCCTTCTCTGTGGCGCCACAGCAGCAGAAGACCTATTCGGAAAACATCGCCTACGGCCCGGCCAACACCCAGGCTGTTCCGTTGCTGGCCAAGGATGTCCTGAAAGACATGCCGACCACTCCGGAGAACATTGCCAACCAAGTGCAGATCGACGTGAGCTTCTGGGCTGACAACGGCGAGCAACTGGAACAGCGCTTCAACTCCTGGGCGGCGAAGTAACCCACGTCTTCCTGGGAGGCGAGGCTTTTTGTGGCGAGGGAGCTTGCTCCCGCTTGAGTGCGTAGCACTCACGAGATAGGCATTGCCGACATTTTTGGGGCCGCTTTGCGGCCCAGCGGGAGCAAGCTCCCTCGCCACGATCACGCGTACGTCCAGGTTGTGGTTTCAAAAGAACAGAGGCGGCCCGCCGCCCCTGTAACGATAAAAAGATTTGCGGAGTTCGCCATGGCCATCGCCGTTCCACTGAACGCGGGCACCAGCCCCACCCTAAAGCAGCGGCTCAAGCGCGCCGAGCGGGTCAACCGCTGGAAGGCCCAGGCCTTGATCGCGCCGTTGGTGCTGTTTCTGTTGCTGGTGTTCCTGGTGCCCATCGTCGCGCTGTTGTTCAAAAGCGTCAGCAACCCGGAAGTGGTCAACGCAATGCCGCGCACCGTGGCTGCGGTCGCCGCCTGGGATGGACGTGGATTGCCAGGCGAGCCTGTTTACAAGGCAGCCAGCGAGGACCTGGCCGAAGCCCGGAAAAATCAGACTTTGGGCGACCTGTCCAAACGATTGAACATGGAACTGGCCGGCTATCGCAGCCTCCTGACCAAGACTGCCAGGGCGCTGCCGTTCGCTGCCGAACCGGCTTCCTATAAAGAAGCGCTCGAAGGCCTCGACGAACGTTGGGGGGACCCGGCCTATTGGCAGGTGATCCGCCGTAACACCAGCGACGTCACGCCGTACTACCTGCTCGCGGCGGTCGACCATCGCATCGACGATCTCGGTGAACTCGCGCCGGCCACTCCCGACCAGGCGATCTACCTGGACATTTTTACCCGCACCTTCTGGATGGGCCTGGTCATTACCGCCATTTGCCTGGTGCTCGCCTATCCGTTGGCTTATCTACTGGCGAACCTACCGTCGCGCCAGAGCAATCTGTTGATGATTCTGGTGCTGCTGCCGTTCTGGACCTCGATCCTGGTGCGTGTGGCGGCGTGGATCGTGCTGCTGCAATCGGGAGGCTTGATCAACAGCGCCTTGATGGCCATGGGCATCATCGATAAACCTTTGGAACTGGTATTCAACCGCGTCGGTGTGTACATCTCCATGGTCCACATCCTGCTGCCGTTCATGATCCTGCCGATCTACAGCGTGATGAAGGGTATCTCGCCCACCTACATGCGCGCGGCGATTTCCCTGGGTTGCCACCCGTTCGCCAGTTTCTGGCGGGTGTACTTCCCGCAGACCTACGCAGGTGTCGGTGCCGGTTGCCTGTTGGTGTTCATTCTCGCCATCGGCTACTACATCACCCCAGCGCTGCTGGGCAGCCCGAACGACCAGATGGTCAGCTACTTCGTCGCGTTCTACACCAACACCAGCATCAACTGGGGCATGGCCACGGCGCTCGGCGGCCTGCTGTTGCTGGCGACCATCGTGCTTTATCTGATTTACAGCTGGCTGGTGGGCGCCAGTCGCCTGCGCCTGAGCTAAGGGGAGATCGAAATGCTGAGTCCTTACATGTCCCCCGTCGAACGGGTGTGGTTCTACAGCTTGCGCATACTCTGCGGGCTGATCCTGTTGTTCCTGATCCTGCCGGTGCTGGTGATCATTCCATTGTCGTTCAACTCCGGCAGCTTCCTGGTTTACCCGTTGCAGGGCTTTTCGCTGCAGTGGTACCACGACTTCTTCGCTTCGGCGGAATGGATGCGGGCCTTGAAGAACAGCATCATCGTCGCTCCGGCGGCGACGCTGTTGGCGATGGTGTTTGGCACATTGGCCGCTATCGGACTGACCCGTGGCGACTTCCCGGGCAAGGCGCTGGTGATGGCCCTGGTGATTTCGCCCATGGTGGTGCCGGTGGTGATCATCGGCGTGGCCAGCTACCTGTTCTTCGCGCCGTTGGGAATGGGTAACAGCTTCTTTTCACTGATCGTCGTCCACGCTGTGCTGGGCGTACCGTTTGTCATCATCACCGTTTCGGCGACCTTGCAGGGCTTCAACCACAACCTGGTCCGGGCTGCCGCCAGCCTCGGAGCGTCGCCATTGACGGCGTTTCGCCGGGTGACCTTGCCGTTGATCGCCCCAGGCGTCATTTCCGGCGCGCTGTTCGCCTTCGCGACGTCGTTCGATGAAGTGGTGGTGACCTTGTTCCTGGCGGGGCCGGAGCAGGCGACGTTGCCTCGGCAGATGTTCAGCGGCATCCGTGAAAACCTCAGCCCCACCATCGCGGCGGCAGCAACGCTGCTGATCGCCTTCTCGGTGATCCTGTTGCTGACCCTGGAGTGGTTGCGTGGGCGCAGCGAGAAGCTGCGTACTACCCAGGTCTGAGAATTGCGGTAAAGCAGTGTGGGAGCGAGCCTGCTCGCGAATGCGGTGGCATATTCAACGTTTATGTCGGCTGACACTCCGTTTCGCGAGCAGGCTCGCTCCCACATTGGATTCGTTGGGGCATTCACACGCTGAATAGCAGACAACCCGCCATACCGAGCTATCCTTGTGCCAGCCCACTCTCGAGCAAGAGGCCGCGCACATGAGTCTTTCCTCGTTCAAGATCGCCCACAAACTGATCACCGGTGCCGCTGCCATCGAGCAACTGGCGGCGGAACTGACGCGGTTGGATGTCGACAACCCGCTGATCGTGACCGATGCGGCGCTGGTGAAGTCCGGCACCGTGGAGTTGGCGCTGCAGCATCTTGGCGGCCGCGACTACGAGATTTTCGACCGGGTCATGCCGGACCCGGAAATCGCCATCGTCGAAGACTGCATGCAAGCCTACCGCGACGGTGGCCATGACGGCCTGATCGGCCTGGGTGGCGGCAGTGCCATCGATATCGCAAAGTGCGTGGGCGTCTATGCCGGTTATCACGGCGAACTGCAAGACATGTTCGGCGTCGATCAGGTGCCGCGCAAAGGCCCGCCGATGATCGCCATCCCTACCACGGCCGGTACCGGGTCGGAAGTCACGAACGTGGCGATCCTCTCCGACAAGGCTGCACAGCTGAAGAAAGGCATCGTCAGCGATTACCTGTTGCCGGACGTGGCGCTGGTCAGCCCGCAAATGACCCTCACCTGCCCGCGGGGGGTGACCGCCGCCAGCGGTGTCGATGCGCTGGTGCACGCGATCGAGTCCTACCTGTCGCTCAATGCTTCACCGATCACCGATGCCCTGGCCATCGGCGCAATCAAACTGATCACCCGCGCACTGCCCAAGGCCTACGCCAACCCTTCGCACCTGCAAGCCCGCGAAGACATGGCCACCGCAAGCCTGATGGCGGGCATGGCGTTCGGCAATGCCGGGGTGGGGGCCGTGCACGCGCTGGCTTATCCGCTGGGCGGGCGGTTCCATGTATCCCATGGTGTGGCCAACGCGTTGCTGCTGCCTTATGTCATGGCGTGGAACAAAATGGCCTGTGTCGAACGCATGCGAGACATCGCCGACGCCATGGGCATCAAGACCGCCCATCTGAGCGACCTCGAAGCCGCGGACGAGGCGGTGCAAGCCATGGTTGCGTTGTGTGCCGCCGTTGAAATCCCCTCAGGGCTCAGCGGCTTGGGCGTGACCGAGGATGTGATCCCGTCCATGGCAGCGGAGGCTGCGGGGATAGAGCGGCTGATGCGCAACAACCCGCGGCAACTGAGCGCCGCCGATATCGAGAAGATCTACCGCGCGGCGTATTGATCGTCTGCCACGGTGGGCGCGCCAAATCTTGAGGTATACAATGCGCGCCATCGTGATTTCGCTCAAAACAGGTGCGTCATGCAGCCCTTCGCTATTGCTCCGTCGATTCTCTCCGCCGACTTCGCCCGCTTGGGCGAAGAAGTGGACAACGTTCTGGCCGCCGGGGCCGACATCGTGCACTTCGATGTCATGGACAACCATTACGTACCCAACCTGACCATCGGCCCGATGGTCTGCGCGGCGCTGCGCAAGTACGGCATCACCGCTCCGATCGACGCGCACCTGATGGTCAGCCCGGTGGATCGCATCGTCGGTGATTTCATCGAGGCAGGCGCGACCTATATCACCTTCCACCCGGAAGCCTCGTTGCATGTCGACCGCTCCTTGCAGTTGATCCGCGAAGGTGGCTGCAAGGCTGGCCTGGTGTTCAACCCGGCAACGCCCTTGGATGTACTCAAATACGTGATGGACAAGGTCGACATGGTCTTGCTGATGAGCGTCAACCCCGGCTTCGGCGGGCAGAAGTTCATCCCGGGCACCCTCGACAAGCTGCGCGAAGCCCGGGCGCTGATCGATGCCTCGGGGCGCGACATCCGGCTGGAGATCGACGGTGGCGTGAACGTGAACAACATCCGCGAAATCGCCGCGGCCGGCGCCGACACCTTTGTCGCCGGTTCGGCGATCTTCAATGCGCCCGACTACAAAGAGGTCATTGAGAAAATGCGCGCCGAATTGGCCCTGGCGCGCCCATGAGCGGTTTCGAGCAGCTGTTTCCCGGCAGCCTGCCGCGCCTGGTGATGTTCGACCTCGATGGCACGCTGGTTGATTCGGTCCCGGACCTCGCGGCAGCCGTGGACAGCATGCTGCTCAAACTTGGACGTCCCCCCGCTGGTATCGACGCGGTTCGCCAATGGGTTGGCAACGGCGCGCCCATGCTGGTGCGCCGGGCCCTGGCCAACCACATCGATGCCCAGGGCGTCGATGAAGCCGAGGCCGAGCGGGCGATGGAGCTTTTCAACGAAGCCTACGAAGGCAACCACGAACTGACCGTGGTCTATCCCGGAGTGCGTTCCACGCTCAAATGGCTGCACAAGCAAGGCGTGGAGATGGCGTTGATCACCAACAAGCCGGAACGCTTCGTCGCGCCGCTGCTGGACCAGATGAAAATCGGCCGATATTTTCGCTGGATCATCGGCGGCGACACCCTGCCGCAGAAAAAGCCAGACCCGGCCGCGCTGTTCTTCGTGATGAAAATGGCCAATGTCCCGGCTTCTCAATCGCTGTTCGTCGGCGACTCGCGCAGTGATGTGCTGGCGGCAAAGGCGGCCGGAGTCAAATGCGTGGCGCTGAGTTATGGCTACAACCACGGCCGGCCGATCGCCGAAGAGTTTCCGACACTGGTGGTCGATGATTTGCGCCTGTTAATTCCCGGTTGCCTGGACCCGGCCGCTGAGATAACGTTGCCCGACGCTGTTCAATCCTCTTCTGGAAACGCCATCGTGGTGGTCACTCGCAAACTCTGGATGAAAGTCATGAAGGCCTTGGCCCGCTGGCGTTGGCGCGCCTGACTTGTTCCTGGCCGGTTATCCGGCGCGTTTGCATACCTGACTGACAGCTCCTCTTGCCACGAGGCACCCCATGATCCGCGAAGAATTCTTGCGTCTAGCCGCTGCCGGCTACAACCGCATCCCGCTCGCCTGCGAAACCCTGGCCGACTTCGACACGCCGTTGTCGATCTATCTCAAGCTGGCTGACCAGCCCAACTCCTATCTGCTCGAATCGGTGCAGGGCGGTGAGAAATGGGGCCGTTATTCCATCATCGGCTTGCCGTGTCGCACCGTGTTGCGGGTGCATGGCCATCACATCAGCGTGACCCAGGACGGCGTTGAGATCGAAAGCCTCGAAGCCGAAGACCCGCTGGCGTTCGTCGAGACCTTCAAGGCTCGCTACAACGTGCCGACCATCCCCGGCCTGCCCCGTTTCAACGGCGGTCTGGTGGGTTATTTCGGCTACGACTGCGTGCGCTATGTGGAGAAGCGCCTCGGCACTTGTCCCAACCCTGATCCGTTGGGCGTACCGGACATCCTGTTGATGGTCTCCGATGCGGTTGTCGTCTTCGATAACCTGGCGAGCAAGATGCACGCGATCGTCCTGGCCGATCCGTCTCAGGAAGATGCCTACGAGCAAGGTCAGAAAAGCCTGCAGGCGCTGCTGGAAAAACTCCGCCAGCCGATCACGCCACGCCCAGGCCTGGATTTCAGCAAGCAGTCGGCAACCGACCCGGTGTTCCGCTCCAGCTTCACGCAGGACGATTACGAACGGGCCGTCGATACCATCAAGGAATACATCCTCGCCGGCGATTGCATGCAAGTCGTGCCGTCGCAACGGATGTCCATCGACTTCAAGGCCGCGCCTATCGACCTCTACCGGGCGCTGCGCTGCTTCAACCCCACACCCTATATGTACTTCTTCAATTTCGGCGACTTCCACGTCGTGGGCAGTTCGCCGGAAGTGCTGGTGCGAGTCGAAGACAACCTGATCACCGTGCGTCCGATTGCCGGCACTCGTCCTCGCGGCGCCACGGAAGAAGCGGATCGGGCTCTGGAAGAAGACCTGCTGTCGGACGACAAGGAAATTGCCGAACACCTGATGCTGATCGACCTTGGCCGCAATGACACCGGGCGGGTATCGGAAGTGGGTTCGGTGAAGCTCACCGAGAAAATGGTCATCGAGCGCTATTCCAACGTGATGCACATCGTGTCCAACGTCACCGGCCAGTTGAAGGCCGGATTGACGGCCATGGATGCGTTGCGGGCGATCCTGCCGGCGGGCACCTTGTCTGGCGCGCCGAAAATCCGGGCGATGGAAATCATCGACGAGCTGGAACCGGTCAAGCGCGGTGTGTACGGCGGCGCGGTGGGTTATTTCGCCTGGAACGGCAACATGGACACGGCCATCGCCATTCGTACCGCGGTCATCAAGAACGGCGAACTGCATGTACAGGCGGGCGGTGGCATTGTCGCCGACTCTGTGCCTGCGTTGGAGTGGGAAGAAACCTTGAACAAGCGTCGGGCGATGTTCCGCGCCGTGGCGTTGGCGGAGCAGACTTCAGGCAACTGAATTGCTCCCCGACAACCTGTGGCCCGGAGCTTTTCGCGCTCCGAGGCCGTATTTAAAGTCAGTGAATCCAAAGGTTGCTACGCCATGTTGCTGATGATCGATAATTACGACTCCTTTACCTACAACGTTGTGCAATACCTCGGCGAGCTGGGCTCCGAGGTCAAGGTGGTGCGCAACGACGAGCTGACCATCGCCGAGATCGAGGCCCTCAAGCCCGAACGTATCGTGGTCTCGCCCGGCCCGTGCACGCCGACCGAAGCGGGCGTATCCATCGAGGCCATCAAGTATTTCGCCGGCAAATTGCCGATCCTCGGTGTCTGCCTGGGCCACCAGTCCATCGGCCAGGCGTTCGGTGGCGACGTCGTGCGCGCCCGGCAAGTCATGCATGGCAAGACCAGCCCGGTGTTCCACCAAGACAAGGGCGTATTCGAAGGCCTGAATCATCCGCTGACGGTCACTCGCTACCATTCCCTGGTCGTCAAGCGCGAAACCTTGCCTGATTGCCTGGAATTGACCGCCTGGACCCAGCGCGAAGACGGCTCGGTGGACGAGATCATGGGACTGCGACACAAGACGTTAAATATTGAGGGTGTGCAATTCCACCCCGAGTCTATCCTCACAGAGCAGGGCCACGAGCTGTTCGCCAACTTCCTCAAACAAAGCGGCGGCACGCGCTAAGGACTTTTCATGGATATCAAGGCAGCCCTGAACCGTATCGTCGGCCAGCTCGACCTGAGCACCGATGAAATGCGCGACGTGATGCGCGAAATCATGACCGGCCAATGCACGGATGCGCAGATCGGCGCGTTCATGATGGCCATGCGCATGAAGAGCGAGAGCATCGACGAGATCGTCGGTGCAGTCACGACCATGCGTGAATTGGCGGACAAAGTTGAACTCAAGACGCTGGACGGCGTGGTGGATGTCGTGGGTACGGGGGGCGATGGCGCCAACATCTTCAACGTTTCCACGGCCTCGGCGTTTGTGGTTGCGGCAGCCGGCTGCACCGTCGCCAAACACGGCAATCGCGCTGTCTCGGGTAAGAGCGGCAGCGCCGACTTGCTGGAGGCCGCCGGTATCTACCTGAACCTGACGCCAGTCCAGGTGGCGCGGTGTATCGATAGCGTCGGCATCGGTTTCATGTTTGCCCAGACCCACCACAGCGCCATGAAGCACGCGGCGGCACCGCGCCGTGAACTGGGGCTGCGCACGCTGTTCAACATGCTCGGCCCGCTTACGAATCCGGCCGGCGTGAAGCACCAGGTCGTCGGCGTATTCAGCCAGGCGCTGTGCCGCCCCTTGGCCGAGGTCCTGCAGCGCCTGGGCAGTAAACACGTATTGGTGGTCCATTCCAAGGATGGCCTGGATGAGTTCAGTCTCGCCGCGCCGACCTTCGTGGCTGAGCTGAAAAACGATCAGATCACTGAATATTGGGTCGAACCTGAAGACCTGGGCATGAAGAGCCAGAGCCTGCATGGCCTGGCGGTGGATGGACCGGCCCAGTCGCTGGAGTTGATCCGCGATGCCCTGGGACGTCGTAAAACGGAGAATGGCCAGAAAGCGGCGGAAATGATCATGCTCAACGCGGGTGCCGCGTTGTACGCCGCTGATCACGCCAGCAGCCTCAAGCAAGGCGTAGAGCTCGCCCACGATGCATTGCACACCGGGCTGGCCAGGGAAAAACTGGAAGAATTGGGCGCATTTACCGCCGTATTCAAAGTGGAGAATGAAGGATGAGCGTGCCAACGGTTCTGGAAAACATTCTGGCCCGCAAAAGGCAGGAAGTCGTCGAGCGCAGTGCCCGGGTCAGTCTGACCGAGCTTGAAGCCCTCGCACGTTTGGCGGACGCGCCACGTGGCTTTGCCCAGGCATTGATCGACCAGGCGAAGAGAAAGCAACCGGCGGTAATCGCCGAGATCAAAAAAGCTTCCCCCAGCAAGGGCGTGATCCGGGAGCATTTTGTTCCGGCCGACATTGCCAAGAGCTACGAGAAAGGCGGCGCGACCTGCCTTTCGGTGCTGACCGATGTCGATTTTTTCCAAGGCGCGGACGATTACCTCAAGCAGGCTCGGGCGGCATGCAAGTTGCCGGTCATCCGCAAGGACTTCATGATCGATCCGTATCAAATCGTCGAGGCGCGAGCGTTGGGCGCCGATTGCGTGCTGTTGATCGTCTCTGCCCTGGACGACGTGAAGATGGCCGAGTTGGCTGCGGTCGCCAAGGACGTTGGCCTGGATGTGCTGGTGGAAGTTCATGATGGCGACGAGCTGGAGCGTGCCCTCAAGACGTTGGACACCAAACTGGTTGGCGTGAACAACCGCAACCTGCACACCTTTGAAGTCAGCCTGGAGACGACCTTGGACCTGTTGCCACGGATCCCCCGTGATCGGCTGGTCATCACCGAGAGCGGCCTCCTCAACCGGGCCGATGTCGAGTTGATGGAAGTCAGCGATGTGTATTCGTTCCTGGTGGGCGAGGCGTTCATGCGGGCTGAAAGCCCGGGCACGGAATTGCAGCGGTTGTTTTTCCCTGAGCGCGGCGTTCCGGTGAGCGGCTCGACGCTGGACTGATGATGCCTCCAGCCATAGCCTTCACCATTGAAAACGGACTCCAAGCCGAACAGGATCTGCTGGCCAGCATCTGCGCCGGGGACGCTGAGTCCGGCTTGCTGTTCTGGCAGCCCAGCGACCGCGCGTTGGTCATGCCGCGGCGCTTGAGCCGTTTGCCTGGCTTCGAGCTGGCTTGTGAAGTATCGGCCGCCAATGGGTGGCCCGTGCTGTTGCGTGAAACCGGCGGTGAGCCGGTGCCTCAATCCGCTGCCACCGTCAATATCGCGTTGGTCTACGCACCACCGCGAAGCGAGGGTGACCACGGTCGGATCGAAACCGCTTACCGCCGCTTGTGCGATCCCATCTGCCAGTTGATCGATGAGTTGGGCGGGGTCGCTTCGCTGGGTGAAGTGGAGGGAGCGTTTTGTGACGGGCGCTTCAATGTCAATCTTGACGGTCGCAAGATGGTCGGCACTGCGCAGCGCTGGCGCCAGAGCAAGGGCGGGCAACGGCCTGTAGGGCTGGTGCATGGTGCGTTGTTGCTGGAAGACGAACGCGATTGCATGGTGGCTGCGGTCAATCGTTTCAATGAGGCGTGTGGCCTGGAGCAGCGCGTGCGCGCGGAGAGCCACATCGCCCTCCATGAAAAATACCCGGCGCCTCACGCGCTGGAACGGCTCCAAACGCTCTATCAGAACCTGCTCGACAGCCTTTAGCGGGTTCCGAACACCACCATGGTCTTGCCTTTGACATTGACCAGGTTACGTTCTTCCAGATCCTTGAGTACCCGGCCGACCATTTCCCGCGAACAGCCCACGATCCGACCGATTTCCTGGCGGGTCACCTTGATCTGCATGCCGTCCGGATGAGTCATGGCGTCGGGTTGCTTGCACAGTTCCAGGAGGCAGCGGGCAACGCGGCCTGTTACATCAAAGAAGGCGAGGTCGCCGACCTTGCGAGTGGTGTTTCGCAAGCGCTGTGCGATTTGTCCACTTAGGACGTAAAGGATGTCCGGGTCTTGCTGCGACAGTTCCCGGAACTTGCCGTAACTGATTTCCGCAACTTCGCATTCGACCTTGGCTCTCACCCAGGCACTGCGTTCCTGCTCTTTCCCCGCCTGTTCGAACAACCCTAGCTCGCCAAAAAAATCCCCTGAATTGAGGTAGGCGATGATCATCTCTCGCCCATCGTCATCTTCAATCAGGATAGTGACCGAGCCCTTGATGATAAAAAACAGCGTGTCGGAACGATCACCTGCGCAGATGATGTTGTGCTTGGCGGGGTAACGGCGACGCTGGCAATGCATCAAGAGTTTGTCGAGATTCTTGATCTTGGACGTGGGAGTAATAGCAACCATGGTTGTGTCCCGGAAAACTGCGCTTTGTGTTGGTTTGGTGTTGTTGTGGGTGCGAATAGCTTTCGCAAAAAAAGCTGGCCATACGCCAGCGATTGGGCGCCAGCTTAACAGAGGCGTTCAAAATTGATTCGAGAATTTACTTAGCTGTATCAGCTCCAAGTAACGCCAGGCGACCGCTGCCATGACGGGGCCCTGTGCTAAGCTGGCGCCCCCTTTTTTTGACAGTGGAGTCTTGGCGATGAAGGCACGCATCCAATGGGCTGGCGAAGCCATGTTCCTCGGTGAGTCGGGCAGTGGTCATGTAGTTGTCATGGACGGCCCGCCGGATGCCGGAGGTCGGAACCTGGGTGTTCGACCAATGGAAATGCTTCTGCTGGGTGTGGGTGGCTGCAGTAATTTCGACGTGGTCAGCATCCTCAAGAAGTCGCGCCAGGCAGTGGAAAGCTGCGAAGCTTTTCTGGAAGCCGAGCGCGCGACCGAGGATCCAAAGGTGTTCACCAAGATCCATATGCATTTTGTAGTAAAGGGCCGAGGGTTGAAGGAGGCCCAGGTCAAGCGCGCCATTGAGCTGTCGGCGGAGAAATACTGCTCGGCCTCGATCATGCTCGGTGCGGCAGGCGTCGAAATCACCCATGATTATGAAATCATCGAGTTGGGTTAAATCGACATCCAACCATCACAAAAGCGGTGCAAGCTCTGGCGATCAGAAGCTGACGTCTGCATAATGCGCCACTTTTTTCAGGGCAGTGATCGGCCAGCGGCCGCTCACTTGTCTGGACAGACAACCAAAATCGCCATCGCGAAGAGGTGTTAACCGTCCTACGCAGGTGCGTCGTTCGCATCTGACGGGCATGCTTGATCACGCGGCCAGGCCGCAATACACAGAGAGTTTTCAAACGGTGAAAAGCAAACTCAAGCTCCATGGGTTCAATAACCTGACAAAGACCTTGAGCTTCAACATCTATGACATCTGCTATGCGGAAACCCCGCAAGACCAACAGGCCTACGTCGAGTACATCAATAAAGAGTACAACGCCAAGCGCCTCACGCAGATCCTCACGGAAGTTGTCGATATCATTGGTGCCAACATCCTGAACATCGCCAGTCAGGACTATGAACCCCAAGGCGCCAGCGTGACCATTCTGATCTCGGAAGAGCCGGTGACACCGACCGACAGCCAGATCGAAGAGTCGCCGGGCCCGTTGCCTGAAATTATCCTGGCCCACCTCGATAAGAGCCACATCACGGTACACACCTACCCGGAAATTCATCCGGTGGACGGTATCGCGACGTTCCGAGTGGACATTGATGTGTCGACCTGTGGCGTCATTTCACCGCTCAAGGCGCTCAACTTCCTGATTCACCAGTTCGATTCCGACATTGTGACGGTGGATTATCGTGTGCGTGGGTTTACCCGGGACGTGGAAGGGCACAAGCACTTCATCGATCATGAAATCAACTCGATCCAGAACTACCTCTCCGAAGACACTCGCGACGCGTACCAGATGACCGACGTGAACGTGTATCAGGAGAACCTGTTCCACACGAAAATGCTCCTCAAGGACTTCGAACTGGACAACTACCTGTTCGGTGACGCCACCAGCAACCTGTCCATCGAACAGCGTGGCCAGGTGGAAGAGCGCGTGAAACACGAAATGCTGGAGATCTTCTACGCGCGCAACATGCCGCGCTAAGGTTTCGGCTGAAAAAAAGGCGACTGCCCTGAATGGACAGTCGCCTTTTTTGGTTTTGAAGGTTTGGTTCCGCGTCCGCTGTCAGATCCGATAGGTGCTCTTGGTCATCACTTTGGCCAACAAGCTCATGCCGAATTTGACGGGGGCCGGGAATCGGAAGCCGCCTGCATCGAGCGCGCTTTCAGCATGATGTTCTTCGTCCTGGCGCATCTGTTCGAGAATCGCCCTGGACTTTTCGTCCTCGGCCGGCAATTGCTGCAAATGTTCGTTCAGGTGCTTGCACACTTGATGTTCGGTTGCCGCTACGAATCCGAGGCTGACCTTGTCGCTGATCAACCCGGCGACTGCGCCGATCCCGAAAGACATGCCGTAGAACAAGGGATTCAGCACGCTGGTGTGGCTTCCCAGTTGGTGGATACGTTGCTCGCACCAGACCAGGTGATCGATTTCTTCCTCGGCGGCCTGTTCCATCGCCTCCCGGACCTGCGGCAGTTTCGCCGTCAGCGCCTGGCCCTGGTATAGGGCCTGGGCGCACACTTCGCCGGTGTGGTTGATGCGCATCAGCCCAGCGACATGGCGAGTCTCTTCATCGCTCATCTGCACTTCCGGCTGCACGATTGCCGGTGATGGGCGGTACGGTTGGCCACTGAAAGGCAGCAGCGTGCGCATCGCGGTATCGGCCTGCAGCAACAGACGGTCAATGGGCGAGTAGTGACGTTGGGTAGTCATGCTTACCTCCGGAAAAAATCACGGCGGCCAGTCTAACTCAATCGGCCGCTGAGGATTTGCGTTGGGGCAGGGTATCAACCCGGCGGCCAGTTCATCTGGCGCTGTCCCAGCACGTGCATATGGATGTGATAGACAGTCTGCCCGCCAAGTTCATTACAGTTCATCACCACGCGGAAGCCTTCCTCGCAGCCAAGTTCGAGCGCCAGGCGCTGGGCGGTGAACAGGATGTGCCCGGCCAGTCCCTTGTCTTCCTCGGTCAGGTCGTTGAGGGTTCGGATCGGCTTTTTCGGAATGACCAGGAAGTGCACCGGAGCCTGTGGGGCAATGTCATGGAAGGCCAGGACCTGATCATCCTCGTAAATGATCCTGGCCGGGATTTCCCGGTTGATGATCTTGGTAAACAGAGTATCCACAGCTGTTTCTCCGTTGAGTTGTTTGAGCCAAGTTTACTGAAGGCTCGGTCATCGAGCCCGGGTTTTTCAGGGGAAGGGGCTTCAACGTGCGTAACAGGCTCTGTTGGATCTGCCGGCGAGGATTCGAACCAGCCAGCGCGGCCCGAGTCGTGGCAGCAGGGCAATCCAGCGATTGCGGCGCCCAGGAATGATGATGGCCCGGTTTCTTTCCAGTGCGCGGACGGCGTACAGCGCGACCTCCTCAGGGGGCATCGAGTTGCTAGTGCTGCGCAGCGTCTTCCCGTCGGGCTGGGCCTTGCTAAAAAAGGCAGTCTGGGTGGGGCCTGGGCAAAGTACGGATACGTTGATTGCGTATTTCTTCAGCTCTATTCGAAGGGCTTCGGAGAAGTGCAATACATAGGCTTTGCTGGCGTGATAGGTGCTCATCCAGGGGCCAGGCTGGAACGCTGCGATAGAAGCAACGTTGAGAATCTGACCGCCTCCGTGCAACGCCATGCTATTGCCTACGGCATGACAAAGGCGGGTCAGGGCAAGGATGTTCACCTCGATCAGGTCTTGCTCGGTCATCCAGTCCTGGCCCAGGAACGGACCGCAGGTGCTGATGCCGGCGCAGTTGACCAGCAGGTCGATCTGGCGTTCACCTTCCTCCAGCTCGAGCAGGAAACCTGAAAGTCGCAGGGGCTCGCTCAGGTCGCAGGCTCGAAACAAAACCTCCACGCCAAATCGTTGGGTCAGTTCGATCGCAATGCTTTCCAGCCGATCGCGCTGTCGAGCTACCAGTAACAGGTTGCGCCCGCGCCGAGCCAGTGCTTCGGCCATGGCCAGGCCGATACCACTGGAGGCGCCAGTGATCAGAGCGTAACGGGTCATGCGGTTCTCCATCGCAACGGCTTCGCGCCGGTGGATGGGGCAGTCACCGGCACGAAGTACGCTTATTGTTCCTCTTCTTCTTGATAGTCTACAGAAGGCGAGGCGGGCTCGGCTGCCTCGACGGCGGGTTCTTCGGCGCTCTGGTCGCTGTATTCGCTGCTCTCATAGCTGCTTACGTCGCTGCTGTCGTAATCCTGGAGGGCTCCGAAGATGCCGGCAAACGTGGCCATGAAAATCAACACGATCATCACCAGCCAGAGCGACGCAAGTACTTTGACTGCCGTGGTATTGCGTGGCGGAGGTGGGCCGTATTGGTTTGCGCCGGTATTGCCCGGGGCGATGATGAGGATGAACGGGAAAATACTGCCCACGAAAGGCACGAGGTTGATCAGCCACAACCAACCTGACCAGCCGAGGTCATGCAGGCGCTGGACGTTGAACTGGATACTCACGAAGGCAAAAGCCAGCACAACCACGGCAGCGACCAGGCCGCCGACGATCAGCCCCGCTATCGAATCGGAAGCGAGCAGCCAGGTCGTGGCGAGCCAGAATCCCAGGCCGACCAGCGGCAGGACGGCCAGAGTCAAAACCATGGTCCATGCCAGGTAGCGCAGGCGCCCGATACGGCCTTCGAAACTGAAGGGCTTGAGCGTGCCGTACTCGGCGAATGCTTCACCTACCTGTGCCCGGGGAGGCGCGTAGGGAGAGACTGGGTCGATGACCGACTCGGGATGACGCGCACTCGACTGGGGCGATTCCTGCACTTCGCCAAGGTTCAGTTGGAGGGACGGTTCCGTTTCGATCCGTGCATCGATCCCGGTTTTATGGAGCGCTTCCAGATACTGCTGCGCTTCATTCTGGGAGAGGTTGTGCTTCAGGGACACTTTGCGACCGCTGAACAGACGTTCTATGGCACTGACATCGCTTTTGAACAGTTCGGCGAGATTGAGCTTGGCGGTAGTTGTATCGACGCCAGGCAGCAAAGCCCCGTCGAATACAATGTTGAAGCGGTTTTCGCTCATGCCTGGCATCCTTGTCTTTCCAAGTTGTATTTGTGGTTGATTTCAGCGGGGCCATTGGCCGCCAAGCTGTGCCGCCCGCGCTTGCGCCTGGCGGTATTCTTCATCCAGGCGTGCGATCAGTTGGTCGACGCTTGGCAAATCATCGATCTCGCCCACGCCTTGACCTGCGGACCATACGGTTTTCCAGGCCTTGGCTTCATCATTGAGCGGTTTGAGTTTCGAATCGGAGCCCGACGCACCCTTGCCTTGCAGGGCCGCCAGGTCGAAGCCGGCACTTTCCAGGCTCTGGCGCATGAAACTGGCCGGCACTCCAGATACAGCGGGAGTATGCACGATGTCCGCGGCTTTGGATGTGAGCAACATCTCTTTATAAGCGTCGGACGCGTGACTTTCGATCGTGCCGATAAAGCGCGTTCCGAAGTAGGCCAGATCCGCGCCGAGCAATTGAGCCGCCAGGATCTGATGACCGTGGTTCAAGCATCCTGCGAGTAGTAGGGTTTTATCAAAGAATTGCCGGATTTCCGCAACCAGTGCGAACGGGCTCCAGGTCCCGGCATGCCCACCCGCACCGGCCGCGACGGCAATCAGGCCGTCGACGCCTGCTTCGGCGGCTTTTTCGGCATGGCGGCGAGTCGTCACATCGTGGAAGACCAGTCCGCCATAGCCATGGACCGCATCGACCAGTTCTTTCACTGCGCCCAGGCTGGTGATGACGATCGGCACCTTGTGTTCGATGCAGATCGCCAGGTCGGCCTGAAGCCGTGGATTACTGTTATGAACGATCAGATTGACCGCGTAGGGGGCCGGGTTTTCCAGATTGGCCAAGCCCGCTTCGATTTCTTCCAACCACGCCTTGAAGCCGCTGCTCTCGCGTTGGTTCAAGGCCGGAAAGCTGCCGACTACACCGTTGCGACAGCAGGCCAGCACCAATTGGGGGTTGGAAATGAGAAACATGGGTGCTGCCACGACGGGCAGCCGCAGACGTTGTTCAAGCAAGGCGGGCAGTGACATTGGAGGTACCCCGGGTCAGTGTGCGTTTGAAATCAGAACGGCTGGACCACGACGAGAATTACGATAGCCAGCAATATCACGACCGGTATTTCATTGAACCAGCGATAAAAGACATGGCTGCGGGTGTTTTCGCCACGGGCGAAGCGCTTCACCTGGGCTCCACACATGTGGTGATAACCGATCAGTAATACCACCAGGGTGAGCTTGGCGTGCATCCAGCCGCCTTGAGTGAAGTAGGCGCCGGCGTTAAGGCTGAGCAGCCAGATGCCAAACACCAGGGTAGCGATCATCGCCGGACCCATGATGCCGCGATACAACTTGCGTTCCATGATGCTGAAGCGTTCCTTGCTGACGCTGTCTTCGCTTTGGGCGTGATAGACAAACAGGCGAGGCAGATAGAACAGGCCGGCAAACCAGCAGACCATGCTGACGATGTGAAGTGCTTTGAGCCACAGATAGAGCATTTTTGGTTATTCCCAGATTCACGGTAGGCCGATAGTAGAGGTTAGAGCGGCCACACGTCACCTTGGCGGTTGTCGCGGCGACGCGTGCCCCCTATCATCGACGGCTTTCCAGTGGGTTCGTTGAGGGCAGGTCTATGGTCAAGGTCGGTATTGTCGGCGGCACGGGTTACACCGGTGTCGAACTGCTGCGTCTGCTGGCACAGCATCCGCAGGTTGAGGTAGTGGTCATCACCTCCCGATCCGAGGCCGGCCTGGCCGTCGCCGACCTGTATCCGAACCTGCGTGGTCATTATGATGGCCTGGCATTCAGTGTTCCGGATATCAAGACCCTTGGCGCCTGCGATGTGGTGTTCTTCGCCACCCCCCACGGCGTGGCTCACGCGCTGGCAGGCGAATTGCTCGCCGCCGGAACCAAGGTCATCGATCTGTCAGCGGACTTTCGCCTGCAGGACGCCGACGAATGGGCCAAGTGGTACGGCCAGCCTCACGGCGCGCCGGAGCTGCTTGACGAGGCGGTCTATGGGCTGCCGGAAGTCAATCGGGAGAAAATCAGGCAGGCACGGCTGATCGCTGTCCCTGGTTGCTACCCGACTGCAACGCAACTGGGGTTCCTGCCGCTGCTGGAAGCCGGCCTTGCAGATACCTCGCGGCTGATTGCCGACTGCAAGTCCGGTGTCAGCGGTGCCGGGCGTGGCGCCAGTGTCGGTTCGCTGTATTCCGAAACGTCGGAAAGCATGAAGGCCTACGCGGTGAAGGGGCACCGCCACCTGCCGGAGATTCGCCAAGGGTTGCGCCGGGCAGCGGGCAAGGATGTCGGCCTGACCTTCGTGCCGCACCTGACACCGATGATACGTGGTATCCATTCCACCCTGTATGCGACCGTCGTCGACCGTTCGGTGGACCTGCAGGCGTTGTTTGAAAAGCGTTACGCCAATGAGCCGTTTGTCGACGTAATGCCCGCCGGCAGCCACCCTGAGACCCGCAGCGTGCGTGGTGCGAACGTTTGCCGGATTGCCGTGCATCGTCCGCAGGATGGCGACCTGGTAGTGGTATTGTCGGTCATCGACAACTTGGTCAAGGGTGCGTCCGGCCAGGCAGTGCAGAACCTGAACATCCTGTTCGGCCTGGATGAACGCCTGGGCCTGTCCCACGCAGGGATGTTGCCGTAACCGCAACTGCAAGCTTCACCGCGGCAGCTATAGGCTCGGGCTTGTAGCTGCCGTTGCTTTTCTAATAGTTGACCAATTTTGTAGGAGAAGCGGATAATGCCCGCCATCACGCATTATGGCGGCGTAAGCGCCGGGAGATATTCAGCATGAGCGTCGAAACCTTCACCCCCACGGCTTTGCAATTCACCCAAGGTGCCGCGCACAAGGTGAAGAGCCTGGTCGATGAAGAGGGCAATGATCGTTTGAAGCTGCGCGTATTTGTAACGGGCGGCGGTTGTTCAGGTTTCCAGTACGGCTTCACTTTTGATGAAGAAGTGGCTGAGGATGACACCATTGTCGAGCGCGAAGGCGTGAGCCTGGTGGTCGATCCGATGAGCTTCCAGTATCTGGCCGGGGCCGAGGTGGATTACCAGGAGGGCCTGGAAGGGTCGCGTTTCGTGATCAAGAATCCAAACGCTACCACTACTTGTGGCTGCGGCTCTTCATTCTCGATCTGATAGCTTCATAAAAAAACCGCGGGTGCCTTACGGCACTGCGGTTTTTTGTTGCCTGCAATTTTGACCTCAGGCCGGGTAGATAGCGCCGAGAACGCGCAGGCCGCGGGCGCCTGTGACGCTTGGGCGATTGCCTGGAATACCGCCAAGGCAGCAATGGGCAAGCCAGGCGAAGGCCATGGCTTCGACCCAATCCGGATCAACGCCGTAAACTGCAGTACTGTTGACGGTAGCATGCGGCAGCAAGTCAGCCAGGCGCTTCATGAGCGTGTGGTTGTGCGCGCCGCCGCCGCAGACCAACAACTCTTGGGTATTTGACTGGGCATGTTGCAGTGATTCAACAATCGTCAGGGCAGTGAGTTCGAGCAGCGTGGCCTGTACGTCTTGCGGGGCGATGCCTGGCAGCTGCGACAGATGCCGGGTCAGCCAAGGCAAGTTGAAGACTTCACGCCCAGTGCTTTTCGGCCCCTTGGTGACGAAGAACGGGTCGCTGAGCAGGGTCTTCAGCAGGACTGGTTCGACTTTCCCGCTGGCGGCCCATTGGCCATCGCGATCGAAGTGCTCGCCTCGTTGTTGAAGTATCCAGACATCGAGCAATACGTTCCCCGGACCGCAGTCGAAACCGGCTACGGGTTTCGCGGGCTCTATCAGGCTGAGATTGCTGAAGCCGCCGACGTTCAGAACGGCGCGATTTCCGACTCGCTCTTCAAACAGCGCCTCGTGAAACGCAGGAACGAGTGGGGCGCCTTGTCCGCCAGCAGCCACATCACGGCTGCGGAAATCGCTAACGACGGTGATGCCGGTCAACTCAGTCAGCAATGCTGGATTGCCGATCTGCACGGTAAATCCACGGGCCGGCTCATGGCGAATGGTCTGGCCATGGCTGCCAATTGCCGTGATGTCCGCCGGCTTGAGTTTCTGTTCGTTGAGTAAGGCGTGTATGCCCTGTGCGGCCAGCTTTACCCAGTTTTGCTGGGCAATCGCCGAGCGAGCAATCTCGTCGGGCCCGCTGGTGCACAATTCGAGCAGCTCGGTGCGCAGGGCGGTGGGCATGGGGATGTAGTGGGTGGCGATCAATTTGATCGCCGGGTCCAGTTCGACCAGTGCGATATCCAAGCCATCCAGGCTGGTCCCGGACATCACACCGATATAAAGCGCCATGACTTAGCGCTTGCTCGAGGCTAGCATCGTGGCTTTCTCTTGATCCATGCGAGCCATCAAGGGTTGGCTCTGAGCCAGGAAGCGCGTGCGCTCGGCCTTGGCAATCGGATCGGCCATCGGCAATTTCTGGCCAAGCGGGTCGACGTGGACGCCGTTGACCTGGAACTCATAATGCAAGTGCGGACCGGTGGACAGGCCGGTGGTGCCAATATAGCCGATGACTTGGCCTTGCTTGACGGTGCCGCCCGTTTTCACGCCTTTGGCAAAGCCCTGCATGTGACCGTACAGCGTGCGATAGGTATTGCCGTGCTGGATGATCACCGTATTGCCATACCCGCCGCGACGTCCGGCCAGCAGTACCTTTCCATCACCGGCAGCCTTGATTGGCGTACCGCGAGGAGCGGCGTAATCGACACCTTTGTGGGCGCGGATCTTGTTCAGGATCGGATGCTTGCGACCGGCGGAAAACTTCGAGCTGATGCGGGCGAAATCAACCGGTGTGCGGATGAATGCCTTGCGCATGCTGTTGCCGTCGGCGGTGTAGTAACTGCTATTGCCTTGTTTGTTGGTGTAGCGCACCGCGGTGTAGGTTTTTCCACGGTTGGTGAAGCGCGCGGAAAGAATCGGGCCGTTGCCGACGCTCTTCCCATTAACCATCTTCTGTTCATAGATGACGTCAAATTCGTCACCCTGGCGAATGTCCTGGGCAAAGTCGATGTCGTAGCCAAACACATTGGCCATGTCCATGGTCAGACTATGGGAAAGGCCGGCGCGCGCTGCCGACTGAGACAACGAACTGTTGATGACGCCATGAACGTAGGCTGAGCGAACGGTAGGTTTGGCGGTGACGCGGTTGAACACATAACCCTTGTCGTTCTTGGTCAGGGTGATGGTTTCCAGATCGCTCAGCTTGGTGTGCAGGTTGGTCAGTTGGCCTTCTGGATCGAGTTCGAATTCCAGCTTCTGGCCGCGTTGCAGTTGGGCGAATTGTTTGGCTTGCTTGTCGCTGGCCAGGATTTCATGGACGGCAGTCGGGGGCAGGCCGACCTTTTCAAAAAGGGTAGAGAGCGTGTCGCCTTTCGCAACGATCACTTCGCGATGGTCCGGTCCTTTCTGTTCTTCTGCGACAGGTGCTGCAGCCTGGGCAGTATCTTCCGGGCTGTTTTCAATCTGCGCAAAAGGAGAGGCGGCCGGTTCGTTTGTGGCCTGAACGGCTTCGGCGGCGTCTTGTTCTTGTGTCAGTTGTTCAGCAGGGCTTTCCAGTTCGAGACTCAAAGTCGTCTTTTTGGCTTCAACATCGCTGGAGGGAAACACCAGGAGCGCCAGGCTAAGGAGGGCTGCGATGCCACTTGCAGCAAGCAGGTGGGTCTTCGGGTAAAGCGGCGGCGCTTTAGACGGTTCTGAGGTCATAAGTAATTTTGACTTTTAAAAAATGAATTGGAAAAGATGAATGACATGATGAAGATGAAATAACTGTATAAAATATAACCAAAACCCCTGCGAAGCAAGCCCGCGAGCCTTCTGTTCTGTTGGATGGGCTTCCTCATGCCCGGCAAACCTTGTATTTGGTGCGCGATCTTGTATGGTTGGGGCCCTTTGAATCTGAGCCTTACGGGTCTGTTATGAAGTCGGTTGAAGAGCAGCTAGCGCTGATCAAACGTGGTGCGGAAGAACTGTTGGTCGAGTCCGAGCTGATCGAAAAGCTCAAGCGCGGGCAGCCGCTGCGCATCAAGGCTGGTTTCGATCCGACGGCGCCTGACCTGCACCTTGGCCATACCGTGCTTATCAATAAGCTGCGCCAGTTCCAGGACTTTGGGCACCAGGTCATCTTTCTTATAGGTGACTTCACCGGGATGATCGGTGATCCGAGCGGGAAGAGCGCGACACGCCCACCGTTGACCCGTGAGCAGGTTCTCGACAACGCGGAAACCTACAAGACTCAGGTTTTCAAGATTCTTGACCCCGCCAAGACTGAGGTGGCTTTCAACTCTAGTTGGATGGATCAGATGGGGCCGGCTGATTTCATTCGCCTGACTTCCCAATACACTGTCGCTCGCATGCTCGAGCGTGATGATTTCGACAAGCGCTACACAACCAACCAGCCAATCGCCATTCATGAGTTTCTCTACCCGCTCGTACAGGGTTACGACTCGGTCGCGTTGCGCGCGGACGTTGAGCTTGGCGGAACCGACCAGAAGTTCAATCTGCTGATGGGGCGTGAGCTGCAGCGCGGTTATGGCCAAGAGGCTCAGTGCATCCTGACCATGCCTTTGCTGGAAGGGCTCGATGGCGTGAAGAAGATGTCCAAGTCCCTGGGCAACTACGTCGGCATCCAGGAAGCGCCAGGCGTCATGTATGGCAAATTGGTCTCTATTCCTGATGTTCTGATGTGGCGTTATTTCGAGCTGTTGAGTTTCCGGTCCATGGACGAGATCAATGGGTTCCGTGCGGATGTGGAGGCTGGGGCGAATCCGCGTGACATCAAGATCAAGTTGGCCGAGGAAATCGTTGCGCGTTTCCATGGTGAGGAGGCTGCGGCCAATGCTCATCGTGCAGCAGGTAATCGCATGAAAGATGGTGAGTTGCCGGATGATTTGCCTGAGGTCGAGTTGATCGCCGCTGAGGATATGCCGATCGCTGCGGTGCTTAATAAGGCAGGTTTGGTCAAGAATGCCGCAATGGCGCGGGACCTCCTGGGTTCGGGAGGTGTGCGTATAGATGGTGAGGTGGTGGATCGCACCTACATATATAAGCTGGGTTCTACCCATGTGTGCCAGGCCGGCAAGAAGGCTTTCGCACGTATTACGCTGAAATCTACGTAAAGCTGAAAATAACGGTTGACGGCAAATTCTGGATGTCTATAATTCGCCCCACTTCCGGCGCAGTCGAAACGGAAAACTCCTTGAGTTTCAATGAGTTAACCAAGTTTCGGTAAGTGCTTCGCTTCAGTTCATCGAGGCGCGGAAGGAGTGGATAGGCCGGTTTGTTGGGCGCTATCGACGGTTCGATCCTCTCGGTCGAAAGCGGTAAAAAAGAGGTGTTGACAGCAGCGAGTAACGCTGTAGAATTCGCCTCCCGCTAACGAGAGATCGGAAGCGCAAGTGGTTGAAGTTGTTAAGGATTTCCAAGCGAAACTTTGAAAACTTCTTAAAATAACCGCTTGACAGATACACGGGGCGCTGTAGAATGCGCGCCTCGGTTGAGACGAAAGGCTCAACCCACCGCTCTTTAACAACTGAATCAAGCAATTCGTGTGGGTGCTTGTGGAGTCAGACTGCTAGTCAACAGATTATCAGCATCACAAGTTACTCCGCGAGAAATCAAAGATGTAACCAACGATTGCTGAGCCAAGTTTAGGGTTTTCTCAAAACCCAAAGATGTTTGAACTGAAGAGTTTGATCATGGCTCAGATTGAACGCTGGCGGCAGGCCTAACACATGCAAGTCGAGCGGCAGCACGGGTACTTGTACCTGGTGGCGAGCGGCGGACGGGTGAGTAATGCCTAGGAATCTGCCTGGTAGTGGGGGATAACGCTCGGAAACGGACGCTAATACCGCATACGTCCTACGGGAGAAAGCAGGGGACCTTCGGGCCTTGCGCTATCAGATGAGCCTAGGTCGGATTAGCTAGTTGGTGAGGTAATGGCTCACCAAGGCGACGATCCGTAACTGGTCTGAGAGGATGATCAGTCACACTGGAACTGAGACACGGTCCAGACTCCTACGGGAGGCAGCAGTGGGGAATATTGGACAATGGGCGAAAGCCTGATCCAGCCATGCCGCGTGTGTGAAGAAGGTCTTCGGATTGTAAAGCACTTTAAGTTGGGAGGAAGGGCATTAACCTAATACGTTAGTGTTTTGACGTTACCGACAGAATAAGCACCGGCTAACTCTGTGCCAGCAGCCGCGGTAATACAGAGGGTGCAAGCGTTAATCGGAATTACTGGGCGTAAAGCGCGCGTAGGTGGTTCGTTAAGTTGGATGTGAAATCCCCGGGCTCAACCTGGGAACTGCATTCAAAACTGTCGAGCTAGAGTATGGTAGAGGGTGGTGGAATTTCCTGTGTAGCGGTGAAATGCGTAGATATAGGAAGGAACACCAGTGGCGAAGGCGACCACCTGGACTGATACTGACACTGAGGTGCGAAAGCGTGGGGAGCAAACAGGATTAGATACCCTGGTAGTCCACGCCGTAAACGATGTCAACTAGCCGTTGGGAGCCTTGAGCTCTTAGTGGCGCAGCTAACGCATTAAGTTGACCGCCTGGGGAGTACGGCCGCAAGGTTAAAACTCAAATGAATTGACGGGGGCCCGCACAAGCGGTGGAGCATGTGGTTTAATTCGAAGCAACGCGAAGAACCTTACCAGGCCTTGACATCCAATGAACTTTCCAGAGATGGATTGGTGCCTTCGGGAGCATTGAGACAGGTGCTGCATGGCTGTCGTCAGCTCGTGTCGTGAGATGTTGGGTTAAGTCCCGTAACGAGCGCAACCCTTGTCCTTAGTTACCAGCACGTTATGGTGGGCACTCTAAGGAGACTGCCGGTGACAAACCGGAGGAAGGTGGGGATGACGTCAAGTCATCATGGCCCTTACGGCCTGGGCTACACACGTGCTACAATGGTCGGTACAGAGGGTTGCCAAGCCGCGAGGTGGAGCTAATCCCACAAAACCGATCGTAGTCCGGATCGCAGTCTGCAACTCGACTGCGTGAAGTCGGAATCGCTAGTAATCGCGAATCAGAATGTCGCGGTGAATACGTTCCCGGGCCTTGTACACACCGCCCGTCACACCATGGGAGTGGGTTGCACCAGAAGTAGCTAGTCTAACCTGCGGGGGGACGGTTACCACGGTGTGATTCATGACTGGGGTGAAGTCGTAACAAGGTAGCCGTAGGGGAACCTGCGGCTGGATCACCTCCTTAATCGACGACAGCAGCGGCTCCATGAGCTCCCACACGAATTGCTTGATTCATTGAAGAAGACGATAGAAGCAGCTTTAAGCTCCAAGCTGATAGCTCACAGCTAACAGTTACAAGCTCGAAATTGGGTCTGTAGCTCAGTTGGTTAGAGCGCACCCCTGATAAGGGTGAGGTCGGCAGTTCGAATCTGCCCAGACCCACCAATTTTGTTATGGGGCCATAGCTCAGCTGGGAGAGCGCCTGCCTTGCACGCAGGAGGTCAGCGGTTCGATCCCGCTTGGCTCCACCATAAACTGCTTCTGAAAGCTTAGAAATGAGCATTCCATCCGCGGGATGATGAATGTTGATTTCTAGTCTTTTGATTAGATCGTTCTTTAAAAATTTGGGTATGTGATAGAAAGATAGACTGAACGTTACTTTCACTGGTAACGGATCAGGCTAAGGTAAAATTTGTGAGTGGCTCTTAGAGCCAGATCGAATTTTCGGCGAATGTCGTCTTCACAGTATAACCAGATTGCTTGGGGTTATATGGTCAAGTGAAGAAGCGCATACGGTGGATGCCTTGGCAGTCAGAGGCGATGAAAGACGTGGTAGCCTGCGAAAAGCTTCGGGGAGTCGGCAAACAGACTGTGATCCGGAGATGTCTGAATGGGGGAACCCAGCCATCATAAGATGGTTATCTTGTACTGAATACATAGGTGCAAGAAGCGAACCAGGGGAACTGAAACATCTAAGTACCCTGAGGAAAAGAAATCAACCGAGATTCCCTTAGTAGTGGCGAGCGAACGGGGACTAGCCCTTAAGCTTCTTTGATTTTAGCGGAACGCTCTGGAAAGTGCGGCCATAGTGGGTGATAGCCCTGTACGCGAAAGGATCTTAGAAGTGAAATCGAGTAGGACGGAGCACGAGAAACTTTGTCTGAATATGGGGGGACCATCCTCCAAGGCTAAATACTACTGACTGACCGATAGTGAACTAGTACCGTGAGGGAAAGGCGAAAAGAACCCCGGAGAGGGGAGTGAAATAGATCCTGAAACCGTATGCGTACAAGCAGTGGGAGCCCACTTTGTTGGGTGACTGCGTACCTTTTGTATAATGGGTCAGCGACTTATTTTCAGTGGCGAGCTTAACCGAATAGGGGAGGCGTAGCGAAAGCGAGTCTTAATAGGGCGTCTAGTCGCTGGGAATAGACCCGAAACCGGGCGATCTATCCATGGGCAGGTTGAAGGTTAGGTAACACTGACTGGAGGACCGAACCGACTACCGTTGAAAAGTTAGCGGATGACCTGTGGATCGGAGTGAAAGGCTAATCAAGCTCGGAGATAGCTGGTTCTCCTCGAAAGCTATTTAGGTAGCGCCTCATGTATCACTGTAGGGGGTAGAGCACTGTTTCGGCTAGGGGGTCATCCCGACTTACCAAACCGATGCAAACTCCGAATACCTACAAGTGCCGAGCATGGGAGACACACGGCGGGTGCTAACGTCCGTCGTGAAAAGGGAAACAACCCAGACCGTCAGCTAAGGTCCCAAAGTTATGGTTAAGTGGGAAACGATGTGGGAAGGCTTAGACAGCTAGGAGGTTGGCTTAGAAGCAGCCACCCTTTAAAGAAAGCGTAATAGCTCACTAGTCGAGTCGGCCTGCGCGGAAGATGTAACGGGGCTCAAACCATACACCGAAGCTACGGGTATCACGTAAGTGATGCGGTAGAGGAGCGTTCTGTAAGCCTGTGAAGGTGAGTTGAGAAGCTTGCTGGAGGTATCAGAAGTGCGAATGCTGACATGAGTAACGACAATGGGTGTGAAAAACACCCACGCCGAAAGACCAAGGTTTCCTGCGCAACGTTAATCGACGCAGGGTTAGTCGGTCCCTAAGGCGAGGCTGAAAAGCGTAGTCGATGGAAAACAGGTTAATATTCCTGTACTTCTGGTTATTGCGATGGAGGGACGGAGAAGGCTAGGCCAGCTTGGCGTTGGTTGTCCAAGTTTAAGGTGGTAGGCTGAGATCTTAGGTAAATCCGGGATCTCAAGGCCGAGAGCTGATGACGAGTTACCCTTTGGGTGACGAAGTGGTTGATGCCATGCTTCCAAGAAAAGCTTCTAAGCTTCAGGTAACCAGGAACCGTACCCCAAACCGACACAGGTGGTTGGGTAGAGAATACCAAGGCGCTTGAGAGAACTCGGGTGAAGGAACTAGGCAAAATGGCACCGTAACTTCGGGAGAAGGTGCGCCGGTGAGGGTGAAGCACTTGCTGCGTAAGCCCACGCCGGTCGAAGATACCAGGCCGCTGCGACTGTTTATTAAAAACACAGCACTCTGCAAACACGAAAGTGGACGTATAGGGTGTGACGCCTGCCCGGTGCCGGAAGGTTAATTGATGGGGTTAGCTAACGCGAAGCTCTTGATCGAAGCCCCGGTAAACGGCGGCCGTAACTATAACGGTCCTAAGGTAGCGAAATTCCTTGTCGGGTAAGTTCCGACCTGCACGAATGGCGTAACGATGGCGGCGCTGTCTCCACCCGAGACTCAGTGAAATTGAAATCGCTGTGAAGATGCAGTGTATCCGCGGCTAGACGGAAAGACCCCGTGAACCTTTACTATAGCTTTGCACTGGACTTTGAATTTGCTTGTGTAGGATAGGTGGGAGGCTTTGAAGCGTGGACGCCAGTCTGCGTGGAGCCATCCTTGAAATACCACCCTGGCAACTTTGAGGTTCTAACTCAGGTCCGTTATCCGGATCGAGGACAGTGTATGGTGGGTAGTTTGACTGGGGCGGTCTCCTCCTAAAGAGTAACGGAGGAGTACGAAGGTGCGCTCAGACCGGTCGGAAATCGGTCGTAGAGTATAAAGGCAAAAGCGCGCTTGACTGCGAGACAGACACGTCGAGCAGGTACGAAAGTAGGTCTTAGTGATCCGGTGGTTCTGTATGGAAGGGCCATCGCTCAACGGATAAAAGGTACTCCGGGGATAACAGGCTGATACCGCCCAAGAGTTCATATCGACGGCGGTGTTTGGCACCTCGATGTCGGCTCATCACATCCTGGGGCTGAAGCCGGTCCCAAGGGTATGGCTGTTCGCCATTTAAAGTGGTACGCGAGCTGGGTTTAGAACGTCGTGAGACAGTTCGGTCCCTATCTGCCGTGGACGTTTGAGATTTGAGAGGGGCTGCTCCTAGTACGAGAGGACCGGAGTGGACGAACCTCTGGTGTTCCGGTTGTCACGCCAGTGGCATTGCCGGGTAGCTATGTTCGGAAAAGATAACCGCTGAAAGCATCTAAGCGGGAAACTTGCCTCAAGATGAGATCTCACTGGAGCCTTGAGCTCCCTGAAGGGCCGTCGAAGACTACGACGTTGATAGGCAGGGTGTGTAAGCGCTGTGAGGCGTTGAGCTAACCTGTACTAATTGCCCGTGAGGCTTGACCATATAACACCCAAGCAATTTGTAGACTCGAAAGAGGCCAGATTGCGGTGTTGTGAAGACGAAACGAACCGAAAGTTCGAGATACTCACAAAGCAACACGCTATCACATACCCATTCGCTGGAACGTGACCGCAAGGCACGCGCTGGCTACCGAATTTCTTGACGACCATAGAGCATTGGAACCACCTGATCCCATCCCGAACTCAGAAGTGAAACGATGCATCGCCGATGGTAGTGTGGGGTTTCCCCATGTGAGAGTAGGTCATCGTCAAGATTGAATTCCGAAACCCCTATCTGCTAATGCAGGTAGGGGTTTTGTTTTTGCGCTTGGTAAAGCCGTTTCGAGTTTCTATGCAACAGTCCTGTGCATGGCTATCATGCTGGCCTCGGTAATCAGGCGCGGTTCGTATGCTCACGTTGTTAAAACTTCTGAAGGATGGTCGTTTCCATTCAGGCCAGGCACTAGGTGCCGGGCTGGGCATCAGTCGCAGTGCTGTCTGGAAGCAATTGCAGCATCTGGAGGCCGAGTTGGGATTGTCTGTTCATAAAGT
Organism: Pseudomonas sp. D1-36; assembly: GCF_051132205.1. Lineage (NCBI taxonomy): Bacteria > Pseudomonadati > Pseudomonadota > Gammaproteobacteria > Pseudomonadales > Pseudomonadaceae > Pseudomonas > Pseudomonas sp. D1-36. The sequence continues at coordinate 5,070,019 of NZ_CP071674.1, read as the reverse complement.
TAGAGGCAAGGGGTATCAGTTGGCTAGGCCGCTGTCACTTTTGGATGCTGCGAAAATCTGCGCGAAAGAAGGCCTTGATTGGCCTGTCTATATCCATGACTCCATCGACTCTACTAATGCCGAAGCGTTGCGTTCCATAGAGCGCGGAGTGGATGCGCCATTCTTGGTCTTGGCTGAGCGGCAGCTCGCTGGGCGCGGTCGTCGTGGCCGTAAGTGGGTCAGTCCGTTCGCTGCCAATCTTTATTACAGTCTGGTCTTGCGCATTGATGGCGGTATGCGGCAAATCGAAGGGCTGAGTCTCGTCGTTGGGCTCGCTGTCATGCATGCGCTTCGTGATTTTGGAATCGCTGAGGCTGGGTTGAAATGGCCCAACGATGTGTTGGTGGGCAACAAAAAAATTGCCGGTATCTTGCTCGAATTAGTGGGTGATCCGGCGGACGTCTGTCATGTCGTCCTGGGTGTCGGGGTCAACGTGAATATGCAATCAACTGACGAGGTTGATCAGCAGTGGACGTCCATGAGCCTAGAGGCAGGCCGTGTATTTGATCGTAACGATCTTGTGGTCCATATGAGCGCGAAGCTTCAACAGTACCTCGAGTTGCATCATGCGTCGGGGTTTGCGGCGATCCAGCTGGAGTGGGAAAACTATCATTTATGGCAGGGCCGTGCCGTTTCGCTAATTGCGGGTGTGAACCAGATTGACGGCGTAGTGATGGGCATTGACCACCAGGGAGCGCTGCGTTTGAAGGTGGATGGTGTGGAAAAGAGCTTTAGCGGCGGTGAGCTCAGTTTGAGGTTGCGTGATGATTCTTGAGCTCGATTGCGGCAACAGTTTTATCAAATGGCGGGTTCTTTGCTCCGACGGTGTTACGCCTGTTGAAGGTGGTGTGGTCGGTTCCGATGATGATCTGCTCGCCAGCCTGAGCGATGCCCAGAGGTTTCAGCTAAAGAAATGCCGTCTGGTCAGCGTCAGGACGCCCGAGGAAACTGACTCGTTGGTCGCTTCCTTGACACAGACCTTCGGGGTGTCCGTGGTACGTGCCGTACCGGCTCGAGAAATGGCAGGCGTGACAAATGGTTACGAAGAGTACGATCGGTTAGGTCTTGATCGTTGGCTTGCCTTGCTTGGCGGTTTCCATCTCGCTTCCGGCGCTTGCCTGGTGCTCGATTTTGGCACGGCCGTTACAGCCGACTTCGTCGCGGCGGACGGTGAGCATCTAGGGGGGTTCATTTGTCCGGGCATGCCTTTGATGCGCAACCAGTTGCGTACCCATACTCGGCGAATTCGCTACGATGACACTGCTGCCGAGCGAGCGCACGAGACTCTTGCTCCGGGAAGGGCGACGGTCGAGGCGGTTGAGCGCGGTTGTATGCTGATGCTCAGAGGTTTCGTCCTGACCCAGCTTGAATTGGCGCGGCAATACTGGGGGCAGGATTTCGAGGTGTTTTTAACGGGAGGGGACGCCAGTCTGGTTGTTGGGGTTGTACCGCAAGCCAAGGTTGCGCCTGACCTGGTTTTTGTTGGCTTGGCGATGGCTTGTCCTTTGTCTTGAGGTTTCTATGCGGTGGCTGTTTCTGTTGTTACTGGTTCTGAATGGCTTCTACTATGTCTGGCATCAGCAGGAGGCCCCGCTGCGGGCCAAGGATGTAACGCCACTGAGCTTGTATCGCGGCTCGCAGCAGGATATTCATCTTCTGAGTGAAACGGCGGATTCGCTTGTCAGGCGTGATTTCGGCAAGTCCGGAGAGGTGCGCAAGAATTGTAATTATCTAGGCGGTTTTGCTCGTGCTGAGCTGGCCAGGCAGCTGGAGCAGCGATTGGTTTCGTTGGGCGTGATGGGGCGTACATCTGTGCTGAGCTCCGAAGGTGCACCTGAGGGCGGAGGATTTTGGGTCCAGGTTGTTCCTGAAAGCGCAGGAAAGGTTAATGAAGGGTTGGTTCAAAACCTTTCTAAAGAATTCAATGAGTTAAAACATAAAATAATGCCATGCGAAGGGGTTGCGCCTGCTGGGTAGTTTGCATAGAATGGCGCCCGCTTCGCAGTGAAGATCTTTAACGGTTATCAGTGCGGAGCGATGTCAACGCAGCTAACCTCAGGTTTTTAATGAGAAAATGCTTGACAGAAGGCTGGCATGATATAGAATGCCGGCTCGCTTAGGAGGGGTTCCCGAGCGGCCAAAGGGATCAGACTGTAAATCTGACGTCTACGACTTCGAAGGTTCGAATCCTTCCCCCTCCACCAGTTTTAGCGTGAGCTGCAAGCTCCGCGGGTATAGTTTAGTGGTAGAACCTCAGCCTTCCAAGCTGATGATGCGGGTTCGATTCCCGCTACCCGCTCCAAGTTTGCAGGTTGTGCAAAATGTTTTGCTCTTGTAGCTCAGTTGGTAGAGCACACCCTTGGTAAGGGTGAGGTCAGCGGTTCAAATCCGCTCAAGAGCTCCATATTACAAGGCAGATATGAAAATATCTGCCTTTGTTTTAATGGCTCGTGTGACTTGCTAAATTCTTCTCCTAGGGGTGATTTCGATGGCTAAGGAAAAGTTCGAACGTAATAAGCCGCACGTCAACGTTGGTACCATCGGTCACGTCGACCACGGTAAAACCACGCTGACCGCTGCTCTGACCCGTGTCTGCTCCGAAGTTTTCGGTTCGGCCAAGGTTGACTTCGACAAGATCGACAGCGCCCCGGAAGAGAAAGCTCGCGGTATCACCATCAACACCGCTCACGTTGAATACGATTCGTCCGTGCGTCACTACGCACACGTTGACTGCCCAGGTCACGCCGACTACGTAAAAAACATGATCACCGGTGCTGCCCAGATGGACGGCGCGATCCTGGTTTGCTCGGCCGCTGATGGTCCGATGCCACAAACCCGTGAGCACATCCTGCTGTCCCGTCAGGTAGGCGTTCCGTACATCGTTGTCTTCCTGAACAAGGCTGACATGGTTGACGACGCTGAGCTGCTGGAACTGGTTGAGATGGAGGTGCGCGACCTGCTGAGCACTTACGACTTCCCAGGTGATGACACTCCGATCATCATCGGTTCGGCTCTGATGGCTCTGAACGGCCAAGACGACAACGAAATGGGCACCACTGCTGTCAAGAAGCTGGTGGAAACTCTGGACAGCTACATCCCAGAGCCAGAGCGTGCTATCGACAAGCCGTTCCTGATGCCAATCGAAGACGTGTTCTCGATCTCCGGTCGCGGTACTGTTGTGACTGGTCGTGTTGAGCGTGGCATCGTCCGTATCCAGGAAGAAGTTGAGATCGTCGGTCTGCGCGACACTCAGAAAACTACCTGCACCGGCGTTGAAATGTTCCGCAAGCTGCTCGACGAAGGTCGTGCTGGCGAGAACTGCGGCGTACTGCTGCGCGGCACCAAGCGTGACGACGTTGAGCGTGGCCAGGTTCTGGTCAAGCCAGGCACCGTCAAGCCGCACACCAAGTTCACCGCAGAAGTCTACGTTCTGAGCAAGGAAGAAGGCGGTCGTCACACTCCGTTCTTCAAAGGCTACCGTCCACAGTTCTACTTCCGTACAACTGACGTGACTGGTAACTGCGAGCTGCCAGAAGGCGTTGAAATGGTAATGCCAGGTGACAACATTCAGATGACTGTCACTCTGATCAAGACCATCGCAATGGAAGACGGCCTGCGTTTCGCTATCCGTGAAGGCGGTCGTACCGTCGGCGCTGGCGTCGTAGCCAAAGTCATCGAGTAAATAGTTGTAATGTCTTTTTCGGGCCGGCATAATGGTCGGCCTGATTTTGTTTTAGGTCAGTAGCTCAATTGGCAGAGCGACGGTCTCCAAAACCGTAGGTTGGGGGTTCGATTCCCTCCTGACCTGCCAGATTCACTCGGTGTGTCTGGCTTTCTTTTCACAGGATCTTCATAGATGACTCCTAAAGCTGAAGCTCAAGGCTCTCGCTTCGATCTGCTCAAGTGGCTAGTGGTAGTCGCTTTGGTGGTTGTTGGCGTTGTTGGCAATCAGTATTTTTCTGCTTCGCCGATCCTGTACCGTGTACTTGCATTGCTTGCCATTGCTGCTGTAGCTGCCTTTGTAGGCCTGCAGACAGCCAAGGGCAAGTCTTTCTTTGTACTCGCTAAGGAAGCTCGCACCGAGATTCGTAAAGTCGTATGGCCGACTCGCCAGGAAACCACGCAGACCACGTTGATCGTTGTGGCTGTTGTTTTGGTGATGGCGTTGCTGCTGTGGGGGCTCGATTCCCTGCTCGGTTGGCTTGTTTCCTTGATTGTTGGCTAAGGGTGTCCCGTGGCTAAGCGTTGGTACGTTGTGCATGCTTACTCGGGTTACGAGAAGCATGTTATGCGCTCGTTGATAGAGCGTGTGAAGCTGGCAGGCATGGAAGATGGCTTTGGCGAGATTCTGGTTCCCACTGAAGAAGTGGTTGAAATGCGTAATGGCCAGAAGCGCAAAAGTGAACGTAAGTTCTTTCCAGGCTATGTGCTGGTACAGATGGATATGAACGAAGGGACTTGGCACTTGGTCAAGGATACCCCTCGGGTGATGGGCTTTATTGGCGGTACCGCCGACAAGCCGGCGCCGATCACAGATAAAGAGGCGGAAGCGATTCTGCGTCGTGTCGCTGATGGTAGCGACAAGCCGAAGCCGAAGACATTGTTTGAGCCAGGTGAGGTTGTACGCGTCACCGACGGTCCATTCGCTGACTTCAATGGCACGGTTGAAGAGGTTAACTACGAAAAGAGCCGGATTCAGGTCGCGGTGCTCATTTTCGGTCGCTCTACTCCGGTAGAGTTGGAGTTCAGTCAGGTCGAAAAGGTCTGATTGGACAGGCATCCCAACCCCGCAGCCCAAGGCTGTGGGGTTTTGTCGTCACTGGGATAAACGCGCAAGCAACCGGGGAGCCTTTCGAGGCGTTCGAACCCGTAATTGGAGTGCCTCATGGCCAAGAAGATTACCGCTTACATCAAGCTGCAAGTGAAGGCCGCTCAGGCTAACCCAAGCCCACCTGTTGGTCCTGCACTGGGTCAGCACGGCGTGAACATCATGGAATTCTGCAAGGCTTTCAACGCCCGTACTCAGGGTCTTGAGCCAGGTCTGCCGACTCCAGTGATCATCACTGTCTACAGCGACCGCAGCTTCACTTTCGAAACAAAAAGCACCCCTGCTTCGGTTCTGCTGAAGAAGGCTGCAGGTTTGACCAGCGGTTCCGCTCGTCCAAACACCGTTAAGGTTGGCACCGTTACCCGTGCTCAGCTGGAAGAAATCGCGAAAACCAAAAACGCGGATCTGACTGCAGCTGATATGGATGCAGCCGTGCGTACTATCGCCGGTTCTGCTCGTAGCATGGGCCTTAACGTGGAGGGTGTGTAATGGCTAAGCTGACCAAGCGTCAAAAGGCTATCGCCGGCAAAATCGAAGCAGGCAAGGCCTACAACTTTGTAGACGCCGCCGCTCTGCTGGCCGAGCTGTCGACTGTCAAGTTCAGCGAGTCGTTCGACGTTGCTGTTAACCTGGGCGTTGACCCACGTAAATCCGACCAGGTCGTACGTAGCGCTACCGTGCTGCCACACGGCACTGGCAAGACTGTTCGTGTTGCCGTGTTCACCCAGGGCCCAGCAGCTGAAGCTGCTCTGGCCGCTGGTGCTGATCGCGTAGGCATGGACGATCTGGCTGCTGAAATGAAAGGCGGCGACCTGAACTATGACGTCGTGATCGCATCCCCGGATGCCATGCGCGTTGTAGGCCAGTTGGGTCAGATCCTCGGTCCACGTGGTCTGATGCCTAACCCTAAAGTCGGCACCGTAACCCCAGACGTAGCCACCGCGGTTAAAAACGCCAAGGCCGGTCAGGTTCGTTATCGCACCGACAAGAACGGCATCATTCACACTTCCGTTGGCAAAATCGGCTTCGACGCCGTCAAGCTGAAGGAAAACGTCGAAGCTCTGATCGCTGATCTGAAGCGCATCAAGCCAGCTTCTTCGAAAGGTATCTACGTCAAGCGCGTTACCCTGAGCACCACTATGGGCCCAGGTCTGATCATCGATCAGAGCTCGCTCGACGCGTAAGACAAAGGTTGGCGCAAGCGATTGCGCCAATCAAATATTGGGGTCCCTGCCTGGCGGGGGCTGTCCAAGACCGTAGGCGACGAAAGTCTTAAACCACAAGCCTACGCAGATGGTGCTCCCGGTTCCTTACCGAATCAGACACCAAAACGACATTCGGTTTCGATCGGATGAAACGGTAACAAGCAGGAGTTAAACCCGTGGCAATTAAACTCGAAGACAAGAAGGCCATCGTCGCTGAAGTCAACGAGGCTGCCAAAGCTGCTCTGTCCGCTGTCGTGGCTGATGCCCGTGGCGTAACAGTAGGCGCTATGACCGGACTCCGTAAAGAGGCTCGTGAAGCTGGCGTTTACGTACGTGTAGTACGTAACACCCTGCTCAAGCGCGCTGTTGCTGACACTGAATACAGTGTCCTCAACGACGTGTTCACCGGCCCGACCTTGATCGCGTTCTCCACCCAACATCCTGGCGCTGCTGCCCGTTTGTTCAAGGAATTCGCCAAAGGTCAGGACAAGTTCGAGATTAAGGCAGCTGCGTTCGAGGGCAAGTTCCTCGCAGCTAACCAGATCGACGTACTGGCAACTCTGCCGACCCGTGACGAAGCAATCTCCCAGCTGATGAGCGTGATTCAAGGCGCTACCAGCAAGTTGGCTCGTACTCTGGCGGCACTGCGCGACCAGAAAGAAGCTGCCGCAGCCTAAGGCTCGACACTCCTTTTCGCGTTTTTTGTTTATTTCGATGGTCGCGTAGGCCGTCCCCCAATCCAGGAATTTAGAGTCATGTCTATCTCTCAAAACGATATCCTCGAAGCCGTTGGCAACATGTCCGTAATGGAAGTTGTTGAGCTGATCAAAGCTTTCGAAGAAAAATTCGGTGTTACCGCTGCTGCTGCTTCCGCTGGTCCAGCTGTTGCCGCTGCCGTTGCTGAAGAGCAAACCGAATTCAACGTCATGCTGACCGAAGCTGGCGAGAAGAAAGTAAACGTGATCAAGGCAGTACGTGAACTGACCGGTCTGGGCCTGAAAGAAGCCAAGGCTGTAGTTGACGGCGCTCCTGCCATGGTTCTGGAAGCTGTTGCCAAAGACGCAGCTGACAAAGCCAAAGCAGCACTGGAAGAAGCAGGCGCTAAAGTCGAGCTGAAGTAAGCATCGACTTTGCGTCTCCAGCCCGAGCGTTAAGCGACAGGCTGATGGCTGGTGGCTCTTGCCACCGGCCTTTTTCCGTTATTGGCAGCCGACTGGGTCGGTGCTGATCGCGAGCTGTAACCACCCGATGTGGTGGCGCAAACCATGGGGTTTGCACGATTTTCTGGCTGCTCCCGTCGGGAGGGGCCAAACAAGCAGGTGACCAAGCTGGGGAACGCTGATGGCTTACTCATATACTGAGAAAAAACGTATCCGCAAGGACTTTAGCAAGTTGCCGGACGTCATGGATGTGCCGTACCTCCTGGCCATCCAGCTGGATTCGTATCGTGAATTCTTGCAAGCGGGAGCGACTAAAGATCAGTTCCGCGACGTGGGCCTGCATGCGGCCTTCAAATCCGTTTTCCCGATCATCAGCTACTCCGGCAATGCTGCGCTGGAGTACGTCGGTTATCGCCTGGGCGAACCGGCATTTGATGTCAAAGAATGCGTATTGCGCGGTGTTACTTACGCCGTACCTTTGCGGGTAAAAGTGCGCCTGATCATTTTCGACAAAGAATCGTCGAATAAAGCGATCAAGGACATCAAAGAGCAAGAAGTCTACATGGGTGAAATCCCCCTGATGACTGAGAACGGTACCTTCGTAATCAACGGTACCGAGCGTGTAATCGTTTCCCAGCTGCACCGTTCCCCGGGCGTGTTCTTCGACCACGACCGTGGTAAGACGCACAGTTCCGGCAAACTGCTCTACTCCGCGCGCATCATTCCTTACCGCGGTTCGTGGCTGGACTTCGAGTTCGACCCGAAAGACTGCGTATTCGTGCGTATTGACCGTCGTCGCAAGCTGCCTGCATCGGTACTGCTGCGCGCGCTCGGCTATACGACCGAAGAAGTGCTGGACGCGTTCTACACCACCAACGTCTTCCATGTGCAAGGTGAGAACCTGAGCCTGGAGTTGGTGCCTCAGCGCCTGCGCGGTGAAATCGCGGTCCTGGATATCCAGGACGACAAGGGCAAGGTTATTGTCGAGCAAGGCCGTCGTATTACTGCTCGCCACATCAACCAGCTGGAAAAAGCCGGTATCAAAGAGCTGCAGGTGCCGATGGACTACGTCCTGGGTCGCACCACCGCCAAGGTCATCGTGCATCCAGCCACCGGCGAGATCATCGCTGAGTGCAATACCGAGCTCACCGTCGAGATCCTGGCGAAGATCGTCAAGGCTCAGGTCGTTCGTATCGAGACCCTGTACACCAACGACATCGACTGCGGTCCGTTCATCTCCGACACGCTGAAGATCGACTCCACTGGCAACCAGCTGGAAGCCCTGGTCGAGATCTATCGCATGATGCGTCCTGGCGAGCCGCCAACCAAGGATGCTGCCGAGACCCTGTTCAACAACCTGTTCTTCAGCCCTGAGCGCTATGACCTCTCCGCGGTCGGCCGGATGAAGTTCAACCGTCGTATCGGTCGTACCGAGATCGAAGGTTCGGGCGTGCTGAACAAGGATGACATCGTTGCGGTGCTCAAGACCTTGGTCGACATCCGTAACGGCAAAGGCATCGTCGATGACATCGACCACCTGGGTAACCGTCGCGTTCGCTGCGTAGGCGAAATGGCCGAAAACCAGTTCCGTGTTGGCCTGGTGCGCGTAGAGCGCGCGGTCAAGGAACGCCTGTCGATGGCTGAAAGCGAAGGCCTGATGCCGCAAGACCTGATCAACGCCAAGCCAGTGGCCGCGGCGGTGAAGGAATTCTTCGGCTCGAGCCAGCTGTCCCAGTTCATGGACCAGAACAACCCGCTGTCCGAGATCACCCACAAGCGTCGTGTTTCCGCACTCGGCCCAGGCGGTCTGACCCGTGAGCGTGCAGGCTTCGAAGTTCGTGACGTACACCCGACTCACTACGGTCGTGTATGCCCGATCGAAACGCCGGAAGGTCCGAACATCGGTCTGATCAACTCTTTGGCCGCCTATGCGCGCACCAACCAGTATGGCTTCCTCGAAAGCCCGTACCGTGTGGTGAAAGACGCCCTGGTCACCGACGAGATCGTGTTCCTGTCTGCCATCGAAGAGGCTGATCACGTGATCGCTCAGGCTTCGGCCACGATGAACGACAAGAAAGTCCTGACCGACGAGCTGGTAGCTGTTCGTCACTTGAACGAGTTCACCGTCAAGGCGCCGGAAGACGTCACCTTGATGGACGTATCGCCGAAGCAGGTAGTGTCGGTTGCAGCGTCGCTGATCCCGTTCCTCGAGCACGACGACGCCAACCGTGCGTTGATGGGTTCGAACATGCAGCGTCAGGCTGTACCGACCCTGCGTGCCGATAAGCCACTGGTAGGTACTGGCATGGAGCGCAACGTTGCGCGCGACTCCGGCGTTTGCGTCGTGGCTCGTCGTGGCGGTGTGATCGATTCCGTCGACGCCAGCCGTATCGTGGTTCGTGTTGCCGATGACGAAGTAGAGCCGGGCGAAGCCGGTGTCGACATCTACAACCTGACCAAGTACACCCGCTCCAACCAGAACACCTGCATCAACCAGCGTCCGCTGGTCAGCAAAGGTGATCGGGTTCAGCGCAGCGACATCATGGCCGACGGCCCGTCCACCGACATGGGTGAACTGGCGCTGGGTCAGAACATGCGCATCGCGTTCATGGCATGGAACGGCTTCAACTTCGAAGACTCCATCTGCCTGTCCGAGCGTGTGGTCCAGGAAGACCGCTTCACCACGATCCACATCCAGGAACTGACCTGTGTGGCTCGTGACACCAAGCTTGGCCCAGAGGAAATCACTGCGGACATCCCGAACGTGGGTGAAGCTGCACTGAACAAGCTGGACGAAGCCGGTATCGTTTACGTAGGTGCTGAAGTAGGCGCGGGCGACATCCTGGTCGGCAAGGTCACTCCGAAAGGCGAGACCCAACTGACTCCGGAAGAGAAGCTGCTGCGTGCGATCTTCGGTGAAAAAGCCAGCGACGTGAAAGACACCTCCCTGCGCGTGCCTACCGGCACCAAGGGTACCGTCATTGACGTACAGGTCTTTACCCGCGACGGCGTTGAGCGTGACGCTCGCGCACTGTCGATCGAGAAGACTCAGCTCGACGAGATCCGCAAGGACCTGAACGAAGAGTTCCGTATCGTCGAAGGCGCGACTTTCGAGCGTCTGCGCTCCGCCCTGGTCGGCCACAAAGCCGAAGGCGGCGCCGGCCTGAAGAAAGGTCAGGAGATCACCGACGAAGTCCTCGACGGTCTTGAGCATGGCCAGTGGTTCAAGCTGCGCATGGCTGAAGATGCTCTGAACGAGCAGCTCGAGAAGGCCCAGGCCTATATCGTTGATCGCCGCCGTCTGCTGGACGACAAGTTCGAAGACAAGAAGCGCAAACTGCAGCAGGGCGATGACCTGGCTCCAGGCGTGCTGAAAATCGTCAAGGTTTACCTGGCAATCCGTCGTCGCATCCAGCCGGGCGACAAGATGGCCGGTCGTCACGGTAACAAGGGTGTGGTCTCCGTGATCATGCCGGTTGAAGACATGCCGCACGATGCCAATGGCACCCCGGTCGATGTGGTTCTCAACCCGTTGGGCGTACCTTCGCGTATGAACGTTGGTCAGATTCTCGAAACTCACCTGGGCCTCGCGGCCAAAGGGTTGGGCGAGAAGATCAACCGCATGATCGAAGAGCAGCGCAAGGTCGCTGATCTGCGTAAGTTCCTGCACGAGATCTACAACGAGATCGGCGGGCGCAACGAAGAGCTGGACACCTTCTCCGACCAGGAAATCCTGGACTTGGCGAAGAACCTGCGCGGCGGCGTTCCAATGGCTACCCCGGTGTTCGACGGTGCCAAGGAAAGCGAAATCAAGGCCATGCTGAAACTGGCGGACCTGCCAGAAAGCGGCCAGATGCAGCTGTTCGATGGTCGTACCGGCAACAAGTTCGAGCGTCCGGTTACCGTTGGCTACATGTACATGCTGAAGCTGAACCACTTGGTAGACGACAAGATGCACGCTCGTTCTACCGGTTCTTACAGCCTGGTTACCCAGCAGCCGCTGGGTGGTAAGGCGCAGTTCGGTGGTCAGCGTTTCGGGGAGATGGAGGTCTGGGCACTGGAAGCATACGGTGCTGCATACACTCTGCAAGAAATGCTCACAGTGAAGTCGGACGATGTGAACGGCCGGACCAAGATGTACAAAAACATCGTGGACGGCGATCACCGTATGGAGCCGGGCATGCCCGAGTCCTTCAACGTGTTGATCAAGGAAATTCGTTCCCTCGGCATCGATATCGATCTGGAAACCGAATAACACGTGACGCGAATCGAGAGCGGGGCTGTTTGCCCGCTCTCTGCTCCGCCAGGAGGAAAGGCCTTGAAAGACCTACTGAATTTGCTGAAAAACCAGGGTCAAGTCGAAGAGTTCGACGCCATCCGTATTGGATTGGCCTCGCCTGAGATGATCCGTTCGTGGTCGTTCGGTGAAGTAAAAAAACCGGAAACCATCAACTACCGTACGTTCAAACCCGAGCGTGATGGTCTGTTCTGCGCCAAGATCTTTGGCCCGGTAAAGGATTACGAGTGCCTGTGCGGTAAGTACAAGCGCTTGAAGCATCGCGGCGTGATCTGCGAGAAGTGCGGCGTTGAAGTCGCGCTGGCAAAAGTTCGTCGTGAGCGCATGGCACACATCGAACTGGCCTCGCCGGTTGCCCACATCTGGTTCCTGAAATCGCTGCCGTCCCGTATCGGCCTGCTGATGGACATGACCCTGCGTGATATCGAACGCGTTCTCTACTTCGAGAGCTATGTCGTTATCGATCCAGGCATGACCACTCTTGAAAAAGGTCAGCTGCTCAACGACGAACAGTACTTCGAAGCGCTGGAAGAGTTCGGCGACGATTTCGATGCCCGCATGGGTGCCGAAGCTGTCCGCGAACTGCTGCACGCTATCGACCTGGAGCACGAGATTGGTCGTCTGCGTGAAGAGATTCCGCAAACCAACTCCGAAACCAAGATCAAGAAGCTGTCCAAGCGTCTGAAGTTGATGGAAGCCTTCCAGGGTTCCGGCAACCTGCCAGAGTGGATGGTGCTGACCGTTCTGCCGGTACTGCCGCCAGACCTGCGTCCGCTGGTTCCGCTCGATGGCGGTCGTTTCGCGACTTCCGACCTCAACGATCTGTATCGTCGGGTGATCAACCGTAACAACCGCTTGAAGCGCCTGCTCGATCTGTCCGCTCCGGACATCATCGTGCGCAACGAAAAGCGTATGTTGCAGGAAGCGGTGGACGCATTGCTCGACAACGGTCGTCGTGGCCGCGCTATCACCGGTTCGAACAAGCGTCCTCTGAAATCCCTGGCTGACATGATCAAGGGTAAGCAGGGTCGTTTCCGTCAGAACTTGCTCGGTAAGCGTGTTGACTACTCCGGTCGTTCGGTAATTACCGTAGGCCCGACCCTGCGTCTGCACCAGTGCGGCCTGCCAAAGAAAATGGCTCTGGAACTGTTCAAACCGTTCATCTTCGGCAAGCTGGAAATGCGTGGTCTTGCGACCACCATCAAGGCCGCCAAGAAGATGGTCGAGCGCGAGCTGCCAGAGGTCTGGGACGTTCTTGCCGAAGTAATTCGCGAACACCCAGTGCTGCTCAACCGTGCACCGACCCTTCACCGTCTGGGTATCCAGGCGTTTGAACCGGTACTGATCGAAGGTAAGGCTATCCAGCTGCACCCGCTGGTCTGTGCTGCGTACAACGCCGACTTCGACGGCGACCAAATGGCCGTGCACGTACCGCTGACGCTGGAAGCCCAGCTCGAAGCGCGTGCGTTGATGATGTCGACCAACAACATCCTGTCGCCAGCCAACGGTGAGCCAATCATCGTTCCGTCCCAGGACGTTGTATTGGGTCTGTACTACATGACTCGTGAAGCGATCAACGCCAAGGGCGAAGGTCGTGTGTTCGCGGACCTGCAGGAAGTTGACCGTGTGTTCCGTGCCGGCGAAGCCGCACTGCACGCCAAGGTCAAGGTGCGGATCAACGAAACCGTAAACGATCGTGATGGCAACAGCGTGACCAACACTCGTATCGTCGACACCACCGTCGGCCGTGCGCTGCTGTTCCAGGTCGTGCCGAAAGGCTTGTCCTTCGATGTCGTCAACCTGCCGATGAAGAAAAAGGCGATCTCCAAGCTGATCAACCAGTGCTACCGCGTGGTTGGTCTGAAAGAGACCGTGATCTTCGCTGACCAGTTGATGTACACCGGTTTTGCCTATTCGACCATCTCCGGCGTTTCCATCGGTGTTAACGACTTCGTTATCCCTGATGAAAAAGCCCGCATCATCGGTGCAGCCACCGAAGAAGTGAAAGAGATCGAAAGCCAGTACGCGTCCGGCCTGGTAACCCAGGGCGAGAAGTACAACAAGGTGATCGACCTCTGGTCCAAGGCGAACGACGAAGTATCCAAGGCCATGATGGCCAACCTCTCGAAAGAGAAGGTCATCGACCGCCATGGCAAGGAAGTCGACCAGGAATCCTTCAACTCGATGTACATGATGGCCGACTCGGGTGCGCGGGGTTCTGCTGCGCAGATCCGTCAGCTCGCCGGTATGCGTGGCCTGATGGCCAAGCCGGACGGCTCCATCATCGAGACCCCGATTACTGCGAACTTCCGTGAAGGTTTGAGCGTACTCCAGTACTTCATCTCCACTCACGGTGCTCGTAAGGGTCTTGCGGATACCGCGTTGAAAACGGCGAACTCCGGTTACCTGACTCGTCGTCTGGTAGACGTTGCCCAGGATCTGGTCGTGACCGAGATCGATTGCGGCACCGAGCATGGCCTGGTAATGACTCCGCACATCGAAGGGGGTGACGTTGTAGAGCCGCTGGGTGAGCGCGTATTGGGTCGTGTCATCGCCCGTGACGTATTCAAGCCGGGTACCGAGGACGTCATCGTTCCTGCTGGCACCCTGGTTGACGAGAAGTGGGTCGAATTCATCGAACTCAACAGCATCGACGAAGTGATCGTGCGCTCGCCGATCAGCTGTGAAACCCGCTACGGCATCTGCGCCAAGTGCTACGGTCGCGACCTGGCACGTGGTCACCAGGTGAACATCGGTGAAGCGGTCGGCGTTATTGCTGCCCAGTCCATCGGTGAGCCGGGTACCCAGCTGACCATGCGTACGTTCCACATCGGTGGTGCGGCAAGCCGGACCTCCGCGGCCGACAGCGTTCAGGTGAAGAATGGCGGTACTGTCCGCCTGCACAACCTGAAGCATGTTGAGCGTGTCGACGGTCACCTGGTCGCCGTTTCCCGTTCCGGTGAGTTGGCGATTGCCGACGACTTCGGTCGTGAGCGCGAGCGCTACAAGCTGCCGTACGGTGCCGTGATTTCGGTGAAGGAAGGCGACAAGGTCGACGCTGGTGCCATCGTGGCCAAGTGGGATCCGCACACTCACCCAATCGTCACCGAGATGAAAGGTACCGTGACCTACGTGGGCATGGAAGAAGGCATCACGATCAAGCGTCAGACTGACGAATTGACCGGTATGACCAACATCGAAGTGCTCGACGCAAAAGATCGTCCAGCTGCAGGCAAGGACATCCGTCCGGCCGTGAAGATGGTCGACGACAACGGCAAGGATCTGTTGCTGCCAGGTACTGACGTAATCGCTCAGTACTTCCTGCCAGCCAACGCCCTGGTCGGTGTTGCGGACGGTGCGCGGATCGCGATCGGTGATGTTATCGCTCGTATCCCGCAAGAAACTTCGAAGACCCGCGACATCACCGGTGGTCTGCCGCGTGTTGCCGACTTGTTCGAAGCTCGTCGTCCGAAAGAAGCCTCGATTCTGGCTGAAGTCAGCGGCACCATCGCGTTCGGTAAAGAAACCAAGGGCAAGCGCCGTCTGGTTATCACCCCGAACGACGGTAGCGATCCGTACGAAGAGCTGATTCCTAAGTGGCGTCACCTGAACGTCTTCGAAGGCGAACAGGTAAACCGCGGCGAAGTTATCTCCGACGGTCCGAGCGATCCACATGACATCCTGCGTCTGCTGGGTGTCAGTGCGCTGGCCAAGTACATCGTGAACGAAATCCAGGACGTTTATCGTCTGCAGGGCGTGAAGATCAACGACAAGCACATCGAGACCATCCTGCGTCAGATGCTGCGTAAAGTTGAGATCTCCGAGTCTGGCGACTCCAGCTTCATCAAGGGCGACCAGATGGAACTGACTCACGTGCTGGTGGAAAACGAGCGTCTGGCGAACGAGGACAAGTTCCTTGCCAAGTTCACTCGCGTACTGCTGGGTATCACCAAGGCGTCGCTGTCCACCGAATCGTTCATCTCGGCGGCTTCCTTCCAGGAAACCACTCGCGTACTGACCGAGGCGGCGGTAACCGGCAAGCGCGACTACTTGCGCGGCCTGAAAGAAAACGTGGTCGTGGGTCGTCTGATCCCGGCCGGTACCGGTTTGGCCTATCACAGCGAACGCAAGCGTCGTCGTGATGCAGACAAGCCGCTGCGCGTGAGCGCCAGTGAAGTGGAAGCTGCACTGACCGAAGCACTGAACTCGAGCGGTAACTGAGTTCGGCGTTGATTAAGTGCCTGGCCCTGGCCATCCCGTTCGGCGGATCGAGACAAATTGTCGAGATTCGGTGGGCGGGGAGGTCGGGGCCTTGCCTTGACTGGGGGCAAGATCCTCTTTAGACTCTTGATCCCCTAAATTTGGCGGGAATTCGTTCCTGCCATTTTGCTTTTCTTGTAAGACAATAGCGTCGCAAGACAACAGTGGAGCTAGTAGATGGCAACTATCAACCAGCTGGTACGTCAGCCGCGTAAGCGTATCGTCGAGAAATCCGACGTGCCTGCGCTGCAGAACTGCCCGCAACGTCGTGGCGTATGCACCCGTGTGTATACCACCACGCCGAAAAAACCTAACTCGGCACTGCGTAAAGTATGCCGTGTGCGCCTGACCAACGGTTTCGAGGTTTCCTCGTACATCGGTGGTGAAGGTCACAACCTGCAAGAGCACAGCGTGGTACTGATCCGCGGCGGTCGTGTAAAAGACTTGCCAGGTGTTCGTTACCACACCGTCCGCGGTTCTTTGGATACTTCCGGCGTTAAAGGTCGTAACCAGGGTCGCTCGAAGTACGGTACCAAGCGTCCGAAGTAATCGGTCGTTTTGCAGTTTTTCATTTTTATTGAGTCGATAAGAGTAAGGTCGGGCACGCATCCGCTGTCCCGGGCTAACCTGAAGACCGCTTGAGGGCTTATCATGCCAAGACGTCGCGTAGCAGCCAAACGTGAGATTCTGGACGATCCGAAATACGGAAGCCAGATTCTCGCCAAGTTCATGAACCACGTTATGGAAAGCGGCAAGAAAGCCGTTGCCGAACGTATCGTTTATGGCGCACTGGACAAAGTTAAGGAGCGCAAGAACAGCGATCCCCTGGAAATCTTCGAAAAAGCTCTCGACGCCATCGCTCCGCTGGTCGAAGTGAAGTCGCGCCGTGTAGGCGGTGCTACTTACCAGGTTCCGGTCGAAGTTCGTCCTTCCCGTCGTAACGCCCTGGCAATGCGCTGGCTGGTAGACTTCGCCCGCAAGCGCGGCGAGAAGTCCATGGCCCTGCGTTTGGCTGGTGAACTGTTGGACGCTGCTGAAGGTAAAGGTGCTGCAGTTAAGAAGCGTGAAGACGTGCACCGTATGGCTGAAGCCAACAAGGCTTTCTCGCACTACCGCTTCTAATTTTAGCGTCACTCAATTTGCGAGGGCTTTATGGCTCGTACTACACCGATTAACCGCTACCGTAACATCGGTATCGTTGCTCACGTGGATGCTGGTAAGACCACCACCACCGAGCGCGTCCTTTTTTACACCGGCAAAAGTCACAAAATGGGCGAGGTGCATGACGGCGCCGCGACCACAGACTGGATGGTTCAGGAGCAGGAGCGTGGTATTACCATTACTTCTGCTGCTATTACCGCCTTCTGGAAAGGTTCCGAGAAGCAGTACCCGCACGAGCATCGCTTCAACGTTATCGATACCCCGGGCCACGTAGACTTCACCATTGAAGTTGAGCGTTCCCTGCGTGTACTCGACGGCGCGGTCGTTGTGTTCTGTGGTACTTCGGGCGTTGAGCCTCAGTCGGAAACCGTATGGCGTCAGGCCAACAAATACGGTGTTCCACGTCTTGTTTATGTAAACAAGATGGACCGTGCTGGTGCCAACTTCCTGCGCGTGATCGGTCAGATCAAGCAGCGTCTGGGTCACACTCCGGTGCCTATCCAGCTCGCTATCGGTTCGGAAGACAACTTCCAGGGCCAGATCGACCTGATCAACATGCAGGCCGTGTACTGGAATGACTCCGACAAGGGCATGGTCCCTGTTCGTAAGGAAATTCCTGCCGAGCTGTTGGAAGAAGCCGAGCAATGGCGCAGCAACATGGTTGAGGCTGCGGCCGAAGCCAATGAAGAGCTGATGAACAAGTACCTCGAGGGCGAAGAACTCTCCAACGAGGAAATCAAGGCCGCTCTGCGTCAGCGTACTATCGCTGGTGAGATCGTTCTGGCTGTTTGCGGTTCTTCCTTCAAGAACAAGGGCGTTCCCCTGGTTCTCGACGCCGTTATCGACTTCCTGCCTGCTCCAACCGACATTCCTGCTATCAAGGGTTCCAACCCGGATAACGAGGAAGAGGAAATGGAGCGTCACGCAAGTGACGACGAGCCGTTCGCGGCTTTGGCGTTCAAGATCGCTACTGACCCATTCGTGGGTACCTTGACCTTCGTTCGAGTTTACTCGGGCGTGTTGGCATCCGGCGACGGCGTGATCAACTCGGTAAAAGGCAAGAAAGAGCGCGTGGGTCGTATGGTGCAAATGCACGCAAACGCCCGTGAAGAAATCAAGGAAGTGCGCGCTGGCGACATCGCGGCCTTGATCGGCATGAAGGACGTCACCACCGGTGAAACCTTGTGCAACGCTGACAAGCCAATCATCCTGGTTCGCATGGACTTCCCGGAGCCGGTTATCTCGGTTGCCGTTGAGCCTAAGACCAAGGACGACCAGGAAAAAATGGGTATCGCTCTGGGCAAGCTCGCTCAGGAAGACCCTTCTTTCCGCGTCAAGACTGATGAAGAGACTGGTCAGACGATCATCTCCGGCATGGGCGAGCTGCACCTGGACATCCTGGTTGACCGGATGCGCCGTGAGTTCAACGTCGAAGCCAACATCGGTAAGCCTCAGGTTTCCTATCGTGAGCGCATCACGAAGAGCTGTGAAATCGAAGGCAAGTTCGTTCGCCAGTCCGGCGGTCGTGGCCAGTTCGGTCATTGCTGGATCCGTTTTGCACCGGCTGACGAAGGTCAGGAAGGTCTGCAATTCCTGAACGAAGTCGTTGGTGGTGTGGTTCCTAAGGAATACATCCCGGCGATCCAGAAAGGTATCGAAGAGCAGATGAAGAACGGCGTTGTTGCCGGCTATCCGCTGATCGGCCTGAAGGCGACTGTGTTCGACGGTTCTTACCACGACGTCGACTCCAACGAGATGGCGTTTAAGGTGGCTGCTTCCATGGCTACCAAGCAACTGGCCCAGAAGGGCGGTGGTGAGTTGCTTGAACCTATCATGGCGGTAGAAGTCGTTACGCCTGAAGACTACATGGGTGATGTCATGGGCGACCTTAACCGTCGTCGTGGCATGATTCTGGGTATGGAAGATACGGTTTCCGGCAAGGTTATCCGCGCCGAGGTTCCGTTGGGTGAGATGTTCGGTTACGCAACCGACGTTCGCTCCATGTCTCAGGGTCGCGCAAGCTACTCTATGGAATTCAAAAAATACAATACAGCTCCGTCGCATATCGTCGAGACTGTTACCAAAAAGCAAGGCTGATCCAGCCCCTTTAAGCTAGGAGTTAATTGTCGTGGCTAAAGAAAAATTTGAACGGAACAAACCGCACGTCAACGTTGGCACCATCGGCCACGTTGACCACGGTAAAACTACCCTGACCGCTGCTCTGACCCGTGTCTGCTCCGAAGTTTTCGGTTCGGCCAAGGTTGACTTCGACAAGATCGACAGCGCCCCGGAAGAGAAAGCTCGCGGTATCACCATCAACACCGCTCACGTTGAATACGATTCGTCCGTGCGTCACTACGCACACGTTGACTGCCCAGGTCACGCCGACTACGTAAAAAACATGATCACCGGTGCTGCCCAGATGGACGGCGCGATCCTGGTTTGCTCGGCCGCTGATGGTCCGATGCCACAAACCCGTGAGCACATCCTGCTGTCCCGTCAGGTAGGCGTTCCGTACATCGTTGTCTTCCTGAACAAGGCTGACATGGTTGACGACGCTGAGCTGCTGGAACTGGTTGAGATGGAAGTGCGCGACCTGCTGAGCACTTACGACTTCCCAGGTGATGACACTCCAATCATCATCGGTTCGGCTCTGATGGCTCTGAACGGCCAAGACGACAACGAAATGGGCACCACTGCTGTCAAGAAGCTGGTGGAAACTCTGGACAGCTACATCCCAGAGCCAGAGCGTGCTATCGACAAGCCGTTCCTGATGCCAATCGAAGACGTATTCTCGATCTCCGGTCGCGGTACTGTTGTGACTGGTCGTGTTGAGCGTGGCATCGTCCGTATCCAGGAAGAAGTTGAGATCGTCGGTCTGCGCGACACTCAGAAAACTACCTGCACCGGCGTTGAAATGTTCCGCAAGCTGCTCGACGAAGGTCGTGCTGGCGAGAACTGCGGCGTACTGCTGCGCGGCACCAAGCGTGACGACGTTGAGCGTGGCCAGGTTCTGGTCAAGCCAGGCACCGTCAAGCCGCACACCAAGTTCACCGCAGAAGTCTACGTTCTGAGCAAGGAAGAAGGCGGTCGTCACACTCCGTTCTTCAAAGGCTACCGTCCACAGTTCTACTTCCGTACAACTGACGTGACTGGTAACTGCGAGCTGCCAGAAGGCGTTGAAATGGTAATGCCAGGTGACAACATTCAGATGACTGTCACTCTGATCAAGACCATCGCAATGGAAGACGGCCTGCGTTTCGCTATCCGTGAAGGCGGTCGTACCGTCGGCGCTGGCGTCGTAGCCAAAGTCATCGAATAAGACTCTTTCAGAGTCGACTCGATGAACAGGAAAGCCCCCGCTTAGCGGGGGCTTTTTTATTAGGTTGACACCTATCAGGGGCGTCTATAGAATTGCGCCTCCTTTTAACGGGCGTATTGCGCCCGGTGGGAATAGCAGCCGGAGTCTGAAATCCAATGCAAAATCAGCAAATCCGTATCAGGTTGAAGGCTTTTGACCATCGCCTGATCGACCAATCCACCCAGGAAATCGTGGAAACCGCGAAACGTACTGGTGCTCAAGTGCGTGGTCCAATTCCACTGCCTACCCGTAAAGAGCGGTTCACCGTTCTGGTCTCCCCGCACGTCAACAAAGACGCGCGTGACCAGTACGAGATCCGTACTCATAAGCGCGTTCTGGACATCGTCCAGCCAACGGATAAAACCGTTGATGCTCTTATGAAGCTTGATCTTGCGGCCGGTGTGGAAGTGCAGATCAGCCTCGGCTAAGACTCGGTCTTAGTCGTGTAACGCTCTGAAATGGGCGGCCATAGCGGGTGAAAGCCCCGTACACTCATGAGGTTTACAACATGACTATTGGTGTAGTCGGTCGTAAATGCGGTATGACCCGTATTTTCACCGAAGAAGGTGTCTCCATTCCGGTCACGGTCATTGAGATCGAGCCGAATCGCGTCACCCAGTTCAAAACTGAAGAGACCGATGGCTATCGTGCAGTGCAAGTCACTGTCGGCGAGCGTCGCGCTTCGCGTGTAACAGCTGCTCAAGCTGGCCACTTCGCCAAGGCGAACGTAGCCGCTGGTCGTACCGTAATGGAATTCCGCCTTGAAGAAGGCGAGTACCAGGCCGGCGATCTGATCAACGCTGAAATCTTCGCTGCTGGTCAACTGGTTGATGTAACCGGTCAGTCCAAAGGTAAAGGCTTCCAGGGTACGATCAAGCGTTGGAACTTCCGCGGGCAAGATAACACCCACGGTAACTCCGTATCCCACCGCGTTCCAGGCTCTATCGGCCAGTGCCAGACTCCTGGTCGTGTATTCAAGGGCAAAAAAATGTCCGGTCATATGGGCGCTGAGCGCGTGACCGTGCAGTCCCTCGAAGTAGTGCGCGTGGACGCTGAACGCAATCTGTTGTTGGTCAAGGGCGCTGTTCCTGGCGCTACTGGCGGCAACTTGGTTGTACGTCCAGCAGCCAAGGCTCGCGGTTAAGGGGAAGCTGACATGCAATTAAATGTAAATGACGCTCAAGCGATCGAAGTTTCCGAACTGACATTTGGCGGCGAATTCAACGAGACGCTGGTTCACCAAGCAGTCGTGGCCTACATGGCCGGCGGCCGTCAAGGTAGCAAGCAGCAAAAGACCCGTTCCGACGTTTCTGGTGGCGGTAAGCGCCCATGGCGTCAGAAAGGTACTGGCCGTGCTCGTGCCGGTACTATCCGTAGCCCAATCTGGCGTGGCGGCGGTACCACTTTCGCAGCTCGTCCTCAGGATCACTCCCAGAAGCTGAACAAGAAGATGTACCGCGCAGCAATGCGTTCCATCCTTGCTGAGCTGGTGCGTACTGATCGTCTGGTCGTGGTTCAGGACTTCGCTGTTGAAGCACCGAAAACCAAAGATCTGCTGAACAAGCTGAATGGCATGGGTCTGACTGACGTCCTGATCGTGTCTGACGCTGTTGATCAGAACCTGTACCTGGCTGCTCGCAACCTGCCACACGTCGACGTTCGTGACGTGCAGGGTTCCGATCCGGTCAGTCTGATCGCATACGACAAGGTGTTGATCACCGTGTCGGCCGTGAAGAAATTCGAGGAGCTGCTGGGATGAACCAGGAACGCGTATTTAAAGTTCTGCTTGGCCCGCACGTTTCCGAGAAGGCTACGGTTCTGGCAGACAAGAAAGGCCAGTTCGTTTTCAAGGTTGCAACCGATGCAACCAAGCTGGAAATCAAGAAGGCCGTCGAAAGCCTGTTCAGCGTCAAAGTAGAGCGCGTTACTACCCTGAATGTTCTGGGTAAGAGCAAGCGCACTGCTCGCGGTCTGGGCAAGCGTAATGACTGGAAGAAGGCAGTTATCTCCCTTCAGCCAGGCCAAGATCTCGATTTCAGCAGCAGTGCTGAGTAAGGAAGGGGTGCATCATGGCAATCGTTAAATGCAAACCGACTTCCCCTGGCCGCCGTTTTGTGGTCAAGGTGGTCAACCAGGAGCTGCATAAAGGCGCTCCTCACGCACCGCTGCTCGAGAAAAAATCGAAGTCTGGTGGTCGTAACAACAATGGCCGTATTACCACTCGTCACGTTGGTGGTGGTCATAAGCAGCATTATCGTCTGGTCGACTTCCGTCGCAACGACAAGGATGGCATCGCTGCCACCGTCGAGCGTATCGAATACGATCCAAACCGTACTGCTCACATCGCTCTGCTGCTGTACGCAGATGGCGAGCGTCGCTACATCATCGCCCCTAAAGGCGTGAGCGCTGGCGACCAGCTGATCGCAGGTGCCTTGGCGCCGATCAAGCCGGGCAACGCTCTGCAACTGCGTAACATTCCAGTTGGTAGCACCGTACACGGCATCGAATTGAAGCCAGGTAAAGGCGCGCAAATCGCTCGTTCCGCTGGTGCTTCGGCTCAGCTGATCGCTCGTGAGGGTGTCTACGTGACCCTGCGTCTGCGTTCTGGTGAGATGCGTAAAGTACTGGCTGAATGCCGTGCGACCCTGGGCGAAGTCTCGAACTCCGAGCACAGCCTGCGTTCGTTGGGTAAAGCTGGTGCCAAGCGCTGGCGTGGCGTTCGCCCAACCGTTCGTGGTGTTGCCATGAACCCGGTTGACCACCCACATGGTGGTGGTGAAGGTCGTACCTCTGGTGGTCGTCATCCGGTATCGCCATGGGGCTTCCCGACTAAGGGCGCGAAGACTCGTGGTAATAAGCGTACCGACAAAATGATCGTCCGTCGTCGCAAGTAAATAGAGGGATACGACAGTGCCACGTTCTCTGAAAAAAGGTCCTTTTATTGATCTTCACCTACTGAAGAAGATCGAAGTGGCGGCGGAAAAGAACGATCGCAAACCAGTTAAGACCTGGTCGCGCCGTTCGATGATCCTGCCACAAATGGTCGGTCTGACCATCGCTGTACACAACGGTCGCCAGCACGTCCCAGTTCTCGTGAACGAAGACATGGTCGGCCACAAACTGGGCGAGTTCGCCGGTACCCGCACATACCGTGGGCACGTGGCTGACAAGAAAGCCAAGCGTTAAGGGGTAAGGAAATGGAAGTAGCCGCTAAGTTGTCGGGCGCTCGAATCTCCGCCCAGAAAGCCCGCTTGGTCGCCGACCAGATCCGCGGGAAGAAGGTGGGCGAAGCGCTCAACCTGTTGGCTTTCAGCAGTAAGAAAGCCGCCGAGATCATGAAAAAAGTGCTGGAGTCGGCCGTAGCCAACGCCGAGCATAACGAAGGCGCAGACGTTGATGACCTGAAGGTCAGCACCGTTTTCGTCAACGAAGGGCGTTCGCTGAAGCGCATCATGCCACGTGCCAAAGGCCGTGCTGATCGCATCGTCAAGCGGTCTTGCCATATCACTGTCAAGGTTGCTGACAAGTAACGGAGTCGAAGAGATGGGTCAGAAAGTACATCCCATTGGCATTCGCCTGGGAATCGTCAAGGAGCACACCTCCGTCTGGTACGCAGACGGCCGGACTTATGCGGACTACTTGTTCGCTGATCTGAAGGTGCGTGAGTATCTCCAAGACAAACTAAAAAGCGCGTCCGTCAGCCGTATCGATATCCATCGTCCGGCTCAGACTGCACGTATCACCATCCACACCGCTCGCCCAGGTATCGTTATCGGGAAGAAAGGTGAAGATGTTGAGAAACTGCGTCAGGACCTGACCAAGCAAATGGGTGTGCCTGTGCACATCAATATCGAAGAGATCCGCAAGCCGGAACTCGACGGTATGCTGGTTGCGCAGAGCGTAGCTCAGCAGCTGGAGCGCCGTGTAATGTTCCGTCGCGCTATGAAGCGCGCTGTACAGAACGCAATGCGCATTGGTGCCAAAGGCATCAAAATCCAAGTGAGCGGTCGTCTCGGCGGTGCTGAAATCGCACGTACTGAATGGTATCGCGAAGGTCGTGTGCCACTGCACACCCTGCGTGCCGACATCGACTATGCCAACTACGAAGCTCACACCACCTACGGTGTGATCGGTGTAAAGGTTTGGATCTTCAAAGGCGAAGTAATTGGTGGTCGCCAAGAAGAACTGAAGCCACAAGCACCAGCGCCTCGTAAAAAAGCTGCTAAGTAAGGGGTACGCCAAATGTTGCAACCAAAGCGTACGAAGTTCCGCAAGCAGATGACCGGTCACAACCGTGGCCTGGCATTGCGCGGTAGCAAAGTCAGCTTCGGCGAGTTCGCGCTGAAGTCTGTTGCTCGTGGTCGTCTCACCGCTCGTCAGATCGAGTCAGCGCGTCGTGCTCTGACCCGTCACGTAAAACGTGGCGGCAAGATCTGGATCCGTGTATTCCCGGACAAGCCTGTCACCAAGAAGCCACTCGAAGTTCGGATGGGTAAAGGTAAGGGTAACGTGGAGTACTGGGTTGCCCAGATTCAGCCAGGCAAAGTCCTGTACGAAATCGAGGGTGTTTCTGAAGAGCTGGCGCGTGAGGCTTTCGCCCTGGCTGCTGCAAAGCTGCCGCTCGCCACCTCCTTTGTTAAACGGACGGTGATGTGATGAAAGCGAATGAACTTCGTGAAAAATCAGCACAGCAGCTGAACGAGCAACTGCTCGGCCTGCTGCGCGACCAGTTCAATCTGCGTATGCAGAAAGCAACTGGCCAGTTGGGGCAGTCTCATCTGCTCTCGCAAGTTAAGCGTGACATCGCTCGCGTGAAAACTGTGCTCAACCAGCAGGCAGGTAAGTAATCATGGCTGAAGCCGAAAAAACTGTCCGTACGCTGACTGGCCGTGTTGTCAGCGACAAGATGGACAAAACCATCACCGTTCTGATCGAGCGTCGCGTTAAGCACCCGATCTACGGTAAATACGTTAAGCGTTCGACTAAGCTGCACGCGCACGACGAAACCAATCAGTGCCACATCGGCGACAAGGTCACTATTCGTGAGACTCGTCCGATGGCCAAGACCAAGTCTTGGGCGCTGGTTGATGTTCTCGAACGCGCTGTGGAAGTCTAAGGGCTAGGGGTCGGAGAAATTATATGATTCAGACTCAATCCATGCTCGATGTGGCCGATAACAGCGGCGCTCGCCGTGTTATGTGCATCAAGGTGCTGGGTGGCTCCCATCGTCGTTACGCTGGTATCGGTGACATCATCAAAGTTACCGTCAAGGAAGCAATTCCTCGCGGTAAGGTGAAAAAAGGCCAAGTGATGACTGCTATCGTAGTCCGCACTCGCCACGGTGTTCGTCGTGCTGACGGCTCCATCATCCGCTTTGATGGCAACGCTGCTGTTCTGTTGAACAACAAGCAAGAGCCAATCGGCACCCGTATCTTTGGGCCAGTGACCCGTGAACTTCGTACTGAGAAGTTCATGAAGATCGTCTCGCTCGCCCCAGAAGTGCTGTAAGGAGATCCGACATGCAAAAGATTCGTCGTGACGACGAGATCATCGTGATCGCCGGCAAAGACAAGGGTAAGCGCGGTAAGGTGCTGAAGGTTCTTGCTGACAACCGTCTGGTTGTTGGTGGTCTGAACCTGGTCAAGCGTCATACCAAGCCTAACCCGATGTCGGGCGTACAAGGCGGTATCGTCGAGAAAGAAGCGCCACTGCACGCTTCCAACGTCGCCATCTTCAACGGCGAAACCAACAAGGCTGACCGCGTTGGTTTCAAAGTAGAAGACGGTAAGAAAATTCGTGTCTTCAAGTCGACCCAAAAAGCGGTTGATGCTTGAACACTGCTAGGTAGAAGACCATGGCACGACTAAAAGAGATTTACCGGAAGGAAATCGCACCGAAACTTAAGGAAGAACTTAAGCTTTCGAACGTGATGGAAGTTCCGCGCGTTACCAAAATCACCCTGAACATGGGTCTGGGCGAAGCGATCGGCGACAAAAAAGTCATCGAGCATGCCGTTGCCGACCTGGAAAAGATCACCGGTCAGAAAGTCGTTGTGACTTACGCTCGGAAATCCATCGCTGGCTTTAAAGTCCGTGAAGGTTGGCCGATCGGCGTCAAAGTGACCCTGCGCCGTGAGCGTATGTACGAGTTCCTGGATCGTCTGCTGTCGATCTCCCTGCCTCGGGTTCGCGACTTCCGCGGCCTGAATGCCAAGTCCTTCGATGGTCGTGGCAACTACAGCATGGGCGTGAAAGAGCAGATCATTTTCCCGGAAATCGATTACGACAAGATCGATGCTCTCCGCGGTCTGGACATTACCCTGACCACCACTGCTCGGACGGATGAAGAAGGTCGCGCGCTGCTGCGTGCTTTCAAATTCCCGTTCCGCAACTGATTGGAGTAGGACAATGGCCAAGAAGAGCATGAAGAACCGTGAGCTGAAGCGTCAGCTCACCGTTGCCAAGTACGCCACCAAGCGTGCAGCGCTGAAAGCTATCATCGTTGATCTGAACGCAAGTCCAGAAGCGCGTTGGGAAGCTACCGTAGCACTGCAGAAGCAGCCACGTGACGCCAGCGCCTCGCGCATGCGTAACCGCTGCCGCCTGACTGGTCGTCCGCACGGCGTGTACCGCAAGTTCGGCCTCGGCCGTAACATGCTGCGTCAAGCCGCTATGCGTGGTGACGTTCCAGGTCTGGTCAAAGCCAGCTGGTAAGCACTGTCAATGTCCTGGTGTTCGGGGTCGCGAGATCCTGACCGCCGGTGACCTTGAACTTGAATCAAGCCCCTTTTGGGGCTTGATTCATTTCTGGGGTGTGTCTAGAATACCCGGCTCGCCTGAGCCCGTGTTTTTATTGCGCGGATGCGCTCGGCGACACGTACTAGCCGAAAGGCTAATTTTTTGTGTATTAGGAGCGTCTAGCCCATGAGTATGCAGGACCCGTTAGCGGACATGCTAACTCGTATCCGTAATGCCCAGATGGCTGAAAAGTCCGTCGTAAGCATGCCATCTTCCACGTTGAAGGTAGCTGTTGCCAAAGTCCTGAAGGACGAAGGTTACATTGCGGGTTATCAGATCAGCAGCGAAATCAAGCCTCTGCTGTCCATCGAGCTGAAGTACTTCGAAGGCCGTCCGGTCATCGAGGAAGTGAAGCGCGTTAGCCGTCCTGGCCTGCGTCAGTACAAGTCCGTTGAGGATCTGCCGAAAGTTCGTGGCGGCCTGGGCGTGTCTATCGTCTCCACCAACAAAGGTGTGATGACGGATCGTGCTGCGCGCGCTGCCGGTGTCGGCGGCGAAGTTCTTTGCACTGTGTTCTAAGGGGGGATAAGCATGTCACGCGTCGCTAAGAACCCCGTTAAGCTGCCAGCCGGTGTCGAAGTCAAATTCGCAGGCCAACAGCTTTCGGTGAAGGGTGCCAAGGGCACTCTGCAACTGAACATCCATTCGTCCGTTGAGATCGTTGAAGAAGCTGGTGAGCTGCGTTTCGCTGCTCGCAATGGCGATCAACAGACTCGCGCAATGGCTGGTACCACTCGTGCGTTGGTTAACAACATGGTCCAAGGCGTAAGCCAAGGCTTCGAGCGCAAGCTCCAGCTGGTCGGTGTTGGTTACAAAGCGCAAGCAAAAGGCACAGTGCTGAACCTGGCTCTTGGCTTCTCGCACCCAGTGGATTATGAACTGCCGGAAGGCATCACCGCTGAGACTCCTAGCCAGACCGATATCCTGATCAAGGGCATCGACAAGCAGCTGGTAGGTCAAGTGGCCGCCGAGATCCGCGACTTCCGTCCACCAGAGCCGTACAAAGGCAAAGGTGTGCGCTACGCGGACGAAGTCGTCCGTCGTAAAGAAGCCAAGAAGAAGTAGGGCATAGCAAATGACCGACAAAAAAGTTACTCGACTGCGTCGCGCTCGCAAAGCACGCCTGAAAATGCACGAACTCGAAGTCGTGCGTCTCTGCGTGTTCCGCTCGTCGCAGCACATCTACGCCCAGGTCATTTCGGCCGACGGCAACAAAGTCCTGGCAAGTGCCTCGACTTTGGATAAAGAACTGCGTGATGGCGCCACTGGCAACATCGACGCGGCCACTAAGGTTGGCCAGCTGGTCGCTACGCGTGCTAAAGCCGCTGGCGTCTCGCAGGTGGCTTTCGACCGCTCTGGCTTCAAGTACCACGGCCGCGTCAAGGCGCTGGCTGATGCTGCTCGTGAAGCTGGGCTGGAGTTCTAAGTTATGTCAAATAACGACCAAAAGCGCGACGAAGGCTACATCGAGAAGCTGGTTCAAGTTAACCGCGTAGCCAAAACCGTTAAAGGCGGCCGTATCTTCACTTTCACCGCGTTGACCGTGGTAGGTGATGGTAAGGGCCGTGTTGGCTTCGGCCGTGGCAAGTCGCGTGAAGTGCCTGCTGCGATCCAGAAGGCAATGGAAGCTGCTCGCCGCAACATGATCCAGGTTGATCTGAACGGCACCACCCTGCAGTACGCAATGAAGTCTGCCCATGGCGCTTCGAAGGTGTACATGCAGCCTGCTTCTGAAGGTACCGGTATCATCGCTGGTGGCGCTATGCGTGCTGTCCTCGAAGTTGCTGGCGTTCAGAACGTTCTGGCCAAGTGCTACGGCTCGACTAACCCGGTAAACGTGGTTCACGCCACCTTCAAGGGTTTGAAAGCAATGCAGTCTCCTGAATCCATTGCCGCCAAGCGTGGCAAAAGCGTCAAGGAGATCTTCTGATCATGGCTACCGTAAAAGTTACGCTGATCAAAAGCATGACCGGCCGCATCCCTAACCACAAACTGTGCGTTAAGGGTCTGGGTCTGCGTCGCATCGGTCATACTGTAGAAGTCCAGGATACTCCCGAGAATCGCGGGATGATCAACAAGGCTTACTACATGCTGCGTGTCGAGGGTTAATCGATGAAACTCAATGATCTGAGTCCAGCGCCGGGTTCCCGTCGCGAAAAGCATCGTCCGGGCCGTGGTATCGGTAGTGGTTTGGGCAAGACCGGTGGCCGTGGCCACAAAGGTCAGACCTCCCGCTCCGGTGGCACCATCGCTCCAGGCTTTGAAGGCGGTCAACAGCCGCTGCATCGTCGCCTGCCGAAGTTCGGTTTCGTTTCCCTGAAGGCCATGGACCGCGCTGAAGTGCGTCTGTCCGAGCTGGCCAAAGTGGACGGCGACATCGTCACCGTGCAGTCCCTGAAGGATGCCAACGTGATCAACCAGAACGTACAGCGTGTGAAAATCATGCTGTCGGGCGAAGTTGCTCGTGCTGTCACCATCGGAAAGGGAATCGGCGCCACCAAAGGTGCGCGTGCGGCTATCGAAGCAGCTGGCGGCAAGTTCGAGGAATAAATGGCTAAGCAAGGTGCTCTCTCTGCGCTCGGCAAAGGCGGTATGTCTGAACTCTGGGCTCGTCTGCGTTTTCTGTTCCTGGCGATTATCGTCTACCGAATAGGCGCACACATCCCGGTTCCAGGTATCAACCCGGACCGACTCGCGGACCTGTTTCGACAGAATGAGGGGACCATTCTTAGCTTGTTCAACATGTTTTCCGGCGGCGCGCTGGAGCGGATGAGCATCTTTGCACTGGGGATCATGCCGTACATTTCGGCATCGATCATCATGCAGCTGATGTCCGCTGTCAGTCCGCAGTTGGAGCAGTTGAAGAAGGAAGGTGAAGCTGGCCGTCGCAAGATCAGCCAGTACACCCGCTACCTCACTGTCGTCCTCGCTCTCGTCCAGGCCGTTGGCATGTCCATCGGTCTGGCGGGGCAGGGCGTAGCGTTCACTGGTGACTTTGGCTTCCATTTCGTCGCGGTAACCACTTTTGTGGCGGGCGCGATGTTCATGATGTGGCTGGGTGAGCAGATTACTGAGCGTGGTGTTGGCAACGGTATCTCGATGTTGATCTTCGCAGGTATCGTCGCCGGTCTTCCGAGAGCGATCGGGCAGTCTTTCGAGTCTGCGCGTCAGGGCGATATCAACATCTTTGCTCTGGTTGCCATCGGTTTGCTGGCAGTAGCGATTATCGGTTTCGTGGTGTTCATCGAGCGTGGTCAGCGTCGTATTGCTGTTCACTACGCCAAGCGTCAGCAGGGCCGTAAGGTTTTTGCTGCGCAGACCAGCCACTTGCCGTTGAAGGTGAACATGGCCGGTGTTATCCCGGCCATTTTCGCGAGCAGCATCTTGCTGTTCCCGGCTTCGTTGGGTGCCTGGTTCGGCCAGTCTGAAGGTATGGGCTGGTTGCAGGACATCTCGCAGTCGATCGCTCCTGGTCAGCCGTTGAATATTCTGCTGTTTAGTGCAGGGATTATTTTCTTCTGCTTCTTCTATACGGCGTTGATGTTCAATCCGAAAGACGTAGCGGAAAACCTGAAGAAGTCCGGTGCCTTTATTCCGGGTATCCGTCCTGGTGAGCAGTCTGCGCGCTACATTGATGGCGTTCTGACTCGTTTGACCTTGTTCGGTGCTCTTTACATGACGGCCGTCTGCTTGCTTCCCCAGTTCCTGGTGGTTGCGGCAAACGTTCCGTTCTACCTTGGCGGGACCTCGTTGCTGATCGTGGTCGTGGTTGTGATGGACTTCATGTCCCAAGTACAATCGCACCTCGTTTCGCACCAGTACGAATCCCTGATGAAGAAAGCCAACCTGAAGGGCTACGGCAGCGGCATGTTGCGCTGAGTAGCGTCCATAAGGTTCGAGGAGTTGGTGATGAAAGTTCGTGCATCGGTGAAAAAGCTGTGCCGCAACTGCAAGATTATTCGCCGCGAAGGTGTTGTTCGGGTAATTTGCAGCGCGGAACCGCGTCACAAACAGCGCCAAGGCTGAGTGTGATTGTGCTTTAAGCCCGGCAGCTAGTGCGCTGCCGGGTTGATTATTTGTTATTACAGCGATATTATCTCGCGCCCTATTTCTTGGCTTCCGGGGCGTAGGTAGCTGTCAATTGGAGTCCCACTGAATGGCCCGTATTGCAGGCGTTAACATTCCAGATAACAAGCATACTGTTATCTCGCTGACCTACATCTATGGTGTTGGTCGCACTACTGCACAGAAAATTTGTGCAGAGACTGGGGTCAACCCAGCCGCAAAGATCAAGGATCTGAGCGACGAGCAAATTGAACAGCTGCGTGGCGAAGTGGCGAAGTTCACCACTGAAGGTGACCTGCGTCGCGAAATCAACATGAAAATCAAGCGCTTGATGGACCTCGGTTGCTATCGCGGTCTGCGTCATCGTCGTGGTCTGCCAGTACGCGGTCAGCGTACCAAGACCAACGCGCGTACCCGTAAAGGTCCGCGTAAGCCGATCCGCAAGTAATCGCCCCAGCGAATCGACAGGAATTTAATCATGGCAAAACCTGCTGCTCGTCCTCGTAAAAAAGTTAAAAAGACAGTGGTTGATGGCATCGCCCACATCCATGCTTCTTTTAACAACACCATCGTGACCATTACCGACCGTCAAGGTAACGCTCTTTCCTGGGCTACCTCCGGTGGTTCGGGTTTCCGCGGTTCCCGCAAGTCCACCCCGTTCGCTGCTCAAGTAGCTGCTGAGCGTGCTGGTCAAGCTGCGCTGGAATACGGCCTGAAAAACCTCGACGTCAACGTCAAAGGTCCAGGTCCAGGTCGTGAATCCGCAGTCCGCGCTTTGAACGGCTGTGGCTACAAGATCGCCAGCATCACCGACGTGACGCCAATCCCGCACAACGGGTGCCGTCCGCCGAAGAAGCGCCGCGTGTAATCCAGGAGATTGTAAAGAATGGCTCGTTACATTGGTCCAAAATGCAAACTCGCTCGTCGCGAAGGCACCGATCTCTTCCTGAAGAGCGGCGTGCGCGCGATCGAATCGAAGTGCAACATCGAAGCAGCACCTGGTATCCACGGCCAACGCCGCGGTCGCCAGTCCGACTACGGCACCCAACTGCGTGAAAAGCAGAAGGTCCGTCGTATCTACGGCGTTCTCGAGCGTCAATTCAGCGGCTACTACAAAGAAGCTGCTGGCAAGAAAGGCGCAACCGGCGAAAACCTGTTGCAGCTGCTCGAATGCCGCCTGGACAACGTTGTATACCGTATGGGTTTCGGTTCTACTCGTGCCGAATCCCGTCAGCTGGTATCGCACAAGTCGATCAGCGTTAACGGCCAGACCGTGAACGTTCCGTCCTACCAGGTTCGTGCTGGTGACGTGGTTGCTGTTCGCGAGAAAGCAAAGAACCAACTTCGCATTGTCCAAGCTCTCGATCTGTGTGCCCAACGTGGCCGCGTAGAATGGGTAGAAGTAGACACTGAGAAGAAGTCGGGCGTTTTCAAGAACGTTCCTGCTCGCAGTGATCTGTCCGCCGACATCAACGAAAGCCTGATTGTCGAGCTCTACTCCAAGTAAGGGCTAGAAAATAGGTGCATCCATGCAGATTTCGGTAAATGAGTTCCTGACACCCCGCCATATTGATGTGCAGGTTGTCAGTCCAACCCGCGCCAAGATCACACTCGAGCCTCTCGAGCGTGGTTTCGGCCACACCCTGGGCAACGCGCTGCGCCGCATCCTGTTGTCCTCAATGCCCGGCTGTGCAGTAGTCGAGGCCGAGATTGACGGTGTGCTCCATGAGTACAGCGCCATCGAAGGTGTACAGGAAGACGTAATTGAAATCCTGTTGAACCTTAAAGGTCTGGCTATCAAGCTGCACGGTCGTGACGAAGTTACGCTGACCTTGTCGAAGAAGGGTTCGGGGGTGGTTACCGCTGCCGATATTCAGCTGGATCATGATGTCGAGATCGTTAACCCCGATCACGTAATCGCTAACCTGGCGTCTAACGGCGCCCTGAACATGAAGCTCACCGTAGCTCGTGGTCGTGGTTATGAACCGGCAGACTCGCGTCAGAGCGATGAAGACGAAAGCCGCAGCATTGGTCGCTTGCAGCTTGACTCTTCGTTCAGCCCGGTTCGCCGTATCGCATACGTGGTGGAAAACGCCCGTGTCGAACAGCGTACCAACCTGGACAAGCTGGTTATTGATCTGGAAACCAACGGTACCCTGGATCCTGAAGAGGCAATCCGCCGCGCTGCAACCATTCTGCAACAGCAGTTGGCTGCGTTCGTCGACCTCAAGGGTGACATCGTGCCTGAGGCTATCGAGCAGGAAGACGAGATCGATCCGATCCTGCTTCGCCCGGTTGACGATCTGGAACTGACTGTACGTTCGGCTAACTGCCTTAAGGCGGAAAACATCTACTACATCGGCGACCTGATTCAGCGTACCGAAGTAGAGCTGTTGAAGACTCCGAACCTTGGCAAGAAATCCTTGACTGAAATCAAGGACGTTCTGGCCTCCCGCGGTCTGTCCCTCGGCATGCGCCTCGACAACTGGCCGCCTGCAAGTCTTAAGAAGGACGACAAGGCGACTGCCTGATCGTCGTAATCACCGAACGTTGTGTTTGGTAAGGAATGAACCATGCGTCATCGTAAAAGTGGTCGTCACCTGAGCCGCACCAGCTCGCACCGCAAGGCCATGTTCCAGAACATGGCGGTGTCGCTGTTCGAGCACGAGCTGATCAAAACTACACTGCCGAAAGCCAAAGAACTGCGCCGCGTTGCCGAGCCGCTGATCACTCTGGCCAAGACAGACAGCCTGGCTAACCGCCGCCTGGCCTTCGACCGTACTCGTTCGAAAGCCATCGTTGGTAAGCTCTTCAACGACCTGGGCAAGCGTTACGCTACCCGTGAGGGTGGCTACCTGCGCATCCTCAAGTGCGGTTTCCGCGCTGGCGACAACGCGCCTATGGCGTACGTCGAGTTGGTTGATCGTGCTACTGCTGGCGAAGCTGTAAGCGCCGAGTAAGACGACAGTCTGCAACGAAGAACCGGGCCCAGTGCCCGGTTTTTTGTGCTCGCAAGAAAAAGAGCTTATTCATACAAGCTTGCTTGGGTCGCAAACGCCACTATATGGCGTTGGGGTTGTTGTTAGATAATTTCTATTGAAGCGCACAATTTAATGAATTTGTGGCGCTCATCTTGTTGATCAATACTCCTCACCAGCCGATTAGCCGGCAGTCCGAAGACCGACCTAGGAAGAATTGAGCATGAGCCAGATCAAAACGCTTACGACCGCTAGCGGCGCCCCCGTCGCCGATAACCAGAACTCTCGCTCCGCAGGTCCTCGTGGCCCGCTGTTGCTCGATGATTTCCACCTGATCGAGAAGCTTGCTCATTTCAACCGCGAAAATATTCCCGAGCGTCGTGTGCACGCTAAAGGGTCGGGCGCATACGGTACGTTTACCGTAACGCGTGACATTACCCAATACACCAGCGCCAAGCTGTTCGAATCGGTCGGTAAGCAGACGCCTACGTTCCTTCGCTTCTCTACCGTGGGCGGCGAACGCGGTTCTGCGGATACCGAGCGCGATCCTCGAGGCTTCGCCCTTAAGTTCTACACAGAAGAAGGTAACTGGGACATCGTTGGCAACAACACCCCGGTGTTCTTCATCCGCGACCCGCTGAAATTCCCAGACTTCATCCACACTCAGAAACGCTTGCCGCAAAGCAACCTCAAGAGTGCCCAGATGATGTGGGATTTCTGGTCGCATTCCCCAGAGGCGCTGCACCAGGTCACCATTCTGTTTTCCGATCGGGGTATTCCTGACGGCTACCGTCATATGCACGGCTTCGGCAGTCACACCTACAGCCTGATCAATGGCCAAGGCGAGCGTCACTGGGTTAAATGGCACTACAAGACCAAGCAAGGCATCAAGAATCTCGCGCCGGCCGAAGCCGCGCGCCTGGCGGGCACCGATCCGGATTACGCCCAGCGTGACCTGTTCAATGCGATTGAGCGCGGTGACTTTCCAAAATGGAGCGTCTGCATCCAAATCATGAGCGAAGCCCAGGCTGCAGCCCATTACGAGAATCCGTTCGACGTGACCAAGACCTGGTCGCAGAAGGAATTCCCGCTGATCGAAGTCGGCGAACTCGAGCTGAATCGTAATCCCTTGAACTACTTTGCCGAAGTGGAGCAAGCGGCGTTCGGGCCGAGCAACATGGTGCCGGGCGTGGGTCTTTCGCCTGATCGCATGTTGCAGGGCCGTGTATTCGCCTACGCCGATGCTCACCGCTACCGCGTAGGTACCAACCACCAGCAACTGCCGGTGAATGCTCCGCGCAGCCCGGTCAATACCTACCAGCGCGACGGTTCCATGGCTTTTGGCAGTAACGGCGGCGCAGCGCCAAACTATGAGCCCAACAGTTACGTGGAGGCGCCGAAGCAAGCCCCGCGTTATGCGGAACCGGCACTGGCCCTCAGCGGTGCAGCGGATCGTTATGATCATCGCGAGGACACCGACTACTACAGCCATGCAGGTGCGCTGTTCCGCTTGATGAACGAGGAACAGAAGGCGCTGTTGATCAGCAATATCGCCGGTGCAATGGCAGGCGTGTCGGCTGACGTGATTGATCGCCAACTGCAGCATTTCTTCAAGGCAGACCCTGCTTACGGAGAGGGTATCGCGAAGGCGTTGGGCGTACAGCTTAACTAAGTCTAAACGAGAAGCAGAACCGCCCTCATTTGGGCGGTTTTTGCGTTATTTAGCGCTCTTTTCTTAGATTATCTTCGCTTTTGTTGCGCTGGGCGAGTGACCTTGCAGTCAGCTTGGTTCAAACTAGAGCCTTTCAAAGCTTGTGGAGATGTAGGGCGATGCAAGGTCACCCAGACGTAATCGATTACCTCAACACGTTGCTGACCGGCGAACTGGCGGCCCGTGATCAATATTTCATCCATTCGCGGATGTACGAGGATTGGGGTTTTACCGAGCTCTACGAACGTATCAACCATGAGATGGAAGAAGAGGCTCAGCACGCCGATGCGCTGATGCGCCGGATCCTGATGCTTGAAGGCACGCCACGCATGCGTCCGGACGACCTGGACATCGGCACTACCGTGCCTGACATGCTCGCTGCCGACTTGCGTTTGGAGTACAAGGTTCGCGCTGCTTTGTGTAAAGGTATCGAGCTGTGCGAGCAGCACAACGACTATGTAACTCGCGAGATCTTACGTGTGCAGCTCAACGACACCGAAGAAGATCACACTTACTGGCTGGAAAAACAGTTGGGCCTGATCAAGCTGATCGGGTTGGAGAATTACCTGCAATCGCAATATTGATCGTAGGCAGGTTCTCTCTGAAAAACGAAAAGCCCCTGGCATCGATGGGATGCCAGGGGCTTTTTCGTGTCCGGGCCAATCAGTCCCGGTCACGCTCCAGCAATGGCTTGAGGTAGTGCCCAGTGTGGGACTGCTTCATTTCCGCCACTTGTTCCGGCGTACCTACCGCGATGATCTGTCCGCCCTTGGATCCGCCCTCCGGCCCCAGGTCCACCAGCCAGTCAGCGGTCTTGATCACGTCCAGGTTGTGCTCGATAACCACCACGGTGTTGCCGTGATCGCGCAGGCGGTGGAGCACGTCGAGCAACTGCTGGATATCGGCGAAATGCAGACCGGTGGTCGGCTCGTCGAGGATATACAGGGTCTTGCCGGTATCGCGCTTGGACAGCTCGCGGGATAGCTTCACCCGTTGGGCCTCCCCACCGGACAAGGTCGTCGCCGATTGCCCGAGCTTGATGTACGAAAGGCCTACATCCATCAATGTCTGGAGCTTGCGCGCCAATGCCGGCACCGCGTCGAAGAAGACCCGGGCCTCTTCGATGGTCATCTCCAGGGTTTCGTGGATGTTCTTGCCCTTGTACTTGATCTCCAGTGTTTCCCGGTTGTAGCGCTTGCTCTTGCATACGTCGCACGGCACGTAGATATCGGGCAGGAAGTGCATTTCCACCTTGATCAAGCCATCGCCCTGGCAGGCTTCGCAGCGTCCGCCCTTGACGTTGAACGAGAACCGGCCTGGCCCGTAGCCCCGTGAGCGCGATTCCGGTACGCCGGCGAACAGCTCACGGATCGGTGTGAACAATCCGGTGTATGTCGCGGGGTTGGAACGTGGCGTCCGGCCAATCGGGCTCTGGTCGATGTCAACGACTTTATCGAGATGCTCGAGGCCCTTGATGCTGTCGTGGGCGGCGGCTTCCAGGGTCGTGGCACCGTTCAAGGCCGTGGCGCTCAGTGGGAACAGCGTGTTGTTGATCAACGTCGACTTGCCGGAGCCGGATACGCCGGTGACGCAGGTCAGCAGACCAATGGGAATTTCCAGGTCGACATTGCGCAAGTTGTTGCCGCGGGCGCCCTTGAGGGTCAGCGACAACTTCTTGTTACGCGGCGTACGTTTGGCCGGCACCTTGATCTTCACTCGGCCAGACAGGTACTTGCCGGTCAACGAGTCAGGGTGCGCCATGACCTCGGCCGCCGTCCCTTGGGCGACGATGTGGCCGCCGTGCACGCCCGCGCCGGGACCGATGTCCACTACATAGTCGGCCAGGCGGATCGCGTCCTCATCGTGCTCGACCATGATGACTGTGTTGCCAATGTCCCGCAGGTGTTTCAGCGTTCCGAGCAAGCGGTCGTTGTCCCGCTGATGCAGGCCAATGGACGGTTCGTCGAGGATGTACATGACGCCCACCAGGCCGGCGCCGATCTGGCTGGCGAGGCGGATACGCTGGGCCTCGCCACCAGACAGCGTGTCAGCGCTGCGGTCGAGGGTCAGGTAGTCCAGGCCTACGTTCACGAGGAACTGCAAGCGCTCGCGGATTTCCTTGAGGATCTTGTCGGCGATTTCGCCCCGACGGCCCGTCAGCTTGAGCCCACCGAAATAATCGGTAGCATCGCCGATCGGCAGGCTGGTCACCGCCGGCAAGGTTTTCTCGCCGACCCACACGTGCCGCGCCTCCCGGCGCAAACGGGTGCCGCGGCAGTCCGGGCAGGGCTGGGTGCTGAGGAACTTGGCCAGTTCCTCACGCACGCTGGCCGACTCGGTCTCGCGGTAGCGCCGCTCCAGGTTGGGCACGATGCCTTCGAACGGGTGGGAGCGCTTGACGATATCGCCACGGTCGT
The DNA here is from genome assembly GCF_051132205.1 of Pseudomonas sp. D1-36. Taxonomy (NCBI): domain Bacteria; kingdom Pseudomonadati; phylum Pseudomonadota; class Gammaproteobacteria; order Pseudomonadales; family Pseudomonadaceae; genus Pseudomonas; species Pseudomonas sp. D1-36. The sequence continues at coordinate 5,031,740 of NZ_CP071674.1, read as the reverse complement.
TCAGGTATTTGAAGTCGACGTTTTGCGAGCCGCTGCCTTGCAGGATGAACTTCTTCTGTTCGGCGGGCAGTTCGTTGAAGGGTTTGTCCAGGCTGAACTTATAGTGAGCCGCCAGCGACCCGAGCATCTGGAAGTAATAGACGTTACGCCTGTCCCAGCCGCGAATCGCGCCCTCGGCCAGGGTCAGTTCGCCATTGACCAAACGCTTGGTGTCGAAGAACTGCTTGACCCCCAGACCGTCGCAGGTCGGGCAAGCGCCGGCCGGGTTGTTGAACGAGAACAGCTTGGGCTCCAGCTCGCTGATGGCGTGGCCGCAGATCGGGCAGGCAAAGCGCGCGGAAAAGATGATCTCTTCGCCGGGTTCGTCGTCCATCGGCGCAACCAACGCTATGCCGTCCGCCAGTTTCAGGGCCGTCTCGAAGGATTCGGCGAGGCGCTGTTGCAGGTCGCCCCGGACCTTGAAACGGTCCACTACCACGTCGATCGAGTGCTTCTTCTGTTTATCCAGCTTCGGCAGTTCGTCCAGCTCGCACAGCTTGCCGTTGACCCGGGCACGTACGAAGCCTTGAGCGCGCAGTTCTTCGAACACCATAAGGTGTTCGCCCTTGCGCTCGCGTATGACCGGCGCCAGGAGCATCAACTTGCTGCCTTCGGGTTGGGCCAGCACCAGGTCGACCATCTGGCTGACGGTCTGGGCTTCCAGCGGGATGTCGTGGTCGGGGCAGCGGGGCATGCCGACACGCGCATACAGCAGGCGCAGGTAGTCGTAGATCTCGGTAATGGTGCCTACCGTCGACCTCGGGTTGTGGGAGGTCGATTTCTGCTCGATGGAGATCGCCGGCGACAGGCCTTCGATGGTGTCGACGTCGGGTTTTTCCATCATCGACAAGAACTGCCGGGCATACGCCGACAGCGATTCGACATAGCGTCGCTGGCCTTCGGCGTACAAGGTATCGAAGGCCAGGGATGATTTACCGGATCCGGACAGGCCGGTGATGACGATCAGCTTGTCCCGGGGCAGGGTCAGGTCGATGTTCTTCAGGTTGTGGGTACGGGCCCCACGAATCAGGATCTTGTCCAAAGTGGCCTCGCTCGGCGGGCGTCGAAAACGTAGGAGTATACGGGTAAACACTGGATGGATACACACTATCAAGTGTCATACATGAAGACTGCGCGGCAAACGGTCGCCATATACCCCCTCAATCGATGGGACTGGTAGAATCCCCGCCGGTTCACACGAGGTTTTTCCATGCACGATCCCCACAGCGAACGCATGAGTAGCGGCGAGACCCGCGCGGCAAGCGGTCTGGCCCTGGTGTTCGCCTTCCGCATGCTGGGCATGTTCATGGTGTTGCCGGTACTGGCGACCTATGGCATGGACCTGGCAGGCGCGACCCCGGCCCTCATCGGGTTGGCGATCGGCGCCTATGGCCTGACCCAGGCCATTTTCCAGATTCCCTTCGGCATTATTTCCGACCGTATCGGGCGACGTCCCGTCATTTACCTGGGGCTCATCGTGTTTGCCCTCGGCAGTGTGCTGGCGGCGAACGCGGATTCGATCTGGGGCGTGATCGCCGGACGGATCCTGCAAGGGGCGGGGGCGATTTCCGCCGCCGTCATGGCCTTGCTGTCAGACCTGACTCGCGAACAGCATCGGACAAAAGCCATGGCCATGATCGGCATGACGATTGGTCTGTCGTTCGCGGTCGCCATGGTTGTAGGACCGTTGGTGACGCGTGCCTTTGGCTTATCGGGCCTGTTTCTGGCAACCGGTGCCATGGCATTGGTCGGTATCCTCATCGTCGCGGTCTTCGTGCCGCGCTCTACCGGGCCCTTGCAGCACCGCGAATCCGGCGTGGCCCGCCAGGCGCTGGTGCCGACACTCAGACATCCCGACCTGCTGCGCCTGGACCTTGGCATCTTCGTCCTCCATTCCATGCTGATGTCCAGCTTCGTGGCCCTGCCGCTGGCACTTGTGCAAAAGGCCGGCCTGCCCAAGGAGCAGCATTGGTGGGTCTACCTGACGGCACTGGTTATTTCGTTCTTCGCCATGGTCCCGTTCATCATCTATGGCGAGAAGCGACGCAAAATGAAACGAGTTTTACTCGGCGCCGTCGTGACCCTCATGCTCACTGAGCTATTCTTCTGGCAGTTCGGCGACAGCCTGCGGGCCCTGGTGATCGGCACCGTGGTTTTCTTTACCGCGTTCAATCTGCTGGAGGCGTCGTTGCCGTCGCTGATCAGCAAGGTTTCACCGGCGGGCGGCAAGGGCACGGCGATGGGGGTGTATTCCACCAGCCAATTCCTCGGTTCGGCGTTGGGCGGGATTCTCGGCGGCTGGCTGTTCCAGCATGGCGGTTTGTCGGTTGTGTTCCTGGGTTGCGCCGCGCTGGCTGCACTTTGGTTGGCCTTTGCTGTTACCATGCGCGAACCTCCGTATGTGACGAGCCTGCGCTTGCCGTTGTCGCCCGAAGCCATTCGCGAAGCAGGCCTGGCCGAGCGCCTCAGGGCCGTCGTTGGAGTAACCGATGCAGTGGTGGTCGCCGACGAGGCGGCCGTATACATCAAACTGGACACCGAATTATTGGATCGTGCGACGCTCGAGCGCCTGGTGAATAACCCGGCCCCGGCAGCGTGCGAAGCCTAGGAGAACGTTATGGCCCGTGGGGTTAACAAAGTCATATTGGTCGGTACTTGCGGCCAGGATCCAGAAGTTCGCTACCTGCCTAACGGCAACGCCGTGACCAACCTGAGCCTGGCGACCAGCGAACAATGGACCGACAAGCAGACCGGCCAGAAGGTCGAGAAGACCGAATGGCACCGCGTGTCGATGTTCGGCAAAGTGGCCGAGATCGCCGGCGAATACCTGCGCAAGGGTTCGCAGGTGTACATCGAAGGCAAGCTGCAGACCCGCGAGTGGGAAAAGGACGGCATCAAGCGCTACACCACTGAAATCGTGGTCGACATGCAAGGCACCATGCAATTGCTTGGTGGCCGTCCGCAAGGCGACCAGCAGCAGGGTGGCAACAACTACCAGCAGTCCGCCCCGCGCCAGCAAGCCCCTCGTCCGCAGTCAGCGCCACAGCCACAACGCGAGCGCCCGGCCCCACAACAGGCCGCGCCGCAGCCGGCACCGGATTTCGACAGCTTCGATGACGATATTCCGTTCTGAGGCAGCTCTGAGCATCAAGCCCCAAGCTCCAAGCTGAAACAAAACCGCGCTTCGGTTCCCGAGGCGCGGTTTTTTTCTGCCTGAGAGTTGGTTAGGGCTTTTCGACAGCCAGTAGTTGTTCCGTATTCACCACCTTCGCATAGGCAAACCCCAGCGCTGACATGAATGCGGCATGGACATGGGCAGCAGGGACGACAAGCCCATTGAATTCCAGGTCGCGGCTGGCGCAGGCGTCGTGGACCACCGTCACCTCATAACCCATGTCAGCGGCCGCCCGCGTAATGCCGTCGATGCACATGTGGCTCATGCTACCCACGACCACCAGCCGTTCGATACCGTGATGCTCGAGTGTCGCTTGCAGCTCGGTTTCGCGAAACGCATTGACGAAGTGTTTGAGCACCACCGGTTCGTCGGCGCGGTTGGTTACCTTGGGGTGCAACTGCGCGCCTTCGGAGCCTGGCGTGAAGAAAGGGGCCTGGTCGGAAGTGAATTCATGGCGGATGTGAATCACCTGGTTTGCGGCCTGGCGAAACGCCTCGATCAACCTGGCGGCGTTATCGGCGGCTGCTTCGGCGCCGGCCAGAGGCCATTTCCCTTGGGGGAAGTAGTCATTCTGGATATCGACTACGATGAGCGCTTGCTTGGACATGGGGTCTTCCTCGTTTAATCAGGATGTGGCGCCAGTATTGGCGTTTGTCCGGGATTCGACGATTGGCCGCAACGACAATAAGCGAGGGAAAACTGACAATGGCGCAGGAAAGGGCATTCGTCGAACTCGGCGTGCTGATCTACCCCGGCGCGCAAATGGCGGCGGTGCACGGTTTGACCGACTTGTTTGCGGTGGCGGATGCCATCGCGGCGGAGCAGGCCAGTGTGCAATTGCCACGGCTGCGCGTAAGTCACTGGCAAACGGCGAACGGCGAAGTGCCGTCGCGGGTGTTTGCCAGCGATGCCGGTCCGCACGCGCCCTTGATCGCCTTGTTGATACCGCCCTCTATTGCAGGCTTCAATGAAGCTATCGCGACGCCGACCCTGATGGATTGGCTACGGACGCAGCACGCAGGTGGCACCGTTTTGGGCGGGGTTTGCGTCGGCTCGATCCTGCTGGCCGAAAGCGGTTTGCTGGATGGGCGCAGCGCGACCACCCATTGGACTTCAGCCACGACCTTCGCGGCGCGTTATCCCAAGATCAAGCTGGACGCCGATAAACCCATTGTGGACGACGGCGATCTGATCACCACCGCCGGGCTCATGGCCTGGGCGGAGCTTGGGCTGCGGCTGGTGGATCGTCTGCTCGGGCCAAGCATCGCCACACGCACCGCACAGTTCCTGGTGATCGAGCACAGCGACAGCGCGAGCCAGTGCGGCAGCAATTTCGCGCCAATCCTGGGGCATGGCGACGGTGCGATCCTGAAGGTGCAACACTGGCTGCAACGCAGCGGCGCGGTGGATGTTTCCCTTGGCGCGATGGCCGAACAGGCGGGACTGGAAGAGCGCACCTTCCTGCGCAGGTTCCGCGCGGCCACGGGGCTCAAGCCCACCGAATACTGCCAGCACCTGCGAGTTGGCAAGGCTCGGGAAATGCTGGAATTCACCAACGGCACCATCGATCACATCGCCTGGACCGTCGGCTATCAGGACCCTTCTGCCTTTCGAGCGACTTTCAAGAAAATCACCGGCTTAGCGCCGAGTGACTACCGGGCGAAATTTGGCGTGACCCCTCAGAACGCACCCAGAGGCTGACGGGGATGTGCGCAGCGGTCGTGCAAATTGCCGGACGTCCGCTTGCAGTCGTGCAGAATGAAACAGGCCCGGTGCCACATTATTCGCCCATCCCCCCGTTTCCTCGACCGTTCGTCCCCTGCCGAGCCGTTGGCCTGATCTCTGCAATCCTTATAGCTACGGCTATTGAGCGCAGTTAAAAGGACAACGCATGACGTCGATCCCTCGTGACAAATTAGTGGTGGCCCACTCGGTCAATCCCCAGGCACCCCTGCATGAAGTCGAAACCAATAGGGCTCTGGCCCGCTGGTTGGCGAATATCCTTGGCTTGGAATACGGCGGCAGTTACGACAGCCAGCAACACGCCGAGCGGGATTTGTATCTGTTGCCTACGCAAACTCTGATCGGTCCAGAGGCCGCGTTGCGTCTGGGCGTCAAGGGACCGGACGATCTTTGGGGCGGCTATGTCGATCACGATTTCATCTGCACCAAGGCGATTGCCCATGGTCTGTTGAATAAGGACGCGGTCGCGCCGAAGGGCTGGTCACCGCTGTTCGGCAAGTTGACCCGTGGCGTCGTGCTTGATGGTGTCAGCGTCTTCTCGCTCAAGGATGCGCGCCAGGCCGCCGAGCATTTGCTCTACGCCGGGCCGATTCGCTTCAAGCCAATCCATGCTTGTGCCGGACGGGGTCAGCGGGTTATCCGCAGCATCGCGCAATTCGATGAAATCGTCGCGGCTCCAGACGCCCAGGCGTTATTCAGCGAGGGGATCGTGCTGGAGCAGAACCTCAATGAGGTCAAGACCCAGAGCGTGGGCCAGAGCTTTATCAACGGCAAGGTCCTGAGCTATTGCGGCGTCCAGCACCTGACCCGCGACAACCAAGGCGAAGAGGTCTACGGCGGCTCTGACCTGCTGGTGGCCCAGGGTGGCTACATCGAGTTGCTCGGCCTGGAATTGCCGGACGATGTACGCGAAGCGGTGCGGTTGGCGCAGGTGTTCGATGACGCTGCCAACCAGGCGTATCCCACGTTCTTTGCTTCGCGGCGCAACTACGACATTGCCCAAGGGACCGACACCGGTGGCCAATTTCGCGGCGGCGTGCTGGAGCAGTCGTGGCGAATGGGCGGCGCCAGCAGCGCGGAGCTCGCGGCATTGCAGGTGTTTGTCGAGGATCCCGCGACCCGCGCGGTTCGGGTGTCCTCGGTTGAGACCTACACCGACCAACCACTGCCGGCCGGCGCTACGGAGGTTTATCGCGGCGCGGCAGAGAATAGTGATTTCCTACTCAAATACGTAACGGTCCAATCCTATGACGGCTAGAAGCGAAACCATCCAGATTGCCATTGACGATGAGCATATGAACGGGACCTTCCTCAGCCCCAAGTCGAAGGTCCCCGGCGTGTTGTTCGTACACGGTTGGGGCGGCAGCCAGGAGCGCGACCTGGAGCGGGCCAAGGGCATCGCCGGCCTGGGCTGTGTCTGCCTGACCTTCGACTTGCGTGGGCATACGGGGGGCGCCGGGATCCCGCTGTCACGGGTCACGCGGGAGGACAATCTGCGGGACCTGCTGGCGGCCTACGACCGATTGCTCGCCCATCCCGCCCTCGATACCTCGGCGATAGCCGTGGTTGGCACCAGCTACGGTGGCTACCTGGCCTCGATCCTGACCTCGCTGCGTCCGGTGCGTTGGCTCGCCTTGCGCGTGCCGGCACTTTATCGCGACGAGCAATGGCACACGCCCAAGCGCGACCTGGATAAAGCCGACCTGCTCGATTATCGCAGCACGCTCGTCCATGCCGACACCAATCGCGCCTTGCACGCGTGCTCGCAGTTCACAGGCGATGTGCTGCTGGTGGAGTCCGAGACCGACGATCATGTGCCCCATGCCACCATCATGAGCTACCGCGCCGCCTGTCAGCAGACCCATTCGCTGACCCACCGGATCATCGACGGCGCCGACCATTCCCTGAGCGACCCCGTGTCACAACAGGCCTACACCTCGATCCTGGTGAGCTGGATCACGGAGATGGTGGTGGGCGAGCGGTTGAGCATCATTCAGGAGCGGTAGACATAAGTGTCCAGGCGGGCCTGTTCGTCGGATCAGGCACCGCATCACTTGACCCCAGGCTTGACCCGCAACGCCTTGGCCTTCGCCTCGATCACCAGGTACATCACCACCGTGATCAACAACGGCAGGATGAAATAGATCGCCCGATAGGCAATCAGCCCCGCGATCAAGCTGCCCCGCGACACCTCATGCTGCAGCAGCGCGACGAACACCGCTTCCAGCACGCCGAGCCCAGCGGGAATGTGAGTGATCACCCCGGCGATACTGCTGATCAGCAACACCCCGAGCACCACCGGGTAATCCAGTTTGCTCGGCAGCAACGTAAAGATCACCGCCGCCATCAACGACCAGTTCAACGCCCCGAGGGCCAGTTGCAGCACGGCCATGCGCAGGGAAGGCAGGTTGATCTCCATCCCCCGAACCGTCCAGGCGCGGCGTTTTGAAAAGCGGCAGGCCAGCAGGTAGCCGGCGCTTGCCAGCAACAACAGCGCCCCGACGCCTTGCAGTGCATTGCTGCTCAGCTTCCAGCCTGGAGGCATGGTCACCAGGCCGCTGCTGAACACCACGCCGGCCAGGGTCATATAACCGAACCAGTTGGTTGCCAGGCTCAAGCCCAGGATCTTGGCGATATTGCCCGTGCTCACCCCCAGCCGCGAATAAAGTCGGTAGCGCATGGCGATGCCACCTACCCAGGCGCTGAGGTTGAGATTGAACGCATAACTGATCACCCCCACCGGCAGGATCTGCCGCCACCCAAGTTTCTGCCGGATGTAGGTACGGCCGATCAGATCGAAGCAGGCGTAGGTGACGAAACTGGTGATGGTCAGGGCGGCGGCAATGAAAAGCGTGCGCAGCTTGAAGTCCGCCAGGGTGGTGAAAACCTCGGACCAGTCGATGCGCCGAGCCAATGCGGTGAACAGCACAATCAACAGCAGGAAAAAAGCCAGGGTCAGCGGGCGTTTCCAGCGGCTCCAGCGGGACTTGGGCTTGGCCTGTTCCGGCGCATGGGCATCTCTCGGCGCGGTGTGCGCGTCAGAGTGGTTCATGGGGTTCGCTCCGGACCGCCGTCGGCGGTGAAAAAGGTTTCAGACGTGGTTTATGGGCCGGCAGCCATCCGGCCCAGGCCGGAAAATGACGCAGGAAGTGGAACACCATGAAACCGATAGTCATGCGCCAGAGCAGCCCGCGCGGGGCGTGGTTTTCTGGCATGACGGTGCAGTGATTGCGGCTCAGGTGTTCGAGGCGCTCGAACAGTTCGCGGTTGAAGCCGCGGTCGCGGATCAGCACGTTGGCTTCCAGGTTCAGCGACAGGCTCAGCGGGTCGAGGTTGCTCGAACCCACGGTGGCCCAGTCCTCGTCCACCAGGGCGACCTTGCCATGCAGCGGGCGCTCGCAATATTCGTAGATCGTCACGCCGGCCTTGATCAAATGGTCATAAAGCATCCGCGCCGCCAGCTTGGCGATCATCATGTCCGGTTGCCCTTGCAGGATCAGCCGGACCTCGACGCCGCGTCGCGCGGCGTTGCGCAGCTCACGCAGCAACCGATAACCGGGGAAGAAATAGGCGTTGGCGATCACTACCCGGCGCTGGGCGCTGCGCAGCACTTGCAGGTAGACCTCCTCGATGTCGGTCTGATGCTCGTGGTTATCGCGATAAACCAGGCGCACCTGACCGTCATGATCATTGAATGCCAGCTCGGTACGGCGGCTGCGGCGACGTTGCCACCAATACTTGGCCCGGGCCGGACGCCCGGTTTGCAGCAGCGCGAAGTGATGGATATCCACCACCGCCGGGCCTTTGATCTCCACCGAATAATCCTGCTTGGCCTCGGGGCCGAAATCGCCCAGGTGGTCAGCGGAAAAGTTGATCCCGCCGATGAATGCGATCACGCCATCCACTACCACGATCTTGCGGTGCAGGCGGCGGAACCAGTTGGTGCGGATGCCCAGGTGCCGTGGGGCAGGGTCGAACATTTGCAGGCGTACTCCGGCATCGCTCAACGACGCGAGAAACGCAGTGCTCAGCTCACCGCAACCAAAACCGTCGAGGTTGACGGTGATGCGTACGCCGCGCTTGGCCGCGTCCACCAATATGTCCCGCAGTTCGAAGCCGACCTTGTCCTCGAACAGAATGAAAGTCTCCAGGAGAACTTCTTCCTGGGCACGGCGAATCGCCTCGAAGATACGTGGGAAATACTCCTCTCCGTTTTCCAGGAGCGTGACGCGGTTGTTGCCATGCCAGCCATATTCGACGTCGGCCAGCGCCGGGTTGCGCTCGGTGGGCGGTACCTCGACCTTTTCCACCGTCGCCTTGTTCATCGTCGCGCTCATAATTCAATCTCCACCGACAGCGGTGCGTGGTCGGAAAGGTGCGACCAGGGTCGTACATTCAGTACCTGGGCGTGATGGGCCTTGAGGTTGCGCACATAGATCCGGTCCAGGCGCAAAATCGGCAGGCGTGCCGGAAAACTTCGGGCCGGTTTGCCCCACTGTTCAGCGAACACCTCCCGCAAACCGCAGGGCTCGAGCAGGTCAGTGGCCTTGCCGCGCCAATCGTTGAAATCCCCCGCGACGATCACTGGGGCCTCGGGCGGCAGCTCGCCCAGGCGTTGGCAAAGCAACTTCAATTGTTCTACGCGATGGCCTTCACGCAGCCCCAGGTGGACGCAAATGGCGTGCACGTCCCGTCCACCCTCAGCGTTCGGCAGGCGCAATACGCTGTGCAGCATGCCGCGGCTTTCATGGCCGCTGATGGACACGTCGAGGTTGTCGTGGCGGATGATCTGGAATTTCGACAGCAACGCGTTGCCATGGTCGCCCGCCGGATACACCGCGTTGCGCCCGTAGGCGAACTGCGGCCAGAGGGTGTCGGCGAGGAATTCGTATTGGGGAATGCTCGGCCAGTTGCTGTAGCGCTGGGGATGGTGCTCGTGGGTGCCATGCACTTCTTGCAGGAACACCACGTCGGCGGAAACGCTGCGCACGGCTTCGCGCAGTTCCGGCAGGATGAAACGCCGGTTCAACGCGGTGAAGCCCTTGTGCGTATTGACCGTCAGCACCGTGAATCGATTGACCTGGTCGAGCAAGCGCTGCGCGGCGTCCTGCAACGGCTCGCGGGTGGCTTCGCTGGATTCTGGCGTGCTCATGGCAATACTCCTTCTGCCGGGCGCTCACCGGGAGCGGTGGCGAGGTGCTTGTCCAGGTCGAAGCGCTCCAGCAGGTGGCGCGCGTCGTAGGGCGCGCGGACCTTGATGTCGTTGTCGAAATAGCAGAACACCTCTCGGCTCTTGCGTGCCCGAGGCTTTTTTTTCGGATCGATCAACTGGGCGTCGCTCGGCTGCGTGCCGTGGCTCCAGGCCTCGATCCGGTCGCCCCAACGCTTGAGCGCCTCGTCGGTATAGCCGCTGGCGTACAGCTCTTCGGCGCCGTGCAGGCGCAGGTAGACGAAGTCACTGGTCACGTCCTCGCGATAGGGCCATTTTCCGGCGGTATCGGCGACCACCAGGGCGACGTCGTAGCGTTTGAGCAGGGCGACGAAGCGTGGGTCGACGAAGCTTTCATGTCGGATCTCCACCGCGTGGCGCAATGGTCGCTTTTTATCGGTCTCGGTGCTGGCGTGGCCGTCCAGGCGCGACTCGTGCTCGCGTGCCAGCGCGGCGGCGGCGTGGGTGTCGTGGGGCAGCTGCTTGAGGAAGTCCTCGAACAGCTCCGGGTCGAATTTGAAGTTGGGCGGAAACTGCCAGAGGATGGCGCCGAGTTTTTCCTTGAGCTCCAGCACCCCGGAAGCGAAGAAATTCGCCAACGGCTTGTGGATATCCCGCAGGCGTTTGACATGGGTGATGAAGCGCGGCGCCTTGACGCTGAACACGAAGCCTGGCGGCGTCTCGGCGTACCACTGGGCATACCGCTCGGGACGTTGCAGGGCGTAGAACGATCCATTGATTTCGATGCTGTTGACCGCTCGAGAGGCGAATTGCAGTTCCCGTTTCTGCGCCAGCCCCTTGGGGTAGAAGTCGCCCCGCCAAGGCGTGTAGCGCCAACCGGAAATGCCAATGTGGATCGCCGTCATGTATCCCTCCCGTGCCAATGACCTCGTACCGCCTGTGTCTTTTGATGACCGCTGGGCGGGCTGGAAAGTTTCGATGGCCTTACCGACGGAAGGGGCTGAGCAGTTGTGGCGAGGGGATTTATCCCCGCTGGCCTGCGCAGCAGGCCCAATAAGGTCGGGCATGATCAGCCTGAGACACCGAGGGGCTGCTTTTGGGGCCGCTGCGCAGCCCAGCGGGGATAAATCCCCTCGCCACCAGGGTTGTATTGGCCTTCCGAGCGAACTTGCCGGCCCGTTGTTGATCAGTTCCTTACCGATCCTGCGTGAAGGAGCCCTGCGTCTTGTCCCGATTGAGCACTGTGTTGCTGCTTTTCCTGCTGGCCATGGCCGGCACCAGCGCCTACGGGACCGCTGCGATCCCCGGCACCTCCAAGCCCGCCGAAGCCCCGGCCGAACCCGAGCCGCTGGTACAGGGGGGCCTGTTGGGGGCCATCAGCTCGAGCATCGACGACGTCCAGGACAAGCTCGACCTTGACCGCAGCCTGGTGGGCGCGTGGCGTCTGCGGGCGGATCGTGCGGCGGACGAGGTGGATCGCCTGGTGGATCAGACGTCCCGCTCGTCGTGGCGTGTGGCGGGGGATTTCCTGTTGCTTTCGGGCGTGTGGCTGGGGACGTTTGCGCTGATATGGAGCAGCACGCGATTGCTGATGCGCCGTTTGAGTCGGCGCCGCTGGCTGCGCACTCGCCAACGGATGCTGGACCTGCTCGGCTACCTGCTGCCTTACACGTTACCGGCCGTGGCCTGTCTGCCGCTGACCCTCTATGTCAGCCATTTCCTGCAAGTGTCGGTCGGCCGGGCGTTGGCGTTGTGTTTTGCCTACGCCACCAGCAGCGGCATTGTCTCCACATCGGTACTGCTCTGCGTCATCGTCATGTTCAATGGCGGCCACAAGCGGCGAGCAGTGGCGATCCTTCGTCGTTTCAGCCCGCGGCCGTTGTTCCTGATCGGCTTCCTGGCCGCGCTGAGCGATGCCTTGACCAGCCCGCAGATCGCTCGACAGCTGGGTGGCAACATCACCAGCAGCGTCGCGGTGTTCACCGGCCTGTCGGCTTCGATGATCTTCGGTTGGCTGGTGATCCACATGCGCCGGCCGGTGGCCCATCTGATCCGCAACCGGTCGCTGACCCAGCGCTTGAAGCAACCCGCATTGCAGGAGTCGCTGCGGATCTTTTCCGGCCTTTGGTACTGGCCGATCCTGCTGATGGTACTGGTGTCGGCGGTGAGCCTGGTCGGTGTCGGCGAGGACAACCAGAAGGCCCTGCGTTGCGCCTTGTTCACCACCATTTTGCTGATCGCGACGGTGTTCCTCAGCACCGTGTTCCAGCACATCTTCAAGTCCCCCAAAGCCGAGGCCATCCAGCGCCACAGCGCCTACAAAGGGCGGCTGTTGAGCCTGTTGCATGGGTTGTTGCGCATCGTCATGGCCGTGGCATTCATTGAGATCCTCGGGCGGATCTGGGGCGTGTCGCTGTTCGAGTTCGCCTCGCGCAATGCCGTGGGGCGGGCGATCAGTGATTCCCTGAGCCGCATTGGCTTGATCTTCCTGGTGACGTGGTTGACATGGGTAGTGCTCGACACGGCGATCCAGGAAGCACTGAAACCACCGCTCAACAAGCGCGGCGCTCGCCAGCCCAGCACGCGGGTCAAGACCATCCTGCCGCTGTTGCGCAACGCGTCGAAAATAATCCTGGTGGTGATTTGCGCGATCACCACCATGGCCAATCTCGGCATCAACGTCGCGCCATTGCTCGCGGGGGCCGGCGTGGTGGGGCTGGCGATTGGTTTTGGATCGCAACAATTGGTCCAGGACGTGATCACCGGGCTGTTCATCATCATTGAGGACACGCTGTCCATTGGCGACTGGGTGGTGCTCAGCTCCGGCCATGCCGGCACCGTCGAAGGCCTGACCATCCGCACCCTGCGCCTGCGCGACGGCAAGGGCTTCGTGCATTCGGTGCCGTTCGGGCAGATCAAGGCCGTGACCAACCAATCCCGGCAATTCGCCTTTGCGTTTTTCTCGGTGCAGTTCACCTACGACACCGACGTGGACCGCGCCATCGAGCTGATCCGCGAAGCCGGCGATTCGATCTCCGAGGACCCATTTCTCAAGTTCAACCTGCAAGGGCCGCTGGATGTATTCGGCGTGGACAAGATGGACCTCAACGGCGTGGTCCTCACCGCCCAGTTCCGCACGGTCTCGGGCGGACAATATGCCGTGAGCCGGGCGTTCAACCAGCGGTTGAAAAAGCTTGTGGATAACGAGCCGTCGGTGCACTTCGCGCAGACTTATCCACAGCAGGTGGTGTTGCCGAAGCGCTTGGTTGAGGAGCCGAAGGAGGAAGGTGCTGCCCCTGAGCAAACTCAGTAAGTTGCTCAGTTTTATAGTGATGCTAGTGGCCCCTTCGCGAGCAGGCTCGCTCCCACAGGGTTGGCCATTCACCGTAGATCCAATGTGGGAGCGAGCTTGCTCGCGATGGGGTCCAGCCAGACACCCTCAACTTTTCTGAATAAGCTTGTTCCTGACCCCCGCCATCCCTTCTGCATCCAACTCCACAAACAGATGCTGCTTGCCCGCAACCACCGCAGCCACCGGCAACCCGTCCCGATAAACCAGCCGATTACTCGCCAGCGCCGGTACTTTCGCCCCCAGCAACGTGCCAGCGAGGTTCAACGGATCGACCCCGCACACCGCCACCAGGCTGCCATCGATGGGCCTGCGCCGTGCGTCGCGCAGCAGCGGGATGGCTTCAGGCAAGGCGAACTGTTCGCCGGCCAGCCCGCTGACGAAACGCCCGCCCCGAATCTCGCCTCGCGCCTCCAGGCGATGAAACGTGCGCAGCAACTCACGCCAACTCGGCAGCCAGTCGGCTTCGCGTTCCAGCAAACGCCAGAACACCACGCCATAACGGCGCAGCAGGGTCATGGCGATGTGTTCCAGCGTGTCGGGCGGTGTGGGCGCGGGCCGGTTGCCGGGTTCTGGCGCTGGCGAGCTGCGGCGCAGCAAGGCCCAGCGCCCAGCATCGTCCATGCCTCCGACAAACGCCCCGCGCCCGCGCCGGCTGCTGCGGGCCTGGCGTTTGCTGGCGGGGGTGATCAGGGCACGCAGCCCGGCGAAGCTGTCGGCATTCACCAGCCCGGCACCGACCAATTCCTGCAAGGCGGTTTCCAGTTCGCTGCGCAGCAGGTGGGCCTCGTGCAGCAATTCATCGAAAAACAACGCGCCGTGTTCACTGAGGGCTTGATGGACTTTTTGCGTCTTGAGCGACAGTTCGCTGATCGGTGTCTGCTCGGCGAGGCTGCTCCACAGCGCGACCTTGGCGCGCGGCAGCAACACGATTGGCGTGCTGCGCAGGGCGCTGGCGGACAGCTTCTGGCGGGCGCTCAGGCGCGTCCAGACGAACTTGCCGCTGCGGCACAGCTCGTCAAGCCAGGTCGGCGAATAATCCTTGATCCGCGCCGGCAAAAGGTCGCTGTCCCAGGCCGAGGCGGCGGCCGGGTAGCCCTCGAACTGGCTGATGATCGATGGCAGCACGGCGCTGCCCCGGCCCTGGCTGGACGGCGACAAGTGCTGCCAGTCGAACAGGAACCGCATGAAGTCCTGCAACATTACCGGCTCGATTTCCCGGCGCAGGCGCTTGACCGTGTAGCGGTGGATCCGCGCCAGCAGATGCCGTTCGCACCATTCCTCTTGCCCGGTGCCCGGGGTAAAGCGACCGCGCAGCACATAGCCTTGCTGTTCCAGCTGGGCCAGGGCCTGGGTCGCTTGCGCCGGCGACAGCCCAAGCGGGTAGGCGATCGCGGTCAATGGCTGCGGGCCAAAGGCGCTGAGACGCGCGCGCAGCACTTCCACCACGGCCTCGTCGCTGTCCCACGGCGCATCAAACCCCGGCAGCGGTGCCAGCGGCGGCTGCCATTGGGCTTGTGGATAAATTGCTTGCAAGCACGTCAGCCGCTCCAACGGCACCCACAGGCCGCGTTCATCGCTGATTCGCACATGGCTGGCGCGGCCGCGCTCGGCCAGGGTTTGCAGCCCCTCCAGCCACGACGGATCGGCGCTGGCTTCGCTGTCGGCGATGCAGGCCAGGCTCATCAGCGCTTCGTGGATTTCATCGATACTGGTCGGCGTCGGCCAGGCCTCTTCCCGCACGGCCTGGATGGCATCGGCGTCCAATGCGCCCAGGTCATCGGTGGACTGCGGATCGCTCCAGCGTCGATTGATCACCGCTTGGGTGCGGCGTTCTTCCAGCGGCGCGTCGTCGAGAAAGGTATAGGGCCGGGCGCTGAGGATTTCCGCCGCCAGGGGCGAGGGCGCAGGCAGGTCGCGGCTGACCAAGTGTATCTCGCCCGCCTCCATCCGCCGCAGCAGGGCCAGCCAGCCTTCGCTGTCCATGGCTTCATGGAGGCAATCGTCGAGGGTCTGTTCCACCAGCGGGTGGTCGGGAATCTCACGCTCGCCGGCGAGGTTTTCCAGGCACGCGATCTGGTCAGGAAATACGCTGGCGATCAAATCTTCACTTTTCATGCGCTGGATCTGCGGCGCGACTTTGCGCCCGCCCGTGTAGCGCGGCAACGCCAGGGCCACGCCGGCGTTCCAGCGCCAGCGCACGCCGAACAACGGCGCGTCCAGCACCGCCTGGACCAGGATCTGTTCGGCGCTCTGGCTGTTGAGGTAGCGCCAGACTTCGTCGAGTTCGAAGCTGTGGCTGGTGGACAGCGACAGCACGATGGCGTCCTCGCTGGCGGCGGCCTGCAATTCGAAGTTGAAGGTGCGGCAGAAACGCTTGCGCAGGGCCAGGCCCCAGGCGCGGTTGATGCGACTGCCGAAAGGCGTGTGGATGATCAGTTGGGTTCCGCCGGATTCGTCGAAAAACCGTTCCATCACCAATGTGTCCTGGGAGGGCAGGGCGCCGAAGGCCAGGCGCGCCGGGGCCAGGTAATCGAGGATCTGTTCGGCGCTGGCGAGGTTCAGGTGCAAGGTGCCGGTCAGCCAGTCGAGGGCCGGTTGCAGGTTGCCCGGCGTGGCGCCGAGCAACTGATCCAGCTGGGCTTGCAGGCGGGCCACGGCCAGGGACAGTTCGGCGCTGCGCCCTGGGGCTTCGCCGAGCCAGAACGGAATGGTGGGCGGTTGGCCCTGGGCGTCCTCGACCCGCACGCGGCCGGTCTCGACGCGAATGATCCGGTACGAGGTATTGCCGAGTTGGAAGACGTCGCCGGCGATGCTCTCGACAGCGAAGTCTTCGTTGACGCTGCCGATGTTCAAGCCCTGCGGTTCGAGCAGCACGCTGTAGTCAGCGTTGTCCGGGATGGTGCCGCCGCTGGTCACGGCCGTCAGCTTGCTACCGCGCCGTCCACGCAAGGTCCGGGTCACGGCATCGCGGTGCAGGTAGGCACTGCGTACGCCTTGCCGGCCATTGAGGCCTTCGGCGAGCATTTGCAACAGGGCCTGGTAATGATCTTCGTCGAGCCCGGCATAGGGCGAGGCGCGGCGGAACATCTCCAGCAACGCCTGCTCATGCCATTCCTGGCAACTGACCTCGGCGACAATCTGCTGGGCCAGGACGTCCAGCGGCGCCTTGGGGATGTGCAGGATGTCCAGCTCGCCACGGCGCACACAATCGAGCAGGGCGGCGCACTCGATCAAGTCGTCGCGCGTGGTAGCGAACAGGCGCCCCTTGGGCGTGCCGCCGACCTGGTGACCGGAGCGGCCAACCCTTTGCAGGAACGCCGAGATCGAACGGGGCGAGGCGATCTGGCAGACCAGGTCGACGTCGCCGATATCGATGCCCAACTCCAGCGACGCCGTGGCGATCAGTACCTGCAGCTCGCCGCGCTTGAGGCGTTGCTCGGCGTCGAGGCGAAACTCCTTCGCCAAGCTGCCGTGGTGGGCCGCCACCGAGTCTTTGCCCAGGCGCTCGCTCAAGTGACGACTCAGGCGTTCGGCCAGCCGCCGGGTGTTGACGAATACCAGTGTGGTTCGGTGCGCCCGGGCCAGCTCGGCGAGGCGGTTGTAGACCAGTTCCCAGACGTCATTGGCCATCACCGCAGAAAGCGGCACCGGCGGCACCTCGATGTCCAGGTCGCGGGGGCGGGCGTGGCCGATGTCGACAATTTCACAGGCGCGTCCTTCACCGACGAGAAACCGCGATACCGCCTCGATGGGCTTTTGCGTGGCGGACAAGCCGATGCGCACCAACGGTTCGGCGCACAGCGCTTGCAGCCGTTCCAGGCTCAAGGCCAGATGGCTGCCGCGCTTGCTGGCGGCGATGGCGTGGATTTCATCGACGATCACCGTGCCGGTGCTGGCAAGCATCTGCCGGCCGGAATCGGAGCCGAGCAGCACATAGAGCGATTCGGGCGTGGTCACGAGGATGTGCGGCGCGGTCTTGCGCATCGCCGAGCGTTCTTTTTGCGGCGTGTCGCCGGTGCGCACGGCGGTGGTGATGGGCAAGGGCGGCAGCCCCATTCGCTGCAATTGCTCGGTGATGCCGGCCAGGGGATTCTGCAGGTTGATCTGGATGTCGTTGCTCAAAGCCTTGAGCGGCGAGACGTAGACCACGAGTGTCTCGTCCGGCAGCCCGCCTTGCTCCAGGCCACGATGTACCAAGTCATCCAGGACCGCGAGAAATGCGGTCAGGGTCTTGCCCGAACCCGTGGGCGCGGCGACCAGCACCGAGCGGCGCTGGCCGATCAACGGCCACGCCCGGGCCTGGGCGGCCGTGACGGCCGGGAATGTCTGGCTGAACCAGGCGCGAACGGCGGGATGAAAGCCTGCCATGGCGTGGTCGGCTGCAAGGGGCAGATTCATGGGGGCAGTTTAGGCGGGTGGGGTGGGGAGGATGCAAGTGGCAAGGGATTTATCCCCGCTGGACTGCGCAGCAGTCCCTTTGATTAACACCTGGGTGGGTCAGGCTCGCCTCATTTGCTTGGTTGGGGCTGCTGCGCAGCCCAGCGGGGATAAATCCCCTCGCCACAAGAGCTCGGCAACCGCCTTGGAAGACGGCAAACCCGGCGATCTACACATTACGGATGACGGTTGCGCACTAAACCCGCAAAATGCAACGATTCCGGCGACGCCCTCGGGCGTTGTCGACCAAATTCTTGTGCCAACAGACTGGGCCTGCTGACTTTATGCGAATGCGCCTTATGTTACTGGGCGGCGGAAATGCCCTTGGGCAGGCGCTGATTCGCCTCGGTGCGGAAGAAGACATCGGTTTTCTCGCCCCCCGCCCCCCCGAAGACGGCTGGGATGCCGCGAGCCTCACGCAGTTGCTCGACGACACCCGGCCGGACGCCTTGATCAACCTGGCGTACTACTTCGACTGGTTCCAGGCCGAAACCGTCAGCGAGCAACGCCTGGCCAGCCAAGAGCGGGCGGTCGAGCGCCTGGCCGAACTGTGCCAGCATCACAACATTGTCTTGCTGCAACCGTCGAGCTATCGCGTGTTCGACGGCTCCCGCGCCACCGCCTACAGCGAAAAGGATGAACCGGTGCCCCTGGGCCTGCGTGGCCAGGCGTTGTGGCGCATCGAGCAAAGCGTGCGCGCCACTTGCCCGCAACATGTTCTGCTGCGTTTTGGCTGGCTGCTGGACGACAGCGCCGACGGCATCCTCGGCCGTTTCCTGGCCCGGGCCGAGCAGCCTGAAGAGTTGTTGCTGGCCGACGACCGTCGGGGTAACCCCACGCCGGTGGACGATGCCGCGCGGGTGATCATTTCGGTGCTCAAGCAACTCGATTGCGCGGCGCCGCTGTGGGGCACCTATCATTACGCCGGGCATGAGGCGACCACGCCGCTGGCTTTGGGCCAGGCGATCCTCACCGAAGCCCGCGCCCTGCACCCGCTGGCCATCGAGTCGCCGACGCCCCAGGCCCACGCCGCAAGGCCGGACGCGGCGGAAGAACCGCAGCACGCGGTATTGGCCTGCAAGAAAATTCTGCACACCTTCGGGATCAAGCCCCGCGCCTGGCGCGCCGCACTCCCGGCCCTACTGGATAGGTTCTATCGCCATGGCTGAAGGCCCAGTTCTCATCACCGGCGGCGCGGGTTTCATTGGTTCGCACCTGACCGACGCCTTGCTTGCCAAAGGGCATTCGGTGCGCATTCTCGATGACCTGTCCACTGGCAAGCGCAGCAACCTGCCGCTGGATAACCCGGCTCTGGAGCTGATCGAGGGCGATGTCGCCGACGCCGCGCTGGTCGCCCGGGCCGTGGCCGGTTGCAGCGCCGTGGCGCATCTGGCCGCCGTGGCCTCGGTGCAAGCCTCGGTGGACGACCCGGTGCGCACGCACCAGAGCAATTTCATCGGCACCCTGAACGTCTGCGAAGCCATGCGCCAGGCCGGGGTGAAGCGGGTGCTGTTCGCCTCCAGCGCCGCGGTCTACGGCAACAATGGCGAAGGCCAGTCCATCGACGAAGAGACGCCCAAGGCGCCGTTGACGCCTTATGCGGCAGACAAACTGGCCAGCGAATTCTATTTCGACTTCTATCGTCGCCAGCATGAACTGGAGCCGGTGGTGTTCCGCTTCTTCAACATCTATGGTCCGCGCCAGGATCCATCCTCGCCGTATTCAGGCGTCATCAGTATCTTCAGCGAACGGGCGCAGAAAGGCCTGCCGATCACCGTGTTCGGCGACGGCGAGCAGACTCGGGATTTCGTCTACGTTGAGGATCTGGTGGACGTGCTGGTCCAGGCCATCGAAAAACCGGAAGTGGAGGTCGGCGCGGTGAATGTCGGCTGGAACCAGGCCACGACCTTGAAGCAGATGCTCCAGGCCCTGGCCGTGGTGGTGGGCGATTTACCTACGATCAGCCATGGCCCGGCGCGCTCCGGCGATATCCGCCATTCGCGGGCAAACAATGCTCGTTTACTGGAGCGCTTCAACGTCCCGAAGCAGACGCCGATGAGCGTGGGGCTGGCGCGGTTGTTGGGGCGCTGAGTTTCGCAGCCGAAAAAAAGGCGCCTTTCGGGGCGCCTTTTTTGTAAGTCATGCATCGCTTTTGTGGCAAGTGAAACCTGTGGCGAAGGAGCTTGCTCCCGCTCGGGCGCGAAGCGGTCGCAAATTCGTCGGGCCTGCTTCGCAGTCCAGCGGGAGCAAGCTCCCTCGCCACGGGGTGTGTAGGCATGTCAATGTCGTGTGGGGTCAGAACTTGTAACCCAACCCAACCATGTAGACGAACGGGTCCACATCGACGTCCACTTTGGCCCTCGTACCGCCGGCCACGGCGTTGTTGTCGACATAGGCCGTGGTATCGATGTCGATGTAGCGGATCTGGCCGTTGATCATGATGTTGTCTGTCAGCATATAGTCGGCACCGACTTGCCACGCCATGCCCCAGCTGTTTTTCGCGCGAAAGTTGCTGAACCCATTGGCGCTGGCTTCGCTGCCGACGTGTTCGTCATAGATCCAGGTGTAGTTGATGCCGGCGCCGACATAGGGTTGGAATGCCGACTTGGCGTCGAGCGGGTAGTAGACCAGGCTCAGGGTCGGCGGCAGGTGCTTGAGGGTGCCGAGCTTGTTGTTGGCGGCGCCGAGTGCGGTGCCCTTGAGTTTCACGTCGTGCTCGAATGGCGAGGCCGCCAGCAATTCGATTCCCCAGTTGTTGGTGAGCATGTAGGCGAAGTTCAGGCCCAACTGTGTGTCGCTGCTCAGGGTCGCCTTACCGCCCAGGTCGGCGCCGGCCAGCGGGCCACGGTCGACCTTGACGCTGGAGCTGTCGGCGTCCGGGTTGACCGTGATCGCGCCGGCGCGAACGATGATGTCGCCGGCGGTATGGGCTTGGGCAAACGGCGCAGCGAGGGCTAGCGCGATGAGGGAGGCGCTGAGCAGAGACTTGTGCATGGGGGCTCCAGAAGGAATCGAAAATTGATGTCCCATGGTACGAAGCCGTCTGGCCCGGTCTTTTGACTCAGCTCAATGAAAATGTGATGAAGCCCATCGCGAGCAAGCTATCGCAAAAACAACGCATCACTGCGGGGTCACTCCGGCAGTTCATAGACATAAATCTTTTGCGCCTCCATCTGATACCCGGCATCGGCCAGTTCACTGGTGGACGGCTTGACCTGCATCGGCCCTTCGACCCAGTACGGTTGGTACAGCTCGTCGAGCTTGACCCCGACTTCGCTTTTCACATGCACGATCTGGTTCGACGGCGGGGGCGGCACGTGGATGCAGGCGCCGAAATACGGCACCAGCAGGAAATCGGTG
Organism: Pseudomonas sp. D1-36; assembly: GCF_051132205.1. Classification (NCBI taxonomy): domain Bacteria; kingdom Pseudomonadati; phylum Pseudomonadota; class Gammaproteobacteria; order Pseudomonadales; family Pseudomonadaceae; genus Pseudomonas; species Pseudomonas sp. D1-36. The sequence continues at coordinate 5,010,464 of NZ_CP071674.1, read as the reverse complement.
GTACGGCCTTCCTCGCTGACTTCCAGCGGCACGATATAACCGGGCAAGCGGATCTGCTGGCCATCGAGGGCCTTGACCACCGGGGCATTGGGCAGGTCCTGCTTGGCCGCCGGGGCGGATTCGGCGGCCAAGGCATCGCTCATCTTCGACAGGTCGTGCAGGGGCGTCATGTTCGGCACTTCCGGCGGCGCATCTGGTGGGATCATCTCCGACCAGGCCAGGTCCCTCGGCTCGGCCGCCCACAGCGGCAGGGAAACCATAATCAACAGTGCAAGCAGGGCGCGGGGCATTTTCAACGTCCTCATAAACGGATCGACAGGCCATCGGCCAACGATTGGCGATAGGCGCGCCAGGCCGGCACGCTGCCCATCAGCAGGGCGGCGACCAGAATGCCAGCCAGCAGCGCCCATTCATACTCGCTCGGCCAGCCCAATGGCAGGTACAAACCGTAGGCCGACTGCACATAACCCTGGGCGGCGGCGATGCCGATGTACAACAAGGCCAGCCCGGCGGTGACCCCGGCCAATGCCAGGGCGAAGGCTTCGAGTACCAGCAGGCTCGCGATATGCCAGGGCCGCGCGCCCACCGAACGCAGGATCGCCATCTCCCGGCGCCGCTCGTTGAGGCTGGTGAGAATCGCCGTGAGCATGCCGATCAAGCCAGTCAGCACGACGAACAGCGAGATCACGAACAAGGCTTTTTCCGCCGTGCCCATCAGGCTCCACAGTTCTTGCAGCGCCACGCCCGGCAGGATCGCCAGCAGCGGTTCGCCACGAAACTCATTGATCTCGCGTTGCAAGGCGAAGGTGGAAATCTTGCTGTTGAGGCCAAGCATGAACGCGGTAATCGCTTTCGGCGTGAGGTCCATGTTGCGGGCCTGGTCGGCGCTGATGCGCCCATTGCCCTGGGCCGGCACGCCATTTTTCCAATCGATATGGATGGCCTCCATGCCGCCGAGGCTGATGTGCAGCGTGCGATCCACCGGCGTGCCAGTGCGCTTGAGAATCCCCACCACGGTAAAGGGTTTGTCGTCGTGCTTGACCAGGCTGATCGCCGCCACGCCGTGGGCCAGCACCAGCTTTTCCCCGAGTTTGTAATGCAGCGCCTCGGCCACTTCCGCGCCGAGCACCACTTCGAATGGGTCGGTGGCGAACGCGCGGCCATCGGCCAACGCCAGGTGTTGCCGGCGGCCGTACTGGTAATGCTCGAAGTAGGCCTCGGTGGTGCCCATCACCCGGTAACCGCGATGGGAGTCGCCAAGGGACATGGGGATCGCCCACTTCACTTTCGGGTTGTTGGCGAACTGCTCGAAGCTGTCCCAGCGGATGTTGTTAGTGGCGTTGCCGATGCGAAACACCGAGTACAGCAACAGATTCACGGAGCCGGAGCGGGCGCCGACGATCAGGTCGGTGCCGCTGATGGTGCTGGCGAAGCTGGCCCGCGCCTCGGTGCGCACTCGCTCCACCGCGAGCAACAGGCACACCGAGAGGGCAATGGCAAAAGCGGTAAGGATCGCGGTGAAGCGACGGTTCGCCAGGCTGGCCATGGCTAGACGGAGCAAATACATCTCAGACCTCGAGTGGCTTGGCGGCGCGATTCAGATCGGCCAGCGAGAGGTGACGGTCGAACAGCGGCGCCAGGCTCTGGTCGTGACTGACGAACAACAGGCTCGACCCGGCTTCGCTGCATTCGGCGAACAGCAGACGCAGGAAGTTTTCCCGGGCGTCGTAGTCCAGGGCTGAGGTCGGTTCGTCGGCGATCACCAGTTCCGGTTGACCGATCAGGGCCCGAGCGGCGGCGACCCGTTGTTGTTGGCCGATGGACAGCGAGTCGGCCCGGCGCTCCAGCAGGTTCGTATCGTTCAGCCCCAGGTGGGCCAACAATGTGGCGGCGGCTTGATCGACACTCCCGTGGCGCTGGATGGCCCGTTGCGCGCGCAATTTCGAGAAATGGCAAGGCAGTTCGACGTTCTCGCGCACCGAGAGAAACGGCAGCAGGTTGAACTGCTGGAAGATGTAGCCGGTGTGGTCCACGCGAAAGCGGTCGCGGCTGCCCGCGCCCAATTCGGTGAGCTCCTGGCCAAGCAGGCGGATGCTGCCGCGATCCGGCGTTTGCACACCGCCCAACAGCCCCAGCAAGGTGGTCTTGCCGCTGCCGCTCGGCCCCTTGAGGAACAAGGTTTCGCCGGCATCCAGGCGAAACGCCGGGATGTCCAGCAGTGGCGGATGCCCGGGCCAGCTGAAGCCCAGGTCGGACAGTTCGATGAGTGCTTGGGTCATATCGCCGGTTTTTCAGGTTAACGGGAATTCCTGTGGGAGCGAGCCTGCTCGCGAATGCGGTGAGTCAGTCAACATCGGTTTGGATGTGCCGGCGCCTTCGCGAGCAGGCTCGCTCCCACATGGTTTTTGCGGTGAATCAGAATTTCAACGCTGGCGCCTTGGCCGTCACTTCCACGCCTTGCTGGCCGCTCGGGCTGATCAGTTGTACCTGAATTTTCTGCGTGGCCGGGAAGGTTTTGAACAGTGTCGCCAGATCCAGGTTCTTCAAGGCGCCAGGGGCCGTGCAAGTGAATTGATAGTCGGCATGGATCTCGCTGTGTTCGCCATGGTGCTCGTCGCCATCTGCCTCTTCGTCGTGGTCTTCGTGGTCCGGCTCATCACCGAACAACGGGCTTTCCAATTCCTGCTGGGCCACGGTGCACTTGGCGGCGGCCGGCAGGTTGAACAACGCCAGGGGTTTATCCAGCTGCGCCCGCACGGCGGCGACCTTGGCTTTGTCGGCATCGCTGCTGGCGGCGTGTTCGAAGCCCACCAGGTTCATCGCCGGGCTTTCCAATTCCAATTCCAGGGTCTGGCCATCCAGGGCCGCATTCAACCGGGCGACGCCGTGCTCATGGGCGCCCAGGCTGCCGTGCTCGTGATCATGCTCATGATCGTGGTCATGCTCCACCGCCGCGTGAGCGACAGCCAATGGCAGCAGGGCGAATGGCAGGGCAAGAAGCAAACGACGCATGACGAATCTCCAGAAAGGTTATGTAATCTTATAACGATAGTGCGAGGAGTTTGACCATCTGCTTGGCGTCGCGCAAGGCCCATGGGAGCATGGGCAGATGAAATCTTCAGGAGCACGCTGATGTTGCGGATACGCGGGACGGTCGGTGATTGGCCGGTGGACTTGACGATAGAGATGGATGAAGGCGACTGGGCGCAGCTCGGCGCGCGATTGCAAGTGGCCAAGTCCGAAGGCGCGGCGGCGGCGCCCGCCAAGTCGACGAATCAGGATGACGCCCAGTGGCAGATCGCCCGGGAGTTGTTGCGCAAGGCCGGGCAACTGAGCGGCCCGGACTTGCTCGAACAGCTTGAGAGCCTGACCGGCAGCGCCTCGTCAGGCAAGCGCTTGCTGGTGCGCCTGCGCCACAGCGCCGAGGTCAAGGTGCTGAGCGGCGGGGATACGCCGCTCTACAGCTGGATCGGTCAGTAAAGCGCGGCGAACAGCTTGCGACGGTAGGTCGTCACCAGCGGGTGATCGTTGCCCAGCAGTTCGAACACTTGCAGCAACGTCTTATGGGGCAGGCCTTCGCTGTAGCTGCGATTGCGGATGAACAACTTGAGCAGCGCCTCGAGCGCTGGCTCGTACTGCTGGCGCGCCAGTTGCTGGATCGCCAGTTGATACACCGCCTCGTCGTCCTGAGAATCTTTCGCCAGCCGCGCCTTGAGGTCGGCGGCGTCCGGCAGATCCTTGGCCAGGCCGAGAAACTGGATCTGCGCCTTGGCGCCAGCCAGTGCGGCCTTGTGTTCATCGCTTTTCACGGCGTCGAGCACTGTTTGTGCCTCGCCCAGCTCGCCGCGCTCGGTCAGGCAACGTGCGTAAAGGATCAGCGCCTTGGCGTTGGTGTTGTCTTCGCCCAGCAACACGGTGAGCACGGCTTCGGCATCGGCGAAGCGGCCCTCATCGAACAGCGCCTGGGCCTGTTCGAAAGGGTCGGCTGCGGCTGGAGGCGGCATCTGCACATGGGGTTCGAGCATCGCCCGCACCGCCGATTCCGGTTGAGCCCCGGCGAAGCCGTCCACCGGCTGGCCGTCCTTGAACAGCACCACGGTCGGCAGGCTGCGAATGCCGAAGCGGGCGACGATGTCTTGCTCGACGTCGCAGTTGACCTTGGCCAGCAGCAGTTCGCCCCGATAGCTCTCGGCGATACCTTGCAACATGGGCATCAGTGCCTTGCAGGGCGCACACCACTCGGCCCAGAAATCCACCAGCACCGGTTTTTGAAAAGAGTTGGCGATCACCGACTGGTCGAAATCGGCCGTGGTGGCGTCGAAGATGTAAGACGTGTCCTGGGTCATGGGGAATCTCGTAGAACGCTTGAATGGGGCAACTATACGGCTTGGTGGGGGTGGCTGAAAGCGGGGGCTTGCGGCGCCTGATAGACCGCTATCGCGAGCAGGCTCGCTCCCACCGTGTTTTATGCTGCCTGCATTTTTCATGAACTGAACAGAGTTCTATGTGGGAGCGAGCCTGCTCGCGATGCTTTAAGACAAGCGCCGCGCGTGGTACAGGCTCACATGCCGAAACTCCTCCGGCTCAGCCAGGTCCGGCAAGGTCATGGCCTCGAGCATTTCGATGCGTCGGTACAGCGGATGCTGGAAGTCCCGCACCCGGGAATCCGCCACCAGTGCCTCGCGGCCACGGCTGAGGAACTGGTCCAGCAGCGGCAGGTTCGCCCGGTCGTAGAGCACGTCGGCGACGAGGATCAGATCGAAGCGATCAGCCTCGGCGAAAAAATCCGTCGAATAACCCAACGTCACGCCGTTAAGCACTGCATTGGCCTGGCACGCGGCAAGCGCCAGCGGATCCAGGTCGCAGGCCACCACTTCCAGCGCCCCGGCCTTGACCGCCGCAATGCCCGCCACGCCGGAGCCGGCACCGAAATCCAGCACTCGCTTGCCCTCGACCCATTGTGGCTGTTCGGCCAGATAGCACGCCATCGCCAGGCCGCTGGCCCAGCAGAAGCTCCAATACGGCGGCTCGTGGAGGATGCGCCGGGTTTCTTCCGGGCTGAAGGCTCGGTCCATGTTGTCGCCGTCGATCAACCACAGCTTCAAGTCTGTGTCCGGCAGCGCACAGGCCACCAAACGTGCATCGCCAAGTAACTCGTCCAGCGCTTGTTGCAGGTCCTGCGGTGGCCTCATGGCGCTTTGACGAATTGCAGGACGCCCAGCGCCTGGGTGGTCGGTTGGCTGATGCGTTGCTCCGGCAGGTGCAGGATCAACTGGCCCGACTGGCTGGCCCGGCCGCGCAGTTCCACGCGGGCGCCAACGGGGAAGGCTTCGGGGTTGAAGCGCAGGCGGAAGGGCAGTGCCTGGTTGGTGCCGATCAGGCTGGAACTGGCGAGCAGTTGCTGCGGGCGATCCTTGTCATCGATCACCAGCAGCGCCAGTTCCACCTCGGCCCCTGCCGGCACGCCTTGCAAGGTACCGCTTAGTTCTCGCTGATGCGCCGGCAGCGGCCCAAGCTCGGTGGCTTGGCGGGCCTTTTCCTGAGCCTGTTTAGGCGCGGGCGCCGGGGCTGGCGCGGCGGGTTTCGGGGCGTCGCTGCTGCACGCCATCAGCAGGCTGAAGAGACTGAGCAAAACAATGGATCGTAGCGGCATGGGTGGCTCCAGCAAGGTGAATTCGATGGATCTGGCGTTAAGCCCGTCTGTATACCGTAAACCCTATGGCTTGTCTTGCCAGTGGGATGCGCTACCATGGCCCTCCCTTTTTTTGTTGCCTGCCCACCATGCACTGTCCCTTCTGCGGTGCCAACGACACCAAAGTCATCGACTCGCGACTGGTCGCCGAGGGCGAACAGGTCCGCCGCCGCCGCGAATGCCTGGCCTGCGGCGAACGTTTCACGACGTTCGAGACCGCTGAGCTGGTGTTGCCGCGCCTGATCAAGACCGACGGCAGTCGCCAGCCGTTCGATGAAGAAAAACTGCGCGCCGGCATGCAGCGCGCCCTGGAAAAACGCCCGGTGAGCGTCGAACGCCTGGAAGCCGCGCTGGTGCACATCAAGCACAAGCTGCGGGCGACCGGCGAGCGCGAGGTCAAATCCCTGGTGGTCGGCGAGCTGGTGATGGCCGAGCTGCAGAAGCTCGATGAAGTGGCCTACATCCGTTTCGCCTCGGTGTACCGGCGTTTCCAGGACCTCAATGAGTTCCGCGAGGAAATCGACCGCCTGGCCCGCGAGCCGGTGAAAGAATGACCAGCCCGGCGCAACAAGCCGTCCTCGACGCCCATTACATGGCCCGCGCCCTGGAATTGGCGCGACGCGGTCACTACACGACCCATCCCAACCCACGGGTGGGTTGCGTGATCGTGCGGGACGGCGAAGTCGTCGGCGAAGGCTGGCACATCCGCGCTGGCGAACCCCATGCCGAAGTCCATGCCCTGCGCGCCGCCGGTGAAAATGCCCGGGGCGCCACGGCCTACGTGACCCTCGAACCGTGCAGCCACCATGGGCGCACACCGCCCTGTGCCGATGCGTTGGTCACCGCCGGGGTGGCGCGGGTGGTGGCCGCGATGCAAGACCCGAACCCGGAAGTCGCCGGGCGCGGCCTGCAGCGGCTGGCCCAGGCCGGCATCGCCACAGAAAGCGGCGTGCTGGAAGGCGAAGCGCGCAAGCTCAATGAAGGTTTCCTCAAGCGCATGGAACATGGCCTGCCGTTCGTGCGGGTCAAGCTCGCCATGAGCCTTGATGGGCGCACCGCCATGGAGAGTGGCGAGAGCCAGTGGATCACCGGCCCCGCCGCGCGCTCGGCGGTACAACGCCTGCGGGCCCAGGCCAGCGTGGTGCTGACCGGCGCCGATACGGTGCTGGCGGACAATGCCCGGCTGACCGTGCGTGCCGACGAGCTCGGGCTGGACGCCGAGCAGACCGCGCTGTCCATGAGCCGTCCGCCGCTGCGGGTGCTGGTGGACGGCCGCTTGCGAGTGCCGCTGGATGCGCCGTTTTTCAGGGCGGGCCCGGCGCTCGTCGCTACCTGCATGGCGGTGGAAGAACAGTACGCCAACGGCCCCGAATGCATGATCGTGGCGGGTGACGACGGTCAGGTCGATCTGCGCCGCCTGTTGGCGGAGTTGGCGGCCCGAGGCGTCAACGAAGTGTTGGTGGAAGCCGGCCCGCGCCTGGCGGGAGCCTTTGCCCGTCAGGGCCTGGTGGACGAGTTCCAGATTTTCATCGCCGGCAAGTTTCTGGGCTCCTCGGCGCGACCGCTGCTGGACTGGCCGCTGGCGCAGATGAAGGACGCCGCGCCGCTGAAAATCACCGAAATCCGCGCCGTGGGCGATGACTGGCGAGTCATCGCCGTTCCCGTTTCATCGGCCAGCGTATAATTCCCGGCTTTCGCTCAAGCGGCGGCCCGTTCTCGAGGAGGACTCCATGTTTACCGGCATCATCGAATCCATCGGCAGTATCCGCGCACTCACCCCCAAGGGCGGCGATGTGCGGGTGCATGTCGAAACCGGCAAGCTCGACCTGAGCGACGTCAAGTTGGGCGACAGCATCGCCGTGAACGGCGTCTGCCTGACTGCCGTCGAGCTGCCCGGCAATGGCTTCCTGGCTGACGTCAGCCGCGAAACCCTCGACTGTACCGCGATGAACGATCTCAAGAGTGGCAGCCCGGTCAACCTGGAAAAAGCCCTGACGCCGACCACGCGCCTCGGCGGGCACCTGGTCAGCGGCCACGTCGACGGTGTCGGCGAAGTGGTCTCGCGTACCGATAACGCCCGGGCCGTGGAGTTTCGTATCCGGGCCCCGAAAGAGCTGGCCAAGTACATCGCCCATAAAGGCTCGATCACCGTCGATGGCACCAGCCTGACGGTCAACGCGGTGGACGGCGCTGAGTTCATGCTGACGATCATCCCCCATACCCTGAGCGAAACCATCATGGCCTCGTACCGGCCTGGTCGTCGGGTCAACCTGGAGGTCGACCTGCTGGCCCGCTATCTGGAGCGTCTGCTGCTGGGCGACAAGGCCGCGCAGCCAGCAGCCGGCAATATCACTGAAAGCTTTCTGGCCGCTAACGGCTACCTCAAATCCTGACCCAAGGGGGTGCCGCGTGGCGCTCAATAGCATCGAAGAACTGGTTGAAGACATCCGCCAAGGCAAGATGGTCATCCTCATGGATGACGAAGACCGCGAGAACGAAGGCGACCTGATCATGGCCGCCGAATGCTGCAAGGCCGAACACATCAACTTCATGGCCAAGCACGCCCGTGGCCTGATCTGCATGCCGATGACCCGCGAACGCTGCGAGCTGCTGAAGCTGCCGCTGATGGCGCCGCGCAATGGCTCGGGCTTCGGCACCAAGTTCACCGTGTCCATCGAGGCCGCCGAGGGCGTGACCACCGGTATCTCCGCCGCTGACCGCGCGCGCACCGTACAAGCGGCCGCGGCCGCCGACGCCAAGGCCGAAGACATCGTCAGCCCCGGCCACATCTTCCCGTTGATGGCCCAGGCCGGCGGCACCCTGGCCCGCGCCGGCCATACCGAGGCGGCGTGCGACCTGGCGCGCATGGCCGGCTTCGAGCCCGCCGGCGTCATCTGCGAAGTGATGAACGACGACGGCACCATGTCCCGTCGCGCCGAGCTGGAAGCGTTCGCCGCCGAGCACAACATCAAGATCGGCACCATCGCCGACCTGATTCACTACCGAATGATCCACGAACGTACCGTTCAGCGGATTTCCGAGCAGCCGCTGGACAGCGAACTGGGCCAGTTCAACCTGGTGACCTACCGCGACTCGGTGGAAGGCGACGTGCACATGGCGCTGACCCTGGGCACTGTTTGTGCTGAAGAGCCGACCCTGGTCCGCGTGCATAACATGGACCCTCTACGCGACCTGCTGATGGTCAAGCAACCGGGCCGCTGGAGCCTGCGCGCGGCCATGGCCGCCGTGGCCGAGGCGGGCAGCGGCGTGGTGCTGTTGCTCGGGCATCCACTCGATGGTGACGTGCTGTTGGCCCACATCCGTGAGACCACCGAGCAGCAACCGGTGAAAAAGCCGACCACCTACAGCATTGTCGGTGCCGGTTCGCAGATCCTGCGCGACCTGGGCGTGCGCAAGATGCGTCTGATGAGCGCGCCGATGAAATTTAATGCGATATCCGGTTTCGACCTGGAAGTTGTAGAATACGTGCCCTCCGAATAATGGCCCGGGATTTCCCGCCCTGTATTCGTGGCTAATATCACTGAGGAGCGCGTATCGAACGTGCTCCGGCTCTTTAAGAGATCTGACGAATGACCCTGAAGACCATCGAAGGTACCTTCATCGCCCCCAAGGGCCGCTACGCGCTGGTAGTCGGCCGTTTCAACAGCTTTGTGGTTGAAAGCCTGGTCGACGGCGCGGTGGATGCGCTGGTTCGCCATGGCGTGAGCGAAGGCGACATCACCATCATCCGTGCGCCTGGCGCCTTCGAAATCCCGCTGGTTGCGCAGAAAGTCGCCCAAAAGGGCGAATTTGCGGCAATCATCGCCCTCGGTGCGGTCATTCGTGGCGGTACTCCGCACTTCGAATACGTGGCCGGCGAATGCACCAAGGGCCTGGCCCAGGTGTCCATGGAGTTCGGCGTGCCGGTCGCTTTCGGCGTGCTGACCGTTGATTCCATCGAGCAAGCCATCGAACGTTCCGGCACCAAGGCCGGTAACAAAGGTGCCGAAGCTGCCTTGTCCGCCCTGGAAATGGTCAGCCTGCTGGCGCAGTTGGAGGCCAAGTGATTAGCGACGAGAGCGATCGTTTCAACCCGCGCGATCCAAAGCCTGCGGACGCCGGCAAGCCTTCGAAAAGCGTCAAGCGCCGCGAAGCCCGTCAGCTCGCGACCCAGGCCCTGTATCAGTGGCATATGGCCAAGCAATCGCTGAACGAGATCGAAGCGCAGTTTCGCGTCGATAACGATTTCAGTGATGTCGATGGTGCGTACTTCCGCGAGATCCTGCACGGCGTCCCCGCCCACAAGACTGAAATCGACAACGCACTGGCACCTTGCCTGGACCTGACCATCGATGAGCTGGACCCAGTCGAGCTCGCCGTGTTGCGCTTGTCCACCTGGGAGCTGATGCAGCGCGTCGACGTGCCGTACCGCGTGGTAATCAACGAAGGGATCGAGCTGGCGAAAGTCTTCGGTTCCACCGACGGCCACAAGTTCGTCAACGGTGTGCTCGACAAGCTCGCCCCGCGCCTGCGTGAAGCCGAAGTGAAGGCGTTCAAGCGCTGATTGGCGTTTGTGACGACTGACTATGGGTGAATTCGAGCTGATCCGTAACTACTTCGCCGCTGCGCCATGCGCGCAGGGCGGCGAGGGCGTTGCGCTGGGGATCGGCGACGACTGCGCCTTGCTGGCCGTCCCTCCCGGGGAACAGCTGGCGGTTTCCACCGACACGCTGGTCGCCGGTGTGCATTTCCCGGATCCTTGCGATCCGTTCCTGCTCGGCCAGCGCTCGCTGGCCGTGGCGGTCAGTGACTTGGCCGCCATGGGCGCGAGCCCTCTCGCCTTTACCCTTGCCCTGACCTTGCCGATGGTTGCCGCCGATTGGCTGCAAGCCTATGCCCAGGGTTTGAGTCAGATGGCCCGGGCATGCGGCGTCGCGTTGGTGGGCGGCGATACCACGCGGGGGCCCCTGAGCCTGACCCTGACCGTGTTCGGCCGCGTCCCGTCCAGCCAGGCCTTGACCCGCGGCGGCGCGCAGCCCGGCGATCTGCTGTGTGTCGGCGGTGAGCTGGGCAATGCCGCCGGCGCGTTGCCGCTGGTCCTCGGCCAGCGCAGCGCTGAGCCTGCAGTCGCCGAGCCATTGCTGGGCCATTACTGGGCGCCGCGACCGCAGATCGACCTCGGCCTGGCACTGCGGGGCAAGGCCAGCGCGGCGATGGACATTTCCGACGGCCTGCTGGCGGACTGTGGGCATATCGCGCTGGCGTCCGGCGTGGCGTTGACGGTTGAACGTGACCGGCTTCCGCTGTCCAATGCACTTATGGCGCTGCTCGGCCTGTCAGGCGCGCAACACGCCGCCCTGAGTGGTGGGGACGACTATGTATTGCTGTTCACCCTGCCGTCGGTCCGATTGTCGGCACTTCTGGCCGAAGGCTGGCCGATCCATGTGGTCGGCAGTGTCACGCAGGGGCAGGGCGTCATGCTGGTTGACGACCTCGGGCGCGACATCACCCCGCAAACACGGGGCTATCAACATTTTGGGGAGACACCGTGACAGATCATCCCAACCAGGTACCGGCCGAATTCGTTCCGCCCTCGGTCTGGCGCAATCCCTGGCATTTCCTGGCGTTCGGCTTCGGTTCGGGTACCTTGCCCAAGGCGCCGGGCACCTGGGGCTCGCTGGTTGCGCTACCCTTTATACCGTTGTGGCAGATGTTGCCGGATTGGGGCTACTGGCTGATGCTGGGCATCACCATGCTGTTCGGCTTCTGGCTGTGCGGCAAAGTGGCGGATGACCTGCGGGTACACGACCACGAAGGCATCGTCTGGGACGAAATGGTCGGCATGTGGATCACCTTGTGGCTGGTGCCTGAAGGTTGGCAATGGCTGTTGGCCGGTTTCCTGGTGTTCCGCTTCTTCGATATCCTCAAGCCATGGCCGATCCGCTGGATCGACCGGAAGGTACACGGGGGTGTCGGCATCATGCTCGACGACGTGTTGGCCGGCGTTTTTGCCTGGCTTGCAATGCAAGGGTTGGTGTGGTGTTTCACCTGAGGGAACGAGGCATGGGCGTAAGCCGCGCACTTTTGCTGTTGCTGTGTATCGGAGCGTTGTTCGGCGTTCGGGTGGCCGAGTCGGCGCCGCTGCCCGGCAAGATTCGCGCCGCCAGTGAAGAGTGGGCCGATTACACACAGGCCGATGGGCAGGGCATGGGGTGGGAGCTTTTGCGCGCGGTATTCGAGCCCGAAGGCGTCAAGCTGGAAACCCGTAGCGTGCCCTACACGCGCTCGATCGGGTTGGTGCAGCGCGGCGAGGTCGATGTGCAGGTCGGCGCCTATCGGAATGAGTCCGCAGGAGTGCTTTACCCAAAGTGGCACTACGATGTTGATCATATCTATGCCCTCGGACTGGCCTCCAAGCCGTCCCCAACGTTAGCCACCATCGGCAACTATCGACTGGTGTGGATGCGCGGCTACGAGTACGACAACTACCTGCCCAACGTACGACGTTTCAACGAAATTCATCGCGCCGTGGGAATCCTGCCGATGCTGGCCCATGACCGTGCCGATTTTTATATTGATGCTTCCATGGAGATCGAGGAGGTGCTCGCCAAGGCCGACGATCCCCAGCAATTCAAAATGTCGCCGCTGATCAATCTACCGCTGTACCTGGGCTTCGCCGACAACGAAAACGGTCGCGTGCTGCGTGCGCTGTTTGACCGACGCATGGAAGTGTTAGTGAAGAGCGGTGAGCTGAAACCGATTTTCGAGCGTTGGAATCAACCCTATCCCTTCGACGAGCACGGCAAACCACCGAAGTTGTGATCAAACTTTTCGATGGTTATGCGTGATAATTCAGCCTAAGCGCCCATCGGATCGTGCTGTTACAATGCCCGCCTCTGCGAATCTCCAGTACTAGATCAGGAGCACACCGGTGCCTGTCGTTTTTGTTGCCGCTTCCAAGCTGCCAACGCCTTTTGCTCAATTCACCATGCATGGTTTTCTCGATGAAGCCACCGGTCGCGAGCACGTCGTGCTGAGCCTGGGTGATTTCGCCGACGGCGCTCCAGTACTCGGTCGCCTGCACTCCGAATGCCTGACGGGCGATGCGTTGTTCAGCCAGCGCTGTGATTGCGGCTCGCAGCTTGAAGCCGCGCTGCAAGCCATCGCCCGTGAAGGTCGCGGCGTGCTGCTGTATTTGCGCCAGGAAGGGCGTGGCATTGGCCTGTTGAACAAGATCCGTGCCTATGAATTGCAAGACGGCGGGGCCGACACCGTGGAAGCCAACGAGCGCCTCGGCTTCGCCGCCGATTTGCGCGATTACAGCATCTGCCTGCCGATGCTGGAACACCTGGGCGTCAAGGCCTTGCGGTTGATGACCAACAACCCGCGCAAGGTCAAGGCACTGACCGACATGGGCATCGCGGTGGCTGAACGCGTGCCGCTGCACACCGGCCACAACCCTCACAACAAGCTCTACCTGGCGACCAAAGCCAGCAAACTCGACCACATGATGGGCAACGAGCACCAGGGCGAGGTCGACCGGGCGTGACGCGCGGCCAGGTTCGGCGGCGGCTGGCCGTCAGTTGGTGGCAGTACCTGGCGCTGGCCTTGCTGCCATTATTTGTGATCAACACGGTATTTGGTCAGGGCGAGGCGATCCTGCCGGTGCTGGCGATGCCGCTGTTCATCGCCGGCGTGGCGTCGATGTTTGTCAGCCTGCGGTTTTTCGGCGGCTATAAAAACGCCCTGATCGCCACGCATAAATCCCTCGATACGCCTGGAGAACCCGAGGCCTGGATCACCCTGGCAGCCCGGCGTCGTGCAGCTTTCCTGGTGGCAGGCCTGCCGGCCTGGATTGGCGCGTTGGCGGTATTCGTCGGCCTCGAAGCGGTGCCGCTGATGCTGTTGGCGTTATCCACCGCCGTGCTGTTCTACCTGTATCGCATCCCGCGTCAGCTCGGTTGATGCGTCTCTGGCTGGCGGTCCTCCTGCTGGCCGCCAGCGCCTCGACGATGGCGGCTTCGCGCGTTGTCAGCCTGGCGCCCTCGCTTTCTGAAATAGTCGTTGAGCTGGACTCCGCTGACCTGCTGGTGGGTGTGTTGGACGGTGGTGAACGTCCGCCGGCCCTCAAAGAGCTGCCTTCCGTTGGGCGTTACGGCCAACTGGATATGGAGCGCCTGCTCAGCCTCAAGCCCGATCTGCTCCTGCTTTGGCCAGGCAGCGTGGGCCCGGCCCAGCGCCAGCAGCTCAAGGCGTTGGGCATCCCGATCTACATCGCCGAGCCCCACGATCTCGATCAACTCATTACGCAAATTCAAGATATAGCCACCCAACTCGGCCGCCCGGAGCGGGGCGTGCAGCGAGCGGCGCAACTGCGCCAGCGCCTGGAGGCGCTACGCCAACGCTACCGACGGGAGAGGCCTGTGCCGGTGTTCTATCAGGTCTGGGACCGGCCGCTGTATACCGTCGGCGGTGGGCAGATCATCAGTGACGCCTTGGCGATATGCGGCGCGCGCAATGTGTTCGCCGACCTGAGCGTACCGGCGCCGCAAGTGAGTGTGGAATCGGTACTCCAGCGCCAGCCGCAGATGATCCTCGCCACGGATCAGGCACAGCTCGATGCCTGGAAAGCCTGGCCGGTGGCGCAGGGGCGACTTTTGCTGGTGGATGACAAAGGGCTGGAGCGGCCCAGTGGGCAGATGATCGAGGCGACAGCGCGGCTGTGCGGGTTGATTGCGCCCGACCGGTAGACCGCGGTGCCTTCAATCGCGAGCAAGCTCGCACCCACAAGGATTCGTAGCGCCGCTGATTTTGGATTCACATCGAGTCAAATTGTGGGAGCGAGCCTGCTCGCGATGGGGTCGGCCCAGGCACAACAGATTCTGGATCAAAATTCCGGGGTCCAGGTCACCCCAAACAACCACGCCCGACCCTCCTCCCGATACCCGTGCTGCAACACCCCATGGCTATACAGCGCCCGGCTGTAACCTTTGTCCAACAGATTATCCACCTTCATCTCCAACTTCACTTCCCGGCTCAGCGCCCAACTGCCGCGCAACCCGAGCAGGGCATAGCCGCTCAGGGCATTGCGGTTGTTTTCGTCGTCATAGCTGCTGCTCACCGCTTGCCAGGTGGCGCCGAAACCCAGGCGATCGAATTGTCGGTCCAGGTCCAGGCTCAACGTGCGACGAGCGCGGCGGGCCAGGGTGTGGCCGCTGTCACGGTCCCGTGGGTCGATGAAGGTCAGGCCCAGGTTGCCCTGCCAACCGAACAATTCCTGCCGCAAGGCCGCTTCGAAACCATTGATCCGCGCCGACGCAACGTTCTGCGGGCGTGAGCCGCTGCCGAAGATGATCGCGTCCTCCAGGTCCGTGCGGTACAGCGAAGCCTCCAGGCGGGCGCTGTCGCTAAGTTGGCTGCGCCATTGCACTTCGTAGCTCTTGGCCGTTTCGGGTTTCAGGTCTGGGTTGCTGAAGTCCGGGTAATACAAGTCGTTGAATGTGGGGGCGCGAAAGCTTTCGCTGTAGGTCAGCAATACGTCGTTGTCCGAGTTCACTGGCAAGGTGAAGGTGCCGCTCCAACTGTTCTGGCCACCAAATTGCTGGTTCTGGTCGCGGCGCAGGCCCAACTCTGTCGAGAAGGTTTCGGCCTGGAAGCGATGCTGGATAAACGCCGCGCGGTTCCAGCGGCTGTCTTCCTCGAACGGCGTGCTGCTATTGACCCGGTCTTGATACCAGTCGCCGCCCACGATCAGGCTGTTGCGCTCGTCCAGTGTCACGTCGTTCTGCCAATTCACCGAATCGCGGTAGGTGTTGAAGACTTCGCGAACATCACTGAGCTTGTCGAACGTTTTCTCACGGTTCTCGCTGTGGCTCAGTTCGAGGCGGGACGTCCAGGCGTCGTTGATCCGAGCGTCCGCGTAACTGCTGAAACTGCTCACCGCAAACTCGCTGTACGGCTGCTGGGGCAAGGACTCGAAGGTGCTGGGGTCGAAGCGGCCGAACGGGTTGTCGTATTCACTTTTGCCACGGTTATCCAGCAGGTTCAGGCCGAGCTCCAGATCGTCGTTGGCGGCATGGCTCAAGCTCAGGCTGAAGGACCGGTTGCGGTTGGCGTCGGCGTCTCGGTCGCTGGCGTAGGACTCGTGGGTCCGATTGCTTCCTGCGGTTTCGTCCAGGCTGGCGCCGAGGTTGAAACGCGTCTGCTCGTCGCCTCCGGACATGCCCACGCTGCGCTCCCAGGTCTGGTGGCTGCCAATACCCAGGCGCAGGCGTGGTCGCAGCCCTTGATCGTTGCCGCGCCGTGTGAAGATCTGGATCACCCCGCCCACCGCATCGGCGCCGTAGATCACCGAGCGCGAGCCACGCAACACTTCTACCCGCTCGATCTGGTTGATATTCAGGCGTTGCAGGTTGCTGTCGCCAGAGGTGGCGTTGCCGATGCGCTGGCCGTCCACCAACACCAGGCTCTGGGCCGACTTGGTGCCGCGGATGTAAATCCCCGGCAGGCTGCCGCGCCCGCCCAATGGCGCCACTTGCACGCCCGGCACGCGGCTGAGCAAGTCGGTGACACTGGCCGGTTGCAGGCGGTCGATGTCGTCACGGGTGAATACCGTGTTGGCGGCGCTGCTGTCGTTGCGGGCCTCTACCTGGCGGTTGGCGCTGATGAGGATGTCGGGCAGCTTGAGGGCTTGGTCGCGTTCGAAGGTATTGGCCAGCAGGTCGGGGGTGGGGAGCAGGGCGAGGGCGAGGGCGAGGCGGCGTTTCATCGGTGTTCCATGATTTCGTGGTCCACACAGAAACCAATGTGGGAGCGAGCCTGCTCGCGATAGCGGTAGGTCAGTCAGCACAGCATCGACTGGTCTACCGCTATCGCGAGCAGGCTCGCTCCCACAGGGGGGCCGTGTGGTCTGAAGAGTTACAGGCCCAACAGCTGCAACCGCAGTCGCACCGCCGCTTCGATCCCCGCCTCGTCCAGCCCGCATTCGGCCAGCATTTGCGCAGGCTTGGCGTGTTCGACGTAGAGATCCGGCAGCCCAAGGTGCAATACCGACTTGAGGATGTTTTCCCGCGCCAGGAATTCGCTGACCGCGGCGCCGGCACCACCCATGATGGCGTTTTCCTCGATGGTCACCAGCAGTTCGTGGCTGTCGGCCATCTCGCGCACCAGGTCTTCGTCGAGGGGTTTGACAAAGCGCATGTCCACCACGGTGGCATCAAGCTTTTCGGCGACTTTCAAGGCTTCGGCCAACTGCACGCCAAACACCAACAGGGCCGCTTGCTTGCCTTGACGGCGGATCACGCCCTTGCCGATCTCGATGGGCTCAAGGTCAGCCTCGATCGTCGCGTTCGGGCCGGTGCCGCGAGGGTAGCGCACTGCCGCCGGGCCATTGAACAGGTGGCCGGTGGTGAGCATCTTGCGCAGTTCGTTTTCATCGCTCGGCGTCATCACCAACATGCCCGGGATGCAGCGCAGGTAGGACAAGTCGAAGCTGCCGGCGTGGGTCGGGCCGTCTTCGCCCACCAGCCCGGCGCGGTCGATGGCGAACAGCACATCGAGGTTCTGCACAGCCACGTCGTGGACGAGTTGGTCATAGCCGCGTTGAAGGAAAGTCGAATAGATTGCCACCACCGGCTTGGCGCCTTCGCAGGCCATGCCGGCCGCAAGGGTCACGGCATGTTGTTCGGCAATCGCTACGTCGAAATAACGCTGCGGGTAGCGTTCGCTGAACGCCACCAGGTCGGAGCCTTCCTTCATCGCCGGGGTAATGCCCACCAGGCGCGGGTCGGCGGCGGCCATGTCGCACAGCCATTGGCCGAACACGCCGGAATACTTCGGCCCACCGGTCTTTTTCGGCGCGGCGGCCGGGGCATCCAGGGGTTCAAGCTTGGTGATGGCGTGGTAACCGATCGGGTCGACTTCCGCCGGGGCGAAGCCTTTGCCTTTCTTGGTGACCACGTGCAGGAACTGCGGGCCCTTGAGATCGCGCATGTTGCGCAGGGTGGCGATCAGCGTGGGCAGGTCATGGCCGTCGATGGGGCCGATGTAGTTCCAGCCCAGCTCCTCGAACAGCGTGCCGGGCACCAGCATGCCCTTGGCATATTCTTCGGTGCGGCGGGCGATTTCCCAGGCGCCCGGCAGGCGCGACAGGACCTTCTTGCTGCCTTCGCGCATGCTGGCGTAGGTGCGGCTCGAGAGGATCTTCGCAAGGTAATTGGACAATCCGCCAACGTTGCGCGAGATCGACATGTCATTGTCGTTCAGTATCACCAGCATGTTGGCGTTGACCTCCGGCGCATGGTTCAGCGCCTCGAAGGCCATGCCTGCGGTCAGTGCACCGTCGCCGATCACGGCAATCGCCTTGCGCTCGCTGTTTTGCAGGCGGGCGGCAATCGCCATGCCCAGGGCGGCGCTGATGGAGGTGCTGGAGTGACCGACGCCAAAGGTGTCGTATTCGCTCTCGGAGCGGCGCGGAAAGGCGGCGACACCGTCCTTCTGGCGCAACGTGCCCATGCGGTCGCGACGACCGGTGAGGATCTTGTGCGGATACGCCTGGTGCCCGACGTCCCACACCAACCGGTCGTCCGGTGTGTCGAAGACGTAGTGCAACGCGATGGTCAGCTCGATGACACCCAGGCCCGCGCCAAAGTGCCCACCGGTCTGGCCGACCGTGTAGAGCAGTTCCAGGCGCAACTCATCGGCCAGGGTCTCCAGCTCGGCTTCACCCAGTCGACGCAGGCCGTCCGGCGTGTTGGCGCGGTCCAGCAGGGGCGTGGTCGGGCGTGTGCGGGGGATCTCTTGAAACGTCGTGGGCATCAGGCGAATCGTTATAGGTATAGAAAGAGGCGGCAGTTTACCTTATGCATCGCAAGCTGCCCACGCGTCGGCCGGAACTTGGCCGATACGCACTTAAATGGGTTGACCGTGGATCAGCTGCGTCGTTCGACGATATAACGCGCCAGATCGCGCAACGGTTCGGCCGCCGCGTCAAAGGGTCGCAGCGCGGCCAGGGCCTGGTCGCGCAGTTCCAGGGCGTAGGCCTTGGCTGCATCGAGGCCGAGCAAGGCCGGATAGGTCGGCTTGTCGCGCGCAATGTCGGCACCCTGGCGCTTGCCCAGGGTCTGGGTATCGCTTTCGACGTCGAGGATATCGTCCTGAACCTGGAACGCCAGGCCGATGGCCCGGGCGTAGGTCTGCAAGGCTTGCAGTTGTTCCGGCGTGGCCCGACCGCTGGCCAGGGCGCCGAGCCGGACGCTGGCCTCGATCAGAGCGCCGGTCTTGTGCCGGTGCATGTATTCCAGCGCGCTCTGATCCAGCTTCAGGCCCACCGAACCCAAGTCGATGGCCTGGCCGCCCACCATGCCGGCCGGGCCCGCCGCCAACGCCAGGGCGCTGACCATGTCCAGGCGAACCTGCGCCGGGCATTCGCTCAGGGTCGGGTCCAGCAGGGCGCTGAAAGCCAGGCTCTGCAAACCGTCGCCCGCAAGAATTGCGCAGGCTTCGTCGAATTTCTTGTGGGTTGTCGGCTGGCCGCGACGCAGGTCGTCGTCGTCCATGGCGGGCAGGTCGTCATGCACCAGGGAATAGGCATGAATCAGCTCGACCGCGCAGGCCGCGCCGTTGGCCTGCTCGGCCACGCCGCCAAGGGCTTCGCACGCGGCATAGGCCAGCAGCGGGCGCACGCGCTTGCCGCCGTTCATCACGCTGTAGCGCATGGCTTCGTACAGGCGCGCCAGTTCCGGGCTCGGGGCGCTGAACAGGGTCTCCAGTGCAGCATTGACCCGGGCCTGGCTGCTGGCCTGATAGGCGCCGATCATTCAGGCTGTTCCGCGTCGAAAGGTTCTTCGGTCAGCTCGCCGTCGCGTTCGAGCAGCAATTGTACCTTCTGCTCGGCCTGGGCCAGCGCTGCCTGGCAGTCGCGAGTCAAGCCGATACCTTGCTCGAAAGCAGTCAGCGAGTCTTCCAGCGACAGTTCGCCGTTCTCCAGGCGTTCGACCAGCGTCTGCAGGTCGGCCAGAGATTGTTCGAAATCCAATGCAGCTTTTTTGCGGGCCATGGCGGCTATTCCGGTTGACTGTTAAACCGGCGCGACACTAGCAGACATGGGGTGCTCGGGCAAATCAGGGCGGGGTAACGCAGGCTATGATCCAGTGCTTTTGTGGCGAGGGAGCTTGCTCCCGCTCGCGCGCGCAGCGGTCGCAAACTGGATCAACACGGCGGGTTTGGGGCTGCTGCGCAGCCCAGCGGGAGCAAGCTCCCTCGCCACGGGACTTCGTCAGAAGTGACGTCGGGTTCCGTATTCGGCTCACATCAGCTTCGATACGTGATTTCCCACACAGAATCGCGCGTCCCCCGATTGTGAAAAATCCGTCAAATGGCTACTCTTCGCGCCATCTACGGCCCTCTTGCGACGGGGCCTTCAGACGAAACCCGAACAATGACAAGCAGCGCCGAGGAAGGGCGCCGGGTTGCGTCGTGCATGGCAGGAGGCATAGTGCGTTTTCTTTCATTGTTGATCGTGCTGCTCGGCGCGCCGCTGGCGTGGGCCGGGCCTTCGGCTGAAATGTCGGAGCCGGTCGGCGGCTGGCGTTACCACGGCTTGCTCGATCGCACGCAAAACCCGCAAGTCGCCTACCCCACGCCACCGATCGATCGGGGCGTGCAGCGCAACCGCACGATGATCGAAGGCCGGATCAAGGACATGGGCACGGCGCGCCAGCCCCATAGCCTGTCGGTCAACGGCAACCCGCTGAATCTCTACACCGATGACGAGGGGCGTTTCGCCCGGCCGTACGCGTTTGGCGCCGGCTCCAACAGCGTCGAGGTGCGCAGCTCCGAAGGCCAGTCCCTCAAGCGCGTGCAATTCTATGAAGCCAACAACTTGCGCACTCCGGCGCAAATCCGCGTGGTGCTGGGCTGGGACGATCCGAAAGCCGAACTCGACCTGCATATCGTCACACCCGACGGCCAACATGCTTTTTTCGGCCGGCCGGCCCTGACCAACGGCGGCGGCCTCGACCCGGACGGCGTCGACGGCCCCGGCCCCGAGATGTTCACCATGACCGCACCCATGCACGGCACTTACCTGGTGTACGTGAACTATTGGGGCAACTACGGCAGCGGCGGCTACAACTTCGACGAAGCCAGCAACCAGAACGAGGTAATCACCTCGCAGATCAACCTGGTGCTCAACGAAAACACCGTCGATGAAAAACGCGAAACCTTTGTCGTGCCCCTGCGCGCCATTGGCGATCTGCTGCTGGTCAAGACGTTCAACTACTAAGTACTCCGCTCCACGGATGAATAGGCCCTTGTGAATATGAGCGACAACACTGCTTCCCCGACCACGCCGACACCTGTCGCCAAACCTGGGCGCCGTTGGCCGGCGATTCTGATCGGGCTGTGCCTGGTGGCCGGCGCTGCCGCCGGGTTGGGCTGGTTCATGACCAAGCCCAAGGCCCCGCCCATGGCGCTGGCGTTGGAAAAACTCGGCGTGAGTCGTCCCGACGGCTTGATCGAGGCGCATTCCCTGAGCCAGTTGCCCAAGGACCTGTTAACGGTGCCGTTTCTCAAGGCCACGCTCACCGAAGATTTTGTCTTCTATTACGAAGCCCACGCCGACCGTCTCGGCCTGATCGGCAGCCTGCGCCGGATCATCTACGAGCATGACCTCAAGCTGCAGGACAGCCTGATCGAGCAGCTTTTCGACCAGCCGGCGGACGTGGCCTTGTGGCGCGGGGCGGACGGTCGTCTCAAGGATTTCCTGCTGGTGATGGATCGCGGCGGGTTGGCCAAGGTCCTGGAACCGCTGGCGAAAGTCGCCCTGGATGACACCCAGTTGAGCAAGCTCGGCGACCTGAAGGTGAGCGGCGATGAGGTCGCGCTCTATCAACTGAGCTATAACGCCAGCAAATCCCTGGTTTTCGCCTCCCACGGCGACAAACTCGTCGTGCTCTCCAACCCGAGCAAGCTGTACGACCAAGGCCATGGCCCTACCGATGAAGCCGGCATGGTTTCGACCCAGGCCTTAGAAGTCCTGCTGGCGGGGGAAAAACTCTTCCCCGAAGCATTCGGCCTGGCGGCCAAGGCACCCGAGGTCAAGCAGCGCATCTCGGTCAACGCCAGTGTGCTTGCCATGGGCTACCAGCGTTTCATCCCGAACTTCGCCGGCTTGCGCTTCGACATGGACGACAAGGGCTGGCACAGCTTTTTGGCCATGGACGAACTGGAAAACCAGCCGGACTTCGATTTCAAGCCGATCTGGCAAGCCATGCCCATGGGCGCCAGCGCCTGCGTAGCGTTGCCCCTGGCCGCCGAGCAGCAGAAACCGTTGCTGGTGAAACTGGGCGCCGAGGAAAAAGCCGCCCAGGCCATGGTTGATCATGTGGCGGGCGCGGCGGGCCTGTGCTGGTACGCCGATTCTCGCCTGTACACGCCATTGCTGGTGGCGAGCCTGAACGAAGACGATGGCAAGCTCGACGCCGATTTGGGCAACCTGTTTGGTTCGATGGTGGGGGCGTATGAAAACAACGTCGCTGAACACGCGTTCCCGGTGGTAGAGAAACAACAAGGTTCGACGCACCAATGGCAACGCCAGGTCAGCACCAACTTCGGCCCTTACGCGGCCAAAGAGGCGGAGCAGCCTGAAGCGATCACCGGCAAGGCGTTCATGCGCGTGAGCCTGGCGCGCCACGGTTCGACGTTGCTGTTCTCCCTTGATGACAAGCTGGTCGACAAAGCCCTCGGTACCCTCGACAAGCGCTTCCCGCCCATGGCCGACGTGGTGCCCAAGGACTTGCTGATGCCGGTCTACTTCGGCCCGGATTCCATGGCGCAACTGATGCAACGCGAAACCCTCGACAGCCTGCCTCAAGACATGGAGCCGGTGTTCTACAACGCCGCGCAAACCTATCTGATCCCTAAACTGCGCACCCTCGGTGGCTATGGCAAATACGCCCTGACATTGCCTGAAGGCAGCGAGCCGGACGGTCGCTGGCAGTGGTTGCCGCTGGAATGGAAAGCGCTGTGACGGGATTGATTCGCAACCGCGCATGGGCGTTGCTGCTGGCTTTGCTGCTCGGCGGGCCGGCGCTTGCCGTCGAGGCGCCGGCGCTGGATGCACAGCAATCCCAGGTCTTTCGCGCCTGGTTCGTGCGCATCGCCCAGGAACAGCTGACCAAAGGCCCGAGCCCGCGCTGGTACCAGCAGGACTGCGCCGGGCTGGTGCGTTTCGCGGCCAACGAAGCGCTCAAGGTCCACGATGAAAAATGGCTGCGCAGCAATGGCTTGTCCAATCGCTACCTGCCGCCGGAACTGCCCCTCAGCGATGCGCAACGGCGTCTCGCCCAGCAATGGCAACAGGGCGGCGGCAAGATCGGGCCCTACGTCAATGCGATCAAGCTGATCCAGTTCAACAGCCGCCTGGTGGGCCGGGATGTCACCCAGGCCCGCCCCGGCGACCTGATGTTCTTCGATCAGGGCGACGATCAACACTTGATGATCTGGATGGGCCGCTACATCGCCTATCACACCGGCACCACCACCCCAACCGACAACGGCATGCGCTCCGCAAGCCTGCAACAACTCATGAACTGGAAGGACACCCGATGGATACCCGACGCAGCCAACCCCAACTTCATCGGCGTCTATCGACTCAACTTTCTCACCCAATGACCGGTGCCCGCATGCTGCGCTTGTGTTCGAAACTGCCCCTGCTGTTTGCTCTGTTGTTGGCGCCCCTCGTGAATGCCGAAGACACCGTGGAGCCCAGCGGCTATACGCCGGTGTCCGGCGAAAGCTTTTTCCTGCTCGCCGACAGCAGCTTCGCCAGCGACGAGCAGGCGATGGTCCGCCTCGAAGCCCCGGGGCGTGATTACCGACGGTTTCGCATGGAGCCCTACGGCGGTGCTGATATCCGGGTCTATCGGATCGAAAAGCCGTTGGAGTTCCTCAAGCGCCAAAAGAACCTCCACAGGGTGGTCAGCGACGGCCAGTTCAAGGGTGAAGGCCTGTCCAACACCCTCGCGTACCTGTGGGACAACTGGTACCGCAAATCCCGTCGCGTGATGCAGCGGGCGTTCTCCTACGAATCCCGCCAGCAGGTTACCGAAGAGGTGCCGGAGCTGAAGATCGGCAACGCCCTGATCGCGCCGACGCCATACGATGCGCCGGCACAATTCGCCTTGATCCCCGGTTTGCCGGTGGTCAGCCAGTTCCGCTATCCGCTGTGGCAGGCCAAGCCGATCCAGCCGCCAGCCGGCGTCAACCTGGCCGGTTCGTCCAGCGAGTTCGTCAGCGTCGCGCCGGGTAACGTCTACGTGCCGTTGGGGCAGTTGAAACCGGGCCTGTACCTGGTGGAAGCGCTGATTGGCAAATACCGCGCGACCACCATGGTTTTCGTGTCCAATACCGTGGCCGTAAGCAAGATCGCCGGGGACGAATTGCTGGTCTGGGCCGCGCGCAAGCATGAAGGGCGCTCGGTACCCAAGGTCAATGTGTTGTGGACCGACGGCCTGGGCGTGATGAGCAGCGGTGCCACTGATGAAGACGGCCTGGTGCGTCTCAAGCACGTCAGCCCGGAGCGTTCGTTTGTCATCGGTGAAGACGAAGAGGGCGGGGTATTCGTCTCGGAAAACTTTTACTACGACAGCGAAATCTACGACACCAAACTCTACGCTTTCACCGACCGGCCGCTGTACCGGCCAGGAGATTGGGTGTCGCTGAAAATCGTCGGTCGCGAGTTCAAGAACGCCCGCGACTCGGTGCAACCAGCGGCCGCCGACGTCAACGTCAGCGTGCTCGATGCCACCGGCACGGCGTTGCAAACCCTGTCCCTGAAGCTCGATTCCAAGGCCGGTACACAAGGTCGTTTCCAACTGCCGGAAAATGCCGTGGCCGGTGGTTATGAATTGCGCTTCAGCTACAAGGACCAGCTCTACAGCAGCGCCTTCCGCGTGGCCGAATACATCAAGCCGCACTTCGAGATCGCGCTGAACCTGGCCAAGCAGGATTACCGCACCGGTGAGCCGGTCAAGGGCAATCTGGTGCTGCTGTACCCGGACGGCAAGCCAGTGGCGAACGCCAAGGTCAGCCTGAGCCTGCGGGCCCAGCAGTTGTCGATGGTGGATAACGAGCTGCAATACCTTGGGCAATTCCCGGTCGAGCTGACCAGCAGCGAAGTGACCACCGATGACAAGGGCAACGCCACGCTCGATTTGCCGGCCGCCGACAAACCGAGCCGCTACACGCTCACGGTGTTCGCCAGTGATGGCGCGGCGTATCGGGTCAAGACCACCAAGGAAATCCTCATCGACCGTGGCGCGGCGAATTTCCGCCTGGGCGCGCCTCGACGTTTCAGCGCAGCCGGCGAGAAAGTCGCGTTCAGCTACGCCAACGAAGGGGGCAGCGAACAAAGCAAGGCCGTGACACCGGGCAGCTACGCCTGGGTGCGTCTGGAAGACCAGACCACCGGCGAAGGCAAGCTCGCCGCCAACGACAAGGGCTTCAGCCTGACCTTCGACCGTCCCGGCACCTACAACCTCACGCTCAAGGACGACCATGGCCGGGCCATCGGCGCGACCAGCCATGCGGTGACGGGCGAAGGCATCAAGGCCGTGCCGGGCACGGTCGAAATCGTCCTCGATAAAGCCGAGTACAAGACCGGTGACGAAGCCCTGGCGCTGATCACCTTCCCGGAGCCGGTCAGCGACGCGCTGTTGTCACTGGAGCGGGACAAGGTCGAGGCCACCGCGATGCTCTCCAAGGGCGCCGACTGGCTGAAGATGGAAAAACTCAGCGATACCCAGTACCGCGCACGCATCGCCGTGAAGGATCATTTCGCGCCGAACCTGACCTTCTCCGTGCTGTACACCAAGGGCGGCCAGTACAGTTTCCAGAACGCAGGCATCAAGGTCGTCGCGCCGCAGATCGACGTAGCGATCACCACCGACAAAGCGACCTATCGCCCCGGCGACACGGTGACCGTCGACCTGGGCACCCAGTTCGCAGGCAAGGCGATCCCGGCGCACCTGACCGTCAGCGTTGTCGATGAGATGGTCTACGCGCTGCAACCGGAAGTCGCGCCAACCATCGACCAATTCTTCTATCACCCGCGCCGCAACAACGTGCGCACCAGCGCCAGCCTGTCGTTCATCAGCTACGACGTGGCACTGCCGGGCAGCCCCGGCGCGCCGGGCAAGGCCAACCGCAGCGAGCGCGGGGTCAAGGTGCTGGAGCGGCCGCGTCGCGAAGATGTCGACACCGCAGCCTGGCAACCGGAGCTGGTCACTGACGCCAACGGCAAGGCCCGCTTCACCTTCAAGATGCCTGACTCCTTGACCCGCTGGCGCATCACCGCCAAGGCAATCGCGGACGACGGCCAGGTCGGTCAGAAGAAGCAATTCATCGCGTCGGAAAAACCGCTGTACCTGAAGTGGAGCGGCCCGACCCGCTTCCGTGTGGGCGACAAGCCGCAATTGGGCCTGTTCGCTTTCAGCCAGTCCGAGAAACCTTTGAAAGCCGAGCTGCTGATCCGCTACGCCGGCGCCGAACAGCGCGTGGTGGCGGAACTGAAAAATGGCATCAACTACGTAGCGTTGCCGGCCCTGGAACTGAGCAGCGGCGACTTGAGCGTCCAGTTGCAGTTGAACGGTGAGACCCAGGACGCCCTGGCCATGCACCTCAATGCCATCGGCAACGGTTGGCAAGTCACCCAGGGCCAGCGCCTCGATGTGGCCGGCGGCGACACACCACTGAACCTGCCGGCCGACGCCAGCGATATCCGCCTGCGCCTGGACGATAGCCCGCAAGCGCTGTTCCGTTCTGCCCTGGACGAATTGCTGAGCTACCCGTACGGCGGCGTCGAGCAGACGGCCAGCCGCCTGTTGCCATTGAGCATCGCGTATCCAACCCTGGCGTCGAACCCGCAGATCCGCGACCGCTTGCGGTTGATCATGCAGAACAGCCGCTTGCGCCTGGTGCAGATGGCCGGGCCGTCGGCGAGCTTCACCTGGTGGGGCCAGGACGGCGAGCCGGATGCATTCCTCACCGCTTATGCCTATTACGCCGACTGGCACGCCAGCAAGGCTTTGGACCTGAACCTGCCGGCGGAACACTGGCAGCGGGTGCTGGAGGTCTATGCCAAGCAGGCCGCTGACACGCCGCTGTTGCAGCGGGCGTTGATCCTGTCGTTCGCCAAGCAGATGCAACTGCCGGTGAATACCTTGCTCAGCGGGCTGATGGACGACCTGGCGAAAGCCAGTGAAGACAGCACCGAGAGCGTGCTGGACAGCGGTGAAGACAGCCTGGTCATGTACGCGCCGGATTCGGCCCTCGGCCTGGCCAGCGCCCGGGTGCTGACCGCATCCCTCGCCAAGCAGGCGAAGGTGCCGTTGCCCGCAGCGTTCAGCCGTCAGGCCGAGGCCGCGCAACAGCAGTTGGAGCTGAGCTCGCAGCCGTTCGTGGAAGCACTGCTGCTGTCGTTGCAGGGCTTCGATCAGGCCCGCGCCAGTGCATTGCTGGAGCGCGTGCTGCCGCAGCAATCCACCTTGGAACGCGCGTTGGCCCTGACCTGGCTGCAACGCAGCATCGAACAGGCCGCGCCGGCCGTGGCATTGACGCCGGGGGAAGGTTGGAAAGCCCAGCAAGGCGCCACGGGTGAAACCTACTGGCAATGGCAGGGCGCGCAGTTGCCGACCTTGCTGACGCTCAGCGGCGCCCAGGAGCGTCCGTTGCAAGCGGCATTGAGCTTCCAGAGTCAGCAAGCGCCCGTCGCGCCGATGGCGGTGTCCATCACCCGTCGCCTGTCGCGCCTGGTGCCGGGCGACGAGGCTTTCACGTTCAAGCTTGAAGCCGTGGGCAACAAGCCGTTGTCCAGCGACGCCCTCTACCTGGATGAAGTGATCATCAACAGCAAGGCCGCGACACCGCTGCGCTACGGCATGCTCGAAGTGCCGTTGCCACCGGGCGCCGATGTGGAGCGCACCACGTGGGGCATCCAGTTGATGGGCAAGGCCGACAGCGAGCCAACTTCCCTGGAAAAGGCGCGCTTCGAGCCGGGCCAGATGGCCTACGCGGTACCGGTCGATGCCCTCAGTGGCGAGTTGCGCCTGCGACATTTGGTGCGCTTCTCCCAGAAGGGTCAGTTCACCTTGCCGCCGGTGCGTTTCACCCAGGTCTATGCGCCACAGAACCAGGCGCGGGAACAGAAACCGGCGCTGGGTCAGGTGACGGTCAACTGACATGCGCAGGGCTTGGGGCTGGTGGTGGTTGTGCCTGATTCCTGCGCTGACGACAGCGCAGGAGGAGCCGTTGCGCCTGGCCTTCGACGGTCAACTGTTGCGGGTGAGCCAGACCCAGGTGCTGGATCGCCAGCCGTTGACCAATTCCTTGCAGGCACCGTTGGGCAGTTTGTGGAAACTCTTCGTCTACGCCTGGCTGGTGGACACCGATGCTCGCGAGCCGGTTTACGAATGCCGCGGCGAATCGAAGGAAGAGGTCTATTGCTGCAACGCTGGGCAGAGCATCGGCCGCGATCAGGCGCTGGTGAAGTCCTGTGGTTTGTATTTCGAACCCCAGCGACTCGGGATTTCCGCGCCGGGATGGCGTGATTACTGGCAGGCGCGCCAGGCGCCGAAATGGTTGTTGGACCTGCCGACCTTGCAGCCGCAAACCCAGGTGCCGGTGGCCGAACTGCTCAAGGCGCTGGCGATGCTACCGGCCCAGGAGCAGGCCCGTCGGGTATTGCTCGACGTGGTGCTCGGCGCGGCGGATGGTCGGTTGGTCGGCCAGTTGGGCGCTCGCCTGCGGGTCAAGACCTGGAGTTGGTTGGGCGACCAGGGGCCCTCGTCGCGCCAAGGCGGTTTCGCCGGTTGGCTGGCTGATGGCACCCCGGTGTGGGCCGGTGGCCGCGGCACCAGTCAGCAGGTCCTGAAGAAATACGGCGATGGCTTGGCCACGGCGCTGCCGTCCCGCTGGCCTGTGGACACCGGACGCTGCGTGGAAGTCGACCTGTTTGCCCGTTACCCGTTGCAACGGGTGATGGCTGGCGAGCGACCCGCCACGCCGGGCCAGTTGCGCGGCGACTACCGCGTCGAGTTCACCAACGGTAACCAGCTGGACATCCACAGCGACGGCGAACTGTTCCTGCTGCCGGGCAAACTGGTGGCGCGACTGGACCGGGAGGAGTACGTCGCCCGGGTCCTGCAACGCGAAGCCAAGGCCGAACCCGCCGAAGCGGCCAAAGCCCTGGCCGTGGCGATTCGCACCTACCTGCTGCAAAACGCCCAGCGCAACGGCGATTGCCTGAGCATCGACGACAGCAGCCATCGCCAGCGCGTCGCGCCACGTCCGGCGGCGCCTGAAACCCGGGCCATTGCCGCTTGGACCAGCGACCTGGTCCTGGCTGGCACCGACGTCACTTATCACTCCGATCAACCCGGCCCGGACAAACTATCCTGGGCCCAAGCCGTCGAACAAGCCCACGACGGCCAGCGTTACGACGCGATCCTGCTGCATGCCTATCCGCGCGCGAGCCTCAGCCGTTGGGACAATCCGGTGGCATCCTGCCAAGCATTGCCCGCCGCCCAGGAATGGTTGCTGAAGCAGCGACGTGGCTGGCGTCAACGCTTGGAAAGCGAAGTGGGCTACAACGAAATCAGTTCCTTCGCGGTGTGCCGCGTCGCCTTCGGCCGGCCGTATGTGGACCGCGAGCGCCAGCGCATCTACGTGCGCGGCGTGCTGTCGCTGCAAGACCGCCTCGACCTGACCCATGAATATCTGCACCTGGCCTTTGAAGCTCACCCCAACGGCCAGGACGAAACCTATATCGAAGGGCTCGCCCGTCACCTCTTGCTGGAATAGACCATGACACTCCGTTATCCACAGGTCTTGCTGTTGCTTTGCGGCCTCGCTGCGTTGCCATCGGCCATGGCCGCCGACCCGATCAAGCTAGAAACCCCAGTCGGCGGCTGGCGCAGCGGCGCGCCGGGCGGCGAGGGCGAAAGCTTCAGCCAGACCGTCAACTACCCGGCCTCGTCCGTCAACACGCCCCAGGGCCAGGCGAACACGGCGCGCATCAGCGGTCAGATCAAAGGCACGCCGAAGAGCAATGAGCCAGGCCAGCTCATCGTCAACGGTGTGAGCCTGCCGTTGAAGGTTGATGAGGAAGGCCGCTTCGATCGGCCGTTCTCGTTCCCCAACGGCAGCAACAGCGTGGAAGTGCGCAGCGCCGATGGCCAGCAGCGCCACCGCACGCAATTCCTCAACACCAGCGGCGGCGCGACCCCGGCCAAGCTGCGGGTATTGCTGACCTGGGACAGCGATGGTACCGACCTGGACCTGCACCTGGTTACGCCCGACGGCGCCCACATCTGGTACGGCGACCGCGCCGTCGCCAACGGCGCCGCCCTCGACGTCGACGTCACCACCGGCTACGGCCCGGAAATCTTCGCCATGCCCGCGCCGATCAAAGGCCAATACCTGGTGTATGTGAACTACTACGGCGGCGGTTATCGCAGTGACGAGGATGAAGAAGGCGATGGCGAACAAGTCGAACAGGCGCAACAGGCCCTGACCACGGCGAAAGTCACCGTCATCACCGAAGAAGGCACGCCGAGCGAGAAGATGGAAACCTTCGTGGTGCCCATGCGGGCGGTGGGGGAGCTGACGTTGGTGAAGAGCTTCAGCTACCCATAAACCTGTGGGCTGTGATCCCTGTGGTGAGGGAGCGCTCAAACACCAAAATACCCGTGGGAGCGAGCCTGCTCGCGAAGACGAGGGCACATTCAACATCAATGCAAGCTGACCCAGCGCTTTCGCGAGCAGGCTCGCTCCCACCCAATCCGTGGTTTGGCCAGGCATGGGCACCGCCTGTCGCCTTTGCGGAATTGAGCCTGTCGCCTTCCTGTCGATTTCTTAGAGTCCGGAAATAACCAGAAATCGACGCGCCATTCGTGCAGGAGGCCTCCATGCATATCCACCACCTCAACTGCGGTTGCATGTGCCCGGTGGGCGGAAAGCTGTTCGACGGTTACAGCCGGGGGCTGACGGCGTGCCTGGTGTGTCATTGCCTGTTGATTGAAACCGACACCAACGGTCTGATACTGGTGGACACCGGTTTTGGCCAGCGCGATGTGCAGACGCCCGAGCGTCTGAGTCGTTTTTTCCGCGCGTTCAACAACATCAAGTTCGAGCATCGCCTCACTGCGTTGGAGCAAGTGCGGCGCCTGGGCTTCGATGCCAACGACGTGCGGCACATTCTTGTTACCCATCTGGATTTCGACCACGCCGGCGGGCTGCAGGATTTTCCCCAGGCCCGGGTTCACGTCATGCGCGACGAAATGGCGGCGGCCCGCACCGCCGACACTTGGATCAGTCGGCGCCGGTTCCAGGCGCGTCAGTGGCAGGGCGTCGATAACTGGGAGTTTTATGCCCCGGATGGCGACACCTGGTTCGGATTCGACTCGGTGCGCGCATTAATCGGCGCGGAAGAAGAGGACATTTTCCTGGTGCCGCTCCAAGGCCACACCGCCGGGCACGCGGGCATTGCCGTGCGCACGTCCGACGGCTGGTTGCTGCACGCCGGCGATGCCTATTTTTTTCACGATGAAGTCCATCAAGCCGAGCGTCGCTGTCCGCCGGGGCTGAAGTTTTATCAATACATGATGGACACCTATCGTTCGGCGCGGATGCGCAATCAGCAACGGCTGCGGGAGCTGGCACGGGTCCAGGATGGGCACGTGGAAATTTTCTGCAGTCACGATGCCAAGGAATGGGAGCGGGCCGTCCAGCAGCACCCAGTCCGTGTCGATTCCAATGCAATGCCGTCGGCCACCGGCAAACAATCTTCCTGACCCGATCCAAGTCAAAACGGCTCTTCCCTTTGCCCACGTCTCGTGGGCTTTTTTTTGTTCACGATGCCGTTCGTCACCGTTTCCAGATGTTTCTTTCAACTTAGCCGAAGGGGCCAATTCTAAAAATCGTGTACCCCAACAACACCGTTAAAAGGAGAAGGCCATGCCTGCTTCTCATGATCTTTATCAGGATTTGAATTGCAGCAAAGAGGCGGTTCAACAACGTCGTCAGCAGGATCCGGAACTTGATCGCCTGCTCGATGAATACACGGATTTGGATAACCAAGTGCTAGCGGCCGAATCGATTTCGGCGGGCAATGTCGAGGGTGACGATATCCGTAAGCTCAAGGAACAGCGCCTGTCGATCAAAGACAAGATCGCGCAGCAACTGGCAAACACTCAATAAGCGAAGCGTAAGACATGCGAACTCGACTGCCTTGTTACTTATCAAGGTTGTTGCTGGTCGGCGGGATGCTGTTGCTCGGCGGTTGCGACATGGTGTTGTTCAATCCCAAGGGACAGGTCGGCGTTGACCAACGCAACTTGATCATTCTCTCGACGCTGTTGATGTTGCTGGTGGTGGTGCCGGTCATCGTCATGGCGTTCGTCTTTTCGGTGAAGTACCGCGCTTCCAACACAAAGGCGAAATACACGCCGGAGTGGGCGCATTCGCGAAAGATCGAAACGGTGGTCTGGGGTGTCCCGCTGGTGATCATCATCATTCTGGGCGTGGTCACCTGGAAGTCCACCCATGCGCTGGACCCTTACCGGCCGCTGGATTCGGACGTGAAGCCGCTGGTGGTGCAGGTCATCGCGGCGGATTGGAAGTGGGTCTTCATCTATCCGGAACTGGGGATCGCTACGGTCAACGAGTTGGCGATGCCGTTGGACACACCGGTGAACTTTCGCGTGACGTCCGACGGTGCCATGACCTCGTTTTTCATACCGGCACTGGGCGGGCAGATCTACGCCATGGCCGGCATGCAGACCCAACTGCACCTGATTGCCAACGAGGCCGGGGAATACCGGGGCATCGCCGCCAACTACAACGGCCCGGGTTTTTCCGACATGCACTTCCGAACCCTGGCCACCGATGCGGCGGGCTTCGACAAGTGGGTCGCCGACGTCCGCGCAGGGCAAGGGCGGTTGGATAAGGACAGTTACGCCCGACTCGCCCGACCCACGGTCAAGCACCCGGTGGAGCACTACGCCTCGGTCCAGCCGAACTTGTTCCAGAGCATCATCGATAAGTACGAAGGCATGAACCGATCCCGTGAGGTCGAGCATCGCATGGAGCACATGCAAGGCAGCATCGAATCACCCGTCGGGGCCCCGCAAGGGCAGTAACAAGATCCTGGAGTAGAACAGCATGTTTGGAAAACTCAACCTTGAGGCGATCCCGACGGATGAGCCCATCATCATGTGGACCCTCGCGGTGGTGGGGCTGGTCGCCTTGGCGGGCATCGGCGCCATCACCTACCGCCGCAAATGGACGTACCTGTGGAAAGAGTGGTTCACCTCGGTCGATCACAAGCGCATCGGCGTGATGTACATCGTCGTGGGCCTGGTGATGCTGCTGCGCGGGTTTTCCGACGCGATCATGATGCGCACGCAGCAGGCGATGGCGTCCGACGGTTCGCCCGGTTATCTGCCACCGGAACACTACGACCAGATCTTCACCGCCCATGGCGTGATCATGATTTTCTTCATGGCGATGCCGTTGGTGGTGGGGTTGATGAACATCGTCGTGCCCTTGCAGATCGGTGCCCGGGACGTTGCGTTCCCGTTCCTCAACGCGTTGAGTTTCTGGCTATTCGTGGCCGGCGCGATGCTGGTGAACATTTCCCTGGCGGTCGGTGAGTTCGCCCGCACCGGTTGGGTCGCTTATCCGCCGTTGTCGGGGCTTTCCTACAGCCCCGGGGTCGGGGTGGACTATTACATCTGGTCATTACAGATATCCGGGGTCGGAACGTTGCTCACCGGGGTGAATTTCTTCGTCACGATCTTGAAAATGCGTACACCGGGTATGACGCTTTTCCGCATGCCGGTGTTCACCTGGACGGTGCTGTGCACGGCGGTGCTGATTCTTGCATCGTTCCCGATTCTTACCGCGACGCTGTTCATGCTCAGCCTCGACCGCTACCTGGACATGCACTTTTTCACCAACGAGCTGGGCGGCAACCCGATGATGTACGTCAACCTCATCTGGGCCTGGGGCCACCCGGAGGTGTACATCCTGATCCTGCCGGCGTTCGGCATCTTTTCCGAGGTGGCGTCCACCTTCAGCCGCAAGCGTCTGTTCGGCTATCACTCGCTGGTGTGGGCGACAATCGTCATCACCATCCTGTCGTTCATCGTCTGGGTGCACCACTTCTTCACGATGGGCTCGGGGGCGAACGTCAACGCCTTCTTCGGCATCATGACCATGATCATCGCCGTGCCTACGGGAGTGAAGATTTTCACCTGGCTGTTCACCATGTACCGCGGGCGAGTTCGCTTTGAAACGCCGATGCTGTGGACGGTGGGCTTCATCGTCACGTTCAGCATCGGTGGCATGACCGGCGTGCTGCTGGCGGTGCCCGGGGCGGATTTCCTGCTGCACAACAGCCTGTTCCTGATCGCCCACTTCCACAACGTGATCATCGGTGGCGCCGTGTTTGGCTACCTGTGCGGCCTGACCTATTGGTTTCCCAAGGCATTCGGCTTCAAGCTCCATGACGGCTTTGGACGGGCGGCGTTCTGGTGCTGGATTGTCGGCTTCTACTTCGCCTTCATGCCGTCCTACTTCCTGGGCTTCATGGGCATGACGCGGCGTTTGAACCACTTTGATGTTCCGCAGTGGCGGCCCTGGCTGGAGCTGGAGTTGATCGGTGTCGGCATCATCCTGTGCGGCGTGGTCTGCCAGATCTTGCAGTTCTACTTCAGCATCCGCCACCGCCACCAGAACCGCGACCTGACGGGCGACCCATGGGACGGTCGCACGCTGGAGTGGTCCACGGCGTCACCGCCGCCGTTCTATAACTTCGCCCAGCAACCGGTGGTGGAGGGCATCGACGCCTATTGGGGCATTAAGGAGCGTGGGCAGAAAACTGCCATCGAAGCCGACTTCCAAGCCATCCACATGCCGCGAAACACCGCCATGGGACTGGTCATCAGCCTGTTCAGCCTGATCATGTGCTTTGCCCTGGTGTGGCATATCTGGTGGCTGGCCATTGTCGGGTTGGTCGCGACCATCGGCGGCGTGATCTGGCGCAGCGCCGATGACGACATCGATTACTACGTGCCCGCCGAGGAGGTGGCGCGCATCGAAAATCAACGCATCAAGATGTTGGCGGAGGCTTGATCATGTCCAATCTCGTTCAACCCAACGCCACCGCGCCGGAATCCGAACACGGGCACTCGGACGCCAGCTCCATGACCCTGTTCGGGTTCTGGATCTACCTGATGACCGACTGCATCTTGTTCGCAACGCTGTTTGCGACCTATGCGGTACTGGGGCAAAGCGTCGCCGGTGGCCCTGGCGCCGCCGACATTTTCGAATTGCCCTACGTCCTTACGGAAACTTTCATCCTGCTGTTCAGCAGCATCACCTACGGTTTCGCCATGCTCGCGCTGAGCGCTGGCCAGAAGCAAAAAGTGCTGGCCTGGCTCGGCGTGACGTTCCTTCTCGGCCTTGCGTTTATCGGCATGGAAATCCATGAGTTCGAGAAACTCATCGCCGAAGGCTATGGCCCGAACCGCAGCGCCTTCCTCACGGGCTTCTTCACCCTGGTGGGCACTCACGGCCTGCACGTCGCCACCGGCCTGTTGTGGATGGCTGTCGTTATGTTCCAGGTTCAACGCAAAGGCCTGACCACCGTCAACGCGACCCGCATGGGCTGCCTGAGCCTGTTCTGGCACTTCCTCGACGTGGTGTGGATTTGTGTGTTTACCGTGGTCTATCTGTTTGGAGTGATGTAATGAGCAGTCATCAGAGCAGCGTCGATGCCAGCCATGGCAGCGCAAAATCCTACCTCACCGGGTTCGTGCTGTCGGTCATCCTCACCGTCATCCCCTTCGCCCTGGTGATGTATCCCACATTGCCCAAGCCCGTGACGGCCGGGATCGTGGCGATATTCGCGGTGATCCAGATCGTCGTCCACCTGGTGTATTTCCTGCACCTGAACTTCTCACCGCAGCAACGCTGGAACCTGACGGCGCTGGCGTTCTCAGCGGTGGTGATTGCGCTGCTGGTGGGGCTGTCGCTGTGGATCATGTACAGCGTGCATCACAATATGTTGGCGCATTGAATGTGCACCACACCGCTTTTGTGGCGAGGGAGCTTGCTCCCGCTGGGGCGCGGAGCGGCCCTAAGATCTGGGGGCTGCTGCGCAGCCCAGCGGGAGCAAGCTCCCTCGCCACAGGTAAGCGGTGCCTCAGGACAGGGTTATCTCAAGTCCACCAATACCGAACCAGATGAAAGAAGATCGGCGCGGCGAAGCACACCGAGTCCAAGCGGTCGAGCATGCCGCCGTGGCCTTCGATCATGTGGCCCCAATCCTTCACGCCCCGGTCGCGCTTGATGGCCGACATGACGATGCCGCCGGCAAACCCAAGCAGGTTGATCAGCAAAGCGATAAGGAATGACTGCCAGGGGTTGAACGGCGTGATCCACCACAGCGCGCCGCCGATCAGCGAGGCCAGGAAAATGCCGCCGACAAAACCTTCCACGGTCTTCGACGGCGACAGGTTCGGCGCGATCTTGTGCTTGCCGAACAGCTTGCCGCAGACGTACTGCAACACATCCGAGAGCTGCACCACGATCACCAGGTAGGCGATCAGCAACAGGTTGCGCCCTTCAAAACCTGCAATGTCCAAGGTCAGCAGGGCGGGCACGAAGGAAATGCAGAACACCGCGATCATCAACCCCCACTGCACTTTCGACGCGCGTTCGAGGAAGTGCGTGCTGTCACCGCCCAGCGACGCGAGGATCGGCAACAGCAGGAACACGTACACCGGAATGAAGATCGAGAACAGTCCGTACCAGTCGTAGTAGATCAGCAGGTATTGCAGCGGCAGTGCCAGGTAAAACGCCGCCACGAGGGCGGGATAGTCACTGCGCCGGGTCGGCGTCAGGGTCAGGAATTCGCGCAATGCGTAGAACGACACGGCGTAGAACAGCAGGATTACCGCCGCGTTGCCGAGCCAGAACGCGATGCCGATCACCAGCACCATGATCCACCAGGCGTTGATCCGCGCGTTGAGGTTCTCGATGACTGAGTTCGGCGCGCCTTTGGTCCGCAGCTTGAGAATGAAACCGATCAACGAAGCCAGCAGCAGAATCGCGCCGATCCCGCCAAACAACATCAAGGTATATCGATCCATGTCAGACGTGCTCCGGGGCCAGTGCCAGCAGCGCGGCACGGCTGCGTTCTAGAAATTGCTCTTTGCTTTCGCCTTCCTCGATGCACAGCGGCGCGCCGAAGCTGGTGGTGCACAGCAGCGGCAAGGGCAGCACGCGGCCCTTGGGCATGACGCGGTTGAGGTTGGCGATCCACACCGGGATTACCTCCACCTCCGGGTGGCTTTTCATTAAGTGGTAGATCCCGCTCTTGAACGGCAGCAGGCCTTCGTCCGGGTTGCGCGTGCCCTCGGGGAAGATGATCAACGAGTCGCCGTTTTCCAGCGCGTCGAGCATCGGCTGCAATGGATTGTAGGCAGGGTCCTTGCGCTCGCGATCCACCAGCACGCCGTTGAACACCCGGTTGATGATGTAGCGGCGCACCGGGCTGGTTTGCCAGTAATCGGCCCCGGCAACCGGGCGGGTGAGCTTGCGTAGCGCCGGTGGCAGCGAGGCCCAGAGCAACACGAAATCACCGTGGCTGCTGTGGTTGGCGAAATAGATCCGCTGTACCGGCGTCGGCGCGCAGCCGAGCCACAGGCTGCGAGCGCCGGTGACCATCCGCGCGGCGGAGGTGATGAGATTGGCGACCACGGGTTCGAACATGAGGATTCCTTGTCCTGAAAGCTTGAAGTTATGCGACATCTATCGCAGGCAAACAATGTGGCGAGGGAGCTTGCTCCCGCTGGGCTACGAAGTAGCCCTAACACTGAGGTCGCGGTTTATCAGGCAGATCATAGGGGAGGGCTTCGCCCTCCAGCGGGAGCAAGCTCCCTCGCCACAAAAGCCATTTATTTCCTGTTTAAGTTCCAAGGTCCGAATAAACCAGCCAGGGACTGGCCAGGACGAAGCTCACGGTCAACAAAGCTTGCGTAAACACCAGCCAGGCTTGGCGGCGAAGCAGGCGCATCGAGCCGTGGCTGCGCTCGGGCCACGACCGCCCGCCACGCTCGGCCGGTTGCAGGCCGAGATTGGCGAGGGCCTCGTCCAATGCTTGGGTGCGTTCGGTCAGTGGCTTGCCGGCATCCGCGACGATTTGAAACAGATCGGCATCAAAGGCCACGCGAAACGCCAGATATTTTTCCTGCATGCCGAGGACGAACACGCCGAAGCTCAGCAACAGCAGCCACGGATCGACGCTGCCCACCAGCCATTGGCCCAGGCCGATCAACGCTGCCAGCAGCGTCAGGCCAGTGGAAAGCTGATCCAGCGAATGACCCCGGCGCAACAAGCTCGCCACGGTGTGCAGTTCGATGTCACTGCTCATGACCATTCCCCGAACCCTGCGGATATTTGCCCCAACGCCTGGCGATGGGCCGGGTGTAGGACGACACGCGGGCGCACACGCTGGATCTGCGCAATGGCTGCGTCGACGCTGGCAGCACGGCCAGTGCTTAGCAACCACGCCGCCACGGCGGTGGCGCTGCGCGAATAACCCAAGGCGCAGCAGACCAGCACCGGCCCGTGCTGGCGCAGGTGCTCGATTTTCTGCGCGGCCTCCAGGCATTGCTCGGTGGTCGGTGCGGTCAGGTCGAGCACAGGCAAGGTGCGATAAGCGATTGCCGTGCTGTCCATGGACAACTCGGCGCACAGGTCGAGCACCCCGTTGAACGGGCTGTCCTTCAGCGCTGTCGACGTAGGAATCCGCCCGAGCCAGACGTCATCCATGATCTGGTCAGGTTGCGGGTGCTTGCGCGTCCACAGGCGGGAATTGATCCACGCCGCCATCAGATAAGGCGCCAGCAACCAGCGCACCGCCGGGCTCAGCCGGCCGTCTTCACGTTTCTGGAACCCGCTCGCGCCGAACACCAGATAATTCAGTGCCACCATGAGCAGCGCCACCGCCGGCCATATCAGCCAGAGCCACGCGCCACCGTAGGCAAACGCCGGGATGAACATCGCCGCCGCGCCCAAGCCATAACGCATGGCCAAGCGTCGACGGGCTGGATCGGTCGCCAGGCGCGCACTCAACAGCGGACTTGGCCGGTCCAGCGGCCACAACCAGACACACAACCACCCGGCCAGCGCGCCGGTCGGCACGTCGACGAAATGGTGTTGGTAAGTGGTCAGCACCGACACGCCGATCAACGCGAACCAACCGTGCATCAGCCAACGCCAGACGCCTTGCAGGTGGCGCTCATAACAGACCCAGAGCACCACCAGCAGCGCGATGTGCAGCGACGGCGCCTGGTTGAACGGCTTATCGAAGCCGGCCAGTACGTCAAACATCCAGCCGAACACCCCGTCCATTTCCGGCCGAGGGAAGGTAAAAGTCAGCGGCCAGAGCAGGAAGCAGCTGACGGCAATTCCTTGGGCCGTGAGCAGGCGCAAGGCGTGGCGCTTGAGTTCGTCGCGGCTGTTGGGCAACAGCAGTGATAGGCCGTATAACAGGTCAATCGACCAGTACGGCACGATCGTCCAGGCCATGAACGGCATGTGGCTTTCCCAGCCGAACACCAGGCTGCCGACGTCGTCACGCTGGGCCGTGACCCAGGTGGCGAAGCCGTACGTGGTGAAGAACAGCGGCGCCAGCAACAGCAGCCACAGCACCGCCGGTTTCAGCAGCGCGGGTTCGCGGACCGGAGCGATGACGGCGCTCATTACTGGACCCGCTGCGCCAGCGACACGCTGAAAATGCCCCACTCATCGACACGCAGGGTGATCTTGCGAAAGCCCGCCGCCTCGACCAACTGATCCATTTCCGCCTGGGTGCGCCGACGCATCACCCAGGCCTGGCCGGCGCGGTGGCTGGTCAGGGCGCGGGCGATCAGTTCCAGTTGCGGGTGCCACGGCTGACCGGTGTAGACCAGGAAACCGCCGGGCTCCACCGCTTCGGCCAGGCCCGCGAGGGAGCCGCCGACCATCTGGTTATCGGCGAACAATTCGTACAGGCCGGACACCACGGCGAGGGTCGGCTTGGGCTCCAGCGCCGCCAGGTCCTGGCGGTCGAAGGCATCGCCCTTGACGAATCGGGC
This sequence comes from Pseudomonas sp. D1-36, assembly GCF_051132205.1. Classification (NCBI taxonomy): domain Bacteria; kingdom Pseudomonadati; phylum Pseudomonadota; class Gammaproteobacteria; order Pseudomonadales; family Pseudomonadaceae; genus Pseudomonas; species Pseudomonas sp. D1-36. The sequence goes on along the minus strand of NZ_CP071674.1, from coordinate 4,970,567 downwards.
GATGTCGCCCAAGCCCTTCTCGACGATCAGCGCACTGCCGTCGCGCACGTTGATGTCGCTGTAGTCGCGCAGCAGGATCGACTCCGGCAACGGGCTGACGCCTTGCAGCGCTTCCAGAATGTAGCGGCCATGACCGGCGGCGATGTCGACGATGCGCACCTCGCGGTCCTGGGCGCGCAACTCGGCCATCGCCAGGCGCAGCAACTCCTCGACGTGCACCTTGCGCTGGCGAATACCGCGCCAACCGATGGAGTTCAGGTAGTTCTGGTCGATCATCTTGCCCAGCGCCGACGTGCCGGTGGGGCGGTTGCGGTAGACGTAGTCCAGGGTGCTGCCAGAGTCGAAACCGGTGTCGAAGCCCAGTTTCACGCCGGCAGACAGCTTGCTGCCAAAGCGCATGCTGGCGCGGGTCATGCGCCAGTAAAGATCACGCAGCGAGTTGTGCGGCAGCGGCGTCGCCAGGGTTTCGGCTTCGGCGCAGGTCACGCCGAGGCGATCGGCGTCCAGCAGGGAAGGGCGCTCCAGCGGGCGGGCAAAATTCTGCAGGATGAAACGACGGGCGCTGGCGATGGCTGGCGCACGGTTCTTTTCGCCCAGAGTGTCGTGGAAGAAGCCCGGCAGGATGTGCTTCTCCTTGTGCAGGCTGCCCAGGCGCTCGAAGAACTGCTCCTGGGGTTTGCGATGCACCACGAAGTCGGAACCGGAGATCAACAGCTGCGTCGGTACCTGGATCGCCTGGGCATCGGCTACAACCCGGTCGGCCGCTTCGTACAGGCCCAGCAGCACGTTCACCGAAATGGCCTTGGTGATCAACGGATCGCTGTCGTAGGACGCCACCCGCGCCGGGTCATGGCTGAGGAACTTGGCCTTGACGTAGCTGTTGACGAAGAAGTTGCCACGGAACTTGCGCATCAGCGCCAGGCCCGGACGGGCGAACGGTACGTAGAGCTTGACCTTGAAGGCTGGCGACGCCAGCACCAGCGAGCGAATGCGCGGCGCGTAGTCGTGGACCCAGGTAGACGCGATCACCGCGCCGACGCTTTGTGCGATCACGGCGATGTTCTGTTCGTCGATCTGGTGCGTGGCGCCGATGTGATCGCAAAAAGTCTGCACGTCACGGGCGCTGGTAGCAAAGCTAGGGCTGTCGCCGCGCTCGCCCGGCGACTGGCCGTGGCCACGTGCGTCCCAGGCGAAAAATTCGAACCCGGGCAGATCCAGCTCATCCACAAGGTGCGCGATGCGCCCCGAGTGTTCATGACCGCGGTGAAACAACAACACAGCCTGACGGGGTTCACCCGCCGTGGCCTCGACAGCCGGCCAGTGCCGGTAGAACAACTCCACGCCGTCGTGGGTGGTGAACGTCTGTTCCTGGGCTTCACGCATTGCAATTTCCTTATGCTGAGGGAGCGTTTTCCGACACCTGGCTCAGGCCATGGCGGACCCGATTGACCAAGGTATAAACCAGCAGGGCGGCAACCACCGCCATCACACCATCAACCCACAGCGCCCCGAGCCAACCCAGGGCAATACCGGTCGCCAGCACGCCAAACACAAACGCGCGGTCACTCTTGCCCATCGGCCCGTCATAGCGCCGCGAAGCCCCGACCATCGCGCCCAGCACGCCAGCGTATTCGCTGAACAACGCCAACAGCGTGACCAACAACACGAGCAACAGGCTGGTATCGGGAAACAGGGCAAAAGGCAGGATCAAGGCCGCGTCGGCGATGATATCGCATAGCTCATTGAGGTAGGCGCCCAGATTCGATTGCTGGCCGAACTCCCGCGCAAGCATGCCATCCACCGCATTCAACGCCATGCGCAGGAACATCCACACCGGCACCAGGACGAAAACCCACGGATGGTTGGCGAACCATGCAATCACCGCCCCCACCAGCACGGAAACGAAGCCGGCGAGCAAGGTCACCTGGTTGGCGGTGATGCCTTTGTCGTAAAGGCGTTGTACGGTGGGACGAAGCAGGTTTTGGAAGGCAGGCTTGAGCTGATAAATGGAAGGCATGTGAAATGAGATCTCGGCCGGATTCGGGGCTGGGCTTGTTCAGCTGCGAGATTACGATAGGTTGAGGCCTTGCAGGTGGGTATTTGCTGGGAATGAGCGCGGGTAGGCATCTGCGCCGTATACGCGGTGGAAAAAGACTACAGAAGGATGGTTAAGATGCTGCAAGTGGATTGGCTCCTCAACCACATGGATAAATGCAACCTGATGGCCGAATGGCTGTATCGAGAATTTACCTATGAATTCGCCCACCAATCATTGGCCCACTGGCAGGAGGAATTCTCGGCAGGCCAGCGCGATGGCCGCTGGAAATGCCTGATCGCCATGGAACATGACCAACTGCTGGGCGGTGCCTCGCTGGCACATGACGACCTGCCCGACCACCCCGAGCTCGGCCCGTGGTTGGCCTGCGTATTCGTCCACCCGGATGCCCGACGAAGGGGGTTGGCCGCGCAATTGATCGAAGGCATCTGCAACCATGCCAAAGAAGCAGGTTTTGCGACGTTGTTCCTGCACACCCACAGTGAACGGGATTACTACGCCAAGCTTGGCTGGGAAGTGCTGGAGCGCTTCGAGGCTTGGGGCAAGGAGCAATGGCTGATGGTGCGGTGTTTGTAATCGCCAGCGGCTTGCTCGCCAAAGGTTGACGCCTGTTTCTTTGGTTGCAGGCTAGCTGGCGATATCGATCGTCCGGGTTAAACGAAGCTCACGCAGATAGTCGGCTTCCAACCCGGCCAAGGCTGCACAGCGCTCGATCAAGTCGCGGCGGCGAACCTTGCCGGTTATCTGAGCCATCGCCATCAGGCCTTTGAGTACACTGGCTTCCTGGACAAACAGGCCAACCCGTTTCATGGCTGCAACGGGAGCACCGGTCATCTCCAGATAGCGGGCAAAGCAATTGCGGGAGCCGGCCAGGAGCGTGAACACATCGTGCAATGCCCGAAACTTTGTCGTATTGCTGGCCAGCGGGTTGTCCAGCAACTGCTCCAGATGGCCATAGAACCAAGGGTCGGTGTTGAAGTCGTCCAGGAAGGCCTGGTGACGCTGACGGAATGTAATCTCGACATCAGGCGATTGAACTGGCGTCCATTCCAGGCAAAACATGCGCCGGCTGCCCTCATTCTGGAAGAACTGTTCAATCACTTCGTGTGGGTAACGGTATTCGCACAACACGCTGGCAGCGTTGTCGTCGACCACCTCCCAACTGCCATCGGCATTGGCCTGGCGCAGCACGACAACATGCTGCGCATGGGTGCTACGGTATTCGGGGCAGTGAGCGAAGTAATACACGTCTCCTGAAAGGAACGCGCATCCATGGGCCTGGATTTGCCCATGGATAATCGGCAGCAGGTCATCCAGGCACTTTGCCTTCTGCTCGTGGAAACGCACGCCCAGCAGGGCCAGGTCGTCTTCGGCGAAGTAGCGGCTTTGCAACGCGTACTTGGGCTTGTTCTCCACCACCATCTGCTGGAACAGGTCGCCCACGGTCGGCAAGGCGTTGTAAAACAGCCAGTCCACTTCGATGCCCAGGCGTTTCATGAAAACTACAGCGTGGCGCTGGAAACAGTTGAGAAAACGACGGTCGTACAAATGCACATCGTAGGGAAACTGTTGTTCTTGCATGAGGCCTAGTCCTTTTCCGGGATAGCCAAGTAGTGATCTTGGAGCAGCCTTGCCACGGATGCCGGGCTGCCCAGGAACTGGGGCGCCAGATGATCGGTTTCGAATTCGATTTGAAACCAGTCTTCCAGGCGCGAGACCAGGAGGATCGCTTTCATCGAGTCCATCCCGGCTTCGAGAAACGACACGTCCGGGTTCACCTGGACGCTTTGGGGCGCGACTTCTTTCATCAGTTGATAGATTTGCGCGAGAACACTGTGGTGACGATCGGCTTCAAGGCCTGCGTGACTCATTGGTTGCCTCCCTTCATGTCTTATGAGCGTGCCAACGGAACGGGTCGCGGGGCGCGACGCAACTGAGCCAGCCCCAGCAGCCCGGTGGCGGTGATCACACCGGTGCCGATCATCAGTGCCGGTCCGGATGCTGGCCCCATAACCGACGCCGACGTGGCGAACGTCAGCAACAACGGGCCCGTGGCCTGCATGGAATACGCGCAAAAGGTGCTGCGGCTGCCCACAAGTGCCGCCTGGGCATCGTTATTGGCGCTGCGCATCAATTGGCTGCGGACGGCGATGCGCAGGTGATTGGTGATAAAGCCGACCAGGAAGGCACCGATCAGCGAAAACGCGACCTGAGGGGCCATGACCATCACCGCATCGACGACGATCAGCCCCACCGCGAACATGGCGAGTCGATGCTTGCCCAGTGGCATCAATGCCGCCAGGAAAGCGCCGATACCTGCGACACCGGATGCAATGCCGAAACTGGTAGGGCTCCAATGATTCACTTGTTGATAGACGACCGGCATCATGCTGTTGAACGCGCCGATATGCAGGGCAATCAGCCCCAGGCAGGCCATCCAGCCATATGGCATGTCGAACACACGATCGCTGGTCTGCTTGTCTTGTCGCGGTTTCGCGCTGTCCGCTACGGTCGTCACGCTACGTTTCATCCTGCCCGCCAGCAGCGCCGGGCTGAGAGCGGCCCCCGCCAACGCCACGCCCATCAGGAACGCCGAGTCGCTGAGCCAGCCCAGCAGTGCTCCGCCGGCCAGCGAACCGGTGAAGCCGCCGACTTGGATGGCCGTTTGCATATAGCGCGCGGCATCGTCGGCCGATAGCCAGTCGGCGACGACCCGACGGGTATTTTCGATTTCCAAGGAGCTGGCGGTCAGGAAGTCGGCCGTCCCCACCATCAGGGCGATCAACAAAAAAACGCTGAGTGCCGTGGCAAGCCCGAGCCATGCCAACAGCGCCGCCATGAGAAAAACGGCGACCCGTAAAATGACCAGCCAGTGGGCATCGATATTGGCGGCGCGTCCCCGGCTCACCACATCCAACGCGAACGGCACGGCGACCGAGAAACACAGGACGACGCCAAGTGGAACGCTCGACCCCGACAGCTTGAGCGACATCCAGATCACGCCGGTCAGCACGGCCTGGTCGCAAGCCGTAGCCAGCGCAACGACGCCGTAGAACAGATAGTTTCGAGCCGACATGATGAAGCTCCGCTGGACCGATCAAGTTAATGGCATTGACGAAACCAGCACCGTCATACGCTGGTCCCGCAAAGAGAAATGGCGTGACCTGACGTTCAAGGGGCAGGGTGTATGGCGTCACGGGACGCCTGAAAATACCCAGCCGCCGCTGAAGTCCGCAACTTGCGTTAGTAAAACTAAAGGCTGCTGCAAAAACCTAACGCAACGCCACGAGCGAGATAGCCGGTAGTAGTCTCTAGCGACCGATGCCATCGGACGCAGGAGCGAGCGGCATGAAAAGTGAGGGACTGGAAACACTGGTTTCAGAACTGAAGCACAATCAGCGCAATGCAGTTTTATTCCACCGTAGTGCGGAAGTGGAGCGCGTCCGGTTTTGTGATCTATACGAAACGATCGCTGTCGTTTCGCGGCAACTCCGCGAGGCCGGGATCACTGCCGGCATGCAGGTTGCCATGGTTGCCGAAAACGGTAAGCCTGCTTTTGTCGTGGACCTCGCGTTGTTGCACATCGGCTGTGTCGTCCTGCAGCTTCCCGAGAAAGCGTTCCAAGGCGGGCTGGCCGATATCGATCAAGCCACTCTTGACTTCCTGTTGGCCGGTCCCTTGTACGGCGAGGCGGTGGACGGCGAGCTGTGGCGCCCCGTAGGGCCGATCTGCGGGTTGGGCCTCTTTGAAAAAATAACGTCTTCGAATGTGTCTCACTCCGTCGTCGGCCCGGTCATTTTCTCGTCGGGAACCAGTGGCAAGGAAAAAAAGATTCGCGTCAACAACGCGACCGTCCTGCATAACGCCAGGCAATTCTTTTCAGCCATCGATGCCGGGCCAGACGATCGTTTCCTAATCTTCCTGCCGCTGTCCAACTACCAGCAGAAACTGTTGATCTACGGGTGCATCGACGCGGGAGTCGATATTGTCTTGAGCTCCATGCAGAACGTCATGCAGGCCCTCAAGCAGACGTCCCCAACCTTGTTCCTGGCGCCACCGCTGTTTTACGACTCGATGTGGCGCCTGGCGGACGGGGACGGGGACAAACTGCGCGTGCTGTTCGGCGCCAATATCCGGCAGATGTGGAGTGGTATGGCCGCACTGCCGTCGGCTGTGCTCAATGGATATCGTACGGGCGGCCTACCGCTTCTGGAAGCGTATGGCATGACGGAATACGGACCTATCGCAGTCAATACCCTTGATCACAATCGACCTGGCTCGGTTGGGCGGGCATTGGTTCCAGGTAGCGTGATGCTGGATGGCGATGGGGAAATCCTGCTCAAGTCAACTCGGCGGTTGACCTGCGGTTACGTGGACCAGCCAGAGGAAGTGGAGCGCGCTGTCTATCGGGACGAAACCCTTATCGCCACGGGCGATATCGGCCATATCGACGAGGACGGTTATATCTTCATCGACGGCCGTAAAAACGACACGATCATTACTTCGGGCGGCCAGAAGATCCACCCCACTTCAGTCGAAGAGGCTTTCAACAGCCTGCCCTTTGTTCACTGTGCGGTAGCGCTGGGCGCCCGTAGACCCCACTTGGGTATGTTGCTGGTCGTCGAACATATCGATTCGAATGCCCGGCAACTCATCGAGCGCACGATTGACAACTACAACCGTGGCGCCACCGTGCCGATACGAAATTATTTCCTGTCGACCGAGCCGTTCACCACGGCGAACGGCCTGCTGACGCAAAACATGAAACTGCAACGCAAGAACATCTCTTCACGATACGAAGCTTCCGTATTCAATTAAGCCGTCACGCAACACTGATCTTCCACACTCAGAAGGCAAGGAGATTGACCTTGGACACGTTAAAAGAAGATTTTGGACTGAGCGATGAGGAAATCGCGTTTTTCTTCAAGAATGGATATGTGAAACCGTTCAAGGTCTACGAGCCGGAAGAGATGGAGAAACAGTGGCGGACGGTGCGCCTGCAGACGCTCGATCGCAGCAACGCGGTGTATTCGGACAACACCATTTCCAATGCGGGTAACAACAACCTCGCCAATTATGACCGGCACTTGGATATTCCTTTCCTTGGACAACATGTCTGCAACCCCAGGATTGTGCATAAAGTGCGTAGCTTGATGGGCAAGGACTTGCTGTGCTGGCGCACCGAATTCTTTTCGAAGTATCCCGGCGATGCGGGTACCGATTGGCATCAGGCGAACACGTTCGCCGGCGTGGCGGGGCGGCCTCATATTGTCTGGCCTGATGACTCAGGGCGTCGCGGCACCTTGACCGCCTGGACCGCTTTCACCGACACGATGAAAGACACGGCCTGCATGGCGATCGTCCCGGGCACTCATAACATGATGCATTACGACGAAGAGAAGCGCCTGATCTTCAACCCGGAGAAAAATAACGATCTGGTCAAGGATGGCGTTCGTCGTGGGCTGTGGGGGTATGACTACCGTGACCTGCAAGTTGACCCTGACTGGAAGCCCGACGAATCAAAAGCGGTCTATTTCGAGATGAAGGCCGGCGAGTGCGTGATCTTCTGGTCGACCGTCCTTCATTCGTCGCTGCCGCACCTGGGCTTGACCGACAAAATGCGCCTGGGGTATTCCGCGCGTTATGTGCCGCCGGAGGTTCTGATTCACCCCGATACCGACATGCTCCACGAGTTCGGTGGTGAAGTCAGCCTGGAAAACTACGGCGCCGTCGTGGTGTCGGGCGAGAACCGTTATTCACATAACCGCATTCGCGACAAGAACATGCTGGGCGATCCGTTCATTCCAGCCTGACCACTCTCGGGCCGGAGGCCTTCCGGCCCTGTTCTTGTAATAGGGAAAATACGGATGCGCATAATGATCGACGCGTGTGCCTACGTTCTGGGTGAACTCGAACGTCCGTATCACGAAGTGCTTGATTTCACGAAGCAGCTGGAGCGATTCGGCTATCCGGATGAGCCGAGCGTGTTTGGCTGGGGAAGCTACTTCAAGAGCGACGGCGATATATTCGAGCTTGGCATAAAGTCAGCACGTCAGACACTGGCTCGCAGCACCGTGTCCGCGGACGATATCGACTTTGTCATGTTCTGTTCAACCTGCTTCCCTGGCGATGAAATCGAGTACATCAACTACAACGTTCGGGTGTCGCAAGGCTTGGGATTGAAGAAGGCATTTCCCATCGGCGTAACGCTGAACAATTGCATCAGTTTCATAAGTGCAGTCGTGATGGCCGAGAGCATGATTCGTAGCGGGATCTACAACAATATTCTGGTTATCACGGCCGACAAGGTCTATGACGAGTCGATACGTTTCAACAACTTTGCTTTGCTCAGCGATTCGGCGGCGAGTTGCCTGGTCACGCGCCAGGAAGTTGCAGGTCTGCAAATAGTGACTTCGCGTTTTGGTGTCAGCGAGGACCCCATGACCTCCAACCATGGGAAAGATGAACCCGAACTCTATGGGCGAATCCTCAACGAGCTGTTGGACGCTGGCGGAACCCGCCTGGGTGATGTCAGTAAAGTGTTTTGCAACAACATCTTCCGTCCCGTGACGCAACTCAAGGAAACCCGCCTCGGCTTTTCTCGCAGACAGTTGTACCTGGATAACGTCGCGCGCTGCGGGCACTGCTTCTCAGCCGATACGCTGATCAACTATGTCGATTACGCCCGTCAGAACCCGCCGACCGAGGGCGAGAAATTTCTGTTCTCGGTCGATGCGCCCAACCTGCGCGCCAACCTGCTTGTTCAATACAAACATTAACCGCCACTTCATTAAACATCTGTCATGCGGAGGAACGCCATGAACATGCCAACCCAGGAACTGCACACTCAGACCGACACCAGCCCGCTATCGACAGTCCACACCATTTGGGCGGAAGTGCTCAAGCATCCGGCGCTCGACGATCAAGCCGACTTCTTCGACGCCGGTGGTAACTCGATGTTGCTCATTGCGATATTGAACCTGATCCACGAGCGCCTCGACCGTGAAATCAACCCGGCGGCGCTGGTCAGTGGCATCACGCCGGCGAGGCTTGCGGAGCTGGCCGCCTGAGCCTCACCAGGCCAGCGCTTCTCAGTGAACGACACGGGACCAACAGGAAGGACTTTTTATGATCGAGTTCATTGATGCTCGCGGTGTGCCGGTGCGTGTACACGACGCCGCCGAAGCAGACGAATTGGAGACTGCCCTGGTCGGCATTCTTGGAATGGAGTTCGATCCACTTCCGCTCCTTCAACAGCGTGACGTTCGCTGCCCGATTTCCCGGTTGATCGAATGTGCCGTCCGGTTATCAAGCATGGAGGACCGGCAAATACAGCACGCCATGGTGCTGCTTGGCGGTCTGGACCAAGAAGATCTGGACCTGCGCGAGCGCGGGCACCTGGCTGCATGCAATCACTGGGTCAATCAGGACTATGAACTGGCCCATGCCTGCTGGCGGGAGCTGTTGGCCCTGCATCCTCGGGATATAGTGGCCTTGTTCAGCGTGCACATGCTGGAATTCAACATGGGCTGGACCGAGCGGATGCGCGAAACCATGGTGACGGCCAGTCCTTCTTGGGCGCTCATGCATCCGCTCTATGGTTACGTGCGAGGGATCGAGGCCTTCGCGCTGGTGGAAAATGGTGACTATGACGCCGCGAGTGTCGCGGCCGAATGTGCCCTGGCGATCAATCCGCGAGACATTTATGCAATCCATGCCGCCTGTCATGTCGGCTATGAACGCGGAGAATATGCCCAGACATTGAAATGGCTGGACGATACGCAGAGCAGTTGGGCCGACAATCTCTGCATGCGCATCCATCTATGGTGGCACCACGCATTGTTCAACCTTTATATGCAGCGTCCGGACGCAGCATTGCAGACTTTCCATCAGAAAATCAGGATCAAGAACGACCCCGACGGCTATGAGGACCTCGACGCGGTCAGCCTGCTGTGGCGCTTGTCGCTGACCGGCGTGGATGTCTCCGACCAGTGGCAGGAGGTCGCACAGTATTGGATGCCGTCGATCGATCAGTCGCAATACTGGTTCAACGATGTGCATTCGATCATGGCGATGGCCAGCTCCAATCACCAGGTATTGGTGCAACGCATCTTGCGACGTATTGACACCACGTATGCCAAGGTCCCGATGGTTGCCAACGTGACACGGACCGTTTGCCGGGGGCTGATTGCATTCCAGCAGGGTGACTACGACTGCGCCCTGGAGCTGCTAGGCAAGATCCTGCCCGCGGTGCGTTCCATCGGGGGCAGTAACGCGCAACGTGACCTGCTGGAGTTGACCGCGATCGAAGCCGCCATACGTGCCCGGCAATTCGACCGCGCGAAACATTTGATCGAGCAGGGGCGCAGCTTGCGTCACCCTTCGCCCTTTCGTACGTTTTTTATCGATCGCTTGGAGCACGACGAACCGATCCATCTGCGAGCGTGACCGACCTGGCGCGCCCTGAGCATTGCGCTTGTGGGCGTAATGCTCGCCGGATCGGCGCTATCATCGATCGCGCGGCGCGATTCCATTGAGCAGGCGTTGCATGTTCCCCGAAAGAATCAGGCTGGCGTCGTGGTCACTGATAGCGTGTTCGGGGTCAACGATGAACGAGCGAAGGCGCCTGTTGATCGATTCATGATTATTGATGGGCCAGTCCGTGCCGAAGATGATCTTGTGATTGATCTCATTCTCGAACAACGCTTTCAACATGGGCGCCTGGCCGCGAGAGTCGATTGAATGCTGTGCGCCGCTCAAGTCGAGATAGACGTTGGGACGGTACTTGCACAGCTCAATGCATTGTGTCTGATCATTGACCGCGCCGTGGGCCAGGATGAACGGGATGTCCCGATAGCGGCGCGCGGGTTCGTCCACCCAGCGGGCTTGGGCATGGGCAAAGGACAGCGCCGGGGATGTCGGCCCGATGTGCAACAGGACGGGCAGACGATGAGCGTTGCAATATTCATAGAAGGGCTCCAGCAACGGATCGTTGGCCTGGTATCCGCAAGGCGGGTAGAGCTTCAAGCCGCTGAAGCCGTACGTCTCGATCCCGCGTATGAACAGGTCGAGTCCGTCCTTACCCCAGCGTGGGTCGACGCCGGCGAAGACTTCGAAGCGCCCCGCGTGGCGTTGGAGAATGGCCTGGTGTTCCTGGAACATTTCTTCAATGCTCAGTTCGCTGTCCGGCAATGCATAGGTGAAGTCCGGCAGCAGGAGGACGGAGCGATGGATGCCCGAGCGGTCCATAGCGGCGACTTGAGCGTCACCCTGGTGGTCGCATAGGTCCCGCTGGAACTGATCAATGATCCTGGACCTGGGAACCGGAAACCCACTGGCCTGGAGCTTCACTTCGATATTGTCAGCGACGCCCTCCAGGAAGCTCAGGGGGGTGAAACGCGTGGAGGCGACATGGCTGTGGCCGTCGACGAGCGGGCCGACGATACGCCCGGGCTCATCATTCATCATCCACCTGCTGCTTGCGAAGGAAGCGTGCGTAGCGCTCCATCATCTGCCTGACAACGCCTTCGCTCTCGCGATCGACGCCGAATACATAGCGGGGGAAATCCAGCGTCTTTTGGACGTTCCAGATCTGCTCATGCTGGTCGGCGGGGAAGTATTGGGCCGGATCGCCTACCGCGACCCAGCCGATCGGCACCATGGCGCCTGCTTCCATCACGGTCTTGATGTGAACGACACCATTGATGCGGACTTCCGCGCCTTTGCCAATGTGGGCGCCATTAAAAACGCAAGCGCCGGTGGCAATGAATACCTCGTCGTCGATCCGGCAGCCTGTCAGGTGACAGTGCGGCCCGACCATCACATGGTTGCCGATCTGGCAGTCGTTATGGGCAGTGCTGCGGATGACGGCGTTTTCCATGACGATACAATTTTCACCGATCCTCAGCGTGCCGCCCTCTGCGACGAGGACCGCGCCGTGTCCGATGACGGTGCCTGCGCCGATAGACACATCGCCCTCCAGGATTGCGCTCGATGCAATCCGGGCGGAGGGCGCAATCTTCTGGTTCGTGGCCGCGTTCAGTTGGGCTTTGTCAGGCATGGGATGCTCCGTGATTCCTTTCAGTTACTGTTTCGCTGCGGATACGAAGAATACGCCGATCCCCGCCCAGCCACCTGGACTCTCGATGCTGTCCTGGATGATCGCCAATTCGCGCCGGGCCGCTTCGAGTTCGGCCTCGGGAAGCACTTCCATCTTGTAGCCGAATACCAGGTCGCAGAACGCCGAGGCTCCGATCAGCGAAGTGGACACCAACAGCATGCTGCAGCGGATGTCGCCGTAACCGGCTCGTTCCAGATAATGGGCCAGCTTGCTGCCCACGTGACGGTCGCCGCCGCGAGCGGCTTGAGCCTTGGCCACGCGGGCAAGAAATGACTGCAGTTCGGGCGGCTGGGGCGATGCGCCAAACCAGCGGTCATCGATGTCGCAAATGCACAAGCGGCCGCCAATCGCCAGGCTGCGATGGATATTGCGCAGGGCACCCAGCGGGTCCGATAAGTGCTGGAACACCAATCGAGCGTAACTGAAGTCGAACTGCCCCGGGTCGGTCAATCGATCGTCATAAAGATTGCACTGGCGAACCTGAGCTTGATCAACCCCCGCGACGGACAGTTGCTCGCGTGTTTCATTGACGCTTATCTGATTGCAATCGAGTGCCAGCAACCTGCTCGGTTTCGTACGAATTGCAATCTGCGTCGTAATGATGCCGGGACCGCAACCCACGTCGAGCACCCGCTGCCCTTCAGCCAATCCGGCTTGTCTCAGGTGATCGAACTCCAGATCCAGCGCGATGCCCGCTTGGGATTTCAGGCGACGCAAGGAGTCCTCGTTGTCTCGAAAGGTTCCCAGCTGATACGACTCGTCAACGACTGACACCATGAGTATTCCCTTCCATTTTTTTCTGTAGCCAGACTATGTCGACCAGATTGTTTTCCAACTTGGCGATTTGTGGGATTCGTACACATTCGTAAAAGCCTTGGGAAATACACCCGCGAGCGCTGGCGTGGTTCGGCCCCAAGATAATGGCAACCAACGATTCGAAACCGGCCTCGCGCGCAGAGACCTCCAGTGCCTGCAACAATCGAATACCCACGCCGCGTGCGCGCATGTCCCGTCGTACATATACGGCAACTTCCGCCATGGTTTCATCGTCCGGTCGGGCTGAAAACGGCTTGAGTGCGCCCCAAGCGACCGTATCCCCCGCGCTGGAAAGATAAACGAGGACCGCAAACCGCTGGTTTTTTCCGAAATAGGTAAGTTCGAACTTTTCAATGCTGTGGTGGGGAACATCGCAATTGGCGAAAACCTTGTCGGCAATTGCCTGGTTATAGGTTTCCACGATGGAGGGTAAATCGTCAGGAGTGGCTGGCCGAATCATCTGGTAACTTCCTGTAGAAGACATTCAACGTTGAATCCCCACTTGCTCCCACCGCGCCGCCTAGCCTGAACGGACTGCTGGAAAACCAGGCAGCGAGTTGTTTCATCTTGCTGTCCACCACGCAGATAAGCGTGTGTACGCCTTGTTCCAGACTATGTGATGCACAGGCCGAGGACAGCACATCGAAGACGGTGAACGTGGCGTCTTCATCGTCACTGTGCAAGACCAACTTCATGCTGCCGTCATAACCGGCACGCTCGTGAAAACGAAAGTAAACGGCCCATCCTGAAGGACTACCATCCTCACGCGTACAACAGTAAGCAGCGCCTGGTCTTAATGGGTTGAATATTTCGGCGACGCAATCACGCGGGCTGGAAAATCGTTGGGCAAGCATGTGTCTCCAAGTATCGCTGCCTTGGCAGTCGATCAAGCATTCCAATATGGCGTCAGGTGTCATGAGGTGTACGTGGTAAGCAGGTAATTCAGTACTTTTCACGATGACGAGCCCCTCGCTCACCCCTGCTGGATATCGCCCGATTCTACGCCCCCAGCCTTTAGCGCAAACCGAGCGTTAGTTTTTTTGAAGCGGCGGCAGTAACGCTTAACAAGTCTTGACGTCATGGCAGCTCGTTCAACATGGCGTGGGTTGAAGAGACCTGCTGGCAGTGTCGATGATTCGTTTCGCTACCAGATCCTTGACGACTGAGTGGTTCATCCAGCCGTGCCAGTAAAGGGGCTCCCTGTAGCTGCTCTGGGGCATCAGATCGACCAACTGACCCTCGTCAATTAACGGCGCAGCGACATCCGCGGGTATCAGCGCGTAGCCAAGTCCCGCCAGGACCGCGTCCTGGACTCTCGGCAGCGAAGGCAAGTAGTGGCAGGGAAATCGCTCGATGGAGACGCCCAGCAATTCGCGCAGGAAGGCGGTATGACGGGTATCGTTGCGTCCCCGCGTGATGGCCGGTGCGTCGAGCAGGGAGTGCGTTCCCAGGCCCCGGGCCAAGTAACGGCGCATGTAGCCAGGCGTGCTGACGCATTTGTATTCCATGGCCCCCAGAGGATGTACTTCGAAGCCATCGAGGGTATCGGCAATGACTGATACACACCCCTGGACATCACCGCGCTTCAGGATATTGAGACTCGAACAACGATCATCGGAAATGACCTCCACACAAACCCGGTCCGCTCGCATCAGTTCGATCAATAACGGCGCAAACCAGGTGTTGAGTGAATCGGGATGTACGCCGATGGCGACCTTGGAAGTGGTGTTGCCCCTGTGCGAAAGACGCCTGAGCACGTCATGTTCCAATGAACGCAATGCCGAGACATGCTGCAACAAGGCCTGGCCGGCGGAGGTGGGATGGATAGGTCTTTCGCGAATGACCAGGATAGTTGAAAGCGAGTTTTCCAGAGATTTGATTCGCTGCGATATGGCACCGCTGGTGATGTTGAGCGCCGACGCAGCGCGTTCAAAACTTTTGTGTTCAATGACGCAGGCAAACGCTTCCAACTGTTGGCGATCCAGCATGACAACCTCCCTGTAGGCATTGAGCATCCGCTACTCAATGCGCGTGATCATGACGTCCATGTGCTCATGGCAATCTTGCCATCCACATACATTTCACACTGGCAGCAATCCGAAACCGGATTGTTTCAAAAGGAAGACAATCGTGGGGAACACGGCCCAAATCGATTTGAACTGGAAACGCCCTATTATGGGGCGTCGCGTTTGTATTCTTTTCCGATACAAATCGCGTCTGCCCTCAGGCCCTGTTAGTGCTGAGAGCTATATACTTATGCGGATACAAAATAGACCTTCGAACCCTATCAGACAAGTCCCAATCTCCTCGCTTGGATCCAAATAAAGTACTGGCCTTTTGCTTGGGGGCATTGCTGTCAAGCCGGTGCCATTGCCGAAGGCCAGACAACCGCCTGGGCGACGATGACCCGTTCTCCGTTGAATGTGACGGAGGGAGCGCCATGGAGCATATAACCCATCTTCAATGCATCGCTGACGCGATGACAGAACGCGGAATCGTCTGGGCCGGTCAGCACGCGATAGATCGGAAGGCCTTCGGGCGGAAGGGACATAGAGTTTCTCCTTGGGTCAGAGCGGTGCAGCATTCCTGATTGTCCGGTGCTGCCGTGGATAAGCGTTCTACGTGTGTTGGCAGTCTACTTCGGCGCGGGGGAAGGCGAATACCTGTAAAGGGAATGCTGGCGCGGTTCCGCCTAACCGCCTGCCCGCAGGGGCCCGCCGACCGGTACGTATGCCACCGGCGCATCCTGAGGCAGAGTCTCGATCGGATCCTCGCGATAACCGAAGCCTTCTTCCTTGAGATTGATCGAATGCACGCTGTGCTCTCGGGCGGTGCTGTCGGTGAGCTTGGTGAATAGGCGGTGATCGGCGGGCAAGGTGAAGCGGTCGCCGGGGTGGAGTTGGGCGAAGGTGAGGGTTGGGTTGTTCATGGCGGCGGGGCTCCGTCTTGGGTTGGTCTCTTTAAAATTGAGCGGGAGCGCTGGGATTGGGTTCCGTTTTTTTGATTATCGACTCAGTGGCGGGGGTGGAACACGACACCAGCATCCATGTGAATCCCATGTGGGAGCGAGCCTGCTCGCGAAGGCGGTGTGTCAGTCGAGAGCAACTCAACTTTCATTTGGGACGGCCAAGCTGACTGATTGTAATGTCTAATCTGTTAGCAATATGAAGCAGCCATTGTTCGCCGGTTTGCCATTCGTTCCAGTAACAGTAATAACAGCTAAGTTCCTTCAAGAGATAATCTCTTAAGTCCTGCTCACTTCTCTGTTCGTTAAGCAATGAGTCGATTTCCTGCTGGACGAGTCTCAGGATGCCGATATTCGATTCAACTAAAAAGGAACTAATGACTTCTTCTGAGCTTCCATGCTCGATCATCCAGTCTTGATGAAAGTAGGCGCCAAAAAAATCATGCAGTTCGACAAGTTTTGTTTTCATGCTTCAGGGAATCCTGTCAGTAAAAAATAGCCCTCTGGTTTCCTAGGGTCTTTTTTCAGTACAAACAAAGCCTTATACGCTGGTATATGATCATCGCGGTCGCGCAGTAAGCTGACACCAACCGGCTCGGCATAAGTATGTGTGATTTTTGTTTTCGTCTTTGGGCTATTTAAAAAGTCTTCAATGTTCTGTTTATTGGCGGCTATCCCCCTGGCTGCGGACGACTCGGCAGTCGCTCTATCAGGGAATGTGGAAGCCGCAGGGATATTAGGCTCTGCTTCCATCCTTTGGGCTAGCTGTGCATCTGTTCTGCCTACGTGCTTTGCAATCAAATGCCCACCGCGAGCCTCATGCGCAGCCAAACCTCCCCCGGGCACTATTTCGCTGTACGGCCCATCGGCCTCAATATCTCCAGGGCAACATGACAACCCCAACGGATCCACCCACCCCGTCGGGTTCAGGGTGTACCGATACCCATTGAGCCCACCCGCCAGCTTGCTCGGGTCTAGCGTCAGATACCGCCCCGTCTCCGGATTGTAGTACCGGTGCCGGTTGTAATGCAGGCCGCTTTCCCGGTCGTGGTATTGCCCCTGAAAGCGCAGCGGTTGTTCCAGGCGCTTGCCGTCGCCGTGGCGCAGTTCGGTGAGTTTGCCGTAGCCGTTGTAGCGCGCGGCCCAGACGACTTCGCCTTGGTGGCTGGTCAGTTCCTGGGGAGTGCCGAGGTGGTCGAGGTGGTAGTAGAACGGCGTGGCTTTTTCCGGGCCTGCGCCTTCCAGCAGGGCCAGGGGGCGGAAGGTGCCGGGCTCATAGACGTAGCTCTGGTAGTGACGGTCGCTGCTTTCAGCGATGACCTGGTCGCCCTGCCAGATGAATTCCGTGGTGAGGCCGTCCACGGTCTTTTCGATGCGTCGGCCGAAGGCGTCGTAGCGGTAGGAGGTTTCGCTTCCGTCGGGGGTGGTGACGCCGATGAGCCGATGTTGGCTGTCGTAGCGGTATTGCGTGACGAGGCACTGGGCATGGCCGCGGCGTTCGCGGACCAGGTTGCCGTAGGCGTCGTAGTCATAGTGACGATCACCCTCCATCAGCAGGCGGTTGCCCTTGAGGGTGGTCGGGCCGGGACGGTCGTTGAACAACACATTGCCGGCCGGGTCGTGGGAAAAGTGTTCCGGGGGTTGGCTGTGGGCGTAGTCGATGCGCACCAGGCGATCCAGCGCGTCGTAGTGGTAGCCGCGTCGGTTTCGCGTGTCGGAAAGCGCGGCGAGGTTGCCGTTGGCGCTGTAGGAATAGTCACGCCAGAACAGTTGTTTTTGCTGGCTTTGCCACACGGTCTGGGCCTTGAGGCGACCCTGTTCGTCGTAGCTGTAGTCGCTGAGCAACTGGCCCTGCTGGCGCTGGCGTTCGCGGCCGCCCTTGAAGCGGTGTTCGGTCAGGCACGTGCCGTTGAGGTCGATGGCGATCAGCGCCCCGCCTCGCAGGTGGCGGTAATCCAGGGTGCTGCGATCGGGCAGGCGGCAATGTACCAACCGGCCGGCATTGTCGTAGCGATAATGCAGGCTCGCCCAACCCTGGTGTTCGGCGACGAGGCGGTCCTGGTTGTCGTATTCGTAGGCCAGCGGCCAATGGCCGTCTTCAACGCTGATCAACCGCCCGAGGGCGTCGTAGCCGTACTCGACCGTGGCACCGTCGGGCAAGGTCTTGCGCAGCAGGCGGCCGGCGGTGTCGCGTTGGTAGGCGGTGATCCGCTGGCTGCCGTCGGCGCCGAACTCGGTCTTTTCCAGCAGGTGGCCGTTGAGGTCGTAGGCATAGCCGGTGCGCTGGCCGTCGAAGCCGGTTTCCTGTCGGATCAGTCCGTTGGGCGTGTAGTCCAGCTGATACTTTTCGCCGGATTCGTTCTCGATTTCGGTCAGCAACAGCCGCGCCGAGTCGTAGCGGTACTTCAGTTCGCTGCCGTCGGGGTTGAGGCGGCGGCTGACCAGGTGCAGATCGTCGGCGTATTCGTAGCGGGTGACGCGCCCCAGTTCGTCCCGTTCCGCGGTGACCTTGCCGTAGGCGTTGTAGCTCCATGCACGGGTCGCGCCGGTGGGCAGGGTGGTCTGTAGCAAGCGGCCCACGGCGTCCCATTGGTAATGGGTGACGGCGCCGCTTTCGTCTTGACGGGTCAGCAGGCGGCCCAGGGCGTCGTAGGAAAAAACTCGCTGGCCGTCGTCCGGCAGGATTTCTTCCGTCAGTTGGCCCAACGGGTTTCGCACAAAATGATGGGCACCGCCGTCCGGGTAGCTGATGGTGTTCAGTTGCCCCTGGTCGTCGTAGTGATACCAGGTGCTTTGGCGAGCCGGGTCGACGACTTCGATGATGTCGCCCTGGGCATTGCGCCAGTAGGTCCACACGGCCTTGCCGCGAGTCCGGGCGTGCAGGAAACCGTTTCGGTATTCGTAGGACGTGGGCTCGCCTTCCGGCGGAATCAGCGCCACCAGCCGTCCGACTTCGTCGTAGCGGTATTCGGTGACGGCGCCCAGCGGGTCTTGCTCGGCGATCAGCCGGCCCTGTTCGTCATAAGCCTTGAGGTGTTCGCCGCCGGCGGGATCGACCTGGCGCACCAGCCGCGCGCGGTCGTCGTGGACATACACGTCCTGGCTGCCATCGATATGCCGGACCGTGACGCTGCCGTCGTCGCCCCACGTGTAGCGGCTGTCCATCTGCGCGAACGAAGCCCAATGCCGGACACAGCGCGCCGCCGGGCCGAGGCCTTGCCACTCCCAGTAGAAACTCGCGCCCCCGGCCAGTTGCCGCTGGAGGATGACGTGCTGGTCGTCGTAGTCGTAGCGCTCGCTCTCGCCGGCGGCGTTGGTCGCTTCGATGAGGCGCAAACGCGCATCGTAGCGGTAGGTCACCAGGGTCTGTTCGGTGCGCCAGGCTTCGTCGAGGGTCAGCGCCGGGTGGAAGCTCTGATAGTCGATGGCGACCAGGTGCCGATGCTCGTAGCGCAAACGCAAACAGCGGCCGGCACCGTTGTCCAGACGGCTGATGTCGCCGTAGATGTTGCGTTGGACGGTCAGGCGGTTGTCGTACCGATCGCTCAGGGCCGTCAGATGACCGTCGCGAAAATGTAGGAAAGGAGCGTCTTCGCCGGGCTGGGCGACGATCAATTCGTCCGGCTCGTTGCTCAGGTAAATCGCCGCGCGGGCCAGGCTGTTGTGGATGGCTGAGCGTTGCAGGCTGGGCCGGGGAAACGTGGTGCGGCGGTTTTCCTGGTCGACCCAGGTCACCTGCTCGCCGTCGATCAACAGGCGATGGGCCAGGGCATGGGTCCATCCGCGGCCGAGGCCGATGTCCAGGTCGGCGGCGCTGGTGCGGTAGAGGCGGGTGAAGACGAAGGGCAAGCGTCCGTCGAGGGTGCCGTCTTCGAGGGTGAGCAGCTCTTCGCCGGTGACCATGGACACCGGGCAACCGTCGGTGCGGGTCTGGGCGGCGCTGTCGGCGGGGTCGCCGTTGGGGTTTTTCGATTGGGCGGGGGCGTCGTCGTGGGGCTCGTACTTGTTTAGCTGAGTGGAAGGCTGGGATTTTTCCCGCACGATCGCGGCAGGATTGCTGACCGACAGAGGTGGGGAGTCTCCCGTGGTGATTTGCAAGGGTCTGACAGGCGCCGGCCCCACTGAAGGTCCTCGCCCCGCAATCACGACCGGCTTGAGCACATCGGCATGAGCGTTAAGGCTGTCGCCACCGAGTTGGCCCAGGCGTTGGCTCGAGGCCTGCAACCATGCGCGGGCTCGTTCCGAGCGAACCAAGCGCAGCGCCTTGCCGCTCAGGCGCAGGCCTATGCCTAAGCCGCCGGTAACGATTGCCAGGATGAAGTTGATCAGCACCGCAGCGCGCACTTCGCCCAGGACTTCGGCCAAATATTGCGGTGGCAACATCCGCAGCCAACTGGTGAACGCCGCCGTGTAAACGAAGAGCAAGGGCTCATCGCTCACAATCATCAGCGCTTTGGCGATCGCCTCTGACGAAGTTTCCAGCAGTTGCTCAAGCTCGGCCTCGGTGAGGTATTCCAGGAGCTTTTCACTGTTGGCCTTAAGGTCCGCCAGCAGATCGAAGATCTGTTTGATGTCGTCCCACAGTTCAAACAGGCCTTTTTCAAAGCCGCGTAACTGAGACTGCTCCAACAGGTCGACGCGCTTGAAAAAACGGCTGTCGGAGAATTCCTTCCACTGTGGTTGAAACTCGTTCCACTCGGCTTTCAGCCAACCTTCGAGCTCGGCGATCGCTGTTTGATAAGAGGCATACAGCGCCCTGACGTGATCGCTCGTGACATTCGGAAAAAAGCTGATGCGGTAACGCTGGCCGCGGTCGCATTCAGGGATTTCCAGGATGCCGCTGGGGCCGATGACGTATGGGATTGGATCGCCAAACGTTTCTTTCCCCAGCGCGTCCCGAATGATGGGCTCGAGCACCACCGGTGTGTCGCCGATTGGCACGAAACGTGATGCCTGGAACATATGCACAAGGGTCAATGGACCTTGTGCCGGACAGCTCGCCACCACGGCACTGACTTGCTTGCCGCCGTCCTTCGTAGGCGCGAGCGAGACCTCATTGCCGACCTTGAACACCTGCTCGATGTCCAGCGTCTGGCCGTTCCAGAACTTTTGCGCCCAGGTGTCGTAGTCGCCCAGGCAATTGCGAAAATCCTGTAGCACCGCCTCGACATTGGGCTTGTTCATGACGGCCAGGACCAGCGAACCAATGGCGCCGCTTAGAGACGGGGTCTTGTCAGGGAAACGCATTCAGACATCTCGCAACGCAGGAAGGCGCGAGACTTTGCCGGGGATGGCTGGAGAAATAAGTCAGGAAAGGAGATAGGGTCTGTAGGGCAAATCTTTAATTGGTTCCGGATAGGCAAGAACCCGCTGGACCCCTTGGAATTCAGACAATAAAAAGCCGGCTTATGGCCGGCTTCTCGTTGACTGATTCAGTTCGTTTTTGACAAACCTTACCAGCCTTCAAAACGTACATCCGGCTCTTGCGGCCGGCTGTGGGACTTGGTCAGAAAGTGATCTGCCTTGTCGGTGCGAGGCGTGGGCTCGCAAATGTGGGGCGGAGGATACGCGGGTTTGCTTTGGAATCCCAGTGGTAAGTGGTGTGGAATCATTGGGTTAGGGGTGAATCAGGGGGAACAGCGGGGGGCTGCTGCGCAGCCCAGCGGGAGCAAGCTCCCTCGCCACGAAAAGCGATCCCTGCCGTTGGGAAGTCAATCGGACACCGGCGGTCTCTGTTTGTTGAGGGTTGACCACCAGAACACCCAGCCGATCACGTGGATGTGTTGTGCGTCGATCTGTTCGGCGCTGAAGACTTCGTCGGGGTAGGCGGCGCTGTTGTGGCTGCGCAGCCGAAGTCGGTTACCGGGGATGCGGTGCAGGTATTTGATGCGCAGCATGCCGTCGTGTTCGAGGGCGTAGATTTGGCCGTCGACGATTTGGGTCAGACCCCGGTCGATGGCGAGGGTGGAGCCGTCTTCGATGCGTTCGGCCATGCTGTCACCGACCATGGTGGTGCAGATGGCGTCGCTGGGGTCGATTTCCAGGGATTCTAGGTGGGTGCGGGGCAGGCGGATGGATTGATCGGGGATTTCGGTGATGTAAGTTTTGGTTTCGCCGGGGGCAATCGGGACTTCCTTGTAGAACGGCAGTTCGATGTCCGTGGTTTCCGCCACGCTGTAGACGCCGTCGTTTTCGGCGGCTTCATAGGTGGTGCCGGGGCCGAGGCCCAGTGGGGTTTGCGGGCCTTCGCCGGTGGCGAGCCATTGCGGGCTGACGGTGAGCAGGCCGGCGATGCTGTAGATGCGTCCCGGTGGGATGCCACGGTTGAACCAGTTATTTACATGCTGCGATTTTACGCCGTACAACTTCGCGAAGTCGGCGGATCGGATGTTGGCTTCTTTGAGAAGGGCTCTGAAGCGGTCGCCACTGGAATGTATTTTCATAAACGGAAAGTTTAGGGGCGACTGCGCTTTCGGCAATAAACATGTCGTGTGAATTTATAAGATGATCTTTCCGTTTGCAGGAACCAAAACTAGCGGGATAAACGCAGGTAAACGCTGGTAATACGAAGTTGTATTAGCCAGGGTCCAAGCATAAAAAAACCCCGGTTAACCGGGGTTCTTTTTAAGTTCGGTCTCAGCCTTTGTAGGCGGCAACCGACTTGGTGATCGCTTCGCGGGCGGCGTCTGCGCCGGCCCAGCCTTCGATCTTGACCCACTTGCCTTTTTCGAGGTCTTTGTAGTTCGCGAAGAAGTGCTCGATCTGCTGGATCAGCAGTGGTGGCAGGTCGGTGTATTCCTTCACATCGACGTACAGTTGCGACAGTTTGTCGTGGGGTACTGCGATGACTTTGGCATCGCCGCCGCCGTCGTCGGTCATGTTCAGAATGCCGACTGGACGGGCGCGGATGACCGAGCCTGGAGCCACTGGGTAAGGGGTTACGACCAGCACGTCGAGGGGGTCGCCGTCGTCGGCCAGGGTATTGGGGATGTAACCGTAGTTGGCCGGGTAGAACATCGGGGTGGCCATGAAACGGTCAACGAACAGGCAATCGCTGTCTTTGTCGATTTCGTATTTGATCGGGGCGTGGTTGGCCGGGATTTCGATCGCGACGTAGATGTCGTTCGGCAGGTCTTTGCCAGCCGGAATCTTGCTGTAGCTCATTGGGCGGTGCCCCCGTTAGTTGACCAGATGACTGGTCGGATTGACCAAAAAGTGGCGGCGATTATAGGCATATTCGGCCGCTGTTGCCACGCTACCAGGGTCTTGGGCTTTGCCCTAGACCTTAGTATGACGCCTGATAGACCGGATCTTCGGCCTGAAGTTGCCGCAGCCGGGCCAACGGATCCTGGCGGTAAAACGCCTTGAGCTGTTCATACACCCGAGGATAGGCCTGGTGCAGCAGATCCGGGGCGCTGAAGAAGTATTCGCTGGTGACGGCGAAGAACTCGGCGGGGTTTTCGGCGGCATAGGGATCGATGGCGGTTTCTGCGTCGGGGTTGTGGTCGAGCTGGCGGTCCAGATCATCGAATGCATGTTGCATGGCGTCGGCCCAGTCGCTGACGCGCATGTCGGCGTGGAGCGGTGGCAGGCCGTTGGCGTCGCCGTTGAGCATGTCGAGTTTGTGCGCCAGTTCGTGGATCACCAGGTTGTAACCGTCCCAGCCGCCGCTGGCCATCACGCCGTCCCAGGCCAGGATGATCGGGCCTTGGGGCCAGGCTTCGCCGCTGTGTTCGCCGTCCCATTCGTGCTCGATGCCGCTGGCGTCGCGGTAGCGTTGGGGGCTGAGGAAGTCGTCGGGGTAGAGGACGATTTCGTGGAAGCCCTGGTACCAGTTCAGGTCGCCGAGGTGCATCAGTGGCAATTGGGCCTGGGCGGCGAGCAGCAGGCGTTGTTCCTGGTGCAGTTCGACGCCGGGCAGGGCGGTGAGGTGTTTGTCGTGCAGGAACAGTACGCAGGCTTCACGCAGCCATTGGTCTTCTTCGGCGCTGATGCCGTCGAGGAAGCTCAATTGCTGGCGCACCCGTTGCCAGGTGTCCTCGGCCACGGGGTGTTTGGCGAGGGCGCGTCGGCGGCGCCAGTTGCTCAAGGACCACATGGAGCGATCAGCGCGTTTCGGCTTTTGAGCCGCGCTGGCTCATTTTGCTGCGCACCAGGCCAATGATCATCGGCAGCAGCGACAGCAGGATGATGCCCACCACCAGCAGCGACAGGTTTTGCTTGATGAAGGGCACGTTGCCGAAGAAGTAGCCGAGGGTCACCAGGCCGCCAACCCATAGGATGGTGCCAAGGACGCTGAAGCCGAAGAAACGCAGGTAATTCATCTTGCCGACGCCGGCGACGAAGGGCGCGAAGGTGCGGATGATCGGCAGGAAGCGCGCCAGGGTCACGGTTTTGCCGCCGTGTTTATCGTAGAAATCGTGGGTCTGCTGCAGGTAGTCGCGGCGGAAGATTTTCGAGTTGGGGTTGCTGAACAGTTTTTCGCCAGCGGTACGGCCGATGAGGTAGTTGGTGCTGTCGCCGAGGATGGCCGCGAGCATCAACAGGCCCCCCAGCAGTACCGGGTCCATGGCGCCACCGGCGGCTACGGCGCCGGCGATGAACAACAGGGAGTCGCCCGGCAGGAACGGCATGACCACCAGGCCGGTTTCACAGAAGATCACCAGGAACAGGATGGCGTAGATCCACGTCCCGTAGTTGGTCACCAGCATGTCGAGGTAGACGTCGAGATGCAGGATGAGGTCGAGGGGGTTGAAATCCATGCGTAACACCTTGGTGGCGGCCCGACTCGGCGGGGCTGGTGGGTCAGGCTTTGAGTATGGGCTACAGGATGTGTAGCTTTTTCTTACAAGCTGGGAAGAGCGGCATTATACGGTGGGGATTGTGAAGCGCGTGTTGAGTTTGTAGCGGGGGATTTCCAAGGGGACTGGCTGGATGAGGCGTGGCTCGGACCGATTTTGTGGCGAGGGAGCTTGCTCCCGCTGGACCGCGTAGCGGTCCCAAAGCAGGCAGCTCGGTCGGCCTGATGTACCGCGTGCTCAGGTTTTGGGGCTGCTGCGCAGCCCAGCGGGAGCAAGCTCCCTCGCCACGAGGGTTTCACTCAGTCACAAGGTTTCACCTGGCCACAGAGGCTTCATCTAGCCGCAGGGGTCAAAGCCCTTCACTGATCGGCAGCACGTAGTTCTTGAACTCGGAGTCTTCCTTGAAGCCGATCGACTCGTAGGTTTTCTGCGCGACGTCGTTGTTGCTGCTGGTGGAGACGCGCATGCGGACGGCGTTGGTTTCCTTGGCCATTTTTTTTGCGGTGCGGATCAGGTTGTCGGCGACGAGTTGGCGGCGGGCGTCTTCGGCGACGTAGATGTCGTTGAGGATCCACACGCGCTTGAGCGACAGCGACGAGAAGCTGGGGTAGAGCTGGCAGAAGCCGAGCAACTTGCTGTCGTCGTCATCCGGCAGGGCCAGGTAGATCACCGACTCCTTGCGGCGCAGGCGTTTTTCCAGGAAGGCCCGGGACGAGTCCGGAAAAGGCAGCGAGCCGTAGAATTCCCGGTATTTGACGAACAATGGGGTCAGCAGGTCCAGGTGTTCCAGCGTCGCTTGGATAATCCGCATGGTAGGTCTCGTCTGCAAAGGTCGACATCAAGTCTGACAACAACGGCGGACTGCCGTGCCCAGATGCTGCCTGAAAGCGGATCAAAAGCGCAATTGCATGACAGGTTCAGCTTGGGGGCGGCGCCAGTAGGAAATTACCTTTCATATCGGCACCGTTTTCCGCCTCTAAAGTGTTTACCTGGGCTTCGTCCTTCAGATTGACCCCCGAGAGCTGTCGGCGACAGGCCTCGCGCATCAGATAGATCAGGCGATGGGCCGCCATGCCATAGCTCAGGCCTTCGAGGCGCACATTGGAGATGCAGTTGCGATACGCATCGGTCAGGCCGACCTTGGGGGCGTAGGTGAAATACAGCCCCAGGCTGTCGGGGGAGCTGAGGCCGGGGCGTTCACCGATCAGGATCACCGACATTTTTGCGCCGAGCCGCTGCGCCACTTCATCGGCCACCGCGACGCGGCCCTGTTCCACCAAAACGATGGGCGACACAGACCAGCCTTCGGCGGCGATCTGTTCTTCCAGGCGCGCCAGGAACGGCAGCGTATGGCGATGTACCGCCAGCGCTGACAGCCCGTCAGCCACCACAATGACCAAGTCCACACCGCCGGGATGGGCGGCGGCGTAGTCCTGAAGGATTTGCGCGGAGGCGTCGTCGAGCCGTCGACCCAGATCCGGGCGTTGTAGATAGCTATTGCGGTCGCTGGCTGCGCTGTGGAGCAACAGGCTTTCACGGCCACGCTCAGTCAGTTGTGCGCGGATGCCCTGGTGATCGAATGCCAGGTGCACAGCATCGCGGGCCTGGGCGTGGGCGAATTGGAAGTCCAGTTGCGCCGAGGTGGGTAGGCTGGTGCCGGTGCGGCCCAGGGCGATGCGCGCCGGGGTGAGGTTGCGCAGGTTCAGCCAAGGGTTTTGCGAATCGACGGGGTTTTTATCCATGGGCAGGTCTCTTATCCCAAATGCGCGAGGGCGTGACGAAACGCCGGTGGCAGGTTGTCGCCGAACCGCACCCGGCCATCGGCCTGAGTGAAGATGCCCATGTTCGCCAGCCAGGTTTCGAATTCCGGCGCGGGCTTGAGGCCCAGGGTCTGGCGGGCATAGAGGGCGTCGTGGAACGAGGTGGTCTGGTAGTTGAGCATGATGTCGTCGGAGCCGGGGATGCCCATGATGAAGTTGATCCCGGCCACGCCCAGCAGGGTCAGCAGGGTGTCCATGTCGTCCTGGTCGGCTTCGGCGTGGTTGGTGTAGCAGATGTCGCAGCCCATCGGCACGCCGAGCAACTTGCCGCAGAAGTGGTCTTCGAGGCCGGCGCGGATGATTTGTTTACCGTTGTAGAGGTATTCCGGACCGATGAAGCCTACAACCGTGTTCACCAGGAACGGGTTGAAATGTCGCGCCACGGCGTAGGCCCGCGTCTCGCAGGTCTGTTGATCGACGCCGTGGTGGGCATTGGCCGACAGCGCGCTGCCTTGGCCGGTTTCGAAATACATCAGGTTGTTGCCCAAGGTGCCGCGATTCAGGCTGAGCCCTGCGTCGTAGCCTTCCTTCAAAATGTTCAGGCTGATGCCGAAACTGGCGTTGGCCGCTTCGGTGCCGGCGATGGACTGGAACACCAGGTCCAGGGGCACGCCCCGGTTCGCCGCTTCGATGGAGGTGGTGACGTGGGTCAGCACGCAACCTTGGGTGGGGATGTCGTAGCGCTGGATGATGGCGTCGAGCATTTCCAGCATGGCGCAGATCGAGGCGGTGCTGTCAGTGGCCGGGTTGATACCGATCATGGCGTCGCCGTTGCCGAAGAGCAGGCCGTCGAGGATGCTCGCGGCGATGCCGGCGGGTTCGTCGGTGGGGTGGTTGGGTTGCAGGCGCGTGGACAATCGCCCGCGCAGGCCGAGGGTGCCGCGGAACTTGGTCACCACGCGGATTTTCTGCGCCACCAGCACCAGGTCTTGCACGCGCATGATTTTCGACACGGCGGCGACCATTTCCGGCGTCAGGCCAGGAGCCAGTGCCCGCAGGCTCTGTTCGTCGGCGGCTTCGCTGAGCAGCCAATCGCGAAAACCCCCGACCGTGAGGTGGCTGACGACGGCAAAAGCTTGTTTGTCGTGAGTGTCGACGATCAAACGGGTGACTTCGTCGGCCTCGTAAGGAATCAGCATTTCTTGCAGGAAATGGCTGAGGGGCAAGTCAGCCAGGGCCATTTGCGCGGCCACGCGCTCGCCATCGTTGAGCGCGGCGATCTCGGCCAGGAAATCCCCGGAACGCGCCGGGCTGGCCTTGGCCATCAGGTCTTTGAGGCTGTCGAAGCGGTAGGTCTGGGCGCCGACCGTGTGTGCAAAACTGGCCATACAGGTTCTCCGTGACGGCGCCGCTGGGCGGCGCCGTGTTTTTCGGCACGTTACGGCTTAGTGCAAGGCTTCTTCGGCTTTTTGAATGGCCGCGAATTCCTCTTCGGGCGTGCCTGCGACCAAGTGATGCCGACTGTAGAAAGCAAAGTAAGCAATTAACACTCCATAGATGATCGCGGCGCCGATCACCACCCGAGGATCGACCAGGAAGCCCGCCACCACGGCGATACACGCCAGCACCAGGGCCACGCCCGAGGTGAAGATGCCGCCCGGCGTGCGGTATGGCCGGTCCATTTTGGGGCGACGGATGCGCAGGGTGATGTGCGCGGCCATCATCAGCACGTAGGAAATGGTCGCGCCGAACACCGCCACCAGAATCAGCAGGTCGCCCTGGCCGGTCAAGGACAGGCCGAAACCGATGATGCCGGGGATGACCAACGCCAGGACCGGCGCTTTGCTTTTATTGGTTTCCGAGAGTTTGCGCGGCAGGTAGCCGGCGCGGGACAGCGCGAAGATCTGCCGCGAGTAGGCGTAGATGATCGAGAAGAAACTGGCGATCAAACCGGCCAGGCCGACCAGGTTGACGAAGTTGCCCATCCAGGTCGAGCCGCCGTAAGCCTTGGCCAGGGCTTCCACCAGTGGGTTGCCCGACGCCATCAGCGCGTTGGAGCCCGCGCCGCCCGGGCCGATCACCAGAATCAGCAGGGCAAAGGCCACCAGCACCAGCATCGCGCCGATCAGGCCGCGCGGCAGGTCGCGCTTGGGGTTCTTGGTTTCTTCAGCGGCCAGCGGCACGCCTTCAACGGCGAGGAAAAACCAGATCGCATAAGGGATGGCCGCCCAGACGCCGACGTAGCCGAACGGCAGGAACGAACTGGCCCCAGCGGCCTCGGTGACCGGAATGTCCAGCAGGTTGGCGACGTTGAAGTGCGGCACCATCGCCACCAGGAAGACTCCCAGTGCCAGAGCGGCGACGGCGGTGATGATGAACATCAGCTTGAGGGCTTCTCCGACGCCGAAAATGTGGATGGCAATGAAGATGATGTAGAACGCCAGGTAGATCATCCAGCCGCCAATGCCGAACAGCGACTGGCAATAGGCGCCGATGAACACGGCAATCGCCGCCGGGGCAATGGCGTATTCGATCAGGATCGCGGTTCCCGTGAGGAATCCGCCCCAAGGCCCGAATGCGCTGCGGGCAAAACCGTAGCCGCCGCCGGCGGTGGGGATCATCGAAGACAGCTCGGCGAGGGAAAAACACATGCACAGGTACATCGCGGCCATCAGCAGCGTGGCGAGGAACATCCCACCCCAGCCGCCCTGGGCCAGGCCGAAGTTCCAGCCAGCGTAGTCGCCGGAAATGACATAGGCCACGCCCAGGCCTACCAGCAGGACCCAGCCCGCCGCGCCTTTCTTCAGTTCACGTTGTTGGAAATATTCGGAGCCGACTTTTTCGAAATCGACCGAGGACGTTGCCGGTTGCGGGGTTGCATGATCGCTTGGCATAAGGGTTCACCTGTTTTTATTTTTTTTGGCCCTGTTGGAGCGGGGCTGCTCTTGGAACCGGTGTGTTGCATACAGCATGGATGCAAGCTGGACCGCCGCCTTCGCGAGCAGGCTCGCTCCCACAGTGGATCGGTTCCAACCCTGAAGAAGAGTTATCCACAAATCCCTGTGGGAGCGAGCCTGCTCGCGAAGGCAATCTAAAGGGCGAAGCAGGGTTGCCTGCCTCGCCCTTTTTTACTTAGAAGAACCCCAGCGGATTGATGTCGTAGCTCACCAGCAGATTCTTGGTCTGCTGGTAGTGGTCGAGCATCATCTTGTGCGTCTCGCGCCCGACGCCGGACTTCTTGTAGCCACCGAACGCGGCGTGGGCCGGGTACAGGTGGTAGCAGTTGGTCCAGACGCGACCGGCCTTGATCGCCCGGCCCATGCGGTAGGCGCGGTTGATGTCGCGGGTCCAGAGGCCCGCGCCGAGGCCGAACTCGGTGTCGTTGGCGATGGCCAGGGCTTCGGCTTCGTCCTTGAAGGTGGTGATGCTCACCACCGGGCCGAAGATTTCTTCCTGGAAGACGCGCATCTTGTTGGTGCCCTTGAGCAGGGTCGGCTGGATGTAATAACCGCTGGAAAGGTTGCCTTCGAGTTTCTCCACCTGGCCGCCGGTCAACAGTTGCGCGCCTTCGCCCTTGGCGATTTCCAAGTACGAAAGAATCTTGTCGAATTGCTGCTCGGATGCCTGGGCGCCGACCATGGTGTCGGTGTCCAGCGGGTCGCCGCGCTTAATCTGCTCGATTTTCTTCATCACCACTTGCATGAATTCGTCGTAGATCGACTCCTGCACCAAGGCGCGGGATGGGCAGGTGCAGACTTCGCCCTGGTTGAAGAACGCCAGCACCAGGCCTTCGGCGGCTTTTTCGATGAAGCTTGGCTCGGCCTGCATGATGTCTTCGAAGAAGATATTCGGCGACTTGCCGCCCAGTTCCACGGTGGACGGGATGATGTTCTCGGCGGCGCATTTCATGATGTGCGAGCCCACCGGGGTGGAACCGGTGAAGGCAATTTTGGCGATGCGCTTGCTGGTGGCGAGGGCTTCACCGGCTTCCTTGCCGAAACCTTGCACCACGTTCAGCACGCCCGGTGGCAGCAGGTCGCCGATCAGTTCCATCAGCACGCAGATGCCCAGCGGGGTTTGCTCGGCCGGCTTGAGTACCACACAGTTGCCGGCGGCCAGAGCCGGGGCGAGTTTCCAGGCGGCCATCAGCAGCGGGAAGTTCCACGGGATGATCTGCCCGACCACGCCCAATGGTTCATGGATGTGATAGGCCACGGTGTTGCCGTCGATCTCGGCGGCACTGCCTTCCTGGGCTCGCAGGCAACCGGCGAAGTAGCGGAAGTGGTCGGCTGCCAATGGGATGTCGGCGTTGAGTGTTTCACGCACGGCCTTGCCGTTGTCCCAGGATTCGGTGATCGCCAGGGTTTCGAGGTTCGCTTCGATGCGGTCGGCGATTTTCAGCAGGATCAGCGAACGGGCCTGGACCGACGTAGCGCCCCAGGCATCAGCGGCGGCGTGAGCGGCATCCAGGGCTTTGTCGATGTCTTCGGCCGTGGAGCGCGGGAATTCGGCAATGGGCTGGCCATTGACCGGCGAAGTGTTGGTGAAGTACTGACCTTTGACAGGCGCGACGAACTCGCCGCCGATGTAGTTACCGTATTTGGCCTTGAACGAAACGATAGCGCCTTCAGTACCGGGGTGAGCGTAACGCATGATGAGTTCTCCTTGGCTTTTGTGCTTATTAGGGAGCCGCGCAAATTCGCGCTGGTACTTAAGCCTAGAGCAAAGGTTGGGCCATTGCCTTGCAGGGCCCGGAAATCAAGACTTTGGGAGGAATTCGTCAGACAAACGGAGGGGCTGTGTCACGGTTGCGATACGCAGGGTGTGACAGTTTGTGCCATGGCTGAGACAGTCTGTGACCGGCAGGTCGCGCCAGCATTGCAAAGGTCGGTGGGCTGGAGGATGCTGGCTTCGACGGCGAGGCCATGGGCGGACCGCTTATGTGGCGAGGGAGCTTGCTCCCGCTGGATCGCGAAGCGGTCCCCCAAAGCCAACTCGGTCAACCTGATGCACCGCGTGCTCAGGTTTTGGGGCCGCTGCGCAGCCCAGCGGGAGCAAGCTCCCTCGCCACGGGGCAATGTGTCTGCAGGTCCAAAAAGGTCCTTCGGGGAGAATAATAAGAACATGCACAGCAACCATTTGAGTCGCCATGCCCAGCAAGTCTTGACGGTCACCCAGGGCAAGGCCCATTTGCAGGGGCCTGGCAGCGATCCGTCGATTGCCCGTTCCTGGCTGCGCTGCCTTGAGGACTATCACCTCGACCCGGCGCAGAACCTGGCGCCGACGGTGCTTGAACATGGCCGAGTGCTGGAAAGCCGCGAGCGTTTGCAGCAAGTGCTGCATATCGCCGGCACG
Organism: Pseudomonas sp. D1-36; assembly: GCF_051132205.1. Classification (NCBI taxonomy): domain Bacteria; kingdom Pseudomonadati; phylum Pseudomonadota; class Gammaproteobacteria; order Pseudomonadales; family Pseudomonadaceae; genus Pseudomonas; species Pseudomonas sp. D1-36. Next base: position 4,938,694 of record NZ_CP071674.1, on the reverse strand, counting down.
GAAATGACCAGCCTGCATCAGCAACTCTCCGGCGCCGGCCACGCTGTGCTGCTCACCGACGCTCGGGGCGTGATCCTCAACTGCGTCACTGCCCCCAGCGAGCGGAAGATTTTCGAGCGGGCCGGCCTTTGGCTGGGCGCCGACTGGAGCGAAGCCTGCGAAGGCACCAACGGCATCGGCACCTGCCTGGTGGAACGCCAAGCCCTGACCATCCACCAGGAAGAACATTTCCGCGGCCGTCACACCGGCCTGACCTGCTCGGCGAGCCCGGTGTTCGACCCTCATGGCGAACTGCTGGCGGTGCTTGACGTGTCCTCGGCCCGGCCAGACGTGTCGCGCCAGAGCCAGTTTCACACCATGGCCCTGGTCAATCTCTCGGCGAAGATGATCGAGAGCTGTTATTTCCTGCGTTGCTTCGACAATCAATGGTTGCTGCGCTTCCACTTGCAGGCCGAGTCCGTGGGGCTGTTCAGCGAAGGGCTGATGGCGTTCGACGGCGAAGGGCGGATCTGCGCGGTGAACCAGAGCGCGCTGAACCTGCTCGGGCACATTCGTGGCGGCTTGCTTGGTCAGCGGGTCGAAGACTTTTTTGATTGTTCCCTGGATGAGCTGATGGGCCGGGCCAGTGCCCAGGCCAGCGCCAGTTGGCCGTTGCGCACCCGTGACGGCCGGCATCTGTTTGCCGTGTTGCGCGGCCAGCCGCGTAGCGTCCCGGCCCCGGTCGCGCCGGCCTTCAAAGTCATCGAGTCGGCACGTCTGCCGGGGATCTGCCTGGGGGATGCGGCGTTGCAGGAACATTTTCGCAAGGCACTGCGGGTCTACGAACGCGATGTGCCGCTGCTGATCCACGGCGAGACCGGCTCCGGCAAGGAGGCGTTTGCCAAGGCTGTGCACCATGCCAGCCAGCGCGCCGAAAAAAACTTCGTCGCCCTCAACTGCGCCGCGATTCCAGAAAGCCTGATCGAAAGCGAGCTGTTCGGTTATCGCGGCGGCAGCTTCACCGGCGCGAGAAAAGAGGGCATGCGCGGCAAGTTGCAACAGGCCGACGGCGGCACGCTGTTTCTCGATGAAATCGGCGACATGCCGCTGGCCTTGCAGACTCGCTTGCTGCGGGTGCTGGAAGATCGCCTCGTGGTGCCCATCGGCGGCGAACCCGAGGCGGTGAACGTACGCATCATCAGCGCCACTCACCGGCAATTGCTCGACCGGGTGCGCGATGGCAGTTTTCGCGAGGATCTGTATTACCGCCTCAATGGCTTGGAAATCCCGTTGCCGGCGTTGCGTGAGCGCAGTGACAAATCTCAGCTGCTGGATTTCCTGTTGGCTGAAGAGAGCGGCGCCGAGACGGTGTTTATCGACGAACCGGCGCGCCAGGCGTTGCTGGGCTTCGATTGGCCGGGCAACGTGCGGCAACTGCGCAATGTGCTGCGTACCCTCGCTGCGTTATGCGACGGCGGGCGGATTGGTTTGGAAGACTTGCCGGCGATGATCCGCCAATGCCCGGTGGAGCAGGTAGAAGCCCCGACAGAACACCCGCTGGAAGATGCCGAGCGACTGGCGTTGCTCGATGCGCTGGAGCGCCAGCGCTGGCATATGACCCACACAGCTGAACAGCTGGGGATCAGCCGCAATACCCTCTACCGCAAACTGCGCAAGCACGCGATTGCCCGATAACCGCGTCGCGGCCCTTCGCGAGCAGGCTCGCTCCCACGGTGGATCTCGGTGCGAAGGCCAAACACAAGGTGCGATTTTCCCCTCCCTACGCTAACCTGCGGCCATGTTTACGAGGTCGACTATGCACATCCATATTCTCGGTATTTGCGGCACTTTCATGGGTTCGATGGCGGTTTTGGCGAAGGAATTAGGCCATCACGTGACGGGTTCCGACGCCAACGTCTATCCACCCATGAGCACTCAGCTGGAAGCCCAGGGCATCGAGTTGACCCAGGGCTATGACCCGGCACAGCTGGACCCGGCGCCGGACCTGGTGGTCATCGGCAACGCCATGTCCCGTGGCAACCCGGCGGTGGAGTACGTGCTCAACAAAGGCCTGCCGTACGTGTCCGGGCCGCAATGGCTGGCCGACCATGTGCTGCAGGGCCGTTGGGTCCTGGCCGTGGCCGGCACCCACGGCAAGACCACCACCAGCAGCATGCTCGCCTGGGTGCTGGAGCACGCGGGCATGAGCCCGGGCTTCTTGATCGGTGGCGTGCCGCAGAATTTCTCGGTGTCGGCGCGCCTGGGTGGCACGCCGTTCTTCGTGATCGAGGCCGATGAGTACGACAGCGCATTTTTCGACAAGCGCTCGAAGTTCGTCCACTACCGTCCACGCACGGCGATCCTTAATAACCTCGAGTTCGATCATGCGGACATCTTCCCCGATTTGCCGGCCATTGAGCGGCAATTCCACCATTTAGTGCGCACCATCCCCAGCGAAGGCCTGGTGATCCACCCGACTACCGAGCCGGCGTTGCAGCGCGTCATTGAAATGGGCTGCTGGACGCCGGTGCAAACCACCGGTGCGGGCGGTCAGTGGCAGGTCAAGCTGCTCAAGGATGACGGCTCTGAGTTTGAAGTGATGTTCGAAGGCCAGCCCCAAGGCGTGGTCGAGTGGGACATGACCGGCCAGCACAACGTCGCCAATGCCCTGGCGACCCTGGCGGCGGCCCGGCATGTCGGCGTGGTGCCGTCCATGGGCATCGCCGCGTTGAGCGCGTTCAAAAGCGTGAAACGGCGGATGGAAAAGGTTGCCGAAGTCCGCGGCATCACCATTTACGACGACTTCGCCCACCACCCGACGGCTATTGCCACCACCCTCGACGGCTTGCGCAAGCGCATCGGTGATGCGCCGTTGATCGCTATCATCGAGCCGCGCTCCAATTCCATGAAGCTCGGTGCCCACCGCGACGGCTTGCCGGAAAGCGTGGTCGATGCCGACCAGGTGATCTGGTATGCGCCGGCCAACCTGGGTTGGGATCTGGCCGCCACCGCCGCGCTGTGTACGGTGCCGTCGATTGTCAGCGATTCCTTGGAGGGCATCATCGAACGCGTCAAAAGCCAGGCCCAGCCCGGTACCCACGTGGTGATCATGAGCAATGGCGGCTTCGGCGGCCTGCACGGCAAACTGGCCGAGGCGCTGAAATGAACACTCGCTTGCAGGGCAATGGCCCCGAACGCATCACGCTGGCGATGACTGGTGCGTCCGGCGCCCAGTACGGCTTGCGCTTGCTCGATTGCCTGGTGCGCGAAGACCGCGAAGTGCATTTCCTCATCTCCAAGGCCGCGCAACTGGTGATGGCCACCGAGACCGACGTGACCCTGCCACCCAAGACCCAGATGATGCAGGCCTTCCTCACCGAGTACACCGGTGCGGCGGCGGGGCAGATTCGTGTGTATGGCAAGGAAGACTGGATGTCGCCGGTGGCCTCCGGCTCCGGCGCGCCAGCGGCGATGGTGGTGGTGCCGTGTTCCACCGGGACGCTGTCGGCGATTGCCACCGGTGCCTGCAACAACCTGATCGAACGGGCGGCGGACGTCACGCTCAAGGAGCGTCGCCAGTTGATCCTGGTGCCCCGGGAAGCGCCGTATTCGAGCATTCACCTGGAGCACATGCTCAAGCTGTCGAACATGGGCGTGACCATTTTGCCGGCCTCGCCGGGTTTCTATCATCAGCCACAGACCATCGATGACCTGATCGATTTCGTGGTCGCCCGGATCCTCAACCTGATGAACATTCCCCAAGACATGCTGCCACGTTGGGGCGAGCATCATTTGAGCAGCGATGAATAAGCTGCTGGCGGTGTTGCTGGCGTTGCAACTGACCGGTTGCGCCACCGCCCGCACCCTCGACGCCGCCAAGCCGGGTGCTCCGGTGGTGTACGCCGGGACGCGCCTGGATCTTTATGCGCTGAACGGCGGTTGCTGCGCCAAGGACCGCTTTGGCGCTGAGGCGCCGAGCTATCCGGGCCTCGACCTGCCTGGGAGCGCGTTGCTCGATACTTTGTTGTTGCCGTTGTCGTTGTTTACGGCGTTGGGTGTGGGGTTCCAGGCGACTGGGGGGTTGTAGCAAGCAATTGCCTCACAACCTGTGGCGAGGGCGCTTGCTCCCGCTGGGCTGCGGAGAAGCCCCCAGCTTTTCCCCCTGAGATCCAAGGCGACTGCTGCGCAGTCGAGCGGGAGCAAGCTCCCTCGCCACTATGCATCCACGCAGGCGCTACAGAATCATTTCCCAAGCCTGCGCAACTCATCCGACTCCACCACCCGCACCCCATCCTGCTCTTCCAGCGCCAGACGCCACATGGCCCGGGCCAGTTGGCAGGCTTCGATACCGTGGTACTTGCCGGGAATCAGCTTGGACAACGGCCCGGCCAGTTGCTCGGCCAGGCGCGGTTCAACCCGCTCGCCGAGCAGCAGGGAAGGGCGGCAGATGGTCAGTTGCGGCCAATCCTGGGCCTTGAGGGCCGCCTCCATTTCGCCTTTGACCCGGTTGTAGAAGATCGACGACTTCGCGTCGGCATTCAACGCACTGATCACGATGAGATGCCGCGCGCCCAGCTCCCGGGCGCGTTTGGCGAAGGCCACCACCAGGTCCAGGTCCACGGCGCGAAACGCCTGTTCGGAGCCGGCTTTCTTGATGGTGGTGCCGAGGCAGCAGAAGGCGATGTCGACCGGGCCTTCGAGCCGTTGCAGCAACTCGGCCGGTTCTCCAACCGGATTTTCCAAGTGCGGATGCTCGGCCAGTGGCCGGCGGGAAGGCGCCAGTACCCGGGTGATGGTCGGCTCATTGAGCAGCCGATCCAACAGATGTTCCCCGGTCAATCCGGTCGCGCCGGCGAGCAAAACATGCTGAGGCGTCAAGTACATAGTGTCTCCCCCTTGATACGGTTCAGCTTAGTTGCTCTTTTTGCCCTCGTCGTTCAATGCAGCACTTCGCAATGCTTTTCGCGCTTGTTGCTTGCGCAGCAATTGCCAGTGGGACAGCACCGTCCTCGGCGCCCAGATCTGCGGTTCCGAGGCTTCGAAATTGTCCGCCTGCTCGCGTTCGGCAACGATGCCCTTGGCGCGCTTGAACGCTTGCTCCAGGTCGTCGGTCTGGTTCAGCGCCTGGGCGAACAGGGCGTCGCCGAAATAAGTGAAGTTGGCCTCCTCGGAGCAGCCGAATGACACCCGGTCGGCCCGGGACGCGGTCATGATCAACGTGCGTTCATCCTTGAGCGCCGGAATGAACCCACCGGAATAACAGGCCGAGATCACCACGATCTTGTCGCGATGCTTGAGCGGCGCCAGGACAACGGCCAGTTCGTCGGCGGGCAGGTCGGCCAGTTCCATGCGAGGTTGGTCGAGCACCAGTTCGTGCTCGCTGGTGCCGTGGCTGGTCAGGTAGATGAATATCAGGTCTTCCGGGCCGCTGCGCTCGGCCAAAGTGACGGCGGCGCGGCGCAGGCTTTCGCGGCTGGCCATGGGCCGGTCGCTGAGGTGATCGCGGTGGTTCACCAGGCGGATCTGGCCGGTCGCGCCGAAACGGCTGGCAAGCATATTGGCAACGTAGTCGGATTCACGCAGGAACACGCTCTGCTTGCCGTCGCCGCCCAGGGTCAGGCTGTACAGTTCCACCTCAGGCGTCGACGCGGGGATATCGGCCAGCGCTTCGTCGAGCAGGCGGCCTTGGGCCAGGATGCCGCGTTCGAGCACGTCCGGCAGCAGCTTACCGTCGGCGTCGCGTATCCGCAGGCCGTTGGCCCAGGTGCCGCTTTGCACCGTGCCGTCGGTCAGTACCAAGGTGCCGCGCCCGTGGTAGCTGTCGCTTTCGAACTGGCCCACGTAGAAGCTGCCATCGGGCAGGTTGAGGCGGCCCTCGCCGGTGAAGCGCCATTCGTTGAACTGGCCGAGATAATGACTGCCGTCCGCGCCAATCAGTTCGCCTTTGCCGGTCAGCGCGCCGTCCTTGAACTGGCCGATCCAGACATCGCCGTCGGCATTTTCATAACGCCCCCGACCGTTGAGTTGGTTGTTGCGGAAACCGCCGATGTAGACGTCGCCTTCGGCACTGTTGAACGTGCCCTTGCCCTGGAGCTGGCCGTCGACGAAATGCCCGGTGAACTGGTTGCCGCTGGCATCGAAGCGCTGGCCTTCGCCGTTGGGCTTGCCGTTGGCGAACGGGCCTTGATACTGGCTGCCATCGTCGAGTTCGAGACGCCCGAGGCCGGAGTAACGGTCGGCCTTGAATTCGCCCCGGTAGGTCATGCCGTTTTCCTTGAGCGTCCCTTCGCCGTCCCGCCGGCCTTGCTTGAAGCCGCCGGTGTAGCTGCTGGTCGGTGTGGTCAGGCTGCCCTGGCCATGGAACAGGCCTTGCTCGAATTGGCCGCGATAGACTTCGCCATTGCTGCCGTGCCACTCCCCGGTGCCGTGCCACTGGCCCTTGTCGAACTGGCCGGCGTACCAGCTGCCGTTGGGGTAATCGATGCGTCCCTGGCCTTGCAACAGGCCGTCCACCAGGTCGCCGCGATAACGCCCGCCATCGGGCAGGCGTGCATCGGGAGGCAGCAGCGATTCGCCATCGCCGCAGGCTGTGAGCAGGAGGGCCAGGGTCAGGGGTACAAGTGCGCGCATAACGGGATCCAGGTAATCAGGCGACGAGTATGCCGCAGCTATGCGCGTTGACGCGATGCGAAACTGCATGAGCGGTTTCGCGACCGCGAGGGTCTACACGAAGCAGAGCGACAGTGGCTCGGCGATGTAGGCCGGTTTTTCCGAACCTTCGATTTCCAGCGTGGCGGTGGCCTTGAGCAGCCATTGGCCAGGTTTTTTCTCGGTCACGTCCACCAGATCGACCTTGAGCCGGACCTTGGAGTCGACCTTCACCGGCTGGATGAAGCGCACGCTGTCGAGCCCGTAGTTGACGACCATCTTCACACCCTCGGGCAGGATCAGGATGTCTTCCATCAATTTGGGCATCAGCGACAGCGACAGGAAACCGTGGGCGATGGTGCTGCCGAACGGGGTCTGCGCGGCCTTGACCGGGTCGACATGGATGAACTGGAAGTCGCCGGTGGCTTCGGCGAACAGGTTGATGCGGTCCTGGTCGATGGTCAGCCAGTCGGAACATCCCAGTTCCTTGCCGACATAATCCTTGAGCGCTGTAACGGGAACGTAGGGCATTGAGACTCTCCTTGGTTCATCTGTCCTGCTTTTATGGAACGGGGGTCTGCGCCCCCGAGAACCACTGTAGATCAACATGGCCGACCGGGAAGGTCATCGACCATGCTTTTTACGAATGCCGAACCATAGCGTGGGCGTGCTTATAATGCCGGCGCATTCTTTGAACACGTGTTGCGGGGGAAAGAGCGGATGTTGCTACGGGGCCTGACCTGGCTGGTGCTGTTCCAATTGCTGGGCACTGCCATCAACCATTTGTTCCTGCCGATCCTGCCGGGGCCGATCGTTGGCCTGCTGCTGATGCTGGGCTACCTGATCACTCGCGGCGAAGTCAGCGAGCCGTTGAACCTGGCCGCCAGCAGCCTGTTGCGCTACCTGCCGTTGCTGCTGGTGCCGCCGGCGGTTGGGGTGATGGTCTATGCCCGGGCGATCGCCGCCGATTTCTGGGCGATTGTCGGTGCGCTGATGTTGTCGTTGGTCCTTTCGGTGGCGTTGACGGGCGTGATAATGCAGCGCCTGGCCCGGCGCCACAGTGTCGAGCCGGAGGACGCCCCATGATGTTCGATTGGCAAGGCGCCTGGACCTCGGTCATCCATCACCCGCTGTTCGGCATCGGCATTACCCTGGGCGCCTATCAATTGGTGCTGGCGGCGTTCGAGAAGACTCGCTGGGTGTTTCTTCAGCCGGTATTGATGTCGATGCTGGTGTTGATCGCCGTGCTGGTGGGCTGCGGCATCAGTTACGCCGAGTACCGCAAGAGCACCGAGATCCTGAGCATTCTGCTGGGGCCGGCAACCGTGGCCTTGGCGGTGCCGTTGTACTTGAACCTGCGGCGAATCCGCCAATTGTTCTGGCCGATTTTTACTACGCTGGTGGTAGGCGGGGTGTTCGCCACCGGTTCCGCGGTGGTGCTGGGCTGGGCGTTTGGCGCCGAGCACATGATCCTCATGACGATGGCGCCCAAGTCGGTGACGTCGCCGATCGCCATGCTGGTGGCCGAGCAGATTGGCGGCGTGGCGGCCATGGCGGCGGTGTTCGTGCTGATCACCGGTGTGCTGGGGGCGATCCTGGGGCCGAGTATTTTGACCCGATTGGGTGTCCACAGCCCTGAAGCGCGGGGCATGGCCCTGGGCCTGACCGCCCACGCGGTGGGCACCTCGGTGGCGTTGCAGGAAAGCGAGGAGACCGGCGCCTTCGCGGCCCTGGCGATGAGTTTGATGGGCGTGGCCACGGCGGTGCTGCTGCCGCTGGTGGTGTCGATGACTGTTTAAGGAATGGGTTATGAGCTTGCCGCTGTTCCCGTTGAACACTGTGTTGTTCCCCGGTTGCACTCTTGATCTGCAAATCTTCGAGGCGCGTTACCTCGACATGATCGGGCGCTGCATGAAAAAAGGCGAAGGTTTTGGCGTGGTGTGCATCCTCGATGGCGAGGAAGTCGGCATTGCTCCCGATGGCTACGCGCGGGTCGGGTGTGAAGCGCTGATCACCGATTTTTCCCAGCAGGAAAACGGTCTGCTGGGGATCCGCGTGCAAGGCGCACGGCGTTTCCTGGTGCACAGCACCAGCGTCCAGGCGGATCAGCTCACCGTGGCGCAGGTCGAGTGGCTGGAGGACGAGCCGGAACAACCGTTGCAAGATGAAGATGCCGACCTGGTGGCGCTGCTCAAGGCCCTCGCCGAACACCCGATGGTCGAGGCGCTGAACATGGGCACCGAAGCCAAGGGCCAACAGTCCCTCGCCAATCAGCTGGCCTATCTGCTGCCGTTCAATGAACTGGACAAGATCGACCTCCTGCAACTTGACGACCCGCAACAGCGGCTGGATGCGATCCAAGCGCTGTTGGATGAATTACAGGGCGAACTGTTTGCCTGACATCAATAGGCATACCGCAACATCGCATGCGGCAGGTGCCGCAGGGCGAAGAAGCTGAAGGCCGCCAACAGCGCCGGCAGGACCAGCCACCAGACTCTTGGCGACATGGCGCGCAGCGGTTCCTGGCGCTGGGTCAGCCACAGGACGGCGGCGCAGACGGTGGCGGCGAGCATGGCGCCGGCAACGATGTCGCTCGGCCAATGCGCCCCGAGGTACACCCGCGACAGGGCGATGGCCAGGGCCGGCAATGCGCCTAGCAGCAGCCACGTCAAGCGCAGGCGCGGCGGCTGTCCCCGGCCGGCCAGCACGGCGAGGGTCAGGAACAGCGCGAATGCGCCAGAAGCATGGCCGCTGGGCATGCTGTAGCTGGTCAACGGTTCGCTCAGGATCTCAGGGCGCACGCGGGCGAAAAACAGTTTGGAGCCGGTGTTGGCCAGGGCCGTGAGCAGCATCGTGCCCCCGGCAAAGATTGCCTGGCGCCATTGGCGTCCCAATAACAACAGTCCGGTAACCAGGGCGCTGAAGATCAGCATGTAGCGGAATTCGCCGATCAGCGTGAAGGTCACGGCGATTTCATCCAGCGTTGCGCTGCGATGTTCCTGGACCAGGGCAATCAGGCCCTGGTCGAAAGCCGTCAGGTAGCGAAAACCAGTGAACAGGCCGATCAGGATGGCCAGGCCAACACCCGCGATGATTGCCGAGGCATGACGGTGACGACGCAGGCTGCTGTTGACGCTCAGGCCGAGCATCACCGCGATGCTGCCGATGACGACGCCGGCTTGTGGCCAGAAGCCTTCGGGCAGTGGCAGGCGGAACGCCGCTCCGGTGGCCCAGCCGGGAAGCAGGTAGGCAACGGTCCAGCCTGCCGCCGCCACCACGCTGACGACCGCGAAGCGTGGGAACGGCATGTCGCACATCCCGGCCACCATCGGCAGCATCGGCCTCAGCGGGCCGATGAAACGCCCCACCAGCAGGCTGGCGATACCGTAGCGCTGGAAATAGCTTTCCGCTGCGCTCATCCATTCCGGATGTTGTCGCAGCCCCGGCAGGCGCCGGATGTTCTGGTGGAAATGCCGTCCGAGAAAGTACGAAACCAGATCCCCCAGCAATCCGCCGAGAAGGCCCAGCAGCAAGGTTTCGCCCAGGGACAACGCCCCACTGCCGGCCAGCACCGCGATGGCGAACAACAACACCGTGCCCGGCACAATCAACCCGGCAATGGCCAGGCATTCAACGCAAGCGACGACAAACACCGCCACCGCCAGCCATTGTGGGTTGACGGTCAGCCAGCCGGTAATGCTATCGAGCCATTGGCCCATAAAGACAACTCCATTGAATATTGATGGGCATGCACGGCGTTGTGTTCAGGACAGCAAAACATAATCCCGGCCCTCGACCTGTCCGCGCCGCAGCGGGTTGCGGGTACACCATTGCGCGTAGGCGGCATCGACGAAGCGGTAGGGCAGGTGTTCGTCTCGTCCCAGTGGAATGCCCAGGCGAGTGGTCTGGATCACATTCACCGTCGGCACGCCCACATCTTCCACCAGCAGCCGTTCAGGGTCGAAGCGTTTGGCGTCCCAGTCCGGCACTTTCAGGCCCAGGGCCTTGCACAGCAAGGTCTGGCCGGCACACAGCTTTTGTGGCGCGCGTGGTCGGCCTTGGGCGTCGGGATTGTTGAGGAGCATCCGCGCCAGGCTGTCCGGGCCGCTGATGGCATCCACCCAGGGATACGCAGACTTGATCAACACCGCATTACCCGGGCCTTGCGCACTGAAATTCAGTGAATCGCCGCCCCGGGCGTAATACATATAGATGTGGCCGCCATCGAGAAACAACGCCCTGCGCTTTTCCGTATAGCCCAGGGAGGCGTGGCTGCCTTTCTCGGCGAAGTAATAGGCTTCGGTCTCGATGATCCGCGCACTGAGCCACAGGCTGCCGACCTTGTGGCGAATGACCTTGCCCAGCAGGTCCCGGGCGAGCACCTGGGCGTCGCGATCAAAAAAAGCGTGTGGCAAAGCGATGGGTACGGAAGGCGAATCGGTCATGTCGATGGACGAAGTAAGGCCAAAAGTAGCGCGATGATAACAATGGAAAGCTTAATTACCGCTGAACATTCACGGAAACATTCACGTTCGATGGCTGTTTTGCGCCTCCGCCGGTCACCGCTGTGAGTCCATGCTGTTAGTCGAGGGTTACGACAGCTATAATCTGCCGCTTTCCTCTTTGCCAAGACCACACAGACCATGACTGAGTCCGTTCTTGACTACATGACCCGCCTGGGTCGCGCCGCCCGCGAAGCGTCGCGCGTCATCGGCCGTGCCAGCACCGCGCAGAAAAACCGCGCCTTGCAGGCCGCCGCCAACGCGCTGGACGCGTCTCGCGCCGAGTTGTCCGCCGCCAATGAGCTGGACCTGGCCGCTGGCCGGGCCAATGGTCTGGAACCGGCCATGCTCGAACGCCTGGCGCTGACACCGGCGCGCATCGACGGCATGATCGTCGGTCTGCGCCAGGTCGCGGCACTGCCGGACCCGGTCGGGGCGATCCGCGACATGAGCTATCGGCCATCGGGTATCCAGGTCGGCAAGATGCGCGTGCCCCTGGGCGTGGTCGGGATCATCTACGAGTCGCGGCCGAACGTGACCATCGACGCCGCGAGCCTGTGCCTGAAGTCCGGTAACGCGACCATCCTGCGTGGCGGTTCCGAGGCGATCCATTCCAACCGCGCCATTGCCGCCTGCATCCAGCGTGGCCTGGCCGAAGCCAACCTGCCGGCCGCCGTCGTGCAAGTGGTGGAAACCACCGATCGCGCCGCGGTCGGGGCGCTGATCACCATGCCCGAGTTTGTGGACGTCATCGTGCCCCGCGGCGGCAAGGGCCTGATCGAGCGCGTCAGTCGCGACGCCCGCGTGCCGGTGATCAAGCACCTGGACGGCATCTGCCATATCTACGTCAGCGCCCACGCCGAATTGCCGAAGGCCCAGCGCATTGCCTTCAACGCCAAGACTTATCGTTATGGCATCTGCGGTGCGATGGAAACCCTGCTGGTGGACCAGGCCGTAGCCAAGGATTTCCTGCCGTCGATGGCTGCCCAGTTCCGCGAAAAAGGCGTCGAGCTGCGTGGTTGCGAGCGCACGCGGGCAATTATCGAGGCCGTTGCGGCCACGGAAGAAGACTGGGATACCGAATACCTGGCGCCGATCCTGTCGATCCGCGTGGTCGATGGGCTCGACCAGGCGATCGAGCATATCAACCGTCATGGCTCCCATCACACCGACGCCATCGTCACCGAACACCAGGGCGAAACCCGGAGTTTCGTGGCGCAAGTGGACTCTGCTTCGGTGATGATCAACACCCCGACCTGCTTCGCCGATGGCTTTGAATACGGATTGGGTGCCGAGATCGGCATTTCTACTGATAAGCTGCACGCCCGCGGTCCGGTGGGCCTCGAAGGCCTGACCTGCGAGAAGTACATCGTGGTCGGTGACGGCCAGTTGCGCGGACAGGAGCCGGCCTGACTTGGGCGACCTCGACCCACTGGCCTCTATGACGATGCCCGTTGTGACGGCGATCGCGCCAAAGCGCATTGGTATCCTGGGTGGCACATTCGACCCGGTGCACATCGGCCATCTGCGCGGTGCGCTGGAAGTCGCCGACGCGCTGGCCCTCGATGAGTTGCGCCTGACGCCCAGCGCCCGGCCGCCTCATCGGGACGCGCCGCAGGTGTCGGCCCGGGATCGCCTGGCGATGGTCGAGTGCGCGGTGGCCGGCGTGGCGCCGTTGGTGGTGGATGCCCGCGAATTGCAGCGGGACAAACCGTCCTACACCATTGATACCCTGGAGCTGATGCGTGCCGAACTGGCCGCCGATGCCCAGGTTTTTCTACTTCTGGGCTGGGACGCTTTTTGCGGCCTGCCCACTTGGCATCGCTGGGAAGAGTTGCTCCAGCATTGCCACATCCTGGTGCTGCAACGCCCGGATGCCGACAGCGAACCGCCGGATGCCTTGCGCAACCTGCTGGCGGCGCGCTCGGTGAGCGACCCGCTGGCCCTCAAGGGGCCGAGCGGACAGATTGCATTCGTCTGGCAGACGCCGCTCGCGGTATCCGCCACCCAGATCCGTCAACTGCTGGCCAGCGGTAAGTCGGTACGTTTCCTGGTGCCCGACGCGGTCCTGGCCTACATCGATGCGCACGGGCTGTACCGTGCGTCGAACTGAACAAGGCGTGCTCCGCCGACACGAATCCACGTGTACCGAGCACCCGAACACATGAGCAAAACGAGTTTTCTATGACTGACAAAGACCTGAACAAAGTTAAGCGCAAGGGCACCTTCAAGAGCGCCCCGCTGCCGGTAGAAGCACACGCCGGCGTGGCGCTGACCGGCGAAGAGCTGGTCAAGGTGGCCGTGGCGGCCCTGGAAGACGTCAAGGCCCAGGACATCCAGGTGATCGACGTTCGCGAGAAGCAGAGCATCACCGACTACATGATCATCGCCACCGGTACCTCCAATCGCCAGATCAATGCGATGCTGGAAAAAGTTCGCGAAGAAGTCAAAAAGCAAGGCGCCAAGCCGTTGGGCGAAGAAGGCAAGGGCGAAAGCGACTGGGTGCTGCTGGACATGGACGATGTCATCGTTCACATGATGACCGCGTCGGCGCGCCAGTTCTACGACCTGGAACGCCTGTGGGCAGGCGCCGAGCAGAGCCGTTCGGCCAGTGCCGCGCACCACAGCCCGGAAAACTCCCATGAGCACTTCACCAAGCTCAACAAAGACCAGCAATAAGGGATCGCTGTGCGACTGCGCCTGATCGCCGTCGGTTCTCGCATGCCCAAGTGGGTGGAAGAAGGCTGGCATGAATATGCCAAGCGTCTTCCGTCCGAGCTGGCCCTGGAACTGGTGGAAATTCCGCTCAATACCCGTGGCAAGAACGCTGACGTGGCGCGTTTCATCCGCCAGGAAGGCGAAGCCATGCTGGCCAAGGTCGGGCCGAACGAGCGGATCGTCACGCTCGAAGTCCACGGCAAGCCCTGGAGCACCGAGCAACTGGCGGTGGAGCTCGATCGCTGGCGATTGGATTCGCGCACGGTCAATTTCATGGTCGGTGGCCCGGAAGGGCTGGCGCCTGAAGTCTGTGCGCGGGCGGATCAGCGCTGGTCGTTGTCGCCCCTGACGTTGCCGCACCCACTGGTGCGGATCCTGATCGGTGAACAGTTGTACCGTGCCTGGACAGTCTTGTCCGGGCACCCTTATCACAAGTAATCCTGCCCTCATGCCTCAGCCGATCCGCATCAAGGACCACGAAAAAGACGCCCGTCTGGTGCGGGGCCGCGTCGTGTTCGGGGCTATCGCCGTGGTCACGCTGATCGGCGTGCTGATCGCGCGGCTGTATTTCCTCCAGGTCATCCAGTACGAGTATCACTCGACCCTCTCGGAGAGCAACCGCGTCCACGTACAGCCGATTCCGCCGACCCGAGGGCTGATTTTCGACCGCAATGGCGTGGTGGTGGCCGATAACCGGCCTAGCTTCAGCCTGAGCATGACCCGCGAGCGCTCTGGCGACTGGCAAAAAGTCCTCGACGTGATCGTCGAGGTGCTGCAGTTGACACCTGAGGACCGGGCGATTTTCGAGAAGCGCATGCGCCAGGGCCGGCGCCCCTTCGAGCCGGTGCCGATCATGTTCGAGCTGACCGAAGAGCAGATCGCGCTGATCGCGGTGAACCAGTTCCGCCTGCCCGGCGTCGAGGTGGTGGCGCAGTTGGTGCGGCATTATCCGCAAGGGCCGCACTTTGCCCACTCGGTCGGCTACATGGGACGGATCAACGAGAAAGAGCTCAAGACCCTCGATCCGGTCAACTACAGCGGCACCCACCATATCGGCAAGACCGGTATCGAGCGTTTCTACGAGGCCGAGCTGCACGGCCAGGTGGGATACGAGGAAGTCGAGACCAACGCCCGAGGCCGGGTGTTGCGGGTGCTCAAGCGCACCGACCCGATTCCTGGCAAGGACATCGTCCTGAGCCTGGACATCAAGTTGCAGGAAGCCGCCGAAGCGGCGCTGGGCGGACGGCGTGGCGCCGTGGTCGCGTTGGACCCCAGCACCGGCGAAGTCCTGGCGATGGTCAGCCAGCCAAGCTTCGACCCGAACCTGTTCGTCACCGGCATCAGCTTCAAGGCCTACGCCGAGCTGCGCGATTCCATCGACCGGCCGCTGTTCAACCGCGTGCTGCGCGGCCTGTATCCGCCGGGGTCGACCATCAAGCCGGCCGTGGCGATCGCCGGGCTGGATGCCGGCGTGGTCACTGCATCGAGCCGGGTCTATGACCCCGGTTATTACCAACTGCCGAACTACGACCACAAGTACCGCAACTGGAACCGCACCGGTGACGGCTACGTGGACCTGGAAACGGCGATCATGCGCTCCAACGATACCTACTTCTATGACCTGGCCCACAAGCTGGGGATCGATCGGTTGTCGTCCTACATGAACAAGTTCGGTCTCGGCCAGAAAGTCTCCCTGGACATGTTCGAAGAATCGCCGGGCCTGATGCCGTCTCGGGAGTGGAAGCGCGCGACCCGCCGACAGGCCTGGTTCCCGGGCGAAACCTTGATCCTGGGGATCGGCCAGGGCTACATGCAGGCCACGCCGTTGCAACTGGCCCAGGCCACGGCTCTGGTGGCGAGCAAGGGCAAGTGGTATCGCCCGCACCTGGCCAAGACCATCGAGGGCCAGAAGCCCGTGGATCCGGACCCGGTGCCGGACATCATCCTGCGCAATCCATCGGACTGGCAGAAGGTCAACATTGGCATGCAACAGGTAATGCACGGTGCCCGGGGCACGGCGCGCAAGGCTTCCATCGGTGCGCAATACCGGATCGCCGGCAAGAGCGGGACCGCCCAGGTCGTGGCCATCAAGCAGGGTGAGAAGTACGACCGCTCCAAGGTCCAGGAGCGCCACCGCGACCACGCCTTGTTCGTCGGTTTCGCGCCGGCCGATAACCCGAAGATCGTCGTCTCGGTAATGGTCGAGAACGGTGAGTCCGGTTCTGGTGTCGCCGCGCCGGTGGTGCGCCAGGTCATGGACGCCTGGCTGCTGGATGAGCACGGCCAGCTCAAGCCCGAATTCGCAAGCCCGATCAGCGCGGAGGCTACGGCCCGTGAAGAATAATTTCGACCGCATCCTCTCCAGCGAAGATGTGATGCGCCGTCGCGCCACGTTGCTGCAGCGCATGCACATCGACGGTCCGCTGCTGATCCTGCTGCTGACACTGGCGGCCGGCAGCCTGTTCGTACTTTATTCAGCCAGCGGCAAGAATTGGGACCTGCTGGCCAAGCAGGCCACCTCGTTCGGCATCGGCCTGGTGTCGATGATCGTCATCGCCCAACTCGAACCACGCTTCATGGCGCGCTGGGTGCCACTGGCCTATGTGGTCGGCGTGGGGTTGCTGGTGGTGGTGGACATCATGGGTCATAACGCCATGGGCGCCACCCGCTGGATCAACATCCCCGGGGTGATCCGTTTCCAGCCCTCGGAATTTCTCAAGATCATCATGCCGGCGACCATTGCCTGGTACCTGGCCAAACGCTCGTTGCCGCCGCAACTCAAGCATGTATGTATCAGCCTGTTGCTGATCGGTATCCCGTTCATCCTGATCGTGCGCCAGCCGGACCTGGGCACTTCGCTGCTGATCCTGGCCGGCGGCGCGTTCGTGCTGTTCATGGGCGGGTTGCGCTGGCGCTGGATCCTCAGCGTGATCGCCGCCGCCGTGCCGGTGTCGGTGGCCATGTGGTATTTCGTGATGCACGACTACCAGAAGCAACGCGTCCTGACATTCCTCGACCCGGAAAGCGATCCGCTGGGCACCGGCTGGAACATCATCCAGTCCAAGGCCGCCATCGGTTCCGGTGGGGTGTTCGGCAAGGGTTGGCTGATGGGCACCCAGTCGCACCTGGACTTTTTGCCGGAAAGCCATACCGACTTCATCATTGCCGTGATGGGCGAGGAGTTCGGCCTGGTAGGCATCTGCGTGCTGCTGCTGATCTATCTGCTGCTGATCGGGCGAGGCCTGGTGATCACCGCCCAGGCCCAGACCCTGTTCGGCAAATTGCTTGCTGGCAGCCTGACCATGACTTTTTTTGTTTATGTTTTCGTCAACATCGGTATGGTCAGTGGCCTGTTGCCGGTCGTGGGGGTGCCGTTGCCATTCATTAGCTACGGAGGAACTTCGCTGGTGACGCTACTGTCAGCGTTTGGGGTTTTGATGTCGATTCATACGCATCGCAAATGGATCGCGCAGGTTTGAATAAGGTGAAGAGTTCAATGCAAGCAATGCGTGGCTGGTCGACGCGATATGCGCCGTGGGTCGGCCTGGTCGGCTTACTGGGCTGTGCGCCGCATGCCTTGGCGGGCGAATACGAAGGCTCGCCGCAAGTGGCCGAGTTCGTCGGTGAGATGACCCGCGACTACGGGTTTGCCGGCGAGCAGCTGATGGGGGTGTTCCGCGAGGCCGAGCGCAAGCAGTCGATCCTCGATGCGATCTCCCGGCCCGCCGAGCGCGTCAAGCAGTGGAGCGAGTACCGGCCGATGTTCATCACCGAGGCGCGTATCGCCCGGGGCGTGGACTTCTGGCGTCAGCACGAGGCGGCCCTGGCTCGCGCCGAGCAGGAATATGGCGTGCCGGCCCAGGTCATCGTGTCGATCATTGGCGTTGAAACTTTCTTTGGCCGCAACACCGGCAATTTCCGGGTCATCGACGCATTGTCGACCCTGGGCTTCGATTATCCGCCGCGCGCCGAGTTCTTCCGCAAGGAGCTGCGCGAGTTTCTGCTGTTGGCCCGCGAAGAGCAGGTCGATCCGCTGACTCTCAAGGGTTCCTACGCCGGAGCCATGGGCCTGCCGCAATTCATGCCCAGCAGTTTCCGCGCCTACGCGGTGGATTTCGACGGTGATGGCCACATCAATATCTGGACCAACCCGACCGATGCGATCGGTAGCGTTGCCAGTTATTTCAAGCGCCACGGCTGGGAAGCCGGCGAGCCGGTGGTCAGCCGTGCCGACGTGCGCGGCGAGCAGGTTGACGAGGGCTTGACCGAAGGGATCGAGCCGACGAAAACCGTCGGGGAGTTGCGAGCGCTGGGCTGGTCGAGTCATGATGCGCTGCGTGACGATATGTCGGTCACCGCGATGCGCCTGGAAGGCGAGCAGGGCCCTGAATATTGGATGGGCCTGAAGAATTTCTACGCGATTACGCGTTATAACCGCAGCGTGATGTACGCCATGGCTGTATATCAACTGTCTGAAGAGCTGGTCAAAGCACGGGGCGTCAAATAATGCAGGCATTGCCTACCTATCAACCCCTGAAAGCCAGGCCCCTCAAGCTGGTGGCATTGGCGGCGCTGTCGTTACTGGTTGTCAGTTGTTCGACCAGCCGCGCACCCACCCAGAAAAGCCCCAACGTCGTGCGCGCCACCCCAGGCCTGGACATCAACCGGGCCCACAAGGACGGCGCGCCGTGGTGGGACGTGGATGTCTCGCGCATTCCCGACGCGACGCCGACCCTGCACACCGGCCCCTACAAGGCCAACCCGTATACGGTGCTGGGCAAGACCTATTTCCCGATGGCTGAATCCAAGCGCTACGTCGCCTCGGGCACGGCGTCCTGGTACGGCACCAAGTTCCACGGCCAGAACACCGCCAATGGCGAGGTCTACGATCTCTATGGCATGAGCGCGGCCCACAAGACCTTGCCACTGCCCAGTTATGTGCGGGTGACCAACCTGGACAACAACAAGACGGTGATCCTGCGTGTCAACGATCGTGGGCC
Organism: Pseudomonas sp. D1-36; assembly: GCF_051132205.1. NCBI lineage: Bacteria > Pseudomonadati > Pseudomonadota > Gammaproteobacteria > Pseudomonadales > Pseudomonadaceae > Pseudomonas > Pseudomonas sp. D1-36. The sequence goes on along the minus strand of NZ_CP071674.1, from coordinate 4,919,847 downwards.
GTTCTATTCCGATCGCATCATCGACTTGTCGTATGCGGCGGCGAAAAAGCTCGGTTACGCTGAAACTGGCACCGCGCGGGTAAAAGTCGAGGGCATCGATCCGCAGGAATGGTGGGCCCAGCGCGGCCGTCCGGCGCCTTTGATGCTCAACGAGCCAAAAGTAGCGCAGAATGCCGCGCCAACCGTGACGGCTTCCACCGGCACGGTCGAGCAATGGACCCCACCGCCGCAGCAGCATGCGGCGGCCGTGGTGCCCGTGCAGATCGACGCAAAAAAAAACGCTTCTGCAACAGCGTCTGGCCAGTATCTTCAAGTGGGCGCGTTCGCCAACCCGGACGCTGCAGAGCTGTTGAGATCGAAGCTGAGCTCGATGGTCAGCGCGCCGGTGTTCATCAGCTCGATCGTGCGCAACCAGCAGACACTGCATCGGGTGCGCCTGGGGCCGATCGGTTCTCCGGGTGAGGTCCAGCAGGTACAGAACAGCGTGCGCCTGGCCAATCTCGGTTCGCCGAGCCTGGTCACCGCTGAATAATTGATTGAGGCCCGCTTGTGGTTTGGGCGGGTCAGGTTGTTGGCTCGATGAATAACAAAAGCCCGGCAAGGGTTGTGAGTGAGCAACTTAAGTGCGCGGCGGCCCGTTAGAAAGCTGCCTGTTTAGTATTGCCTCCGGGCAGTTTCCATTAGCGATTTCGAGAGACGGATGAACATCACCACCTTTGCCAAACGCCTTTGCCTGCTAGTCCCGCTGCTTCTCTCACCGGCCGCGTTCGCGGTCGAGATGATGCCGGCGCCGCCTCAATTGGCCGCCAAATCCTTTGTGCTCATGGATGCCAGCAGCGGCGAGGTGCTGGTGGAAAACAACGGTGACCAGCGTCTGCCACCGGCCAGCCTGACCAAGCTGATGACGGCCTACATCGCCACGCTGGAAATCCGTCGTGGCCAGATCGGTGAAAACGATCCGGTGACCGTCAGCGAGAACGCCTGGCGCACCGGCGGTTCGCGGATGTTCATCAAGGTCGGTTCGCAAGTGACCGTCAGCGACCTGCTGCACGGGATCATCATCCAGTCCGGCAACGACGCCAGCGTCGCCCTGGCCGAGCACATCGCCGGCAGTGAAGACGCATTCGCCGACATGATGAACAAGACCGTTGCCGACCTGGGCATGACCAACAGTCACTTCATGAACCCGACCGGTCTGCCGAACCCGGAGCATTATTCGTCGGCTCACGACATGGCGATCCTGGCGCGGGCCATCATTCATGAAGACCCGGCGCACTACGCCATCTATTCCCAGAAAGAGTTCTTCTGGAATGGCATCAAGCAGCCCAACCGCAACCTGCTGCTGTGGCGCGACAAGACTGTCGACGGTCTGAAGACCGGCCACACCGAGGAAGCGGGTTACTGCATGGTGTCGTCGGCCGTTCGTGACGGCATGCGCCTGATCGCCGTGGTGTTCGGTACCAACAGCGAAGTGGCCCGCGCCGCTGAGACCCAGAAGCTGCTGACCTACGGTTTCCGCTTCTTCGAAACCCAGACCTTCTACCAGAAGGGCACCGAACTGGCCCAGGCCCAGGTCTGGAAAGGCGCCACCAACCAGGTCAAGGCCGGGCTGGCCCAGGACCTGACCATGACCTTGCCTAAAGGCCAGCTCAAGAAGCTCGCCGCCAGCATGACCATGAACCCGCAACTGACCGCGCCGATCGCCAAGGGTGACGTCATCGGCAAGGTCGAAGTCAAACTGGACGACAAAGTGGTGCACAGCGCCGACCTGATCGCGCTGGATGCGGTCGAGGAAGGTGGTATTTTCCGCCGCATGTGGGATAGCATCCGTCTATTCTTCTACGGCTTGTTCAACTGATTTCAAGTGTTGACCTGCATGGCCCCGTTCCTTTCCGGCACGGGGCCATGTTCGTTACCACGGCTTGCGAGGCCGTTACGCCATGACAGACTCCGAAGTAAAGGCGCCAAAGATCGAGTTTCCTTGCGAGGACTACCCGATCAAAGTAATCGGCGACACCGGTGTGGGCTTCAAGGACAAGATCGTCGCGATCCTTGAGAAGCACGCCACCGTTGACCTCAAGACCCTGGCCGAGCGCCAGAGTACCAACGGCAAGTACACGACAATCCAGCTGCATATCATTGCCACCGGCCAGGAACAGCTCTACGACATCAACAGCGAGCTGCGAGCGACCGGTTTCGTGCACATGGTGTTGTGATGCCGGGCACGCTGGGCTTTCGCGAGCTAGGCACGATGGCTTACGAGCCGGTCTGGCATGCCATGCAACGCTTCACGAACGAACGCGGTACCACCGCCGACGATGAAGTCTGGCTGGTCGAGCACCCACCGGTGTTCACCCAGGGCCAGGCGGGCAAGGCCGAGCACTTGTTGTTGCCAGGCGACATCCCGGTGGTGAAGGTCGACCGGGGCGGGCAGGTGACTTACCATGGGCCCGGCCAACTGGTCGCCTATCTGTTGCTGGATGTGCGCAAGCTGGGATTCGGTGTACGCGAGCTGGTCACCCGCATGGAAACGTGCCTGATCGATTTGCTCGCCAGCTACGGCGTAAGCGCGGCGGCAAAGCCCGATGCGCCGGGCGTGTACGTCGACGGGGCGAAGATCGCCTCTCTTGGGCTGCGGATCCGCCATGGCTGTTCGTTTCACGGCCTGGCGTTGAACGTGGACATGAATCTTGAGCCGTTTCGACGGATTAATCCCTGTGGCTACGCAGGGCTGGCGATGACCCAGCTGCGCGATCACACAGGATCGATTGAATTTGCCGAGGTAAGTGCCCGGCTGCGCGCGCAGCTCGTCAAACACCTCGACTATGCTGAGCAGACGACCCTCACGGGCGGAATCGACTGATATGACTACTGATGCAGTGCAAACCATGATCCCGACGCTGGACGTCACCGAGCGTCCGGCCCCGCGTGCCAAGGTAGAGGCCGGCGTCAAGCTGCGCGGCGCCGAGAAGGTTGCACGCATCCCGGTCAAGATCATCCCGACCACCGAATTGCCGAAGAAGCCCGACTGGATCCGCGTGCGCATCCCGGTCTCTCCGGAAGTCGACCGCATCAAGGCGCTGCTGCGCAAGCACAAGCTGCACAGCGTCTGCGAAGAAGCCTCCTGCCCGAACCTGGGCGAATGCTTCTCCGGCGGCACCGCGACGTTCATGATCATGGGCGACATCTGCACCCGTCGCTGCCCGTTCTGTGACGTCGGCCACGGCCGTCCGAAGCCATTGGACACCAACGAGCCGGAAAGCCTGGCCATCGCCATCGCTGACCTGAAGCTCAAGTACGTGGTCATCACCTCGGTGGACCGCGACGACCTGCGTGACGGCGGTGCCCAGCACTTTGCCGACTGCATCCGCGAAATCCGCAAGCTGTCGCCGAATGTCCAACTGGAAACCCTGGTGCCGGACTACCGCGGCCGCATGGACATCGCCCTGGAAATCACCGCCGCCGAGCCGCCGGATGTGTTCAACCACAACCTGGAAACCGTGCCGCGCCTGTACAAGGCCGCGCGTCCGGGTTCGGATTACCAGTGGTCGTTGACCCTGCTGCAACGCTTCAAGCAAATGATGCCGCATATTCCGACCAAGTCCGGCTTGATGCTGGGCCTGGGTGAGACCGATGAGGAAGTCATCGAAGTCATGAAGCGCATGCGTGAGCATGACATCGACATGTTGACCTTGGGGCAGTACCTGCAACCTTCGCGCAGCCACTTGCCGGTGCAGCGTTTTGTGCACCCGGATACCTTTGCCTGGTTTGCTGAGGAGGGGTACAAGATGGGCTTCAAGAATGTGGCCTCGGGGCCTTTGGTGCGTTCTTCGTATCATGCTGATGAGCAGGCCAAATTGGTCAAGGCTGAGCTTCTGGGGTCCTGATCTTTTACCTTTGGGTGGTGTGTAGATCCGTTATTGTGTGATGGCGGCTTATGGTTCCGCCCTTACGGCGGGTTATTTTTTTGGCGTCTGAAAAAAGTGACCCGCTGTAAGAGCGGAACCGCCAGCCGCCATCACGCAAAAAACGGATATACACACCAGCAAAAAACGGGAAACTCATGACCCTAACCCCACATCACCCCGTCCCAGCCCTCCCGCCCGAAGGCCTGATCGGCGTGATCGCCCCCGCCGGCCCCGCCCCCCTGGATACGGAGAAAGCAATCCAATGGATGCGCGCAAGGGGCCATGAACTGCGCATCTTCCCAGGCGTCTACGAAACGAACGGCTACCTCGCCGGCAGCGACGAAACACGCCTCAACGACCTCCACGCCGCCTTCGCCAATCCAGAAGTCAAAGCCATCATCTGCCTGCGCGGCGGCTACGGCACCCCGCGTCTACTCGATCGCATCGACTTCAACCTCTTGAAAAGCAACCCCAAGCCATTCGTAGGCTACAGCGACATCACAGCCCTGCACCTGGCCATCAGCCGCTACGCAGGCTTCGTCACCTTCCACGGCCCCTTGCTCAATGCCGACCTGCTGGGCGACAAGGAGCCATCGACCATTACCTCATTCTTCAGCCTGCTACGCGGGCAATTGAAGGCCGGTGACGTGTTGAGCCATCCGGCAGCGTATCCGTTGACCACAGTCGAGCCGGGCATCGCCCACGGCCGCTTGCTGGGGGGCAATCTGTCGATGATTGCCGCCACCATGGGCACGCCCTACGAAATCGACGCAGAAGGGGTGATCCTGCTGGTGGAGGACGTCAACGAGCCGCTTTACCGCATCGATCGCCTGCTCACCCAGCTGCGATTGGCGGGAACCCTGGCCAAATTGCGTGGAGTGCTGTTGGGAGACGTGGCGGGTGTGGACGTCGAGGCGTTGAATCGCTTGTTCAAGCAGACCTTCGCGCCGTTGCGCATCCCGGTGTTGTCGGGTTGGCGCAGCGGGCACTGTGATCCGAACCTGACGTTGCCCATGGGGGCGTTGGTGACGCTGGATGCGGTGGAGAAGAGGCTGGTGTTGGGGCAGGATGTGGTGGTCAGCCGCTAGTTATCAGCGTTTGCAAATCAGTCATCGCGAGCAGGCTCGCTCTCACAGGCTGTTCGAGGACCTGTGGGAGCGAGCCTGCTCGCGATGGCGATACTCCGCCATAAGCGGCTTCAACGGCTACGCAACGCCTCCAGCAATTTGTGCGTCGGATACCCATCCGCCGGCCAGCCAAGCGACTGCTGGGCGCTGCGGATCGCCTTGCGGGTATTGGCGCCGATGATGCCGTCGGGGTTGCCAGCGTCGTAATTATGTTTGCCCAGCAGGGTCTGCAATTCGATGCGTTCGCTGCGGCTCAGGGGCAAGTCGTCCTTTGGCCATGAGCCGTCAATCAGCCCTGCGCCGCTGAAACGCTCCGACAGCAGGCTGACCGCCAATGCATAGGACGACGAGTTGTTGTATTTGAGAATTGCACGGAAGTTATCGAGCACCAGGAACGCCGGGCCGCGATAGCCTGCGGGCAACAGCAGGGCTGCCGACAAATGTTCGGAGCCGGCCGGCGGCTGGGCGCCGTTGGGCAGGCTTACACCCAGTTGCAGCCACTCGGCGACGGGCTTGCGGATCAAGCCGTCGGCCAGCGGATAGTCGAAGCCTTCCTTCAGCCGCACCTCGAACCCCCACGGCTGGCCGCGCTGCCATCCGGAGCTTTGCAAGTAATGCGCGGTCGAGGCCAGGGCGTCGGTAGAGCTGCCCCAGATGTCCCGGCGGCCGTCGCCGTCGAAGTCCACCGCATGGGTGTTGTAGGTGGTTGGAATGAACTGGGTCTGGCCCATGGCGCCGGCCCAGGAGCCGAGCATTTTTTCTGGCGTGATATCGCCCTGTTGCAGGATCTGCAGCGCGGCGATCAGTTGTGCGTGGGCAAAACCTGGGCGTCGTCCTTCATAGGCCAAGGTCGCCAAGGAGTTGATGACCGACTTGGTGCCCTGAAACTGGCCGAAATTGCTCTCCATGCCCCACACCGCCACCAACGCCGCGCGATCGACGCCATAGCGTTGCTCGATGCTTTGCAGGATATCGGCGTGCTGCTGGACCAACGCCTGGCCCTTGCGTACCCGCAGAGGCGACAACGCTCCGTCGAGGTATTCCCACACCGGCCGGGTGAATTCAGGTTGGCTGCGATCGGCCTTGATCACGCTCATGTCCGGACTGACCCCGATGAAGGCGCGGTCGAACAGGTCGGCTCGAATCCCGGCGGCCAATGCCTGCTTGCGGAACCCGGCTTGCCATTCGGCAAAGGTCTGGGTGGGCACGATGGCCAGGTCGTCCCCGGTAGGCACGACAGGCGGCACGATAGCCGGCGCTGTCACGACGGGAGCGGTCTGGAGCGGTTGGGCGTCGGCGGCGGTGGGTTTCTCTGCACAGGCCACCAGCAGGACAACGCTTGTGGCGGCAATCAATTGGCGCAAAGGCCAACCACGGGGAAGACAGAAGGGCATTCAGGGGTCCAGAAAATCAAATCAGGTGCTGACCTTAACATGCGAAAGGGCTGTAGGGCTTGTCCAGGTGTTTCATGCCGCCAGAAAGCAAGAAGCCTCCCAGTTGTCAGACTGGAAGGCTTCGCGGCGGTAGCTGCCTTTGCCCTTGGCGGGTCGTTCCTGGCGGCTGCGGAACAGGGGTTGGGCGACGATGGACTTGGCTTTGTTGGGGCCATGCCTTGATGGCTTTTTGCTCATGATTGGATCTCTCGTGGGGTGGTTTTGCGGGGGGAAATCATGGGACAGGACTGGGGTTTTGTCCAGTCCCTGCATTGCGTAGGAAATTTCAAGATGGCGAGGGGGGTGTGGCTCCCTCGCCACAAAATCATGCTTGACACAAAAAGTCTGTTGCTTGGAAAAGAGGTTTATTCCGCGGGTAAAGGGAGTCGTTGTCCGGCCATCAACAACGACAACCGACTGAGGCTCATCCACGGCGAGCCGGCGGCCTGGCCCTTGATCTGCGCGTCGATGCGCTGGGCCTCGAGCAGCAATTGGGCCCAGCGTGACGCGGAATAGCGTTGCAGCGCCTTGCTCATCAGCGGTTTGCGCTTGTCCCACACTGGCGGGCGAGCCTGACTGAAGGCCTTGTCCAGGGGCACCCCCTGGCTGTATTGCAGCGACAGGTTGGCCAGCAGCCGCAGCTCCCGGGCCAGGGCCCAGAGGATCACCGGAGGTTCGACGCCTTCGCCCCGCAGGCCTTCGAGCATGCGCAAGGCATGAGCGGCTTCGCCGTTGAGGATTGCGTCGGTCAGCCCGAAGACATCGAAGCGGGCGCTGTCAGCCACGGCGGCCTGCACCGTTTCCACGGTGATCTGGCCGCCCTCGGCCATCAGCTTGAGCTTTTCGACTTCCTGGGCGGCGGCCAACAGGTTGCCTTCGACCCGGGCGGCAATCAGTTCAACCGCGTCCTGGCTGGCCGATAGACCGGCCTGGGACAGGCGCTGGCGGATCCAGCTCGGCAGCTGGCTGGCATCCACCGGCCAGATCTGCACGAACTGGGTCTGTGGACCTTCGACCAGCGCCTTGCCCCATTTGGTTTTCTGCGCGCTGCCGTCGAGTTTCGGCAGGCTGATGAGCAGCACCGTGTCTTCGGCCGGTCGCGAGCAATATTCGATCAGCGCGGCGGCGCCTTTGTCACCGGGTTTGCCCGAGGGCAAGCGCAGTTCCAGCAGGCGTTTTTCGGCAAACAGCGACATGCTCGCCCCTGCCAGCAGCAGCGTGCCCCAGTCGAAACCGGCGTCGGCCGCGAACACCTGGCGTTCGTCGAAGCCTTGTTGGCGAGCGGCGGAGCGGATGGCGTCGGCGGCTTCCTGGCACAGCAGCGGGTCATCGCCGCTGATGATGTAGACCGGCGCGAGGGCGCCTTGCAGGTGTTTGCCGAGTTGGGCGGGGGCCAGTTTCATAAACGCTGTTCAGGAGAGAAGGCGAGCGGGGCGCCGAGGCGCCCCGCAAGGCTTATGGAGCAGGAATTTGCATAGGCGATTGTTGCGGGGTTTCCGCTTCCGCCTTGCGTGCTGCTTCCAGCGCTTCGGCTTCGGCCTTGGCCTTGGCGTCGGCGGTCTGTTGCAGTTGCTCCAACTGGGCCGGGCTCAGTTGTTGCAGGCGCAGCATCATCCGTTGTACCAGGTCGCGACGCATTTCTTCGCGTACTTCGCTGGACTCCTGGTCGGAGCCGGTGATGTTGTTGCCGTCATGCAGGTAGACCTTCTGTACTTGCAGCTTGTCGTCCAGCAGCACCAGGTTGTTTTGCCCGCGGATTTCATAGTTCAGCACGTTGTTGAGCTCGTATTCGGCCGAGCGACCGGCGCCGGCATAGCTCAGGCTGCGCTGGCTTTGCTGTTCGCGGGTCAATACCAGCTTGTACGGCGCACCGCTGTAGACTTTCACGCCGCTGTCTTCCAGCGTGTCGCGCAACGCTTTTACGGTATCGCCATAGGCGTCGCGCGCGCTGAGGTCCAGTTCGGTGATGGCCAGTTCGGTGGTGCCGGTGCCGCGCAGCTGGAAGCCGCAGGCGCTCAACAGGACCGCCAGGCCCATAACCAGCAGATTACGTTTGATCATCTTGTTGCTCCCCTTGAAACCCATGGGCCGAGCGTGCGGCCCCGCAGGTCAAATTCGGCGCCGGGCCCTTGGCCCGGACGCCCGATCCAATTAGCTTGCGACGATGTTGACCAGTTTGCCGGGCACGACGATCACTTTGCGGATTGTCAGGCCATCGACGAAGCGCAGCACGTTTTCGTTGGCCCGCGCGGCGGCTTCGACTTCTTCGCGCGTGGCGGCGGCCGGCATTTCGATCTGGCCACGCAGTTTGCCGTTGACCTGGATGACCAGGGTCAGGCTGTCCTGCACGAGCGCACTTTCGTCCACCAGCGGCCAGCGGGCGTCGATCACCGGGTCAGCGTGACCCAGGCGATTCCACAACTCGTGGCTGATGTGCGGGGTGATCGGCGCCAGCAGCAGCGTCACTGCTTCCAGGCCTTCGTGAATCAGTGCGCGATCCTGCTCGGTGCCTTGGGCGGCTTTTTCCAGTACGTTCATCAGCGTCATCACCTGGGCGATGGCGGTGTTGAATTTGTGGTTCTGGCCGACGTCGTGGCTGGCCTGCTTGATCGCCAGGTGAATCGAACGACGGACGGCTTTCTGGTCATCGTTCAGGCTGGCGACGTCCAGTTTGCCCGGCAGGCCCTGGGTGACGTGGGCCTGGGCCAGGCGCCAGACGCGCTTGAGGAAGCGGTGCGAGCCCTCGACGCCGGAGTCGGACCATTCGGCGCTCATGTCCGGTGGCGAGGCGAACATCATGAACAGGCGGCAGGTGTCCGCGCCGAACTGGTCGATCATCGACTGAGGGTCGACGCCGTTGTTCTTCGACTTGGCCATTTTCTCGGTGCCGCCGATTTCCACCGGCAGGCCGTCGGCGATCAGCTTGGCGCTGATGACCTTGGCCTTGCTGTCGCGTTCGAGCTCGACGTCGCTCGGGTTGAACCACGTGTAGGCACCGTTGGCTTCGCGACGATAGTACGTCTCGGCGATCACCATGCCCTGGGTCAGCAGGTTCTTGAACGGCTCGTTTGAACTCACCAGGCCTTCGTCACGCATCAGCTTGTGGAAGAAGCGCGCGTAGAGCAGGTGAAGAATGGCGTGTTCGATGCCGCCGATGTATTGATCCACCGGCAACCAGTGGTCAGCCGCGGATTTTTCCACCAGGCCGCCTTCAAAGTGCGGCGAGGCGTAGCGGGCGTAGTACCACGAGGACTCGACGAAGGTGTCCATGGTGTCGGTTTCACGCTTGGCCGGTGCGCCGCATTTCGGGCAGCTGCACTCGTAGAACTCGGGCATGCGCGCCAGGGGCGAACCGGCGCCGTCGGGTACGACGTCTTCCGGCAGGACCACCGGCAGCTGATCTTCCGGCACCGGTACGTCACCGCAGGTGTCGCAATGCACGATCGGGATCGGGCAACCCCAGTAGCGCTGGCGGCTGATGCCCCAGTCGCGCAGGCGGAACTGGGTGCGCGAGGCACCGAGGTTCTTCTTGATCAGGGCCACTTCGATGGCATCGAAGGCGCCAGCGAAATCCAGGCCGTCGAACTCACCGGAATTGATCAGCTCGCCGTGTTCGCCGTAGGCGTCCTGCCAAGGCGCTGGTGTCTGGTCGCCGGCGCTGGTGCGCACGACTGGCTTGACCGGCAGGTTGTATTTGTGGGCGAACTCGAAATCACGCTCGTCGTGGGCGGGCACCGCCATGACCGCGCCGTCGCCGTAGTGCATCAGCACGTAGTTGGCGACCCACACCGGCAGTTTCTCGCCGGTGAGCGGGTGCTCGACGAACAACGAAGTCGGCAGGCCTTTCTTCTCTTGGGTGGCGACGTCGGCTTCGGCGACGCTGCCGCCTTTGCATTCGGCGATGAACGCCTGCAGCTCGGGGTTGTTCTGCGCTGCCAGAGTCGCCAGCGGATGCTCGGCGGCCACGGCCACGTAAGTGGCGCCCATCAGGGTGTCCGGACGGGTGGTGAAGACCTTCAGGGTGCCGGCTTCGCCAATGGAGGCGACGTCGTAGGGGAACTGCACTTCCATGCCCCGGGACTTGCCGATCCAGTTGCGCTGCATGGTCTTGACCTGCTCGGGCCAGCCGGTCAGCTCGTCGAGGCTCTCCAGGAGTTCATCCGCGTAGGCGGTGATCTTGAAGTAGTACATCGGGATCTCGCGCTTTTCGATCAGCGCGCCGGAGCGCCAGCCGCGACCGTCGATCACTTGCTCGTTGGCCAGTACGGTCTGGTCCACCGGGTCCCAGTTCACGGTGCCGTTCTTGCGGTAGATCACGCCTTTCTCGAACAGGCGGGTGAACAGCCATTGTTCCCAGCGATAGTAGTCGGGCTTGCAGGTGGTGACTTCGCGGGACCAGTCCACCGCCAGGCCCAGGCTGCGCAGCTGGGTCTTCATGTACGCGATGTTTTCGTAGGTCCACTTGGCGGGGGCGACGTTGTTCTTCATCGCGGCGTTTTCCGCCGGCATGCCGAAGGCGTCCCAACCCATGGGTTGCAGGACGTTCTTGCCTTGCATGCGCTGATAGCGGGAGATCACGTCGCCGATGGTGTAGTTGCGCACGTGCCCCATGTGTAGCTTGCCGCTGGGGTAAGGGAACATCGACAGGCAGTAGTACGTCTCCTTGCCTGGCTGTTCACTGACTTCAAAGGACTTTTGCTCGTCCCAGAACGACTGGGCGGCGGCTTCGATTTCACGGGGCTGGTAGTGTTCGTGCATGGCTACTTTTGTACTGAATGGGGTGGCCCAATCCTCTTCATTGCCATGCTGGACGCAGATGACGCCGAATGCGGCGTTTTCGATGCCCAGCCAAGCTGGAAGTGGAGTTACAGGAAGCGCCGTAGCATACATGACCGCGCTCCGCCGAGGGAAACCCTGATTGCTGCTCAACCATTGCCGAGCCTTTTGCCGACCATTGGCGACGACCGGGGTTCTGGGCCGTTGGTCGCGGCGTCCAGCCGGTTTGCCCAGCGAAGCTAAGCTTCTGAATGGGGAGTGAGTCTTATCTTCAATGAGGTGAGGGATGGTTGAATCACAACGAAAAGTCGCTACACCTGAGTTGTATGAAAAACTGATCGATCGCCTGGGGATGGCCTTGGACGCCGCAAGAACCGCCGGTCGCTTGCGTGATGAACGCCCGGCAGAGCTGGAACTGCGAGGCCTGAGCCCCGCAGAGTTCGAGCTGGTCAAGGCTTACCTTGAACAGGCCGGGCACCAGGCCTCAGCAAATGGGGCCCAGGCAAACAAGCGTCTCGAAGCGCCCCGATCGGCCAAGGTTGTCTGGCTCAAGGATCGGACGCCCGACAAGGATGCTGTAAAGGTCCGGTCCCTGCAGTTCAAGTAAAGGCCGGATTCACGCGTGTCGCTTTTTTTTGATTCGAGGTTCTTGGAATCTGTTGTCGCTTTGCGTCAACCCACCTAGGCTTCGGGCATCTATGGAGATGCCCGATGCCGTTTCGCTATTTCATCAAACAACTTCTATTGCCGCCTGGCATTCTTTTGCTTTTGCTGGCGCTTGCCTGGTGGTGGCGTGATTCCCGGCCGCGCCTGGCCCGCGTGTGTTTTATCCTGGGGCTGGGTGGTTTCTGGCTGATGAGCCTGCCGATAGTGGTGCAGTGGAGCGCCAAGGCATTGGAGCGCGAACCGCCGCTGCTGCGCAGTGAATGGGCGACCCTGGCCCAGCGCGCCGACGCCATCGTGGTGCTGGGCTCGGGGCGCGAGCGCGGTGACCTGGCCTGGGGCACTGACCAGCCCACCGGGGTGGGCCTGGAGCGCCAGCGTTATGCGGCGCGGCTGGCCAAGGCTTCGGGCTTGCCCGTGTTGACAACCGGCGGCTTGCATTACGGCACCCCGCCCAGCGAGGCCAAGCTGATGGCTGACTCGATGCGTGAGGATTTCGGCGTCGACGTGCGCTGGCAGGAGGGCCACAGCCGCACCACGTGGGAGAACGCCCAGATGAGCGCGCAGATCCTGCTGCCCGAAGGGGCGAAGCGCGTGGTGGTGGTGACCCAGGCCTGGCACATGCCACGGGCGGTCTGGAGTTTTGAACGTTCTGGATTTGAAGTGGTGCCTGCGCCTGTCGGTTTCCTGGGTCAGGATAACGCCCGGCCGTTGGGTGGCTGGATGCCGGAATTCAAATCGGTGTGGCAATCGGGGCAGTTGATGAACGAGGCGGTGGGGTTGGTGGGGTATTGGTTGTTTTATCGCTGAATCATTGAAGTGAACGCTTATTGTGGCGAGGGAGCTTGCTCCCGCTGGGGCGCGCAGCGGCCCCAAAAAGCGGGGCCTGCTGCGCCCGAAGCGTCGGACCGGTCCAGCGGGAGCAAGCTCCCTCGCCACAGGGATGGGGGGAGCGAGTTAAACCGTCTTGGCCATCCGCCCCGCCACCAGCGCCCAACCCAAAAGCAATACACACAAAATGATCAGCGGCCACGAGCGCCATTGAAGGTACGGCGTCAGGTCGTGCATCGGCACCACTTCACCGTAGAGGATGCCGCGTTGGAACTGCGGAATCTGGACGGTGATCTGGCCGAAGGGGTTGATCAGGCCGGTCACGCCATTGTTGGTGGCGCGAATCATCCAGCGCCCGGCCTCCAGCGCGCGCATCTGGGCCATTTGCAAGTGCTGCAACGGGCCGATCGACGTACCGAACCAAGTGTCGTTGCTGATCGTCAGCAACAGATCGCTTCGCGCTGAAAGGTTGGCAGCGAATTCCGGGTAGACCACTTCGTAGCAAATGAATGGCGCGATCTGGTAACCCTTGGCCTGCAGCAATGGCTGATCAGCCGGGCCGCGGGCGAAATCCGACATTGGCAGGTCGAAAAACGCGATCAGGCCGCGCAGGATATCCTGCAATGGCACGTACTCGCCGAAGGGCACCAGTTTCTGCTTCAGGTAAGTGCCGTCGCCTTCGCCGGTCACGGTGATGCCGTTGAAATAGCGCTTCTCATGACGTACTTCCTGGCGGATCGGTACGCCGGTGATCAGCGCCGAATGCCGCTCGGCGGCGAAACTGCCCATCATGTCCAGGTAGCCCTGGGCGGACTCCTTGAGTACCGGCACGGCCGTTTCCGGCCAGACCAGCAGGTCGACGCGCTTGGACGTGAAGCTCATGTCACGGTACAGCGCCAGTTGCGCGTTGAGCTGCTCGGGGTCCCACTTCATGCTTTGTTCGATGTTGCCCTGGATGGCCGCGACACTCAGCGGCTCGCCCGAGGGGCTGGTCCAGGCATGCCCCTTGAGCGCAAAGCCGGCCGCCCAGGGGCCGATCAGCAAGGCCACACCCGCGACGACGAAGCCTTTGCGCCCGGAACGCAGTAATCGGGGCGCGTTGTACAACAGCGCGGCGGTCAGGGCCAGGGTGAAGGAGATCAGCCACATGCCACCCAGCGGTGCAAGGCCGGCCAGTGGGCCGTCCAGTTGACTGTAGCCGGAGTAAAGCCAGGGGAATCCGGTCAGGAACCAGCCCCGAAAGGCTTCCTGGCCCAGCCAGAGCGCGGCGAAGGCCAGGGCATCGGCCAACGGTGCCTCGTTGCGCCGCAGCCAGCGCGCCCAGAGCCAGGCGGGCAGGGCGAAGAACCAAGCGATCGCGGCAATGAACAGCAGCATCAAAAGCCCGGCCAGCAGCACCGAGGCGCCACCGAAGTTATGGATGCTGACGTAGATCCAACTGGTGCCGGCGCCAAACAGGCCGAAACCGAAACACCAGCCGCGCCCCAGGGCCTGGCGCGGCGAGAGCTCGCGCAGGCCAGCATAGAACAGCCCGACCGCCAGCAATGCCAGCGGCCAGATATCGAACGGCGCCAGGGCCAGGGTGGTGATCGCACCGGCCGCCACGGCCAGCAGGTTACCGGGCCAGCCGGGGCGGTTTATCCAGCGCATGTGTTTCCTTAGCGGCTCTTGCAGGGTTTAACGGGCAATGGGTGACAGGCGCAGCAGATGAATCCGGCGGCTGTCGGCATTCAGGATGCGGAAGCGCCAGGAGCCGATCTCGGTGGTTTCGTTGCGCTTGGGCAGGTGGCCGAAGGCACTCATCACCAGGCCGCCGACGGTGTCGAACTCATCGTCGGAGAATTCGCTGTCGAAGAACTCGTTGAAGTTCTCGATCGGCGTCAGGGCCTTGATCAGGAAGTCGCCGCTGGGCAAGGGCTTGATGTAGCTGTCTTCCTCGACGTCGTGCTCATCCTCGATGTCGCCGACAATCTGTTCAAGCACGTCTTCGATGGTGACCAGCCCGGCCACGCCGCCGTATTCGTCGATGACGATGGCCATGTGGTTGTGGTTGGCGCGGAATTCACGCAGCAGTACGTTCAGGCGCTTGGACTCGGGCACGAACGTGGCCGGGCGCAGCAGGTCCTTGATATTGAAACTGTCGCCGTTCTCCTGGAGGATCAGCGGCAGCAGGTCCTTGGCCAGCAGCACGCCCATGACGTCGTCATGGCTCTCGCCGACGACCGGGTAGCGCGAGTGAGCGGAGTCGACCACGGCGGGCAGGAATTCGCGGGGAGTCTGGGTCGCCTTGATGCTGATCATCTGCGAGCGCGGGACCATGATGTCCCGAACTTGCAGGTCAGCCACCTGGATGGCGCCTTCGACGATGGCCAGCGCTTCGCTGTCCAGCAATTTGTTCTGGTGTGCATCGCGCAGCAGCTCCAACAGCTCCTGGCGGTTTTTCGGCTCATGGGCAAAAGCCTGGGTGAGCTTGCCCAGCCATGACTTCTGCCCGTTGGTCGATCGATCTTCGCTCATAGCGATTACTCTGAATCCTTTGTCGTTACAGGTTGATGTTTCAGTGTTCGTCGCCGGCATACGGGTCGGGATGACCCAGCTCGGCAAGCAACGTTCGTTCCAGCGCTTCCATTTCCTCGGCTTCGTCCTCTTCCATATGGTCGTAACCAAGCAAATGCAAGCAGCCATGGATCACCAGGTGGGCCCAGTGGGCTTCGGGTGACTTGCCTTGTTCGGCGGCCTCGCGCTCGACGACCGGGACGCAGATCACCAGGTCCCCCAGCAACGGGATGTCGAGCATTTCGTCGGGCACGTCGGCGGGGAACGACAGCACGTTGGTGGCGTAGTCTTTCTGCCGCCAGGTGTGGTTCAGCTCGCGGCCTTCGGCTTCGTCCACCAGGCGGATCGTCAGTTCCGAGTCGGCGCTGCGCTGGCGCAGCGCCAGTTCGCACCATTGGCGGAACTGGGCTTCGCTGGGGGCGGGGTGTTCACTGGCCTCTTGCAGGTCGAGTTCAAGCATTGTGGCGATTGCCTTTGCTTTCGGCCGAATCTTCATCGGCGCGGTTCTCGAAACGCTCGTAGGCTTCGACGATGCGCTGCACCAACGGATGGCGTACGACGTCCTTGGGCATGAAGTGCGTGAAGCTGATGCCCGGGACGTCCTTGAGCACCTGGATCACGTGGTTCAGCCCGGACTTGGTGCCTCGGGGCAGGTCGACCTGGGTGATGTCCCCGGTGATGACGGCGGTGGAGCCGAAACCGATCCGGGTCAGGAACATCTTCATCTGTTCGACGGTGGTGTTCTGGCTTTCGTCGAGGATGATGAAGCTGTTGTTCAGGGTCCGACCACGCATGTAGGCCAGCGGCGCGACCTCGATGACCTGTCGCTCGATCAGCTTGGCGACGTATTCGAAGCCGAGCATTTCGTACAGCGCGTCATAGAGCGGGCGCAGATACGGGTCGATCTTCTGGGTCAGGTCGCCGGGCAGGAAACCGAGTTTTTCCCCTGCTTCGACGGCGGGACGCACCAGCAGGATGCGGCGCACCTGTTCGCGCTCCAACGCGTCGACCGCACAGGCAACGGCCAGGTAGGTCTTGCCGGTACCGGCCGGGCCGATGCCGAAATTGATGTCGTTGGCCAGGATTTCCTTCACGTAGCGCTGCTGATTCAAGCCGCGAGGGCGAATCATGCCTTTTTTCGTGCGCAGGGCCACGGCAGGTTCCGACGGGGCGTGATTGTCGAGTTCTTCGACCGCCGACTCTTGCAGGAACAGGTGGACCATGTCCGGAGACAGCTCGCTCGCCTTGGTTTCTCGGTAGAGACGGCGCAGCAGGTTTTCCGCGGAGGTGGTGTGCTTGGGATCGCCGATCAGTTCGAACTGGTTCCCGCGATTGCGGATCTCGATGGCCAGGCGCTGTTCGATCAAGCGAAGATGCTCGTCGAATTGCCCGCACAGATTGGCGAAGCGGCGAGCCTCAAAGGGCTCGAGAATGAAACGATGAGGTTCGATGGGTGCGTTCAAGGTCGTTTTTAGCCGCCCAGGGGCAATTAAGGTGAAATCAAGGATAACGCCAGTAGGCTGGGTGCGAAAGGTCTTAAGCGGCGCAATCTGACAACAGGACCTACACATCCCATTGTGGGAGCGAGCCTGCTCGCGAAAACGGTCTTGTATCCAGCGCATGTGTTGGCCGATAGACCGCTTTCGCGAGCAGGCTCGCTCCCACAGGGATCTGTACAGTTACTGCACCAGCGAACCCCGCAGCGAGTGCGGTTGCGCGGCGTCGATGTGTACGTCGGCGAACTGGCCGATCAGGGCTGGCGTGTCGCAGCGGAAGTTGACGATACGGTTGTTTTCCGTACGGCCCTGCAATTCGCCCGGGTCTTTTTTCGAGTAGTCGGTGACCAGGATCCGCTGGATCGAACCGACCATCTGTCGGCTGATTTCAAAGCCCTGCTGGTTCAAGCGGTGCTGCAAAGCATTGAGCCGTTCCTTCTTCACTTCCTCGGGCGTCTCATCCGCCAGGTCGGCCGCCGGCGTGCCGGGGCGCTGGCTGTAGACAAAGGAATAGGAGAAGTCGAAGCCCACGTCTTCGATCAGCTTCATGGTCTGCTGGAAATCTTTCTCGGTTTCGCCAGGGAATCCGACGATAAAGTCCGAGCTGATACAGATCCCCGGCACTGCGGCGCGCAACTTGCGCAGTTTGGATTTGTACTCCAGCGCCGTGTGGTTGCGCTTCATCGCTGCGAGGATTCTGTCCGAACCCGATTGCACCGGCAGGTGCAGGTGCTTGACCAGCTCGGGAACTTCGGCGTGGGCCTGGATCAGGCTGTCGGAAAACTCCAACGGATGGGACGTGGTGTAGCGGATCCGGTCGATACCGTCCACCGCCGCCACAACGCGGATCAACTCGGCGAGGTCCGCCAGGCGACCGTCGTGGGTCAGGCCGCGATAGCCGTTGACGTTCTGCCCCAGCAAGGTCACTTCACGCACGCCGTTTTCCGCCAGGTGGATGATCTCGGCGATCACGTCGTCGAACGGCCGGCTGACCTCTTCGCCGCGGGTATAGGGGACCACGCAGAACGTGCAGTATTTGCTGCAGCCTTCCATCACCGACACATAAGCGCTGGGGCCGTCGATGCGCGGCTCGGGCAGGTGGTCGAACTTCTCGATTTCGGGGAACGAAACGTCGACTTGGGGCAGTTTGGTCACGCGCGCCGCGTCGATCATTTCCGGCAGGCGGTGCAGGGTCTGGGGGCCGAAGACCACGTCCACGTACGGCGCGCGGTCACGAATGGCCGCGCCTTCCTGGCTGGCGACGCAGCCGCCGACCGCGATGACCATTTCCGGGTTGGCCAGCTTCAGTTCACGCCAGCGGCCCAGTTGGGAATACACCCGGTCCTGGGCGCGCTCGCGGATCGAGCAGGTGTTGAGCAGGATCACGTCTGCGTCTTCGGCGCGGGCGGTGACTTCCAGGGCCTGGTGTTCACCCAGCAGATCGACCATGCGCGAGCTGTCGTACTCGTTCATCTGGCAACCGTGGGTTTCGATGTAAAGCTTCTTGGCCATGGACGGATCATCACGTGATTCAAAGAACCGCGCATTATAGGCAACAAGTCCCCCGGTTCCTACCGCTGCGCGAGCAGTGGCTATGCTATAGTTCGCGCCCTCATTTTTACCCGCCGATGTGTTTCGCCAGCCATGACCAAACGTGAAGCTCCAATCTACAAGGTGATTTTCCTCAACCAGGGCCAGGTGTTCGAGATGTACGCCAAGCAGATCTATCAGAGTGATCTGTGGGGCTTTCTGGAAGTGGAAGAGTTCGTCTTTGGCGAGCGTACACAAGTGGTCGTCGACCCAAGCGAAGAAAAGCTCAAGGCGCAATTCGAGGGCGTGGTGCGCAGCTTCGTGCCGATGCATTCGATCGTGCGCATCGATGAGGTCGAGCGCCTTGGCACTCCGAAAATCAGCGAAGCCCGCGGCGCGGTCGGCAATGTGATGCCGTTTCCGATGCCGATGCCTGAGAAGTAGGGTTCAAGACCGGGTTGCTCCCAATCGCGAGCAGGCTCGCTCCCACAGTAAATCGCCGAGCACAAATCTTGCGTCGCCAGAGAGCCAACTGTGGGAGCGAGCTTGCTCGCGATGAGGCCTTCAAGGCCAGAACATTAATCAGGGCAGTGGCGAGAACGGCGTGCGTCCGTCGGCGTTCTGCAATTCCATCAGGTATTTGCGAAAAATCTGCCCCAGCACCTGGGTGGCCACTTCCAGCTCGTCGCGGGGCATCTGCTCGGCGACTTCGTCGGCGGTGTCCAATGCCTCTTCGGCGCCGTTGACCGCCGCCATCTTCAAGACGATATACGCCTGGACATTGTTGGCCGGTACGCCTTCGCCATGGAAGAACATGCCGCCAAGCTTGAACTGCGCCTGGGCGTGGCCTTGTAGCGAGGCTTTTTCGAAATAGTTGAGGGCCAGCTTGAGGTCGCGCGGCGCGGCCTTGCCGTCGTAGTAGAACTCGCCCAATTCATATTGCGCTTGGGCATCGCCCTCGTCGGCCGCTTTTCGACAGGCGTCAAGTGCCGGTGCGAGATCTTGTGGCTGGGTGTTGAGGGTGCAACGGCCCATCGCCGGGATCAACAACGAGTTACCGCCTGCCTGTGCATGAGCGAGCAGGGGCTGAAGGAGCAACAGGCAGCCCAAGGCAAGGGTGCGGCCGGTGCGGTTCATGGGAATCGACTTACCTCTGAGGGGCGCGTGGACCCTTCGGGGGATCCAATAAGCGCGCATTATGAAATAAGCGGGGCCATCCTTACAAAGTCTTTACTCGTTTTTCTGCTGCAAAGGAACCGCAACGACGGTTTGTTGGGCAGATATGTAGGAAAAGGCACGGTGGGTTATGGGCAATAACTGACGCTGGTGTCAGCCAGCGTCAGTTATCCACAGGTTTATTTCAGTGCCGCGAAGGCTCGTTCAGCCGCGTCGAGGGTAATTTTCAGTTCCGCCTCGCCATGGGCGATGGAGGTGAAGCCGGCTTCGAAGGCGCTTGGCGCCAGGTAGACGCCGCCTTCGAGCATCAGGTGGAAGAAGCGCTTGAAGCGGTCGGCGTCGCTGGCCATCACGTCGTCGAAGGTCACGATGTCATCGGCGCCGCTGAAATACAGGCCGAACATGCCGCCGGCCTGGGTGGTCACAAACGGAATGCCGGCCGCGTCGGCGCGCACCTGCAGGCCATCGAGCAGGCGCGTGGTGAATTCGGTCAGTTCGGCGTGGAAGCCCGGGCGGCTGATCAGGCGCAGGGTGGTCAGGCCAGCAGCCATCGCCAACGGGTTGCCCGACAGCGTGCCGGCCTGATAGACCGGGCCCAGCGGCGCGATGCATTCCATGATGGCGCGTTTGCCGCCGAAGCAGCCTACGGGCATGCCGCCACCGATGATCTTGCCGAAGGTGCTCAAATCCGGCGTCACGCCATAGTGGGCCTGGGCGCCACCAAGGGCGACACGGAAGCCGGTCATCACTTCATCGAAAATCAGCACCACGCCATGCTGGTCGCACAGGCTGCGCAGACCTTCGAGAAAGCCTGGCGCCGGCGGCACGCAGTTCATGTTGCCGGCCACCGGCTCGACGATGATGCATGCCACCTCCTGACCGACTTCGCCGAGCATCTTCTCGACTTCTTCAAGGTCGTTGAACGGCAGGGTCAGGGTGTGCTTGGCAAATGCCGCTGGCACGCCCGCCGAGCTCGGAACGCCTTGGGTCAGGGCGCCGGAACCGGCCTTGACCAGCAGGCTGTCGGAGTGGCCGTGGTAGCAGCCTTCGAATTTGATGATGCTGTCGCGGCCGGTGTAGCCACGGGCCAGGCGGATCGCGCTCATGGTCGCTTCGGTGCCGGAGCTGACCATGCGCACCATTTCCATCGACGGCACGATGGAGCAGACCAGGTCCGCCATCTCGGTTTCCATCGCCGTCGGCGCGCCATAGGACAGCCCGTGCTCCAGCTGCTGGCGCACCGCATCCAGCACGTCCGGATGGCTATGGCCGAGGATCATCGGCCCCCACGAGCCGACGTAGTCAACGTAGCGCTTGTCGTCTTCATCGGTGACATACGCGCCTTCGGCGTGCTTGAAGAACAGCGGTGTGCCGCCGACGCTCTTGAACGCGCGAACAGGCGAGTTCACGCCGCCGGGGATATGTTTCTGGGCGTTGGCAAACAGGGTTTCGGAACGGGACATGGTAGGGCTCTCGAAAACGGAAATGACTATTTGATGTGCAGCAGGTCGTTGAAGGCGCGGGCGCGGCGCGTCACTTCAGCGGTGCTGTCGGCGCCGAACAGGCCGTGGACCACCGCAAGCAGGTCGACCCCATGGGCCGCCAGCGGGGCGGCGTTTTCCAGGGTGATGCCGCCGATGGCGCAAACCGGTATATGCAGTTTGATGCGGGTCTGTTCGAGCAGTTCAAGGTTTGCGCTGGGTGCCCCAGGCTTGGTGCTGGAGTTGAAGAAGCGCCCGAACGCGACGTAGCTGGCGCCTTCGTTGACGGCCTGTTCGGCCAACTCCAGGCTGGCGTGGCAGGTTGAGCCGACGATTGCCTTGTGGCCCAGCAACGCCCGCACCGGCGCCAACGGGCCATCGGTCTGGCCCAGGTGCACGCCGACGCCCAGGCGCGCGGCCAATTCGGCGTCATCATTGATGATCAGTTGGGTCTTGTAGCGCTCGCACAGGTTGCGCAGGGCCTCGGCCTCACGAAGGCGGCGGGCCTCGTCGCTGCTTTTGTCGCGGTACTGCAGCAAGGTCACGCCGCCTTCCAGCGCGGCTTGCACATAGGCTAGGAACTTGCCGGCCAGCAGTTGGCTGTCGGTCACGGCATAAAGGCCACGTAATTTCATTCCACGGCTCCTGTGCTACGAGCAGAAATCCAGCGGTAGGCGACGCGGTACGAACTGGCCTTTTCCCAATTGTTCGGCATCGCGCAGCGTGCGCCACGTGTAGTCCACGGCTGTCTTGACCGCGCTGGAGAGTTGTTCGCCCTGGGCCAGTCGGCCGGCGATGGCGCTGGCGAGGGTGCAGCCGGAGCCGTGATAACTGCCGGGCAAGCGCTGGCAGGTGAACGTTTCGCGGTGTCCGTCGCGGCTGTACAGGCGATTGTGGACTTCATGCTCGTCGCCATGGCCGCCGGTGATCAGCAGGTGCTTGACGAAGGGCAGCAGTTTTTCGGCGCATTCATCGGCGCTGCCTTCGGGCAGTTCGGCGAGGATGCGTGCTTCAGGCAGGTTGGGCGTGGCGATGGTGGCCAGGGGCAGCAGGCGCTCGCGCATGGCGTAGCCGACTTCATCCTTGCCCAGCCGTCCGCCACCGCCGGCGCGCAGCACCGGGTCGCAGACCATCGGCAACTGCGGGTGTGCCTGGAGCAGCTCGACCACGGTGTCGACCATTTCCAGCGAGCCGAGCATGCCCAGCTTGACCGCCGCGACGGGGGAGTCGTTGAGCACGGCATTGGCTTGCGCCAGCACCCACTCGCGATCCAGCACGCGGAAATCGCTGACGTTGACCGTGTCTTGCACGGTCAACGCAGTAACGGCCGGGGCGGCATGACATCCCTGGGCAAGCAGGGCTTCGATATCTGCCTGCAAGCCGGCGCCACCACTGGGGTCGTGGCCGGAGAGACAGAGGACAACGGGGCGAGAGCTGTAGATATTCATGGTGCGCGAGCTTATCACCAAACCTCTTTTATCGGTGATTGGGCTCAGAGGGTTTTGTTGGCGACCACTTTTGTGCTTTACCAATTGGCAACCTGACCAAAGCAACAGCTCTATCTCAATGGTTGGCGCTGAGACGCCCGTGCTAGAGCCTTTTGTCGGAAAAATTTCCGTGGTGCAAATTGGCCATCAACGGCTATGCTAGAGATGGATCCAACCAATAACAGGTAATGCCGGTTTTACGTCTACTCAGGGAATGGGGGGCTTCCTGACTCAACCGGACAGGCCACGCTGGGGCTTAAATGCGCTATTTGCTGATGTTGCTGCTGTGCTTGTCCCCCTTGGCAAGTGCGCTCGAATTCGATGAATCAACCCAAAGCCTGCCTTTGGGCCACGCTTTGCAAGTGTTGGAAGACCCCAGTGGCACGGCCTCCATCGATGAGATTCTGGCCCAGGCCGCGGCCGATCGTTTCAAGCCCCATGACAAAGCCACGCTGAACGCCGGTTACTCACGTTCGGCGTTCTGGTTGAAAGTGGATCTGCACTATCGTCCTGCCAATCCCGACGCCCAGCGGACCTGGTTGCTGGAGCTGGCGTATCCGCCGCTGGATCATCTGGACCTGTACCTGGCCGACGGCAGCGGAGCCTATCGCCTGGTCCGCCAGACGGGCGATGCTCTGCCTTTTGCCAGTCGCGAGGTCCGCCAGAACAATTACCTGTTCAGCCTGGACTTCCAGCCGGATCAACGCCAGGTCGTGTACTTGCGTCTGCAAAGCCAGGGTTCGATCCAGGCGCCGTTGACGCTGTGGTCGAGCACGGCGTACCTGGAGCAGCAGCCGGTGCGCCTGTATGTGTTGGGGATCATCTATGGCGTGCTGCTGGGGATGCTGGTCTACAACCTGTTCATTTACCTGAGCGTGCGCGACACCAGTTATTTGTACTACATCTTCTATATCGCCTCGTTCGGCCTGTATCAGTTGTCGGTCAATGGCGCGGCGGTGGAATATTTCTGGCCGGACAATCCCTGGTGGGCCAATGCCGCAACGCCGTTCTTCATCGGCTGCGCGGGGCTGTTCGGCAGTCAATTCGCCCGCAGCTTCCTGCAGACCTCACAACACAGTCGCTGGCTCGATCGACTGCTGCTGGCGCTGATCGCCTACAGTGCCGTGGTGGTAGGGCTGTCGCTGATGACCAGCTACGCCTTGGCCCTGCGGCTGGCGACGGCGTTGGCCCTGGTATTTACCGTGGTGATTTTCGCCGCCGGGCTGTTCGCCTGGTGGCGTGGCCTGCGGGTGGCGCGTTATTTCATCATCGCCTGGTCGGCGTTCCTGCTGGGGGGGATCGTCAACACGATGATGGTGCTCGGTTACCTGCCGAACATCTTCCTGACCATGTATGCCAGCCAGATCGGCTCTGCCATCGAGGTGGCATTGTTGTCCCTGGCCCTGGCGGACCGCATCAACGCCATGCGCGAGCAGCAGGCCCAGACGCTGTTCGACGCCGGACAGAAACTGGAAGTGCTCAACCAGCAATTGGCCCACGGCAACAAACTCAAGGATGAATTCCTCGCCACCCTCACCCATGAATTGCGCACCCCGATGAACGGTGTGATCGGCTCCCTGGAGCTGATGGAAACCGTCGAGATGGACGAGGAGCTGACCCAGTATCAACAGACCGCCGCCGGTTCGGCGCGGGACATGATGCGCATGGTCAACGGCATCCTCACTCTTACCGAGTTGCAGGCCGGCAAGCTCAAGGTCTACCCGACGCCGTTCAGCCTGCGTGGTGTGATTGATGCCCTGCAGGTGCAGTTCGGTGCCAACGCGGCGGCCAAGGGCTTGGACTTCAAGGTCGACATAAGCCCCAGCCTGGCGGATCGGTTGGTGGGCGACAGCGCTAAATTGGCCCAGTGCCTGGAATGCCTGCTGGACAACGCTATCAAGTTCACCCGCTCGGGTGGCATCGCCCTGCGGGTCAGTGGACGACCGTCGGAGCTCGATCGCCTGGTGCTGTCATTCGCGGTGATCGACACCGGCATCGGTTTCACCGATCTTGGCGAGGCGACGTTGTACCAGCGTTTCTTCCAGCTCGATGGCTCGATGACGCGCGAGTACGGGGGGCTCGGCGTAGGCTTGGCGATCTGCCGCCAACTGGTCGAATTGCTCGACGGGCGCCTGACTCATATTTCCGAGCCGGGGCGCGGCAGCCGTTTCCAGCTGGACGTGGAATTCGAAATCGCCTTGCCAGTGGAGGTCCCGACGCCTTTTTCGTTCGGTGGGCGCCGGGATTCCCGCCAGCCCCAGGACTGCACGGTACTCCTGGCGGACGACAACCCCGTCGATCAATTGGTCATGCGAGGCATGTTGCTCAAGCTGGGCTATCGGGTGCGCACCGCCGACAACGGTCGGGCGGCCCTGGACCTGCTACAGGGCGAGAGTGTTGACGCGGTGCTCCTCGATTGCCATTCGGCGCCATTGGACGGGGTGTCGCTCTGTTGCCAGATCCGAGCGCTGTCCGGTTGTGAGGATCTGCCCGTGCTGGTAGTCAGTCCGAACCTCGAACAGGAGCGATGCCCGTCTGGAGCGTTGATCGACTATCTGAGCAAACCGGTGAAGTTCGAGGTGCTCCAGGCGATTCTGCAGCGACGGGTGCTTTGTCCGAAACAGGGTGAAAGCGCCGATATTTAGGCGGATATGCCACTTTGATCGACCTGGAGGCGGTGCTTAACTGATCCTCTGCTGGCCGACCGAGGAGCCCCGTCATGAACTTGCATCAGTTCGCCGAAACCCACGACGTCACCAATCAGCCGCCGTCCTTGGACGGCGCCAACCTGTACCGCATCGATCTGCCGTTGCAACAGTGGTCCCAGCGTTTCGGTGCCGGTTGGGCGCAGGCGCGGATCGATGCCTACGGTGCGTTGGCCGGCGGGCCGTTGATGGAAGCGGGGTTCCTGGCCAACCAGAACACGCCGGTGTTTTCCAGTCATGACCGGTATGGCCATCGCATCGACCTGGTGGAGTTTCATCCCGCGTATCACGAGTTGATGCGCACCGCCGTCGAGCACGGCTTGCCCAGCCTGCCGTGGGCTCATCCGCAACCCGGCGCCCATGTCGCCCGTGCGTCGATGACCTACCTGCACAGCCAGGCCGAAGCCGGCACCGGTTGCCCGTTGACCATGACTTTCGCCAGCGTGCCGGCCCTGCGCCTGCAACCGGACCTGGCCGAGCGCTGGGTGCCGAAGGTGCTCGCCACCGAGTACGACCCGCGCAACGTCGGCATCGCCCACAAGGCCGGGGTCACGATTGGCATGGCGATGACCGAAAAACAGGGCGGCACCGACGTGCGGGCCAACACCACCAAGGCGTATCCGGTAGGCGCCAGCGGGCCTGGCCAGGCCTACGAACTGGTGGGGCACAAATGGTTCTGTTCGGCGCCGATGTGCGACGCTTTCCTCACCCTGGCCCAGACCGACAAGGGCCTCACCTGTTTCCTGCTGCCGCGCCATCGCCCGGATGACACACGTAACCAGTTCTATATCCAGCGACTGAAAAACAAGCTGGGCAATTGTTCCAATGCGTCCAGCGAAGTGGAGTTTCGCGGTGCGCTGGCCTGGATGGTCGGGGAGGAGGGCCGAGGCGTGCCGACAATC
Source organism: Pseudomonas sp. D1-36 (assembly GCF_051132205.1). Classification (NCBI taxonomy): domain Bacteria; kingdom Pseudomonadati; phylum Pseudomonadota; class Gammaproteobacteria; order Pseudomonadales; family Pseudomonadaceae; genus Pseudomonas; species Pseudomonas sp. D1-36. The sequence goes on along the minus strand of NZ_CP071674.1, from coordinate 4,893,776 downwards.
ATCGAGATGGTTGCCATGACTCGCTTCGATTGCATGGTCGGCTCCAGCGCGCTGATGCGCCAGGCGCTGACCCAGGCCAGTCATCACTGCGCGCACCGCAAGGTCGGTGGCAGAGTATTGAGCGAACAGCCATTGATGCAAAACGTGCTGGCCGACCTGGCGCTGGAAAGCGAAGCCGCGCTGGCCCTGAGCCTGCGCATGGGGCGGGCGCTGGACCACTTGAACGACGACCACGAGGCCAAGTTCGCCCGACTGGTGACGGCGGTGGGCAAATACTGGATCTGCAAGCGCGCCCCCGCGATGATCAACGAAGCCGCCGAGTGCATGGGCGGCGCCGGCTACGTCGAAGACAGCATCCTGCCTCGCCTGTATCGTGAGGCGCCGGTCAATTCGACTTGGGAAGGCTCCGGCAATGTGCAATGCCTCGATGTGTTGCGGGCCCTGTCCAAGGAACCGGGCGTACTGGAAGTGCTGTTCAACGAACTGGGCGATGGCCATGGCGATAAACGCCTGGCCCGCCACATCGACCAATTGCACGCGGCATTCAAAGACACCGACGACATCCAATACCGCGCCCGGCAATTGACCGAAGACATCGCTGTTGGGCTGCAGGCGCGATTGCTGCTCGAAGCGGGCAACAGCGACGTCAGCGATGGGTTCATTGCCAGTCGCCTTGGGGCCGGCGCCAGGGTCTACGGCGCATTGCCCCGAGGCTTGAATGTGGAGGCCATCGTCGCTCGCTCGACCCCACGGGGTTTCTAAAAAGGGCTCAGTTCGGCACATGACCCTGTGGGAGCGAGCCTGCTCGCGATAGCGTCGGCACAACCAACCTTCCCAGTGCCTGACACACCGCTATCGCGAGCAGGCTCGCTCTCGCAATACCCATACGCCACTGTTCCCGTCGGACCACGATGCAGGCAAGATGAAGGCCTGCAAGTCAGAACACAGGAAGCTGATCGTGACCGAAGCGTTTATTGTCGTTCAAACCGCCGAGCAAGCCGTGGATCGGCTGGCGGCCCTGCACGAGCGTGCGACCACTGCGCTGAACCAGGCGCTCAAGCGGTATCTCAAGGACCGCATCGAGCCGGATGCCGAGCAACGGGCCTTGTTTCGCTATCCGGCCCTGCGCCTGACCTACCATTGCCACGGCGAGGTCCCGCAAACCACCCGCGCCTACGCCAAGGTCCAGTTGCCAGGCACCTACAGCGTCACCGTCACCCACCCGGCCGCGTTCCGTAAGTACCTGCTGGAACAACTCGTTCCGTTGATGCACGACTTCACTGTCACCGTCGAAGTGGGCGTCAGCGAGCAGAACATTCCGTACCCGTACGTGGTGGAGCAGGGCGATGAGCTGGCCGGCTCCGGTGTGACCGCCGCCGTGCTGGCGCGGGTTTTCCCCAGCACCGACCTGTCGGCCGCCACCGATGGCATCGCCGACGGCCTCTACGATTGGGAAAACACCGACCCGCTGCCCCTGGCGCTGTTCGACGCCGCGCGGGTGGATTTTTCCCTGCGTCGGCTGGTGCATTACACCGGCAGTGACTGGCGCCATGTGCAGCCGTGGATCCTGCTGACCAACTACCACCGTTATGTCGACCAATTCATCGTCCATGGCCTGGAGCAATTGCGCAGCGACCCGCGCTTCGTGCGCATGGTGCTGCCGGGCAACGTGATCATCGACAAGAACATGGACCACGGCGAAGCCTCGGCCATCGCCGCGGGTGTGGTCTGGCACCGCTACCAGATGCCGGCCTATCACTTGCAGGCCAGCGATGGCCATGGCGTAACCCTGGTGAACATCGGCGTCGGGCCGTCCAACGCCAAGAACATCACCGACCACCTGGCCGTGCTGCGTCCGCATTGCTGGCTGATGATCGGCCACTGCGGCGGCCTGCGACAATCCCAGACTATCGGCGACTACGTGCTGGCCCACGCCTATATGCGCCGCGATGGCATCCTCGACCGCGTCGTGCCGCCGAACATCCCGATCCCGGCCCTGGCCGAAGTGCAACTGGCGCTTCAGCAGGCGGCGGCGAACATCACCGGCGAGAAAGGCGACGAGCTGAAAAAGCGCCTGCGCACCGGCACCGTGCTGACTTACGACGATCGCAACTGGGAGCTGCGCTGGGCCCAGGAGAGACCGTTGATCAACCTCTCCCGCGCCGTCGCGGTGGACATGGAAAGCGGCACCATCGCTGCCCAGGGTTATCGCCTGCGGGTGCCTTATGGCACGTTGCTTTGCGTTTCGGACAAACCGCTGCACAGCGAGATCAAGCTGCCGGGCTCGGCCAACGCGTTTTATGAGCGGGCGGTCAACCAGCATTTGAAGATCGGCATCGCGGCGCTGGACCTGCTGCGCAACGAACTCAACTCGTTGCACTCGCGCAAACTGCGCAGTTTCGATGAGCCGCCGTTCCGCTGATCAGGTGGTGGTCATTTAACGGTCGGGCCACTAGCATGGTCGGCCCAGACCGTTAGATGTTTCACTGCCATGCCCCGACCGCCCCGTCCCGTTTCCCGCCGCCCTGGCGCAAAGCCCTCAGCCTCCGCCCCGCGCCGCGTGGCCAAGGCGCCGCCGTCCGAGCCGAAGCTGATCCTGTTCAACAAACCCTTTGACGTGCTGACGCAGTTCAGCGACGGCGAAGGGCGCGCCACGCTCAAGGATTTTATCGACGTGCCCGGCATCTACCCGGCCGGTCGGCTGGACCGTGACAGCGAAGGGCTGTTGTTACTCACCAACGACGGGCAATTGCAGGCGCGAATCGCCGACCCCAAGCACAAACTGGCCAAGACGTATTGGGTACAAGTCGAGGGGGAGCCGAGCGACGAACAGCTGCAGCGCTTGCGCGATGGCGTGGAATTGAACGACGGCATGACGCTGCCGGCCGAGGCCCGCCTACTGGACGAACCGCAGTTGTGGCCGCGCAACCCGCCGGTGCGTTTTCGTAAAAGCGTGCCGACGAGCTGGTTGGAACTGGTGATCCGCGAAGGGCGCAACCGCCAGGTACGCCGCATGACTGCCGCCGTGGGATTGCCGACTCTGCGGCTGGTGCGGGTCAGGATCGGCGATTGGACGATCGAAGGGCTCGACCAGGGCCAGTGGAAGGAAGTACCGGCGCGCTTATAACGCGCCGGATTCGATCAGGCCGATCACCACGCTCTTGATGATGAACGCCGCGACGCCCAGGCCCAGCACAAAAAACAGGATGAACGAACCAAAGCGCCCGGCCTTGGACTTCTTCGCCAGGTCCCAGACGATGAAACCCATGAAAATGATCAGGATGCTGACCAGGCCGGTCATCATCCACTCTTCGAAAACAGCAGGATCCATCGGGGCACTCCGGCATTGGCGGGGTTGTAAAGGCGCGGCGAGTATACGGCATGGGGGCGGGGCGCAGGATTGGGCTGCGGCGGTGTGTCGCAGCTATTCATCGCAAGCTGGAGCTTTTTGTGGCGAGGATGCATGCTCCCGCTGGGTTGCGCAGCGACCCCAAAAAGATTTGACCGGTTCCTGATTGCCAGTGGGCCGGTTTGCGACTGCTGCGCAGTCGAGCGCGAGCAAGCTCGCTCGCCACAAAAGCGGTCAGCTGCGCAGATGTGTCAACGGCAGTTCGGTGCTGTTGAGCACCTGGTTCAACACGAAACTCGACCGCACGCTGGTGACCCCTTCGATTCGGGTCAGATGCCCCAACAGCAATTTCTGATAGTGGTCCATGTCCGGCACCACCACCTTGAGCTGGTAGTCTGCATCGATGCCGGTGACCAGGCTGCATTCCTGTACTTGCGGCAGGTTGCGGATCGCGGCTTCGAAGGTCTCGAAGCGATCGGGGGTGTGGCGATCCATGCCGATCAGCACGTAGGCGGTGAGGCTCAGGCCCAGCATCTTGCGATCGAGCAGGGCAACCTGGCGGGTGATATAGCCGTCGTCTTCCAACTGCTTGACCCGCCGCGAGCACGGTGAGGGCGAGAGGCCGATGCGTTCGGCCAGTTCCTGGTTGGAGATACGTGCGTCGCGCTGCAATTCCGCCAGAATACTCAGGTCGTAACGGTCAAGTTTGCTCATCGAGCGGGCCTTTATTCGGTTAATTGCGTAGGATTATCCATCCTGAGGTAAAAATTGCGCAAGTGGAGTTTATTCGAGCAATCTTCGCAATCGCCTGCCGATACCTCGGGCCTATGCTTATCACCAAGATCACTGCTCGGACAAACAGTCCAGTGCAGCCCGCCCAATCCGGCCGGCTGCGGTCGCAGTACCCACCGGTACTGGCAGACCCCCGAGCTGCACACTGTCCAGAAGACGGCGTGAGGTGAGCCGACGTCAAAAGCGTCGAGCACGGACTAGATTCTCAAGGGGAGGCCGACGGGCCTCCCTTTTTTATGCCTGCGAAATAAACCCCGCGGCTGATAACCTATCGCCGAACCGGCCTGGGCTTTTCCAGTCTTACGTCCAGGCCCCGAACCGTTGTGAGGAATTTCATGAAGTCGCGCATCTGGCGTTTGGCAGGTGTTGGTCTGTTGTGGGCAAGTGTCAGTGCGCAGGGGGTGGCCGACGATCAGCAAAACCGTGGCGGCCCGGACGGTGACCGCGGGCAGAACGGACGAGGCGGCAACGGCCAGGGTTATTCAGGGCAACCCAGGCAGCAAAGCAACGAGATCATCCGGGGCGATAACAGCCGACAGTTCGAGGTCAGGCCGCAAAACCCGGGTGGACAGCAATATGAGCGTCCACCGCAGGACCCCAACAGTCACGGCCGCCCACCGCAACAGCCGGGCAACAACCTGCCGATCCAGGGCCGGCCCGACAGCGTGAACCAGACCCGTGAACCGCAACCGGGCTACTACCGCGACATCCCGCGCCGCAACGATGGCTACCCCAATGGCGGGCCTCGTCCCGGTCATGAGGGGCGTCCCGAGCAGCACTGGCCCGGCCGGCCTGACGGCCATGGCAACGGCTGGGGGCCGGGGCCGCAATATCGCCCGGGTTATGTGATCGATCGCTTCCCGGATCGCAATTATCGTGTGCCTTATCGCGGCCACGATTATTTCTACTCCGGTGGCTACTGGTATCGCCCTCAAGGGCCGCGTTATGTCGTGGTCCAGCCGCCACGGGGCATTCGCACCCGTTATCTGCCCGATTATGCCCGCGAGGTCTGGATCGGCAGTTCGCTGTTCTTCCTCGCCGCCGGCGCCTATTACATCTACGAAGCCAATACCCAGGACTACGTCGTGGTCGACGCGCCGGTCGCCAACCCGCAGCCGCAACCGCAGGGCAACAGTTTTGATGTGATGGCTTATCCGGCCAACGGCCAGTCCCGGGAACAGGTCAACCAGGACGGCTACGATTGCTATCGCTGGGCGGTGCAGCAGAGTGGGTTCGACCCGCGCAACTACACCTACCCGCCAGCGCCGGAGGTGGTGCAGACCTATCGCCAGGCGCAGGGCAATTGCCTGAGCAGCCGTGGGTATCAGGTGACGTACTGAGGCGTGGCAAAGATCGTGCGGACGCTGCTTTTTGTGGCGAGGGGATTTATCCCCGCTGGGGTGCGAAGCGGCCCTGAACCACCGCCTCGGTGTGCCAGGCAGATTGAGTTGGCTGCTTTGGGACTGCTTCGCAGTCCAACGGGGATAAATCCCCTCGCCACAAGTTTGTGTGCACGAGCTAGGCGCTGGCGCGCTTCACCACTTCCGACGGATCGGCATGCACCAGCACTTCGGCCTTCGGATAAGCACGCTGGATCGCATCGGCTGCCTGGTCGCTGATGCCGTGGGCCACTGACAGGGTCAGTTCCCCCGGCAGTTCCAGGTGCAGTTGCACGAACCAATGGTTGCCGGAGACCCGCGTGCGCAGGTCATGGGCGCCGATCACGCCGGGCACCGCGCAGGCCAGCTCGAGCATGCGTTGGCTGACGTCGGGCGGCAACTCCTCATCCATCAGCACCGCGAAGCTTTCCCGGGCGATCTGGATCGCGCTCCACAGGATGTATACCGCGATCCCCAGGCCGAACCATGCGTCGAGCTGATACCAACCGAACCCGGCCAGGACCAGCGCCACCAGGATGCTGCCATTGAGCAACAAATCCGAACGGTAATGCAGCGAGTCGGCGCGCACGGCATTGGAGCCGGTGGCGCGGATGACCCGATGCTGCAGCGCCAGCAGGGCCAAGGTCAGCAACAGGGAAAACACGATCACGCCGACGCTGAGCCAGGGCGCGTCCACGGGCACCGGGTCCTTCAGCCGCTCGAAAGCCTGCAACGCGATCAATACCGCGCTGCCGCCGATAAACAGCGCCTGGGCCATGCCGGCCAAGGATTCGGCCTTGCCATGCCCGTAGCGGTGATCTTCATCGGCGGGGCGCAGCGCGTAATGCACCGCCAGCAGATTGAGCAGCGAGGTGACGCCGTCCAACGCCGAGTCGGTCAGGCCGGCGAGCATGCTGACCGAGCCGCTGAGCCACCAGCCCAGCGCCTTGGCGACGATCAGCACGAGTGCCACGGCCACCGATGCCCGGGTGGCCATGCGCAGCAGGCGAGCGTGTTCGGTGCGGGTGGTCATGGCGCGGTCTTCCTTGGGCTGCGCCTCTTATGCGGCGGGTTTGAGGCCGAACGCGGCCAGTTGCTGGACGTTGCCCTTGTGCTGGATAAGACGTGGGTCATCCAGCGGGAAACTGCGGCCTAGCTCGCTTTCCAGGATCGCTTGCAGCTTGTGGTTATTGACCGTGCCGTCGGGGTTGATGGCCGGCTTGAGTTTTTCTGGCTCGATCTGGACGCTGCGGCCCGGCTCGAAATAGATCGCGCCGGTGGCGAAGTCCACGGCGAAAGCGATCAGGCCGGGGATGATGTAGAACAGCAGGCCAACGGCATCGAGCGCGGCGATGGCCGGGTCGATCTTGCCTTCGATCTGGCCGCGACGGTCCGGGTAGAAGATCGAGCCGCACGCGCTGATCTGGGTCAGCAGGGTGGCGACCAGGACGCCGCCGATCACGCGAAAGGGAATACGCATAGCAATCTCCTGAGCAGGTATGGGCGTTGCTGGTTGGAGTCCAGACCACGCCAAACAGTTCGCCGTTATACTCGGCCCTCTGTTTTGGAGCCAGCATGATTTCTTTGCCGATTGATGAAGTTTTACCCGCGCTGCGCCAAGCGCTGGCCTCGCGCCACGAAGCGGTGCTCGAAGCGCCCCCCGGCGCCGGTAAAACCACCCGTGTTCCCTTGGCCCTGCTGAACGAGCCTTGGCTGGCCGGGCAAACCATCCTCATGCTCGAACCCCGGCGCCTGGCGGCACGGGCGGCGGCCGAGCGCCTGGCCAGTGAGCTAGGGGAAAAGGTCGGTGAAACCGTGGGCTACCGGATTCGCCTCGACAGCAAGGTGGGCCCCAACACGCGCATTGAAGTGGTCACCGAAGGCATTCTCACCCGCCGCCTGCAGGACGATCCGGCGCTGGAAGGCGTGGGGCTGCTGATCTTCGATGAATTCCACGAGCGCAGTCTCGACGCCGACCTCGCCCTTGCCTTGAGCCTCAATGGCCGGGAGCTGTTTCGCGAAGACCAGCCACTGAAGATTCTGCTGATGTCCGCGACCCTGGAAGGCGAGCGCCTGGCGGGATTGCTGGACGACGCGCCGATCCTGCGCAGCGAAGGACGGATGTTCCCGGTGACGGTGCGTTGGGGCCGGCCGTTCCAACCTGGGGAATTCATCGAGCCGCGACTGGTGCAGACCGTGCTCGAAGCGCTGCACGACGAAACCGGCAGCGTGCTGGTGTTCTTGCCCGGGCAAGCCGAAATCCGCCGGGTTCATCAACAATTGGCCGACGCCCTTGGCGACGGCGGCAACGTGTTGCTGTGCCCGTTGCACGGTGAACTGGACCTGACGGCCCAGCGCGCCGCCATCGATCCGGCACCGCCCGGGCTGCGCAAAGTCGTGCTGGCGACCAACATCGCCGAGACCAGCCTGACCATCAATGGCGTGCGGGTGGTGGTGGATGCCGGGCTCGCCCGCATCCCGCGTTTCGATCCGGGCAGCGGTATGACCCGCCTGGACACCCAGCGCATCTCCCGCGCCAGCGCGACCCAGCGGGCCGGCCGTGCCGGACGCCTGGAACCGGGGGTGTGCTATCGGCTGTGGTCCGAAGACCAGCACGAACAGTTGGCCGCTTATGGCAGCGCCGAAATTCTTTCGGCGGACCTGGCCGGGCTGGCCCTGCAATTGGGGCGCTGGGGCATGACGCCGCAGCAATTGGTGTGGCTCGACGTCCCGCCGACCGCCGCGTATGCCCAGGGCCAAGACCTGTTGCAACGTCTCGGCGCACTCGATGGCGGCCAACTGACCCGCCACGGCCAGGCCATGGCCGAACTCCCGGCTCATCCGCGAATCGCCCACTTGCTGTTGCGCGGCCAGGGGCTGGGGCTGGCGGACATGGCCTGCAACGTCGCCGCGTTGTTGGGCGAGCGCGACATTCTTCGCGGCGCCGGCGCGGACCTGCATAGTCGCCTGGCCTTGCTCTCCGGCGAGGAACGGGCGGCACGCGGCGCCCAGGGTGGCGTGCAGCGGGCGCGGCAATTGGCCCGGCAATATCGCGGTTACTTGCGGGGCAAGGCTGGGGAAGCCGTGGCCGATCCCGATCATCCACGTTGGCTCGGCGCGCTGCTGGCGCTGGCTTACCCGGATCGCGTCGCCCAACAGCGCCGGCCCGGCGGCGCGGAGTATCGCCTGGCCAACGGTCGTGCGGCGCTGTTTGCCGAGGCCGACAGCCTGATGAAGCAACCCTGGCTGGTCATTGCCGATTTGGGCAGCCGCCAAGGCCAGCGCGAAGAGCGGATTTATCTGGCGACGGATTTCGACCCGACGCTGTTCGACTCGGTGCTGGCCGAGCAGGTGCATACGGTCGACCAGCTGGACTGGGATGAGCGCGAAGGCGTACTGCGCGCCGAGCGCCAGCGCAAGGTCGGCGAGCTGGTGCTCAGTCGCGAGCCGTTGACCGGGCTGGATGAAGCCGCCCGAAGCCAGGCGCTGGTCAACCTGGTGCGGCGCAAGGGCCTGGAGCTGCTGCCGTGGACGCCGGAGTTGCGGCAATGGCAGGCGCGGGTGGCGCTGTTGCGTCGCCTTGATGTGGAGAGCAAGGGCCAGAGCGAATGGCCGGACGTCAGCGATGCCGCACTGCTGAGCAGTCTCGAACATTGGTTGATGCCGTACCTGGGACGGGTGTCGCGACTCAGTCATTTCGCCAGCCTGGATCTGTCGAGCATCGTCCATAACCTGTTGCCCTGGCCTTTGCCGCAACGCTTGGACGAACAGGCGCCGCACCATTTGAGCGTGCCCTCGGGCTCGTCGATCCGCCTGGACTACAGCGAACACCCGCCGATCCTCGCGGTGCGCTTGCAGGAACTCTTCGGCCTGTCCGACACCCCGCGCATTGCTGGGGGGCGGCAGGTGGTCAAGTTGCACCTGCTGTCGCCGGCTCGTCGGCCCGTGCAGGTGACCCAGGACCTGGCGAACTTCTGGCGCAGTACCTACGCCGAGGTGAAGAAGGACCTCAAGGGGCGCTATCCCAAGCATTACTGGCCGGACGACCCGTTGGTGGCGCAGGCAACGGCGCGGGTCAAGCCGCGCAAGTGAACTGATGCCATGCCTGAGGTTTGAAACACTACCCCTGTGGGAGCGAGCCTGCTCGCGAAGAGGTCGGCACATTCAACATGTTCGTCGACTCTGATGCCGTCTTCGCGAGCAGGCTCGCTCCCACAGAGGGCTCCCGCAAGGTGTTTGATCAGGGCATCGCCGGCAACAAAAACCGCGCAATCACCGGCAAATGATCGGAAATGCGCAACGTGTCGTCCTGTCGGACCTGGGCTTCGACCCGTTTGAGGCGTGGGCTGTAGAACAGGTAATCGACGGTGCGGTCGGGGCCGTTGAGGCCGGGGTCGTTGGGGTAGTGGGTCAGCCAGTGCGTGCGGTCGAGACCGCTGGCCTCGTTGTTGGTGGGGATCATCGGGTATTTGTCCCACAGCAAATGTAGCTCGCTGTCCGCGGAGTAGGGCGAGCGCTGTTCGATCGACAGGCGCCGGTATTGGCCCAGGGGCAACAGGTTGAAATCGCCCCCGATCAGCCAGGGCGTGCCAGCGGACTCGAGCTTGTCGAGGGACTTGGAAATGGCTTCGACCTGCCTGCGCGCCGTGTCGTGCAGCTGCGTGGCTCGCTCCAGGTGCGTATTGAGCACCGCCAGTTGACCGCCGCCGTTAAGGGCCAGGTAACTCACGAGCAAGGCGTTTTTCGGCTGGAACTGACGGCTGATGAAGTTCCCATCGGCCACCGGCAATTGCACCCGCTCGGCATGGTCGATGCGGTAGCGGCTCAGCGTCGCCAGCTGTCGGCCGACGCTGCCGAAGATGCGCGGATCGGGAATGAAGTCGGCTTTCCAATCGAAGGCGCTGGTGCCGCACGGGTAGAGGTCGGCCAGGCGTTCCTGCAACAGCTTGAGCTGGTCCTGGTACTCGCTGGCCTTGGCGCCGTTGTCCAGTTCCTGGAGCAAGACCACGTCTGGTTGCTCGTCGCGAATGACCCGAGCCACTTCGTCCAGACTGAAGGCCATGTCTTCAGGAGTCGGGCTTTCATCGTTGCCCTGGGCCAGGTCGTGCCAGAACACATAGCGCTTGCCGGCCAGGAACTGGACGTTCCAGGTCATGACTTTCAAGGCCTGGCCGGGTATCAGCGGCGCGGCGTTGGCGGCGCAGCTGACGGGCAGCGTTTCCCGGGCCTGTGGACGCCAGGTCAGGCCATAAACCGAAAAGGCGCCGATCCCGACAATCAACAGCAGGCCCAGCAGGGCGTATCGCAGCAGGCGGGTCATGGCTCAGGTTTTTCTACAATCAACATGAACATTCGGAACAGCACCACCGTAGTGAACAATTGCAGGAAGCTGTGGATGCTGTCGATCAGCAAACTGACCAAGGGGTTTTGCGGCGGCGGATACACCGAGACGCTGGCGCCCTTGAGCAGCCACAGCGGGATCATCACCGCCAGGATACACAGCAGGATCCGCCAGAAATGACCGCGGCTCATGCGCAGGCTTTCCTTCATCGCGGCCAGTGGTGCCAAGCCTTTGAGTACCACCAGATACTCACCAAAGGCGAGGACAACCATCAGCCAAAGCCCTGGCAGGAAATACAACGAGATGCCAATCAGGATCAACAGCGTATTGAGGGCGGTCAGCAAGGCAAAGCGTGGCCATTGTAGGAGCGAGGCCGCGAGCAGGTCGCGAGGGCGGGGGGCTTCGCCACGACTGCGGGCGTCAAGAAACAGAATCAACGCCGCGGTGTACAGCGGGTATACCAACAGCCCGACGATCACGCTGTAACCGGAAAAGCCCTCGGCCCCGACGGCGCTGTCCACCCCTTGTTGCAGCACGGCTTCAAGTATCACCAGCGGCAGGCACAACTGGGCGATCCGGCCCAGATGGCGCTTGAAAAAATACAAGGAGTCACGCAGTACTTCTAACGGATTCATGGGTCGGTATCGCAGTTCAGAAAAGCGGTCCGACACTTTACCCATCAGCTGCCCGCATAAACAAACGTAAACATCAGGTAAAGACCATTGAAAGCGTCTTGGCGGGCCCCATTACAAACGGGCGCCGGTCTTTTGCGGACCGGCCTGGTTTTTTATTCGGCAATCTGATGAGGTCGCCATGAACAGCGAAGAACAAACCCTGATCGATGGACTGTTTTCACGGTTGCAACAGGCCGAAAAGGATTCAGCCCCGCGCGACGCCCAGGCTGAGGCGCGGATCAAGGAGCATTTGGCCAAGCAGCCTGCGGCGGGCTATTTCATGGCCCAGGCGATCCTGGTGCAAGAGGCGGCGATCAAGCGACTGGACGAGCAGAACAAGCAACTCGCCCAGCAGGTCGAGCAATTGCAAGCCGAGTTGCAGCAGGCGCGCAACCAGGCATCGGCGCCAAGCGGTGGCGGTGGCTTTCTTTCAAGCATCTTCGGCGGCAGCAACCGAGATTCACGTCCCGCAAGCGCGCCGGCACCCAGCGGTGGCGGCTGGCGCGAACCGGCACGGCCATCTTTTAATACGCCGACACAGCAAGGCTTCGGCGCAGCGCCCGGCAACTATGGCGCGCCGCCGCAGCAAGCCCCAGCGGCGGGCAGCTTCCTGGGCGGTGCGCTGAAAACCGCAGCGGGCGTGGCCGGTGGCGTGATGCTGGCGCAAGGCATCAGCAGCCTTTTCCATAGCAATCAGCCTCAGGAAATCGTTGAGATTCTCAAGGAAGAACCGGCCCAACCCGTCAATGACACGGTTGATAACAGTGGCAACGGTTGGGGCGATGACTCGCGCACGGCCGACAACAGTACCTACGACAACGACCCGGGCGGTTTCAGCGACGCGGATTACAGCGACGATTCGTCCTTCTTCGGCGACGACGACTCCTTCGTCTGACCTGCCATTCGTCCGAGGCGCCCAGCCGCCTCGGGCCGATTATTCGCGGAACATTCCTTGAGGCTGGCATACTGGGCGACTTTTCGGGCCTGGTGGCCTGCGCGCGTGTGCACTCATGAGGAAACGCGGTGAAAAAAATCGCAGTGTTCGCCGATGTCCAGAACCTCTATTACACCGTGCGCCAAGCCTACGGCTGCCATTTCAACTATGCGGCGTTGTGGGCTGATGTCAGCAAACAGGGTCAGATCGTCGAGGCCTATGCCTACGCGATCGATCGCGGCGACAGCAAGCAACAACAGTTCCAGCAGATCCTGCGCAACCTGGGTTTCACCGTGAAGCTCAAGCCCTATATCCAGCGCAGCGACGGCTCGGCCAAGGGCGACTGGGACGTGGGCATCACGCTGGACATCATGGACGCCGCCGATCACGTCGATGAGGTGGTGCTGGCCTCCGGCGACGGCGATTTCGACATGCTGCTCGAACGCATCATCAGCAAGCATGGCGTGCAGGCGGTGGCCTACGGTGTACCGGGGCTGACCGCCAACTCGCTGATCCGCGCCGCCAGCCGCTACGTGCCCATTGAAGGCGCGCTGCTGCTCAAGAACTGATCTTCAAGGAGCCCCACAGGTTTGGAACGCATCGCAGTCATCGACTTTGAAACCACCGGCATCACCCCGAGCAGCAGCTGCCGGGCCACCGAAATCGCCGTGGTGATCCTTGAACGGGGCCGGATCGTCGACCGTTATCAGAGCCTGATGAACGCGGGCGTTCGCGTCCCCGCCTTCATTGAACAGCTCACCGGCATCAGCAACGCCATGTTGCGCAGCGCACCCCCGGCGGAAAAAGTGATGAACGAGGTCAACGAATTCGTCGGCATCACGCCGCTGCTGGCCCACAACGCCGCGTTCGACCAGAAGTTCTGGGATTTCGAATTGGGACGCATCAAGCGCACCCGCTTGCAGAACTTTGCCTGCTCGCTGTTACTGGCCCGGCGCTTGATGCCAGCGGCGCCGAACCACAAGCTTGGCACCCTCAACACTTTCGCCGGCTTGCCCCACACCGGCCAGGCTCACCGCGCCATGGCCGACGCCGAAATGGCCGCCAACCTCACCGCGCACCTGGCCTCGGAACTGCGAGAAAAGCATGGGCTGCGGGCGTTGTCCCATGACTTGCTGTGCAGCTTGCAAAAAGTGCCGGCGGCGAAGATCAACGAACACCTCAAACGCCATCGCGGGTTCTGAGTACACCGCGAAACCTTCCCACAGGATGGGTCGTGTTGATCTGAGATCTGTCGTGTCTTGAAAAGTGTATGGCTCGGATAAACAGATTTTGTAACTTAATTTCTGTCGATCGCCTTTTTAGAATGACAGGTTTCATCGTCCTGACTTCGAGCTGAACATGCCTGGCCCACGCCGTTTCCCCTTGCCTCTGATCGCTGCTTTTTTTGCCTTGTACGTCATCTGGGGCTCGACCTACCTGGTGATTCGCATTGGCGTCGAGCATTGGCCGCCGTTGCTGCTGGCCGGGATTCGCTTCGTGATCGCCGGATCGCTGATGTACGGCTTCCTGCGCTGGCGCGGGGCGCCGGCACCGACCTGGGCGCAATGGAAGGCCGGGGCGCTCATCGGCGTGCTGTTGCTGACGTTCGGCAATGGTGCGGTGAGCATCGCCGAGCACATGGGCGTGGCGTCGGGGGTGGCGGCGTTGGCCGTGGCGACGGTGCCTTTGTTTACCTTACTCTGTGGATATTTCTGGGGCGCGCGTAATACCCGTCTCGAATGGGCCGGTATTGTGTTGGGATTGATCGGCATCGCCATGCTCAACCTGGGCTCCAACCTGCAATCGAGCCCGTTGGGGGCGGCCTTGCTGGTGTTCGCGGCGGCTTCCTGGGCCTTCGGTTCGGTACTGAGCAAACATCTGCCGTTGCCGGCGGGAGCGATGGCCAGCGCCGTGGAGATGCTGGTGGCCGGCGTGGTGCTATTGATCGGCAGCTTTGCCAGCGGCGAACGTCTGGACCACATGCCGCCGCTGGAAGGCTGGTTCGCGCTGGTCTACCTGATCGGTTTCGGTTCGATCATTGCCTTCAACGCCTACATGTATCTGCTCAAGCATGTGCGCCCGGCCGCGGCCACCAGCTATGCCTACGTCAACCCGGCGGTGGCGGTGTTGCTGGGGATCGTCTTCGCCGGTGAGACCATTGGTATCGAGGAAGCCTTGGCGATGCTGGTGATCATCAGCGCCGTGGTGCTGATCGGTTTGCCCCAGTGGCGCAAGCCCAAGCCCGCACCGGCCGAATCCTGATTTAGGGTAAACTGCCGCGCATTGCACACCCTGCGCTGATTTTTCCTACGGTACCTCCATGACTTTCGCCACCCTTGGCCTGATCGAACCCCTGCTGCGCGCCCTCGAGACGCTCGGCTACCAGACTCCGACCCCGGTCCAGGCCCAAGCCATGCCGGCCGTGCTCGCCGGGCGCGACCTGATGGCCGCGGCCCAGACCGGCACCGGCAAGACCGCCGGTTTCGCCGTGCCGCTGTTGCAGTTGCTGACCACCGAAGGGCCGAAAGTCGCCGCCAACTCGGTGCGTGCGCTGATTTTGGTGCCGACCCGCGAGCTGGCCGAGCAGGTCCACGAAAGCGTGCGCCAATATGCGCAGCACTTGCCTTTGAGCACCTACGCCGTATATGGCGGTGTCAGCATCAACCCGCAGATGATGAAGTTGCGCAAAGGTGTCGACTTGCTGGTGGCCACGCCGGGCCGCTTGCTCGATCTGTTCCGCCAGAACGCGCTGAAGTTCAACCAATTGCAAACGCTGGTGCTGGACGAAGCCGACCGCATGCTCGACCTGGGTTTCTCCGAAGAGCTGGCGAACATCTACAAGGCATTGCCGAAGAAGCGCCAGACGCTGCTGTTCTCGGCGACCTTCTCCGATGCGATCCGCCTGTTGGCCGGGCAGATGCTCAACGACCCGCTGAGCATCGAAGTGAGCCCGCGCAACGTGGCTGCCAATACCGTCAAGCAATGGGTGGTGACGGTGGACAAGAAGCGCAAGCCGGAACTGTTCATTCACCTGATGCGCAAGCACAAGTGGAAGCAGGTGCTGGTGTTCGCTAAGACCCGCAACGGCGTCGATGCGCTGGTGGAAAAACTCCAGGGCCTCGGTGTGAATGCCGACGGCATCCACGGTGACAAACCCCAGGCGACCCGCCAGCGCGCGCTGGATCGCTTCAAGGCCAGCGAAGTGCAGATACTGGTAGCCACCGACGTCGCCGCCCGTGGCTTGGACATTGAGGACTTGCCGTTGGTGGTGAACTTTGACCTGCCAATCGTGGCCGAGGACTACATCCACCGCATCGGCCGTACGGGCCGGGCAGGTGCTACGGGCCAGGCGATTTCCCTGGTCTGCGCCGATGAAGTGAACCTGCTGTCGGCCATCGAGACCCTGACCCGTCAGACATTGCCGCGCCAGATGGAACAGGATTTCGAGCCTGAACACCGCGTGCCGGAGACCGATTCCAGCGGCCAGGTCATCAAAAAACCGAAGAAGCCGAAGAAACCAAAGACCTCCGGTGGCGGCGGCAAGCGCAATCTGGGCAAGTGGGTGGACAGTGGCGACGCTGCGCCTGTGGAACCTTCGGTCAAGCCTGTGCGCAAAGTGCCGGTCTTCAACACTGGGCCGCGTAAGCGTAAGCCTTGATATTGCTGCGCCTGATATACCGCTATCGCGAGCAAGCTCGCTCCCACAGTGGTGCTCAGGTGTTCACAGATCCTGTATGCACCACAGATCTTCTGTGGGAGCGAGCTTGCTCGCGATGGCCGCGCCCAGGTTTTCAATCCAGGCGCTGTAACCACTCCAGTATCCCCGACCCCGCCGCCCGGCCACTGGCAACGCACGCCGTGAGCAGGTAGCCGCCGGTCGGTGCTTCCCAGTCGAGCATTTCCCCCGCGCAGAAAACGCCGGGTAATTGCTTGAGCATCAGCCGTTCGTCCAGCGCTTCGAAGGTCACGCCGCCGGCGCTGCTGATGGCTTCGTCCAGTGGACGGGTTTTCACCAGCGTGACCGGCAAGGCCTTGATCGCTTTCGCCAGCCGCGCCATGTCGGCGAAGCAATCGGCGGACGTCAGCTCGCGCAACAGCGCTGCCTTGACCCCGTCGAGCCCCAATTGACTGTGCAAGTGCTTGGCCATCGAGCGTGACCCGCGTGGTTTGTTCAAGGCCTGGAGGATTTTATCCACAGGCCGGCCTGGCAACAGGTCCAGATGAATGGTCGCGCTGCCGTGCTGGTTGATGGCCTCGCGAATCGCTGCCGACAGGGCATAGATCAAGCTGCCTTCGAGGCCGGTGGCGGTGATTACGCATTCGCCCAGGCGTGGCACATCGTCGTTGAGGCCGATGGCGATGTTCTTGAGCGGGGCACCGGCGAACTTGCCGATCATGAAGTCGCTCCAGGCGGCCACGTCGAATCCGCAATTGCTCGGTTGCAAGGGTGCCAACGCCACGCCGCGCTGTTCCAGCGACAGCATCCAGGCGCCATCGGAGCCCAGGCGCGACCAACTGCCGCCGCCCAGCGCCAACAGCGTTGCGTCGGGGAACAAGGTTTTTTCACCGTCCGGGCTGGCGATGCGCAAGCCGCCGTCGGGGCTCCAGCCAAGCCAGCGGTGGCGGGTGTGGATCACCACCCCGGCGTCCCGCAGGCGCTTGAGCCAGGCGCGCAGCAGTGGGGCGGCTTTCATGTCGGTCGGAAAGACGCGCCCCGAGCTGCCCACAAACGTGTCGATGCCCAGGCCCTGTATCCATTGGCACAACTCATCCGCGCCGAATGCCCGCAGCAGCGGGGCGATATTTGGCGAGCGTTCGCCGTAGCGGGACAGGAACGCCGGGAACGCTTCGGAATGGGTGATGTTCATGCCGCCCACGCCCGCCAATAGAAATTTCCTGCCCACCGACGGCATGCTGTCGTACAGGTCGACCTGGACACCGGCCTGGCTCAACACCTCGGCTGCCATCAAGCCGGCGGGGCCGCCGCCGATGATGGCGATGTGTGGGGAGGAGGGCTGGGTGGTCGAGGTCATGGTGTGAACTGCGGAAACGAGGAATAGCGCGGCATTCTATCAGTACAAACTCCTGTGGGAGCGAGCCTGCTCGCGAAGCGGCGGATCTGTAACATCCATGTCGACTGACATGCCCCTATCGCGAGCAGGCTCGCTCCCACATTTGAATGTGATGCCTTCTGAGTACGTGATCAAAAAACAACCACATCTACGCAAGCTATACGCGCCATAGGCTGTAAGCCGTTTCGCTCAGGTTATCCACAGGCCGCTCCACAGGCATTGTGGTAAAGCGCCCAGATTTCAATGACAGCCTGATGACTCCCAGACCTTTTGTGCGCTGTGGTGCAGGATCCCGTGGCGCCGGGCCAGGGCCTTGCGGTCCTTGCTGTAGCCCCCGCCGATGACGCCCACTACCGGAATGTCCCGCCCCAGGCAATGGCGCATGACGCTTTCGTCCCGGGCGGCGAGGCCTTCGTCGGTAAGTTTCAGGTAACCGAGGGCGTCATCCTTGTGTACGTCGACGCCGGCGTCGTACAGCACCAGGTCCGGCTGGTAGAGCGGCAGCAGATAATTTAGCGCATCGTCCACGACTTTAAGGTACGCAGCGTCTTCCATGCCCATCGGCAGTGGAATGTCCCAGTCACTCTGCGCCTTGCGTGCGGGAAAATTCTTTTCACAGTGCAGGGAAACTGTCACGGCGTCTGGAGTGTCATGGAGTATTCGAGCCGTACCGTCACCCTGGTGCACGTCGCAGTCGAAAATCAACACGCGCGAAACCCGGCCGCTGGCCAGGAAGTAGCGGCTGATCACCGCCAGGTCATTGAAAATGCAAAAGCCGGCCGGGTGGTCGTAGTGGGCGTGATGGGTGCCGCCGGCCAGATGACAGGCCAGTCCGTGTTCAAGCGCCTTTTCGGCGGCCAGGAGCGAGCCACCCACGGCGCGCACCGTTCGCCGCGCCAGGGCTTCGCTCCAGGGCAGGCCAAGTCGCCGTTGGTCTTCGCGGGACAACTCGCCGCCCATGTAGCGTTCGATATAAGCGCGGTCATGGGCCAGGGCGAGAATCTCCGGCGGGCACAGGGCGGGACGCAGCAGGTCTGTGTCCCGGGCCAGGCCGCTCTCCACCAGGTGATCGCGCAGCAGGCGGAACTTGTCCATGGGGAAGCGGTGTTCCGCTGGGAATTCTGGGCTGTAGTCTTCGTGGTAGATCAACGGTAGCGGCATGGTGTTTTCAGTGGTGGTTGAGCCACGGATCCTACCAGCGATGTAGACTCTGGGGCATGGAAAGGGAGTGAAGATGGAGCCGATACTGGAACTGGAAAGCGCACGGTTGATACTGCGGCAATGGCGCGACGATGATTTGCCCACGTTCGCGGCCATGTCTGCCGATGCGCAAGTGATGCGTTATTTTCCGGCACCCTTGAGTCGCCTGGAAAGCGCTGCGTTGATCGGCCGCGTGCGCGGGCATTTTGCAGAGCATGGTTTTGGTTTGTGGGCGTTGGAGCGCAAGGATACTGGCGCTTTCATTGGCTTTACCGGGCTGGGCGTGGTCGGATTCGACGCGCATTTTACCCCGGCGGTGGAAATCGGCTGGCGCCTGGCCCGCGAGCATTGGGGGTTCGGCTATGCCAGCGAAGCGGCGTGGACGGCGTTGCGTTGCGCCTTCGACCGCCTGGGGCTGGACGAGGTGGTGGCGTTTACCGCCACCGACAACCTGCCGTCGCAGAAGGTCATGCAGGCCATCGGCATGCACCACGACCCGGCCGATGACTTCGAACATCCAAAGCTCGCGGTCGGTCATCCATTGCGTCACCATGTGCTCTATCGCATTGACCGGGAGCAGTGGTTGCAGACTCTGCACGGTTAGCCGACACGGACGTTACAATGCCCACCAAAATGGCCCGGGCCACTATCGATCCGCCGCCGCAGCGTAGACTGCGCGGTTTTTGCGCTGTGTGAGGAAAGTCTGAATGAGCCACGTGTTGGAAGATCTGGTCGACCTGCTGACCCTGGAACCGATCGAAGAGAACCTGTTTCGCGGTCGTAGCCAGGACCTGGGGTTTCGCCAGTTGTTCGGCGGCCAGGTATTGGGCCAGTCGTTGTCGGCGGCCAGCCAGACCGTGGAAGAGGCGCGCCACGTGCATTCGATGCATGGTTATTTTCTGCGTCCGGGCGATGCGGCCCTGCCGGTGGTCTATCAGGTAGACCGCGTACGGGACGGCGGCAGTTTCAGTACCCGGCGGGTCACGGCGATTCAAAAGGGCAATCCGATCTTCACCTGCAGCGCATCGTTCCAATATGACGAGCAGGGTTTCGAGCACCAGAGCACCATGCCGCAAGTCGTCGGGCCGGAGAACCTGCCGTCCGAGCTGGAGCTGACCCAGCAGCGCGCCCATCTGCTGCCCGAGCACATGCGCGAAAAACTGCTTTGCCCCAAGCCGATCGAGGTGCGTCCGGTCACCGAAAAAGACCCTTACAACCCGCAACCGGCCGATCCGGTCAAATACGTGTGGTTCCGTGCCGATGGCGCCTTGGCGGACATCCCGGCCCTGCACAAATACCTGCTGGCCTACGCGTCGGATTTCGGCCTGTTGACCACCTCGCTGCTGCCCCACGGCAAGTCGGTGTGGCACAAGGATATGCAGGTCGCCAGTCTTGACCACGCGTTGTGGTTCCATGCCGACCTGCGCGCCGATGACTGGTTACTCTATGCCATGGACAGCCCGTGGGCCGGAAATTCCCGTGGATTCTCCCGAGGCAGCGTGTTCAACCGCGCCGGGCAGTTGGTGGCATCGGTGACCCAGGAAGGCCTCATCCGCCATCGCAAGGACTGGGCATGAGCCTGTCCGATGTGCGCCATTGGGTGTTCGACATGGATGGCACGCTGACCATTGCCGTGCATGATTTCGCCGCGATCCGCGTCGCCCTGGCGATTCCGGCCGAAGACGACATCCTTACGCACCTGGCGGCATTGCCCGCGGAAGAAGCCGCCGCCAAGCACGCCTGGTTGCTGGAGCACGAGCGGGACCTGGCGCTGGGCTCCAAGCCCGCGCCGGGGGCGGTCGAATTGGTGCGTGAGCTGGCCGGGCGTGGGTACCGCCTGGGCATCCTGACCCGCAATGCCCGCGAGCTGGCGCATATCACCCTCGAAGCCATCGGCCTGGCTGACTGTTTTGCGGTGCAAGACGTGCTGGGCCGCGACGAGGCACCGCCCAAACCGCACCCCGGTGGCCTGTTGAAACTGGCCGAGGCGTGGGAAGTGGCGCCCGGCTCGATGGTGATGGTGGGGGATTACCGCTTTGACCTGGACTGCGGCCGTGCAGCGGGGGCGCGGACGGTGTTGGTGAACCTGCCGGACAATCCCTGGCCTGAATTGACGGACTGGCATGCGCGGGATTGCGAGGAGTTGCGGCGGATGTTGTCGGCTTGAGAGGTCGGTTGGCTGATTGATCGTCATCGCGAGCAAGCTCGCTCCCACAAGGAGATTTCCGTCGAGCGCAAGATTTGTGTCTGCACCAGGCCCACTGTGGGAGCGAGCTTGCTCGCGATGAGGCCCGATACGCCGCCACAAGACTTACTGCCCAAACAATACTTGTAGCCCCTCCGGCGAATTGAACATCCCATCCCCATCATGCCCAACCCCTGGCACTTCGATCAGCCGCTGATTGAGTCCTTGCGGATGGCGCCGCGTCAGGTAGTCGAAAAAGAAATGCCCGCGCAGTAAGCGATACGCCCCTTGGGTCTGAGCCTCGCAGCCTTTGTCCAGCGCCGGATGCTCCGGGTCGATGTCCTGTTGTCCCAGCAAATAAGTGATGTCGCGCTTGATGTATTGATCTTCGAGCTGCGTGGCGGTTTGTCCGGACGCATAGGCGGGCAGGTACTCCAAGCCATATTTCCAGCGATTGAAAGCCGGGCAACTGGCCGGGTCGAACGCCATGGGCCGTTGCGCGTCAAGATAGGCATACGACGATGGATTGGCGATGACGAACCGAGGCGCGATGCGATACGTGCCGTGGGCGAGCAGGGCGTAGCGCTGCACCACCTGGGCGCCACCGGAATGGCCGGCGATGACGATTTCCTTCACTTCTGGAAACTGCTGTCGGTCGCTGACCCGCGCCACGATGTCGTCCAGCACTTGAAATGAACTGACCGGATTCGGTCCGATGGACAAGCCGCCCGCCATCCAGTCGTTGCCTTGCCAGCGCAGGAGGTCGGCGGGCAACTGATGACGTGCCGCATCCAGTTCGTTGAGAAACTGCGGGGCGATGATCAACGTCGTGGTCGATTGACCGGCCTGCGCGGCGGCCTTTTCACCGCTGTGAAGGTAAGTGTCGGCATTGCGCAGCCGACCGTGAAGGATGATCAACACCCGCTCGATCGAAGCCGGCGGCGGGCTCACGGCAACGGCCATGATCCCGCCCTTGAGCAGCAGGCGCCCCTGGGCGACCGCCTGGACGCCGTGTTCCTCGGCCTGGGCAACGGCGCAACAGAGCACCAGCCCGATCAACGCCGCCCACTTCATCTACAGGTTTTTCGCTGCGAAGGTGTCGCACTGGCTGACCTGGCCCTGGGCGAAACCGGTCTTGAACCAGCGCACCCGCTGGGCCGAAGTGCCGTGAGTGAAGGAGTCCGGCACAACGCGGCCCTGGCCTTGCTGCTGGAGGCGGTCGTCGCCGATGGCATTGGCGGCGGTCAAGGCTTCCTCAATGTCCCCTGGCTCAAGCCAGTTGAGGCGTTTCTGCGCGTGATTGGCCCAGACGCCGGCCAGGCAATCGGCCTGCAATTCCTGGCGCACCAGCAAACCGCCGTCGCCTTCCATTTGCCGGCCTTGCTGGCGCGCCTCCTGGATTTTCGCCGACACGCCGAGCAGGGTCTGCACGTGGTGGCCGACCTCGTGGGCGATGACGTAGGCTTGGGCGAAGTCCCCGGCGGCGGAGAAACGCTGGGACATTTCATGGAAGAAACTCATGTCCAGGTAGACCTGTCGGTCTGCCGGGCAATAGAACGGTCCGGTGGCCGAGGATGCCAGGCCGCATGCAGAATTGACCCGACCGCTGAACAACACCAGCTTCGGTTGCTGGTACTGGCGCCCGGCCTGCTGGAAGACCTGGCCCCATGTGTCCTCGGTATCACCCAAAATCGAGCGCACGAATTCCGCCTGCTCATCGTTGGCCGGTGGCGCCTGGCGGGATTGCGAAGAGGTGGGCGCGGAACCTTGTTCCATCTGCCCGGTGAGTTGTCCGAGAATCTGCATCGGGTCCTGGCCGGTGATCCAGCCGATGCCGACGATGAGGATGATGGCCGTCAGGCTCAGCCCCTTGCCAGCGCCGAAACGCATCCCGCCGCCGCCCCCACCGTCACCCCGGGCATCCACCACGTTGTCACTGCGGCGACCTTTTTTCCATAACATGTGGGAAATCCTCTGAATGGCCCTGCGAAGAAATGACTGCCGTGGCGATGAGTCTAGCCCTCAGGCGTTCAAGGCGCGCGTCGCGCTTGAGCAGTCAGGCAACCGCCGGGGATTTTGGTTCATCGGCGAGCCGATCCTGTCCGGCTGTGGATTTTTCATTACACTTGGGATCCAGAACTTATCGGAACCCTCGCTGGCCCAATAACTGCACTGTGCGTCCGGCCTCAATATCAAGCAACGCAGGTTTCCTTCATGACCATCAGCACTCCGCTCTCCGGCGTCAATCAGGCTTTCAAGGGCATCGTGCTTATTCTGGTCGCAACGTTTTTGTTCTCCAGTCACGATGCGTTGTCCAAATATCTCTCGGGTTTCTATCCCATCATCATGGTGGTATGGGCCCGTTACGTGGTGCACACCTTGTTGATGGCGGGTATTTTCCTGCCACGTTCGGGGTTGCGGGTGCTGCGTACCAAGCGCCCGTTGTGGCAGGTTGCCCGGGCTTTATGCCTGTTAGGCACCAGTTTGTTTTTTACCACCTCGCTGATGTTCATCCCATTGGCGGAGGCGACGGCGGTCAACTTCCTCGCCCCCGTGCTGGTCACGGCATTGTCGGTACCGCTGCTGGGCGAGCATGTGACACGTGGTCAGTGGATCGCGGTGATCTTCGGTTTCATCGGGGTGTTGATCATTGTTCACCCCGGTGGCGATTTGTTCACGCCGGCGGTGTTGTTGCCGTTCTGTTCGGCGCTGTTCTTCTGCTTTTATCAACTGCTCACGCGCAAACTCGCCGAGATAGACAGCCCCACGACCAGCAATTTTTTCGCCGGACTGTGCAATACGCTAGTGATGAGCGCCTTGGTGCCGTTCTTCTGGCAGGTGCCGAGCGTGACCCACGGCTTGATGATGTTGGCGCTGGGGGCGTGCGGGATGACCGCGCATTTGATGCTGACCCAGGCTTTCCGCTTCGCCGCCCCGGCGCTGCTTGCGCCGTTCGGGTATTGCCAGATCATCTTTGCCGGGCTGCTGGGCTGGTTGTTTTTCAGCCATACGCCGACGCTGACGACGGTGGTGGGTATTACGCTGATCTGCTTGAGCGGGTTGGCGGCGGCGTGGCAACAGCGGCGCAGATAACGGGCTGCACACACCCCTGAGGGTTGGCGCTGACGTTTGTGGCGAGGGAGCTTGCTGCCGCTGGGCTGCGAAGCGGCCCTCGCTTTTTTGCGATCGCTGCGCAATCGAGCGGGAGCAAGCTCCCTCGCCACGGGGCGTTATAGCCCCATCAATTTTCCAGGGTAGGCACCTTGCGCGGCGCCATGAAGTACATCCAGGCCAGCGCGATGAAGTACATCGCCGGGATCAGGGTGAACAGCACGGTGTAGTTGTTGTTAGTGATGGTGAGGATGTGCCCCACCAACTGAGTCATGAACATCCCGCCGATGGCCGCGCACATGCCGCCGAAGCCGAACACCGTGCTCATCATGTGCTTGGGCGTGTAGTCCATGACCAGGCTCCAGATGTTCGCGGTCCAGGCCTGGTGCGCGCCGATGGCCAGGGAAATCGCAAGTACCGCCACCCACAAACTGCTGGAGCCGGCCGCCATGATCACCCCGACAATGCAGCAAGCGAACAGCAGCATGGACATCAGTCGCGCCTTGATCGGATTGACCCCGCGGCCGATCAGGAATGACGACAGGATCCCCCCGCCGACACTGCCAAAATCGGCGGTCAGGTAAATGATGATCAATGGGATGCCCATCTGGGTCACGTTGATGCCCAGGTTGTATTGCTGGTTCAGGAACGGCGGCAGCCAGTAAAGGTAGAACCAGAACACCGGCGCGGTGATCGAGTAGGCCAGGGCGAATGCCCAGGTGCCGCGCATGCGCAGGATGCGGGAGAACGGAACACTTACCGGGTCCGGTTCTTCCTGGGCCTGGATGTAGTCCAGTTCCGACTGCTTCACGCTCGGGTGGTCTTCGGGGTTGAAGTATTTCAGGCCCCAGAACACCAGCCAGATACCGCCCAGGGCCGCCATGCACAGGAACGCGGCCTGCCAGCCCCAGACGTGCAGGATCAGCGGCAGGAGCATTGGGGTGAACATCGCGCCGACGTTGGTCCCGGCATTGAAGATGCCGGTGGCCACGGCGCGTTCGCCCGCCGGGAACCACAACCGCGTGGTTTTCACGCAGGCCGGGTAGTTGGCGGCTTCGGTCAGGCCAAGGATGAAGCGGCAGACCATGAAGCCCACCGCCGAGGTAGCCAAGCCGTGGGCGCCGGTCGCCAGGCTCCAGAGCAGCACGGCGCAGAAGAACACGCGCTTGACGCCGATTTTGTCGATCAACCGCCCTTGCAGCACGAAACCGACCGCGTAACCGACCTGGAACCAGAAATTGATATTGGCGTAGTCCATCGCCGTCCAGCTCATCTGCTTCGCCAGGATCGGCTGCATGACTCCGAGGGCGGCGCGGTCGATGTAGTTCAGGGTCGTGGCGAAAAATACCAGGGCGAGCATGCCCCAACGGGTCTTGCCCACGGCCATCGCGCCACGGATCTTGTCGCCGATGCCACCGCTGGCGACAACCGGGCCGTGGGCCAGGCGGGAACTTTGGGAAGGAATCATAGGGTCACCCGTTCTTGAAATTCTTATGGCGTGGTCTGGGTCTGCATTGAGGCTTGGCAACAATGTGATGTCGATGGTGGGCAGTGGACAAAAAATCGTCAATTCGCTGATCGGGCATAGTGTTCGATAATCGCCCAAAAAACTAACCGGATGGTACATATTAAATTGCCCAAAGAAACCGGCAGCTCAATAATCCCCCGACTCTTTTAAAAAGCGGCGCATTTTTTGTAGCCGACGCCAGTCCCGGGAGCCGAAGTCATGCAGCGTTCCATTGCCACTGTTTCCTTGAGCGGTACCCTGCCGGAAAAACTCGAAGCCATTGCCGCCGCCGGTTTTGACGGTGTGGAGATTTTCGAGAACGATCTCCTTTACTACGACGGCAGCCCTCGGGAAATCAGGCAGATGTGCGCCGACCTGGGCATTGCCATCACGCTGTTCCAACCCTTTCGAGATTTTGAAGGATGCCGCCGGGATCGCCTGGCGCGCAACCTGGAGCGAGCCGAGCGTAAGTTCGACTTGATGCAGGAGTTGGGCACCGACCTGGTGCTGGTGTGCAGCAATGCTTCGGCCGACAGCGTCGGCGACGAACGGATACTGGTCGATGACCTGCGGCTGCTGGCCGAGCGGGCCGGCGCCCGAGGCTTGCGCATCGGTTATGAAGCGTTGGCATGGGGCCGGCACGTCAATACTTATCAACAGGTCTGGAACATCGTCCGCCAAGCCGATCACCCGAACCTGGGCGTGCTGCTCGACAGTTTCCATACCTTGTCGCTCAAGGGCGACCCCAGCGCCATCGCCGAGATTCCAGGCGAGAAAATCTTCTTCGTGCAAATGGCCGATGCGCCGATCCTGGCGATGGACGTCCTGGAATGGAGCCGGCACTTCCGTTGTTTCCCGGGTCAGGGCGAATTCGATTTGCCGGGATTCCTCGCGCCGATCATCAAGAGCGGCTATACCGGGCCGCTGTCGCTGGAAATCTTCAACGACGGCTTTCGCGCCGCGCCGCCCAGGGCCAATGCAGCCGATGGGTTGCGTTCACTGCTGTACCTGGAAGAGAAGACGCGCCAGCGCCTGGCCGAGGAAGCGCCCGCGCAGACGCCTGAAATTCTGTTCGAGACCCCTGCGGCCAGCGAATACAACGGCATCGAGTTCCTTGAATTTGCCGTGGACGACAATCTCGGCGCCAAGCTCGCCCATTGGCTGGAGCGCCTGGGCTTCGTCAAGGCCGGCCAGCATCGCTCCAAGAACGTCTGCCTGTTCCGCCAGGGCGATATCAACCTGATCCTCAATTGCGAGCCGTATTCCTTCGCCCATAGTTTTTTCGAGGCCCACGGCCCTTCGCTGTGCGCCATGGCGGTACGCGTCAAGGACAGCACCAGCGCCCTGAAACGGGCCGTGGCCTACAAGGGCCAGCCGTATCGCGGGCTCGTCGGGCCCAATGAACTGGAGCTGGCGGCGGTACGCGCGCCGGACAGCAGCCTGATCTACCTGGTGGATCAGGACGCCGACGTCTACGGCACCGACTTCAATCTGCAGCCCGCTGCCGCCATCGGCGCCGGGCTCAAGCGCATCGACCACATGGCGATGGCCCTGCCGGCCGACAGCCTCGACAGCTGGGTGCTGTTCTACAAGAGCCTGCTGGACTTCGAGGCCGACGACGAAGTGGTACTGCCGGACCCGTATGGCCTGGTGAAAAGCCGTGCGCTGCGCAGCCGCTGCAGCTCGATTCGCTTGCCGTTGAACATTTCCGAGAACCGCAACACCGCAATCTCACATGCGCTGTCGAGTTATCGCGGTTCCGGCGTGCATCACATTGCCTTCGATTGCGATGACATCTTTGCCCAGGTCAGTTGTGCCAAGGAGGCCGGGGTGCCGTTGTTGGACATCCCCCTCAACTACTACGACGACCTGGCGGCGCGTTTCGATTTCGACGATGAGTTCCTCAGCGAGCTGGCATACTTCAACGTGCTGTACGACCGGGATGCCCAGGGTGGCGAGCTGTTTCATGTCTATACCGAGCCGTTCGAAGGGCGTTTCTTCTTCGAAATCATCCAGCGCAAGAACGGTTACGCGGGGTACGGCGCCGCCAACGTCGCGGTGCGCCTGGCGGCCATGGCCAAGTCCCGCAGTGGCGGCGTGCGGCACGCCAAGTTGTAGGGAAATCGTAACGATGGCGGTAAAGGGCAGTGCCTTGGCTTCCTTCACTGCCCGGTGCGGCCCATAATCGCCAACCTGTGCAGTGACGGCCGTGAGCCCGCAATGACTATGAATCCAGAGCTTTCCGCAGCCCTCGACGAACCTGTCGCCGCGCCGCGCAAGAGTCGCAAGAACAACCCGGAGAAAACCCGGGAGAACATTCTCCAGGAAGCCATCGTCGAGTTTGTCCAGCAAGGCCTGGCGGGCGCTCGGGTCGACGCTATCGCCGAGCGCATCCACACCTCCAAGCGCATGATCTATTACTACTTCGGCAGCAAGGAACAGCTGTACGTGGAGGTGCTGGAGAAACTCTACGGCGATATCCGCACCACCGAAAGCCGCCTGCATCTGGCAGAGCTGGCGCCAGTCGAGGCGATCCGGCGCCTGGTGGAATTCACCTTCGATCACCACGACCGCAACGTGGATTTCGTGCGTATCGTCTGCATTGAAAACATCCACAACGCCGAGTACGTGAAACAGTCTGGTGCAATCAAGGCGATGACCAATACCATCCTCGACTCCCTGGGCGTGATCCTGCGTCGCGGCGCCGAAGAAGGGGTGTTCCGCGCCGGCCTGGAACCGCTGGATGTACATTTGCTGATCAGTTCGTTCTGCTTCTACCGGGTGTCGAACCGCCAGACGTTTGGTGAGATCTTTCA
The DNA here is from genome assembly GCF_051132205.1 of Pseudomonas sp. D1-36. Lineage (NCBI taxonomy): Bacteria > Pseudomonadati > Pseudomonadota > Gammaproteobacteria > Pseudomonadales > Pseudomonadaceae > Pseudomonas > Pseudomonas sp. D1-36. Next base: position 4,865,416 of record NZ_CP071674.1, on the reverse strand, counting down.
GATCGACTTGTCGGACGAAGCGGTCAAGCAGCGGCACCGACAGATGGTGTGTGAGTCGGTGTTGCGGTACTTGCAGGCCTGATCCTGAACCTATGCAGACCTTGTGGGAGCGAGCCTATGTGGGAGCGAGCTTGCTCGCGATGGCGGCATGTCAGTCACGTTGATATCAACGGATCCACCGCTATCGCGAGCAAGCTCGCTCCCACAAGTTCCCTCAGGGAGTTTGTCGCGAGCTTCAGGGATTCATGCTCTGAAAATGCGCCAGCATCCGCCCCGCATCCGGCGCCACGCCGCTGAACAGTTCGAACGCCTTCACCGCCTGGAACACTGCCATGGTGCCGCCGTCCAGTGTGCGGCAGCCGAGCGCGCGGGCGTTGCGCAGCAGTTCGGTTTCCAGCGGGAAATACACAATCTCCGCCACCCACAGGTCGCCCCGCAACAACTCGACCGGCACCGGCATGCCCGGCAGTTTTGCCATGCCCATGGGCGTGGTGTTCACCAAGCCGTCGGCTTCGGCCATGGCAGCGGGAAGGTCATGCCCGGCACGGGCGCGACCGGCGCCGAAGTGTTGGTTCAGGTTGTTGGCCAATGCCTCGGCACGGCTGACCTCGACATCAAAAATGCTCAGCGTCTCCACGCCCTCCACCAATAAGGCGTGGGCCACCGCTGCGCCAGCGCCGCCAGCGCCCATCTGGACCACGCGGTTGCGCGCGACATCGCCCAGGCCTCGACGAAAACCTTCGGCGAAACCCAGGCAGTCGGTGTTATGGCCGATGCGCTTGCCGTCCTTGAGCACCACGGTGTTCACCGCGCCGATTCCCCGCGCTTCCGCCGAAAGGTCATCCAACAGAGGTATGACCGCCTGCTTGCAAGGAAAGGTGATGTTCAGGCCGGTGAAATCCATGCGTTCGGCGGCCATCAGCAAGTCGGGCAGGGCGCTGCTGTCGAGTTTCAGCGCGTCGAGATCGATCAGTCGATACAGGTAACGCATGCCTTGGGCATCGCCTTCGCGCTCGTGCAGCGCTGGCGTGCGAGACGCCTGGATACCCGCGCCGATCAGGCCGGCCAGTACAGTGACGTTCGGCATGCGCTCAACCCTTCAACCGATGACTGAAATGTTCGAGGGCCAGGCGATAACCATGGCTGCCAAACCCGCACATCACGCCGATGGCGACGGATGAGACGAAGGAGTGGTGGCGAAACGTCTCGCGGGCGTGGACGTTGGAAAGATGGACTTCGATGACCGGCACTTCGCTCGCCACCAGGGCATCGCGGATCGCCACGGAGGTGTGGGTCCAGGCCGCCGGGTTGATGACGATACCGCCGCACCGGCCTCGGGCGCCGTGAATCCAATCAATCAATTCACCCTCCTGGTTGGTCTGGCGAAATTCCACGGTCAGGCCGAACTCCTCGGCGGCGCGGCCGCACAGCGCGGAAATATCGGCCAGGGTTTCGTGGCCATAGGTCGCCGGCTCGCGGGTGCCGAGCAGGTTCAGGTTCGGGCCGTTGAGCACCAGAACGATCGGAGGCATCGCACAATCTCCACATTTTTATTGTTGGTCTCGGCGGGTTTCAGCCGGTGGAGATAAATTGTACTAGATGGTTAATTTGGTCAAATAAAGCAGCGGTTGTCGGGCAATAAGTGTTCGATGATCGAACATTGCCGGCCGAAAGGTGAGGGAGAGCAATTGTGGCGAGGGGATTTATCCCCGCTCGAGTGCGCAGCACTCGCAAGAGGCCAGACAAGACAGAGCAGAGGGCCGCTTCGCAGCCCAGCGGGGATAAATCCCCTCGCCACAGGGTAATCCTTCACCCCGAAAGGGAGGACTCAGCGCCGCGTCAACAACACCCCGGATTCCATGTGGTGGGTCCAAGGGAATTGATCGAACAACGCGCAGCGCGTGATGCGGTGGGTATCGTTCAGTTGCGCGATGTTCGCGGCGAGGGTTTCGGGGTTGCAAGAGATGTAGAGGATGTTGTCGAAGCGCCGGGTCAGCTCGCAGGTGTCCGGGTCCATGCCGGCGCGAGGCGGGTCGACGAAGACGCTGCCGAATTCGTAGCTTTTCAGGTCGATGCCCTGCAGGCGCCGGAACGGCCGAACTTCGTTCAGGGCTTCGGTCAGCTCTTCAGCGGACAGGCGCACCAGCGTGACATTGTCTACCGCGTTCTCGCTGAGGTTGCTCAGTGCGGCGTTGACCGAAGTCTTGCTGATCTCAGTGGCGAGCACTTTGCGCACACGGGTTGCCAGCGGCAGAGTGAAGTTGCCGTTGCCGCAGTACAACTCCAGCAGGTCGTCATTGCGATCGCCCAGGGCTTCATAAGCCCAGTTGAGCATCTTCTGGTTCACCGTGCCGTTGGGCTGGGTGAAGGCGCCTTCGGGTTGGCGATAGCTGAAGGTGCGGCCGCCCACGTGGAGTTTCTCCACCACGTAGTCGTGGCCGATCACTTCGCGTTTGCCCTTGGAGCGGCCGATGATGCTTACGCCCAGCTCGGCCGCCAGTTTCGAAGCTGCGGCGTGCCAGTGTTCATCCAGCGGACGGTGGTAACACAGGGTGATCATCGCGTCGCCGGCCAGGGTGGTCAGGAACTCCACCTGGAACAGCTTGTGGCTCAACGGCGCGCTGGCTTGCCAGGCGGCCTTGAGCTGCGGCATCAATTGGTTGATGCGCAGGCTGGCGATGGGGAACGCTTCGATGAGGATCGGCGTGCGCTTGTCTTCCTGGGAAAACATCGCGTAATGGCGTTCGCCGGCCTCGCGCCACAGGCGGAATTCGGCTCGCAGGCGGAAGTTCTGTAGCGGAGAGTCGAACACCTCGGGCTCGGGGGCCTCGAACGGAGCCAGCAGGTCGCGCAGGCGCACGACCTTGTCTTGCAGCTGGGTGGTGTAGGCCTGGGAATCAAAAGTCATGCGTTGAACCAACCCAACTTGATAACGAACAGGATCGAAAGGATGACCAGCGCCGGGTTCAGTTCACGGCCGCGGCCGGACACCAGTTTGATGGCGGTCCAGGCGATGAAGCCGAAGGCGATGCCGTTGGCGATGGAATAGGTGAACGGCATCGCCAGGGCAGTGATCACCACCGGAGCGGCAACGGTAACGTCGTCCCAGTCGATTTCCGCCAGGCCGGAGGTCATCAATACCGCGACGAACAGCAAGGCCGGCGCGGTGGCGAAGGCCGGGACGCTGGCGGCCAACGGCGAGAAGAACAGCGCCAGCAGGAACAGGATCGCGACCACGATCGCCGTAAGGCCGGTGCGGCCGCCGGCGCTGACGCCCGCCGCCGATTCGATGTAGCTGGTGGTCGTCGACGTGCCTAGCAGCGAACCGGCCATGGCGGCGGTGCTGTCGGCAATCAGCGCACGGCCCATTTTCGGCATGTGGCCGTCCTTGCCCATCAGCCCGGCGCGCTTGGCGACGCCGATCAGGGTGCCGGAGTTATCGAACAGATCGACGAACAGGAACGCGAAGATCACGCTCACCAGGCCGATGTCCAGGGCGCCCTTGATGTCCAGTTGCAGGAAGGTCGGGGCCAGGGATGGCGGCGCGGAAATGATGCCGCCAAAGGGCGTGAAGCCCATCAGGATCGAGACGATGGTGACCGCCAGGATGCCGATCAGTACCGCGCCGCGCACTTTAAGCGCCTCCAGAGCGACAATCAGTACGAAGCCCAGGGTTGCCAGGATCGGCGCCGGTTGCTTCAGGTCGCCGAGGCCGACCATGGTCGCTGGGTTTTTCACCACGATGCCGGCGTTGTTCAGGGCGATCAGCGCCAGGAACAGGCCAATACCGGCGGCGATGGCCGAGCGCAGCGGCAGCGGGATGCTGTTGATGATCCATTCCCGGATGCGGAAGATCGATAGCAGAAAGAACAGCACGGCGGAGACGAACACCGCCCCCAGCGCCACTTGCCAGGTATGGCCCATGTGCAGGACCACGGTGTAGGTGAAGAAGGCGTTCAGGCCCATGCCCGGCGCGAGGGCGATCGGGTAGTTGGCGATCAGGCCCATGACTGTGGAACCAATGGCCGCCGCCAGACAGGTGGCGACGAATACCGCGCCCTTGTCCATGCCGGTTTCGCCGAGGATGCTCGGGTTGACGAACAGAATGTAGGCCATGGCCAGGAACGTCGTGACGCCCGCCAGGATCTCAGTCCGCACGTTGGTATTGTGTGCCTTGAGTTGAAACAGCCTTTCCAGCATGTCTGCTCCCCGTGGCGCGCGCGGCGCCGTGAATGTATCGACCTCAACAGCAAAGCACAGGTCGCCAGGGGCGCCGGGATTTTCTGCGGGTCGGAAAAAGCCGCGCATCATAGCAGCGCGGCGATGTGGCTGCGATCCTCGGTGTGCGTCGCATAAGTGTGCGCAGGCAAAAGTTGGGCCATACTGCGCCCGATTTCGGACGGTCGGGATGTATCGCATGAAAAACATTGCATGGGCCTGGGTGTTCGGCCTGGGGCTGGCCGTGCCGGTCGCGCACGCCGCGTCGGCACCACCGCTGAGCGAGGTCAAGGTGCTCAAGGTCGAGTCGCCGGCCTGTGGTTTCGAAGACGTTTCCGCAGGACAGGCGCAAACCCGTTGCGACCACAGTGGCCCGCATATCAAGGTCTACGTGCTGGAGCTCGGCATAGGCCACCAGCCAAATGTCACGCTGGACGGCTTCGAGGTCGACGGCACCCGTTCACCGGTGTGTGCATACGACAATGGCAATCTCAATGATTGTTCGACCGGAGCCCGGCGAACGGTCGGCTACTTGTATATCTTCGATCTGAAGGGCAAGCAGGAAGGCACCTTCAGCTTCAGCAACGTGTCGATCAACGCACCGGGCAACCGAATGTCGACCCAGTTGTACATCAAATGACATGCCGTGGACGACCTTCGGCTGACAGGGCCCGGCAAAGCTGACTAGTCTTGAAGGATCACCCAGCGGAGAGTGCCCATGATGCCTGGAACCAAGATCCCCCGAGTCCTGATCGCCGTGGCTGAAGGCGTTGATGATTTGCAGGTGGTGACGCTGATCGACGTGTTGCGCCGGGCGCAGCTTGAAGTCGTCGTGGCGAGTATCGAAGGCCGTCGCATGCTCACCTGCGCACGCGGAACGCGCCTGACCGCCGACGGCATGCTGGTGGACGTGCTGGTGCAGGATTTCGATTTGATCGTCTTGCCGGGCGGCATCATCGGCGTGCAACACCTGGCGGCCCACCCGCCTTTGCAACAGTTGATCAAAGACCAGGCGGCCGCCGGGCGCATCTTCGCCGCCATCGCCGAAGCCCCGGCGTTGGTGCTCCAGGCGTTCGGCGTGCTGCGCCAGCGCCGGATGACCTGCCTGCCCGCCGTGAGCCAGCAACTGTCCGGGTGCAGCTTCGTCGACCAGCCGGTGGTGGTGGACGGCAATTGCATCACCGCCCAGGGTTCCGCCGCCGCCTTGGTGTTTGCCCTTGCGCTGGTGGAAGCATTAGCCGGTAAAGGGGTGAGGAGCGTGGTGGCGGCGGAGTTGTTGGCGTGACAGCGTCAAATGTGATGGGCAAGGGGTTCGATCATTGGTTGTTCGCGCCGCTCGGCTTGCCATAGGTCATAGTCGGTCTGGACGCCCAGCCAGACGCGTGCCTTGCCGATGCCTGCGCGTTCCAGGCGTACTGCCAGGTCTGGGCTGACCGGTGCATGGCCGTGCAGTACCCGAGAAAGGTGCGATCGAGCGAAACCGAGGTGTCTCGCCAGTTCGGTCACCGTGATGCCCAGCTCGGGCAATACGTCCACCAGCAATGTTTCGCCAGGATGTGGCGGATTGTGCATGGGCATGTTCCAGCCTCCTGTCAGTGATGGTCGAGGTAGTCGACCAGTTCGATGTCGGACTCGATGAAGCGGAAGACAATTCGCCAGTTCCCTGAAACGCTCAGCGACCAATGATCGACCAGATCACCCTTGAGCGAATGCAATCGCCACCCGGGTATGTCCAGGTCGCTTGGCATGCATGCCCTGTCCATGAACTGAAGCATGCGAGCCAGCCGCTTCCCGTGGTCTGCCGAATTCCCGCGTCGAACCCGTTTCATAAAAGACCCTGAGGCCTTTGTGCTGGAAGGATTTCATCATGGAATAGAGTGTAAGGCGATACATTACAGTCTGTGCGATACATATGTACCGCACAGGCGCGCTGGACTCGTGCATTGGGGGCGGGCAATTGTCTTGGAACGCTCATCCCACCCCGAAGTCGTACCCCTTATGACGGCGGTTTTCCAAAACGCCGCGTGTACGACCAACCGTGAGGTGTTCCATGAGCGCGACCTTGTCCGAAGCGACGCAGGCGTCCTTCGTCCGTCATCCCATACGTCTGACACTCAATGGCGCGGTGCGCGAGTTGCAGGTGCTGCCCTGGACTACGTTGCTCGATTTGCTGCGCGAACAATTGGACCTGGTGGGCAGCAAAAAGGGCTGTGACCACGGCCAATGCGGCGCCTGCACGGTGCTGCGCGACGGCAAGCGGATCAACGCCTGCCTGACCCTCGCGGTGATGTGCGACGGTGCCGAGTTGACCACCGTCGAGGGCCTGGCCAATGGCGACGAGTTGCATCCGATGCAACGGGCATTCATCAAGCATGACGCGTTCCAGTGCGGCTATTGCACTCCCGGGCAGATCTGTTCGGCAGTGGCGCTGGCCCACGAGGGGCGGGCGAGCACTGGCGCCGAAATCAGCGAGCTGATGAGCGGCAACCTCTGCCGATGCGGTGCCTACAACAACATTCGCGATGCCATCGAAGAAGCCCTGCCGCTCTGCCAGCAGACCGGAGGTGAGTCGTGAATCCCTTTCGCTACAGCAAGCCCGACACGCTGCAGGCCGCCGTCGAGCTGTCGAGTGCCGATTCGCGTTTCATCGCTGGCGGCACCAACCTGCTCGACCTGATGAAGGAAAACCTCACCCGCCCCCAGCACCTGATCGATATCACCGGGCTGCCCTTGGCCGACCTCAGCGAAACGCCATCGGGCGGGGTGATGATTGGCGCGTTGGTGAGTAACGCCGATTTGGCCTGGCACCCCTGGATCGAGCGCCGTTATCCATTGCTCTCCCAGGCCATTCTTGCCGGTGCTTCGCCACAGCTGCGCAACATGGCCAGCACGGGTGGCAACCTGTTGCAGCGTACCCGTTGTTACTATTTTTATGACGCCGGTGTGCCGTGCAACAAACGTCGGCCCGGCAGTGGCTGCCCGGCTCGAAGCGGTTTGAACCGTATTCACGCGATTCTTGGGGCGAGCGATCAATGCGTCGCGACTCATCCCTCGGACATGTGCGTGGCACTGGCCGCGCTTGACGCGGTGGTCCATGTGCTGGGCCGGGGTGGACCACGGACCATCGAATTCGCCGACTTCCATCGCCTGCCCGGCGACGCTCCGGACCGGGACAACCAACTGGCCGATGATGAACTGATCACCTATATCGAGCTGCCGCCCACAGGCTTCGCCGAACATAGCCAGTACTTGAAGATCCGTGACCGCGCGTCCTATGCCTTCGCTCTGGTCTCGGTCGCCGCCGCGCTGGAGCTGGACGGGCCGGTGATTCGCCAGGCTCGCCTGGCCTTGGGTGGCGTGGCCCACAAGCCTTGGCGTGATCGATCCGTGGAGAGTTGGTTGGTGGGTCAGGCGGTCAGCCGCGAGACGTTCACGGCCGCCGCGGATGCGCTGCTGCAAGACGCCGAGCCGCTAGAGCACAACGGTTTCAAGGTCAAGTTGGCGCGCCGGGCGATTGTCCGAGCCTTGAGCGATGCCGCACTGGTGGGAGGAACCGCCCGATGAATGCACCGAGCAAAACCATAGGCCAACCGCTGGACCGGGTTGATGGCCTCCTCAAGGTGACCGGTCGGGCCCGTTACGCCGGGGAATATCCGGAAGATGGCTTGTTGCACGGCAGTGTCGTATCCAGTGCCATCGCCCGGGGGCGGGTGGTGGGTATCGATGCTTCCCGCGCCCTGGCGCTGCCGGGTGTCGTTGCTGTGATCGATCATACCAATCGGCCCAAAATCGCCAGCTACGACGAACCCTATCAGGATGCCGACGCAGCGGAGGGCTCGCCGTTCCGGCCACTGTTCAACGACCAGATCCTCTATAGCGGCCAGCCGCTGGCCCTGGTGGTCGCCGAAAACCTGGAGCTGGCCCGTTATGCCGGCTCGCTGGTGGAGATTGAATACGAGGCTGAGGGGCATCAGACCGATCTGACAATCCTGCAAAACGAAGCCCATCCAGCACCTGCAGAACTGCCCAAGCCCCGTGGGAATTTTCAGGGCGAGTACGCGAGCGCAGCCCTGAGTGTGGACGTGTCCTACAGCACGCCGATAGAACACCACAACCCGATGGAGCCCCATGCCTCCACCGTGTTGTACCAACCCGACGCAAGCCTGCATATCCACGACAAGACCCAAGGCGCGCAGAACTGCCAGGCGTACGTGCAAAAAGTATTCGGGCTGGAAAAGGAGCAAGTGCGGGTATTTGCCGCCTACGTGGGCGGCGCGTTTGGTTCCGGCCTGCGTCCGCAATACCAATTGGCGCTCGCGGTGATGGCGGCGCTGCATCTCAAGCGTTCCGTACGGGTCAGCCTGACGCGCCAGCAGATGTTTACGTTTGGCTATCGGCCTCGGACATTCCAGCGCTTGCAATTGGGTGCTGCGGCCAACGGAAGATTGCTCGCGGTAGCGCATACCGCCATTGGCCAGACCTCGCGTTTCGAAGATTTTACCGAGCACGTGGTGGAGTGGAGCGGCATGCTCTATCACTGCGATAACGTGACACTGACGTACAAACTGGCGCCGTTGGACGTTTACACACCGCTGGACATGCGCGCCCCGGGCGCGGCCCTCGGGTTGATCGGGCTGGAATGTGCCATGGACGAGCTGGCCTGCGCCCTGGCGATCGACCCGGTGCAGTTGCGTCTGATCAACTATGCCGAACGCAACGAAAACGAAGGCAAGCCCTATTCCAGCAAGGAGCTGCGGGCCTGTTACGCCCAGGGCGCCGACCGTTTCGGTTGGAGCAAGCGCAACCCCGAACCGCGCAGCATGCGCAGCGGCCGACAACTGGTGGGCTGGGGCATGGCGGGCGGCGTGTGGGAAGCCATGCAGCAAAAAGCCAGTGCCCGCGCCTCGCTGGACGCCAACGGCAAGTTGACCGTCAGCAGCGCAACGACGGACATCGGCACCGGCACCTATACCGTCATGACTCAAATTGCCGCCGAGGCGTCAGGCGTTTCCCTTGAGGACGTCACCTTTGTCCTGGGCGACTCGTCGCTGCCAACGGCACCATTGCAGGGTGGTTCGTTTACCGTCTCGTCGGTGGGCACGGCGGTGCAGAAAGCCTGCGAAGCGCTCAGGGAAAAGCTGCTCGCCGTGGCCCGTCAGTCCTGTCCTGCCTTCAGCGGCGCGACCCTTGAGCAGGTAACCTTCATCGACGGTGAACTGCGCATGGGCGAGGCCCGTGTCGCCCTGGCGGAGCTGGCGCAAAAAAGCGGCGAAATGCCGTTGCACGCGGAGGTCGCCACCGGACCGGATGAAAAACGCCAGGCCTATGCGACCGCCACGCATTCGGCGGTTTTTGTTGAGGTGTTGGTGGATGAAGACCTTGGCACGGTGAAGGTCAACCGAGTGGTCAGCGCCATCGCGGCGGGCCGGGTAGTCAATCCGAAGACTGCCCGCAGCCAGATCCTCGGTGGGGTGGTCTGGGGCGTTGGCATGGCACTGCACGAAGAAACCTTGACCGACCATGCCCTTGGCCGCCACATGAACCACAATCTGGCCGAGTACCATGTGCCGGTGAATGCCGACATTGGCGAGATAGACGTGATATTTGTCGAAGAACATGACGAGATCGTCAACGCCCTCGGGTCCAAGGGCGTCGGCGAAATCGGCATTGTCGGCGTGGCCGCGGCGGTGGCGAATGCGATCTACCATGCCACGGGCAAACGGGTGCGGGATTTCCCCATCACCCTGGATAAGTTGCTCTAGGCTTTCGCCTCGTCCACCGGTTCGTGCATCCGGTCACGGTTGGCCAGGGTCGGGAACAGTTTGATCCAGGCCCCGGTCACCAGCAGCGTGCCGACGCCGCCCATGACCACCGCCGGCACCGTGCCGAACCAGTGGGCGGTGAGCCCGGACTCGAATTCGCCCAACTGGTTCGAGGCGCCGATAAACAACCCATTCACAGCGCTCACCCGACCGCGCATCTCGTCGGGCGTTTCCAACTGCACGAAGGAGGCGCGGATGACCATGCTGATCATGTCCGCCGCGCCCAGCACCACCAATACCGCCAGGGAGAACCAGAACGACGTGGAAAGGCCGAACGCAATGGTGGCGACGCCGAACACGCCCACGGCGGTAAACATCACCCGGCCGACCTTGCGCTCCACGGCAAACCGCGCCAGCCACAGCGACATCAGCAAGGCCCCGACCGCCGGCGCCGAACGCAACAGGCCCAGGCCCCAGGGGCCGGTGAGCAGGATGTCCTTGGCGAATACCGGCAACAGCGCGGTGGCGCCGCCCAACAGCACCGCAAACAAGTCCAGAGAGATCGCCCCTAGGATGTCCGGGCGGCTGCGAATGAAGCGAATACCGGCCAACAGCGAGTCGAGGGTCGCCTTGCCTTTATTCAGCGGTGTCTGCCGGGCGGGCAGGTTGAGCATCAGGCAGCAGGCGATGACATAAAGCAACACGGTTGGCCCATAGACCCAGACGCTGCCAAAGGCGTACAGCAAACCGCCCAGGGCCGGGGCGACGATGGTGGCCGATTGTTGTGCTGATTGCGCGGCGGCCACAGCCCGGGGAAACAACGCGGCAGGGACAATGCTCGGCAACAGCGCCTGGGTGGTCGGCATTTCGAAGGAGCGGGCCGCGCCGAGCAGGAACGCGAGGATGAAGATCATCTCTCGCGTAACGTTGTCGCTGGCGCTGCCAATCGCCAGGGTGAGGGCGATCATGGCTTGCAACGATTGGCAGATGGCCGCGACTTTACGTCGATCGTATCGATCCGCCACGTGCCCGGTATGCAGCATGAACAGCACCCGTGGGGCGAACTCCACGAGGCCGACGAGCCCCAGGTCCAGGACATTGCCGGTCAGTTGATAGAGGTTCCAGCCGATGGCCACCGTCAGCATCTGGAAACCGCTGGCGGTGAATATCCGAGCCAGCCAGAAAGCAATGAAGGGACGATGGTGACGGAGCAGAAGGGGCGCTTGGCTGGGCATCTGTGACGGGGTCCGGTGATGGGAAGGTCGAGATTATCACTGAGCTGTAACAGGAAGTTGCGGTGGTTGGAAAAATAGTTAGCCAAACATCGATATTGGCTTGAGGGAACATTTGTGGCGAGGGGATTTAGCGAAACGTCGCACCGCCCCGCTGGGGCGCTAAGCGGCCCCAAGCCTTTGCGAGTGCTGTGCAATCGAGCGGGGATGAATCCCCTCGCCACAAGAGTTTTTGCTTATGTCCTGAGCACCTGGGACAACCTGCCACGCGACAAAAAACCACGCCGTCCATCGGCCATATAGCGACTACTCTTTGAACATTGCTTGACCCAGGTCAATCCCCTTGGGGCGTTGTGCTGGCGGCCATTGGGCCAAAGTCCTGCGTTGTGACGGTTTAAAAAGAACGATTTTAAAAGCATCGCACTCCATATCCCTGGGGGCTGTGATGCAAGCCCCGCCCGCAGCCGGTTTTACCTGACAGAGGAAGACTTATGTTCGGTTTGGAGGCGCTTGATCTCGCCCGAATCCAGTTCGCGTTCACCATCTCGTTCCACATCCTGTTCCCGGCCATCACCATTGGCCTGGCGAGTTACCTGGCGGTACTCGAAGGCCTGTGGCTGAAGACACACGACGATACCTACCGCGACCTGTATCACTTCTGGTCGAAGATTTTCGCCGTCAACTTCGGCATGGGGGTGGTCTCCGGGCTGGTGATGGCTTATCAGTTCGGCACCAACTGGAGCCGTTTTTCGGATTTCGCTGGCGCTGTAACCGGGCCGCTCCTGACTTATGAAGTGCTCACGGCATTCTTCCTCGAAGCGGGCTTCCTCGGCGTAATGCTGTTCGGCTGGAATCGCGTGGGGCGTGGCTTGCACTTCTTTTCCACGGTCATGGTGGCGATCGGTACGCTGATCTCGACCTTCTGGATCCTGTCGTCCAACAGTTGGATGCAAACCCCGCAAGGCTACGAAATCATCGATGGCCGAGTCATTCCGGTGGACTGGCTGGCCGTGGTGTTCAACCCCTCGTTTCCGTTCCGGCTGATGCACATGTCGGTCGCGGCCTTTGTCGCCACCGCGTTTTTCGTCGGCTCGTCGGCGGCCTGGCACCTGCTGCGCGGTCGCGATAACCCGGCCATTCGCCGCATGTTGTCGATGGCGATGTGGATGGCCCTGCTGGTCGCGCCTGTACAGGCGGTAATCGGTGACTTCCACGGTCTCAATACGCTGAAGCACCAGCCGGCAAAAATTGCCGCCATCGAAGGGCACTGGGAAAACGTCGGCGACGAACCCACGCCGCTGATTCTGTTCGGCTGGCCGGACATGAAGGCCGAGCAAACCAAGTTCGCTGTGGAAATCCCGTACCTGGGCAGCTTGATCCTGACCCACTCGCTGACCGATCAGGTGCCGGCGCTGAAGGATTTCCCGCCTGAGGATCGACCGAATTCGACCATCGTGTTCTGGTCGTTCCGGGTCATGGTGGGCCTGGGGTTGCTGATGATATTCACTGGGCTGTGCAGCCTCTGGCTACGCCGCGGCAACCGGCTTTACCAATCCCGCCCGTTCCTGCATCTGGTGCTGTGGATGGGGCCTTCCGGGCTGATCGCGATCCTGGCCGGCTGGTTCACCACGGAAATCGGTCGCCAGCCGTGGGTAGTCTACGGCTTGATGCGCACGGCGGATGCGTCGTCCGGCCACAGCTTTGCGCAGATGAGCTTCACCCTGGTCATGTTCGTGGTGGTGTATTTCGCGCTGTTCGGCGCGGGGTTGAGCTACATGATGCGTCTGGTGCGCAAGGGCCCGGTGGCCCAGGAAGCCGAGCCGACCGACGGTGGCCCCGGTCAGAAACGCACCCCGGCCCGTCCATTGTCGGCCGCCAACGAAGGCGACGACGAAGTGGACCACAACGACAGCTCGAACAAGGGGAATTGAGTCATGGGTATTGATCTTCCGCTGATCTGGGCCGTGGTCATCATCTTCGGCATCATGATGTACGTGATCATGGACGGCTTCGACCTGGGCATCGGCATTCTCTTCCCCTTCGTCAAGGGCGAGCGCGACCGCGACGTGATGATGAACACCGTCGCGCCGGTCTGGGACGGTAACGAGACCTGGCTGGTGCTGGGCGGGGCAGGGCTGTTCGGGGCGTTCCCGCTGGCGTATTCGGTGGTGCTCTCGGCATTGTACCTGCCGCTGATTCTGATGCTCATCGGGCTCATCTTCCGGGGCGTGGCGTTCGAGTTCCGCTTCAAGGCCAAGGCCGAGAAGCGGCATCTTTGGGACAAGGCATTTATCGGTGGCTCGCTGACGGCGACGTTCTTCCAGGGGGTCGCCCTGGGGGCGTTCATCGACGGCTTCGAAGTGGTCAATCGCCAGTTCGCCGGCGGTTCCCTGGACTGGCTCACGCCGTTCACCATGTTTTGCGGCCTGGCGCTGATCGCCGCCTATGCCTTGCTCGGCTGTACCTGGCTGATCATGAAGACCGAAGGCAAGCTGCAAGAACAGATGCATGACCTGGCCAGGCCGTTGGCCTTCGTGGTGCTGGCGGTGATCGGCATCGTCAGCATCTGGACCCCACTGGCCCATGCCGATATCGCCGCGCGCTGGTTCACCTTGCCGAACCTGTTCTGGTTCCTGCCGGTGCCGATCCTGGTGTTGGTGACCATGTACGGGTTGTTCCGCGCCGTGGCCCGCAACGCCAACTACACGCCTTTCATCCTGACGCTGGTGCTGATTTTCCTGGGTTACAGCGGCCTTGGCATCAGCCTGTGGCCGAACATCGTGCCGCCGTCCATTTCGATCTGGGACGCCGCGTCGCCGCCACAGAGCCAGGGCTTCATGCTGGTCGGCACGTTGTTCATCATTCCGTTGATCCTGGTGTACACCTTCTGGAGCTACTACGTGTTCCGCGGCAAGGTGACCCATGACGATGGCTACCATTGACCGACCTGCGAGGTGCCGAAGATGGCCAAGCCTGACTTGAAAGACATCGAGGCCGCGGAAAAAAAGCCGCTATGGCAGCGGATCGGTTGGCTGGCGGCGATTTGGGCCGGTAGCGTGCTGGCATTGTTCATCGTAGCCAGCTTGATGCGGATGTTCATGAACGCCGCGGGTTTGACGACTCACTGACGGAGTTATTTGCGGGCTTTGAGGATCACGAACTTCGGCGTGGCGGCCACCTGCTCGACACCGCGGAACAGCCGCGCCAGCTTGCTGTGATAGCCCAGGTGGCGGTTGCCGACGATGTACAGCGCGCCGCCGACCACCAACGCTTCACGGGCCTGCTGAAACATGCGCCAGGCAAGGAAATCGCCCACCACTTGCTGCTGATGGAAGGGCGGGTTGCACAGCACCACATCCAGGGACTGCGCTTCTTGCCCGGCCAAGCCATCGCCCGCCCGCACGATCACTTCGCGCTCGCCCAGGGCGGCTCGCCAGTTTTCGGCGGCTGATTGCACGGCCATGTACGACTCGTCCACCAGGGTGTAGTGAGCGTCCGGGTTAGCCAGGGCGCTGGCAATGGCCAGCACGCCGTTGCCGCAACCCAGGTCCGCAACACGCGCCGAGCCCAGGTTCTTGGGCAGGTGCGGCAGGAAGGCGCGGGTGCCGATGTCCAGCCCTTCACGGCAGAATACATTGGCATGATTGAGCAATTCGATGTTCGGCTCATCCAGCGCATACCGAGTGGGGTAAGGGGAAGCGGCCGGTGTCCTCGGTTGCGGCGTGGCAATCAACAGACGGGCTTTCTTGACAGCGAGCGAGGCCTGCACCGGGCCGACGTAGCGCTCCATCAGGTCGCCTGCGGCTCGGGGCAGGTGCTTGACCATCGCGGCAGCGATCACCTGGGCCCCTGGTGCCAGTTGCCCTTGCAGCCGGATCAGTTGCTCCTCCAGCAGCGCCAGGGTCTTGGGCACCTTGACCAGGACACAATCGAAAGGCCCCGTCAGCGCTTCGCTGGCCGGCACGATGGGCACCGTATCGAACGGCAAGCCGTTGCGCACCAGATTCTTTTCCAATGCCTGCAGCGCCAGGAACGAGTCACCGCTGCTGGTGACCTTGACCTTGCCTGCGAGGCTGGCCGCCAGGGCGCCGAAGCCATCATTGAGTACCAGCACCCGGGTTTCCGCGCCCGGTTGGTGTTCGGCCAGGTGCGCAAGCAGATATTCATCGGCAGCGTCGAACGCTTGCAGGGGTTCGTTCGGCTGTTCGGGCTGGCGGATCAGGTCGAGTTGGGCGAAGGGAGTATCGAGCAAGGGCATGGCTGGGACTCTGGCAAATCAACGGGTGTCCCGCTGCCTTGGGCAGGTCTGTCAGCGGGACCTCCTGAATGAACTGCGTCGCGGACTAGGCGCGTCATCATTCAAGTGGGGCCGTAAATGGTACGTTTTTTTGCCAGGCATTACCCGTGGGTTTTTGCGGACTGAGTGGTTACCTAGATCACATGGATGTGCGCAGCTTTCGCCACCGCCGAGATTTTATTGGTCACGTTCAACTTCCGCATGCAGCTGCAGACGTGGAAATTCACGGTACGTTCGGACAGGCACAGGATGCGCCCGACCTCCGACGCCGTCTTTCCTTCGGCGGACCACCTCAGCACTTCGATCTCCCGGGGGGAGAGGTGGTAGGTTTGCGGGGGCACCATATTGTCGACCAGCTTCTTGCCCGCCAGAGCATGCAATTTCTGGCTGGCGAAGATGGCATAGCCAAGGTTCCCATAGTGCTCGTCGGCATCGATCGGACAATGCGTCCTGGCGAGGCTGAATAAACTGTAATGGGAGCCGTGCTCATCATGTATGGCTTGTGTCCAGCCGTGCCTGAGACCCTGTCGGTTAAGTTCCCGCCATAACTTGGGTGCTTCGGAAAATGCACTCTCACTCCACAGGATCGGTAATGCGGACTGGTTGCAATGCGCCACTATCGGGTCATTGTTGACGTAACCATTTTGTTCATAAAGCCGGTCCCATCCATAAGGGTAATTATTAATATTGATCTTGCTGGCATACCGATCGGGAACGCCCGAGTATGCGGCAAAGGCACAGTATTCAAATCCTTGAAAATTAAAGAAATCCAGTACCAGACGATAGGCCCTTTGCAAGTCCTTTTCACATGACAGTTTTCGCAGTTGCAAGTCCTTCCACTCGTCCATTGCATTTCTCCTTTGGAACTTTCAACGAGGTGGATCCAATCGGTGACGCGAAAATGAGTGTAGGACTTTTCCTTGCTCGGTAGTTAGATTTTTTTCTTTTGTCTGGCGTCGTCGCTATTGACGAAGGCACTTTACTAACAGTGTTTCTGATACATGTTTTTTACTTTGTAGAGCTTTATCCGCCGATGTACAAGGTGGGTGGCTTAACGCTATCAATCTTCGGCGGTGGTTAATATCCTCACTTTGCGGGACACTGCAGGCCTTGTTCGATTGGAGTGCCCCATGACCGACAATGCAGAAAAGTTTACCCGCCAGAGACTGGTCGACGTACAAACGTTGACGCCTCACTTGTTTACGCTACGCACCACCAGGGATCGCGGTTTCCGCTTCCGGGCTGGTCAGTTCGCCCGGCTCGGTGTCGTCAAGGCGGATGGGAGCACCGTCTGGCGCGCTTATTCCATGGTGTCATCGCCGTTCGACGAGTTTCTCGAGTTCTTTTCGATCGTCGTCCCGGGCGGTGAATTCACCAGCGAGCTGAGCCGTCTGAAACCAGGGGATAATCTGCTGGTCGAGCGCCAGGCCTTTGGCTATTTGACGCTGGACCGTTTTGTCGACGGTCGTGATCTATGGCTGTTGTCCACGGGAACGGGTGTCGCCCCGTTTCTTTCGATCCTGCAGGATTTCGAGGTCTGGGAAAAATTCGAACGGATCATCCTCGTCTACAGTGCGCGGGAGGCCAGGGAACTGGCGTACCAAGACCTTATCGAGGGGTTGTTCCAGCGAGACTACCTGGCCGAATACGCGCATAAGTTCCGGTTTATATCGACCGTCACCCGTGAGCAGGTTCCAGAGGCCCTTAACGGGCGAATCACTACGTTGATAGAAAACGGTGAGCTGGAACGGGTCGCCGGTGTCCCGCTGACGCCTGAGCATTCCCGGGTCATGCTGTGCGGCAATCCCCAGATGATTGACGACACGCGCAAGCTGCTCAAGGCCAGGGGCCTGCAACTGAGCCTCACCCGCCGGCCCGGCCAGGTAGCGGTGGAAAACTATTGGTAGAAAAATGGCGTCCCGGGGACGCCATTTCTAGGCGCGGGAATATCAGGGCCGTTCGTTCTGGGCCTTGAGCAAGTCGCGGATCTCACTCAGCAATAGCTCTTCCTTGGTCGGCACAGGGGGGGCGCTCGGCGCGACGGCTTCTTCGCGCTTGAGCCGGTTGATGGCCTTGACGCCCATGAAGATCGCGAACGCGACGATGATAAAGTCCACTGTGCTCTGGATGAATTTGCCATAGGCCAGCACAACTGCCGGCGTATCGCCTTGGGCGGCCTTGAGGGTGATGGCCAGGTCGCTGAAGTCCACCCCGCCGATCAGAAGGCCGATCGGAGGCATGACCACGTCACCCACGAACGACGAAACGATCTTGCCGAAAGCCGCACCGATGATGATCCCGACGGCCATGTCGACGACATTGCCTTTGACCGCGAAGGCCTTGAACTCGCTTAGCACGCCCATGAATGATTCCTTGTGACAGATGAGTTGATAGCCGCAGTGTAAGCCAGTCATCGGTGTCTCGCTCGACATGATTGCTTACAAAGCGTGCCTGTAATCGACCCGGCCCCCCGCGAAAAGTTTACAAAGTGCCACCAATCGCGCGCGATACGCGCTTCAGGGCTGAGTCCCTATATTGTTTTTTCTATCAGCGCGGTATGGCATTTCTATTTAGGTTTTCATTTTCCGAGCACTAGCCTCTGAAAGGCGCACATGGATGCGCTTTATAAAATCAGAGGAAACTTCAATGAACACTTCCCTAGGCCTCGGCGCTATGTCCGGTCGCCGTTCCCTTGTTGTGCTGACCGCCAGCCTGTTTTCCCTGTCCATCCATGCCGCCACGCTGACTCGCGATAATGGTGCAGCGGTAGGCGACAACCAGAACTCGCAAACGGCGGGGCCCAATGGCCCAACCTTGCTGCAGGATGTTCAACTGATCCAGAAGCTTCAGCGGTTCGACCGCGAACGTATCCCCGAGCGCGTCGTCCATGCCCGTGGCACCGGTGCCCATGGCGAATTTACCGTGTCCAATGATTTGAGCGACCTGACCAAGGCCAAGGTTTTCGCGGCGGGCCAGGTCACGCCAGTGTTCGTACGTTTTTCCGCCGTGGTGCATGGCAATCATTCGCCCGAAACACTGCGCGACCCGCGTGGCTTTGCCACCAAGTTCTATACGGCGGAGGGTAACTGGGATCTGGTGGGTAATAACTTTCCGACATTTTTCATCCGTGACGCTATTAAGTTCCCTGACATGGTCCACGCGTTCAAACCCGATCCGCGAACCAACCTGGATGATGACTCCCGTCGTTTCGACTTCTTTTCCCATGTTCCAGAAGCGACTCGCACCCTGACCGAGTTGTATTCAAACTCCGGGACACCAGCCAGTTACCGCGAGATGGACGGTAACGGTGTACATGCTTACAAACTGATCAACGCAAAGGGCGAGATCAGTTACGTAAAGTTTCATTGGAAAAGTTTGCAGGGCCTCAAAAATCTCGACCCGAAAGAAGTGGTGAAGGTACAAGGACAGGATTACAGCCATATGACCAACGATTTGGTCAGCCATATCAATAAGGGGGACTTTCCAAAGTGGGACTTGTTCATCCAGGTGCTCAAGCCTCAGGACCTGGCCAAGTTTGACTTCGATCCATTGGACGCGACCAAGATATGGCCGGATGTTCCGGAGCGAAAAGTTGGGCAAATGGTGTTGAACCGTAATCCGGCGAATGTTTTCCAGGAAACCGAACAAGTGGCAATGGCGCCGGCGAACCTGGTGCCGGGTATCGAGCCTTCGGAAGACCGGTTGTTGCAGGGGCGGGTGTTTTCCTACGCCGATACGCAAATGTACCGGATTGGGCCGAACGCGCTGCAGTTGCCAATCAATGCCCCCAAGGTCGCTGTCAACAACGGCAACCAGGATGGCGCGATGAATTTTGGCAAGACCAGCACCGGTGTGAATTACCAGCCGAGCCGCTTGATGCCCCGTGAAGAACAACAAGCGGCGCGCTATAGCCAGGCCGAGCTGACCGGTAGCACCCAACAGGCGAAAATTCAGCGCGAGCAGAACTTCAAGCAGGCGGGCGACCTGTACCGCTCGTTCAACCAAAAGGAGCGCAGTGACTTGATCGAGAGTTTTGGTGGGTCTTTGGCGACTACCGATGACGAGAGCAAGCACATCATCCTGTCGTTCCTCTACAAGGCCGATCCTGAATACGGGACGGGAGTGGCCCGTGTCGCCAAGGGCGACCTGGCGCGAGTCAAGGCGCTGGCCGAGAAGCTGAGCGACTGATCCGCTTATGGGAGCCGAGTGGGTTCGGCTCCCATAATTCGCAGTCGCATGGAGAGGTCATGATGCGTAAGTTCCTTTCATTGATATTAATCACATGGTCATGTGCTGTGCTGGCCGATCAGGCTCCGACCGCCGGCGCGGATGAGGTGCGGGCACAGTTGCAAGATTATTATTTCGATGCCGCCCGCCGGGGCGATGTGCCGATGCTCGATACCTTCATCGAGGCCGGCTATTCGCTGGACACGCGGGATGAGAAGGGCTACACCGCTCTGATCCTGGCGGCGTATCACGGTCATGGCCCGGCGGTCGAGCGTCTGTTGGTCGCCGGGGCGGATGCCTGTGCCCAGGACAAACGTGGCAACACCGCGTTGATGGGGGCGATTTTCAAGGGCGAAGTGCAGATCGCGCGTCGTTTATTGTCCACCGATTGCAGCCCAGATCAGCGCAACGGTGCCGGGCAGACCGCCGCGATGTATGCCGGTCTGTTCAAGCGTGGCGAGTTGCTCGATGCCCTGAAGGCCAAGGGGGCCGACCTGGAGGCCAGGGATCCGTTGGGCAATACCCCGGCAGATCTGGCAAAGGGTGAAATCAAAATGCCGGCCCCGCGGTAAAGCCCGGCTGTTATCATCGCGGTTTTTACCCGGAGTTCAGATGGCCAAGGCAAAGCGCATGTACGGCTGCACCGAGTGCGGCTCGACCTTTCCCAAATGGGCCGGCCAATGCAGCGAATGCGGGGCCTGGAACACTCTGACCGAAACCATGGTGGAAAGCGGCGGCGCGGCGGCGCCCACCGGGCGTACGGGCTGGGCCGGCCAGCAGGCGCAGATCAAGACGCTGGCCGAGGTCAGCGTTGAGGAAATTCCGCGTTTCTCCACGGCATCCGGTGAGCTGGACCGCGTGCTGGGCGGTGGTCTGGTGGACGGTTCGGTGGTGTTGATCGGCGGCGATCCGGGCATCGGCAAGTCCACCATCCTGTTGCAGACGTTGTGCAATCTCGCCACGCGCATGCCGGCGCTGTATGTCACTGGCGAAGAATCCCAGCAGCAGGTGGCCATGCGCGCCCGGCGCCTGGGGTTGCCCCAGGATCAGTTGCGAGTCATGACCGAGACTTGCATCGAAACGATCATCGCCACGGCGCGCCTGGAAAAACCCAAGGTCATGGTGATCGACTCGATCCAGACGATTTTTACCGAACAACTGCAATCGGCCCCGGGCGGCGTTTCCCAGGTGCGCGAGAGCGCTGCGTTGCTGGTGCGTTACGCCAAGCAGAGCGGCACGGCGATTTTCCTGGTAGGCCACGTCACCAAGGAAGGCGCGCTGGCCGGGCCACGGGTGCTGGAGCACATGGTCGATACCGTGCTGTATTTCGAAGGCGAATCCGATGGTCGCCTGCGATTGCTGCGGGCGGTGAAGAATCGCTTCGGCGCCGTCAACGAACTGGGTGTATTTGGCATGACCGACAGGGGCTTGAAGGAAGTATCCAACCCCTCGGCGATCTTTCTGACACGCGCCCAGGAAGAAGTTCCAGGCAGCGTTGTCATGGCTACGTGGGAAGGCACCCGACCGATGCTGGTGGAAGTGCAGGCGTTGGTGGATGACAGTCACCTGGCGAACCCGCGCCGTGTCACGTTGGGGCTGGATCAGAACCGATTGGCGATGTTGCTGGCTGTCCTGCACCGGCACGGCGGGATTCCTACGCACGACCAAGACGTGTTTCTCAACGTGGTGGGCGGAGTCAAGGTGCTGGAGACCGCATCCGACCTGGCACTGATGGCAGCGGTCATGTCCAGCCTGCGAAACCGGCCGCTGCCCCACGATTTGTTGGTGTTTGGGGAAGTGGGGTTGTCGGGAGAAGTGCGACCGGTGCCCAGTGGGCAGGAGCGGCTGAAAGAAGCGGCCAAGCATGGCTTCAAGCGCGCCATCGTGCCCAAGGGCAATGCGCCGAAGGAGGCGCCGGCGGGGTTGCAGATCATCGCGGTGACACGTCTGGAGCAGGCGTTGGATGCGTTGTTCGAATAGCACCGAGGCGGGTGCGGTCCACTGTGGTGAGCGGATTTATCTGTGGCGAGGGGATTTATCCCCGCTGGGCTGCGCAGCAGCCCCAAAAAAGCGACCCCAATCAACCTGGCACACCGAGTTGTCAGGTTTAGGGCTGCTTTGCAGCCCAGCGGGGATAAATCCCCTCGCCACAGGGGGCACCGCTGGATTCAAATCTGGATCAACGCCGCCAGTTCCCGCTCCAGTTCATCATGGTCGGCCAGGTTCAGTTCCACCAATCGACGCAAGTGGGCGATGGAATCCAGGTCGATGTGCTCGCAGACGAAGCCCAGGTGGCCGTGGTCGTCGTGAGCCAGCCGGACTTCCATCTTGACCTCTGCCTCCGGGCTCAGGTGGATGTCTGCCATGAAAGGCGCCTCGGGGTCACCGAGCCAAGGCTGGGGCTTTTCGATCAGCAGCCCATTGAGGGACAGGTCGAGCAACTTCACTGGCCAGATGAAGGGCCCTTGGCTCAGTTCGGTCTTGGCATGGAATTCAATTCGTACGAAGCGGCGGCGTTCGCTCATTACCCGTTCCCCCTGAAGATCCACTGACTATAGACCCAACTGGCGCGCCGTCGTTGTCGTTCGGTCAGTGGCCGACGAATGTCGGGGTATGGCCTTTACGCTGGTTAGCGCTAAACTCCAGTGGCTATCTTTCTTGTCCACCCTGGCTGGAATATAAAAATGAAAAACAATAATAGCCTGCTACGCCATCTGCCCTGGCTACTGCTGGCCGTCGTAGGAGCGTGCGCCCTGGGCGTCGTGGCATTGCGTCGAGGCGAGGCGATCAACGCCCTCTGGATCGTCGTCGCAGCCGTGGCCATTTACCTGGTCGCCTATCGCTACTACAGCCTCTTCATCGCCAACAACGTGATGCAACTCGATGCGCGCCGGGCCACGCCTGCCGTGCTCAACAACGATGGCCTGGACTACGTCCCGACCAACAAGCACATCCTGTTCGGCCACCACTTCGCGGCCATTGCCGGCGCGGGGCCGCTGGTCGGGCCGGTGCTGGCCGCGCAGATGGGCTACCTGCCCGGCACGCTCTGGCTGATCGCCGGCGTGGTGCTGGCCGGTGCGGTGCAGGACTTCATGGTCCTGTTCCTGTCCACCCGCCGCAACGGTCGCTCCCTGGGCGACATGGTGCGCGAGGAAATGGGCCGTATTCCCGGCACCATCGCGCTGTTCGGCTGCTTCCTGATCATGATCATCATCCTCGCGGTGCTGGCGCTGATCGTGGTCAAGGCCCTGGCCGAGAGCCCGTGGGGCATCTTCACGGTGATGGCGACCATCCCGATCGCGATGTTCATGGGCATCTACATGCGCTACATCCGCCCGGGCCGCATCGGCGAGATCTCGATCATCGGCGTGCTGTTGCTGTTGGGTTCTATCTGGCTGGGCGGGCAGATCGCCGCCGATCCGGTCTGGGCCAAGGCCTTCACCTTCACCGGAATCCAGATCACCTGGATGCTGATCGGCTACGGTTTTGTCGCGGCGGTCCTGCCGGTGTGGCTGATCCTGGCGCCACGGGACTACCTGTCGACCTTCCTCAAGATCGGCACCATCGTCGCCCTGGCGATCGGCATCCTGGTCACCATGCCCGAACTGAAAATGCCCGCGCTGACTCAGTTCACCGACGGCACCGGGCCGGTGTGGAAGGGCGGCTTGTTCCCGTTCCTGTTCATCACCATCGCCTGCGGCGCGGTCTCGGGCTTCCATGCGCTGATCTCCTCGGGCACCACGCCCAAGCTGCTGGATAACGAAACCAACGCCCGCTACATCGGTTACGGCGGCATGCTGATGGAGTCCTTCGTGGCCATCATGGCGATGGTTGCCGCCTCGGTGATCGAGCCGGGCGTGTACTTCGCCATGAACAGCCCGGCGGCGATCGTCGGCACTGACGTGGTGGCCGTGGCCCAGACCGTCAGCAGTTGGGGCTTTGCAATCACCCCCGACGCGCTGCAAGCGGTGGCCAAGGACATCGGTGAAACCACCATCCTGGCCCGTGCCGGCGGTGCGCCGACCCTGGCGGTCGGTATCGCGCAGATCCTGCACTCGGTGCTGCCGGGTGAGAACACCATGGCCTTCTGGTATCACTTCGCGATCCTGTTCGAAGCGCTGTTCATCCTCACCGCGGTGGACGCCGGCACCCGTGCCGGGCGGTTCATGCTGCAGGATCTGCTCGGCTCGTTCGTGCCGGCCCTCAAGCGAACCGAATCCTGGACCGCCAACCTGATCGCCACCGCCGGCTGCGTCGCGCTGTGGGGTTACTTGCTGTATCAGGGCGTGATCGATCCGCTGGGCGGCATCAACACCTTGTGGCCGCTGTTCGGCATCTCCAACCAGATGCTGGCCGGTATCGCGCTGATGCTCGCCACCGTGGTGCTGATCAAAATGAAGCGCCAGCGCTACGTCTGGGTCACGCTGCTGCCGGCGAGCTGGCTGCTGATCTGCACCACCACCGCGGGCCTGATCAAGCTGTTCGACGCCAACCCGGCGATCGGCTTCCTCGCCCTGGCGCGCAAATACAACGATGCCCTGGCCGCCGGCCAGATCCTGGCCCCGGCCAAGAGCATCGAGCAGATGCAGCACGTGGTGTTCAATGCCTACACCAACGCAACGCTGACGGTATTGTTCCTGTTCGTGGTCTTCAGCATCCTGTTCTACGCGCTCAAGGTCGGCATCGCCGCCTGGGGCACGAAAGAGCGCACGGACAAAGAAGCGCCATTCCAGGCCCTGCCGGACGCTTGATAGAGGATTGCAACGATGTTCAATGACTTGAGTCGCCTCGGTAAATACCTCGGTCAGGCCGCCCGCCTGATGGTCGGCATGCCCGACTACGACAACTACGTCGAGCACATGCAAACCAAGCACCCGGACAAGCCGCTGATGGACTACGAGGCGTTCTTCCGAGAGCGCCAAGAGGCCCGTTACGGCGGCAAGGCCGGGCCCAAGTGCTGTTGAACTGAGGCCCATCCCTTGTGGGAGCGAGCCTGCTCGCGATAGCGGTGGGTCAGTTAATGATGAATTGACTGACCTGACGCCATCGCGAGCAGGCTCGCTCCCACAGTTGTTTTGGGGTGGCCTTGGGATTGCGTACACCACGGATCGCCTTGTGGGAGCGAGCCTGCTCGCGATAGCGGTGGGTCAATTAATGATGAATTGACTGACCTGACGCCATCGCGAGCAAGCTCGCTCCCACAGGATCCGCTTTCTTTTTCAGGCATCAAGGAGATTCAGTTTGTCCGCTCCCATCCCGGTCACGATCCTCAGCGGCTTCCTCGGCGCTGGCAAGACCACGCTGCTGCGTCATCTGCTCAAGGCCGAGCACGGCCTGAAAATTGCCGTGATCGAGAACGAATTCAGCGATGCAGGCATCGATACCCAGTTGCTGGGCGAAGAGCCGGTGCAGGTCATGACCCTGGCCAACGGCTGCGTTTGTTGCACCATCCACACCGACCTCACCAAGGCCCTGTACTTGTTGCTCGAGCGGCTGGACAGCGGCGAGATCCAATTTGACCGCCTAGTGATCGAATGCACCGGTCTCGCCGATCCCGCACCGGTGGCGCAAACCTTTTTCATCGACGAGGACCTGCGTGAGCGCTACATCCTCGACGGTATCCTGACCTTGGTGGATGCCGCGCATGCCGACACCCACCTGGCCCAGGCCATTGCCCAGGCCCAGGTCGGATTTGCCGATCGCCTGCTATTGAGCAAGACAGACCTGGTCGACGCGGCCCATGTCGAGGCTCTTCGGGAACGCCTTATGCGCATCAACCGGCGGGCGCCGATTCGGGTGGTCGAACACGGCAAGATCGACCTGGCCGAATTGCTGGACATCCGCGGTTTCAACCTCAATGCGGACCTGGGCGCCGGGCTCAGCCTTCGTCCGGTTGGCAAGGCGACCACGGGCGATCGCATCAGCAGCCTGGTGCTGCGCACCGACAAGCCGCTGGACATCGACAAGCTCAGCGACTTCATGAACCAGTTGCTGGAAGAACACGGCAAGCAGTTGCTGCGCTACAAAGGCGTTTTGAACATCGCGGGCGAGTCCCGTCGGTTGGTATTCCAGGGTGTGCTCAAATTGTACGGTTTCGATTGGGACACCGATTGGGCGCCAGGCGAGGCCCGAGAAAGCGTTATCGTGTTCATCG
Source organism: Pseudomonas sp. D1-36 (assembly GCF_051132205.1). Lineage (NCBI taxonomy): Bacteria > Pseudomonadati > Pseudomonadota > Gammaproteobacteria > Pseudomonadales > Pseudomonadaceae > Pseudomonas > Pseudomonas sp. D1-36. The sequence goes on along the minus strand of NZ_CP071674.1, from coordinate 4,839,526 downwards.
CCGATGAACTGCCCGAAGAAAAGATCCGCGCCGGCTTCGAAGCCGCGCTCCACTGACCATCCACGCGTGGGGCGAGTGGTTTTCCAACGATAAAAAAACCGGCCACTGGGGCCGGTTTTTTTTTGCTACTGCTATCAGGCGCCGTATACCGGCAGCTTCTTGCAGATCGCCTTGACCTTCTCACGCACGGCGTCGATCACCGCTTCGTTGTTCAGGTCGGCCAGGATGTCGCAGATCCAGCCAGCCAGTTCCTTGCACTCGGCTTCCTTGAAACCGCGAGTGGTCACCGCAGGGGTGCCGAAACGCAGGCCCGAGGTGACGAACGGGGAACGTGGATCGTTGGGTACCGAGTTCTTGTTGACGGTGATGAACGCTTTACCCAGCGCCGCGTCAGCGTCTTTGCCGGAAATCTCTTGCTTGATCAGCGAGAGCAGGAACAGGTGGTTTTCAGTACCGCCGGACACCACGTCGAAGCCGCGCTCGATGAACACGCCGGCCATGGCCTTGGCGTTCTTCACCACTTGTTGCTGGTAGGCCTTGAACTCAGGCTGCAGGGCTTCCTTGAAGCAGATCGCCTTGGCCGCGATCACGTGCTCCAGCGGGCCGCCCTGGGCGCCTGGGAATACCGCCGAGTTCAGCTTCTTCTCGATGTCGGCGTTGGCGCGCGCCAGGATCAGGCCGCCACGTGGACCGCGCAGGGTCTTGTGGGTGGTGGTGGTGACCACGTCGGCGAACGGTACCGGGTTCGGGTACACGCCAGCGGCAACCAGGCCGGCAACGTGGGCCATGTCGACGAACAGGTAGGCCCCGACCTTGTCGGCGATCTCGCGAAAGCGCGGGAAATCGAGGATCTGGGAGTAGGCGGAGAAACCGGCCACGATCATTTTCGGCTTGTGCTCGAGGGCCAGGCGCTCGACTTCGTCGTAGTCGATCAGGCCATTGCCGTCGATACCGTACTGAACGGCGTTGTACAGCTTGCCGGAGGAGGAAACGCTGGCGCCGTGGGTCAGGTGACCGCCGTGGGCCAGGCTCATGCCCAGGATGGTGTCACCGGCCGACAGCAACGCCAGGTACACGGCGGCATTGGCCTGGGAACCTGCGTGTGGCTGGACGTTGGCGTAATCGGCGCCGAACAGCTGCTTGGCGCGGTCGATGGCCAATTGCTCGACCACGTCGACGTACTCGCAACCACCGTAGTAACGCTTGCCTGGGTAGCCTTCGGCGTACTTGTTGGTCAGTACCGAGCCTTGAGCTTCCATCACCGCTGGGCTGGTGTAGTTTTCCGAAGCGATCAGCTCGATGTGCTCTTCCTGGCGCTGAGCTTCTTGCTCCATGGCGGCAAAGAGATCGGCGTCGTACTTGGCAATAGTCAAATCACGGCTGAACATGGCGGTCCTCAAGGATCGGGGCAGAAAAGGGGGGCATTCTACCTCAACCGGTTTTGGAAGGCATATGAAAGGGCGTCATGTCTTGGACGAATGGGTTTCACGCAGGGCTCAGCGTCGCCTGTACCGGCCTCATCGCGAGCAGGCTCGCTCCCACAGGGATCTGTGGTGTATGTAGATTGCCAAGGCACCCAAAACAAGTGTGGGAGCGAGCCTGCTCGCGATGAGGCCAGTCCAGACACCAAAAATTTCAGTCGATCATGAACAACGCATCATTGCTGAACTGCGCTTCAAACCGATTCGCCGGCATCGGCCGGCCGAACAGGTAGCCCTGTACTTCGTCGCAGCCGTGTTCGCGCAAGAAGTCCAGTTGCTCGTGGGTCTCGACGCCTTCGGCGATCACCGCCAGGTTGAGGCTGTGGGCCATGGCGATGATCGCCCGGGCGATCTGCGCGTCCTGCTCGCCGGACGGCAGGCCGTCGACGAAGGTGCGGTCGATCTTCAGCACGTCGATGGGGAATTGCTTGAGGTAGTTGAGCGACGAATAACCGGTGCCGAAGTCATCCACCGCGATACTCAGGCCAAGGTTTTTCAACCCGGCGAGGATCTGCATCGCCTCGCTGACTTCGCGCATCAGAATACTTTCCGTCAGTTCCAGCTCCAGGCAGGCCGGTGGCAGCCCAGTGCTGCGCAAGATATTGGCGATGCGTGTGCCGAGTTGGCCGTCGGAGAACTGCCGGGCCGAGATGTTGACCGAGACCTTCGGCACCCGGACCTTGGCCTGGTGCCAGGTCCTGAGCTGGCGACAGGCTTCGCTGATGACCCAGTCGCCGACGTCCACCACCAGGCCGAGTTCTTCCAGCACCGGGATGAAATCCCCCGGCGGCACCAACCCGCGTCGCGGATGGCGCCAGCGCAGCAAGGCCTCGGCGCCGGTCAGGCGCTTGCCGTCGCCACTGAACTGGGGTTGGTAATAGAGCACGAACTCATTCTGTTCCAAGGCGTGGCGCAGGTCGCTTTCCAATTCCAGCCGCTCCAGGGCGCTGGCGTTCATGTCGGCCTGGTAGAACTGGAAGTTGTTCTTGCCGCGCTCCTTGGCGTGATACATGGCCGTGTCGGCGTTCTTCATCAATTGGCTGAGTTCGTTGCCGTCCTGGGGACTGAGGGCGATACCGATACTGGCGGTGACGAAAAACTCGCGACCTTCCAGCACGAAGGGCCGGACGAGGCTAGCAAGGATCTGCTCGGCCACGGTGATCGCCCTGTTCAACGCCATCTCGCGAGTGGCTCGCGGTTGCAGCAGCAGGGTGAATTCATCGCCGCCCATGCGCGCCACGGTGTCGTCGTCGGCCACGCAGCCGAGCAGGCGCGTCGCCATTTCCTTGAGCATCCGGTCGCCAGCGGCATGACCCAGGGAGTCGTTGATCGGCTTGAAGCGGTCCAGGTCGAGAAACATCAGCACGACCCAGGTCTTCTGTCGCTCGGCTGACTGCAGCGCGGTGTGCAGACGGTCCTGGAACAGCGTGCGGTTGGGCAGGTGAGTCAATGCGTCGTAGTAGGCCAGGCGATGGATGCGTTGCTCGCTGGCCTTGCGTTCGCTGATGTCGCTGAAGAAACACACGTAGCTGGCAAGGTCGCCTTCGTCGTCGAGCACCGCCGTGATGCCGACCCAGGCCGGGTAATGTTCGCCATTACGGCGCTTGAGCCAGACTTCGCCTTCCCAGGTGCTGTGTTGTTGCAGTTGCTTGAGCACGTAGCGCAAATGGGCTTCCTGCTGCTCATCCACGGTCAGCATGGTGGGCAGTTGGTCGAGCACTTGCGATACCGCGTAACCGCTGACGCGACTGAACGCCTCGTTGGCCTGAACGATGTAGCCGGCCGGGTCGGTGATCAGGATCGCCGATGTCGAGTGCTCGAATACGGTGGCGGCCATGCGCAGGTCTTTTTCGGCGCGCCGCTGCTGGCTGATGTCACGGCCCACCCCCAGTACACCTTCGAACGCGCCATGGTCATCCCACACCAGCACCAGCCGCAGCTCGATAGGGATCTTGCGCCCATCGGCGCGCAGGCAGTCGAACAGATACAACTGGGTCTGCATCTGGTTGCGCAGCTCGGTCAGTTGGTCGGGCTTGTCGAGGGCCTTGCTGAGGCGGTCCATCAGGCTGTAGATGCCGGTCAGTTGTTGCGGGTTGGCGATGGTCGACTGCCAGCCGTTCTGGAAGATCGAGTCGGCGGTGTAGCCCAGCACCGCCTGGACGGACGGGCTGACATAGTTGAGCGACAGCTTGCTGTCGGTCGAGAAAATCACATCGCTGATGCTTTCGGCGAGCATCCGGTAGCGTTGCTCGCTGTCGCGCAGCGATTCGCTGGCCTCGATCTGCTCGGTAATGTCCTTGGCCACGCCGATGATCCGGGTCACCTGGTCGTAGCGGTCCCGGGCCAGGGCCTGTTCGCGGACCTCGAAACGGCGCCACTTGCCGTTGCGATGGCGGAACCGCAGCTGGCATTGCAGCAACTGCGTGTAGCCGCCGCGCCGCTGTTCCTGGCGCAGCGTGTGATAGTGATCGGCGTCGTCGCTGTGCAGCAGGATTTCCCAGAAATACTCGCCCATCTGGTGCAGTTCGGTTCGGTCGTAGCCGAGCGTCTGGCCCAGGTGGTGGTTGCTGAAGATCATCCGCTGGCTGATCACATCCTGCACATAAAGATGATCCGGAACGGTGCGCACCACATCGGACCAGAACCCTTCGCGTTCCAGTAGCGACAGTTCGATCAGCTTGCGGCTGGTGATGTCGCTGATGCTCAGGATGACCGCGTTATAGTCGTGCTGGGTTTCCGGCAGGCGCAACACCAGCCACAGATGCTGATCCCGGCCGTGGGCGTCCTGGAGCCTGATTTCCAGCTCCAGCTGTTTATGGGGATCGAGCAACGCTTCGAGCAGTTTCGAACCGACCGGGTTGTTGTCCCTTTCGGCGTTGCCAACCAGCAATTGCCAGGCTTGTTGGCAGGAGTCGACATTGAGCAGCTTCAACGCCACCTGGTTGACTTCGGTGACGTGCACTTGCTGTTGCAACTGTTCGAGCTGTTGCGGAACCTGCAACCAGGCGCGCAATTGCTCGCCGTTGTGCAGGCCAGTCCTGGCAAAAAACGCCTTGAGGCCGGACAGGTCGAGCACGCAGAGGGCCACGCCGGTGCCCTCGAAAATGTCCTGATAGCGACGGCGCCCTTCGTGCAGCTGCCGCTGGCGTCGGCGCATGTTCAGCAGGGCAATGACCGGCAACATGGAAAACGCCAGGCCCAGCAGGCATTTGCCGATGAAGGCCGGGAGCAGTTGCTCGAGCACCTGGCGCCGGTCGAACAGCCCGCGCAGCTGCCAGTCGCTGCTGCTCAGGGGGACGGTCAACACCGTGTTGCTCAGGTCCTGCGGGGTCAGTTGGGACGGGGTGATCGTGGGCAGGCTTTCGTCGCGGCTGATGATCTGCCGATTGAGACGGTTCTCCACCAGCCACAGTGGCCGCAGGCCCGTATCGCCCTGTTTGGTCAATGTCGAAAAGAAACTCGGAGACAGGCGCAGCGCCCAGTATCCGCGAGAGCTGCCGCTGGCCTGGTGCAACAGCAGATGCACCACGGAACCGTCCTCGGCATTGCTGAAATAGTGAGCCTGGGCGCGACTGCGCCGTACCAGTTCGGCCAGGTAATCCGCGTCCTGGCTATCCGCGTCACTGTCGCTGAGCACTCTGCCGGAGGGGCTCAGCAGCGCCAGGCTGCGCAATTCGGGCAATGATTGCTTGAGCTTGCGCAACAGCGCCTGCTGTTCGTCGGCGGTTTGCGGTTGTTCGACGATCGGTAGCAGATTGAGGGCTATTTGCGCGTTCAGGGCCATGTTCAGGCTGACTTGCGCGGCGAGGTCGGCCGTGTAATCGATGGTGTATTGGCGCTGCTGCTGTTGGGTTTCGCGCAGTTGGTCAAGCAACTGCCAGAAGAGTAGCCCCAGCAACAACAGCACCAGCGAGGCCAGCCCGCCCTTCAATGTCCCGCGCAGGGGCAAGCCTGGCACGGCGACGGGTGCGCGTGGGGACGGGGGCGGAGTGACGTTGGACAAGCTGTAATCCTGCGGTTTGCTGGACTGGCGCGACGTCACTATAAGCCGGACGCCCGAAGGGCGGCTAGCATGCCTTGACTTGTGGCAAAGTGCCAGCCCTCGGCGGCTGGACCTGGACCGACGGTTGAGGTAGCTTTGCCGGTCAAACAAGAGCGTTCCAGCTCCGGATTCCCAGGCTCCATCGGCTCGCAGGCAGTGATTAACATCAACTGCCCGCGCCGCGCATGGCCTGGCTCGTTCTTTTCACTGTCACTGACGCTAGGTTCACCATGGCTCAATACGTCTTCACCATGCATCGGCTGGGCAAAGTTGTTCCGCCGAAGCGGGAAATCCTGAAAAACATTTCTCTTTCCTTTTTCCCTGGCGCCAAGATCGGCGTACTGGGCCTCAACGGCTCGGGTAAGTCCACGCTGCTGAAAATCATGGCCGGCGTCGACAAGGAGTTCGACGGTGAAGCCCGTCCGATGCCCGACCTGAACATCGGCTACCTGCCGCAAGAGCCACAACTGGACCCGACCAAGACCGTGCGTGAAGTGGTCGAGGAAGCGGTCAGCGTGATCAAGGACGCCCAGGCGCGCCTGGACGAGGTCTACGCCGCCTACGCCGACCCGGACGCCGATTTTGACAAGCTGGCCGCCGAACAGGCCAAGCTCGAAGCGATCCTGCAGGCCAGCGACGGTCATAACCTGGATCGCCAGCTGGAAGTGGCCGCCGATGCGCTGCGCCTGCCGGCCTGGGACGCGAAAGTGGAACATCTGTCGGGCGGTGAAAAGCGTCGCGTGGCCCTGTGCCGCCTGCTGCTGTCCGCGCCGGACATGTTGCTGCTCGACGAACCGACGAACCACCTGGACGCCGACTCCGTCGCCTGGCTCGAACACTTCCTGCACGACTTCCCAGGCACCGTGGTTGCGATCACGCACGACCGTTACTTCCTGGACAACGTCGCCGGCTGGATCCTGGAACTCGACCGCGGCGCGGGCATTCCGTACGAGGGCAACTATTCGGGCTGGCTGGAAGCCAAGTCCGATCGTCTGGCCCAGGAGTCCAAGCAGCAGTCGGCCCATGAAAAAGCCATGAAGGAAGAACTGGAATGGGTGCGCAAGGGCGCCAAGGCCCGCCAGTCCAAATCCAAGGCTCGTCTGCAACGCTTCGAGGAAATGCAGTCTCAGGAATTCCAAAAGCGCAGCGAAACCAACGAGATCTACATCCCGGCCGGCCCGCGCCTGGGTGACAAGGTCATCGAATTCAAGAACGTCACCAAGGGCTACGGCGACCGCGTGTTGATCGACAACCTGTCGTTCTCCATGCCTAAAGGCGCCATTGTCGGTGTGATCGGTGGTAACGGTGCGGGTAAATCCACGCTGTTCCGCATGCTGATGGGCAAGGAAACCCCGGACTCCGGCACCATCGAGATCGGTGAAACCGTGCAACTGGCCTGCGTCGACCAGAGCCGTGAGGACCTGGACGGCAGCAAGACCGTGTTCCAGCAGATCTCTGACGGTTCCGACCAGATCCGTATCGGCAACTATGAAATCCCGTCGCGCACTTATGTCGGTCGTTTCAACTTCAAGGGCGGCGATCAGCAGAAGTTCGTCAAGGATCTCTCCGGCGGTGAGCGCGGTCGCTTGCACCTGGCGTTGACGTTGAAGGAGGGCGGTAACGTCTTGCTGCTCGACGAACCGTCCAACGACCTCGACGTCGAAACCCTGCGTTCCCTGGAAGAAGCTTTGCTGGACTTCCCGGGCGCCGCCATTGTGATCTCCCACGACCGGTGGTTCCTTGACCGCGTGGCAACTCACATCCTGGCATATGAAGACGACTCCCAAGCGGTGTTCTTCGAAGGCAACTACACCGAGTACGAAGCCGATCGCAAGAAACGCCTCGGCGAAGCCGCCGCCCAGCCGCATCGCGTACGGCACAAGAAACTGGCCTGATTCGGTCGGTTGCATGAAAAACGGAGCCTTCGGGCTCCGTTTTTCATGGACCGTGGCTTTACTTCAGGTCAATTGCCACCACCTCAATCGATAGATCCCCCGCCGGCCGCTTCCACACCACTTCATCCCCAACCTTCGCCCCCAGCAAGGCCCGCCCCAGCGGCGAGCCCCAGTTGATCAGTCCATTGGCCGCATCGGCCTGGTCTTCCCCAACCAATTGCACACACCGTTCCTGATCGTGCTCATCGGCAAAAGTCACCCAGTGCCCGATTCGCACCTGATCGCAATGGCTCGGCGTAACGACCTGGGCGCTTTGCAGGCGTTGATTGAAATATCGCAGATCCCGTTCGATATCGGCGATACGCTGCTTGTCTGCCCGCTCGCCCTGGGCAGACTGTTGGCTATGCAGTTGCTGCAGTTCGGTGACCCGTGCCTGCAATTGAGCAAGCCCCGCCGGCGTGACGTAGTTGGGCTGTGCGCTGACCTGGCGTTCGACCGGTTGATCGGCCTGGGCGGCGGCGTTGTCTTCGTTGACGAAAGCGCGACTCATAGGGTTCTCCTCTGTTGGAGTTTGGGCCATGGTCGCAAGGTTTTGGTTTCGACGGATGTCTCTGAGCGACTCACTGCGTGCGATAGGCCCGAGCGGCGTCGCGATCTTTCTCCTGCTGCCAGGCACGTTCGCGATCGTCCCAGTGGCGTTCGCGGTAGACGTCACGCTCTTCACTCTCGCGCATGGCCTGGCACTGGCGAAAGCCGTCGCTCCAGCCCTCGGCGTAGCGGGCATCCTTGAGATAACGCGGCACGTCCTTCCTGAACTGGCCTGTGATTACGCCGGCGGCTTGCCGACCGCTACTGCAGCCATCATCGAAACCGTCGGCGAAGGCCGGTGGATAACCTCGGGCAATCAAATCCTCATGGGTTGTTTCACAGCCACCGAGCAACACCAACACCCCCAATACCACCGCCGCGCGCCACATGTTTTGCGTTCCTGCCCGATCCACTCATAAAAGAAGTCTAGAAGCGGATTCGTCAGAAAGGTGGGAAAGCGCGGTGATCAATCCGTTCGTTCAGTAGTGGTACCACTTCACCTCGAGCATCACCTCGTTCTCTGGCGAGGCCAAGTGGCTGAACTCTCGCTGGGCGCTCAGGCGCAGGCCCAGGTTGCGGGACAATTCCCACTGCTGGTTCAGGCTCAGGCTACGGCGTACCTCGCCATTAACGAAGTAATCGCCCTTGGCTTCCAGGCTCAGGTTGCCCAGCGGGTTTTTCCACAGCACGCCGCTGTTGAATCCGGCGGCCGGGGCGATGAATTGAGCGAAATCGTTGTTGTGTTCGACCCGCACCGTGCCCAGTGCAAAGCCCAGTACATCTTCGCCCAGCGCCCAAGTGCCGCCCGCGCCGCCGTTGACGTGGCTGACCAGTGTTTCATCGTCATGTTTGCCCGGCACCCGCTCCAGGCCACCAGTGACCTGCCAGGACAACGGTTGCAGCAGCTCGTTGCGCGGGGTCAGGGAGCGGATGGTCGCCAGGTCCAGCTGCTGCACTTGCCAGTCGTTGCCTTCGTACTGGCGCAGCTTTAGTTGAAGGATCTCGATTTGCGCCCCCAGCGGAAAGCTTTCGGCGTTGTCGTTGAGGTCGTGATAGGCCATGCGCAGGCCGTACTCACCGAACGCACGGTCACCCCGCGTACCCAGGCCGGCCTGCCAGGTGCGCGATTCGTGGCCGTCTTCCGGAAGGCCCGGCTGTGGGATGTCCAGTTCCGGCGCGGGGTTCTGGTTGATCGCCCTCAGCAGCTCGAAACTGCGCTGGGCCCGCTGTGGATCGCGCTCCTGGCCGTTGGCGCGATAACGCTCCAGGCGGTAGGCGGCATCGATGATCAGCGCCTGGCGCTCGCGCGGTAGCGCCTTGAAGTCGGGCGTTTGCAATTGTTGCTGGTCGGCGCTGACCTTCAAAACCCACTGCTGCTCATTATCGCTGAGCGGTTCGGCGCGGCTGAGCAACTCTCGCTCCCGGGACGGGCGGTACTGGATGCTTTCCACCAGCCCGGCTTCTTTCACCGCCTTGACGGTGTCGGTGGGGATCGCCGTGAGCGGGAACTGTTCGGTCAGGCGCAGGCTGGGACGGGCGACTTGCAGCAATTCAAGCAGGCGATAGGAGCAGTTTTCGTCGAAGAAGAAATAGTCGAACTGGATCTGCTTGAGCTCCCACACATGCTCGACCATCCGTTCGGTTTCCGCCTGGCTCAGGTTCAGGCGGTATTCCCATAGGTCGCGATTCTCGAGGCTGCGGTATTCGGAGAGTTTTTCCTGGTACGGCACCAGGGCGAACAGGCCAGGGTAGCCGCCCATCAGGCCCTTCCAGGCGTAGAGGATGCTGTTATCCGAACCTTCAATGTAGGCGCCGAAGTTGATCGCGTAGCTGAGCAGCGCGGTCTTGTCGCTTTGCACATCGGCCTGGTCGATGCGCAGCAACGTATGGCCGAACATCGATGACGGGCTGTTCAGGTACGCGGCCGGGAAGATCATCACCGCGCTGTGGGGCGAAACGTCCTTGAACCATTGGGTGTAATCGCTGCAATTGACCGAGGGCAGGTCCGTCAGGTCGAGCTGCGCCTTCAGCCAGCGGGTACGCGCCGGGTACACGCACTGGACATGCTGCTGGCCGGCACTGGCCGGGCCGTACAGGGCTTGCAGCGTGGCGGTCAGTTCGCGGTCGGGATGCTCGTTGCCGTCGGGTGCGAGGAAGAATTTCTTGTCGCTGATGTAGCTGCGCCAGCCGCCGAGCTTGGCGGTTTCGTAGTGGCCAAGGGAAATCCAGAAGCGGTCATTGGCCAGTTGCTGCAAACGTTGAGGGTCGACATGAGGCGCGGCGGATAGCGGGGCGCACACACAGAGCGCCAGCCAGGCAAGGCGTTTGAGCATAGTCGGCTACTTGGAAGATCGAAAAATAAAGACCGAGAGGGCCCCAGAAAGAAAACCCGCTCCCCGAAAGGAGCGAGTGGTGTCGAGCTTAAGCTTGAGTCGCGTACTTGGCCAGGCGAGGGTCGTTTTTCAGAATGGCCAGGGTGTTGGCATGCACGTCTTCTGCGGTCACGTCAGCCTTGCTGAAGATCTGCTGGAAGTGCTCGTGGGTCACAGCGGAGAAGTGAGCGCGATCTTCCGGCGCCACACCCAGTACCACGGCGTAGGTGGTCAGCGCTTCGCCCTGACCCTTGGCCATGTCTTCGGACAGCTCGTTCATCATGCCATTCATGGCCAGCCAGGACTTGCCACCGTAGGTCAGTGCTGCGTTGGTCGAGCAGCCGTTGGTGCCGGAGGTCATGCCGAAGGTGGCGTTGCCGGAGGTGCCGTTGGTGGTGGATGCGAGGAAGTGGGCCGGGGTGCCACGCTGACCTTCGAACAGCATGTTGCCCCAACCGCAATCCGGGCCGCCCGGCGCCTGAGCCATGGCGTTGATGGATACAGCGGTGAAGAGAGTACCGAGAAGAATCCGTTTCATAGCTATGTTCTCTTTATGTGCATACCAATGGACAGGGTCTGGCCCCTACAGGAGCCAGTGGGCCGGTTATTGTTCCAGCCGCGCAGTTTGGAGTTTAGGCACGATCCGAGGGTTCCGTGACATTTTGCAAAAACATTACTGCAAACACGTTGCTTGCGGGGCTCTGCGCTGGGTTTTTCCCTCGACTATGCTTTGGCCTGAGACGCTCCTTGCCAGTCAGGTATAGGCAGCGCCAGAATGCCGCTATCTGCCCCGCCTGATGTAAGGAAGCCCGATGCCTGATCCTGTTGCTGCCAGCTTGCGTCTAGCGCCCGAAGCGCTGACCCGTCCGTTTTCCGCTGAACAGTTCAGCTTCTCTACCACCAATGATCTGGAGCCCTTCCGCGGTGTGCTTGGCCAGGAGCGTGCGGTCGAAGCATTGCAGTTCGGTGTGGCGATGCCACGCCCCGGTTACAACGTATTCGTCATGGGTGAGCCCGGTACTGGCCGGTTCTCTTTCGTCAAGCGCTACCTCAAGGCCGAAGGCAAGCGCATGCAGACCCCGTCGGACTGGGTCTATGTCAATAACTTCGATGAGCCTCGCGAGCCACGCGCCCTGGAGCTGCCCTCGGGTACGGCGGGCACGTTCATCGGCGATATCAATGGCCTTATCGACAATCTGCTGGCGACTTTTCCGGCCGTGTTCGAGCACCCGTCCTACCAGCAGAAAAAAAGCGCCATCGACCGCGCCTTCAACCAGCGCTACGACCGCGCTCTCGATGTGATCGAGCGCCTGGCATTGGAAAAGGATGTCGCGCTGTACCGTGACAGCAGCAACATCGCGTTCACGCCGATGAGCGAGGGCAAGGCGCTGGACGAGGCGGAGTTCGCCCAACTGCCGGAGGCCGAGCGCGAGCGGTTCCACGAAGATATTTCCGGCCTGGAGGAGCGCCTGAACGAAGAGCTCGCCAGCCTCCCGCAGTGGAAACGCGAATCCAACAACCAGTTGCGTCAGCTCAACGAAGAAACCATCACCCTGGCCTTACAGCCTTTGCTGGCGCCGTTGTCGGAAAAGTACGCCGAGAACGCCGCGGTTTGTGGGTATCTGCAAGCCATGCAGGTCTATCTGCTCAAGACCGTGGTCGAACAACTGGTGGACGACAGCAAGACCGACGCCGTCGCCCGCAAGCTGCTGGAAGAGCAATACGCGCCGAGCCTGGTCGTCGGCCATCCGGCGAGCGGTGGCGCGCCGGTGGTGTTCGAGCCGCACCCGACCTACGACAACCTGTTCGGGCGCATCGAGTACAGCACCGACCAGGGCGCGCTCTACACCACGTATCGGCAGTTGCGCCCAGGCGCCTTGCACCGTGCCAACGGTGGTTTTCTGATCCTGGAAGCGGAAAAGATGCTCGGCGAGCCGTTCGTGTGGGATGCGCTCAAGCGTGCCCTGCAGTCGCGCAAGCTGAAAATGGAGTCGCCACTGGGCGAGTTGGGGCGGCTGGCGACGGTCACCCTGACGCCGCAGCACATCCCGTTGCAGGTCAAGGTCGTGATCATCGGCGCGCGCCAGCTCTATTACGCCTTGCAGGACCTGGATTCGGATTTCCAGGAAATGTTTCGCGTACTGGTGGACTTCGATGAAGACATCCCGATGGGCGACGAGAGCCTGGAGCAGTTTGCCCAGTTGCTCAAGACACGCACCTCGGAAGAGGGCATGGCGCCGCTGACCGCCGATGCGGTGGCGCGCCTGGCGACTTACAGTGCGCGTCTGGCCGAACACCAGGGACGCCTTTCGGCGCGTATCGGTGACCTTTTCCAACTGGTCAGCGAGGCGGATTTCATACGCCAACTGGCCGGTGACGAGATGACCGATGCCGGTCACATCGAGCGCGCCTTGAAGGCCAAGGCAACCCGCACCGGGCGTGTCTCGGCGCGAATCCTCGACGACATGCTGGCGGGGATCATCCTCATCGACACCGACGGCGCGGCCGTGGGCAAGTGCAACGGGTTGACGGTACTTGAGGTGGGCGACTCTGCGTTCGGTGTCCCGGCGCGCATTTCGGCCACGGTATATCCCGGCGGCAGCGGTATCGTCGACATCGAGCGAGAGGTCAACCTCGGCCAGCCGATCCACTCCAAGGGTGTGATGATTCTTACCGGCTACCTGGGAAGCCGGTATGCCCAGGAATTCCCGCTAGCGATCTCGGCCAGCATCGCCCTGGAGCAGTCCTACGGCTATGTGGACGGCGACAGCGCATCCCTCGGCGAAGCTTGCACGCTGATCTCGGCCTTGTCGAAGACGCCATTGAAGCAGTGCTTCGCCATCACCGGCTCGATCAACCAATTTGGTGAAGTGCAGGCGGTGGGTGGGGTCAACGAGAAGATCGAAGGCTTCTTCCGCCTCTGTGAAGCCCGCGGGCTGACAGGCGAGCAGGGGGCGATCATTCCCCAGGCCAACGTTGCGACGCTGATGCTCGATGAAAAAGTGCTGGCCGCCGTGCGCGCCGGGCAATTCCACGTCTACGCCGTGCGCCAGGCCGACGAAGCCCTGAGCCTGCTGGTGGGCGAACCCGCGGGCGAGCCGGACGAGAACGGCGAGTTCCCGGAGGGCAGCGTCAATGCGCGCGTGGTGGAGCGGCTGCGGGTTATCGCGGAAATGATCAGCGAGGACGATATCAAGGAGGCGGAAAAGGAACTGGCGCAGCAGGCGCTGGCGGAGGCCAAGCCGGCTTGAGGATTTTCTCGATATCGGAAACCTAATTGTGGGAGCGAGCCTGCTCGCGATAGCGGATGGACAGTCGACATCATTGTTGCTGTCCATCCGCCTTCGCGAGCAGGCTCGCTCCCACACTGTTTTGTTGTGGATCATTTTCTTAATGCGCCACCAGTTTGGCGTCAATATTCACACTGTGACCGCTCGGCGCATTCTGGTTTCGAAATCCTTCGCCGCCGGAACTTTTCTCCTATCCTCAGTTCAAGGATAACGAGAGCCATCATTGGATCGAAACAGCCCCGCCTGGGCTGAATACCGGATCTACCGAGGGGCGCCGCCATGTCGCGCAACCTTTGCCTTACCCGCCAGTGCCTGGGCCTGGTGACCCGCATTGAATGTGCTGTCCGTCCGCTCGCTGGAGACACGGGCATGTGGACCGTGCTCTTCGCCGCCGGAATGGCCGGTGAGCAACCTTCCGCCATCAAGGCCCAGGGGCCGTTTCCCGGGCCGACCGCCGCAGAAACCATACTCGACACCATCGTCCAGAGCCTGACAACCCACGGTTATGAACTGGCCGACGATCCGCAGATCTGGTCCCTGCACATGCAGGCGCAACTGCGGGAGATCAACGGAGGGCGTTGTCGCAACGTTGGCGGTTTCGAGTTTCGTCCGCTTCAGTGAGTCGTCCAAGGGCATGCTCCGCCAGTAGATCCGCAGGCCGGACCGGCGTTTGTCGGTAGGGGCGTGGCTGGTATACTCGCCGCGTTTTTTCAGCCCTGGTGTGAGACTCAATGGAACGCTTTATCGAAAATGCAATGTACGCCTCCCGTTGGCTGCTGGCGCCGATCTACTTCGGGCTGTCTCTGGGCTTGCTGGCCCTGGCGCTGAAATTCTTCCAGGAAGTCTTTCACGTCATCCCCAACGTGTTTTCCATGGCCGAGTCCGAGCTGATCCTGGTACTGCTGTCGCTGATCGACATGGCGCTGGTGGGCGGTTTGCTGGTCATGGTGATGATCTCCGGCTATGAGAATTTCGTCTCGCAACTGGACATCGATTCCGACAAGGAAAAGCTCAACTGGCTGGGCACCATGGACTCTTCATCCCTGAAGATGAAGGTGGCCGCGTCGATCGTAGCCATCTCTTCCATCCATTTGTTGCGTATCTTCATGGATGCCAAGAATGTCGATCCCGACCACCTGATGTGGTACGTGATCATCCACATGACGTTCGTGGTGTCGGCCTTCGCCATGGGGTATCTGGACAAGCTGACCAAGCACTGAGGTTCGTCACGCGCTGCGGCATCTGTGCTAGTCTGCTCGCCCTTTTGGTTCCGGGCGCTCCGGGAGGCGCTGTGTACGCACGGCAACTTCCCGGGCCGTCCGCACAGCGGAGCAGCATCATGTCCGAAGTTAACCTGTCCACCGACGAAACACGCGTCAGCTACGGCATTGGCCGTCAGTTGGGCGACCAACTGCGCGACAATCCGCCACCGGGCGTGAGCCTGGACGCGATCCTGGCCGGCCTGACCGACGCGTTCGCCGGCAAGCCAAGCCGCGTGGGCCAGGACGAGATGTCCGCCAGCTTCAAGGTCATCCGTGAAATCATGCAAGCGGAAGCCGCCGCCAAGGCTGAGGCCGCTGCGGGCGAAGGTCGTGCGTTCCTGGCTGAAAATGCCAAGCGCGAAGGCATCACCACCCTGGCCTCCGGCCTGCAATTCGAAGTGCTGACCCAGGGTGAAGGCGCCAAGCCGACCCGTGAAGACCAGGTGCGCACCCATTACCACGGCACCCTGATCGACGGCACTGTGTTCGACAGTTCCTACGATCGTGGCCAGCCAGCCGAATTCCCGGTAGGCGGCGTGATTCCTGGCTGGACCGAGGCGCTGCAACTGATGAACGCCGGCAGTAAATGGCGTTTGTACGTGCCTAGCGAGCTGGCCTACGGCGCCCAGGGCGTTGGCAGCATCCCGCCGCACAGCGTGCTGGTGTTCGACGTCGAGCTGTTGGACGTATTGTAAGACCCTGTCCGGTTTTTACAGCCGGACAAAAAACTGTGGGAGCGAGCCGCACCATCGCTCCCACAGGTTCTCCCACAGGTTATTTATGCTCATCCATGGAATCTGCCGCTGAAATCACCCGTTGGGCGCAACGCCCGGGCGTAGCAGAACAGGAACAGGTTTCGCACCAACTCCTTTAGCACCAGCGGTTCGCTGGAGTTGAGGCTGTTGAGGTCCAGATCCCCCTGGTCCTGCAGCTCATTCAAGGCTTCTTCTTCAAGCACCGCACAGACTTCCCCGGTTTCCCGGTGCAGGATCCTCAGGTAGGGATGTGGACGGTCCAGCCAGGCATCGATCAAATAAGTCATGGTTCTCATCTCCTTGATGGGTTCGATGAGAATAATTCTTATTCGCTAAATAGCAAGTCTCTATTGGCGCAACGGTTTTTTTCTGACGATGGGTTGTGAAAGCCCAAGCGGGTTGGAATCCCGTGGGGTCGCACAAAATAGGGTTGGGGAGGGGGAAGACAAGCACCATCCCACGCGGGGCATGGGATGGGAAATACAACAGATTCAGACTTTTCTGACGAACTCGGATTTAAGCTTCATCGGGCCGATGCCGTCGATCTTGCAGTCGATATCGTGATCGCCATCGCATAGGCGGATGTTCTTGACCTTGGTGCCAACCTTGACCACCAGGGAAGTGCCCTTGACCTTGAGGTCCTTGATCACGGTAATGGTATCGCCGTCCTGCAGGACGTTGCCGACCGAATCCTTCTTCACGATGTCGTCGGATGGCGCTTGCGCTTCGCCGCCGGCGGACCATTCATGGGCGCACTCCGGGCAGACCAGCTGGGTACCGTCTTCGTAGGTGTATTCGGAATTGCATTTCGGACAGGGAGGCAACGTGCTCACTAAGGTTCCTTGGTATCAGGAGGGCAAAAGGGCGCACATTGTATAGGGTTTTGTTGCCAGGAGGGTGATACGGGGCTTTTGTGGCGAGGGAGCTTGCTCCCGGTGGGCTGCGCAGCCGCCCCCTTATGGCACTTGCGGTCGCTGCGCAACCGAGCGGGAGCAAGCTCCCTCGCCACAAAAGCTCGCCGTTTTCATGCAATCAATGGGTGCGGGCGACCGCAAACTCGCTCAGTTCCACCAGCGCATCGCGGTACTCGCTGGCCGGTAGGGCGTCGAGGCACTTGATTGCGCGGGCGACGTAGTCCTGGGCCAATTTCGCGGTGTATTCCAGCGATCCGGAAGCTTCGACCGCGATCCGGATGCTCTCCAGGTCCTCGATCCCGCCTTTCTGGATCGCCTGGCGTACCAAAGCTGCCTGTTCAGGTGTGCCTTCACGCATGGTGTAGATCAGCGGCAGGGTCGGCTTGCCTTCGGCCAGGTCGTCACCGACGTTCTTGCCCAGGGTCTCGGCGTCGCCCTTGTAGTCCAGCAGGTCGTCCACCAGCTGGAAGGCCACGCCCAGGTGGTCGCCAAAGGTGCGCAGGGCTTCGCTCTGCTCGGCGGTGGCACCGGCCAGGGCGGCGGCGCTGTGGGTCGAGGCTTCGAAGAGCATCGCGGTCTTGCCGCGAATGACCTCCATGTAGGTTTCTTCGGTGGTGCTGGCATCGCGCACCTTGGACAACTGCAGCACTTCGCCTTCGGCGATGATGCGCGTGGCCTGGGACAGGATCTTCATTACCGGCATCGAGCCCAGCTCGACCATCATTTCGAACGAGCGCGAGTACAGGAAATCACCCACCAGCACGCTCGGGGCGTTGCCCCACATGGCGTTGGCGGTCGAACGGCCACGGCGCATGCCGGACATGTCGACGACGTCGTCATGCAGCAGGGTCGCGGTGTGCAGGAATTCGATGGTGGCGGCGAGCAGGCGCATGTCGTCGCCTTCGCGACCCAGTGCCTTGCCGCACAGTAGCACCAATAAAGGACGCAGGCGCTTGCCGCCGGCCGACGTGATGTAGTCGCCGATTTTCGATACCAGCGGCACGCGGGACGTCAGCTGCTTCTTGATGATACCGTCGACGGCACTAAAATCGTCCGCCACTGCGCGGTAGAAAGCTTGGGGTTGCATCAGCGACAGGCGCTCCAGAAGGGTTGCGCGGCATGCTAGGACCCACGTCCGCAGGTGTCAAGGCGCGACCAGACCCTGTTAAAGCTGCTGCGCTCGGTAATCCTGCGTCAAAAACAGGCTCGGAATGCTCATTTACAGCCTGTAAACTCCGCTTCCTCGCCTGTTTTTTCCTTGTCTTCCCTTCGCTCGCGACGCTTTAACAGTGTCTGGCGGCTACTTGCAAGGCTGTTGCGGCTTGCGTACAATCGCGCACCCTGAACTTCCTGGGCAGCACCTGCCTTACGCAATTGCATCCGGGCCTTCCAGCCCATGCAGCCATGCCAGCCAATACCTCTTCTTATAAAGCGCTGGGTGAGCAGGATTATCGGAGAAATACCATGTCGTATGCAGTAATCGTTACTGGTGGCAAGCAATACAAGGTCGCCCCAGGTGAATACCTGAAGATCGAAAAACTGGAAATCGCTACCGGCGAATCCGTGACTTTTGATCGCGTTCTGTTGGTCGCCAATGGCGATGACGTGAATATCGGCGCTCCAGTCGTTGCTGGCGCTACCGTTGTGGCTGAAGTGATCTCCCAAGGTCGTCACGATAAAGTCCGCATCATCAAGTTCCGTCGTCGTAAGCACCACATGAAGCGTATGGGCCACCGCCAGTGGTACACCGAGATCAAAATCACCGGTATTCAGGCTTAATTTCAGCCTAATTCCTCACTAGGAGAATTGAACTCATGGCACACAAAAAAGCTGGTGGTAGTACCCGTAACGGTCGCGACTCAGAAGCCAAACGCCTTGGCGTGAAGATGTATGGCGGCCAGGCTATCAAAGCGGGCAACATCATCGTGCGTCAGCGCGGCACCCAATTCCACGCTGGCTACGGCGTTGGCATGGGTAAGGATCACACCCTCTTCGCTAAAATCGAAGGCGTGATCAAGTTCGAAGTAAAAGGCGCCTTCGGTCGTCGTTACGTAAGCGTTATCGCAGCTTAATTGCGAGACCGCTGGAAAAGCCCTGTCTTGCGACGGGGCTTTTTCGTTTGTGGGGTGAGTCTCTTGCAAAACTGTTTGTATGGGCTGTCGGCGCTGCGGTTGGGGCGTGTTTTGAGGTCGCTGCGCTCATTTTTGCAAGAGTCTTATGTCTTGTTTTTTTCGGCTCGTCCGTACGGCGAGAGGCGTGTGTCATGAAGTTTGTTGATGAAGTATCGATTCGAGTAAAGGCTGGCGACGGCGGCAATGGCTGCATGAGTTTCCGTCGGGAAAAATTCATTGAAAACGGTGGCCCGAACGGTGGTGACGGGGGCGACGGCGGCTCGATCTACATGCTCGCCGATGAAAACCTCAATACCCTGGTGGACTACCGTTACACCCGGCATTTCGATGCAGAGCGTGGCTCCAACGGTGGCAGCACCGACTGCACCGGCAAGAAGGGCGAAGACCTGATCCTGCGCGTGCCGGTCGGTACCACGGTGATCGATTCCGCCACCCAGGAAGTCATCGGCGACCTGACCAAGGCCGGCCAGCGTTTGCTGGTGGCCCATGGTGGCTGGCACGGTCTGGGCAACACCCGTTTCAAATCCAGTACCAACCGCGCGCCGCGCCAGACTACGCCAGGCAAGCCCGGCGAACAGCGTGACCTGAAGCTGGAAATGAAAGTGTTGGCCGATGTGGGTCTGTTAGGTCTGCCGAATGCCGGTAAAAGTACCTTCATTCGCTCGGTGTCGGCGGCCAAGCCTAAAGTGGCCGACTACCCGTTCACCACCCTGGTGCCAAACCTGGGCGTGGTCAGTGTCGACCGTTGGAAAAGCTTCGTGATCGCCGACATTCCGGGGCTGATCGAAGGCGCTTCCGAGGGTGCCGGCCTGGGCATTCGCTTCCTCAAGCACTTGTCCCGTACCCGCCTGTTGCTGCACCTCGTCGACATGGCGCCTCTGGATGAAACCAGTGCTGCCGATGCTGCCGAAGTCATCGTCAACGAGCTGACCAAGTTCAGCCCGGCCCTGGCCGAGCGCGACCGTTGGCTGGTGCTGAACAAGTGCGACCAGATCCTCGAGGAAGAGCATGAGGAGCGGGTCAAGGAGATCGTCGATCGCCTGGAGTGGGAAGGTCCGGTCTACGTGATCTCGGCCATCGCCAAGGAAAACACCGAGCGTCTGTGCCACGACATCATGCGTTACCTGGAAGATCGCGCCGATCGCCTGGCCAACGACCCGGCCTACAAGGAAGAGCTGGCCGAGCTCGACCAGCGCATCGAAGACGAGGCGCGCGCCCAGTTGCAGGCGCTGGACGACCAGCGTGCCTTGCGCCGCAGTGGCGTCAAGTCGGTCCATGACATCGGTGACGACGATTGGGACGAAGAAGATGTGGATGACGAGGACGGTCCGGAGATCATCTACGTCCGCGACTGATCTTGTGCTGATACCGGCCGCTTGAGGGCAAAACCTATGGGAGCGAGCAGGCTCGCTCCCACAAGGATTCTCGTGTGGCTGGCATTAACTGGTCCAGGGCGGTGTTATCATCGCAGTCAGCCGGTTTCCAAGGCGCCGCTCAATCGAGCGGCGTTTTGGTATCTGTAAAACGCAAATACGAATAATCCCATGGGCGGCGCTGGGTCGCGCCGTTCGCTGGCAAAGGTTGAAGAAAATGCGGAGCAAGGTGACGGGTGCGCAGCGCTGGGTCGTCAAGATCGGCAGCGCACTGCTGACGGCGGATGGCAAGGGCCTGGATCGCACGGCTATGGCGGTGTGGGTCGAACAGATGGTGGCCTTGCATGAGGCGGGTGTCGAGTTGGTGTTGGTCTCTTCCGGGGCCGTGGCTGCCGGCATGAGTCGCCTGGGCTGGACGTCGCGACCCAGCGCGATGCATGAGCTGCAAGCTGCCGCCGCCATCGGCCAGATGGGCCTGGTCCAGGCTTGGGAGTCGAGCTTCGCCGAGCATGGTCGCCACACGGCGCAGATCCTGCTGACCCATGACGACCTGTCCGACCGCAAGCGCTACCTCAATGCCCGCAGTACGTTGCGGGCGTTGGTCGAGCTGAAGGTTATCCCGGTGATCAACGAGAACGACACGGTGGTCACCGACGAAATCCGTTTTGGCGACAACGACACCCTGGCCGCGCTGGTGGCGAACCTGGTGGAGGCGGATCTGCTGGTGATCCTCACGGATCGCGACGGCATGTTCGATGCCGATCCACGCAACAATCCCGACGCCAAGCTGATCTACGAGGCCCGCGCCGATGATCCGGCGCTGGATGCCGTGGCGGGTGGCACCGGCGGGGCTTTGGGGCGTGGCGGCATGCAGACCAAGCTGCGCGCGGCGCGCCTGGCGGCCCGCTCCGGGGCGCATACGATTATCGTGGGTGGTCGGCTGGAACGTGTATTGGATCGCCTGAAGGCTGGCGAGCGTATCGGAACATTGTTATCGCCCGAGCGCGGCATGCTGGCGGCACGCAAGCAATGGTTGGCCGGGCATCTGCAAACCCGTGGCACCTTGGTGCTGGATGCGGGGGCGGTGTCGGCCTTGTCCCAGGGCAACAAGAGTTTGCTGCCAGTGGGCGTGAAGCTGGTCCAGGGCAGTTTTCGTCGCGGCGAGATGGTGGTATGCGTCGCGCCGGACGGTCGCGAAATCGCCCGCGGCCTGGCCAACTACAGCGCGTTGGAAGCGCAGAAAATCATCGGCCAGTCGTCTGATGCGATCGTCGGCTTGTTGGGTTACATGGCGGAGCCCGAATTGGTCCACCGTGACAACCTGATCCTCGTCTAAGGAAAAAACATGGGTATGGCAAAAGGATTGATCGGTTTGCTACTGGCACTGCCGCTGCTGGCTTCGGCCGAGGAAATCGGCCAGGTCTCTACGGTGTTCAAGTTTGTCGGGCCGAACGATCGGATCGTGGTCGAGGCGTTTGACGATCCCAAGGTGGACGGCGTGACCTGTTACCTGTCGCGAGCCAAGACCGGTGGTGTTAAAGGCGGTCTGGGCCTGGCCGAAGATCGCGCCGAGGCGTCCATCGCCTGTCGGCAGGTCGGGCCCATCAGCTTCAAGGGCGACCTCAAGGACGGCGAAGAGGTGTTCCGCGAGCGCACTTCGTTGGTGTTCAAGACCATGCAGGTGGTGCGGTTCCTCGACAAGAAGCGCAATACGCTGGTGTATCTGGTCTATAGCGATCGCGTGATCGAGGGCAGCCCGCAAAATGCGGTGACGGCGATTCCGATCCTGCCGTGGGCTCGGGCTCAATAACCTACGCTCAATGCCCCTGTGTGGGAGCGAGCCCGCTCGCGATACGGTGTGTCAGGTGGCATCAATGCTGCTGGCAGACAGCATTCGCGAGCAAGCTCGCTCCCACAGTTTTTTTGCTGTGTGGTTGATAAATCCCAGGCAATAAAAAACCGACCCTGAGGTCGGTTTTTTAACGAGCGCGTCGCTTAGGCAGCAGCGGCAACGTTCAAGGCCTTTACGTGGCCATTCAGGCGGCTCTTATGGCGAGCAGCCTTGTTCTTGTGGATGATGCCTTTATCGGCCATGCGGTCGATAACTGGCACAGCCAGAACGTAAGCAGCTTGTGCTTTTTCAGCGTCTTTTGCGTCGATGGCCTTGACTACATTCTTGATGTAGGTACGGACCATGGAACGCAGGCTGGCGTTGTGGCTGCGACGCTTCTCAGCCTGTTTTGCACGTTTTTTGGCGGAAGGTGAGTTGGCCACCGTCGAGCTCCTCGAAAGACTTTTTAGGAAATAGCAAACAAAATAGGCCGCGAATCATGCCGATGAGTTGAGGTCTTGTCAAGGGCGGGTGACACGTTCCGCTGAATGGCAGGTGCGGCGCACCGAATGATTTCTTTCCGGCGTGCGACCTGTAAACTCGCGGGCTTTGGCGCTGTGCTGTTTAGCGGCGCGGAGTATCGCACAAGTGGGCGCATTGTTCGCCTGCTGTTTATCGACAGGCAAAAACTCTTTTCATGAATCTGCTTAAATCGTTGGCTGCCGTCAGCTCTATCACGATGCTTTCCCGTGTCCTGGGGTTCGTTCGCGATACGCTGATCGCCCGGATATTCGGTGCCGGAATGGCCACCGACGCCTTCTTCATTGCGTTCAAATTGCCCAACCTGCTGCGGCGAATCTTTGCCGAAGGGGCTTTTTCCCAGGCCTTCGTGCCGATCCTGGCGGAATATAAAAGCCAGAAGGGCGACGAGGCGACCCGCACCTTCATCGCCTATGTAACGGGGTTGCTGACGCTGGTGTTGGCACTTGTCACGGCCGCCGGCATGCTCGCCGCGCCTTGGGTGATCTGGGCCACCGCGCCAGGGTTCACCGACACGCCGGAAAAGTTCCAGCTCACCTCGGATCTGTTGCGGGTGACCTTTCCTTATATATTGCTGATCTCCCTGTCGTCGCTGGCCGGGGCGATCCTCAATACCTGGAACCGCTTTTCGGTGCCGGCCTTCGTGCCGACGCTGCTCAATGTCAGCATGATCGTGTTTGCGTTGTTCCTGACGCCGTATTTCGATCCACCGGTAATGGCCCTGGGTTGGGCGGTATTGGTGGGTGGCCTGGCGCAGTTGCTCTATCAACTGCCGCACCTGAAGAGGATCGGCATGCTGGTGCTGCCGCGGCTGAACCTGCGCGACAGCGGCGTGTGGCGCGTCATGAAGCAGATGCTGCCGGCGATTCTCGGTGTCTCGGTGAGTCAGATCTCGCTGATCATCAACACCATTTTTGCCTCGTTTCTGGTGGCTGGCTCGGTGTCGTGGATGTACTACGCCGACCGCTTGATGGAGTTGCCGTCCGGCGTGCTGGGCGTGGCGCTGGGCACGATTCTGCTGCCGACCCTGGCCAAGACCTACGCCAGCCAGGATCGCCATGAGTACTCGCGGATCCTCGATTGGGGCCTGCGCCTGTGCTTCGTGCTGGTCCTGCCTTGCGCGCTGGCGTTGGGGATCCTCGCCGAGCCGCTGACCGTTTCCTTGTTCCAGTACGGTCAATTCAATGCATTTGATGCCCTGATGACGCAGCGGGCACTGATTGCCTATTCGGTGGGGCTGCTCGGGATCATCGTGATCAAGGTCCTTGCGCCAGGTTTCTATGCCCAGCAGAACATCCGCACGCCGGTGAAGATCGCGGTCTTCACGCTGGTGATGACCCAACTGTTCAACCTGCTGCTCATCGGTCCCCTGGCCCATGCCGGCCTGGCCTTGGCAATCAGTGCAGGGGCCTGCCTCAACGCTGGGCTGCTGTTCTATCAACTGCGCAAGCAGAAGATGTATCAACCGCTGCCGGGCTGGGGCAAGTTCGGCCTCAAGCTGCTGGTCGCCGTGGCGGTGATGTCGGCGGTATTGTTGGCCGGGATGCACTTCATGCCGGCTTGGGGCGAAGGGCAGATGCTCGAGCGTTTCCTGCGCCTGGGCGTGTTGGTCGTGGCGGGCGTGGTGGCGTATTTCGGCATGTTGCTGCTGATGGGGTTCCGTTTGCGCGACTTCAATCGCAAAGCCTTGAACTGAGCACCTGCTCTGTATGATCACGGGCCCGACGGCGGTTTTGTCGGTTCGATCACTTTGGGTTACGGTGTTGCCTGTCACCGACAGCCGGGTGTGGTTATAATCGGCCACTTTATGAGCAAGAAGCGCGTTATGCAGCTGGTTCGAGGCCTTCACAACCTGCGTCCCCGCCATCGGGGCTGTGTCGCCACCATTGGCAACTTCGACGGTGTCCACCGTGGTCACCAGGCTATCCTGGCGCGGCTGCGCGAGCGTGCGCTGGAATTGGGCCTGCCCAGCTGCGTGGTGATCTTCGAGCCGCAGCCCCGGGAGTTTTTCGCCCCGGACACCGCTCCGGCCCGCTTGGCGCGGCTGCGGGACAAGCTGCAGCTGCTGGCCGCCGAAGGCGTCGACCGGGTCCTGTGCCTGGCCTTCAACCAGCGCCTGAGCAAACTCAGTGCCGCCGAATTCGTCGATACCATCCTGGTGGATGGTCTCGATGTGAAACACTTGGAAGTCGGCGATGACTTCCGTTTTGGCTGTGATCGGTCCGGAGATTTTGATTACCTGCAACAGGCAGGTATCGCCCAGGGCTTCACGGTTGAAGCGGCGCAGACCGTCGAGATGGACGGTTTGCGCGTCAGCAGCACCCAGGTCCGCAACGCCTTGGCGGCCGCCGACTTCGAATTGGCCGAGCGCTTGCTCGGCCGGCCGTACCGGATTGCCGGGCGGATCCTGCATGGGCAGAAACTGGCGCGCCAATTAGGCACGCCAACGGCCAACGTGCAGCTCAAGCGCCGTCGTGTGCCGCTCACCGGGGTGTTCCTGGTGAGTGTCGACATCGATGGCAAGACCTGGCCCGGCGTCGCCAATATCGGTGTACGGCCGACGGTCCAGGGAGATGGCAAGGCCCATCTCGAAGTACACATTCTGGATTTTGCCGGCGATCTGTATGACCGGCGTTTGACGGTGGTTTTCCACCAGAAGCTGCGTGAAGAGCAGCGTTTTGCCTCTCTGGAGGCGCTCAAGACGGCGATCCATGCAGATATCGCCGCCGCCCGTGCCCTTGTCGCAACCAGCGCCAATCGCTAATGAAGAGCCTTAAATGACCGACTATAAAGCCACGCTAAACCTTCCGGACACCGCCTTCCCAATGAAGGCCGGCCTGCCTCAGCGCGAACCACAGATTCTGCAGCGTTGGGACAGCATTGGCCTGTACGGAAAGTTGCGCGAAATTGGCAAGGATCGTCCGAAGTTCGTCCTGCACGACGGCCCTCCGTACGCCAACGGCACCATCCACATCGGTCACGCGCTGAACAAGATTCTCAAGGACATGATCATCCGCTCCAAGACCCTGTCGGGTTTTGACGCGCCGTATGTCCCGGGCTGGGACTGCCACGGCCTGCCGATCGAGCACAAGGTCGAGGTGACCCACGGCAAGAACCTGGGCGCGGACAAGACCCGCGAGCTGTGCCGTGCCTATGCCACCGAGCAGATCGAAGGGCAGAAATCCGAATTCATCCGCCTCGGCGTGTTGGGCGACTTCGCCAACCCGTACAAGACCATGAACTTTGCGAACGAAGCCGGCGAAATCCGTGCCTTGGCGAAAATCGTCGAGGGTGGCTTCGTGTTCAAGGGCCTCAAGCCCGTGAACTGGTGCTTCGATTGCGGTTCGGCCCTGGCCGAGGCGGAAGTCGAGTACGAAAACAAGAAGTCCTCGACCATCGATGTCGCATTCCCGATCGCCGATGAAGACAAGCTCGCCGCCGCGTTCGGCCTGGGCAAGCTGGCCAAGCCGGCGGCTATCGTGATCTGGACCACCACCCCGTGGACCATCCCGGCCAACCAGGCGCTGAACGTCCACCCGGAATTCAACTACGCCCTGGTCGATGTCGGTGACAAGCTGCTGGTGTTGGCCGAAGAGCTGGTCGAATCCTGCCTGGCCCGTTACGGCCTCGAAGGTTCGGTGGTTGCCACCGCGCCAGGTTCGGCGTTGGAACTGATCAATTTCCGCCATCCGTTCTACGACCGTCTGTCGCCGGTGTACCTGGCCGACTACGTGGAACTGGGCGCGGGCACCGGCGTGGTTCACTCCGCGCCGGCCTATGGCGTTGACGACTTCGTGACCTGCAAGAAATACGGCATGGTCAACGATGACATCCTCAACCCGGTGCAGAGCAATGGCGTGTACGTGCCGTCGCTGGAATTCTTCGGCGGCCAGTTCATCTGGAAAGCGAACCCGGCCATCGTCGACAAGCTGACCGAAGTCGGCGCGCTGTTGCACACCACCGTCATCGAGCACAGCTACATGCACTGCTGGCGCCACAAGACCCCGCTGATCTACCGTGCCACGGCGCAGTGGTTCATCGGCATGGACAAGCAGCCCACCAGCGGCGACACCCTGCGCCAGCGTTCGCTCAAGGCTATCGAAGAGACCCAGTTCGTGCCGGCCTGGGGCCAGGCGCGCCTGCACTCGATGATCGCCAACCGTCCGGACTGGTGCATCTCTCGCCAGCGCAACTGGGGCGTGCCGATTCCGTTCTTCCTGAACAAGGAAAGCGGCGAGCTGCACCCGCGTACTGTCGAGCTGATGGAACAAGTTGCCCAGCGCGTCGAAGCCGAAGGCATCGAAGCCTGGTTCAAGCTGGACGCCGCCGAGCTGCTGGGCGACGAAGCGCCGCTGTACGACAAGATCAGCGACACCCTGGACGTCTGGTTCGACTCCGGCACCACCCACTGGCACGTGCTGCGCGGTTCACACCCGATGGGCCACGAGACCGGCCCGCGCGCCGACCTGTACCTGGAAGGTTCGGACCAGCATCGCGGCTGGTTCCACTCGTCCTTGCTGACCGGTTGCGCCATCGACAACCACGCGCCGTACCGCGAGCTGCTGACCCACGGCTTCACCGTCGACGAGTCCGGCCGCAAGATGTCCAAGTCCCTGGGCAACGTGATCGCGCCGCAGAAAGTCAACGACACCCTCGGCGCTGACATCATGCGCTTGTGGGTTGCGTCCACCGATTACTCCGGCGAGATGGCGGTTTCCGAGCAGATCCTGCAACGCAGCGCCGACGCCTACCGGCGAATCCGTAACACCGCGCGTTTCCTGCTCTCGAACCTGACCGGCTTCAACCCGGCCACCGACCTGTTACCGGCCGAAGACATGCTCGCCCTGGATCGCTGGGCCGTGGACCGTACCTTGCTGCTGCAACGCGAATTGCAGGAACACTACGGCGAATACCGTTTCTGGAACGTCTACTCCAAGATCCACAACTTCTGCGTGCAGGAGCTCGGTGGTTTCTACCTCGACATCATCAAGGATCGCCAGTACACCACCGGCGCCAACAGCAAGGCGCGCCGTTCCTGCCAGACCGCGCTGTTCCACATCAGCGAAGCGCTGGTGCGCTGGATCGCGCCGATCCTGGCGTTCACCGCCGATGAGCTGTGGGAATACCTGCCGGGCGAGCGCAATGAGTCGGTGATGCTCAACACCTGGTACGAAGGCCTGACCGAACTGCCGCAAGGCTTCGAGCTGGACCGTGCGTACTGGGATCGAGTGATGGCGGTCAAGGCAGCGGTCAACAAGGAAATGGAAATCCAGCGGGCGGCCAAGGCCGTCGGCGGCAACCTGCAGGCCGAAGTGACGCTCTACACCGAAGACGCCCTGGGCGCCGACCTGGCGAAACTGGGCAACGAGCTGCGCTTCGTGCTGATCACCTCCACCGCCAGTGTCGCGCCGTTGGCGCAGGCGCCGGCCGATGCTGTGGTCACCGAAGTGAGTGGCCTGAAGCTCAAGGTGGTCAAGTCGAGCTTCGTCAAATGCGCCCGTTGCTGGCACTGCCGTGAAGACGTCGGCGTGAACCCGGAGCATCCGGAAATCTGCGGTCGTTGCGTCGACAACATCAGCGGCACAGGCGAGGTTCGCCACTATGCCTAATGTGGCGGGCCGTTTCGGGCGGCTGGGCTGGCTCTGGTTGAGCGTGCTGGTGCTGGTGATCGACCAGGCCAGCAAGTACTACTTCGAGGGTTCGTTGACCCTGTACCAGCAGATCGTGGTCATTCCTGACTACTTCAGCTGGACCCTGGCCTACAACACCGGTGCAGCGTTCAGCTTCCTGGCCGACAGCTCGGGCTGGCAGCGCTGGCTGTTCGCGCTGATCGCCGTGGTGGTCAGCGCCGTGCTGGTGGTCTGGCTCAAGCGCCTGGGGCGTGACGAAACCTGGCTGGCGGTGGCGCTGGCCTTGGTCCTGGGTGGGGCGCTGGGCAATCTCTACGATCGGATTGCCTTGGGCCACGTCGTCGATTTCATCCTGGTGCATTGGCAGAATCGCTGGTACTTCCCCGCGTTCAACTTTGCCGACAGCGCCATCAGCGTGGGCGCCGTGATGCTCGCCCTGGATATGTTCAAGAGCAAGAAAACCGGAGAAGCCGTCCATGACTGAGCAGCGTATCGCTCAAAACACCGAAGTGAAGCTTCACTTCGCCCTGCACCTGGAAAACGGCGACACGGTCGACAGCACTTTCGACAAGGAGCCGGCGGTGTTCAAGGTCGGCGACGGCAACCTGCTGCCGGGCTTCGAGGCGGCGCTCTTCGGTTTCAAGGCCGGCGACAAGCGCACCGTGGTCGTTCCACCGGAAAATGCCTTTGGTCAGCCCAACCCGCAAAACGTGCAGACCATGCCACGCTCGCAATTCCAGGACATGGAACTGTCCGAGGGCTTGCTGGTGATTTTCAACGATGCGGCCAACGCCGAGCTGCCGGGTGTGGTGAAGGCTTTCGACGATGCCCAGGTGACGGTGGACTTCAACCATCCATTGGCGGGCAAGACCTTGAGTTTCGAAGTGGAAATTCTTGAGGTCAAGGCGGTTTAAGGTTTAACGGCAATTATCGCCCCCACAATACCTGTGGGAGCGAGCCTGCTCGCGAAAGCTGAGTCAAAGTCGCCATCGAGTTGACTGATCCACCGTATCGCGAGCAGGCTCGCTCCCACAGACACGAGGCACAGCATGCAAATCAAACTCGCCAACCCCCGTGGCTTCTGCGCTGGCGTGGACCGGGCGATCGAAATCGTCAACCGCGCCCTGGAAGTCTTCGGGCCTCCGATCTACGTGCGCCATGAAGTGGTGCACAACAAGTTCGTCGTCGAGGACCTGCGCAGTCGCGGGGCCATTTTCGTCGAGGAACTGGACCAGGTGCCGGACGACGTCATCGTGATCTTCAGTGCCCACGGCGTTTCCCAGGCGGTGCGTACCGAAGCCGCCGGTCGCGGCCTGAAGGTGTTCGACGCCACATGCCCATTGGTCACCAAGGTTCACATCGAGGTGGCCCGCTACAGTCGTGACGGCCGTGAATGCATCCTGATCGGGCATGAGGGCCATCCGGAAGTTGAAGGCACCATGGGCCAGTATGACGCCAGCAACGGCGGCGCCATCTATCTGGTCGAGGACGAGGAAGACGTGGCGGCCTTGCAGGTGCGCAATCCTGAAAAGCTCGCTTTCGTCACCCAGACCACTCTGTCCATGGACGACACCAGTCGGGTGATCGATGCCTTGCGTTCGCGCTTTCCGGCTATCGGCGGACCGCGCAAGGATGACATCTGCTACGCGACCCAAAACCGTCAGGACGCGGTCAAGCAACTGGCCAACGAATGCGATGTGGTCCTGGTGGTCGGCAGCCCGAACAGCTCCAACTCCAATCGCTTGCGCGAACTGGCCGAGCGCATGTCCACCCCGGCCTACCTGATCGATGGTGCCGAAGACATGCAGCGCAGCTGGTTCGACGGCGTCGAGCGGATCGGCATCACCGCCGGTGCTTCCGCGCCGGAAGTCCTGGTACGTGGCGTAATCGAACAGTTGCAGGCCTGGGGCGCCACCGGGGCTGACGAGCTGGCCGGTCGCGAGGAAAACATTACGTTTTCGATGCCGAAGGAACTGCGCGTCCGCTCCCTGCTTTAAGTCCTTTTGCGCACAGGGCCTGTTCGGCTTCGATACTTTCCAGACGGACGCGGCCGGAGGGCGCCAATATCACCTGGTGATGGCTGACCGGTTCGCGCTTGGCGCAGACATGCAGCGTGCCGGCCTGGAAAGAGCCATTGAGGTGCAGCGCTTCCCCCTGGCTGCCGAATCTCACCCTGCGTTTGACCGTCGAGTTGCCGATCACCCGAGCGTGTGCGCTGCGCTCCACCAGCAAGGTTTTCTCCTTGTTGTCCAGCGTGATCCGCCAGCCTTTGCCCCAATCGTTGTCTATTCCTTGTATCAGCACCCGGCGGTTGCGCGTGATGGCTTCGCTGCGGGCGCTGCGCAACCCGCTGAGCAGCAAATGCGCCGTGTCCTCGCGCTGCATGGATTCGATCAGCTCTTTGCAGCTTGTGCCGGCCCACGGCAGAACAATCGCGGCAATTGCCAGTCCCATGAGCAGTTCGAGCAGGCTGAAGCCTTGTTGGTACATGACGTCTCCTCCCTGGAGAGTATGAAGCGGCGCGATTGGCAGGAAGCATGTTGTGGCGAAGGCGCAAGCTCCCTCGCCA
Source organism: Pseudomonas sp. D1-36 (assembly GCF_051132205.1). Taxonomy (NCBI): domain Bacteria; kingdom Pseudomonadati; phylum Pseudomonadota; class Gammaproteobacteria; order Pseudomonadales; family Pseudomonadaceae; genus Pseudomonas; species Pseudomonas sp. D1-36. The sequence continues at coordinate 4,808,852 of NZ_CP071674.1, read as the reverse complement.
CAAGCGGTGGTTTGTTCTAGCGTTGTAGAAGCAGGTATAGCCGACGGCAACGGAGGGCATCGATGGATCTTCGTACAAAAGGTTTCACGCTGATCGAGCTGCTGGTGGCCCTCGGTGTGCTGTTGATCCTGATCACCATGGCGGTGCCGTCGTTCACCGGGTCGCTGCAAAGCAGCAAGGCCGATACCGAGATCGGCGACTTGCGCCGTGCCTTGAACTTCGCGCGAATGGAAGCGATCAATCGTGGCATTACCACGCGAATTCGTCCCACCACGCAGGGTGGAGCCTGGAGTGGTGAGTTGACCGTGTATGACAGCACCGGCAATCCGGCCAATGTGTTGCGGGTTGTTCCAGCGATGGGCAGCGGCGTGACTCTGACGCTAACCTCAGATGTGACCAGTATCGATTTCAACAACCTGGGCGGATTATCGGCACCGGCCACGCCGGTGAGTTTCAGTTACGTACGGGGGGCGCAGAGCAGGACGCTCAGTGTTTGCCTCAATGGACGAATTGTATTGGATGGAAGTTGCGGATGAAGGGTTGCAGTAGACGGGCACAGGAGGGCATGACGCTGATCGAGGTGCTGGTGGCGGTGCTGATCCTTGGCGTGGGCCTGTTGGGGGCGGCGATGGTCCAGCTCAATGCGCTCAAGTACACCGACAGCTCGCGCATGACCAGCCAGGCCAGCTTCATCGCCTACGACCTGATGGACCGTATCCGCGCCAATTCAGCCGCCGACTACACCATCACGCCGCCCAGCTCACCCAATCTCAGCGTGGCCCGGGACCAGGACTTGTACGACTTCAAGACCAACATCGTCGCCTTCGGCGGCGCCACGGCCACGGGCACTGTCGCGCTGAATCAGCGTGTCTACACCATCACTGTTTCCTGGGACGATGCCCGGGCCGCCAACACGACAAACACAGCGCAGGCCAGGCGTAGCTTCGTATTGACCAGCCGTGTCGCCGTCGACCCGGTGGCGACGCCACCATGAATAGAAGCAACCGGGGATTCGGCCTGATTGAATTGATGATCGCGCTGGTGATCAGCCTGGTCGTGGTGTTGGGCGTCGTGCAGATTTTCATCTCGGCCAAGAACACCTATGTCAGCCAGAACGCTGCGGCGGTGATGCAGGAGGACGCACGGTTTGCCTTGAGCAAGATGATCCAGGAGATTCGCATGGTGGGCATGTTTGGCTGCCTGGCGACCATCACCGATGCCTCTTCGAACAATGATTTCGCCGCCAGCCAGCTCACCCCGATTCGCTGGGACAACGCCAACCGAAGGTTGACCCTGGTGACGGCCGACATCGGCAACAGCGGCGGCCCGCCGGCCTGGACGATCATTTCCGACTGCCGTAACACGGCGACCGCCTACACCGGGGCGCGACTACCGGCGAGCGGACAATTGGCTTTTCCGATTCGTCGTTTGATCTACGGTTTCAGCAACAATCAACTGCTCCTGGGCAGTGGCCGCGGCAACCCGACCATGGCGGTGCTGGTGGACAACGTGCGGGCGTTCGACGTGACCTTTGGCGTGGCCGACAGTGCGACGGATATCGCGGCCACCAACTACAGCGCCAACCCGACCGACCCGGCGCTGATTCGCAGCGTGCGCTTGACACTGACGCTGTTCGATCCGAGGAACAGCGTGCGCGACCAGACCTTCAACGTGGTTGCCGCCTTGCGCAACCGGCTGCCATGAGGGAGCGACCGATGACTTCGACAGGCCTCGGACATCGCCAGCGCGGCATGGCATTGCTGGTCAGCCTGGTTTTTTTGCTGCTATTGACGCTGATCGGCCTGTCGTCGATGCAGAGCGCCACGCTCCAGGAAAAAATGACCGGCAGCGTCATGCAGCGCAACCAGTCGTTCCAACTGGCCGAGGCTGCGCTGAGGGTGGGGGAAAGCGCTGTGCAGGTCGAGACGTATTCATTGCCGGTCTGTAGCACCCCTGCACAATGTGCTCCACCGGCCGAGTCGGCGACGGTGACAGGCGCGGGGCGTAATTCGTCGTCGGGGGTGCTCTGGGTGGCCGCCGCGGGCGGCTTTTATGGGGTGCAGAATATCGGCACGACCCTTGCGGCAGTCAACGTGCCGGTCAATACCTCGGCGACGTTGTATCGGATCACTGCGGTGGCTGTAGTGGGCAACAATCAGCGCAGCGTGGTGGAGAGCATCTATGCGAAGTATTAGGGCGCTGCTCGGTTCGTTGTGGGGGGCGTTGCTCAGCCTTTACCTGGCGGCGCCGGTCTATGGCTTCACGCCTTCGGAGTCGCCTCTGTTGAGCGCGGCGGCGGTGACGCCCAACGTGATGCTGCTGATCGATGATTCCGGGAGCATGAACAACATCATCTGGGCCGCCGGCTTTGATCCGGCGGCGACGCAGACGCGCACCTTTGCATGTAACGCCAGTAACAACTGCAACGACAGGTATGAGCTGGATCAGGACGATTCGAACATTCTGTTGGTGAGCCTGTTGCGGGGCGGCTGCTTGTCTGGCTGGTACGGCTTCTATCGGACCGGCATCGGGCGAATCTGCCTGCGACTGCCAGATCCGGTGGGCGGGGGTAATACCCGTTACGCGGGGAAGTACCTGGCCTATCTGGTAACCCTGGCCAACGGTGCCAGCCGGGACTTCACCACGGGGACGATTCCCAACGATTATCGCATCAACGTTGCACGGGATGTCTCGACCGACCTGGTCGCCAATAACCGCGCCCTGCGCATTGGCCTTGCCACCTTCAACCCGCCCAACAGCAGCAACTCCGGCCCGGGCGGCTACATTGCCCGGGCCATCAGCGATCTTTCTTCAGTCAGTGGCAGCGTGACCCAGGCCCAGGCCAACAATAACTACAGCGCCTTGATCAACGCCATCAACGGCTTGGGCGCCGTTGCCAACACGCCTTTGGCCGAAAGTTATTACGAAGTCACCCGCTATTTCCGAGGCATGGCGCCGTATTACAACGGTACACCCAGCACCTATACCAGCCCGATCCAATACCGATGCCAGAAGAACTTTGGCGTGGTGATCACGGATGGCCTGCCCACCTATGACCGCACGTTTCCAACCAACGACCCCCTAGGGGGCAACCGCTTGCCGAACTGGGATGGCATCAGTGCCAACGATGGTGCCAGCTCCAGCGGCGATGCGGAGGGCGACACGCTTTATCTGGATGACATCGCCAAGTTCGCCTTCGACATTGACATGCGCACCACAGGCACCGATGTCACGGGCAAGAGCTGGGATGGGGCCGAGTTTCGCCGGCAGTACCTCAACACTTATACCGTAGGGTTTGCCGTTACTAACCAGATGCTTTCCGACGCCGCTCGCTATGGTGCGGGCAAATATTATCCGGCCACCGACAGCGAGGGCTTGAACTCGGCGCTGTCATCGGCCCTCAGCGACATCACCTCCAAGGCCGGTTCGGGAGGCGGCGGCACCAGCAATGGCGCCACGCTCTCAAGCACCTCCAGTTACTACCAGACCACCTATGACCCCAGGGATTGGCGCGGGACCATCAAGGCGTTCGGTTTCAACTCCACCGGGACGGTCAACACGGCGGCGGTTCAATGGACCACCGACACCGCTATCGTGCCCGGCGCGACGGCGCCGATCTATCAGTCCTGGAACACCGCCACCAATGTGCCGGTAACCCTGGCCTACGGGAACTTCTCCCCGGCTCAGCAGACCAGCCTGAGCCAGGGCTTGCCTACAGGGGTCACCGGCAACGATTTGGTGGAATGGAGCAAGGGCATCAACAAGACCGGGCTGAAAGCGCGCAGCGCCTTGCTCGGGGACATCATCAATTCACCGCTGCTGCTGGCTTCGCCCAACGACCAGACCGCCTCCGACCTGGTGAGTGACACCAGCTACAGCGCCTACCTGACGACCAAGGCGGCGAACATGAACGCCAGCCTGGTGGTGAACGCCAACGATGGTTTCTTCAGCGTCATCAACAGTACGAACGGCACCCGGCGTTACGCTTACATGCCATCGAGCGTCCTCCCGTCGTTGCAGCTCATCGCCGACCCCAGCTACGTCAACGGCGTAAGCCACAAATTCCTGGTGGATGGGCAGCTCGGCGTTTTTGATGCACAACTGGGCTCCGTCTGGAAAACCCTTGCCCTGGGCGGAACCGGCGCGGGTGGCCGGGCGTTTTATGCGGTGCAACTGTTCGATGCATCGGCGGGCAACGCGATTCGGGCGTTGTGGGAAATCAGCGCGCCGACGGTCGCCAACACAGCGCACCCCTTCAATGACCTGGGCTACGCCTACGCACGCCCCGAAGTGGCACGGTTGGCGGATGGCCGTTGGGCCGCGTTCATTTCCAATGGTTACGGCAGCAACACCGGTGTGGCCGCGCTGTACGTGGTGGATATTCGCGACGGTTCGCTGATCCGGAAAATCATCGTCAACAGCAGCGAAACCAATAACGGGCTGTCGTCGGTCAAGCTTCGGGTCAATTCCCAGAATGTGGTTCAGGCCGCCTATGGCGGTGACCTGAGAGGACGGATGTGGAAGTTCGACCTCAGTGGCACCTCACCGAACACTTGGGGCCTGGCATTCGCCGGTCAGCCATTGTTCACCACCCCCGGCGGGACGACCCAGCCGATTACCGCCCAACCTTTGCTGGCGGAAAATCCCCAGGGCGGCATTCAGGTGTTTTTCGGCACGGGCAAATTCAACGAGTCCGTGGACAAGCTCAACAAGGATCTGCAGGGGTTCTATTCAATCTGGGACGCCACTGGCGGCACGGGGCAGATCACCGTCTCGAGCCTGCAAGCCCAGTCAATCACGGGTATCTTTTCCGGCGCTACGGGGCAGTTCATAACGACCAGCGAGACCGACGTGGCCTATCCCACGAAGAAAGGCTGGTATCTGCCGCTGACATACAACAATGCACTCACCGGCGAGCGTGTCATCAATCCGGCCAACTTGGTACTTGGTCGCGTTGTCTTCACCACGGCCGCCGTGGACACCACCGACCCATGCGCCAGCTTCGGTACCGGCAAATTGATCGAAGTGGATGCGTTCAACGGTAAGATGCTCAACTATGCGGTACTCGATACCAATAACGATGGTTCGCTCAACAGCCTCGACACGATTTCCGCCGGCGTGGTGTTCACGGGCGGGATCCCGACCCTAAGCGCGGTGGTCAGTGCCAACGGGGCTACTAATATGATCGTGAACGACTCCGGTGGTGGTATCACCGATCTGCTGGGCAAAGCCGTCGGCGGCAGCCGCCGCATCATGTGGCGACAAATACAGTGAGAGGCAAGGCATGCACAGATCCAACCGAGGTTTCACCTTGATCGAAATCATGATTGTCATCGCGATCATCGGTATCGTGATCACCATCGGCTACCCGAGCCTGACCGAATACATTAAAAAGGCCCGGCGTACCGAGATTGCCTCGCTGCTGTCGGAGCAGGCGCAGATCCTCGAGCGTCACTACTCGAAGAACAACGTCTATTCCAACGCGACCGGCCTGAGCACTGGGAATGACTTCTACACCATTATCCCTACGACCTTGACGGACCAGACCTTTACGTTGACGGCCGCGCGCAGGAGCGGCTCGTCCATGGCCGCGGACAAGTGCGGTGATTTCACGATCAACAACACGGGCAAGCGGGACATCACGAACGCCGCTGCCGGGGTGACCGTCAAGGACTGCTGGGGCCGCTGAGTTTTCTATTGATGGGCGCGGCGTTGCGCCCTTTGTCTAATGAGTCGAAACAGAACATGACCAGGCAACAGCAAGTGGTGATCGTCGGCGGTGGGGTGATTGGCCTTCTGACCGCATTCAATCTGGCCTGCGAGGGGCAGCGCGTCGTGCTGCTGGATCGCTCCGGCGTTGGGCAGGAGTCATCCTGGGCGGGTGGCGGTATCGTTTCGCCGTTGTACCCGTGGCGTTATAGCCCGGCGGTCACCGCGCTGGCCCATTGGTCACAGGATTTTTATCCACAGCTGGGCGAGCGCTTGTTTGCCGCCACCGGGATTGATCCACAGGTGCATGTCACCGGGCTGTATTGGCTCGACCTCGATGACCAGGACGAAGCGCTGGCCTGGGCCGAGCGGGAAGGGCGTCCGTTGCGCGCCGTGGATATCTCGGCGGTTCACGACGCCGTGCCGGTGCTGGGCTCAGGGTTTTCCCGGGCGATCTACATGGCCGACGTGGCTAACGTGCGTAATCCCCGGCTGGTGAAATCCCTCAAGGCCGCGTTGGCAGCGCTGCCCAACGTCACGCTCCATGAGTACTGCGAAGTCCGGGGATTCATACGCGACGGTGAGCGCGTGGTGGGAGTGGACAGCTCGGCTGGAGCGATTCGCGGCGATCAAGTGGTATTGGCGGCTGGCGCCTGGAGTGGCGAGCTGCTCAAGACATTGGGCTTGAAGTTACCGGTCGAACCGGTGAAGGGGCAGATGATCCTGTACAAATGCGCGGAGGATTTTTTGTCGAGCATGGTCCTGGCCAAGGGGCGCTACGCGATTCCACGTCGTGATGGGCACATCTTGGTTGGAAGTACGCTGGAGCGTGAGGGCTTTGACAAGACGCCGACCGATGCCGCGCTGGAGAGTCTCAAGGCTTCGGCGGTGGCGCTTATTCCTGAGCTTGCCGATGCCGAGGTGGTTGGGCACTGGGCGGGGTTGCGACCTGGGTCGCCGAAAGGGATTCCCTATATTGGCGAAGTGCCAGGGTTTGCGGGGCTTTGGTTGAACTGTGGGCATTATCGCAATGGGCTGGTGCTGGCGCCGGCTTCGTGTCGGTTGTTTGTGGATTTGATGTTGGGGCGCGAGCCGGTGGTTGATCCTGTGCCTTATGCGCCGGCTGGGCGGTTGTAGTTGTGACCGGGTACATATCCATATCTGCGGTAATGGCTGCTTAGGGTTCCGCCCTTACGGCGGGTCACTTTTTTCAGACGCCAAAAAAGTAACCAAAAAGGCTTTGCCCCACCACTCGGTGCCTCGCCTAGGCTCGGCATGCCTTCACTCCGGCCTTGCTCAGCGGGCCGCCGCGAAGGGCCATCCATGGCCCAGCGCGGCTACCTCGGCATCCATGCCGAGGTGCCCACTGCGCAAGGCCTGCGTTCAGCCATCGTGGTTAACGGGGCGCCTCAGATCAAAATCAAAATCAACGGCAGTCACACTCCAATCCAAATTGTGGGATTTGCGGTGGCCCACAAATCTGTAGATCGTCATCAAGCTAATGCGGGTCCGTCCGCTGTTGCTGTTGCTGTTGCTGTTGCTGTTGCTGTTGCTGTTGCTGTTGCTGTTGCTGTTGCTGTTGCTGTTGCTCTGCTTTTGATTTTGATCTATACGCCCCGTTAAACCACGCTGGCCGAACGCAGGCATTGTGTAGTGGGCATCCCGGCATGGATGCCGGGATAGCCGCGCTGGGCCATGGATGGCCCTTCGCGGCGGGCCCACGGAGCAATGCCGGAGTGAGGGAACACCTCGCCTAGGCGAGGTGCCGAGTGGTGGGGCAAAGCGCTTTTGGTTACTTTTGGCGCTCTTCCAAAAGTGACCCGCTGTAAGAGCGGAACCGCCCGTGGTCGTTACCGCAGAAACGGATATACACACCAGCGATGGAGGCCTAAACAACTGGCCAAAATTTGTCGGAATGGTCGGACAGCGTCCTCAATCAAGCCGAATTATCCGACAAGGTCTGGCGGTTGCCGGATGGGAAGAACTCTCGCTAACCTATTCCCGTCGCTGCCAATTCAGCGTCCGGGCGTCGCGGCCCGCTAACTTGGTAATCCATTCCTCTTTGGAGTACCGCAATGTATGACAAGCCTTCTTCACCTTCAGAAAACAATAAAGCCTCTCCTGACGCCAGCCTTAACCCAGAAGGGCTCGATGAAGCCACCAAGCGCACCATCGACAAATCGCCCTGGGCGTACAGCAACTGATTGAACTGGGTGAATTGGTCGCCAATCGAGTGCTGGACGAGCAGGTACCGGTGACCGGGCGGTAGACGGCGCCTCTGCGGTAATCACAACCCATGTGGCGAGGGAGCTTGCTCCCGCTGGGCAGCGCAGCAGCCCCAACAGCAACGACTCGGTCCGCCTGATACAGCGAGGTGCCAGATTAGGGCTGCGTTGCAGCCCAGCGGGAGCAAGCTCCCTCGCCACGGGATGAGCATGAACCCCAAGCTTTGAGCTAATCCAACCCCAACTTCTTCAACCGATATCGCATCGACCGAAACGACAACTTCAATCGTTGTGCCGCCGCCGTGCGATTCCAGCGGGTTTCCTCCAGCGCCTGAAGGATGACCTTGCGTTCAACGTCTTCGAGGTAGTCTTCCAGGTTGTCGACCCGCACCAGGTCGGCATTGGCCACGTCGCCACCCGCGTAGCTCTCGGCAAGGCGCAGGTCATCGGCCTCGATCTGATGGTGTTCGCAAAGGGTATAGGCCCTTTCCAGCATGTTTTCCAATTCCCGCACGTTGCCCGGAAAACGATAGTTGCGCAGAGCCTCGAGTGCTTGTGGGTGCAGCTTCGCCACAGGGTTGCCAGTGCTGGCGGCCAGGCGCTGGAGCATGTGGTTGGCCAGGGGTTCGATGTCTTCACGGCGTTCGCGCAGGGGCGGGACGCGCAGTTCGATGACGTTCAGTCGGTAGTACAAATCCTGGCGAAAGCGCCCGGCGGCGACTTCAGCGTCCAGGTCTTTATGGGTGGCACAGAGGATTCGTACGTCCACCACTTCTTCCTGCTGGCCTCCGACGGCGCGAACGGCTTTCTCCTGGATGGCGCGCAAGAGTTTGACCTGCATCGCCAGCGGCAGGTCGGCCACTTCATCGAGGAACAGCGTTCCGCCGTGCGCGGCCTGGAACAGTCCGGGTTTGTCTTCGATGGCGCCGGTAAAGCTGCCTTTTCGATGGCCGAAAAACTCGCTTTCCATTAGCTCATTGGGAATCGCCCCACAATTGACAGGCACGAAGTGCTGACTGGCACGGGGCCCTTGCTCGTGGATCAGGCGGGCGACCAGTTCCTTGCCGCAACCCGATTCGCCGCTGATGTACACCGGCGCCTGGCTGCGGGCCAGTTTTTCGATGTGCTTGCGCACGCTGCGCATCGGTGGCGAATCGCCCAATAGACAGCGTTCGACGGTGGCGGCGGGCGGGATGGCCGCTGAAAGGCGCAGGGCGCTGCCGACCAGTTCCCGCAGGCGAGTCAGGTCCACGGGCTTGGTCAGGAAATCGAAGGCGCCGGCCTTGAGGGCGTCGATGGCGACGTCCAGGCTGCCGTAGGCAGTGATCATCGCCACGGGCAGTTGGGGATAACGTTGCTGGATATGTTTCACAAGTTCCAGGCCGGTGCCATCGGGCAGGCGCATGTCGGTCAGGCACAGGTCGAAGGCTTCGCCCGCCAGGGCGGATTGCGCCTCGGCCAGGTTCTTGGCGCTGCGGGTGTCGAGTTTCATCCTTCCCAGGGTCATTTCCAGGAGTTCGCGGATGTCCGGCTCGTCATCGACGACCAGGATTCGTTGCCGTGAGCGTGTATTCAAATCTGTTTCCGTCCGTGAGCAAAGGTGATGCGAAAGCAGCCGCCGCCTTGGCGTGGTTTGAAGTCTAGGCGGGCCTGGTTGCTTTCGCACAGCTCACGGGACAGATAGAGCCCAAGGCCGGTACCCTGGTTGCTGGTGGTGAAGAACGGTTCGAACAGGTGTGTCTGCTGGTCAGGTGTCACGCCGGGGCCGTTGTCGCGGATGTCCAGTGTCGCCAGTTGACTGCGGGGATCGGTGAATAGCTCCAGCCACGCCTCGGCCTGTTCATGGGCCATTGCGCTGTGGCGCCAGGCGTTGCGCAGCAGGTTATCCAGCACCTGGGCCAGCTGGCCGGGGTCCATCAGGGTGATGTAGTCGCCTGGAGCGATGTCCAGGTGCAACTGTTGGTGTTGCGCGGCGCTTTCCCTGGCCTGTTGGACGAATTGCTCCAACCAGGTGCGTAGATCCAGGCGTTGGGGCGCGGTTTGCTGGCGGCGTGACAGCTGCAGGACATTCTCGATGACGCGATTCATGCGTTGGGAGTGATCTTGAATAATCTGCGTCAGACGCCGGTCCGCGTCGTTCAGTTCCTCGGACTCGCGCAGCAATTGCGCAGCGTGGCTGATCGCTCCCAGCGGGTTGCGGATTTCATGGGCGATACCGGCGGTGAGGCGACCGAGGGAAGCCAACTTCAGTTGCTGGGCGTGTTGGGCCACCTGGGCCAGATCTTCGAGAAATACCAGGATCTGCTGCTGATCCTGCGATCCCAGGGCGATAAAGCTGGGCTGCAACGTCAGGCCGCTGCCGCTGATGGTCAGGCTTTGCGGCCGCAGGCTGGGGTTGTTCAGCCATAGTTGCAGTCGTTCGACCAGGGCGATCGATGAATCGTCGATTCGCTGGCCGATCAGGTCATGCATGCCCAGCAGGTTCAAGGCGCTTTCATTGGCCAGTTGGACCCTGCGTTGACGATCCAGGACCAGGATGCCGGTGCGCATGCGTTGCAGGATCAATGCGTTGAGCGCTTCGAGGCTGAGCACTTCGCTGGCCCTTTGCTCGGCGAGGATCTCGCTCGCTTCCAGTCGTCGGGTCAGGCGCTGCACGAGCAACGCGGCGGCAAAGCACAAGGCGCCCAGGGTGCCCGCCTGCAAATAACTGCTGGGCCGGCTCGAATCGCTGAGGCCGAGCACGAAAGTCGAGCCGACGATTCCGAGGGTGGCCACGGCGGCGAGCAGAAGGCCGATTCGGCCGCGCAGCAAGGTATTGCCGATCGCCACCGACACAATGATCAGGTTACCGATGGCGCTGGGGGCGCCGCCCGCGACGAAGAACAGCCACGACAGCAGCAATATGTCGGTCAATGCCAGGCCAAACAGTCGCGCGGGGTGGCGAGTGTTCTCCAGGAACACTACCAGCAGGATGTTCAATATCAGGTATAACCAACTGCCACTGCGTAGCAGGTCGTCGTTGGCGAACTCCAGCAGGCGGTTGTCCATGTTGCTGGAGATCAACAGCACCAGGGTGATGCCGATGCTGAGGCGGTACAGGTGATAAAGACGCAGCAGGCGCTGCGCCTGTTTGACGCGAGGGCGTTCGTCCTTAGCGATCACGAGTGCCCGGGCCTTGCTCGAGATGAGCTTGGCTGCAGTACCATTGTTGCTGGAGCTCCAGCGCCCGGTCCCGTGGCAAGTGAACGCCGCAATGGGCGCAGCGAACCATCGGCGGCGCGTCCTGCTCCCGGGGCGCGTTGGACGCGGAGGAGGCACCCTTGAACTTGCGCCACAGCCATATCGCGGCGGCAATCAGTACGATCCAGAACAATAGACGAAGCATGGTGGGCGACTTTTTGGCTAGAGATCAGGCAGTTTAGCCAAGGACAGGAACGGCGCACAGCGCAATAAAACCCAGGCACAAAAAAGGAGACTCGCGAGTCTCCTTTTTCATCGGGCCGTGTGTCAGTCGAACAGGCCGAAGGTCATGTAGCTGAACCAGGAGCGGTCGCTGGACTCGCTTTCAGGCTCTGGCTCTTCGATCACGTCGCCATTTTCATCCTTTGGCTTGAGCTCGTTCGGAATGGCTTCCTTGGCATCCTGGAACTGACGCTGTACGTCCTGGTTGGCGCGGGTTTCGCCCGGTGGCAGCGGAGGACGGGACTCGATCAGGCCAAGGGTCGCCTTGCTCAGCCACGAACGGTTGTCGGCTTCGTCGACGCGTGGGGTGAATTGGCCGTCGACCAGGGAAGGGTGGTCGGGGTAGTTCAGCTTCAGGGTTTCCAGGCTGGTGGCCGCAAGTTCGTCCAGGTGCAGGCGCTGGTAGGCTTCGGTCATCACCGCCAGGCCGTCGCCGACCGATGGGGTTTCCTGGAAGTTTTCCACCACGTATCGGCCACGGTTGGCGGCGGCGACGTAGGCCTGGCGAGTCAGGTAGTAATCAGCCACGTGGATTTCGTAGGACGCCAGCAGGTTGCGCAGGTAGATCATGCGCTGCTTGGCGTCGGGCGAATAACGGCTGTTGGGGAAGCGGCTGGTCAGCTGGGCGAACTCGTTGTAGGAGTCGCGCGCGGCGCCCGGGTCACGCTTGGTCATGTCCAGCGGCAGGAAGCGCGCCAGCAGTCCGACGTCCTGGTCGAAGGAGGTCAGGCCCTTGAGGTAGTAAGCGTAATCGACGTTCGGGTGCTGCGGGTGCAGACGAATGAAGCGCTCGGCGGCGGACTTGGCAGCTTCCGGCTCGGCGTTCTTGTAGTTGGCGTAGATCAGCTCCAACTGCGCCTGGTCGGCGTAGCGACCGAACGGATACCGCGACTCCAGCGCCTTCAGCTTGGCGGTGGCGCTGGTGTAGCTGTTGTTATCCAGGTCGTTCTGCGCCTGTTGGTACAGTTCGACTTCGCTCAGGTTTTCGTCTACGACTTCCTTCGACGAGCAAGCAGCAGTCAATGCGAGGATGGCGATCAGCAGCAGGTGTTTCACTTGCATGGCGGCTTGCGTCCCTATGACGGCCGCTGTCTTGGGCGGGGCCGTCCTGTTATGATGAGCGCCCCGTTGAAAGCCTCGGGGCAAAAGACGCCGTATTTAACCACAAGCGCGCAGCCGAAACCAAAGGCTGTGCCGACGCCCAGTCCGAGCATGTCCGATAAAATAGAACTTCGCGCAGAGGTGCCGTCCGAATTGGGCGGCCAACGCCTCGATCAAGTCGCCGCCCAACTCTTCGCCGAGCACTCGCGCTCGCGCCTTTCCGCCTGGATCAAGGACGGCCGCCTGACGGTGGACGGGGCGGTGATCCGCCCGCGCGACATCGTCCATGGCGGTGCCGTCCTCGAGCTGACCGCCGAGCAGGAGGCCCAGGGAGAATGGGTCGCCCAGGACATTGCCCTGGACATCGTCTATGAAGACGACGATATCCTGGTGATCAACAAGCCTGCGGGCCTGGTGGTCCACCCGGCGGCCGGTCATGCCGACGGCACGTTGCTCAACGCCTTGCTGCACCACGTGCCGGGCATCATCAATGTGCCGCGCGCCGGTATCGTCCATCGCCTGGACAAGGACACCACCGGTCTGATGGTGGTCGCCAAGACCATCCAGGCGCAGACGCAACTGGTGACACAGCTGCAAAGCCGGAGCGTCAGCCGCATCTATGAGTGCATCGTGATCGGGGTGGTCACCGCCGGTGGCAAGATCAACGCGCCGATCGGCCGTCACGGCCAGCAGCGCCAGCGCATGGCCGTGATGGAAGGCGGAAAGCAGGCCGTCAGCCACTACCGCGTGCTTGAACGCTTCCGTTCCCACACCCACGTGCGGGTCAAGCTGGAAACCGGCCGGACCCACCAGATCCGCGTGCACATGGCTCACATCAATTTCCCATTGGTGGGCGACCCGGCCTATGGCGGTCGTTTCCGTATTCCACCGGCTGCCAGCCAGACCATGGTGGAATCACTGAAGAATTTCCCTCGACAGGCGCTGCACGCGCGCTTCCTTGAGCTCGATCACCCGACGACCGGCAAGCGCATGAGCTGGGAATCGCCGCTGCCGGATGATTTTGTCTGGCTTTTGACGTTGCTCAAGCAGGACCGCGAGGCGTTCATCGGATGAATGACTGGCTGCTCCCCGACTGGCCCGCGCCAGCCCGGGTCAAAGCCTGCGTCACCACCCGCGAAGGCGGCGTCAGCCTGGCGCCGTTCGACAGCCTCAACCTGGGCGACCATGTCGGCGACGACCCTGCGGACGTCGCTGAAAATCGTCGCCGCCTCACCGACCGATTCGCGATTACTCCAACCTGGCTGCAGCAAGTCCACGGTATTGACGTGGTCGAGGCTGATCCGACCCAGGTGGTTACCGCTGATGCGAGCTGGAGCGCCACGCCGGGTGTCGCTTGCACGGCAATGACGGCCGATTGCCTGCCGGTGTTGTTCTGCAACCGCGCCGCAACCCATGTCGCGGCGGCCCATGCCGGGTGGCGCGGACTGGCGAACGGTGTGCTGGAAGCCACCCTCGATAGCCTTGCCATGCCCGCGGATGAAATCCTTGCCTGGCTCGGCCCGGCCATCGGTCCGCAAGCGTTCGAAGTTGGGCCGGAAGTGCGCGAAGCCTTTATTGCGCAACTGGCCGACGCAGAGCGAGCCTTCGTACCCAGCCACAACACCGGCAAGTTCCTGGCTGATATCTACGCGCTGGCGCGCCTGCGTCTGGCGGCACGGGGCGTTACCGCCGTGTACGGTGGCGGCTTGTGCACCGTGACCGACCCACGCTTCTTTTCCTATCGCCGCAACGCGCGCACCGGTCGCTTCGCTTCCTTGATCTGGCTCGAACGCTAGACTCTCCTGATCTGTATCAACAGTGCGCTGCTTGAATCTTCCAGAATCGGCCACATCTATAGCGGTATCTGGCAGGTTTCTTCATTCAGGATGTTTTTTAGGTCCGGCCTGCTCAATAGGAAGGTGACCCATGCGTATTGACCGTTTAACCAGCAAATTACAATTGGCCTTGTCCGACGCCCAGTCCTTGGCCGTCGGGCTGGACCATCCCAGTATCGAACCGGCGCATTTGATGCAGGCCATGCTCGAACAGCAGGGCGGCTCGATCAAGCCGCTGCTGATGCAAGTGGGCTTTGACGTCAACAGCCTGCGCAAGGAACTGGCCAAAGAACTCGACCAGTTGCCCAAGATCCAGAATCCGACCGGTGATGTGAACATGTCCCAGGATCTGGCGCGGCTGCTCAACCAGGCCGACCGCCTGGCCCAGCAGAAGGGCGACCAGTTCATTTCCAGCGAACTGGTGTTGCTCGCCGCGATGGACGAGAACAGCAAGCTTGGCAAGTTGCTGCTCGGTCAGGGCGTGAGCAAGAAAGCCTTGGAAAACGCCATCAACAACCTGCGCGGGGGCGATGCGGTCAACGACCCGAACCACGAGGAAGCGCGTCAAGCCCTGGATAAATACACCGTCGACCTGACCAAGCGCGCCGAAGAAGGCAAGCTCGACCCGGTGATCGGCCGTGACGATGAAATCCGTCGAACCATCCAGGTCCTGCAACGGCGCACGAAGAACAACCCGGTCCTGATCGGTGAGCCCGGCGTGGGTAAGACCGCCATCGCCGAAGGCTTGGCCCAGCGCATCATCAACGGCGAAGTGCCGGACGGGCTGAAGGGCAAGCGCCTGCTGTCTCTGGACATGGGGGCGCTGATCGCTGGCGCCAAGTATCGCGGTGAATTCGAAGAACGGCTCAAGGCCCTGCTCAATGAACTGTCGAAGCAGGAAGGCCAGATCATTCTATTCATCGATGAATTGCACACCATGGTTGGCGCCGGCAAGGGCGAAGGCTCGATGGACGCCGGCAACATGCTCAAGCCTGCGCTGGCCCGTGGTGAGCTGCATTGCGTCGGTGCGACCACGCTCAACGAATACCGCCAATACATCGAGAAAGACGCGGCGCTTGAGCGGCGATTCCAGAAAGTGCTGGTGGATGAGCCCAGCGAAGAAGACACCATCGCCATCTTGCGCGGCCTGAAGGAGCGCTATGAGGTCCACCACAAAGTGGCCATCACCGATGGCGCGATCATCGCGGCGGCCAAGCTCAGCCATCGCTATATCACCGACCGTCAGTTGCCGGACAAGGCCATCGACCTGATCGACGAGGCCGCCAGCCGTATCCGCATGGAAATCGACTCCAAGCCCGAAGTGCTGGATCGGTTGGAGCGACGCTTGATTCAACTCAAGGTCGAGTCCCAGGCGCTGAAAAAAGAAAGCGACGAAGCGGCGAAGAAACGTCTGGAAAGATTGCAGGAAGAAATCGTTCGTCACGAGCGCGAATATTCCGATCTCGAAGAGATCTGGAATTCGGAAAAAGCTGAAGTCCAGGGTTCGGCTCAGATCCAGCAAAAGATCGAACAATCCCGCCAGGAGCTGGAAGCGGCTCGCCGCAAAGGTGACCTCAACCGCATGGCCGAGCTGCAATACGGGGTCATCCCGGACCTGGAGCGCAGCCTGCAGATGGTCGACCAACACGGCAAAAGCGAAAACCAGCTGCTGCGCAGCAAGGTCACCGAGGAAGAAATCGCCGAAGTGGTGTCCAAGTGGACCGGCATTCCGGTCTCGAAGATGCTCGAAGGCGAGCGCGACAAGCTGCTGAAGATGGAAAGCCTGTTGCACCAGCGTGTGATCGGCCAGGAAGAAGCGGTGGTGGCGGTGTCCAACGCCGTGCGCCGGTCCCGTGCCGGGTTGTCGGACCCCAACCGTCCGAGCGGCTCGTTCATGTTCCTCGGCCCGACCGGTGTGGGTAAAACCGAGCTGTGCAAGGCGCTGGCCGAGTTCCTCTTCGATACCGAGGAAGCCATGGTGCGCATCGACATGTCCGAATTCATGGAGAAGCACTCCGTGGCCCGCTTGATCGGCGCACCGCCGGGCTATGTTGGATATGAAGAGGGCGGTTACCTGACCGAGGCCGTGCGTCGCAAGCCGTACTCGGTGATATTGCTCGATGAGGTCGAGAAAGCGCACCCGGATGTCTTTAACATCCTGCTGCAAGTGCTGGAGGACGGTCGCCTGACCGACAGTCATGGGCGCACGGTGGACTTTCGCAACACGGTGATCGTGATGACCTCCAACCTGGGCTCGACGCAGATTCAGGAGCTGGTCGGCGATCGCGAGGCGCAACGTGCCGCAGTGATGGATGCGATCTCTACGCACTTCCGGCCGGAGTTCATCAACCGTGTTGACGAAGTGGTGATCTTTGAGCCGTTGGCCCGGGATCAGATCGCCGGCATCACCGAGATCCAGCTGGGTCGCCTGCGCAGCCGCCTCACCGAGCGCGAGTTGAAGCTGCAACTGAGCGACGAGGCGTTGGACAAGCTGATCGCGGTGGGTTACGACCCGGTCTATGGCGCGCGGCCGCTCAAGCGAGCGATCCAGCGCTGGATCGAAAACCCGTTGGCGCAGTTGATTCTGTCCGGGCGGTTCATGCCGGGCGAAACCGTGACCGGTACCGTGGAAAACGACGAAATCGTCTTCAACTGAAGGCCGGCATCGCCGGATATTGGAATGGCCTTGCATTGCGAGGCCATTTTTTTCATCAGGCCGTTGAACTCAAAGGAAAAGACTTGTAAAGTGCGCCCCGCAGTACGTCACCCCAAGGGCGACTTCTCTTTGGGAAGGAACCTAAAATAAGTTGCAAATCATTGTCTTGAAAGCAATTTAAGGGGTTGACAGAGGTTACGAAGATTGTAGAATAGCGCGCCTCAGACACACGAACGCAGCGATGCTGACGGGTAGAAGAGGTTGAAGCTGGCTTCAATGTTGTAGCTTCAAATAGCAGTAACTTGAAATATCAGTTCCGTGATAGCTCAGTCGGTAGAGCAAATGACTGTTAATCATTGGGTCCCAGGTTCGAGTCCTGGTCACGGAGCCATTTCAATCGGGGTATAGCGCAGTCCGGTAGCGCGCCTGCTTTGGGAGCAGGATGTCAGGAGTTCGAATCCCCTTACCCCGACCATATTTGGGTCGTTAGCTCAGTTGGTAGAGCAGTTGGCTTTTAACCAATTGGTCGTAGGTTCGAATCCCACACGACCCACCATTTTTGAAACCAGTTCGCTGGAATCGAATCTTAAGATCAGAGGCCAAAAGCGCTGATCGAGGAAGGCGACTTGCGAAGGTCGCCTTTTTTTTACCGGGGTATAGCGCAGTCCGGTAGCGCGCCTGCTTTGGGAGCAGGATGTCAGGAGTTCGAATCCCCTTACCCCGACCATATTAAGAATCCCCGTATCGAAAGATACGGGGATTTTTTTTGCCTGCGGAAAAGCCGATGGCTTCAAGTCGTCGTACAACCTGCCGATAACCCGCCAACAGGGCAAGCATCGATCGCCCACCTTCAGGCCAACAACAAGAAAAGGCGCCCGACATGTTCCTTCGCCAACTGAATATTGCCCGCCGCGCCGCGCTGGGTTTTGCCTTGATCGCCGTCCTGGTGGCGCTGCTCGGGGTCTTTGCGCTGGGACAGATGTCGAGCATTCGCGACAGTGAGGTCGCGGTGGAAACCCAGTGGTTGCCCAGCATCCGTGGCGGAGACGAGATCCGTGAATTGATGCTGCGCATTCGCACCATTTCCCTGCGCATGGCCTTGGATCAGGACCCGAAAAACATTGCGGTGTATCGCGGCCAGATGGATACCCGCGATAAAGAACTGAGCGAAAAAATCGCCAGTTACGACAAATTGGTCGTCACGCCGGAAGGCAAGGCGCTTTACGACCAGTTCAAACAGACTTTCGCCGCCTATCGTTCGGGTATCGCCCAGTCGTTTACCTTGGCGGAGCAGGGGCGTCGGGATGAGCTGATCAAGCTGTTGCTGGTGGACATGAAAACCGTGGTGGACGGTTCGGGCAAACAGCTCAATGATCTGGCGGAATTATTCTCCAAGCAGGTGTCGATCGAGAGCCAGAAGTCCCAGGAGCACTACGTCAATTCCCGCATGATCGTCAGCCTGTTCATTGTGCTTGCCGCCCTGGCTACGGTGGCCCTGGCCATGTTGCTCACGCGCAGCATCGTCAAGCCCCTGGGCGAGGCGCTGAATGCTGCGCAGAGCGTAGCCCGGGGTGACCTGACCCGGCCGATCGAGACCCATGGCAACGATGAAGTCAGCCGTTTGCTCATGGCGCTGGCGGCCATGCAGCAGAATCTGCGTGAGACGTTGCAGGGCATCAGCGGCTCGGCCGCGCAACTGGCCACGGCAGCCGATGAGCTGAACGCCGTCACGCTCGACAGCACCCACAGCCTGCAGCAGCAGAACAACGAAATTGAACAGGCTGCCACTGCCGTCACCGAGATGACCACCGCCGTGGAGGAAGTCGCGCGCAACGCCGTTTCAACCTCCGACGCCACCCGCCAATCCAGCGAATCGGCGACGTTGGGGCAGGAGCGGGTCAGCGACACCGTCGACGCCATCAGCGCGCTCGCCAACGATGTTCAGGTTACCGGCGGCCTGGTGCAGTCACTGGCCAGCCAATCCCAGGATATCGGCAAAGTGCTGGATGTGATTCGGGCCATTGCCGAGCAGACCAACTTGCTGGCCCTTAACGCGGCCATTGAAGCGGCCCGGGCGGGAGAGAGCGGGCGGGGGTTTGCGGTGGTTGCCGACGAGGTGCGGGCGCTGGCGTATCGCACGCAGCAATCGACCCAGGAGATCGAGCAGATGGTCCAGGGCATGCGCAGCGGTGCCACCCAGGCGCTGGATTCCATGCAAGCCAGTTCCAGCCGTGCGGCGAGCACCCTCGCGATGGCGGAGCGGGCAGGGGAAGCGCTGCAAACCATTACGGCATCGGTCAGCGAGATCCATGAGCGCAACCTGGTCATCGCCAGTGCCGCCGAAGAACAGGCGCAAGTGGCTCGCGAGGTTGATCGCAACCTGGTGAATATTCGCGATTTGTCCGTGCGCTCGGCTTCCGGCGCGGATCAGACCAGTGCCTCCAGCCATGAATTGTCGCAGCTTGCAAACTCGCTGCGCACGATGGTGCAGCGGTTTCAGGTTTGATTGACGACTAAGTGCTGGACGGGCGGTGTTCCCACGCGAAGCGTGGGAACGATCGTCATGTCAGTGCAGTTTCAACCGTGGCTCGGTCCCACGCCCGATCTTGCTACCCAGCATCAGCATCGCGGTACGGAACATCCCGTACAGCGCCATCTGGTGCATGCGGTACAACGACACATAGAACATCCGCGCCAGCCAGCCTTCAAGCATCACGCTGCCGGTCAGGTTGCCCATCAGGTTACCCACCGCCGAAAAGCGCGACAGCGAGATCAGCGAGCCGTAGTCAGTGTATTTGTATTCAGGCAAGGCCTTGCCCTCGATCCGCAACTTCAGCGATTTAGCCAGCAGCGAGGCTTGCTGATGCGCTGCCTGGGCGCGGGGTGGGACGTTGCGGTCGCTGTCCGGTTGCGGGCAGGCGGCGCAGTCGCCGAAGGCAAAGATGTTGTCGTCGCGAGTGGTCTGGAGTGTCGGCAGCACCTGCAGCTGGTTGATCCGGTTGGTCTCCAGTCCGTCGATGTCCTTGAGGAATTCTGGCGCGCGGATCCCGGCGGCCCAGACTTTCAGGCTCGCGTCGATCACTTTGCCGTCCGCCGTAATCAAGCTGTCGGCAGTCACCTGGCTGACGGAGGCGTTGGTCATGACATTCACCCCAAGTTTTTCCAGGGTTTTGTGCACTGGCCCGCCGATCCGCTCTGGCAGTGCCGGCAAGACCCGTGGGCCCGCCTCGATCAGGGTGATGTGCATGTTCTCCGGTTTGATCCGGTCCAGGCCGTAGGCATGCAGTTCGTGGGCGGCGTTGTGCAGCTCGGCCGCCAGTTCAACGCCGGTCGCACCGGCGCCGACGATCGCAACGCTGATGCGCTCGATGGTATCGGTCTGCCCGGCGTGAGCGCGCAGGTAGTGGTGAAGCAACTGCTGGTGGAAGCGCTCGGCCTGCTTGCGGGTATCGAGGAACAGGCAATGCTGCGCCGCGCCCTCGGTGCCGAAATCGTTGGTGGTGCTGCCCACCGCGATCACCAGCGTGTCGTAGCCCAGCTCCCGGGCTGGCAACAGCTCGACGCCCGCCTCGTCATAGGTGGCGGCCAGTTGGATTCTCTTGTTCTCGCGATCCAGGCCGCTCATGCGCCCGAGCTGGAACTCGAAGTGGTTCCATTTCGCCTGGGCCACATAGTTGAGTTCGTCTTCGGAGGAGTTGAGGGAGCCGGCCGCTACTTCGTGGAGCAACGGTTTCCAGATGTGGGTCAGGTTCGCGTCGACCAGCATCACACTGGCCGTGCCACGCTTGCCCAGGGTCTTACCCAGACGGGTAGCCAACTCCAGACCGCCGGCGCCGCCGCCAACGATGACAATACGATGAGTCATGGGGATATCTCGCAAGGCTAAAGGAATTCGGTGCCGTTACCTGCGCGAGCGTCAATGACAAAAAGCGGCTCATAGCGTCAGGTAACTGATCAATCGGCTCAACAGGCCCAGGCCAATCGTGATGGCCAGTACCACCACCAGGAGCATCCACGGCCGGAAAGGCCGGCGCTCGACTCGGTGCTGGGACAGTTGCAGGTACTCTTCGACATGCTTCTGGTCATCTGGGTTCAGGCGGCTGGTCATAAAGGCCTCGTCAGGTAGACGTTGCGGAATGTGAAGACGTTACAGTGTCTGGCTATCCGGCGTATACAGCCCTGAGACGACAAGCGAATCACAGGCTGATCCCCACGTCGAAGACAATGCTGCGGCCCAGGTTGCCTCGCAGGAAGTCCGGCGCATCGGGGTGGGCGAACAGCACCCGGGCGAACGTCGGCCCCACCAGCGACAGCGAGCGCCAGCCCTGGCGCAGGTATTCGGTCGGCGGTGGGAAGTGGCTGTTGAGGTCCAGGACTTCGCGCTTGAGGCTGGCGAACGCGATGATGTCCAGTTCGCCCAGGTCCATGCCACGCTCGGTGTAGTTATGGGCTTTCTTGCGTAGGGTCGGTGCCAATCTCATCAGAAACTCATTGGCGGGAATTCGTCGGGGCTTGGCCTCGCGCCGCACCAGTTGGCTCAGTGAGAAGGCACTACGACGACGCTGCAGTTCATCGCGCCATTCGTCATTGAGACGACGGCCCTCGTCGAGCACAAAAAATACTTCGAAATTGGCGTCGCGAAACAGCACATCCGGCGGCTCTCCGGCCGGAGCGAATTCGTCGGCGCGATAAGGCACGTTGAGCCCTTGTAACAGGCGCTGGCAGACCCACCGCTCACGCTCCCATTTGCGGGCGTTGGAGAGAAAGGCGTTGGCCTGCTCGGCCGCGATGGTCAGCAGGCGTAAATAATCGGAATCATCCATGAACCCAAGCTTAGCGTTCAATTGCTACAAGCCCAAAGCGTTGCGTTGATTAATGGCGTCCCGTGGGGAGGTGTAGACTGCCAGCTTGAATCTCGGGGCGACCACGGGGTCTGTGTTGCACGGGCATGCCAAAGGAGTAGATCGATGATCGGAGCCGAATTGCTCTCGTCGCAGACCTTGGTGGCCGGCTGGCTGATCTATGTGCCGGCGCTGGCCTGGGCGGTGGCGCGTGCTCCGTGGGTCGAGCTGTTTACCGACGGTCGTCGCCAGCATCTGTTGTTCGGCACGGTGTTCGCGCTGTTCATGTTGTGGCTGGTGCGACGAGACTTCGACACGGGCGTTTCGTATCACTTCATCGGCCTGACCGCCGTGACTCTGCTGTTGGACTGGCCGCTGGCGATCCTTGGTGGCTTGTGCGCGCAGCTCGCGCTGGTGCTGCTGGGCCGTCAGGACATGATGGCGGTCGGCATCAACGGCGCGCTGTTGGTTCTCCTGCCAGTGCTGATCACTGAGTGTTGCGCGATCCTGGTGGAGCGTGCCCAGCCGCGCAACCTGTTTGTGTATATCTTCTGCTCGGGGTTCCTGGCTGCCGCGCTTTCGGCGCTAGTCTGCCTGCTGCTGGGGCTGGGCCTGCTCTGGCATGACGGCATATTTGCCATGCCTTACTGGCTGGGGGATTTCATCGGCTACCTCTGGCTGATCATTTTTCCCGAGGCTTTCATCAACGGCATGGTGGTCAGCGCGTTGGTGGTGTTCAGCCCCGAATGGCTGGAGACTTTCAACCGCACGCGCTACCTGTCGGCACCCTGGAACGACGACGACAAGCCTTGATTGCGCTGTTTAATGGTGGGAACGAGGGTTGAAGTCTTCGCTGAACAACTCATCCTCGGCATCCGGGGCCACGGGGATCTTGTGTTCTTCCGACGCCCAGGCGCCCAGGTCGATCAGCTTGCAGCGATCTGAGCAGAATGGCCGGAATTTACTTTCAGGGGTCCACTCGACCGGGGCGCCACAGGTTGGGCAATCGACGATGGGGGGTTGGCTCATGGTTGGCCTCCACGCAAGGTAAGGTAAAAGTGATGCAGGCGCTCGACCTCGCTGTGCAGCCAGGTGAGATCGCGGTCGTTGACCACCACATCGTCGGCATGGTTCAGGCGGTCCTGACGGCTGGATTGGGCCTTGAGGATCGCCTGGACCTGCTGTTCGCTGGTCTGGTCGCGCTGCAAGGTGCGTTCGATCTGCAGTTGTTCAGGCGCGTCGATCACCAGGATCCGCTGGGTCATTGCGTATTGTCCCGACTCGATCAACAGCGGTGACACCAGGATCGCGTAGGGCGATTGGGCCTGCCCCAGATGATGGGCAATTTCCTCGGCAATCAGCGGGTGCAGCAGCTTTTCCAGCCAACGACGCTCATCGGCATTCTCGAAGATCAGCGTGCGCAGCGCCGAGCGATCCAGCGCGCCGTCTGCCTGCAACACGCCAGGGCCGAAGTGCTCGGCAATGCTTGCCAGTGCCGGGCGTCCAGGTTCGACCACCCAGCGTGCCGCATGATCGGCATCGATCGCGTGCACGCCCAGGTCGATGAAATGCTGGGCGGCGGCGCTCTTGCCGCTGCCGATGCCGCCGGTCAGGCCGAGAATCCAGGGTTTTTTCGCAGGGCTGTTCATTAGAAACCGACTGACTGCCAATAGAAGTCGGTTATTTGACCACCCCAGAGCAGCGCAATCCAGCCGGCGATGGCCAGATAGGGGCCGAAGGGGATTTGTGTCGAGGCCGGCGCGTCCCGCATGCGCAGCACAATAATGCCGACGACGGCGCCCACCAGCGAGGACAGCAACAGCGTCAGCGGCAAGATTTGCCAGCCCCCCCAGGCGCCCAGCATCGCCAGCAACTTGAAGTCGCCGTAGCCCATGCCTTCCTTGCCGGTGATCAGTTTGAAGACCCAGAACACCGACCACAGCGCCAGATAACCCGCCACCGCGCCCCACAATGCCTGGTTCAGCGAGACGAACAGCTCGAAGCTGTTGACGATCAGCCCCAGCCACAACAACGGCAGTACGAGGGTATCGGGCAGCAGCTGATGCTCGGCGTCGATCAGGCTCATGGACAGCAGGCCCCAGCTCAGCACCATCGCCATCGCGGCGTGCCAGCCGAAGCCGAAATGCCAGGCAACGAAAGCCGACAGCGCGCCGCAGGCCAGTTCGGTCAGTGGGTAGCGCTTGCCGATGGGCGCGGCGCAACTCGAACAACGGCCCCGCAACACGAGGTAGCTCAGCAGCGGAATATTTTCCCACGCCCGGATACGGTGGCCGCAATGAGGGCATTGGGAATGAGGCAGCATCAGGTTGTAGACCGGGCCAGGGGCCTGCGTCGGCAGGCCCAGCAGGTCCTGGGCTTGCAGGCGCCATTCACGGTCGAGCATCTTGGGCAGGCGCCACGCCAGCACATTGAGAAAGCTGCCGACGATCAGCCCGAGCAGCAATGCGGTCAGCACGAAAGCCAAGGGGTAAAGCACGAAGAATTCGCTCAGGGGCATGTCAGATCGCAGAGCCGAGTTGGAAGATGGGCATGTACATGGCAACCACAAGGCCACCGACCACCACCCCCAGGATTACCATGATGAAGGGTTCCATCAGGCTGGTGAGGTTGTCCACCAGATTATCCACCTCGGCTTCATAAAAACTCGCCACCTTGTCGAGCATGTCATCCAGCGCGCCTGATTCTTCGCCGATGGCGGTCATCTGAATCGCCAGGTTCGGGAAAACGCCGGAAGCGCGCATTGAAAAATTCAACTGCATGCCGGTCGAGACATCCTGCCGGATGCGTTGTACCGCGCGCTTGAACACTACGTTGCCGGTAGCGCCCGACACGGAATCGAGGGCTTCGACCAATGGTACGCCGGCCGCAAAGGTCGTCGACAGCGTACGGGCGTAGCGAGCCACGGCGGACTTGTACATCAAGGTGCCGATCAAGGGCAGCTTGAGCAGCCATTTGTCTCGCCAGTCACGAAATGCCTGGGAACGCTTGAGCGCATATTTCACGCCGAAGAACCCACCCACCAGCCCTCCCAGCAACATCCACCACCACTCTTGCAAGAACTCCGACAAGCCGATGACCATCAGCGTGAAGGCCGGCAGCTTTGCGCCAAAGCCTGCGAATACCGACTCGAACTGCGGCACGACCTTGATCAGCAGGATGCTTGTGACCACGGCGGCAACGGCGATCACCGCGGCAGGATAGGTCATGGCTTTCTTGATCTTGGCCTTGAGGGCCTCGCTTTTTTCCTTGTAGGTCGCGACGCGGTCCAGCAGCGTGTCCAGGGCACCGGCCTGCTCACCGGCATCTACCAGGTTGCAGTACAACTCGTCAAAATACTGGGGGCATTTGCGCAGCGAGGCGGCGAAACTGTTTCCGGCGGCGACCTCCTGCTTCACCTCGTCCACCAACTTGCGCATATTCGGGTTGTCGAAGCCCTCGCCAATGATATCGAACGCCTGCAACAGCGGCACCCCGGCCTTGAGCATCGTCGCCATCTGGCGGGTGAACAGGGCGATGTCCAACGGCTTGATGCGCTTGCCCTTGCTGAATATCGAGGTGGACTTTTTGCGAACCTTGCCCGGGTTGATGCCCTGCTTGCGCAACTGTGCCTTGACCAGTGCCGGGCTTTGGCCGGTCAGTTCGCCGGACATTTTCGTGCCTTTGCGGTCTTTGCCTTCCCACGTGTAGACGTCGGTTTTTACTGCCTTGACCGCCATGTTCAATCCTTGGTGACCCGGTTGATTTCTTCGAGGCTGGTGATGCCTTGCATCACTTTGAACAGCCCCGAGGTGCGCAAGTCGTTAAAGCCGTCCTTGCGCATCTGCAGGTCGATTTCCAGGGAGTTGCCCTCGGCCATGATCAATCGTTGCAGCTCTGGCGTGTTCTTCACCACTTCGTATACCCCCACGCGACCTTTGTAACCGCTGTTGCACTGTTCGCAACCGACCGGCTCATAGATCGTGAATGAGCCGATGCGTTCCCGGGGGAAACCCTCTTTAAGCAGGGTTTCCTCGGGAATCTCGATGGCTCTCTTGCACTGTGCGCACAGCTTGCGCGCCAGGCGCTGGGCGATGATCAGGTGGACCGCCGTGGCAATGTTGAAGCCGGGGATGCCCATGTTCTGCAGGCGGATCAGTGTTTCGGCGGCGCTGTTGGTGTGTAGGGTGGACAGCACCAGATGCCCGGTCTGGGCGGCCTTGATGGCGATTTCGGCGGTTTCCAGGTCACGGATCTCGCCGACCATGATCACGTCCGGGTCCTGACGCAGGAACGAGCGCAGGGCATGGGCGAAATCCAAGCCCTGGCGCGGGTTCACGTTGACCTGGTTGATGCCTTCCATATTGATTTCCACCGGGTCCTCCGCCGTGGAGATATTGATATCCACGGTGTTGAGGATGTTCAGGCCGGTGTAGAGCGACACGGTCTTGCCCGAGCCGGTCGGCCCGGTCACCAGGATCAACCCTTGTGGTTGCTTCAAGGCTGTCATGTACAGGTCTTTCTGTTCCGGCTCATAGCCCAGGGCATCGATGCCCATTTGCGCGCTGGAGGGATCGAGGATCCGGATCACCACTTTTTCCCCCCACAGCGTGGGCAGGGTATTGACCCGGAAGTCGATGGACTTGGTCTTCGACAGGCGCATCTTCAGTCGACCGTCCTGGGGTTTGCGTCGCTCGGAAATGTCCAGGCTCGCCATGACTTTCAAGCGCGCGGCAATGCGGTTGGCTAGCTGGATAGGAGGCTTGGCGACCTCCCGCAGCATGCCGTCGGTACGCACCCGCACCCGGTAGGTTTTCTCATAAGGCTCGAAGTGCAGGTCGGAAGAGCCGCCCTTGATCGCGTCCAGCAGCATCTTGTTGACGAAACGCACGACCGGCGCATCGTCGCCGTCCTGCCCCGCGATTGTGTCCTGCTTGCGGTCGTCGATCGACTCGATGTCCAGGCCGTCGAGATCGACGTCGGCCATGCCCTCCAGGCCGGTGCTGCTGGATTCGAAGAATTTTTCAATGGCATCGCTGAGCTTGTCGTCTTCCACCAGGATGGCTTCGGTGGTCAGGCCGGTGCTGAACTGGATGTCGTTGATGGCTTGGTGATTGGTGGGGTCGGAAATGCCCACATAGAGCTTGTTGCCGCGCCGCCACAGCGGCAGCACGTGATGCTGGCGCACCAGTTTCTCGCTGACCAGGCCGGCGGGCTGGTTGTCTTTGTCTAGGCTGTTGAGGTCCAGCAGGGCGATACCAAAATGCTCGGAGGCGATTTCCGCCACCTGGCGGCTCTGGATCAGTTTGTTTTGCACCAGGTAGCTGACCAGGGGCACTCGGTTGCGCTGGGCCTGTTGAAAAGCATGCTGCGCGCTTTGTTCGGTGATCAGTTCAGCCAACACCAATTGCTTGGCCAGGCCGCTGAGGGCGATGTCATTCATGGGGATACCGGACGCGGACTGTTCATGATTTATAGCCTAGTCAAGCATCGGTGGCTGACCAGCGAGCAGAGGTGACAAAAAGCGTCAGATAGTGCGGCTGTTGGGGTAGGAGGTTGATCTCATGCGGCAGGGAAAGCCTGGGCTGGCGGGGCTTCCAGGGTTGGCATGTGCCCTGCAATGACCGTTTCAGGTCATGAGATTTCGACTCATGCACGGGAGATGTCTATGAATAAGCAAAAGGGTTTTACACTGATCGAGCTGCTGATCGTGGTGGCGATCATTGGGATCCTGGCGACGTTTGCGTTGCCGCAGTACTCGAAGTACCAGGCGCGGGCGAAGGTGACGGTCGGGCTGGCGGAAGCTTCTTCATTGAAGGTGCCGGTTGAAGACCTTCTGAATAAAGGTACAACGCCAACCGCTGCCAACACGGGCGTACCGGCGTCGAGCAATAACTGCACGATGACCATTGGGGGTGACGCGGCCGCTGGGACGGCCAGCATCACTTGCACTATCAAAGAGGCACCTGCCTCCATCATAGGCAAGACGATCATTCTCAGCCGTGCCGGCACAGGTGCCTGGACATGTACTTCTAACGTTGCGGAAGAGTTCTTGCCTGCGGGCGGTTGCACAGCAGCGGCTGGCGCGGCAGCGGGTTGACAGTTGTTGCGAGACTAACCAAAGCCCCGCATCAGCGGGGCTTTGTCATTTAGCGGAGGTAAATCTCCAATATCGAAATAACCTCGGTAATTCATGAGCTTAGCAATCCGGCAAAACCCGCATGTTGCATGTACCAAATCCCTCGGTCATGCAATTTGCATGATTATGAAAATAACCGCTTCGCTTAACCTATTGATTTATAACGAATTTCACATCGTTTCGAAACTGGCACAGCCTTCGCACTACTCCTGACAACCTGCCGCGATGCAATTTCGGCAGTTTCTGAGAAAAACAGGAGTTACTCGTATGAAGAAGTTCGCTATCACTGCCGCTGCTGCCACTGCACTGACCCTGACCATGGCTAGCGCTTTCGCCGAGACCACTCAAGCAACTCAGGCCCCGATGATGCTGGCTGCGGGCGAAGTGACAGAGGCTAAGGAAGACGTTTCCGATACCTGGATCACCACCAAGGTCAAGGCCGACCTGGTGACCGAGAAAGGCATTCCAGGCTCCGACATCAAGGTTGAAACCAACAAGGGCGTCGTGTCCCTGTCTTCGACCGCTGTGTTGAGCGATGCCCAGAAAGACACCGCCGTCGCGATCGCCAAGAAAATCAAAGGGGTACGTGATGTGTCGGCCGATGGCCTGAAATCCGAGTAAGGCAAGGCTTCTCGCCTGGACGGGAGAAGGCGCGGCAAGCGGGCTGTGTTTTACGCTTGCCGATGCTTTGGAGTTCATGCGAAAGGCCACATGGACGTGGCCATTACAGGCCCCCGGCATTCGTGCCGGGGGCCTGTTCTATTCTGGGAGAGGAAATGTGAGCCAGTCAGGGAGACCGAGTTGCCCCCATCGCGAGCAAGCTCGCTCCCACGGCGGACCGAGTTTCTTCAGGTAGAAATGCAATCAAATGCGGGAGCGAGCCTGCTCGCGAAGGCGTAGGCACTGTCGCTGCAGATACCCTGGAATAGCCCAACCAATCACCGCCCACGCTTGCTGGTAATCTCCACCAGCCGATTCCTCTCGAAGCGTAAGTACTGGTACATCCCGCTACGGGGTCCGTAAGTCCATTCCTCCACCGGATACTCCTCCCGGCGGTTGACGCTGCGTTTGTAGCCCAGATCATCACGCGCTGCAGGCTGTCCACATTTTTGCAGCACCTCGCTCGTACGATCACCGATGCTGATCAAATGGCTGCCACAGCGCAACGTATTGGCGGCTGTGGCCTGGCCGGCTGCCAATAGCAGCAGACTCAGGCTGAATCCGTACCAATACTTCATTTCACTCCGCATCCAGATGCATTGGCGTAATGACGGTGCCGTCCTTTTCGGCCTGGCCCAGGCTGGCGTCAATGAAGTACACGCGGTCATCGGCCAGCTTGCCCTTGTCCACGAGGAAATCCTTGATGCTGCTGGCCCGCTCCTGGCCCAGTTCGCGCAACAGTACATCACTACCGCTCCAGAACTTGATGACGCCTTCACGGAGCTTGTCGATGCGGGCCTGTTTGTCCAGTTGCGTCCATTCAGCCGGTGGCTGGGTCTTCAGGCGGGTGCGGTAGATACCTTCCAGCAGCGGGGCTTTTTCGTCTTCCGGTACTTGCAACAGGGAAGCCTTGGCCGGGACTTTATCGCCTCGGCGCTGCAGTATCTTGTAGTAGTTGTACTGATATTCGCGTTCCAGGCGCTGGGCGGCGAGCAGCGGGCCGTCGCTGCTCTGGGCGGCGGTACCCTCGATCTCCAGGCGAAGTTCCGGACGTTTGCCCAAGGCCTCGGACAACTTCAACAACACGCTTTCGTTGTTCTGGCTCAGGTCGCTTGACCCGGGGGCGAACGCCACGCTGCCCAAGTCTTCCGAACCGCCGCCGGCCACCAGCCCGCCGATGAGCTTGAACGGTGCCTGGGCAGCGCGGACCACCAGGTTGCGCAGGGTTTGCCAGACGATTGGCATCACGCTGAACTGCGGATCGTTGAGGTTGCCGGAGACCGGCAGTTCAATGGAGATCCTGCCTTCGGAGTCCTTGAGCAGGGCGACGGCCAGCTTCAGCGGCAGGCTCACGGCGTCCGGGCTGTCGACCTTTTCGCCCAATTGCAATTGCTCGACCACGACTTTGTTGTCGGCCTGGAGCTGGCCCTTGGTGATCCGGTAATGCAGGTCGAGGTTGAGCCGGCCCTTGCGGATGCGATAGCCGGCGAACTTGCCGGAGTAGGGCGTCAGGGTCGTCAATTCGACCCGCTTGAAACTGGTGGCGATATCGAGACTGGCCATCGGGTCGAAGGGGTTGACCGCGCCCTTTATGGTCACCGGTGCGTAGCGGTCGACCTTGCCTTTTACGTCCACGGTGGCGGGCTTGGCCTGGCGGCTGTCGATGGTGCCGATCTCTCCGTTGAGCTGCTGGATGGCCGTGGCGAAGTTCGGCGTCAGGCTGAAGTCGGCAAAATTGGCCGAACCGTCATTGATCGCAATGGCTCCGACGTGAATGCCCAGCGGCTTTTCCTTCGATGCCGGTTTGGCCCCGCTGTTCTTGGCCGTGCCGTCGGCGGGTTGCGGGATCAACAGGTCGTCGACGTTGGTGGTGCGATCGTCATTGATCATGAACCGCGCGTAGGGTTGGAGCAGATTGACCTTGGCGATCGACAGGCTGTCGCCATGCTGGTAGTTGAGGCCCTGGAGTTCAAGGCGTTGCCATTTGAGGAAGTCGCGGGTCTTGAGCGTATCGAGGGTGTGCAACTGGTCGACCTGGGCGCGGCCGGTGACGGCCAATGCCAACGGCTCGGTGCTCTTGAGATCCACCACCAGGTCGCTGCCGAGCATCCCGGAGCGTAGCTCCAGGCGAATGAACGGGTTGATGTAGGCCTGGGCGACTCGCAGGTCGATGTCCTGGGTCTTGACGTTGAGCTTCGCGGTGACCGGGTTGAGGTTGACCACGCCGTCGGCGAGTACCTTGCCCTGCTTGCCCAGCCCGGTATCCAGCTTCAGGTTGAAGGGCGAGCCGTTGAGGGTGTCGTAGTTTTGCAGGTCGAGGTTCAGTGGGCCAACCTCCAAGGCTACGGGCGGCTGTGCCTGACGGTCGGCCAGGTGCACCTGGTAATCGCGCAACTGCACGTCTTTGAGCAGCACTTGCCACGGTTTGCTGGGTGCTGTCGGCTCAGGCTTGGGCGAGTCGGCGGCTGCCGGGGCCGAGGCGGGTTCGGCCTTGACCTGCGGTTTGGCTGGCTGGCTGGCGAATAGCTTCTGCCAGTCCAATTGTCCGTCCGCTTCCCGAGCGGCCCAGGTTTCCAGCTTCTGACTGCGGATCTTGCCGACGATGACCTGCTGCTTCGTCAGGTCCACGGAGGTTTCGCTTACGTCCAGGCGCTCCAGCCGTGCCAATGGACGGCCGTCAGGCGCCTTCATGGCGAACGGCGCGACGCTGACCGCTGCGTTGCTGAGCAGCAATTGCGTGCCCTGGGCGAGGTTGAGCTTGTAGTCGGTGCTGAGGTTCAGCACGCCGTTTTCCAACACCAGGGGCAGCGCGTCACGCACGTAGGGCCACCAGGCTTTCATCTGTCCATCGGTAATTTTCAGTGTGCCCTCGGAGGCAATTGGCGCGAGGCTGAAATTGCCCGTCCAGTCGATCTGCCCACCCTCGGGGCCCGCGGCCACCAATGTCATGTCTGCGCTGTCGTCGGGCAGGGTGCTGAGGTTTTTCAGCTCGAAATCGAGGGCGTCGTACAAAAACTCGATGGGCTCGCTGGGGCGCAGGTCCTGGAAATGCACGTAGCCGCTGGCAAGCCTGACCCGATCCACCCGCAGGGGAAACGGCTTGGCATCCGGATCGGCCGGGGTCGGCTCGCTGGGTGGCAGTTTGAACAGGCCCAGCAGGTTCAATTGGCCGTCCTTGGCGAACAACACTTCGGTCTTGGGCTTGTCCAGTTCGATGTCCGCCAGGTGCAGGGCGCCCGTCCACAGGCTGTCGACTTGCAGGTTGGCGTAGAGGCGTTCGAAGCCGACCTGCTCCTTGCCCGGCTCGCCGACGATCAGGCCCCACAAGGTCAATTCAAGGCTGAAGGGATTGAGTTCGATACGCTGGATCTGGGCCGGCACCGTGGCGTGGGCGGCCAGTTGCTGATTGACGATGCGCAGGGCGATGCCCGGCAAGATCAGGAAACCCATCAGGCTGTAGAGGGCCAGTGCGGTCAACAGGGCGCCGAAAGCGCGAATCAATCCTTTGGGCATGTGTGGCTTCGTCTGGTATGAATCGGAGTGCCTTGGAGTATGGCATGCGTTTACGGTTCCGAAGCCACTGTGTTTTATGAGATTTGTCCGTTTTTTTGGTGGGATCGCTGAGGCGTGCTCAGAATTGAAGAATCAGCGTTTTGAGCGGTGGCTGCTGGTCCCGCGACGGGAAATCGTCGCCGGGCGCCAGCACGCTCCACTCGCGGACCGGGCGACCAGCCTTTTGCGCACAACGCAGGACTTGTTCACGCCAGTCCTCCATGGGCACTTTCGCCAGGTTGTTGCAGCAGATCAGCACGCCATCGTCGGCGGTAGCGAGCAGCGCCGGCTTGAGCAGGCTCTGGTAGTCGCGCAATAAATCGACGGTGCCGAATGCGCTCTTGGCCCACGCGGGTGGGTCGAGGAGCACCAGATCGTACTGGCGCTGTTCCAGGCGCACGTAACTTGGAAGTTTCTGTCCGCGCCGTTGGCTGACGGGCAGGCCGGCCAGCTGGCGGATTGCTGGAAAATAATCCGATTGTACGAATTCCATCGTCGGCAGCTCGGGATTGAGCAGGCCATTCTCGCGGCCCACCGCCAGATTGCCTTCGGCAAAATCCAGGTTGCAGACCTCCCGCGCCCCGCCGGCCGCCGCGCTGAGCCCTACACCACAGGTGTAGGCAAACAGGTTCAGCACGCTTTTGTTCCGGCTGTGCGCCTTGACCCAGCCGCGGGCGTTGCGCAAGTCGAGAAACAACAACGGATCCTGCCCGGCATGGCGGCCGCGGACGCGGTAGTTCAAACCCCACTCATGCCCGACGAGGTCTTGCAGGGCGGCCTCATCGGCCTGGTAGACGCTGTCCTGACGGTCGATACGCGAATTGCCCCGGGAGCGGTCGTTATAGACCAGCAGGGTGTCGAGGTGCAGGTGTTCATTGACGATGCCGTGCAGCTGCAGCAAGGGTTCCAGTTCCAGCGACTGATGGAAACTCTGCACCAGCAGTTGCGGGCCATAGCGGTCGACGGTGAGGCCCGGCGCGCCTTCCTGGCTGCCGTGGAACAGGCGATAGCAATCGGTGCCTTGCTGGTGCAGTTGGTCGAGCAGGGCCTGGCGCTGGTCGAGGGCGGCGCGCAGCGCCAGATTCAAGGAAGACATGCCGGGCGCGCCTTAGAGAAATGAGGCGCGGGAGTTTAGCAGTTATGGATACTCGGGTATTGTCTGCAGATTTGCGTCAGGCAGCGATTTGTGGCGAGGGAGCTTGCTCCCGCTGGGGTGCGAAGCGCCCCCTTTTTTCAAAGGGGCGATAGCGATTGCGTCTGCTGCGCAGCCGAGCGGGAGCAAGCTCCCTCGTCACGGGGTTTATGTTGCCTCAGCGGTTCAGGCGTTTGTCGATCAAACCCTCCACCACGCTTGGGTCGGCCAGGGTCGAGGTGTCACCCAGGCTGTCGAGCTCGTTGCAGGCGATCTTGCGCAGGATCCTGCGCATGATCTTGCCTGACCGGGTCTTTGGCAGCGCCGGCGCCCACTGGATCAGCTCCGGCTTGGCGAAACTGCCGATTTCCTTGCTGACATGGGCCAGGAGCTCTTGCTTCAACGCGTCGTTGGCCTCGACGCCGTCCATTGGCGTGACAAACGCATAGATGCCCTGGCCCTTGAGGTCGTGGGGATAACCAACGACGGCCGCCTCGGCGATGTTGTCGTGCAACACCAGCGCGCTTTCCACTTCGGCGGTGCCGATGCGGTGGCCCGAGACGTTGATGACGTCGTCGATACGTCCGGTGATCCAGTAGTCGCCGTCTTCGTCGCGGCGGGCGCCGTCGCCGGTGAAGTAATAGCCGGGGTAGGGTTTGAAGTACGTATCGACCATGCGTTGATGGTCACCGTAGACGCTACGAATCTGTGCCGGCCAGCTGGATTTGATCGCCAGCACGCCACTGCCCGGCCCGCTGATCTCCTTGCCGGTCTCATCCAGCAGCACCGGCTGCACGCCGAACATCGGCCGAGTGGCGCAGCCCGGCTTGAGCCTTGGCGCGCTCACCAAGGGGCTGAGCATGATGCCGCCGGTTTCGGTCTGCCACCAGGTATCGACAATCGGGCAGCGCTGCTCGCCGACGACGTTGAAGTACCATTCCCACGCCTCGGGGTTGATTGGCTCACCGACGCTGCCGAGCAAACGCAGGCTCTTGCGAGACGTGTCCTGCAAGGGGGCGGCACCTTCGCGCATCAGGGCGCGCAGGGCGGTCGGCGCGGTGTAGAAGATATTGACCTGGTGTTTGTCGATTACCTGCCAGAACCGCGAACTGCTCGGGTAGCTCGGCACGCCTTCGAAGATCAGCGTGGTGGCGCCGTTGGCCAGCGGGCCGTAGACAATATAGCTGTGGCCGGTGACCCAGCCGACGTCGGCGGTGCACCAGAACACTTCGTTGTCGCGGTAGTCCAGCACGTACTTGAAAGTCATCGCGGCTTGCAGCAGATAGCCGCCGGTGGTGTGCAGCACGCCCTTGGGCTTGCCGGTGCTGCCGGACGTATAGAGGATGAACAGAGGGTCTTCAGCGTCCATCGGCTCGGGCGGGCAATCGTCGCTCACTTCATGAGTGGCCTGGTGATACCAGAGATCACGGCCTTCGACCCAATCCACCTCGCCCTGGGTGCGCTCGACCACCAGCACGGTGCTGACGTTCGGGCAGCTTTGCAGCGCCTTGTCGACATTACGCTTGAGGGGTATGAAGCGCCCACCGCGTACGCCTTCGTCGGCGGTGATGACGGTGCGGCAGTCGGCGTCGAGGATCCGGTCGCGCAGTGAATCCGGCGAGAATCCACCGAACACCACCGAATGCACCGCACCGATGCGGGTGCAGGCGAGCATGGCGTACGCCGCCTCCGGGATCATCGGCATGTAGATACATACCCGGTCGCCTTTCTTCACCCCACGGCTTTTCAACACATTGGCCAGTCGGCAAACGTGGTGATGAAGTTTGCTGTAGGTAATTTGTGCCGATTCGGCAGGGTTGTCGCCTTCCCAGATGATCGCAGTCTGATCGCCTCGGGCTTCCAGGTGACGGTCAATACAGTTGGCGCTGACGTTCAGCTTGGCGCCGGTGAACCAACTGGCTTCGCCACTCCTGAGGTCGTAGCGCTGGACGGTCTGCCATGGCGTCATCCAGTCGAGAAAGCGCGTGGCCTGCTCGGCCCAGAAGGCGCTGGGGTGTTCGATGGATTCCTTGTAGAGCCGCTTGTACTCGTCTTGACTCAGTTGCGCAGCCCGGCGGACGGCATCGGCTTGGGGGTACTGGCTGATATCGAACATGACGGTTCCTTATTCTTGTTTTGCGACAAGATATAAAGATGCGCCCAGTGGCCGTAGGGTTCAAGTCACCCATAAACAACTGTGGGAGCGGGCCTGCTCGCGAATGCGGTGTGTCAGTCAACTTAGGTGTTAACTGATCGACCGCTATCGCGAGCAGGCTCGCTCCCACAAAGGCAATGCAAAACCTGGGATCAGCCGCGATGACGCCCGCGGAAATAATTGATCAGGCCTTGGGTCGAGGCGTCTTCGGCCGCGCTTTCCTCGCTGCCCACCAGACGGTTGTAGACGCCTTTGCCCAGTTCCTTGCCCAACTCCACGCCCCACTGGTCGAAGGCGTTGATGCCCCAGACCACGCTTTGTACGAAGACCTTGTGTTCATACAGCGCGACCAGCGCACCGAGACGGCGCGGGCTGATGCGTTCCACCACCAGGGTGTTGCTCGGACGGTTGCCCGGGATCACCTTGTGGGCGGCCAGTTTCTGTACGTCTGCTTCGCTGACGCCTTTCTCACGTAGCTCGGCCTCGGCTTCGGCGCGGGTCTTGCCGAGCATCAGCGCCTGGCTCTGGGACAAGCAGTTGGCGTACAGCCACTGGTGATGGTCGGAAACCGGGTTGAAGCTGACGATCGGCACGATGAAGTCGGCCGGGATGAATTGGGTGCCCTGGTGCAGCAACTGATGATAAGCGTGCTGGCCGTTGGCGCCGACGCCGCCCCAGATCACCGGGCCAGTGTCGGTGGACACCGGCGTGCCGTCCTGGCGAACGCTCTTGCCGTTGGACTCCATGTCCAGCTGTTGCAAATGCTTGGTGATGTTGCGCAGGTAGTGGTCGTACGGCAGGATCGCGTGGCTCTGCGCACCCCAGAAGTTGCCGTACCACACGCCCAGCAATGCCAACAGCACCGGCATGTTCTGTTCGAACGGCGCACTCTGGAAATGCTGGTCCATGGAATAGGCGCCGGACAGCAATTCCTTGAAGTTCGACATGCCGATGGCCAGGGCGATCGGCAGGCCGATGGCTGACCACAGCGAGTAACGCCCGCCGACCCAATCCCACATCGGGAAGATGTTTTCTTCGCGGATGCCGAAGGCCACGGCGGCGGCGTTGTTGCTCGACACCGCGATGAAGTGGCGATACAGCTCCGCTTCCGAACCGCCTTGGGCCAGGTACCAAGCACGTGCAGCTTGGGCGTTTTTCAGGGTTTCGAGGGTGTTGAAGGATTTCGACGAGACAATGAACAACGTGGTCTCGGCGCGCAGTTTCATCGTCAGCTCGTGGAACTCGCTGCCGTCGATATTCGCCAGGTAATGGCAGCGAACGCCCTTATGTGTGTAGGACAACAACGCTTCGGATACCAGCTGTGGGCCGAGGAAGGAGCCACCGATACCGATGTTCACCACGTCGGTGATCGGCTTCTCGGTGTAACCGCGCCACAGGCCGTCGTGAATGCGGCCCACCAGGTCGGTGATCTGGTTCAGCACTTTGTGTACGTCTGGCATCACGTTGACGCCATTGACCAGCAACTTGTCGCCGACCGGACGACGCAAGGCGGTGTGCAGGGCGGGGCGGTTTTCCGAGGCGTTGACGATTTCTCCTTCGAACAGCGCCTTGATCGCGCCCTGGAGGTCGACTTCGTTCGCCAGGCCCACCAGCAGGTCGCGGGTCTGGGCGTTGATCAGGTTCTTCGAATAGTCGAGAAACAGGCCGCAGCTCGACAGGGTGAATTGGTTGAAACGCTGCGGATCGGCATTGAACGCTTCGCGCATGCTGAAATCCTGCATGGCTTTGCGGTGGTCATTCAGCGCTTGCCAGGCGGGCAGAGCGGTCACGTCTTGAGGAGTTCGGTAATACGCCATCGCTGCGGGTTTCCTTTTTACTTGAACGACCTTTTGTACACGAAAAATTCCGGCGCGGCTCGAAGCGGGCTTCCGGATAACTGCACCGACACGATCACCAGGCGCAGGGCGACTACAGTAAACCTCGCGTTGCGATCTGTCTTGACTTTGTCTGACAGTTTCCCGGTACTTTTTTATACAGCGGGGGATGGAAGGGGCCGACAGACGGAACGCGGTGGATCCTGATGAACCACTGTGGGAGCGAGCTCGCTCCCACACAAGTATGGTGATGCAGAGGGTTTCGGTCAGGCGACCTGAACCGGAATGGCGTTGCTGGTATGGCTCAGTTCGTTGCCCGGTGCCATGTAGAGCATGCGAGGCTTGAAGTTGAGCAGCTCGGCTTCGCTGTAGTGGGCGTAGGCGCAGATGATGACGCGATCGCCCACCTTGGCCTTGTGCGCGGCGGCGCCGTTGACTGAAATCATCCGCGAGCCTTCTTCGCCACGAATCGCGTAGGTGGTGAAGCGCTCGCCGTTATCGACGTTGTAGATCTGGATCTGTTCGTATTCACGGATGCCCGACAGGTCCAGCCATTCACCGTCAATGGCGCAGGAGCCTTCGTAATCGAGCACGGCGTGAGTGACTTCGGCGCGGTGCAACTTGGCCTTGAGCATGATGGCGTGCATGGGTGTTTCCTCTGGTCGGGTCCAAACGGCGGGCAGTTTGCCCGAAGGCTTTGGGAGCGGCAATACGGCTGGAATTTGCAAATGCAGTCTGTTGAATACCACATCCCCCTGTGGGAGCGAGCCTGCTAGAGATAGCGGTGTGCCAGTCAAAGTCGATATCAACTGATCTACCGTTATCGCGAGCAGGCTCGCTCCCACATTCGGACTGAGGTGTTCAGGCGGGCGCGTCGAGATCCAGGTGCAGGTTGTCGATCAACCGTGTGGTGCCCAGGAAAGCAGCGGCCAGGATCACCAGGTCGCGGTCCTCGCTCACGGCCGGACGCAAGGTCTTGGCGTGACGGATTTCCAGATAGTCGGGGCGCAGGCCCGCGGCTTCGAGTTGCTTGAGCTGCTCATCGATCAACGCCGGATAATCCCGTTGCCCCTGCTGGATGGCTTGAGCGATCTGGCTCAGGACGCGATAGACCACGGGCGCGACGGCGCGCTGCTCGGGGCTGAGGAAGCCGTTGCGCGACGACAGCGCCAGGCCGTCCTCGGCGCGGACGGTTGGCTCACCGATAATCTGGATCGGCATGTTCAGGTCATGGACCAATGCGCGGATCACCGCCAATTGCTGGAAATCTTTCTGGCCGAACACTGCCAGGTCCGGCTGGACCATATTGAACAGTTTGCTCACCACGGTCGCCACACCCTCGAAATGCCCCGGACGGCTGGCTCCGCACAATCCTTCGGACAACTGCGGGACGCTGACCCGGGTCTGCCCGGCCATGCCATCGGGATACATTTCCTCGACACCGGGTGCGAACAGCAGATGACAACCGGCCTGAAGCAGTTTTTCCTGGTCAGCGGCGAGGGTGCGGGGATATTTGTCCAGATCCTCGCCAGCGCCAAATTGCAGCGGGTTGACGAAAATACTTGCCACGACGAAATCGGCTCGTTGCGAGGCTTTGGTCACCAGGGCCATGTGGCCGCTGTGCAGGTTGCCCATGGTCGGCACGAAAGCGATGCGCTTGCCCTCGCCGCGGGCGCGGGCCACTGCGGCGCGGAGTTCGCGTACGGTCTTGACGGTGTTCATGCGGAGAATCCGTGCTCAGCGCCGGGAAAGGACGCAGCCTTCACTTCGGCGACATAGGCCTGCAGGGCTGCCTGGATAGAGGGTTGCCCAGCCATGAAGTTTTTCACGAATTTCGGCACGCGACCGGTGATCGACAGCCCGAGCATGTCGTGGAGCACCAGCACCTGGCCGTCGGTGGCGTTGCCGGCGCCGATGCCGATCACCGGGATGCTCACTGCCTGGGTGATTTCCTGGGCCAGTTCGCTGGGCACGCATTCGAGCAACAGCATGGCGGCCCCGGCCTGTTCCAGCGCGATTGCATCGGCACGCATCTGCCGCGCCTGGTTTTCACTGCGACCCTGGACCTTGTAACCCCCCAGGATATTCACCGCCTGGGGGGTGAGGCCCAGGTGTGCGCATACCGGGATACCACGCTCGGCCAGCAAGCGGATCGAATCGGCCAGCCACAACGCGCCTTCGATCTTGACCATGTGCGCGCCGGCCTGCATCAGCAGGGCGCTGTTGGTCATGGTTTGTTCGAGGGTGGCATAGGCCATGAAGGGCAGGTCGGCGAGGATCAGCGCATCGGTGTTACCGCGTTTGACGGCGGCCACATGGTAGGCCATGTCGGCGGTTGTCACCGGCAAGGTGCTGTCATGACCTTGCAG
Source organism: Pseudomonas sp. D1-36 (assembly GCF_051132205.1). NCBI lineage: Bacteria > Pseudomonadati > Pseudomonadota > Gammaproteobacteria > Pseudomonadales > Pseudomonadaceae > Pseudomonas > Pseudomonas sp. D1-36. Next base: position 4,769,184 of record NZ_CP071674.1, on the reverse strand, counting down.
CACCATGCCGAGGGAGTCGCCCACCAGCAACACTTCAACTCCGGCCTCGTTGCAGGCATTGGCGAAGGTGGCGTCATAGCAGGTCAGCATGGTGATCTTCTCACCTTTCTGCTTGAGACCTTGCAGCGTGGTCAGGGTAATAGCTGGCATGAAAAAGTCCTCATTAGGCGCTCCAATACAGGCGCACCTTCTATGCGCGGTGCTTGTAAGGCCTGGATTGCACCCATTAGCGCCGCGTTGGCGGCGACGGGACGCCTATAGTCGTGAGGAGTACCGGGGAAGTCAATTGGATGTGTTACCGCCGGGTGTTACCGGGGTTACTGATGCGTTTCAGCGCAGGAGCGTGTTTCGAATCTGACTGCCGGGTCCCGGATCCTGTGGGAGCGAGCTTGCTCGCGATAGCGCTGTGTCAGTACAGGTGGGGCAACTGATCCACCGGCATCGCGAGCAAGCTCGCTTCCACAGGGGATGTCTTCGTCAGATAAGAGGCAAGCGTTCCAGGCCGACGAATGGGCACGCCGCAAGCAGGTCCTTGAGACGGCGTCCGTCAGCGAGGCGCAGGTCGGCGGGCGCCAACTCTGCCAAGGGATAGAGCACGAAGGCCCGGGCCTGCATATGGTAATGAGGAACCTTGAGACGGGGTTCGTCGATCAGGCGATCGCCGAACAGCAGGATATCCAGGTCCAGCGTCCGCGGGCCCCAGCGCTCCAGGCGTTCACGCCCTTGATCGGTTTCGATGGCTTGCAGCGCATCGAGCAGATCCAGCGGTGCGAGGCTGCTTTCCAGCGCCGCCACGGCGTTGGTGTAGCGTGGCTGGCCAGGAAGCAGCGAGTCGCTTTGATAGAACGCCGAGACGCCTGCCAATCGGGTCTCGGGCAGTCGCGCCAGCGCTTCGACGGCGCTGCGCAGTTGTCCTGCGGGTTCGGCCAGGTTGCTGCCCATGCCGATGTAGATGCGTTCCATCGCTTACTCGCCCGAGGCGCTCGGTACACCCGCGCGCTTGCGCTTGGCACCGCTGCTGCGTCGGCGCTTGCGCGGGCCGCCGGTGCCGTCGTCCTTGCCGCTGAGGTCACGGATCATGTCGCGGCGTTCGCTGTCGTTGGCGTCCTGGTAATCGGTCCACCATTCGCCCAGGCCGTCGGTCTGCTCGCCCGCGCTTTCGCGCAGTAGCAGGAAGTCGTAGCCGGCGCGGAAACGCGGGTTGTCCAGCAGCAGGTCGGCACGTTTGCCGCTGCGGCGGGGGAGGCGTTCCTGCATGTCCCAGATTTCGCGAATCGGCATCGTGAAACGTTTTGGAATGGCGATGCGCTGGCACTGTTCGGCAATCAGCTCGTGGGCGGCTTCCTGCATCGCCGGGATCGGCGGCATGCCGCGCTCTTGCAAGCGCAAGACGCGGGCGGGGAGGGCCGGCCAGAGCAAAGCGGCGAACAGGAACGCCGGAGTTACCGGTTTGTTCTGCTTGATGCGCAGGTCGGTGTTGATCAGCGCTTCGCTGATCAGTGTGTGGGTGTAGGTCGGGTTGTATTCCAGCGCCTCGGCACTGGCTGGGAACAGCGGGTCGAACAATTGCAGGTCGACGAGCATCTCGAAGGTGTCTGCGGCGTTGCCTGAAAGGAACAGCTTGAGCACTTCTTCGAACAGGCGAGCCGAAGGAATTTCCCTGAGCATGGGGGCCAGGTCGCGGATAGGCGCGGCGCTGTGTTTCTCGATACCGAAATCCAGTTTGGCGGCGAAACGCACGGCCCGCAGCATTCGCACCGGGTCTTCCTGGTACCGCTGCCTGGGATCGCCGATCAGGCGGATGAGCCGATTGCGGATGTCGTGTACGCCGTTGGCGTAATCGAGGATGCGTTCGCTGACCGGATCGTAATACAAGGCGTTGATGGTGAAGTCGCGGCGTTGCGCGTCTTCTTCCAGCGTGCCGTAGACGTTGTCGCGCAGGATGCGTCCGCTTTCGTTGCGAGAAGACTGGTTGCTGTCTTCGTCTTCGTCATTCTGCGGATGGTTGGCGCGAAAAGTCGCCACTTCAATGATTTCGCGGCCAAAGTGGATATGCACCAGCTTGAAGCGACGCCCGATGATCCGTGCGTTACGGAACTCGGCCCGTATCTGCTCTGGCGTGGCGCTGGTGGCGACGTCGAAATCCTTGGGGGTGATGTTCAACAGCATGTCACGCACGCACCCGCCGACCAGGTAGGCCTGGTAGCCGGCGTTCTGCAGGCGTTCGACGATGTTCACCGCGTAACGGCTGAATTGGGCCTTTTGCAACGAATGCTGGCCGCTATTGAGCACTTCAGGCGTGCTGCGTATGTGTTGCGTACGACGCAAGGGAGAACGGAATGACTGGAACAGCTTCTTCAGCATGGGATGCACTGTTTGAAGGAATATTCGGCCAAAAACCAAGAATGACCGCATGATGGGCGGGGATTCTAGCATTTAGTCGAGGGATGGTGTAGGACGCAGGCGTTTTGTATTGCAAGCGTTGAGCGACAGGCTTGTAGGATGCGGGAAGGCTGAACGACAGAAACCACAAGGGGAGCCGAAGCTCCCCCAGAATTAGTTGCGTGCTCTTTTTTTATTATTGGTTTCGGGCTTCTTGTTTTTGTTGAGCGCCCATATCACGAGGTCTTCCCTTCGTGACCCTCCCAATCGGGAGCCAAGAGCAAACGGATTGCTTTGGTCGCTGTGTTGCAGTGATCAATCGATCCAACCAGTTCAGGCACCTGTCTTGAGACAGTTTTTATTGTTCTCGGCCTGGTTGTGGGGCAAGCCCCAAATACAACGCCTCTCCAAAAGAATCAGTTAGCTGCGCCTCTCGCCGTCTTGTTTTTATTGTGCGTGAGTCGATTCGTCTTATTTTTATTGTCTTGTGCATTGCTTGTTGTTGTTCTTGTACCAAAGCTATAGCAGGGTGCGTGCCAACTTTTGCAAGGCCCAGGAAAGACGGGGGGTTCTATGCTTATTCCGGTTTGCTCGGGGCAAAAAAAAGCCGGGATTTCGTTACCGTAAACCCCGGCTTTTGTTACGTGAAAAAGCTGAGGTAACAGTTTTTTCACATCCAGCGATGTTACCTGGGCACCTCAGCTTTCGCTGGTGGCCCCGGTCTTGCGCCGTGGAATACCCAGGCGCTGCCGGCGTTCCCACAGGCATTTGCGGCTCACGCCCAGCTTGCGTGCCAGCTCCGTCTCGGTCATGTGGTCCTGGTGCTCGAGGACGAAGTGCTGGAAGTAGTCTTCCAGCGACAGGTCCTCGGTGGGCTCGTGGCTGGTGTTGTTCGCGCCGTTTTGCTGCGGTGCGAGCCCGATGAACTCCTCATCGTCCAGGTCGCCCACCTCGATATCGATGCCCAGCAGGTCGGCGGAAATTTCCGGGCTCTCGCACAGGATCACCGCGCGCTCCACGGCATTCTCCAGTTCGCGTACGTTACCCGGCCAGGCGTAGTGACGAATGGCCTGCTCGGCGTCCGGGGCAAACTTGAGGTCGGTGCGGTTGACACGCGCACTCTGGCGGGCCAGGAAGGCATTGGCGATTTCATTGACGTCCGCGCCACGCTCGCGCAGCGGCGGCAGCTTGAGCGCGATCACGTGCAGGCGGTAATACAAGTCCTCACGGAACTGGCCGATCTTCGCCAGGCTCTTGAGGTCCCGGTGGGTCGCCGCGATCAGGCGCACATCAACTTTCTGCGATTGCACGGAGCCCACCCGGCGGATTTCGCCTTCCTGGAGCACGCGCAGCAACCGCGCCTGGGCTTCCAGAGGAAGTTCGCCAATTTCATCGAGAAACAACGTGCCGCCGTCCGCTGCTTCAACAAGGCCGGCGCGCCCGGCGCTGGCGCCCGTGAATGCGCCTTTTTCGTGGCCGAACAATTCGGACTCGATCAGGCTTTCCGGGATGGCTGCGCAGTTCACCGAGATCATCGGGGCCTTCGCCCGGCGGGACAGGTTGTGCAGCGCCCTGGCCACCAGTTCCTTGCCGGTGCCGGACTCGCCCTGGATCAGCACATTGGAGTCGGTCGGCGCCACTTTACGGATCTTGCCGTAGAGGTCCTGCATCGGAGGGCAAGAGCCGATGATGCCGATTTCGCCGTTGCTGTTGCTTGCGCCCACCTTACCGGACGCCGCGGCCTTACCGTTCGTCGCTTCCGCTGGCTGGCTGCTCGCCGTCTGTCGATCACGCAGGATCCGGGCCACGGCCTGGAGCATCTCGTCGTGGTCGAATGGCTTGGCGATGTAGTCGACCGCGCCCATTTTCATGGAATCGACCGCCGAGCGCAGGCTGGCGTAGCTGGTCATGATCAGTACGGGCGTGCCCTGGCCCAGCTTGATCAGCTCGGTGCCGGGGGCGCCGGGCAGGCGCAGGTCGCTGACGATCAGGTCAAAGGTTGGAATACTGAAGCGTTCTTGTGCTTCCTGCACGGAACCGGCTTCGCTGACCTGGTACTGGTTGCGTTCCAGCAGGCGGCGCAAGGCGGAGCGGATGATTGTTTCGTCTTCGACGATCAAAATGTGCGGCATTGATTCGATTCTCTCGACGGTCTCAGTTCACAGCGGACGTCGCTTCGACATGACGCGGCAAGGTCACCCGAATACGGGTGCCGCGTTGGCTCTGAACATCGGCCGGGCTGTCGATGGTGATTTGTCCATAATGCTCTTCAACGATGGAATAGACCAGTGCGAGGCCCAGACCGGTGCCTTCGCCAGGATCCTTGGTGGTGAAGAAGGGTTCGAACAATCGGTCCATGATGTTCTGTGGAATACCGCTGCCTTCGTCTTCGACGATCAGGTCGACGGTATGTTCGAAAGCTTCGCTCTTGACCCGTACCGCGCTGCCGGCCGGTGAGGCGTCGCGCGCGTTGGAGAGCAGATTGATCAGCACCTGGGCGAGCCGTTGGGGGTCGCCGTCGACCCAGTGTTCGGGGTCGCACAGGTTGAAGAACTGGACTTCGAAGTTGCGCCGGTTGAGCGCCAGCAGGCCGATGGCGTCCTGGGCCACTTCGGCCAGGCACACCGGCTCGTCGTTGTGCTGATGACCGCCGGCGTGGGCGAAACTCATCAACGACTGGACGATGCGCGATACGCGCTTGGTCTGTTCGAGAATCTGGCCGCTGATTTCCGTCAGCTCGCCATCGTCCTCGCGCTCTTCGCGCAGGTTCTGCGCCAGGCAGGCGATGCCGGTGATCGGATTGCCGATTTCATGGGCCACCCCGGCGGCCAAGCGACCGATGCTGGCCAGGCGCTCGGAGTGGACCAGCTTGTCTTCGAGCATCTGCGTGTCGGTCAGGTCTTCCACCAGCAGCACCAGGCCGCTGTTGCCCGGCGCCAAAGGCTCGTCGATCGCTGCCTTGTGCAGGTTCAGCCAGCGGGTCTGTCCGTCCAGGGCCAGGTGTTGTTTGTGCAGATGCTCGTCCGGCAGGTCGATGAAGCCTTGCAGCAAGCCTTTCCACGGCTCGCCCAACGTGCTCAGGCGGGAACCGACCACCCGCTGCGCGGCAATCCCGGTCAGTTCTTCCATGGCCTTGTTCCACATGAGGATCTCCTGGTCCTTGGCCAGGGAGCACACGCCCATCGGCAGTTCCTGCAGGGTCTGGCGATGGTAACGGCGCAAGGCATCCAGCTCGGCGGCCAGGCCGGTGAGGCGCGAGTGGTAATCCTCCAGGCGGCTCTCGATGAAGTGGATGTCTTCGGTGACATAGTTCTCGCCGCCGGCCTTGTAGGGCAGGAACGTTTCGACCATGTCCTGGGCCACGCTGGGGCCCATCAGGCCGGACAGGTTGGCTTCGATCCGATCCCGCAACCGACGCAAGGCGTATGGACGGCGTTCGTCGAATGGCAGGTAAAGGTCGCGCAGGGCCTGTTCGACTTCCTTTTGCGCGGCCTTGGCGCCAAGAGGCTTGGCCAGTTGAGTGGCGAATTCCTGGGGCGAGGCAGCGTGCAGTTCACGGCGCTGGGGCCGGCGCACGTTATCCACAGCGCAGGCTTCGGCGGCACTGGCTTCTTCGCTGCTGGCATTGGTGAACAGCGAGATCAGGGTAAACATCAGCACGTTTGCCGCCAGCGAGGCGATGGCTGCCATGTGCCAACTGGTGTCGTCGAGCACGTAGATCATGTTCAACAGCGGAATATAGAAACCCTGCAGGTTGCCCAGCAGCGGCAGCAGCATGGCGACCAGCCAGACCACGATCCCCGCCAGCAGGCCGGCGATAAAGCCGCGGCGGTTGGCGGTCGGCCAATACAACACTGACAGGACGCCGGGCAGGAATTGCAGGGTCGCAACGAACGCGACGATGCCCAGGTTGGCCAGGTCCTGTCCGTCGCCCAGCATCAGATAGAAACCGTAGCCGGCCATGATGATCGCGACGATCAATGCGCGACGGGTCCATTTCAGCCAGCGATAGATGTTTCCCTCGGCTGGAGGCTGGTAGAGCGGCAGTACCAAGTGGTTGAGAGCCATGCCCGACAGTGCCAGGGTGGTCACGATGATCAGGCCACTGGCCGCTGACAGGCCGCCGACATACGCCAGCAGCGCCAAGGCTTCATTGTTGGCGGCGATGCCGATGCCGAGGGTGAAATACTCCGGGTTGGTGCTGGCGCCCAGTTTCAAGCCGGCCCACAGGATCAGCGGCACGGCCAGACTCATCAACAGCAGGAACAGCGGCAAGCCCCAGCTCGCGCTGACCAGCGAGCGCGGGTTGAGGTTCTCGGTGAAGGTCATGTGGTACATGTGCGGCATGACGATCGCCGAGGCGAAGAACACCAGCAGCAGCGTGCGCCACGGGCCTTCCTGGAGCGGCGTATGCAGCGCGGCGAGGGCGGTCTGGTTCTGCAACAGCCAGATCTCGAGCTGCTGCGGGCCATCGAATACGCCATACAAGGCATAGAGGCCGACGCCGCCGATGGCGACCAGCTTGATCACCGATTCGAAGGCGATCGCGAACACCAGGCCTTCATGTTTTTCCCGCGTGGCGATGTGCCGCGAGCCAAAGAAAATCGTGAACAGGATAATCAGGACGCAGAAGCTCAGCGCCACCCGGTGCTGCACCGGTTCGTGGGTCAGAATGCTGATGGAGTCGGCGACCGCCTGCATTTGAAGCGCCAGCAATGGCAGCACGCCGACCAGCATGAAGATGGTGGTCAGCGCACCGGCCCAGGTGCTGCGGAATCGAAAGGCGAACAGGTCGGCCAACGAAGACAATTGATAGGTGCGGGTGATTTTCAGGATCGGATAAAGCAGCACCGGCGCCAGCAGGAAGGCGCCGGACACCCCGAGGTAACTGGACAGGAAGCCATAGCCGTATTGGTACGCAAGGCCGACCGTGCCATAAAACGCCCACGCACTGGCGTAGACGCCCAACGAGAGGGTGTAGGTCAGCGGGTGGCGAATGATTGCCCGGGGGATCATGCCTCGTTCACTGATCCAAGCCACGCCGAACAGCACCGCCAGATAGGCGCCGCTGATCAGGATCATCTGGGTCAGGCTAAAGCTCATCGGCATCTTTTTGGCTCTGCAGGATGAAGGTCACGACGATCAGGATCAGCCAGAGCAGATAGGGCCGATACCAGGCACCCGTGGCATCGATCCACCAATCCATGATGGCTGGGGAGAACAGGTAAATCCCCACTACCAGGAGCAGGACCAAGCGATAGATGTACATCCCGGCCTCTCTTTTTTATGCACGTGCCCGAAAACGTGCGGCGATGGTAACGGATAGGCGGCAGGCTGCAAGGGCCGTCACTGTATTTGCGCTTCGGGCAGGGACAGTGTGCGTGGGATCTTTCCCGCATCCCAGTGGCGAATGCCCCAGGCCAGCAACTCCCGTGGGCTGGCATCGACCAACTCCGATGCCGGTTGCTGGCCCAGTGCGCGCAGCGCTCTCAACAGCAGAGGCGTTGCCTGATCGGCCGTCAAGGGTGGTGAACGATAGGATTTGCCGAGTTTGTGCCCGTCCGGCTGGGTAATCAGTGGCACGTGCAGATAGCGCGGTTGTGGCAACCCAAGCAGTTCTTGCAGGTATAGCTGGCGCGGCGTGGAATCCAGCAGGTCGGCGCCTCGGACTACATCGGTGACACCCTGCCAGGCGTCGTCCAGGACCACTGCCAATTGGTAGGCATACAGCCCGTCGCGGCGACGAATCACAAAGTCGCCGGCCTCGCGGCCCAGGTGCTGGCGGAATACGCCTTGGACCCGATCGACGAAATGGTATTCAAGTTCGGGGACGCGCAGGCGGATGGCGGCGTCTTCGATGTTGTGACCTGCGTTGCGGCACAGTCCCGGATAAATGCCCTGATAGGGTTCCAGTTGCTTGCGCGAACAGGTGCAGGCGTAGGCGAGGCCTTGGTTGAACAAGCGATCGATGACCTGCTGGTAGGCGGCGTGGCGGTCGCTCTGGCGCACCATTTCACCATCCCATTCAAAGCCGTAGCTTTCCAGCGCCTTGAGAATTGCCGCCTGCGCGCCGGGCTCTTCCCGGGGCGGGTCGAGGTCTTCCATGCGCAACAACCAGCGTCCGCCCACGGCCCGGGCGTCGAGGTACGACGCCAGGGCGGCGACCAGCGAGCCGAAATGCAAGTGGCCGCTGGGGGTGGGGGCGAAGCGTCCGGTGTAGTCAGTCATAGAGCGAATTTTACGGGGTCCGGGCAAAAGGAGTGCAAATCTTGATGACGGAGCATAATTCCCACAAGAACTGAGGGCGTGGGAGCCTCGCAAACAAAAAACGGAGCGTATGAACGCTCCGTTTCGATGACAGCCCCGGCGATTATTTGCCGACCTGTTTTTCCTTGATTTCCGCGAGGGTCTTGCAGTCGACGCACATGTCGGCGGTCGGACGTGCCTCCAGTCGCTTGACGCCAATCTCGACGCCGCAGGACTCGCACCAGCCGTATTCTTCGTCTTCGATCAGTTGCAGCGTCTTGTCGATTTTCTTGATCAGCTTGCGTTCACGGTCGCGAGCGCGCAGTTCAAGGCTGAATTCTTCTTCCTGGCTGGCACGGTCGGCCGGGTCGGGGAAGTTAGCAGCGTCGTCCTTCATATGGTCAACCGTGCGGTCGACTTCCTGCATCAAGTCCTGTTTCCACTTGTTCAGGATCTTGGTGAAGTGCGCGCGCATGGGGGCGCCCATGTACTCTTCGCCCTCTTTCGCGACATACGGCTCAAACCCGCTGAGCGACTGATTTTGATTCTGCTTTGCTTGGGTGGGCATGAATGGACCGCCTCTACTCTTGTAATCCACTACGCAGGATTGCTCCATCACCGACACCTGCCGGCCCTGCGGCTGCAAGCGGGCGAACTTACCAGATCAAATCAGCCTGCGCTACTCCCGGTTGTCGAGCCTGGCGCGGCTGGGGCCCGTAAAACATGATCGGGTCCGGTTCGGTGGTGTTGCAAACCTGCTCAATGCTTGATTTTAGTCAAGTCTGGGTTTAACGCTGGAGTCATTTCCAGCTAGCGCTAGGACCGTTTTAGATTTGCGCTCGTTCCCGCACCCGTTCCCGAGTTGGGTAGAATCGGTTCTTTTTTCGTGAAGGACGGCCCAATGGCCCAGCCCTACAGTGCACGCAGCCGTGCCATCGAACCATTCCATGTCATGGCCCTGCTGGCGCGCGCCAACGAACTGCAGGCCGCCGGGAACGATGTCATTCACCTGGAAATCGGCGAGCCGGACTTCACCACCGCCGAGCCGGTCATCCAGGCCGGCCAGGCTGCCCTGGCCGCCGGCAAGACCCGCTACACCGCGGCCCGGGGCATTCCCGAGCTGCGCGAAGCCATCGCCGGTTTCTACGCGCAGCGCTACGGCGTGGAGATCGATCCCCGGCGCGTCCTGGTTACTCCGGGCGGCTCCGGCGCGTTGTTGCTGGCCAGTGCTCTGCTGGTGGACCCTGGTAAACATTGGCTATTGGCCGATCCAGGCTACCCCTGCAACCGTCATTTCCTGCGGCTGATCGAAGGCGCGGCACAATTGGTGCCCGTGGGGCCGGACGTGCGTTATCAGTTGACGCCGGACCTGGTGGATCGCCATTGGGACCAGGACAGCGTCGGTGCCCTGGTGGCTTCCCCGGCCAACCCGACCGGGACGATTCTCAGCCGGGATGAATTGGCGGGATTGTCCAAGGCGATCAAGGCCCACAACGGGCACCTGGTCGTCGACGAGATCTATCACGGCCTGACCTACGGCACCGACGCCGCCAGCGTGCTGGAAGTCGATGACGATGCGTTCGTCCTTAATAGCTTTTCCAAATATTTCGGCATGACCGGCTGGCGGCTGGGCTGGCTGGTGGCGCCTTCGGCGGCCGTCGCTGAGTTGGAAAAGCTCGCGCAAAACCTCTACATCAGTGCGCCAAGCATGGCCCAGTACGCGGCCTTGGCCTGTTTCGAGCCGGCGACCATTGCGATTTTCGAACAACGGCGCGCCGAGTTCGCGCTGCGTCGTGACTTTCTCCTGCCAGCGTTGCGTGAGCTGGGGTTCGGCATCGCAGTGGAGCCCCAAGGGGCGTTCTACCTTTATGCAGATATCAGCGCTTTCGGCGCAGATGCCTTCGCGTTCTGCCAGCACTTCCTGGAAACCGAACACGTGGCGTTCACGCCGGGGCTCGATTTCGGTCGTCATCAGGCCGGTCATCACGTGCGTTTCGCCTACACCCAAAGCCTGCCGCGGCTGCAAGAAGCGGTGGAGCGAATCGAACGCGGACTGCGGAGCTGGCAAGGCTGATGCTCTTTTCCCCTGCCTTGGAAGAAGGACGGTTGATTCGACGTTACAAACGTTTTCTCGCCGATATCGAGACCGTTCATGGCGAACTGTTGACAATTCATTGTCCCAACACCGGCTCGATGCTCAATTGCATGGCCGAGGGCGCGCGCGTCTGGTTCAGTCGCTCCAACGACCCCAAACGCAAGTTGCCGGGCACTTGGGAAATAGGCGAAACCCCTCAGGGGCGCTTGGCCTGTATCAACACCGCGCGGGCCAATGGGTTGATCGAGGAAGCGCTGCGCGCCGGTGTCATCAGTGAGCTGAACGGGTTCATAGGGCTCAAGCGGGAAGTGGCCTATGGCGTCGAGAACAGCCGCATCGATTTTCGGCTCGACTACGCGGATCGCAGCTCGGCCTGGGTCGAGGTGAAAAGCGTCACGCTGGGTTTCGACGGGACGAATGTCGCGGCGTTCCCCGATGCGGTAACCCTGCGTGGCGCCAAGCACCTGCGAGAGCTGGCTTGCCTGGCGCGGGAGGGCGTGCGCGCGGTGCAGTTGTATTGCGTGAACCTGAGCGGCATCGATGCGGTGCGGCCGGCGCACGAAATCGACCCGGTGTACGCCGCGGCGTTGCGCGAGGCCGTGGCCGCCGGGGTGGAAGTGTTGGCATATGGCGCCATGCTGACGCCGGAGCAGATGTGGGTCGATCGTCCGCTGCCGGTGTTGCTTGAGCCACTACAGCTCGACCCAAATGCCTTGATCGTCCTCCCGGCTATCTAGCGCCGCCAGGAATTGCCCCGCGCAAGGGCCGGCGACGCACTCACCGCTTTCGATCAGGAACAGCGCGCCGTGGGTCGCGCACTGGATGAGGCTGGCGCTGGTATCGAGAAACTGGTCGGGTTGCCATTCCAGCGGCACGCCGCGGTGCGGGCAGCGGTTGAGATAGACATACGCCTGGCCTGCGCGCCGCACGGCCAGGAGCTTGCGCCCATCCACGTCGAAACCGCGACTGCCGCTTTCAGGCAGCTCGGCGGTGCTACAAAGAAATTTCATGTGAGTCTCTAGGTGTCATAAGGACGGGCTCGTTGAAGGCTATGTTGTCGAGTGCCATGCTTGACGGTCAAATGAAAACAATTATCAAATGGCGCCTCCTTCGCAGGTGGTGTCGAGGATACTTGTCCAAGCCCGACCCTGTGGAAAACTTCTTCGAGGAAGCTGCCCGATGCGCCTGAATGTCCGCGTTGCTGCGCTCTGTATCGTCTTGCTGGCCTGCCAGGGAGCGTTGGCGGCCGATCTTGCGCAGCGCTGGGTGAGCGCCGGCGGCGCCTTGTCCGAGTGGGTCGGCGCGCTGGGTGGTGAATCGAAACTGGTGGGCGTGGACACGACCAGCCAGCATCCCGAATCGCTGCGAGCGTTGCCCAGTATCGGTTATCAGCGGCAGCTATCGGCGGAGGGCGTGCTGAGCCTGCGTCCGCAGATTCTGGTGGGTACCGAAGAAATGGGGCCGCCTCCGGTTTTGGCGCAGATTCGCAACGCCGGGGTGCAGGTCGAACTGTTCTCTGCGGCGCCAAGCCTGGCGGCGCTCCAGGACAATCTGCGTCACCTGGGTCAGTTGTTGGGAGCCGAGTCCAGGGCTAGAGAATTGTTCGAGGATTATCAACAGAGTCTTTCCCGGCATAGCGTCAGGGTGGATGAAGCCCGGCTCAAGCAAAAGGCGCCTGGTGTATTGCTGTTGGTGGGCAGCGCTGGCGGCAAGCCGCTGGTCGCGGGCAAGGACACCGCCGCTGATTGGCTACTGCAGCAGGCCGGCGGCCACAACCTGGCGACCCACAGCGGTTACAAACCGTTCTCCGTTGAAACCCTGGCCAGCCTGAACCCTGAAGTGCTGGTCTTCGCCGATCGTGCCTTGCGCGGTGAAGAGGCGCGCGCGGCGTTGTTCAAGGAAAATCCGATCCTGTCCTCGACGCGCGCCGCCAGAGACGGGCGCGTCATGGAGCTGGACCCAACGTTGCTGGTGGGCGGACTAAGCCCACGTTTGCCGCAAAGCCTGGTGAAGCTGACCAATGCGTTCTATCCGGCCCAGGTGCCATGACGGCGCTGGTCAAGCCGCGCACGTTGTTTATTGGGCTGGGCCTGCTGTGTCTGCTGGCGACCTGGCTGTCCCTGGCGTTGGGGCCGGTGAGCTTGCCCTTATTCGATACCTTGCGGGCCGCCCTGCGCCTGTTGGGTTTGCCGGTGGCCGCCGATGGCCTGGAGCAGGCCGAGCTGATCCTTGGCCAGATTCGTCTGCCGCGCACGTTGCTGGGACTGATGGTGGGGGGAGTGTTGGCGCTGTCCGGCGTGGCGATGCAAGGATTGTTTCGTAACCCGCTGGCCGACCCGGGGTTGGTGGGCGTGTCCAGTGGCGCGGCGTTGGGTGCCGCGTTTGCCATCGTCGCCGGCTCGGCGCTGGGCGGGGTGCCCGAAGCGTTGGGACCCTACGTGTTGTCGTTGTGTGCGTTTCTCGGCGGGCTTGGAGTCACGGCGCTGGTCTATCGCCTCGGCCGGCGCAACGGCCAGACGCATGTCGCCACCATGCTCTTGGCTGGCATTGCCTTGACCGCGCTCTCCGGTTCCGCGGTCGGCTTGTTCACTTACCTGGCGGACGATGCGACCTTGCGCACCCTGACGTTCTGGAACCTGGGGAGCCTAAACGGTGCCAGCTACGGCCGGTTGTGGCCGTTGTTGCTGGTCAGCGTCGGCGTCGCGATCTGGCTGCCGCGTCGCGCCCGGGCGCTTAACGCCTTGCTGCTCGGCGAATCGGAAGCCGCCCATCTGGGCATCGACGTCGAACGGCTCAAGCGAGAGTTGGTGTTCTGCACCGCCTTGGGCGTCGGGGCTGCCGTCGCGGCGGCGGGCATGATCGGCTTTGTCGGGCTGGTGGTGCCGCACCTGGTACGGTTGATGGCGGGGCCGGACCACCGCGTCCTGTTGCCGGCATCGGTGCTGGCGGGGGCGAGCCTGTTGCTGCTCGCCGATTTGGTCGCGCGTCTGGCGCTGGCCCCGGCTGAGCTGCCGATCGGCATCGTCACGGCCTTCATCGGCGCGCCGTTTTTCCTTTATCTTTTGTTGCGGGGGCGCGCCTGATGTTACGAGCGCAGAACCTGTACATTCGCCGGGGCCACAAAACCGTATTGGCGGATATTGATCTGCAGCTCACTCCGGGCGAAGTGCTGGGTGTGCTGGGTCCCAATGGGGCGGGCAAAAGTACGCTGCTCGCCGGTTTGTGTGGAGAAATGCGTCCGGCACAGGGAGAGGTCTGGCTCGATGATCGGCCACTGGCCCAGTGGGAAGGCAGCGAGCGCGCCCGTCGCCTGGCGGTATTGCCGCAGACCTCGACCTTGGATTTCGCATTCCGTGTTGAAGAAGTCGTCGGCCTCGGGCGGCTGCCCCACCAGAGCGGCCGGATACGTGACGGGCAAATTGTCGAATTGGCGCTGCGGGCTGCGGACGCCGCACATTTGCAAGGTCGCAATTACCTGAGCTTGTCCGGCGGTGAGCGACAGCGGGTCCATCTGGCCCGGGTACTGGCGCAATTGTGGCCGGGCGAGGCGGGACAGATCCTGCTGCTGGACGAACCCACTTCCATGCTCGATCCGCTGCATCAGCACACCATTCTGCAAGCGGTGCGTGAATTTTCCGGTCGTGGCGCGGCGGTGCTGGTGATCCTGCATGACCTGAACCTGGCGGCGCGTTACTGTGATCGCCTGTTGCTGCTGGCGTCCGGCAGGTCGGTGGCCCTGGATTCGCCCCAGCAAGTGCTGCGCCCGGAGCCCCTCAAGGCGGTGTTTGGCCTGGACGTGCTGGTGCAGTCCCATCCGGAGCGCGGCCATCCGTTGATCATTGCCCGCTGAGTCTGGCTGGAGAATACCGATATGCGCTTGATCCTGATGCTGGCATTGGCTGTGTTGACGGCCTGTCAAACTGTCGAGCCCCCTCCGCTTGGTGGACGGATTCGTGATTTGCACACCGGCCAATCGATCACGGCCCAGGCATTGGTCAAGCGTTTGGCGGGTGCCCAGCGAGTCGTGGTTGGAGAGCAACATGACAATCGCGATCACCATGAATTGCAGCGTTGGCTGCTCCAGGCCTTGGCCGAGCGACGGGCCCAAGGCAGCCTGTTACTGGAGATGTTGACGCCCCAGCAACAACCACGGGTCGACGCGGTTCGCCAGTTGTCTGCCTTGCCAAGGGATCTGCCCGGCGCGTTGGACTGGTCGCCAGGTTGGGACTGGAGCCTCTACGGGCCCATGGTCGAGTTCGCCCTGATGCAATCCTATCCCGTGCTGGCGGCCAATCTAGACAGCGCGCAGATCCAACGGATTTATCGTCAAGCGCCTGTGTTGCAGGGCATTCGTTCCAATTCGGATGCTGTGAAGGGCGTGCTGCTGGAGCAGATCCGTGAGTCCCACTGCGGACTCCTGCCAGAGTCGCAAATGCCCGCGATGCTAGCTGTGCAGCAGCAGCGTGACCGGCGCATGGCCGAACGATTGCTTGAGGCTCCCGCGCCGGCGTTGTTGTTCGCGGGCGCCTGGCATGGCCGCAAGGACGTTGGCGTGCCGCTGCATGCGCTGGATCTGGGGGCCCACGATGCGCCGTCGGTGCTGATGTTGGCTGAAGAGGGCAGCAATGTGACACCGGCCATGGCGGATTACGTGTGGTACACCCCGGCAATGCCGCCGCAGGATTACTGCGCGCAAATGCGTTCAGGCGACGCGAAGTGATTCTCCAGGCAAAAAAAGACCCGGCAAAAGCCGGGTCAAATAACCGTGATTAGCCTGATGAGGAGATATCTGAGAGTCCGAACCAAGGGCTTTTCAAATATCGACCAGTCTCGCGACCGGATGTGGTAATCATAGCGATTCTCATTACCAAGTCAAACATTCTTTCCCGATTGCCCGAAGTTTCTTGGCGTGAGCGGGTCGGACGCGAGAAAAAAGGGTTTCAGGCTTTGTGCCGCGCCGAAATGGCATCCAACTGTTTGTTGAGGGCTTCCTTGCGTTCCGGGGGGATATCGTTCCAATGCATGTCCATCAGCGCGCCTTCGATGGCATACAGCAGCACTTTGGAAGCGCGAAACCCGCGAGTGCGTACGGCGCGATAGGCGTCTACTGCGCCGAGCCGGCGCAGATCCGAGGCGCTGTGGATGCCCACGGCGTGCAGCCACTGGGCTGATGTCTTGCCCAGATTCTTCAGGTGTTGCAGTTCATCATTCATCGAGCCTCCTTGCGACGGCCGACTGGTGCAGTGGGCAAGCTTTTCAGGAGTGTAGCGTTCAGCAGGAAAAGCGTGATTCTTTGATCGGAATCGACGCAAAAGCTTCTAATGCATTACGCACGATGGTTGAGGAAACAAGGAAATGCGCATCGTCCAGCGCAGGCAGGGGCGCTGGAGAGTGATGGTGCCGCAACCACGGGTGCCGTCGTTTCAGCGGGTGCGATAGCGCAGGCGAGTGCCGAAATTCATCGACATCAGGATCTCGTCGGCAGATAGCTCGGGTGGAAAGTAGGTGCCGGAGATCTGCGCATGAGCCAGGCTCGCGCCTTCCAGTGACGACTTGCGAAAATCGATGCCGCGCAAATCGGTGGAACGGAAGTAGGCATCCGTGAAATCCACGTCGTCGGCGTTCAGTTCCCGCAGGTCGAGGCCACGAAAATCGCCGCCGCGCATGTCGATAGGACCTTGAGGTCGTTCGGCGTTAAACCCGGCGACGTCATCTTTGCGCAACAAGGCATAAAGCGGGGTATCGAGAAGCTTTGGGTGGCTCATGGCATATCACCTGATGGTTTTATGACGCCAGTATAGTGCCACTATTTGGCGGCCGTGAAGCCGGGCGTCGCTTCACGGCCGAAATAGTTTCTACAGGCCCGGCAAGCGCTGGCGGATCTGCGCCACCACGACATCCAGCGTGCCGCTTTCGTTGGTTTGAACCCGTTTGCTGCAAAGGATTTCTGCCGGCGTCAATGCTTCCCGGCTGGCCTGCTGGGAGGCGATGACGGTCAGGTTGGCATCGGAAGGATCCTTCTGGTCGGCTTGGCGCTGGGCGAGCCGGCTCTCGATCACTGCTTGCGGCGCCTCGCAATCCAGAATCAGGAACGGCGCGCCCGTGCCTTCGGCAATCTTGGCCGCGGCGTCGCGCTGGTCATGCTTGAGGTAGGTGGCATCGATCACCACGGGGAACCCGGCGTGGAGGATCGCATCGGCGACCTCATGCAGCCGGGCGTACGTGGCGCTGCTGGCATCGCTGCTATAGATGCCGGCCTGTGGATCGTTCGGCACTTGCTGTTCACCGAACAGGCGCTTGCGTTCCACGTCCGAGCGCAGGCGAATCGCGCCAAGCGCTTCCACCAGGCGCATCGCTACGTGGCTTTTGCCAACGGCGGACACGCCATGGGTGATGGCCAGGAAGCGCGAAGGAATCGTGCTGTAGCTTTCCGCCAGGTTGGCGTAGTTGCGGTATTGACGCAGGGTCGTGGCGCGCTGCACCGGATCGGCTTCGGCGGGCATGCTGAACAGCGCGACCTTGGCGCGGACCAGGGCACGATAGGCCTTGTAGAAGTTCAGCAATTCCAGGCCATCGTAATCGCCGGTCAGCTCCAGGTATTGGCTGACGAAGCGTCGCGCCAGGGACTTGAGGCCGCGGTCTTCAAGGTCCATCGCCAAGAACCCGGTGTCGGCGTAGACATCGGTGAAACGGAATGGCTCGTTGAATTCGATGCAGTCGAAGATCACCACTTTGCCGTCGATCACCGTGGCGTTGCCCAGATGGATGTCGCCGTGGCATTCGCGAATGAAACCGTCGGCCTTGCGTTGGGTAAACAACGGCTTGAGCCGCTCGAAGCTGGTCTCCGCCCAGGCCTGGAGAGCCTCGAGTTGCAGCAGGTCAGCCTTGTCGTTGAGGAATGGACGGATCTGTTCGAAATTCTGCCGCACCGGCGCCATGACGCTGTCTGGTGTGCCCGCCGCATTGTCGGCAGGCACTTTTGGCGTGGTGAGGTGGAACTGGGCGATCTGCGCGGCCATTTCATCGATGTGCGCGGTGGTCAGTTCGCCATTGGCCTGCAGCGTGCTGAGCAGTTCACTTTGGGGGAACTGGCGCATTTTCAAGGCGTATTCGATAGCCGGGCCGTCGCCGCCCAGTTGTGGCGCTTGGGCACTGCCAGTGATCGGCAAGACTTCCAGGTAAAGGTCCTGGGTCAGGCGTTGGTTCAGGCGCAGTTCTTCGCCGCAGAAATGCTTGCGTGCGTCGAGGCTGGTGAAGTCGAGGAAGCCGAAATTGACCGGTTTCTTGAATTTGTAAGCGTAGGGGCCGGTGAGCAACACCCAGGAGATGTGGGTTTCGATGACCTGGAACCCTTCGATGGGATGCGGGTAGAGGGCTGGGTTTTGCAGGGCAGCGATCAGTGATTGGCTCACGGGCGATCCTTCAGAGACTGGAAAATTCAAGGCGGTCATTATGGCCGCAAGCGGCGCTAACGCAAACCTTGGCGGACTCATGTTGAACCTCGACAAAGTGCGTATAATCCGCCGCCATGACTCGTACCCGATCCCCCCGCACCCCCAAGAAACCACCCGCCAGCCGCCTGCGGCCCTGGTTGGGCTGGGCCCTTAAACTGAGCCTGGTAGGCCTTGTCGTGCTTGCCGGTTTTGCCGTCTACCTCGATGCCATCGTCCAGGAGAAGTTCTCCGGCAAGCGCTGGACCATCCCGGCCAAGGTCTACGCGCGGCCGTTGGAGCTGTTCGTCGGACAAAAGCTGAGCAAGGATGATTTCCTGACTGAGCTCGATGCCTTGGGTTATCGCCGCGAAAGCGTCGCCAATGGTCCCGGGGCGGCGTCGGTGAACGGCAATACCATCGACCTCAACACCCGCGGTTTCCAGTTCTATGAAGGCATGGAGCAGGCGCAACCGGTGCGGGTGCGGTTTTCCGGCGACTATGTAGCCGCGCTGACCGGTGCCAACAATGCCAAGCTGTCCGTGGTGCGTCTTGAGCCGCTGTTGATTGGCGGCCTATACCCCAAGAACCTCGAAGACCGGATCCTGATCAAGATCGACCAGGTGCCACCGTTCCTGCTCGATACGCTGATTGCCGTCGAGGACCGTGATTTCTACCATCACTTCGGCGTCTCGCCCAAGTCGATCGCCCGTGCCGTCTGGGTCAATACTTCTTCGGGGCACATGCGCCAGGGCGGAAGTACCTTGACCCAGCAGTTGGTCAAGAACTTCTACCTGACCAACGAGCGCAGCCTGACCCGCAAGTTGACTGAAGCCATGATGGCGTTGCTGCTGGAGCTGCACTACGACAAGCAGGAGATCCTGGAGGCGTACCTCAACGAGGTCTTCGTCGGGCAAGACGGCCAGCGCGCGGTGCACGGTTTCGGCCTGGCCAGCCAGTTCTTCTTCAGCCAGCCACTGTCCGAACTCAAGCTGCACCAGGTGGCGTTGTTGGTGGGCATGGTCAAGGGGCCGTCTTCCTACAACCCGCGTCGTAATCCGGAGCGTGCGCTTGAGCGCCGCAACCTGGTGCTCGATCTGTTGCAGCAGCAGGGCGTGGCAACGGCGGAACAAGTCGAGGCGGCGAAAAAGATGCCGCTGGGCGTGACCAAGCGTGGCAGCTTGGCGGACAGCTCGTTCCCTGGCTTCATGGACCTGGTCAAGCGTCAACTGCGAGAAGACTACCGCGACGAAGACTTGACCGAAGAAGGCCTGCGGATCTTCACCAGTTTCGACCCGATCCTGCAGATGAAGGCCGAGGCCTCGGTCAATGACACTTTCAAGCGACTGGCGGGGCGCAAGGGTTCCGACGAAGTCGAAGCGGCTATGGTGGTGACCAACCCTGAAACCGGGGAAGTCCAGGCGATGATCGGCAGCCGCCAGGCCAGTTTCGCAGGATTCAACCGGGCGTTGGACGCGGTGCGACCGATCGGCTCGCTGATCAAACCGGCGGTTTATCTCACTGCTTTGGAAAAGCCAAGCCAGTACACGCTCACCAGTTGGCTGTCCGATGAGTCGTTCTCGGTCAAGGGCGCGGACGGGCAGGTCTGGACGCCGCAGAACTATGATCGTCGTCCCCACGGCACGGTGTTCCTGTACCAAGGCCTGGCGCATTCCTACAACCTATCGACGGCCCGCCTCGGGCTGGAAGTCGGCGTGCCGAATGTGCTCAAGACCTTGGCGCGCCTGGGAGTGAACCGCGAATTCCCGGCCTTCCCATCGATGCTGTTGGGCGCCGGTGGCCTGGCTCCGATCGAAGTGGCGGCCATGTACCAGACCCTTGCCAATGGTGGCTTCAACACACCGATGCGCGGGATCCGCAGCGTGTTGACCGCCGATGGCGAGCCGCTCAAGCGTTATCCGTTCCAGATTCAGCAACGCTTCGACCCGGCTTCTATTTATCTGATCCAGAGCGCCATGCAACGAGTCATGCGCGAAGGCACTGGCAGTTCGGTCTATAACGTACTCCCACGGACGTTGACCCTGGCGGGCAAGACCGGTACGAGTAACGATTCGCGCGACAGCTGGTTCGCCGGATTCAGCCAGGACTTGCTGGCGGTTGTCTGGCTTGGCCGTGACGACAATGGCAAGACGCCGTTCACTGGCGCCACCGGTGCGTTGCAGGTCTGGACCAGTTTCATGCGCAAGGCCGATCCGCTGCCTCTGGACATGCCGCAACCCGACAACATCGTCCAGGCCTGGGTCGATTCGCGCACTGGGCAAGGCTCCGATGCCAACTGCCCGGGCGCTGTGCAGATGCCGTATATTCGCGGCAGCGAACCGCCACCCGGTGCAGCCTGTGGTGGTCAGAATCCCGCCGAATCGGTGATGGATTGGGTCAAGGACTGGATGAATTAAGCAAAGAGGGTTTCAAGTGAACAAGTGGTTGATTCCAGCGGTAACCGCCGTGGCTTTGCTCAGTGGCTGTTCCACCGTACAGCGCGGTTCGATTCCGGTCGTCGACTCCGGTACGGCCGTTTCCAATAGCGAGCGAGTCTCGGCCAACGGTGGTTTCCGTCAGACGACGGTCAAACGGCCAGTACAAGGCCAGGCGCAGGCGATTCCCCAAGGGGACACCGGCGTGGTGGTAATGGTGCCGGGAGGTGGCGCCACCACGTCGGCACCGATCAGCAGCACGCCGATCACGCCGGGCCCGATCACGCCTGGACCTATCGAAACCTCGCCGATCAACCAGGGCAGCTACAGCATGCCATCGACGCCGAGCAGTACCCCATCGGCCAGTTCCGGTGGCTTGTCCGCCGATGAGCAACTGGACGGACCGGTATTGGCCCTGTTGACCACGGCGCAACAGCAGCAGGCGGGAGGGGATCTCAACGGCGCTTCCTCGAGCCTCGAGCGAGCCCAGCGTGTTGCGCCGCGTGAGCCGCAGGTTCTTTATCGTCTGGCCCAGGTACGCATGGCCCAGGGCGATGCGCCGCAAGCCGAACAACTGGCTCGTCGCGGCCTGACATTCTCCAGCGGTCGCCCGGCGCTCCAGGCGAGCCTGTGGGAATTGATCGCCCAGGCTCGCGAGAAGCAAGGCGATTCGGCAGGCGCGGCATTGGCCCGCCAGAAAGCCAAGGTTTCGCTCTGATGGATGTTCGGTTTCCCAAGATTGCCGATCAGCTACTGCTGATCGAGCGAGAGCTGCGGGTCCAGGGCTGGTGGAGTGATGTTTCGCCTTCGGCCGAGGCGCTGGCCAGTGTCGAGCCGTTCGCCGTCGACACCCTGGATTTCGAGCAGTGGCTGCAATGGATCTTTCTTCCGCGCATGAAAGCCATCCTGGAAAACGACCTGCCGCTGCCCAACGCCTCGGGTATTCTGGCCATGGCTGAAATGGTCTATGCCCAACGGCCAGGGCAGGGGACCGAGTTGCAGCGACTGCTGGCACAATTCGACCAGCTGATCGCCGACGTCAGCTGACGGTACTCACTGGCAGTTCTCGTCGATCTGCGCACGGGTTTCATCGATGCGCTGGCGCCGCTCTTCGTCGGTAAGCCGGCGCATTTCGCCTTCCACCTCTTCCCGTACCCTAGGGTTGTTCTGCAGCTGCGCCAGGTTTGTCCGTGCCTGTTCGCAAAACGCCTTGAGTTGAGCTTCCTGTTCAGCAACCTGCTGTTTTACCTGCTGATCGATGGTTTTCTGGTCTCCAATGACTCCTCCTGAAGCTGGTGCCGCAGGTTTGGGGGCGGGCGTCGCGGATTTGCCCACGGTGGTCGCTTGGACGCCCTCGGGCGGCTGGGCCCCGAAATGGGTCACGCCTTGGGCATCGACCCACTTGAAGATCTGGCCGGCCATGCTCATCGGGCTCAGGCCCACCAACAGGCTGGCCATCAATAACATCATTCGCATGCTGTTTCCTTGTCCTGGGTTGCGCAATCGAAGCTAACAGAGTAGCCGTTTAAAGGTTTTTTCTTGCGTTCTCATGTGCTTACTTCAATAAAGCACATTGACGACTTGACTTGCAGAGGGCGAAACAGAAGAATCCAAAGTCCGCTGTAGAGGGACTGCCAGAAGCAGACCCACTCGGCAGATCATGAGGCGCACATCCGCGCCGACCTGTTACACCCGCAACGCGTTACCTCGCGCTGGGTGGGAAAGGCCCGCAACACTTGGGACGATCCCAATACTTGCTCAGTCAGTGCTGACGTAGTCGGCGACCACCGTCGCTCATGCTCTGCCGAGAAGTAAACCTATTAAGACCCGTCCCTTTCCCATGGGTCGGTATTCTGGCGTTTTAGAGGTGAACAACGTGGAGCTTTTATCTGGCGGTGAGATGCTCGTCCGCTTCTTGCGTGACGAAGGCGTCAAATATATCTACGGGTACCCCGGTGGTGCTCTTCTTCATGTCTATGATGCCCTGTTCAAAGAACCGGAAGTGACCCACATCCTGGTTCGCCACGAACAAGCGGCCACCCACATGGCTGACGGCTATGCCCGCGCCACCGGCAAGGCCGGCGTGGTTCTGGTGACATCCGGCCCCGGCGCCACGAACGCCATTACCGGTATCGCCACGGCCTATATGGACTCGATTCCAATGGTGATCATCTCCGGCCAGGTGCCCAGCACCATGGTCGGCACCGATGCGTTCCAGGAAACCGACATGATCGGTATCTCCCGGCCGATCGTGAAGCACAGCTTCATGATCAAGCACGCTTCGGAAATCCCGGAGGTCATGAAAAAGGCGTTCTACCTGGCCGAGTCCGGTCGTCCTGGCCCTGTCGTGGTCGACGTACCAAAAGACATGACCAACCCGGCCGAGAAGTTCGAATACATCTATCCGAAGAAAGCCAAGCTGCGCTCCTACAGCCCGGCCGTGCGCGGTCACTCGGGACAAATCCGCAAGGCTGCCGAAATGCTGCTGGCGGCCAAGCGTCCAGTGCTCTATTCCGGCGGTGGCGTGATCCTCGGCGGTGGTTCTGAGCCCCTGACCGAACTGGCCAAGATGCTCAACCTGCCTGTTACGAATACGCTGATGGGGCTCGGCGCCTACCCAGGTACCGACCGCCAGTTCATCGGCATGCTCGGCATGCACGGCAGCTACACCGCCAACCTGGCGATGCACCATGCCGATGTGATCCTGGCCGTGGGCGCGCGCTTCGACGACCGTGTCATCAACGGTCCGGCGAAGTTCTGTCCGAACGCCAAGATCATCCACATCGATATCGATCCGGCGTCCATCTCCAAGACCATCAAGGCAGACGTGCCTATTGTGGGTCCTGTCGAGAGCGTGCTGACCGAGATGGTCGCGATCCTCAAGGAAATTGGCGAGGCTCCTAACAAAGATGCCGTGGCCAGTTGGTGGAAGCAGGTCGATGAATGGCGTGGCGATCGGGGCCTGTTCCCGTACGACAAGGGCGACGGCAGCGTAATCAAGCCGCAGACCGTCATCGAGACGTTGTGCGAAGTGACCAACGGCGACGCCTTCGTGACGTCGGACGTGGGCCAGCACCAGATGTTCGCGGCGCAGTACTACAAGTTCAACAAACCCAACCGCTGGATCAACTCCGGCGGCCTCGGCACCATGGGCTTCGGATTCCCGGCGGCCATGGGCGTCAAGTTGAGCTTCCCGGACAACGATGTTGCCTGTGTGACCGGTGAAGGCAGCATCCAGATGAATATCCAGGAGCTGTCGACCTGCCTGCAATACGGTCTGCCGGTGAAAATCGTCAACCTGAACAACGGTGTACTGGGCATGGTTCGCCAGTGGCAGGACATGAGCTACGGCAGCCGTCACTCGCACTCCTACATGGAGTCGTTGCCGGATTTCGTCAAGCTGGTCGAGGCCTATGGTCACGTCGGCATCCGCATCACTGACCTGAAGGACTTGAAGTCCGGGCTCGAAGAAGCCTTCGCCATGAAGGATCGACTGGTGTTTCTGGACATCCAGGTCGACACCAGCGAGCACGTCTACCCGATGCAGATCAAAGACGGCTCCATGCGCGATATGTGGCTGAGCAAGACGGAGCGTACCTAATCATGCGACACATTATTTCCTTGCTTCTGGAAAACGAACCGGGTGCTCTGTCTCGCGTAGTGGGCCTGTTCTCACAGCGCAACTACAACATCGAAAGCCTGACCGTGGCACCAACGGAGGATCCGACCTTGTCGCGTCTGACGCTGACCACCGTGGGCCACGATGAAGTCATCGAGCAGATCACCAAGAACCTGAACAAGCTGATCGAGGTGGTCAAGCTGGTGGACCTGTCGGAAAGCGCTCACATCGAACGCGAACTGATGTTGGTCAAGGTCAAGGCCACCGGTGCCCAGCGCGCCGAGATCAAACGCACTACCGATATTTATCGTGGGCAGATCGTCGATGTCAGCGCCAGCGTCTATACCGTTCAGTTGACCGGTACCAGCGACAAGCTCGACAGCTTCATTCAATCGATCGGCACTGCCTCGATTCTGGAAACCGTACGCAGTGGCGTCACCGGGATTGCCCGTGGCGACAAAGTACTGAGCATCTAAACCAAATTAGCGAATGGCCGGAACGGCCGGATATAGGGGAAATTCATGAAAGTTTTCTACGATAAAGATTGCGACCTGTCGATCATCCAGGGCAAGAAAGTCGCCATCATCGGCTACGGTTCTCAAGGTCACGCCCAGGCGTGCAACCTGAAAGACTCCGGCGTTGACGTGACCGTGGGCCTGCGCAAAGGCTCGGCCACTGTTGCCAAGGCCGAGGCCCATGGCCTGAAAGTCACCGACGTGGCTTCCGCCGTAGCCGCTGCCGACCTGGTCATGATCCTGACCCCGGACGAGTTCCAATCGTCGCTGTACAAGAACGAAATCGAGCCGAACATCAAGAAAGGCGCCACCCTGGCCTTCTCCCACGGCTTCGCGATCCACTATAACCAGGTTGTGCCACGCGCCGACCTCGACGTGATCATGATCGCGCCGAAGGCACCGGGCCACACCGTACGCTCCGAGTTCGTCAAGGGCGGCGGTATCCCTGACCTGATCGCGATTTACCAGGATGCGTCCGGCAACGCCAAGAACGTGGCCCTGTCCTACGCTGCCGGTGTTGGTGGCGGTCGTACCGGCATCATCGAAACCACCTTCAAGGACGAGACTGAAACCGACCTGTTCGGCGAGCAAGCCGTTCTGTGCGGTGGTACCGTTGAGCTGGTGAAAGCCGGTTTCGAAACCCTGGTTGAAGCAGGCTACGCGCCTGAAATGGCCTACTTCGAATGCCTGCACGAACTGAAGCTGATCGTTGACCTCATGTACGAAGGCGGTATTGCCAACATGAACTACTCGATCTCCAACAACGCCGAGTACGGCGAGTACGTGACCGGTCCGGAAGTCATCAACGCCGAGTCCCGTCAGGCCATGCGCAATGCCCTGAAACGTATTCAGGACGGCGAATACGCCAAGATGTTCATCAGCGAAGGTGCTACTGGCTATCCTTCGATGACCGCCAAGCGTCGTAACAACGCCGCTCATGGTATCGAGATCATCGGCGAGCAACTGCGCTCCATGATGCCGTGGATCGGTGCCAACAAGATCGTCGACAAAGCCAAGAACTGAGTCGCGAGCTTGATCGAAAAAAACGCGGCCCAGGCCGCGTTTTTTCGTTTGGGCGTCGGCTTCTGGTATAAAGCTGCATCGTTTGGGGTCGAACCGTCGCCCCGGGCACCTGTCGAATTTTTCACACCGTTGCAAGGTACTGTCCATGAGCGAACGTCCCGACGAGCCGAACCAGGCTCCTGACGCCGAAAGCCTGTTGCCTATCGACGAGCATGTCGAAGAGGGGCATGACGCGGAAGGCCGTAAGGTCCGGCATCGTGGCATCTATCTGCTGCCGAACCTGTTTACCACCGCGAACCTGTTCGCCGGTTTCTATTCCATCATCAGCTCCATGAGTGCCCAGGCGGCATTAAGTGCGGGTGACAGCGCTGGGGCGAGTCGCTACTTCGCTTTTGCCGCGATTGCGATTTTCGTCGCCATGGTGCTCGATGGCCTGGATGGGCGCGTGGCCCGCATGACCAACACCCAGAGTGCATTCGGTGCCGAATACGATTCTCTGTCCGACATGGTTGCGTTCGGTGTCGCCCCTGCGTTGCTGGCATTCGGCTGGGCGCTGGGTGACATGGGCAAGGTCGGCTGGATGGTTGCTTTCATCTATGTAGCCGGTGCCGCGTTACGTCTGGCGCGTTTCAATACCCAGGTCGGCACTGCGGACAAGCGCTACTTCATTGGTCTCGCCAGTCCTGCGGCTGCAGGGGTCGTGGCGGGGGTGGTCTGGGCGTTCAGCGACTACGGGATCCAGGGCTCGAAGATGTCGTTCCTGGTCGCATTGTTGGTCGCGGCGGCCGGAATGCTGATGGTCAGCAACATCAAGTACAACAGCTTCAAGGAGCTGGACCTTAAGGGCCGTGTGCCGTTCGTGGCCATCCTGGCCGTAGTACTGGTGTTTGCGGTGGTGTTCAGCGATCCGCCACGTATCCTGCTGCTGGTCTTCCTCGCCTATGCCGCTTCCGGTCCGGTGCAATATTTGTTGCGTCTTCGCCGCCGCTAAATGTTGCCTTAATCTAATTTCCCCCATACTCCGCAGTCTATTGGTGCATCTCCCCCCAATGCTGCGGAGTCGTCATGCTGATCAAGATCCCCAAGTCGTCCGATTGTCATGAGTCGGACGTCACGCCCGAATCCCTTTATCTATCCCGTCGCCAGATGCTGGGGGCCGCCGTGGCTGGCGTCGCCATAAGCAGTCTGCCGCGCTGGGCCGGCGCCGCTGATGTGGCGCGTTATCCCAATGTGGAGCCTGGAAACGCGCCGTCCTGGTTTGCCGATAAGCTGCCTGCTACCCAATGGGATGCGGTGACCGCCAAGGGGGAGGCAATCACACCCTTCAAGGATGCAACCCACTACAACAACTTTTATGAGTTCGGCACTGACAAAGGCGATCCGGCAGCCAATGCGGGATCGTTGAAAACCGAGCCCTGGACCGTGGTGGTGGATGGCGAGGTGGGCAAGCCGGGGCGCTATGGACTGGAAGATTTCATGAAGCCTTATCAGCTCGAAGAGCGTATCTACCGTTTGCGCTGCGTCGAGGCTTGGTCAATGGTCATCCCTTGGATTGGTTTCCCCATATCCGCGTTACTCAAGCAAGTCGAGCCGACGTCCAAGGCCAAATACATTCGTTTTGAAACCTTGCAGGACCCCAAGACCATGCCAGGCCAGCGTTCAGGTTTTGCATTGATCGACTGGCCCTACGTGGAAGGTTTGCGGTTGGATGAAGCGATGAACCCGCTGGCCATCCTGGCGGTTGGCATGTACGGAAGGGAGCTGCCTAACCAGAATGGCGCTCCTTTACGGTTGGTGGTGCCGTGGAAGTATGGCTTCAAGAGCGTCAAGTCCATCGTGCGCATCAGCCTGGTGGGTGAGCAGCCCAAGACCACTTGGCAAAGCATAGCCTCCGATGAGTACGGCTTTTATGCGAACGTGAATCCCACCGTCGATCATCCCCGTTGGACCCAGGCGCGAGAGCGTCGTTTGCCAAGCGGTCTGTTGAGCCCCAATGTGCGCGATACCTTGATGTTTAACGGATACCAGGAGGAAGTAGCTTCTTTATATGCAGGGATGGATCTGAGGAAAGACTACTGATGCGTTTCCTGGCATGGCGGATAGGCGTTTTCGTCGCAGCGGCGATATGGCCATTGCTTTGGCTTTACGAAGCGTTGATGAATTCGTTGGGACCGGATCCAGGCAAGGTGCTGGTGGATCGACTCGGGTTGGGAACCCTGGTACTGCTATTGATCACATTGAGCATGACGCCGCTGCAGAAGCTGACCGGCTGGGCTGGGTGGATTGCCGTAAGACGACAGTTGGGGTTGTGGTGCTTTGCTTACGTCGTGTTGCATTTGGGTGGATATGCGGCGTTCATCCTGGGGTTCGATTGGTCGCAGTTAGGCGTCGAGCTGAGCAAACGGCCCTACATCATCGTTGGAGCGCTCGGCTTTCTTGGCCTGCTGGCCTTGGCAGTTACGTCCAATCGTTATAGTCAAAGGCGACTTGGAGCCCGCTGGAAAAAGCTGCATCGGCTGGCCTACCTGATCCTCGGGCTTGGGTTGCTGCATATGTTGTGGATCGTGCGAGCGGATCTCAAGGAGTGGTCGATATATGCCTTTATAGGCGGCGTATTGTTGTTGCTGAGGATTGGGCCGGTTGCGCGGCGGATCCCTCGTTTAATCGGCAAGAAGATCCCGTCGGTAATAAAAACGAAATAAAGGGTTGACGGCAAATTCTGGATGTCTATAATTCGCCCCACTTCCGGCGCAGTCGAAACGGAAAACTCCTTGAGTTTCAACGAGTTAACCAGGTTTCGGTAAGTGCTTCGCTTCAGTTCATCGAGGCGCGGAAGGAGTGGGTAGGCCGGTTTGTTGGGCGCTATCGACGGTTCGATCTTCTCGGTCGAAAGCGGTAAAAAAGAGGTGTTGACAGCAGCGAGTAACGCTGTAGAATTCGCCTCCCGCTAACGAGAGATCGAAAGCGCAAGTGGTTGAAGTTGTTAAGGATTTCCAAGCGAAACTTTGAAAACTTCTTAAAATAACCGCTTGACAGATACACGGGGCGCTGTAGAATGCGCGCCTCGGTTGAGACGAAAGGCTCAACCCACCGCTCTTTAACAACTGAATCAAGCAATTCGTGTGGGTGCTTGTGGAGTCAGACTGCTAGTCAACAGATTATCAGCATCACAAGTTACTCCGCGAGAAATCAAAGATGTAACCAACGATTGCTGAGCCAAGTTTAGGGTTTTCTCAAAACCCAAAGATGTTTGAACTGAAGAGTTTGATCATGGCTCAGATTGAACGCTGGCGGCAGGCCTAACACATGCAAGTCGAGCGGCAGCACGGGTACTTGTACCTGGTGGCGAGCGGCGGACGGGTGAGTAATGCCTAGGAATCTGCCTGGTAGTGGGGGATAACGCTCGGAAACGGACGCTAATACCGCATACGTCCTACGGGAGAAAGCAGGGGACCTTCGGGCCTTGCGCTATCAGATGAGCCTAGGTCGGATTAGCTAGTTGGTGAGGTAATGGCTCACCAAGGCGACGATCCGTAACTGGTCTGAGAGGATGATCAGTCACACTGGAACTGAGACACGGTCCAGACTCCTACGGGAGGCAGCAGTGGGGAATATTGGACAATGGGCGAAAGCCTGATCCAGCCATGCCGCGTGTGTGAAGAAGGTCTTCGGATTGTAAAGCACTTTAAGTTGGGAGGAAGGGCATTAACCTAATACGTTAGTGTTTTGACGTTACCGACAGAATAAGCACCGGCTAACTCTGTGCCAGCAGCCGCGGTAATACAGAGGGTGCAAGCGTTAATCGGAATTACTGGGCGTAAAGCGCGCGTAGGTGGTTCGTTAAGTTGGATGTGAAATCCCCGGGCTCAACCTGGGAACTGCATTCAAAACTGTCGAGCTAGAGTATGGTAGAGGGTGGTGGAATTTCCTGTGTAGCGGTGAAATGCGTAGATATAG
This sequence comes from Pseudomonas sp. D1-36, assembly GCF_051132205.1. Taxonomy (NCBI): domain Bacteria; kingdom Pseudomonadati; phylum Pseudomonadota; class Gammaproteobacteria; order Pseudomonadales; family Pseudomonadaceae; genus Pseudomonas; species Pseudomonas sp. D1-36. The sequence continues at coordinate 4,739,482 of NZ_CP071674.1, read as the reverse complement.
GAAGGAACACCAGTGGCGAAGGCGACCACCTGGACTGATACTGACACTGAGGTGCGAAAGCGTGGGGAGCAAACAGGATTAGATACCCTGGTAGTCCACGCCGTAAACGATGTCAACTAGCCGTTGGGAGCCTTGAGCTCTTAGTGGCGCAGCTAACGCATTAAGTTGACCGCCTGGGGAGTACGGCCGCAAGGTTAAAACTCAAATGAATTGACGGGGGCCCGCACAAGCGGTGGAGCATGTGGTTTAATTCGAAGCAACGCGAAGAACCTTACCAGGCCTTGACATCCAATGAACTTTCCAGAGATGGATTGGTGCCTTCGGGAGCATTGAGACAGGTGCTGCATGGCTGTCGTCAGCTCGTGTCGTGAGATGTTGGGTTAAGTCCCGTAACGAGCGCAACCCTTGTCCTTAGTTACCAGCACGTTATGGTGGGCACTCTAAGGAGACTGCCGGTGACAAACCGGAGGAAGGTGGGGATGACGTCAAGTCATCATGGCCCTTACGGCCTGGGCTACACACGTGCTACAATGGTCGGTACAGAGGGTTGCCAAGCCGCGAGGTGGAGCTAATCTCACAAAACCGATCGTAGTCCGGATCGCAGTCTGCAACTCGACTGCGTGAAGTCGGAATCGCTAGTAATCGCGAATCAGAATGTCGCGGTGAATACGTTCCCGGGCCTTGTACACACCGCCCGTCACACCATGGGAGTGGGTTGCACCAGAAGTAGCTAGTCTAACCTTCGGGAGGACGGTTACCACGGTGTGATTCATGACTGGGGTGAAGTCGTAACAAGGTAGCCGTAGGGGAACCTGCGGCTGGATCACCTCCTTAATCGACGACAGCAGCGGCTCCATGAGCTCCCACACGAATTGCTTGATTCATTGAAAAAGACGATTGGGTCTGTAGCTCAGTTGGTTAGAGCGCACCCCTGATAAGGGTGAGGTCGGCAGTTCGAATCTGCCCAGACCCACCAATTTCATGGTGTACCCTGTAGCGATACGGGGCCATAGCTCAGCTGGGAGAGCGCCTGCCTTGCACGCAGGAGGTCAGCGGTTCGATCCCGCTTGGCTCCACCATTACAGATTGGTTCCAACGTTTAAAGCTTAGAAATGAGCATTCCATCCGCGGGATGATGAATGTTGATTTCTAGTCTTTTGATTAGATCGTTCTTTAAAAATTTGGGTATGTGATAGAAAGATAGACTGAACGTTGCTTTCACTGGTAACGGATCAGGCTAAGGTAAAATTTGTGAGTGGCTCTTAGAGCCAGATCGAATTTTCGGCGAATGTCGTCTTCACAGTATAACCAGATTGCTTGGGGTTATATGGTCAAGTGAAGAAGCGCATACGGTGGATGCCTTGGCAGTCAGAGGCGATGAAAGACGTGGTAGCCTGCGAAAAGCTTCGGGGAGTCGGCAAACAGACTGTGATCCGGAGATGTCTGAATGGGGGAACCCAGCCATCATAAGATGGTTATCTTGTACTGAATACATAGGTGCAAGAAGCGAACCAGGGGAACTGAAACATCTAAGTACCCTGAGGAAAAGAAATCAACCGAGATTCCCTTAGTAGTGGCGAGCGAACGGGGACTAGCCCTTAAGCTTCTTTGATTTTAGCGGAACGCTCTGGAAAGTGCGGCCATAGTGGGTGATAGCCCTGTACGCGAAAGGATCTTAGAAGTGAAATCGAGTAGGACGGAGCACGAGAAACTTTGTCTGAATATGGGGGGACCATCCTCCAAGGCTAAATACTACTGACTGACCGATAGTGAACTAGTACCGTGAGGGAAAGGCGAAAAGAACCCCGGAGAGGGGAGTGAAATAGATCCTGAAACCGTATGCGTACAAGCAGTGGGAGCCCACTTTGTTGGGTGACTGCGTACCTTTTGTATAATGGGTCAGCGACTTATTTTCAGTGGCGAGCTTAACCGAATAGGGGAGGCGTAGCGAAAGCGAGTCTTAATAGGGCGTCTAGTCGCTGGGAATAGACCCGAAACCGGGCGATCTATCCATGGGCAGGTTGAAGGTTAGGTAACACTGACTGGAGGACCGAACCGACTACCGTTGAAAAGTTAGCGGATGACCTGTGGATCGGAGTGAAAGGCTAATCAAGCTCGGAGATAGCTGGTTCTCCTCGAAAGCTATTTAGGTAGCGCCTCATGTATCACTGTAGGGGGTAGAGCACTGTTTCGGCTAGGGGGTCATCCCGACTTACCAAACCGATGCAAACTCCGAATACCTACAAGTGCCGAGCATGGGAGACACACGGCGGGTGCTAACGTCCGTCGTGAAAAGGGAAACAACCCAGACCGTCAGCTAAGGTCCCAAAGTTATGGTTAAGTGGGAAACGATGTGGGAAGGCTTAGACAGCTAGGAGGTTGGCTTAGAAGCAGCCACCCTTTAAAGAAAGCGTAATAGCTCACTAGTCGAGTCGGCCTGCGCGGAAGATGTAACGGGGCTCAAACCATACACCGAAGCTACGGGTATCACGTAAGTGATGCGGTAGAGGAGCGTTCTGTAAGCCTGTGAAGGTGAGTTGAGAAGCTTGCTGGAGGTATCAGAAGTGCGAATGCTGACATGAGTAACGACAATGGGTGTGAAAAACACCCACGCCGAAAGACCAAGGTTTCCTGCGCAACGTTAATCGACGCAGGGTTAGTCGGTCCCTAAGGCGAGGCTGAAAAGCGTAGTCGATGGAAAACAGGTTAATATTCCTGTACTTCTGGTTATTGCGATGGAGGGACGGAGAAGGCTAGGCCAGCTTGGCGTTGGTTGTCCAAGTTTAAGGTGGTAGGCTGAGATCTTAGGTAAATCCGGGATCTCAAGGCCGAGAGCTGATGACGAGTTACCCTTTGGGTGACGAAGTGGTTGATGCCATGCTTCCAAGAAAAGCTTCTAAGCTTCAGGTAACCAGGAACCGTACCCCAAACCGACACAGGTGGTTGGGTAGAGAATACCAAGGCGCTTGAGAGAACTCGGGTGAAGGAACTAGGCAAAATGGCACCGTAACTTCGGGAGAAGGTGCGCCGGTGAGGGTGAAGCACTTGCTGCGTAAGCCCACGCCGGTCGAAGATACCAGGCCGCTGCGACTGTTTATTAAAAACACAGCACTCTGCAAACACGAAAGTGGACGTATAGGGTGTGACGCCTGCCCGGTGCCGGAAGGTTAATTGATGGGGTTAGCTAACGCGAAGCTCTTGATCGAAGCCCCGGTAAACGGCGGCCGTAACTATAACGGTCCTAAGGTAGCGAAATTCCTTGTCGGGTAAGTTCCGACCTGCACGAATGGCGTAACGATGGCGGCGCTGTCTCCACCCGAGACTCAGTGAAATTGAAATCGCTGTGAAGATGCAGTGTATCCGCGGCTAGACGGAAAGACCCCGTGAACCTTTACTATAGCTTTGCACTGGACTTTGAATTTGCTTGTGTAGGATAGGTGGGAGGCTTTGAAGCGTGGACGCCAGTCTGCGTGGAGCCATCCTTGAAATACCACCCTGGCAACTTTGAGGTTCTAACTCAGGTCCGTTATCCGGATCGAGGACAGTGTATGGTGGGTAGTTTGACTGGGGCGGTCTCCTCCTAAAGAGTAACGGAGGAGTACGAAGGTGCGCTCAGACCGGTCGGAAATCGGTCGTAGAGTATAAAGGCAAAAGCGCGCTTGACTGCGAGACAGACACGTCGAGCAGGTACGAAAGTAGGTCTTAGTGATCCGGTGGTTCTGTATGGAAGGGCCATCGCTCAACGGATAAAAGGTACTCCGGGGATAACAGGCTGATACCGCCCAAGAGTTCATATCGACGGCGGTGTTTGGCACCTCGATGTCGGCTCATCACATCCTGGGGCTGAAGCCGGTCCCAAGGGTATGGCTGTTCGCCATTTAAAGTGGTACGCGAGCTGGGTTTAGAACGTCGTGAGACAGTTCGGTCCCTATCTGCCGTGGACGTTTGAGATTTGAGAGGGGCTGCTCCTAGTACGAGAGGACCGGAGTGGACGAACCTCTGGTGTTCCGGTTGTCACGCCAGTGGCATTGCCGGGTAGCTATGTTCGGAAAAGATAACCGCTGAAAGCATCTAAGCGGGAAACTTGCCTCAAGATGAGATCTCACTGGAGCCTTGAGCTCCCTGAAGGGCCGTCGAAGACTACGACGTTGATAGGCAGGGTGTGTAAGCGCTGTGAGGCGTTGAGCTAACCTGTACTAATTGCCCGTGAGGCTTGACCATATAACACCCAAGCAATTTGTAGACTCGAAAGAGGCCAGATTGCGGTGTTGTGAAGACGAAACGAACCGAAAGTTCGAGATGCTCACAAGCAACACGCTATCACATACCCATTCGCTGGAACGTGACCGCAAGGCACGCGCTGGCTACCGAATTTCTTGACGACCATAGAGCATTGGAACCACCTGATCCCATCCCGAACTCAGAAGTGAAACGATGCATCGCCGATGGTAGTGTGGGGTTTCCCCATGTGAGAGTAGGTCATCGTCAAGATTAAATTCCGAAACCCCTATCTGCTGATGCAGGTAGGGGTTTTGTTTTTGCTCGTCATAAAAATCCGCGACGGCTCATGTTAAATTTGCACAGTTATTTTTGAGCCGCAGCACTAGAATAGCCGCACCTTAGTTGAGCCCAGAGCTGTTTATGCCCGATCCGTCAGACATTGATAGGTTGTCAGATCTACCCCTGGACGATCTGGTAGCGTGTCATGAGTGTGACCTGTTGATGCGCAAGCCTCAGTTGGCCGATGGCGAGAAAGCCGAATGCCCGCGCTGTGGATACGAGCTCTACGCCCACCGGCACAATGTGATTGATCGCAGCCTTGCCCTGGTTGTCGCCGCTCTGCTGTTGTATGTACCCGCGAACTTTTTACCCATCATGCAGCTCAATCTGCTCGGACAATCCGCCCAAGACACCGTCTGGAGTGGCGTGGTCGGTCTGTTCGGCACCGGAATGCAAGGTGTATCGGTGGTGGTATTTCTATGCAGCATGGGCATTCCGTTGCTCAAGTTGCTTTGCCAATTGGCTGTACTGCTGACCATCCGCTGGAACGTTGGAAGAAGTTACGGCTTGTTGTGGTATCGCATTTATCATCATCTAAGGGATTGGGGGATGCTCGAGGTTTATCTCATGGGCGTACTGGTTGCCATCGTCAAACTTGCGGACATGGCAGCGATTACCGTGGGGTTGGGCCTGGTGTGCTTTATCAGCTTGTTACTGGTTCAGGTCTGGCTGGAAGTGGTGATGTCACCGCACCAGATCTGGCACGCGTTGTCAGGGGAAGACGTCCATGCGAGCAATTGATGCGGGCATTTTGGTTTGCACTGAATGTCATGAATTGAATCGGCAGGACGACGCCGCCCAGAAGCAAGTCTGCACTCGTTGTGGCGCTCGTATTCACCCTCGGCGTCCCAACAGCTTGATGCGGACCTGGGCACTGCTGATCACGGCAGCGATTATCTATATCCCTGCCAACGTACTGCCAATCATGACCATCAACTCGCTCGGCCAGGGCGCGCCCAGCACCATCATGGCGGGTGTTATCGAGCTGGTTCAACACGGCATGATTCCCATTGCAGCGGTGGTATTCATTGCCAGTATCGTAGTCCCCACCTTCAAGTTGGTCGGTATCGCATTGCTGCTGTTTTCCGTGCAACGTCACCAACCCATGTCGGCGCGCCAGCGCATCCTGATGTATCGCTTCATTGAGTTTATCGGCCGCTGGTCGATGCTGGATATTTTTGTAATCGCCATTCTGGTGGCGGTGGTGAATTTCGGCCGGCTTGCCAGTGTCGAAGCCGGTCTTGGCGCCATCGCGTTTGCCAGCGTGGTGATCCTTACAATGATTGCCGCAGTAACCTTCGATCCCCGACTGATTTGGGATAACACGGAGTCGGATGACGACCATGACTGATTTGCCTACTGCTAAAACCCGACCGGCTTCAAATTGGTCGGCCATCTGGGTCCTGCCGTTGATTGCCTTGATTATTGGCGGCTGGCTTGGCTGGCGTGCTTATAACGAGACCGGTATTGAGATCAACGTGCGTTTTGAAAGCGGTGAGGGCATCCAGGTCAACAAGACAGAGGTCGTCTACAAAGGCATGACGGTCGGTAAGGTGAAGGACCTCACGCTTGATGATGAAGGAAATTCGAAGGGGGTCATTGCGACCATCGAGATGAACAAGGAAGTCGAGCAATATCTCAAGACCGGCACACGTTTCTGGCTGGTCAAACCAAGTGTGAGCCTGGCAGGGATTACCGGGTTGGAGACGTTGGTTTCCGGTAATTACGTCGCCATCAGCCCGGGGGAAGGCGAGTCGACTCGCAAGTTCAAGGCCTTGGCCGAAGAGCCCCCGCTGTCTGACGCCAAGCCTGGCCTGCACTTGACGATCAAGGCCGATCGACTGGGGTCTCTGGACCGTGGCAGTCCGGTTTTCTACAAACAGATCCAAGTTGGCCAGGTGAAAAGTTACTCACTGTCCGAAGATCAACGCGCAGTAGAGATCAAGGTCTTTATCGAGCCGACTTATGCCAGCCTGGTCCGCAAGCACACGCGCTTCTGGAATGCCAGCGGCATTAGCATCGATGCCAATTTGTCAGGCGTCAAAGTACGCAGCGAGTCGCTGGCCAGTATCGTGGCAGGCGGCATCGCGTTTGCTACTCCGGAAAACCGCAAGGACAGCCCTCCGACGGATCCAAGCCTGCCATTTCGCCTGTATGAAGATTTCGAGGCAGCCGCCGCCGGGATTCGCGTCAAGGTCAAGCTCAGTGATTTCGAGGGATTGCAGGCTGGCCGTACGCCAGTGATGTACAAGGGCATCCAGGTCGGCAGCCTGAAGACGTTGAAAGTCGATCCGGACCTGTCCAGCGCCAGCGCCGAGTTGACGCTCGATCCGTTGGCGGAAGATTACCTGGTCGCCGGCGCTCAGTTCTGGGTCGTCAAACCATCGATTTCCCTGGCGGGCATCACGGGCCTGGAGGCGTTGGTGAAGGGTAACTACATCGCCGTGCGCCCTGGCGACAAAGGCGGAGCGCCGCAGCGCGAGTTCGAGGCCAGGGCGAAGGCGCCGCCGTTGGACCTTCGTTCACCCGGGCTGCATCTGGTCTTGCTGACCGAAAATCTCGGGTCGCTGGAGGTCGGTAGCCCGATCCTCTACAAGCAGGTCAAGGTCGGATCGGTGCAGAGCTACCAGTTTTCCCGCAAGAAGAAGCAACTGATCATCGGAGTGCATATCGAGAAGGAATACGAAGGGCTCGTCAACGGCTCCACGCGGTTCTGGAATGCCAGTGGCGTTACCCTCACGGGCGGCTTGACCGGCGGGATACAGGTCAAGAGCGAGTCCCTGCAAAGCTTGATGGCCGGGGGGATCGCTTTCGAAACTCCTGAGCCGAACGTGCCGCTGAAACGGCGCATCCCCCGGTTCCGTTTGCACGAAGATCGTGAAACCGCGCAGCAACGAGGCACTGTCGTGACGATCAAGGTCGATCGTGCCGACGGTTTGCGCAGCGGCACGCCGATCCGGTTCAAGGGGTTGGATGTGGGCAAGATCGAGGACGTCGACCTGAGCGCCGATATGCAGTCGGTGCTGGTTACCGCACGTATCACCGAAGTGCCCGAGCGTATCGCCCGCACAGGGACTCAGTTCTGGGTGGTCAAGCCTGAATTGGGACTGATGAAGACATCGAATCTGGAAACCCTGGTGACCGGCCAGTACATCGAAGTGCAGCCCGCGACGAAGAACCTGGGGCCGCAGAAAAACTTCGTGGCCTTGGCCGAACCACCCGAAAGTGTTGTTCCCGAAGCTGGCTTGAGCCTGGTGTTGAGTGCCGCCCGACGTGGTTCGTTGAAGATTGGCGTGCCGGTGACCTACCGCGAAGTGACCGTGGGTAAAGTCACGGGCTACGAGTTGGGCCAGACGGCGGACCGGGTGCTGATTCACATCCTGATCGAGCCTAAATACGCGCCACTGGTGCGCAGCGGTACACGTTTCTGGAACAGCAGCGGCTTCGGCCTGGACTTCGGCCTGTTCAAGGGCGCGACGGTGCGAACCGAGTCGCTTGAAACCTTGATCCAGGGCGGTATCGCATTCGCAACGCCAGACGGCGAGCGGATGGGCAACCCGGCACGCCCGGAGCAAACCTTCCCGCTGTTCGACAAGTTTGAAGATGAATGGCTGACCTGGGCGCCGAAGATCAGTCTCGCCAAGTAAGCTTATCGGATGCAACACCCGTGGCGAGGGAGCAAACTCCCTCGCCACTGAGTATGCGATAACAAAAAAGGCCGCGATCCATTGGATCGCGGCCTTTTCACATCCAGATGATCACCTCAAACCGAATCCAGCTCCGGTTCATCGGCCTGGACGTTTATCGTGGCCTTCACGGCATCATGGCGACGAATGTATTTCCAGTCCGCCTCATCGATGTAGATGCCGTTCGGGCCGCTGCCGCCCTCCAGGTCGATGGCGACACTGGCGCAGACCTGTGGCTTCACGCTCGCCAGGATCGGCACGAAGCCCAATTGCAGACTGGTTTCCAGCAGTGCGGCCTGGTTCTTCTCGTCGATGTCCGCCGCTTCGTCCAGGTAGTACGGCAGGCGCACGCGGCCGGCCTGTTCACGGTCCATCAGGTGCAGCAACAAGTACATGTTGGTCAGCGCCTTGATGGTCATGGTAGTGCCGTTGGACGCCGCGCCGTCGATGTCGGTGTGGATCACCGGCTGGCCATTGACCTTGGTGATCTCGAATGCCAGTTCGAACAGGTCCTTGAGGCCGAGCTGGTTGTGGTTCGCCGCCACCAGTCGTGCCAGGTACTCCTTGGCTTCTTCGTTCTTGTTGTCCTGCTCGGCGCTCTGGCTGAGGTCGAACACCGACAGCGTCTCGCCTTCCTCGTACTGGCCGGCGCTGTGGATGATCTGGTCGATGTGCTTGAGTGCTTCCTTGTTCGGCGCCAGGACGATACGGAAGCTCTGCAGGTTGGACACCTGACGCTTGTTGATCTCGCGGTTGAACAGCGCCAGTTGATGCTCGAGGCTGTCATAGTCGCTGCGGATGTTGCGCAGGGTTCGGGCAATGTCTGTGACGGCCGCGCGGCGCGCCTTGCCCAGGGTCAGGGCCTCGTCGGTGCGGTGGGCATAGGCGTTGATCAGCAGTTGCAGGCGCCGCTCCATGTCGTCTTCGCTGTCGAACTTGGCTACGCCCTTGAGGCGTACCTGGGCATACAAGGCCTCGATCTGACCGTCAACCCGCAGCAGCCCTTGCCAGCTGTCCTGGTAGTCGTTGAGCAGTGGCAGCAGGTTGTCCATGGAATCGTCGACCGGGTCCATGAATGGCGTACCGAACGGCAGGTCCGCCGGCAGCAACTGGCGACGGCGCAGGGCGTCGTCGAGGGTGCGCTGCTTGGCTTCCATGTCGGCGATCTGCCGGCCCACCAGTTGCAACTTGGCGGACAACTGCTGGACGCGCTCGGTGAAGGCATCGCTGGAGCGCTTGAGCTCATCCTGGGCGGCTTCCATCTGCGCCAGTTGCTCGAGCTTCTCGCCCTCTTCGGCACTCAAGGTCTGGGTGCGACGGAAGTCTTCCAGGGCTTTCTGTGCATCCAGCACTTGTTGGTACAGCGCCTCGGTCTGGGTCTTGCTTGCGGCGCGGTCGGCGGCCACGGCTTGCTGGGTCTTGAGCTGCTTGAGTTCTTTTTCCAGACGCTCTTTCTGATCCCGCAGCGCGGCACGGTCGGCCAGGGCTTGCAGGGCCGGCGGCTCGATGTGGGACAGGTCGATGGACAGGCCCGGCACTTCGAACCGCTCGCCCTTGAACCCGTCGAGGATCAGCTCCATGGACTTGACCCACTCGCCGTTCTCATCCAGCGCGATGCCATGTTCGCCCAACGGCAGGCTGAACAGGGCGCTGTTGAACAAGCGCATCAGGCGTTCCACGTCCTGCTGGGAGAACTCTTCGCGCAGGCGGGCGTAGCTGTTGTTGTCGGCGTGGTCGAGTTGCTGCTTGACCGACTTGAGGCGTTTTTCCAGGTCCCGCAGGCGCTCTTCCAGGTCTTCGGCGCTGAATTGACGGGACTGGGCCAGGGCGCCGGCCAGTTCGTCGTGAGCGTCCTTGGCGGCGAGCAGTTGCTGCTCCAGGACCTTGGCGTCATCCACCAGGGCAAAGCGATGCTTGAGCACCGACAGCTCGCCTAGCCAACGCTGGATGCCGCTGATTTCCCGCTCCAGGCGCATCAGCTCCTGAGTGCCGCCGCGTTGGTCGTTCTGCAGCGAATCCTGCTCGTTGCGGTAATGCTCGGCTTGGATGGTCAGCTCTTCCTTGCGTGCACTGGCGTAATCCGACCAGGTGCCCAGCAGCGAGTCGAGCAGCGGCGAGAGCCGATGCAGTTTGCCCCGCAGGACATCGCGCTGCTTCACGCCATTGGCCAAGGCTTCCACCAGCGGACCGGCCGCCACGAGTGAGTTGTAGTCCTGCTCCATGCGTCGTACGTCGCGGAAGGCTTCTTCGCACGCCGCGATGTAGTCCACGCTGCCGGAGCGCAGGCTGTGCTCGAACGCATCGAGGAAAAGTTGTTTGAGCTTGGCCGCGGTGATTTCACGCATGTGCAGCAGGTTGATGAACAACGCGCGGAAGGTCTTGAGGCTTTGCTCGCTGGTGGAGCGAAGCGGAATCAGCGTCAGGTCCAGCGGAATCGAAGTGTGGCCGCCCACCAGCAGGCGACGCAGTTCATCCGGCTTGAGTTCGTAGGCTTTCAGGCCCTCGCGCTCCAGGTTGGTGAACAGTTCTTTCTGCCGCAGGCAGGTGTCGTTTTTCTGGTAATGAGCCAGGTCCAGTTTGCCGGCATAGGCAAAGAACTGGTGGCCGAAACCGCCGCCAGGGCCGCGACCTACCACGCCAATCACGTGTGGGCCGTGGGGCAGGGCGACTTCCACCAGAATGTAGCTGGTGTCGGAGGCAAAGTAGAAGCGCCGGGATTGTTCCAGGCTGTACTTGCCGAAACTCATGTCCGACATGCGCGCCAGGATCGGAAACTGAAGGGCGTTGATCGAGGCGGATTTACCCAGGTTGTTCGCGCCGTACACCGACAGCGGTTCCTCCAGGGGGAACAGGCCGAGGCTGTAGCCGGCGGTGTTCAAAAGGGCAAAGCGGCGGATGCCGTAGCGTTCCTTGCTCATGCGTCGGTCTCCTGTTCTTCGGCAATGGCGCGGGCCAGTGCGTCTTCTTCGCTTTCTTCTTCACCGTCGAATTCACTGAGGTCCAGCGGGTCATCGGTCTGAAGCAGTTTTTCGTCGCTGTCTTCGTCGATCAGCACCGGCGCTGGCAGCGGCAACACGCTGTGCAGGCTGGCGGCCAGGTCGCGGTCCTGCTGGACCGACAGGCAGACGTCGAGGAAGCGATGCATTGGCGGCAGGAAGCGGTACACGCCGTTCTCTTCGCTGGCGAAACCCAGTTGGGTCATGCGGCGCATGATTTTTTCTTCCAACTCTTCCTGGGTCTGCACTTCGGCCTGGATGAACAGGTCGCGGTATTTCTCCAGCAGCGAAGGCAGCTCATCACGGCCCAGGCTGCCACCGTCGAGCACGGCGATCGGGTCGCGGCCCTGGTCGGCCAGGTGCTCGACGAGGATGAAGGTAAACAGGGCCAGGCGCTGGGCGGTCTTGTTCACTGCCGCGGCGGCCAGGTCTGGCACGAAGTAATAGAACCCGCGGGTATCGCACACCAGCTCGAAGCCCAGGGCCTTGAACAGCGTGCGGTATTGATCCTGGAAGTTCGATAATTGGGCGTACAGCTCCGGGTCGCGGCGGCTGACGTGATAACCCTTGAACAGCTCGCGGAAGATCGGCGCCAGCTGGGACAGTTCGGATAGATCAAGATGCATGGGGGATGCTCGCAGAATCCTCGGCGGCGGTGTCGCCGGCCGAGAGCAGGGCGAAGGAGCGCAGGCTGACCTGATGCTCGTGAGTATGGTAGTCGCGGCGTTCCAGACGCTCGCGCTTGAAGCGTTTTTCCCGCGACAGGCGCGAGAACCAGTACAGCAATTCGTCGGTGGCGCCGTCCGGTTCCTGCTCCAGCAGCCACGTCATCAGGTCCGGCATCGGCAGGGCATCTTCGCAACGCTCGACCATCTCGCGCACGGTGCGTGGCGCACGCGGCGCATCGCCGCCCTTGTGGGCCTTGTGAGACTTGGGGAACCGCGCCGGTTTTGGTTCGAAGCGGGCCAGTGCATACACGTAGGCTTCGACCTGGCTGGCGCTGCCCAGGAAGGTGCTTTGCGGTCGGGTGAACAGCGGCATCGCCGCTTGCGGCACGGCATCGAGACCTTTACGGCGAATGGCGGCCAGGGCCAGGGCTGCGCCACGAGTCACGGCGTTGTGGCGGCGGGCCTCTTCGCGCAGCGGCAGCAGCAGCTCACGCGCATGGCGCAGGGTCAGCTGGGCGCTGGTCTGCATCTCCAGGATTCGCGCGTGAGTGCGCAGCAGCATGTCGTCGTCCACCAGGTGACCGAGGCGCTGCTGTTCGGTGAGCATGCGCAGCAATACATTCTCGACCTTGCGCACACCTTGCTCGAACGCGCCGTCGGCGTTCACCAACTGGATCATCGGCTCGACGTATTCGTCCCAGGTCGCCAGCACTTCGGCGTAGCGCTGGCGCAGCGGGATCTGCCGGTCGCTGGTCTTGGCCCGTTCGGCGACGGCGACCAGCGCCTGTTCGTCGTTGGCGAGCTTCTTGAGAACGTCGCGCACGCGCATGTCCAGTAGGCGCAACTGGCGGGCGAGGTCGTTGCCGTCGCGCACATCGAAGGCGTCCTGGATATAGCCGGCCAGACGCTCGAGGTGGCGCAGGTAGGCTTCGATTTCCAGGCACAGGCCCAAGCGGTGTTCGCGGCGCAGGTAGGCGAGGAAATCGTGGATCTGGGCGTTGAGCTCGAAGCGGTTCGGGCTTTTCGCGACCGGTACGAGGATGTCCAGGCGGATCCACACGTCCAGCAGATGGGTGATGTCCTGGGGCGTGCTGTCCAATTGTTGGGCGGCCAGCTGTGAACGCAATTCGTTGAGGCTCAGGGTGCCCTGGTCGAAATGCTCACACAAAGGTTCCAGCAATGCCCAGTGTTCAGCGAGGGCGCGCAAGACGCGCTTGGGTTCGATCATCGCAATGGCCGTCGGGTTGGCAATTAAAAGCGGCGATTGTACTGCATCGGGCCGGTTGCGATTCACCCCCGAGACGGACTGTCGTCGCGTATTGATCAACTAATCCACCGACAGGGAAGCGGTCCGCGCCGAAGGGCGGTAGAATCGCTGCCACTTTCAGTTATCCCCAAGTGGCCGACCTTTGCTTATCGAGTCCCGTCGCCGCGCTTATCTGACCGCCATGCAGGTGGTCAATTGGCTGCCGCGTACCGAATTGCCCTTTGCCGCGCCATCGCGGCCTGAGCTGTTGGAAACGCCGGAGCCGGTGGAAATCGCGCCGCCTCACGCAGCGCCCGTAGCCAAGGCTGCCGCCGAACCGGTTGCGCCTGCCGCTGAACGGCCGAAAATCGAAGTCCCGCGTCCGAGCTTGGCCTCGACCCGTACGAATGCCAAACCGGTAGAAGAGGCCGACGTAGCGCCGGCCCCGATCAAGGTCGCCCATGTGCCGCCGCCGCGCTTCGCCCTGCAATTGCTGCGGGCCGGCCGTTGCCTGTTGCTGGTGGAGTTACCCACAGGCGAGCCGTTCCAAAGCCGCGATCCCGCTTACCTGTTGCTCAAGGACATGCTGCGCGCCGCTGGCCTGCCGGACAGCCCGCAGATCATTGGCGAACCGGTGCGCTGGCCGTTGTTGTCGCGGGGCACGATGGACCAGGGGCCCGAGGCGGCTCGGGATTTCGTCCAGGGATTCGTCTCGGCGCGGCTCGAAGACGAACCGTGTGTGTGCTTGTGGCTGGTTGGCCTGCCCGCGGTGAAATTCGCTGGCGAGGCGGACTTCGACGCGTTCTACCGTGAATTGCAGGTCGAAGGCCTGGGCTCTGCCTGGGCGTTGCCGGGGCTTGAATCGTTAATGGAAACGCCACAGCGCAAGGCTGAAGTCTGGCAAGCCATGCGCCGGCTGATGGCGCGCTGGAAAGAATCGAATGAGTGACGCTGTATCGTTCCGCCCGATGACCGAGGCGGACCTCGACGCTGTGCTGAAGATTGAATACGCGGCCTATAGCCACCCGTGGACCCGCGGGATATTTCTTGATGGGCTGGGCAAATACCAGATCTGGCTGATGTTCGAAGGCCAGCAGCAAGTCGGCCATGGGGTGGTGCAGATCATCCTGGATGAGGCGCACCTGCTTAACATCACCGTCAAACCGGAAAACCAAGGGCGGGGCTTAGGCCTGCGGCTGTTGGAACACCTCATGTCGATTGCCTACAAGGCCGAGGCGCGTGAGTGCTTCCTGGAAGTGCGCGACAGCAATCGCACGGCGTTCCGACTGTATGAGCGCTATGGCTTCAACGAGGTTGGGCGGCGCCGCGACTATTACCCTGCCGTGGGTGGGCGCGAGGATGCGGTGGTCATGGCGTGTACGCTGGTGGATTGAATCGACTGGTCTGCGGTCATCGCGAGCAGGCCCGCTCCCACAGGGCCAATGGCGTTCCCAGAACCTGAGAGCACAAAACCACTGTGGGAGCGGTGGCGTTACCGGTCAGCGCTTGCCGTCGAGCGGATCGATATCGGCCATTTCCGCTTCGTCCAACCCGTCGCCTCCACCTATATCGTTTTCTCCAACGATGCTCAGGTCCCAATCGGCCTGCTCATCCTCGCCGGCCTCGCGGGCGTCCCGGGCACCGTCTTCGTGGATCAAGGTTTCGGGGCTCATGTCATCATCGGTCGGCTGGCGGTCTTCCATCGAGGCCCCTGTCATGCCCGCTTCACGCACGCGTTCATCCGGCATCAGTTGCTCGCGTTCTTCCTCCGGCAATTCATCGCCGATCCTGGCGTCGTATTCATCGTCATCGAATTCCAGCTCACGCATCGAGCCCATGCGGTCTTCGTTGTCGTCGATGGGTTCCGGTTGCACCGCATCGTAGGGACGTCGTGAATCATTCATGGCAATTCCTCATACTGTGGGCCTTACTAAGAGTCGACCGACTGTGGGGCCAGGAATTCCAATGCATCGCCGACGTGACCTCGACCGGCGGTCGTCTGTCACAGTTGGGCACTCTCTATCGAGGCTGGACAGCATGAATGAATTACAAGATCTGATTGATAACAACGCGCGCTGGGCCGATGCGATCAAGCAGGAGGATCCTGACTTCTTCGCCAAGCTGGCTCGTCAGCAGACCCCTGAATACCTGTGGATCGGCTGCTCCGATGCGCGGGTACCGGCCAACGAAATCGTTGGCATGTTGCCGGGTGATCTGTTCGTGCACCGCAATGTCGCCAACGTCGTACTGCACACTGACCTGAATTGCCTTTCGGTCATCCAATACGCAGTCGACGTGCTTAAGGTCAAGCACATCCTGGTGACGGGTCACTACGGCTGCGGCGGCGTGCGTGCTTCGATGCAGGACCGCCAACTGGGCCTGATCGACGGCTGGCTGCGCTCGATTCGCGATCTGTATTACGAGCATCGCGATGCCTTGGCCAAGCTCCCCACCGAAGAAGAACGCGTGGACCGTTTGTGCGAGCTCAACGTGATCCAGCAAGTGGCGAACGTGGGCCACACCAGCATCGTGCAGAACGCCTGGCACCGTGGGCAGAAGTTGTCGATTCATGGCTGCATCTACGGCATCAAGGACGGGCGCTGGAAAAGCCTGGACACCACGATCAGCGGCTTCGAGCAACTGCCGCCGCAGTATCGGCTACGTCCGGTCGACGCGCCCTGAGGGCAACCTCTAGTCGCGATGACAACGGCGCCGCCAGTGCCGCAAAAATTCCATTCCTCGCTCATTCGGCGATTCGTCATAGCCAGTGATCCAGCCGTGGCAGTTGGATGAACCGCACCGGCAGGCGAATTGCCGATACAGCTTGCGTTCAGTACTGGCGTAGTCCATCGCCAGGCGGTCGCCTTCACGGATATCCGTCAGGGACCACAGCCACAATTCGCTCATGTCCAGGAAGACATTGGGATTGCAGGAGTGCAGCAGCAATCCGGCGAAGTGTGGGTCGTACATGTGGACATCCGGCAGAAGCTGCAATGTGTGCAGGCGTCGGCGGCTGATCAGCAGCCCCGATACCCTGCACATCCGCGTCATGGGGGCGAATGGCTTGCGGGCGATGATCCCATTGCCGCGACCGGCGTTGGTCTGGCGCACTTCAAAATCGCGCACCGAGGGATAGCCCTGGCGAGGGCTGAATTGTTTTCCCGGATAGATGCAGTCCCGGGTCTTTGAATCGACGCAATTGTCGATGAATTCGATCATGACCGTCCTTGTCGGTGCTGGACACTCGACTTTTCAGCGCTGGCCTCCAGCCGGCGGCGGTTAAAAACTCCGATAGCTTCCTCCAAGCCGTGATGCGTATCTACTGTCGACTCTGACAGGTGCCATAAGCGCTTTCCCGTGTGAGCGCAGGCTTACACAGGAAAGGCTCGTCAGGGTTTATACGGCTTCGGCGGGTAATGGCATGGGCACTTTCAACTGCTGCAGTTGCGATTTGACCGGTGGTGTTTCGCACTTCTTGTCTGCGTCCACCTCGCTCAGCTTGCGAACCGAGGTATAGAACAGCTCGCAAGTCTGCTCTTTTTGCGTGACCTGCCACGTCTGGGTGCATTGGCTCAGCAATGCGCTCGGGTCGGTGCCTGGCTTGCTGCCCATTCCGGCCTGCCAGCATGCAGCGCTCAGGTCCTGGCCCATGACTTTCAAGCCCGCGGCATCGGCCTTGGCCTGGTCGCCGTCATAACTGTCCGGATCGGCTGCGTACCAGATGTAGCTGGGGTGGTTGGAGCCCAGCACCGGAACCTTGGCCCCCGGCGCAGGCTCGATGGTCGCCAGGCCGAGTACCGCCACGGCCTGGCCGTATTGGGTCTTGATCCAGTCCCGGACGGGCGCTCCGAAAGCCACCATCGGCAGCGACGCCCCGCTGGCGTTCCGAGTGACTTCCTTGACCATGGTGGTCTGGTAATCGTTGAAATAGCTGTACAGGCCGGCGAGTGTACTGCCCGCATTGGACGGCGCCGCAATGGGCGCGATGTCGATGATGGTCTGGTAAGCAGGCGTGTCCCCGGCGGCGATGCCGTTGGCGGTCAGCAGCGTGGCCCAGCGGTCGGTGGTGGCCGACTCCAGGTAATCCTGGGCCTGGGTCAGCGAATAATCCGGCGGGAAGTGCAGCAGCTCGACGCTCTTGCGGTTCTCCAGGGCCATGCCCAGGGGCAGGAACAGGTACCAGTTGTAGGCCCATTTTTTATCGGTGTTGAGTTTCGTGGCGCCGTTATAGGCGAGGTCGCCGGCGTTGAGCAAGGCGGCCAACGGTTGGCCATAACTCTTCGGCACGCCGCTGATGTTGGCGTAGACGGTGCCGTTGTCGCTTTTGACCTCGACTTTGGCCGCGTCGTAGCCGTCGCGCTGGACGCTTTGCGTCAAATAATGCTCGACGGTCTGCTCGAGTGTCCAGTTGCGAAAACAGATGACATTGCAGTTGTTGGGGTAAGCGAAGAGGCGGGTGACGCGTTCGGTGCTGCCAAGGTTGACACCGATGTCGGCGGCTTGGGCGGTGGCGCTCAAGGCCAAGGCGGCGAGAGGAAGTACGGCGAGTTTGAACATGCTCAGATCCTTTTCAGCGTGGGCCCTTGGAAACAGGGTGTATCCATACTGAAACAGACGGAGCCGAAGAAGAAGTGGGCCGATGGAAAATCGGCCCTTTTTTATGGCTTTATGGCATTACTGGCGGCAAATAGGTCAGCGTGGTCCCCAGGGCCCACAGCAGCACCAATACCAGCGGCGTGTGAACCAGCAACTGCACGAAAGAGAATCCGATCAAGTCCCGCGCTTTCAACCCCAGAACGCCCAGCAACGGCAGCATGTAGAACGGGTTGATCAGGTTCGGCAGTGCTTCGGCGGCGTTATAGATCTGCACGGCCCAGCCCAAGTGGTAGTTCAGGTCGTTGGCCACCTGCATGACATAGGGCGCTTCGATGATCCACTTACCGCCGCCGGAAGGAATGAAAAAGCCCAGCACCGCCGAGTAGACGCCCATCAACAGGGCGTAGGTGTCATGGGAAGCGATCTGTACGAAAAAGGTCGAGATATGGTGTGCCAGCGTCTGCGCATCGCTGCCCTTGACGGTGGTCAACAGTGCGGCAATCGATCCGTACAACGGGAACTGAATCAGCACGCCGGTGGTGGTTGGCACGGCGCGGGCCACGGCATCGAGAAAACTGCGTGGCCGCCAGTGGAGCAAGGCGCCCAACATAATGAACAGAAAGTTATAGGTGTTGAGCCCGGAAATGGCGCTGATGGCCGGCTTGGTCGAAAACTCATGGAACAGCCAACCAGCGGCGAGCAGCACCAATGCAATGGTCAACAGCGGGCTGTGCTCCAGCCATTCCCCGGGGCGGGTGCGCGGTTGCAGCGCCGGCATGCTGAAACTGGGGTCGATCCCGCAGGCGGCGGCGTCACGGGCGCTGTTGGGGCCCGGCGCGGTGGCATACGCGATGATCACCGAGATCACGATCAGCGCCAGCAGCATCACACCGGACTGCCAGAGGAAAATCGTCTGGGTAAAAGGGATGACGCCGGTAATCGACAGGATCGATGGCGGCAGGCTGGCCGGGTTGGCTTGCAATTGCGCGGCCGAAGAAGACAACCCCAGCGCCCACACCGCGCCCAGGCCCAGGTAAGCGGCAGCGCCAGCGGCGCGATAATCCATCTTCAAGTCCGCGCGCCGGGCGAGGGCACGCACCAGCAGGCCGCCGAACACCAGCGACAGCCCCCAGTTGAGCAGCGATGCGACCATGGAGATCACGGCCACCCACGCCACCGCGGAGCGGCCATTGCTGGGAATGCGCGCCAGGCGGTCGATCAGCTTGACGGCTGGAGGCGAGCTGGCCACTACATAACCGCCAATCACCACGAACGCCATTTGCATGGTGAAGGGAATCAGGCTCCAGAACCCATCGCCGAAAGCCATGGCTGCGGCAGTGGGCGTGGCGCCAATGAGCTGCGTCGCCAGCGCGACCACCAGCACCGCCAGCGCGGCAAAGACCCAGGAGTCGGGGAACCAGCGCTCGGCAAAACTGGAACAGCGCAGCGCGAAGCGGGCGGAACGGCTGTCTTCAATGTCAGTGGTCACGGCAATCACCTCGGGTTTTTATGATTATCGGTATCTGGAGCGACGAAGCATCGGCGGTCGGGCGCCAATATTGGAACATTCCAATGACCGTGGGAGACGGACCGGCGTTCGGAGTACGACGTGATTTTTTTCAGACCGAACACCGGCGCTCTTCAGAAAAAAATCCTTGGGCCGATGGCAAGGAACAGCAGTAATTCTCCTGCCTGCCGGAGCTTGCCATGTTCAACAATCGCTTGAAGCAGGAGCTGCTCGCTCTTCGCCAAGAACTCTCCAGTCTCATGCAGATAAAAGAGAGCCTTGATCGCGAAATGCTCGGTTTGACCCTCGATGCTGAGGGGAGGATACAGTCGGTCAACCAGAACTTTCTCGATGACATGCGTTACAAGAGCCAAGACCTGATTGGCCGTTCTGTCGAGGAACTGGTACCGGCTTACCTGAAGTCCAATGAATTCCAGGCGCGCTTCAAGACCGCGCTGACCCGTGGCGAGCATTTTTCCGGCGCCGTGCGCCTGATGCGGGGCGACGGCAAAGAGGCCTGGCTGCGCTCGATCCTCCAGCCCATACGCAATGCCGAGGGGCGAATTCGTTCTTTTTCGATGTAC
This sequence comes from Pseudomonas sp. D1-36, assembly GCF_051132205.1. NCBI lineage: Bacteria > Pseudomonadati > Pseudomonadota > Gammaproteobacteria > Pseudomonadales > Pseudomonadaceae > Pseudomonas > Pseudomonas sp. D1-36. The sequence goes on along the minus strand of NZ_CP071674.1, from coordinate 4,719,639 downwards.
TCCAACGACCTCACTCGCACCATCGAAAACTCCCGCGAGCATGAGAACCTGATAAGTGCCCTGGTGCATTCGACGGCGGTAATCGAGTTCGACCTGGGTGGCCATGTACTGACGGCCAATGACCGTTTCCTCAATGCGATGGGTTACAGCCTCGCGCAGATCAAGGGCAAGCATCACCGTACGTTTTGCGAGCCTGAGCAATACAACAGCGCGACCTACCAGCAGTTCTGGAAGCGTTTGAACAGCGGCGAGTTCGTTGCCGGGCGCTTCAAGCGTATCGACAGCAGCGGTCGCGAGGTGTGGCTGGAAGCTTCCTATAATCCGGTGGTCGATGCCAACGATCGCCTGTACAAGATCGTCAAGTTCGCCACCAACATCACCGACCAGGTCAAGCAGGAAAAAGCCGTTGCCGCGGCCGCCAACATCGCCTACAGCACTTCCCTGCAAACCGATAACAGCGCCCAGCGCGGCACCACCGTCGTGACCCAGGCCGTGGACGTGATGCGCGACCTGGCCCGGCATATGCAGACCGCTGGCCAGGGTATCGAGGCACTGAACGAACAGTCGCTGGTCATCGGAACCATCGTCAAGACCATCAGCGGCATCGCCGAACAGACCAACCTGCTGGCGCTCAACGCCGCAATCGAGGCTGCCCGGGCCGGTGAACAAGGGCGCGGATTTGCGGTGGTGGCCGATGAGGTCCGGCAACTGGCGTCGCGTACCAGCCAGGCAACCGATGAGATCGTCGGCGTCGTTCGCCAGAACCAGGACATGGCTCGCAATGCCGTGGCGCTGATGACCGACGGCCAACACCAGGCTGAACAGGGCCTGGCCTTGGCGGCCGAGGCGGGAACGGTAATCGTCGAGATCCAGGACGGCGCGAAGAAAGTCGTGGACGCGGTGAGCCAGTTTGCCAATCAGTTATCAACATAAGGGCGGTTTATTGTTGTTTTTTACAAATTAATTATCGTATATCGATAATTTTAAGGCTATGTTCTGGGCTCCTTTCGTTCTGTTGGAGCCTCACATGGGTTCGAATCGCCTAGCTGTTTATAGTCAACGCATGGCTGCCATCACGCTGATATTCATTGCGGCCATGATGGCCATCAATGCCCTGGTCTGGGTGTTTCCTAATATCGAGTCGCAGTACGGCCTGGGCTTTGCGTTGACTCAGCGTCAGTTGTCCAGCCTGTCAGGGGAGGCGACCTTGTTGACTGGTTGGCAGAGCCTCGGCGCGATCTTCTTATCGAGTATCCCTCTGCTGGCGCTGACAGTCGGGCTGGTCAATCTGCGACAGCTCTTCAAGCGCTATGCGCAGGGGCAGTATTTCTCCGGCGAAGCCGCCATTGCACTGGGCAAGGCCGGCCGCGCGGTGGCATTGTGGGTGCTGCTGGATTTCCTATGCGAACCTTTGTTGAGCCTGCTGCTCACCATCAATGCGCCCGTTGGCCAGCGATTGCTGAGCTTGAGCATCACCGCGCCGTCCTTCGTCGCTTTGTTTCTGGCGGCGTGCATTGCGATCATTGCCCGGATATTGTCCCAAGCCGCTGAAGTCGATTCAGAAAACCGAACTTTCGTTTGAGATACCCATGCCTATCGTGATTCAACTTGATGTGATGCTGGCGATGCGCAAGGTCAAGTCCAAGGATCTTGCCGCCGCCATTGGCATCACCGAGGCCAACCTTTCCCTGTTGAAGCAGGGAAAGGTCAAGGGCATACGTTTGGCGACCCTGGAAGCCATCTGTGACTATCTGCACTGTCAGCCGGCCGACCTGCTGGTTTACCAGCCGCGAAGCGAATCCGATCAGTCGCCCAGCGCTTGACCTTCGCGCCTTGGATCCGCCCCGCCAGCCAGCGAGGATTTCCCTTGGCCATCACGCACCCGGATGATCGCCTGGGTGCCGCTGGTCATGTCGATTTCGCCCACTGTGTGGCCTTTGTCTTTCAACGCCTGGACCGACCCCGGGCTGAATTGCCCCTGTTCCAGTTCGGTGTGGCCATTGCGGCTGCCGAAGTTGGGAAGATTGATGGCGGCTTGCGGGTCCAGGTCCCAATCCAGCAGGCCGATGACGGACTTGGCGACGTATTCAATGATCTGTGATCCACCTGGGGAACCAACCGCGGCCAGCCATTCGCCGCTCTGGCGATCAAAGATCAGGGTCGGAGCCATGGATGATCGCGGGCGTTTGCCGGGCTCGACGCGGTTGGCGACTTTGCGCCCGTTCTCTTCGGGAATGAAGGAAAAGTCAGTCATCTGGTTGTTGAGCATGAATCCCTGCACCATCAAGTGCGAACCAAACGCTGACTCCACCGTGGTCGTCATCGACACGGCGCCGCCCTGGTCATCCACGGCCACTACTTGCGAGGTGGAAATTCGCAGGGGCGAGCGATCCGGCGCGAAGGCCATCTGGATGCCCGGTGGTGTTCCCGGCTTGGCAACGCCCATGCTGCGAGGGCCGATGAGGCTTGCGCGGCTCGCCAGATACGTGGGGTCGACCAAGCCTTTGACCGGCACGGGGACAAAATCCTGATCGGCAACGTAGAGGGCGCGGTCAGCGTAGGCCAGGCGCTCAGCCTCGGAAATCATGTGCACGGCTTCGGGCAAAGGCTCGATACCAGCGGGTTTCGTGGATTTGATCGGTTTCAATGCCGCGAGGGCGGTTAGGCCGTCGCGCTGTTCCAGGTTCTCCAATGTTCCGAGGATCTGCGCCACGGCAATCCCGCCGGAGGAGGGCGGCGCCATGCCACAGACTTGCCAGCGTTTGTAGTCGGTGCACAACGGCGCGCGCTCGCGGGCGGCGTAACCTTTGAGGTCGCTCAACGACAGACTGCCCGGATTGGCGTGGCTTTGGACCTTGGCGACAATTTCTTCAGCAACGGGCCCTTCGTACAAAGCATTGGGGCCTTCGTTGGCAATACGCTTGAGGACGCCCGCCAGTGCCGGATTTTTAAGCAGGGTGCCCACTGCCTTGGGGCTGCCGTCGGCATTCAGGAAATAGGCGGCCATGTCGGGGGAGCCGGGTAAAGAGGCATCGGCGGCAATCATCGAGTGAAGTCGAGGCGAAATCCTGAACCCCTGTTCCGCCAATACAATCGCCGGCTCGAACAGTGTCGCCCACTTCAGGCGGCCATGTTTGCGATGGGCCAGCTCCAGGGCACGCAACACGCCCGGTGTACCCACGGAGCGGCCGCCGATCTGCGCGGCGGTAAACGGCATCGGTTTGCCGTCGGCCTGGATGAAGAGTTTTTCGGTAGCACCGGCCGGCGCCGTTTCGCGGCCGTCGTAGGTACGCACCGCCTTGCCGTCCCATAGCACAATGAACGCACCTCCGCCGATGCCGGAAGACTGCGGCTCCACCAACGTCAGCACTGCCTGCATGGCAATTGCCGCGTCGATGGCCGACCCGCCGCGCCGGAGCATTTCCCGGCCGGCTTGCGCGGCAAGCGGGTTTGCCGCGGCGGCCATGTGTTTGTCGGCATGATGTGTCTGTAGGTCGGTGCGGTAGCCGGAAGCGATTTCCGGAGCCGTGGGCAAGGCAGAAGCGGACGTGGAGGAGGGCGGAGCCTTGCAGGCGACGAGTGCCAAGGCGACAGCCAGCAGCGAAACGGCTGACAGGCGATGAAGATTCGATTTGAGATCTGAAAGCACGTGTCGCTCCGTCCATGGGCCAAGGATATTGAGATCGACTGTAGCGATACGAGGCGTGGGGCGCAAATCGACGGGGGGCGGCGATTCGGCTTCGCCCCCACAAGACGTCAGGCGTTCTGCGCCTGGAGAAAAATAGAAAACAGCTCGGACTGGGACTTGATCCCCAGTTTGCTGTACATATGTTTTTTATGGACTTTTACGGTTTCGGCGGAAATTTCCAGCTTGCGGGCGATTTCCTTGCTGGAGCAACCGCTGAGCATCAAGCGCCCGACATCCAGCTCCCGTGCGGTCAATTGCGCGCCTTTGAGCTGCTGGACTGACGCTTCCAGCTGCACGCGCCAATCGGCTTGCGGCGGTGCTGGTGCAAGGGCCACCACTTCGTTGATTTCGTAAGGCAGGCGCTGGCGCAACAGGCCGAGCACCCAGGGCTGGATGAGTGACAGCAAGGCAGTCTGCTCGCCACTGAACCGCTGCTTGCTGCCCAGCGACAGGCAAAGCGTGCGGTCGCCTTCGAGCTGGCAATTGAATTGGACCTCATCGGACACCACATTCAGGCGGAAGTAACGCTGGTAGTACTCGGTCAACTCGAAATGTTCCGGTGCGACTTCCGACAGGCGATACAGCCCGGTGCGCGACTGCTCGCGACAGGCGATGTAGAACGGATCGAGCAGATACAGGCCGCGCAGATAATCCTGGAACAATTGATCCGGACTGCCGTCCGCACCCGGGCACTCTGCGAATACCTGCGGGCGCTGGTCGGCGCTGAAAAGCAGTGCCACCCAGCTGTCGAAAGGTACGTATTGATCGAGCAAACGGACCAGCTGCGTCCAGAAATTAGGCTTGTCCAAGGCGTCGATCAGTTGCCCAACCGAGCGGTGCCACGCAATGTCGTCTAACGAAAGTGTCATGCCTCTACCCCTATCGGGTTACCCCAGCGGCGTGATTTCCCGCCGTGGGCCTGCTGCGCATACTGGCGCACAGACACCGACCGGGCAATCTTTCAGCCCGCCTGGTTAGAACAAGGAATACCCATGAAAGTCGAACTCGCCCAGTTGGCGGGCCGTGATAACGACACGGCCTATAACCTCGAACGCGCCCTTCAGGCGATTGCCGCCTGTGCGGCCGATACGCAGTTGATCGTATTTCCCGAAACGCACCTGATGGGCTTCCCATCGCTTGAGACAGTGGCAGAAACCGCTGAGCCATTGGATGGCCCGACTGTCAGCGCGGTGCTTGCTGCGGCCCGGGAGCACAACATTGCCGTGGTCATAGGCGTGGCCGAAAACGACCGTGGCCGCTTCTACAACACCACGCTGCTGATCACCCCGCAGGGCATCGCGCTGAAGTATCGCAAGACCCACCTCTGGGCGTCGGACCGCGGTGTGTTCGAGGCCGGCGACCGTTACGCCACGTGTGAGTGGAACGGTGTGCGCGTCGGTCTGCTGATCTGCTACGACATCGAGTTCCCGGAAACCGCCCGAGCCCTGGCGCAACTGGGGGCCGAACTGCTGATCGTCACCAACGGCAACATGGACCCCTACGGGCCGACTCACCGCACCGCGATCATGGCTCGCGCCCAGGAAAACCAAGCGTATGCGCTGATGGTCAATCGGGTGGAAGAAGGGGATGGCGGGTTGGTGTTCGCAGGCGGCAGTGCGTTGGTGGACCCGCTGGGCACGCTGTTGTTCGAGGCCGGGCGCGAAGAAGGGCAGTTTGCGGTGGAATTGGACCTGAACCAACTGACGGCGGCGCGGCGTGATTATCGCTACCTCGATGATCAGCGGCTGAAGATGCCGGGAGAGATTGTTGAGCATCCCTATGGACTGCGAGAGCTGTTGATTCCTTCGCGTTGATCCTGAATCTGTGTCGTCAGGGCTTGCCCGCGAAGAGGCCCTGACAAGCAACACGTTTGCGTTGAAAAAAAACAGAACAAGAACCTAACACCCGAAATTGCGCCGAACTCGGCTCTGCCATAAATCTAATAATTCGGAGTAGTCACTCATGGCTCATTTGCAACGCACCCTGTCATTGGGGTCGGTGGTGCTGTTCGGCATCGCCTATATGACACCGATCATTGTCCTTGGCACTTTCGGTATTCTCGCTCAATCCACCTCCGGCATGGTCCCCGCCGCTTACCTGGCAGCACTGGTGGCGATGTTCTTCACCGCGATGAGCTACGGCCGAATGGCCGCGGCGTTCCCTGTCGCCGGTTCGGCCTACAGCTATGTCCGCAAGGCGATCAGCCCGAAACTCGGTTTCATCGCCGGTTGGGCGGTATTGCTCGATTACCTTTTCTTGCCCATGGCCATCTGGCTGATCGGCGCGGCCTACCTTCATTCCGCATTCCCGACCGTGCCGCAGTGGCTCTGGGTGCTGGTCTTCATTGGCATCACAAGTGCGATCAACATCGTCGGTCTGAAACTGGCCAACGGCATCAACGCGCTATTGATGCTGGTGCAATTCCTGGTGCTGATCGCCTTCGTTGCGTTGTGCGTTCATTATGTCGGCGGGGATGCGAGCACACCGTTATGGTCGGTCGAGCCCTTTTTTAACGGTGACATGCAGATGCCATTGATCATGAGCGGCGCAGCCATCGCCTGTTATTCATTCCTGGGGTTCGACGCGGTCAGTACCCTGACCGAAGAAACCCGCGATCCGCGCCGTACCATTCCACGAGCGATCATGCTGATTACCCTGGTCGGCGGATTGATCTTCGTCAGCGTGTCGTACTTCGTGCAGATCGCCCATCCGTCGTCCCAGTTCGACAGTGTCGACGCGGCGGCCTATGAAATTGCCCGCAATATCGGTGGCGACCTGTTCGTATCGATCTTCCTGATCGGCCTGATCGTTGGCCAATTCGCGTCGGGGCTGTCGGCTCAGGCCAGCGGCTCCCGGCTGTTGTTCGCCATGGGCCGAGATGGCGTACTGCCGAAATCGTTCTTTGGCGCCTTGCATGAACGCTTCGGTACGCCGGTCAACAGCATTCTCTTGTGCGCTGTGGTCGCGTTGCTGGCGCTGAAACTGGACGTCACCACCTCAACCTCGTTCATCAATTTCGGCGCGTTCCTGGCATTCAGCCTGGTGAACCTGTCGGTGATTTTTCACTACTGGATCGGCGCGCAGAAGAAAGGGCCGCGTGAATTCGTGCTGTTCCTGCTGTTCCCGTTCGTTGGTCTGGCGGCTGATGTATGGCTGATGGTCAGCCTCGATCACTTGGCGATCTACCTTGGCCTGAGCTGGCTGGCGATTGGCGTGGTGTATCTGGCGGTGCTGACGGGAGGTTTTCGTCGCCAGCCACCGGAGATAGACTTCCAGGAAGCCACATAAATCACTACGCCCCGTGGGAATAGCTGAATCTTGCGGGGGCATTCAGGGAGATATATCCAGAAACAAGAAAGCCCGCACTAGGCGGGCTTCTTGTTGTTCAAAGACATTCAGGAACATCTTTGAACAGGACTTGGTGGCTACACAGGGACTTGAACCCCGGACCCCAGCATTATGAATGCTATGCTCTAACCAACTGAGCTATGTAGCCAAGTGGCGCGCATTATTCGCTGGTAACGAAGATGTGTCAAGCGTAAATCCAAAATATTTCTCTGCACTTTCAACCGCTTAACCATCCTCGTCGCCAATGTGCGTCAACTGAGCTGAAATCTCCCTGTGTTCGCGCTCAAGGCCTGGCTGCCTTGGCTCAAGGTGTCCGCCGCCACGTTCACCGCGCGGGCGCCTTCCAGCAGGCGCATGGCCGCTTGATCGACCTGCTGGATATTGCCGCTGACCTCGTCGGCTGTGCTGGCCTGCTCATCCACCGCGGTGGCGATTTGCGCCAGGGTATCGGTGACGCTCTGTACGGCGCTGGCAATTTCCCCCAGACGCTCGCCAAGGCCGGTCACGGCTTGCGCATCGGTCTGGGCCTGGCCGCAGGCCGCTTCCATCAGGCTGACGGCTTCGTTGACCGTGGCGCGCAGGCTGTCGACGGTGCCGGCGATCTGTTGGGTGGAGGACTGGGTACGTTGCGACAGGCTGCGCACTTCATCGGCCACCACGGCAAAGCCCCGGCCTTGTTCACCGGCGCGGGCGGCTTCGATGGCGGCGTTGAGCGCCAGGAGATTGGTCTGCTCGGCCACGCCGCGAATGGTATCGACCACCAGTTGGATCTGTTGGCCCTGCTCGCTGACCCGGCCCAAGGCGGCGGCGGTTTCGTTGAGCCGCTGGTTGAGCTGCTGAATGCTCGCCGTGGTGCGCTGGCTGTCGCGGCTGCTGTCGGCGGCGATGCGGCGGGTCTGTTGGGCGCTGTCTGACGCCTGTTCGCAACTTTTCGCAACGCCTTGGGAAGTTGCGGCCAGCTGCGTCGCGGCGGCGGCGATCTGGCTGATTTGCATCTGCTGAGCCTCGACTTCGCCCAAGGCACCGCTGGAGTGTGTATTGAGGGTGCGCACGGCGTCGCTCAGTTGCAGCGTTTCGTGATCCACGCCCAGCAGGCTGGTGCGCAACTGCACCACCGCGACGTTGAGCGCGGTGCTGATAGCTGCCAGCTCGTCGCGTCCTTGCACGGGTACCTGGAGGCTCAGGTTTCCGTCACGCAGGGCTTCGGCCAGTAGGGTTATGCCACTGGCGCTGCGGCGGATAGAGGCTTGCAAGCAGACGAACAGGTACAGCGCCGCCAGCAATAGGCAGCCAAGCACCGTGGCCACCAATGTGAACTGGCGGATCGCCGAGCCGTGGTAATGGTCCAGCCGCGTGTCCAGTGCGACCAGCGATTGTTGTCGCAGGGTCGCCAGGTCCCGAAGAAGGGCGTCCATGTGTTTCTCGAACGCTTCCGGCTTGAGATTGATGGAGCCACCGAACACGCCGTCATCCAAGACTTTCAAGCCGGCGTCCAAGTGCTTGAGGCTGCCCTGGAACTGTCCGGCCCAGGATTGCAATTCGCTGGGCAAGCGTGTTTCCAGCAACGCACCGGTCTTGACCAACTGATCCCGGGCGTCGCCGATGCGGCTGCGCAAGTCACGCAGTTGCAGGCGGCTCTGCAAAGTGAATTGGCCTGACACCACCGAGGCCTGGCCAACGCTGGCCAGGCGGCCGACACGTTCGATCAGCTCGGGTGTCTGCTGGGTCGAAATCTGGGTGAGCAGGTAGGTTTCCAGCCAGGAGGCGAGCGTCAGGCGATTGTCCATGACCATCTGTTCGCGCAACGCTTGCAATGCGCTGAGGGCAGCGGTGAAACGATCATAGCCATCCGGCCACCAACCCACGGCGCCCAGGCTCTTGGAATCCAGGCCGTTGAGGCTGGTCTGCAAGGCCTGGTAGCGGGCGAGGGTGTCGGCTTCGACGCCCTCGGCCTGCAAGGTCGCGCCAAGATCGTTGGCGACCTGGTTGAGCTCCGGTTGCACCGCATCGAACGCGGCCATGGCGGCGATCGTCGCAGGGGTGGGTTGTCGATTGGTCTCCGTGGCCCGCCAGCGCGCCGCGCGATTACGCTGGGCGGCGAGCAGGTTGTCCAGGTTATCCAGGGCGAGCAACTGGCGTACGCCGGCGCGCTCTCCGGAAATCAGGTTGAGTTTGTCCCGGTAGTCCTGGCCGATGAGCCACAGGCTGCCCATGAGCGGCAGGATGAACAAAAGGAACAACAACTGGAATTTACGGGCGAAACCAAAATGCCCCAGCAACCGGATGCCCGGTGATAGAAAAGCCTGCATGCCCATACTCCCCTGAACACCCTTGCACTTTTTTTGTGCGTTTTTACACAAGTGCCGAAACGGGTGCTCTTTCAAAAGGCCTCGAAAGCTTGTCCAGGCCGGCTCTGTAGGCCTGCTCTGTAGCGAAACTTCCCATTCTCGGTCCCCTTTGTAAGGGGCCGCGTCGTAAGACTTTTACAAGGCAAGATTCAGACCATGGCGTTGCGCTATCACCTTGTTTGCCGACTATTTTTTATCGGTCGATAGCAAGCTTATGGGATAGCCTTGTCGCACTGAAAAATGGCACATTGGCGAACCTTGCCCGTGTGCTCCCACCTGCCGTCTGGAAACTTCCCATGGCTATCAGCAATACCCCGGCTGACGCGACGCCCATTGGCGCCACGCCCCAAAGCAGTCCTTTGGTCATGCGCATCATTGGTGCGGTGGCGTTGGCTCATCTGATCAACGATCTGATCCAGGCTGTGCTGCCGTCCATCTATCCGATGCTCAAGGACAGCTATGGCCTGACGTTTACCCAGGTCGGCTTGATCACCCTTACGTTCCAGTTGACCGCATCTTTGTTGCAGCCTTGGGTCGGCTATCACACCGATCGGCACCCGAAGCCCTGGCTGTTGCCGGCCGGAACGGTGTGCACGCTGATCGGCATCGTGATGATGTCCATGGTCGGCAGCTTTGCCATGATCCTGCTGGCGGCGGCCTTGATCGGTATCGGCTCGTCGACTTTTCACCCCGAGGCATCGCGAGTGGCGCGACTGGCTTCCGGCGGTCGTTACGGCCTGGCGCAATCGACTTTCCAGGTGGGCGGAAACGCCGGCTCCGCATTCGGCCCGCTGCTGGCCGCAGCGATCATCATTCCCTACGGTCAAGGCAATGTGGCCTGGTTCGGCTTGTTCGCGCTGTTTGCCTTGTTCGTGCTGTACCGCATCAGCCGTTGGTACGCCAATCACCTGAACCTGTTCAAGCTCAAGCAAGGCCAGGCGGCGACGCATGGCTTATCCAAGGGGCGGGTCCTGAGTGCGTTGGTGGTGCTTGGCCTGTTGGTGTTCTCGAAGTATTTCTACATGGCCAGTTTCACCAGCTATTTCACCTTCTACCTGATCGAAAAGTTCGACCTGTCGGTGGCATCTTCCCAACTGCACCTGTTCCTGTTCCTTGGCGCAGTGGCGGCGGGGACCTTCTTTGGCGGCCCGATCGGCGACAAGATCGGACGCAAGGCGGTGATCTGGTTCTCGATTCTGGGTGTGGCGCCATTTACGCTGATCTTGCCTCACGTGGACCTGCTGTGGACCAGCATCCTCAGCGTAGTGATCGGCTTCATCTTGGCTTCGGCTTTCTCCGCCATCGTGGTGTATGCCCAGGAGCTGGTGCCGGGCAACGTTGGGATGATCGCCGGCGTGTTCTTCGGGTTGATGTTCGGCTTCGGTGGGATCGGCGCCGCGCTGCTGGGGCATCTGGCGGACATCCGGGGTATCGAATACGTGTATTGGCTGTGCTCGTTCCTGCCGTTGTTCGGCGTGTTGGCGATTTTCCTGCCAAGGACCAAAAGGGCCTGAATCGAACATTCCGAGCCCCGTTTCAACGCAGTATGGGCCAGTGCGGATACCTTTCGTACAGAGCCTCGGTCAATCCATCAGGCATTTTTGCTCTCGACCCCGGATGGGGTCGATGTACCGTTTATCGTTGTCCCTGAGCCATGAATGAACTTGCCGCTCTTTGGTGTTTCCGACGCAAAGAGCCTGTTCCAGTCAATTGGCTCCAACAAGAAGCCACCGGTCATGGTTATGACCGAGGCAGCGTGCAAAGCGTTGTCGCTCTACCAGGTGACGAAACTGGCATTTCTTTTAAGGGACTAAACCATGGCAACCGTCGATAACCCGAACCTGAATTCCCATACCGTAAGAACCGGCCCCGGCACTGTCCAGGTCGACCTCACCGGCCAGCTAGATGATGCCCAGAGCATCATTATCCAGCCGGACGGCAAGATACTGATTGGCGGCTATACCGAGTACCTGGCATGGGGCTACCCCGGGGCGCCAGGTGAGGAAAGCTACGGCTACGAGCAGAACCATTCCGTTATCCGCCTGAATGCGGATGGCAGCCTGGACACCCGCTTTCATGAAGGTGGCGTCGATACGATACCGACCACGACAGCCCCAGCGTCCCGCTATGAGCTGACGGCGGTGCAGGCCGATGGCAAGGTGCTCGTCGCTGTGGCGCTGAACACCGGCATACAAGTGGAGCGCTACAACAGTGACGGGACGCGTGATGTCGGCTTTGGTCAGAACGGTGTCATGACGGTCGACATCAACCATGATTTCAAGGATATCGACCTGACGGCCAATATGGACGGCACCTTTCAGGTCAGTGCCCGCGGGTTTGATCAGGCTACCGTGACCAAGGCTGGCAATGACGGCAGCTTGTTCGACGGCTTTGGTCACAACGGCGTGCTCACCGTCGACATTTACGAAGACCCGTTTTTCAACGGAGGGATCTCCACTGCGGTGTTGGCAGATGGAAGTGTCGTGGTCGGGGCTGCCTACAATGCCGCCGGCATGGGCGATCCGACGTTCGCCTTGCAGCGTTTCAACGCCGACGGCCAGTTGGATACCCGTTTCGGTGACGACGGCGTCCTGCATTTGAGCGCTGCCATGGGGTTTGGGGAAGACTCGGTGGTCACCGTGCAGGCTGACGGAAAGATCATCGTGATGGGGCATGGCGAGGGCGATCGCCTGGCTACCGTGGCGCGGCTCAACGCTGACGGGTCATTCGACAGTAGTTTCGGCAGCAATGGCTCGGTGACCTTCGAGGCCGACACGCCGGCGGCTTTGACGGTGCAAGCCGATGGCAGGATCGTGGCTGCCGGCACGAACAACGGAGATTTCAATGTCATCCGCTTGAACGCCGACGGTAGCCTGGACTCAAGCTTTGGCAGCCAGGACGGCAAGCTCCATATGGAGGGGTACGCCGGCGAGGAAATCTTGCGGGGCACCGATGCCGCCGAAATCATCCACGGCCTGGCGGGCGATGATGTGCTCCACGGCGACGGCGGGCGTGATGTGTTGCAAGGTGGCTCAGGCTCGGACATCTTCCGTTTTACCGAACTGGGCGACAGCTTCCGCACCGCCACGCTGAACAGCAGCGACCGAATCCAGGACTTCGATGTCTCCGAGGACCGCATTGACCTGATCGGCTTGGGCTTCACCGGTATTGGCGATGGCCATGACGGTACCTTGGCCATCCAGGCCAGCGCGGACGGCACCCGCACCTACCTCAAGAGCTTCGACGCCGATGCTACCGGGCAACGTTTTGAACTGACCTTGGATGGCAATCTGGTCGGGCAACTGAACTACACGAATCTTGTGTTCACGGCGCCCACGCTTGAAGGGGAATCTACCAACGATACGATTACCGGTTCTGCCTTGTCGGAAATCATCCATGGCCTGGACGGCAATGACCGTATCAACGGCGGCGCCGGAGCGGATGTCATCATCGGCGGCGCGGGCGCCGACCGTCTCAACGGTGGGGACAGAGCCGACATTTCGTTGTGGACGGACAATCGGGAAAACGCCGACGTGTTCCGCTATCTCTCCATCGAGGACAGCTACCGTACCGACAACCAGAGCTTTGCCGACCTTATCGAAGGCTTTACGGTTGACGACAAAATCGATGTGTCGGCACTGGGCTATACCGGCTTCGGAGAGGGTACGGGCACTACGCTGAAGTTGGTCTACAACGAGGCATTGGACCGCACTTACCTGAAGGATGCGCAAGCGGACGCGCAAGGCCATTCGTTCCAGGTTGCGCTGGCCGGGGACTGGCGGGAAAGCCTCGGGGAAGACAACATGGTCTTTGCTCCCACAGCGGCTCCCGACGCCCAACTAGGCCTGATCGGGGTGGCGCCAGACGTCGATCAATGGCATTTGTTAAGTTGACGCCCATAAAAAAACACCGCGTGACAGTCACTGCCACGCGGTGTTTTTTTCATTTCAGACGTTGAAGCGGAAGTGCATCACGTCGCCGTCCTTGACGATGTATTCCTTGCCTTCCAGGCGCCACTTACCGGCTTCCTTCGCGCCAGCTTCGCCCTTGTACTGGATGAAGTCGGCGTAGGCGATGACTTCGGCGCGGATGAAGCCCTTTTCGAAGTCGGTATGGATGACGCCAGCGGCTTGCGGGGCGGTGGCGCCCACGCGAACGGTCCAGGCGCGGACTTCTTCGACACCGGCGGTGAAGTAGGTCTGCAGGTTGAGCATTTCGTAGCCAGCGCGGATCACCCGGTTCAGGCCAGGCTCTTCCAGGCCCAGGGCCTCGAGGAACATGTCCTTCTCTTCGCCATCGTCCAGTTCGGCGATTTCCGCTTCGATCTTGTTGCAGACCGGAACGACCATGGCACCTTCTTCCTCGGCGATGGCACGGACCACGTCCAGATGCGGGTTGTTCTCGAAACCGTCTTCGGCGACGTTGGCGATATACATGACCGGCTTGGTGGTCAGCAGGTGGAAGCCCTTGATCACCAGCTTCTCGTCGGTGCTCATGTCCTTCATCAGGCTACGCGCGGGCTTGCCCTCGGTGAAGTGAGCGATCAATCGCTCCAACAGGCCTTTCTGGACGACTGCATCCTTGTCGCCACCCTTGGCGTTGCGGGCAACCTTCTGCAGTTGTTTCTCGCAACTGTCGAGGTCGGCGAAGATCAGTTCCAGGTCGATGATCTCGATGTCGCGTTTCGGGTCGACGCTGTTGGAAACGTGGATCACGTTCTCGTCTTCGAAGCAGCGCACCACGTGGGCGATGGCATCGGTTTCGCGGATGTTGGCCAGGAACTTGTTGCCCAGGCCTTCACCCTTCGAAGCACCGGCCACCAGGCCTGCGATGTCGACGAACTCCATGGTGGTCGGCAGGATGCGCTTGGGATTGACGATGGCCGCCAGTGCGTCCAGGCGCGGATCGGGCATCGGCACGATGCCGCTGTTCGGCTCGATGGTGCAGAAGGGGAAGTTCTCGGCCGCGATACCGGATTTGGTCAGGGCGTTGAACAGGGTGGACTTGCCGACGTTAGGCAGGCCGACGATGCCGCAATTGAATCCCATGGTGTTTCCCCTCGGATAAGTGTCAGGCCTTCTGGCTGTGCAGGTTTTTCATCGCGCGGTTCCATTCACCGGCGAGGATATCCGGCAGCACGCCGAGGGCAAAGTCGATGCTGGCATCGAGTTTTTCCTGTTCGGCGCGAGGCGCGCGACCCAGGACAAAATTTGAAACCATACTGGCAACGCCCGGGTGGCCGATGCCGAGCCGCAGGCGGTGAAAGGTATTTTGATTGCCCAGTTGCGCAATGATGTCGCGCAACCCGTTGTGACCGCCATGGCCGCCGCCCTGCTTGAGCTTGGCAACGCCCGGAGGCAGGTCGAGTTCGTCGTGGGCCACCAGGATTTCTTCAGGCTTGATGCGAAAGAAACCGGCCAACGCCGCCACGGCCTGGCCGCTGCGGTTCATATAGGTGGTGGGAATCAACAGGCGAACATCCTGACCCTGGTGTGAAAAACGCCCGGTCAGGCCAAAATATTTGCGATCGGCGGCCAGGCTGACGCCTTGGGCGTGCGCGATGCGCTCAACAAAAAGGGCCCCTGCGTTATGCCGGGTCTGTTCGTATTCGGCGCCTGGATTACCCAGGCCAACGATCAGTTTGATGGCAGTCACGATAGGGGCCCTTCCTGGAGTGGTGGTTAACATGTCGCGGTCAGACGGTGTGGCGACAACGAAGGAAAATTGCGGATCTACCGTTAAGTAAACTTCGCGTTCTTGCCCGTTGTCTCGCTACGTTCCAGTCCGCGATGTTTCCGGTCACTCCGGCGACAGAGTGTAATTACTCTGCTGCGCCTTCTTCAGTCGCTTCTGGAGCAACACGTGGAGCGTGGACGTTGGCAACAGCCTTGTCATCACCGTGTGCCAGGGCAACAAACTCAACGCCTTTAGGAGCCTTGAGGTCGGACAGGTGAACGATCGTGCCAATCTCGGCGTCAGCCAGGTCGACTTCGATGAATTCAGGCAGGTCCTTCGGCAGGCAGGAAACTTCCAGCTCGGAAGTCACGTGCGAGATTTCGCCGCCTTTCTTGATCGGAGCAGCTTCGTTGATGAAGTGCACTGGAACGGTAGCGGTCAGTTTCTGGCCAGCCACGACGCGGATGAAGTCAGCGTGCATGATGAACTGCTTGGCCGGGTGACGCTGCATCGCTTTAACAATGACGTTTTGCTTCTTGCCATCAACGTTCAGTTCGATCACGTGGCTGAAAGCAGCCTCGTCTTCGAACAGCTTGGCCACTTCTTTGGCCAGCATGGTGATGGATTCAGGGGCCTTGTCACCACCGTATACAACGGCAGGAACCTGGCTGGCGAGACGACGCAGGCGGCGGCTCGCACCTTTCCCCAGGTCGGTACGCGCTTGGGCGTTCAGAATGAAATCGGTCATGTTGTTTCTCCAAAATAGCCATATCCGAATGACGTCTGCGACCGACGCCAAAGCGGTATGGGCAAAAAAGCCCCGCCCCAACATGAGTGTTGGGGCGGGGCGCTTTTCGTCAACGAGATATCCGGGAAAGGGCAGGGCCCTTAGCGGAACATCGCACTGATCGATTCTTCATTGCTGATGCGGCGAACCGCCTCGGCAACCACCGGTGCGATATCCAACTGACGGATACGCGCACAGGCTTGTGCTGCAGCGGACAGCGGAATGGTGTTTGTCACCACCAGCTCGTCCAGCACGGAATTTTCAATGTTTTCGATCGCCCGACCCGACAGCACAGGGTGCGTGCAGTAGGCGAAGACCTTGGCAGCGCCATGCTCCTTCAAGGCCTTGGCCGCGTGGCACAGGGTGCCGGCGGTATCGACCATGTCGTCGACCAGGATACAGGTGCGCCCCTCGACATCGCCGATGATGTGCATCACTTCGGAGTGATTGGCCTTCTCGCGGCGTTTGTCGATGATACCCAGATCAACGCCCAAGGATTTGGCTACGGCCCGTGCACGCACGACGCCGCCAATGTCCGGGGACACGATCATGAGGTTTTCGAAGCGCTGATCCTCGATGTCATCCACCAGGACGGGGGAGCCGTAGATGTTGTCCACGGGAATATCGAAGAAGCCCTGGATCTGGTCAGCATGCAGATCGACCGTCAGTACACGATCGATGCCGACCACGGTCAGCATATCGGCAACGACTTTCGCGCTGATGGCCACGCGTGCGGAACGCGGACGGCGATCCTGGCGGGCATAACCAAAGTAAGGAATAACAGCAGTAATACGAGTAGCCGAGGAACGGCGGAAGGCATCAGCCATCACGACGAGTTCCATCAGGTTATCGTTGGTCGGAGCGCAAGTCGGCTGAATAATGAAGACGTCTTTACCGCGAACGTTTTCATTGATCTCGGCAGTGATTTCGCCGTCGGAGAACTTACCGACAGAGATGTCACCGAGAGGGATATGCAGCTGACGTACGACACGCCGAGCCAGATCGGGGTTAGCGTTCCCCGTAAAGACCATCATCTTGGACACGCGCAGTACCTGAAGGCTGAGGGTATACCTGGATGAGTATAGGAAAATGGCAGGGGCGGCTGGATTCGAACCAACGCATGGCAGGATCAAAACCTGCTGCCTTACCGCTTGGCGACGCCCCTGTATCTGTTGCTGCGAGTGCCCAGCACTCGATTCCTTTTAGAGCAGACTTTGCAGCTTGCGATGCAACATCGAAACGTTGCTTCCTTTTGCTACAAACCCTGTAAGGGTCTCTGTAAGAAGGGCCGAGACTTTATCAGCTTCAGCTTTGCTTGGGAAGCCCCCAAACACACAACTTCCAGTTCCGGTGAGTTTTGCTTCGGTAAATTTACCTAACAAATTCAATGCGTTACGAACATCTGGATAACGCCTTGCTACCACCGGTAAGCAGTCATTTCGACTGTTTCCCTTGGGAACGGGGCGCACTTTAATGGGAGGAGAGTTACGTGTCAACAGTGGATCTGAAAAAATTTCTGCTGTACTTACAGAGACTTGCGGCACCAGCACCAAGTACCAAGGTTCCTCGGGCTCTACCGGTGTGAGTTTTTCCCCGACGCCCTCGGCGAAAGCCGCGTGGCCACGCACGAAAACCGGTACGTCGGCACCCAGCGAAAGGCCCAGCGCCGCGAGGCGATCCAGGTCCCAGCCCAACTGCCAGAGATGATTGAGGCCTAGCAGCGTCGTGGCCGCATTCGAACTGCCGCCACCGATCCCTCCACCCATGGGCAGGATTTTTTCGATCCAGATGTCGATGCCCAGCGAACAGCCGGATTGCTCCTGAAGCTTCTTCGCCGCCTTGACGATCAGGTTGCTGTCGTGGGGAACACCGTTGAATTCGGTGTGCAAACGGATCACGCCGTCATCGCGCACGGCAAAAGTGATCTCGTCGCCATAATCCAGGAACTGGAAAATCGTTTGCAGCTCGTGATAGCCATCCGGGCGACGACCGAGGATGTGCAGCATCAGGTTGAGCTTGGCCGGGGAGGGCAGCGTCAGGCGTGCAGCGGTCATGTCATTGCCCCAGCTTGCGCGGCTGCCATTGCTTGATGACCAGCGTGACGTCCAGGTTGCTGCCGTGCAGCTTGATGCGCTCCGGCAACCAGTAGCCGTTCTGCTCGGCATAGCTCAGGTATTCGATCTGCCAGTCATCCTGCTCCAGGTTCGACAGGCGGCTGTCGGCGTCCAGGGTCAGACGGCTCTTGCTGTCCGGTGCCGGGAGGCCGCGAACCCACCAGGTGAGGTGGGAAACCGGCAGTTTCCAGCCCAGCTGTTCTTCCAGCAGTGCTTCGGGGCTCGGAGCCTCGTAGCGTCCCTGGTTGGCGACTTCCAGCGAAACCTGCCCCGGCCGGCCGGTCAGCCGCGCCGCACCGCGCCCCAGGGGGCCCGAAAGTCGAATGTCGTAGTAATCCTGGCGCTGCAACCAGAACAAGGTACCGCTGCCAGAGTCCTTGGGCGCACGAATGCCGATCTTGCCGTCGATCTGCCAGCCGTCGAGGCCGCTGAGCTGTTCTTTATGCTCGCGCCACTGGGCCGGGTCGCCATGGCCCTGGACGGATTCTCGGGCGCCGAAGCCCGCGCAACCGGCGAGCAGGGCGATGAAACTGAAAATAATGAAGTGGCGCACAAACATAATCTTAAAGGGTCTCTGATCCGGTCAGGCGTTTGATGGTGCCGCGCAGAATCGGGCTGTCCGGTTGTTCCTTGAGGAACTTGTCCCAGATCTGCCTGGCTTCGCGTTGTTTGCCGTTGGCCCACAGTACTTCACCCAGGTGCGCGGCGACTTCCTGGTCGGGGAAGCGCTCCAGGGCCTGGCGCAACAGGCGTTCGGCTTCGTCGAGGTTGCCCAGGCGGAAATTCACCCAGCCGAGGCTGTCGAGTACGGCCGGGTCTTCCGGATTGATCCGGTGGGCCTGCTCGATCAGCACCTTGGCCTCATCGTAGCGGGTGGTCCGATCCGATAGCGTGTAGCCGAGGGCGTTGAGGGCCATCGCGTTGTCGGGGTCGCGCTGGATGATCAGCCGCAGGTCTTTTTCCATCTGGGCCAGATCGTTGCGTTTTTCCGCGAGCATGGCGCGGGTGTACAGCAGGTTCAGATCGTCCGGGTATAGCTTCAACGCTTGTTGCAGGACAGTCCAGGCTTTATCGCCCTGCTTGTTGGCCGACAGGGTTTCGGCCTCGATCAGGTAGAGCTGGATGCCATAGTCCGGCTGGGTGTCGCGCTGAACGGCCAGGCGACTTTGGGCCTCGGCCGTCCGGCCGTTGCCGATCAGGATGTCAGCCTGGCGCAGCTGCGCTGGGAGGTAGTCATTGCCCGGGCCGACCTGGGCGTACTCGATCAGCGCGCTCTCGGGATCGTTGCGCTCCTCGGCGATGCGGCCCAGGTTCAGGTGGGCCGAGTCGACGTGGCTTTCCCGGGCTATCAGGTCTTCCAGGTAACCCTTGGCTTCTTCCCACGCCTTGGCCTCCAGGCAGACCAGCGCCAGGGAATAACGCAAATCGTCGTCTTCGGGGTATTGCTGCACCAGGCTGGAAAACTCGACCTTGGCGTCGTCCATGCGGTTGTTTTCCACCAGCATGCGGGCGTAGGTGAGGCGAAGGCGTTTGTCGTCCGGGTACTTCTTGATGCTTTTTTCCATCAGCGGCAGCGCTTCGTCGCCGCGATTCATGCCTTGCAGCAAGCGTGCACGCAACAGGATAGGCGCCACTTCGCCCGCTTCCGGCGGGTTGTCTTCCAACAAGGTGAGGGCGCCTTGGGAGTCGCCGTCCTGCTGCAGCAGCAAGGCCTTGCCGAAAATCAACTGGCCGTTGTTCGGGTGACGTTCCAGCAGGCGATCGAAACTCTTCTTCAAGCCGTCGCGGGTCTCTTGGTCGGTATCGGCGGCGGACAGCGCAAGGAAATCGAAATGGGTATCGCCCTTGCCCAGCAAGACTTTTTCCATGTACACCATGGAATCGTCGTAACGCCCGGCGCGCGCCAGTTGCACGGCGGCGGCGCGTTGCGCTTCGAGGTCGTCCGGGGCATTTTTGGCCCAGATCAGCGCCGTATCCAGCGCGGCCTGGTCGGCCCCCAGGTATTCGGCAATGCGGAACGCCCGCTCGGAAATGCCCGGATCCTGAGTGTTGATGGCCTGGGTGACGTAGTTATCCAGGGCAATGTCGAAACGATTGCGCTGGCCTGCCAGCTCGGCACTCAGCAGGCTGAAGACAGTTTCTTCGCTGAACGAGCCGTACACCTTGGGCTTTTCAAGAGCCGGAGTGCTGCCTTCGACCGGTGGCGTACCGTCCGTCGAAACGGGGGCCATGGACTGGCAGCCGCCGAGAAAGGCAAAAGCGAGGAGCAACGCAAAAGATCTATTCATATAGGAAGAGGACGACTTACCTGCGGTCGGATCATCATGACACAAGCCATCGGTCAAACATAACCGAGTCTCGGCGGATGCCTTATAGGCACAGGTAATTGTGACAATAGTCGGTGGTGGTTGTTCTCAATCTGGCGAAGTAGGACAATTGCCGGCTTCACGTCACCATCAGCGACCTTGAATGGCCTTCCTTGCACTTGGTATTAACCACAAGACTGCTTCAGTAGATGTCCGCGAGCGCGTGGCCTTTACGCCTGAGCAGCTGGTTGAGGCCCTGCAGCAGCTCTGCCGACTCACCGACAGCCGCGAAGCTGCGATCCTCTCCACCTGTAATCGCAGTGAGCTTTATATAGAACAGGATCACGTCTCGGCCGATTCGGTGCTGCGCTGGCTGGCCGAATACCATGACCTGAGTCTGGAAGAGCTGCGCGCCAGTGCCTATGTACATGAGGACGATGCGGCCGTTCGTCACATGATGCGTGTCGCTTCGGGGCTCGATTCGCTGGTGCTCGGCGAACCGCAGATTCTCGGCCAGATGAAATCGGCCTATGCCGTGGCGCGCGAGGCCGGCACCGTCGGGCCGCTGCTTGGGCGTCTGTTCCAGGCCACTTTCAACGCCGCCAAGCAAGTGCGCACCGACACCGCCATTGGCGAAAACCCTGTGTCCGTGGCGTTTGCCGCTGTCAGCCTGGCGAAGCAGATATTCAGCGATTTGCAACGCAGCCAGGCGCTGCTGATCGGTGCTGGCGAGACCATCACCCTGGTCGCCCGCCATCTGCATGACCTGGGGGTGAAGCGCATCGTGGTCGCCAACCGCACCCTTGAGCGCGCCAGTACCCTGGCCGAGCAATTCGGTGCGCATGCGGTGCTGCTGTCGGATATTCCCGCCGAACTGGTGCACAGCGACATTGTCATCAGTTCCACCGCCAGCCAGTTGCCGATCCTGGGCAAGGGCGCGGTGGAAAGCGCCTTGAAACTGCGCAAGCACAAGCCGATCTTCATGGTCGACATTGCCGTGCCCCGCGACATCGAGCCCGAAGTCGGCGAACTGGATGACGTATACCTCTACAGTGTCGATGACCTGCACGAAGTCGTAGCCGAGAACCTGAAGAGCCGGCAAGGCGCGGCGCAGGCCGCCGAGGAAATGATCACCGTTGGCGCCGAGGATTTCATGGTGCGCCTGCGCGAACTGGCGGCGGTGGACGTGCTCAAGGCGTATCGTCAGCAAAGCGAGCGCCTGCGCGACGAAGAATTGCAAAAGGCCCAGCGCCTGCTGGCCAACGGCGGTAGCGCCGAAGAGGTGTTGGTGCAACTGGCGCGCGGCCTGACCAACAAATTGCTCCATGCCCCAAGCGTCCAGCTCAAGAAGCTGACGGCCGAGGGCCGCCTCGATGCGCTGGCCATGGCCCAGGAACTTTTCGCCCTCGGTGAGGCTTCACCGGATAGCTTTTCGGATAAAAAATCGCAATGAAAGCGTCACTGCTCAATAAGCTGGACATTCTCCAGGACCGTTTCGAGGAACTGACCGCCTTGCTGGGCGACGGCGAAGTCATTTCCGACCAGAACAAATTCCGCACCTATTCCAAGGAGTACGCGGAAGTCGAGCCGATTGTCGCCACCTATAAGCAACTGCTCAAAGTGCAGGGCGACCTTGAGGGCGCCCAGGCGCTGCTCAAGGACAGCGACCCGGACATGCGCGAAATGGCCGTGGAGGAAGTGCGCGAAGCCAAGGAGCAATTGGTCGAGCTGGAAAGCAATCTACAACGCATGTTGCTGCCAAAGGACCCGAATGACGGACGAAACGTCTTTCTCGAAATCCGCGCCGGCACGGGCGGCGACGAAGCCGCGATCTTTTCCGGCGACCTGTTTCGCATGTATTCGCGTTATGCCGAGCGTCGCGGCTGGCGGGTGGAGATCCTGTCCGAGAACGAAGGCGAACACGGTGGCTATAAAGAAGTCATCGCCCGGGTCGAGGGCGACAACGTCTACGGGAAGTTGAAGTTCGAATCCGGCGCCCACCGCGTACAACGGGTGCCGGCCACCGAATCCCAGGGCCGCATCCATACATCGGCCTGCACCGTCGCGGTGTTGCCCGAGCCGGACGAGCAGGAAGCCATCGAGATCAACCCGGCGGACCTGCGGATCGACACCTACCGTTCCTCGGGGGCTGGTGGCCAGCACGTCAACAAGACCGATTCGGCGATCCGCATCACTCACTTGCCCTCGGGCATTGTCGTCGAGTGCCAGGAAGAACGCTCTCAGCACAAGAACCGGGCACGGGCAATGGCCTGGCTTTCGGCCAAGCTCAACGACCAGCAGACCAGCGCCGCCGCCAACGCCATCGCCAGCGAGCGCAAACTGCTGGTGGGGTCGGGCGACCGTTCCGAGCGCATCCGTACCTACAACTTTGCCCAGGGCCGGGTCACCGATCACCGGGTCAACCTGACCTTGTACTCCCTCGACGAGATCCTGGCCGGTGGTGTGGACGCCGTCATCGAACCTTTGCTCGCCGAATACCAGGCCGACCAACTGGCCGCGATTGGCGAGTAAGCACGGGTGACCCAATGACCATCATCGCCAGTTTGCTTCGCGCCGCCGAATTGCCGGATTCCCCCACGTCACGCTTGGATGCGGAGTTGTTGCTGGCCGCTGCCCTGGGCAAGTCCCGCAGCTTCCTGCACACCTGGCCCGAGCGGATCGTGCCGAGCGAGGCCGCGCTGGTGTTTTCCGAATATCTACGCCGTCGTCGCTCCGGCGAGCCGGTGGCCTATATCCTCGGGCAGCAGGGTTTCTGGAAATTGGACCTGGAGGTCGCGCCCCACACATTGATCCCGCGTCCCGACACCGAGTTGCTGGTTGAGGCTGCGTTGGAGCTGCTGACAGCCACGCCGGCCCGGGTCCTCGACCTGGGCACCGGCAGCGGCGCGATTGCCTTGGCATTGGCCAGCGAGCGTCCGGCCTGGAGCGTGACGGCGGTCGATCGTGTGCTGGAGGCTGTGGCGTTGGCCGAACGCAATCGCCAGCGCCTGGGCCTGCGTAACGTCGCAATCCTGAGCAGCCACTGGTTCAGTGCGCTGGAAGGCGAACGTTTCGGGCTGATCATCAGTAACCCGCCCTATATAGCCGCCAGCGATCCGCATCTGGCCGAGGGCGACGTGCGTTTCGAGCCGGCCAGTGCGCTGGTGGCGGGGCCGGACGGGCTCGACGATTTGCGCGCGATTGTCCAGCAGGCCCCCGATCACCTCGAGGCAGGCGGCTGGCTGATGCTCGAGCATGGTTATGACCAGGCCGACGCGGTGCGGGGGCTGCTGCAAGAACAAGGTTTTGCCCAGGTCCATAGCCGCAAGGACCTCGGTGATCACGAACGCATCAGTCTGGGACGCCTGCCGTGCTGAACGATCAAGAGCTGCTGCGCTACAGTCGACAGATCTTGTTGCAACACCTCGACATCGATGGGCAACTGCGCCTCAAGCAGAGCCGCGCATTGATTGTCGGTCTCGGTGGCCTGGGCGCGCCAGTGGCGTTGTACCTGGCCGCAGCCGGTGTCGGCGAGTTGCACCTGGCCGACTTCGACACGGTCGACCTGACCAACCTGCAGCGACAGATCATCCACGACACTGATAGCGTCGGGTTGACCAAGGTCGATTCGGCGATGCGCCGCCTCACCGCCATCAACCCTGAAGTCCGACTGGTCCCCCATCCAGCGGCCATGGACGACGACAGCCTGGCTGACGCGGTGGCGGCGGTCGACGTCGTGCTGGACTGCTCCGACAACTTTTCCACCCGCGAAGCGGTGAACGCAGCCTGCGTCGCCGCGGGCAAGCCCTTGATCAGCGGCGCGGCCATCCGCCTGGAGGGCCAACTGTCGGTATTCGACCCGCGCCGCCCCGAAAGCCCTTGTTACCACTGCCTCTACGGGCACGGCAGCGAAGCCGAGCTGACCTGCAGCGAGGCCGGCGTTCTTGGGCCGCTCGTGGGGTTGGTGGGCAGTCTCCAGGCGCTTGAGGCCCTGAAACTGTTGGCCGGCTTTGGTGAGCCGCTAATGGGGCGCCTGCTGTTGATCGATGCGCTGGGCACGCGATTTCGCGAATTGCGGGTCAAGCGTGATCCGGAATGCGGCGTTTGCGGTACCCGACATGAGTGAGGCACCGGTCGGGGTGTTCGATTCAGGGGTCGGCGGGCTGTCGGTGCTGGGGGAAATTCGCCGATTGCTGCCCCGTGAGTCGCTGCTGTACGTAGCCGATTGCGGGCATATTCCCTACGGAGAAAAAAGCCCGGAATTCATCCGTCGGCGGTGCGCGATCATTGCCGATTTTTTTCAACGCCAGGGAGCCAAGGCGCTGGTGGTGGCCTGCAATACGGCAACCGTCGCCGGAGTGGCTGACCTGCGTCGTGATTATCCGGACTGGCCCATTGTCGGCATGGAACCGGCGGTCAAGCCGGCCGCTGCGGCGACTCGAAGCGGCATCGTCGGTGTGCTCGCCACCACAGGCACGTTGCAGAGCGCCAAATTTGCCGCATTGCTCGACCGCTTCGCCACGGACGTGCGAGTGGTCACGCAGCCCTGTCCCGGATTGGTCGAACTGATCGAGGCTGGCGACTTGCACAGCCCGGCCTTGCGCCAGTTGCTGCAGGGCTACGTTGCCCCGTTGCTGGCGGCTGGTTGCGACACGGTGATCCTGGGTTGCACGCACTATCCATTCCTCAAGTCACTGCTCAAAGAGATGGTTCCGGAGGATGTCAGCCTGATCGACACTGGCGCTGCCGTGGCTCGCCAACTCCAGCGCTTACTGAGCGAGCGGGCAATAGCTGCCGAGGGGCCTGCTGGCGAAACGCAATTCTGGAGCAGTGCCGATCCGTCACATTTAAGAAAAATCCTACCGATGCTATGGAATTCTTCCGGCATTGTGCGAAGCTTCGTCCTGTAAAAAAAACGTGAAAATTATGTAAATCGTGCTGAACTTCTGTTTTGACGCGGATTTCTATAGCTCTGTCTGTTTGTAAGAAAAAACTAACTAAAGCTGTCGGAAAAGGATGTTTCTAATGAAGCGTTTATTCTGCTTTGCCGCGCTTGCGGCTGCGTTGCTGGGGCACACTTACACCGCACAGGCGGCAGGCGTGGAGTTCGGGGTCGGCCAGACCGGCGACTCGACCATGACCTATCGCCTGGGCATGCAGTTCGATTGGGACAAGAGCTGGCTGCAGAGTGACGTGGGTCGGCTGACCGGTTATTGGAGCGGTGCCTACACTTACTGGGAAGGGGACAAGACCTCCAGTAACCATAGCCTGTCGTTCTCGCCGGTGTTTGTGTACGAATTTGCGGGTCAGAACGTGAAGCCCTACATCGAGGCGGGGATCGGCGTCGCGTTTTTTGACAATACCGAGATCGAAACCAACAAGCTCGGTACGTCGTTCCAGTTCGAAGACCGTGTCGGTTTCGGCCTGCGCTTCAATGGCGGACACGAAGTGGGCATTCGTGCCACTCACTATTCCAACGCCGGCATCTCGTCGGACAACGACGGGGTAGAAAGTTACGCGCTGCACTACACGATGCCGCTGTAACAGCAAAAACCGTGTCAGCGAGCTTGCTCGCGATAGCGGTGACCAGCGCCTGCACTCGCCTGGTCCACCGCTATCGCGAGCAAGCTCGCTCCACAGGGATCCAGTGCGTCAGACCATTCTTTATCGATACGCCGTCGCAATGCCCTGGCGTTCTTCCAGGCACTCCGGCGCGCCCATCTCGAATTCTCTGCAGATCAGCGGGCGCTTTTCGTAGATCGTGCACATCATGCTGTCGCGATCCAGCGCCGCGCACCAGCCGTCATCGAGCCTCAGCATGACCTCCCCACCCCAATCGTCTGTGTCGATGAAACGTTCCGGAACGCCAGTATCGGTGATCAACATCACTTCCAGCTGGCAGCAGCACGCCGCGCATGTCGAGCATGTGACGACCGGCGCAGGCAGTTCAACGAGGGGGATGGTTTTCATGGCGCGCAGTGTAAGGCAACCGGGTCGATCAGGGTTGTCCCTTGATCGGGGATTCGCCAGCGGGCTGGGTGTCCGCGGGAAAATTGTTGGCCGGGGAGGGTAACGGCCAGAGCGTCTTCATGGAGGCGGCGGGTAGGGGCGTTTCGTGGGGGCGTTCGTTCAACTGCGCCAAGATGTAGTTCGCCGTCGCTGGGGCCGACCATCGGGTCGGGATGGGAAGGCTACCGTCGAGACCCATCGCCGGGTCGTCGAATCCTGGGATAACCAGCGTTACGTCGATGCCTTTGCCGGACGGGGCGCCACGAACCGATTCAAACACCTGGCGCAGCGTAGTGCCGTCGCCTGGCGCGTGGGAAGGTGCCAGGTACGTGACGGGGCTGGTAATGCCTACCAGGTGAGGCGTGCCCCCCTGGCGCAATAACGGCAGCGCCACGTCAATGCAAAAACTTGCAACCAACAGATTGCTGCGGATGATGCGTTCGACCAGCGTATGGTCAGCCGGTTGGCCTTCAACGTATTCGGCCGTTCCGGCATTGATGATCACCGTGTCCAACGCGCCCCATTGCTGGGAAATCAATTGGCCGACCTCTCGAGCAATCTGGCTGTTGGTCAATTTGGCCGGGACCGCCAAGACTTGATCGGGAAAGCGCTGGGAAAGGAGCTTGGACATTTTAGACGAGCCGATAGCCAACTGCGCCCCGGTCTGAAGCAATGCTTCAGCCAGCGAGGCACCCACGCCATCAGCCGCACCGGTTAGCCAATACCTCCGTCCCAATCCTGTTCTCCTATGCAGAAGCCCTAAGTTAGTAAGACTATATAAGGTCCAGCGCGATGTGAATTCCCGATTTGGCCAATTTCATGTCTGATAATCGCGCTTCAGTTTGATTTCATGTCCTGGCGAGACGGCAACCGCTTGAAGGCCGCCAAAGCCCGCATTCTTGATTGCGCCAGATCAACGATCGGTGACGGATAATCCGTTGCGTCAAACAGTTCGCGCTGGGCATCAGGACGGTGGACACGTTGGTTATCCAAATTGTTCAATTCAGGCAGCCAACGCTTGATAAATAGTCCCTCGCGATCAAATTTCTCCGATTGGCTCAGTGGATTGAAGATGCGGAACCAGGGCGCCGAGTCCGTCCCGGTGGAAGCGCTCCATTGCCAGCCGCCATTGTTGGCCGCCAGGTCGCCGTCGATCAGATGGCGCATGAAAAAACGTTCGCCTTCGCGCCAGTCGATCAGCAGATTCTTGGTCAGGAACATGGCCACCACCATCCGCAACCGGTTGTGCATCCAGCCCGTCTCCAGCAGCTGGCGCATGGCCGCATCGATGATCGGCAGGCCGGTGCGCGCCTGTTGCCACGCCGCCAGTTCATCCGGCGCTTGGCGCCAGGCCAAGGCCTCGGTCTCCGGGCGAAACGCGCGGTGTCGGGACACGCGTGGATAGCCCACCAATATGTGTTTGTAAAACTCCCGCCAGAGCAATTCATTGATCCAGGTCACTGTTCCTGCATTTCCACTTTCGAATTCACCCTGGTTGGCGTGCAGTGCCGCGTGCAGGCATTGGCGCGGCGATACCACGCCGGCCACCAGGTAGGCCGAAAGCTGGCTGGTGCCAGGCCTGGCCGGGAAGTCCCGCTCAGTCAGGTAGTCGTCGATGTGCTGCTCGACAAACCCATCCAGCCGCCGCCGGGCTTCGCTCTCACCGGCCGGCCACAGGGTTCGCAGCGTTTCGCTGGGTGGCTCGAAGCCTTCGACGCACGTCGGCACGGGATCACTGGCTATGGCGGTGGACGCTTGCCGGGCAGGCGTGGGCACCACGCTCGGTAGTGAGAAATGCAAGCGTTGGTAGCACACCTTGCGAAACTGGCTGAATACCTGGAAATAGTTGCCGGTCTTGGTCAGCACGCTGCCGGGCTTGAACAAGAGCTGGTCGAGGTGGCTATGAAACTCGACACCCTCTCCAGCCAGCGCACGAGCGACTTCGGTGTCGCGTCGGGTTTCGTTCAGGCCGTATTCTTCGTTGACGTGCACGGCGTCGATGTTCAGCTCCCGGCACAGTGTCGCCAATACTTCTGGCGCCTGGTCCCATTGGGGCGCTTGGCGGATCAGCAGCGGGATGTTCAGTCGTTCCAACGCCGTGCTCAGCGACGCCAGGTTGCGCAACCAGAAATCGACTTTGCAAGGCGCATCATCGTGGGCGCGCCATTGCCCCGGACTTGGCAGATATACCGCCACGCAGGGGCCTCGGGCGGCAGCGGTGGCAAGCGCGGTGTTGTCGTGCACGCGCAAATCGCTGCGCAGCCAGATCAATTGCATGGACATACTCTTTAAAGAAGCGCCCGACGATTCAGTTCGGCGTGAGCGCAGAGCGGGTTTTCGGCCCAACTGACGTGGGGCATCGAGACGTCGGTGGATAGCCTGGCGAGATGAATGGACACGGCCGGGCCGGCGATGATGATCGGGCAGTCGACGGCATTCAGTTGCCTAGGCAATTGGGAAAGGTTCAAGGCATTGCTTGAATACAGCAACACGGCGCGGGCCTTGAGCCGTTCGACCGCCAGCGCCAACTCTCCCGCCGGCAAAGGCGCATCGAAGACCTCCACGGGGCAATCGGAGCTGCTGGCGAGCCAGGCCGTCAACCACAGGTGCGGTTCCTGGGACGACAGAGAATGATTGACCATCAGCAACGGCGCGCCATGCACCTGGCGGTTGTTGTGGTAGACCCGGCTGCCGAACTTGCTGCGCAGCCAGGAATAAAAGAACACCTGCTCCAACTGCGCGCCGAACTGCCCTTGCCAACGTGTCTGCAATTCGTCGAGCAAGGGCAGCAGCAACTGTTCGCAAACAGTACTGGGCGGATAAAGCGCCATCGCCTGGTTGACCAGTTGCATCACCGCCAGCGCAAGGGCGTGGCGCTGGCACTGCCAATCATCTTCCAATGGCTCGTCGGGCGGCTGCGGAGTGTCGAGCAACGGCTTGACCTTGCTCACGGCCACGCCGCGATTGATCCAAGTGAGGATGCTCTGGATCCGTTGCACATGTTCAGCGCTGAACAAGCGATGGCCCTTGGGGGTGCGGTGCGGCACGATCAAGCCATAGCGGCGCTCCCAGGCACGCAGCGTGACGGCGTTGACGCCGGTCCGCCGGGACACTTCGCGTATGGGCAGCCAGCCCTGCGCCAGCGCTGTGGCAAAATCAGCGCCGAGGTCTTCGCTGGCGCTGGAGTCGGGTTCGTCGTTCATCAGATGGCATTTCGCAGGCTGAGATTTTCCGGGTGGGGTTGCAGGTACGCCTGTTGCGCGAGATATGGATCGGGATGCTGGCGCAGGTGATGCTTGAGTAACGTCAGCGGCACCACCAAGGGCACGATGCCGAGGCGATATTGCTGGATGAGGTGCTGCACTTCCCGCTTGTCATCGGCGCCGATGGCGCGTTTGAGATAGCCGCTCAAATGTTGAAGTACGTTGGCGTGGGTTCGGCGGGTGGCGCATTTCTTCAAGGCCGTCATCAGGGCACTGAAATAACGCGGGCCCAACTCATTGGGATCCGACGTGCCCATGTTGCCCAACAGGTTGCCGAGGGCCTTGTATTGCACCGGATCGTGAGCCATCAGCAAGTATTTGTAGCGCGAGTGGAATTCGATGAGATCGCGCCGGGTCAGGTCGCGACGGCGCAGCGGTTGCCAAGCGGCGTAGACGAACACACGCGTGAGGAAGTTCTCACGCAGAACCGGGTCGTTGAGGCGACCGTCTTCTTCCACCGGCAGGTCCGGATGGCGCGCACAAAAGGCCTGCGCGTAGATACCACGCCCGCCGCCGTCCTGGGGCACGCTGTTGTGATCGTAGACCTTGACCCGTTCCAGCCCGCACGACGGCGACTTCTGCATGAAGATGTAGCCGCAAATGTCGTTTAGTTCCTCGGCCATTTGCCGACCGTAATCGTCCAGTGGTTGGGTGACGTCGAGATCGCGGTTCACGGTGCCGACCGCGTGGGGTTGCTCGGGTTTGCCCACCAGCCGAATCGGTTCCCGGGGAATGCCCAAGCCTATGGCGACCTCAGGGCAAACCGGGACGAAATCGAAAAAGTCATTAAGCGTGCGGCTGCATAGCTGGGATTGCTTGTGCCCGCCATTGAAGCGAACTTCGGCGCCCATCAGGCATGCGCTGATAGCAATCTTGGGTTTGGCGTTCGCTTCGCTGGGCATGAGCTACCTCTGGGATAAAAATCTTGTACATATTTACTTCGCTGTACAATATTTTTAATCATAGGTCTGAATGGACACAAGTCAACCGGCAATGGAATGAACGGGCGATGCCACGGAGGGCGCAGATGGGCTGCTGTCTGTTGCGACAGCAGCGAGGGAGGCAAGGGCGATTTATTGGAGGCTGGCGTGCAACCGGCGCGCGGCGTCCTGGCCGCTGAGCCAAGCCCCTTCGACCCGGCCGGACAGGCACCAATCTCCGCATACGTACAACCCCAGGTCGGCATCGGCCAGCGCGCCCCATTCGTGACTGCTGGCGGGGCGGGCGTACAGCCAGCGGTGGGCCAC
This sequence comes from Pseudomonas sp. D1-36, assembly GCF_051132205.1. Lineage (NCBI taxonomy): Bacteria > Pseudomonadati > Pseudomonadota > Gammaproteobacteria > Pseudomonadales > Pseudomonadaceae > Pseudomonas > Pseudomonas sp. D1-36. The sequence continues at coordinate 4,688,853 of NZ_CP071674.1, read as the reverse complement.
GCTGAAGCTCGGGGCGGGCATCGCGCTGTGCAGCAGTTCGGCGAAGGCACCGTGCAGGTGTTCGATGACCGCTTCCTTGGACATGTCGATGTGCTGGCGGCTCCAGTCGCTGGTGGCGTGCAGCACCCAAGTGTCGAGCTTGCTGTCGCGGCCTGGCTTGCTGCGGTTGCGTGCCAGCCAGTCGAGAGGGCTATCCTGTACGAAGCAGCCTTCCATGGGCGTATCCAAAGGCTGTTCGAAGGCCAGCGCCACCGCCCAGGTCGGGTCCATTTTTACCCCGGCGGCCACGCCAGCCAGTTTCGGCACCGCGGCCAGTAATGCGGTCGCCTGGGGCGCGGGCGTGGCGATGACCACCTGGCCGAACGGGCCATGGGTGAACCCTTCAGCGTCCTGCAGATGCCAGTGCTCCTGGCCGCGAAACACTTCGGTGATGCGGCAGGAGAACTGCACGGGCAGGTCGCCGAGCAGGGCACGGGTAATCGCGCTCATGCGCGGGGTGCCGACCCAACGGGTCTGTTCGTCCGGTGAAGGGCTCATCTGCCCGTCCTGGAAGTGATAGAGCTGCGGGTTCCATTCCGCTGCCCAGCCGTTGGCTTGCCAGCGCTGCACCTCCGTGACGAAGCGCCGGTCCCGGGCAGTGAAATACTGGGCGCCCATGTCCAGCGCGCCAGCGTCGCTGCGCTTGCTCGACATGCGTCCGCCGCTACCGTGGCTTTTATCGAAAAGTTGGATGACATGCCCGGCCTCCGTCAGGGCCTGGGCGGCGGAGAGTCCGGCGATGCCGGTGCCGATGATTGCGATAGGTACAGTCATGAGGGCCTCGTTTACTTTCTGTACAGACTACGCCGTCGTTTAATCCTGTACAATTTTGGTTTTTGGTATAAGTTTTACCGTTCGCGTTTTGGCAGGTTGTCCTATTGTTAGAAACAGACCTTGGCCGATGTGAAAAATCTCTACCTATAAAAATAGACTAATGGGCCGGGTAAAACGCGATGCGAGGAACACCTCATGCACATATTGCTGACCGGCGGTACTGGTTTGATCGGACGTCAGCTCTGCCAGCACTGGTTGGAGCAAGGCCATCGCTTGACGGTATGGAGTCGTCGACCCGAGCAGGTGGCGAAAATCTGCGGGGCGCAGGTGCGCGGCATCGCCGCGCTCGATGAAATTGGCGAGCCGGTGGACGCGGTGGTCAACCTCGCCGGCGCGCCCATCGCTGATCGGCCCTGGAGCCACAAGCGCAAGATCTTGCTGTGGAGCAGCCGCATCACGTTGACCGAGGCTTTGCTTGCATGGCTGGAACGGTGCGAGCAGAAACCGCAGGTGCTGATTTCCGGATCCGCCGTGGGCTGGTATGGCGACGGTGGCGAGCGGGAGCTGACCGAGGAATCAGGGCCGGTCAGCGAGGACTTCGCCAGCCAGCTGTGCATCGCTTGGGAGGAAACGGCGCAGCGGGCCGAGGCCTTGGGCCTGCGCGTGGTCCTGGTTCGAACCGGCCTGGTCCTGTCCGCCGAGGGCGGCTTTTTGTCGCGGTTGCTGCTGCCCTTCAAACTGGCGCTGGGCGGGCGTATCGGCAACGGGAGACAGTGGATGCCATGGATACATATCGACGATCAAATCGCTCTGATTGATTTTCTTCTGCACCGCAGTGATGCCAGCGGTCCTTATAATGCCTGCGCGCCGAACCCGGTGCGCAACCGCGATTTTGCCAAGGCCCTGGGGCACGTGTTGCATCGCCCGGCCGTGGTGCCGATGCCGGAGCTTGCGCTGAAAGTCGCGTTGGGGGAATTGTCATTGCTGTTGCTGGGCGGCCAGCGCGCCACGCCGGCCCGATTGCAGGCGGCGGGTTTTTCATTCCAGTTCACTGATTTGCCCGCGGCCCTGGAAGATTTATCGGGTCGCCTTTGAAATAGGACGTTGCATGACCGATCACGCGTTGCTTCTGGTGAATCTGGGTTCGCCTGCCTCCACCTCGGTGGCCGATGTGCGCCGCTACCTCAATCAATTCCTGATGGACCCGTACGTGATCGACCTGCCATGGCCGGTCCGGCGGTTGCTGGTGTCGCTGATCCTGATCAAGCGCCCCGAACAGTCTGCCCACGCCTACGCGTCGATCTGGTGGGAAGAGGGCTCACCTCTGGTAGTGCTCAGCCGCCGCTTGCAACAGGCGATGACCGCCCAATGGACGCAGGGGCCCGTAGAGTTGGCGATGCGTTACGGCGAGCCGTCGCTGGAGTCCACCTTGGTGCGCCTGGCGAGCCAGGGCCACAAGAGCATCACCCTCGCCCCGTTGTATCCGCAATTTGCCGACAGCACTGTCACCACAGTCATCGAAGAAGCCAAGCGGGTTGTGCGCGAGAAGAAGCTCGACGTGAAATTCTCGATTCTCCAGCCTTTCTACGATCAACCGGAATACCTCGATGCGCTGGTTGCCACCGCCAAGCCGTACCTGATGCAGGACCATGATCATCTGTTGTTGAGTTTCCATGGCTTGCCCGAGCGGCACCTGACCAAGCTCGACCCCACGGGTTACCACTGCTTCAGGGATGCCGACTGCTGCAAGAACGCGCCGCCTGAAGTCATGGCGACCTGTTACCGCGCCCAGTGCATTCGTACCGCCGAATTGTTCGCCCAGCGCATGGGCCTGACGCAGGGTAAATGGTCGGTGTCGTTCCAGTCGCGATTGGGCCGTGCCAAGTGGATCGAACCCTACACCGAAGCGCGTCTGGAGGAACTGGCCAAGAGCGGCGTGAAAAAAGTCCTGGTGATGTGCCCGGCGTTCGTGGCCGATTGCATCGAGACGCTCGAGGAAATCGGTGATCGCGGCCGAGAGCAGTTCCGCGAGGCGGGAGGCGAGGAGTTGGTACTGGTGCCATGTCTCAATGACGATTCGCGCTGGGCGCAGGCCTTGAGTACCCTCTGCGAACGGGCGCCTCTAGCGCTATAAAAATTCTGCGGCCCCTTCGCGAGCTGGCTCGCTCCCACAGTAGATCTCGAGTGGTCACAAAATTTGTGTTCACAACAGATCTCCTGTGGAAGCGAGCCTGCTCGCCAAAGCAATCTGACTGACAACAATAACCTCAAGCTGAGTCAGACCAGAGGCTCATCCGCCTTCTTCTGCTTCCATCCGTCATTGCCCGGCAAGATCAGGTTCAACGCGATCGCCACCACGGCGCACAGCGCGATGCCCTTGAGGCCGAAGTCGTCCGGGCCCGTGCCGGTGCCGACCAGCACGCCGCCGATGCCGAACACCAGCGTCACCGAAACGATCACCAAATTGCGCGCCTCGCCCAGATCGATCTTGTGACGAATCAGCGTGTTCATGCCCACTGCGGCAATCGAGCCGAACAACAGGCACAGGATCCCACCCATCACAGGCACCGGAATGCTTTGCAGCAGCGCGCCGAACTTGCCGATGAACGCCAGGCTGATGGCAAAGATCGAGGCCCAGGTCATGATCTTCGGGTTGTAGTTCTTGGTCAGCATCACCGCGCCGGTGACTTCGGCGTAAGTGGTGTTGGGCGGGCCGCCGAAGAGGCCGGCTGCGGTGGTGGCGACGCCGTCGCCGAACAACGTGCGATGCAGGCCCGGCTTCTTCAGGTAATCGCGACCGGTCACGCTGCCCACGGCAATGACGCCGCCGATGTGCTCGATGGCCGGTGCCAGCGCGACGGGCACGATGAACAGGATCGCCTGCCAGTTGAACTCCGGTGCGGTGAAGGCGGGCAGGGCGAACCAGGGGGCCGCGGCGATCTTCGCGGTGTCGACGACGCCAAAGAAAAACGCCATGGCGAAGCCCACCAGCACGCCGGAGATGATCGGCACCAGGCGGAAAATGCCCTTGCCGAACACGGCGACAATCAACGTGGTGAGCAACGCCGGCATCGAAATCATCATCGCGGTCTGATAATGAATCAGCTCGGTACCGTCGCCGGCCTTGCCCATGGCCATGTTCGCGGCAATCGGCGCCATCGCCAGGCCGATGGAAATGATCACCGGACCGATCACCACCGGCGGCAGCAGGCGGTCAATGAACCCGGTGCCCTTGATCTTCACCGCCAAGCCCAGAAACGTGTAGACGAAACCGGCCGCCATCACGCCGCCCATGGTCGCCGCCAGGCCGAACTGGCCCTTGGCGAGGATGATCGGTGTGATGAAGGCAAAGCTCGACGCCAGGAACACCGGCACCTGGCGCCCAGTGACGATCTGGAACAGGATCGTTCCCAGGCCCGCCGTGAACAGTGCCACGTTCGGGTCCAGGCCCGTGATCAGCGGCATCAGCACCAGCGCGCCGAAGGCGACGAACAGCATCTGCGCGCCGGACAGCACCTGACGCCAGAGCGGATCGTTGAATTCGTCCTGCATGCTCAGGCGTCCTTCTGCTTGGTGCCGAAGATTTTGTCGCCGGCATCGCCCAGGCCCGGAATGATGTAGCCGTGTTCGTTGAGTTTCTGGTCGATGGAGGCGGTGTAGATGGTCACGTCGGGGTGGGCATCTTCCACGGCCTTGATGCCTTCGGGCGCGGCGACCAGCACCATGGCGCGGATATCGCGGCAACCGGCCTTTTTCAACAGATCGATGGTGGCGACCATCGAGCTGCCGGTGGCGAGCATCGGGTCGATGATCATTGCCAGGCGTTCGTCGATTTCCGGCACCAGTTTTTCCAGGTAGGTGTGGGCTTGCAGGGTCTGCTCGTTGCGAGCCACGCCCACGGCACTGACCTTGGCGCCCGGGATCAAGCTGAGCACGCCTTCGAGCATGCCGATACCGGCGCGCAGGATCGGCACCACGGTAATCTTCTTGCCGGCGATTTTTTCCACTTGCACCGCACCGGCCCAGCCGGCGATCTCGTAGGATTCGAGCGGCAGGTCTTTGGTGGCTTCGTAGGTGAGCAGGGCGCCGACTTCCTGGGCGAGTTCGCGGAAGTTCTTGGTGCTGATGTCTGCGCGGCGCATCAGGCCGAGTTTATGTCTGATCAGCGGATGGCGGATCTCGAGGATGGGCATGGGGAAGGCTCCGGCGGCGGGCAAAAAAACCGGCCTAGATTAATCTATCCGAGGGTGTTGTCCTATAGACAATACAGAACGTTAGTCCACAAATGCTTGATCTGGCCGGGCGGGATGCGTACCTTTGCCCGCTTTTCCGAACTGCCACCCCTGGAGAGCGCACATGTCCGCTGATCTCGAGCATATCCGTCAAGTCATGCGAGAGGCTGACTGCCTGTACACCGAAGCTGAAGTCGAAGCGGCCATCGCCCGTGTCGGTGCGCAAATCAACGATCAATTGGCTGAAAGCAATCCGGTCGTGTTCTGCGTGATGAACGGCGGGCTGATTTTCTCCGGCAAGCTGCTGACCTATCTGAACTTCCCGCTGGAAGCTTCCTACCTGCACGCCACCCGTTATCGCAACGAGACCAGCGGCGGCGACCTGTTCTGGAAAGCCAAGCCGGAAGTCTCGTTCATAGACCGTGACGTGCTGATCATCGACGACATCCTGGATGAAGGGCATACCCTGGGCGCGATCATCGATTTCTGCAAACACGCTGGCGCCCGCGCGGTGCACACCGCCGTGCTGATCGACAAGGACCACGACCGCAAGGCCCGTCCTGACCTGAAGGCCGATTTTGTCGGCCTGCCGTGCATCGACCGCTACATCTTCGGCTACGGCATGGACTATAAAGGCTACTGGCGCAACGCCAATGGCATTTTCGCCGTCAAGGGGATGTAATCGGATGACTGGCCCTGCCTTCCTGGATCAAGCCTTGTTCGATGAGCTGGCCGAGAAGGCCGGGGCCAGTGCGCGTGGGCGCCAACACCACAATTTCCACCAGATGGATGAGCCTTGCCACCGCATGGCGGTGGGTTTGCAGCCCTCGACCTACATCCCGCCGCATCGCCACCTGAGCGCCGACAAGGCTGAAACCTTACTGGTGCTCAAAGGCCGCCTCGGTGTGTTGATCTTCGATGAAACCGGAACCGTGACCGGCAAGCGCATCCTGCAGGCCGGTGGCGATTGCCTCGGTGTCGATCTGCCGGCCGGTGTCTACCATGGCCTGGTGGTACTGGAGGCTGACAGCCTGATGTTCGAATGCAAAGCCGGCCCCTACCGGCCGGTGGGCGACGGCGAACTGGCCCCTTGGGCGCCCCGCGAAGGCGAGCCCGGCGTTGCGCAATACCAGGCCTGGATGCGCGCTCAATTCGACTAATATCGATGGCGATCGCGCTTTTATGAGGCCCGCGCTGATAGCCTGTGCCGCGAATGAATTGTCCGGGTCGCTTATTTTTTCGATGAATGCTAGCGTGCCCGGCCAAGCCTCCGGAGCCTGTCATGAGTGTATCGATCCGCCGCTGCGCCACTTTGCTGTTGCTAACTAGCTTGCCCTTGATGGCCGTGGCCGCGCCGATGCACAGTCAGTTCTTGCCGCCGGATGACCTCGTGGCGCGCCAGGAGCAGCCTGAACAGCAGCAGTTGCTGCAAGTCACCGAATACTCGGTGGTACTGGGCAACCAGCGCCCTTCCAACCAGCAGCCGATCCCGGTCACCTCACCATTGATGGTGCGCCTCAAAGGCAAACCGTTGAACAAGGGCGCGACCATCAGCCAGGTGATTCTCAATTTCGACGGGGAAAGCAAAAGCCTGAAGAAACCGGCGTACGACGAGGCGAGCAAGACCTTGACCTTGTCTTATCCACAGGCCCAGTACCGGGTGGTCATCGACCTGTTGCGCAATGACACGGTGTACGTGCAATTCCTCAGCTACGCCAACGGCCATATCTGGGCCGATCTGCACACCGGCACCGCACGCCCGCGTTGAGCCGCAACGCCCGCCGGGGGTAAACTGCCCGCCCCGTGAATTGTGCGAGTTGGAGCCGGCAATGCGTAAAGACAAGAAACAAGTGATTGGTGACGAGATTGGCGACGAACAGATCAAGCTGTTCCTCAATTTTGAACCGGTCGATGCTACGTCGCCGTCGCTGCACAAACTGATCAAGGCCTACCGTGGGCTGCGTGTCGACGACTTCGAGCGTTTCCTGGTGTTTTTCGTCGAGGCGGGCTACGACCTCGATGGCAAGGACGAACATGGCAATGATTTCGTTGCGCTGAACAAGGACCAGCGCAACGCCGAGGAATACATCGAGTTGATCAACAAGGCGCGTGGCTGATAGGCCGAGGGCCTGCCTGGCAGGTCAGCGGGAGCAAGCTCCCTCGCCACGAAAAGCTTCAAAAAAAAAGCCCCGCCCTCATTGAGAGCGGGGCTTTTTTTAGCCGACCGAATCAAGCGTAGCTTTGGGTCTCGCTGCTTTCTTCAACCAGTTCCAACGCAATGTTGTTTTGCGCATTGATCTTGCGATACAGCGCGGCATCGGTTTCCAGTACTTTTTCCCGGGCTGGGAAGATTTCCGCGAGCTTGGTGGCCCACTCGCCCTTGGCTTTTTCCGGGAAGCAACGCTCGATCAGTTCCAGCATGATCGAAACGGTGACCGAGGCGCCTGGCGAAGCGCCGAGCAGGGCGGCGAGGGTTCCGTCCTTGGCCGCCACCAGTTCGGTGCCGAATTGCAGTACGCCGCCTTTCTTCGGGTCTTTCTTGATGATCTGCACCCGCTGGCCGGCCACTTCCAGGCGCCAGTCCTCGGCTTTCGCCTCGGGGTAGAAGCGGCGCAGGGATTCCAGGCGCTGCTCCATGGACTGCATCACTTCGCTGATCAGGTACTTGGTCAGGTCCATGTTGTCCCGGGCCACGGCCAGCATCGGGCCGATGTTGCCGGCGCGTACCGACATCGGCAGATCCATCAGCGAGCCGTGCTTGAGGAACTTGGTGGTGAAACCGGCGTAAGGCCCGAACAGCAGGGACTTCTTGCCGTCGACCACGCGGGTGTCCAGGTGCGGCACCGACATCGGTGGCGAGCCCACGGCGGCCTGGCTGTAGACCTTGGCCTGGTGGTGCTTGACCACTTCCGGGTTGTCACAACGCAGCCACTGGCCGCTGACCGGGAAACCACCGAAGCCCTTGCTTTCTTCGATACCCGACGCTTGCAACAGCGGCAACGCGGCGCCACCGGCACCGAGGAAGACGAACTTGGCGTCGACTTCGCGGGTGCTGCCGGAATTGACGTCCTTGATGCTCACGGTCCAGCCGTCACCTTTGCGCTTGAGGCCGGTGACGCGCTTGCAGTATTTGATCTGAGTGTCCGGCGCGCTGCCCAGGTGCTTGAGCAACTGGTTGGTCAAGGCGCCGAAGTTGACGTCGGTCCCGTTCATGACGCGGGTGGCGGCGATGACTTCATCGGCCGGCCGGCCTGGCATCATCAGGGGCATCCACTCGGCCATCTGGTCGCGGTCTTCGGTGTATTCCATGTCGGCGAAGGCGTGATGCTGGCTCATCAGTTCGAAGCGCTTCTTCAAGAACTCCACGCCTTTTTCACCCTGTACGAAACTCAGGTGCGGCACCGGGGCAATGAAGGATTTCGACGAGCCGAACGTGCCCTTTTTAGTCAGGTACGTCCAGAACTGCTTCGACACCTCGAACTGGGTGTTGATGTGCACGGCTTTCTTGATGTCGACAGTGCCATCGGCGGCCTGGGGCGTGTAGTTCAGCTCACACAGCCCGGCATGACCGGTACCGGCGTTGTTCCAGGGGTTGGAACTCTCCGCGGCACCCGAGTCCATCAGCTCGACGACTTCCAGGGAAATCGCCGGGTCGAGCTCCTTGAGCAGTACGGCCAGGGTGGCACTCATGATGCCGGCCCCTACCAGAACTACATCAACTGCTTCGTTATGCGCCATTTAACGCGTCTCCAAAATCTGCAGCACCAAATTGTCGGCATAGCGGCCAGGAAGCGGGGCAGGTCAGTTGCGCCCCAGGTATCCATGGCCAGGAATCGCCATGTCCGAATCTTCGCAATTTTTCGCACTCTTGCGGATGCATGCAGCCTGGCCTCTAGAGTCCCATGAACTCATTTAAGCGCAGGGCAAGCAATTCGACTTATGGCCGAGACATCCGTTCGTGCAACCAAATCCGTAGCGGACAGGCTTCAGGCGGCGGTTCTTGAGCGATATCCGGTCCTGTGTCGTTGGGCTGTTCCAGACGCTGATGGTGCTTGTTCAGACGCAAAACTCTTCATTTGCTCGCCACACTCTTGTGAAGTTGTGAAAACCCGTTTTTTCACGCTCTTTTGAAGACGTGAACCTCAAAAAAGGGCTGTCCCAGCCTGGCACCGGGCCCGGTTTGGTTGCCCCCATGCAATACATGACAGGCAAAACGGGCAGACAGCTCAGTGACCGAGCGTAATGACAGCTCTGCAGATTCGCGAAAAGCGGTGATTTGCCAGGGAAACAGCAAGCGCGCCAGCTTCACTCGATCTGTGTGGGCGGCTCTCTGTGGGCGGTGCGGGGTGCCAATACAAGCGCATCAGCGGCGTTGCGAGGCCCGATCAGGAGACGTCCTTATAATCGGGGGGAGATTGTAACGAAGAAACGCGTAGAAATGGTCGTGTTTTATGACTTTTATTAGCCTTGCGGTCAGAAGGCCAACAGCTGGCGGTTACGTACGCGAGTGCGAGGCGGTTGTACCAGGGCACTGGCAGGCAAGGGCTGGTGCAGCCAGTTGAGGCGGATCTCTTCGATTTCCACCCAGCCATCGCCCATGGGCTGCAGGCTGCACTGCTTGAATGCCTGGCAGCGGCCGGTACGGTCCAGCAGGGCGAAGCAACGATGATGCGGGCGCGGGGTAAACAGGGAGATGAGAAAACGCATGGTCAGGTACCGTGTCCGGGGAGCTTGGGGACAGCCTGACAGCCAGCCATGACACCCTGGTGTAAGGACCGTGACAAAGGGGTGACAGGAACCGCCTATCCGGGCCCGTGTCAGACAATTCAGTATTCATCGAAGGCGCTGGTTCGCCGCGATGGCGCACCGCTATACTGCCGGCCTGTCTGTGCCCGATTCTGGAGAGAAGAGCATGTTGCAACGCCTGTTGTTCGGTTTGATCGCAGTGACCAGTCTGACCCTCGTCGGCTGTGCCCACAGCCCGCAACAACTTAACCCGGAGCCCAAGCTCAACGCCCAACTGGCGCCGGTGGGTCGCGGCCAGCCGGTGGTGGTCCGTGTCGTGGACGGTCGTCCGTCGCCGACCCTCGGCACACGTGGTGGCTTGTACCCGGAAACCAGCGTGATCACGGTGCAGGGTGCGCAAATCTTGCCTAAATTGCAGGCCCAGGCCGAGGCGGCCGTGCGTTTGCTGGGCTTCACCCCCACCGCCAATGCAATGAATGCCCCGCAACTGACCGTGACCCTGGCGGAACTGAAATACCAGTCGCCCAAGGAAGGCATGTACGTGACCGAGGCGACGATTGGCGCGACCTTCCGCTCTGACGTGCAGAACGCCAATCGTCGCTACAGCGGTCGTTATGGCGCTTCGCTGGACCAACGCTTCGGCATGGCGCCCAACCAGGACACCAATACCAAGCTGGTCAGCGATGTATTGAGTGATGCCCTGACCCGTCTGTTCAAGGACCCGACCATCGGTCAGGTGTTGGCAGAGTAACGACTGAAGACCCGTATCCCCTGTGGGAGCGAGCTTGCTCGCGATAGCGATGTTTCAGCCACTTCGATGTTGGCTGATCCATCGTCATCGCGAGCAACCTCGCTCCCACAGGGGTTTTTTTATGGGCGATAAATTCACGCCGCCTGGGAATAGAGCTCCAGCACGCTGATCCCGGTCAGCAGGTCCGTCTCCGGCAGATCGGCATGTGAATGGCCGCCGAGGGCGCAATACACCAGCCAGTGCCGGTCCTGCACGTTGAAGGACAGGCTGTCGACGAGGTTCTGTTGTTCGTCGCTCGGGCTGATGAGATAGAGGCGATCCTGGTTTTCGGCGTGCAGCATGACGGGTTCCGTGCGGGTTTGGAGGGCGACAGGGTGACCTATCCATATGACGAAACCGTTACCGATGAAATTAATCCGCAAACACGCTCGCCCAAAAGCACCCAACCTTGCGAGGCATCGTTACCGGTCGGAAAAACCGACGCAGCACGCCAGGCTTTCGGTAGAATCCGCGCCCTGTTCGTAGGTCCCGGGCGCAAGGCGTCCGTTATTCGCTTGAGGTCTGTGATGTCGTTGCAATTGTTTTCGCTGTTCGCTGCCCACCCGGCCAAACTGATCAACCTGCTCGCGCTGCTGTTTGCCTGCCCGGGTGGCTGGGTATTGCATGCAACGCGCCGCCGCGAACAGCGAGCACGCGCCTGCCTCCAAGCGCGCAGTGGCGAAAGCAATGAACGATTCGAAGCCCTGCTGGACCTGGCCACCCAGCGCATGAACCGGTTTTTCTACCGGTTCGGCTTTGCCTGCCTGGGCGTCGCGCTGCTGATGTCCTGGATCAGCACGCAGCTCTGAGCGCAGCAGCTTCAGTGTCGAGGGAGCAAGCCCCCTCGCCATTAAAGCCGCTAAGCAATCACTGCTTTAAAGCGGCAACCCCGCCTTGACCCGATACTGATTACGCACCGGCGTTGCATATTGCAGCACCAGGAATGGCCGCTGTTCCGCCGGGCACGCATCCAACCGACGCTGCCATTCTTCCTGAGCTTTCGCCAGTTCTTCGGCACCGAACACTTCAGCCGCCGTCGGCACCTGCAGCTGCGGGTCGGCATCGGTCCATTGGGCGTAGGCCAGGTAGTGCACGGGGAACAGGCGATAACCGCCGAGAATCTGCCGGTCCATCTCCGCTGCCAACTGCTTGGTGTCCTCGAACAGCTCTGTAATCGGCGCGGAGAAGTTCACGTGGACCCGGCCTTTGTAGCCGGTGATGCCCTTGGCGATGCTGACGTCGTCCTCGCCTGGTGCCTTGGTGTAGGTCCCGGTGGTGGCGCGGATGTAAAGCTCCCGGGCCTTGGCCTGGTCGCACGGATCATATTCGTAGCTGATCGACACCGGCGTGAGGTTCAGCGAGCGGATGACCTCGCCGAACGGCTCGTCCTTGCGGCTCATGTGGAACATCTTGAGGATCGCCGATTCGGTCCGGTCATCGCCGTCCTTGGCTCGGCCCTCGGCCTGGGCGATCCAGATCGAGGCGCAATCGTTGCGGATCGAGTGATTGATGTACGCCGACAGCAACTGGTACGCCGCCATTTTTTCCCGGCGACCGGTGATGGAACGGTGCACGATAAAACTCTTGTTCAAGCGCATCAGGTCGCTGACAAACGGCTTTTGCAGCAGGTTGTCGCCGATGGCGATGCGCGGCGTCGGCAGGCCCGCGTGGTAGACGGCGTAATTGACGAATGCCGGGTCCATCACGATATCGCGGTGGTTGGCGATGAACAGGTACGCGTTGCCGGACTTGAACTGCTCCACCCCTGTGTAGGTCACGCCATCGGTGGCGCGTTCGATGGTGTGGTCGACATAGAACTCCACTTTGTCCTGCAACGTGGCGACCGATGTCACACCGGCGAACTCTCGACGCAGCTTCTGCGCTATAAGGGGTTTGAGCATCCAGCCGAAAGCACCGGCCAGGCGCGGGAAGCGGAAGTGGGTGAGGATATCTAGAAACGCCTTATCGCTGAGCAGCCGTGCCAGCACCGCTGGGACTTCACTGTCGTCGTAAGGTCGGATGGCATCGAATTCGCCCATCATGCTCTCTTGTTGGAAACGGCTAGGGTAAGTAAAGGTTCGATAAATAGCGCCAGGGCACGGCCAGGAAGACAGTCCAGGCAACAATAGCCCTGCAAATAGACCGGCGATTATACGCACAAGTCACTCGGGAGACCGCGATGCTGGAAGCTGCTGAATATGAATGTCCATATTGTGGAGAAGAGGTCGAGACTTCATTGGATCTTTCCGGTGGCGACCAGACCTATATCGAGGATTGCCAGGTCTGTTGCCGGCCGATCACTTTCGTACTACAGGTACACGATGAAGAATGGCACCTCGAGGTCTTCAGCGAAAACGAATGAGGGGCGGCCATGCAGCGAATCTACGAACTGGAAAACCTGATGGAAGGCGAATTGCTGCAAGGCATGCTCGCCAGCGAAGGCATCACCGCGCATCTGGTGGGACGTGACCTGGTGGGGGGCGCAGGGGAATTGCCGATGCATGGCTTGCTGGGGCTGGCGGTGGACGATGAACAGGCGCAATACGCCCAGGAACTGATCGCCGCCTACAATGCCGCGCTGCCGGTACCCGGCGATGAGCCGGACAGTTACCCCGGAACGCTGGTCTGTTAGGCTCTGTACGAAATGTATCCGCACTCACCCATACTGCGTTGAAACGGGGCTCGGAATGCTCATGTACTCCAGTACACTGCGCTTCCTCGCCCCGTTTCGCCTTGTCTGGCCTTCGCGCGAATACATTTCGTACAGACCCTAGGCTGGCCGCCGTTTGATAGGAGAGTCGTGTTACCCCATGTGTGGACGTTATGCCCTGTTTCGCTGGAACCCCGCCTTTGCGGCCTTGCCTGGCTTCCCTGCCGACCAGAAGGCCCAATGGAACATATCGCCCAATGATTCGGTTCTGATGCTGCGGGCTGGCGCCGATGGCCAGCGCGAATTGGCCCGCGCCCGTTGGGGGCTTACGCCTCCGTGGCTGACGGACCTGTCCCGGACCCCGGCCCATGCTCGGGCCGAAACCGTCGCCGAACAGCCGATGTTCCGCGAGGCCCTGCGGTTGCGTCGGTGTCTGCTGCCGGCCAACGGGTTCTACGAATGGCGCGGTGGTTCGCGTAAACGCCCCTATTGGCTGACGCCGGGGGAAGGTTCGTCGCTGTTTTTTGCGGCGATCTGGGAAGCGTATCCGGTGCAGGAACAGGTGTGGTTGAGCACCGCCGTCATCACCCAGCCGGCGGCCGGTCAGCGGCGTCCATTGATTCTGAATGAAGAAGGCCAACGGTTGTGGCTCGACCCCGAGACACCCTTGCATGCCTTGCAAGGGCTGCTGGCGAGCGAGCCTGCGCAACTGCGCGAGCGGGTGCTGGCCAACATGGTCAACGACCCGAAACTCAATGGGCCGGAGTGCCTGACGCCGGCTTGAGGTTTGTGATGGCTGTGCAGGCCTCATTGCTCGCAATGAGGTGCTTGGGTCAGACCCTGAACTGATTGATCAACCGCCGCTGCTGCTCCGCCAACTTGGTCAGCCCGGCACTGGCCGCGCTCGACTCGTCGGCGCCGCTGGCCACTTCGTTCGCCACTTGGCCGATGTTGATCACGTTGCGGTTGATGTCATCAGCTACAGCGCTTTGCTCCTCGGCGGCGCTGGCGATCTGGGTGTTCATGTCGTTGATGACCGACACCGCCTGGGTAATCGTCTCCAGCGCCTGGGCTGCCTTGGCTGCGTGCTGCACGCTTTCATCGGTGCGGTGCTGGCTGTCTTCCATGACGCGCACGACATCGCGGGTGCCCTGTTGCAACTGCTGGATCATCGACTGGATTTCTTCCGTGGCCTGCTGCGTCTTCTGCGCGAGGTTGCGCACCTCATCGGCGACCACCGCAAAACCTCGACCTTGTTCACCGGCCCGAGCCGCTTCGATGGCCGCGTTGAGGGCCAGCAGGTTGGTCTGCTCGGCGATCCCGCGAATGGCCGTGAGGATCGCGTTGATGTTCTCGCTGTCCTTGGCCAGGGTTTGCACCACGCCCACGGCCTTGCCGATTTCCACGGCCAGCGCGCCAATGGAGGTGGAGGTGTCGCGTACGATCTGCATGCCCTGGCTGGCGGCCTGGTCGGCGTGACTGGCGGCTTGGGCGGCCTGGGTCGCATTGCGGGCCACGTCTTGGGCGGTGGCAGTCATTTCATGCACGGCGGTGGCGACCTGATCGATCTCCGACATCTGCTTGTGCACGCCCTGGTTGGTGCGGATTGCGATGTCGGCGGTGTGCTCCGATGAGTCGCTGACACTCTGCACCGAGGTCACCACTTGGGTAATCATTCCCTGCAATTTGCCGAGGAACGTGTTGAAGCCCTTGGCGATGGCGCCCAGTTCATCGGCGCGGTCGCTGGTCAATCGGCGAGTCAGGTCGCCCTCGCCCTGGGCGATGTCATCGAGCATCGCCACCATTTGCTTGAGCGGCCGGGCGATGCCGTGGCCCACCAGCCAGATCACCAGCAGGCCGATGGCGGCAATCGCCAGGCCGACCATGGCCATGCCGAAAATGTCGGTCTCGCGCTGATCGTCGAGGTCCTTCTGCAAGGCTTGCAGATCTGCCATCACCGCGTTCAACGGCAGTTGCATCATCAGCGTCCAGCGAGCGCTGGTCTCGCCGATGCCGAACGGCATGTACACCTCGATGTGACCGTGGGCTTCGTCGACGTCGTAACGCACTTCGCCAGCGCCAAGCTTGGCCAGGTTGTCCAGCTCGTTGGCGTCCAGCAGGTCGCTGGCTTTTTCCCCGAGCTTGCTTGGGTCCTTGGTGAAGGCCACCAGGCGATTGTTGCTGGCGAGCAAGGCCATTTCCCCGGCGCCGTCGTACAGCTTGGCGTCAGCGGCAACGAGCATGTCCTGGATGAAGTTCACCGACAGGTCGGCGCCGACGATGCCCTGGAATTTACCATCGATGAGGATCGGTTCGATGAAGGAGGCCAGCATGGTCATGGTGCTGCCGACGCGGTAGGGCGCCGGGTCGATCACGCAGGCTTTCCTGCTGTCCTGGGAGCACAGGTAGTATTCGCTGGCACGAATGCCGGTGGACAGCAGTTTCTGGTCAGTCACGTCGGCGAGCTTTTCCAGGCCCAAGGTGCCGTCCTGGTTGCGAAACCACCACGGCAGGAAGCGCCCATTGGTTTCCATGCCGAGCACCTGGCTGTTCACATAGTTGGCGTCGTCGTGGTCGATAGCGTTCGGTTCCCAGGCGATGTAGGCACCCAGGACCTTCGGGTTGCGCACCACGGACTCGCGCAACAGGCTGATCATCTGCTCACGGGGCATCTTCAATAACGGGTTGCCGTCCGTGCCGTTCATGCCCATCAGGGCGTTAGTCGTCGCCAGTCCTCGGGCAAGCAACAGCGGTGCTTCAAGCTCGCGTTGGATCAGGCTGGCCTGGGTGCGGGCGAGCGCACTGAGGCGTTGTTCGATGAGTTGCTCGAATTGCGCCTTGGTCCGTTGTTGCACCATTTCCTGGGTACGGGCGCCGGCGAACAATGCGTACAGCACCAGGGCACCAACAACGCTGAGGACGATGGCACCGGCCAGGGCGGCAACGGAAAACTGGATCGATTTGAATTTCATAATGGCTCCGGACCCGGAAATGACGTCTGGTATCTGTATCGGCATTTCCGTGGGCGGGCATGAGGCGCTGTTCGTCGGGTGACTGTATTGGTTAGGTGGGAGTCGTAAAAGGATGAGTGGGACCTGTCCGAAAAAACTGTAATCGCTCGCTGTGTATCTGGCGCCGATACAAATCAAAGCCTAGGATACGCCCACGATTCCATGGAGCTTCTTTTGTATGAACAAGACTTTGATGGTGAGCGCTCTGGGCGCGGCTCTGCTGCTCGCCGGTTGCCAGTCAGTCAACACCACCAGCGGCGGAGCCGTGGGCGTGGAGCGCAAGCAGTACATGTTCAGCATGCTGTCGACCGCCGAGGTCAACCAGATGTATGCCCAGTCCTATCAGAAGACGTTGGGTGAGGCGAGTGCGCAAGGTGCCCTGGACAAGACCAGTAGCGACGCCAAGCGCCTTCAGGTCATTGCTGATCGTTTGATCGCCCAGGCGCCTGTGTTCCGTCCGGATTCGGCGCAGTGGAACTGGGAAGTGAACCTGATCAAGAGCGATGAACTCAACGCCAACTGTGGTCCCGGCGGCAAGATCATGTTCTACACCGGCCTGATCGACAAACTGAAGCTGACCGACGCTGAAATCGCCGCGATCATGGGCCATGAAATCGCTCACGCTTTGCGCGAGCACGGCCGTGAAGCCATGTCCAAGGCTTATGGCATCGAAATGGCCAAGCAGGGTGCCGGTGCGATATTCGGCCTGGGCCAGGATAGCCTGGCGTTGGCCGACACGGTTGCCAACTATGGCATGACCCTGCCTAACAGCCGTGGCAACGAGAACGAAGCCGACCTGATCGGCCTGGAGCTGGCCGCCCGCGCAGGCTACGACCCGAACGCCGCGATCACCTTGTGGAACAAGATGGCCAAGGCTTCGGAAGGGGCACCACCGGAATTCATGAGCACCCACCCGTCCTCGAGCAGCCGGATCGCCTCGTTGCAGGCGGCGATTCCGAAGGTGATGCCGCTTTATCAGCAAGCCAAGAAGTAACCACCGTCATGTGGTGAAGTTTTTTTTTGTGGCGAGGGAGCAAGCTCCCTCGCCACAACAGCCTCAAACCCACCCACTGCTCTGCATCGCCTTGTACACCGCAACGATCGCCAGGATGAAAAACGCCGAGGCGGCCAGGCGGCGGATGAGGGCCAGGGGCAGTTTCTCGGCGGCAAAGTTGCCAGCCAGTACCACCGGCACGTTGGCAATCAACATGCCCACGGTGGTGCCAATGATCACCAGCCACAGTTCCGGGTATTGCGCGGCGAGCATCACCGTCGCGATCTGGGTCTTGTCACCGATTTCCGCCAGGAAAAACGCGATCAGCGTGGTCAGGAAGGGGCCGAACTTGCGGGCCGTATTCGCCTCTTCATCGTCGAGCTTGTCCGGCACCAGGGTCCAAAGGGCCGTGGCCGCGAAGCTTGCCGCCAATATCCAGTGCAACACCGCATCGGAAAAGAACCCGCTGACCCAGGCTCCTACCGCGCCCGCGGCCGCATGGTTGGCCAGGGTCGCGGCGACGATGCCAGCGATGATCGGCCACGGCTTGCGAAAGCGAGCAGCGAGGATAAGCGCAAGCAGTTGCGTCTTGTCGCCGATTTCGGCCAGTGCAACGATGGCGGTGGGAACAAGGAAAGAGTCCAGCATCAGGTAATTCCTAAGAGGGGCGGGTCGACACGGCTATGACACGTACAGCCTTCCCGCCCCGGGTAAGGTGTGCGTGTCATAGGTCTTGTCAAACCCAGCGACCATCTGCGTGGACGCTTGGGCCGCATACGCCATGGTCTGCTGACCAAGTATGTTGACGTATGCCGGGCGAGCAGGGCGCTCGCGGGAGACTACTCCCCTAGGACGGTGCGGATTCTGCCTAGGCAAATCCGATTGGGCAAGCGCTGTTTCTCAAAAACGCTTCAGCCGCGCTTGGCCCGGTAGATGCGAAAGCCTTGGCCCTCGGCCTTGATCGCGCAGGGGCCCAGGTGCTCTTCGATCAACGGCTGATACTTCAAGAAACTGTTGGCAACCAGGCGCAGTTCGCCGCCGTTTTTCAGATGTTTGGCCGCTTTTCGCAACAGGTTTTCGGTCGCGTGGTAGTCGGTGTGTACGCCGACGTGGAACGGCGGGTTGCTCAGAATCGCGTTCAGGCCCATGGGCGCGGCGTCGATCCCGTCACCCGTCAGCACTTCGGCTTCCAGGCCATTGGCGGCCAGCGTCAATCGACTGCTGGCGGCGGCGAAGGCATCCACGTCCAGCAGCGTCACGGTGTTATGGGGATAGCGCCGCTTGACCGCCGCCCCCAGCACGCCGGCGCCGCAGCCGAAGTCCAGCAGGTGGCCGCTGGGCAGCTTGTCCAGATGCTCCAGCAACAGCGCGCTGCCGCGATCAAGGCGGCCATGACTGAAGACTCCCGGCAAACTGATGACCTTGAGCGGGCCCTCGACCAGTGGCAGTTCATAGGTTTGCGCGAGGCTTTCCAGCGGCTTGGCTTCAGGGACGTTGGCGACGGTGACCTGCCACAGTTGGCAATGCCGCGCGCTGTCGAGCTTGCGCGGCTCGCCAAAGGGGTTGAGCTGCTTGGAAGCGCCTTCGATGCCGCTGCGCTTTTCCCCCACCAGATACACCTCGCGCCCAGCCAGGCGCGCGGCAACGGCGTTGAGGATGTAGTCGGTCAGGTCCTTGGCCTTGGGCAGGAAGACCACGGCAGCGTCGAACGAAAGTTCGGGTACATTCACGCCAAAATGGCTGCGCCCTGGGAAGCGGGCATCCAGGGCCGCCTGGTCGCCGGCATGCCAGCACCAGCCATGGGCCTCGGGCAAGCGGCCAAGCAGGTCGTCGGCTGGGAGCCCGGCCAGCAGGACCGGACCCTGGAATAACTCGGCCTGACGAAGCAGTACTTCACTGCGCGGATCCATGGTCTGCTCCTTGTAAAAAAGTGCGGCAGTCTATCAATTGACGACTCGTTGCGCTGTACCGCTGAAAAAGCCCCGGGCGTTTTCCGCCAGTTGGCCGACGATCCGTTGCCTGGCCTCGCGGCTGCCCCAGGCGTTGTGCGGTGTGACGATCAGCCGGGGGATATCACCTGCCAACAGCGGATTGCCCTGGGTCGGCGGCTCCACGCTCAACACATCGGTGGCCGCCCCGCCCAGGTGACCGCTGCGCAGCGCATCGGCCAGTGCCTGTTCGTCGATGAGGCCACCGCGTGCGGTGTTGACTACGAACGCGCCGGGTTTGAGCGACGCCAGTTCACGCGCGCCAATGAAGTGGCGGGTGTGCTCGTTGAGCGGGCAATGCAAGGTCAAGGCATCCACCGCGGGTAGCAGTTGGTCCAGGGCCACGCGGTCCGCACGGGCGGGCCTTCCTGGAATCTGCCCCAGCAGCACGCGCATGCCGAAGGCTTCGGCCAGCCGTGCGACGGCGCCACCCAGTTCGCCATGGCCGAGCAGCCCGAGGGTCTTGCCCTGCAGTTCGACGATCGGGTAGTCCAGCAGGCAGAACTGCGAAGCCTGTTGCCAGCGACCTTCGCCCACGGCTTTTTGATAGTCGCCCAGGCGCGTCGCCAGGTTCAGTAGCAGCATGATCGTGTGCTGGGCCACCGACGGTGTGCCATAGCCCTGGCAGTTGCTGACGACGATGCCATGGCTGCGGGCAGCGGCGAGGTCGACGTTATTGGTGCCGGTGGCGCTGATCAGGATCAGCTTCAGTTCAGGGTTGGCGGCCATCGCGGCTGCGTCGATCACGACCTTGTTGGTGATCGCCACCGTGGCGCCCTCGAGCCGGCCTGCCACCTCATCCGGGCGGGTGCCGGGGAACAGCTGCAGTTCGGTGAAGCAATCGCGCAATGGAGCCAGCTCCAGGTCGCCGAGGTCCAGTGAAGCGTGATCGAGGAAAACTGCGCGTGCGGTATTGGTCATCAGCTGTACCTGTCATGTAGAAGACTGAAGGCGTAATGTGGCGAGCCTATCAGAAGAGTTGCCGTGGCGAGGGAGCTTGCTCCCGCTGGCCTGCAAGGCAAGGCCCCGATACGCGACGAGCGACTGCTGCGTAGCCGAGCGGGAGCAAGCTCCTCGCCACGGATTTCATTCAACAAAGATTGTCGCCAGGAGCACCACCATGTACCTCGCCGAATTTCTCACTGTCGCCCTGATCCACCTGTTGGCCGTGGCCAGCCCTGGCCCGGACTTCGCCGTGGTGGTCCGCGAAAGCGTGACCCACGGCCGCCGCGCCGGGACCTGGACGGCGTTGGGGGTCGGCACGGCGATTTTCCTGCACGTGGGGTATTCGTTGCTGGGCATCGGCCTGATCGTGTCCCAGTCGATCGTGCTGTTCAACGCCTTGAAGTGGGCCGCCGCCGCTTACCTGCTGTACATCGGCTTCAAGGCCCTGCGCGCCCAGCCGGCCAAGGCGAGCCAGGAAAACCTGCACAAGGAGGCAGGTGAGCGCACCGCTCGGGGCGCGTTTACCGCCGGCTTCGTTACCAATGGCCTGAACCCCAAGGCGACGCTGTTCTTCCTCTCCCTGTTTACCGTGGTCATCAATCCCCATACGCCCCTGGCGATCCAGGCCGGCTACGGTGTGTACCTGGCGGTTGCCACGGCGGCCTGGTTCTGCATGGTTGCAATGTTGTTCAGCCAGGCGCGGGTGCGTGCCGGTTTTGCCCGCATGGGCCATTGGTTCGACCGGACCATGGGCGCCGTGCTGATCGCCATCGGCGTGAAACTGGCGTTTACCGAGGCCCATTGAACGAGTTGAGCGAATCCTGATGATGGCTCAAGGCTAGTGTTTGCGGGCGGATCAAATCATTCCTTCGGCTGATTTGATCCGCGGACAAGCGCTTTAAAGTGCTTACTTTTCCAGCCAAGACCGTGCAGTCAGAAAAGGGATTCCTATGTTGCAGACTCGCGTTATTCCTCCAGCCGAGGGCGTTTATCAATACCCGTTGCTGATCAAGCGGCTGCTGATGTCCGGCGCACGCTATGAGAAAACCCGCGAGATCATCTACCGGGACCAGTTGCGCTACAGCTACCCCACCCTGATCGAGCGCGTCGCACGGCTGGCCAACGTGCTGACCGAGGCCGGGGTGAAAGCCGGGGATACCGTGGCGGTCATGGACTGGGACAGCCATCGGTACCTGGAATGCATGTTCGCTATCCCGATGATCGGCGCGGTGATCCATACCATCAACGTGCGACTGTCGCCGGAACAGATCCTCTACACCATGAACCACGCCGAGGATCGCTTCGTGCTGGTCAACAGCGAGTTCGTCGGCTTGTACCAGGCGATCGCCGGCCAGCTGACAACGGTGAAAAAGACGCTACTGCTGACCGACCAGCCGGACAAGACCGCCGACCTGCCCGACCTCGTGGGCGAGTACGAGCAACTGCTGGCCGGCGCCAGTCCGACCTACGATTTCCAGGATTTCGACGAAAACTCCGTCGCCACCACGTTCTATACCACCGGCACCACGGGCAACCCCAAGGGCGTGTATTTCACCCATCGGCAGTTGGTGCTGCACACCCTGGGTGTGTCGACCATCATGGGCGCCATCGACAGCGTGCGCCTGCTGGGCACCAACGACGTGTACATGCCCATCACACCCATGTTCCACGTTCACGCCTGGGGCTTGCCGTACGTGGCAACCATGCTCGGCCTCAAGCAGGTCTACCCAGGTCGCTACGACCCGGAGTTCCTGGTGGAGCTGTGGCGCAAGGAAAAGGTCACTTTTTCCCACTGCGTGCCGACCATCCTGCAAATGGTCCTCAACGCCAAGGGCGCCCAGGACACCGATTTCGGCGGCTGGAAAATCGTCATCGGCGGCAGCGCCCTGAACCGCAGCCTGTACGAGGCTGCTAAGGCCAAGGGCATCCAGCTCACCGCCGCCTACGGCATGTCCGAAACCGGCCCGTTGGTGTCCTGCGCCCACCTCAACGATGAGTTGATGGCCGGCGGCGAAGACGAGCGCATCACTTATCGGATCAAGGCCGGCGTGCCAGGGCCACTGGTGGAGGCAGCGATCGTCGACGGCGAGGGCCGCTTCCTTCCCGCCGATGGCGAAACCCAGGGCGAATTGGTATTGCGCGCGCCATGGCTCACCGAAGGTTATTTCAACGAACCGCAGAAGGGCGCCGAACTCTGGAGTGGCGGCTGGTTGCACACTGGCGACGTCGCCACGCTCGACGGCATGGGCTTCATCGACATTCGCGACCGCATCAAGGATGTGATCAAGACCGGCGGCGAATGGATCTCGTCCCTGGACCTGGAAGACCTTATCAGTCGGCATGTGGCGGTACGCGAAGTAGCAGTGGTCGGCATTCCCGACCCGCAGTGGGGCGAGCGGCCGTTTGCCTTGCTGGTCGTTCGTGAGGGGCACCAGATCGGGGCTCGCGAGCTCAAGGAGCACCTCAAGCCGTTTGTCGAGCTGGGGCACCTGAGCAAATGGGCGATCCCTAGCCAGATTGCCCTTGTTACGGAAATTCCCAAGACCAGCGTCGGCAAGCTCGACAAGAAACGTATCCGCGTTGACATCACCGAATGGCAGAGCAACAACAGCACCTTCCTTTCGACGCTTTGAGCGTCCTCGCCGTGCCCGAAAAGGGCACGGCAGCCCCACCAAGCAAGCGCTTGTCTTGTTAAATCGGAAATTTCAGCCATCCTTGCCGTGCCGACAAACGTCGGCCTGGCGAAGGACTGTTCCAGAGTGGTCGGGGGCTGCAAATCACACTTTAGAGGGATCAAGCCGTACTACCTGCTGGCTATAGTCCGCCCAAGGCTTTTCGGAATGGGACGCGCGTGCCAGCATGGCGAAGGGTTTCCGGAAACGTCCACTGCCATAACAATAAAACACATGGAGTTGCGTCGATGACCTCAGCAAACACTTTCTGGCGCCGGGCAAAACTGCCTCTGGCCGTCAGTCTTGCCTCCTCGCTCGCCGGCCCGGCATTCGGCGTCAGCTTCAACATTGGTGAAATCGAAGGCCAGTTCGATTCGTCCCTGTCGGTCGGCGCGAGCTGGTCCACGGCCAAGGCCAACAAGAACCTGATCGGCGTCAACAACGGTGGCCATGGTTTGTCCCAGACCTCTGATGACGGTCACTTGAATTTCAAGCGAGGGGAAACTTTCTCGAAGATCTTCAAGGGTATCCATGACCTGGAGCTGAAGTACGGCGACACCGGTGTGTTTGTGCGTGGCAAGTACTGGTATGACTTTGAGCTCAAGGACGAAAGCCGTCCGTTCAAGGACATCAGCGACAGCAACCGCAAGGAAGGCGCTCAGTCTTCCGGCGGGCAGATTCTCGATGCGTTCATTTACCACAACTACGCCATTGCCGATCAGCCCGGCTCGGTGCGCCTCGGCAAGCAGGTGGTTAGTTGGGGCGAGAGCACCTTCATTCAGAACGGCATCAATGCCATCAACCCGGTCGATGTGTCCGCGTTCCGTCGTCCGGGCGCCGAGGTCAAGGAAGGGCTGATCCCGGTCAATATGTTCTATGTGTCACAGAGCTTGACCGATAACTTGTCGGCTGAAGCGTTCTACCAGTTGGAGTGGGATCAGACCGTTACTGACAACTGCGGGACTTTCTTCTCGCAGCCGGACGTCATTTCCGATGGTTGTGACAGTAACCTGCGAGTGCTGAGGAGCGCGTCGGCGATTCCGGCGGCTGCCATGCCTACGTTGGGTGCGTTCGGTGTGGACGTAGATGGCGAAGGCACTTTGGTGCGTCGTGGCCCCGACCGTGATGCTCGGGACAGCGGCCAGTTCGGCGTGTCTTTCAAGTACATGTACGAGCCGCTGGATACCGAGTTTGGCGCTTATTTCATGAACTACCACAGCCGTGCACCAATTTTCAGTGGTCATGGTGCACCAGCCAGCGCTTATACCAGCGGACCCGGATTGGTAGGGTCGCTGATGGCTGCCGGCATTCCGTTTGCTCAAGCGGTTGCCATGGCTCAAGCCATGGTACCGATGGTTGTCGCAGGTAATTCAAACTACTACGTCGAGTATCCCGAAGATATCCGCCTGTATGGCCTGAGTTTCTCGACCACATTGCCCACAGGTACCGCATGGAGCGGCGAAATCAGCTACCGCCCGAATGCGCCGGTCCAGCTCAATACCACCGATATCCTGTTTTCCGGATTGACGCCTTTGAACCCCGATGTTTCCGTACTGCCAGGACAGGCAGACACGGACCAGCCAGGCTATCGCCGCAAAGAAGTGACACAGCTGCAAACCACTTTTACCCACTTCTTCGATCAGGTCATGGGTGCCGAGCGTCTGACCCTCGTAGGCGAGGTCGGCTTCACTCACGTCGGCGGTCTGGAAAGCACTTCCAAGGCGCGTTATGGCCGTGATCCGAGCTATGGCCCTGGGCCTTTG
Source organism: Pseudomonas sp. D1-36 (assembly GCF_051132205.1). Classification (NCBI taxonomy): domain Bacteria; kingdom Pseudomonadati; phylum Pseudomonadota; class Gammaproteobacteria; order Pseudomonadales; family Pseudomonadaceae; genus Pseudomonas; species Pseudomonas sp. D1-36. The sequence goes on along the minus strand of NZ_CP071674.1, from coordinate 4,664,249 downwards.
CCGAATGGCCAATGTGAGATATTGAACGGTTCGACCCTGGCAGGCGGAGCGCAGAACAACGCTAGTCGCTATTGCGAAAATGACGGCTTCACCACGGCAAACTCTTGGGGTTATCGCGGTCGTGCCATTTGGGACTACAACGACGTATTTGCCGGTGTAAATCTCCGTCCCAACGTAGCTTGGTCCCATGACGTCAAGGGCTACTCGCCAGGCCCTGGCGCCAACTTCGAGGAAGGCCGCAAGGCTGTGAGCCTGGGTGTTGATGCCGAATACCAGAACACCTATACCGCCAGCCTGGCCTACACCAATTTCTTCGACGGCAAGTACACCACCGTGGACGACCGGGATTTCGTGGCGCTCAGCGTCGGCGTGAACTTCTAAGCACCGTATTTCAGGACGACACACTATGAAAATAACAAAGAATCTGTTGCAAGTCGGAGCGCTGGGGTTGTCCCTGCTGGCGGCCAGCGTCATGGCCGCCGTGCCTGCGGCCGAGGCCGATAAGCTGGGCAAGAGCCTGACGCCGATGGGCGCCGAGATGGCGGGTAACGCCGATGGTTCGATTTCGGCCTGGAAACCCATGACCAAGAACGCCGGTAGCGTGGACGGCAAGGGTTTCCTCGCCGATCCGTACGCCAGTGAAAAACCGTTGTTCACGATCACCGCGCAAAACGTCGACCAGTACAAGGACAAACTCGCCCCCGGCCAGTACGCGATGTTCAAGCGCTACCCGGAAACCTTCAAGATGCCGGTCTACACGACCCATCGCGGCGCAACCGTGCCCGATGATGTGTTGGCCTCCATCAAGAAAAACGCCGTGAACACCAAACTGGTGGGCGGCGGCAACGGCCTGGAGAATTTCGAGACGGCCGTGCCGTTCCCGATTCCCCAGAGCGGACTCGAAGTGATCTGGAACCACATCACCCGTTATCGCGGCGGCAGCGTGACCCGCCTGGTGACCCAGGCCACGCCGCAGCCAAACGGTTCGTACAACCTGGTGTACTTCCAGGATCAGTTCGTCTTCCGCGACAAGATCAAGGGCTTCGATCCGGCCAACCCGGGCAACGTGCTGTTCTACTTCAAGCAGCAAGTGACCGCGCCGGCACGCCTGGCGGGTACCGTGCTGCTGGTTCACGAAACCCTCGACCAGGTGAAGGAACCACGCAAGGCCTGGATCTACAACGCCGGCCAACGCCGTGTGCGTCAGGCCCCGCAAGTCGCCTATGACGGCCCGGGTACCGCCGCCGACGGCCTGCGCACCTCCGACAACCTGGACATGTACAACGGCGCGCCGGATCGTTACGACTGGAAGCTTGAAGGCAAGAAAGAGCTGTACATCGCCTCCAACAGCCACAAGATCGATTCGCCGCAACTCAAGTACGCCGACATCCTCAAGGCCGGCCACATCAACCAGGACTTGGCGCGCTATGAACTGCGTCGTGTCTGGCACGTGACCGCGACCCTGAAGGAAGGCCAGCGCCATATCTACGCCAAGCGTGACTTCTATATCGACGAAGACACCTGGCAAGCGGCGGTTATCGACCACTACGACGGTCGTGGCCAACTGTGGCGCGTGGCCGAGGCCCATGCCGAGAACTACTACGACAAGCAAGTGCCGTGGTACGCCCTGGAAACCCTCTACGACCTGCAGTCCGGTCGTTACCTGGCCCTGGGCATGAAGAACGAAGAGAAATCGGCCTACGACTTCGGCTTCACCGCGTCCACCAGCGACTTCACCCCAGCGGCGCTGCGCCAGGAAGGCGTTCGCTAACCGCTTTGCCCGAGGCCGCATCCTCGAAAAAACGCCCCGACTGGTTCGGGGCTTTTTTTTTGCCAACGCATATCTTTTGTGGCGAGGGAGCTTGCTCCCGCTGGACTGCGAAGCAGTCCCAGATCAAACCCTCCCACGGTATCCGATAAGCCAGGGCGGTCCGCTTTGGGGGGCGCTTCGCAACCCAGCGGGAGCAAGCTCCCTCGCCTCGACGGCGATAAACAATGTGTAGTCTTTTTGTAGCCATTTGTAGCACTCCCTTCAATACGTCCTCGTTTACGGCTAGTCTGCGGACATCTGCAACGCCGCCACCCGCATTCCAACAAGAGCCGGCCATGACTGATCTGTCTTCACTCCCGGATTCTTCCCGCGCAGCCTTCGCGGTACAGGAAGGGCGCTTTTATCGCCCCCCTTTGCCCGATGGCCACGTCGTGCGGCCGCGGTTGTGCGAGCGCCTGAGCGCGGGGCTCGGTGGCCGGTTGTTGTTGGTGAGCGCCCCGGCGGGGTTCGGCAAGAGCTCGTTGGCGGTGGAGTTTTGCCAGGGTTTGCCGACGCATTGGCACAGCCTCTGGTTGGGGCTCAGTGCCAGGGACAACGATCCGGGGCGTTTCCTGGAGCGGTTGCTTGAAGGGCTCCAGGCGTTTTTCCCCCAGTTGGGCGGCCAGGCGTTGGGCCTGTTGAAGATGCGCCAGCGCCACCAGCCCTTTGCTTTCGAGGAATGGCTGGACGGCCTGCTGGACGAGCTGTCCGGGCATCTATCGCCACGGGCGCCCTTGCTGCTGGTGCTCGATGACTACCATCTCGCCCAGAGTCCGGTGCTGGATCGCTGCTTGCAGTTTTTCCTCAACCACTTGCCCGATGGGTTGCTGGTGCTGGTGACCAGTCGCCAGCGGCCGGACTGGCATCTGGCGCGTTTGCGCCTGTCGCGCCAGTTGCTGGAACTCAACGAGCAGGACCTGCGCCTGACCCACGACGAAGCGCTGACGCTGCTTCAGCACCACAGCAGTTCACTGCGTGGGGAAGCCTTGGAAAACCTGATCCAGCGCAGCGAAGGCTGGGTCGCCGGGCTGCGTTTCTGGCTGCTGGCTGCTTCCGAGGCCGGCAGCGAGGGGCGATTGCCCCAAGCCCTGCACGGGGGGGAAGGGCTGATCCGTGACTATCTGCTGGAAGAAGTCATCGATTGCCTGCCCGCCGAGGTGCAAGCGTTTCTCTACGACATCGCCCCGCAGGAACGCTTTTGCAGCGAGCTGTGCGATGCGGTGCGCGACGCCCACGACAGCCAGGAAATTCTCCAATACCTGGCGGCCCATCAGGTTTTCCTCGTGCCGTTGGACGAGCACGGGCGCTGGTATCGCTTCCATCACCTGTTTTCCGATCTGTTGCGCAGTCGGCCCAGCGCGCAAGCCATGGTGCCGGGCGCAACGTTGCACCTGCGCGCCTGTCGCTGGTTCAACGCCCAAGGCCTGATCGATGAAGCCGTGGAGCAGGCGCTGCGCGCCGGGCATCTGGACGTGGCGGCAAACCTGGTGCAAAACCTTTCGGAGGAACAACTGCTGGCCGAACAGAATGTCGGTATGTTGCTGCGCTGGAAAATGGACCTGCCCGACAGCCTGCTCATCAGCACGCCGCGCTTGATCGTGCTCTACAGCTGGGCCTTGGGCCTGGCCTGCCAACTGGACGCCGCGCAGGAGCTGGCCGCTCATTTGAGCCGCTTCCTGCCGGCCCCTTCGGCCACCGCGCATAAATCCATGCTCGCCCAGTGGCTGGCCCTGAGCGGCATCGTCGCCCGTGGCCGTGGCGATCGCCAGGCCACCCTTCGCTATTGCACCGAAGCCCTGGAAAGCCTGCCGCAAAAACGTTACGGCCAACGCCTGATGTGCTTGTCCACCTTGTCGAACCTGGCGATTGCCGACGGCGACCTGTGGCGCGCCCGGGCGCTGAACCGCGATTCCCTGGAACTGGCGCAGCGGGTCGGCAACCCCCTCTTCGAGGCTTTGGCCCATTACGATCGCGCCCGGGTGTTGCAGGCCCGAGGGGAAATCCTGAGGGCGCTCGATGAGGTGAAACAGGGCTTGCAGCGCTTGCACGCGCTCTCGCCTCAACGGTTGTATGCGGTGCGCGCGCGACTGGTCCTGTACGAAGGTTTCCTGTTGACGCTGCGCATGCAATCCACGGCCGGGTTGGCGCGGTTGCAGGCAGGCCTCACTGAAGCCCGTACCTGCCGGGATATCAGCGTGTTGATCGGCCATTGCGTGATCGCCCGCGTCGAAGGCCACGCGGGCGAATTTGCCCGAGCCTTTGCCGAACTGGCCGAAGCCGAGCGCCTGATGCATATCTGGGATGTTCCGCCGGTGTACTACCTGGCGATGATCACCCTTGTGAAATGCGAGCTCTGGTTGGCCCAGGGTCGCACTGAACTGGCCGAAGCCTGGCTGGCGCGGCTGGGGCAGACCTATACCGGCGAACGCGCCGCCGCGCCACCGGAATTCCATCCGCAACTGCCGTTGCATGTCGAGCTGCAACAAGCCCTGCTGGAGTCCATCCGCGGCCAGCCGATGCAGGCTGAAGGGCGGCTCGATGCGTTGCTCCAGCACGCCCAGCAAACCGGACGGCAGATGCTCGCCGTGATGGTGCTCAACCAGAAAGTCGCCTTGCTGCTGAGCGTGGGCCGCGAACCCGATGCGCGCGGCACATTGGCCGAGGCTTTCGAAGCCGCCATCGGGGGGGCGCTGCAGCCATTTGAATGGTTGTTCAAGGAGCGTCCCGAATGGTTGCGTGAGCAACTGCTGCAAGCTCCGCACAGCGAGTTGCGTCAACAGTTGCTCGATCGTTTACCGTCGACGGTACTGCCTGTCGAGGCCGCGCCATCGGTGGAGACCCTCAGCAGCCGGGAGCGAGCGGTGCTGCAACTGATTGCCCAGGGATGTTCCAATCAGGAGATCAGCGAGCAACTGTTCATCTCGCTGCACACGGTGAAGACCCACGCCAGCCATATCAACAGCAAGCTCGGCGTCGAGCGCCGCACCCAGGCCGTGGCTCGGGCCAAGGCGTTGGGATTGTTGGGATGACGATGCTGTGAGAAACCTGTGGCGAGGGAGCTTGCTCCCGCTGGGTTGCGAAGCGGACCCCAACATCAAGCGCCGCGGTGTATCAGGCTTTGCATGGGGCTGCTTCATGCCAGCGGGAGCAAGCTCCCTCGCCACAAGCACCTATTGGGTTTGAGCCAAGGAATCACTCGAATGTTGCCGTTGTACAAAACCATCCCATCCCCGGTCGGCGAGCTGATCCTCGTTGCTCGCGACGCCAAGCTGGCAGCCATCCTGTGGGAAAACGAACGGCTCAACCGGGTGCGCCTCGGACCGCTGGAGCTCGACAGCGATCACCCGACCCTCAAGGAGGCCGAGCGCCAGTTGCTTGAATATTTCGCCGGTCAGCGCCGCCAGTTCGAGCTGGCACTGGACTTCGCCGGCACTGACTTCCAGGTGCGGGTCTGGCAGGCGTTGCTGACCATCCCGTTCGGCGAAACCCGCAGTTATCGCGACATCGCCATCCAGATCGGCCAACCGACCGCGACCCGGGCGGTAGGGGCGGCCAACGGCCGCAATCCGATCTCGATCATCGCCCCGTGTCATCGGGTCATCGGTACATCCGGCAGCCTCACCGGTTTCGCCGGCGGCCTCGCCGCCAAACAGTATTTGCTCAGCCTTGAAGGCCAGCAGAGCCTGCAACTGGCATTCTGACCTGGCCCAACCCCCTGTGGGAGCGAGCTTGCTCGCGAAAGCGGTCGTTCAGTTGCATAGGCGTTGATGACCTCTGACAGCAAGTGATCAGCTCATGGGGTTTTTTGGCGACAGCATGCGCGTTGGCGGCCTGCCATCGGCATTGTGTTGATAGATTCGCGCCGGTTGCCCCTGTTCGTTGAAAAATACCTGGCCGATCCCGGCCGAGTTCCATAACCGTTCCCCGGCCTCGGCGTGTTCCGGGACATGGGGAACGATGCGCATGCTGCGGCGCTTGGTGAACCAGTTCAACGGCGAACGGGGTGAATAGAGCCAGCGGTTCAGGCGGTCGAACCACTCCAGCAACGCCGGCGGAAATTCATTCTTGATGCCGCTGCTGGTGATCTGCCAGACGCGCGGGCCACCCTTGCGATGTGGGATCAATACCTCGTAGACGAACGAATAATGCACGTCGCCGGACAGCACCACGTAGCTGCCCGGTGTGCGCGAGTGTCGGAAGATATTCAGGATCACCTGGGCCGCGCCACGGTGGGCCATCCAGTTTTCCGCGTCCACCAGCAGCGGGTAGCCGCACCAGCTGAACACCCGTTGTACGGTCTCGATCAGCTTGACGCCAAAAATCGGCGCCGGCGAGACGATGATCGCCGAAGGGTGGTCGAGCAATTCTTGTTGCAGTTCGCTCAGGGCCTCCCAATCCAGCAGGCCCGACGGCTGCTTGAGACTGCTCTCGCTGCGCCAACGGCGAGTACGGGTGTCGAGGACCACCAACGCCGGGGTCGTCGGCAACACGTAATGCCATTGTTGGAAACTGAGCAATCTATCGATCAACGCATCCTGGGGGGCGCTGTCGATGTAGCGGTCCTGGGCGGTTCCGCTCAAGGCCACGGTTTGCTGGATGACCTCACCAAAGGCATCCGGGTTGTTGCCCCAGCCCTGGCAGAGCATGTAGGCGATCAATGCATTGCCGATGATGCGCTTGGAGAAGGGATGACCGTAGGCGGTTTCTTCCCATTGGGCGGACAGGTTCCAGTCGTCCGTGATGTCGTGATCATCGAAGATCATCAGGCAGGACAGGTGAGCAAATACCCGCGCCACGCCGTCCAGCCCGGTCTTGAAGGCCTCGATCCGTTGGTGTTCCAGCTCGTAGCGCTGGCGCCGTTCGACGGTCAGTTCCGGCGGTTGCGGATCGATCAGCGTCCACGGCACGGGTGACCACACCAGCAAATACATCGCCATGACTTCAGCGAAGGTCACCAAGTGATTATCGGCGCTGCTGCTGGTAAAGATCGGCTTGCGCGCCCCGCCGAAAAATCGTTCCCGCAGGGTTTCGTTGCTTTCCAGTGCCGGCAGCAGATCGGCGCGGTGGTAGTAACTGGCCGGGTGTTGGTAAAGCTTGGCGCTGTCTTGCACCACCGCGCCTTCAAGGCACTCTTCAAACAGCCCAAGGCGCTCGATCAAGGCATGGATCGCCCGCAGCATCGGGCCCGCCACATCATCGGCATACACCTGGTCGCCGCTCATCATCAGCAGCGCCGGCCGTTGTTCGGGGGATTGCGCCAACAACCGGTCGACGCAGAGCAATCCGTCGTTGGCGGGGAAATGGGGTTTGCGGCAGGAGCCGTGGACCAGTTGGTCGATGCGCGAATGCACCATGAAACTTGGACACCGTGCATCGTCATACACCAGATGCGGCGCCCATTCGGCGATGCCGGCACCGTCCACCAGCAGGTCATAGTCAATCGCCGCGTCCAGCGGCAGGGCGGTATCGAGTTGCACATCGATCAAATGCACAAACGCGTGGCGGCCCACCGGCACCACCGTGCAATGCAGGGCGTCGAGTTGCAGATCGGCTGCGCCGTCCAGCCGCAAGGTCAACGCCAACGGCCGCGAGCCCACCAGCCACATCACCAGCCGCCGGGGCTCCAGCCGCCGAAGCAGCGGGCCTACAAGGACGGAGGGCAGGGTGCAAGAGGTGTCGGAAGAGGACGGCAACATGCGTGGAAAAGCTCTGCTTTCAAAAGAAAGCGAGGATCATAACGCAATGTGCCCGAGGGCTGTGGAGGCTGCACTGGTGTGGCGAGGGAGCAAGCTCCCTCGCCACAAGACTTAGCTCATGCCCAGCCAGTTCGGCAATGCCAACGAGATCCATGGCACATAAGTAATCAGCACCAGGAACGCCAGCAGGATCATCAGCCACGGCATGGCCGCGCGGATGGTCGCTGTCAACGACATGCCTGTCACCGCCGAGGTGACGAACAGGTTCAGCCCCACCGGCGGTGTGATCAGGCCGATCTCCAGGTTCACCACCATGATGATGCCCAGGTGGATCGGGTCGATGCCCAGTTTCATGGCGATGGGGAACAGGATCGGCGCCAGGATCAGGATGATCGCCGACGGCTCCATGAACGCACCGGCAATCAGCAGCACGATGTTCACCACCAGCAGGAAGGTCACCGGCGTCAGCCCGGCTTCGATCACCCACGCAGTGATCTGCTGCGGCAGTTGCTCGGTGGTCAGCACGTGGGCGAAGAGCATGGCGTTGGCGATGATGAACATCAGCATGATGCTCAACTTGGCCGACTCCAACAGCACCTTGGGCGTTTCGCGGAACGTCAGGTCCTTGTAGACGAACAGTGCGATAAACGCTGAGTAGACCGCCGCCACGGCTGCTGCTTCGGTGGGTGTGAACATCCCCGAATATATCCCGCCGAGGATGATCACCATGAGCAGCAGGCCCCAGCCTGCCTTGCGCGCTGCCGTCAGCCATTCACGCAAGGTTGCCCTGGGCATGGCCGGCAGGTTTTTCTTCACCGCGACAATGTAGATCACCACCATCAAGGCGGTCCCAAGCAGCAGGCCCGGTATCACACCGGCCATGAACAACTTGCCCACCGAGGTTTCGGTCGCGGCGGCGTACACCACCATGACGATCGACGGCGGGATCAAGATGCCCAGGGTGCCCGCGTTACAGACAATACCCGCGCCAAATGCCTGCGGATAACCCGAACGCACCATGCCGGCGATGGCAATGGAACCCACCGCCGCCACCGTCGCGGGGCTGGAGCCGGACAAGGCGGCAAACAGCATGCACGCCAGCACCGCCGCAATCGCCAGGCCGCCACGGATGTGGCCGACGCAGGCGTTGGCAAAGTCGATCAGCCGTCGCGCCACGCCGCCCGTGGTCATGAACGCACCGGCCAGCAGGAAGAACGGAATCGCCAGCAGGGTGTAGTGTTCGCTGGTTTCGAACAGCTTGATCGCCAGGGAACGTACCGAGTCGGGGCTGAAGAAAATGATCGTCAGCGATCCGGCCAGGCCCAGGGAAATCGCGATCGGCACGCCGATAAACATCAGCACGAACAGCGCGAGGAACAGGAAGGCAATGGTCATGGCTTGTCTTCCTCGATATCGGTCAGTTTGATCGCTTCCGCCGCTTCATCGGCCAGGCCCAGTCCGGTCTGACGATTCATCAGGATGCGTACGAGAATTTCCGCAAAGCGGATGAATACCAACGCGAATCCTACGGGCACGATCAGCCCGATATGCCATTGCATGATGCCGAAGTGGCCGAGGTCTTCGGCGCCGATCTCGGCAATCATCAAGGTGTTGATCCACTCGAAACTCGCCACCGCGAGCAACCCGGCATAACCCAGGCAGCACAGGCAGGCGATCACGCCGATGTAGCGTTGCACCGGTTTGCTCGCCAGTTTCACCAGCGCATCGACACCGATGTGCCCGGCGGTGCGCACGCCGTAGGACAGGCCAAAGAAAATCAACCAGCCGAACAGCGCCTTGGTCAAGGAGCTGCTCCAGGTCATGGCCTGGGCCATGCCCATGATGCCGTCGCCGATGGCGAACATGGGCTCGCTGGCGGCCGGCCAGTTGTCGCCAAGGCTGTAGAACACCGCATAAAGGTTGTTGAGGACCACGTAGACGAAGGTGACCAACGTCATGGCGGCCAAAAGGAAGGCAATGAAAGCTTCCTCGAAATGTTCCCAAGTGCGCCGAAGGGCGTTCATGGATGGCATCTCCTGCAGGGAGGACGACAGGTCGGCGCTGCCATGGCGGCAGCGCCGGCCAACCCATTACTGAGCCTTGTTGGAGGCTTCGGCGGCCTTGATCAGGTCGGCACCGATGTCACCTTCGAACTTCTTCCACACCGGTTTCATCTTCTCGCGCCATTCGTTGCGCTGTTCAGGCGTGAGCGTAATGATCTCGGTGGTCTTGGCGTTGATAATGTTCTGCTTGTCTTTCTGGTTCAGTTGCTCGGCTTCTTTGTTCACGTGCTTGGTAACTTCCACCACGATCTTGTCCAGTTCGGTACGAACGTCTGGGTCCAGGCCGTTCCAGAACTTGGTGTTGGTGATCAGCATGTAGTCGAGCAAGCCGTGGTTGGACTCGGTGATGTACTTCTGAACTTCATGCATTTTCTGGCTGTAGATGTTCGAGTACGGGTTTTCCGCACCGTTGACCACGCCAGTCTGCAGGCCTTGGTACACCTCGGCGAAGCTCATCTTGCGCGGGTTGGCGTTCACCGCCTTGAACTGTTCTTCCAGTACGGCCGACGCCTGAACGCGGAACTTCAGGCCACGGGCGTCCTTGGGTTCGCGCAGTGGCTTGTTGGCGGACAGTTGCTTCATGCCGTTGTGCCAATAGGCCAGGCCGGTGATGTTCTTGCTTTCCATGGACTTGAGCAGTTTCTGGCCCTCTGGGCTCAGCTGGAAGCGGTCCACGGCGGAGATGTCATCGAACAGAAAGGGCAGGTCAAACAACTGCACCGTCTTGGTGTACTGCTCGAACTTGGCCAGGGACGGGGCGATCATCTGCACGTCGCCCAACAGCAGGGCTTCCATTTCCTTGCCGTCGCCGAACAGCGAGGAGTTAGGGTACACCTCGACTTTGACTTTGCCCGGCAGGCGTTCTTCCACCAACTTCTTGAACAGCAGCGCGCCCTGGCCCTTTGGCGTTTGTTCAGCCACCACGTGCGAGAACTTGATGACCACCGGATCAGCCGCCATGGCGGTGCTCAGCGCGCTGAGAGCCAGCGTGCAGACGAGTGCTTTCCACATAGGTTTAAACATTGCGGTTTCCTTTTATTTTTAGTTTCGCCCGTGCGGGCTCATTCAAAACACAACGCACGGTGGGACAGTTGCAAGTCTAGGCAGAAATTAGCTTGCCGGGGCATTGTGACATCAAGTGCGCGGCTTTACTGCGTCTTGTTGGACGCTTCGGCAGCCTTGATCAGGTCCGGGCCGATATCTGCTTCAAACTTCGCCCAAACGGGCTTCATCTTGTCGCGCCACGCGTTGCGCTCGTCCGCCGTGAGGGTGGTGATTTCGGTGGTCTTGGCGGCCAGAACCCGTTCCTTGTCGTGCTGGTTCAGTCGCTGCGCCTCTTTGTTGGCATGGGCGGTTGCCTCGACCACGATCTTGTCCAGTTCGACTCGAATGTCCGCTGGCAAACCGTTCCAGAAATCGGACGTGGTAATGAGCATGTAGTCGAGAATGCCGTGGTCCGTCTCGGTGACGTACTTCTGCACCTCGTTCAGTTTCTGGTTGTAAAAGTTCGAATAGGGGTTCTCCGCGCCATTGACCACACCCGCGCGCAGGGCCTGATACACCACCGAAAAAATCATCGGTTGCCCTTTGGCGCCTACCGCCTTGAACTGCTCCTCCAGCACGGCGGAGGTCTGCACACGAAACACCAGGCCCTGCGCATCGCTGGGCATGCGCAGCGGTTTGTTCGCCGAGAGCTGTTTCATGCCGTTGTGCCAATAGGCCAGGCCAGTGATGTTCTTGCTCTCCATGGACTTGAGCAATTGCTGGCCCTGGGGGCTTTGTTGGAAGCGATCTACCGCCGCGATGTCATCGAACAGGAACGGCAGGTCGAACAGTTGGACTTTGCGGGTGTACTGCTCGAACTTCGCCAGTGACCTGGCAATGATCTGCACGTCTCCCAGCAGCAAGCCTTCCATCTCCTTGTCATCGCCCAACAGCGTGGAGTTGGGGTAAACCTCGACCTTCACCTTGCCCGCCAAGCGTTCTTCCGCCAGTTTCTTGAACATCAGCGCGCCTTGGCCCTTCGGCGTCTGCTCGGCGACTACGTGGGAGAACTTGATGACGATGGGATCGGCTGCCATGGCGGCGCCCGATGCGGTAATGACCAATGTACAGGCGAGCGCTTTCCACAAGGATTTGAGCATGGCGGATCTCTTGGAATTATGTTTATCGTACGGACACCTTCGATGCCCCTGCGAACAGCAAACAATGGCAAGTCTAGGAGATAAAATGCGGGCCGCCGGGCTGTTTTGGCGTGGTGGGTAAAATCGCTTGGCACCTGCCGGGACTGGCCTTCAGAATCAAGCAAGCAGGATGTTCTCAAATACCAGCAAGGACTTCGCTCCATGATCGATTTCAACAACAAAGGTTTCTTCAAGCTCAAGCAAAACGATGAGTACGCCGAACGCGTCACAGCCCTCTTGCTGGACGGCGAACAAGTCATCGACGCCTACAAGTCCATGCGCGATGGGGTGGTCTTTACCAACAAACGCATCATTGCCGTGAACGTGCAGGGCATCACCGGCAGCAAAAAGGACTTCACTTCGCTGCCCTATAAAAACATCGTCGCGTACTCGGTGGAAACCTCCGGCACCTTCGACCTGGATTCTGAACTGGAGATTTACTTTTCGTCCCTGGGCAAGGTGAAGTTCGAATTCACCGGCAAGACCGGTATCGTTGAAATCTCCAAGGTCATCTCCAGGCACCTCTTGGCCTGATCCCAGCAGGCCGGCTGGAGCTCAGGGCTCCAGCGACGGCCCCTTCAACTCGATCTGGTTGCCATCCGGATCGCAGCAGTAGATCGATAAGCCCTTACCCTCCGCCCCGAAGCGCATTTGCGCTTTCTCGACCTCCAGGCCGGCTGCGTGTAGATGAGCGAGCAGCGCTGGTTCGTCGAACGGTTCGATGCGCAGGCAGAAATGGTCGACGTTATGGCCCTGTTGGCCCGCTGCTTCGCCACCCTGACGGCCAAGTGGCCCGTCGACGTCCACCAGATCGATCATCGATGCACCGGCGCCGAGGTGGATCAGTCCCAGCTCGTCCCGACGTTTCCTGAGCTCGCAACCCAATACCGATGTGTAGAAGGCGAGGCTGCGTTCGATGTCTTTCACGCGCAAGACGATGTGGTCGATGCGCTCGATGCTGAAGTTCTTCATGTCGGCCTCCGCATGAGTTCTGGCGCCAATGAGTCCAGTCACTGTAGCCAATGATTCCCGCAACGGGCACGGGCTGATTCGTGGCGAGGAAGTGGTTTGTGGTATGACGACTTCTTAAGATTGTCATGGTTGTAAAAAGCTGTCCGGACAAGATAAATCTCTTCTTTCGTTGATTTGATGGGTTGACATGCCGGCTAAGGTGCCCAAATAATCGGACACGTTGTATGACGACATACAAATATGAATAACAACACGGTGCCCTCCCTATGAGAATCACAGGCGTTCACGTCGAAATATTTTCCACTCCGTCGCGTCGCGCCCAGGACAGCGCCGGCCACGCTCATCCCGGCGACGAAGTCATGATCAAGATGGCCCTGCTGCGGATCAGCTGTGACGATGGATCGGAGGGTTATGCGTTCGGTACGCCTGAATTGATTCGACCGCACATCATCGAATCCTTCGTGCGCAAGGTGCTGATCGGTCGCGACCCGATGGACCGTGAGCGCATCTGGCAGGACCTGGCGCATTGGCAGCGCGGTAGCGCAGGGCAGTTCACCGACCGGGCGCTGGCCCTGGTGGAACAAGCCTTGTGGGATCTGGCCGGGCGCAAGCTGAAGCTGCCGGTGCACAAGCTCATCGGCGGTTACCGCGACAAAGTCCTGGCCTACGGCTCGACGATGTGCGGCGATGATCTGCCGGGCGGTCTATCGACGCCGGATGAGTACGGCCAGTTTGCCGAAAAGCTCGTCGAGCGCGGCTACAAGGCAATCAAGCTGCACACCTGGATGCCGCCGATTTCCTTCGCGCCAAATCCGCAGATGGATATCCAGGCCTGCGCCGCCGTGCGCGAAGCGGTTGGCCCGGACATCGCGCTGATGCTCGACGGCTACCACTGGTACAGCCGCATGGACGCGCTGACCATCGGCAAGGCCCTGGAAAAGTTGAATTTCGCCTGGTTCGAAGAGCCGATGATGGAAGACTCCGCCGAGTCCTACGCCTGGCTGGCGGCCAACCTGGATATTCCGGTGCTGGGCCCCGAAAGCATCGCCGGCAAATTCCACAGCCGCGCCAGTTGGGTCACGCACAAATCCTGTGACATCCTGCGCGCCGGCGTGGCCGGCGTCGGCGGCATCGGGCCCTGCCTGAAAGTGGCGCACCTGGCCGAGTCGTTCGGCATGGATTGCGAAGTCCACGGCAACGGCGCGGCGAACCTCGCCGTGGTGGGGGCGATCAGCAATTGTCGTTGGTACGAGCGTGGCCTGCTGCACCCGTTCCTCGATTACGAGCAAGTGCCGGCGCATCTCAACAGCATCGTCGATCCGATGGACGCCGACGGTTATGTGCACCTGTCTGATCGGCCGGGGTTGGGCGAGGACATCAACTTCGCCTATATCGAAGCCAACACATTATCCCGACATTGATGGCGCACTGCGTCCGGGGCTGAATGGCCCGGACGGCAAGTCTATATAAATATAAAAAAGGACTGAACCATGAAACTCTGGCCCAAGCGCCTGTCCAGGCTGCTGTGTGTCATCGTGGCGCTGTGCACAGTGCAGGTGCCCGTCAGCCTGGCCAAAGGCGAAACGCCCGCCGACCAATTGGTGGTGGGCATGAGCATGATCAACCTGTTGTCCCTGGACCCGGCCGCCGCGACGGGCCTGGAGGTTGCCGAGGTCAACGCCAACGTCTACGACATGCTCCTGGAGCAAGACGCGGCGCAGCCGGACACGCTGGTTCCGGCCTTGGCCAAAAGCTGGGAAATCAGCCCGGACCGGATGCGCCTGACGTTTCAATTGCGCGACGACGTACGCTTTCACTCCGGCGCTCCGCTCACTGCGCAGGATGTCGCCTGGTCCTTGCAGCGCGTTGTCATCCTCAACCGCGCCTTGGCTTCGACTTGGAAAGCTTACGGTTTCACAGCCGAAAATGTCGTCAAACTGATGCGGGCAGAAGGGCCGCACACCTTTGTCATGGAGCTGGCGCGCAGCACCGATCCGCTGCTGGTGCTCAATACCTTGGCAACTTCGCCCAGTGCCTTCATCGTCGACCGCTCGGTGGCCTTGCAGCATCAGGTCGGTGACGATCAGGGCGCGGCCTGGCTGGCTACGCATACGGCCGGGTCAGGCGCATTCAAGCTCGACATATGGCGGGCCAACGATGTGATCCTGATGAGTCGCAATGACGACTATTGGCGCGGCGCGCCGAAGTTGCGCCGGGTGATCATGCGCAACATGACCGAGTCACAGGCGTTGCGCCTGATGGTCGAGCGGGGTGACCTGGACGTAGCGCGCGGCATGGCCGCCACCGACATCAAGGCGCTGGGCAAGGTCGACGAGGTGCGCATTCAGAGCATCGCCCGCGGAACGCTGTACTACGTGGCGATGAGCATGCAGCAACCGCTGTTCCAGGACATCCGCGTGCGCCAGGCGATCCGTCTGTTGATCGACTACCAGGGCATCAACGATGTGGTGATGCCGCATTACGGCGTGATCAACCAGCGGCCGATGCAGTTGGGCTTGCCGGCGCGCCTGGACGATCCGGGTTATCGCCTGGACGTGGCCAAGGCCAAGCGGCTGCTGGCGGAGGCCGGACATGCCGAAGGCTTCAAGGTGAGCATTCGCTCGCTGACCGACCCGCCGTTCATCAACATCGCCACCAGCCTGCAAGCGACGCTGGCCCAGGCGGGCATCCAGGCGACGATCATCACCGGCACCGGCAACCAGATTTACGGGGCGATGCGCGACCGACAGTTCGACATCCTCGTGGGGCGTGGTGGTGGCGGGGCTGAGCGCCATCCGCATTCGAGCCTGCGCGCTCTGGTGTACAACCCGGACAACCGCACCGAAGCCAAGTTGAGCAACTTCCAGGGCTGGCGCACCTCGTTCTTCAACCCGCAGCTCAACCAGTTGATCGAACAGGCCGAGCGCGAGCGCGACCCCGAGCGTCAGCGGCAAATGTACGCCCAGGTCCAGACCCTCTATGACCAACAGGCCGGGGCAATCATGCCGGTCTCACAGATGGTCGATGAGGTGGTGATCCACGCTGACGTGCGCAACTACATCGGACACACCGCCGCTACCACGCGCCTTCGGGACGTCTACAAGCAGCGCTGAAATCGACGGCCGCAGGGCAAGGCAGGAATGAATATGTCGACTGCATCCTTTTCAATCTGGACCATCCGGGCCGTTTCGGCGACCCGGCGCGGCGGCTCGGTGGCGGTGACGCTGCTGGGGTTGCTGCTGCTGACTTTCTTTATCGGACGCGTGATGCCCCTGGACCCGGTGCTGGCCATCGTCGGCCCGGACGCCGACGCTTCGGCGTATGCCCAGGTATATAAAGAGCTCGGCCTGGACAAGCCATTGTGGACCCAGTTCGCTATCTATCTCGGCGATCTGGTTCACGGTGATTTCGGCATGGCGTTGCTGACGGGCAATCCAGTCATCACTGACATCGCCCGAGTATTCCCGGCGACATTGGAACTGGCGACCCTGGCCATTCTGTTCGGCGTGCTGGCGGGCCTGCCGCTGGGTGTCTACGCGGCGACCCATCAGGGCCGTGCCGGTGACCATATCGCACGGCTGATCACGCTGTTCGGTTATTCCACGCCGATTTTCTGGATCGGCATGATGGCTTTTTTGGTGTTCTACGCCTGGCTGGGTTGGGCCGGCGGCGTCGGGCGGATCGGCCTGGCCTATGACGGGCTGATCCCCAGTCACACCGGATTGTTGTTGATCGACACGGCTTGGTCCGGCGATTGGGAGGCCTTTCGCAGCGCACTGCGGCACATCCTGCTGCCGGCGGTGATCCTCAGCTTCAACTCGGTCGCCTACATCAGCCGCATGACCCGCAGCTTCATGCTCGAACAGCTGTCCCAGGAGTACATCATCACGGCCCGGGTCAAGGGTCTGTCCCAACGCAAGATCGTCTGGGGCCATGCCTTCGGCAACATTCGCGTGCAGCTGTTGACCATTGTTGCGCTGGCCTACGGCGGGTTGCTCGAAGGCGCGGTGCTGATCGAAACCGTGTTTGCCTGGCCGGGCTTCGGGCAGTACCTGACGAGCAGTCTGTTGCTCGGTGACATGAACGCGGTGATGGCTTGCGTTCTGTTGATCGGCCTCATCTTCGTGACGCTGAACCTGATCAGCGATGCGCTCTACAAGATCTTCGACCCGAGGACTCGCTAATGAACCTGCCCCTTGCTTCCAGCGCAGCCGGCAGTGCCGCGCTGCCTGCTTCGAGTACGGCTGCGCTGGTCGCCAGCGCCACCCGGCTGCTGCGATTTCTGCTGCGCAACCCGATGACGTTCGCCGGCCTGGTCGTCGTCTCGACCCTGATCCTGGTCGCGGCCTTCGCGCCCTGGATCGCCGGTCACGATCCCTTGGCGCAGAACCTTGCTGGCGCGTTGCATGCGCCCAGCAGCGAGCACTGGTTCGGCACTGACGAGTACGGTCGCGATGTGTTCGCCCGGCTGGTGTATGGCTCGCGCATCACGCTGTACATCGTCTTGCTGGTGACGGTGATCGTCGGCCCTATCGGCCTGTTGGTCGGCACGGTTTCCGGTTACTTCGGCGGTTGGGTCGACAGCCTGTTCATGCGCATCACTGACATCTTCATCTCGTTCCCCAGCCTGGTGTTGGCGCTGGCTTTCATCGCTGCCCTCGGCCCGGGCCTGGAGCACGCGGTGATCGCCATCGCGCTGACGGCGTGGCCGCCGATAGCCCGATTGGCACGCGCTGAAACCCTGCCGCTGCGCAACGCTGACTTTGTCGTGGCGGTCCAGCTCCAGGGCGCGTCGAGTCCCCGGATCATCCTGCGCCACATCATTCCGATGTGCCTGTCGTCAGTGATCATCCGCCTGACCATGAACATGGCGAGCATCATCCTCACCGCCGCCGCCCTGGGCTTTCTCGGCCTCGGCGCTCAGGCACCCTTGCCGGAGTGGGGGGCGATGATCTCCACCGGGCGGCGCTACATGCTCGAAAGCTGGTGGCTGGTGGCGGCGCCCGGTGCGGCGATCATGCTGGTCAGCCTGGCCTTCAACCTGTTGGGCGACGGCTTGCGCGACGTCCTTGATCCCCGCAGCCAATCCTGAGGAACAAGTCATGACTGAGATAAAACTTGCGGTACGGGATTTGTGCGTGGAATTTCGCAACGCGGGCAAAACCTCGCTGGCGGTGCGTGATGTGTCGTTCAACCTGGGCCGGGAAAAACTCGCCATTGTCGGCGAATCCGGCTCGGGCAAATCCACCGTCGGCCGCAGCCTTTTGCGTCTGCATCCGCCGACGGCGCGGGTCACCGCCAAGACCCTGCGCTTCGCCGATATCGACTTGCTGAGCGCGAGCGAAAAGCAGATCCAGGCGATTCGCGGCGCGCGCATGTCGATGATCATGCAAGACCCGAAATATTCACTGAACCCGGTGGTGCGCGTTGGCGAGCAAATCGCCGAAGCCTATCTTGCCCATCACAAAGTGCCCCATCGCCAAGCGCGGGAACGGGCCTTGGACATGCTCGCAAAGGTGCACATTCGTGACCCTCGTCGGGTCTATGACCTGCACCCCCACGAAGTCTCTGGCGGCATGGGCCAGCGGATCATGATCGCCATGATGGTCATCACCGATCCCCAGGTGATCATCGCCGACGAACCCACCTCGGCCTTGGACGTATCGGTGCGCCGGCAGGTGCTCAACGTGCTGGAAGAGCTGGTCAGCGAGCGTGACCTTGGACTGATTTTCATCAGCCACGATTTGAACCTGGTACGGCATTTCTGCGACCGCGTGCTGGTGATGTACGCCGGCCGCGTGGTCGAGTCGATTGCCGCCGCCGACCTGGATAACGCCACCCATCCCTACACCCAAGGCCTGTTGGCCGCATTGCCCAGCCTGGACCATCCGCGCGCCACGCTGCCGGTGTTGCAGCGCGACCCGCACTGGTTGAATCCTTGAGGAGCCTGTCATGAGCATGATCGAAATCACCGGCCTGAACCTCAGTTTCGGCACCGGCGCGGCACTGAACGCGGTACTGCACGACGTGGACCTGAGCGTTGGCGAAGGTGAGGCGTTTGGCCTGGTGGGGGAGTCCGGTTCGGGCAAGACCACCGTGCTGCGTTGCCTGGCCGGACAATACCAGCACTGGACTGGTCAACTGCAAATCGCCGGCAGGGCAGTGACGCGCAAGCTGCCGCTGGACCACTACCGTACCGTGCAGATGGTTTTCCAGGACCCGTACGCCTCGCTGCATCCGCGCTACACCATCGACGCCGCGCTGCAGGAGCCACTGCGTATCCACGGTATCGACGGGCGTGGGCCGAAGGTCAGCGAGATCCTGCGCAAGGTTGGTTTGAACGACAGCTTTCGCTTTCGTTACCCGCATCAATTATCCGGCGGCCAGCGCCAACGCGTGGCGATTGCCCGTGCGCTGATCCTGCGCCCTCGGGTATTGCTGTTGGACGAGCCGACCTCGGCGCTGGATGTCTCGGTGCAGGCGGAAATCCTCAATCTGTTGGCCGATCTGCGTCGTCAGGAAGGGCTGACCTATTTGATGGTCACCCACGACTTGGCGGTCGTTGCGCATTTGTGCGATCGGCTGGCGGTGATGCAGCAGGGCAGGGTAGTGGAGACACTCGACAGTCACTTGCTCGCGAACAATGGCGCCGACCATGAATACACGCGCCTGTTGGTGCAAGCCAGTCGCGATATTCAACGCGTACCTATTGCCGTTTGAAGTAACTGACCCGCTGTACCTGTTTTAAACCGCAGAACACGTTGAACCGCACGTTTCAATGCGCGTACGCGCTCGCCTGCGATTTGGCGTTCAACCCAACTAATGATTTCAACTTACAAGAATAAAAAATATGAAAAAGACCCTCGTAGTTTTGTCGATCGCTTCGTTGTTCACCTCGGTTGTCGCTCAGGCGGATACCGGTTATATCAATGTCCGGCATCAATATGCTGAAAAGACTCGAATGCATGCCGACCGCGCCAAGTTCGGCATCAGGCTGGATAACGGCGTGGGCCTGGAAGGTGAACTCAAATACAAGACGGCCGGTGACCGGAAAGACGTCGCCTTCGACAATACCGTCGGCAGCGGCCATGAGTTTACCGTCAACTACCAGCATAAGATCAATGATCGCTGGACGCTGACGCCTTCGTTGGCCCTGGACAGCGATGAGGAGTCCACCACCTACAAGTTGGGCCTGCGCCTGGGTTACCGAGTAACCAAAGAGCTGAGTATCGCCGGTCGCTATCGTTATGATTCAGCCAAGCTGGACCGCGACAAGATTGACCGTGACGTTCCGCACAATGGGCAGGACGACCAGAAGGTCAACCGTTACGATGTTTATGTCAACTACGGTCCTCAAGGACCGTGGGCCTATGAATATCAATTGACTTACTTCGACGCCGACTACATTCGCTATAACGGCGGTACTGACGACTATGAGCAGAATGCCGTGGTTAAATACCAGTGGGATAAACGCTGGGCGCCGTTCTTTGAAGTGGGTGATATCAAGGTCAACTCGGTGGACAGTGATCGACAACTGCGGTTGCGGGTCGGCGTTAAATACAGCTTCTTCTAAGTTGTGAGGCGGCACTGCTCATTCGAGCAATAGTTGAATTGCGTGGCGAGGGAGCTTGCTCCCGCTGGGCTGCGCAGCAGTCCTTCTTTGTGGGCACTTCGCGCCAAGCGGGAGCAAGCTTCCTTGCCACAGGGGCCTACAAGCATTTAGTCGTTGTAGAACGCCTGGCGTTGTTGGGTTTCACACAGGCGCATGCGGCTGTTGCTCAAATGCAGGTACATGGCCGCCCGCGCCGCATCGACATTGCGACTGGCGATGGCATCGAAGATTTGCTGGTGCTCGGCATTGATCCCCTGCAGGTAGGCGCTGCGATCACTTTGCCCTGAGTAGGCGGAGTTCATCCGGGTGCGCGGGATCAGCTTCGTACCCAGGTGCTTCATGATGTCGATCAGGTAGTAATTGCCGGCCGCCTTGGCGATTTTCAAGTGGAACTGAAAGTCGGCGTTGATGGTGGTGCCGGATTTTTCCGGCCCTTGCAACAACGCATCCAACGCCTGGGCCAGTTCGGCCAGGGCTTCGGGCGTGGCGCGTTCGGCGGCCATGCCGGCGGCCTGCACTTCGAGGCTCAGACGAAACTCCAGCAAGTTGAGCACGTCGGACAATGTGGCAATCGTCGCTGGCCCGAGGGTAAACCCTTCCGGTGCCGGCATATCCAGAACAAACGTGCCGACGCCATGGCGCGTCTCCACCAACCCCGCCGCCTGCAAACGCGACAATGCCTCGCGCACCACCGAACGGCTGACGCCTTCGGCTTCCATGATGTGCACTTCGGTGGGCAGTTTTTCGCCACATTTCAGGATGCCGTCGCGCATGCGCTGGGCAAAACGGTCGACCAGTGTTTCGGCCAGGCGGCGCGGCTTGTTCAATGGAGATAACGCTTGGTCCGTCATCGGCGTGCTCTAGTGAGATCAGCGGGCATTATAGTGAGTTTTGAGGCAAGGTCGCGGCTATAATGCCGCGATCGTCTGGCTTGATGGATAGGTGCAATGGAGCGTGTCACAACCGATCGACGCCTGAGCATGACTCAGCAACTGGTGGTCGACCTGACGCAGCAGATACTCACGGGCGACCTGCCTGCGGGCAGCAAGTTGCCAACGGAACAGGTGATCATCAAGGAGCGTGGCGTCAGTCGGACTGTTGTCCGTGAAGCCATGTCCCGGCTCCAGGCTGAAGGCTTGGTGGAAACCCGACATGGCATCGGCACGTTTGTGGTGGACACCGCGCGCCCGGGAGATTTCCAGGGCGGCAAACATGTCAAGGGTGGTGCTTATGACGCGCTGGCCGTGATCGAGCTGCGCCTGAGCCTGGAAGTGGAAGCTGCGGGTATCGCTGCGCAACGCGCCACGCCGGATCAGTTGCTAACGATGCGTGAGGCGCTCGATGCGGCGAATGCGCTTGATCCAACGGATGAGGAAAGCGCCCGGGTCGATTTCGAGTTTCATCGGCAGGTCGCCCAGTGCACCGGCAACAGCTTTTTCATCGATGCCATGGCCCATGTGGGCAACACGTTGATCGAGGTAGTGCAACAGGCCGGGCCGTCGGTGACAGGCCAGAACCGGGCACTGGTGGTGCGCGAGCGGGAGCAGATCTACGCGGCGTTGGCGCGGCACGATGCGCAAGCAGCACGGGCTTCGATGCGGTTGCATTTGATCAATATGTTGCAGCGAGTCCGGGGTGTGGTCGAACTGAAGGCGCAATGACCTGCATCACCATCCACTGTGGGAGCGAGCTCGCTCCCACAGGTTGATCGTGGGGTCAAACTTTCGCAGGGTTCTGCTTTTGCGGATCGATCCCATAAAGTGTGATCGCCTCAGCGACTTTTCCCCTTGGGATTTGCCCGTCGTCGGCCAGGGCCTTCAACGCCGCGAGGGCGATGAAGTGACGGTCCACCTCAAAGAATCTGCGCAGCGACTCGCGAGTGTCCGATTGACCGAAACCATCCGTGCCCAGGGCCACGAAGCGGCGCTTGGGTACGAACGGGCGGATCTGGTCGGCGAAAATCTTCATGTAGTCCGTCGCGACCACCACCGGGCCCTGTTTGTCGTGCAGGCAACTTTCCACATAACCGACGCGCGGCGCGTGCTCGGGATGCAGCAGGTTCCAGCGTTCGGCTTCCTGGCCGTCACGGCGCAGTTCGGTCAGGCTGGTCACGCTCCAGACTTCGCTGCTGACAGCAAAATCCTGTTCCAGCAATTGGGCCGCCGCAACGACTTCCTGAAGGATTGAACCGCAACCCATCAGCTGCACATGCTTGCCTTCGACAGGTTTTTCCGGCGCCGAGAGGCGGTACATGCCCTTGAGAATGCCTTCCTCGACACCTTCGGGCATCGGTGGGTGGGCGTAGTTTTCGTTCAGTACGGTGATGTAATAGAAGATGTCTTCGTTTTCAGCGTACATCCGCCGCATACCGTCCTGGATGATCACCGCCAGTTCGTAGGCGTAGGTCGGGTCGTAGGATACGCAACACGGGATGGTCGAGGACAGCACGTGGCTATGGCCGTCGTCGTGTTGCAGGCCTTCACCCATGAGCGTCGTCCTGCCGGAAGTCGCCCCGAGCAGGAAGCCGCGAGCGCGTGCGTCGCCCGCCGCCCAGGCCAGGTCGCCAACGCGCTGGAAGCCGAACATCGAGTAAAAGATGTAGAACGGCACCGTCATCACGCCATGGGTGCTGTAGGACGTGCTTGCGGCGATCCACGAAGATATCCCGCCGGACTCGTTCAGCCCCTCCTGCATGATCTGGCCGTCCCGGGCTTCTTTGTAGTAGCTCAACTGGCCGGCGTCTTGTGGGGTATACAACTGGCCGACATGGGAGTGAATGCCGATCTGGCGGAACAGGCTTTCCATGCCAAAGGTGCGAGATTCGTCCGGCACAATGGGCACGATCAGCTTGCCGATGTTCGGGTCCTTGAGCAGCGTGCCGAGGATGCGCACGAACGCCATGGTGGTGGAAATCGCCCGTTCGCCCGTGCCTTTGAGCTGTGTATCCAGCGCTGATAAGGGTGGCACCTGCAATGGCGCCACGGCGTTGAAACGCGCCGGGATATAGCCGCCTAACTGGGTCCGCCTGGCTTGCAGGTAGAGGGCTTCGACGCTGTCCGCGGCGGGTTTGAGATAAGGCATGTCACCCAACTGGTCGTCGGTGAGCGCCAGTGCGAACCGGTCACGGAACGCCTTGACCGCCTCGTCGCCCATTTTCTTGAGTTGATGATTGATGTTCTGGCCTTCACCCGCTTCGCCCATGCCGAAGCCTTTCACGGTCTTGGCCAGAATGACTGTCGGCCCGCCAGTGTGGCGCATGGCAGCGGCATAGGCGTTGTAGACTTTTTCCGGATCGTGGCCACCGCGAGACAACTTCCAGATGTCGTCGTCGCTCAGGTCGCTGACCAGCTCCAGCAACTGGGGATACTTGCCGAAGAAGTGTTCACGGACATAGGCGCCGTTCTGGGATTTATAGTTCTGGTAGTCGCCGTCAACGCATTCCATCATCCGTTGGCGCAGCAGGCCGCTCTTGTCCTTTTCCAGCAGGGCATCCCAGCCACTGCCCCAGATCACCTTGATGACATTCCAGCCGGCCGCCCGGTACAGGCTTTCGAACTCCTGGATCACCTTGCTGTTGCCACGCACCGGACCGTCCAGGCGTTGCAGGTTGCAGTTGACGACAAAAATGATGTTGTCGAGCTTCTCCCGGCCCGCCAGGGAAATGGCCGCCAGCGATTCCGGCTGATCCATTTCACCGTCACCGAGAAACGCCCAGACTTTGCGGCCTTGGTGTTCTTTCAGGCCACGATCTTCAAGGTAGCGCATGAACCGGGCCTGATACGCGGCGGTGATCGGTCCGAGCCCCATGGAGACCGTTGGAAACTGCCAGAAGTCTGGCATCAGCCGTGGATGCGGATAGGACGAAACACCGTCGCGGTCAGTCTCGCGGCGGAAGTTGTCCAGCTGCTCTTCGCTCAGGCGACCTTCCAGATAGGCGCGTCCATAGATGCCGGGTGAAGAATGGCCTTGGATGTACACCATGTCGCCAGCGAATTGCTCGGTGCGGCCACGGAAAAAATGCTCGAAGCCGACGTCGTACAAAACGGCCGCCGATGCATAGGACGCGATGTGCCCGCCCACGTTTGAATGTTTGCCGGCGCGCAGCACCATGGCCAGTGCATTCCAACGGATATAGGCGTTGATCCGGCGCTCGACGGCCAGGTCGCCAGGATAGGGCTGCTGGCGGTCGACCGGGATCGTATTGACGTAGGGGGTCGTCACTCGGCCGTAGAAATCGCCGTGGCGGTTGGCGTCGAAATCAAGCATCTGGTCGATCAGGTAGTGAGCGCGAGGGCGCCCTTCGACGCTTGCCACCGACTCAATGGATTCGAGCCATTCGCGAGTCTCTTGTGGATCCTCGTCGAGAAAAATGGATTGTTGTGCCATCGTTGTCGTCTCCTGGACAGTGCTGCAGCACCGAGTCGTTTGGTGCCTGACTAAGGGGCGTGGGTGGACGCCAACCTTCTGGAATTTTGTAGTTGCATTTGCAACTACGAGCGAGAACTTATCCTGCCACGCGCTACAATTGCAACTAAATCGATCTCATCAAAAAGGTGCTGCATGTCTTCAAACGAGCCGGACACCTGGTTCAGATTCGTCCGGGCCCACCGCTGCCTGATCCGCGAAATAGAGCGTCGCCTGGCGGCTGAGGGGCTGCCTGCCTATGCTTGGTACGACGCGTTATGGGGCTTGGAAAGTGGCCCTGACGGCGCGCGGCGGATGAGCGAATTGGCCGATGTCATGGCCATCGAACGCTACAATCTCACGCGCCTGGTCGACCGCCTGGAGGCTGAGGGCCTGGTCACCCGCAGCCGCGCCAGCGACGACGGTCGAGGCGCGTACGCGGCCATCACCGAGAGCGGGAAAGCGCTGCGCAAGAAGATGTGGAAGGTCTATGAAGGCGCGGTGGACGAATTGTTCCTATCGCAGTTCGATGACGACCAGCAACGAGTCTTCAGCGAAGCATTGGAACGTGCGGCCAAAGCGGCGCGCTCCAGTGGGCGAGCGGGATGAGCGATGTGTGGTCATTGCAACAGGTATTGGCTCATCGCCTGCTCGACCAACGCTCGGTCGATAAGCCCATCCTGAGCCAGGGCCTGCAACGACGACACCACGATCCAGTGTTTATCCACCGCTGCGCAAGCGGCACCGATAGAGTCGGCGCCGAGGGCCACGAACCGTGAGCCGATGTGGCTGCCGATCTGCTCGGCGACGTGCTGCGCGTAACCCGTCACCGCGACGACCGGACTGTCCGAGGGGCCCAGGCAGTCGAGCAGATGCGACGATCGTCTTGGCATCCCGGGGTGCATGCGATTCCAACGCTGTGCCTTGTGCGCGTCACGGGCTCACCAGCAGCGGGTGTTCATTCGCAATAGATGTGCTTCACTTTTCTTTTTTTGTCGATCACCACAGTGAGGCGAGATTTATCCGGGTGCTTGGCCCGTTCCGAGTGGGTGATCCGCACGCGCTTCACATCCAGTTTTTCCCTGTACTGGGCTTTGGACAAGGCTTTTTGAGCTATACCTCCAGGTTCCAGAATCATCGCCAGCCCGACTTTCTGAATATTGCAGTCCTCGGTCGCCAGCGCCGGGAAACAGGTGCCGGCCAATGTAATAGGCAGGATAAGTGGCAGCGCTCTGATGCAGCTTATCGTTGTATTCACCCTAGGCTCCTGCTCGCGAACCTGTAGCAGGTTAAGAGCCAACGCCGCTGCGCAACTACTGTCAGAGTCGACAGGAGCCAATATCAATTAGAAATATCCAAGCTGTGACTTTGCTGCATGTCGCTATTAAACGCTCCATGCACAACCCATCGGCACCCAAGGACCTCGCGCCATGAAAGAACAACAACAAACCTTGCTGCAAACCCTGCGGGCCCGTTTTGAACAGAAACCCGACCGCCATCCAAACATCCCATGGGCCGACGTCCAGACGCGGCTCGACAACAACCCCAGCGCCCTTGAAACGCTCCAAGCCATGGAAGCCACCGGCGGCGAGCCCGACGTGATTGGCCTGGACGCGAAGACAGGCTCTATCACCTTTTGCGATTGCGTAAAGGAAAGCCCGACCGGCCGCCGCAGCCTCTGCTACGACCGTGCGGCCCTGGATGCGCGCAAGGAGAACAAACCCAAAGGCAGTGCCTTGGAATTGGCCGAAGCGATGGGCGTGAGCCTGTTGACCGAAGTGCAATACCGGGCATTACAAGCGCTGGGTGAGTTTGATGCCAAGACGTCCAGTTGGTTGGCAACACCTTCGGAAATCCGGGCGCTGGGTGGGGCGTTGTTTGGCGATTTTCGTTATGGCCGGGTGTTCGTTTACCACAATGGGGTGCAGTCGTATTACGCGGCGCGTGGGTTTCGTGGGGTGCTGCAGGTTTAAGACAAACCCATGGCGAGGGAGCTTGCTCGCGCTGGGTTGCGCAGCAGCCCCCGGCGGCATGGCAGGGGAAAACGGTTGGCAGGTTTTGCGACTGCTGCGCAGTCGAGCGGGAGCAAGCTCCCTCGCCACGGAGGTCGCCGCCGCGAAATCGCCTCACTGAAAAGTCAGAACCTCACATCCCTTGGCCTCAAGGATCTGCGCGAAGCCCGGCAACCGCGCCACAAAATCCGTCTCGAACGCCAGATACCGTTCCTGCGCCGGCACGTAACGAATCTCAGGCTTGACGCGCGGGATATCCTTGGTCGAGAGCTTCACTACCTCATTGCTGCGTTGATTCCAAAACCATGCCAGGGTCTGGGTGCCGAAGGTGTTGGCGCGATAACGCCACACCCACCAATCATCATGCCCACGGGACACATGAAGCTGTCCATGGAACGTGCGCAGCGTGATCACCTGCTTGGGCTGGGTGACCAGCAGGCGGGTGTCCTGGCGCAGTTCGCTGCCGAAGCCGTCCAACGTCGCCTTCGCCTTGGTGCCGGTGATGAAATTGAAGCGCCACGCCAACAGCACCGTCTCTTGATAACCCGAGTGCTCGACGTTCGGCCGCGCGCCTTCGCTGAACAGCAAAATTTCGTCACCGCCCAGGTACGCGGTCGATGCGCGCAGCTTATAAGCCTCGGCGGGCATTGGCTTGGCGGCGACGGCCTGGTGCGGCGGGTCCTGGTTCCAGACCCAGCAGCGCTTGCCGTTGTGTTGCATGAACAGCAATCGGCGCGGGCCGACGGGCAGGATGGTCAGCTCATCCGAGTCCTCGAAAATCACCTCGCTGCTGTCCGCCGTGGTCCGCCAGATCCTCGTCAGGTGCTTGGGCTCGTAAATGCGCTGGCGCTCGAAAATCGTGTCGTCTGCAACAACGCAGGGTTCTTCAAATGCCTGCCACTCCTGGCCGGCAGGTCCGAAGTCCTCGATGGTATCGCCCCGGCGAATCTCATATTTGAACCGATCATCCGCGCTGTAATCGCCGTGTTTGACCTGGCGTCGCCACAGGCTGCGCTGGGCGTTGGCGTCGATCAGCCGCAGGTCCCCGCCATCCACCTCATCGGTGCGTTGTTCGAGCATGTCCAGCTCGACAGGCGGCCACTGGTTGTAGTCGATCAAAAAGCACAACCACCGGTCTTCGTCCTGCTCGGTGATGGCAGCCCAGCCATTGCGGTAGTTGTATTCATGCACGTGAGTGGGGCCGGGGTAGTCATGGACTTCCTGCAGCCAGTTCACCTTGCCGCGCTTGGTCTTGGCCGGTTTGTGTTCGGTCACCATGGTCTTGGGCGGCTCGATCAATCTCGGCGTGAATCTGGGTTCGCCACGTGGGCTTTGCCAATGCTGGGCAAACGCCTCGCGTTGGTCGGAGGGGAAAATAACCGGCCGATAATCATCGCCGCCGGCGTCCAGGTTCCACAGGTCGTAACCCTGGTGCGACAACAGCGCCGCCAGCGCCTCGAAGCAGACCTCGGGCATCTCGTTGGACAGCTCATCCAATAACGTCTCGAACCCCGGGCCGGCAAACACCCCGATGTCGGGGTAGTAATGCTGCAGCAGCCCAAGCAAGTCGCTGCCGGGTGTTTTCCAATCGATATGAACCAACGGATCAAAGGGCGATGGCGTCACGGCTGTCCTCCCGGTGAATTCTCTGCGCCGATCTTAGGCAAATCGACAACCCGTGGCGAGGGCGCAAGGTCCCTCGCCACGGTGTTACAGCAAGCCCCTTTCAAAGCTCTGGAAACTCATCCAGATAACACACCGGTGAGCTCGACTCCGTGCGTTTCTCCACCTCATCCTCCAACCACTGCGCCAGCACCACCGCGTTATTTTCATCCGTCGATTTGGCCGCATACACCAGGGTAAGCGTTCCATCCCGCGCAAGGTCCACCAGCTTCCACCAATGCTCCGGCCGCGCCGCCAATTCCTTGCGATACGCCTCGCGGAACTGCTCGAACGAAACCGCGCCCGCCTTGAACGCCTTGCGCAATGGATGGGAAGGCCCGACCTGCGGCAGCCACTCGGTGATCGCCAAGGCACCCTTGGGGCAGTTACGCGGCCACAAGCGGTCGACCAGCACCCGTACGCCATCCTCGGCGGTGGCGGTTTCATAGGCGCGTTTGCATCGGATCATCAGGGCCCGCCTGTGGAAACTGGACCGACTGAGCATAGGTCGCCGACGAGGAGGTGACCAGCGAGCCACCCATCGGAAAATTGGAATTCCATCCCCTCATTCAAAAGCCATGGGCGCTCAAGCAAAGGCACTGCCCCTAGCGCGGCGGACATGATGGGCGCAGCACTGTGGGATTTTTCGAGCCGCAATCCGCCCCGGATTCGGTTTCTCCGTTTGATTTGTCGACAGGAACCGTCGGGTCGTCTTGGCGTGACCCGCTGTATCAGGAATGAGTGAACACAATGAATAGAAGTTACCGAGTCGTCTGGAATGCCGTGATGGGCGCATGGCAGGTGGCATCCGAGTTGGTCAAAAGCCAGGGCAAGGACAAAAGCCGTCAATCCCTCAACCTCAGGCTGAGCCTCGTCATGGGCGTGGGCGGCAGTGTATTCGCCTCGTTTGCCACGGCGGGGCCTTTGCCGTCCGGCGGCAATATCGTGGCGGGTAACGGCAGCATCCACCAGGGCGGCACGGGCATGGTCATTCATCAGGGCAGCGACAAGCTTGCGATTGACTGGCAGAGCTTCTCCATCGGCAAGGGCAACACCGTCCAGTTCGTCCAGCCTGGCGCGAATTCTGTCGCATTGAACCGGGTATTAGGCTCGGATGTGTCGGTGATCCAGGGCGCGCTGAAAGCCAACGGCCAGGTGTTCCTTGTCAACCCCAACGGCGTATTGTTCACCCCCGGCGCGCAAGTGGATGTGGGCGGTCTGGTGGCCTCCACGCTTAATCTATCCACCGAAGATTTCCTTGCCGGCAATTACCGTTTCAGTGGCGACAGCGCCGCGTCGGTGGTCAACCAGGGCAACATCAACGCAGCGCAAGGCGGCACTGTTGCCCTGATCGCTGCGAAAATCGTCAACGAAGGCAACATCACCGCGCACAAGGGCAACGTGCTGCTGGGCGCCGGCAGCGTCGTGACGCTCGACTTGGGTGGGCCGGTGCAGTTGGAAGTCCAGGAAGGCGCGTTGCAGGCGTTGATTGAAAACGGCGGTGCAATTCGTGCCGATGCCGGGAAAATCCTGCTGACCGCCCGTGCGGCGGAAACCCTGGCGAGCACCGTCATCAACAACACCGGCCTGATCGAAGCCCGTTCCCTGGATGTCGGTGAAAACGGCGTGGTCACGTTGATGGGCGACCGGGGCGACGTACAAGTCGCCGGGCGCATCGATGTGTCTTCCGACACCGCCAAGGGCGGCAAGATCGTCGTGACCGGGGATCGCGTGGCCATCAACGGCGGCGCTGCGCTCGACGCCACCGGCGCCAAGGGCGGCGGCGAGATTTACGTGGGCGGAAGCTGGCAAGGCAAGGACGCTTCGATCAAGCAGGCCAGCCAGACCACTATCGCCGCTGGCGCCGTGCTCGATGCATCGGCCACCGATAACGGCAAAGGCGGCACCGTGGTGGCCTGGTCGGATGTGAAGAAGCCTGGCAGCGTGACGCGCGTGGACGGCACCTTGAAAGCCACCGGCGGCGCCAAGGGCGGTGACGGCGGCAAGATCGAAACCAGCGGCGCCAAGCTGGCGGTGAGCAAAGCCGCCGATGCCTCGGCCAAAAACGGCAAGGGCGGCTTGTGGTTGCTCGATCCGGACAGCGTCACGGTGGGACCGGGCAACGGCGGGTTGACGGGCGGCGCCAACGGGACAGAGGCCACGGTCGGTTTCAACGCGATCGATACGGCCCTGGCCGGCGGCACCGATGTGGCGATCAAAGCCGACAACAGCATCCACTGGAACGGCGACTACACCCCGACGAACATCAGCGGCGATCGGACGCTGACCTTGCAGTCCGGGCACAACGACGTCGGCACGGGCCGCTACGTCTTCGGCAATATCTTCCTCAACGGTGACATCGACGCCAGCGGCGCGGGCAATGGCAACAGTTTGGCGTTGATCTTCAATGGCAAGATGGCGCTCAACACCGACGTCAGCCTGAAGAGCAACGGCGGCAACATCGTGTTTGCCGGCGTGGTGGATTCCGATGCGGTGGCCAACAAGCGCGAGCTGCGCGTGGACGCAGGTTCAGGCTCGATCATCTTCAGCGACATGGTCGGCGGTAAC
The DNA here is from genome assembly GCF_051132205.1 of Pseudomonas sp. D1-36. Classification (NCBI taxonomy): domain Bacteria; kingdom Pseudomonadati; phylum Pseudomonadota; class Gammaproteobacteria; order Pseudomonadales; family Pseudomonadaceae; genus Pseudomonas; species Pseudomonas sp. D1-36. Next base: position 4,633,267 of record NZ_CP071674.1, on the reverse strand, counting down.
AGCGCCCTGGGCGCCCTGTACGCGACCACCAGTGGCGCCGGCAAGACGTATATCAACGGTGCAAAAGTCTTTACCAGCGGCGAGCAGGTCTACAACGGTGCGGTTGAGATGGGCACCTCGCAGTTCCTGAACGCCGACTTCGAAAACGGCCTGGTCGGCTGGAAGACCTCCATCGACCAGTTCTTCACTGGTGTGACCGTGGTGGAGGGCGTGGTATCTCCCGATGACCCGACGCTGCCAACCACATCGCCGACCAATGGCAACCCGCCGAGCGTTTCGCCTGGCGACCAGGGCGACATGAACTACAAGCCCCTCACACCGGTCGTCGCGGCTGGCCAGGGCCAGGACGGTGGCGCTGCGCTGCTGCTGGGCACCGAGAACAACTCCAACTGCCAGAACGCACCCGCCGGTTGCATCATGCGCGGTCCGTCGGTGGTGAGCGAGGGCACGGTCTCCCTGGCGGCGGGGGAAGCGGTCAGTTTCGATTACAAACCGGTTGCGGGCGGCGACACCTATGATGTCTTCGGCTATCTGTTGAACGTCAACACCGGTGAATACCAGATCATCCTGAACGAAACGGGGAACGGCACGGGCGCGGTGGATTGGAAAAGCCATACGGCGACCGCTGACAAGGCCGGCACGTACAAATTCGTGTTCGTTTCGGGCAGTTTCGACCAGACCGCCGGCAAGCAGGTTGGCGGCTCGCTGTACGTCGACAACATCAAGACCAACACCTCTGGCAGCAAGGGCCTGCAAGGCAGTTCGATTACGTTCAACGGCAGCCTCAACGGCACCGACAACAACCTGGCCATCAAGGCCGACGATATCAACTTCAACGGCGGCGCCGGCAGCGTTACCGGCAATGGCTCCATTGCCCTTGAAACCAACACCCCGAGCAAAAACATTGCCGTGGGCGGCAGCACCGGCGACGCCGCCGGTTCGTTGGAACTGACCGGCACCGACATCAGCGCCCTGGGCGACGGGTTCACTTCCGTCAAGATCGGTGGCGCGGACATGACCGGTGACATCAGCATCATCGAAGCCACCCGCATCAACGACAACCTTATCCTCGATGCCGGCACCGGCGATATCCACATCAATGACCAGTTGACCGTGGCGGACGCACCGGGCACCGGCAACGACGACAACAAACCGGCTCCGGTCCTGGCATTGCAAAGCAATGGCGGCAAGATCGACCAGACCGCTGGCGGCGCCATTGTCGCCGATGGCCTGGTGTTGCTGGGTGACGGCGCCGTCCATGACCTGGACAACGCCGCCAACGACGTCGACACGATTGCCAGCGACACCGGCACCGTCAGCTTTGCCGATGTCGATGACCTGACCGTCGGCGTCGTCACCGTTCCTGACAGCCAGACCCCGGCGAACCCGCAAGGTGTGCCGGTGGCCGGCATGACTCAGACCGGCGACCTGAACCTTATCGCCGACACGCTCACGGTCGGCCAGGCATTGGCGACCCAGGGCAATACGAGCCTGACCGCCGACGAAATCGATCTCGCCGCGAGCGTTGCCGGTGGCGGCAGTCTCACCTTGCAGCAGAAAACCCCAGGCCTGGATATCCACGTGGGCGGCAGTGATGACCCAGAGGTGACCGGGCCAAACGATCCGCTGGTGCTGTCCGACGCTGACCTGGCCAACATCCAGGACGGTTTCGACAAGGTCGTCATCGGCAATGACAAGACCCGCAACATCACCGTCGACGATGAAGGCGCGACGCTCATGGACGACCTGGCGTTGGTCGCCAACGGTGTCCTGAACCTGCTGGGCGATCTGACCCTCGAGGATCCCGAAGGCAACGACGAAGACGGCACGACCGGCAAAGGCCTGACCCTCACCGTCGACGCCGGCAAAGGGGCGACCCAGGCAACGGGCGCGACCATTACCGCGGACGAATTGGCCCTGCGCGGCGAAGGCGATTTCGACCTGGGCAAGGGGCATGACGTGGGCGTCATCGCCGCCGATGTCGGCAGCTTGAAATTCGCCGGCAACGGCAACCTGACGGTTGGCGTCGTGGACGGCACCGTTGGGATTACCTCCGACGAAGCGGTCACCCTGAAAACCGACCACGACCTGTCGCTGGTTAAAGGCATCACCATCGAAAACGGCCCACGGGATGACGCCGGCCAGGGTCAAACCCGCGCCGACGACATCATCACCCTGGAAGTGGCGGGCAACACCACTCAGGCCGGTGACGCCGGGGCCAAGCTCGATGCCAGCGGCCTGGTGCTGCTGGGCGGCAACTACGCCCTGGGCAACAGCGGCAACGTGATCGGCGATATCGCCAGCGATGCGGGCAAGGTCCAGTTCAACAACAACGGGAACCTCAAGGTGGGCTCGCTTACCGCGACCCATGCCGATGGCACGCAGACGACCGTCACCGGTGTGAACAACACTGGCGACGTCAGCATCGCCACCGACGGTGATCTGGCGATCAACGAAGCGCTGGCCACCAGCGGCAACGTGTTCCTCAACGTCGATGGCAAGACCACCCAGGATGCCAACGGCAACATCACCGCTGACGGCCTGGCGCTCAACGGCGGCGACTTCGAGTTGCGCAACAACGGCAACGTGGTGGGCGATATCGCCAGCGAGGCGGGCAAGGTCGCGTTCAACAACACTGGCAACCTGAAGGTCGGCACGCTGACTGAAACCGACGGCAACGGCAACGTGGTCAAGACGACCACCGGGGTGAACAACACCGGCGACGTCAGCATCGGCACCGACGGCGATCTGGCGATCAACGAAGAACTGGTCACCAGCGGCAACGTGTTCCTGAACGTCGATGGCAAGACCACCCAAGATGCCAACGGCAACATCACCGCGGACGGCCTGGCGCTCAACGGCGGCGACTTCGAGTTGCGCAACAACGGCAACGTGGTGGGCGACATCGCCAGCGAGGCGGGCAAGGTCGCGTTCAACAACACTGGCAACCTGAAGGTCGGCACGCTGACTGAAACCGACGGCAACGGCAACGTGGTCAAGTCCACCTCCGGGGTGAACAACACCGGCGACGTCAGCATCGGCACCGACGGCGATCTGGCGATCAACGAAGCGCTGGCCACCAACGGCAACGTGTTCCTCAACGTCGATGGCAAGACCACCCAAGATGCCAACGGCACCATCACCGCCGATGGCCTGGCGCTCAAGGGCGGCGATTTTGACCTGCGCAATGCCAGCAACTGGGTCGGCGATATCGCCAGCCGGGCGAAGGACGTCAACTTCGTCAACCGCACGGACGTCACCGTCGGCAGGCTGACCGAGACGGCGCTGGACGGCACCCAGCTGGATCAGATCGTTGGCATCGGCAACACCGGCAAAGTCCAGGTTGTAACGACCACCGGTAATATCACCCTGACCGAGAACGTCAGCACCACCAGCAATGCCGCTGATGTGATCGTGCTCAACGCCGGTCAATCCGCTTCGGCGGGCGTGGCCTCGGGCGGTGACGTGAAAGCCAACGCGGGCGTGACGGTGTCCACCGGCGCGGGTGGCCGGGCGGTGATCTACACCGGCAGCCTCGCCGGCAGCACCGGCGTGGTGGATGTGGTGGGCAGTGGCAGCGGCAACTTCCGCTACAACAGCGACGAGCAGCAGAGCAATTTCGGTCGGGCGCTGGGCAACACCGGGGTTCATGCCGTATACCGCGAGCAACCGACGCTGGTGGTGTCCACGAACGGTACGACCACCCAGACCAAACCATTCGACGGCCAAACCACGTTCAACGGTGGCGGTGCAGCCGGTTTCGACGTCAACGGCCTGCAGAACGGTGACACCAAACAGATGCTCGGCCAGCCGGAGTATTCGATAGGAAACCCAGACCCCGGCACCCACCAGATCAATATCGGTGGGCTGGCTGACCTCGGTTACCTGATCGTCAGCGACCCGGCCAATGGCAACCTCACGGTGACGCAGTCCATCGATATCAGCGCCATCCAGCAGAGCGTCGCCGATGCAACGCGCATCGTCGTGCAAGTGACTTCGCCCCATGCGCCGGAGCTCAATCCGGTCCAGCCGAAACCGACTGATTGGTCCGGCGTCGGGGTCGAGGACGGCGGCCTGCTGCTGGTGGATCAGAGCGGCGCGCCGGCAAACGCCAATGGCGGCAACGCTGCGGGCGACGCCCTGGCCCAAGGCGACGGCGATTCGGCTGCCCAGGCCCAGGACGCCGACAGCGAGCGGGAACTGGCCGGGACTGTCTGCGCCGACGGCGGTGTATCGGGTGGGGCCGCCTGTGCGGCCTACCCGCCACAGACTGTTTTCGTCGTGCGCGGCGGTGTGCGCTTGCCGAGCCTGGCCATGCGTCCCTGACCCCTGACACTCACTTTTCCCTTTGAAGGAGCCCCTTGGCCGCGTCCCCGGACGCGGTCATGGGCTCAGGCAACCCGCTTTATTCGAGACATATTCAATGCATAACAAATTGATGTATTGCGCCGCTGGTCTGGCGCTGTTGTCCACTTCCCCGGCCTGGGCGGCGACCCTACCGGCACGCCCGATCCCCGACGCGGGGCGCATCCTGCAAGAACTGCCGATTCCTCAACAGGAACTGCCGCAAAGCATTCGCCTGGACGTCGAGGCGCCGCAACCGGCGCAGGAAAAAGTCGGCGGCGCCAAGGTCCAGCTCAATGCCGTGCGTTTCACCGACAATACCCGTATCGACGAGGCCAACCTGCAACGCGTCGTCGCGCCGGCCATTGGCAAGTCCCTTGATCTGGACGAGCTGCGGGAAATCGCCCGGCAGGTCACGCTTTACTACCGTGAGCACGGTTACCCGTTTGCACGCGCCTACCTGCCGGCTCAGCGCATGGCCAACGGCGAGCTGACCATCGCGGTGATCGAAGGGCGTTATGGCAAAGTCACTGCCGTCAACGACGATGCAAAACTGGCCGCGCAGGCGCAGCCCTTCCTGGACGACTTGCAGCCGGGCGACGTGATCGAGCGTGACCGCCTGGAGCGCAGCATTCTGGTTCTGTCCGACCTGCCGGGCGTGGCGGTTCGTCCGGTCATCCGCCCGGGTGACGAGCTCGGTACGGGCGACCTCGATGCCCAGGTGAGCAAAACCAAGGCCTTCGAAGGCAAGGCCACGCTGGACAACCACGGCAACCGGTATTCGGGGCGCAATCGCCTGACGGTACAAGGTGACTGGAACAGCCCGATGATGCTGGGCGACCGGCTGAGCGCCGCCGTGATGGCCACCGATGAGGAGCTGTATTTCGGCAGCCTCGGCTACTCGATGCCATTGGGAACCTCTGGCCTGCGCGGCAACGTGGGCTACGCCAAGAGCTCCTATGACCTGGGCGCTGAATTCGCCGACCTGGGTGCGACCGGTACCGCCGAAGTCAGCAGCGTCGGCTTGAGTTATCCGCTCGTACGCAGCAATCAGGCGAACCTCATGTTGGCCGGGCAGTACCAGCACAAGGATCTAGAAGATAAGTACGAAGTACTGGGCCTGAGCTTTGAAAAAAGCAGCGACTCGCTGCCCATCAGCCTGCAGTTCGATGTGAGGGACACCTTGCTCGGCGGCGGCATCACCTACGGTGGCGCGACGCTGACCTACGGTGACCTGAAACTTGATTCCGCCCTGCGCGAGGGCGACCGTCAGACCGCCCAGACCGAAGGTCAATTCAGCAAGGTGAACGTCGACCTTGCCCGCCTGCAAGCGCTGCCCGCCAACTTCACGCTGTTCGCCCGGTTCCTCGGCCAATGGAGCCAGGACAACCTCGATTCCTCCGAAGATTTCAGCCTCGGTGGCATCGATGGGGTGCGGGCTTATCCACAAAGCGAAGCCTCGGGCGACGAAGGCATGCTGACCCAGATCGAGCTTCGCTACCCCATCGACAAGCTGACGCCTTACCTGTTCTGGGACGCCGGCAAAGTGCGCATCAACCACGACGAGTGGGCTGACGAGGAAAACACCCGCAGCATCTCCGGCGGCGGTGTGGGTTTGCGCGCTCAGTACGGCCCGCTCTCGTTCGACGCAACGGTCGCCTGGCGTCACTCCGGCGGTGAAGCGCAAAGCGACACGCGTCAGGAAAACCCACAACTGCTGGCCCAGATTGGGTACCAGTTCTAACCAAACGCCGCTCATTCAAGGTAGTCAACAAACCCGTGGCGAGGGAGCTTGCTCCCGCTGGGCTGCGCAGCAGGCCCTGCAGTTCGGCACAGTTAGTCGACCATATCTCGTTTGTGGCGAGGGGATTTATCCCCTCGCCACATGTCTATGCCCCCCAACTACATCCCGCCCCGAACGGCATGACCGTTTATCGTCTGTTGAAAATTTGATAGCTTCAGTTCTCGCCCGCCCTGCCGTTATATCCATTTATTGCCGGCCCGATAGGTGATCTTCCGCCGGCAGTTTCGCGACAGAGAGCTGGCTAAACACAACAAGAGACCTGGCGAATGGACAACGGACGATACGCAAGGCAGGCAGCGACGGCGGAGGGCACGGCGGTGTCCGAGCCCGTGCCGCATATCCTGCTGATCGATGATATCCCCGAAGACATCCGCGCCACGCTCATCCTCTTGAAGGCCCAGCCCTGGCGAATTTCCCTGGCCAGCGACGCCTATCAGGGCTATCAACGGGCACTTGCGCTGCGCCCGGACCTGATCGTCCTGGATGTGCACATGCCACAAATGGACGGCTTCAGCCTGTGCAGGCTGTTGCGCGAGGCACCGGCCACCCGGCATATCCCGATTCTGTTCCTGTCTTCTGCAAATACCTCATTGGAACGATTGGAAGGGCTGACCGTCGGCGCCGTGGACTACATCCCCAAATCCTGCGCCCCCGAAGAAGTGCTGGCGCGCATCAAGATCCACCTGCAGCTGACTTGGCGCGCACCACCGACCGTCCAGGAAAGTCCGGCCGATCCGGAGCCGCAGGGTGATGAAATCGTGCTGCGCGCGGCCATGCGACTGATAGAAAACCAGTTGGACGACATGCCGTCCCTGGGCATGCTCGCGCAAAAAGTCGGCACCCATGAGAAACGCCTCTCCGCCATTTTTCGCGAGCATCTCGGGCTGACCGTGTTCGCCTATATTCGCGACGCGCGGTTGCGGCGCGGCCAGGATCTACTGTGCGAAAGCGCCATGAGCGTGCAGGATGTCGCCGAACTGGTGGGCTTTCGCAGCGCCTGCAACTTCACCACGGCCTTCCGCCAGCGAATCGGCATGACGCCCAGCCAGTTTCGCCAGCAAACCCTGGGCATCGTTGAAACCGAGTCGGCCGGGCGCACCTGATGCGGCTTCTTCAGTTTCTATTGCTGACCATTACATTGTTATCCACAGGCCTGCTGCGTGCGGCACCTGTGGATATCTGCCGCGCCGACTCTCTGAACCTGATGTCCGTCGTGCGGATTCTCGAAGACACCCAGGCACGCCTGAGCCTGGCAGAAGTCGCTCGGCTGCCAGACACGCAGTTCAAAGCCGCCACCCCAAGCTGGCCGACGCAGGGCTACAGCCGCTCCGCCTTCTGGTTGAAATTACGGCTGACCAATTCGAGCGATGCGGCGTGTTCGCGCTTGCTGGTGGTCGGGGCGCCGCGCCTGGAAGACATCCGCGTCTACCGACCGGGGTACGAGGCACACGGCGGCGGCGCCTATCCCCTGGCCGAATGGCCTCAGCCGGCGGCGCGTCAGCCGGCGTTCCCGGTGTCGTTGGCGGCGGGGCAGAGCACCACGGTGTTCGTCCGGGTGGCGAGCAACTTCCAGATGCTGCTGGAGCCGGAACTGTGGTCCGAACCGGCGCTGCTGCGCAGTCAGCAACAGACGTACCTGAGCGACGGGCTCTCCCTCGGCATTGTCCTGCTGGTCGTGCCGTTCGGCTTTATCGTCGGCTGGATCCTGCGCTCTCGGCTGCTGATGGTGAACGCGGGTGCGGTACTGAGCTACATCCTGCTGACCTGCATCCTCAACGGTTACCTGATCTACTGGCCGTCGGCGCTGGGCTGGATGCGCGAGCTGCTGACCTGCGCCAGCGCGCTCTCGTTCGTACTGTTCCTGGCGTACTTCCGCGTACTGTTGCAGGTGTCCCAGCTGCCCAGGATCATCGGCTGGAGCTATTGGGTGCCGCTGCTAGGTTGTGTCTTCGGCCGACTCTGGTGGTTGAAGATCGATGCGGTCCAGGGCGCGCAGATCGTTCAGGTCTTCCTGATGAGTTTCTACGGCGTGTTGTTCGCTACGTTATTCATGGCGTGGCGCAGGCGGCTGAGCTACAGCTGGATGGCATGGCTGGTGCCCGGGCTCTTGGTGGGGCAACTGCTGATGCGGATTTTCTTCCCCCAGGAACAATTGCCCTGGCAGTCGCCGGAAAGCAAGTACAGCCTGTCTTCCACCTTGGCGGGCGTGGTGTTGCTGGTGTGCACCTTGATCATGGAAGTGGCCCGCAGCCGCAACCGGGAAAAGCACGCGCTGTCGACCCTCGAACAGCAACGCCAGGCAGAGCACGAGCGCCTGGAAAGCACCGTGGCCCTGCGCACCTCGCAGCTGCGCGACTCCCTCGCGGCTCGCAGCGCATTGATGGCGCGGATCAGCCACGACCTGCGCTCGCCACTGGTGCGCATCATCGACTATGCGCGCCTGCTACACGGCGGGCCGAATCGCGACTACCCGGCGACGATCGAGCGCAACGCCCGTCAACAACTGGAGCTGATCGACGAGATGCTCGAGTTCTCCCAGGGCGAGCTGGAGCAGATGCAACTGACCCTCGCGCCGGGCTATCTGTACGGCTTTCTCCAGGAAATCGCCGACGAGGCGGGCTTTCTCGCCGCGCGCCAGGGCAACAGCTTCAACGCGGTAATGGCCCAGGATCTGCCGCCCCTGGTGGAGGCTGATTTCAAACGGCTTCGGCAGGTGCTGATGAACCTTCTGGCGAACGCGGCGAAATTCACCCGCAACGGCCAGATCCGTTTCGAAGTGGGCTGTTGTCCGGGAGCAACCGCTGACACCGTGGAGCTGCGCTTCAGCGTGATCGACACCGGCATTGGCATCGACCCGCAAGAATTCGAACAACTGCTGCAACCGTTCCGCCGTGGCCGCAACGCCCAACGCTACGAAGGCAGCGGGCTGGGGCTGTCCATCGTCACCCAATTGCTGGAACGCATGGGCAGCCGTCTCGAACCCCAGGCCACGGGGCAGGGCAGCCACTTCAGTTTTCGCCTGCAACTCAAATGCGCCCAAGAAGATGACCTGGAAAACGGCATCGTCGATAACAACATCACGCCGCTCGATGGCCAGGGCAAACACGTGTTGCTGGTGGACGACATCGAACAAAACAGCGAATGGCTCTATGACCTGCTGGCCGGTTACGGTTTCGATGTGAGCATGGCGGCGAGCGGCGAAGATGCCTTGGCTTGCCTGGCGGAACAGCCAATCGACCTGCTGATCAGCGATCAGATGATGCCTGGGATGGACGGTTGGGAACTGCTGCGACACGTTCGCGCCCGTGAGCATGATCTGCCCGTGATGCTTTATTCAGCGGTCCCGCCACACCGGCCGCCGGGATACCCCGAGGACCTGGCCTTCGACGCTGTGTTGCTCAAGCCCACCGACAGCCGCCAATTGCTGGCGCGGATCAAGACCCTGGTTTGCCCGGACACGGTGCATCGAGCAATGGCCCGGGAGTTCTAGCATGCCGGGTATGGGTTATCGGCTGCTCTTGCTCGGCAGCCTTACGGTATTGCCTTGGCTGTCGGCCAAGGCAGCGCAAGACACCTCCGGCGGCCTCGTCCTTGACCAGACCACCGTCACCGCTCGCCGCCGCGAAGAAGACCCGCAAGACGTGCCGATCCCGATCAACGTCCTCTACGGCGATCAACTGGACGAAGCCGGCCTGCATCGACTGCAAGACATCCAGCAACGGGTTCCGGGCCTGGTGGTCTCCGGTCACGATGCCCGTTATGCCGGTTTCGGCCTGCGCGGCTTCGGCGCGACCGCCTACAACGATGGCCTGGAAGGCAGCGTCGGCACCTACGTCGACGGTGTTTACCAGGCACGCCAGGGCATGGCCTTCAGCGAGTTGATGGACATCGAACGCATCGAAGTGTTGCGCGGGCCGCAAGGCACCTTGTTCGGCAAGAACACCACCGCGGGCGCGCTGAACATCGTCACGCGCCAGCCGACTTTCCAGCCCGAAGCCAACCTCGAAGCCAGTTACGGCGAGCGCGGTCTGCGGGAATATCGCGGCACCGTCTCCGGGCCGCTGCAAGACGGCGTTCTCGCCGGGCGGCTCAATGTCTTCGACGGCTCCAGCGAGGGCGCCGTGGAAAACCTGCACGACGGCAGCCGCCTCGGCGACGCCGACAGCCAAGGCCTGCGCGGCCAGTTGCTGTGGACGCCGAACAGCGACTTCAGCGCCCGCCTGATCGCCGACTACGCCGAGCAGAACGAAGCCGGCAACGTCCTGTTGGTCAATCACTACAGCGAGCAAACCCGCAAGCGCGCCAAATTCCTTGGCTATCCGCTGGCGGAGCCCGACCCTTACCAACGGGAGAACCGCATCGACGCGCCGGGTCGCCCGCGAACTCTGCAGAACGGCGTGTCACTGGAATTGAATTGGGACTTGGACGAGGCGATGCGCTTCACCAGCATCACCGCCTACCGCGACTGGGACTACCGCGCCGGCCGCGACGGTGACAGCACCGCGCTGGCGGTGGCCCAATCCGAAACCGAGTTGGGCCATCGGCAGTTCAGCCAGGAATGGCGGCTGTCCGGCACGGCCGGCTCGTCCGTCGATTATGTCGCCGGGCTCTATTACCTGCGCCAGCAACTCGACCGGCAGATCGACGCCGAATTCGGCCCGGACGCCGCGCCCTGGTTCGTTGGCGATCAACTGGAGGCACTGCAAAAAATCTTCGGCATCAGCTTCACCGATCCAAGGCAGGTGCCTTCGGTGCTGCTCGATGGCGCTCGGCAGCGTTATGACGGCGAGCAGAAGGGCGACAGCCGCGCGGTGTTCGGTCAACTTTCCTGGCGTCCGATCGACCCGTTGGAACTCACCGGCGGCCTGCGCTACAGCCAGGAGCGCAAGGACGGCTGGATCTCCCGCGACGTCAGCAACCTTGCCCCGCTGAACGGCTTACCCCCGGTGTTCCAGGTGGGCGGGCAATTGCTGCGGGACATCGCCCTCGGCGGTACTTATTACCGTGAGGACTCCATAAAAGAAAACAACGTCTCCGGCCTGCTCAGCGCCAGCTATCGCTTCAGCGATGCCGTGATGGGCTACGTCAGTTGGTCGCGGGGCTACAAGGCCGGCGGCATCAACTTCGACGTGATCGGGCCGTTCACCGAGCCCACCTTCGAGCCGGAACGCGCCACGTCCCTGGAAGTGGGCATGAAGACGCAGTTCTGGGATCAGCGCGCATTGCTCAATCTTGCCGTCTACCAGACCGACGTCGATGACTACCAAGCGCTCACCTACAGCCCGCCGACATCGCTGTTCGCGCCGCCGCTGCGGGACAACCTGATCAACGTCGGCAAAGTCCGCTTGCGCGGCATCGAATTCGATTCCGCGTGGCAACTCACCTCCCAACTCACCGGGCGCCTGGGCGTGGCCTGGAGCGACGCGCGCTACCGCAGCTTCCCCAACGCCCCGTGCCCACCGGCCTCGGGTCAATGGACCTGCGACCTCAGCGGCGAGCGCCTCTACAACGCGCCGGAATGGAACCTGAGCAGCGGCCTCGACCACACCCACCCGCTGCCCTATGGCCTGGAACTCTACAGCGGCGTCGACTACAGCTTCCGCACCGGTTACTACGGCACCCTCGAAGGCGGCGAAGGCAGCTATCAACCCAGCTACGGCCTCACCAACCTGCGCCTGGGCATGCGCAGCCAGGATCGCGCCTGGGAAGTCGAAGGCTGGGTGCGCAACGTGTTCGATCGCAACTACATCACCGCCGTCTACTCACTGCTCGGTGCCGGCGACTACGGCGTCATGACCGGCAGCGAACGCACCGTCGGCACCACCGTCAGGTTTCGTTATTGACCGAAAGGCAGCGGGTTGGACAAAACGCCAGGCGATTACCACCGGCCTTTTTCGACAGGTACATGGCCTGATCCGCCTTGCTGATCAGCCCATCCACCTCAAGCCCATGCTCCGGAAAAAACGCCACCCCGATACTCGCGGCAATCTCCACCGTCTGCGCGCCAATCAGGATCGGCGCATTGGCCGCCGCCAGCATCCGCTTGAGCATCGGCTCGCAATCCTCCACTTCCTGCAGCCCCACCAACCCGGCCACAAACTCATCCCCCCCAAGGCGCGCCAACGTATCGCCCTCGCGCAACGTCGCATTGATCCGCGCCGCGACAATCTGCAACACCCGATCCCCCCAGTCATGCCCATAACTGTCGTTCAGCGCCTTGAACCCATCCAGGTCGATAAACGCAATCGCCACCTTCTGCTGATGAACCCGCGCCTTGCCCAACGCCTGCCGCATCCGCTCGGCCAACAACAACCGATTGGGCAACTGCGTGAGCGCGTCATACCGCGCATCCCGTTCCAGCAGCTGCAAGCGCTGCTTCATCTGCGTCATGTCGCTGAACAGCGCCACGTAGTGCTGAACATTGCCGTGACGGTCATGCACCGCACTGATGCTGATCCTCGACGTCATCTCCCGGCCATCTTTATGGTTGGTCTGAATCTCACCGGACCAATGTCCGTGGAAATCCAGCGCATTCTTCATCGGCGCGTAAAACGCGGTGAGGCGACGGACCATGCGATGGGAGTTCAGCTCATGGCCCTGAATCTCTTCCTGACCGTAACCGGTAAGCCGCGTAAAGGCCTCGTTCACGGCGATGACGCGGCCGAAGGGATCAACGAGGATGATGCCTTCGCGGGCATGGCAGAACACGGTGGTGGCCAGCTCTGGGCACAGGGTGTTGAGGTGACGGTCCAGGGCGGCTTCGTCGCGGGTGGCGGGCCATGTATTGGAATCGAAGCCTTGCAGGGCCAAGTAGCGGACCAGGGAAGAGAGCGATTTGTGCAGGCGGGTCAGGGCATTCGTGGCGAGCCTGGAGTTCAGGCAATAGCTGCGAATGAAGGTGTGTAGGTTCATGGGAGGGACGCGGTGCTCGGTTGTAGCGCTTGGGGTGGGTGAAGCGGGGGATTATCAAGGTGGGGGTGCGGTGGGGTGTTTGCTGGAGGGGATGGGGGCTTTGCGGGAGGGGATGGATGGGGAAGATTTTCTTGGAGGTAAGGATGCGCGCAGCGGTCAAGCTAAGGGGAGTCGCTGCGCGCGACGTTTCATTAGTCCAGTACAACAATGCCATTCTGGGGAACGTTCACGAACGGCAACGCGCTGCATCGCTGATGATGGGCTTCAAGGGCCAGTGCCTCATACCAATGCAGATAGCCATTCAACATGTGTTTGGGGATGTTTGAATTACGCAGCGGAAAGAACGCGATGGACAATTGGTCTTCTTTTTGTTCATGCCAGCGCCAGCCAGCCGAATGGCCACGAGCCCGGGCTCCCCAAAGCCCTGCGGACCAGGCAAATTGGCCCATGCGAAACTTGAAACTGCTCGTTTGCCCAATGTATTGGACGGTTGGATTGTCAGGAGAGGCCTTCCCGGTCGCTCTCCAGGCAATGCAGTAGACGCCCTTCGCAGCAACCATCTGTGCGAGAACGGGGTCCACACCGGTGGATTTCTTGCCGACCCCGGGCCAGAAGCAATTGCTGATTTCTGCCCAGGGGTACCAGCCTGCGCCATGCGCCTCAAGATCAAACAGCTCGGGAACTTTCATGGTGATTCGTCCTTGATCGCTCAGATTGAAGTGATGGCAGGATATCGAGATTGATGTCTTAGTGCCATTATAGAGAAGAGATGTCGGTTCTGGCTCCGGTTGCGAATCAGGTAGGCATCTGAAAATTCGCTGCACGAAAGGGAGTCAATTAATCTAGGGGCCTTGCTCAATATATGGCCTCCATTCATGAAGTCTCTCGAAAAAACGCTGCTTTGTTACGCCAGGAAGCACGTGCCGACACTTCCCAGTATCTACACTTGGGAGTTTGATACCGCGCTCGTCTACCAAACGTTTGGATGGGATATTGGCGGCTCGAATTGGTACGAAAAGGCGTCCGCGCTGAAGCGGTATGCCTCACAGCAATGGGGGGCGTCACCCGACCAACGGATGGCGCTCGCGGACTACGCGGTGCGCGTCTGGGGTGGCGTCAAAGGAAATGCATCTGCAACGATGCAAGGCTACGTTCAGATTGTGTCGCAGGGCCAAGTGCCGATAAATCACAAGGGAATCGCCTCATGGTCGAAAGTGGCGGCGTTCTCGAATCCAAACGAGCATGCCATCTTCGATGCGCGGGTTTCATTTTCCCTGAACGTTCTACAAATGCTTCAGGGTGATGAGCAACGCTGGTGGTTTCCGCACTTGGCGGGTCAAAACCCGCGGCTCAAGGCCTGCTGGCCACGCTTGAAGACCCAGGCGCGGCAACAGGGCTGGCTTCGAATTGCAACGACTGATGTCTACTCGACCTATATTGGGTTGCTGATAAGCGTCACCCGAAAACTCCAAGTCGAGATAGGAGATGTTGAGATGCTGCTGTTTTCAAAGGCGGAAGATTTTGCATCAGCGTTTAACGAGGTCTATCCCTCTCCTTAAAGACTAAAGTGTCCGAAAGGGGACAGATCTATTTATTACGCTGCTCAGTTGATTAAACGCCGAACCCAGTGGCGAGGGAGCTTGCTCCCGCTGGGCTGCGCAGCAGCCCCTCTTCATCCATCGGCCAGCCGCTCACCCCAGCCAAATGAAGCCCTGTCAGTAAAGCCCGACAGAAACCGCCACGAAGCCCCGCCAGCCCACAGCGCCTTGCGCCTTTGCCTACAACTAGGCCAGAATCCGCCGGCTTGTGCGCCTTGGGTTGCGTCGGTAGTTTGGGACATGTCACTGCTCATCAGTGATCGGGTTTAGTCGCCCGTCGTTGCTAAGTCGCTCAAGCGTCCATCAGTCAGGTATCCCCATCCCTGCACTCGATGGTGGCTGTGCGCAGGGCGCCTCCGGGCGCGCCGATTTCTTAGCTCGTCGGTCGACTAACCTGCGCATAGCTGCCTCCCAATCGTTTAGTCGCGAACGGGTCGTAGCCTCAACCAAAAGAGAGCTAGGACCATGGTCAAAATTACACCGAATCCTCCAGTAACAGACGAACCCACATCCCGTGCCCAGTCTGCCCGCAACAAAAAGCTCGATGACGCGACCACTCGCGCGTTGGATTACTACCTGAAGCCCAAGCCTAAGAGCGAAACATCTGACAAGACCGACTCCATTTTACGGATTGATCCGAGTGTGGATTCTGAGTGTTTGCTTGCGAATCTCAGTGAGAATTTGGCTTCGGCGAACGCGATGATCAGTGACTTGGCGTTTGATCTGGATGGATCGCGGCGACGTGTTGCGTTGGGGATTTTGCAGGTGATTGAGGTAAGTGAGCTGTTGGCGAATCGGGCGTTGGATATTGTTGAGGTGAGGTAGCCGAGGCGTTCGCCTCGGCAGGAAAGGTCTTGCGCAGCTGACCTTTCCTGCCGCCTGACGGGAGCATCAAAGCACACTTAAGACCTGCAGCGTGTGTGGAAGGACCAGAGTCGTTTTGATCTGGGCGATGATGTAACGAGGAATCACTGAGGCGCGCTTTGCATTAAATGAGTGGACTGAAAGGCCCGTGGCGTACTGCCTGTTATTTTTCGAAAGGCCGCCACATAGGCTGCTGCACTCGCAAACTGCAAAGTATGTGCAACCGATTTGACGGACCGATTCGATGCCAGCAGATCCAGCGAGGCAACGATGCGCGCCCGATGGTGCCATGTGCGATAGTTCAAGCCCACTTCCGCGCTAAAGCGCCGCGTAAAGGTGCGTTCGGACATGGCCGCACGATACGCAATTTCAGATATCGACCAATGCCACTGATTGCCTGAAATCAGCTCCATCAATGCCGCGCGCAGCCGCTCGTTAGTCGGCATCGGCAAGTGTGTCGGTAGGCAGGCCGCTTCACCCAATGCATGCAGTAATAACTGCACCATCAATTCGCGCATCTCACCCTGGCGCGGCTGTTCGAACAAGCCCAGTACCAGTTCCCTGATAAGGCTGGATGCCACGACCGCGTGCACGTCGTTGCAACGCGCGAAGCCGGCGACTTCGGTGAACAATGCCGGGTGGAAATACACCGTTCGCATCTCAACATCCGACAGGATTTGAATGGCATGGGGTTGATGCGGCGGTATCCACAACGCCCGTTGCGGTGGAACCGTCCAGCGACTTTGCTGTGTTTCAACCAACATCGTGCCGCGCAACGCAAACACCAGTTGCCCGGTCTGGTGCTCGTGCGAAGGCAACACAGCGCCGCGCTCATGCCGCTTCGCTAACAGGCGAAACTCGGCGGGCTCGGGATGGCGCGTCAGCGATATTTTTTGGCTGATGGAGTCTGACATGCCAAACATACTATAGGACTCTGACCACTCGAATCGAGGCCATCATGCACCGTGACTCTGCTCTTGTTCACCTGGGCCGAACCAGCGCCGCAGCGGTTCATGCGGTCAACCCACCCTTGGTACGCGCTTCAACAGTAGTGTTTGAAACCCTGGAGGAATATCGGCATTCGTACCAGGGCAGGGTTTTCGAATCGTTACGTTATGGGCGCTCGGGCACGGTCACCACGTTTGAGTTACAAGAGGCCATGGCACGCCTTGAAAATGCCGAAAGCTGCATCGCCACCTCCAGCGGTTTGAGCGCTATCGCCGCAGTGTTAGGCGCACATGCGGGACCGGGAAAACATATCCTGGTCTACAACGGCGTGTATGGTCCGACCCGAGTATTTTGCGAGCAATCGCTGACAGCACTTGGCACCAAAATCAGCTTCTTCAACGACAGCGCCGAAGTCGGCCAACTGATCGACGACAATACGAGCCTAGTCTTCATCGAAGTGCCTTCATCGTTGACGATGCAGATGCTGGACATCACGCAAGTGTGCGCGGCGGCCCATGAACGGGGCATACCGGTTGCCTGCGACTCAACGTGGGGCTCACCGATGTACTTCAACGCCCATGCGCTGGGGATCGATATTTCGATTCACGCGGCAACCAAGTTCATCAACGGCCACTCAGACGTCATTCTCGGCCTGGTGACCTGCGCTTACTCAACGTTGGACACGACACGCAAATGGTGTGACCGCTACGGCTCACATGCCTCCCCGGACGCGTGCTGGCTCACCCTGCGCGGATTGAGAACACTCGCCGTGCGCATGCCCCGGCATCAAGCCAGCGCAATCGAAGTGGCTGAATGGTTGAATGAACATTCGAAGGTCAAACGCGTGATGTTTCCAGTATTGGCCTCCGATCCCGGGCACGCACTTTGGAAAAGACAGTTCTCCGGTGGCGCAGGGCCCTTTACTTTCGAACTGCAACCTTGCAATGAAGCCACGTTTGAACGCTTCATCAATGCGTTGAAATTGTTTGGCCTAGGCACCAGTTGGGGCGGGTATGAAAGTCTGGTCATGCCCGCCATTCCACACGAACTGCGCTCGATCAAGACGCTACCTGACGAGGGGCGGCTGGTTCGCCTGCACATTGGGCTCGAACATGCGCCTGATCTGTGTGCGGATCTGGCCCAGGCGTTTGATCGGATGGATGAATGAGCCGGAAAATTGCTTCTTTTGAAAGGTCTGACAGTCTTGGCTAACAGCGCCCGTAAGCCCCACGTCGCCCTGCGCCTTTGCCTACAACTACGCCAGAATCCGCCGGCTTGTCCGCCTCCGGTTGCGTCGGTACTTCGGGGCCTGTGAATGCTCATCAGTGATGGCTCCCACTACAGGAAGCAAGATGTTGGCGAAAGTTACTCCGAATCTTCCCGATACAAACGAACACGTCTCCCGTGCTCCATCTGCCCGAAATAAGAAAATCGATGACGCCGCCACGCGAGCGTTGGTTTTTTACCTGAAGCCTTGTGCGGAACAGGCTCGCCAGCATGCATGCGGTAGGCACGAGATAAGGCATACGATAAGGTCGTCAGAGCGACCCACGGACTCCCGGCGGATAGCGACGGGCTCACCCTAATAACTGATGGAAAGCGCATGGACAAGCTAGCAGTACTGGATGCATTCGAGGCAGCCCATGATAAGTATTTTCATCTTATGCTCGAACACTATCCGACGTTTCGTACCGCAGAGCCGAACGGCGGTTTCGGACCTCCTGAACTAATTACGCTTGCGATCGAAGCCCACTCGTGCGCCATCGCGTTAGGGCCGAAAGCGCTAAAGCGACTATGTTATCTGGGGCTGGATGTCCTTTATCCATTTGACAATATCGTCGATCTTTACAATTGGCGGGTGAAGGTCAAAAAGGAAAAAATTGAACACACCACCTATGCTTCCATAGCCATCCGCATCGACTCGGAAATCGACCGGATGCGCCGTGTGTTTTCGCTAGGAGCATACGACTCATATGAGGCTTTGCCTACCGAAGAGTTTCTTGTATCGAAGTTACGCTACAGCGCGTCGCCCCAAAACGTGAGCGCAGTCGAAGCGCCTCAAGAGATGCCTGCACCAACCATGCGCGTCGATACGATAAATGTGCAATACGCTGCGGATTCACAGGCCGTCAGTAATCTCGAAAAGCTTGAGAAAGAAACGTCGATCGGATCGAACCTCAGCACAATTATTACGACGTTGAGACAGCTATTGGGTTGAGAGTACCCATGCTCGGGCTGAAGCTGTCGAGCTATTGGCTTTGTATTCCCGTGCGCTTTATAGACATGTTTGCCCTGACCCATGATGGCGACCCATAAGGTAGCTGAGCGTCAGCAAAGGCTGTCGAATATTCTTCTATGTGATGGGTAGCAAGGATTCCATGCATTTGATCCAAGCATCAAATCTGTTGCATTGCGACCGAATCACCGGTAGCCCAATCTCAATTGCTGCCAACGAGCCATGCCATGGTTTGTCATAGCCCTGGTATAGGTTCTGGATTCGTTTGCTCGGAGCTGTCAACGGACTATTGTTGATGGCTTCCGGAGTATCGAAATCGTTTCGGATCCGCAGCAGCTTTGCTTCGAGGGCCGGTTGATTGATTCCTTGGGCAAGTCGCGTGGGACAGCTGAACAGTAATCCCTCGAATTCATACATTTGGACGTAAGGAATGAAGCGGCGCATTACCTCGCCACCGAGCTTTTCTCGTAGCTTTTCTGTCATGATCTCCAGCAAGCAATCAGCTTTGGCATCCATAGTTTCCTTGCTGTTGGCTTCATTTTTTCCGGGAAACGCTTCGGGCAAGCCATAGAAATCGAAGAAGGTAGTGCAATAGGCCTGACGGTCTCCGAGCAGCCGTTTCTCAACATCAGTAAGCAGGCGCTCAAAACGGAAGTTACCACCCTTGTGCCCCGGTTTCCCTATTAAGGCTGGCACAAGATAAATGTTCAAATGATGGAAGGCTGGTGCAAGCACCTGATTAATGAACATTTCCTCGGTCTGACCCTCGCAGATGACATGTACTCGAATCATCTACGCGGCCTCCCGCCAAGGATATTTTTCTCCCAAAGCTCACCAACTGAATAATCTTCTAACCAGATATCAAACTCGTTCTCGTCGAGCCGTTTGAATACCGTCGCCCCTTCTTCGCGCTCGACTATGATCAGATCGCTAATGGGAAACTCATTCACCAACGGAACTGACTGGGTTGAGACAATCACTTGCATCCTCGTCGAGGCCGACCGAAGCAGGGAGCCCAACAAAGTAATTGCATACGGGTGCAAACCCAGTTCAGGTTCGTCAATGATGATTGTGGAAGGCGGCTCCGGTTGTAGTAGTGCAGTGACCAGGCAAATGAAGCGGATAGAACCGTCTGAGAGCTGGCTGGGCCAGAAGACGTAATCGCTGTCTTTCTGTCGCCACAGCAAGTTGATCAGCTCCTCTTCCGTCTTTAAGCGAAGAGGAATGAGCACGAAATCATCAAAAAACGGAATCGCCAATTGAATTGTTTTACGAATCTGTTCGTAGACATCCGGCGCTTCTGTAAAGAGCCGATATAGATAGGCTGCCAGGTTGGATGCGTCTGGGCGCAGGTAGTCGTTGATGTGGACGGGGCCGCGACGCTTGACGCTTGCTGTATCGCTGCTGTCATGGAAGTGGAATACTTTCCAACTGGAAATCGATTCGTAGCAGTAGGAGACCACATCGTTTTTGTAATCGGCATAAAAACGCTTGGAATTGAATGTTTCTTTCAGCTTCGCTTCTTGATGTCCAGAACCTAGCTCTATCCATTGTGCTCCGTACCGAGGGCCATCAAAGAAAAGTCTCTCATTCGAAAATACAAAGTCCCCATCCACTGTTGGCTCAAGCTCGAATTGGTATCCGTTTAGGCCAAATTTGACGAAGGACACGATTTTCTGAGTTTCTTTTACGCCGAAACTGAGGATGCGATCAGCAGAGCCCTGTTGAGCGGTCCATTTCTTCAGGCGTTGTTCCATCATCTCGCCAAGCATGCGAAAGTAGGAGACGAAGCTGCTCTTGCCGGCACCATTGGCGCCCAGCAGGACGTTCAGGCTGCCAAGCTCCAGGCCCTCCAAATTTTTTATGGACTTGAAGCCCTTGATTGTCAGCCGGTCGATGGCGTTTTTCTTGCTCATTGATGCGACATTCCTTAGCGATACTGTCCCGTGAAGCTCAGGCCGCTTTTGTGATAGCTTTCCAGAGTTTGCCACTGATTTCAGAGGCTGGCTTGTTGCATCCTAACTCTAATCTTTTCCGGCTAATACCAGCCCTTGATTACGCCGTCGTTCACTGGATATTTTCAGATATCACTGAGCGCGTTCAGCGGATCATGAGTCTGATCTCCTGGTTTTCGGAGCCCGGGGCTTCTCCCGCAGGCCCGCGTTACTAAAGTTCGTGACCCATAAGCCGACAGCCTTCGTTTCCACCTCATGGATGATTCTAATGTTCCGCTCCGTTTTTTCCGGCGTTGCTTTGCTCGCTGCCGCCGCTGCCTGCACGGCCCAGGCCCAGACCGTCACCACTCCCGAACAACTGCTGACCGAATTTTCTCGTTGCGATGCGCGTTTCTTCGAGAGCCTGCGTGACGCCCGCCTGCCGGCAGGTACAGTGCGCCTGAGTGATTACGGTTCGGTCAGGGCACCGACCATTATGAATCCGCTCCAGGAGGGTGGCACTTACCAACATTTCGAAGCGCCCCTGATCGTCAACGGTGTGCGTATGGTCGGCTATTACAACCAGGCCCAAACCATCAAGGATCTCGGTAATTTTCTGTTCTGGGGGTTCGTAGTCGATGGCTCGCCGCAAGAGGTGGCCGCGAAACTAAAGCCGTTGATCGTCGATAACGCGCGCTTTGTCAGTCAGGGCAAAGCCATTGCCCGCGCCGAAATTCGCCGCGTCGGTGACCCGATCGGCCAATGGCGCACCGAAGGATTGACCGGCCCTGGCGTCGCCACTCCGTTTGGTTTCGTAGACCGTGTGTTGATGGTCGACACGGGCGACACGACACCGCCGCTCGCCGGGCATACAACCGTGTTCTGCTCGCTCCAAGGCACCGTGACCGCGCCGCTCTTGCAGGCCTATCGCCCTGACCTCAACGCTCGTCTCTTCGACTGACAAGGTTGCTCTTCATGAAAGCTCGCTGGCCCGCACTGATCGCTTGCTCCCTCATCCTGATGGGATGTGCCGGGATGCAGAACCCGCAAAAAGCCAACCTTGCGCACTGCACAAATCAGCTCAAGGCGGCTAAAGCCGAAAACTATCCACTAGTGCTGCAGGAAGGTGATTTGTGCTTACAGAAAAATTCGCTGCCTGCCTCGCTGGAAAGTCTGATTTACGCGGTGCAGGCTGACGCCCACAGCAACCTCAAGCATTTTCCCGAAGCTGTGGCTGCCAAGGAAAAATCCATCCAGTTGGCGGCCAAGCCTGATGCACGCGCCAATCTGGATTTGAGCGGTATGTATCGCGACGCCGGCAATCCGAAAAAAGCGCTGGAACTTGTGCAATACAACCTCGACAACGGGCTGGGAGAAGCCGGAAAGGGTTCGGGCTTCCACATGCCGACCTACTATCATCTGGGCCTCGCGCTGACAGACCTGGGTCAGTACAGAGAGGCCACTGAAGCATTCAGCACCGGCCTTGAGCGTCAGTCGAACTATGCCTGGGCCTATTATGCGCGCGGGATCGCCTATGATCATTTGGGGGACAAGGACGATGCCAAGATCGACTTCATGAAGTTTTCGCAAATCGTCGATGAAAAGTACGTTCGGGATGAGCACAAGGCCAAGCTTGCCGAGTACAAGATTTCCTTGCCTTGATGTTGCGGTGGATTGTCTGGTCTTGGAGCGGTATAAACCTGCCCAAGACCAGCAGCTCTCAGTTCCTTATGCGTTACCACGCGGAGCGTGGGAACGAGCGCTGGGGTTTATAGAATATCTTTCACATAAGCGTTAAGCGCGATGAGCGGAGCGTGAAGGTCGTCTATCTTTTGCGCTGAGCTGAAATCCGTAGCCAAACGATGCAGCTCTCGGCCCAGCACTGTATCCACCCCACCAATCGCCCCCAACGCCAAATCCAGGCATCGACTGATTTCGCCCTGAATCCCGGCCACATCGCCCCGCCGCACCAACAACTCGAAAATCTCCCGGTCGCAACTGCCCATCAACGGATCATCCCGCAGGATCGGGCTGTGGCCTTCTGTCTCATAAGCCAGCTTGAGGGAGTAAAGAGCGACCGTTTCCAGCAGCAATTCCATGGGGTGAAATCCTTTGTGACTGGGTGAGGAGGGGTGGGGGTGAAGGTTCATGGCTTGGCGAGTGCTAGTCGGAGTATCGGTGTGGGGGAGTGACTATTTTGTGAGCGCTTTGCGCTCAAGCGGGAGCAAGCTCCCTCGCCACGGGTTTTTCCCTGTTTCCTGTCTTCCTTATTGCAGGTTCTTTCTCGCCACTGGGCTGGTATTTGGGGCTGCTTTGCAGCCCAGCGGGGATGAATCCCCTCGCCACAAGAGCGGGCTGGTGGCGTCGATCATGGGCCAAACCACTTTCCTGCAGACGAAAAAAAAGACCTTGAATTTCAAGGTCTTTCTTTAAGATGGTGCCCCGAGGGAGACTCGAACTCCCACTCCTTTCGAAAACGGATTTTGAATCCGCCGCGTCTACCAATTCCGCCATCAGGGCTCAATGGCGGCGAAGTATAGAGAGGTGCCTACCGTTGGTCAATCGCGTTTCATGGTGAATTTATAATATTTCCGCTAGACTTTCCGGCCCTGCTAGACGAACCCCATCATGCGTGTTGCTGACTTTACTTTCGAACTCCCGGATTCGCTGATCGCTCGCCACCCGCTGGCCGAGCGGCGCGCCAGTCGACTGTTGACCCTGGACGGGGTCAGCGGTGCCATGGCTCACCGTCAATTCACTGATTTGCTCGAGCATTTGCGTCCGGGCGATTTGATGGTGTTCAACAATACCCGGGTGATTCCGGCGCGGTTGTTCGGCCAGAAGGCCTCCGGTGGCAAGCTGGAGATTCTGGTGGAGCGGGTGCTGGACAGTCATCGCGTGCTGGCCCATGTGCGGTCGAGCAAGTCGCCCAAGCCGGGTTCGTCGATTTTGATCGACGGCGGCGGTGAGGCGCGGATGGTGGCGCGGCACGATGCGTTGTTCGAGCTGGAATTTGCCGAAGAGGTGTTGCCGCTACTCGACCGTGTCGGGCACATGCCGTTGCCTCCTTATATAGACCGCCCGGACGAAGGTTCGGACCGCGAGCGCTATCAGACCGTATACGCCGAGCGCCTGGGGGCGGTGGCGGCGCCGACGGCGGGGCTGCATTTTGATCAGCCGTTGCTGGAGGCGATTGCGGCCAAGGGCGTGGAGACGGCGTTCGTGACGCTGCACGTCGGCGCCGGCACGTTCCAGCCGGTGCGGGTGGAGCGCATCGAAGACCACCACATGCACAACGAATGGCTCGAAGTGAGCCAGGAAGTGGTCGATGCCGTGGCGGCCTGTCGCGCGCGCGGTGGGCGGGTGGTGGCGGTGGGGACCACCAGCGTGCGCTCTTTGGAAAGCGCCGCGCGCGATGGCGTGCTCAAGCCGTTCAGTGGCGACACCGATATCTTTATCTACCCGGGCCGGCCGTTTCATGTGGTCGATGCCCTGGTCACCAACTTTCATTTGCCCGAATCCACGCTGTTGATGCTGGTTTCGGCCTTCGCCGGTTACCCCGAAGCCATGGCCGCCTACAAGACCGCCGTCGAGCATGGGTACCGCTTTTTCAGCTACGGTGATGCGATGTTCATCACCCGTAACCCCGCGCCACGCGGGCCCGAGGAAACCGTATGAGTCGCACCTGTCGCATGTCCTTCGAGTTGCTTGCCACCGATGGCAAGGCTCGTCGCGGACGCCTGACCTTCCCCCGCGGTACCGTGGAAACCCCGGCATTCATGCCGGTGGGCACCTACGGCACGGTCAAGGGCATGCTGCCGCGTGATATCGAGGCAATTGGCGCGGAGATCATTCTCGGCAACACCTTCCACCTGTGGCTGCGCCCGGGCATGGAAGTGATCAAGGCCCACGGCGACCTGCACGATTTCATGCAATGGAAAGGCCCGATTCTGACCGACTCTGGCGGTTTCCAGGTGTTCAGCTTGGGCGCGATGCGCAAGATCAAAGAGGAGGGCGTGACCTTCGCTTCTCCGGTGGACGGTTCCAAGGTGTTCATGGGGCCGGAAGAGTCGATGCAGGTGCAGCGCGACCTGGGCTCGGACATCGTGATGATCTTCGACGAATGCACGCCGTACCCGGCCGATGAAGACGTGGCGCGGGTGTCCATGGAGCTGTCGTTGCGCTGGGCCCAGCGTTCGAAGAATGCCCACGGCGAAAACACCGCGGCGCTGTTCGGCATCGTCCAGGGCGGCATGCACCGCGACCTGCGCATGCGCTCGCTGGAAGGCCTGGACAAGATCGGGTTCGACGGCCTGGCGATTGGCGGTCTGTCGGTGGGTGAACCGAAGCACGAAATGATCAAGGTGCTCGATTACCTGCCGGGGGAAATGCCCGCTGACAAACCTCGTTACCTTATGGGCGTTGGCAAACCGGAAGATCTGGTTGAGGGTGTGCGCCGCGGGGTGGACATGTTCGATTGCGTGATGCCAACCCGTAATGCCCGCAATGGGCATCTGTTCATCGACACCGGTGTGCTGAAGATCCGTAACGCGTTCCATCGCCATGATGATTCGCCGCTGGATCCGACGTGCGATTGCTACACCTGCCAGAACTTCTCCCGCGCTTATCTGCATCATTTGGACAAGTGCGGCGAAATGCTCGGCAGCATGCTCAATACCATCCACAATTTGCGCCATTATCAGGTGCTTATGGCTGGTTTGCGCGAGGCTATCCAACAGGGTACATTGGCCGCCTTTGTCGAGGCCTTCTATGCCAAGCGCGGGTTGCCTGTTCCGCCTTTGGACTGAGTTTTCCGATCCCTAGATTCAATACTTGCAACTGGAGTGCTAAATGAGCTTTTTTATCTCTAACGCCATGGCCGATGCCGCTGCACCTGCAGCTGCGCCAATGGGTGGCGGTTTCGAGTGGATTTTCCTGGTCGGCTTCCTGGTCATCTTCTACCTGATGATCTGGCGTCCACAGGCCAAGCGCGCCAAAGAGCAGAAGAACCTGCTCAGCAGCCTGCAAAAAGGTGATGAAGTGGTCACCACCGGCGGCATCGCCGGCAAGATCACCAAAGTGGCCGATGACTTCGTGGTACTGGAAGTGTCCGACACGGTTGAGATGAAGTTCCAGAAGGGCGCCATCGCGGCCACGCTGCCAAAAGGCACGCTGAAAGCGATCTAAGTAACATCTTCTCTTCAATCGACGGGGCGCGCAAGGCGCCCCGCGTCATAAGCGGGCGGCGTGATGCTGAACAAATACCCTCTGTGGAAATACCTACTGATCCTGGCGGTGCTGGCGGTCGGTCTGATTTATTCCGCTCCCAATCTTTACCCGGATGACCCGGCCATTCAGGTCAGTGGCGCAAGCACTGCGCTGCAGGTCACCCAGGCCGATCTGGACCGTGCGAGCGCTGCGCTCAAGGCGTCCAACATCGACGTCAAGGCTGCGTCCATCGCCGAAAACGGCAAGGGCGGCCTGTTGCGCCTGGTCAAGTCTGAAGACCAGTTGCCGGCCAAGGACGTGGTGCGCAAGGCGTTGGGCGACGATTACGTTGTAGCCCTGAACCTGGCCCAGACCACCCCACAATGGCTGCGCAATCTCGGCGCCCACCCAATGAAGCTGGGCCTGGACTTGTCCGGTGGTGTGCACTTCCTGCTGGAAGTGGACATGGAAAAAGCCCTCGACGCACGCCTGAAAGTCTACGAAGGCGACGTCAAGAGCCTGTTGCGCAAAGAGCGCGTGCGCTATCGCAGCCTGCCGCAGTTCGAAGGTGCCATTCAGCTGGGCTTCAGTGATGAAGATACCCGCGAACAGGCCCGTGCGCTGGTCCGCAAGAATTTCAACGATTTCGACATTGTGCCGGCCGACCTCAATGGCCAACCGGTGCTGCGTCTGGCGATGACCCCGGCCAAGCTGGCGGAAATCCGCGAATACTCCATCAAGCAGAACTTGACCACGGTCCGTAACCGCGTCAACGAGCTGGGTGTGGCCGAGCCGATCGTGCAGCGCCAGGGCGCCAACCGCATCGTGGTCGAGCTGCCAGGCGTGCAGGACACGGCCGAAGCCAAGCGTATCCTCGGCAAGACCGCCAACCTGGAATTCCGCCTGGCCGCAGAGCCGGGTGCGTCCAAGGCCACTTCCGAGAGCTTCGAGTTCCGTGAAGGCGGTCGTCCGGCGGCGCAGATCGAGCGTGGCCTGATCATCACCGGTGACCAGGTGACCGATGCCCAGGCGGGCTTCGACGAGCAAGGTCGTCCGCAGGTGAACATTCGCCTCGACGGCCACGGCGGCGAACTGATGAGCCGCGCCACGCGCAGCAACGTCGGTCGCAGCATGGCGGTGATCTTCATCGAGCAGAAGCCGACCACCACCTACACCAAGCAAGTGGTCAACGGCGTCGAAAAAGACGTACCGGTCCAGACCTTCAAGGAAGAGAAGAAAATCATCAGCCTGGCGACCATCCAGTCGCCGCTGGGCAGCCAATTCCGCATCACCGGCCTGAACGGCCAGGGCGAGTCCTCGGAACTGGCCCTGCTGCTGCGTGCCGGTGGCCTGGCCGCGCCGATGTACTTCGCTGAAGAACGCACCATCGGCCCGAGCCTGGGTGCCGACAACATCACCAAGGGCGTCGATGCATCCCTGTGGGGCATGCTGTTCGTGTCGCTGTTCATCATCGCCATCTACCGTTTCTTCGGCTTGATCGCCACGGTTGCGCTGGCGGTGAACATGGTGCTGCTGCTGGCCTTGATGTCCTTGCTGGGCGCCACGCTGACCCTGCCGGGTATCGCCGGTATCGTCTTGACCATGGGCATGGCGGTGGACGCCAACGTGCTGATCTTCTCGCGGATACGTGAAGAGATCGCCGCGGGCATGTCGATCCAGCGGGCAATCAACGAAGGCTTCGGCCGCGCATTCACTGCGATTATCGACTCCAACCTGACCACGTTGCTGGTCGGCGGGATTCTCTTTGCCATGGGCACCGGCCCGGTCAAAGGCTTCGCAGTGACCATGTCCCTCGGGATCTTTACCTCGATGTTCACAGCCATTCTGGTGACCCGTGCAATGGTCAACCTGATTTATGGTGGTCGTGACGTCAAGAAGTTGTGGATTTAAGGGGCTGACATGTTACGTACAATCAACTTCATGGGCGTCCGCAACATTGCGTTCGGCGTCACATTGTTCCTTACGGCCTTGGCGTTGTTCAGCTGGGCCACCAAGGGCCTGAACTACGGCTTGGACTTCACCGGCGGTACGCTCATCGAGCTGACCTACGAACGTCCGGCCGATGTCACCAAGGTGCGTGAGCAGCTGGCGACCTCGGGCTACAGCGACGCCGTGGTGCAGAGCTTTGGCGCCACCACTGATTTGCTGGTGCGCATGCCGGGTGAAGACCCGCAACTGGGCCAGCGCGTAGCCGATGCCTTGCAGAAGGCCGGTGGCGACAACCCGGCGGTGGTCAAGCGCGTCGAGTTCGTCGGCCCGCAAGTGGGTGAAGAACTGCGCGACCAGGGCGGCCTCGGCATGCTGTTGGCGTTGGGCGGCGTGATGCTCTACCTGGCTTTCCGCTTCCAGTGGAAGTTCGCGGTAGGCGCCATTGTCTCGCTGATCCACGACGTGATCGTGACCGTGGGCATCCTGTCGTTCTTCCAGATCACCTTCGACCTGACGGTATTGGCGGCGGTGCTGGCGATCATCGGTTACTCGCTCAACGACACCATCGTGGTGTTCGACCGGGTGCGTGAGAACTTCCGTGTGCTGCGCAAGGCGTCCCTGGTCGAGAACATCAATATCTCGACCACCCAGACCCTGTTGCGGACCATGGCGACGTCGATCTCCACCTTGTTGGCGATTGCCGCGTTGCTGTTCTTTGGTGGCGACAACCTGTTCGGTTTCTCCATCGCGTTGTTCATCGGTGTGATGGCGGGTACCTACTCCTCGATCTACATCGCCAACGTGGTGTTGATCTGGCTGAACCTGAGCACCGAGGATCTGATTCCTCCGGCCGCTACGGAGACCGAGGTGGACGACCGCCCGTAAGGCTCGGTTTTCCGTCCGTCACCGCTGAGAAGGCGCGAGTTGAACTCGCGCCTTTTTTTATGCTCCAAGGCTGGGAGAAGCGCGGATTATTTCCGCTTGTGATGGTCAGGAGGTTCAAGTGAACAAATCGATGCTGGTTGGTGCGGTATTGGGTGCTGTCGGTGTAACAGCCGGTGGTGCGGTCGCCACCTACAGCTTGGTAAAAAGTGGTCCTGAGTATGCGCAAGTATTGGCCGTGGAACCGGTCAAGACCCAGATCAAGACTCCGCGTGAAGTGTGCAAGGACGTCACCGTGACTCGGCAGAAGCCCGTCCAGGACCAACACCAGATCGCTGGCACCGTGCTCGGTGCTGTGGCCGGTGGCCTGTTGGGCAACCAGATCGGCGGCGGCACCGGCAAGAAAATCGCCACGGTGGCGGGTGCGGCCGGCGGTGGTTATGCCGGTAACAAGATCCAGGAAGGCATGCAAGAACGCGACACGTACACTACCACCCAAACTCGCTGCAACACGGTCAATGACATCAGCGACAAGGTGGTCGGCTACGACGTCCGCTACATGCTCGACGGCAAGGAAGGAAAAGTCCGCATGGACCGCGACCCGGGCAACCAGATCCCGGTTAGCAAGGAAGGCCAACTGATCCTGGGCCAGAACGAACCGGCCCAGTGATCCAACCGCTATGAAAAAGCACCCTTCGGGGTGCTTTTTTTGCGCCCACATTTTATGCCCATCCCAGATCCTCTGTGAGAGCGAGCCTGCTCGCGAAAGCTGCATTCATATTCCAGATAAACCTGTGGCGAGGGAGCTTGCTCCCGCTGGGCTGCGCAGCAGGCCCAAGATCTTGCGATCGCTGCTCACTGGAGCGCCAGCCCGGCCGAGCGGGAGCAAGCTCCCTCGCCACGGAGTGTTCACATCTGAACTGAGTGGTTTGAACAGGCAAAAAAAAGCACCCCGAAGGGTGCTTCTCTTGAGCCAAGCGGCTTAGCGCTTCAGCGAGGCCGGCAGGTGTGGCTGGATCGCCGTCAGCACAGCCTTGAAGCATTTGGTGTTGCCAGCAACGATGTGGCCTTTTTCAAGGAAGTCATGACCGCCAGTGAAGTCGCTCACCAAGCCACCCGCTTCCTGGATCAGCAGAGCGCCTGCTGCCATGTCCCACTCTGACAGGCCCGACTCCCAGAACGCATCGAAACGACCGGCCGCGACATAAGCGAGGTCCAGGCTGGCGGCACCGGCGCGGCGGATGCCGGCGGTCTGGCCGACCAGGGCACGGAACATGCCCAGGTAGTTGTCCAGGTTGTCCATCTGGTCGTCACGGAACGGGAAGCCGGTACCCAGCAGGGCGCCGTCCAGGCTGGTGCGGCCGCTGACGCGCAGGCGACGACCGTTCAATTGGGCGCCACGGCCACGGCTGGCGGTGAATTCTTCCTGGCGAACCGGGTCCAGCACGACGGCGTGTTCCAGGCGGCCACGGTATTTGCAGGCGATGCTGACAGCGAAGTGGGGGATGCCGCGCAGGAAGTTGGTGGTGCCGTCCAGCGGATCGATGATCCAGAGGTACTCTTCGCCTTCGATGCCGGTACCGGCGTGCATGCCGGTCTCTTCACCGCGGATAGAGTGGTTCGGGTAAGCCTTGCGCAGGGCGTCGACGATTTTCTGTTCGGCGGCGCGATCGACCTCGGACACGTAGTCCTTGGCGTCTTTTTCATCGACCTTGATGGTATCCAGGCGCTCGATGGAGCGGAAGATCAGTTCACTGGCGCTGCGGGCGGCGCGCAGCGCGATATTCAGCATGGGCTGCATGGATGTGTCACCTAAGGTTGTTAAAGAAAGCCGCGCATTCTATCAGAAAGTTTTCTCAGGAGAAGGTTGGTGTTCGCTTTCATAGCTTAACGGTAGGTGCTTAGGTAAGATTTGCTCCCTTTTATGTGTTCGAGAGCGCCTCCCTTGTTGCAGAACATTCGTGTCGTCCTGGTCAATACCAGCCATCCGGGAAATATCGGCGGAGCTGCGCGGGCCATGAAGAACATGGGCCTGTCGCGGCTGGTGCTGGTCGAGCCCCGTTCGTTTCCCCATCACGAAGCCGATGCCCGGGCATCCGGCGCGAACGACATCCTGGCCAATGCCGAGGTCGTCGCCACGTTGGAAGACGCCCTGGTGGGTTGCAACCTGGTGCTCGGCACCAGCGCCCGCGATCGGCGTATCCCGTGGCCGCTGCTCGATCCCCGCGAATGCGGCACCAAAGTGGTCGAGGAGGCGGGGCAGGGCGTGCAGATCGCTTTGGTGTTCGGCCGAGAAGATTCCGGCCTCACCAACGAAGAACTGCAGCGATGTCATTATCACGTGCATATCCCTTCCGACCCTGGATTCAGCTCGCTGAACCTTGGGGCGGCGGTGCAGGTGTTGAGCTATGAAGTGCGCATGGCCTGGCTGCAAGCCGAAGGCCAGCCCAGCAAGGTGGAAAAATTCGAGGCGACGTCGCCGCGCAGTGAGACACTGGCGACCATGGACGAACTGGAGCGATTCTATGAGCACCTGGAACAAGCCCTGGTGGACATCGAATTCCTCGACCCGGACAAGCCTCGACACTTGATGGCGCGCCTGCGTCGGTTGTACGGACGAAGCTCGGTGAGCCGGGCGGAAATGAATATATTGCGCGGCATCCTCACGGAAACCCAGAAAGCGGCCCGTGGCGAGCTGATTAAGCGGAAGGAATAAAATGTTCGAACGTTTGCGTGAAGATATCCAGAGCGTCTTTCATCGTGACCCGGCGGCGCGCAATGCCTTTGAAGTATTGACCTGCTACCCGGGGATGCACGCCATCTGGATCCATCGCCTGTCCGGCGCCTTGTGGAACATGGGCTGGAAATGGCTGGCGCGGCTGGTCTCGAACTTCGGCCGCTGGCTGACCGGGATCGAGATCCATCCGGGCGCCAAGGTCGGTCGCCGGTTCTTCATCGATCATGGCATGGGCATCGTCATTGGCGAGACCGCCGAGATCGGCGACGACGTGACGCTGTACCAGGGTGTGACCCTCGGCGGCACCAGCTGGAACAAAGGCAAGCGCCACCCAACGCTGGAGGACGGCGTCGTCGTCGGTGCCGGCGCCAAGGTGCTCGGGCCGTTCACGGTAGGGGCGGGGGCGAAGGTCGGTTCCAACGCCGTGGTTACCAAGGCCGTGCCGCCTGGCGCGACCGTGGTGGGTATTCCGGGGCGGATCATCGTCAAATCGGATGAAGAGCAGGACGCACGGCGCAAAGCCATGGCCGAAAAGATCGGCTTCGACGCCTACGGTGTCGGCGAAGACATGCCCGACCCGGTCGCCCGCGCCATCAACCAGCTGCTGGACCATTTGCAGGCCGTCGATGGACGCCTGGAGGGGATGTGCGGAGCCCTCAAGGACCTGGGCAGTAATTATTGTGCCAAGGACCTGCCTGAGCTGCGCGAAGAAGACTTCGCGTGTGTGAAGGACAAGGATGAGACCCAGGCTGGCTGAAACCCTGCTGGCCTCATCGCGAGCAGGCTCGCTCCCACGCCTACAGCGGTGATCTCCTGTGGGAGCGAGCCTGTTCGCGGAGAACGGTAACGCGGTATAGCTGGTCGTTAGCCGCCTACCTTTGCTATCATGCGCGCGCTCTTTTGCGGGTAATCCCGAGTAAAGCACTAGGTCTTATACTTGACTTAAATACTCGGGAATTGCATACTCGCCCCCATTCCGAACTCCGTGGTAATTGTCCATGCGACTGACTACAAAAGGCCGATACGCCGTGACCGCAATGCTGGATCTGGCATTGCATGCGCAGCACGGGCCGGTGTCCCTGGCCGATATCTCCGAGCGCCAGGGCATCTCCCTGTCTTACCTCGAACAGCTGTTCGCCAAGCTGCGCCGCAGCAACCTGGTTTCCAGCGTTCGTGGTCCCGGTGGCGGCTACCAGCTGTCACGCGAGATGCAAGGCATCCAGGTCGCCCAGGTGATCGATGCCGTGAACGAATCGGTCGATGCGACCAAATGCCAGGGGCTGGGCGATTGCCATGGCGGCGATACATGCCTGACCCACCATCTGTGGTGTGACTTGAGCCTGCAGATCCACGAGTTTCTGAGCGGTATCAGCTTGGCCGACCTTGTAACTCGCCGTGAGGTGCAAGAAGTCGCCCAGCGTCAGGACCAGCGCCGTTGCAATGGCAAGGCGCCGCACCTGGACAAGATCGAAGCGTCCGCCGTCGAATGACCGCCGCAGAGCAAGCGGAACGCCAGCCAGCCTGATTTAGGAGAGAGTCCATGAAATTGCCGATTTACCTTGATTACTCTGCGACCACCCCGGTTGATCCGCGTGTCGCGCAAAAGATGAGTGAATGCCTGCTGGTCGACGGAAACTTCGGTAACCCGGCTTCGCGCTCCCACGTGTTTGGCTGGAAAGCCGAAGAATCGGTCGAAAACGCTCGTCGCCAGGTCGCCGACCTGGTCAACGCCGACCCGCGCGAGATCGTCTGGACCTCCGGTGCCACCGAATCCGACAACCTGGCAATCAAGGGTGTCGCGCATTTCTACCACACCAAGGGCAAGCACTTGATCACCTCCAAGATCGAGCACAAGGCTGTCCTGGACACCACGCGTCAACTGGAGCGTGAAGGCTTCGAAGTCACCTACATCGAGCCCGGTGAAGACGGCCTGATCACCCCGGCCATGGTCGAAGCCGCCCTGCGCGACGACACCATCCTGGTTTCGATCATGCACGTGAACAACGAAATCGGCACCGTCAACGACATCGCCGCCATCGGCGAGCTGACCCGTTCCAAGGGCGTCCTGTTCCACGTCGACGCGGCGCAATCCACTGGCAAGGTCGACATCGACCTGTCGAAGCTGAAAGTCGACCTGATGTCGTTCTCGGCCCACAAGACCTACGGTCCTAAAGGCATCGGCGCCCTGTACGTCAGCCGCAAGCCGCGTGTTCGCCTCGAAGCGACCATGCACGGCGGTGGTCACGAGCGCGGCATGCGTTCCGGTACCCTGGCGACCCACCAGATCGTCGGCATGGGCGAAGCGTTCCGAGTTGCCAAGGAAGACATGGCTGCCGAAAACGTGCGGATCAAGGCCTTGAGCGATCGTTTCTTCAAGCAGGTCGAGCACCTCGAAGAGCTGTACGTCAATGGCAGCATGACCGCCCGCGTCCCGCACAACCTGAACCTGAGCTTCAACTACGTTGAAGGTGAGTCGCTGATCATGGCGCTCAAGGATCTGGCCGTGTCGTCCGGTTCGGCGTGCACCTCGGCGTCGCTGGAGCCTTCGTACGTACTGCGCGCCCTGGGCCGCAACGACGAACTGGCCCACAGCTCCATCCGCTTCACCTTCGGCCGCTTCACCACCGAAGAAGAAATCGATTATGCCGCGCAGAAAGTCTGCGAGGCAGTGACCAAGCTGCGCGCACTGTCGCCGCTGTGGGACATGTACAAAGACGGCGTCGACATTTCGAAAATCGAATGGGCAGCGCACTGAGAAGTCGCCACCAGAGCGGCTCCACTGATGAGGATTGAAGCAAATGGCATATAGCGAAAAGGTCATCGACCACTACGAGAACCCGCGCAACGTCGGCAAGATGGACGCGCAGGATCCTGACGTCGGCACCGGCATGGTCGGTGCTCCGGCGTGCGGCGACGTGATGCGCCTGCAGATCAAGGTCAACGAGCAAGGCATCATCGAGGATGCCAAGTTCAAGACCTATGGCTGCGGCTCGGCCATCGCGTCCAGCTCCCTGGCTACTGAGTGGATGAAGGGCAAGACCCTCGATGAAGCCGAAACCATCAAGAACACCCAGCTGGCCGAAGAACTGGCCCTGCCGCCAGTGAAGATCCACTGCTCGGTACTCGCCGAAGACGCCATCAAGGCCGCCGTTCGCGATTACAAGCAGAAGAAAGGCTTGATCTGATCCGCGTTACGGTAAGGAGTTTTCCATGGCTATCCAGATGACAGAAGCGGCAGCTAACCATATCCAGCGCTCCCTTGCGGGGCGCGGCAAGGGCGAGGGTATCCGCCTGGGTGTTCGCACCACGGGCTGTTCTGGCCTCGCCTATGTACTGGAATTCGTCGACGAAGTGGGCGAAGACGATCAGGTGTTCGAGAGTCATGGTCAGAAAGTGATCATTGACCCGAAGAGCCTGACGTACCTGGACGGCACCGAGCTGGATTTCGTCAAGGAAGGGTTGAACGAAGGCTTCAAGTTCAACAACCCCAACGTGCGCGGTGAGTGTGGCTGCGGCGAAAGCTTCAACATCTGAGGCTGCTCGTGGGTACTCCTTGTCATTTTGCGTTGTTCCAGTTGCAGCCTGCTTTCCAGCTGGACCTCGATCAGTTGTCCGCGCGTTACCTGGAACTGGCCCGTGGTGTTCATCCCGACCGCTTTGCCGATGCCTCCGAGGCGGAGCAGCGGCGGGCGCTCGAGCAGTCGGCGAACCTCAACGAGGCTTACCAGACGCTCAAGAACCCGGCCAAGCGTGCGCGCTACCTGCTGGCCATCAGCGGCCATGAGTTGCCGCTGGAGGTCACGGTCCATGATCCCGAGTTTCTTTTGCAGCAGATGCAATGGCGCGAAGAGCTCGAAGACCTGCAGGACAGCGCGGATCTGGCCGGTGTCGCGGTATTCAAGCGTCGCTTGAAAGACGCCCAGCAAGAACTGAACGAAGACTTCGCAGCCTGCTGGAACGATGCCGCGCAACGCGAACAGGCCGAGCGCCTGATGCGGCGCATGCAGTTCCTCGACAAGCTCACCCACGAAGTGCGCCAGTTAGAAGAGCGCCTCGACGATTAACCCAGTGCCGCTCCGGTCGCACGCCTGATTACAGATAAGTCCTGATTACGATGGCCCTACTGCAGATCGCCGAACCCGGCCAAAGTCCACAACCGCACCAGCGTCGCCTGGCTGTCGGGATCGACTTGGGTACCACCAATTCCCTGGTCGCTGCCTTGCGCAGCGGTCTTTCCGAACCGCTGGCCGACGAGCAGGGGCGGGTCATCCTGCCGTCCGCCGTGCGCTACCACGCCGATCGCGTCGAAGTAGGCGATTCGGCCAGGCTGGCCGCCGCCAGCGATCCCCTGAACACCATTGTGTCGGTCAAGCGCTTGATGGGTCGTGGTCTGTCCGACGTCAAGCAATTGGGCGAGCAGCTGCCGTACCGCTTCGTTGGCGGCGAGTCCCACATGCCGTTCATCGAGACCGTGCAGGGGCCGAAAAGCCCGGTAGAAGTGTCCGCCGACATCCTCAAGGTCCTGCGTCAGCGCGCCGAAGCGGCGTTGGGTGGTGAGCTGGTGGGCGCAGTGATTACCGTCCCGGCGTATTTCGACGACGCTCAGCGCCAAGCCACCAAGGACGCTGCCAAGCTCGCCGGCCTCAACGTGTTGCGCCTGCTCAATGAGCCGACCGCCGCTGCCGTTGCCTACGGCCTGGACCAGCACGCCGAAGGCCTGGTCGCGATTTACGACCTGGGTGGCGGTACTTTCGATATTTCGATCCTGCGCCTGACCGGCGGTGTCTTCGAAGTCCTCGCTACCGGTGGCGACAGCGCCCTGGGCGGCGACGATTTCGACCACGCGATCGCTGGCTGGATCATCGAGCAGGCCGGCCTCTCTGCCGACCTCGACCCAGGTGCCCAGCGCCATCTGCTGCAAACCGCCTGCGCGGCCAAGGAAGCCTTGACCGACGCTGCCTCCGTTGAAGTCGCTTATGGCGACTGGAGCGCCGCCCTTACCCGCGAAGCCTTCAACGCACTGATCGAACCCATGGTTGCCCGCAGCCTCAAGGCCTGCCGCCGTGCCGTGCGTGATTCCGGCGTGGAGCTTGAGGATGTGAAAGCGGTGGTCATGGTCGGTGGTTCGACCCGAGTGCCGCGGGTTCGTGAAGCCGTTGCCGAGGCCTTCGGCCGCCAGCCGCTGACCGAAATCGACCCGGACCAGGTAGTCGCCATCGGCGCCGCGATCCAGGCCGACACCCTGGCCGGCAACAAGCGCGACGGTGGCGAGCTGCTGTTGCTCGACGTAATCCCGCTGTCCCTGGGGCTGGAAACCATGGGTGGCCTGATGGAGAAGGTAATTCCGCGCAACACTACCATCCCGGTTGCCCGCGCCCAGGACTTCACCACTTATAAAGACGGCCAGTCGGCCATGATGATCCACGTGCTGCAAGGCGAGCGTGAGCTGATCAGCGACTGCCGTTCCCTGGCCCGCTTCGAATTGCGCGGCATCCCGGCGATGGTTGCCGGTGCAGCGAAGATCCGCGTGACCTTCCAGGTCGACGCCGACGGTCTGCTCAACGTCTCCGCCCGCGAGTTGGGTTCGGGCGTGGAGGCGAGCATCCAGGTCAAGCCGTCCTATGGCCTGACCGACGGTGAAATTGCCAAGATGCTCAAGGACTCGTTCCAGCACGCCAGCGACGACAAGGTTGCCCGTGTGTTGCGTGAACAGCAAGTCGACGGCCAGCGTCTGATCGAAGCCGTGCAAGCCGCCCTTGAAGCGGATGGCGACCGTTTGCTCGACGCCGAGGAACGCATGGTCATCGAGCTGCA
Source organism: Pseudomonas sp. D1-36 (assembly GCF_051132205.1). Lineage (NCBI taxonomy): Bacteria > Pseudomonadati > Pseudomonadota > Gammaproteobacteria > Pseudomonadales > Pseudomonadaceae > Pseudomonas > Pseudomonas sp. D1-36. The sequence continues at coordinate 4,596,036 of NZ_CP071674.1, read as the reverse complement.
AGTGCAGGAATTGTCCGAATTGCTCAAGGGCACCGATGGTTATGCCATCGAGCAGCAGACCAAGCGTTTGTCGCAGGTCACCGATGCCTTTGCTGCCCGCCGCCTGGACTCGACGGTGAAAGCCGCCCTGGCGGGGCGCAACCTGAATGAAATCGAGGAATAACTGATGCCGCAGGTGATTTTTCTGCCCCACGAGAAGTTCTGTCCGGAGGGCATGGTCGTAGAGGCTGAGCCCGGAATCTCCATTCTCGAGCTGGCCCATGAGCACCATATCGAGATGGAAAGTGCCTGTGGCGGCGTCTGTGCTTGCACGACCTGCCATTGCATCATTCGCGAAGGCTTCGACTCGCTGGAAGAGGCGGACGAACTGGAGGAAGACTTCCTTGATCGGGCCTGGGGACTGGAAGCGCAATCGCGCCTGGGTTGCCAGGTTATCGTCGGCACCGAAGACCTGACCGTCGAAATCCCGAAATATTCGCTTAACCATGCGGCCGAAGCGCCGCACTGATGGTGACACTGTCATGAGCTATGGTTGGAATGATGTACAGCGCATCGCAGAAGAATTGGCTGAAGCCCATGAGGGCCTCGATCCGTACTCTGTAGGTTTCGTCCGTCTGCAGCAGATGATCCTGGAGCTGCCTGGCTTCGATGCCACGTCTGGCCGAGTCGGCGAGAAGGTGTTGGAAGCGGTTCAGGAGCTCTGGGCCGCCGAATTGGACTGATCGCTTCGCAGGTTAGGCAATACCTAAGAACCCGCGTATAATTCGCGGGTTTAATTTTTCGTAAATTACCGTTTCTGGAGTTACACCATGGCTGTTCAACGTACTTTCTCCATCATCAAGCCTGACGCCGTTGCTAAAAACGTGATCGGCAAGATCGTTACCCGCTTCGAAGACGCTGGCCTGCGCGTTGTAGCTTCGAAAATGAAGCAACTGTCCAAAGCCGAAGCCGAAGGCTTCTACGCTGAGCACAGCGAGCGCGGTTTCTTCGGTGAGCTGGTTGCTTTCATGACTTCCGGTCCGGTTGTCGTTCAGGTGCTGGAAGGCGAAAACGCCATCGCTCGCAACCGTGAGCTGATGGGCGCTACCAACCCTAAAGAAGCTGCTGCCGGCACCATCCGTGCTGACTTCGCTGAATCCATCGACGCCAACGCCGTCCACGGTTCGGACTCCGAAGCTGCCGCTGCTCGCGAAATCGCTTACTTTTTCTCCGCTACTGAAGTAACCACTCGCTAAGCCCAGGCTTTTGAGTGAAGGTGAATCCATGACTACATCGAACGGCAAAACCAACCTGTTGGGCCTGACCCAGCCGGAAATGGAGAAATTCTTCGACTCGATCGGGGAGAAGCGTTTCCGTGCCGGCCAGGTGATGAAATGGATTCACCACTTTGGCGTCGACGATTTCGACGCCATGACGAATGTCGGCAAGGCCCTGCGCGAAAAGCTCAAGGCTGTTGCCGAGATTCGCGGTCCCGAAGTGGTCAGCCAGGACATCTCCAGCGACGGCACCCGTAAATGGGTAGTGCGCGTGGCTTCCGGCAGCTGCGTCGAGACCGTCTACATTCCCCAGGGCAAGCGCGGCACCTTGTGCGTTTCGTCCCAGGCAGGCTGTGCCCTGGATTGCAGTTTCTGCTCCACCGGCAAGCAAGGCTTCAACAGCAACCTCACCGCCGCCGAAGTGATCGGCCAGGTGTGGATTGCCAACAAATCCTTTGGCAGTGTCCCGGCAACCGTCGACCGTGCCATCACCAACGTGGTGATGATGGGCATGGGAGAGCCGCTGCTGAACTTCGACAACGTCGTTTCCGCCATGCACCTGATGATGGATGACCTGGGCTACGGCATTTCCAAGCGCCGCGTGACCCTATCCACGTCCGGCGTGGTGCCGATGATCGATGAGCTGGCCAAGCACATCGACGTCTCCCTGGCGTTGTCGCTGCACGCACCCAATGACGCATTGCGTAACCAATTGGTGCCGATCAACAAGAAATATCCGCTTAAGATGCTGCTCGAGTCGTGCCAGCGCTATATGTCGTCCCTGGGCGAAAAGCGCGTGCTGACCATCGAATACACCCTGCTCAAGGACGTGAACGACAAGGTTGAACACGCGGTCGAGATGATCGAGCTGCTCAAGAACATCCCGTGCAAGATCAACCTGATCCCCTTCAACCCGTTCCCGCATTCCGGTTACGAGCGTCCGAGCAACAACGCGATCCGTCGCTTCCAGGATCAGCTCCACCACGCTGGCTTCAACGTCACCGTGCGCACCACCCGCGGCGAAGACATCGACGCCGCGTGTGGCCAATTGGTTGGACAGGTGCTGGATCGCACCCGTCGCAGCGAACGCTACATCGCCGTGCGCGAATTGAACGCCGCCGACGAAGTCGCGCAGAACGCTGCGAACAGTCACTAAGAGAGGAACTCTATGTCCCTGCGCTTCGCGCTGCTGTTGCTGTTGGCCGGACTCTGCTCCGGTTGTGTCCTGTCGGGTGACTACAACCCGATGAAGACCAGCAAAGGGCGCGACGAGGCGCGCGAAGCCTATGTGCAGTTGGGCATTGGCTACTTGCAGCAGGGCATGACCGAGCGGGCCAAGGTGCCCCTCAAGAAAGCCCTGGAACTGGACAGCTCCGACGCCGATGCCAACGCGGCGCTGGCGTTGGTGTTCCAGGCGGAGCTGGAGCCGGAACTGGCTGACGAGCATTTTCGCAAGGCGCTGTCGGCCCAGCCGCAAGATGCCCGGATCCTGAACAATTACGGCAGTTTTCTCTACGAACAGGCCCGCTACAAGGACGCCTACGAACGTTTCGAGCAAGCCGCCGCCGATACCCTTTACCCCGAGCGCTCACGGGTCTTCGAGAACCTCGGCATGACCGCCGCGAAACTCGGCCAGCGCGACCTGGCCCGCCAGCAGTTGGAAAAAGCGCTGCGGCTCAACCGCCAACAACCCCGTGCGTTGCTGGAAATGGCTGAGTTGTCCTACGAAGACAGGCATTATGTGCCCGCGCGCGACTATTACGAGCGTTTTAGCCTGCTCAGCGAGCAAAATGCACGTAGTCTATTGCTCGGCGTTCGGCTGGCACATGTGTTTGAAGATCGCGACAAGGCCGCAAGCTACGGCCTGCAACTCAAAAGACTTTATCCCGGTACGCCGGAATATCAGCAATACCTGTCGGAGCAATGATGAAAGCGGCGCATCCCGAAGTTGTAGCAGCGACTCGCGTAAATCCCGGTGAGACCCTGCGTCAAGCCCGCGAAAGCAATGGTTGGTCGCTGGCCGAAGTGGCCCTCAAGCTCAACCTCACCGTGACTTCCCTGAGCAACCTGGAAGCAGGCGCGTTCGACAAATTGCCAGGGCATACCTTTGCCCGGGGCTATATCCGCGCCTATGCCAAACTGCTTGGCATGGACCAGACCACGCTGGTCCAGCAATTCGATCAATACACCGGTTCCGATGCCCAGGGCAGCAGCGTGCACAGCCTGGGTCGTATCGAGGAGCCGGTTCGCGTTTCCCACACCATTTTGCGAATCGTCAGTCTGTTGCTGCTGATTGCGGTGATTGGTGGTGGTTTTGTCTGGTGGCAAGACCAGGCTTCCTTGCGTGGCAAGGAGCCGGTTGCCATGAACCCCGAGCACGTCGAAGTCGAAGGCGCCGACGGCACGACCCAGATCCATCCGCTGGACGAACCGGAAGACCAGGCCGTCGTCGAAGGCCAGGCCGAAGGCGAAACCGCCCTGGCCCTGCCGCAAGGCCCTGACAATGGCGAGACCGGTGCCGCCGCGGGTACCGAATCAGCCGCTCCAACGGCCCCAGCCACTGCGCCCGCACCGACCGCGCCGGTCCAGGCTGGCAGCGCTCCGGCGGCACCAGCAGCCCCGGCAGCTCCGGCCCCTGTCACGCCCGCGCCGACCGTGGCGGCTCCAACGGTGCCGGCGGCGCCGGTTGCTCCAACCGCTCAGGCCCCCGCACCGGGCGACGGCCAGGTACAGATTCAGTTCACCGCCGATTGCTGGACGCAGATCACCGACGGCAACGGCAAGGTGTTGTTCAGTGGCCTCAAGCGCAAGGGCGACAGCACCTCAGTCAACGGCAAGCCACCGTTTGCCGTACGCCTGGGTTATGCCCGTGGCGCGCAGGTCAGCTACAACGGCCAGCCGGTCGATGTGGCTCCGTTCACCAGTGGCGAGACCGCTCGCCTGAAATTGGGTCAATAAGTCATGCACGGCGAATCTCCAATCAAGCGTCGCGAGTCCCGGAAAATCTGGGTCGGTAACGTGCCCGTGGGCGGCGATGCGCCAATCGCTGTGCAGAGCATGACCAACAGCGACACCAATGACGTGGCCGCCACGGTCGCGCAGATCAACCGCCTGGAAGCCGCCGGCGTCGACATCGTGCGCGTGTCCGTGCCGGATATGGACGCCGCCGAGGCATTCGGCAAGATCAAGCAACTGGTCAAGGTCCCCTTGGTGGCCGATATCCACTTCGACTACCGCATCGCCCTGCGCGTGGCCGAATTGGGCGTCGATTGCCTGCGCATCAACCCCGGCAACATCGGTCGCGAAGACCGTGTGCGGGCCGTGGTGGATGCCGCCCGTGATCGCGGCATTCCGATCCGCATCGGCGTCAACGCTGGCTCCCTGGAAAAAGACCTGCAGAAAAAATACGGCGAACCGACCCCAGCCGCGCTGGTGGAGTCGGCCCTGCGCCATGTGGAGCACCTCGAACGCCTGAATTTCCAGGACTTCAAGGTCAGCGTAAAGGCGTCCGATGTGTTCATGGCCGTCGAAGCCTACCGCCTGCTGGCCAAGGAAATCGTCCAGCCGCTGCACCTGGGCATCACCGAAGCCGGTGGGTTGCGTTCGGGTACGGTGAAATCCGCCGTCGGCCTCGGTATGCTGCTCGCCGAAGGGATTGGCGATACCATCCGCATCTCGCTGGCGGCTGACCCGGTCGAGGAAGTGAAAGTCGGCTACGACATCCTCAAGTCCCTGCACCTGCGTTCGCGCGGCATCAACTTCATCGCCTGCCCGAGCTGCTCGCGGCAGAACTTCGATGTGGTCAAGACCATGAACGAGCTGGAAGGGCGCCTTGAAGATTTGCTGGTGCCGCTGGATGTCGCGGTGATCGGCTGCGTGGTCAACGGGCCTGGCGAAGCCAAGGAGGCCCATATCGGCCTCACTGGCGGCACACCGAACCTGATTTACATCGATGGCAAGCCGTCGCAGAAACTGACGAATGACAATCTGGTGGATGAGCTGGAAAAGCTGATCCGCCAGAAAGCGGCCGAAAAGGTCGAAGCCGACGCAGCGGTCATCGCGCGCGGTTAAGTCGCAAGATTAAGGAATACATGTGAGCAAGTCTCTGCAAGCCATTCGTGGCATGAACGACATCCTGCCCGAGCAGACGCCCCTGTGGCGCTATTTCGAGGGCACCGTGGCGCGTTTGCTGGATAACTACGGTTATCGGCAGATCCGCATGCCGATCGTCGAGTTCACCGAGCTGTTCAAGCGCTCCATCGGTGAAGTGACCGACATCGTCGAAAAAGAGATGTACACCTTCGACGACCGCAACGGCGATTCCCTGACCTTGCGCCCCGAAGGCACGGCGGCATGCGTGCGTGCAGTGCTCGAGCATGGCATTACCGGCGGGGGCCAGGTGCAGAAACTCTGGTACGTCGGCCCGATGTTCCGCCACGAGCGTCCGCAGAAAGGCCGGTACCGCCAGTTCCACCAGATCGGTCTCGAGGTGTTCAACCTCGAAGGGCCGGACATCGACGCCGAATTGATCGTCATGACCTGGCGCCTGTGGGGCGAGCTGGGGCTGCGCGACGCAGTCAAGCTTGAGCTCAACAGCCTGGGCACCAGCGAGTCCCGTGGCCGCTATCGCGAAGCGCTGGTGGAGTTTCTGTCCGCGCACATCGACAAGCTCGACGAAGACAGCCAGCGCCGCCTCAAGACCAACCCGCTGCGCGTGCTGGACACCAAGAACCCGGAAACCCAAGCGATCCTGGTGGACGCGCCGAAAATGGCCGACTACCTCGACGACGAGTCCCGGGCGCATTTCGAAGGGTTGAAGGCACGCCTGGACGCCGTTGGCATTCCTTATGTGATCAACCCCAAGTTGGTCCGGGGCCTGGATTACTACAGCAAGACCGTCTTCGAGTGGGTCACCGACAAGCTCGGCGCCCAGGGCACCGTGTGTGCCGGTGGTCGCTACGACGGGCTGGTGGAGCAGATGGGCGGCAAGCCGACCCCGGGCGTGGGCTTTGCCATGGGCATCGAACGTTTGGTACTGATGCTTGAAGCTCTGGATAAAGTGCCTGAAGAGCTTTCCCGCCAGGTCGACGTATACCTGTGCGCCTTTGGCGAGGCCGCCGAACTGGCCGCCTTGTCGTTTAGCGAGCGGATCCGTGACCAGCTACCCAACCTGCGCTTGCAGATCAATGCCGGCGCCGGCAGCTTCAAGAGCCAATTCAAGAAGGCCGACAAGAGCGGTGCGCTGTACGCATTGATCCTCGGTGACGACGAACTGGCCCAACAAGTGGTAGGTTTCAAACCCCTGCGTGGCCAGGGCGAACAACAAAGCATTGCCTGGGATGCGCTTGCCGCGCACCTGGCCACCTGCGTCGTGCAGGGTTGAAGCTGTCAAACAGCCGATTTAGCGATTAAGGAGTATTGGGGTGTCGAGTACCGAAGATGAACAGCTGGCGGATTTGAAGGACTGGTGGACGCGCAATGGCAAGCCGCTGGTCACTGGCGGCCTGTTGGCGCTGGTCATCGTGTTCGGCTGGCAGGCCTACCAGAAATACCAGAGCAACCAGTCGCAAGGCGCCTCGATGCTCTACCAGCAATTGCTGGAAACCACCCTGACCCCGGACGGCAAGCCTGACGCGGCCCGCGTGGCGGACCTGGCCGGCAAGCTCAACAAAGAGTTCGGCGGCACCGCCTATGCCCAGTACGGCAGCCTCTTCGTGGCCAAGGTCGCGGTGGACAGCGGCAAGCTGGACGATGCGGCCACCGAGCTGAAAGCGATCGTCGACAAGCCGGCCAACCCGACCCTGGGCGAAGTGGCGCGTCAGCGCCTGGCACAGGTGCTGGCGGCACAGAACAAGGCTGAAGATGCATTGAAGCTGCTCGACGGCGACGCCGACAAGGCGTTCCTGGCGACTCGCGAAGAACTCAAGGGCGACCTGCTGGTACAGCTGGGTCGTGCCGATGAGGCCCATGTGGCCTACCAAAAAGCCAAGGCTGCGCTGTCGGATGAAGCCGCGGTCGGTGGCCTGCAAATCAAGCTGGACGACCTGGCCAAAGGGGATGCGTGACGTGATCCGTTGGAAACATGCAGCATTGCTGACCCTGGCCATTCTGGCCGCGGGTTGCAGCAGCAACAGCAAGAAAGAACTGCCTCCGGCCGAACTGACCGACTTCAAAGAAGAAGTCGTGCTGCAGAAGCAATGGAGCCGCTCCATCGGTGACGGCCAGGGTGAAACCTACAATATGCTGGTGCCGGCCATCGACGGCGACACCATCTATGCCGGCGACGTTACTGGCGTCGTCATGGCCATGGATCGCACGAACGGCGACGTGAAGTGGGAAAAAGATCTCGAGCTGCCTGTGTCCGGCGCCGTTGGCGTGGGTTACGGGCTGGTCATGATCGGCACGCTCAAGGGCGAGATCGTCGCCCTTGACGCGAGCAGCGGCGAAGAAAAATGGCGCGCCCGCGTGACCAGTGAAGTCCTCGCGCCGCCTGCCACCAACGGTGATGTGGTCGTGGTCCAGACCCAGGACGACCGTCTGATCGGCCTGGACGCCGCCACCGGCGGCCAGCGCTGGTTGTATGACAGTACCCCGGCGGTCCTGACCCTGCGCGGCACCAGCGCACCGATCGTCACCAACCGCCTCGCGGTGGCTGGCCTGTCGACCGGTAAAGTCGTGGCCCTGGACATTTCCAATGGCGTGCCGGTCTGGGAGCAGCGTGTAGCGATCCCTCAAGGTCGTTCGGAACTGGAACGCGTGGTCGACATCGATGGCGGCTTGCTGCTGTCCGGCGGTACGCTGTACGTCGCCAGCTACCAGGGCCGCGTCGCGGCGCTCGACCTGGAAACCGGTCGTCCGTTGTGGCAGCGCGATGCGTCCAGCTACGCCGGTGTCGCCCAAGGCTTTGGCAGCGTCTACGTAAGCCTGTCCTCGGGCACCGTCGAAGGCGTCGACGAGCGTTCCACCACCGCATTGTGGAGCAACGATTCCCTGGCCCGTCGTCAACTGTCGGCCCCGGAAGTGTTCTCCAGCTACGTTGCAGTGGGTGACCTGGAAGGTTACCTGCACCTGCTCAGCCAGGTGGACGGTCGTTTCGTCGGCCGTGAGCGCATCGACAGCGACGGCCTGCGTGCCCGTCCGCTGGTGGTGGGCAGCATGATCTATGTGTATGGCAACAGCGGCAAACTGGAAGCCCTGACCATCAAGTAAGACTATGCTTGGGGCTTATCCCCCAAGCGGCCTTGTTCGCGAGGCTTGCAGTGCTTGCACAGGCTGCCCCGAGCACCAGCCGCTGCCTCGCAGCGGCTTTTGTATTTTCTGGAAATAACGAAGTGGAGAGCCGCATGGTTCCCGTAATCGCCCTGGTGGGCCGACCGAACGTCGGCAAGTCCACCTTGTTCAACCGCCTGACCAGGACTCGCGACGCCATCGTCGGCGACTTGTCCGGTCTGACCCGTGATCGCCAATACGGTGAGGCCAAGTGGCAAGGGCGTACCTATATTCTGGTCGACACCGGCGGCATCTCCGGTGATGAACACGGCATGGATGAAAAAATGGCCGAGCAGTCGCTGCTCGCCATCGAAGAAGCGGATGTGGTGCTGTTCCTGGTAGACGCCAAGGCCGGTTTTACCGCCGCCGACCAGATGATTGCCGAGCATTTGCGCAAGCGTAACAAGCGTTCTTACGTGGTCGCCAACAAGGTCGACAACATCGACCCGGACATGGCCCGCGCCGAGTTTGCACCGTTGGGCATGGGCCAGGCGATCCCGATCGCCGGCGCTCACGGCCGTGGCATCACCCAGATGCTGGAAATCGCCCTTGAGAGTTTCCCCAAGGACGATGAAGACGAGCCGGAAGAAGGCGAGGAAGAAGTCGTTGCCGAAGGCGAGGAAGCCAAGCGCATTCCGGGCCCGAGCGAAAAAGACGGGATCAAGATCGCAATCATCGGCCGCCCGAACGTGGGCAAGTCGACCCTGGTCAACCGCATGCTCGGCGAAGACCGGGTCATTGTGTACGACCAGCCCGGCACCACCCGCGACAGCATCTATATTCCCTTCGAGCGTAACGAAGAGAAATACACGCTGATCGACACCGCCGGTGTACGCAAGCGCGGCAAGATCCACGAAGAAGTCGAAAAGTTCTCCGTGGTCAAGACGCTGCAGGCGATCAAGGACGCCAACGTGGTGATCTTCGTGATGGACGCACGCGAAGGCGTGGTGGATCACGACTTGAACCTGCTGGGCTTTGCCCTCGAAGCCGGTCGTGCGCTGGTCATCGCGATCAACAAGTGGGACGGCATGACGCCGAGCGAGCGCGACTTTGTGAAAGTCGAACTCCAGCGTCGGTTGTTCTTCGTCGACTTTGCCGACATCCACTTCATCTCGGCCCTGCACGGCACGGGCGTGGGCAACCTCTACGCTTCGGTGCAGAACTCGTTCAAGTCGGCGGTTACCCGCTGGCCGACCAACCGCCTGACCCAGATCCTCGAAGATGCGGTCGGCGAGCACGCGCCACCGATGGTCAACAACCGTCGGATCAAGCTGCGCTACGCCCACTTGGGCGGTGCCAACCCGCCGATTATCGTGATCCACGGTAACCAGATCGAAAAGGTGCCCAAGTCGTACGTTCGTTACTTGGAGAACACCTATCGCCGGGTCCTGAAGCTGGTCGGCACGCCGATCCGCATCGAGTTCAAGGGCGGTGAGAACCCGTACGAAGGCAACAAGAACACGCTCACCGACCGCCAGGTCAACAAGAAGCGCCGCTTGATGTCGCACCACAAGAAGGCCGACAAGAAGCGCCGCGACAAGCGCTGAATCAGGTTTGCTCAGGACCGCTCTGTGGCGAGGGAGCTTGCTCCCGCTGGGCTGCGCAGCAGCCCCAAAGATGTACCTGCCACCGCAGTGCATCAGATGAAACACAGGGGCTGCTTCGCACCCCAGCGGGAGCAAGCTCCCTCGCCACGGTGGTTCGGCGACAATTGAAGAGGGTGCCCACGGGCACCCTTTTTCATGCCCGGCGATTGGGCTATCCTCGACCTCTCCCGCGCCGCACCAGAGCCGGGTGCAGACCCAGGGAACCCTCGATGATCACCAGCAAGTTGCCGAACGTCGGCATCACGATTTTCACCCAGATGTCCCAACTCGCCGCACAGACCGGCGCGCTGAACCTGTCCCAGGGGTTTCCCGATTTCGATGGCCCGCAAGCCCTGCGCGATGCGGTCGGCCGGCACATCGCCCAAGGCCACAACCAATATTCCCCCATGACCGGCCTGCCGGCGCTGCGCCAGCAGATTGCGGCCAAAGTTGCCCGCAGCTATGGCGCTACCGTCGATGCCGATCAGGAAGTCACCGTGACCCCTGGCGCGACCCAGGCGATTTTTTGCGCCATCGCGGCGGTGGTTAACAGCGGCGATGAAGTCATCGTCTTCGACCCCGCCTACGATAGCTACGAGCCGTCCGTGCAACTGGCCGGCGGGCGTTGCGTGCATGTGCCATTGAGCCTGGGCGATTTCGCCATCGACTTTGAAAAGCTCGGCGAAGCCCTGAGCCCGCGCACGCGCATGATCATCCTCAACACGCCGCACAACCCCAGCGGTGCGTTGATCAGCCGCGCCGAGCTGGACCAATTGGCGGCGTTGATCCGCGACCGTGACATCTATCTGATCAGCGACGAGGTGTATGAGCACCTGGTGTTCGACGGCGTGGCTCATGTCAGCGTGCTTGCCCATGAAGAACTGTATCGCCGTGCCTTCGTGGTCAGTTCGTTTGGCAAGACCTACCACGTCACCGGCTGGAAGACCGGTTATGTCGTCGCGCCACCGGCCCTGACGGCGGAGTTGCGCAAGGTGCATCAGTACGTCAGTTTTTGCGGCGTCACACCGTTGCAGTATGCCTTGGCCGACTACATGGCCGCGCATCCGGAGCACGTCGACGAACTGCCGGACTTCTACCAGGCCAAGCGCGATCTGTTCTGCGACCTGCTGGCACCGTCGCGGTTCAGCTTCAAGCGCGTCACCGGCACCTATTTCCAGCTGGTGGATTACTCGCAGATCCGCCCGGACCTCAACGACGTCGACATGGCGGTGTGGATGACCCGCGAACATGGCGTGGCGACCATTCCGATCTCGGTCTTCTACCAGAACCCACCGCAAGGCCAGCGCCTGGTGCGCCTGTGCTTTGCCAAGCGCGAGGAGACGCTGCGTGAAGCGGCGCAAAAGCTATGCGTGATTTGAGCACCTTGCCCAACCTGAACGTTGCCTTGATCCAGACAACCCTGGCCTGGCATGACCGTCGAGCTAACCTTGAGCATTTCGACGCGCTGCTTGAACAGGCGCGGGGGGCGGACCTGATCATCCTGCCGGAAATGTTCACCACGGGCTTTTCCATGGAGTCCGAGACGTTGGCGGAGCCCGAGAATGGTCCGACGCGCCAATGGCTCAAGGACCAGGCGGCGAAACTGGATGCAGTGATCACCGGCAGCGTGATCGTCCAGGCCGGCGATGGCAGCCATCGTAATCGCTTGCTGTGGGCGCGGCCCGACGGCGAGGTGCTGCATTACGACAAACGCCATCTGTTCCGCATGGCCGGCGAGCACAACCACTACACGCCGGGTGATCAGCAGGTACTGTTCGAGCTCAAGGGATGGCGGATTCGCCCGTTGATCTGCTATGACCTGCGCTTTCCGGCGTGGAGCCGCGACGCCGAGGACACCGATCTGTTGCTGTACACCGCCAACTGGCCGGGCGCTCGGCGTCAGCATTGGAACCGTTTGCTGCCGGCACGGGCCATCGAAAACCTGTGCTATGTGGCGGCGGTGAATCGGATCGGCACCGACGGCAAGGGCTTCGCCTACACCGGCGACAGCCAGGTGCTGGACTTCCAGGGCGAGACCCTGCTCGGCGCCGGCGATGCCGACGGTGTGTTCACGGTTTGCCTGAGCGCCGCGGACCTGGCTGAGTATCGCAAACGCTTTCCAGCGAACCTGGATGCCGATCGTTTCGAATTCATCTATTGAAACGATTCAGCCTCAAGGAACGGTGTTGCGCGCCGATAACCGGTCAGCCAAGGAGGAATCCCCTATGACCAGCATCAGCGCAACGACCGTAAACCCTTATCCATTGTCTGCTCCCACAGTCACCATCCGCGGGGCTGAGGAAGACAGGGCGGTCAGTCCAGTGACACCGACCGAAACCGCCGAAGACAAAGACAAGCTACTGAAAGTCGACACCAGCGGCGCGAACATCGCAGGTGCCGGCGGCAGCAGCGGCAGCAGCGATGTCATCGAACAGTTGAAGAAGCAGATCGAACGAACCGAAAAATTGCTGGCCGACCAGCAAGCCCAACTGGCCCGCGTCCAGAAAAGCCAGGCCGACCAGGCGCAGAAATCCCAGCAAGCCATGGCGATCCAGACCCAGATCATGGCGACCCAGGCAACCTTGCAGACCCTGCAGGCTGCGCTGTTGCAGGCGATGACGATTTCGATCGATACCCATGCCTGAGATTTTTATTGGCTGACTCGCGAACAGGCCAGAGCAGCCAATTCAAATCATCAGCCAAACAAAAAGGCCCTGAGGTTCACACCCCAGGGCCTTTTTGCATTTCAGCCTTGGTCAGGCCGCCTTGGCTTCCGGCTGGCTCAGCGAGCGGTTCAGTGCACTGAACAGCGCCTTGAAGCTGGCGGTGGTGATGTTTTCATCGATGCCCACGCCATGCACCGCACGCTCACCGTTGACCCGCAGCTCGATGTAAGCCGCCGCCTTGGCGTTGGTGCCGGCGCCGATGGCGTGTTCGTTGTAGTCCATGATTTCCACCGGAATCGGCAGGCCGGCCACCAGCGCTTCCAGCGCGCCGTTGCCTTTGCCACGCCAGTGCAGGTTGGTTTCGCCCTGGCCTTTGCTGGCGACTTCCACTTCCACGGCGCTGTTGCCGTTTTCTTCCTGCAGGCGATGGCTGACCAGCGCATACGGGGTGTTGGCTTGCAGGTATTCACGCTGCAACAGGGCATGGATCTGCTGGGCAGTCATTTCCAGGCCCAGGCGATCGGTTTCGCGCTGCACCACTTGGCTGAATTCGATCTGCATGCGACGCGGCAGGCTGATGCCGTATTCCTGCTCCAGCAGGTAGGCGATGCCGCCCTTGCCCGACTGGCTGTTCACGCGGATCACCGCCTCGTAGCTGCGGCCGATGTCAGCCGGGTCGATCGGCAGGTACGGCACTTCCCAAAGGGTGTCGGGTTTCTGCTGGGCGAAGCCCTTGCGGATCGCGTCCTGGTGCGAGCCGGAAAATGCGGTGTGGACCAGGTCGCCCACATAAGGATGACGCGGGTGCACCGCGATCTGGTTGCACTCTTCGACCACTTTGCGTACGCCGTCGATGTCGGAGAAATCCAGCTCAGGGTCGATACCCTGGGTGTAGAGGTTCAGCGCGACGGTCACCAGGTCGACGTTGCCGGTGCGCTCGCCGTTGCCGAACAGGCAGCCTTCGACACGGTCGGCGCCGGCCATCAGGCCCAGCTCGGTAGCGGCCACGCCGGTGCCACGGTCGTTGTGGGTGTGCAGGCTGATGAGCACGCTGTCACGACGGCTGATGTTGCGGTGGAACCACTCGATCTGGTCGGCGTAGATGTTCGGCGTGGCGACTTCCACGGTGGCGGGCAGGTTAAGGATCACCTTGCGCTCCGGGGTCGGGTTCCACACTTCGATCACGGCGTCGCAGACTTCCTTGGCGAACTCCAGCTCGGTGGCGCTGAAGGTTTCTGGGGAATATTCGAACTGCCACTGGGTTTCCGGCTGCTGAGCGGCGTATTTGACGAACAGCTTGGCCGCGTTCACTGCAATTTCCTTCACGCCTTCCTTGTCCTGGTTGAACACGATGCGGCGGAACGACGGACAGGTGGCGTTGTAGAGGTGGACGATGGCTTTCTTCGCGCCACGCAGGGATTCGAAGGTACGGGCGATGAGGTCTTCGCGGGCCTGGGTCAGCACCTGGATGGTGGTGTCGTCCGGGATGTGGCCTTCTTCGATGAGGGTGCGCACGAAGTCGAAGTCAGTCTGGGAAGCGGCCGGGAACGACGCTTCGATTTCTTTCACGCCCACCGCCACCAAGGTTTTCCAGAAGCGCAGCTTCTTGGCCGCGTCCATGGGCTCGATCAGCGACTGGTTGCCATCACGCAGGTCGGAACTGCACCAGATCGGCGCGGCAGTGATGGTCTTCGACGGCCAGGTGCGATCCGGCAGGTTGATGGTCGGGAAGGCGCGGTATTTCGAAGACGGGTCTTTGAGCATGCTCATGAGGAAATCCTTATTGTCGTGGCCGGAAAAAGGCGGCCTGCCGGTGGTTCGAATGGGGTGGCTTGTCAGCCGGGACGAGTTGCCGCGATTCAGCCCGGCAGTCGTGCGCTGACGAGGCACAGGCTGCGGTGCTGACGAAGCTGAATGAGGGTGTGAGAGGTTTTCATGCCCTCAACCCTAACCGCGTGGACGGGGGGTTGCAAGCAGTCGGAAAAAATTGGGAGAAGTTCTGTTTTTGGATGGGTTTGCGAGATTTAATCGCGTAAGCGGTCAGAATAGGCTCAAAGGATTGCGCTGATATTTAGGGCTCGGCAATTCCAAGGATGGTGGTGCCAGGGCCTGCGTCTTCGCGAGCAGGCTCGCTCCCACAAGGGATCTTTGTGGTTGCAATGTTGTGGTCTACGCAGATCCCAATGTGGGAGCGAGCCTGCTCGCGAAGAGACCAGTAGCCTGACCGAAATGCTCAGGGCTGAAACGCCCCGATAAAAATCGCCGGATCCACACGAGCATCGTTCAGGCTGATGTTCCAGTGCATATGCGGCCCGGTCGCCCGGCCGGTGGCGCCGACCTTGCCGACCACTGTGCCACGGGCCAACTGCTGGCCGACCTTCACATCTATTTTCGACATGTGGCAGAACATGCTGATGAAGCCCTGGCCATGGTCGACGAATACCGTGTTGCCATTGAAGAAATAGTTGCCGGTGAGGATCACCTTGCCGGCGGCCGGGGTCTTGATCGGTGTGCCGGCGGGCACGGCGAAGTCCAGGCCTGCGTGGGGGTTGCGTTCTTCGCCGTTGAAGAAACGGCGCACACCGAACTTGCTCGACAGCGGGCCGTTGACCGGTTTATCCAGCAACAGATTGCTGGGGATGTTCGGGCTGAAGCTGCGGTAGGCCTTCAACTGCACCGCCAGCTCGGCGTCGATACGCTTGAGGTCCGCCGGGTTAGGGTTGACCTGACGCTTGTTCTTCAGCGTGATGTGCTGCTCGGGATACTTCTTGTAACCGACCACGAAGGGCTGAGTGCTGCCGCCGCTGCTGATCTGCTGCGTGCCGGGTTGTACCGTCAACGGAATGCCGACAATCGCCAGCCAGTTCTGTTGCTCCTTGACCACCAGCACCGGTTTGCCCTGGTAGGTGGCTTTTGGCGCCTGGGCCGCGCTGCCCAGGTCCACCACGGCCACACCGCCGGGCACCGGTTTGTTCAACAGGCGGGTGATGTAGCTGTCGGCGTGGGCGTTGAAGGTCAGGCACAGCAACAGCAGCGGAGCGAGGAATCGCGGCATGAATCAATCCAATAAAGAAAGGGTGACTGGCGTCAGGTGGTTGTCTTCGACCCGCACCAGCAGTTCGCCTTCGCCGAGCTTGGCGGTCAGGCGCTGGCCCATCTGGGTTTGCCCGGCGTTGCGGATGGCATGGCCGCGCTCGTCGAGCAGGATGCTGTAGCCACGACCAAGGGTCGCCAGCGGGCTGACGATGTGCAGCGTCTGCATCTGGTTTTGCAACTGCACGCGTCGCGTTTTGAGCCCTTCGCGCATCGCCCGGGGCAAGCGTTCGGCAAGGCTGTCGAGGCGATGACGCAACATGGCCAATTGCCGGCCCGGATGCTGTCCGGCCAGACGGGTTTCCAGGCGGATCAGCCTTTCGCGGCGGGTGTTGAGGCTGCGCTCGAAGGCCCGGCGCATGCGCATGTCCAGATCGTCGAGGCGCTGGGCCTGTTGGCGCAGCCGTTCGCCGGGATGACGCAGGCGCCGCGTAAGACCTTCGAGGCGCAGTTGGTCGCGCATCAGCCGGTCACGCATGCGCATCACCAACCGGCGGTGCAGACTTTCAACCCGGCGGACCAGGTCGCCGGCATCCGGTGCCAGCAGTTCGGCGGCGGCGGACGGGGTCGGGGCACGCACATCGGCGACGAAATCGCTGATGGATACGTCGGTCTCATGGCCGACGGCGCTGACGATCGGCGTGACGCAGGCATCCACCGCCCGGGCCACGGCTTCTTCGTTGAAGCACCACAAATCTTCCAGCGAACCGCCGCCCCGGGCCAGGATCAGCGCGTCGAAGCCGCGGGCATCGGCCAGTTTCAGGGCGCGAACAATTTGCCCGGTGGCTTCTCGGCCTTGCACTGCGGTGGGAATCAAGGTCAGGGAAATCTGCGGCGCGCGGCGGCGGAAGACGCTGATGATGTCGCGGATCACCGCGCCGGTGGGCGAACTGATGATGCCGATGCGTTGCGGATGGGCCGGCAGCGGCACTTTGCGTTCGGCGCTGAACAGCCCTTCGGCGCTGAGCTTTTCCTTCAGGGCATCGAAGGCCAGGCGCAGGGCACCATCGCCGGCCGGTTCCACGGTGTCGAGGATCAGTTGATAGTCGCCACGGCCCTCGAACAGCGAGACCTTGCCGCGCACCTTCACCGCCAACCCATCCTTCAAGGCCTGGCGCACCCGTGCGGCGTTCTGCCGGAACAGCGCGCAGCGCACCTGGGCGCCGCTGTCCTTGAGGGTGAAATACACGTGGCCGGAAGCCGGGCGGGCGAGGTTGGAGATCTCGCCCTCGACCCAGATGTTGCTGAACACGTCTTCCAGCAACACCCGTGCACGGCCGTTGAGTTGGCTGACAGTCAGGACCTCGCGGTCCAGGCCCAGTCGGGCAAAGGGATCTTTAATCATGGGCGGCATGATAAGGGGATTCGCCAATGGTGTGCAGACAATTAGACCGGGTTGTCTGCATCGCGAGCAAGCTCGCTCCCACAGGGGATCCATGTCGCACCGAAGATCCAGTGTGGGAGCTTGCTCGCGATAGCAGTAGCCCAGTCAGCACAAATACTGGATATGCCCCGACACATCTGGCTAAAGTCCCCGCTCTCCTCATCAAGGAAGTGCCGGATGAATCTTCTCCCATGGTTGGGCCAGTGGGCATTTGCCCCGATGGAATGGCTGGTAATCGCCTCGGCCATTGTCCTGGCCTACATCGTGTTCGGCATCGCCGGGTTCGGCACCGCCCTGGTGGCTGCGCCGATCCTGCTGTTGTTCATGCCGCTGTCGAAGATTGTCCCGCTATTGGTCTTGCTGGATTTTGTCGCCGCCTTTGGCAACTTGTTGCCGTCGCGGCGGGACGTGTCCCGGCCGGAGCTGCTGCGGTTGCTGCCCTGCATGGCTGTGGGGTGCACCTTGGGTGTGATTTTCCTGCTCAACCTCAAGTCAGATCTTTTGCTGCTGTTGATGGGGCTGTTTATTAGCGCCTATGCGATCTACAGCCTGTTGATAAAAACCAGGCCCAAGCAGTTATCTTCATTGTGGGCGTTGCCGATGGGCACGGTGGGCGGGATGTTCGGAGCGTTGTTTGGCAGTGGCGGCTTTTTATATGCCATCTACCTGAACAGCCGTTTGCCCAAGGAGGCGGCGCGGGCGACCCAGAGTGCGCTGATCAGTTGCAGCACTGTGGTGCGCTTGAGTTTGTTTGTCATTGCGGGCGTGTATGCCGAGCTACCCTTGCTGGTACTGGCGCTGTGTTTATTGCCGGCCATGGCGCTGGGATTGTGGGTGGGGCGTCGCCTGACCCTGAAGATGTCGCGCGAAGCGTTCGTGCGGTTGGTCACCTGGCTGGTGCTCGCCAGCGGGCTGGCGTTGATCGGCCGTTACCTGAGTGCTTGACCTGGCACGGCCAGGGATTAAGCTGCCGGCCTTTTATCAGATCCTGCCAGGGAAACAGCCAGGCCTCGCCATGAATTCGCAAAGCATTATCGTCCCGAAAATCTCCACACTGCCGGTCCACGAGCCTCGGGCCCGGGCAATCGTGCGCTGGCTGGTGCGCAAGAACATTATCGAAGAGCAATTGACCACTTGCGGCCGCACCGGCAATCGCATGGCCCACGCCATCGCTCCCGGTGCGCGCGACGTGGTCATGCACCCCGAAGCCTTGCCGTTCGGCGAGCCGATCAATGGCCTGGAGATCATCACCAAGCGCTGCATCTATACGCCGGCCAAGGGCTTTCTTGAAGAAGCCGGTTGCGCTGAGTGTCGCCGGGAGATTGGCGAAGCGCTATTCGAAAGCCTGGAAGACTGGATGCCAGGGCGTACCGATAACTTCACCTGCCCCGAGTGTGGGCATGAAGATGACATCAATGGCTTCCTGTTCCTACAACCCTGCGCGTTCTCCAACCTGGGGTTCATCTTCAATAACTGGCTGGAGGCGGGGTTCAAGCAGGGGTTTCTTGATGAATTCGCCGACTGGCTGGATCAGCCGGTGAGTTGGGTGAAGGTGGAGTTGTAGATAGGTACATCACAGGGTTTGGTGTACCACAAGGACAGTGGTTTTAGCCCGTCAATCACCCCGCCAATAATAGACAGAGTTTTACATTGAGCCAGACGGGGTGCATGAGTATAATGGCGCGCTTCCATTTTCCCGCTCGGGAGCCCCCGCGATGCTGCGTATCAGCCAAGAAGCTCTGACCTTCGACGACATTCTCCTAGTGCCCGGTTATTCCGAGGTGCTGCCTAACGAAGTCAGTCTCAAAACCCGTCTCACCCGTGGCATCGAACTGAATATCCCCCTGGTTTCCGCCGCCATGGACACCGTGACCGAAGCCCGTCTGGCCATTGCCATGGCCCAGGAAGGCGGTATCGGTATCATCCACAAGAACATGACCATCGAACAGCAGGCCGCCGAAGTGCGCAAGGTCAAGCGGTTCGAGGCTGGCGTGGTCAAGGATCCGATCACCATCGAGGCTGACGCCACGGTCCGGGATCTGTTCGAACTGACCCGCATGCACAACATCTCCGGCGTTCCGGTGCTGCACGATGGCGACCTCGTCGGCATCGTTACTTCCCGTGACGTGCGCTTCGAAAGCCGCCTGGACGCCTCTGTTCGCCAGGTGATGACGCCTAAAGAGCGCCTGGTCACGGTCAAGGAAGGCACCAGCAAGGACGACGTCCGCGAATTGCTGCACAAGCACCGCATCGAGCGCGTGTTGATCGTCGATGACAAATTCGCCCTCAAGGGCATGATGACCGTCAACGACATCGAAAAAGCCAAGGCCTACCCGCTGGCCAGCAAGGACGACCAGGGTCGTCTGCGCGTCGGCGCCGCCGTCGGCACCGGCAAGGACACTGGTGACCGCGTCGCCGCCCTGGTCAACGCTGGCGTTGACGTGGTGGTGGTCGACACCGCCCACGGTCACTCCAAAGGCGTTATCGACCGCGTGCGCTGGGTCAAGCAGAACTTCCCCGACGTACAGGTGATCGGCGGCAACATCGCCACCGGCGCTGCCGCCAAGGCCCTGGCCGAAGCGGGCGCCGACGCGGTCAAGGTCGGTATCGGCCCAGGCTCGATCTGTACTACCCGTATCGTCGCCGGTGTCGGCGTGCCGCAGATCAGTGCCATCGCCAACGTCGCCGCTGCCCTTGAAGGCACCGGCGTGCCGTTGATCGCCGACGGCGGTATCCGTTTCTCCGGTGACCTATCCAAGGCCATCGTCGCCGGTGCCTACTGCGTGATGATGGGTTCGATGTTCGCCGGTACCGAAGAAGCGCCGGGCGAGATCGAACTGTTCCAGGGCCGTAGCTACAAGGCTTATCGCGGCATGGGTTCGCTGGGCGCCATGTCCCAGGCCCAGGGTTCGTCCGACCGTTACTTCCAGGACTCCTCCGCGGGTGCCGAGAAGCTGGTGCCGGAAGGCATCGAAGGTCGCGTGCCGTATAAGGGCACCCTGAGCGCCATCATCCATCAACTGATGGGCGGCCTGCGTTCCTCGATGGGCTACACCGGCAGCGCTGACATCGAAGAGATGCGCACTAAGCCGGAATTCGTGCGCATCACTGGCGCCGGCATGGCCGAGTCCCATGTACACGACGTGCAGATCACCAAGGAAGCGCCGAACTACCGCGTAGGTTAAGGCTTCCAGCAAAACGTTAATCACCGGGGCTGTTCATTCAGCCCCGAGTTGTTTCTGATTCACTACATGAGAATGAGTCATGGCCCTCGACATTCACGCTCACCGCATCCTGATCCTCGACTTCGGTTCCCAGTACACCCAGCTGATTGCCCGCCGCGTGCGTGAGATCGGCGTGTACTGCGAACTGCATCCGTTCGACATGGATGACGAAGCGATTCGCGAATTCGCTCCGAAAGGCGTCATCCTCGCCGGCGGCCCCGAGTCCGTGCACGAAGCCAACAGCCCGCGTTGCCCGCAAGCGGTGTTCGACCTGGGGGTACCGGTGTTCGGCATCTGCTACGGCATGCAGACCATGGCTGAACAGCTGGGCGGCAAGGTCGAGGGTTCCGACCTGCGTGAGTTCGGTTACGCTCGCGTCGACGTGGTCGGCAAGAGCCGCCTGCTGGACGGCATCGAGGATCATATCGACGCCGACGGCCTGTTCGGCCTCGACGTGTGGATGAGCCATGGTGACAAAGTCACCAAGATGCCTGAAGACTTCCACATCCTGGCCAGCACCCCGAGCTGCCCGATCGCTGGCATGTTCAGCGACGAGCGTCGCTACTACGGCGTGCAGTTCCACCCGGAAGTGACCCACACCAAGCAGGGCGGCCGCATTCTGTCGCGCTTCATCCTCGACATCTGCGAATGCGAAGCCTTGTGGACTCCGTCGAAAATCGCTGAAGACGCCATCGCCCAGGTCCGCGCCCAGGTCGGCACCGACAACGTATTGCTGGGCTTGTCTGGCGGCGTTGATTCCTCGGTGGTTGCCGCACTGCTGCACAAGGCCATCGGCGACCAGCTGACGTGCGTCTTCGTCGACAACGGCCTGCTGCGCCTGCACGAAGGCGAGCAAGTGATGGCCATGTTCGCCGAGAACATGGGCGTCAAGGTGATTCGCGCCAATGCCGAAGAGCAGTTCTTGAACAACCTGGCCGGCGAGTCCGACCCGGAGAAGAAACGCAAGATCATCGGCCGTACCTTCATCGACGTGTTCGATGCCGAATCCTGCAAGCTGGACAACATCAAGTACCTCGCCCAGGGCACCATCTACCCTGACGTGATCGAGTCGGCCGGCGCCAAGAGCGGCAAGGCCCACGTGATCAAGTCCCACCACAACGTTGGTGGCTTGCCGGAAGAGATGAACCTGAAGCTGGTCGAACCACTGCGCGAACTGTTCAAGGACGAAGTGCGTCGCCTCGGCCTGGAACTGGGCTTGCCGTATGACATGGTCTACCGCCACCCATTCCCGGGCCCGGGCCTGGGCGTGCGGATCCTCGGCGAAGTGAAGAAGGAATACGCCGACCTGCTGCGTCGCGCCGACCACATCTTCATCGAAGAACTGCGCAAGGCCGACTGGTACCACAAGGTCAGCCAGGCATTCGTGGTGTTCCAACCGGTGAAATCGGTCGGCGTGGTCGGCGATGGCCGTCGCTACGCCTGGGTCGTGGCCCTGCGCGCCGTGGAAACCATCGACTTCATGACCGCTCGCTGGGCACACCTGCCGTACGAGCTGCTGGAAACCGTTTCCGGGCGGATCATCAATGAAATCGAAGGCATCTCTCGCGTGACGTATGACGTGTCGAGCAAGCCGCCGGCGACGATTGAGTGGGAGTGATGGGGCGCCGGCGCTGACCGGTAGCCTCTAGCAAGCAACACCCTGAAGCCCGCTTAATTGCGGGCTTTTGGCGTTTTGGGGTTCGGCACCTCCTTGTAGTCGGTCCGCGCCAGCACGCGGTCGGCTTCCAGATCCCTCTATTGCGGGATCAGCACTTTGTCACTGACGTGATGAGACTTGAAAGGCTCGCGTCATTGCCCGCCAAACACAAACCGTGGCGAGGGAGCTTGCTCCCGCTGGGGTGCGAAGCGCCCCCAATCCAAGCGCGCAGGAGCAACCTGACACAACTGAATGATGCCCTATCTGTCGCTCGGACGGCCATCGCCGACCTCACCGCCGCGCCACATCCGAAAAATAAAACTTATCCAGCGTATGCCGCGATTCGGTGTACTCGAACTGCCGACCGTCCTGGAGAAAGGTCTGGTTACTCACCACGATGACATGGCTCTGGCCTTCGAGGTCCAGGTGTTGCTGGTCGTCCTTGCCGCAGCGGACCGCTTCGATGGTGCGCTGGGCGTAGGCGATCTGCAGTTGCAGGGTCTGTTCGATGAAGGCGTAGATCGACTGCACGGCGATGTCGCGGGTCAGGCCGGGGATCACGTCGCTGACGAAGTGGTTGATGTCCAGGATCACGCGCTTGCCGTCGATTCGCCGGACCCGCTTGATGCGGGTGATCTGGCTGCCGACGGGGGCCTTGATGTGCTCGAGCAGCGCTCCTTCCAAGGGTAACTGACTGAACTCGACCACTTTGGTACTGACATCGTTGCCCAGGCGCGGGTAGGTCTCCTGGAAACTGACGATGCCGCCGAGCTGGAATTCGATCGGCTGGGTCGATAGCACGAAGGTGCCCTTGCCATGGATCTTCTGGGCGAAGCCGCGCTCCTGGAGCTGTTCGATGGCCTTGCGCACCGTGCCACGACTGGCCTGATAGCTGTCCATCAGTTCGGTTTCGGAGGGCAGGCGGGCGCCTCGCTCCAGGCGTTCGGTGGTAATGCTGGTCAGCAGATCGTTGTAGATCTGGTTGTATTTGCTCATGGAGAGGGCTCTGTACCGCGCTGTTCACCGGGGCGGAACCTTACGGGCCAAGTGGGGGATTTGTCCATCCGGCTGTCACCGTTTGACGACATGAGCGTAGGACGTTTCTGGGCTCATCATAAACAAAAACATAACTCGTCTGTACGAGTTGTTGATTTAACTCGTACAGACGAGTACTTTCTCTTCCACGTGCTGTCGACTCTCAATAACAAGAATGACGCGGAAGAAAAAAGCATGAGCCACGATTACTCCAGAATCGCCAGCGAGCTGCTGCACAGCTTGGGTGGCGTCGACAATATCGAGCAGGCCGCCCATTGCGTGACGCGCCTGCGCCTGTCCCTGAATGACGCGGCGCGGGTGGACAGTGCCACGCTGAACCAGATCGACCTGGTCAAGGGCTCGTTTTTCACCGGTGGCCTGTTCCAGGTGGTCATTGGCCCGGGCGAGGTGGAAAAGGTCTACGCCGCCCTGCGCGAGCTGACGGGCCTGGCCGCCGCGACCATCGCCGACGTCAAGCGCCAGGGCGCGCAGAAGGGCAACGGGATGCAGCGCCTGGTGCGGGTGCTGTCCGATGTGTTCATGCCTATCCTGCCCGCCCTGGTGATCGCCGGCCTGCTGATGGGTGTCAACAACCTGCTGGGCGCCAAGGGCATGTTCATTGCCGGGCAAACGTTGCTCGATGCCTATCCGAACCTGGACGGCGTCTGGAGCCTGATCAACCTGATGGCCAATACCTCCTTCGTCTTTCTCCCGGCCTTGGTGGGCTGGTCGGCGGCCAAGCGTTTCGGCGGCAGTGAGATCCTCGGCATCGTGCTGGGTCTGATGCTTGTCCACCCAGACCTGCTCAACGCCTGGAACTACGGCAAGGCGGTAGCGGGGCTGGAAGGCCAGAGCCTGCCGTATTTCGATATCTTCGGCTGGTTCCGGATCGAGAAAGTCGGCTACCAGGGCCAGATTCTCCCGATCCTGTTGGCGGCCTATGTCATGAGCGTGATCGAGCGATGGTTGCGGGCCAGGGTGCCCAACGCCATCCAATTGCTGGTGATCCCCATTACCACCATTGTGATCACCGGGGTGCTGGCCCTCGCCATCATCGGTCCGGTCACCCGGCACCTGGGCATCCTGATCACCGAAGGCATGGTGGCGCTGTTCGACCTGGCGCCGGTGATTGGCGGGGCGATTTTCGGCCTGCTCTATGCGCCGCTGGTGGTGACCGGCATGCACCACATGTTCCTGGCGGTGGACCTGCAATTGATCTCGACCCAGGGCGGCACCTTCATCTGGCCGATGATCGTCATGTCCAACCTGGCCCAGGGCAGCGCGGCGCTGGCAGTGTTCTACATGACCCGCAATGCGCGGGACAAGAGCATGGCGTCGACCTCGGCGATTTCCGCTTATTTCGGCATCACCGAACCGGCGATGTTCGGGGTCAACCTGCGCTACAAATTTCCCTTCTATTGCGCCCTGGCCGGCTCGGCCCTGGGCTGCATTTTCCTGTCGCTGAACAAGATCAAGGCCTCGGCGATTGGCGTGGGAGGCCTGCCGGGGTTCATTTCCATCGTGCCGGACTACATACCGATGTTCGTGGTCGGCATGGTCATCGCCATGAGCGTGCCCTTTGCCCTGACCTGCGCCTTGAGCATGAAGATCGTTCGGCCGGGGTATCGGGTGGCCTGACACCGGGTGCTTGCACGATGAGGCCCGCAAGGCCAGTACCAAACAGACTGAAGGATTTGCACATGCAAGACTGGCAACGCTCGGTGATCTACCAGATCTACCCCAAGAGTTTCTACAGCCATGGCGGCCAGGCCACCGGTGATTTGCTGGGGGTGGTGGACAAGCTCGACTATTTGCATTGGCTGGGTGTGGACTACCTGTGGCTGACGCCGTTCCTGCGTTCGCCGCAACGGGACAATGGGTACGACATCAGTGACTACTACGCCATCGACCCCAGCTACGGCACCATGGCCGACTGCGAGTTATTAATCGCCGAGGCGCGCAAGCGCGGTATCAAGCTGATGCTCGACATCGTGGTCAATCACACGTCCATCGAGCACCCCTGGTTCCAGGCCGCCCGCAGCAGCCTCGATAACCCGTACCGCGATTTCTATATCTGGCGGGACCAGCCGAACACCTGGGAGTCCAAGTTCGGTGGGTCGGCCTGGGAGTACGAAGCCCAGACCGGCCAATATTACCTGCACCTGTTCGACCATACCCAGGCCGACCTGAACTGGGATAACCCCCAGGTCCGCGCCGAAGTGTTCAAGATGATGCGTTTCTGGCGGGACAAGGGCGTGGGAGGCTTCCGTCTCGATGTGATCAACCTGATCTCCAAGCCAGCCGACTTTCCTGACGACCACACCGACGGTCGACGTTTCTATACCGACGGTCCCAACGTTCACCGCTACTTGCAGGAAATGCACCGGGAAGTCTTCGAGGGTTTCGACCTGATCAATGTTGGCGAGATGTCGTCCACCAGCCTCGAGCACTGTGTCCGTTATTCGTGCCCGGCCTCCCGGGAACTGTCGATGACCTTCAATTTCCATCACCTGAAGGTGGATTATCCGAACCTGCAAAAGTGGGTACGGGCCGACTTCGATTTTCTCGAGCTCAAACGCATCCTGTCCGACTGGCAGAGCGGCATGCAGGCCGGTGGCGGTTGGAATGCGCTGTTCTGGTGTAACCATGACCAGCCGCGGGTGGTGTCGCGGTTCGGTGATGACGGTGAGTACCGCGTGCCTTCGGCGAAGATGCTCGCCACGGCGTTGCATTTTCTCCAAGGCACGCCGTTCGTGTACCAGGGCGAGGAGCTGGGCATGACCAATCCGGATTTCGATCACATCGAGCAATACCGCGATGTGGAAACCCTGAACATCTATCGCCTCAAGCGCAACGCCGGAGTTCCCGAAGCCGAGGCCATGGCGCCAATCATGCAGAAGTCCCGAGACAACGGACGCACGCCGATGCAATGGAGTGCCGGGCCGCACGCGGGCTTCAGTCGGGTCGAACCCTGGATTGGCGTGCCTGCCAACGCCGCTTTCATCAATGTCGAGCAACAACGAGAAGACGCGACCTCGGTGCTGCATTTCTACCGCGAGCTGATCGCCCTGCGCCGCAGCGAAGCCTTGATCCAGGACGGCGTCTATCGCCTGCTTTTGCCCGAACATCCGCACGTGTGGGTGTACCTGCGCGAAGGGCAGGGAGAGCGTCTGCTGGTGGTCAGCCATTTTTATGGGGGCAACTGCGAGGTGGAGCTGCCCGAAGGGATCCTCACCCAAGAGACGACACAGCGCTGGGTGATTGGCAACTACGAAGCGGGTGAACACCGATACCAACGGCTGCGCCTGCGGCCCTACGAGTCGTTCGTGCTGCACCTGAGCGACTGAATAAAAAACTTCCTCTGACCCAGGCAATGCCTGAAAGCGAACACGTTGCGC
This sequence comes from Pseudomonas sp. D1-36, assembly GCF_051132205.1. NCBI lineage: Bacteria > Pseudomonadati > Pseudomonadota > Gammaproteobacteria > Pseudomonadales > Pseudomonadaceae > Pseudomonas > Pseudomonas sp. D1-36. The sequence goes on along the minus strand of NZ_CP071674.1, from coordinate 4,569,468 downwards.
CAGACGCATCGTGAGCCCCTTGTCGTCGGCCAAACGGCAAACAAGGGGGGAAGTCACGGAGCAAAAAACAATAAGAAACAATGGAGAGGCGTATGAAAACAATAATAAACCGTGGCCTTGCCGCGTCCTGTATCTGCCTGGCGCTGCCGTTCCCGGTCCAGGCGCTGGAGTTTTCCGGTTATTTGCGCAGTGGCGTCGGCAGCGCGACCAATGGCCGTTCCCAATCCTGTTTCCAACTGCCTGGGGCGCAGACTAAATATCGGTTGGGCAACGAGTGCGAGCAGTACGGGGAGTTGGAGCTGCGCCAGGACTTGTTCACCCTCGACGATGGCTCGGTGTTGAGCGTGGACGGCATGGCTTCGCTGTACAACCGCTACGACCTCGCGCCGACCTTCCAGGGTGAAAACGGCGCGGCGCGCATGCCGCAGATGTATGCCCAATGGTCGAACATGCCCAGCCTGAACGGCGGATCGTTGTGGGCCGGGCGGCGGTATTACAAACGCAACGACATCCATATTTCGGATTTTTACTACTGGAACCAGAGCGCCACCGGTGGCGGGATCGAGGACGTGTTGATCGGCGGGTTGAAATACAGTTACGCCTTCTCGCGCAAGGACAACCTCTACCAGAAAGACCCGGTCAACCGGCACGACTTCAACGTCGCCGGTTTCAGGACCAACCCTGGCGGCGAGTTGGAATTTGGCCTGAGCTTCATCGATCGGGCGAACCGTCGCGACGCCCACCGCGGTTGGGCCCTGACCGCCCAGCACGTGCAGCAGGACTTCCTGGGCGGCAAGAATAAATTGGCCTTGCAATACGGCGAGGGGCCCGGAACTGGGCTGGGTTATACCGGCGACACGGGGCTGGACGACAGCAACAAGCGCTATCGTCTGGTGGAGTTTTTCGATTGGCAGGTCACGCCGCGTTTCGGCGGGCAGGTGCAGGCGGTGTACGAGAAGAACATACGCCCCGACGGCACCGACCAGGACTGGCTGTCACTGGGGGTTCGCCCGGCGTACGCCATCACCGATCAGTTCAAGCTGGTGGCCGAACTGGGCCATGACCAGGTGCAGGCCAACGATGGCACACGCAAGCTGAGCAAATTCACCTTTGCTCCCACCTGGTCGCCCAAGGGCCCGGAATTCTGGGCGCGCCCGGAAATACGGCTCTATTACACCTACGCCAGTTGGAACGCGGCGGCCCAGCGAGCAGCCAATGAGCTGGCGGCCGGTTCGGCGCTGTCCGACACCGGTGCGTTTGGTGGGGCGCGACATGGTTCCAACGTGGGCCTGCAGGTCGAATACTGGTGGAAGTGACCCGTGCAGGCGCGGGTCGCTGATCTGCGTGCCCGAGATGCGAAAAAGAACAGACAGCAGCAGGTGAAGTCATGAACACAACGCAATCCTTGCAATTGCTCGCACCGCTGTCCGGGGTCTTGATGCCTTTGGACAACGTGCCGGATCCGGTTTTCTCCAGCCGTGTGGTGGGGGATGGCATTTGTATCGATCCGACCTCGCAAACCCTTTGCGCTCCGCTGTCCGGTGTCATCGGCACGCTCCAGGACAGCGCCCATGCGGTGAGTATCACCGCTGACAATGGTGTCCAGGTGCTGATGCATATCGGCCTGGACACGGTCAACCTGGCGGGCAAGGGGTTCACCTCGCGGGTGACCATGGGGCAACGGGTCGAGGCCGGTCAGCCGCTGATCGATTTCGATGCCGACTACATCGCCTTGCACGCGCGCAGTCTGTTGACGCTGATGCTGGTGGTCAGTGGCGAACCCTTCAGCCTGCTCGTGGACGAGGCTACTTGCGTCGAGAGTGGCGTGCCGTTGTTGCAGGTGCGCCCGGGTGAGCAAGGGGCGATCGATGAGGCGCAGCCGGGGACGGTGCTGTTTTCCCGGCCGCTGGTCGTGCCCAATGAAAGCGGCCTGCATGCCCGTCCCGCCGCGGCGTTTGCCCAAGCGGCCAAGGGATTCGATGCGCATATTCAGCTCCATAAGCAGCAAGCCAGCGCCAACGCCAAATCCCTGGTGGCGATCATGGCGTTGCAGACGGCCAAGGGCGACAGTGTGCAGATCAGCGCCGCCGGTGCCCAGGCTGGGCAGGCCATCGAAGCGCTGGAGCAATTGCTGCTGTCAGGGTGCGGCGAAACAGTACGAGCGCCGCTAACGCTGGAACCGATCATCGCCGTCGAACCATCGACGCCTGGCCGGCTGCGGGGTGTTTGCGCATCGCCCGGCTCGGCGTTTGGTGAAGTGGTCCAGATCGCCTCCCAGGTGTTGGACATCGAGGCTGCGGGCGTCGGCATCGAGGCCGAGCAGGCGGCCCTTGTTCAAGCACTGGAGCAGGCGACGCAAGCCTTGAAAGCATTGCAGGACGAGGCAGCGGGCAGTGTCCAGGCACAGATTTTTCGTGCCCATCAAGAGTTGCTCGAAGACCCCACCTTGCTGGAGCAGGCCCAAGCCTTGATGGCCGCGGGCAAGAGCGCGGCGTTCGCCTGGAAAACCGCCACCGAGGCGAGTGCTGCGCTATTCCAGCAATTGGGCAGTGCCTTACTGGCCGAGCGCGCAACGGACCTGGCCGACGTCGGGCAACGGGTGCTCAAGCTGATCCTGGGCGTGCAGGACAACGCCTGGAACCTGCCCGAACAGGCGATTCTGGTGGCCGAGCAATTGACGCCCTCCCAGACCGCCAGCCTCGACACCTCACGCATCGCCGGTTTTGTGACCGTGGGCGGCGGCGCCACCAGCCATGTCGCGATCCTGGCCCGTGCGCTGGGTTTGCCATCGTTGTGTGGCGTGGCGCAAGACGTGTTGGTCTTGGATAACGGCACCCGGGTGTTGCTGGACGCTGATAGCGGTGAGTTGCACGTGAACCCGGATCAGGCCCTGATCGAGCAGCGCCAGGCCGCGGGTGAGCGGCAGCGCCAGCGACATCAACGTGACCTGGAACAGTCCGCCCTGGCGGCTCGTACCCTTGACGGTCATCGAATCGAGGTCAGTGCCAATGTCGGGTCGCTGCGGGACGTGGAGCAGGCCATGACCCTAGGGGGCGAAGGTGTGGGACTGTTGCGCTCCGAACTGCTCTACCTGGATCGCGCGCACCCACCGGGTCACGACGAGCAAGCCGCCCTCTACAGCGCCGTCGCCCGGGTTCTCGGACCTGAGCGCAACCTGGTGGTTCGCACCCTGGACGTGGGTGGGGACAAGCCGCTGGCTTATGTGCCGATGGCTCATGAAGCCAATCCATTCCTGGGCATGCGTGGTATTCGCCTGTGCCTGGAGCGACCGCAGTTGTTGCGTGAACAATTCCGGGCCATTCTCGCCTGTTCGCGGCTGGCGCGGCTGCACATCATGTTGCCCATGGTTACGCAACTGGCGGAGCTGCGCCTGGCGCGGCAGATGCTGGACGAAGAGGTCCGTCAGTTGCGGCTCGAGCACGCGCCGAAGCTGGGCATCATGATCGAAGTGCCGGCTGCTGCGCTGATGGCCGATCTGTTTGCCCCTGAAGTGGATTTCTTTTCCATCGGCACCAACGACCTGACCCAATACACCCTGGCGATGGACCGTGACCATCCTCGCCTGGCCAGCCAGGCCGACAGCCTGCATCCCTCGGTGTTGCGCCTGATCGCCCGTACGACCGAGGCCGCTCGCGCCCATGGCAAATGGGTCGGCGTATGTGGCGCGCTGGCCTCGGAATCCCTGGCGGTGCCGCTCTTGTTGGGGTTGGGCGTGGACGAATTATCGGTCAGTGTGCCGCTGATTCCGGCGATTAAGGCCTGCGTGCGTGAATGGGACCTGAAGGACTGCCGCACGCTCGCTCAACAGGCCTTGGGCCAGGACAGCGCGGAGCAGGTTCGTGACCTCCTGCGTACTCATTCATCCGCGGCCAATCCGGCCACCCTGGCCATGGAGCATTGAACATGTTCGACAAACTACAACAGGCCTTCTGGAAAGCCTTGACCCCGGACCTGGTCCCGGAAGAACCCAAGCAGCCGCCAACGGTGGACGGGCTGGCACCGGCCATCATCGCTGCATTGGGTGGCGCGGAAAACCTCAAGTCTCATCAGCCCGTGGCCTTGACGCGGCTGCGGGTGGAGCTGCGGGATGTGGCGCGCATGGATCGGGCCGGGTTGAGCGACGCCGGTGTGACGGGGGTGATGGCGCTGGACGACGGCGTGGTGCACCTGATCACTGGCTTGCAAGGCTGACTGCTCGGGGGCTGCTTGATTCATCCTCTTGTCGGAAAAGCTTAGTCGATAGCCCCCACACGTTTTTTTCATCTTGGTTTCCTTACCGTTTCTCATCTGCGGGTGTATCGTATTCGCCTTTTGCGGGCCCACCGGTCCGTCGCAGATCCAGAGGTAGTTGCGTTCATGTCTTTCACCCGTCGCCAAATACTCGGTGGCCTGGCCGGTCTTGTTGTCGTTGGTGTGGGGGCGGGAGGCGCGTCGCGGTACTGGCTGGGGAAAATGGCCGATGCCGAGGCCGGTCACGACTACGAGCTGATCGCGGCGCCTTTGGACGTGGAGCTGGTGGCCGGGCATAAGACCCAGGCCTGGGCGTTTGGCCCCTCGGCGCCGGGGACGGAGTTGCGGGTGCGTCAGGGCGAGTGGTTGCGGGTTCGCTTTATCAACCATTTGCCGGTCGCGACGACCATTCACTGGCACGGTATCCGTTTGCCGCTGGAGATGGACGGCGTACCTTATGTCTCGCAACTGCCGGTGCTGCCGGGTGAGTACTTCGACTACAAATTCCGCGTGCCGGACGCCGGCAGCTATTGGTACCACCCCCACGTCAATAGCAGTGAAGAACTCGGGCGCGGGCTGGTGGGGCCGCTGATCGTCGAAGAGCGCGAGCCCACCGGTTTCAAATACGAACAGACCCTGAGCCTCAAGAGCTGGCACGTGGACGAGCAGGGCCAGTTCGTCGAATTCAGCATTCCCCGCGAGGCTGCGCGTGGTGGTACGGCTGGACGGTTGTCGACCATCAACGGCGTGCCGCAGGCGGTAATCGATCTGCCGGCAGGGCAGATTACCCGGGTGCGTTTGCTCAACCTCGACAACACGCTTACCTATCGCATCAACATTCCAGGCGTAGAGGCGCAGATCTATGCGTTGGATGGCAACCCCATCGAGCCGCGCCCGTTGGGCAAGGAATACTGGCTGGGGCCAGGCATGCGCATTTGCCTGGCGATCAAGGCTCCGCCGGCCGGTGAAGAATTGTCGCTGCGCAATGGCCCGGTGCGCTTGGGGACCCTGCGTTCGGTGCCAAACAATGAGGCGCCGACCCCATGGCCGCCGGCATTGCCGCCCAACCCGGTGGCTGAGCCGGACCTGGCCAATGCCGAGAAGCTCAACTTCAATTTCGAATGGGTCGGTTCGGTGTCGGTCAATGTCGACAATGGCAAGCCGCCGAGCCTGTGGCAGATCAACGGCAAGGCCTGGGACATCACCGACAAGACCTGTTCCGACCGGCCGATCGCTACGCTGAAAAAAGGCCAGAGTTACATTTTTGAATTGAAGAACATGACTCAGTACCAACATCCGATCCATCTGCACGGCATGAGCTTCAAAGTGATCGCGTCGAACCGGCACAAGGTCATCCCGTACTTCACCGACACCTACCTGCTGGGCAAGAACGAGCGGGCGCAGGTGGCGTTGGTGGCGGATAATCCGGGCGTATGGATGTTCCACTGCCATGTGATCGACCACATGGAAACCGGCCTGATGGCCGCCATCGAGGTGGCGTGATGCGCCAGATTCGTCCCGCCAAGATCATTGATCGTAGCCGTGACCAGGATTTCATGCGCGAAGCCCTGGCCCTCGCCGCACAGGGCGCCGCCTTGGGCGAAGTGCCGGTGGGCGCGGTGTTGGTGCAGGATGGCGAAATCATCGGGCGTGGTTTCAACTGCCCGATCAGCGGCCACGACCCCAGCGCCCATGCCGAAATGGTCGCCATCCGTGCCGCCGCCCAGGCGGTGAGCAACTATCGCCTGCCGGGTAGCACCCTTTATGTCACGTTGGAGCCGTGCAGCATGTGCGCCGGGCTGATCGTGCATTCACGCATCGCCCGGGTCGTCTACGGCGCATTGGAGCCCAAGGCCGGAATCGTGCAGAGTCAGGGGCAGTTTTTCAGCCAGGGGTTCTTGAACCATCGGGTACTGTTCGAGGGCGGGGTGCTGGCTGAGGAGTGCAGCACGGTGCTGAGTGAGTTCTTCAAGACACGAAGAGCCAAATCGCAAGGTTGAACACATACCCTTGTGGCGAGGGAGCTTGCTCCCGCTGGGCTGCGCAGCAGCCCCAAACCGTTCAACACAGTGCATCAGGAAAAACGGTTGGCAGCTTTTACGACTGCTGCGCAGCCGAGCGGGAGCAAGCTCCCTCGCCACAATGATTGGCAGCCCTTAAGTGAGTAGGTTGCTCTCCCACAGGGGGGTCGGGCGATTTATTTGCGCGCCACAATCACCGCCCGCATCGGCGCTGGCAGCCCTTCGACGGTTTTGCTGTGGTCGGCGGGGTCGAGGAAGTCACTTAGGGATTGATATTTCATCCATTCGGTGCCGCGCTGTTCCTCCACGGTCGTCAGGCTCACGTCCACGCAGCGCACGTCGCTGAACCCGGCGCGACGCAGCCAGCGCTCCAAGGCCGGAACCGATGGCAGGAACCACACGTTGCGCATCTGCGCGTAGCGATCTTCGGGCACCAGCACTTGATGCTCGTCGCCCTCGATCACCAGGGTTTCCAGCACCAGTTCGCCGCCCTTGACCAGGCAATCCTTCAAAGCAAGTAGATGCTCGATTGGCGAGCGGCGGTGGTAGAACACGCCCATGGAAAACACCGTATCGAAGCCTTCGAGCTCTGGCGGCAGGGCCTCGAAGGGGAACGGCAGGTGCCAGGCGTTGGGCTGGGACAGGTAGCGCTGTACCGCCTGGAATTGGCAGAAGAACAGCCAGTTCGGGTCGACGCCGATCACCGTGTCGGCTCCGGCGCCCAGCATGCGCCACATGTAGTATCCGTTGCCGCAACCAACGTCGAGGATCCGCTTGCCCTTGAGATCCAAATGCGGGGCGACGCGCGACCATTTCCAATCCGAGCGCCATTCGGTATCCACATGCACGCCAAACAGATTGAACGGACCTTTGCGCCAAGGCGAAAGGCCCATCAACGCGGTACGCATTTGGGCGCGGGTTTCGTCGGAGCAATCGGCGTCCAGCGTCAGCCCATTCAGCAAATCCACCGTGGTGGGCTGCAAGAGCGGCAGCGCATCAAGGGCGCTTTGCCAACGCTCCAGGTCGCCGTGGCCCTTTTCCATCTTGACGTCGAGCTGCGTTTGCAGCGTCGCGGCCCAATCGGCCAGGGGCGTGCCGGCCAGATGGCGGGCGAGGGGGGACAGATCGATCATGGCAGGGCAATCAACGAGGCAAAGTTAAGACACTGGAACCACGGCACGACTTTCGAGAACCCGGCGGCCAGCAGGCGCTCGCGGTGCTCTTCGAGGCTGTCGGGCTTCATGACGTTTTCGATGGCGCTGCGTTTCTGAGCGATTTCCAGTTCGCTGTAGCCGTTGGCGCGCTTGAACGCCACATGCAGGTCGGTGAGCAACGCGTGTTCCTCGGCATCGTTGAAGCGCAGCTTCTCCGAAAGGATCAGGGCGCCGCCGGGTAGCAACGATTGGCGAATGCGGCCCAATAGCGCGGTGCGCTGGTCCGGCGCGATGAATTGCAGGGTGAAGTTCAACGCCACCACCGAGGCCGGTTGAAACGTCAGGGCCAGGATGTCACCTTCGATCACTTCCACCGGCAGCAGCTCTTGGAACATCGAGTCCTGGCCGTTGAGGTATTCGCGGCAGCGCTCGACCATGGCCGAAGAGTTATCCACCGCAATCACCCGGCAACCCTCGGTGCGCACGTGGCGGCGCAATGCCTGGGTCACGGCTCCGAGGGAGGAGCCCAGGTCATAAAGCACGCTGTTGGGCTGGGCAAATTGCGCCGCGAGCACGCCGAGGTTCTCGACAATGGTCGGGTAGCCTGGCACTGACCGCTTGATCATGTCCGGGAACACCCGCACCACGTCTTCATTGAAGGCGAAGTCGGGCACCTGGGCCAAGGGTTGGGCGAATAGGCGATCGGGCTCTTTGCTCACGGCGGTTCCAGCGGCTGGGGTGTTGAAAAGGCCGGCATTTTAACCAGAAAAATGCTGCTTTAGTGCGGCTTTCGGGGGAACGCCGATGCGGTGATGCCCCACTGTCCCAGCCAGTAACTGATGATGATCAGGTAGGGCGCGGCATGGAACGGCGCCACGAACCGGTTGATCCCGATCAGGCTGTCGGAAAAGACAAACCCCAGCGCTCCAACGGCTGCGAGCAGGGCCGAGCGTTTCGGCACCTCGGTCCCCAAGCGCGCCAGGGCCCTCCAGAGCATAGCGCTGATGACCAAGCCATAGACGACCACCGGCACCAGCAGCGGCCCGAGGCCGTTCGACACCAATATTCCCAACAGCAAGGCGCCAATGAACAAGGCAATCGTCAACGGCATGAGCGCCGGGCGGCGGCAGTCACTGAGGTAGGCTTTCAAATAGGCCAGGTGCGCCAACAAAAAAGCGCCGAGCCCCAATACAAACAAATCTCCTGGCCAGGCCAGCAATACGTCGCCCACCACTGAAAATATCAGGCCCAGGCTTATCCAGCGTCGGTATTCGCCCGGCGGCGCGTCGTGCAGCCAGCCCAGCAGGGCCAGCACCGGCATCGGCTTGACCAGCAGGCACAGCAACGTGGCATGCACGCTCAGGCCATATAGAAAGGTGGCCGCACCCATCAGCGCGAGGATCAGCCAACCCACAGTCATTTCACCGAAATAGCGCAGTCAAACGTTTCCACGGGTGGCACTTCGGGTGCCCATGGCTGTTGATAAGTCAGGCGCAAGCGCCCGGTGCCGGTGTCGAACGCCTGGAAGCGCCAAGTCGAGACACCGGCGGCGCCGACGATGCCGGCGTCTTCCGGGTTACGGTAAACCTCTGGGCCGAGGCCTTTGAGAACACCGCCGGCCGAATCCTGGATGCTCCAGCGATAGCCGGTGGTGGGATTGCTCGGCAAACTCAGGATCAGGTTCTGCCCGTTTTTGAGCTGCACCGGGCATTGGCTCTGTTTTTCCACCGTCACATTGTGTTTCGGCTGTGTGGCGCAGGCGCTCAGCAAGGCGAGGCTGACGGGGACAAGCAGGCGGGTGAGGGACATAAGGGCTCCGGCATTCACGACGAACGGCGAGCATAACCGAAGATGCTACTGGGTGTGTCAGCTGGACATGTGCTGGTGCAAATGACGCCTTCGCGAGCAGGCTCGCTCCTACAAGGGTTCGTTGCGAATCACATACCGTGAACACCACAAATCCCCGGGGGAGCGGGCCTGCTAGCGATGAGGCCAATGCAGTCACTGCAGAACGATCAGAACAACACCTTCACCACGTCCGCAAACCGCTTGGCGAAGTGCACCGTGACGCCTTCCTTCAGATAGTCCGGCAGCTCCTCGAAGTTGCCACGGTTGGCTTCCGGCAGGATCAACTCATTGATTTTCTGCCGGCGCGCCGCGATGACCTTTTCGCGTACGCCGCCAATCGGCAGGACGTGGCCGGTAAGTGTCAATTCGCCAGTCATGGCCACGCCTTTCTTCGCCGGCTGGTTGCGCGCAAGGGACAGCAAGGCGCTGGCCATGGTCACGCCGGCACTCGGGCCGTCCTTGGGCGTGGCGCCTTCCGGTACGTGCAGGTGCACGAAGGCCTCGTCAAAGAACTTCGGATCGCCACCGAATTGCTTCAGGTGGGAGCTGACGTAGCTGTGGGCTATCTCCGCAGACTCCTTCATCACCTCGCCCAGTTGCCCGGTGAGCTTGAAGCCGCGATTGAGAGTGTGGATCCGCGTTGCCTCGATCGGCAACGTGGCGCCGCCCATGCTGGTCCAGGCCAGGCCGGTGATGACCCCGACGCCAGACAGCACCTGCTCGTTGCGAAATACCGGTTTGCCCAGGGAGGCTTCGAGATCCTTGGGCCCGAGCTTGATCACGGCTTTTGGATCTTCGATCAGTTTCATCACGGCCTTGCGCACCAGTTTGCCCAGTTGTTTCTCCAACTGGCGTACCCCGGCTTCACGGGCGTAGCCGTCGATCAGGGCCTTCAGGGCGCTATCGTTGATGCTCAGGCTGCCCTTGGACACGCCGGCCTTGGCCAGTTGCTTGGGCCACAAGTGACGCTTGGCGATGGCAACCTTCTCTTCGGTGATGTAGCCCGACAGGCGAATGACTTCCATGCGGTCCAGCAGCGGGCCGGGGATCGAGTCGAGGGTGTTGGCGGTGCACACAAAGAGCACTTTCGACAGGTCCAGGCGCATGTCCAGGTAATGATCGAGGAATTCGACATTCTGCTCGGGGTCGAGAGTTTCCAGCAGCGCGGACGCTGGGTCGCCCTGGTAGCTCTGGCCCATCTTGTCGATTTCGTCGAGCATGATCACCGGGTTCATCACTTCGACGTCCTTGAGCGCCTGCACCAGCTTGCCCGGCTGGGCCCCGATGTAGGTGCGCCGGTGACCCTTGATTTCGGCTTCGTCGCGCATGCCGCCGACGCTGAAGCGATAGAACGGCCGCCCGAGGGATTCGGCAATGGATTTACCGACGCTGGTCTTGCCCACGCCGGGCGGGCCCACCAGCAACACAATGGAACCGCTGATCTCACCCTTGTAGGCGCCCACGGCGAGGAATTCCAGGATGCGCTCCTTGATGTCGCCCAGCCCGGCGTGGTGCTGGTCGAGAATCTTGCGCGCATGCTTGAGATCGAGCTTGTCCTGGCCATACACGCCCCAAGGCACCGATGTTGCCCAGTCCAGGTAATTGCGTGTGACGGCGTACTCCGGTGAGCCGGTTTCCAGGATCGAGAGTTTGTTCATTTCCTCTTCGATGCGCTTCTCGGCCTGGGCCGGTAATACCTTGCCTTCAAGGCGCTGTTCGAACTGTTCCAGGTCTGCGCTGCGGTCGTCCTTGGTCAGACCCAGCTCCTGCTGGATGACCTTGAGTTGTTCCTTGAGGAAGAACTGGCGCTGATGTTCGCCGATCTTGCTGTTGACCTCGGCGGAAATTTCTTTCTGCAACCGCGCGACCTCGACTTCCTTGCGCAGCATCGGCAGGACTTTTTCCATGCGCTTGAGCATCGGCACGCAATCGAGTACTTCCTGCAATTCGCTGCCGGTGGCGGAGGTGAGCGCGGCGGCGAAATCGGTCAGCGGCGACGGGTCGTTGGGGCTGAAGCGGTTGAGGTAGTTTTTCAGCTCTTCGCTATACAGCGGGTTGAGCGGCAGCAGCTCCTTGATCGCGTTGATCAGCGCCATGCCATAGGCCTTGACCTCGTCGGTCGGCTCGCTCGGCTGGTGCGGGTATTCGACTTCCACCAGGTACGGTGGGCGGTGGTGCTTGAGCCAGGTGCGGATGCGCACGCGGGTCAGGCCCTGGGCAACGAACTGCAATTTGCCGGCTTCACGGCTGGCGTGGTGGACCTTCACCAGCGTGCCGTAGAGCGGCAGCTTCGAAGTGTCGAAATGGCGCGGGTCTTCCTGGGGTGAGTCCATGAAGAACAGCGCCAGGGAATGATGTTCGGACTTGGCCACCAGTTCCAGGGTTTCGGCCCACGGCTCTTCGTTGACGATGACCGGCAGCACCTGGGCCGGGAAGAACGGGCGGTTGTGGATAGGAATGATGTAGACCTTGTCCGGCAGGCTCTGGCCGGGCAGGGCCAGGCCGGTGCCGGAAACGGTGTGTTCGATGTGCTCGGATTCTGTGTATTCGTTATTCGCTTCAGTAGAGTGCTGGTCGCTCATGGGGCACCTGCGCAATGGGGTATGGACCTTAGATGGGGCGGGCAGGGGGTTGTTTCAATGGCGGGCAATTGTCAGCGGTTATTTCATTGATGGGTATTCAGGTGGGCGACAGGTTGGCGTGGCGAGGGGATGCCCCCCTCGCCACGCGTTTCAGCCTACGCGGTTCAGGTCGTTATGGCGTGTTTCCTTCAGGCACAGCACCGCGATCACGCTGAGCACCGCGGCAGCGGATACGTAACCGCCGACGTAGCTCAGGCCGCCCATCGCCACCAGCTTCTGCGCGAAGAACGGTGCCGCAGAAGCGCCGACAATGCCACCCAGGTTGTAGGCCGCCGACGCGCCGGTGTAGCGCACATGCGTAGGAAACAGCTCCGGCAGCAACGCGCCCATGGGCGCGAAGGTCACGCCCATCAGGAACAGCTCGATGCACAGGAACAGCGCCACGCTTCCCGTGGAGCCTTGAGTCAGTAGGGGCTCCATGAGGAAGCCCGAGGCCACCGCCAGCAGGCCGCCGGTGATGAGCACCGGCTTGCGGCCAAACCGGTCGCTTGCCCAGGCCGACAGCGGCGTGGCGGCGGCCATGAACAACACTGCAAAGCACAGCAGGCCGAGGAAGGTCTCGCGGCTATAGCCCAGGGTCGCGACGCCATAGCTCAAGGAAAATACCGTGGAGATGTAGAACAGGGCGTAACACACCACCATCGCGGCCGCGCCAAGCAGTGTCGGCGCCCAGTACTGGCTGAACAACTCCACCAGCGGGATTTTCACCCGTTCCTGGCGGGCCATGGCGTTGGCGAACACCGGCGTCTCGTGGAGCTTGAGACGTACATAGAGGCCGACGATCACCAATACGGCGCTGAGCAAGAACGGAATCCGCCAGCCCCATGAGCGGAACTGCTCGTCATCCAGGGTCATGGCAAGGGTAAGGAACAATCCGTTGGCCGCCAGGAAACCGATAGAGGGGCCCAGTTGCGGGAACATGCCGAACCAGGCGCGCTTGCCTTTTGGGGCGTTCTCGGTGGCCAGCAAGGCCGCGCCGCCCCATTCGCCGCCAAGCCCCAACCCTTGGCCGAAACGCAAAAGGCACAAGAGAATCGGGGCCCAGGCGCCAATGCTGGCGTAGCCAGGCAGCACGCCGATGAGCGTGGTACACACGCCCATCAGCAGCAGCGAGGCCACGAGTGTCGACTTGCGCCCGATGCGGTCGCCGAAGTGGCCGAACAACGCCGAGCCCAGGGGGCGGGCGAGAAACGCGATACCGAAGGTCAGAAAGGACGACAGCATCTGTGCCGTGCCTGAGGTCTGCGGAAAGAATACCGGTCCGATCACCAGGGCCGCGGCGGTGGCATAGACGTAGAAATCATAGAACTCGATGGCGGTGCCGATGAAGCTCGCGGTCGCCACGCGGGTGGCGGAGTTGGTCGGCTCGACAGGCACTGCTTCGTTGCAGGTAGTGGTTGTCATGCGGTTGTCCCTGACAGTCATATGCTCCGTTGGAGCGAATTATTATGGTCAAACACCCAGGGATGTGGGGTGGGCGCTGTCGCTGTTTCGGGTAGGAACAGTCGCAGGGCTGAAGCGAATAGAACCGGTGAACGGCCCGGAACCGTCTGGGTGCAGGGTAGGCACGAGGTTCGGGCGGGGCTGGGTAAGCGGTTTGAGTATAGGAAGGAGGCTAACGAATCAACAAGTGAGCCCGCACACAATTTGGAACATGCGCTGAGCTTTTGTAGCGAGGGAGCAAGCTCCCTCGCCACGGTGCGGTGATTAGAGAACTACCGGCACCGAACTGTTATGCCACACCAGCACCTGGCTGACGCGGTTGTCGACGGTCTCGATGATTTCCAGGCGGTAGCGGCCGATCTTCAGGCACACCGGGCTTTCCGGGATGGTTTCCAGTGCTTCGGTCACCAAGCCATTGAGCGTCTTGGGGCCGTCGCAGGGCAAATGCCAACCGAGGGTCTTGTTCAGCTCGCGGATCGACGCGGCGCCATCGATCATCAAGCGGCCGTCGGGTTGGGGATGAACGTGGGGATTGTCGAGGCTGTGCTCGCTTTCGAACTCGCCGACAATCTCCTCCAGGATGTCCTCCAGGGTCACGATGCCCATGACTTCGCCATATTCGTCCACCACCATGCCCAAGCGGCGTTGCTGCTTGTGGAAGTTGAGCAACTGCAGCTGCAGGGGGGTGCTCTCGGGAACGAAATACGGTTCGTGGCAGGCTGCCAGCAGTGCTTCCTTGGTCAGGCTCGCATCCGCCAGTAGATGGCGAACCTGGCGGGTATTGAGGACTGCTTCGACCTGGTTGATATCGCTGTGGAACACGGGCAGGCGGGTTCGCCGATTCAGGCGCAACTGCTCGATGATGTCGCCGATGGGGTCGTCGAGATTGATCCCGTCCACCTCGCTGCGAGGGACGAGGATGTCGTTGACGGTGATGTTGTCCAGCGCGTGGATACCGGAAACCGGATGCACCCGACCGCTGGTCTGTTCCTGTTCCTCGGCACGCGGCGTCGCGGGGGGCTCGTCGTCGCTTTGCTGGACCGCGCCAGCCTTGCGGGCAAAAGGGCGCAGCAGCAACTGGCTGAGGCCATTGAGCAGCCAGGCCACCGGATAAACGATTTTCAACGGAACGCCCAGCAAACCGTTGCCCAGGGCCAGCACCGCATCGGGATGACGGGTGGCGAGCGTGCGTGGCAGGTAGTCGGCGAAAACCAGCAGGGCCACGCTGGTGCCGAGCCAGGCCAGCCAGGGACCGTTTTCCAGCCAGGTGAAAATAGCCAGCCACGTGCCGATGACCACGGCGAGGGCGCGACAGAGGGTGTTGCACAGGATCAGGCTGGCCAAGGGAAAGCTGAGCTTCGCCAATGGCTTGTCGCCGGAGCGCGAGGCCCTGCGTCGGGCGAGCAGATACTGTTGGGCGGCTTCGATGGCCGTGAACAGGGCTGACCACAGGATCAGCACGACCATTACCGCAAACAATGGCCCCAAGGGCAGCCTATCCATCAGCGTCGTCCGTCAGACATGCAGGATGTATTCGCGGACCAGCTTGCTGCCGAAGTAGGCCAGCATCAGCAGGCAGAATCCCGCCAGGGTCCAACGAATGGCTTTGTGGCCACGCCAGCCGAGGCGGTTGCGACCCCACAGCAGCACGCTGAAAACGACCCACGCCAGGCACGCCAGCAGAGTCTTGTGCACAAGATGCTGGGCGAACAGGTTCTCGACGAACAGCCAGCCGGAGATCAACGACAGCGAGAGCAGGGTCCAGCCGGCCCAGAGGAAGCCGAACAGCAGGCTTTCCATGGTTTGCAGGGGCGGGAAATTGCGGATCAGACCGGAGGGGTGCTTGTGCTTGAGCTGGTGGTCCTGCAACAGCAGGAGCAGTGCCTGGAACACCGCGATGGTGAACAGGCCGTAGGCGAGGATCGACAACAGGATATGCGCCAGGATGCCCGGTTCCTCGTCGATGATCTGCACGGTGCCCGAGGGCGCGAATTGCGCCAGCAGCACCGTGGCCAGCCCGAGGGGGAACAGCAGCACCAGCAGGTTTTCCACGGGGATGCGCGAGCAGGCCAGCAGCGTCAGCGCGATCACGGCCATGGCGATCAGGCTGGCGGCGTTGAAGAAGTCCAGGCCCAGGCCGATCGGCGTCATCAAGTGGGTGAACAGGCTGACCGCATGGCCGAGCACCGCCAGCACGCCGAGCGTGACCAGCAGGCGCTTGTTCGCCTTGGCGCCGGAGGCCAGACGGGTGCCCTGATAGAAGGTCGCAGCGGCATAAAGACAAGCGGCGGCGAGGGTTGCAAGCAAGCTGGGTGACAAGGGGAGCATAAATCCTGTTAGGCAGGCCCGAAAGGCGCTGAGTTTGGCATAGAACCCCTACCGCACGAAAGACCGCCGCAACCGACGGCGAGGTGTACGTCGCACGCTTCTTCGCTATAATCCGCGACCTGCCCACGCCGCAGGCTCGCCGAGCACATATTTCACGGTCTGGGCCGCCATTATCCCGGTCTTATCTGGGCCTGAAAGGATCGCGCATGTTTGAAAACCTAACCGACCGTCTCTCGCAGACGCTGCGCCATGTCACCGGCAAGGCGAAACTGACCGAAGACAACATCAAAGACACCTTGCGCGAAGTGCGCATGGCGTTGCTCGAAGCCGACGTTGCCCTGCCGGTGGTGAAGGACTTCGTCAATTCGGTGAAGGAACGCGCCGTCGGCACCGAAGTGTCCCGCAGCCTGACCCCGGGCCAGGCGTTCGTGAAGATCGTCCAGGCCGAGCTCGAAAGCCTGATGGGCGCCGCCAACGAAGACCTGAACCTCAGCGCCGTGCCGCCAGCGGTGGTGCTGATGGCCGGTCTGCAAGGCGCGGGCAAGACCACCACCGCCGGCAAGCTGGCGCGCTTCCTTAAGGAGCGCAAGAAGAAGTCGGTGATGGTGGTGTCGGCGGACATCTACCGTCCGGCGGCAATCAAGCAGCTGGAAACCCTGGCCAGCGATATCGGCGTGACGTTCTTTCCGTCCGACCTGAGCCAGAAGCCGGTGGACATCGCCCAGGCGGCTATAAAGGAAGCGAAGCTCAAATTCATCGACGTGGTCATCGTCGACACCGCCGGTCGCCTGCACATCGATGAAGAGATGATGGGTGAGATCAAGGCGCTGCACGCCGCGATCAACCCCGTGGAAACGCTCTTCGTGGTCGATGCCATGACCGGCCAGGACGCGGCCAACACCGCCAAGGCGTTCGGTGACGCACTGCCGCTGACCGGCGTGATCCTGACCAAGGTCGACGGCGACGCCCGTGGCGGTGCCGCGCTGTCGGTACGCGCCATCACCGGTAAGCCCATCAAGTTCATCGGCATGGGCGAGAAGAGCGAAGCGCTCGAGCCGTTCCACCCTGAGCGTATCGCTTCGCGCATCCTCGGCATGGGCGATGTGCTCAGCCTGATCGAGCAGGCCGAACAGACCCTCGACAAGGACAAGGCCGACAAACTGGCCAAGAAGCTGAAGAAGGGCAAGGGCTTCGACCTCGAAGACTTCCGCGACCAGCTGCAACAAATGAAGAACATGGGCGGCCTCGGCGGCCTCATGGACAAACTGCCGAACATCGGCGGCGTGAACCTGGCGCAGATGGGCAATGCCCAGGGCGCGGCTGAAAAGCAGTTCAAGCAGATGGAAGCCATCATCAACTCCATGACCCCGGCCGAGCGCCGCGACCCTGAGCTGATCAGCGGTTCGCGCAAGCGTCGTATCGCCATGGGTTCCGGCACCCAGGTGCAGGACATCGGACGCTTGATCAAGCAGCACAAGCAGATGCAGAAGATGATGAAGAAATTCTCCGCCAAGGGCGGGATGGCCAAGATGATGCGCGGCATGGGCGGTATGTTGCCCGGCGGCGGCATGCCGAAAATGTAAAGAATCTGCGCCGGCTGTCATGTCGGCGTTGCCCCGCACGGAAGCGGGGATTTCCAGCAAACCCGCGCTACGCGGGAGCTGACCCGCCGTTTTTCATGACGGCTCTATGGCAAATCTTGATTGCACCGCGCCAGGCGCCGGAAAAAGTCATTTGCAAAAGTCCGGATATTCCTTAGAATATGCGGCCTTTCGGGCACCTATGCCCGCTGTGCATTTAGATTTGCAGCACCGACTACAGGAACGATGTTCACATGCTAACAATCCGTCTTGCCCTTGGCGGCTCCAAAAAGCGCCCGTTTTACCACCTGACCGTAACCGACAGCCGCAACCCGCGTGACGGTTCCCACAAGGAACAGGTTGGTTTCTTCAACCCTGTTGCCCGTGGTCAGGAAGTTCGTCTGTCCGTGAACCAAGAGCGCGTAGCCTACTGGCTGAGCGTTGGTGCACAGCCTTCTGAGCGTGTTGCTCAGTTGTTGAAGGAATCGGCTAAGGCCGCGGCCTGAGCAATATGAACGCGACGCCAAAAGATGCCGGTGATTTGATCGTTGTCGGCAAGATCTACTCTGTACATGGCGTTCGCGGCGAAGTGAAGGTGTATTCCTTTACTGATCCGATCAAGAACCTGTTGGACTACAAAACCTGGACGCTCAAGCGCGAAGGTAGCGTGAAACAGGTGGAGCTGGTCAGCGGACGCGGGAACGACAAGTTCCTGGTCGCGAAGCTCAAGGGTCTCGATGATCGTGAAGAAGCGCGTCTTCTGGCCGGTTATGAGATCTGCGTGCCGCGCAACCTGTTCCCTGAACTGACCGACGGCGAGTACTACTGGTACCAGCTGGTGGGTCTGAAGGTCATCGACCACCTCGGGCAATTGCTCGGGAAGATCGATCATCTGCTCGAGACCGGTTCGAACGATGTCATGGTGGTCAAGCCTTGCGTCGGCAGCCTGGATGATCGCGAACGCCTGTTGCCCTATACGGAGCAATGCGTGTTGGCAGTCGACCTTGAAGCAGGCGAGATGAAGGTGGAATGGGATGCGGATTTCTAAACGTGGCTAATTTGCGCGTTGAAGTCATCACGCTGTTTCCCGAGATGTTTTCCGCCATCAGCGAATACGGCATAACCAGCCGCGCGGTGAAACAGGAGCTGTTGCAGCTCACCTGTTGGAATCCGCGAGACTACACCACGGATCGGCATCACACTGTGGACGATCGCCCGTTTGGCGGTGGTCCGGGCATGGTGATGAAGATCAAGCCCCTGGAAGATGCGCTGGTTCAGGCCAGGATGGCAGCCGGGGAGGGTGCGAAGGTGATCTACCTGTCGCCCCAAGGCCGTCAGCTGACTCAGTCGGCGGTACGCGAGCTGGCGAATTCGGATGCATTGATCCTGATTGCCGGCCGTTATGAAGGCATTGACGAGCGTTTCATTGAGGCTCATGTCGATGAAGAGTGGTCGATTGGCGACTATGTACTGTCTGGCGGCGAGCTGCCGGCGATGGTCCTGATCGATGCGGTTACACGACTGCTGCCTGGAGCTTTAGGGCATGCGGATTCCGCCGAGGAAGATTCCTTTACGGATGGTCTGCTGGATTGCCCGCACTACACCCGACCGGAGGTGTATGCGGATCAGCGTGTTCCCGACGTGTTGCTAAGTGGCAACCACGCGCACATCCGGCGTTGGCGTTTACAGCAGTCCCTTGGTCGGACCTATGAACGACGCGCCGATCTTCTGGAAAGCCGCTCGCTTTCTGGAGAAGAGAAGAAGCTGCTCGAGGAATACATCCGCGAGCGGGACGATAGTTAACAACGTATCGATGGTAAGTCCGTTGACTTGCCTTAGGAGCACAGCATGACTAACAAAATCATCCTTGCACTCGAAGCAGAGCAGATGACCAAAGAGATCCCTACCTTTGCCCCAGGCGACACCATTGTCGTTCAGGTGAAAGTGAAGGAAGGCGACCGTTCGCGTCTGCAAGCGTTCGAAGGCGTTGTTATCGCCAAGCGTAACCGCGGCGTAAACAGTGCATTCACCGTTCGTAAAATCTCCAACGGTGTTGGCGTAGAGCGTACTTTCCAGACCTACAGCCCGCAAATCGACAGCATGGCTGTGAAGCGTCGCGGTGACGTGCGTAAAGCCAAGCTGTACTACCTGCGTGACCTGTCGGGTAAAGCAGCTCGCATCAAGGAAAAACTGGCTTAAGTCCAGCTTCCGATGCAAAAAAAAGCAGCCTGCGGGCTGCTTTTTTGTTGCCTGCGATTTGTGCTTTGAGCACTCTTCACTCGTCGTTTTTTATTCGACGCAGCCTTCGCTAGCTCATGAGTCTTTATGCCAGCCATCGACCATCCACTGATAGACCAGTTCCTCGACGCCCTGTGGCTGGAGAAGGGGCTCTCCGATAACACCCGCGGCGCCTATCGCAGCGACCTGGCCTTGTTCAATGGCTGGTTGCAGGAACAGAACCTGGAATTGATCAACGCCGGAAGGGAATTGATCCTCGACCATCTGGCGTGGCGTTTGGAGCAGAACTATAAACCCCGCTCTACCGCCAGATTTCTTTCCGGGTTGCGTGGCTTCTATCGCTATTTGCTGAGGGAAAAAGTGATTGCGGTGGACCCGACCTTGCGCGTGGAAATGCCGCAACTGGGCCGTCCGCTGCCAAAATCCCTGTCGGAAGCGGACGTGGAAGCATTGCTGGCGGCCCCCGACCTCAGTGACCCCATCGGCCAGCGCGACCGAGCGATGCTGGAAGTGCTGTATGCCTGTGGTTTGCGGGTCACCGAACTGATCAGCCTGACACTTGAGCAAGTGAACCTGCGCCAGGGCGTGCTGCGGGTGATGGGCAAGGGCAGCAAGGAACGCCTGGTGCCCATGGGCGAGGAAGCGATCGTCTGGGTCGAGCGCTACATGCGCGATGCGCGTCATGACCTGCTGGGTGGGCGTCCCAGCGATGTGCTGTTTCCGAGCCTGCGCGGCGAGCAGATGACTCGCCAGACTTTCTGGCACCGCATCAAGCACCAGGCCAAGGTGGCGGGAATCAATAAATCGCTGTCCCCCCACACCTTGCGCCATGCCTTCGCCACGCACCTGCTCAATCATGGCGCTGATCTGCGGGTAGTACAGATGTTGCTGGGGCATAGCGACCTGTCCACCACCCAGATCTACACCCACGTGGCTCGGGCGCGGTTGCAGGACCTGCACGCCAAGCATCATCCCCGCGGCTGAAGAAGAACCCCACAGATAAGCGCTCGCCATTGCCTTGCATCACCGGCATTCGGCCACGCCAGCCTTATGTGGTAGGCTTTCCCGGTTTGCACGGTGGGCGGCTGGAACCCGAATCTGCGGGTCGTTGGTTCCCGTCCCATTTGTTCGCCTCAGGAGTCCTCATGCGTTTGATCCAGATGTTCACCGCCGCCGCCATTGCGTTGGCCAGCACCTTTGCCATCGCCGACGACGCGGCTGACCAGGCTATCCGCAAGAGCCTGGCCAACCTCGAGCTCGAAGTGCCGATCGAAGCCATCTCTGCCAGTCCCATGTCCGGGCTCTATGAAGTCAAGCTCAAGGGCAGCCGCGTGCTGTACGCCAGCGCCGACGGCCAGTACATCGTCCAGGGCAACCTGTTCACGCTCAAGGACGGCAAGCCGGTCAATCTCACCGAGATCACCGAACGCCAGGGCATTTCGAAGTTGATCAACGGCATCCCGGTCGCCGAAACCGTGGTCTATCCAGCAGTCGGCGAAACCAAGTCGCACATCACCGTGTTCACCGACACCACCTGTCCTTATTGCCACAAGCTGCACGCTGAAGTGCCCGAGCTCAACAAGCGCGGCATCGAAGTGCGTTATGTAGCGTTCCCGCGCCAGGGCCTGGGCTCGCCGGGTGACGAGCAGTTGCAAGCGGTCTGGTGTTCCAAGGACAAAAAAGCGGCCATGGACAAGATGGTCGATGGCAAGGAGATCAAGTCCGCCAAGTGCGAGAATCCGGTTTCCAAGCAGTTCGCCCTCGGCCAGTCCATCGGCGTCAACGGTACGCCGGCCATCGTTTTGGCAGACGGCCAGGTGATTCCGGGCTATCAGCCGGCGCCGCAAGTCGCCAAACTGGCTTTGGACGCAAAATGACCTGCGTCGATCCGCTTTTGAAGATCACGGCTCGGCGAAAACGTTCGTCGGGCCGTTAAACACAAAGTCGCGTTGCTGCGCGGCTGTATTTCACGGCCGACCTTGCGTCGGCCGTTTCATGGGGAGTCAAGAGTGAATCCGGTCAAAGTAGGCATCTGTGGGTTAGGTACCGTCGGTGGCGGCACCTTCAACGTACTTCAGCGCAACGCCGAGGAAATTGCTCGTCGTGCCGGGCGTGGAATCGAAGTGGCACAAATTGCCATGCGCACGCCAAAGCCTCAGTTCCAGACGACCGGTATTGCGATTACCAACGATGTCTTCGAAGTGGCCACGAACCCTGAGATCGACATCGTAATAGAGCTGATGGGCGGCTATACCGTTGCCCGAGAGCTGGTACTCAAGGCCATCGAGAATGGCAAGCATGTGGTCACCGCGAACAAGGCGCTTATCGCCGTTCACGGTAATGAAATCTTCGCCAAGGCACGAGAGAAAGGCGTGATCGTGGCGTTCGAAGCCGCCGTGGCGGGTGGCATCCCAGTGATCAAGGCGATTCGCGAAGGCCTGTCGGCCAACCGTATCAACTGGCTTGCGGGAATCATCAACGGCACCGGCAACTTCATCCTCACCGAGATGCGCGAGAAAGGTCGCACCTTCGAGGACGTCCTCACCGAGGCCCAGGCCCTGGGTTATGCCGAGGCGGATCCAACCTTCGACGTGGAGGGCATCGACGCGGCGCACAAGCTGACGATCCTGGCTTCCATCGCCTTTGGTATACCGCTGCAATTCGACAAGGCCTACACCGAAGGCATCACCAAGCTGACCACCGCTGACGTGAACTATGCCGAAGCCTTGGGCTACCGCATTAAACACCTGGGCGTGGCGCGCAGCACCGCCAGCGGCATCGAATTGCGCGTACACCCGACGCTGATCCCGGCCGACCGCCTGATCGCCAACGTCAACGGTGTGATGAACGCAGTGATGGTCAATGGTGATGCCTCCGGGTCGACGCTGTTCTACGGGGCTGGCGCGGGCATGGAGCCGACTGCATCGTCGGTGATCGCCGACCTGGTGGATGTGGTTCGCGCGATGACCTCGGATCCAGAGAACCGTGTGCCGCACCTGGCCTTCCAGCCGGATTCGCTGTCGGCCCATCCGATTCTTCCGATCGATGCTTGCGAAAGTGCCTACTACTTGCGTATCCAGGCCAAGGACCATCCGGGCGTATTGGCCCAGGTGGCGAGCATTCTTTCGGAGCGCGGCATCAACATCGAGTCGATCATGCAGAAGGAAGTCGAGGAACATGATGGCCTGGTGCCGATGATTCTGCTGACCCATCGCGTGGTCGAGCAGCGCATCAACGATGCGATTGCGGCATTGGAAGCGCTCCAGGGGGTCGTTGGCCCAGTGGTCCGTATCCGCGTCGAACATTTGAACTAATTTAGCGGCAAGCTATAAGCTGCAAGCTGCAAGTAAAAGCCGAACCGCTTTTCACTTGTAGCGTGCAGCTTGAGGCTTGAAGCTCAAACCGAAGGTTTGCCCCTATGCGCTATATCAGCACCCGCGGCCAGGCACCGGCCCTGAATTTCGAAGATGTCCTGCTGGCCGGCCTGGCCACGGATGGCGGTCTTTATGTGCCGGAGAACCTGCCACGTTTCACACAGGAGGAGATTGCCTCCTGGGCCGGCCTGCCGTACCACGAGCTGGCTTTCCGGGTCATGCGCCCGTTTGTTGCCGGCAGCATTCCGGACGCCGATTTCAAAAAGATTCTGGAAGAGACCTATGGGGTCTTTTCCCACAATGCCATCGCACCGTTGCGCCAGCTAAACGGTAACGAATGGGTCATGGAGCTGTTCCACGGTCCGACCCTGGCGTTCAAGGATTTCGCCCTGCAGCTGCTCGGCCGCCTGTTGGACTACGTGTTGCAAAAGCGTGGCGAGCGCGTGGTGATCGTCGGCGCAACGTCCGGCGACACCGGCTCGGCCGCGATCGAAGGCTGCAAGCATTGCGAGCACGTCGATATTTTCATCCTGCACCCGCACAACCGCGTCTCGGAAGTGCAGCGTCGGCAGATGACGACGATCTTCGGCGACAACATCCACAACATCGCCATCGAAGGCAACTTCGATGACTGCCAGGAAATGGTCAAGGCCAGTTTCGCCGACCAGAGCTTCCTCAAGGGCACCCGGCTGGTGGCGGTGAACTCGATCAACTGGGCGCGGATCATGGCCCAGATCGTCTACTACTTCCACGCGGCGCTGCAGTTGGGCGGCCCGGCCCGTTCGGTGGCGTTCTCGGTGCCTACCGGCAACTTCGGCGATATTTTCGCCGGTTACCTGGCGCGCAACATGGGCCTGCCGATCAACCAATTGATCGTCGCCACCAACCGCAACGACATCCTGCATCGCTTCATGAGCGGTAACCAGTACGTCAAGGAAACCCTGCACGCCACGCTGTCACCTTCGATGGACATCATGGTGTCGTCGAACTTCGAGCGCCTGTTGTTCGACTTGCACGGTCGCAATGGCGCCGCGATTGCCGGCCTGATGGACAGCTTCCGCCAGGGTGGCGGTTTCAGCGTCGAAGCCGAGCGCTGGACCGAAGCCCGCAAGCTGTTCGACTCCCTTGCAGTGGATGACGCACAGACCTGCGAAACCATCGCCGAGGTGTTCGAGCAGAGCGGTGAGCTGCTCGACCCACACACCGCCATTGGCGTGAGAGCTGCACGCGAGTGCCGCCGCAGCCTGGATACCCCGATGGTCGTCCTGGGCACCGCACACCCGGTCAAGTTTCCGGAAGCCGTGGAGAAAGCTGGCGTAGGAAAAGCGCTTGAACTGCCTGCACATCTTTCGGATTTGTTTGAGCGAAACGAGCGTTGCACGGTGTTGCCCAATGACTTGAAAGCCGTGCAGGCCTTTGTCAGCCAGCATGGCAACCGCGGCAAGCCTCTCTGATAGCTGGAAGTTGTCACATTTTGAAGCCCGTCTCCTGACGGGCTTTCTTGTTTCTGCATGCCAAACTGGCCGGGTTTCCGCCCTTGGAGGGACGGGCGGGTAATCTCGAAGGAAGTGCAGATGTTGTTCTTTATACGTTGCAAACCAGTGATGAGCTGGATGATGGGCCTGGTGTTTTTGTTTGGGGCGCCATGGGGAGGCGCGGCCCAGTTGGCGGCCTCTGGCAAGCCACCGTTCGAATCCAGCGGACGGATCGCGCTCGATGCCCAGGAGCTGAAGTGGATCAGCGAAAACCCTCGCGTCGTCGTCGCCTCGATGCAGTTCCCGTTGTACCTGTTCAAAAATGAACGTGGGCAATGGAACGGGCTGAACGACGATATTCTCCGGCGTATCGAGCACATGACCGGACTTGAATTCGTTCATCGGGAGTCGTTCTCTCCCGATCAATTAATGGCCCTGTTGGAAAAAGGCGAGGCCGACATG
Organism: Pseudomonas sp. D1-36; assembly: GCF_051132205.1. Lineage (NCBI taxonomy): Bacteria > Pseudomonadati > Pseudomonadota > Gammaproteobacteria > Pseudomonadales > Pseudomonadaceae > Pseudomonas > Pseudomonas sp. D1-36. Next base: position 4,544,652 of record NZ_CP071674.1, on the reverse strand, counting down.
ACGACTACCCTGGCGATGAATGACGAGCGCAGGGAGTTCTTGAGTTTCAGCCATGCCTTCGGAGGTTCCGGTTGGGTCTTCGTCGGACGTGACGCAGAGCCCGCACTTCGTTCGCTGGAGCAACTCGAAGGCAAGGTGCTGGTGTTGCCGGCACGGCATGCGTTGGAGTCGGAGATCAGGCGCAATCATCCAGCCATCGAGTTGCGCACGGTCAAGACGTACGGTGAAGCTCGGGCGCTGGTGGAAAGCGGTGAAGCCTACGCCACCATTGAAAATGAAACCGGCGCGCACCTGTACCCTGCGGGGCAGCTGCAAGTAGGAAGCAATCTCGAAGGCAAGTGGGAGCCCGACTATCTGGCTGTGCGCCAAGACCTTCGGCCATTGTTAAGCATCCTGAACAAGGCGCTGGAAGCGTTCCCCGCCGAAGAGATGCGAGCGCTGCGCTCGAAATGGCTGACAGGCATCGCTCCCCATCCGTCACCGTCTTCCTGGTTGTACATCAAACAGTGGGGCTACTGGTGTGTGGTCGTGTTCGGGGTGTTTGGCCTGTTGTCCCTGCTGTCGCTGTTATGGAACCGACGCCTGCAGGTCCAGATTGATCAACGGCTCAAGGTCGAGGCCGTACTCAATGACCAACTGAAGTTCCAGCGAGCCCTGATGGACGCGATTCCCGATCCGATCTTCATTCGCGACCTGGAAGGTCGCCTGATCATGTGCAACAAAAGTTATGAGGATCAGTTCGAGACTCGCTTCGAGAAGCTGCTGGGCACGCGCCTGACCGATTCCGCGACGTTTCCAGCAGCAACCGCCGAATTGTTGCACGGCGAGTTGATGGAGCAGCTGCAAACCCGCCAGCCGCGTTTTGTGGACCGCCAACTGATGTTCAGCGGTGGCTTGCGGGACATCTATCACTGGTCAGTGCCGTTCTATGGGGCCGATGGTCAGTTGCGCGGTCTGCTGGGAGGGTGGATCGATGTTGGGCATCGTTGGCGCCGCAACCGCTTCCTGGCTTGATGATGGCCGTGCCTGTTGCCAACCTGTCATATTGGGCGCGCATGCTCGGTTGAACACGCTGCAAAAGTGTCGGTTCGTTGCGCTGGCAGAACTTTAGGCCATGGCCCACGGTCACTTAATGTGCAGTTGTTTTCTCGGACTATTGAAGGGTGATCGAATGGAAAGTATCAGCCTGTTGCTGAATGAAGCCTTGAGCCCGTATCAGGTCACGCTCACTCCCTCCGGTGCCAAGGGTGAATGCCTGGTAACGCTGAAAAACCCCACGGGGGCCATCATGGTCGAGCGGGTGTTCAACCAGGCCCAGCTGGCCGACAAGCGCCAGCTCACCGACGTGGTCGATGGCCTGCACCGCGATGTACTGATCGCCGAAGGCCGCCTGGAGCCCTGCGTGATCGCGGCTTTGCGTAATCTGGCAGGGGACAAGGCCATGGCTGTCCCTAATTGAGCGACGGTTTGAGGGAACCTTCCTACGTCCCTGTGAGTCAGACCTTTTACCAACAAGAGCGAGCATTGTGCTCCGGTGCTTGTCGCTTGTTGCACGGACCTTGAATGGTCACGTTTAACCCCGAGTTGTCTCCCCACTTCTCGGGGTTTCTTTTTGCCTGGCGTTCAGGGCTTGGCTCGTTCTATCCCGCCAAGGGGCATCGCTCCCACAGTTACAGATCTGACAACGTGCTTTAGCTGCTTATCTCAAATAGCACCATCGGCCCGCAGTTTGGCGATCCGCTGCGCATCGTAGCCCAGCTCGCCGAGTACCTGTGCCGTGTGCTCACCCAGCGCCGGCCCGACCCATTCGGATGTGCCCGGCGTGTCCGACAGTTTCGGTACGATGCCCGGCATCTTGAACGCCTTGCCGTCCGGCAGCTTGGCCTGCAAGAACATTTCCCGGGCGAGAAACTGCGGGTCGCTGAACATGTCTTCGGCGCTGAAGATCCGGCTGGCCGGTACTCCGGCCTGGTTCAGTTGGTCGATGACAGCCTCCAGCGGCAGTGAGTTGACCCAGCGATCGATCACGCCATACAGCTCGTCGCGGCGACTGTCGCGTCCATCGTTGCCGGCCAGTTGCGGGTCGTTGGCCAGGTCGTCGCGGCCGATGATCTGCATGAAGCGCTTGAAGATTGCGTCACCGTTAGCGCCGATCTGCACGTGCTTGCCGTCGGCACTGGTGTGGATGGATGACGGGGTGATGCCGGGCATGATATTGCCGGTGCGCTCGCGGATGAAGCCGAACACATCGAACTCCGGCACCATGCTTTCCATCATGGCGAAGATCGCCTCGTACAGCGCCACGTCCACCACTTGTCCGGTCCCGCCATTTACCTCGCGGTGACGCAAGGCCATCAGTGCGCCGATCACGCCCCAGAGTGCGGCAATGGAGTCGCCGATTGAAATTCCGGTACGCACTGGCGGACGATCCTCGAAACCGGTGATGTAGCGCAGGCCGCCCATGGATTCGCCGACGGCGCCAAACCCCGGTTGATCCTTCATCGGCCCGGTCTGGCCGAAACCGGAGAGCCGCACCATGACCAGTTTAGGGTTCAGCGCGTGCAATACGTCCCAGCCCAGACCGAGCTTTTCCAGCACGCCCGGGCGAAAATTCTCGATCAGGATGTCCGCTTCGCCGATCAGCTGTTTCAGGATCGACAGGCCTTCGGGGTGCTTGAGGTTCAGAGTCAGGGACTTTTTGTTGCGTGCCTGGACGAACCACCACAAGGACGTGCCTTCATACAGCTTGCGCCATTTGCGCAGCGGATCGCCGCCGTCGGGGGATTCGACCTTGATCACCTCGGCACCGAATTCACCGCAGATCCGCGAGGCGAAAGGGCCGGCGATCAAGGTGCCGAGTTCAATGACTTTGACGCCGGCAAGGGGTTTGGCAGTAAGCGACATGACGAATCCTGTAGGACAAAGGCAGAACGAATGGAGCGTTTTATCATAGGCCAACGCCCGTCGCCGCAGGTTGATGGTCGGCAATTCGTGGATTGGCCGCCTCATCGGTTAGACTTGCCGACTTTCCTCGTATCAAGAAGCCCGTTCATGGCCCAGCCGTCCACGACCTACAAATTCGAACTGAACCTCACCGACCTCGACCGCAGTGTGTATGAGAGCGTGAAGCAGACCATCGCCCGCCATCCTTCGGAAACCGAGGAACGCATGACCGTGCGCTTGTTGGCGTACGCGTTCTGGTACAACGAGCTGCTGGCGTTTGGTCGTGGCCTGTCAGACGTCGATGAACCTGCCCTGTGGGAAAAAAGCCTGGATGACCGTGTCCTGCATTGGATCGAAGTCGGCCAGCCGGATGCCGAACGCCTGACGTGGTGCTCGCGTCGTACCGAGCGCACCAGCCTGCTGGCCTATGGCAGCCTGCGTGTCTGGGAGGGCAAGGTGATTCCAGCCGTGAAGACCCTGAAAAACGTGAACATCGCCGCCGTGCCCCAGGAAGTCCTCGAAACCCTGGCCAAGGACATGCCCCGCGTCATCAAGTGGGACGTGATGATCAGCGAAGGGACCATTTTCGTGACCGACGACCGTGGCCAGCATGAAGTCCAGTTGCAATGGTTGCTGGGTGAGCGTGGTTGAGCCATTGACAAGTATTGAGTGAACTCATTGTGGCGAGGGAGCTTGCTCCCGCTTGGGTGCGCAGCGCCCACAATCAAGGGGGCCGCTACGCAGCCCAGCGGGAGCAAGCTCCCTCGCCACGGTCCAGGACCAAAAAGTAGAGAAATGTCCGTCCCCCATGCGCATAGAACCCCGCCAACTCCCCGACACCCTGCCGTTCCTTGGTGACCTGCCGCCCTTGTTGACTCGCCTCTATGCCGCTCGAGGCGTGCAATCGGCGGCTGAGCTGGACAAAAGCCTGGCGCGCCTGATTCCCTACCAGCAGCTCAAGGGGATCGATGCGGCGGTGGATCTGTTGGTGGCGGCGCTCGAGCAACGCCAGCGGATCCTGATTGTCGGCGACTTCGACGCCGACGGCGCGACGGCCAGTGCCGTGGGTGTGTTGGGCCTGCGGCTGCTGGGCGCGGCTCATGTCGATTACCTGGTGCCCAATCGCTTCGAATACGGCTATGGCTTGACGCCGGAGATCGTCGAAGTCGCCCTGACACGCGAGCCACAGTTACTGATCACCGTGGACAACGGCATTTCCAGCGTGGAAGGCGTGGCGGCGGCCAAGGCGGCGGGCCTGAAGGTGCTGGTTACCGATCACCACTTGCCTGGGTTGGAGTTGCCGCAGGCCGATGCAATCGTCAACCCGAACCAGCCGGGCTGCGAATTCCCAAGCAAGGCTTTGGCGGGCGTCGGGGTGATTTTTTATGTACTGATGGCGCTGCGGGCGCGCCTGCGCGGCCTGGGCTGGTATGCCAGCACGCCCCAGCCGAACATTGGTGAATTGCTGGACCTGGTGGCGCTGGGCAGCGTGGCCGACGTGGTGCCCCTGGACGCCAACAACCGGATCCTGGTTCACCAGGGTCTGGAGCGTATTCGCGCTGGCCGCGCGCGTCCCGGGATCAAGGCCATCCTGGAAGTGGCCAAGCGCGATCCGTCGCGCATCACCTCCACGGACCTGGGTTTCATCGTCGGTCCACGACTGAATGCGGCGGGACGCCTGGACGACATGAGCCTGGGCATCGAATGCCTGCTGACCGCCGACCCATCGCTGGCCCGTGAGATGGCGGCCCAGCTGGACGGCATGAACCAGGATCGCAAATCCATTGAGCAGGGCATGCAGCGCGAAGCCCTGGCTCAGCTCAAGGACCTGCCGGTGGAGTCGATGCCGTTCGGCTTGTGTCTGTTCGACCCGCAATGGCACCAAGGCGTGATCGGTATCCTCGCCTCGCGCATGAAGGAGCGTTATTTCCGTCCGACCATCGCTTTCGCCGATGCCGGCGACGGTCTTCTGAAGGGCTCCGGTCGTTCGGTGCCGGGCTTCCATATCCGCGATGCCCTGAGTGTCGTTGCGGCACAGCATCCAACCCTCATCAGCAAATACGGCGGCCACGCCATGGCGGCGGGGCTGACATTGCCCGAGGCGAATTTTCCGTTGTTCGCCGAGGCATTCGACGCTGAAGTACGTAGGCAACTGCGTGAGGAGGACCTGACTGGACGAATGCTGTCGGACGGCACCCTGGCGGTCGAGGAATTCCATCTGGAACTGGCCCGGGCACTGCGCCATGCGGGACCGTGGGGCCAGCATTTCCCGGAGCCAGTGTTCCACGGTGTTTTCCAGTTGGTCGAGCAGCGAGTGGTGGGCGAACGTCACTTGAAGGTTGTTCTCAAAAGTGAGTGCGGCTCGCTGAAGCTCGATGGCATCGCCTTTGGCATCGACCGTGAGATCTGGCCGAACCCGACTGTGCGCTGGGTGGAACTGGCCTACAAGCTTGACCTCAACGAGTTTCGTGGCCAGGAAACGGTGCAACTGATGATCGCCCATATCGAGCCGCGATAGCAGAACCCAAGCGAAACCTGTGGCGAGGGAGCAAGCTCGCTTGCCACAAGACCCAGGCAAACAGCTTGGCCACCCAGGGTCGGTTTTTTAAAATCGGAACCCTCCCTCCTTCGAAGTTGTCGACTAGTCTCTAAGCACTGCTTGATAGCCCTTGTGACGTCTTGTCGGATTTTTGCCCGCGGGGGCGGGTGTTGTACCTTTTTGTCACTCGTCGACTTTTCAAACAGAACCCTGGAGCCTGCCCACTGATTCGAGAGGTGCCCCATGAGTCTGCTGCTGGAACCCTATACCCTTCGCCAATTGACCCTTCCCAATCGCATCGCGGTTTCGCCGATGTGCCAATACTCGAGCGTCGATGGCCTGGCCAACGACTGGCACCTGGTACACCTTGGCAGTCGCGCCGTGGGCGGCGCCGGGCTGGTGTTCACCGAAGCCACCGCAGTCACCGCGGACGGCCGTATCACCGCCCAGGACCTTGGGTTGTGGAACGATGAGCAAATCCCGGCGCTGCAACGCATCACCCGTTTCATCACCGCCCAAGGGGCCGTCCCCGGCATCCAGCTGGCGCACGCAGGTCGCAAGGCAAGTACCTGGCGGCCCTGGTTGGGCAAGCATGGCAGCGTCAAGCCGGAGGACGGCGGCTGGGTGCCGGTCGGTCCTTCGCCAATCGCCTTCGACCCACAACACACCCAGCCGATGCAATTGGACGAGGGGCAGATCGCTGGCGTGATCCAGGCATTCGTGGACGCGGCCAAGCGTGCCCTGACCGCAGGCTTCAAGGTGGTCGAGGTCCATGCGGCCCACGGTTACCTGCTGCATCAGTTCCTGTCGCCCTTGAGCAACCAGCGCCGCGATCAATACGGCGGATCGTTCGAAAACCGTATCCGGCTGGTGCTGCAAGTGACTGAAGCGGTGAGGGCGGTGTGGCCAGAAGAACTACCGGTGTTCGTTCGCGTCTCCGCCACCGACTGGGTCGAAGACGGTTGGAACCCGGACGAAACCGTGGAACTGGCGCGACGATTCAGGATGTTGGGGGTGGACTTGATTGACGTGTCGTCGGGCGGAACCGCCGCGAATGCGGAAATTCCCACCGGCCCGGGTTATCAGACCCGCTTCGCCGAGCGGGTACGCAAGGAGTCGGAGATTGCCACCGGCACCGTGGGCATGATTACCGAGCCGGCCCAGGCCGAGCACATCCTGCGCACCTGCCAGGCCGATATCATCTTCCTCGCCCGGGAATTGTTGCGCGATCCGTATTGGGCCTTGCATGCCGATGATGACTTGGGTGGGCGCAAGGCCACTTGGCCGGCGCAGTACCAGCGGGCGACGCATCGGGACCAGCCGATCCATGAGTCGGATCTTCGGGACTGAATTGGCGATGAAACAAAAAGCCCCGGTCATTGGCCGGGGCTTTTCGTTTTTTGTTTATCGGGTGTCCAGAGTCGGTTCAGGGATACTTACGCCGATCCGGCGCCGGCGGGAAATACTGGTACAGCCAGGTCTCGCTCAACGTGCGGTCCTTGGAACGCAGGAAGAGCCGCATCTCTACCGGGTCCACGCGATCGTCGGTCGGGTACCAGTCGAAAGTAATGCGGTAGCCCTTGATAGCGTCCAGTACCAACACGTTGAAGTCCTTGACCTCGCCGTGGGAGCACGTCACGACCGGTTCGATACCGGTGCCCGGTGGCAACTGGTCGAGGCCACCGCCCGTGAAGTCCACTGCAAAGCGCCGCGCCCAGACGGTCGGGTAATGCTCGCCGGGTGCCCAGCCTTCGATGAAGCCGCCCATGCCGGAGCGGGTGGCATCGACACGCGCCAGGTCGGTGCTCACGGGTGGCAAGGCACTCCAGTAGAGCTTGTAGCCGTAATTCAGCGAATCACCGGCTGCGACGGGTTTTTTCGGGGTCCAGAACGCGACGATGTTATCCAGGGTTTCGCCGGTTGTAGGAATTTCCAACAGATCGATTGAGCCTTCTCCCCATGCGGTCGTAGGCTCGACCCACAGGCTCGGACGTTTGCTGTACCAATCCACGGTGTCCTGGTAGCTGTCGAAGTCATGGTCGGTCTGCACCAGCCCGAAGCCTTTCGGATTCTTGTCGGCGAACGCGTTGAATTGCAGGGTGGCGGGGTTGTTCAGCGGGCGGCAGACCCATTCGCCGTTGCCGCGCCACATGGCCAGCCGGTCGGAGTCGTGGATTTGCGGGTGAATGGTGTCGCACATGCGCCGCTCGACCGTGCCGCAGCTGAACATGCTGGTCATCGGTGCGATGCCCAGTTGCTCAATGGCGGTACGGGCATGGATGTGCGCATCGATTTCCATGACGACCCGGGTCGGCTGGCAATCGATATCGAAACGATAGGCGCCGGTGGCGCTGGGCGAGTCGAGCAGGGCGTAGACCACGAAACGGGTGCTGTTCTTGTCCGGGGTTTCGAACCAGAACTTGGTGAAATCCGGAAACTCCTCGCGCTTCTTCGCATAGGTGTCGATGGCCAGGCCCCGGGCCGACAGCCCGTACTGGCCGCTGGCATCGACGGCGCGGAAATAGCTGGCCCCCAGGAATGAAACGATGTCGTGCCGGTCCAGCTCCGGTGCCTTGAACACCCGGAAACCCGCGAAGCCCAGGTCACCGGTCAATTGCGAGGTATTGACCGTGGTCTTTTCGTAGTTGAACAGCTCCGGGCGGAAATGCACCTCACGGGCCATACGCGTCTTCGGGTCGACGCTGTACATGCGAACCGGTTGCTTGAAACCCATGCCGACATGGAAGAACTGCGCGTCCAGTTGCCCGTCCAGCTCATTCCACAGGGAGTGGTTGGCGTCGTACCGGATGGCATTGAACTGCAGCGGCGACATCTGGGCCAGGGTCGGTGGCAGGACTTGCTTGGTGTCGACGTAGCGGCTCTCGGCCAGCCGCCGGGCCTGATCCTTCAGCCCTTTGAAATCGAAGGGACGGGCTTCGCCGTCGGCGGTCTGGTCAGCGGCCCAGGCGCGTGCGGCCATGAGTCCCGACGCCGATAGCCCGGTGTAGGCGGCGAAGGCCATGGAGGCCTTGAGCAAATTCCTGCGGTGCATAAATACAACCTTAATCAAAGCAATCCCGAGCCGATCCTGGCAACAGAGATTGAAAAAGGAGTTCGGACATGCCTTTGGCCAAACGCGACGAACGTAAGAACAGATACCTGAGAGCTGGATCGGTTCACCGAGGCGCAAAATCATAGGGGAAATGCGAGCTTGGAGAGACAGGAAAGCGTGACCCGGTCAAAATTTCTTACAGTTATTTCCTTTTTTATGAACATTTTGGGTTTTTTTGACTAATTACTCTAAAACTCCCTTTTCACCCGATGAATCCTCCCTATTCTTGAGTGTGAAGGACGATGTAACCGGTTCACCGGGCGCTATCAGGTCAACTCGACGTAACAGAAGGACAAGTCATGACGAAAATACAGGGCCTTACCGAAATGCTGGGAGTCTTCCCGGGCCTGATCAACGCGCGCAAGAAACGCCGGCTCAGCCGGGAAGAATTGAGATTGGTCGAACGGTACCGGGAGCTGTCGGAAAGCGACCGGATCGCCATGCGCTACCTGCTGGATGCGATGCGCAGTGTTTCGCGGTTTTGAATACCGATGGAGATCGGCGGCTGGGTCGGGACGTGTTAGTCGGCGTTACTGCTCTGACCAGTCCTGGGGGCGCTCGGTGCGCTGGTGCAATACTCGCAGGACCTGCAGTTGCCCATGCAAGAGTCGGTAAGGCGCAAAAAACGGATAGCGCGTCAGCACCAGCTCTCGGATATCGGGAGCAGGTGAGGGACGACCCGAGCCAGGAAAACGCTGCAGTTGCTGCAACGTTTCAAGGATCGTGAGGACGACCTCATCAGCATCGTCCGGGCCGATAGCGTGGGAGTAATATTCATGGATCGAGTCGAGGTCACTCTGTGCTTTGTCGGTCAGTACGATGCTCGGCACGCTTTGCCCACTTAGCCTTCACGGCGTCCAGGTCGGTCAGATGTCCAGCATCGGCATCCGCCATGCCTTCGCTGATCGCTTGCAGATGCCACGATTCGGCTTCCACATATCGAACCAATGCACGCTTGAGGTGATATTGACGGTCGCGGTCGGTGGCGGCAGCCAGCAAGTCCAATTGCTGGGCCAGACCTTCCTCGACACGAAAGGACAAAACGGGCGAGGCCATGGTTCATCTCCTGGATGTATACATTGTAGACACCCTAGGCGCTGCCAGAATCTCCGTCAACCGGCGGCGTGCACCGATCGACGAAAACCTTAGCAGGACGAACGCGGGGCAGGCATGGGCATGTGTTGCCAACGTTGTCTTTACATCAGTGCTTGAACATCACATGCCGCACCACCGTGTAATCCTCCAACCCATACATGGACATGTCCTTGCCGTAGCCAGAACGTTTCTGACCGCCATGGGGCATTTCGCTGACCAGCATGAAGTGGGTATTCACCCAGGTGCAGCCGTATTGCAGCCGCGCCGAGAGGCGATGGGCGCGGCCGATGTCGGTGGTCCATACCGATGAGGCCAGTCCGTAGTCCGAATCGTTGGCCCAGGCCAACACTTGCGCTTCATCAAGGAACGGCGTGACGGACACCACCGGGCCGAAGACTTCGCGGCGGACGATTTCGTCATCCTGCTGGGCATCGGCCAGCACTGTCGGTTCGAAAAAGAAACCGTTGCCTTCTACCGCCTTGCCCCCGGTGACCAGGCGGATGTGGGGCTGGGCGATGGCTCGCTCGACGAAGGCGGCCACTCGGTCACGATGCTGGGCAGTGATCAGCGGCCCCATCTCGGTGTCGGGCTCGTTCTGCAGACCGTACTTGATGCTGGCGACGGCGGCGCCGAGTTTCTCGACAAACTTGTCGTAGATGCCTTGCTGGGCGTAGATGCGGCAAGCGGCGGTGCAATCCTGGCCAGCGTTATAGAAGCCGAAGGTGCGGATACCTTCCACCGCAGCGTCGATGTCGGCATCATCGAAAATGATCACCGGGGCCTTGCCGCCCAACTCCATGTGCATGCGTTTGACGCTGTCGGCGGTACTGGAAATGATGTTCGAGCCAGTGGCGATGGAGCCTGTGAGGGATACCATGCGCACTTTCGGGTGGGTGACCAGCGGGTTGCCCACGGTTTGCCCGCGGCCGAAGATCACGTTGAGCACGCCCGCCGGAAATATCTCTGATGCCAATTCCGCCATGCGCAACGCTGTCAGCGGCGTCTGCTCCGACGGCTTGAGCACCACCGTGTTGCCGGCGGCCAGGGCGGGGGCGATTTTCCAGGCAACCATCATCAACGGGTAATTCCACGGTGCGATGGACGCGATGACGCCCACCGGGTCGCGACGGATCATCGAGGTGTGGCCCGGCAGGTATTCGCCGCCCGCCGAGCCGTTCATGCAGCGACTGGCGCCGGCAAAGAAGCGGAACACGTCGGCGATTGCCGGGATTTCGTCGTTCAGCGCGGCGTTGAACGGTTTGCCGCAGTTATCCGATTCCAGTTTCGCCAGTTCCTCGCCATGGGTCTCGATGGCGTCCGCCAGCTTGAGCAGCAACAGGGAACGGTCCTTGGGCGGCACCTGCGACCAGGATTCGAAGGCGTTGTCGGCAGCGCGGACCGCGGCATCGACCTGGGCCTCGCTGGCTTCGTTGATTTCCACCAGCACCCGGCCCAGGGCCGGATTGAAAACGGCCTGGCCAGGGCCCTCGCCGTTGACGAGGTGGCCGTTGATAAGCAGTTTGGTTTGCATGTCCATGTCCTCTTGAACGTTAGTGCTTTTCTGTGGGAGCGAGCCTGCTCGCGAAGGCGTCCATGCAGCCGACATCTGTGTTGAGCGCTGGTCAGTCATCGCGAGCAGGCTCGCCCCCACAGGGGATAATCATCTTGGCGGCGAATCTATTTCCCACCGCTCCCCGCCACGCTTTCGCCACCACGGGTCAGGTAATACGCGCCGAGGATCGGCAACATCGTGACCAACATCACCAGCATCGCCACCACATTGGTTACTGGGACGTCGCGAGGGCGGCTGAGCTGGTTGAGCAGCCAGAGCGGCAAGGTGCGCTCGTGGCCGGCGGTGAAGGTGGTGACGATGATTTCATCGAACGACAAGGCAAACGCCAGCATCCCTCCGGCCAGCAGGGCCGACCCCAGGTTGGGCAGGACGATGTAGCGAAAGGTCTGCCAGCCGTCGGCGCCCAGGTCCATCGAGGCTTCGATCAGACTATGGGACGTGCGGCGCAGGCGGGCGATGACGTTGTTGTAGACGATCACCACGCAGAAGGTTGCGTGGCCGACGATGATGGTGAACATCCCCGGCTCGATGCCCAGGCTCTTGAAGGTCGCCAACAGCGCAATGCCGGTGATGATCCCCGGTAGGGCAATCGGCAGGATCAACATCAGGGAAATGCCTTGTTTGCCGAAGAAGTCCCGGCGATACAGCGCCGCCGAGGCCAGGGTGCCGAGCACCATGGCGATCAGCGTGGCGACAGCCGCCACTTGCAACGACAACTTGATCGCTTCCAGCACGTCCGGGCGCGAAAAGGCCACGCTAAACCATTTTAACGTCAGGCCCTTGGGCGGGAAGCTGAACGCGGCGTCTTCGGTGTTGAAGGCATAAAGGAAGATGATCAGGATCGGGAAGTGCAGGAACACCAGCCCGCCCCATGCCGCGATGCGCAGGCCCCATGACGCTCGAGAGTCAGAGTGCATCGAAAGCCCCCAGTCGCTTGACGATGGAAAGATAGATGGCGATCAGCACGATGGGCACCAGCGTGAATGCCGCGGCCATGGGCATGTTGCCGATGGCGCCTTGCTGGGCGTAGACCATGCTGCCGACGAAGTAGCCCGGCGGGCCCACCAGTTGCGGCACGATGAAATCCCCCAGGGTCAGCGAGAAGGTGAAGATCGAGCCGGCCGCGATGCCTGGGACCGACAGCGGCAGGATCACCTGCATGAATGTCTGGTGTGGACGGGCGCCCAGGTCCGCCGAGGCCTGCAGCAGCGACGGCGGCAGGCGTTCCAGGGATGCCTGGATCGGCAGGATCATGAACGGCAGCCAGATGTAGACGAACACCAGGAAGCGCCCCAAGTGCGATGTGGACAACGTGCTGCCGCCCACGCCGGGAATCTCCAGCGCCCATTGCAGCAGCGGCCCCAGGCCCAGGTGCTGGACGAACCATTGCGCCACGCCGCCTTTGGCCAGCAACAGCGTCCAGGCATAGGCCTTGACGATATAGCTGGCCCACATCGGCAGCATCACCGCGATGTAGAAGAACGCCTTGGTCTTGCCGCTGGTGTGGCGCGCCATGTAATAGGCAATCGGGAACGCAACCAGGGCGCTCGCGATGGACACGGCAATCGCCATGGTCAGGGTGCGAGCGATGATGTCGAAATTCGATGGCTGAAACAGTGCTGAAAAATTCGCCAGGGTCAGGTCCGGCGTGACCGCCATGGTGAAGTCGTCGAAAGTGTAGAAGCCCTGCCAGAGCAGGGTCAGCAACGAACCCAGGTAGATCGCGCCGAACCAGATCAGCGGAGGCACCAGCAGCATCGACAGATACAGATTCGGTCGTCGGTACAGCAGATTCGAAAAGCGCCGCAACGCCGAGCCGTGCGTCGCTGTTTGAGCCATGGCCAGGGTGCTCATCTCAGACCTCGCTGCCGACGGTGTCGTGCAGGGCAACCATCGCCTCGCGGGCCCAGCGCACGGCCAGGTGCTGGCCGGCCTGATGCCGGGTGCCGTTGTCGCTCCACTGGGTGTTGGCCTGGCTGAGGCTCAGGGTCTGGCCGTTTTCCAGCTTCAATTCGTAGCGTGTCGCGCTGCCTTGGTACTGGATGTCATGGAGCAGGCCATTGACCTCTATTTCATGACTCGCCAGCGGTCCTTCGGCAAAACGCACGTGTTCCGGACGAATCGAGAACGGCTGTGGATAACCGCTCAGTTGTCGCGCCAGTTCGCCGCGGATCACGTTGGAGGTGCCGACGAATTCGGCAACGAAGGTAGTGGCCGGTTTCATGTACAGGTTGCGCGGCGTATCGACCTGTTCAATGCGGCCCTTGTTGAACACCGCCACGCGATCGGACATCGACAACGCTTCGGTCTGGTCATGAGTAACGAAAATGAAGGTGATGCCCAGCTGCCGTTGCAGCTTCTTCAGTTCGCCTTGCATCTGTTCACGCAGCTTCAAGTCGAGGGCGCCCAGCGGCTCGTCCAGCAACAATACCCGTGGGCGATTGACCAACGCACGGGCCAGGGCGACACGCTGGCGCTGGCCGCCGGAAAGTTGCACCGGCTTGCGCTCGCCGTAGCCGCCCAGGGCTACCATCTCCAAGGCTTCGTCGGCGCGCTTGATGCGCTCGGCCTTGGCGACGCCTTTGACTTTCAAGCCATAGGCCACGTTGTCGCGCACATTCATATGGGGGAACAGGGCGTAGTCCTGGAAAACCGTATTCACGTCCCGCTGGTAGGGCGCAAGACCCACGGCTTCTTCACCGTGGATACGGATCGAACCGGCGCTGGGTTGCTCGAAGCCTGCGATCAGCCGCAGGCAGGTGGTCTTGCCGGAGCCGGAAGGGCCCAGCATGGAGAAGAACTCGCCGTCCTGGATGTCGATGGAGACCCGATCGACGGCCTTCACATCGCCGAACTGACGGGACACATGGGTGAACTGGACTGCAAGTGTCATGGTGCGGGGCTCCACAAAACGGGGCGCTATGAATATTGAAATGCAATCCCGTGGCGAGGGAGCTTGCTCCCGCTGGCGGGCGAAGCACGCCCAAAACCGACCGATGCGGTCTTGCCTGTTTCACCGCATCGGCTGGTTTTGGGATGGCTGCGCCATCCAGCGGGAGCAAGCTCCCTCGCCACGGAGATAGTGCGTTAACGCCCACCCATGATCGCTATGTAATCCTGGGTCCAGCGGCTGTACGGTACGAACTTGCCACCCTCGGCCTGGGGCGTTTTCCAGAAAGCGATCTTGTCGAACTGATCGAAGCCGTTGGTTTTGCAACCTTCGGCGCCCAGCAGTTCGCTGCCTTTGCACGCCTCGGGCACGGCAGGCAAGGAGCCGAACCATGCGGCCACGTCACCCTGGACTTTCGGTTGCAGCGACCAATCCATCCACTTGTAGGCGCAGTTGGGGTGCTTGGCCTCGGCGTGCAGCATGGTGGTGTCGGCCCAGCCGGTGGCGCCTTCTTTGGGAATGGTCGAGGCGATTGGCTGTTTCTCGTTCATCAAACCGTTGACCTGATACGGCCAGGCGCCGGACGCCACCACGCCTTCGTTCTTGAAGTCGCTCATCTGCACGGTGGTGTCATGCCAGTAGCGGTGAATCAACGGTTGCTGGGCCCGTAGCAATTGGAGCACAGCCTTGTACTGGGTTTCGTCGAGCTGGTACGGGTCCTTGATACCCAGTTCAGGTTTGGCGGTCATGAGATAAAGCGCCGCGTCGGCGATGTAGATCGGGCCGTCGTAGGCTTGCACGCGCCCCTTGTTCGGCTTTCCGTCGGGCAGGTTCTGGGCTTCGAACAGCACGCTCCAACTGGTCGGTGCCTGCTTGAATACCTGGGTGTTGTACATCAACACGTTTGGGCCCCACTGGTAGGGCGTGCCGTAGGTCTGTTGATTGACCACATACCACGGCGCGTCTTTGAGGCGCGGGTCGAGGTTTTTCCAATTGGCGATCAGCGCGGTGTTGATCGGCTGCACGCGTTTGCCGGCAATCAGCCGCAACGAGGCATCGCCCGAAGCAGTGACGAGGTCATAGCCGCCCTTGCTCATCAGGCTGACCATTTCATCGGACGTGGCGGCGGTTTTCACGTTGACCTTGCAGCCGGTTTCCTTTTCGAAACCGGTGACCCAGTCATAGGCCTTGTCGCTTTCACCGCGTTCGATGTAGCCCGGCCAGGCGACGATATCCAATTGGCCTTCGCCGGCACCAATGGCCTTGAGCGGTTCGGCGGCCTGGACGCTGACGCTGGTCAGCAGCGCCGTGGTGATTGCACTGAGCAATACGGTCTTGTGCGCGTACATGGAAATCCCTCTTGCTTTAATTATGGTCGGGGCAGTTTTTTGAGAACGTGTCGCTGGTTATTGTTTTAGCTTAGCTGCAAGCCTTGAGCCGCAAGCTGCAAGGCAGCGAAGGGCTTGAAAGCTCGCAGCTCAAAGCTCCCGGCCATGCCGGGCCATGATATGGCGCACCACGCTGTAGTCCTGGAGCGAATCGCTGGACAGATCCTTGCCGTAGCCCGAGCGTTTCAAGCCGCCGTGGGGCATCTCGCTGACCAGCATGAAATGGCTGTTGATCCAGGTGCAGCCGTATTGCAGCCGTGCCGCCACTTGCATCGCCTTGTCCAGGTTCTGGGTCCATACCGAGGAGGCCAGGCCATATTCCGAATCGTTGGCCCAGTCCACCGCTTGGCTGAGCTCGTCGAAGCGGGTCACGGTGACCACCGGGCCGAACACTTCCCGTTGGACGATCTCATCGCTTTGCTTGCAGCCGGCCAGCAGCGTCGGCTGATAGTAGAAACCGGCCCCGGAATGCACCGCCGCACCGGTGATGCGTTCGATGTGCGGCTGGCCAAGGGCTCGCTCGACAAAACTGGCGACACGGTCGCGCTGGCGCACGCTGATCAGCGGACCGATTTCATTGTCGGCGTCGCGCTTGCCGGCAAAGCGCAGGCTGCCGACCGCCGCGCCGAGTTCCGCCACCAGCCGGTCGTGGATACCGGCCTGGGCGTAGATCCGGCAGGCGGCGGTGCAATCCTGTCCGGCGTTGTAATAACCATAGGTGCGCACGCCCTCGATCACCGCTTGGAGATCGGCGTCGTCACAGACAATCACCGGGGCCTTGCCACCCAGTTCCAGATGCGTGCGCTTGAGGGTTTTCGCCGCCGCCTGAAGGATCTTCTGGCCGGTGACGATATCGCCGGTCAGCGAGACCATGCGCACCTTCGGATGGCTGACCAGATGGCTACCGACGCCTTCGCCGCCACCGCAGATGATGTTGATGACGCCGGGCGGCAGGATCTCGGCCAGTATTGGCGCCAGGGCCAGGATCGACAGCGGCGTGTGCTCGGAAGGCTTGAACACCAAGGTATTGCCAGCGGCCAGGGCCGGGGCGATCTTCCAGGCCGCCATCATGATGGGGTAATTCCACGGCGCGATGGAGGCCACCACGCCGATCGGGTCGCGGCGCACCATGCTGGTGTAGCCCGGCAGGTATTCACCGCTGAGCTGGCCGGTCTGGCAGCGCACCGCGCCGGCGAAGAAACGGAACACATCCACCGTGGCGCTCAAGTCATCCTGGCGAGCCAGGTGCAAGGGCTTGCCGCAGTTCAAGGATTCGAGACGGGCCAGGTGATCGGCATTTTTTTCGATGGCGCTGGCGATTTCCAGCAGCAGGTTCGAGCGTTGTTGCGGCGTGGTACGTGACCAGCCGCCGAAGGCGTGATGAGCCGCGAGGATCGCGGCTTCGACCTGTTCGATACTGCCCTCGGCGATTTGCGCAACCACTTCACCCGTGGCCGGGTTGAGAATCGGCTCGACAAAACCCTCGCCGGCCGCCAATTCTCCGTTGATCAACAACGCGGTACACAACGGGGTTTGCGTGCCAGCCATGTTTTATTTCTCGAGTTGTCAGCAGTCTTGAGGATTCAGCAAGACTAGTGCGCACTCGCAAGGCCTACAAATTCGAAATACTCAACGCTGCGTTCGATTAAATCGATGGCTTGCGTCCGCCATGGGATTGTTCCCGAGCGACCGCCAGGAACGGGTCGACCGAGGCCGGGCGTGCAGTTCCCCGGCGCCAGGCCAGCCCGACATCCAGCGTCTGGTTGAGGTCGGCGATGGGGCGCGCCTCGATGATGTCGCCTTCCAGCGACCAGGGGCGGTAGGTCATGTCCGGCTGGATCGAAACACCCAGGCCGGCCGCCACCAGGCTGCGTACCGCTTCGGTCGAGGCTGTGCGGAGGGTGATTTGCGGTTGCAGGCCGGCGCCGCGCCACAGGCGTTGCGCGTTGCGGTCCATTTCATCGACGTTCAATTGGATCAGCTGTTCCCGGGCGACATCCGCCAGGTGGATGCTGTCGTTTTCAAGCAGCGGATGCTGCGCCGGCAACCACAAGCGATGGGGTGAGTGGGTCAGCACTTCGGTCTGCAGGGCGTGGCGGTCTTCCAGGTTGGAGAGGATCAGCACGCCGACATCGATCTCACCGCTGACCAGCAGATGTTCGATGTAGGGACGTTCGTCCTCCATAACCCGGATTGCCACATTGGGGTAGGCGCGCTGGAAACGGGTCAGGAGATCCGCCAGGTAGTAACCGGCGACCAGGCTGGTCACGCCGATGGTGATCTGGCCGGCCACCTGGTCGGTGCTTTGCTGCAGGCTACGCTTGGCGTTATCGACCGTGGCGAGAATCAGATGGGCCTGGCGCAGGAACTGGTGTCCCTGATGGGTCAGCGTCATGCCTTTCGCGTGGCGGTTGAACAGGCTGACGCCGATTTCCTCTTCCAGTTGCTGGATTGCCAGGGTCAAGGTCGATTGGGAGATGAATGCGGTCTGCGCGGCGGCGGAGATCGAGCCGGTCTCGGCCACTGCGATGAAATGACGGATCTGGCGCAGGGTCATCATGACGCACATCCTGAGATCGGATTTATCGAGACCTTGAAGTGTATATCGTTTTTATCGAATGTTGCCGGCGAGACTTTGGTTGCCCAGGCAACATCTCGAAGCAATGTGACCAAGGGTAGTAGGGCACTTTCGTTCTAGGCTGAGGGCCTTATGATCCGGTTAACCCGAATGCGTGGAGGCGGCAAATGAACACCCGTGGATTGCTCGATCAGTTACTCAAGTCCGGTCAGGAAATGTTGCAGAACAAGGCCGGCGGTTCGCAAGGCAAGCCATCCAGCGGCCTGGGCGGGTTGCTCGGCGGCTCCGGCAACCTGGGCGGCATGCTGTCCGGCGCGGGGGGCGGGGCGCTGGCGGCGAGCGCCATGGGCATGCTGCTGGGCAACAAGAAAGCCCGCAATTTTGGTGGCAAGGCGCTGGCTTATGGTGGCCTGGCTGCCCTGGGCGTGATTGCCTACAAGGCTTACGGCAATTGGCAGGCCCAACAGGGCAACGCGCCGAAAACCGAGCCGCAGACCCTGGACCGCGTGCCGGCGGCGCAAGTCGAGCAACACAGCCAGGCGATCCTCAAGGCCCTGGTCGCGGCGGCCAAGGCTGACGGCCATGTGGATGACCGCGAGCGGCAGTTGATCGAAGGCGAATTCACCAAGCTCGATAACGACCAGGAGCTTCAACACTGGCTGCATGCCGAGCTCAACAAACCGCTGGACCCCACCGACGTGGCACGTGCCGCAAGCACGCCGGAAATCGCCGCAGAGATGTACATCGCCAGTGTGATGTTGGTGGACGAAGAGAATTTCATGGAAAAGTCCTACCTCGACGAACTGGCGCGGCAGTTGAAGCTGGAGCCGGGGTTGAAGGCGGAACTGGAAAAGCAGGTGCGCCAGGCGACTGCCTGATCTGTTCGTAGAGTAATTGGAAGAGTTGAAACTATACCTGTGGAGGGTTGCTGCGGGATCAGTCCCAGCCGTCGCTGCTGATCCTCCGACCTTCCGGCCGGCAATCGGGTGGGGGTGGAATAGGTTTGCGGCGAAAGATGCTTTTCGTGGCGAGGGAGCTTGATCGCGCTGGGTTGCGCAGCAGCCCTAAAATGGCTCCCTCGGTCAACCTGACACACCGAGCCAACTGGTTTCAGGGGCGCTGCGCGCCCCAGCGGGAGCAAGCTCCCTCGCCACAGGGGCCGTACGCGGAATCTCATTGCCCCTAAAGCCGCCGGGCGGGCTGCCGCTGGCGTTTGATTACGTTATACTCGCCGGCTTTCAAAAGTTCGCCAACGAGTGCTGCCCGCCATGGAAATCAACCCGATCCTGAACACTATCAAGGACCTGTCCGAGCGCTCCGAAACTATTCGGGGGTATCTTTGACTACGATCAAAAGCATGAGCGCCTGACCGAAGTCAATCGCGAGCTTGAAGATCCGAATGTCTGGAACAACCCTTCCTACGCCCAGGAACTGGGCCGCGAGCGTTCTGCGCTGGCGCAGATCGTCGAGACCCTGGACGAATTGTCCAGCGGCCTGGCCGATTGTCGCGACCTGCTGGACATGGCTGTCGAAGAGAACGACGAAGGCGCGGTCGGCGATGTCGTCGCCGAACTGACTCGCCTGGACGAGAACCTCGCCAAGCTGGAATTCCGTCGCATGTTCAGCGGCGAGATGGACATGAACAACGCCTACCTGGACATCCAGGCCGGTTCCGGCGGCACCGAAGCCCAGGACTGGGCCAACATCCTGCTGCGCATGTACCTGCGCTGGGCTGACAAACGCGGTTTCGACGCCACGATCATGGAACTGTCCGCCGGCGAAGTCGCCGGGATCAAGGGCGCCACCGTGCACATCAAGGGCGAATACGCCTTTGGTTGGCTGCGGACCGAGATCGGCGTGCACCGCCTGGTACGCAAGAGCCCGTTCGACTCCGGCAACCGGCGCCACACCTCGTTCTCAGCGGTATTCGTCTCTCCGGAAATCGATGACAACATCGAAATCGAGATCAACCCGGCCGACCTGCGCATCGACACCTACCGCTCCTCCGGTGCCGGTGGCCAGCACGTAAACACCACCGACTCGGCCGTGCGGATTACCCACGTACCGACCAACACGGTGGTGAGTTGCCAGAACGAACGTTCCCAGCACGCCAACAAAGACACCGCGATGAAGATGTTGCGGGCCCGCTTGTACGAGCAGGAAGTGCAGAAGCGCAACGCCGCGTCCCAGGCACTGGAAGACACCAAGTCCGACATCGGCTGGGGTCACCAGATCCGTTCGTACGTGCTCGACGCCTCGCGGATCAAGGACTTGCGTACCAGCATCGAACGCAGCGACTGCGACAAAGTGCTTGATGGCGACATCGATGAATACCTGATCGCCAGCCTCAAGCAAGGGCTGTAACGCGACACCCACGCGGTGGGCAGGCACGCTTGCACGCAAGCGAGGCCTGCCCGCAAACTCCGGCCCGGGGCCGGGGGCAACGAACCTGTGATGGAATCCTTAAAGACATGAGCGACCTAGAACTCGACCCGCAAGCCCTGCAACAGGAAGAAAACTCCCTGATCGCCCTGCGCAAGGAAAAGCTTGCTGCCGAGCGCGCCAAGGGCCAGGCCTTCCCCAACGACTTCCGCCGCGACGCGTATTGCGACGTCCTGCAGAAGAAGTACGCAGACAAGACCAAGGAAGAGCTGGCCGAGGCGGCGATTGCGGTCAAGGTTGCCGGTCGCATCATGCTCAACCGTGGTTCGTTCATGGTGATCCAGGACATGACCGGGCGCATTCAGGTCTACGTCAACCGCAAGACCCTGCCGGAAGAAACCCTGGCCGCCGTCAAGACCTGGGACCTGGGCGACATCATCGCCGCCGAAGGCACCCTGGCCCGCTCCGGCAAGGGCGACCTGTACGTCGAAATGACCAGCGTGCGCCTGCTGACCAAGTCCTTGCGCCCGCTGCCGGACAAGCACCACGGCCTGACCGACACCGAGCAACGTTACCGCCAGCGCTACGTCGACCTGATCGTCAACGAAGACGTGCGCCAGACCTTCCGCGTGCGTTCGCAAGTCATCGCCCACATCCGCAGCTTCCTGATGAAGCGTGACTTCCTGGAAGTCGAGACGCCGATGCTCCAGACCATCCCTGGCGGCGCGGCGGCCAAGCCGTTCGAAACCCACCATAACGCCCTGGACATGGAAATGTTCCTGCGTATCGCCCCGGAGCTGTACCTCAAGCGCCTGGTGGTCGGCGGCTTCGAGAAAGTGTTCGAGATCAACCGCAACTTCCGTAACGAAGGCGTTTCGACCCGGCACAACCCCGAGTTCACCATGCTCGAGTTCTACCAGGCCTATGCTGACTACGAAGACAACATGGACCTGACCGAAGAACTGTTCCGCGAACTGGCGCAGTTGGTCCTGGGCAGCACCGATGTGCCATACGGCGACAAAGTGTTCCACTTCGGCGAGCCGTTCGTGCGCCTGTCGGTGTTCGATTCGATCCTCAAGTACAACCCTGAGATCACCGCCGCCGATCTGCAGGACATCGACAAGGCCCGTGCCATCGCCAAGAAGGCCGGCGCCAAGGTGCTCGGCTTCGAAGGCCTGGGCAAGCTGCAGGTGATGATTTTCGAAGAGCTGGTGGAGCACAAGCTGGAGCAGCCGCACTTCATCACCCAGTACCCGTTCGAAGTGTCGCCGCTGGCCCGTCGCAACGACGAAGACCCAAGCGTGACCGACCGCTTCGAGCTGTTCATCGGTGGCCGGGAAATCGCCAACGCCTATTCCGAGCTCAATGACGCGGAAGACCAGGCCGAGCGCTTCATGGCCCAGGTAGCCGACAAGGACGCGGGCGACGACGAAGCCATGCACTACGACGCCGACTTCGTCCGCGCCTTGGAGTACGGCATGCCGCCGACCGCAGGTGAAGGCATCGGCATCGATCGCCTGGTGATGTTGCTGACCAACTCGCCGTCGATCCGGGATGTGATCCTCTTCCCGCACATGCGGCCCCAAGCGTAATGGTCTGAATCAAAAAGCCGCCTCGATGGGCGGCTTTTTATTGCCTGTCTGGTACAAACGTATCAATTGGTTACTTCTGAAATAGCGAGGAAACACCTGTCGTGAATCGTGCAATGGCTCCAGAAGGTGCAGCGGGCGTCGCCACTGCTGTCGCTGAAAGTGTTCAGTACCAGGGTCGCAAGGCCAGCCGACAGGGCAGTGAACAGCGCCGCCAGGACATTCTCGACGCGGCCATGCGCATCGTCGTGCGCGATGGCGTGCGGGCCGTGCGACACCGCGCGGTGGCCGCCGAAGCGGGCGTGCCGCTGTCGGCCACCACTTACTACTTCAAGGACATCGACGACCTGCTCACCGATACCTTCGCCCAGTACGTGGAGCGCAGCGCGGCGTTCATGGCCAAGCTGTGGACCAACAACGAGGGGCTGCTGCGTGAAATGGTCGCCTACGGGGACGGCAGCGCCGAGTCGCGCTCGCAATTGGCCGACGACATTGCGCGGATGACCGCTGATTATGTGCAGCATCAGTTGCAGAGTCGTCGCGACTATTTGATGGCCGAACAGGCCTTTCGCCAGGAAGCGCTGCTCAACCCACGCCTGGCGGAACTGGTTCGTTCTCATCAACGAATCCTGCTCCATGGCACCTGTCAGTTTTTCCAGGTGTTGGGCTCGCGCGAGCCGCAACAGGATGCCAAAGTGTTGACGGCGATTATCGGTCGGATGGAATATCAGGGCTTGCTCAATGGCGCCGAGCCTGTCGCTGAAGAAGACATGCTCGGCATCCTGACCCGCTACATGCACCTGGTACTGGCGTCGGTGTAGCCCTTATTGGGGTACAACAGGTCCCCCGTGGCGAGGGAGCAAGCTCCCTCGCCACAAAAAACAAAGCGCTGAAGCCATAGGGAGTTCCAATGAAAGCCTGGCATGCCGTTGTTCTGGCCGTGTCGTTGCTGCTGCTCAGTGGGTGCCTGGTGTCGTTCAAGGCGCCGTTGCCCGACAGCGAAGCCGCGCCCAAGGGCCTGCTCGGCCAATGGACCAGCACCAACGCCTGGGGCGAGCCGTTGAACCTGGAGCTGACGCAAGTCGGCAAGCACCGCTACCAGGCCATCAGCTACTTCAGGGCCAAGCCCCGGGAACGCGAAGCCATTCCCGTGACGGTCTCCCGACACGGCAGCCGCTGGTACCTGTCGGCCAAGGTGCCGGCCCGCTATGGCGGACATTTCGTCATTGCCGGTTTCGAACTGACCGACAAACAGGAACTGGTGGTCTACAACCTGGACATGGAACAGATCAACCAGGCCATCGGCCAGAAGCTCCTCAGTGGTCAGCCGAACCCAAGCGAAGAGGGCGATGGCGTGCTGGTGGACAGCGACATGGTCAAGGTGTTCAGCTACCTCGACGACCCAGCCAATTCCGACGTGTTCTCGGAAGCCGTGCGCTATCAGCGACTGGCCAAATCCCAATAACTGCTACAAGCGGACGTTTTTTTCACAGGAGTTCCGAGTGGACGATTACCAGCAGACGATACGCACCTTGTCCGATCGCATTGTGCTGGCGCAGACGCCGATTCGAATCCTCGACGCGGTGAAGTGGGACGAGAACATCCGCAAAGGTTTTCTCAAGACCAAGGGCAAGGAAATGCCCGCCGTGGACCGCGACTATTATCTCAACCGACCGCTGTCGTTCGATTCCAGCAAAGTGAAGCTGGAGTTTCAGAACATCGAGCGCGACATCACCCGCCAACTCGGGCAGTTCAACCCGGTTGGCCAGATCATGCGCCGCATGTGCAAGGAATACCGCATGGTGGTGCGCATGCTCGAAGCGCGCGGCACCGAGGACTTCGGGCTGATTTCCCAGGAGCTGTATGGCGCGGCGTCCGACGCCTTCCACGCCGGTGACCCGACCCTGGCCGACCTGGGGCTGATGCTGTCCGATTACCTGAACAACATCGATGGCCGTGGCGACCTGAAGGACGAGCCCAAGGTCCTCAGCGCCAAGGAAGCCGTGAGCCTGTTGCAGCATCGCCTCAACCGGGTGTTCGGCGAAGCCGAGGAAACCATCCGCGTGTTCGAGTCCGACGGGATCGTGGCCGACGCGGCGGCGGGCGCCGACTACATCAAGATCCGCACCGACGCGATGTTCAACGAGCGCGATGTGCGCGCCCTGGAGGTCCATGAAGGGCTGGTGCACGTCGGCACCACCCTCAACGGGCTGAACCAGCCGATCTGCACCTTCCTGTCCAAGGGCCCGCCCTCGTCGACAGTGACTCAGGAAGGCCTGGCGATCCTGATGGAGATCATCACCTTCGCGTCCTACCCGAGTCGCTTGCGCAAGCTCACCAACCGTACCCGCGCCATTCATATGGTGGAAGAGGGCGCCGATTTCCTGCAGGTCTACGAGTTCTTCCGTGAACAGGGCTTTGAAATGGCCGAAAGCTACGGCAACGCCAGCCGGGTTTTCCGTGGTTCGGTGCCGACCGGACTGCCGTTCACCAAAGACTTGTCCTACCTCAAGGGCTTCATCATGGTTTACAACTATATTCAGCTGGCCGTGCGCAAAGGCAAGCTGGAGCAGGTGCCGTTGCTGTTCTGCGGCAAGACCACCCTGGAGGACATGCGCACGTTGCGCCAGTTAGTGGATGAAGGCCTGGTCGTACCGCCCAAGTACCTGCCCGACCAATTTCGCGACATGAACGCGCTGTCGGCCTGGATGTGCTTCTCCAACTTCTTGAACCACCTGAGCCTGGACCGGATCGAAGCGGATTATTCCAATATCCTTTGAATAACACCCCATCCTTTGTGGGAGCGAGCCTGCTCGCGAAAGCGGTATTGTGGTCAACATTGATGTTGAATATTCAACCGCTTTCGCGAGCAGGCTCGCTCCCACAGGGGACCGTGTTTCAACCTGAGTTTTAGCGAGGCTTCACCGGATGCGAACCCTCGGCATCATTTGCCTGCTGCTGGCCCTGAGCGGTTGCAGCTCCCTGCTGTTCTACCCCGAACGCGGCCTGCCGTTTACCCCGGAACGGGCCAAGCTTGACTACCGCGACGTCACCCTGACCACCGCCGATGGGCTGAAGCTGCGGGGTTGGTGGCTGCCGGTGAAGCCGGGTGTAGAGGTCAAGGGCACAGTGCTGCATCTTCACGGCAACGGCGGCAACCTAGCCTGGCACCTCGGCGGGAGCTGGTGGTTGCCGGAGCAGGGTTATCAAGTCTTGATGGTCGATTACCGTGGCTATGGCGTTTCCGAAGGCGAGCCGAGCCTGCCGGCGATCTACCAGGACATCGACGCCGCGTTCAATTGGCTCGACCAGGCGCCGGAAGTGCGGGGCAAGCCGTTGGTGCTGCTCGGCCAGAGTCTCGGTGGCGCGCTGGCGGTGCATTACCTGGCCGAGCACCCGCAGCGCCAGCAGCAGCTCAAGGCCTTGGTGCTCGACGGCGTGCCCGCCAGTTATCGTGATGTAGGGCGTTTCGCTCTTGGCACCTCATGGCTGACCTGGCCACTCCAGGTGCCGCTGTCGTGGCTGGTGCCGGACGGCGACAGCGCCATCGGCTCGATCGCGCAATTGAACGGCGTACCGAAACTGATCTACCACAGCCTCGACGATCCGATCGTGCCCCTTTCCAACGGCATCCGCTTGTATCAAGCTGCGCCGCCGCCACGGGTGCTGCAACTGACCCGTGGCGGGCATGTGCAGACCTTCGCCGACCCAACCTGGCGAACCGTGATGCTGCGCTACCTCGACGACCCCCGGCACTTTGACGGCCTGCGCCGCCTGGGCGAAATTCCGAATTACCCGAAATCACCCGTTGAATCACCTGAGAATCCGCAATGAGCGAAGAACGTAACGCCATCCCCCTGATAATCACAGGTATCTGCAGCATCCTCGGCACCGTCGCGGCGCTCTGGTACTACGGCTACCTGCATTTCGCCAAGCCCGAGGATGCGTTGCTGCTCAACGAGTTCACCATGCTCAAGACCGTTCCGGGGGAGGACTACAAGGTTTCCCTGGAGCCGGCGCCGCAAGTGGCCCAGTGCATCGAGGGCGTGCTGGTGTTGTTCGACACCGAACAGAAAGGCCTGACCGGTGTGCTGATCAACGAGAAGAAGCGCGCGGTGCGGTGCATGGGGCAGGAGACCCCACAAAAACTTCAGCCTTAAGCGAGACCCCTGTGGGAGCGAGCTTGCTCGCGATAGCGGTGGTTCAGCAGCATTGATAGTGCCTGACACTCCCCTATCGCGAGCAAGCTCGCTCCCACAATGATCGTGTGCAGCCAAATAAATTTGATCATAAAAAAGCCCCGCCTGATTGAAGTCAGGCGGGGCTTTTGAGTTGCAGTCAACCGATCAGTTGGCGCTCATGGTCGAACGCGGGGCGACGGGCTGGTTGTCGTTGGAGATGGTGACCTCCACGCGACGGTTCATGGCGCGGCCCGAGACGCTGGTGTTGTCGGCGACCGGGAATTCCTTGCCGTAGCCCTGAGTCACGATGCGGGCCGGGTCGACGCCCATTTTCACCAGGGCGGTGCGCACGGAGCTGGCGCGGCGTTCGGACAGCGATTGGTTGTAGGAGTCCGAACCGGTGCTGTCGGTGTAGCCTTCGATGATCACCTTGCGATCCGGGTTTTCCTGGAGGAACTGCGCCAGTTTGCTCACGTTAGTCATACCGCTGGTACGCAGGTCCGACTTGTTGGTGGCAAACAGCACGTCGCCGAAGGTCACCAGCGTACCGCGCTCGGTCTGCTTGGCGTTGAGGCTGTCCTGCAACTGCTTGATCTGCGCGTTGCGGGCTTCCAGCAGTGCGCGGGCGCGTTCGTCACCGGCGTTTTTCAGCTCGGCTTCGGCGTTGCGCAGGGCAATGGTCTGCTTGGCCACTTCGACACGCTGGTTGGTCAGGTAGGCCAGTTGGTCGACCTTGGCTTCGTCCTCGTTATCCATGTAGGCCTTGTCGGCCTTGGCGAGAAAATCGGCAGCGTCCTTGGTTTCCAGAGCCGCGACCTTGGTGGCCGCCGGGTCGGCCTGCAAGCCGTTGTAGTTGGTGCGCGCCTGTTCCAGGTTCGCGTTCGGATCGTGGGAGCAAGCGGCCAGGGCTACGCAGGCGGCAAGCAGGGCGGGCATCATGAAATGTTTGTGCGTCATAGTCTGTCGTCCTTTTATCAATGAGAAGTGCGTCGTGGCTCAAACCGGGTCACTGGACCTTGTTCATGCCTTCCTGACGCAGTTCCTGAACCCCTTTCTGGGAATCCTTGAGGGCCTGTTCGGCCTTGGCGGCCTGGGCCTTGCGCTCGGCGACGCGGGCATCCCATTCGGCCTGTTCGGCCAGACGCTTGGCCTCTTCGTAATTCTCGTCGTGCATGGCGATCTCGGCCTGCTTGAGCTTGTCCTGGGCCGATTTCATTTCCACGGCGGCAAACTCGGTGCCGCCAGCGCTGACGGCGCTGTTGACCGCAGATTGCGTGACCGCGTATTGCTCCGAAGGTGGGTTGCCGGCACAACCGGCCAGAATGAAGCTGCTACCGATAGCCAGGGCAGCCAACTTCAGGCCGCGCAGGCCAGTGGATGAGGGTTTGGCAGTGCAGGTATTCATAGGCTTCAACTCCATTGGAAAACTCCTGAAAAAAACACCATTCCATGCTGGGACCGAAGCCGTGACGTCTGTTTTGGCGCTGGCGCCAGGGCGCGTTTTTTTAAACGGCCGTTCCAGTATGGTTATTCGGTGTGACCCGAGGCGTTTTTCAAAAGTTCAGGCAAGGATGGCCATTCGCCAAAAGAAATACTGACTGATTGGTCAAGCGCCAAAAAGCTGAACTTTCAAGGCGGGCAGCGGTATTCCAGCGCGACTGGGACAGGCTCCGCGCTGGAATTTCGCACGCTGGAAAGGGCGGCAATCAGTGTTTGGATTTGTCGCTGTGGGAGGAAAGTTCGCGCAGATGACGGCGTGACAGCGCGAGAAAACGTGGCGTCGGGCCCACGTCTTCATACAGCGGATCACCTTCCTCATCGGTCGATACGACTTGCGATCCCTTGACGTAGGGGAAGCTGGCTTCCAGCTCTTCCAACGCGGCGCCGATCAGCTCCCCGAGCAGTTCTTCGGGCTGACGCTTGGGGTACATGTCGCAGATGGCCGCCAGGCGCGCAGCGGCCTCTACATCGAGATGAATCGTGTAGCCGGTCTGGGTCAGGCGACCCTTGGCATTTTCTTCCCAATGCTGGGCAAGCTCACGGATTTTCATGATGACCTCATCAATAGCCCTGCTTATGGCAGGCGCGACAGTGACAAGCCGTTGTGTGGCTTATCTTGAGACTAGCTTTGTCCGACAAGGTTTAATGTCCCTTCGTCGCTTGTCATAAACGATCAGCATCGGCACTCTCTCCTACAAAGCTGTCCGGACCTTTTGCTGGAGAACTGCTGATGACCGATATCGATGCCCGCCTGCGCGAGGATGTCCACCTGCTCGGCGAATTGCTGGGCAACACCATTCGCGACCAGTACGGGGACACCTTTCTCGACAAGATCGAGCAGATCCGCAAAGGCGCCAAGGCGGACCGACGTGGTTCCATGGACGCCGAACTGAGCGCCAGCCTCAATCAGTTGAGCGAGGAGGAATTGCTGCCGGTCGCGCGAGCGTTCAACCAGTTCTTGAACCTGGCAAACATCGCTGAGCAATACCAGTTGATTCATCGGCGCGAAGAATCCAAGCCTGCGCCGTTTGAAGCGCGAGTGTTGCCCGAGTTGCTGGCACGCTTGCGCGCCGAAGGCCACAGCGCCGAATCGCTGGCCCGGCAGTTGGGCCGGCTCGATATCGAGTTGGTCCTCACCGCCCACCCCACGGAAGTCGCCCGGCGTACGCTGATCCAGAAATACGACGCCATCGCCGCGCAACTGGCGGCCCAGGATCACCGTGACCTCACCAGTGCCGAGCGCGCGCAGATCCATGAGCGCTTGCAAAGATTGATCGCCGAAGCCTGGCACACCGAAGAAATCCGCCGCACCCGGCCCACGCCCGTGGACGAGGCCAAGTGGGGCTTTGCGGTGATCGAGCATTCGCTGTGGCAGGCCATCCCCAATTACCTGCGCAAGGCCGACCAGGCCCTGCACGCCGCCACCGGGCTGCGCTTGCCGCTGGAAGCCGCGCCGATCCGCTTTGCCTCCTGGATGGGCGGCGACCGGGATGGCAACCCGAACGTCACCGCCGCGGTCACACGCGAAGTGCTGTTGCTGGCGCGTTGGATGGCGGCGGACCTTTATCTGCGCGATGTCGATCACCTGGCGGCCGACCTCTCCATGCAAAAGGCCAGCGAGGCCTTGCGCGCCCAGGCCGGTGATAGCGCCGAACCCTATCGCGCGGTACTCAAGCAATTGCGTGAACGCCTGCGGGCCACCCGCAACTGGGCCCAGGCCTCCTTGAAAGCCACTACGCCGGCCTCTTCCGAAGTGTTGCAGGACAACCGCGAACTGCTCGATCCGCTGGAGTTGTGCTATCAGTCCCTGCACGAGTGCGGCATGGGGGTGATTGCCGACGGGCCGCTGCTCGATTGCCTGCGCCGCGCGGTGACCTTCGGGCTGTTCCTCGTGCGCCTCGATGTGCGCCAGGATTCGACGCGCCACACGATGGCCATGACCGAGATCACCGATTACCTCGGGCTTGGACGCTATGAAGACTGGGACGAAGAGCAGCGCATCCGTTTTCTGCTGGATGAGCTGAATAACCGACGTCCGTTGTTGCCGCCGCATTTCAAACCGTCCGCCGACACTGGTGAGGTCCTGGCGACCTGTCGGGAAGTCGCGGCGGCGCCGGCGGCGTCCCTGGGTTCCTACGTGATCTCGATGGCCGGTGCCGCTTCCGATGTGCTGGCAGTGCAATTGCTGCTCAAGGAAGCCGGCGTGTTGCGGCCGATGCGGGTGGTGCCGCTGTTCGAAACCCTCGCCGACCTGGACAACGCTGGGCCGGTGATGGAGCGCCTGCTGGCGTTGCCGGGTTATCGCTCGCGCCTGCATGGACCCCAGGAGGTGATGATCGGCTATTCCGATTCAGCCAAGGACGCCGGGACCACGGCGGCGGCCTGGGCACAGTATCGAGCGCAGGAGCGACTCGTGGACATCTGCCGCGAGCAGCAAGTCGAACTGCTGTTGTTTCATGGTCGCGGGGGTACGGTAGGCCGTGGCGGTGGCCCGGCGCACGCGGCGATCCTGTCGCAGCCGCCAGGTTCGGTGGCGGGGCGGTTCCGCACCACTGAGCAAGGCGAAATGATTCGTTTCAAATTCGGCCTGCCGGACATCGCCGAACAGAACCTCAACCTTTATCTCGCTGCGGTGCTGGAAGCGACCCTGCTGCCACCGCCGCCGCCCACGCCAGAATGGCGCCATTTGATGGACGAATTGGCCGCTGACGGTGTCAGTGCCTACCGCGCGGTGGTGCGGGAAAATCCACAATTCGTCGAGTATTTTCGCCAGTCCACGCCGGAGCAGGAGTTGGGTCGTCTGCCCTTGGGCAGCCGTCCGGCCAAGCGTCGCGCCGGGGGGATCGAGAGCTTGCGGGCGATTCCGTGGATCTTCGGCTGGACCCAGACCCGCCTGATGCTGCCAGCCTGGCTCGGTTGGGAAACCGCCCTGGGCAAGGCGCTGGAGCGCGGCGAGGGTGAATTGCTGGGGCAGATGCGCGAACAATGGCCGTTCTTCCGCACCCGCATCGACATGCTGGAGATGGTGCTGGCCAAGGCCGACGCCGATATTGCCCAGTCTTACGATGAGCGTCTGGTGGAACCGGCATTGCTGCCGTTGGGCGAGCATTTACGCGACCTATTGTCGCAGGCCTGTTCGGTGGTCCTGGGGTTGACCGGCCAGTCGCAGCTACTGGCACATAGCCCAGATACCTTGGAATTCATTCGCCTGCGCAACACTTACCTCGACCCCTTGCACCTGTTGCAAGCCGAACTGCTGGCACGGTCGCGGCAGCAGGACGTTGCCCAAGGCAGCCCCGTGGAACAGGCATTGCTGGTGTCTGTAGCCGGGATCGCCGCCGGTTTGCGCAACACCGGCTGACGTCGGGTCGTTACCCGCGACAACTCGCCCGGCTCGTCCGGGCGTAGCCGTTTATGGAGAACGACAGGTCGGCCAGGCGACAGTTTGTTGTCAGGTTGCGACTCTCGCCACCTCGTACGAAGGTCGCGTTCGACGCGGGTTCCTCCGACTTTCGGCGGCTTGTGTGGGTCGGGCCTGCTGTGTATCTTGATCAGCCTTTGGCCGTTTGGGCGGCCACGATCCTGTTTTCCGAGATTGGCCCCACGAGGCGAATCCGAGCGTTTACATAAAAAAATTGAGGAGCACATCGATGCGCGTCATTCTGCTGGGAGCTCCCGGGGCCGGTAAAGGTACTCAGGCAAAGTTCATCACCGAAAAATTCGGTATCCCGCAAATCTCCACCGGCGACATGCTGCGTGCGGCGGTCAAGGCCGGCACCGAGCTGGGCATCAAGGCCAAGAGCATCATGGATGCCGGCGGCCTGGTGTCGGATGACCTGATCATCGCCCTGGTCAAGGATCGTATCGCTCAACCTGACTGCGCCAATGGCTTCCTGTTCGATGGTTTCCCGCGCACCATTCCACAGGCTGAAGCCCTGGTGAGCGCCGGCGTCGAGCTGGATGCAGTCGTTGAAATCGCCGTCGAGGACGAAGAAATCGTCCAGCGCATCGCCGGTCGACGTGTTCATGAGCCGTCCGGCCGTGTCTATCACACCGTCTACAATCCTCCAAAAGCCGAAGGCAAGGACGATGTGACGGGTGAAGAACTGGTGCAGCGCAAGGACGATACCGAAGAAACCGTGCGTCATCGTTTGTCGGTCTACCACTCCCAGACCAAGCCGCTGGTGGATTTCTACCAGAAGCTGTCGGCTGCCAACGGCAAGCCGAAATACAGCCATATCGAAGGCGTCGGTTCGGTTGAGGCCATCACTGCCAAAGTGCTTGCGGCCTTGAGCTGAAAAGTCTGATCGGCAGCAACAACTACGGCCCGCTTGCGGGCCGTAGTTGTTTATACTGGCGCACTTTTTCCCCACCTGATTTACGGACACATTAATGAGCACCTTGCTGGCCCTGGACACCGCGACTGAAGCTTGCTCCGTTGCTTTGCTGCACAACGGCAAGGTCACGAGCCATTACGAGGTGATCCCGCGTTTGCATGCGCAGAAATTGCTGCCGATGATCCAGCAGTTGCTCAGCGATGCCGGCACCAACTTGCAAGCGGTGGATGCAATCGCCTTCGGTCGCGGGCCCGGGGCTTTCACCGGTGTGCGCATCGCCATCGGCGTGGTGCAGGGCTTGGCCTTTGCCCTGGAGCGCCCGGTGCTGCCGGTGTCGAACCTGGCGGTGCTGGCCCAGCGCGCCCTGCGCGAACACGGTGCGCGCCAGGTCGCCGCAGCGATCGATGCGCGCATGGACGAGGTGTATTGGGGCTGCTATCGCGAAGCCAACGGCGAGATGCGCCTGGCGGGGCCTGAAGCGGTATTGCCACCCGAGGCGGCGGCGCTGCCGGCTGAGGCGAGTGGTGATTGGTTCGGCGCCGGTACGGGCTGGGGTTATGCCGAGCGGATCGGTGTCAGCCTTGTTGGCCAGGACGCCTCGATGTTGCCCCATGCCGAAGACTTGCTTGCGCTGGCACGCTTCGCCTGGGAACGCGGCGAGGCCATTGTGGCCGATGATGCCCAGCCGGTTTACCTGCGGGACAAGGTAGCAACGCCAAAATCCGAGCGGCTCTGACCTCAAGCGAACGGCCTTCGTGGCGAGGGAGCTTGCTCCCGCTGGGACGGTCCGACGCTTCGGGCGGAGCGGCCCCGACCTTGGTGTGAAAGCCAACTATCGAGCGAGTGCTACGCACTCGAGCGGGAGCAAGCTCCCTCGCCACAAGGGCATCGACCAATTTCAGATTTGCGCTTGAAAAGTCATTTCTCTAACTAAAAGTCACACGCCACATTGCCAGTCGTCACTTTTCCGGCCCGTTTTTAAACCTTTTTGGCTTTCTGTGTTCTAGTTATCACTTGCGCGTTTGCGCGGCTACGAATGTGCCGCTAAATTGCCATCATTGATACCGAGCATTCTGTCATGCGTATAGACGGCGTTTCATCCCAGTCCTACCCGATCAAGCGTCGGCCTCGTGCGGGTAAATCCGCTGAGCCCGAAAACTTCGATGATATCGATGGCGACCTGGAATTTCCGTCCGAAGAGCAACTGGCCGCACGTGCCGCCAAAGCCTCTGCGCAGCGCCTGAGCAATCTCCCCGCCCGTCAGCAGGACATGCTGTATCACCGCGCCATGAGCCGCAGTGTCGCCACGGCCCTTGCCAGTTATTTGAGCACTGCCGGTTTTGTCGACTGGGATATGGAAGTGCTAGGGCTCGACCTCTACATCTGATGCGGTTGCCTTATTACCTGGGCTGCCCATCCTGGAGCGAAAACGCCTGGCGCGATTATCTTTATCCCCAAGACGCAAAAAGCTCCGACTTCCTGAACCTCTATAGCCAGGTTTTCAATGCCGTGGAAGGCAACACGACCTTCTATGCGAGCCCGTCTGCGGCCACTGTCCAGCGCTGGGCGGAAATCATGCCCGAGCATTTTCGTTTCACGGCCAAGATCCCGGGCGACATCAGCCATGGCGGCGACTTGCGTGAACACCTGACCGCCACTGAAACCTTCGTTCAACTGCTCAGCCCGCTGGGCGAGCGCGTCTCGCCGTTTTGGCTGCAGCTGTCCAAGGCCTTCACGCCCAATCGGATGCAGGAGCTGGCGGCGTTTATCGACGCGTTCCCGAGCCCGTTGGCGGTCGAGGTCCGTCACGACGAGTTTTTTGCCAAGGGCGATGCCGAGCGCCGGCTCAATCGCCTGTTGCTCGATCGCGGCGTGGAACGCATCTGTCTCGATCCACGGGGCTTGTTCAGCTGCGCCTCGACCGATCCCTCAGTGATCCATGCGCAATACAAGAAGCCTCGGGTGCCAACGCGGCCAGCGGCTTTCACTCAATGCCCGCAGGTGCGCTTCGTCGGCCATCCAGTGGTGGAAGCCAACGAGCCGTTCCTGACGCCCTGGGTGGAGAAAATCGCCGAGTGGATCGAAGAAGGGCGCACCCCGTACATGTTCCTGCATACCGCCGACAACCTTCTGGCGGCAAAGCT
Source organism: Pseudomonas sp. D1-36 (assembly GCF_051132205.1). Lineage (NCBI taxonomy): Bacteria > Pseudomonadati > Pseudomonadota > Gammaproteobacteria > Pseudomonadales > Pseudomonadaceae > Pseudomonas > Pseudomonas sp. D1-36. The sequence continues at coordinate 4,510,401 of NZ_CP071674.1, read as the reverse complement.
CGCGATGCGTTTTCACAGCCGCTTGATGAACCGTTTGCCTGGCTTGCCGGCCCTGCCTGAGCTATATAGAGAACCCGCCGCCGAGCAACTGGGTTTGCTCTAAGGCAAACCCTCCCATTGCTCAGGAGCGACTCTGATGGATGCACAAACCCGGCGAGCCCAGGCGTTCAAGGCCCTGCATGAACGCGAAGGGGCCTTTGTAATTCCCAATCCGTGGGATGCCGGATCGGCGAAGATGCTCGCCAGCCTTGGCTTCGAAGCCTTGGCGACCACCAGTGCCGGCCACGCTTTTTCCCTGGCGCGGCCCGATGGTGCGCTGGGCCTGGATGACACCCTGGCCAACGTGCGAGCGATTGTGGCGGCCACGGATCTGCCAGTTGCGGTCGACCTGGAAAACGGCTTTGCCGATGCGCCCGACGCATGCGCGGCCAGCCTGCTGCGTGCGGCAGAGGCCGGGGCGGTGGGGGGCTCCATCGAGGACGCCACCGGGCGCGAAGACAGCCCGATCTATCGTTTCGATCAAGCAGTGGCGCGGGTCAAGGCCGCGGCCGAGGCGGTGCGCAGCCTGCCGTTCCCGTTCATGCTCACCGCCCGCGCGGAAAATTTCCTGCACGGCAAACCCGACCTGGACGACACGATCCGACGCCTCAAGGCGTTCGCCGACGCAGGCGCCGACGTGTTGTACGCGCCAGGATTGAGCAGCGCTGAACAGGTCCTCGCGGTGGTACAAGCGGTGGCGCCCAAACCGGTCAATGTGCTGATGTCCGGCGCCCTGGACCTTACCGTGGCGCAGTTGAGCGAACTGGGCGTCAAGCGCATCAGTGTCGGCTCGGCGTTGGCGCTGGCGGCCTATGGCGAGTTCTTCCGCGCCGCGCAGGAAATCCAGGAGCAAGGCACGTTCACCTTCACCCGTCGCTCGATGCCATTCAAGCAGGCCAATCAATTATTCAAGGGCTGATGCCCGGGGCGTTGTCGTGCGGTTTTTCAAAGGTTTGATGGTGGTGCTGCTGATCGTCGGCGCCGCAGTGCTTGGCGTATGGCGCGGCTGGTTGTCGGTGCCGCCGCAATGGAATCCCTGGGCGCCGCTGGACGTCAGCGCCCCGCCGAACATGCTGACCCGCTACAAGCTGATGGCCCTGCGCAACGACCCACAACTGTGCGACCAAGCGCTCGCTACGTCAGGGCTTCGGACCTCTCGCCAGGCGGACAGCGGCGCCAACACCACCTGTCCGTTGACCAATGTGTTGCGAGTGCAGGGCGGCGAGGTGGCGCTGAGCAGCAGCTTCCTGGCCAGTTGCCCGCTGGCCGTGGCTTTCGCGTTGTTCGAGCGCCATGCGCTGCAGCCGGCGGCAACGGCGGCCTATGGGCAGAAAGTCACGCGGGTCGATCATCTGGGCAGCTTTGCCTGTCGCAACATGTACGGCCGTGAGAGCGGGGCGCGCAGCCAGCACGCCACCGCCAGCGCGCTCGATATTGCCGGGTTTCGCCTGGCCAATGGGAAAGCGATCAGCGTGCTCAGGGACTGGCCGAAAGACAACACCGATGCGCAGTTCCTGCGGCAGGTGCGAGATGGCGCCTGTGAGATGTTCAGTGTGGTGTTGAGTCCGGACTACAACGCGGCGCACCGCAACCACTTCCATCTGGATGTAGGGCCGTGGTGGATCTGTCGGTAAGAATCAGGCGGCGATACGAAGGTTCTGCAAAACGATCGGACGTGCCCAACGGGTATCGAAATCGAGTTGCTTCTGCTGCGCCACCAATTCCTCTTCCGGGAACGGAGGGAACGGTTTATCCAGCAAGTCGAGTTCGAACTCGGCGATCGGCAGGTGCAATGGACGCGGGTGCGGCGCCGGGCCCGGTTCCGACTGTGGCTGGCCGGCTGTGAGGACGATCGGGCGAACCCAGTTGCTCTCGAAGGTTTGCTGCTTTTGCTGGGCAACGATTTCTTCGGGCGGGAACGGTGGGAACGGTTTGTCCAGCAAATCCAGTTCGAACTCGGCAATCGGCAGGAACAACGGCTCTGGCGGCTTGACCTGGGTTTCCTTCACGTCGCAGGTGCGCTGGCTGACGATGTGCTCCAGCAGCTCGGCGCCAAGGGTCGGTTCAACCGCTTCATCGAGGGCGACGGGCTGGTAGCTGCCAGGCGCCGGTGCGTTTTCACCCAGTTGATCGGCCAGGGCCCGGGCAAAAAAATCCTGCCACAGGTGACTGACGCCGCTCAGCGCTTGGGTGTTACGCAGGCTGTAATCGCCGTAAGGGGAGATAACGCCTATCGATGTGGATTGAATGTCTGACATTTTTCTCGGTCGACGCTCAGCTCTGGCAAAATGCCGTTCACCGTTGTTATCGGCTGGTTTTGCCGATCCTTAATTTTTTCGAGCGTGTTTTCATGATTGAGCAACCCGCGGCCTGCCGCATCCATGTCGAGGCCTTGATTCCGGCGTTCCAGCCCCAGGCCGAACAATGGGCAGAGCGGCTTGGCCTGCCTTTGCAAGTGGACGATGGCGAGTTTGCCTTGCAGGTCGGCGAGCAGGGATTGCAATTGCAGCAATTGGGTCCGGACGCGCCGGGACCGGTGCGGGTGGATTTCGTCGAGGGTGGCGCGGCCCATCGGCGCTTGTACGGCGGTGGCAGCGGTCAGATGATCGCCAAGGCGGTCGGTGTCGCCCAAGGTGTGCGTCCGCGGGTACTCGACGCCACGGCCGGGTTGGGCAAGGACGCGTTTGTGCTGGCGAGCCTGGGCTGCGAAATGAGCCTGATCGAGCGCCAGCCGCTGATCGGTGCACTGCTGGAAGATGGCCTGGCCCGTGGCGCGGAAGATTTCGACGTGGCGCCGATCGTGGCGCGCATGCGTTTGCTCAAGGGCAACTCCATCGAGGTGATGCGCCATTGGGAAGGCGAGCCGCCCCAGGTGATCTACCTGGACCCGATGTTTCCCCATCGAGAGAAAACCGCCCTGGTGAAAAAGGAAATGCGCCTGTTCCGACCTTTGGTGGGCGATGACAATGACGCACCGGCGCTGCTGGCCGCGGCGCTGGCGCTGGCGACCCACCGGGTGGTGGTCAAGCGCCCGCGCAAGGCGCCTTGCATCGAAGGGCCGAAGCCGAGCCATGGGCTCGAGGGCAAGTCCAGTCGGTACGATATCTATCCCAAGAAGGCGCTCAAGGCTTGAAAACGAGGCGCCCCCGTTCGCGAGCGGGCTCGCTCCCACACGGAACACCACGATCCCTTGTGGGAGCGAGCCTGCTCGCGAATGAAGCCCCCAGGTGATGGCGCTTGGGAACTAGGGCCGATAGGCCCGCATGAACAACCCCACCACTTCCTGCACATGAGCCTCGGCCGCCTCGGCGTCTTGCGGTCCGTCGCAGCCGTACAGCAACCTGAAGTTGGCCGCCCCCTTGATCAGGCAGAAAAAATGCTCGGCGGCATTTCGCGGTTTGTCGATGCTCAAGGCGCCGCTCTGGTTGACCTTGCTCAATAACCGCTCCATGCCGCAGAGCATGCGTTGCGGGCCGGCCTCGTAGAAAATCGTCGAGAGCTTCGGATCCTGACTACCCAGGGCGACCATCAGCCGATGCAGATTCACCGACTCGTCGCTGTTGATCAGTTGATTGAAGCCTCGGGCGATGTTCAACAACACGTGTTCGATCGGGACGCCTTCGACCCATTCGAAGAACAGCGGCGGCACTTGCTCCTCGCACTTGGCGATCACCGCGGCGGAAAACAGCGTTTCCTTATCGTTGAAGTGGCTGTAGACCGTCAGCTTCGATACGCCGGCCTCGGTCGCCACCGCATCCATGCTGGTACTGGCGTAACCCAGGCTCAGGAAGAGATTTTTGGCCGCATCGAGAATGGCCTGGCGTTTGGCCAGATCCTTCGGACGACCAGGGCCGCTGGGAGGGGGAGGATTGTTCGACATTCTTCGCTTTAATACTGGACTGGTGAGTTTGCTATTAATAACATACCCGCCAGTATAATTATTCCAAGCATCATTAGCGAAAGGTCATCCACCATGTTCCGCTATGTCCTGCCCCTCGCCGTGCCAGTCAGCCTGGCTTTTTTATTGTCTGCGTGTGGCCACGAGGAGCCGGTGGCCGTCACCGTCCGCCCGGCCATGGTGGTAAAGCCCGAGCCCTCGGCCCAGGCGATGGACAGTTATCCTGGCGAAGTGCGGGCGCGATTCGAGCCGGACCTGGCCTTTCGCATCGGTGGCAAAGTCAGCCGACGGCTGGTGGAGGAGGGGCAGCGGGTCAAGGCCAATCAACCCTTGGCTGAACTCGATCCCGAAGACGTGCGTCTGCAACTCGAGGCGAGCCGGGCCCAGGTCGCTGCCGCCGAGGCCAACCTGAGCCTGGTGCGTGCCGAGCGTGACCGCTACAAGACCTTGATGGAGCGGCAGATGGTCAGCCGCTCCCAATACGACAACGCCGAAAATCTCTTTCGCTCCGGGGCCGCGCGGGTCAAGCAGATCAAGGCTGAATTCGACGTTGCCAGCAACCAGGCCAGCTATTCGATTTTGCGTGCGCCCCAGGATGGCGTCGTGGCCCGGCGTTCGGTGGAAGTGGGTCAGGTCGTGTCGGCCGGTCAAACCGTCTTCACCCTGGCCACCGACGGTGAACGCGAGGTGCTGATCAGCCTGCCGGAGCAGAGTTTCGGTCGGTTCAAGATTGGCCAGCCGGTTTCGGTCGAGCTGTGGAGCCAACCTGATCAGCGCTTTAGCGGACGTATCCGCGAACTCTCGCCGGCCGCCGATCCCAGATCCCGCACCTTCGCCGCTCGTGTCGCCTTCACCGCCGGCAGCGTCCCGGCGGAACTGGGCCAGAGCGCCCGGGTGTTTATCCAGAATGCCGAAAAGGTCCCCCTGTCAGTGCCGCTGTCGGCCCTCACCGCCGAGAACGGCGCGACTTATGTCTGGGTGGTCAACCCCGACAACACCCTCAAGAAAGTCCCGGTGCGTGTCGGTGCCTTTGGCGAAAACAACGTGCCGGTGCTTGAAGGCCTGGGTGCCAATGACTGGGTGGTGGCCGCTGGCGTGCATGTGCTCCTGGACGGCCAGCAGGTGCGGCCGGTGGATCGCTCCAACCGCGTAGTCAACCTGGCGGCCAAGGAGTAACCCCCGATGGGCTTCAATCTTTCCGAATGGGCGTTGCGGAACCGCCAGATCGTACTGTTCCTGATGCTGTTGCTCGCAATCGTCGGGGCGCTTTCCTACACCAAGCTTGGCCAGAGCGAAGACCCGCCGTTCACCTTCAAGGCCATGGTCATTCGCACGATCTGGCCAGGCGCCACGGCTGAGGAAGTGTCGCGCCAAGTCACCGAGCGCATCGAAAAGAAGCTGATGGAAACCGGCGATTACGAAAAGATCGTCTCGTTCTCCCGCCCGGGCGAATCCCAGGTGACGTTCATGGCTCGCGACTCCTTGCATTCCAAGCAGATTCCCGAGCTGTGGTATCAGATCCGCAAGAAAATCAGCGATATCCGGCATACCTTGCCGCCGGGTATCCAGGGGCCGTTCTTCAACGATGAGTTCGGCACCACGTTTGGCAATATCTACGCACTCACCGGTGACGGCTTCGATTATGGCGTGCTCAAGGATTATGCCGACCGCATCCAGATCCAGCTGCAGCGGGTCAAGGATGTGGGCAAGGTCGAATTGCTCGGCCTGCAGGACGAGAAAATCTGGGTCGAACTGTCGAACGTGAAACTGGCGACCCTCGGCCTGCCGCTGGCGGCGGTCCAGCAAGCCCTGGAAGCGCAGAACGCGGTGTCTACGGCCGGATTCTTCGAGACCGCCAGCGAGCGATTGCAGCTACGGGTTTCCGGGAATTTCCAGACCGTGGAAGAGATCCGTGACTTTCCGATCCGCGTGGCCGACCGCACCTTCCGCATCGGCGATGTAGCAGACGTGCGTCGCGGCTTCAACGATCCACCCGCGCCGCGCATGCGGTTCATGGGCGAAGATGCCATCGGCCTGGCCGTGGCGATGAAGGAGGGCGGTGACATCCTTGTGTTGGGCAAGGCCCTGGAAGTCGAGTTTGCCCGCATCCAGAACACGCTGCCGGCGGGTATGCAATTGCGCAAGGTTTCCGACCAGCCCGCGGCGGTGAAGACCGGTGTCGGCGAGTTCGTCCAGGTGCTGGTGGAAGCGCTGACCATCGTGTTGCTGGTGAGCTTTTTCTCCCTGGGGCTGCGTACCGGGATGGTGGTGGCGCTGGCGATTCCGCTGGTGTTGGCGATGACCTTCGCCGCGATGTACTACCTGGGGATCGGCTTGCACAAAATCTCCCTCGGCGCGCTGGTCTTGGCCCTGGGGCTGCTGGTGGACGACGCGATCATCGCCGTGGAGATGATGGCGATCAAGATGGAGCAAGGCTTCGACCGGATCAGGGCGGCCAGCTACGCCTGGACCAGTACGGCGTTTCCGATGCTCACCGGGACTTTGATCACCGCGGCGGGCTTCCTGCCGATCGCCACCGCCCAATCGGGCACCGGCGAGTACACCCGTTCGATTTTCCAGGTGGTGACCCTCGCACTGTTGGCTTCCTGGGTGGCTGCCGTGGTATTCGTGCCGTACCTGGGGGAAAAACTCCTGCCGGACCTGGCGAAGATTCATGCGGCCAAGCATGGCACGGTGGACGGCCAGCCCGATCCCTACGGTACGCCGTTCTACCAGCGTGTACGGCGATTGGTGGAGTGGTGCGTGCGTCGGCGCAAGACCGTCATCGCGTTGACCGTGCTGCTGTTCCTGGGCTCAGTCGTGTTGTTCCGTTTTGTCCCGCAGCAGTTTTTCCCGGCGTCGGGGCGCCTGGAGCTGATGGTCGATTTGAAATTGGCCGAAGGCGCTTCGTTGGTCAACACCGCCGAGCAGGTCAAGCGCCTGGAAGCGTTGCTCAAGGACCACGCCGGTATCGACAACTACGTCGCTTATGTCGGCACCGGTTCACCGCGTTTCTATCTGCCCCTGGATCAACAACTGCCGGCGCCGAGCTTCGCCCAATTCGTGGTGTTGGCCAAGACCATCGAAGACCGCGAGCCGTTGCGCAGTTGGCTGATCACCACCCTGAACGAGCAGTTCCCAACCTTGCGCTCGCGGGTGACGCGCCTGGAGAACGGTCCGCCGGTGGGCTACCCGGTGCAGTTTCGCGTGACAGGCGAGCACATCGAGGAGGTGCGGGCCCTGGCGAGGAAAGTGGCGACAAAAGTCCGGGAAAACCCCTACGTTGCCAATGTGCATCTGGACTGGGAAGAGCCCAGCAAAGTGGTCTATCTGAACATCGACCAGGACCGTGCGCGAGCCTTGGGGGTGACCACCGCGAATCTGTCGAGCTTCTTGCGAAGCTCCCTCACCGGATCCAGCGTCAGCCAGTACCGTGAAGACAACGAGTTGATCGAGATTCTGCTGCGCGGCACGGTGCATGAGCGCACGGAGCTGTCGCTGTTGCCAAGCCTGGCGGTGCCGACCGACAACGGCACGACCGTTGCCCTGTCGCAGATCGCCACGCTGGAGTATGGCTTTGAAGAGGGCGTGATCTGGCACCGCAACCGCCTGCCGAGCGTGACCGTTCGGGCCGATATCTACGGCAAAGAACAGCCAGCGACCCTGGTGCAGCAGATTTTCCCGACCCTGGATCCGATCCAGGCGGAACTTCCGGATGGTTATCTGCTTGAGGTGGGTGGCACGGTAGAGGACTCGGCCCGAGGCCAGAAATCGGTGAACGCCGGTGTGCCGTTGTTCATCGTGGTGGTGCTGACCTTGTTGATGCTGCAACTGCGCAGCTTCTCTCGCACTGCCATGGTCTTCCTCACCGCGCCGCTGGGGTTGATCGGCGTGACGCTGTTCCTGTTGGTGTTCCGCCAGCCGTTCGGTTTCGTTGCAATGCTTGGCACCATCGCCTTGTCCGGCATGATCATGCGCAACTCGGTGATCCTGGTGGATCAGATCGAACAGGATATCAAGGCCGGGCTTGCCCCGTGGCAGGCGATCATCGAAGCGACGGTGCGACGGTTCCGCCCGATCGTGCTCACCGCGCTGGCGGCGGTGCTGGCAATGATCCCGCTGTCACGCAGCCTGTTCTTCGGCCCGATGGCGGTGGCGATCATGGGGGGATTGATCGTGGCAACGGCATTGACGCTGCTGTTCCTGCCGGCGTTGTATGCGGCGTGGTTCAGGGTCAAGAAGACTTGAACCGAGTCTGATAGCACTGAAAATCAAATGTGGGAGCGAGCCTGCTCGCGATTGCGGTGCTACAGCCAACAGAGATGTTATGGCTGATACCGATATCGCGAGCAGGCTCGCTCCCACAGTGTTTTTGCGCTTGGCTTAGAGAGTGCCAAAAACCTTCTTCGCCAAACTGGTCGCCGCAGCCGCCGGATTCTGGCGAATGGTGGCTTCCTGTTTTGCGATCATCTCGAACAAACCATCCAGCGCCTGTTCAGTCACATAGTTCTCGACATTGGCGCTCTTGGCATCGACCACTCCCAGTGTCGCGGCTTGGCCGGCAAAGGCGTTGTATTGCTGGGCCAGGCCGACCTTGTCGGTGGCTTGCTTGACGATGGGCAGGAACTTGGCGCGAATCTGCTCGCGGCTGCTCTTGTTCAGGTACTGGGTGGCCGAATCGTTGCCGCCGCTCAATATGCCCTTGGCGTCGCTCACGCTCATGTTCTTCACGGCGTCGACCAGGATCGGCTGGGCCTGCACCACCGCGGCTTCGGCCGCCTGGTTCATGCTGGTTTCCAGCTGATCCACCTGGTCGCCCATGCCGAAGGCTTTCATCTTGCTGGCGACTTTGCCGAGCTTGCCTGGCAATTCAATCTTGACGTCCGGGTTGTTGCTGAACCCGCCTGGGGTGCCCAGCTGCTTGACCGCCACCTGGGCGCCCTGGGTCAGGGCATCCTTGAGACCACCCGTGGCGTCTTTCTGGGAAAGGTCGCCGAGGGACAGGGCCATGGCATTGGCGCAGATCAACAGGCCGGCGCACAGGCCGGTGAAACGAAGGGTAAAGCGGAGCATGGCAGCTTCCTTGAAGAGTGGAACAGGAATCAGCGTGCAGCGTTGACGCGAATCTTCAACGGCTGCGGATCTTTGCCATCGAGCTGCACGGTGTGTTGTTCAGTGCTGATGAACATCAACTGGCCGTCGACTTCGATGCGGGCGCTCACGGCATAACGGTGGCCGGGCTTGACCTGCGCCGGATCATAACTGAGCTTGAATGGTAATGGGACTTGGCCTTTGACGGGGCCCCGCTGCTCATCGACCGTCACGGCTGGCGCGTCGGCGAGGGAGACGTCTTGCAGGCTCACGGTCAAGGTAGCAGTGGGCGGTAAGGCGATGCGTTGCAGGTAGAACACCTCGCCGTCGAGGCTGTTCTTGCTGGCCAGCGGCGTGCTGGAGCAGGCGCTGAGCAACGTGGCAGCAGCGACGAGAAGAAGCTTTTTCATGGGGACATTTCCATATTGGGGGCCCCAGTGAAATCCTGGGGCCTGTGACAGAATCAATCCTGGGTGACTGGCGTGTCCGGAGCCATGGCGTCTTCACTGCGATGCAACGCCACCTGGCGGATCGACAAGCGAATCTCCGCCGGCAACACACGCTTGGCCGCGCCTTCGGCCAATTCGCCGAGCAGCTCGTGATAGCTTAGCTTGCCCGCTTCATCACGGCGCAGTACGTCGAGGTCGAGCATCGTCTGGATGAAGTGGCGGAACAGGCTCTTGTCGAAGAACTCCGGCGCGTTGAGTCCGTGCAGGATCGACAGCCGCTGGGCCATGACTGTGCAGAGGTCTTCCAGTTCTTCGGCGCTGATGCTGTTCTGCCCGCTGTTGAGCAGCAGCGAAACGGTCATGTAGAAGCGCTGCAAGGTCTGGGCGATGCTCTTCGATAGCAAGGTCAGCAGCACAAAGTTTCGAGAACTTGGAACGGGACGCAAGTACAGGTCTTTCTCGAAGCGCAGCAGGCCCTGTTCGACGAACGCTTCAAGCCACTGGTCGACCACATCGTCCAGTTCTTCCAGCGACCAACGAATGAACAGCTCCGATTGCAGGTACGGATACAGGGCCCGTGTATAACGCAGGATCTGTTCGCGGCTCATGCGCGAGCTGCTCTGGAAGAAGCTCGCCAGCAGCGCCGGAAGGGCGAAGATGTGCAGCACGTTGTTGCGGTAGTAGGTCATCAACACCGCGTTCTGTTCATCCAGATACAGAATCTTGCCCAAGGCATCGCTCTGTTCCGACAGCAGGTCCATGCCTTTGACATGCTCGATCAACGCCCGGCCGTCGCCCTCAGGCAAGGTGGTGTGGGGCGAATAGGGCACTTTGCGCAGCAGCGCGAGGTACAAGTCCAGCACGCGGGCCATGGCCTGGTCGTCGAGAGCCAGTCGGCTGGTGGACAGCAATGCCAGGGCGACAAGGTTGACCGGGTTGATAGCGGCGGCCTCGTTCAGGTGCCGCGCCACGCGTTCGCCGAGGCGGTTGGTGGTCGCGTTGAGCCAGGCCGGCTTGAATTGCGGGCCCAGCTCCTGCTGGCGCCAGCCAGGTTGCTCGCCGTCGAGGAATTCCGCCAGCTTGATCGGCTCGCCGAAGTTCACCGCCACTTGGCCGAAGCGTTGCTTGAGGGCGCCGATGACCTTGAAGATGTCGAAGATCGACTCCTTCTTCTTGCTCGCGCCGCGCAGTTCGCCCAGGTAGGTACGGCCTTCCAGGACCCGCTCATAACCGATGTACACCGGCACGAAGACGATGGGCATGCGTGACGAGCGCAAGAAGCTGCGTAGGGTAATGGCGAGCATGCCGGTCTTGGGTTGCAGCATGCGCCCGGTGCGCGAACGGCCGCCTTCGACGAAGTACTCCACCGGGAACCCCTTGGTGAACAGCGTATGCAGGTATTCGTTGAACACGGCGGTATAGAGCGGGTTGCCCTTGAACGTGCGGCGCATGAAAAACGCCCCGCCGCGGCGCAGCAGGCTGCCGATCACCGGCATGTTCAGGTTGATGCCGGCGGCGATGTGCGGTGGCGTCAGGCCATTGCGAAACAGCAGGTACGACAGCAGCAGGTAGTCGATATGACTGCGGTGGCAGGGGACATAAATGACTTCATGGCCTTGGGCAACGTTTTGCACGCCTTCGATGTGGTTGACCTTGATGCCGTCGTAGATCTTGTTCCAGAACCAGCTCAGCACCACTTCCAGGAAGCGGATGGCCGTGTAGGTGTAGTCCGAGGCGATCTCGTTGCCGTAGCGCAGGGCCTGGGCTTTGGCTTTCTCCGGCGAGATCTTCTCCCGCTCGGCTTCTTCGGCGATGGCCTGCTTGACCAGCGGCTGGTTCAACAGACCCTTGACCAGATGGCGTCGGTGGGAGATGTCGGGACCGATGACCGCCGCTTTCAAGTTGCGAAAGTGTACCCGCAGGATCCGCTGGGCCATGCGCACGGTGCGTTCGTGGCCTTTATCGTGCTCGATCAGTTCGCGCAGATGGATCGGGGCGGAGAACTGCACGCGGGTCTTGCGCCCCAGGATCATGATGCTCAGCAATCGGCGCAGGCGTCCGGTGACCGCCCAACTGTCGGCGAACAACAGTTTCCACGGGCTGGATTCGCTGTCGGGCGATTGGCCCCAGAACACGCTGACCGGAATGATCTGCGCGTCCTCGGCGGCGTTGTGGGTCAGCACGTCGACCAGCCGCGTCAGGGTGGGCGGCGCACCGCGTTTATCCTGGCGCCCGAGCCAGTCCGGTGCCGGCGTCAGGTAGAAAAATGCCGCCGGCTCCAGCAGGTTGCCCACCGAGACCGGCAGTACCGGGCGCGGCAGGCCGGCCTTGGTGCATTCGGTGTCGAGCACCGCCAGGTCGGTCAGCGAAGGGTCTTGCAGGACGTAGAACACGGGGCGACTGCGGTCGAGGTTGAGGGTAAAGGACGACTGATTGATCGTCTCGGAGCGAACCCAGAGATATAAAAGTCGGCGCAAGGTGCCAAACACAAGACGGCGGAACGGGGAGCGGGTCATACGGCTTCTGCATGAGTGAATGGGATGGAGCGGGCGCCAGTGTGCCGGATTCGTCGAAAATCGGCAAAAAAGCACCGAAGTAAAGTCAGTTGAGAGTTTTTCCGGGTGTCATATACTCGGCCGGTTACTGCCCGGGGCTTCCCCATGGACGTTCGGACGGTGGCTTAGGTTCGTACGGCTTTGCCTTTTCAATCGGGCGGGAAAAGCCGACTTAACAATAAGAAAACAGGAGTGAGCATCATGGCAACACGCGAAACCGGCAGTGTGAAGTGGTTCAACGACGCCAAGGGCTACGGCTTTATCCAGCGCGAGGGCGGAGCGGATGTGTTCGTGCATTACCGCGCGATCCGTGGCGAGGGCCACCGCTCACTGACCGAAGGCCAGCAGGTCGAGTACGCGGTCGTGGAAGGCCAGAAGGGCCTGCAGGCTGAGGATGTGGTGGGGTTGTAAGCCGCATTCACCGGCAACACAAAACCCTGTGGGAGCGAGCCTGCTCGCGAAAGCTGTGTATCAGACAATGACTCATTAACTGTCACACCGCTTTCGCGAGCAGGCTCGCTCCCACATTAGATCAGCGCTGGGCGCTAAATCACGCCGTTTTCCAGGTAATCTCTTCTTCCCCATCGGCGCTGATGCGGATCCAGCGGTCCGCCGATTCTTCCCCTTCTTCTTCCACCCAGGAGCCGGGCGCGCAGCGCACTTCGACGTTCAGCGCGGCGAAGGCGGCGCGGGCGCAGGCAATGTCGTCTTCCCACGGGGTCTGGTCACTTTCCAGATAGAGGCTGTTCCATTTTCCTACGGCCTTGGGCAGCCAGGTCACCGGAATGTGGCCAGCCTTGCACTTGTAGGTCTGGCCTTTCTGTACCCAGTCGCTGCATGGGCCCAGGGCCTCGCCTAGCCAGTGGGCGATGGCCTTGTGGTCAACGTCGGCGTCCTTCAGGTAAATCTCGATATCGGGTTGGCGCATGGATGTCCTCACTGTGGTCTTGAAAAATCCATTCGCGGATTTAGCTGGCCCCAAGCGATTGCCAGGGGCCAAAGGTTAATTATTGAACAATGAAATAATCGTAGCGCATCGACACCGTGACTTCGAACGGCTCGGCCTGTTCGATCACGTTGGCGCGGCGCTCGGCGCTGGCGCGCCAGCCGTGGGGCGTCATCGCCAGCAGATTGGCGCGGTCCTGGCCGCTGTCGAGCGTCAGCTTGAATTCCAGGGTTTCGCTGTGATCCAGCGCCATGCCGGGCGGCACCAAGGCCAGGTGCTTGTCGTCCGTGTACTCGCGCACTTCGTCGTACAGGCGCTCGCGCAATTCCATCAGGTGGCCGGCGGTAGGGCCGACTTTCATCAGGCCGCCGCCGGGGCTGAGCAAGCGCTTGGCCTCTTGCCAATCCAACGGGCTGAACACACTCGCGAGGAACTGGCAGCAGCCATCCGCCAGCGGCACCCGGGCCATGCTGGCGATCAACCAGGTAAGCCGCGGGTTGCGCTTGCAGGCGCGCTTGACCGCTTCGCGGGAGATGTCGAGGGCATAGCCATCGGCGTTGGGCAGGGCATCGGCGATTTGCGCGGTGTAGTAGCCCTCACCACAACCGATGTCGAGCCAACGCCCAGGTGCCCGTTCAGCGGCCAATTCGGCCAGGCGCCGGGCGACCGGGGCGTAGTGCCCGGCATTGAGAAAGTCGCGGCGAGCTTCGACCATCGCCTGGTTGTCGCCGGGGTCGCGGCTGTTCTTGTGCTGCACCGGCAACAGGTTCAGGTAACCCTGCCGCGCACGGTCGAACCGATGCCCGGCGGGGCACACCACGCCGTTGTCCACCGCGTTCAGCGGTTCACTGCAGATCGGACAGGCGAGCATCAGGCGAGCAACTTGATCAGCGTCTTGTAGTAGATCTCGGTGAGGACGTCGAGATCGGCCGCCAACACGCGTTCGTTGACCTGGTGGATAGTCGCGTTGACCGGCCCCAGCTCCACCACTTGCGTGCCCATGGTGGCGATGAAGCGACCGTCGGACGTGCCGCCGCTGGTGGAAGCTTTCGTCTCGCGGCCTGTCACGTCCTTGATGCTCGACGACACGGCGTCCAGCAGGGCACCCGGCTCGGTGAGGAATGGCAGGCCGGACAAAGCCCAGTCGATGTGCCAGTCCAGCTGATGCTTGTCGAGGATATCGGCGACGCGCTGTTGCAGGCCCTCGACGGTGGATTCAGTGGAGAAGCGGAAGTTGAACACCGCTTCCAGATCGCCGGGGATCACGTTGGTCGCGCCGGTGCCAGAGTTCAGGTTGGAGATCTGGAAGCTGGTCGGTGGGAAGAAATCGTTGCCATGGTCCCAGTGCTCGGCGGCGAGTTCGGCCAGGGCCGGCGCGGCCAGGTGGATCGGGTTCTTCGCCAGGTGTGGATAAGCCACGTGACCCTGTTTGCCGCGTACGGTGAGTTTCGCGCCGAGGGAGCCGCGACGGCCGTTCTTGACCACATCGCCCACCAGCGTGGTACTCGACGGCTCGCCGACGATGCACCAGTCCAGGCGCTCCTGGCGGGCCTTGAGGCGTTCGACCACGGCTTTGGTGCCGTGGTGGGCCGGGCCTTCTTCATCGCTGGTGATCAGGAAAGTCAGCGAGCCCTTGTGGTCCGGGTAGTCGGCGACAAACCGCTCGGCCGCCACAACCATCGCCGCCAGGCTGCCTTTCATGTCCGCCGCGCCGCGGCCGCAGAGCATGCCGTGTTCGTCGATGACCGCATTGAACGGGTCGAGCTGCCACGCCTGCACCGGACCGGTCGGCACCACATCGGTGTGGCCGGCGAAGCACAGCACCGGGCCGTCCTGCTTGCCATGGCTGGCCCAGAAGTTATCCACATCCTCGATGCGCATCGGCTCCAGCTTAAAACCGGCGTCGCCCAGGCGCTGCATCATGATTTTCTGGCAATCGGCATCCAACGGCGTCACGGACGGACGGCGGATCAGGTCGATGGCGAGTTGCAGGGTTGGCGAAAGGTCGGCGTGGGCCGTCATGGAAGCTCCGGGAATAATGTGGACGCAAGGCTAGTGCGGGAGCAGGCTGGCTCGCGCAAAATGGCGGTTATCTTATAGCAAAACGACTCTCATGGGCCCCTGGTGCTGGTCGGTTGGAACACAAATCCTGTGGGAGCGAGCCTGCTCGCGATGGCGGTGGATCAGTCGATACTCTATTGACTGGATTGACGCCATCGCGAGCAAGGGGAAATTGGTGGGATTCAATTCGCGAACAGCTCGAATTGCCACGGCAAAGCCCTATAATGCGCGCCGGTTTTTGGGGTAACGGTCATGAGTACAGAAGATCCACGGTTTGCCGGCATCGCCCGTTTGTATGGCATCGAAGGCCTGGAGCGCCTGCGGGCGGCCCATGTGGCAATTGTCGGTGTTGGCGGCGTCGGATCCTGGGCGGCGGAAGCCATTGCCCGTTGTGGCGTGGGCGAGATTTCGCTGTTCGACTTGGACGACGTCTGCGTCAGCAACGCAAACCGCCAACTACACGCCCTGGATAGCACCGTCGGCAAGCCCAAGGTCGAGGTGATGGCCGAGCGGCTGCGCGGCATCAACCCCGATTGCACCGTGCATGCAGTCGCGGACTTCGTCACCCGCGACACCATGGCCGAGTACATCACGCCGAACATCGACTGCGTGATCGACTGCATCGACAGCGTCAATGCCAAGGCCGCGCTCATCGCCTGGTGCAAGCGCCGCAAGATCCAGATCATCACCACCGGCGGCGCGGGCGGGCAGATCGACCCGACGCTGATCCAGGTCTGTGACTTGAACCGCACCTTCAATGACCCGCTGGCCTCCAAGGTGCGCTCGACCTTGCGCCGCGACTACGGCTTCTCCCGCACCGTGACCCGCCACTACAGCGTGCCGTGCGTGTTCTCCACCGAACAACTGCGCTACCCGAAACCGGATGGCAGCATTTGCTTGCAGAAGAGTTTTGTCGGAGACGGCGTCAAGCTCGACTGCGCCGGCGGGTTCGGCGCGGTGATGATGGTCACGGCGACGTTCGGCATGGTCGCGGCGACCAAGGCTGTGGATAAGATTGTCGCGGGCGTGCGGCGGCCGGCGGACAGGGTCAAACCCGGGGAGTGATGCAGCGCAGTTGACTAAGGGAGTGATGACCTGTGGCGAGGGAGCTTGCTCCCGCTGGGCTGCGCAGCAGACCCATTAATGTGAGCGCTTCGCGCTCAAGCGGGAGCAAGCTCCCTCGCCACAGGTTATTGCGTCAGTTCGCGCATGCGCTTCAACACCGCATTCAATCCATTGCTGCGCGACGGCGATAGCTGCCGCGATAACCCCAACTGATTGAACCAATCCGGCAAATCAACCTGCTGTAACTCGTCAGCGGATAAGCCATTGACCCGCGCGAGCAACAACGCCACCAAGCCACGGATCAATCTCGCATCGCTGTTGGCGGAGAACTGCCAGTGGCCATCGCGCAACTGCCCCACCAACCACACCTGGCTCTCACAGCCGTGGACAAGGTTGGCGTCGCACTTGTCTGCATCGCTCAATGGCGCCAGGCGATCGCCCCATTGCATCAGCAGGCGGGCCCGCTGTTCCCAACCGGAGGCGTCCTGAAAAACTTGCAGCGCGGCGACCGCATCGGCAGGCAGGTTCATCGCAGCATCTCCAAGGCCTGGTCCAGGGCCTCGAAAAAACGTTCGAGATCGGCGGAGTCGTTGTACAGCGCCAGCGACACCCGAATCGCCCCGGACAGCTTCAGATGCCTGAACAGCGGCATTGCGCAGTGATGCCCGGCGCGCACGGCGATGCCTTGCTCGGTCAGCAGGTGCGCCAGGTCGGCATTGTGGATGCCGTCGACCACAAAACTGACGAGGGCCAGTTGCGGCTCGCCCACCAGGCGCACGCCGTTGCGCGCCTGCAGGCCGTGAAGCAGATAGTCATGCAGGGCAGTTTCATGATCGATGACCGCCTGCCCGTCGAGGCCGGACAGGTAATCGAGGGTCGCTCCCAGGCCGATCACACTGGCGATAGGCGGCGTCCCGGCTTCGAAACCCAGTGGCGCCGGGCGGAAGGTGGCGCTGTGGTAATCGGCCTGCTGCACCATTTCGCCGCCAAACTGCCAGTGACGCAGTTGGCCAAGCGCTGCGGTGCGGCCAAACAGCACGCCCAAGCCTTCCGGGCCGTACAGCTTGTGACTGGAAAACACATAGAAGTCGCAGCCCAAGGTCTCCACATCATGACGACCATGGACGACGCCTTGGGCGCCATCGATGACCGTCAGCGCACCCTGCGCCTTGGCCATCGCCAGCAATGCCGGCAACGGCTGCCAAGTGCCAAGCACGTTGGACAATTGGCTCACCGCCAACAGGCGCGTGCGAGGACCGATAAGCTCGGCGGCCGCAGCGCTGTCGATAACGCCGTCGGCGTCCAGTGGCAGTACCACCAGTGTCAACGCGCGGCGCTCGGCCAGTTGCTGCCAGGGCAACAGGTTGGCGTGATGCTCCAGGGCGCTGACGACAATTTCATCGCCTGGGTTGAACAGGTGTTCCAGCCCGTAGGCGAGCAGGTTCAACGCCGAAGTGGCGCCGTGGGTGAATACGATTTGCCCGCAGTCACCCGCGTTGAGCCATTGTGAGACCTTGAGGCGACTGTCTTCGAATGCCTGGGTGGCCAGGGCTCCGGGCAGATGTTGCGCCCGGTGCACGTTGGCCGCGCCGTTGGCGTAGTAATGCGCCAGAGCGTCGAGCAAAGCTTGGGGTTTTTGCGTGGTGGCGGCGTTGTCCAGGTAGGTCTGGCCTTGCCGTTGCAGGGCGGCGATGGCCGGGAAATCGGCACGCCAGGGGGATTGAATCAACATGCTTGCGGGCCCTGCTGGAGTTACGCCGGACCCTGTGGGAGCAAATCTGCTCCCACAGGTGATGGTGTGAAGCTTAGTTGTGCGCGTGCAATGCTTCGTTGAGCTCGATGGCCGACTTGTGGGTCTTGCATTCCACCGCGCCGGTCTCGGAGTTACGGCGGAACAACAGGTCCGGCTGGCCAGCCAGATCGCGGGCCTTGACCACTTTGACCAGCTGGTTGTTCTCATCCAGCAGGGCGACTTTGGTGCCGGCGGTCACGTACAGGCCCGACTCCACGGTGTTGCGGTCGCCCAGCGGGATACCGATGCCGGCGTTGGCGCCGATCAGGCAGCCTTCGCCGACCTTGATCACAATGTTGCCGCCGCCCGAGAGAGTACCCATGGTCGAGCAGCCGCCACCCAGGTCCGAGCCCTTGCCGACGAACACGCCCGCCGAAACACGGCCTTCGATCATGCCCGGGCCTTCGGTGCCGGCGTTGAAATTGACGAAACCTTCGTGCATGACCGTGGTGCCTTCGCCCACATAGGCGCCCAGGCGCAGGCGCGCGGCGTCGGCGATACGCACGCCGGCCGGGACCACGTAGTCGGTCATTTTCGGGAATTTATCCACCGAGAACACTTCCAGCAACTCGCCACGCAAGCGGGCTTCGAGCTGGTGCTCGGCCAGTTCGGCCAGGTCGATCGCGCCCTGGCTGGTCCATGCCACGTTTGGCAGCAGCGGGAAGATACCGGCCAGGTTCAGGCCGTGAGGCTTGACCAGACGATGGGACAACAGGTGCAGCTTCAGGTAAGCCTCAGGGGTGGAGCTCAGCTGGGCATCCTCGGCCAACAGGGTGGCGACCAGCGGCTTGTGGCTTTCAGCCAGGCGAGTCAACAGCTTGGCTTGCGCGGCGTCGACGCTGCGAAGTGCCTCGGCCAGTTGCGAGGCCTGAGCGGTGGTGAAAGTGATGGCCTGGTTGCCTTCGCTGTAGCCAAGGATCGGCGCGACGGCTGCCACGATCTCGGCCGACGGGTTGAGTAATGGCTGTGCGTAGAACACTTCCAGCCAGGCGCCTTCACGATTTTGGGTGCCGACGCCGAAGGCCAGGCTGAACAGGGTAGTGGACATGAAATTACCTCTACAAAATGGACTGGGCAGGCTTACTTGATTTCTGCCGCGTAGATATCTGGCTTGAAGCCAATCAGGGTACGGTCACCGAGGTCGAGCACCGGGCGCTTGATCATCGAGGGTTGGGCGAGCATCAGTTCGATGGCTTTCGTCTGGTCGAGATCGGCTTTGCGTTCGTCGTCGAGTTTGCGAAAGGTCGTACCGGCGCGGTTCAACACCACTTGCCAGCCATGCTCGTCGCACCATTGAGTCAGGTGCTCACGGTCGATGCCGGCGGTCTTGTAGTCATGAAAATCGTAATGCACAGCGTGATCATCGAGCCAGGTGCGCGCCTTTTTCATCGTGTCACAGGCTTTGATGCCGAAAAGGTGCAACGTTTTGCTTGAATCGGTCAAGGAACTGCCCCCTTTGCAGGTGCCGGAAATAAAAGGTGAAGGATTATGCCATGACCGGACGGTTTCGCGGCGGCCCAGGTTGATGTACACCAAAACCTGTGGGAGCGAGCTTGTGGGAGCAAAGCTTGCTCGCGATACAGGCGACACGGTTCAACTGCAACACTGTGTCATCGTTCATCGCGAGCAAGCTTTGCTCCCACAGGCTCATTCCACAGGGCAGGGCTGCGACATAGGTGTAACGGCCAAGCTGATGTTAGGCGGTCAATATGGCACTTCAACTGCAAGCTGTTGCCGGATATGTGTAGCTGGCATTGCAGTTAAGCTTATTCCGACCCGTCTGCCTGGCTGGGTCAACGCCGAGAGGGATCCAGAAGATCAACAATTTGCGACCATCGAGATCACATCCATTTTCTGATCCTTACCCTAACGACAAAGCCCGCAGATGTGGGCTTGTCGTTTCTGGAAGACATAAAAAAGCCCGGACTGCCCGGGCTAGTATCAGGCAGCTTTTACTGGCTTTATCAGGCTTTCTGCTGGAATGCCGAACATATCGTGAAGCTTCCAGATCATGGGCAGAGTTAACGAGCGTTTACGGTTGAGCACCTCGTATACGCGGTTCGTTTTTCCGATAGCGGGAGCCAGATCGGCCGCGGTGAGTCCGGATTGCTCCATGCGAAACTTGATGGCTTCAATTGGGTCAGGCAGATCAACCGGGAAGTTCTTGGTTTCGTAGGCCTCGATCAGAGTGATCATGACTTCGAAAGCATCGCCTTCCGGGGTGCCAGGTTCAGGCTCATTCTCAAACAGGGGAGAGATCTCTTTGAGAGCTATCCGGTATTCGTCATCGGTGCGGATTGGGCGAATGTTCATGGTGATTACTCCATTTCCACGGTGTTTACGTCGATCTCATCGTACCGACGATGAGTGCCGACAAACTTGATGTACACAGCGCCGAAGCGGTAGGCAATGGCGACCACCAGGCGGTAGTCGTTACCCTTGATGTTGAATACCACGCGGCGACTCTTGAGAATGCTTGCGTTACCGTATTGCGCCTTGATGTCGTTAGGGTTGGTCCAAGTGGCTTTTTTGGCATCGTCAAGCCAAGCCTTAAGCTGCTGTTCGGAATCTGGGTATTTCTCCCAGAAGGCTTTCAGGTGACTGATGGCGATAATTCTCATGGGTGAGAATGTAGTCCCGTGGTGGGACTTTTGCAAGCATTCACAAGCAACAGCTTGCAGTTCTGCCGGGCACTCTGTTTCCGATATCTTGGGCCCATCTTCCACAGGGGACGCCATGAGATTGTTCGTAGGCGCGGTAGCTATTGCTTTGCTGGCGGGGTGTTCTACGTCGCCAGTTTCTCCAGGCGAAGCGAAGCCGGTTCCGAAAGACTGATCCTTGCTTTCTCCTCAAAGCCGAAAGAGACATACGGAACCGTAGTCGTGACTTGAGACACGGGGTTCCTGGGGCGCGACTGCTATGTCGCTGTCCATATCGACGGAACGCTTGCTGCACGAATCGATGCCGGTGAGGTGGCGAAATTCTTTCTGCCCACGGCGATCACTTCGTCGGGCTCGGCATAGACAAGCAAGGCGGCATGTGCAGCTAGCCAGACCTCATAAAAAGCAAAGCCGCCCGAAGGCGGCTTCAATCGACACGCAGTTGAGCTTGCTCTGCCCCTTCTGCGTGGCTGGGTCAACCCGGAGAGGGACCCAGACTCCTGCCAGCGTTCGCCGGTGACGGGGGCGATCATGGCTACTGATATCAGCGAATTCAAGCGAGCTTGATTCTTGAAACAGGCTGCATGAGTTTTTTTGCGGTGTTAAACCCGTAAAATCAAGGGCTTGCTTCGATGAGGTGCGTTTTATTTCTTTTCTTGTCTGAGCAAGCGCTTGTGGTCTGTCAGACGCACCGAAGTTTCCGACAAGTTTTTAAGGTTGTCCGTCGGAAGCGAGGGCTCTAGCCTCTGGGTGTTGCTGCCAGTTCAGCGACCGGACGTGAGAATCCGAACTCCTCTAGGCGCGCAGGCGTCGACCATATAAAGTGCAGGCGCTTTTCGTCTGCGCATTATGTTATGGCGGCTGTGCGCGGGCATGCTTCGGCATGGCCGGGCTTCTAGGGACTCGGATTCTCACCCCGCGTACGGCTGCCACCCTCCGGTCCGTGAGAAGACTCGGTGGCGGCTCCCAATTCTCTAGGAGCAATAACATGATCAAAGATACGCCTAATCCTCCAAAGCCAGCCTCCACTTTCCCCTACGGCGATTACGCCCCCGAAAAACTGCAAGAAGCAGCTGACCGTGTGCTGGATCAATATCTCAAGCCTGATGACGACAGCAAGTCAGAGCCCAAGCCCTCAGTGCAGTTATTCACGGTGGCTGACGGTATCGACACCGAAGTGTTGCTGGCCAACCTCAGCGAAACCCTGGCTTCGGCCAATGCGATGCTCAATGATCTTGCCTTCGATCAGGACGGCTCGCGACGGCATGTAGCGTTGGGGGTGGCGCAGATGATTGAGTTGGGGATGTTGTTGGCGAACAAGTGCCTAGATCGGGTAGAGCTTCGGACTTGATGTAATAAGTGCCGGCCTCATCGCGAGCAGGCTCGCTCCCACAGGGTATGTGGTGTCAACAAATATGAGGTCTACATCAAACCCCTGTGGCGAGGGAGCTTGCTCCCGCTGGGCCGGGCTGGCGCTCCAGCGCGAAGCAGCCCTGAAACCGGGCAGCGCGGTATGTCAGGCAGATTGAGTTGACTGCTTTGGGGCTGCTACGCAGCCCAGCGGGAGCAAGCTCCCTCGCCACAACAGCTGTTATGCGTGGGTTTCTTCCTGCTCAGGCACCAGCCGTACTTCCACCCTCTGACCCAACGCACGCGCTGCGCTGGCAAGTGTTGCCAGCGTCATCCCCGCATCGTTCTGATCCAGCGCACGATCAACAGCAGTGCGACTGGTGTGCATCCGCTGTGCCAAGGCCTTTTTGGTCACTTTCTGAAGCTTCATTGCTTCGGCAATCTGCCAGGCAATAACGCGTTTGAGCGCAGCTGCGGAAACTTCTTCGGCGATACCTTGCTCGGCGAGGAAGTCGTCAAAATCAGATCCGATGTGTTTGTTCATTTGCTGTGCCTCATAGTCTTGCTTTGCGTTGCTTGGCGGTTGCCATGTCGGTGGTTGGCGTTTTTTGACTTTTCTTTATGAAAGCGTGGAGCAGAACCATGTCAGAGCCCACCACAGTGAAGAGAACGCGGGCGATGGTATCTCCAAGGTCAATCCTGACCTCCCATAGCCCAGTGTCCAGCTTGCGAACCACCGGCATACCTATAGGCCAACCAATCTGAACGGTTTTGATGTCAGTCCCGATCATCCGTCTATGCTCGCGAGGCAGATCAGTCAGCCATTCGCGAACAGGCTCATTCCCGGCGTCGGTGCGGAAGAAACGTACGTTCAGTATGGGGGCAATATCAACCATGAATGGGAGTGTACCGAAATAGGTGCATTTCACAAGTCCGGTTGCTACTGTCAATGTCTACAGAATCCTGCGATTGCGGGCATCTCCTGGCCTCGGCCTATGCAGTACTCAGCAACCTGACGTTTGACCTGGACGGCTCGCGACGGCATGTAGCGTTGGGGGTGGCGCAGATGATTGAGTTGGGGATGTTGTTGGCGAACAAGTGCCTGGATCGGGTAGGGCTTCGGACTTGATGTAATAAGTGCCGGCCTCTTCGCGAGCAGGCTCGCTCCCACAGCGTATGTGGTGTCAACAAATATGAGGTCTACATCAAACCCCTGTGGCGAGGGAGCTTGCTCCCGCTGGGCCGGGCTGGCGCTCCAGCGCGAAGCGGCCCTGAAACCGGGCAGCGCGGTATGTCAGGCAGATTGAGTTGACTGCTTTGGGCTGCTACGCAGCCCAGCGGGAGCAAGCTCCCTCGCCACAACAGCGGTCCGCTTCAGCGCGATACAGCCATCAACCCCGGCGCTGGATAAACGCTCGGATCCGCTCCGCCGCTTCCACGCATTCGGCCAATGGCGCAACCAGGGCCATGCGCACGCGGCCGGCGCCTGGGTTGACGCCGTCCACATCGCGGGACAGGTACGAGCCTGGCACGACGGTTACGTGTTCCTGTTCGAACAAGTCGCGGCAGAAGGCGGCATCATCGCCCGCTACGTTCGGCCACAGGTAGAAGCTGCCATCGGGGCGTTGTACGTCCAGCACCGGACTGAGGATTTCCAGCACGGCGTCGAATTTTTCCCGGTACAGGGCGCGGTTGGCTCGCACGTGCTCTTCGTCGTTCCACGCGGCGATGCTCGCCAGTTGGGTCTGAACCGGCATCGCGCAGCCATGATAGGTGCGGTACAGCAAAAAGCCCTTGAGGATATCGGCGTCGCCGCCCACGAAACCGGAGCGCAGGCCGGGCAGGTTGGAGCGCTTGGAGAGGCTGTGGAACACCACGCAACGCTTGAAGTCCTTGCGGCCCAGTTCGACGCAGGCGGTGAGTAGGCCTGGCGGTGGGGTTTGTTCGTCGAAGTAGAGTTCGCTGTAGCACTCGTCCGAGGCGATAACGAAGTCATATTCATCCGCCAGGGCGATGAGTTTCTTCAGCACATCCACCGGGATCAGCGCGCCAGTCGGGTTGCCGGGGGAGCACAGGAACAGGATCTGGCAACGTTTCCAGACGTCTGGCGAGACGGCATCGAAATCCGGATTGAAACCGTTCGTGTCCAGGCACGGCAGGTAATGCGGCTTGGCCCCGGCCAGGAACGCCGCGCCTTCGTAGATCTGGTAGAACGGATTCGGGCTCACCACCAAGGCGTTGTCGCCACGGTTGACCACGGTCTGGGTGAAGGCGAACAGGGCTTCGCGGGTGCCATTGACCGGCAGCACGTGGCGCGCCGGGTCGAGCCAGCCGTTCGGCACGTTGAAGCGGCGCTCGCACCAGCCGGTGATGGCTTCACGCAGTTCCGGGATGCCGAGTGTGGTCGGGTACACCGCCATTTTTTCCAGATTGCTGGCCAGCGCCTCGGCCACGAAGCTTGGCGAGCGATGCTTGGGCTCGCCGATGGACAACGCGATCGGGCGCTTGTCCGGGTTCGGCGTGACGCTGCCGAGCAGGGCGCGGAGTTTTTCGAACGGGTACGGCTGGAGCTGGTTCAAAGCGTTGTTCATCGGGGGCCTCGTTCAATGTGGGCGCGATCCTTTGTGGGAGCGAGCTTGCTCGCGACAGCGGTGGATCAGGCAACATCGGCTTGGATGTTCCGCGGCCATCGCGAGCAAGCGCGCTCCCACAGGGAGTGGTGTTCGTTCAGATGCTAATGCGAGTCAGGTGAGCATCGGGTTCCTGGTTGACGCTCAAGTGCTGGACGATCGCTTCCTGCAAGCGGCTGCAAAGCTGCGGATCGGACAACGGCTGGTTGTGGGCGTCGGTGATGAAGAAAACGTCTTCCACCCGCTCGCCGAGCGTGGCGATCTTGGCGTTCTGCAGCGACAGGTCGAATTCCAGGAAAATATGGCCGACTCGCGCCAGCAGGCCCGGGCGATCCGGTGCGCTGAGCTCCAACACCGTGACCTGACGCTGGGCGTCGTTGTGGATCGTCACTTGTGGTGCAAAGGCAAAATGCTTGAGCTGGCGGGGCACGCGTCGCTGGATGATGGTCGGGTAGTCCGCCGGGTTGCGTAGGGCGTCGGTGAGTCCGTCGCGAATCTGCTTGACCCGCGCCGGGTTGTCGCCAATAGAGTCGCCGTCAGTGTCGAGCACGATATAGGTGTCGAGGGTGAACTGGCTGGTGGACGTAATGACCCGAGCGTCATGGATGTTGAGATTGAGCTGGTCCATCGCCGCCACCGTCACCGCGAAGAAGTCGTGCTGGTCCGGCGCATAGATGAAGATCTGCGTGCCGCCCTCGAACTCGCGCTGGGTGGTTTCCTTGATCAACACCAGCGGCCCGCCATCGGCCGGTTGCTGCAGGATCGCGTCGCTGTGCCAGGCCACGTCGCCGGCGGTATGGCGCAGGAAATAATCATCACCCAATTGCGACCAGAGCTGCTCGACGTCGTCCGGATCAGTGCCCCCGCGCACCAGGATATCCAGGGCCGCGCTTTGGGTGCGGCGGATCTGCTCTTCGCGGTCCACGGGGTTTTCCAGGCCACGGCGCAAGGCGCGCTTGGTCTCGGTGTAGAGCTGGCGCAACAGGCTGGCGCGCCAGGAATTCCACAGGGTCGGGTTGGTGGCGTTGATGTCGGCAACGGTCAGCACGTAGAGGTAATCCAGGCGGGTTTCGTCGCCAACGGCCTGGGCGAAGTCATGGATCACCTGCGGGTCGGACAGGTCCTTGCGCTGGGCGGTGGTGGACATCACCAGGTGGTTCTGCACCAGCCAGACGATCAGCCGGCTGTCCCAAGTTGGCAGTTGGTGCCGCTGGCAAAAAGCCTCGGCATCCACCGCGCCAATCTCGGAATGGTCGCCCTGGCGGCCCTTGCCGATGTCGTGATACAGCCCCGCCATGTAGATCAGCTCGGGCTTGGGCAGCTTGGCCATGAGCTTGCTGGCCAGCGGAAATTTCTCCGACACCTGGGTGTACTGCAGCTTACGCAGATGCTTGATCAGGTTCAGGGTGTGGGCGTCGACCGTGTAGATGTGGAACAGGTCGTGTTGCATCTGCCCGACGATGTAGCCGAATTCCGGCAGGTAGCGCCCCAGGATCCCGTAGCGGTTCATGCGTCGCAGGTTGCGGTGCACGCCGATCTTGCACTTGAACAGTTCGATGAACAGGCTGGTGTTGCGGATATCGTGGCGGAAATCATCGTCGATCAGATGCCGGTTTTCCCGCAGCAGGCGAATGGTATCGGCGCGCACGCCCTTGATTTCCGGTTGCTGGGCCATGAGCACGAAAACCTCGAGCATGGCGAACGGGGTGCGGCGGAACACATTGGCATTGCGCGCTTCGATGTAGCCGTCGTGCAGTTGGAAGCGCGAGTTGATCGGCTGCGGCGGCTCCTCGTCCTCGGGGGCGAGGATGACCTCTTCGAAGTGCTGGATGATCAGTTCGCTGAGCTGGGCGATGCTCATCACGACACGGTAGTACTGCTGCATGAAGTTTTCGATGGATTGCTTGGCATCCTGTCCTTCGAAACCCAGCAGGCCGGCAATGGAGCGCTGATGATCGAACAGCAAGCGGTCCTCGGAGCGTCCAGCGAGCATGTGCAGGGCGTAGCGGACCTTCCATAAGAATTCCTGGGACGATGCCAGCAAGGCGTTCTCGCTTTCCACCAGGAAACCTTCGCCGGCCAGGGCTCGCAGGTTCAGCGTGCCGTACTGACGGCGGGCGACCCACAGGATCGTCTGGATGTCACGCAGCCCGCCGGGCGAGCCCTTGACGTTGGGCTCCAGGTTGTATTCGGTGTCGTTGTACTTGTGGTGCCGGGCCTTCTGCTCGGCATGCTTGGCCAGGAAAAAGTCTTTGCTGGGCCACATGTGCGCGGTGCTGGTCACATCCAGCATGCGCTGGCGCAGGCGCTCGGGGCCGGCGATGGTGCGGCTTTCCATCAGGTTGGTGATCACCGTCAGGTCGGCGCGGGCCTCGTCGGCGCATTCCTGCACAGAACGCACGCTTTGGCCGACTTCCAGGCCAATGTCCCACAGCAGCGTCAGGAAGCGCTCGATGGAATCGCGGAAAATCTCGTGGTCCGCGCTATCCAAAAGGATCAGCAGATCAATGTCGGAATAGGGGTGCAGTTCGCCACGCCCGTAGCCGCCCACCGCCACCAGCGCGATGTCGGCATCCTCGCTCCAGTTGAACTGGTCCCAGGCCTTTTGCAGGATGTTGTCGACGAACCAGGCGCGGTCTTCGATCAACCGGCGGATATCGCGGCCACTGCGAAAGCGCTGGTCGAGCACTTCGTGGGCCTGGCGGATCGCCTTCTTGAACGCCGAAATGGGGCTTGCCTTCAGGGCCAGTTCAGCCTGGAACTGGCCGCGGTCGAAGAGTTCGGGGTCCACCTGCGGCATCGAATGACTTTCCTTTCTATCTATATCTATAGGCTGGGTACGGGTCAGGCGGAAACACGCGCGATGGTGTCATCGCTGCGCAGGGTAAAGATTTCGTAGCCGGTCTCGGTGACGAGCAGCGTGTGCTCCCATTGGGCCGACAACTTGCGGTCCTTGGTGATGGCGGTCCAGCCGTCGCCCAGTACCTTGGTGTCGGCGCGGCCCTGGTTGATCATCGGCTCGATGGTGAAGGTCATGCCCGCCTGCAGTTCCATGCCGGTGCCGGCGCGGCCGTAATGCAGGATTTGCGGTTCTTCATGGAACACCTTGCCGATGCCGTGGCCGCAGAACTCGCGCACCACCGAGAAACCGTTCTTCTGCGCGTGCTTCTGGATCACTTCGCCGATGTCGCCCAGGCGGCAGCCCGGTTTCACCAGTTCGATGGCCATGTACATGCATTCCTGGGTGACCTTGGACAGGCGTTCGGCCCACTCCGGTACGTTGCCGACATGGAACATCCGGCTGGTATCGCCATGGTAGCCATCCTTGATGACAGTGACGTCGATGTTCAGGGTATCGCCGTCCTTCAATGGTTTCTCATTGGGGATGCCATGGCAGACCACATGGTTGATCGAGGTACAGATCGACTTCGGAAAGCCTTTATAGTTGAGCGGGGCAGGGATGGCTTTCTGCTCGTTGACGATATAGTCGTGGCAGATGCGGTCCAGCTCTTCAGTGGTAACGCCCGGCTTGACGTAGTCGGCGATCATTTCCAGCACTTCGGCGGCGAGTTTGCCGGCGACACGCATTTTAGCGATGTCCTCGGGAGTCTTGAGGGTAACGGTCATACAGGCTCTCTCTGCGCCCGACGGCGCTGTTCAAAACGAAATGGGCGGCGGATGATGATCCATGCGGCCCTGAAAGAGGCGATTCTAACAGACGATCAGCGCAAATCCCCGTCCACATGCATCGCTTCTCTCTATAGGGGTGTGCATCCATGGCCCATGAAAGGGCTGTGGGAAGGGGGCTTCACCGGGATTTCAGAATCCGTGTTCCGTTTTCGCCCTTGCTGTGGTATAAAATGCGCCGCTTTCCGGGGATGACCCCGTAAGCTTAAATCCACACACGTGTCGACACGATGACCTGGGTGCCTTCGGCTTTCACCGCCGCTGGTTGGTCATTGGGATACGTGGAGGCCAAACCCGACTTATCAAGGAACTATCATGTCCCAAGTCAACATGCGCGATATGCTGAAGGCCGGTGTGCACTTCGGCCACCAGACCCGTTACTGGAACCCGAAAATGGGCAAGTACATTTTCGGCGCGCGCAACAAGATCCACATCATCAACCTTGAAAAAACCCTGCCGATGTTCAACGAAGCACTGACCTTCGTAGAGCGCCTGGCCCAGGGCAAAAACAAGATTCTGTTCGTCGGCACCAAGCGTTCCGCCGGCAAGATCGTTGCTGAAGAAGCAGCACGTTGCGGTTCGCCGTACGTCGATCACCGCTGGTTGGGCGGCATGCTGACCAACTTCAAGACCATCCGCGCTTCCATCAAGCGTCTGCGTGACCTTGAAGTCCAGTCCGAAGACGGTACTTTCGCCAAGCTGACCAAGAAAGAAGCGCTGATGCGCACTCGCGATCTTGAGAAGCTGGACCGCTCCCTGGGCGGTATCAAGGACATGGGCGGTCTGCCTGACGCACTGTTCGTGATCGACGTTGACCACGAGCGCATCGCGATCACCGAAGCCAACAAGCTGGGTATCCCGGTCATCGGCGTTGTCGATACCAACAGCAGCCCGGAAGGCGTTGACTACATCATCCCAGGCAACGATGACGCCATCCGCGCCATCCAGCTGTACATGGGTTCGATGGCTGACGCTGTTATCCGTGGTCGCAACAACGTTAATGGCGGCACCGAAGTCTTCGCTGAAGAAGCTCCGGCGGCAGCCGCTGAGTAATTGACGCCCTGGCGTTGACTCAGTAAGCAAAAAGGGGGCTTGGCCCCCTTTTTGCCACCTCGAAAACCACTTGTCGCAAGCGCAGCTACCTGTTTGTAACCTGCAGCGATCTATAAACAGTGGTTTTTCCAGGAAGAATTGATCGCCCGTTCGGTCGGGTGGAATGGTTGAAAACCTATCCAAGAGGATTTTGAAATGGCAGAGATTACTGCAGCGTTGGTCAAAGAACTGCGCGAGCGTACCGGCGAAGGCATGATGGATTGCAAGAAAGCCTTGACCAAGGCTGGCGGCGACATCGAGAAAGCCATTGATGACATGCGCGCTTCGGGCGCCATCAAGGCTGCCAAGAAAGCTGGCAACGTTGCCGCTGAAGGCGCCATCGCCATCAAGGACGACGGTAAAGCCGCCGTTCTGCTGGAAGTCAACTCCCAGACCGACTTCCTGGCTCTGCAGGATGACTTCAAGGCATTCGTCGCTGCCAGCGTCGAAAAAGCTTTCGCTGACAAACTGACCGACGCAGCTCCGCTGATCGAAGCTCAGGAAGAAGCCCGCCTGGTCCTGGTTGGCAAGACCGGCGAAAACGTCAACATCCGTCGCCTGGTTCGCGTTGAAGGTGATGTGGTTGGTACCTACCTGCACGGCAACAAGATCGGTGTTGCAGTTGTCCTGAAGGGCGGCGATACCGAGCTGGCGAAAGACATCGCCATGCACGTGGCTGCAACCAACCCTGAGTTCCTGCTGCCTTCGGACGTTTCGGCTGAAGCGATCGAGCGCGAGAAGGGTGTTTTCCTGCAGCTGAACGAAGAGAAGCTGAAAGGCAAGCCTGCTGAAATCGCTGAAAAAATGGTCAGCGGCCGTATTTCCAAATTCCTGGCCGAAGCCAGCCTGGTTGAGCAGGCGTTCGTCAAGAACCCGGAAATCAAGGTCGGCGACCTTGCTAAGAAAGCCGGCGCTGAAATCGTTTCGTTCACCTACTTCAAAGTAGGCGAAGGCATCGAGAAGCCGGTCGACAACTTCGCTGAAGAAGTTGCTGCCCAGGTAGCTGCTGCCAGCAAGCAATAAGACGGTTCAACGACTGTCGCCCAGAAGAGGCTGCCCGCTCACGCGCGCAGCCTCTTTTTGGATGAGGATGCCGATTTATATTGGTTTCCTGTCGGAACTGGCTTACAAAGCCGTGTTCCGATGGCGCTGTGTCAGCGTCAAGCTAGAGTGAACGAGGCTGCAAACAGCCCGTTAAGAATTTTTTGAGAAAATACGCCGCAGGAGAGATTCGCAATGGCTCAGCAGGGCAGTGGTTATCAGGCTCGCTATAAACGCATTCTACTCAAGCTTAGCGGCGAGGCCCTGATGGGCTCGGAAGAGTTCGGGATCGATCCGAAAGTGCTGGACCGCATGGCCCTGGAAGTTGGCCAGTTGGTCGGGATCGGCGTACAGGTCGGCCTGGTCATCGGCGGTGGCAACCTGTTCCGTGGTGCTGCGCTGAGCGCGGCGGGCATGGATCGGGTCACGGGCGACCACATGGGCATGCTGGCCACTGTGATGAACGCTCTGGCTATGCGCGACGCGCTGGAGCGTGCCAATATCTCGGCCATCGTGATGTCGGCCATTTCCATGGTTGGCGTGACCGATCACTACGATCGCCGCAAGGCCATGCGCCACCTCAACTCCAAGGAAGTGGTGATCTTTGCCGCCGGTACCGGTAATCCGTTCTTCACCACGGATTCGGCCGCGTGCCTGCGAGCGATCGAAATCGATGCCGATGTCGTGCTCAAGGCAACCAAGGTAGATGGCGTGTACACCGCTGACCCGTTCAAAGACCCGCATGCCGAGAAGTTCGATCATCTGACCTACGATGAAGTGCTGGATCGCAAGCTGGGTGTAATGGATCTGACAGCTATCTGCCTGTGCCGCGACCACAAGATGCCGCTGCGCGTTTTCAACATGAACAAACCCGGTGCCCTGCTGAATATCGTCCATGGCGGCGCCGAAGGAACACTGATCGAGGAAGGCAAGCAATGATCAACGAAATCAAGAAAGACGCTGAAGAGCGCATGAAGAAATCCTTGGACTCCCTGAGCCACGCATTCGGTCAGATTCGTACCGGCAAGGCTCACCCGAGCATCCTCGGCAGCGTCATGGTGCCTTACTACGGCACTGACACACCGCTGAGCAGCGTTGCCAACGTCACCGTGAAAGATTCGCGCACCCTGCAGGTCGTGGCTTTTGAGCGCAACATGCTCGCTGCTGTAGACAAGGCGATCCAGAGCGCCGGTCTGAACCTCAACCCAACTAACCTGGGTGAGCTGCTGCTGATCCCGATGCCGGCTCTCACCGAGGAAACGCGCAAAGGCTTTACCAAACAGGCCCGTAGCGCTGCGGAAGACGCGCGTGTTGCCGTGCGCAACATCCGTCGTGACGCGTTGGGTGAGCTGAAGAAGCTGGTCAAGGATAAGGAAATCAGTGAAGACGAAGAGCGTCGTGCCATCGCTGATATCGATAAGCTGACCAAAGAATCCGAGGCCCAGATCACCAAGGCCACGGACGAGAAAGAAAAAGACCTGATGGCCGTATAAGGGTCTCGTTTTAATGGATAAGACCAAGCAGGCCGTGCCGTTCGCGGTGCCGCGCCACGTGGCGATCATCATGGACGGCAATAACCGCTGGGCCAAGAAACGCTTTATGCCCGGCGTCGCCGGGCATAAAGCCGGGGTTGATGCGGTCCGTGCAGTCATCGAGGTGTGTGCCGAGGCCGGCGTCGAGGTGCTCACCCTGTTCGCCTTCTCCAGCGAGAACTGGCAGCGTCCGGCCGATGAGGTCAGTGCCTTGATGGACCTGTTCCTCAAGGCCTTGCGACGTGAAGCCAAGCGCCTGGACGAAAACAAGATCAGCTTGCGGATCATCGGCGATCGTTCACGTTTTCATCCTGAGCTGCAGGCGGCAATGCGCGAGGCTGAGTCAGCCACGGCTGGCGCCGATCGGTTTGTCCTGCAAATCGCCGCCAATTATGGCGGCCAATGGGATATTGCCCAGGCCGCCCAGCGGCTGGCGCGGGAGGTTCAGGCCGGTCATTTGCGGCCAGAGGACATCACTGCCGACCTGTTGCAAACGTGCCTGGCGACCGGCGACCTGCCGCTGCCGGACTTGTGCATCCGCACCGGTGGCGAACACCGCATCAGCAATTTCCTGCTGTGGCAGCTGGCTTACGCCGAGCTGTACTTCTCCGACCTGTTCTGGCCGGACTTCAAACACGAAGCCATGCGCACCGCGTTGGCCGATTTCGCTTCCCGTCAGCGTCGTTTCGGTAAAACGAGCGAGCAGATCGAAGCTGGAGCCCGGGTTTAATGCTAAAACAACGAATCATCACAGCCTTGATCCTGTTGCCCATCGCGTTGGGTGGTTTTTTCCTATTGGAAGGTGCGGGCTTCGCCCTGTTCATCGGCCTGGTCGTGACGTTGGGCGCTTGGGAATGGGCGCGGCTGGCGGGTTTTGCCGCTCAATCGGCGCGCGTGACCTACGCGGCGGCGGTAGCGGCCATGTTGTTCATCATGTATGTGGTGCCTGGTATCGCGCCCTGGGTACTGGGAGCGGCGGTGCTCTGGTGGGCAACCGCGACGTTCCTGGTCTTGACCTATCCGCGTACCACGCACCATTGGTCCAATGCCGCGACCAAGCTGGTGATAGGGCTGCTGATCCTGTTGCCGGCCTGGCAAGGGCTGATCTGGATCAAGCAGGGGCCTCTGGGCAACTGGCAGATCATGGCGGTGATGGTGCTGGTGTGGGGCGCCGATGTCGGAGCCTATTTTTCTGGCCGTGCCTTCGGCAAGCGCAAGCTGGCGCCAAAGGTCAGTCCTGGCAAGAGCTGGGAAGGCGTCTATGGCGGCCTTGCCTTGAGCCTGGTCATCACGGCGGTGGTCGGCTTCGTGCGAGACTGGACCGTCGCGCAACTGTTGATGGGGTTGTTCGGCGCGGCCCTCATCGTGTTTGTCTCGGTGGTCGGCGACTTGACCGAAAGCATGTTCAAGCGCCAGTCCGGGATCAAGGACAGCAGTAACCTGCTGCCGGGTCACGGCGGCGTACTGGATCGTATCGACAGCCTGACTGCCGCGATTCCTGTCTTCGCCGTTCTGCTCTGGATGGCCGCGTCGTGAGTCGTGCACAGCAGATCACTGTGCTGGGCGCTACGGGTTCGATCGGCCTCAGCACGCTGGACGTCATTGGCCGGCACCCTGAGCGCTACCAGGTGTTCGCCCTCAGTGGTTTCACGCGCTTGAGCGAGTTGCTGGCGCTGTGCATTCGCCACGCGCCACGGTTTGCCGTAGTGCCCGAGGCTGGCGTGGCGAGCGCGCTGCAAGACGACCTGCGGGCCGCGGGGCTACAAACCCGGGTGCTTGTGGGGGAAGAGGGTCTTTGCCAGGTGGCCTCCGATCCGGAAGTCGACGCCGTGATGGCGGCGATCGTGGGTGCGGCGGGGCTGCGCCCGACCTTGGCGGCGGTGGAGGCTGGCAAGAAAATTCTGCTGGCCAATAAAGAGGCGCTGGTGATGTCTGGCGCGCTGTTCATGCAAGCGGTGCGCAAAAGCGGCTCGGTACTGTTGCCGATCGACAGCGAACACAACGCGATTTTCCAATGCATGCCGCAGGACTTTTCCCGTGGCTTGGAGGCAGTGGGCGTCCGGAGGATTCTTCTGACGGCGTCCGGTGGTCCGTTCCGGCAGACACCGCTGGAAGAATTGGTGCATGTTTCACCCGAGCAGGCCTGCGCTCATCCGAACTGGTCCATGGGGCGCAAGATATCCGTGGATTCAGCCAGCATGATGAACAAAGGGTTGGAGTTGATCGAGGCCTGCTGGCTGTTCGACGCCAAGCCGTCGCAGGTAGAAGTGGTGATCCACCCGCAAAGCGTGATCCACTCCCTCGTCGACTACATCGATGGTTCGGTGCTGGCCCAGTTGGGCAACCCGGACATGCGCACGCCGATCGCCAACGCGTTGGCCTGGCCGGAGCGGATTGATTCGGGAGTGGCGCCGCTGGACCTGTTCGCGATCGCGCGCCTGGATTTCCAGGCGCCCGATGAACAGCGCTTTCCCTGCCTGCGCCTGGCGCGGCAGGCGGCAGAGGTGGGCGACAGCGCGCCGGCCATGCTTAATGCCGCTAACGAAGTGGCGGTTGCAGCGTTTCTCGATGGGCGTGTCCGTTACCTCGAGATCGCGAGTATCATCGAGGAAGTCTTGAACCTCGAGGCCGTGGTCTCCCTCGATGACCTCGACGCGGTATTTACCGTGGATGCCAGGGCTCGCCAGTTGGCGGGCCAGTGGTTGAGCCGCCACGGGCGTTGAGGCTGCGGTACGTTAGCCAGGGTTGTCCTGGGCAGGATTGTGGAGAAAACAGATGAGCGCGCTCTATATGATCGTCGGCACCCTGGTTGCGCTGGGTGTGCTGGTCACTTTTCACGAATTCGGCCATTTCTGGGTCGCGCGTCGCTGTGGCGTCAAGGTCCTGCGTTTTTCCGTCGGCTTCGGCATGCCCCTGCTACGCTGGCACGACAAGCAGGGCACTGAATTCGTTGTCGCGGCCATCCCCCTGGGCGGCTACGTGAAGATGCTCGACGAGCGCGAGGGTGAAGTTCCTCTCGACCAGCTCGACCAATCCTTCAATCGCAAGACCGTTCGTCAGCGCATCGCCATCGTGGCGGCGGGGCCGATCGCCAACTTCCTGCTGGCCCTGGTGTTTTTTTGGGCGCTGGCCATGCTGGGCAGCGAGCAGGTGCGCCCTGTCATTGGCGCGGTCGAGGCGGGGAGCGTTGCGGCGCGCGCCGGGTTGGGCGCGGGCCAGGAAATCGTGGCCATCGATGGCGAGCCAACATCAGGCTGGGCCGCCGTCAATCTGCAATTGGTGCGTCGCCTGGGTGAGAGCGGTTCCCTGCAGATGATCGTTCGCGAGGAGGGATCCACCGCGGACTCGCCCCGGGAGCTGGTACTCGATAATTGGCTCAAAGGTGCCGACGAGCCTGATCCGATCCGCTCCCTCGGGATCCGTCCATGGCGTCCCGCGCTGGCGCCTGTCCTCGCCGAACTCGACCCGAAAGGCCCGGCACATGCCGCGGGCCTGAGGACCGGTGACCGTTTGCTCGCGTTCGACGGGCGGGCGGTCAGCGACTGGCAACAGGTGGTCGACTCGGTTCGTGTCCGTCCTGATGCCAAAATATTGCTGAGCGTGGAGCGCGACGGCGCCACGATTGATGTTCCCGTGACGTTGGCCGCCCGTGGCGAAGCCAAAGCGCCGACGGGTTACCTGGGGGCCGGGGTCAAGGCGGTCGACTGGCCACCGGAGATGGTTCGAGAGGTCAGCTTCGGCCCTGTCGCGGCAATTGGCGAGGGCGCGCGGCGTACTTGGACCATGAGTGTCCTGACCCTCGACTCGCTGAAGAAAATGTTGTTCGGCGAGCTCTCGGTAAAAAACTTGAGTGGACCGATAACCATTGCTAAAGTGGCGGGCGCTTCTGCCCAGTCGGGCGTCGCTGATTTCCTGAATTTCCTTGCTTATCTGAGCATTAGCCTGGGGGTTCTGAATTTGCTGCCCATCCCGGTACTGGATGGGGGGCATCTGCTGTTTTATCTGATCGAGTGGGCGCGTGGTCGTCCCTTGTCGGATCGGGTGCAAGGTTGGGGGATACAGATCGGTATCAGCTTGGTGGTCGGGGTGATGTTGCTTGCCTTGGTCAACGATCTGGGTCGTCTGTAACGCTTCGCTGAATTGCGAATCTGCCGCATTTTGCGGCAGTTTGTTTATTGCCAGTTGGAATAAGAAAGGACTTCATGAAACGTCTGCTGCTAACTGCGGTTCTCACCGTATTGATGATCGCCGAAGTTCACGCCGAGTCCTTCACTATCTCTGATATTCGCGTCAACGGCCTCCAGCGGGTTTCCGCAGGTAGCGTCTTTGGTGCCTTGCCGCTGAACGTCGGCGAGCAGGCGGATGATCGGCGCCTGGTGGAATCCACTCGTGCGTTGTTCAAGACCGGCTTCTTTCAAGATATCCAGCTGGGCCGCGACGGCAATGTCCTGGTCATCACGGTCGTCGAGCGCCCTTCGGTCGCCAGTATCGAGATCGAGGGCAACAAGGCGATTTCCACTGAGGACCTGATGAAAGGCCTCAAGCAATCCGGCCTGGCCGAAGGCGAGATCTTCCAGCGCGCCACTCTCGAAGGTGTGCGTAACGAGCTGCAGCGCCAGTACGTCGCCCAGGGTCGCTATTCGGCCACAGTCGACACCGAAGTGGTGCCGCAGCCACGCAACCGCGTCGGCCTGAAGGTCAACATCAACGAAGGCACCGTGGCGGCCATCCAGCACATCAACGTGGTGGGCAACACGGTTTTCCCGGATGAAGACCTGATCGACCTGTTCGAGCTCAAGACCACCAACTGGCTGTCGTTCTTCAAGAACGACGACAAGTACGCCCGTGAAAAACTTTCCGGTGACCTGGAGCGCCTGCGTTCCTACTACCTGGACCGTGGCTACATCAACATGGATATCGCTTCGACCCAGGTGTCCATTACCCCGGACAAGAAGCACGTCTACATCACCGTCAACGTCAACGAAGGCGAGAAGTACACCGTTCGTGACGTCAAGCTCAGTGGTGACCTGAAAGTCCCTGAAGACCAGGTGAAATCACTCTTGCTCGTGCAGAAGGGCCAGGTGTTCTCGCGCAAGCTGATGACCACCACGTCCGAGCTGATCACCCGTCGCCTGGGTAACGAGGGTTATACCTTCGCCAACGTCAACGGCGTGCCGCAGCCGCACGATGAAGACCATACCGTCGACATCACCTTCGCCGTGGATCCGGGCAAGCGTGCCTACGTCAACCGCATCAACTTCCGTGGCAACACCAAATCCGAAGATGAAGTGCTGCGTCGTGAAATGCGCCAGATGGAAGGCGGTTGGGCGTCGACCTACCTGATCGACCAGTCCAAGACCCGTCTGGAACGCCTGGGCTTCTTCAAGGAAGTCAACGTCGAGACCCCGGCCGTACCGGGCGTCGATGACCAGGTGGATGTGAACTACAGCGTTGAAGAACAAGCTTCCGGCTCGATCACCGCCAGCGTCGGTTTCGCCCAGAGCGCGGGCCTGATCCTGGGTGGGTCGATCACCCAGAACAACTTCCTGGGCACCGGTAACAAGGTCAGCCTCGGCCTGACCCGAAGCGAGTACCAGACCCGCTACAACTTCGGCTACGTGGACCCCTACTGGACCGCCGACGGCGTGAGCCTGGGCTACAACGCCTTCTATCGCACCACCGACTACGACGAGCTCGATGCTGACATCTCCAGCTACGCCGTGGACAGCCTGGGTGCGGGTGTGAACGTTGGTTACCCAATCAGCGAGACTTCGCGCCTTACCTTCGGCCTCACCGCGCAGCAGGACAAGATCAACACCGGTCGCTACACCGTTGACGAGATTTTCGATTTCGTCGAGAAGGAAGGCGATAACTACCTGAACTTCAAGGCGTCTGTCGGCTGGTCCGAATCGACCTTGAACAAGGGCGTGCTGGCGACGCGCGGTCGGTCCCAGAGCCTGGTGCTGGAAACCACCACCCCTGGCAGTGACCTGTCGTTCTTCAAGCTCGATTACCGTGGCCAGTTGTTCCAGCCGTTGACCGACAACTACACCATGCGCCTGCACACCGAGCTGGGTTATGGCGATGGCTACGGTTCGACCGATGGCCTGCCGTTCTATGAGAACTACTACGCCGGTGGTTTCAACTCGGTCCGTGGTTTCAAGGACAGCACCTTGGGCCCGCGCAGTACGCCGAGCCGTGGCACCAACCCGGGGACCATCCGCGATCCGGACCAGGATCCGCTGCCGTTCGGTGGCAACGTGCTCATCCAGGGCGGCGCGGAAATCCTGTTCCCGATGCCGTTCGTCAAGGATCAGCGCTCCCTGCGTACCTCGGTATTCTGGGACGTGGGTAACGTATTCGACTCCAGTTGTGATGACACCACCAACGCTAACGGTACGAGTTCCAATACCAAGTGCAACGACATCAGCCTCAGCAACCTGGCCAGCTCCGTCGGTGTGGGCGTGACCTGGGTCACCGCGCTGGGCCCGTTGAGCTTCGCATTGGCGATGCCGATCAAGAAACCGGACGACGCTGAAACCCAAGTGTTCCAATTCTCCCTCGGCCAGACGTTCTAAGCGTCTGACCCAAGATAACGACAACGGATTTTGTAGGAGTACATCGTGCGTAAGTTGACTCAATTGGTTCTCCTGGCGACCGTGCTGGTCGCAGGCCCGGCTTTTGCCGACATGAAAATCGCCGTGCTGAACTATCAGATGGCCTTGCTGGAGTCCGACGCGGCGAAGAAATACGCCGTAGACGCCGAGAAGAAATTTGGCCCGCAACTGACCAAGCTCAAAGGCCTGGAAAGCAGCGCCAAAGGCATTCAGGACCGTCTGGTGGCCGGTGGCGACAAGATGGCCCAGGGCGAGCGCGAACGCCTGGAGCTTGAATTCAAGCAGAAGGCTCGTGACTTCCAGTTCCAGTCCAAGGAACTGAACGAAGCGAAAGCCGTGGCCGACCGTGAAATGCTCAAGCAGCTCAAGCCGAAACTCGACAGCGCCGTGGAAGAAGTCATCAAGAAAGGTGGTTTCGACCTGGTGTTCGAGCGGGGCGCAGTGATCGATGTCAAACCTCAATACGACATCACGCGCCAGGTCATCGAGCGCATGAACCAGCTGAAGTAATCCATGACAGCGACTATCAAGCTCGGCCAATTGGCTGAGTTCCTCGGCGCCACCCTGCGTGGCGACCCGGAAAAGGTCATCACTGGGCTAGCCACTTTGCAAGAGGCTGGCCCAGCTCAGTTGAGCTTCCTGGCAAATCCCCAGTACCGCAAATACCTGGCTGACAGCCGGGCTGCCGCGTTATTGCTCAAGGCTGGCGATGCCGAAGGGTTTGTCGGCGATGCGCTGATCGTGGCCGATCCGTACCTGGCGTACGCGCGAATTTCCCATCTGTTCGATCCCAAACCCAAGTCGGCGGCAGGCATTCATCCCAGCGCGGTGATCGCGTCGGATGCCGTCGTCGATCCCTCGGCCAGTATCGGTCCCTTCGTCGTCATCGAAAGCGCGGCCCGGATTGGCGCCGGCGTGACGCTGGGCGCCCATTGCTTCATCGGTGCGCGCAGCGAGATCGGCGAGGGCGGTTGGCTGGCTCCGCGGGTCACCCTCTACCACGATGTACGCATCGGCAAACGGGTGGTGATCCAGTCCGGCGCGGTGCTGGGCGGTGAAGGGTTCGGTTTCGCCAATGAGAAGGGCGTCTGGCAAAAGATCGCCCAGATTGGCGGCGTGAGCGTTGGCGACGACGTGGAGATAGGCGTCAATACGGCCATAGACCGTGGCGCGCTGGCCGATACGGTCATCGGCAATGGCGTCAAGCTCGATAACCAGATCCAGATCGCCCACAACGTCCAGGTCGGTGATCACACCGCCATGGCGGCTTGTGTCGGCATTTCCGGCAGCACCAAAATCGGCAAGCACTGCATGCTCGCCGGCGGCGTGGGCCTGGTGGGCCATATCGATATTTGTGACAACGTTTTCCTGACCGGGATGACCATGGTGACCCACTCGATTACCGAGCCGGGTGCCTATTCTTCCGGCACAGCCATGCAACCGGCTGCCGAGTGGCGAAAGAGCGCGGCGCGTATCCGCCAGCTCGACGACATCGCGCGGCGCCTCAAGCAGGTGGAAAAGCGTGTAGGGGACGTGACCCCTGGCGGTAATGCTTCATCAGATGGCTGATACCATTTCCATATCAGGTGTGCACAGCCGCTAGGCCCTGGCCTCCTTGATTTGCTAGCGGGGTGCGCGTCAATCGTGCGCTCCCAATCTTTACATAGGCTTCCCCCCGAAATGATGGACATCAACGAGATTCGCGAATACCTGCCTCACCGTTACCCGTTCCTGCTGGTGGATCGGGTCGTGGACCTGGATGTTGAAGGCAAGCGCATTCGCGCCTACAAGAATGTCAGCATCAACGAACCGTTCTTCAATGGCCACTTCCCAGCGCATCCAATCATGCCGGGCGTGTTGATCATCGAAGCGATGGCTCAGGCTGCCGGGATCCTTGGTTTCAAAATGCTCGACGTGAAGCCTGCCGATGGCACGCTGTATTACTTCGTCGGCTCCGACAAGCTGCGTTTCCGCCAGCCGGTGACCCCGGGCGATCAATTGATCCTCGAGGCCAAGTTCATCAGTTGCAAGCGCCAGATCTGGAAATTCGAATGCCAGGCTTCGGTCGACGGCAAGCCGGTCTGCTCCGCTGAAATCATCTGCGCGGAACGCAAGCTATGAGTTTGATTGACCCTCGCGCAATCATCGATCCGTCGGCCGTGCTGGCCGCCGATGTCGAGGTTGGCCCTTGGTCAATCATCGGCGCAGGTGTGGAAATCGGCGAGGGCACGGTGATCGGTCCCCACGTAATTCTCAAGGGGCCGACCCGGATCGGCCGGCACAATCGCATCTACCAGTTTTCATCGGTAGGCGAGGACACGCCCGATCTCAAGTACAAAGGTGAAGAAACCCGCCTGGTGATCGGCGATCACAATGTGATTCGCGAAGGCGTGACGATCCACCGTGGCACCGTCCAGGACCGTTCCGAAACGACGCTGGGCGATCACAACCTGATCATGGCCTATGCCCATATCGGTCACGACAGCATCATTGGCAACCATTGCATCCTGGTCAACAACACCGCGTTGGCCGGCCATGTGCATGTGGATGACTGGGCGATCCTGTCCGGTTTCACCCTGGTCCACCAGTATTGCCATATCGGTGCCCACAGTTTCTCCGGCATGGGCACCGCCATCGGCAAGGATGTCCCGGCCTATGTCACGGTGTTCGGTAACCCGGCCGAAGCCCGCAGCATGAACTTCGAAGGCATGCGTCGTCGTGGTTTCAGCGAAGAGGCGATCACGGCCTTGCGCCGCGCCTACAAGGTCGTCTACCGCCAGGGCCTGACGGTCGACCAGGCGCTCGCCGAACTGGCCGAAGCGTCAGTGCAGTTCCCGGAGGTCGCGACATTCCGCGACTCCATCCAGTCTTCGACCCGCGGCATCACCCGCTGATCATGGCCAATCTGCGTATTGCGCTGGTAGCGGGAGAGGCTTCCGGTGACATCCTGGGTGCCGGCTTGATGCGCGCGCTCAAGGCGCAGCATCCCGCGGTCGAATTCATCGGTGTCGGCGGCCCGTTGATGCAGGCCGAAGGCCTGGAGTCCTACTTTCCCATGGAGCGGCTGTCGGTCATGGGCCTGGTGGAGGTGCTCGGGCGCTTGCGCGAGTTACTGGCCCGTCGCAAGAAACTGATCCAGACGCTGATCGAGGAGAAACCGGACGTCT
Organism: Pseudomonas sp. D1-36; assembly: GCF_051132205.1. Taxonomy (NCBI): domain Bacteria; kingdom Pseudomonadati; phylum Pseudomonadota; class Gammaproteobacteria; order Pseudomonadales; family Pseudomonadaceae; genus Pseudomonas; species Pseudomonas sp. D1-36. The sequence continues at coordinate 4,468,729 of NZ_CP071674.1, read as the reverse complement.
TCATCGGCATCGACGCGCCGGACTTCACCCTCAATATCGAGCTCAAGTTGCGCCAGGCTGGCATCAAGACCGTGCATTACGTCAGCCCGTCCGTCTGGGCCTGGCGGCAGAAGCGGGTGCTGAAGATTCGCGAAGGCTGCGACCTGATGCTCACGCTGCTGCCATTCGAAGCGCGCTTCTACGAAGAAAAAGGCGTGCCGGTGCGGTTCGTCGGGCACACCCTGGCCGATACCATTCCCCTGGAGGCAGACCGCGCGGCGGCTCGCCAGGCATTGGGCCTGCCGGAAGGGCCGCTGGTGGCGTTGATGCCTGGCAGCCGGGGCGGCGAGGTCAGTCGCCTGGGCGGGTTGTTCTTCGACGCCGCCGAACGGATGCGGACGATGCGTCCCGATGTCAGGTTTGTCCTTCCTTGTGCCAGCCCGCAGCGGCGCGGCCAGCTTGAAGCCTTGCTGGCCGGGCGCGATTTGCCGGTGATGCTGCTCGACGGTCAGTCCCACCAAGCGCTGGCCGCCTGCGATGCCGTGTTGATTGCCTCTGGCACTGCTACCCTTGAGGCGTTGTTATACAAACGCCCAATGGTGGTCGCGTATCGTTTGGCGCCGCTGACGTTCTGGATTCTCAAGCGCATGGTCAAGAGCCCTTACGTTTCCTTGCCGAATCTTCTGGCCCAGCGCTTGCTGGTACCGGAGCTGCTTCAGGGCGACGCAACCGCCGAGTCGCTGGCCAATACGCTGTTGCCCCTGATCGACGGCGGCGAGGAACAGACCCGGGGCTTTGACGAAATCCACCGCACCTTGCGACGCGATGCGTCCAACCAGGCTGCGGAGGCTGTATTGACCCTGATCGGCAAGAAACAATGAGCAACGTAAAGCTGCAGATGGGCCTGGATTTCAACCTGGTCGCCGAGGTGGAACAGCTTGTCGCCGGTGTCGATGAAGTAGGACGCGGCCCGTTGTGCGGCGCGGTGGTCACGGCGGCGGTGATTCTCGATCCGACACGGCCGATTCTGGGTCTCGATGACTCGAAGAAACTCACCGAGGCCCGTCGCGAAAAGCTTTATGACGAAATCTGTGAGAAAGCCTTGAGTTGGTGCATCGCCCGGGCCGAAGTCGAAGAAATCGATGAACTCAATATCCTGCACGCCACCATGCTCGCCATGCAGCGTGCGGTGCACGGGCTGCATGTCACGCCGAAGCTGGCGATGATCGACGGCAATCGCTGTCCGAAACTGTCGATGCGCGCCGAGGCGGTCATCCAGGGCGACGGCAAGGTTCCGGCCATCGCAGCCGCCTCGATCCTGGCCAAGGTCAGCCGCGACCGGGAAATGGCCGCGTTCGAATTGATCTACCCCGGCTACGGGATTGGCAGCCACAAGGGTTATCCGACCCCGGTGCATCTGGAAGCCCTGGCACGCCTTGGGCCGACGCCGATCCACAGGCGTTCGTTTGCGCCGGTTCGGCTGGCTTATGAAGCGCGTGTTGGGCTGATCGTGAGTAATCAGGCTCCCATTACATAAAGGCGAATGTGGATTTGTGGCGAGGGGATTTATCCCCGCTGGAGCGCGAAGCGGTCCTTTAGCTGACAACCCGTTGCCTGATGGGCTTTTGGGGCCGCTTCGCAGCCCAGCGGGGATAAATCCCCTCGCCACAAAAGTAGTGTGCGCATTTGCCTGACGGGATACACATGGCTGATGTTTTACCCAAGGCCCGGTACAATCCGGGCCTTGTTGTTTTCATGACTTAACGCAGGATCACTATGCCGGCTTCATTCGTTCATCTACGCCTGCACACTGAATATTCCCTGGTCGACGGTCTGGTGCGGATCAAGCCCCTGGTCAAGACCCTGGTGGGCATGAACATGCCTGCCGTGGCGGTTACCGACCAGAACAACATGTGCTCGCTGGTCAAGTTCTACAAGAACGCCATGGGCGCCGGGATCAAGCCGATCTGCGGCGCCGACCTGTGGCTGGCGAGCAAGGACCCGGATGCGCCGCTGAGCCGTATCAGCCTGCTGGTGATGAATGCCGTGGGCTACCGCAACCTCACCGAGCTGATTTCCCGCGGCTTTATCGACGGCCAGCGCAACGGCTCGATCATCATCGAGCGCGAATGGGTGGCCGAGGCCAGCGAAGGGTTGATCATGCTGTCGGCGGCCAAGGAGGGCGAGATCGGCCTGGCCCTGCTCAGCGGCAATACCGAAGAAGCCGAGCAGCTCGCTCGCGACTGGATGGCGGTGTTCCCGGATCGCTTCTACATCGAAGTGCAGCGCACCAGCCGTCCCAATGACGAAGAGCACCTGCACGCCGCCGTGGCCCTGGCCGACAAGCTCGGTGCGCCGCTGGTGGCGACCAACGACGTGCGGTTTATCAAGCAAGAAGATTTCGAGGCCCACGAGACCCGCGTCTGCATCGGCGAGGGCCGCGCCCTCGACGACCCGCGTCGGCCGAAGAACTACAGCGACCAGCAGTACCTCAAGAGCGCCGAGGAAATGGCCGAGTTGTTCAGCGACCTGCCCGAAGCGCTGGAAAACACCGTCGAGATCGCCAAGCGCTGCAACATCGAAGTGAAGCTGGGCAAGCACTTTTTGCCCAACTTCCCGATTCCCGATGGCATGACCATCGATGAATATTTCCGCAAGGTCTCGTTCGACGGCCTCGAAGAACGGCTGAGCGTCCTTTTGCCCAAGGACACCACCGAAGATTACGAAGCCAAGCGCCAGGTCTATGTCGATCGGTTGAATTTCGAACTGGATATCATCATCCAGATGGGGTTCCCCGGTTACTTCCTGATTGTGATGGACTTCATCCAGTGGGCCAAGAGCAACGGCGTGCCGGTAGGCCCTGGCCGGGGGTCGGGCGCCGGGTCGCTGGTGGCCTACGTGCAGAAGATCACCGACCTCGACCCGCTGGAATATGACCTGCTGTTCGAACGTTTCCTCAACCCGGAACGGGTTTCCATGCCCGACTTCGACGTCGACTTCTGCATGGACGGTCGCGACCGGGTGATCGACTACGTGGCCGAAAAATACGGCCGCAACGCAGTGAGCCAGATCATCACTTTCGGTTCCATGGCCGCCAAGGCTGTGGTGCGCGACGTGGCGCGGGTGCAGGGCAAGTCCTACGGCCTGGCGGATCGCCTGTCGAAGATGATCCCCTTCGAAGTCGGCATGACCCTGGAAAAAGCCTACGAGCAGGAAGAAATCCTGCGGGACTTCATCAAGGTCGACGAAGAGGCCGCGGAAATCTGGGAGATGGCCCGCAAGCTCGAAGGCGTGGTGCGTAACGTCGGCAAGCACGCCGGTGGCGTGGTGATCGCGCCGACCAAGCTGACCGACTTCTCGCCGATCTATTGCGATGAAGAGGGCGACGGCCTGGTCACCCAGTTCGACAAGGACGACGTCGAGGCGGCGGGCCTGGTGAAGTTCGACTTCCTTGGCCTGCGGACCCTGACCATCATCGACTGGGCGCTCAAGACCATCAACCGCGACCGGGCCAAGGTCGGCGAAGAGCCGCTGGACATTGCCTTCATTCCGCTTGACGACAAGCCGACCTACAGCCTGTTGCAGAAAGCTGAAACCACGGCGGTGTTCCAGCTTGAATCCCGAGGCATGAAGGAGCTGATCAAGAAGCTCAAGCCCGACTGCCTGGAAGACTTGATCGCACTGGTGGCCCTGTTCCGTCCGGGCCCGCTGCAATCGGGCATGGTGGACGACTTCATCAACCGTAAGCACGGGCGCGCCGAGCTGGCCTATCCGCACCCCGACTACCAGTACGAGGGCCTCAAGCCAGTACTGGCACCGACCTACGGCATCATCCTGTATCAGGAACAGGTGATGCAGATTGCCCAGGTGATGGCCGGCTACACCCTCGGCGGCGCGGATATGCTGCGTCGAGCGATGGGTAAGAAAAAGCCCGAGGAGATGGCCAAACAACGCGGCGGTTTCATCGAAGGTTGTGCAAACAACGGCATCGATGCGGACCTGGCGGGCAACATCTTCGACCTGGTGGAAAAATTCGCCGGCTATGGCTTCAACAAATCCCACTCCGCCGCCTATGGCCTGGTGTCGTACCAGACGGCATGGTTGAAAGCACACTACCCGGCGCCGTTCATGGCGGCGGTGCTCTCGGCGGATATGCACAACACCGACAAGGTCGTGACCTTGATCGAAGAAGTGCGGACCATGAAGCTGCGCCTCGACGCGCCGGACGTGAACGCTTCGGAGTTCAAGTTCACGGTGAACGACGAAGGCCGCATCATCTACGGCCTCGGCGCGATCAAGGGCGTGGGCGAAGGCCCGGTGGAGGCGATCACCGAAGCGCGCCAGGACGGGCCCTTCAAGGACCTGTTCGATTTCTGCGCCCGGGTCGACCTCAAACGTATCAACAAGCGTACCCTCGACGGGCTGATCCGCAGTGGCGCCCTGGACCGTTTGGGCCCGTACTTCCATGACGAGCCCAAGGCCTACCAGGCCAACATCGACCGCAACCGCGCGGTGTTGCTGGCGGCGATGGAAGAAGCGATCAAGGCCGCCGAACAGACGGCCCGCACCCACGACAGCGGCCACGCCGACCTGTTTGGCGGGTTGTTCGTCGAGGAAGACGCCGATGTGTATGCCAATCATCGCAAGGCCAAGGAGCTGACCCTCAAGGAGCGCCTCAAGGGCGAGAAAGACACCTTGGGTCTGTACCTCACCGGTCACCCGATCGATGAATACGAAGGCGAGATCCGCCGCTTCGCCCGTCAGCGCATCATCGACCTGAAGCCGGCACGCGACACGCAAACGGTCGCCGGCATGATCATCGCCCTGCGGGTAATGAAAAACAAAAAGGGCGACAAGATGGGCTTCATCACCCTCGACGACCGCTCTGGGCGTATCGAAGCGTCATTGTTTGCCGACGCGTTCCATTCGGCGCAGTCGTTGCTGCAGACGGATGCGATGGTCGTGGTGGAAGGGGAGGTCAGCAATGATGACTTTTCCGGCGGCCTGCGGTTGCGGGTCAAACGCGTAATGAGCATGGAGGATGCCCGCACCAACCTGGCCGAGAGCCTGCGCCTGAAGTTGCAGACCCAGGATCTGAAGGGCGATCAGCTACGCTGGTTGGGTGAATTGTTCAAGCGTCATCGCGGTGCTTGCCCGATTACCATGGAGTACGTGCGCCCCGACGCCAAGGCCGTGCTGCAGTTTGGCGAGGGGTGGCGGATCGACCCGGCGGATGCGTTGATTCAAGCCTTGCGTGACCAGTTCGGCAAAGACAACGTCTTCCTCCAATACCGTTGACGGCCAGGGGCCACTCCCGCACCCGGAGCGCCCCTGACCTCGACTCGAATTTTTAATCTCGACCTGAACGCGCCTCTCCCTTAAGGTAGGGCGCGAATAGACAACCGGCCGGCCCAAGCTCTCTTGGACGTCGACCCAAGACGGACGCCTATGAACCCGAATTTTCTAGATTTCGAACAGCCGATCGCCGACCTGCAAGCCAAGATCGAAGAGTTGCGCTTGGTCGGTAACGACAATTCGCTGAATATCGGCGATGAAATCTCTCGGCTGCAGGACAAGAGCCGCACGCTGACCGAAGACATCTTCGGCAAGCTGACCAGTTGGCAGATCGCGCGTCTGGCGCGTCATCCGCGTCGTCCCTACACCCTGGACTACATTGAACACATCTTCACCGAGTTCGATGAGCTTCACGGCGACCGTCATTTCTCCGACGACGCCGCGATTGTCGGTGGTGTCGCCCGCCTGGACGACCAGCCAGTGATGGTGATCGGTCACCAGAAGGGTCGTGAAGTGCGCGAGAAGGTGCGTCGCAACTTCGGCATGCCGCGTCCGGAAGGCTACCGCAAGGCTTGCCGCCTGATGGAAATGGCCGAGCGCTTCAAGATGCCGATCCTGACCTTCATCGACACCCCAGGCGCCTATCCGGGCATCGACGCTGAAGAGCGCAACCAGAGCGAAGCGATCGCCTGGAACCTGCGCGTGATGGCGCGCCTGAAGACCCCGATCATCGCCACCGTGATCGGCGAAGGCGGTTCTGGCGGTGCGTTGGCCATCGGTGTCTGCGACCAATTGAACATGCTGCAATATTCCACCTACGCGGTGATTTCGCCGGAAGGTTGCGCTTCGATCCTCTGGAAAACCGCCGAGAAGGCACCGGATGCCGCCGAAGCCATGGGCATCACCGCCGAGCGCCTCAAGGGCCTGGGCATCGTTGATAAAGTGATCAACGAGCCAGTGGGCGGCGCCCATCGCGATCCGGCCGCAGCAGCGGCGCTGATTCGCGCTGAACTGAGCTCGCAGTTGTCGATGCTCAAAACCTTCGACAACGAGGCGCTGCTGGCCCGTCGCTATGAGCGCTTGATGAGCTACGGTCTCTGATCTGATTGCAATACCTTGTGGGAGCGAGCCTGCTCGCGATAGCGATTTAACATTCAACTCCTGAGTTGACTGAGACACCGCCATCGCAAGCAAGCTCGCTCCCACAGTTGTTTATGCCCTAGGCTGACTCCTATGAACTCAAACACGGATCTGCCCACCCGGCTTCTCGCTCAGTTATCTGACTGGCGCAACGCGTCCACCTGGCGCATCGCCTTCTCCGGTGGCCTCGACTCCACCGTCCTGCTGCACCTGCTCGTTTCCCTGGCAAAAAGCCAGGTCCTGCCGCCCCTCGGCGCCATCCATGTCCACCATGGCCTCCAGGCCGTGGCCGAGGCGTGGCCGGAACATTGTCGCCGGGTCTGCGAGGCCCTTGGGGTACCGCTGCAAGTGATCAGCGTTGAGGTCCGGCCCGGCGCCAGTGTCGAGCGCGCTGCCCGGGATGCGCGTTACAGGGCTTTCATCGCGGCGACGCAGAACAACGAAGTGCTGCTCACGGCCCAACACCGGGATGACCAGGCCGAAACCCTGTTGTTTCGTTTGCTGCGCGGGGCCGGGGCGCGGGGCTTGTCGGCAATGCCGAGGCGGCGGCCCTTGGGGCAGGGGCTTTTGCTGCGACCATTGCTCGATGTCTCCCGGGCGGAACTGGAAGCCTATGCCAGCCGGCATGGCTTGAGCTGGGTCGAAGATCCCTCCAATGACGATCATCGTTACGCCCGCAATTTTCTGCGGCAGCGGGTCTTTCCAGTCTTGGCCGAGCAGTGGCCCCAGGCGTCGCTGACCCTGGCCCGCAGCGCCGCGCACCTGAGCGAGGCGCAAGGCTTGCTGGACGAGCTGGCGCAGATCGACCTGGCGCGCGCCCTCACGCCGAATGCCTTCGATTGGCTCGGGCTGCGGTCCCTTGAAATGACATCTTTTCGGGCCCTGTCCCCCGCCCGGCAACGCAATGCGTTGAGTCATTGGCTGGCGCCCGTCACGCGGCTTCCCGACAGTGACCATTGGGTTGGCTGGGACTCGTTGCGTGATGCCAGGGACGATGGCCATCCTGTCTGGCGACTGGCCGATGGGGAAATACACCGGACCGGCGGACGCATCTGGTGGTTATCCGACCACTGGCTGCAGCCAGTCTCAAGCCCCGTTGAATGGCCTTGCGTGGATCAGCCTTTGGCCTTGCCGGGCAATGGCCGGGTGAGCTTGCGCGGCGAAGCCCCCCCGGGACCGCTTTGCGTTCGCTATCGCCGGGGCGGCGAAGTCATGGAATTGCCGGGTCGTGGGCACCGGGACCTCAAGCGTTTGCTCAACGAAAACAGCGTGCCGGCGTTCGTCCGTGGCCGTTTGCCGCTCCTGTACCGGGGCGAGCAATTGCTGGGGTTGGCCAATCTGAAGGGGTTCGATCGAGACGCCAGTGACCGTTGGCAACTCATTTGGCAGCCATGAAAGGCAAGATCTGGGTTTGAGCTGAAAGGGGCTTTCCGGTAGACTACGCTCCCTTCTTGATACAACTTCTGTGGATTCGCCTGAATTGCAGGAGTTGCCGATTACCAAGCAGTCTTTGCTGGGCGATTCCAAAAAATGTGTAGCGAGCAACGTACCGGTGATTTCACCTCCGGTCTGTCCCGACGCGGCGGTTTTTTTGAAAGGTGCACTGTGATTAATGCAGGTGATCGGGGGCTTCGGCCTTCCTTCGCTTTCCCCGGCGGCTCGGACCGCTTTAACGCAGACTTCTAGGGTTTTTCATGACGCGCTACATATTCGTCACGGGCGGTGTTGTTTCTTCATTGGGGAAAGGCATTGCCTCGGCTTCATTGGCGGCCATCCTGGAGGCGCGGGGACTTAAGGTCACCATGCTCAAGCTGGACCCGTACATCAACGTCGACCCGGGCACCATGAGCCCGTTCCAGCACGGTGAAGTGTTCGTTACCCATGACGGCGCCGAGACCGACCTGGACCTGGGCCACTACGAGCGGTTCATCCGCACGACCATGACCCAGAACAACAACTTCACCACCGGCCGTGTCTATGAGCACGTGCTGCGCAAGGAACGCCGTGGTGACTACCTGGGCGCGACCATCCAGGTCATCCCGCACATCACCGACGAAATCAAGCGCCGCATCATCAAGGGCGCCGGCGACGCGGACGTGGCGATGGTAGAGATCGGCGGTACCGTGGGCGACATCGAGTCCCAGCCGTTCCTCGAAGCCATCCGCCAGTTGCGTTTCGAAATCGGTGCCAAGCGCGCGATGCTGATGCACCTGACGCTGGTGCCGTACATCGCCACGGCCGGCGAAACCAAGACCAAGCCAACCCAGCACTCGGTCAAGGAACTGCGTTCCATCGGCTTGCAGCCGGACGTGCTGGTATGCCGCTCCGATCACCCGATCGATATGTCCTCGCGTCGCAAGATCGCCCAGTTCACCAACGTGGAAGAACGCGCGGTCATCGGCCTGGAAGACGCCGACACCATCTACAAGATCCCGGGCATCCTGCACTCCCAGGGCCTCGATGATTTCGTCGTCGAGCGCTTCGGCCTGCAATGCGCCAGCGCGGACCTGTCTGAGTGGGAGGCCGTGGTCGATGCCAAGCTCAACCCGGAACACGAAGTCACCATCGCCATGGTCGGCAAGTACATGGAGCTGCTGGACGCCTACAAGTCGCTGATCGAGGCGATGAGTCATGCCGGCATCAGCAACCGCACCAAGGTCAACCTGCGCTACATCGACTCCGAAGACATCGAGAACCAGGGCACCGGCCTGCTCGAAGGCGCCGATGCGATCCTCGTGCCGGGCGGCTTTGGCCTGCGCGGCGTGGAAGGCAAGATCACCGCGGTGCAATACGCTCGTGAAAACAAGGTGCCGTACCTGGGCATCTGCCTCGGGATGCAAGTGGCGGTCATCGAGTTTGCACGTAACGTGATGGGCTGGAAAGACGCCAACTCCACCGAATTCGATCGCGCCAGTGGCCACCCGGTCGTGGGCCTGATCACCGAGTGGGAAGACGCCACCGGTGCCGTCGAAGTGCGTACCGAAAGCTCCGACCTGGGCGGCACCATGCGCCTCGGCGCACAGGAATGCCTGCTCGAAGCCGGCTCCAAGGTGCACGACTGCTACGCCAAGGATGTCATCGTCGAGCGCCATCGCCACCGCTACGAAGTGAATAACAACCTGCTGCCTCAACTGATCGAAGCCGGCCTGAAGATCTCCGGTCGTTCCGGTGACGGCGCGCTGGTCGAAGTGGTCGAAGCTGCCGACCATCCATGGTTCGTGGCCTGCCAGTTCCACCCGGAGTTCACTTCGACACCGCGCGACGGTCACCCGCTGTTCAGCGGTTTCGTGAAAGCCGCTTTGGCTCAACACCAGAAAAAGGCATAAGACGATGGCCCAGAAGATCATCCGCGTCGGCGACATCGAGATTGCCAACGACAAGCCCATGGTGCTGTTTGGTGGCATGAACGTGCTGGAAAGCCGCGACATGGCGATGCAGGTCTGCGAAGAATACGTGAAGGTGACCCAGAAGCTGGGTATCCCTTACGTCTTCAAGGCCAGCTTCGACAAGGCCAACCGTTCGTCGGTCACCTCCTACCGAGGCCCCGGCCTGGAAGAAGGCATGCGGATCTTCCAGGACATCAAGCAAGCGTTCGGCGTGCCGATCATCACCGACGTCCACGAGCCGGCCCAGGCCGCGGTCGTCGCCGAAGTCTGCGACATCATCCAGTTGCCGGCCTTTCTGTCGCGCCAGACCGACCTGGTGGTCGCGATGGCCAAGACCGGCGCGGTGATCAATATCAAGAAAGCCCAGTTTCTCGCGCCCCAGGAAATGAAACACATCCTGAGCAAATGTGAAGAGGCCGGGAATGACCAATTGATCCTCTGCGAGCGTGGTTCGAGCTTCGGCTACAACAACCTTGTCGTGGACATGCTCGGCTTCGGCATCATGAAGCAGTTCGAGTACCCGGTGTTCTTCGACGTGACCCACGCGCTGCAAATGCCCGGCGGTCGCTCCGATTCCGCCGGCGGTCGTCGCGCCCAGGTGACCGACCTGGCCAAGGCCGGCATGAGCCAGTCTCTGGCTGGCCTGTTCCTTGAAGCCCACCCTGATCCCGACAATGCCAAGTGCGACGGCCCTTGTGCCTTGCGCTTGAACAAGCTGGAACCTTTCCTGTCTCAGCTCAAGTCGCTGGATGAGCTGGTCAAGGGTTTTCCGACGATAGAAACCGCGTAACGCGGTTTTCTCCGGTAAAGTACTGCTCGATCAACGCTCTGGCCTGCGGGCCGGGCGTTGTCGTCGGCGAGCCTGCCCGCTGCTCTACACCCGCCGACCGTAAAAGTTTTCTTCTCGCTGCGTCGTTTTCGTCAACTTTGGAGTGTTTACAACAATGGCAAAAATCGTCGACATCAAAGGTCGTGAAGTTCTCGACTCCCGTGGCAACCCCACTGTCGAAGCGGACGTGCTTCTCGACAACGGCATCATCGGCAGCGCCTGCGCGCCGTCCGGTGCTTCCACTGGCTCGCGCGAAGCGCTGGAGCTGCGTGATGGCGACAAGAGCCGTTACCTGGGCAAGGGCGTGCTGAAAGCCGTCGCCAACATCAACGGTCCGATCCGCGAACTGTTGCTGGGCAAGGACCCTGCCGACCAGAAGGCCCTCGACCAGGCCATGATCAAGCTCGACGGCACCGAAAACAAAGCCACTCTGGGCGCCAACGCGATCCTCGCAGTGTCCCTGGCCGCCGCCAAAGCCGCCGCTCAGGACCAGGACCTGCCTTTGTACGCCCACATTGCCAACCTCAACGGTACGCCAGGCGTGTACTCGATGCCGGTGCCAATGATGAACATCATCAACGGCGGCGAACATGCCGATAACAACGTCGACATCCAGGAATTCATGGTGCAGCCGGTTGGCGCCAAGTCCTTCTCCGAAGGCCTGCGCATGGGCACCGAGATTTTCCATCACCTCAAGGCTGTGCTGAAGGCCCGTGGCCTGAGCACCGCCGTGGGTGACGAAGGCGGTTTCGCACCGAACCTGGCGTCCAACGAAGACGCCCTGAAAGTGATCTCCGAAGCCGTGGCCAACGCTGGCTACAAGCTGGGCACCGACGTGACCCTGGCCCTGGACTGCGCGGCCAGTGAGTTCTTCGAAGACGGCAAGTACAACCTGTCCGGCGAAGGCCAGGTGTTCACCGCCGAAGGGTTCGCCGACTACCTCAAGGGCCTGACCGAGCGCTATCCGATCATTTCCATCGAAGACGGCCTGGACGAGTCCGACTGGGCTGGCTGGAAAATCCTCACCGACAAGATCGGCGAGAAAACCCAGCTGGTGGGCGACGACCTGTTCGTGACCAACACCAAGATCCTGAAAGAAGGCATCGACAAGAAGATCGCCAACTCTATCCTGATCAAGTTCAACCAGATCGGCACCCTGACCGAAACCCTGGAAGCCATCCAGATGGCCAAGGCTGCCGGCTACACCGCCGTGATCTCCCACCGCTCCGGTGAGACCGAAGACTCGACCATTGCCGACCTGGCCGTGGGCACCGCGGCGGGCCAGATCAAGACCGGTTCGCTGTGCCGCTCTGACCGCGTTTCCAAGTACAACCAACTGCTGCGCATCGAAGAGCAGTTGAACGGCAAGGCCAAGTACAACGGTCGCGCCGAGTTTCGCGGTTAAGCGGTAAATGGTAAAAAGACAGCGGATTGCGTCGCAACAATTACCAACGCGGTGGTTTTGCCTCTAATCTGATGCCTTATCAAGCACAAGCCTGGATCTTCCAGGCTTCGTGCTATCAGACGCTTCAAAGTTTGGCATGGCGGTCTTTTTTCACTGGATACCTGATATTCGATGCGCAGTCCCAATTGGTTGTTTCTCGTCTTGCTCCTGTTGCTGGCCGGCCTGCAGTACCGCCTGTGGGTGGGCAATGGCAGCCTGGCGCAAGTGGCCGAGCTGAATCAGCAGATTGCCGACCAGCACGCCGAAAACGAGGCATTGCTGGAGCGCAATCGGGTGATGGACGCCGAAGTGATGGAACTGAAGAAAGGCATGGAGACCGTCGAAGAACGGGCTCGCCATGAACTGGGCATGGTCAAGGAGGGCGAAACCCTCTACCAGTTGGCCCAATGAGCATTCGTCCACCGGCCTTCTGGGCCGTGATTCCTGCCGCGGGCGTTGGTGCTCGCATGGCCGCGGACCGACCCAAGCAATACCTTCAACTGGGCGCACGCACAATTCTTGAACACAGCCTCGGCTGTTTCCTCGATCACCCGACCGTCAAGGGCGTGGTGGTCAGCATTGCTCACGACGATCCCTATTGGCCGACCCTGGCCTGCGCCAGCGATCCCCGTATCCAGCGGGTGGACGGCGGCGAGCAGCGTTCGGATTCGGTCCTCAATGCATTGCTGCACTTACACGAACAGGGCGCCGACGATTTCGATTGGGTGTTGGTTCACGACGCTGCGCGTCCCAATCTTGCCCGGGTCGACCTGGATACGTTGCTCCATGAGCTGGCGAACGATCCGGTCGGTGGCCTGCTGGCCGTCCCGGCTCGCGACACCCTCAAGCGCGCCGACAAGCATGGCCGCGTGCTGGAGACCGTCGATCGCAGCGTGATCTGGCAAGCCTATACACCGCAGATGTTCCGTCTTGGCGCCTTGCACCGGGCCCTGGCCGACAGCCTGGTGGCCGATGCCGTGATAACCGATGAAGCGTCCGCCATGGAGTGGGCGGGGCAAGCGCCTCGGCTGATTGAGGGGCGGGCGGATAACATCAAGGTCACCCGGCCGGAAGACCTTGAGTGGTTGCGCCAGCGGTGGGCGAATCGGCGTTAAGCGAGCAATGGAGGCGTCTTCAGGATCGCCATCGCGAGCAGGCTCGCTCCCACAAGGGATGTTGTCTGTACGCAAAGTTTGTATCCGCTGAAGATCCACTGTGGGAGCGAGCCTGCTCGCGATAGCAATCGATCAGGCAATATAAAACCAGCGTTACCCCCGATACTCCGGCCGCTCAGCCAACCCTTCCTTCAAGTAATCCACCAACTTGCGCACCTTCGGCGACAGATGTCGCTGCTGCGGATAAAGCGCCCACACCGCCGTGTTTGGGGGCTGATGGGCTTCCAGCAACGAAATCAACGCACCGCTGTGCAGATGCTCCAGCACGTAATAATCCGGCAACTGGCACAACCCCACGCCTTGCAACGCAGCGTCCAGCACCGCTTGCCCGCTGTTGCAGCGCCAGTTTCCCTGCACCCGCTGGGAAAATTCCCGGCCGTTCTGCTCCAGTTGCCAGATGTCGGAGCTGCCGATCAGGCAGTTGTGGCGGCTCAGTTCCGACAAGCTATGGGGCCGACCATAACGTTCCAGGTAGGACGGCGAAGCGCAAAGGTACATCCGCCGCGGTGCCAGGCGCGTGGCTACCAGCCGTGAGTCCTGCAAGCGGCCGAGGCGAATCGCCAGGTCCAGGCCTTCATGCACCAGGTCCAGCGCGCGATTGCTCAGCTCGATGTCCACCCGTAACTGTGGATAGATCCCCATGAACCGCGTCACCAATGGCACGATGAACCGTTCACCGTAGGCAACGGCACAGGTCAGGCGCAGCATGCCCTTGGGTTCGCTGGCAAGATCACCGACGGCCCGCAATGCTTCCTCGCGCCCATCCTGCAAGCGCTGGCAATGCTGCAAGAAGGTCTGCCCGGCTTCGGTCAGCGTTACCCGACGGGTACTTCGATAAAGCAAGCGTGTCTGCAGGCGCTCCTCAAGCCGTACGATTTGTCGACTGATATGGGAAGACGACACACCGAGACGTTCGGCTGCGGCGGTGAACTGGCTGCATTCGGCCACAGCCACGAACTCATCGATGCCTTCCCAGCGGTTGTCTGACATGGCTGATTATCCCTATATGGCAATAATGTTTTGCTTTCGGCTGGATTATTCAGTTTCCGGCATAGGATTACACTCCCTGTCTCGTTTTATTTTGCTGGAGTATCCGGATGATCAAGTCACGCGCTGCCGTTGCCTTCGAGGCCAAGAAACCCCTGGAAATCGTTGAAGTCGACGTGGCCATGCCCAAGGCGGGCGAAGTGCTGTTGCGCGTGGTGGCTTCGGGCGTTTGTCACACCGATGCCTACACGCTGTCCGGCGCTGACCCGGAAGGGATCTTCCCCTCGATTCTTGGCCATGAAGGCGGCGCCATTGTCGAAGCCATCGGCGAGGGTGTGACATCGGTGGCGGTGGGTGACCATGTGATCCCGCTGTACACCCCGGAGTGCGGCCAGTGCAAATTCTGTAAGTCGGGCAAGACCAACCTCTGCCAGGCCATCCGCGCCACCCAGGGCAAAGGCCTGATGCCGGACGGTACTTCGCGCTTTTCCTACAAGGGCGAGTCGATTTTCCACTACATGGGTACGTCGACGTTCTCTGAATACACCGTGCTGCCGGAAATCTCCGTAGCGAAGATCCAGAAAGATGCGCCCCTGGAAAAGGTCTGCCTGCTGGGTTGCGGCGTTACCACCGGCATCGGCGCCGTGTTGAACACCGCCAAGGTCAAGCCGGGTGACACCGTGGCGATCTTCGGCCTGGGCGGTATCGGGCTTTCGGCCGTGATCGGTGCCGTGAAGGCCAAGGCCGCGCGCATCATCGCCATCGACATCAACCCGGCCAAGTTCGAAATCGCCAAGCAGCTGGGCGCCACCGATTGCGTCAACCCGAAAGATTTCGACCGTCCGATCCAGGAAGTCATTGTCGACATGACAGACGGCGGCGTGGACTTTTCCTTCGAGTGCATCGGCAATGTGCAGTTGATGCGTGCCGCCCTGGAATGCTGCCATAAAGGTTGGGGCGAATCGGTGATCATCGGCGTGGCCGGGGCCGGCCAGGAGATCGCCACCCGTCCGTTCCAACTGGTAACCGGACGCGTCTGGCGCGGTTCGGCGTTTGGCGGCGTGCGCGGTCGCAGCGAACTGCCGAGCTACGTGGACATGGCTGAAAAGGGCGAGATCCCGCTGGATACCTTCATCACTCACACCATGGGCCTGGAGGACATCAACAAGGCATTCGACTTGATGCATGAAGGCAAGAGCATCCGTACCGTTATTCATTTCTGAGGTCGGTCATGAGCCTGGAAAACATTTCCTGCCAGAAGAGCTTCGGCGGCTGGCACAAGCGTTACCGGCACCGTTCCGAAGTGCTGGGTTGCGACATGGTCTTCGCCGTGTATCTGCCGCCGCAAGCGGAGCAGGGCGGTAAGTTGCCGGTGTTGTACTGGTTGTCCGGTTTGACCTGCACGGACGAAAATTTCATGCAAAAGGCCGGTGCCCAGCGCATGGCCGCCGAGTTGGGCTTGATCATCGTCGCGCCGGACACCAGCCCCCGTGGCGCCGAAGTGCCCGGTGATCCGGACGGTGCGTGGGACTTCGGCCTGGGGGCAGGGTTCTATCTGAACGCCACGCAGGATCCTTGGGCGCGACACTATCGGATGCATGACTATGTCGTGCAGGAATTGCCGGCGTTGGTAGAAGCGCATTTCCCGGCTTCGGATAAGCGTGGCATCAGCGGTCATTCCATGGGCGGTCATGGCGCGCTGGTCTGCGCCTTGCGCAACCCCGGGCGTTACCGTTCGGTGTCGGCCTTTTCTCCGATCAACAATCCGATGGATTGCCCGTGGGGACAGAAAGCGTTCGCCCGCTACCTTGGGGAAGACCGTTCGAAATGGCGCGAATGGGATGCCTGCGCGTTGATCGCCGAAGCGGGAGAAAAGCTGCCGCTGTTGGTGGACCAGGGTGATCGCGATGATTTCCTCGCCAACCAGCTCAAGCCCGAAGCCTTGCAACAGGCGGCCAAGGCGGCCGATCACCCGTTGGAACTGCGGCTGCAACCCGGCTATGACCACAGCTACTTCTTCATTGCCAGCTTCATCGATGAACACTTGCAACATCATGCACGCGCCCTGAACGGCTAATGCAGGTAGAATCACGCCCTGACAAAAATCGGGGCGTTTTTTTATGCGTATTGGCCACGGCTACGATGTTCACCGTTTTGCTGAAGGCGACTTCATTACTCTGGGCGGCGTGCGGATCGCACACGGCTTCGGGCTGCTTGCGCATTCTGATGGTGACGTGTTGCTGCACGCCTTGAGCGATGCCTTGCTCGGCGCTGCCGCCCTGGGCGATATCGGCAAGCATTTCCCTGACACCGACCCGCAATTCAAGGGCGCCGACAGCCGTGTGCTGCTACGTCACGTGGTTTCCTTGATCCATGCCAAGGGCTGGAAAGTGGGCAACGTCGACAACACCATCGTTGCCCAGGCGCCAAAGATGGCGCCGCACATCGAAGCGATGCGCCAGCGGATTGCCGAAGATCTCCAGGTAGACCTGGACCAG
Organism: Pseudomonas sp. D1-36; assembly: GCF_051132205.1. Lineage (NCBI taxonomy): Bacteria > Pseudomonadati > Pseudomonadota > Gammaproteobacteria > Pseudomonadales > Pseudomonadaceae > Pseudomonas > Pseudomonas sp. D1-36. Next base: position 4,451,996 of record NZ_CP071674.1, on the reverse strand, counting down.
GTGAACGTGAAGGCCACCACCACCGAGAAGCTGGGCTTCGTCGGTCGTGAAGAAGGCATAGCCGTCCATTCCGTTGCCTTGTTGTTGCGCTCATGACCGAACTTGAACTACTGGGGCCACGGGCCTATGGCGAGTCGTTGGGCAGCGCGGTACTGAAAGCCACGGCGGAGGATTTCCAGGTCGATGAAGTGCTCGACATTCCGTTGACCGGCGATGGCGAGCACTTGTGGATCTGGGTGGAAAAACGCGGATTGAACACCGAGGAGGCTGCCCGGCGTATCGCCAAGGCCGCCGGCGTGCCGCTGCGCACGGTCAGCTACGCCGGACTCAAGGATCGCCAGGCACTGACTCGTCAGTGGTTCAGCGTGCAATTGCCAGGCAAGGCCGACCCGGACCTGGCGGCCGCCGAAAACGACACCCTGAAAATCCTCAAGACCGCCCGCCACAGGCGCAAGCTGCAGCGCGGTGCGCACTCGGCCAACGGTTTTACCTTGCGCCTGACCCAGTTCACAGGCGACAAAGCGGCGATCGAGGCACGCCTGCAACAAATTGTTCGCCAGGGCATCCCTAACTATTTCGGCGCCCAGCGCTTCGGCCACGAAGGTGGCAATGTTGTCGATGCTCGTGCATGGGCGGCGCGCAAAGCCTTGCCGGAACAGCGCAACGTGCGTTCGCGCCTGCTGTCGACGGCCCGCAGTTTTCTCTTCAACAAAGTGCTGGCGGCCAGAGTGGCCGACGGTACCTGGCAACACGCCCAGGTGGGCGATCTGCTGGCTTTCACCGACAGCCGCAGTTTTTTCCCGGCCGGGGAGGCTGAATGCAGCGATCCGCGCCTGGCGATTCTCGATCTGCACCCGACCGGTCCCCAATGGGGCGAAGGCCCTTCACCCGCCGCTGGCGTGGTCTTTGAATTAGAGCAGGCCGTCGCCCAGAGCGAGGCGGACCTGCGCGACTGGTTGATAAACGCGGGGATGAGTCACGAACGTCGCATCCTGCGGCTGCCCATTGGCGGGCTGTCGTGGCATTATCCCTCGCTGGACATTCTGCAATTGGAATTCGTCCTGCCGGCCGGATGTTTCGCCACTGTCTTGGTGCGCGAACTCGTCGATCTGGTGCCTGCAGGGCAGACGGACAACCCATGCGTATTCTGATTTCTAACGACGACGGGGTGACAGCACCCGGTCTTGCCGCGCTTTATGCTGCGCTGGCGGATTTTGCCGAGTGCGTGGTGATCGCCCCGGACCAGGACAAAAGCGGCGCCAGCAGTTCGCTGACGATCGATCGTCCGTTGCACCCTTGCTACCTGGACAATGGTTTCATCAGCCTCAACGGTACGCCGACCGATTGCGTGCACCTGGGCCTGAACGGCCTGTTGGAGCGCGAGCCGGATATGGTGGTCTCAGGTATTAACCTGGGGGCAAACCTGGGGGACGATGTGCTGTATTCGGGTACGGTTGCCGCGGCCCTGGAAGGTCGTTTCCTGAACCACACCTCTTTTGCCTTTTCGTTTGTTTCACGGCAGGTCGACAACTTGCCTACCGCCGCCTACTTCGCCCGCAAGCTGGTGGAGGCCCACGGCGAACTGGACCTGCCGCCGCGCACGGTGCTGAACGTGAACATCCCGAATTTGCCGCTAGACCATATCCGTGGCATCCAGCTCACTCGCCTGGGCCATCGTGCCCGCGCGGCCAAACCGATGCATGTCGTCGATCCGCGCGGCAAGGCCGGCTACTGGATCGCGGCCGCCGGCGACGCCGAAGATGGCGGGCCTGGCACGGACTTCCATGCGGTCATGCAGGGCTACGTCTCGATCACGCCGTTGCAGCTGGATCGAACCTTCAACGATGCCTTCAGGCATCTCGAAGGCTGGCTGGAGGGGCTGCACTGATGTCACGTGAACAAGACGATATGCTGCGCCGGGGAATTGGCATGACCTCCCAGCGCACCCGGGAACGGTTGATCCAGCGGCTTTACGAAGAAGGGCTGTCGAATGCCCAGGTGCTGGAGGTGATTCGTCGCACGCCGCGTCACCTGTTCGTCGATGAGGCGCTGGCCCATCGCGCCTATGAAGACACGGCGTTGCCGATCGGCCATAACCAGACCATTTCCCAGCCTTATATGGTGGCCCGCATGAGCGAGCTGCTGCTGGAGGCTGGGCCGCTGGACAAGGTGCTGGAGATCGGCACGGGTTCGGGCTATCAGACCGCCGTGTTGTCGCAGTTGGTGGAACGTGTGTTTTCCGTGGAGCGGATCAAGGTGCTGCAAGATCGCGCCAAGGAACGTCTCGTGGAATTGAATCTGCGCAACGTGGTATTTCGCTGGGGAGACGGTTGGGAAGGCTGGCCAGCGTTGGCGCCTTATAACGGCATCATTGTCACGGCGGTGGCCACAGACGTCCCCCAGGCCTTGTTGGATCAGCTTGCTCCGGGCGGGCGCCTGGTCATTCCGGTCGGTGCGGGTGAAGTCCAGCAGCTGATGTTGATTGTGCGCGAAGAGCACGGTTTTTCACGACACGTCCTTGGGGCGGTGCGTTTCGTACCGTTGCTCAACGGACCGTTGGCCTGAGCATTTGTGATCGGATGCTGAATTCCAGGACACGGACTGTGTCTTACGGCAGCACCCGTTCGCCGGGCTTCGGTTTGCCAGATAACGTTAAACAGCGTCGAGCAAACGTGTGCGGGCGGCCATTGCGCTTCCTTTATAGACGCGCAATGTCGGCGAGCCATAGGGCAACATGTCTGCCTGGACAGGCAGTTTCGAATTTCTTCAGCCACCACAAAGGGAGCGGCGGGTGAGTCTCACAGTCATTGCGCAGCGTATGGGTATCACGAGCTTAAAGCGCCTGGTGACTGGCCTTCTCTTGGGTACCTTGCTGGTCGGTTGTTCCAGCACGCCTTCGGGTAACGTCCGAGTGGTCGATCGCAACAATGCGACACCGCAACGGCCAACGGTCACGACCGGCCAGTATGTAGTCCGGCGTGGCGATACGCTGTTTTCCATCGCTTTTCGCTACGGCTGGGACTACAAAGCCCTCGCGGCCCGGAACAACATTCCTGCGCCTTATACGATCCACCCAGGTCAGACAATTCGCTTTGACGGGCGCAGCGGTTCAACGCCTACGGCGGTCGTCACCCAGTCCGGTTCCACACCTTCTTCCTCGAGCAAAACCACGGTTATCCGTCGTCCGGCGGGTCCCGCGCCGGCGGCTGTACCGTCCGTCGCGAACAAGCCGGCCCCTGCTCCGATGCCTCCTGCAGGCCCCGCCCCGACTGGCTGGGGATGGCCTTCTAATGGCGTTCTCATTGGAAAATTCTCTTCAAACGGTAGTTTGAATAAAGGAATTGATATCGCCGGGGATTTGGGACAGCCTGTTTTAGCCGCGTCTGATGGCACGGTTGTGTACGCCGGGAGTGGTTTGAGGGGCTACGGCGAACTCGTGATCATCAAACACAGCGATACCTACGTCAGTGCCTACGGTCACAACCGCAGGCTGTTGGTTCGGGAGGGGCAGCAGGTCAAGGTCGGACAGACAATTGCCGAGATGGGATCAACGGGTACAGACCGGGTGAAGCTGCATTTTGAGATTCGCCGACAAGGTAAACCTGTAGATCCGCTGCAATTCCTGCCACGTCGTTGATTCGGTTGTCAGCCTGTTCCGTCACGTAGAGGGAACAGGCTCCAGCGTTGCCAAGGATAAAGGCGTCGCTCGAGCTTGAGGTCGAACTCACCAAAGGACTATAACAATGGCTCTCAGTAAAGAAGTGCCGGAGTTTGACATCGACGATGAGGTTCTCCTTATGGAGACCGGCATCGCTATGGATTCGATGTCGAATGATGAAGGGGCGACTCCACCTTCCGTTCGTGCCAAATCCAAACACTCCGCTTCACTTAAACAACATAAGTACATTGACTACACCCGGGCGCTGGACGCCACTCAGCTGTACCTCAACGAAATCGGTTTCTCGCCGCTGCTCTCCCCCGAGGAAGAAGTTCATTTTGCGCGCCTGTCGCAACGTGGCGACCCGGCCGGTCGAAAACGCATGATTGAAAGCAACCTGCGCCTGGTGGTGAAAATCGCCCGACGTTATGTCAATCGTGGGCTTTCGCTGCTGGACCTGATCGAAGAGGGAAACCTGGGGCTGATTCGCGCTGTCGAGAAATTCGACCCCGAGCGCGGCTTCCGTTTCTCGACCTACGCGACCTGGTGGATCCGCCAGACCATCGAACGGGCGATCATGAACCAGACCCGGACCATTCGGCTGCCGATCCATGTGGTCAAGGAGTTGAATGTCTATCTGCGGGCTGCCCGTGAACTGACCCAAAAGCTGGACCACGAACCTTCACCTGAAGAAATCGCCAACCTGCTGGAAAAACCTGTGGGTGAGGTCAAGCGCATGCTTGGGCTCAATGAGCGGGTTTCGTCGGTGGACGTTTCCCTGGGGCCGGACTCTGACAAGACGCTGCTCGATACCCTGACCGATGACCGTCCCACCGATCCATGCGAGTTGCTCCAGGATGACGATTTGTCCCAGAGCATCGACCAGTGGCTCTCGGAGCTTACGGACAAGCAACGGGAAGTGGTGATTCGCCGCTTCGGCTTGCGCGGCCATGAAAGCAGCACGCTGGAAGATGTCGGCCTGGAGATTGGTTTGACTCGGGAGCGGGTGAGGCAGATCCAGGTCGAAGGCCTCAAGCGCCTCCGGGAGATCCTGGAGAAAAATGGCCTGTCGAGCGAATCGTTGTTTCAATAACACTCACCAAGCGCAGCAGAGAAAGCCCCGACTGGTTCGGGGCTTTTGCGTTTTCTGGGCCATCTGATTTTCCAGTCCTACCCATTTTGTAGTTTCAGTTTGTAAGCCTTTGCCTACTGTTACGTAAGCGTTCGGTTTTCCTTCAATGGGACAGATGACTAACGAAGGCGGTGAAAAATGGTTAACTTATTGTTTTTCAATAATATAAGTTTCTGTGAACGGACTGTTACAGGGGGCAGGAAGGCGCCTGCGGGCCATTGCACGGAAATGGGAAAACACTAATATCAGTCCTGTGTCGACGGACAGACACACCTGTCAAGGATGATGGGAAAGAAAGGATATCGCAGGATGCGATTCATCAGGACGATGAATAGGATTAAAGGGATTAGGGAAAAAATGTGGGCGGGTCAAACCGCCCCTTTTTTTTGCCTGCAATTTGGCTCCAGGCAGCAAAAAGGCCCACAAGGGGCCTTTTCAGCGAACGATGGGTAATTAGCGTTCCAAGTGTTCGAGCTTGTTATCCTTGACCGTCTTGTTAATGAGTCTATCCCACTCTTCAGCGTCCGGCAGGGCGTCTTTCTTCTCGGTGATGTTCGGCCAGACATCCGCCAGTTCAGCGTTCAGCTCGATGAAGTTCTCCATGCCAGCTGGCACTTCGTCTTCCGAGAAAATGGCATTCGCCGGGCATTCCGGTTCACACAGGGCGCAGTCGATGCACTCGTCCGGGTGAATGACCAGGAAATTCGGGCCTTCGTAAAAGCAGTCCACCGGACACACTTCTACGCAGTCGGTGTACTTGCACTTGATGCAGTTGTCGGTGACGACGAAGGTCATTTCTAATTCTCTCCTCAGGCGGCTGCGGCGAAGCCCCTTCACGGTAGGGGTCGCGGGGTTCGGGAGCGATAGTCTGCAAACCCAGGCTAATAGGCAGCAGCATCCCAAACCGCGCGAGATTCTAACAGCTTGAAAGCCTGTGCGTTAGATCCGTGTCTTCAATGTATAAAGCAATTCGAGTGCACGGCGTGGCGTCAGGTCGTCCAGGTCAACCTTGGCCAGTTCATCCAGCACCGGATGGGGCAGGCTGGCGAACAGGTCGCTTTGCTGCGGCGCGGCCGGTTTGCCTTTGGTCGGGCGGGGTACTTCGTGGGGCAGGCTGGTGGTTTCCAGGCGGCTCAGGTGCTCGCGGGCGCGGGTGATGACATCGCTCGGCACGCCGGCTAGCTGCGCCACCGCCAACCCGTAGCTCTGGCTGGCTGGGCCGGGCAACACGTGATGCAGGAAGACGATGCGTTCGTTGTGCTCGGTGGCGTTGAGGTGGACGTTTGCTACCAGCGGTTGGCTTTCCGGCAGTACGGTCAATTCGAAGTAGTGCGTGGCGAACAGCGTGTAGGCGCGCAGTTGAGCCAGGCGTTCAGCGGCAGCCCAGGCCAGGGACAGGCCGTCGAAGGTGCTGGTGCCCCGGCCGACTTCGTCCATCAGCACCAGGCTGCGTTCGGTGGCGTTGTGCAGGATGTTAGCGGTTTCGCTCATTTCCACCATGAACGTCGAACGCCCACCCGCCAGGTCATCGCTGGAGCCGATCCGGGTGAAGATGCGGTCCACCAGGGAAAGTTCGCAGCTGGCCGCCGGCACGAAGCTGCCGATGTGGGCCAGCAGCACGATCAACGCCGTCTGGCGCATGTAGGTGGACTTACCGCCCATGTTCGGGCCGGTGATCACCAACATGCGGGTATTGTCGTCCAGGCTCAGGTCGTTGGCCACGAACGGCGTGGTCAGTACTTGCTCGACCACCGGGTGACGACCCTGGCTGATGCGCATGCACGGTTCGCTGACGAAGCGCGGGCAGTTCAGGTCCAGGTTCAACGCGCGTTCGGCCAGGTTGCTCAACACGTCCAGTTCAGCCAGGGCGGCGGCGGTGTCCTGCAGCGGCGGGAGCTGGCTGATCAAGTCTTCGAGCAGGGCTTCGTAGAGCATTTTTTCCCGGGCGAGGGCGCGGCTCTTGGCCGACAGCGCCTTGTCTTCGAACGCCTTGAGCTCCGGAGTGATGAAACGCTCGGCGCCCTTGAGGGTCTGGCGGCGAATGTAATCGGCCGGGGCTTGCTCGGCCTGCTTGCTCGGCAGTTCGATGAAGTAGCCGTGGATGCGGTTGTAGCCGACCTTGAGGTTGGCGAGGCCCGTACGGGCTTTTTCCCGGGCTTCGAGGTCGATCAGGAACTGGCCGGCGTTCTCGCTCAGCGATTGCAGTTCGTCGAGCTCGGCGTCGTAGCCGGTTTTCAGCACGCCACCGTCACGGATCACCGCCGGCGGATTGTCGATAATTGCTTTTTCCAACAGCGCGGCCAGTTCCGGGTAGGTGCTGGTGATGCGCGCCAGTTGTTGCAGGTGCGGTGCTTCGAGGTCGGTCATCGCCACTTGCAGTTCCGGCAGCGCGCCGAGGGCGTCGCGCAGGCGCGCCAAGTCACGGGGACGGGCGTTGCGCAGGCCGATACGGGCGAGGATCCGCTCGATGTCGCCGATTTCCTTGAGCTGCGGTTGCAACTGCTCGAAGCGATAACGGTCCAGCAGGCAAGTAATGGAAGACTGGCGCGCTGTCAGTACCGTCAGGTCCCGCAGCGGACGGTTCAACCAGCGGGTCAACAGGCGGCTGCCCATGGCGGTCTGGCAGCGATCGACCACCGACTGCAAGGTGTTGTCGCGTCCGCCGGCCAGGTTGGTGTCCAGCTCCAGGTTGCGTCGACTCGCGCCGTCCAGCACCACCGTGTCATCCAGGCGTTCGTGACGCAGGCTGCGCAAGTGGGGCAGGGCGGTGCGCTGGGTTTCCTTGGCGTAGGCCAGCAGGCAACCGGCAGCGCCGATGGCCAGGGTCAGGTTTTCGCAACCAAAGCCCTTGAGGTCTTGCGTGGCGAACTGTTGGCAAAGACTTTTCAACGCCGAATCGCGCTCGAAGTCCCACGGTGCCCGACGACGTACGCCACGGCGTTTTTCCGCCGGCAGGTCTTTGGGCCAGTCGTCGGGAATCAACAGCTCCACCGGGTTGACCCGTTCCAGCTCCGCCAACAGATTTTCCCAGCCCTTGATTTCCAGCACCGAGAAATTGCCGCTGGTGATGTCCAGCACCGCCAGACCGAACAGGCGCTCGTCGCCCAGGACTGCAGCAATCAGGTTGTCCCGACGCTCGTCCAGCAAGGCTTCGTCACTGACCGTGCCCGGGGTGATGATCCGCACGACCTGGCGTTCCACCGGCCCTTTGCTGGTGGCCGGGTCGCCGACTTGCTCGCAAATCACCACGGACTCGCCGAGTTTGACCAGCTTCGCCAGATAACCTTCCGCTGCGTGGTAAGGAATCCCACACATCGGAATCGCCATGCCCGCCGATTGCCCACGCGCCGTCAGGGTGATGTCCAGCAGCTTGGCGGCTTTCTTCGCATCTTCGTAGAAGATCTCGTAGAAGTCGCCCATGCGATAGAACATCAGCTGATCGGGGTGCTGGTTCTTCAGGCGCCAGTATTGCTGCATCATCGGCGTGTGGGAGGACAGGTCGTTCACGGCGGTATTCATTGGGGTCAGGCAAAGCTCGTTGAAAGGTGTAGGCAAAAGGAGGGGCATCGGCCCGGCTTTTCCGCGATGGGCGCAAGGTTAACATGGGCGGTCTGGTGCTACCCAGGGATGAGTGCTTCGATGTTGGTGAAGCTGGGCTTCTTCCTTCCGATATCGCTTCTAGATGCGGCGCGGAAATATGCCTGAGGTATGAAACCAGGCAACAAAAAGCCCGACACATGGTCGGGCTTCGTTCCAGTCTTGACATCAGGCTCGTTTCGCCTCGGCCTGCATCATGACTAGGTTTTGCTGCTTGGTAGCCTCCGTCAAAACCTCGCTATAAACACGCTTCTTTTGGTCCGATTTCGCGTTACGAATAAAATCGGCGAAGGTGCTCTTGGTTCCTTTGGACAAGCCAAGCTTGATCGAAATCATAGGTGCCCTCCTGATGGTGCTCCGAGCATGGCCTCTAGGTCCGCCCGCGTGTGTTGCTCAGGGATATGGTAGTCAATCTTATCGACACCAGCCTTGTAAAGTCGTCCCGAATTGTCGATATGTTTGAGCAACAGATCTACATGGACATCACCTTGATACTCTAGCTTAAGCGCGTTCACGACGTCACGTGCTGCGAAGTATTGCTGGATGAAATGCTCTTTGTGAATCCTCCTACCCTCGGCCGCCTCACGAGCGTTGACAAACCCCCAGGCAAGCACAGGTGATTGATAGACATACAAAATTTGTATGAATCGGCCTTTTTTCAATGAGCGGTCGACGTTCCGTCTTGCAACATCTATGTTGGAAAACGTCCCGTCAAGGATAAACGATTGCCTTTGATCCAATGCGAAATCGAGGATTTTGTCGACCAGAATCGAAACCCCACCCTGAAAAAGCCACGAATTTGTTCCCGTATAAGCTGGAAACTCACTTCGCAGCTCATCAGCATCTATCCGTAGAATGGCGGTATCCGCAAAGAGATTCACCAAAGCTATTGAGGCCTCGGTTTTACCTGCGCCAGGGGAACCCGCCATGAAAACTGATACCGGCGCTTCTTCTGGTGGATAAAGCTCCTTATCTGTAAGTCGTTTTGCGATTGCTTTTTTATTGGATCGAGCGAAGCGCAATGCGTCTTCATAAACGGTTCGATCTGCTAAAGCCACTTCCTGATTGCGAGTGTTGGCATCCTCCGTCATTAATCTAATCCTTTTTAATATTCCTGTGTTTGCCGGACTCAAGCAACCTATTGGTGTCCAGTGCTGTCCATGATGGAAATCGGTGAAGCGGTGGCGAGGGAGCCTGCTTCTGCTTGAGTGCGGAGTGCACACAAAAAAGGAGGGCTCCCAAGCCCAGCGGAGCGAACTCCCCCAACAAGCTCTTCGTTTTCTTAAGTGAACACTATGGCTATACATACGGCCATTTATGTTTCTGCTTAATGGGACCTGTTTACCTCACCTCAACCACATCCAACGCCCGGTTCGCCAGCAACTGGCTCAGCTCGATCATCTGTTGAACCCCCAGCAGGATATTCCGCCGCGAGCCCTTCAGGTCGAATGCCAGGTCGCTGACCATGGCGTTGGCCGAGGCCAGGGTTTCGCTGAGGTTGGCGAGCAGGCATTCGGCGTCGATGTTGGGAGCTATGACATAGAGCGTATCGAGTGATTCTGAGGTTTCTTTGTCGGTTTTCGGCTTGAGGTAGTAGTTCAGGGCGCGGGTGGCCGCGTCGTCGAGTTTCTTGGCGTTGGCCGATTGGGTGCGGGAGATGTGATCGTCTGGGGGATTTGGAGTGTTCTTGCTCATGATGCTTGGATCCTCGAAGTGGGAGCCATCACCGATTCGCTACTAAACGAAGTGGGTGGCAGCTGTACGCAGGTTAGTAGACCGGGGATCCAAGAAACCGGCGCACCCGAGGGCGCCCTGCGCACAGCTACCATCGAATACAGGAATGGGAATACCTGACTGGATGGAGCGATGTACATCTTGGAAATACCGGGCTACTAAACCCGATCACTGATGGGCAGTGACAGGATCAAAAGTACCGGTGGCCCCCAAGGCGCACAAGCCGGCGGATTCTGGCGTAGTTGTAGGCAGAGGCGCAAGGAAACGTAGCCTTGGGTCGCACATTTGAAGGACGCCTTTGAAGCCTTTTCCCAAGGGCTTGTAGGACGAATTCCGTGGCGAGGGAGCTTGCTCCCGCTGGGCTGCGCAGCAGACCCTTCTTGTGAGCGCTTCGCACTCAAGCGGGAGCAAGCTCCCTCGCCACAAGAAATGCGCGACGCTGGAATTGCATATTTATGCAAATCAGCATTTGTCTTCCGCCAAAAGAACAAGCATTATGCGCGTTATGCAAAAACGCAACGTTTCTACTGTATTAAGAGTATTGCTCGATCAGCACGGGATCTCCCCCACGGAGCTTCACCGGCGTACCGGCGTGCCTCAGTCCACCCTCTCGCGGATCCTCAGCGGCAAGATCGTCGACCCTTCGGATAAACACATCTCGAAGATCGCCGAATATTTTGCCGTGAGCACCGACCAGTTGCGCGGGCGCGCGGACGTTGTGCCCGCCGGCAATGCCCGCCGCGACGAGCCGCATTCCGAACTCAAGGACATAAGCCTGTGGGACGATGACACACCCGTCGAGGAAGACGAGGTGTCCGTTCCTTTTCTGCGTGAGGTTGAATTGGCTGCTGGATCAGGAAGATTCGTCATCGAGGAAAGCGAGCGCTCCAGCCTGCGCTTCGGCAAGCGCAGCCTGCGCCACAACGGCGTGCAGTTCGACCAGGCCAAGTGTGTGACGGTACGCGGCAACAGCATGTTGCCGGTGCTGCGTGACGGCGCCACGGTTGGGGTGAACGCGGGCAAATGCGGGATCGGCGACATTGTCGACGGTGACCTCTACGCCATCAACCACAACGGCCAACTGCGGGTGAAACAGCTATACCGCTTGCCCACTGGCATTCGTCTGCGCAGCTTCAACCGCGATGAACATCCGGATGAGGACTACACGTTCCAGGAAATGCAGGACGAGCAGATCGTCATCCTCGGTCACGTCTTCTGGTGGGGCATGTACGCCCGTTAACCCCTCCGCTGTCAGATAAAACCCGCCGCCGCGCGGGTTTTTTTTCGCCTCCTGAAAACTGGCAACCCTCAGTGTTTCTGCGGGCTTCATGCGTTGATGCATTTGTCATGCATAAATAAATGCATTTACGCATTGACTGTATATGCATCCATGCATATTCTGTGTCCAAGCCGCTCGACAAAGCGGCTGGCAACAAAGCTCTTTAGTTCTACCCACAGGCAGCGATGAACCGGCCTTAACGGTTCAGAGGGTTGGCAACTGGCCCGGGTGTGCAGCGTAAAGCACCAGAAGCAGTTATCCGGCGGGCAGGGACCGCGGCCGGAAAAACAATTTGAATGGATCCGTACCGCGCCAGTCGCGCCGAAAGATCAAGCGCATTACTGAAAAGCCTGGGTAACCGGGCTTTTTGGAATGCCTCTGCCGCGAGGCACTTCAAACCGCCGCCAATGGGAGGGCTTTCGATGCTGAAGGATTTCAGATGCGGTCACTGTAAAAAACTTCTGGCCCGGATGGGCGAGAACACCGAACTCCAGATCAAGTGTTCCCGATGCGGGACGTTGAATCATGTGAAGGCCGTTGAGCTTCGAGTGAACGCCGTCGAGGGAACAGTGTGCGGAATAGACCCTGCACGCCGTACTCAATGACATCATCGAGGTAAGAAAAATGAAACTGCTCAAAAAAGCCCTACTAACAACTGTGTTTTTGTCGTCCTTCGTATCCCTGAACAGTTGGGCTGATACGGCCCTGTCGTGGAACCTGGCCCGGGACATGTACCTGATGACCGAAGCCGCACCGGCCGGTTCGCCGTGGTCGTTCATGCAAAACAAATCGGGCGTGAATGCCTCGGCCAACTACACGCTCTTTCCGACATTTCAGGCCGGGGTCTGTAGTGGCAAGCCAACGACATGCTGGCGCGACGATGTGACGGGCGCTTGGATCTCCATTCCAAATGAAAGCTTCACCTTCACCGGCTCGGGCACCAGCTTCGTGTTCAAGCAGGGCGATGTCGCCACGCATCCCGGTACCAACAGCCAGAGCATCTTCCGCTGGGCCAGTCCCGTCACCGGCAATATCAACGTACTGGGCCGGGTCAATGACCTGCATAACGCTTGCGGGGACGGTGTCGGCTGGTCGCTCAACCTGGGCGACACGGTGCTTCAGTCCGGGAGCCTGGCAAACGGAGGCAGTACCACGTTCATGTTGAACAACGTCGCCGTCACGCCGGCGTCTTCGCTTTATCTGGCCATCGATAGAAAGGCTAACAACTCTTGCGATGCGACCAGTGTGGACATGCTGATTACAAAGTGATGTCAGCTTTCAAATAACCCGACAAATGTTTGAACCCCGTTTCTAGCAACTTAATGGGTTGCACCGATCCACATCTCATTCCACTTCAAACAACTTCCCCGCCCAATCTTAATCACCCCAGGAAACGAGACATGACAAACGAGCAACAAGCGTTGCTGGACATGCCGATCTGGCTGGTCATCGTGCTCGCCCTGGTGGGCGGGGTGACTGGCGAGATGTGGCGTGCCGATAAGGAAGGCGCCCGTGGCTGGTCGCTGCTGCGGCGCCTGGCGCTGCGTTCCGGTGCCTGCATGGTCTGTGGCGTCTCGGCGATCATGCTGTTGTACGCCATGGGCCTGTCGATCTGGGCCGCTGGTGCCTTCGGTTGCCTTACCGCAATGGCCGGGGCGGACGTGGCCATAGGGCTTTACGAACGCTGGGCCGCCAAACGGATGGGCGTGAGTGAACTGCCGCCGCGTGATTCCCGTTCCGATCCACATTGATCCCTCACTGGCGTTCTTCGTGCCGCCGTAAAAAAGGAGGCCTCGATGCCTGCCGTCCTCGAAAAACCGTCGCAGCTGTTCTTCGCCATTGCCCAGACGCTGCGCGCCACTTATCCCGCCTTGAAGATCGGCAGCCCCCAAGAATTCGACGGCACCGACGACCAACCTTGGGTGCTGATCGCCATTGAGCGCGATGCGTCCGGCCTTCGCGCCAACGACGGGCGTATTGCCCATGTGCTGACGGTGTCTTTGCAGGTGGTCATGGCCGTTCCGGGATGGGACGCCTGCGATTTGGCCGCAGAGCTGAAGCAATTGGTCATGGATAACCGCTGGGGGCTGTCCGGTGATCAATGCGACCTGCCGACGGAGCTCGATGGCCTCCCGTCTACATTCATCCATCCGGCGCGGCAATACACCGCCTGGACCCTTTCTTTCAGCCAGGCCCTGTACCTGGGGCCAACGCTGCTGGATGACCCGTTGGGCATTCCGAAATTCGCGCGAACCTGGGAAGTCTCGAGCATCGACGACCCAGATCAATACACAGCACTCGAGGGTTGAACCATGTTTGATGCGCTGTTGCGGATGCATCTGGGGCCGATCATCGAGCGTCTGGCGCAAATGGAAACCGAGCTCGAAGACCTGCATCGGCGTGCGGAAAGTTTCTGTCGCATCGGTGTGTGTCAGGAAGTCGATGCCGCCACCAATACCTGCAAGGTCAGCCATGGCGGGCTGCTGACACCGGCGATCCGCTTCTTCAACCCGAGCGCCGGTGCCCAGAGCGAGTCGCGGATTCCGTCCGTGGGCGAGCAGTGCCTGTTGCTCAACCATGGCGGCGGCGACGGCGGTGGCCAAGCGGTGGCGCTGTTCGGCCTTAACGGTGGTCAGTTTCCGCCCGTCTCGACCCAGGCTTCGCTGACGCGTCGCCTCTATCAGGACGGCGCGGAAAACGGCTACGACCACGCCAGCCATGTCCTGCATTGGAACAACGGTCCGGCGGCATTCAGCGGTTCCCGCGAATCCCTCCGGTTGAACATTGGCCCATCCAGTTTGGTGATGACGCCGCAAACCATCGAGTTGCAACTGGGCGCTGTTGGCATTCGCCTCGACGCGTCGGGTGTGCACCTGAGCGGCCCGGTGGTGGATCACCAGGGACGCGTCATCAGTACCGCATAAGAGATTTCCCCATGATTGGAATCGATCGAAATACCGGCGCCACGGTCGACGACTGGCTGCAGTTCGTGCAGCGCGCTACCCGTGCCTTGACCACGCCGTTGGGCACTCGTCAGAAGCGTCCGTTGTATGGCTGCGCACTCACGCAGTTGCTGGGGCAGAACCTTGGTGACGACCTGCTGATCCTCGCCCAGAGCCATGCGGCCCAAGCGTTCTACAACCCGCACAACGGTATCGATGATTTCGAGCCGCAGGTCATCGTTGCCAGCCGGCACGGTGCGGGATTGCTGCTGCGTTTCGCCGGCACCTGGAGAAACCGCAAACAGACTTTCGAGGTGGTGGCATGAGCATGTTGATACCCGGCCAGAACCAACTGGCCGAACCGGCCATCGTCACCGTCGAGGCATTCGAGGATCTGCTCGCAGAATTCAAGACCTTCGTGGTGGAGTATGTCGCGGCACGCTCTCCCGCAAGCGCCGCAAAACTGGTGGACAGCCTCGAAAACGAAAGCGAACTGCTGACCCTGGCCCTCGAGGCGTTCTGTGTCCGGCTGCAAACCCACGAACGCAAATACAACGCCCGCATCAAGCAGATGCTGGCGTGGTGGGCCACCGGCACCAACCTCGATGCTCGCCTCGCGGACATGGGTCTTGAACGCCAGTTGCTCGACCCGGGCGATCCGGCGGCATTCCCGCCCGTTCCCCCGGTCTACGAGAGCGATGACGATGCGCGGCTGCGCTACTACCTGGCGCCCCATGCCCCGGCGGCTGGCTCGCGCATGCAATATCGACGGGAAATTTTCACCCTGGGGCAACGCCCCGTCGTGAAGGTTGAAAGCGCTTCGGCGGGTGTGGTGACGGTCACGTACACCTTCGACCCGGACAGCTACGCCGCCCAGATCAAGGACGGCAACGGACGCCGCACCGCGCCCGGCGAAGTCACGGTCACGGTGCTGTCCCGAGACGGCGATGGAACGCCATCCGAAGCGTTGCTCGACGGCGTTCGCGAGCACTTCGCCCGACCGGATGTACGACCGGAAACCGACCTGGTCATCGTCCAACCCGCGCAGATCAAGAACTACAAGATCCGCGTCGTGGCGAAGATCAATCCCGGCCCTGACTCGGGCCTGACCCAGGTTGCTGCACAGCGGCAACTGCAGGAATACGCCGAGGCCTGCCATCGCCTGGAAGGTCGGGTGGACCCGAGCTGGATTGACTACACGCTGCACAGCGCCGGCGCGGTTCAACTGCAGATTCTCGAACCGCTTGCGCCGATCGTGACGACGGCTTTCCAGGCGCCGTACTGCACGGGCGTCGAGGTCGAGGTGGATACGTTATGAGCGACGACACATCTCGACCGAGCCTGCTGCCGGTCAACAGTTCACCGCTGGAGCGGGCGCTGGATCTTGGGTTTGCCCAATTGCTGGAGCGCATCGATCCGCCGTTTCCCGAGTTGATGAACCCGGCGGCCACGCCTTTGGCGTTCCTGCCGTATTTGGGGGCGGATCGTGGGGTCAGTGAATGGGACACAGGAGCCGACGACCTGGAAAAGCGCTTGACCGTTTCGTTGTCCTGGCAGATCCAGCGTCAGGCTGGTACGCGTCGAGCCCTGAGTCATGCCGTCGAGTCCATGGGGTTTATACCCCATGTTGTCGCCTGGTATGAGCAGCAACCTCCTACACATCCCTACACCTTTGATGTGCAAGCGATCATCGGCCAGAGCTGGTCCAGCGGCGACCACAATCGCTTGATACGGCGCATCAATGCCGCCAAGAGCGAGCGCGACCAGGCCACTATCACGCTTGTACATCAAACGAGGGGCAGTCTGGCGCTCGCGTCAGCTCCCCATGGAGCATTGAGCGAAGCAGAGCTGTTTCTGTGGGGGGCGCTGCCAGCACTTGATCTTGATGCACGACTTATCAGCACCAGCTTTTTCCAACCCTACACCATTAACGATTACGACCTCAGGGCGCAGCCATGACAGAAGACATTACGCGCTTGGTTCGTTTCACTTCCGCCGGCCTGGCCGAAGTGCTGCAGGCAAAGAACCAAGGCTTGAAAGGTGAGATCACTCACATTGGAGTTGGCACCGCCCGCTACGATCCCAACGGATCGGAAACGGCGCTTCGCAATGAGCGACAGCGTGTGCCAATCGTGGATTACGAAGACCTGGATACAGGGCAGTTGCGAATGGCCGCTTTGTTTGAGGGGGCGGATGAATATGAGATTGGCGAGTTCGGTTTTTATCTTTCCACGGGCACGTTGTTGGCGGTGTATTCGGTGGCTGGGAAGCTGCTGACCTACAAAGCCGCTGCAGCGCGAGTCTTGCAAAAGTTCACGCTGGATATTTCACCATTGCCGGCGCAAAGCGTCACGGTGGTGGTCGGGTCCGACAACCTGAACATTCTATTGAGTGAAGAAATCGCCACGTTGGCTACCGCTAATATCGACAACATGGCGCGGCACGTTGGCCTGATGCTTCGGGTAATGGCGCTCGAAGCCAAATAATCAAATAGCACAAGGAATCTGAATGTGAGTCTGGAAACCACTATCGCGTCGCTGGTATCAGCGGCCAATAATTTGACCTCGGTGGTCAATGGGAAAATCGGCAGTATCAACACGACCATGGCCACGGCGCTGACGCAGTTCAACGAGTGGCGAAGTCAGAAGGATGTAGAAGGGGATCCAAGCGCGCTCGGTACGATTCGTCGCAATGTGCTGCAGGGACATGTCTATGGGACTGGTGGTGTCTATGGCGCCACGGCTCAAGGTGATTTTGTATCGACGAACCTGGGTGCCAGCGCGAATGTCTATATGCATTTCAAAGTGCCATTGAACATCAATGTTCACTCGGAGATGTTCTGGTTCAACATCAAGGGTTACAGCTACGGCACAGCAAAAATAATCGACGAAACGTTGGTGGGGTATTGCTATCAGCCCACTCGGGTTCTGCAAAACGCTTCGACTTTTGGAAACATGACCCCTTCTATCTATGTCGATACTAACGGCAATATCGTCATGCGAATTCTGATTCCAAACATTTATTACACCACCGTGCGCATTGACACCATGCGCGTGGGCAATGGTCGGTTGTTCAATCTTGGGGATTTGGTCACCAGATTGTCGCTGGCCGAAACCGTTATTTTCAGCTAAGGAACGAACATGTCTGATCTGTCCAACAATGACATACCCGAAATTCCACTTGCCGTACCGTCGCCTGAAATCGAATGGGCTGCCATTCGCACGCGTCGTAATCAACTGTTGCGAGACACGGATTTCACCCAATTACCAGACTTCCCCGCAACAGAAACCCAGCTCGCCGATATCAAGGCTTATCGCCAGGCCTTGCGAGACATCCCCGAAACGGATGTGGAGCCGTCCAGCCTGCTCTGGCCCGTGCTGCCAGATTTCATCAAGTAATCCACGACCGCGAGAGCGGTTTTTTTTCGCCTGCACTAAGCCCCGCCATGGGGCTTTTGTGTTTTTCGCATCTGGAGAGACCGTAGATGCCCGTTCGTAAGCAATACACCGTGCTGCTGCCATTTCCTACCGGCGGTGGGCACTGGTCGAGCGTCGGCCAGACGTTGGATTTGTTGGATGTTCAGGCCAGCGCGTTGCGCAGTGCCGGTCGCCTCGAACTGACCAGCGTCCTGAATTCGCAGGAGCCGGCTTCTGACACGCAAGCCACCACAACCACCCCGGCCAAAAAGGCCACCACCAAAAAGGCTGAATAACCATGGCTGAGGTTTTGAACTTCGAGCACAACGGCATCACCGTCAATGCCACCGAATCTCCCGAGGCCATGGGTGGCCTGGGGGACAACGTCATCGGGCTGGTCGGCACCGCGCCGAATGCCAACCCGCTGATTCCAAAAAATACCCCGTTTCGCATCAACAGTTTTACCACCCAAGCCCAGCTCGACCCGAGCGGTGCCGAGGCCGGGACGTTGTTCCACGCGGTGTACCAGATCCTCAAAGTGGTCAAGGTGCCGGTGTACGTGGTCATCGTCGAAGAGGGCGCGACACTGGCCGACACGCAGAACAATGTAATCGGCGGCATCGAGGCGCAGACCGGGCGCAAGTTGGGCCTGGCCGCGTTGAGTGGCGTGGCCGAAGACCTGACGATCATCGGCGCGCCGGGCTTCACCGGCACCAAGGCCGTGGCCGGCGAGTTCGCTTCGTTCGGCAAGCGCATCAAGGCCCGTGTGGTGCTGGATGGCAAGGACGCCTCGGTCGCTGATCAAGTGACCTACAGCCAGGAATTGGGCGGCGCCGACCTCGGTTTCGACCGTTGCCTGGTGGTGCACAACATGCCGGCGGTGTACTCCAAGGCGGCGAAGAAAAACGTCTTCTTGGCCCCGTCGAGCCTGGCCATCGCCGCACTTGCCAAGGTCAAGCAGTGGGAGAGTCCGGGCAATCAGGTGACCTTCGCCGAGGACGTTTCCCGCACCGTCGAATACAACATCCTCGACACCTCCACCGAAGGCGATCTGCTCAACCGCTACGGCGTCAGCTATTACGCCCGCACCATCCTCGGCGGCTTCTCTTTGCTGGGCAACCGTTCCATCACCGGCAAGTTCATCAGCTACGTCGGCCTGGAAGACGCCATCAGCCGCAAGCTGGTGAAGGCCGGCCAGAAAGCCATGGCCAAGAACCTGACCAAGTCGTTCATGGACCAGGAGGTCAAGCGCATCAACGACTGGCTGCAAACCCTGGTGGCCGACGAAACCATTCCTGGCGGCAGCGTGTACCTGCACCCGGAACTGAACAGCGTCGAGAAGTACAAGAACGGCACCTGGTACGTAGTCATCGACTACGGCCGCTATGCGCCGAATGAACACATGATTTATCAACTCAATGCCCGCGATGAAATCATCGAGCAGTTTCTGGAGGACGTTCTCTAATGTTTACCAACCGCGTAAGACAGGCCATTGCGGCCACCCTGCAGGGCCTGCCGTTGTCGGCGACCGTGGAAGAATTCACGCCGCCGAAAATTGAATTCGAAATGGAAGAAATGCGCGGCGGACGCTTCATCGGCGAGGAAATGGCCAAGAGCGGCAAAGCGCTGACAGCCAAACTGGTGCTGCAAGGTGTCGGCCCGGAAATCATGCTGGCGCTGGGCGTGAGCGTCGGAGACGACATCCTGCTGAACGTGCGCGAGGCGGGCCAGGATCAGGACGGCAATACCTGGTTCACCTACCACACTGTGGGCGGCAAGTTGAAATCCCTCGACGAAGCCGCCCTGAAAATGAACGAGACGCCCACCACCACCCTGGAGCTGTCCTGCCGCACCTACAGCCGCCTGGAAAACGGCATCCCAGTGATCGACATCGACGTGCGCACCCAGAAGTTCGTGCTCAACGGCGTCGACATTCTTGGCGATGCGCGTCGTGCGGTGTTGCTGCCTTAAGCAGTTGCCAGCCGGCTAGATGCAATCCCTGTGGGAGCGAGCTTGCTCGCGATAGCGGAGTGTCAGACACCTTGATATTGAATGAACGTCGCCATCGCGAGCAAGCTCGCTCCCACAGGGGATCCCCGATTTTTCAAGGAATTGATTTTATGTCCTGGATGCCTCCAACCCTTGAGCTGTTATCGCCGATCACCGATGACGACGGTTCGCAGCTCGAGCAACTGCAACTCAGGCCGCTGTACTACGCCGCGCAAAAAGACGCCTTGGCCCGTGCCGGCGATGACGAAGACGAGCAATTCTTCGAATTGGCCAAATTGGCCACCGGCCTGTCGGGCAAGGAACTCGATCAGCTCAAGCGTCCGGATTACGTGAGCATTGCCCAGTACGTGCACGAAATGTCCACGCGCCCGGCGTCGTATTTCCTGGATGACCCACAGGCCGATCCTGACCAGGTGCCGCTGCTGCAACCACTCGACGTCGCGGGCCGCAGCCTGACCTCATTAACCCTGGAAATGCCGGTTCTGCGGGCCACCAAGGCGATGAAGAAACTGAAGACGGCCAAGGAACGCGCCGAGTTCATCACGGCCCATTGCACCGGCCTGATGCTGCCCGATCTGGCCTCGCTGACTGTGCCTGACTGGACGCAACTTCAGGTGCGCATCGACGATTTTTTAAACAAACCGGCGGACTTCTTTCGGAGCGCGACATCGAAGTGATCCTCGATGTGGTGCCGCTCATTTACTCGGTAAGTGAAGCGGAAATCCTGGAGTGGGACGCCGGCAAGGCCTTGCGCCGATACGACATCGCGATCACTCGCCTTGGCGTGAAACAGGAGTAGAGCGGGATGGCGGACGATAGATATTCGCTCAGATACGCAGCCTTCAACGAGAGTGGGTTGGCGGCCTCAAATACGAACCCTGCGAGCAGTGTGATCATCTCCGCTGGGGATCGGCTGCCAGGACTGAGCCTCGCGATGGAAAACCTTGGGCTCAAGCTCGGCCGACTGACCACGGCAATCGAGTCGCTGACCGTCAAGGTTTCGGCGCAGCGATTGTTTTCCCAGGCAATGGGAACCGGCGCCAAGGGCGAGACAGCCAAGGAACCGAAGGGTCAGCCGGCCGGCGGTATTGAGCCACCAGAACTGCTGAAACCCGCGATAGCGATGGATTCAGCCATTGCCGATCTGAAGCTGGCCACCCAATTCAGCCCTCGCCAGATTGCCGAGATGGCTGAGCCCACCCAGCGCATCGCCAGCGCGCCATTAGTGGCGGCGGGCGGGACCACGGCGGTTGATGTCGTGAGGATGGAAAGCCTGGCGGCCAGGGCGGGAATCAGCAGCGATCTGCCCAATGCCTCGGACCGGCAATTGGCACTGTTGCGCTTTGCCAGTGATGCAGGCGTGACGGCATCCACATTCAAGATGCCGGCCATGGAAGCCGCCGAGATGCTGCTCGGCTGGCGCACCGCCATGAAACTCAGCGCTGAAAAAGCGTTTGACCTGGCGGATGCAACCAACCACCTCGGCAAGCTCCCCGGCGGTGCGAAAGCCAGTGAGATCGGTACCGTGTTGCAGCGTGACGGTGCGGCCGCGACCTCGGCGGGTTTGCAACCAGCGCAAGCCGCAGCGTTGACGGCGGCGTTGCTCAACACCGGTTCGCAACAAGCTGAAGCCGGCGCCGCGCTGGATAGCTTCGCGAAGGCTTTGGGCAAGGGCAATCAGGCCTCCGCGACCGAGCAGGCAGCCTGGAAGCAGTTGCGGCTTGACCCTGAGGAAGTGGCGAGTGGGCTGCGTGACAAAGACGCAGCGCCCGGTACGGTGATGTCGGTATTGGCGGCCTTGAATGCGCAGCCGGTGGACCAGCGCCCGAACCTCGCCGCTTCGCTGTTTGGCGTGGGCGACCAAGCGGTGCTACGCATGGCGCAGAAGCTTGACGATGTGAACGCAGCGTTCTGGCAGGTGAAAGACCCGGCCCACTACGCCACGTCGCTATTGGGTGACAAGGGCTCGGTGCGGCAGGATGCGTTGGCGTTGTCGAACACCCAGCAAGGTCGGTGGAACGTCTTCAATGCCAGCAATGAGCGTTTGTCGGCGGCCGCTGGCAATGCCGTGACACCCGTTGTGGACAGCTCGCTGCAATGGCTCGGGTCGTTGAACGATGACATGAGCGAGTTGGCCGAAACCTCACCTAAAGCCGCCGCCGCCATTGTGCTGGTCGGCGCGGCGATCAAGCCGCTGGTGGGGGCGTTGCTCAAGGCCCTCACGGATGAATTGGGCAGTCGAGCTGCCAAGCGAATTTTGGAGCCGACGAGCGCTGCGAAGGCCGAGGGTGGTGTGAGCGGCGGCCGCTCCCTGCAAGGCGTGACCAGTTCATTGCGTACGGTGACTCGTTTAATGCCCAAAGCGATGGTTTTAGGTGCCGCCGCTGAGGTCGTCGAGGGCGCGATCAATGGGGACGGCGGAATGATCGGAGAGGGCCTGGGGGCCGCTGGCGGCGGCTGGGCGGGCGCGTCGGCAGGCGCTGCGATTGGCACCTTTTTCGGTCCGGGCATCGGCACCGTCCTCGGTGGAGCGATCGGCGCGCTTGTTGGCGGCCTGACGGGAAGCTCGATGGGCAGGGAGGCGGGGTCCTGGCTGGGTGACAAACTCGCCACGCCCGCCGACAGGCTCGCCGCCCCAGAGCAGGTCAGCAAAGACCTGCACGGCACCCAGGCAACCACCCAGCAAAACACCCTGACCGCAAACATCTACATCAACGGCCAGGATCAGGCCAGTGCCGCCCAATTGGCGAACCTGGTGGTGCAACAAATCAGCAGCCAATTCCAACTCATGCCCAACCCACTCGCCATGCGCAGTGACGCGGCCCTGACGGACGGAGGTACGTGATGCGTCAACAAATGGCGTTGGGCAATTTCATTTTCGGCCTCTCCCGCAACTTCGCTTATCACTCGCTGGTTCGCACCTCGGACGGTGGCTGGAAAAACATCGACATCCTCACCAGCAAACCCAGGTCCAGTCAGGTCGGGCAAGGCTTGCAAGGGCTGACGATCACCGGCAAATCGATGTACGCGACCGCCATGGATCGCCTCGATGAATTGCGAGCGCTGCAAGCCTTGCGCATCCCTTTGCCATTGGTCGATGGCATCGGTCGCAACTGGGGGCTGTGGCAGATCAACAAGGTGTCGGAGACCCAGACCGAGGTCATCGACGATGGCACGGCGATGGTGGTCGGTTGGGTGATTGATTTGACGGAGTTCGCCAATGCGTAGGGTTCGAAGTATCGCCGGTGATTCGGTGAATCTGTTGCTGTACCGCGAGCTTGAGCGCTGTGACGACCTCGTTGAGGAGGCGCTCTGGCTGCTAAATCCGGGGTTGGCGCAATGGGGCCCGGTATTGCCGGCGGGCGTATGGATTGTCCTGCCGGAAGTGGATCTCAAGCCCGTGGCGATCCCTCCGGTTTCGGCCTGGGATTAAGGAGGCGACATGTCATTGGGTTTCACGCCTGCGGTGGAAATTTATGGTGCGAACGCCGCGCTGCTCAACGAACGCCTGCTCGGTTGGAGCCACGTCGACGCGGCGGGGATCGAGTCCGATCAATTGACGCTCACCATCAGCCTGGACGGACTCGAAGGGTTGCCAAGCCTGGGCGGGAAAATCGGCCTGCGGGTCGGTTATCTTGAATCGGGGCTGGTGGACAAAGGCGAGTTTGTCATCACTCGGCGCACGCCGTTGCTGTTTCCTCTGCAACTCGTTCTGGTGGCCATGGCGGCGCCGTTCAGCGCGGCTGACCAGACGGGCTTCAAGCAGCGCCGATCCATCAGCCATGGCCCGACGACCCTGGGGGCGTTGTTTCGGGAGCTGACGTCCAGGCACGGGTTCTCGCCCCGTGTGGCGCCGGAGCTTTCGCTGATTAAAATCGAGCACATTGACCAAACCAACGAAACCGACATGGGCTTGCTGACCCGCCTGGCCCATCGTTATGACGCTGTGGCCAAACCAGTCAACGAGTTGTATGTGCTGGCCCGGCGCGGTCAGGCGAAGTCGTTGTCGGGCAAGGTCCTGCCCGAGATAAGGCTGTCGGTGACGACGAACAATCGCCCGGGCGACCACGCTTTCATTTCGGCCAAGCTGGATGAAACCGCGCGGGCGAAGTACGAGGGTTGCAAGACCTGTTGGTGGGATGCGGCGGCGGGCAAGCTGCGGGTCGAGGAGAGCGGCATCGCGCCGTTCAAGACCCTGCGCCAGCGCTTCCAGAGCGCAGAAGAGGCCCGCGCCGCCGGCGAAGGCGAGGTGCGCCGGATGCTGCGCGAGGCCCTCAAGGTGACGATCGAATGCCCGGGTAACCCGGCGCTGTCCGCCGAGGGCATCGTGCTGCTCGATCCTTCCTGGCCCGATTTCATGCGCGGTCGCTGGTCGATCGACAAGGTCACCGCCAGCGGTAGCCGGGAGAAAAGCTACCGCTGCAGCGTTGAGGCGACTTGCCTGGATGCAAGAGCGTGACCGGGGCTTGGAGGGGCCATCATTCAGTTACGTAGCATTCGCCGTGCGTCGTCGAGACTGATTTTTTTGATGATATCTGCCGGCACCCTTGAGGTCGCGGACAAGTTATACACCTGAAAATCATCATCAATGATCTGCTTGGACATCAGTTTTAGAGAAGGCAGGATGCGAGTCTTGTAATGCTGATCCAACCCGCAGGGCGAGCGTTTGCTTTCGACCGTTTCATAGAATCGGCCGGCCGCTTGGTCCAAGTCGAAACCTACAAGGAAAACCCTATTGAAGCCCAGATGGTAGGCGACCTGTAAGGCCAAATACATCACCGTCCTGGCATCGAAGCAACCGAGGGTCATATTTTTGCTGAAGCCGATGTCTTTGCTTCGCTTGCTAAAAAGAGATCTGTACCTGACGAGAGACTTCTGCGGGTTGAATAACGTAGAGCAGATCGAGGCCCTGGGAGCTTTTTTCAAGCCGAAGGCTCGCCCGCTTGGCTTAGCTTGGACGATGTCGAACTGGTCCTCCCATAAGGCAACGTTCTCACTGAGCCGCATAGCGGTTGCAAAAAGATCGGGCTGCTGGAGCGGGAAGTGGGTATCGGAGCAGATGTAAAAAAAGGGTTTTGTATGCGCTTGGCTGAACATGGATATAGCGCCGTTCATGGTAATCATGGGTACGGCTGAAAACTCCTCCAGCGGAAAGCCCTTCGCTGAGTTGCCCGAGGCGATGATGAAAACCGGTCCACTTTTTACATTCCTACATTCGCTAAAGCTCATGTTTTCAAACGGTGTAAACGATGACTCCGTAATGAGCGATTTCTCAAAACTACTTCGCCTGCTCATTCATTCCATTCCGTTAGTCAATGATCGTTGTTGTATTCATTCGCGTTAAAGAGAGCGCCATGTTCATCACCCCAGCCCAACTACTGCGTATCCTCCCAAACGCCGGCGACAATGCCGGCGTTTTTGCACCTCTCCTAGGCACTGCCATGGAGCTTTACCAGATCATCGGCCCCAAGCGTGCCGCCGCATTCATTGCGCAGGTGGGGCACGAGTCCGGCCAGCTGCGGCACGTACGGGAGCTAGGCAACGATGTTTATTTATCAAAGTATGACACTGGCCGATTGGCTTCGTGCCTGGGCAACTCCCCCGAAGCCGATGGCGACGGGCAAAAATACCGTGGGCGAGGTCTGATCCAGATCACCGGGCGGGCTAATTACCAGGCCTGCGGTAAAGCCTTGAGTCTGGATCTGATGGAGCAGCCTGCATTGCTGGAGCTGCCGCGATGGGCCGCGCTTTCGGCTGCGTGGTTCTGGGCGTCGCATGGGCTTAATTCTCTCGCTGATGCTGGTCGATTCGACGCCATCACGCAGCGGATCAATGGCGGCCAGAATGGCGCGGCGCAGCGGCGGGCCTTGCATGGGCGGGCGTTGCAGGTGTTGGGATGAATCCGGCGCTGTTGAGGTTCTTTCCCATCACAGTATTGGGGCTTTTACTGCTGGCGACCAGCATGGCATGGAAGGTCCAGGATTGGCGTTACGGCAGGGTCTTGGCCGAGCAAGCGCGGGCGCAGGCCGAGACCTTAAAGCAGATGACCGCGGCAGCTGCGGCTTCCCAGCATAAGGAAACACAGAAACGCCTCGCCCTGGAACAACAACTCTCCACCAGCGAACAAACCCATTACCGAGCCCTGAGCGATGCCCAACGTGATCAGGATCGCCTGCGCGATCGCCTTGCTACTGCCAATGTCCGGCTGTCAGTCCTCCTCGACGCCGACGATGTCGCCGCCGGTTGTACAGTGCCTGCCACCACCGGCACCGGCGGCGTGGATCATGGCGCCTCACGCGCCCGACTTGACCCGGCGCATGCTCAACGAATTATCGCCATCACCGACGCGGGCGACCGTGGACTGATTGCCTTGCAGGCCTGCCAGGCGTATGTCAGGGCGCTGGGCCGGTAATCCGCCGAGTCTTGCAAGCGGCGATTGCTCGTGTACGGTAGGGCCCATTGCGTCGAATCAGGAGAGCAGCGTGGACGACATCACTGAACTGGCCGCTGAATTGGGTAGGCGCTTGCAGGTGCTAAATGCCCATGTCACCACGGCCGAGTCTTGCACCGGCGGGGGGATCGCCGAGGCAATCACTCGGATTCCGGGGAGCTCGGCCTGGTTCGAGGCCGGTTTTGTCACGTATTCCAATCGCCAGAAAACCCAGCAGTTGGGTGTTCCCGCAGAGCTGTTCGACAAAGTCGGCGCGGTCAGTCGCGAGGTGGTGGAGGCCATGGTGCGCGGCGCCCAGCAGAAAAGCCTGGCGCGGTTTGCCGTGGCGGTCAGCGGCGTGGCCGGGCCGGACGGGGGCTCGCCGAGCAAGCCGGTGGGCACGGTGTGGCTTGCCTGGGGTGTTGGCGAGGCGGTGTACAGCGAGCAGAAATTCTTACCTGGCAACCGCGACGAGGTCCGCCGACAAACGGTGAAGGCCGCGCTAGACGGGCTGTTACAACATGCCGCCGCAGAAATCTCAAATCAGGGGTAGGCGATCCCCGATCGCTGTGGAATAATACTGGCTACTTATACAGGTGTTGGCCGTCAGGCCTTATTGATTACGTGAGGACTTTAATGGACGACAACAAGAAGAAAGCCTTGGCTGCGGCCTTGGGTCAGATCGAACGTCAATTCGGCAAGGGTGCCGTAATGCGTATGGGCGATCAGGACCGCCAGGCTATTCCCTCCATCTCCACCGGCTCCCTGGGCCTGGACATCGCGCTTGGCATCGGCGGCTTGCCAAAAGGTCGTATTGTTGAAATCTACGGTCCCGAATCTTCCGGTAAGACCACGCTGACGCTGTCCGTGATCGCCCAGGCTCAAAAAGCGGGCGCTACCTGCGCCTTCGTCGACGCCGAACACGCCTTGGACCCGGAATATGCCGGCAAGCTGGGCGTCAACGTCGATGACCTGCTGGTCTCCCAACCGGACACCGGCGAGCAGGCCTTGGAGATCACCGACATGCTGGTGCGCTCCAACGCAGTTGACGTGATCATCGTCGACTCCGTGGCGGCCCTGGTACCGAAAGCGGAAATCGAAGGTGAGATGGGCGACACGCACGTGGGTCTGCAGGCTCGCCTGATGTCCCAGGCCTTGCGCAAGATCACCGGTAACATCAAGAACGCCAACTGCCTGGTGATCTTCATCAACCAGATCCGCATGAAGATCGGCGTGATGTTCGGCAGCCCTGAAACCACCACCGGTGGTAACGCGTTGAAGTTCTACGCCTCGGTTCGCCTGGACATCCGTCGTACTGGCGCGGTGAAAGAAGGTGATGAGGTTGTCGGCAGCGAAACCCGCGTCAAGGTTGTGAAGAACAAGGTGGCATCGCCGTTCCGTCAGGCTGAGTTCCAGATCCTGTACGGCAAGGGTATCTACCTCAACGGCGAAATGATCGATCTGGGTGTGCTGCACGGTTTCGTCGAGAAGTCGGGCGCCTGGTATGCCTACAACGGCACCAAGATCGGTCAGGGCAAGGCCAACTCGGCCAAATTCCTGGCGGACAACCCGGAAGTCGCGGCAGCCCTCGAGAAGCAACTGCGTGACAAGCTGTTGAGCCCGGTGGCGGACGTCAAAGCCGTGGCCAACCGCGAGACTGCCGACGACCTGGCCGACGCTGATATCTGATTGATCCGATGACCGCCGTACTCGATACCCTCGTCGCGGTGCGGCGAGCTGCGATGGACCTGCTCGCCAGGCGCGAGCACGGTCGTGTGGAGCTGACGCGTAAACTGCGTCAACGCGGGGCTCATGATGAGTTGATCGACGCCGCTCTTGACCGTTTGACGGAAGAGGGGCTGTTATCGGAAGCGCGGTACCTCGAGAGCTTCGTCTCTTATCGCGCCCGCTCCGGCTACGGTCCAATGCGCATTCGTGAAGAGCTTGGCCAACGCGGGTTGCAACGAGCGGATATCGAATCAGCCTTGCGCGAGAGCGGTATCGATTGGCAGCAACAGTTAGCCGAGACCTGGCGCCGCAAGTTTTCGGGACATTTGCCTATCGACATTCGGGAGCGTGCCAAGCAAGGGCGTTTCCTGGCGTATCGAGGCTATTCCATGGAAATGATCAACCGCTTGTTCAGTGGTCGCAGCATGGACGACTAAAAACGGCCCGCTATGTCGATAGCGGGCCGTTTTTTTATGGGCTCACGTTACCTTGATCGGCTCCCAAGTCAGGGGGTGGGCCTTGGCGGTGGGTTGGGCCCAGTTTTCCGGCAGGTTGATGTAGTCCACCAATTCCCTTAAGCGACCGTGGTCACGGGCGTTGAACGTAAATGCCAATCGCGTCAGATGACTGAAGGGCGCTTCCTCGGGTTCTTCGCCGTTGTAAGCGTGCTGATGGAAACAGTCATTCAGGCACAGGTCGGCGAACTCGGCCTGCATTTGTTGCAGTGCTTGTTCACTGAGTTCGTGATTCATGCGGATCACGAACTGATGCTTGAGCCAGCGGCTGGAATGGAAGTTACGGTAGAACTGGTTGATTTCCCCCACAGCGTCCTCGGCGCAGTACACCAGGCGCATCAACTTCATGTCGGTCGGCAGGATGTAGCGGTTTTCCTCCAATTGTTCGCGGATAAAGTCCAGGGCGCTCTGCCAGAACTTGCCTCCGGGCACGTCCAGCAATACCACCGGTACCAATGGGCTTTTGCCCGTCTGCACCAGAGTCAGGACCTCCAATGCTTCGTCAAGAGTGCCGAAACCGCCGGGGCACAGCACCAAGGCATCGGCTTCCTTGACGAAAAAAAGCTTGCGAGTGAAGAAGAAATGGAACGGCAACAGGTTCTGCGTCCCTTCGACGGTCGGGTTCGCATGCTGCTCGAAGGGCAGGGTGATGTTGAATCCCAGGCTGTGCTCGCGGCCCGCGCCTTCATGGGCCGCGGCCATGATCCCGCCGCCTGCGCCGGTGATCACCATCATGTCTGACCGAGCCAGCGCCGCTCCCAGCTCCCGTGCCAAGCCATACAAAGGGTGTTCGATGGGCGTTCGGGCCGAGCCGAAGACCGTAACCTTGCGGCGCCCTTTGAATTGTTCCAGCGTTCGAAACGCATGTTCCAGTTCCCGAAGGGCCTGAAGCGTGATCTTGGCATTCCAGCGGTTGTGATCTTCCTGGGCCATGCGCAGCACGGTCAGGATCATGTCGCGGTAGATGGGGAGGTTGGGGCTGTTGGGCGATACCAGGTTGAGTTGCTCTTCGACCTTGCGGGTGAGGTCGTGGCCATGGCTCTCAAAATGACGGCTGAGCAGGTCATTCGGTTTGTAAGGCATTCAGCTTCTCCTTCTGAACAGGACCCCGGTCCTGACGAGAGATTCATCAGGGCCACGACACTTCCTGTGCCGTTGTGAGTCCGGGCGCGTGCCCGGGCGTAAACCTGGCTCGACGTAATCTGTAGCAAGGCGGCCAAGCCATCCAACGGGTCCTGCTGTTTCCCTTGGATGAAAAACGGTTGAACATCGCTTATTGGCGAGGGCAGCCTCTTTCTGCCCAGTAAAAACGATACGTTGAATCTAGCCTCTGGCGGTGAACTTCGCTGTCCAGATCATGGCGCTCGAATGTGAACGTTTGCAACATTTCCCCGTAGTCCTACGCTCATCGGTCGCTCGCGATGGGTTCAGTATGACCTCGGCCCGTACCGCTCGTCAGCTCACCGGCTGGGTGCGTACCGCTCTGATTTACTCCATTAAAGGCGTGCCAACGTAGTTCGACGTCCAGGGCTGGACGTCCGCGCGATGAAATGCTGCATTGATGGGCAGGGAGGCGGGAGAAATGACCAGGGTAACGCTGGAGCTCGAAGGGCAGTTGTATTTGATGTTGTTGGAAGCGGCTCAAGCCAATCGGGTAAGCCTGGAAGAGGAATGTTGCCGTCGGCTGGAAGGTCGGGAATGGCGCTCACGCTATTTGCAGGCGCTGGTGGCGGAACTGCGCGCCGACGAAGAGCAGCGGCGCGCGCGCGCGGGTTGATTATTTCTTGGTCTTGGCCGGTTTCGGGCAATCCGATTCCTGGAAACGTTCGCTGGCGACCGGACGGTTGGTCTTCACTTCGGTGAACTCGTAGCGCATGGTCGCGCCCTTGGCCATCAGTTTGCGGAACCCTGGATTGGTGCACACCGTGGAGCCCAGCTGGAAATAAACCGCCTTGGGATCCGCGCGCATTTTTTGCGCATGGCTGCTTTGGACGCTGAGATGGTTGATCAGCTCGGTGCCTTCGACGGTGTAGCCCTGGTCAAGAATGTCTTCGTTGATCGCGCGCGGCGTGCCGACACTGCTTTGCTTGGCAACGTTCTGCAGCATCTTGTTCAGTTCGAGTTCTTTCAGCGACGCAGCCTGAGCGCTGATGGACGTCGCCAGCAGAACGGCAACGGTTGGAACGATAAGGCGCAGCATGAAACTCTCCTGGTTCAGTAACTGGTGGTTCGACCGGTCACGTGACTGTGCGTTCAGTGGCGGCGATTATAGGGAAGCCCGGGTAGACGGTACAGGTTTGCGCGCTCTGGTAGACTGCCGGTCTTCATTGCCCTTGCGAGTGTGGTTCGTGTCAAGTTTTCCTGTCTGCGGGCGTTGCCCGCGATGAGCTGTGCTTCCAACGCCGTAGCCCGCTTGCGCGACCAACGCGCCGATGAAGGCATCAAGCCGCTCCAGGCCCGAGGGTGGCGCGCGCCCCGTTGTGGCGCCTGTCGAGTGATCGAGAGCCATTGCTTGTGTGCCTGGCGTCCGAGCGTCGAGACCCGTTCCGGCGTCTGCCTGATCATGACCAATAAGGAAGTCTTCAAGCCGAGCAACACGGGCTGGCTGATCGCCGATGTGGTACGGGATAACCATGCCTTCATCTGGTCGCGCACTGATGTCGATGAGCAACTCCTGGCTTTGTTGAACGATCCACAATGGCAACCGTACCTGGTATTTCCAGGTGAGTATGTCGAACCCTCCCGGGTAACCCACACGGTTGATCTGGCTCGGGGCAAGCGTCCCTTGTTCATCTTGCTGGATGCCACTTGGACGGAAGCGCGCAAGATGTTCCGTAAAAGTCCTTACTTTGACCGGCTGCCCATCTTGAGCCTGCTGCCCGACAGGCTGTCGCGCTATCGCTTGCGGCGCTCCACACGCAGTGAGCACCTGTGCACCGCCGAGGTCGCGGCGCTGTGCCTTGAGCTGGCGGGCGATAGCGACGCGGCGTCGGCCCTGGACGCCTATTTCGATGTGTTCAGCCAGCATTACCTGGGTGCCAAGCGTCAGCAGGAAGTGAACGTGTCGACTCCGGCCCATGCCGAACTGCTGCCCTTTGTCCGCTCGGCTCAGGCGGCGTTGGCCTAATAGTGGCCCATACTGGGTGCAGCGGTGGCCGTGCAGCTTGACCACCCCGGTTTCGCTGGGCATGCTTGGCGCCGACCAGGGTGCGGCCGGAGTTTAAGACGCTGTGATTGGCGTTGAACGTGCCCCTGTGGATAACGCTGAATGGCGTTATCTTGAGTTGCATGGCGAGGCGCGAATGCATCGGGCCTGCCTTAAAAAAACAGGATCATTTG
The DNA here is from genome assembly GCF_051132205.1 of Pseudomonas sp. D1-36. Classification (NCBI taxonomy): domain Bacteria; kingdom Pseudomonadati; phylum Pseudomonadota; class Gammaproteobacteria; order Pseudomonadales; family Pseudomonadaceae; genus Pseudomonas; species Pseudomonas sp. D1-36. The sequence goes on along the minus strand of NZ_CP071674.1, from coordinate 4,420,216 downwards.
AAAAATGGCCACATACGAAATCCTGATTGCCGATGACCACCCGCTCTTTCGCAGCGCGTTGCATCAGGCGGTGACCCTGGGCCTTGGTTCGGATGTCCGGTTGACGGAGGTGGCCAGCATCGCGGAGCTGGAAGCCCGATTGGCGGAAAAGGCTGATTGGGACCTGGTGCTGCTGGATCTGAACATGCCCGGCGCGTATGGTTTTTCAGGGCTGGTCCTGTTGCGTGGGCAGTATCCGCAGATTCCCGTGGTGATGGTCTCAGCCCAGGAAGAAGCTTCGGTGATGGTCAAGGCCCGCGAATTTGGTGCCAGCGGGTTCATCCCCAAATCCAGCTCCCTCGAAATGATTCAACGGGCGGTTAAGGCCGTCCTCAGCGGTGATGTATCCTGGCCGCCGCAGGCGTTCGAGGCGGTGAGCGTGTCCGACGAGGCCAAGGCGGCCAGCGAAGGGCTCGCGAGCCTGACGCCCCAGCAGTTCAGAGTGCTGACCATGGTTTGTGAAGGTCTGTTGAACAAGCAGATCGCTTACGAACTGAATGTGTCAGAGGCCACCATCAAGGCTCATGTTACGGCGATCTTTCGTAAATTGAATGTGCGCACCCGGACCCAGGCTGCCTTGTTGTTGCAACAACTTGAGTCAATTTCGCCGCAGTCGTAGCGCCTGAATTCACGCTTTTTTGACTGCAATTACAGTAGCTTCTCCACTCCTATCGATCAGTTGCCCACTCTATGTCTCCTTTCAAAGGCCAAACCGGCCTGAAACGCATCCTCAATGCCTCCGGCTATTCCCTGGACGGGCTGCGTGCAGCTTTCGTCGGCGAAGCGGCGTTCCGTCAACTGGTCCTGCTTAACGTCATCCTGATTCCGTTGTCGTTTTTCCTGAACGTGAGTCGCGTGGAGCAGGCGCTGTTGATAGCGGTGTGCCTGCTGGCCTTGATCGTGGAGTTGCTCAACTCGGCGGTAGAGGCGGCAATCGACCGTATTTCCCTTGAGCTGCACCCCTTGTCGAAAAACGCCAAGGACATGGGCAGCGCGGCCCAACTTGTCGCCCTGACGATGATTGCCCTGGTCTGGGGCCTGGTGCTGCTCTGATTCAAGCGATGGCAGGCAGGACGATCTCGTCGCTGCGCTGGACCCCAGCGGTGAAGGCCCGGCAGAGGTCGAGGAATTCACGCATGGCTGAGGTCTGGTACTTCTGTTTGTGCCAGATGAAATAAAACTGCCGCGCCAGGTCCATGTCCGGGGTTTCCACGGCCACGAGGCTGCCGCGACGGAAAGCATCACGTAAGGCCAGGCGCGAAATGCAGCCAATGCCCAGGCCCGATTCCACTGCTCGCTTGATCGCTTCGGTGTGTTCCAATTCCAGGCGAATGTTCAGCGCGCTGCGGTGGTGGCGCATGGCCTGATCGAAGGTCAGCCGCGTACCTGAACCCTGCTCCCGCAAAATCCACGCTTCATGGGTCAATTCCTCCATGGTCGCCTGACCACGCTTGGCCAGTGGATGCTGGGGCGCGCAGAACACCACCAATTCATCCTCGACCCAGCTCTGCACCTCAATGTCCGGATGGCTGCAATCGCCTTCGATTAGACCCAGATCAATTTCGTAATGGGCGACCTGGTGCACGATATTGGCAGTGTTTTGCACGTGCAGCTTCACCTGGCTTTCCGGATGGCGCTGCATGAATCCGCCGATCAGCAGCGTCGCCAGGTAATTGCCGATGGTCAGCGTGGCCCCGACCGCCAGCGAACCGAAGCCGGACTTGCCGTTGAGTAGGTCTTCGATCTCTTTGGCCTGGTCCAGCAATGCCACGGCCTGGGGCAGCAATTGCTTACCCAAGGCGTTGAGGCTCAGGCGCTTGCCGGCGCGGTCGAACAGTTGGCAGCTGGATTGACGCTCCAATTCAGTGATGGAAGTGCTGGCGGCCGACTGCGACAGATTGAGCAAGCCCGCGGCACGGGACACGCTTTCCTGCTGGGCGACAGCGACGAAGACTTGAAGTTGCCGTAGAGTAAATCGCATATCGATATAACCGATAACCCTTATCTTAATAATCCATTTAACAGATATTGTCGCCGCCATTAGAATGCGATGCAATTGCGCAGATTACCGGCGCAGGCATCATTTCCAGGAGTCCCCCGTACATGAGCAACATGAACCACGAGCGTGTCCTCAGTGTTCATCACTGGAACGACACTCTGTTCAGCTTCAAGTGCACCCGCGATCCGGGCCTGCGCTTCGAGAACGGTCAGTTCGTGATGATCGGCCTGCAGCAGCCCAACGGCCGCCCGCTTATGCGCGCTTACTCGATTGCCAGCCCGAACTGGGAAGAGCATCTGGAATTCTTCAGCATCAAGGTCCCTGATGGTCCGCTGACTTCCCAGTTGCAGCACTTGAAGGAAGGCGACGAGATCATCATCAGCAAGAAGCCCACCGGCACGCTGGTGCTGGACGACCTCAAGCCTGGCAAGCATTTGTACCTGCTCAGCACCGGTACTGGCCTGGCGCCTTTCATGAGCGTCATCCAGGATCCGGAAACCTACGAGCGTTTCGAAAAAGTGATCCTGTGCCACGGCGTGCGTTACGTCAATGAAGTCGCCTATCGCGAATTCATCACCGAGCACCTGCCACAGAACGAGTTCTTCGGTGAAGCGCTACGCGAAAAGCTGATCTACTACCCCACCGTGACCCGCGAGCCGTTCGAGAACGAAGGTCGCCTGACCGACCTGATGCGCAGCGGCAAGTTGTTCCGCGACATCGGCCTGCCGCCGATCAACCCGCAAGACGACCGCGCGATGCTGTGCGGCAGCCCAAGCATGCTCGACGAAACCAGCGAAGTGCTCAACAGCTTCGGCCTGACCGTTTCGCCGCGTATGCGCGAGCCGGGTGATTACCTGATCGAGCGCGCGTTTGTAGAGAAGTAAGCTTCGGCGTTTGCGGTGGCTGACCGACCGCCATCGCGAGCAGGCTCGCTCCCACACTGGATATGTATGACCACAACTTTGGTGGTCGCTGCAAATCAGTTGTGGGAGCGAGCTTGCTCGCGATGGCAGCGACTTGGTCCAACTGACAGACCATAAAAAGCCCGCGCCGTCTGATGAAGGCCGCGCGGGCTTTTTCGTGTCCGGGTTTTATCCAGCCGTAGGAACGACTTCCAACACCCGAATCACCCCCGGCTCCGGGTAATGCCAGCGCACGTCCAGATCCCAGAACCGCGCACCGTATTCCCGTTCAGCTGTAGGAACCTGATACGCCGGACGTGGGTCTTGGGCCAGGCATTGTTCGATCAGCTCCACCAAGGGCTCTTCGAGGCGCCTTGCGTGGTCGCGTGCCTGAAGCAGGGCAGAGTCCGCCCATTGCACTGGAATCAACTCAGGCGCGGCGCTGGCGATCCTGTTGGAGGCCAAGTCGATGATGTCCGCGTAGGGGACGTAGGGCTTGATATCGAGCACGGGTGTGCCGTCCAACAGGTCGATGCCCGAGATCCACAGTCGAGCGGCCTCCACCCGTTCCAGCTTTACCACCGACTGGCCGATGCCGTTGGGGCGATGGGTGGCTCGGGTGGCGAAGACGCCCATGGATTTATTGCCACCCAGGCGCGGCGGCCGTACTTTCAATCGTGGCTTGTCTTCCAGGGCTTGATGGAACAGGAACAGCAACCAGACATGGCTGACCTGCTCCAGACCCTGCACGGCCTCGCCCTGGTCGAATGGCGCCACCAGCTCCAACACACCGCGCGCGGCCGGGGCCAGTTGTGGTTGGCGCGGAATGGCGAACTTCTCCTTGAAGCAGGAGCGTACGAAGCCGATGGGGGAGACGTTGTAGGTCATGGGCTGGGATCAAGGCAGGGTTGAAAGGGCATCATAGCGCGGGCGGCTGGTCTTGCCGTTTATGGCGGGGGCTTTTGTGGCGAGGGAGCAAGCTCCCTCGCCACAAAAGCTCTGCCACCATCAGCAGCGCTTCAAGAAATGACAGCCCTTCGGCATTAGCCGCGAACGCGCAGCGTCAGGCCCTTGAGGAAGTTGCGCAGCAGCTGGTCGCCACACGGCCGGTAGTTGGTATGGCCGAACTTGCGGAACAATGCGCTCAGTTCCGGCTTGGACACCGGGAAGTCGGCGGCCTTGAGGATGGCGTGCATGTCGTCTTCCTTCAGCTCGAAGGCCACCCGCAGCTTTTTCAGGATGATGTTGTTGGTGACCGGCACTTCGATCGGCTGCGGCGGACGGCTTTCGTCCTTGCCGCGCTTGAAGATCACCAGCCCGTCGAGGAAATGCGCCATGACCAGGTCGGGGCAGAACACAAAGCCTTCTTCTTCATCTTTCTTGAGGTAGCCGGCCAAATCTTCCAGGGAGATTTCCAAGCCGCCCAGCTTGATGATCTCGACGACTTTCTTGTCGCTGATGTCGAGCATGTAGCGCACGCTGCGCAGTACGTCGTTGTGAATCATGTGTGCAATCCTGATGAAGGCAGTGGGCGCCCCGGTTCGGTGCGGCGCCGGAAAATTAGAATTTCTCTTTGGCGGACAGGTAGCGCCATTGGCCCAACGGCACCTTGCCGATCGACACGCCGCCTATGCGGATGCGGCGGATGGCAACGACCTTGAGCCCGACGGCCTGGCAAAACAGCGCGATAACGCCCGGTTGCGGGTTCTTCATGGCGAAGCGCAGGCGGTTCTCGTTCTGCCAGCTGGCCTTGACCGCCGGCAATTCCTTGCCTTTGTAGGTCAGGCCGTGGTTCAAGCGATTGAGACCGTGGGCGACCATCTCGCCCTCGACTTCCGCCACATACTCCTGCTCGATCTTGGCCGCGTCGGCGGTGAGCTTGCGCAGGATCTTCCAGTCCTGGGTGAATACCAAAAGGCCGCTGGCGCCAGCCTGCAAATCGGCGCTGGCGGTCAGGCGCAGGAAGTGGCCCTTGAGCGGGCGCTTGCCGAAGCGATGTTCTTCGCTCAAGGTCTGTGGCCCCAGGGTTGCCATTGCCGCGTCGACATCCATGCCAGCCGGGACGTTCAGCAGGAGGGTCACAGGCTCTGGCGCGGTGGCCTTGGCTTGGGGGTCGAGTTCGACCTTTTGGGTGGTGACCTTGAACTGCGGTTCATCGATGACTTCGCCGTCCACGGTGACCCAGCCGCCCTCGATGAACAGCTCAGCCTCCCGACGGGAACAGCCGACGAGTTCGATGAGACGCTTGGAGAGACGAATCGGGTCAGTCATGACGGGGCCGTAACAAAAAGGGGTGGGCATTGTACCTGTCTGGCGCCGGTTAATCGCGGGTCCATTTGCCTCATGCCGTTTTTAGCCGCGCCCCGCTTTCAGATCGGGCTGCTTGTAGCGCATATGCAGCAGCGGGTAGGGCTGGTCCATGCCATCCTTTGCCGAGCGACCGATAACTTCGAACCCTTGCTTGAGATAAAAGCCAAGGGCTTGCGGGTTCTGTTCGTTGACGTCCAGTTCATCGGCGTTCAGGTGTTCAATGGCATAGCGCAGCAGTTGTTTGCCCAGGCCTTGGCCGCGATGCTCGGGGTCGATGAAGAGCATTTCGATCTTGCCAGCCGCGACCCCGGCGAACCCTGTGATGCGCTGGCGTGAATCACGGGTGCAGATGAGCATCACCGCGTCCAGGTAACGGGTGAGCACCAGGTTTCTGAGCAGTTCGATATAACTGTCGGGCAGGAAATCATGGGTGGCCCGTACCGATGCCTCCCAGACCCGGGTCAGTTCCTGATAATCGCTCGGTTTCGGTGTGTGGATGACCGAATGCTGGCGCATGTCCGCCTGTTCCTTGTGGTGGAGTTTTCTTGTCTGCATACGATAGCCGTAAAAAAGCCCTGCTTCTTGTTACAGAGCAGGGCTTCAGAAAGTTTTTTTTAGAGGCGGCGAGTGGCTGGCAAACAACCTGTGGCGAGGGAGCTTGCTCCCGCTCGATTGCGTAGCAATCGCAAGGATAGGGCTACTTCGTAGCCCAGCGGGAGCAAGCTCCCTCGCCACAAAAGCCTATTCGGCTTGAGTCCAGGCCTGGATCAACCGATCTGCTCAGCCCACAAGTCATACTCGTCGGCGTCGGTGACCTTGCACCAGACCTTGTCGCCCGGCTTGAGATTGCTGCCGTTGTCGATGAACACGTTGCCGTCGATTTCCGGAGCATCGAAGAAGCAGCGGCCGACGGCACCTTGTTCGTTGACTTCGTCCACCAGCACTTCGATCTCACGGCCGATGCGCATTTGCAGGCGCGCCGAGCTGATGGCCTGCTGGTGCGCCATGAAGCGCTCCCAACGGTCCTGCTTGACGTCATCCGGCACCACGTCCAGGTTCAGGTCGTTGGCCGGTGCGCCTTCGACGGGCGAGTACTGGAAGCAGCCGACGCGGTCGAGCTGGGCTTCGGTCAGCCAGTCCAGCAGGTACTGGAAGTCTTCTTCGGTTTCCCCCGGGAAGCCGACGATGAAGGTCGAGCGGATGATCAGCTCGGGGCAGATTTCACGCCAGTTCTTGATGCGCGCTAGGGTCTTGTCTTCGAAAGCCGGGCGTTTCATGGCCTTGAGAACTTTCGGGCTGGCGTGCTGGAACGGGATGTCCAGGTACGGCAGGATCTTGCCGGCGGCCATCAGCGGGATCAGCTCGTCGACGTGCGGGTACGGGTAGACGTAATGCAGGCGGACCCAGACACCGAGGGTGCTGAGGGCTTCGCACAGTTCGGTCATGCGGGTTTTCACCGGCGCGCCGTTCCAGAAGCCGGTGCGGTACTTGACGTCGACGCCGTAGGCGCTGGTGTCCTGGGAAATCACCAGCAATTCCTTGACGCCGGCCTTGACCAGGCGCTGGGCTTCGTCGAGCACGTCACCCACCGGACGGCTCACCAGTTTGCCGCGCATCGAGGGGATGATGCAGAAGCTGCAGCTGTGGTTGCAGCCTTCGGAAATCTTCAGGTAGGCGTAGTGACGCGGGGTCAGCTTGATGCCTTGTGGCGGCACCAGGTCGATCAGCGGATTGTGGTCCTGGCGCGGCGGCACGACTTCATGCACGGCGTTGACCACTTGTTCGTACTGCTGCGGCCCGGTCACGGACAGCACGCTCGGGTGCACGTCGCGGATATTGCCTTCTTCCACGCCCATGCAGCCTGTCACGATGACCTTGCCGTTTTCCTTGATGGCTTCGCCGATCACTTCAAGGGATTCGGCCTTGGCCGAGTCGATGAAGCCACAGGTGTTGACCACCACCACGTCGGCGTCCTGGTAGGTGGACACAACGTCATAACCTTCCATGCGCAGCTGGGTCAGGATGCGCTCGGAGTCGACCAGCGCTTTCGGGCAACCCAGGGATACGAAGCCAACCTTGGGATTGGCTGGCGCGGTAGTGGTGGACATGTCTAACCTCGGTGTAGGGGGATCGTCTCTTGCGGAGACAGGGCGCCTGACGCGCCTCTGATCAAAAAGTGCGCAATTCTATCCGTGGTCGCCGCACTTGACCAGCTTTATACCGGGAAATACGACGAGTGCTGCGCTATGCTTCGCGCCTTTGCCTTCTGGCGAACGCTGCAGTCAACAGAACATCTGTAACAAAGCGTAAAACCGCCCATGCTGCGTCACAAGAGCGTACGGCTTCTTTCAAGAAGGCAGGTCTGGAAATCAGGAGTGTTGGATGGGTCATGCAGGTAGTCAGGCGGCGGGCGCCGAGCATTCGGCGGCCAAACCGCTGAGCATGCTGGTCGCGGCGGTCGGGGTGGTTTATGGCGACATTGGCACGAGCCCGCTGTACACCCTTAAAGAAGTGTTTTCCGGTGGTTATGGCGTGCCCGTCAACCATGACGGGGTGCTGGGGATCCTGTCGCTGATTTTCTGGTCTCTCATCTGGGTCGTGTCCATCAAGTACATGATGTTCGTCCTTCGCGCGGACAACCAGGGCGAAGGCGGAATCATGGCCTTGACTGCCCTGGCGCGGCGCGCGGCGGCCGGCAGGGCGCGGCTGCGTACGTTGTTGGTGATCTGCGGTTTGATCGGTGCGGCGCTGTTCTATGGCGACAGCATGATCACCCCGGCGATCTCGGTATTGTCGGCGGTCGAAGGCCTGGGCCTCGCATTCGAAGGCATCGATCACTGGGTGGTGCCGCTATCGGTGGTGGTGCTGGTGGCGTTGTTCCTGATCCAGCGCCACGGCACCGCGCGCATTGGCATCCTCTTTGGTCCGATCATGGTGACCTGGTTCCTCGTCCTCGGCGCCTTGGGCGTGTATGGCATCAGCCAGCACCCGGAAGTATTGAACGCAGTGAACCCGGCCTGGGCCGTGCGTTTCTTTGTCGTCCACCCGGGCATGGGCGTAGCGATCCTTGGCGCGGTGGTGCTGGCGCTGACCGGGGCCGAAGCGCTGTACGCCGACATGGGCCACTTCGGCCGTAAACCCATCGCCCGTGCCTGGTTCATCCTCGTGCTGCCGGGCCTGATGCTCAACTATTTCGGCCAGGGCGCCTTGCTGCTCGGTGATCCTGAAGCGGCGCGCAACCCGTTCTATCTGCTGGCGCCGAGCTGGGCATTGCTGCCCTTGGTGGGCCTGGCGACGCTGGCGACGGTGATTGCCTCGCAAGCGGTGATCTCCGGCGCGTTCTCCCTGACGCGCCAGGCAATCCAGCTCGGCTACATCCCGCGCATGTACATCCAGCACACCTCCAGCGCCGAACAGGGCCAGATCTACATCGGCGCGGTGAACTGGTCTTTGATGGTCGGCGTGGTCTTGCTGGTGCTGGGCTTCGAGTCGTCCGGAGCGCTGGCATCGGCCTACGGCGTGGCGGTGACCGGTACGATGTTGATGACCACGATCCTGGTCTCCGCCGTGATCCTGTTGCTATGGAAATGGCCGCCGCTGCTGGCGGTGCCGGTGCTGTTCGGTTTCTTGCTGGTAGATGGGCTGTACTTCGCCGCCAACGTGCCGAAAATCATCCAGGGCGGCGCATTCCCGGTCATAGCCGGCATCGCCTTGTTCGTATTGATGACCACCTGGAAACGCGGCAAGCAGCTGTTGGTGGAGCGGCTGGACGAAGGGGCGTTGCCGCTGCCGGTCTTCATCAGCAGCATCCGCGTGCAGCCGCCGCACCGGGTCCAGGGCACGGCGGTGTTCCTGACGGCGCGCTCGGATGCGGTGCCCCATGCGCTATTGCACAATCTGCTGCACAACCAGGTGCTGCATGAGCAGGTGGTGTTGCTGACAGTGGTCTACGAAGACATTCCCCGCGTGCCGCCACAACGGCGTTTCGAGGTCGATGCCTATGGCGAGGGCTTCTTCCGGGTGATCCTGCATTTCGGTTTTACCGACGAGCCGGACGTGCCCGAGGCGCTCAAGCTCTGTCATTTGGACGACCTGGATTTCAGTCCGATGCGCACCACCTACTTTCTCAGTCGCGAGACTGTTATCGCCTCCAAGCTGGAGGGCATGGCGCGTTGGCGTGAGTCGTTGTTTGCTTTCATGTTGAAAAATGCCAACGGCAACCTGCGCTTTTTCAATCTGCCGTTGAATCGGGTGATTGAATTGGGGACGCAGGTGGAGATGTAGCACCGGGAAACAAAAAGCCCCCATTGCCTTGCGGCGGTGGGGGCTTTTTTGTGGGAGCCTCTTGGGCATTTGGTCGGTTGGTCTTTCCTTACCTTGATTTGCGTCTAATATGACGTAATATTTTACAGTTAAAGATGTGTTTTAAAGTATGCGGAATCAGGTGGAAGGAGGTGGGGTATGGCAGCACTACTGGAGCGGGCGGATCAAGCGATATCCGTTACGGCAATGGTCAGGGGGTTCAGCGCGAAGCTCAAGGAAGTATCGAGTCGTGCAACCGAAAGGCTGGTGATCTTCAAGGACAATGAACCCGCAGCGGTGATCATCAACGTCGACGCTTATCAGGAAATGCTCGATGAGCTGGAAAATCTTCGCGTCGAGGCGACGGCTCGTGAACGCTTGATCAATTTCGATCGGGCCAAGGCCGTCAGTCATGAGGATATGCGGGCGCGGTATGCCAAAAACGACTGAAGGGGCGGTGAATGGCTTGGAACGTTGTTTACCATCCGGAGGTTCAAGACGATCTGGATCAGTTGGGTGCTGCGGCTGCGAACCGTATCCTTGATGTCATCGAAGAGCGGATCATCAATGGCGAGCCGGACAAGATCGGCAAGCCGCTCAGAGCCAGCCTGGCCGGGTGCCGAAGGATCCGAACGGGTGATACCCGCATTGTTTACAGGGTCGACGGAAAAGCGATTCAGGTGCTGATAGTCGCCGTTGGCGCGCGGCGAGATAAAGAAGTATACGACGCGGCAGAACGTCGCCGTTAACAAAAGCCCCCAAGTGCCTTGCGGCGGTGGGGGCTTTTGTCTGGCTTGCCCCCGCTTACTGCACGGCAGGCTTGGTTTGGCGCTTGTCGATCTCGCCGATCAGGCGCTTGGCCAGGGCCGGGTAGTTTTCATCGAAGTGGTGGCCGCCCGGCAACTTGATGACTTCGCCCACGGCAGTCTTGTCGGTGCAGCCGCTTTCGTTGGCCTCTTCGGCGCCGTAGATGCACACCACTTTTTCGGCGGGCAGCTTGGCCATCTCCGGGCCGGTGGCGGCTTCGGTGCCGGCGTTGCCGAGCCAGCCCTCGACTTCGATTTCGAAGCTGCCGGTGCGAGCGAAGGCGAGCAGGATGATTGCATCGACCCGCTGTTGCTCTGTCGCCGGTAGACGGTTGTAGATCGCCGGCAGCACATCGGCGCCGAAGGAGTAGCCGGTCAGGATGAAGCGCTTGGTGCCCCAGATCTGGCGGTAGTGCTGCATCAGCTCGGTCAGGTCGGCGGCGCTCTGTTCGGGGCTCTTGTGCTGCCAGTAGTAACGCAGGGTGTCGATGCCGACGACCGGGTAGCCGACCTTGGCCATTTCATCGGCCACGTCGCGGTCCAGGTCACGCCAGCCACCGTCGCCAGAGAGAAACAGCGTCACGGTATCCCGGGCCTGGCTGGCGGGCACCTCCACCACCGGGATGCTCAGGCCGCCCTTGCCCTTTTCGGCACCTACCAGGATCTTGCGCAGTTCATTGTTCAGCACTTGCGGCAGGTTGATGTCGTAGTCGCTGATGCTGGTTTCGGCATTGTGTTGATCACGAACGAACCCGGCGCTGGTGTCGTCGGGGTTATCGTTCCAGGCGACCAGCCAGTGACCGTGTGCGGCGCTCTTGGGCAGCAGGTGCGTGCAGCCCGGTTTTTCCAGGGCCAGGTCCACCGAGACGGCCCGGGCATTGTCGTCCTTCTGCTCGGCCAACCAGCGCCAGGCCAGCACGGCGCCGGGGCCGATGCCGCTGACCAGCGTGGCCGGGCCGTGGAGTTGTCTCAGGCCGGCCTGTAGAGCACGGCCTTGCAACATGCAGTCCTTGGGCAGGATCACTTGGACGATCTGTGCCGAGCCGCTGCGGCTGAGGGTCGTCAACTGGGTGTCGCTGAGCTTTTGGTCCTCATTCACGGCCACCAGCACCTGGGCGCGGGGCTTGGTGCCGGGGATGATGCGCGTCATTGGCACGCCGTCGGCGGGTTCCAGTTGTTCCAGGGTCGGTTGCGGGGCAGGGCGGTTCCAATACCAGTAGCCGCCACCGAGAATCACAGCCAGCACCAGCAGGGCGGCCACTACGTATCGCCACGAGCGTTGCATCATCAGCGTTTCACCAATCCAGTCAGGCCGCCTGCAATCAGGGCGGCGGTATCAGCCAGTGCAACCAACGGATCGAGTCCGGCGGGCACGGCCATGTAACGAGGTTCCCAGTCAGGCTGGAATTTGTCTTTGAAGCGGCGCAGCCCCTGGAAATTGTAAAGCTGCTCGCCACGGCGAAACACCATCGACCCCAGGCGCTGGGTCAGCGGTGCGCCGCGACGCGGCTGCAAGCCCGACAAAGGGACCATGCCGAGACTGAAGCGAGCGTAGCCATGGTTTTTGTAATGCTGAATCAGGCCGACCATCATGAATTCCATGGTCAGCTTCGGCGCCTCGGGGTGGGCGCGCATCAGGTCGAGGCTGGCCAATTCGTGGTTGTGGGTTTCCAGCAGGTTGGCGAATGCCACCGGCCGGCCTTCGAAACGAATCACCGCGATGCGGAAATGCTTGAGGTAGTCATCGCTGAATCGTCCGAGGGAGAAGCCTTTTTCCCGGACGTTCTTGCCGGTCAGCCAGGCGTCGGAGATGACTTTCAGTTCCTCCATGGGCGCCTGGCCCGGCTCGTGGATTTCCAGCGACAGGCCATCGCGGGTGCCGCGATTCCAGGTGTAGCGCAGGTCCTTCATCTCTTTGCCCTTGGCTTCGAGATCGAAACGTTTGAGGTCGACTCGCGCCTCTTCGCCCAGCTTGATCGCGGTCAGGCCGATGTCCATGTAGTAAGGCAGGTTCTCGGCGCGTACCTGGTAGAACACTGGCCGGGCGTGATAGATGTCGCACAGGTCACGGAACTGCCAGATCATTTCCGCCCGTTGCTGGGTCGGCCCGATCGGGTCGTACAGCGCGACAAGGCTGCGGCCGCGACGGGCGTACATCAAAAATGCCTCGTCGTTGGGGTGAAACAGCAGCGCCTTGTCGCCGGTCAGGGCCAAGCCGCCGTCGGGTTGAGACGACGCCATGAGAATGGTCTTGGCGCGTTCCAGCTCTTGTGCCGTAGGCAAGTGAATCACCGGCCGCGCGGTGCGCAGCAACCAGGTCAGCGACACCACCACCAGCAGCACCGCGGCACCGAGCAATGAGCGCAGGCCGCGGGGAGCGTCGGCATCCAGGGTGAATTGCCACCACAGTTGATGACTGTAGGGCACGTCCTGATAGGCGAACAGCAACAGCCAGATCGACGCCCCCAGGACGCACAGGCTAGCGATCAAGAACAATGGCGAAAACGGCAACTCGGTCAGGCGACTCGGCCTGTAGAACGAACGCCGGAAGATCGACAGCAGGGCAGCAGTCAAGGTCAGCAGCGTGGCTTCTTCCCAATCAAAGCCCTTGAGCAGCGAGAGCAGGGCACCCACCAGCAATAACACGGTGGTGAGCATCCAGGCGGCGGACAGGCGACGGCGCAAGCCTTGGGCCAGCAACAGGCACAGCACGCCAATCAGGCTGGCGCCAAAGTGCGAGGCATCCACCAGTCGGTGAGGAATCAGAAAGCCGATGTGCTCCAGGCGGGTGTCGATTTCGGGTGTCACCCCGGAAAACAGCAGCACCACGCCCGACAAAAACACCAGCACGGCCAGGATCGGTGCCGCGAAACCTGACGCCGCCCGCAAGGACTGGCGTGTCTGGAAGAGTCGTTGCGCCTCATTGATCAGCAGCAGCACGCACGCTACCAGCATCGGCAGCAGCACGTAGATCAAGCGATACAGCAGCAAGGCGGCGGCCAGCGGCGCGGCACCCAGCTTGTCGGCAAACGCGGCCAGCAGGATCGCCTCGAACACCCCGACCCCGCCCGGCACGTGGCTGAGTACACCGGCGGCCAGCGCGAGCAAGTACACCAACAGGAATGGACCGAACGGGGGCGCCTCGGGCAGCAACAGATAGAGCACCGTCGCGGCAGCTGCGACGTCCAGCGCGGTAATCACCAATTGCAGGAGCGTCAGGCGTCGGCCGGGCAGCCGCAAGGTCCGGCGACCGGCCCTGACCAGCAGGCTGTCGCGGTAGGGTTGGTCCGGCAGGCGACGGCGATAGATACCCACCGCCAGCACGCCAGTCAGCAGCAGCACCGCGACGGCGATCGATCCCAGCAACGTGGCTGGAAGATGCAAGGCGGCGGATGCCGCAGGCAGATTGCTCAGTGTCGCCAGGGCGGCCAAGGGCGGCAGGGCGCAGCCCAGCGACAGGCTGGCGAACAACGTCATATGGGCGACATCCGTCGCTCCCAGGCCATGGCGAGCATACAGGCGATAACGAACCGAGCCGCCCGACAGCAGCGACAGGCCGATGGCGTTGCCAATGGCGAAAGCGCTGAAGCCCCCTAGCACCAGGGTTTGCGGCGGCAGCTTCACCCCCGCGTAGCGGGTGGCGGACCACTCATAGCCCAGCAGAATGACAAAACCGGCCACGGTCGCGGCGATCGCGCCGAGCAGCGCCGGCCTCGGCACCTCGAGGATCGAGTCGTGAAGGGCGTAAAGGTCGAGCTCGCTCAACAGATGGCGGCAGGCGATCAAGGCAATTGCAAACAGGAGCAGCGTGACAGCGAGGCCGATCGGTTGCCGGTACTGGCTGATCCGCTCCATCCAGCGCAATCGCTCGGCCTTGATCGGTTGTGTCGCAGAAACAGTGTCTTGTGGGTCAGACGAGTGGGCGCGCATCAATCACCTCTTGAGCTATGCGCGACAGGATGGGGGTATCCAGCCAAGTTACCAATCCCTGCGGTGGAAAATATTACAAAATATTTGTCATGGAGTTTTTTCGACACGCACAAAAAAGGCCACTCTTTCGAGTAGCCTTTCTTGATGTTTGGTTGCGGGAGCCGGATTTGAACCGACGACCTTCGGGTTATGAGCCCGACGAGCTACCAGACTGCTCCATCCCGCGTCTGTGTGGCGGCATTCTACAGGCGAACGCCAGAGTGTCAACCGTTAATAAGGGGCTGGGTGAAATAAACGACGAGTTCACCTAAATACACGAAAACAAAAGAAAATTGTCCTACAACCATCAGCAAGGGCTTAGGTTGATAGAAGCGCCATGGGGCGCAGGCGCATAAATCAGGCGTGCACAAAAAAGGCCACTCTTTCGAGTAGCCTTTCTTGATGTTTGGTTGCGGGAGCCGGATTTGAACCGACGACCTTCGGGTTATGAGCCCGACGAGCTACCAGGCTGCTCCATCCCGCGTCTGTGAGGCGGCATTCTACAGAAGATCGACGGGCTGTCAACCCTTGCTTAGGAAAAACATGTTCCGCTTCAAGCGGTTAGCCCAGGGGCAGGGCTAGGTTTCGCGCTGTGACGCAAGCCGGGCAAGGGCTGGCGCCCTATTGGCGGGCTCTGGGTGATTGAGGAAATCCATGTAGGAATTTTCAAGGTTCAACGAAGGATCTTTCAAAGCACTGGTGCTATATACAGGTTCGAATGAGATACTGGCGCCCCGAATCAATCCGTGTGCCGCTTCTCTCATGACGCAACGCAAAATCATCCACGTCGACTGCGACTGCTTCTATGCCGCTATCGAGATGCGTGATGATCCGCAGCTGGCCGGCAAGCCATTGGCGGTCGGCGGCTCGGCGGACCGGCGCGGCGTAATCGCGACCTGCAACTATGAGGCCCGAGCCTATGGCGTGCGCTCTGCCATGTCTTCCGGCCATGCGCTGAAGCTCTGCCCTGACCTGACCATCGTCAAGCCGAGGATGGACGCCTACCGAGAGGCGTCGAAGGAAATCCACACGATCTTCAGCGATTACACCGATCTGATCGAGCCGCTGTCCCTCGACGAGGCTTACCTGGATGTCTCCGCCAGCGCGCATTTTGGCGGCAGCGCCACGCGTATTGCCCAAGACATTCGCCGGCGTGTCTCCAATCAGCTGCACATCACCGTGTCCGCTGGCGTTGCGCCGAACAAGTTTCTCGCCAAGATCGCCAGTGATTGGAAGAAGCCCAATGGCTTGTTTGTCATCACCCCCGACCAAGTGGAAGATTTCGTCTCGGCATTACCGGTGAATAAACTCCACGGTGTTGGCAAGGTCACCGCCGACAAGTTGAACAGGCTCGGGATCACCGATTGTTCACAGTTGCGTCAGTGGGACAAGCTCGCCCTGGTGCGTGAATTCGGCAGTTTTGGCGAGCGCCTCTGGAGCCTTGCCCGTGGGATCGATGAGCGTCTGGTGCACAACGACAGCCGTCGTCAGTCCATCAGCGTGGAAAACACCTACGACGTTGATCTGCCCGATCTGAAAAGCTGCCTGGATAAGTTGCCGGAGCTGATGGAAACCCTCAGCGGGCGCATGGCGCGGATCGACAGCAGTTACCGCCCGGGCAAGCCATTCGTCAAAGTCAAATTCCATGATTTCACCCAGACCACCCTGGAGCAGTCCGGGGCCGGGCGGGATCTGGGCAGTTACCAGCTTTTGTTGACCCAGGCCTTCAACCGTGGCGGCAAGCCGGTGCGGTTGTTGGGGATCGGGGTACGGTTGGAGGATTTGCGGGGAGGGTATGAACAGTTGGAGCTGTTTGATCGGTAAGCGCTCGTTGTGGTGAGGGATAATCCCCTCACCACAGGGGAAACATCCCTCGTTCAGCCAGGTTCAACTCGCCCCTGGGTCCGCCACCAACCGTCCGCCATCCTTGGTCAACGCCTTCAGGAACTCGGTCTGCAGTTCCGGATCGTTGCGGGTCAGTTCGATCAGGCTTTGCTCCAGCTCACTGGCTTCTTCTTCAAGGCCCAGTTCCGACAGGCGTTTGACCCGGTGAACCCACTGGCTCACTTCGTCATCTTCCAGGTCGTCGTAGATCAATGCGTGGGCTTCGACCAATTTGCTGCGCAGGGTGCTGCTGATGCTCAGCGACGAGTCGGTATGCACCTCGTCCTGGGCATCCGTCACGCTGATCTGCAATTTGCCGAACTGGCTCAGGTCATGTTCGGCGAACGGGCTTTCCAGCAGGTTCAAGCGCAGCACCCCGTTGCGGTCGGTGCTCATCTCGAATGTCTGGCGGGCGGCCTTCACCTGTACCGGGCGTTCGCTCCAGGGCAGGCTCGAGTGTTCGGTGCGCTTGTCGCGCTGGATTTCGTCGATACCGGCCAGGTTTTGTTGCGCTCGACCGTTGGACGGGACGTTCATGAATGGGTTCAGGCCGGCGAAACCGTAGCTGATCCAGTCACGGGTCGCGGTGTCAGGCAAGGTGCCCAGGGCGAACACATTGACCACGTTCGCGCCGACACCGGCCACCACCGCCACCGCGCCCAGCGGGATCTCATAGACCTCGCGCCATGGCTGGTAGGGCGTGTAGCGATCGTAGTGCCGGGTGACTTCGAATTCAGTGACCTCGAAAGTTTTTTGCTCGTTGATCCGAACCCGACGCTGCGGTAAGTCGAGCACCTTGGGCTCGCCCACATCGATCTGCAGACTATGGTCGAGCAGCTTGCGCTCGATCCGTTCTTCGTGCTCGTTGCGTTGCGACATCTGGTTGGCGCAGCCGCTGACCAGCAGGGCGCCGCACAGTGCGGCGCCCCCGAGGCCTAAGGTGTTTCGCTTGAACATGACGTCTCTATCTGGTCTCAGCGGCGGATACGAGCCTGGAGGAAGGACAGCACTTCGGCGACCGGTAGCGCTTGCGGCTCGGCCTCGGTGCGGCTCTTGTATTCCAGGTTGCCTTCGGCCAGGCCGCGATCACTGACTACGATCCGGTGCGGGATACCGATCAGTTCCATGTCGGCGAACTTGATACCGGGGCTGGTTTTCTTGTCGCGGTCGTCCAGCAGCACCTCGAAGCCAGCGGCCGTCAATTCGGCGTAGAGCTTGTCGGTCGCTTCGCGAACCTGTTCGGTTTCATAGCGCAGCGGCACCAGCGCGACCTGGAAGGGCGCCAGTGTGTCGCTCCAGATGATCCCGTTCTCGTCGTTGTTCTGCTCGATGGCAGCGGCCACCACGCGGGATACACCGATGCCGTAGCAGCCCATCTGCAGGGTGACTGGCTTGCCGTTGTCGCCCAGCACCTCGCATTTCATCGCCTTGCTGTACTTGTCACCCAGCTGGAAGATGTGTCCGACTTCGATACCGCGCTTGATTTCCAGAGTGCCCTTGCCGTCCGGGCTTGGATCGCCGGCCACCACGTTGCGCAGGTCCGCGACGGCTGGAACCGGCAGGTCGCGCTCCCAGTTCACGCCGAAATAATGCTTGTCGTCGATGTTGGCGCCGATGGCGAAATCGCTCATTAGCTCCACCGAGCGATCGATGATGATCGGCAGCGGCAGGTTCAGCGGGCCGAGGGAGCCGGCGCCGGCGCCGATGGCGTCGCGCAGCTCGGCGTCGGTGGCCATGACCAATGGGCTTGCGACGCCAGGCTGGTTGGCCGCCTTGATTTCATTGAGCTCGTGATCGCCGCGGACGATCAGGGCGATCAGCTTGCCTTCTTCTTCCGCGCGCACGATCAGGGTCTTGATGGTGCGTTCGATCGGCAGGTTGTAGCCTTCCACCAACTGGGCGATGGTCTTGGTGTTGGGTGTATCCACCAGGCGCAATTCTTCGGTCGGCGCGGCGCGGGACGTTTCCCGTGGGACGGCTTCGGCTTTCTCGATGTTCGCGGCGTAGTCGGAGCCGTTGCTGAAGACGATGTCGTCTTCGCCGGACTCGGCCAGTACGTGGAATTCGTGGGAGCCGGCACCGCCAATGGAGCCGTTGTCGGCTTCAACCGGGCGGTATTTCAGGCCCAGGCGGGTGAACACGTTGCAGTACGCCTGGTGCATGCGGTCGTAAGTAACCTGCAGCGACGCCAGGTCGGCGTGGAACGAGTAGGCGTCCTTCATGATGAACTCGCGACCGCGCATCAGGCCGAAGCGCGGACGGATCTCGTCACGGAACTTGGTCTGGATCTGATACAGGTTGATGGGCAGCTGCTTGTAGCTGCTCAACTCGTTGCGCATCAGGTCGGTGATCACTTCTTCGTGGGTCGGGCCTGCGCAGAAGTCGCGACCGTGACGGTCCTTGATGCGCAGCAGCTCGGGGCCGTACTCCTCCCAGCGTCCCGACTCCTGCCACAGCTCGGCCGGTTGGGTGCTCGGCATCAACACTTCCAGAGAGCCGGCGGCGTCCATTTCTTCACGGACGATGGCTTCGACCTTGCGCATGACCCGCAGGCCCATCGGCAGCCAGGTGTACAGGCCGGAGGCGAGTTTGCGGATCATGCCGGCACGCAGCATCAGCTGGTGGCTGATCACGACGGCGTCGGAAGGCGTTTCTTTCTGTGTGGCGAGCAAAAATTGACTGGTGCGCATGGTTGGCCGTTGTCGGTTGCTGATGACGAGAAGTGACGCAGCATTGTACGGGCGAGATGCCCTGGCGTACAGGCGCGTGGCCTGTTGCCGGATCCAGGCGCCGCTTTCTTCGGCGCCTGCTGAGCTTTCCTACGATTCTTGGGCCTACGACTCTTGGGCGGGCCGGGTCGGCGTCGATTTCGACTCCGGCTCTGACTCTGACTCCGTTCCGTGCGTCGAGTCCTGGCGGCGATTTTCCTGGTACCAGTGGAGCGCGATCAGCAGCAAGGTTGGAACGCCGAGCAGGGCGGTGATCAGGAAGAAATCGTGATAGCCGAACTTTTCCACCATGACCCCGGAATACCCACCGATCAGGCGCGGCAGCAAGAGCATGATCGAGCTGAGCAGGGCGTACTGGGTTGCGGAGAATTTCAGGTTGGTCAGGCTGGACAGGTACGCGACGAATGCCGAGGTCGCCAGGCCGGAGCTGAAATTGTCCAGGGAGATGGTGACAATCAGCATCTCCAGGTCGGCGCCCATCCCCGTGAGCATCAAGAACAGGATATTGGTGGCCGCCGAGGACACGCCGCCAATGAACAGGATCGGCAAGATGCCGAATCGCACGATGAGCAGGCCGCCCATGCCGGCGCCCACCAGCGTCATGATCAGCCCGAATATCTTGCTGACGCTGGCGATCTGGTCCTTGGTAAATCCTTGGTCGATGTAGAACACGTTGGCCATGACGCCCATGACCGTGTCGGACATCCGGTAGGTGGCGATCAGGCCGAGCAGCAGCAGCGCCTGCCAGCGGTAGCGCAGGATGAAGTCGTTGACGGGGGTGAGCACCGGCGCCAGGCCGCGACGGCCCATCGACGACAGGCACATGACAGTCAGGAGGATATAGAGGATGGCGCGCAGGAACGCCCGGTCCTCGAGCAGCAGGTCGAGCAGGCTGACGCCCTCGAACAGCACGCTGGCAAAGTCGGTGTTATAGAGTTGGGTGAACATGGCCGGGACCGACACCAGGAGCACGATCAGGACGAACACCGATGCGAGCTGATGGACGAAGGTATAGCGCCCGGCCTGCAACTGTGTGCGCAGTGGCACCGGAGGCTCGCGCATGAACAGTGAGGTCAGCAAGGCGGGCACCATCAGCACGCCGAACAATAGGTACGTGCCCGCCCAGGCCGAATGTTTGTAGCTGAACCCGGTGGAGCCGAAGCCCTCGGCGAAAAACAGCGCGCCGGCCGTGGCCAGCAGGGCGGCGACCCGGTAGCCGGACATGTAGCTGGCGGCCAATGCGGCCTGGCGGGTGTCGTCCACGATTTCCAGTCGATAGGCATCGACGGCGATGTCCTGAGTCGCGGAGGCGAAGGCCACTATCACCGCGATTGCGATCAGCCAGGACAGGTGCTTTTGCGGATCGCAGAAACCCATGCCCACCAGGCCCAGGATGACCAGCCCTTGGGACAGCACCAACCAGGATCGGCGGCGTCCCAGCTTGCCCAGCAGTGGCAGGCGCCATTGGTCCAGCAATGGCGACCAGACCCACTTGAAGGCGTAGGCGAGGCCGATCAGGCTGGCGTAACCGATGGTCTCGCGAGCCACGCCGGCTTCGCGCAACCAGACCGAGAGCGTGGAAAACACCAGCATGTACGGCAAGCCGGCGGCGAAGCCAAGCAGCAACAGCACGAGCGTCGAAGGACTGGCATAGGCGGCGAGGGCGGCGCGCCAGGTTTTACGGGGCATGGGCTGGAGTCTGCCTCAAAAATTGCGAAAACAAAGCGCGCACTCTAACCGCTGTGCTCTACCGGGCGCCAGCCATGGCGCTGAATATCAACACGATTATTCAGGACACTGATCCCCTCCGTGCGCAAGCGCGCGCGTTGTTCGTCCCCTGAGGGGCTTCCCACCGGCAGGCTGATCCGACCGCCGGCACCGAGCACGCGATGCCACGGCAGCTTCGTGTCGCCGGGCAATTGGCTGAGGGTTCGTCCGACCCAGCGCGCGGCGCGGCCCAGCCCGGCCATTTCGGCGAGTTGGCCGTAGGTTACGACTTTGCCGGCAGGCACCTGTGCCAGGGTGAGGTAAAGCGTGGTGCGGCGGATCTGGGCGGCGTTCTCGGTGGCCGAAGTGGCGTCAGTCACAAGCGCGGTTCCTGAAAGTGTCCGTCTGTAGATTAATTCCTACAGGGCGGGTTGATAAATGAACTCATCTTCCATACGTGGGTCAGTCGTTGCTGAGGTGTCATCCTGGGGGATAATGCCGCCTTTTCATCGCAAACTTGAGCCCATTATCGCTTATGTTGTCCAGAACCCTGCTTTGCCTAGCTGTTACGAGCGCCTCCATGCCTTTGCTTGCCGATACCGTCTGGTTGAAGAACGGCGACAAGCTCAGCGGCAAGATCACCGTTTTCGACGGCGGCAAGTTGCTGATCCAGACCGATTATGCCGGCGCGGTCCCTATCGATTGGAAACAGGTCAAGACCCTTGAAAGCGACCAGCAGTTGTTGGTCAAGCAGGACGCTTACAGTGGCGAGAAAGCCAAGGCGTTGCAGGCGGCCGAGGATGGCAAGGTGACCTTGGCCAATGGTGATGTGCCCAAGACCGTCGAGCTGGCGAGCATCCAGCAGATTCTCAAGCCCAAGCCGGTGGTCGAGGATTTGGTGTGGAAGGGCAATATCGACGCCGCACTGGATTACCAGCGGGCGGAAAACGACACCGACGACTACGACATCGACTTCAAGACCTCGGCGCGCCACGGCAGGTGGCGGCACACCGCCGAAGGCGAATACAACCGCGAATTCCAGGACGACATAGTCTCGGCTGATAACTGGCGACTGGAGTACTCCCTCGACCGGTTCATCACCGATAAATGGTTCTGGCAAGGTCGGCTCAATTACAAGCGCGACAAAGTCGAGGACCTGGCCCGCCAGCGTGTCGTGGGTACCGGTCCGGGCTACCAGTTCTGGGACGACGAACTGGGTGCGTTCTCCCTGGGTTCGCTGCTCAACCGCACCGATTACGAGTACAGCGATGGCGGCAAGGACAACTTCTATTCCGTCGCCATGAAATGGGACTACAACCGTTACCTGATCGGCAAACGGGTTGAGTTTTTCACCAATGGCGAAGTCGGCAAGCCGCTGTCTGGCGTGGCGGATTATGCCTACGACGCAGAGTTGGGGTTGCGCTATAAAGTGACCGACTGGGCGTCACTCAATCTCAAGGCCGAGAAAGATGTCATCGAAGGGACGGAAGACAGCGACATCAGTAAGACGCGCTACACGGCTGGGTTCGGTGTGACCTGGTAATCCCAGGCTAATCAACGAACCCTCCTGTGGGAGCGAGCTTGCTCGCGATAGTGGTGGATCAGACAGACCGCTATCGCGAGCAAGCTCGCTCCCACAGTTTTTTGTGCCTGAAAAATCAACAGACACAAAAAAGCCCCGCTTTTAAGGGCGGGGCTTCTTACTAAAGCAAGTACAAGTTAGATAACTTGAACTTCTTCAGCTTGCATGCCTTTCTGACCGCGGGTAGCGATGAAAGAAACCTGTTGGCCTTCTTTCAGGCTTTTGAAGCCGTCGGATTGGATAGCTTTGAAGTGAACGAACAGATCGTCACCGGATTGTGGAGTGATGAAGCCGAAGCCTTTTTCATCGTTGAACCACTTAACGGTACCGGTTTGGCGATTAGACATGGTGTAACTCCTTGAACAAAGATAACTGCGACTCAGGAAGAACCCTGGCCGAGACTGAGTGCAAAGAGCAGGAAAAATTCTTGTAGATGGTTGGATCGAAATTCAACATATCGTGTAGAGATTCTCAGTGACACAAGCAGCACAGTGACGCCACCTTAACCCTTTTTCCGGAACGTGCCAATGGTCTTTGCGAAGGTTTCTCGGTTTTAATGACTGACGGCGCTGACGGTTGCCGCCAGGGCCCGGAAATCAAGGTGGATCGGCGAGAATTGCGTCCCGCACTTTGAACCCGCCCCGCGCCCCGGTAAGATGCCGGACAGTTTTTTCCACCTCGCTATTTCAGGAAACCCGCCATGAGCATCAAATCGGACAAGTGGATTCGCCGCATGGCGCAAGAGCACGGCATGATCGAGCCCTTCGTAGAGCGCCAGATGCGTGGCGAAGGCGCCGACCGGCTGATTTCCTTCGGTGTTTCCAGCTACGGCTACGATGTGCGCTGCGCCGATGAATTCAAGGTGTTCACCAACATCAACTCGGCCACAGTCGACCCGAAGAACTTCGACGAGAAGAGCTTCGTCGACATCAAGAGCGATGTCTGCATCATTCCGCCGAACTCCTTCGCCCTGGCCCGCACCGTCGAGTATTTCCGTATTCCGCGCAACGTGCTGACCATTTGCCTGGGTAAAAGCACCTATGCCCGTTGCGGCATCATCGTCAACGTCACGCCCCTGGAACCGGAATGGGAAGGCCATGTGACCCTGGAGTTTTCCAACACCACGACCCTCCCGGCCAAGATATACGCCAACGAAGGCGTGGCGCAGATGCTGTTCCTCGAATCCGATGAAGAGTGCGAAGTGTCCTATAAGGACCGGGGTGGCAAATACCAGGGCCAGCGCGGCGTGACACTGCCGCGTACCTGATTCTGACGAGCTGTTGGAATTCCTGGGCGGGCAGGCACTCTATGAAGTGTACTGCCCGTTTTTTTGCGTCAGCCCAATGGGCCTTCGCTCAGGAGTAGCTCTATGAAGATCGATCCGCGAATCAGTGCCGAACTGGCAAGTCTTGAGCCCAATCAGATCGGCGTCCTGGCTTGGTCACTGCTGGCCCATCCTGCTGAAGCGGCAGGCGGCATCCCCGGCCAGCCAGATCCCGATACCCCCAACGAGCAGCCAACCGAACCCGGCGAACCGACACTTCCCGACGAGCCGCCTCCTGCGCCCGTAGCCTGATCAAATATGGCCCGTCAGTTGAAGCGAATGCGCTTCAGCTGACGGGCCATATTTCGTTGTCGCCAATCACGAAGATCTTGCAGTCGTTGTCCTGCTCGACCCGATAGCCTCCGGTGAACGCACCGAAGGCCGGCAGCAGGCTGACATCACTACCAAGGCGGAAACACGGAAGCCGAAGCCGTTGCCGGCCTTTGCCTGTCAAGTGATAGACCGGGTGCACATGCCCGGCCAGCACATGTCGGCTTGGGTGCGGCGTGGGTTCGTGTTGCACGGCGAACGGGCCCAGCAGCAGTGGCTCGGGTACGACGCGGATATTCATCGAGGGCGGTGGATCGCCAGCGCTCTTGTCGTGATTGCCACGTATGAGTGTGATGGGAAGTGCTTGATGCCGTTCACGCCAACCGGCGAGAGCGTTCAGTGTGCCGGGGGCATGGGAACCAGGCCCGTGAAGGAAATCCCCAAGGAAAATCAGCAATCGACACGGCACGCTTGCCAGCAGTTGATCCAGCATGGCGATATTGCTCGCCGTCGTGCCGTGGGGCACCGGTTGGCCGAGGCTGCGATAGGCAGCGGCCTTGCCGAAATGTGCGTCGGCCACCATCAGGGTTTCCTGGGCCGGCCAGTACAGGGCTTTGTGCGGCAGCAGCCAGAGTTCTTCACCGGCGAGGTTGATGGGGTAGGGCGCGGGCATCAGACGGTACCTTTATCGGCGGTTCGTTCCAGTTCGCTGACCATCCGGCGGATGCGATCGGCAAGTTTTTCCGAGCTCATGCTTTCGCGGAACCGTTCCACCAATAACGGGAAGCCCAGCGGGGTGGGGCGTTTAATGATGTGCAGGTCCAGCTTCAACGTATCGAGGCGTTCCAAGGTCTGCTCCAGTCGGCGTATATCCAATTCTTCGCGCAGGACCTCCTCGCCGGCCTGGGCCAGCAGCAGGTTATCGGCGTCGTATTGCTTGAACACTTGAAAAAACAGTCCGCTGGAGGCCTGGACTTGCCGTGTGCTCTTCGGCGCGCCGGGATAGCCGGCGAATACCAGCCCGGCGATTCGGGCGATCTCGCGAAAGCGCCGCAGCGCCAGTTCTCCGGCATTCAGGCTGGCGAGCACGTCCACCAGCAGATTATCGGTGCGCAAGAGCCCCGGGTTCAGGTGCGCTGACCAGTCCACTTGGGTGGCGCTGAGCAGTTCCAGTCCGTAGTCGTTGACCGCGATGGAAAATGTCACCGGTTGTCGCTGGCTGACGCGCCAGGCCAGCAGGCTGGCAAGCCCGAGGTGAACCTGGCGCCCGGCGAACGGATAGAGGAACAGGTGCCAGCCCTCCCGGGACTTGAGCGCTTCGGCCAGCAACGTGCCCTGCGTGGGGAGGCCGGACCAGCGCAGTTGCGTCGATAGCAATGGTTGCACGGCGCGCATCTCCGGGCCGTCGAAATGGCCTGCGGCGGCCTCGCTCAGGCGTGCTACGACCGCGGCGGCAAGTTCGCTGGAAAGTGGCATGCGGCCGCCGTTCCAGCGTGGCACGGCAGCTTTTTTCGCCTGGCTGCGCCGCACGTAGGCCGTCATGTCTTCGACCCGGACCAGTTCCAATAACCGCCCGGCGAAGAGAAACCCGTCGCCGGGACGCAGCCGCGCGATAAAACCTTCTTCCACGCTGCCCAAGGTTTTGCCGCCCCCGCCCTTGCTCCAGAACTTCAGCTGCAGGCTGGCGTCGCTGACGATGGTGCCGATGCTCATGCGGTGGCGCCGGGCCAGGCGTGCGTCAGGCACGCGCCATACGCCGTGCTCGTCCGGCTCGACCCGTCGATAGTCAGGGTAGGCCGTCAACGAGAGTCCACCGTGGCGCACGAACGCCAGGGCCCATGCCCATTCGGCAGGGTTCAAATCGCGGTAAGCCCAGGCGCCACGGACCTCGTCGAACAGTTCGTCGGGCCTGAAACCGCCGCCCAGGGCCATGCTGACCAAATGCTGGACCAGCACGTCCAGGGGTTTGTGCGGCGATTCCCGGGGCTCGATGCGCCGCTGCGCCACGGCGTCCTGCGCGGCGGCGGACTCGATCAGTTCCAGGCTATGGGTCGGCACGAGTGTGATTCGCGAGGTCCGTCCCGGCGCGTGGCCGGAGCGTCCGGCGCGCTGCATCAGCCGCGCCACACCCTTGGCCGAGCCGATCTGCAACACCCGTTCTACCGGCAGAAAATCCACCCCCAGGTCCAGGCTTGAGGTGCACACCACCGCTTTGAGCTGGCCATCCTTGAGGGCTTGTTCCACCCAATCCCTGGTCTCGCGGGACAACGAGCTGTGATGCAGCGCGATCAGCCCGGCCCAGTCCGGACGTGCCTCGAGGATCGCCTGGTACCAGATTTCCGACTGCGCACGGGTGTTGGTAAAGACCAGGCAGCTGCTGCTGGCGTCGATTTCGGCGACGACCTGGGGCAGCATTTTCAAGCCGATGTGCCCGGCCCAGGGGAAACGTTCAAGGGTCGGCGGCAACAGCGTATCGACCTGTAGGGCCTTGGCGTTGGCGCCCTGCACGCTGGCACCATTGCCTTGTGGGATAAGCACCTGTTCGGCGTGGGCCTGGTTACCCAGGGTCGCGGAGACTCCCCACACAATCAGCCCCGGATGCCAGCGCCGCAAGCGGGCCAGGGCCAGTTGCAGCTGCACGCCACGCTTGTTGCCGAGCAATTCGTGCCATTCATCCACCACGACCATGCGCAAGGTCGAAACGGCGGTTTGCGCGTCGGCGCGGGCCAGCATCAGGGTCAGGCTTTCCGGGGTGGTGATCAGCGCCGTGGGCAGGCGTCGGCCTTGGCGGGCGCGTTCGTTCGCGCTGGTGTCACCGGTGCGCAGGCCGACGGTCCAGGGGATCTGCAACGGGTCGAGGGGCGCTTGAAGTGCCTTGCCAGTATCAGCGGCCAGCGCGCGCATCGGCGTTATCCACAAGACTGTCAACGGCTCGGCCGCAGGTTTGCGTTTTCGGGGTTTGTCCGGCGGCGGCACGGCGCGGGCGAAACGGTTGAGAGCGGCAAACCACACGGCGTAGGTCTTGCCGGCGCCGGTGCTGGCGTGCAGCAGCCCCGACTCGCCGCGCTTGACCGCGGCCCACACATTTTTTTGAAAAGCGAACGGCTTCCAGCCCCGGGCGTCGAACCACTTTTTTGCGAAGTTGCTGGATGTCGCCATGCGTGCCGTGTGCGCCCTGAAGGTCCTTCTTCAGTGACCACGGCAGGAGATGAAGGTTTATTTGATCGACTGGTCGGGCACGGACCTTTGTGGGAGCGAGCTTGCTCGCGATAGGGCCAGCTCAGGCAGCATCGATGGCGTCTGGTCTATCGCCTTCGCGAGCAAGCTCGCTGCCCACGGAGGCGGGGAGTTATTTCAGATTGCCGCTGAGGAACTGCTTGAGTCGCTCGCTCCTGGGGTTGCCCAGCACGTCTTGCGGCGCGCCTTCTTCTTCCACCAGGCCCTGGTGCAGGAACAGCACCTGGTTGGAAACCTTGCGGGCGAAGCTCATTTCGTGAGTCACCATGATCATGGTGCGGCCCTCTTCCGCCAGGCCTTGGATCACCTTCAACACTTCTCCCACCAGCTCCGGGTCAAGGGCGGAAGTCGGTTCGTCGAACAGCATGACTTCCGGCTCCATCGCCAAGGCGCGGGCAATCGCCACGCGCTGTTGCTGCCCGCCAGACAGGAACGCCGGGTATTGCTCGGCGACGCGGGCCGGCAGGCCGACCTTGTCGAGATAACGACGGGCGCGCTCGTCGGCTTCCTGCTTGCTGACGCCCAGCACCCGGCGTGGCGCCATGGTGATGTTTTCCAGCACGGTCATGTGGCTCCATAGGTTGAAGTGCTGGAACACCATGGCCAGGCGCGTACGGATGCGTTGCAGCTCGTCGGCATCGGCCACGCGCATGCCGTGATGATCCTTGATCATCTGGATCGACTGGCCGTCCAGGGTCATGGCGCCGTCGTTGGGTTGTTCGAGGAAGTTGATGCAGCGCAAGAAGGTGCTTTTGCCCGAGCCGCTGGCGCCGATCAGGCTGATCACGTCGCCGGTCCTGGCCTTGAGTGAAACCCCTTTGAGCACCTCGTGCTGGCCATAGCTCTTGTGCAGGCCTTCGATGGTCAGTTTGTACATGGAACAGGCATCCTCAAGGCGAAAGTAAGTAGCCGCTGCGGTAGGCTTCGGTTCCGGCGACATGGGCGATGACCATGCCGGCGGTGGCCATGCGGCGCAGCGAGCGGGCATAAAGCAGCCCGGCGTTGCGGCAATGAACGGGCGTGACGGTGTCGTTGACCGGGTCGATGATTTCGGCGATCAGTTGCCCCGCCTCCATGTACTCGCCGGGCAGAGCGTTGTACACCAGCAGCCCGCCAACCGGCGTCGCCACCGGTTCGACGGCCGCCAGCGGCGTGGCCGGGTAGGGCAGGTCGGGCAATGGCACCGGTTCGCCGTCGATGGCACCGAAGTGGATCAGGTACTCGATCAATGCCTGGCAGTCGAGGCTCGCCAGGCCGTGGTTGACGTCACCCTGGCCGCGCAGTTCGACGGTGACGGAAAAGCTTCCCAGGGGAATCTCGAATCGTTCGCCAAAACGTTCCTTGAGTTGCCACCACAGCAGCGTGAAACACTCATCGAACGACTGGCCGCCCGAGTCGGTGGCCAACAGGCTGGCCTCGGCGCCGATGTAGCGCGCCAGCGGCTCGACCTGCGGCCAGGCTTCGGGGGTGGTGTAGAGGTGGGCCACGGCTTCGAAATCGCAATGCAGGTCGAGCACCATGTCGGCGTCGCAGGCCAGCCGCTGCAGGACCAGGCGCTGGGATTGCAATTGCGTGCTGGCGCTCTGGCGGCTCAGGGCATCGCGCAGGCTGGTACGGATCAGCCTCAGGTTGTGCCGCGGGTCGTCGGTCAGCAAGCCTTCGATTTCGTTGCCGATCTCTTCGCTCAAGTCGACGAACCGGCGGTTGAAATTCTGCCCGCTCTCCAACTCATAGCGGCCCAGCGGCACGTCCATCAGCACTTGTTCAAGGCCGATGGGGTTGGCGATCGGCACCAGCACGATCTCGTGTCGCAAATGGCCGGAGGCCTCCAACTCGGCCAGGCGCTGCTTGAGGTGCCAGGCCACGAGCATGCCGGGCAGCTCATCGGCGTGCAGGGACGACTGGATGTAGATTTTGCCATCGGCCTTTTCCGGGCCGAAGTGAAAGCTGTGGATCTTGCGTGCGGTCCCCGGCAGCGGGGCCAGCAGGTCATGTATCTGGTGGCGCATGTGCGTGTATGTCCTGGAACGGAAGCCTTAGTGGGTTGGCCCGAGGAAGGCCAGCCAGCGGCGTTCGGCGAGGCGGAAGAGGCCCACCAGTGCAAACGTTATGGTCAGGTAGATCAAGGCGGCGATCCCGAACGACTGGAACGTCAGGAACGTGGCCGAGTTTGCATCCCGCGCGACCTTCAGCACGTCTGGAACGGTAGCGGTGAACGCCACGGTCGTCGAGTGCAGCATCAGAATCACTTCGTTGCTGTAATACGGCAGCGAACGACGCAGGGCCGACGGCATGATCACGTAGGTGTAGAGTTTCCAGCCGGTCAGGCCGTAAGCCTTGGCCGCCTCGACCTCGCCGTGGTTCATGCTGCGAATGGCCCCGGCGAAAATCTCCGTGGTGTAGGCGCAGGTGTTCAAGGCGAATGCCAGGATCGTGCAGTTCATCGCGTCGCGAAAGAAACTGTCGAGCATGGGTTGGGCGCGCACCGCCTCGAGGCTGTAGATGCCGGTGTAGCAGATCAGCAACTGAATGTAGAGCGGCGTGCCACGGAACAGGTAGGTGTAGAACTGCACCGGCCAGCGGACGTAGAACCTGGGTGAAACCCGGGCAATGGACAGCGGGATCGATACCACGAAGCCGATCAGCAACGAAGCGCTGAGCAGCCACAGAGTCATCGCCAGGCCCGTGATGTTGACGCCGTCGCTGTAGAGAAACGGTCGCCAGTATTCCTGCAGGAGTTCGATCATCGCACCGCCTCCCGGGCTCCGGCGGCGTAGCGCCGTTCAAGCCAGCGCAGGATGATATTGGACGCGCTGGTGATCATCAGATAGATCAGCGCCGCGAGCACCAGAAAGTAGAACAGCTGGTAGGTGCTCTTGCCCGCGTCCTGGGCCGCCTTGACCAGGTCAGCCAGGCCGATGATCGACACCAGCGCGGTGGCCTTGAGCATCACCATCCAGTTGTTGCCAATGCCCGGCAGGGCAAAGCGCATCATTTGCGGGAACACCACGTAGCGGAAACGCTGGCCACGCTTGAGGCCATAGGCCGTGGCCGCTTCGACCTGCCCGCGAGGCACCGCGAGGATCGCGCCGCGAAAGGTTTCGGTGAAGTACGCGCCATAAATGAAGCCCAGGGTGATGACCCCGGCGCCGAATGGGTTGATCTCGATGTATTCCCATTCCATGAAATCGGTAAAAGACGTCAGCCAGGTTTGCAGGCTGTAGAAGATCAGCAGCATCAGCACCAGGTCGGGTACACCGCGAATCAGCGTGGTGTAGAGCTGGGCTGGAACACGCAGCAGCTTGACGCTGGACAGCTTGGCGCTGGCGCCCAGCAGGCCGAGCAGAACGCTTAACAACAGGGACAGGGCAGAGAGCTTGATCGTCATCCAGGTGCCTTGCATCAGGAGCGGGCCAAAGCCCTGCAGGCTGAAGGCCGAGAGCCCCAGATTTTGTAGGAGTTGTTCGAACATGGAAGATTGCCTTGGGCAGAAAAAAAGTGCCCACCCGAAACCGGGTGGGCACTGCGCATTATTTGCCGCTGTACAGATTCAGATCGCCAAAGTGTTTTTTCTGGATTTCGGCGTACTTGCCGTCGTCGTGTAACGCTTTGATACCTTTATCCAAAAGCGCCTTCAGCTCTTTGTTACCTTTCTTGATACCGATAGCGGTCTTGGAGGGCAGCAGTTCGCTGTCCACTGGCTTGCTGACTTCATAGTCTGCGCCTTTTGGCGACTTCAGGAAGCCCAGCTCAGCCTGGAGCATGTCCTGGATCGCGGCATCGAGGCGGCCGGAGGTCAGGTCGGAATAGACCTGGTCCTGGTTCTGGTAGGCCTGGGTCTTGACGCCAGCCTTGTCCAGCACGGTCTTGGCGTAGGTTTCCTGGATGGTGCCTTGCTCGTAGCCAACGGTCTTGCCTTTGAGCGAGGCAACGTCTTCGCTCAGACCCGAACCTTTCTTGAATACATAAGCCGTTGGGCCGGAGAACAGCTCGTTGGAAAAGTCGATGACTTTTTCGCGGGCCGGGGTCACGGTCATGGACGAGATCACGCCGTCGAATTTATTGGCCTTGAGGCCTGGGATCATGCCGTCGAAATCGCTTTCGACCCATTTGCATTTGACCTTCAGTTCTGCGCAGATCGCATTGCCCAGGTCGATGTCGAAACCCACCAGATTGCCGTCGGCGGCCTTGGATTCGAACGGGGCGTAGGACGGGTCGACACCAAAACGCAGTTCCTTGTATTCCTTGGCCGTGGCAGCGCCAGCAGCCACGCACAATGCCAGTGCAGAAAGGGTCAGCAGTGCTTTTTTCATTATTGAGTCCCTAAAACCAATTTGAGCGCTTGTGGCGCGTTGGATTGTTACCGGTGAAGGTCTGAACGGTATGACGGCATAAAGGTAGCAATTTCCGAACCATAGTGCCGAACAAGTGTTTTAAAAGCACTCGCGGCAGGTGACGGAACGCGATGGTGCGCGGGGATGAGCGTACATCAAAAAGCGCACCGGGATGGAGCGTGCGCTGTTTGGAAAAACGCTATGGCAAAAGACGAACGGTTTTTTGTGGCGAGGGGTGTTATTTCAGCAAGTCCTGAAGGGTTGCCAGTGTGTCGGCCTCATCGACGCTCTTATCCTGGCGCCAGCGCAACATTCGCGGAAACCGCACCGCGATCCCACTCTTGTGGCGCTTGGACAGGGCGATGCCTTCGAAGCCCAATTCGAACACCAAGGTGGGGGTGACGCTGCTTACCGGGCCGAACTTTTCCACGGTGGTCTTGCGCACGATGCTGTCGACCTGGCGCATTTGTGCATCGGTCAGGCCTGAATAAGCCTTGGCGAACGGCACCAGCGTGCGTTCGCGACTGCCCGGCGGGTTGTCCCACACCGCGAAGGTGTAGTCGCTGTACAGGCTGGCGCGTCGGCCATGGCCGCGTTGGGCGTAGATCAACACGGCATCGACGCTGAACGGGTCGATTTTCCATTTCCACCAAACGCCCATGTCCTTGGTCCGCCCGACGCCGTACAGCGCATTGCGGGCCTTGAGCATCATGCCTTCGACGCCGAGGCTGCGTGAGGCTTCGCGCTGGCGGGCGAGGTCGAGCCAGTCCCGGCCGGTCACGACGGGCGACGGCAACAGCACGGGGCTGTGGCAACGGGCGACCAACGTTTCCAGCTGTTCGCGACGCTCGGCCTGGGGCCGGCTGCGCCAGTCCTCGCCTTGCCATTCCAGCAGGTCATAGGCCATCACCACCACGGGGGCGTCTTCGAGGATTTTCTTGCCCAGGGTCTTGCGACCAATGCG
Organism: Pseudomonas sp. D1-36; assembly: GCF_051132205.1. Taxonomy (NCBI): domain Bacteria; kingdom Pseudomonadati; phylum Pseudomonadota; class Gammaproteobacteria; order Pseudomonadales; family Pseudomonadaceae; genus Pseudomonas; species Pseudomonas sp. D1-36. Next base: position 4,387,858 of record NZ_CP071674.1, on the reverse strand, counting down.
TTGTTGCAACAAGGCGAAGGGTTGCACCGCAGGTTGCAGTGGCGCCTGCGGGTCGAAAGCGTCGTCGGTGACTGACTGCGGCGCTTTCCAGACGACGATCTCGCCGTCGATTACCGTGCCGTCGGGCAACGCCTGGGCCAGTGGGTGCAGTTCCGGGAATCGTTCCGTGACCAGGTCCTCGCCTCGGGACCAGATCCACAAGTGGCCGTCGCGCTTGATCACCTGGGCGCGGATCCCGTCCCATTTCCACTCAACCTGCCAGTCACTGGCTGGCCCCAGCAGGGTGTCGAATTGCTCCGCCGGTTGCGACAGGGCGTGTGCCAGGAAGAACGGATATGGCTGGCCGCCGCGCTGGGCATGTTCATCGTCGGACTCGGCGGCGATCAGCTTGAGGTAGCTGGCCGCCGTGGGACGATGGGACAGATCGGTGTAGCCCACCAGTCGTTGGGCCACCCGTTTGCTGTCCAGCCCGGCCATGGTCGCCAGGGCACGGGTCACCAATAGCTTGGACACACCGACGCGGAAACTGCCGGTGATCAGCTTGATGCAGAGCATCAGGCTCGACCGGTCGAGCTGCGCCCACAGCGCCGGAAGCCGTTGAGCCAGGACCTCGGGCGACTCACCGCGCAGCGGCAACAGTTTCTCTTCGATCCAAAGCGCCAGGCCCTCGTCGCTGTTGTGGGTCGATTCGGGAAGGACCAGAGAAATGGTTTCGGCCAGGTCGCCCACGGCCTGATAACTTTCCTCGAACAGCCAGAGCGACAACCCGGACACCCGGACCGCCAGCTCCCGCAGGATTTTCACCGGCACCAGTTGCCGTGGACGGCCACCGGAGAGGAAGTACACGGCCCAGGCGGCATCTTCCGGCGGTGCCTTGCCGAAATAATCCTGCATGGCGGCCAGCTTGGCGTTGCTGGAGGTGGTGGCGTCCAGTTCGGCATACAGCTCGGCGAAGGCTTTCATGGTGCCTCCTCGCCGCTGACGGGTGCCTGGGCGAGGTCTTCTTCATCGTCGCCGTACTCGGTGGTGAAACCCTGGGCGTCGAGACCTTGTTCGCAAAGGTGGCGCACCAGCACGGCGACCGAACCATGGGTGACCATGACCCGCTCGGCGCCGGTCTGCTCGACGGCCCAGAGCAGGCCAGGCCAGTCGGCGTGGTCGGACAACACGAATCCGCGGTCCACGCCGCGGCGCCGACGGGTGCCGCGCAGGCGCATCCAGCCACTGGCGAAGGCGTCGCTGTAGTCGCCGAAACGACGCATCCAGCTGCTACCGCCGGCGGAAGGTGGAGCAATGATCAGCGCCTGGCTCATGATCGGGTCGTTCTTTTTGAAATCGCCCGCATAAAGTGTCGGCGGCAGGTGAATACCTGCTTCTCGGTACACCCGGTTCAACGGTTCCACCGCGCCGTGGGCGAGGATCGGCCCGAGGCTTTCATCGATGCCGTGGAGAATCCGCTGGGCCTTGCCGAAGGAATAGCAGAACAACACGCTGGCCCGGCCGGCGGCAATGTTCCCGCGCCACCACTGGTTGATCTCATCAAAGACTTGCGCCTGGGGTTGCCAGCGATAGATCGGCAGGCCGAAGGTGGATTCGGTGATGAACGTGTGACATTTCACCGGCTCGAACGGTGCGCAGGTGCCGTCGGGCTCGACTTTGTAATCGCCGGAGGCGACCCACACTTCGCCTTCGTATTCCAACCTGACCTGGGCCGAGCCCAGCACATGCCCGGCGGGATGAAAGCTCAGCGTCACGCCGTGATGCCGCAGGCGTTCGCCATAGGGCAGGGTTTGCAGATTGATGTCCTGGCCCAGCCGGGAACGGAGAATGCCTTCGCCGGGGGCCGCTGCGAGGTAGTGCTGGTTGCCGCCGCGGGCATGATCGCCGTGGGCGTGGGTAATCACTGAGCGTTCTACCGGGCGCCAGGGGTCGATGTAGAAATCTCCGGGCGGACAGTACAGGCCTTCGGGGCGGGCAATGACAAGATCCATGCGGTCACCGGGGCGATGGGCTTGTCAGGTAGAGGCGGGGGCGGGGGGAGAAGTTCGATCGGTTTTCAGAGGACGGACTGACGCCATCGCGAGCAAGCTCGCTCCCACAGTGGCTTGGTGTGATGCGGAAATACGGAACTCAACACCGCGTCATTGTGGGAGCGAGCTTGCTCGCGATGGCAATTTTCAACTCACCGCAAATCTCAAAGGCCGTTCCAGGTTATTTTCCAGGCACCAACGTCAACCGCGCCTTGCCATACCCGCGATCAAAGTTCTGCGGTTGCATCGGCAGGCTTTGATACTGCGCTTTGATCCACGGATCGATGCCGTTCACATAGTTCGGGCTGGCCGGGTTCCCCGATTGACCGGCGCCGCCCTGGATCGTCAACGGCTCGGGCTGGCTGAAATCGACGATCAAGCGCAGGGCCGGCGCCAGGGCGGTGTTGAAATCCTGGCCCCAGGCGAATGCGGCGGCATTGAGCGTGGTGCCATCACCGCCAGCCGCCAACGGCCCACGTACGACCTGGCCGCTGGTGTTTTTCCACTCGTAGCGGTGCAGTTTCCCCCACTGCCAAGTGGTGTGATCGCTGCCCAGTTGGCTCTCGCCGACAGTGATTGCCGCTGCCAGGCTGCGAGCCAGGATCACGGCCTTGTCTTCTTTCTGCGGGGTGCGCACGTCGTCCCAGAACGGGCTGTCCTCGCGGCCGAGCAGGTGATCGGCCTGGGCCGAGTAGGATCGTTGGCCGTTCGCGACCAGTGCTTTCCAAGCCGGGCTGCTTTCCGGACCCAGTTCATCGAGGAACGTCTGCTTCATGCTTTCCTGCAGGAACAGCTCGTAGAGCGCCGCGTCGGTGGACACCGGGCTGAGCCTGCCGTCGAACGCCATCAGGCGGGTGTAGGCCTCGCGAGCCTTGGCCCGGTCCGCCACCGGCAGGGCTTCGATCGCCTGTTTCAGCGGCTGGGCCATGCCTGGGGCTTCGAAGACTTTCTTGAGTTTGGCCGCGAACGTCGTGGTCTGGTCATATTGCATGGCGCTCAGGCTGCGGGCGTCGTGCTTGCCGGCGCCGGCCAGTTCGGCCAGGCGCTCGCCACGCTCCGGCGCCGCCCAGGAGTTAGACAATTGCATGCCGTAGCCATGGGGAATGACCCGCTGGTTGGTAGTGCCGAGCCAACCCTGGACCGGGTCCTGGTCGTAGGGGTGCAGCATCGGGTCGGCATAACCGTCCCAGTCATAGCGACCCTCCCAGCCGGGCGATGGCAGCAATCCTTCGCCTTCACGGCGGTTGGGGTAGCGGCCGGTCACTTGCCAGCCGATGTTGCGCGCGTCGGCAAACACCATGTTCACCGCCAGGGCGCGAATCTCCCGGCTCGCATCCGAGGCTTTCTCGATATTTCGCGAGCGTGACAGATCGAAGAACGCATCCAGGGTCTTGTCGTCGGTGAAGCTCGGCAATTGCAAGGCCAGCCCCAGACCGTTGGCCATGGCCGGGCCTTGGGCGCTGTTGAGCAGGGGGCCGTGGCGGGTCTCGTACACGGCTTCACGAATAGACCGTTGACCCTTGATGAAATAGGTTTCGTTGCGCACGGTCGCCGGCTGCCATTTGCCGTTCACTTCGTAGGACAGCCCGTTGCCCTGGCGTCGGATCTTTTCCAGGAACAGGTCTTGGTTGTCACCAAGGACGCTGGTCATGCTCCACGCCACGTGGCCGTTGAAGCCGGCCAGGATCATCGGAATACCCGCCACGGAAAGCCCGGCCGCCTGGTACTTGGGCGCGCGGATCTGCACCGGGCTCCAGAGCGACGGCACGCCCAGCGGGCCATGGCTGTCGCTGGCCAACAGGCTTTTACCGTTGCGGCTGCGTTGCGGGGCGATGGCCCAGTTGCTCGAAAACGCTGCGCCCAACAGATTCAGGTCGGACAACTGGGCGCCAGCCTTGCTGATTTGGTCCAGGCCGGGCACCTGGCCATTGAGGCGGACGCCCTGAAGTTTATCGGCTTCCGCCAGAGGCAGCGGTTCATCGGGGTAGGACGGGCTCAGCCAGGCCAGTTTGTCGTTTGTGACGGTCTGGGCCAGCACCAGGGTGGCCAGCTCTTCCGGCAAGTTGGCCGACTGGCTGAAATTCAGCAGGCAGAACAGCAGCGCCGAGTCTTCCGGCTTCCAGTATTCGGGCTTGTAGCCGGTGGCAGCCAAGTCCGCCGGCAACTTGTCGCGATAGCGGAACAGGTAGGCATTGACGCCCCGGGCATAGACTTCAAAGAATCGCTTGAGGCGCGGCGATGACGCTTTATAAAGCTCGTCGGCGTTTTTCTTCAGGTTCACCGCCCGCATGTAGCGGTCGATATCGAGCCGTTCGGCCCCGGACATTTCCGCAAGCCGACCTTGGGCAAGCAGGCGCAGGGTCGCCATCTGCGTGATCCGATCACTGGCGTGGACATAGCCGAGGGCGAACAGGGCGTCGTGGAAACTGTTGCTTTCGATCAACGGCATGCCCATGGCGTTGCGCCGGACCGAGACATTCTGCGCCAGCCCCTTGAGCGGTTGCACGCCGGTGGTAGGCGGGACAGTGTCCTGGGTATTCCAGGCCTGGCAACCGCTCAAACCGAGCACACTGGCCGCTGCTGCGGCTACGCCGAGCTTGGGAATGAGGGAAATAAAGGCTGGCGAGGCCATGGCAAAGCTCCTGCGGGAGGGGTGGCACCAATAAAGGCGCTACGTTAGTGAGCAGGAAGGGGCCGCGCAAGCGGGCGGTGGGGTTATTTGTTGATTTGGCGATGAAAGCCCGCGGCGAAGCCTGCGGCGAAGCCCGCAATCCGCTGAACACGTGGCGATGAAGCGGCCCCTCGCCACGGGCCGATCGACGACTTGCTCGTAGGGAACGGTGATGTTCAAGTGGTGCAAAATCCAACGATCGATCATGGGAAATCCGACATGGATCTACAGAAAAACGCGGCGCTGATTCTTATCGATCAACAAAAAGGCATCCTCCATCCCAAGCTCGGCCCCCGCAACAACCCCGAGGCGGAGCTGCGCATGCTTGAGCTGCTTGCCCGCTGGCGGAATTCGGCGCGGCCTGTCATCCATGTCCACCATCTGTCCCGCTCTGAAGACTCGGTGTTCTGGCCCGGGCAATCAGGCGTGCAAGTCCAGGAACGGTTCGAGCCGATGGCCGGGGAGCGGTTGGTTCAAAAGCAGGTGCCGGATGCGTTCTGCGGCACCTCCCTGGAGGCGGATTTGCGCGGTGCGGGAATCGGGCAACTGGTGATCGTCGGCGTCGCGACGAACAATTCGGTGGAGTCCACCGCGCGGACGGCCGGCAACCTGGGATTCGATACATGTGTGGCCGAAGACGCCTGTTTCACCTTCGACAAGGCCGATTACTTCGGCAATGCCCGTTCGGCTGCCGAGGTGCATGGGATGTCCCTGGCTAACCTGCACGGGGAATATGCGACGGTGGTCAGTGTGATGCAGATTCTGCAGGCGGGGTAATGGATGGGGTACAGGGCGGCCGCATCGCGAGCAGGCTCGCTCCCACAACATTCTTAGGCGGACTTTGAATCCTGTGGGAGCTAGCTTGCTCGCGATGACGGTCTAACAGGCAAAAAACTTTTTAGCCATCAAGCCCCGTGGCACTTCTTGAATTTCTTGCCATTGCCGCAAGGGCATGGATCGTTGCGGCCCACATCCTTCAAGGCATTGCGCACGGGCTCTGGGTGGGCGTGGCCGCAGTTCGGGCCATGGACGTGGCCGTGATCATGGTCGTGGTGGTCATGATCGTGGTTGCAATCAGGGCCATGGACATGGGGTTGCTGTGTCATCGGGGTTACTCCGCAATTAAATCGGCGGCGATTATCACGCCATTGCGCTCCAGGTGCACGTAGTGGGCGATGAATAAACCGGTTTCCAGCTCACCTTCCAGGCGATAGGGGATCTGCTCACGAGGTTTCTCCAACAGCTTTACCAGCTCCCGCACCTGGGGCCACAGGTTGGTGCGAACCGGCAGCTTGAAATACCCGCTGCGTCCGGGGCGAACCGTGAACCAGTGCTCATGCTCGCCTTCGGTCAGCAAGAGGTCGCCCAAATGAACCCGGTAGGTCAGGCCGCGCACGGTGAGGTCGCTATCACCGGGGTTGTCGACGCGAAAGTGCAGCATGAACCTTTGCTCCACCAGGCGCGCCCGCACCACCTCGACCTTGACCAGGTGGATTCGCGGCTCGGGTGCCTCTTCAGCTTGCCAGGACGCGCAACCGCCGAGCCCTACGATCAGTAGCAGGCAGGTGACGCATAGCCATTGGAGTTTGAAGGTCATGTCCGTGCCTCTGGTTTGTCCCCAGTTTAGCCCTCGGGTGGTGGACGAGCGTCAGACGTTTGCAAAATCAGCGATTGAAATACCCGGCGCAGCATTTTTTGAATTTATGCCCGCTGCCACAAGGGCAACTGTCGTTGCGGCCGATCTTCACCGGCACGGTGGGGTCGATGAAGTACCAACGCCCGCCGTTCTGCACGAACGATGACTGTTCGCGATGGCTGTGCTCACCTTGGCCGTCGTGCCAGCGCGCGGTGAACGTAACGAAAGCGTGTTCCGGTTGGCCGCCGAACACTTCGCTGCTTTCCACTTCCAGCCCCAGCCAGGTGCTCCTGGCGCTCCATTCGCTGATGGACTGGCGATCGAGGCCATCCTGCTGGGCCGGCAGAGTGGTGCTGACGAGGTAGTCCACAAGGCCCAGTACATAAGCGCTGTAGCGCGAGCGCATCAAGGCTTCGGCACAGGGCGCGGGATGGCCGTCATGGTAACGGCCGCAGCAGGCATCCAATGGGTTGCCACTGCCACAAGGGCAAATGGTCGTGTGCAGGCTTGTGTCCACAGCTACCACCAATATTTTCCAAAGTTTTCGGGGTTAGCCCAAAACCGTGAGTTGAGCCAGTCGGGGACCTGCTTGTATTCAAGCAGATCGTAGGTAAACAGGGTCAGCACCTGGTCCTCGCGCTGGAACCGCTCGCTGGCTTGCAAGGCCAGGGAAAAGAAGTCCGTTTCCTGCCAGCCGCAGGCGTTGAGGTCGGCCAGCACCGCAATCCGGCTGGCGTTGAGATTGCGGATGCCGCCCAACAGGTTCAGACCGTCGCGCTTGGGCAAATGCTCCAGGCAATCGAGCGCAAGGGCCAGGTCGAAACGCCGCGCCGCCACGTTTGCCGGCAGCGCGCCGGGGCCCGCGTGGACCACTTCGGTGGCGGGATGGGCCTGCTGGAACGCCTCCAGCGCAGGAAAGCTGCTGGCGCCGATCAGCAGCAGCCTTTGCGGGGCGTAACGGTCAAGCACGGCGGCCAGGGCTTGCTGGGGCGTACGCGAAGAAATGGCAACGGTCATCGAAGTTCCTCAATCAGAACCGCCAAGATAGCCTGCCCGGACATCATGGCCTAGAGCGGTTTGTCCACGAACGTATGGAACCTGCGCAAACACGTGGCGAAAACCTGTAATCGTTGGGGCTGGCGCAGATCCGAAGTCCGGTCTTTACTCCCCTGAATCGGCGGCGAAGCCGATCCTTCAAGGAGAAAACCCGATGAGCATAGTTCGGACAGCGTTACCCCTGGTTCTGCTAACGAGTGTGTTGACTGGTTGCGCAGGTTTGCAGAAAACCGACTGGCCGATCTGTGCGGCCACCGGTGGTGTCGTGGGCGCGGGATTGGGCGCCATCGAGAGCAGTTCCTGGATTGGGCCGGGCGCGTTGGTGGCCGGCACCGTGGCGGCAGGTTGGTGCTGGGCCCATGGCGATGGCGACGAAGACGGCGATGGCGTCCCGGACAGCCGCGATAAGTGCCCGGGCACACCGAAAGGCGTGCAGGTCGACGCCGACGGCTGCCCACCTCCCGCCCCGGCGCCAATGGCCGAAGAGCCGGTAGTGGTCAAGGAAGAAACGATCGTGGTGCGCGATGTGCATTTCGAATTCAACAAGGCCACGCTGACACCAACCGACAAGGAAGTACTGAGCACCATCGCGACCCGGTTGAAACAGGAAACCTCCACCGCGCAACTGCGGGTGACGGGCCACACCGACAGTGTCGGCAGTGATGCCTACAACCAGAGACTGTCGGAAAAACGCGCCAATTCCGTGGTGCAGTACCTGGTGGAAAGCGGCGTGCCTCGCGCCAGTTTCGTCTCGGTGGAAGGCGCCGGGGAAGGCCAGCCGGTGGCGGACAACAAAACTGCTGATGGCCGGGCGATGAACCGTCGTACCGAAATCAAGATAAACCGTTGAAACCCTTGTCATCCGCGGCTTGTACAGTCGCGGATGCGGGTCTTTACTCCTGTGTGACCGGTATGGGCCGGTGACACAGGAGCATTCATCATGAAGGTTCTCATCAGGGTTGCCATGCCGGTGCTGCTCGCGAGCAGTCTGTTATCCGGTTGCGCCACTCACAGCGACGGCAGCGCATCACTCAATCAACGCACCTGGCCGATCTGCAGCCTGATCGGCGGGCTCGTCGGCGGCGGTCTGGGTGCCATCGAAAGCACTGGCTGGGCGGCCGGTGGCGCCGCGTTGGGGCTGCTCGGCGGTGGCTTGATCTGTTATGCCCAGGATGGCGACGAAGATGACGATGGCGTGTTCGGTCGTCGCGACCGTTGCCCCGACACGCCGGCCGGTACGGCCGTTGAACATCACGGTTGCCCGCTGCCGCAGTATCCGGCCAGCGCACCACCGGACGAGCCGCAAACGCCGACCAGTGAAGTCATCACCCTCAATGACACCGGCAAGGTGCTGTTCGAATTCGATAAATCCGATCTCACCCCGGCGGCTCGAAGCCAGCTCGACGAGCTGATGGGCAAGCTGAGCCACGCCAACGTCGCGAGCATTCGCGTGGTCGGCCATACCGACAGTGTCGGTACCGACGCTTATAACGAAGGCCTTTCCGAGCGCCGGGCCGGCAGCGTCGTGGAGTATTTGCTGACCCAGGGCGTGGCGCCGGCAAAAGTCACCAGTGAAGGCAAGGGCGAAAGCGAACCGGTGGCCGACAACGAGACCGACGAAGGCCGCGCCCAGAACCGTCGGGTTGAGTTGCGCATCCAGCGTTGATAACCGTTGCGACAACGGGCCAGAGCCGTCGGATCGCAAAATTAAATTTGCCCGGCCCTCTGGCTTATCCTTTGCGCGAGCCGTTACTGTTCACGCAAAGAATAATTTCGAACGGGGGGCGTATGAAGGTGTTTTGGGGGCTGGGGCGCTTGTTGACCCTGCTGTTCTGGCTGGTGGTGCTGGTCAATCTGCTCTTGCCGTTTGTCCACCCGCTGCATGTCTTGGTCAATCTCGCCGGGGCGCTGTTACTGGCGGTCCATTTGCTTGAGCTGTTGTTGTTCAGGGCACAGTTTCGCGGGCGTCCCGCTCCGGGCCGTGATCGCCTCCGAGTGCTGCTGTTCGGCATCTTCCACTTGCAAACCCTTCCGACCGCGCCAGAGGCTTCCCATGCGTAAATTGTGTCTACTCGCGGCATTCGTGTGCCCGTTGGCCTGTGCCCAAGTGGTCCAGGTCGAAAGCAATTCCTTGATGCGCCTGCCGAACACCACCAGCGTGCTGGCCCTGGAGCGCTTGGATGTGGCCGATTACGGCACGCTGTTGGTGCCTTCGAACGTCACGCAACTGTCCATCGCAGAGCTGCACCTGGGGCGCGAGGCACGCATTGCGATCGTGCCGGCGCAACAGGCATTGGAGATGAAGGTGGCCCAGGCCGAACTGGACGAGGGCAGCCAGATCACGGCTCGCGGCGCGCCGGGAACCTACATGAAGGCGGCGCGGCCGGGGCGCAATCTCAACCTGCGCTTCAATGCGTTGAACGCACCGCTACTGTCAGTCGATGCCCGTGGCGGCAGCGGTGCGCCAGGTTATGTGGGGCTCGACGGCGCCAACGGACAAGCTCCGGGGTGTACCTGGGGTTCGGCCGGTCGCGGCGCCGACGGCAGCAATGGCGGCGACGGCCAGCCGGGCGCGGCCGGTGCGCTGGTGCGGCTCGAGTTGCCTCGCGCCTACCCCGATGAACAGATAAAGGTCACGGTGGACGGCGGCGCCGGCGGCAAACCTGGGCACGGTGGCAAACCCGGAGCAGGCGGCAAGGCCAAGGGATGCCTGGTCTATACCGCCGACGGTGGCAAGAGCGGCCGGCCAGGCGCCGATGGCCAGCCAGGGCCTGCCGGAACGGCGGGCGCGGTGACGGTGCAGCGGTTCTGAATAACATTCATGACCCAGTGGGAGCGGGTTCCCACTGGGTTTGATGCGATATCAAAACATCGGCCGCGCCGCGCCTATCGCCACCACCAGCAACCCGATCAACAGATTGATGCCCACCAAGCGGCGTATCTTGCCCAGCATCGCTGCGCCAGTCGGCCAGTCCTGGGCCGTCACGGCGGTGCGCAATGCAGGCAGTTGCAGGCCCTGAATACGGATGAACAGTGCCGTCATCACGATATACAGCCCCATCATCACCTGCACATAACGTGGCGCGGTTTCGAAGCCGGTGAAGCGCATGTGGATCAGGCCCACGCCGCTGATCGGCAAAAGCACCACCGCCACCCAGACCCAGACAAAAAAACGCTGAAACACTTCTACCCATAGTTTTAGCCGGGCGGGGCCTTCAAGCGCCGTCATTGCGGCGGGACGCAGGATCATCCAGGCGAAAAACATGCCGCCGACCCAGATCAGGGCCGCCAGTAAATGCAGGGTGTAGACGAGGGCAAAGGGTGTCATTGGGTCACTCCGTTCTGCGCGAGATTCATTAGCGGGGTATGATAGCCGCCGATCCGAACCACTGAAAATTTATCCAGCGTTTTTTGCGCCCGACATTCATGATCAGCACCGAACTCAAAACCACGATCCAGGGCGCCTACTCGCGTTTTCTCGAAGCCAAGAGCCTCAAGCCGCGATATGGCCAGCGCCTGATGATTGCCGAAGTGGCAAAAGTCCTGGGCGACATCGACACCGATGACGAAGGTCGGCGCAGTGGCGAGCCGGCCGTCGTGGCGGTCGAGGCCGGCACCGGTACCGGCAAGACCGTGGCCTACAGCCTGGCGGCGATTCCGAGCGCCAAGGCTGCCGGCAAGCGGCTGGTGATCGCCACAGCCACCGTCGCCCTGCAGGAGCAGATCGTCTACAAGGACCTGCCCGACCTGATGCGCAACAGCGGGCTGAATTTTACCTTCGCCCTGGCCAAGGGCCGCGGGCGCTATATGTGCCTGTCCAAGCTCGACATGTTGCTGCAGGAAGGCCACGCCCAGACCGCCACCGCGCAGTTGTTCGAAGAGGAAGGCTTCAAGATCGAAGTCGACGAGGCGAGCCAGAAGCTGTTTACCAGCATGATTGAAAAACTGGCCGGCAATAAGTGGGACGGTGACCGCGACAGCTGGTCAACGGCCCTGGAAGACGCCGACTGGTCGCGCCTGACCACGGATCACAGCCAGTGCACCAATCGTCACTGCCCTAACTTCGGCCAGTGTGCTTTCTACAAGGCGCGCGAAGGCATGGGCAAGGTCGACGTGATCGTCACCAACCACGACATGGTCCTGGCCGACCTGGCCCTGGGCGGTGGTGCGGTGTTGCCGGACCCGCGCGACACCATCTACGTGTTCGACGAAGGCCATCATCTGCCGGACAAGGCCATCGGCCATTTCGCCCATTACACGCGGCTGCGCTCCACCGCCGACTGGCTGGAAACCACGGCGAAGAACCTGACCAAGCTGTTGGCTCAGCACCCACTGCCGGGTGACCTGGGCAAATTCATCGAACAGGTGCCCGAGCTCGCGCGTGAGATCAAGACGAACCAGCAGTTCATGTTCACCGCATGCGAACAGGCGGCTGATTTCAAGCCAGGCGAAGATGTAGAGGGCCGCGAGCGGCCTCGCCATCGGTTTGTCGGCGGGATCATCCCCGAGCATATGCGCGAGATGGGCATCGAGCTCAAGAAGGGCTTCGCGCGCCTGACGGATTTGTTCACACGCCTGACCGACTTGCTCAAGGAAGGCATGGATGGCGAGGTGAACATCGGGATCGCCAGCAACCAGGCCGAGGAATGGTATCCGCTGTTCGGCAGCTTGCTGTCCCGCTCGCAAGGCAATTGGGAGCTGTGGACGGCTTTCACCACCGAAGACCCGGAAGACAACCCTCCGATGGCGCGCTGGTTGACCCTGGCCGAGAGCGGTTCGCTGTTCGACATCGAGGTCAATGCCAGCCCGATCCTGGCGGCGGACATGCTGCGGCGCAACCTGTGGAACGTTGCCTACGGCGCGCTGGTGACGTCCGCCACACTGACCGCCCTGGGTACGTTCGACCGTTTCCGTATGCGCGCCGGCTTGCCGAAAATCGCCGTGACGGCCGTGGTCCCGAGCCCATTCCACCATGCCGACGCCGGCGTGTTGCGAGTCCCCGACCTCAAGGCCGACCCACGGGACGCCGCGGCCCACACCGCGGCGATCATCCGTGACTTGCCGGACCTGGTGGAAGGTTCCCGTGGCACCCTCGTGCTTTTTTCTTCACGCAAGCAGATGCAGGACGTGTTCGACGGTCTCGACCGTGACTGGCGCAAGCAAGTGTTCATCCAGGGCAATCTGTCGAAGCAGGAGACCCTGAACAAACACAAGGCGCGGGTCGATGGCGGCGACTCCAGCGTACTGTTCGGCCTGGCAAGTTTTGCCGAAGGCGTCGACTTGCCCGGCGCCTATTGCGAGCACGTGGTGATCGCAAAGATACCGTTTTCGGTCCCGGACGACCCGGTTGAAGCCGCGCTGGCCGAATGGATCGAAGCCCGGGGTGGCAATCCGTTCATGGAAATCTCCGTGCCGGACGCCTCGCTGAAACTGGTCCAGGCCTGCGGTCGCTTGCTGCGCACCGAGGAAGACCGCGGCACCATCACTTTGCTCGACCGCAGGCTGGTGACCCAACGTTATGGCAAGGCCATCCTCAACGCGCTGCCACCGTTTCGGCGGGAGATTTCCTGACGGTCTTGTGAGGCGAGGGGGCTTGCTCCCTCGCCAAACAAGACTGCGCTTAACCAGCCGTCTCGCGAAGGTTCACAAAAACATCAATGACTGAAACAATGCCAGCCAGCTGAAAAAAAGCGTGTGTTTCAAAGGAGTTGCGGGTGCAAATTCAAGGCCATTACGAACTTCAGTTCGAAGCAGTGCGTGAAGCGTTCGCGGCACTGTTTGACGATCCGCAGGAGCGCGGCGCGGCGTTGTGCATCCAGGTCGGGGGCCGCACGGTCATCGACCTCTGGGCCGGCACAGCCGACAAGGATGGCCATGAGGCTTGGCACTGCGACACCATCGCCAATCTGTTTTCTTGCACCAAGACATTCACCGCCGTTACCGCCTTGCAATTGGTCGCCGAAGGCAAGTTGCAACTGGACGCGCCGGTCGCTCGCTATTGGCCTGAGTTTGCGGCGGCGGGCAAGCAATCCGTCACCCTGCGCCAGTTGCTCTGCCATCAGGCCGGACTTCCCGCATTGAGGGAGTTGATGGCCCCCGCGGCACTTTACGATTGGCAGACCATGGTCGATGCACTGGCTGCCGAGACGCCTTGGTGGACCCCCGGCGAGGGCCACGGCTATGCCGCGATCACGTACGGCTGGTTGGTGGGCGAATTGTTGCGCAGGGTCGATGGCCGTGGGCCAGGCGAGTCCATCGTGGCCCGGGTTGCCAAACCCCTGGGACTGGATTTCCACGTTGGCCTGGCCGACGAAGAGTTTCATCGCGTGGCGCATATTGCCCGCGGCAAAGGCAACGTTGGCGACGCAGCGGCCCAGCGTCTGTTGCAGGTCACGATGCGCGAACCGACGGCCATGACCACCCGGGCCTTCACCAACCCTCCATCGATCATGACCAGCACCAACAAGCCGGAATGGCGGCGGATGCAGCAACCGGCTGCCAACGGTCACGGCAACGCCCGCAGTCTCGCCGGGTTCTACGCCGGCCTGCTGGACGGAAGCTTGCTGGAAGGTGAAATGCTCGACGAACTGACTCGCCAGCACAGTTTCGGCGAGGACAAGACATTGTTGACCCAGACCCGTTTCGGCCTGGGTTGCATGCTGGATCAACCGGATGTGCCCAATGCGACCTACGGCCTGGGGCCGCGGGCGTTTGGTCATCCCGGAGCAGGGGGCTCCATCGGTTTCGCCGATCCTGAGCATGACGTTGCGTTCGGGTTCGTGACCAATACCCTCGGGCCCTATGTCTTGATGGACCCACGTGCCCAGAACCTTGCGCGGGTGCTTGCCACTTGTCTATAAAACGCCATTGGCGGTAGTGGGTAAAGGAACAAGGTGTTGTTTTCGCTTTCCAAGCGACTGTTTATGCGGCCGGAACATGGCCTTCGTTTTTTACTTCAGATCATTTTGTGGATATCCAATGTCATCGAACAAAACCCTCGCTCTGGCGCTGTGCTTCGCTATCACCGGTTGCGCACAAAACCCACAAAATGATGCCGAGGGCGGCGGTGGCTGGTGGCCGTTCGGGTCCTCCGACAAGGTCGCGGCCAAGGAGCCGGTCCCGCCGGCTCCCCTGAAACCCGCCGCCGTGGCGCCGCAAGCCAAGGCAGAGGGGGCCACGCATTGGTGGTGGCCGTTCTCCTCCGACGATGGCGCCGATGTCGCCAAGAAAGAAGAAGCGAAACCTGTCGCCAAGCCTGAAACCAAGGCGCCGGCTACCGTCGCCAAGGCCCAAGCCGAGAGCAGTGGCAAGTGGTGGTGGCCGTTCGGCGGCAAAGAGCAGGAGACCGCGAAGGCAATGCCGATGCCCGACCCGAAAGTCACTCAGGCCTGGCTCGACGACTATGAGCCAAAGCTGCGTACCGCCATCAAGGACAGCAAGCTTGAGCTGGAGCGCCGCGATAATGTGCTGGTGGTTACCGCTCCCGTGGACGGCTCGTTCAACCCGGACCGTCCGGCCATGCTGCTGCCGGTGACACTCGGCCCGTTCACTCGCGTCGCCAAGATTCTAGAGGCCGATCCGAAAACCGCGGTGCTGATCCTCGGTCACGCCGATACGTCGGGCGCGGCGCCGGCGAATCTGAAGCTCAGCCAGGAACGCGCCCAATCCGTCGCGGCGATCTTCCGGCTCAGTGGCTTGCAGCGTGATCGCCTGATGCTGCGCGGGATGGGCTCGGTGGCGCCACGTGCGGCCAACGATAGCGTCGAGGGTCGGGCTTTGAACCGTCGTGTCGAATTGCTGGTCACGCCCGCCAATACCATGGTCGCGTTGTTGAGCAAGTACAACATGCCGACCCCTGCGCCGGTGACCATGGTGGCTGCCCAGGACGTCAAGCCCGCGGCACCTGCCCCGGCCCCGGCGGCGAAAAAATCCGCCGCGCCGGCAACCAAGAAAGCCGCAGCCAAGAAGGCTCCTGCAAAGGCCCCGGCAAAAAAAGCCCCGGCCAAGAAGGCGACTCCGGCGAAAAAACCTGAACCGGCCAAGGCCGCGGCTGACGGAAAAAAAGTTGCTGCCGCCGACTCCTCCAAAAAACAGTGATTGGCTGATCACAAGGAACGCGCCATGACCCAAGCGCTGGCTGATATGCGCCGTGACTACACCCGCGATGGCCTGACCGAGGCGCAAGCCCCGGCCGAGCCGTTCGCGTTGTTCCACCAATGGTTCGCCGACGCGGTGAAAACCGAACAGGCTCCGGTGGAAGCCAATGCCATGACCCTGGCAACAGTGGACGCTGACGGCCGGCCTCACTGCCGGATCCTGCTACTGAAGGGCCTGGATGCCCAGGGCTTTACTTTCTTCACCAACTACGACAGCGCCAAAGGCCAGCAACTGGCTGCGAATCCGTACGCGGCCATGACGTTTTTCTGGCCGACACTGGAGCGTCAGGTGCGTATCGAAGGCAAGGTAGTGAAAGTCACTTCGCAGGAGTCGGACGCTTATTACCAGGTCCGACCGCTGGGCAGCCGCCTTGGTGCCTGGGCCTCTCCCCAGAGCCGGGTGATTGCCGGGCGCGGCGAGCTGGAAGACTTGCTCAAGGCCACTGAGCAGCGTTTCAGCGACAGCCAACCCCATTGTCCCGAGCACTGGGGCGGCTACCGCTTGCTGCCCGAGCGCATCGAGTTCTGGCAGGGGCGCCCCAGTCGCCTGCATGATCGTCTCAACTACCGCCTGCAAGGGGCGGATTGGACTCGCGAGCGCCTGGCGCCTTGATGGGGTAACCTGCCGCTGCCGCCTGGAGCCATTGCGGCAGGTCCCGTCGCTTGACGCCTTGTCCGCGGGCGCGAGCCAGTTGTTGCAGCATGTAGTGTTTTTTCGGTTCATCCTGCCCCGCCAATGACAGCGCCAGGTCTCGGTCCATCCAGCGTTTGATGCGTACGTACAGCCACCAGTGGAAGTACAGGCCGGCTAGGGTGGTAGCGACTATGATGAAGTAATCCATGGAGAGTCCTAGGAGCGGTAACGCTGCTGACTGAATTTGGCGCTGATGTTTGATGAATTTTCTCGGGTGCGCCTGTATCCCACCTGAATGAAAACAATTTTATCCCGGCGAGGCCGTGACAGGTGTCAAGCCGGGGAGTTTAATGGATCCCTGTCTTTTGGAGTTTGATGCTATGCGTAAGTCTGTTTTGCTGGTTGCTTCCTTTTCCACGATGGCGATGTTGCTCACTGGCTGTCAGTCGAGCCTGACCGGTGACTCCTACTCCCGTGACGAAGCGCGTCGCGTTCAGACGATTCGCATGGGCACTATTGAATCCCTGCGTCCGGTCAAGATCGAAGGCACCAAGACGCCTATCGGCGGTGCGGCGGGTGCTGTAGTAGGCGGCGTGGGTGGCAGCGCGATCGGTGGTGGCCGTGGCAGCATCGTTGCCGCCGTAATCGGCGCGGTGGCTGGCGGCTTGATCGGTTCGGCCACTGAAGAAGGCCTGACCCGTACCCAGGGTGTTGAAATCACGGTTCGTGAAGACGACGGCAGCATGCGTGCCTATGTTCAACAGGTTCAGGAGAATGAAGTGTTCCGCGTGGGCGAGCGGGTGCGGATTTCTACTGTCGGTGGAACCAGTCGCGTTTCCCACTAAGTGGCTTTGATCGCGAACGCCGCTGATAACGTTGAATGAACTGGCCTCTTCGCGAGCAAGCTCGCTCCCACAGTGGATCGGGGTATACACCGAATGGTGCGTCCGCCGAAAAAACCGTGGGAGCGAGCTTGCTCGCGATAGGCGCTGGTTCAGCTATGAAAACGCTGGATGAGTGCCCCGCTGTACGGCCCGCTCAACACGTCATGAATGCTGCGAAACGGGCTTGCGACTAGCCATCGCCGTAACCCCATACCCAATTACCGCCGCCAGGATCGACCCGGTAAGAATCCCCATCCGGTCCATTCCTGCATACTCACTTGCACCCGGTGCGAACGCCAGGGAACCCACGAACAGGCTCATCGTGAAACCGATCCCGCAGAGAATCGCCACCCCCAGTATCTGCCCCCAGTTCGCCCCGGCGGGAAGGCTGGCAATGCCGACTTTCACCGCGAGCCAGGTCAGGCCGAACACACCGACTGCCTTGCCCAGCAACAGCCCGACCGCGATGCCCATCGGCACGTGGTGAGTAAAACTTTCGACGGTGACGCCGCTCAACGACAGACCCGCGTTGGCGAAGGCGAACAGCGGCAGGATGCCATACGCCACCCAGGGATGAAGCGCATGTTCGAGGGTCAGTAATGGCGACGTTTCAGCGTTTTTCGTGCGCAGTGGAATGCAGAAGGCCAGGGTGACACCCGCCAGGGTGGCATGGACACCGCTCTTGAGCACGCAAACCCACAGAATCAGCCCGACCACCATGTAGGGGCCGAGTTTGACCACGCCCATGCGGTTCATTGCCACCAATGCCGCGATGCAGGCCGCAGCCAGCCCCAATGACAGGGTCGACAGGTCGCCAGAGTAGAAGATCGCAATGATGATAATGGCGCCCAGGTCATCAATGATCGCCAGCGTCATCAGGAACAGCTTGAGCGACACCGGCACTCGCTTGCCCAGCAAGGCCAGCACGCCCAGGGCGAAGGCAATATCGGTGGCCGTCGGGATCGCCCAGCCGGCCAGTGCGGCTGGGTTGTCGCGGTTGAGGAACCAGTAGATGAGCGCCGGCACCAGCATGCCGCCGACGGCTGCAGCGCCCGGCAGGACAATCTGCGATGGTTTGGACAATTGCCCGTCGAGGACCTCCCGCTTGACCTCAAGGCCGATGAGCAGGAAGAACATAGCCATCAGGCCGTCGTTGATCCACAGCAGCAAGGGCTTGGCGATCTGCAAGGCGCCGACCTGAGCCACCACCGGAGTCTCCAGCAAGCCGTTATAAAGCCAGTCCAGCGGCGAATTGTTGATCACCAGGGCCAGCACAGCGGCCGCGATCAACAAAAGGCCGCTTGCCGCTTCCAGTTGGAAAAAACGTGTCATAGAGCTACGTAGAGCCAAGACTGCTCTCCATTCATCGGATCCAAAGATAGGGACACCCTAACCCGTACCCTTAGTTGTTAAAACAAAAGTTATATTCTTTTTTGTTATATGCTGTTACAGCGCCTGTATTGCCGTCGGGCAGTTGACGGGCATATTGGACCTTAGCTGTACCTGTGCGCGATGTCGGTTTTTTCCTAAGCTTGCGTCTCGTATTTCCGAACCAGATCGTGCCCCGTGGCTATCGGTCTGCCTGCGTCGTACCGATCCAGCGAGAAAACACCATGAACGACCACCGCCCGTGGGCGCGTGAAGCCATCCGTATCATCGAGGCGGACTTCCAGCGCAGCGCCGATACGCACTTGATCCCACTGCCGTTGCCGGGGTTGCCGGGCATTGAGCTGTACTTCAAGGATGAGTCCAGCCATCCCACTGGAAGCCTCAAGCATCGATTGGCTCGTTCGCTTTTCCTCTATGCGTTGTGCAACGGCTGGCTCAAGCCGGGGGCGCCGGTGATCGAAGCCTCCAGCGGATCGACGGCAATTTCCGAGGCCTACTTCGCCCGGTTGCTGGGCCTGCCATTCATTGCGGTGATGCCGGCGACGACCTCTCGGGAAAAAATCGCACAGATCGCCTTTTATGGCGGCCAGAGCCATTTGGTGGATGATCCTACGCAGATCTACGCCGAGTCCGAACGCCTGGCGCGGGAGCATGACGGCCATTTCATCGACCAATTCACCTACGCCGAGCGCGCTACGGACTGGCGCGCCAACAACAACATCGCCGAGTCGATCTTCCAGCAGATGCGTTTTGAGCAGCATCCGGAACCGACCTGGCTGATTTCCAGCCCCGGAACCGGTGGCACGACCGCCACCCTGGGACGTTATGTGCGTTACCGCCAGCACTGTACCCGTGTGCTGTGTGCCGACGCCGAGCGCTCGGTATTCTTCGATTACTACCGCAGCGGCGACGCCAGCCTGCGCCTGGATTGCGGCTCGCGGATCGAAGGCATCGGCCGACCACGGGTCGAAGCGTCGTTCCTGCCCACGGTCATCGATGCGATGGTCAAGGTCCCGGACGCCTTGTCTCTCGCGGCCATGCATTACCTGGCCCAGCGGTTGGGGCGACGGGTAGGTGGGTCCAGCGGTACCAACCTGATCGGCGCGCTGATCGCCGCGAAGGGGATGGTGGATGCTGGTGAGTCAGGGTCGATCGTGGCCATTCTTTGCGACGGCGGGGAGCGTTATGCCACGACTTATTATGATCCGGCGTGGCTCAAGCAGCAGGGGTATGAGTTGAGTGGGTTGATCGATGCGGTGGTTGCGTGTGCGGAACGCGGAGAAGCGCTGCCGGAGAGTGTGTTGCGGGCTAACATCTGAGTTCTTGAACACGCTGAGATCCCTTGTGGGAGCGAGCCTGTTCGCGATAGCGGATCAACATTCAACACAAATGCTGGCTGATCCACCGCCACCGCGAGCAAGCTCGCTCACACACCGGGATGAATGTCAGGCCTCGAGGCCGAGCATATCCCGCGCCACCGCCTCGGCAATCCGGATTCCATCCACGCCCGCCGACAGGATGCCGCCTGCGTAACCGGCGCCTTCACCTGCGGGGAACAAGCCCTTCACATTCAGGCTTTGCAGCGTTTCGTTTCGCGTGATGCGCAGCGGTGACGAGGTGCGCGTCTCGATGCCGGTGAGCACTGCATCGTGCAGCGAATAGCCACGGATCTGTTTCTCGAACGCCGGTAACGCTTCACGAATGGCTTCGATGGCGAAATCCGGCAGGGCCAGGGCCAGGTCGCCCAAGGCAACCCCCGGTTTGTAGGACGGTTCAACGCTGCCCAGCGCCGTCGAAGGCTTGCCGGCGATGAAATCGCCCACCAGTTGCGCGGGGGCCTCATAGTTGCTGCCGCCAAGTACGAAGGCGTGGGACTCCAGACGCTCCTGCAACTCGATTCCCGCCAGCGGGCCCCCCGGGTAATCCACTTCCGGGGTAATGCCGACAACGATGCCGGAGTTGGCGTTGCGCTCGTTACGTGAATACTGGCTCATGCCGTTGGTCACGACCCGGTTCGGCTCGGAAGTCGCCGCCACCACTGTACCGCCCGGGCACATGCAGAAGCTGTACACCGAACGGCCGTTCTTGGCGTGGTGCACCAGTTTGTAGTCGGCCGCGCCGAGCTTCGGATGGCCGGCGTACTTGCCCAGGCGTGCACTGTCGATCAGTGATTGCGGGTGTTCGATGCGGAAACCCACCGAAAACGGCTTCGCTTCCATGTACACGCCACGGCTGTGGAGCATGCGGAACGTGTCCCGGGCGCTGTGGCCCAGGGCAAGGATCACGTGTTTGGAATGGATCTGTTCACCGCTGGCCAACTCGACACCGACCAATTGGCCGTCTTCGATCAGCACATCGGTGACTCGCTGCCCGAAGCGCACTTCGCCGCCCAGCGCGCGAATCTGCTCACGCATGTTTTCCACGACGCCTGTCAGGCGGAACGTACCGATGTGTGGCTTGCTGACGTAGAGGATTTCTTCGGGCGCCCCGGCCTTGACGAACTCGTGCAGGACCTTGCGCCCAAGGAATTTAGGGTCCTTGATCTGGCTGTAGAGCTTGCCGTCGGAGAATGTCCCCGCACCGCCCTCGCCGAATTGCACGTTGGATTCAGGGTTGAGCACGCTTTTGCGCCACAGGCCCCAAGTGTCCTTGGTGCGCTGGCGCACCTCCGGGCCGCGCTCGAGGATGATCGGCTTGAAGCCCATCTGCGCGAGCAACATGGCGGCGAAAATGCCGCACGGGCCGAAGCCGACCACGATCGGCCGTTCGCCCAGGTCGGCCGGCGCCTGGCCAACCACTTTGTAGCTGACGTCCGGCGCTTCGTTGACGTTACGGTCATCAGCGAACTTGCGCAGCACGCTGGCTTCATCGCGCACCGTCAGGTCGATGGTGTAAATGAAGCACAGCTCGGAAGATTTCTTGCGTGCGTCATAGCTGCGCTTGAACAAGGTGAAGTCGAGCAGGTCATCGCTGGCGATGCCCAGGCGTTGCACGATGGCGGGACGCAGGTCTTCTTCGGGATGGTCGATCGGCAGCTTGAGTTCGGTGATTCGTAACATGACAGGATCCGGTTCGCGGGGCGCACAACTGCGCCAGGGCGTGCTTCAAACCGGCGATTATAAGCTGCATTCCCTGCTACCCGTGAGGTTAAAACAGACTGGCGACAAGTCAGTCGTCCCGTGCGCCACCGAAATAGGCACATCCGCGCTGGACCTGGCCGTTGACCCGCAATTCGGCGCTCATGTGTTGCACGCTGCCGCTGGCGCTGTCGACACAGCGAGCCGGGGTGACCCATAGCTCGACTTTCTGGCCATTGGCTTCGGTACCGAGGTTGAACCTGCCATCACCCAATTGCTCCTCGACATAGGGCACCGCCAGTGGCGGCTGACCTACCCGATCCAGCACCAGGCCCTTGCCGCTGGCCGTGAGGGTCCATTCAGGGCTGTGGCCCGTTGCACGCAGAATCACGCGCTTGAAGTCTGCGTCGCCGCACGCGGTCCCCGAAGGTTCCAGGCGATAGAGCTGGCCAACGTCCAGCTGGCTGTCGGCACCGGCCGATGCGCTGGAAACGATGCGGCCGCGCAGGTCGGCGAACAACTTGCCGCTATCATCCGCCAGGGTGGCGGCTTGTTGCAGGACGCTGGTGCCGCCGGCGTCATTGACCATGTAGCGGCGCTGTTCCTGGCACGGCTGGAACATCAACTTGCCGTCCGCGGCTGTCAGTTCGCCTTGCATACGTGTTTGCCCCGCATGGGGCGCACTCTGGCGCGGGGCTTCGAGCAGCTGGCAGCCGGCGAAAAGCGGGAGGAGGGCGACAAACAGCAGGGAACGAGCGGCACGCATCATTGGGTCTCCAGACAAGTGCCGCCACGTTACTCAGACTGTCCCTCTATCACAAGGGGTCAGCCCACGTGAAAGGTCTGGCCGGTTTGCAGGCCTTCGACACTCTTCGCGTAGGCCAGCGCCACTTCCGCCGCAGGAACGGGCTTATAGCCACGGAAGTACGGCGCATATTTGTCCATGGCTTCCAGAAGCACGTTCGGGCTTACCGAATTGACCCGTAGCCCGCGCGGCAATTCGATTGCCGCCGCGCGCACGAAACTGTCGAGGGCGCCGTTCACCAGTGCCGCCGAAGCGCCGCTCTTGATGGGGTCGTGGCTAAGTACGCCAGTGGTGAAGGTAAAGGATGCACCGTCGTTGGCGAACTCGCGGCCGATCAGCAGCAGATTGACCTGGCCCATCAGTTTGTCCTTCAGGCCTAGGGCAAAGCTGTCTTCGGTCATGTCGCCCAGAGGTGCGAAGGTGACATTGCCCGCGGCACAGACCAGCGCGTCGAAGCGGCCGGTCTTTTCAAACAAGGCGCGGATCGAGGCGCTGTCGCTGATATCGACTTGTACGTCACCGCTATGGCGGCCGATGCGTACGATTTCGTGGCGGGGCGATAATTCATTATCGATGGCCGAACCGATGGTGCCGTTGGCGCCGATCAACAGGATTTTCATGGGCTGTTCCTCATTGGTTTGAACGAGGTTGCAGTCTAGGCTGGATTTTCTTCGGGATAATCGTGCTAATAGGAAACCTTTGGTTTTCAATTGGAAACAATCCAGTGAGCGAGATAGATGACCTCGCAGCGTTCGCCGTGCTGGTGGAGGCTGGGAGTTTCACCTTGGCGGCGCAGCAGTTGGGGTGCAGCAAGGGGCAACTGTCCAAGCGCATCAGTCTGTTGGAAGAGCGGTTTTCGGTGCTGCTGCTCCAGCGCACGACACGACGCCTTAGCCTGACGGCGGCGGGCGCTGCGCTGTTGCCCCAGGCCCAGGCATTGTTGGTCCAGGTGGAAAGGGCGCGTCAGGCGTTGGCGCGCTTGAAGGGCGAAATTTCCGGGCCGGTGCGCATGACGGTTCCGGTTTCGTTGGGCGAAACGTTCTTCGAGGGATTGCTTACGGAATTTGCCTGTGCCTATCCCGACGTGCAGATTGAGCTGGAGCTCAACAATGGTTACCGCGATTTAACCCGCGATGGCTTCGATTTGGCGATTCGTTCGGATGCGGCGGTCGATGAGCGGTTGGTGGCTCGACCGTTGCTGGCCTGGCATGAAATGACCTGCGCCAGCCCGGCCTACCTGGAACGCTACGGCGAACCCGAGTCCCCCCACGCCTTGGTGGAGCACAAGTGCCTGCTCAACAGCCACTACAGTGGTCGGGAAGAGTGGCTGTATCACCAGCAGCACGAATTGTTGCGGGTGCGAGTGTCCGGGCCGTTCGCCAGTAACCATTACAGCCTGTTGAAAAAAGCCGCCTTGGCCGACGCGGGTATCGCCCGTTTGCCATCGTATTTGCTCCATGAAGAGCTGGCGGACGGACGCCTGCGTTGGCTGTTGCGCGATTTCCAGACCCGGCGCATGCCGATGTACCTGGTGCATCCTTATCAGGGTGGGTTGCCCAAGCGTACCCAGGTGCTGGCTGATTATTTGATTGAATGGTTCAAGCGCAGTGGGGAGGCGTTGGATCGGTTGTAGAGTGAAGACGCTATACCCGTGGCGAGGGAGCTTGCTCCCGCTCGGTTGCGTAGCGACCGCAAGAACTGGGGGCCGCTACGCCCGAGGCGTCGGACCGGCCCAGCGGGAGCAAGCTCCCTCGCCACGGGGGCGTGCGCATCCAGATAAAAAAAAACGGCCCGAAGGCCGTTTTTTTCTTGGTGACAGCCTCAGCCGCCCAGGTACGCCTCGCGCACTTTCGGGTCGGTCAGCAGCGCTTCACCGGTGCCTTGCATCACCACGCGACCGTTCTCCAACACGTACGCCCGGTCGGCGATTTTCAGCGCCTGGTTGGCGTTCTGCTCCACCAGGAACACCGTCACGCCATCCTTGCGCAGCTGTTCGATGATGTCGAAGATCTGCTGGATGATGATCGGTGCCAGGCCCAGGGAAGGCTCGTCGAGCAGCAGCAGCTTGGGCTTGCTCATCAGCGCACGGCCGATGGCGAGCATTTGCTGTTCGCCACCGGACATGGTGCCGCCGCGCTGGGTAAAACGCTCTTTCAGGCGTGGGAAAAGGTGCAGCACCTTGTCCATCTGTTCCTGATAGTCGCCCTTGTCGGTGAAGAACCCGCCCATGGCGAGGTTTTCTTCCACGGTCAGCCGGGCAAATACCCGACGGCCTTCAGGCACCACAGCGATGCTCTTGCGCATGATCTGCGCCGACTCCTGGCCCACCAGTTCCTCGCCCATGTAGCGGATGCTGCCGCTGTGGGCCTGGGGCGAACCGCAGAGGGTCATCAGCAGCGTCGATTTGCCAGCACCGTTGGCGCCGATCAGCGTGACGATTTCGCCCTGGCGGACCTCGACGTTGACGCTGTGAAGCGCCTGGATCTTGCCGTAGAAGGTGGAAACGTTTTCGAATTGCAGCATTTACGCTTCCCCCAGGTAGGCTTTGATCACTTCGGGATTATCGCGGATCTGTTCCGGCGTACCGTCGGCCAGCGGCGTGCCCTGGTTGATCACGACGATGTGGTCGGAAATGCTCATGACCAGCTTCATATCGTGCTCGATCAGCAGGACGGTGACGTTGTGCTCCTCGCGCAACACGCTGATGAGCGCCTTCAGGTCTTCGGTTTCCTTCGGGTTCAGGCCGGCGGCCGGTTCGTCGAGCATGAGGATCCGCGGGCGGGTCATCATGCAGCGGGCGATTTCCAGGCGCCGTTGCTGACCGTAGGCCAGGGTGCCGGCGGTACGGTTGGCGAACTCGGTGAGGTTGACCTTGTCCAGCCAGTACGCGGCGTACTCCATCGCCTCGCGTTCGCTCTTGCGGAACGCCGGGGTCTTGAACAGGCCCGCGAAGAAGTTGGTGTTCAGGTGACGGTGCTGGGCGATCAACAGGTTCTCGACCGCCGTCATGTCCTTGAACAGCCGCACGTTCTGGAAGGTCCGCACCACGCCCTTGCGAGCGATGTGATGGCCGGCCAGGCCCTGGATCGGCTCGCCGTCCAGCAGGATGGTGCCGCCGGTGGGCTGGTAGAAGCCGGTCAGGCAGTTGAACACTGTGGTCTTGCCCGCGCCGTTCGGCCCGATCAGGGCAACCACCTGTTTCTCTTTCACGGTCAGGGCCACGCCGTTGACCGCAAGCAAGCCGCCGAAGCGCATGCTCAAGTTTTCAACTTTGAGGATCTCGCGGCTCATTTGCGCAGCTCCATGTGTGGGCGTTGCATAGGCAGCAGACCTTGAGGACGCCAGATCATCATCAGCACCATCAAGGCGCCGAACATCAACATGCGGTATTCACTGAATTCACGCATCATTTCAGGCAGCAGGATCATCACGATCGCAGCCAGGATCACGCCCAGCTGCGAGCCCATCCCGCCCAGCACGACGATGGCGAGGATGATCGCCGACTCGATGAAGGTGAACGATTCGGGCGTCACCAGGCCCTGGCGAGCCGCGAAGAAGCTACCGGCGAAACCGGCGAACGCAGCACCGAGGGTAAAGGCCGACAGTTTGATCACGGTTGGGTTGAGACCCAGCGCGCGGCAGGCGATTTCGTCTTCACGCAGCGCTTCCCACGCACGGCCGATCGGCATGCGCAGCAGGCGATTGATGACAAACAGTGCCGCCAGTGCCAGCAACAGGGCAACCAGGTACAGGAAGATCACCTTGTTGATCGAGTTGTATTGCAGGCCGAAGTACTCGTGGAAGGTCTGCAAGCCTTCGGCGGCCTTGCGCTCGAAGGTCAGGCCGAAGAACGTCGGCTTCTCGATATTGCTGATGCCGTTCGGACCACCGGTGATGTCGGTCATGTTACGCAGGAACAGCCGGATGATCTCACCGAAACCCAGGGTCACGATCGCCAGATAGTCACCACGCAAGCGCAGGACCGGGAAACCCAGCAGGAAACCGAAGGTGGCAGCCATCAGCCCGGCGATCGGCAGGCAGATCCAGAAGCTCAGGCCGAAGTAGTGGGACAGCAGCGCGTAGCTGTAGGCGCCGACGGCATAGAAGCCGACGTAACCCAGGTCCAGCAGGCCGGCCAGGCCTACCACGATGTTCAGGCCCAGGCCGAGCATCACGTAGATCAGGATCAGCGTAGCGATGTCCACCGCGCCGCGCGAGCCGAAGAACGGCCATACCAGCGCGACGATGATGAGGGCGATGATGAAATAGCGCTGAGTCGTTGGCAGGGTCAGGAAGTTGCTGGCCTTGGCCGGGATCAGCGGCAGGCCCGGGGAGGAGCGCCAGGCCTTGCTGATTTGCTGGTTGAACAGCACGCGCAGGAACATCAGCACCGAGCAGATCGCGATGGTCGCAAGCACCGCAGGGCTGGTGTTGTGCACCTCCAGGTTGATACCGACGATGGTCAGTTTCAGACCGAGTACCGGGTAGGCCACGGCCCAGACCAGCAAGGCACTGAACAGTGCCTGTTTAAGATTCCTAGTCATACTTTCTCAACCTCCGGACGGCCCAGAATGCCGGTCGGACGGAACAACAGCACCAGAACCAACAAGCCGAATGCAACGACGTCCTTGTACTGGTCGCCGAAGATATCGGCGCCAAAGGCTTCCGCCACCCCCAGCACCAATCCACCGAGCATGGCTCCGGGAATGCTGCCGATGCCGCCCAATACCGCAGCGGTGAAGGCCTTGAGGCCGACGAGGAAACCAGCGTTCGGGTTGATCACGCCGTATTGCATGCTCAGCAGAACAGCCGCAACGGCTGCCAGCGCAGCACCAATGACAAAAGTCAGGGCGATGATGTTGTTGGTGTTGATGCCGAGCAGGTTGGCCATCTTGATGTCCTCGGCACAGGCGCGGCAGGCGCGGCCCAGGCGAGAACGGGAGATGAACAGGGTCAGGCCGAGCATGGCGATCACAGTGACGACGAACACCACGATCTGCATGTAGGAAATCAGCACTTCTTGTGCGCCACCCGGACCGAAGGCGAAGTTGCCAGGGATCAGGTTGGGGATTGCTTTGTCCTTGGAGTCTTGCGCCAGCAGAACGGTGTTCTGCAGGAAAATCGACATACCAATGGCGGAAATCAGCGGGATAAGACGGTTGCTGCCGCGCAAGGGGCGATAGGCGATCCGTTCGATGCTGTAGCCATAGGAACTGGTGACCACGATGCTCGCGATAAAAGCCGCGGTCATCAACAGCGGGACACTGTCGAGTCCCATCATGGTCAGCCCGGCAATGGCGATGAACGCCACGTAGGAGCCGATCATGTACACCTCGCCGTGGGCGAAGTTGATCATTCCAATGATGCCGTAAACCATCGTGTAGCCGATGGCGATCAGGGCATACATGCTGCCAACGTTAAGGCCGTTAACCAGCTGTTGGAAGAAGTGATAGATGTCAGGCATTACAGCGCTCCTAAAAACCTGATACGCATTTCACTGGTGGAGTCATTTTCCCGCCCGGCCCCGTGGATCTCTATCCACTTCGAATCCGGGTTTTGCCAGCGAACCGCTGATGACGGTTTTGAGATTTTCAGGTGGGGAGACTGGCGGATCACGCCAGCGCGGCCCATACATTCGTAAAACAAAGCCCACGGCACGCCGTGGGCTTTATTGGCAGTCAGTGAGGCAGCGCCTTACTGAGGCGAAACTTCAGTTTTAGGTTTGCCGTTGTGCCACTCGTAAACCACGAATTTGAAGTCTTTCAGGTCGCCCTTTTCATCGAAGCTCAGGTCACCGGTCGGCGTCTTGAAAGTGCCGGCGTGGATGGCTTCAGCCACTTTGGTCGCGTCTTCGGACTTGGCCGCCTTGATGCCTTCGGCAATCACGGTCACTGCGGAGTAGGACGGGAACACGAACGGGCCGCTCGGGTCTTCCTTCTTCGCTTTGAACGCGTCAGCCAATGCAACGTTGGCCGGATCCTGGTCGAAGGACTTCGGCAGGGTCACCAGCAGGCCTTCGGAAGCATCCTTGGCGATCTGGGTGATCGAATCGTTGCCCACGCCTTCCGGACCCATGAAGCGGGCTTTCAGGCCCTTTTCCTGGGCCTGGCGCAGGATCAGGCCCAGCTCCGGGTGGTAACCGCCGTAGTAAACGAAGTCGACACCGGCTTGCTTGAGCTTGGCGATGATCGCGGAGAAGTCCTTGTCGCCGGCGTTGACGCCTTCGAACACGGCAATCTTGGTGCCTTTCTTCTCGAGGGTGGCTTTCACCGCGCTGGCGATGCCTTCACCGTACTGCTGCTTGTCGTGCAGGACCGCAACGATTTTCGGCTTGACGTGATCGGCGATGTAGTTGCCGGCCGCTGGGCCTTGGGCACTGTCCAGACCGATGGTGCGGAAGATCATCTTGTAGCCACGGGCGGTGATGTCCGGGCTGGTGGCCGCTGGGGTGATCATGATCACGCCTTCGTCTTCGTAGATGTCCGAAGCCGGCTGGGTGGAGCTGGAGCACAGGTGGCCGATCACGAACTTGACGCCGTCGTTGACGACCTTGTTCGCGACGGCGACCGCTTGTTTTGGATCGCAGGCGTCGTCGTATTCAACGGCTTCGAGTTTCTTGCCGTCGACGCCGCCCTTGGCGTTGATTTGCTCGATCGCCATCTTGGAGCCGCTGAACTGCATGTCGCCGTATTGGGCTACAGGGCCGGTTTTCGGGCCGGCGATGCCGATCTTGATGGTATCGGCGGCAAACGAATGGCTGGCAACCCCGGCCAGAACCATAGCGGCAAACAGTTTGGAAATCTGCTTAGTAGCCTTAGTCATAGTGCTCCACTCATGCTGTTGTAGTTTTTATAGTCCTGGCGCCGTAGCAGCAGAACCGGGTCAGATATCTTGGATATCCTCGCGGAAAATGCCCCCGGCAACTGTACCGGTACAGTGTAGAGCGCCGATTGTTGGCAAGGGAAGCTGGCGCTTGGGGGCAAAACCTGAGGGTGTCGCTTTATTGAAAGAAAAAGACAGATTCGCGGCGGGGGTTGTCCGGTCAAATCGGCAATCCTTGGCTTTGCTGCGCTTTTCAATCGGTGCTGCAATTGCAACTGGGTTTTTCTGCCAGACCACCGACGTTATCATTCGCGCCGATTTCTTTTCCGGACAGCTCCCATGAATCAAGAACCTAGCACCCTCTATGCCAAATTGCTCGGTGAAACCGCATCCATCACCTGGAAAGAGCTGGAGCCGTTCTTTGCCAAGGGTGCCCTATTGTGGGTCGATCCGGCACTGGATCTGATCGCTGCCGCCGAGGCCGTGGCCCAGGACGAAGGTACCAAAGTCGCCGCCTGGCTGGGCGCCGGGCAGGTCGCCAAGCTGTCTGAAACGCGGGCGCTGGATTTTCTGGAGCGCGATCCGCAGCTCTGGGCGGTGGTGGTTTCGCCTTGGATCATGATCCAGGAAAGGGCATCGAATTGATCGATGCACCAACTTGGTTCGCTCCCCGGCTCGATTGAAAGTGTGTAGGTGAGTAGCGAGATGACAGCCTGCCGTGGCGAAACGCCACAGGGCAGGGTGACGTATACGTAACGGGAACAGTTTATTGGGCAGCCTTTTGGCTGCTTAATTGTTTCTGGATGTTGTTTCAGTGTTGTATTCAAGGCCGTCTTCGCGAGCAGGCTCGCTCCCACAAGGGGATTTCTGAGCGCAGGCCCATTGTGGGAGCGAGCTTGCTCGCGATTTGGGCGACTCGGTTCAAGCCAGCCTCAGTAAGTACGGCCAGTATGGTTATTAAGCGAAATAACCTTGGTCTTGCCGATCCGATGACGGTAGATCTCGCGCAGGTACTTGATGGACTTCTTCACGCAGTCGCGGGACAGGCGGATGTCGTTGATCGAGACGAATTTTTCCTTGTCGCTGATCAGCTCGCGGTATTTCTTTTCATACATCGGCTTGATCGCGTACCAGTTGGTGTCGAGGATTTTCGCCGGGTTCTCGAATTCATTGAGCAGGTCGTCGATGCGTGCCTCGTCGAATTCTTCGTTGATGATGAAGTCCAGGATCGAGTTGTCCAAGGTCTCATCGAAGCGGTACGGCGTACGGGCGAAGCAGCGTTTGATAAACGCCACGATCAGGGTCAGGAAGTCGTCCGAAAGGCACGGGCTCTTGGCGATCAGCGTGGTCAGCGACAGGTTCGCCGAGGCGCCGATCACCAACGCGTAGCGCTTGAGCGTGGTGTTGGGGAACAGGCTGTTGAGGTGGGTCTTGAGCCGGTTCAAGTCCATGTAGGACAGCTTGTAATCCTTGGGCAACGAGACGATCGATACCACCGACGAGCAGTTCTTGAAGAAGTGCAGGTCATGCAGCGCAGCGGCGTCGTAGCCGGAGTTCTTGTACTGCTCCAGCGAGGCGCGGTAGCGCTTGGACTCGATGGGCAACAGGCTGATGCCTTCGATGGCCTGGGTGACTTTGTTGAAGTGCGGCAAGTCGATGGAACGGAAAAACAGGTCATCGATGTTCAAGCGCGGTGGCTCTTTCTCGAACACCTTGAACTTGTCGCCGCTCGGCGCCGGGGTTTCCGGGACCACGGACTCGGCGTAGGCAATCGCCACCGGGCCGGCCAGGCTCATGAACAGGTCGTTGGCGTCCAGGCGAATGGTTTCACCAATGTCGATGCCGGCGCGACGGAAGTAGTTCTGGTCGTAGTCGGTGGTCACGGCCTGGGCCGTCAGGATGTTGAATATCTGCTGGGAAATGTACTGGTTGGCGTGCTTTTCCATGGCATTGACATCAATGTTCTGGATGTTGCCGTCATCACTCTCTTCGGCGTAGCGCATGATGTCGTTGGAGATCAACATCATCGCGTTCCACGGACGGATGCGGCCCATGACGCTGGCTTCGCTGCTGTCTTCGTTGGCGAAGTTGTACGAGAAGTCCCATTCTTCCGAGAGGTATTTGCACAACAGCCGACCGGCGTTGATGTGCAGAGCCTCGGACATTTCGCTGCGGTGGTCGGAGATATTCGGCAGCACACAGATGCCGCTGGTGAAAATCGGCTCGAAGACGAAGGAGTGACCGCTCTTGCTATCGTGTTCGTCCATCGGCTTGGTGTCGAACGTCTTGTTCATGTAGGAGTACTGCTGGGCCAGGCCAAACTCCGAGGCCATGCCCGAACCGGTACCGCCGCCGGCGCTGAAGATCGAAAAATACAGGCGCGACTGGTTGGCCTTGATGCCGCAGCTGTCGATCAGGTACGAGTGAATCATCTTCCAGTCGGGGCTGGAGAAACGCTGGGTGTCCTTGTTCAGGATGATCTTCGCCAGATACTGGCCGAGGATCGGCGCGTTGCCGGCGCCACCAGCATGGACTTCCGACAGGTCCATGATTTTCATCTTGCTGTAGTCGCGCAAGAAGCCGCTTTTCTCGCCTTTGCGCGAGAAACGGATGCGCCCGGCGATGTCCTTGTCCAAGTCTCCCAGCATGACCAGTGGTTCCACCAGGAACACCGGTTTGCTTGCCTTGCTGTTGCCCAGGCGCAGGTTGCGCATCCACTGCGCCGGGCGATAACTTTTGTCGCCGTAGTTTTTATCCTCGGCATTGAATTCGTTGAGGTAGAACTTGCGGGCGTTGTAGACCAGCTCCGCGACGTCCAGGGCGATGTTGGAACCGCAGCGACCTAGGCCGATCAGGCAAACCGATGGGAACTCCTGCTGGCCACGTTCGCTCTCGTCGTCCACCAGGTGCGGCGGACGGGGGAACACGGCATCGCGCAGGCCGTCGAGGTTGTCGAGGATGCGGTCGGTGTTGGTCTCGGTGAAATACAGGTATTGCTGGGTAGCCAGGGATCGCGAGCTGCTCGACAGCGTCGAGGTTTCAGGGCCGTTGGCGGCTGGGCTCAAGGTCAGATCGGAAACCGCAGTGGCTGTTTTTTTGGAAGTCATTGTGCGCCGTATGCCTGGACTGGTCGGATCGACGACATGTCATCGAACCATCGCGAATGGGAACTCGCGTCCTTTGATGGCAACGCGAATGTCGGCCCAAGCGTTCAGGGCTGCAGCCTGAGCAGCGCTCGGGAGAATCTATTCCTGATCATGTTGGATCGGCCATCGCGCGAGGTTCTTTAATCAAGAGCAGGCAAAATGATGGCAGTTGTTGCAGCAAATTGACCAAAGCAATGAAACACGCCCTGCGCCATGGTTTGGTATCAGCCATGCGAATGATTGGAGACAGCTCGCGTCCCGCTGTCTAGATTGCAGACTCCGGGCTCGGATGCCTCGCCCAACAATAAAAAGAGACGGACCCATGCAGAACTCGACCCAAGCGGCGAATGCCTGGCGCATTCTGTTCCTGTTGTTCCTGGCCAACCTGTTCAACTTCTTCGATCGCACCATCCCGGCGATCATCATCGAGCCGATCCGCATGGAGTGGAGCCTCAGCGACTTCCAGATCGGCATCATCGGCACCGCGTTCACAATCGTCTACGCCATTGCGGGCTTGCCGCTGGGGCGCATGGCCGATACCGGTTCGCGCAGCAAGTTGATGGGCTGGGGCCTGGCCGCCTGGAGCGGATTGACCGCGGTGAATGGCCTGGTGGGCAGTTTCTGGGCGTTCCTGGTGGTGCGCATGGGCGTGGGCATCGGTGAGGCCAGCTATGCGCCGGCCGCCAATTCGTTGATTGGCGATCTGTTCCCGGCTCACCGCCGGGCTCGGGCAATGGGCATCTTCATGTTGGGGCTGCCGCTGGGCCTGTTGTTGGCGTTCTTCACCATCGGCGCGATGGTCAAGGCCTTCGACAGCTGGCGTGCGCCTTTCTTCATCGCGGCGGTGCCGGGGCTGGTGCTGGCGGTGTTCATGTTCTTCATCAAGGAACCCAAGCGCGGCGCGGCGGAAACCGTGCAGGTGTCCCAAGAGAAGGTTGATAAACCGGTTCGCCGGGTGCTGGCGATTCCGACCTTTCTCTGGTTGGTGCTGGCGGGGCTGTGCTTCAACTTCGCCACCTACGCCTGCAACTCATTCCTGGTGCCAATGCTGCAACGGTATTTCGGGATGCCGCTGCACGAGGCGGCCGTGGCGACCGGCATCATGGTGGGCGTGACCGGATTGTTCGGGCTGACCCTTGGCGGCTGGGTCGCAGACAAGATCCACCAGCGCGTGCCCAACGGCCGTCTGTTGTTTGCAGCGTTCAGCCTGGCCATTTCGACAGTGACCACGGCGTGGGCCCTCCATGCCGGGCGCATCGAGATCGGTGTTTTCGTGGCCGTGTTCAGCGTTGGTTGGTTGTTTGCCTATAACTTCTACACCTGCGTCTATACCGCGATCCAGGACGTGGTGGAGCCGCGACTGCGTGCTACGGCGATGGCCTTGTATTTTGCCGGGCTGTATCTGCTCGGCGGCGGCCTCGGGCCGGTGGTGGTGGGCGGCTTGTCCGACTACTTCGCCCACACGGCGATGGCTGTAGCAGGTGCCCCGCAAATGACCGAAGCCTTCAAGGCCATCGGCCTGCATGACGCGATGTATCTGATCCCGGTGGCGCTGTTGCTGACCATGGTGTTCCTGTTCCTGGCGTCTCGCTGCTTCGTGCGCGATGCCAAGCGGATGAAGGACGGGATGAGCGTCGTGGTGGAGCCGGCGGGCGTGGCGGCGACAGCTTGAGATCAAACTGCTGGCGAAACAGCTTTTGTGGCGAGGGGATTTATCCCCGCTGGGCTGCAGAGCAGCCCTCGAAAAACACTCAGCTAACCTGACACAGTGCGGCGTCGGTTTTAGGGCTGCTGCGCAGCCCAGCGGGGATAAATCCCCTCGCCACAGGGTTCAGCGCCATCTGCACTAACGAGCCTTTTCCTCTCGCCCGCGCAACAGGCGATCGGGCATGGCCACCGCAGCCGCCAGCCCCAGCAATGACACCGCCGCGCTGATCATCAGCAAGTGCCGGAACGTCGCTTGCAACTCCTCACGCAAGGCGTCCCGTGCCTCTCCGGGAGCGGCGTTCAAACCATCGAGCAGGACGTTGCCGGAATGCCCCTCGCCGATCATCGACGAACCGGCGAGCTGGGCAAAACCGGAATCCTGCAGCAAGGCCAGCAGCAACGCCGACATCAGCGCCACACCCACCGCGCCGCCCAATGAGCGAAACAGGTTAGTGGTGCTGGTAGCGACACCGATGTCCCGTTGCTGCACCGAATTCTGCGAGCCCACCAGCGAAGTGGGAAATTGCATGCCCGAAGCGATGCCGCTGAGCAACATGAACAGGCTGCTCAGCCAGAACACGGCGGGCGGCGTGAAAGCCATGCCAAGAATGGCGAACGGGAAGAGCAGGGCGCCACTGAGGATCATCGGTTTGTAGCGCCCGGTGATCGAGGTGCGCCGCCCGGCAAAATAGGCGCCCATCGGCAAACCCATCGCCAGCGGCAGCAAGTGCAGCGCGGCGCTGTCGGCGCCGGCGCCGGTCACGCTCTGGAAGCGCAACGGCACCAGCACTGTCAGGGAAATCGCCTGGAAGCTGGTGAAAAAAACCGTGCACCAGCACAGCACCGCGCTGCGGTTGACGAATAGGTGCATAGGCAGCAACGGCTCCCGTGCGCGGCGTTCATGCCAGGCGAAGAGACCCAGCACGAGTACTGCGCCACCCAGCAGCCCGAGCACTTCGCGGCTGTGCCAGGCATGGCCTTGGCCGATCTGGGTAATGCCCAGCAGCAGCGAGGTCAGACCGATGATCAGCAACACGGTGCCCAGGTAATCGATGATTGGTGTGCGTTGTGGCACCGGCAGCCCCACCAGGGCGCGCCGGGCCACCAGCCAGGCGCCCAGGCCCAATGGCAGGTTGATCCAGAAGACCCAGCGCCACGACAGGTACTCGGTCATGTAGCCGCCCAGCACCGGTCCGGCCACGCTGGCCACCGCATACATGCTGCTGAAATAACCCTGGTAGCGCCCACGCTCGCGGGGCGGGATGATGTCGCCGATGATCGCCTGGCTCACAGAAATCATGCCGCCGGCGCCGATGCCCTGGAAAATCCGCGCCAGCACCAGTTGCTCCATGTTCTGTGCCAACCCGCAAAACAGCGAAGCGAGGGTGAACAGGCCCATGCCGAACAGCATCAGCGGGCGCCGGCCATACAAGTCGCCCAGCTTGCCGTAGATCGGCACCGCTACGGTCATGGCGACCATGTAGCCGGAGATCACCCAGGCCAGCAGGCTGACATCCTTGAATTGCGCGGAAATGGCCGGCATCGAGACCGCGACAATGGTCTGGTCCAGCGCACCGAGGAAAATCGCCAGCATCAGCGCCACCAGCACGCTGCGGATAGCGGGTTGCATAGCTTGAGGCGTATCGAGCTGAGTCAAGGCAGGACCTGCGGGCATCGCGCCTGGCGGCGAGGGGACGAAGCCCGCAGTTTAATTCGGTAGCCGCCTATTCGATAGCCTCATAAGGAAGGCCGACGTAATTTTCCGCGATGGTTTTGCGCCCCGCCTCGGAGTCGACGAAATACTCCAGCTCCGCCTCGCTGATGCGCTGGTTGAACGCGTCGTCATCGAAGCGGTGCAGCATCGACGTCATCCACCAGGAGAAGCGCTCGGCTTTCCAGACCCGTCGCAGGCAGATGTCGGAATAGCGTTCCAGCAGATCCGCGCGACCGTCGCGATAGACCTTAAGCAAAATATTGAATAGCGTGCTGACATCGCTGGCAGCCAGGTTCAGCCCCTTGGCCCCGGTCGGCGGGACGATGTGGGCGGCGTCGCCCACCAAAAACATCCGCCCGTACTGCATCGGTTCCACGACGAAGCTGCGCAGTGGTGCGATGCTTTTTTCTATGGAGGGACCGGTCACCAGGGTTTCGGCCAGGTCGGTGGGCAGGCGTATTTTCAGTTCATCCCAGAAACGCTCGTCCGGCCAGTCGGCCACTTGTTCCTCGGCGGGCACTTGCAGGTAATAACGGGTGCGGGTCCGCGAGCGCATGCTGCACAGGGCAAAGCCGCGCTCGTGGCGAGCGTAGACGAGTTCTTCGTGGACGGGCGGGGTGTCGGCGAGGATGCCGAGCCAGCCGAACGGGTAGACGCGTTCGAAGACCTTGAGCTTTTGCGCCGGGATCGATTGCCTTGCCGCGCCATGGAAACCATCGCAGCCGGCCACGTAATCGCAGTCCAGGCGCCAGGTTTCGCCGGCGTGTTCAAAGGTCACGAAGGGGTGCTCGGTCTTCAGGTCGTGGGGCTGGGCGTTGTCGACCTGATACAGCGTCTGGGCGCCGGATGCCTGCCGGGCGGCCATCAAGTCGCGAGTGACTTCGGTCTGACCGTAAATCATGACGTTCTGGCCACCGGTCAGCCCTTTGAGATCGATGTGGACGCGCCGACCGTTGAGGACCAGCTCGAAGCCATCATGGGACAAGCCCTCGGCGTCCATGCGTTGGCCAACTCCGGCCTGGCGCAGCAGATGGACCATGCCCTGCTCGAGTACACCGGCGCGGATCCGGCCGAGGACGTAATCGGGAGTCTGGCGCTCGAGGATCACCGTGTCGATCCCTGCGTTGTGCAATAACTGGCCGAGCAGCAGCCCAGAGGGGCCGGCGCCGATAATGGCGACTTGGGTCTTGAGGGTTTTCATTGTTGTTATGGCTCGCAAGAGGCACGCGACCAGGGTCGGCGTTTATTTTTAGTAATCCTGGCGTGCATTTTTCGCTTGCGGACCTGTCAATTGAAGGGGAAAACTGAGCTGAAACCTGCACATTCTGCCAATCGGTGCGATTACCGCCCGTAACCCAAGGCCGATCCTCGTTATGAAGAAAACTGAGCTGCCTTCGATTCCCGTGTTCAAGCTCTACGGCGAGAGCCAGGATTGGCCCACGCCGGACCTACTGCACTGCGAAACCATTTCCAGCCGCAGTAGCGAGCACCAATGGGAAATAAAACCCCATCGGCATGCCGATCTGTGCCAGCTGCTTTTTGTGTTCAAGGGTCAAGCGGAACTGGAAATCGAAGGCCAGCGTACGCGGCTCGACGAGCCGGCCGTGCAGATCCTGCCGCCGCTGTCGGTCCATGGTTTCCGTTTTTCGGAGGATGTGCAGGGTTACGTCGTGACCCTGGCGGCGCCGCTGGTCACGCACCTGCAAGCCCAGCTAGGCCATTCGGTCAATGTCCTGGCCCAGGCGGAAGCCTATCCGGCCGGAGAGAACGCTGATTACCTCAATAGTTTGTTCAGTGCCATGCAGGCGGAGTACGTGGGCCATCAACCGGCCCGGGAAATGCTCATGCATGCCTTGGTCAGCGTGATCATGGTCTGGGTGAGCCGCCAGGTGATGAACCGGCGTATCTCCACCCAGCGCCCGCAGCGGGCCCGGGAATACCTCAACGGGTTCATCCAATTGGTGGAAGAGACCTATCGCCAGCACGTCAAGGTCGAGGACCTGGCCCATCGCCTGGGCATCTCGGTGTCGCACCTCAATGGCACCTGTCGCGAACTCGCGGGACAGCCGGCACTGCAAATCATGCACGAGCGCCAGTTGCTGGAAGCCAAGCGGCTGCTGACCTATACAGGCATGACGATCTATGAGATCTCCGAGATGCTTGGCTTCTCCGACCCGACCAACTTCACCCGACTGTTCCGTCGGCGCGTCGGTATCTCGCCCAAAGCCTTCCGAGACCGGCTCAAGACCGATCAGCAGGACGACTGAAACCGTCTCAGCGCAGCGCGTTCAAGGTTGCGTTGTGCGGTATGCAGCGTTCGAAGTTGCAGCTGGCGTATTCACGGGGCAGCTGCCTGGCCTGCTCGACCCGATAAGCCGCGGTGCCATACAGCGCCAGCGTGGCGGTGCAGGTGACAAATATGGCGAGGCGTCTTCTTGTTTTGATGTTCATGGCGATGACCTCTGAACGAATACCCGGGGGTACTGTTTTCAGCATAGGTCAGCCATGGCGGGTTGCCAGCCAGGCGGTTTGTGTATGTAAGCAGATATTCAGCTCGCTGATGTTCCCTATGGGAGCAAGCTTGCTCCCACAGGGATTAGGGTTGTTCTTTCGAGCGTTCTATTCCAAATGCTCAGGTTTCATCGGATCCCCCGGCTTGACATCCAACTGGTGGCGCACGTCTTCGAACATTTCGTCGTAGTACTTGTGCATCGCGCCGATGTTCGTGCTCTTGGGCAGGCCGTAGTATTGGGCAATGCGGGTGGCGTGGCGGGCGAAGTCGAAGGCTTGGTCCTTGGCCAGGAAAAACGTCTCGTCTACGTTCTTGTCTTCTACCGTGCCGTGCAGGCGAAATGACATGCCCTTTCCCTCGTCGGGATCCTGGGCTATTTCGTAATCGATGCACAGGTTGTAGCTGAAATCATCCTTGTTCAGCGCATGGCGCTCCATGTGCAGGTGTCCGGGTTGGAACGTGGCCATCAGCGTCTCTCCTTCGAAGGCGTGGAGAACGGCAGACACCGCGCCTGCCCCATAAGTTTTCCCGTTATCGATAAACATGTCGGGCGACGGGTGCGGTCTATTGAACCGTCACCATTGCGCGCGGTGGGCGCCCAGGTCAGCGGCCGGCAACTTCCATTGCAGCGGCGTGCCGGGCATTTTCAGCGGTACCTGCAAGCGATGCGCCGGACCCCAGGGCGTCTGTTCCACCAGCAACCCCTGGTCAGCCTCGTCTTCGGGGCGCAATGCAACCTCACTGCCGGCGCCGCCCTCGATCAACAGCTTCGCCGTGCGCGCCAGTGACAAGCGTGCCGAGCCCCCACGGCCGTTGGCCAAGCGTCGATTCAGCAACACGATTGCGCTGGCGGCCATCAGGTAACCGGTGCCGTGGTCCAGCGCCTGGACCGGCAGAGGCGTCGGTTTGTCCGTGTGTTTCCAGGCCATGCCGGCCTCGGCGATACCGCAGCTCATCTGCACCAGGCTGTCGAAGCCGCGGCGGTGTTGCCAGGGGCCGCTCCAGCCGTAGGCGTTGAGGCAGACGTCGATCAGGCCGGGCGCCAACTGCCGACGTTGTGTAGCGCCGTAGCCCAGGCGTTCGAGCGCGTCGGCGCGGTAGCCGTGCAACAGGATGTCCGCCTCCTGGAGCAGCGCCTCGAACGCTGCTCGATCGGTGGGCTGGCGCAAGTCGAGGCGGGCGCAACGTTTGCCGAGGGTGACTTCAGGCACCACGCCGGGTTCGTTCCAGGTCGGCGGGTCGATGCGCAGCACGTCGGCCCCCAGCCCGGCGAGAAAGCGACTGGCAACCGGGCCGGCCAGCACGCGGGTCAGGTCCAGCACCTTGAGGCCCGCCAAGGGCTGGGCGACGGAGCCGAGCCAGGGGCCAGGCGCGCCTTGCGCTCCGCTATCCAAATGAACGAGGGGCTCGGCATTGACAGCGATGCCCTGGGGATGCGCCTGCCATGCCAGCCATGAACGCATCTGCGCGGCGCAACCGCCGGCATCGATCACGGCCTGTTCCAGTTCGGCCTTGTTCCACCGGACCACTCTGCTGGCCATGTCGGCGCGGTCGGTGCAGGCGCCGAGCACCTTTTGCGCCGCCTGGCGATGATGCGGCGCGTTGGTGTGCAGGCGGATCCAGCCGTCGGCGGTGGCGTAGTCGCCCGCCACCGGATCCCACAGGGGCGGCACGCCCCAGCCGATGGGCCGCAGGGAGGTGGAAAACCAGAATGAGGCCAGGCGCCGGTCGACTTCCATCGACG
This sequence comes from Pseudomonas sp. D1-36, assembly GCF_051132205.1. Lineage (NCBI taxonomy): Bacteria > Pseudomonadati > Pseudomonadota > Gammaproteobacteria > Pseudomonadales > Pseudomonadaceae > Pseudomonas > Pseudomonas sp. D1-36. The sequence continues at coordinate 4,347,875 of NZ_CP071674.1, read as the reverse complement.
GCAGGCGACCGGTTTGCTGGCGGATCAGTTCGGCGACCGCTTGACCGGCCGTGGCGATGCTCGCGCAGGCCAGCTCGGTGACGGCGAAGGCGGAGGGCAGGGCGCCTTCGCTGGTGAAGGGGATGGGTGTCGTGGGCAAGCCCATGGCGGTTTGCATGGGTGTGAGTAGGTCTGACATTTGGAAACCCTCCTGAACCAGAGAGCGAGCATAGATCAAACAAACGTCGGGGGCCGCTACGCCCGAGGCGTCGGACCGGCCCAGCGGGAGCCAGCTCCCTCGCCACGATTCTCCGGTCTGGACCAGATCCAGAGATTGCCCAGGCCCATGCCTGCGAGTGCCAGGTATACCGGCCAGCGGTGATCGAGCATCAGCAGCATAAACCCTGCACAGCACAGCATGCTGACCGTTGCAGCGATCTTGGCCCGGCGCGGGATAACCTTGCCGTTGCGCCAGTTGCGCAGCATCGGCCCGAACAACCGATGGCCCTCCAGCCAAGCGCTCAGGCGCGGCGAACTGCGGGTCGCGGCCCAGGCGGCAAGCAGGATGAATTCGGTGGTGGGCAAGCCCGGCACGACGATGGCCACCAGGCCGATGGCCAGGCTGGTGTAGGCGAGGAGGGCGAAGAGCAGGCGAGTGAATCTGGAAGGGCGTTTCATCAGTGTTCTTCTTTCATGCACATTCCCTGTGGGAACGAGCCGGCTCGCGATGGCGGTGGGTCAGGCGACTTCTGTGGCGACTGAGCCAGTGTCATCGCGAGCAGGCTCGCTCGCGCAAGGGAAACTGTGAAGGCTTCAGGCCAACTCGGTCGCGTAGGCTTGCTCCAGTAACACGGTAAAGCGGTTGAAGGCCGCCAGCGCTCCTTTGTCCGCCTCGGCTTCCTGCTGTTCGGTGAGGGGCAGCGCGTCGAGGATCCGGGTGAAGGTTTTCCAGCCTTCGGCACGCCCGCCCGCCGGTTCTGCCAAGTGTCGGGCACCAAAGGTTTCGCTCAGCCCCAGCCCCACGGCGCGCTTGATCAGGAACGCGGCGCCAAGCTTGGAACCCTCGGACACGAACAGCCAGCCGAGGGCTTCGGCCTGGGTTGGGTTTTTCACTGCGCCGGCCACTGGCGGCGGCACTTCGGTGTGCAGGTCCGCCAGGTCGGCCTTGGCCGCTTCGGCGCGGCAGCGCGCGGGCAGGTCGGCAATCAGCGCGGTCAGTTGCGCGTCGTTGTACAGCGCCACCAGTTCCGACTGGAATTGGTACTGGGCGACGACGAAGCGGGCGTAGCTGGCCTGGGTTTCGAATGGGGCGTGAGCCTTGACCAGCGCGTCGAGCTTGCCGTGGGGCTCGTGGGTGATCTGGTTCAGGCGTTGGGAGCGGGAAAGGGTGCGTTGTGTGCTCATAGCAATTCCTTCGAGTGGAATACATCGTGGCGAGGGAGCTTGCTCCCGCTCGGTTGCGCAGCGAGCGTTAGATCTGGGGGCGCTTCGCCCGAAGCGTCGGACCGTCCCAGCGCGAGCCTGCTCCCTCGCCACAGGTAACTGTCTTGCGTGAAGAATCGGATCAGATATCCCAGATCAGGTTGACCGCGAAGTTGCGCCCAGGGGCGGTCAGGCGGTCGAGGTTGGCCGGGCTCAGCACTGCCGCTTCGCCGACGCTGTCGTAGCCGCGCACGTCGTCCCACAGCCAGTATTTCTTGTCGGTGAGGTTGTAGAGGCCGCCGCTGACGGTGACATCGTCGGTGACCTTGTAGTACCCGCTCAGGTCGAGGATGCCGAAGCCCGGCGTCTTGAACTGGCTGCTGACGCCGTCAGGAGAGTTGAAGTTGCTGTCGTCGACGCGGTTTTTCTTCTTCACCAGGGTCCAGCTGAGCAAAGTGCCGAACTGCTCCTGGTCATAGCCCAGGCCGAATACGCCGGTCATCGGGTTGATGCTGTTGAGCGGTTCGCCGGTGTCGTCGTTGCGGCCTTGGAGGTAAGCCACCGAACCTTGGGTATAGAGGCCCCGTGGCGCGCCGAACACGTCCAGGTCCAGGCGCCCCTTGGCCTCGATGCCCTTGATGGTGGCGTGCTTGATGTTGTTGCTCTGGAAGGTCAACTGGTCCGCGCCAGGGGTAATGGCGTCCTCGTTGATGAAATCGCGGTACTTGTTGTAGAACACCGCCACGTCGAACGAACCGGAGTCGAAACGACCGCGCAGGCCGGTTTCGTAGCTCTTGCTTTTTTCCGGCTCCAGGTCGGGATTGGGTTCCACGCTGTAGCCCGCGTCCGGGTTATCGAAGCGCCCGTACAGAGCCTTGGCGGTCGGGGTGCGGAAACCCTCGGCGTATTGGCCAAACCAGGTGTATTGGTCGGTCAGGGCGTAAGTCAGCCCGAACTTGGGCGAGACGCGGTGCCAGGTCTTGTTCTCATCACTGACTTTACCGCCGGCGGTAGGGTCAACGGTGCTGAGGAATTCTTCGGTCAGGTGTGGCTTGAGCTGGGTGTAGTCGTAACGCAGCGCCGGTGTGAAGGTCCATTTTTCCCAGCTGATCTGGTCCTGGGCGAACAGGCTGTAGGTGTTGATGGTCGGGTCCGGGAAGTCACTGGCTTTTGCCAGTACGTCCCGCGTGCTGATGGCGCCGACGGCGGCACAGCCCACGCCGACCGCCAGGCACACGCCATTGCCGCTGCGCGAACCGGTGACTTTCTGCTGTTTGAGCGTGGTGCCGTAGGTCAGCGTGTGATCGGTGTCGGCAATGCTGAATGACTTGTCGACTTGCGCATCAAGCACCCACTGTTTTTCTTCATACAGGGTCTCTCGCGTGCGAAGGACCCTACGGGTGATCGGGAAGTAGAATTCGGCGGTGCTCTGGTCGGTCTTGGCGACCTGGTGGTTCAGGCTCCACTTGATGTTATCGGCCAGCAGGCTGTCGAGCGCGAAGCTGTGCTCCAGGCCGAAACGTTCGCGGGTGATGGTGTCGTTGCCGGTGCGCCACTGGTACATGCCGCCCGGCAGGATGGAGGCGGGAATGGCCGGTTGGCCGTTGGCGTAAGGACCGCCGTAGGCGCTTTTCAGATCGGTGTCACGGTCGTCCTTGTACTTCTCGTAGACCAGGCTCAGGCGTGCGTCATCGTTGTAGTTCCAGCCGAGTTTGGCCAGCACGTTTTTGGCGCGCACGTCCTGCGGGTTGGCCGCGGTGCGGTCCAGGCCGGTGCCATTGTTGCTGCCGTAGGATTCGGTTTCATGGCCGTCGCGCTGGCTGTAGTGCAGCAGGCCGTCGAAGGGCCCGCTGCGACCGGCGACGGTGGCGGACTTGAGCCAGCTCTCGTCTACGGAGCTGTAGCCAGTCTTCAGGCGCGCGCCGACATCCTTGCCCGGTTTGATGATGTCATCCGCATCGAGGGTGAAATAACTCACGACGCCACCAATGGCGTTGCTGCCGTACAGCACCGAGGCCGGTCCGCGCAGGATCTCCACGCGCTTGATGATCTCCGGGTCGACATAGTTGCGCTGGGTCTTGGCGTAGGGGCCGTTGAAGAAACCGCCGGGCACTTCCACGCCGTCGACCTGGGTCAGGATGCGGTTGCCGTCGATCCCGCGGATGTTGTAGCCGCTGATGCCGCCGCGCTCGCCCGCGCCGCCCACCGATACGCCGGGCTCGTAGCGCACCAAGTCCTTGATGGTGTTTACGTTGTTACGGTCCAGTTGCTGGCGATCATGAACGGAAACGGTGCTCGGTACGCGGGTGATGTCCTGTTCTTGACGGGTGGCGCTGATGGTCACCTGCTGCAAGTCCAGCACGTTGCCCGCGCTGCGTTTTTCCAGAACGATGTTGTTGCTGCCCAGTTTGCGGTAACGCAAGTCGGTCCCCACCAACAGGCGCTCCAAGGCTTTCTCCGGCGACAGCGAGCCGTTGACGCCCGGCGAGGCGATGCCTTCGGCCAGTTCAGCCGGCAGCCCCACCTGCCAGCCTGTGACGGCAGTGAACGCGTTGAGCGCGGAGACCAAGGGCTGCCGGGCGATGTTGAAGCTGTAGTCGCCCATGTTGTGCGCGGGCGGTTGGCCAGCGGCGGCAAGGGCGGCCGGCGCGGCACCGGCCATCAGGATGGCGGCGGTCAGCAATGAAAGTGCGCGGGAAGGGGCGAGTAACCGGCAAGTAAGGCGAGAGGACATCGATAGCGCTCCGTGTCGCATCTGTTATAGGTGCAGATCGGCATCGTGGAGATGCGAATCAATTGCATTGGCTATAACGAGACGAACCAGCGGAGGCTATCGAGTAAAAATAATTCTCATTTAGTTCAAAATCACCAGCGCCGGCAATTCCTGCAGGCGCGCGGAGGTGATCTGGGCCAGGGAGCGGACCACGTCCAGGGGCTGGTCGAGGCGGTAGTTGCCCGTCACCGCGACGTTGGCCAGCCGTTCGTTGGTGTTGATGATCCAGCCTGGGTAGTAGCGTCGCAACTCCGCCAAGACCTGGCTCAGCGGACGGTTCTCGAACACCAGTCGGCCCTGCACCCAGGCAAGGTCGGTGCCGGCATCGAGCCGTGCCGGGCGGTCGAAGCCATTGGGGCCGATGCGGATGCTTTCGCCAGCCGACAGCCGCACGTGGGTGTCGTAGCGGGTGGCCCGCAGGTCGACGTCGCCGCGCTGCACCTGGACTTGCGCGACGCCATCCACGTAGCGCACGGCGAACGAGGTGTCGCTGACGCTGGCGGTGACCGGGCCTGCGTCCAGCTCCAACGGCAAATGACGGTTGGCTGGCACCTCGAAGAAAGCTTCGCCCTTGTAGAGCCGGGCCACCTGCCGTTGGTTGTCGAATGAGCTGGAGAAGGCCGAATCGGTATTGAGCAGCACCTTGGAGCCGTCTTCCAACTGCAGGCGCTGGCGTTCACCGACCACGGTCAGGTGGTCGGCCTGGAAGCGCATGGGCAGGTCGCTGAAATTGAACAGTCCCAGCAACAGCACGGCGGCGGTGGCCAGGGGTTTCCAATGGGCACGCATGCGCGACAGCGAGGTGATCTTTGGCCGGTCCCTCAATTGCCGGGCGCTTTCGATTATCTGCGGACCGTTCCAGATCGCCTGGGCCCTGACGAACGCTTCGCCATGGCGTGGATCGGCCGCCAGCCAGGCCTGGAAGTGTCGGCGCTGCTCCTCGCTGGGGCTGTCGAGCAGGATCAACCAGTCCAGCGCCTGGTCCATGGCGTGAGCGGTGTCCTGCGCCTCGGCGGCTTCAGGTGGGCGATGGTTGTCCGTCACGGTGGATTCTCATTATTGGCGGCAAGCACACGCTACAAGCCGCAAGCGGTAGCTGGCAAGCCCACATCCGCTTGCGGCTCGAAGCTTGTGGCTTGCCGCCTGTATTCACGGGTTGCGTTCGGCCACGCCCACGCAGATGGCCATGATCAGTTTCAGTTCTTTTTGCACCGTGCTCAGGGACACGCCTAATCGTTGCGCGATGTCCTGGTAGCTGTGGCCATGCAGCCGGCTGAGAATGAAGATCCGCTGTTGACGGGGGCTGAGGGATTGCAGGCTGACGTTGAGGCGCTCGAGCATTTGCGCGGCGTGGGCGGCATCTTCGGCGCTGCTTTGAGGGGCGACGACGTTGTTCACGATGTCCAGCGGCACGTCGTCGACCAGGGCCCGCGACTGGATCCGCCGCGCGCGCAGATGATCCAGCGCCAGATTGCGGGCGGTCTGGAAAACAAAGGGTTCGAGATGATCGACGGTGCGTTCGCTCAAGGCGCGGGTGACACGCAGGTAGGTTTCCTGCAGCAAGTCTTCGGCGGTGCTCGGGTTGTTGACCATCCGCTCCAGGGTGCGCAGCAGGGGCGTGCGCTGGGCGAGAAAGACATGATGAAAGCGCGATTGACTCACGGTAGGGCCCGGTCCGGTTCGAGCGGATGATAATGCTTATCATCCGCGTGACGGGTCAAGCCTTCATTTCATCGATTGTAACCCTGTGGGAGCGAGCTTGCTCGCGATGACGGAGTGTCAGTTGCCATTGATGTTGGCTGATACGCCGCTTTTGCGAGCAAGCTCGCTCCCACAGAAAAGCGCCCACAGAAAAGCTCAAGAACTACCGTGGCAGTTACTCCGCGTTACACAACGCCAGGCAGTTATCCAGCATGCGGTTGGAGAAGCCCCATTCGTTGTCATACCAGGCCAGCACCTTGAGCAGCTTGCCGCTGGCTTTGGTGTGGTTGGCATCGAAGATCGACGACAACGGGTTGTGGTTGAAATCGCTGGAGACCAACGGCAGGGTGTTGTAGCCGAGGATCTTGGAGTGCTGGCTGGCCTGCTTGAGCAGTGCGTTGACTTCATCGGCCGACGCTTCGCGCTTGAGTTGCACGGTGAGGTCCACCAGGGAGACGTTGATCACCGGCACGCGCACGGCCATGCCGGTCAACTTGCCCGCCAGTTCCGGCAGCACCAGGCCCACGGCTTCGGCGGCGCCGGTCTTGCTCGGGATCATGTTCTGGGTGGCCGAGCGGGCGCGGTACGGGTCGCTGTGATAGACGTCGGTCAGGTTCTGGTCGTTGGTGTAGGCATGGATGGTGGTCATCAGGCCGCTTTCGATGCCGAGCTCGCGGTGCAGCACCTGGGCCACCGGGGCCAAACAGTTGGTGGTGCACGACGCGTTGGAAATGATCTGGTGGGACTGGCGCAAGATGTCATGGTTGACGCCGTACACCACAGTGGCATCGGCGCCCTTGGCCGGGGCCGAGATAATCACTTTGCGAGCGCCGGCACTGATGTGGGCGGCAGCCTTGGCGCGGTCGGTAAACAGACCGGTGCATTCAAACACCACATCGATTTTCTCGGCGGCCCAGGGCAGCTCGGCCGGGTTGCGGATGGCACTGACCGAAATGCGGTCGCCATTGACCGTCAGGCTTTCGTGATCGTGCTGCACGTCGGCATCGAAAGTGCCATGCACGGTGTCGAACTTGAGCAGATGAGCGTTGATCGCACTGTCGCCCAGGTCGTTGATGGCGACGATCTGCAGGTCGCGACGATAGCCTTGGGTATACAGTGCGCGGAGGACGTTGCGGCCGATGCGGCCAAAACCATTGATTGCGATTCGAAGAGTCATTAACTGCGCCGCCATCGATTTGTTGTTGGAATTACAAGATTATTCGCATAAAAATAGAAAACAAGCCTTTTTAGTGGCAATATTTTGTTTTATCTACAACGAGTGACCTGAATCAACTGGTCCGATTGGTCAAAAACCGTTTGTCGCCTTGTCTTTCACCGGGTGTGCAACGGGCTTTTAACCAGCATAGACAATCAGGTCGCCACACCCGCTAGCCTGGAGTTCTACACATGCATCCCCGCGTACTTGAGGTCACCGAACGGCTTATCGCCCGCAGTCGCGCTACGCGCGAGGCTTACCTTGCACTGATCCGCGGTGCAGCCAGCGACGGGCCGATGCGCGGCAAGCTGCAGTGCGCCAACTTCGCCCATGGCGTGGCCGGTTGCGGCACTGAAGACAAGCACCACCTGCGGATGATGAACGCCGCCAACATCGCCATCGTGTCGTCCTACAACGACATGCTCTCGGCCCACCAGCCCTACGAAACATTTCCAGAACAAATCAAGAAAGCCCTGCGCGAGATCGGCTCGGTTGGCCAGTTCGCCGGCGGCACGCCCGCCATGTGCGACGGCGTGACCCAGGGTGAGGCGGGGATGGAACTGAGCTTGCCGAGCCGTGAAGTGATCGCACTGTCCACGGCGGTGGCGTTGTCCCACAACATGTTCGACGGCGCGCTGATGCTCGGCATCTGCGACAAAATCGTCCCTGGCCTGATGATGGGCGCGCTGCGCTTCGGTCATCTGCCGACGATCTTCGTGCCCGGCGGGCCGATGGTCTCGGGCATTTCCAACAAGGAAAAAGCCGACGTACGCCAGCGCTACGCCGAGGGCAAGGCCAGCCGTGAAGAGCTGCTGGAATCGGAAATGAAGTCCTACCACAGTCCGGGCACCTGCACGTTCTACGGCACCGCCAACACCAATCAGTTGCTGATGGAAGTGATGGGCTTGCATTTGCCGGGCGCTTCGTTCGTCAACCCGAACACGCCGCTGCGCGATGCGTTGACCCGTGAGGCCGCGTTCCAGGTGACGCGCCTGACCAAGCAGAGCGGCAACTTCATGCCCATCGGCGAAATCGTCGACGAACGCTCACTGGTCAACTCCATCGTTGCACTGCACGCCACCGGCGGTTCCACCAACCACACCCTGCACATGCCGGCCATCGCCATGGCGGCGGGCATCCAGCTGACCTGGCAGGACATGGCCGACCTCTCCGAAGTGGTGCCGACCCTCAGCCACGTCTACCCGAACGGCAAGGCCGACATCAACCACTTCCAGGCGGCGGGCGGCATGTCCTTTCTGATCCGCGAATTGCTGGAAGCCGGCCTGCTCCACGACAACGTCAACACCGTGCTCGGCCATGGCCTGAGTCGCTACACCCAGGAGCCGTTCCTGGAGGATGGCGAGCTGGTGTGGCGCGACGGCCCGACCGAAAGCCTCGACGAAACCATCCTGCGTCCGGTGGCCCGTGCCTTCTCCCCAGAAGGCGGGTTGCGGGTGATGGAAGGCAACCTCGGGCGTGGGGTCATGAAGGTTTCGGCCGTGGCCTTGGAAAACCAGATCGTCGAAGCGCCGGCCATGGTCTTCCAGGATCAGCAGGACCTGGCGGATGCGTTCAAGGCGGGTCTGCTGGAGAAGGATTTTGTCGCGGTGATGCGCTTCCAGGGCCCGCGCTCCAACGGCATGCCGGAGCTGCACAAGATGACGCCGTTCCTCGGCGTGCTGCAGGACCGTGGCTTCAAGGTGGCGCTGGTCACTGATGGACGCATGTCCGGGGCATCCGGGAAAATCCCGGCGGCCATTCATGTCAGCCCTGAAGCTTATGTCGGCGGCGCGTTGGCGCGGGTGCAGGAGGGCGATATCATCCGCGTCGATGGCGTCAAAGGCACCTTGGAGCTGAAGGTCGACGCCGAGGAATTCGCCGCGCGCGAACCGGCCAAGGGCTTGTTGGGCAACAACATCGGCACTGGTCGCGAGCTGTTCGGTTTCATGCGCATGGCCTTCAGCTCGGCAGAGCAGGGCGCCAGCGCCTTCACTTCTGCCTTGGAGACGCTTAATTGAAACTGGCTTTGGTCGGTGACATCGGTGGGACCAACGCGCGTTTCGCCCTGTGGAAGAACCACAACCTGGAGAATATCCAGGTGCTGGCGACAGCGGATTACGCCTGCCCGGAAGATGCCATCGAGGTTTACTTGAATGGCATGGGAATGAAACCGGGCGCCATCGGTTCGGTGTGCCTGTCGGTGGCCGGCCCCGTGAGCGGCGATGAGTTTCGTTTTACCAACAATCACTGGCGCCTGAGCAACCTGGCGTTCTGCCAGAGGTTGCAGGTGGAGAAACTGTTGCTGGTCAACGACTTCTCCGCCATGGCCCTGGGCATGACCTGCTTGCGTCCGGATGAGTACCGGGTTGTCTGCCAGGGCACGCCGGAGCCGATGCGCCCGGCGGTGGTGATCGGCCCGGGCACCGGGCTGGGCGTCGGTACGCTGCTGGACTTGGGCGAGGGCCGTTTTGCGGCGTTGCCAGGGGAGGGCGGCCATGTCGACCTGCCGATGAGCAGTCCGCGCGAGACCCAGCTCTGGCAGCACATCTACAACGAGATCGGCCACGTCAGCGCCGAAACCGCCCTGAGCGGCAGCGGCCTGCCCCGTGTCTACCGGGCGATTTGCGCGGTGGACGGTCATGACCCGGTGCTCGATACCCCCGAGTCGATCACTGCCGCCGGGCTGGCCGGCGACCCTATCGCCCTGGAAGTGCTCGAGCAGTTCTGCCGATGGCTGGGCCGCGTGGCCGGCAACAACGTACTCACGGTGGGCGGGCGTGGCGGCGTGTACATCGTTGGCGGCGTGGTCCCGCGGTTTGCCGATTTCTTCGTCGAAAGCGGTTTCGCCAAATCCTTCGCCGACAAGGGCTGCATGAGCGATTATTTCAAGGGTATTCCGGTCTGGCTGGTGACGGCGCCATACTCCGGCCTGATGGGCGCGGGCGTGGCGTTGGAGCAATCCTCCACGATTTGAAATTGGAAACCGCTCCTGTGGGAGCGAGCTTGCTCGCGATGATGGAGTGTCAGTCGCCATTGAGATTGACTGATACACCGCTATTGCGAGCAAGCTCGCTCCCACAAGGGGCTCTGTAGTGTTTGTAAAACCCGGCCATCAGGCATAATCGCCCCCAATCCACACAACAAGGACGAGGCCCCGTGAGTGCAGTGAACAAATCGATTTTGTTGGTCGACGATGACCAGGAGATTCGCGAACTGCTGGACACTTACCTCAGCCGTGCGGGTTTCCAGGTGCGCACCACGCCTGATGGCGCCGGGTTTCGCCAGGCCTTGAACGAGGCGCCAAGCGACCTGGTGATCCTCGATGTGATGCTGCCCGATGAGGACGGTTTCAGCCTGTGCCGCTGGGTTCGCGAACATCCACGCCAGGCCCATGTGCCGATCATCATGCTCACCGCCAGCTCCGACGAAGCCGACCGGGTCATTGGCCTGGAATTGGGTGCCGATGATTACCTGGGCAAGCCGTTCAGCCCGCGTGAATTGCAGGCGCGCATCAAGGCGCTGCTGCGCCGGGCGCAGTTCGGCCAGGAGCGGACGGGCGGCGACGTGCTGGCCTTCGACGAATGGCGGCTGGACATGGTCAGCCATCGGCTGTTCCACGCCGACGGTGAAGAGGTGATTCTCTCCGGTGCTGATTTTGCCCTGCTCAAGTTGTTCCTCGACCACCCTCAGGAAATCCTCGACCGTGACACCATCGGCAACGCCACGCGTGGGCGCGAACTGATGCCCTTGGACCGGATCGTCGACATGGCGGTCAGTCGCCTGCGCCAGCGCCTGCGCGACACGGAAAAGCCGCCGCGGTTGATCCGCACGGTGCGCGGCAGTGGTTATCAACTGGCGGCCAGTGTGGTTGCCAGCAATGGTCACTGAAGCGATCAGGAAAGTCGTGCGCCGGGTGCCCGTGCCACGCTCGTTGCTGGGGCGGATGCTGCTGCTGACGCTACTGGTGGTGCTGTTCGCCCAGACGCTGTCCAGTCTGATCTGGGTCTCCCAATTGCGCGCCACCCAGCTTGAAGGCCTGGTCACCAGCGCGCGCAGCCTTGCCCATTCGATGACCGCCACTGTCAGTTATCTGCGCTCGCTGCCGGTGGCGTACCGGCCCCTGGTGCTGGACCAGTTGCGCAGCATGGGCGGCACACGCTTTGTCGTCACCCTCAATGACAAGCCGCTGGGCATGGACGTGCTGCCCGTGACGCCGCGAAAGCTGGCGGTGCTCCAGGCCGTGGATGACGTGCTGCGGCGCTCCCTGGGCAGCAGCGCCGACATCTCGGTCAAATTCGTCAGCCCTGAAGACCTGCGGATTTTCAACGGCGGGCTCAAGCTCGACGAGCTGCCGCGATCATGGGCCCATTACGCCTTGACGCTTGAGCCGGTGAATCCGCCGGTCTTGGTCACGCAAATCCAGATGGCGCCGGGTGAATGGCTTTACATCGCCTCGCTGCTGCCCGAACCCTATACCAGCCTCGAAGAGCAGGATCTGCCCAAGCAGCAGGTGGGCTTCATCGTGCTCACCAGCAGCCTGTTGCTGTTGTTCATCGGCTTGTTGGTGCATTGGCAGAGCCGACCATTGAAACGCCTGGCCCGAGCGGCGCGGGACATGTCCCTCGGTGCCGAAGTGGAACCGGTGGCCGAGGGTGGCGGCAGCGAAGTGGTGGAGGTGGGCCGGGCTTTCAATGCCATGCGCGAGCGCATCAGCCGCTATTTGACCGAGCGCAGCCAGTTGTTCAGCGCCATCTCCCACGATCTGCGCACGCCGATTACCCGGCTGCGGTTGCGGGTCGAGCTGCTGGAGGATGAAAACCTGCAAGCCAAGTTCGGCCGAGACCTGGATGAGCTGGAGCTGTTGGTCAAGGGGGCGCTGCAATGTGTGAAGGACACCGACATCCACGAAAACATCGAGCCGGTGGACCTCAACCATGTGCTGGATTGCCTGGTAGAGCCTTATCTGGCGCCCAACGGCAACGGCCGAGTGACCCAGGATGGCCGGGCGCTGGCGCCGTATCCCGGCAAGCCGCTGGCCCTCAAGCGGTGCATCGGCAACCTGATCGACAACGCCTTGAAATACGGCCAGAGAGCCCATTTGCACATCGATGATGATGAGTCGGCGTTCATTCTGCACGTCGATGACGAAGGCCCGGGCGTACCGGAACAACGCCTCGAACAAGTCTTCGAGCCGCACTTTCGCCTGGCCGGGCAGCAGCAGGGGTACGGCCTGGGGCTGGGTATCGCACGCAACATTGCCCACAGCCATGGCGGTGAGGTGAGTTTGCAGAACCTGCGCGAGGGTGGGTTGCGGGTGACGTTGCAGTTGCCTCGCAGCGTGGATTGATTAGACCGCGTTATCGTTCGTCGCGAGCAGGCTCGCTACCACAGGGATCTGCGTCAAACAGGATATGCGCGTCAATGAAGTCCAATGTGGGAGCGAGCCTGCTCCGGGCGGCGTTCCGACGGAGGCGCCCATCGCTTCAACACATATCCATGCCAATGTCACAACTCGGTGACATAACTCGCCCCTTTCGTTACCTGCCGTCAACCCTCCCTTGTTTAGACTCCCTGCGTCAAAACAACAAAAAAGGTATCTCGATGGACACCTTCCAACCGGCGTTCAGCAGTTGGCTGAATGCGCCCGCCCACCAGCAATGGCTTGCCGCAGAAGGCTTGCGTCTGCTGACGTTCGCCAAGGCCTCCAAGCTGCCGGACGGCTTTGGCAACCTGGACGAATTGGGCCGCCTGCCGGCCGATGCCCGGGCCGAAACCATGAATACCGCGCGCATGACCCACAGCTTCGCCATGGCCCACATCCAAGGCCTGCCGGGGTTCGCCGAGCTGGTTGACCATGGCGTACAGGCGCTCATGGGGCCGCTGCGCGATGCCGAGCATGGCGGTTGGTTCGCCAAGACCGATCCGGCTGAAAACGAGACTGGAAAAGCCGCTTACCTGCATGCTTTCGTTGCCCTGGCAGCCAGCTCTGCGGTCGTGGCCCAGCGCCCTGACGCCGAGGCACTGCTCAAGGAGGCGGTGCGGGTCATCGACGAACATTTCTGGTGCGAGGAGGAGGGTGCCCTGCGTGAATCCTTCAACCGCGACTGGTCAGAAGAAGAGGCCTATCGCGGCGCCAACAGCAACATGCACGGCACCGAAGCCTTCCTCGCCCTCGCCGATGCCACGGACGATCCGCGCTGGCTGGCTCGCGCGTTGCGTATCGTCGAGCGGGTGATCCATGGTCACGCGGCCGCCAACGACTACATGGTCGTCGAGCATTTCGACCGCGACTGGCAGCCGCTGCGCGAGTACAACCACGACAACCCGGCAGATGGGTTTCGTCCCTACGGCACCACCCCTGGCCATGGTTTCGAATGGGCGCGGCTGTTGTTGCACCTCGAGGCCGCGCGCGTGCAGATCGGCATGCTGACGCCGGGCTGGCTGGCCCAGGACGCTCAGAAACTGTTCGACCAGAACTGCCGCCATGGCTGGAACGTCGACGGCGCCCCGGGCATCGTTTACACGCTGGACTGGGACAATCGCGCCGTGGTTCGCCATCGCCTGCACTGGGTGCATGCCGAAGCGGCAGCGGCGGCCAGTGCCTTGCTCAAACGTACCGACGAGGCTCGATACGAAGCGTGGTACCGACGCTTCTGGGAATTTTGTGACAAACATTTCATCGATCGCTGCAACGGCAGCTGGCATCACGAGCTCGACCCGCAGAACCGCCCCAGCGCCGACATCTGGCCGGGCAAGCCGGACCTTTATCATGCCTGGCAAGCGGTGTTGATCCCTCGTCTGCCGTTGGCCCCGAGCATGGCGTCAGCCTTGGCGCGGTTGTCCGATCCTGCACCTGTGTAACCATGTCGTGACATATCCACGTCCCTTCGTTACCTGCGAAGGGATAACCCCTGATTAGAATCCATGCAGCGCAAGCACCAGACTTGCATGCATAACAACAAGAAGGTACTTCTAGATGAATGCGATTTCTCGCCTCGCTACTGTCATTTCTCTTGCTTCCTTGCTTCCCGTCGCAGCATTCCCTGTCAGCGCCCTGGCCGCCGAATCGAAAGGTTCCGTGGAAGTCGTCCACTGGTGGACGTCGGGCGGTGAAAAAGCCGCGGTCGATGTGCTCAAGGCTCAAGTAGAAAAAGACGGTTTTACCTGGAAGGACGGCGCCGTCGCCGGCGGTGGCGGTTCTACCGCCATGACCGTGCTCAAGAGCCGCGCCGTGGCCGGCAACCCACCGGGCGTTGCCCAGATCAAGGGCCCGGACATCCAGGAATGGGCGACCACCGGCCTGCTCGACACCGACGTCCTCAAGGACGTTTCCAAGGCAGAAAAGTGGGACAGCCTGCTCGACAAGAAAGTCTCCGATACCGTGAAGTACGAAGGTGACTACGTCGCCGTGCCGGTGAACATCCACCGCGTCAACTGGCTGTGGATCAACCCTGAAGTCTTCAAGAAAGCCGGTATCACCAAGAATCCAACCACCCTCGAAGAATTCTACGCCGCCGGCGACAAGCTCAAGGCCGCGGGCTTCATCCCCCTGGCCCACGGTGGCCAGCCTTGGCAGGACAGCACCGTGTTCGAAGCGGTGGTGCTCTCGGTCATGGGCGCTGATGGCTACAAGAAAGCACTGGTCGACCTGGACAACAAAGCGTTGACCGGCCCGGAAATGGTCAAGGCGCTGACCGAGCTGAAGAAAGTCGCGACCTACATGGACGCCGATGGCAAGGGCCAGGACTGGAACCTGGAAGCGGCCAAGGTCATCAATGGCAAGGCCGGCATGCAGATCATGGGTGACTGGGCCAAGAGCGAGTGGACTGCCGCGAAGAAAGTCGCCGGCAAGGACTACGAGTGCGTAGCGTTCCCGGGTACCGAGAAGGCCTTCACCTACAACATCGACTCCCTGGCGGTGTTCAAGCAGAAGGATGCAGGCACTGCGGCGGGCCAGCAGGACATCGCCAAGGTCGTGCTGGGTGAGAACTTCCAGAAAGTCTTCAGCATCAACAAGGGTTCGATCCCGGTGCGTAACGACATGCTGGCCGACATGGGCAAGTACGGTTTCGACTCCTGCGCCCAGACCGCCGCCAAGGACTTCCTGGCGGACGCCAAGAACGGCGGCCTGCAACCGAGCATGGCGCACAACATGGCGACCACGCTGGCCGTGCAAGGCGCGTTCTTTGACGTCGTGACCAACTACATCAACGACCCGAAAGCCGACCCGGCCGACGCAGCCAAGAAACTTGGCGCAGCGGTTCAGTCTGCGAAGTAACCGCTAACCCCTGTGGAAGCGAGCCTGCTCGCGAAAGCATAGTGTCAGGCAGCAGTGCATGAGCTGATACGACGCCATCGCGAGCAGGCTCGCTCCCACAAGGAACAAACTTGTAGTTTTTCCTGGTACTGGATTTCCCCATGAGTTCTGTTGCTGTGTTCAGCAAGGCCTCGCCTTTCGATGCATTGCAGCGCTGGCTACCAAAACTGGTGCTGGCGCCGAGCATGTTCATCGTCCTGGTGGGCTTCTATGGCTACATCCTGTGGACGTTCGTCCTGTCGTTCACGACGTCGACTTTCCTGCCTACCTATAAATGGGCGGGCCTGGCTCAGTATGCGCGGCTGTGGGACAACGACCGCTGGTGGGTGGCCAGCAAGAACCTCGCGGTGTTCGGCGGGATGTTCATCGGCATCACCCTGGTCATCGGCGTGCTGCTGGCGGTGTTTCTCGACCAACGTATTCGCCGCGAAGGTTTCATCCGCACCATTTACCTGTACCCAATGGCGCTCTCGATGATCGTCACCGGTACCGCTTGGAAGTGGCTGCTCAACCCGGGCATGGGCCTGGACAAATTGTTGCGTGACTGGGGTTGGGAAGGCTTCCGCCTGGACTGGCTGATCGACCCCGATCGCGTGGTGTATTGCCTGGTGATCGCTGCCGTTTGGCAGGCCTCGGGCTTCATCATGGCGATGTTCCTGGCCGGCCTGCGAGGCGTGGACCAGTCGATCATCCGCGCCGCGCAGATCGATGGCGCGAGCATGCCGCGCATCTACTGGAAAGTCGTACTGCCGAGCCTGCGCCCAGTGTTCTTCAGCGCCGTGATGATCCTGGCGCACATTGCGATCAAGAGCTTCGATTTGGTGGCGGCCATGACGGCCGGTGGTCCGGGCTATTCCTCCGACCTGCCTGCCATGTTCATGTATTCGTTCACCTTCAGTCGCGGCCAGATGGGCATGGGCTCGGCCAGTGCAATCCTGATGCTCGGTGCGATCCTCGCGATCATCGTGCCTTACTTGTATTCCGAGCTGAGGGCCAAGCGTCATGACTAGTCTCGCTGCGAAACCTTCCATCAGCCGCATCGCGATCTATGCGGTGCTGATTGTTGCGGTACTGCTTTACCTGGTGCCGTTGGTGGTCATGCTGTTGACCAGCTTCAAGACGCCGGAAGACATCAGCACCGGCAACCTGTTGAGCTGGCCGACCGTGGTCAGCGGCATCGGCTGGGTCAAGGCCTGGGCGACGGTCAACGGTTATTTCTGGAACTCGATCAAGATCACCGTGCCGGCCGTACTGATTTCCACGGCCATCGGTGCGCTGAACGGTTATGTGCTGTCGATGTGGCGCTTCCGTGGCTCGCAGTTGTTCTTCGGCCTGCTGCTGTTCGGTTGCTTCCTGCCGTTCCAAACCGTGCTGCTGCCGGCCTCGTTCACCCTCGGCAAGATGGGCCTGGCCAGCACCACCACTGGCCTGGTGTTTGTCCACGTCGTCTACGGCCTGGCGTTCACCACGCTGTTCTTCCGTAACTACTACGTGAGTATTCCCGACGCGCTGGTGAAGGCGGCGCGCCTCGATGGCGCCGGGTTCTTCACCATCTTCCGGCGGATCATCCTGCCGATGTCGACGCCGATCATCATGGTCTGCCTCATCTGGCAGTTCACGCAGATCTGGAATGACTTCCTGTTCGGCGTGGTGTTCTCCAGCGGTGACTCCCAGCCCATCACGGTGGCGCTGAACAACCTGGTCAACACCAGCACCGGGGCCAAGGAATATAACGTGGACATGGCGGCGGCGATGATCGCCGGGCTGCCGACCCTGCTGGTCTATGTGATCGCAGGCAAGTATTTCGTGCGCGGCCTCACGGCTGGCGCGGTCAAGGGGTAATCATGGCTACGCTTGAACTTCGCAATGTAAACAAGACCTACGGCGCGGGCCTGCCCGACACCTTGAAAGACATCCAGCTGTCGATCAAAGAAGGCGAATTCCTGATCCTGGTCGGTCCTTCGGGCTGCGGCAAATCGACCCTGATGAATTGCATCGCCGGCCTCGAGACCATCACCGGCGGCGCGATCATGATCGGCGACCAGGATGTCAGCGGCATGAGCCCGAAGGATCGCGACATCGCCATGGTGTTCCAGTCCTACGCGCTGTACCCGACCATGAGCGTGCGCGAGAACATCGAGTTCGGCCTGAAGATTCGCAAGATGAAACAGGCCGACATCAATGAGGAAGTGGCGCGGGTCGCCAAGCTGTTGCAGATCGAACACCTGCTCAACCGCAAGCCTGGCCAGCTCTCCGGTGGTCAGCAACAGCGCGTTGCGATGGGGCGGGCCCTGGCGCGGCGGCCGAAGATCTACCTGTTCGACGAACCGTTGTCCAACCTCGACGCCAAGCTGCGGGTCGAGATGCGCACCGAAATGAAACTGATGCACCAGCGCCTGAAGACCACCACGGTCTACGTGACCCACGACCAGATCGAAGCCATGACCCTGGGCGACAAAGTGGCGGTGATGAAGGACGGGATCATCCAACAGTTCGGCACGCCGAAGGACATCTACAACAACCCGGCGAACCTGTTCGTGGCAAGCTTCATCGGTTCGCCGCCGATGAACTTCATCCCGCTGCGCCTGCAACGCAAGGACGGCCGCCTGCTGGCCTTGCTCGACAGCGGCCAGGCCCGTTGCGAGTTGCCGCTGGGCATGCAGGACGCCGGCCTGGAAGATCGCGAAGTGATCCTTGGCTTGCGCCCGGAGCAGATCGTGCTGGCCGGCAACGAGCCGAACGGCATGCCAGCCATTCGCGCCGAAGTGCAGGTCACCGAACCCACCGGGCCAGACACGCTGGTGTTCGTCAATCTCAACGACACCAAGGTCTGCTGCCGCCTGGCGCCAGACGTGGCGCCGCAGCCGGGAGAGACCCTGACGTTGCAATTCGACCCAGCGAAAGTGCTGCTGTTCGACGCCAAGTCCGGCGAACGCCTGGGCGTGGCTGCGCAGCCGCAGGCCGAAGACCGACCTGCCAACGTGGCGCAGTTCAAAGGCCGGTGATGAACAAGTGTGGGGGGAGCAAGCCCGCTCCCACAGGAAGGAGTATGCGACGGGTGGGGACATCCGTCGCAATCGTTGTAAACCGCGTTAGATAAAAACAGTTAATAACAATAAAGACGAGGATGTAGGGATGAAGAAGAAGAACAATGCCCAGCTTATCTGCCAGTTGTCAGCCGTTGCGGCGATGATGCTGGCCGGTAGCGCGCACGCTGCCGACGCGTTCAGCGCCGATTCGCAGTGGATGACGGGCGACTGGGGCGGTGAACGGACCAAGCTGATCGAGCAGGGTATCGACATCAAGGCCGATTTCGTCGGTGAGATGGGTGCCAACCTCCACGGCGGCTACAACGATGACAAGACTGCGCGTTGGTCCCAGCAGTTTGGCCTGGGTGTCGCGCTCGACCTGGAAAAACTGGCGGGCTGGAACGATACCGAAGCCAAGATCCAGTTCACTCGCCGGGATGGTCGCAACATTTCCAACGACCGTATCGGTGACCCGCGTGCCGGCACGCTCAGTTCGTCCCAGGAAGTCTGGGGCCGCGGCCAAACCACGCGTCTGACGCAGTTGTGGATCAAGCAGAAGTACTTTGACAGCAAGCTGGACGTCAAGGCCGGTTACTACGGCGTGGGCGAGGATTTCAACACTTTCCCTTGCGACTTCCAGAACCTGGCCTTCTGCGGTTCCCAAGCGGGTAACTGGGCCACCGGCATCTGGTACAACTGGCCAATCATGCAGGCAGCGATTCGGTTCAAGTACAACATCACCCCTGAGCTCTACGCGCAAATCGGTGCGTACAACCAGAACCCTTCGCAACTGGAAAACAACAACCGTTACAAGCTCAGCGGCAGCGGGACCGAGGGTACGCTGATTCCGGTCGAGTTGGTCTGGTCGCCCAAGCTCAACAACCTGCCTGGCGAATACCGTGTCGGTTACTACAAGAGCACGGCCAAGGCCGATGACGTCCGTGAGGACGACAACGGCAACGACGCCGCAACCACCGGCAGCGCCTATCGCAGCCACAGCAGCAAGGACGGCTACTGGTTCGTCATGCAACAGCAGCTCACCACCCACAATGGTGACGCTTCGCGCGGCTTGAACATCGCGGCCAACGCCACCTTCCACGACAAGGACACCAACATCGTCGACAACTACCAGTCGCTGATGTTCGTGTACAAGGGCCCATTCGATGCGCGTCCAAAGGATGACGTGGGTATCGGCTTCGCCCGTATCCATGTCAACGAAGACGTGAAGAAGAACGCCGATCTGACCAACGTAGCCAATGGCGTGACCGATTACGACGATCCGCTGTTTTCGCCGTTGCGCAGCACCGAGTACAACTACGAAATCAACTACGGCTTCCACGTCACCAACTGGCTGACCGTGCGTCCGAACCTGCAATACGTCACTCACCCGGGCGGTGTTGACGAGGTGGACAACGCGCTGGTGGCCGGCCTGAAAATCCAGTCGGTGTTCTGACGCTGTTGCGATAAGCTCTCCTCTATGTGCGCATATTTGCGGACGGCCAAGGCTGTCCGCTTTTTTTTGCGGAGCGATCAATTGTTTGGTTGGGGGCCGAACCTGTGGCGAGGGGATTTATCCCCGCTGGGCTGCGGAGCAGTCCTCAGCTGGCCAACTCGGTGCGTCAGGCAGATTATCTGCAACCTGTTTTGGGGCTGCTCCGCACCCCAGCGGGGATAAATCCCCTCGCCACCAAAACTGTCGCATCAATTGAGAGTTCAGTGATTCCCAGGACTACAGCCCATGCATGAGCATCCGCTACAACGCTTTTTCAGATCCTTGCGCGAGCGTCCGGTGTTTGCGTGGGAGCGCTATCAGCAGCGCGACGTCTTGGTTATTGACCATCCGTTGTGCCAAGCGGTTTTCAGCCGCCAGGGTGCGCAGTTGTTGCACTTCCAGCCGCGAGGCCAGAAACCTTGGCTGTGGTGCGCGGCCAAGTGGCCCCAGGTCGGCGCGATACGCGGCGGGGTACCGGTGTGTTGGCCTTGGTATGGCCGCCATCCGAGTGAAAATGCCTGGCCGTCTCATGGTTGGGCGCGGCTGATCGATTGGAAGTTGCTCGACAGCGCCAGCGATGACGTTGGCGTGCATCTGCATTGGCAATTGCAGCTGTGCGACTGGCAAGTGGACCTGCATGCCGACTTGGGCGACCGCATGGAATTGCGCTTGAGCACCGAGCATCAAGACAGCCTGCCTTGCCAATTGAGCCAGGCCTTGCATGCCTATTGGCGCATTGGTGACGTTGGCGAGGTAGCGCTGTCTGGACTCGAAGGCGCGCAAGGTTACGACCAATTGAACCGTGCGGTTTGCCGGCAGGAAGGCGAGTTGCGGGTCGAGGGCGGCTGTCAGCGAGTGTTCCAGCATGAAGGAGAGTTGCAGCTCAAGGATCACGCCTGGCAGCGGGAATTGTGCATCGACACCGGTGAAAGCGCCGACACGGTGGTGTGGCATCCCGGTACACGGCCGTTGCTGGGCGTGAGCTGGGATGAGGTCAACGAGTTCGTTTGCGTCGAAGCGGCCAGTGGCGGCACCGACAGCCTGAGCCTGGCGCCCGGGGAGCGGGCGCATTTGAGTTTGCAGGCGCGGGTAGGGGCTTAGCTCTGGATCTACGGTGTGGCGGCTGCCGTCATCGCGAGCGAGCTCGCTCCCACACTGGTTCTCTGGCGTTCACAAAACCCCTGTGGGAGCGAGCTTGCTCGCGATGACGACCTGTCATGCACCAAGTGTTCCGGATCGAATCAGTTGAACTCATCCCCAACCGGATACCGGCTGGCATTGAGGCTTTCCTTGATCTTGCGCAGGTGCGGCTGGAAGTCCACCCCGCGGCGCAGGGTCATGCCGGTGGCGAGCACGTCCAGTACGGTGAGCTGGATGATTCGCGAAGTCATCGGCATGTAGATATCGGTGTCTTCGGGCAGCGGAATATTGAGGCTCAAGGTGCTGGCCTTGGCCAGTGGCGAGCCCTCGGCGGTCAGGCCGAGTACCGATGCGCCGTTTTCCCGGGCGATACGCGCTACTTCCACCAGTTCGCGGGTACGACCGGTGTAGGAAATGATCACGAACAACTCACCGGTATGGGCCACCGAGGCGATCATGCGTTGCATCAGCACGTCGGCGTGGGCGGTCACTGCCAGGTTGAACCGGAAAAACTTGTGCTGGGCATCCAGCGCCACCGGAGCCGAGGCGCCGAGGCCGAAGAAGTGGATCTGCCGGGCCTGGATCAGCAGGTCGACCGCGCGGCTGATCAAATTTGGATCAAGGGCCTGGCAGGCACTGTCCAATGAGGCAATGGCGCTGCCAAAGATTTTCTGGGTGTAGGCTTCAGGGTTGTCGTCGGCTTCCACTGCGCGGCTGACATAAGCCGCGCCGCTGGCCAGGCTTTGGGCTAGTTGCAGCTTGAGTTCCGGGTAACCGCTCACGCCGAACGAGCGGCAAAAGCGGTTGACGGTCGGTTCGCTGACCGAGGCCGCCTGGGCGAGGGCGGCAATGCTGAAGCGGGTAGCCTGCTGTGGGTTGAGCAGGATCACCTCGGCCACCTTGCGTTCGGCCTTGTTCAGGTCTTCCAGGCGACTCTGGATCTGCTCCAGTAGATTTCGCACGCGGTCCATACAGGATTCCTAGAGAGACGGGTCTTTGATACGACCCTTTGCGGTGGCCTATCCTACTGATGGCTCCGACGGACCACCACTCGGAATCGGTATTTTCGGAAAATGTTGTAGTTATTACTACATTTTTCCTTGAGTGATGCCTTGAAAAAAGGTATTTGTAGCTTAACTTGATAAAAGAACAAACATCATGCATTCGATTACGGTTGAACCGTGTACTTTTGCCTTGTTCGGCGCGTTGGGCGACCTGGCGCTACGCAAGCTGTTTCCTGCCCTTTACCAGCTCGATGGCGCCGGCTTGTTGCACGAAGACACGCGGATCCTGGCGCTGGCCCGTGAACCGGGCAGCGAACAACAGCATCTGGCGTTCATCACCACCGAACTGCGGCGTTACGTCGGTGATAAAGACCTCGACGAATCCGTGATCGAACGCTTCCTGGCGCGGCTGACGTACCTGCACGTGGATTTTCTCAAGGCGGACGATTACGTCGCGCTTGCCGAGCAGGTCGGGCTGACGCAGCAACAAGTCATTGCCTATTTCGCCACGCCGGCGGCGGTCTACGGCGCGATTTGCGAGAACCTGGCGAAAGTCGGCCTCAGCGAAAACACCCGTGTGGTGCTGGAAAAGCCCATCGGTTCGGACCTCGAATCGTCGCGCAAGGTGAACGACGCCGTGGCGCAGTTCTTTCCGGAGAACCGCACTTACCGCATCGACCATTATCTGGGCAAGGAAACGGTACAGAACCTGATCGCGCTGCGGTTCGCCAACAGCCTGTTCGAAACCCAGTGGAACCAGAATTACATTTCCCACGTGGAAATCACCGTGGCCGAGAAGGTCGGGATCGAAGGGCGCTGGGGCTATTTCGACAAGGCCGGCCAACTGCGGGACATGATCCAGAACCACCTGCTGCAGCTGTTGTGCCTGATCGCCATGGACCCCCCGGCGGACCTTTCCGCCGACAGCATCCGTGACGAGAAGGTCAAGGTGCTCAAGGCCTTGGCGCCGATCAGTCCGGAAGGCCTGACCACCCAGGTGGTGCGTGGCCAGTACATCGCCGGCCACAGCGAAGGCAAGGCGGTGCCCGGCTACCTCGAAGAGCCGAATTCCAATACCCAGAGCGACACCGAGACCTTCGTTGCCCTGCGCGCCGATATCCGCAACTGGCGCTGGGCCGGGGTGCCGTTCTACCTGCGCACCGGCAAGCGCATGCCGCAGAAGCTGTCGCAGATCGTGATTCACTTCAAGGAACCGTCCCACTACATCTTCGCCCCCGAGCAGCGCTTGCAGATCAGCAACAAACTGATCATCCGCCTGCAACCGGACGAAGGGATTTCCTTGCGGGTAATGACCAAGGAGCAGGGCCTGGACAAGGGCATGCAGTTGCGCAGCGGTCCGCTGCAACTCAACTTTTCCGACACCTACCGCAGCGCACGGATTCCCGATGCCTACGAGCGGTTGTTGCTGGAAGTCATGAACGGCAATCAGAACCTGTTTGTTCGTAAAGATGAAATCGAAGCCGCGTGGACGTGGTGTGACCAGTTGATCGCCGGCTGGAAGAAGTCTGGCGATGCGCCCAAGCCTTATGCCGCTGGGTCATGGGGGCCGATGAGCTCCATTGCACTGATCACGCGGGATGGGAGGTCATGGTATGGCGATATCTGAATTGAAACTGCCCCAGGGTGTCACTGCCCTGGAGTTCAAGAGCCCAGTGGTGCTTGCGGAAAAATTGGCGGTGAACGTGGCGGAGCAATTGCGCGCCGCGATCGATGCCAAAGGCGCGGCGACCTTGGTGGTGTCCGGCGGTCGTAGCCCGGTGGCGTTTTTCCAGCATCTGGCCAAGCAGGCGCTGGACTGGTCGAACGTGGTGGTGAGCCTGGCCGATGAGCGCTGGGTGCCGGTTGAACATGCCGACAGCAACGCCGGCCTGCTCAAGCGTTATCTGCTTCAAGGGGCTGCGGCCAAGGCCCAGTTCCTAAGCCTCTACAGCGCCAGCGCCAATCTGGAAGCCGCCGCCGAGCAGGCGGATCGCCTGCTCGCCGAGCTGCCGCCGATCGACGTGCTGATACTGGGCATGGGCGATGACGGGCATACCGCGTCGCTGTTTCCCGACAGCCCGAATCTGGCCGAGGCCCTGGATAAGAATGGTGCTCGCCGCTGCTGGCCGATGCTCGCGCCGACGGTCCCACACCAACGCCTGACCATGAGCCGCGCCTTGCTGGCGTCGGCCAGGCACAAAGTGCTGTCTATTTCCGGTCAATCGAAACTGACCACCCTGAATGCCGCGGTGTCTGGTGACGATGTCGCCGAGATGCCGATCCGCGCATTTCTGCAACCTACGTTAGAGATTTACTGGTGCCCATGAACCAAGGATCAGCCGCTATGACAAACCCATCCCCGACCGTTTCCATGGCGGACAAAGTGACGCTGATCGACAGCCTCTGCGCCAAGGCGCGGATCCTGCCGGTGATTACCATCGCGCGTGAACAGGACATCCTGCCGCTGGCCGATGCCCTGGCCGCCGGTGGCCTGACGGCACTGGAAGTGACCTTGCGCTCGCAATACGGGCTCAAGGCCATTCAGGTCCTTCGCGAGCAGCGCCCAGAGCTGGTGACCGGTGCCGGCACGGTGCTCGATCGCCACATGCTGGCCGCCGCCGAGGCTGCCGGTTCGCAATTCATCGTGACGCCGGGTATCACTCGGGATCTGTTGGAAGCCAGCGTCCAGAGTCCGATTCCGTTGCTGCCGGGGATCAGCAATGCCTCGGGCATCATGGAAGGTTATGGCCTGGGCTATCGCCGCTTCAAGTTGTTCCCGGCGGAAGTCAGCGGTGGCGTTGCTGCCATCAAGGCATTGGGCGGGCCGTTCGGCGAAGTGAAATTCTGTCCGACCGGCGGCGTGAGCCCGGCCAATATCAAAAGTTACATGGCGTTGAAAAACGTGATGTGCGTAGGCGGGAGCTGGATGCTCGATCCGGAGTGGATCAAGAACGGCGACTGGGCCCGCATCCAGGAATGCACCGCCGAGGCATTGGCGCTGCTGGACTGATCGTCCTACCGAACTTCGTTGTGTGTTCTACGGCTTTACGGTGCGCTTGGTCGGCGCACCGTTTTTTTTTGCCTGTTATTTGGCTGCAGATCCCCGTGGCCAGGGACCAAGCGCCCTCGCCACGGGTTACGTACTGTTCAGGTTGATCAGTGCCGCAGTCAACCGCTCCATATCCCGCGCCAAGGTAATCAACCCCGGCGTAATGCGGATGCAGAGGCCGACGCTGGTCTTGCGCACCACGGTAAAGATCCCATATTCCTTGAGCAGTCGGTCGGCCATCACCTGTTGATCAGGCTGGTTGGTGAATCGCATGGACGTGATACCGCAATAGAGGCGCCGGTCGTCTGGGGTCATGACCTCGATGCCGGGCACATCGCGCACCGCGCTCACCCACAGGTCCCGTAGATAACAGAGCCGAGCACCCTTGGCCGGTGCTCCGCCCAGGGCACGGTGCTCTTCGAATACCAGGGGCAGCGTCAGCAGGGCCGGGATGTTGGGCGTGCTGTGGGGCGTGCGCGAGCGTATATCGGTGGTGGGGTAGTGGCCTTCGTCCATGTCCGGGTCGATGTCGGCCAGCCGGTGTGGAGCGATATAGAGAAAGCCCAGGGCCAGAGGGCCGCCAAGCCATTTCTGCAAGTTGAACCCGGCAAATTGAATGCCGAGCTTATTGAGATTGAAATCGATCTGCCCCAGGGCGTGGGCGCCGTCGAGAATGATATCGACGTCGAACTCCCGTGCCGTCTCGGCTATCGCCTGGACCGGCATCACCAGGCCGGTCAGGTGGTTAACGTAGGTCAGCGCCATCAGCTTCAGGCGCGGATAACGAATGAAGGCTTCTCGATACGTGCCCACCAGGCTGTCGAAACTGGCGGGGTGCGGATGGACCAGCTCGATGACCTCGGCGCCACGCTGGCGGGCGAGCCAGCGCATCGCGCTTTTGACCGACTCGTACTCCACGTCGCTGATCAGAACCTGGTCGCCAGGCTTGAGCTGGTTGTAATTGCGGATCAGCGTCTGCAAGGCGTCAACCGCGTTGGTGGCCAGCGCCACGGTGGACGCTGGGGCGTGGATGAGCTGCGCCACCTCTCGGCGAATCACTTCGCAATGCTCCAGGTCGAACTGTTGGCGCACGTAGACCGAATTGCCGCGGTTCACCCAGTCGATATTGCGTTGGTACTCCGCGACCACCGTACGGGACATCCGGCCAAAGTAGCCGTTTTCCAGGTTGAGCGGACCATTGACGTCGACATCGTAACGACCGACAAAGGTTTCCCAGAAGGCTTCGTCGTGGGCACGCAGCGTATTTTCGGGCATCGCAGAGCTCAGTCAGTCAATGGCAGGGGTCAATGGCGAGGTTTGGGCAAGCCATGTTTAGCCCGCAGCGGATCCAGCAGGTCAGACAGACCGTTGTGGTCGATTTCCTGCATCAATGCCAGCAACCCGCCCAATTCGCCGTGAGGGAAGCCCTCCCGCGCGAACCAATTCAGGTATTGGCCTGGCAGGTCGGCAAGAATTCTGCCCTTGTACTTGCCGAAGGGCATCTGGCGGGTGACCAGCAGCTCAAGCTTTTCTGGATTCATAGGGCGGCTGTCTTATTGAAAGTCCTAGGGAAAATACAGGCATTCTGCATGCAGGCCAAATGACAGATCATGCAAATAACGCGGATACAGATTTCTCATGTGTTCATAACTTATTGATTTAAATGGATTTTAAGTTGTGATGATGGCTGGCATGGCCGATGCAATATCCCTTGCAGGTTTTTATTCACCAAGCAAAGGAACTGAAAAATGACTGACATCAACAAAGAATCCATCTCTGTCTTGAACGACCTGATCGAGACCAGCAAGGATGGCCAGGAAGGATTCAAGACCTGCGCTGAAGACATCAAGCACCCTGAGCTCAAGGCGCTGTTTGTCAAGCGCGCCGCCGATTGCGCCACCGCTGCGGCTGAGCTGCAAGCCGCCGTGCGTTCCCTGGGTGGCGATCCGGAAACTTCTACCAGCGTTGCCGGTGACCTGCACCGCCGTTGGGTCGACGTAAAATCCATGTTCACCGGCAAGGACGAAGAGGCTGTGCTGAACGAAGCCGAGCGCGGCGAAGACCATGCGCTGAAGGCTTATAAGGAAGCCATCGAGAAGATCAACAAACACAACCTGGTGGGCATTCGTGACCTCGTGGAGCGTCAGTACCACGGCGTGCAACGCAACCATGACCAGGTCAAGGCTCTGCGCAACCAGGCGCGTGCCAGCTAACATCCGCGTGTGAAGAAAAAACGCCAGCTTGCCTGGCGTTTTTTTATGGGAGCGATCTGGGCAGTAAGACTTTTCGGCACCAATTCGCAAGAGTGTTTGTCAGAACGCTCAACAATCAACTCTGGACGTGAATAGATAGCTCCCTAATAATTGCGCCGCCCCTCTCACGATCTATCGTTACATCATCTCAAGAAGAGTTTTGCGCGTGCCCATCACCTTTCAGGCTCTGTTCGCCCCTGATCGTCTCGCTGTGCAGTTCGCCATCAAGACTGTGCTCGGTGGCGGCCTGGCGTTGTGGCTGGCGTTGCGCTGGGGATTGGAGCAGCCGTCGTGGGCGCTGATGACCGCGTTTATCGTTGCCCAGCCGTTGTCTGGGATGGTGGTGCAGAAGGGCCTGGCACGCTTGGTCGGGACTCTGGTGGGGACAATCATGTCGGTGGTGTTCATGGGCCTGTTCGCCCAGGCGCCCTGGTTGTTCCTGCTGGCGCTGGCGTTGTGGCTGGGCGTGTGCACGGCCTGTTCGACGCTCTTGCGCAGCGCGTGGTCGTATTCGTTCGTGCTGGCTGGCTACACCGTGGCGATCATTGCCTTGCCGGCCATCGCCCATCCGCTTGGAGTGTTCGACCAGGCGGTGGCGCGTTGCACCGAGATCAGCCTGGGCATCACCTGCGCCACCGTGACCAGCGCCTTGCTCTGGCCGTTGCGGGTTGAACGGCAATTGGCGGATCAGGCACGTGCCGCCTGGCAAAGTGGCATGCAGGCGGCGCGCGCCACATTGGCCGGCGATGCCCAGGCGCGCAAAGGTCTGTTGGAAATCCTCGGCAAAATCGTCGCGGTAGACGCCCAGCGCGAACATGCCTGGTTCGAAGGCCGCCTGGGCCGCCAGCGTGCCCGGGCCATCAGTGGCTTGAGCCAGAAACTGTTGATGCTGCTGCGCATTTCGCGCTCGGTACGCCGACAATGGAACCAGCTCGACCCTCAAGAAGCCCAAGCGCTGCAGCCGTGGATGAGCGAGGTGCAGCAAGCCCTCGACGCCGACAGCACGACATTGCAGGCACTGCGGCCGCGGGTATGGGATGCGTCTCACGAAGCACGGTTCAGCTCGGCGCAAAGTTATTGCCTGGCACGTTTCGCTTTGTTGCTCGACACCGCCCTGGCGGCCTGCGCTGCGCTGTCGGCGGTGCAAGAGGGCAGGGCGGCGGCCGATCCGCCACGCACCCTGGCGCCCCATCGGGACTTGTCCCTGGCGATGGTGTTTGGAGCCCGCAGCGCCCTGGCGTTCCTGGCAGTGGCGTGTTTCTGGCTGGCCACTGCCTGGCCTGCCGCGTCGGGCGCGCTGTTGCTGACGTGTGTGGTGTGCAGCCTGTTCGCCAGCCGCGAAAATGGCGCGCAGATCGGCATGAGTTTCTTGCGAGGCATTCTCCTGGCGGTACCGACCGCGTTTGTGATCGGTGAAATCCTGCTGCCCCAATGGAGCAGCTTTGCGATGCTCTGCATGGCCATGGGCGTACCTCTGTTCCTGGGGGCGCTGGGCATGGCCAAGCCGCCGCTCTACGCGACCGCCACCTCGTTCTGCCTGCACTTCGTGGTGTTGGTATCGCCGCTTAACGCCATGAAGTACGACGTTGCGACATTTTTCAACAATGCCCAGGCCATGATGATCGGTGTCGGCGCGGCCGTGCTGGCATTCAACTTGTTGATTCTGCGCAACCCGGCCTGGCACAGCCGTCGGTTGCTGGCGGCAACGCTCGATGACCTGGTGCGCTTGACCCATCGCAATCTGCGCGGCGCCGAGAGCTGGTTCGGCGGGCGCATGGCCGATCGTTTGCTGCAACTGGCGCGGCACTATCCGGAGCTGCCGGTGCCGGCGCGCAGTCGTTGGGACGATGGTTTGCTGGGCCTGGACGTCGGGGACGAATTGCTCCATCTGCGCTTGAGCCTGGCCGTCGCCCAAGTCCCGGACAGTCCAGCCCAACGCCGATATTTCGAAACGTTGGAGCAGGTACTGGAGCACGGCCCGGCGGGCGGGCAGGCCGACGCACTGGCCCAGGCGAGCGACGATTATCTGGCAGCGCTTTCAAAGCAACCGCCAAGCGACGCGCTGAAGCTGGCCCAGGGCGCGGTGGTGCAATTGCAGAACAGCTGGCGCGCCTGGTGCCGCCAGCACGAATCTTCAGAAGGGAAACATAGCCATGGGCTTGCATGAATGGTCGATCGGCGGGGTGCTGCTCAGCCCGTTTTTGATTTATGTCGTGCTGGCCTTGTTGGTCACCGGAGCCTTGCGACTGCTGCTCAGTCTCGTGCCGGCAGGGCGCTGGATCTGGCATGAAGCGCTGTTCGACTGCGCTCTGTATGTCTGTGTTTTGACTGTCATTACCCTGGTCCTCGGACCGTCATGAGGAGTTGAACATGCGTACTTCCGTACGTGTCGCCGTCACGTTGAGCGTGGTGGCCCTGGCGATCTTCGCCGGTTTTCATTTGTGGCAGTACTACATGCTCACGCCCTGGACCCGGGACGCGCGAATCCGTGCCGACGTGGTGGTGATCGCCCCAGACGTCTCGGGTTGGGTGCGCGAGCTCAGGGCCGTGGACAACCAGCACGTCAAGGCGGGGGATTTGTTGCTGAGTATCGATCGCGAGCGTTTCGAGGCCGCGGTGGAGAAGGCCCGCGCGGTAGTGCAGACCCGCCAGCAGCAGTTGAGCCTGCGCGAACACGAAGCCAGCCGTCGAGCGGCCCTGGGACCCCAGGCCATCAGCGCCGAATTGCGCGAGAACGCCCAGATCAATGCCGGCATCGCCCGTGGCGAGCTACGCGAGGCCCAGGCCGAGGCCAAAGTCGCGGAGCTGAACCTGGCTCGCAGCCAGGTCCTGGCCCCACGCAGCGGCCACGTCACCAACCTGCGCCTGGCCGAAGGCAACTATGTGAACGCCGGGCAACCGGTCATGGCGTTGGTCGATGATTCGACGTTCTACGTGCAAGCTTACTTCGAGGAAACCAAGTTGCCGCGCATTCGCGTCGGCGATCCGGTCAAGGTCTGGTTGATGAGCGCCGGCCATGCGCTGGACGGCCATGTGGAAAGCATCAGTCGAGGCATCACCGACCGCAACACCAACCCCGATGCGCAACTGCTGGCAGAGGTCGAGCCGACCTTCAACTGGGTGCGCCTGGCCCAGCGGATCCCGGTGCGGATCAAGCTGGACAAGGTGCCGGAAGGGGTGAGCCTGAGTGCCGGGATGACAGCGAGTGTGCAGGTGCAGGACGAACAGCGATAGCCGCTGCGCCGCGCACCCCGTGGCGAGGGAGCTTGCTCCCGCTCGGCTGCGAAGCAGTCGCAAAACGAACGTTGCGTTGTTCAGGTTGGACGCGCAAGCCTTTTCCAAGGGGCGCTTCGCACCCCAGCGGGAGCAAGCTCCCTCGCCACGGGAGTGTCGAGTCGCATCAGCCGATGCTGATTGCCGGCAACTCGGGCAAGGTCACGGTCTGCTGCTTGCGCGGCGCCAGGATCTCCGCTTCGCCGTCCACCACCAGCTCATCGCGCTGGTTGAACACGCGCGTGGCGATACGCACGCGGAATTTCGGCAGCTTTTCCAGGATCTCCAGGCGCACGGTCAGGGTATCGCCAATCTTCACCGGCTTCTGGAAACTCATCTGCTGGCCGATATAGATGGTCCCCGGCCCAGGCAACTCACAGGCCACTGCCGCGCTGATCAGCGCACCGCTGAACATGCCGTGGGCGATGCGTTCCTTGAACATGCTGGCGGCGGCGAATTCGGCGTCCAGGTGTACCGGGTTGTGATCGCCGGACATGGCGGCGAACAGCTGGATGTCGCGCTCTTCGACGGTCTTGCTGTAGCTGGCGGTCTGGCCGACTTCGAGGGCTTCGTAAGGGATGTTGGTAACCTGGGTCATGTCTGGATCCTGTGACGTGTAGAGAAAAAACGCTGCAAACCTACTCGCTGCGTGGTGGTCGCTGGTGGCTTAGCGTCTGGGCAATCCAGGCCAGCACATCGGCGGTCACCTCATCGCGGTTGGTTTCGTTGAACAGTTCGTGCCGAGCCTGCGGATAGATCTTCAGTTGCAAACGTTGGTTGCCGGCGTCGCGCAGGGCATCGGCCAGATCTCTCAGACGCTTGCCTTCGCTCACCGGATCACATTCACCGCCAATCACCAGCAGCGGCAGCCCTGGATCAATCTGCGCGAGATTGGACGCTTTGCTGATCTGCTGCAACCCGCCGAGCAGGTCGATCCACAGTTGATTGGTGCAACGAAAGCCGCACAGCGGGTCGCGAATGTATTTGTCGACTTCGCCGGGGTCGCGGCTGAGCCAGTCGAAGGGCGTGCGGGTCGGTTTGAACTTTTTATTGAAGCTGCCAAATGAGAGCCATTCGATCAGGGCGCTACGCCCAGTGGCGCCCTGCCGCCTGCGTTCGAAACGGGCGATTAGCCGCGCCGCGCGGTAAAGCGCCACGGGTTGGAAGTTCGAACCGCTGAGGATGGCCCCGTGCAGGCTGGCGCTGTGGTGCAACAAATAGCCCTGGGCGATATAGCTGCCCATGCTGTGCCCCAGCAGCAGGATTGGTGTTTCTGGATGTTGCTGGCCGATGTGATGGTTCAGGCTTGCCAGGTCGCCCACAACTTTGGCCCAGCCGTCCTGGTCGGCAAAATGACCCAGGATCGCTTCTTCGCCGGTCTTGCCGTGGCCACGTTGGTCCGGCGCGTAGACGCCGTAGCCTTCATCGCACAACGCCTGGGCCAGGCGCCCATAGCGGTCACTGTGTTCCGCCATGCCGTGAGCCAGCATGATCACCGCCAGCGGGGCGGTTTCGGGTAGCCATTGGTTGACGAGCAAGCGGCTGTGATCGGTCGCGGTCAGCCAGAACGTTTGGTGGATCATGGCGGTTCCTTGCACAAAGTCAGACGCAGCGTCGCTGCATTGTATAGCGCATCCGTTGCGCCAGGCGATTCAGCAAGATTCACACAATCTATGACGCAAGTTGCCATATTTGCCTGATTGGCCATAGCTGCTAGTGTCCCATGAGCTCCGCCTGTGCAAGCGATACGCAAGCGGTTACCGGATATGTTCAGGTAAAGAGGACAAAAACAATGCAGCCTGATTTCTGGAATGACAAACGCCCGGCCGGCGTGCCCTCGGACATCGACCTGAGTGCCTACAAGTCAGTCGTCGAGGTGTTCGAGCGTTCCTGCAAGAAATTTGCCGACCGTCCGGCGTACAGCAACATGGGGGTGACGATCACCTACGCCGAGTTGGAGCGTTACAGCGCGGCCTTCGCCGGTTACCTGCAAGCCAATACCGACCTGGCGCCCGGCGATCGTATCGCCGTGCAGATGCCCAATGTCCTGCAATACCCGATCGCGGTTTTTGGTGCCCTGCGCGCCGGGCTGGTGGTGGTCAACACCAATCCGCTGTACACCCCCCGGGAAATGCGTCACCAATTCAAGGACTCCGGCGCCCGGGCGCTGGTGTACATGAACCTGTTCGGGCAGAAAGTGCAGGAAGTGCTGCCCGACACCGACCTGCAATACCTGATCGAGGCGAAGATGGGCGACCTGATGCCCACCGCCAAGGGCTGGCTGGTCAATACAGTCGTGAGCAAGGTCAAGAAAATGGTCCCGGCCTATTCGCTGCCCCAGGCCATTTCCTTCAAGAGCGCCTTGCGTTTGGGACGGGGCCAGGCCATCAAGCCGCTCAATGTCAGCCTCGGGGACATTGCCGTGCTGCAATACACCGGCGGCACCACCGGCTTGGCCAAGGGCGCCATGCTGACCCACGGCAACCTGGTGGCCAACATGCAGCAGGCCCGCGCCTGCCTGGGGCAGATCGGCGACGACGGCAAGCCTTTGTTGCGCGAGGGCCAGGAGGTGATGATCGCACCGCTGCCGCTGTATCACATCTACGCCTTCACGGCGAACTGCATGTGCATGATGGTCACGGGCAACCACAACGTGCTGATCACCAATCCAAGGGACATCGGCGGTTTCATCAAGGAGCTGAAGAACTGGCGGTTTTCCTTGCTGCTGGGGCTCAACACGCTGTTCGTCGCGCTGATGGACCATCCGGATTTCAAGACGCTGGATTTCTCCAACCTCAAGGTCACCAACTCAGGCGGCACCGCGTTGGTCAAGGCCACCGCCGAACGTTGGAAGCAGTTGACCGGTTGCGGCATCACCGAGGGCTACGGCCTGACGGAAACCTCGCCAGTGGCCAGCGCCAACCCTTACGGTGGCAAGTCGCGCCTGGGCACGGTGGGGCTGCCGGTGCCGGGTACGCTGATGAAAGTCATCAGTGACGACGGTGTCGAGCTGCCCTTGGGCGAACGCGGCGAGCTGTGCATCAAGGGGCCGCAGATCATGAAGGGCTACTGGAACAAGCCCGAAGCGACCGCCGAAGTGCTCGACAGGGAGGGCTGGTTCAAGTCCGGAGATATCGCTGTGATCGACCCCGACGGGTTCGTGCGCATCGTTGATCGCAAGAAAGACATGATCATTGTCTCGGGCTTCAACGTGTACCCGAACGAAATCGAGGATGTGGTGATGGCCCACCCGAAAGTCGCCAGCTGCGCGGTCATCGGCGTGCCGGACGAACGTTCGGGCGAGGCGGTGAAACTGTTCGTCGTGGCCCGTGAGGCGGGCGTCAGCCTCGAAGAGCTCAAGGCGTACTGCAAGGAGAATTTCACCGGCTACAAGGTGCCCAAGCACATCGTGTTGCGGGAATCGCTGCCGATGACACCGGTGGGCAAGATCCTGCGCCGGGAGTTGCGCGATATCGCCTGAGGCCGGCGCGACAGACCCTTAGTGGGAGCGAGCTTGCTCGCGATGGCGGTGTATCGGTGCCAGAAAGATTGGCTGATACATCGTTATCGCGAGCAAGCTCGCTCCCACAGGTTTTATGGATTCGGGACAATTAAATAAGGCTTAGAATTTTTACTCTAAAAATGACCATTGAATGTTCTTGAGTCATATTTGTGACTGTAGGGGCCGCTTTTGGCTCTAGGCGACCCTTGGCAAAGCTGCTACTCTCGGCGCGCTTTTGTGACTTCTCGGCCGTTATCCAAGCCAGATTCACCAATAGACATACACCAATAATAATCGCATCAAATGCGGTGAGAATTCGCGTTGCTGAGGAGTGGGGCTTCCATGATTGAAAACTTTTGGAAGGATAAGTACCCAGCTGGGATTGCTGCCGACATCAATCCAGATGAGTATCCGAATATTCAGGCGGTGTTGAAGCATTCCTGCCAACGCTTCGCCGACAAGCCGGCATTCAGCAACCTCGGCAAGACCATCACCTACGGTGAGCTCTACGAATTGTCCGGTGCCTTTGCCGCGTACCTGCAACAGCATACCGATTTGCAGCCGGGCGATCGAATCGCCGTGCAACTGCCCAACGTCCTCCAGTACCCAGTGGCTGTGTTTGGCGCGATCCGCGCCGGCCTGATCGTGGTCAATACCAACCCGCTCTACACCGCGCGGGAAATGGAGCATCAATTCAACGATTCCGGTGCCAAGGCACTGGTCTGCCTGGCTAACATGGCGCACCTTGCCGAAAGCGTGGTGCCCAAGACTGGCGTCAAGCACGTCATCGTCACCGAAGTGGCCGACTTGCTGCCGCCGCTCAAGCGCCTATTGATCAACAGCGTGATCAAGTACGTCAAGAAGATGGTCCCGGCCTATCATTTGCCCAAGGCCATCAAGTTCAACGACGTCCTGAGCAAGGGCCACGGCCAGCCTGTGAACGAAGCGAGCCCCACCAGTGATGATGTGGCGGTGTTGCAATACACCGGCGGCACCACGGGCGTGGCCAAGGGCGCCATGCTGACCCACCGCAACCTGGTGGCGAACATGCTGCAATGCAAGGCGCTGATGGGTTCCAACCTCAATGAGGGCTGTGAAGTACTGATCACGCCGCTGCCGCTGTACCACATCTACGCGTTTACCTTCCATTGCATGGCGATGATGCTGATCGGCAACCACAACATCCTGATCAGTAACCCGCGCGATTTGTCGGCGATGGTCAAGGAGCTGTCGAAATGGAAGTTCAGCGGCTTCGTAGGGCTCAACACGTTGTTCGTGGCGCTGTGCAACAACGAAGCCTTCCGCAAGCTGGATTTCTCGGCGCTGAAGGTTACCCTGTCTGGCGGCATGGCTTTGCAGTTGGCGGCGGCGGAGCGTTGGAAAGCGGTCACCGGTTGCCCGATCTGCGAAGGCTACGGCATGACCGAGACGAGCCCGGTTGCCACGGTCAACCCGATCCAGAACATCCAGGTCGGCACCATCGGCATTCCGGTTCCGTCGACCTTGTGCAAGGTCATCAATGACGCGGGCGAAGAGTTGCCTTTGGGGGAAATCGGCGAATTGTGCGTCAAAGGCCCGCAGGTCATGAAGGGCTACTGGCAGCGCCAGGACGCCACCGACGAGATCCTCGACAGCGAAGGCTGGCTCAAGACCGGTGACATCGCCGTGATCCAGCCGGATGGCTACATGCGCATCGTCGATCGCAAGAAAGACATGATCCTGATCTCCGGTTTCAACGTGTACCCCAACGAGCTGGAAGACGTGCTGGCGGCCTTGCCGGGCGTGCTGCAATGCGCGGCCATCGGTGTACCTGACGAGAAATCCGGCGAGGCGATCAAGATATTCATCGTCGCGCGTCCGGGTGTCACGCTCACAAAGGAACAGGTGATGGAGCACATGCGCGCCAACGTCACCGGCTACAAGGTGCCCAAGTCCGTGGAGTTCCGCGATGCACTGCCGACCACCAACGTCGGCAAGATCCTGCGGCGTGAGTTGCGGGATGAAGAGCTCAGGAAGCTGGGGCTGAAAAAGTAACAACCCCACCAATGAAAAGCCCCGCTGATGCGGGGCTTTTTGTTGATCGAGTGGAGCGTTACAACCGAAACTGCGCAAAATCCAGATTGGTGCCGCCGGGCCGCATGTCTTGCAGGTACGAATCCTTGTCTGCGCTGAGCTCCAGGCTCAGGGCTGCCTTGCGTTTGCCCTGGTTGCGTACTTCCAGGCCTTCCATTTTTTCCCGCAGGAACACGGTGGGCACTTTCAGGTGCAAGAGTTCGTCGGTGGCAGGCGTGTGCAGCAGCAGGTGAATCCATTCGTACTGCCCAATGGCCAGGCGGGCCACCGGGATGTCGAACCAGAAGATGTTGCGGTTGCGGTTCAGTTCGCTGAAATGGCAGTTGTTGACACCCAGGACGGCACCGCCCAGTTCCTGGTTCCTGCGGGCGATGGCCTGCTTTTTATCGAGTTTCATAACGTTCCTACGGGAATTGGAGCTTCAGGCGCAGCCTGAATACGTGGAGCATTCTCGGGTGTGGGTCGGCAAACATAAAGCGCAACCTGCATCTGACGATGAAATGCGCCGCTGAAAAAATGAAACTCCCTGCAAACGGCGCCGGTCAACCCCTATGTAATGACTTTTCTTACAGTTGTTCACAGGAGAAACATCATGGGAAGCACGAACGATAAAGTGAAGGGCGTTGCCAACGAAGCTGTCGGCAATATCAAGCAAGGTGTCGGCAAGGCCACCGACAATGACCGCATGCGCGCCGAGGGCGTGGTCCAGGAGAAAAAAGGTGAGGCCCAGCAAACCGCGGGCAAGGCCAAGGATGCAGTCAAGAAAGGCGTGGACGAGGCATAACCGGCCTGTAAAAAAGCGATTGGAACGGCCATCCGCGGGTGGCCGTTATCATGTCGGCTCGAACTTGCACCGGGGAAATTGTTCCAAAGTCGCCAAACAGGTTACTTTTGTCACGGATAGCAGCCCCGTGAGTCGCCAGGCGACCTTCCTCTTTTGCGGCGAAAGGAGACGCACATGATGTTCCCGGCCTTGAAAGGCTTGCCCCTGCATCGCGTGATGATGCGCACGGTGACCGAGTTTCTCGACGACGAGATGTCGACCTACGCCTCCGCACTGGCTTACCAGATGCTGTTTTCGCTGTTTCCCTTCATTCTTTTCCTCATCGCGCTGATCGGCTTCCTGCACCTGCCGGATTTCTTTTCCTGGCTGCGCCTGCAATCGGAACTGGTGCTGCCGCCCCAAGCGCTGGAGCAGGTCAACCCGGTGATCGACCAGCTCCAGCAATCCAAGGGCGGCTTGCTCTCGGTGGGTATCGTCATTGCGCTGTGGACCGCGTCGGCCGGCGTGCGGCTGATGATGAGCGCCATGAACGCGGCGTACGACGTGGTCGAGGGGCGCCCGGCCTGGAAGCGCTTTCCGCTGTCGATTCTTTATACGGTCGGTATCGCCGGCATGCTGTTGGTCGCCGCGGCCTTGATGGTACTGGGCCCGCAAGTGATGGGTTGGATTGCCTCGCAGATCGGGCTGGAGGAGTTCATCGTCACCGTCTGGACCCTGGCGCGCTGGCCGGTCATCGTGTTTTTGCTGATGGTGGCTGTGGCGCTGATCTATTACGTGATGCCTGACGTCAAACAGGAGTTCCGCTTCATCACGCCGGGCTCGGTATTGGCGGTGGTGGTGTGGATCATCGCGTCCCTGGGTTTTGCGTTCTATGTGAAGACTTTCGCCGACTACAACGCCATGTATGGCAGTATCGGCGCGATCATCGTGTTGTTGCTGTATTTCTATATCTCTGCGGCGGTGTTGCTACTCGGCGCCGAGATGAATGCGGTCATCGAACACATGTCCGCCGAAGGCAAGGACACCGGTGAAAAGACCCCGGGCGAGCACGAGAAACAGCATGTGTCGGGCTTGGGGCGCGACCATTCCGTTGCTCATACCCCTACAGACGAAGCCCGACCATGATCCGCGAAATCCTGAAGATGGGCGACGAACGCCTGCTGCGCATCGCCCCGCCGTTGCCGCCGGAAATGTTCGACAGCGCCGAGTTGTGGCAACTGATCGACGACATGTTCCAGACCATGGAAAGCGTCGGCGGCGTCGGCCTGGCGGCGCCGCAGATCGGCGTGGACCTGCAACTGGTGATCTTTGGCTTCGAGCACAGCGAGCGCTATCCCGATGCCGAAGCGGTGCCGCAGACGATCCTGATCAATCCTTTGATCACGCCGCTGAGTCCGTTGATGGAAGAAGGCTTCGAAGGTTGCCTGTCGGTGCCAGGCTTGCGCGGCGCGGTGGATCGTTACCAGCATATTCGTTACGAAGGTTTCGACCCCAAGGGCGAGCCGATCATGCGCACCGCCTCGGGCTTTCATGCCCGGGTGGTCCAGCATGAGTGCGATCACTTGATCGGCCGCTTGTATCCGTCGCGCATCACTGATTTCAGTAAGTTCGGGTTTACCGAAGTGATGTTTCCGGATCTGGACCCTATGGCTGACGACTAGCTAAAACCGACACAAAAAAATTGTGGGAGCGAGCTTGCTCGCGATTGCGGTATTTCAGTCAACTCACCTGTTGAATTCAGTCCGCGATCGCGAGCAGACTCACTCCCACAATGAACTGTGTTCGGCGTCAGGAGAGTATGTTGGGCTCCAACCCCATCGCAATCATCGGCTTGCTGCGCGCATACCGGCTCAGCCTTTCAGCCATCGCATAGGGCAGTTCGGGGTCGAAGCTGAAGCCCCGTCGTTCATAAAACCCGCGCAAGTCCGGGTGACAGAACAGCCACACCGGTTCATCCAGCCCCTTCACCGCTTCTGCGATCAGTCGCGCGGCGACGCCTTGTACGCGGTGCGCCGGGTCGACGAACAATCCCGTCAACCAATGCCCGCCCGAAACCGGTCGAAGGCACAGCGCCGCGACGATGTCTTCGCGCCGTGCTACCCACAGCTGGGCGTCGCGCACGGCTTTCATCGAGGATTGGTGGGCGCGGTAGAACTTGTTCATCAACGGCCACAGAGGCTCGTCGAGACGTGTGTAGTGGAAGTCGGGCATGGCGAGGGCGGAGAGGGCAGGGGAGATGGGCGATTATAAGGGAACAAACAATGCGCCGGGACATCTCCGGCGCCTGTCTGCAAGGTCTACAGCGAGGCGAGGAACATGTCCGTGGCCGGATTCTTCTCATCCGTCCGGCTTTCCTGGGCTTTTTCCACCTGCGCCATCGCGGCCTTGTCCTGCATGCGCTGGGCAATTTCCTCGCCGACCGCCCGTTGCTTCTCGGGCGGCATCTGCGCGTACTCTTCTTCAGTGATGCCCATTTCCTCAAGAATGCTGTCACGCAAGCGTTCTTCAGGCGTCTTGCTCATGTATTCCTTGAACTCCGTCATGGCAGAGCTGCGTGCTTTCTTCGCCTCGTCGGCGGCTGACGAAGCGACGGTCTGCAGTTGCACGCGGGTCTTGGCGAAGGCCTCGTCGACGTTGTCGCTGATGGCGGTGGCGGCGTTGACCTGCTGCGTGGCTTGCCGGGTGATGGATTCCTGGACCTGGGTGCTGCCCTGGTTGGCCTGGGCCTGGACGTTGTCACGCAGCGATTGCAGGGCGGCGCTTTGCAAGCCGCTGGCGGCTTCGGCGGTCGGGTCTTCGCCGGGGCGTTTGAGGGGCAGGTTTATCGCTTGTTGTTTTACGCTGACCAACATGATGTGTACCCGTAGGTAATGGCTGAGCGATGGTGGGAGCAATTACCATGCCGTCGCGCAAGGCCCCGTTTTTCAAGGGCTACAGGCGAAACGCACAGCGCGGTGCGGCCAATCCTTGCCGTTCGTCGGCATGGATCGACCGCAGGGTGGCGGGGCGCTCAGGTGCTTTCGCGAATCTTGAGTTCGAAACCCAGGTCGACGACCGGCTGGGCGATGCGGTTGCCGGCCATCAACGTGAGCATCTGTTCGGCGGCGCGCCGGCCGATTTCTTCTCGCGGGGTGCTGATGCTGCTCAAGCGCGGGACCATGTGGGCCGAAGCGGGCAGGTCGTTGAAGCCCAGTATCGAAACCTGTTCGGGAATCCTGATGCCGCAGCGCAACGCTTCGAGCAGGGCGCCGTGGGCCAGGTCGTCGTTGCCGAAGAAAATCGCGTCGACGTCTGGATGGCTGGCCAGCAATTGCAGGAACAATTCGCCGCCCAGGCCCACCGACGACGGGCGAGGGGTCAGCACTTCCAGGTCAGGGTCGTAGAGCCCGGCCTTCTGGAGGGCGCGACGAAAGCCTTCGCCGCGCAGCAACGTGCGTTGGTCCAGTTGCG
Organism: Pseudomonas sp. D1-36; assembly: GCF_051132205.1. Taxonomy (NCBI): domain Bacteria; kingdom Pseudomonadati; phylum Pseudomonadota; class Gammaproteobacteria; order Pseudomonadales; family Pseudomonadaceae; genus Pseudomonas; species Pseudomonas sp. D1-36. Next base: position 4,307,419 of record NZ_CP071674.1, on the reverse strand, counting down.
CGCCGATGTAGGCCAGGCGCTTGCGGCCTCGGGAGATCAAATGCTCGGCGGCGGTCTCGCCGGCCTGGAGCTGGGAGAATCCCACGCAGTTGAGGCCGGCGCCCGGATCCAGTTCCATCATGTACACGCAGGGGATATTGCTGGCCTCGATCATGCGCCGGGCGCTTTCGGTCCGGTCGAATCCGGTCAGCAACAGACCGCGCGGCTGATAGGCCATGTAATTGCGCAGCAGGTCTTCTTCTTCGTCCCGGGAATAATGGTAGTTGCCGATCACCACTTCGAATCCCTTGGGCCGCAAGACGCGATGGATGGCTTCCAGGGTGTCGATGAACAACAGGTTGGACAGTGACGGCACCAGTACCACCACTGAATGGCTCTGGGCCGAAGCCAAGGCCCGGGCCGCGGGATTGACGACGTAATTGAGTTCCAGGGCGGCCTGGCGGACCTTGTCCACCAGTTCGACGGCCACGGTGCTGACGCCGCGCAGGGCACGGGAGGCGGTGATCGGGCTGACCCCGGCCAGGCGGGCGACTTCATTGAGCGTGGGGCGACCGGTGGTGCGAGTATTCTTATCGTTTTTAGGGGCGGTCATCAGGGCGGCTTGCCAAACAAAAATCAAGGCACTAAGGTAGCGCTGTCTCGGCGCGGCTGCAAATGCGTTGACAGGGTTTGCCTGATCCCTGTCCCGTGGGTGTCGTGGACGAACATGCTGCAACCACAAAAATGACAAGAAGGCGTCGGCAACTTCTGCTTTTGCTGCGGTGTCATAACTGGCAAAGGTAGCGCTGTCTGCGCGCTGAGGTGTTACATGAATAATCCAATCACCGCCCTGGTCATCATGGGCGTTGCCGGTTGCGGCAAAACTTGCGTCAGCCAGGCCCTGTGCCAACTGAGCGGCGCCACCGCCATCGAAGGCGACACGTTCCACCCCGCGGCCAACATTCAGAAGATGAGCGCCGGTATTCCCTTGACTGACGACGACCGTGCCGGCTGGCTCGACAGCCTGTGCGACGAGTTGCGTCGTGTCGACGGCACGGGCGAGCGCCCGGTGCTGACCTGCTCGGCCCTCAAGCACAGCTACCGCGAGCGCCTACGCAGCGCCCTGCCGGGCCTGGGCTTCGTATTCCTTGAATTGACCCCCGAAGTGGCTGCCGATCGTGTCTCCCACCGTCCGGGCCATTTCATGCCGTCGACCCTGATCGACAGCCAGTTTGCCACCCTCGAATCCCCTGTCGGCGAGCCCCTGACCCTGGCTCTGGACGCGTCCAGCCACAGCATCGATGAATTGGCCCGCCAGGCCTACGTCTGGTGGCTGGCCCACGGTTTGAAACTCGCCGGCTGAGTTTCGAAAAATATGCGTCAGAAAGATAGCGCTGTCCCGACGGCCCATAAATAACTGCTTCAATAACAACAACAAATCAGGAGACACCTCCCATGTTCGGCATGTCCCACGAGACGTTTCTACTGCTTGATGCAGTGGTCACGGTGATCGGACTCATCGTCCTTATCACCAAGTTCAAATTCCACCCGTTCATTGCGCTGACCATCGCCGCCGCGTTCCTCGGCCTGACGTCGGGCATGCCGACCGGCACCATCATCAAGGCGTTCCAGGACGGCTTCGGTGGCGTGCTCGGTTTTGTCGGCATCATCCTGGCGCTGGGCACGATGCTCGGAAAAATGATGGCTGAATCGGGCGGGGCCGATCAGATCGCCCAGACGCTGATCCGTGCCTTCGGCAAGGAAAAGGTGCAGTGGGCGATGATGTTCGCCGCGTTCCTGGTGGGCATCCCGCTGTTCTTCGAAATCGGCTTCGTGTTGCTGATTCCGTTGGTGTTCATCGTGGCGCGCCGCACCGGCGTGTCGATCATCAAGATTGGTATCCCGCTGCTGGCCGGCCTCTCCGCGGTCCACGGCCTGGTGCCGCCGCACCCGGGGCCGCTGCTGGCGATCGGCATCTTCGGCGCCGACATCGGCAAGACCATTCTTTATGGCCTGATCGTCGCGCTGCCGACCGCTATCATTGCCGGCCCGATCTTCGGTACCTTCATCGCCAAGCACATCCCCGGGCATCCAAATCAGGAACTGGTGGACCAACTGGCCCGTGAGACGAACGCCGCCGAGCTGCCAAGCTTCAGCATCACCCTGATCACCGTGCTCTCGCCGGTGTTCCTGATGCTGCTCAAGACGTTCGCTGATGTGGCGCTGCCGGATGGCAACCTCTTCCGCGTCTGGATGGACATGATCGGCCACCCGATCTCGGCGCTGTTGTTGGCGTTGCTGCTATCGCTTTACACCTTCGGCTACAAACAGGGGATCGGTTCCAGCCAGATGTTGAAATGGCTCGACGCGAGCCTGGCCCCGACCGCCGCGATCATCCTGATCATCGGTGCTGGTGGTGGCTTCAAGCAGATGCTGGTGACCAGCGGTGTGGGCGATGTGATCGGTCACATGGCGGTGAGTGCACAGATTTCGCCGATCCTGCTGGCGTGGCTGGTGGCGGCGGTGATCCGTATCGCCACAGGCTCAGCGACCGTGGCGACCATTACCGGTGCGGGGATCGTGGTGCCTGTCGTGGGGATGATGCCGGGCGTGAACCGTGAGCTGCTGGTGCTGGCGACCGGCGCCGGTTCGCTGATCCTGTCCCACGTCAACGATGCGGGTTTCTGGCTGGTCAAGCAGTACTTCAACATGACCGTGGCCGAGACTTTCAAGACCTGGACCGCGATGGAAACCATTCTGTCCGTGGTGGGCTTGATCTTCATCCTGCTGCTGTCGCTGGTGATCTAAGAACACCTTGGACTAACTGTGGCAAGGGAGCTTGCTCCGCTGGGCCGCGAAGCGGCCCCAATCCAGTCAACTCCGTCTCATGGAGTGAGGCGACCGGTTTGCGACTGCTTCGCAGTCGAGCGGGAGCAAGCTCCCTCGCCACATAGAAGTTGTGGTTGGCCGTCAGGCTTGTTTGCCAGCCAACCCATCCGCCCGGAACATCCCACGGATCCCCCGCACCGCCTGGCGAATCCGGTCCTGGTTCTCGATCAGCGCAAAGCGCACGTGATCATCCCCATATTCCCCGAACCCCACCCCCGGCGAGACGCAGACCTTGGCTTCGGCCAGCAGCTTCTTGGCAAACTCCAGTGAGCCCAGGTGCGCATAGGCTTCGGGGATCTTGGCCCAGACGTACATCGACGCCTTCGGGTTTTCCACCATCCAGCCCAGCTCGTGCAGGCCCTTGACCAGCACATTGCGGCGCTGGCGGTACTGCTCGGCGATGTCGCGCACGCATTGCTGGTCGCCTTCGAGGGCGGCGATGGCGGCCACTTGCAGCGGGGTGAAGGTGCCGTAGTCGTGGTAGCTCTTGATCCGCGCCAGGGCGCTGACCAGTTCCGGGTTGCCGACCATGAAACCGATGCGCCAGCCGGCCATGTTGTAGCTCTTGGACAGGGTGAAGAACTCCACCGCGATGTCTTTGGCCCCTGGCACTTGCATGATCGACGGCGCTTTCCAGCCGTCATACACGATGTCGGCGTACGCCAGGTCGTGGATCACCAGCACGTCGTATTGCTTGGCGAGGGCGATGACCCGTTCGAAAAAATCGAGCTCCACGCATTGCGCGGTCGGGTTGGACGGGAAGCCGAGGATCATCATCTTCGGCTTGGGGATCGAACCGCGAATGGCCCGCTCCAGCTCATCGAAGAAATCCACGCCGGGCACCAGCGGCACCGAACGCACCTGGGCGCCGGCGATCACCGCGCCGTAGATGTGGATCGGATAGCTGGGGTTGGGCACCAGCACCGTGTCGCCCTGGTCCAGGGTCGCCAGCATCAGGTGCGCGAGGCCTTCCTTGGAACCGATGGTGACGATGGCTTCGCTTTCCGGGTCGATGTCCACCTCGTAGCGGTCCTTGTACCAACGCGAAATGGCGCGGCGCAGGCGCGGGATGCCTTTGGACGTGGAGTAGCCGTGAGTGTCTTCACGCTGGGCGACGGTGACCAACTTCTCCACGATATGTGGGGGCGTGGCGCCATCGGGGTTACCCATGCTCAAGTCGATGATGTCTTCGCCGCGCCGACGCGCAGCCATCTTCAGCTCGGCAGTGATATTGAATACGTACGGGGGGAGTCGATCGATGCGCGCAAAGCGGCGCGGCGAACCTTGTTCGGCCATTGTTGCCTCGAGATACGTGAGCGCCCGGAACCGTCCGAGCGACGTTGGCCACTGCGGTGGCCTGCGGCGCAAGATAATCGGGCGGATGTCGAATTGTCCAGTAGCCGCGCCGAACTATTTTCGACGACACTGTCGCCCTGGCTGCGGCGCCCCCGAAAGGCCCCGCAGGCGGCTGAACACGCCTATCCAATCCTGATGGAACGAATCATGGAATTTTCCAGCGGCTTCCTGCTGAGTCTTTCGCTGTGCCTGGACATTGGCGTGGCCAACATCGCGATGATCACGCTGGCGATGCAACGCGGCTATTTCCAAGGCTTCGCCTTGGGCCTGGGCACGTGCGTGGGCGACCTGGTCTATGCAGTCCTGGCGCTGGCCGGGATGACCGTTTTGCTGCAATACGAACCGGTGCGTTGGGCGCTGTGGATTGGCGGCTCGGTGCTGCTCTTGTATTTCGCGGCGAAAATGGTTCATTCGGCGATCTATCACAACGCGGTGCTGGCTGAGGCGGGCGAGACTCGGGCCAACTCGCCGCGCCAGGAATTTTTTCGCGGGATTTTCCTCGCCATGTCATCGCCCAGCGCCATTCTCTGGTTCGCCGCAGTGGGCGGAACGCTCATCGCCCGCTCGGGTGGCGGCACCGTGCTCAGCTCGGCCTTGTTCCTGGGCGGATTCCTCAGCGCCGGGCTGCTTTGGAGCGCTGGCCTGTGCCTGGCAGCGACCCAGGGCGGGAAAATGCTAGGCGATAAGTTGCTGCGGTACTCCTATTGGGCATCGGCGGCGATCTTCTGTTATTTCGCGGTCTACGTGATCGTTTCTGGTTATAACGAGTTTGTAGGAACGGTAAACGCCCCCAGCTTGCCGGGACTTTAACAAGCGAAACGGCCTGGCAATTACGGTTTGGCTTCTATACTGCCAAACCCGACTTCAAGTTTTCGGAGTGATGAGCAATGGAAACGCAAAAACGCGCTAACGCAACCGAGCCGCGCTTCGAGCAGGGACGCTTTCAGCTCATCGCCGGTTTCGGCGCGCGTTTTACCCAGGAAACCGCCCAGGACATCCCGCAGCTCTGGGAAAAATTCCTGCCTTGGCTCGGCAAGGTGCCCGGACAGAAAGACGAGGTGACGTACGGGGTGTGCTGCAACCCGGACGGCCAGGGCGGCTTCGAGTACATCGCTGGCGTGGAAATCAGCCGGCTCGACGACCTACCCGAACAATATCGCTGGATCGAGATCCAGCCCGGGTCCTACGCGGTCTTCGAGCACAAAGGGCCGCTCAAGGATCTGCCGGATACGTTCCAATACATCTGGAAAGAATGGCTGCCCCAATCCGGCCATCAGGCGGCGGATGAACCGGAGTTTGAGCGCTACAGTGAAGATTTCAATCCCCGGACCGGCGAAGGCCACCTGGAAATCTGGATACCGCTCAAGCCGAGTTGATCGCCTCGGGTCCCTGTGGAAGCGAGCTTGCTCGCGATAGCGGCGGATCAGCCAACGTCGACGACGACCGATATGCCCTCATCGCGAGCAAGCTCGCCGCCAGACTTTGCAGCTATTGATCGTTGGCCCTGTTTGTCAAAACACCAACCCCATCCGCCGCTCATAACCGATGCGGCCTTTGTAGGCTTCGCCACTGTCGACCCAGCCCAGTCGGGTGTAGAGGCCGATGGCCGAGTGGTTGTCAGCATCGACGGAGAGCTCCAATCCCCTGATTTCCGGCCAGGCCGCGCGGGCCGCGGCGGGTAGCGCTTGCAGGCACGCCTTGCCATAGCCTTTGCCCTGGGCGCGGTGGTCAACTTGCAACGCGTGCAGGGTCGCGCTGTGTTCGTTGGCCCAGGCCGGCAGCACGGGCGGGCGCTTGAGCAGCAGGAACGCCACGGGCACCTCGTCGTCCAACAAGGCGAAGCCCTTGACCCCTGGGCCGGGCTTGGACAGCAGTGTGTGCAGCGCGCCGTGGATGTCGCCAGAGAACTTGATTTGGTCGGGGTAAATCTCGATGGATTCGACCTGTTGCCGTTGCAGTGGGGTCAGGTCTTCATAGGGTACGAGCTGAGCAGTCACGAAAACGTCCGTTGTTTGTCGACAGAATGGACCTTGGATTCTAGCGAAATTTTTTCTATGGATTATTTTTGTTTAGCTGTCGATTTGCCGTTTCTCCAAACGACAAAGGGTGTCTCTAACAAAAACCTGCGGAGAATCACCATGAATACCCAAGCTGCCGATACCGAGATCCAGACCCTGATCGATACTTATCGCCAAGCGGTCATGGCCAAGGATGTAGAAAAGGTCATGGCACTTTATGACGATGGCATCGTTTCGTTCGACGCCATCCAGGCCTTGCAATTCAAGGGCAAGGTCGCCTACCGGGCGCACTGGGAGGCTTGCATGGAAATGTGCCCCGGCCCGCACAAGTTCGATTTTCACCAGGTGCAGATCAACGCAGCCGATGACATTGCGTTTGCCCACTGGCTGGCTTATTGCGGTGGCACCAACGATAAGGGCGAGGAGCAGGCCTGCTGGATGCGCGTGACGGCCTGCTACAAACGTTCGGCCGGGCAGTGGAAAATCGTCCACGAGCATTGGTCCGCGCCGTTCGATCCCATGGCCGGGACGGCGATTTTCGATTTGCAGCCCTGAGCGGCTGCGGTTCGCTTCTGCCATCCTTGTCGATCAGCCGATCACGGAGCTCTCCATGAAGTATTTATGCCTGGTGTATAGCAACGAAGAGGTCCTGCACAACTCGCCGGACAGTCCCGAGGACGCCGAATGCATGGCCTACGCCGAATCAGTCCAGGGCAGTGGCCGGATGGTCGCGGCCGAAGCCCTGGAGTCGGTGCAGACCGCCACCACGGTGCGCATGCGCGGCGGCAAGCTGTCCATCACCGATGGCCCGTTCGCCGAAACCAAGGAGCAATTGGCGGGCTTCTACCTGATCGACGCCAAGGACCTGAATGAAGCCATCCAGGTCGCCGGCCACATACCGGCGGCCCGGGTCGGCTGTGTCGAGGTTCGACCGGTACGTCAATTGAATCCTTGAAAACGATGATCAACAGGATTGCTTCCATGAACCTTGAGCTTGTTTCTTCCATGCGATCCATCAGCCCAGTGACCAGGGGGCTGTCCGGCTGATGTCGGCCGAAGTGGTCAAGGCGCGGGTCGAGCAGGTCTACCGGCAGGACTCGCGGCGGATCCTGGCGACCCTGATTCGCCTGCTGGGAGACTTCGACCTCGCTGAAGAGGCTATGCACGAGGCCTTTTTCATCGCGGTGGAGCGCTGGCAGCGCGACGGAGTGCCGGACAATCCGCGAGCCTGGCTTGTATCGGCGGGGCGGTTCAAGGCGATTGACGGCCTGCGCCGGCGGGCGCGCTTCGCGGCATCTCAATCGATGCTGATTGCGCAGCTCGAGGAACTGGAGCAGGCCGATTGGAGTGACGAGGACGTGGAAGACGATCGCCTGCGGCTGATTTTCACCTGCTGCCACCCCGCGCTGGCGGCTGACGCCCAAGTGCCGTTGACCCTGCGAGAAGTGTGCGACCTGACGACCGAGGAGATCGCCCACGCATTTCTCGCGGCGCCGGCGACCATCGCCCAGCGCATCGTGCGGGCCAAGGCGAAGATCCGTGATGCACGAATTCCTTACCAGGTGCCGTCCCGCACCGAATTGCCTGAACGCCTCGACAGCGTCCTGCGCGTGATCTACCTGGTGTTCAACGAAGGGTACTCGGCGTCGATGGGCGCCGAGTTGACCCGGGAAGACCTGACCCGCGAAGCCATACGCCTGGCACGCCTGTTGATGGAGCTGTTGCCCGAAGCCGAAGTCATGGGGTTGCTGGCATTGATGCTGTTGCACGAATCGCGGCGGCCGGCGCGGACTTCCATGACCGGTGAGCTGGTCTTGCTGGATGAACAGGACCGATCGCTGTGGGACCAGGCAATGATTGCCGAAGGCTGCGCCATGATCGAGGCGGCGCTCAATACCCGGCGGTTCGGACCGTATTGCCTGCAAGCGGCGATCGCTGCGGTGCACGCCGAAGCGCCGACAGCGCAGCAAACCGACTGGCCGCAGATCGTCGGCCTCTACGATGTGCTGCTGCGTGCCGTGCCATCGCCGGTCATCGAACTCAACCGCGCGGCCGCCTTGGCCAAGCGCGACGGGCCGCAGGCTGGGCTGAGCCTGATCGATGGAATACTGGGTAGGGGTGAATTGACCGACTATCACCTGGCCCATTCGGCGCGGGCGGAGTTTTGTCGGCAGTTGGGACGGGTGGAGGAGGCGAGGGCGGCGTACCGTCGTGCGCTGGCGTTGACGCAGCAGTTGCCGGAGCGGCGGTTTATCGAAGCCAGGCTTGCCGGCTTGCACTGATGGCACGAGCAGGCCCGTGGCGAGGGAGCTTGCTCCCGCTGGGGCGCGAAGCGGCCCCCTGCGATGTGTCGGCTATATGAAGGAGCTGCTGCGTCGGCAAATCCTGCATCACTGCGCTTGACCCACCGCCTTCGCGAGCAGGCTCGCTCCCACAAGGGAGGTTATCGCACGCATGGAATTCATGTATCCAGAAACCAACGTGGGAGCGAGCTTGCTCGCGATGGGGGTGGCCCAGCCAACATCATGGTTGGCTGGTAGACCCCATCGCGAGCAAGCTCGCTCCCACGGGTTTATCGGTGACCGAACCGGCGTTGATCAGAACTCGTGATCAGCGCTGTCCGGGTTCAGGTCGCTGATGCCCAGCTTGCCTGCGGCCTGTTCGATCGAACCGGTCTGCTTGACCAGGGCGGCAATGGCGTCGCGCACGACCTGGTTGCCCGCGGTGTTGCCAGCGGCGATCAGTTGGTCGTAGTGCTCACCCTTGTTGGCGTGATCCACCATGACCTGGATCTTCGCTTCGGTATCGGCCAGGTCGGCCTTGAGCGCGGTGTCGGCGGCCGGGTCGGCCTTCGCCACCAGGGACGACAGGCTGGCACCGGTCATCTTGGTGCCGTCTACGCGTGTGTATTCACCCAAGTAAACGTTACGCACGCCCTTGGCATCGTAGAAATGCGAGTTGTGGGTGTTGTCGCTGAAGCAATCCTGTTCGTCTTCCGGGGAGTTGGCTTCCAGGGAGACTTTCATGCGCTCGCCCGCCAGTTCACCCAGGGACAGGCTGCCCATGCCGAACAGCATCTTGCGCAGGCCGGTTTCGGCAGGCTCGGCTTCCAGGGTGGCGCGATAGTTGTCGGCTACGTTCGGCTTCCAGTTGCCGACCATTTCCTGCAGGTCGTTGACCAGCAGCTGGGTGACGGACTTCAGGTAGGCGCGACGACGATCGTTGTGGCCGCCCGTGGCGCCGGCGCCTTCCAGGTAATCCGAGGCCGGGCGATTGCCAGCGCCAGGGCCGGTGCCGTTGAGGTCCTGGCCCCACAGCAGGAATTCGATGGCGTGGTAGCCGGTGGCGACGTTGGCCTCGGAACCGCCCAGCTCGTTCAGGCTGGCGAGTTTTTCCGGGGTGATGTCCTTGACGTCGACCTTGTCTTCGCCGACCTGGACCTCGGTGTTGCCAATGATATTGGCGGTGGCGCCCGGGTTACCCAAGGCATGCTCGTAGGATTTGTCGACGTAGTCGATCAAGCCCTCGTCCAGGGGCCATGCGTTCAACTGACCTTCCCAGTCGTCGATGATGGTGTTGCCGAAGCGGAACACTTCGCTCTGCAGGTATGGCACGCGTGCGGCGACCCAGGCAGCCTTGGCGGCTTTCAGGGTGTCGGCGTTCGGCTTGGCCAGGAAGGCATCGACGGCGGTCTGCAGGTTTTTCGCGGTGGATTCGGCATCGCTGTAGACGGCGTAGACGATGTCGGCGTAGTGCGCGACAACAGCCTTGGCGGCGGCTTCATCGATCTTGCCAGCGGCAGCGGGGGCAGCCGGTGCAGCGGTGCTGGCGGCCGGCGTTGGCGCTTGCGGCGCGGCGGCCTTGTCTTTGCCTTCGCCGCAACCGGCGAGGGAAATAGCAATGGCCAACAGACTGGCGGTAGCCAGAGGCATACGAATCATGGCGAACATCCTGCTTCGGTGATGAATGGGACAGGCGCGAGGGCGCGCAAAACTGCGACATAATGCGAAAGATTTGCATTATGTGTAAAGGGTTGTGCCTGTAAATATTTCTTATTCACTCGAGCGGATCGCTGTCTTTCGACGACGTCCGTAAGAAATTTCCGATGACGGGGCCGGCGAGGATCAGACGATGGAAGCCTTGATGCGCTCCGCCTGCTTCAGGTAAAGGCCCAACTCCCGCGCGGGCAGGGGTTTGCTGTAGTAGTAACCCTGGCCTTCATGGCAGCCCTCGGAAATGATGTACGCCTCCTGCTCGATAGTCTCGACACCTTCGGCAATGACCTGCATACCCAGGCTCTTGCCCAGTTGGATGATGGCGCGAACGATTGTTGCATCGTCTTCGTCATCGAGCAGGTCCTGGACGAAGCTCTTGTCGATCTTGATCTTGTCCAGCGGCAGGCTCTTGAGATAACTCAGCGATGAGTAGCCAGTGCCGAAATCGTCAATGGCGATCAGCGCGCCGGAACGGCGCAGGCTCAGCAAATGCTGGGCAGCGGTGGTGATGTCCTCCATCAGGCCGGTCTCGGTGACTTCCAGCTCCAGGCTGCGCGGCGGCAGGCGGTACATCTGCAGGAAGTTGTTCACCACCCTGGGCAGCTCGGCGTGGTGCAGCTGCACGGTGGACAGGTTGACCGCCATGCGCAGGTCGACGAAGCCCTGGTCATGCCAGTCCCGCAGCTGCTTGCAAGCCTGGTCCAGGACCCATTCGCCGATCGCGATGATCGTGCCGTTCTGCTCGGCCAGAGGAATGAACAGGTCTGGCGGCACGAAACCGTGTTCGGGATGGTTCCAGCGAATCAGCGCTTCGGTGCCCACCACGCGCAGGTCGCGATAGCTGATCTGCGGCTGGTACACCAGGGTGAACTGCTCCCGCGACAGGGCTTCGCGCAGGTCCTTTTCCAATTCGCGACGGCGGCGCATCTCGCTGTCGACGCTGGCAATGTAGAACTGATAACGATTGCGCGAGCGGGTCTTGGCCAGGGTCATGGTCTGCTCGGCTTTTTGCAGCAGCTTTTCGGTGCTGTCGCCGTCTTCAGGAAACAAGGTGATGCCAATGGTCGCCCTCAGGCGGATCTCCTGGTCGTCCAGCGCGAACGGCGCTTCCAGGTCGTCAAGAATGCTCTGGGCCAGTTCGGCGGCTTCATAGGGTTGCTCGATATCGGCCTGGACCAGCGCAAACTGGTCGCCGCCCAGTCGCGCCAATGCGCCGAGGCGTCCGCTGTGGGCGCGCAGCCGATCGGCCAGGGCAAGCAGCAGCTGGTCACCGGTCTGGTAGCTGAACTGTTCGTTGATGCTCTTGAAATCATCCAGCCCCACGCACAGCACCGCGACGCGACGTTGCAGACGTCCGGCATCCACGAGGATCTTGTCCAGTTGCTGTTGCAGTTGCTGGCGATTGGGCAGGCCGGTCAGGAAATCGTACTGGGCCATGCGCAGCAGGCTGTTTTCAGCCTCGTGGCGCAGGTGGGTGTTGCGCTCGATGGAGGCCAGCAATTGATTGGCGGTGTTGATCCACAGGCCCAGTTCGTTGTGCTCGTGACCCCTTAGCTGCGGGATCTTGTGGGCACTGGGGCGGTCCGGGTTAATTTCGGTCAGGTGCTGGATGATTCGCGACAGCGGCTTGGTCAACAGCCAGTGGTAGACCAGATACAGCACCAGGCCCATGGCCAGAGCCCGCAGCATTCCGGAAATGAAGATGATGACCGAACTGACGATAAAGCCCTGGCCATAGGTGGCGGTGTCGAGCGTGATGCTCAGGTCGCCATAATATTCACTGTAGGGGCCGCGGCCCACCAGTTGCGTGGTGAAGGTCCGCTCCTGGCCCAGTATCAGGTCGGTCAGCCAGCGGCTTTCATACTTCTGCAGAGGCCGGGTTTTTTCGGCCAGCATGGTTTCGCGCGGATGCCCGATGGACGCCATGCGCACGGCTTCATCCTGGAACAGGCCTTCGATCACCTGCATGCCCATCTCGCGGTCCAGGCTATAGACCGCCTGGGTGGACGGATCGCGGAACATATCGAGGATGCGCTGGGCGTCGTCGGCGACGGCCCGGTTGGTTTTGTAGGCGTCGAATACGATCTGGGCGCAGCTTAAAACCATGCCAACGATCAACGCCGAGAGGAGCACGACCCGGAGCAACTTCACAGACAAGCTGTTTTTGAGTTCCAGCTTCAAAGAGGGATTCCTTGTTCCGTGCGGGTAGCGTCAAGATGCCATGAGTATTGGCAATCCTGTGATGTCAGTCAAAGGGACAATCAAACACAAGGGATTTCGCCTGAAACCTGGCCGTTATACGGTGTTTGCAGAGTGATGACTCTACGACCATTGTTTCGGTTGGAAGGGCCTGCAACTTGAGGCTAGGCGGGATTTTTATTGGTTTTTCGGACGCGAGGTCATTTACCTGGGGCGATATTGCTTGATCACCGCGAAGCTTGCCGAGGGGCAAGCTCGCTCGCGCAGAGCAATCCAAGTCTAAAAAAAACGGCGCTTTCCCGTCGGAAAAGCGCCGTTTTTCAAGACATCACAGCTTAGGCAGTAAAGGTCTTGCCTTCGAACTGCTGAGCCACGAACTCCCAGTTCACCAGGTTCCAGAACGCCTCGACGTATTTTGGACGCACGTTACGGTAGTCGATGTAGTAGGCGTGCTCCCAGACGTCGCAGGTCAGCAGCGGGGTGTCGCCGCTGGTCAGCGGGTTGCCGGCGCCGATGGTGCTGGCCAGGGCCAGGGAACCGTCAGCCTTTTTCACCAGCCAGCCCCAACCGGAACCGAAGGTGCCGATGGACGTCTTGCTGAATTCTTCCTTGAACTTGTCGAACGAACCGAAGGCAGCATTGATGGCTTCAGCCAGCGCGCCGGTAGGTTGGCCGCCGCCGTTAGGCGTCAGGCAGTTCCAGTAGAAGGTGTGGTTCCAGACCTGAGCGGCGTTGTTGAAGATACCGCCCGAGGAAGTCTTGACGATTTCTTCCAGGGTCTTGCCTTCGAACTCGGTGCCAGGCACCAGGTTGTTCAGGTTCACGACATAGGTGTTGTGGTGCTTGTCGTGGTGGTATTCCAGCGTTTCTTTGGAGATGTGTGGCGCCAGTGCGTCGTGTGGGTACGGCAGCGGCGGCAATTCGAAAGCCATGGTGATTCTCCTAATCAGGTCAGTTGCGGTGAGCGCAAGGCCGATCACGGGCGGCCAGACTAGCGCCGGGGAGTTTGTACTCTTTGCGGCGCAGGAGTCGGATCATAGCACCGGGGGTGCGGCATAACCACGCAACAACTGTGTGGAATAGAGGTTCCAGAGCGGTTTGGAATATCAGCCCGACACGATCAGTTGCGCTGCTACCGTGAACATCATCACGGCCACCAGCAGGTCCAGGACGCGCCAGGTCGCAGGGCGGGCCAGCCAGGGAGCGAGCCACGCGGCACCCAGGGCCAACGTGGAAAACCACAGCAGCGAAGCACTGGCCGCGCCCACGACGTAGGCGCCAGGCACGCTCTGCTGGGCACCGAGAGAGCCGATCAGCAACACGGTGTCGAGGTAGACGTGAGGGTTGAGCAGCGTGACCGCCAGCGCGCTCAGCAGCACGGTTCGCAGAGACCGCGCGACCTGCTTTTCATCCCGCTCCAGACTTTGCCTCGAACAGGCCCGACGCAGCGCCTGGCTGCCGTACCAAAGCAAGAACGCAGCGCCGCCCCAGCGAGCGATCGAAAGCAACAATGGGCTCTGGGCCAGCAGCGTTGCCAGGCCGAACACCCCGGCGGCGACCAACAGCGCATCACAGGCGATGCACAGCGCAGCCACCGGCAGGTGATGCTCGCGGCGCAGGCTCTGGGCCAGCACGAACGCGTTCTGCGCGCCGATCGCCATGATCAACCCAAGGGCCACCAGCAGCCCGTTTACATAGCTTTGCCACATAACGTTGTCACTCCAGGAGTTCGCAAATTGCTGGCCATTCTCCGGGGTGCGGGGGTATAAGAAAAACAAATCATGCTGATCGGCCATAAGGAAAACTGATGTTCGATTACAAACTGCTTTCCGCCCTGGCGAGCGTTGTCGAGCAAGCTGGCTTCGAGCGAGCCGCGCAGGTGCTGGGATTGTCGCAATCGGCCATCTCCCAGCGGATAAAGCTACTCGAAGCGCGGGTCGGCCAGCCCGTGCTGGTGCGCGCCACGCCTCCGACGCCCACGGAAATCGGCCGTCGCCTGCTCAACCATGTACAACAGGTGCGTTTGCTGGAGCGCGACCTGCAAAGCCTGGTACCGGCGCTGGACGAAGAGGGCCTGCCGGAGCGCCTGCGCATTGCGCTGAACGCCGACAGCCTGGCCACATGGTGGGCCAGCGCGGTGGGGACATTCTGTGCCGAGCAGCATGTGTTGCTCGATTTAGTGGTGGAGGACCAGACCGTAGGCCTCAAGCGCATGCGCGCCGGAGAGGTCGCCGCTTGTCTTTGCGCCAGTGAACGCCCGGTGGCCGGCGCCCGCAGCGTGTTGCTGGGGGCCATGCGCTACCGGGCGCTCGCCAGTCCCGCCTTCATTGCCCGGCATTTCCCCGGCGGGGTGCGCGCCGATCTGCTGGCTCGCACACCTGCCCTGGTGTTCGGCCCGGATGATTTCCTGCAACACCGGTATCTGGCTTCCCTCGGCGTCGAAGGCGGATTCGAACACCATTTATGCCCATCATCCGAAGGTTTCCTTCGCCTTATCGAGGCGGGGCTTGGCTGGGGGCTAGTGCCCGAGCTGCAAGTTCGCGATGCACTGGGCAGAGGCGAACTGGTGGAATTACTCGCAGATAAGCCGATTGACGTGCCGCTGTACTGGCATCATTGGCGCAATGGCGGGCAGCTGCTCGGTTTGTTGACCGAGCAGCTGGTCGCAGCGGCAGGCAGCACGCTGCATGGGGTGAACTGATGCAGCTGGCTTGTGGCACGAAACTGATTTAGGAGCATTTCATGAAAATTCTGGTCACCGGCGTAAGCGGCTTCATTGGCGGACGCTTTGCGCGTTTCGCCCTGGAGCAAGGCCTGGATGTTCGGGTCAATGGCCGCCGGCCTGAAAACGTCCAGCACCTGGTGACGCGCGGCGCCGAGTTCATCGAGGGCGATCTGGGCGACCCGATGTTGGCCCGGGACCTGTGTCGCGATGTCGACGCCGTGGTGCATTGCGCCGGCTCGGTGGGGTTATGGGGACGCTACCAGGACTTTCACCAAGGCAATGTCCAGCTCACCGAGAACATCGTCGAGGCTTGTCTGAAGCAAAAGGTCCGGCGACTGGTTCACCTTTCTTCGCCCTCGATCTACTTCGATGGTCGTGACCACTTGGGATTGACCGAAGAACAGGTGCCTAAACGTTTCAAGCATCCCTACGCTGCCACCAAGTACCTGGCCGAACAGAAAGTCTTCGGTGCTCAGGAGTTCGGTTTGGAAGTGCTGGCCCTGCGCCCGCGATTCGTCACCGGTGCCGGCGACATGAGCATTTTCCCGCGGCTGCTTAAAATGCAGCGCAAGGGACGCCTGGCGATTGTTGGCAACGGCTTGAACAAAGTGGATTTCACCAGCGTACAGAACCTCAACGAAGCGCTGCTCAGCAGCCTGCTGGCCACCGATTCGGCCTTGGGCAAGGCTTATAACATCAGCAATGGCGTGCCTGTCCCGCTGTGGGATGTGGTCAATTATGTGATGCGGCAGATGGAAGTCCCGCAGGTCAGGCGTTACCGCTCCTATGGACTGGCCTACAGCGTTGCGGCCATGAACGAAGGTCTTTGCGCAATCTGGCCCGGACGGCCCGAACCGACGCTGTCACGCCTGGGCATGCAGGTGATGAGCAGGAATTTCACCCTGGATATCGACCGGGCACGGCACTGTCTGGATTATGATCCGAAGGTCAGCCTCTGGGCCGCCCTCGATGAATTCTGCGCCTGGTGGCGCGTCCAGCATGGCCGCTGATCGCCCCGTCATGAACCGAGTGCCCGGTTCGGGGTCAATGGGTGCGGCGGGCGAGGGGGTTATACTCGCCGCATCGAGTCACCACCGATTTCCCAAAGGTTGAACCCATGCCCACGCGTAACGATGCCAACGACGACTTCGACGATGTACCGAGCCTGCGGATGCGGGCGGACATCCCCGATGACGATGACTTCCTGAGCAATCGCCCGCCCCACGTGCAGGCGCGTCCGGCGTCCGTTGCGGCGGCGAAGGTCAAGGCACCGAGCACCGGGCCGCTGTGGGCCTTGGTCGGAGCCTTGCTGTGCGCGCTGGCCTTCCTGGCGTGGTGGAGTTTCCAGCAGATTTCCCTGATGGAACAGCAATTGGTGGCCACCCAGGAAAGCTTCGCCCGCATCAGTGAGGATGCGGCCGGGCGCTTGCAGGACATTTCCGGCAAGGTGGTCGCCGGACAGTCCAATGTCATGAGCGACAGTGAAGCCTTGAAACTGCAGATCAGACAGTTGGAAAACAAGATGCAAGAGCAGGGCCGCCAATTCGACGGCAAGCTGCAGGAACAATATAAAGCGCTGCAAGGCGCCTTCGGCCCGTCCGCCGACCTGGACACGCAACTGGCCAAGATGATCACCCAGGCTTCGCAGCAGGAAAACACCAACACCCAGCTGCAAGCGGCCAACAAGGAACTCCAGGCTCAGGTCAAGGCGTTGGCGGCGGAAGTGTCGGCCTTGAAGAACCAAGGCGAGGGTGGTGCCCTGGATGCCCAGCTCAAAAGCATCGGTGCGGACATCACGGCTTTGAAACGAGCCACTTCCAACTCGGCCATCGAGCGTTTGGAGCAGGACATGGTCGTGCTCAAGAGCCAACAGGAAAACCGTTCCGGCAACACCGCCGAATTCGATGCCTTCCGCGGCCAGGTCACCCGCAACATCAACACGTTGCAATCGCAGATCCAGTACCTGCAACAGCAACTGAGCAACCGATCTCAGTAACGAACCCTGTGGGAGCGAGCGTGCTCGCCCCCACACGGAAACGAAAGCCCAGCCGAAATTACCCCGCCACCAGCACCCGAATTGCCTCCAACCGCAACGCAGCCTTCTCCAACATCGCCAACCCTTGCTCACGCTGCTGGCGCAAAGCCTCCAGCTCGCTGTCCCGCACGGTTGGGTTGACCGCTTGCAACGCGGTCAAGCGTGCCAGCTCTTCTTCGGTATCAGCCGCCAGGCGACGTTGGGCCTCGGCCACGCGCTCGGCATGGCGTGGGATGATTTTCTGTTCGCCGGCATTGATCCGCGGCGCGAGTTGGTCGCGCTGGGCCTGGATGAATTTGTTGGCGCTGGCGCGTGGCACGCTTTCGAGCTGGTCGTTCAGGGTTTCGAAAGAGACCCGAGCCGCCAGGTCGTTGCCGTTGGCGTCCAGCAGGCAGCGCAGGGCCGCTGGTGGCAGGTAGCGGCCCAGCTGCAGCGAACGCGGGGCGACCACTTCGCTGACATAGAGCAGTTCCAGCAGCACGGTGCCGGGTTTGAGTGCCTTGTTCTTGATCAGCGCCACGGCCGTGTTGCCCATGGAGCCCGACAGCACCAGGTCCATGCCGCCTTGCACCATCGGGTGCTCCCAGGTGATGAATTGCATGTCCTCGCGAGACAGCGCCTGGTTGCGGTCGTAGGTGATGGTCACGCCTTCGTCGTCGCCCAAGGGGAAACTGGCGTCGAGCATTTTCTCGCTCGGCTTGAGGATCAGCGCGTTGTCTGAATGGTCCTCGCTGTCGATACCGAAGGCGTCGAACAAGGTCTCCATGTAGATCGGCAGGGCAAACTGGTCATCCTGTTCGAGAATGGCCTCCACCAGCGCATCACCTTCACCCGCGCCGCCGGAATTGAGCTCCAGCAGGCGATCGCGGCCGGTATGCAGCTCGGCTTCCAGGCGCTCGCGCTCCACGCGGGCCTCGTCGATCAGCGCTTGCCAGTCGCCATCGTCGGCTTCTTCGAGCAATGGCAGCAGGCGCGGGCCGAATTGATGCTGCAAGGCGTTGCCGGTCGGGCAGGTGTTGAGAAACGCGTTCAGGGCTTCGTGATACCACTGGAACAGCCGGGCCTGCGGGCTGGTTTCCAGGTAGGGCACGTGCAGCTCGATGGTGTGTTTCTGGCCGATCCGGTCCAGGCGGCCGATCCGTTGTTCCAGCAGGTCCGGGTGCGATGGCAGGTCGAACAGCACCAGGTGATGGGCAAACTGGAAGTTACGACCTTCGCTGCCGATTTCCGAGCAGATCAGCACCTGGGCGCCAAACTCTTCATCAGCGAAGTAAGCGGCCGCGCGGTCGCGCTCCAGAATGTTCATGCCTTCGTGGAACACCGTGGCAGGGATGCCAGAGCGCACGCGCAGGGCGTCTTCCAGGTCCATGGCGGTTTCCGCGTGGGCGCAGATCACCAGGACCTTGGTGCGCTTGAGCATTTTCAACTGGTCGATCAGCCATTCGACGCGCGGGTCGAATTTCCACCAGCGCTCTTCTTCGCTGGCGTCCGGCTGGGCCTGGAAGCTGACTTCCGGGTACAGCTCGGCATGATCGCCCAGCGGCAGTTCCAGGTATTCGTCCGGGCATGGCAAAGGATAAGCGTGCAGCTTGCGCTCCGGGAAGCCTTGCACGGCGGCGCGGGTATTGCGGAACAGCACGCGGCCAGTGCCATGTCGGTCGAGCAATTCACGAACCAGGCGGGCGCTGGCTTCGATGTCGCCATCGTTGACAGCCGTCAGCAGCGCTTCGCCCTCGTTACCCAGGAAACCGTGGATGGTCTGGTGGGCTTCGGGCGACAGGCGCCCTTTGTCCAACAACTCCTGGACGGCTTCGGCGACCGGGCGATAGTTCTCGCTTTCGGCACGGAAGGCCTGCAGGTCATGGAAACGGTTCGGGTCCAGCAGGCGCAGACGGGCGAAGTGGCTGTCCTGTCCCAGTTGCTCAGGTGTCGCGGTCAGCAGCAGTACGCCGGGAATGGTTTCGGCAAGTTGCTCCACCAGTGCGTATTGAGGGCTGACATGGTCTTCGTGCCACACCAGGTGATGGGCTTCGTCGACAACCATCAGGTCCCATCCGGCGGCAAACAGCGCGTCCTGGGCCTTCTCGTCGTCTACCAGCCATTCCAGCGCCACCAGCGCCAGTTGGGTGTCTTCGAAGGGGTTGCTGGCATCGCTTTCAATGAAGCGTTCTTCGTCGAACAGCGCCACCTGCAGGTTGAAGCGCCGGCGCATTTCCACCAGCCATTGGTGCTGGAGGTTTTCCGGGACCAGGATCAGGATGCGGCTGGCGCGCCCGGAAAGCAGTTGGCGGTGGATGATGAGGCCGGCTTCGATGGTCTTGCCCAGGCCCACTTCGTCTGCCAGCAGTACCCGTGGCGCAATGCGGTCAGCCACTTCGCGGGCGATGTGCAGTTGGTGGGCGATCGGTTGGGCGCGGACGCCACCCAGGCCCCAAAGCGGGGACTGCAATTGGCGGCTGGTATGTTCCAGCGTGTGGTAGCGCAGGGAAAACCAGGCCAGTGGGTCGATCTGGCCGGCGAACAGGCGGTCGCTGGCCAAGCGGAACTGGATGAAGTTCGACAGCTGGGTTTCGGGCAGCGTGACGACTTCGTTCTGGCCGTCAAGGCCGTGGTAGACCAACAGTCCATCGACGTCGTCGACTTCGCGCACGGTCATTTTCCAGCCTTCGAAGTGAGTGATCACGTCGCCCGGCGAAAACCGTACGCGGGTCAAGGGCGCATTCCGTAGCGCGTACTGGCGAGTGTCGCCAGTGGCCGGATAGAGCACGGTCAACAAGCGGCCGTCCTGTGCCAGAACGGTGCCTAAACCCAGCTCGGCTTCGCTGTCACTGATCCAGCGTTGCCCCGGTTGATACTGCTGCGCCATGCTGCCTGACTCCCGCCGTGAAAAAGCCGGCTATCTTAACGGAATGAGCCGCCAGACCAAAGGATTTACGCACATCTGCCAGGCCTCGCGTGGGCGTTCCCCGTCAACCTGGCCAAGGGAACTTAAACGGGTTGCGCGATCAAACAAGCTTGTGGGCTGGCAGGGCGCAATGCCAACCAGGTCACAAGTTTCGGACCAGCGGTTCAAGCTGTCCCCGCCACAGCCGACAACCTGAAGACAGGAGACCTTTATGTTGCCACCCATGCTTCCCTTGAGCGCCGTACCCGTTACCGCGCAGCAGGATCCTATCCGGCCGCGACCGGATATTCCGCCCGTGGTCCCTGTTCAGGAAAGCTCCAGCGAAAGCACCATCGACCTGCAAAAGCGCGATCCTGAAGAAACCGCGTTGTTGCTGCGCGAGGAACAGCGCCGCCAGCAGGAGCGTGAAAGGCGTCGCCGTGAAGCCGATGAAGACCCCGACGAACATTTGGCGGTGCCGGGCACCGAGCTGAACGCCGACAACACCGTACCGGTCGTACCGCTGGTGGAAGGGGAGTCGCGCCAAGGCCTGTGGGTCGATATCCAGATCTGATCCAAGCCCGCCGAGACGGCCGGGCTGGTCAACGCAGGAAGCAGCCCGCATCATGGGCGCATCCGAACTCACCGTATGATGCCGACACACCATGAGCCAAGAAGACAAGCTGATTGACCTGGGCGCTGAGCGCGCCAAGCGCGTTCACGACCTCAACGAAAAACGCCTCAATGAAGTTCGCCAGGCTTTCGAGCAGGCCATGCCGCTGGGCAAGCCAAAGAAAAAACCGAAAAACAAACCGAAAAAGCGCTGAGCGCCCCTCGATTCATTGATCCAAATCAATTATTCCCTCTTCATTTCGCTCCGTCGCGAGCGGTATTGATTCCGGTCAATTTTCATCCGGGCCCGATTGGTTAACTTGGCTCCAACGAAACAGGGGCAAGACCAGGAGGCCAGTCATGTTTATCGATAATGTGGTGTTTGCCGGTGTGTTGACGGTCGGCCTCATGTTCGTGTTTTTCGCAGGTTTTGGATTATTCATCTGGAAAGATGCGCACAAGCGCAAGAAGCCGTAGGCCTTTTCAGCGACAGCGAGCACGCAAGGCATTTTGGGCGACTTCGGTCGCCCTTTTTTTTGGCAAATGTTCCGGTTTCCCATAAAACCATTGTGGGGGCGAACTTGCTCGCTCCCACAGGTGGCTGGGCATGAAAAAAGGTGCGAACCGCAAGGAACGCACCTTTTTTCATAACTGCCAGAGACTCAGCCGCTGATGGCCTTGGACGCCAGCCAGAACAGCGCCGCCGACAGGGCCACCGTTGCCGGCAAGGTCAGCACCCAGGCCAGCAGGATGGTCTTCACCGTACCGCCTTGCAGGCCGCTCTTGTTGGCGACCATGGTGCCCGCCACGCCGGAAGACAGTACATGGGTGGTGGAAACCGGCAGGCTGAAGACGTTCGCCGCGCCAATCATGCAAGCGGTGGTGATCTGGGCCGACATGCCTTGGGCGTAGGTCATGCCTTGCTTGCCGATCTTCTCGCCGATGGTCAGTACCACGCGCTTCCAGCCGACCATGGTGCCCAGGCCCAGCGCCAGGGCAACCGCCAGGATCACCCAGAACGGCGCGTATTCGGTGGTCGCGGTCAGGTCCTTGCGCAGCTTGTTCAGGTCGTCTTTCTCACGAGCCGCCAAACCCGGCAGCTTGCCGACCTTTTTCGCCGTGTCGTCCAGGCAGAGCAGGTAGCGACGCACTTCGATACGGCTTTCCGAAGGCAGCGAGTGGTAGTCCGCCACGCCTTTGAGCGTATCGAGCAGCGCGTTGATGGTCGGTTCGGTCTGTTGCGGGTTGCAACGGAATTTCTCCGGCAGATCGCCTTCGACACTCTTGCCCAAGGCCAGGAATTCGCCGAGGGATTCACTGTTGCGCTTGTAGAACTGGCTCAAGTGCAGGGTCGCGTCGCGGGTACGCTCGATCTGGTAGGTCGTGCTGTTCAGGTCGAGTACGAACTGCGCGGGGACGATCCCGATCAGCACCAGCATGATCAGGCCGATGCCTTTCTGGCCGTCGTTGGAACCGTGGACGAAGCTGACGGCCATGGCCGAAATCACCAGCACCAGGCGGTTCCAGAATGGCGGGTGTTTCTTGTCGTCGATCTTGCGGCGCTGTTCCGGCGTCTTGTGCATTTTCGACAACGGACGCCACCATTTCAGGCCGATCAACACCAGGGCGGCGATCAGGAAGCCGGCCATGGGCGAGAACACCAGGGAAGCACCGATGTCGATTGCCTTCTGCCAATTCACGCCATCGCGCAGCGCAATGTCATTGATCAATGCGTTGGCCAGGCCGACGCCAAGGATCGAGCCGATCAGGGTGTGGGAGCTGGAGGCCGGGATACCGAAGTACCACGTGCCCAGGTTCCAGGTGATGGCCGCCGCAAGCAGTGAGAACACCATGGCCAACCCGTGGCCGGTGTTCACGTTGATCAACAGTTCCACGGGCAGCAAGTGCACGATGGCATACGCCACCCCCACACCGCCCAGCAACACGCCGAGGAAATTGAACACACCGGAAAAGAACACCGCCAGGTGAGGCGGCATGGCTTTGGTGTAGATAACAGTGGCAACCGCGTTAGCGGTGTCATGAAAGCCGTTGATGAACTCGAAGGCGAGGACAAAAGCCAGGGCGAGCAAGAGGCTCACGAGCACCCAAGCATCCAGTCCGCTGAATAAATCGATCATGAAGGTTTTCTGACCCGGTCATAAGGGGGCGCGATTATGCCAGAAAACCTCGCAAATCGATGCATTGCCTGCTCATCGGTAACAATCTTCTGCTAAGCGACCGGGGTGCAGGCTGTCTTTTTCGAGGGGCGCCACGAGGCTGCAAGCCTTTGTTTACAAGGATGAAAGCTCTGTTGGCGTGTTCGCCTCGCGCCGGGATCGTCGGAAGAAAAAATCTGAAGGACGAGCAGTCGTTACGGTTACCCGACCGATGGCTGGTGAGTTGAAGCGGCCCACTTTTGGCGGGCGTCCGCTGCCGTGTCCGGCCTGGGTGGCGACCGGACACGGCCCGTAACAACATCAAGTGCGCGACGTCATCCTTCTTCGGACTTGAGCTCTTTTTCCATCTTTTGAAGTTCCTGGCTGAAAGCCTGGTCCTGGACGGTGGCGCGTTTGCGCCAAGGTTTGCGTTCCGGTTCGGGTTGCGCGGCGTAGGTGGTGATTTCCCCGCCGTAGACTTCCTTGTAACGTTGTTCCTGGCGCTCAAGTTCCGCGCGCAGTTCTTCTTTCGTCACAGTATTACCTAATGAATTGAAAATTAATCTGGTGATACGCACTGCATGCAGTCATGCAGACGGCCACGGCACCAGAGCTGACAGCTGACGTAGCATCAGGGCTTCGGGTTATTGCCGACACAGAGGAAGCGGTCATCGATGCTTCACGCACCGGTTGCCGACATGACAGTTAGAACTGTCGTGCCCGCGGACGGGGACTGGCCGATTGGCCGCGCCGTCACTGAGCGCATTATAGCGGTCCATCTGAATAACACTATCGCTAAAGTTAAAACGTTCGGTTGCCTTGTGTGAACCAATGTTTGTATGTGCAAGTTGTGTCAACAGAGTTTCAAGACGTACCACAAGTTCAATATTGAGCCTCGTTTGTTGCAACCCGTCACGGCCCATCTTTGTTATTTCCATACCCGAGTGGGCGATATCAGGAGCATGGCCAGATGAAGAGCTGATGCATGGATTGCGATTATCGGTCGCCAGTTCGATAATCGAACGGTCTTGATCGCCAGGTGCTTGTCTGTCGGCCGGGCAGCCGCTTGTAATAGTCGTCAATTTCCGAGGACCTGACATGAACGACCAATTGCGCAATGCCTTTACGTCAGTCGCGCCACCGATCGTCGCCTCGCCGGCCAAGCGGATCCAGGCCATGACGGGTGACCCGGATTTCATGACCTCGCTGGCCCGGGGCCTTGCCGTGGTCCAGGCTTTCCAGGAGCGCAAGCGGCACCTGACCATCGCGCAGATCAGCCATCGCACGGAAATCCCCCGCGCCGCCGTCCGCCGTTGCCTGTATACCTTGATCAAGCTCGGCTATGCGACCACCGATGGGCGTACCTATTCGTTGCTGCCCAAAGTGCTGACGCTGGGCCACGCCTATTTGTCATCGACGCCGCTGGCCGTGTCCGCCCAGCCTTATCTGGACCGCATGAGCGAACAGCTGCACGAGGCCTGCAACATGGCCACGCTCGAAGGCGACGATATCCTCTACATCGCCCGGTCGGCGACCACCCAGCGGCTGATTTCCGTGGACCTGTCCGTCGGCGGCCGCCTGCCGGCGTATTGCACGTCCATGGGCAGGATCCTGCTGGCGGCCCTGGACGACGCTTCGCTGCGAGATTACCTCGACCATGCCGACCTTCAGGCCAAGACCAGCAGGACCCTGCATACGCCCGAGGCGCTGCTTGAATGCTTGCATCAGGTCCGGCAGCAAGGGTGGTGCATCGTCGATCAGGAGTTGGAGCAGGGGCTGCGCTCAATTGCCGTGCCGGTCTATGACGCGTCGGGTCAAGTAGTCGCGGCCCTGAATGTCAGCACGCATGCCGGGCGGGTCAGCCGCAATGAGTTGGAGCAACGTTTCCTGCCAGGTCTGCTGGGGGCCAGCCGCGACTTGAGCGCACAGTTGTTTTCTTAAGCTGTTCGATAAACGCACACACTCGGCTGCGATGAATTGACGGTATTTGCCCGGCCTCATTAATGTCGCGCAGCGTCATCTGGCGTCTCTTGCGTGGAATAAAAATAAAATGAATCAGCCCCAGACTTCCGTAGGCACCTGCCTCGATGTGCAGTCCTTCATCAACGCTCAACCGATCTCACGCTATCAGTGGCGCGTGGTCATTCTCTGTTTCCTGATCGTCTTCCTCGATGGCCTCGATACCGCGGCCATGGGTTTCATCGCGCCGGCGTTGTCCCAGGATTGGGGCATCGACCGGGCCAGCCTTGGCCCGGTCATGAGTGCCGCACTGATCGGCATGGTCTTCGGCGCCCTGGGCTCCGGCCCGTTGGCCGATCGCTTTGGACGAAAACTCGTATTGGTCGGCGCGGTCGTGTTGTTTGGCGCGTTCAGCCTGGCCTCGGCGTTCTGTACCAATGTCGATCAATTGCTGGTGCTGCGCTTCCTGACCGGCCTGGGATTGGGCGCCGGCATGCCGAACGCCACCACTCTGCTGTCGGAATACACCCCGGAGCGCAAGAAATCCCTGCTGGTGACCAGCATGTTCTGTGGCTTCAACCTCGGCATGGCCGGCGGCGGGTTCATCTCGGCCAAGTTGATCCCGGCATTTGGCTGGCACAGCCTCCTGCTGATTGGCGGCGTTCTGCCGCTGATACTCGCGGTCGTGCTGGTGTTCTGGTTGCCGGAGTCCGCGCGTTACCTGGTTGTGCGTAACCGTGGCACCGACAAAGTGCGCAAGACCCTGGCGCCGATTGACCCAACGACTATCGCCCAGGCGTCCAGCTTCAGCGTGCCGGAGCAGACAACCGTGAAGGCGCGCAACGTGCTGGCGGTGATTTTCTCGGGCACTTACAGCGCCGGCACTTTGTTGCTGTGGCTCACGTATTTCATGGGCCTGGTGATCGTTTATCTCCTGACCAGTTGGTTGCCGACCCTGATGCGTGACAGCGGCGCGAGCATGGAGCAGGCGGCGTTCATCGGCGCGCTGTTCCAGTTCGGTGGGGTATTGAGCGCCGTTGGCGTGGGCTGGGCGATGGATCGGTTCAATCCGCACAAGGTTATCGGCATTTTCTATCTGTTGGCAGGGCTGTTTGCCTATGCGGTAGGGCAGAGTCTGGGCAACATCACCCTGCTTGCCACCTTGGTGCTGGTGGCGGGCATGTGCGTCAACGGCGCCCAATCGGCGATGCCGTCCCTGGCGGCGCGCTTCTACCCGACCCAGGGCCGGGCCACCGGTGTTTCCTGGATGCTGGGCATAGGTCGCTTCGGGGCGATTCTCGGGGCCTGGATGGGCGCGACCCTGCTGGGGCTGGGCTGGAACTTTGAACAGGTCCTGACCGCGTTGGTGATCCCGGCGGCCCTGGCGACCGTGGCGGTGGTGATCAAGGGCATGGTCAGCCATGCGGACGCAACCTGAGCCATAGAGTTTGAGCCTGTAAAAGACCTGTGGGAGCGCGCTTGCTCGCGATGGCGGTGGGTCAGTCAACATTGATGCAAGTTGATACGGCGCTATCGCGAGCAAGCTCGCTCCCACAGGGAATTTGCTGTGTCCTGATAAATAGATAGCCAAGCAACAATCTGTTCGATAAACGAACGCTCTGTCGATTATCGGATTGTTTTGCCTTCATCCCGAAGCTTAATCTTCAGTCATTCCGGCGCCTAACCTCGCGCCTTATTCATGTCGGTCTACTGGAAAACGGGAGCCTGCCCCATGGCTGAAATCCTTTCGCTGCACGATGCGGTGAAGCAGTTCGTCAACGACGGCGATACCGTCGCGCTCGAAGGCTTCACCCACTTGATCCCGACAGCGGCGGGTCATGAAATCATCCGTCAGGGCAAGAAAGACCTGACGCTGGTGCGCATGACGCCCGACCTGATCTATGACCAGTTGATCGGAGCCGGTTGTGCCCGCAAGCTGATTTTTTCCTGGGGCGGCAACCCAGGCGTGGGCTCGTTGCATCGGTTGCGTGACGCAGTGGAAAAGCAATGGCCGCATCCGCTGGAAATCGAGGAGCACAGCCACGCAGACCTGGCCAATGCCTACGTTGCCGGTGCCTCCGGCCTACCGTTCGCGGTGCTGCGGGCCTACGCGGGTTCCGACCTGCCGAAGGTCAACCCGCTGATCAAGAGCGTGACCTGTCCCTTTACCGGTGAGGTGTTGGCCGCCGTGCCTTCGGTGCGCCCGGACGTCACGGTGATCCACGCTCAGAAAGCCGACCGCAAAGGAAACGTGCTGCTGTGGGGCATCCTCGGCGTGCAGAAAGAAGCCGCCCTGGCCGCCAAGCGCTGCATCGTCACCGTGGAAGAAATCGTCGATGACCTGAATGCGCCGATGAACGCCTGCGTGCTGCCGACCTGGGCGTTGAGCGCCGTGTGCCATGTGCCCGGCGGCGCCCATCCGTCCTACGCCCACGGTTATACCGAGCGAGATAATCGTTTCTACCAAGCGTGGGACCCCATCGCCCGGGATCGCGATACGTTTAGCGCTTGGATCGACGAATACATTCGCGGCACCCAGGATTTCAGTGAATTCCAGGCCCGGCTCGCAGCCGCTTCGCAGGTGAAACCATGACCTATTCCACCAATGAGATGATGACGGTCGCGGCGGCGCGGCGGTTGAAGAACAATGCCGTGTGCTTCGTGGGCATCGGTTTGCCGTCGAAAGCGGCCAATCTGGCACGGCTGACTTCGTCACCCGATGTAGTGCTGATCTACGAGTCCGGTCCGATCGGTGCCAAGCCCAGCGTATTGCCGCTGTCCATCGGCGACGGTGAGCTGGCGGAAACCGCGGACACTGTCGTACCGACCGGTGAGATTTTCCGCTACTGGCTGCAAGGGGGGCGTATCGACGTCGGTTTCCTCGGTGCGGCCCAGGTCGACCGTTTCGGCAACATCAACACCACGGTGGTGGGTGACTACCATCAGCCGAAAGTCCGTCTGCCCGGCGCGGGTGGCGCGCCGGAAATTGCCGGTTCCGCCAAGAGTGTGCTGATCATCCTCAAGCAGTCGGCCCGTTCGTTTGTCGACAAGCTGGATTTCATCACCTCGGTCGGTCACGGCGAAGGTGGCGATTCGCGCAAGCGCCTTGGCTTGCCGGGTGCCGGGCCGGTGGGGATTATCACTGACCTGTGCATCATGGAGCCGGAAGCCGGCAGTCATGAATTCGTGGTCACCTCGCTGCACCCTGGCGTGACTCGCGAGCAAGTGATCGCGGCCACCGGGTGGGCGATCCGCTTCGCCGACCAGGTGCAGACCACCGCCGAGCCGACCGAGGTGGAGCTGCGCGCACTGCGTGACCTTGAGGCCCGCACCGCGGCGGCCCACGGGCAGACACCGGGAGAAGCCTGATGCGCGACGTTTTTATCTGTGATGCGATTCGAACCCCCATCGGCCGGTTCGGCGGCAGCCTGGCCGCCGTGCGTGCCGATGATCTGGCCGCCGTGCCGATCAAGGCATTGATGGAGCGCAACCCATCCGTGGACTGGAATGCAGTGGACGAGGTATTCCTCGGCTGCGCCAACCAGGCCGGCGAGGACAACCGCAACGTCGCGCGCATGGCGCTGCTGTTGGCGGGCCTCCCTGAAAGTGTTCCTGGCGTGACCCTCAACCGCCTCTGCGCTTCGGGCATGGATGCTATCGGGACCGCGTTCCGCGCCATCGCCAGCGGCGAGATGGAACTGGCGATTGCTGGCGGCGTGGAGTCGATGTCCCGTGCGCCGTTCGTGATGGGCAAGGCCGACGCGGCGTTTTCCCGCAACATGAAACTGGAAGACACCACCATCGGCTGGCGCTTCATCAACCCTTTGATGAAAGCCCAGTACGGCGTGGACGCGATGCCGCAGACGGCGGATAACGTGGCCGACGACCATGTTGTGTCCCGCGCCGACCAGGACGCCTTCGCCGTGCGCAGCCAGCAGCGGGCGGCAGCGGCCCAGGCGGCCGGTTTTTTTGCCGAGGAAATCGTGCCGGTGCGCATCGCCCACAAAAAAGGTGAAACCGTGGTCGAGCAGGACGAGCATCCACGGGCTGACACCACGCTGGAGACCCTGAGCAAGCTCAAGCCGGTCAACGGCGCGGACAAAACCGTCACCGCCGGCAACGCCTCGGGTGTGAATGACGGCGCGGCCGCGATGATCCTGGCGTCTGCAGAGGCGGTTAAAAAACATGGCCTGACGCCTCGGGGCAAAGTGCTGGGCATGGCCAGTGCCGGGGTGGCGCCCCGGGTAATGGGCATCGGCCCGGTGCCAGCGGTGCGCAAGCTCACCGAGCGCCTGGGAATGGCCGTCGCCGATTTTGACGTGATCGAGCTTAACGAAGCCTTTGCCAGCCAAGGCTTGGCGGTACTGCGGGACTTGGGGCTGGCGGACGATGCGCCGCAAGTCAACCCGAACGGTGGCGCCATCGCCCTGGGCCACCCGCTGGGCATGAGCGGGGCACGGTTGGTGCTGACCGCGTTGCATCATCTGGAAAAGACCGGCGGCAAGAAAGGCCTGGCGACCATGTGTGTTGGGGTCGGCCAAGGTCTGGCGCTGGCGATCGAACGCGTCTGACGGTCGTTTCACTAATAAGAAACCGAGGAATGCTTCATGACTGACAAGCCTGGTTACCGCCGCCCTCAAGTGGGCACCCAGCCGGAATACCTGCACCCGTCGTACCAGTCCACCAACCTGCGTTCGCCGTCGAAACCTTTGGTGTATCTGCCTCATTCGCTGTCGGAAATCACCGGCCCGACTGTGGGCGCAGATCGCATCCAGGAGAAGGACCACGACCTGACCGCCCAGCACACTGGCGAGCCGCTCGGCGAGCGGATCATCATTCATGGGCGCGTGCTGGATGAGCACGGCGAGCCGGTGCCGGGCGTTCTCGTGGAGATCTGGCAGGCCAACGCCGCCGGACGCTACAACCACGACCGTGACAACCATGACGCGCCGCTGGACCCGAACTTCACCGGCACCGGTCGCACCGTCACCGACGCCGACGGTTGGTATCAATTCCAGACCATCAAGCCCGGCGCTTACCCGTGGGGCAATCACCACAACGCCTGGCGCCCGGCGCATATCCACTTCTCACTGTTCGGGCCGAGCATCCTGACGCGCCTAGTGACGCAGATGTATTTCCCCGGCGACCCGTTGCTGGAATACGACCCGATCTATAACTGCGTGCCGGACACCAGTGCCAAGGAACGCTTGATCGCCCGGTTCGACCTGGAAAAAACCGTCCCTCACTACGCCCTCGGTTATCGCTGGGACATCGTCTTGCGCGGCCGCGATGCCACGCCGATGGAGAAATAAGATGACGCTCAACGCCACTACGTCCCACACCGTCGGGCCTTACTACCACATCGGCCTGACCTGGCTGAACCGCGAAGACCTGACCGACGAGCAGACCCTCGGCCAAAGGGTGGCGATCACCGGGCAGGTGGTCGATGGCAATGGTCAGTTCGTCAACGACGCGATGCTGGAAGTCTGGCAGGCCAACGCGGCCGGCAAGTACGCCCACCCGGAAGACGACCAGGACAAACCCCTCGACCCGCATTTCGACGGTTTTGGTCGGGTACCGGTGGATGCCGAGGGACGTTTTCGTTTCACCACCATCAAGCCCGGCACCGTGCCGGGGCTGGGCGGCACGACCCAAGCCCCGCACCTGGTGGTGTTGGTGTTCGCCCGTGGGCTGGTCAAGCATCTGCTGACGCGGATCTATTTTGACGATGAACCCGGTAACGAAGCCGACCCGCTGCTGGCCTGCGTGCCGCAGGAACGACGCGGCACCCTCGTGGCCAAGCCCGATGCGTCAGGTGTGTACCAGTGGAACGTGATCCTGCAGGGCACGGATGCCGAAACGGTGTTCTTCGATTACTGAGTGAAAATCTCGGTGGCGAGGGAGTTCGCTCCCGCTGGCTTGCGACGCATTTCTTCAGACCAATCGCGCTGCCTGGTTTGCGACTGCTTCGCAGCCGAGCGGGAGCAAGCTCCCTCGCCACGGGTGTGATGCAAGCCCTGCGGGAGCGAGCTTGCTCGCCACGGGTGTGATGCAAGCCCTGCGGGAGCGAGCTTGCTCGCCACGGGTGTGATGCAAGCCCTGTGGGAGCGAGCTTGCTCGCGATAGCGTTGGTACAGGCGCTACTGCATGAAAGACTGTTTGTGGAACGGGACTGTTACGAAGTGTGTCTAGACGTCGTCAGTCCCCAACGAGTGAAAAATCATGACCACCCCAACCAGCCACTACACCGGTGAAGAGCGCAGCAAGCGTATCTTTGCCATCGTCGGTGCCTCATCCGGCAACCTGGTCGAATGGTTCGACTTCTATGTCTATGCCTTTTGCGCCATTTACTTCGCGCCGGCATTCTTTCCGTCGGACAACCCCACCGTGCAACTGGTCAACACCGCCGGTGTATTCGCCGCCGGGTTCCTGATGCGACCTATCGGCGGTTGGATTTTCGGCCGGGTGGCGGACCGTCACGGGCGCAAGAATTCGATGATGATCTCGGTGCTGATGATGTGCTTCGGCTCGTTGCTCATCGCCTGCCTGCCAACCTACAAGGACATCGGCGTGTGGGCGCCGGTGCTGCTGTTGCTCGCCCGTCTGCTGCAAGGCCTGTCGGTGGGCGGCGAGTACGGCACCACTGCCACCTATATGAGCGAAGTCGCCCTGAAAGGCCAGCGCGGCTTCTTTGCGTCGTTCCAGTACGTGACGCTGATCGGCGGGCAGCTGCTGGCGGTGTCGCTGGTGGTGATCCTGCAGCAGTTTCTCAACGAAGATGAACTGCGCGCCTGGGGCTGGCGGATTCCGTTCGTGGTCGGCGCGGTGGCGGCAGTGATTTCCCTGTTCCTGCGCCGCTCACTGAAGGAAACCAGCAGCAAGGAAATGCGCGAAAACAAGGACGCCGGCAGCATCGCTGCACTGTTTCGCAGCCACAAGGCCGCCTTCATTACCGTACTGGGCTACACCGCCGGTGGTTCGCTGATTTTCTACACCTTCACCACGTATATGCAGAAATACCTGGTGAACACCGCCGGGCTGCACGCCAAGACCGCCAGCTACATCATGACCGGCGCGCTGTTCCTTTACATGTGCATGCAACCGCTGTTCGGCATGCTGGCGGACAAGATTGGCCGGCGTAACTCCATGCTCTGGTTCGGTGGCCTTGGGGCGCTGTGCACGGTGCCGATCCTGCTGACACTCAAAAGCATCAGCAGCCCGTTCCTGGCATTTGTCCTGATCACGTTGGCGTTGGCGATCGTCAGCTTCTACACCTCCATCAGCGGTTTGGTGAAGGCTGAAATGTTTCCACCGGAAGTGCGCGCGCTGGGAGTAGGGTTGGCGTATGCGGTGGCGAATGCGATTTTTGGCGGTTCGGCCGAATACGTCGCCTTGAGCCTGAAGGCCCAGGGCATGGAGAACGCCTTTTATTGGTATGTCACGGTGATGATGGTAGTGGCGTTCCTGTTCAGCCTGCGCCTGCCCAAGCAGCCGGCGTATTTGCATCACGATCTTTAAGGCTTGCTTGATTCATTGTGGCGAGGGGATTTATCCCCGCTGGGCTGCGCGGCAGCCCTCTCTTGTGAGCGCTTCGCACTCAAGCGGGAGCAAGCTCCCTCGCCATAACTGCATCTATTTTCTCAAGGAATGTTTATGAGCGAACGACCGGGCAATCAGCTCTTCGATGCCTACTTCACCGCCCGCGACATGCGCGACGTGTTCTGCGATGCGGGGCGGGTGCAGGCCATGCTGGACGTCGAAGCGGCACTGGCCCGGGCCGAGGCGCGAGTGGGGCTGATCCCCCACGAGGCGGTGGCGCCGATCGAGAACGCCTGCCACGCCCACCTGTACGATTTCGGCGCGTTGAGCGAAGCGATCGCCAGTGCCGGCAATTCGGCGATCCCGCTGGTCAAGGCGTTGGGCAAGCGCATCGCCACCCAGAGCCTGGAAGCTGAGCGGTACGTGCATTTGGGTGCCACCAGCCAGGACGTGATGGACAGCGGTCTGGTGGTGCAACTGCGCCAGGCGCTTGGGCTGATCGAAAACGAACTGGCGCAACTGGCCGACAGCCTGGCCCGACAAGCCGAACGCTACGCCGCGACGCCAATGGCCGGGCGTACGTGGTTGCAACACGCCACGCCGGTGACCCTGGGCATGAAGGTCGCCGGTTGGCTGGGGGCGATCACCCGCAGTCGCCAACGCTTGCGCGAGCTCAAGCCGCGCCTGCTGGTGCTGCAATTCGGCGGCGCTTCCGGGACGCTCGCTGCCTTGGGTGAGCACGCGCTGCCAGTCGCAGAGGCGTTGGCCGCCGAGCTGCAATTGAACCTGCCGGAGCAGCCGTGGCACACCCAGCGCGATCGCCTGGTGGAGTTCGGTTCGGTGCTGGGCCTGATCGCCGGCAGCCTGGGCAAGTTGGGGCGTGACATCAGTCTGTTGATGCAAACCGAAGCCGGCGAAGCGTTCGAACCCTCGGCGCCGGGCAAGGGCGGTTCGTCCACCATGCCCCACAAACGCAACCCGGTGGGCGCGGCCGTGCTGATCGGCGCGGCGACGCGCGTGCCGGGCTTGTTGTCGACGCTGTTCAGCGCCATGCCCCAGGAACACGAGCGCAGCCTGGGGCTGTGGCACGCCGAATGGGAAACCCTGCCGGAGATCTGCTGCCTGGTATCCGGCGCGCTGCAACAGGCGCGGCTGCTGGTCGACGGGCTGGAAGTGGATCCGTCGCGCATGGCCCGTAACCTGGAGTTGACCCAAGGGCTGCTGCTGGCGGAGGCCGTGAGCATCGTCCTGGCCCAGCGTGTGGGGCGCGACACCGCGCATCATTTGCTCGAACAATGCTGCAAGCGCGCCGTGGCCGAACAACGGCACCTGCGCGAAGTGCTGGGGGACGAACCTCAGGTCACCGCGCAGCTATCCACGACCGAGCTCGATCATCTGCTCGACCCGGCCCACTACCTTGGACAGGCCCAGACCTGGGTCGCCCGAGCCGTGGCCGAACACCTTGCCTTGAAAGCCTGAAAGGAGATTGTTGTGGGACTCGTCAAACTCGCCGAGGGCGATCTGAATTATCGATTGGACGGGCCGGAAGACGCGCCGGTTCTGGTGCTTTCCAACTCCCTGGGCACCGACCTGCACATGTGGGACGAGCAGATCCAAGCTTTCAGCGAACACTTTCGCGTGCTGCGTTTCGACACGCGTGGTCATGGTCAGTCGTTGGTGACCGAAGGCCCCTACAGCATTGAACAGCTGGGGCGCGATGTGCTGGCCATGCTTGATGCCTTGAGCATCGACAAGGTGCATTTCTGCGGATTGTCCATGGGCGGGCTGATCGGCCAATGGCTGGGAATCAACGCGGGCGAGCGGTTGTTCAAACTGGTCATCTGCAACACGGCGGCCAAGATTGGCGACCCGTCGGTGTGGAACCCGCGCATCGAAACCGTGCTGCGTGACGGCCAGGCGGCGATGGTGGCCTTGCGTGACGCGTCGATTGGCCGCTGGTTTACACCGGACTTCGCCGAGGCGCACCCCGCGACGGTAAAGAAAATCACCGACATGCTGGCTGCCACCTCGCCCCAGGGTTATGCGGCAAACTGCGCGGCGGTGCGGGACGCCGATTTCCGCGAGCAGTTGGCGTCGATCCGCGTGCCGTTGTTGGTTGTGGCGGGCACCGAGGATGCGGTGACACCGCCGTCCGGTGGGCATTTTATACAAGAGCGGGTCAATGGGGCCGAATATGCCGAGTTCCGCGCCGCGCATTTGTCCAACGTCCAGGCCGGCGCTGCGTTCAGCGCGCGGGTGCTGGATTTCCTGCTTGATTCTGGCCGGGCCTGAGGAGTTTTTTGTGGACGAGAAACAACGTTACGACGAAGGCATGCAAGTGCGCCGCGCCGTGCTGGGCGATGCCCACGTGGATCGCAGCCTCAACGCCCTGACCGAATTCAACAGCGAATTCCAGGAGATGATCACCCGTCACGCCTGGGGCGACATCTGGACCCGCCCGGGACTGCCGCGCCATACCCGCAGCCTGATCACCATTGCCATGCTGATCGGCATGAACCGCAACGAAGAACTCAAGCTGCACCTGCGCGCCGCCGCCAACAATGGCGTCAGCCGTAGTGAGATCAAGGAAGTGATCATGCAAAGTGCGATTTATTGCGGCATTCCGGCGGCCAATGCCACCTTCCATCTGGCCGAATCGGTCTGGGATGAACTGGGTGTCGAATCGCGGGGTTAGGGCATACCTCGATTCCTGTGGGAGCGAGCCTGCTCGCGAAAGCGGTGGGTCAGCTTGCATCGATGTTGGATGTGATGACGCCATCGCGAGCAAGCTCGCTTTCACAATGATCTCCAGCGGCCATTGAATCTACGTCCACCGCCAATCCCCTGTGGGAGCGAGCCTGCTCGCGATGACGGTGGTACAGCCTCCATCCATCTTTGGTTTTTACAGCAGGCTGATCGGATAGCTGACAATCAACCGGTTCTCATCGAACTCATTGGTACTGAAGTCCCTACGCATCGTCGAATTACGCCATTTCACGTTGAGGCTCTTGAACACGCCGCTCTGCACCGTGTAGGCCAGCTCACTTTCCCGGCCCCATTCCTTGCCGTCGTCGACCGTGGCGGTGTGAACGTTGTCACCGCTGATGTAGCGGTTCATCAGGGTCAGGCCCGGCACGCCGACGGCGGCGAAGTTGAAGTCGTGGCGCAGTTGCCAGGATTTTTCCCTGGCGTTGTCGTAGCTGGAGTTGTAGCTGTCGTTCGCCAGGGTGCCGCCGCTGGTGCCGTTGACGCGCATCCAGGCATCGTCGCCGCCGACTTTCTGCAGGCCGACGTAGAAGGTGTTGCCGCCGTATTTGGCGGAAAGCATGGCGAAGGCGGTTTTGTTGTCAAGGTCGCCGGCCAATGCGCTGCCGTCTTCCTTGCCGGTGAAGTAACCGAGGTTGGCGCCCAGGGTCCAGTCGCCGATGGGCTGGCTGTGGGTCAGGTTGAAATACTGCTGGTGGTAGATGTCGGACAGTTCCGCGTACCAGACGCCGACCTGGGTGCGTTTTTCGTTGAAGGCGTATTCGCCGCCACCGAAATTGAAACGGTCGGAGGTGAATGCACCGCGGCCGTTCATCGACATGTCTTCCATGCTCGCGTCGTTACGCGGGCTGTTGGCGCGGAACTGGCCGCCGTAGAGACTCAGGCCGTTGATTTCGGTGGAGGTCACCTGGCCGCCACGGAAGGTTTGCGGCAGGGAACGGCCATCGTCGGAACGCAGGATCGGCAACACTGGCATCCACTCGCCGACTTTCAATTCGGTCTTCGAGACCTTGGCCTTCAGGGCGACGCCCAGGCGACCGAAGTCATCGGCCGGGCGGCCGTCGTCGTGCACCGGCAGCAGCTGGGTGCCGGCCGTGCCACGACCGCCGTCGAGCTTGACCGAGTACAGGCCCAGCACGTCAACGCCGAAACCGACGGTGCCCTGGGTGAAGCCGGACTTGGCGTCGAGGATGAAACTCTGGGTCCATTCCTCGGCTTTGCCCTGGGCATTGTCCGGGTTGGTGAAGTTGCGGTTGATATAGAAGTTGCGCAGGTTCAGCGTGGCTTTGGCATCTTCGACGAACCCCGATTCCGCCGCCAGGACGGGGAGGGCGGTGCTGGTCAGGGCGACGGCAATGAGGCTGGGGAACAAGTGCTGTGTGGGCTTCATGGGCGTTGTCTCTTATTTTTTGTGGACGAAGCGAATTGTTGCCGCAACCTTTGGGCTGCGGCGGGACGGTGCGTTCGGATTGTGGGAATTGCCCGGGTATCAGCCGGAAGAAGCGGGGCGCATGAACATGGCGTCGAACCTGTTGTTATTGGTTTTGTGTGGGCGATGGTGACGGGCTGGCTGGGATTGATTCAATTGCGATTGGCGGGTTTTGGGCGATTAACGAACGGCAAAAGCACTAGTTGGCTGGATGAGGGGCCTGTGGGAGCGAGCCTGCTCGCGAAGGCGGCCTGACAGCCGGTCGGGATTTTGTTGTCTAGGTACATATCTATTTCTGCGGTAACGGCCGCTGGCGGAACCGCCAGCGGCCGTTACCGCAGAAATAGATATGTACCCAGCCAACAAAAGCAGGGCCGACCGTCAGGCCGCCACCCGCGAGCAAGCTCGTTCCCACACGATTTGTTCCGGTCTGACAGACGCAACGATTTTTCCGACGAGATTTTAAGGTTGCTGCTCGGAAGCGATATCTCTAGGTTCTTCGTGTCGCTGCCAATTCAGCGATCGGGACTGCAAGCCCGCCGAATTTGTTAGGCGCCTAGCCGCGCCCCTATAATCCATGGCGCTTTGGTGCCATCGTTTTATGGTGGCTGTGTGCGGGAGACCTTCGAGTCTGCCGAGGTTGCCTAACGACTCGGTCTTGCAGACCCGCATACAGCTGCCACCTATCATCTGCAAGTGATGCTGGCGGCTCTCATTTTCGTTAGGAGCACCATCATGATCAAAGAAACACCAAATCCCCCAACGCCTGAATCCACCTTCCCCTACAACGACCCCGATCCACAAAAACTCCAAGAAGCCGCAGACCGAGCACTCAATTACCATCTGGGCACCACTCCCGACCCCAAGCCCAAGACCTCAACCACCCAAGTGTTCACCGTCATCGATACCCTCGACACCGAGTGTCTACTGGCAAATCTCAGCGAAACCCTGGCCTCGGCCAATGCCATGCTCAACGACCTGGCGTTCGATCTGGGAGGCTCGCGACGGCATGTCGCGCTAGGCGTTGCGCAGATGATTGACTTGAGCGAGTTGCTGGCCAGTCGAGCGCTGGATATCGTCGACCCGCGTTAACCCTGTCGTTGTAAAAACAGGCCCCAACAAAAAGCCCACCTTTCGGTGGGCTTTTTGTTTTCAGTACATCAATCAGAACAACTTCGTCTCCGGCGCTTTTTCCGCCAGCGGTTCGTGCTTGCCCGTCTCGGCATTCCAGCCACCACCCAGAGCCTTGTACAAATTGACCTCGCTGGTCAGTTGCGCAAGGCGGTCGGTGATCAGCGATTGTTGTGCGCTGAACAACTGGCGTTGGGCGTCGAGGAAGGTCAGGTTGCTGTCGACGCCGATGCGGTAGCGACGCTCGGCCAGGCGGTAGTAGTCCTGGTTGGCGGCGACGAAGTCGGTCTGGGCCTGCAGCTGTTCGTTGTAGGTCTGGCGCGCGGCCAGGCCGTCGGAGACTTCCTGGAACGCTGTCTGAATCGACTTCTCATACTGCGCGACGTTGATGTCTTTCTGGATCTTGGCGTAATCCAGGCTCGCCCGCAGGCTGCCGGCGTTGAAGATCGGCAGGTTGATCTGCGGCGCGAAGGTCCAGGTGCCCGAACCGCCCTTGAACAGACCGGACAGGTCAGGGCTCAGGGTACCGGCGTTGGCCGTAAGGCTGATGCTTGGGAAGAACGCGGCCCGTGCGGCGCCGATGTTGGCATTGGCGGCGAGCAGGTTGCGTTCGGCCTGGAGAATGTCCGGACGACGTTGCAGCAGGTCCGACGGCAGCCCGGCCGGCACTTCGCTGAGCAGGTCATCGCTCAACGGTTGAGTGCGCAGGTTGGCCGGCAGGCCGGTGCCCAGCAGCAGGGTCAGGCTGTTTTCATCCTGGGCCACTTGGCGGGTGTAGCGAGCCAGTTGCACGCGGGCGTTTTCCACTGCGGTGCGCGCCTGGCTCAGGTCCAGGGCCGAGGCCACGCCGACTTCGGCGCTGCGCGAGGTCAGCTTCAGGCTCTGTTCGTAGGTGCCCAGGGTGTCCTGGGTCAGCTTGAGCAGTTCCTTGTCCGCCTGCCAGGTCAGATAGGCGTTGGCGACGTTGGCCACCAGGCTGATCTGGGTGCTGCGACGGGCTTCTTCGGTGGCGAAGTAGCTTTGCAACGCTTGCTCGCTCAGGCTGCGGACGCGACCGAACAGGTCCAACTCGTAGGCGCTGATCCCCAGCGTTGCGGAGTAGGAACTGCTGATGGCCGCTTCGCCGGTCTGCGAAGCCCGTGCCGGCACGCGCTGGCGGCTGCCGGAGCCGGTTGCCGAGACCGCCGGGAGCAGGTCCGCCCGCTGGATGCGGTATTGCGCGGCGTAGGCGTCGATGTTCAACGCAGCGACCCGTAGGTCGCGGTTGTTTTCCAGGGCAACCTGGATCAGCTGTTGCAGCGCAGGGTCATGGAAAAACTGCTTCCAGCCCTGCTCGGCGGCTGCCTGGCCGGGGGCGTTGGCCGGTTCGTAGGCCGGGCCTTGCGGGTACTGCGCCGCGACCGGAGCTTCGGGCCGCTGATAGTCCGGGATCAGCGAGCAACCGCTGAGCACGACCGCGGCGATGGTCAGGGAGAGTAGCGACTTGCTCATTGGCCAGCCTCTTTAGAAGTTTCAGGAGTGTTGTCCTGGTCGGCATTTTTGCGACGACCTAACGACGACACTGTCACGAAGAACAATGGCACCCAGAAGATTGCCAGGATGGTGGCCGTGAGCATACCGCCGATCACGCCGGTACCGATGGCGTGCTGGCTGCCCGAACCGGCGCCGGTGGAAATCGCCAGCGGGACGACGCCGAGGACGAACGCCAGGGACGTCATGATGATGGGCCGCAGACGCATCCTACAGGCTTCGATGGCGGCTTCCACCAGGGTCCGGCCTTGTTCGTGGAGTTCCTTGGCGAACTCGACGATCAGGATGGCGTTTTTCGCCGCCAGGCCGATCGTTGTCAACAAGCCCACCTGGAAGTACACGTCATTGGACAGACCGCGCAGGCTGGTGGCCAGCAGGGCACCGATAATCCCCAACGGCACCACGAGCATGACGGCGATCGGAATCGACCAGCTTTCATACAGTGCCGCCAGACAGAGGAATACCATCAGCAGCGAGAGCGCGTACAGGGCTGGGGCCTGGGAACCCGACAGGCGTTCCTCGTACGACAGGCCTGTCCAGGAGATGCCGACGCCGGCCGGCAACTTCTTGGCGATGGCTTCGACCTCGGCCATGGCTTCACCGGTGGAATAGCCCGGCGCCGGAGCACCCAAGACTTCCATCGCTTCCACGCCGTTGTAGCGCGCGAGTTTCGGCGAACCATAGGTCCACTCGCCTTTGGCAAAGGCGCTGAACGGTACCATGGTCCCGGCGCTGTTGCGCACGTACCACTTCTTCAGGTCTTCCGGACTCATGCGAGCGCCCGGCTGGCCTTGCACGTAGACCTTTTTAACCCGGCCACGGTCGATGAAGTCGTTCACGTAGCTACTGCCCAGGGCGATCGACAGGGTGTTGTTGATATCGGCCAAGGTGATGCCCAGCGCGCTGGCCTTCTCGTCGTCGATCTCGAGCTGGTATTGCGGCTCGTCGTTCAGGCCGTTCGGACGGACCTGGGTCAAGACCTTGCTCTGGGACGCCATGCCCAGGAACTGGTTACGAGCTTCCATCAGCTTGTCGTGGCCGATGCCGGCGCGGTCCTGCAGGAACACGTCGAAACCGGTGGCGTTACCCAATTCCAGTACTGCTGGCGGGGCGAAGGCGAACACCATTGCGTCACGGAAGGTAAAGAAATGCTGCTGGGCGCGAGCGGCGAGCTTGAACACGCTGTTGTCGGCGTTACGCTCCTCCCACGGTTTCAGCATGATGAACGCCATGCCCGAGCTCTGGCCACGACCGGCGAAGTTGAAGCCGGTCACGGTAAACACCGAGGCCACGGCATCGCCTTCACCACCGTCCTTGCTTGGACGCAGCAGGAACTCGCGCATCTTGTCGACCACCACCTGGGTGCGCTCGGCACTGGAGCCGGCCGGTGTCTGTACTTGGGCAAACAACACGCCCTGGTCTTCTTCGGGCAGGAACGCGGTAGGGATGCGGGTGAACAGCCAGACCATGCCGACCACAATGATCACGTAAGCGAGCAGATACGGAGCCTTGCGCTGGAGCATGTTGCCCACACCACGCTCGTAGCTCCTGACGCCACGGTCGAAAGTGCGGTTGAACCAGCCGAAGAAACCGCGTTTCGGCGTGCCGTGCTCGCCTTTCGGAATGGGCTTGAGCATGGTGGCGCACAGGGCCGGGGTGAAGATCAGGGCGACCAACACCGACAGCGCCATCGCGGAGACGATCGTGATGGAGAACTGTTTGTAGATCACGCCGGTAGAGCCGCTGAAGAACGCCATCGGCAGCAGCACCGCCGAAAGCACCAGGGCGATACCCACCAGGGCGCCCTGGATCTGGCCCATGGACTTCTTGGTGGCTTCCTTGGGCGACAGGCCTTCTTCGCTCATCACCCGTTCGACGTTTTCCACCACGACGATGGCGTCGTCCACCAGCAAGCCGATGGCCAGCACCATGCCGAACATGGTCAGGGTGTTGATGCTGAAGCCGGCCGCCGCGAGAATCCCGAAGGTACCCAGCAACACCACCGGCACCGTCATCGTGGTGATGATGGTGGCTCGGAAGTTCTGCAGGAACAGGAACATCACCAGGAACACCAGCACGACCGCCTCGACCAGGGTTTCAACCACACCCTTGATCGACTCGCTCACCACCGGC
Source organism: Pseudomonas sp. D1-36 (assembly GCF_051132205.1). Lineage (NCBI taxonomy): Bacteria > Pseudomonadati > Pseudomonadota > Gammaproteobacteria > Pseudomonadales > Pseudomonadaceae > Pseudomonas > Pseudomonas sp. D1-36. The sequence goes on along the minus strand of NZ_CP071674.1, from coordinate 4,266,084 downwards.
GTGGTGTCGTATGGGAACACCACTTCTACGCCCTGGGGGAAGAACGGCTTGAGGTCGTCAATGGTCTTGCGCAGGGCTTTGGCCGTGTCGAGTGCGTTGGCACCGTTGGCCAGTTTTACCGCCAGGCCCGACGCTGGTGCGCCATTGAACTGGGCGCTGATGCTGTAGTTCTCGCCGCCCAGGCCAACGTCGGCCACATCGCCAACGCGCACTTGGGAGCCGTCCGGGTTGACCTTCAGCAGGATCGCCTTGAATTGCTCGGCGGTCTGCAAGCGGGTCTTGCCGATAATGGTCGCGTTCAGTTGCTGGCCGGGCAGGGCAGGCAAGCCGCCGAGTTGGCCGGACGAGACCTGGACGTTTTGCGCGGCGATAGCGTTTTTGACGTCCACCGGGGTCAGGCTGAAATTGTTCAACTTGGCCGGGTCGAGCCAGATCCGCATCGCATACTGGGCCCCGAAGACCTGGAAGTCGCCGACACCGGCAGTGCGCGAGATCGGATCCTGCATGTTGGACACGATGTAGTTGGACAGATCGTCCTTGGTCATGCTGCCGTCGCGCGACACCACCCCGATCACCATCAGGAAGTTTTTCACCGACTTGGTCACGCGGATGCCTTGCTGCTGCACTTCTTGCGGCAACAGCGGGGTGGCCAGGTTCAGCTTGTTCTGGACCTGGACCTGGGCGGTATCGGAGCTGGTGCCCTGCTCGAAGGTCGCGGTGATGGTCATGCTGCCGTCGGAGTTACTTTCCGAGGACACATAACGCAGGTTGTCGATGCCGTTGAGCTGCTGCTCGATGACCTGCACCACAGTGTCTTGCACGGTTTGTGCGGAAGCACCTGGGTAGGTCACCTGGATCGCAATGGCCGGCGGCGCGATGCTCGGGTACTGGTTGATCGGCAACTTGAGGATCGACAAAGCGCCGACCAGCATGATCACCAGGGCGATCACCCAGGCGAAGATCGGACGGTCGATAAAGAATTTCGACATGGTTTACTCCCCTTTGCCGCCGGCGGCTTTGTCAGCTGCCTGAGCGGGGGCCGGGTTCTTAGCGCCAACGTTGGTGGCTTCGGTGGCTTTGACTTCTACCCCTGGCCGTACGTACTGCAACCCTTCGGTGATCAGGCGATCACCGGCCTTGAGGCCGTCTTCGATCAGCCATTGGTTGCCAACGGTGCGGCTGGCCTTGAGCTGACGCAGTTCGACCTTGTTATCGGCGCCCACGACCATGGCGGTCGGCGTACCCTTGAGGTCGCGGGTCACGCCTTGCTGCGGTGCCAGGATCGCCGCGCTGTTCACGCCAGCCTGCAGTTGCGCGTGGACAAACATGCCCGGCAGCAACGTGTGGTCGGGGTTGGGGAACACGGCGCGCAAGGTCACGGAGCCGGTGGTCTGGTCGACCGAGACTTCGGAGAATTCGAGCTTGCCTTCATGGGGGTACTGGCTGCCGTCTTCCAGGGTCAGCTTGACCATGGCGGCGTTGTCGCCGGCCTTCTGCAGGCGGCCGCTTTCCAGCTCGCGGCGCAGTTGCAGGAGTTCGACGGAGCTTTGCGTCACGTCGACATAGATCGGGTCGAGTTGCTGGATGGTCGCCAGGGCATCGGTCTGCCCGTTGCTGACCAGCGCGCCTTCGGTCACCGAGGAACGTCCGATGCGACCTGAAATCGGCGCATAGACCTTGGTGTACCGCACATTGATCTGCGCGGTCTGCAGGCTGGCTTCCGACTCCAGGCGATTGGCCACGGCAGTGTCGTATTCCTGGCGGCTCACGGCTTGTTCATCAACCAATTGCTTGTAGCGATCAGCGATCGACTTGGTGGAACGCAGGTTGGCCTCGGCGCTCTTGAGGTTCGCTTCGTAAACGGCGGGGTCGATCTGGTACAGCTGCTGGCCGGCCTTGACGTCGGCGCCTTCCTTGAACAGGCGCTTGAGGATGATGCCATTGACCTGAGGACGCACTTCGGCAACGCGGAACGCACTGGTGCGGCCCGGCAGTTCAGAGGTCAGGGTAAAAGGCTGGGTCTTGAGGGTTACGACGCCGACCTGAGGAGGGGGAGGCGCGGGTGCAGCCTCTTCCTTTTTGCATCCGCTGAGCAGCGATGCCAGGGCGATGGCAGTGACCAGAGCGGTAACAGCTGGCTTGAATTGCATGGAAATCCTCGGGTCCAGGCGCGTAACAGGCGCGCTCGAAAGTGAAAGGTGAAAAAAGAGCCAGATAAGCAATTAGTAGGATGCTAAGAAATATACTTACGTACACGGTTGTTTGTAAACAGCCAAATTGCGTACCATCCGGATTTACAAAAGCCTGACAAAGGCCAATGCGGACCGGGGACGCGTGCAGGCAGACGTTGCCTATAGATTGTCCTGCTGATCCTTACGCATTGCTTACGCATCCTGATTGAGGTGTTTACTGCCATGGTCCGTCGTACCAAAGAGGAAGCCTTGGAGACTCGCAGCCAGATACTCGAAGCGGCCGAAAAAGCCTTCTTCGAGCGAGGCGTTGCGCGTACCACGCTGGCCGATATCGCGACGCTCGCCGGTGTGACACGGGGCGCCATCTATTGGCATTTCAGCAACAAGGCGGATCTGCTCCAGGCCATGCTCGATACGCTGCATGAACCGCTCGATGAATTGGCCCGCGCGAGCGAAAACGAGGAAGAGCTTGATCCCCTGGGGTGCGTGCGCAAGTTGTTGGTACGGTTGTTCCAGCAGGTGGCCCTGGACCCGAAAACCCGGCGCATCAATGAGATTCTGTTCCATAAGTGCGAGTTCACCGATGAAATGTGCGATTTGCGCCAGCAGCGACGTGAAGTCAGCCTCGACTGCAACGTGCGTATCGCCTTGTCGTTGCGCAATGCAATGAAACGCGGCCAGTTGCCGGATGACCTCAATCCCGAAAGGGCGGCGGTTGCCATCCATGCCTATATCGACGGCATTCTTTACCAGTGGTTGCTGGCTCCAGACAGTTTCGCCCTGGCGAATGAAGCCGAACGCTGGGTGGACATCGGGCTGGATATGCTGCACCTGAGCCCTAGCCTGCGCAAATGAAACAAAATGCGTAATTGAATCGGTTTGTGTCAATACGGGCGCGTGAGAAAGGCTTTATAAACTGACGTCGGCCAAGGGTATATAAAATCGGTGGCGAATTTTGTAGGAAAATTGTTTCGCGGTTGTAAGCGCAGTGGCCCGGTGCGCTTACAAAGTGGAAATATGTGCCCCATCGGGTTGGCCTGACGGGGCAGTATCTTCAGCTAATTACGATTTCTACGGTAAAGCCGTAGGGTTCTCCCTCCGCCGCGTGCGTGATGCGAGTTGTGCAATTGACGGGCGTTGCGCCAATAGAGGTCACGTTAAGGGTCCGTACCGGTGTCAGGGTGGGGGTGAAAACGCCAAAAGAAGTCTCCACGCGTAAGCCGAAATCGAAGCGGAATCCACATTGTTTGTCGCCAAACACAATGAAGTGTTGGAACATATCCTTGCTACGGCTGCGCAATGTCCTGACGTACGAGAAGTCGAATTTCAACGCCTGGATATCCCCGCGACGGATATTGAAGAAGTCATGATCAATGGCGTTCAGGTTGAGGTTATTTTCGCGAAATTGAAAAGCCTGGTCGGTGTGGTTGAATATCTTGACCAGCAATCGGGTTTTATCCTGGCGAATCTTTTCTTGCTCCCAGGCTTGAATCTTCCGGTCGACCTCATCGTTCTTTTTATTCTTTTCTATCAAGGCGTTAAGTGCCTCGGCGTACTCTGTCGTGTCGAGTGACTTGAATTGCTCGTACAAGACTGACAAGGGCAAAAAGCGGAACTGTGAAAGGAGTCTCTCGATAAGGTCGTTATTGGCCGGTGGCGTGCTGTCCGTCGCGTCATTCATTCTCAAATTCCTTTTTTCAATGTTGCCTTTCAATGGCAGAGGGGAACGCCGTATGCGCTCACTGTTCCCGATAATGAGCGGCTTTGCCTTGATTACAAAGTTCTTATGTTTGACCGAATATTGGAAATTAAAAAAGCCCTGGCTCTTTCGAGGCAGGGCTTTTATAGAGGTGGAGATTAAAGTACAGGGTAATCGATATAACCCACCGGGCCTTTCCCGTAGAAGGTTTCCGGATGCGGCTCGTTCAATGGCGCGTCGGCTTTCAAGCGTGCCGGCAGGTCCGGGTTGGCAATGAATGGCACGCCAAACGCCACGGCGTCCGCCTTGCCTGCTGCCAGCCAGGCGTTGGCGCTTTCCTTGGTGAAGCGCTCGTTGGCAATGTACGGGCCGCCGAAGGCTTGCTTGAGTTGTGGGCCGATGCTGTCGTCGCCTTCTTTCTCGCGGGAGCAGATAAAGGCGATGCCACGCTTGCCCAGCTCGCGGGCGACATAGCTGAAGGTTTCCAGACGGTTCTCGTCGCCCATGTCATGGGAGTCGGCGCGCGGCGCCAGGTGTACGCCCACGCGGCCGGCGCCCCAGACTTCGATGGCCGCATCGGTGACTTCCAGCAGCAGGCGAGCGCGGTTTTCCAGGGAGCCGCCGTAGTGATCGGTGCGCTGGTTGGTGCTGCTTTGCAGGAACTGGTCGAGCAGGTAGCCGTTGGCACCATGGATTTCCACCCCGTCGAAACCGGCGGCCTTGGCGTTTTCGGCACCGACGCGGTAGGCATCGACGATGTCGGCGATTTCAGCGGTTTCCAGTGCTCGCGGTGTCGGGTAGTCAGCCAACGGGCGAACCAAGCTTACGTGGCCCTTGGGCTGGATGGCGCTCGGTGCCACTGGAAGTTCGCCGTCCAGGTAGGAAGGGTGGGAGATCCGGCCCACGTGCCAGAGCTGCAGGAAGATCTTGCCGCCGGCGCCGTGGATGGCTTTGGTCACGTTGGCCCAGCCGCGTACCTGGTCGTTGGACCAGATGCCAGGGGTGTCCGGATAACCCACGCCCATTGGCGTGACCGACGTGGCTTCGCTGAGGATCAGGCCGGCGGAAGCGCGTTGCACGTAGTATTCGGCCATCAAGGCGTTGGGTACGCGGCCTGCGTCGGCGCGGCAGCGGGTAAGCGGGGCCATGATGATGCGGTTCTTCAGCTCGATATCGCCGAGTTTGATGGGGTCGAAAATTGTTGCCATGAAATACAACCTCGCAAAGTGAAGGATCAGAAGTCAGTGAGTGGCAGGTGCCAGGTCGGCATGGCCGCCCTGACGGAAAGTGATCAGGGTCACCAGCAGCGCCAGCACGGCCAGCGCGCCGGCGGCGAGGGGCACGGTGGTCAGGCCCAGGCCATGGTCGATGACAGTGCCGCCGACCCAGGCGCCCAAGGCATTGCCAATATTGAAGGCGCCGATATTCAAGGTGGACACCAGGTTGGGCGCGTCTTTGCCGAAGGTCACCACGTTGACCTGCAGGGCCGGCACGGCGGCGAAGCAGGCGGTGGCCCACAGGAACAGCGTTATCTCGGTCGGGATCAGCGCCACGCTGGTCCAGCTCAGGACGGTGGACACGACGGCCATGGTCAGGAATACGCCCATCAGCGTGTTCGCCAGGCTCTTGTCCGCCAGCTTGCCGCCAATGATGTTGCCCAGGGTCAGGCCGAGGCCGATCAGTACCAGGGTCCAGGTCACGCCACGGGGCGACACGCCGGTCACTTCGCCGAGCAGCGGGGCGACGTAGGTGAACAGGGTGAATACCGAGGCGGAGAACAGCGCGGTCATGCTCAACGACAGCCACAAGCCGGCGCCCTTGAGCGCCACCAGCTCTGAACGCATGTCGAGTTTTTCCTCGTCGCGCTTGGCCGGCAGGAAGCGGATCAGGCCGATCAGGGCAATCACGCCGATGATCGTCACGGCCCAGAAGGTCGAGCGCCAGCCGGCTTGCTGGCCCAATGCAGTGCCCAGCGGTACGCCAAGCACATTGGCCAGGGTCAGGCCGGTGAACATCAGGGCCACGGCCGAGGCACGCTTGTTGGGCGCCACCAGGCCGGCGGCGACGACCGAGCCTATGCCAAAGAACGCACCGTGGCAGAGGGCGGTGACGACTCGGGCAAACATCAGCACGTTGTAGTCGCTGGCTACTGCGCAGAGCAGGTTGCCGACAATGAAAATCCCCATCAATGCCACCAACGCAGCCTTGCGCGGCAGTCGCGCGGTGGCCAGGGCCATGAACGGCGCACCGATGGCCACGCCCAGGGCGTAGCCGGTCACCAACCAGCCGGCGCCGGGAATCGATACGCCCAGGTCCGCCGCCACATCGGGCAACAGGCCCATGATGACGAATTCCGTCGTACCGATGGCGAAGGCGCTAAGCGCCAGAATCAAGAGTGAAAGGGGCATTTCGAATCCTTGTCGGTTTAGAGCTCTTGGCTCATTTGCTTGAGGAACTGCTGGATCGCTTCCTCGTTGCGTTTGAAGAAGTGCCATTGGCCGACCTTCTGGCTGGTGATCAACCCGGCCCGTTGCAACACCGCCAGATGCGCCGAAACCGTGGACTGCGACAGGCCGCAGCGCTGGTCGATCTGGCCCGCGCAGATGCCGAATTCGTGGTTGTGCAACTGTTCGGGAAACTGGGCCTTGGGGTCCTTGAGCCAGTTGAGGATGTCTCGCCGTACTGGGTGTGCCAGGGCTTTTATTATTTCGTCGAGGTCGAGAGTCATTGGGGCAGCTCACATGAATAACGCTATATCGCGATGAGGCGAACCTTAAATCGTTGCTTCGCGATATACCAATATGTATTTGATCTGAAGATCTTTCAAATCGCTATATCGGGTTATAACGATATAGGCGTCTGGGTGCTAAGCTGCGGGCCATGAACTATCTCGCACACCTGCACCTCGGCGGCCCTGGCCGGGAACAACTGCTCGGCAGCCTTTATGGCGACTTCGTCAAAGGGCCGCTGCAGGGCCAATTCAACCCGCGGATCGAAGCGGCGATAGCCCTGCATCGACGCATCGACATGTACACCGATCGCCATCCGCTGGTGGATATCGCCTTGTCGCGTTTCTCCACGGTGCGGCGGCGTTATGCCGGGATCGTGCTGGATGTATTCTTCGACCATTGCCTGGCCCGGGATTGGACGCTGTACAGCGAAGGACCGCTGATGGACTTCACCTCCCGGGTCTATCAGGTCCTCGCTGCTGAACCGCAACTGCCGGGGCGGCTGGCGCAGATCGCACCTTATATGGCGGCGGACGACTGGCTGGGGTCGTATACGCAATTCGAGGTGCTGGGCCAGGTGCTGCGCGGCATTTCCCGGCGGCTATCGCGGCCGGAGGAACTGGCGGGTGCGATGTCAGAACTGGTCAGGCTCTATGAGCCGTTGAGCGAAGACTTTCGGTTGTTCTATCCGCAGTTGCAGGATTTTGCGCTGGGCCAAGTCACGCCACAAAACTAACTGTGGGAGCGAGCCTGCTCGCGAAAGCGGTGTGTCAGCTAATATATTTATCGACTGATGCGCCGTCTTCGCGAGCAGGCTCGCTCCCACAGGGGGAACTGCACAATATCCTGGATCAAGCCGCAATCGCCGCCGGCCGAACCGGAATTGTCTGCTTCTCGGGCATTTCGCCGAACAATGCTTTGTGTACTGCTTGTTGGGCCTGGAAAGCCAGGGCCGCGCGTTCCTGGCCGTGGCAAGCAATCGGTTCCAAGAGATGGATTTCCACATCGCCAAGATCATTGGCGAACAATCGCATCAGGTGCGACAGCAGATCGTCATCGCCAATGAACGGCGCCAGCAAATCGGGTTCGCCCTTGCGCAGGTAACGGATCGCCACCGGTTGCAAGGCCACGTCGGCATCGATGGCCGCCGACAACAGGCGGCCGTGGAAAGTGCGCAGCGTGCGGCCGTCGGTGGTGGTGCCTTCGGGGAACATGAGCAGCGGATAGGCCTGCTCCAGGTGACGGCTCATCTGCTTGCGAATCAACTGACTGTCGCCCGAACCACGACGGATGAACAGGCTGCCGGCCTTGGCTGCCAGCCATCCGGCGACCGGCCAGGTACGCACTTCGGCCTTGGACAGGAACGACAGGGGCGTGAGCATGCCCAGCAGTGGGATATCGGTCCAGGACACGTGGTTGCTGACCCACAGCATCGGCTGTTTCGGCAGTTGCCCATGGACGGTGACGCGAAAGGGCAGGGCATTGGTCAGCCGCGCCATGAAGAAACGCGACCAGCGCTGGCGGCGCACCATCGAATGAGCGAGTCCCAGACGTTCCAGCATCCCGAACACACTGGCCATGGCCAGGCCCAGGGTGACGACCAGCAATACTCGTGCGACTCGCGCGTACACCCGCAACCGGCTCATCAGACCGCCGCCTTGAAGTGACGGGCATAACGCGGGCAGAGCTCGTCGCGCTTGAGCAGGATAAACACGTCGGCCACCTGGAAGTCTTCATCCCAGCAGGGCTCGCCGCAGATTTTCGCCCCCAGGCGCATGTAGGCCTTGAGCAGCGGGGGCATTTCGGCGATGACGTTGGACGGGACGTCCAAGGCCGGCAACGGCTTTTTCGGCACCGCTTGCAGGTGTTCGGTGCACAGGTAGCGTTCGCGCAGACGCTGCATGATTGCCTGGGCCTGGATGCCGCCGTCCTGCATCGGGATGCTTGCGCAACCCATCAAGTAGCTGTAGCCGCCTTGATTGAGGACTTCGGCCAACTCGCCCCAGAGCACCGCGATGGTGCCGCCGTTGCGGTAGGCCGGGTCCACGCAGGTACGGCCTATTTCCAGAATCGGGCCTTGGAGATGAATCAGGCCGTGTAGGGCGAATTCTTCTTCGCTGTAGAACCGGCCCAGGCTGCTGGCGGCCTGGTGGTCGAGCAGGCGAGTGGTGGCCACGAGGCGGCCAGTGTTCAGGTCGCGTACGCCAATGTGAGCGCAGTGAACATCATAGTCATCCATGTCCAGACCCATCTCCGCGCCCTTGAGCTTGGCGTTGAATTCGCCGCTGAAGACGTTGAAGCGCAGGGCCTGTGCTTCTTGCAAGGCCTGGGCGCCGATCAGGCGTTCGGCTTGCAGGCGGCGTTCATTGCCGGTGTCGCTGATGCGGGCGATCTGGGTCATAGCGAATCTCCGTGCGGGCTGTTCAGTTGCAGCCTGTCGACTTTCTTTATGCAGCCATGTTGTGCAAAGTCAGGCTATGTAGCCCCGGTGTCATCGCCATGAAGCTTTGGTGATGCTTATATGACAGCCCACAAGGAGGCCCAGATGCCTTGGCAAACCCTGATCGAACGCGGCGAGCGGCTGCCCGCCTGTGCGGATCTGGCCGAAGGTTATGCCGCGTTGCTGCATCGCTTGGGGTCGGTGACGCCGTTCGAGTTGGCCGTGGTCGGCGGTCGGTCGATGGCCACGCCCGGGTTGGCGTTTCTGGTGGGTTACCAAGCGGCGTTGCGGGCGCTTTGGCCGAGCGCGCCCCAAAGCCTCGGTGCGTTGTGCGCCACCGAGCAGCGCAGCTTGCGCCCGGCGGACATGCAGACCCGACTCGCCGACTTGCGGCTGAGCGGGCGCAAGGATTTCGTCACCGCGGGCGATGCCGCCGAGTGGTTGCTGGTCGCGGCCCGAAGCGAGGCGCCCGGCGAGGCGCCGCGATTGAACCTGGCGGTGGTGCGTGCGGGCGAACCGGGCGTGACGCTGGAAAAGTTGCCGACGTTGCCGTTCATGCCGGATATCAGCCATGGCCGGATGTTGCTGGACGGTGCGCTGTGCCAATTGCTCCCCGGCGACGGCTGGGACGTCTACGTCAAACCGTTTCGCACCTTGGAAGATGTCTACGTGCTCAGTGCGATCACCGCCTGGTTGTACGGCTTAGGGCAAGAATGCGGCTGGCCCCGGCCGTTGCAACTGCGTCTGTTGGCGTTGCTCGCCGGTTGCGCGCAGACGAGTCGCCACAACCCTTCGAGTGCTGTCGCGCATGTGTTGCTGGGTGGGCTGTTCGCTCAATTCAAAGGGCTCGATGCTGAGTTGGACGATGCCTTGGCCGATGGGCCGGCGGCGTGGCGTGAGATGTGGGGGCGTGACAAGGCGGTGATGGACATCGCGGCGGGGGCGCGGGCCAAGCGGTTGGACAAGGCGTTGGGGTCTTCGTAGATTTGAAGGGCCTCATCGCGAGCAAGCTCGCTCTTTCGGGGCTTTGCGTCGCGCATAAGGTCGCTGTGGGAGCGAGCTTGCTCGCGATGGCGTCCTTTCGAACACCAAAACTTAAACTGTCATCAAGTCTGAATAGGCTCTGCAAGTTCACCTCTGCGAGCCCCGCGCATGCCCAAAGGCTGGTTGTTGCTTTCGCTCCTGCTGCTGACCCTGACGGCCCGCGCCGAAGTCTGGCCTGGCGAACAATGGCCGACCGGCCAGGCCTCGAGTGGGCCGGCCATCGAAGCCTTGGCGCATTACGCTTTTGCACCCAGGGACGACGCCACCCGCCAAGGCATCCGCACCGACGCGCTGGTGGTTATCCAGGACGGTCGACTGGTCTACGAACGCTACGCCGGACCGACTGACGCACAGACCCCGCACCTGACCTGGTCCATCAGTAAAAGCCTGCTGGCGACGGTGTTCGGCGTCGCCTACGGTGAAAAACGCTTTGCCCTGGATGATCCAGCCGCCCAGTACTACCCGCCGCTCAAGCGACATCCGGACATGACCCTGGCCGATCTTTTTCATTGGGCGTCTGGCCTGGACTGGCAAGAAGACTATGAATACGCGCCACTCAATTCCTCGGTCGTGGCGATGCTCTATACCCGTGGGCGCCACGACATGGCCGCGTTCACCGCCAGGCACGAAAGCTTCAGCCCACCCGGGCAGGTGTTCCGTTATTCCAGCGGCGACAGCAATCTGCTGGCGGCAGCCCTGAAAAATATCGTCGGCCCGGCGCGTTATGCCGATTACCCCTGGACAGCCTTGTTCGAGCCGCTGGGCATCCGCCATGCGACCTGGGAAACCGACGCCAGCGGCACGTTTGTCGGTTCGTCCTATGCCTATCTCACCGCCCGGGACCTGGCGCGTGTCGGCCTGCTGATGCAACGCGATGGCCGTTGGGGCGATCGGCAATTGATTCCCAAGGATTGGATTGCCTTCAACCGCGAGCCTTTCGCTCGGTTTCAGGCGGGCCAGGACGAAGCCGTGCCTGGCGGACACTGGTGGCTCAATCGCGGCGCCGACCCGTCGATCCGACCGTGGCCCGACGCGCCGCCGGATACGTTCGCCGCCCTGGGCCATTGGGGCCAGGCGCTGTATGTCATCCCCAGCGCCAGGCTGGTGATCGTGCGCTACGGCGATGACCGCGACGGCACCTATCGCCACAACGAGCTGCTCAAGCGTGCCATGGCGGCCTTCGCCGGGACGGTGCAGCCATGAAGCGCAGGGTAGTGTTCATTCTTTTGTCGATGTTGCTTGTTGGCCTGTTCGGTTGGGGCTGGCAGGAGCGGGTGGCCTTGCGGGCGTTTCCCGACATCATCAGCGCCTATACCGCGAAGGAATACTGCTCGTGCCGCTATGTAATGCGGCAACCGGCCGACTATTGCCGCGGCTATGTGAAGCAGTCGGTGCCGATCAGCGATTTCCTCGAGACCGTCGAAGCAAAACGCATCACAGTCAGCGGCTTGGGGCGTAGCCACAGTGCGCGGTGGATGGGGGAGCGGGAAGGCTGTCGGTTAGAACCCTGAATGCTGTTTCAGCGATGCCTTTTGTGGCGAGGGGGCTTGCTCCCGCTCGAGTGCGCAGCGCTCGCAAATCCTTCAGTCAATCGCGACTTGGGGCTGCTTCACAGCCCAGCGGGAGCAAGCTCCCTCACCACTGGGTTATGTTGGCAGCAGCGATGTTGTGAAACTGACAGTTTGCAAGCGCCCTCGGCCCGGTTAAGGTTCGCCACAGGTTTATCTGCCCCCCGAGTCTGTATGTTCAAGCGGTTATTTTCTCGCGCTGTCACCACCTTGCTCCTGGCCTGCGCCACGCTGCCGGCCCAGGCCGACTGGTACCTGGATGGTGAGTCATCGCGACTGTCCTTTATCAGCAGCAAAAACGGCAATGTCTCCGAAGTCCAACGTTTCCTGGTGCTTCATGGGCAGGTCCAGCCCAAGGGCCAGGCACGGCTGGAGGTCGAACTCGAATCCATCAACAGCGGTATCCCCCTGCGGGACGAGCGCATGCGCGCCGAGTTGTTCGATATCAAGCAATTCGCCGAAGCCACCATCACCGCGCAGCTCGACCTGATGCCGATCCAGGACCTGGCCAACGGCGCGCAACTGGAACTGCGCCTGCCGGTGACCGTGGACCTGCATGGCAAGCAGCATGAGTACAACGTCCAACTGCTGGCGACTCGCCTGGATGAGCGGCGTTTTCAGGTCGTGACTCTGGAACCGGTGGTGCTCAACGCGGCGGATTTCGACCTGGCGCCGGGGTTGGAGAAGCTGCGCGACCTGGCCGGATTGTCGACCATCAGCCTGTCGGTGCCGGTGAGTGCGGTGCTGATTTTCACGGCGCGCTGACATGAGCGGCCCGGTCTTTCCCTGGCGTGAAGGCAATCGCTTCGAGCTGTTGATCGACGGCCCGCAATTTTTCCCGCGCATGCTGGTGGAAATCGCCCGCGCCCAGGAACAGGTCGAACTGGAGTTGTACCTGGTGGAAGCGGGCGCTTGCGCCGAGGCGATGGTCCAGGCCCTTGTCCAGGCGGCCGAGCGCGGGGTGCGCGTGCGCTGTCTGTTCGATGACTATGGCAGCCTGGCATTTACCTTGGGCCTGCGCAATCGCCTCATCCAGGCGGGCGTGGAGCTGCGGTTCTATAATCGCCTGAGTTGGCGGCGTTGGGTGCGCAATCTCTACCGCGATCACCGCAAGTTGCTGTTGGTCGACCAACGCTTGGCGGTGGTGGGCGGTACCGGCGTCACCGACGAATTCTGGAACCCTTCGGACGACCGAAGCGATTGGCATGAGGTGATGGTGGAAATCGTCGGCCCGTTGGTACTGGACTGGCAATTGTTGTTCGATCGCCAATGGCTTGCCAACCGCCATCGACGGGCTTGGAAACCGGCGTCCAATTTCGGCCTGCCCCGTCTGCCTCGCGTCCCGCCGGTGGGCGAAGGCATGGGCCGGGTCGCCTATGCCGACGCCCGCCAGCACCGCGACATCCTGCAGTCGCTATCCCGGGCATTGAACAGCGGCCAGAAACGCATCTGGATGGCCACGCCATACTTTTTGCCGACCTGGAACGTGCGCCGCTCCTTGCGCAAGGCCGCGGCGCGAGGCATCGACGTGCGGCTGCTGCTGACGGGCCCGCGCACGGATCATCCATCGGTGCGATACGCAGGCCATCGCTATTACCCACGCTTGCTCAAGGCAGGGGTGAAAATCTACGAATACCAGCCCTGCTTCCTGCACTTGAAAATGGTGCTGGTGGACGATTGGGTCAGCATTGGCTCATGCAATTTCGATCACTGGAACCTGCGCTTCAACCTCGAAGCCAACCTGGAAGCACTGGACTCTGGGCTGAGCAAGGCCGTGGCCGCCAGTTTTGAACGGGACTTCGAGCAGAGCCTGCAAGTGAGCCTCGACACCTGGCAGCGCCGGCCATTTTGGAAGCGCTTCAAGCAAAGGGTGTGGGGGTTGGTGGATCGGGTGGTGGTGAATCTGCTGGATCGGCGGGGTTAGTTCAAACACCTTGGATACAACTGTGGGAGCGAGCCTGCTCGCGAAAGCGGCCTGACAGTCAATGATGCAATGACTGAAAGATCGCCTTCGCGAGCAAGCTCGCTCCCACAAAGGTATTGCAGTGTCGTTGGATCAGAGCAACTCAAAACTCTGCTGCTTCACGTCCTGGGAATCCAGGCCGATCTGCACGTTGAACTTGCCTGGCTCTGCCGCGTACTTGAGCTGCGCGTTGAAGAACTTCAGGTCGTCTTCGGTGATGTCGAAGTGGATGACCTTCTTCTCGCCGGCCTTGAGCATGACCTTGCGGAAGTTTTTCAGCTCCTTCACCGGACGGATGATCGAGCCGGTAACGTCCTGGATGTACAGCTGCACCACGGTTTCGCCGTCACGATCGCCGGTGTTTTCCAGAGTGATGCTGGCGTCGAGCTTGCCGGTCTTGTTCAGCGTGGTGGACGACAGGGCCATGTCCGACAGGCTGAACGTCGTGTAGCTCAGCCCATAGCCGAACGGGTAGAGCGGGCCGGTGGTGTCGTCGAAGTACTGCGAGGTGTAGTTGCCTGGCTTGCCCGGCGTGAACGGCCGACCAATGCTCAGGTGGTTGTAGTAGGTCGGAATCTGCCCGACCGAGCGTGGGAACGTGATCGGCAGCTTGCCCGACGGGTTGTAGTCGCCGAACAGCACGTCCGCGATGGCGTTGCCGCCTTCGGTACCGCTGAACCAGGTTTCCAGGATCGCATCGGCCTGCTGTTTTTCTTCCAGCAACGACAGCGGGCGGCCATTCATCAACACCAGCACCAACGGCTTGCCGGTGGCCTTCAGGGCCTTGATCAGCTCGCGCTGGCTGGCGGGGATGTTCAGTTCGGTACGGCTCGACGATTCATGGGACATGCCACGGGACTCGCCCACGGCGGCGACGACTACGTCCGCTTCTTTCGCGGCTTTCACCGCTTCATCGATCAGCACTTGGGCCGGACGCGGATCGTCCACCACTTCCGGGGCATCGAAGTTGAGGAAGTTCAGGTAGTCGAGCACCTTCTTGTCGCCCGTGATGTTGGCGCCACGGGCATAGATCAGCTTCGACTCACCGCCCAATGCGCGGGCCATGCCGTCATACACCGTGACCGACAACGCCGGGCGCCCGGCGGCGGCCCAACTGCCCATCATGTCGATCGGCGCCTTGGCCAGCGGGCCGACCAGGGCGATCTTCGCGGTTTTCTTCAGGGGCAGGATCTGGTTGCGGTTTTCCAGCAGCACCAGGCTGCGGCGCGCCACGTCACGGGCATCGGCGCGGTGCATGCGGTTGTCGGCATAGACATCGGCCGGGTCGTCCTCGGCCTTGCCGATACGCAGGTACGGATCCTTGAACAAGCCCATGTCGTACTTGGCGGCCAGCACTTCACGCACCGCGTTGTCGAGGTCGCTCTGCTCGATCTCGCCCGCCTTGAGCAGCCCTGGCAGCTCCTTGCCATAGAGCGAGTCGTTCATGCTCATGTCGATGCCGGCCTTGATCGCTAGCCTGGCCGCTTCGCGACCGTCCCGAGCGACGCCATGCTTGATCAGCTCGAAAATCGCGCCATGGTCACTGACGGCCAGGCCCTTGAAGCCCCATTCCTTGCGCAGCAGGTCGTGCATCAGCCATGTGTTCGCGGTGGCCGGTACGCCGTTGATGGAATTCAGCGCGACCATCACCCCGCCCGCGCCGGCGTCGATGGCGGCGCGATAGGGCGGCAGGTAGTCCTGGTACATTTTCACCGGGCTCATGTCCACGGTGTTGTAGTCCCGGCCGCCTTCCACGGCGCCGTAAAGGGCGAAGTGCTTGACGCTGGCCATGATGCTGTCGGCGGCGTTGGCGCCGGTGCCCTGGAACGCCTTGACCATCACCCCGGCAATGCGCGACACCAGATAAGTGTCTTCGCCGAAGCCTTCGGAGGTCCGGCCCCAGCGTGGATCGCGGGAGATATCGACCATGGGCGCGAAGGTGATGTCGATGCTGTCGGCCGCTGCTTCCTTGGCCGCGATGCGGCCGGAGCGGTAGATGGCGTCCATGTCCCAGCTCGAGGCCAGGGCCAGGGGAATCGGGAAAATGGTGCGATGGCCATGAATCACGTCATAGGCGAAGAACATCGGGATCTTCAGCCGGCTGCGCATGGCCGCGTCCTGCATCGGACGGTTCTCATCGCGGGTAATGGAGTTGAATGTGCCTCCGATGTTGCCGGCGGCGATTTCCTTGCGGATCATCTCCCGGGGCATCTCCGGGCCGATGCTGATCAGGCGCAGCTGGCCGATCTTTTCCTCGAGGGTCATTTGCTTCATCAGGCTGCTGATGAAAGCGTCCTTGTTCTCTATGGGGGCTGGCAGGTTGTCGGCTAATACGGATTGACTGGCCAGACTGACAAACAGGCCCAGCAAACACAGCTTCTTCATGAATAGTTTTCTCGCAAGCCTAAAGGGCGGTGATCAGGACACGCCGGTCAGCCTAAATGTGAGGAACGGCTATTGTTGTTCGGGTGTTATCCAGTTAAATGCAGCACACTTTCGAACCTGTGCCGATGAACTTAGTTTCGCACTGCGCATCTTTTAGCCCATAGACCCGATTCGATCCAGTGCGGCGGCGATTATGCCCCAGACGCCGGTAAGATAGGTGGCGGTGTTTTCTTAATGCAATGCAAGGGAGAGCTTCACCCGATGATTCGACGACTGAACCACCGCAGCGCGCTGCAAATGCTGGCCCTGATGCTGTTCACCACGCTGCTGGCCGGTTGCGGCATCAACAACATCCCGACCCTGGACGAGCAGGCAAAGGCGGCCTGGGGCCAGGTGCAGAACCAATACCAGCGCCGCGCCGACCTGATTCCCAACCTGGTGGAGACCGTCAAGGGTTATGCCCAGCATGAGCAGGAAACCTTGACGGCGGTGATCGAAGCCCGGGCCAAGGCTACGTCCATTCAGGTCGATGCCAGCACCCTGGACAACCCGGAAAAACTCAAGCAGTTCCAGCAGGCCCAGGACCAGTTGAGCGGCGCATTGAGCCGCCTGATGGTGGTATCCGAGCGCTACCCGGACCTGAAGGCCAACCAGAACTTCCTGGCCTTGCAATCGCAACTCGAAGGCACCGAGAACCGCATCGCCGTGGCGCGTCGTGATTTCATCCTGGCCGTGCAGAAATACAACACAGAGATTCGTACCTTCCCGGGTCGCCTGTGGCACAGCGTGATGTACAGCGATCTGCCAGTTCGCGAGACTTTCGAGGCCACCAGCCCGAATGCCGAAAAAGCGCCTGAAGTGAAGTTCTGATGGAGCAGCCTCAAGTTCTGAGCGGCAAGCTGCAAGCTCAGGTAACGCGTACGGCTTTCGGCTTGAGGCTTGCTGCTCGAAGCTTGAAGCTGTTCGTGCTGTTGCTCTGGGCTTTTGCAGCCACGGCCCAGGCAGAATTGAGCTTCCCGGCGCTGACCGGGCGGGTGGTGGACACCGCCCAGTTGCTCGACCCATCGGTGCGCACGCAACTCGATGCGCAACTCAAGGCCCATGAACAGGCCACCGGCGAGCAGGTGGTTGTCGTTACGCTGGCGAACCTTCAAGGCGCCAGCATCGAAGACTTCGGTTATCAATTGGGGCGCCATTGGGGCATCGGGCAAAAGGATAAAAACAACGGCGCGCTGCTGATCGTCGCCCGCGATGACCGTAAACTGCGCATCGAAGTGGGTTACGGGCTGGAAGATCGCCTGACCGACGCCCAGAGTTCGGTGATCATCAACCAGGTGATCACCCCGGCGTTCAAGACGGGCAACTTCAACAAGGGCATCAGTGACGGTGTGGCGGCGATGCTCGTGGTGTTGGGTGGCAACCCCCTCGATGAACCGGCTGCGGCATACAGCGCGGGCAGTGCGGACGAGGGCGATTTCGTCGAGCGCCACCCAGGCTTGTTCATCTTCCTCGCGATGCTTTTCATCCTGACGATTTTCGTTTGCCAAGTGCTCGGTATCCTGCCCAGCGGAGGGGGCTCCGGCGCAAGTTATAGAGGCGGAGGAGGCGGCTTCGGCGGCGGTGGTGGCGGTGGCTTCAGCGGTGGTGGCGGCAGTTTCGGCGGCGGCGGTTCGTCCGGCGGCTGGTGACAATAACAATGAGCGGGCATTTTCAAACATGGCATTACTGACTGAACACGAACAGCGCAAAGTGGCCGAGGCGATCGCTCGGGTCGAGCGCGACACCGACGCCGAACTGGTCACGGTGCTCGCCGCCCGCGCCGATGACTACGCCTATATCCCCTTGCTCTGGGCCAGCCTGCTGGCGCTGGTGGTGCCGGGCATCCTGCATTACGTGACGGGATGGCTGAGCGTGCATAGCCTGTTGTGGGTGCAATGGGGTGGTTTCATCGTGCTGTGCCTGATGTTTCGCATTCCTGCCGTCACCACGCACCTCATTCCTCGCTCGGTACGCCACTGGCGGGCTTCCAACCTGGCGCGCCGGCAATTCCTCGAACAGAACCTGCATCACACCGTAGGCAGCACCGGCATGCTCATTTTCGTCTGCGAGGCCGAGCGGTATGTGGAAATCCTGGTGGACGAGGGTATTTCCAAGCGACTCGACAACAGCCATTGGGATGCCATTGTCGGTACGTTCACCCAGCAGGTTCGCCAGGGCCAGACGTTGCAAGGTTTTGTGGCGTGCATCGAGGCTTGCGGCGAATTGCTCAAGGAGCACGTGCCGGTGACCCATGCGCGTAATGAGCTGCCGAATCGGTTGGTGGTGTTGGGCTGATTGGCTGCCGGCCACCATGGCGAAGGCGCCTTTGTGGGAAGGGAGCTTGCTCCCGCTGGACCGCGAAGCGGTCCCCATCGATTCCAGGGTCAGGCAACGGGCTCGCACATCGACGACTGCTTCGCAGCCGAGCGGGAGCAAGCTCCCTCGCCACAAAAGCGCGCTGCCACCTAGATTGCGCTGCGCATTTCGCACCGTTGGGGAAATTCCCCGTGCCCCCGCATCCGATCCCCCCTAAAATACCCGTCATTCCCGATCCGCCCGCCCCGAGGCCGCTTTTCCATGTCCGTCACCGCAACTCCCACCCGTCCCGGGCCGGATCACCACGCTCAGTTCATCGAGCTTTTGCAAACCAGTCTCGAACAAAACGCGTTCATCAAGCTGGTGCTGGCCAAGTACGTCGGTGACGAAAGCGATCTGCAGCGGCTGATCATCAAGCAACTGACCGTCAAGGACCAGCCGTGCCTGTCCTTTGTCTATCGCTACAAGACCCGCGACATCACCAAGAATTTTTCGCTGGCCGAAGGCGTGGATGCCATCGCCACGCTGTTGCCGACTTCGTTCAAGAATGCTCACTTGTTGGCGATTACCGACGAGGCGCAGTTGGAATACAGCAAGAAAGGCAAGAGCTCGCTGTTCAAGAGCAAGCCGCAGCAACTGCGGGAAGTACCGTCCGCCGGGCACAACCGCGAGAAAAACCGCTTCCTCGACCTGAATCGGCCCTTTTTGGCCGACCTGGGGGTGACCAACCATAAGCACGAATTGATCCCGGCCATGTCGCGCAAGTGGAAGCAGATCAACAAGTTCATCGAAGTGTTCAGCCACGCGCTGACATCTTCGCCATTGGCCTTGGACACGCCGGTGCGAGTCTCGGATTTCGGCTCGGGCAAGGGCTACCTGACCTTCGCCATCCATGATTACTTGCGCAACACCTTGCAGGCCGAAGGCGTGGTGACGGGTGTCGAGCTGCGCGAAGACATGGTCAAGCTGTGCAATGAAGCCGCGGCACGACTGGAGCATCCGGGCCTGAGTTTCCAGCACGGTGACGTGCGCACCGTGGCGCCGAGCGCGGTGGATGTGATGATCGCTTTGCACGCCTGCGACATCGCCACCGATTACGCTATCCACATGGGCATCCGCTCGGGCGCCTCGATCATCATGTGCTCACCGTGCTGCCACAAGCAGATCCGCCTGCAAATCCAGAGCCCGGCGCTGCTCAAGCCGATGTTGCAATATGGCCTGCACCTGGGCCAGCAGGCGGAAATGGTCACCGACAGTTTGCGGGCGTTGTTCCTCGAAGCCTGCGGCTATGAGACCAAGGTGTTCGAGTTCATTTCCCTGGACCACACCAACAAGAACAAGATGATCCTTGCGGTCAAACGCCCCGAACCGGTGGAGCCCGCCGAACTGCTGGCCAGGATCGACGAACTCAAGGCGTTCTACCACATTACCGAGCACTGCCTCGAAACGCTGCTGCGGGCGGATGGCTACCTGGCCTGACAAACCGACCTGAACCCTGTGGGAGCGAGCCTGCTCGCGAAGAACGATAACGCGGAATATCTGACAAACCGCGCTGCCTGATTCGCGAGCCTGCTCGCTCCCACCCATCAAGTGGTGCAGTCTGTCAGTTAATGGCGGGCTGTCGTTACAGCGGTCTACCTTTAATGCGTCCACTCTCACGCATTCCAAAGGAGCCCATTCCATGGCCGCCAAGAAAATCCTCATGCTGGTCGGCGATTACGTCGAAGATTACGAAGTCATGGTGCCGTTTCAGGCCCTGCAGATGATCGGCCACACCGTCCATGCCGTGTGCCCGGATAAAACGACCGGGCAGACTGTCCGCACGGCGATTCATGACTTCGAGGGCGACCAGACCTACAGCGAAAAACCGGGACATCTGTTCGCCCTCAACCATGACTTCGCCAGCGTCGAGGCGGCCGACTACGATGCGTTGCTGGTGCCAGGCGGTCGCGCTCCGGAATACTTGCGGCTGAATGAAAAAGTCTTGCAACTGGTGCGCGATTTTGACTTGGCGGGCAAGCCGATCGCGGCGGTGTGCCACGGGGCGCAATTGCTGGCGGCGGCGGGCATCCTGGAGGGGCGCGAGTGCAGCGCCTATCCGGCCTGTGCCCCGGAAGTGCGCTTGGCCGGCGGGACGTTCATCGACATCCCGGTGACCGAAGGCCATGTCCAGGGCAACCTCGCCACGGCACCGGCCTGGCCGGCGCACCCGAGCTGGCTGGCGGGGTTTCTGACGTTGCTCGGTACGGCGATTACCCTATAGGCACCGAGCCAACGGGGCGGTCTAGACCTCCACCGGCACCGACAGCTTCGGATCGCCCAGTGGATGGCTCTTGGCATCGAAGAAACGCAGCTCTGTGTCCAAACCCTGGAACAGCTTGGCGTAATGCCGTTTCTGGTGCTGGATGAACGCCTGGCTGCGTGGGTAGATCGAGATGGCGACGGTCTTCGGCGCGGCTTGGCGCAAGGCATCGACAATGTGGCTGTCCTGCTCGCCCAGGGCATGGCCGAACAGGCACAGATTGTCGTGGTGATGCAGCAGTTGGTCGTAGCAGAACGACAGATAGTCGCTGCTGCGAATCGTTTTGAGTTTGTCCTGGCTCGGCCCTTCGCTGACCAACAACGGCACATCGTCGAGGGTCTTGATGGTGTTGTTGATGGCGAAGCTGCCCAGCAGCGTGCCTTCGGTGGAGGTGAGCTTGCGTGCCGTGCCGTCCTGGTTGCGCACCAGGTGCAGGCCACCGTGCAGGTACAAGAGACGGGGTTTGTCGAGGTGGGCCTGGCTCAGGTCAAAGCTGTGGTCGGCCCCCAGGAACAGATCGGTGAGGGTTTCGGGCGCTTGTTGGATCGCCCAATAGCTCAGCAGATCGTAGTTGGTGGTAAACACCGTACGGTAGCTACCCAGTTCCTGATTGAGGTTCTCCAGGGTCGACGGTTGTACCAACCGCCAAGGAATATGCACCGCATGTACGGTGTTGATCAGCGCTTCCTTGATCGCGTAATAACGATTGCGCGGCGCCGCGGAGCTGACGGCCAAGGCCTTGTTGACCCGACTGGTGGTTTTCAGCGCCCCCAGCACTTGTTCGAAACTGCGTGTCTGCAGCGCGTCGAACACGCTCAGTTCCGACGCGCTCAAGGGTTTTTCCTCGACGGTGCGGGCGTTCTCGAACAACGAGTCATAGCCGAAATCATCCCACACGGCGCGGCTGGCGCCATTGCCCACCAACAAGCCGCTGAAGGCGATGTCGGCGCGCAAGGTCTCCCAATCTTCGAGCCGGGCGTCGTATTCCTGGAAATCGGTCATCGCGAAAATCATCTCAAAACGTGGCTAAGGCAGGGCGTGACTTTATCACGACCCAGTCTTGAGCCAGATCGAGATGCGTTTTGAACAGTCGATTTCCTGTGTTTTTACCGACCCGGTCCATTTGGCGTGAACCTGGCGCACAGCGTCGCCGCCGTCGCCAATAACATGCATAAAACCGCGAGTGGCCACGCCTGTTGGCTTAGCAAGAGGCTGGCAATCGCGCCGATCATAGACGCCATCAGCTGGTGCAGGAAACCGCTCAACGCCATGGCGTAAGCACCGGCGATCGGCGAGCCTTCGTTTGCCAGCGACAGGCTGATCGGATAATTCAACGACTGGCCGAACACCGCGAAGCAGTATGGCAACCAGAACAAAAGCGCGACGCTGCTCAGTGAAACGCTTCCTGCCAGCATGGTCGCGCTGCCACCCAGGACCAGGGCAATGCCCCAACCCATCAGCCGGCGCTGGCCCGTGCGCAGCACAAAGGCATTGACCGCGAGCGCGCCCAGCAAGTACGCGCCGCTGATCGGCCAGCCCAACAGCCCATACTCGATGGCAGACCAGTGAAAGCCCTGTTGCAGGATCAGCGGCGCGGCGGTGTTGAAGGCGATGATCACGCCATAACCCAACCCGCCCGCCAACGCAGGCAACAGAAAACCACGATGCTGGAGTATCCGTACGTAGATCCCCCAAGCCGACTGTCCATTGCTGTTTTCGGCAAGTACCGGGAACGCCGCCGTGGACACCGCGGCGGCCATGACCAGGCTGGCCGCGCCCAATCCGAGAAAAATCGCCTCCCATCCAAACGCAGCCTGGATCAGTGAGCCGAGGTACTGGCCGATGCCGAGGGCAACCACGAAGGCGATCGATATCCAGGACAAGGCCTTGGCCAGCTGGTCGCCGCTGAAGCTGTCACGGATCAGCACCCTCGCCATCACCGAAATACCGCTGGCGCCGACGCCCTGGACCAACCTGAACGCCAGGAACGTTTCTATCGTCGTACCCAACGGCAGCGCCAGGTTTGCGAGGCCGTACAGCGTCAATGCCGCCAACAGCACCGGTTTGCGTCCAAGACGCTGGCTCAGGCTGCCCCACATCAGCATCGGCAAGGCCATGCCGACCAGGTACACCGACAACCCCCACGACACTCGGGATGCATCGGCGCTCAGAGCCTGGGCGATATCCGGCAGGGCTGGCAGATAGATGCTCATGCCCAGCTGTGCCAGGAAGACCGTGGTGCAGGTGACGATCAGTGTTGTACGGTTTTTCATCAAGGGCTCGTTTCAAGGACGGATATCACGGCCGTGGGCCACCAAAAGACTGGTCAGCTGTTCGCAGAACAAACGAATCACGTCCGGCTCCATGTCGGCGCGCAGGGTGATGCGGATCGCGGCCTTGTCTTGCGGCACCACGGGGAAAAAGACCGCTGAAGTGAAATACCCCAGGTCGGCCAACTCCACCGCCAGGCGGGTAGCCAGGGCTGCCTCACCGCAGCGCACCAGGCGGATTGCCATGGGGCTTGCATACTGTTCGGTGCGGATGAGGCTGTCGAAAAAACGGATATTAGCCTGCAAACGTTCTTGCAAGGCGTGGAATTCTCGACTGCGATGCAAGCGGATCGAGGCCATGCCGGCGCCGATAGCCGCCGAATTGAGGCTCTGCGACCAGTTGGCGGGGCCGCCGTAACGCTGCACCAGCGTCTTGTGCCGCTCGCTGCCGAACATGGCCAGCCCGCCACTGGCCCCGAAGGACTTGGCCAGCGAGGCGACGATCAGGGTTCGCTCATCCAAGGCGTGGATCCGTGAGCGTACCCGACCGATGCCGCAGTGCCCCACGGTAGACACGGCATGGGAATCGTCCAAATAAAGGAACAGACCATAGCGCTGTCTGAGGTACAACAAACTGTCCAGGTCCGCCATGCCGCCCATGCTGTAGGCACCGTCCGTCACGTAGGCCACGTTGCCCTGGCGTTTGCAGACGTCCTCAAGAAAATCCATGTCGTTGTGTGGGCAGGTGAGGACCTGGGTTTCATCCGCACAAGCGGCCTTGATATGGTTCATCGAGTAGTGGGCGTGCTTGTCGAACACCATCACCGGCGGGCGGTTTTTCGTCAGCGCGCCGCTGGCCAGCAGCGGCAGGATTCCCGCACTCGCCGCACTGCAGGACAGCGCACTGAGGCAGCTGGCGCCGAACAGCTCCGACAGCTGGGTTTCGTATTGGTCCAGGATTGCTAGCCGGCTGCGGTTTCTGGAGTTGGCGACACGCAGTGTTCCTGTTTCCCACAGCGTGGTCATGGCGCCATCCAGCAAGGCGGGGTGGTAATCCAGGCCCAGGTACGACGTGGTGCAAAAGTGATGCAAGGTGCGACCATATTGGTCGATGAGCACGTTGGGAGACTGGACCTCGACGTTCAGTCCAGCGATCTTTCCGTTTTCGGCGTTCTGCCAGTCCCGGTCCGCCAGGGAAATGATTTTGCGATAGTTACTGAAGTGCTGAGTGGGCTGCGCAATCTGGTTCATGGCGTGAATACATTCCTTGGTTAGCGTTGCTGTCCGTGGGGCTTGTGTGTCCAGACTTTACAGACCGATGGGCGGGGCTTTGAATCGGCTGATTCCGGCGTGTTTGAGTGTTACCGGAGACTTCTGCGTAGGACCCTGCCTAGGACCTTGGCCGGGAAATCCATTTGCCATGTCGGAGCTGCTTCCTCGCCTCTGAGCCCGGGGCGTTTGCTATCCTCAGGCGTCTGGGCACCCCGCGTGTCGATACCCTGCGCTATCCTCATCGGTACCGTGGGGGGCGCGTCGGCTTTGCATGCTCCGTCGGCGTCATGAACGGGGGCGACCCGGTTCGCCCATTGCTTGATTACCCGGATGGCTTGCGCGTCATGGACACCCGAAACTCCACGCCGTTGGCCAGTTACCTCGACCTGCTGCTCGATGCCGTCTGCGCCGTCGATGTCCAGGGACGCTTCGTATTCGTCAGCGCCGCCTGCGAGCGTATTTTCGGCTATACCCCCCAGGAACTGATCGGTCGGTCGATGATCGAGCTGGTTCATCCCGCCGATCGCCAACGTACCCTCGAGGCTGCGCGGGAGATCATGGGGGGCGAGCCCAAGCTCAATTTCGAAAACCGCTATCTGCGCAAGGACGGTGGCGTGGTGCACATCTTGTGGTCGGCGCGCTGGTCGGAGGCTGACCAGCTTCGGATCGCCGTGGCTCGCGACATCACCGAGCGCAAGCAGGCGGAATCCAGGCAGGCCGCGTTGTATGCAATTTCCGAGGCGGCCCATGCCGCCGCCGACTTGCTGGCATTATTCAAGCGTATCCACCTCATCATTGGCGAGTGGTTGCCGGCGCTGAATTTCTCGGTGGCGTTGTATGACGAGCAGTGCGCACAGCTCAACTTTGCCTATCACGTCGACGATCGAGAACGACAGCCCGAGCTGCCTGGCACGGCTATCGGGCGCTTGTGCGCCGAAGTGGTACGCAGCGGCCAGCCGATCCTGCTCACGCCCGGTTGCAGCTCGTCGCCCGTGGAATTCTGCGACCTCGTGGCGAAGCCTGATGCGCCTTGCTGGCTGGGTGTACCGCTGAATTCGCAAGGCAGTATGATCGGCGCATTGATCGTCAAGAGTGCTCCGGACAGTGGTCGCTATACGGAGCAGGACAAGGAATTGCTGCAATACGTCTGCGCCCAGATCACCCTCGCCATCGAGCGCCAGCAACTGCACGCCCGGCTTCAGCACATGGCGCAGTACGACCAACTGACCCAGGTACCCAACCGTGAGTTGCTGCGGGATCGGTTCAAGGCCGCGTTGGCCACGGCCCGTGTTGTTTCCGGACGGATGGCGTTGTTGTACATCGACCTGGATCGTTTCAAGCAAGTCAACGACACCTACGGCCATGGCGTCGGCGATATGCTGCTGCAAGCGGTCGCCAGCCGATTGAAGGGGTGCATACGTGACGCCGACACCGTCGCGCGCATCGGTGGCGATGAGTTCGTCGTGTTGCTCCATAGCGTCCACAGCGTGGAAGATGCCGGCAGGGTACAGGAGAAAATTCGTCTCGCATTGGCCCAACCTCTGCGGCTGGACGGCCACTGTCTCAGCATCGAGCCGAGCATCGGTCTGGCCTGTTTTCCTGACCACGGGACCGAAGACGTAACGCTGTTCCGCCATGCCGATGAGGCGATGTACGCAGCCAAGCGCCACAATCATAGGGCTTTCGGCATTTGAATTCGCGCCACCGTTCGTCGTGGCGTGAGCGTTTTCTCCAAAACCTTGAATCCCAGGTCACTTCAAATGAATACGGGGCAAGCGTGCCCATCATTCTTTGTTTACGGAGGGTTGGACTATGGGCGGATCAAGCAACATTTATCCGGGAAACATTGCCCACGATCGAACGAAGGTGTCCGAAGCGGGTCGCAAAAGTGGGAGAACCACCATCGCGAGTGTCGATAAAAGTCCGCTGAAAGCCGAGATTGGCCGCAGGCCGGGCGGGACGTCTCGCTGAATGTTCAACGGTGGTTCTGATTT
The DNA here is from genome assembly GCF_051132205.1 of Pseudomonas sp. D1-36. Classification (NCBI taxonomy): domain Bacteria; kingdom Pseudomonadati; phylum Pseudomonadota; class Gammaproteobacteria; order Pseudomonadales; family Pseudomonadaceae; genus Pseudomonas; species Pseudomonas sp. D1-36. The sequence continues at coordinate 4,239,871 of NZ_CP071674.1, read as the reverse complement.
CTGCGGCGCAAAATCCCGTCGCAATATCTTTCAGAGGAGGGCGCGACCATGAGCCGGATGGCCACCTTTTTACGCACCACCAGTGTTGTTGTACTGATGGGCCTGGGTGCCAACAGTGCGTGGGCCCAGTCACCTGTCGAATTCATCAACGATGCATCCGCCAAAGGCATGGCCGACATCGAAGCCAGCCGCGAGGCACATTCGAAGGCGGAGTCACGGGAGGTCAAGGATTACACCATCATGGTGATCAACGACCGCACCACCGCCAACCAACATCTGGCGAAGATCGCCAAGAAACTCGACTTGCCTGTCGCGCCGCGGGAAGTAGTGGCGGACAAAGCGAAGACCCTGCAGCCGCAAGTCGCCGAGGGCGAGTCGTTTGAAGCGGCGTATGCCGCCAGCCAGGTCAAGGCCACTGAGGACGCCATCGCGCAGATCCAGCAGCAGGCCCAGACCACTGACGTGCCGGAGATCAAGGCATTCGCCGACGAAACCCTGCCTAAATTGCAGACGCACCTTGAAATGGCCAGGGCCCTGCAAGCCAGCCGTTGATCTTCGCTGCACCTGTGTCAATTCCAGGGCCGGGGCGCCAACGTCCCGGCTTGTTTTGCCCGCTGAAAAGGAGAACCTCGATGTCTACACGCCGAGAACCCAACCAATACGCGATGCAGAATCCGCTGACCCAATACCCGCGTCCGGAATTTCCCGACCAGCCGCAGTCACCCCCTGGCATTGATCAGGATATGGAACCGCAACCGGATCATGGTGAAAAAAGCTATCAAGGTTTTGGTCGCCTGGAGGGGCGCAAGGCCTTGATCACGGGCGGCGATTCGGGGATTGGTCGCGCCGCTGCCATCGCCTACGCCCGGGAAGGGGCCGATGTCGCAATCAATTATCTGCCCAGCGAAGAGCGCGATGCACAACAAGTCGTCGAACTGATCAAGGCTGAGGGCCGCAAGGCCATCGCCATACCAGGCGACCTTAAGGATGAGGCGTTCTGTGTCCAGATGGTGAATATGGCGCAGCAGCAACTCGATGGCCTGGATATCCTGGTGAATGTCGCCGGTAAGCAGGAGGCGCAAAAAGACATTGCCGACATCACCACCGCGCAATTCGATGACACCATGAAGACCAACATCTATGCGATGTTCTGGATCTGCAAGGCTGCTGTTCCGCTGATGCCGGCTGGGGCAACCATCATCAATACCGCCTCTATCCAATCCTACGATCCGTCCGCGACGCTGCTGGACTACGCCACCACCAAAGCGGCAATCGTGGCGTTTACCAAGGCGCTGGCCGGGCAAGTCATCAGCAAGGGCATTCGTGTCAATGCAGTCGCGCCGGGTCCAATCTGGACCGTGCTGCAACCCAGCGGCGGACAACCTAGGGAGAAGATTCCTACGTTCGGCTCCCAGGTTCCGATGAAACGTCCGGGCCAACCCGCTGAATGCGCGCCGCTTTATGTACTGCTCGCTTCCCAGGAGTCGAGCTATATCACCGGGGAAGTATTTGGCGTGACGGGAGGCAACCCGTTGCCCTGATGCCCAAGGGATGCGCGAGTGGCATGGGCCCCTCGCGCATCAGTATCAGCATTGGTTCAGGTCTACCTTTTTTTCCTGTTCGACGCCATCAAGGCTCTTGGCGTCGACCTTGCCCATGTCCTGATACCGCTTCCTCAACGCTTCAAGTTGTTTGAGATCAAGCGACTCGAGACCAAGCATCGCGTTCTGCGCATCCTTGGACGCCCGAAGCAATTCATCCACTTTCAGGTGCAGGATATCCGTATCGCGGTTCTGCGTATTCTGGATGAGGAACACCATCAGGAAGGTGATGATCGTGGTCGAGGTGTTGATGATCAGTTGCCAGGTATCGTTGAAACCGAACAAAGGTCCGCTGGCAGCCCAGAGCACCAACAGCACGATGGCCCCTAGGAAGGTCTTGGGGCTCCCGGCCCAGAGGGATAGTTTTTGAGCGATTTTGGCGAACGTCATTGCTGTGTTTCCTTTTGGGATGCACCTGTCTGGTGAGACAGCAACGAGGCGGTGAAAATTCTACTTACATTTCAATCGCAAGGTCCCTTACGTTCATCGTGCAGCACGATGACAGTCGCAACCATTGCCGCTGCCACGGGTCACTCATGAAAGCCCTCAGCATTGGAGTACATCATGAATATCGCCCGCACCCTTTGCCTCGCCTGCTGCCTGTTCGCTTTGCAAGGCTGCTTCGACAACTCGGGTAACGAGACCAAGGACAACACCGACGGCAGCAAGTCTTCGGTGCAGATGCAGGAGTCCAAGTCGGAGAGCAAGTAGAATCGGTGAAACGGTGGGAGCGAGCTTGCTCGTGATGGCTCTGTGTCAGACAACTTGATATCGCTGACCCTAAGCCATCGCGAGCAAGCTCGCTCACACCGGTTCGTGTTTCGTCAGTGATTGCTCATCGCCCTTGCTGCAGCACCTTCAGCGCTGCCGACGCGAGGAAGCCGGAGCGGCTCTTCTCTTCGGGATGGTGCAATACATATTCATCAATCCGGTTGAGCAGGTAGCCGGGTAACGTGATGTTGAGTTTCTGCGCCTTGCCCAGGTACTTGGTCACATCGATGTCCACCAGCGCCCAGGTGCAACCGGCGTATTGTGGGTTGGCTGCGTGCAGGGTAACGGTGTTGGCCGATGGAATGGGCGAACCGTCTTCGGCCAGAATCTCGAAATGACCCTCGATGGCCTCCCGCGCCATCGCCATGGCCTCGTCCAGGTCGTCACCTGCGGAAAAACAACCGGGAATATCCGGCACTTCCACACCCCAGGCGTGCTTGTCATCGCCCATGGAAATCGCAATTGGGTAAAGCATTCAATCGTCCTCTGGAAAAGCGCGGCAACCAGGCGTCTGGAGAAGGGCCTGTTGCAAGATACTGATAGCCGTCTTCTTGAGCAGGTCCTTCTTGGGATGAGGAACCGTAACCAGCCCCGGTTTGGTTGGGGGTTTGAAGTGATGGTGACTGCCTCGGATACGCACCAGATACCAACCATCCGCAACAATTTGGCTTATCAAAAATCGGCTGTTCACAACACCTCCCTGTGGTGTCATCGGTAAGTACTATACCTACTGAAGAAAAATGATCAACACCATAACCACCATTAAGGACGGTTGGGCTGGCGAGCTCTTTGCTTGAAGTCTAGGAGCAGCGTCACGCTAGGGTGGGAAAGGGCGGGTTGGCTTTATTTCGGGATGTGAGACGGGGTCGTTGATATTGACGTGGCGAGGGAGCTTGCTGCCGCTGGGCTGCGGAGCAGCCCTGGTTTTTCAGCGTATCCGCTACAAATCCATAGGACTCACGACTGCTGCACAAACGTCAGCCGGACCGCAAAACCGATCAGCAAACCACCAAACACCCACCGCTGCACGCGCTGGGCCGAAGGCGAGCGTTGGAGCCATCGCCCAAGCGCTACACCGATCAATGCATAAGCGCTGTCGAACAGCAGGCCAACGCCGACCAGTACTACACCCAATATCGCGAATTGCCCCAACACCGGCCCGTCCTGTGGATCGATGAATTGCGGGAGCAACACCGAGCAGAACAGCAACGCCTTGGGGTTGAGCAAATTCGTCAACAGACCGCGCCGGATCGCCTGATGCCATTGCCTCTTCCCGATTTCAGCGGCGGCTCCTTCGAAGCGGGGCAACAACGTCGTCCGCAAACATTGAAACCCGATCCAGGCCAGATAAGCAGCTCCGGCCAGGCGCACCGCATCAAACGTCCACGGCGCCGTCTTGAACAATACCGAAAGGCCCATCGCTGCCAGCGCGACATGACATGCCCGGGCAACGCCCAATCCCAGCGCCGTTGCCAATGCCACGCCTTTGCCCTGTCGAGCTCCGGTTTGCAGCACCAGGATCATGTCCGGCCCAGGCAGTAGATACGCCACCGTCAATGCCATGAAAAACAACCAGAGCCCTGTCATTGCAAGCCCTCCGCATTCTGTAGATTGGAGACGCCAGTCTAGGGTCGAAGGGCAGGGCAGGTGGTTGCGTAGTCAGCTTCTAAAGCTCTTGAAATTGGCATAACCTGCCACTTAATCGAATGATTGAAACGGATAATGCCAAATTATGAAATTGGATACGTTCGACCGCAAAATCCTGACGGCACTGCAACGGGACGGTAGGCTGAGCAACGTGCAACTGGCCGAAGAAATCGGCTTGTCTCCCTCACCCTGTCTGCGTCGCGTGCGGATGCTTGAAGAGGCGGGGGTGATTCGCGGTTATCAAGCCATCCTGGATCGCGATGAAGTGGGACTTGGGATGACGATTTTCGTTGGCATCAAGGTCGAACGGCACACCGACGAGCGAGCCGAGGCTTTCCGTCAGGCGGTGACCGCGCTGCCCGAAGTGATCTCGGCGTTCCTGGTGTCCGGTGAGTCCGACTTCCTGCTGCAAGTGGCGGTGCCTGACCTACGAGCCTATGACCGTTTTGTCACGGGCAAGCTGCTGAAGTTGCCGGGGGTCAGTGATATTCGCAGCAATTTCGCGATCAACACGGTGAAGGCGCCGGGGCCGTTGCCGTTGGGGCATTTGGGTGGGGATTGAGGCGGTTGTCTGTCGTAAGCAACTTGCTGTTTTATGTCGACGAACCAAGCGCTGATCATCCGCCGCCTTACCGCCCTTATGGAAAACAATAAATGACTGGCGTAAGCGTCAGGACAGAAACCCCACAAACCCCAGACCAAAAAAAACCGGCCACCAAGAGCCGGTTTTTTCAATCTCCCGTCAAAAACCACCACGACGCGAGACCAGAATTCGATTGGAGCGGGTGAAGGGAATCGAACCCTTATTGGTCAGGAACCCCCGAAAGCGTGTATGTGTGTAGTCTCCGACTTACCTACACCCCCCGCAATCCGGGCATTTCGGCGGAGCGGTTACGGTGCACCTTGGTGCATGATCGCCCTGGAGCGTCTTTGAGATCCATCTGGCACGGATCACGGCAGCAACGCCAAAGTGATCCGTGGCTAGTGGCTTACCGGTATCAATCGCCTGCAACATTGCTGGCTTTCGTTCCGGTAAAAGCAGTACCAAGGCGAGCAACAGAAGACATGGTGATCATCTTGCTGCCTCTGGGTGATAAATCCATCACTGTAAAGTTGCCAGCCTCGGATCCGGACGGCTGCGCGTGTTTCATTCGTAGCCTTGCCCTACGATTCGCGTCGATACCATCTGGCTCGCCACCGAGCCCATACACATACGCGCTGACACTGAGACTGCGTTGTCCCGAGTTGTCGCGGTGTTCGGTGCGGCGAAGCCGCATTGCGCTTACCTCTTTGCCAACCGCCGGGTCAACCGGATGAAAGTTCTGATGCACGACGGTACCAGTCCAAGACTTCCTTAATCTCATCATTCACCTTTGAGCAGGAGCTCAGTTCCTTCATCGGTCGAGCAGCCTACCCCCGTTTGACGCGGAACGTCAGTGCTGCCGAGGGCGTGCCAGATGCTTGCAGCATAAAACCGATGGTTCAGATCCTGGGGGCTGCGACGCCAGTCCTTCGCGAATCCCAGAACAGCGGTGCCCACTCGATTTGCTCTCCATTGAGCTCGACTCGCCCTCCCAGCCATATCAGAGGTAGCACCGGCTTAGGGATGCTCGACTGAAACACTACAGTAGATGCAAACCCTCCTGCGCCGAGTTTCCACTTCAAAATTTTTCCCGGATCGATTTCGGGTATTTCCAGCGCAGCCTCCATATCAATTGCTGACGGCGATACCGATTGCATGACCTTTTTTCTTGCCTGATGCTCCAGAAATGGCTTGATCAACTGGGCACCGATCTCGCCACACAGCTGCACCGCCTGCATGCCTGAGTCGCCCCATAGTCCTAGGCGCGAGAAAATATAGGGCTCAATGCTCCCATCGATAGCTTCTCGCACCGCCGCATCACTCCGATCTTCCAGGTCAGCGAAAGTAGGATCGACACCATCCCGGATGAACCTAAAGTGGTTCTCTGCAGAGAGCACTGCAAATTTCCCAGGCGAGTAGTTCGACACTGCCAGCCTAGCAGCAGCCAAGCCAGCATCCGCGACTGCGCAGTAGCGGAACTCAATCCTCACATTGGATTGCATGACGCTGCCCATTCTGGAAAGCTGAGCCAAGCGTTCCACCAGTTCGACCCCGCTCCACAGCCCATCTTCGTAGACGTAAAGCACATCGGCTTTCAAACCGGTGAAGAAATCTGGGTTCTCCAAGTTCAGGGAGCAAACCATGCTTTCCGGCCAGATCTTGATCAAGACATCGCTGATCGTATTGGAGCTTGCGCCAAGTTCGTCGTCTGCGACGTACGCGTGAAGACACCGCTGACCCACGTTATCGCCTTCCGATCCACAATTTCTAAAGGATTCACGGATCTCTGCATCGGTGATGACGCGAAGACCTTTAAGGAGATTTTTAGCAACATCCCCATGCCCGCGATCAGAAAACTGCTGATACCATTTGTCGATTGAAGCGAACTGGATGGACGATTTTCTCCATTCAGCATCCGCATTGGCTCGCCACTCCAGGCCACAATCTCTCAGTCCGGTCTTTATCTTTTTCTGCAGGGTTTTGATAGCCGCAGCGCTCTCCACCGGATAGCCGGCTGCCTCTAGCCGCCTTTTATTCACTCCGGCGCCCTGAACGTAGACTTTGCAGTACTCTGCGCCATGACGCTTGAGCGTCTGAATGAGCTCGGTAGTGAGTTCATCCTTGTCGTCAGTGGTATTGGTGATCTTAAACCCTACGTAGGGCTCCCAATCCAATCTACACAATTCGTGTATGTCCCGCTTGAGCGCCTCGGCACCACTCGAATACACGACGATATAAATTTTGACGCAAGGGCTTTGCTTCAATTGCACTACCACGGTTGCCGAGCCTCCCGCACAGCGTTGCACGCCTGTCCTTGAAAAAGACAGATACCAGCTATTTCCTAATTAGGAGAGCATCGCTCAACAGGCCCGCTGGGAGCTTGAGCTCCCGTAGCTCGGGCATGCTGAGCTGGCGGATGACGACCACAACAGCATCCCGGAAAACTTGGTCGGGATTTCGAGGGAGGTAGGGATCGTGGTTCAGCGACACCGAACAGGCCTCCTGCTCATCGCGAGCAACAGCGGTGGTAGGTCGAATTTTTTTGCGTTGAGATTCTGACAGGAATCGCTCTAGACGGGCTTGATCGGTTTCCTGCACGCCCAACTCGATTATACGATCCTTGAAAAGCTGTTTGATCTGCTCGATACGGTAGAGGCTCCAAGCACTCATCTGCTGATTGGATGAAGCCCGAACACTTGCGACCCATTGAAGGTAGGGAATATCTGCGCCTGGAAGTGGTGACTGGCCTGGGACGACGAGGTATGTATCAACGAAGGATGCTTTGATCGCCTCAAGATCAGAAAGCGTGATCTTAGGCAACACCTTCAACCCCGTAAAGTCCGCTTCACCCTCGACAATGACTGGCTCGTTATCGCTCTGTCGGATTGCAAAGAGGCACTGTTCGTCTGCCTTGGCAAACGCCGTCCAGAAACGGTACTCCGGCTGAGCCGTGAGAGGCTGTGCACCTTTGCCGACGAAATACAAGGTGTCGCCACCTTGATGACCGTAGGTTGTGAGCGTGTCGGCGAGGTGATGCCTGATCAGCTGAGAAAGCGTGAGCTGGGGCTGAGCGAGGTTCTTGAGCCGAAACTTGCATTGGTCGATGAGAATTTCCCCGACCTTTGACCCGGTGATGAAATCACCATGGTGGGCTTCCAGCTTGATCTTGAGTGCCGCAACAGCTTCACGAAAATCTTGTTCAGAATGCATGATCAATCCTTTGAAAAGAAAAAGGCCCGCGAAGTTTGCGGGCCTTTCTTGTCGCTGACCTTGGTCACCCAAAGCCTGATTTCGATACGTAATTTGGGTCGGTTTGCCAGTATAGGTACCCACGCTACACTGCGGAACAACGTCATCAGAAGGTACGAGTCGTCATCCAGCGTTAGAAATCTTCCTTCTGGAGCTTCGGCATCGCAAAAAGTTATCTGCAATCCTCTGAAGCCACGCTGCCAAGTCAGTATAGCCGCGGCATCGGCTCCTCATCAACCCCCACTCCCCTGAAGCGTCGAAGGCGACGAATCCATGAATTAATGCCGGTCACGGTAAAGCGGAACCATTTGTGAACCAGATTGGCGTTGATGCCAGGGCGCAGGGCAACGATTGATAATCGAAACGTCGGATTGCAGGTATTCCTGCACGACCTGGGCTTTGAAAGGCTTCGGGCGAGCTTCGTTGGCACACGTAAATCTTGGCGATTAGAGTGATCGTGTCCTTTAAAAAATACGTCGACACCATCACCCTTAGCTCAAGGAACCCCATGCGGAGGCTGCAGCCAGCCGCTTACGAAGCTCGGGGTTTACTCCACCTCATGCTGCCTTAAGCTGGCCTCTACTGCCATTATGGATTGAGGACGAGGGGTGAAGAACTTTTCCAAGACTACGCGCTGAAGTAGCGTAGCTAGGAGGTGGTATCTACTATTCTGTGCATAAACTGTCTAAGTAAGGGATGCAGCTCAATATGTACACCCGCTTCTGCAGACAATACGAGTTCTGCAATCCCGGCGATTCCTGGCGTTTCCAACGCGTCCATGATTTTAGGAATTACGGCGTCGGCATTCTTAAAACCGAGCATCGATTTTGCTTTTTCACGCCACGCTTCTCGCGCCCAACCTACGAGAACATCTTCGTACGTCTTCCGCACATCTGAATTGGATATCGCCACAACGAAACGTGTCGTGGCTCTAAAAAGCTCATCGGTGGTGAGCTCTGGCTTTGTTGCAACCTGATGGATGCAATGAAGAATTTCGTTTGCTACACCTGCTGATTTTTCGGGGGCTGTCATTGCTTTAACCACAGCGAGCAGATGATTTGATGCAGGATGACTTTCAAAGTCGACCCTGAGCAGTTCAAGCACGTCCAGGCGGTTGGATGCCGCTGCCACTATGCCGAATGCAATTAGCACATCTTTTTGAAAGCCGAGATACGCGTCTGAGCTGAGGGCTTCGTTCGATGCCTCAGGAACTACATCGTACACTGGGCTGATTATTCTGGAGCTATCACGTTGCTCTGGGTGTTTTTCAACATAGTCACGAACGGCCATAAGCTTGTTGAGCTGAGATGCAAAACCGTCCCAGCACAAAGTCTGAATTGCTATATTAAGGCAGTTACTCCGGGCGGATAGCTCGTAGATTGGTGCAGTTCTATTTTCGACTCTTTTATCTAATCGGTTGAGGGTCTCGGAAGTGGCAAGGACGGTACATTCAACTGGCGCAAACATGTACCAAGTCATTTCGGCGGGCGCTTTTGGCAACTCACGAATCGACTCTGGAGGGTTCATATTGCTGCACATCCCAGCATTCATCACGGTGTCCTGTTTGGTAAACCCGATGTCGGATGTACTTCCGATTGCTTGAAGGTGCAGCCATAGCAAGCCGTGCCGGATGACACGGCTGCAATATTCAGCCTGAAGCGTTTCGATCGCATCAACTGAGGGAAGGGCTTCGAGCACCGCCTCGTATAGGGTGACTGCCGAGAAAAAGTCTTGTGCTTGGTACAGCGCAAGCGCCTGGTCTGCAAGCAGCCCCAGACTCAGTGCTTGACCGTCATCGTGTCTGGTGAGCAACACGTCAGCACGTGCATGGGCGAACTGTTCCGCTGCCGCTGCCCAGTCTCCAAGCTCAGAAAGGCTGATCGCCATCTCTCGACGAAGAAGCATCCTCTCCAACGGTTCGAGAACATCCATATGGGCTTCAAGGTCTTGGATAGTGGAGATCATGTCCCTATGTTGGTGTTTACGGAAGTAGACCTTCGCACGAGCTCGCGTCAGATCAAAGTTACTTCCAAATTCTGACTCTGCCTTCTTGAGTACCTCTAGAGCACCATGAGCATCGCTCATGTATTCATCAAGCATGATGCTGGATGTGATTTCTAGTGAGATCGTCAATGGTAGGTAACCCCAGGCACGGGAAATTCTCGCCATTTCTTGAAAGGCGGCGAGTGCCTTGGGCGCGTCAAGCACGCCTGTCCGAACCTCTTCGAGCCATGGCCCGCTTATCATTGCAGTCAGGCCACTACGAGTTTGCATTGCGAATTGCAGGTAGTCTCCTCGTTCCACAGGATCCAGGGCATCCAGCTCTCTTATTAAATCGAGTTGGGCACCCACACTTCCGACATGTATCGCTTGAGTCACGAACATCACGCCACTATGTGAGACCTCGCTGAACGCTGAAGAAAGCTGAGCGTTTTGCGAAATGGCCGATCTAAGCTGCCTGAGTAAAATAAACCAGTCTGGGAGTATTGCAGGGAGCTTAAAGAGACTCAGGGTTTTCGCCAAAATCGTAACTTTGAAAGCTTCTGTTTTGGCAGTATCGCTTTCACGAACCTCTGAGTTCAGAACCTCCCATACTTTTCGAGGATGGTCTGGCTGAGGCGCTGACGATGCTGAGAGCAAAAACTGACATAGCCTCAATAGGTTTGAGCTTTTATGATCATCCGAGAAAATCCTTCTCTCCAAGGGCGCGAAGCGCACACCGGGAAGCCATTCAGCAAGCGTAGAGAGATCTTCCTGAGCAGCTGTTATCACACCATGTGCCACGGCCTCTAAACGTTTGCTGCTTTTTGCTTTCAGGCTGTGGATAAACAGCTTGTTTGCTCGTCTAATATCAAGTGAGCCGTTTTGGAGCAGGCTGTCCGCGAACACCTTGTGAACGGCAATTTGCTCCGCATTAGGGAGTACCTCCTCACCCACGTTAACGACAAGCGGCGAGATCCGGAGCTGCCCGGATCCGACATTATCGATCCACGGGCCAACCAAAACGTCCAGAGACTCCCCAGTCGACGCAATCTCCGGGCTAATGTCGCCAAGATGCAGAACCATGTTCCGTTCGAATCGTCCAGCCGCGAGGCTGGCCCGGTATAGAAGTTTCCTCTGACCATCACTCAAGACTTCAACCAGCGTGCGGCGAACGGAATCACGTTCCGTCGCAACGTCGATACCGATACTGTTTGACCCAAAAGACATGACTTCTGAAGTCGGCCATCCACGACTTTGTAAGCCCGCCAAAACAGCACGCACCAACTGGGGGTGGCCGCCGCCTCCGGCGTTGTGGACAGATAACGTCCATACTGCTGGATCTCCGCCGCTCATGTGGATCAGACTCGCGACCTCAGCCTGGTCAAGGGGCGGAATCTGAATGCTGGCGGATGAGTCGAGCCCAAGTTTGTTCAACGCTCCTGCTGACGGATGGCGATAGCAGGTGATGATGCAGATGGCATTTTGTCGGCCAAGGCTGTGAGTCAGTAGCCCTAGTGCCGCCGCAACTTTAGGGGAATCGATTTCATTCATATCGTCCAAGATGACTCCCGCGACAGATACGGCTGCGACCTCATCCCTGGCTTGTTTCAAGCGGAACTCACACTCTTCGATTGATACATTTCTAAGGTCGACGACCTTCCAATCACCTCCATGTGCTCTGGCCACCATTCGTGCGATGACTGTTTTACCCATTCCGGTTCCGGCGCACAGAAAAACTACCGATCTTTCCGATAGCCCCGCGACCGCTTTCTGCAATGCTGCGGGGCGCGGTAGAAGAAGAGTAGGCATAGGTATGCTTTCTTCATTCTCCAATAACCGGGGCATGCGATTCATGGGTAACCAGTTTGCGTGACTGCCTCTCATTGCCTGTTCCATGAGGGCGTCGTGGTTGCTGCGCGACAGAGTGACGGTGCCAACGGCTTCACATAGCCTCAGAAGGGTCACAGCATCAAGATACCGATCTTGGGGATTTGGCTTAAGCACAGTCTCAAGTAGGTGATCCATCACCTCTGCTGGCAAATACGCTGAATCGCTGGGTGGTAACCTCAGCGAGTTATTTGCATACCACGTAAGGGCTGAAGACAAGTCATCTTTGACCTCTAACAGGATTGGCTGGCCACAGTCCCAACAAATGGGTTTCAAAAGATCCCGCCGCAGTTCTTCATCGTTTCGTGAATCAATGAACGTCCTAACGCGCGGTGTTATCGCTGCTTTGAGTATGGCGTCACGCAAAAGCTTGACGTCTGCATTCCTTGCGGCTTCGGGCCAGTAAGTCAATACAGCGCGACCGTCAACTCTGTGCGTGGTCTGCTTCTCCATGCCAATAGGGGATGTAGAGAGAAATCGCATGCTGACGTTGAACTGTGGATTTCTCTCAACCAAATCAACGAAGTTATCGAGGGTGTCGAGCACATCCTGATTGTTGATGGTGACCGCACCGGAGCCCGCTGTATCTTTGACTTGAACGCCTTCGAGAGAGTCTTGAGCCACCAGGGCGTAGTCTTCAGCGACTTCCAGGTACAGCCGCTCCTTTTCGGTTAGTCGAACCCATGCCAGCGCACTGACGTATAGCTGGTAGGCGTAGCCTCGGAGAGCATCTACTGCTTGGCGTTTGGGATTACCTGAAGGTGCAAGTCGCTGCCCTGATGAGAACGAAGAGTTCATAAGTAGTCGTTACCTTCCTGGTCTGCCGAGCGGCGACACTGCGTTGGAGTTTCGTGCTGCCGCCAATAGTAGCCGTTTCGATGCTTTGACATTCCTACCACGGTGCGAAAATTTGGCTTCTGATGTGCCGCCTTAAGCGTACGGCTATCGTGAATCAGGCCACCCGGCGTAGCAGGTGTTTTGGCCATTCGGGCCTTCATCTGGAAGCGTCCAAGCGGCAGACCAGGCGAGCATCCGTTGATTGCTATCTATAGTGGCATCCTTAGTGACTGGGATCAGGATGGCGATCCAGGAGAAGATAAGTGAGTGCCTGAGCCTTGTATTTGATGCAATGAGTGGCGCGCACAAACCTCTCGGACGCGAGCTTCACAGTCACCCCCGTACAGAGCCAAATCTTCATGAAAAGCAGATTGGCTATGCCGTATCTAAACCCAGCTGCTGACTTTCGATAAAGTAATTCCCTTCAATAGACTCAGGGGTGGCTTTGGGCTACTATCAGGGCTATTCGGGTTTAAAGAGTTAGCTGTGTAATTAAGAGTGCGCGGCTAGTTATAACAGGGTTGGCCTTAAATTATGCAAGTAAGTAAAATGAAAAGTGTAGAGATTAGCGAGCACTCAGTTGATTGGGAAAAAGCTTTTGCTATAGAGGCTCAGGCAATAAGGGACAGGTTGCGGGATCTTTCGTTTTTCATTGATCATGTAGGGTCAACATCAGTATCTAGTCTGCCCGCAAAGCCAATTATTGATATTTTAATAACTCTACAGGACTGGAGTGCGTCTGAGGGCGTAGTGAGTAACATTCAAGAGTTGGGTTACCACGTCAGAGAAAATGATTTGGATGCTCCGCGTTATTTTTTAGTTAACTATTCGTCCCCTGATAGTGTTGGTTATCATATTCATATTTGCAAGCCTCAAAGTACCTGGGAGCAGGATATGATAAACTTCAGGGACGAGTTGCGTATAAATGATAAACTCGCTTGCGATTACGCTGTGCTCAAGAAAGAATTGGCCAAAGCTCATAAGGATGATGTTGATTCTTATGTCTTGGGCAAAAAAGATTTTATAGAAAAAGCATTAAAAAAACGAGCGCCTAAGTTTAGTATAAATAAACTCCTTACACACCAGAATGTAGAGTTCGATAAGGCTGATCGCTACGGTAGATCAATGATGTGGCTGCAGTTGTCTATGGCTTTTACTGCTGCATTTTCAGTGTATGTTGATCAAGGCTGGGTGCTTTTGTTAATAGCACTTATGGGGTTTGGGTCTCTGGCTGTCTGGCTAGTGCTAAGCCAGTCTAAACAACAGCATCGTGCAGCGGGAGATCAAGCTCGGCGTGCAGTATTATTTATGAGTGGTCTAGGCAAAAAGCCATCTCTAGAAGAGCAGCAGCGAATTCTTAAAAAGTTCACTCTCTCGCTGTCAAGTGTTGACTTGGCTCTGGAGGAAAATCGCTTCGCCAGTCGTGAGTTTCCAGGCTATCAAAGATTGGCGGAGATTATTGAGGAATCTGCATTTTGGACTGGTGATCTTCATCGTGGTAGCGCCGAATTTATGGGTAAGGTTTTATGGGGGGCGTTATTGTGCTCCTTTGCAGTGAGTATCGCTGCTATTGTGATCGCCCCTCAAAATAGCCTAATAGCGTTCAATAGGGCTCTGATTGCAGTGATGCTATTCTTTATATCGTCTGACATGCTTGGGTTGTACTTTTCCTATAGGAGATCAGCAGCCTCTCTAGATGAAATATTTCATAGGGTTGAGATATCTGCCCTAAGAGGTTATCTGGATTCGGATATTTTGCTTTTGGCCTCTGATTATAATGCTGTCATCGAAAACTCTCCATCTCCGCTTAATTTTTTCCTTAAGTCTAGGGTGAATAAACTGAGCCTGCGGTGGGAAATTTATAAGGGGATTAAACGAGCTGGTGCTGCGAAAGAGTTTGAAGGTCGACGCTCTTATCGATAAATTCTTATGCGGATGTACAGGTTTTATATATGCATAACGTATCGCGAGATGGTGTGTCCGGAGACGCTCGTAGATCTCATAGTAAATATGCACTACTACTCAAACTAGCTTGCAGCGATTGATGGCAGTTAAAGACGAAGCACTATTCTCCCTTCTATGGCTTCGTCCGTCGTTGTACAACGGTGCTATTGGTGATTCGCCTGTTGATCTTTTCCTTCCAGGCGATCTGCTTAGCGCTGAGATTACGCTTGAGCCGGGTGCTCATCAGAAATGTGAACTCGCTTTCGTAGATGTACCCAAACTTGTAGGCATGAATGATGAGATCAAGGTTCGCGTTGGCCTGACTGTTCTTGGCGATACGCTTCAATCCATCAAACAGCGTGCCGGTGTCGATGCCGAGGAAGCGATTAATGCACACGTTGCCTACATAGGTCTTGTGACCTGTCAGCTTGTTCTGAATCCAGCAGTGCTCTTTGATATCCTGCCCGCAGGGGCAGTTATCAAATTCCTCGCTGATCTCGATCCCGACAAGTGTCCACTCCTGCCGAGCTACCGAGAAAGTTTTAGCCATTGAAAGCGGGAGGATATGTGCCTGCAGTCGTTCGAAATTGTGCTCCA
Organism: Pseudomonas sp. D1-36; assembly: GCF_051132205.1. NCBI lineage: Bacteria > Pseudomonadati > Pseudomonadota > Gammaproteobacteria > Pseudomonadales > Pseudomonadaceae > Pseudomonas > Pseudomonas sp. D1-36. The sequence goes on along the minus strand of NZ_CP071674.1, from coordinate 4,224,772 downwards.
TATGCGCCTCCGCGTTGATCCTTCAGACCAGTCTCAAAGGTGACTCAGGTGGTGTGAGCATGAAGCGGCTTTCAACCATCTCGCGGGTAAGCCCACAAGCCTTGAGAGCCTTTCTCCAGCTAGCGTGATCCAGCAAATCCAGTGCGCGCTGCACCAGTCGAGGTGATTCCATCTCGATCTGATCATCGAGATCTTCTCGCCGTGTGAAGCCCTTGCGATTCAGATAGGTGAAGCCTGACTTGGCCTGTTCTTGGCTGATGAGATCCAGAGCCTGAGCCCGATAGATCAGAGCCTTGAAACTAACCTTCCACCTCAGCTTGAGCTCACCCAAGGCTTGCCAGTTGAGATACCGGCCTCGCATTGCAGGGAATTCTCCTGCAAAGCTTGCCCTGGGCATCAAAAGGGCACTTGCGAATTGGTTGGCCTGATCTTCCGTGTGCCGGCAGCCCGTTTCCACACCTTGGTGCATCACCAGGTGACCGAGCTCATGGGCGATGTCGAAACGTTGTCTGCATGGGTTCTGCTTGGCGGTATTGCGAACAATCAGTGGGCGCTTGTTGTGTAGGGAGAACGCGTCGATGCGGTCATCCGCTTCAGCGATATTGACGACCAGCACTCCAATCTTCTCGACCAGTCTGGTGACGTTCGAGAGAGGCCCAAGCCCCAACGATTGCTCTCTACGAAAACGCTCTGCAATCTGTTCGATAGTATCGACGCTTGTCACTGGTTCATCGTGTGTCCAAAAGCTGATATCCGGGAACGCGACTTCTTTGTCGAGCTCATCGATCAGCAGTTCGAAAAGCTCAACCTGAGCTGCAATCGATTTCTTCACCGTCACCGTTGAGGCGCGCACGCTTCGGAAATGGCATTGCTCAAGTTCAACGGAGCTGCGTCTAGGCGCAAAGAAAAACTCCTGAGTGACGCCCAGAGCCGTGCTCAGCATTTCCAGCTGTGCGGCGGAGGGAAATCCATTCACCTCCAGTTTGTGAGCATACTGCCGGGTAACTCCAAGCAGGTCACCGATGTCTGCAAGCGACCAACCGGACGCGCAGCGCGCAAGGCGCAGCTTGTCCGGAGAGAATTCGTCGCCTAATGCCAGTTGCTGTGTTCTATCGTCCATCTACGCTGCCAGGTTCGTCGGGTTTTTTCGTGTCGGCGTCTTTGTTTCTGCGAACCACCAAAGGTTCCTCGATCTCGACTTGAGCAGGGAGATCGCTGGTTCTGACCGGCACGCTGGCCTTGTATTCATGTGCCCAGTGGCAAAGGATATTTTGGTTGATATCGAAGCCCACGATCGTGGCTTTGAACTCAGGGAATTCGAGGTCGTTGTTCCCATCAACAAACAGTCTCCAAGTGGAAACCTCGGGGCTGGCCTCGAAGAGACTCAGTTGGTGCAGCTCGACCAGATTGGCCTTGAGCCGATGTAGCTTCTTAGGAGCATAAGGATCGTCGGTGACGATCTGTAGCAAAACACCGTTGATGCTGATCGTGAAGTCCATGGTGCCGTTTCGCAGCTCAAGCCATGGCAGGGTCACATCGGCCCCCAACGCCTTACAGAGCCCTTGAAGACGCCCGTAGAGCAGGGTCGCGCGGGTGTATGCGGTATCGTTTGGTGTAGATGCATCAGCCAGCGCCTGATACGCAACTGAGATCACTTCCTGGCAGACCAGATCCAGGTATTCGGGGAGCAACTCGGGTGCGAAATGACTTGGGTGCTGGGTTTCGTGCATCGATACGACCTCGAAAACTGTGCAAATAAGGGATACTGTCAACCGGTATTTTTGTGCAGAAATCTTGGTTTGTCAACTGGATGATCTGCAGGCTCTTCGCACCCAAAAGCGTCTCAGCCAGCGGATACCGAGCCAAAGCGTTTATTGATCGGTCGCGTCTATGCGAGCTCTGTGAGCAGCCGACACAACGCATTGTTGGAGTAATGCTCAGCAGTTCCTGAAATCACTCAACCAGCGGCACAATCCGCTGCAAAGTCCCAGGACTCGCAAGCCTCGGAGAGCCCTCGATCTCATACACGCAGTGCTCAATCACGCGAACTCCTTGCGCCTGCAGGTTCCTGACGAAGGCAGCCCCCGACCTTTCCCCACCAGCACCGCCTTGAGCGGAGGTGAACACCAGTACCGGAGGAAGCTCGACCCCCAGTGCTTCGTTCGGGCTCAGTGCAAATCCTGCATCCCAGGAGTACCCCGCGAACTCGTCCGCTTTGATCATCCGATACGTCTGTGACTGAGACACGAAAAGCTCATTCGACCTGACGTTCACAATGCGAATCAGGGCGTCATCCTTACGTCGAAGACCACGAGGAGAAAGCCGAATCAGATCGCCCTTTTTAGGCACTTTCGTATCTGCTGGAACTGAGCTGTACCGCCGGTTCAGCAAGTAGGCAATCTCAGGGCAATCACAGATCACCGCGATGCGCTGAACATCCTCTGCATCGATCCGTGCCTCGATCTCGGAGAGTTTCCGAAGGCATTGCTGGATCGGCAAAGCACCTTGCTGGCGAATGCGGACATCCACTGTGGGGAAGTAGCGAGACATCTGGTCAACAGCTGCATTGGCCGGCAGGGTGGCATCGACCAGCGCAACCAAATTCACCACATTCTCCAGCTCTGCCAGCAGCTGAAAAATCTCGAACAAGGGCAACTGATTGAACTGATGTACGACGATTGCCTGGGCATGCGCGCCATCTGTAATTTCGTAGAACGGAACAGGGGCATGACCTAACTCATTTTCATAGGCTGCACCCCTGGCCTTCGCGATCGTCACCGAGGTCGGAACGGTATTCGTCAATAGCTCCGAGACCGCACAGTACTGCTGGGTGAATTCGACGGCTGCTTTGACATCGTCATATCGAACGAGCAGTACGCGTGAATTCAGTGCCAAGGTCACTTCGTCGAGCATGTCGAAAGCGAACATCTCCGGAGTGAACGCGCTCAAGCGGCTGAAGGCGTGTTCAATCTCACGCTCGCTATAGGTTGGATGAAAGGGCGTGCAGATCCTGGTCAGATGATGGCGTACTGCGCTCTGCAGGATATGGTTCGACTTGAGCTGAACGTGGCCCTCCGTCGCCACAACCCAGCCGTGGCCCTCACACTCGCGAATCGCCTCAAGCACATCATCCGAGTCCGCGATGACGCTGCCGATAACATCACCACCGCCATCTACCTCAACCGCATTTACCCCAACCACGTCAGCCCCACATCCGTAAACAGAAGCGACCTCAACAAGGGTGTTCCCCGTCGTTGAATGAGCTTCCAGATGCCTTAGCAGTGCCCAAGCCTTCCTCAATCCAGGCGTCTGATCGAAGCCTGGATGATCCAGAACTGAGTCGTCATTGGTCTCAAGAAACGGTAGTGCCAGTGGAGGTTGAATAAGGAGGAAGCAGGCGTTTAGTGGCAGACAAATCACCATCTGCTCCGCACTGGCTTGATCGAATCCTTGGATCATGAGTCCAGACACCGATTCCTGAAAGGCCTTGTACTCTTGCCATGCGAACTGCAACTGGGCCGTCTGAGCATCGCCAAGATGCTTCCCAAGAATGAACCGACTCTCATGGTCAAGCAGCTGCCGCACACTGCGCTGCTCCAGCAAAGCAGCTTGTTCCAAAACGCTCGCGAGTCCGGAGGGGGGTGAGTATTGAGGGAGCGCTTTCTGTGTATTAACGAAGCCCGCCAGTGTCCTGCATTCGTCATATTCCACGCAAAGAGCGGGGTACAGGTGGGTAATGACCAGCCCCCTCCCGCGCTTGGTGATGGACGCGCGATAGGTCATGCCGGGGAATATGGGTTTCGACACTAGCTCCGGATCGAGTCGCGCCTTGACGGATGTCCCGGTGGCCAGCGATAGGAGGTGGAATTGCCGCTCGCCACCCAGCGTGAGCGTGAATTTCCGGACGAAGTAGTACTTTGCCATTGGCCTAATGCACCGTTGGGTAGAAAGACAGGGAAATGAAGCTGGACGGAAGCTGCTGTAGAGCCGCGAATCGGGGCCTGCCAAGGGCCTAGTCAGAACGTGAGGATCTTCCCTGACCGAATGATCTCTTCCCGGAAAGCAGCACGCTGCAAGCCACGCTCGGCATCTCGCAGCTGGGTTCTGAGCAGCTGGATCTCGGTTCGTAAGCTGGTCAGTGATTTGTCGTACTGCGAATGGGCTTTGGTGGAGGGTTGAGATCGCACATGCTCCAGCAGCAGCTCAGCAATCTGGGACAGCTCTGGCCCGCCACGCCCCTCGTAGAAGACCTGCCTGGTAAGCCCCACCGTCCCGGCCAGCCATGCAAGGTTTATCTTGCCGGCCCGCATCGGCACGCTCTTACCTGACTCGATGATCTCCAGGGCTACCTGGCGCAGCCTCTTCGCCGACTCCAGTTCCGGTTTCATGGCGCGTAGCACCTCATGCGGCGAACCGCCACCAGAAGCACCTGCAGAAGCACCTGCACCAGAAGTACTCCCGGCTGACCTAGCCCCAATTCCCAACCCAACTTCAGCCTCAGCATTGGAGATACGATCATTCAGTTCCCGCACGGGCATTCTTCCATTCGACATAGGGGGCAATGAGTGTTGAGTCGGCTATCGGTTTCGGGATGCCGCTGACATCTGAGAGGTCGGTCAGGGTGTCGTTTATGATCCGAATGGCCCGCTTGTGATCGAGGATCCTGTCCACCAACTGGCAGGTCACTTCATACTCGCGCTGGTACTCAGCCACTCCGCTGGTCTTGGTCGCAGCGTCCTGAGACCGGGCAGCCTGCACGGGGCGTTTCGATAAATCGTCCACGATGTTGCGAAGCTTGGCGTTCTCCTCTTCCAACTGGGTGTTTCGGATCATGACCGGATGCAGTGGATCTATGTCTGTGTTGTATGGGGTGGGCGGGGTGCTTCCATTGCCAAGGAGCCCTGGGTAAGCGTCGAGGCACTTCCTGTATGACTTTCCACGCTTCAAGAGCAGGCTGCGGTCGACGCCGCAGATACGAGCGACTTCGTCTGCCAACTGACTGATGTTTTTGAAGGGCTCAGCCTGTTGTTGAAGCACCTGCAAGGCGGCATGGATTCGAGCAATCGTTGCCTTGAGTTGTGCTTCACCTCGTCGCTCTTTAGGTGTTCGAGCAGCCGGAGCTTTAATGGGTGTTCTTTTCATGGTCAGTCTCGCGCAGTCCTGCAAGCTCGCCTGGCCAATTCACCTAACTTGGACACACGAGCTCGCCTGGTCATCTCAATTTGCCCCTGCCATTGAGTCTTGATGGTTGAGGAGGAGGGCGGAGGGCTTGCTCAGTGCATACGCGGAGATTTCCTCAAATGTAAGGCCTGTACCGCCCATGATCGACAAGATCTGCCCGATGTAGATTTCCCTTTCCTCGAATGGTTGGTTGGCAACCTGGAGGAATTCGGGATTACGTGCCAACTCATCAAGAATCAGGGGGTAATGTTCTGACGCGAAAGCTGGAAACTGGGAGGAATCTATCAGCATCGAAATAACGCGCTGCTTGGGATCTGCCATATCGACACTGTGTCGAACAGCGTTCGCAAGGTCGCGATGACGAGCGATGTAGCCTTTAGGAAATTTTTCTTCTCGCCATTTTTTTTCGAGAATTTGGATGACTTGACGATAGCCAGCCAGCTCCAGGGTGCACAGCGAAAGTTCGTCGTAAATTATCTCGGCGTTGGATGAGTTGGGCTGGTGCTTTAGTGTCTGCTGTAGCCTAGGTTTGAGGTTTTCAGCACGGTTAGCAAGGTCGCGGACTTTTGCGTTAAGGCCAGGCAGGTGATCGACACCGAAGACAGCGTAAGGGCAGATACCACAGGTACGAGCCTTCCGGGTGAAAGCCATCAGTTTTTTTGGGCACTCGCCATCAAGTGCGCACATGCAACAGTCTAGAAATTTGATGCGCTGAGTTTTCGTGCTGGCAATCAAATCCAGGCCAGTTTCATCGGCGTCCAAAATATCAGGGATTACAGAGACAAGATGCTGGTCGCGCACGGTCTCTTCACGATGCTGTGTCCAGCCTTTGACTAGGGCTGAGTCGGGCGATGATGGGGCGGGAGGCCGTCCGGTCAGAGCCGCGAATGCGTGCGCCGAAACCGCTTGGTTGGCGGAATCAATCAGTGCCAGCGTTTCTTGCTTAGTCGGCACTACGTAATGAGCGGACGTGTACCGCTGTGCGTGGCCGACTTGTCCTCCGATAATGGCGTAGTCGAGGTAGGCATAAATTCGGCGATGAGTAATCCACGTCGCACGCAACGCATGGGGAGTGTGTACTGCTGACCAATTCCCACTGGCTGTTTGCTCCACGAAATCATGGCGATTTTCAGGGGATACGAAGCTGTTGTACACCTCCTGAAAGCCCCGAAGTATCAACGTCCACTTGAGGGCGTATGATGCATCGGAAAACGGTGCGCCGTTCGCGAGCCAGGGACTCCTGAAAAGGGGGTGGATTTTTTTATATTTATTAGTGCTATTGGGGTCTTTTTCGTAATAAATGCCCGTATATTTTTTGCCGTATTCTCTTGTCTGGAAATGGCGCTCTTGAAGCAGCACGTCCATGACTTTGTAAGGCAAAGTCACAGGACGGCTATTGCCGTTTTTGTCCGTGTTGACATAAAGAATACAGCTACTCAGACTCCCCCTCAGGGAATGATCATAGTATTTATCGAAGCTGCGAACATCAAGCCATTGGCAATTTTGCAAACGTAGGCCTGAAAACAGGGCCACTGTGAGCATCCTCACCTGCGATAACCATGGTACGTATACTTCCCCGTTACTGGATTTGAACTTTTCATTCTTCCAAGAGTACGCGTTGATGACTTTTCTGAGGGGGATCTCCAGGGCTTCAGAACTGCCATCAGGGTTCCACAGTTTGATGGAGTACGAAATTCCGTATTTCTCAATGTCAATCCAGACGCTGTTTTTCAGATCCAAGGTGTCTTGGAAGCTCAGTAAGCCTTTGATGCATTTGTCCTGGAGTTCGACTCCGACCGCATCGAGTGCCAACATGTAGGCTTCAACCATCATCATGGAGTTAATGGGCAAGGGAACCTTGTCACTTTTTCCCGACGGGCCACTTCCAGGTGAGTCCAGCTCTGGATGGACTGGGTTCTTGTAGGGCCCGCTGATCAGTACTTTGCCGTTTGGCAGTAAGTCGCTACCGTTCGCTATCGCGATCTCAAAAAAACGCCATACAGAAAAGATGAAGTGTGCTTTGGTTTTAATGCTCCGCTTGAGGTCATAAAACTGCATCAGCGTGAGGGGAAGATCGACCTCGGAGTTATCTTCGTTGTTAGTGAGCTTGGTATTTTTGCTCGTGCGATGCCAAAATATGGAGCGATGGAACTCCTCAATATTGGTCGGGAATTCGATACCGCTTTCTGGATGTTTGCTCAGCCATGCGGGCAGATACCTGCCCAGGTAGTCCATCAAGATATGAATATAGCCAATCTCTTGCCGGCGAGTGGTCTTCGCGAGTTCTTCGATATGGCCAAAATGCAGATTTCCTGCTTTGATCCATGAGCGCAAGTTTTCCTCAATGTGCGGGTTTTGTGGGGTGTTGTAATAACCCTCAACCCATTCGTATGTACCGTTGGTGGGTCGCCTGCGACCAGGCAGAACCGCGTACTCTTCGGGAGAGAGTACACTCTGCGCTTCCCAGCTTTTTGTATTGCGGGCAAGTTTTTCCTCAGATTTTTTTTGGTTCCTCTTCTTGCGGCCATCCAGCCCTGAGTTATAGCGTGCCCTTCTCCATTTGAGGTTTTCGCTTTTTGATTGATTAGGGTCGATCGAACCCCAGTGTTTTGCAAAGTCCGCATAAGATTTTCTGATTTCGGCGCTCGATTCCTCAATCCTTGTCGTACTTAAGTGAGTATGATAGCCCTCAAGCAGTCGCGCTTGATCAGGACTTACAATCGCCGGATATTTTTGGGCGAATAGGTGAAGCCAAGATAAATAGGAAAAGTGAAGGCATATACTGCCTTTCTTAGCTTTGCTTTTGATTTGACGTTGTTTGTCAACAACTGCAGGAGCTGCCTCCCATAAGTCTTCGAATACCACATCTTCAGGTTTTTTCCAGTTAACGCGATACTGGAATGTTCGACTGCAGCGCTTCTGATGCGACTCTTTAATTCCAGTGATCTCGTGAATGAAACCCTCAGATCTGTCAATCATCTCGGGATACTTGGGCCATACACCACTCAGGTTGAAGCTGTAGGGGAGGGTGGCGTTTCCCTTCGACCATAAGAGTACGAACATCGCCCGGATGGGGATGCGAAGTCCGCTTACATCTTTGGGAGGTGGCGTTTGCTCGCCCGTAAGCTGCACGTACAAGGGCATTGCAAGATCGAGCTGTTTGTCCGGTACGAGGCAGAGCCTGTAGAGCGTTGTGAGCTCCTGATAGGTCAAAGCTCGGCCTTTACGATGTCTCAGGAAGATGGTTAAGGCCAGGCGATGTCTGGCTTGCATATCCTTCAGAAGCTCGGGATTGACTTTCCCCGCAACCTTCTCGGCCTCCATGGCTTTCTGAGCCAGCTCTTCTAGGATTGCCGCAGCGCTCTCAAGAACATCATCGCCGTGCAGGGTGATACTGTCGGTGGTGTTGATCACGCTTCTGGGCCCCGCTCAAGCAGTTCTTCGCTCAAACGCGCGTAGGCCAGGCCACGGTAGTGGTCAATGCTTTCGCCCTTGCCTTGGTGGTACACGAGTTCGTTAGCAGCATCGACGTCCACAAGTGTGTTGATGCCCAGATCTGCGGCATAGATCTCGGTACTCCGGAGATCTGCGTGCCCCATCAGCAACTGAATTTCAGGTAGGTCGAGGCCCGGCTTGGGTCGGCCCGGCACCATTACGTAGTTGCGCGCCCAAACCCCGAAGAGGTGTCGGAAGTCGTGGGACGAGTAGTTTCCCTGGGGAGCGACGAACTTCAGTTTTTTCTGAGTGGCTTGAATGCGGCGGTTGATCGCCTTGTTGACGCTGTTTGAATTGAGTTCGCAGAGAGGTACACCGTAGGTGTCTTCATCAAGCGACAGCAGCAGCCAGCGGCTGTCGGAGCAGGGGCGCACAGCCATGTAATCAGCCAGCTTCTGCCAGAAAATGGATTTGAATGGCTCGAACATCGTCACGACCGCAGTCTTGCGACCTTTGAACCCAAAGCGTTCCTTGTTCGTGGTGTCACGAAGGCCATCAGGATCTTCGACGCGAATGATCCTCTTGTGAACGTCAACGTCCTCCAGGCGAACCCCAACCGCTTCCGAGAGCCTCAGGCTGCCAAGTCCCAAGCTCCAGATCAAACCGTCCAATGGCGTTGGGGCGTTCTCAAGCATGGGTAGGATATGTAGGAGGTCAATGTGCTTGGCCTTCCGGTCTTTCTTGACCTTAGGGGCGCGCAGGCCGCCTCGGGCTTTCTTTGCGCCGGCACCAAGAGTGGGTTTGACCTGCAGCGTATTGGCATGGATTCGAGCTAATTCCTGAGGGCTGCGCAGCCTGGGGTTGAGTTCCGGCAGCGCATTGGTTTGAGTCTGGGGAGGCAGGCCGGTTAGCACGGAGGTCAGTTGTGCCTGCTCGAACGAGATCGCGCTGCAGGCGGTCAGCAGAACATTGGCTGCTGCGATGTACGCTCCGGCTGACTTGGCGGAGATTGTTTTTCGGCCAGTTCGAATGAAGGCTTGGCGCACGATTGGGTCTTTGGCTTCTGCTCCCTCGATCAGATAAGACGAGAAAAGATGCATGGTTTTCGACGCAGTCTCAGGGTCGAGTCGGCCAGAGAGGGCGCCGGTTTCATAGAGGAACTCGGTGAAAACCCGCCCACCTCGCTCGATCGCAATAACCGAGTTGCGCGAGTAGCTGATGCCGATCTCGCCCCAGAGGTACTCGGTGAACTCGTTGTAGAAATCCAATGGTGCACCTGTGGCTGTCTCGTAGAGTCTGGGTGGTTCGCACTTGACTCGCGTGAGGCTATTCATCGCCTCGATGCTATTACCGGCGGGTGGCTGCTTTTGCGAGGCCATGGTGGGTGGATTCGAACCCTGGCCAACCAAGGCAATCTTCGATTTACGCATATATTGACAACGCTTCTGATTCGTGATGTAATCCAGGGGGCGGAATGTTATTGACTGTAAAGTACAATTTGAAATGACAAAAAGTTCTTAAATTTAAGATTTTTATGTCTTCATTTGTGTTTTTGTCGCCGTATTGTGCTAAATCAGGACGACCTTGAACCCATCTCGTATTCCCGCAAGGCCGCGTTGTTCAAGGCCTTGCCGTATCTCTACCCCCCCATAGCACGCCAAACCCAGATCGTTGAGCAACCAGTGCGCTCCCGCCCTCAATTTCATGATTTTTTGTCCGCTTTAGCTACGCACTATGGATGAATTGGCTGCTGCCAACCCGACGAACAGCCTTATCGGGGGGGATGTCACGATGGTCGGCCTCAGCGTTTTGCGGTAATTTGGGCTGGCATGAAGCCATAACCACAGCAGGACGCACCTTTCCGGCAAGGGCTTTAGATCCCTGGTCGCTATCGTTCCTGCACACTTATTTCGTGTCAGGAACGACCATGTCAGGGGGGGGGGCGAAACCGAAAAAATTGCGAGGCTCGCGGAGCTCGTTTCCATCGGGATCTTCAGCTTCTTCCGCTGGAAGAAAGAGGGGCCCGCGAACCTCAACTTCGGCTGTGTGAAGAAGGAAACACACGCGCACTTGAAGAGGTCTGAGCACACGCATCAGACTGACGTGGTGCTCAAGTACGCAGACCCTTATCTGAACAAAGCCGTCTACCTTCATACCGATTTGAAGAGCTACGCGGTGGGCTCAATCGCGCTGGACTCGATCAAGAAGGCCTTGGAGTCCTTGGGCAAGGCCATCGGCTGCGCCCGTGCATCGACGGGGTGGGAGACGCGTTAACACTTGGCTATCTTCACGCTCGTTTCGGACAGGGTCAGGAGCAAGTGCTGCTGATGGTAGTGATCGAGCCCACCATGGGAGAGTCAGTTCTGTGATGATTTGAACATGCACCGACATGCATCAAGATGCACGGCGCATTTCTTTTCGTTAACTGGGGCGGGGCTGGCAGCCGCCTCAGCATTAACTACTCGCTGAGAGACAGAGCACCAGGTTGGATGGCGTTGTGATATGGCTGAGGAGGCAACGACAGCTCGTTCGCACGGCCATTCTAACTAAATGGGTGGTTACCTGTGATGGCGATGGGAGTTAGCCGCTCCAACCTATTCAGGCCTCAGCGGTTTGTTGATATTGCTGACCGGCGCTTAGTCGATCTCCTTGGAAGTTATTTCCTTTTGAGATGGTTGCTGGCTGTCCGCCTAGCGACGCCCAGCCGCCCCGCAACTTCAACTTGAGTCAGGCCCTGATCCATTAGCGCTCTGGAACTTGACATTGAACAGCTAAGTCACAGGAACGCGGACAGACTTCACATCGGTTTTTGCCATCCGGACTTTACGTAACGGAACCTCGGTTCCTGAACCTTGGGGCCACCGTGATCTTCGCCCTCGATCCTAAAAGACTTGGCCATGAGATCTCGTAATCCCCCCAGGCGCTCCATTGAGGTGAGCTCCTTGGTTATGTCCTTCACGACGGTTGTGAAGGCTTTGGTCGATTCTGATTTCATGAACTCAGGTGTCGAGAGTGCGAAATCGCGGTCAGGTAGTGAAACCCCGAATAGGCTGGTGACTGAGCTTGCCGTTTTAATGAGGAAGCTGCCCTGAATGCCTTGAGGAGACCGTACACCATAGCTACGCCTAAGGTCGCCGCAAATCTTGTCGACGTCGTCCGTGAGCTTCGTAATGCGCTTGTTGCCGCTCGCAATGCCCTGCTCGTCGAACGCAATGCGAATGGCTTTGAGCGTTTCACGCATGGTGACGAAATGACCTTCGTTGCGGAGCTGCCTGGCACCCTCAATGGCATTGGAGACGCTACCAGTAGATTGAGTTAACCACGCCGAGAACAAGGGCAGATCCAATGCAACAGTTTGGGTTGCTCCGTGTGATTGGATTTCCGAAATGCTTGTTCTTGTCTTGTCCGCGAGGTTGGCCAGGAGTCGGGCGGTGAAATCATGGCCAAAGGCGCCGACTTTTTTCATCCAGTGCACCTGATAAGCGTGCCGGATGGGGTGGATGAAGGAGTCAGCTTTCAAGTGTTTGGCGGCAGTCGAGTAATAAATGGATTTATAGGCAAGCCAATTTAGGGAGGCTACGAACATCTCCAACTGCCTTGTGGGGCCACCATAGTCGCCCCGGCTGCTTTCTGAGAACTCTGACTTGCTGAACACGTGACCATCCGAGCTTACAAGCTTGACGTCCTTCGACCAGCGCCCGCGCGTTTCGCCTGCATCACTCAACTCTGCGAAGATAGCTGCACTTAAAGCACTGTACTTGCTGTATTCCTCAGAGCCACGGTACCCCAACATTCTCATGGTCAGGTAATACACGCTGGAGGCTTGATCCCAGGTGCACACCATGTTCATTTTTAATTGCTCCAATAGGGCGCTGAAGTCCTCATCCACAAATTCTCCCCCCCGAATTTCGGGACGGATTGATGCCGCTTCCTTTTGCGCGACCGCATCCACCTCCTCAAGACCAAATTCAGAAGGCGCCAAGAACCGAAGGTAAGGAAATTGCTGTTTCCGACTGTCTCTATGCTCAGGCTTGTAGTTGTCTATGCAGAGAAGATCATCGTAGAAGAGATTGCCTTGCAGAAAGTTCTCCAAAGCACACAGATCCCCGTTTATCGTGTCGCTGGTCTTGACTGCTACCGCCCCGGTGGCGCGCTGGACGGCTGTGAGTGTGGCATTGTCGATCAGTGCATACGTCATGGGTCGATAGTCTTGTCTTGAGATGGCCAGAAGGACGTTCGTTGAGGTGGAGGAGTAATTACGTTGCCAAGGCCTTAACTGCTTTCTTTACGGAAAACTCCTGCTCGCTCCCATCACTGAACTTCACGACGAACCCCTGCGTGGTGCCACCATTTGGGCCGCTCCCACGCGCGATATTGCGCGCGTAAAACGCAGCAGGATTTCCTGACGTTGGCCAGTTGGTGGCCTGGCAATACCGGAGGTACAGCTCTTCGAGCAAATCGAATTCAGTGGAGCCTTTTATATCTCCACCGCGGACGAGGTTTCTGTCACGCATGGCGTAAAAAAAGCGCTCCGCCTCAATTTGGGATGAAAAACGCTGACCTTTGATTACCAGTGGGTTTGGCATTTTCGTTCCTCTCTGCAGGGGTGCTGGCAGACTCGTCAATTGGTGGAAGGCCTGAATCCCGATAAGCCTCCCAGCATCTTTCTCGCCCGTCCACCATCACATCTCAGCGACCGCCCATTGCATCACATCTTTCTCAAAGCTGGTGAGCTGGAGGCGCTCCACCCGAGGGGCAAGCAACCGCAGTTTTGCCAGCAAGTCGTTCAGGTGCTCTGATGGCAAGATCAGGTGCTTGATCTTGGTCGAGATCTGGGTAGGAATTCCGTATTCGTCGAGTGCGGTGAGCAGGGGATCAAGGAACATATTTTCCAGTTGCTCAGCGAAGAAGCTGAAGTCTCCAGGTTCGTACCCCTCTTGCCCCAGTACGTCGACCTGGATTTTGTGAATGGCCATGATGTCCCGAGGCAACCTGAAGCACACCATGTTTCTAATGAATTTCAGGCGCAGGTTAATAGCTTCGCTCGCTGACACATTCACCCACCGATTTTCCACCGCTTCGCTCAGGTAGGCCGGCAAGTTTTTCTGATTTCGGAGCTCGTTGATGTGCCAGGCTAACTGAGAGCTGGACGCGATCTGGTACTCCATCAGGTTCTCACCTTCCAGGCTATAGACCAGCTCACACAAGTAGTTCAGCTGGTCAGGCTCAGGGATGCCTTTCCAGCTTAACAATTCGTGGTTGTCTGGAAGCTCACCTATGATCGTTTTCGCGACCTTGACCTGCCGCTCGATAGGAATGTGGCGGTTTTCGATTAAGGTGGCGGGTGACAGCACCTCGTTGGCATACGCTTCCTGGAGCCGGCCTCGCGAGATGTCCGTGAGGTATTCGTTTTCTAGTTGCATCAACAGGCCGATAGGTGAAGTCTCATCCTGATGGCCGATGGGGTACTCGACGGTCAATCCCTGCTCAACGGGCGGTGCTTCGAGCATGAACACCTTGCCGATGAAGTATTTGTTCATTCGGCCAGCACGCCCGGAAATGTTCTTGTAGGTGAAGTAGTCGAACGTGGACGTTTTGAGGCGCCGGTCATAAATAATGACGTTTTCAGCCGACGTATTGACGCCCTCGATCATCGTGGATGTGCAAATGATTCGCTTGATAACGCCCTCGTTGAATAGCTTGACGATGTACTGCTGCAGCGCGCGAGGCACCCCGCCATGGTGTATCCCGATGCCCAGGGCTATCGCCCTGGCAACGTTCCATTCCGGGTGGTAATGCTTGGAGATCCAGGCAGCGATTTCTTGCGTCTCCGGCACCGGGGCCAACCCGGCATCTTGGATCAAATACTCAGCGACTCTGTTTGCGCTTGCCGGCGCCTGACAGTAGATCAGGGTAGGGGACTCCAGCGTCCTGACCAGCTCCAGGAGCTTTTGTGTGCGCTGTTCAGAGCGCATGCCCAGATTGAAATTCTGGATATCGACCGCGACGGTGCTGTAGTCGGACGGGATGAAATGGTACTCGTACCCGTCCAACCCAGAGATCTTCTGAATGTGCGGCCCTAGCATGTAAAACTGTGCTCCGGTCTTTGCGAGCTTGTGGAACGCCAAGCTCAGATCGACGGCGCGTGTGCTTCCATCCTTATCACTCGCCAAATCGATTTTGTAAAATTCGTCCAGGATGAAGAATTCCACATCATCCAAGTCTGGGCGCTGGATGACTCGCTCCTGCGTCAGCAGGTACACGTTAGTGGCGTCTGGCACAGCTTCCTGGCTAGGATGCGTGATCAGGTTGAAGTCCCGGAAGCGCTTGACCAAGCGGCGTCGGGTTTCGTCGATTAACGCAATGGTGGGAACGATCACCACTACCTTTTTGAACCGTCGCTGGGCAAGTACCGCGTCGATGACCAGGCTCTTGCCGACACTGGTGGAGGCGCTCAAGACGACGTTTTGACCCTGCATGATCAAGCTGAAAACGTGTGCCTGAAGGTGATGAAACACCATGCCAGGCTCTACACCTTCAACCCTGTGAGCCTCGTAAGCCAAGCGGTCAGACAGGGCCATGTTGCTCAGGTGGGGCGTGATGTAAGGAAAGAGCCCAACAGCTCGCACCATGTTGAGCAGGAGCGATTGCTCGACTGCGTCAAAGAGTGCGAATTTATCGAGCGCTCGGATCACCAGGTCGCGTCCTTCCCAATCGGAGTTGCTTCGGTTGACGATGGTATTGATGGCGAGCAGCACATCGACTGTTGAGGCTCCCTCATCATTGAGGTTGGCCAGACGGTTCTTGATCGTTTCGTAGTTCATTACCGCATCGTTCCTTGAGATCGCCGAAGCTGGCTTGGCCAGCTCGGAATACCTTCACCCTGTAGTGTTTTCAGCTGTGCAAATTGACCACACGCCCGAGGTCATACCTGCAAGTCTTCCAGTGTTTTGCAGCGAGCATTGAAGGCGTTGGTCAGCTTCTCGATGCTCTCCATTGGCACAAGGAACACCATGACCTTCACTTGCTTGATGTTCTCTGGCAACTGGGTGGTGAAGGTGCTGAAGTGGGCTTCAATCTCTTTTCTGAGGTGGTTCACGTAATCAGCTAGCCAGCCTGATGAGAGTGCGTGACTGTCGTAGGTCAACAGGATAGGAAAGCAGAGGACGTTCAGCATGTCATCGACTGGCGAGTTTCGATGCAGTGCCTGGTTGAAGGCGTCCGCTTTCGGTTGATGGTGAAGAGGCTCGCGCAGGTTGATGATGATTTCGCGTTCTGACGACAGTACCGTTTCCGAAATGGTGGCGTCCAAGACGCCGCAGATCTGGGCCAACGTCGCGTCCATGTTGCCTGCTTCAATCAGGCGCGCGAGCCCTAGCCATAGCTGATCGTCCTGGCCAGGTATCTGGACGATGTGGGCGTTGCCAAATTCGGAGAGCTTGCCACCGGATTTATAGAAAACCTTGCATGCCACGGGCTCGCTGTTTTGGCGGCTGCGCAGGATGGCGTGGAGGATCAGTTCGGCGATCAACCTATCGCGAGGCAGCTCGCTGTCGCTGAAGGTATTGATGGAACGAGCGAGCATGGCCTCGGCATTGTGCGCGAGGATATTCACGATCTCGCTCGCCTTGAGTGAGAATTCTGGGAGCCATTCGACCAGGTGTTTAGCAAAACCATCGTGCCGCCATGCCTTCAGCGCGTAGCGAACGTCGAAGCCGGAAAATGTGTGCAGCAGGCCTTCATCGGTGCTTGCGTGAAACTCGACCAGGAAGGGATCTGGACGTTTTTTGTAGGGTTTGGCTGTAGCCGTTGACTGTTCATCTGCGGCCTCTAGTAGCTGCTTGAGGTGGGCCAGAGCCGAAGCCCGCAGAATGATCTTCGTCGATGCTGCTGTTTTCACGTTGGCCGTGGCAGCCTTGTCAGCCATCTCCAAGAAATCATCGTAAATAGCCTGCATCTGGGTATTGTTGGGGCGGTTCCCGAAATCCTCAGCCAGCTTGGAGAGGGCCTTGATGTTGACCGCTTCTAATGCTTCCACATCCCCGTAGACCTGCCAGACGCAGTTCTCTGCCCAGTAGGCAAAATTCCGATTTTGTGGGGAACTGAATGTCTTGAACTTCTTGAGCAGTGCCTTGCCTCGGGCCGTGGTGGTGTCAGGCAGATTCCGCTTATCCAGCTCGGTTTTGAAGCCGTTGAGAATCTTTGCGACGTCGCGCTGGGTCACAATTCGGAAGCGGGCAGGGCCAGAACGAACATCGCAATTCAGCGATTTATGGAGCAAGGACGAGTTGGCTTTGGTGCCATCCAGCTTGGTCACCTCTTCCATATTCCATTTGTGGTCACCCTCAGTCGTCTTGACCTGGATGTACTCGTTGACGAGCTCCCCAGCGCACTGAAATACGGCCACGATATCGTCGGCGGTCTCGCACTCTACTTGGGAGTAACTGCTATCGCGCAGCATCTTGAAAATGAAGCTGACGGCTACATGGTCTTGATACTTGAAGCCTTGCCTCGCAGCGGGCCCACCTTTGTTGGATGGGCTAATAATACGCACCATGACATCCCTGTATCGCGAGTAATTTCCAGAAATGGGCATCCGATTGATCAACCTAGGTGACAAATACGGAGCCTGCTGATAACGCAACGCTACCACTAATAGCAATTGGCCGGCTATCGGCAAAAGTGAGTAAACCGACGATTGCCCGCACCGATTAAGCAGGTACTCAATACGCTTGAGAAGTTCGCTAGGTGAGCGGGGTGGTAACCAAATTTGGTGAGTGCTGACGACCCAGTTTGGACGCAAATCGAGTCTAACGAACTCGACCTGTAAAGCCAGAAAATGACCTGTTAACCTAGAAGGTTTACAGGGCATTTTTTCGGTTTACACCGTCCATAGGCTAGACTGTGGAAGGCCCGGATCAAGGCATCGTTAGCGGGGAATATCATTCAAACAAGGAGCGATAGAGCCCAATGAGCAACTCTCGGCATTGGGCTGCTGAAGCTCGTGAACACCAAAGCGGTACGCCAAATAACCTAACCCCAATGAAGCTGGCTACTGCTGCCCTCAAGTCCGGCGTGAAGCGATACTTTCCATGGCAGTTCGGTGTCGACTTCGAGGTAATCGGTCGGGGCAGTCCTCAGGATCTGTTCGATGCTCAGCTTGATGTTCGCGAATTGCTTCGCGCCCAGGATAAAACTGAATGGGTCATCATCTCGGCTGGTATGTTCACCAGCTTTCTGTTCGAGCCTGTATTCGAGGTGGTCGATTTCGAAAACGACACCTTGAACGCACTGGGCAGTCTCGAAACCAGCGTGACGCTTACGACTCCAGACGACATCGGCGCCTTGGCAGCGGAAATTGTTTTCTTCGAACCCCGCTTTCGCAATGAAATTGTTTATCTATCTGGAGACACTGTGACGTACGGAGAGGTCGCCAGCCTCCTTGAACGTGTGCTGGGTCGCCCGTTCAAACGAAACGTGTGGACTGTTCCGTACTTGCTTGAGGAATTGGAGAAAGATCCGACGCATCACATCAAGAAGTATCGCGCTGTGTTTGCTCAGGGCAAGGGTGTGTCATGGTCTAAAGCAGGTACCTTCAACGAGCAGCAGTCGATTCAAGTCACGACCGCTGAGAACTGGGCCCAGGCAAACCTGACAGCCTCTTCAGTATAAATGGGGTAGCTGAGCTAATGTTTCCGCGCTGGAAACTTACCTGCTACAACCTCTTCAGTCTGATAGGGCCACCGATAACCGAAGCTACAAAACGGGGCAGGGATACCTGATTGCCCTGAGCACCATTCCCCTAGTTTTCGGTGGTAGGGGAGCGATCCCATAGAAAGCCTACCGTCGAGCGGCTCATCCCAAGCTGCCTGGCGGTTTCGGCTTTCGTCAGCCCAGCATTCTTGCTCTCAAGCACTTGCTGCAGTTTCAGAGGATCGGCTGGGCGCGCGGCGGGGCGCTTCATAATCTCTTTACCGGTTAACTGCTCTGCGATATCGCTCGGGCTGATCTTCTCTTCTATCGCCTTCAGTTGGTCTGCTGCTTCTGTCAGCACGGTCGAGGTGGGGACGTTGTCTCGTGTCGCAATGACAAGGGAGAGCAAAGCAACCGGGCTCAGGTTAAGGGCGGCGGCGAGCTCTGTGAACTTGTCGAGGGTAGGGGAGCTGAGCGCATTCTCGATCTTTGCTGCGTAGGTGCGCGAGATGGCATGGCCCAGCCCTTCCTGGGTAAGACCCAAGCTTCCTCGGACTGTCCGTATAACTGCTGCAAGCGCCGGCCTTATCAACGCAGATCCCCTTAAAACTGAGGATGTAGCCACGGCGCGTTGTACAGTTACACAGCATATAGTGTATAAAGCCGATCATACGCGTCGCTGTGGATGCCTTATGGCGCCCACGTCATGGATGGCTTGTGAGAAGTGTCATTAGCCTGGCACTCCTACAAGCCTGTGCTTCCTTGGAAGACAGCGTGGGAGCAGCGTTCAATAAACCGCTAAATCGTCAGTTGCTTACGCTATGTCGTTGCAAACCCTATGGAGGGTGAAGGTTTGAAAGTCAGGATCTACTCAGACCTGCATCGTGAATTTCACCCTTGGAATCCCCCCGATTGTTCAGGCGTTGACCTGGTGATATTGGCTGGAGACGTCGACAAAAAGACTCGCGGTGTCCAGTGGGCCAATGAGTCGTTCGAATGCAAGGTAGCCTACGTCATGGGTAATCACGAGCTGTACGGCGGTCATCTTGATCGCACGCTGCAGAAGATGCGGGATGCCGCTGCGGCGCACGTGCATGTTCTGGAAAACCAGATCTTGGAGTTGGCTGGCGTCAGGGTGCTTGGCACGATGAGCTGGACGGATTTCACGAGCACTGGCGACCAGCTTGCCGCTAGCAACATGGCGAGAGAGTGGATGACAGATTTCAAACAGATCAGGACAGATAGTAACTACCGTCGCATCCGTCCAGATGATCTGGTCAGCCGAAATCAGCTGGCCAAGGCGTGGCTGACCGAGCAATTGAATCAACCCTATGAGGGCAAGACGGTTGTCGTGACCCATCATTGTCCGTCGTCGGTTGTGGCCGGAACTCAAAATGAAGGGCATCTCAATGCCGCTTATACCAACGAGTGGGCAAGCCTGATCGAGAAAAGTGACATATGGGTATTCGGCCACACACACCATGCTGTCGATGTAACACTTGCCGGCTGCCGATTGATTTCAAATCCGCGAGGCTATCCAAATGAGCCTACGGCTTTCGATCCGTTTTTTGAGATTGAGATCTGATGTCGAGTTCAGTGTTGAAGTATGAGTTCAGAGGCAAAGAAGGTGGCTCGGCTCCTAATCAAACCGTTCCCACCGAGGTAGTACAGGCGCGAAAACTGGATTGGGGTGTGATTGTAGACGCCTACTTGGTCGGGGCGGCCAGGGTGGGGGATCGCTTTGCGGCAAGAGTTTTTCACGATTTATCGGGCGTTAATGAAAATGCTATGACTGTAGTGACTCCCCCTCTGCAGGAGGTTGAGCGCAGGTACGGATTCAAATTAATGCGAAGTGTAAGTGGTGTGGACTACTTCGTTATTGCAAGTGAACTGAGTTCCTCAATGCCTTAAGTTCAAGATATGTGTGCGTGCTTGAGTTAGGCAAGCGCCGTTGGCATTCTAGCGATTGCACAGTGATCAGTTTTTATAGTACTTCCTTTCCTGCTTAAAAAGCGGTGGGGTAGGTGGCCTGCGTTCAAGTCAATTAAGGACGTTCCATGTCTGAACTGAAAAAAATTAAAGTAGTAGTAAAGAATTATGACGTGCAGGGATCGGGTGACCTGGATGCACTGTATGGCCGGGTTAGGCTTGAGGATGAACAAGGTCAGACGTTTTACTTCAAGCAGGTAGTAATGCCGAAATACTTGAAGCAACATGGCGCGATGGCAATGAATGTGCCACGCACATGGTTTTACAAGCATGTTTCCAAGAAATCAATTGTGGTTATCGCATTTGAGAATGCTAACGGAAAGGTTGAATATGACCTCAGTGATCTGCAGTTGATCGCTAGGTCAACGGTCATGAAAGGTATTTTAATGACGATTGCAGCGATCCCAATGGGCGTTATCGCTGCGACGGCAACTTATGGGTTGGGGCTGATACTCATTCCGATGGGATTCTGGTATGGGTATCGGAATACGTTCAAGCTGCCAGCGATGCTTAGCCGGAAAAGAATTCTCAGTGACTTTTCTGCCTATGGTATCGAGGTTCGATAAGCCATTGTCCGATGTGATGAACTTTGTGAGCATGCCCAGTATCCGGAGCAGCTCTGCGTTCTAGACCGAGCAGGAATAGAACTCTGTAGCGCCTGAATCTCTCAGACGCTATGTTTTCAAAATTAGGATTGATCGCTGAGGAGTCTTCTTAGTTCTTCGCGAAGAATGGGGCCTTATTTTCGATGAAATCGTCAGGAATGCAGGTAGTGATTGTTAGTCTGCCATTCTCAGATTTGCCGTAGTACAGCTCACTCAAAATTCCACCAAAGCGAGCAAGTGGTGCATCTTTAGTAATGATCGTATGCCCTTGGGAATTCACCAGCGAAGGCGGTGAATCTCGGGTCAGGGTGCAATGGCCTCTGATCATTAATAGTTCAGTTCAGATCCTTGAAGCTTGTTTGACTGGGGTGGAACTTGCGCAGCTTGCCGATGCGTACGTTCACGAACACATCGAGAGTGGCGTGCTTGAGGAGGTACTGAGGGAGTGGTCGGAAACCTTTCCTAGCCTGCACATATATTATCCGAAGGTCGGCAGCAGACTGCCGCTTTCAAGGTGGTTCTGAATGCGCTCAGGAGCGATGATGAACTGGCCTAATAATTCCGGACACCTCTTAAGGGCGATATGATTTCGCCAACTTGGAGGTTCCATGAACGAAAGAAAGGTCTATACCCGCGAGTTCAAGCTGCACGCTGCCAGCATGGTGCTTGATGATAACTGCCCGGTTCTAGATGTGTGTGCATCACTGGATATCGGGCCCACTGCTTTGCGACGCTGGGTTGATCAGGTTCGCAAGGAGCGTGAGGGGCAGCCAGTTAAAGGCACCAAGGCGATTACCGAAGATCAACGCCAGATTCAGGAATTGAAGGCCAAGATCAAGCGCATGGAAATGGAAGCCGAAATATTAAAAAAGGCTACCGCTCTCTTGATGTCGGATCCCGATCGTTTCCGATGATCGCAGAGCTAAGAGAGTCATTTCCGACGGCCGTGGTGTGTCGTGTTTTCGGTGTGAAGCGCAGCAGCTTTTATGAGTGGATTCAACGGCGGGCCAAGCCGCGGATCAGACGTGAAGAACTCAGGTTGAAAGTCGTTGAGCTGCACAGCGAAAGCCGCGAAGCCATGGGCTCCAGAATGATTAGCAAAGGCCTGAAGGCTCAGAAAATAACAGCTGGAAGGAGCCTTGTTCGAGCGCTGATGAGGGAGGCCAACATTGTCAGTAAACAACGTCAGCCCCACCCCTTCAGATCCAGAGGCGTGGAGGCATTTGTCGCGCCCAATCGGCTAAAACGCAACTTCAAACCGGCGGCAATCGATCAGGTTTGGTGTGGCGACGTGACCAGTCTGATGGTGGGCAAACGCTGGCTTCATCTGGCCATCGTGATTGATTTGTATGCTCGCAGGGTCATTGGCTGGGCTTTTTCTCTGGTTAATGACGCCAACTTGGTCAGCAAAGCGCTACGCATGGCGACAGAAGTACGAACGTGTCCTCCTGGGCTGATGTTTCACTCAGATCAAGGATGTCAGTACACCAGTCGCAAGTTTCAAGAAGAGCTGACGCGCCACGGCATTTTGCAAAGCATGAGCCATCGAGGGCAGTGCTGGGACAACGCTCCAACTGAGCGCTTTTTTGGCACGCTAAAGTCAGAGTGGGTACCTCGCAACGGCTACGGCCTGATCGAGGAGGCAAAAACGGACATGGTGCGTTTCTTCATGTACTACAACCGCACTAGGCTCCACAGCTACAACAACTACCTGTCGCCAATAGCCATGGAGCAAAAAGCGGCATAAACACCGTAATCGGTGTCCGGGATTACTTGACCAGTTCATGACGCGCCGGTTTGACAGCGGAAGCGATGGGGTGGGACACCTTCAATACGTATTCGGCAAACTCATCGAGGTTGGCGAAATCTTTACCCCCATTGCGGTTCAGCAGAAACCCCTGAATGCCCACGGCCATAGGGCCGTCACGGTCACACTTTTCTGAATCGCCAATCATCAGTACATCGCTTTCTCCACACGCATCGCTTGTCTTTGCCCCCAAGAGTTCGCAGGTAGCTCGATACAGGAATGGCTGGGGTTTCAGGGCTCCAACAGCGAAGCTGAAACCATAGGCATCCATCGTTGGGTACAAGCGCCGGACAGGCGCTGCATATGGGGCTGCTAGATTGGAGGCGATGGCGATCTTGATGCCCGCAGCCTGTAATCTCTCGACTGCTCGAATCCCATCTTCGAAGGCTTCGATACTGTCCAGTTCTGCTTCAAGAGCACCTTGAATCTCGGCCATGCGATCTGCAGGGATCTTGATCCCGAATTGCTTTGCCGCATCGGTCAGGCTCAGAGCACGAGCCATGATGTGGTGAAGGTCATCTGGTCGCGGCTTGCGGCCCTGGCGGATGCCCTCCTTGAGAATTTGACGATAAGGGTGAGTGGCTTTGGGGATGCAGACAAGCGTGCCGAACGCATCGAAGAGGACAAATTTGACGGTCATCTGAGCGCCTTGATCAACGTGGGGCGACTGCCCGTGAGGTCAGAAATGATACCTTGGATCAGGATTGTATGGGCTTGGCTGAGCCGTTTCGTTGAAGCCATGCTGGGGCTGCTAGTTGTCCCCTCAGCCCTTCAGGTAGCTGCCTGGTCAAAGGCAAACTGTTGAGAGCCATGCGCCTGGCTGGCATCAGCGGAGACGTCGGCAAACTGTGGGTTGAACAGGTCAGGATCGACGTGTCGTCGGGGCGAAGGTTGACTGGGGGCAAACGCCTAAACAGGCCTCGAAAGCAGTCTTTCCTCTTAGGCACGACGGTAATAGGATACCGAGTAGTGGCCTTCAGCAGCTAAGGACAGCATCGTGATCAAGAATTTGATATTGCGCGGCGTTTCGAGCTACTCCCCAGAGCAAAACTCCCATATCGGCCCACTCACGAAAGTGAACATGTTTTATGGGCACAATGGAACGGGTAAGACCACGATCGGCAATTATCTTCAAGATCCTTCTGACCTGCTGTACCACCAGTGCAAGACCCAGCCTGTCTCGGCGGAACGTGAAGTGATGGTCTACAACCACACGTTCATGGAGACCAATTTTCACGCGAGCTCACAGCCCGGCATCTTCACGCTCAATGAAGGAAATATTGAGGCCGAGAAAAAGCTGCTCGCGGCTGAAGAAGCACTCAAAAAGCTAATGGTTGAACACCAGGCCGAGGTGGCAGCGGGCAATGGATTCGGAGAGTCCCAAAAATCCAATAAAGCGAATTTGCTCGATCAGCTATGGGCCCTCAAAAGACCGTTCGATACCGGGCCTCTGCGGTACTGCTTCACTTCTCTCAACACAAAGGAACGGCTTGGGGAAAAGCTACGCACCCTGTCTCTTGTGCCGTCGCCGGATGATTTCTCAGCGTTGGCGGCGGAGGCGGAACAGCTGCAATCAGCCAGTGATGCTGAGCTGCCTGGTATACCCATAATCCGGTTTGCGGAAGCGGACGTTGAAGCCAGCTCTCTGCTATCGGAGGCCATTGCCGGCTCCGGTGACTCCTATCTTTCCGCCTTGATCACCGACCTGGGGAACTCCGATTGGGTAAAGCGAGGGTTGCAGTACCCGCAGTGGGAAGAGTGCCCGTTTTGTCAGCAAACTCTACCTTCTGGATTTTACGAAGAAATCCAGAAGGTGTTCGACAAGACGTATGAACAGCGCATCACCCAATTGAAAGCCCTGAAAACGCGGTACGAAGGCGGGGTCACTCGCTTGAGAACCCAGTTCAAGCGTCCCGAATACGACGCGTCTGAGTATCAACTGCTGATTACGAAACTCGATGCTCTGCTTTCGCAGAACACGCAAAAGCTGGATGCCAAAGTGGCCAGTCCTTCAATGGTAGTGGCACTAGAGCCTACCGGGTTGATCATTGATGATCTCACCGACTTGATTGCGGAAGGTCAAAGGAAAATCGATGCTTTCAATCTCAAGGTGAAAGACAAGAAAAATCACCTGGAGAAAATCAAGGCGCGCTTCTGGGTCTGCTTCAGATCCAGTTGCGATACAGCTATTGCATCGGCCAGGAAGGTGCATGAGGAGCTTGGGGTCAAGAAGGAAGCGAAACGCAAGCTGGCGGATGAGATCCGTCTCAAGTCACAAGCTCACCAAGATGTCATCGCCGAGAGTAAAGCTAAGATCACGAATATCGATCAATCTATTGGCAGCATTAACTCGTCGCTTGCCGCACTGGGCCTGAACGGCTTTCTGGTGGTCAGGGAGGAGGGGGAGTTGCCGCGCTATCGCCTGCAGCGGCCTGATCAGCAGGCTGGGGTATTCAAGACGCTCAGCGAGGGAGAAAAGACCCTTATCTCATTCCTGTACTTTCTTGAAGTCTGTAATGGCGAGCTCGACGATAAAGGTGGCAAGCTCAAAAGTGAGCGGATCATTGTCATTGACGATCCTATCTCAAGCCTCTCTCACAACTATATTTACGACATCGCCACAATGATTCATAGGCGAGTGCTGAGCCCCAAGGAACGCTTCAAACAAGTATTTATCCTGACGCATAATTTGTTCTTCTTTCATGAAATGCTCAAGCACCTAAAGAAGTCCGATGAGTACTCGTTGTTCCGTATTACCAAAGCAGCTCACAGCATGATCACCCCGATGAAGGCCAGTGATGTACAGAATGACTATCAATCATTCTGGCAGGCCATCAAGGATGCTCAAGCAGGTCGCACTTCTTCTAGCGTTATTCCGAACATGATGCGAAATATTTTGGAGTACTACTTTACCTTCGTACATCGGCAAGACGAGCTCCAGGCAGCACTCATGGCCCTGTCTGATGAGGATGCAGAATTCAAAGGACTCTATAGGTACGTGAACCGCGAGTCTCATTCCGACGCAGTCAATTTGACTGATTTTGGTGAGATTGTGCCGTCGCATTACGTGGATCGGATTCAGGCAGGTATTTGTGAGGACTGGCTTTGAAGAGCACTATGAGAAAATGATGGGGGAGCAAACCTGAGTCGGGTGTTGATGTAAGTTTTGGCCGAAATAGTGAAGGTGTTAGCCATGGCGATTTAAAGCAGGTTTATCTCGTAGACTGTTATGTTGGTACTAACCAAGGAAGGAGGGGGGTAAGGGTTATGTATAATTTCCTAGTGACGTCTCGTGAGGGGGCATGGGAAAGCGGCTATGAGTATGATAAGAGCCGCTTTCTGGAGTACACGAACGATGATATTGCTGCAAGTTTCAAAGAGCTGAAAGAGCCTCAGCTTAAAGCACTGATGGAGCTCCCTTGCCTCTTTGCTTACGAGGGCACGCGTCACGCCATGAGAGTGGGGAAGCTTGAGGTGAAGCTTCGTAGTAACGGCAAAATTTTGTTTGCTCGACCGATCATGGACGATCGAATCGCACCCATTGAGTTTGAGCAGATCAAACCTCTTCAAGCCGCTCTTGATATTCGCGATTGGGAGATCAATCGCACGCACTGGGCAGTCAAAGACGAAGATCTTTTCGCCATTCTTCACCACTCAGGTATTTTGCCGGAAGGGATGGTTGGCTCGAAAGTCACCAAGGAAGATCTTCCTGCCACCTCGCTACCGGAAACTCACGCTGACAGCGTCGGTGCCTTTATTGAACATGTTTTTCGACTAAACCATGGCCATCGCGAGGTCTTTTATCGGGGGCACTCCAATAGCAAAAAGTATCGCTTGGAGCCCTCAATTTTCCGCAGGGATCAGGGTGGTAACTTCGTATACCGAGATGCTGAGGATAGGATGTATCGGGAGCTTCTGGTTTCCAACTCCCTGGATTTCAGTGGCGACATTTATACCCTGGATCGCCTAGTGCGGATGCAACATTATTCGCTGCCGACACGGTTGCTTGATATTACATCGAACCCATTGATTGGGTTGTACTTCTGCTGCAAGAGCCACTTAGATGAGACTGGAGAGGTCATCGTGCTCTCCATGGATCCTGGTTATATAAAGTACTTCGATTCCGACACGGCGAGTTGTATTGCTAATCTTTCTCGTTTGTCCAAGGGCGTCAGGACTCAATCATATTCGATTCTGAAGACGTAGATGGCTTTAACGATC
Source organism: Pseudomonas sp. D1-36 (assembly GCF_051132205.1). NCBI lineage: Bacteria > Pseudomonadati > Pseudomonadota > Gammaproteobacteria > Pseudomonadales > Pseudomonadaceae > Pseudomonas > Pseudomonas sp. D1-36. The sequence goes on along the minus strand of NZ_CP071674.1, from coordinate 4,197,841 downwards.
AGCGGGCATTGAAGCAGTTGCTTCATTTTATCAAGGAAGAAAAGCCATTCTTTGAACCCCGCCTAGAGCCTGGGCATCTTCGCTCCGTGTTGTGCGTCAAAGGAAAACATACCAATAGCAGAATCTCATTTCAGTCAGGAGCTTTCCTTCTGTTCGGTGATGAGGCAGTTTTAGATGAGGAGGGAACTCCGGACATCACACTTCATCGTATAGCGGTGACGAATAAGAAGAGTATTTTGAAAGAGCTAGATCGGTTGAATATAAATGAAAGTACCGTGTTTCCCTATATAGAGAGCTCAGCGAAGTACATTGCTCAGAAGTTTGCCTTTCAAGCCAGTGAGTGATTAATTACCACCGTAAGCTCGGTCAGGAATATAAGGTAACTCAAGACGGTGTGATTCACCTTTGAACGTTATGTCAACACGGCACCGTCTCTACCTTGCGAGTTAAGGCAGAGACGGCCTGGGTAGAAGGCCACGGGGGCCTGGTTACCTACCGTCGCACGTAGCCCGCCTTATTTAGGTACGACGCTTCTTGGTTTTCAAGGCCGCATCAGCGCCTGTCGTAGTGAGTGAGACGTAGTGTTCGGCCATGGAACTGGAGGAGTGACCCAACTGATCGGCGATTCGCTCGCCAGGCTGTTGCGGTAGGGTGGAAGCTGCTAGCTGTGCCATAGCTGCCCGTCTCAATGTGCTCGGCGTGAGTGTTGAGCGAGGGAGTTGAGCTTCTCGTTCCCACGACTGAAAAATCCGAAGCAGTTGCGATGTCGACATGGGTTGCGTCCGTTCATTACCGTGAAAGAGGTAGTCATCGGCAGAGAGATTCTCCGCGCTGATGTACTTCTCGATCACCGCTATGTTCGCAACGGGCAATGGTGATGTCGCTTTCGTGACCTCCACAGTCATCTCCCTGCTCGAAGGCATGTAGGTAACCAAGCTGACAACTTGGGAAACCTTGGCACCAAGGATGACGTGCCCCCGAAGCCCTGTCTCCAGCAATGCAAAAAGGCTCCGGTCGCGAAGGCTTCCTGAGTTTTCGACGATCTGCTTGATCGCATCACTGTGAGTGAAGACATCCAGCCCCAACGAAATGGCGTGGAGCTTCGATGGCTTGTGCGTTAGAGGGGGACACGTGTAGCGCGGGACTTCTGACTCTGGGGCGGTAGTGTTCACCGGACAGATTTCAGTCTGGTCTAAATCAGGCATTGGGATCTTGGTCACCTCAACGCCTCGTGAGGCAGCCCCCTTGAACGTGCTAAGTGCTTTCAACGTGAGAGTTTCGACAAAAGAGTCAAGGACACTGCGCGGTACTGAGGCATCGCTGGCCAAGGCCAGTACCGAAGAAATCGCCGCCGCGATCTGGGCGTGCACGGCGGGCAGGACAGGAGTTTCTGCATCCCGAGGGCAGGTGACGGACGCTTTCCTGAGGTGGTGGTAGCTCGTATACCCTAGCCCTTTAGAAAGGGTCTCACGAGCAAGAGAAAGCAAGATGGGCGAATTCCCTGGCCATCTTTTCTGAATGCTTTTAGCGAGTCTTTTAAAGGCGGTTTGGGGCAGCAGATCTTCGGGATAGATCGGAACGCGCATGGCAATTCTCCAATGTCACGGTGTCGGCTGCCCGCTGACAATTGTCGAAGTGCGTGCGAAAAAAGGGCGAAGCACCTGATGCGCAAAGGCTTTGCATGCCGACCGCTCGATCCAGGAAAACCGAAGGCGGCACCGTACCACCGCTCCTGGTGCTAATCAACTCTGGAGGGCTCGCCAGCAGGGCAGTCTTGCCCTTGGGGCGGATTTGTAGGCTGCACTGATGGAAGTCATCGTACAGGCGCGTTCAATGGCGGAAACTGTCCTTGGTCACGAGCAAACCGAGACGCCTGAGGTGTACTCCCCCTGCTTAGGAGGGTAGTTAGGGGAGGCGGTCAATCGCGGCGCCGTAGTCAAAGTTCATGGTTGATCCGGACACGAGGATTGCTTCGAGCTGATGCTTGGATGCGTTCTTGACGATGCGAAATTCGCTGACTTCCCCTGCCTGGCCGGTGAGTTTCCAGATCAACCTGAGCTTCTCGGTGGCCATGCCCAGCTGTATCGCACCTTGGGCAGACTTGGCCAGGAAGGCATTGAGCTTGCTCTTCAGCTCAAATCTGGAGTCGTATGGGTAGGGGCCGAGGGTGAAGGGGCCGTCCCCGATAATTCGATCAAACTCGATTCTGGGCTTCATGTGTAATGCCTGGATTTGGCGATGCTCCCTCGTGCGGTTCCAAACCGTGATACCCCTGGCGGTACAGCGCTCGATCCAGCGTGTCTCTGCCTCCAATGAGGCCTCTTCAGATTCGCAGGTTTCCACAACTTTGAATGCTGGGGTCATCCCGTCATCGAGTATCTGGGCGATCTTGGCTGCCGCGCGCTTGCAGTCGTGGTTGGCTTTCCCGAGATGGCCTCGCTGCCGGCCTTCGAAGTCGCCTGTCTGCCCCACGTAGAATGGCTCCTCCGTTACGGGATCAATGATCAGATAGACGACATAGTCCTTGGCAACCACGCCGTCTAGGGTTGTTTGTTCAGGGGTGGCCGTCGGCTGCTTCCCTGAGGCTTGTGTGCTGAAGTGAAGAACCGGTGAGTGATTCGAGCCTGGCGTGGGGGTGTTCTGGCGGTACCACTCCTCAGCGAGTTCAAGCGTTGCGAACGACTGGTGTTTCGCTTCCGGAAAACGGTCAATCGACAAGCGAGCCCCACCTTCCCAGCTATTGAAAATCCCGAGTTTCCGTCCGTGGACAACAGCGTAGAACTTCGGCTTCTTGGCCATCCTGTGCAACCTCCCTGAATCACTTAATCGGCCTGCGGGGTGATCTGCAAACCTCGCAATGCTTTCAGGCACCGAACCCATGCTCAATGCGCGCAAGAAGTTTCAAGGCGTCGTCGATGTGGACATCCATCGGGCGTTTTGCTCCCAACGCTCGTAAGGGTTTCGATAGCCAGTCCCCCGCGCTTTTCTTGTCGCCGAAGATTGCCATGGCTGCATCAAGCAACCGTGAGTCAATCGTTTCCGAAGACTCTGGGCTTTCCTCCCTCGGACTCATCGCGTCATTGATTGCCTCTGCGAGCGTTTCCAAGGCCTCTCTGAGGCGGGTATTTTCTCGGAAATCATCAGAGCTTGGCTGGTGCTCTGTGCAATGGTGCAACAGCGCCTGCGCGTCGTTATGGTTCAGGTCGAGCTCGATCAGCATGTCGATTCCTTGGGTGGGCTCAGTATCCGGATTATGGCTACGTCCGGATCGAGTATCTGGCAGACGCAATGGACGGCATTACTGCCCACAGTGAAGGGCAGCGCTTATTCCTGAGCAATCTGGGTCTTGAGCCGTTGAATGGTATTCCCATCGCAACACTTCAGCCATCATGCCCGTCTTTCTGAACAGGCCCAGGTATTGCCAGCACCATGCGAAACGAAAATGTGAAGGACGGCGAGGCTACCAAGATGGTGTGCTATCAGTGCGTGCACGACCCCTTCCTTGGGAGGAAGATTCAGCGCAGTGGGGCCTCTTCTCAGTGCAGCCTGTGCGACTTGAAGCGCAAGTGTGTACCTCTCGCTGAGATCGTCGAACGGGTCAATGAAATCCTTCGTGTCTATATCACAGAAGGTGATCACGTTTGGCGTTGGAGCGGTGGGCGGATCGACCAGCAAGAAGGCGAGGGCATCGAATACTGGGTCAGCGAAATTTTTGGCTGCGACAACATTGAACCTATTGTGGGTGCAGTTTGCCGGCGCCTGACGTCATACAGTGACGACATTCGGTACTCCAGACAACGTTTCAGCTTGGATGACATCGGCCACCAGTGGTGCGAATTCCAAGAAGGTATGAAGCATGGAATCCGCTTCTTCAACGACAGCGCCAAGGCGTTCCTGGACTGGATCTTCAAAGATCTGGACAAGTACTCAGCCTCATCTGATGAGCATGCTGTGGTGCGATTGCTCACACCTGAAGGCTCGCCACCGATCTACCGCGCGCGAACCTGCATGAGCTCCGAAAGCGTCTCCGAGATCACAGCTGATCCTGCACGTAATCTTGGTGCTCCTCCAAAGGAGCGGGCCGGTGAAGGAAGGATGAACCCCGCAGGTGTTCCAGCCTTTTACGGAGCCTTCGAGCGTAAGACCTGTGTCGCTGAGCTGCGTCCCCCGGTCGGCGGCACCGTCGTGAGTGGCAAGTTCAGGTTGGTCAGGGCGGTAAAGGTGTTGGATTTCGGACGTTTCGAAAACGCAGACCTTGGGCCCATGCCAAGCTTCTTTGACTCCAAATACCATTCAAAGGTGGGGCGGCGGGATTTCCTGAGGTATTTGCATGATGCAATCACGGTGCCGGTGCTCCCTGGAGCAGAGCGCGATTATCTGACCACCCAAGTCATCGCAGAATACCTGGCGACGCATTGCAAGCCCCGTATCGACGGAGTGATCTTCAAGTCGGTGCAGGAGAGTGCCGGCAGCAACATTGTGCTGTTCTCGCACGTCGCCTGCGCTGCCACCGCGTCGATGGGAAGGATTCAGAACGGCTATATGGTCAGAGGCCCCAAGGAGTCCGATGGGCCTTGCATCGAGTATGTCAGTGACAGCCTTGTCTACCACGGGATCCGGCAGGTGAAGTACGACACAGATGATCAGGCGCTGCTGGAGGACAAGTTGTTGCCATTGCCAGTGCAAAGCGCGCTGACTCCCCCAAGTGGCGCGCACTCGCTTCCGACAGGTATGGAAGGGCTGCTGGACGGGGATTTCTGATTGAGTTTAGGTCAGTGGTCAGTGGCATCAGGGTTCGGGGGGGCGGGGCTCTACAAGCCTCTATCGTCGTCGGTGCATGTGCCAGTAGCCCTGGGCTGATCTTGTAGACGTTCATGCTTAGTGGGTCTCCTACAGCCATTGAGCGATCTTCTGCGTGAAGCCAGTGCTGCGTGGGCTGTGTGTTCGGGTGTTTTGGCAAGGGTTTTCAGGTTTTGCAGGTGTTTGCAGGCCTTTCGCTGATCTGTAGATTTCAGTGCCGGAGCGATCGTAGGAAGGCGTCCACGGTGCGCTCCACGATCTGCTCGATCTCCTCGCGGGCAAGCGGCTCGCTGTTGGCCCTGACCTGTTTCCAGAGAACCCGACCATCGAGCGTCTCCATGAAGTCGCAGGCGGCTGTCTCAGGCTCTTGAACTGCCAAGACACCTCTGCGTGCCAGTTCGGCCAAGTAATCGCTGATGACGGTCAATACCGGCGCTTGGATAACCTCGTCAAATCGGCTGGCCAGCATAGGGAATCTTCTGCCTTCCATGATGACCATGCGTAGGAAGTCGGCGGCTGTCGGGCCAGACCAGAAGCACGCGAACTCGGTGGCGATCTGCATGAGGCCTCTCTTCGGGTCGGACAGAGCGCGCTCATCTGTTGCAACGTTCATGATGGGGAAGGCTTTCCACATCCGCTCTGCCACCGCCACGAAAAGCGACTCCTTGCCATCGGGGAAGCGGTTGTACAGAGCCTGGCGGGTCACCGCTGCCGCCTTGGCAATCTCCTCCATGCTCGCTCCTTCGTACCCGTGCTCAATGAACATCCTGGCCGCAGCCGCCAGAATCCGGACTGGGCGTGATGCGCTTTCGCCTGGGTTGAGCAAGTCGTCGACAGGGGAGGATGTGGCCACGTTCATATCAGTTACCTGTGTAGAGTAGGTTAAGTGTTACTGAAAGAGATGCGATTCGCCACCCATGTTTTGTGTGACTAGCTTTACTTGGATGTAAAGTAAAGCTGAATGGGTTGCGGGGATTGGTGAGTGGGAATAGTTGTTGCTGGATTATTTGGACAGGGGCGCTGTTTGATTATCTACCGTTTCGCTTTTGGTTTTGGTTGGGCTTATGCTCTGCTCGGGTTGGATGGTGGGTGGGTCGCGCTGAGGGTACCCGTAACGGGGAAATTTTTTTTCGGATAGGTACCGACACCACACGGCTGAGAACTTATCATCGGCTTATCAATTAATTGAGATTTTAAAATGGATGTTAAAGGTCGTTTTGCTGCAATCGATGCGTGTGAAAATATTTTGCGTGAGGACTTTAAGTATAACGAGGCGCACGGTATCTGGCGCAGTATCAATCGGATCATTGAAGGTCTGCTGGGACGCTCCACTGAGCTTGCTGATGTCTACGTGGAGCTGCATGCCGCATTGGCTGAACAGCCTAGGGCGCTGAATTCGTTCTTCGACGTTTTCACAACCACGGTGTACTCCTGGAATCCTGGAAAGATCAAAGAAGCTCGCGAGGATCGGGAAAAGCTCACTGAGTTGAATGAGAGAATTGCAAAAGTTTCGGAGTTACTCTCGGAGTTGCTCTCGCGGCGCACCGAGGTTAAAGAGATGTCGAGTTTTAGTAGTGATACTTACTACCATATTATGGATGTTGTTGAAGAGGCCTCTGAGGATAATGGGCTTTTCAGGTTTCACGTGAAAGGAAAGTTGGAGAAGTTAACCTATCAGTATGATCTCAAATATTGGCCTTCCATAACTAAGGTGGTGGCGCAGATTGGTGTCAATGCGGCCAACGCAGTAATAGTTGCTGATGACTCCGCTGCAAGTGCAGCAACTGAAGCTCGCCGCCCTGGGCTGGCTGACTTCTTAAAAGCATTTGAAGCAGAACTTGATAGGAATAGGGTGGAGAATATTGGCTTTATTCCCGATGATTTTTCACTGACCGATAGTTCTATGGCGTCGTTGGTAAACTGCGGACTTGGGCTGGGAGTCGAAGAGCTGATCGGAGCCAGCTTTGTAAAGCGTTACCGCCAACGTGAGCGTGATCGTGACCGTGGTTAGGAACGCGATCGTGATTGCGGTCAGGAGCTCGAATGGAAGATGGGGGTCGACTGAACATTGGAGCGGATGCTGGTGGTCGTTTGACGTCCAGGTGATTTTTGAGGGGGAGGGCTGGCGATACCGCTCACTCCCTTTCGGAAGTACTGGGTCGTTTTCCTGGATGGTATCCCGGGACGGCATTCTTGAACGCATGATGCTGAGCTTGTCGGCGAGCCAGGTTAGGTGCGAAATGAGCTTTTGGGGTTTATTGGGTGGCACGAGGAGGGAGAGGATCTGTCGATTCGTCATTCTGGACGGCGTCGACGGTGCACCAAATTTTGGTGACTCTAAGGGGGAGGGCTGGGTAGCTGTGATCGAAGCGTTGCAATCGGGCTTTGAAGTGCTTCCTGAATGGGGAGGTTCCCCTGGAAGGCCCGGAAACACTGGCTGGAAGGTGGAGCGGGTAGAGGGAATCGAACCCTCACCGATAGCTTGGGAAGCTATAGTTGTACCATTCAACTATACCCGCATTTTCTTGCCTTCACGGTGCACTAAAACGGCGTGTCCAATAAGAACCCTCGTTATCAGCTTGGGAAGCTGGAGTAATGCCATTATACGACACCCGCTCAGAGCGGCTGACTTTGTACCAGATGTCGCCTTGGATTTGAAGTTTTTCTTTCCGGCCGGTCAGGTCATCCGTCTGCGCAAGCCTTAAAGCAGAGCGGTCTTCGCGGGCAAGCCTCGTTGTGGGAGGCTCGCTCGCGATGACTTTTTTCAGATAGCCAGTGCATGGTAGTCCTGCACATAGCTGTAGCGCGGTCGGCTTTCGTGGCGGGTCGGCTTGAGGAAGCCCAGCAACGCGTCGCGGCTGTCGCGGCAGGCGGCTTTGTGTTCCATGTCCAGGAAGTGCCCGGTCGCTTGCAACGTGGTGAAGCTGCTGTGCTGGACGTGGTCGGCGAAGAGCCTGGCGTCGGTTGCCGAGGTGTACTCGTCCCATTCGCCGTTCAGGAACAGCACCGGAACGTTGACCTTCCTGGCTGCGTTGACGTAGCACTGTTGGTCGCTGTGAAGCACGTCGTTGATGTGAAAGTGCATCTGTCCGTATTCATGCTCGGCCAGGTTGCTGACGTGGCGATAGTTGAAGCGCTTGAACAGGGGCGGCAGGTGCTTGCCGATGGTGCTGTTGACCAAATGTCCAACACGGTCGCCGTCCAGGCTGCTGAGGTAGTCGACACCGCGTTCCAGGTAGTCGCGCATCGGCATGTTGAGCACCGGTGAGAACGAGCTGATGACGGCTTTTTCGATGCGCCGCGGGCGGTGGGCCAGTGCCGTCAGCGCGGCCGCGCCGCCCCACGAAAAGGACAGCACGTGTTCGGCGGCGAAGTGGTCGATCAACTCCAGGAGGATCTGCCCTTCGATTTCCTTCGTGAGCATTTTCTCGTGACGGTTATGGGCCTTGGACTTGCCCGCGTAGGGCTGGTCGTACAGCACGACGTTGAATTGCGGGTAGAGGTTCTTGGCGGTCTGGGCAAACGACGCGGTGGTGGCCATCGAGCCGTTGACCAGGATGATGGTCTTTTGCGCGGCGTCTGCGCGATAGAACTCCGTGTAAACCCGATACTGACCCTGTATATCCAGCACAGCGATTTCTGGCCTCATGTCATAAGACTCCTGGCAAGCGGGTATGCGCGCAATGAGATTGCACGGGCAATGTGACAGGTAGGCATACGCCTGGAAGATAAGGCCCATGTCGATCCATGACATTCGGTCGACGGGTATTGTTATGGCGGGCAGTTTGCCGGAGGGATGGGGCGGAACCTGGGGGCTCCAGCCGGCAAAAAGTTTCTTAGAGGTATGAGGTGACTCGTCGGTCACATTTCGGCCGACGGTTTGATTCAAGCAGGGGGTCGAGCGTTGCGCAAGTGCTCTTTGAAAATTGTCCGGCACTTCTGCCCAGCGGTCGTTGGCTCAGACCAGGCAGATTTCCTCGGGGCCAAGGGCACGGTAGCGACCGGGCTCGAGATCCGAGTCCAGCACCAGGGGGCCCATGCTCTCGCGGTGCAGGCGCAGCACCTTGTTATTGAAGTGACCGAACATGCGCTTGACCTGGTGGTAGCGACCTTCAACGATGCTCAATCGCGCGGACTTCGGCCCTAGCAGCGTCAGTTGCGCCGGTTGCGTGGTCAGGTCTTCGAATCCGAAATACAGGCCTTTGGCAAAGGTGGGGGCGTACTCGGCGGTGAGGGGCTGCTCGGTCTCGACGTAGTAGACCTTCGGCAGTTTGGTTTGCGGTTGGGTCAGGCGCCGCGACCAACTGCCGTCGTTGGTGATCAGCATCAGCCCGGTGGTGTTGAAATCCAGGCGGCCGGCGATGTGCAAGTCGTCCTTGTCCGGCTCGTCCAGTAGATCGAGCACGGTGCGGTGCTGTGGATCGCGGGTGGCACTGACGCAGCCAGGCGGCTTGTGCAGCATGAAGTACCGCGCGGGTCGGCCTGCTTGCAATACGTCACCATCGACTTCGACGCGGCTGAACTCGCGCACCGGCGCGTGTGGGTCGGTGACGGTCTGGCCATCGATACGCACCCGACGCCCCACCAGGAGCAGGCGGACCTGCTGCCGATTGAAACGCGGCAGATTACTGAGGAAACGGTCAACGCGCATGGGACGTTCAGGCCAGGAAGCGGGGGCGCAATATTACGCGATCGGTCGCGGATTGGCGCGCAGCTGGTCGTCGACCTGAGCGCACCGTGGGCACAGGCAGGATCTGTTCCGTAGATCGGCCGGCAATGCCAGGAGCACAGCCGGGTCGATGCTGACGCCATAGCACCAGCAGGCGCGGTCGGCGGTCCTCGGATCGGCGAGGGTGCAGTCGTTGGCGCCGCCGCAGGCCGGGCAATGGTCAGGTTCATTCATAGCTGGAGTGAGGCATTTCCACGCAGGTTCGGTTGCTGCCGGTTTGTCGGGCGCGTTGCAGCGCATGATCGGCTCGGGACAGCAGGCTATGCAAGGTGTCTTTGTCCTGCAAGGTGGTCAGGCCGATGCTGACGGTGACCTGCAATTGTTTCCCGCTGCAAAAGTAGCGCTGCAACTCGATGCGCTGGCGAATTTTCTCAGCGATTTTCAGACCGTTCTGTCCATCGGTGTCCTTGAGTAGCATGACGAAGGCGTCTGTGCCCCACCGACACACGATGTCCGAGTGCCGCAAGGTGTCGGTCAGGTCGTGGGCGAAACCGCTCAGCAATTGGTCGCTGACGACATGACCGTGGGTGGCATCCAGTTGTTTGAAAGCATCCACCTCCAGCAACAACGCGCTCAAGGGCTTGGGTTCTCGCTGGGCTTCGTGCAGCGCTTGCACCGCCAGCAGGTCGAAGCCCCGGCGATTGGGCAGTTCCGTCAGCCCATCCAGAATCGCTTGGGCGTCGATCCGGCGTTGGAAACTGGCGATCAGCCGATAAAGCATGACGAACACCGTCACCGTGACCAGTAGGCCAATCAGGAGGTTGACGTACAACGCCTTGAGGATGTTGTCCTTGAGTGACGTGTTGGCGGCGTAATAAGCCAACAGCGAAGTCAGCAGGAAGGCGGCACCCAGCAAAACGGCGAGCATCAGCACCGGTGAGCGCTGGGAATACAGCGGCGAACGAAGCGACATGGCGATTCCTCAGGAGTGACCCGATGGAATCAGTTTAGTGGCCTTGTGAGAAAAGGAGCCCCTGGATTTGCGATTTGTGAAACGGTGGCGAGGGAGCGGACTCCCTCGCCACCGGTTCATCGCGATTCCAGGGTTCGCAAATAAGCCCGCCATCCGCCCAAATGGGTGATGTCCTGTGCGCCGTCCAGGCCATACGGCTCGCAGATGAAACCGCTTTCCCAGCGCCCGTCGGCCAATTGCACCTTGCCCAACCCAAGCGGTGCGGGGATACCGGTCAGGAACGAGCCAAGTTCACTGGTTGGCAGTTCCCAGATTTCCACCTCGATCGCCATGCCTCCCTCGCCAACCCGAAGCATGCCGGGGCGCATTGGCGGGCCGCCGGCGAGGGCATAGAGCCGATAATCCGGCGAGCTTTGGCTGACCTCGACCAGCCGGGCCCCACGCTGCTTGAGTTGCCAATTCAACGCCAAACCCTCCAGGTGCGCGCCGCACACCACCAGCCGAGCCCGATCATGGCGCGCGGGATTGGCGGGGGTTGGCAAGTCATCCAGTTGCTGACGCTGCAAGGCGTCGGCCACGCCCAGGAGATATTGATCGGTGAAGGCCCGGCCGAACAACGTCACGCCCCAAGGCAAACCGCTGGCCATGAAGGCGCTGGGCACGGCGACGGCGGCGTAGTCCAGCAGGTTCATGAAGTTGGTGTAATAACCCAGTTCAGCGTTGCGCTGCAGCGGTTCGGCAGCGAGTTCGGCGAGGCTCACCGGGCGCCCGATGGTGGGGGTGAGCACGCAGTCGAGGGCTTCCATCGTTCGGTCGCACTGGGCCTTGAGCGCTTGCAAACGGTACTGGGCGCGGAAAGTTTCTACACCCGTTACGGTAGGCGCTTTCGCCAGCACGGCGCGGATGACTGGCAGTACCGCGCTGGAGTCGCGCTCGATCAGGTCCCCGGCAACGCTGTAGCGCTCGGCGACCCAAGGCCCCTCATACAGCAAGCGCGCCGCTTCGAGGAAGGGCGACAGGTCCAGCTCGACGGCTTCGCCGCCCAGACGTTCGAGTCGCTCAATGGCGTCGTGGAACAACCGTGGGCCTTCGTCGCAGCCAAAAAATTCCAGGTCTTGCCAGCGAGGCACACCGAAACGAAAGCGCCGTGGCGCGCCGAACGCCGAGCCGTCGTTCCATTGCGGGTTGCGGCGGCTGTATTCGTCGCGCGGGTCGAAATGCGCGGTCAATGCCAACAGCTGGCTGGCTTCCCGCGCCGTCGCGGTGAAGGTCGTCACGCAGTCCAGCGTACGGCAGGCCGGCACCACGCCGGCGGTGGAAACCAAACCTTTGGTGGCTTTCAGCCCGACCAGATTGTTCAGCGCCGCGGGCACCCGGCCGGAGCCCGCGGTGTCGGTGCCCAAGGCAAAGCTTGCCACACCCAGGGCCACCGCCAGCGGCGAGCCGGCACTCGAGCCACCCGCCGGATAATCCGCCAGCACGCTGTTGCGGCAGGCACCGTAGGGGGTGCGGGTGCCGTTGAGCCCGGTGGCGAACTGATCGAGGTTGGTCTTGCCCAGGGGAACAGCGCCCAACGCCAGCAACCGCTCGACCACCGTGGCCGAACGTTGCGGTACGTAGGCAAACGCCGGGCAGGCGGCCGTGGTGGGAATGCCGGCCAGGTCAATGTTGTCCTTGATGGCGAACGGCACGCCATACAACGGCAAGCTGTCCAGGTCGCGACTTTCCAGGGCCGCCAGATAAGGCTCCAGTTCCTCGGGCGACAGCAGGTGAATGAACAGGTGGTAGTCCGGGTTGAGCGCAGCGGCTTTTTCCCGCAGGGCCAGCAGCAACTGGCGGGGTGTCGTTTCCCCTTTGCGATAGGCGTCGCGAAGGTTGTCCAGGCGCAGAGAAAGGTTCATCGCGTTAATCCTTTGATTGAGTTCAGTCACGTTCCAGCACCACGACACGCTGCCCTGCGCGCACCGCCGAACCGGGTTGGACGCGTACTTCACGTACCACGCCGGCCATGGGCGCAAGCATCGGGATCTCCATCTTCATGGACTCCAGAATGACCAGTACGTCACCGGCAGCAACTCGCGTACCCACCTGCACTTGGACTTGCCAGAGATTGCCGGCGATGTGGCTGTCGACGCTCAGTTGGCCCGCGTCCAGCAACGCATCTTCGCTCGGCGCGAGTGTCGGTTCCTCACTGTCGAAATGAGCCTGGCCGCTGGCAATCCAGCGCTCGCGCTCGGCGTTGAAGGCACGTTGTTGCTGCTGGCGGAATGCGCCGATGCTGTCCGCTTCCCGGGCCAGGAAATGCTGGTAGTGCGCGAGGTTGAGTTGGCTGTGCTCGATCTTGAGGTCGAAGCGGCCCAGCGGGAAATCCCGGCGGATGCGCAACAGCTCATCGGCGCTGACCGGGTAGAAGCGGATCTGGTCGAAGAACCGCAGCAACCAGGGCTTGCCATCGAACGCGGCGACGTCCCGATAACGATTCCACATCTGCAACGTGCGCCCGACGAACTGATAGCCGCCGGGACCCTCCATGCCGTACACGCACATGTAGGCGCCGCCGATGCCCACCGAGTTTTCCGCGGTCCAGGTCCGGGCCGGGTTGTATTTGGTGGTCACCAGGCGATGGCGCGGGTCCAGCGGGGTGGCGACCGGCGCGCCGAGGTAGACGTCTCCCAGCCCCATCACCAGGTAGCTGGCGTCAAACACCGTGCGCTGGACCTCGTCGAGGTTCGGCAGGTCATTGATGCGGCGGATGAACTCCAGGTTGCTTGGGCACCAAGGGGCGTCCTTGCGCACGGTGGTCATGTATTTTTCGATGGCCAATTGGCAGGCCGGATCGTCCCAGGACAGTGGCAGATGAACGATGCGCGACGGCACTTGAAGATCTCGCGCGGCGCACACGGCGCCCCACTCGCCGGCGACGATTGCCAGCAGTTCGGCCAGCGGCAGTTGTTCGGGTTGGTAATGCACTTGCAGCGAACGGATGCCAGGCGTCAGGTCGATCACGCCGTGCAGGTGTTTTTGTTCCAGCGCCTGCATCAAGGCGTGGGCGCGAAAGCGCAGCACCAGGTCCAGTTCGGGTGCGCCGATTTCCAGCAGCAGATGGGTGTCGCCGGACAGGCGTGCGACCAGGCGGGTATCGTCCTGGCCGATGTCCAATACCACAGGCGACACCATCCCCTGTGGGAGTGAGCCCGCTCGCGAAGAAGTCGACGCGGTGGTTGAACTGGCCCCTTCGCGAGCAGGCTCGCTCCCACATTGATCCCATTTCAATGCAAGGGAGCGGGCGGTCTTCAGATCCACCGGTACGAACCGCACCTTGTCCCCCGCCTTGAGCTGCCCCAACTGCCAGAGGTCCGCCTCGATCACCGTCACCGGGCAGACGAAGCCACCCAGGCTAGGGCCGTCGGGGCCGAGGATGACAGGCATGTCGCCGGTGAAGTCCACGGCGCCAATGGCGTAGGGATTGTCATGGATATTGGACGGGTGCAGGCCTGCTTCGCCGCCGTCGGCGCGCACCCATTGCGGCTTGGGCCCGATCAGTCGCACGCCGGTTCGGCTGGAGTTGAAATGCACTTCCCAGGAGGTATCGAAAAACGTCTGGATGTAGCGCTCGGTGAAATATTCCGGCGCGCCATGGGGGCCGTAGATCACCCGGATTTGCCGCACGGCTGGCAACAGCAGAGGCGGCTCGTCCACTGTCGGCAACACGGCGTGCTCATCCAGCGCAGCCAGGTGCAGCACATCGCCGGTACACAGCGCCCGTCCGCCATGGCCGCCAAACTGGCCGAGGGTGAAGGTGCTTTTGCTGCCGAGGTAATTCGGTACCTGCAAGCCACCTTGCAGGCACACATAGCTGCGCGCCCCGGCGCCGGTGATGGTGCCCAGGGCCAGAGTGGATCCGGGATTGATCGACAGCGGGGCGTTCATCGGCACCGCTTCGCCGTCCAGGGTCAGGGCAATTTGCGCACCGGTCACCGCCACCCGGGCGTTGCAATTGAAGCGCAGCACCGGCCCGCTCATGGTGATTTCCAGGGCCGCCGCGCCTTCGTCATTGCCCAGCAGGCGATTGCCCAAGCGCTGCGAGCGGCTGTCCATCGGACCCGACGGCGGTACGCCCACGGCCCAATAACCGAGGCGGCCCGGGTAATCTTGCACGCTGGTCTGGGTGCCAGGGCTGAGCACTTCGAAGGTGTTGGCGCGATAGGCCAGGGTTTCCAGGCAGCGCGTCCAGGGCTGGCCGTCGGCGAAGGGCGCGTCGAGAAGAATTTGCTGCAGGTAGATGCGGTTGGTTTCCACGCCGTAGAGCAGGCTTTCGTCCAGCGCTTGATGCAATCCCAAGCGCGCCTGTTCACGGGTCGGCGCCCAGCGAATCACCTTGGCGATCATCGGGTCGAAATAGGGCGGGATCTGGCAGCCGGCCTCGACCCACGTGTCGATGCGCAGTTGTTGCCCGTCGGCGTGGGGGAATTTCACGGCGGTCAACAGGCCCGGGCTCGGCTGGAAATCCCGGCCCGGATCCTCGGCATACAGGCGCGCCTGGATCGCGTGGCCCTCGGCTTTCAGGCCCAGGCTCAGCTCGCTCAAGGGCGGCAGTTCGCCGGCGGCCAGTTGCACCATCCAGCGCACCAGGTCCACGCCCCATACCTGCTCGGTAACGCCGTGCTCCACTTGCAGGCGCGTGTTTACTTCCAGGAAGTAGAAGCGCCCGGCGTCGCTGTCGTAGACGAACTCCACGGTGCCCGCGCTGCGGTAGTTCACTGCCCGGGCCAGTTTGATCGCCGCTGCGCAGAGGGCGTCGGCCATGCCCTCGGGCAGGTTGGGCGCGGGCGTTTCTTCGATGACCTTCTGGTTGCGCCGCTGCACCGAACAGTCGCGCACGCCGAGGGCGATCACTTGGCCTTGGCCGTCGCCGAAGACCTGCACCTCCAGGTGCCGTGCCCGTTCGATGTATTTTTCGATGAACACGCCGGCGTCGCTGAAGTTGTTCTGTCCCAGGCGCTTGACCGCTTCGAAGGAATCGCTCAATTCGGCGGCGCTACGGCACACACGCATGCCAATCCCACCGCCGCCAGCCGTACTTTTCAGCATTACCGGGTAACCGACCTGCGTTCCGGCCAGCAGCGCGGCGTCGAGGCTGTCGAGCAGTTCGGTGCCTTCGAGCAGCGGCACGCCGTGCCGCTTGGCCAGGTCTCGGGCGGTGTGCTTGAGGCCGAACACCCGCAGTTGTTCCGGCGTGGGGCCGATGAAGGCGATACTGGCGGCCTCGCAGGCTTCGGCGAAAGCGGCGTTTTCCGAGAGGAAACCGTAGCCGGGATGAATCGCCTTCGCGCCGCTGCTTTTGGCGATTGCCAGGAGCTTATCCACCGCCAGGTAGGTGCCCGCCGCCGCGCCTTCGCCCAAGCAGTGGGCTTCGTCGGCCTGGAGGATATGCAGGCTGGCTTCGTCCGCTTGGGAGTACACCGCGACGCCTTGGACATTCAGCTCGCGCAACGTCCGCAGGATGCGGCAGGCGATGGCGCCACGGTTGGCGATGAGGATTTTTTCGAACATGGCATTGCCCCCTCAGGCATGGGTGCTGCCTGAACTGGGATGCGGGCCGTCCCGCAGTTTTCGATGGCCGCCGGGGTCGTCCCCGGCGGCAAATATCTCCGAACACCAATCCTCCCTTTGTGGGAGCGAGCCTGCTCGCGATAGCGGTGGTACATTCAACATCAATGTGACTGACAGACCGCTATCGCGAGCAGGCTCGCTCCCACAGGGGATTGGGGGGGGTCGTAAAATTGTCTTTATTTAATGCACTGCCCCGACCGGCTCTGGCACAACGCGAACAGCCAGCGGCGCAGGCGCATGAGTTTCAGTTCCATATCAAAAGCTCCGCAGGCGTGGGGTTATAGGCGTTACATGGGTTATTCAACTGCGGGCAGTTGGAGATCAGGACGATCACGTCCATCTCGGCCCGTAGGTCGACGTATTTGCCCGGTGCCGAGATCCCGTCTTCGAAGGTCAGGCCGCCGTCGGCGGTCACCGGTACGTTCATGAAGAAATTGATGTTCGGCCCGATGTCGCCTTTACCGAGGCGGCCGTCGTGGGCGCAGGCCCGCAGGTAGTTATCGCGGCAGCTGTGCATGTAGCGTTTTTCCAGGGCGTAGCGCACGGTGTTGCTTTCCTGGGCGCAGGCGCCGCCGAGGGTGTCGTGACGTCCGCAGGTGTCTTCGATGATCGTCAGCATCGGTCGACCGAGGTTGGAGTACAGCACGCTGCCGGTACTTAGATAAACGCTGTTCTGCCGGCGCAGGGTGCGTTGCACGTCGTAGCGTTCCTTGGGGTTGGCCAGGCTGTAGAACAGCGTATCGACCGCCTGGTTGCCTTCCAGGTCCAGGATGCGCAGGGTCTGGCCGGCCTTGACCTCGGTCAGCCAGGGTTCCCCGGCGGGAATCGTGGCGCGGTAGACAGCGGTCTCGGCGTGCTTGTGTGCGGTGGCGATGGCGAGTGACATGGCGACGATCCTCAGGCGAACAGGCGGTCGGTATTGATGAAGCCCCGCTGGTTTTCCGGGCGCGAAAGGCGGCAGTGTTCGGCGACGCTGGGGTTGGCATTCATCCAGCTGAGCTTGAGCGGCTGCGGGGCGTATTGCGGGTTCGGGTCCATCGGGTGTTGCAATGCGGTCAGCACCACCAAGGTGTCCATTGGCGCGTACAACTCGATGTAGTCGCCCGCCTTGGAGTTGCCTTCCACGAAATGAAAGTGGCCGGCCTCGTCGACATCGACCCGGCTGAACAGGTTGAGGGTCATCAGCAGGTCGGACAGGCCCAGCCCCCATTTGCCCAGTTCCACCAACAGGTTGTCGGTGCCGTTGCGAAAGAAGCCGTTGCGCAGTTCCTGATAGCGGCCCTGGCCATATTTTTCATCGACTTCCTCGGCGCAGAGCACACCGCCCAGGCTGTCGCTCCAGCCGCAGGTGTCGACGGTGATCGCCGCCAATACCCGGCCCATGTCGGAATAAAGGCAATGGCCGGCGGTGAGCTTGGCGGTGTGTTGGCACTTGAGGCTGTCCGGCAGGTTCAGGCGTTCGGTTTTTTCATTGGCGTTGAGCAGCGTCAGGCTCACGTTGGCGCCGCCGCGAAGGTCGGTCAGGCGCAGCAGTTGGCCGCGCTTGAGCACGAAGGAACGGTGGCCGCCGCCGGGCAGAATCTCTTCAGCGAAGGGGGGAAACACTTGGATCGAATCGGTCATGGAAAAGCTCCTTTCAAGCGATACGCAGCGTGCCGGCCAGTTCGGCGGGCAGGGCGTCGACGGCGGCACGGGCGGTGCGACGGTCGCTGTTCAATGGAATGTCGTAGGTGATGCGTGCGCCATAGGCGCCAGGGGCGTGTGGATCGACGCGGACCTTGTCGAACACCAGCAGGCGTGTGCCGAGGCTGAAACCTTCGGACAGATCATGGGTGACCATGAATACCGTCAGCCGGGTTTCGCGCCACAGTTCCAGCAGCAGGGCGTGCATGTCTTTGCGAATGCCCGGGTCGAGGGCGCCGAACGGTTCGTCCAGCAGCAGGACCCGGGGCTTCATGATCAACGCCTGGGCAATCGCCAGCCGTTGCTGCATGCCGCCGGAGAGCTGCGCCGGGTATTTGTCCAGCGCGTGGCCGAGGCCAACCTTGTCCAACAGTTGCGCAGCCTCTTCGCGAGCCTGGCGTTTGGCACCGCCGAACAAACGCCCCAGCAACGGCGAGCGCGGCAACTCCAGGCCCAGGGCGACGTTGTCCAGCACCGTCAGGTGCGGGAACACCGAATAGCGCTGGAACACTACGCCCCGGCTGGCATCCGGCTCGCCCGCCAAGGGTTCGCCGTCCAGCAGGATCTGTCCGCGACTGGCGCGCTCCTGGCCGAGCAGCAAGCGCAGGAAAGTCGACTTGCCGCAACCCGATGCGCCCACCAAGGTGCAAAATTCACCCTCGGCGACGTTCAGGTTCAAGCGTTCCAGCACGACCTGATCGGCGTATTGCTGCCAGACATTGTTCACACAGATAAAGCTCATGCCTTCGCTCCCTCGTACCAAGGAAACGCTCGACGGGTCAGGCGCTTGAGGCCCCAGTCCATCAGCCAGGCGAGCAGGGTGATCCACACCACGTACGGCAGGATCACGTCCATCGCCAAGTAACGACGCACCAGGAAAATCCGATAACCCAGCCCATCGGTGGACGCGATGGCTTCGGCGGCGATCAGAAACAGCCAGGCCGAACCCAGCATCAACCTCAGGGAGATCAGCAAGCGTGGCAGCAGTTGCGGCAGGACCACGCGCAAGATCAGAGTCCAGGTTGACGCGCCGAGGGTCTGGGCCTTGATCAGCAGCTCACGGGGAATCTCCCGGGCGCGCTGTTCCAAGTCCCGGGCCAGACACGGTGTGATGCCGATCACGATCAGCATCACTTTCGACAATTCCCCCAGGCCGAAGACGATGAAGAGGATCGGCAGAATCGCCAATGGCGGCATCATCGACACCACGGTGAGCAACGGTGAAAGCGGTGCGCCCAACAGCGGCAGCGTGCCAGCCGCGATGCCCAGGCACAGCCCGACCAGGGCGCTGATGCCCAGGCCGATCGCCAACCGGCGCAGGCTCGACGCGGTGTCTTGCCAGAGCAGGTAGTCGCCACTGCGCGCATCGGCGGTAAAGGCCAGGCGTTTCACCGCATCGGCCATCTGCCCGGCGCTGGGCAGCAGCTTGTCGTTGGGGTTGTCCGTCAACCGTTCGGCCGAGCCCATGAAGTAGGCGAACAGCACCAGCGCGAACGGCAGGATCACCAGCAACAAGCGGCTGGGACGGTCCGGGTAGCGGTTGATCAGGCGCATGCCAGCTCCTCCGGTTTACAGCTTGGCGTCGGCGGCCAGCTGTACGTAGGTCGGATCAAAGCGCAGCTTCAGGTTGGCCTTGTCGCCGCGAGTCACGCCATTGGCGAACGCCATGCCGACCGCATCGGTGTCCTTGGCGCCTTCGCCCAGCAAGCCGTGCTGGAACGAAAACGCCGCCACCTTGCCCATGGTGGCGGGCAGTTGTTCGCTGGTGACGAAGGCCAGCGCTTCCGTGGGCGTGGCGAACAATTTGGTCGTGTCCAGTTGCGCCTGGAAACCTTTGAGGTCAGTGCCCGACGCTTTGGCCATGTGTTCCAGCGCAGCGTTGGCGGCAGCGTTCCTGGCGTTCATCAGCGCCACCACTTCAAACCAGGCGCCGGTCAAGGCCTTGCCCAGGGCTGGGTTGTCTTTCAGGGTCTGGGTGTTGACCACCATCATGTCCATGATCTCGCCGGGCATTTGGCTGGAGTTGAACACTTCGCTCACGCCCGGCTGGGCCTTGATGTCCGAAAGCATCGGGTTCCAAGTGGTGACGGCCTTGACCTGGTCGGTGTTGAAGGCGGCGGAGATATCGGCGTCGGAGGTGTTGACGACTTTCAGGTCTTTCTCGGCGAGGCCGACCGAATCCAGGGCACGGGCCAGCAGGTAATGGGACACCGACAGTTCCACCAGGTTGACGTCCATGCCTTTAAGATCGTCGACTTTCTTGCCTTCGCCCTTGAGGACGATGCCGTCGTTGCCGTTGGAGAAATCGCTGACGATCAGCGCGGTGCTGTCCACGCCACCGGCGGCGGGAATGGTCAGGGCGTCCATGTTGGTCATGGTGCAGCCGTCGAACTGGCCGGCGGTGTACTGGTTGATGGATTCAACGTAATCGTTGAGCTGCACGACATCGATGGTAATGCCGTACTTTTTTGCCCACTTGTCGACGATGCCTTGGCTGCCCGCGTACTCCCAGGGCATCCAGCCGGCGTAAATGGTCCAGCAGACGCTGAAGTGGTCTTTTTGCGCGGCGGCGGATGAGAAGCTCAGGAAAGCCGAGAGGACGGCGACGAGCAGGGCGGACAGACGAAGCTTGAACATGGTGGTTCTCCAGTTGATCAAGGGCGGACAGGAGCAACGCGGCACCGCGAACGGTGTCTTGTCTCCCGGGCTTTTGTCCCGCCGTGTAACCTCAACTGGAGGTCGCCAACTCTCGGACCAGCCACTCGCCAGAGGCGAGCCGGAACCCTAGTCAGCCATTGCAAATTGTGGTGCCGCGAACCTGTGATGACTCCTGCACGGGATTGGTAAAGCGAGAGCCGTGCCAATTTGGGCAGAGGCCCGGGCCAGAGGGGGTGGGTCTGAGGGAGGAATGATCGGGGGGCGGATTTGTGCTTGGTTGTGGTGCTGTCGCGCACCGGAAGAGGGCGACGAGGGACATGTTTCCAGTTGTTGCCAGGTCGCACCAGATTCCGATTTCGCTGTCAGATTAATCGTCAGTCACCCCAATAGATGACTGCCGCCCATCAGCGTCGCTGGTGCGGCCCATTCGCGGTCCAGGAGGCCGCCATGTATCGACGACTGCTCCTCATTGCGTTTCTTGGTCTGACTCTTTCGGCATGCGTGCCTTACTACGACGGAGGCTCGAGCTACTATCGTTCAGAGGTCTATACCTCACCAGCGCCGGCCTATTACAGCGGTGGGTATTACTCGGCCCCACGGGGCTATTACGCCCCACGGTACTACCAACCGGCGCCCCGTTATTACTCGGCCCCGCGCTACTACCAACATGGCCCGCGCTATTACTCGCCACCGCGAGCGGCGTACCGGCCTTATCCACACCGAGGCGGCTGGGATGGTCGCGATCGAGGCGGCTGGAACGATGACCGTCGTGGCCGGGGCGGGCGTGACCGCGGACATGACCATCGAGGACGTGGTCATGATGGGCGAGGCAACCATCGGTAAAGGACAGGCAGCAAAAAGCGGCGCATGAAGCGCCGCTTTTTTTGTGCCTGCGATAAATCCGGCGGGATGACCTCTGTGGGCGTGAGTTTTCTCCTGCGCGGATATGATTCTGGCTCGGTTATTCGTTGGACAAATCCGCCAACGGATGCCGACCCTCCCACACCTTGTGAAAATGCGCTTGCACCGCTGCTTCCGGTACATGATTGATGTCCGGCCAGTGCCAGTGGGGTTTGTGATCCTTGTCGATCAATCGCGCCCGCACGCCTTCGCTGAATTCCGGATGGCGACAGCAGTTCAGGCTCAAGGTGTACTCCATGCGGAACACACCGGCCAACGACAAATGCCGCGCCCGGCTGATCTGCTCCCAGACCAGGTGCGCCGTCAACGGCGAGCCCTCGGTCATGGTCTTGGCCGCGCGGGCGATCAGCGGATCAGGATGCTCCATCAGCAAGCTGAGGGCCTTCCAGGCGCAGCGGACGTCACTGACATCCAGCCATTCGTCGATTTTGTGCCGACGGGGCAACCACTGGGCTTCGGGCAACTGGGTCAGCGCTTCTTGCTGCAAGGCCTTGAGCAGACTGTTGAGTTGCATCTCGGTCTGTTCCTGCCAATTGAGTTGCAACAAGCCCTCGATCAGGTCGTCCTGCTGCTCATCGAGTAAAAAACGATCGGCCAGGCCCAGGTCGATGGCGTCGCGCGCGTTCATGTGGGCACCGGTCAGGCCGAGAAACAGGCCCAGCTTGCCCGGCAGGCGCGACAGGAACCAACTGGCGCCTACATCCGGGTACAACCCGATGCTGATTTCGGGCATCGCCAATCGACTGCTCGGCGTGACGATCCGCGTGCTCGCGCCTTGCAGCAATCCCATGCCGCCGCCGAGCACGTAGCCATGGCCCCAGCACAGCAATGGCTTGGGGTAGGTATGGAGATTGAAGTCCAAGCGATATTCGGCGGCGAAGAATTGCGCGGCCAACGGCGGCACCTCGCCGGGGTGGGCGCGGCAGGCTTCTGCCAGGCTGCGGACCTCGCCACCGGCGCAAAACGCTTTGGCACCTTTGCCGCGCAGCAATACGCAGACTATCTGCGGGTCCCTGGCCCAGGTGTCGAGCCGATCACGCAGGGCGTTGATCATTGGCAGGGAGAGGGCGTTCAAGGATTTTTCGGCGTCCAGGGTGGCGATGCCCAGGCGCGCGCCATCGATGCCGGTGAGTTCTTCGAAGTGCAGATTCATCGTGACCTCGATCAGAAATTGAATGATCAGTATGACTGCTGTACGGGAAAGTGCCGGATCCGTGTCAGATCAATTGACAAGCCTTGTGGGGTTTCCTAGGGTGCGCCCATTGTTTTTACCGGGTACAACCATGACCGCTGACGACCGTATCAAGCTCGAACCCAGCTGGAAGCAGGCACTGCGTGCCGAGTTCGACCAGCCCTACATGGCAGAGTTGCGCGAATTCCTGCGCAGTGAATACGCCGCCGGCAAGGAGATCTACCCTCCGGCCCCGTTGATTTTCAACGCCCTCAATTCCACTCCGCTGGACAAGGTCAAGGTCGTGATCCTCGGCCAGGATCCCTACCACGGGCCGGGCCAGGCACATGGCTTGTGCTTCTCGGTGCAGTCGGGCGTGCCGACACCGCCATCGCTGGTGAATATCTACAAGGAATTGAAGCGCGACCTGAACATCGACATTCCCAGCCACGGTTATCTGCAAAGCTGGGCCGAACAGGGCGTACTGCTGCTCAATACCACCCTGACCGTTGAACGCGCCAATGCCAACGCCCACGCCAAGAAAGGTTGGCAGCACTTTACCGACAGGGTCATCGAGGTGGTCAGCGAACACCAGCCGAACCTGGTGTTCCTGCTGTGGGGCGCCCATGCCCAGAGCAAACAGAAGCTGATCGATGCGACCAAGCATTTGGTCCTGACCTCGGTGCATCCGTCACCGCTGTCGGCCCACCGGGGCTTTATTGGTTGCGGGCATTTCAGCCGGACCAACAAGTTTCTGGAGCAGCACGGCGAGAAGCCGATCGAGTGGCGGTTGCCGCCGGTTTGACGCGCTAGTCGAGCGGGCCCCATCGCGAGCAGCCTCGCTTCTACAAAGGTTTTGTGGTGGGACGCCAAATGGATACTCGCCGCAGACTCCCGTGGGAGCGAGCCTGCTCGCGATGAGGCAACTCGGTTACAAGCTTGAACCTGTCTTGCGCATCCAATACCTGAACAACGGCTCCGCCAGGAACAGCACGAACAGCAGCCGCATCACCTGCAACGCCGTGACCAACGGCACCGACAATTGCAACGTCTCCGCCGTCAGGCTCATCTCCGCGATGCCACCGGGCATCATGCCCAGGGTCAGCGAACGCAAATCCAGGTGAGTCAAGGTGCTCAGGCCCAGGGCCGCGAGCGTGGCGATCAGCATCGTCAATACCGTGCCAACCAATGTACGCCCCATGAACGACGGTGCCCGGCGGAAGAACTGCCGGTTGAAATGACAGCCCAGGCCGCTGCCGATCAGCCATTGGCCGATCTGGCTACCGCCGTCGGGCAGGCCGATGTGCAAATCCCAGCCGATGCTCACCGCCGCGCTGACCAACAGCGGACCGAACAGCCATGGGTTGGGCTGGCGAAGGCGCTCCCAGATCCAGGCGAGCAGTGCGCCGGCCGGGAACAGGATCGCCAGCCACATCCAGTCCACCGTCGTGGCGTGTTGCAGTGGGGTGCCTTCGCCCAGCAGGTACTTGAAGGCGGCGGGAACGCACAGCACCACCACCAGCACGCGTAGGCTCTGGCCCGCGGCGACATGGCTGAGCATCGCGCCGTTGCGGGCGCCGAGGTTGACCATCTCGCCGGAACCGCCTGGCATGCTGGAAAAGAAAGCGGTGGCGCGGTCCTCGCCGGTGCGGCGCATCAGCCACACGCTCACCACGCTGGACACGCTGGTGATCAGCGCGCCGAAGAAAATCAGGCCGAAGTGGCTCAGGACTTGCTCCATCACCACTGGCGTAAAGTGCAGGCCGATACCGATGCCCACCACCCATTGGCCGCATTTGCGGCCGCCGGGGATTTCCATCAATTGCCACGGCGTGAGGCAGCGCACCAGGATGATCGCCAACAGCGAGCCGACCATCCAGGGCAAGGGCCAACCGATCAGGCTGGCCAGATAACCGCCGGCCAGACCGACCAGCGGTGTTCCCCACCATTGTCTGAAAGTTGTCGTCTCAGGCATTGGCCAGGGCACGACGCTGGGCACTGCGGCGACGCCAGATGCGCAGCAGCGGCAGGAACAACATGATTGCCGTCAGGACCCAGCAACCGAAGGTGATCGGGCTCGACCAGAGGATTTCCAGCGCGCCGTTGGAGATCGACAACGCACGACGCAGGTTCTGCTCCATCAGGCCGCCAAGGATGAAGCCCAGCAGGACTGGCGACAGCGGGAACTCAAGCTTGCGCAGGATATAGCCGAAGATACCGATGCCGATCATCAGGAACAGGTCGAACGTGGTGGCGTGTACCGCATAGACACCGATCCCGGTGATGATTGCGATGACCGGCACCAGCGCCCAGTTCGGCACCGCCAGGATGCGCGTAAACACGCGGATCATAGGGATGTTGAGGATCACCAGCATGACGTTGGCGATGAACAACGAGGCGATCAGGCCCCAGACGATGTCCGGTTGCTGTTGGAACAGCAGCGGGCCGGGGGTGATGTTGTACAGCGACAGCGCGCCGATCATGACCGCCGTGGTGCCCGAGCCGGGAACGCCGAGGGTCAGCATAGGCACGAGGGCGCCGCAGGCTGCGCCACCGATGGCGGTTTCCGGCGCCGCGAGGCCACGCTTGTCGCCCTGGCCGAACGTACCGGTGGCACCGGCCATGCGTTTTTCAGTCATATAGGCTACGGCACTGGCCAAGGTCGCGCCGGCACCTGGCAATACGCCCATGATGAAACCGAGCACGCCACAGCGCATGTTCACCCAGAACACCGAGGCAGCTTCCTTGACGTTGAACATCATCCGCCCGGTGGCTTTCACAGCTTCCTGGCCGCGATGGGTTTTTTCCAGCAGCAACAGAATCTCGCTGATGGAGAACAGGCCCAGCACCAGCACGACGAACTGGATGCCATCGGTCAAGTGAATGTTGTCACCGGTGAAGCGGTAGACGCCGCTGTTGGCGTCGATGCCGACGCACGACAGGAACAGGCCGATCAGCGCCGCGATGAACGTCTTGAGCGGTCGATCACCGGCCATGCCGCCCAGGCAGACGATGGCGAACACCATCAGTACGAAATACTCCGCCGGTCCGAAGGCAATTGCCCATTTGGCCAGCAAGGGAGCAAACAGCACCATGCCGCAGGTGGCGATGAGCGCGCCGAGGAACGAACTCCACGCCGACAATGACAAAGCGACCCCGGCCAGGCCTTGGCGAGCCATTGGGTAGCCGTCCAGCGTGGTCATTACAGTGGACGCTTCGCCCGGGATGTTGAGCAGAATCGAGCTGATACGCCCGCCGTATTCGCAGCCCAGGTAAACGGCCGCCAACAGGATCAACGCCGACTCCGGCGGCAGGCCCAGGGCGAAGGCGATCGGGATCAGCAGCGCCACGCCGTTGATCGGGCCCAGGCCCGGCAGCAGCCCTACGACGGTGCCGATCAAGGTGCCGCTCAACGCGGTGACGAGGTTGTAGGGAGTCAATGCAACGCCAAAACCCTGGCCGAGATAATTCAGGGTATCCATATCAATTCTCCAGGACGTCGAGCAGGCCCAGGGGCAGCGGCACGTCCATCAGCTTGTCGAACAACAGATAAAGACCAATGGCCATCAGGCTGATGATCACTACGCTCGGTACCCAGCGGCCGCCGTACAGGCGCGCCATCGGCACGCCAGTGACAATGCTGGCGAGGATGAAGCCCAGGGGTTCGAACGTTCCGGCGAAGACCAACAGCAGCAAAACGCAGATGCCGATTTTCTGCAGGGTTTCACGGTCCAGTTGCGGGTCGTCTTCGCTGTGCACGACGGGGGTAGGACGAAACAGCATGTACAGCAGCGCCAGCCCCATCAGCCCGATTATCAGCAGGGGAAAGGCGCGCGGGCCGACCGGTTCATAGGAAAAGGCGGCCTGATAAGGCCAGGCCATCAGCGCCAGGCCGATACAGGCCAGCAGCAGCACCGCGGCAACAATACGTTGGATGACGAGCATGACTAACTCCTGGGCGGCGCCGGTTGTGCCGACGCCGCCGCGAGACAGGGGCGATTACTGGATCAGGCCGAACTCTTTGGCCAGCATCTTGTAGTCGGCCACTTGCTTCTTCACGTAGGTGTCCAGCTCCGGACCGGTCATGGCGAACGGGAACAGTTCGCGCTGGTCACGCAGCTTGGCGAACTCTTCGGAGGCCAGCAGTTTGTCGAAGGCGTTTTTCCACCAGGCGTATTCCTCATCGGTGACCTTCGGGCCCAGGTAGAAGCCACGTACCACCGGCCAGCGGATGTCGTAGCCTTGTTCCACGGCGGTCGGGATGTCTTTCATTTCCGGCTCGTCCAGGCGCTTATCGGAGAATACGGCCAGCAGACGCATGTCGCCGCTCAGGATGTGTGGCATGGAGTCGGAGATGTCCGTACTGCCCACCTGGATATGACCGCCGAGCAGAGCGGTAGCGATTTCGCCGCCGCCTTCAAGGGCCACGTAGCGCAGTTTGCGCGGGTCGATACCGGCAGCCTTGGCAATCAAAGCGGTCTGCATCCAGTCCTGGCTACCGACGGTGCCGCCAGAGCCGATCACCACCGAGCCAGGATCTTTCTTCAGAGCCTGTACCAGATCGTCGAGATTCTTGTAGGGCGAATCGCTTTTCACCGCGATGGCGCCATAGCTGGTGCCGACGGCAGCGAGCCAGCGCACATTGGTTTCATCGAAACGGCCGAACTTGCCTTGCGCCAGGTTCAGCAACGAGCCGCTGGACCAGGCCACCAGCGTGCCGGCGTCTGCCGGGCGCTGCGCAACCACTGCGTTGTAGGCCACCGCGCCGACACCGCCGGGCATGTAGGTGACGCGCATCGGCTTGGTCAGCAGCTTTTCATTGACCAGTGCGCTTTGCGCCAATTTGCAGGTCAGGTCGAAACCACCGCCGGGTGCGGCGGGGGCGATGCACTCAGGGCGCTTCGGCTCTTTGGACGAATCAGCGGCGAGCGTTTGCCCGGCGAGCATCAGGCATCCGACGGCAAGGGCTACTTTACGCAGTGCTAGGTTCATTTTTGTCTCCACAGGAGTTGTTGTTTTGTGTTTCAAATCAGGCTTCACAGAACATGTACGGTGCAGACCCCGAACGCGTTTCAAAGACGCAGCAGTTCGGTCTGCGCAGAGGCACAGGCAAGGGTAGTCTGGTTGGGGCAGCAAAGGCGGGTGGGCATTGAAGCCTGGAGCTGTATGGACAGCATGGTGAATACTCCGCTTATTGTTTTTATTCGGCGAAAACGCTTCGTGGCGTTTTTCGTTCGCGAGGTGCGTCGCGACCGGCAGTCGAAACTGTCCGTGGAGCGACTCTAACGACCCAACCTTTCGCTAACCTTTCAAAAGCTTTCAGGATGATTTTTGGCTTCACAGTGGCGGATGCGGCTGTAAACTCCGCGCCAAAGAATGGCGCCGGCCATCCCTGAATCGAGGAAAAACCCATGCGTGTTCTGCTCGTCGAAGACCATCTGCAGCTGGCCGAAAGTGTCGCCCAGGCGCTCAAGAGCACGGGTTTGACAGTGGACGTGCTGCACGATGGGGTGGCCGCTGACCTGGCCCTGAGCAGCGAGGAATACGCCGTGGCGATTCTAGATGTGGGGCTGCCGCGCATGGACGGTTTCGAAGTGCTGGCGCGCTTGCGGGCGCGGGGCAAGACCTTGCCGGTGCTGATGTTGACCGCGCGCAGCGACGTCAAGGACCGCGTCCACGGCCTGAACCTCGGCGCCGATGATTACCTGGCCAAGCCATTCGAACTGACCGAGCTGGAAGCCCGGGTCAAGGCGTTGCTGCGCCGTAGCGTACTCGGGGGCGAGCGCCAGCAGCGCTGCGGTGGGTTGGTCTACGACCTGGACACCCGCCGCTTCACCCTTGATGAGGAACTGATGACCTTGACCTCCCGCGAGCAGGCGGTCCTGGAGGCGTTGATAGCTCGACCGGGGCGGGTGATGAGCAAGGAACAACTGGCCGCCCAGGTGTTTGGCCTGGACGAAGAGGCCAGCCCCGACGCCATCGAGATCTACGTTCATCGGCTGCGTAAGAAACTCGATGGCCATGCGGTGGCGATCGTGACGTTCCGGGGCCTGGGCTATTTGCTGGAAACCCGTGATGCATAAGCCCGACAGCCTGCGCTGGCGGCTCCTTCGCAACCTTGCATCGCTGCTGGTGGTGCTGATGCTCGCCAGTGGCCTGAGTGCCTATTGGAATGGTCGCGAAGCGGCCGATACTGCCTATGACCGGACGTTGCTGGCTTCGGCCCGGACCATTGCCGCCGGGCTTTCCCAGCGAGACGGCACCCTGAGTGCGGACGTGCCGTACGTGGCCTTGGACACCTTCGCCTATGACAGCGCCGGGCGTATCTACTATCAGGTCAACGATATCCACCAGAAGCTGATCTCCGGGTACGAAAATCTTCCTGGCCCGCCGCCGGGTACGCCGCGCACGGACGATTACCCCGCGCTGGCGCGCTTCTATAACGCCTCCTATCAGGGCCAGAATGTGCGCGTCGTAAGCCTGCTCAAGGCCGTGAGCGAGCCGGAGATGAACGGCATGGCGGAAATCCGCGTGGCGGAAACCGAAGAGGCGCGGGTCAGCATGGCGCGCAGCTTGATGGCCGATACCTTGCTGCGGTTGGGCATGCTGGCGGTGGGTGCGCTGCTTTTGGTGTGGTTCGCGGTCAGTGCCGCGCTGCGTCCCCTGGAACGCTTGCGCACGGCGGTGGAAGAGCGGCAGCCAGACGATCTGCGACCGCTGCCGCTGGTGGAAGTCCAACATGAGTTATGGCCGCTGGTACGGGCACTCAATCACTTCACCGAGCGCCTGCGCGGCCAATTCGAGCGTCAGGCGCAATTCATTGCCGACGCCGCCCATGAGCTGCGAACGCCATTGGCCGCCCTCAAGGCTCGCCTGGAGCTGGGCCTGCGCGCCAGCGAACCGGCCACGTGGCGCCAAACCCTGGAGACCGCCGCCCAGGGCACCGACCGCTTGACCCACCTGGCCAACCAGTTGCTGTCATTGGCCCGGGTGGAAAATGGCGCCCGGGCGATTGCCGAGGGCGGCGCGCAATTGCTCGACCTGAGCCAGCTCGCCCGTGAGCTGGGCATGGCCATGGCACCCTTGGCCCATGCCCGTGGGGTCGCGTTGGCGCTGGAGGCAGATGAGCCCGTCTGGTTGCGGGGCGAACCGACGTTGCTGAACGAACTGTTGAGCAACCTGGTGGACAACGCCCTGGCCCACACCCCCTCGGATGGCAACGTCATCCTGCGGGTGATCGCGCCGGCGATCCTGGAAGTCGAGGACGACGGCCCCGGCATTCCTGAGACTGAGCGCGAGCGAGTGTTCGAGCGCTTCTATCGACGCAACCAGCAAGTGGCCGGTTCTGGCTTGGGATTGGCGATCGTCGGGGAAATCTGTCGCGCGCATCTGGCCCAGATCACCCTGCATGACGGGCAGGAGAGTGGGCTGAAGGTGCGGGTGAGTTTTATCCCCGGCTAAGCCAGGCAATGCAAAACCCGTGGAAAGGGAGCAAAGTCCCTCGCCACAACGGGCTTTGTCAGTAAAACATCGACCGCGCTTCTTCCAGATCCGCGCAGCGGTCGTGGTTGTCCAGGTCAATGCCCAGCTTCTTGATCGCGGGGACGCCAAATACGTCGATTCTGCTCAGCGGATGGTCGGAGTCCTTGTAGCAGTACAGTGCGGCGACTTGCACCAGGTCGACGTAATCGAGTTGTTCCGAATCCCGGGTGAAATCCAGATACAACCCCGGCAACCTCATCAATCGTTCCGGAAACTCCCAGACGCTGAGCAGCTTGTCCCCCAACACGGGATGAATCGTCTCGATGACGTGGTTGAGGCTGATTGGATCCGACAGCAATTCGTTGTTGTCTTCGGCGTACGTCAGGATCGGCAGCACGCCGATCTGATGGACCAATCCGCCCAGCGCGGCCTGGTCAGGCTTGAGGTGGGTATAGCTGCGACATAGCGCATAACTGACGCCGGCGATCTCCAGGCTCTTGCGCCACACCTCACGCATCTTCTGTTCCACAACATCGGAGCGGGCATGGAATATCTGCTCCATGACCAGGCCAATCGCCAGGTTACTGCTGTAGTTGACGCCCAGCCGAGTGATGGCCGTGTGCAAGTCCGTCACTTCCTGCGTGGCGCGTAGCAGCGGGCTGTTGACCACTTTTATCAGGCGCGCCGAGAGTGCCGTGTCACGACCGATCACTTTGCTCAGGTTACTGACACTGATCTCCGGATCTTCCGCGGCCCGGCGAATCTGCATGGCCACTTCCGGTAGTGTGGGCAGGACCAGGTCGTCCTTATCGATGGCCGCCACCAAATCCCGCTGGACCTTATCCGCCAAATCGCTCATTTCGGTTCTCTAGGTGTTGCGACAAAATGTTGCGATCAACGCTGGATTTCGCGGTCGCGGTCCAGTTCGTAAGGCAAGTCCAGCAATTGTAGCGCGGGTCCTTCCAAAGCACCGAGGTGCAAATTGCCATCCTCGGCGGCTTCGGCCTGCAACACTCCCAGCAGCTCAATATTCTGCTCGGCCTGGGCAGCAATGACGACCTCGCCGATCGAGCTGCCATGCGTAGGGGAAAACAGCGGGGTGCCAGGCTCCGGCAACTCGGCGGCGTCCAGTTGCAGGCGATACAGGCGACGCTTGAGCTTGCCGAGGTACTGCATGCGCGCGACGATTTCCTGGCCGGTATAGCAGCCTTTCTTGAAGCTGACACCGCCAACGGCCTGCAGGTTGAGCATCTGAGGAATGAACAGTTCGCGTGTGGCCGCCATGACTTGGCCGATTCCCGCACGAACCTGGCCCAGCAGCCAGCGGTTCAAGTCGCCTTCGCCCAGTTGCGAGCCCAGGCGAGCGCGCAGCGTATCGGCCTGTTCGGCGCGGACCCAGAGTTCGGCGCGGCCCGGGGATACGCGGATGGCGATCAAGGATTCATGGCGTGCCATGCTATCGGTGTCGGCCGGCAGCTCCAGGCCCAGTTCGCTGAGGGCGGCGTCAGCGTTTTCCAGTCCGAAGCGAACCCAGGCCGGGCTTTCATCGGTGAGTTTGGATTTGGAAAACACCGCGTATTTTTTCAGGTCCGCCAGTTGCGGTTCGAGTAACTCGCTGGCCATCGCCATGAGTACGCCGTCGCCCTCGAGCAGGATCCGGAAGCTTGATTGCATCCGGCCTTTCTGTGTGCAGCGGGCGCCGAGGCTGGCCCGGCTGTCGCTCAGGTAATTGAGATTGCAGGTCAATTGGCCTTGCAGGAATTTACCGGCATCCACGCCGCGGACCGCGAGAATGCCTTCGTGGGACAGGGTGCAGAAAAAAGCGGAATCAGCCATGGGTCATCGCAGGGTAAAAAAGTCTGGTGGACATCATAAGGGGGCGCCCTTGAAATGGGTAGTTGCCAAAGGATCGTCGACGGCCGACAAAGCCGTGTGTTCCGCCACGGCCGGGCCTGTATACTTGCGCCCTATTTGAGGAGCGCTCCATGGTCGAAGATGTTGAACTGAATCGCCTCTACTGGCACAGCCGCCGCGGCATGCTTGAGCTTGACGTGTTGCTGGTGCCTTTCGTGAAGGAGGTCTACCCCCACCTCAATGAGGTTGACCGTGCATGCTACGTCCGCCTGCTGGAATGTGAGGACCAGGACATGTTCGGCTGGTTCATGGAACGCAGTGAGTCCGAAGATCCGGAGTTGCAGCGCATGGTCCGGATGATCCTGGACCGTGTCCAACCCAAGTAATCGCTTCGAATGCCGCTGGCGCGCCTCCGGGCAGTTGTTGGCGGCCTATCTGCTGGCGCAGCTGTTCGCCCTTGGCTCGTTGTTGCTATTGGCCGTCCCACCCGGGTTCGCAGCCGTCGGCATCATACTGTGCCTGGGCCATGGCGCCTGGGTACTGCCGCGACACCTGCTGCTGACCCATCGACAGGCGTTTCGCGGCTTGCGTCGCGATGCCGGTGGCTGGCAGCTATGGAGCTCCGACGGCGGCTGGCAATCGGTGCAGTTGCGGCCCGATAGCCTCGCATTGCCGATAATCGTCGTGTTGCGCTTTCGGCTCCAGGGCGAGCGGCGGGTCCGCTCGCTGTGTGTGCCCCGTGATGCGCTGGCGCCGGATGTGCACCGACGCCTGCGAGTGCGGCTCAGGTTCAGCCGGCGTAGGTGGGCGGCACCAGGATAGTATCCAATGGCTCGGGCAACAGGTCTGGGTAATCGAGGGTGTAATGCAGCCCTCGACTTTCCTTGCGTTCCATCGCCGAGCGAATCATCAGTTCGGCCACTTGCGCGAGGTTGCGCAGTTCGATCAGGTCCCGGCTGACCTTGTAGTTACTGTAGAACTCATCGATCTCATCGAGCAGCAGTCGTACCCGATGCTGGGCCCGTTGCAAGCGTTTGTTGGTGCGCACGATCCCAACGTAGTCCCACATGAAGCGCCGCAGTTCGTCCCAGTTGTGGGCGATGATGACGTCTTCATCCGAGTCGGTGACCTGGCTGGCATCCCACGAGGGCAGGGCGGCAGGTATGTCGATGCGCGGCAATTGCTCAAGGATGTCGGCCGCTGCCGAGCGGGCGTAGACGAAACATTCCAGCAGCGAATTGCTGGCCATGCGATTGGCGCCGTGCAGCCCGGTGAAACTGGTTTCGCCAATGGCATACAGGCCGGGGACGTCGGTGCGACCGAACTGATCGACCATGACCCCGCCGCAGGTGTAATGCGCCGCCGGCACCACCGGGATAGGCTGCTTGGTGATGTCGATGGAAAATTCCAGGCAGCGTTCGTAGACCGTCGGGAAATGACTCTTGATGAACGCTTCGGGCTTGTGGCTGATATCCAGGTAAACGCAGTCGATGCCCAGGCGCTTCATCTCATGGTCGATGGCTCGGGCAACGATGTCCCGTGGGGCCAGTTCGGCGCGGGGATCGAAGCGCTGCATGAAGCGTTCCCCGTTGGGCAGCTTCAGGTGCGCGCCTTCGCCGCGCAGGGCCTCGGTCACCAAAAAACTCTTGGCGAGCGGGTGATATAAACAAGTCGGGTGGAATTGGTTGAACTCCAGGTTCGCCACCCGGCAACCGGAACGCCAGGCCATGGCAATGCCGTCACCGCAGGCGCCGTCCGGGTTGCTGGTGTAGAGGTAGACCTTGGCCGCGCCACCGGAGGCCAGGATCACGAAGCGCGCCCCGTAGGTGTCGACTTCGCCCGTGCCACGGTTGAGCACATAGGCGCCCAGGCAGCGATCACCGTTCAGACCCAGGCGTTTTTCGGTAATCAGATCGATCGCGACCCGTTGCTCCAGCAACTCGATGTTCGGCCGTTGCCTGGCCTGGGCCAGCAGCGTCTTGAAAATCGCCGCGCCGGTCGCATCGGCGGCATGGATGATCCGCCGATGGCTATGGCCGCCCTCGCGGGTCAGGTGAAATTCAAAGCCGCCATCTTCGGTGCCGGACTGCTCATCGCGGGTGAATGGCACGCCTTGGTCGATCAGCCATTGGATGGCCTCCCTGCTGTGCTCGACGGTAAAGCGCACCGCATCCTGATTGCACAGCCCGCCGCCAGCGTTGAGTGTGTCGTCGACGTGGGATTGGATCGTGTCGGCGTCATCCAGCACGGCCGCGACGCCGCCCTGGGCCCAGAACGTCGAGCCGTTGGCCAGGTCGC
Source organism: Pseudomonas sp. D1-36 (assembly GCF_051132205.1). NCBI lineage: Bacteria > Pseudomonadati > Pseudomonadota > Gammaproteobacteria > Pseudomonadales > Pseudomonadaceae > Pseudomonas > Pseudomonas sp. D1-36. Next base: position 4,163,719 of record NZ_CP071674.1, on the reverse strand, counting down.
CCTTGCTCAGCACGGCGATGCGCAGATGCGCGGGCAAAGTCAACGCCAGGCTCAATCCGGCGGCACCGCTGCCGATTACCAGAACATCATGTTGGAACTGTTGGCTCATTCGAATGATTTCCGCTCAAAGCGACCCGTGAGGGGTTGGCGCCGGACATCCGTTTGACGGGTCGGGCAGCCTTGCAGCCCACTAGTATATAGAGGGGGGGATCGGCACAATAGCCGGGCAATCATGGCGATGTGAAACCAGCGTGACGGAAAAACAACACGCTTCGTCGGATCAGGGTTTTCTTGAAATGGCGACAACGCGACGTTTTCGCGGACAGAACGTTGTTTATCTCGTCACGGTTGCCAGATTTTCGTTTCGAAGAGCTGAAAATAACGGGAACTTTTGCCAAGCGCCTACGTTCAATAGACGGTTGTCTGCAAAAGGGAACAGCGTCGGGTTGGTTAAGGACTTCGATTCAAGTCCTCGTCCGACAGGCCCGGCGACAGATTATTCGCGCAGCCGGGGAATCTCGTGCTGCGTTTTTCGTGCGTGCCGGATCAGAGCGCGCCGGAAACTTGCTTGGAAGGGGGAGAACTTTTGCGAAAAGCCCGAGTCTATGTTTGCAAGCCCGGTCGATTAGTAGTGCAACCCTCCTTCGAGCTTATCGAGGAGTGTTCATGCTAACCCAGGAAGAGGATCAGCAGCTGGTCGAACGCGTTCAGCGCGGCGACAAGCGAGCTTTCGATCTGCTAGTGCTGAAATACCAGCACAAAATTCTCGGGTTGATCGTGCGTTTCGTGCACGACACCCATGAAGCCCAGGATGTTGCCCAGGAAGCCTTCATCAAGGCCTACCGCGCACTTGGAAATTTCCGCGGGGATAGCGCGTTTTACACGTGGCTTTACCGCATCGCCATTAACACGGCGAAAAACTATCTGGTTTCACGCGGCCGCCGGCCGCCGGATAGTGATGTGAGTTCCGAAGATGCTGAGTTCTACGATGGCGATCATGGCCTCAAGGACCTCGAATCTCCGGAGCGTGCATTACTGCGGGATGAGATCGAAGGCACCGTCCATCGAACCATCCAGCAATTGCCTGAAGATTTGCGTACGGCTTTAACTTTACGTGAATTCGACGGTCTGAGTTACGAGGACATTGCGAGCGTCATGCAATGTCCGGTGGGTACCGTGCGCTCCCGGATCTTCCGCGCTCGGGAGGCCATCGATAAAGCCCTGCAACCGTTGTTGCAGGAAAACTGAGACAGCGGCGACAGCCAAGAGAGGAACGCCATGAGTCGTGAAGCCCTGCAGGAATCGCTGTCCGCAGTGATGGATAACGAAGCGGACGAATTGGAATTACGTCGGGTATTGAATGCCTTCGACGATGTTGAAACCCGTGAAACCTGGGCGCGCTATCAGATCGCCCGGGCTGTCATGCACAAGGACCTGCTGCTTCCGCGTCTGGATATCGCTGCGGCAGTGTCTGCTGCGCTGGCTGATGAAGCCGTACCGGCAAAAGCCTCCCGCGGTCCATGGCGTAGCCTGGGTCGCCTGGCTGTAGCTGCTTCGGTCACCGTTGCGGTACTGGCCGGTGTGCGGTTGTACAACCAGGACGAGATCGCTGGCGTTCAAATGGCGCAGCAATCGAACCAGCCAAGCCTGGCAACGCCACAGGTCAAAGGTCCTGCGGTGCTGGCCGGCTACAGTGAAGGTTCGGAAGCTGCTGGCCCGATGAACAATGGTGTCCTGCAAGGACAACCAGGCTGGCACGATCAGCGCCTGCCTAACTACCTGCGCCAGCATGCCCAACAGGCTGCATTGAAGGGCACTGAAAGCGCGCTGCCCTACGCTCGCGCGGCCAGTCTGGAAAACCGTTAAGGAGGACCATGCGCGCCATACCTCTTTTATCGCTTCTGCTCGGTGGCTGGTGCGTGATTCCAGCCCATGCCGGCGAGGCTCAAGACTGGCTTAATCGTCTGAGTCAAGCCGAGCAACAGCAAAGCTTCCAGGGCACTTTCGTTTACGAGCGTAACGGTAGTTTTTCTACCCATAACATCTGGCATCGCGTCCAGGATGGCAAAATCCGCGAGCGGTTGCTCCAGCTCGACGGTTCGGCACAGGAGGTCATGCGCATTGATGGACGTACTCAATGCGTCAGTGGCACCTTGATCGCCGGGCTGGGAAATACGCCAGATGGCACTGCACGTGCGCTCGATCCGCAAAAACTCAAGAATTGGTATGACCTTGCCGTGATCGGCAAGTCGCGTGTGGCTGGGCGACAAGCTGTCATTGTGGCCCTGACTCCGAAGGACCAGCATCGCTACGGGTTCGAGTTGCATCTGGACAAGGAAACCGGGCTGCCGCTCAAATCCCTGCTGCTCAACGACAAGGGACAGTTGCTCGAACGCTTTCAATTCACCCGCCTGAACATCACCTCACCTTCGGACGCTGACCTGCAGGCCAGTGCCGAATGCACGGCTGTTGCGCAGGATCCGAACAAGGCGACGGCAGTGAAGACCGCATGGCGTTCGGACTGGCTTCCGCCGGGCTTTGAATTGACCAGCAGTGTTGCGCGAAATGACCCGGACACCAAAGTGCAGGTCAGCAGCCTCATGTACGACGATGGCCTGGCTCGGTTCTCGGTGTTTCTGGAACCGTTGAACGGCGCCACGGCTACCGATACCCGAACTCAGCTAGGTCCGACCGCCGCCGTATCCCGCCGTCTGACCACGCCGCAAGGTGAAATGATGGTCACGGTGGTAGGTGAGATACCTATCGGGACGGCGGAACGGATCGCGCTTTCCATGCGCTCCGACGTCGCGGCAGCCAAGTAGCCATTGCGCAAGTGGCTCGATTGCGCGGCAGGCCGTTAACGCCAAGGCTTGATCGAATTGCTGAAACTTCCTGTCAGCATTTTCATTTGCAAAAAATCGATTTTTTTTCTATTAGGTCAGAGCCGCTCGGCTCTGGCCTTGTCTGTTTGCGGAACGAAAATACCGGCGTATCGTTCTCCGGTGTTTCAGCTCCATATCGCTTAACCATGCTCGTCGTAACGGGAGCCGTATGTCGATACCACGCTTGAAAACCTATCTCTCCATATTCGCCACCGTGCTGGTCCTCGGTCAGGCCGTTCCCGCAGCGGCGGTCGAATTGCCGGACTTCACCCAACTGGTCGAACAGGCTTCACCCGCAGTCGTGAACATCAGTACGACGCAGAAGCTGCCTGAGCGCCGGGTGATGGACCCACAGATGCCGGACCTGGAAGGTCTGCCACCCATGCTGCGCGAGTTTTTCGAGCGCGGAATGCCGCAGCCCCGTTCACCGGGTGGTGGCCGCCAGCGGGAAGCGCAATCCCTGGGTTCGGGTTTCATTATTTCGCCCGATGGCTACATCCTCACCAATAACCATGTCATCGCGGATGCCGATGAGATCCTGGTCCGCCTGGCCGATCGCAGTGAGCTCAAGGCCAAACTGATCGGCACCGATCCACGGTCCGATGTGGCCCTACTCAAAATCGAAGGCAAGGATTTGCCAGTCCTCAAGCTTGGCAAATCCCAGAACCTGAAGGCCGGCCAATGGGTCGTGGCGATCGGTTCGCCGTTCGGCTTTGACCACACCGTGACCCAGGGCATTGTCAGCGCCATCGGCCGCAGCCTGCCGAACGAGAACTACGTGCCGTTCATCCAGACCGACGTGCCGATCAACCCCGGCAACTCCGGCGGCCCGTTGTTCAACCTTGACGGTGAAGTGGTGGGCATCAATTCCCAGATCTACACCCGCTCGGGCGGGTTCATGGGTGTGTCCTTCGCCATTCCAATCGACGTGGCAATGGACGTTTCCAATCAGTTGAAAAGCGAAGGCAAAGTCAGCCGTGGCTGGCTGGGCGTGGTCATCCAGGAAGTGAACAAGGACCTGGCCGAGTCGTTCGGGCTGGAAAAACCCGCCGGTGCCCTGGTGGCGCAGATCCAGGAAGGTGGCCCGGCTGCCAAGGGCGGCTTGCAGGTTGGTGATGTGATTCTCAGCCTCAATGGCCAGCCGATCGTCATGTCTGCTGACTTGCCGCACCTGGTGGGTGCCCTGAAGGCCGGAGCCAAGGCCAACCTCGAAGTGATTCGCGAAGGCAAGCGCAAGAACGTCGAGTTGACCGTTGGCGCTATCCCGGAAGAGGGCAAGGAGCTGGATTCGCTGCCCAAGTCCGGCGTAGAGCGCAGCAGTAATCGCTTGGGCGTCGCGGTGGTCGAACTGACCGACGAGCAGAAGCGCACTCTGGAACTGCAGGGCGGCGTGGTGATCAGGGAGGTACAGGACGGTCCTGCTGCACTGATCGGCCTGCAACCGGGCGACATCATTACGCACCTGAATAACCAGGCCATCGGGTCCGCCAAGGAGTTCACCGATATCGCCAAGGCCCTGCCGAAGAATCGCTCGGTGTCGATGCGAGTCCTGCGCCAGGGACGTGCGAGCTTCATCACGTTCAAACTGGCTGAATAAGCCCGTCCGCAGCTGAAAAAAAACCGCCTCGATGTATGTCGAGGCGTTTTTTTTATGCCTGGCTGAAGCTCAGCCCATCATGTCCTTGACCATTCGCTCCTGTTCCATAAGCTCACGCTGCCGTGCGTCGATGCGGGACGACAATGGAAAGTTGCCGCCGGCGCGGCGTTTGGCGAAGTCCAATTGTTGAATCGCCTGGCGATAGTCGCCGACCAACGCGAAGTATTCGGCGCGGGCCTGGTGCAAGCCGATGATGTTGCCCGACAGGCCGCGCGTCTCGGCAACCATGTACCAGACGTCCGGATCGTCCGGGCGACTCTTGAGCAGCGTCTCCAGGGCTTTTTCTGCGTCAGCGGGGCGGTTTTGCTTTAGCAGCAGGTCAACGCGCACTTGGTTGAGGGGATAGTTGCCAGGGTATTGAACCAGCATCCGGTCAACGCGGGATTGGGCGTCAGCCAGCTTGTTGTTGGTAATGTCCAGATCGACTTGGGCCAGGTTGTAGATGATTTCGTTGGGTGATTTGGCCAGCAGCGGCTTGAGGTTCTCCCGCGCTTCATTCAACTGGCCACCCTTGACCTGGGCGATGGCCAGGCCATAGCGGGCCACATCGTTTTTGGGGTTCTCGTCCAACAGTGCGCGAAAGCGCTTGGCGGCCAGGCCTGGGGTTTCCTCATAGGTCAGCTGGACGCGCGCACGAATCAGTTGATAACGCATGCTGTCCTCGATGCCCCCCGGCTTGGCCTGTTCGGCGCGGTTGCGGGTGTCGGCGATACGCGACTCGGTGACCGGGTGCGTCAACAGAAACTCCGGAGGCTTGGCGTCAAAGCGGTATTGGCGCATCAGACGCTCGAACATGGTCGGCATGGATCGAGGGTCGTACCCAGCTTTTTCCAGATTCTGGATGCCGATTCGGTCGGCTTCCTGTTCGTTCTGGCGCGAAAAGCGCCGTTGCTCCTGGATGGCGGCGGCCTGGGTCCCCGCGATGGCGGCAATCCCTGCATCGCCCCCGCCAGCGGCGGCGACCACGATGCCAGCCAGCAGCGCGGCCATCATCGGTACTTGCATGCGCTGTTGAGCTTCCACGCCACGGGCGAAGTGGCGCTGCGACAAGTGCGCCAGCTCGTGGGCCATGACCGACGCGTATTCGCCTTCGGTCTGTGCGTTGAGGAACAGCCCGCCGTTGACCCCGACGATTCCGCCCGGTGCGGCGAAGGCGTTGAGCTGCGGGCTGTTGATCAGGATGAATTCCAGGCGCCGGTCATTGACCTGGCTGGTCTCCACCAGCTTGTAGACGCTGGTTTCGACGTAGTCCTTGAGCTGGGGGTCGTTGAGCTGTGAAACCTGGCTGCGCAGCAGCGCCAGCCAGGCGCGGCCCAGTTGGTGCTCCTGTTCTGGCGAGACGATGGCAGAACTGGCGTCGCCAAGTGACGGCAGGTCGTCGGCGAAGCCCGGTGAGGCAAGCAGGCAGGCGAGCGTCAGCAGGGTGGGGCGCAGAAATGTCATGCACGAAGCCTTAGTCGACAAAGACCTTACTGTAGCCGGACAGCGGGTCCGGGACCAGATATTCTAGGCGGCTCGACGACCCGTTGCGGAGTGAAATAATGACCGATGCTGTAGCCCACGATGCCGAGCTGGACGCCAGTGGCCTGAATTGTCCGTTGCCGTTGCTCAAGGCCAAGCTGGAACTCAATCGTCTGACCAGTGGCGCCGTGCTCAAGGTAACCGCCACGGACGCTGGCTCCCAGCGCGATTTCCGCACCTTCGCCCGGTTGGCCGGTCATACGCTGCTGCGTGAAGAGGACGAAAACGGCACCTACCGTTACTGGTTGAAAAAAGCCTGAAGGCAGGCGACATCTCTTAGGGATTTTTAATGTTCAAAGTGTTACGCGACTGGATTCAGCGCTACTTTTCCGATGAAGAGGCGGTGGTCCTGGCAGTGCTCCTGTTCCTGGCTTTTACCGCCGTGCTCACGCTGGGCGGCATGTTGGCACCGGTGTTGGCGGGGATGGTGCTGGCGTACCTGATGCAAGGGCTGGTCATCACTTTGGAGCGCTTGCGACTGCCGGGTTCGGTCGCGGTAGGGTTGGTGTTCGCGCTGTTCATGGGCGTGCTGGTGGTCTTCCTGGTGGTGATCGTGCCCTTGCTGTGGCACCAGTTGGTGACGTTGTTCAACGAATTGCCGGGGATGCTTGTCAAATGGCAATCGCTGCTGTTGCTGCTACCGGAGCGTTATCCCCACCTGGTCTCGGACGAGCAGGTATTGCAGACGATCGAAGTGGTACGCGGCGAGATCGGCAAGTTCGGCCAGTGGGCGCTGACGTTTTCGCTGTCCAGCCTGCCGTTGCTCGTGAACATCATGATCTATCTGGTGCTGGTGCCAATCCTGGTGTTTTTCTTCCTCAAGGACCGGGAAATGATCGGACGCTGGGTCCGCGGTTACCTGCCGCGCGAACGGGCATTGATCACCCGGGTGGCGCAGGAGATGAATCGGCAGATCGCCAATTACATCCGCGGGAAAGTCATCGAGATTTTTATCTGTGGCGGCGTCACCTACATCGGCTTCGTCGCCCTGGGGCTCAATTACGCCGCCCTGTTGGCGCTGCTGGTGGGTATTTCAGTGGTGGTGCCCTACGTCGGCACCGTGGTGGTGACCGTGCCGGTGGCATTGATCGCACTGTTCCAGTGGGGCTGGAGCGATCAGTTCATCTATCTGATGGCCGTCTACGGAATCATCCAGACCCTGGACGGCAACGTGCTCGTACCGTTGCTGTTCTCCGAGGCGGTGAACCTGCATCCGGTGGCGATTATCTGCGCAGTGTTGCTGTTCGGCGGATTGTGGGGGTTCTGGGGAGTGTTCTTCGCGATTCCCCTGGCGACGCTGTTCAAGGCGGTGCTGGATGCGTGGCCGAGCAAGGAGCCGGTGGTGGCGCCGTTGTTATAAGAGGTGAGTTAGCCTAGCCGGTGAGGCTGCCGGCCTCTTCGCGAGCAGGCTCGCTCCCACATTGGATCGATGATGTTAATCAATTCCCTGTGGGAGCGAGCCTGCTCGCGAAGAGGCCAGTGCTGACGGCGAAGAACTTCAGGACTTGTCGAGGGCCTGAGCCGCCGCCAACACCGCATCCACATGCCCCGGCACCTTCACGCCACGCCATTCCTGGCGCAACACTCCCTGTTTATCGATCAGGAACGTGCTGCGATCAACGCCCAGGTATTCCTTGCCGTAAAGCTTCTTCAACTTGATCACGTCGAACAACTGGCAAACCGCTTCGTCCTTGTCGCTGATCAGCTCGAAGGGGAATTGCTGCTTGCACTTGAAGTTCTCGTGGGACTTGAGGCTGTCCCGGGAGACGCCGAACACTTCGGTGTTGGCGGCCTGGAATTGCGCGTACTGATCGCGGAAACCCTGGCCTTCGGTGGTGCAGCCGGGCGTGCTGTCCTTGGGGTAAAAATAAATGACCACTTGCTTGCCCTTCAGGGCCGCGAGGCTGATGGTCTGCCCGCTGGTGGCGGGCGCCTGGAAATCGGTAACCGGCTGGTCGATGGCAACGGCCATGAACGCTTCCTTACATTGGGTTTTGTGGGCGCCACGGTTCGATCAATGCGTCCAGGTTCATCGCATCGGCGAAATCCAGGAACTGATCGCGCAGCCAGCTGATCTGGGTGCCGGCCGGCAGTGTCACGGTGAACGTGGCGTTGAGCATGGTGCCGCCGGTCTGCGGGGCCTGGTAGGTGTCGCAGGTCAGGTTCTCCAGTTCGACGTGGTGGTCCATGAAGAACTGGCACAGCTCGTTGATGATGTCCGGGCGGTAGGCCGAGCTGACGTAAGCCACATAAGGCAGGGCCTGGGGACGATTCTCCAAGGCGGCGCTGCGTACCACGTTGACGGTGAAGGCATGTTTCTTGGCCAGTACAGGCAGGCTGCCCTCAAGGCGGGCCAGCGCGTCCCAGCTGCCGGAAATTTCCAGCACGAGCGCGCTGCACTCGCCATGACGGGTCAGGCGTGACGTCACGACGGCGCAGCGATTTTCATGGCTGGCGCGGCACAGGACGTTAGTCAGCTCCATGGGGTTGGCGCCAAGGGCACTGATAACAAGGAATTGTTCGCGGACTGTGGGGGTGGACATGCAGCATTCCTAAAGCGATGAGCGGTCGGTACGTTTCAGCTCGATGTGGTGCCAGCCTTGGGAAATCGAACGGTTCAAGCCCTTCGCCTCGTGGATGCGTTGCGTTGCGGGGCAACACAAATACACCGGGACACACGCAGGATCGGGGCTTGTAACGACGAAAACGGAGGCTGGGGACCGGCGTATGAGCTTATCGTTACCGATCAAAGCCTGAAGGGTAGCGAAAACCATCGCCAAGGGGAATGGGAGTTCGCTTGTACAAGCATCTTGGCGCCAGTACCATTACGGCTCTCTTTTTCCGGCAGGAGCGGTTTCATGATTGCGGGCAGTATGGTGGCACTGGTCACACCCATGGATGCACAAGGGCGTCTTGACTGGGCCAGCCTCAGCAAACTCGTGGACTTCCACCTTGAAAACGGCACCCATGCCATTGTCGCCGTCGGCACCACCGGCGAGTCGGCTACCCTTGATGTCAACGAACATATCGAAGTCATCCGCGCCGTCGTCAAGCAGGTCAACGGGCGCATTCCGGTGATCGCCGGCACCGGAGCCAACTCGACCCGCGAAGCCGTCGAACTGACCCGCAACGCCAAGGAAGCCGGCGCCGATGCCTGCCTGCTGGTCGTTCCGTACTACAACAAGCCGACCCAGGAAGGCTTGTACCAGCACTTCAAGTACATTGCCGAAGCGGTCGACATCCCGCAGATCCTCTATAACGTTCCCGGCCGCACCTCCTGCGATATGCAAGCCGAGACCGTGATTCGCCTGTCCACCGTGCCGAACATCATCGGCATCAAGGAAGCCACGGGCGACCTGGTACGGGCCAAGGCCATCCTCGATGGCGTCAGCAAGGATTTCATCGTGCTGTCTGGCGATGACCCGACAGCCGTCGAGCTGATCCTGCTGGGCGGCAAGGGCAATATTTCCGTGACCGCCAACGTCGCTCCGCGAGAAATGGCCGATCTGTGCGAGGCCGCGCTCAAGGGCGATGCCGAGACCGCACGTGCAATCAACGAAAAACTGATGCCGCTGCACAAGGACCTGTTCATCGAAGCCAACCCGATCCCGGTGAAGTTTGCCTTGGTCGAAATGGGCCTGATGCACGAAGGCATTCGCCTGCCGCTCACCTGGTTGAGCAACACCTGTCACGAACCGCTGCGGCAGGCCATGCGCCAGTCCGGCGTCCTGGTTTAATTGAGGAAGTACAACGCATGAAGCGAATGGCCGGACTTTCCGCACTTGCCTTGATTATCTCCAGCACCAGTGGCTGCGGGTGGATCTGGGGACCGGATGGTTACTTCCGCGACCGTGGTAGCGACTACCTCGAAGCGCAACAGACTGCACCGATGCAACTGCCACCGGACGTCAGCGTCGCCAAGCGTTTGGATCCGCTGCTGCCGATCCCGCGCAACGTCGCTGACGACAGCGTCAAGGGCGAATACGTAGTCCCGCGACCACAGCCGCTGTCGGCCGTGGCCGATGCCAGCGACTACACCCTGCAAAAGAGCGGTGACTCCAGCTGGGTCATGGGCCAGCACCCACCGGCCGAAGTCTGGCCGGTGGCGATCCAGTTCTTCCAGGACAACGGTTTCCGCCTGGACGAGCAGCGCCCACAGACGGGTGAATTCACCACCACCTGGCAGCGTTCCGATGAACTGTCCGCCGCCATGGCCAAGCGCCTGAGCGCCGCCGGTGTCTCGGCAGACAGCGAAACCCGCGTGCGCGTACGGATCGAGCCGGGCGTACAGCGCAACACCAGTGAGATCTACGTGGTCAGCGCCGAGCGTCCCGCCGGCAGCACCGCCGACGTGGCCTTCACCAATCGCTCGGTCAATACCGGCCTCGACGCCGCGCTGGTGGACGACATGCTTGCCAGCATGAGCCGCACCGCGGAGCAGGGCGGTTCGGTTTCGATGCTCGCGACCCGCGACTACGACACGCCAAGCCGCGTCAGCCTGAGCGAAGACGGCAGCGGCAACCCGGTGCTCAACGTCGGCTCCGACCTCGACCGTGCCTGGTCGAGCGTGGGTCGTGCGCTGGAGCAGGGCGAATGGCGCGTTGAAGACATCAACCGCAGCCTGGGCCTGTACTACATCAACCTGGCTGAAAAAGCCGAGAAGAAAGACGAGAAGCCTGGCTTCTTCAGCAACCTGTTCGGCAGCGCGCCGGACAAGGAAGAAATCGAAGCCCGCGCCGAGCGTTACCAGGTTCGCCTGAGCAAGGTCGGCGACAACGTCCAGGTCACCGTCGAGAAGAACATCAACACCGTGGCGCCGGCCGATGTAGCCCGCAAGGTGTTGGGCGTGATTCAGGACAACCTGGGCTGATCCGATGCGTTTTGCCGTTCTCGGCAGCGGTAGCCAGGGGAACGGCACGCTGATAGCCAGTGCTGGGACCTACGTTCTGGTCGATTGTGGTTTCTCCCTGCGGGAAACCGAGAAGCGCCTGCTGCGCCTGGGTGTGCACCCGGCGCAACTGAGCGCGATATTGGTGACCCACGAACATGCCGACCACGTGCATGGCGTGGGTTTGCTGTCTCGGCGCTACAATCTGCCGGTGTACCTGAGCCGTGGGACGTTCGAAGGCCTGCGCAAACCCATCGAGCCAGCTGGTTTCGTGGCCGGCGGCGAGCAACTGCGTGTCGGCGGCCTGGATATCAGCGTGGTCAGTGTGGCCCACGATGCCCGGGAGCCAACCCAGTATGTGTTCAGCGACGGCGAGCGGCGCTTTGGATTGCTCACCGACCTGGGATCGTATTGCGACAGGGTCATGGACAGCTACCGGGACCTCGATGCGTTGATGATCGAGTCCAACCACTGCCGGGACATGTTGGCGCGTGGGTACTATCCGTATTTTCTCAAGCAGCGGGTAGGCGGGGAGCACGGACATTTGAACAACCACCAGGCGGCATACCTGGTGGCCGAGTTGGGCTGGCAAGGCCTGCAACACCTGGTCCTGGCCCATTTGAGCAGCAAGAACAACCTGCCGCAGCTGGCCCGGCAATGTTTCGTCGACACCCTTGGGTGCGACCCGGACTGGCTGCAACTGGCCGATCAAGATTCAGGGCTCGACTGGCGACATATCGCCTAGCCCATCTACTTAGCAAGCGGAGCCCATCATGGAAAAACGTGAAGAACTCTACCGCGGCAAAGCGAAGTCGGTTTACAAGACCGACGACGCTGACCGCTTGATCCTGCTGTTTCGCAACGACACTTCGGCGTTCGACGGCAAGCGCATCGAACAACTCGACCGCAAGGGCATGGTGAACAACAAGTTCAACGCCTTCATCATGCAGAAACTCGAAGCCGCCGGCGTGCCGACTCAGTTCGACAAGCTGCTGGGCGACAACGAGTGCCTGGTCAAGAAGCTGGACATGATCCCGGTCGAATGCGTCGTGCGTAACTACGCCGCTGGCAGCCTGGTCAAGCGCCTGGGCGTGGAGGAGGGCATGAAGCTCAACCCTTACACGTTCGAGCTGTTCCTGAAGGACGACGCCAAGGGCGACCCGTTCATCAACGAATCCCATGTCGTGGCCTTCGGTTGGGGCACCGCCGAGCAACTGGCTCGCATGAAGGAACTGTCCCTGAAGGTCAACGAAGTGCTGACCAAGCTGTTCGACGACGCGGGCCTGCTGCTGGTGGACTTCAAGCTTGAATTCGGTGTGTTCAGCGATGGCTCCATCGTCCTGGGCGACGAGTTCAGCCCGGATGGCTGCCGCCTGTGGGACAAGGATACCAAGAAGAAAATGGACAAGGACCGCTTCCGCCAAGGCCTCGGTGACGTCATCGAAGCCTACGAAGAAGTCGCCCAGCGCCTGGGTGTACCGCTGTAGTCGACGCAAGCGACTGATAGCACGGAAAAAATTTCGCCCGGGGGTTCGCTTCCGGCGAATGTGCTGGTATGATGCGCGCCACTGGAGAGATGCCGGAGTGGCCGAACGGGACGGATTCGAAATCCGTTGTACTGGCAACAGTACCTAGGGTTCAAATCCCTATCTCTCCGCCATTATTGAATACGACTAAGCCCCTGAAATGGTTGAACATTTCAGGGGCCTTTTCGTTTTTGGCGATTCTAAAAATCCGTTGCTCATCCAGCCTTACTCAACCGTCCGTCGTAAATCTCGTCCGACCTGTTAGTTCTGACAGTAGCTGGTCCTCCCTGGATGGAGTCTGATGACTCTATGCCGAAAGGCCTTACGTCTTGGTCAGGAAACATCATGGACATCCAATCTTCCGCCTTGAGCGAATTGTTCACGCTATACCCTGTGATCATTATGGGATGGGTAACGCCAGTGAAGCCGGCGGATCGTGCGCATGGCGGTATTCCCAAGAGCCTTTACGACGATCAGCCCAGGGGACTGAGATGTCTGATCGATCCGTGGACCGAACTTCAGCGGCGTTCCTGGACAATGGCGGTGGATGATCGAGCGGACTTGTACGTCAACGACGATCCTTTTCCGGTGGCTGGCAAGGACGTAGGGCCAGGAGAAGAGCAATTGCGAATGGAGTTGCATGTGCCCCATGGCCGTTTATTGGATGGTGTCAATCGGCTGCACTACAAAGTAACCCGTCCCGGCCAGAACGGTGCGCCATCCAGGGATTTGCTCGTACTTTATCACCTCAGGGCGCCGGGCGAGCCTGCGCCCCAAGGTCTCGACCTGGTGATTCCACCCGACGTGATTGCCGACGGAGTCAGCGCCGAACGGGCGGCGCAAGGTGTAGCGTTTGGTTTTACTTATTCCAACCGGCGGACCTATGACCGCATCAATTTTTTGATAGGCAATGCGACGGTTCCATTTGAGGTATTGGACGGTTCGGTGCCCGTGGTGCATACGCTCTTTACCGATACATTCGTACAGGCAGGGGACAATCCAGACACGCCTCTCGAATTCCGGGTGATGGACCAACTGGGCAACTCCAACCAATCAGCGATCAAATACATCGCTGTCCACCTTGATCAGATCGAGCCGGAGCTACCGGTACCCATCGTCGAAGGTGTGCAGGACGGCGGCACGCTCGATCCCTCTCAAACAGTCCAAGTCTGGACTCGAGTACCCGGTGATAGATTGAACCCTGGTGATGACGTCACCGTAACCTGGACGGACTCAAATGGAGCGATCACGCCCTACGTCTCTCCACCCAAACCGTATACGGCCAACGACCAGCCCAATAATTATCTGCGGTTTCTGATCCCTGCGGCTGATGTTCTGAGATTCCTCGGGAAGAACGTGAGAGTCACCTATACGCGGGATCGAAACGGGACGATCACCGGACCATCACTGGCGTTCAATATGCGGGTTGAAACGCCTGTATCGCAGGAGCCGTTCAAGGTCATGGGCGCGCGTTTCAACCGCACCACCTATCGGGCTTCCGGCAGCTCACGGTTGCTGAGCGCGCTGCACGCCACGACCCTGCAGCCGTTGCGGGTCGAGTGGAAATACCTGGATGAATCGAGCTGGAGTGCTCCTTCCGCTAGCTGGCGTGATACCCAACCGTCCAAGCCCTTGCAGGTACGCTCCAGCAGCCATGAGGCGACAGTGAACCCGGCGAATATTTTCGGCAATGGGGCCGATACGCTTACCAATGGTGGTGCGGCTTTTGTCGCCTTGCTCGACCAAGGCAGTGTGGTTGGCTGGGGCAATTCGGATTTCGGCGCGGCACCTCCTGCCTTGAACAACATTGTCGAAATAAGCTGCACCCAGAGCGCTTACGCGGCGCTGGACAGTGGCGGCACTGTCCATGTCTGGGGTGATCCGGCCGCAGGCGGGATGATGGGAAGCGTATTGCCTTATGGCTTCGCTGATTTGACCGCCAATGGCAATGCATTTGCCGGACGCAAGACCAGCAACAACAGCTTGGTGGCCTGGGGGAGAGGTCAGCAGACGGATTTGATCCCCCCGGAACTGGGCGGGCTCCCCGGAACGACACATGTTTACGGCGCCTCCCAGGCATTTGCGGTTCGTCGCCTGAATAACCCAGTCGTGGCCTGGGGTCGAAACTGGGACGGTGACTACGGCGGTACTATTCCTGTGGGCCTCGTCATCACTGACGCGGTGGATATCATGGGCAGTTTCGCCGCTTTCGCGGTGTTGCGTACTGGCGGCCGAGTGGTGGCATGGGGTAATCCTGCCTATGGCGGCACGTCACCAAATCTCTCCGGCATTGCTTCTCTGGGGTGTTCAAACGCCCAGGCGTTCTGTGTCCTGAATAACAGTCAGCAGGTGCAATCGTGGGGCACACCGGATTACGGAGGCGGCGGGGTTCCGTCACCCAACAGCAACGTCGTCGAAGTCGTCAGCACTTGGCGCGCATTCGCCGCGCGTCGCAGTGACGGTACCGTGGGCGCATGGGGGCGGGTTAGCGAGGGTGGAACCGCGCCGCCGGGGCTGGACAACGTGGTGCAGATAGCTGGCAGTTCGGAGGCTTTCGCCGCGTTGCGCAGTGACGGCACGATCGTAGTCTGGGGCAATCAGTCGGTGGGCGGCGTGGCACCGACCCTGACTAACGTCTTGGCCCTCTACAGCAACTCTCATGGTTTTACCGCATTGACCTCTACGGGCGACGTGGTCTCCTGGGGGCATTCCATCGGCGGCGGGAACAATGCGAGCGTAATCCATCTGTTGCGCAACAACGTTTCCTATTACCGCTCGCCACCGGCACCGAGACCGTTGGCCGCCCAGGCTGAGCACGCCTCCAGCATCTCCTGACCGATTATTCGACGCGTGGCTCCTCTCGGCGCAGCGCAAGGGCGCCGAGTCCTCACTTCCTATGAGGTTTCATCATGTCCGGTACGCCTGAACGTGCGGTAAACCTGCCTCCCCCGTCGGTGGATGAAGCGCCTGACGGCGTCCTCGACCCTGCCGATATCCCGCCTGATGGCGCCCGTGTCCGGCTCAAGCGCTCTGCCGCCGATACTGGCTGGCAGAAGGCGTTTGTCTTCGTCGGCCCTACCTATAGCAATCAGCTACCCGTAGGAACGACGATCAAGGATGTCGTGTTCTATGTCGAGGCAGAGCATTTTGTTGCTGATGCGGACGGTATCGTGATCATCCGTTATGACGTGCTGATGAGCGATGGCAGCACGGAACACTCGGAAAATCTTGAACTGAAAGTAGACGTTGGCTTCGAGGCGCCTGCGATATTCGATCTCAGCCAGGATAATTATGTCGCGGTGGCCGACAAGGCTCCGCTGGACGTACCGCCCTATGCCCGGATGACACGACTGGCGACCGGGGGCACCCCGCCCTATCGCTATGAAAGCAGCAACGAGTACGTGGCCAGCGTCGATGCCCAGACCGGCGAGGTGACCGCCAGGGGCAACGGCCAATGCACGATCACTGCCACCGACAGCCTGAATCAGCCGCGCCAGTATGAGCTGACCGTCAAGGGCATCCGGCAAGTGCAGTGGCTGAGTAACAGCGCCGATTGGCAGGGCATGACCGCGGTTTGTGATGTCGCCGGCGTGGATATCGTCGCGCGATCGGACCTCGACCGGTTACGGGCAGTGTACAAACACCCGGATATTGGTGAGGCGGTCGGGGAGTATCTGGGTTGGTTGCCCTATCCGTTCTGGACCGGTGACGCGGCGGGGGCGGGTACCTATTGGATCTATGACATGGACACCGGTGACAAGACGTCAGCCGATGCCGGCGCCCATCACCAGGCACTCGGTATCTCCAAACGAGTGTCATGACTATTCGCTGGAGGGGTGCGCGACATGAACGACACGCCAGAGAACACTGCAGCAAACGCTTTGTTGCCACCGCCTTCCGTGGAGGGAGTGGGTGAGGACGCGACACTTGATCCCGATTCGGTGCCCAAGGGTATCAGGGTTCAAATTCCCGCAGGCAGCTTGGTCGAGGGTGATCTTGCAGTGCTCAGTTGGGCGGACGCGGCAGGCGTCGTGGCCGCTTACACGCGCGACAAGCCCTATACCTATAACGACGTGGGCCAACCTTTGTACTTCACCGTAGCCCAGGCAGAGGCTCGCCGGTTCCTCGATCAAAGCGTGGCGCTGAGCTACACGGTGCAGCGCTTGGGGGGCGGCGCAGACGAAGACTCTGAAGTCTTCAGCTTTCGGGTGGCAAAGCTGCCGCTGCCCGCGCCGACGATGCTGAAGGCCGAGGACAACCAACTGAACCCGGACGACTTGTTAGGTGACGCCACGGCACTGATACCGCGCGAAGCCTGGCTGAAAGCTGGCGATGTACTGCGGGTGAACCTGGCGGGCGCGGCGGGTGCCGGCAGTACCGAGGTGACGCATACGGTCCTGCCGAGCGAGGCCGGGCAGGCGCTGGAAGTTACCATTCTCTATAGCGTGATCAACGCCAACGAAGGCCGGTCTGTCGTGTTGTCCTATACCGTCAACGGGCGGGACCCGAGCCCAGAGGCCGTGTATTCAATCAAGCGAGACATTGGCGCCGGGGAACTGCGGGTCATGGGCGCGCGGTACAACCGTGGCTTGTATCGCTGTTCGGGTTGTTCGCGGCGCTTGAGTGCGTTCCAGGCCGCCACGGGGCGGCCGATCCTGGCGCAATGGCAGTATGACGGTGATGACAGCTGGGTCGCCGGTACGACGTTCCGTGACACCGATGCGTCCCGACTCCTGCATGTGCGCTCAACCGATTCCCAGGTCACCCTCAACCCGGCCAACGTCTTTGGCAACGGCGTCGATACCCTGTTTACCGGCGATGCGGCCTTTGTTGCTCGGCGGAATATCGGCGATCTGGTGGGCTGGGGCAATGCTGTCGAGGGCGCGAAGATTCCGCCAACCATCATCAGCATGGACGATATCGTTGAGGTGAGTGCCACGATGGCGGCGTTTGCCGCGCGCCGCGCCAATGGCAACGTGGTTGCCTGGGGGCTGGCGACCCATGGCGCGGCCATGGGCGATATTTCCAGGCTGGATTTTGCCCAGGTGGTGAGCAATGGCGCGGCGTTCGCCGGTCTCAAGCGCAGCGGCCAACTGGTTGCCTGGGGCGACGGGCCCAGTGGTGGAGTGCTGTCGGAGTCGGTCGCAGAGTGTACCGATATCGTTCGGGTGTATGGCGGGGCGACGGCCTTCACCGCCATCCGCGGCACGGGTGCACTCGTCGCTTGGGGTAACGTCGCCCATGGCGGCGAGCTGGGCGAAGAGATCGCACAGCTGACTGACATCGAAGATGTGATCGGCAACTTTGGCGCGTTCGCCGCCCTGCGTGCCAACCGTCGTCTGATTGCCTGGGGGAGCGACGCGCAAGGTGGGGTGCTGCCGGAAGAGATTGCCTATCTGGATGACGTGATCGAGTTGAGTTGCGCCAATGCCCAGGCCTTCGTCGCCCGGCGCGCCAGCGGCAACATTGTCGCTTGGGGAGCGGCGACTCACGGTGGGGTATTGCCGGACCTTATCAAGGACCTGGACGATGTCGTCGAGGTGACGGCCAATTGGCAGTCGTTTGTCGCCCGTCGGGAAAATGGCCGTGTAGTGGCCTGGGGAACCGTGGAGAGCGGTGGCGAACTCAGCGATGACATCGCCCGGCTGAATGACATTGTCCAGGTGGTTGCGTCATCCAAGGCTTTCGCGGCCCTGCGCGAGGATGGCAGCGTGGTCGCCTGGGGCGACGCCACGGTGGGGGGAGATTCGACTCCGGAAGATGAGTCGTTGATCAATGTCCTTGCCATCTACGGCAACTCACATGGGTTCACTGCCTTGACTGGCGACGGCCGGGTGGTGACCTGGGGCCATGCCCTTGGAGGCGGAGACCGTGACGCCGTGCAGTCTTTGCTCAATGGCCAGGTTTCTTATTACCGGTCAGCCAGGGCACTGGCATGAACGGTGAAGCATCATGAGTCGTTCTTCCCGGGGGGCGCTGGTCAGGCTCGTCTGGCTGCTATGGGTGTTGCTGGGGCCGATGGCTCAGGCGGCCACTGGCCCGGAAGTCGCCCAGCTACTCAACAACCGTTACCGCGCCACCCCACAGGAATGCCCCGGCAATCATGCGGCGTATTACTGCAGCGGGGTGCTGGTCAGCGGGCTGGCGGGCAATTTTACGGTGAAGTTCTGGGAACATGGCCCCACGGCCATTGAACTGGGCGCGCGCAGCTTTTCCTATCTGCGGCGCGATGTGGGCACTCGCACCCTGACGCAGCCCAGCGGAATGGTGTTCAGTGATGCGTTTACTGCCATCAGCCAAGGCAAGCCGCTGGAGGTGCTGTGCGCCTATCCGCTGGTATCGGCGAATCGGGATAAATACGGTTGCGGCATCGGTGGCAGCGAGAATGATCCGGGTTCCTGCGCCGCCCAGGGCGTTAGCGATGCCCCAGGCTGGCTGGCGTTTTTCCAGCAACAAGGCCAGGAACCGTCGTTGCAATGTTCACTGAGTAGCCGGATCGCCGGGCAATTTCGCGCCAGTCTGCTTGCCCATGAGCAACTGGGCGGTAGTTGGGTTGCCCAGCCCAATCAATTGCAGGTACGCAACTGGGATTCCCAAGCCCCGGCGCAGGTGCCTGTGCAGGCGCTGTTTTATGACGTGCATGGGGCCAAGGGACTGCGCGTGGCCCAATCTGACCAGAGGGATTATTACGCGGCCACGGGCGAGTGGCTGCCGATTCTGCGGCTGGATATGACGCAGCCCGACGGCTTGGTGTTTGGTTTCGATTTGCAAGAACAGTTGTATGTCGGTTATCAGGTGGCCGGACGTTTGAATGCGCGCTATGCCAATACTGCTACTACCTGTCCCGACGGCAGCGCGGCGTTCAATTGCAACGGCGTTCTGATACGTACCACCGACGCGCATCCGGATTTTCATGCTTGGAATCCAAGTCCTGGTTCGGTAGAGCGCAATGGTGTGGCATTTTCCTATATGCGCGCCGACATACCCTTTCCGATTCTCGCTTGGGATAAACATCAAGGGTTGATAGTCAAGGAACTCGCTGCACCCATGTCATATCGCCTGATCGTGCGATGTTCCTATCCTTATGACGGATCAACCTTTTCTAGAAGTGACAGTTGTAACGAACACAGTGTTAACCCTGCCGTAAGCCGCCCGTGCGCTGAACAGGGAATTTCCACGGTCGAGCAATGGCTGGTTTATTTTCGCTCTCTTGCTAATCCGATCACAGGATGCAGCTTCAGAGGGGATGCGACGTATTTTGCCTTGAGCATACAAGCCCGGATCCAGCTTCCTGAGAACTTCAAGCGGGGGCACAACGAAGTCATCATTGCCAGTTGGGACCAGGACATTCCAGAACGGATTCCTCTGGAAGCGTTTTTCTATACTGTTTCCAGCCAGGCCCTACCCCAGGCTCGGTATTTTCAGTGGAATTATTTCGAGCAGACCGGAAAATTTTTGCCGATCGTCAAACTCAATCCAACCCCTACGGACGAGGCGCCGAGCTTTTCCTTCGATCCGCGAGATCAGGTGGAGCCTGGAGCACCAGGCATATGAAAATGCTCGAGCCTCGCAAGATCATTCTGTTGTCATTGCTATTAAGTGTCCTCTGCACTCAGGCCGCCACCGGTCCAGAAGTCGCGCAACTGCTCAACAACCGCTATCGCAGCACACCGCAGGAATGCCCCGGCAATCATGCGGCGTATTACTGCAGCGGGGTGCTGGTCAGCGGGCTGGCGGGCAATTTTACGGTGAAGTTCTGGGAACATGGCCCCACGGCCATTGAACTGGGCGCGCGCAGCTTTTCCTATCTGCGGCGCGATGTGGGCACTCGCACCCTGACGCAGCCCAGCGGAATGGTGTTCAGTGATGCGTTTACTGCCATCAGCCAAGGCAAGCCGCTGGAGGTGCTGTGCGCCTATCCGCTGGTATCGGCGAATCGGGATAAATACGGTTGCGGCATCGGTGGCAGCGAGAATGATCCGGGTTCCTGCGCCGCCCAGGGTGTTAGCGATGCCCCAGGCTGGCTGGCGTTTTTCCAGCAACAAGGCCAGGAACCGTCGTTGCAATGTTCACTGAGTAGCCGGATCGCCGGGCAATTTCGCGCCAGTCTGCTTGCCCATGAGCAACTGGGTGGCAGTTGGGTCGCTCAACCCAATCAACTGCAAATGCGTAACTGGGATCCCCAGGCCCCGGAACAGGTGCCTGTACAAGCGTTGTTTTATGACATCAAGCAGCGCGGCGGATTGCGCGTGGCCCAGGCTGACCAGAACGACTATTACGCGGCTACGGGGCAATGGCTGCCGATCCTGCGGCTGGACCTGACACAGCCGGACGGCCTGGTGTTTGGTTTCGATTTGCAGGAGCAGTTGTACATCGGCTATCAGGTGGCGGAGCGGCTCAACAAGCGCTATTTCGATACGGCACAGACTTGTCCGGATGGTCGGGCGTCGTTCTACTGCAATTGGGTAATGTTGAGAGGAACGGATGTTTCCGCTTTATTTCACTCTTGGAATCCCAGTCCCGCTTCGGTCTTGAATAATGGTGTTTCCGTCACTCTCCTCAGGACTGACTCCTTGGTGCCGCGACCGGTTTGGCCTCAAGGTTTATTGTTCAAAGAGTTGGGTGCTCCCACCGCTCACCCGCAGGCATTGCGCTGTGGATACCCTTACGATGGTCATACGGGATGGGGCACCGATGCGTGCCTGGTAAATGACGCATGCGTCAATCTTGGGATCGACAGCCTGGCAAAATGGACGGAGAAATATCATGCGAGTCTCTACTCTTCCTGCAGCTTCGATCCAACGGTAGCGGCTTTTCGATTGATCGATGAGATTCGCCGAACGGTCTCGATGCCTGAGTACGATTGGAACGAATTCATCCTGGCGGCCTGGCCACAAAATATTCCCGAGCAATTGCCCGTCGATGCTCTTTTTTATAGCCACACATCCTATTTTCCAAGAGATGGTCTGGCCGGCGCGCGTTATATCCAAGATGACTACTTCAAGAGTACGCAGCGCTTTTGGCCAATTGTTCAGCTAAAACTTGGCGCCACGGATCGACAGATATTCATCTTTAATCCCGTCGATCAGTGCCTGGCTGACGATTGTGCTCCCCCTGCGCAGGCGTTTGGGGCACAGGACGCGGATATCTGGTTTCTCAAGCACGGGCAATAACATCGAGGGGAGGCTGGTATGAGAGGTTCTTCAGATTGGTCTGGTAAAGGCTTGTTGTTGATCTTGTGTTTGCTTGCTTGCACGACTCAGGCCGCCACTGGCCCGGAAGTCGCACAACTGCTCAACAACCGTTACCGCGCGACTCCGCAGGAATGCCCCGGAAACCATCCTGCGTACTACTGCAGCGGCGTGCTGGTCAGCGGGCTGGCGGGCAATTTCACGGTGAAGTTTTGGGAACATGGCCCCACGGCTATCGCGCTGGGCGCGCGCGGCTTTTCCTATCTGCGGCGCGATGTGGGTACTCGCACCCTGACGCAGCCCAGCGGAATGGTGTTCACTGACTCGTTTACCGCTATCAGCCAAGGCAAACCGCTGGACGTGCTCTGCGCCTTTCCATTGGTGGCGGCGAATCGGGATAAATATGGTTGTGGCGTCGGAGGCAACGAGAGTGATCCGGGCTCCTGCGCTGCCCAGGGCGTGAGCGATGCCCCAGGCTGGCTGGCGCATTTCCAGCAGCAAGGCCAGGCGCCGTCGCTGCAATGTTCGTTGAGCAGCCGCATCGCGGCGCAGTTTCGTGCCAGTTTGCTGGCCCATGAACAACTGGGCGGCAGTTGGAGCGCCCAGCCCAATGAGCTGCAAGTGCGCAATTGGGATCCCCAGGCGCCGGGCCAAGTGCCCGTGCAAGCGTTGTTCTATGACCTCAAGCAGCGCGGCGGGCTACGTGTGGCCCAGGCTGATCAGAACGACTATTACGCGGCCACGGGGCAATGGCTGCCGATCCTGCGCCTGGATCTGACACAGGCCGACGGCCTGGTGTTTGGTTTCGATTTGCAGGAGCAGTTGTACGTCGGCTATCAGGTGGCGGAGCGGCTCAACAAGCGCTATTTCAACACGGCGAAAACCTGCCCGAATGGCCAGCCGGCGCCTTATTGCAATGGGGTCATCGTCAGGGGGGTCCATTCCACCTCACAGTTTCATTCATGGAACCCCAGTCCAATTGCAATCGCCATGGGCGGTGTTTCCAGCAGCTATGCACGGGCTGACTCCTCGCTGGTAATGGTGCCATATCGGCAAGGACTATTGTTCAAACCCTTGTCGGCACCTGCCATCAACCCCGTACCGGTACGTTGCTATTACCCATTCGATGGATGGACGCAGGGTGGGGGAGATGCATGTACAAAGCGTCAGCGGTGTTCGGACCTGGGTATCGACAGCGTTGAAAAATGGGCGGCCCGCTATACTTCGAATGTTTTCGACTCTTGCAGTTTTTCTCCTACGGAAGAAGGCGTCCAGTTGATGATGGACATCCGCAATGGAGTGACCCATCCCCATTCCCACTGGAACGAGTCTGTCCTGACACTTTGGGAACAAAATATCCCGGAGCAGTTGCCTGTCGATGCGTTGTATCACAGCGACGGAGGCGTTCCAGGAGACGGACCTGTCGGGGCGCGGTACATCCAGGATGACTACTTCAAGGTAACGGGGCGCTTCTGGCCTATCGTCCATATGCGTTTCGACGCCACGGACGGCCAGGTATTTAGCTTCACCCCCAATGATCAGTGCTTGAGGGACACCTGCCCACCCCCCCCGGACGCTTTGGGAGTCCAAGAAACGGATTTCTGGCTTCGTTTCTACGAACAATAGCTTCAAGGATGGGCACCGATGAAAACGTCCCTGTGCATTTGCCAAAATCATGGTCCTGGCTCTGTGCGTTTTCACCGGCCAGGCCGCCGCTGATTTGAAATGTCAGAAAATTCCCCGCAGCTCCTGCGTCCATCCCATCTTTTTTATCCCGCCCAACCCCTCCGCAACCTGCATAACCATAGCCTTCCCAACACCCAGAGCTTTGTAACAATTGGACTAATGGTCTATAGCTCAAGACATGGCTGCCGATAGGCCAGTTAATCCCCCATGAAAGGAGTTTCACCCCATGCCGCGGTTTTTTGCCGATTTGGGCTTTCGTTGGAAAATCACTCTGCCGATTGCGTTCCTGGCTGCATTGCTTGTGCTGATGGGGGGGGCGGGTGTGCGCGGTATCGGCCAGGTGACGGAGTCCAGCACGCAGTTGACCAAGCGTTATCTGCCGGCCATCAGCCTGTTGCTCAATGCCGATCGTGATCTTTATCAGGCTTTCGTGGCCGAGCGCAGTTTGCTGGACGGTCATGCAAGCGAGCACCTGCAAGCGCTGGGTGCCAGTCACAGTGAAAATGCGAAGCAGGCTTATGACCGTGTGCAGCAATATGCTGCGATGCAGCCCGGTGCCGAGTCGCAGGCGTTGGTCAGTCAGTTCAATGACAGTTTCGGCAAATGGATGCAGGTTTCGCGACGGGTCCTCGAGCTGTCGGTAGGCGATCCGCAAGGCGCTAGCGCGCTGAGCTTTGGTGACAGTGAGCGCTTGTTCGAAACCATGCGCGATTCCATCGACAAGCTGGGTGAGCTGGAAGATGCTGCGTCGCATCGTGAAGGCGACGCAGCGATTGAAAACGGCGAGACAGTCGGGGTGCAACAGGGTGTGATTCTGTTGGTCGGTTTGCTCGGTTGCATCTTGGTGCTGGTTGCCCTGCCGCTGGTGGTGTTGAGCCCGATGCGCCGGCTGCTGCATCGTGTCGAGCAAATTGCCGAGGGCGGCGGCGATCTCAAGGGACGCCTGGAGGTACGTTCGGCCGATGAGCTGGGACAACTCGGCAGCGCCTTCAACCGTTTCCTCGACAAGCTGCAACCGCTGATTGCCGAAGTAGGGCGGGTGACCGGCGAGGTCGATTCCGCCGCGCGGGCCATGGCCGATATGGCCGCGACGAACGATCGGTTGATCAGCAGCGAGCATGCCGCGCTCGATCAGGTCAGTACCGCCGCCACCCAAATGAGCGCGGCGGTGCATGAAGTGGCGCACAACGCGGTAAGTGCTTCGGATGCAGCGCAACAGGCGAGCAGTCAATCTCGCGATGGCGCCGAGGTGGTCAGCAGCACCATCGAGTCGATCCGCCAGTTGGCCCAGGAAGTGGAGAGCGCCTCGGGTACGATCGAGGCACTGGCCCAGGAGACCTCCAGTATCGGTGCCGTGCTCGAGGTGATCCGTGGCATCGCTGAGCAGACCAACCTGTTGGCGCTGAATGCTGCCATCGAAGCCGCTCGGGCCGGTGAGCAGGGCCGTGGTTTTGCCGTGGTGGCCGACGAGGTGAGGGCGCTCGCGGCCCGCACCCAGGACTCCACCAAGGACATCCAGGTTCGCATCGAGCGCTTGCAGAGCGGCGTCGCCAAGGCGGTACAAGCCATGCATGTGGGCAGTAGCAAGGCCCGGGACAGCGTGGAGCGTGCGGCAGGTGTCGATCAGGTGCTCAGCGGTACCGGCGGTTCGATCCAGCGGATCAACGACATGGCCGCGCAGATCGCCAATGCCTGTGAGGAACAAAGCAGCGTCACCGAGGAAATAGCCCGCAATATTTCCGATATCCGCGATCTTTCCAACGAAGCGGCCGCCAATTCTGCCCAAAGCATGCATGCCAGCCAGCAGTTGTCGAATCTGTCGAGGAATCTCGCAGAGCTGACCGGCCGCTTCCGCACCTGAGGAGGTGGTGTCGTGGCGACTGACGACCTTCTACGTGCCTTGCATCAGGACGGCTTTGTCCTGATGCCCGGTGTGTTGGACGCCGGGCAGGTCGCCGACCTGCGTCGCGCTATCGACTTGCTGAAGCCTCAGCACTGGGATTACAGCGGCGTCATCGATCATTACAAATGCGTTTTCAACAGGGATCCGTTCTGGTTGCCGTACCTGGACGTGAGCGCAGTTATCGAGCTTGCCGAGGCCGCCTTGGGAGATGATTGCCATATCATCGGGCAGACAGCCTGGCGCTGCCATCCCGGTTTTATCGGCGCGCCTCTGCATCTGGATTACCTGCCCATGGAGCTGCCGCCCGCCCTGTTGGCCGACCCCGGTTTCGAACTGCCGATGCAGGTGTTCACCGCACAGTTTTACCTTGATGACATCGATGCTGACCTGAGCCCGACACGGGTAATACCCGGCAGCCACAAGGCGGGCCGGGCGCCTGCGGCGGGCGAAACGCAGTGGCAGGGACGTTCGGCGCAGCCAGTGTTGTGCCGGGCGGGCGATGTTCTGGTACTGCGAAGTGAGTTGTGGCACGCCGGCAGCGACAACCGGACCGCCGACCGCACGCGGTACATGCTCCAAGTGCATTACGGTCGGCGGATGGTTGCGCAGAAGTTCTCGCCTTATCTTCAGTGGCAGTTCAACCCCGCAGTACTGGCCGCCGCGACGCCTCGCCAGCGACGGCTGCTTGGCGATCACCAGGAAGCGGAATACGACTGAGCTGCCCGGTCAGATCCAGACGTCATTGACTGCGGTTCGCGTATTGATTTGCTCCCCCGTGTTGATGACGCCCCGCGGTTCGATCAACAACAACTTCACTTCCCGCTCGGCACTGGGTTTGTGTTCGACGCCTTTCTTGACCACATACATCTCGCCCGGGCCAATCATGACGGCGCCGTCGCGAAAGTCGATGCGCAGTTCACCTTCCAGCACGATAAAGGTTTCGTCGGTATCGGCATGGGTGTGCCAGATAAAATCGCCTTCGAGACGAGCAATCTTGAACTGGTAGTCGTTCATCTCGGCGACAACCTTGGGTGCCCATTGCTCATGGAACAGCGCGTATTTCTGCTCGAAGTTAATGGGGGAGTAATGATTCATCGCGGTACGCTCCTCAATTGAAAGTGAGTGCTACGTTAGGGGCTGGATCGTCGCGGGTATTGGATGATCGTGCAGCTTTCCGCTGGAGGGGCGCAGGGCTTCAGCGCAGCATTTTCAGCCAGCGTGCCGGTGAAAGACCAAAGGCCTGGGTATGGAGCCGCGTCATGTGGCTCTGGTCGAAAAAGCCACAGGCCAGCGCCGCTTCACTCAAGGGCATGCCGTGCAATACCAGGCGACGAGCTTCGCTCAATCGACGTTGGGTGATGTAGCGATAGGGGCTGGTGCCGTACAAGGCGCGAAAGTCCCGCGACAGGCTCCATCGGTCCCGGCCACTGGCCTGCACGAGGTCATCGAGGGTAATGGGTTGGTCAAGGGCATCATGAATGAACAGCCGCGCGCGTTCCGCAGCAGGGTAGTCAAGCAGCCTGCGGCCTCGTCGGCTCCCTGACGCGACGGCGAGCGCCTGGGCCAGGTCGTAGATGGCATCCTCTTCCTCCAGTGGATCGAGACGATGCTCGAGGCTGGCCAATAACCGGCGGGTCGCTATGTTGAGTCGTGGATCGTTCGAAAGTCCGCCTTCGATGAAGGGCAGTGACCTGCCGCCCAACACTTGTTGGATCAACGCGGGCTCAATGTAGGACATCCGGTAACGAAAGCCATCGATCGTTCCGGCCTCCCCATCATGCACCTCGTCCGGGTGCAGGACGATGGTTCCGCCGGGCTGGCTATGGCGCTTGCTGTGCCGGTAATTGAAGCTCTGGACGCCGGAAAGCGTGAAGCCGATGGCATAGGTGTCATGCCGATGGGTGTTATACCCATGACCGCTGAAATAGGCCTCGATGCGTTCCAGTTTCCTCGATTCAGGCGCACGCATCAGCCAGTCGCGACGGTGACTGAATTGACTCATGAGCTCCGACCTCTCGCTGTTGTCTGCACACGATACCCGCCTGCCAGCTCGCGTCGCAGCAAAAAACTCAATTCAAGTTCGGGTAAAGCTGCTCTGGTGCAGAGCAGCTTGCGCATCCGCCGCCCATGGACGGCTTCAGATTTCCTTTACGGGCGTCTCGCCGTGGGCACTTTTGATCAATCCGATAACGTGCAGGCAGTCGGCCTTGTTCACATAGGACTCGCCGCTGGCGATGGTTTCGTTATTGCCGGCCCTCAGGCGCCAGCGCCACTGGCCTCGTCCGGTACTTGGGGTTCCTCGGGTCTGTCGGTAGATTTCAAAATACATCGGTTCGCTCCCTGCGATTTATTCATTCAAGACATGTTCTGGACATGTCGTCGCAAGCCTAGCCAAGCTGCACGTTTTCGCTATGGGGAAAACGTTTCCAATGATGATGGGATATTTCAGCGAATTTCAGCGCTGCTCAAACTGATAACCAGGAGCGAAAGGATGAACCGCAACGAATTGCGCAAGGCCGACATCAACCTCATGGTCGTCTTTGAAACGTTGATGCTGGAGCGTAACCGCCAGCCTGCCGGACTACACCGCCACGGCCATGGCCGCTTCCGGTCACTTGTTCAGCGAGCCATTTCCCTTCAAGACGCCGACGCTGGACCTGTCCATGGTCTGGCTGAGCCATGTCGACAACGATCCGGCGGAGCGCTGGTTGAGTTCCCGGCTGGAGGCCTTCATGAGCGAGCGCATGGGAGCGATGGACGAAACAAATCCTGCCTGAAAGCACAAAGTCGAGGTATGGTTGCGCCAATCCATTCCAGCAATCACTTTTTTTCGAATCGGAGTCGAACGCATGCCTCACTTGCACATGGAGTACACCGCCAACCTGACCGAGCTGAACGCTGATGTCGCGCTGTTGCGCTTGAACAATGCGCTGGTAGCCTCGGGGCAGTTCGCTGCCGAGTTCGACATCAAGAGCCGGGCCGTGAAGCTCGAGACGTTCCGCGTAGGAACCGGCATGGGGGAGCGGGCTTTCGTGCATGTGAAACTGGCCTTGCTGAGCGGCCGTTCACCGGAAATCAAAAAACAGCTGGCAGACAGCCTGCTGGTGGTAATTCAGGACCTGGGCCCTTGGCCCGCCGGCGTTAGCGTGCAGTTGTGCGTGGAACTGCTGGATATCGACCGTGGCCCGTACGCCAAGGCTGCCATCGGTTTTTAATGTCTGTTCGAGCGGTGCGATTGTTTAGCGCGAGTCGATCCAGACTCCGCTAAATGATGGTTTAACGGTCAATGGCGTCGTGTGACGCTTGAACCGAACATTTCCTGTGATATCCCTATGGACGGTTGGCCCGCAGGCCCTGCATACCCACCACTCACCGCTGAGGGGGCGGCTGGCGGTCGCATACCTGCCATCGCACCTTCATCCTGCGCGCTGCCCTGTGAACTGGCGTTCTGGGCGCTCTGGCATTGCCGCCATGCGCGTCCCCCAGACCTTCGTATTTCCTGTTGATCCTTGAACTGTGCTCGTCGCTGGCGAGTACAGCCTGACGGCGCCTGGTCGCCCGTCCGACATGAATATACGAGTGTCTCCATGAATCTTTCTTTTGCATCCGAGCAACAGGCCCAGGCGTTCCTGGCGCAAAACCCGGATATCGAGCTGTTCGAATTGTTTATCGTCGACAACAACGGCGTGCCCCGGGGCAAGTGGCTGCATCGGGACGAATTGCTCGCGGTCTATCAAAGTGGCCGGCCACTGCCCAGCACGATTCTGGGGCTGACCGTCAATGGCGACGACGTGGAGAATTCCGGCCTGGTCTGGGATGTGGGCGACATTGATTGCCGGGCCTATCCCATCAGCGGCAGCTTGCAACGCATGCCCTGGCGGCAGATTCCCACCGCCGCGGTGCAAGTGGCCATGCATCCCCAGGAGGGCATGCCGGCGGCCATCGCCGATCCCCGCCATCTGCTCGGCCGGGTCATCGATGAATTGCAGGCGGACGGCTATTACCCGGTGATGGCGGCGGAGCTGGAGTTCTACCTGTTGGATGGGCAGCGCGACAGCGAGGGCCGGCCCCAACCGGCGCGGGACGCCGACGGCAGCAGGCCGCGCCATACCCAGGTCTATGGCTTGCGTGAACTGGAGCAGATCGAGCCCTTTCTCGCCGATCTCTATGCGGCCTGCAAACTGCAGGGCATTGCGGCCCGGACAGCCATTTCCGAATACGCTCCGGGGCAGGTGGAAATCACCCTCGAACACCGTGCCGATGCCTTGCAAGCCATGGATGAAGCGGTGCGCTACAAACGACTGGTCAAGGGCGTGGCCCATAAACATGGGATGGCGGCGTGTTTCATGGCCAAGCCATTCGAGCATCTGGCGGGATCTGGCCTGCACATGCACGTCAGCCTCGCGGACCGGGATGGCAACAATCTGTTTGCCAGCGAAGCCGCCGATGGCACGCCGTTACTGCGTCAAGCGGTGGGCGGTATGCTCGAAACGTTGCTCGACTCGCTGTTGATGTTCTGTCCGAACGCCAATTCCTACCGTCGGTTTCAAAGCAACAGCTACGCGCCGCTGGGGGCGACGTGGGGCGTGGACAATCGCACCGTCAGCTTGCGGGTGCCCGGCGGCCCGGCGTCCTCGCGGCACATCGAGCATCGTATCTGTGGCGCCGATGCCAACCCCTACCTGGCTGCGGCGGCAATATTGGCTGGCATCCATCGGGGCATCCGTGGACAGTCTGATCCTGGTGCGCCTGTCGAAGGCAACGGCTATGCCCAGGCCACCCAATTATTGCCCACCGACTGGCTCACGACTTTACGCGCCCTGGAGGCGTCCACTTGGGCGCGGGACGCTTTTGGGGAGGCGTTCCTCGGTGTCTACCTGGCGGTCAAACGTGCGGAGTATCGCCAGTTCATGGGTGAGGTCGGCGAGCAGGATTGGCGTTGGTACCTGAACCAGGCCTGAGGGCGTTCAGGAAGATCTAAATAATTATTTAACGGCAACTTTTTCACGAAAAATTGATGGTGGGCTACCTAAAGTTTGTGCTGCCGTAGGGAATGAATTTTCACATTTTCCTTGCGGCGCTTTTCTTTCTTAGAGCAACTTTTCAGGAAGTTTCCACCCATCATGCTGACTATCAAAGCCGTGCGCCCCGAGTGGGTGACGCTGGCCGCCAGTGCCTTTTTGTTAGTGGGTTTCAATCTGATCCTCTGGCAGCATCTGCTCACCATAACCGCATCCGATGGGCACGGTGCGCTGCTGTGCCTGGCGTTTGGCGTGATGGTGTTCTGCGCGTTCAACCTGGTGCTCACGCTGCTGGCGTTCCGGCCGCTGCTAAAGCCGTTGTTGATGGCGCTGTTTATGATCAGCGCTGGCGTGGCATATTTCATGGCCGAGTACGGCGTGTTGATCGATGCCGGGATGTTGCGCAACTTTGCCGAAACCAATGCCACGGAAGTTCGCGACCTGTTGTCGTTCAAGTTGTTTGCCTATTTATTCTCGTTGGGTGTCCTGCCAGCCTGGTTGTTATTCAAGACACCGATAAAATATCGTCGCTGGCCCAAGGAGTTGTTAAGTAAGTTTGTGGTCTCCGTGGTCACGATTGCCGTGCTCGGCGGGGTGGCGTTGGTCAACTACCAGGGCTTGGCGTCGTTGTTTCGCAATCATCACGAGTTGCACTTGATGGTCGTGCCGAGCAACTACATCGGTGCGTCGATCGGCTATTTGCGCGAGCAGGTCGCATCGGCCAAGCAACCGTTCATCACGTTGGGCGAGGATGCGAGTCGCAACCCCGCCTGGCAAACCCATCCACGAAAATCCCTCACTGTGCTGGTCGTGGGCGAGAGCGCCCGTGCCGAGAACTTCGGCATTCTTGGGTATAACCGTGATACCACGCCGCAACTGGACAAAGAGGCCGGCCTGATCGCCTTCACCGACGTGCATTCCTGTGGCACCGAAACCGCCGTGTCAGTGCCTTGCATGTTTTCCAACATGGGGCGCAAGAACTACGACGCGAGCAAGGCCAAGAACGAAGAGGGGTTGCTCGACGTGCTCAAGCACGCCGGGCTGGACGTGATCTGGCGCGACAATCAGTCCGGCTGCAAAGGCACCTGTGATCGGGTCACGGTGCAGGACGTGAGTAATCTCAAGGACCCGGCCCTGTGCGCCAACAGTGAATGCCGTGATGAAATCCTGCTTCAGGGCTTGCAGCACTTCATCGACAGCCTCGACAAGGACACCGTGCTGGTACTGCATCAGATGGGCAGCCATGGGCCGGAATACTTCAAGCGCTACCCCAAGGAATACGAGCATTTCACGCCGGTGTGTGAAAGCAACGCGTTGAACAACTGCAGCCGCGAAAGCATCGTCAACGGCTACGACAACACGCTGGTGTACACCGACCACGTGTTGTCGACGCTGATCGATCTGTTGCGGGCCAACCAGGACAAAGTCGACACGGCCATGCTGTACCTGTCGGACCATGGCGAATCCTTGGGCGAGTACAACCTGTTCCTCCATGGCACGCCCTACATGCTAGCGCCGGAGCAACAGAAACATGTGGCGATGCTGGCATGGTTCTCCGATAGCTATCAGAAGTCCTTTGCTGTCGACACCCATTGCTTGCAACTGAGTCGGGACAAGCCCCTGAGCCAGGACAACTTGTTTCATTCGATGATTGGGCTGTTGGAAGTCAACAGCAAGGCCTACAACCCGGACCTCGATCTGTTTGCCAATTGCCGGGGAGCGGTGATCGATGGCGTGCTTGCCCGGGAATGATTCCTACACCTTTTTTTCACCTGGCGTTGTTTAAGCTGTTGTCGAATCTTCCATGAGCGTAAGTATGTCCGGGCAACCCCCATCCACCGTCGAGCTTGAATTCGCCAGGCAGCATGACCAAGAGCATGCACAAATCTGTCGCCAGCCGGTGCCCCGCCGTTTACGCCTGACCTTCTGGCGTGACGAGCAATTAGTGCGCAACGCCATGAAAGTGGCCGGTGAGCCTGGGCTGGTGTTGGATGTCGCGTGTGGAGCCGGGCGGTTCTGGCCGGTGTTGGCCGAACATGCCAACCGGGTCATCCTGGCGGCGGACCC
The DNA here is from genome assembly GCF_051132205.1 of Pseudomonas sp. D1-36. Lineage (NCBI taxonomy): Bacteria > Pseudomonadati > Pseudomonadota > Gammaproteobacteria > Pseudomonadales > Pseudomonadaceae > Pseudomonas > Pseudomonas sp. D1-36. Next base: position 4,131,377 of record NZ_CP071674.1, on the reverse strand, counting down.
TTCGCCGGACACCCTCGATCACGCACGCAGCCACCACGGTGGTGCGTTGCTCAAGCGGGTCAAGACCTTCCCCAGTTCGGCGTTTACCCTTGGGCTGTCAGCCAACGCCGTGGACTGCATTTTCTGCCTGCAACTGTTTCAGCACATCAAGGCCAGCGAACATCGCCAGGCCTTGTTGCGCGAGTTTCATCGGGTCAGCCGCGATACGGTGGTCGTGTCGGTCCGGATCGAAGGGCGTCTCAAGCTCGGCCAGCCTGGGCGGCGAATCCTGGCTGGCAAGAACGACGTCGAAGGGGAGTTTGTCGAAGCCGGTTTCAGTGTGCTGTGGTATCAGGATTTCCTTCCGGGTTTCGCCTTGAGACGGGTTTATGTATTACGCAAGGCCAGTTAAGTTCTGATGTAGGACTATTCTTGCGATTGCGTAGGCGATTTCTCTCAAGCTCTTGCTCCGTAGATGCTCGCAATCGCCGACGGCGATATATACTGCGCGCCATTCTTCAAGGGAGAGCCGTGTGGCCATCGATATTCACTGGATTCGCGACAACGATAGCCTCGGTCGGTTTTGCGCCGAATGGCAACAGTTGCCGTTCGTCGCCCTCGACACCGAATTCATGCGGGTCGACACCTTCTATCCCATCGCCGGCTTGCTGCAGATTGGCGATGGTAAAAGTGCGTACCTGATCGACCCCTTGAGCATCGACAATTGGCAGCCCTTGGCCGCGCTGCTGGAAAATCCGGCTGTGCTCAAGGTGCTTCATGCCTGCAGCGAAGACCTGGAAGTCCTGCTACGCCTGACGGGCAGCCTGCCCGCGCCGCTGTTCGACACCCAACTGGCCGCCGCCTACCTGAACCTGGGTTTTTCCATGGGTTACTCGCGGTTGGTGCAGGAGGTGCTGGGCATCGAGTTGCCCAAGGGCGAGACGCGCTCCGACTGGCTGCAGCGACCCTTGTCCGAGACGCAGATCAGCTACGCCGCGGAGGACGCGGTGCATCTGGCGGAAGTCTTTGTAGAGCTGCGTCCCAAGCTTTGCGACGACAAATACGCCTGGGTGCTGGAAGACGGCGCCGAACTGGTCGCCAACCTGCGTCGCGAAGTGGACCCCTACGAGGTTTACCGCGAGGCTAAGCTGGCCTGGAAACTGTCCCGCGCGCAGTTGGCCGTGCTGCGCGAACTGTGTGCCTGGCGCGAGCGCGAGGCGAGGGCTCGTGATTTGCCGCGCAACCGGATCATTCGCGAGCACTCGTTGTGGCCCCTGGCCCGCACGCAGCCGGATAACCTCGCTGCGCTGGCAAAAATCGAAGACATGCATCCGCGTACCGTGCGTCAGGACGGTGAGTTCCTGCTGGACCTGATCAAGCGCGCGGGCAGCGTGCCGCCCGAACAGTGGCCGCCCGCCGTGGCTGAACCCTTGCCCATCGAGGCCTCGGCGCTGCTCAAGCGTCTCAAGGCACTGGGACAGGCCGAAGCCGAGCGCCTGGGCATCGCCCCGGAATTGATGCTGCGCAAGAAAACCCTCGAAGCCCTGATCAAGAGTGGCTTTCCCGAGGGCCCTTACCAACTGCCCGATTCGCTGCGTGGCTGGCGCCGCGAGTTGATGGGCCAGGCATTGCTCGACAGCCTGGCCACCGCCGGAGAACAGCCTTGAAACGAATTTGCTCCATCTACCGAAGCTCGAAGAAAAACGAGATGTACCTGTACGTGCTCAAGAGCGACGCGTTGGCCCGTGTGCCGGAACCGTTGATGGCGGCATTCGGCAAGGCCATCCACGCATTCGACCTGGTATTGAGCCCGGAGCGCCAGTTGTCCCGGGAGGACATCGGCAAGGTGCTGGAGAACCTCGACACCCAGGGTTATCACCTGCAAATGCCACCGGCCGAAGATGAGTACATCGAGCATCTGCCTGAAGAGTTGCTGCGACGCAACGATCCGGTCTGACGATGCCCGGGCGCCTGTCCAGGCGCCTGTTGAAAACGAAAAATGATTATTGGCGATTGGCCGCAAGGATGGAGCGATACTCTGTCAGCGGTCGTCTGCACTGTTTTTGAAAGGTTTGATTCATGCGCGTTCTGATTGCCGAACACGACCACGCGGTCTATGCCCAGCTCCTGCGTCAGGCTGCACCCGATATCGAAGTGCTGACCAGCGGCGATTCCGCCGAGCTGTCGCGGCTTGCCACCGACTGCCCGGTCTGGCTCGGCCAGCCTGATCTATTGGCGACGCTGTTGCGTCAGGGCCATCGACCCCGTTGGTTGCAATCGACGTGGGCGGGCATCACGCCGCTGCTGGCCGAGGGCCTGACCCGCGAGTACCGCCTGACCCGCGCAGTGGGCATCTTTGGCCAAGTGATGGCTGAATATGTATTGACCTACATGCTGGGGCATGAGCGCGAGGTGCTGGCTCGGCTGGTCAGCCAGGTGGAGCGCAAGTGGGACAACCGCCAGGGGCAAAGCCTGGCGGGGCGCAAGGTGCTGATCGTCGGAACCGGCGATATCGGCCAGCGCGTGGCGCAGTTCCTGGTGCCGTTTGGCGTGCAGTTGTACGGCATCGCCAGTGAAGCCCGTGAGTTGGCGCCGTTTATCGAAGTCGGTGCGCTGGCGGATTTGCCGCGGTTGGTGGGCGAGATGGATTATGTGATCAACCTGCTGCCGAACACGCCGGATACCCATGACATCTACGACGCCGCGCTGTTCAAGCAATTCAAGCCCACCGGTTTGTTTATCAATGTCGGCCGTGGCGTGGCCGTGGTTGATGCCGACCTGGTGCAAGCCTTGAAGGACGGGCACCTGGCCGGGGCGGTGATCGATGTGTGTCGCCAGGAGCCGTTGCCGCAGCGCCATCCGTTCTGGACGGCTTGGGGCTTGCTGTTGACGGGGCATAGCTCGGCACCGACCTCGCCGTCCATGATGGTGCAGCTGTTCCTGGAGAACCTGCGCGCTTACCAGGCTGGCGAAGCGCTGCGTGGGGAGGTGGATTTCAGTCGGGGCTATTGAGCAAGCCCCGATCAAACTGTGGGAGCGAGCTTGCTCGCGATAGCGGTGTGTCAGTTGCCATCAAAAGTGACTGGCCTGACGCCATCGCGAGCAAGCTCGCTCCCACTGTTGCTTGTGACGCTCAGAGAGTGAAATCCCCCTCGGCCACCAGTTCGCTCAACGGTCGGCGCGGGCTTGGGACTTCGCGGGCCTGGAGGTAGTCGGCCAAGGTGGATTTATCCCCCAGCTTGCCGATCGCCACGGCGGCATGCAGGGCGTAGCCGTCCGGGATTTTCAATTCCTTGCGGGTCAGCTCCTGGTCGAAGCCGGCCATGCCATGGGTATGCCAGCCGCTTAGGCTCGCTTGCAGCGCCAGATGGCCCCACGCCGCGCCGGTGTCGAAGGTGTGGCATTGCGCCGGGGTTTCTTCGGTGGCGCCGGGCACCGCGAACGTGGTTTTCGAGGCAATGATCACCAGCGCCGAGGCGTGCTGGGCCCAGCCACGGTTGAACTCGTTGAGCAGGCCCAGGTAACGCTCCCAGTTCGGCGTGTCACGACGGGCATAAAGGAAGCGCCACGGCTGTGAGTTGTAGGCCGAAGGCGCCCAGCGCGCAGCTTCGAAGAAACTCAGCAAGGTTTCTTCCGCAATATGTTCGCCGGTGAAAGCGCGGGGGGACCAGCGTTCGATGAATTGGGGATGGATCGCGTAGTCGGCAATGCGGGAGTTGGCGCTCATGGGTTCACCTTGGCTAGGTCAGGGAATCTGATGACGCAACCTACGTCTCGGTGTGTGGCCTGACAAGTCCCTTCTACCGACAGTCGCCAATGCTTGGCCTCACGAGGCCTCGGCACTAGACTGTCGGCCTTTTCACCACGTGATGTTGATGCTCGAGCCATGGCCGCCAAAGTCGAACCGTTCTGGATACGCAAAACCCTCGATCAGCTCGATCCGCAGGAGTGGGAATCGTTGTGCGATGGCTGTGGCCTGTGCTGCCTGCAAAAGCTCGAGGACGAAGACGACAACGCCGTCTATTACACGCGCATCGCCTGCAAACTGCTGGACCTGAAGACCTGCCAGTGCACCGACTACCCCAACCGCCGCGACTTCGTTCCCGATTGCATCCAGCTTACGCCGGGCAAGGCCGACGAGTTCAAATGGCTGCCGCCGACCTGCGGTTATCGCCTGGTCAGCGAGGGCAAGGATTTGCCGCTGTGGCACCACTTGGTCTGTGGCGACCGGGATGCCGTGCATCACGAGCGCATTTCCCAGTCGGGGCGCATGCTGGCCGAAGGCAGCGTGGCTGAAGAAGATTGGGAAGATCATCTGATTTTCCGCGCTGGTTGAATCAAAAGACATCGCATCGCATCACGGGAGCGCCCATGGCTTCAGGATTGAGACAGACACTGGCGGCGGGGCTGCTGGCGGTGTGCGGGCCGCTGTGGGCGGCGCAGAAAGTCGATCTGGATTATCAGGTGCATTTGTTGCCGCAGAGCGACCAGGCTGAAGTGCGCCTGACCCTCGCGCGGGGCTCGGCGGTGCGCAGCCTGGATTTTGACCTCGGCGATGATGGCCGCTACAGCGATTTCAAGGCGGACGGCCAATGGCAGCTCACATCCGGCAAGGCGTCGCGAGGCGTCTGGCGTCCCGCTGCTGACAAGGCGAGCCTGACTTACCGCGTACGCATCAGCGAGTCGCGCAAGAACGGCTCTTTCGAAACCCGCATGACCCCTGGCTGGGCGCTGCTGCGCGGCGACGCCCTGGTGCCGCCGGCGAAGCTGGACCAGCAGGACGGCGTTGAGCTGGTGTCGCGCCTGGCGTTCGAGTTGCCGGGCGGCTGGCAAAGCATCGAGACGGCCTGGCCGCGTATCGGCAAGCAACGCTTTCGTATCGATAATCCATCTCGCCTCTTCGATCGCCCCACCGGTTGGATGCTTGCCGGCAAGCTCGGCAGTCGCCGCACGCGCCTGGGCGAGACCGACGTGACGGTGACTTCGCCCAAGGGCCAGGGCATGCGCAGGATGGACGTACTGACACTGCTGACGTTTGTCTGGCCGCAGGTCCAGGCGGTGGTGCCGCGTCATCCCGGCAAGTTGCTGATTGTCGGCGCTGGCGATCCGTTGTGGCGTGGCGCCCAGGCCGGCCGCGAATCGATTTATCTGCATAGCCGCCCACCGTTGGTCAGCGAGCGAGGCAGCAGCCCTTTGCTGCGCGAGTTGATGCAGGTGCTGGCGCGTATCAACGATCATGATCGCAGCGACTGGATCAGCGAAGGGTTCAATGAATACTACGCCATCGAATTGCTGCGCCGAGCCGGAGGCATGAGCGATGAGCGTTATCAGGCCCTGAACGATCGGCTCGCCCGGGACAGCAAGGGCGTCACCACGCTGCGCGGCGAGCAGATGAGCCCCGCGATGGTGTCCAGGGCGGTGCTGTTGTTACAGGAGCTGGACCGGGAGATTCGCCTGAAGACGCGCAACAAGCGCTCGCTCGATGATGTGCTGCAGGCGGCGATGCGCCTGGAAACGGTCGACACCGAGGAATTTGTGCAGCTCAGCGAGAGCATTCTGGGTGGTGGTTCAACTGTTCTGGATACCCGGTTACTTCAGTAATACCGCTATCGTAGAAACGCCGCCCGGAGCAGGCTCGCTCCACAGGGTTCTTGTAAACACCACAAATCCAATGTGGGAGCCAGCCTGCTCGCGATGAGGCCATCAGCGGCACTGAAAAAAATCAGAGCCCAGCCTTTGGCGAAACCAACGAATCATTCCCGGTCACGGTAGCCGTGCCAGTCGCCGCCTCGGCATTGGCCTTCATGCGGCTCAGTTCGTCGCCGGCCTGTTCGATGCGGGCGCGGGCGTCATGCAGATGCTGACGATTTCTTTCCAGCATGCTCTTGGCCGAACAATGCCCGGTGATGCCGCGCGCCAGGGCCATGCCACCGATTGCCAGTTGCGCCAGGCCGATCACCCCGCCGCGACGCAGACCCTTGCCCATCATCAGCACCCCGCCGGCCAATGAACCAATGCGCTCCCAGCCGTGAACGTTCTGGGGGCTGTGGGATTGGAAGGGGGTGGTTTCAACCGGCCCGAACGGATTGTTATCGCTCATGATCTGTCTCCAGTGTGGGAATTTGTATAAAGCTGACTGCCAGAGCGAATCCGTCGTTCCATGGAATTTCCCGCCGGTCAGCGGAATTGCGGTCCCGAGCGCGTGTTGTTGCCTTTGGCCATCCGGTCGTACAGCACGACGTTGACCGTGGCCGCCAGGTTCATGCAGCCATGAGTGGGGATGTAGATCACGTCTTCGCACCAGTCGCGGATGTCTTTGTCCAGCGAGCCGTCTTCCGGGCCGAAGATATACAAGGCGCGGTCCGGATGGGTGTATTCGGGCAACGGACGGGCGCCTTCCACCAGTTCGACGGCCACCGGCACGCAGCCCAGGGGCAGGATCTTTTTCAAGTCGTCGATGCCGATCAGCGGGATGTCGTAGTGGACTTTCTTGGTGTCGGTGACAAAGTCGGCCGCGCGTTCATAGCGTTTGCCGGTGTAGAACACCGATGCCACGCCGTAGCAGCCGGCGGCGCGCATGACCGAACCGACGTTTTCCGGTGACTTGGGGTTGAACAGACCGATGCAGCTGTAGCGTTTGTTGGCCACGGACGGGGTGCCTTTGGGAAAAGGCGCGATTATACGGGGAATGGGGGAGGGTGGTCAGGTTCGAGATGTGTGGTGTTCGTTCGATCGTCATCGCGAGCAGGCTCGCTCCCACATTGGATTTTTTGGCGTTCAAAAAATTGTGGGAGCGAGCCTGCTCGCGATGGCGGCCTTGCAGCCTGTAAAGATTCTTCGGTGATGCCAATCACTCGTCTTTTTTCATCAACCCCGCCAACGCGGCGAAGGGGTTGTGGGTCGCCTTGGCAGTCTTCGGCGTACTCAGGGAGCCGTCGCCGAAATACTGCTGGTCGGTGTAGCGCGAGTGCTCGTTGTCGTGGCAATACAAGCACAGCAGTTCCCAGTTGGAACCGTCCTGCGGGTTGTTGTCGTGGTTGTGGTCGCGGTGGTGAACGGTCAGTTCGCTCAGGCGCTTGCCGGAAAATTCACGGGCGCAGCGGCCGCAGACGTGGGGGTACATTTTCAGGGCTTTGTCGCGGTAGCCCATCTCCCGGTCGCGCTGGGCGTCGGCGAGGATACGGTCCAGCTTGGCAGTGTTGGACGGCGGGGTGGACGAACTCATGGGTTCACCTTTGTAGAAAAGACTGATGACGGTTGGATAGAGTTTAGCTCAGCCCTTGAGCTTCTCGGCAATCCAGATGGTGTGGCGGGTGCCTTTGTTGCCATGGGCGAACACCTGCACCTCTTCAGCCTTGAAACCGGCCTTCTTCAGCTTGTCGGAAAACTGCCGGTCGGCGCTGGCCGACCATACGGCCAGTACGCCCTTGGGCCGCAGGGCCTTGGCGCAGGCGGCCAGGCCACCGGCCGAATACAGCCAGCTATTGGCTTTCTGGGTCAGGCCTTCGGGGCCGTTGTCGACATCCAGCATGATCGCGTCGAACCCCTGAGGTTCGGCTTGCAACACCTTGGCAACGTCCTCCAGGCGGATCACCGTGCGTGGGTCCGACAGCGGTCGCCCGGCTTTTTCGCCCAAGGGGCCACGATTCCACTCCACCACGCCTGGCACCAGTTCAGCCACCACCACTTCAGCGCTCTTGCCCAAATGCTTGAGGGCCGAGGCGAGGGTAAAGCCCATGCCAAGCCCGCCGATCAGCACGCGCGAGCCGGGGCGACCGGCGACCTTGCGGCAGGGGATCTCGGCCAAGGCGTCTTCGGAACCGTGCATGCGGGTGTTCATCAGTTGCCCGCCGTCGCCGCCCTGGATCTTGATGACGAAGTCCTCGCCATACTCGAACAGGCACAAGGCGCCGCCGTTGTCGGGGATAGGCGTGGTGTCGAGCAGAACAAAACGTTTCATGGAAATCTCATGGAGAAGAAGCAGACCGGCCCGGCAGGGGCTAGCCTGAAAGCAGACAATAGCCACGGAGCCATTGATGAAGTGCATCATTCTAACGGCCATTGCGCTGGTGACGCTCTCGATAAGTTGCGCCCAGGCCCAACAACCGACGATTCCGGTCGCGCCGCCGAGCATTCCCGGCTCTCCCGGCACCGCCACGCCCGTGCCGTATCCGCCGGTTACGCCCAGCGGCGTCCCAAAGGTGGCGCCAGGAAACGGCCCGCCCCTGTTGCCGCCCATCGAAATGCCCAGGCCGCCCAAGGACCAGCCGATACCGGGTATGGAGCCGAAGCCGGAGAAGGCCAAGTCACCGGGGGGGTAGATTGCGAATACGACGCCATCCCCTGTGGGAGCGAGCTTGCTCGCTCCCACAGGTCTGTGTTTCAGCTAGGGGCTAGACCTGCTGCGACAGCAGCTGTCCATCCGCCATGCGCAGACGCTTGGAGAGGGAGACGGCGAGGGCGCGGATGATCTTGGCGGCGACCTTCGGTGCGTCGTTGAGCATTTTTTCCAATGAGTCCTTCCCCAGGTTCAGCAATTGGCAGTGAGTGGCCGCGATGCAGCTGGCCGAGCGCCGTTCGCCGTCGAGCACGGCCATTTCGCCGAACGCCCTGCCGCTGCGCAGTGTGGCAATGGTCACGGGTTGGCCGTCGGGGCCGGTTTTCTGCACGGCCACCTGCCCTGTATGAAGGATGCACATGAAACTGCCGGCATCGCCCTCGCGAAAAATCGCCTCGCCCTCGGCGACGGTGCTGATGCTGAAGTAACCCGATGCGGCGGCGAAGTCGACGGGCAGCAGTTGGTCGAACAGACCGCAGTCCATCAGCCAATCGCGGATTTGGTTGTTCAGTAAGGTCGGTTCTGACATGTCGTCACGGTCTTTTTCTTGTGCTCGTTGCGGTTTTGGAGTGCTTGGGTATCAGCCAATTCCCACAGAGGATTGTGTCAAATCCGGGCCCAGCGCATGGAGCTAAGACCCGGCCTTCACACAGAGTTCCTCAGGCCACTCCCAAAACCTTCAACACAAACGCATATTCGAGCGCTACGTCACGCAATCCCTGGTAGCGACCGCTCATGCCGCCATGGCCGGCGCCCAGTTCGGTCTTGAGCAGCAGCAGGTTGTCGTCGGTCTTGGTGGCCCGCAGCTTCGCGACCCACTTGGCCGCTTCCCAGTACTGCACGCGGCTGTCGTTGTAGCCAGCGATCACCAGCATCGCCGGATATTCCTGGGCGCGGACGTTTTCGTACGGGGCGTAGGCCCTGATCCGATCATAGACCTGCGGCTCCTCGGGATTACCCCATTCGTCGTATTCGGTCACCGTCAATGGCAACTCGGGATCGAGCATGGTGTTGAGAACATCGACAAACGGCACTTCGGCGATCGCGACCTTGAACAGCTCCGGGCGCTGGTTGAGCACCGCGCCGATCAATAGCCCACCGGCGCTGCCGCCGCTGATCGCCAACTGGCCGGCGGTGGTGAAGCCATTGGCGATCAGGTGTTCGGCGCAGGCGATGAAGTCGCTGAAGGTGTTGTGCTTGTGCTCTTGCTTGCCGGCGCGATACCAGGCTTCGCCCAGTTCACCGCCACCGCGCACATGGGCGATGGCAAACGCCACGCCGCGGTCCAGCAGGCTCAACCGTGAATGGGAAAACCACGGGTCGAGGCTTTCGCCATAGGCGCCGTAGCCATACAGATACAGCGGCACTGGCCGACCCAGGGCCTCGCGCTTGACCACCAGGCTGATGGGCACTTGCGTGCCGTCCGGTGCCGTGGCCCAAAGCCGTTGGCTGACATAGGCGTCGGCATCGAACGGACCCAATACCGGGGTTTGCTTGAGCACGACCTGGTTGCCGCTGGCCAGGTCCAACTGGCGGATCTGGGCCGGGCGATTCAGTGCCTCGTAGCGCAGGCGGATGCGCTCACTGACGAATTCCAGGCTGTTCTGTACGTGCAGGCTGTAGGCCGCGTCTGGAAGTTGCACCCGATATGTCGGCGATCCCTGTGGGTGAACTTCGATGATCGGCAGGCCGCCTTCGCGCAAGCTCAAGGTCATGGCCATGGCGTTCAGGCTTAGGCCGTCGATCATCACCGTGTCGCTGTGGGGGATCAGGTTCTGCCAGTCGGCCTCGGTCGGCGCCTCGCCCGTGTCGACGGCCTCGTACAGCGCGAAGTTGATGCCGTCACGGTTGCTGCGGATAAACCAGGTCCAACGATCATCGAGCAAGCCGTGGTCGACGTCGTACTCATGGTTTTCCACCCGTGGCGCCACGCAGGTAAACGGTTGTTGCGGCTGCGCCGCGTCGAGCACCCAGACTTCACTCGTGGTCTTGCTGCTCAGGGACAGGATTAACTGTTTTTCCGAGCTGGAGCGGTAGCAATGCAGGAAAAACCGCCCGTCCGGCTCATGGAAGACCTCTTCGGCGGCGGTGCCGTCCAAACGATAACGAAACAGCTTATGCGGGCGATGGGTGTCGTCCAGTTCGCCAAAGAACAGCGTCAGGCTGTCGTTGGCCCAGGTCATGCTGCCATCACAGTTTTCGAAGGACAGTTCGCTGACCCTGTCGTTGGACAATTCCTTCACGAACAGCGTGTAGATCTCATCACCCGTGGTATCCAGGCTGTAGGCCAAGCGTTGGTGATCGGGGCTGATGCTGAACGCGCCCAGGGCAAAGAATCCGCCCCCGGCCAGGGCGTTCGGGTCCAGCAACAGCTGTTCATGGCTTTCATCCACGGTCAGGCTGTCGTCGGCCGGACGCGGGCAGCGGTAGTGGCGCGGGTATTCGTCGCCCGCCGTGGTGCGGGTGTAATACAGGTAGGGACCCCAGGGCGAGGGCAGGGACAGGTCGGTTTCGAGGATCCGTCCCTTGATTTCCTGGAACAGCGTTTCGCGCAGTTCAGCCTGGTCGGCAAGCAGGGCCTCCTGGTAGCTGTTTTCAGCCTTTAGGTAATCGAGCACGGCGTCGGTGTCGCGGTCTTGCAGCCAGGCATACGGGTCGATACCAGGGGCCTTGCGGGCAATCGGGGCATCGGTAACGTGGGCAGATCGGGGCATGGAAAAACTCTCGAGCGTGATACGAAAAGGGACAAGTGCCTGGCGGGGTCAGTTCTGCCGCCGGACCGAAAAACTCTCCATGCCGGGCATCCGCTGGATGCCGGGGCAGCCTGACGAGCGAAAAGCCGTTACTATAAGCGCCTCTTTGCCTGCCTTGCCATGGACACCATGACCGAGAACGACTATCTGATTGCCTGGGGCCTGTACGCCTTTGCCGCCGTGGGCTGCCTCCTGGTTTGGATGCGCATGACCCGCTTCATGTGGCGCTGGTTGCGCGAGCCGCTGCGGCTGCTGATGGCGGTGTTGCTGTTCAGCCCCACCATCGTCGACCCGGTGAAGGAAAAAGTCGCGCCGGCCTTGGCCATCGTCGCCCTGGACGTATTGTTCAAGGTCGGCAACAACGTATGGCGCGCAGCGTCCGACCTGCTTATGTACGGCATGGTCGCGTTCGGCCTTTATCTGATTTTCGTGCTGATCCGCTTCCCCATCGAACGCGCTGCCAACGCTCGCAGGGAACGGGCCGCCGCCGCTAAAGCCGCCGCCGCTGCCGAGCCTGACGACGAGCCGCCGTTCGGCGTGGCCGGTGACGACCGTTACGGTCGCCCACCCGTGCCGAGCAACCCCCAGCGTTCGCGTATCGAACCGCGCCTGTAACCGGGCCGCCCAATCAAACGAGGGTTCGAGCATGTGTGAGTTATTGGGCATGAGCGCGAATGTGCCGACCGACATCGTGTTCAGCTTCACTGGGCTGATGCAGCGCGGCGGCAAGACCGGGCCGCACCGCGACGGCTGGGGCATCGCCTTTTACGAGGGCCGTGGCCTGCGCCTGTTCCAGGACCCGGCCGCGAGCAGCGAGTCTGAAGTGGCGAACCTGGTGCAGCGTTATCCGATCAAGAGCGAAGTGGTGATCGGGCATATCCGCCAGGCCAACGTCGGCAAGGTCTGCCTGTCCAATACGCACCCGTTCGTGCGGGAGTTATGGGGACGCAACTGGTGTTTCGCCCACAACGGCCAGCTCGCTGATTTCCAGCCGGGCGCAAGCTTCTACCGTCCGGTGGGTGATACCGACAGCGAAGCGGCGTTCTGCGACCTGCTTAACCGCGTGCGCCAGGCGTTTCCCGAGCCAGTGGACGTGGAACACTTGCTGCCGTCGTTGATCGAGGCCTGTACCGAATACCGCAGCAAAGGCGTGTTCAACTGCTTGCTCAGCGATGGCGACTGGCTGTTCTGCTATTGCTCGACCAAACTGGCGCAGATAACCCGTCGCGCGCCGTTCGGCCCGGCGCGGCTCAAGGACGTGGACGTGATTGTCGATTTCCAGGCGGAAACCACCCCCAACGACGTGGTCACGGTGATCGCTACCGAACCCTTGACCGAAAACGAAACCTGGACCCGCTACGAGCCGGGCCAATGGAGCCTGTGGCGGCGCGGCGAATGCGTCAGCCACGGCCGGACCGAATAAGGACGTCACGTTATGTTGCTCAGTTATCTACGGCTGGTGTTGTTCGCGGTGGGCCTGTTGGTGGGGGTCCAGGTTCCGGGGTTCATCAATGACTACGCCAAGCGGGTCGAGGCTCACCTGATCGAGGCGCAGACTGGCCTGCAAGGTTTCCAGGGCACCGCCAATCAATTCTTCAAAGGCGACATGCAGGCCCTCGTGGCCCATTACCGCGCCAGCGAAGACCCGATCTTTCGCAGCGATGCCGACAGCCTGAACACCTTGCTCGTGCGCCAGCAGGCCCTGGACAAGCAATTCCAGGCGATGCAAGGCCCGTGGTACATCCGCCTGCTGCAAGTGGCGCTGGCCGCCGATCCGGACATCCGCAAGGAAACATGGAACGGCTACAGCTACCAGATCCTGCTGACCCCCGAGGCGATGATCTGGGGCATCAGCGGCGCGATGTTGCTGTCGTTCGGCCTGGAATGCCTGTTCCGCCTGATCGACTGGGTGGTGCTGGGCGGCAAGCGCTTGCGCCAGAGCCGGCCGATCGAAGAGCGTGACCTGCGCGGGCTCTAGTGGCGAGGGGATTTATCCCCGCTGGGCTGCAAAGCAGCCCCCATTGCAGTCAATTAGATAATCCTGTTTGGCCTTGTTGGGGGCCGCTTCGCGACCCAGCGGGGATAAATCCCCTCGCCACAACGGTGTCCTCCAAGTTTTCCGGCAATCTTGCCTGCCCAATCAAATTTTTCTTATGACCCGGCCAAGGTTTTATTCGTTGGACGGGATCGGCTGCGCGCTCAAGAATCGGGGCAACGGTCTCCGCGCCAGCATCGTCGAGACTCACAACAATAAAACCGTGGAGAACCACCATGAGTGCACCCGACACGCTCGGCGTCCCCCAACCCCAGGCCCGGTCCGGCCCGTTCGATTGGTATCGCAACATCAACCAGCAGGAACGGCGCACCTTCTGGAGCTGCAAGATCGGTTACGCCCTGGACGGCATGGACACGCAAATGCTCAGTTTCGTGGTGCCGACCCTGATCGCGATGTGGGGCATCACCACCGGGCAGGCAGGCCTGATCCACACCAGCACCTTGATCGCCTCCGCCATTGGCGGCTGGGTGGCGGGCATTCTCTCTGACCGCATCGGCCGGGTCCGTACCCTGCAACTGACGGTGCTGTGGTTCGCATTCTTCACTTTTCTGTGCGGCTTTGCCCAAAACTACGAACAACTGTTGATCGCCCGCACGCTGATGGGCTTCGGTTTCGGCGGCGAGTGGACCGCCGGCGCGGTGTTGATGGGCGAAGTTATTCGCGCCAAGGACCGCGGTAAAGCGGTGGGCATGGTGCAATCGGGCTGGGCGCTGGGTTGGGGCATGACGGCGATCCTGTATGCGCTGCTGTTTTCGGTGCTGCCGCCGGAAGACGCCTGGCGCGCATTGTTCATTCTCGGCATCGTGCCCGCCGTGTTCGTGATTTTCGTCCGCCGGTTGGTCAAGGATCCGGAAGTCTATAACCAGACCAAGGCCCGCCTGACGCCGGAAAACCCAGCGAAGTTCTACGAGATTTTCGCCCCCGGCATTCTCTTCACCACGATACGAGCCTCGTTGCTGACCACCGGCGCGCTGGGTGGTTACTACGCGATCACGTCCTGGCTGCCGACTTTTCTCAAGAACGAACGTGGCCTGAGCGTCCTGGGCACCGGTGGCTATCTGGCCATGGTGATCGTCGGCTCCTACGTGGGTTACGTCATCAGTGCGTACCTGTCGGACATCCTGGGACGAAAGAAGAATTTCGTCCTGTATGCCGTAGGCTCGTTCACCATCGTCTTGCTGTACACCCAGGTGCCGGTGAGCAATAACGTGATGCTCTGGCTGGGCTTTCCCCTGGGCTTTTTCGCATCGGGTATGTTCAGTGGCATGGGCTCGTTTCTCACCGAGCTGTTTCCCACGCGCATCCGGGGTTCTGGCCAGGGTTTCTGCTACAACATTGGCAGGGCGGTGGCGGCACTGTTTCCGCTGCTGATCGGTATCTTGAGCCAGAAGGTGCCGTTGAGTGTTGGCATTGGTGCGTTTGCCGCAGTGTCCTACGGCGTGGTGATCCTGGCGGCCCTGAGCCTGCCGGAAACCCAAGGCAAGCAGCTGGAAGCCGAGTAACTGATACCCTGGGGGACGAGGTCCCACAGGCTTAAAAGAAAGAACTTACAGGAGCGTTCACCGTGAACCGCCTGCTATTGAATTGTGACATAGGCGAAAGTTTCGGCAGCTGGACCATGGGTCTGGATGCCGAGGTGATGCCCTTCATCGATTGCGCCAACATCGCCTGCGGTTTCCATGCCGGCGACCCGAGCATCATGCGCAAGACCGTCGGCCTGGCCCTGAGCCACGACGTGCGCATAGGCGCCCACCCGGCCTATCAGGACCTGGCGGGCTTCGGCCGGCGTTCCATGGCTTATGGCCCCCAGGAACTGCAGGACTTGCTGCATTATCAGATCGGCGCGCTGGACGGCATTTGCCGGGCCCAGGGCGGGCAGGTCAGCTACGTCAAGCCCCACGGCGCGATGTACAACGACATGATGGCCAGCCCGGCGCAACTGCGCGCCGTCATCCAGGCCGTTGCCGCTTATGATCGCGGGTTGCCGTTGATGCTCATGGCGACCCGGGACAACAGCGCCGCCCAGGCCCTGGGCGATGAGTATGGCCTGACGCTGTGGTTCGAAGCCTTCGCCGATCGTGCTTATGACAGTGCCGGCCGCCTGGTTTCGCGGCAAACGCCGGGCGCGGTGCATCACGACCCCGAGGTCATCATCGCGCAGGCCCTGACAATTGCTCGCGGCGATCCGTTGACGGCCAGCGATGGCAGCGCCCTGAACCTGCACGCCACTACGTTGTGCGTACATGGCGACAACGCCAGTTCGGTAGCCGCTGTGCAACGCATCCGCGAAGCCCTGGATCGGCAGAGTGCGCCATGAAACCACGCTTGGAAGTGGTGGCGGTGGACTGCCTGATGGTGCGCCTGTTCGACGAAATCGCAGAGGCCAACATGCCTTGGATGCTGGCCGCCAGCGAGCGCCTGCGAGCGGTGTTTGCCGAGCGTTTGATCGACCTGGTGCCGTCCTATACCACGTTGATGGTCCATTACGATTTGCTCGTCCTGAACCCGGTCCAGGCCCGCGAATTGATCAGCGAGGCATTGCATAACCTTTCACCGGACGCCCGATCCGCCGGTCAATGCCACGTGCTGCCGGTGTGGTACGACGCTACCGTCGGGCCGGAGTTGGGCCTGCTGGCGAGTCGCAGTGGGCTGACGGTGGAGCAGGTGATCCGGCGCCACAGCGAGCGCGAATACCAGGTATTTGCCCTGGGCTTCGCACCGGGGTTCGCCTTCATGGGGCTGGTGGACGAAGCATTGGCCGCCCCGCGCCTCGACACGCCGCGCAAACGGGTCGCGGCGGGCAGTGTCGGCATTGCCGAACGGCAGACCGCAGCGTATCCGGCGGTGTCGCCCGGCGGCTGGAACCTGATCGGGCGCACCCCGGCCAGACTGTTTGATCGTGAGCGCGACGGCTACAGCCTGATGCAGCCGGGGGACACGGTGCGTTTCGCTGCCGTGGACCACGCCGAATTCATCGCCCTGGGTGGCGACGACACACCGTTGGAGGCCCAGGCATGAGCCGGTTGTTGATCGAGGCCAGCACGCCGCTGTGCCTGTTGCAGGACACCGGCCGCTTCGGCGTGAGGCACTTGGGCGTGACCCAGGGCGGCGCGGCGGATTGGTTGTCGATGGCGTGGGCCAACTGGATGCTCGGCAATGATCTCGACGCGGCGGTGGTGGAGGTTACCCTCGGCGGCTTCACCGTGGTGGCTGAAGAGGATTGTGTGCTGGCCCTGGCCGGAGCGGACCTGGGTGCGCGGATAGACGGCCAGGGCGTGGCGTCGTGGCGCTTTTTCAGCTTGCGCAAGGGCCAGGTGCTGGCGCTGACCCAGCCCGTGCTCGGTGCCCGGGCCTACCTGGCGGCGCCTGGCGGGTTCGATGCACCGCAAGTCCTGGGCAGCCGTTCGACCGTCGTGCGCGAAGAACTCGGTGGCCTGGATGGGCGAGGGCGGGCCCTGAATCGTGGGGCGCGCTTGAGCTATTCAGGCTCGGCGACGCCTCGGC
The DNA here is from genome assembly GCF_051132205.1 of Pseudomonas sp. D1-36. Taxonomy (NCBI): domain Bacteria; kingdom Pseudomonadati; phylum Pseudomonadota; class Gammaproteobacteria; order Pseudomonadales; family Pseudomonadaceae; genus Pseudomonas; species Pseudomonas sp. D1-36. The sequence goes on along the minus strand of NZ_CP071674.1, from coordinate 4,114,747 downwards.
CCATGCCGCATACGCGGATTCCGGATTTCCAGCAGGTACAGCCGCTGGATCTGATCCTGGGTGCGCAGAATGGCGAGTTCAGCGGACGGAGCCTGTTCGATGCGTTCAACAGCCCGTGGACGCTGGACAGTCGCGCCGACCGCATGGGCATGCGTTTGCTGGGGACTGCGCTGGAGTATCAGGGGCCGGCGATGATCTCGGAGGGCATTCCCCTCGGTGCCGTGCAGGTACCGCCGGACGGCCAGCCGATCGTGTTGCTCAATGATCGGCAAACCATCGGCGGTTACCCACGCCTGGGTGCGTTGACGCCGCTGTCCCTGGCACGGTTGGCGCAATGCCTGCCGGGAACTCAGGTGCGGTTGCGTCCGGTGGTGCAGGCGGTTGCGCATCGGCAGCAGGTGGAGTGTATGCGGGCGCTGTTAAACCGCTAAAAGCATCGTCGGATCGCCGCCCGGAGCAGGCTCGCTCCCACACTGGATCTTCGTCGTATACAAGACCCCTGTGGGAGCGAGCCTGCTCGCGATGAGGCCCTGAAAGGCACCAAAGAACTTTACTTGGAAAGAAACCGCATCCCTTCCTCCAGCCCCCGCAAGGTCAGCGGATACATCCGGTCTTCCACCAGCTCGCGCACGATGTTGGTCGAGGCGGTATAACCCCAGGTGTCTTTGGGGTAGGGATTGATCCAGATGAGTTTCTTGTACTTCTCCATGAAGCGCTGCATCCACACGTAACCGGCTTCTTCGTTCCAGTGCTCGACGCTGCCGCCGGCCTGAGTGATTTCATAGGGCGCCATGGCGGCGTCGCCGATGAAGATCACTTTGTAGTCGGCGCCATACTTGTGCAACAAATCCTGAGTCGACGTGCGCTCCGAGGTACGGCGCAGGTTGTTCTTCCAAACCGATTCATACACAAAGTTATGGAAGTAGAAGTATTCCAGGTGCTTGAACTCGGTCTTGCAGGCCGAGAACAACTCTTCGCAGATCTTCACGTGGGCGTCCATCGAACCGCCGATATCGAACAGCAACAGGAGCTTGACGGTGTTGCGTCGCTCCGGGCGCATCTGGATATTCAGCAGGCCGGCATCCCGGGCGGTGTGGTCGATGGTGCCGTCGATGTCCAGCTCTTCCGCCGCGCCCTGACGGGCAAACTTGCGCAGGCGGCGCAGGGCGATCTTGATGTTGCGGGTGCCCAGTTCGACCTGGTCGTCGAGGTTCTTGTATTCGCGCTGGTCCCAGACCTTGACGGCCTTGCCCTGGCGCTTGCCGGCGTCGCCGACGCGAATGCCTTCGGGGTTGAAGCCGCCGGAACCGAACGGGCTGGTGCCGCCAGTGCCGATCCACTTGTTGCCGCCGGCATGGCGTTCCTTTTGTTCTTCCAGGCGCTTCTTGAATTCTTCGATCAGCTTGTCCAGGCCGCCCAGGGATTGGATCTGCGCCCGTTCCTCGTCGGTCAACGAGCGCTCGAATTCCTTGCGCAGCCAGTCTTCGGGAATCAGCGCCTGGAGGTGATCGTCGAGTTTCTCCAGGCCATTGAAATACGCGGCGAACGCCCGGTCGAACTTGTCGAAATGCCGCTCGTCCTTCACCAGGATGGCCCGGGACAGGTAATAGAACTCATCCATGTCGGCAAAGATCACCCGCTGTTTCAGCGCGTTGATCAGGTCCAGCAGTTCTCGCACCGACACGGGCACCTTGGCGGCGCGCATCTCATTGAACAGGTTAAGCAGCATGGCAATCGCCCTCGCTCTTGTTGGACGAAGAGGATCAGCGAGTGCCGCGACGGCTCATGAACGCCAGGCGCTCAAGCAATTGCACGTCCTGTTCGTTCTTGACCAAGGCGCCGGCCAGCGGCGGAATGGCCTTGGTCGGATCACGCTCGCGCAGCACCGCTTCGCCGATGTTGTCGGCCATCAGCAGCTTGAGCCAATCCACCAACTCGGAGGTGGAAGGCTTTTTCTTCAGGCCCGGGACTTTGCGCACATCGAAAAACACGTCCAGCGCTTCGCTGACCAGGTCCTTCTTGATATCCGGGTAATGCACGTCGACGATTTTCTGCAGGGTGGCGCGGTCGGGAAATGCGATGTAGTGGAAGAAGCAGCGACGCAGGAAGGCGTCCGGCAGTTCCTTTTCGTTGTTGGAGGTAATGATGATGATCGGGCGCTGCTTGGCCTTGATGGTTTCGTCGGTCTCGTAGACGTAGAACTCCATCTTGTCGAGCTCTTGCAGCAGGTCGTTGGGGAACTCGATGTCGGCCTTATCGATCTCGTCGATCAGCAGGATCACCCGTTCTTCGGACTCGAAGGCTTCCCAGAGCTTGCCCTTCTTCAAGTAGTTGCGCACGTCGTGGACCTTGTCCACGCCCAACTGCGAGTCCCGCAGGCGGCTGACCGCATCGTACTCGTACAGGCCCTGGTGGGCCTTGGTGGTGGACTTGATGTGCCAGGTGATCAGGCGCGCGCCGAAGGACTCCGCCAGTTGTTCGGCGAGCATGGTCTTGCCAGTGCCCGGTTCGCCCTTGACCAACAGCGGCCGCTCCAGGGTGATGGCGGCGTTGACGGCCAGTTTCAGGTCATCGGTGGCCACGTAGGCGCTGGTGCCTTCGAACTTCATCTGCAATTCCTCGAACGTGTCGCCGGCCCGGCGAGGCGGGGCGCGCGAAATAAATGTCGTGCCCGACTATACCGCGAGGCCCCGCCGACTGTGAACGCAGACGCTGTATTCAGTCTCTGAATGGAGCGTCACATGTTGACTCAGTCTTGTGCCGAGGGGATTAAGCGAAACGTCGCACCGCTCCGCTGGGCTGTGCAGCAGCCCTAAGGCAGTGAACCCGTTTTACCTTGCACACCGAGTTGCCTGGTTTGGGGCCGCTTCGCACCCTGGCGGGGATGTATCCCCTCGCCACCAATAACGCAAGATCTAATCTTTGGAAGGCGGCGGTTGCTCGTACCGGGCATTGAAGGCCTGTACGAAACCGTTGCGCAGGATTTGCAGGAAGGCTTCGAAGGCACTGATGTTCTGCTGATGCACGTTGCCACTCAGCTCCACCCGCGTGGCGAACTGGTTCTTGCTCTGATTTTTCAGGGCCGTTTCGCCCGTGCCGACCAAGGCTTCCCAGACCGAGCGGAAGATGTTCTTTTTCTCGTTCTCCACGTCCTGCTGCCAATCGAACACGTCGACGTCGCGAAGCAGCGGCTTGATGTAGCCGCTGAGCCGAGCATTGTCAGCTTCGGCTTCGACCACCAGATCGCCGTGACCGGCATTGAAGTCGAATTTCCCATAGGCCGCGGCAAAGTCGTTCAGGCGTTTCAACTCGATGTTTCTGGCCCGCAGACGGAAGTCGAAGTCCTCGAAATTGCTCAAGGGATCGAAGGTCGCTTGCACCTCCAGGGGCGCGTGTTCGGCCACCAGGGCCTTGCCCTCGAACCGGGCGTCGCGCTTGCCTTCGGTGTCGACCACGTTGGTCAGGTTATAGAAGCTGGCGTTGACCTCTGTGGCCCGCAGGTTGACCGGTGGCTTGGAGTTGAAATTGCGAAAGGTGACCTTGCCATCCCGCAGGCGCACTTCGTTGAAGGTGATAGGCAACAGTTTGCTCAACTGCTCGCGCCAGTTGGTGCCCTGGCCGGTCTGGGAGTTTTGCCGGTCGGCCCCGCCGTCGACGAAGTTGACTTCGGGACGGGCAAATTCCACTTCGGCCACCACCGCATGGTCATACCACAGCGAGTGCCAGCTCACGGACAGGTCGACCACCGGAGCATCGACGAATGGCACCGGCACCTTGCCGTCGACCTTGACGATCTTCAAGCCATTGATCCGGTAGGCTCCACGCCAGAGGGCCAGGTCGACATCGACGACCTGGCCGCGGTAATCACCCATGTCCGCCAGTTTGTCGTTGAGGTAGTTGCGCACCAGGTAAGGCAATGCGAAATGCAGGGCCACCAACAGCGCAACGATGGCGACGAAGGCCCACAGTGGCCAGCTGTATCGACGCTTCATGACAGTAGTCTCCGTTGTTAAAGCCATTGACTCTTGTAACAACGGGAACGTTCGGTGCAACTGGACGCCTTTGGGCAACAGGCTTACCTTTAAGCGCTAAATTCCCTCTGCATTAAGGACCCGGTCATGAGTCGTATATACGCTGACAACGCCCATTCCATTGGCAATACGCCACTGGTGCAGATCAATCGCATCGCCCCGCGCGGCGTGACCATCCTGGCCAAGATCGAAGGGCGCAACCCGGGTTATTCGGTCAAGTGCCGGATAGGCGCGAACATGATCTGGGACGCCGAAAGCTCCGGCAAACTCAAGCCCGGCATGACCATCGTCGAACCGACTTCGGGCAACACCGGCATTGGCCTGGCATTCGTGGCCGCCGCCCGTGGCTATAAATTGATGCTGACCATGCCGGCGTCCATGAGCATCGAGCGGCGCAAGGTGCTCAAGGCCCTGGGGGCGGAACTGGTGCTCACCGAGCCGGCCAAGGGCATGAAAGGTGCCATCGAGAAAGCCGCCGAGATCATGGCCAGCGACCCCTCGAAATACTTCATGCCGCAGCAGTTCGAGAATCCGGCCAACCCGGCGATCCACGAGAAAACCACCGGCCCGGAAATCTGGAACGACACCGATGGCGCGGTGGACGTTCTGGTCGCGGGCGTCGGGACGGGCGGAACCATTACCGGTGTCTCGCGGTATATCAAGAATACGTGCGGCAAACCGATCCTGTCGGTGGCGGTAGAGCCCGAGGCTTCCCCGGTGATCACCCAGGTGATGGCGGGGCAGGAAATCAAGCCCAGCCCCCACAAGATCCAGGGTATCGGCGCGGGCTTCGTGCCGAAGAACCTCGATCTGTCGATCGTCGATCAGGTGGAGCGGGTGACCGATGACGAGTCCAAGGCCATGGCCCTGCGCTTGATGCAGGAAGAGGGAATTCTCTGCGGCATCTCTTGCGGCGCGGCGATGGCCGTGGCGGCACGCCTGGCGGAAAAGCCGGAAATGCAGGGCAAGACCATCGTGGTAATCCTGCCGGATTCGGGCGAACGATACCTGTCGAGCATGTTGTTCAGTGACTTGTTTACCGAGCAGGAGACCCAGCAGTAGACCTCTGTGCAATGGCGAAATAGCTTTCTGTGGAAGCTTGATCCATGTGGCGATGGAGCTTGCTCCCGCTGGAATGCGAAGCGCGCCCCGGCGATCCTTGCGGTTGGAGGCGACTGCTGCGCAGTCGAGCGGGAGCAAGCTCCCTAGCCACGAAAAGGAGTCACGTTTGAGAGTGCGTCAGCCAAGGTTCAGGCGACGCATGGTAACAAGGGCTTTGTTGCATTTTTCTCAACGGTGAATGTCGCCTCCGGCGATGTTTAACCTGGACAGGGATATTTAACATGGCCGGCCGCCGCGTCGGGCAGATGGCGTAGCGCAAGTTGCATTTAAACAAGGAGTTGAAAAAGAAATGACCGTTTCGTTTGTCGCGAAGGCTTCGGTATTGCTGCTGTTTTTGGGCAGCACGCTTTACGTGCATTTACGTGGCAAGGCGCGTTTGCCTGTCCTGCGCCAGTTCGTCAACCACTCGGCATTCTTCGCGCCCTATAACGCCCTGATGTACTTGTTCTCCAGCGTGCCGTCCAAGCCTTATCTGGATCGCAGCCAGTTCCCAGAGCTGGATGTGCTCAAGGAGAACTGGCAAGTGATCCGCGACGAAGCCATGCGCCTGTTCGACGAGGGTTATATTCGCGCCGCCGAGAAGAACAACGATGCCGGCTTCGGCTCTTTCTTCAAGAAGGGCTGGAAGCGCTTCTATCTCAAGTGGTATGACAAGCCGCTGCCCTCGGCGAAGCAGCTCTGCCCAAGGACCGTTGAGCTGGTCAATCGAATTCCCAACGTTCGGGGCGCGATGTTTGCCCTGCTGCCGGGCGACAGTCACCTGAACCCCCATCGCGATCCGTTCGCTGGGTCCCTGCGCTATCACCTCGGGTTGTCCACGCCCAACTCCGATGATTGCCGGATCTTCGTAGACGGACAAATCTACGCCTGGCGCGACGGTGAAGACGTCATGTTCGACGAAACCTACGTGCACTGGGTCAAGAACGAAACGCCGCAGACCCGCGTTATCCTGTTCTGCGATGTCGAGCGTCCACTTAAAAACCCGCTGATGACTCGTCTCAATCGCGCTATCAGTGCATTCCTTGGCCGCGCTACCGCGCCGCAGAACCTCGACGACGAACGCGTCGGCGGTATCAACCGGGCCTACGCCTGGAGCAAGTCGTTCAGTGACGGCATCAGCGGTAGGGTCAAGCAATTCAAGCGCAAGCACCCCAAGGCGTATCGGGTGATGCGGCCGGTGCTGGCCGTGGCTGTGCTGACGGCGCTCGGCTACTGGTTGTTTGTTTAAACATTGCGTTACATGTCGAGCGCTGGTTATAGTCAGCGCTCGGTTTTCGAACCCACCCTCCAAGAGATCGGCTCATGCCTTCATTCCCAGTCACCGCGGTCGTGGTCCCAGCGTTCAACGCTGGCGTCGTGCCGTGCGGGAACAGGTCGCCTGAGCAGATCGGTCAATACCCTCCACCTGTCAGTCGCTCACCGGTATACGCCTGCGTATCACCGCCGGGTGTTGGCGTTCAGGGCTGATCGGCAACGGTTGCCGTTCCCTGCGCCCGCCTGAAAAAACGACTGGATTTCAGCTTCGGCTGAGTTGGCTTTTTGCCTGACTACAGGTGGTTTTTCATGTTTTCCTTTTCCAAAAACGCCTTATTGGCGACGGCTTCGACGAGCCTGTTCGTTCTGTTGTGGAGCAGCGGGGCGATCTTCTCCAAATTGGGCCTGGCCCACGCGTCACCTTTCGCCTTCCTGCTGATCCGCTTCGCCATCGCGTTGTGCGCATTGGTGCTGTTGATCCCCATGTTGAAGTTCAAGCTGCCCGGCACCGGCAAGCCGATGCTGTACGCGGCGGCGACGGGACTGGTGCTGTTGGGTGCCTATCAGATTTTCTATCTGCTGGCGCTGCAACTGAACGTCACCCCTGGAGTAATGGCGACGCTCATGGGCGTGCAGCCGATCCTTACCGTGGTGCTCATGGAGCGTCAGCGTTCATGGCAGCGCATGTTCGGCCTGGCGCTGGGGCTGGTGGGGTTGGTGATGGTGGTTTACCAAGGCATTGGCCTGGCCGGCATGTCCCTGGCGGGCATGCTGTGCGGGTTGCTGGCGCTGGTGAGCATGACGGCGGGCTCCATCATGCAGAAGCGCATCACCGACAACCCACTGGGCACGCTGCCGGTGCAGTACCTGGCCGGGCTGGTGTTGTGCTCGGTGTTCGTGCCGTTCCAACCCTTCCACTTCGAGCGCAGCGCGGGTTTCATCGTGCCGGTGTTGTGGATGGGGCTGGTGGTGTCGGTGTTGGCGACGTTGCTGCTGTACCGGCTGATTGCCCGGGGCAATCTGGTCAACGTCACCAGCCTGTTCTACCTGGTGCCGGCGGTGACGGCGATCATGGACTACCTGGTGTTCGGCAACCGGTTGGCGTTGTTGAGCTTGCTGGGGATGGGGTTGATCATCGTGGGGTTGCTGTTTGTGTTTCGTAAAAGTCGCTAGCTGATCGCTGGCAGTTCCACCGCTATCGCGAGCAAGCTCGCTCCCACAAAAGGCTGCGCATAACCCTGTGGGAGCGAGCTTGCTCGCGATGGCCTACTCCGCTACACCGATGAATTACCGGGCAGACGCTCCAACCGGCTTGACCACCCCAGGCTTCAACACCAACCACAACGCCGCCGCAATCAACACCCCGCCATACACATGGGCCATGCCCAGTGGCTCATCCAGCAGCAATGCGCCCCACAGCACGCCGAACGGCGGGATCAGAAAGGTCGTTGTCATGGATTTGACTGGGCCAATGGAGCTGAGCAAGCGGAAATAAAGAATGTACGCCAGCGCCGTACACACCAGGCCCAGGCCCAGCAGCGACAGCCATACGCTCCAGCCGCCCCAGCTGGCCGGTGGTTGGGTGATGACACTGTAGCCAAACAGCGGCAACAGGAAGATCGTGGCGCCGAACATGCTGCCAAGGGCGGACAAGCGGCTGTCCAACCCGCCTTGATGATCGAGCCAGCGCCGGGTCAGAAAACCGGCAAAGCCATAGCAGGTCGTGGCGAGCAGGCAGGCGAGGGCGCCCATCAACAGTTGCTGGTCGAACGCCACCGGACCTGCGCGGGTGAGGATCGCGACGCCCATCAGGCCGAGAAAAACCCCGCTGACCTTGGCCGCCGTGAGTGGCTCACGGAAAAACAACCCACCGATCAGCACGCCCATCAGCGGCGTCGTCGCGTTGAAGATCGCCGAGTAGCCCGCCGGCAACACTTGGGCCGCCAGGGAGTAGAACGTTGCGGGAATGCCGGAATTGATCAAGCCCAAAACCATCACGGCTTTTAGCTTGCCGCGAAAATTCCAGTCGACACGCATCAGCGCAAGAATGACCAGCAGGCCGACGAAGGCAATGGAGACGCGAAAGAAAGCCGTGGGAATCGTACCGATGACCGGAGCGATAATGCGCATGAACAAGAAGCTCGCGCCCCAGATGGCGGCCAGTGACAGCAAGCGCAGGATATCGACGAGGTTCACGGGTGCATCCTTCCTTGATCGGGTCGCAAGTGTCACCCCGCTAAACACCGATGGCAATGGTTGCGTTGCCCAGGGATTGGCCTCTAAGCTCAGTCGCCAATAACAAGCATGACCCGCCGAGGTTTACCCTATGCCGCAGCCATGGCCCGCGACCGATATCGCCCGTTCGATCCTCGACGGTTTCGACGATTATCGTGAGCATTTCCGGCAGATCACCGACGGCGCCCGCGCCCGGTTCGAGCAGGCGCAATGGTTGGAGGCGCAGGCGGCCTCGGCGGCGCGCATCAATCTGTATGAAGAAAAAGTCTTCGAAACCGTCGCCCGGTTGCGCCAGGCCTTTAGCGCCGAGGCCTTGATGGACGTTGGTTGCTGGCCATTGGTGAAGAGCGCCTATATCAGCCTGATCGACCTGCGCTTCGACGATGAATTGTCGGAGACCTGGTACAACTCGATCTTCTGCGGCCTGTTCAGCCATGATCTGATCAGCGACGGCACCATGTTCATCCACACGACCCGGCCGAGCCTGCGTCGTGCTCGCGCGGCACAGACCCGCACCTATAAACCCGAAGGGCAACTGGACAAAATGCTCGCGGCGATCTTTGCCGATTATCGCTTCAGTGAAGAGTACGCCGACCTGCCCGGCGACCTGCGACGTCTCGAAAGCCAGCTGCGCGAAAACCTGCCGGATTGGGTCTGCAAGGACCCGGAACTGACGGTCGAACTGTTTTCCTCGGTGCTCTATCGCAACAAGGGCGCCTACCTGGTGGGCCGCATCTACACCCATGACGATCAGTGGCCCCTGGTGATCCCGTTGCTGCACCGCGAAGGCCGGGGTATCCAGATCGACGCGCTGATCACCGACGAGGCGCAGGTGTCGATCATCTTCTCGTTCACCCGTTCGTATTTCATGGTGGACGTGCCGGTGCCGGCGGAATTCATTGGCTTTCTCAAGCGCATCCTGCCGGGCAAGCACATTGCCGAGCTGTACACTTCGATTGGTTTCTACAAGCACGGCAAGTCGGAGTTCTACCGGGCGCTGATCAACCACCTGGCGAACACCGATGACCAGTTCATCATGGCGCCTGGCGTGCGCGGCATGGTCATGAGCGTGTTCACCCTGCCGGGCTTCAACACCGTGTTCAAGATCATCAAGGACCGTTTCTCGCCGTCGAAGAACGTCGACCGGGCCACGGTCATCGAGAAATACCGATTGGTGAAAAGCGTTGACCGGGTCGGGCGCATGGCCGACACCCAGGAGTTCGCCGACTTCCGCTTCCCCCTGAGCAAATTCGAGCCGGCCTGCCTGGAAGAACTGCTGGATGTGGCGCCGTCCACGGTGTCGGTGGAGGGCGACACGGTGTTGATCCGCCACTGCTGGACCGAACGCCGGATGACGCCTCTGAACCTCTACCTGGAAAACGCCAACGAAGCTCAGGTGCGCGAGGCGCTGGAAGATTATGGCCTGGCGATCAAGCAACTGGCGGCCGCCAATATCTTCCCCGGCGACATGCTGCTCAAGAACTTCGGCGTAACCCGCCATGGCCGCGTGGTGTTCTACGATTACGATGAGATCTGCTTTCTCACCGAGGCCAACTTCCGCCATATCCCCCAGCCGCGCACGCCGGAAGATGAGATGGCGTCCGAGCCTTGGTATTCCATCGGCCCGCTGGACGTTTTCCCTGAAGAGTTCCCGCCGTTCCTGTTCGCCGACGCCGGGCAGCGCAAGCTGTTCGACCAGTTGCACGGCGAGTTGTACAACGCTGACTACTGGAAAGGCCTGCAGGACGCGATCCGGGCGGGAAAGGTGATCGATGTGTTCCCGTATCGGCGTAAAGACCTGGACAGCGAATAACCAGCAGGCAAGCAAAAGCCACCTGTGGGAGCGAGCTTGCTCGCGATGACGGTGTGCCAGTTAACATCAACGATTGCTGATCCACCGCTATCGCGAGCAAGCTCTCTCCCACAAGGGGACGGTGGTGAGGCCACTTCTGGTGTTCGGCGCAATAGCCGCAAATCTGCGACAATCGCCCCCTCGCTCAAACCGACGAACCCTGCGTACCTGATGACTGACCAAACCCCCGCTATCGACAAACTGCTGAAAAACCTCGATCACGCCATGCTCGCCGACCGGCACCGGTTGCGGCGGCAGTTGCTCGAGCTGCGCAAGAAGCCCGACGAGGCCAAGCTGGCCCAGTGGGTAGCGCGGATGCAAGCGTCGTGCGACCTGGTGCTGGCGCGCAAGGCGAGCGTGCCGTCGATTCGCTACGACGACAACTTGCCGATCGCCGCCAAGCGCGACGAGATCAAGGAGGCGCTGCTCAAGCATCAGGTGCTGATCATCGCCGGAGAAACCGGCTCGGGCAAAACCACCCAGTTGCCGAAGATCTGCCTGGAGATCGGCCGTGGCCAGCAGGGTTTGATCGGCCACACCCAGCCACGCCGCATCGCCGCCCGCAGCGTGGCGAGCCGTGTCGCCGAAGAGCTGGCGACCCCCCTGGGGGCGCTGGTGGGTTATCAGGTGCGTTTCGAGGACCAGAGCGACGCCAACACGCTCATCAAGTTGATGACCGATGGCATCCTGCTGGCGGAAACCCAGAACGACCGCTACCTCGAACGTTACGACACGATCATCGTCGACGAAGCCCACGAGCGCAGCCTGAATATCGACTTCCTGCTGGGCTACCTCAAGACCCTGTTGCCGCGTCGCCCCGATCTGAAAGTCATCATTACGTCGGCGACCATCGACCTGGAGCGTTTCTCCAAGCACTTCGATGACGCCCCCATCGTTGAAGTCTCGGGCCGCACCTTCCCGGTGGAAACCTGGTATCGCCCGCTGACCCTTGAGCAAGACGAGGAGGGTAACCGGGTCGAGGATGACTTGACCGTCGACCAGGCGATTCTCGCCACCCTCGACGAAATCGCTGCTTACGAGCGCAGCGAACGGCGCAGCCCCGGCGACGTGCTGGTGTTCCTGCCGGGCGAGCGGGAGATTCGCGACGCCGCGGAAATGCTGCGCAAGGCCCAACTCAAGCACACCGAGATCCTGCCGCTGTACGCGCGCTTGTCGCCGGCCGAACAACAACGGATCTTCCAGTCCCACCCGGGCCGTCGCGTGGTGCTGGCCACCAACGTCGCCGAAACCTCATTGACCGTGCCGGGTATCCGCTACGTAATCGACAGCGGCACCGCGCGCATCAGCCGCTACAGCTATCGCGCGAAGGTCCAGCGCCTGCCCATCGAAGCCATATCCCAGGCCAGCGCCAACCAGCGCAAAGGCCGTTGCGGGCGGGTCGAGCCGGGGATCTGCGTGCGGTTGTACAGCGAAGAGGATTTCATCAGTCGCCCTGAATTCACCGATCCGGAAATCCTGCGCACCAACCTGGCGGCGGTGATCCTGCAGATGCTGCACCTGCGTCTCGGCGAGATCACCGATTTCCCGTTCATCGAGCCGCCGGACGGCAAGGCCATCAGCGACGGATTCAACCTGCTGCAAGAATTGTCGGCGGTGGACCGTAACAGCCAATTGACGCCGTTGGGTCGGCAATTGGCGCGTTTGCCGGTGGATCCGCGCATGGGCCGCATGCTGTTGGAAGCAGCGAAGCTGGGCAGCCTGCAGGAAGTGCTGATTGTCGCCAGCGCCATGTCGATCCAGGATCCGCGCGAGCGTCCGCCCGAGCGCCAACAGGCCGCCGACCAGGCTCACGCCCAATGGAAGGACGCGGATTCGGACTTCGCCGGGCTGGTCAATCTGTGGCGAGGTTTCGAAGAACAGCGCCAGGCCCTGACCGCCAACCCGCTGCGCAACTGGTGCCGCAAGAACTTCCTGAATTACCTGCGCCTGCGCGAATGGCGTGATTCCCACCGCCAGTTGAGCCTGATCTGCCGCGACATGCAGTTGAGCCTCAACAAAGAGCCGGCCGATTACCCGAAACTGCACAAGGCGGTGCTCTCGGGGCTGTTGAGCCAGATCGGCCAGAAAACCGAAGACGGCGATTACCTCGGCGCTCGCCAGCGGCGCTTCTGGGTCCATCCATCGTCAGGCCTGGGCAAGAAGCGTCCGCAGTGGCTGATGACCGCCGAACTGGTGGAAACCACCAAGTTGTACGCGCGCATGGTGGCGAAGATCGAGCCGGACTGGATCGAACCGCTGGCGGGGCACCTGATCAAGAAAAACCACTTCGAGCCCCATTGGGAGAAGAAGCGCGGGCAAGTGGTGGCTTATGAGCAGATCACCTTGTTCGGGCTGATCGTCGTTGGTCGTCGGCCCGTTCACTACGGGCCGGTGGACCCGGTGGTGTCCCGTGAATTGTTCATCCGCGAGGCGCTGGTGCGTGGCGAGATCCAGTCCAAGGCCAAGTGCCTGAGCGCCAATACGCGGTTGCTTGAACAACTCGACGAGCTCGAAGCCAAGGCCCGTCGCCGCGACATCCTCGCGGACGAGGAAACGCTGTTCGCCTTCTACGACGCGCGCCTGCCTGCCGAAATTCATCAGACCGCGACGTTTGACAGCTGGTATCGGATCAACAGCCAGAAAGATCCGCAGCTGTTGATCATGCGCGAAGAAGACGTGCTGGCCCGGGAGGCCAGCGAGGTGACGGCCAACCAGTACCCCGACACCTTGCGCGTCGGCGACTTGACGTTGCCGTTAAGCTATCACTTCGAGCCCAACCATCCCCGCGACGGCGTCACGTTGCGTGTACCGGCGCCGCTGCTGCCGATGCTGCCACCTGAGCGCCTGGAATGGCTGGTGCCGGGGATGATCGAAGCCAAGTGCATCGCGCTGGTGCGCAACCTGCCCAAGGCCTTGCGCAAGAACTTCGTGCCAGTGCCGGACTTCGTCAAGGCCGCGTTGCAACGCATCACGTTTGCCGAAGGTTCGTTGCCGCAATCCCTGGGGCGCGAATTGCTGCGCATGACCGGTGCGCGGGTCAGCGATGACGCCTGGGCGGAAGCGGCGCAGCAGGTAGAAAGCCATTTGCGCATGAACCTGGAAATCGTCGATGGCCAGGGCAAGTTCCTCGGTGAAGGCCGCGACCTGGCCGAGCTGACGGCGCGTTTTGCCGAGGCCAGCCAGGCCGCCTTGGCCGTGCCGCAAACAGCCAAGAGCCAGGAACCGGTGGAGGCGAAAGTCTTCGCACCGGTGGCCGAGAAAACCCAGCAGAAGATCGCCGGGTTGTCGATGACGGTGTACCCGGCGTTGGTGGAAGAGGGCGGCGTGGTCAAGGAAGGGCGCTTCCCGACCCCGGCCGAAGCCGAGTTCCAGCACCGTCGTGCCTTGCAGCGTTTGCTCATGCAGCAATTGGCCGAAACGGCGAAATTCCTCCGTGGCAAGCTGCCGGGATTGACGGAGTTGGGCCTGCTCTATCGTGAATTGGGGCGCGTCGACGCTCTGGTGGAAGACATCCTGCTGGCGAGCCTCGACAGCTGCATCCTCGAAGGCGAGCCGAGCCTGCCCCGTGACGGTGCCGCGCTGGCGGCCCTGGCCGAACGCAAGCGCGGCGCCTGGACCGAGCACGCCGAACGCCTGGCGAAGCTGACCCTGGACATCCTCAAGCTCTGGCACGGCCTGCAAAAACGCTTCAAGGGCAAGATCGACCTGGCCCAGGCCGTGGCGCTGAACGACATCAAGCAACAGCTCGGCCACTTGGTGTACCCAGGCTTCGTGCGGGAAACCCCCCATCAATGGCTCAAGGAGCTGCCACGCTATCTCAAGGCAATCGAGCAACGTTTCGAGAAGCTGGGCAGCCAGGTCCAGAAGGACCGGGTCTGGAGCGGCGAGCTCTCCAATCTCTGGGCTCAATACCAGGCCCGCGCCAGCAAACACGCCCAGGAAGGCAAGCGCGACCCGCAACTGGAGCTCTACCGTTGGTGGCTGGAGGAATACCGCGTGTCGCTGTTCGCCCAGCAGTTGGGGACCAAGGTGCCGATTTCCGACAAGCGCCTGGGTAAGCAGTGGGGGTTGGTGGAGGGTTGATCAGACCACCACCTATTCCCTGTGGATTCTTGTCTGGTAAAAGGGAACATGGGCCAAAAGCCAGCGTTTATGGCAAACTTCGCGCCTATAAATACCGGTCCCGTGGTTTTGCTCTTCAAGGTCACGGGCGGATCGGAATAAAGCGATGCCAGGGCTGCTTCCCCGGGATGGGAAAAGTCCCTTTGCGTGTTGGTACGTCGGTGCCAATACTTTCTGCCTGAACAGAATAGAGACACGACCATGCATAACGTCGTCATCAGCGGCACCGGCCTGTACACCCCGGCCAACAGCATCTCCAACGAAGAGCTGGTGCAATCCTTCAATACTTACGTCGCGCAGTTCAACGCCGATAACGCCGAGGCCATCGAGCGCGGCGAAGTGCAAGCATTGACCGAATCCAACGCCGCGTTCATCGAGAAGGCTTCCGGCATCAAGAGCCGCTTTGTCATGGACAAGGACGGCATTCTTGATCCACAACGCATGACGCCGCGCCTGCCCGAGCGCTCCAATGACGAGTGGTCGGTGCTCTGCGAAATGGCCGTCGGCGCCGCGAAGCAGGCCCTGGAACGCGCCGGTCGCACCGCCGCCGACATCGACGGCGTGATCGTGGCTTGTTCGAACTTGCAGCGTCCTTACCCGGCCATCGCCATCGAAGTACAGGAAGCCCTGGGCATCGAAGGTTTCGGTTTCGACATGAACGTGGCCTGTTCTTCGGCGACGTTCGGCATCCAGGCCGCCGCCAACAGCGTGCAACTGGGCCAGGCCCGGGCGATCCTCATGGTCAACCCGGAAGTCTGCACAGGCCACCTGAATTTCCGTGACCGCGACAGCCACTTCATCTTCGGCGACGCGGCCACCGCCGTGATCATCGAGCGCGCGGACCAGGCCACGTCGCCGTATCAGTTCGATGTGGTCAGCACCAAGCTGCTCACCAAGTTTTCCAACAACATCCGCAACAACTTCGGCTTCCTCAACCGCGCGGCGGAGGAGGGCATCGGCACCCGGGACAAACTGTTCGTTCAGGAAGGACGCAAGGTGTTCCGCGACGTCTGCCCGATGGTGGCTGAACTGATCGGCGCCCATTTGGAGGAAAACCAGCTGAACGTCGGCGAAGTGAAGCGATTCTGGCTGCATCAGGCCAACCTGAGCATGAACCAGCTGATCGTGCGCAAGTTGCTGGGACGCGAAGCCAGCGAAGAGGAAGCCCCGGTGATCCTCGACCGCTACGCCAACACCAGCTCGGCCGGCTCGGTGATTTCGTTCCACCTGTATCAGGACGACCTGCCCAGCGGCTCCGTCGCGGTGCTCAGCTCGTTTGGCGCCGGCTATTCGATCGGCAGCGTGATCCTGCGCAAGCGTTGAACTCTCGTTCAATGTAAAAAAACTCCTGTGGGAGCGAGCCTGCTCGCGAAGGCGGAAGATCTGTCAACTTGAATCTGACTGATCCACCGCCTTCGCGAGCAGGCTCGCTCCCACATTTTTGTGGCATTTCTGTTATTCCCTTTCGAAGTAAAAAGTTCCGCTGTCATAAAATCTTTATGTGATAGCAACTTGCCTGACACACCCCGTCGCCAAGATCCCCTCCCAACACCAGCGGGCCCAGTTCCGCGTGTTTTCTAACGCATAGACTACCAGATAGGGGAATTCTTCGATGATCCGTAAGCACTTCGCAGGTTTTGCCGCCAGCGCTCTGGCAATGGCAGTAACCGCCCAGGCTTTCGCCGGCACCGTGACCACAGACGGCGCCGATATCGTGGTCAAGACCAAGGGCGGCCTGGAGGTCGCTACCACTGACAAAGAGTTCAGCTTCAAGCTCGGCGGTCGTTTGCAGGCTGACTACAGCCAGTTCGATGGCATCTACACCGACAACGGTGACAAAGCCGATGCCGCTTACATCCGCCGTGGCTTCCTGGAGTTGTCCGGTGTGCTGTACACGGACTGGGCCTACACCATCAACTACGATTTCTCCCACAACAGCGGCGATTCCGATAACGGCTACTTCGACGAAGCTTCCTTGGCCTACAACGGCTTCAAGCCGGTTTCGATCAAGGTCGGCCGTTTCGACCCGGATTTCGGCCTTGAAAAAGCCACCAGCTCCAAATGGGTCACCGCACCTGAGCGTAATGCCGCCTACGACCTGATCGACTGGGCCAACGGCCACCAGAACGGCCTGGGCCTGCAAGCATCCGGCGTCTTCGCTGATTCGTTCTACGTCTCGGCCGGTGTGTTCAGCAAAGACACCGACGACACCGACGGCAACAGCATCAAGCAAGCCAATGGTCGTTTCGTGTTCGCCCCGATGCACGAAGCTGGCAACGTGCTGCACTTCGGTTTGAACGTGGCCTCGCGCGACGTTTCGGACACCGCATTCGACGCTCGTTATCGCTCCCGTCTGGGCATGCGTGGCGTTGAAACCCTGGGCGGCAATGACGCCGGCCCTAACGGCAACCGTCCGGTCCTGGGCGGCGCCAACAACTCGCCGGCCGGTTCCTACGACACCGACACTGCCTTCGGTCTGGAAGCCGCTTTCGCCATGGGCCCAGCGTCTATCCAGGGTGAATACATCTCCCGCAAGACCAAGGCTGACAGCGACGCCTTCGAAGACCTAAAAGGTCACGGCTTCTACGTCCAGGGTGCCTACACCCTCACTGGTGAATCCCGTGGTTATAAACTCGGCAAATTCGACGCCATCAAGCCTCAGAACAAATCCATCGGCGCTTGGGAAGTGTTCTACCGCTTCGACAGCATGACCGTCGAAGACGACAACATCACCACCGCCTCGGCGACCCGCGAAGTGGGCGATGCCGAAGCCAAGGTGCACAACCTGGGTGTGAACTGGTACGCCAACGAAGCGGTGAAAATCACCGGTGCCTACGTCAAGGCCAAGACCGATAAAGTCACCAACGCCAATGGCGATGATGATGGCGACGGTTTCGTAGTCCGTGCCCAGTACGTGTTCTAAGCCCTTTTGACCTGATACACCGCTGCACTTTCATCCGTTACAGCTCCTTTGAACCCCGCCTCTGGCGGGGTTTTTTTATCCCCTTGCGATTCGGATCGGCGATACTCGCCCAATCCGTCGTCTGGATATCGGGGAACCGCATGCCGCTTCACGTCTTGGACAGCCTGTCCGCCATCGCGCCACATGAGTGGGACGCGCTGGTGCCCGTCAACCAACCCTTCCTGCGCCACGCTTTTCTCACCGCCCTGGAAGACAGCGCCAGCCTGGGTTCGCATTCCGGGTGGCAGCCCGAGCATCTGCTGCACCTTGAAGAGGGGCGGCTGCTGGCGGCTTTGCCCAGCTATCGCAAGTGGCATTCCTACGGTGAGTACGTGTTCGATCATGGCTGGGCCGACGCTTGTGCCCGGGCCGGCATCGACTATTACCCCAAGCTACTGACGGCGGTGCCATTCAGTCCGGTGAGCGGCCCGCGACTGCTGACGGCGCGTGTTGAGGATGGCTTGGAACTGCTGGGCAGCCTGCCGGGCTATCTGGAGATCGAAGGGCTATCCAGCGCCCACATCAACTTCACCGACGCCTTCACCGACGAGGCATTGGCCAGGCAGGAGGGCTGGTTGCAGCGAATCGGTTGCCAGTACCACTGGCAGAATCGCGGCTATCGGGATTTCCAGGATTTCCTCGACGCGCTCAGTTCCCGCAAGCGCAAGCAGATGCGCAAGGAGCGCGAGCAGGTGGCGGGGCAGGGCATTGATTTCGAATGGCTGGAAGGCCATCAATTGGACGAGGCGCAGTGGGATTTTGTCTACGCCTGTTACGCCAATACCTACGCGGTGCGTCGGCAGGCGCCTTATCTGACCCGTGCTTTTTTCAGCCTGCTGGCCGAGCGCATGCCCGAGGCCATTCGCGTGGTACTGGCCAAGCAAGGTTCACGGCCGGTGGCGATGGCGTTCAGCCTGTTGGCGGGCGACAGTTTTTATGGGCGTTATTGGGGCTGCCTGGCAGAGTTCGATCGGCTGCATTTCGAGACGTGTTTCTATCAAGGCATGGACTACGCGATTGCCAACGGCGTGCAGCGTTTTGACGCCGGGGCCCAGGGTGAGCACAAGTTGATTCGCGGCTTCGAACCGGTGATCACCCGTTCATGGCACTACCTTCGCCATCCGGGCTTGAAAGCGGCGGTGGCGGATTTTCTTGCGCGCGAGCAGGAGGGCGTGATGGCGTATGCCGAAGAAGCGAAAACGGCACTGCCTTATCGGCAGTGCTGAAGTTCTCTGAGCCCCCGTGGCGAGGGAGCTTGCTCCCGCTGGACTGCGCAGCAGGCCCCTGCGGTGTATCTGACACATCGCAGTGCCAGATACAGTTTGGGGCTGCTACGCAACCCAGCGGGAGCAAGCTCCCTCGCCACGGGGTTTTGTGCATAACCAGGGTTCAGTCGATCCCGACGAACCCACCCGTCTGATGCTGCCACAGCCGCGCGTACAACCCACCCTGGGCCAGCAACTCGGCATGGCTGCCGGTCTCGGCGATGCGACCCTTCTCCAGCACCACCAGCCGGTCCATCCGGGCGATGGTGGAGAGGCGGTGGGCGATGGCGATCACGGTTTTGCCTTGCATCAGCGTCTCGAGGCTTTCCTGGATGGCCGCCTCGACTTCCGAGTCCAGCGCGGAGGTCGCTTCGTCCATGATCAGGATTGGCGCGTCCTTGAGCAGCACCCGGGCAATAGCGATGCGCTGACGCTGGCCGCCAGAGAGCTTCACGCCGCGCTCGCCCACGTGGGCATCGAAACCGGTGCGGCCCTCAGCGTCTGAGAGCAACGGGATGAATTCATCGGCCCGGGCCTTGTGTACCGCTTCCCAGAGTTGCGCGTCGGTGGCGTCGGGCTTGCCGTAAAGCAGGTTGTCGCGAATCGAACGGTGCAGCAGCGACGTGTCCTGGGTGATCATGCCGATGCGTGCGCGCAGGCTTTCCTGGCCGACGTGGGCGATGTCCTGGCCGTCGATGAGGATGCGCCCGCCCTGCACGTCATAAAGGCGCAGCAGCAGGTTGACCAAGGTCGATTTGCCGGCGCCGGACGGGCCGATCAGGCCGATTTTCTCGCCCGGCTTGATCACCAGGTTGAGGTCGCTGATCACGCCGCTTTTCTTGCCGTAGTGAAAATCCACCTGCTCGAAACGCACTTCGCCCTGGGCTACCGCCAACGGCTTGGCCTGATCTCGGTCGATGACGCTGACGGGCTGGGAGATGGTCTGCAATCCGTCCTGGACCATGCCGATATTCTCAAAAATGCCGGTGACCACCCACATGATCCAGCCGGACATGTTGACGATGCGGATCACCAGTCCGGTGGCCAGTGCAATCGCGCCGACGCTGATCAGCGACTGGGTCCACAGCCACAGCGCCAGGGCTGTGGTGCCGACGATCAGCAGCCCGTTCATGCTGGTGATGACCACATCCATGCTGGTCACGACGCGACCGGCGAGCTGGGCTTTTTGAGTCTGCTCTTCGATGGCTTCGCGAGCGTATTGCTGTTCGAAGTTGGTGTGGGCGAACAGCTTCAGGGTAGTGATGTTGGTATAGCCATCGACGATCCGCCCCATGAGCTTTGAACGGGCATCGGAGGACACCACCGAGCGTTCCTTGACCCGGGGGACGAAGTAATAGAGCGCGCCGATGTAGGCGGCGATCCACATCAACAGCGGGATCATCAGGCGCCAATCGGCTTCGGCGAACAGCACCAGCGAGCTGACGGCGTAGATCAGCACGTGCCACAACGCATCCACGGCCTGCACCGCCGAGTCCCGCAGCGAGTTGCCGGTCTGCATGATGCGTTGGGCGATACGCCCGGCAAAATCGTTCTGGAAGAAGTTGAGGCTCTGCTTGAGCACATAGCTGTGGTTTTGCCAGCGGATCAGGCTGGTCATGCTGGGGCTCAGGGTCTGGTGAACCAGCAAGTCATGCAGGGCGACGAAAATCGGCCGAAGAACCAGTGCGACCACCGCCATCCAGGCCAATTCGAGGCCGTGGAGCTTGAAGAACTCTGCGTTGGGCGTGGCCTGGGTCAGGTCGATGATGCGGCTCAGGTAGCTGAACAGCGCCACTTCGATCAGCGCGCCGATCAGGCCGACCACCAGCAGCACGGCGAAGCTGGGCCAGACCTGTTTCAGGTAATACGTGTAAAAGGGCAGGACGCGGTTCGGCGGGGCCGAAGTCGGGGCGTCGCGGAAGATGTCGATCAGTTTTTCGAAACGGCGATAAACCATGGGGTACCTAGCCCGGGCAGGGCTCTCCTTTTTTGCTGTGGGCGGCGCGGGATCGCCGACGCCGCCCAGGCTTGCCCTGTGGGTTTAGTCGATGCGCTTGGCCGACTTGATGATCACAGGGTCGATCGGCACGTTTTGCATGCCTTGCTTGGTGGTGGTCTGGGAGTTGACGATGATGTCCACCACGTCCATCCCCTTGACCACCTTGGCGAACACCGCGTAACCAGCGTCGCGACCCGGATCCAGGAAGGCGTTGTCGGCCACGTTGATGAAGAACTGGCTGGTGGCCGAATCCGGGTTGGATGTGCGGGCCATCGACAAGGTGCCGCGTACGTTGTGCAGGCCATTGCTGGCTTCGTTCTTGATCGGCGCCTTGGTGTCTTTCTGTTGCATCTGTTGGGTGAAACCGCCGCCCTGGGCCATGAAGCCCGGGATCACACGGTGGAAAATCGTGTTGTTGTAGAAGCCGCTGTCAACGTACTCAAGAAAATTCTTGGTACTGATAGGGGCCTTGACCGGGTCCAGTTCGATTTCAATCTGACCGTTGGTGGTGTCCAGCAATACGTGAGGGGCCTTGGCCGGTTGCGCGGCCATCAGGTTGGCAGCAAAGAGGACGGAGCCGGCGGCGAGGGCGATTTTTTTCAGCATGGGTTCAGTGATCCTGAGTAGTGGAATCGATTGCGATCAAGAATTCGAGCAGGGTTTGGTTGAAGCGTTCGGGTTGATCCAGCGGCGTAGCGTGCCGTGAATCGGTGATGACTGCCAGTCGTGCGTCAGGCAAACGCTTTGAATAGGCTTCTTTCAGCGCCACCGGGGTGTAGTCGTGGTCGGCGCAAATGATGAGGGTTGGACAGGCAACTTGCGACAGGCGTTCCTGTACGCTCCAGCCGACAATGGCGTCGAAGCTGGCCAGATAAGCACGTTTGTCATTCATTGCCCAGCGCCGGGCCATTTCCAGGCGCAACTCGGTCTGTTCGGGCTTGGGGAACAGCTTGGCACCGAGGGCCTTGCCGATGGTTTCCAGGCTGAGCAGCCGCATCAGGCTCCAGCGCTTGAACCATTGCCAGCAATCGTCGGGCGTGCGGACCTTGACCTCCGGGGCGCTGTTGACGATGCACAGGCTCTTGACCCGCGTGGGTTCGTCCACGGCCAGTTGGAAGCAGATCATGCCGCCCATGGACCAGCCCACCAGATGCACCGCGCCCAGGTCGAGGTAATCGATCAGGGCGCTCAGGTCGTCGCTGAAGCCTTCGATGCTGTAGCGCTCACGCGGCTTGTCGGACCGACCGTGTCCGCGCACATCCAACACGATCAGGCGATAGCGGGCGGACAGCACCGGGATCTGCTTTTCCCAATCCCGTGTGCTGGAGCCCAACCCGTGGACCAGCACCAGGGGCGCGCCGTGGCCATATTCCTCATAGTGCAGGTTGCAACCTTCGTGCGCAAAATAGGCCATCGGCGAATTCCTTGTCAGGCTTGTTCAGGTGCGGCGAACGGCGCATCCAGCGGCGCGGTATCAAAGGTGCGCAGCAGCTCGATGAGGATTTGCGTGGCCGGGCCCAGAGGTTTTTCCTTGTTGGAGAACAGATAGAAAGTCGAGTTGCGGCTGCCTCCTTGCTCCAAGGGTAGACGCTTGAGCAAGCCTTCCTTGAGCTCTCGTTCGATCATGTGCCGCGGCAGCCAGGCGAACCCCAGGCCGCTGCCGACAAACGTCGCGGCGGTGGCCAGGCTGCCTACGGTCCAGCGTTGTTCGGCACCGAGCCAGCCGACGTCCCTGGGCTGCTGGCGACCGGAGTCGCGGATGACCACTTGCAGCTGGCTTTCCAGGTCCTGGAAACTCAGTTCGCGGTTGAGGCGATGCAGGGCATGTTCGGGGTGGGCCACCGCGACGAATTCGACGTCGCTCAACTCCGCGCCCAGGTAACCAGGGATGCTGAAGCCGCTGATGGCCAGGTCGGCCACGCCTTCGAGCAGCACTTCTTCGACGCCCGACAACACTTCTTCGCGCAGGCGCACCCGGCAGCCCCGGCTTTGTGGCATGAATGCCGTGAGGGCGCGGACGAGGCGGGCGTTGGGGTAGGCCGCATCCACCACCAGACGCACTTCCGCTTCCCAGCCTTGCTCCATGTGGTGGGCCAGGTCTTCCAGTTGGCTGGCCTGCTTCACCAGTTGCCGCGAGCGGCGCAGCAGCACGCCGCCGGCCTCGGTCAGCACCGCCTTGCGTCCATCGATGCGCAGCAGCGGCACGCCGAGCTGGTCTTGCATGCGAGCCACGGTGTAGCTCACCGACGATTGCGAGCGGTGCAGCACTTCGGCGGCCTGGGCGAAACCACCGTGGTCCACCACCGCCTGCAACGTTCGCCATTGATCAAGGGTCACGCGGGGCGCTTTCATATTGAGCTCCTCTTGTCCTAAGCTGGCGGTCCCTTGGTGGAGACTGCCGAATGAAAAAAATCTGTTGTGCGGTGCTGGCCCTGCTGCCGCTGACTGCATTTGCCTACCCGATCGATGTGGAAAAACACCTCAACGGCCTGAGCATCGACTACAACGCCTATGACACCGACGCCGACATCGGCTCGATCCAGGTCAACAACTACGGCAGCACCGATGCAACCTGCAAAGTAGTGTTCCGCAACGGCCCGGAGGCGCCGCGCACCCGCACCATCGAAGTCGCCGCCGGCAAGTTCAAGAACGCCACCGCCAAGTTCAACCGCAACATCATCAAGCTGCGCATCGAGCTGACCTGCAAGCCGAAATAGCCAGCGGCGGGGCGGCATCACAAAGCTTGCTCCGCTTATAAACGAAAATATCGATGGTTCGCAGCAATTATTTGCGCTTTCTCATCGATATGATCACGCTTAACCTTCACTCCATCGACTGACAACATTCTCAGATGGAGCCTACAAGCCATGTCCCGCGTCCTGATCATCGAAAGCAGCGCCCGCCAGCAACATTCGGTTTCCCGCCAACTGACCCAAACGTTTATCAGCCAGTGGAAAGCCGCGCACCCGGCCGATGAGATCAGCGTCCGCGACCTGGCAATCAATCCGGTGCCGCACCTGGATGCCAACCTGCTGGGCGGCTGGATGAAGCCTGCCGAGCAACGCAACGACATCGAGAACGCTTCGCTGGAACGCTCCAACGAACTGACTGACGAGCTGCTGGCCGCCGACGTCCTGGTGATGGCGGCGCCGATGTACAACTTCGCCATTCCCAGCACTTTGAAAGCCTGGCTCGACCATGTGCTGCGTGCTGGTGTGACCTTCAAATACACCCCCACCGGTCCTCAAGGTCTGCTGACCGAAAAGCGCGCCTTCGTGCTCACCGCTCGCGGCGGCATCCACGCCGGCGGCGCCACCGATCACCAGGAACCGTACCTGCGCCAAGTGATGGGTTTCATCGGTATCCACGACGTGACCTTCATTCACGCCGAGGGCATGAACCTGGGTGGCGACTTCCAGGAGAAGGGTTTGAACCAGGCCAACGCCAAGCTTTCCCAGGTCGCCTAAGCCGTTAATCTTCGGATAATCGCCGGGTGTTCTAGTGACTCGGCGCTTCCCTTCAAACCGTTTTGCGCATCGAACCTCCCTTCGCACTTTCACAGCTCCTGAGTGCACCCGCCCGATTGAACGCTTAAGCGAGATCGGGCTTTTTTTTGCCTGCTATTTCAAACCAGCTCAATAACCCGATGTGGGAGCGAGCCTGCTCGCGAAGGCGTCATGTCAGCCAAACATTTGCTACGTGACACTCCGCTATCGCGAGCAGGCTCGCTCCCACAGGATCTGTGTATTGAGGTAATTAGCGACAACCACCAAAACCCGCTATCTTCGCCGCCATTCAAAACGAGGGGCGGTATGGGCTATCTACTTTTTGTAACGCTGATCCAGGCGTTTTCCTTCAGCCTGATCGGCGAATACCTGGCGGGGCATGTCGACAGTTATTTCGCGGTGCTGGTGCGGGTCGTGCTGGCGGGGCTGGTGTTCATCCCCCTGACGCGCTGGCGCCAGGTCGAGCCGTCGTTCATGCGCGGCATGCTGTTGATCGGTGCCTTGCAGTTTGGTGTGACCTACGTCTGCCTCTACCTGAGTTTCCGGGTGTTGACGGTCCCGGAAGTGCTGCTGTTCACCATCCTTACACCCCTGCACGTGACCTTGATCGAAGACGCCCTCAATCGGCGCTTCAATCCCTGGGCATTGGTTGCGGCACTGGTGGCCGTGGCCGGTGCGGCGGTGATTCGTTATGACAGGATCAACCCGGACTTCTTCATGGGTTTCCTGCTGCTGCAACTGGCCAACTTCACCTACGCGGCCGGGCAGGTGCTTTACAAGCACTTGGTGGCGCGTCACCCAAGCGATCTGCCGCATTACCGGCGTTTCGGTTATTTCTACCTCGGTGCATTGATGGTGGCGTTGCCGGCGTTCCTGCTGTTCGGCAAAGCCGACTTCTGGCCGCAAGCGCCGTTGCAGTGGGGCGTGCTGGTCTTCCTCGGCCTGGTTTCCACCGCGTTGGGCCTCTACTGGTGGAACAAAGGCGCGTGCCTGGTCAACGGCGGCACGCTGGCGGTGATGAATAACCTGCACGTGCCGGTGGGGTTGCTGGTGAACCTGCTGATCTGGAACCAGCACGAGGCGCTGGGGCGGTTGGTGTTGGGTGGTTCGGTGATACTGGCGGCGGTGTGGATCAGTCGGTTGGGGGTTCGCCAACCGCTCGTTACACGCTGACCTCTGTGGGAGCGAGCCTGCTCGCGATGGCGTTGTATCAGTCAGCATCTATGTTTCTGACACACTGCTATCGCGAGCAAGCTCGCTCCCACAGGCGAATGGGGTTGGCTTTATACCGCCTGCTTCTCCGGCTCCGACAAGTGACTCGCCCCCAGCGCCGCCGGCAGCAGTCCCGCCCGCAAATCCGTGCCGCTCGGCTGCTGGTACAAGCCCAGCCCGAACTCCGGCATCACCGCCAGCAGGTAATCGAAAATATCCCCCTGGATGCGCTCGTAGTCGGCCCACACGGTGGTACCCGTGAAGCAGTAGATCTCCAGCGGGATCCCTTGGGCGGTGGTCTGTAGCTGCCGGACCATGCAGGTCATGTTCGGCTGGATCTCGGGGTGGCTTTTCAGATAGGCCAGGGCATAGGCGCGAAAGGTGCCCAGGTTGGTCATGCGCCGACGGTTGGCCGACATCGCCGCGACGTTGCCCTGGGCTTCGTTCCAGGCCTTGAGCTCGGCCTGTTTGCGGCCGATGTAATCAGTCAGCAGGCGAACCTGGGACAGGCGCTGCTCTTCGTCGTCATGCAGGAAGCGCACGCCACTGGCGTCGATGAACAGGCTGCGCTTGATCCGTCGTCCGCCGGATTGCTGCATGCCGCGCCAGTTCTTGAACGACTCGGACATCAACCGCCAGGTGGGGATCGAGACGATGGTCTTGTCGAAATTCTGCACCTTCACCGTGTGCAGCGTGATGTCCACTACATCACCGTCGGCGCCCACTTGTGGCATTTCGATCCAATCGCCAACCCGCAGCATGTCGTTGCTGGTCAGCTGCACGCTGGCGACGAACGACAGCAGGGTGTCCTTGTAGACCAACAGGATCACCGCCGACATCGCACCCAGGCCCGACAGCAGCAACAGCGGCGAACGATCGATCAGCGTGGCGACAATGATGATCGCGCCAAACACGTACAACACCATTTTCGTGAGCTGCACGTAGCCTTTGATCGAGCGGGTGCGCGCGTGTTCGGTGCGGGCGTAGACGTCCAGCAGGGCGCTGAGCAAGGCGCTGATGGCCAGCAACATGAACAGGATGGTGAAGGACAGCGCGACATTGCCCAGGAAAATCATGCTGGTCTTGCTCAGCCCTGGCACCAGGTGCAAGCCGAACTGAATGATCAGCGACGGCGTCGTCTGCGCCAGGCGATGAAAAACTTTGTTCTGGCGCAGGTCGTTGACCCAGTGCAGCGCCGGCTGGCGGCCGATCAGCTTGGCGCCGTGCAGGATCAAATAGCGCGCCACCCGTCCAAGCACCAGCGCGATCGCCAGCAGCAACACCAGCGCAAGGCTCGAATGCAGGATCGGATGTTGATCAAGGGCGCCCCAGAAATCCTGGAGGTTGAGCCAGAGTTGTTTGATATCCATGGGCGAGACGGTTCTTTTATGAGCGCGAGGGGCGAATTAGAGCATTTTAAGCGGCGGGAAGTGACCGTTGATCGTGAATCCAATCATGACAACACACTGATTTGCGGCCGTTTGCATAAAGAAACTCGGCCTTCGCGCTCGAAACCGTTACCCTATGCAGCTGTTTTTTTGCATTTCTTCGAGGTAGCACCCGTGTTTTCCCAATTCGCCCTGCACGAACGCCTGCTCAAAGCCGTGGCCGAGCTTAAATTTGTCGAGCCAACGCCGGTGCAGGCAGCGGCTATTCCGCTCGCGCTCCAAGGGCGTGACCTGCGGGTGACGGCGCAGACCGGGAGCGGCAAAACGGCCGCGTTCGTGCTGCCGATCCTCAATCGCCTGATCGGCCCGGCCAAGGTCCGTGTCAGCATCAAGACGCTGATCCTGCTGCCAACCCGTGAACTGGCCCAGCAGACCTTGAAGGAAGTGGAGCGCTTCTCGCAGTTCACCTTCATCAAGTCCGGCCTGATCACCGGCGGCGAAGATTTCAAGGTCCAGGCCGCCATGCTGCGCAAGGTTCCGGACATCCTGATTGGCACCCCTGGGCGGATGATCGAGCAGCTGAACGCCGGCAACCTCGACCTCAAGGAAGTCGAAGTGCTTGTGCTCGACGAAGCCGACCGCATGCTCGACATGGGTTTTGCCGAAGACGTGCGACGCCTGGTAGACGAGTGCGTGAACCGCCAGCAGACCATGCTATTCTCCGCCACCACCGGCGGTTCGGGCCTGCGCGAGATGATCGCCAAGGTGCTGAACAACCCCGAGCACCTGCAGCTCAACGCGGTCAGCCAGCTGAACTCCACCACCCGCCAGCAGATCATCACCGCTGACCATAACCAGCACAAAGAACAGATCGTGAACTGGCTGCTGGCCAACGAGACCTACGAAAAGGCCATCATCTTCACCAACACCCGGGCCATGGCCGACCGCATCTACGGCCGCCTCGTTGCCCAGGAATACAAGGCGTTCGTGCTGCACGGCGAGAAGGATCAAAAGGACCGCAAGCTGGCCATCGACCGTCTGAAGCAGGGCGGCGTGAAAATCCTCGTCGCCACCGACGTCGCCGCTCGTGGCCTGGACGTGGAAGGCCTGGACATGGTCATCAACTTCGACATGCCCCGCAGTGGTGATGAATACGTTCACCGCATCGGCCGTACCGGTCGTGCTGGCAACGATGGCTTGGCGATCTCGCTGATTTGCCACGGCGACTGGAACCTGATGTCGAGCATCGAGCGCTACCTGAAGCAGAGCTTCGAGCGCCGCACCATCAAGGAAGTCAAAGGCACCTACAGCGGACCGAAGAAGGTCAAGGCATCGGGCAAGGCCGTTGGCGTGAAGAAGAAAAAGGTCGACGGCAAGGGCGACAAGAAAAAGACCGGCGCCAAGGCCCCGACCAAACGCAAGACCGCCAACCGCCCGAAGACCGACGCGCCGTCTCTGGTCAGCAAGGACGGCATGGCCCCGCTCAAGCGCCGCAAGCCAGAGGCGCCGGCGGCTGAGTGAAATCGCGTTAACGCTGCATAAAAACCGGACCTTGGGTCCGGTTTTTTATTGAGAGAATTCCACAAACCCTGTGGCGAGGGAGCTTGCTCCCGCTGGGCTGCGAAGCAGCCCTAAAACCACCGACTCGGTGTGCCAGGAGCAAACGGGGGGCTTTTATTGGGGCTGCTGCGCAGCCCAGCGGGAGCAAGCTCCCTCGCCACAAAAGCGGGTCGTGCCCGACTCATCACTCCGCCTTCTTCTGCGCCTCTTCCAACTCCTGCAGACGCTTGTCGATCAACTGGCACTTGTCCGGCACGTCCTTGCTGGATGTCTCCATGTTCATGGCCTGCAGTTCTTCATTCATCTCTTTTGCCTTGGATGGGTCCTGCTCGGTGAGCTTGGCGACTTTGTCCGCCAGCTGCTCACGCTTGATGGTGGCTTCTTCAGGCGTGCACGTAGCCCAGGCCGGCAGGGCGCAGGCGAGGGTGGCGGCGAGGGTGAGTTTAAGGAAGGTTTTCATGGCTCGGGCCTCGTATTCCTTTGATGGGCGGATATTCGGTTGAGGCTGAGGCGGGAGGGAAAGTTTCATTTGGTTGTTGGTGAGTGGCGATCGAAATCGACTCGTCGCTGAGGTGAAGGAGCTAAAACAGGAAAACGTGGTCTGTCCCCGTTTTTTCTGACGCCAGTCCTGTACCTGGCCAACGCCAATAACCGCCTCTCGCCGAATGGGGCGTTGATTGAGGGCAACAACCTCAACCTGGTCGCCGGCAAGAACCTGGCTAACGTAGGTACGCTGAAGGCGACCAGTAACCTGTCAGCTTCGGCGGGGGAGAATCTGGTCAACAGCGGCTTGGTGCAAGCAGGTGAGCGTCTCGACCTTTTGGCCGGCAACCATCTCGTCAACAGGGCGGGTGGCATTATCACCGGTCGGGATGTCTCTGCCACGGCGTTGATGGGGGATGTGGTCAACGAGCGCACGGTGACGTCATCGCAAATTGCCTACGGCCAGGTCCAGGATCGCAACGATTTCGCCGACAGCGCGGCGCGCATCGAAGCCGCCAATGACCTGAGCCTCTCGGCGGGCGGCAGCCTCAACAACATCGGCGGTGCCCTGCAAAGTGGGCGCGACATCCGCTTGAATGCCGGAAACGACGTCAACCTCGTCGCTGCGCAGACCGTCGACAACCTGATCCGCGACGTCAACCGCAACAGCAGCACCATCACCCAGTACGGCGCCAGCGTCAGCGCCGGGCGAGATGTATCGGCTACGGCCGGCCGGGACCTCAATGTCGTTGCCAGCCAGATCGACGCCAAGCGCGACGTCGACATGGCCGCGACCGAGAACGTCAACATCAGCTCGGCGGCGGATGAACAGCACTTTCTGTACAAGAGCAAGAAGCTGACGATCCAGGAAGACCATGTCCGGCAGGTCAAGGCCCAAATCACCGCCGGCGGCGATGTTGCCTTGGCGGCGGGCAAGAACCTGATGATGGTCGCCAGCCGGATCACGGCGGGTGACGAGGCCTACCTGGTGGCGGGGGGGAAACTGGGGTTGATCGCGGCGCAGAACAGCGATTACTCACTGTATGACGAGAAGAAAAAGGGGAGTTGGGGGAGCAAGAAGACTCAGCGTGATGAAGTGACTGATGTGAAGAACATTGGGAGTGAGATCACGACGGGGGGCGATCTGGTCATCAAGAGCGGGGATGACCAGCGATATCAGGTGGCGAAGCTTGAAAGTGGCAAGGACATCACGCTGGACAGTGGCGGTTCGATTACCTTCGAAGCCGTGAAGGATTTGCATAAAGAGGACCACGCAAAAAGCAAAAGCAGCATGGCCTGGAGCTCGATGTCGGGCAAAGGCAATACCGACGAAACACTGCGCCAGACGCAGATGGTTGCTGCCGGTGCCATTGCGATCAAAGCTGTCGATGGGTTGAACATCGACATCAAGCAGGTCAATCAAGAAAGCGTCCATCAATCGATCAAAGCCATGGTCGATGCGGACCCGCAACTGGCGTGGTTGGCCGAAGCCGAGAAGCGCGGCGATGTGGATTGGCGCAAGGTCAGGGAAGTCCACGACTCTTATAAATACAGCCACTCCGGCATGGGGCCGGCTGTGCAGATGATCATCGCGATCCTTGTCGTCTATTTCACCGCGGGTGCTGCCAGTGGCTTGATTGGCACTATGGCCGGAAGCACCGCTGCTGCTGGTTCAGGTACAGCCTTTGCAGCAGCCGGAACAGCCACCACATCAGCGGTGGCCGGTGGCGCGGCAGCTGGGTCAACCGTGGCCGCAGGTTGGGCGAACGTGGCGCTCACGGCTGTCGCAACGGGGGCTGCGAGCAACGCCACGGTCAGCTTTATCAATAACGGTGGAAATCTGGGGGCCGTATTCAAGGATGTAACTTCTTCGGATGCCTTGCGCGGTTATGTCGTGTCGGGGGTGACGGCGGGGTTGACGGCCGGCATCTTCGACAAGATGACCAGTACCACCACCTCGCTGGAGGGGGCGTTGCCGAATGCAGGCAAGGTAATTGCCGAAGGCGGCTTAGGAAGTTTGGAAGGCATCGGTCGCTTCGGCGCGAACCAGCTGTTGCAGAACGGTACGTCAACACTATTGGACCGGGCGCTGGGTGGTGACAGTCAGTTCGATAATGCCCTGCGTTCCAGTTTGGCGAATACCTTTGCTGCCGCGGGATTCAATCTCGTTGGGGATCTTGGCAAGAAATTCGATTTGAAAGAAGGGGGGCTGGCCAAGGTTGGCTTGCACGCGGTCATGGGCGGACTGGCCGCTGAGGCGGCCGGCGGTGATTTCAAAACCGGCGCATTGGCTGCGGGTGTCAATGAGTTGCTGATTGATAGCTTGGCCGAGCAGTACACCGAGATGACCTTGGAACAGAAGAATCGGCTTCTGGTGATGAACTCCCAAATAGTAGGCGTGCTTGCAGCCGCCGCGCAGGGAGGGGATGCGAAGAGCCTTCAGACCGGGTCATGGGTAGCGGGCAGTGCGACTTCCTATAACCGGCTGTTGCATTCGTCGGAGAAAAAAGCGCTTGCTGATGAGGCGAAGGCTCTAGAAGAGAAATTGGGCAAGCCCAAGTCAGATATGTCTTGGGAAGAGGTACTGCTCCTCGCGGCCAATGCTCAAGTGGATGCTACCGAAAATGCGCGATTGCAGGCACTGGTAAACAGCTTTCCCCCGGGCAACCCTGAAGGTCAGCATCTTGCGCAAGACTTGTTAAAGGCGACCAGTAGCATTCAAAGCCTAGCTGCTCGGAACACTGCCCTTACATGGAGTGATGGCCGCACAATTGTCGCCAACGGCGCCGAGGTACATGCGTTTCAGGCGACGACGGCTCAGTTTGTTGATCCGGCCTTGTTCAATACCGCCTCCCAATGGTCCAGCAACAACAATTGGGCCAATGAGCCTGAGATCGTTCCCACGGCTTGGAGGGAGCAATTCGGTCGGGACGCCGTCACTTATCTTAGGGAAATCGCTGGAGTTTCCAGTAGCCGGCAAGAGTTCGACGACCTGGTGCAAAGGGTTTCAACTATAGTCGGCGGTGGGATCGAAAGGGTTACCTGGGATTTGGATGCTGCGCTTGCAGTTACGGGGGCGCCTGCGGTATTAAGGGCCTTGCTGGCTAGGCGGCTTGCTGCGGCTGGTGGTGCTGATGCGGTGGTGGTGGGTGCAAAAGGCGCAGGTACATCCTTAGAGCGAGGTCTTGCCTATGACAACCCATCAAACCTTGTCCAAAATCGTGTAAGTGAAATTCAGTCACAAATACCTGCGAACTCTCAAGGCCGAATAACTATGGGGGTCGCGGTAGTAGAGGATGCGAATGGTGTTCGCTCTGTTCTGGTCAGTACAAGTGAACCTCGTGGCTATCTTCGCCCTGGAGTGAGTTTGCAAGAAGGCGAGAAAGTAGTTGTTGGAACTGGCCACGCAGAAGCGGATATTGTCAGCTATGCCAACGCTAACGGATTGAAAGTTGTTGATATCGGTGCGACACGCCCTGTCTGTGCATCATGTCAGAACGTAATTGAGCCGACAGGGGCCAATGTGTCAACACCATTAAAACCACTGCCAAAGGCTAAACAATGATTATGCGTTTAGAAAAGGTTGAGAAAGGCCTTGTAGAAAAGCTTAAGTTAGTCAGTCAAGAGCAACGAAGAAGTGCTGTAAAAGTGGCTTGTGAACTTGCTTTTCAGGCCTGTCCAGTAGAGGTGCCTATTGTTGTCGAATCTCTTAGGCAGCTACGATCTGGTAATAAACTCACGACTGATCAGGTTTCTGGGCTAGATGCTTTAGCTGCACAGTTAGATGAGAAGTATTTTGACTTGCAAGACAGCCTGGATGAAGGGCAAAACTTAAATGAAGAAGGACTTCAGTTGTTTAGCCAGGCCCGCGCTGTATCGGCGCTGTCCTTAGCTGGTGGAGAGGATTCGCTTATGACAGCGACCGAAGCAATATATGAGGCATCATCAGCCGTTGATGATGGAGCTTATATTTTTAAAGCAGTACTTTCGGTTTTGCCAGAGTCTTAATCAGCAGGTATTTTGCTTTGTCTGTGATCCGGCGCACTCTTGCGCCGGTATTTTCAGTTGCTGCTGCACCCTGATTGCGCCCTCTCTGCACTCAAGTTGCACCCGTTCTGTAGTCTTTCTGCACCCCAGTCTGACGACCTTCGGTCTACCTAACCAATACGCCCTTTTTGAGCATGATTTTTCGCCCCTTAACAGGAGCAAAATCTCAATACACAACACGCACCTCTCGCGAGGTGGGTATTTTCTATATGTATCAATTAGTTATCCGGTTTCTGTCTTCTGGGTGCTGTTATACATTTGTAATACAAAACGAGTGTTTCACCCAGCAAGCACTGACGTGAGTTGTATAGCATTTGTTATACACAGCGGCAGCCCCACAGAACTGGTCCTTTTTTCAAGGTTGGCCCGTTTTATTGGCCCGGCAAGCTGTCTCTTTTAGTCGCTGAGAAAAGGGGACTAGAAAAGGGGACAGATTTATTTTCTAAGCCTTTGCTACGCTGGAAGCTTCCACGGAGGAGAGGTCAAATATGCCCAGGATGGGACGTATTGTTTTGCCGAATTACCCACACCATATCGTGCAACGCGGTCACAACCGTCAGGTAGTTTTTGCGGTCGCCGAGGATTATCAACGCTACCTGACGGATCTGCGCGAGCTCAAGGACGCGTTTGGGGTCAGGGTCTACGCCTATTGTTTGATGACCAATCATGTTCATCTGTTACTGGCTCCGGGTGAGTCCATCGCTGGATTGGGACAGATGATGAAGGCTTTAGCGGCGCGAGCCACGCGTTACCGCAATCGACTCGAAGGGCGCTCCGGTACGCTATGGGAAAGTCGTTACAAATCCAGCGTGGTGCAATCAGATGCCTATCTCCTTGCCTGTTGTCGTTACATTGAATTGAATCCCGTACGCGCTCAAATGGTGGCCGATGTTGGCGGACTACCTTTGGTCGAGCTACAGAAGCAGGGTGTGTGATGGGCCTGACAGCGAATGGCTGGATGTCGATCCCTGCTTCGTTGCTCTAGGCGCTACGGCTTTGGAGCGGCGTCGTAGGTATGAGGCTTTCGTGTGCGAGGCCATACCTGCAGAGCAGGTCCGTTTGATCCGTGATGCGTTGCAGCGAGGCCAGTTGACTGGGACGGGACGCTTCGTTGATGAGGTAGAGCGGATAGTTGGTATCCGGGTAGAACAACGAGGTCAGGGGCGGCCAAGGGTGAAGACCGGAAAATAAATCCGTCCCGTTTTTGTCAATATTTTAGTCCTATAAGTATTTTTCAAAGAAATTTTTCAGGTGAGGTTGTTGTTCCTCGGAGGGCACTTAAGTGAAATTAAATATTGATTTCCCTAAAAACATGATCACGGATGAATTACTTAGGCAGGAACGAATTCCTTGCTTTTGCAAGGTTTCAAATGAGTTTGAAATTTCATTTTCGGATACTGTTCCTGAGTCGTCGGGGGTGGTATCAGGCTGGGATCGTAGAGAGCTGGAGCTAAGAGCAGTTGCAGGGGCGGGTGGTCGATATACGCATTTCGCTTATGGTTTGATTACGTTGCAGAAAGTCGATGAAGGCGTTTACAAGATCCTTGATCTTGAGATGTTCTATAGAAGTTACGGCTGGTGCGCTGTCTTACAGGGTGGGGAGTATGCGCCTCCGGGAGTTTTTTGGGATGAAGAGTAACGAACAGAATCGGGGGGCAGACCACGTTTTATGTGCGTTTCCCAGATAGGAATCGTGGTCTGTCCCTGAGGGATTTAAGCGATCAATCAATATTTGCCGCCAATGAAGGAAGGTAAAAAAGCAATCTATACCTCTGATCAAATAAAAACTGGGTTGCAGCAGGCTTACAAGGATATTGGGCGTCCCGAGCTCTTTGAGCTTATCAAACATTTAATTGAGTAGGTGGTTTATGTTTGATAAGCAGGTGTGTGATTTGACTGCGCGAGATATCGAACAGCATGGCGTTTGGTATTTTCCTATGGATGAGACCGTTCAGAACGAACTAACCGTACGTCCTGTGTGTTCTAAGGAGTTGATTGATATTGGATTTCAAGTCCTTGTCAGGACCTGGTTTCAAACCTGTTGCGGCGGAAAAACGGGGACAGACCACGTTATCTGTGCGTTTCCCAGATAGCAGGAAAACGTGGTCTGTCCCCGTTTTTCCATGTCCAAGACGTTTCAAAAGCATTAAGAGGGCGGGATTAATGTCTTTCAATGAGCTTTCTGAAAAATATGCGGCTCGTTTCGGTTCGCCAAGTATGAATAGCGTCGGGCTAGAGGAGTTTATTCAAATACTAGAGTTGGTGGCGATGAAAAGTAAGGGTTTTTTCATCTTTAAGGTGGATGGTGAAAGAGAGTGTAATATTTATACTTTTATTTTAAATACGTCGACAAATAACGATGTTGTAATAAGAAAAGATACAGATAGCATGCGGGAAGGTATGGAATATTTTTTCTCTGAGCTTGAGCGGCTCGGTATATATCCATGAAGAAAAGGGGACAGATTTGAATGGCTCTTACTTAACCTTCTTCGGGTGACCTGACCATTTTTCCTGACTTCGGCCCTGGCTAATCGACGTATTTTCATCAGCATGCGAGCGTAAGAGGCCAAGTTACCGACCTTTGCAAACCGGTCTATGTCATCGGTTTCTAACATGATGATCGGTGCCAGCTCTTCACCAAACTTGGCGTCGTGTTTAGCAACAAATACTTATATGAAAACGGCGACCCAAAGGTCGCCCGTTTTCGTTATTCAGCAGCTAGCGCCCGCAATCGTCTCCCAATCACATCCATCACATCACACCCATCACGCAACGCTATCGTCAGCATCTTGCAAAAGTCTGAAAGCACCAGCGTATCGGAACTGATATCCGAACGAAACGCGATGTTTTCCAGCAGTTGGGTCACGGTGCGGATGCGGTAGTCAGCGGTTTCGAAGAGGACGTCGAGTGGGGCTTCGGTGTCGATGAGAAGGGTGGCCGGGGTACAGTCGACGCCGGTGATGGGCATGTATCGATTCATTTTGAATATCTCTGTTTGATTGGCTGAAAGCCATCACTCAATCGTCGCCAAACGATTGGGTGGTGGCTGTGCGCAGGTTGGCGAACCGGTTACAGAGAAAACCGGCAGATCCGAGGATCTCCCGCGCACAGCCGCCGTGGAATATAGCGGCTTTGCGGGTGCGTCGGTACCTGCAATCAGCCGGTAGCTTTCGCATTCTCTGTAATCGAGTCGCCAAACCCGAATCGCCTTTTTGGGCGACGAGGGACTATAGGCTGGCTTGTTCCAATGCCACAAGACACCGCTTTCCGAGCTTCATGTAGGACGTTTGACCTAGCATTTGTCGGCTTAAAGCAAGCGACTGCTGCGCAGTCGAGCGGGAGCAAGCTCCCTCGCCACGGGAGCGGTGACGACTTGAGGATTGCGCTTAGTCGCATCAGCAACCGCGGGCATTTCTGCTTCGTATTCATCGCGATGCGGAGCCAGTCCCCGTTTCTTACTACGACCTGTTTGCCATCTTGTCTGTCCGTTTTGCAGGAGGTTTCCACCTCTGCGCAGGACCTTTCGCACTTTTTTACAGGATGCGTCTGATTTCGGATGGACGGTTACGACAGTAATCTTCGGGAAAGAGGCGTCATGTGTCGAATACGGTTGCGCCTTCTGAGCCGTTTCCAATGTCGCTAGTGATCCGATGGTCATCTCATCGAGCTACCGGGGCTGTGTATTTCTGCAGAGGAGAGTAGTGTGTATGTACGTAAGTAAGTACAGAAGGTCCCATGCTATTTAAATGGGACGAAGCCACGAACCGGGCCAACATTCTTAAGCACGGCATCGACTTCAACGACGTGCCGGGCATTTTCCAGCATCCGATGCTGGTCTTCCACGATGACCGAATGGCTTACGGGGAAGAGCGTTGGATCACTATCGGATTGATCAAAGCGTTGATTGGCGTGGTCGTGTATACCGAACGGCGGGACGATGTGATCCGCATCATCTCCGCCCGAAAAGCCACTAAGCAGGAGGCCATACGTTATGTCGAAAACATCGAAAACTGACTGGGAGCGCTTGGCCAAGTTAGATGATGCGGACATCGATACCAGCGATATCCCCGAATTGGATGAGGATTTCTTCCGTCGCGCCGAGCTGCGTGTGCCGGTAAAGCAGGCGGTGACTATTCGCCTTGATGCCGATGTGGTCGAGTGGTTCAAGGGGCAGGGCGCGGGCTATCAGACACGCATCAATCAGCTTCTTCGCCAATACATGCAGGCCCAGCAGGGCCATCGGCGATGAGCAAATCAATGCTATGAAGCGGGCGACTGAGAAGTCGCCCGTTGTCATTGATTCTGTTAGCTGCGCTCGCAGGTCTTCCGATTCGATCAATCCTCTCGCGTGGCGCTGTGGTTAAGACAAAACTGGCGACTGCTGCGCAGTCGAGCGGGAGCAAGCTCCCTCGCCACGGGGACTGGGCTCGACTGGGCTGCTTGGCGCATCAACTGTGGCAGCAACCACGCGGCCTGGCCTCTTCATACTTATCATG
This sequence comes from Pseudomonas sp. D1-36, assembly GCF_051132205.1. NCBI lineage: Bacteria > Pseudomonadati > Pseudomonadota > Gammaproteobacteria > Pseudomonadales > Pseudomonadaceae > Pseudomonas > Pseudomonas sp. D1-36. The sequence continues at coordinate 4,077,213 of NZ_CP071674.1, read as the reverse complement.
ATGCCTCACCCAATCCATGATCTCGTCTTCATTGCGGCCCTTGGGCGTGAGGTCGAGGTAGTTGTAGGTGCCGACGAGGATGTCGAGGCCGCGGGCGTAGGTGGAGTAGGTGTGGAAGATGTCGCCGGCTTCGTTGCGATAGAAGACACTCAGGCCGGGGAGTTCGCCTTCGGTGGTGTCGGTTTTTTCGTAGTTGTAGGTGGCTGTTCCGGCGGCGGTGTCTTCGGTTTTGAAGCTGACGCCGAAGTCGTAGTTGAAGTCGCAGCCTTGCGACGAGACCCAATCGAAGGCCCAGCCCATGCGGCGTTTGAAGGGTTGGAATTCGGTGAAGGGCGCGCGGGAGACGGCTACGACGGCGACGTCGTGGTGGGCCAGGTGTTGGTTGGCGCCGTCGATGTGGTCGGACAGGAACGAGCAGCCTTGGCAGCCTTCGGTCCAGCCGGGGCCGAACATGAAGTGGTAGATGATCAGTTGGCTGCGGCCGCCGAACAGGTCGGCGAGGCTCAATTCGCCGTGGGGGCCTTGGAAGCGGTAGGGTTTGTCGATTTTTACCCAGGGCAGGGCGCGGCGTTCGGCGCTGAGTTTGTCTCGTTCACGGGTGAAGGCTTTTTCGTGGGCCAGGTGTTCGCGGCGGGCGGCGAGCCAGGCTTCCCGCGAGACGACCTGATGGTGCTCGATGTTCATGGGGCTTCTCCTCAGGGATTCAATTATCGACGTTTGCAATGCCTAGTCGTTTGGGCGGCCACGGTTTCGACACACCGTTGGTCGGCTGGCTGGCGGACCCGTTGGAAAACCAAGCTGAACGGCGCTGAACCGCCTAGGTCACACCTTAAGTAGGCATCTCACTCTTAAGCATTAGAGGATGGACCAGGATGACGACTTATAACTGGGACTTGATCGAACGGTTGCTGCACGAAGTGCAGAACGGCGCCGGCCACAGTTTTACCCCTCGGCCCTACGCGGAGCAGCACGCGGCGGAAAAGGCGGCTCAGGGCGAGGAAATCGAGAACCTTGATCATCTGAAAGCGGTCGCCGGAGAGTACGAAAAATTACTGCTGGAGCGTGGGTATATCGAGCCTCGGCCGGAGGAAGAGGGCGGCAATGGCGAGAATTTTGTGCTGACGCCTCGCGGCTCGCGGTTGTTGAGCCTGATCGACAGCAGCATTCCGGGCAATGATCATCCGCGCCAGGTGCTGGATGAGCAGGAAGATGCGCTGGATGAGTTTACCTTTGATGATCTGGCTTCTAAGGCGCAGATTGCCTGAAAGGCTGGCACTGAACCCGGTGGGAGCGAGCTTGCTCGCGATGGCGATTAAACAGGCAAAACACCTGTTGAATGTCAGGCCGCTATCGCGAGCAAGCTCGCTCCCACATTGGTTCTTCCACATGGATCTCAGTGGTTTATGATCGTGCTGCCTTCAAGCATTTCAGATCGCTGAAATCCTTCTTTACGCCGTCGATTTTCTGCAATAGCCGTTCACGCTGTGCCGGGGTGCTGTCGGCCATCAGATCCACCAGCAGGCTGCGAGCCTGGGCTTCGGTTTTGTTGTAGGCCTCGCGGTAGGCCGGGGTCCACAAGCTTTCGCGGTTTACCAGCAGTTGCTCGATGCGTTTCGGGAAGTCGGGGCTGTGGCGTTGGGCGACGGCCTCGCTGAACTGGTTTTGCCAGTGTGCGCGGTTGGCGATCCATTGCTGGTTTTGATCGCCAAGAGCGGTAGACCAAGCCATCACACGCTGGCGCTGGGCGTCGTTGAGCGGGCCGATCCAGTCGTTGAGCCGTTTCTCCATGCGCTCGGCACGTTCCTGGATCTGCTGCTGCAACGTCGGCTTGAGGTATTCGCGCTGACGCTTTTGTTGATCCTTGACGAACGCGGCGTCCATGTCGGCGACTTGTTCGTCGCTCAGGCCTTGCAGCAGTTCGATGGCCGACGGGGTGATTGCCCGGGCGGTTTCGGCGATGGCGGCCTTGGCTTCGCGGGTGCGTTGCTGCAGGGCTTCGTCGGTTACCGCGTTGGTTTGCACCATGGTCTTCAGGCGGTCCAGCCAATCGAGGTAGCCTGGTAGTTGCGTGGTGCAGTGCCAGCTCAGGTGTTCCTTGAGGCGATCGTCGAACCAGTCCTTTTGCTCGCCGTTGATCTCCAGGTAATCGTTGAGGGTCCAGGGAATGATCAGGTCGAGGTTGCGGTAGGCCAGGCCGACACGGCTGCAAGCGGTGAGTGTCAGCAGCAGGGCGATGAACATGGCGGTGCGTGTTAACCAGCGCGACATGAGCGGGTCCTTGCGAAGGCGGAGGTGATTTGTTTGAGCATGGCAGGCGCGCGGCAGTTCAGCCGAACGAATAAGTAACGCTTAGTAAAAAGGATGGGCCATCTTCAGGGTCAGCAGGCTGTCGCATTCGCTGTTGTGCCCGGAATAGGCCGAGCAACTGCTGCCGCTGAGGCTTGAGTCGCTGTAGATCAGGTCCAGGTCGATACCTTTCCAGGGACGGGATATTTTCAACGACCAGTCGCTGAAACTGCCTACGTAACCATTCTCCACCGAGACCGGGGTATTGAGCTGGTGGGTGGTGTACTTGGCGCTGATGCCGATGCCGAAGGGCACGTTGCCACCGAGGTCGGCGAACAGGGTGCTGTTCTGTTTGTCCGGGTCGTTGCTCAAGGCCGCACCGAAGCGGCTGCCTAGAATGGTCAGGCCGCCATAGAATTCCTGGCTGTCGAGGGTATCGACGGTGGGGTAGCTGTAGTGGATCAGGCCGACTTCGTAACCCAAGGTCTGGTCGAAGGGTTGTTTGAAACCCATGTAGGAATCGACTTCCAGGTCAGCGGAGAAGCCGGCGCTGGGTGACCATTGTCCGACGTACCAGCCGCTGTCATGGCTCAGGTCCAGGCCGCCATGGAACGAGCCGGTGCTCGACGGCGTGACGAGGCCCTGTGCCATGCTGCGGCTGGGTGTGGTGCCGAGTTTAAGGTCGAAGTCACCGAGCTCACGCTGAAACACCTGCCCATAAGAAGCAGGGCAAGCGAGCAGACTGAACGCCAGCAGGACAACAGTAATGCGCAAATGCTTCACTCCATGAATAGCGAGGAGCAGGGAACCGTAACCAAGCTGAAACGCTTGAGCTAGAGAGGTGCAAGCATACCGACGAATGCTCGACCGAGATGGCCGTTCGTCGATTTTTGCGGGGAAGGGGGCTGAGAGAGGGGTTCCAGTCCAAGCGCTTCGAGATTCAAAGCGCTTTGGGACCAGGTGACGCGGGGATTACTTCTTGCCCAGGCTGATCTGCTTGGACGGGCCGAATGTCTGGCCGCTGACACCTTTGGCAATCTGCTGGATTTCACCGCCGGACTTGAGGAACGCAGCGATCTGGTCGTTGATCGACTCGCTGGTTTCAACGGCTGGAGCTGGCTTTGCTTTGCTGTTGGATGCTTTTACGCGCATGACGGCCATTAACCTATGGATAATTAATTGGGCCAGGCATCGTACAGGAAATACTTGACAATTGCTTGGCAAATATCCCCCTGAATTATTTGCAGTAGGGCTGGAATATCGACCGACTCATGCCTGTGTATTGACCTAAGCCACTGTTTTAAATAACAACGTGTCTTGAAATTTAAAACGTAAGCGGGGCGATTCAAACCCAGTGTCTTCTGACGAATGGCCGCTTGCGGGGCAAAAAGTCAGGAAAATCAAGGGTGCACGCCGATCGATGCTGGCGGCGACGAATCGCACGCCAAAACCGGGTAGAATGCCGCCCACGTAACGAGGGTATTTGGAAATGGCTTTAGTCGGGCGCTACAACAGTTTGCAAGTGGTTAAACATACTAACTTCGGTTTATATCTGGACGGCGGCGCGGACGGTGAAATCCTGCTGCCCAACCGTTATATCCCCAAGGATATTCCCAGCGAAGATGAAGACTGGCTCAATGTTTTCATTTATCTGGACAGCGACGACAAACTGATCGCTACGACAGAAAAACCAAAAGTCCAGGTGGGCGAATTCGCCAGTCTGAAAGTGGTTGAAGTCAACAGCATCGGCGTGTTCCTGGACTGGGGCCTGCCCAAGGATTTGCTGTTGCCGTATTCCGAAGAGAAACGCCAGCTGACCGCCGGCGAGTACTGCGTGGTCCATGTCTATCTGGACAAGCACACCCGCCGCATCACCGCGACGGCACGCCTGGATCGTTATCTGGACAAGACCCCGGCCAACTACACGCCTGGTCAGGAAGTGGATTTGCTGGTCGCCGAAGCCACCGACATGGGCTTCAAGGCAATCATCAATAACAAGCACTGGGGCTTGATCCACAAGAACGAAATCTTCAAGTTCATGCGCGCCGGCAAACAGGAAAAGGGCTTTATCAAGGAAGTCCGTCCGGACGGCAAGATCAGCCTGAGCTTGCAGCCGGTGGGCCAGGAAGCGGCGACCAGCCTCAACGCCAAGATTCTTGCCAAGTTGCGTGAGAACAACGGCACGCTCGCGGTGAGCGACAAGAGCGATCCTGCGCTGATCACCAGTCTGTTTGGCGTCAGCAAGGGCAACTTCAAGAAAGCCATTGGTGCGCTGTACAAGAATGGCCAGATTATCATTCATGCTGATCGTATTGAGCTGACTTGATCGTTAGGCCGAGCAAACCACCGTTGGCTAGGTCATCCTGTGGCGAGGGGATTTATCCCCGCTGGGCTGCGAAGCAGCCCTGATTCGAACGCCTCGGTGTACCTGCCAGATTGAGTGGTTATTTTTGGGGCTGCTCCGCAGCCCAGCGGGGATAAATCCCCTCGCCACAAATCTTCGCTGTATACAAAAATCCTTGCACCTTAACCATGCACCCGCGCCCCGTTCGTGGGCGTTCTGTTGTGTTCGTTCGGTTTTTACCTGCGCTGAAAAGCGCGGTTTGTCTCGTATCCACCATCCATGGCACGCATTCTGCGTAGGAACCCGTATACAAACCACGCCGGCTCCCGTGCGCAGTGTGGTGGACAATCAAACGCGGGAGCACGGCGGCCACCCAAGGAGCCCCGCAATGTCCGAGCAATTGCCCAACGGCTACAGCCCCCGCCTCTATAACGAAGACCTGGGCCCGCTGCCGCAGAAATGGAATTGGTACAACATCTTCGCGTTCTGGATGAGTGATGTGCACAGCGTCGGCGGTTATGTGTTTGCTGCCAGCCTGTTCGCCTTGGGCCTGGCGAGTTGGCAGGTGCTGATTGCCTTGCTCGGCGGGATTTGTATCGTGCAGTTGATCGCCAACCTGGTCGCCAAGCCGAGCCAGCAAGCGGCGGTGCCTTATCCGGTCATTTGCAGGCTGGCGTTCGGCGTGTTCGGGGCGAACATCCCGGCGGTCATTCGTGGGCTGATCGCCGTGGCTTGGTATGGGATCCAGACGTACCTGGCGTCCAGCGCTCTGATCATCGTGGTCCTGCGGTTCTTTCCTTCGATGGAAGTCTACGCGACGCCACATTTTGCAGGTTTGTCCTACCTCGGCTGGTTCGGTTTCCTTGGGCTGTGGTTTGTCCAGGCGCTGGTGTTCTGGACGGGCATGGAGTCGATCCGTCGCTTCATCGACTGGGCCGGGCCGGTGGTGTATGCCGTGATGTTCCTGCTGGCCGGCTGGATCGTCTGGAAGGCCGGCTGGAGCAACATCAGTTTTACCTTGGCGGAAAAATCGCTGTCCGGCTGGCAGGCATTCGGCCAAGTGATCGTGGCAACGGCCCTGGTTGTGTCGTACTTTTCCGGCCCTACCTTGAATTTCGGTGATTTCAGCCGGTACTGCCGGAGCATGTCCGACGTACGTCGCGGCAATTTCTGGGGGCTACCGGTGAATTTCCTGGCCTTTTCCCTGGTGACCGTGGTGATCGTTTCCGGGACGTTGCCAGTGTTCGGCGAGATGCTCCACGACCCGATCGCCACCGTGGCACGCATCGACAACGACGTGGCCGTCTTGCTGGGAGCCTTTGCGTTCGTCACCGCAACCATTGGCATCAACATCGTCGCCAACTTCGTGTCCCCGGCTTTTGATTTCGCCAACGTCGCGCCGAGCAAGATCAGCTGGCGCGCCGGCGGCATGATCGCGGCAGTGGCCTCGATTTTCATCACGCCTTGGAACCTGTTCAATAACCCTGAAGTGATCCACTACACCCTGGACGTGCTAGCGGCGTTTATTGGCCCGCTTTTCGGGATCCTGCTGGTGGATTACTACCTGATCAAGAAGCAGCAGATCGACGTTGATTCGCTATTCAATGATGGCCCGACCGGGCGCTATTACTACAGCGGGGGCATTAACTGGACAGCAGTCAAAGCGTTGATCCCGGCGACGCTGATGGGCGTGGCGATCACTTTCACGCCGCTCCTCCAGCCAATGGCCAACTTTGCCTGGTTCACCGGTTGCTTCCTTGGAGGCGTGTTGTATTTCGCCTTGGCCCGACGCCAACCCTTCCTACACCTGAACCCGTCGTTAAACCCGGTCGGCCCGGCTTGATCAGCGCAGGGCGGTCTGGGCGCAAGGTTTCACCGCGCTCGCATTGGTGGGCCGCAGCAACAGGCCGCCCGCCAGCACCAGGCCGCTGCCGGCAACGATCAATGCCGGTTGCAAGCCGCCGCTGAAGTGACTGCTCAGTGCCGCCAACAGGGGGCCGCTGAGTTGGCCGACGGCGAAGCATGCGGTCAACAAACCGATGTTGCGCTGGGTGGCATGGGGCGCCAGTTCCCGGGCGCGCATCACCATCAATTGCATGCAGGCCAGAAACGGGGCGCCACACAGGATCACGCCCAGCGCCAGGCCTGTGCCACTGCCCAGCATGCAGGCAAACACGCCCGCGGCTTGCAGCCATAAAGTGGCCATCAACCACCGGGCAGTGGTGTCCGGGTTCGGCCGCCGCAGACTCACCAACAGCACGCCCGTGGCGGCCGCCAGGCCGAAACAAGGCCAGAACAGATCCGCCTGCCATTGCCCGTGGAACTGCGCCGAAGCCATCTGCGACAGGAACGTCGCCGGTATGATGTAGCCCACGCCATACAAGGCGTAGACCACGCAAAGCCGGGCGATGCCGCGATTGCTGGATGCAACGACGGATGCTGCTGGGGCGGCTGCCGACGTGGGTTTCGGCAGGGCCGGCAGGATCACCAGCAACATCAACAGTGCCGCGCCGGCATATACCAGCCACAACACGTCGGAGGTCTGGCCCAGCAGGTTCGAGCCAAGGGCCAACAAGCCTGTGAGAGAAATCCCCAGCCCCGGTCCGGCGAATACCAGTGCACCAAGGCGTGGCCGTCCTGCCGCCGCAGCCAAGGGTTGGCTGAGGGCGGTGATCATCACCATCACCCAAGCGCTCGCCACGCCTGTGCCGAAGCGCAGCGCCAAGTGCGGCCAGAAGCCCCAGGCCCAGAACGACGCCAGCGTCAGCAGCACGCACAACCACAGGCCGCCCAATAAACGCCGCTGTACCTGTTCGGCGCGACGAGCAAACATGGCGTCCAGCGCCCCGAGGAAATAACCCAGGTAGTTGGCGGCGGCGATCAGACCGGCGGCGGTCAAGTCCACCTGGCCTTCGCCGATCAAATGAGGTAACTGCGGTGTAAGGGCGAAGCGGCCGATGCCCATGGCCATCATCAGGGCTATGAAACTGGCGAGCAGGCGAATCAAGGGCGACATGGTCGTACTCCAGCGCTGAGGCGAATGACCGTCAGGCTAGGACTGATTGACTTTCATTAAAAATGAATAATAGTGAGTAACTTGTTCTTTTTTGGAGAAGGTCATGGAGTTCAGCCAACTTAGGATTTTCCAGGCCGTGGCCGAGGAAGGTTCGATCACCCGGGCTGCCGAGCGCTTGCATCGGGTGCCGTCGAACTTGTCGACGCGGCTCAAACAGCTCGAAGAGCAGTTGGGCGTGGATCTTTTCCTAAGAGAGCGTCAGCGTTTGCAATTGTCGCCTGCGGGAAAAGTCCTGTTGGACTATGCGACCAAGCTGTTTGCCCTGCATGACGAAGCCCACGCGGCGGTGCAGGGCGGTCAGCCGGCCGGGGATTTCCTGCTCGGCACCATGTACAGCACGGCAGCGACGCATTTGCCTGATCTGCTGGCGGCTTATCACCGGGCCTACCCGGCGGTGAACCTGCAAGTGCAATCGGGGCCAAGTGGCGAATTACTTGAAGGCCTGCTCACCAATCGCCTCGACGCGGCGCTGGTGGACGGCCCGCTGGAACTGGCGGGGCTCGATGGCGTGCCGTTGTGCGACGAGCGGCTGGTGCTGATCACCGAGGCTGACCACGCACCGGTACGCAGTGCGCTGGACGTGCAAGGCCGCGCAGTGTTCACCTTTCGCCGGGGCTGTTCGTACCGGATGCGCCTGGAGGCCTGGTTTGCCCATGATCATGCAACCATGGGTCGGGCGATGGAGATCGAGTCCTATCAGGGGATGCTGGCGTGTGTCATCGCCGGGTCCGGGGTGGCGCTGATGTCCGAGTCGATGCTCGCCAGCCTGCCGGGGCGCGAGCGTGTGATGGTCCATCCACTGGCTGAGCCATTTGCGAGTGCGACAACGTGGTTGATGTGGCGTAAAGGCATGGTCGGAGCCAACCTGAACGCCTGGATTGAGATGCAACAACAAGCGTGGCCGCGGGCGCCAATGATGACGGCGCAATCGGCTTGAACTCACAGCCTGGGATTCGGATCAATTCAGTAACAGATCATTGCAATCTGTAACGAGCATTGCGTAGGACTTCGGACTATTATCAGTGCGAAGGGGCCACAGAAATCTGCCGCTCGCACCACCTGAGGGGGCACCACGATGAAAGAGAAAATCCAGAACTGGCTTCACGACTTGGGTGTCGCGCTCGGCCTGATCGAGCCGCCCATGCAGCCGATACCGATCCGCACTGACGATGAGCAACGCCGCCGCCAGCCGCGCCGCCGGTAAACACCGCCGAATTTGGAGAGATCGCAGCTGCGGACCATTTCAGTCGAGATGGCCCGCAGCTGCGATCTTTTTATTTCTGAAAGACAGAACCTGGGGGAGGGAGCTTGCTCGCGATAGCGGTGACCGGCATGCATCCATGTTGAATGTACCGCCGTCATCGCGAGCAAGCTCGCTCCCACAGGAATCTCTTCTTGCCGAGAGTTGACGATCAAGCCGCCTTTGGCACCACATTCGACCGTGGCGAAAGCAGGCTGACCACCACGAAACTCACCAATGCCACGCTCAGGCTGTAATAGATCGGCGTATTCGCGTCCAGGCCATCCTTGACCATGAAGAACAGCGCGGTCACGAAGCCCAGCGACATGCTGGTAATCGCGCCGGCCGTGGTAGCGCGTTTCCAGTAAATGGCGCCGATCAGCGGGACCAGCATGCCGCCCACCAGCAGGTTGTAGGCCAGGGTCAGGGCGCTGATCACGTCGCTCACCACCAGGGCGATCGCCAGGACCACGGCGCCCAGTAGCAGGGTTGCGATGCGGTTTTCATGGACGTCGCCGTTGCCGCTTTCACGACCCTGGCGCAGACGCGGCAGCAGGTCCTGGACCACGGTGGTGGAGGCTGCCAACAGACCCGCCGCCGCAGTGGACATCAGCGCCGCGAGGGCTGCGGCGATTACCAGACCGCGTATCCCGTTGGGCAAGCTGTGTTGCACCACGCTGGCAAAGGCGTTGTTGACGTTTTCCAGGTCCGGCAACAGCACCTTGGCGGCCATGCCGATCAGCGCACCGGCCAGGCCGTACAGCACGCAGTACAGGCCGGCGGCGGTGCCGGCGACTTTTGCCACGCCTTCGCTGCGGGCGGTGAACACCCGTTGCCAGATGTCCTGGCCGATGAAGATGCCAAAGAAGTAGATCAGGAAGTACGTGATGATGGTGTCCCAGCCAATGGCCGTGAAATCGAAATAGCGCGCCGGCAAGGCCACCACCATCGCGTCCCAGCCACCCGCGTCACTGATGGACAGGGGCATCAGCAAGAACACCAGGCCGATGGTCATGATTAGGAATTGCACGATGTCGGTCAGGGTCAGCGACCACATCCCGCCAATGGTTGAATACAGCACCACCACGCCGCCGCCCACCAGGATCGAAACCCAGAAGGGCAGGCCGAACAGCACCTGCATGACCGTGCCGATGGCGATGGTCGAGGTGGCGCCGATCATCAGCGCGTAGACCAGCATGATCAATGCGCTGGCATGGCGTGCGGCCGGGTTGTAACGGCGCTCTAGCACTTGGGTCACGGTATAGATCTTGAGCTTGAGCAACGGCTTGGCGAGAAACAGGCTCAGCCCGACGATGCCCAGGCCGATGGCGCCGCACAGCCAGAATCCGGAAATGCCATGGACATAGCCCAGGCGCACGGTGCCGATGGTCGATGCGCCGCCGAGCACGGTGGCGGCCATGGTGCCCAGGTAGAAGCCCGGGCCGAGGTTGCGTCCGGCGACGAGGTAGTCGTCACGGGTCTTGGCGCGGCGCATGCCGTACCAGCCGAGGGCGATCATGCCGGTGGCGTAGATGAGAACGACGATTAAATCCAAGGCCATGATGGCGTGTCTCCGATTTTATTTTTTATGTACGGGATGAAGTGCTGCCGTCCCTGGCGAACGAGCGTTGGTGGCGAGGGAGCTTGCTCCCGCTCGACGGCGCAGCCGTCGTCGCTTTTCAGTTCAGAAAACCGGGGCTGCTGCGCAGCCCAGCGGGAGCAAGCTCCCTCGCCACGGAATTTGTCAGTCAGGCGGCCTGCCGGAGCGCTGGTTTCGTGAGCGGCGCTATGCTCCGCGGATCCTGCGGCCCATACACCGCCGCCGGTTCCGGAAACAGCCCCAGCAATGCCAGGTACACCACCGAGGCCAGCCCCAGGGTCACCGGCAGGCTGATGTCGATCCCACCGGCCAACTCACCCAGCGGCCCGACGAACTGTCCCGGCAAGTTGACGAAGCACAGCCCGACCAATGCGCTGGGAATCCACGCTCCCAGACCGCGCCAGTTCCAGCCGTGGCTGAACCAGTAGCGTCCGCCGGTCTCGCCTCGGGTGAACACTTGCAGGTCATCCGGGCAGTAGAAGCCGCGGCGCACCAGCAGCCCGATGATCATGATCACCATCCACGGCGTGGTGCAGGTGATGATCAGCACGGCGAAGGTCGAGACGCTCTGCACAAGGTTTGCCGCGAAGCGGCCGATGAAGATGAAGGCAATCGACATGACGCCGATCAGCAGCGTCGCCTTGACCCGCGACAGCACCCGTGGGAATACGCTGGACATGTCCAATCCCGTGCCATACAGCGATGTGGTGCCGGTGGACATGCCACCGATCACCGCTATCAGGCACACCGGCAGGAAGAACCATCCCGGCGAAACCGCCAGCAGCCCGCCCACGTAGTTGTTTGCCGCGATGTAGTCCGGCGCCTTGGTCGCCACGATGGTGGCGGTGGCGAGGCCGAACAGGAACGGGATCAGCGTTGCCAACTGAGCGGCAATCACCGCCAGCATGATGTGTCGCTTGGGGGTATTTCGCGGAATGTAGCGCGACCAGTCACCCAGGAAGGCGCCGAAAGAAATCGGGTTGCTCATGGCCACCAGTGCCGCGCCGATGAAGGCGGCATAGAAGCCTGTTTGGCCGAGGGCGACCGTGCCGGCGAACTGGCTGTCGAAACTCGGCGCGAAGGCGAAGATGCCCAGCAGGAACAACAGGCTCGCGGCCCACACGGCGATGCGATTGACCCACAGCATGAAGCGGAAGCCGTAGATGCACACCGTCAGCACCAGCAGGGCGAACAGGCCGTAGGCCAGGCCCAGACTCAAGTCGGTTTCCGGCACACCGACCAGCCGCTTGGCGCCGCCGATCAGCGCGTCCCCCGAACTCCATACCGACAGGGAGAAGAACGCGATAGCGGTCAGCAGCGACAGGAACGAGCCGACGATCCGGCCGTGAACACCGAAATGCGCGCCGGACGAAACCGCGTTGTTGGTGCCGTTGAGCGGGCCGAACAGGCCCATCGGCGCGAGGATGATCGAACCGACCAAAACCCCCAGCACGATCGCCCAGACCCCGGCCTGGAACGAAAGGCCGAACAACACCGGGAAACTGCCGAGCACGGCGGTGGCAAAGGTATTGGCGCCGCCGAAGATCAGTCGAAACAGATCACCCGGGCCGGCGGTTCGTTCATGGTCCGGGATCTGCTCGACCCCGTTGGTTTCAATCTGCGTAAGGCTTTTATCGTTATTGTTATCCATGATCTGCTCCGATCATCAAGGCGCGTTCATCGTGCGTGAACGTCGCCTGCTTGGCTAAGGGGGTGGCAGCCCTTCCGGCATTGCGGACAAATGTTCATGACAGGCCAGCCATAGGCCTTGTTGTTCTTGGCGAAACACGATGGTTTCGCGCTCCTGGCTAAAGTGAAGCTCCCCTTGCATGCGCAGCTCGGTGGCCACGTCATGGATGAAAATCGCCACGTTCCCTTGCAGGCTGACGAAGGCGTTGCTCGAGGTGCAGCTCAGCACCTCGAAACCATCCTCGGACCGCCAGCGATCCCACAACGCCTGGTAGGCATCGCGCGACAGCAGCGGCTGTTCGAGGGTGTGGAACACGAAGCTCGCATCGGTGCTGAACGCACCGAAGTAAGCCTCGCGATCGTTGCGGGCGAAGGCCGACACCAGATCGGCGGCGGCTTCGAAGACTTGATCTCGATCGTTCATGGCCGCGCCTCAGCGATGAACCACGCCGGGCAGTACGCAGAGCATCTCGTACAGCAGGTTCGCGCCCAGCAGCGAGGTGTTGCCGGTGGTGTCGTACGGCGGCGAAACTTCTACCAGATCGCAACCGACCAGGTCGAGGCCCTGGCAGCCGCGGACGATTTCGATTGCCTGGATGGTGGTCAGGCCGCCGATTTCCGGGGTGCCGGTGCCTGGCGCCCAGGCCGGGTCGATGCCGTCGATGTCGAAGCTCAGGTACACCGGGCCGCCGCCGACTTTCTCGCGCACTTCAGCCATCAACGGCGCCAGGGATTTGTGCCAGCACTCTTCGGCCTGGACCACGCGAAAGCCCTGGTTGCGACTCCAGTTGAAATCCTCGGCGGTATAGCCCTGGGCGCGAAGCCCGATTTGCACCACGCGGTCGCAATCGAGCAGCCCTTCTTCCACGGCGCGGCGGAAGGTGGTGCCGTGGGCGATTTTCTCGCCGAACATGTGGTCGTTCACGTCGGCGTGGGCGTCAATGTGCACGAGGCCGACCTTGCCGTGTTTTTTGTGGATCGCCCGCAAAATCGGCAGGGTAATGGTGTGGTCACCGCCCAGGGTCAGGGGGATGACGTTGTGTTCGAGGATCTTGTGGTACGACTCCTCGATGATTCGCACGGCATCGAGCAGGTTGAAGGTATTGATCGCCACGTCGCCAATGTCCGCCACCGACAAGGAGTCGAACGGCGCGGCACCGGTGGCCATGTTGTAGGGGCGGATCATCACGGATTCGGCGCGGATTTCGCGCGGCCCGAAACGGGTGCCGGCGCGCAGGGACGTGCCGATGTCCAGCGGCACGCCGACAAAGGCAGCGTCCAGGCCGGCGGCGGTGGGCACGTGGGGAAGTCGCATCATGGTGGCGATGCCGCCGAAGCGCGGCATTTCGTTGCCGCCCAGTGGTTGGTGAAGAATCTTGTCCACGGGTAGGGCCTCATCGTTTGTTTTATTTATCAGGGGCCGATTCTGCGAAAAGCCTGTGCCGTGAAGAATCGCTGGCGGCAAATACTTAGTTCAGATTTTTCTAAACTAATGGCGGGCGGGGCGATAGACTCCGATCCGGCGCAGTTGTAGCGGACATGATGCCCCCTGTGGCGAGGGAGCTTGCTCCCGCTGGGCTGCGAAGCAGCCCCAAAACCATTCACCTCGGTGTATCAGGTAGATCGCGTGGGCAGGTTTTGCGACGGCTGCGCCATCGAGCGGGAGCAAGCTCCCTCGCCACAAGAGCGCTACTAAGCCCTGAGTAATTCGGAGACCCCCATGGCCAACGCTCTACCCGACCTGAAACTGCTGCGCATCTTCGTCAGCGTGGTCCGGCACCAGGGGTTTGCCAACGCGCAGCACGAGCTCAACCTCTCCACATCCGCCATCAGTACCTACATGAGCCAACTCGAATCGGCCCTGGGCCTGGTGCTCTGTCATCGCGGGCGGGGTGGGTTCAGCCTGACCAGCAAGGGCGAGTTGTTCCATCAGGAAACCTTGCGCCTGCTCGGCGAACTCGAAGGCTTCGAGCAATATGCTGCGGCCCTCAAGGGCGAGTTGCGCGGCACCCTGAACCTGGGGGTGATCGATTCCACGGTGAGCGACAAAGCCTTGCCGTTCGCCGAAGCCATCGGCGCGTACAGTCAGGAACACCCGGCGGTGCATCTGCACCTGTCGGTCCTGAGCCCTTACGAATTGCAACTCGGCGTCCAGGACAACCGCCTGGACCTGGCCATCGGCGCGTTTTCCACGCGCATGAGTGGGCTGGTCTACATGCCGCTGTACCGCGAGCAGCACTGGTTGTATTGCAGCAGTCGCCACCCGTTGTTCGGTGAACGACGTATCCCGGAGCAACTCATCACCCAGCAGCGCATGGTCGGACGCGGTTACTGGAGCCAGGCCGAGCTGGCCCGCCATGGCTTCAAGCACAGCGCGGCGACAGTGGAAAGCATGGAGGCCCAGTTGATCCTGGTACTGTCGGGCGCCTACATCGGTTATCTGCCCGAACATTACGCTCAGGCCTGGGTCGACAAGGGCGATTTACGCGTGCTGCTGCCGGCGACGTTTGGTTATCAGGCGCCGTTCTCGATGATCGTTCGCCGTGGCCGCAGCCGCGAGCCGCTGATCCAGACCTTCCGTGATCTGCTCAAAGCTCAACTGAACCAGGCCTGACCATGTCCAGAATCCACTGCCCACGTTGCCTCAGGCCGCAAAGCCATTGCCTGTGCCCTTTGATCCCCAGCCTCGACAGTCGCACCCGCGTGTTGCTGTTACAGCATCCCAGCGAGGTGAACCATGCCTTGAACACCGCACGGCTGGCGGCGTTGGGGCTCAACAATGCCGAATTGATCGTGGGCGAGGTGTTCGAGGATCTGTCACGGCTGCTCGATCAACCGGGTTACCGGGCGCGGTTGTTGTTTCCCGCCGACGATGCGCAGCCGCTGCAAGCCTACACCCCCTGCGATGAGCCGCTGCTGTTGGTCGTTCCTGACGGCACCTGGCGCAAGGCCCGCAAGTTACTGCACCTCAACCCGCTGCTGGCGGCACTGCCAAGGGTGACCTTGGCCGACGGCGGCGTGTCCCGCTATCGTTTGCGCAAGGCGCCAGGGCCAGGGGCGTTGTCGACGGTGGAGGCGATCGCCCAGGCGTTGCAGACGCTTGAGACACCGGTGAGTTTCGAGCCGTTGTTGCGGCCGTTCGAGGCGTTGATCGAGGGGCAAATTGCGGCGATGGGAGAGGAGACTTACCAGAAGAACCATGGAGGGGTATAGAGACCCCTGTGGCGAGGGAGCTTGCTCCCGCTCGGCCGGTCCGACGCCTCGGGCGCAGCCGTCGTAAAACCTGCTGGCGCGGTCTGCCTGACACACCGAGGTGAATGGTCTTGGGGCTGCTGCGCAGCCCAGCGGGAGCAAGCTCCCTCGCCACTAGATCGGCGTAGATTCGGATTACCGCTCGCGCATCGCCTCGGTCCGCGCCTTCAACACCGGCTTGAGCAGGTAGTCCAACACACTTTTCTCCCCGGTGATGATGTCCACTGTCGCCACCATTCCCGGAATGATCAGCAACGGTTTCGCGTCCCCACCCAAGTGGTTCTTATCGGTGCGCACCTGGATCAAATAGAAACTGTTGCCCTTGTCGTCGGTGATGGTGTCGGCGCCGATCAGCTCGAGCTTGGCGCTCAGCCCACCATAGATCGTGTAGTCGTAGGCGCTGAACTTGACCATGGCTTTCTGGCCTGGGTGCAGGAAGGCGACGTCCTGTGGGCGGACCTTGGCTTCGATCAGCAGGTTGTCTTCCAGGGGCACGACTTCGATCATGTCGCTGCCCGGCTGGACCACGCCGCCGATGGTGTTGACCTTCATTTGCTTGATTACCCCATGCACCGGCGAGACTACGGTGGTGCGGGTCACGCGGTCATCGATGGCGATGCTGGAGGCGGTGATTTTCGACAGTTCCGTGCGTTTCTCGTTGAGCTCCTTGGCCGCGTCGGAGCGGAAGGTCTGTTCCGATTCGTCGATCTTGCTCTTGATCTCATTGATGGCCGACTCGGCCCGAGGGATCGCCAGGGTGGTGGCGTTGAGCGAGCCGCGGATTTCCACCGCGCTGCGCTTGAGCCGCAGAATCTCCACCGGCGACACCGCCCCGGTACGCACCAGCGGTGCCGACATGTTCATCTCTTCCTGCAGCAACGCCAGTGCCGAGCTGAATTGGCCTTGCTTGGAGCGAAACTCCGCCAGTTCCTGGGTTTTCTGCCGCAATTGTTCGGTCAAGGTCCGTTGCTCGCTGGCCAGGCGACGCTGGCGCTGCTCATGGAGCGCACGCTCGTCCTCGGCCACTTGTGGCGCCTTGCCGGTCACTTCGCTGGATAACTGCAATGGTCGTCCTTCGGCCTCCGCCGACAAGCGTTCGACCTGGGCCATCAACGCATAACGGTCGGCCTCGCTCTCGCCCTTGTTCGACAGGAACCGCGTGTCATCCAGGCGCAGCAAGGTGTCGCCCTTGTTCACCATCTGGCCTTCGCGCACGAAAATCTCGGTGACGATGCCGCCCTCCAGGTTCTGGATCACCTGGATCTTGCTCGATGGAATCGCCTTGCCTTCTCCGGTGGTGACTTCCTCCAGGACCGCCAGTTTCGCCCAGACCAGCCCAGTGACAATCAGCCCGGCCGCCAGCCAGACAGTGACCCGCGAGCGACGGGGCGAGTCCTGCAGCGTGGCACCGGCGGTTTCCGGCATGAACTCGCTTTCAGCGCTTTTGCTGAAGCTGCCGAAGTAGCTTCGGGCGGCTGAATCGGATGTTTGAGCAGACATGGGCGGTACCCGTTGGTTAAATGAAATAGAGCTGGATGCTGCTTCTTGTGGCGAGGGAGCTTGCTCCCGCTCGATGGCGCAGCCATCGCAAAACCAGTCGATGCGGTCTGTCAGATACACCGAGGTGAATGGTTCTGGGGCTGCTTCACAGCCCAGCGGGAGCAAGCTCCCTCGCCACAGTGTTAACCCTGTCCCCGGACCAAACAGATTATGTGTTGGCTTCTACACCGCAGCAGAGCCCACCCGTCCCTTGCGCAGCGCATCGATCACCGCGTCCTTCGGTCCGTCCGCCACGATCCGCCCGTTATCCAGCACCACCAACCGGTCAACCAGGCTCAACATCGAGGTACGGTGGGTGACCAGCAGCACGGTCTTGCCTTGCACATGGGTATGAAGCTTCTGGCGCAGAGTGTCTTCGCTGCTGTTGTCCATGGCGCTGGTGGGTTCGTCCAGCAGCAGGATCGGCGGATCGAGCAACAAGGCCCGGGCCAGTAGCACGGCCTGGCGTTGGCCGCCGGACAGCAGTTGCCCGCGTTCGCCCACCGGGCGGTCGAAGCCTTGGGGATGTTGACGGGCCAATTCGGTAACGCCGGTCAGTTCCGCCACTTCCAGCATGCGCCCGTCGCTGATGTAGCGCGCGCCGAGGGTGAGGTTGTCCCGCAGGCTGCCGGCCAGCAGCGGCAAGTCATGGGCGACATAGCCGATCTGCTGACGCAAGTCGGCAACGTCCAGTTGCCGCAAGTCCAGGCCGTCCAGCAGCAACTGGCCTTGCTCCGGCGCATAAAACCCCATCACCAGCCGCGCCAGGGTGCTTTTGCCCGAGCCGCTGCGGCCGATGATCCCGACCCGTTCGCCGGGCTTGAGGCTGAAGCTGACATCGGCCAGCGCCGGAGCGTCCTGGCCGTTGTAATGGAAGGTGATGCCGCTGATGTCCAGGGCACCTTGCAATTGGGTTCGGTCCAGCGGGCGCTGCTTGGCGTCGCGCTCCTGGGGCAAGGCCATCAGGGCATCGGTGCTGCGCATGGTGAGCTGCGCTTGCTGGTAGCGGGTGATCAACCCGGCGATCTGCCCGAGCGGGGCCAGCACGCGGCTGCCGAGCATGTAAGTCGCCACCAGTGCGCCGACGCTGAGGTTGCCAGCGATGATGCTGTAGACCCCGGCGACGATGGTCGCCATGCCCGCCAGTTGTTGCAGGAACAACGTGCCGTTGGTCGCCAGAGCCGAAAGATTGCGCGCATGGCTGTCGAGGCGGGTGAGGGCGCCGTGGGTGCTTTCCCACTGATGCTGGCGTTCGCTTTCGGCGCTGCAGGCCTTGAGGGTTTCCAGGCCGCCGAGGGTTTCGATCAGCAGGGCTTGGCGCTGGGCGCCCAGGGCCAGGCTTTTTTGCACGGTGTCGCGCAGGCGCGCCTGGATGATCATCGCGAATACCACGGTGATGGGAAACGCCACCACCGGAATCACCACCAGCCAACCGCCCAGCAGCCCAATCACCACCAGCATCAGCAGGGCGAAGGGTAGGTCGATCAGGCTGGTAAGGGTCACGGCGGTAAGAAACTCCCGCAGCCCTTGGAAGTCATGGATGCTTTGGGCGAATCCGCCGATGGTCACCGGCTTGGCTTTCATGGCCATGCCGGTGATGCGCTCGAACAGGGTGGCGGAAAGAATCACGTCGGTTTTCTTGCCGGCGGTGTCCAGCAGATGAGCACGCACCACCCGCAACACGAGCTCGAAACCGGTGCCGATCAACAGCCCGACGGCCAGCACCCACAACGTGGAGGTGGCCTGGTTCGGCACCACGCGGTCGTAGGTCTGCATGACGAACAGTGGCACCATCAAGCCCAGCAGATTGATCAGGAAACTGGCCAGGATTGCGTCGCTGTACAGCCAGCGGGACAGTTTCAAGGTGTCGCGAAACCACGCTTCGACCCGTGGCACCAGAGGCGCGCGCAGGTCTTCAAGCTCATGGCGCGGCCGGGCGAAGAGCGCCTGGCCGCTGTAATCGGTGGTCAGTTCCTCGCGGCTGACCCATTGTTCACCGCCATCGGCCTCGCTGGGCAGGATCAGCGCGCGACCGTCCTCGCCCCAGCGCCGCAATATCGCGCAGCGGCCCCCGGCGAGGATCAGCATCACTGGCAAATTCAGCGCCGATATATCCCCCAGCTCGCGGCGCAACAGCCGCGCCTGCAAACTGGCCCGGGCCGCTGCGCGAGGCAGCAGGTCCAGGCTCAGACGTTGGTGCGCCATAGGAAGCCCGGCGCTGAGGCTGGCGCGGCTGACGGTCGCGCCATGGAGTTTGCAGAGGATCAACAAGCCGTCCAGCAAGGGATCATCGAAGTTCAAGCGCGGGTCGGTGCCGGGAATTGCCGGTTCCATGCGGGTCATGCTGATCACTCCCACTGGATTACTTCAGTTCCGGCAGCCGTGCCTGGTTCTTGACTTCGGTCTGCGCGACCGCATCGGCCGGCAGCACGATCCGCTGTTTCTGCAGCAGCAGGCCCATGTTCGCCAACACCCGGTACATCGAATACTCCTCGGTGTAGCGCACCTCGGTGTAACGGCGGTTGGCGTTATACAGCTCGTTTTCACTGTCGAGCAGGTCAAGCAGTGTGCGTTGGCCGAGGCCGAACTGATCTTGATAAGCCGCGCGCACACGAGAAGTGGTGTCGGCGTATTCCCGGGCGGTCGGCGTCTGTTTGCGGGCGTTGAGCATTGCGTTCCAGGCCAGGCGGGTGTCTTCGTTGAGCTGGCGCAGTGCGTTGTTGCGGATGTCCATCGCCTGGTTGATCTGGTGGGCGTTGGATGCCAGCCGCGCCTTGTCGCTGCCGCCGCGGAACAGGTTGTAGTTCATCACCACGCCCAGCCGCCAGTTGTTGTCGTGGCCTTCCTCGCCACCCAGGTTGTTGTTGGCGCCCACGGCTGCTTCGGCGTCGAAGCGCGGATAGAACGGTGATTTCGCCACCTCGTATTGGCTTTCGGCGGACTGGATGTCGGCCTGGGCCGATTTCAGGTACGGGTTGTTATCCACCATGCTTTGCTGGGCTTCGCGCAGGTCCACGGGGATCTCGCCTTTGGTGGACGGTGGGGTTTCCAGCTCATCGGGCATGCGCCCGACCACGCTGTAGAAATTTGCTTCCGCGTCCGCCAGGTCGACCTGGGCGGTGTCGTAGTTGTTTTCCGCCAGGGCCCGACGTGCATTGGACTGATCGGAGTCGGCGGTACTGCCCACGCCGCGCTCGGTGCGCAGGCCGATCTGGTCATTGACGCGCAGGTGCGCTTGCAGGTTGTTCTTGGCCAAGGTCACCAGTTCGCGACGCTTGAGCACTTCCAGGTAGACCTCGATGGTCCGCAGCGCCAGATCCTGCGCGGTGCCCTGGGCGTAATAGGCCCGGGAATTGACCACGCCCTGGGTACGTTCCACTTCATTGGCGGTATTAAAACCGTCGAAGATCATCTGCCGCAGGCGCAGTTCCGACTGGGTGTAGGTCAGGATGTTGGTGTGATGGTTGCCCAGTGCCCGGGTATTGGTGTTGTCGCTGTAGCCACGGCCATAACCGGCGTTCAAATCCACCGACGGAAAGAAGCCTCCTCTGGCGACCTTGACGTCCTCGTTGGCCGACAGACGGCTGTCTACCCGTTGCGCCAGTTCCGGGTGAGTCGCGATGGTGCTCTGGATCGCCTCGGTCAGGGACATCGCCTGAACCTGAGAGGAGCAGGCCATGGCCAGTAGAACCGCGCTGCAGAGGGGGGTAAGAACGCGCATGGGGTGCTTCTCCTGAGGTCTGTTGTACTTCGTTGTCGCCAGAATATTGACGTTTAAAAGATCAAAACCGTTTCAACCTTGTAACAACACAGCTAAGAACATCCTAGGAAAAACCTAAGAAGAATTTCTCATAACAGTTATTCCAAAAAAAACTTATGAGCTTGGAAAAATCCAGCACATTGTTCAAAGCGAAAGCCTCGCCGAATAAGGGTTTCGTCGGTTTGTAGGCGTCAATAAAAAGTTCCACATAATTTTTGAAACGATGTGAAGAGGTGCTAAGGGTTCAAAAGTGAGACAGTTTTGAGTGACGTTTTTTTGTCGTTATGGCAATTTGACTGTCCCTCGTACGGTCTCGAAAGCTGGCAGATTTTCCAAATTCTGGCGGCTACCCAGCACCGATCTTCACCCAGACAGGTGCCGACTGTGGTTGGCAGCGGAGGGAATGCACATGGCAGCGCTCATCGGTACCGTCAGCAAGGTGGTAGGGCAGGTTTTCGCACAGGACGTCGGCGGGCTGCGGCGTCCTCTGGTCGAAGGTGACCGGCTGTATGCCGGCGAGCACCTGGTCACCGGGGCCGAAGGCGCTGTCGCGGTGCAGTTGCAGAACGGCCATGAGCTGACCCTGGGTCGCGGCAGCGACTTGACCTTGACCCCACAATTGCTCGCCGATCAGCAGGCGCCGCGGGTGGACACGCCGCAAACGCCGACGCCCAGCGAGGCCCAACTGACCGATGTGCAGAAGCTGCAGCAAGCCATCGCGGCCGGCGCCGACCCGACCCAGACTGGCGAGGCCACGGCCGCCGGGGCCGAGGGCGGCAACCCCGGCGCAGTGGGCGGCGGGCACAGTTTTGTGTTGCTGGAAGAAGTCGGTGGACAGGTCGATCCACTGATCGGCTTCCCCACCGCAGGCTTCAATGGCATACCCGAATTTCCGCTGCTGGAGGTGGCGGCTGACCCGGATGGCGACGACGCAGCCGTTGCGCCGGTCATTCCTGAAACCCCAGACAACCCCGTCACCCTCGATGGCCTGACCGTGGACGGTGGCGAATTGACCGCCAACGAGGCCAACCTCGCCGACGGCACCGCCAGTAATGCTGGTGCATTGGTGCAAAATGGCACCTTTACCATCTCGGCTCCCGACGGCCTGAGCAGCTTGAGCATCGGCGGCATCAGCGTCATCACCGGTGGCGTGCCCGCAGGTTTCCCGCAGTCCATCACTTCGGCCCTGGGCAACACGCTGACGATTACCGGATACGACCCCGCCACTGGCGTCGTCACCTACAGCTACACCTTGACCGACAACGAAGCGCATCCGGCGGGCGGTGGTGCCAACACCATCAGCGAGCAATTCCCGGTGGTGGCAATCGACACCGACGGTGATACCGCGAACGGGAGCCTGGACGTCAACATCACCGACGACGTGCCCCAGGCGATCGACGACAGCCACGCCAGTACCGCGTCGGAAACCCTCGTGAGCCTGACCGGCAACGTTTTGCCCAACGATCACCAGGGTGCGGACCGCATTCCCACCGGCCCTGACAGCGGGCCGATCATTGGCGGCACATTTACCGGCACCTACGGTACTTTGGTTCTCAATCCCAATGGCACCTACACCTACACGCTGAACACCAGCGATCCGCAGTTTGTCGCGTTACACGGTGGCGGCAGCGGCACGGAAACCTTCACCTACACCCTGACCGACGCCGATGGCGACACCAGCACCGCGAACCTGGTGCTGCAAGTCCACAACAACGACGACCCGGTGATCATCACCGGCCTGGATACCGATGGCGGCGAGCTCACGGTCCAGGAAAACAACCTCGACGACGGCAGCAGCCCGGACACGTCGGCGCTGACGCAAAACGGCACCTTCACCGTGACCGCGCTGGACGGCGTGCAGAGCCTGAGCGTTGGCGGCATCACCGTGGTCAGCGGTGGCGTGGCCGCCGGATTTCCACAATCGATCACCACGGCGCTGGGCAATACCCTGACCGTGACCGGCTTCAACGCCGCCACGGGCGTGGTCAGCTACAGCTACACCTTGCTCGACAACGAAGCCCATCCCAACGCCAACGGCGCCAACAGCCTGGGCGAGCAATTTACCGTGGTGGTCACGGACGATAACGGGACCACGGCCACCGGCAATCTGGACGTGAACATTGTCGATGACTTGCCTACCGCTCATGCCGACTCCGCCTCGGTGGATGAGGGCGGGACGGTCAGCGGCAACGTTCTCAACAACGATGAGGGCGGTGCCGATGGGCCTGCGGCAAGCGGCGCGGTGATCGGCGTTCGCGCTGGCAGCGATACCTCGACCTCGGCCGTTGGCGGCCTCAATACCCAGATCAACGGCAGCTATGGTTACCTGACCCTGGACGCCAATGGCAACGCTGTGTACCACAGCAATCCAAATGCCGTCAGCGCACCGGGTGCCACCGACGTGTTCACCTACACCGTGCGCGACGCCGACGGTGACGAAAGCACCACCACCATCACCATCGACGTGCATAACAGCTGCCTTGTCGCCGCACCGGATGATGAAGTCAGCGTGCGTGAAAGTGCGCTCGACCTGAACCAGGACGGCCAGGACCTGGCTCCCGGCACCGTCACCGGTAGCCTGCCGAACGCCACCAGCGAAACCGCCAGCGGCAGCCTGCTGGACTCGGTGACCGGTGCCGTTGGCGCCGTCACGTTCGCCCTGGTCGGCAATGCCACCGGCGCCCACGGTCAACTATTGCTCAACCCGGACGGTTCCTACACCTACACCCTGACGTCGCCCGCCACGACAACGCCCGCCGCCAACGATGGCCCGAATGAACTGAGTGAAAGCTTTACCTATCAGGCCACGGATGCACTCGGCAACACCGTCACCAGCACCATCGTCATCAATATTGTCGACGATGTGCCCAAGGCGCATTGCGATACCGCCGCGGTGGTGGAGGGCGGGACGGTCAGCGGCAACGTTTTGCACAACGACGTGCTTGGTGCCGACGGTGGCACGATGGTTGGCGTGCGCGCTGGCAACGACACCTCAAGCCCCGCCAACGGCGGCCTCAATACGCAGATCAATGGCGCTTATGGCTACCTGACGCTGGATGCCAACGGCAATGCGGTCTATCACAGCAATCCGGACTCCGTCGGCGCGCCAGGTGCAACTGATGTGTTCACCTACACCGTGCGCGACGGTGACGGCGATGAAAGCACCACAACCATCACCATCGATGTGCACAACAGTTGCCTGGTTGCCGAGACCGACCATGACATCACCGTCTACGAAAAGGCCCTGGACCTGAAACAGGACGGCCAGGACTTGGCGCCCGGCACCACGACCGGCAGCGAGCCAGGCTCCACCAGCGAAACCGCGACTGGCTCCCTGGTAGGCTCGGTCACTGGCGCAACCGGAGCCGTCACGTTCGCCCTGGTGGGTGATGCCAACGGCGCCCACGGCCAATTGTCGCTCAACCCCAATGGTTCCTACACCTATACGCTGACGTCTGCGGCGGCAACGTCGCCCAATGCCAACAATGGCCCAAACGTATTGACCGAGAACTTCACTTATCAGGCTACTGACGCCCTGGGCAACAGCACCACCGGCAACCTGGTGGTCAGCATCGTCGATGACGTACCCAAGGCTGTCGCGTCCGAGCGTTCGGTCACGGCGACCGAGATCGACTCGAACCTGCTGATCGTGCTCGACGTCTCCGGCAGCATGAAAGATGCCTCCGGTGTCCCGGGGCTTTCGCGAATGGACCTGGCCAAGCAGGCGGTCAGCGCCTTGCTCGACAAATACGACGACATGGGCGACGTGAAAGTCCAACTGGTGACCTTCAGCGGCAGCGCCACCGACCAGAGTGCCGTCTGGGTGGACGTTGCAACCGCCAAGACGCTGATCGCCGCGCTGAAAGCGCACGGTGACACCAATTACGACGCGGCAGTGGCCACGGCCCAGACTGCGTTCGCAACCTCCGGCAAACTGGCTGGCGCACAAAACGTTGGCTACTTCTTTTCCGACGGCAAGCCGACCTTGGGCGAAATCGGCTCGGCGGACGAGGTCGCGTGGAAAGCCTTTCTCGATGCCAATGGCATCAAGAACTACGCCATCGGACTGGGCAGCGGCGCGAGAAACATCAATCTCGATCCGCTGGCCCACGACGGCAGCACCCACACCGACACGAACGCGGTCGTGGTCACCGACCTGAACCAGCTCAACTCGGTGCTTTCCGGCACCGTGCAGGGCGTGCCGGTCACCGGCAGCCTGCTCGGGGAGGGCGGTTCGTTCGGCGCCGACGGCGGATTTGTGAAAAGCCTCCTGGTGGACGGCACGACCTACAGCTACAACCCGGACGCCAACGGTGGCCAGGGAGCACTGACTGCCAGCGGCGGCACCAATCATGGGGTCTTCAATACGGCGACCAACACGGTCAGCATCGCCACCGGCCACGACGGCACTCTGGTGGTGAACCTCGACACCGGGGCGTTCAGCTACACCTCCCAGACCACCACCGGTACGTTGATCACCGAGAACATCGGCTACACCCTCAGTGATAACGATGGCGACCTGGCCAGCTCCAACCTGGTCATCAAGGTCCAACCCAACAGCCCGCCGGTGGCGATCGATGACAACGTCATAACCAACGTGCTGTCGGGCAATATCGTAGTCCCCGGTGAGCTGTTGCTGGGCAACGACAGCGACGCCAATAGCGACCCGCTTACCGCGTCGCCGACCAGTTTCAACACAGGCTGGGTTGCCAAGGGCGCGGACTTCACCGGCAGCACCGGCACCGCAAGCTTCGCCGGCAACAACGTCCAGTCGATCAACCTGAACCGCAGCGCCTTCGTCGCCAATGCCGCGAGCATGACAGCGGTGCTGGTAGTCAGTGGCGCGCTGGGGGCGGTGTCGAACAGCAACGCCAACGATGAAGACCGGCTCAACATCAGCCTGAAGCAGGGCGAAACCCTCAAACTGGATCACAACCTGGCCGCGGGCCGCATCGCCATGGAGTACTCCTTGAATGGCGGGCCCTTCATCGCGATCAGCGACGGTGCCTCGTTCACGGCGGCGGCGACTGGCAACTACCAGATCCATGTGACCAACATTCCCAATCCTGGCAATGGCAACGGCAATGGCTCGGAAAACTACCAGCTGACCCTGACGGTCAACTACGCGGGCGCTCAAAACAGCACGCCGGATTTCCATGGCACCTACACCGCCAGCGACAACCACGGTGGCAGCGATAGCGCCGGGGTAGGCATCAGCTATCAAGCCGGTCACACCCTGACGGGGACGGCGGGCGACGACGTGCTGCTGGCCGGCAATGGCGACAACGTGCTGAACGCCGGCGGTGGCGACGATGTTCTCAGCGCGGGCTCTGGCAATAACGCCATGCACGGTGGGGCAGGGGATGATGTGCTCTACAGCGGCGTCGGCAACGACCTGCTCGACGGCGGCACCGGCAACGATACCGCCAGCTATGCCCATGCCACGGCAGGCGTCACTGTGAACCTCGGCCTGCTGGCCGCGCAAAACACCCTCGGGGCCGGGACCGACACCCTGGCCGGCATCGAAAACCTCGTTGGCTCGAATTTCAACGACACCCTCACGGGCGACGGCTCGGGCAATCGCATCGATGGCGGCCTTGGCCATGACGTGCTCAACGGCGGGGGCGGCGACGACATTTTGATTGGCGGCCTGGGCAATAACATCCTCAGCGGCGGCAGCGGCGCGGACACCTTCCAATGGCAGGCTGGCAACAGCGGCCACGACGTCATCACCGACTTCACCCCGGGCCTGGACAAACTCGACCTGTCCCAACTGCTACTGGGCGAAAACGGCAGCGCGGCGTCCCTGGACGACTACCTGCACTTCACCGTCACCGGCACCGGCGCATCGGTCGTGACCAGCATCGACGTCAGCAGCACCGCGGGCGCCACGCCGAACCAGACCATCGACCTGGCCGGCATCGATCTTGCCAGCCATTACGGGGTGACGCCGGGATCGGGTGGAATGATTGGCGGGGCTGATACGGCGACGATCATCAATGGGATGCTGAATGATCATTCGTTGAAGGTGGATACGGTTTGAGCTGAGCATAAATGACAACACCCGGCGATCTGCCGGGCGTTGTCTATTGGATTGCGGGAGCTTATGAGCGAGGGTCAGGCACCGTCCTGGAACGCTGCAAACGTTGTCTGCGCCACGCCACGCGATATGGGGGTGGCTTCGTAAGAAACCTGGCCTTGCAGCTGACCCTGGACTGCGTCGCTGTTGCCCCCCGCCCCGGCAAGTCCCCAGGTGACGACCCGTCCGTCGGTCGTCAACGCGGTGAACGCCTGGTTGTTGGCATAAACCGCGCGCACATCGTGCAATTGGCTCGCCACCGCGGCGGTATCGCCCCCCCACGCCGCGAGACCCCAGGCCACGACCGTGCCGTTGGCACGCAGTGCGGCGAAGGCGCCTTGGGTGGAGGTGACTTGCACGATGTCATTGATCCCGATGATATCTGCCGGTACCACTGCGCCATATGTCGTATGGCCCCAGGCTGCCACATGCCCGCTGGCTCGCAACACCGCGTAGGCCCCGAGCGTGGAGGAGATCTGCCTGATGTCGCTCAGCTCGGCGATGTCCCCAGGAACTGTGCCGCCAAGTGCTGGGTTGCCCCAGGCCACGACGTGTCCGTTTTGCCGAAGTGCTGCGAAGGTGCCTTGGGTGGCATCGGCGTTGGCGTCAACCTGAGTGGAAGTAATGTAGGTTATGTCATCCAATATCGTGATCGCGCCTGGAACGCTTCCGCCCCCTGTAGGATATCCCCAGGCGGCCACCCTGCCATTGGTGCGTAGCGCTGCAAAAGCAGCAGCAGAGCTCACGATGTGATCGATATCGTTCAGCGCCGAGATGTCTGACGGGACCGAGCCGCCTGCGGTTGAAACGCCCCAAGCAACAACATGACCATTGGCGCGACGAGCAGCGAATGCCGCGTGATTACCTGTCACTTCAACGATGTCACCAAGGGACGCGATCTCGTCCGGCACAACTCCACCATAGCGACCACTGCCCCAGACAAGCAGATTACCGTTGGACCGGCGCGCTGCGAAGGCGGAAGCATTTGCGCTGACTCCAACGATATCGTTGTAAGGGGCTATCGATGCTGGCAGGTCTCCACCATTGGTCGGATCGCCCCAGGCAACCACATGGCCGTTGGCGCGCAATGCTGCAAAGGCGAAGGCTGAGCCGGCAACTTCGACAATGTCTGTGAAGGTACGGATGGTCGGCGGGATGTCACTGCCGTTCTCTATCCTGCCCCACCCGATCAGGGTGCCTCGGTCACGGCGAGCGGCAAATGCGCTGAAGGGTAGCGGGTGGTCGGTTTCCCGGTCGTTGCCGTTGCTGAAAACGTTGATGGGATTGATACGAATCGAATCGTCGCCACTGCGCACCAACAGCATGCGTGACGGTTGGGTATCCGGGAAGTGGGTTGCATTTACGCTGCCACTGTCCCCCTCATAGCTCCACAGCGCTAGGCGGGGCTGAAGGGTCGTTGGGTCCAGTGCCGCCAGCTGGCGTATGTCCATGCTGGACCAATGCCTGAAGAAAGCGCTACGAGCACCCATGACCAACAGCGCGCCGGGGCCTACCTGCCGCCCGACGTCGTAAATCGACGGTGGCGAGTCTTCGGGCGGGCCGCCTGCGGCGCGGTTGAGGGTGTAGGTCAGGGTAATGGTGCGCCCCTCGTTAGCCTCAACCACCGAGAACGGTACCTTGACCGTCTTGTCCTGGCCTTCCTCACTTGCCGCCACCGAAAACGGGACAGTCCTGCTACCGGCGCCTGCCGCGCCCATCCAGTGGACTTCGCCGTTATCGTTGGCCTTCAATTGGGCTGATGCGTCGATGCGTACGGTTGCGCCGGTGCTGGGTACGTTGGATGGATCGAGGTGATCTCCAGCAGCCTCATCGATTAAAGGTGTGGGAAGTTGTCCCGGTGCTGTTCCGACAACGGTTGCGGTTGCTGTTCTGGAAGAGCCCACCGGGGCGCCATTTCTGGATAGTTTGTAGGATATCTGCACCGTACTGTCTGGAATCACCTTGTCGTTTGGAACCAGAAGGATGCATGCCTTCTTTTGTCCCAGTTCATCCAATTCAACGATGCCCGTCACGGTGAACTCGATATTCTGCTGTCCGGCGATTTTCGCGATATAAGTCGCCTCGATCGTATCCCCTGCTACAAAGCGCGGATCGCTGGTCAGAATAATCACCGATAAAGAATTGGAACCCAGTTTCTCGAGGTCGATAACATGGGGGTCGTCGTTCGCCTCGCTGAGAATTTCCCGTGGAATCGGCTCCGGCAAACGGGCCCCGGCTTGGTCCACGTCCACTGTCTGGACGGCCGACCAAGGGGAATCGAGGTCGGGGCTGTTGTTGAGCTGGTCGTTTACGGTGAAGGAGAATTTGAACTCGGGATGATCAGGGCCCAGGTCGGTACTGGTGATGTCGAAGCACACCCGAGTGGGTACGGACGAACCATGATCCGGCGGCGCAGGGGCCTGGGTCTCGGTCACCACGTAACGCACGTCATTGCCATTGCAGTTGAGTCGAATGACGTCGTGAGCACGGCAATACGGATATTCCACGCACACGGTCGCCCCGGTAAAACCCGGGCCCACACCATTTTTGATTTCGTCCGGCAACAGCAGGACAAGCTCGGAGTGCTCCCTGTCTCCCGGGGTCAAGTCCTCGTTACCTGGGCGGATCCTGTGGTAAAGGATTTCCAGCGGTGGCTCAGAGGTGTCCAGGTTCGTGCTGGCGCGAGTCACGGTGTAGGTCAAGCGATTTACAACGCCAGGCATCAATTTCTGATGAGGAATATGGAGCGTGACGGTGTCGTTCGTACCGGTGGTCTGTTGGCTATCAAGAGCCGTTTCGCCATTTAGATTGATTGAAACGGTGTCGCCAGCCTGCTGCCCCTGATAAGGGTCGACCTCCACTTTGCAACCCATCGGGATTAAATCGTAACTGTGTATGGGCACACCGTAGTGCGCGCGGGCCACAGGGGATGTGGCCAGGGGGAGACGGGGAGGGAAGAGCACCAGTACGGTTTGATCGTCGGTTGGCGTTGAGTCGGACATGAACGGACTCCTATTGCGCGGGCAGTGGGTTGAAATGCTATGAGACCCCGGCTCGCAAAAGTCGGCTACTGTCAGGTCTGACAGGTGCGGACATGTTCTGGACGAGTGGTTGGGCAGGGGGGGGAGATAACGGCACCGGCGCATCGGTCGTGACCAGCATCGACGTCAGCACCACCGCCGGTACCACGCCGAACCAGACCATCGACCTGGCCGGCATCGATCTTGCCAGCCATTACGGGGTGACGACGGGATCGGGTGGAATGATTGGCGGGGCTGATACGGCGACGATCATCAACGGGATGCTGAATGATCATTCGTTGAAGGTGGATAAGGTCTGAGCTGAGCAGAAATGACAACACCCGGCGATCTGCCGGGTGTTGTCTATTGGATTGCGGGAGCTTATGAGCGAGGGTCAGGCATCGTCCTGGAACGCTGCAAACGTTGTCTGCGCCACGCCACGCCACGCGATATGGGGGTGGCCTCGTAAGAAACCTGGCCTTGCAGCTGACCCTGGACTGCGTCGCTGTTGCCGCCCGCCCCGGCAAGTCCCCAGGTGACGACCCGTCCGTCGGTCGTCAACGCGGTGAACGCCTGGTTGTTGGCATAAACCGCGCGCACATCGTGCAATTGGCTCGCCACCGCGGCGGTATCGCCCCCCCCACGCCGGGAGACCCTAGGCCACGATCGTGCCGTTGGCACGCAGTGCGGCGAAGGCGCCTTGGGTGGAGGTTACTTGTACGATGTCATCGATCCCAACGATTGGCGCCGGCACTGTTCTGGATATCCATGGCGAGTTTCCCAGAGAATTAACGGGCGAATACCCGTAGACGTAAGGGCTATCAAACTCCCGACGGGAAGCGCTGGCTACTGTCAGAGTCGACAGGTTTGGGCGGGTTTTGGATGAGCGGCAGGGAGCTGGGAGGGGTGACGTTTTTCGCAGGCTTGGTGGGCGAAGCGTTGAAGCTGGACACGGTTTGAGCTGAGCTGAATAGACAACACCCTGCGCAATGCCGGGTGTTGTCTATTCAGCTACGGGAGGGCTCTGCTGGAACGGGTCATGCTATGAGTTCACGCACCAACAAGTTGAGCACCGATGAGTATTCATATTCCCGCGTGCCGGCGCGCCACAAGGTGTAGCTCACCCTGACACGTCGGCCCATGTTCGGCATGACAAATTCTGTCCCCACCGCGAACCGCACCGGACGGCCTTCGAAGACGTCGGAGACGGTCAATTTGCTGCTGGTACACCCCAACGAATCTTCCCCAAGCCAATAGCACCTAAGAATGTCGTTGCGGGCCATTTGCGGATATTCGATCAGCACGTGAACGACTTCGAACTCTTTGCCAGGGTCGAACACATCCGGCGGGGAGGCCTCTTCCAACCTGGGGCAGGGCAACGTGGCACGCACGGTAGGGGGCAGCCGTTTGGCTGCATGGCGGGCGCGAGGCGATACTTGATTGGCGTAGGAACCGAGTGGGGAGGAAATGTCGGGCATGACCACGCTCCTTGGGGCGACGCTATGGTTGAAGCATGACGAAATGATGACATTGAGCCTCGACCGTGGCGCGCTGGCTACTGTCAAGGTTGACAGGTCGGCAGCGATTCGCGACGAAAGGTGCAGAACCTTTGCGACGCTACGCGACCTTCTGCATCAGGGCCGGCGCAGCGTTTTTTGCCGGAGTATGTAAACCGTCACCAGCACCGCGCTGGTCAGCATGAAGACCCGCGCCCACGGCAATGGCACCAGGTAGCACGAGAGCAGGATGCTTACCCACATCAAGCCGATGGCGTAGACCTTGCCCTTGAGCGGGATGCCGTTGCCGCTGAGGTAGTCGCCGATCCACGGGCCGAGGCGGGGATGTTCCACCAGCCATTGGTAGAAGCGCGGCGAACTGCGAGCGAAACAGGCAGCGGCCAGGAGGAGGAAGGGGGTGGTGGGGAGAACGGGAATGAAGATGCCGATGACCCCCAGCACCACGCTCAGCCAGCCGACGGCCAGCAGAGCGTAACGCAGGATCAGCGGGCGCTTGCCGATAGGGGCGCGCACCCGGTGACTCAGTGGTGGCGAGGCTTGAGAATCGCCGGCTTCTCGTCCGGTGCGTTGCATAGCAGATACAGGGCCGTCAGCGCTTCCGGAATCTGCACGATCATGTCGTCCATCAGGTTCGCGTCCTTGGCAATGTCTTCGAACTCCGGTTGCTCGTCGAACAGGCCGGAACCGACCATGATCGGCAGCAGCATTTCGCTGACTTCTTCCTCGGCGGTTTCGAACCAGGCGGCTTCGCGCAGGAACACGCCTTCCATGAAACCGATGCACCAGCCGCGCAGTTCCGAATCGTCCGGGTCGTCGCCCAGGTCCAGCTCGCACGGCAACTCGAATTCCTCATCGGAAGCCAGTTGACGCGCGATGTGGGCCTTGAGGCCCACCAGCGTGGCTTCGATTTCAGCGCGCTGGGCTTCGTCGGCGTAGTGCGGTTCTTCGGCGAACAGGGCGTCGATCCACTCACGATCGGGCACCGATTCTGCGCAGATCGACAGGGCAGTCAGATAGCCATGAGCGGCCACGTAATCCAGCGCCTCTTCGTGCAGCTCATCGGCGTCGAGGAAGACTTGCAGGCGGGTCAGTTGCTCAGCGAAGGACATTACGGGCTACCTTGGGGAATAAACAATGCGGGAATTCTAGGCCTTCTTGAGCGCCCAGGCCAGCCGCGTGGTGGATTTGCCTCTTCGTTGGCCGGGCATGACTCAATGTCAGGGCGATCTGTGGCAGGTCTGGGCCTGGTCCAACACTCGCCGCTAGCGCCTCTTGTCAGCAACCCCCTTCGCAACGAAGCCCTCGGGTATACTGCCGCGTTTTGTGATGCCCTGCGGCGTCCCGCCGGTTCGAAACGCCCACTTACGATTTGTCGGTGCAGTCTTTTGGATTCTGAACCAGCCTTGCAGGGATGTTTTGGTGATTTTGGAGTTTCTATGCTCGAACAGGCTCAACGCGTTCTCAAGGACATCTTCGGCTACGACAGTTTCCGTGGCCGCCAGGGTGCCATTATTGAGCGCGTGGCCAGCGGTGGCGATGCCCTGGTGCTCATGCCCACCGGCGGTGGCAAGTCCTTGTGTTTCCAGGTGCCCGCGCTGCTGCGCAATGGTCTGGCGGTGGTGGTTTCGCCGCTGATCGCTTTGATGGATGACCAGGTCGCCACGCTTGAAGAGCTGGGTGTCGCCGCCGCATCGCTCAATTCCACCTTGAGCGCCGAGCAGCAGCGGGACCTGGCGGCGCGCATCAAGCGTGGCGAGGTGAAAATGCTGTACCTGGCGCCGGAGCGCCTCGTGCAGCCGCGCATGCTGGCTTTTCTACAGGGCTTGGAAATAGCCCTGTTCGCCATCGACGAAGCTCACTGCGTGTCCCAATGGGGTCATGATTTCCGTCGCGAATACCTGCAGTTGGGACAACTGGCGGAGCTGTTTCCCGATGTACCGCGGATCGCGCTGACGGCCACCGCCGACAAGCGTACCCGTGAAGAAATCATTGAGCGGCTGCATCTGCAAGACGCCGAGCGATTCCTCTCCAGTTTCGACCGCCCGAATATTTTCTATCGCATCGTGCCCAAGGAGCAGCCACGCAAGCAGTTGCTGGCGTTCCTCGCGGAGCGGCGCAGCGACGCGGGCATTGTCTATTGCCTGTCGCGCAAGAAAGTCGAGGAGGTGGCGGCGTTCCTCAGCGAACAAGGTTTCCCGGCATTGCCCTATCATGCGGGGCTACCCAATGACTTGCGGGCCTATCACCAGAAGCGCTTTCTCAACGAAGAAGGCTTGATCATGGTCGCCACCGTGGCGTTCGGCATGGGCATCGACAAGCCCAACGTGCGTTTCGTCGCTCATCTTGACTTGCCCAAGTCCCTCGAGGCCTATTACCAGGAAACCGGGCGTGCCGGTCGTGACGGCTTGCCGGCGGATGCCTGGATGGCCTACGGCCTGCAAGACGTGGTGATGCTCAAGCAGATGCTGCAGAACTCGGAGGGCGATGAACGTCACAAGCGGTTGGAGCAGCACAAGCTCGACGCGATGCTTTCACTGTGCGAAGAAACCCGCTGCCGACGCCAGACCCTGCTCGCCTATTTCGACGAAGACATGCCCCAGCCTTGCGGGCACTGTGACAACTGCGTCGATGGAGTGGAGACCTGGGACGCCACCGAGCCTGCCCGCCAGGCACTCTCGACGATCTATCGCACGGGCCAGCGTTATGGCGTGGGGCATCTGGTCGATGTGCTGCTGGGCAAGGACAACGAGAAAGTCCGTGGCTTCGGTCATCAGCACTTGTCAGTGTTTGGCGTGGGCAAGGCCCGCAGCGAAAGCGAATGGCGGTCATTGTTCCGGCAACTGGTGGCCCGCGGGCTGGTGGACATCGACCTGGAAGGCTACGGCGGCTTACGCCTGAGCCCGAGTTGCCGCCCCTTGCTCAAGGGTGAGGTCACCCTGGAGCTGCGCCGCGACCTCAAGCCCGCGACAGCGGTCAAGAGCAGCAAGAGCCAGGCCAGCCAACTGGTGCGCGGCGAAGAGCGCGATCAGTGGGAAGCCTTGCGCGCCCTGCGTCGCAAGCTGGCCGAGGAACACGGTGTACCGCCGTATGTCATCTTTCCCGATTCCACTTTGCTGGAAATGCTCCGCAGCCAACCGACTTCCCTGGCGGAAATGGCCCGGGTCAGTGGTGTCGGCGCGCGCAAGCTGGAGCGTTATGGCGAGGCCTTCCTCCAGGTGTTGGGAGGCGAAGCCGAGACACCGCCAGCGGTGGCCGATGTACGCCACGAACTCATCACCTTGGCTCGAGCCGGCATGACCCCGCTGCAGATTGCCGGACAGTTGCAATGCTCGGAAAAGAACGTCTACACGATGCTGGCCGAGGCCATTGGCGAGCAACAACTGTCCCTGGAGCAGGCGCTGGATCTGCCTGAAGAATTGATGGGCGAGGTTCAGGATGCGTTTCTCGATGGGGAGGGCGAGTTGCCTCCCGTATCGGAAGTTGCCGCGTTGTTTGTAGGACGTGTCCCAGAAGGAGTTTTGTATTGCGTCAGGGCTGCATTGCAATCGGAATTTGAAGTCTGATCAGCCAGTTACATTCCTTTAACGATTCACTACAGTGCGAGCCTTGCCTGAACCTCAAGCTCATGCTTAGCTGACTAATAATTAGTATTTCTCTATTTCAGATTTGATGAGTTTTTTATGCCTTTGACCGATCAACACCGTTTTGGCATGCAGTTGGCGCAAATGTCCCGAGGCTGGCGCGCCGAACTGGATCGTCGTCTCGCCGGACTGGGCCTGTCCCAGGCGCGCTGGCTGGTGCTGCTGCACCTGGCCCGTTTCGAGCAGGCGCCGACCCAACGCGAGTTGGCCCAGAGTGTCGCCGTCGAAGGCCCGACCCTGGCCCGCTTGCTCGATAGCCTGGAAACCCAGGGGCTGGTGCAACGCCAAGCCGTGGCCGAAGACCGTCGGGCCAAGAAAATCGTGCTGTGCGCCCCGGCGTTACCGCTGATCGAACAAATCGAAACCATTGCCACGCAGTTGCGCCGGGAGTTGTTCGAGGGCGTCGATGAAGCGGACATGCGGGTTTGCATGCGGGTTCACGGCACGATCCTGGCCAACCTTGAAAAATCCTGAGGCATATCCCTGGCATCCGACTTTTGAGATTCGACGGTTAGCGAACTATAACCAGTACTAAGCGATCGTATTGGAAGCGTTTCGCATAGGTCGTTGATCAAAGGGATACCCATGCTTGAAAGTTTGCAGTCCACGTTGCGCAGTTGGATCAACGTGTCGGTCGTCGTGGGTGTCCTGGGATTTCCAGCCCTGGCGTCGGCGCTGGGGCTGGGTGAGATCACGCTCCATTCCGCCCTGAACCAGCCGTTGCGCGCCGATATCGCCTTGGTTGACGCGGCGGGCCTCAGCGAGGGCGACCTGTCCGCCAGCCTGGCGGGGGCGGAGGATTTCAGTCGTGCGGGCGTGGAGCGGGTATTCTTCCTCAATAATTTGCGCTTTACCCCCGTGCTGCGTGGCGGGCGCAGTTTCATTCGGGTGACGTCCAGCAAACCGGTGGAGGAGCCGTTTCTCAACTTTCTGGTGCAGCTCAATCAGCCCAACGGGCGTTTGTTGCGAGAATACACCGTGTTGATCGATCCACCGGGCGCGCCCGGCATAGCTCCGTCTGTTGATGAGCCTTCCGCCCCGGCCGAAACAAAGGCAGCCATCAAGCCGCCTCCGGCCACACAGGGCAAACGCTACACCGTGGTGCAGGGCGACAACCCTTGGATCATCGCCAAGCGCCTGCACGATGCGGGCAGCAATGCATCGGTCAATGAACTGATGCAGGGGATTGAGGCCTTGAACCCCGGCAGCGAGCGACTTTCCATCGGCCAACGCTTGTTGCTTCCCGATTCGGCCGTCTTGCCTGCTCCAGCCCAAAGTCCTGTCAGCCCGGCTCCCGCCGCGCCCGACAACAATGCCGAGCAATTGGCAGCCAGTGTGCTGCAAGGCCAGCAGCAACAGCAGACCATCGAACAACTACAAGCCAGGATCCAGGCTCAGGACCAGGAAATCGCCGCTCAACGCCAGCAGATCAGCGATCTCCAGGCGCAACTGACCCAGGCATCGTCACCTGAGATCACCTCGGAACTTGCTCCGGAACCTGCCGAATCAACCGAACCCGCCGAAGCCTCGCCGATGGACGAGACAGCACCAGCGACGCAAACCGAAGGCGTCGACTGGTTGTGGGTAGGGGGATTGGTGGGGCTGGTTGGGTTGCTTGCGCTTTTGCTGTTCCTTCGTCACCGTCAACAACGGGAAGTGACAAGGCCTGTGCCATTGGCCGAGCGTCCGGACCTGGCCCTGGATGACGACACCGAAACCTATGCCGAGAGTGCCGACAAAGAGCATCCCGAGGTCGCCTCGTCGTTCAACAATGGCGATGCGCCTTTGGGAGACGTGCTCGAGGGCGTTGGGATCTACCTGACGTATGGCCGTTTCACTGAAGCCGCGGGGCTGCTGCGCGCGGCACTGCTGGCCGAGCCGGACCGTACCGACCTGGGCCTGAAGTTGCTGGATGTATTGGGCAAGCAGGGCGATGTGATCGGCTTCCAGGCCCAGGAGAGCCATTTATCGGCCCAGGGCGTCGATCGCCAGGCACTGGAAGACGTCCGCAAGCGTTACCCCAGGGTGACCCTCGTTAATGCTGCGACGCAAACGCCGACAGAACTCCAGGCACCAGTGCCCGCGCCGAAACCTGTGGCCGCGCCCAGCGATGAGTTCGAGTTGAACCTGGATGGACTTTCCCTGGAGAACAGCTGGGACCTGGCCGATGACCAACGGGCATCCCCAGAGCCCCCAAAACCGCCGGCCGCTGCCGCCGATACGCTGACCCTATCGGGCTTCGATGAGACGGACCTGCAATGGGGCGCGCCGTTGGAAACGGAGTCGTTGGACGATGATTTCCTCGATGGGTTTGCCGATGAGGAGCAAGCGCTGGAGTTGGAGCCAGCGCCCGTTGAACCCGAATTCGAATCCCTCTCCCTCGAACCTGTCTCCTTCGAACCGCACACATCGGAGCACTCGGAGAAACTTGAAGAAGCCCAGAATTGCATCGACGAGGGCGATCTGAAGAGCGCCATCACGTTGCTGGAGGAGCTGCTGCAAGAGGGCGATGAACCGCTCAGGGAAACCGCCCGGGTTTTGCTCGCCGGGATTCGCTGAGACGATTGCAAGGCCGACGGGAATCCCGTGTGGGGGCGAGCCTGCTCGGGATGACAGTTGTGTATTCACAACCAGTGCTAGCCGGTCTACCGCATTCGGGAGCTGGCTCGCTCCCACAAGGTAGGGGCTGTGTTCTTTAGAACGTCTGCCCCAGGTTCAAATACACCGCCTGCTCATCGTCGTCATTTACGCCATAGCTGAAGTTCAAGGGGCCCAGCGGCGTGTCGAAACCCAGGAAAATACTGGCGGCGTTGATGTAGCCACTGTCGAACTCGTTGTCGTTGTTCCAGGACCGACCACGCTCCAGCGAGCCGCCGATATACAGCGGGAAATCCAACGGCAGGTAGGCCCGAGGCGTGAGCCTGCGGTAATACACGGCGCGCATCAGGCTCATGTTCTGGCCGGATATCCCGTCCTCGCGAAAGCCTGATAATTGCCGAGCGCCGCCGAGGACAAAACTGGAGGTCACTACTTCGGCGGTATCGAGGGTGCGGCCGTAGCGACCACCCAGGATGAACGTGTCCGGGCCGCTGCTCAGGGCCTTGTCCAGTTTGAATTCCCATTGGCGGTAGCGCTGGTCCGAACCCAGGCCCGGTTCGTACTGACGCCAGGACAAACCGATGTCTTCGCCTTCGTGGGGGAAGTACACGTTGTCCAGGGAGTCGAAGGAATACTTGAGCTCGTAAAAGCCCTCATTGAAATTCTCGCTGGGCTGGTCGTGGTCGCCGATGCGCACGTCGGCCTTGCCCCAGGCCTGGCCCACACCGAAGCGGATCTCCCCGCTGTTGCCGATCTGGCGACCCAGGTTCAGACCAAAGCCATAGCGCTCGACCCTGTACTGGGCCACCGGATCGTTGTCGAGGATCGAATCGACGTTGCGCGATTC
Source organism: Pseudomonas sp. D1-36 (assembly GCF_051132205.1). Taxonomy (NCBI): domain Bacteria; kingdom Pseudomonadati; phylum Pseudomonadota; class Gammaproteobacteria; order Pseudomonadales; family Pseudomonadaceae; genus Pseudomonas; species Pseudomonas sp. D1-36. The sequence continues at coordinate 4,038,725 of NZ_CP071674.1, read as the reverse complement.
GAACCGTCCATAGGGCGCGACGAAGTAGCGCGAGCCGACATCCAGCGGTTGGTAGAACTCGCTGTACAGCTCCTGTTTGTCGCCGATCTGCGCCCGGGTCAGCCATTCCGCACCCAGTCGATTGATACCGTTGACCCGATAGCTGGCGCCAAGGTTGAAGGCGCTGTCGCCGCGCATGTCGTCCGACAGGCTCAGGCCCACGCGCAGGTAATCGGTGCCGGTGCGTCTGCCCCGGGCATTGATCACCAGCGTGTTGTCCGCGCCCTTGTGTACGACGCGGTATTGCACCTGCTCGAAATAATCCAGGCCGTACAGCGTGCCCATGTCGGTTTGCAGGCGCCCCAGATCCAGCGGCTCGCCGATCTTCTGGCGAATGTAATAGCGGATCACGTCGTCACCGACTTTCGAATCGTTTTCCACCCGGATCGCGGTGATGACCGGGGTGCGCTCGCTCGGGGTGCGCGCCGCCAGCAGTTCGGCGTCGGCCGGCTCGGCGGGACGCAAGTGCGCCAGGCGCGTTTGGAGTATCCGTGTGGCGCGGTAACCGGCATCGACTATTTCCTGCGCTCGTCCGAAGTCGGTGGAACCGAAGCTTGCCAGGGCCGGTTGGATCAACACGTCATCTTTCCCCAAGGTGGCCAATTGCTCTTCGGAGTTGCGCCGGGTCATGAGCGTCGTTGACTGATTCAACACGTCCACCACCGTGACCAGTTGCTTACGGGTGCGCAGTGGGGTGCCGATATCAACGACGATGGCCACGTCCACCCCCATTTCTCGAGCCACATCCAAAGGGATGTTGTCGGTCATGCCACCGTCCACCAGAAGGCGGCCGTCCAGCTCCACCGGCGCAAACACGGCCGGGATCGACATGCTGGCGCGGATGACCTTGGGCAGGTGGCCCTTGCGAAACACGACTTTTTCACCGGTGGCAATGTCGGTCGCCACGGCGCGGAAGGGGATTGGCAGTTTGTCGAAGTCCCGGGTATCACTGGCGTGGGCCAGGAGGCTTTCGAGCAGCAGGGCCAGGTTCTGTCCCTGGATCACTCCCAGCGGCAGGCCGAGGCTGCCGTCGTCGCGAAAGCTCAGTTTCTGCTTGACCAGGAAATCCCGGTCATCCTGCTTGCGCCTGAAGGGTACGTCCTTGCGCGGCGGGGCATCGGACAGGGCTTGTTGCCAATCAATGCCCAGGGCGAGTTTTTCCAGCTCGTCGATCTTGTAGCCCGAGGCATAGAGGCCGCCGATCACCGCGCCCATGCTGGTGCCGGCGATGGCGTCGATCTTGATGCCTTGTTCCTCCAGGGCCTTGAGCACGCCGATGTGGGCCAGCCCACGGGCCGCGCCGCCGGACAGTACCAGGCCGATCTTCGGGCGCGATGTTTCGACGGCGGGCTCGTTGGCCTGGCCGAGCAGGGGCAATAGCAAAAGTAGCAGGCAAGGCAGCAGGCGGCGCATCGTCAATTCCGGGTAGGCAATCAAAGGCGAGTAGTATAACGACGCCTTTGCAACCAGGAGTTGATCCCATGACCGCGCAGAAACCGGAAATCGTCATCACTTATTGCACACAGTGCCAATGGCTGCTGCGTGCCGCCTGGTTGGCCCAGGAACTGCTAAGCACGTTCGGCGACGACCTCGGCAAGGTGTCCCTGGTGCCAGGCACCGGTGGGGTTTTCCACATTGGCTGCGATGGTACCCAGATCTGGGAGCGCAAGGCGGATGGAGGTTTTCCCGAGGCCAAGGTGCTCAAGCAGCGGGTCCGCGACCAGATCGACCCGGAGCGCGACCTGGGGCACAACGACAGAATCCAGTGACCGGGCTCAGTGAGACGGGGCCTGGGCGCCGGCGCTGGATTTCTTTGTGCCGTCCAGCTGGCTCGACACCACGATCGCAACGATGATCAGCGCGCCACCGAGCAACATGCGCAGGGTCGGGTCTTCGTCGAACAGCAGCCAGGCGATGGTGATGCCGTAGACCGGCTCCATGGCGAACACCACCGCGGCGGTGCGGGCCTTGATCACCGCGAGGCTGGCGACGAACAGGCTATGGGCCAGGCCGGTGCAGAACACCCCGAGCAGGCCGATCCACAACCAGTCGAGCGGACGAACGTCGGCCAATTGCGGCGCGGCCATTGGCAACAGGCAGAGTCCGACCACGACGTTCTGGCACAGCGCGGCCTGCACCGGGGGCACGTGTCCTGAACCGGCGCGATTGGTCAGTGATAACAACGAGAACAACAGCCCCGAGGCCACCGCCCAGAGCAGCCCGGTGGTAGCGCCGCTCGCCAGGTCGAAGGTTGGCGTGACCAACACCAGGCCGACGCTCACCAGCACCACCAAGAGGATTTCGTTGGCGCGGATGCGCTCGCGGAAAATCAGCCCTTCAAGCAGCACCGTAAAGGCCGGAAAACTGGCGAATCCCAGGGTGGCGATCGCAACGCCGGCGACTTTCACCGAAATGAAAAAACTCACCCAGTGCCCGGTGAGCAACAGCCCGCCGAGCAGCAACCTGCGCAGGTCCCGGCCCCGCAGCTTTTCCCAGCGGGTAGGGCTGGCGAACCGGGCAAACGCCGCCAGCGCCAGCACGGCGAACACCGCGCGACCAAACACGATGACGGCCGGCGAGGCTGCGGCGAGCTTACCGAACACGCCGGTGAGGCCGAACATGAGTGCGCCGATGTGCAGGGCGCCGAGGGCGGTACGGGGTGTCATTGCAATCCTTGTTCAACGGTGGGACGTTCGGCTATTAAGCCCGCTGCCAAGCGCCTTCGTCTGTCGCGATCCTAGCGATTTTTAGCGCGAGACTAGCGCGGTTGCCGGAGCTTGCCCGGCGGGACGCCGAATTCGCGCTGCACGGCTGCGGCAAAAGCGCTTTGCGAGCTGTAGCCAACGCGATGGGCGATCTCGCCGATCGCCAACTGCGAGTCACGCAGCAGCTCAAGTGCCTTGTGCAAGCGGCGGCTGCGGATGTATTCCATCGGTGTCTGGCCGCATTCGGCGACGAAACGGGCATGCAGGCGAGCACTGGAAAGCCCTGCGACTTGCGCCAGGTCCGCTACCTGTAGCGGATAAGCGGCATATTGGTCGATGTGAGCGTTGAGCGCCGCGTAGGGCAGGCGCCGGCCACCGGTGGTTTCCAAACGCCCGCCGTTGAGGCTGGCCAGCAACAGTACCGCGCCTTGCTGTGCAATCACCGGGTCGTCCATCGGGCTGCCCGCCAACCAACTGACCAGTTGGCTTTGCCCCGCATCCAGGGGCAGGCGGGTGTTGTTGTCGAGTAATCGGCGGCTGGCATCGGCATGGTCGCCCAGGCATTGCCCGATCCATTCATCATCCGGCACGTCCAGCACCAGGCAACGGCTGCCCCGTGGGCTGCCGCACGCATGATGAGCACCGGCCGGTACCACCACGAAACTCTGCTGCACCACCTGGCTGCCACGCCCTTCGACTTCGAAGTCCAGCGCGCCAGACAACCCGAACACCAGTTGCGCGTGGTCGTGGCTGTGGACAATCAGATCGTGGCTGTAGTGGCGTAGCGTGAGGATCGGTCTCATCGCAGTCTCCCTTGTCAGGCGGCCAGTCTACACCGAGGGCGCGGCGCCCCGCGCTGTCATGTAATCGACTTATTGCTGTCACGGAGCATTAACCGCTCGGGTGCACTGTGGTGAAAACGATCAGAGGGTTGCCCCCATGACCAGCGCCGAGCTCGCCAGGCCCAGCCGCAAGCAACGTGTACGCACCCTGTGGATTTCCGATGTGCACCTGGGCACTCGGGATTGCCAGGCCGAACACCTGTCGCACTTCCTCAAGGGCTACCACGCCGACAAGGTCTATCTGGTGGGCGATATCATCGACGGCTGGAAACTGCGCAGCGGCATGTATTGGCCCCAGGCCCATACCAATGTCATTCGCCGCCTGCTGACCATGAGCAAGCGCGGCACCGAGGTGATCTATGTCACCGGCAACCATGACGAATTCCTGCGGCGTTATTCGAAGCTGATACTGGGCAATATCCAGTTGGTGGACGAAGCGGTGCACGTCACCGCCGACGGCCGGCACCTGCTGGTGATCCATGGCGATCAGTTCGATGTCATTACCCGTTACCACCGTTGGTTGGCGTTCCTTGGGGATTGGGCCTACGAATTCACCCTGACGCTGAACCGTTGGCTCAACCATTGGCGGGCCCGTTACGGCTACGGCTATTGGTCGCTGTCGGCGTACCTCAAGCACAAGGTCAAGACCGCCGTCAGTTTTATCAGCGATTTCGAAGAAGCCATCGCCCATGAATGCGTGAAGCGTGAATTGCACGGGGTGGTTTGCGGGCACATCCACCATGCCGAGATTCGCAAGGTGGGCGAGGTGGAATACCTTAACTGCGGCGACTGGGTCGAATCCTGCACGGCGCTGATCGAACATTGGGATGGGACGATCGAGCTGTATCGGTTGGCGGACGCCCAGGCGCGGGAGGCGCTGCTCAAGGCTGAATTGAAAGTGGCTGAGCCTGCCTAGAGCGCCGGCCTGTCTATCCACCCACTTAGAACCTGTGGTTGCGTCTGCAAGAATTCAGGGCTGTTCGGCCATCGCCGCCTTGTAGATGGATTGCTTCGGCGCGGCGAACACCCTTTCCAGCATCGGCTCGAAGAAGCTCAACGGCAGCGTGTCGTATTCGGGATCGAACGCCGCGGCGTCGTATTTCGCACAGAAGTCGATGGTCGCCTGGTACTGAGGATGTTCGCAGAATTGCTCGCGCAAATGCCGGTCCATGCCCAAATGATGGAAAAAGTAGTAGCCCTGGAAAATCCCGTGTTTTTCCACCATCCACAGGTTTTCGGCGCTGACGAACGGCTTGAGGATCGCCGCGGCGATGTCCGGGTGATTGTAGGTGCCCAACGTATCGCCGATGTCATGAAGCAGGGCGCAGACCACGTACTCCTCGTCCCGCCCGTCGCGGTAGGCGCGCGTGGCGGTTTGCAGGGAATGGGTCATGCGATCCACCGGGAACCCGCCAAAATCGCCGTCGAGCAATTTCAAATGAGCGAGAACCCGACTCGGCAGCTGCCGCGCATAGGCGCTGAAGTCGGCCGCGATGATCGCCCAGTCTTCCTGGGTCCCGTCCTGCATGTGGGTGAAGCGTGCGTGAGAATTCATCGACAGCCCTCCTAGAACGCGACTTTGCCCAGCAGCATGTCGCGGTACATGACAAAGTCACCGAGCAGGCTGTAAAGGGGATGTTGGAAAGTGGCAGGACGGTTTTTCTCGAAGAAAAAATGCCCGACCCAGGCGAAACCGTAGCCCGCCACCGGCAGGGCGACCCACAGCCACCAGGCACCGACCACCAGCGCCGTGGCGAAAACCAGCAGGACCAGGGAGGTGCCGATGAAGTGCAAGCGTCGGCAGGTGCTGTTGCGGTGTTCGCTGAGGTAGTACGGATAAAACTCGGCGAAGGTGTTGAATCGTTTAGTGTTTTCCAAGACTGCGGGCTCTTTGGTTATTGTTCTGGCGACCGGTGTTTCATGGCTCATGACCAAGTCTAGAGCGGTCATTCGCAACGGCCAGTGACAATCAGCGCCACTCTAGTGTCCTGTCTTACAAATACTGTTCGTATGACAGGACACTGATATCCTCCGCAAATCCAGCCGTACCCTGCGGCTCGTCATGCAAGTAAACGTCATGAGCGAACGAACCACTTCTTCAAGCTGGGCGATGGGGATTGTCAAGGCGTTGGAAATGGACGGCCTGGACTGTCGGGCGCTGTTCAAGCAACTGGGGCTGGATTTCGAGGCGCTGGACGATCCGGATGCGCGCTTTCCCCAGGATTCGATGACACGGCTCTGGCAGCTTGCGGTGGAGCAGTCGGGCAATGCGGCCATCGGCTTGAACATGGGCAAGGTGGTGCGCCCGGCATCGTTCCATGTGGTCGGTTACGCGTTGATGTCCAGTCGGACGCTGGCCGAAGGGTTCCGCCGGTTGGTGCGTTATCAACGAATCATTGCCGAAAGCGCCGACTTGAGCTTCCGCCATTTGGATGAAGGGTATGGGCTGATCCTGACGGTGCACGGCGACCACCTCCCGCCCACCCGGCAAAGTGCCGAAGCGTCCCTGGCTTGCGCGCTGGCCTTGTGCAGTTGGCTGACCGGGCGCACTTTGCATCCGGTGAAAGTGCTGTTCCAAGGCAACGAACCCGTTGACGTTGCACCTTATCGACAGGCCTTCGGCGCGCCGCTGGTTTTTGACGCACCCTACGATGCGCTGATTTTCCAGCAGGACGACATGGAAACACCACTGCCCACGGCCAACGAGGCCATGGCGCTGTTGCACGACCGGTTCGCGGGGGAATACCTGGCGCGGTTTTCAGGCAGCCGCGTGACTCACCAGGCGCGGCAAGTGCTGTGCCGGTTGCTGCCCCAGGGCGAGCCCAAGCGTGACGTGGTGGCGCAGACGCTGCACTTGTCCCAGCGCACCTTGCAGCGGCGCTTGCAGGAAGAGGGCACCAGTTTCCAGAGTTTGCTGGACGACACCCGACGCGAGCTGGCCGAGCAATACCTGGCGCAACCCAGCATGACCTTGCTGGAAGTCGCCTACTTGCTCGGGTTTGCCGATCCGAGCAATTTTTTCCGGGCCTTCCGCCGTTGGTTCGGTACCACGCCCGGCGACTATCGGGCGCGGGGCGTGGCCAAGCCGGTCAGTGACGCCAGAACGCAGGAATACACAGCACGAACACCGTGATGATCTCCAGCCGGCCCAGCAACATGCCGCCCGAGAGGATCCACTTGGCCGCGTCCGGCAGCGGCGCGAAGTTGCCGGCCGGGCCGATTGTCTCGCCGAGCCCAGGGCCGACGCCGGACACGGTACTGGCCGCGCCGGTCAACGCTGTCATCCATTCCACGCCCAACAGCGACAACAGCAGCGCGATCACGCAGATGGTGATGGCGAAGAAGAACGAGAAGGTCAGGATCGAACGCACGATTTCTTCATCGAGGCGATGGCCGTTGTATTTCTGCTTGATCACCGCACGCGGGTGGATCAGTTGGTTAAGGTTGGCCCGAAGCAGGATGTAGGCGACCTGGAAGCGGAAAATCTTGATTCCGCCGGCGGTCGAGCCCGAGCAGCCGCCGACGAAACCCAGGTAGAAGAACAGCATCAGTGAGAAATTGCCCCAGAGGCTGTAGTCGCCCAGGGCGAAACCGGTGGTGGTGACGATGGACGTCACGTTCAGCGCCACATGCCGCAGCGCGTCGAGCCAATGCAGGTCGGTGGTCGCCCAATACCAGGTGCCAAGCACCAGCCAGGTGACCAGCAGCACGCCGATAAGCCCCTGGACTTGCTGGTCCTTGATCAGCGCCCGGCGATTGCCCCGCAGCGTCGAGACATACAAGGCGAACGGCAGGCTGCCGAGGATCATGATCACAATAGTGACCCAATGCACCGCTGGCTGGGTCCATTTGGCCAGGGACAGGTCCGAGGTGGAAAAACCACCGGTGGAAATCGCCGACATCGAATGGTTGATCGCATCGAACAGGCTCATCCCGGCCCACCAGAGCGCCAGCGTGCCGAGAACCGTAATGCCCACATAGGACGCCACGATCAGCCGCGCCACCATGTGCGAGCGGGGCATGACCTTTTCCGAGCGGTCGGACGACTCGGTCTGGAACAGCCGCATGCCGCCGATGCGCAACAGCGGCAGGATCGCCACGGCCATGCCGATAAAGCCGATGCCGCCAAGCCAGTGCAACAGCGATCGCCACATCAGGATTCCGGGCGACATCGTGTCCAGGCCGCTCAACACCGTCGCGCCGGTGGCGGTAATGCCTGACATGCTTTCGAAGAACGAATCGGTGTAGCTGATGTGCTGGGTCAACAGGAAGGGGAGCGCGGCAAACACACACACCACCAGCCAACTGCTGACGGTCAAAAGGTACATGTCCCGGGGCCGAAGATGGACGTGCTCGGGGCGTCCGGGAAGAATCAGTGCCAGGCCGGCGACAAAAGTAATCATGCTTGACCAGAGGAACGATGGCAGGTCGCCGGTGCGCTCGTAGACCAGCAACGTGGCCATCGGCACGACCATGAAGATCGCCAGGGTGATCAGGAAGATGCCGATGATGAAACCAATGATCCGCAGGGTCGGCAACGCCATGAAGTCCGCTCGGTCTGAAAGAGGAAAGGGCGCCATTCTACCTGCGACAAGCGGCGTGTAAACCGGCGTCCGGCGTTGCCTGTCTCTGAATTCGGGCTAACGGATTGACGGAACAGCCACTAGAATAGCCGAACATTTTTCCAGGAGGTCGCCGATGCAGGCTTTAGATGCTTTGCTCAACCGTGTTTCCGTGCCACGCCTGGTTGATCCGGCGCCCACGCCGCAACAGCGCGAAGTCATGTTCGCGGCCGCGATGCGCGCGCCCGACCATGGCCAGTTGCGCCCGTGGCGGTTCCTGACGGTGGAGGGGCAGGCACGCCATCGCATGGGCGAGCTGTTGGCCGAAGCAGCGCGCTTTAATGATCCGCTGGTGCCCGAAGCCGTCGTGGAGAAAGCCCTCAACGGCCCGCTACGGGCGCCGCTGGTGGTGGTAGTGATTGCGCGGTTGCAAGACCATTTCAAGATTCCAAAGCCTGAACAATTGCTGGCGGCAGGCTGCGCGGCACACGGCATTCTGCTGGCCGCTTATGCACAAGGGATAGGCGGCGTGTGGCGTACGGGTGAGCTGGCTTACTCGCCGCATGTGGCCCGGGGCCTGGGGCTTGAAGACGGCGAGGAGGTGATTGGTTTCCTTTACCTTGGCACGCCGCAGAAAGAGGCGCGCACGGCACCACAGGAAGATATCGGGCGGTTTGTCCGGGCCTGGACGGGGGAATAACTTCTCAAGGGCGGCGGATGACTCGAGGCTGTTTGGATCCATCGTGGCGAGGGAGCTTGCTCCCGCTGGGCGGCGAAGCCGCCCCAAAGTGTCGAGCAGAGACAGCCTGACAATCTTAAGCTTCTACTTTAGGGCTGCTGCGCAGCCGAGCGGGAGCAAGCTCCCTCGCCACAAGATCAGCAGCCGACGGTGGCCATTATTTGCAAACATCCGCAATCGCCACCGCCAGGGCATCCAGGCGCGTCGCATCGATGCCGGCCACGTTGGCCCGGCCGGTGCCGACCATGTAGACGCTGTGGCGCTCGCGCAGGTGCTTGACCTGTTCCGGCGTCAGGCCGGTGTAGGAAAACATCCCGCGCTGCACTCCCATATGGGCAAAGCGCTCACGCAAGCCGTGGGGTTCGAGTGCTTCCAGCAGACCGCTGCGCAGTTGAGCGATGCGCAGGCGCATGGCTTCCACTTCGTCGGCCCACAGGCCCTTGAGTTCCGGATTGCCGAGGATCGTCGCCACCACCGCCGCGCCATGATCCGGCGGCGTCGACCAAAGGTTGCGGGCGATGTTGGCCAGTTGGCTGCGAATGTCCGTCAATTTTTCCCCATCGCGAGCACAGACAATCAGCGCTCCGGTGCGGTCGCGGTAAAGGCCGAAATTCTTCGAGCATGAACTGGTGACCAGCACCTCGGGCAACGCTTCGGCAAACAACCGCACGGCCCATGCGTCCTGCTCCAGCCCGTCGCCGAAGCCCTGGTAAGCGAAATCGATCAACGGCAGCAGGCCACGGCTGCGCACCACTTCCAACACCTGGCGCCATTGCTCATGAGACAGGTCGAAGCCGGTCGGGTTGTGGCAGCACGCGTGCAGCAACACCACATCGCCTTTTGGCACCTGACCCAGGGTGGCGAGCATTGCCTCGAAATCCAGGCGGTTGTCGGCGCCCACGTAGGGGTAATGACTGGCCTTGACGCCCGCGGCGGCGAAGATGGTTTCGTGGATCGGCCAGGTCGGGTTGCTCAACCAGACGCCACGGCCCGGCAGGCACTGGGCGATGAAGTCGGCGCTCAAGCGCAGGGCGCCGGTGCCGCCTGGGGTCTGGGTGGCACCGGCGCGTTTGCCGGCGATCAATGGTGAATCGGCGCCCAGCACCAGCGCATTCATCAGTTGGCCGAACGCGGCGTCGCCATGACCGCCGATGTAAGTCTTGGTGACCTGGCGATCCACCAGCCGCTGCTCGGCCTGTTTCACCGACTGCAGAATTGGCGTCAGGCCCTGGGCATCCTTATAGACGCCTACGCCCAGGTCGAACTTGCCAGGATTGCTGTCCGCCCCGTAGGCCTCCATCAGGCCGAGGATCGGGTCGCCGGGCACCCGGCCGATGGCATCGAAATGCATTACTTGCGGCCCTCGGCGGTTTTGGCAACTTCATCGGTGCGGGCGGCCATGATGAAGTCGTTGCGGTGCAGGCCCTTGATCGAATGGCTCCACCAGGTGACGGTGACTTTGCCCCATTCGGTAAGCAGGCCCGGGTGATGACCTTCGGCCTCGGAGATCTCGCCGACGGCGTTGGTGAACGCTAGGGCGTGCTTGAAATTCTTGAACAGGAAGACCTTTTCCAGCTGCATCACGCCGTCGCGCACTTCGATGTTCCAGTCGGGGATCTGCTTGATCAGTACTGGAAGTTCTTCGTCGCTGACCTGTGGGGCATCGGCGCGGCAGGCTTCGCAATGGGCTTGGTTCAAAGTGGTCATGGTGGGTTCCCGGATCGGATATTTGGAAAACGTCGATGCAACCACGCTAAAGCAAAATCGCGAGGCGCAACAGACTCAATTGGAATCAAAACCAGCGGTTCACGCGGCTTTCGGTGGAAATTTCGGTGCGTGCAGGCCCAGTTCCCGCCCGCGCTTGACCATGCCCATGATGTCCTCGTGGGCCAGGTCGAATAGGCGCTTGAGCTCGGGCAGCACGAAATACACCGGCTGCAGGATGTCGATGCGATAAGGCGTACGCATGGCTTCCAGCGGGTCGAAGGCTTGATGCTCCGGCTCGTCTGACAGGCAGTACACGGTTTCCTTGGGCGACGAGAGAATGCCGCCGCCGTAGATGCGCCGGCCTTGCGGCGTCTGCACCAGGCCGAATTCGATGGTCATCCAATACAGACGCGCCAGGTAGACGCGTTCTTCCTTGGAGGCCTGTAGGCCGAGTTTGCCGTAGGTGTGGGTAAATTCAGCGAACCAGGGATTGGTCAGCAGAGGGCAGTGACCAAAGATCTCGTGGAAAATGTCCGGCTCTTGCAAGTAGTCCAGTTCTTCACGGGTACGAATAAAGGTCGCCACCGGAAACTGCTTGCTGGCGAGCAACTCGAAGAAGGTCTGGAAAGGGATTAGCGCGGGCACCCGGGCGACCTGCCAGCCCGTGGTCTCGCCCAGCACTTTGTTGACTTCGTCCAGCTGCGGGATGCGGTCATGGGGCAACCCCAGCTTGTCGATACCGTCCAGGTACTCCTGGCACGCACGGCCTTCGATGACTTTCAGCTGGCGGGTGATCAGCGTGTTCCACACTGCGTGTTCTTCAGCGGTGTAGTGAATAAAACCTTGCGCATCGGGCTCGCGGGCCACGTATTGCGTCTGCTTCATGCTGCTCTCCTGCTGATATCCCTCAAGGGGAAAATTTGTTTGTTGTTATCTCCAGCGATGCATAAGGGATAACCCAAACCAGGGGCAGGCGCAGCAGGGCTAGCTGGCCGAACAACCGCCAGTAACGCACAAAATGTAAAGTTTCCGTTACGTATTCTGGCGAGTCTCGGTGTTGCAGGTATTTTCGGCTGGGAAAGGTCCTCAAACTGTCACATAATCTTGACGGCTATTTGCGCTGCAGCGCAGAAAACTATGGCGAGGTAGCTAGCTCCCGCTGGGCTGCGCAGCAGCCCCAAAAAAACAGGGCCGCTTCGCGCCCCAGCGGGAGCAAGCTCCCTCGCCACAATGAATCAAACAAACCTTAAGTGAACAGCATCGGGCCTCTCATGCGTATCAAAGTCCATTGCCAGAACCGCATCGGCATCCTGCGGGACATTCTCAATCTGCTGGTGGAATACGGCATCAACGTCGCCCGGGGCGAGGTCGGTGGCGAGCATGGCAATGCGATCTACCTGCACTGCCCGAACCTGATCAACATTCAGTTCCAGGCGTTGCGTCCGAAGTTCGAAGGCATCGCCGGGGTGTTCGGCGTCAAGCGCGTAGGGCTGATGCCGAGCGAGCGTCGGCACATGGAGCTCAATGCCTTGCTTGGCGCCTTGGAGTTTCCGGTGTTGTCCATCGACATGGGCGGCTCCATCGTCGCGGCCAACCGGGCGGCGGCGCAGTTGCTCGGGGTGCGGGTCGACGAGGTGCCGGGGATTCCCTTGTCCCGCTACGCCGAGGACTTCGACCTGCCGGAACTGGTGCGCGCCAACCAATCGCGGATCAATGGCCTGCGGGTCAAGGTCAAGGGCGATGTGTTCCTGGCGGACATCGCGCCGTTGCAATCGGAGCACGACGACAGCGAGGCGATGGCCGGCGCGGTGCTGACCTTGCACCGCGCCGACCGGGTGGGCGAGCGCATCTATAACGTGCGCAAGCAGGAACTGCGCGGCTTCGACAGTATTTTCCAGAGTTCGAAGGTTATGGCGGCGGTGGTCCGCGAGGCCCGGCGCATGGCACCGCTGGACGCGCCGCTATTGATAGAAGGCGAAACCGGAACCGGCAAGGAATTGCTGGCCCGTGCCTGTCACCTGGCAAGCCCACGGGGGCAATCGCCGTTGATGGCGCTCAACTGCGCCGGATTACCGGAGTCCATGGCCGAGACTGAACTGTTCGGCTACGGGCCCGGCGCCTTCGAAGGGGCGCGGGCCGAAGGCAAGCTCGGGCTGCTGGAGCTGACGGCGGGCGGTACGCTGTTTCTCGACGGTGTCGGAGAAATGAGTCCGCGCCTGCAGGTGAAATTGCTGCGTTTCCTACAGGACGGTTGCTTCCGCCGCGTAGGCAGTGACGAAGAGGTCTACCTGGATGTCAGGGTAATCTGCGCGACCCAGGTCGATTTATCCGAACTCTGTGCCCGGGGAGAATTCCGTCAAGATTTGTACCATCGCCTGAATGTGCTTTCTCTGCACATCCCGCCGCTGCGCGAATGCCTCGACGGGCTGGCCCCGCTGGTCGAGCATTTCCTCGACCAGGCCAGTCGCCAGATTGGCTGCCCACTGCCAAGACTGGCCCCAGCGGCGATGGACCGGCTCAGTCACTACCACTGGCCAGGCAATGTCCGGCAACTGGAAAACGTGCTGTTCCAGGCCGTTTCCCTATGCGACGGCGGGAAGGTCAAGGCCGAACACATTCGCCTGCCGGACTACGGCGTGCGCCAACCCCTCGGTGACTTTTCCCTCGACGGAGGGCTGGACGAGATCGTCGGCCGTTTCGAGAAGGCCGTGCTCGAGCGCCTGTATTCCGAACACCCGAGCAGCCGGCAACTGGGCAAGCGGCTGGGGGTTTCCCATACGACGATTGCCAATAAGTTGCGTGAGTATGAGGTGGGCAAAGAACCCGGCGTGTGATGATAGACGCTTCGTGGCGAGGGAGCTGCTCCCGCTCGGTTGCGTAGCAATCGCCAAAAGTGTGGGGCCGCTACGCCCGAGGCGTCGGACCGGCCCAGCGGGAGCAAGCTCCCTCGCCACGGGCGTCTATTTGATCAGGTTAGGCGGACACTTGCCGTAAGCGGCACGACACCGCCGGTTTTTCGTCTTCGATACGTTTCCATAATCCCTTTCAATTCCGCCAAGCCCTTTATTTACCGGCCCCACCAGCGTCAGAAATAAGTTGGTCTGCAATTTGCTTAAGGCTGTGCAACACAGCAGTGGGCGGCAAACGTCCGGCATGCAGAGGAACGACAGTGGACAAGTACCTTTATGTGGCAATGACCGGCGCCAGCCAGAACGCACTGGCGCAACGGGCCCATGCCAACAACCTGGCGAACATCTCCACCAATGGTTTTCAGAAAGACCTGGAGCAGGCACGTTCGATGCCGGTGTTCGGCGACAGCTTTCCGGCGCGGGCGTTTGCCATGTCCGAGCGGCCTGCCACTGACTTCACCCCGGGAGCGCTGGTTGAAACCGGTCGCGACCTGGACGTGGCGGTCAGCGGGCCGGGCTGGATGGCCGTGCAGAATCCCGACGGCGGTGAAAGCTACGTGCGTACCGGCAGCCTCAACGTTGACGCCTTGGGTGTGCTGCGGGCCGGCAACGGCATGCCGGTAATGGGCAATGGCGGTCCGATCGCCGTGCCACCAGAGCAGAAAATCGAAATCGGGCAGGACGGCACCATCAGCATTCGCGCCATGGGCGAAGGCCCGCGGGTGATGGCTGAGGTGGACCGAATCAAACTGGTCAACCCTGACCTCAAGAACATGACCAAGGGCCTCGACGGCTCGATCCGTACCAAGGACGGCCAGCCCGCGCCCATCGATGCCAACGTACAACTGGTGTCGGGCTTCCAGGAAGCGAGCAACGTCAATGCCGTGGATGAAATGACTTCGGTGCTGGCCCTGGCCAAGCAGTTCGAGCTTCACGTCAAGATGATGAACACCGCCAAAGAGGGCGATGAGGCCATGGCTCGGGTCTTGCAGATCTAATCACTAATTACAGCGCTGCGCCGAAAAACAGGCGTGAGAGGAGAATCGAATGCTTCCGGCTCTTTGGGTTGCCAAAACAGGTCTGTCCGCCCAGGACACAAACCTGTCCACCATTTCCAACAACCTGGCGAACGTCTCGACCACGGGTTTCAAACGTGATCGCGCCGAGTTCCAGGACCTGCTGTACCAGGTAAAACGCCAGCCTGGCGCCCAGTCGACCCAGGACAGCGAATTGCCGTCGGGCCTGCAAGTGGGTACCGGTGTGCGCATCGTCGGCACCCAGAAAAACTTCAACGCCGGCAGCCTGCAGACCACCGAGCAGCCGCTGGACATGGCCATCGACGGTCGCGGTTTCTTCCAGATCCTGCAGCCGGACGGCACCACGTCCTACACTCGTGACGGTACCTTCCACCTCGATTCCAATGGCCAGATCGTCAACGCCAGTGGTTTCGCCCTGGAACCGGCCATCATCATCCCGAACGATGCCCAGACCTTCACCGTGGGCCGCGACGGCACCGTGTCCATCACCGTGGCGGGCAACCCGGCCTCCCAGGTGATCGGCAACCTGCAGACCGCCGATTTCATTAACCCGGCCGGCCTGCAAGCGGTGGGTAACAACCTGTTCATGGAAACCGCTGCCAGCGGCGCGCCACAAGTCGGCACGCCTGGCCTGAACGGCTTCGGCACCACGCTGCAGAACACCCTGGAAACGTCGAACGTGAGCACCGTTGAGGAGATGGTCAACATGATCACCACCCAGCGCGCCTACGAGATGAACTCCAAAGTGATCTCCACCGCCGACCAGATGCTCTCGTTCGTCACGCAGAACCTGTAATCGCGTCGCAACATTCGTCATCACGTAGACAGGGCGGCTCCAGGGTCGCCTGCAACACCAAGAGGTAGGGTCATGAATCGCTTCGTATCTGTTCTGGCATTGAGTGGGATCACCGCATTGGCGGGCTGTGTCGCGCCAACGCCAAGGCCCAATGACCCGTATTACGCTCCGGTGTTGCCGCGCACACCGTTGCCGGCGGCGGCCAATAACGGTTCGATCTACCAGGCCGGTTTCGAGCAGAACCTGTACAGCGATCGCAAGGCTTTCCGGGTCGGTGACATCATCACCATCACCCTGAACGAGCGGACCCAGGCCAGCAAGAACGCCAACTCGCAGATCGACAAGACCAGCGAGACCAGCGTCGGCCTGACATCGCTGTTCGGCTCGGGCCTGACCACCAACAATCCGATCGGCAGCAACGATCTCAGCCTCAACGCCGGCTATGGCGCCGACCGTGCCACCAAGGGCGACAGCAAGTCGGGACAGAGCAACAGCCTGACCGGTTCGATCACCGTGACGGTGGCCGACGTCCTGCCCAACGGCATCATCGTCGTACGGGGTGAAAAGTGGCTGACGCTCAACACCGGTGACGAACTGGTACGCATCGCCGGCATGGTTCGGGCCGATGACATCGCCACCGATAACACCGTTTCGTCCACTCGCGTGGCCGATGCGCGCATCACCTATTCGGGCACTGGTGCCTTTGCCGATGCGAGTCAGCCAGGTTGGTTCGACCGCTTCTTCCTCAGCCCGAAGTTCCCTTTCTAGGTGATCAAGTTGAATCTTAAACAGCTGTTGTTCGGTGCCCTGGTGATGTCGGCAGCCTTCAGCGCTCAAGCCGAGCGCCTGAAGGACATCGCCAGTATTTCCGGCGTGCGTTCCAACCAGTTGATCGGCTACGGCCTGGTCGTTGGCCTCAATGGCACCGGTGACCAGACCACACAGACACCGTTCACCCTGCAGACCTTCAACAACATGCTGTCGCAGTTCGGCATCAAGGTGCCGGCGGGCTCCGGCAACGTGCAGTTGAAAAACGTAGCGGCGGTGTCGGTCAGTGCCGATCTGCCGGCCTTCGCCAAGCCCGGCCAGCAGGTGGACATCACCGTTTCGTCCATCGGTAACTCCAAGAGCTTGCGCGGCGGCACCTTGTTGCTGACCCCGCTCAAGGGTATCGACGGCAACGTCTACGCCATCGCCCAGGGCAACCTGGTGGTGGGCGGTTTCGATGCCGAAGGGCGCGACGGTTCGAAGATCACCGTCAACGTTCCGTCGGCCGGGCGCATCCCTGGCGGCGCGTCGGTAGAACGTGCGGTGCCGAGCGGTTTCAACCAGGGCAACAGCCTGACGCTGAACCTCAATCGTTCCGACTTCACCACGGCCAAGCGCATCGTCGACAAGATCAATGACATGCTCGGCCCAGGCGTGGCCCAGGCCATCGACGGCGGTTCGATCCGCGTCACCGCGCCACT
This sequence comes from Pseudomonas sp. D1-36, assembly GCF_051132205.1. Lineage (NCBI taxonomy): Bacteria > Pseudomonadati > Pseudomonadota > Gammaproteobacteria > Pseudomonadales > Pseudomonadaceae > Pseudomonas > Pseudomonas sp. D1-36. The sequence continues at coordinate 4,021,920 of NZ_CP071674.1, read as the reverse complement.
GGATCCGAGCCAGCGGGTCGACTACCTGTCGATCCTGGAAAACCTCGAAGTCGACCCGGGCCAGGCGGTGGCGAAAGTCATCATCAACTCGCGCACCGGCACCATCGTGATTGGCCAGAACGTCAAGGTTTCGCCAGCCGCCGTGACCCACGGCAGCCTGACCGTGACCATCACCGAAGACCCGATCGTCAGCCAGCCGGGCCCATTGTCCAACGGCCAGACCGCCGTGGTCCCGCGTTCGCGGGTCAATGCCGAGCAGGAAGCCAAGCCGATGTTCAAGTTCGGCCCGGGCACGACCCTGGATGAAATCGTCCGGGCGGTGAACCAGGTCGGCGCGGCACCGGGCGACCTGATGGCGATTCTCGAAGCCTTGAAGCAGGCCGGCGCGTTGCAAGCCGACCTGATCGTGATTTAAGGAAAGCGGTCATGGTGGATATGCGCAAAGGCGCCTTGATCAGTGGGGATTCAGCGTCCTATTCGGACCTCAATCGCCTCAATCAGCTCAAGGTCGGCGACAAGAACAGCGAAGGCAACCTGCGCAAAGTGGCGCAGGAGTTCGAGTCGCTGTTCCTCGGCGAAATGCTCAAGTCCATGCGTTCGGCCACCGAGGCCCTGGGCAAGGACAATCCGATGAACACGCCGGAAGCCAAGCAATACCAGGAGATGTACGACCAGCAGTTGGCCGTTTCCATGTCCCGCGAGGGCGGCGGTATCGGCCTGGCTGACGTGCTGCTGCGCCAGATGTCGAAGAACAAACCGCTGGCCTCGGGCGAGGCGGCCACCTTATCGGCCGCCAAGCAGCAAGAGGCGCTGGACAAGGCCAAGGCGCCAGTACCCACGCCTGTGGCGGCCGGAACGCTGCCCGACGGGCCGTTGTCGCGCAGCAACGGCCAGCGCCCACTCTGGGCGTCGCGGGCCGTGAGCGCGCCGCAAGGTGCCGAGGGCATTCACCGTAACGACATGGAATTGATCAACCAGCGCCGCCTGGCCCTGCCACCGAAACTCGCCGACCGCTTGCTCGCGGGGTTGGTGCCTTCGGCATCGGTCAAGCCTGAAGCCATGGCGCAGAACGTCTTGCCTGATCGCGCCATTGCCGCCGTCAAGCCGGCTTCCGGTGAGCTGGCCAACGGTGACTGGCTGGCCGCGCTCAAGGCTGCCGAGCCCAAAGGCGACATGCAAGTCTATGGCCGCGCCGTGGCCCAGCCACCGTTGGCGCCGGCGCGCAAGGCCTTCCGCGATGCCGATGAATTCGTCAACGCCATGCTGCCAATGGCCAAGGAAGCAGCGGACCGTATCGGCGTCGACCCTCGTTACCTGGTGGCCCAGGCTGCTCTCGAAACCGGTTGGGGCAAATCGGTGATGCGCCAGCCCGATGGCAGCAGCAGCCACAACCTGTTCGGCATCAAGGCCAGCGCGAACTGGAAGGGCGATTCGGCGCGGGCGATCACCAGCGAATTCCGCAATGGCGAGATGGTCAAGGAGACGGCCGAGTTCCGTTCCTACGCCTCGTACCGTGACAGTTTCCATGACCTGGTCAATCTGCTGCAAAGCAACAGTCGCTATCAAGCTGTGCTGAAGTCGGCCGATAACCCGGAACAGTTTGTACGCGAGTTGCAGAAGGCCGGTTACGCCACCGACCCGAACTACGCCAGCAAGATTTCGAACATAGCCCGGCAGATGACGAGTTACCAAAACTACGCTTCGGCTGGTGCCACCACGACTTTATAAGGTCTGAACCATGAGTTTGCTCAATATCGGGATGTCGGGTCTGTCCGCAAGCCAGACCGCACTGGTGACCACGGGTAACAACATCGCCAACGTCGATACCGCAGGGTATTCGCGTCAGCAGACCGTGCAGACCACCAAGGCGTCGAACCAGTACGGCAACGTGTTCATCGGCTCCGGCACGACCCTGGCGGACGTACGCCGGGTCTACAACTCCTATCTTGAAGCACAACTGAAGACCACCACCTCGCTCAACAGCGATGCGGCGGCCTACCAGGGGCAGATCACACCGCTTGATTCCCTGCTGTCGGACAGCGGCACTGGCCTCAACGGCGCGCTGACCAAGTTCTTCGCCTCGGTGCAGAACGTCAACGCCAAGCCGGGCGACGACGCCTCTCGCCAGTTGCTGCTCAGCGATGCACAGGCCTTGAGCAACCGTTTCAATTCGGTAGCCAGCCAGTTGACGGCGCAGAGCGAGAACATCAACGGCAACCTGTCGAACATGGTCGAGCAGATCAACAGCCTGGCCACCACCGTCGCCCAGTTGAACAAGAAAATCGCCGAAGTCTCCAACGCCGGCGGCGCGCCGAACGACCTGCTCGATGCACGCAGCGAGACCATTCGCCAGCTGTCCACCTTCACCGGCACTCAGGTCGTGGAGAACGGCAGCAGCCTGGACATCTACCTGGGATCCGGCCAGCCACTGGTCATGGGCAATATCACCAATAAACTGGAAGCGGTGCCGGACAAGAACGACCCCGGTCGCATTGGCATCCAGCTCAACAGCGGCTCCAGCGTCATGGACATCACCCAGGTGATGACCGGCGGTGAAATCGGTGGCCTGATGCGCTACCGCAGCACCGTCCTCGACCCGGCCATGAACGAGCTGGGCCGTGTGGCGCTGGTCGTCGCCGACCAGATGAACAGCATCCAGGCCTCGGGTATCGACAAGAACGGCGCATTCGGTTCCAACCTGTTCAGCAGCATCAACAGTGCAGCCCAGATGAGCCAGCGCAGCGTTGCCTCGCTGGGCAACAGCGCCGGGTCCGGCAACTTCAACGTGTCGATCGAAGACACGGGCAAGCTGACGACCAACGACTACAAGATCACCTTCACCAGCGCCACCGACTACACCGTCCAGCGTCTGCCCGATAACACGCCGATGGGTGCGTTCAACACCGCGACCACGCCGGCACCGGTGGTCGATGGTTTCTCGCTGACCTTCGCCAACGGCACCGCGGCCGTCGGTGACTCGTTCAAGATCACCCCGACCCGCAACGCCGCGGGCAGCATCAAGACCGAGATGACCGACTCCAAGCGGCTGGCGATCGCTGCGCCGCTGGGCGCCGCCATCACGCCGGGCGGCAGCGGCACGCTGACCATTCCGGCCAGCGGCCAGCCGACCATGACCACCAAGCTGGACATCTACGACGAAGCCACTACCAGCATCATCCAGAACGGCATCAAGAATTCGATGCCGGTCAAAGTGGTGTTCGGGGCGACGTCGGCCGGTGGCACCAGCCAGGCTTATCAGTTGCTCGATGCCAAGGGCGGCGTGATCAGCAGTGGCACCATCAAACCCGGTCAGAGCAACACCCTGAGCCTGAGCGTTCCGCTCAAGGACGCCACCGGCGCCCCGATCATGGATTCGTCCGTACCGCCGGTGCAGCGTACCGTCACGTTCGATATGTCCATCGCCGGCGCGCCTTCCGACGGTGCCGGCATCGATATAAGCCTCAGTCAGCCTGGTAGCCTTGATAACCGTAACGGTACCGTGCTCGCTGGCTTGCAGACCGCCAAAACCGTGGATACCGGTTCGGCCAGCAAGGGCATTTCCTTGAACGATGCCTACGGCAAACTGGTGGAAGGCGTCGGTGCCAGGGCCGCCCAAGGCAAGCTGGACAGCGCCGCCACCGGCGCGATCCTGGACAACGCCAAGAATGCCCGCGACTCGCTATCGGGCGTCGACCTGGATGAAGAGACCGGCAACCTGGTCAAGTTCCAGCAGTACTACACCGCGTCTTCGCAGATCATCAAGGCTGCGCAGGAAATCTTCAGCACATTGATCAACAGTCTTTAAGGAGCCGTAGCCCATGCGCATTTCTACTTCTCAGTTTTACGAAAGCACGGCTGCGAACTACCAGAAGAACTTCGCCAACGTGGTCAAGACCAGCGAAGAGGCCAGCAGCCTGGTGCGCGTGAACACCGCCGCCGATGATCCGGTGGGCGCTTCGCGTCTGCTGCAATTGGGTACCCAGGCTTCGATGCTGGCCCAGTACGAAACCAACGCCAACACCATCAAGGCCACCCTGGGTACCACCGAAGCGGTGATGACCAGCATCGGCAACGTGCTGCAGCGCGCCAAGGAACTGGCTGTCGGTGCCGGTAACGCCGGTTACACCGACGCTGACCGTCAGGCCAACGCTTCGGAGCTGGCGCAGATCGAAGAACAGTTGCTGAGCCTGATGAACAGCAAGGACGAAAACGGAAAGTACATCTTCTCCGGTTCCAAGGGTGACACCGTCCCGTTCACCCGCAACACCGATGGTAGCTACAGCTACAACGGCGACCAGGTGACGCTCGACCTGCCGGTCGGTGACACCATGTCGATGGCCACCAACAGCACCGGCTGGGAGGTGTTCCAGCAAGCCGTCAACACCAGCCGCAGCCAGGTCACTCGGACCGCGCCGCCGGTGGATGACGGGCGCGTGGTCTTGTCCGACGGCCAGGTTTCCTCCAGCGTTAGCTATAACAGTAAGTTCCGCAGCGGCGAGCCGTACACCGTGGAGTTCACCAGCGGCACGCAACTGAGAATCACCGACTCGCTCGGCAATGACGTGACCGCCGAAGCGAGCCAGGGCGGCGCGTTCGACCCTAACAGCAAGAGCGGGCAGGCGGTCCAGTTCCGTGGTGTGGAGCTGACCCTGAACATCAATCTGCAAACGGGCGATGTCCCTGGCACGGTGTTGCCAGGCCATACCTTCACCCTGGCTGCCAAGCCGGACACCTTTGTTCCGATGCGCAGTCCTGGCAACCCGACCGCGGTGCAAGTCGCCGGCAGCGAAATCACCGATCCGGTGGCCTACCACGCCAGTTTCCCTACGGGGGCGGCCGTGTTGAAGTTCACCAGCGCCACCGATTTCGATCTTTACGCAGCGCCGCTGACCGCTAACAGCCAACCCGTGTCCAGCGGCACCCTGGCCGGTAACGTAGCCACCGCTTCGGGCGTGAGCTTCACTCTGGACGGCACGCCAGCCGCAGACGATCAGTTCAGCATCGCGGTCAACACCCACGAAACCCAGAACATCCTGGACACCGTGAATCAGCTGAAAACCGCGTTGAACACACCGACCAACAACGATCCGATAGCGTTGCAGAAACTGCAGGCTTCGCTGGCGTCCGGCATCGGCAACCTGGCAAGCGGCACCGATCAATTGTCCAGCGCCCTGAGTTCCGTGGGTGGTCGTGGTGCCGCTCTGGACACCCAGAGCGACACCAACCAGAGCTTGATGCTGGCCAATAAACAGACCCAATCGTCGATCCGTGACTCCGATTCGGCCGAGGTATTAACCCGCCTGACATTGCAACAGACCATGCTGCAAGCCTCGCAACTGGCGTTCAGCAAGATCGCCCAGTTGGGTCTGTTCAACAAGATCTGAGCCGGTATCGACCGAGCCGCCAACCGTCTTTTTTTAAGCGGTTCCGGGGCTCCGGCCTGAAAAGGCCGGGGCCCGCCGCTCGAGAGTTTAAACCGTGAAGTCACTTCCCCTCGTCAGCATCGTCATCCCCGCATACAACCCTCGGTTCTTTGACCAGGCACTGCTCAGTGCGTTGGCCCAGACCTACGAAAACGTTGAAATCATCGTTTGCGACGATTCGCCTGACGATGAGATTCGCAACATAGTCGCGTCATTCAAACAGCCGGCCCATCCGGTCCGCTATCTGAAAAATCCTCAACGGCTAGGACTGCCGGGCAATCTGTTGCGTTGTGTCGATGAGGCGCAGGGCGAGTTCATCAAGGTCTTGTGCGATGACGATCGTCTATTCGCACCGAGCGTTGCGATGCAGGCCCAGGCGTTGATGGATCATGCTGACGTGAGCGTGGTGTTCGCGCTGCGGCTGTTGTGCGACGCAGGCAACTTCATCTTGCCGCCCCGGGTGGATAACTGCCGCTTCTCGCCAAATGACGCCTTGCTCAAAGGCGACGACATGCTGGCAATTTTCGAGAGCACGCCAACCAACTTCATCGGCAATTTCAGTTCCACCCTGATGCGCCGCGCCGATGTGCTGGAATTGTTGCCTGCGTTGATCCAGGACGGTGCCGGTTTTGTCGCGGTGCTCGACTTCGCCTTGTTTGTTTGCCTGATGCGGCGCGGCAATCTGATTGCCTTGAATACCGTGTTGAGTATCGAGCGCCTCTACCCGGAGCGTTTGAGCAAGACCCCGGAAATGCTCAAGGCAGCAAAGACAGAGTGGGAATGGCTGGCGCAGATGCTTGTCGCGCGCAGCGGTGAAGCGGCGCCGGCTTCTGGTTGGGTGCGCTGCATTGATCTGGACAAGATCACCGATGAACCTCACGCCTGGCAGGAGCTCTGCGTAACCCGCGTATTGGGCAACCGCAATACCGTCGTGAATGGTCGAGTCGGGGCGCAAAGCGATAGTTATGCCGACTTCTATCGGGAATGGCTGGCCGTCCGCCGGTTCAGTGAGGTAGAACGACGCGTCATGCCCGCGCGCATCGATAGTTGGCCGTTTCGGCCGAACATCGTGCCTTTGGTCATCGACGCGCTCGGCGATGCGGAGTCGCTTGAGGCGACGCTACGCAGCATCAAGGGCCAGCTGTATTCAGCCCAGGCCGTAGTGGTGCTTTCCGATGCTCCTTGCGAAGCGGATGAACGGGTTCTGCAGTTGCCTTACCAGGCGGATTGGCCGAGTCAGCTTAATGCCATCGTTCCACAGCTGGAAGGCGCCCATTGGTTCTACGTGCTGCGCGCGGGCGACGTGCTGCGCGATTCAGCGTTGTTGATCCTGGCCGAGCGCGTTGCCGGGAGGCCGGGCATCCTTTGCGTCTACAGCGATGAAGGCGCTTTGGTGGACGGCGAGTCCTTCGAGCCAGTGTTCAAGCCGGATTTCAACCTGGACCTGATGCGCGCCTATCCCTATGTCGGTCGGACCTTGGCTTTCGAGCGTGAACGATTCATGGCCCTCGGTGGTTTTGAACCGGATCACGGTGAACTGGCGCCCCACGATCTGCTCTGGCGCCTGGTGGAAGAGGCTGGCCCTCAGACCATCGAACACATCGCGGAAATCCAGGTTGAGTCGGTCCTGAGCTTCGCCCAATGGTTGTCGCTGCCCGAGGTGATCGAGGGCAACGCCCGGTTGGTTGGCGCGCATCTGGAGCGTATCGGCATCGATCATGAGATTTCCCCGGACACCTTGCCGTTGATCAACCGCATCAGCTACCGACACGGCGAGCGCCCGCTGGTATCGATCATCATGCGTACCGGTGACTCGCTCGCCGCCTTGCAGCGTTGCGCCGAGAGCCTGATCGAACGTACGGCCTACACCCATTATGAAATTCTGATTGTTGACAGCGGCGTCCGGGACCCGGCAATGCTCGACTGGCTGGATAACATGTCGCAGTTGGGTGCGAGCATGTTGCGCGTATTGCGATACGCCGGTGATGACAGCGATGCAGCGGTGCGCAATTTTGCTGCAGGTCAGGCCCGGGGCGACTATTTGCTGTTGCTCAGTCCGCAAACGGTCATTTGTGAAAATGACTGGTTGGACGAGATGGTCAATCATGCCCAGCGTCCTGAGGTAGCGGTGGTCGGTGCGAGAATACTCAGTCCTCAAGGCACGGTTGTCGGCGGCGGGCAAGTTCTTGGGTTGGCTGGGCCGGTGGGCACGCCGTTCTACGGTGAATCCGCGGCTTCGCGCGGCTACATGCAGCGTTTGCATACGACGCAGAACTGGAGTTCGGTAAGCAGCGATTGCTTGATGGTGCGCAAGCAGGTATTCGATGAACTCGGCTGCCTGGATGCGTCCTTAACCTTCGGCCTCAGCGATGTCGATCTGTGCCTGCGCGCAGGAAAAATTGGCTACCTGGTTGTCTGGACGCCCTACGCCACGGTCATGAAAGTCGACCTGCCGTCGACCGCTGTCCAGCCTGAAGAAACCACGTTGGTGGAGCGCGAGCGCGAAATCTTCTATCGCAAATGGCTGCCGCAGATCGCCCAGGATCCAGGCTACAACCCTGCGCTGAGCCTCGGGGCGTCCAGCTTCAGCCTGGAACCTTCGCTGCGCAACAATTGGAACCCGTTCTGCCGCCGCGCCCTGCCATTGATACTTGGCTTGCCGGTCAACGCCACCGCGGTTGGGCATTATCGCGTCACGGCCCCGTTGGCCGAATTGGAGGCCGCCGGGCGGGTAATCGCTCGGGTCGCCTACGAGTCGCCTCCTACCGTCGAGATTGAGCGCCTGTCGCCGGATACGATCGTATTGCAGGGGCGCTACAGCGAAGGGGCCGCCGGCGATATTCTCAGAATGAAAAAATACTCCGGTGCCTTGCGGATTTTCGAACTCGACGATTACGTCATCCAGGCACCCAAGAAAAACACGCATGCGCGCAACAAGCCGGCCAATATCGAACAGATGCTGCGCGAAGGAATCGGGCTGTGTGATCGTGTGGTGGTGACGACACCTTCGCTCGCTGATGCCTTGTCCAGCATGCACAATGAAATTCGTATCGTGCCTAACATGTTGCCACCTGAGCCGTGGGCGAAGCTGACCAGCCGGCGCGGCACGTCCTCCAAGCCTCGGGTAGGTTGGGGGGGAGGAACCAGCCACAGCGGTGATCTGGAAATCATTGCGGACGTGGTTCGCGAGTTGGCAAACGAAGTGGAATGGGTGTTCTTCGGTATGTGCCCGGATGCACTGCGTCCGTATATTCATGAGTTCCACAGCTCGGTCGGCTTGAACACCTACCCATTCAAGCTGGCCAGCCTGAATCTCGACTTGGCGCTGGCTCCCCTGGAGTTCCACATTTTCAACGACTGCAAAAGCAACCTGCGCTTGCTGGAATACGGTGCCTGTGGCTACCCGGTCATCTGCACCGACACCAAGGCCTACGACGGTTTTCTGCCCTGCACCAAAGTGCGCAGCAACAGCACCGAGGAGTGGGTTGAAGCGATCCGCATGCACCTGGCCGATCCGGACGCGAGTTACCGCATGGGTGACGAACTGCGCGAAGCGGTGCTGCGGGACTACATGCTCAGCGGCAAGAACCTGCAGCATTGGTTGTGGGGGTGGTTGCCGGATTGAACGTTGCCTGTGCAGCGTTGACACTCGTGGAGAGGGAGCTGGCTCCCTCGCCATAAAGGCCGCATACGGTCGTCTTTTCGCCTTCCTTCCCCTGAAACCGCCCCAACAGAGCTGGCGCGTTTCCTGCAAGCCCCCCTCATATCGCCATAAAACGAGCGCTCGCGGCCTTTCGCAGCGCCCAAATCGGCATTGAAGGTGTAATCCCCGCGTCCGCAAAGCGAAACAACGCTTGGTCGAGCCCGGTGATGAACAAGAGGGGAGACGATGAAGGCAGTTATCTTGGCAGGTGGTCTCGGCACGCGGATCAGCGAGGAGTCGCACCTCAAGCCCAAGCCGATGATCGAGATCGGTGGCAAGCCAATTCTTTGGCACATCATGAAGCAGTATTCCGCCCATGGAATCCACGACTTCGTGATCTGCCTGGGCTACAAGGGCTATGCCATCAAGGATTTCTTCGCCAACTACTTCCTGCACACCTCCGACGTTACCTTCGACATGTGCAACAACCGCATGGACGTTCACCAGAACTACAGTGAACCGTGGCGTGTGACCTTGATCGACACTGGCGATGACACCATGACCGGTGGGCGACTGCGTCGGGCGGCGCGTTACCTGGAGAATGAAGAGGCGTTCTGCTTCACCTATGGCGACGGTGTGTCGGATCTCAATATTGGCGCGCTGGTGGATTTTCATTTGTCCCACGGCAAGCTTGCCACGGTGACAGCCGTCCAGCCGCCTGGACGTTACGGTGCGCTGGAGCGCAACGGCGATTCTGTCCTCGGGTTTACCGAAAAACCGCGAGGCGATGGCGGTTGGATCAATGGCGGATTCTTCGTGCTTTCGCCCAAGGTGTTGCCTTATATCGCTGACGATCAGACCTCATGGGAGGCCGAACCGCTGGCGACGCTGGCAGCGCAGGAGCAACTCAACGCTTTCCAGCACGACGGTTTCTGGCATCCGATGGACACCTTGCGGGACAAGAACCACCTCGAAGCCCTGTGGCAAAGCGGCGAGGCCCCATGGAAGCAATGGTCTTGAACCCTGAGTTCTGGCGTGGCAAGCGCGTACTGGTCACAGGCCATACCGGCTTCAAGGGCAGTTGGCTGACGCTGTGGCTGCAAAGCCTCGGGGCCAAGGTCAGTGGTTTTTCCCTCGACCCCGCCACCCAGCCGAACCTGTTCGAGTTGGCCCGCGTGAGCGAGGGCATCGATGACCGGCGCGGTGACTTGCGCGACCTCGGCGCCTTGCTGGAACTGCTGGCCGACGTGCAGCCGGAGATCGTCCTGCACCTCGCCGCTCAGCCGCTGGTGCGCGAAGGTTACCGGGACCCATTGGGCACGTATTCCAGCAACGTCATGGGCACTCTCAACCTGCTGGAAGCGGTTCGCCAGGTGGGTGGCGTCAAGGCATGTGTACTGGTTACCACCGACAAGGTCTACGCCAACCAGGAATGGTTATGGCCCTACCGGGAAAACGAGCCTTTGGGCGGTCACGATCCTTATAGCAGCAGCAAGGCCTGCTGCGAATTGCTGGCGCAGTCTTATGCCGCCTCATTCTTTTCGGCTGAGCGCTATGCCGAGCATGGCCTTGCTCTGGCCACGGCGCGGGCCGGCAATGTGCTGGGCGGCGGTGATTTCGCTCCCGAGCGCCTGATTCCCGACGTGCTTAAAGCCTGGTCGGCAGACGAGCCGGTGACGCTGCGTTATCCACAGGCCGTTCGTCCGTGGCAGCACGCCCTGGAACCGTTGGCCGGATACCTATTATTGGCTGAGTGCCTTTATCAGCAGGGACCAGAGTTCGCCGGTGCCTGGAACTTCGGCCCGGGTGAAACCGACATGTGCAGCGTCGGCGAGGTCGTCCAGCTGTTGGCCGAGCGCTGGCCGCAAGCGCCCGGCCTGCGCATCGAGCCGAGCGACTTACATGAGGCCGGCCTGTTGCGCCTGGACAGCAGTCGCGCCCGGCAGCTGCTTGGCTGGCAGCCGCGCTGGTCGTTGCAACAATGCCTGGCCCAGACCCTGGATTGGCACTTGGCATGGCAGGACGGCGATGATATGCGTCAAGTCAGCCTCGGCCAACTGAACCTGTATCGAGGGGCGTTGTGAGCGAGTTTTCCTTGATGGCGTTGCCGCTGGCCGGTCTGTTCAGCGTTCAGCACAAACGCTTCGAAGACCAGCGCGGGCATTTCGCCCGGCTGTTCTGCGAAGGTAGCCTGAGCGCATTTGGCCAGCCATTTCATATCCGCCAGATCAACCATTCCTGCACTCGTGAGCGCGGTAGCGTGCGTGGGTTGCATTATCAGAACGCGGCGCAGCCGGAAGCCAAGCTGATCACCTGCCTGCGTGGCGAAGTCTGGGATGTAGCAGTGGATCTGCGTCCCGATTCCGAGACGTTTTTGCATTGGCATGCCGAGCACTTGAAGGCTGGCGATGGCCGCAGCCTGTTGATCCCGGCCGGGTTTGCCCATGGGTTCCAGACCCTGACCGAAGACGCCGAGCTGCTTTACTTGCACAGTGCCGACTACGCTCCCGAGCACGAGGGCGGCCTGTCGGTGAATGATCCGCGGCTGGCGATTGCCTGGCCGCTGCCTGTCAATAATCTGTCGAGCCGGGACAGCAACCATCCCTTGCTCGACGAGCGTTTCGCTGGAGTGCGTCTATGAACTGCCGAGGTTGCGGAACTGCCCTGGCTTTGCCTTTGATCGATCTTGGTACTTCGCCGCCATCCAACGCTTATGTGCGGGCCGACCAACTGGATCAGGCCGAGCAGTGGATGCCGCTCAAGGTCGCGGTGTGCCAGCAATGCTGGTTGGTGCAGACCGAGGACTACACCCGCGCGGACACATTGTTTGACGCTGAGTACGCCTATTTCAGTTCGTTCTCCAGCACCTGGCTGGCCCACGCCGAGCGCTATGTTGCCGAGATGGCCGAGCGCTTCGAACTGAGTGCTGACAGTCGCGTGGTGGAAATTGCCGCCAACGATGGCTACCTGTTGCAGTACGTGGCCAAGCGCAGTATTCCCTGCCTGGGCGTCGAGCCGACGCGCAGCACCGCCGAGGCGGCTCGTGCCAAAGGCCTGGTGATCCGCGAGTTGTTCTTTGGTCGCGAAACGGCCATGCAATTGAACAGCGAAGGCTGGGCAGCGGATTTGATGGCGGCCAACAACGTATTGGCCCACGTGCCGGACATCAATGATTTCCTCGCCGGCTTCGCCACACTGCTCAAGCCAACCGGCGTCGCCACGTTCGAGTTTCCGCAACTGCTGACATTGATGGCCGGGCAGCAATTCGACACGCTGTACCACGAGCATTTTTCCTACTTGTCGCTGACCTCCGTGCAAACCCTGTGCGAGCGCAACGGGCTGGAAGTATTCGATGTCAGCCGGTTGTCGACCCATGGCGGTTCGTTGCGAGTCTTCGTCCAGCGTGCCGACGGAGTGCGGCGTTCGATCCAGCCCTCGGTGCAGCAACAATTGCAGGCCGAACAGGAGGCTGGCGTGAAGACCGCCGCGTACTACGCCACCCTGGCGCCGGCTGCCGAAGCGATCAAGCATGGCTTGCTGCGTTTCCTGTTGCAGGCCAAGGCCGACGGCAAGCGTGTGGTGGGCTACGGCGCAGCGGCCAAGGGCAATACATTGCTGAATTATGCGGGGGTCAGGCCCGACCTGCTGGCATGGGTAGCCGATGCCAATCCACACAAACAAGGTAAATACTTGCCGGGCAGTCGCATTCCCATAGTGGCGCCTGAGCGTATTGCTGCCGAGAAGCCTGATTACATTCTCGTCCTGCCTTGGAACCTGCTGAGCGAAGTCAGCCAGCAGTTGGAAGAGGTGCGTGGGTGGGGTGGCCGATTTGTAGTCGCCGTACCTGAGTTGACGCTCCTATGAAGGTGTTGGTGACGGGGGCAACCGGATTTGTGGGTCGACATCTCGTCGAAGCTCTGCTCGCGCGTGGTTGCCAGGTTCGGGCCGTTGCGCGTCGGGTCGAGCCGGCCGAGGCGCTGCCCTGGTTCGACAGTGTTGAATTCGTCGCGGCCGATGTCCATTCCAATGAGCTGGACGTCGCTGCATTGGTCAAGGGTGTCGATGCCTTGGCGCACCTGGCGTGGCCGGGATTGCCGAATTACCAGGCCCTTCTTCATTTCGAACATAACCTGATGGCCGATTATCAGTTCATCAAACAGGTAGTCGTGGCGGGGGTGGGACAGGTGCTGGTCACGGGTACCTGTTTTGAATATGGCCTGCAGAGCGGGCCGCTTGACGAGAAGACTGCGCCACAACCGTCCAACCCTTACGGCTTGGCAAAAAATACCTTGCGCCTGTTTCTTGAACACCTGCAACGCGAGCATTCGTTTACGTTGCAGTGGGTACGCTTGTTCTATTTGCACGGCATCGGTCAGAACCCCAACAGCCTGCTCGCGGCGCTGGACCGGGCCATCGATGCCCAAGCGCCGGTATTCGATATGTCGGGTGGCGAGCAGTTGCGCGATTACCTGGCCATCGAAACAGCGAGTGCTTATATGGCGGGTCTGCTGTCGCGGCGCGAATTCAATGGTGTCGTCAATTGCTCAAGTGGCGAACCGGTGTCGGTTCGCGCACTGGTAGAAGCACGCCTGCGCGAGCGTGGCGCGGCCATTCGCCTGAACTTGGGCCATTATCCCTATCCGACCCACGAACCCATGGCGTTCTGGGGCGTGGCCGAACGTTTGCAAACCTTGTTGGGAGCCGAACATGACGCGTGAGCTGTACCGGGCCGCCGGCCTTCCGGTTCTGCAGAACCGTACCTTCGCCGATGAGCAGTCGGCCAGAGCCTCGGCGAGTGCCGACATGGTGTTGGTTCAGGACGACGTGAGCGGGTTGGTTTTCAACCAAGCGTTCGATGCGGACAAGCTCAGCTATGACAGCGACTACCAGAATGAACAGGCCCACTCCGGTCAGTTCCAGAGGCATCTCGCTGACGTGGAAGGCATCATCGCCAGGCATTTCAGCGGTCAGGACTTGATCGAGGTCGGTTGCGGCAAAGGCTATTTCCTGGAACTGCTCAAGGAACGTGGTTATGCGATCACGGGTATCGACCCTGCCTATGAGGGCGACAACGCCGACGTGATCAAGGCGCCGTTCACTCGCGATCTGGGCCTGTCGGCCGACGCGGTCGTGCTACGTCACGTGCTGGAGCATATTCAGGATCCGGTGGCTTTCCTTGCAGAAATCTCAGCGGCCAACCAGGGCGGACAGATTTACATTGAAGTGCCGTGCCTGGACTGGATCCTGGAGCATCGTGCCTGGTTCGACCTGTTCTATGAGCACGTGAACTATTTCCGCCTCGATGACCTGCGCCGGATGTTTGGCACGGTGCATGAGGCCGGGCACCTGTTCGGCGGTCAGTACCTGTACATCGTTGCCGATCTGGCCACGTTGCGCCTGGAGCCGGAGCAACCCGTTCCAGCCTTGCAAATGCCAGACGAATTCACCGCCAGCCTCAGTCGCGCCGTGCAGATCGTTCAGGCCGCGCCGCAACAAGGCTCGGCGATCTGGGGGGCATCCTCCAAAGGGGTGATCTACTCGCTATTCCTGCAACGAGCCGGTGTAGCGGTGGACTGCGTGGTGGATATCAACCCGGCCAAGCAGGGGCGATATCTGCCGCTGTCGGGCGCCCGGGTGTCTTCGCCGCAAGAAGCCATGAATGCATTGCCCGAAGGCGCCAACCTGTTCGTAATGAATTCCAATTACCTCGAAGAGATCAAGCGGATGACCGGTGGGCGCTACGTCTACCACGCCGTTGACAGCGCTTCGTTCCAATAACCGCGAGATTCGAAAAATGACTGACAACACTATCCATACAGCTTTCGAAGCCCAATGCCAGACCGAAATCGCCGGGCAAGGCCAAGATCAGAAACTCGTCGGCTTGGCCAAGGAGTTTTTCAACGAGTCGGCCCGCCACAAGTACAGCTACCATTTTTCATGGATGGGCCGGCCAATCATCCAACTGCCGCAGGACATGATGGCCATGCAGGAACTGATCTGGCAGATCAAGCCTGACCTGATCATCGAATGCGGTATCGCCCACGGCGGTTCGATCATCTATTACGCTTCGTTGCTGGAGTTGCAAGGCCACGGCAAAGTATTGGGCATCGACCTGGATATCCGCCCGCACAATCGCGAAGCCATCGAGAGCCATCCGATGAGCAAGCGCATCTCGATGATCGAAGGTTCGAGCATCGATCCGGCCATTGCCGAGCAGGTGCATGCAGCGGCCAAAGGCAAGAAAGTCATCCTGGTACTTGATTCCAACCACACCCATGACCACGTGCTCGAAGAGCTGCGCCTGTACGCGCCGCTGGTTTCGGTGGGCAGCTACTGCGTGGTGATGGACACGGTGGTGGAAGACATGCCGGCGGACTTCTTCCCGGATCGCCCATGGGGCCCGGGCGACAACCCGAAAACCGCTGTGTGGAAATACCTCGAAGAAAACGACAGCTTCGAAATCGACCAGCAACTGCAGAACAAGCTGCTGATCACCGTTGCGCCGGATGGTTATCTGCGTCGGGTTCGTTAATCCATCCGTTTCAAGTCATTGGCGTCTGGCAGGTTGTGGGGACTAGGAAATATGCAGGTTCGAAATATGCTTCAAAACAACGTGGCACCGCTGAGCGAGCGGTTCACCGTGGTAGTCATCTCCCACAACCGCAGCGCATTTCTGCGCCGCACATTGCATTACTACAGCAGCTATCCGTGTTCGGTACTGGTATTGGACTCGTCGGTGGAGCGCGATGATCGGATCGCCGAGGATTTTCCGTCGGTCGATTACCGCCACTTGCCTCAGTTCACCTACAAAGGGCTTCAGGAAAAATTGACCTACGGTGTCAACCAGGTCAAAACGCCTTATATGGTGTTCGCCGCCGACGACGATTTCCTGCTGCATGATGCCTTGACCGAATCGGTTGAGTTTCTCGAAGCCAACCCCGACTACGGCCTTTGCCACGGCTACGGCATCATGTATTTGTCCTGCGCAACAGAAGTCTGCTACTTCCGCCGTGACCGCAAGGTGCATGAGGACTACGACAGCGAACTGGCCGAGGACCGTGTGATCCGTTTCATGGATCAATTCCTGCCGCCGTTCTACGCCGTGACCCGCACTGACTTGCTGCAACAGTGGTACGGCATGTTGCCGCCTGGCACCAGTTTCGAGTGGCAGGAGATCGGCCATACCTTTTACTTGCTGGCTTGTGCCAAGGCGCGGATCCTGCCGATTCCGTTCGCCGTGCGCGAACTCAACTACGGCGGTTCCGAACACAACACCAACGTCCTGACGGTGTTGAGTTACAAAGACGCCAAAAGCGTCGCCGAGCGTGAGCAGTTCGCCGAGTTCCTGGCATCGGTGCCGACCCAGCTCAGCGAGCAGGCTCCGGAACGCATCAAGCAGATTGCCCTGGACAGTTTTGCGGCCATGGCCGACTGCCTGCAGCAAGGGCGTTCGCTCAAGGGCACGCAGATTATCCGTTCGGCCTGGTTGGAGGCCGGTGGTGAGCCGGTTCGTTCGTTTGGCCCACAGCAATTTGTTGAAATGCCTTTCTACAATCAACGGGTCTTCGATCTTCTGACTCACTTTGAATTCCTGCTGCATGCCATGCCAGCCGGCCGCCTTCAGCTTCAACAATTGGAAGGCATTCTGCTGCGTCAGCATGAGCTGATGCGTGTGCAACCAAACGATAACGAGCGCACCCTACGCAGCCGTCTGTGGGAAGCCCAAGGCCTGTACGCGTTCAACCGCACCGTGATCAAGCGCCTAGCCGAGTCGTTGAAAAGCAGCGATGAGCCTGATGAGGCAGTGAAACTTCAGGCCTGGGCCGAGCGCCTGGACTCGGTGCCGGGTCAGCAAGAGCGCCGGTTACTGGAAAACATGCATTCCGGCCGTTTGTTGAATTGGCTTGAGGCGCGTAATCCAGATGCGCAGCAGCTCAAGTCCATCGCGGCGCACCTGGCCGAGCATCAAGGCGGCCCGCGGTTCGGCATCTTGTTGCTGGACCTGGACGCTGACATGTTCAAGCTGCAGGCGACCTTCGACAGCCTGGTCAACGGTCATAGCAAGGCGTTCAACGTGGTGGTTTTCACCACCGGCGACCTGCCGGCGACCACCACCGTGCGCGACACCGTGCACTTCGTCAAAGTCAGCACTGGCAATTATGTCGAGCGCATCAACCAGATCATCGGGCAGTCCTCCGCCGACTGGATGGTACTGGCCGAGGCTGGCGACCAGTTCACCGAAAGCGGTCTGCTGCGCGCCAGTCTTGAACTGATCGGCGCCGATGGCGTGCGTGCCGTGGCCATGGACGAAATCCAGCGTAAGGCCGACGGCAGCCTGGTCGATGTGTTCCGTCCTGGCGTCAATCTTGACTTCCTGCAATCGGTGCCTTCGCTGATGGCGCGGCATTGGCTGATTCGTCGTGACGTGCTGGTACAGACACGCGGTTTTACGCCTGAATACACCCAGGCGTTGGAGTTGGACGTGTTGTTGCGTCTGATCGAAGAGGCGGGGCTTGCCGGCCTGGCGCATCTGTCCGAGCCGTTGCTGATCTGCAATGCCCCGGCGCAAGAGGAAAATGCCCAGGAGCGTCAAGTACTGACGCGCCACTTGGCGGCCCGGGGTTATCGCGCCCAGGTCACCTCGGCGCAACCGCTGACCTATCAAATCGACTACCAGCATGCCGAGCGGCCGTTGGTATCGATCATTCTCGAAAGCCGGGACAACTTCGAACAGATTCAACAGGCGCTGGTGAGCGTGCTGCAGCGCACCCGTTATCATCGCCATGAAATCCTGATCGCAGATAATCATAGCCAGTCCGAAGCAATGGCCCAGTGGCTCGACAGCCTGGAAGGCAAAGGCGATCGGATCCGTATCCTGCGCAGCGATCGGCGCTTGAGTGCGTCGGCTCTGTACAATTGGGCGGGCGCCCAGGCCAAGGGTGAATACCTGGTGCTGTTGTCGGCCGAGGTGCAAGTGATCAACGCCAACTGGCTCGACAGCTTGCTCAACCAGGCCCAGCGACCGGAAGTGGGGATCGTCGGCAGCAAACAGATGGATGTTCGCGGCATCACCACTCAGGCTGGCCTGGTGCTCAAGCCCGATGGCCAGGTGGCCTCGGTGTTCGTTGGCGAACGCAAGGACGCCAAGGGTTATCTCAATGGCCATCAGGCGGAACAGAACTACTCTGCGGTGTCCGGCGTTTGCCTGATGATTCGTAAGGATTTGTTCGAAGCCGTAGGCGGCCTGGACGAAGAACATTTCGCCGAGGCCTTTGCCGACGTCGACCTTTGTCTGAAAGTAGCTGACGCAGGCTATCTCACGGTCTGGACACCCCAGGCGCAGATGCTGCACGCCGGTACGGTCCCCGATGCGCCGGAGGCACTCGATGCCCTATGCAAAAAGTGGCAGGCGCGTTTCGAACACGACGCGGTCCGTAACCCGAACCTGGCCTTGACGGACAAAGGTTTTGCGCTGGGTACCGCCACGGCTGTCGACTGGGCGCGGTTGCTGGCATAGCCCGATGCCTCCTTCCATTGTCGTATAAGCCCTCGCAAAAAGGGCTTATTCGGCAATTTAGCGTGACCTGCGAGTCATAACGCGCATCTTCACTGTATTGTATTGACCGGGAAGATGGCGCCTGGCCCTTATCAGGACCGGTGATAGCCCTTTACACTTCCCGTTTGTCGGCGCCCCTCGATTCCTTGCGAGCGGTGGTATTGGGCTGTTTTTGATTGGGAAGCCGTAATGATTGGCATAAAAAGCATTGCGAGCTACGTTCCTGTAGCCGGCGTGGACAATTACGCACAAGGTGCAAAATTTGAAAAGGATGAAGAGTTCATCCTCGGCAAGATCGGTTCCGCCTTCTTGCCACGCAAGGATGACGGCCAGGAAACCTCGGATCTGTGCGTCGAAGCGGCCAATGCGCTGTTTGCCAATAATCCCGATCTGAAGCGCGAATCCATTGACGTGCTGATCGTCGTCACCCAGAACGGCGATGAAGAAGGCTTGCCCCACACGGCGGCTATCGTTCAGGACAAGCTCGGCCTGCCCACCAGCGTAGCGGCGTTCGATATATCCCTGGGTTGCTCGGGTTATGTCTATGGCATCTACGCCATCAAGGGCTTCATGGAAGCCGCTGGCCTGAAGAATGGCCTGTTGGTAACCGCCGACCCATACTCGAAAATCGTCGACCCGGAAGATCGCAACACCACGATGCTGTTCGGTGATGCCGCCACGGCGACGTGGATGGGCGAGGATGCGCCGTGGCAACTGGGCAAGGCAAAGTTCGGCACCGACGGCTCCGGTGCGCCGCACCTGAAGGTCAGCGACGGCGTATTCTTCATGAACGGCCGCCAGGTGTTCAACTTCGCTTTGCTCAAGGTGCCGGCACATTTGCATGAGTTGCTCGCCGATTCCGATCTGCAACCCAGTGACATCGATGCGTTCTGCATTCATCAAGGCAGCGCCGCAATCGTCGATGCCGTGGCGCGGCGTTTCGAAGGCGAGCCGGAGAAGTTCATCAAGGACATGGTCGAGACCGGCAACACAGTGTCGTCGAGTATTCCGCTCTTGCTGGAGAAGCACGTGATCGATTCCGACTGGAAGCGAGTGGCGTTGAGTGGCTTTGGCGTGGGCTTGTCATGGGGCTCGGCGATCATCTATCGCCCTTGAGCGCCTAAAACCCAGGCACAAAAATAGCGTCCAAGGTGTAACCTTGAACGCTATTTTTTTGCCTGGTGCAAAAGCGAGACGCCATGAGCGAGTATTTTGAGCGCAATCTACAGGTGATCCAGCGGCGTTGGCCTGCACTGGCCGAGCGCTTGCTGCTGGAAGACGTGGGTAGATTGCAAGCTGATCTGGTGGAGGGCATTGGTTCGACCCTGAGTATCAATGGAATCCAACTGACCAGCCGACATGACCGTCTTGCCGAGGCGGAGCTGCAAGCCGCCAGTCTGCCTTTGGACGCTTGCGTCGTGCACGTCTACGGAACCGGGCTGGGCGACCTGCAAAACCGTTTGCTGGAACGGGCAGGGCTCGAGCGGTTGTATGTTCATGTGCTCAATGGCGCGGTGTTTGCGTTGGTATTGCAGGTGCTGGATCAGATGCCATGGCTTGCCGATCCCAGGGTGGTATTGCTCTACGCGGGAGATCTGACGGAAATCCAGCTGCCATTCTTCGCACTCCCCGCCGAGCTGGTACTGGCCGATGATTACAGTGCCAAGATTCGCGATCGGTTGATCAGTGAAGTTCATCTGGACTTCACCAACCGAACGTTCGACCCCAAGGCTCCCGAGGTCGTCGAGCGGCTGCAATCGACGTTCAATCTTGTACAGGGCGACCGCGATGTTGCCGAGCTGTTCGGCGCATTCCAGGGGCGGGAGGTGTTCGTCGTTGCCACCGGCCCGAGCCTTGAGCACCATTTCGACAGGCTGCGCCGCGTGAGCGAGCGAGCTGAGCGACCGTTGTTGATTTGTGTCGATACGGCTTACCGACCGTTGATCAATCACGGCATCCGTCCTGATGTCGTGGTCAGCATCGACCAGCGTATCTCGGGGCGTCATCTTCCGCCTGAGCAAACCGAAGGCATTGCCCTGGTTTATCTGCCCATGGCCGACCCCTTAGTGATTCAGGCATGGCGGGGGCCGCGCTACGCCGGTTATTCCTCCAGTCCCGTCTACCGCCAGATGCGTGAGCGACTCTGCCGGGCCGAACTTCATGTGGGCGGGAGCGTGATTCATCCAGCGGTCGATTTAGCGGTGCAAATGGGCGCTGCGCAAATCACGCTGTTTGGTGCCGATTTTGCCTTCCCCCATGACAAGACTCACGCAGGATGGGGCGATGGCGATTTGGGGCCGCAGTTGGGGGCGTCAAGGCATTGGGTGCTCGATGGGCATGGACGGCGCGTCAAGACCCAGCTCAACTTTCGCAGCTACCTCTGTGAACTGGAGCGTTTCATTGCCAGGCACCCCAACGTACGCTTCTTCAACAGCAGTCGGGACGGGGCGATGATCGTCGGCACCGATTTCCATCCGGAGTACGTGCAATGACCACGCTTGATGAGGCACTCATTGATGGCCGCGCATGCGCGCGCCTGTTTCGACTAGGGCGGGATGTTGAGGCGGGGTTGGCGATGGTCACGCTGATCGAGTCGGCGCAGCCCCTGGTCGAACGGATGCCAGGCGATGTCGTCTCGTCGTGGAACGCGCTGCTTGCCCTGATGCTCGATGATCAACAGGCGCAGAATTGGATTTCGCTGGCCGATTATCTTGAGTACGAGTGGGTCCAGCTGCTGACCGCTGGTCACTCCATCTAGCTACTTTTCGCAGCTTCCCCGCTGTCAAGCGCTTCCAGCGACGTCAGCGGCGTTTCCCTGACGCCATTTTTCACCCTTGAATCGCAGCCAAGTCCTTGATTTACGAGGGGTGGCACCCTGATGGCAAAATTTTTGAAAAATCTGCTAAAGCAAGTTCCGAATACGACGATAACTATTACGAAGGTTCTCTAGGCCACACCCGGCGGTTGCCAGGGCCGGAAGCCGCAGTACCCAACCAACGAGGAATTCGTCATGGCTTTAACAGTAAACACCAACGTCACATCGTTGAACGTTCAGAAGAACCTGAACAAGGCTTCCGATGCTCTGTCCACTTCGATGACCCGCCTGTCGTCCGGCCTGAAAATCAACAGTGCCAAAGACGACGCCGCCGGCCTGCAGATCTCCACTCGTATGACTTCGCAAATCCGCGGTCAGACTGTTGCGATCAAGAACGCCAACGACGGTATCTCCATCGCTCAGACCGCTGAAGGCGCTCTGCAGGAATCCACCAACATTCTGCAGCGTATGCGTGAACTGGCCGTACAGGCACGAAACGACAACAACGGTACAGCTGACCGTGATGCTCTGAACAAAGAATTTGCTCAGATGTCGGACGAGCTGACTCGTATCGCTGATTCGACCAACCTCAACGGCAAGAACCTGATCGACGGTTCCGCTGGCACCATGACCTTCCAGGTCGGTTCCAACACTGGTGCTACCAACCAGATCACTCTGACCCTGAGCGACAGCTTCGACGCTGCTACCCTGAGCGTTGACTCTGGTGCCATCGCGATCAGTGCTGCAGACAGCGCCGAAGCCGAAACCAACACCTCTGCTGCAATCGACGCGATCGACGCTGCTTTGGCGACCATCAACGCCAGCCGTGCGGACCTCGGTGCTGCCCAGAACCGTCTGACCAGCACCATCTCCAACCTGCAGAACATCAACGAAAACGCCGCTGCTGCACTGGGTCGCGTACAAGACACCGACTTCGCTGCTGAAACTGCCCAGCTGACCAAGCAGCAGACTCTGCAACAAGCTTCCACTTCGGTTCTGGCCCAGGCTAACCAACTGCCGTCCGCTGTACTGAAGCTGCTTCAGTAATAGTCGGATGAGTTTTAGCGGGGGAGTGCGCTTGCGTACTCTCTCGCTTTTTCCGTTCAAGAGGTGATGGACATGGATATGAGCGTGAAGCTGAACTTGTCTTATCCGGCGGCGAAACCGGCGCCTAGTGTGGCCGATAAGCCGGTGGAGAAGCCTCGGGCCGAGATGGCTGTGGTAGCTCCGGTCAAAGAAGTCCCTAAGGATGCTGCTGCCGAGCAGGACAAACTCAAGAAAGCCGTTCAGGAAATCGAGAAGTTCGTTCAGTCGGTCAAGCGTAACCTGGAGTTCTCTATCGATGAGCCTTCAGGCAAAGTAGTGGTCAAAGTGATCGCCAGTGGTTCCGGTGAAGTGATTCGCCAGATCCCGAACGAAGAAGTTCTGAAACTGGCCAACAGTTTGAATGATGCAAACAGCTTGTTGTTCAGCGCTGAAGCCTGACAACCGGCACGAATTCTGTTGTTATGTTCTTTTGGACGTTGTAAAGGTCAAAAGGCCGGCGACACACTGAAGGGAGTCCCACATGGCAAGTCCAATTCTACCTGGCTTGGGTTTAGGCTCTGGCCTTGATACCACTGCTATCGTCAAGGCACTGGTTGATTCTGACAAAGCGGCCAAGCAAGGTCAGATTGATCGTGCCACCAAGATCAATACGGCCAATATTTCGGGGATCGGCACCCTGAAGTCGCTGTTGGCTACCTTCCAATCCACGCTGAAAAGCCTGGGCAGCACGACTACGCCTCAATTTACCGGGGTTTCCGCGACTTCGGCCAATACCAGCGCTTTGACGGTGACAGCCGGCAACTCGGCGGTTAGCGGCACTTACACGGTAAACGTCACTCAGTTGGCAACCTCGTCAAAAGTTGCGACGGCTGCTTTCGCCGGTGGCGCTTCCAGTGCTGTGGAAACCGGTACGCTGACCATCAGACAAGGAAGCACGGATTACACCCTTGATATACCTGCTGATTCGACGCTGCAGTCGGTTCGGGACGCCATCAACAGCAAGTACTCGTCCAGCGGTCTGACCGCCAACATCGTGACCGACAGTTTTGGTTCACGCCTGGTGGTCGGCTCGACTAAAACCGGTGCGGGTAATGATATCTCCCTCAGCGGCATTACAAGCCTCGCAGCTGACGGCTCCGTAGCCATGGCCTCATCACCCACCGCGACTTCTTCGGGGTCGCTGGGGTTTGCCAAGGACGCTATTTTCACTGTTGACGGCTTGGCAATGACCAGCCCGACCAACAAGCTGGATAACGTGGTCTCGGGCTTGAGCATGACGTTACTCGTCGAGGGCACTGGCCCGACCGTCGTTACCGTCGCTACCAACGCCGACGGCCTTAAAGCTTCGATCCAGAAGTTCGTCGACGCTTATAATGCTGTTGCGAAGGCCGTGACGTCCCTGACCAAGCCGACCACAGATGCTGAGGGTAACTCTGTTCCAGCGGCCTTGACCGGTGACTCGTTGCCTCGCTCGCTTTTGGCGGCCATTCGCGCGCCTTTGTCTGAGACCGGTGCAGGTGACAAGCTGACGGTTCTTTCTCAGTTGGGAATCACCACCAATCAGACGACCGGAGCTCTGGATTTCGACAGTGGGAAATTCACCTCTGCGTTGAATGACAAACAGTTGGGTGGGGAGATCCAGACACTGTTTGTAGGTGAGAATGGCCTGCTTGAGCGCATGGATAATGCCATCAAGCCGTACACTGAAGGCAAAACGGGTGCGGGCGGTATCGGGGGCTCAGAGGCTATCCTGACTACTCGCTCCAAGAACCTCGACATCATCAAGACGAAGCTGTTCGAAGATCAGCAGGCTCTTGATCGTCGCATCGAAACGCTCACCGCCGTACTGACCAAGAAGTATAACGACATGGACACTCTGGTCGGCAAGCTGAAAGCCACTGCCAGTAACATCACCTCGATGTTTGAAGCGATGACGGCCCAACAGAAGAACAGCTGATTTTCGACCGATACAAAAAGCCCGGCAGCGTTTTGACAACGCTCCGGGCTTTCGGCTTTTCGGTCTAAAGTTTTTTGACACAGCGTCGATACGCTGTTTATACGAACCGAAGTTTTTGATGAGGTAGAACATGAATCCGATGTTAGCCCTTCGCCAATACCAGAAGATTGGCGCCCAGGCGCAAACCTCCGAAGCAAGTCCCCATCGTCTCGTGCAGATGCTCATGGAAGGTGGGTTGGACCGTATCGCCCAGGCCAAGGGCGCTATGGAGCGCAAGGACATAGCCAACAAAGGCGTACTGATCAGTAAGGCCATCGGTATCGTGGGTGGCCTGCGTGAAGGCTTGGATCTGGAAAACCAGGCCGAGTCGGTAGCCGAGTTGGATGCTCTTTACACCTACATGATGAAACGTCTCGCCGAAGCCAACGCCAAGACCGATCCGAAGATCCTCGACGAAGTCGCTGATCTACTGCGCACGGTCAAGGAAGGCTGGGACGGTATCGCGCCACCTGGCCCGCAATTCTGAGGAATAAGCTCATGAGTCTTGTCTTGCAGCGCATAGAACAAACCCGAGATGCCCTGGTTGATGCCCTGGCTGAGCGCAATTGGGAGGCCATCGGTCAATTGGACCTGGCGTGCCGTTCCTGCATGGAAGACGTCATGGGCGAGTCCGAGGTGGACGAGGCGGCGTTGCGTAACAACCTGGAAGAGTTGCTTGGCGTGTATCGGCAGTTGCTGGATGCCGCGACGGGGGAACGTCAGGCGATCGTGAACGAAATGTCACAGATTAACCAGGCACAGAACGCGGCGAAGGTTTATCACCTGTTCGGATGATTTAATTTTCATTTAATCCGAACAAAGTGCGCCATAAATTTGACTGTGCACGATTTTTTGACTTAACTAGTGGCTGTTTACAGATTTCAGGCGTCTACAGGCATGACAAGTCTGCAAGCGTCTAGCTTGCCCCCAAATTCGGGCACTGAGTTGACTAGGGAAGTTGCTATTGCATGTGGCGTGAAACCAAAATTCTCCTGATCGATGACGATAGCGTCCGCCGCCGCGACCTGGCGGTGATCCTTAATTTTCTCGGCGAAGAAAATTTACCCTGCGGCAGCCATGACTGGCAGCAGGCTGTCGGCTCATTGTCGTCCAGCCGTGAAGTCATTTGCGTCCTTATCGGGACCGTAAATGCCCCCGCATCGCTTTTGGGCTTGCTAAAGACACTCTCAACCTGGGATGAGTTCCTTCCCGTTTTGCTGATGGGCGAAAATTCTTCCCTAGACCTGCCGGAAGACCAGCGCCGCCGGGTACTTTCCACCTTGGAAATGCCGCCCAGCTACAGCAAATTGCTTGATTCGCTGCACCGTGCCCAGGTTTATCGCGAAAT
Organism: Pseudomonas sp. D1-36; assembly: GCF_051132205.1. NCBI lineage: Bacteria > Pseudomonadati > Pseudomonadota > Gammaproteobacteria > Pseudomonadales > Pseudomonadaceae > Pseudomonas > Pseudomonas sp. D1-36. The sequence continues at coordinate 3,996,092 of NZ_CP071674.1, read as the reverse complement.
GTATGACCAGGCCCGTGAACGCGGCCGGCATCGTGAACCCAATCTTTTCCGCAGCCTTGTCGGCACCAGCCGTGCGATCCAGCACGTGCGCCAGATGATGCAGCAGGTGGCCGACACCGACGCCAGCGTGCTGATCCTGGGTGAGTCCGGCACCGGCAAGGAAGTGGTTGCGCGCAACCTGCATTACCATTCCAAGCGCCGCGAAGCGCCGTTCGTTCCAGTCAACTGCGGGGCGATCCCAGCCGAGTTGCTGGAAAGCGAATTGTTCGGCCACGAGAAGGGCGCATTCACCGGCGCAATTACCAGTCGCGCCGGGCGTTTCGAATTGGCTAACGGCGGCACGCTGTTCCTCGATGAAATCGGCGACATGCCGCTGCCGATGCAGGTCAAGCTGCTGCGCGTGCTGCAAGAGCGCACCTTTGAACGCGTGGGCAGCAACAAGACCCAGAGCGTCGACGTGCGGATCATCGCCGCGACTCACAAGAATCTGGAAAGCATGATCGAGGTCGGCAGTTTCCGCGAGGATCTCTATTACCGCCTCAACGTATTCCCGATCGAAATGGCGCCGCTGCGTGAGCGGGTCGAAGACATCCCGCTGCTGATGAACGAATTGATCTCGCGCATGGAGCATGAGAAGCGCGGTTCGATCCGCTTCAACTCTGCGGCGATCATGTCCCTCTGCCGCCATGGCTGGCCGGGCAACGTCCGCGAGTTGGCCAACCTGGTGGAGCGCATGGCGATCATGCACCCCTACGGCGTGATCGGCGTGGCCGAGTTGCCGAAGAAGTTCCGCTACGTCGACGACGAAGACGAGCAGATGGTCGACAGCTTGCGCAGCGACTTGGAAGAGCGCGTAGCGATCAATGGCCATACGCCGGACTTCACCAGTAACGCGATGCTGCCGCCGGAAGGCCTGGATCTGAAGGATTATCTGGGAGGCCTGGAGCAGGGCCTCATCCAGCAGGCGCTCGACGATGCCAACGGCATCGTCGCCCGCGCGGCGGAACGCCTGCGCATCCGTCGCACGACTCTGGTGGAAAAGATGCGCAAGTACGGCATGAGCCGTCGCGAAGGAGATGAACAGGCGGATGATTGACGCCTGTTTTACAACCGCCTGATTTCTGGGCGGTTTTTTTTCGGCACGGGTATTGCTACTGCCCTCGCAACGTTCCGTTTAACTGACGGTCAGCCAAGCGAGAGAGCACGATGACCCAAGCCGCCCTGATGTCTCCTGTCCCTGAGCCGGGACTCATGCCGTCCGCCGAGCAGGCTAGCCGGCTTGGACTTGAGCAGGCGTTTTCGCTGTTTAACCAGGTCTCCAGCCAGTTATCCGACTCCTACAGCCTGCTCGAAGCCCGGGTCACCGAGCTCAAGGGTGAGCTGGCGGTGGTCAGCGCTCAGCGCATGCAGGAGTTGGCGGAAAAAGAACGCCTGGCCAATCGGCTGCAAAACCTCCTCGACCTCTTGCCTGGCGGCGTCATTGTCATTGATGAGCACGGTTTCGTGCGCGAAGCCAACCCGGCAGCGTGCGAGCTGCTCGGCCTGCCATTGGAGGGCGAGCTGTGGCGGCATGTGATTGCCCGCTGCTTCGCTCCTCGCGAAGATGACGGCCATGAGATTTCCCTCAAGGACGGTCGACGCCTTTCTATCTCGACCCGTTCGCTTGACGCCGAGCCCGGGCAGTTGGTGCTGCTCAACGACCTGACTGAAACCCGTCACCTGCAAGATCAGCTGGCTCGCCACGAGCGGCTGTCTTCCCTTGGGCGGATGGTGGCGTCGCTGGCCCATCAGATCCGTACGCCGCTGTCCGCCGCGTTGCTCTACGCCAGTCATTTGACTGAACAGCAACTGCCGATGGATACCCAGCAGCGCTTCGCCGGCCGCCTGAAGGAACGCTTGCATGAGCTGGAGCACCAGGTCCGCGACATGCTGGTGTTTGCCCGCGGCGAATTGCCGTTGACCGACCGCGTGACGCCCAAGGCGTTGCTGCAATCCTTGCAGGCCGCAGCGTCGACCCACGTACAGGGTTTGCCGATCCGCTGGCAGTGTGACAGCCGCGCGGGCGAAGTCCTGTGCAACCGCGACACACTGGTGGGCGCGGTATTGAACCTGATTGAAAACGCGATCCAGGCGGGCGACGGCGACGTTCGCCTGAAAGTCCACCTATACACCCGTGGCAGCACGTTACGCCTGTGTGTCAGCGACAACGGCAGCGGCATCGATCCAGCCGTGTTGACCCGCCTGGGTGAGCCTTTTTTCACCACCAAGACCACCGGGACGGGCCTCGGTCTGACCGTGGTCAAGGCCGTGGCGCGGGCCCATCAGGGTGAATTGCAGTTGCGCTCGCGGCCGGGGCGCGGCACGTGTGCGCTGGTCCTCCTGCCGCTGTTTTCCAGTGTGCCAAGGGTGGAGTGAAGGCAATGGCAATCAAGGTTTTGCTGGTGGAGGACGATCGTGCCCTGCGCGAGGCGCTCGCCGATACACTGCTGTTGGCCGGGCATGATCATGCCGTCGTCGGTTCGGCGGAGGAGGCGTTGTTGGCGGTCGCCCGTGAGCCGTTCAGCCTGGTGGTCAGCGACGTCAATATGCCGGGCATGGACGGCCATCAGTTGCTCGGTTTACTGCGGGCGCGCCAGCCTCAATTGCCAGTCCTGTTGATGACGGCCCACGGTGCGGTCGAACGAGCAGTGGATGCCATGCGCCAGGGGGCGGCGGACTATCTGGTCAAGCCGTTCGAGCCCAAGGCGCTGCTGGACCTAGTGGCGCGCCATGCCCTGGGAAGCCTTGCCGTTGAAGGTGAAGGCCCGGTGGCGATCGAGCCGGCCAGTGCGCAGCTGCTGGAATTGGCCGCGCGGGTGGCACGCAGCGATTCAACCGTATTGATTTCCGGTGAGTCCGGTACGGGCAAGGAAGTCTTGGCCCGTTATATTCACCAGCAGTCCCGTCGCGCCAGCGAGCCGTTCATTGCCATCAACTGCGCGGCGATTCCCGACAACATGCTCGAAGCAACATTGTTCGGCCATGAAAAGGGTTCGTTCACCGGCGCCATCGCGGCCCAGGCTGGCAAGTTCGAACAGGCCGATGGCGGCACCATCCTGCTGGATGAAATCTCTGAGATGCCCCTGGGCCTGCAGGCAAAATTGCTGCGGGTGTTGCAGGAGCGAGAAGTGGAGCGGGTCGGCGCGCGCAAGCCCATCAGCCTAGACATCCGGGTGGTCGCGACGACCAACCGCGACCTGGCGGGCGAAGTGGCGGCGGGGCGTTTCCGGGAAGACCTTTATTACCGGCTGTCGGTTTTTCCGTTGGCCTGGCGTCCGTTACGCGAGCGCACCGCCGATATCCTGCCGCTGGCCGAGCGTCTGCTGGCCAAGCACGTCAATAAAATGAAGCACGCAACGGCGCGCCTGTCCGCCGAGGCACAGGCTTGCCTGATCGGGTATCCCTGGCCCGGCAACGTCCGGGAACTCGATAACGCGATCCAGCGGGCGCTGATCCTGCAGCAGGGCGGCTTGATCCAGCCCGAGGATTTCTGCCTGGCCGGTCCGGTGGCTTGTGCGCCTTTGCCGGTACCGCCGCTGGCGCCGGTAGTGCCTCCGGTCGAGGTAGCCGAATCAGCCGGTGCGTTGGAGGACGATCTGCGTCGTCGCGAATTCCAGATGATCATCGACACCCTGCGCGCCGAGCGCGGCCGTCGCAAGGAAGCGGCCGAGCGACTCGGCATCAGTCCCCGAACCCTGCGCTACAAGTTGGCGCAAATGCGTGATGCCGGGATGGATGTGGAGGCCTACCTTTTCGCCAGTTGAATCATTGATCCAAGCAATTGCACCTCTAAATCTGTGGGAGCGAGCCCTGCTCGCGAAGGCGGTGATTCAGGCGATGTAGATGTTGACTGACAGGCCGCTATCGCGAGCAGGCTCGCTCCCACATGAGTCCGGATGAGCTCGCGCATGCATTTGTTTTTTACGGCCATCGAGCTGGCACCCTTGTTGCTAACACCTACGTACCCGCTGAGTAAGTGTCAAAAAAATGCGGGCCGCCAGAGAGAATAGACCATGAGCCAAGGTATTGAATTTAATCGATTGATGTTGGACATGCGGTCCATGCAAATGGACGCCATGGCCCAGCCGAAATCGGTCGCGGTCCCCCAGGTGGGTGGCAGCAGCTTTTCCGACATGCTCGGTCAGGCCGTCAATAAAGTGAACGATACCCAGCAGGCTTCGAACCAGTTGGCCAGTGCTTTCGAGATGGGTAAAAGTGGCGTCGACCTGACGGATGTAATGATCTCTTCGCAGAAAGCCAGTGTCTCGTTTCAGGCGTTGACCCAGGTACGTAACAAACTGGTTCAAGCCTACCAAGACATCATGCAGATGCCGGTCTAAGGAAACTATTGAGTCATGGCAGAAGCAGCCGTTGATAACGTTCCAGCCAAGGCCACTCCGGTAGACGGCAAACCGCCGTTGTTCGGTCTGTCTTTCCTGGAAAACCTCTCCGAGATGACCATGCTGCGTCAGGTTGGCCTGTTGGTCGGCCTGGCTGCCAGCGTGGCGATTGGTTTCGCCGTCGTGTTGTGGTCCCAGCAGCCAGACTACCGTCCGTTGTACGGTAGCCTGGAAGGCATGGACGCCAAGCAGGTCATGGAAACCCTGGCTTCTGCCGACATTCCCTACACCGTTGAACCCAATTCTGGCGCCTTGCTGGTCAAGGCCGACGACGTGGCGCGCGCGCGCCTCAAGCTCGCTGCCGCTGGCGTGACACCGACCGATGGCAACATCGGTTTCGAGATTCTGGACAAGGACCAGGGCCTGGGCACCAGCCAGTTCATGGAAGCGACTCGTTATCGTCGCGGCCTGGAAGGCGAACTGGCGCGCACCATCTCCAGCCTCAACAACGTCAAGGCTGCCCGTGTGCACTTGGCGATCCCGAAAAGCTCGGTGTTCGTGCGCGATGAGCGCAAGCCGAGTGCTTCGGTACTGGTTGAACTGTATTCCGGCCGCTCCCTGGAGCCAGGCCAGGTCGTTGCCATCATCAACCTGGTGGCGACCAGCGTTCCCGAACTGAGCAAGTCGCAAATCACCGTGGTCGACCAGAAGGGCAACCTGCTGTCCGACCAGGCGGAAAACTCCGAACTGACCATGGCCGGCAAGCAGTACGATTACAGCCGCCGCATGGAAGGCATGTTCACCCAGCGCGTGCATAACATCCTGCAACCTATCCTGGGCAATGGCCGCTACAAGGCCGAAGTTTCGGCGGACGTGGATTTCAGTGCGGTCGAATCGACTTCCGAGCAATTCAACCCGGATCAACCGGCGTTGCGCAGCGAGCAGTCGGTGAACGAACAGCGTACCGCCAGTAATGGTCCGCAAGGCGTGCCGGGTGCCCTGAGCAACCAGCCGCCGTCGCCGGCCAGCGCGCCGCAAACCACCGGTGGCGCCACCGCCGCCGCGGGCATGGTGCAGCCCGGCCAGCCGCTGATCGATGCCAACGGCCAACAGATCATGGACCCGGCCACCGGCCAGCCGATGCTCGCGCCGTACCCGGCCGACAAGCGTCAACAATCCACCAAGAACTTCGAGCTCGACCGTTCCATCAGCCACACCAAGCAGCAGCAGGGCCGTTTGAATCGCCTGTCGGTTGCCGTCGTCGTGGACGATCAGGTCAAGATCAACCCGGCCAACGGCGAAACCAGCCGCGCGCCGTGGAGCGCCGACGAATTGGCGCGCTTCACTCGCCTGGTGCAGGACGCCGTTGGTTTCGACGCCAGCCGTGGCGACAGCGTCAGCGTGATCAACGTGCCGTTCTCCCTGGAGCGCGGTGAAGAAATCGCCGACATTCCGTTTTATTCGCAACCCTGGTTCTGGGATGTGGTCAAGCAAGTATTGGGTGTGTTGTTCATCCTGATACTGGTATTCGGCGTGTTGCGCCCGGTGCTGAACAACATCACCGGTGGCGGCAAGAACAAGCAGTTGGCAGGCTTGGGCGATGTAGAGCTGGGAGGCATGGGCGGCCTGGATGGCGAATTGGCCAACGATCGCGTCAGCCTCGGCGGGCCGCAGAGCATCCTGCTGCCAAGCCCGAGCGAAGGCTACGACGCTCAGTTGAACGCCATCAAGAGTCTGGTGGCAGAAGATCCGGGTCGTGTGGCCCAGGTCGTGAAAGAGTGGATTAACGCAGATGAGTGATAATCGAGCCGCTGTTGCCAAATTGTCCCGGGTCGACAAAGCCGCGATCCTGCTGCTGTCCCTGGGTTCGACCGACGCCGCCCAAGTGCTGCGTCACATGGGGCCCAAAGAGGTCCAGCGCGTTGGCGTGGCCATGGCCCAGATGGGCAATGTCCATCGCGAGCAGGTCGAGCAGGTCATGAGCGAGTTCGTCGACATCGTCGGCGACCAGACCAGCTTGGGCGTCGGTTCCGACGACTACGTGCGCAAGATGCTCACCCAGGCCCTGGGCGAGGACAAGGCCAACGGCCTGATCGACCGGATCCTGCTGGGTGGCAACACCAGCGGCCTGGACAGCCTCAAGTGGATGGAGCCGCGCGCGGTTGCCGACGTGATCCGTTACGAACACCCCCAGATCCAGGCGATCGTGGTGGCGTACCTCGACCCGGACCAGGCCGGCGAAGTGCTGGGCAACTTCGACCATAAGGTTCGCCTCGATATCATCCTGCGTGTGTCGTCGTTGAACACCGTGCAGCCGGCGGCCCTGAAAGAACTGAACCAGATTCTCGAGAAGCAGTTCTCGGGCAACTCCAATGCCTCGCGCACCACCTTGGGCGGTATCAAACGCGCGGCGGACATCATGAACTTCCTCGACAGTTCGATCGAAGGTCAACTGATGGACTCGATTCGCGAAGTCGACGAAGACCTGTCCGGTCAGATCGAAGACCTCATGTTCGTGTTCAACAACCTGGCCGATGTCGACGATCGTGGTATCCAGGCTCTGTTGCGCGAAGTGTCCTCCGACGTCCTGGTCCTGGCCCTCAAGGGTTCGGACGAAGGCGTCAAGGAGAAGATCTTCAAGAACATGTCCAAACGAGCGGCCGAACTGTTGCGCGACGACCTCGAGGCCAAGGGCCCGGTGCGCGTCAGCGACGTGGAAACCGCACAGAAGGAAATCCTCACCATCGCCCGCCGTATGGCCGAAGCCGGAGAAATCGTGCTCGGTGGCAAGGGCGGCGAAGAGATGATCTAAGGTCGTTATGTCTGCCAAGAGTGATGATGCACCCAGCGACCTGATCCGCGCCCGGGACGTCGGAGGTTTCGACGTCTGGTCGCTGCCCAGTTTCGACCCCTTCGTGCCCGAGCCCGAGCCGGAGCCGGTGGAAGAACTGCCGGAGATGGAGGAGGTGCCGCTGGAGGAAGTCCAGCCACTGACCCTCGAAGAAGTCGAGAGCATTCGTCAGGAGGCCTACAACGAAGGCTTCGCCATTGGCGAGAAAGAAGGTTTCCACAGCACGACGATCAAGGTTCGCCAGGAAGCCGACGTGGCGCTGACGGCGAAGCTATGTGCGTTGGAATCACTGATGCTCAATCTGTTCGAGCCCATCGCCGAGCAGGACACCCAGATCGAAAAGTCATTGGTCGGGCTGGTGCAGCACATCACCCGCCAAGTGATCCAGCGCGAGCTGGCGATTGATTCGAGCCAGATCGAACACGTCATGCGCGAAGCCCTCAAGCTGCTGCCGCTGGGCGTGGGCAACGTGCGGCTGTACATCAATCCTCAGGACTTCGAACTGGTGAAGGCCCTGCGCGAGCGCCACGAGGAAACCTGGCGCATCGTCGAGGACGAGTCCCTGCTGCCGGGCGGTTGCCGCGTAGAAACCGAGCACAGCCGCATCGACGCGACAATCGAGACGCGCATCAGCCAGATCATGGCGAAACTCTTTGACCAACTGCACGAACAGGCCCTGCATCCGGCTCCGGCCGACCTCAGCCTGGATCTGCCGGACGAACCCAAGGCCGCTGTCATCGTCGATCCGGACGGTGACGAACCGCTTGTTGGCGCAACGGACAGCCGCGATGCGCCTTGAGCGAACCAGCTTTGGCAAGCGCCTGGGCAGCTACGCCGAGGCCACCGAGCTGGCCGGCCAACCGATCCTGGAAGGTCGCCTGCTGCGTATGGTCGGCCTGACCCTTGAGGCGGAAGGCTTGCGTGCCGCCATGGGCAGTCGTTGCCTGGTGATCAACGATGACAGTTATCACCCGGTGCAGGTCGAAGCCGAGGTCATGGGTTTCTCCGGCAGCAAGGTATTCCTGATGCCGGTGGGCAGTGTCGCCGGCATCGCCCCGGGTGCCCGCGTGGTACCGCTGGCCGATACCGGTCGCCTGCCCATGGGCATGAGCATGCTCGGCCGGGTGCTGGATGGCGCTGGACGGGCCCTGGACGGCAAGGGCGGTATGAAGGCTGAAGATTGGGTGCCGATGGATGGCCCGACGATCAACCCGCTCAAGCGCGACCCCATCAGCGTACCGCTGGACGTGGGCATTCGTTGCATCAACGGTTTGTTGACGGTTGGACGCGGCCAGCGCCTGGGCCTGTTCGCCGGTACTGGTGTGGGCAAGAGTGTGCTGCTGGGCATGATGACCCGCTTTACCGAAGCCGACATCATCGTGGTGGGCTTGATCGGCGAGCGGGGTCGCGAGGTGAAGGAATTCATCGAGCACATCCTCGGCGAAGAAGGGCTCAAACGTTCCGTGGTGGTGGCTTCGCCGGCGGACGATGCGCCATTGATGCGCCTGCGTGCCGCCATGTACTGCACGCGTATCGCTGAATATTTCCGCGACAAGGGCAAGAATGTCCTGTTGCTGATGGACTCACTGACCCGTTTCGCCCAGGCCCAGCGGGAAATCGCCCTGGCCATCGGCGAACCTCCGGCGACCAAAGGGTATCCGCCTTCAGTCTTCGCCAAGCTGCCGAAATTGGTGGAACGCGCCGGAAACGCGGAGAAGGGCGGTGGCTCCATCACCGCGTTCTACACCGTGCTGTCCGAGGGCGACGACCAACAGGATCCGATCGCCGACTCGGCCCGTGGTGTGCTCGACGGCCATATCGTATTGTCCCGGCGTCTGGCGGAAGAAGGACATTACCCCGCCATCGACATCGAAGCGTCGATCAGCCGGGTCATGCCATCGGTGATCAGCCCCGAGCACATGAAGCGGGCGCAACAGTTCAAGCAGTACTGGTCCCGTTACCAGCAGAGTCGCGACCTGATCAGCGTAGGTGCCTATGTGCCTGGCGGCGATCGCGAAACCGACACGGCCATCAACCTCTATCCGGCCATGGCGGTGTATCTGCGCCAGGCGCTGAATGACAGCATCGGCATGGGCGCCAGCGAAGCGCACCTGCAAACCATTTTCGCCCCAGTCTCCGGCACGTAACCGATCATGGCCACGAGTCGTGCGGCGCGCCTGGCACCGGTGGTGGACATGGCGGAAAAGGCTGAGAAAACCGCTGTACAGCGGTTGGCGTATTTCCAGGGGCAAGTGGCTGTTGCTGAAAGCAAGCTGGCTGACCTGGAGAATTTTCGTCTGGAATACCAGGAACAGTGGATTGCCCGTGGCAGTCACGGCGTTTCCGGGCAGTGGTTGTTGGGTTACCAGGGGTTCCTGGCGCAATTGGGCACCGCCATCGATCAGCAGCGCCAAAGCCTGGTCTGGCACCAGAACAATCTCGAGAAGGCTCGCCAGAGTTGGCAGGAAGCGTTCGCCCGAGTCGAGGGGCTGCGCAAGCTGGTACAGCGTTACATCGACGAGGCGCGGCAATTGGAGGATAAGCGTGAGCAGAAACTGCTGGATGAATTGTCCCAGCGCTTGCCGCGCCAGGACCCGTATTGATATTGGCGGTAGAGTTTTGTCGGGCAGGCGATTTGAAACCTTGCTCAGACCTCTACCAGGTGCTAAACCTTGTACACGTATGTCCACGACAAGGAAGTGAATATGTCTGTCGTTACCGAAGTATCTCCTGATGGGCAAAAACTGACGATCTCGATCAAGGGCCGCTTCGATTTTGGCCGGCATCAGGAGTTTCGTGAGTCCTATGAAAAGCTCAACACGAAACCCGAGTCCATCGTGGTGGATCTGAAAGAGGCCACTTACCTAGATAGCTCTGCCTTGGGCATGCTCCTGCTGTTGCGTGACCATGCCGGTGGCGACGAATCGGATATCCGCGTCGTCAACAGCAGCAGCGACGTCAAGAAAATCCTCGCGATTTCCAATTTCGACAAGCTGTTCGATATCAGTTGATCGCCATGCAATCGTCGCCGGAGCCGCTGACGATCCTGATTGCCGAAGACAGCGCCGCCGACCGACTGCTGTTGTCGACCATTGTCCGTCGCCAGGGGCACCACGTGCTCACCGCCGCCGATGGCGCCGAGGCGGTCGACGTCTATCTGGAGCAGCGTCCTCATCTTGTGCTGATGGACGCAATGATGCCGGTCATGGATGGCTTCGAAGCGGCGCAGAAGATCAAGCAATTGGCCGGGGATCAGTTGGTCCCGATCATTTTCCTCACCTCATTGACCGAAAGCGAAGGGCTCGCCCGATGCCTTGAGGCCGGTGGGGATGACTTCCTGGCGAAACCCTATAACCAAGTCATCCTGGCTGCGAAAATCAAGGCCATGGACCGCTTGCGTCGGTTGCAGGCCACGGTGGTCGAGCAGCGCGACCAGATCGCCCGACACCACGATTACCTTCTCAATGAGCAGCGGGTCGCCAAGGCCGTGTTCGACAAGATTGCCCACTCCGGTTGCCTGAGCGCGCCGAATATCCGTTATCTGCAATCACCTTATGCCTTGTTCAACGGCGACTTGCTGCTGGCCGCGTTCAACCCGGCCGGCGACATGCATATCCTGCTCGGCGATTTTACCGGGCACGGCCTGCCGGCGGCGGTCGGCGCGATGCCGCTGGCGGAAGTGTTCTACGGGATGACTGCCAAAGGTTATGGCCTGGCGCAGATCCTGCGGGAGATGAATGCCAAGCTCAAGCGCATCCTGCCGGTGGATATGTTCTGTTGCGCGACGCTGTTAAGCATGAGTTTCCAGCGCTGCACCGTCGAGGTCTGGAATGGCGGCATGCCTGACGGGTATCTGCACGACAGCCTCAGTGGCGTGCGCACGCCGTTGCCGGCGCGGCACTTGCCGCTGGGTGTGCTGACGCCCCAGTTGTTCGACGATCGCACCGAGGTCCACTCGCTGTCGGTGGGTGATCGGGTCTTCCTGTTGTCCGACGGAGTGATAGAAACCAGCGACCACGATGATCAACCGTTTGGCGTGGAGCGGTTGCAGCAGGTGTTCTCGGCCAACCGCGAACCCGACCGTCTCTTCGAGGATATCCAGCAGGCCTTGCGGGATTTTCGCGGTGAGGCCCGTGATGACTTCAGCATGGTCGAGGTGCGGCTGGTCGCGCCGACGCAACTCAACCCGCCGCCACCGGTCTATTCCGATAGTGGCCAGTCCAGTCCGCTGGATTGGTCGTTGAGTTTCGAATTCCGCGCGCAAACACTCAAGCGCTTCAACCCGATGCCTTACCTGCTGCAATTATTGTTGGAGGTCCACGGGCTCAGGGCGCAGAGTGGAGCCCTATACAACGTGTTGTCGGAGCTTTATTCCAACGCCCTGGAACACGGGGTGCTGGGGCTCGACTCCAGCCTGAAGCGTGATGCGACCGGTTTTGCTCGTTACTATCAGGAGCGCGGCGCGCGTCTGGACAAGCTGGACGATGGTCACGTGCGGGTGCATCTGCACGTCACGCCCCAGGGCGACGGTGGCAGACTAATCATTGAAGTCGAAGACAGCGGAAAGGGCTTCGATGTCGCCAAGGTGTTGGCGCGGCCGCTGGACCGGGATCGATTGTCGGGGCGCGGCGTGAGCCTGGTGCGCCAACTCTGTCATCAGGCCTCCTGGTCCGACGATGGTCGTAGTGCGCGCGTGGAGTTTTTCTGGGAGGCTCTGTCATAATCGGGGCCATTCTTGATCAGGGAGCGAACAAGTGAACGAAGTTCATCTGGATCTCGACGTGCTGAGCACGTTGAAGGAAGTCATGGAGGACGGGTATCCGGAGCTGTTGGATACTTTCCTCAAGGATTCCGAAGCCCGCCTTCGTGTACTGCACGAGGCGAGGGACGCGCAAATGCTCAGTGCTACTGCCCATAGCTTCAAGGGCAGCAGCAGCAACATGGGCGCCATTCGCCTGGCCGAGCTGTGTGGTGAGCTGGAGCAGCGTGCCAAGGAGCCGTCGCTGCACGGTATCGAGAGCCTGGTCAATGAAATCGATAGCGAATTCGCTCACGTTCGTACGCTTTGTCGAGAAGAGCGCGAAAGCTTTCACTGCTGAAGCATCCCGTTTGCTTCATTGGCCCGTCCCTTGCATTGCCCTGTCTCAACTGCATCTATGATTCCAGTGCAGCGGAGACCATCTTATGCCCGTTACACCCAACACACTGCTCCAGGCCACCGCCCAGGCCAAGCCGCAGGCCGCCGTCAATCCGCTGGCAGCAGGTCCGGACGCCGAGAACAGAGCCTCCAGCTTCGCCCAGGTCTTCGCCAAGCAGGCACCCGTCAAATCACCGGCGGTGCCTGAGCCATCGGCAAAACCGGTGCGCGACAAGACCGCCGACAATGCCGCCAAGAAGGACGCGGGCAGCGATACTGCCGCTCCGGAGCCGGCGGTTGCCGATAGCGGCAAACCCTTGCCCGCCGACAAGCCGACCACTGCCGGCAGCAAGACGGCGGATGATGCCGACAGCGATGCGCCAGAAACGCCGGTAGCGGATGCCGCGCCTGTCGATCCGACGCTGGACCCTGCGTTGTTGCCGGGCACCGTTATTCCAGAGGGCGTCGCTGAGGCGCAGCCTGCCGTGGTGCCTACGATCGAGGCCCAAGTCACTGCGGCGGTAGCGGCTCCCGTTGCCCCGAGTGTGGCGGCCAATGCCTCGGCGCCGGTGACGGACCCGGAGTTCGACCCGCAGGCCGATCCGCTCGACGCACTACCGGCGTTGCGGTTGGCGATGGAGCAGAGCGGCCACGTGTCCGCTTCCAGCCAGGCGCAGTCCAAGACCGCTGCGCCGGCGTCTCTCGATGGTGAGCCGACTTCGGCCCAGACGTTCGCCGCCGGTATGGCGAGCATGCTCACCGTGCAAGCCGACCAGGACAGCACCGGTGCCGGCAGCCAGGGGGGTGACAAGGCGTTCAGTGGCCTGATCAGCGAAGGCCTCAAGGATCTGACGGCCGCTTCCAGCGATACGCGCGTGGATGACTTTGCCAACCGCCTGGCGGCACTGACCCAGGCCGCCACACCGAAAACCGCCAACGCGGTGCCGGTCAATCAGCCCATCGCCATGAACCAGGGCGGCTGGACCGAGGAGGTGGTCAACCGGGTGATGTACTTGTCGAGCGCCAATCTCAAGGCGGCCGACATCCAGTTGCAACCTGCCGAGCTCGGACGCCTGGATATTCGGGTGAACATGATTCCAGACCAGCAGACCCAGGTGACCTTCATGAGCGCCCACTCAGGCGTGCGCGAAGCCCTCGAAGGCCAGATGCATCGTCTGCGTGACAGTTTCGCCCAGCAGGGAATGGGGCAGGTCGACGTCAGCGTGTCGGATCAATCCCGTGGCTCGCAGAACCAGGATCAACAGGCCCAGCAGCAAGCCCAGGCTGGACGCACCACGTCCTCCGGCGGCCGAGTTGACTCGCTGGATGAAGAGGTGCCGGCCAGCGTTGCCGAAGTGGCGGCCAGCACCACCAGCGTCATTGGCACCAGCGCGGTCGATTACTACGCCTGATTCAACGCATTAACCTTGTGGGAGCGAGCTGGCTCGCGATAACGATGGATCAGTCACCTGCAACGGTGGCTGAAAAACCGGCGTCGCGAGCAAGCTCGCTCCCATAATGGTTTAGGGTGTTCTCGAAATTGCGTCGACCATCGTTTCTCTTCTGGCATAACACTTGCTCCAGCCTAGCCATGCAACAGTGAACCCCCGATTAACGACGGATTATTGGCATGGCGAAGAGCGAAGCAGCAGCTGTAAAAGACCCCGCAACCAAAGGCAAACTCAAGATGATCATCCTGATCGTGGTGGGCTTGCTCCTGGCCGTGGGCGTGTCCGTGGGGGCGACCTGGTATTTCATGCACAACGCCCAGAGCAAGCCGGCCGAGGCGGTGGAAGCTGCTCCGGTGGGCAAGCAGCCAGCGGTTTTCGAGCCGATGGCCCCGGCCTTCGTCGCCAACTACACCCAGAACGGTCGTCAGCGCTACATGCAGGTGAGCATTACCTTGCTGGGGCGCAACCAGGCCGACCTGGAAGCGTTGCGTGTACACATGCCGCTGATTCGCAATAATCTGGTGATGCTGTTTTCCGGACAGAGTTTCGACACCCTGGCCACTCCGGTGGGCCAGGAAATGCTGCGTCAGAAAGCCACGGCCAGCGTGCAGGAAGTGGCCCAGAAAGAACTCGGCAAAGTGGTGATCGAACAGTTGCTCTTCACTAACTTCGTATTGCAGTAGGAACACGACATGGCCGTGCAGGACTTGTTGTCCCAGGACGAAATCGACGCGCTGTTGCACGGTGTCGACGACGGCCTGGTGCAGACCGAAAACGCTGCTGAACCGGGCAGCGTCAAAAGCTACGACCTGACCAGCCAGGATCGCATCGTTCGTGGACGCATGCCGACCCTGGAAATGATCAACGAGCGTTTCGCCCGATACACCCGCATCAGTATGTTCAACATGCTGCGCCGCTCGGCCGACGTGGCCGTGGGTGGCGTGCAGGTGATGAAATTCGGCGAATATGTTCATTCGCTGTACGTGCCCACCAGCCTCAATCTGGTGAAGATCAAGCCGCTGCGTGGCACGGCATTGTTCATCCTCGACGCCAAGCTGGTGTTCAAGTTGGTGGACAACTTCTTCGGCGGCGACGGTCGTCACGCCAAGATCGAAGGTCGCGAATTCACACCGACCGAACTGCGTGTCGTGCGCATGGTGCTGGAGCAGGCTTTCGTCGATTTGAAGGAAGCCTGGCAGGCGATCATGGAAGTGAATTTCGAGTACATCAACTCGGAAGTGAACCCGGCGATGGCCAACATCGTCGGCCCAAGCGAAGCGATTGTCGTCTCGACGTTCCACATCGAGCTCGATGGGGGTGGCGGCGACCTGCACGTGACCATGCCGTATTCGATGATCGAGCCGGTGCGTGAAATGCTCGACGCCGGTTTCCAGTCGGACCTCGACGACCAGGACGAGCGTTGGATCAACGCCTTGCGCCAGGACGTGCTGGATGTCGACGTGCCGATCGGCGCGACGGTCGCCCGGCGCCAGCTACGATTGCGGGACATCCTGCACATGCAGCCGGGGGATATCATCCCCGTCGAAATGCCGGAAGACATGATCATGCGCGCCAATGGCGTGCCGGCCTTCAAGGTCAAGATGGGCTCTCACAAAGGTAACCTGGCGTTGCAGGTGATCGAGCCGATCGAACGCCGCTGAGCGGTGTCAACTTCTTAAGTTTTGGTTTTTAACCGATTTTTGCCCGCCGAGGAAACATGATGGCTGACGATATGAATACCCAGGATGACCAGGCGCTGGCCGATGAGTGGGCTGCGGCCCTGGAAGAAACCGGCGATGCCGGGCAGGCAGACATCGATGCATTGCTGGCGGCTGACACAGGCAACCATGGGTCCAACCGCTTGCAAATGGAAGAATTCGGCAGCGTGCCGAAAAGCAACGAACAAGTGACGCTCGACGGTCCCAACCTGGACGTGATCCTCGACATCCCGGTGTCGATCTCCATGGAAGTGGGCAGCACCGACATCAACATCCGCAACTTGCTGCAGCTCAACCAAGGCTCGGTGATCGAGCTGGATCGCCTGGCCGGTGAGCCGCTGGATGTGTTGGTCAACGGCACCCTGATCGCCCATGGCGAAGTGGTTGTGGTCAACGAGAAGTTCGGCATTCGCCTGACGGACGTGATCAGCCCGAGCGAACGCATCAAGAAGCTGCGCTGAATGAAAGGCTTTCTCACCGCAGCTCTGATGCTGCCGTTCAGTGTTCTGGCAGCCGAGCCGGTGGCCACGGCTGCCGTTGCGCCGGCGAGTGGCAGCGGCATGGCCGGGCAACTGGCGCAACTGGTGCTGGGCCTGCTGGTGGTGCTCGGGTTGATTTTCTTCCTGGCGTGGATGCTGCGACGCGTTCAGCAGGCGGGGCCTGCCGGCAAAGGGCAGGTCATTGACATTGTCGGTTCCCGCGCGCTGGGGCCACGGGATCGGCTGGTGCTGGTGCAGGTCGGCACCGAGCAGATCCTGCTCGGCCTGAGTCCTGGCAGCATCACTGCGCTGCATGTCCTGAAGGAACCGGTGCAGGTGCCGGTCACGGAGCAGGCCACGCCCGAGTTTGCCCAACGGCTCATGGAACTGCTGGGAAAAGACCAAAAGGATAAAAAGTAATGCCGTTGCGCATTCTCTTGGCGTTGGCCCTGATGCTGGCCGCGCCGTTGGCGTTCTCCGCCGACCCGCTGTCGATCCCTGCGATCACCTTGGGCACCAACGCCGAAGGGGCACAGGAATACTCGGTCAGCTTGCAGATCCTGCTGATCATGACCGCGCTGAGTTTCATCCCGGCGTTCGTTATGCTGATGACCAGTTTCACCCGGATCATCATCGTCTTTTCGATCTTGCGCCAGGCCCTTGGCCTGCAACAGACGCCGTCGAACCAGATCCTCACCGGCATGGCGCTGTTCCTGACCATGTTCATCATGGCGCCGGTGTTCGACCGGGTGAACCAGGACGCGCTGCAACCCTATCTGGCGGAAACCCTCAGCGCCCAGGATGCCGTGGCCAGGGCCCAGGTGCCGATCAAGGATTTCATGCTCGCCCAGACCCGCAGCAGCGACCTGGAGCTGTTCATGCGCCTGTCCAAACGCACCGACATTGCCAGCCCCGACCAGGCGCCATTGACCATCCTGGTGCCGGCGTTCGTGACCTCCGAGCTCAAGACCGCCTTCCAGATCGGTTTCATGATTTTCATCCCGTTCCTGATCATCGACCTGGTGGTCGCCAGTATCCTCATGGCCATGGGCATGATGATGTTGTCGCCGCTGATCATTTCGCTGCCATTCAAGATCATGCTGTTCGTGCTGGTGGATGGCTGGGCGTTGATCATCGGCACCCTGGCGGGCAGTTTCGGCGGTGTTTAGACCTCTCACGCGGGTAGCACGATATGACGCCTGAAGTAGCGGTAGACCTGTTCCGCGAGGCCCTCTGGCTGACCACCATGATGGTGGCCATCCTGGTGATCCCGAGCCTGCTGGTTGGCTTGCTCGTGGCGATGTTCCAGGCCGCCACGCAGATCAACGAGCAGACCCTGAGTTTCCTGCCGCGCCTGCTGGTGATGCTGGTCACGCTGATCGTCGCCGGCCCCTGGCTGGTGCAAACCTTCATGGAATACATCCTGCAGTTGTACGGCAGTATTCCGCAGTTGATTGGCTGACGATGTCGATGCTCGCGCTGACGGATACCCAGATCAGTACCTGGGTGGCGTCGTTCATCCTGCCGTTGTTTCGTGTCACGGCCGTGCTGATGAGCATGCCGGTCTTCGGCACGACCTTGGTGCCGGGTCGTGTGCGCCTGTATTTCGCCCTGGCGATTACGGTGGTCATCGCCCCCGGGCTGCCGCCCATGCCGCCGGTAAATGCCCTGGACCTCACCGCGTTGATGCTGGTGGCCGAACAGATCCTCATAGGCGCCTTGTTGGGCTTTTCGCTGCAGTTGTTTTTCCAGGCATTCGTGGTGGCCGGGCAAATCATCTCGATCCAGATGGGCATGGCCTTCGCCTCGATGATCGACCCCACCAACGGCGTGAACACTGCCGTTATCGGGCAGTTCCTGACGATGCTGGTGACGTTGCTGTTCCTCGCTATGAACGGGCATCTGGTGGTGTTCGAAGTATTGACGGAGAGCTTCACCACATTGCCGGTAGGCAGCGCGATGCTGGTCAATCATTTCTGGGACATTGCCAACAAGCTTGGCTGGGTCCTCGGCGCGGCGATGGTACTGGTGTTGCCGGCGATTACCGCGCTGCTGGTGGTCAACATCGCCTTCGGCGTGATGACCCGGGCGGCGCCGCAGTTGAACATCTTTTCCATCGGCTTCCCGCTTACCCTGGTGCTGGGCATGGTGATTTTCTGGGTCAGCCTGGGGGACATTCTCAATCAGTATCAGCCGTTGGCCACCCAGGCCTTGCAGCTGTTACGCGACATGGCACAGGCGCGCTGAACCATGGCCGAGAGCGAAAGCGGTCAGGATAAAACAGAAGACCCCACCGAGAAACGCAAGAAGCAATCCCGGGAAAAGGGCGAGATTGCCCGTTCCAAGGAGCTCAACACCCTGGCGATCATGCTCGCCGGTGCCGGTGGCTTGCTGATTTACGGTGGCGGACTGGCGTTGGATCTGCTGGAAATCATGCGGTTGAATTTTTCCTTGCCTCGCGAGGTATTGCTCACGCCGGGCGCTATGACGCAGTACCTGTTGCATTCGGGCAAGATCGCGATGCTTGCAATGCAACCGGTGCTCATTTTTCTGCTGTTGGCGGCTTTCATCGGCCCGATTTCCCTGGGCGGATGGCTGTTCGCCGCCGGTAGCCTGGCACCGAAGTTCAGCCGGATGAATCCGGCCGCCGGTATCAAGCGCATGTTTTCCACCACGGCGTTGATGGAACTGCTCAAGGCTTTCGGAAAATTTCTTCTGGTGTTGTTCGTCGCGCTGGCGGTGTTGCAGGCCGATATCGACGATCTGCTGCGCATTGCCCATGAGCCGCTGGAGCAAGCCATCATCCATAGCGTGCAGTTAGTCGGCTGGAGCACCTTGTGGATGGCTTGCGGGCTGATCCTCATCGCCGCCATCGACGTGCCGATCCAGCTTTACCAGAGCAAGCAGAAATTGATGATGACCAAGCAGGAGGTGCGCGACGAGTACAAGGACTCGGAGGGCAAGCCGGAGGTCAAGCAGCGGATCCGCCAGTTGCAGCGCGAGGTTTCCCAGCGGCGGATGATGGCGGCGATTCCCGACGCCGACGTGGTCATCACCAACCCGACTCACTATGCCGTCGCGCTCAAGTACGATCCCGACAAGGGCAATGCGCCGGTCCTGCTGGCCAAGGGCAGCGATTTCCTGGCGTTGAAGATTCGCGAGATCGCCGTCGCCAACGAAGTGATGTTGCTCGAATCTCCGGCATTGGCGCGGTCGATCTACTACTCCACCGAGCTTGACCAGGAAATCCCGGGAGGCTTGTACCTCGCCGTCGCCCAGGTGCTGGCCTACGTCTACCAGATCCGCCAGCACCGCGCCGGCAAGGGCAAGCGGCCAGAACCGCTCAAGGACCTGCCCATCCCGCCGGATTTGCGCCGCGATTCCTGATTCTGATGATGCGAAGCCCTTGTGGGAGCGAGCCTGCTCGCGAATGCGATAGTTCAGTCGCTACAAATGTTGGCTGACAATCCGCAATCGCGAGCAGGCTCGCTCCCACAGGGTTGATGTGCTCCAGGCCGCTCTATTTCAACCTCCCGCAAAAGTTGGAAAGCTTCTTGCAATACCCCGCCTGCGCCCCTTCCGGGCGTCAAAAGTTTGCTTCCAGGAACGGGGAATATTGGTGGATCGCTCTCAGTTACTCAGCACCGCGCGCAGCAACGTCGTAGACCTCAGCAGGGGCAATCTGGGCGTGCCGCTGTTGCTGCTGGTCCTGCTCGCCATGATGATGCTGCCGGTACCGCCGTTCCTGCTGGACGTGTTCTTCACGTTCAACCTCGCCTTGTCGATCGTGGTGCTGCTGGTGTGCGTATACGCCCTGCGCCCATTGGACTTCGCCGTCTTCCCGACCATCCTGCTGGTGGCGACGCTGTTGCGCCTGGCGCTGAACGTGGCGTCCACCCGGGTGGTGATGATTCACGGTCACGAGGGGCACCAGGCCGCCGGTAAGGTGATCCAGGCCTTCGGCGAAGTGGTGATCGGCGGCAACTACGTGGTCGGTATCGTGGTCTTTGCCATCTTGATGATCATTAACTTCGTCGTGGTGACCAAGGGCGCCGGGCGGATTTCCGAGGTGAGCGCGCGTTTCACCCTCGACGCGATGCCTGGCAAGCAGATGGCGATCGACGCCGACCTCAATGCCGGCTTGATCGACCAGAGCCAGGCCAAGCTGCGCCGTCTCGAAGTAGCCCAGGAAGCCGAGTTCTACGGGTCCATGGACGGTGCCAGTAAGTTTGTCCGCGGTGACGCCATCGCCGGCCTGCTGATCCTGTTCATCAACCTGATTGGCGGCATGGCCGTCGGTATCTTCCAGCACGGCATGGCTTTCGGCGACGCCGGCAAGGTCTACGCGTTGCTGACCATCGGTGACGGTTTGGTGGCGCAATTGCCATCACTGTTGTTATCCACAGCGGCGGCGATCATGGTGACCCGTGCTTCGGGCTCCGAAGACATGGGCAAGCAGATCAATCGCCAGATGTTCGCGTCGCCCAAGGCCCTGGCCGTGGCGGCCGGCCTGATGGCGGTGATGGGCCTCGTGCCGGGAATGCCGCACTTTTCTTTCCTGAGCATGGCGGCCTTGGCCGCGGGTGGCGCGTACCTGTTCTGGAAGAAGCAGAACGTGCAGAAGGTCCAGGCGCTGGAAGAGGTCAAGCGCCAGCAGGAACTGCTGCCGTCGCCAGCGCGTGCCATGGAAACCAAGGAATTGGGTTGGGATGACGTGACGCCGATCGACATGATCGGCCTGGAAGTCGGCTACCGCTTGATTCCATTGGTCGATCGCAACCAGGGCGGCCAATTGCTGGCGCGGATCAAGGGCGTGCGCAAGAAGCTGTCCCAGGATCTGGGCTTCCTCATGCCCACCGTCCACATTCGCGACAACCTCGACCTGGCGCCGAGCGCCTATCGCCTGACGCTCATGGGCGTGATCCTGGCGGAAGCCGAGATCTACCCGGACCGCGAGCTGGCGATCAACCCAGGGCAGGTCTACGGTTCGCTCAACGGCATTACCGCCAAGGATCCGGCTTTCGGCCTGGAAGCGGTGTGGATCGAAATCAGCCAGCGGGCCCAGGCCCAGTCCCTCGGTTATACCGTGGTGGACGCGAGCACGGTCGTGGCGACCCACTTGAACCAGATTCTCTACAAGCATTCCAGCGAGCTGATCGGTCACGAAGAAGTCCAGCAACTGCTGCAAGTACTGGCCAAAGGCTCGCCGAAACTGGCTGAAGAATTGGTGCCGGGCGTGGTTTCGTTGTCCCAATTGCTCAAGGTGTTGCAGGCGCTGCTAGCCGAACAGGTTCCGGTGCGCGACATACGCAGCATTGCCGAAGCGATCGCCAACAACGCTTCGAAGAGTCAAGATACCGCCGCTCTGGTGGCTGCGGTGCGGGTCGGCGTATCCCGCGCAATCGTCCAAAGCATTGTAGGCACTGAGTCTGAGCTGCCTGTGATCACTCTGGAACCAAGGTTGGAACAGATATTGCTCAATAGTCTGCAGAAGGCAGGACAAGGCTCGGAAGAGGGTGTTCTGCTGGAGCCAAGCATGGCCGAGAAGCTGCAGCGTTCGCTGATCGAAGCAGCCCAGCGGCAAGAGATGCAAGGCCAACCGGTGATCCTGCTGGTGGCCGGTCCGATTCGCGCGATGCTTTCGCGGTTCGGGCGCCTCGCGGTCCCGGGGCTGCATGTGCTGGCGTACCAGGAAATACCGGACAACAAGCAAGTGACCATCGTTGCGACAGTAGGGCCCAACGGCTGAGGTAGTGGTTTATGCAAGTGAAGCGTTTTTTCGCCGCCGATATGCGTCAGGCCATGAAACTGGTTCGTGACGAGCTGGGCGCTGAAGCAGCCATCATCGGCAACCGTCGTATCGCCGGCGGTGTCGAGCTGACGGCAGCCCTGGACTACAAATTGTCGGCGCTGGCCCCTCGCGTTCCGAACATGGAGCTCGAGGACGAGCTGCGCAAGACTCAGTCGCGCATCGCCAGCGCCCAGGCCGAGTTGAGCCTGCGCAGCAGCGAAGGCTCGGCCAGCGCGGGCACCAATCGTCAATTGTTCGCCGGCCAGCCACTGACCGCAGGCCTGCCGCTGACCGCTGCCGAACCGCTGATCGAGCCGACGCCGGCCGAACCGCGTCGTCCGGCACCGGCACCCGTTGCCGCAGCCGCGGGCGTTGATCCCCGTGCCCTGGACTCGATGCGCTTCGAACTCAACAGCCTGCGCGAGCTGATGGAAGTCCAGCTCGGCTCGCTGGCCTGGAACCAACTGCAAGGCAGCCGTCCGGCCCAGGCCAACCTGTGGCGTCGCCTGCAACGCATTGGCCTGTCCGGCCCGCTGGCGCGCGACCTGCTGGCATTGATCAGCGACATCGACGAGCCTCGCCAGGCCTGGCGCATGCTACTTGCGCACCTGGCGCGGATGATCGCCACGCCGGAAGTCGAGCCACTGGAAGAGGGCGGAGTAATCGCCATGGTCGGCCCGGCCGGCATGGGCAAGACCACCACTCTGGCCAAGCTCGCGGCCCGTTATGTACTCAAGTACGGCGCCCAGAGTATCGCCCTGGTGAGCATGGACAGTTTCCGCATCGGTGCCCAGGAGCAACTCAAGACCTTGGGCCGGATCCTCAATGTGTCGGTGACCCATGTGGATCCGGGCCAGTCCCTGGCCCAGGCGCTGGAACCGCTGATGCGCAAGCGCGTCGTACTGATCGACACCGCCGGCCTGCAAGCCAGCGATCCGGCCCTGCGCATGCAGCTGGAAAGCCTGGCCGGGCGTGGCATCAAGTCAAAAAATTATCTCGTGTTGGCAACCACCAGCCAGAAACAGGTTCTAACCGCCGCATACCACAGTTACAAACGCTGCGGGCTGGCCGGCTGCATCCTGACTAAGCTGGACGAAACGGCAAGCCTGGGCGAGGTGTTGAGCCTGGCGATCGGTCATGAACTACCGGTGGCCTACCTGACCGACGGGCCGCGGATCCCGGATGATTTGCATCTGCCGCGCCGTCATCAACTGGTCAGTCGTGCCGTGAGTGTGCAAATGCAGGAAGAACCCAGCGAAGAAGCCATGGCTGACATGTTCGCTGATATCTACCACAGCCCGACCAAGCAGGTTGGCTGAGGTATTCATGAATATTTTTTGTACCTACATCGATGGTCTGCCATGCATTGTTCCGTATGTGAACGCGCAGCCAGTAATGTGGCCTCCGTCTAAGTAAGACAAGGTAAAGAACGAACATGGGCAGCATGCATCCCGTACAGGTGATCGCGGTGACCGGCGGCAAAGGTGGCGTCGGGAAGACTAACGTGTCAGTGAACTTGTCCCTGGCTCTGGCAGAGCTTGGCCGACGGGTCATGCTGCTGGACGCCGACCTGGGCCTGGCGAACGTCGACGTGCTGCTGGGGCTCACACCCAAGCGCACGCTGGCGGACGTGATCGAAGGGCGCTGTGAATTGCGCGACGTGCTGTTGCAAGGCCCCGGCGGGATTCGCATCGTGCCGGCCGCCTCCGGCACCCAGAGCATGGTTCACCTGACCCCGGCGCAGCACGCCGGCCTGATCCAGGCCTTCAGCGACATCGGTGACAACCTCGATGTGCTGGTGATTGACACGGCTGCCGGTATTGGTGACTCGGTGGTCAGTTTCGTGCGCGCCGCCCAGGAAGTGTTGCTGGTGGTCTGCGACGAACCGACGTCGATCACCGACGCCTACGCGCTGATCAAACTGCTTAACCGCGACTATGGCATGAACCGCTTTCGCGTCCTGGCCAACATGGCCCAAAGCCCACAGGAAGGACGCAACCTGTTCGCCAAGTTGACCAAGGTCACGGATCGCTTCCTGGACGTCGCCCTGCAATACGTCGGCGCAGTGCCTTACGACGAAAGCGTACGCAAGGCTGTCCAGAAGCAACGTGCCGTTTATGAAGCTTTTCCTCGTTCCAAATGCGCCCTGGCGTTCAAGGCGATCGCCCAGAAGGTCGACACCTGGCCGCTGCCGGCCAACCCACGTGGGCATCTGGAATTTTTCGTCGAGCGTCTCGTGCAACAAACAGCAGGGCCCGTGTTATGACAGCCAGCGGTTACAACCATCTCTACAAAAAATCGGCACGGGACGCCCAGTACGAATTGATCGAGCGTTACGCGCCACTGGTCAAGCGCATCGCCTACCACTTGCTGGCGCGTTTGCCGGCCAGTGTCCAGGTCGAGGACTTGATCCAGGCGGGCATGATCGGCCTGCTCGAAGTGTCGAATAAATACGACGCGAGCAAGGGCGCCAGTTTCGAGACATACGCCGGTATCCGTATCCGCGGGGCGATGCTCGATGAGGTCCGCAAGGGCGACTGGGCGCCGCGTTCGGTGCATCGCAACACCCGCATGGTCAGCGACGCGATTCGTGCGATTGAAGCGAAAACCGGGCGAGACGCTAAAGATCACGAAGTTGCGGCCGAACTCCAGTTGAGTCTCGATGATTATTACGGGATTTTGAACGATACCTTGGGCAGTCGCCTGTTCAGTTTCGACGACCTGTTGCAGGACGGCGAACACGAAGGGCTGCACGAGGACGGCGCGAGTGCTCACATGGAGCCGTCGCGCGACCTGGAAGATGAACGTTTCCAGAGCGCCCTGGCGGATGCGATTGCCAATTTGCCGGAGCGTGAGCGACTGGTCTTGGCGCTGTACTACGACGAAGAGCTGAACCTCAAGGAAATCGGTGAGGTCCTGGGGGTCAGCGAATCGCGGGTCAGCCAGTTACATAGCCAGTGCGCGGCCCGCTTGCGGGGGCGTTTGGGGGAGTGGCGAGCGCGCTGACGAGCAGTGTGGGGACGCTGCGAGCGGGGCTGGCATGGCGTATGCCGGGCCAGTCTCCATCCGTTGTGCTCCATACCGTTGTCGAGTGTTGTGCCGGATTGATTGAAATGGCGCGTCCAGGTGCTGGGCGCGTTTAAGACTGCTTGGAGGTCGAATTGGACAAGAACATGAAAATCCTCATCGTTGATGACTTCTCAACGATGCGGCGGATCATAAAAAACCTGTTGCGTGACCTCGGGTTCACCAACACGGTCGAGGCCGACGATGGCACAACCGCCATTCCGGTCCTCAACAGCGGGAGCATCGACTTTCTGGTGACTGACTGGAACATGCCTGGCATGACCGGTATCGACTTGCTGCGCCACGTGCGCGCCGACGAAAAACTCAAGCACCTCCCGGTGCTGATGGTCACTGCCGAAGCCAAGCGCGAGCAGATCATCGAAGCGGCCCAGGCCGGTGTGAACGGCTATGTGGTCAAACCCTTCACGGCCCAGGCGTTGAAAGAGAAGATCGAAAAAATCTTCGAACGCATCGGTTAACGGCGCCACGGGGGAGCTATGGACAACGAATCTTCAATGGGCGATTTCGAATCGACCCTGAAAAAACATGCCCGCGAACTGGTAGACAGCCTTGAAAAGGGCCGCTTCGGCGATGCGGTTCAAATGATTCATGAGCTCAACCAGACCCGTGATCGCGGTCTGTACCAGGAAGTCGGCAAGCTCACCCGTGAACTGCACAGCGCGATCGTCAATTTCCAGATCGATCCGAACATGCCGCAGGCCGAGGAAGTCTCGCAGATCACCGACGCCACCGAGCGCCTGGGTTATGTGGTCAAGCTGACCGAAGCCGCAGCGAACCGCACCATGGACCTGGTGGAAAGCGCAACGCCCCTGGTCAACGGCCTGAGCGAGGAAGCCCAGGCGTTGAGCACCGATTGGGGACGGTTCATGCGTCGCGAAGTCGGCGCCGAGGAGTTCCGGGAGCTGGCCCGTCGGGTTGACGGTTTCCTGGCGCGCAGCAGCGCCGAGAATCGCGCCGTGGCCAGCAACCTCAACGACATTCTGCTGGCCCAGGACTATCAAGACCTGACCGGCCAGGTGATCAAGCGTGTGACCCAACTGGTCACCGAAGTGGAAAGCAACCTGCTCAAACTGGTGCTGATGGCTAGCCAGGTCGACCGCTTTGCAGGTATCGAACACGACCGTGAAGCGATGCTTGCCGAAAAAGATCCACAAAAACATCTCTCTCAGGGTGAAGGTCCGCAGATTCATGCCGATAAAAGAGAAGACGTTGTGTCCGGTCAGGACGATGTGGACGATTTGCTGTCCAGCCTTGGATTCTAAGTTTTAGCCCTATTTTAGGAGCAGCCATTAATGAGCTTCGGCGCCGATGAAGAGATCCTTCAGGATTTCCTGGTTGAGGCCGGCGAGATTCTAGAGCAACTATCCGAACAGCTGGTCGAGCTGGAAAGCCGACCTGATGATGCGGATCTGCTCAATGCAATTTTTCGCGGTTTCCACACTGTAAAAGGAGGCGCCGGCTTCCTCCAGCTCAATGAGCTGGTGGAGTGCTGCCACATTGCCGAGAACGTGTTCGACATCCTGCGCAAGGGTGAGCGTCGCGTCGACTCGGAACTGATGGACGTGGTGCTCGAGGCCCTGGATGCGGTCAACAGCATGTTCAGCGAAGTGCGCGAGCGCTCGCCGATCACCCCGGCCACCCCCGAGCTGCTCGCCGCGCTGTCGCGCCTGGCCGAGCCGCAGTCGGCTGACGAAGCCATGCCCGTTGCCGAGCCTGTGGTCGAAGAACCGGTTGCGCAAGAATCGGGCGACATCACCGATCATGAATTCGAATCGCTGCTGGACTCGCTGAACGCCGTCAAGGCCGAAGCCGAGGCTCCGGCCGCGCCCGCTGCGCCCGCCGCCGATGCCGCTGCCAGCGATGAAATTACCGACGATGAGTTCGAATCGCTGCTCGACCAACTGCACGGCAAGGGCCAGTTCGCCCCCGATGCGGTCGTAGCGCCGGCGGCCCCGGCTGCGCCAAAGGCAGCGGGGGATGACTCCGACATTACCGACGACGAATTCGAAGCCTTGCTCGACCAGTTGCATGGCAAGGGCAACTTTGCCGTCGACGCGTTGGATTCGGCCACCGCTTCGGCGCCGACCCCGGCCAAACCAGTGGCAGCGGCAGCCGGAAGCGACTTGATCAGCGACCACGAATTCGAATCGCTGCTCGACGAGCTGCATGGCAAGGGCAAGTTCAGCGAAGTCGGCACGGCCGCCGCCGCGCCTGCCGCTGCCGCCACGGCTGCACCCGCCGCCAAGGCCGCGCCGAAGCCGGCCGCCAAGGCGCCGGAACCGAAAGCCGAAACCCCGAAGCCTGCCGCCGCAGTGGCGCCAGCCCCGGCTCGCGCGCCTTCCGCCGCGCCCGCCGAAAAACCGGCGAGCGAAGCCGAGACCACCGTTCGCGTCGACACCGCGCGGCTGGATGAGATCATGAACATGGTCGGCGAACTGGTGCTGGTGCGTAACCGGCTGGTGCGCCTGGGCCTCAACAGCCAGGACGAAGCCATGTCCAAGGCCGTGTCGAACCTCGACGTGGTCACGGCTGACCTGCAAACCGCGGTCATGAAGACCCGGATGCAGCCGATCAAGAAAGTTTTCGGGCGCTTCCCGCGCCTGGTTCGCGACCTGGCTCGCCAGCTCAAGAAAGAAATCAACCTGGAACTGGTGGGTGAAGAGACCGACCTCGACAAGAACCTTGTCGAGGCCCTGGCCGACCCGCTGGTCCACTTGGTGCGCAACGCGGTCGACCACGGCATCGAGTCGCCGGAAGAGCGCGAAGCGTCGGGCAAGGTCCGCAGCGGCAAGGTGATCCTGGCCGCCGAGCAGGAAGGCGACCATATCCTGCTGTCGATCTCCGACGACGGCAAGGGCATGGACCCGAACGTGCTCCGTTCCATTGCCGTGAAACGCGGTGTGATGGACAAGGACGCGGCCGATCGCCTGAGCGACACCGAGTGCTACAACCTGATCTTCGCCCCGGGCTTCTCGACCAAGACCGAGATTTCCGATGTGTCGGGTCGTGGCGTGGGCATGGACGTGGTGAAAACCAAGATTTCCCAGCTCAACGGTTCGATCAACATTTACTCGACCAAGGGCCAGGGCTCGAAGATCGTCATCAAGGTCCCGTTGACCTTAGCGATCATGCCGACCCTGATGGTGATGCTGGGCAACCAGGCGTTCGCCTTCCCGCTGGTCAACGTCAACGAGATTTTCCACCTCGACCTGTCGCGCACCAACGTCGTCGATGGCCAGGAAGTGGTCATCGTACGGGACAAGGCACTGCCGCTGTTCTACCTCAAGCGCTGGCTGGTCAGCTCTGCCGCTCATGTGGAGCAGGGCGAAGGCCATGTGGTGATCCTTTCGGTGGGCACCCAGCGGATCGGCTTCGTCGTCGACCAGTTGGTGGGCCAGGAAGAAGTGGTCATCAAGCCGTTGGGCAAGATGCTCCAGGGCACCCCGGGCATGTCCGGCGCCACCATCACCGGCGACGGCCGCATCGCGTTGATCCTCGATGTGCCTAGCATGCTCAAGCGCTACGCCGCTCGGCGTATTTGATTCTGGAGGGGCGCGGCCCGACGCCGCGCCTTGTCTAACGGAGTGTTTATGGTAGTTAAAGTCCTGGTGGTGGACGATTCGGGGTTTTTCCGCCGCCGCGTCTCGGAAATTCTTTCAGCGGACACGAGCATTCAGGTCGTCGGTACGGCGACCAATGGCAAAGAGGCGATCGATCAGGCCCTGGCGCTCAAGCCGGACGTGATCACCATGGACTACGAGATGCCGATGATGGACGGCATCACGGCAGTGCGGCATATCATGCAACGCTGTCCGACCCCGGTTTTGATGTTCTCGTCCCTGACCCATGAAGGCGCCCGAGTCACCCTCGATGCGCTGGATGCCGGGGCGGTGGACTTCCTGCCAAAGAACTTTGAAGACATCTCGCGCAACCCGGACAAGGTCCGCCAGTTGCTATGTGAGAAGGTCCACAGTATTTCCCGCAGTAACCGCCGCGTCAGTGCCTACAGCGCACCGGCGTCAGTGCCGGCTGCTGCGCCAGCACCAACGCCTGCGCCTTCTGCGTCGAACAGCTTCAGTTCGGCGCCGGTTCGCAGTGCTCCTGCGCCGGCGCCCGCTCGCCCGGCGCCCGCCAGCCCGTCGTCGCCAGCGCCCAAGCGCAAGGCCTACAAACTGGTCGCCATCGGCACGTCCACGGGCGGCCCGGTTGCGCTGCAACGGGTCTTGACCCAGCTGCCAGCGAACTTCCCGGCCCCGATCGTGCTGATCCAGCACATGCCCGCCGCATTCACCAAGGCGTTCGCCGAACGTTTGGACAAACTGTGCCGCATCAGCGTCAAGGAAGCCGAGGATGGCGACATCCTCCGTCCAGGCCTGGCGCTGCTGGCACCGGGTGGCAAGCAGATGATGATCGACGGCCGTGGCGCGGTGAAAATCCTGCCGGGCGATGAGCGCTTGAACTACAAGCCTTGCGTAGACATCACCTTCGGTTCCGCGGCGAAATCCTACGGCGACAAAGTTCTGGCGGTGGTGCTCACCGGCATGGGTGCCGATGGCCGCGAGGGTGCGCGCCTGCTCAAGCAGGGCGGCAGTGCGATCTGGGCCCAGGACGAGGCCAGTTGCGTGATCTACGGCATGCCCATGGCGATCGTCAAGGCCGACCTGGCTGACGCGGTCTACAGCCTGGACGACATGGGTAAACATCTGATCGAGGCGTGCCTGTAATGGATGTGCTCAGTCTGATCGGCATCATCATGGCGTTCGTCGCCATCATTGGTGGCAATTACCTGGAAGGCGGTCATCTCGGTGCGCTGGCCAACGGCCCGGCCGCGTTGATCGTGATCGGTGGCACTGTAGGCGCTGCGCTGTTGCAGTCGCCGATGAGCGCCTTCAAGCGCGCCATGCAGGTCCTGGTGTGGATTCTGTTTCCACCTCGGGTCGACCTGGCCGGCGGCATCGACCGCGTAGTCAACTGGAGCCTGACCGCCCGCAAGGAAGGCCTGCTTGGGCTGGAAGGGGTGGCCGATGCCGAACCCGACAGCTACTCGCGCAAGGGCCTTCAATTGCTCGTGGACGGCGCCGAACCCGAAGCGATTCGCAGCATCCTGGAGGTGGATTTCTACACCCAGGAAAGCCGCGACATCGAAGCGGCCAAGGTGTTCGAGAGCATGGGAGGCTACGCGCCGACCATCGGTATCATCGGTGCTGTCATGGGTTTGATCCATGTGATGGGCAACCTGGCCGATCCGTCGCAACTGGGCAGCGGCATTGCCGTGGCATTCGTTGCCACCATCTACGGCGTGGCGAGCGCCAACCTGGTGCTGCTGCCGATCGCGGCCAAGCTCAAATCCATTGCGTTGCGCCAGTCGCGCTACCGCGAAATGCTGCTGGAAGGGATCCTGTCGATTGCCGAAGGCGAGAACCCGCGTTCCATCGAGTTGAAGCTCCAGGGCTTCATGGACTGATGGGGGAAATGGCAGATGGCGCGTCGCAGACATCGTGAAGAACACGTCAACCATGAACGCTGGCTGGTTTCCTATGCCGACTTCATCACGCTGCTGTTCGCCTTTTTTGTGGTCATGTATTCGATCTCTTCGGTGAACGAAGGCAAGTACAAGGTCATTTCCGAAGCGTTGATCGGCGTCTTTACCGATTCGGACCGCGCCCTCAAGCCGATTCCCATCGGCGAAGAGCGTCCGAAGACGACGACCCCGGCCAAGCCGCTGGTCAAGGACAGCGAACAGGTCGACGCCGGCATTGCCGGTGGCAGCGATCCGTTGAAGAGCATTGCCGATGACATCAGTTCGGCGTTCGGCGACCTGATCAGTTCCAACCAGATGACCGTGCGTGGCAACGAGTTGTGGGTCGAGATCGAACTCAACTCCAGCCTGCTGTTCGGCAGCGGCGATGCCATGCCCAGCGACATGGCGTTCAACATCATCGATAAAGTGGCGGCGATCCTGAGACCGTTCGACAACCCTATCCACGTCGAAGGTTTCACCGACGACCAGCCGATCCGCACCGCGCAGTACCCCACCAACTGGGAATTGTCGTCGGCCCGTTCGGCAAGCATCGTGCGCATGCTCGCCATGCAGGGTGTCAACCCGGGCCGCCTGGCGTCGGTGGGGTATGGCGAATTCCAGCCGGTGGCCAATAACGCCACGGCCGAGGGGCGCGCACGCAATCGACGGGTGGTGCTGGTGGTTTCGCGCAACCTCGATGTGCGTCGCAGCCTGACCGGTACCGGCACCGCCAACGCAAAGCCCGATGCGGCATTGAAGCGGGCTGGCACACAAACTGCACCGACCCCGGTCAAGTCGCCGGATAGACAGAACGCCGTCAATTCTCCGTCACCGGCTTTATAACCGAGCTATTTCTCGGTCGAGCACGTCTCGACCGGGAGGAACGATCCGAATGAGAGTCTGGGCAGTCGCCAATCAAAAAGGTGGTGTGGGCAAAACCACATCCTCCATCGCTTTAGCCGGTTTGCTGGCCGAGGCCGGCAAGCGCGTGGTCATCGTCGATCTGGACCCCCATGGCTCGATGACCAGTTACTTCGGCTACGATCCCGATAGCCTGGAACACAGCAACTATGATTTGTTCCTGCACAAGGGCAGCGTGCCCGAAGGCTTGCCGGGGCAGTTGCTGCTGTCCACCAGCGACGAGCGGATCTCCTTGCTGCCGTCGAGCACCGCCCTGGCCACCTTGGAGCGCCAATCGCCCGGCCAGAGCGGCCTGGGCCTGGTGATCGCCAAGAGTCTGGCGCAGCTGTGGCAGGATTTCGATTACGCGATCATCGACAGCCCGCCGTTGCTGGGCCTGCTGATGGTCAATGCCTTGGCCGCCAGCCAGCAATTGGTCATTCCTGTGCAGACCGAACACCTCGCGGTGAAGGGCCTGGAGCGCATGGTCAACACCCTGGCGATGGTCAACCGTTCACGCAAGCAGTCGCTGGCATTCAATATCGTGCCGACCCTGTTCGACCGTCGTACCCAGGCGTCCCTCAGCACCTTGCGAGTGCTGCGCGACATGTACCCGGACGACATCTGGCAAGGCTACATCCCGGTGGACACCCGTTTGCGCGACGCCAGCCGCGCCGGCGTGACACCGTCGCAATTCGATGGCAAAAGCCGTGGCGTACTGGCCTATCGCGCGCTTCTCAAGCACCTGCTGGCCCAGCAGCTCGTTGCGCAGCAGGTGGCTTGAGTTGATGAAGTTCTCCTTAGACGTTGTGCTTGCTTGCGGGCGCTCAAGTCCTGCCGTATCCATGCCGATAACCTTTTCAAGTGGCGCACAGTTCCCATGAACCGCCCCATCAAGACAACTTCGCGTCCCCAATTGGCCCTGCAGTCCTATCTGGATGGGCTGTTGCAGGAAGCGACCGATGAATTGCCAGCGCAGCCGAGCGCGTTCCAGGCGTTGCCCGAGCCTGTCGAAGCCGAACCCGCGCTCGACGAGTTCCAGGCCGCCGTGCTCGAGGAGCAGGCCCGTGATGCACAGGCTTCAGCGGTTGTGACAGCGGTGGAAGCGCCGTTCGTCAAGCCGCAGTTGGCGGTGATGGAAGCACCCGCACCGATCCTGGCGCCGGTCTCCACCGTCGCGCCATTGTTGCAGGGGTTGGTGACGCCGGTAGTGGAAATCCACATGCCGCCGAGCAACACGCCGCCGCCGGCGCCGGGCGATGATCGTCCGGCGTGGGCCGCCGAGCCGTTCGAGTGCTTGTTGTTCGATGTGGCCGGTTTGACGCTGGCGGTGCCGCTGGTGTGCCTGGGATCGATCTACTCCCTGGCCGGGCAGGAATTGACGCCGTTGTTTGGCCAACCGGAGTGGTTCCTCGGAATCCTGCCGAGCCAGGCTGGCAACCTGAAAGTGCTGGACACCGCGCGCTGGGTCATGCCGGATCGTTATCGCGATGATTTTCGCCAGGGCCTGCAGTACGTGATTTCTGTGCAGGGCTACGAATGGGGATTGGCGGTGCATCAGGTCAGCCGTTCGCTGCGCCTGGACCCGAACGAGATCAAGTGGCGCAGCCATCGAGGGCAACGGCCATGGCTGGCCGGTACGGTGATCGAACACATGTGCGCCTTGCTGGACGTTTCCGAACTGGCGGAGCTGATCGCCAGCGGCGGGGCAAAACACCTGGACGGCGCCAAGCCGGTCCGGAAACCGAAATAAGACAACCGGCGGCGCAGGGCGACGCCGGACAGAACACACACCGCCACAGGCGGTTTTTCGAGGGGTCAGGGTATGAATGATAAGGCGTCGTCTCTCAAGGGTTCCGAAGATCCGATCTTGCAATGGGTGACTTTCAAGCTCGATAACGAAACCTACGGCATCAACGTGATGCGCGTGCAGGAAGTGCTGCGCTACACCGAGATCGCCCCGGTCCCGGGTGCGCCAAGCTACGTGCTGGGCATCATCAACCTGCGTGGTAACGTCGTGACCGTGATCGACACCCGTCAGCGTTTCGGCTTGAACTCCACCGAGGTCAACGACAACACCCGTATCGTGATCATCGAGGCGGACAAGCAAGTGGTCGGTATCCTGGTCGACAGCGTTGCTGAAGTGGTTTACTTGCGTCAGTCGGAAATCGAAACCGCGCCTAACGTCGGTAACGAGGAATCGGCCAAGTTCATCCAGGGCGTCTGCAACAAGAACAACGAGTTGCTGATCCTGGTCGAACTGGAAAAAATGATGAGCGAAGAAGAGTGGTCGGAACTGGAGAGTATCTGATTTGATTCTTGAGGTAGCAGTCATTGTCCTGTTCCTTTTCTGGGCAGGCACGCTGGCGATGTTTTTGTCCTACATACGTGGCCAGCGGGAAATCGCCGCTCAACAGGCCCAGGGCGATGCGCTGCGCGATCAGCGCATCCGGGACCTGGCCAAGCGTGTCGACGACTATCAGAACGGCACCGTGCGCATGGGCGAAGCGCTCCATGAGCTGCGTGCCGTCGTCGCGCCATTGCCGGACAAACTGGCGCAACTGGAACAGCGCGACCCCTCCAGCCTGTCCTTTGCCCAAGCCGCCCGGCTGGTCGGCATGGGCGCCAGCATCGACGAACTGACCCAGGCGTGCGGCCTGACCCAGGCCGAGGCCGAATTGATGAGCAAGTTGCACAAGGGCGGCTGATATCTATCCATCCCCCAGGACCCATGTGGGAGCGAGCTTGCTCGCGATAGCGGTGTGACAGTCAGCAAATATGCTGAATGTATGACCGCCATCGCGAGCAGGCTCGCTCCCACAGGTTTTTCTGGCGTTCAGAAATAATCATTCCAGCCCGGTCCCCGTGGCGAGGGAGCTTGCTCGCGCTGGGTCGCGCAGCGGCCCCAGGTTTTTACGACTGCTTCGCAGCCGAGCGGGAGCAAGCTCCCTCGCCACGGGATAGCGCGTTCAGCGATTAGTAATTAGCGGTGTGACAGTCAGCGGATATGCTGAGTGTATGACCGCCATCGCGAGCAGGCTCGCTCCCACAGGTTTTTCTGGCGTTCAGAAATAATCATTCCAGCCCGGTCCCCGTGGCGAGGGAGCTTGCTCCCGCTGGGTCGCGCAGCGGCCCCAGCTTTTACGACTGCTTAGCAGCCGAGCGGGAGCAAGCTCCCTCGCCACGGATAGCGTCGTCGCTGATCGCTGATCATTCCCGCGTTCCGTGACCTCTGTGTGGGAGCGAGCTTGCTCGCGATAGCGGTGTGACAGTCAGCAAATATGCTGAGTGTATGACCGCCATCGCGAGCAGGCTCGCTCCCACAGGTTTTTTCTGGCGTTCAGAAATAATCATTCCAGCCCGGTCCCCGTGGCGAGGGAGCTTGCTCCCGCTGGGTCGCGCAGCGGCCCCAGCTTTTACGACTGCTTAGCAGCCGAGCGGGAGCAAGCTCCCTCGCCACGGGGTAGCGCCTTCAGCGATTAGTAATCATCCCCACGCTCCGTCACGTCTTTCTCGATGTTTTGCGCATGCGGGTCGAAGCCCTGGGGAAATTTGCCCTTCAGGTTCCAGGCAAACGCAATGATCTCGGCAATCGTGCGGTACAACTCTTCCGGAATGCTGTCGCCCAGCTCCAGCCGTGCCAGCAACTTCACCAGTTCAGCATTTTCGTAGATCGGTACTTCGCTCTCGCGGGCGATGCGCAGGATTTCCTCGGCCAGGGCTTCGTCGCCCTTGGCGGTGAGGGTGGGGGCGTGGTGGCCGTCGTACTTGAGGGCGATGGCCTGGCGGGGTTCGGTGTGGGTTGTCATGCGGTTTCGTCCACCCAGCGTTGTTCCAGCCGGGTCTTGGGTCCTTGGGGCGGGGTGCCGAGGTGGCAGTCGAGGTCGCCGACATTCAACCCGCACGTCACAAGGCGCTCGCGCAATGCGGTCAGGTTCATTTCGATCAGGCCCGCGGTGTACGCTCGTTCTGCCCACAGCTGACTGGACAGGCTGCCACTGAGCAACTGGGCCTGGATCTGCAGCGGCCCCAGCGGTTCCATGTCGAAGGCCAGCTCGACCCGCCAGAGCTGCTGTTTCGGTTCGGTTTGTTCGCGGCGTTCGTCCGGTTGTTCCCGGGCGGCGGTTTCCTCGCGCTGGAACTTGACCTGCAACGGCACGATGTCCTGCAGGTTGCGCATCGGAATCTCCAGTTGCCAAGTGCTCATCAACCGGCCGTCATCGGTCAGCCCGGTTTGCTCCAGGCTGGACAGCTGATGGCTTTGCAGGCGTGACACGGCGGCGGCTGCCAGGCGCAGCAGATGCTCCAGGTCACCTTCTTCATCCTGACCTTTCAATAATCTGGCGGGCAGCGGAAAGCCGGTGGGTTGTGGCTTGGCGCTGACCTGGCCGAGCATCCCCAGGGCGCTGCGCACGAAGCTGGGCAATGCCTGGGCCAGGGTGTTGGCGGCGATGACCGCGGAGAGGTTGGTGGAAGCGGGCAGGGCGGGTGTCAGTTGGGCGATCAGTTTCAGCAGGTCGCCTTTCATGTCCGGGGCCAGGCTTGGCGGTTGGCCGGCCAGCAGCTTGCTTTCCAGGAACACGCCGCTGGCGACCATGGCTTGGGCCAGGCCCTTGGGAGTGCTCAGTTGTTGTACGTCCGGCAGGCCAGCCAGCAGGCGTGTCACCGCCGCGCGCAGTTCGGGGCCGGCGTCATCGCTGGTGGGAAGGTTTTGCAGGGCGGTGAGCAGGCTGTCCAGCGAGCCCTGGCGGCTCACTTGCGTCACCAATTGCTGGCTCACCGCCAATTGCTCCTGGCGATTGCTCAAGGGCAAGAATTTCAATGTCTGAGCATCCTGTACCTGGGCGCTCAACAGCATGCCGATGCGCAGCGGCTGCGGGCTGTCAATGTCCAGGGTGCTGCCGGCCTGGGCGGTGTTGAGCAGGCTTACCAGCGAGCGATACACCGCCGGTTGCCCGGGCTGTTGCGGCAAGGCCTGGCTGGTCAGCACTTTGCCCTGCAACAAAGTGCCCACGGGCAATTGCGCGGTGTCGATCCGGGTCAGGGCGGCGACGCTGGAGGCGAGGGCCTGCTGCACGGTAATCGCCAGGTTGCTGGCCGAAGGCTGAGTCACGGCCAGGCTGGTGCCCTGGGGCAGCGGCTGGGTGCTGGTGGCTTGTACGGTGGCCTGCCGGCCGCTCTCCAGCGTGACCTTGAGCAGCAGTTGGAAAGCCTGGTCCGCCTGCTTGAGCGACAGCACCTCGGCCTTGGCGGTCTGGCCCGGACCGATCAATCCCTCGGCCGGTGCCAGCAGCTTGAGCAACTCGCCCGTGACCGCCGGCATACGTGTCGTTGCCGTGGGCTGGGGCAGCGGCGGGATGTTCATGTCGCCTGTCATCTGCGGTATTACCTTGGGGAAATCAGCGCTCTTGAGAGAAGAACTTCACATGTATAATGCCGCCCGCCTTCCAGAGAGTGGCAAAACCTTGCAATTGTTTGACGCAGCTCTGTGGATCGGGCCGTCAATGCATCTATGCTGCATCACTTTAACGGCTGCCGCACTGCCGACTTGAACCGTATAAGGCTCGTGATCCCTTGACCAGTCCTCTCCTGCAAACCGTCGGCCTCGCCTGTGAGCGAGATCTGCGACTGCTTTTCGAAAATCTCGAATTGAGACTCTCGCCTGGCGATATGGTACAGATCAGTGGCCCCAACGGCAGTGGCAAGACCAGCCTGTTGCGCCTGCTGGCCGGGTTGATGCAGCCCACCGCCGGCGAGATCCTGCTCAACGGCCAGCCGCTGCACAGCCAGCGTAGCGAACTGGCACGCAACCTGCTCTGGATCGGCCATGCCGCCGGCATCAAGGACCTGCTGACCCCCGAAGAGAACCTGAGTTGGCTCTGCGCGTTGCATCGTCCTGCTGGGCTCGAGGCGATCTGGCGGGCATTGGCGGCGGTGGGATTGAAAGGTTTCGAGGACGTTCCGAGCCATACCCTGTCGGCCGGCCAGCAGCGCCGCGTGGCCCTGGCCCGGCTGTACCTGGACAGCCCGCCACTGTGGATCCTCGACGAGCCGTTCACCGCTCTGGACAAGCAGGGCGTGGCGCAACTTGAAGAACACCTGGCCGGCCATTGCGAAAACGGCGGCATGGTGTTGCTCACCACGCACCACACCTTGGCCCGAATACCCTTCGGTTATCGCAGCATCGACCTGGGGAACTGGGCGGTATGAGTGTCTTTGGCTTGTTGCTCGCCCGTGAGGCGCGCCTGTTGTTCCGTCGTCCGGCCGAACTGGCCAACCCGTTGGTATTCTTCGCAATCGTCATCGCCTTGTTCCCGCTTGCGGTCGGCCCGGAGACTCAATTGTTGCAAACGTTGTCGCCTGGACTGGTCTGGGTGGCAGCGCTTTTATCGGTCCTGCTCTCGCTGGACGGGCTTTTCCGCAGTGATTTCGAGGACGGATCCCTGGAACAGTGGGTCCTTTCGTCGCACCCCCTGGCCCTTCTGGTTTTGGCCAAGGTACTGGCACACTGGGTTTTTTCCGGCCTGGCGCTGGTGCTGCTCTCGCCGTTGATGGCGATGATGCTGGGCTTGCCCGCGGCCTGCATGCCGGTGCTGCTGTTGTCGCTGTTGCTGGGCACGCCGGTGCTGAGCCTGCTCGGCGCG
This sequence comes from Pseudomonas sp. D1-36, assembly GCF_051132205.1. NCBI lineage: Bacteria > Pseudomonadati > Pseudomonadota > Gammaproteobacteria > Pseudomonadales > Pseudomonadaceae > Pseudomonas > Pseudomonas sp. D1-36. Next base: position 3,958,134 of record NZ_CP071674.1, on the reverse strand, counting down.
GTAGGCGCGGCGCTGACTGTGGGGCTCAAGCGCGGAGGCTTGTTGCTGGCCCTGCTGATTCTGCCGCTGTACATACCGGTATTGATCCTTGGAAGTGGCGCCTTGCAAGCGGCACTGCAAGGCATGCCGGCAACCGGTTATCTGCTGTGGCTTGGGAGCCTGACCGCCCTGGCGATAACCCTGACACCCTTTGCAATAGCCGCTGGCCTGAAGATCAGCGTCGGCGAATAATAATGAGGCCTGGTCAGGAGTTGACCACTTCCCAGGAAGTAAAGGCCGCCCCAGCGGTTCGCGATAGCGAGCCGCAACCGTGATGGAATCTGCAATGAACTGGACCTGGTTTCACAAGCTCGGCTCACCCAAGTGGTTCTACGGCATCAGTGGCAAAATGCTGCCCTGGTTGAGCATCGCCGCCCTGTTGCTGATCGGCATCGGCGTGGTCTGGGGCCTGGCCTTCGCGCCGCCGGACTATCAGCAAGGCAACAGCTTCCGCATTATCTATATCCATGTCCCGACGGCGATGCTGGCCCAGTCGATCTACGTGATGCTGGCGGTATGCGGCGTGGTCGGGCTGGTGTGGAAAATGAAACTGGCCGACGTAGCCCTGCAATGCGCCGCGCCCATCGGCGCCTGGATGACCGCCGTGGCGCTGGTCACCGGGGCCATCTGGGGCAAGCCGACCTGGGGTTCGTGGTGGGTCTGGGATGCACGACTGACGTCGATGCTGATCCTGCTGTTCCTGTACTTCGGTCTTATTGCGCTGGGCAACGCCATCAGCAATCGTGACAGCGCCGCCAAGGCCTGCGCGGTGCTGGCGATCGTCGGGGTGATCAACATTCCGATCATCAAGTACTCGGTGGAGTGGTGGAACACCCTGCACCAGGGCGCGACCTTCACCCTCACTGAAAAACCGGCGATGCCGGTGGAGATGTGGCTGCCGCTGTTGCTGACCGCGCTGGGGTTCTATTGCTTCTTCGGCGCGGTGCTGCTGCTGCGCATGCGCCTGGAAGTGCTCAAGCGTGAGTCCCGGGCCAGCTGGGTGAAAGCCGAAGTACAGAACAGCCTGGAGGCCGCTCGATGAGTTTCGCGTCATTCGGCGATTTCCTCGCCATGGGCCATCACGGCTTGTATGTCTGGTCAGCCTACGGCATCTGCCTGGCGGTGCTGGCTCTCAACGTGGCGGCGCCGATCCTGGCCCGCAAGCGGTATCTGCAACAAGAGGCGCGTCGTCTGCGCCGGGAGAATGGTCAGTGAATCCGCTGCGCAAAAAACGTCTTGTCATCATTCTGGCGATCCTGGTCGGCGTCGGCGCGGCGGTCGGCCTGGCCCTGAGCGCCCTGCAGCAGAACATCAACCTGTTCTATACCCCGACGCAGATTGCCAGCGGAGAGGCGCCCAAGGACACTCGCATCCGCGCCGGCGGCATGGTGGAGCAGGGGTCGCTGGTGCGTTCCGGCGATTCGCTGGACGTGAGGTTCAACGTCACCGACTTCAACAAGACCGTGACCATCACCTACCGCGGCATTCTCCCTGACCTGTTCCGCGAAGGGCAGGGCATCGTCGCCCTGGGCAAGCTCAATGCAGACGGCGTGGTGGTGGCCGACGAAGTGCTGGCCAAGCACGACGAGAAGTACATGCCGCCGGAAGTGACCAAGGCCCTGAAAGACAGCGGCCAATCGGCGCCCGCGCCCGCGAAGGAGGGTTGATAAGATGACCACCGGTATCTTCATCCCCGAGCTGGGCCATCTGGCGATGATCCTGGCCCTGTGTTTCTCCCTGGTGCAGGCCGTGGTTCCATTGCTCGGCGCCTGGCGTGGTGACCGTCTGTGGATGAGCCTCGCCCAGCCAGCGGCATGGGGACAGTTCGCGTTCATGCTGTTTGCCTTCGCCTGCCTGACCTACGCGTTCATGGCCGACGACTTTTCCGTTGAGTACGTCGCCAGCAACTCCAACAGCGCCTTGCCCTGGTACTACAAGTTCAGCGCGGTGTGGGGCGCCCACGAAGGTTCGTTGTTGCTCTGGGCCTTGATCCTCGCCGGCTGGACCTTTGCCGTGTCGGTGTTCTCTCGGCAATTGCCCCAGGTGATGCTGGCCCGGGTATTGGCGGTGATGGGCATCATCAGCACCGGTTTCCTGCTGTTTTTGATCGTCACGTCCAACCCGTTCGAGCGCATCCTGCCCCAGGTGCCGACCGACGGTCGCGACCTGAACCCGTTGCTCCAGGACATAGGCCTGATTGTCCATCCGCCGATGCTGTACATGGGGTACGTCGGTTTTTCCGTGGCCTTCGCGTTTGCCATCGCCGCGTTGCTCGGTGGTCGCCTCGATGCCGCTTGGGCTCGCTGGTCGCGCCCATGGACCATTGTTGCCTGGGCCTTTCTCGGCATCGGCATCACCCTCGGCTCGTGGTGGGCCTACTATGAACTCGGCTGGGGCGGCTGGTGGTTCTGGGACCCGGTGGAAAACGCCTCGTTCATGCCATGGCTCGTCGGCACGGCCCTGATCCATTCCCTGGCGGTCACGGAAAAGCGCGGGGTATTCAAGAGCTGGACGGTCCTGCTGGCCATCGCGGCATTCTCCTTGAGCCTGCTGGGAACCTTCCTCGTGCGTTCCGGCGTGCTGACGTCGGTGCATGCCTTCGCCTCGGACCCGGAGCGTGGCGTGTTCATCCTGATGTTCCTGATGGTCGTGGTCGGCGGTTCGCTGACGCTGTTCGCCCTGCGCGCGCCGGTGGTCAAGAGCCAGGTCGGCTTCAACCTCTGGTCCCGGGAAACCCTGCTGTTGGGCAACAACCTGGTGCTGGTGGTGGCGGCGTCGATGATCCTGCTGGGCACGCTGTACCCGCTGGTGCTCGATGCGTTGTCCGGCGCCAAGCTGTCGGTTGGCCCGCCGTATTTCAACGCATTGTTCATACCGCTGATGGCGATCCTCATGTTGGTGATGGCCGTCGGCGTGCTGGTGCGCTGGAAAGACACGCCGGTCAAATGGCTGATGGGCATGCTGACACCGGTGCTGTTGGGCACGGCTGCCCTGGCCGTGGTGGCCGGGATCGCCTACGGCGACTTCAACTGGGCCGTGTTGGCGACCTTCGTCCTGGCCGCCTGGGTGTTGCTGGCCGGCGTTCGGGACGTCTTCGACAAGACCCGTCACAAAGGCCTGATCAAGGGCCTGCCAACTCTGACCCGCAGTTATTGGGGCATGCAACTCGCCCACCTGGGCATCGCCGTTTGCGCCCTGGGCGTGGTGCTGTCCAGCCAGAACAGTGCCGAACGTGACCTGCGACTGTCGCCAGGCGAATCCATGGACCTGGGTGGCTACCAGTTCGTCTTCGAGGGCGCCAAGCATTTCGAAGGGCCTAACTTCACCTCCGACAAGGGCACCGTGCGGGTCCTTCGCAACGGCCAGGAAATTACCGTGCTGCACCCGGAGAAACGCCTCTACACCGTGCAGAACTCGGTGATGACCGAAGCCGGGATCGATGCTGGTTTCACCCGTGATCTCTATGTCGCGCTGGGCGAATCCCTGGGCGATGGCGCCTGGGCGGTGCGCGTCCACGTCAAGCCGTTCGTGCGCTGGATCTGGTTCGGTGGCTTGCTGACCGGCCTGGGCGGAGTCCTGGCGGCGCTGGATCGTCGTTATCGCGTCAAAGTGAAGACCCGGGTGCGTGAAGCGCTGGGCGTGACAGGAGCCACTGCATGAAACGTTGGTTGATGGTATTGCCGCTGGCGCTGTTCCTGATGGTTGCGGTGTTCCTCTACCGGGGGCTGTTCTTGAATCCGTCGGAGTTGCCCTCGGCGCTGATCGGCAAGCCGTTCCCGGAATTTTCCCTGCCCTCGGTACAAGGCGACAGGACCCTGACCCACGCCGACCTGCAGGGCAAGCCGGCGTTGGTCAACGTGTGGGGTACCTGGTGCATTTCCTGCCGGGTCGAGCATCCGGTGTTGAACAAGCTGGCCCAGAATGGCGTGGTGATCTACGGCGTCAACTACAAGGACGTCAACGCCGACGCCTTGAAATGGCTGGCTGAATTCCACAACCCATATCAGCTCGATATACGCGACGAGGAGGGCACCCTCGGCCTGAACCTGGGTGTGTACGGCGCGCCGGAAACCTTCTTCATCGACGCCAAGGGCATCATCCGCGACAAGTTCGTCGGTGTGATCGACGAACAGGTCTGGCGCGAAAAACTGGCTGGCAAATACCAGGCCCTGGTGGATGAGGCCAAGCCATGAAGCGCTGGTTAGCCGCCGCGGTCCTCGGCTTGAGTCTGTCGGGTGTGACCCATGCCGCCATCGATACCTATGAATTCGCCAATGACGCCGAGCGCGAGCGGTTTCGCGAGCTGACCAAGGAGTTGCGCTGCCCCAAATGTCAGAATCAGGACATCGCCGATTCCAACGCGCCGATCGCGACCGATTTGCGCAAGGAAATCTTCCGGATGCTCGGCGAGGGCAAGGACAACCAGCAAATCATCGATTTCATGGTGGATCGCTACGGTGAGTTCGTGCGCTACAACCCGGCCCTGTCTTCCAAGACCGCGCTGCTCTGGTTCGGCCCCGCCGGGCTGCTGCTGGGTGGTTTCGTGGTGATCGCGGTGATCGTGCGCCGCCGTCGGGTGCAGCGCAGCGCCGCCCCGGATACGCTTTCTGTCGAAGAGCGCCAGCGCCTCGACCAACTGTTGGATAAAACCAAGCATGATTGATTTCTGGCTCGCCGCAGGTCTGCTTCTCCTGGTCGCCCTGAGTTTTCTGTTGATCCCCGTGTTACGTGGCCGTCGCGCCCAATTGGAAGAAGATCGCACCGCGCTGAACGTGGCGCTGTATCAGGAACGGGTTGCCGAACTGCAGGCCGAGCGGGAAGAGGGCGTGCTCAACGCGTCCCAACTGGACACCGGGCGCGCCGAGGCCGCCCGAGAATTGCTGGCTGATACCGAAGGCGCCGATGCGCCGCGTGAATCACGCCTGGGCAAGCCGTTGCCGCTTCTCGCCGCTGTGCTGGTGCCGGTGTTGGGCCTGGCGTTGTACCTGCATTTCGGTGCCATCGACAAAGTCGAACTGACCCGCGAATTCGCCCAGGCGCCGCAGTCCATGGAGGAGATGACCCTGCGCCTGGAGCGTGCGGTGGCGGCACAACCGGATTCCGCCGAGGGCTTGTATTTCCTCGGTCGGACCTACATGGCGCAGGATAGGCCGGCGGACGCGGCGAAGATTTTCGAACGCACCGTGGCGGTCGCGGGTCGCCAACCGGAGCTGTTGGGCCAATGGGCGCAGGCGCAGTACTTTGCCGATGGCAAGAAATGGTCGGATAAAGTCCAGGCCCTGACCGACGAAGCGCTGAAGCTCGACCCCAAGGAAGTGACCAGCCTTGGCCTGTTGGGCATCGCCGCGTTTGAAGGCGAGCGTTATCAGGAAGCGATCGATTATTGGGAACGCTTGCTGGCGCAATTGCCTGAAGGCGATAGATCCCGCGAAGCGTTGCAGGGCGGCATCACCCGGGCCACCGAGAAGCTCCAGGCCAGTGGGGGCAAGCTCGCCCAGGCGCCGACGGCCAAGGCCGTGGCACTGCTCAAGGTTCGCGTCGACCTGGCTCCGGCGCTCAAGGCGAAGGTGCAGCCGGGCGACAGCGTGTTCATTTTCGCCCGCGCCGTTTCCGGCCCGCCGGCGCCGCTGGCGGCCAAGCGCCTGACCGTCGCCGACCTGCCCGCCAGCGTCGAGTTGGGCGACGCGGACGCAATGATGCCGCAGCTGAAACTGTCGAACTTCCCCGAAGTCCAACTGGTGGCGCGTATATCCCGGGCCGGTCAACCGACCGCCGGCGAGTGGATCGGTCGCAGCCAGCCCTTGGCGAGCAGTACCACCGCACCGCAGCAATTGACCATCGACAGTCCGGACCAATGACAGGAACTCGCCCCATGACCGCCATCGCTCGTATCACACTGCTCACGCTCGTCCTGGGCCTGAGCGCTTGTGCGGTCCAGCGTCCGCCCGAACCTTCGGCGCCGCTGCCGCCCATACCGCCGTCGACACCGACCACCAAGCCAGCACCGTCGACCGCCCCCGGCAAACCGGTGACCCCGAACAAACCGGCCAAGCCAGTGCCTCGTACCTCCGCCAGTTTCGCGCCCCCACCCGGCGGCAACAGCCATTGGGATGCCAAGCTCGGGGTCTATGTGCTGGATGATCAGACCAATACCTTCTACCGCCAGCGCACCTACTATCGCTGGAACAATGGCTGGAGCCGTTCCGTCAGCCCGAACGGGCCGTGGGAAGACACCACCATCGAAGGCGTGCCGGCTGGGCTCGGACGCAAATTCAACTAAAAAACCATGGCGAGGGAGCTTGCTCCCTCGCCACAAAGGCTGCGTGTGTCGTCAGACAGTTGAAGGTTCGACCTGTCATCCCCAGCGTCGTAGAATGCGCGCCTTTGCGAGCCTCACTGGCCAACCGCGTATTTATCGGAGCACCTGACCATGACGACCACCCCGACCGGCGATTACCTTGAAACCCTCTACGAAGGCTATGGCCAGCGTTTTCGCATGGACAAGCTGCTGCATGAAGTGCGCACCGAGCACCAGCACCTGGTGATTTTCGAAAACCCGCGCATGGGCCGGGTCATGGCCCTGGACGGCGTGATCCAGACCACCGAAGCCGATGAATATATCTACCACGAGATGTTGACCCACGTGCCGATCCTGGCCCATGGCGCGGTCAAGCGCGTGCTGATCATTGGCGGTGGTGACGGCGGCATGCTGCGGGAAGTGACCAAGCATGTGGGCATCGAGCACATCACCATGGTGGAGATCGACGGCACGGTGGTGGACATGTGCAAGGAGTTTTTGCCGAACCATTCCAAGGGCGCCTATGACGATCCGCGCCTGAACCTGGTGATTGACGATGGCATGCGTTTCGTTGCCACGACCCAGGAAAAATTCGACGTCATCATTTCCGACTCCACCGACCCGATCGGTCCGGGCGAAGTACTGTTCTCGGAGAATTTCTACCAGGCATGCCACCGCTGCCTCAATGAAGGCGGGATCCTGGTCACTCAGAACGGCACGCCGTTCATGCAGTTGGGCGAAGTCCAGACCACCGCCGGGCGCTTGCACGGCCTGTTCGCCGACTGGCATTTCTACCAGGCCGCCGTGCCGACCTATATCGGCGGCGCCATGACCTTTGCCTGGGGTTCGACCAACGCCGCTTACCGCAAGCTCTCCCGCGAAACCCTGCGCGAGCGCTTTACCGGCAGCGGTATCGTGACGCGCTACTACAACCCCGAGATTCATATCGGTGCGTTCGCCATGCCGCAATACGTGCTGCAGGCGATCAACAAGCCGAGCAACGACTGACGTCAGCGACAGTCTGCTCCTGTGGCGAGAGAGCAAGCTCCCTCGCCACTAGGCGCTGGCCCTTTTGTGTTGCCAAATATTCAATCAACAAAATTTTCACGAAACCTTGCAGACAATCCCACGCGCTTTTATTGCGGCGGTTATTAATGGCAATGCCATGACCGTTCGTGCAAGATTTGCGCTTTCGCGCAAGCCCCGGCCTTGAATGGCTCAACAGAGGGCGCGCTGTTGTTCCTACTTTCGACCCCACTTCCAATAGGTCCTAAAACGACATGGCAATCCCGGACGCCCTGAGTCAGCAGCGCACCACGCATCGCCTGCTGCAACCGACCGTCAAATCGCACCTGGCCTACACGCTGCTCTGTGCCCTGGTGATGATGATCATGCTCAGCCTGCTACGCGTGGCGCTGCTGGTCTACAACCGCCAGATGATCCTCGATACCCCAGCCTCGACCTTCGTGGAAGCTTTTATCAATGGGCTGCGTTTCGACTTGCGCCTGGTCGTCTATCTCTGCATTCCGCTGCTGCTGGCATTGTTCAGCGCGCGGGCCATGGCGGCACGTGGGTTCTTTCGTTTCTGGCTGACGGTCACCTCCAGCATCGCGCTGTTCCTGGGCTTGATGGAGATGGACTTCTACCGTGAGTTTCACCAGCGCCTCAACGGCCTGGTCTTCCAGTACGTGAAGGAAGACCCCAAAACCGTGGCGAGCATGCTCTGGTATGGTTTTCCCGTGGTTCGTTACCTGCTGGCCTGGGTGGGCGGCACCATCATCCTGAGCCTGGCGTTCAAGGGCGCCGATCGTGCCACACGGCCGCGTGGGCCTTTCAGTGGCGGCAGCATCGGCACGCGCCAGATCGCGCCGTGGTATGGCCGTGTCGCCGTGTTCCTGGTTTGCCTGCTGGTGGCCGTGGCCGCTGCGCGTGGCACCCTGCGCCAAGGGCCACCGCTGCGTTGGGGTGACGTCTACACCACTGATTCCAACTTCGCCAACCAGTTGGGTCTCAACGGCACGCTGTCGCTGGTGGCAGCGGCGAAGAGCCGGATGTCCGAAGACCGTGACAACATCTGGAAAGCCACTCTTGAGCAGCCGCTGGCGCAGCAGACCGTGCGCGACATGCTGGTGATGGCCGACGACAAGCTGGTGGACGCCGAGACGGCCGCCGTGCGTCGCGACTACACGCCGCCTGCCGACAAGACGCTGCCGATCAAGAACGTCGTCGTGATCCTGATGGAAAGCATGGCCGGTCATTCCGTGGGCGCCCTTGGCGCGCCGGGCAACATCACGCCTTACCTGGACAAGCTGTCCAAGGAGGGCCTGCTGTTCGACCGCTTCTTCTCCAATGGCACGCACACCCACCAAGGTATGTTCGCCACCATGGCCTGCTTCCCGAACCTGCCAGGTTTCGAATACCTGATGCAGACGCCGGAAGGCAGTCACAAGCTGTCGGGCTTGCCGCAGCTGCTCAGCGCCCGTGAATATGACGACGTGTATGTCTATAACGGCGACTTCGCCTGGGACAACCAGTCGGGCTTCTTCAGCAGCCAGGGCATGACCACGTTCATCGGCCGTAACGACTTCGTGAACCCAGTGTTCTCCGATCCAACCTGGGGCGTGTCGGACCAGGACATGTTCGACCGTGGCCTGATCGAGCTCAAGGCACGGGAGAATGGCAAGCCGTTCTATGCGTTGTTGCAAACCCTGTCCAACCACACGCCCTACGCACTGCCAACGCCGTTGCCGGTGGAGCGCGTGACTGACCGTGGCAGCCTGAACGAACACCTGACCGCCATGCGTTACTCCGATTGGGCGCTGGGCCAGTTCTTCGAGAAGGCCCGCAAAGAGCCTTACTTCAAGGAAACCCTGTTCGTGGTGGTCGGCGACCATGGTTTTGGCAACGAGCGCCAGATCACCGAAATGGACCTGGGCCGCTTCAACGTGCCGATGCTGCTGATCGGACCGGGCGTGCAGGAGAAGTTTGGCCAGCGCAATCACACCGTGGGCACCCAGGTCGATATCGTCCCGACCATCATGGGCCGCCTCGGCGGGGAAGTGCGCAATCAATGTTGGGGCCGTGACCTGCTGAACCTGCCGCAAGGCGATACCGGTTTCGGCGTGATCAAGCCGTCCGGTAGCGAGCAGACCACGGCGATCATTCGCGACGACAAGATCCTGGTGCTGCCAAAAGAGAAAGAAATGGCGCCCAAGATGTATCGCTATGAACTCGGTGCGAACCCGCGGGCAGAAGTCATTCCGGATGCACCGGAAACTGCCGAGATGAAACTCAAGCTTGAATCGTTCCTGCAAACCGCGACAAAGAGTTTGTTGGATAACACCGCCGGCGTTATCGACGGCAAGCCGGACTGATAACCGGTGAATAAAAAAGAGGCCTTGAAGGCCTCTTTTTTTTGCGCTTGGGGATCTATATCTTGCCAAGTAACAGCAGGATCAACAGCACCACCAATACTACGCCGATGATACCGGACGGGCCGTAACCCCAACTTCTGGAGTGCGGGAAGACCGGAAGGCCACCGATCAGCAGGAGGATCAGGATGATGATAAGTATAGTGCCCATTGTTGATTTCCTTATTGGTCAGTTCTGGAGTGATGAAACTTTCAACTGCCAGCGCGCATGCATTAAATCCGGGCGGCTTATAAGCTCCGACCGTAACGTCCTGTAAAAAATTCAAAGTTTTTTGTCGTCGCCATTGCGCGCGGGTTGACGCCATCTCTTGCCAAGGTTTCAAACCCATCAACTGTCATGGTTTGCCCTCGCCATTCAGCAAGATGATGGAACGTGGGTCGGGCCGGCTCCTTCGCTACACTCGGCCCATCTCTCCCGGAACAACAAGGCTGTTTCCCTATGCAAAATCGCATGATGATCACCGGTGCTGGCTCTGGCCTGGGTCGCGAAATCGCGCTGCGCTGGGCCCGCGAAGGCTGGCGCCTGGCCTTGTCTGACGTCAGTGAACCGGGCCTGCAGGAAACCCTCAGGCTGGTTCGCGAAGCGGGCGGCGACGGCTTTGTGCAACGTTGCGACGTGCGTGACTACAGCCAGCTCACCGCGTTTGCCCAGGCTTGCGAAGAAAAACTTGGCGGCATCGACATCATCGTCAACAACGCTGGCGTGGCGTCGGGTGGATTCTTCAGCGAACTGTCCCTCGAGGATTGGGACTGGCAGATCGCGATCAACCTGATGGGGGTGGTCAAGGGCTGCAAGGCGTTCCTGCCACTGCTGGAAAAAAGCCGTGGCAAAATCATCAACATCGCCTCCATGGCGGCCCTGATGCAAGGCCCGGCCATGAGCAACTACAACGTGGCCAAGGCCGGCGTGGTGGCGTTGTCGGAAAGCCTGCTGATCGAACTGGCGCAGCAGGAAATCGGTGTGCACGTGGTCTGCCCGTCGTTCTTCCAGACCAACCTGCTGGACTCGTTCCGCGGGCCGACTCCCGCCATGAAAGCCCAGGTCGGTAAATTGCTGGAGAGCTCGCCGATCAGTGCCGCTGACATCGCCGACTACATCTACCAGCACGTTGCCGAGGGCCAGTTCATGATCCTGCCCCACGAACAGGGGCGCGCGGCCTGGACGTTGAAGCAGAAAAACCCACAGCTGCTCTACGACGAAATGACCGCCATGGCAGACAAAATGCGCGCCAAGGCGCGACACTCCCCAAGTTGACCTGCCTTCCCGGCATCCATCAGGATGGCGCCTCGTGCCCTCCTGATGGACCGCTCCATGCTCAATTACCTATGGTTTTTCCTTGCCGCGCTCTTTGAAATCGCCGGGTGCTATGCCTTCTGGATGTGGTTGCGCCAGGGCAAGAGCGCCTGGTGGATCGCGCCGGCGTTACTCAGCCTGACATTGTTCGCCCTGTTGCTGACTCGTATCGAAGCCACGTATGCCGGTCGCGCCTATGCCGCCTATGGTGGGATCTATATCGTCGCGTCCATCGGCTGGCTGGCGGTCATCGAGCGCGCGCGGCCGCTGGCTTCCGACTGGATCGGCGTGGCGCTCTGTGTAATGGGGGCGGGAATAATTCTCTTCGGGCCGCGATTCACGGGACCTTGATCGGCTTCGATAAACGTTTTTTGCAGGACATTTCCTTCAGTTACAAGGATCCCGATGTGTAGGGGAATACTGAATTCGCGCCGGTATCTTGTGCATGGAAAACAGGCCGGGCATGGTCAAGGTCCAGACACTCTTAAGGACAAGAACCATGCTCGTATTAAGCCGCGCAGTGGGCGAGTTGATTTCCATCGGTGACAATATTTCCGTGCGCGTGCTGTCGGTCAGCGGCAGCACCGTGCGTTTCGGCGTGGAGGCGCCTCGACACGTCGAAGTGCATCGTTCCGAAATCTACGACAAGATTCAGAGAAAAAAGGCCCAGGCGGCACGCAAGGCCTGTTCAATCGAATAGATGCTTGGGCACGTCGTGCTTGAGCATCAATTGGCATTGTTCGCTTTCCGGATCGAAGACAATCATTGCCTGGCCTTTGGTCAGGGCCTGGCGGACCCGCAGGACGCGGGTTTCCAAAGGCGTGTCGTCGCCATTGTCGGTCCCGTCACGGGTGACGAAATCCTCGATCAGGCGGGTGAGGGTGTCGACTTCGAGTTGGTCGTGGGGGATCAGCATGATAGGGCTCCGCTAAATATTGGGCGGATGCTACGGCGGATGAGCTGTGGCGGCTAGCCCGGGGTTTCTCATGTCTGCTCTGGCTTCATCGCGAGCAAGCTCGCTCCCACAGGGCCTCAGTGCATTGAAGTCTGTCGTGGGAGCGAGCGTGTTCTTGATGGAATTGTGAGCATGTGGGATCAGCTATCGGAACGCTGCCCAATCAGGCTGTCCACAGAAGGCACCCGGGTGTCGCTTTCCATTTGTGCATCGTGTTCGATCTGATGGCTGAAGCGGTCCAGTGAACCCTGGGCCGGTTGCGCATCGCTGGCAAACACCGGCGGGCTGAGGATGTAGGCGCCGAGCAGACGGCTGAGAGCCGCCAGACTGTCGATGTGGGTGCGTTCGTAGCCATGGGTGGCGTCGCAGCCGAAAGCGAGCAGGGCGGTGCGGATGTCGTGGCCGGCGGTGATCGCGGAATGGGCGTCACTGAAGTAGTAGCGAAACAGGTCACGGCGCGCCGGCAGTTCGTTTTCCTTGGCCAGTTTCAATAAGTGCCGCGACAGATGGTAGTCGTAAGGGCCGCCGGAATCCTGCATCGCCACGCTTACGGCGTGTTCGCTGGAGTGCTGGCCCGGCGCGACCGGTGCGATGTCGATCCCGACGAACTCACTGACGTCCCAGGGCAGCGCGGCGGCCGCGCCGCTGCCGGTCTCCTCGGTGATGGTGAACAGCGGATGGCAATCGATCAGCAGCTCTTCGCCGCTGTCGACGATGGCCTTCAGCGCCGCCAACAACGCGGCGACCCCGGCCTTGTCATCCAGGTGACGGGCGCTGATATGGCCGCTTTCGGTGAATTCGGGCAAGGGATCGAAGGCCACGTAGTCGCCGATGCCCACGCCCAGGGTCTCGCAATCGGCGCGGGTGGCGCAGTAGGCATCCAGGCGCAGTTCGATGTGGTCCCAACTGATGGGCATTTCATCCACGGCGGTATTGAACGCGTGACCGGACGCCATCAACGGCAGGACGCTGCCGCGAATCACGCCCGTATCGGTAAACAGGCTGACCCGGCTGCCCTCGGCAAACCGGCTCGACCAGCAACCCACGGGCGCCAGTGTCAGGCGACCGTTGTCCTTGATGGCCCGGACCGAGGCGCCAATGGTGTCCAGGTGCGCCGAGACCGCGCGGTCGGGGCTGCTTTTGCGGCCCTTGAGGGTGGCGCGAATGGTACCGCGCCGGGTCATTTCGAAAGGAATGCCCAGCTCTTCGAGGCGCTCGGCGACGTAACGGACAATGGTGTCGGTGAAACCGGTAGGGCTGGGAATGGCGAGCATTTCCAGCAAGACTTTCTGCAGGTATTCGAGATTCGGTTCGGGAATCTTACTGATCATGGAAACTCCTCGCGAAATATTGGAACGAGAGACCCGTGGCGAGGGAGCTTGCTCCCGCTCGACTGCGAAGCAGTCGCCTTGAGCTCAAATCGGAGCACTAAGTGAGTCAGCAGGGCCGCCTCGCGCTGGTGGCCGGCCCGGCCCAGCGGGAGCAAGCTCCCTCGCCACAGAAATCTCAGACCACCGCTTGGCTATGGGGAAACAACAAGTCCACAAAACGCTCTGCGGTGGGTTGCGGTTCGTGATTGGCCAGCCCGGCGCGTTCGTTGGCTTCGATGAACACGTATTCCGGTTGATCAGCCGCCGGGACGAGCAGGTCCAGGCCGACCATCGGGATGTCCAGGGCCCGTGCTGCACGAACCGCCGCATCGGCCAGGGTCGGATGGAGGATGGCGGTCACGTCCTCCAGGACGCCACCGGTATGCAGGTTCGCCGTGCGCCGTACGAACAGATGCTCACCCTTGGGCAGCACGCTATCGTAGGCATAACCGGCCGCGCTCAAGGTGCGCTCGGTTTCGGCATCCATCGGGATCTTGCTCTCACCGCCGGTAGCGGCCTGGCGCCGTCGGCTCTGGGCTTCGATGAGCGCGCCGATGGTGTGCTGCCCGTCGCCGATTACCTCGGCCGGGCGACGGATTGCCGCGGCCACCACTTCAAAACCGATCACGAGGATTCGCAAGTCCAACCCTTCGTGGAAGCTTTCTAGCAATACCCGGCTGTCAAACCGCCGGGCAGCTTCGATGGCGGCCTGTACTTCTTCGATCGTGCGCAGGTCCACCGCCACGCCTTGGCCCTGTTCGCCGTCCAACGGCTTCACGACCACCCGTTCATGCTCATCGAGAAACGCCAGGTTGTCGTCGGCATTGCCCGCCAGCTGTTGGGCCGGCAGGTTCAGGCCAGCGTTTTTCAGCACTTTGTGGGTCAGGCTCTTGTTCTGGCACAGCGTCATGCTGATTGCGCTGGTCAGGTCGCTCAGCGATTCCCGGCAGCGAATCCGGCGGCTGCCGTGCATCAGGGTGAACAGGCCGGCCTCGGCGTCGTCCACTTGCACTTCGATGCCGCGACGATGCGCTTCCTCGACGATGATCCGCGCATAGGGGTTGAATTGCGCCTCGGGGCCGGGCCCAAGGAACAACGGCTGGTTGATGCCATTCTTGCGCTTGATGGCGAAGGTCTGGAGGCTGCGGAAACCGAGTTTGGCATAGAGGTTTTTCGCCATCCGATTATCGTGCAGTACCGACAGGTCGAGGTAGCTCAAGCCCCGGCTCATGAAATGCTCGATGAGGTGGCGCACCAGCACCTCGCCAACGCCGGGGCGTGAACACTGTGGGTCCACCGCCAGGCACCAGAGACTGCTGCCGTTTTCTGGATCGTTGAAGGCTTTCTGGTGATTGAGGCCCATCACGCTGCCAATCACCGCGCCGGTGTCGTCGTCCTCGGCCAGCCAGTAGACCGGGCCACCTTGATGGCGCGGTGTCAATCGCTCCGGGTCGATGGGCAGCATGCCGCGAGCCTGGTACAGCTGGTTGATGGCCTGCCAGTCGCTGTCGTTCTGGGCGCGGCGGATCCGGAAACCGCGGAATACTCGCGTGGCTTGTCGGTAATCGCTGAACCACAGGCGCAGGGTGTCGGACGGATCGAGAAACAGGTGCGCCGGCTCCAGCCCCAGCACTTGCTGGGGCGCGGCGACGTACAGGGCGATGTCCCGTTCGCCGGGTTGTTCGTTGAGCAGTTCCTGGGCCAGGGTCGCCGGGTCCGGGAACGTATGGCCGATCAGCAGCCGGCCCCAGCCGCAATGCACGGCGATGGGGGCGGCATTGAGTTCGCTGCCGTCTTCGGCCAGGCGTGCCTGCAAGCGTTCGTAGGACGGCGGTTGGCCGCGCAAGAGTCGTTGGTTGTGGAGGGTGGAATGGGGTTTCATCGGTCAGATTCCTTGCTCGCTGAGCCACAGGTTCAGCGCTGCCAATTGCCACAGCCGCGAACCGCGCAACGGCGTCAGCTGGCCGTTGGGGTCGGTCAGCAGGCGATCAAGCATGGTCGGGTTGAACAGGCCGCGATCCTGGCTCGGATCCAGCAGCAGTTCACGGACCCAGGCCAGGGTGTTGCCTTCAAGGTGCTTGAGGCCCGGCACCGGGAAATAGCCTTTCTTGCGGTCGATGACCTCGCTCGGGATCACCCGGCGTGCCGCTTCCTTGAGCACGTGCTTGCCGCCCTCGGGGAGCTTGAATTTGGCCGGCACCCGAGCGGAAAGCTCCACCAGACGGTAGTCGAGGAACGGTGTGCGTGCTTCCAGGCCCCAGGCCATGGTCATGTTGTCGACGCGCTTGACCGGGTCGTCCACCAGCATCACCGTGCTGTCCAGGCGCAAGGCCTTGTCGACGGCGGCATCGGCGCCCGGCTGGTCGAAGTGCTCCTTGACGAAGTCTCCGGCGGCATCGTTGGCCGTCAGCCATTTGGGTTGAACGGTGGCGGCATACTCCTCGTAAGTGCGGTCGAAGAACGCCGCGCGATAGGCCGCATACGGGTCGCTGGCGCCATCCACTTGCGGATACCAATGGTAACCGGCGAACAACTCATCGGCGCCCTGGCCGCTCTGAACCACTTTGCAGTGCTTGGCCACTTCCCGCGAGAGCAGGTAGAAGGCGATGCAGTCGTGGCTCACCATCGGTTCACTCATGGCGCGGAACGCGGCGGGCAACTGTTCAATGATTTCTTTTTCGTCGATGCGCAACTGATGGTGGCGGGTGCCGTAGTGCTTGGCGATCAGGTCTGAATATTGAAACTCGTCGCCGCGCTCACCGCCGGCGTCCTGGAAGCCGATGGAGAAGGTGGACAGGTCGTCAACGCCGACTTCGCGCAGCAGGCCCACGAGCATGCTCGAGTCCACGCCGCCCGACAGCAGCACGCCGACATCGACGGCGGCGCGCTGGCGGATGGCGACCGCTTCGCGGGTGCTGTCCAATACACGCTCGATCCAGTCTTCCAGGTTGAGGTTCTGCTCGTCGGGCCGGGGACCGTAGGGCAGCGTCCACCAGGTTTTCTGCTCAGTGCTGCCATCCGCCTCGACACGCATCCAAGTGGCCGGGGGCAACTTCTCGATACCAGCCAGCAAGGTGCGAGGCGCCGGGACGACCGCGTGGAAATTGAGGTAGTGATTCAGCGCGACCGGGTCGAGCACCGGGTTGATGTCGCCGCCCTTGAGCAATGCCGGCAATGCCGAGGCGAAGCGCAGGCGCTGGCCGGTGCGAGACAGGTACAGCGGCTTCACGCCGAGACGGTCACGGGCGATGAACAGCCGCTTGGCGTCGCGCTCCCAGATGGCGAAGGCGAACATGCCGTTGAGCTTGGGCAGCAGAGCTTCGCCCCAGGCGTGATAGCCCTTGAGCAGCACTTCGGTGTCGCCGCCCGAATGAAAGGCGTAGCCCAGGCCTTCGAGTTCGGCCCGCAATTCCGGGTAGTTGTAGATCGCGCCGTTGAACGCCAGTGACAGGCCCAGTTGATTGTCGATCATCGGCTGGGCCGAGCCGTCGGACAGGTCCATGATTTTCAGGCGTCGATGGCCAAGGGCAATTGGGCCCTGGCTATGAAAGCCCCACGCGTCGGGGCCGCGAGGGGCCAAGTGATGGGTGATGCGCTCTACGGCCGCAAGGTCCGCAGGGTGTTGATCGAAACGTAACTCACCAGCTAATCCGCACATAAGTCCTTACCGGTTTTTCCGTTGGGGAGGGGTCAAGCCATACACGCCAAAAGGGCGGGTACTCTGAAACTGACCGGAGGGATGGCTGTGAGTTTTATATCGATGCGTTATAAGCCGACGGATGGAGGCTGTGGGTCTTGCGACATTTGTCCAGGAAAAACTAGACCTTGTGGGAGCGAGCCTGCTCGCGAAGGCGGTGGTTCAGCCAACTTCTAAGCCGGTTGAACCACCGCTTTCGCGAGCAGGCTCGCTCCCACAGGAGAATGTGGCGAATCGTCAAAGTCCGTCAGGCCTTGCCCCGAATCAACGCCCGTAACGCAAATCGGTTGGGATGACAGGCCTCGGCCACGCTTCGCGGCAGGGGCAGCGGTTCGTTCTCCAGCCACGCGGCGATCAGCTCGCCCGACAGCGGCGCGGTGATCAGGCCTCGGGAGCCGTGGCCGCTGTTGACGTACAGGCCGTCGAGCCAGGGGCAGGGGGCGTCGGGCACTTGACGGGCGTCCTTGGCCAGAACCGAATACGCCTCGATGAAGGCGGAGTGATCGGCCAGTGGCCCGACGATTGGCAGGTAGTCCGGGCTGGTACAGCGAAACGCCGCGCGGCCTTCCAGTTGCGCTGGGTCCAGCGCTTTGGCGTTGAGCCGGTCTACCAGGTCCACGGAAATATCTTCGAGCATCTTAAGGTTGCCGGCATGCTCGGCGGCGGTGGGGGTCAGGTCGTCGCTGTGAAAATCGAAACTGGCGCCCAACGTGTGCTCGCCCATTCGCGGCGGCGCCACGTAGCCTTCGGCACAGACCACCGTTGCCAGGCGCTGGCTGCGGGTGGTTTGCGGCAGGCGAGTGATCTGCCCGCGAATGCGCTTGAGGGGCAGCTCGGCGGCAGGCTCGAAACGTTTGATCTCGGCCGCGCTGGCGAGGATCGCCACCGGTGCGCTGGCCACGCAACGTTCGCCGTCCCAGGCCTGCCATTGGCCGTCGACACGCCGCAGTTCCAACACTTCATGGTGTGGCTGCAAGGTAATCGCCGGGTTCGAAGCCTGCCAGCGACACAGCGCTGGCGGATGCACCCAGCCGCCCTCGGGATAAAACAGGCCCCCGCTGGGCAAACCAATGCCGGCTTGCGCCTCGGCCTCATCGCGATCAAGCACCTTCAACAGACTGCCCGCAAAGGCCTCGGCCAAGCGCGCCTGGCGCTCGGCTTCCTTGGCATCGAAGGCCAATTGCAGGACACCGCAGCCGTCCCAGTCGAGGCTGCGCTGCAGGTGTTCGAGCACGCGCCGCGTGTAGCCGAAACCGCTGAGGATCATCTGCGACAGCGCCGTGCCGTGGGCCGACAGCTTGAGGTACAGCACGCCCTGGGGATTACCGGACGCTTCCTCGGCCAACCCAGCGTGACGCTCCAGCAAGGTCACGTGCCAGCCACGGGCCGCGAGGCTGGCCGCGCTGGCGCAACCGGCCAGTCCGCCGCCGATGACCAAGGCCCGCCGCTCGCCGGTATGCGGCGCGGGCCGGGCGTACCAGGGCTTGATCGGCGCGGGTGACGGCGTCTGCTCCGGCCAACCGAGGAACACGCCGCGAAGAATCTCCCATTTATGGCCGATGCCTGGCGTGCGCTTCATCTTGAAACCCGCCGCGTTCAACCGGCGCCGCACCCAGCCGGTGCTGGTGAAGGTGCTGAGGGTAGCCCCCGGCGCGGCCAGTCGCGCCAGCTCGGCGAACAGCTCGGCGCTCCACATCTCGGGGTTTTTCGCCGGGGCGAAACCGTCGAGGAACCAGGCGTCGATCCGCCCATCCAGTTGCGGCAATTGCTCCAGGGCATCGCCAATCAACAACGTCAGGGTGACCCGGCCGCTCGCCAGGGTCAGGCGCTGGAAACCTGGGTGGATCGCCACGTACTGCCCGAGCAATTGATCGGCCTGGACTTTGAGCTCGGGCCATAAGGCCAGGGCCCGGCGCAGGTCCTCGGGGCTCAGGGGAGACTTCTCGACGCTGACAAAATGCAGCCGTGCCCCGGCCGGTGCGCATTGCTCGAACAACTGCCAGGCGCAGAGGAAATTCAACCCGGTACCAAACCCGGTTTCACCGATCACCAGCCGCCCGCCCTCCGCCAGCCCGGCGAAACGCTCGGCGAGGTTGTTCTGTTGCAAGAACACGTAGCGGGTTTCTTCCAGGCCCGACTGGTCGGAGAAATAGACATCGTTGAACACCCGGGAGCGGGGGCGACCCTGGTCGTCCCAGTCGAGTTGGGCGTGGTGTTGAATGGGCGTCATGACGGGCTCGGCGAAAATGAAGGCGCCATTCTAGCCGATCGGCAAGGCGTTGCTTGATCCAAGGCAAGGGTGCCCGCACGCGGAAGGAATCTGCTGCGCAGGCGCGCATCCAATCCGCTAGTCTTGCCCCATTCCTTGAAGGAGCTGCCCATGTTCGAGTCCGCCGAAATCGGTCACGTCGTTGATAAAGAAACCTATGAGGCTGAAGTCCCGGCACTGCGCGAAGCGTTGCTCGAAGCGCAATACGAGCTGCACCAGCAGGGGCGTTTCCCGGTCATCGTACTGATCAACGGCATCGAAGGCGCGGGTAAGGGCGAGACGGTGAAGTTGCTCAACGAGTGGATGGATCCGCGATTGATCGAGGTCCGCACCTTCGACCAGCAGACTGACGAGGAGCTGGCGCGGCCGCCGGCCTGGCGCTATTGGCGGATGCTGCCGGCCAAGGGGCGCATGGGGATTTTTTTCGGTAACTGGTACAGCCAGATGCTGCAAGGGCGGGTCCACGGCGAGTTCAAGGACCCGCGGCTCGACCAGGGGATCAACGGTGCCGAACGCCTGGAGAAAATGCTCTGCGATGAGGGCGCGCTGATCTTCAAGTTCTGGTTTCACCTGTCCAAGAAACAGATGAAGGCCCGCCTCAAAAGCCTCAAGGACGATCCGCTGCACAGCTGGCGCATCAGCCCGCTGGACTGGCAGCAGTCGAAGACCTACGACAAGTTCGTCAAGTACGGCGAGCGCGTGCTGCGCCGCACCAGTCGCGATTACGCGCCGTGGCATGTGATCGAAGGGGTGGATGCTTGTTATCGCAGCCTTGCGGTCGGACGCATCTTGCTCGAAGGCTTGCGCCAGGCCTTGGATCGGCCGAAGGTCAAGGCGGCCAAGGTCAACGTGGCGCCGTTGCCAGCGCTGGATGACCAGGTGACCTTGATCGATAGCCTGGACATGACGCTACGTCTGGACAAGGCCGACTACGAAGAACAGTTGATCACCGAGCAGGCCCGCTTCGCCGGCCTGCTGCGCGACAAGCGCATGCGCCGGCATGCCCTGGTGGCCGTGTTCGAAGGCAACGACGCGGCGGGCAAGGGCGGTGCCATCCGCCGGGTCGCGGCGGCGCTCGATCCGCGCCAGTACAGCATCGTGCCGATTGCCGCGCCCACCGAGGAAGAACGTGCCCACCCCTACATGTGGCGGTTCTGGCGACATATTCCGGCCCGGGGCAAGTTCACCATGTTCGATCGCTCCTGGTACGGCCGGGTGCTGGTGGAGCGGGTCGAAGGCTTTTGCAGCCGCGCCGACTGGCTGCGGGCCTACGGCGAAATCAATGATTTCGAGGAACAGCTGGCCGATGCCGGCGTGGTGGTGGTGAAGTTCTGGCTGGCGATCGACAAGGAAACGCAGCTGGAGCGCTTCCAGGAGCGGGAGGAAATCCCCTTCAAACGCTTCAAGATCACCGAGGACGACTGGCGCAACCGGGACAAGTGGGACGCCTATCGCTCGGCGGTCTGTGACATGGTCGATCGCACCAGCACCGAGATCGCGCCCTGGACGCTGGTGGAGGCCAATGACAAGCGCTGGGCCCGGGTCAAGGTGTTGCGCACGCTCAATGACGCGCTGGAGGCCGCGTTCGAGCGTTCCGCCAGGCAAGCGCGGAAAAAGAGCTAGCACGATGGGCACGCATACGCGGGGTGAATGATTGTCGCGTTCGGTTATGCGGTGGATTTATCCTCGAATCCACTCTTAACCGATAACAACAATGAGGTGCCGCCATGCGTGAAGTGGTGATCGTCGACAGCGTACGGACCGGATTGGCCAAGTCCTTTCGCGGCAAGTTCAACATGACCCGTCCGGACGACATGGCGGCGCATTGCGTCAATGCGTTGCTGGCGCGTAACGACATCGACCCGGCCAGTGTCGAGGATTGCATCGTCGGCGCCGGTTCCAACGAAGGCGCCCAAGGCTTCAACATCGGGCGTAACGTGGCGGTGCTCTCGCAACTGGGCATCGGCACCGCCGGGATGACCCTCAACCGTTTCTGCTCCTCGGGCCTGCAAGCCATCGCGATTGCCGCCAACCAGATCGCCTCGGGTTGCAGCGAGATCATCGTCGCCGGCGGCGTCGAATCCATCAGCCTGACGATGAAGAGCGTCAACACCGACAACCTGATCAATCCATTGCTCAAGGAACAGGTGCCGGGAATCTACTTCCCCATGGGTCAGACTGCCGAGGTCGTCGCGCGCCGTTATCAGGTGAGCCGCGAGGAGCAGGACCGCTACGCCTTGCAGAGCCAGCAGCGCACGGCCCGGGCCCAGGCCGAAGGGCTGTTCAACGATGAAATCGTGCCGATGACGGTCAAGTACCGGGTCGAGGACAAGAACACCGGCGCGGTTCAGATTCTGGACGGTGTGGTTGACCGCGATGACTGCAACCGCCCCGATACCACCTACGAAAGCCTGGCCGGCTTGAAGCCGGTGTTTGCCGAGGACGGTTCGGTAACGGCGGGCAACTCTTCCCAACTGTCCGATGGCGCCTCGATGACGCTGGTGATGAGCCTGGAAAAAGCCCTGGCCCTGGGACTCAAACCCAAGGCGTTTTTTCGCGGCTTTACCGTCGCCGGTTGCGAGCCGGACGAGATGGGCATCGGCCCGGTGTTCTCGGTGCCCAGGTTGCTCAAGGCCAAGGGACTACAGATTGGCGACATCGATCTGTGGGAGCTCAACGAAGCGTTTGCCTCCCAATGCCTCTACAGTCGCAACCGGTTGGAAATCGATAACGAGAAATACAACGTCAACGGCGGCTCGATTTCCATCGGTCACCCGTTCGGCATGACCGGCTCGCGGCAAGTGGGGCATCTGGTGCGGGAGTTGCAACGGCGCAACCTGCGCTATGGCGTCGTGACCATGTGCGTGGGCGGCGGGATGGGGGCGACGGGGTTGTTCGAGGCGGTGCGATAAGCGCCGCCTCAGGAGCTTCGTGGCGAGGGCGCTTGCTCCCACTCGGCTGCGAAGCAGTTGCCCCTTTTTACTGGGTATGAACCATAGAAGGGCCGCTTTGCGGCCCAGCGGGAGCAAGCTCCCTCGCCACGGGAGCTGCAAACTGTTCAGCCACCTTGGGCAACTTCTGCATCCGTTGGATGTATGCCGCAATCTCCTGCTCCGCCGCCTCACGAGTTTCGAACGGACCTTCCTGGGTGCCTTCGCGCGTATTGAAATAAAATTCGCCATTCACCCGGCAGATCCGGTCACTGCGGAATACTGTCTTGGGGGCGTCTGTATCGTTTGCGCGCGTTCCTGGCATTTCGGGTCTCCATGGGGGCTGCGTGGTTGTCTCAATTGAGCATATGTGGTGTCGCAGGTTTGCGCCTGTCCAGCCGATCGACGGCTAGCGACCCGTACAATTGCGTCGGCGCCAAATGCCCGATTGTGCCTGTGCCACCGATCGATCCGAGCCTAGAATGGGCGTTCATATCGAGGGCTTCGAGGGTTGCATGCACATATCGTCCGGTCGCTGGGTCTACGGGCTTCTTCTGGCTTTGTTGACCGCCCTGTTGTGGGGAATCCTGCCGATCAAGCTCAAGCAAGTGCTGCAAGTGATGGATCCGGTGACGGTGACCTGGTTTCGGCTGACGGTGTCCGGCGGGTTGCTCTTCGTGTACCTGGCGGCGACACGGCGCCTGCCCAGCCGCAAGGTGCTCGGCCCGCGTGGCGGCTGGCTGGTGGTGATGGCGGTGTTGGGGCTGGTGGGTAACTACGTCCTGTACCTGATGGGCCTGAACCGCTTGAGTCCCGGTACGGCGCAACTGGTGGTGCAGATGGGGCCGATCATGCTGCTGGTCGCCAGTCTGTTTGTATTCAAGGAGCGTTTCAGCGTGGGGCAGGGCATTGGCCTGCTGGTGTTGCTGATTGGTTTTGCGCTGTTCTTCAACCAGCGTCTCACCGAGTTGCTGACGTCGTTGAGCGACTACACCGCCGGGGTCTTGCTGGTGCTGTCTGCGTCGACGGTCTGGACGTTTTATGCCCTGGGCCAGAAGCAACTGCTGACGGTCTGGAATTCATTGCAAGTGATGATGGTGATCTACCTGTTCTGCGCGTTGTTGCTCACGCCTTGGGTTCATCCGCTGGAGGCGTTGCAACTGACCCCATTGCAGGGCTGGCTGTTGCTCGCCTGTTGCCTCAACACGTTGATCGCTTATGGTGCGTTTGCCGAGGCGCTGGCCCATTGGGAAGCCTCGCGGGTCAGCGCGACCCTGGCGATCACGCCGCTGGTGACGTTCGCCGCCGTGGCGATGGCCGCCTGGTGGTGGCCCGAGTATGTCCATGCCGAACAGATCAATGTTTTGGGGTATGGCGGGGCGGTGTTGGTCGTGCTGGGGTCCGCGCTGGTGGCGTTGGGACCATCGCTCATCGCCGGGCTCAGGGCCCGGCGCGAGCGTTTGGCGGTGGGTCGCTAGATCGCTGAGGGAGCGTATGTGGGTGTCATGTATGGTGATGTCGAGCCTGCTGGCGCCATCGCGAGCAGGCTCGCTCCCACATGGGTTCGTCTGTGGACTCGACATCAAGGCCCACACCGGCCCCTGTGGGAGCGAGCCTGCTCGCGATGGCGGCCTTCAGGACAACAAACTCAACCCTGCCCACCGGCCTCCAGCATGTTCTCCGGCCGGACCCAGGCCTCGAACTCCTCATCGGTCAGGTACCCCAGCTGCAACGCGGCCTCCCGCAGGGTCAGCCCCTCGCTGTAGGCTTTCTTGGCGATTTCCGCCGACTTGTCGTAGCCGATGTGCGGGTTCAGCGCCGTCACTAGCATCAATCCGCGTTCCAGGTGCGCCGCCATCTGCTCGGCATCCGGTTCGAGGCCGGCGATGCAATGCTGTTGGAAGTTGCTGCAGCCATCGGCCAGCAGGCGGATCGATTGCAGCAGGTTGTGGATGATCACCGGCTTGAACACGTTCAGCTGCAAGTGACCCTGGCTGGCGGCGAAACCGATGGCCACGTCGTTGCCCAGGACTTGGCAGGCGAGCATCGACAAGGCTTCGCACTGGGTCGGGTTGACCTTGCCAGGCATGATGGAACTGCCCGGCTCGTTGGCCGGCAATTTCACCTCGGCAAACCCCGCTCGCGGCCCGGAACCCAGCAGGCGAAGGTCGTTGGCGATTTTCATCAGGGTCACGGCCAGGGTCTTCAGCGCGCCGGACAATGTGGTCAGCGGCTCATGGCCCGCCAGCGCAGCGAACTTGTTCGGCGCGGTAACGAAGGGCAAGCCGGACAGCGCCGCCAACTCAGCGGCAATCGCTTCGCCAAAACCATGGGGGGAATTGAGCCCTGTGCCCACCGCCGTGCCGCCCTGGGCCAGCTCGCAGACGGCCGGCAAGGCGGCGCGGATCGCTCGTTCGGCATAATCGAGTTGGGCGATGAACGCGGACAGTTCCTGGCCGAACGTGATCGGCGTGGCGTCCATCATGTGGGTACGGCCGGTCTTGACCAGCTTCATATGGCGCGCCGCCAGTTCCGCGAGACCACCCGACAACTCGCTGATGGCCGGCAGCAATTGCTGGTAGACGGCTTGGGCGGCGGCGATGTGCATCGCGGTGGGGAAGCAGTCGTTGGAACTCTGGGAACGGTTGACGTGGTCGTTGGGGTGAACCGGGCTCTTGCCGCCTCGCGGGTTGCCCGCCAGCTCATTGGCGCGCCCGGCGATGACCTCGTTGACGTTCATGTTGCTCTGGGTCCCGCTGCCGGTCTGCCAGACCACCAGAGGAAACTGGTCGTCATGCTGGCCGGCCAGCACCTCGTCGGCGGCCTGCTCTATCAGGCGGGCGATGTCGGCGGGCAGGTCACCGTTGCGGTCGTTGACCCGCGCGGCGGCTTTTTTGACCAGCGCCAAAGCGTGCAACACCGACAGCGGCATGCGTTCGTTGCCGATGGCAAAGTTGATCATGGAGCGCTGTGTCTGTGCGCCCCAATAGGCTTCATCCGGGACTTCAACCTGGCCAAGGCTGTCGGTTTCAATACGGCTCATCGGGTCAAACTCCTGTAGGTCTGAATGCGCAGTTTAGGCCCTGGTGGGCGCCAGCGGTTCCCTCAATCACCCCTCAATCTAGGGGCGCGCGGTTCTGTCCGTCAATCGGCCCCGCCAAGGGTCGGGGTTGAGCCCCGGCGTTTATTAGGCGCAGAATGGTCGCCCTTGGGGTTTTACCTCGCCTGTTAGAAAAGGAAACTCGATGACCCGTCTTCGTGCCATCTGTACCGCCGTTGCTCTGGTGTGTGCCAGCGGCCCTGTCTTCGCCGATACCGCCAGCCACAACGCCAGTGCCGAAGCGTTCCTGACCCTGGCGCATGCCGACAAGCTGGGTACCCCCGTCTACATGCAAGTACAGCAGATGTTTGCCCAGCGCTTCGAGCAGACCAAAGCTCCCGAGTCGAAAAAGGCCACGCTGGAGACCTACCAGGCCAAGGCCAATGCCGCGCTGGACCAGGCCATCGGCTGGAACAAGCTCAAGCCGGACATGGTCAAGCTCTACACCAGCAACTTCAGCGAATCGGAGCTCAAGGAACTGGTGTCCTTCTATCAGTCTCCCCTGGGCAAGAAAGTCCTGGAAAAAATGCCCCAGCTGACCCAGCAATCGGCGCAACTGACCCAGGCCAAGCTGGAAAGCGCGGTGCCGGTGGTCAACAAGCTGCTGGCGGACATGACCGCCGAGCTCGAGCCGAAAGCCGCTGCCCCGGCCAAGAAAAAGCCATAAGCGGAGCCCCGGCATGAGCATGCAACAACGCATTGAATCGACCCTTGGGCTTCTGCAGCCCGAGCACTTGCAAGTGCTGGACGAAAGCCACATGCACAGCCGTGGGTTGCAGACCCACTTCAAGGCGGTCGTGGTCAGCCGACAGTTCGAGGGGCTCAATCGGGTCAAGCGTCACCAGATGGTCTACGGCACGCTGGGCGAATTGATGGGCGAATTCCATGCACTGGCGCTGCACACCTACACGCCGCAAGAATGGGCCCAGATCGACGCGGCCCCGGCTTCGCCGACCTGTGCCGGAGGCAGCAAGCACTGATTGTCATGGGTGAAGTAGCTCGTTGTGGCGAGGGGATTCATCCCCGCTGGCCTGCGAAGCAGGCCCATCCGGAAGGAAGCCTGGCGCCTGCTTCGCAGCCGAGCGGGGATAAATCCCCTCGCCACAGGGCAGTGTCCGGCCTTGCAATTGCAGCCCTGCAATACATATGTTTTTGCTAGAATCCGCACCGCGCCGCTTACCCGGCGCGTTTTTTTTCGCATCCGGTTCACCCTTTGCGAGGGTAGCCACCTGGAGAAATACCCATGACACCACCCATTGTCGTGGCGGCACTGTATAAGTTCGTCACCCTGGAAGATTACGTCGAGCTGCGCGAGCCCCTGCTCAAGGCGATGCTCGACAACGGCATCAAAGGCACGTTGTTGATCGCCGAAGAAGGCATCAACGGCACCGTTTCCGGCACCCGCGAAGGGATTGACGGATTGATGGCCTGGCTCAAGAACGACCCGCGCATGGATGATATCGACCACAAGGAGTCGTACTGCGACGAGCAGCCGTTCTACCGCACCAAGGTCAAGCTCAAGAAAGAAATCGTCACCCTCGGCGTCGACGGCGTGGACCCGAACAAGCAGGTTGGCACCTATGTCGAGCCGCAAGACTGGAACGCCTTGATCAGCGATCCGGAAGTCCTGCTGATCGACACGCGCAATGACTACGAAGTGGCCATCGGCACCTTCGAAGGCGCCATCGATCCCAAGACCACCAGCTTCCGAGAGTTCCCCGACTACATCAAAGCCCACTTCGACCCAACCCGGCACAAGAAAGTGGCGATGTTCTGCACCGGTGGCATTCGTTGTGAAAAAGCGTCGAGCTATATGCTTGGCCAAGGTTTCGACGAGGTCTATCACCTCAAGGGCGGCATCCTGAAATACCTTGAAGAGGTGCCCCAGGAAGAAACCAAATGGCGCGGCGACTGCTTTGTATTCGATAACCGCGTGACCGTGCGCCACGATCTCAGCGAAGGCGACTACGATCAATGTCATGCATGCCGTACGCCGGTGAGCGTTGAAGATCGCGCCTCCGAGCACTACGTGCCCGGGATCAGTTGCCCGCACTGCTGGGACAAGCTGAGCGAGAAGACCCGCCGCAGCGCCATCGACCGGCAAAAGCAGATCGAACTGGCCAAGGCCCGCAACATGCCGCACCCGATCGGCTACAACTACAAGCAAACACCTTCCGAGGCTTGAGCCATGGCGTCGCGCCTGCTGTATGTGATGGACCCGATGTGTTCCTGGTGCTGGGGCTTCGCGCCGGTGGCCGAGGCGTTGGCCGAGCAGGCGCAGGCCGCGGGCGTGGAATTGCACCTGGTGGTGGGCGGCTTGCGCACTGGCAGCGGTTCGGCCTTGGAGCCGACGACTCGGCGCTACATCTTGGAACACTGGCAGGCGGTCACCCAGGCCACCGGCCAGCCGTTCAAGCTCGAGGGTGCGCTACCGGACGGTTTTGTCTACGACACCGAGCCCGCTTGCCGCGCGCTGGTGACGGCCCGCAGCCTGGCGCCGGACATGGCCTGGACGCTGATGAAGCTGATCCAGCGGGCTTTTTATGCACAGGGTCGCGACGTGACCCACGCCAGCGTCCTGGTGGAACTGGCGGAGCAGGCCGGGCTGCCTCGCATCGAGTTTGCCGCCGCCTTCGATCGCGCCGATCAACATGCCGCCACGGCCGCTGACTTCACTTGGGTACAAGACCTGGGCATCGCCGGATTCCCCACGCTGCTGGCCGAACGGGACGGCCAATTGGCCTTGCTGACCAACGGCTACCAACCTTTGGATCAGTTGGCCCCGCTGCTGGGCCGCTGGTTGGAGCGCGCGGCCTGTGCCTGACCTGCCCGGTGATGGCGTATCCGCCACGCGGCGCATCGATCGGTTGAGCTGGGCGGAAATCCGTCGCCTGGCCCTCAAGCACAAAAAAGCCCTGTGGATCGCCAACGGCGTTGCCGTGCTGGCGACGCTGTGCAGCGTACCCATCCCGTTGTTGCTGCCGTTGCTCGTGGACGAAGTCTTGCTGGGTCATGGCGACGCGGCATTGAAGGTCATGAATCATGCGCTGCCGGCGGCCTGGCAGAGTGCGGCCGGCTACATTGGGTTGATGCTGCTCGTGACGTTGGCACTGCGTTGCGGCGCATTGCTGTTCAACGTCTTGCAGGCCCGTTTATTCGCCAGCCTGGCCAAGGACATCGTCTATCGCATCCGTATCCGGCTGATTGAACGCCTCAAACGCATTTCCCTCGGCGAATACGAAAGCCTGGGCAGCGGCACCGTGACCACCCATCTGGTCACCGACCTGGACACCCTGGACAAGTTCGTCGGCGAAACCCTTAGCCGGTTCCTGGTGGCCATGCTGACCCTGGTGGGCACCGCCGGGATCCTGATGTGCATGCACTGGAAGCTGGCGCTGCTGATCCTGTTGTTCAATCCGTTGGTGATCTACGCCACGGTGCAACTGGGCAAGCGGGTCAAGCACCTGAAGAAGCTGGAAAACGACAGCACCTCGCGTTTCACCCAGGCGCTGACTGAAACCCTGGATGCCATCCAGGAAGTACGCGCCGGTAACCGCCAGGGATTTTTCCTCGGACGATTGGGGATGCGTGCCCGGGATGTCCGGGACTACGCGGTGAATTCACAATGGAAAACCGACGCCTCGAACCGTGCCAGTGGCCTGCTGTTCCAGTTCGGCATCGACATTTTCCGCGCCGCGGCCATGCTCACCGTGTTGTTTTCGGACCTGTCCGTGGGCCAGATGCTCGCGGTGTTCAGCTACTTGTGGTTCATGATTGGCCCAGTCGAGCAACTGCTGAACCTGCAATACGCCTATTACGCGGCGTCCGGCGCCTTGAATCGCATCAACGAATTGCTGGCCCGCGCCGATGAGCCTCAGTACGACGGTGGCGTCGACCCATTCAAAGGGCGGGACACGGTAGGCATCGACATTCAGGGGCTCAGTTTTGGCTACGGCGAGGAGCGGGTGCTCGATCAGATGAACCTGTCCATCTCGCCGGGGGAAAAGGTCGCAATCGTCGGGGCCAGCGGTGGCGGAAAAAGCACCCTGGTGCAACTGCTGTTGGGGCTCTATACGCCACAGGCCGGCAGTATTCGGTTCGGGGGCGCGAGCCAACAGGAAATCGGCCTGGAAACCATCCGGGAAAATGTCGCGGTGGTGCTTCAGCACCCCGCGCTGTTCAACGACACGGTGCGGGCCAATTTGTCCATGGGTCGCGACTGCAGCGATGAGGATTGCTGGCGAGCACTGGCGATCGCCCAGCTCGAATCGACAGTGCGGGCGCTGCCCATGGGGCTGGAGAGTGTTGTGGGTCGATCCGGGGTGAGGTTGTCGGGCGGGCAGCGTCAGCGACTGGCGATTGCGCGCATGGTCCTGGCCGATCCCCGGGTGGTGATTCTCGATGAAGCCACATCGGCGCTGGACGCCGCCACCGAATATAACCTGCACCAGGCATTGGCGAAGTTCCTGCACGGGCGCACCACCTTGATCATCGCCCACCGATTATCGGCGGTGAAACAGGCCGACCGGGTATTGGTATTCGACGGCGGGCAAATCGCCGAAGACGGCGACCATCTGCAACTGATTGCCGAGGGTGGTTTGTACGCTCGACTCTATGGTCACTTGCAACAAATACAGCGACCTTGAGTTTCCTTTGCTTTTCTGTGCTTAGTATCGGAAAAAAATCAGCCAGAGCCCCCGATTCGTCCGAATCTCCACCCCAAGCCAAGCGATCCCGTGATCCATTCGTTCGAAGGATCGAAAACTAGCCTAGGCTGTGGAATCTGGAGCGGAATTCTCGCGGGTGCTCATTGGCAATGCTTGTGCAAGGGACCTCATGAAGCAAAAGCGGACTCTCGGAACGCCACGATTGTTGGGCATTGTCTGGCCCTTTATTGCCGTTGTGCTATTTCAAGCATTGCTTGGCGGCGTCAGCCTGTATGTCTTGTCTGCGGTACGCGGATATGTGGCGGGGGAAAGTCTTTGGTCCAAGGGCCAGAAAGACGCCATTTATTACCTCAATTTGTATGCCGACAGCCGTGACGAATCGATTTTCCGCAAATACCAACAGGCCATCGCCGTGCCTGAGGGCGGCCATGACCTTCGCGTGGCCCTCGACCGCCAACCGCCGGACCTGGAAGCGGCGCGGGCCGGGATCCTCCAGGGCGGGAATCATCCGGACGACGTTTCCAGCCTGATCTGGCTGTACCTCAACTTTCGCCACTTCAGTTACCTGGAAGAAGCCATCGACCTCTGGACAGTGGGCGATGGCTACCTCACCGAGCTGGATAATGTCGCGCGACAAATGCACCGCAGCATCACGGCGGGGGAGGTGACGGAAAACGACGTGCGAGGCTGGAAAGCGCAGATTTTCGCGATCAACGATTCGGTGACGCCGGCCGCCAAGGCTTTCAGCGATGCGCTGGGCGAGGGGTCGCGGTTCATCCTGCGCCTGTTGCTCGTGACCAACTTCGCCACGGCCCTGGGGCTGATCGTGCTGGCGCTGTTGCGCACGCATAAATTGCTGGCCCAGCGACAAGTCTTCGCCAACGCGCTGCAGTTAGAGAAGGAGCGGGCGCAGATCACCCTGCAATCGATCGGCGACGGGGTGATCACCACCGACGTTGAAGGCGCCATTGCCTACATGAACCCCGCGGCCGAAGCGATGACGCACTGGAAAGCCGAGCATGCGGCGGGGCTGCCCCTGGCGGCGCTGTTCAATCTGCTCGACGACAATGCCCAGACCGAGGGGCTGACATTGATCGAGCATATCCTCAGCGGGCGGCTTGGCGGCGGCAGCGAACATTCCAAGCTGATCCAGAGGCTGGACGGCAGTACCGTGTCGGTCACGCTGGTCGGTGCGCCGATCCGCCACGCGGGCAAGGTCAGCGGCGCGGTGCTGGTGTTGCACGACATGACCCAGGAGCGGCAGTACATCGCCAACCTGTCCTGGCAGGCCACGCACGATGCATTGACCGGCCTGGCGAACCGTCGCGAATTCGAATACCGCCTCGAACAGGCCCTGCATAACCTCACTCGGCAAGTGGGCCGCCACGCCTTGATGTTTCTCGACCTGGATCAGTTCAAGCTGGTCAACGACACGTGCGGTCATGCCGCGGGTGACGAGTTGCTGCGCCATATTTGCGCGCTGCTGCAATCGGGGTTGCGGGAAAACGATACATTGGCCCGGCTGGGCGGGGATGAGTTCGGCATCTTGTTGGAAAACTGTTCGCCGGACGCGGCGGAAAAAATTGCCGAAGGTCTGCGCCAGACCGTACAGAACCTGCATTTTGTATGGAAAGGTCGGCCATTCGTGACCACCGTGAGCATTGGCCTCGTGCACATCGCCCAGAGTCCGACCACGCTGGAGGCGTCCCTGCGGGCCGCGGACATGGCGTGCTACATGGCCAAGGAAAAAGGGCGCAACCGGGTCCAGGTCTACCATGCCGACGATTCGGAACTGTCCCTGCGTTTCGGCGAGATGGCCTGGGTCCAGCGCCTGCATATGGCCCTGGAAGAAAATCGCTTCTGTCTCTACGCCCAGGAAATTGCCGCATTGGGTCCCGGTGACCATGGCGGCGGTCACATTGAAATCCTGTTGCGCCTGCATGACGAGGCGGGCCGGATGATCCTGCCGGACAGTTTCATCCCGGCGGCGGAACGTTATGGCCTGATGACTTCGCTGGACCGTTGGGTAGTGGAGAATGTTTTCAGGATCATTCGCCAGTGCCTGAACGAATCAAGGCGGGGTCCGTTGGCAATGTGTGCGATTAATCTGTCAGGCACGACTATAGGAGATCAGGCATTCCTGGACTTCCTGCGTAAACAGTTTGAGACGTACGCCATCCCACCAGAAATGATTTGTTTTGAAATTACCGAGACCAGTGCAATTTCCAATCTGGGCAGTGCGATCCGCTTTATCAATGAACTCAAAGGCTTGGGTTGTTACTTTTCCCTGGATGACTTTTGTGCCGGAATGTCTTCATTCGCTTACTTGAAACATTTACCTGTAGACTTCCTGAAGATCGATGGGAGTTTCGTAAAGGATATGCTGGACGACCCGATTAACCGGGCAATGGTCGAAGTGATCAATCATATCGGCCACGTCATGGGTAAGCGTACGATTGCCGAGTTCGTAGAAACGGTACAGATCGAACAGGCATTGCTTGAGATTGGCGTGGATTACGCTCAGGGGTATGTTATCGAGCGTCCACAAATGTTTACCTGTGACACATTGCAGTGCAGGCCGGCCAGGCCCCAGCCGTTGTTATTCAAGGCCCCCGGCACGTTCCGCTGAAACTCTTGTTGGTCCGCAAAAAATCACAATCAAAAGGAGCCCGACAGTGATCGACACATTCAACCGAACAGGCCCGCTCATGGACGCTAGTAGCTATCCGAAATGGGCACAGCAGCTCATTACAGATTGCAGCGAGAGCAAGCGCCGGGTTGTCGAACACGAGCTGTATCAACGCATGCGTGACAACAAGCTCAGCGCCAAGACCATGCGCCACTACCTCATTGGTGGTTGGCCGGTCGTTGAACAGTTCGCTTTATACATGGCACAGAATCTCACCAAGACCCGCTTTGCCCGCCACCCTGGCGAGGACATGGCGCGTCGCTGGCTGATGCGCAACATTCGTGTCGAACTCAATCACGCCGACTACTGGGTGAACTGGAGCGCCGCCCATGGTGTGACGCTCGAGGATCTCCAGGCACAGCAGGTGCCGCCCGAGCTGCACGCACTGAGCCATTGGTGCTGGCACACCAGCTCGGCGGACTCGCTGATCGTGGCGATCGCGGCGACCAACTACGCCATCGAGGGCGCGACCGGGGAATGGTCGGCGCTGGTCTGCTCCAATGGCGTCTACGCATCGGCCTTCGCCGAGGAAGACCGCAAGCGGGCCATGAAATGGCTGAAGATGCATGCCCAGTATGACGATGCCCACCCTTGGGAAGCGCTGGAAATCATCTGCACACTGGCGGGCATGAACCCGAGCAAGGCGCTGCAGGTGGAGCTGCGGCAGGCCGTTTGCAAGAGCTACGACTACATGTATCTGTTCCTGGAACGATGCATGCAGCTGGAGCAATCGGGCGTAGCCGAGAAGACCCCGCCCAGCCGCGAGCGCCTGGCGTTGGCGGGTAGCTGATACCCGATAGCTTGACCCACCTGTGGGAGCGGGCTTGCTCGCGAAAGCGGTCTGAACCGTCAACCTTGTGTTGAATGTTCCGGCCCCTTCGCGAGCAAGCTCGCTCCCACAATGGTTTTGTGGGGATCGAAAATCTGATGTACACCGCCAATCCCCTGTGGGAGCGACCTTGCTCGCGATGGCGGTCTGGCAGTTAATCTTGCGTTGGCAGACCCGGCCCCTTCGCGAGCAGGCTCGCTCCCACAGTGGTTTTGTGGGGATCGAAAATCTGATGTGCACCGCCAATCCCCTGTGGGAGCGACCTTGCTCGCGATGGCGGGCTGGCAGTTAACCTTGCGTTGGCAGGCCCGGCCCCTTCGCGAGCAGGCTCGCTCCCACAGTGGCTTTGTGGTGAGTGAAGATCTTATGTACACCGCCAATCCCTTGTGGGAGCGAGCCTGCTCGCGATGGCGGTCTGGCAGTTAACCTTGCGTTGGCAGGCCCGGCCCCTTCGCGAGCAAGCTCGCTCCCACAGTGGTTTTGTGGGGATCGAAAATCTGATGTACACCGCCAATCCCCTGTGGGAGCGAGCCTGCTCGCGATGACGGTCTGGCAGTTAACCTTGCGTTGGCAGGCCCGGCCCCTTCGCGAGCAGGCTCGCTGCCACAGTGGTTTTGTGGGGATCGAAAATCTGATGTACACCGCCAATCCCTTGTGGGAGCGAGCTTGCTCGCGATGGCGGGCTGGCCGTTAACCTTGCGTTGGCAGGCCCGGCCCCTTCGCGAGCAGGCTCGCTCCCACAGTGGTTTTGTGGTGAGTGAAGATCTTATCTACACCGCCAATCCCTTGTGGGAGCGAGCCTGCTCGCGATGGCGGTCTGGCAGTTAATCTTGCGTTGGCAGGCCCGGCCCCTTCGCGAGCAGGCTCGCTGCCACAGTGGTTTTGTGGTGAGTGAAGATCTTATGTACACCGCCAATCCCTTGTGGGAGCGAGCCTGCTCGCGATGGCGGTCTGGCAGTTAACCTGAGTTGGCAGACCCGGCCCCTTCGCGAGCAGGCTCGCTCCCACAGTGGTTTTGTGGTGAGTGAAGATCTTATGTACACCGCCAATCCCTTGTGGGAGCGAGCTTGCTCGCGATGGCGGGCTGGCTGTTGACCTTGTGTTGGCAGGCCCGGCCCCTTCGCGAGCAGGCTCGCTCCCACAGTGGCTTTGTGGTGAGTGAAGATCTTATGTACACCGCCAATCCCTTGTGGGAGCGAGCTTGCTCGCGATAGCGGTCTGGCAGTTAACCTTGCGTTGGCAGGCCCGGTCCCTTCGCGAGCAGGCTCGCTCCCACAGTGGCTTTGTGGTGAGTGAAGATCTTATGTACACCGCCAATCCCCTGTGGGAGCGAGCCTGCTCGCGATGGCGGGCTGGCTGTTGACCTTGTGTTGGCAGGCCCGGCCCCTTCGCGAGCAGGCTCGCTCCCACAGTGGCTTTGTGGGGATCGAAAATCTGATGTACACCGCCAATCCCCTGTGGGAGCGAGCTTGCTCGCGATGGCGGGCTGGCTGTTGACCTTGTGTTGGCAGACCCGGCCCCTTCGCGAGCAGGCTCGCTCCCACAGTGGTTTTGTGGTGAGTGAAGATCTTATGTACACCGCCAATCCCTTGTGGGAGCGAGCCTGCTCGCGATGGCGGTCTGGGAGTTAACCTTGCGTTGGCAGGCCAGGCCCCTTCGCGAGCAGGCTCGCTCCCACAGAGGTTTTGTGGGGATCAAAAATCTGATGTACACCGCCAATCCCTTGTGGGAGCGAGCCTGCTCGCGATGACGGTCTGGCAGTTAACCTTGCGTTGGCAGGCCCGGCCCCTTCGCGAGCAGGCTCGCTCCCACAATGGTTTTGTGGGGATCGAAAATCTGATGTACACCGCCAATCCCCTGTGGGAGCGACCTTGCTCGCGATGGCGGTCTGGCAGTTAACCTTGCGTTGGCAGACCCGGCCCCTTCGCGAGCAGGCTCGCTCCCACAGTGGCTTTGTGGTGAGTGAGGATCTTATGTACACCGCCAATCCCCTGTGGGAGCGAGCCTGCTCGCGATGGCGGTGTGTCGGCGTCAAGCAGTTGGGGCTTCAGCCCGCCATCGTCAACCGGTTTCTGCCCTCGCGCTTTGCTACATACAGCGCACTGTCGGCTCGGCGCAAGAGGCTTTCGGCCGACTCGCCCGGCAGCAATGTCGCGCAGCCGAGGCTGACGGTCAGTTCAATCCTTGTCCCGCCGGCGAAATAATCCTGGGTCTGGGCGGCATAACGCAGCCGTTCGCCGACCATGGCCGCGGCATCCCGGCTGGTGTTGGCCAGCAGGATCAGGAACTCTTCCCCGCCAAACCGGAACACCATGTCGACATTGCGCAGATGGCTTTTGATCGAGTCAGCGACGGCCCTGAGCACTTCATCGCCGACACCATGCCCATGGGTGTCGTTGATCCGCTTGAAATGATCGATGTCCAGCATCAACAGCGACAGTGGCTGCATGTGGCGCCGGGCCATGTCGATCTCACGTTCCAGCGTCTGGTCCATCGCGATGCGGTTGCCGGTGCCGGTCAGCGGATCGCGTAGGGCGCTTTGGGTGGCGGCGCGGTAGAGCAAGGCGTTGCGCAGCGGAAAAAACAGCGAAGACAGTGTCGATTCCAGATCGCTCTGTTCCGACTCGGTAAAGCGCTGATTGCGGCGGAACACCAGCTCACCCAGATGTTCGCCCTCATGGCTGAGGTTGTAGCTGAGGTTGTGGTGTCCGCGTTGGCCGAATTCCATACGCAGGTCGCTGGGCTTGTGCTGATACGCCAGCGCGTCCAAGGGCACCAGCCGTTGCACTTCGCGGAAGAACAAGCCAAGGATCCGTTGCGGTTCCAGGCTGGTCTGCAACTGTTGACCAAGTTGTTGGCGCAGCTGGGACAGGCTGACGGGCCGCGCCACGAGTGGAGACGGCTGGGCCAGGCCCAGGCGCTGCAACTTGGCGCTATCAAAGTCGATCGCGTTGGTCTGTGTGGGCGTTTTCATATGGCGTGAGCCCCTGAACTTTATCGATCCTGACCGGCGGGGGTGAGGTGGCCCTAGGCTACGCGTCGTACTGATCCATCAGTCCCGAAGGACACTGAGTTGAGTTTAGTCCGCTTTATCTGGCAGGCATAAACCCTTCGCAATGTTCGCTACTCGCCGGACACGGCGTGTTTAAAAGGGTTAGAGCGAAACTCGTGCCATTCAGTTCACCTTGATAAAAACCACTATTGAATCAAGGCGTTGATGACTGACGGTGGTCGTAATGCGAGCAAGCGGCGGCAACGGCTTGGCGTTTCGGTTGGGTGGCGCATCGAGGAAGGGTGCGTCGCGACGGTAAACCGCCGCGACGCGGATGGCTGTCACTGCGCGTTGAGCGCCTGGCCATTGACGCCCTGGCTGTCAGGTCCCATGAGGTACAGGTAGACCGGCATGATTTCTTCGGGTGTCGGATTGTTGAGCGGATTTTCTCCCGGGTAGGCCTGGGCCCGCATGCTGGTGCGGGTGGCGCCGGGATTGATGCTGTTGGAACGCACTGGCGCTACGGTGTCGACTTCGTCAGCGAGAGTTTGCATCAGCCCCTCGGTGGCGAACTTGGACACGCCATAAGCGCCCCAATACGCCCGGCCTTTGCGTCCGACGCTGCTGGAAGTGAACACCACGGAGGCATCCCTGGACAATTTGAGCAGCGGCAACAACGTGCTGGTGAGCATGAACATGGCGTTGACGTTCACTTGCATCACGCGCATGAAATTCTCGCCGGAAAGCTGCTCCAGCGGCGTGCGCGGACCAATGATCGAGGCGTTGTGCAGCAGCCCGTCGAGGTGACCGAACTCGGCCTCGATCATGGCGGCCAGCTCATCGTATTGATGGGGCAGGGCAGTTTCGAGGTTGAAGGGAATCACCGCTGGTTGCGGATGGCCGGCCGCTTCGATTTCGTCATAGACCTGGGTCAGGTTGGCCTCGGTCTTGCCCAGCAACAGCACGGTGGCGCCATGGGCGGCATAAGCCTTGGCGGCAGCGGCGCCGATCCCGCGGCCGGCGCCGGTGACGAGAATGATGCGGCCTTCGAGCAGGTCGGGGCGGGCGGAGTAATCAAACATAAAGAAACCTCACGAAACAAAACAATGCGTCAGTGGTGCGCAGTTGTGGCGAGGGGATTTATCGAAACGTCGCACCGCCCCTCTGGGTTCGGTTTGATGTACTGCGGTGGCAGTTATATTTTTGGGGACGCTGCGCACCCCAGCGGGGATAAATCCCCTCGCCACAGCAAGCTCCCTCGCCACAAGAGCGGGCCTCAGATCAGCAACTGCACAACGCGTTATCCAGCACTTCACGCAGGGCCAGGGGATGGTCGATCACCACATCCGCGCCCCAGTGCTTGGGATTGTCGTCTGGATGGATATAGCCATAAGTGACCGCACAGGTCTTGGTGCCAGCGCCGCGGCCCGACTCGATATCGCGTAGGTCATCCCCCACGAACAGCACGCTGGCCGGGTCCAGGTCGAGCATCTTGCAGGCCAGGGTCAACGGTTCGGGATCCGGCTTGCTGTTTTTCACATGGTCGGGGCAGATCAACACTTTCGAGCGCTCGGCCAGGCCCAGCTGCTGCATGATCGGCTCGGCAAAACGTACCGGTTTGTTGGTGACCACGCCCCAGATAAGGTTGGCCGCCTCGATGTCGGCCAGCACTTCGGCCATGCCGTCGAACAGGTGACTGTGAACCGCGCACCCTTTGAGGTAACGGTCGAGGAATTCCTGGCGCAGTTCTTCGAAGCCCGGCGATTCGGGGTCCATCGAGAACGTCGCCGCGACCATCGCCCGGGCACCGCCGGAAATTTCGTCGCGGATGTGCTGGGTGTTCATCGGCGGCAAGCCACGGTCGGCGCGCATGGCCTGGCAGATGGCGATGAAGTCGGGCGCGGTGTCGAGCAGCGTGCCGTCCATGTCGAAGAGAACCGCTTTGAGACGCATCGACTTATTCCTCGCGCAGGGTCTGGATCATGTAGTTGACGTCAACGTCGGCGGCCAGCTTGTAGTGCTTGGTCAGCGGGTTGTAGGTCAGGCCGATGATGTCCTTGACGGTCAACCCGGCCATGCGGCTCCAGGCGCCGAGCTCGGAAGGACGGATGAATTTCTTGAAGTCGTGGGTGCCACGCGGCAGCAGCTTCATGATGTATTCGGCGCCGATGATGGCGAACAGGTAGGCCTTCGGGTTGCGGTTGATCGTGGAGAAGAACACCTGGCCGCCGGGCTTGACCATCTGGAAGCAGGCGCGGATGACCGACGAAGGGTCCGGCACGTGCTCGAGCATCTCCAGGCAGGTGACCACGTCGAACTGGCCGGGCATTTCCTCGGCCAGGGCTTCGGCGGTGATCTGCCGATATTCCACGCTGACGCCGGATTCAAGCTGATGCAATTGCGCAACCGCCAGCGGCGCCTCGCCCATGTCGATGCCCATGACAGTGGCGCCACGCAGGGCCATGGCTTCGCTGAGGATGCCGCCGCCACAACCGACGTCGAGGACTTTCTTGCCCGCGAGGCTGACGCGCTCGTCGATCCAGTTGACCCGCAGCGGGTTGATGTCGTGCAGCGGTTTGAATTCGCTCTCGCGGTCCCACCAGCGATGGGCCAGGGCTTCGAACTTGGCGATTTCGGCGTGGTCGACGTTGCTCATGTGAAGATCCTCGAAAAACTTGAAAAATCAGTGACCCCGAGCCTTGGCTCAAAGGGCGTGCTATTCGTCCTGGCCGCTCACCCGCCGGCCCCAGGCCTGGGCCGTGGCAGTCAGTTGCGACTCGTCCATGCGAGTCAGGCGACCTTCCTCCAGCAATTGTTTTCCGGCCACCCACAGGTGTTTGACGCAATGCCGGCCCGTGGCGTAGATCAACTGCGAAACCGGGTCGTAGACCGGTTGTTGCGCCAGCCCGGACAGGTCGAAGGCCACCAGGTCGGCGGCCTTGCCGACTTCCAGTGAACCGACCGTCGCTTCGATGCCCAAAGCCCGGGCGCCGTTGAGCGTGGCCATGCGCAGCGCACGGTGGGCGTCCAGGGCGGTGGCCGAGCCCGCAACGGCCTTCGCCAGCAGGGCGGCGGTGCGGGTTTCGCCCAGCAGGTCCAGGTCATTGTTGCTCGCCGCACCGTCGGTGCCGACCGCGACGTTGACGCCAGCCTGCCACAGGCGCTCCACCGGGCAGAAGCCGCTGGCCAGCTTCAGATTGGACTCCGGACAATGGATCACGCTGCAGTTGTGTTCTACCAGCAGGGCCTGGTCCTCGTCGCTGACCTGGGTCATGTGCACCGCCTGGAAGCGTGGCCCCAACAGGCCAAGCCGCGCCAGTCGGGCCATCGGCCGCTCGCCGGTATTATCCACAGCCTGCTGCACTTCGAAGGCGGTTTCGTGAACATGCATGTGGATGGCCGCGTCCAGTTCTTCGGCGATCACCCGGATCTTCTCCAGGTTGTCGTCGCCCACGGTGTATGGCGCATGCGGGCCGAATGCGACTTTGATCCTCGGGTGGTGCTTGAGGTCGCCGAATAATTCGATGCCCTGACGAATGGCGTCGTCGGCGTTGGCGGCGCCGGGGATCGGAAAGTCGAGAATGGGAATGGCTATTTGCGCGCGGATGCCGCTGTTATGGACGCGGTCGCTGGCGACCTTGGGGTAGAAGTACATGTCCGAAAAGCAGGTGATGCCGCCCTGGATCTGCTCGGCGATCGCCAGGTCGGTGCCGTCGCGGACGAAATCCTCATCGACCCATTTGCCCTCGGCGGGCCAGATGTGCTGTTCGAGCCAGGTCATCAGCGGCAGGTCATCGGCCAGGCCGCGGAACAGCGTCATCGCCGCGTGACCGTGGGCGTTGACCAGGCCTGGGCTGAGCAGCATGCCGGGCAATTCGCGGACTTCAGCGGCGTCGCACCTCATGGCTTCGGCCCGTGGCCCGATGAACACGATGCAACCGTCGCGAATGCCCAGGCCATGATCCTTGAGCACGACACCGGCGGGTTCGACAGGCACCAACCAGGTCGGCAGCAATAATAAGTCGAGCGCAACGGCAGGCTTGGGCATCGTGGAACGGTTCCATGAGTTATAAAGGAGGCGAAGTATACCCGAGCGTCTTCGCGGAGGGATCGCTATAATCGGCGGCTTTTGTTTCTGAGTGCGGGGTGAAGGATGCGCAATCGACTGTTGGCTGCGGAGAAGGTGAAGGCCATCGATTGGCGTGATGGCGCTCTTTATCTGCTCGATCAGCGTGTTTTACCGTTCGAGGAGAACTGGATCGGCTACACCAGTGCGGCCGGCGTGGCCGAGGCCATCCGTTCGATGGTAGTGCGCGGCGCGCCGGCCATCGGCATCAGTGCCGCCTATGGCGTGGTGCTGGCGGCGCGGGCGCGGTTGGCCGAGGGCGGTGACTGGCAAGATGCGCTGGAAGCGGATTTCGCCTTGCTGGCCGATTCCCGGCCGACGGCGGTCAATCTGTTCTGGGCGCTTGACCGCATGCGCGACCGCTTGGCGCGCCTCAAAGAGCATGCCGATCCACTGGCGGCCCTGGAGGCCGAAGCCATGGCGATCCACGAAAGCGATCGGGAGGCCAACCTGACCATGGCCCAGCTCGGCGTCGACCTGATTCGCAAGCATCAGGGCAACGCCCAGGCCATCCTGACCCACTGCAACACCGGCGCCCTTGCCACCGGCGGCTTCGGTACCGCGCTCGGGGTGATTCGCGGTGCATTCCTTGAAGGCATGGTCGAGCGGGTCTACGCCGACGAAACCCGCCCATGGCTTCAGGGTTCGCGGTTGACCGCGTGGGAACTGGCGAACGAAGGCATTCCGGTGACCCTCAACGCCGACTCCGCTGCCGCCCACATCATGAAGACCAAAGGTGTGACCTGGGTGATCGTCGGCGCCGACCGCATCACCGCCAATGGCGACGTGGCGAACAAGATCGGCACCTATCAGTTGGCAGTCTGCGCCATGCACCACGGTGTGCGCTTCATGGTGGTGGCGCCGAGCTCGACCATCGACATGAACCTGGCCAGCGGTGAAGACATTCCCATCGAAGAGCGTGACGGCCGCGAATTGCTGGAAGTTGGCGGCAAGCGGGTCGGGGCCGATGCCGACGCCTTCAATCCGGTTTTCGACGTGACCCCGGCAGACCTGATCGACGCTATCGTGACGGAGAAAGGCATTGTTGAGCGGCCAGATGCGGCGAAGATGGCCCAACTGATGTGTCGCAAGCGGTTGCACTAAGGGCTTCGGCACCTGAGCTGGCCCCATCGCGAGCAGGCTCGCTCCCACATTGGACGGCGTACGTTGCCCTGTGGGAGCGAGCCTGCTCGCGATGGGGCCGGCAAAGCCTGAAAAAACAGCCAAATCCGGCCACCAATCGCCATTCCCAGCGCCTCTGAGCTTCTCTCGTCCCTTTTCAGCCTGTCATCGGTCAACTAACTACGCACCATGCGCATCTGGGGGATAGGTGCGTGGCGGCTCTTGTGATAACATCCGGCGGTTTCCAAGGCTGCCTCGCGAGGTGGCCTTTACTGCGCAGATCCATGGCATAACTCGTTGATTTGTCGTAAGTCGCTGCTCGGCATTTGTCCTGCAGCGGCGAGCTTCGTTCGTCCCATCTGGACGTGACGAGGTTTCACCAGAAAAAGGAATCAGGCTTCTCATGGGCGAACTGGCCAAAGAAATCCTCCCGGTCAATATCGAAGACGAGCTGAAACAGTCCTACCTCGACTACGCAAT
Source organism: Pseudomonas sp. D1-36 (assembly GCF_051132205.1). Taxonomy (NCBI): domain Bacteria; kingdom Pseudomonadati; phylum Pseudomonadota; class Gammaproteobacteria; order Pseudomonadales; family Pseudomonadaceae; genus Pseudomonas; species Pseudomonas sp. D1-36. The sequence goes on along the minus strand of NZ_CP071674.1, from coordinate 3,915,846 downwards.
GAGCGTGATCGTCGGGCGGGCGCTGCCGGATGCGCGCGATGGCTTGAAGCCCGTGCACCGGCGCGTGCTGTTCGCGATGAGCGAGCTGGGCAACGACTTCAACAAGCCGTACAAGAAATCCGCCCGTGTCGTCGGCGACGTGATCGGTAAGTATCACCCCCACGGCGACACTGCCGTGTACGATACCATCGTGCGGATGGCGCAACCGTTCTCCCTGCGCTACCTGCTGGTGGATGGCCAGGGCAACTTCGGTTCGGTGGACGGCGACAACGCCGCGGCCATGCGATACACCGAAGTGCGCATGACCAAGCTGGCCCACGAGCTGCTGGCCGACCTGCACAAGGAAACCGTGGACTGGGTGCCGAACTACGACGGCACCGAGATGATCCCGGCGGTCATGCCGACCCGTATCCCGAACCTGCTCGTCAACGGCTCCAGCGGTATCGCCGTGGGCATGGCGACCAACATCCCGCCGCACAACCTCGGCGAAGTCATCGACGGTTGCCTGGCCCTCATCGACAACCCGGAACTGTCCGTCGATGAGCTGATGCAGTACATCCCCGGCCCGGATTTCCCGACCGCCGCGATCATCAACGGTCGCGCCGGCATCATCGAGGCCTATCGCACCGGTCGTGGCCGCATCTACATGCGCGCCCGCTCCACCGTCGAGGACATCGACAAGGTCGGCGGTCGCCAGCAGATCGTCATCACCGAGCTGCCGTACCAACTGAACAAGGCTCGCCTGATCGAGAAGATCGCCGAGCTGGTGAAAGAGAAGAAACTCGAAGGCATCACCGAACTGCGTGACGAGTCCGACAAGGACGGCATGCGCGTCGTGATCGAGCTGCGTCGTGGCGAAGTGCCCGAGGTGATCCTCAACAACCTCTACGCCCAGACCCAGCTGCAAAGCGTGTTCGGCATCAACATCGTCGCGTTGATCGACGGCCGTCCGCGGATCCTGAACCTCAAGGACCTGCTGGAAGCCTTCGTCCGTCACCGTCGCGAAGTGGTTACCCGCCGTACCGTGTTCGAGCTGCGCAAGGCGCGCGAGCGCGGCCATATCCTCGAAGGCCAGGCCGTTGCCCTGTCGAACATCGACCCGGTGATCGCCTTGATCAAGGCCTCGCCGACGCCGTCGGAAGCCAAGGAAGCGTTGGTCAGCACCCCTTGGGAATCCAGTGCGGTAGTGGCGATGGTCGAACGCGCCGGTGCCGATTCGTGCCGTCCGGAAAACCTAGATCCGCAATACGGCCTGCGCGAAGGCAAGTACTTCCTGTCCCCGGAGCAGGCGCAAGCCATCCTGGAACTGCGCCTGCACCGCCTGACCGGTCTGGAGCACGAGAAGCTGCTGGCCGAATACCAGGAAATCCTCAACCAGATCGGCGAGCTGATCCGCATCCTCAACAGCGCCACGCGCCTGATGGAAGTGATCCGCGAAGAACTGGAAGTGATCCGCGCCGAATACGGCGACGTGCGCCGCACCGAAATCCTCGATGCGCGCCTGGACCTGACCCTGGGGGACATGATCCCGGAAGAAGAGCGCGTGGTGACCATTTCCCACGGAGGCTATGCCAAGACCCAACCGTTGGCCGCCTACCAGGCCCAACGTCGTGGCGGCAAAGGCAAATCTGCTACCGGCGTCAAGGACGAGGACTACATCGCACACCTGCTGGTCGCCAACAGCCACACCACGTTGCTGCTGTTCTCCAGCAAGGGCAAGGTGTACTGGCTCAAGACCTACGAAATTCCCGAAGCATCCCGCGCTGCCCGTGGTCGTCCGCTGGTCAACCTGTTGCCGCTGGACGACGGTGAATACATCACCACCATGCTGCCGGTGGAGGAATACACCGAAGGTCACTACATCTTCATGGCAACCGCCAACGGCACCGTGAAGAAGACCCCGCTGGAATCCTTCAGCCGCCAGCGCAGCGTCGGCCTGATCGCCCTGGAGCTGGACGAGGGCGACGTGCTGATTTCCGCCGCCATCACCGACGGCGAACGCGAAGTCATGCTGTTCTCCGACGGCGGCAAGGTCACGCGCTTCAAGGAATCCGATGTCCGCGCCATGGGCCGTACCGCCCGTGGTGTGCGCGGCATGCGTCTGCCGGAAGGGCAAAAGCTGATTTCCATGCTGATCCCCGAAGAAGGCAGCCAGATCCTCACCGCATCCGAGCGTGGCTACGGCAAGCGTACCGCCATCAGCGAGTTCCCCGAGTACAAGCGTGGCGGCCAGGGCGTGATCGCCATGGTCAGCAACGAGCGTAACGGTCGCCTGGTTGGCGCGGTCCAGGTGCTCGACGGCGAGGAGATCATGCTGATTTCCGACCAAGGCACGTTGGTGCGTACGCGGGTCGACGAAGTCTCCAGCCTGGGTCGTAACACCCAGGGCGTGACGCTGATCAAGCTGGCCAAAGACGAAAAACTGGTCGGCCTTGAGCGCGTCCAGGAGCCTTCGGAAGTCGAAGGCGAAGAGCTGGAAGGCGAGGACGGCGTGGGGTTCGATGGCGCCCTCGGTGCCGATGTCGACGACACCGTCGGCGACCAACCGCTCGATGCTGCCGCAGACGAAGAAGAGCCGCAGGACTAAGCGGGCACGCAGGGGGCGGATGAAAATTCGCCCCCTTGTTGTTTGTTCCGTTTGAAAATTTGCGACACTGCGCAATCCCTTGGGGACTGCCCTCTCTTGAGGCTTGTTTGATTCATTGTGGCGAGGGAGCTTGCTCCCGCTGGGCCGGCTGGCGTTCCAGTGCGCAGCGGCCCCTCTTTTTTGTGAGCGCTTCGCACTCAAGCGGGAGCAAGCCCCCTCGCCACGGATTCATCCATGTCTTGATTAAGCGGTAGCCCTGTAGGGCGGTGTGCGGACCAAAAGATTTATGTGACCACCAGATCAGAGCGAGATTGGATGTGAGCAAGAGAGCCTATAACTTCTGTGCCGGCCCGGCGGCGCTTCCCGAAGCGGTCCTGAAGCGTGCCCAGGGCGAACTTCTCGACTGGCATGGCAAGGGCCTGTCGGTCATGGAGATGAGCCATCGCAGCGATGAATTCGTGTCCATCGCCACCAAGGCCGAGCAGGACCTGCGTGATCTGCTGAACATCCCGTCCAACTATAAAGTGCTGTTTCTGCAGGGCGGCGCCAGCCAGCAGTTCGCCCAGATTGCGCTGAACCTGCTGCCGGAAAACGGCTCGGCTGACTACATCGACACCGGTATTTGGTCGCAGAAGGCCATCGAAGAAGCGTCGCGCTACGGTCACGTCAACGTGGCGGCCACCGCCAAGCCCTACGACTATTTCGCGATACCCGGCCAGAACGAGTGGAAGCTGTCCAAGGACGCGGCGTACGTCCACTACGCGCCGAACGAAACCATTGGTGGCCTGGAATTCAACTGGGTCCCGGAAACCGGTGACGTGCCGCTGGTGGCCGACATGTCCTCGGACATCCTTTCGCGTCCAGTGGACATCTCCCGTTTCGGCATGATTTACGCCGGCGCCCAGAAGAACATCGGCCCGAGCGGCATTCTGGTCGCGATCATCCGCGAAGACCTGCTCGGTCGCGCCCGCTCTCTGTGCCCGACCATGCTCAACTACAAGGTCGCGGCGGACAACGGCTCGATGTACAACACCCCGCCGACCCTGGCCTGGTACCTGTCAGGCCTGGTGTTCGAGTGGCTGAAAGAGCAGGGCGGTGTCGAGGCTATCGGCAAGCTCAACGAAGTGAAGCAGCGCACGCTGTATGATTTCATCGATGCCAGCGGCCTCTACAGCAACCCGATCAACAAGTCTGATCGCTCCTGGATGAACGTGCCGTTCCGCCTGGCGGATGATTGTCTCGACAAGCCGTTCCTGGCCGGCGCCGACGAGCGCGGCCTGCTGAACCTCAAGGGCCACCGCTCGGTCGGCGGCATGCGCGCCTCCATCTACAACGCCGTGGACATCAACGCAGTCAACGCGCTGATTGCCTACATGGCGGAGTTCGAGAAGGAACACGGCTGATGTCTGAGCAAGAACTCAAGGCGCTGCGCCTGCGCATCGATGCCCTGGATGAGAAAGTCCTGGAGTTGATCAGCGAGCGCGCACGCTGTGCCCAGGAAGTTGCCCGGGTAAAAATGGCGTCCCTGGCCGAAGGCGAAGTGCCGGTGTTCTACCGGCCGGAGCGCGAAGCCCAAGTGCTCAAGCGTGTCATGGAGCGCAACAAGGGGCCGTTGGGCAACGAAGAGATGGCGCGCTTGTTCCGCGAAATCATGTCCTCGTGCCTGGCTCTCGAACAGCCGCTGAAAGTCGCTTACCTGGGCCCGGAGGGCACCTTCACCCAGGCAGCGGCCATGAAGCATTTCGGTCACGCCGTGATCAGCAAGCCGATGGCGGCCATCGACGAAGTCTTCCGCGAAGTGGCGGCCGGTGCCGTGAATTTCGGCGTGGTGCCGGTGGAGAACTCCACCGAAGGTGCGGTCAACCACACGCTGGACAGCTTCCTCGAGCACGACATGGTGATCTGCGGCGAAGTCGAGCTGCGCATTCACCATCACCTGCTGGTGGGTGAGAACACCAAGACCGACAGCATCAGCCGGATCTACTCCCACGCACAGTCCCTGGCCCAGTGCCGCAAGTGGCTGGACGCCCATTACCCGAACGTCGAGCGCGTGGCGGTATCGAGCAATGCCGAGGCGGCCAAGCGGGTCAAGGGTGAGTGGAACTCGGCGGCGATCGCCGGCGACATGGCGGCAGGCCTTTACGAGCTGACGCGCCTGGCCGAGAAAATCGAGGACCGTCCGGACAACTCCACCCGGTTCCTGATGATCGGTAACCAGGAAGTTCCGCCGACCGGCGACGACAAGACCTCGATCATTGTCTCCATGAGCAACAAGCCGGGGGCACTTCATGAGCTGTTGGTGCCGTTCCATGACAACGGCATCGATCTGACGCGGATCGAGACTCGCCCTTCGCGCAGTGGTAAATGGACCTACGTGTTCTTCATCGATTTCGTCGGCCACCACCGCGATCCGCTGGTGAAAGGTGTGCTTGAGAAAATCAGTCAGGAAGCAGTGGCACTCAAGGTGCTGGGTTCCTACCCCAAGGCAGTTCTTTAAGGGCGGATAGCAAATGAGTGGCAACTTCCTCGCCCTGGCCCAGCCAGGCGTTCAACAACTTTCGCCCTACGTTCCAGGCAAGCCTGTGGACGAACTGGCCCGCGAGCTGGATCTTGACCCGGCCAGCATCGTCAAGTTGGCGAGCAACGAAAATCCGCTGGGCGCGAGCCCCAAGGCACTCGCGGCAATTCGCGACGAACTGGCCGAGCTGACGCGCTACCCCGATGGCAACGGCTTCGCCTTGAAAAGCCTGCTGGCCGAGCGCTGCGGCGTCGAGCTGAACCAGGTGACCCTGGGTAACGGCTCCAACGACATTCTCGAGCTGGTCGCCCGTGCGTACCTGGCGCCGGGCCTCAATGCCGTGTTCAGTGAACATGCGTTCGCGGTCTACCCGATTGCCACTCAGGCCGTCGGTGCCGATGCCCGTGTCGTTCCAGCCAAGGCTTGGGGGCACGACCTGCCCGCCATGCTCGCCGCCATCGACGCCAATACCCGCGTAGTCTTCATCGCCAACCCGAACAACCCGACCGGCACCTGGTTCGACGCCCAGGCCTTGGACGATTTCCTGCAAGACGTGCCCGAGCATGTGCTGGTGGTGCTGGACGAGGCCTACATCGAATACGCCGAAGGCAGCGACTTGCCCGATGGGTTGGATTTCCTCGCCGCCTACCCGAACCTGCTGGTGTCGCGCACCTTCTCCAAGGCTTATGGCCTGGCGTCGCTTCGGGTTGGCTACGGCTTGTCCACTGCGGTGGTGGCCGATGTGCTGAACCGCGTGCGCCAACCATTCAACGTCAACAGCTTCGCCCTGGCTGCCGCTTGCGCCGCATTGCAGGACGAAGCCTACCTGGCGCAAAGCCGTCGCTTGAACGAAGCCGGCATGCAGCAATTGGAAGTGGGCTTGCGTGAGTTGGGTCTGGGCTGGATTCCTTCCAAGGGCAACTTCATTTGTGTGGACGTGGGACGCGTCGCGGCGCCGGTCTATCAAGGCTTGCTGCGCGAAGGCGTGATCGTGCGTCCGGTGGCCAACTACGGCATGCCGAATCACCTGCGAGTCACCGTTGGCCTGCCGGCGGAAAACAGCCGTTTCCTGGAGGCGCTGAGCAAGGTCCTGGCTCGTGGTTGATGTCACCTTGCTGCAACCTGCGACCCCTATGATCGGTCGCCTGGTGGTGGTCGGCCTGGGGTTGATTGGCGGTTCGTTCGCCAAGGGCCTGCGTGAAAGCGGGCTGTGCCAGGAAGTCGTGGGCGTCGATCTTGACCCGCATTCACGCAAGCTGGCGGTAGAGCTGGGCGTGGTGGACCGCTGTGAAGACGATTTGCAGGTCGCTTGCCAGGGCGCGGATGTGATCCAGCTGGCGGTGCCGATCCTGGCCATGGAGAAACTGCTGGCCCGATTGGCCGGCATGGAGCTCGGGCAAGCGATTCTCACCGACGTCGGCAGTGCCAAGGGCAATGTTGTGCGGGCGGCGACCGAGGCGTTTGGCGGCGTGCCGGCGCGTTTCGTGCCCGGTCACCCGATCGCCGGCTCCGAACAGAGCGGGGTGGAGGCTTCCAATGCCGAGCTGTTCCGTCGTCATAAAGTCATCCTGACGCCGTTGGATCAGACGGACCCGGCGGCGCTGGCGGTGGTGGATCGCCTGTGGCGCGAGTTGGGTGCCGATGTCGAGCACATGCAGGTCGAGCGACACGACGAAGTATTGGCCGCCACCAGCCATTTGCCGCATCTGCTGGCGTTCGGTCTGGTGGATTCATTGGCCAAACGCAATGAAAATCTTGAGATCTTCCGTTACGCTGCCGGCGGTTTCCGCGATTTCACGAGAATCGCGGGTAGCGACCCGGTCATGTGGCATGACATCTTCCTCGCCAACCGTGAAGCTGTCCTACGCACACTCGATACATTTCGCAGCGACCTCGACGCCTTGCGCGACGCGGTCGATGCAGGGGACGGGCACCAATTGCTGGGCGTTTTCACACGTGCCAGGGTGGCCCGCGAGCATTTCAGTAAAATCCTGGCCCGTCGGGCCTATGTGGACGCTATGAACTCCAACGATCTGATTTTCCTGGCACAACCTGGTGGCTCCCTCAGTGGGCGGATTCGTGTACCGGGCGATAAATCGATTTCCCACCGTTCGATCATGCTCGGCTCGCTGGCCGAGGGCGTGACCGAGGTGGAAGGTTTCCTTGAGGGTGAGGACGCTCTGGCGACGCTGCAAGCGTTTCGCGACATGGGCGTGGTCATCGAAGGTCCGCACCACGGCCGCGTGACGATTCATGGTGTCGGCCTGCACGGCCTCAAGCCTGCGCCGGGCCCGATCTACCTGGGCAACTCCGGCACCTCGATGCGCCTGTTGTCCGGCCTGCTGGCCGCCCAGGACTTCGACAGCACCCTGACCGGCGATGCCTCGCTGTCCAAGCGCCCGATGAACCGTGTTGCCAACCCGTTGCGGGAAATGGGTGCGGTGATCGAGACCGCTGCCGAGGGCCGTCCACCCATGACCATTCGTGGTGGCAACAAGCTCAAGGGCCTGACCTACACCATGCCGATGGCCAGTGCCCAGGTGAAATCCTGCCTGCTGCTGGCGGGCCTCTACGCCGAAGGCAAGACGACGGTCACCGAGCCGGCTCCGACCCGCGACCACACCGAACGCATGCTGCGTGGCTTCGGCTACCCGGTCACGGTCGACGGCGCCACGGCGTCTGTTGAATCCGGCAACAAACTGACCGCGACCCACATCGAAGTGCCTGGCGATATCTCTTCGTCGGCGTTCTTCCTGGTGGCGGCCTCGATCGCCGAAGGCTCCGACCTGGTGCTGGAGCATGTCGGCATCAACCCGACCCGTACCGGCGTGATCGACATCCTGCGCCTCATGGGCGCCGACATCACCCTGGAGAACCAGCGTGAAGTGGGCGGCGAACCGGTTGCGGACTTGCGCGTACGAGCGGCTAAACTCAAGGGCATCGAGATTCCGGAAGCGCTGGTTCCCCTGGCGATTGACGAGTTCCCGGTGCTGTTCGTGGCGGCTGCCTGCGCGGAAGGCCGCACTGTGCTGACTGGCGCCGAAGAGCTGCGGGTCAAGGAATCGGACCGCATCCAGGTGATGGCGGACGGCCTGCTCGCGCTCGGCGTCAAATGTGAGCCGACGCCGGATGGCATCATCATCGACGGCGGCCAGATTGGTGGCGGCGAGGTCCATGGGCACGGTGATCACCGTATCGCCATGGCCTTCAGTGTTGCGTCCCTGCGCGCCAGCGCGCCGATCCGCATCCATGATTGCGCCAACGTCGCCACGTCGTTCCCGAACTTCCTGGCGTTGTGCGCGCAGGTCGGTATTCGAGTAGCACAAGAGGCACAGTCGTGAACATCAAGGCACCGGTCATCACCATCGATGGCCCAAGCGGATCGGGCAAGGGCACCATCGCCGGCATGCTGGCCAAGCAACTGGGCTGGAATCTGCTCGATTCCGGTGCCCTGTATCGCTTGCTGGCCTTCGCCGCGGCCAACCATGGCGTCGATCTGACCAACGAAGAGCTGCTCAAGGCCCTTGCCGCCCATCTGGACGTGCAGTTCATCGCGGCCACCGATGGCCAGTTGCAGCGGATCATCCTCGAAGGTGATGAAGTCAGTGATGTCATCCGCACCGAAAGCGTTGGCGCCGGGGCTTCCCAGGTCGCCGCGCTGCCGGCGGTGCGCGAAGCGTTGCTGCAACGCCAGCGGGCTTTCCAGGAGCCGCCGGGGCTGGTGGCGGACGGCCGGGACATGGGCACGGTGGTGTTCACCGATGCGCCGCTGAAGATTTTCCTGACCGCCAGCGCGGAGGAGCGGGCTCGCCGCCGATATTTGCAGTTGAAGGGCAAAGGCGAGGATGTTAGTCTGTCGAGTCTGCTAGATGAGATCCGTGCACGCGACGAGCGTGATACCCAGCGCGCAGTGGCCCCGCTAAAGCCGGCGGCCGATGCGATACAGCTGGATTCCACGGAGTTGTCCATCGATCAGGTGTTGCAACGCATCATGAGTGAAATCGCGCTTCGCGATATCGCCGGGTGACCAGGAAGCTCCGCAGGGGACCAGTCATAGTCCTGCGGTGCTTCTTATATATGAAACTAACCCACATCGTCTGGGGTGTGGAGATGGGCGTTTACTTCGCCCTAATCAACAGGAATTAAAATGAGCGAAAGCTTTGCGGAACTCTTTGAAGAAAGCTTGAAAACCCTGAACCTTCAGGCAGGCTCCATCATCACCGGCGTTATCGTTGATATCGATTACCAGGCTCGCTGGGTAACCGTTCACGCTGGTCTGAAGTCTGAAGCGCTGATCCCGCTTGAGCAGTTCTACAACGACGCTGGCGAACTGAATATCAACGTTGGTGACGAAGTTCACGTAGCGTTGGATTCGGTTGAAGATGGCTTCGGTGAAACCAAGCTGTCCCGTGAAAAAGCCAAGCGTGCTGAATGCTGGATCGTTCTGGAAGCGGCCTTCGCAGCTGAGGAAGTGGTCAAGGGCGTTATCAACGGTAAGGTTAAAGGCGGCTTCACTGTCGACGTTAACGGCATCCGTGCGTTCCTGCCAGGTTCCCTGGTTGACGTTCGTCCAGTGCGCGACACCACGCACCTGGAAGGCAAAGAGCTGGAATTCAAGGTCATCAAGCTGGACCAGAAGCGCAACAACGTTGTCGTTTCCCGTCGCAGTGTCCTGGAAGCCGAGAACTCCGCCGAGCGTGAAGCTCTGCTGGAATCGCTGCAGGAAGGCCAGCAGGTCAAGGGTATCGTCAAAAACCTCACCGATTACGGCGCATTCGTCGATCTGGGTGGCGTCGATGGCCTGCTGCACATCACCGACATGGCCTGGAAGCGTATCAAGCATCCTTCGGAAATCGTCAACGTTGGCGACGAGATCGATGTCAAGGTTCTGAAGTACGATCGCGAGCGCAATCGTGTTTCCCTGGGCCTCAAGCAACTGGGTGAAGATCCATGGGTCGCTATCAAAGCCCGTTACCCAGAAGGTACCCGCGTCACCGCCCGTGTTACCAACCTCACCGACTACGGCTGCTTCGCTGAGCTGGAAGAAGGCGTTGAAGGCCTGGTACACGTTTCCGAAATGGACTGGACCAACAAGAACATCCACCCTTCGAAAGTCGTACAAGTCGGCGACGAAGTGGAAGTCATGGTTCTGGACATCGACGAAGAGCGTCGTCGTATCTCCCTCGGCATCAAGCAGTGCAAGTCCAACCCATGGGAAGACTTCTCTGGCCAGTTCAACAAGGGCGATAAAATCTCCGGCACCATCAAGTCGATCACCGATTTCGGTATCTTCATTGGTCTGGACGGCGGCATCGACGGCCTGGTTCACCTGTCCGACATCTCCTGGAACGAAGTGGGCGAAGAAGCCGTACGCCGTTTCAAGAAGGGCGACGAGCTGGACACCGTTATCCTGTCGGTTGACCCAGAGCGCGAGCGCATCTCCCTGGGTATCAAGCAACTGGAAAGCGATCCGTTCTCCGAGTACGTTCAAGAGAACGACAAAGGCGCAATCGTTAAGGGCATCGTGAAAGAAGTTGACGCCAAAGGCGCTATCATCACCCTGGCCGACGATATCGAAGCGACTCTGAAAGCCTCCGAAATCAGCCGTGACCGCGTTGAAGACGCGCGCAACGTCCTGAAGGAAGGCGAAGAAGTAGAAGCCAAGATCATCAGCGTTGACCGCAAGAGCCGCGTAATCCAGCTCTCCATCAAGTCGAAAGACGACGCTGAAGAGAAAGAAGCAATCCAGAGCCTGCGCGACAAGCCAGCTACTGACATTGCTGCTGGTCCTACCACTCTGGGCGACCTGCTGCGTGCACAGATGGAAAAACAGAACTGAGTTCTGTCAGACCATAGAAAAAGGGCGACTTCGGTCGCCCTTTTTTGTGCCTGCGATTTCTGGTTTGCCAAGGCATTGCAGGGTTGTCCCAGGCGTTCCTCTCGAAGCGTTGCGAAACCAAACGGCCAGCATGGGTGTCTCTTCTATGACACAGCTGGAAAAATTCGGGACAGGGATGCGTCCCTCTAACGAAGGATCTGAATGAATAAGCTCTTTCTGATGTTGGTTGTTCTGCTGCTGGCAGGCTGCGCCACGAGCGCCAAGACCCACGCCGTGCGAGGTGTCAGCGGTATCGAGATCGATTGCTCAGGGCTGGGCTCCGGCTGGGAGAAGTGCCATAAGCGCGCAGCCAAGGAGTGCAAGGGGGCAGGCTACAAGGTGATCACTCGATCCGATGATGCAAAAGACCAGGATCAATACCCCTTTGGCTTCAATCCGGCGGGTTACCTGACTCGCACCATGCTGGTCATGTGCCGCTAACCTGGAAAATGTTTTCAGTCTGCGCCAAAAAGGGGCGATCAGGAGGCGCTGAAGATATGTCAAGAGTTGGGCTGTTCAAATTCCTCCGGGCATGCTAAAACCTTTGAAGCGATTTTCCTAGCTGCTTGAAAAAGAAGGGAAAAACATGACGAAGTCGGAGTTGATCGAACGAATTGTCACCCATCAAGGGCTGCTCTCATCCAAGGATGTAGAGCTGGCCATCAAGACTATGCTTGAACAAATGTCCCAATGCCTGGCGACCGGAGATCGTATCGAAATCCGCGGGTTCGGCAGTTTCTCCCTGCACTACCGCGCCCCTCGTGTGGGTCGCAACCCAAAAACAGGTCAATCTGTCAGCCTCGATGGAAAATTCGTACCTCATTTCAAGCCGGGCAAGGAGCTCCGAGACCGGGTGAACGAGGAAGAGGGTGACGAGGTCTGAATCGACCCCAAAAAAAGAGGTCTCCATGCGGAACTTTAAGCGCCTTGCGCTTGTCGTACTTGCGGTGCTCGTGGCTTCGGCTATCGTACTGTTCGTGCTTGAAAACAATCAGCCTGTCGCGCTGTTGTTCCTGGGATGGTCGGCACCGCAACTTCCTGTTTCGGTTTTTGTGTTGCTCGCGCTCCTCTCTGGAATGATGATTGGCCCCCTATTGGCGTGGATCGCCGGGAGAGGTCGGCGGCTGAAATAAATGGATGTGTGAGCCCAGTAGTCTCGTAGTAAGGATCACTGCCGCAAATTTCTGACTTTGGGTATGTTGCATTTGTTTAAGTTTAATAAAAAGACCGCTGTGTCCGTCGGGGACTTGCCCGCCTTACCTTTTAATGCGACCCGTGTGTCTGCAAGCGCAAAGCTAAAAAAAGGGAGCGAGGCTATCCATGCAAGATAATCGTATTGCAACGCGCGACGACGATGAAATCGACCTGATCGCCCTCGCTCGCGGGCTTTGGGCTCAAAAATGGCTGATCCTCGCCATTACTCTTCTGGTCACTGCTGGCGCCGCTGCTTACGCGTTCCTCAGCAAACCTGTCTATGAAGCAAAGCTTTTTATCATGCCGCCGACTCAGAATGAGATCGCTGAGTTGAACTATGGGCGTGGGAAAAGTACGGAGCTGGAAACTTATACCATCAAGCATGTTTACGATGTTTTTGCTCGTAACTTGCAGGGTGAGTCGCTTCGTCAGACTTTTTTTAATGAGGTTTATCTTCCTTCGCTTGATGAGTCGCAACGAGAGGGGGCTCTTGATCGTTTGTATGAGCGGTTCTCTCGACAGCTGGTCGTCAAAGGGCCTGGGAAGGATACGCCAGATCGTTTCTCCGTCACTGTGCAAATCGGCGACCCGGTGAAGGCTACCGAGTGGGCCAAGGCTTACGTAGCCCGCGCCAGTGAGGCTGCCGAGGCAGAGCTCGTCAAGAACGTGACGACTGAAGCTTCGGTGAGAGCGCGCAATCTGGAGCAGCGTATTGTCAGCTTGCGCGAGACTGCTCAGCGGATACGTGAGGACAGGATTCAGCAATTGCGGGAAGCGTTGAAAATTGCCGAGGCGATTGGATTGACTACGCCGACTGTTAACTCTTCTGCTGCGGTGGATATTACCGTTGATACCGGTAGCAAGATGGATTATCAGCGTGGTAGTAAGGCATTGGCGGCTGAAATTCAAACGTTGGAATCTAGGGCTTCGGACGATGCGTTTATATCAGATCTTCGGACGTTGCAGATGCGGTATAACTTCTATCGTAAGTTGAATGTTGATCCTAAGCTTGTTTCGGTTTATCGACAGGATGGTAGTGTTGAGGTTCCGGAGAGTCCGGTTAAGCCGCGAAAGGGATTGATATTGGTTTTAGGTGTAATTATTGGCTTGATTCTGGGTGGGTTTGTAGCTTTGATTCGTTTTGCTTTCATTCGAAATCAAAGCAGATGATTTTTTTCAATAACAAACCGGTTGCAGTATAAGTATTGTGGGGCTTGTTTTATAGGTCTGTTGTCGTCGGAGTGTTCGATGATAACAGGCCTTTTATGTTGTTAGACTGCCAAGTTTCTTTAATGCCTAGATTGGTATTGAATTGATGGCTGTAGCGCAGCTAAAGTCGCGATAGCGTCTTAGGCTATATGGTCTGGCTGTCTTCGGTGTTCGATTTCCCCTGCCATATTGTCGCAGATCAGCTACGCCACCGGCAGCAGAGGTATGCTCATGATCATCACGCTGCACCATAAGCCCTACATGTGCTAACCGGTAGGTTGAATCATCTGGACAAAATTCTCGATTACCTATGAAAATGACGTCTTGGAAGGCCAGGTGGATGGCTTCCATCGGTATCCCACCCTTTCTGGGCTCCGTTCGTCAGCTCTGCGATGCTTTTTGGGGTTTGGTAGATAACAAGTAGGAATATAATGTTGACAAAATATAAAATTATGCGGGGCTTGTTTAAGCGGAGGTCCATAAGAACTCTGATTTGGAATGTCGTCGCTTTCTTTAATAAGAAGCGCTTGGCTATTTTTGTAAAGACTCAGGTAGGTAGAAAAAGCGAGTCATTTGTAAAGTTTGATGTTGAGTCTATAGATTCTGTTGTTGCGGGGTTGGAGGCTAATGGCGCTCTGGTTGGGCCGTCGTTGCCAAAGGAGGTTGTTGAGTATCTGTTGGATTATGCGGAAGCCAATCCTTGTTTCGCGGATAGAGACCAAACAAAAGGTTTTTATTTAAAAGATAGGGAAAGAGCGCAAGAGACCCTAGGAAAGAAGCTTTTGTTGGCTCAGTACTTTAATGCAGAGCAGGATGCGAAAATTTCTAAGTTGGCCAACGATCCATATCTGCTATTAGTTGCCGCCAAGTATCTGAAGGTTCCTCCAAAATTAATGAGTGTTAATATGTGGTGGACTTTTCCTGTGGATGCCAGTGCTGAGGATAAGGCACGTCATGCACATGTCTTCCATTTTGATTTAGACGACTTGAAGTTTGTTAAGTTTTTCTTTTACTTGACCGATGTAGATGATGATGCAGGTCCTCATGTTTTTGTAAAAACATCGAATAGATTGATAAAATATGAGTCCCCGATGTTTAGGTCTCGTCGTTTTACCGACGACGAGATTGTCTCGGGGTATGGTGTCGAGAATGTTGTCAAGGTTTTAGGGCCGGCTGGGACGTGTTTGATAGAAGATACGGTCACTGTGCACAAAGGTGTTACGCCAGTTTCTCGGGCAAGGCTTATGCTGCAGTTCGAGTATTCGATTAATACTTATCCGGAAGTTAGTTGTGTTAGCGATGGAGAGGCTCAAAAAATATTCGTCTAGGTTGAGTGCCTGGTCGTATTTACTGTTCGCCGGCGCAGCCTCTATGGTTGCTGCGCTAAAGGGGGTCGCTTACGCCCATTTTCTTTCTTTTGACCAATACGCTCAAATAAATTATTACTTACTGATCGTTGGTTTGGGAACTCTACTAGTTGGCTCTGGCGTAATAGTTAGATGTCATTCTGAAATGCCGCTATTGGCTAATGATGAGGAAAAACTATCTGAATTTGTGTTGAATGTAAAATGGTTTGGTGGTGCCTTCTGGCTGGTTGGGCTTGTAGGATTAATCGGCTATGGGGTCCTCTCGGATGCGCCGATGCTTATACTTTTATTCTCGCTAATTCAAGTGCTGGTTTTTTTTGTCTTTACTATTGATCTGATGGTTGTAAAAAGCAAAAAGAAATTCGTGGAGTATGCGAAGCGGCTACTTTATCGAAACTTGTTGATCGCTTTAGCCGGTTTGTGTGTTGCGTTCGTTACAATTAATGCTACGTACGCGATTTTGGCTGAGGTTTTAGTAGGGGGGGCTCTTTGCTTTAGATCACTGGCATTATGGCTCGTAAAGGCGGCCATTCCAAGTCGGACTTTTCTTCTGGATTGCTTAAAATTTGTGCCCGTAACTTGTGTTGGGGCGTTTATGCAGTATGTAGATAGAGTATTTGCTGCTTACTATTTGAGTCCTAAAGATTTTTCACGATTTTCTTATCTTTCACTTATTGTAGTGGTGGCACTCTCGATTCAGCAGTTGATCAACACTCGAGTGATTACCCTGCTGCCGGAAATTTGCCTGTATGATCCTAGGGCGGGCCTCAGGTACGTTGTCAGGGTTTCTTTCTTGGTTTGCTTGTTTTTGTCGGTGGCGCTGCTATGTTTGCTTTCGCTTTTGCAAAGTCGCTGGTTTGCTGCCGAATGGCTCGATGCGAGTATTGAAGTTGGAGCAGTTTTCTTGGCTTGCGCAATACTGCGGGCGGCTGATTTCTATACATCTTATTTGCTTGTAATGTCGCAGAAAAATAAGCTTCTTGCTGTTCAGCTCTGTATGCTTGGGTTGTTTTTTATTCTTTCTATTTTTTATAATTTGATATTTAAAGAAGGTGGGGTTTTTGCTTTTGTTTCTTTGATGTGTGCGGGTTTCTTTGTGCAATTGTTATTTTTGATTTTCTTTTCTTGGAGGGCCAGTTTTGCTGAAAAAACTATCTGATGGTGTGTTTGCTCGACTTAGAGTCTTCGAGCTGTTTTTTTTGATGCTTGCCCGTAGATCATTGATTTCGCCCTTTTCTAGTGTCTCCCGGCGAGGGCGTATATTGATCGGGAGGCGAGTGACTGTAAAAAGTGCATTGTTGAATGCCGGTACTGGCGAGATCAAGCTCGATGATGGGGTATGGCTAAATAGTGGCGTTGAGCTCTCCGCACTGATGAGAATCTGTATAGGCGAGGGAACAACAATCCAACGGAACGTGACCATAAATGGTGACGTTTCAATCGGCAAGGAATGTCTTCTAGCACCAAATATTTTCATGTCTTCAGCTTCGCATGTGCATGATCGCTACGCGGGGGTCAGTATCCGTGAGCAGGAGCGACGAATTGCGCGTGAAGATTTTTTAGCGCATTACAACAAGCCAATCGAGATCGGCGATGATGTTTGGATCGGGGCGAATGCGGTTATAATGCCCGGTATTGAAATCGGTTCGCATTCGGTCATTGGTGCGAATTCTGTGGTGACCAAGGATGTTCCGATAGGGGCAATAGTCGTAGGTGGTCCCGCAAAAATAATTAAGTTTCGCTTTGGGTTTGAGGGACTGTAGATGTTAAGCAACAAGACGATTTTGGTGACCGGCGGTACCGGCTCCTTTGGTAATACATTCGTGCCGATGACCTTGGCTAAGTACAACCCGAAGAAGATCATCATCTTCTCCCGGGATGAAATGAAGCAATGGGACATGGCGAAGAAGTTCGAAGGCGATTCACGCGTTCGCTTCTTCATCGGCGACGTTCGCGACAAAGAGCGCCTCTATCGCGCCCTGGATGGCGTTGACTACGTGGTCCACGCGGCCGCTACCAAGATCGTACCGACCGCGGAATACAACCCTTTCGAGTGCATCAAAACCAACATCAACGGGGCGATGAACCTGATCGATGCCTGTATCGATAAGGGCATCAAGCGCGTTGTAGCGTTGTCCACCGACAAGGCCAGCAGCCCGATCAACCTGTACGGTGCCACCAAATTGGCATCCGACAAATTATTCGTTGCAGGTAACTCATATGCGGGCGGCCACGAAACTCGCATGGCCGTCGTGCGCTATGGCAACGTCATGGGTTCGCGCGGCTCGGTCATCCCGTTCTTCATGTCCATCAAGGACAAGGGCGAGCTACCGATCACCGACGAGCGCATGACGCGCTTCATGATTTCGTTGGAAGAAGGCGTGGAGTTGGTTTGGCACGCTTTCGAAGACATGGAAGGCGGCGAAATCTACGTGAAAAAAATCCCTTCGATGAAGGTGACTGATCTTGCGCGCGTGGTTGCGCCAGACGCCAAGCAAAAGATCGTCGGTATCCGTCCAGGCGAAAAGCTGCACGAGCAGATGATCAGCGCTGAGGACTCCTATTACACCTACGAATACCCCCAACATTTCAAGATCTTGCCGGTTATCAACGAATGGGCGACCTGTCCAAAGCGCATCAAGGACGGCAAGAAAGTTGCGGAAGGTTTCGTATACGCCAGCGATAACAACACCGAATGGATGAGCGACGAAGATCTGCGCAACTGGATCACTGTCAACGAAGCGAAGATCGGGAGTATCTGATTCATGATTCCATACGGCCGCCAGGATATAACCCAAGCTGACATCGACGCGGTGATTGGTGTGTTGCAATCCGACTTTCTCACCCAGGGCCCTATGGTGCCTCGATTTGAGCAGCAGGTTGCTGCCCACGTGGGAGCCAGCCATGCGCTTGCAGTGAATAGCGCTACGTCGGCGTTGCATATCGCATGTCTTGCCTTGGGTCTGGGTCCTGGTGATCGTTTATGGACGAGTCCCGTTACGTTTGTCGCTTCTGCGAACTGTGGTTTGTATTGCGGTGCTCAAGTTGATTTCGTTGATATCGATCCTCGTACCTACAATCTTTGCCCTCAGGCGCTGGAGCGCAAGCTGGTAAAGGCTGAGCGAGAGGGTACGCTGCCTAAGGTGGTCGTGCCGGTACACCTTTGTGGCCAGCCCTGCGATATGCAGGCAATACAAAAACTCGCCAAGCGCTACGGCTTCAAGGTGATAGAGGATGCCTCTCACGCCATCGGTGGAAAATACCAAGGCGATTTCATTGGGAGCGGCAAATATAGCGACATTACGGTATTCAGCTTTCATCCGGTGAAGATAATCACTACCGCAGAAGGTGGGATGGCGCTGACCAATAATGCAGAACTTGCGAACAAGATGGCGCTTTTACGCAGCCACGGCATTACTCGTGAGCCGCAACAAATGACTCACGACTCAGACGGTCCCTGGTACTACCAGCAGATAGACCTGGGTTTCAATTATCGAATGACCGAACTGCAGGCAGCCTTGGGCGTAAGTCAGATGGAGCGTCTGGATCAGTTCATTGCTCGGCGACACCAGTTGGCAACGCGTTATAACGATCTGCTCGCGGCGCTGCCTGTAACTGTTCCATGGCAACATCCCGACAGTTATTCAGGCCTGCACCTCTACGTGATTCGGCTACAGCTGGCAAAAATCAGCAAGAGCCACCGTCAAGTGTTCGAATCGCTGAGGGACCAGGGGATCGGGGTGAACCTGCATTACATTCCTGTCCATACGCAGCCGTACTATGCGCAGATGGGGTTCAAGCCGGAAGATTTCCCGGTAGCCCAGGATTACTATCGCGAAGCTATTAGCATTCCGATGTTCCAGACCATGAGTGATGAACAGCAAGACCAGGTGGTAGCTGCCATCAAGCAGGCAGTGAACGCATGAAACTGGCCGTCATTCCTGCCCGGGGCGGCAGCAAGCGCATCCCACGAAAAAACATCAAGATTTTTTGTGGCAAGCCGATGATCGCTTGGTCAATCGAGGCGGCATTCCAAAGTGGTTGTTTCGATAAGGTTATCGTCTCCACGGATGACGAAGAGATCGCCGAGGTTGCGCGTAATTGCGGAGCCAGCGTTCCATTCATGCGTCCAGCTGAGTTGGCTGACGATTACTGTGGGACAATACCGGTTATTCAGCAAGCAATTGAGCGTCTTAGGACTGATGGGTTTGAAGCCCAGCAGGTTTGCTGCCTTTATGCTACAGCCCCGTTTGTCAGCCCTGAAGATTTGCAGCGAGGTCTGGCGACTCTTGAACGAACCGGCAGCCAATACGCGTTTTCAGTCACCAGCTATGCATTCCCCATTCAGCGAGCGATTCGCCTGACAGAAAACGGAGGCGTGGAAATGTTTCACGCCGAGCACTTCAACACTCGCTCACAAGATCTGGAAGAAAGCTATCACGACGCCGGACAGTTTTATTGGGGGCTGACAACTGCATGGCTGGCTGGGCATATGATTTTCAGCCCACAGTCGAGCGCTGTTGTACTACCGCGCCATCGTGTGCAAGACATCGATACCCCAGAAGATTGGCTGCGCGCAGAGTGGATGCATAAGGCGCTTCAAGCGGAAAAATCTTTAGCATGAAAGGTATGAAGGTGGTGTTTCGGGCCGATGCGTCACTGCAGATAGGCATTGGGCATGTCATGCGTTGCTTGACCTTGGCTGAAGCGCTGAGGGATGCCGGCGCCGACTGCCATTTTATTTGTAGGGAACACCCGGGGCATTTGTTAGATTTAATTTGCGGCAAGGGGTTCGGCGCTCATAGCTTAACGGATGGCGAAGATGCTGAGCCCGGTGAGTTAACGACAGATGATCTGGATGAGCTAGCTCATGCTTCTTGGTTGGGTGTAAGTCAACAACAGGATGCAAAAGCCTGTGAGCAAATAATTACAGACCTAAAACCAAGTTGGTTAGTCGTTGATCACTACGGGTTAGACGCGAGATGGGAGCTATCGCTTAAAAAGAATGGTCTTAAACTTTTAGTTATCGATGATTTGGCCGATAGAATTCACGCTTCGGATATCTTATTAGATCAAACATTTGGACGTGCTCCCAAGGATTATAGTGCATTAGTTCCCTCTGGTTGCGTCGTTTTGTGCGGTGCTAAGTATGCGTTGCTTCGTCACGAATTTAAAAGACTCAGGCACTACAGTTTAAAGCGGCGGGTAAATTATAAGCTCGAGTCAATTTTAGTTTCTTTGGGTGGCGTGGATAAAGACAATATAACTCTTCAAGTATTGGAGGGGTTGAAGGAGGCGAGGCTGCCTAGCACTTGCCGTATCACGGTGGTGATGGGGTCAACTGCGCCTTGGTTAAAGGAAGTCCAAAATATAGCGAGTACTATGCCGTGGAAGACCGAAGTTCTCGTAGGTGTTAGCAATATGGCACAGTTGATGGCTGAATGCGATTTGTCAATTGGTGCAGCCGGAGCGACCTCCTGGGAGCGATGCTGCCTTGGCGTTCCAACTGCCTTGCTGGTTCTTGCCGAGAATCAGAAGTTCGCAGCCAACTTATTGAGCGATGCTAAAGCAGTCGTGATGGTGTCTCATGAAGAGGGCCTGCTGCCGCAGCTAAAGCTGATCATAGAACATGCTGTTAATTCCCCAAATTACCTAAAGGTTCTTAGCGAATCCGCGCAGTTAATAACCGATGGGACAGGCAGCGAGTATATAGAATCGTTGATCACTAAATTTGATCGTATCGATGGGTGTTGAGATGGAATTATTCGGTCAACTTCGTGATATTCATGCCGACGAGCTAAAGTTAATGCTTTCTTGGCGTAACGCCCCTGCCGTTCGGGCAAATATGTATACGAGGCATGAAATCAGCCTTAAAGAGCACTTGGCTTGGTGGGAGCGGGTCGCAAATCGCGCTGATCAGAAGTATTTTATGTACGAACTAGAAGGAAGGCCTGCGGGGGTTGTGGCTTTTAACGAAATTAGTATTTCAGACGCTATATCCTCATGGGCATTTTATGCGGCTCCCGATGCACCAAAAGGGACAGGCAGCAAAATGGAATTTCTGGCTCTGGACTACGCTTTTGATAAAATGTGCTTGCATAAATTGTCGTGCGAGGTATTGGCCTTCAATAGCACTGTAATAAAGCTGCACCAGAAGTTTAATTTTCAAGTGGAAGGTATTTTGCGGGAGCATCACAGGGTAGAAGGTAAATTTGTTGACGTGTATAGGCTTGGAATCTTGGATCGTGAGTGGGAAGCTCACAGGTCGTTTATGCGCGAAAAATTAACTAAGCTATCTGGAAGGTAAAAAATGAATCCGTTTATCTCTATCGCGGGGCGTAAAATAGGGCCTGATTACGCTCCTTATGTGATTGCGGAGCTTTCTGCGAATCATAACGGCAAACTGGAAACCGCCTTGAAAATTATCGACGCTGCAAAGAAGGCTGGCGCCGACGCTGTAAAACTACAGACTTATACTGCGGACACGATAACGCTTAACTCCGATGCTCCAGAGTTCCAAATAAAGGGAGGGCTGTGGGACGGTCGATCTCTATATGAATTATATGTCGAGGCGCAGATGCCTTGGGAGTGGCACGCACCGTTGTTTGAGTACGCAAGGAAGCTAGACATCACAATTTTTAGCTCGCCCTTTGATAATACTGCTGTCGATCTTCTGGAAGACCTGAATGCACCCGCCTACAAGATCGCGTCGTTTGAAGCGGTAGATCTGCCATTAATAAAATATGTTGCTGCTACCGGAAAACCGATGATCATCTCTACCGGTATGGCAGATGCGGATGAGATAGCAGAGGCTATAGAAGCCGCTCGGCAGGGCGGTTGTAAAGAATTAGCGGTCCTTCACTGCGTTAGTGGTTATCCAGCTCCGGCAGAAGACTATAACCTGCGTACGATACCAGACATGGTTCAACGCCATGGTTTAGTGACGGGGCTTTCGGACCATACTTTGGATAATACAACCGCGATTACTAGTGTTGCACTAGGTGCATCAATTATTGAGAAACACTTCACGCTCGATCGCAGCGGCGGTGGCCCAGATGACAGTTTTTCGCTGCAACCCCAAGAGCTTATGGCGCTGTGCCGGGATAGTAAAACGGCATGGGCGGCGCTGGGCAAGGTTGATTATGGGTGTAAGTCTAGTGAGCAAGGAAATGTGCAATTCAGGCGCTCCCTCTATGCAGTGGAAAATATCGCCAAGGGTGAGATGATTAGTCTGAAAAATGTACGAAGTGTGCGCCCGGGCTATGGGTTGCCGCCGAAATACCTCGACATTATCTTAGGAAAAAGCGCTGCTGTTGATATCAAGAAAAACACGCCGTTGAGTTTTGACGTCTTAATATGAGTGGCAATATAAGTGGGAAAGGGCGGGCTGAATTGATAATTGCCAAGAAAAATTTATTGCATATTATTTTGCCTGTTGCAATAGTGTTGGCTGTTGCGTTGCTGTTCTTGGTGCTTGAATTGTCTATTCCCTATACATCCGCAGTTGCGGATGTATACCCTGCCTATGGGGTGTATGCTCTATTTTATGTGGTCATGGTTGTCTCGTACTTTCTGGTGTCGCTAAGTCTATATTTTATTGATGCGCGTACGACTTCAGCCTCTGTATATTCGCCGTCTCGTGAGTTGTATACAGTTATGAGGCTGTCGTGCTGGCTGTCGATATTAGGGCTTGGTTTCTTAATTATAGACCGATCTTTATATCAGGGTGTGGATTACTTAAGTAGTAATTTTGTGGAGATCAGGTCACGGTTGAATTCTGAAAGAGCCGGCGCGGAGGGTGTCTCTTCTATTTTTAGCGTGGTGGGGAATCTGTTGCAGTTCTGGTACTATTTTGCTTTTGTATTTCTAGTTTATTACTATGAATTTTTTTCCCGCAAACAGCGGTGGGTCTTAGCGTCGTTAATTTTTGTCGCACTTTTGACAGGATCTTATATTCTCGGCGGACGCTCACTCATCGGTGTGTTGGTCGTTAGTTTTATTGCGGTAATTATCGCCCGAGGAAGCTCCGGTCGAGGTGCGTATACAGAACTGTTTAAGATAAGATCTTTGGTTTGGATTTTCTTTGCGGGTATGCTTTGTTTGGCTGCAATCATGTTTGTTTTTTATGCACGTGCCTCTGTGGGTGGAAATGACTCGGAGGCTTACCTAAAT
The DNA here is from genome assembly GCF_051132205.1 of Pseudomonas sp. D1-36. Classification (NCBI taxonomy): domain Bacteria; kingdom Pseudomonadati; phylum Pseudomonadota; class Gammaproteobacteria; order Pseudomonadales; family Pseudomonadaceae; genus Pseudomonas; species Pseudomonas sp. D1-36. The sequence goes on along the minus strand of NZ_CP071674.1, from coordinate 3,892,921 downwards.
AGCTTTGTAGATCACCTCCATGGCATGAAAACCCAATCTTACAACGCCTGTGACTCTGGAGCTGTTTGCGATATAAAAAATTACCTTCTTCTGACCGCCTTATATGTAACCCATACGTTCTGGGTGCTGTCCGAAAATATCCAATATTTACCTTCTGATGCGGGCGGGTCTGCGTTATGGGGGGGCATACTCGCCTTGAGTTCGAAAGTTATCGGCTCGGCAGGTGGCGAATATCAGTATGCGGGGTTATTTAACTCCTTGCCAGGATCGATTTATTACGAGTATGGTTTACTTGGGGTTGTCGCAGGAGCGCTTTTGTTGGCTAGCCTCTTGGCTTGGATGAATTTCTCCCTTCTGCGCTCTAGCGGTATATTTAAGGTAATATTTTATGTTGCTTTACTGGATACGCTGTTAGTAGCCCCTGTCCTTTCTTCTATGAATGTAATTATGTTTATTTTTGTCTTGGTTTCGCTGTGTTCGGCGGCAGGTATATATATGTTTTTGTGCTCGATAAAAAAGGAGGTTAGGTCTTTATGAGGATCGGACTTGTCAATATGTTCTCTTTTAGGCCTCACGTCGAGCATTTGTATTATTTGGCTAGAATGCTTGAAGATGGCGGGCATGAGATTTTCTATCTGACCTGTGACGGTGCAGTGAGTAATTGCTACTCCCGAGCAATCAAAGGCAAGCGGAAGCTACAAGAGTGTCCCAAATGTATCTTGGGAGGCGTCAGGAGCTTTCCGGTAAAAAATGTCACTTCCGTAAGCTCTGGCTCTGAGAGTCTAGACTCAGATGTGTTAGACCGTCTCGCACTGTCCAGTTCATGTACGTTAAACCGGACCGAATCTGAGATTGAGTGGAATGAGCCTCAAGTCGTTACGGTCAGGGAAAGTTTGTATGTACCTATTAACACAGTGTACCAAAGCGCCGTCCGGTGGATAGAAGATAACCGTATAGAAGCGGTAATTTGTTTCAATGGTAGAATGGATTTGCCCCGGGCTATTACGTATGCGTGTGAGCAGAAAAATATTCCCTATATCACTCATGAGCGAACTTGGTTCGGTGACGGGCTCCAGTTGATCCCCAACGCGAACTGTCTGTCGCTTAAGGCACTGGGCGATATGGTTAAAGAATACGATGATAGACCTTTGACTGCAGAACAGGCGAGGTTGGCGGGACGTCTGGCAGGTGAACGCTTCCTGCAAAAAAATTCTCTCGAATGGCGTCTATATAATAGAAATCCCGAACCTGCACCTTGGCCGTTAACCAGCGACGGGCCCCGAGTACTGGTTATTCCAAGTAGCAAAAACGAATTTGCCGGTCACGATGAGTGGCGTACGGAGTGGAAGGACAACACCAAGGCACTTGATGATCTATTCGAAGCGTTTTCAATAAAGCCAGAGCAAGTAGTGGTTCGCTGTCATCCCAATTGGGCTGAAAACATCGGGAAAGTAGTCGGTGACAGATCGCTTTCTTTATATAAAGAGTGGGCGTTCAAGAATAATATCTATTGTATATCCAGCGAGCAAAAGGCAAGTACCTATGATCTTATTCAGCAGGCGGATATAGTAGTCCTTAATGGCGGAAGCTCTGCAGTCGAAGCCGGGGTATGTGGCAAGCAAGTTATCTGCATGGGGCCCTCAACGTATCAGGAGGCGGGTTTTTTAAGGGCGTTTCGAGATAAGCAGTCTTTATATGCAAGTGATGCTCGGGTTTCGCTTGATCCAGATATCGTTATTCGCAAAACATTACGCTTTTTATATTTAAGGTCTCACCGCTTCTCACAATACGTAAAATATGTCAAAGCTGTGGAGACTACGCGTTACAGGTATTTCGAGGGAGCTGACCCTGAGAGAATTATCTCCATGCTAAAAACAGGTAAGCTGACAGCTGACGACGCGACGTTCGCTGACGATGGCTATGGCGAAGACGTCGTAGTCGACGCCCTGAAGAAGAAGGAATGGGCGCAGCTTGCAGAATACGAGGCCCAGCCGATCATGTTGGAGCCACTTTTGATACGCAGGCGTTTCGGGTTGCGCTGGGTAGATAATGTTAGGGCAAAAATGCCAAGAGGAGATCGAGGTTGAGCGAGTTTGCGCGGAAATTAGTTTCAGTCATCATGCCTTCTTATAATGCGGAGGGCTTGATCGCGCGGTCGATACAGTCTGTGATTGATCAATCTTATACCAATTGGGAGCTGATTGTTATAGATGACTGCTCGAAGGACGCAACCCGTCAAGTTGTCCAATCGTTCGTAGAGAAAGACTCGAGAATCAAGCTTATATCTCTTGAAAAAAATAATGGAGCTCCGGCGGCTCCTAGAAATATTGGAGTACGTAATTCATCTGGCGGTTGGATTGCTTTTCTAGATGCGGATGATATATGGCATCCTCAGAAGCTGAAGCTGCAAATTGACGCGCTTCAGACGAGTAATGTCGATTTTTGTTGCACCCAAATGAAAGATTTTACTGATGATACGCTTCTCACTTTTGATCCGGTAATGGAAGTTGCCGTGGAGCAAATCAGTTTCGCTAAGCAGCAGATAAAAGGCCGGATTCCTACCTCTAGCGTGGTGGTTAAGAAGGATCTCATGTTGCGCTTTCCTTTCAATGAGGATATCCGCTACAAGGCAGTTGAGGATTATCATTGCTGGTTGAGAATGCATGAGGAAATCGGGGCTACAATAAAGCTTTGTTATCCTTTGCTGAGCTATAGACGAATAGTAGGCCAAATATCAGGTTCGAAAAAATACATGCTTGAGCGTATGTATATGGTTCATAAAGAATATCCTGGAACTTCTGCTGCTCAAGCAGCGCTTTACACAATTACCCATGCGCTGGGTGGGTTTTACTATCGAATTTTGAGGAAGGGATTATGAAACGTGTAATGGTTACTGGCGGGGCAGGCTTCGTTGGCTCTCATTTGTGTGAGCGGCTGTTGGAACGGGGCTGTGAAGTTCTTTGTGTGGACAATTTTTATACCGGTGCTAAGCGCAATATCGCTCACCTGTTACAGAATCCGTACTTTGAACTCCTTCGTCACGATGTAACCTTCCCATTACATGTAGAGGTTGATGAAATTTATAATCTGGCCTGCCCAGCATCTCCTGTACATTATCAATTCGATCCGGTGCAAACGTTGAAAACCAGCGTTCACGGCGCGATTAATATGTTGGGGCTCGCTAAACGAACTAAAGCCAAAATTTTTCAAGCTTCTACCAGTGAGGTGTACGGCGATCCAGAAGTGCATCCCCAGCCTGAGTCCTATTGGGGGAAGGTAAACCCTATTGGCATCCGGTCGTGCTACGACGAAGGGAAACGCTGTGCAGAAACACTTTTTTCTGACTATCACCGGCAGCATAATGTTCGGATAAAAATTGCTCGTATTTTTAATACCTATGGCCCACGTATGCATCCGAATGATGGCAGGGTCGTAAGCAACTTCATTGTTCAAGCGCTTCGTGGAGAGGACATCACTATCTACGGTGAGGGACAGCAGACCCGTAGCTTCTGTTACGTCGACGATCTAGTAGAAGGGTTTCTGCGCTTAATGGATACACCCGATAGCGTCACGGGCCCAGTCAATCTCGGTAACCCGGGTGAATTCACTATTCGGCAGCTGGCTGAGCGAGTGCTGGAACTGGTGGGTTCGAATTCGAAACTTGTGTTCCAGCCGTTACCTCAGGATGATCCCCAGCAGCGCCAGCCGGATATTAGCTTAGCTAAGGAGCTGTTGAATTGGCAGCCGACAATTATGCTTGATCAAGGTTTGGAAAAAACGATCAAGTATTTTGACAATCTGTTGTCGGAAAAAAGTTAAAGTTGAGTCTCGATGAAAATTACAGTATTCGGTAGTGGATATGTTGGGCTCGTCACGGGAGCTTGTCTGGCTGATGTCGGTCATACCGTGATGTGCATTGATATCAACAAGGAAAAAATTGACGCCTTAAACTGTGGTGTCATACCAATATACGAGCCAGGGCTTGACGAGCTGATATTGAATAATGTCCAGGCCGGACGTCTGAGATTCTCGACCGACGCTGCAAAAGGTGTCGAGCATGGCTATCTCCAATTCATCGCCGTCGGAACACCGCCGGACGAAGATGGTAAAGCTGATCTGCAATACGTGTTGGCCGTTGCTAAAACTATCGGTCTTTACATGGATAATGAAAAGTTGATCATCGATAAATCGACGGTTCCGGTAGGGACCGCTGATCAGGTGAAAGCCGTTATAAGGCAACAACTTGAAGCCAGAAATAAAAAAATAGACTTCAATGTTTGCTCTAATCCTGAGTTTCTCAAGGAAGGAGCAGCTATTGATGATTTCACGAAAGGACCTCGAATCATCGTTGGCACTGATTCGGAAAAAGTCGCCAATGACATGCGCCAATGCTATGCGCCATACAATCGTAATCACGATAAGATCATGTTTATGGATGTTCGTTCAGCGGAGCTTACCAAGTACGCAGCGAATTCTATGCTCGCCACTAAAATTAGTTTTATGAATGAATTGGCTAATTTGGCCGAATGTCTCGATGCAGACATTGAAAGTGTACGCCTTGGTATCGGTTCCGACCCCCGGATCGGTTACCACTTCATTTATCCAGGCTGTGGGTATGGCGGGTCCTGTTTTCCCAAGGATGTCCAAGCACTGGCTCGTACTGCTCAGGAAGCGGGCTATCAGCCTGATTTGCTGCTGGCTGTCGAGGCGGTCAATAATCGCCAAAAGGATATCTTGTTTAAAAAATTGACACAGGCTTTTGATGGCCAGCTCAAGGGCAAATGCGTCGCCCTGTGGGGATTGGCCTTCAAGCCAAATACCGATGACATGCGGGACGCTCCAAGCCGTACCCTTATGGAAGCTTTGTGGGCCGCTGGTGCTTCTGTTAGGGCACACGATCCCGAAGCAATGGAAGAATGTAAGCGAATCTACGGTGCTCGTGATGACCTTATGTTATGCGCTACCAGAGAGGATGCGGTCGAGGGCGCCGATGCATTGGTAATTTGTACTGAATGGAAAGCCTATAGGACGTTAGAGGCTGATTGGCTGAAGAGTACTTTGCGTTACCCTGTAGTTGTAGACGGGCGAAATATCTTCAACCCTACCGAGATGACCGAGGCCGGGCTGCTGTACTTTGCGATTGGCCGAGGAATTTCTAACCGTGACTGCCAATAATCACAAGGAAGTTCAAAACGTTTTAGTTACCGGGGCTAACGGCTTCATCGGTAGGGCTCTTTGTCATAGGCTTTTGTCGGAGGGCTATAACGTATCTGCAGTGGTTCGCCAGTTGTCTAAGCCGATCGACAGGGTCAATTATTTGGTGGCCGATCTTGAGCGTTCCGATGACCTTAGTCTAGAGGGGTTGGGCATCGACTGCATTGTTCATTTGGCGGGACGTGCTCACGTGCTGGGAGAAAGAAATGCTGGCGCCCTTGAGTTGTATCGTCTTGCGAACCGAGATGCGACGGTACGGCTGGCTCAGCTGGCTATTGCTGCGGGTGTGAGGCGCTTTGTTTATATCAGCTCGATAGGCGTCAACGGATCAGAAACCTGCACAGGTGCGTTTGATGAGCGAACCACAGCTCACCCTCACGCTGACTATGCCGTTTCGAAATATGAAGCGGAATTGCAACTCAATGCAATGATGAAAAGCTTAGCTATTGAGTCTGTTATCGTTCGTCCCCCCTTGGTTTATGATGTTCAGGCCCCAGGAAATTTCGCCAGGCTCTTACGGTTGGTTTCGAGCGGGTTACCACTGCCTTTCGCCGCTCTGGACAATAAGAGAAGTATGATTTCCCTTAAGAATCTGGTGGGGTTTGTTGAGTTGTGTGTCCGGCACCCCGATGCCGCTCAAGAGCTCTTTCTTGTATCTGACGGGTGTGATCTATCTACGACCGATATAGTAAAGTTGCTCGCTGAAGGGATGGGCAAGCGGCCATGTATGTTTCCTATTCCGGATAGCTTGGCTTTATTCGGAGCCAAACTGATTGGTCGCCAGAATTTGCATGTGCAGCTCTTCCGTTCGCTGCAAGTTGATTCATCCAAGGCCAGGCGTTTGTTGGGCTGGCATCCAGAAGAGGATGCACGGGCCGCGTTGATTGAAGTGGGAAGCAGTTGGAATCGGCGGTACTCCCGTTGAGATACGACTGTCGCTAAATCCGGTTTAGATCCGGGTCACACGTTGGATGTCGATATGAATGTTATGTTGTCCCTGTTGTTTGTCGGTTTATCCTGCGCGCTCACTTGGTTGCTACGTCGTTACGCCTTGTCGCGCAGTATGATTGATGTGCCCAACGCCCGTAGTTCACATACCGTTCCGACCCCTAGAGGCGGTGGTGTGGCCATTGTCCTTAGCTTTCTGTTGGCTCTGCCTGTTTTGGCTGTTGCCGGGTTTCTGACCTGGCCAACCATGTACGCGATGCTTGGGTCTGGCATGGGCGTCGCTGTTCTGGGTTTTCTGGACGATCATGGCCACATCGCTGCTCGCTGGCGGTTACTGGGGCATTTCGCGGCTTCGGTATGGGCGTTGTACTGGCTAGGTGGGTTGCCGCCAATCACATTGTTTGGTCTGGATTTGGAGTTGGCTTGGTTTGGACACATCCTCGCGCTGTTCTACCTTGTCTGGGTGCTTAATCTCTACAATTTCATGGATGGTATTGACGGCATTGCCAGCGTGGAGGCAATTTGCGGTTGTCTAGGGGCGTGCCTGCTTTATTGGTTGGGCGGTTTTGACTCCTTGATTGTCGCTCCTCTCGCACTAGCGTTGGCTGTGGCTGGTTTCCTTTTTTGGAATTTCCCTCCCGCACGCATTTTCATGGGGGATGCGGGTAGCGGCTTTCTCGGGATTATCCTGGGAATGCTGTCGCTACAGGCTGCCTGGGTTTCATCCAAATTATTATGGGTTTGGCTGATCCTTCTCGGTGTTTTTATAGTCGACGCAACCGTCACATTGCTAAGACGGCTGCTTCGTGGCGACAAGGTCTACGAGGCTCATCGCAGCCACGCCTACCAGTTCGCTTCGCGTCAGTTCGGTCGGCATCTACCTGTGACCTTGGCGGTGATGGCAATCAATTTGTTATGGCTGCTGCCGTTGGCTGCATGCGTCGTATTGTTGGACATCGACGGAGCGTTGGCTTTGATAGTGGCTTATGTGCCATTGGTGATGCTTGCGGTCAGGTTTCATGCGGGCGAGCTTGAAGAAGCATGATTTCACGCTAGGTTCGCTTTTTTCGGTTATTGATTGTCCAACGGACGGTGGTGTGCCACTGCGTAACGGATGAATCGGTTTTAGGAGCTGGCCAGGGTGCAGGAAGGATTCATGGATAAATTAAGAACAGTCTTGTTGGGGCTCCCGAGGCGCCATAAGCGAGCAATTCAAGTAGCCATGGATATTGTGCTGGTCTGGATTGCACTGTGGCTTGCATTTGTCGTGCGACTGGGTGTTGACGCGTTGATAGCACCGATCGAAACGCATCTGTGGCTTTTCGCATCGGCTCCACTGGTCGCCATTCCAATCTTCATCCGCTTCGGCATGTACCGCGCAGTCATGCGTTATTTCGGCAACGACGCACTGATCACCATCTGCAAAGCGGTCAGCCTTTCCGCCTTACTGCTGGCCTTGGTGGTGTATTGGTACAGCAACCACAAAACGGTAGTTCCGCGCTCCATCATCTTCAATTACTGGTGGTTGAGCCTCATCATGATTGGCGGTTTACGCCTGATGATGCGCCAATACTTCCTGGGCGACTGGTTCACCGCGGCCCAGCATGTGCCCTTTACCAATCGAGACGACGGCCTACCTAAGGTCGCTATCTACGGCGCCGGCGCGGCAGGCAACCAACTTGTCGCCGCGCTGCGTATGGGGCGGGTGATGCGGCCCGTTGCGTTCATTGACGATGATAGCAGCATCGCCGATCGCGTCATCGCAGGGCTCCAGGTCTATCAACCCAGCCACATTCAAAAAATGATCGATGCGACTGGCGCTCAGGAAATACTGCTTGCCATCCCTTCTTCATCACGCGGCCGCCGTCGAGAAATCCTGACCCTGCTCGAAGGCTTCCCACTGCACGTGCGCAGCGTTCCGGGTTTTATGGATCTGGCCAGTGGTCGGGTCAAAGTGGATGACATCCAGGAAGTGGATATCGCTGACCTTCTGGGTCGTGATCCCGTGCCGGCACAGCCTGATCTGCTAGCGCATTGCATTACAGGCCAGTCGGTCCTGGTGACCGGTGCCGGCGGTTCGATCGGTTCTGAGCTCTGTCGACAGATCCTGGCGCTAAAACCCACCACATTGCTGCTTTTCGAGCACAGCGAATTTAATCTCTACAGCATTCTTTCCGAGCTTGAGCCACGAATCGCTCGGGAATCTCTGTCTGTTCGCCTGTTGCCGATCTTGGGGTCGGTTCGCAACCAAGAGAAACTGCTTGATGTGATGAAGACCTGGAATGTTGACACGGTCTACCATGCAGCGGCCTATAAGCATGTGCCCATGGTTGAGCACAACATCGCCGAAGGTGTCTTGAACAATGTAATCGGGACACTGAATACCGCGCAGGCTGCATTGCAGGCGGGTGTATCGAACTTTGTCCTGATCTCGACCGACAAGGCCGTACGCCCGACCAATGTAATGGGCAGCACGAAGCGGCTCGCTGAGCTGACGCTGCAGGCGTTGAGTCGCGAGTTGGCCCCGGTGCTGTTCGGTGATCAGGCCAATGTGTCCCGGGTTAACAAGACACGCTTTACCATGGTCCGCTTCGGTAACGTATTGGGCTCATCCGGATCGGTTATTCCGCTGTTCCATAAACAGATCAAATCCGGCGGGCCGTTGACCGTTACCCACCCAAAGATCACGCGTTACTTCATGACCATTCCAGAGGCCGCGCAACTTGTGATCCAAGCAGGATCCATGGGCTTGGGAGGGGATGTGTTCGTGCTGGACATGGGCGAGCCGGTGAAGATTGTCGAGCTGGCTGAGAAGATGATTCACTTGTCCGGACTGAGCGTTCGCTCTGAAAAGAATCCTCACGGTGATATCGCGATCAAGTTCACCGGCCTGCGCCCCGGCGAGAAGCTTTATGAGGAACTGCTGATTGGCGACAACGTGGTCGCGACCCAGCATCCAATGATCATGAGCGCCAATGAAGACTTCCTGCCTTGGGATGTCCTCAAGCTAAGGCTGGCAGACTTGCTGACGGCCATCGAAGCAGATGATTACGCCCGAGTTCGCCAGTTGCTTCGCGACACCGTCAGCGGCTACGCCCCGGACGGCGAAATTGTCGACTGGATCTACCAGCAGCGTCACCTTGAGCCTTGATTGTTACACACCTCGTAACGTACACATTTTTGACAGCACACCACCATCGCCTAAGTTTGAGAAGCAGCTTCGGAAAAGCTGCTTCTCTCAACGATGTCATGGAGCGTCACCTATGCGTACAGGCTATTTCTACTCGCTGATTTTTGCCTTCCTCACCAGCGCCTCGATTGCTGTTATTGCGGCTCCAACGGTCAAGCCGGAGTCGGTTGCTTCGCCGCAGGCGGTGGAGCAGCCAGCGAGAACGCAAGGTGCCAAGGTGGATTTGAACGGGGCGGATGCCGCAACTTTGCAGCGCGAGCTCTCAGGGATAGGCAAGGGCAAGGCTGAGGCGATTGTTGCCTATCGGGAGAGCAATGGGCCTTTTTCGTCGGTGGACGAACTGCTTGAAGTCAAGGGCATCGGCAAGGCGATTCTCGATAGGAATCGTGACAAGCTGGAGGTGAATTGAGGGTTGTTTAAGGGAGGCCAGTCGAATGACTGGCCTTTTTGCCATTCAACGGATGTGCTTCTTGGTTGATCGGCGAAGCTTTACCGTTGTTGGCACAAATACTGATTAGTTAACGCCCACCGATTGTTCAACAATCCAAGGCCCCACCAATGACCAGCCCCCTTTCCCTAGCCGACCAAATCACCCTGGAACTTCGCTCCGACATCATCGGCGGTCGCCTCATCCCAGGCACGGCGCTGGTGGAAAACAACCTGGTCTGCGCCTACAACGCATCTCGCAACACTATCCGCGAAGCGTTACACCGCCTCGGCCAGGAAGGCCTTGCCCGTTACGTGCGTAACAAAGGGGTAACGGTTCGCAGGTTGGGTGTCGATGATGTGCGGGATTTGTTCAAGGTCCGCCGTACCCTGGAGCTGCGGGCCATTCTGAGCAGCAATCCACTGAGCGAGTATCAATCCGACCACATGCTCGAAGCCCTGGAGGCCGCTGAGCTGGCTCGGGATCGCGAAGATTGGCGAGCGGTGGGCACCCACAGTCTGGCCTTTCATCAGCACATCGTGGGACTGATGCGCAGTCCGTTGCTCGATGAGTTTTTTACCAACGTGGTCGCGCAACTACGCTTGGTGTTTTGTTCCGCTCCCGACGAAGCGCGCTTTCAGGCGCCGTGGCTTGCCCGTGACCGGCAGATCCATGACTGGCTCGCGGAAGGTGACAAGCCTGCTGCTCACGACGAGCTGAGCGTTTATCTCGACGATTCCGAGCAGTTGCTTGTGCACCTGCTGACTCCCGCCAACCCTCACTGATCAGAGGACCTGCGCCATGTACAAAGACTACCCAGCCGCCTACCAGGTCAGCAAAGGCTCTGCCCTCCAAGTGGACAAACCCTTTTACGACCGCATCCGCACCCAGCAGAACAAACGCACCCTGATCGAGCAGTTCGAAGTCCCAATCCGCACCGGCCGCGCCTGGCATGTGCCGGCCGGTCATGTCTTTCGCGTGACAACCCCGGTCGGTCCGCAAGTCGGGGATTTCAACGTCTGGAACGCCCACGATCCACGTGAACGGTTGTGGGCGGCGCGGACGCGGCAGCTGCAGGGCGCTCATGTCAGCACCTATGATCGGTTGTGGTCGAACCTGCCATTTCTGCGGCCTTTGGTAACAATCACCGATGACAGCTTGGCCAACTACGGTATCGACGAACACGGCGGGCGTTTGCATGATTTGCTGGGGACGCGATGTGACCCGTACGTGAACAAGATGCTGACCGGCGAAGATTTCCATCATCACTGCCACTCGAACCTGACGCGTGCGGTGTTGCCCCATGGTTTGACCGAGTTTGATGTCCACGATGTGCTGAACATTTTCCAGTGCACCGGGCTGAATCATGACGACATGTATTTCATGAAGGCGTGTCCGGCACAGAAGGGCGATTACCTGGAGTTTTTTGCGGAGATCGATTTGTTGTGTGCATTGTCGACGTGCCCTGGTGGGGATCTGTCGCTGGCGATGTGGGGGCCGGAGGCGCAGGATCCTTTAAGCGTTTGTCGTCCGCTGGGAGTGGAGATTTATCGGTTGGAGGATTCGTTGCTGCAGGGCTGGAGTCAGCCGGAGCGGGCGGCTTACAAAGGGCTGCATGGGTTGCATATTGCCAAGGCGGATTGGGAGAACTAAATACCGCAACGGCGCGAGCGGCTCTTGTGGCGAGGGAGCTTGCTCCCGTTGGGCTGCGGAGCGGCCCCAGATGCGTTGAACACAATAGAACTGACACACCGGGTCAGCAGGGGTTGGGGGCGCTTCGCGCCCCAGCGGGAGCAAGCTCCCTCGCCACGAAAAGCGGGTCAGCGATCCTTCGCTTCTTTCGCATCCATCTCGGCATTGCGCTCGGCAACACGTTTGCGCTGTTCGTCCGTCAGCTCGACCTTGCTGGCGGTGTCGCGCAGCATCATCAGACCACCCACGATCGAGCCGATGGCGACGATCAGGATTAACCAGGCATACCAGGGCATAGGGCTCTCCTTGAGGGGACAGTGGCCGGGCGAAAATTTCGCTGGCCATTGCCTCTACCACTTATGAGCGAAGACGGTTCGCAGTGGTTCCATACTACGCCGGTTATGCCGGGTACACCTCATAGCCCGGTCAACATCGCATCGGCCGGGGCATCGGCACGCAACTGTGCGGTCAGCACGAAATACACGAAGCCCACCGCCATGAAGCCGAGGAAGATCAACCCGATCAGGGCGTTGAACCAGGCCATTGCCACCAGGCACACCACCGCCAGGGCCAAGGCGATGCCCGGCACGATCGGGTAGCCCGGCGCGCGGAAGGTGCGTTCCAGGTTGGGCTCGGTTTTGCGCAGTTTGAATAGGCTGAGCATGCTCATGATGTACATGACGATGGCGCCGAACACGGCCATGGTGATCATCGCGGCGGTGAGGGTCATGCCGCCGAGGTTGATCAGGCCGTCGCTGTAGATGGCGGCGATGCCGATCACGCCGCCGGCGATGATGGCGCGGTGCGGGGTCTGGAAACGCGACAGTTTGGCGAGGGAGGCGGGCAGGTAGCCGGCGCGGGCCAGGGCGAAGAATTGGCGGGAGTAGCCGAGGATGATGCCGTGGAAGCTCGCCACCAGGCCGAACAGGCCGATCCAGACGAGCATGTGCAACCAGCCGGAGCTTTCGCCGACCACGGTTTTCATGGCTTGGGGCAGCGGGTCGTTGATGTTGGAGAGGGTGCGCCAATCACCGACGCCACCGGCGAAGAACATCACGCCCATGGCCAGCACTACCAGGGTCAGGATGCCGCTGATGTAGGCCTTGGGAATCGTGCGTTTTGGGCCCTTGGCTTCTTCGGCGGCCATGGCCGCGCCTTCGATGGCGAGGAAGAACCAGATCGCGAAAGGGATCGCCGCGAACATCCCGGCGATGGCCGGTGCGCCGAACACGTCGGAACCGGCCCAGCCGTTCAGGGCGAAACTGCTGAAGCTGAACGCTGGCGCGACCACGCCCATGAACACCAGCAGCTCGGCGACCGCGAGTACGCAGACGACCAGTTCGAAGGTCGCGGCCAATTTCACCCCGAGGATGTTCAGGCCCATGAATACGATATAGGCACCTACGGCGGCGTGTTTCGGATCGAGCGCCGGGAATTGCACGTTCAGGTAGGCGCCGATGGCGAGCGCGATGGCGGGTGGAGCGAAGACGAATTCGATCAAGGTTGCCAGTCCAGCGATCAAGCCGCCTTTCTCGCCAAAGGCCCGACGGCTGTAGGCGAACGGTCCGCCGGCATGGGGGATGGCGGTGGTCAGTTCGGTGAAACTGAAAATGAAGCAGGTGTACATGGCCGCAACCATGAACGATGTCACCAGAAAGCCCAGCGTGCCGGCCACGCCCCAGCCGTAGCTCCAGCCGAAGTACTCGCCGGAAATCACCAGGCCGACGGCGATGCCCCACAAATGCAGGGTGCCAAGCGTGGGTTTGAGTTGTGTGTTCATTGGTGGCTCCCCTCGATAAGTAGCAAAAGCGCTGGGGGAGGGCAGTGCAGTGGGCGTGCCAGTATGGTTCAGGCGGTCGTAATGGAGAAAATGGTGTCGTATCGGGGATGTTCGCGGCTGGATAGGCTGGGTTTGTGCCCCAGTTCGGAGCGCTGGTGCCTGGGTAGGCCTCATCGCGAGCAAGCTCGCTCCCACAGGGGGATCTTCAGTGGGTCCGAATTTTTGTTCCCAACCCGAGCAATACGGGAGAGAGCTTGCTCGCGATGAGGCCCGCCCGGGCAACCATGAAGCCGATTTTTACAATTTCTTTATCCCCCCACCCAACCCTCGATCTCGCACCTTTACACCCTCCCTACCGACAATCTCTCCACACACGGCACGACGCCGTACCACGGAGAAATCCCATGAGTGTTCTGGACGGGGTGTCGCTGCTGTTGGCAGTGGCGCTGTTCATTTATCTGTTGGTTGCGCTGTTGCGCGCGGACCGGGGTTAGGAGCGGTTATGCACGGCTATGACTACGGGCTGATCCTAGGCTTTTTCGCGCTGGTGCTGATTCCGGCACCGTTCCTGGGGCGGTTCTACTATCGGGTGATGGAAGGCCAGCGCACCTGGCTTTCACCGGTGTTTGGGCCGGTGGAGAGGTGTTGTTACAAGGTGGCCGGTGTCGATCCGACCACCGAGCAGAGTTGGCAGAAGTACACCTTGGCCTTGCTCGCCTTCAACCTGGCGGGTTTCGCTTTGCTGTTCGCGGTTCTGTTGTTGCAAGGGCATTTGCCACTCAACACCGAAAACCTGCCCGGCATGGAATGGACCCAGGCCTTCAACACGGCGGTCAGTTTCATGACCAACACCAACTGGCAGTCCTACAGCGGTGAGGCGTCCCTCAGTTACTTGAGCCAGATGATCGGCCTGACGGTGCAGAACTTCGTCAGCGCCGCCACTGGCCTGGCTGTGCTGGTGGCGTTGTGTCGTGGGATCGGGCGCAAGTCCGCCACGACGCTCGGCAATTTCTGGGTCGACCTGACCCGCGCCACGCTCTACGGATTGTTGCCGCTGTGCCTGGTACTGGCGCTGTTTCTGGTGTGGCAGGGCGTGCCGCAGACCTTCGCGCATTACATACATGGCGTGACGATGCAGGGCGTGGATCAAGTGATCCCGCTCGGGCCGGCGGCCAGCCAGATTGCAATCAAGCAATTGGGCACCAATGGCGGCGGTTTCTTCGGCGTCAACTCGGCGCACCCGTTCGAGAACCCGACGGCCTGGACCAATCTGTTCGAAGTCGCGTCGATCATCCTGATTCCGGCGGCGCTGGTGTTCACCTTCGGCCACTACGTCAAGGACCTGCGCCAGAGCCGGGCGATCATCGCCTGCATGCTTGCGCTGTTCCTGATCGGCGGCGCGACGTCGCTGTGGGCCGAGTACCAACCCAATCCAGCCCTCGACAACGCCGCGGTTGAGCAAGCCGCGCCGCTGGAAGGCAAGGAGGCGCGCTTCGGCACCACTGCCACGGTGCTTTGGTCAGTGACGACCACGGCGGCGTCCAACGGCTCGGTCAACGCCATGCACGACAGCCTCAACCCCCTCAGCGGCATGGTGGCGCTGATGAACATGATGGTCGGCGAGGTGGTCTTCGGCGGCGTCGGGGCCGGGCTCTACGGGATGTTGCTGAATGTGCTGATTGCGGTGTTCCTCGCCGGGTTGATGATTGGTCGCACGCCCGAATACCTGGGCAAGAAGCTCGGTGCCCGGGAAGTGCAATTGCTGGTGGTAACGCTGCTGGTGATGCCCGTGAGCGTGCTGGTGCTCGGCGCTATTGCCGCAAGCCTGCCCGGCCCTGCGGCGGCGGTGAGCAACCCTGGCGCCCACGGTTTCAGCCAATTGCTCTATGCCTACACCTCGGCGGGGGCCAACAACGGTTCTGCTTTCGCCGGTTTTGGCGCCAACACGCCGTTTCACAATCTGATGCTGGGCCTGGGCATGTTGATTGGCCGTTTCGGCTACATCCTGCCGGTGCTGGCGTTGGCCGGTAGCCTGGCGATGAAAAAGCCCGCCCCTGTCGGCCAGAACAGCTTTCCCACCCACGGCCCGCTGTTCGTAACGTTGCTGACCGTGACCATCCTGTTGGTCGGCGGCCTGACCTTCCTGCCAACCCTGGCCCTGGGCCCGATCGCCGAACACCTGAGCCTGGGTTTCTGAGGATTTGAGATGAACATGCCGATGAGCAAGACCGTCGTCGCCAAGGCGCCGGAGCAACCGAAAACCAATCTGTCGGCGCTGTGGCGGCCTGCGTTGGTGCAAGCTTTCGTCAAGCTTGATCCACGCCAGTTGCACCGTGCGCCGGTGATGCTGGTGGTGGAACTCACCGCGGTCCTCACCACCGTGCTGTGCCTGGTTCCCGACAGCACCGTGCCGACTTTCGTAGCCGCGCAGATTGCCCTGTGGCTGTGGTTCACCGTGTTGTTCGCCAACTTCGCTGAAGCCTTGGCCGAAGGGCGCGGCAAGGCTCGCGCCGACAGCCTCAAGGCTGGCAGTGAAGGCTTGAGTGCCCGCCGCCAGACGGCGGACGGTTTCGAGGTGATCCCCGCCACACGCCTGCGCAAAGGGGATGTCGTTCGCGTTGCTGCGGGGGAGATGATCCCCGGCGACGGCGAAGTGATCGAAGGCATCGCGGCGGTCAATGAAGCGGCGATCACCGGGGAGTCGGCGCCGGTCATTCGCGAATCGGGCGGGGATCGCTCGGCGGTTACCGGCAATACGCGGCTGGTGTCCGATTGGTTGTTGGTGCGCATCACCAGCAATCCCGGCGAATCCACCCTGGATCGCATGATCGCCCTGGTGGAAGGCGCCAAACGCCAGAAAACCCCGAACGAAGTGGCGCTGGATATCTTGCTGATTGGTCTGACGCTGATCTTCCTGCTGGTGGTAGTGACGTTGCAGCCGTTCGCCCATTTCGCCAACGGCAGCCTGCCGCTGGTGTTCCTGGTGGCGCTGTTGGTGACGTTGATCCCCACCACTATCGGCGGCTTGCTGTCGGCCATCGGCATCGCCGGGATGGACCGCCTGGTACGCCTGAACGTCATCGCCAAGTCCGGCCGCGCCGTGGAGGCAGCGGGGGATGTGCACGTGTTGATGCTGGACAAGACCGGCACCATCACGTTTGGTAACCGTCGTTGCGCAGCGGTCTATGCCGCCCCGGGCGTAAGCGCCAAGGAGCTGGCCGAAGGCGCGTTGTTCGCCTCGTTGGCCGACGATACGGCCGAGGGCAAGTCCATCGTCGAATACCTGCGTGGGTTGCATCCTCAGGCTGAACCCGCCGCGCAGTTGCTGACAGCCGTGCCATTCAGTGCCGAAACACGCTTGTCCGGCGTGGATTATCAGGGGCGCGTGTATCGCAAGGGCGCGGTGGATTCGCTGCTGACTTTCATTGGCTTGCCCCGTGATGGACTGCCCACCGCATTGGGCCGGGAAGTCGACAAGATCGCCCAGAGCGGCGGCACGCCGTTGCTGGTCTGCGTGGACGGAAAATTGCTCGGCGCCATTCACCTCAAGGACGTGGTCAAGCCCGGCATCCGCGAGCGCTTTGCCGAGCTGCGCAAACTGGGGATCCGCACCGTGATGGTCACGGGCGACAACCCGCTGACCGCTGCCGCGATTGCCGCCGAAGCCGGCGTGGATGATGTGCTGGCCGAGGCCACGCCGGAGAAAAAACTGGCGCGCATTCGCCATGAGCAGAACGATGGTCGACTCGTCGCCATGTGTGGCGACGGTGCCAACGACGCTCCGGCCCTGGCCCAGGCCGATGTAGGCATGGCGATGAACGACGGCACCCAGGCCGCGCGCGAGGCGGCCAACATGGTCGACCTCGACAGCGATCCGACCAAGTTGCTGGACGTGGTGCAGATCGGCAAGGAACTGCTGGTGACCCGGGGCGCGCTCACCACGTTTTCCATCGCCAATGATATCGCCAAGTACTTCGCCATCCTGCCGGCGCTGTTCGCCTCCATCTATCCGCAGCTCGGCGTATTGAACGTCATGCATTTGCAGAGCCCGCAAAGCGCGATCCTGTCGGCCATCGTCTTCAACGCCCTGATCATCGTCGTGTTGATCCCCCTGGCCCTGCGCGGCGTGCGAGTGCAAGCCGCGAGCGCGGCGGCCTTGCTGCGCCGCAACCTGCTGATCTACGGCCTGGGCGGGATCGCGGTGCCGTTCGTGGGGATCAAGGCGATCGATCTGTTGCTGACGGGATTGGGGTTGGTTTGAGCCTGAAGACATCCATCAACTGAGGATTTAGCAATGTTCACCTTGATTCGCCCGGCCTTGAGCCTGTTGCTGCTGATGACCTTGATCACTGGCATCGCTTACCCACTCATCGTCACCGGCGTGGCGCAAATCGCTTTCCCGGACCAGGCCAACGGCAGCCTGGTCCATGATGCCGACGGCAAGGTCCGTGGCTCCCGGCTGATCGCCCAGGATTTCGTCGGCGATGGGTGGTTTCACCCACGGCCCTCGGCTGGCGCGTTTGCGACGGTGGCCAGTGGCGCGAGCAACTTTTCGCCGAGCAACCCGGCACTGGCCACGCGGGTGATCGATGGCGCCCAGAAGCTGCAAGTGCCCGGCCAGGGACCGGTGCCCCTGGCGCTGCTGACCACTTCCGGCAGCGGGTTGGACCCGCACTTGCCTCCGGCCGCGATTGCCTATCAACTGACGCGTGTCGCGGCGGCCAGGAATGTGCCAGTGTCGAGGTTGCAGCAGTTGCTCAATGACAACATCGAGCAGCCGTTGGTGGGACCGCCGGTGGTAAACGTGCTGGCGCTGAACATGGCCCTGGAAAAACTCTGAGCCAAGGTGGGAGCCAGCCTGCTCCCACAGGGTATCTTGACCAAATCTGAAAGAGACATAGCATGAGCGACTCCGGCCGCGCCGATGCACTGCTAGCCAATCTGCCCCGCCACGACCGTGGCCGCCTCAAGGTTTTCCTCGGCGCCGCGCCGGGCGTGGGCAAGACCTACGCCATGCTGCAAGCGGCCCACGCCCGGCTGCGCCAAGGCACGAACGTCGTCGCCGGCGTGGTCGAGACCCACGGGCGCGCCGAGACCGAAGCGCTGTTGAATGGCCTGCTGCAGCAGCCGCTGGTGCGTTCGGAATATCGCGGCGTGGTGCTCGAGGAAATGGACCTCGACGGCCTTTTGTCGTCTCGCCCGAGCCTGGTGTTGGTGGATGAACTGGCCCACAGCAACGCGCCCGGCAGCCGGCATGCCAAGCGCTGGCAAGACATCCAGGAGTTGTTGGCGGCAGGCATCGATGTCTACACCACGGTGAATGTCCAGCATTTGGAAAGTCTCAACGATCAGGTGCGCGGCATCACCGGCGTGCAGGTGCGCGAGACGTTGCCGGACTGGGTGTTGCAGGAAGCCGACGAGTTGCTGCTGATCGACCTGCCGCCGCGCGAGCTGCTGGAGCGCCTGCGCGACGGCAAGGTTTATGTGCCGGAGCAGGCGCGGGCAGCCATTGATGCGTTTTTTACCCAGACCAATCTTACCGCGCTGCGCGAGCTGGCCATGCAGACCGCGGCGGCGCAAGTGGACGACGACCTGGCGCAAGGCTATCGGCAACTGGGCCAGGCGGCGCCGGCGGTGCGCGGTCGGTTGCTGGTGGGCGTGGACGGCGACTTGCAGGCCGAACGGTTGGTGCGCCACGCCAGCCGCGTCGCCCAGCGCCGGCATCTGCCCTGGAGCGTGGTGCATGTGGATAACGGCGGGGCGCGGGACGAGTCGTCCCGCCAACGTCTGCAGAACGCCCAGCAATTGGCCGAGCGCCTGGGAGGGGAAGTGGTGTCGCTGCGCGCCGGGGAGGTCGCGCGGACGTTGATCCAGCACGCCATGCAACGCCGCGCCACGTTGCTGTTGGTGGGGCAGTCCCGCCGGCGTCTGCGGCGGCGATGGTTTGGCGGTGGCCTGGCCTCACGCCTTTTGCGCAACGCCCGTGGCCTGGAAATCAACGTGTTGGACAGCGATGAATCGCCACCGCCCACGCGCCTGGCCCCGAGCACCCTCGCCACCGGTTTCGACTATGCCCTGGCGCTCGCGGCGACAGGGGCGGCCAGTTCCTTGGCCTGGGGAATCTCAGGATTGCTGGCGCTGCCGAATATTTCCTTGGTGTTTCTGATGGCGGTGTTGCTGGTGGCGGTGCGCAGCAGCCTCGGCCCGGCCCTGGCCTGTGCGGCGCTGTCATTCCTGGCCTACGATTTTCTGTTTATCCCGCCCAATTTTTCCCTGACGATCCAGCGCGAAGAGGACGTGCTGACGCTGGCATTTTTCCTACTGATGGCCGCCCTGACGGGCAATCTCGCGGCCCGCCAGCGCCGTCAACTGCAAGCGCTGCGCGACACCCAGCAGGAAACCGGTGAACAGCTCGACCTGTCACGCAAGCTGACTGCCGCCACGGATCGCCAGGCCGTGATCAGCGCCGCCGTGCAACACCTCGACAGCGAGGACGATTTGCAGCTGTGCCTGCTCAACCGCGACGGCGGGCATGGTTGGAAAGTCGAGACCGCCGAGCCGTTGACCTTCACCGAGGCCGAGCGCGCTGCCGCCGACTGGTCCTGGCAGCACGACCAACCGGCCGGTGCCGGCACCGCGACGTTGCCGTCCGGGCGCTGGTGGTGGTGGCCCTTGTCCAGCGAGGGCGCTCCGCTGGGCCTGCTGGGCGTCTGCCCGAAAGACGGCAAGCCGTTGAGCGGCCATCGTCGACGCTTGTTGGCGGCCCTCAGCCAGCCGCTGGCCCAGGCGCTGGCCCGGGCACAACTGGCACAGGATCTGGAAGCAGCGCGCCTGCACGGCGAAACCGAACAGTTGCGCAGTGCCTTGCTCGCGTCTGTCTCCCATGATCTGCGCACACCGCTGACGTCCATGCGCGGCAGCATCGACAGCCTGTTGGCGCTGGGCGAGGCGATCCCGCTGCAGGACCGTCGCGAGCTGCTGGAAGGCACCCGCGACGAGGCCGAGCGCCTGGACCGTTATATCCAGAATCTGCTCGACATGACCCGGCTCGGCCATGGCGCGCTGAAGCTGGCGCGCGATTGGGTGTCACCCGCCGACATCGTCGCCAGTGCGTTGAACCGTCTGCGGGCCGTGCTGGCGCCGTTGGCGGTCGATGTCCAGGTGCCGGTCGGCTTGCCGTTGCTGTATGTCCACGCCGCGCTGATTGAACAGGCCCTGGTCAATGTGTTGGAGAACGCCGCGCGGTTTTCCCCGGCCTATGGACGGCTGCTGCTCAACGCCGAGGCGACGGCCGACGAAATCCTGTTCGCCGTGGCGGATGAAGGGCCGGGCATTCCCGAGCAAGAGCGGGAAAAGATCTTCGACATGTTCTACACCGCTGCGCGCGGTGATCGAGGCGGGCAGGGCACCGGGCTCGGATTGGCGATCTGCCAGGGCATGGTCGGTGCCCACGGTGGGCGGATCAGCGTCGGCGACGGCCTCGACGGTCGTGGCACCTGCATCACTTTGCATCTGCCCTTGCAGGCACAACCAGGCATGGACGATGAAGCCTGACCGGCGCTGCGTTATGCTCTCGCCACTTGATTGGATGAATGGACCCCATGAGCCAGAGCGCGACCCTTTTGGTCATCGATGACGAACCGCAGATCCGCAAATTCCTGCGCATCAGCCTGGCCTCGCAAGGCTACAAGGTGCTCGAAGCCGAGACGGGAGCCGAGGGCCTGGCCCAGGCGGCGTTGAACAAACCCGACCTGTTGGTGCTCGATCTGGGCCTGCCGGACATGGACGGCCAGCAAGTGTTGCGAGAGTTCCGCCAGTGGTCGGCGGTGCCGGTGCTGGTCCTCTCGGTGCGGGCCAGCGAGGCGCAGAAAGTCGAGGCGCTGGACAACGGCGCCAATGACTACGTGACCAAGCCTTTTGGCATCCAGGAATTCCTTGCCCGCGTGCGTGCGTTGCTGCGCCAGGCGCCGCCAGGCGAGGCACCGCCGGCGGCGCTGACGTTCGGCCCGCTGACGGTGGACCTGGCGTATCGCCGGGTCCTGCTGAACGGCGCCGAAGTGGCCCTGACCCGCAAGGAGTACGCGGTGCTGGCGCAACTGGCGCGACATCCGGGGCGGGTCATCACCCAGCAACAACTGCTCAAGGACATCTGGGGCCCGACCCACGTTGAGGACAGCCACTACCTGCGCATCGTGGTCGGTCACCTGCGCCAGAAACTGGCCGACGACCCGACCCGGCCTCGGTTTATCGTGACTGAAGCGGGGGTGGGGTATCGGTTGTTGGAGGAGGGGAGGCTTTAATCCATCGGGGTCTGGGCGGACATTATCGCGAGCAAGCTCGCTCCCACAATGGGCCGCATTTCATTGTGGGAGCGAGCCTGCTCGCGATAATGTCCGCCCAGTCAATGCAGATCCCTAATTCTGCTCACTCTCATACCGATCCAACGTATCCCGGGCGATCTCCCGCCCCAACGCGATCAGTTCCGGCGCCTTGTAGAATTCGAAGAACCGGCACACCCGTTTCGGCACGTTGATCAGCACGTCCGGCGGGTAACCGGCGATTTTGTACTGGGCCAGCGAGGTCTGCATTACTTCGAAACTCTGGTTGATCAAATCCAGCAAGGACGCGGGCCCGACGTTATCGATGATGAACGAGCCGGTGGCGGATCTTGGCGCACCGTCGCTCTCTGGCGCGGCGGCCGGTTGCTGGCCTTCCGGCTCGGCGGATTCGATCCACGGGTTGATATCGGCGGCCTCGGCCTTCAGCGCTTCCTGCTCCAGCAGCAACAGCTGCTCGGCCTGTTTGCGGCGAAATGGCAGCCGTGAGCCCAGGGAGCTGACCAGGGTATCGAAGCGACGCCGGAACGCGGCGGGGCGCTGGATCACTGGCAGCCGATATTGCTTCTGGTTGGTGGCGTTGAGGTTGACCGCAATGATCAGGTCGCAATGGCTCGACACCACTGGCACGATCGGCAGCGGGTTGAGCAGCCCGCCGTCCACCAGCATGCGGTTGCCTTGCATCACCGGGGTGAACAGGCTGGGAATGGCCGCCGAGGCGCGCATCGCCTGGTGCAGGCAACCTTCCTGGAACCAGATTTCCTGCTGGTTGGTCAGGTCGGTGGCGACAGCCGTATAAGGAATGCGCAGGTCTTCGATGTTGAGTTCGCCGACAATTTTGCGGATTTGCCCGAAGACTTTTTCTCCGCGAATCGCCCCGAGACGAAAGCTGACGTCCACCAGCCTCAGCACATCCAGGTAGTCGAGGCTTTCGATCCAGTTGCGGTAATCCTCGAGCTTGCCGGCGGCGTAGATTCCGCCCACGACGGCGCCCATGGAGCAGCCGGCGATGCAGGCAATGTCGTAGCCGCGCCGTTCGATTTCCTCGATCACTCCGATATGGGCATAGCCCCGGGCGCCGCCCGAGCCCAATACCAATGCGACACGTTTTGTCATGAGCCGGCCTCTTATCGAACAGACGTCAACAATGCACTCATCGACGGCCCGGCTCAAATCGTTGTGGCGCAGGCGTCGTTTTTTGACACGCCGCGACGGCATTTGCGTATTCTCGTCCACACTTGAATATAGCGGTGGCGCCGAGGCACTTTTTCCCGGCGAAACCGTCTTACCAGCACGACTGTTGACCTGACTTGAGGTGTTATCGATGAAAGCCCGGATCTGCCTGCCCCTGGTGGCATCCCTGATGGTTCTGGCCCTGGCCGGTTGTGCCGGCAAGACCGCGTACCGCGACAGTTGTGGCAGCCAACTCGACAGCGCCTGGCGCGAACTGGACCTGGCCAAGGCCGAAGGTTTTGCCGGTACGGTCAGCTACTCCAAGGCCCTGTCGCTGCTGACCGGCGCCAAGACCCAGCAGCAATTCGAAGCCTTCGAAGGCTGCACTCAAAAAGCCGAGAAGGCCCGCTTCTACATTCGCGAATCCCGCGCAGGACGATAAACACAGCGGCGAGCTACAAGCTGCAAGCTGTAAGTGGAAGCGAAACTGTTTTCCCTTGCGGCCTGTAGCTCGAAACTCGAAGCTGCGTACGGAGTACGCCCGATGATTGATCGGCTGGTGGCCCGGATACTGGGCCTGGAAGTCCGCCTGTTGGCCTGCCAGGCCCGCTTGAATGCCCAAACCGACAGCGAAGCACTGCATGACCTGCGAACCACGGTCCGTCGGTTGCGCAGCCTGCTTCGTCCGTTGCGTGGATTGCCCGGTGTCGAACAGCTGGAAACGGCCGCGTCGGCAGTAGGAACCCTGACTACGCCCTTGCGCGACCGCGAGGTGCTGGCGGCGTATCTGCAAAAGCACGGCAAGACCGACGCGGCGCAGCGGCGCCAGGTGCAAATGGCCGAAGCCTATCCCGCCGTGGCCAGCAGCCCGGAATTGGCGCAGCTGCTGATGATTCTCGACGCGTTCCCACGCTTCATCCGCGCTGCCCAGCGCCAGGGCCTGCTTGCCGGGCTGCGCAAGCGCATCGAAAAACGCCTCGACAAGCAATGGAAAAAACTCGGCGAAGCCTTGCGCGACCCCGCCCATGACCGTCACCGGTTGCGCCTGTTGATCAAGCGCGTGCGCTACGCCATCGAGGCCTATCCTGAACTCGATCGCTTGCCGGAAACGGCCATGCCACGGCTGAAGGCTGCCCAAGGCGCCCTGGGGGATTGGCATGATTGCTGGCAATGGCTGGCGCGGGCCGAGCATGAAGCCGATTTGCAAGCCTGTGTGCCGGTCTGGCGAATCACCATGGAAAAGGCCGAGGCCAAGTCCGACCGCGTGCTGGATAAACTCATCGCCAGTTGTTTCGATAAATCCTGAGGCTACCCAAAACCTCTGTGGCCATCCGGGGTGGATTCAAGCCCCACGGCTTTTCTGTCAGTCTCTTTGGCCGGTATGAGCGCTGTGTCGCTTGCCCGCGCTGGTTAAGATTCCTTCATCTTTTTCCGCTGTTCTCGAGGTCGACATGCGCTTCTCCGATTTGATCGATGCCGTGCGCCATCAGCCAGGCGCCGTTGTGATCCCTCCTGAATGGGGCCAGGGACGGGCCAGTTTTGGCGGGCTGGTGGCGGCGCTGCAATACGAGGCGATGAGGGCCCAGGTCCCGGCGGATCGCCCGGTGCGTTCGTTGGCGATCACCTTTGTCGGCCCCGTCGCGCCCGACGTCCCCGTCAGTTTTCAAGTGCAGGTGTTGCGTGAAGGCAAGGCGGTCAGCCAGGTCTTGGGGCGTGCGGTACAGAACGGTGAAGTGGTGACCGTGGTGCAAGGCAGCTTTGGCGCGTCGCGATCTTCAACCGTGTCGGTGCAGGCTGACCCCGCGCCTGAATTCAAGGATGTCGAGCAATGCCAGGAGTTGCCCTACATCAAGGGCGCTACGCCTGAGTTCATGCGCCACTTGGCGATGCGCTGGAGCGTGGGCGGGCTGCCATTCACCGGCAATAAATCCCGCAGCATGGGCGGTTGGGTACGTTTGCGCGGCGATGTGAAGGAACAGCCGCTGGACGAAGGGCATATCCTGGCGCTGGTGGATGCCTGGCCTCCGGCGCTGTTACCGCACCTCACCCAGATGGCCCCGGGCAGTACGCTGACCTGGACGATCGAGTTCGTCCAGCCGTTGCTGGAACTCACGACGTTGGATTGGTGCCAGTATTTGGCTGAGATCGAACACGCCCAGGATGGCTATGGCCATGTCGCGGCGAAATTCTGGAGTGCCGATGGGCGGCTGATCGCCATGAGCCGGCAGACAGTGACCATTTTCGGCTGAGACGTTTCGGCGATTCAGCGGCGGTGGCGCTCCCGCCAGGCGCGCCACCATCCACCGCTTAGAAAAAATCGTGGGAAGGTCAGGAATTGTTCCACCAGCAGGCGCGACATCGCGTCCTTGCGATCACTGAAAGGCTCCGACGCTTGTGTCTCCAGGCTATGGCCATGGCGTTGCAGCCCGAGTGCGGCAAGCAAGCCGATCACACCGATGGCGACATCCCCCAGGCTCAGGCTGAACACACCGCAGACAATCAGCAAAAACGCGACGATGAACAACGGCACCGCGATCAGGTGCAGGACCAGGTTGGTCGGGTGGCGATGATTGTCAGGGTAGGCGCGCCATTGCCAGGCCGGAAGGTTGGGGTGACGTTTGCCCATGATGCTGTTCCTTGAGTCCGTTTAAACCGAATAAACGAAGGATAGGTCGGGCCGGGCGGGGCGGCGAATCGCGGTTGGCTATCGTGGCGATAGGTGGCGATAGCCATAAGCCTTCTGGACGAGGGGTTCAAAGCTTCAACTGCCCAATCGCCTTGTTCAGTTGCCCCGCCAGCGTCGCCAGTTCAGCACTGGTGGCGGCGGAGTCCACCGTCTGGCGCACGGTGTCTTCGGTTACGTCGCGAATACCCAGCACCGCTCTGTTCATCTCTTCGGCGACATGGCTTTGCTGCTCGGCCGCGACGGCGATCTGGGTATTGCTCTCGCGCATCTGCGCCACCGCCTCGGTGATCTGCGCCAACGCCTCGCCGGCTGCGCAAGCCTGCTGTACGCAGTCATCGGCCTTGTGCGAACTTTCCTGCATGAACTCCACCGCATCCCGGGTGACCGCCTGCAGCGCCGACACCATCGTGGTGATCTCGTCCGTAGAGGTTTGGACCCGCCTGGCGAGGTTGCGGACCTCATCGGCCACCACCGCAAAGCCTCGACCCATGTCACCGGCCCGCGCCGCTTCGATGGCGGCGTTCAGGGCCAGTAGGTTGGTTTGCTCGGCGATGCTGTGGATCACACCGACCACGCCGTTGATTTTCTGGCTGTCTTCGGCCAGGCGCTGGATCATCTCGGCGGTTTGCTGCACGCCGGTGGACAGCCCGGTAATCGATTGCTGGACACGGCTGACCACCTCGCGGCCGTTGCCGGCGAGGGTGTCGGTGGTTTTCGACAGATCACGGGTGGCGCCAGCATGCTGGGCGATGTGATAAACCGTCGCGGACATCTCGTTGATCGCCGTGGCGGCCTGGTCGGTCTCGCTCTGCTGGCCGAGCATGCCGTGGCGCACCTCGTTCATGCTCGACGCCAGCCGAGCGGCCCCGTTGTCCAGCTGCCGCGCGGTGCTGGCGACGGTGTCGACCACCCGTTGGTAACCCGCCTGCATCGCGTTGAACGCGGCGGCCATCTGGCCCACCTCGTCGCGGCAGGCCAGGGGCACGCGGGCAGAAAGGTCACCGGTTTTTTCCACGTGCAGCATCACGTCTTTCAACGTGTCGAGCTGACTGAGCAGGAAGCGGATCAACAGTTGCGAGGCACCCAGCATTGCCAGCATCAATACCATCACCGCCACGGCGTATTGGCTGAAGCGTTCGGCAAAGACCAGACCCAGGCTCACCCCTCGGACCTGCTGTTCCAGGTGCATGGCATAGAGCACCAACAGCAAGGTTGTGGCGAATGCGACCGCATTGACCGCCCAGAATTTGTATTTAAGCGAGATATTGCTAAGCCAGGCACCCATGGTAGGTCTTCTCTGATAGCGGAAACAGTTTCGGCAAGGTGCCAGTATTCTGCTGCTATCCAGGGGGCGGGGTTTTGATGTGCGTCAACAGATGCTAAAGAGCCCTTGACCAAGAGCCCTGGGGAGCGAGCTTGCTCGCTCCCCAGGGCCTTTCGGCTCATTCGGAAAGGTTCGGCAACCCAAAAAACGCCCGGGCGCAGGCGGTGGTGTGGGCTGCCAGGTCTTCCTGGGTTTCACCGCGGTGCAGGGCAACTTCGCGAAGGACGTCCGTCAGATACGCCGGCTCGTTGCGACCGTTCTTGGGCTTGGGCCGCAGGGTACGCGGCAGTAAATACGGGGCGTCGCTTTCGAGCATGAGCCGACCGCGTGGGATTTCCCGCATCAATGGATGCAGGTGGGTGCCCCGGCGCTCATCGCAGATCCACCCGGTGATTCCGATGTGCAGGTCCAGATCGAGGTAGCGGAACAGCGCTTTTTGCTCGCCCGTAAAACAATGCACCACCGCGGCGGGCAATCGGTCACGAAAGCCTTGTAGAATTTCCAGCAGACGCTGGTCGGCGTCGCGCTCGTGGAGAAACACCGGCAATTGCAACTCCATCGCAAGGGCCAGGTGTTCTTCCAGGACCTTTTCCTGCTGTGGGCGGGGCGAGAAGTCCCGGTTGAAATCCAATCCGCATTCCCCCACCGCGCGGACGCGGTCTTGCTTGAGCAGATCCTTCAGGTGTCGTGCGCTGTCGGTCGTCCAGTCGCTGGCGCTGTGGGGATGGATGCCGGCAGTGGAAAACAGCCGTTGCCCCTCTTCGTCGAGGTGCTGGCAGAGTTCAAGGGCCTGCTCGCTGCCTTCGATGCTGGTACCGGTCAAGACCAGTTGGCAGACGCCCGCTTCATAAGCGCGCTCGAGCACGGCCTGGTGTTTGTCGGCAAAACTGGGGTTGGTCAGGTTGACGCCGATATCGATGAGTTGCATGGTGCTACCTCGGCCCAAAGGCCGCAAAGCATATCAGAGCTGTAGATTTATAAAAAAAGCCAAGAACTACAACGAGTTGCGGCTGTCTGTTGAGGCCACGAGACCGGTTGGGGTGGTGCGAATGCCATCGCTGTGCCAGTCTTTCGCACTTTTCAGCGCCCCAAGGTGCTCTGTTTTGCCAGTCGGTCCCGTTCCCTGGGATGGCTCGGCACTGTCCTTCCGGAGAGTGGATGGCACGTCCCCAGGTATTGCTTGTGCTGTGTTGTTCGCTGTTTTTGCCGATGCCGGCCGAAGCGCGGCTGCCCGGACCGCTGCAAGCCGTGGCGCCGGGAACCGTCCGGGACCTGGCGCAGATCCGGGACAGCCGGGTGCTGAAAGTCCTGGTCAATCAGAGCCGCAACAGTTCCGGCGAAGTCCAGGGACAGCCCATTGGCGTCGAATATCACCGGTTGCGGGCGTTCGAGCAATACCTCAACGGACATGCCCGGGACGGCCAGGAAATTACCCTCAAGATCATTCCCAAGGCCAAGGATCAACTGCTTGGCGCGTTGCAACGTGGCGAGGGCGACCTGGTCGCTCCCGGCGAACTGCTTGAGCCGCAACCGGGCCAGGCGGTCAGCGCCAGTGATCCGATCCGCAGCGACGTGCCGTGGCTGCTGGTGGGCATCAAGGGGGAGAAGCGATATACCCGCGTCGAACAATTGTCTGGCAAGACCCTGGCCCTGCCCACTGGCAGCGCGGCGGGGGATGCCGTCAGCCAGATCAATCAGAAGCTTGCGTTGCTCAAGTTGCCGGCGGTGAAAATCGAATGGGTCGATCCCACCCTGGCGGTGGAGGATGTGCTGGAAATGGTCCAGGGCGGGATCTTCCACCTGACCATTGTCGAACAGCCGATTGCCGAACGTTGGGGCAAGATCTTGCCCAAGCTGCGCTTCGACCGCCAATTGCTCATCGGCGAGCCGAGCGATGAGTTCTGGTTCGTGCGTCGTGACGCCGCGATGCTGCGGGCGAGCATCGATCGATTCCTCGTCACCTACAAGGCACCGTCAAACGAAGACGCTGCGTTCCTGCGGATCTACCGTCGCTTGTACCAGGTTCATTATCCGTTGGCCCGGGCCAATCGCCAGCGCCTGGAGAAACTGCGGCCGGTGCTGCAAAAGCACGCCCAGGCTCAAGGCATGGACTGGCTCAACCTGGCGGCCCTGGCCTTCAAGGAGTCGGCCCTGCAACCCAACGCGCGCAGCGGCAGCGGCCCGACGGGCCTGATGCAGATCACTCCGTCCGCGGCCCAGCGGGTCGGGGTCAATGACATCCGCAACCTCGATGGCAATGTGCAGGCTGGCGCCAAGTACCTTGCCATGATCCGCCGCAAGTTTTTCGCCAGCCCCAAACTCAACGAGCGAGAGCGCATGGCGTTCGTCCTGGCGGCCTACAACATGGGACCCGAGCGGGTGCAAGGGATGCGCGCCGAGGCCCGGCGACGGGGATTGAACCCGAACCAGTGGTTTTTCCAGGTGGAGCGCATCGCCATGGAGCAGGTGGGGATGGGCGCAGTCAGCTACGTTAATAGTGTGAACAAATACTATCTGGCGTTTGACCGGGAGCGAGAGTCGCTGGAGTCCCAGGAACGAAAGGTGGTCCTGCGAAAATAATCAAATAACCTGATCGTTATGGCGGAGTTTTTGCGCTAGTTAGATAAGGTTATTCGATTAATATGGCGTCTAACCACACATCACCAAGGAATGATCCATGAGCACTCTCATCAACAAAGTACTGTTCTCCCGTGCAGGCTACGGCCTGACTGTCCTGCGCATCGTCGTGGGTATCATCTTCACTGCCCACGGTGGGCAAAAGCTGTTCGGTCTGTTTGGCGGTTATGGTTTGGCGGGGACGGCGCAGTGGATGGAAAGCATCGGCCTGGCTCCCGGTTACTTGATGGCGACGTTGGCGGGCGGTACCGAGTTCTTTGCCGGCCTGGCGCTGATCATCGGCCTTCTGGCGCGCCCTGCGGCGCTGGGTCTGGCGATTCTGTCGCTGGTGGCGATTTTCTCGGTGCATATCGGCAATGGTCTGTTCATGGCCAACAATGGCTACGAGTTTGGCCTGGCCCTGCTGGCGGGTAGCATCGCCGTGCTGATTGAAGGTGCTGGCAAGCTTTCCGCCGACAACGCCATCGCCCGCTGACCCCTTGCTTGAATCGTCGAGGCCCGTCCAGTACGGGCCTTTTTTGTGCTCGTCGATTCTTGACACTGGCCGGTCAGCTTCTCTAGGATGCCGCTCATGCGCCGATTTAAACAGCTACTTGCGGGGCGCCAGGTGACTTCCGGTCACCGATAGAAGCCAGGACAACAGGGCTTCGAAATACCGCTAAAGCGCTGGTTCGGTGTTGCCTCTCACCTGCCATGCAGACTTTTGAGGCAGAGACACGACACAATGAACGCATCCAGCCCCCTCGTACGTCTTGCGCCAATCACGGCGAACCTTCTCCAACGCAATCCGAAAATTCTCCTGGGCGGTACCCACCAGCCAACGCTGCTGCGTTATCTGGACGGCTGGCCGCGACGCAACCATGGGCCTGCTGCCTTCCTGATCCAATTTGTCGAAGACGGCGAGTCCCTGGCGCGTTTTGCCAATGACAGCTTCGACCTCGCCGTGATCCAGTCCCCCACCCGGGCGGACGCTGCCGAAACGATCCGGCAGCTGACCCGTGTGGCCAGGCAGGGACTGATCACCCGCCGTTAAGGTCCCCTTTGGCCAGGCCCCGGAACTGGTTGGCGTGCATGCAGTTGAGCACAATGCTGCTTCGCGTCGACCAGTCGGTATTGATGATGTGAAAGCGTTGGATATAGCTATTGATGTCTTGGGACGCGAACCATTCGTCAACTTTGTCGCTGAAATCATCCGGGACGAAGAAGCCTGTATATTTCGCGCATTGGATGGAGCGAAGCGCGTAGGGCCTTTTAGGCTGTGAACTGGCATCGTCCATGAATTTTTTCAGCGTTGAAGTGCTTATATAGTCCTCGCCGGACCATTGGTGCTCGACCCCGGGCCAGTAACCATCCCCGCCACGCCTGTTATAGGAAATGACGATATTCTTTCCTGGCATGCGTTGCCATAGTTCCTGAAGCGTCATATAGCTCTGAGCGTAGTGGATCAGTCGATGTCCGATCGTCTGGTCAATCAGGTCGTGAAGTTCGTTATGTGCCGCATCGGTAAAATTCTTGAGCTGATGAAAGTTCAAAATGATGATTTCCTTCCCTCGGGCTGGGTTCGCATAAAACGCGTTGAGCACGTCAAGGACATCACCGGCCACGGTACGGCCCGACGAGGCCAGGTGATAAAGCTGGAAGCGACGCGGGTGCCCGGCAGGCTGGTCGGCGAACAGCTCAACGCGCAGGTCAAGCACGCGAAACCCTCGGTTGATCTGATCGCGGATTGGAACGTCTTGGGTGATTTCAAACGGAAACTGCATCTTCGGCGCTTCTCTGTCAGAGCCTGAATCATGGGTGCCGGGGAGAATTAGTTCATCAATGCGAAGTTTATAAATTTGCGGTGTGTGGTTCATCCATCGGTCACTGAAGTTCGGGTCCATGTTATTCATCCTTGAATATGTAAAGGTAATAAAAAGTGCGCCCTCGGCGCACTTTCAATTTCCCGGATGAACCTGTTGATGTCAAATAACAAGTTGCTTGTCGTTGTGCCGCGATATGTCCGCGGATTAATTTTCTTTGGTTTTTACAGGTATTCGATGTGGGTTATATATATAAGTTGCTCGCCGGCAGGCGTTTGGACTCGGGCTTCGGCATCAAGGGCCTTGCCGATCAATGCGCGGGCCAGCGGCGAGTCGATGCTGATCAGGTTCTGTTTCAAATCCAGCTCATCGGGCCCGACGATGCGATAGCGGGACTCGTTGCCTTCTTCATCTTCCACGGTGACCCAGGCGCCGAAATAAACCTTGTTTGGGTCGCTGGGCTTTTCACTGACGACCTTGAGCGCTTCGAGGCGCTTGGTGAGGAAGCGCACGCGACTGTCGATTTCCCGCAGCATCTTCTTGCCGTAAGTGTATTCGGCGTTTTCCGAACGATCGCCCTGGGCCGCCGCCTCGCTGACCGATTGGGTCACCTGGGGGCGGCGCACGTGCCAGAGTTCGTGGAGTTCAGCGCGCATCCGCGCCTCACCTTCGGGGGTGATCAGCGCGGTGCCGGCGGTGCGGGGAGGGCGATAGCGACTCATGGCAACTTCTTGTGATAGCGAAGCCGGAAGTCTATCAACCCTCGCGCAACACTGTCAGCGGGCTGGCGTTGAGCGCTCGGCGGGTACCAAATACGCCCGCTGCACCGATCAGCAAAGCACCCACCAATGGCAGCACCAGCAGCCATGGATGCGGATGCCATGGCAGGTCGAATGCGTACCGGTAAAGCACCAGGCTCACCAACTCCGAGCCCAGGGCGGCCAGCAAGCCGCTGACCGCGCCCAGCAAACCGAATTCGATGCGCCGGGCCTTGGTCAGCAGTGGCCGCTCGGCACCGAGGGCGCGTAGCAATGCGCCTTGGCGAATCCTTTCATCGAGCGTGGCTTGCAAGCCTGAGAACAGCACGGCCATCCCCGCCGCGAGCACGAACAGCAGCACATATTCCACGGCCAGCGTCACCTGGGCGAGGATGCTGCGCAGTTGTTCGAGCAGGGCTTCCACCTGCAGGATCGTCACGGCGGGGAACGCCCGTGACAGGTCGACAATCTGCTGGTCGTGACCGGCTGCCAGATAGAAGCTGGTGAGGTAGGTGGCCGGAAGATCCTTCAAGGTGCCGGGCTGGAAAATCATGAAGAAGTTTGGCTGGAAATTGTCCCAATTGATTTCCCGCAGGCTGGTGACCTTCGCCTCCCGGTTGAGACCCCCGACATTGAACACCAGGCGGTCGCCCAGCTTGATCTTGAGGTTTTCGGCCACCTTGCCTTCCACCGACACTCCTGGAATATCGTCCGGTGGCTGTTGAGGCCACCAGTTTCCGGCGGTCACCACATTGCCCGCAGGCAGATCCGCGGCCCAGGTCAGGCTCAGGTCGCGCTGCAGCGCGCGGTCGCCCGCCGAGTCTTTGGTCACGAATTCCTTGGCCGGCTCGCCGTTGATGCTGATGAGCCGCCCCGGTACCACGGGATACAGCGGGGCCGACTGCGCGGACAGTTCCATCAGCTTGTCGGCGAACGCCTGTTTGTCGTTGGGCAGGATGTTCAGGGCGAAATAGTTCGGAGCGTTCTTGGGCAGCTGGTTTTGCCAGGTATCCAACAACTCGCCGCGCAGCAACGCAATCAATGCCATGGACAACAGGATCAGGCCGAATGCCAGGGCCTGGCCCGCCGCGGCCAGCGGGTGGCGCAGCAACTGGCCGAGCCCCAGGCGCCAGGGCAGCGAGGCGCGGGCCAGCATCCGACGCAGGCTCTGCAATGCCAGCAGCAGCAGGCCACCAAGGACCAGCGCGGCAATCACGCCGCCACCGAGCAGGGCAAACGTGAGCACCAGGTCCAGGCTCAGGCGCCACATGATCAGCCCAAGGGCACCCAATGCGGCGCCGTAGACCACCCAGGTACTGGAGGGGATCGGCAGCATGTCCCGGCGCAGTACGCGCAGCGGCGGGACCCGGCCCAGTGCGGCCAACGGCGGCAAGG
Source organism: Pseudomonas sp. D1-36 (assembly GCF_051132205.1). NCBI lineage: Bacteria > Pseudomonadati > Pseudomonadota > Gammaproteobacteria > Pseudomonadales > Pseudomonadaceae > Pseudomonas > Pseudomonas sp. D1-36. Next base: position 3,859,559 of record NZ_CP071674.1, on the reverse strand, counting down.
CGAACCCCGCCAGCGCCACCAGCCCGGTGCCGATCCCCGCGATCGCCGGCAACAGGCCGCCTGGCGGCACGGTGGTCGGCAACAGGTCATGCAGCAAGGCGAACAGCCCCAGTTGGGCGATCCAGCCAAGGAGGGCGCCGCTGATACTGGCCAGCAGGCCCAGCACTGTCAATTGCAGGCTGAACAGCACCATGGCTTCCCGGCGCGACAGGCCGAGACAACGCAACAGCGCGCTGGCGTCGAAGCGCCGGGTGGCGAAGCGGTTGGCGGAGAGGGCGACGGCCACGCCGGACAACAGCACCGCCACCAGGCTGGCCATGTTCAGGTAGCGCTCGGCCTTGCCCAGGGCGCCTCCGATCTGCCGGTTGCCATCGCGGGCATCCTGCAGACGCTGGTTGGGTTCCAGGCCTGGCTTGACCAGGTCGCGGTAGGTTTGCAGTGCCGGGGCCGGGCCTCGCCACAGGTCGCGATAGCTGACGCGGCTGCCCGGTTGCACCACGCCCGTGGCGTCCAGATCCTTGAGGTTGATCATGACTCGCGGTGTAAGGCTGTAGAAGTTGCCGGCGCGATCCGGTTCGTAGGTCAGCACCCGGCTCAGGCGAAGGGTCTTGTTGCCGACATCGATGCTGTCACCGATCTTCAGGTCCAGGGCGGTCAGCAGCCGCGCCTCCACCCAGGCCTCACCCGGGGCTGGACGTCCGCCCGTTTCCTCCTGTGCAAGGGGCGCGGGGGCGCTCTTCAGTTCGCCGCGCAAGGGGTAGATGTCATCGGCTGCCTTGACGCTGGACAGCTGGATACCGTTGTCGGTGGCAACGACACTGGAAAACTCCACCACGCGGGCATGTTCCAGGCCCAGTTCGGAGCCGCTGCGAATCTGTTCCGGGCGGGCGGGGGAGCTGCCTTCGAGCAGCAGGTCGGCGCCGAGGAACTCGGTGGCGCGCATCATCATCGCGCCGTTGAGCCGGGCGCCGAAGTAGCCGATGGCGGTGCTTGCCGCCACGGCCACCAGCAAGGCGAAGAACAGCACGCGCAGCTCGCCGGCGCGGGCGTCGCGCAGCAACTGGCGAATGGCAAGACTGAACAGGCGCAGCAGGGGCAAGCGTGCCATCAAGGCTCCAGGGGCGCGACCATCTGGCCGGCTTCAAGTCGGATCAGGCGCCGGCAGCGATGGGCCAGGCGTTCGTCGTGGGTGACCAGCACCAGGGTCGTACCGCGTTCCTTGTTCAGCTCGAACAGCAGATCGCTGATGCGTTCGCCAGTGTGGCTGTCTAGGTTGCCGGTAGGCTCGTCGGCAAACAGAACGTCGGGTTCGGCGGCAAAGGCGCGGGCGATCGCAACGCGCTGTTGTTCGCCGCCGGAGAGCTGGCGTGGCGAGTGAGTCAACCGCTGGCCGAGCCCGACCCGTTGCAGCAGTTGCGTGGCGCGCTCCCGGGCGTCCTTGCGGCCGTCCAGTTCCAGCGGCAGCATGACGTTCTCCAGCGCGTTGAGGCTGTCGAGCAGCTGGAAAGACTGGAAGACGAAGCCGACATGTTCGGCGCGAACCCGTGCCCGCTGATCCTCGTCCAATGCGCTGAGGGCTTGGCCGGCGAGGGTCACTTCGCCCTTGCTGGGCAGGTCGAGCCCGGCCAGCAGGCCGAGCAGCGTCGACTTGCCGGAACCGGACGCGCCGACGATGGCCAGGCTGTCGCCCTTGTTCAGTTCCAGGCTGAGTTCGTGCAGGATGGTCAGTTCACCTTCCGCGCTGGGAACCACTTTGCTAAGGTCCGTCGCGGTGAGAATGCTTGAGCCCATGGAGAATCCGATGCGTGTGTGGTTTTTGAGTGCCGGCCTGGCCTTGATGTGCATGGTCCAGAACGCAGCGGCGGGTACAGTCCTGATCGTTGGCGATAGTATCAGCGCGGCTTTCGGCCTGGATACCCGGCAAGGCTGGGTGTCGTTGCTAGAACAACGGCTCAAGGCCGAGGGTTTCGACGATAAAGTGGTCAATGCCTCGATCAGTGGCGACACCAGTGCAGGTGGCCTGGCGCGCCTGCCGACGCTGCTTGCGGCCCATAAGCCGGAGGTGGTGGTTCTGGAGTTGGGAGGCAACGATGGGCTGCGCGGACAGCCGCCAACACAATTGCAACAAAACCTTGCAGCGATGATCGAGAGCTCTCGCGCCAGCGGTGCGAAGGTGATCTTGCTGGGCATGCAGTTGCCGCCCAACTATGGGCGGCGCTACACCGAGGCTTTCGCGAAGGTCTACACCACCTTGGCCGAGGAGAAGAAGGTGCCGCTGGTGCCGTTTTTTCTCAAGGATGTGGGAGGTGTCCCAGGGATGATGCAAGGCGACGGGTTGCACCCGTCCGTCGCGGCTCAGGGCAAGTTGCTGGAAAATGTCTGGCCGACGCTGAAACCGCTGCTTTGACGCTTTTCTACAGGCGGTGTTTCGGCTAATGTGGCGCCCCCGATTTGGAGCCCCCGATGCCGCGTCCCGCCTGGTCCCTGTTTGCCTACCAACTGATCGAGCCTGACGAGCAGCTGGATCTGTTCGCCTGCCAGGAAGTACGGGTGCACCTGGTGACCCGGCAGTTGGAACTGGGCGGATCGGCCGACCGGACCCTGTGCGGCAGCCTGTTGCCGGCCCAGCCACGTTGGTCCGGGGTCGATCGCAGGATTTTCCAGGATCACCGCCTGTGTTCCTTGTGCCGGGCGATCCTGGAGTCGCAGAAACGCGGCACCTCGCCAATCTGGCCGGAGTTGCGGTTCGAGTTGTGATCCTTCTGGCCCAGAGTATCGCTTTTGTGGGAGCGAGCTTGCTCGCGATAGGGCCGGCACAGTCCCATACAGTGCAGGCAGGCCCACCGCCAATCGCGAGCAAGCTCGCTCCCACAGGGTTTCAGTTGATCCCCCGGCATGCTGCGCATCGGACACTCCGGTGCCGCTCTCCCCGAAATAACGGGGGGCAGTGTACAATCGCCGTTTCGATACCCCTTGTTCGATCTGCGAAGGATTTCCCGGATGTTGCCGCGCTTGCCTGCCGTCGCCCGCTGCCTGTCTCTTGCCGCCCTGTGTATGGCTGGTCCCGTTGCTGCGTTGGAGTTGCCCCTGCCCCCACCGGGCGAAGACATCGTCGGCCAGGTGCAGGTCATCAAGGCCAAATACGAAGATACCTTCGCTGACCTGGGTACCACCTATGACTTGGGCTATACCGAGATGGTGGCGGCCAACCCCGGGGTCGATCCGTGGTTGCCGGGTGCTGGCACCGAGATTGTCCTGCCGACCCGTTTCATTCTTCCTCCGGGCCCGCGCGAAGGCATCGTGATCAACCTCGCCGAATATCGCCTCTACTATTTCCCCAAGGGCCGGAACGTGGTCTATACGTTCCCACTGGGGATTGGCCGCGAAGGTTGGGGTTCGCCCATTGCGCGCACCAGCATCATCGCCAAGACGCCTAACCCGACCTGGACGCCTCCGGCCTCGATCAAGGCCGAACACGCCGCTGATGGCGACCCGCTGCCGAATGTCGTGCCGGCCGGTCCTGACAATCCATTGGGCCCGTTCAAGTTCACCCTGGGTACGCCGGGCTACCTGATCCATGGATCGAACAAGAAGTTTGGCATTGGCATGCGTACCAGCCACGGCTGTTTCCGTATGTTCAACAACAACGTCCTGGAGATGGCCGGCATGGTGCCGGTGGGCACTTCGGTACGAATCATCAACGATCCGTACAAGTTGGGCCTCAGTGGCGGCAAGGTTTACCTGGAAGCCCATACGCCCCTGGACGACAAGGGCAACCCGTCCGTGGTGGACAAGCACACCGCGGTCATCAATGCGATGCTCAAGCGTGAGGACATCACCAGCAACTTGCGCATGAACTGGGACGTGGTGCGTGACGTGGTAGCTGCCGAAGATGGCCTGCCGGTGGAAATCGCAGTGCCAAGTGCATCGGCCCCGATGGTCTCGAGCGCCCCGGTCGACATGCCCCAGTAACTGTCCTGAAGCAAACCGCCGACTTCTTGCGACCTCGGCGGTTTTTTTTGCCTTGCAAAAACTCAGGGCAATAAAAAAGCCGACCCAGTAACAGGTCGGCTCGATAACAATCCCGAAGGACTATTACTTGCGGCTAGCTTTTTCCAGCATGCGCAGAGCACGCTCGTTAGCTTCGTCAGCAGTCTGTTGTGCTTTTTGAGCAGCAGCCAGAGCTTCATCAGCTTTACGGTAGGCTTCGTCTGCACGAGCTTGGGCGCGAGCTGCTGCGTCTTCGGTAGCAGTCAGACGGGCTTCGGTTTCTTTCGATGCGCTGCTGCAACCGGTAGCCAGAACTGCGGCCAGGGCCAGAGCAGAGAATTTCAGAACGTTGTTCATCGTGTTCCCCTTCAAGGACTTTCTATTTAATGACTGTCTCCCCAGAGTGAGGAGTTAGCCGGCGTACATACTACTCATTACTTGTAGTAAGTAAACTGACGTAGCGCAAGAAGCAAAAAAATTGTAGGCGGTGATTCTTTTTCAAGCAACTTTTCTGAGTGCTGTTTAAAAAACGCACAGCCCAACCTCCGGAATGGAGCGCGGCGGTGAAGAAAAGTTCCGCTGGGCAGACCAACTCATTGCAGAGCGCTAAAGTCGCTGTTTATTGATTCTCCTAGACTTTTGCTCATTTTTTGCGCAACCGCCGGCACATCTTTTATTGGTAACGGCGGTGACTTTAACAATCGGCGCTCGTCTCAAGACTCAACAACTGGCGATGTTCAGCTATTGCGCCTTGATCGACTACAGGGTGAGCGTGACGCTCAATCGATAAACCCGCCGGGGTTTATCCCTTCAGTGACAGGCGTGCCTTGAGCATTTGCGTCATTGGTGCCTACTATTCACGACGTGCTCGGGTTTGAGCGATTGATTTTTTGCGCTCGGTGACCAAGCAGGCACGGGGTGGCGTAGATGTTCCTTCGCCGGAAAAACATCGGTAAGGTAGGGGTCGGCATTCAGACCCGCGAGGAGTAGTGATGAGCGAGGCGGTTACCATCCACCATGACCAGGCTGGTCATCAGTTCGAGACCATTGTGGACGGTCATCGTGCCTATCTGACCTACATGGACCTGGGCAAGCAGACCCTGGATATCTATCGCACGTTCGTGCCCAACGCGTTGCGTGGCAGGGGAATCGCGGCGAAGCTGACTGAAGCGGCCCTGCAGTACGCCGAGGAAATGGGCTACACGGTGATCCCGTCCTGCTCCTATGTGGAGCGATACATGGAGCGTCACCAGCGGCACGCGGCGAAGCTCTGACACCCAACGGTTCCCCAAAAAAACGCCGGGCTGAAAAGCCCGGCGTTTTTTTATGCTGGTGTTTTATCTGTCGAAGCGATCGATCAGCTGCGCTGACGCTTTGGCAGCACGTCCTTGAGCTTGGCGTGCATGCTGCGCAAGGTTTTCTCGGTGGTGCCCCAGTCGATGCAGGCGTCGGTGATGGAGACGCCGTACTGCAAATCGGCGAGGTCTTTCGGGATCGCCTGGCAGCCCCAGTTCAAATGACTTTCCACCATCAGGCCGATGATTGATTGGTTGCCTTCCAGGATCTGGTTGGCAACGTTTTCCATCACCAGCGGCTGCAGCGCCGGGTCCTTGTTGGAGTTGGCGTGGCTGCAATCGACCATGATGTTCGGCTTGACCTTGGCCTTGTCCAGCGCCTGCTCACACAGGGCGACACTGACCGAATCATAGTTCGGCTTGCCGTTGCCGCCGCGCAATACCACGTGGCCGTAGGCGTTGCCCTTGGTGGTGACGATCGAGACGCCACCTTCCTGGTTGATGCCCAGGAAACGGTGCGGGCTGGAAACCGACTGCAAGGCGTTGATCGCCACAGTCAGGCCGCCGTCGGTGCCGTTCTTGAAGCCCACCGCCGAGGACAGGCCGGAGGCCATTTCCCGGTGGGTCTGGGATTCGGTGGTGCGTGCGCCGATGGCCGACCAGCTGATCAGGTCCTGCAAATATTGCGGAGAGATCGGGTCCAGGGCTTCGGTGGCGGTGGGCAGGCCCATTTCGGCCAGGTCCAGCAGCAATTGGCGACCGATATGCAGGCCGTCCTGGATCTTGAAGGAGTCGTCCAGGTACGGGTCGTTGATCAGGCCCTTCCAGCCAACGGTCGTCCGAGGCTTCTCGAAATACACCCGCATTACCAAGTACAACGTGTCGGAAACTTCCGCGGCGAGTACCTTCAGGCGCTCGGCGTATTCGTGGGCAGCCTTGATGTCATGGATCGAGCAAGGCCCGATGACCACGAACAGGCGATGGTCGGTGCCGTCGAGAATGTTGCGGATGACTTCCCGGCCCTTGGTCACGGTGCGCAGGGCAGCGTCGCTCAGGGGGATATCGCGCTTGAGTTGGTCAGGCGTGATGAGGGTCTCGTTGGAGGCGACGTTTAGGTCATTGATCGGTAAATCAGCCATCGTGTTACTCGTAAGGTCACGGGTGCCGGCCGCCAGCGATCCCCGCGCGGCGGTGCACAGCGAAGTTAAGCGCGTCGGGGAGCCGAACCTTAGCGCGTTCGGAGGTGGCTCGACAATGGGCAGGGGCCGCTTTAATTGCGGCGGGCAGGGTCCTCGCCACGAAGCGTGGGTCCTGTGTAATGATGCGCGGGGATTGTCAGAGAGGGGGAGTTGCATGACGCAGGCAGGCGCTAGGCCCGGGAGCGGCAGGATCGGCATGATCGGCACCGGGGCGATCGGTGGGTTTTACGGTGTGATGCTGGCCCGGGCCGGTCACGACGTTCACTTCTTGTTGCGCAGCGAATTTGCCGCCGTCGCCGAGGGCGGCCTGCGGATCGACAGCGATGTCCATGGCACGCTGAGCCTCGACCCGGTCCAGGCGTACCGCTCGGCTGAGCAGATGCCGCCTTGCGAGTGGCTGCTGGTGGGCGCCAAGACCACCAGCAATGCCGACCTGGCACCGGCGATCATCCAGGCGGCGGCCGATGGGGCGAAAATCCTGTTGCTGCAGAACGGCCTCGATGTCGAAGACGATCTGCGGCCGTTGTTGCCCGATTCGCTGCACCTGTTGGGTGGCCTGTGCCTGATCTGCGTGAATCGTGTCGGCCCGGGCGTCATCGCTCACCAGGCGCTCGGTGCGGTCAACATCGGCTATCACAGTGGTCCCTGCCAGGACCAGGCTGAGCGCATGGCGATCGTCGAAGAGGCGGCGGGTCTGTTCCGTGGCGCCGGCATCGACTCCCAGGCGATGCCCGACCTGCAACAGGCTCGTTGGCAGAAGCTGGTGTGGAACGTACCGTATAACGGTCTGTCGGTGCTGCTGGGCGCCAGCACCTCGCCGTTGATGGCGAATGATCACAGTCGCGGGCTGATCCAGGCGCTCATGGGCGAGGTGGTACGCGGTGCGCAGGCCTGCGGCCATCAGATCGCGCCTGGGTATGCGGATTATCTGTTCACGATGACCGAAAAAATGCCCGACTATTGGCCGAGCATGTATCACGATTACGCCCATAAACGGCCGCTGGAGCTGGAGGCAATCTACGCCCGGCCATTGGCGGCGGCCAAGGCGGCAGGCTGCGAGCTGCCGAAGATCGAAGCGTTGCATCAGGCGCTGGCGTTCCTGGATCGCCGCAACCGTTGACAGGCGAAAGGGGGCAACATGGCAAATAACATCGATGACAAGCTGGTGCTGGCGATTTCATCGCGGGCCTTGTTCGATTTGCGCGAAAGCCACAAGGTCTATCTGTCGAGTGGCGTCGAGGCCTATCGGCAATACCAGATCGAGCATGAAGACGAGGTCCTGGAGCCGGGGGACGCCTTCGCCCTGGTGCAGAAACTGCTCAACCTCAACGAGCACCTTGGGCGCGCCCGTGTCGAAGTCATCCTGGTGTCGCGAAACAGCGCCGATACTGGCCTGCGGGTATTCAACTCGATCCACCATTATGGCTTGGCGATTTCCCGCGCCGCATTCGTTGGGGGCCGCAGTCCATACCCTTATCTGAAGGCCTTCGGCTGCGACCTGTTTTTGTCCACCCATGCCGAAGACGTGCGCAGCGCCCTGGACGCGGGATTTGCGGCCGCGACAATTCTGTCGGGGGGCGCCAGCCGTGCCGCCAGCGAGGAATTGCGCATTGCTTTCGACGGTGATGCGGTGCTGTTTTCCGACGAGTCGGAACGCGTCTATCAGAGCGGTGGCCTGGAAGCCTTCCAGGCCAGTGAACGCCAGGCCGCGCGCGAGCCGCTGCGAGGGGGGCCATTCAAGGGCTTCCTGGCGGCGCTCAATGCGCTGCAACGCGAGTTTCCCGAGGATGCTTGCCCGATCCGCACGGCATTGGTGACGGCCCGTTCGGCGCCGGCCCACGAACGGGTCATTCGCACGTTGCGCGAATGGGATATCCGACTCGACGAGTCGCTGTTCCTGGGCGGCTTGACCAAGTCGGCCTTTCTCGAGGCTTTTGCCGCCGACGTGTTTTTCGACGACCAGACCGGACATTGCGAGCTTGCCCGGGAAGTGGTCGCCACCGGGCACGTGCCCCATGGCATCAGTAACGAAGTGAAGCTCTGACCACCCGTTGCGGGGAGCGTCACGCCGCACGTCGCACTCGTCGGGGCGCTGCTAAGCTGAATCAATCTCCGCCATTCAGGCATTCGAGGAGGTCACATGATTCGTTCGATGCTGTACGCCACAGACCTGGGCCTTTATGCCCCTTATGTGATGCAGCATGCCTTGGCGTTGGCACGGACGTTTGAAGCCGAGTTGTATGTAGTGCATGCGGTGGAACCGATGGGGCTGTTCGCCGAGTCGGTGTTGCAAAGCTACCTCGACGAGCACGCGCTGAACGAATTTCATCGCCAGGGTCTGAATACGGTGATGGCCAATATCGAGCAGCGGGTACTCGACAATTTTCGCGAGGAATTGGGGGAGGGGCAGCAGGACTTGAAGCTGATCAAGTCGGTGAGGGTATTCCAGGGTGATCCTTCCCAGGTCATTCTCGAGCAGGCCGCGAAACTCTCCGTCGATTTGTTGATCGTAGGCAGTCATTGCCAGGGGGCGAATGGCGAGACCCCTTTGGGGAGGACCGCCGCACGGGTATTGCAGTTATCCCGGGTGCCGGTCTACCTGGTGCCGCTGGTGCAGCGCCGGCGCCACGGGGAGACCTAAGGCTAAATGATGGCTTTTTATAAAAAGTTCTAGATTTATTAATACAACCATTCATATAGTTATATGCCGTCGCTGATGCCCGTCGCATCCAACTGCTTTGAGGGATACATATGAAGCTTCAACAATTGCGCTACATCTGGGAAGTGGCGCACCACGACCTCAACGTTTCCGCTACCGCCCAAAGCCTCTACACGTCGCAACCTGGCATCAGCAAGCAGATCCGCCTGTTGGAAGACGAACTGGGCGTCGAAGTCTTCGCCCGCAGCGGCAAGCACCTGACCCGTGTCACCCCGGCCGGTGAGCGCATCATCACCACGGCTGGCGAGATCCTGCGCAAGGTCGAAAGCATCAAGCAGATCGCCCAGGAATTTTCCAACGAGAAGAAAGGCACCCTGTCCATCGCGACCACGCACACCCAGGCCCGTTATGCGCTGCCGCCGGTGATCAGCAATTTCATCAAGCAATATCCGGACGTGGCGCTGCACATGCACCAGGGTTCGCCGATGCAGATCGCCGAAATGGCCGCCGATGGCACCGTGGACTTCGCCATTGCCACCGAAGCCCTGGAGTTGTTCGGCGACCTGGTGATGATGCCGTGCTATCGCTGGAACCGCTGCGTGGTGGTGCCCCAGGGCCATCCGTTGACCAAGCTGCCGAAGCTGACCCTCGAGGCCTTGGCCGAATACCCGATCGTGACCTACGTGTTCGGCTTCACCGGCCGTTCGAAACTCGACGAAGCCTTCAGCCATCGTGGCCTGACGCCGAAGGTGGTGTTCACCGCCGCCGACGCCGACGTGATCAAGACTTATGTACGCCTCGGCCTGGGTGTGGGGATCGTGGCGAAGATGGCCGTCGATACCAAGCTCGACAATGACCTGGTGGTGTTGGATGCCAGCGAGCTGTTCGAATCCAGCGTGACCAAGATCGGCTTCCGTCGTGGCACCTTCCTGCGTGGCTTCATGTGCGATTTCATCGAGAAATTCGCGCCGCACCTCACTCGGGAGGTGATGGCCAAGGCCATCCAGTGCCACAACAAGCAGGAACTCGAAGAGCTGTTCGACGGCGTCGAATTGCCGGTGCACTAAGCTGGATTAAATCGCCTCGGTGACAGCGAACTGTTGCCGGGCGCCCGCCACGACGATCTCCACTTCATCCCCTTCGAATTTGCCCAGCAGGCCTCGGCCCAGCGGCGAGCGAGGGGTGATGACGGTGATCGGCTGACCCACCAGCGACACCTTCAGCCCCGCCGCATCCGGCCCCAGGAACAGCCACTGTTGGCGGCCATCTTCATCTTCCAGTCCGATCAAGGTGCCGACCTGGATGCCGCGTTGCGCATCGTAAGGCCTTAGCGCCAGGTTCTGGCAGAGGGCGAGGGCCTGGCGGATTTCCTCTACGCGCCTGGCTTGCCCCGCGGCAAGGTAGGACGCTTCGAGACCAAGGGTGTCGTACTTGTTTTCGGCGATGTTTTCCTCGTGGGTCGCGGTTTCATAAGCGGTTTGCGCGGCGCGCTCGGCGACGTCGAGGTCAACCTTGAGCTTGTCGAGGATCAATTGGTGAACGGTCTGCTTGTTCATGATCACTCGCAAAATTGCAGGACATTGGCGCGGCTTTTCTCGCTGGGCGCGTTCTGGTCCTGTTGCAGCCAGAACTGGCATTTGGGGTTGGACAGGTTGCGAGTATTGTTGCGCACCTGTTCCAACGCCTGGCGCTGCTCGTTCTTCTGCAGATTCTGCTGGTACTGCTCGAACATCGGCGTGGGCGGCTCGGGCGCCGGTTGCACCGCTGGCGGTTGCGCCAGTTGATGGACCGCGGCGGCCACCGGGGCCAGTTGTTCATCGAACAGGAACCTGGACAGCAACCAGCCCGTCAGAACGATGGCGACAAACCCCAGCCACAGGCCCAGGGCAATACTGACGGTCAATCGCAGGGCTGTGAGGCGCGGGGCGGGGGGATGATCAGGCATGACTGCTTCCTGGCAGGGGCATGGATAGGCGCTGATTGTCGCATGAAGATTAATCGCCGTCGGCCCTTCTGCAATACGGGGTCAATGCGGGACAATCAGGCTTTGCCACAGGGAGTCGGGAATGACCGTGCGCTGGGATATTTTTTGCACCGTCGTGGATAACTTTGGCGACATCGGCGTCACGTGGCGCCTGGCCCGGCAATTGGTGGCCGAGCATCGATGCGCGGTGCGGCTTTGGGTCGATGACTTGCGTGCTTTCGAGCGGCTGTGCCCCGAGATCGACGTCGGCCTTTGTGAACAATGGCAGGAGGGTGTACAGGTCCGACACTGGCCCACGCAATGGTGCGACACCGACGCGGCGGACGTTGTGATAGCAGCCTTCGCCTGCCAATTGCCCAGTGCCTATATGGACGCGATGGCCGAACGCGAGGTGACGCCGTTATGGATGAACCTCGACTACTTGAGCGCCGAAGACTGGGTCATCGGTTGCCATGGCCTGCCGTCGGTCAAGTACAAGCATGTACAGAAATATTTCTTTTTTCCTGGTTTCCAAGAGGGAACGGGGGGCTTGCTGCGTGAGGCCGGCCTGCTGGAGCATCGTCGGCTGTTTCAACAGGATGACGTGGCGCAGCGAAATTTCCTGCATGGATTGGGCGTCGTGCGGGAACCCGGAGCGCGCCTGATCTCGCTGTTCGCCTATGAGAACGCCGGACTGGCGAGCTGGTTCGAGGCGATGGCGACCGATGCGCGCGCATCCCATGTATTGGTTCCCGAAGGTCGGGTCCTGGGCGATGTGGAGCGCTGGCTGGGCGTGGATGGCTTGGAGTCCGGCGCGCTGCATCGCCGCGGCGCCCTGACGGTGCAGGTGCTGCCCTTTATTAGGCAGGATGATTACGACCGGCTCCTGTGGTGCTGCGATTTCAACGCTGTGCGTGGCGAAGACTCGTTCGTACGTGCGCAATGGGCCGGGCGGCCGTTGCTCTGGCACATCTACCAGCAGGAAGAAGACGTCCATCTGGAAAAACTCGAAGCGTTTCTCGCGTTGTACACCCAAGGTCTTTCGGCTTCGGCGGAAAAAGCGATCAGCGGTCTTTGGCGGGCCTGGAATGCCGGCCAGGACATGGCCGAGCACTGGAAAGCCACTGGCGAAGCGCGGCGTGAACTGGCCGAACACGCCCAGGCATGGTGCCTGGAACAGGCCTCGCGAGCCGATCTCGCCACGGCGCTGGTGAAGTTTTACCGAAATTGGATATGATACGCGGCCTAGATTTTTGTAAATCCCATCCAAATTCGGATATTCGCAATGAAAACTGGTAAAGAACTCAAACCCGGTACCGTGATTCGTATCGACAACGATCCTTGGCTGGTTCAGAAAGCTGAATTCACCAAGTCGGGTCGTAACAGCGCGATCATGAAGACCAAGCTGAAAAACCTGCTGACCGGCTACAAGACCGAAACCGTCTACGGTGCGGACGACAAGCTGGACGACGTGATCCTGGACCGTAAAGAAGCGACCCTGTCCTTCATCAGCGGCGACTCCTACACGTTCATGGACACCACTGACTACACCATGTACGAACTGAACGCCGAAGACATCGAAAGCGTTCTGCCATTCGTTGAAGAAGGCATGACCGACGTCTGCGAAGCCGTATTCTTCGAAGGCCGCCTGGTTTCCGTAGAACTGCCGACCACCATCGTGCGTCAGGTTGACTACACCGAAGGCTCCGCTCGCGGTGATACTTCCGGCAAGGTGATGAAGCCTGCCAAACTGAAGAACGGTACCGAGCTGTCGGTTGCTGACTTCATCGAAATCGGCGACATGATCGAGATCGATACCCGCGAAGGCGGTTCCTACAAAGGCCGCGCTAAATAAGCGAAGTCTCTTGTACGAAAAAGCCCGACCATTGAGTCGGGCTTTTTCATTCTTGCTCCCAGGGGCCCTGTTACTTCAGGTGTTCCTTGAGTTCTTGGGACGCTTGCAACATCGCCGAGCGCACCGCTGGCACCTGGCTCACGACGTTGAGCAAGCCATAGTCGTGGATCATGCCGTTGTAACGGACAGCCGTGACTGGCACGCCGGCCGCGTCCAGTTTGCGGGCGTAGGCTTCGCCTTCGTCGCGCAGTACGTCAGCCTCGGCAGTCTGCACCAGCGCGGGCGGCAGGCCCTTGAGCTGCGCGGTGGTTGCCCGCAATGGCGACGCATAGATCTCGTTGCGCTGCCCGGCATCGGTGGTGTAGTTGTCCCAGAACCACTTCATCATGTTCTTGCTGAGGAAATGCCCTTCGGCGAACTGGTTGTAGGACGCCGTCTCGAAATTGGCATCGGTCACCGGCCATAACAGCGCTTGGAAGCGGATCGCCGGGGTGCCCTTGTCCTTGGCCATCAGCGCCACGACCGCAGCCATGTTACCGCCAACGCTGTTGCCCGCTACCGCCAGGCGCTTGCCATCGACATTGATTTCCTTACCGTGCTCGGCCACCCACTTGGTTGCGGCATAAGCCTGGTTGATCGCCACCGGGTAACGCGCTTCGGGTGAAGGCGTGTAGTTGACAAACACCGCGACGGCGCCCGAACCCGCCACCAGGTCGCGAACCAGGCGTTCATGGGTTGGGAAGTCCCCCAGCACCCAGCCTCCGCCGTGGAAGAACATGAACACGGGCAGCTCACCCTTGATACCGGCCGGACGAACGATGGTCAGGCTGATCGATTGTCCATCGACCTTGATGGTTTTCTCGCTGACATCGGCCTTGGGCAGCGTCAACTTCACACCGGCCTGGGCGCCGACCAGTACTGCGCGGGCGTCTTTGGGCGACAACTGCTCCAGCGGCTTGCCGGTGCCGGCGTTCAGCGCGTCGAGGAAGGCCTGGGTGTTGTGTTCGACGATGCCGTCGGCGAAAGCGTTGCTAACGCTCAGGGCGAGAAGGGCGCCGGTCAGGGTTTTGCTGAAAGTGCTCATGTGCATCTCCTTAAATTCAGGTTCGAGGGGCGAAGATCAAACGGTCACGTGCAGGCGCACATCAACGTTGCCGCGGGTGGCGTTGGAGTAAGGGCACACCTGGTGCGCGGCATCGACGAGGCTCTGGGCGTCGGCCTGGTCGAGGCCCGGCAGGCTGATGTGCAGGTCGATGTCGAGACCGAAACCACCAGGAATCTGGCCGATGCCGACATGGGCAGAGATAGAGGCGTCGTCTGGGATCTTGCGTTTGGTCTGGCTGGCGACGAATTTCAACGCGCCGATGAAGCAGGCCGAGTAACCGGCGGCGAACAGTTGTTCAGGGTTGGTCGCCGCACCGCCTGCGCCGCCGAGTTCTTTTGGCGTGGCGAGTTTGACGTCGAGAATGTTGTCGCTGGAGATAGCACGACCGTCACGGCCGCCGGTGGAAGTTGCGATTGCGGTGTAGAGCGTTTTCATGGTGGGTGCCTTGTTTTCAGGTTGGTTGTTTGCGCTAAATGTTTGCGCGCTAAGTAGGTGTGGAGAGAATGTATAGCGCTAATAATTTGCGCGCAAGATAAATTTTTTGCCGAGAATATGAATTAGCAAGCCGGAAATGGCTGGAGGGGCTGTTCTAGAGCGGTTCGATGGGGTTGAAAATTTTTCGATGCGGGGGTTTTGACGGGAAGGGCGGAAGGTCAAGGGGAGGGGTATTGGATTCGCCGGCGCCTTCGCGAGCAGGCTCGGTCCCACATAGAGCCGGCGGTGTTCCTGAAGTTACAGGCTGTCTTGCAAGTGCCCACGCAACTGCTGGAGATCATGCTGCAGTTTCTTCAGTTGCTCCAACGTCTGGCCGCTGGCGGCGAGGATGCATTGGGGGATGTCGAGGGCCTTTTTCTGCAAGGCGCGGCCTTGCTCGGTGAGCTCGACGATCACCACGCGCTCGTCCTCACGGCTGCGGGTGCGGCTCAATAGGCCCTCGGCCTCCAGGCGCTTGAGCAATGGTGTCAGGGAGCCCGGGTCAGTGAGCAGGCGGGTGCTGATTTCACCGACGGTCAAACCGTCTTTTTCCCACAGCACCATCATCGCCAGATACTGCGGATAGGTCAGGCCCAGGGCTTGGAGCAGTGGCTTGTACACCTTGGTCATCAACAGCGATGTCGAGTGCAGGGCGAAACAGACCTGGTTGTCCAGCAAAAGGGCTTCGCAAGGGTCGGGGGTGTCGCGTTGGGTGCTCATGGCAAAACCTTTCGTCAAAGATGATTACGAATCTAGCGGACGAATCTTTAATGCACCAGATAATTCTGACGACTTGATCAGGTGTTGCGTTTCCTCGGTCTCGGCAACTGCGTAGGATAGGCGCCCTGATTAAGGGGAGAGTGGTCTGTGATCGAGGTCGTGCTGTATTTGCTGTTGGGCGCCGCGTTGGGCACCTTGGGGGGATTGTTCGGCATCGGTGGCGGGCTGATTGCGATACCGGTGCTGGGCGTATGGTTCGGCCTGGACCAGCAGATTGCCCAGGGCACGGCATTGGTGATGGTGGTGCCTAACGTCATGCTGGCGCTGTGGCGTTATCACCAGCGCAATCGCATCGAGTTGCGTCATGTCCTGCCGTTGGCGTCCATGGGATTCTGCTTCGCCTGGCTCGGCTCTATCTGGGCCGTGGGCGTTGACGCCGAAAGCATGCGCATCGGCTTCGTGGTGTTCTTGGTTGTTTTGGCTGCATATAACCTCATCCGAATGTTCACCACCACGGCGCCCGCTTCGGCGCAGATGCGCCACGGTTGGCCATGGCTCGGCGTGTTGGGTGCGGCTTCAGGAACGATGGGTGGCCTGTTTGGTGTGGGTGGGGCCGTTGTCGCAACGCCGTTCCTCACCAGTGTGTTCGGCACGACTCAGGTAGTTGCCCAGGGCCTGTCGCTGTCGTTGGCCTTGCCCAGTACCGGCGTGACCCTTGTCACTTATGCGTTTCATCATGAAGTGGACTGGTGGATCGGCGTGCCGCTGGCAGTCGGTGGGCTGATGAGCATCAGCTGGGGCGTGAAGGTCGCCCACGCCTTGCCGGAGCGACTGTTGCGTGGGCTGTTCTGCGGTTTCCTGGTGCTGTGCGCCGTACTGCTCATCTTTAAAGTTTGAAGCCTTCCACGATGTGTTCGGCCAGGCATTCGGTGATCGGCGACGGATTGTGCAGGTTGCGGATCAGCATGATGCTGGCCTCGGGCAGCTCCGGCAGGTTCTCGGCCTCGCCGAGGACGCGCATGTCAGGGGTCAGCAGGCTTTCCAGTTGCGCAGTGATTGCCAGGCCCGCGCCTACCACCGCCATGATCGCCGACAAGCTCGAGCTGTTATAGGCCACGCGGTAATCGCGTCCCATGGCGTCCAGCGCATTGCAGGCCCACTGCCGGCAGAAGCAATCGCTGTTGAACATAGCCAGCGGCAGGGGCGTTTGCTCATGGGTGTTGAAGCACGCCGCTTCGGCCCAGACAAAACGTTCCTTGCGCAGCAACTGGCCTATTTCATCCCCAGGCTTGCGAGTGACGATGGACAGGTCCAGGTCCTGGCGCAGCAGCAATTGCTTGGATGATTCGCAATGCACCTCGATTTCGATCAGCGGATAGAACTGGGCGAAGCGCTGCAGGATGCCTGGCAGAAAGCGCATCACATAATCATCCGGTGTGCCGATGCGGACCGTGCCGACCATATGGGGTTCGCGCAGGGTATTGAACACTTCGCTGTGCAACTTGAGGATGCGCCGGGCATAACCCAGCAACACCTGGCCCTCGGCGGTGAGCTTGACTTGTCGCCCGTCGCGCTCGAACAGCCGACGCTGCAACACGTCTTCCTCCAGGCGCTTCATCTGCATGCTGACCGCGGATTGCGTACGGTTGACCAATTCCCCGGCACGGGTGAAACCACCCTGATCGGCGATCGCGACAAAGGTCCGCAGCACTTCCGTATCGATGCTCGGGTAACTCGACAATGGATCAATCTCCGAGATGTATTGCATAAGAAACATTCGTTGGATTGATCTTAGCCTTGGCGCGAGACTTGAGCTACCCCCAACGGAGGACATGACGATGAAAGGTCAGAAAGGGTATGTATCGATAGACAAGCACTCATTCCACCGGTTTTCCCTCAGCGATCTGCTGCACAAGTTTAGCCGCTGGTATGAATTGCACCATGAACGTGAATTGCTTGCCGGCCTGAGCGACGAGGCGCTCAAGGACATCGGCGTCAGCCGTGCCGACGTGGAAAAAGAAGTGGTCCGGCCATTCTGGGATGACCCAATGCACAAATGAGCCATCCTTCCCTACACAAACCGCTTAGTGGTGAGGTAGGTTGCGAGCAGACAAGGAGATCTCCATGCCCGCGACTCTGTCCTTTACCCTCAAACAGGCCCGGCGTCTGGCGTTGGCCGCCCAAGGATTCGATGGGCGGCTACCGTCGGCGCCGGTCCAACCCTCCCGCCTCAACCGCCTGATCGAACGCCTTGGCGTCCTGCAGATCGATTCAGTCAACGCGTTGGTGCGCTCGCATTACCTCCCGCTGTTCTCCCGCCTCGGTCATTACAATCGCGATTTGCTCGATCAAGCTGCCTGGAGCCAGGGGCGTCGTCGCACGTTATTCGAATATTGGGGGCATGAGGCTTCGCTGCTGCCGATGACGATGTATCCGTCGATGCGCTGGCGCATGGCTCGGGCGGCGCGCGGCGAAGGTATCTACCAACAATTGGCGCGTTTCGGCCGCGAGCAGCAAGACGTGATCGGTCGAGTCCTGCAATCTGTTCGGGACCAGGGCGCGATTGGCGCGGGCAGCTTGTCCACGCGTCAGGAAAAGGCCGGGCCGTGGTGGGACTGGAGCGCGGAGAAGCATGCGCTGGAGTGGCTGTTCGCGGCGGGCGAGGTGACGGTGGCGGGGCGCCGTGGCTTCGAGCGCCTCTATGATTTGCCGGAGCGGGTCTTGCCGGCCTCGATCCTGCAGCAACCGCTGCCGGACGAAGCCCAGGCCCAGCGCACACTGCTGATTCATGCCGCCGAAGCCTTGGGGGTTGGCACCGAGAAGGATCTGCGTGACTACTTTCGCTTGAGCCCGGCGGACGCCCGCGAGCGGCTGGCTGAACTGGAAGAGGCCGGAGCACTGCTGCGCTGTCAGGTCCAGGGTTGGAAACAGCCGGCCTGGTGTCGCCCCCTCGTGAAAATTCCACGCAAGGTTGCCGCCAGTGCGCTGCTGTCACCGTTCGATTCGCTGGTCTGGGAGCGCAGTCGCACCGAGCGGCTGTTTGATTTTCGCTATCGCCTGGAGATCTACACGCCGGTACACAAGCGGGTGTATGGCTATTACGTCCTGCCGTTTCTACACAACGAGCGAATTGCCGCCCGGGTTGATTTGCGGGCGGAGCGGGCTTTGGGGCAATTGGCCGTGCATGCCGTGCACGAAGAGGTGCCCGGGATGGACGAGGAGGGCATGCTGGCGCTGGCGGCGAATCTGTGGAGCATGGCCCGGTGGTTGGGGTTGGAGCGGGTTCAACTCAATTGCCAGCGGGAGGGTGGGGTTCGGTTGGCGGTGGCATTGGCTGAAATTACCAGTGACTGAGCTGGCCCCTTCGCGAGCAGGCTCGCTCCCACAGGGATTTGCGGTGACTACAGCCTTTGTGACACAGCAAATCCAATGTGGGAGCGAGCCTGCTCGCGAGGCGATTGAACCGGTGAAGAAGGACCTACAGACTCACCGCCGAACCTGCTTCAAGGTCTCGGCAATCAAGAACGCCAACTCCAGCGACTGATCAGCATTCATCCGCGGGTCGCAGTGGGTGTGGTAGCGGTCCGACAGGCCGTCCTCGGTGATCGGGCGCGCGCCGCCGATGCATTCGGTGACGTTCTGCCCGGTCATCTCGATGTGGATACCGCCGGCGTAAGTCCCTTCGGCTTCATGGACCTGGAAGAACTGCTTTACTTCGCCAAGGATCTGCGCAAAGTCCCGGGTCTTGTAGCCGCTGCTGGCCTTGATGGTGTTGCCGTGCATCGGATCGGAGCTCCACAGCACCTGCTTGCCTTCACGCTGTACGGCGCGCAGCAGTTGCGGCAGGTGATCGCCAACCTTGTTGGCGCCCATGCGCGCGATCAGGTTCAGTCGGCCCGGGTCATTGTCCGGGTTGAGGACGTCGATCAGGCGAATCAGGTCGTCAGGGTTCATGCTGGGGCCGACCTTGACGCCGATCGGGTTGTTCACCCCGCGCAGAAACTCGACGTGGGCACCGTCCAGCTGACGGGTTCGGTCGCCGATCCACAGCATATGGGCCGAGCAGTCGTAATAGTCATTGGTCAGGCTGTCGCGGCGCACGAAGGCTTCTTCGTAGTTGAGCAGCAACGCCTCGTGGGCGGTGAAAAAACTGGTTTCACGCAGTTGTGGCGAGCTGTCCATGCCGCAGGCGCGCATGAAGGCCAGGGTTTCGTCGATGCGGTCGGCCAGGTGGCTGTATTTTTCCGCCAGGGCCGAGTTGGCGATGAAGTCCAGATTCCATTTGTGCACCTGGTGCAGATCGGCAAAGCCGCCCTGGGCGAACGCACGCAGCAGGTTCAGCGTGGCGGTGGACTGGTGGTAGGACTGCAGCAACCGCTCCGGATCCGGTACACGACTTTGCTCGTCGAAGCCGATGCCATTGACGATGTCACCCCGGTAGGCCGGCAGCGTTACGCCGTCGATGGTTTCATCATTGGCGGAGCGTGGCTTGGCGAACTGGCCGGCCATGCGCCCGACCTTCACCACCGGGCAACCGGCGGCGAACGTCATCACGATCGCCATCTGCAGCAGCACCTTGAAGGTGTCGCGGATCTTGGCGGCGGAGAATTCGACGAAGCTTTCCGCACAGTCGCCGCCCTGCAACAGAAAGGCCCGGCCCTGGGTAACTTCGGCGAACTGACGGCGCAACTCCCGGGCTTCACCGGCAAACACCAGTGGCGGATAGCTGGCCAGGGTCTGCTCGACCCGTTGCAGATGCGCCGCGTCAGGGTATCGGGGTTGCTGCTGGATCGGCAGGGCGCGCCAGCTGTCAGGGCTCCAGGGTTGGCTCATCATGATCTCTAGGTGATTTACGCTCGGGCGCTCATGTTATCAGCAAATTAGTGCGTGACCTGCTCCGCTTGCTTCGCGGACAATCGCGCCTTCGCCCCGTATGGGCAGGCCCATGGCCGCCCGGCAACATCAGGAGATGAAATGACAGAGGAGCGCGTCGAGCATTTGCTCGCCGAGGTGCACGACGAGTTCGGCATGATTCGCGTGTTCGAAGTGGCCGACTACCGGTTTCTCGAGTTCGGCGATGCCATCGAGCAGAGCTGCGTGTTCACGGCCGATCCCAGCTGGCTCGAATACGACTACACTCGCGCCATGCTCATCGGTGCGTTGTGTCACGAGCAGCCGGAAAGCGCGCTCTTCCTGGGATTGGGCGCAGGAACCTTGACCCAGGCCTGCCTCAAGTTTCTGCCGCTGGAAGATGTCGAGGCGATCGAGCTGCGCCCCGAGGTGCCGCGCCTGGCCATCGAATACCTGGGGCTGGATGACGATCCGCGCTTGTACATCCGCGTCGGCGATGCCCTGGAACTGCTTGAAACGGCGGAGCCGGCCGATCTGATTTTTGTCGACCTCTATACCGATGTCGGCCCCGGCGTAGGCCATCTGGCGTGGGGTTTTCTGGAAAACTGCCAGAAGCGCCTCAACCCGGGCGGCTGGCTAGTGATCAATCAATGGGCAACCGATGACGGCAAGCCCCTGGGCGCGGCATTGTTGCGTGGCCTGTACCACCGACACTATTGGGAATTGCCGGTGAAGGAGGGCAACGTGATCCTGATCGTGCCGGCGGACCTGGACCAGGCGCTGGACATGCAAGGCTTGGTTGCCCGGGCCGAAGGGCTGGCGCCACGATTGGGGTATTCGTTGCAATCGCTGATCAAGGCCATCCGCCCGGCGACGTGATCAGAACTGCAAGGGCTTTTGTGGCGAGGGAGCTTGCTCCCGCTCGGCTGCGAAGCAGACGCCTGGGTCAGTAGTCTGGAATCGATGGGGCCGCTTCGCGACCCAGCGGGAGCAAGCTCCCTCGCCACAGGGGAACGCCAGCGCAAGTGAACCGTTTTAGCCGGCTGCCCCAAGGCTTTTGGTCGCGAGCCCTACAACAGTGTTTCAGTAAAAAAAGCTCCCTTTTTGGGCGAATTCCGGTATAGTGCGCGCCGGCCTTTAGCCGGGCCGCGTCAAGGTAGCGCAATATTCCGAAGCCAGCTTCGGTTGCATGTCCGCACAACGGATGCTTCCGCGACGTTCTTTTTCATTCATTCGTTTTCGCAAATCCCCGCCGACAAAGCTGCCAGGGCGACTCTTGAGTCTCAACACGGCATGCGCAGCTTTGGAGCATGGGTCTTTGCGGATGCACTTAGAGGCAGACCCATGACCCAGGAAATCGGCGGCTTCGCCGCTCTTGAACTTCATCCCAATATTGTCGCTGCAGTAGTCGCTACCGGCTATGAAGAGCCTTCGGCCATTCAGCAGCAGTCGATCCCGATCATTCTCGCCGGTCACGATATGATTGGTCAGGCGCAAACCGGTACGGGTAAAACCGCCGCGTTCGCACTGCCGATCCTGCACCGCATTGATCCGTCCAAGCGCGAGCCGCAAGCTCTGATCCTGGCCCCAACTCGTGAGTTGGCGCTACAAGTTGCAACCGCTTTCGAAACCTACGCCAAGCAAATGCCAGGCGTGACTGTTGTGGCTGTCTACGGCGGCGCGCCGATGGGCCCACAACTGAAAGCAATCCGTAATGGCGCACAGATCGTTGTCGCCACCCCGGGCCGTCTGTGCGACCACCTGCGTCGCGACGAAAAAGTCCTCGCCACCGTGAACCACCTGGTTCTCGACGAAGCGGACGAAATGCTCAAGCTGGGCTTCATGGACGACCTGGAAGTCATCTTCAAGGCCATGCCTGAGACTCGCCAGACCGTCCTGTTCTCGGCCACCTTGCCACAATCGATCCGTGCCATCGCCGAACGCCATCTGCGCGATCCGAAGCACGTGAAGATCCAGAGCAAGACCCAGACCGTCACCGCGATCGAGCAGGCTCACCTGCTGGTTCACGCAGACCAGAAGACTTCCGCCGTTCTCAGCCTGCTGGAAGTCGAAGACTTCGACGCCCTGATCATGTTCGTGCGCACCAAGCAAGCGACCCTGGACCTGGCCAGCGCCCTTGAAGCCAAAGGCTACAAAGCCGCCGCGCTGAACGGTGACATTGCCCAGAACCAGCGTGAGCGCGTGATCGACTCCCTCAAGGATGGCCGCCTGGACATCGTTGTGGCGACCGACGTCGCGGCCCGTGGCCTGGACGTTCCGCGTATCACCCACGTGTTCAACGTCGACATGCCGTACGATCCGGAGTCCTACGTACACCGTATCGGTCGTACCGGCCGTGCCGGTCGCGAAGGCCGTGCGTTGTTGTTGGTCACCCCGCGTGAGCGCCGCATGCTGCAAGTGATCGAGCGTGTGACGGGTCAGAAGGTCGCTGAAGTCCGCCTGCCGGACGCCCAGGCCGTTCTCGATGCCCGCATCAAGAAACTGACCAACAGCCTGTCGCCGCTGGTGGCTGACGCCGAATCGACCCACGGTGATCTGCTCGATCGCCTGACCGCCGACATCGGTTGCACCCCACGTGCCCTGGCCGCTGCCCTGTTGCGCAAGGCCACCAACGGCCAAGCGCTGAACCTGGCTGCAATCGAGAAGGAACGCCCACTGGTGCCGAACAACGCACCGCGTGGCGACCGTCCTGAGCGCAGTGGCGATCGTCCGGACCGTGGTGATCGCGAGCGTCGTGCACCGATCCCGTTGGCCGAAGGCCGTGCTCGCTGCCGTACCGCGCTGGGTGCTCGTGACGGCATTGCCGCCAAGAACCTGCTGGGCGCGATCCTCAACGAGGGTGGCCTGGCTCGTGAAGCCATCGGTCGTATCCAGGTGCGTGACAGCTTCAGCCTGGTGGAACTGCCGGAAGATGGCCTGGAGAAGTTGCTGACCAAGCTCAAGGACACCCGCGTGGCCGGCAAGCAGCTCAAGCTGCGTCGCTACCGCGAGGATTGATCGACCTACGGGTTGATTGATCGAGCACGAAAAAATCCCCGACTGGTTCGGGGATTTTTTTTGCCTGTCGTTTGGCGCTTTTCAATGCGAGCGGCGGGGAGGCCAATCGCGAGCAAGCTCGCTCCCACAGGGGATTTTTGAGCGCCGAAGACCCAATGTGGGAGCGAGCTTGCTCGCGATTGGCGCGACTCGGTTTGCGATCAGTCGAACCGATAAATGTCCATCCCCAGCGTCCCCATGGTAAATCCAGCATGGGCAACGCTGAACGTACCACCGGCTCCGCGGGCGAAATACAGCGGCAACAAATGCTCGTCGCTGGGGTGGCTGCGCACGGCATGGGGAGCCTGGCGGCGGTAGTCATGCAGTGCCGTCTCGTCGTTCGACGCCAGCCTGGCAACCATCCAATCGCGAAACGCCTTGGCCCACGGCTCGATGCTGTCGGGGCCGGCGTTCCAATCCAGGTCCCGCAGGTTGTGGGTGATGCTCCCGGAGCCGATCACCAGCACGCCTTGTTCCCGCAGGCTTGCCAATGCGCGGCCCACCCGCGTTTGCAGCGTTGGCCCCTGACGGCTAGGCAAAGAGACCTGTACCACCGCAATATCCGCCTCGGGATACATCAGTGACAGCGGCACCCAGACGCCATGGTCGGCGGGCCGTCCCGTGTCGAGGCGTGCCGGCAGCTGCGTGGCGTTGAGCAGGTCGGCGACCTGTGTTGCCAACCGAGGATCGCCTGGGGCGGGATATTGCACCTTGTACAGGTCGGGTGGAAAACCACCGAAATCATGCCAGGTGCGTGGCCGTGGGTTGGCGCTGACCAGCAGCTCATCACTCTCCCAATGAGCTGAGACAACGACGATGGCCTTGGGCCTGGGCAACTGCGCGGCAAGGCGAGTCAGGGCCGGACCGCTTTCGCCGGGCTCCAGGGCAAGCATGGGGGAGCCATGGGAGATAAACAGGCTGGGCAGCATCGACGGGCTCCTGAGGGTTAAGATGTGTCATCTTCTGTCAGGTCAACGATCGAAATCTAATACAAGTTTTAAGCTGTTTTGATCGAATTTATGGAGCGAACCCCATGGACCCCGAGTTTTGGCACAAGCGTTGGTCAACCAACCAGATCGGCTTTCATCTGCCTGAAGTGAACCCTTACCTGCGGCGTTTCTGGCCTCAGTTGGGGTTGCCTGAAGAGACGCGAGTGTTGGTGCCCTTGTGCGGCAAGACGCTGGATCTGCTGTGGTTGGCGCAACAAGGTTTTTCCGTACGGGGGATTGAGCTGTCGGAAAAAGCCGTCACTGATTTTTTCCAGGAACATCAGCTCCAGCCGAACGTGAGTGAGGAGGGCGCCTTCAAGATATTTCGTGCCGGCGCCATTGAAATCCGTTGCGGTGATTTCTTTGCGTTAACGCCTTTGGACGTAGCCGATTGCGCGACGTTGTATGACCGCGCTGCATTGATCGCCTTGCCCGAGCCGATGCGTGAGCGGTATGCGGCCCATCTGCAGAGCATAATGCCGGACTGTGTCGGGCTGGTGATCACGCTGGATTACAACCAGGACGAGATGCCTGGACCTCCGTTTTCGGTAGGGCATGACGAGGTGCAGCGGTTGCTGGGTGGGGCTTGGGAGTTGCAGGTCTTGCACGAACAGGATGTGCTGGGCGAGAGTTGGAAGTTCTTGCAGGCGGGCGTGAAGCGGCTGGATGAGCGGGTATATCTGGTATCCAGTCGTGGGGTGCAATCAATGACCCCATCGTTGAAAAGTCCGCCCCCGCGCTTGGAATAGCAAAAAAAAGCCCGCATTGCTGCGGGCTGCTTTTTGAGGCTCTAGCGATCAACCACGGCGACGCAGTGCGTCAATCCGCTCTTCCAGCGGCGGGTGGCTCATGAACATGCGGGCCAGGCCCTGCTTGATGCCACCGTTGATGCCAAAGGCATTCAGGGTGTCGGGCATGTGCACTGGCAAACCTTGCTCGGCGCGCAGGCGCTGCAGGGCGCCGATCATGGCGCTGGTGCCGGCCAGGCGGGCGCCGGCGTCATCGGCGCGGAACTCGCGTTTGCGCGAAAACCACATGACGATCGCACTGGCGAGGATACCCAGCACCAGCTCGGCGAAAATGGTCGCCACGTAGTAGGCGATGCCTTGGCCTTCTTCGTTCTTGAAGATCACCTTGTCGACAAAGTTGCCGATGATGCGGGCAAAGAACATCACGAAGGTGTTCACCACGCCCTGGATCAGCGCCAAGGTCACCATGTCACCGTTTGCCACGTGGCCGATCTCGTGAGCCAGCACCGCCTTGACTTCATCCGGTGAGAACCGCTCGAGCAAGCCCTGGCTTACCGCCACCAGTGCATCATTCTTGTTCCAACCGGTCGCGAAGGCGTTGGCCTCGTAGGCCGGGAATATCCCGACTTCGGGCATCTTGATACCGGCTTCGCGAGACAGTTGCTCGACGGTCTGCAGCAGCCATTGTTCGTGGCGAGTGCGCGGCTGGCTGATGATCTGGGTACCGGTGCTCATCTTCGCCATCCATTTGGAAATGAACAGCGAGAACAGGGAACCGGCGAAACCGAACACCGCACAGAAGATCAGCAGCTGATTGAGGTTGAGGTCAACCCCGTTGGCCGCCATGAACCCGTTGAAGCCGAAAAGGCTCAGGGTGATGCTGGCAATCAGCACGACCGCCAGGTTAGTGGCCAAAAACAGCAGGATGCGCATCATGGTGGTAGCAATCTCCTCATGCTAAAGATGTAGCGTTATGCGGGGTATATAAGGTGCTGCCGCAGGCTATTCAACTCGCCTACTATTTCAAACTGTGTCCTACACGCGTCCTAAATGTTTGAAAGACTTTTCTGAAAGTGATCGTGGAATCGAGATTTGTCGCCCTTGCCCCGTGAACGTTGAGTTTCCTCTTCCTAAGGTCGCTGGTTTCCCAGTGTAGAAGGCCTGCCGGCGCGCAAAGATCGGATATGTTGCTGAATCAGACAGCGTGCGAGGCGAGGGGCCTCGCACGCTGACCGGGCTACTGGCGGTAGGACTTTAGGAAATTGCCGATGCGTCCGATGGCCTGGTCCAGGTCATCGACTCGCGGCAGGGTCACGACACGGAAATGATCCGGCCATGGCCAGTTGAACGCCGTGCCCTGGACGACCAGCAGCTTTTCGGAAAGCAGCAGGTCGAGGACGAATTTCTCGTCGTTGTGGATCGGGCAGATTTTCGGGTCGATGCGCGGGAACGCATACAAGGCGCCCATCGGCTTGACGCAGCTGACGCCTGGGATGTTGTTGAGCAGTTCCCAGGTGCGGTTGCGTTGTTCCAACAACCGGCCCTGGGGCAAGACCAGGTCGTTGATGCTCTGGTAGCCGCCCAATGCCGTCTGGATGGCGTGTTGGCTCGGCACGTTGGCGCACAGGCGCATGTTGGCCAGCATGTCGATGCCTTCGATGTAGCTCTGGGCGTGATGCTTGGGCCCGGAGATGGCGATCCAGCCGGAGCGGAAGCCGGCGACGCGATAGGACTTCGACAAGCCGTTGAAGGTCAGGCAGAGGAGATCCGGCGCCAGGGACGCGGTGCAGACGTGCACGGCATCGTCGTACAGGATCTTGTCGTAGATCTCGTCGGAAAACACTACCAGGTTGTGCTGACGGGCCAGTTCCAGCATGCCCAGCAGCACTTCTCTGGAATAGACGGCGCCGGTGGGGTTGTTCGGGTTGATGATCACCAGGGCCTTGGTGTTCGGGGTGATCTTGGCCTTGATGTCCGCCAGGTCAGGGAACCAGTTCGCCTGCTCGTCGCACAGGTAATGCACCGGGTTGCCGCCGGACAGGCTCACGGCAGCGGTCCACAACGGATAGTCCGGCGCCGGCACCAGGACTTCGTCGCCGTTGTTGAGCAAGGCTTGCATGGACATGACGATCAGCTCGGACACGCCGTTGCCCAGGTAGATGTCCTCGATGCCGATGCCTTCGACCTGCTTCTGCTGGTAGTACTGCATCACGGCCTTGCGCGCACTGAACAGACCTTTGGAGTCGCTGTAGCCCTGTGCGGTCGGCAGGTTGCGGATGACGTCCTGGAGGATTTCATCGGGGGCTTCGAAACCAAAGGGCGCCGGGTTGCCGATGTTCAGCTTGAGGATGCGGTGGCCTTCCTCTTCCAGGCGTTTGGCGTGCTTGAGCACCGGGCCGCGAATGTCGTAGCAGACGTTGGCGAGCTTGTTCGATTTGCTGACCTGCATGGCGATGTGTTCCCGAAAATGAACGATCCAGGCGGCGTGTGAACTACCGTACTGGGGATCCTGCGTCTGTGCCCGGGCCGGACGCGGTAGATGCGCCACAATCCATTTGAATGCGCATGACGTGGCTGCCAGACTGGCACCTGACGAGGCGCAATCATACGTGCCGCCCGATCTGCGGAAAAGCGTCGGATCGGGCTTTTTCAATTGCCGAGGTAGGACGATGGAAAAGTTGCAGAAAACCCTTGAAGAGTGGCGTGAAATGCTCGACCCGGAGCAATACAACGTCTGTCGGCTCAAAGGCACCGAGCGACCGTTCTCCGGCAAATACAACGGGACCAAGACCGACGGTGTTTACCACTGCATCTGCTGCAACGAGCCGTTGTTCGATTCGATGACCAAGTTCGATTCCGGCTGTGGCTGGCCGAGTTTCTATGCGCCCATCGAAGGCAGCGCGGTGGTGGAAGTGCGGGATGTCAGCCATGGCATGATCCGCACCGAGGTGGTCTGCGCCAAATGCGACGCGCACCTGGGGCACGTCTTCCCCGACGGCCCGCCGCCCACCGGCCTGCGTTATTGCATCAACTCGGTGTGCCTGGATCTCGTGCCTCGGGAGTAACGTTCTACGCGGTCCTTTGTGGCGAGGGAGCTTGCTCCCGCTGGGTGGCGCAGCCGCCCCAACGCTGTTTGCCAGACGGACCGCGTCAGCTGGGTTTACGACGGCTGCGCCGCCGAGCGGGAGAAAGCGCCCTCGCCACAACACCCATGGCTCATCACAACAGTCACAGCAGCATCATGATCCATGAGGTGTTCCGAGAATTAAATTGCACGCAATTTAATTGGTCGCTATCTTCATTCTCCCAACCTCTTCAGGAGCTGCCCTCATGACCGACAATCTGCTAAGCATCCCGTGCACGACCATCAAGGGCGAGCAAAAGACCCTGGCCGATTTTTCCGGCAAGGCCGTGTTGGTGGTCAATACCGCCAGCCAATGTGGTTTCACACCGCAGTACAAGGGGCTCGAGGCGTTGTGGCAGTCCTACAAGGACCGGGGGCTGGTGGTGCTGGGTTTTCCCTGCAATCAGTTCGGCAAGCAGGAGCCAGGCAACGAGGGGGCGATTTCTGAGTTTTGCGAGCTCAGTTTCGGCGTGAGCTTTCCATTGTTCAAGAAGGTCGAGGTCAACGGTGCCAATGCCCATCCGTTGTTCGTGCAGCTCAAGCAGCGGGCACCGGGGGTGCTGGGGTCCAAGGGCATCAAATGGAATTTCACCAAGTTCCTGATCGGCAAGGACGGCCAAGTGGTAAAGCGCTTTGCCCCGACCACCAAGCCCCAAGACCTCACCGCCGAGATCGAAGCCCTGCTCAAATGAATGATCTGTCAGTCGATTCGCTGAAGCTCGACAGCCAGTTGTGCTTCAAGTTGTACGCCGCGTCGCGGGCGGTGATTCGGGGTTACAAACCGATGTTGGATCAGCTTGGCCTGACCTATCCGCAATACCTGGCGATGCTCGTACTGTGGGAATGGCAGGTGAGCCCGCCGGAGCAACCGACCGTCAAAGCCCTGGGCGAACGCTTGCTGCTTGATTCCGGCACGCTGACGCCGTTGCTCAAGCGCCTGGAACAACTGGAGCTGGTCCAGCGGCAACGATCGGCACGTGATGAACGCGAAGTGCATTTGAGCCTGTCGGAGCGCGGGCGGACCTTGCGTGAGCAGGTCGGCCCGCTCAAGGCTCGCTTGCTGTGTGACAGCGGTATTGATCTGGATCGCGTGGGAGAGCTGCGTGACGGCCTCGATCATTTGTTGGCCCAGATCAAAGCGCTGACGTAGTGGACACCCATTGATCCAGCAATGCGGCCAGTTCTTCGCGACGGAACGGCTTGGATAAATAGTCGCTCATGCCGGCGGCCCGACAGCGCTCACGTTCCTCGGGCATGGCGTTGGCGGTCAGCGCGACAATCGGCAGGTCGGGCCAGCGCCCGCTGCGGCGGATCTGCCGGCTGGCTTCGTAGCCGTCCATGACCGGCATGTTGCAGTCCATCAGGACCAGGTCGAATTCCCGCTGTTCGAGCTGATCCAGGCCCTCGGCGCCGTGGGCCGCGACAACCACTTCACAACCCAGTTTGACCAGCATGCCCTTGGCCACCAGCTGGTTGACGGGGTTGTCTTCCACCAACAAGACACGAGCACGCAGGGTGGGCGGCAATGCGTCGATCTGCGCCTCATTGATCGTGGTCGCCTCGCTTTGCAAGGCGCGACGCAGGACCTGATAAAGCGCATGGCGCGCCAGCGGCCGGGCCTGTTGCAGCAATGGGGCGAGGGCGCTCGCTTCTTCGCTGGGCATGAAACTGCCATAGGCGGTAACCAGCAGAATGGTGGCGTCGAAGGTCGGCCGCAGGTTGAACAGGCATTCCGGGCAATCGGTGATCAGGATGTCGGGCTTGAGCCCCAGCAGCCCGTCATCCACGGAACGTTGGACATAATCCAATCCCCAGGCGGGTAGCAACATGCCCAGCAGTTCGGCCAGCCCGCTGTTCGCGGTGGTGATGGCGACGACGTTGCCATGCAAGCGTACGACGGGGACGGCAGGGGTGTGGCAAGGCAACGGCAGGTCGGCACAGAACTGGCTGCCGAAGCCGGCCTCGGAACTGATCGTGAGCCGGCCCTGCATGGCTTCGCAGAGGTTGTAGGTCAATGCCAGCCCCAGCCCGGTGCCGCCGAACTGGCGGGTAATGCCTGCGCCGGCCTGGGTGAACGGCTGGAGGATCCGCGCCTGGGCCTCCTGGGGGATGCCGATGCCCGTGTCGCAGACCTCGATCCGCACGCCGCCCTCATACTGGCTCAAGCGCACATCGACCCGGCCGAAGCGGGTGAACTTCAATGCGTTGGACAGCAGGTTGCTGACGATCTGGCGGACGCGGGTCGGGTCGCCCAGTACCTGCGCGGGAAACTGCGGCTCGATCAGGCACGCCAGTTCGACGCTCGGGGCGGCATTTTGTGAAAGCAGGTTGGCGGTGTCTTCGACCAGGGAACCCAGGTCGAACGGGATGCGTTCGAGCTCCAGCTGGCCGGCATCGAACTTGGACAAGTCGAGGATATCGTTCAGCAACTCGACCAGCACTTTGCCCGAGTCGTGGGCGATCGACAGCTGTTGCTGCTGTTCAGCGGTCAGTGGGCCATCCAGGGACAGGGCGATCATACCGAGCAGGCCATTGAGTGGCGTGCGGATCTCATGGCTCATGTTGGCGAGGAATGCAGAACGGGTGTCGGCCATGTCCAAGGCGGTACGCCGGGCGACCTCCAGTTCTTCGTTGGACTGGCTGAGGCGGGCATTGATGGCCTTGAGTTCGGCGGTGCGCGCCGAAACGATATTTTCCAATTGCGCCAGGTAATCGGTGAGGCGGTTTTCAGCCGTGCGTCGCTGCTGGATCTCGGTGGAGATATTTTCGAACTGCTGGTTGGCGACTGAAACCAGCACGCCGATTTCGTCGTATTGGTGGCCGGAGGGGCATTCCAGTGGGCTCTGTTCGCTGCTACTGGGGTCGCGGCTGCTCAGCTCGCGGATGACCCGCACCAAGGGCTTGGTCAGCATGACGTAGAAAAGCGCCAGCAACAGGCCGGTCAGGATCAGGCTACGAGCGAAACCGTTGAGCAGGGTGATCTCGGCCCGGCGCAGGAAGCGACTGCCGAACGAATAGGTGTCGACATCCAGCCGCAACACTCCCAGGGACTCGCCGGGCAGATGGGTCAGGTAGAGCCGGTCTTCGAACTGGCGCTGGGCGCCAAAGAGAAAGTCGCTGATGAACCGATTGTTGCTCTGCAGCTCGGGACGTTTGACGCTGGCCAGGACCGTATTGTTGTTGTCGATGAGTTCGGCACCGATGATGGCCGGCGAGCGCAACAGGCCCAGGGCCAGTTCCTGAGCGAGTTCGGCGTCGATGTTGTAGGCGATGCGCGAGGCCGGGTTGTGGCTGATTTCCAACAGCGAGAGGATTTCACGGTTGATCGATGCGTCTTCGCTGGCATAATCGATGCCGATCTGTCCCAGGCTTAATAAAGTACCCAGCACGAAACCCACCAGGACGGTCAGTCGGGCCTGTTTGTACGACAACCGTTGGGTGAACCTGATGTCCATGGAATGGTGAACCACTTACGTTTCCCTTCGCCGGTCAAGCATAGCTGATCATCTCTGAATATCGGTGCGGCCGGTATGTAGTGTGTGAAACAGACCCGCCATCGGCTTTGTCGTTTCGTCGCTGTAGCGTCATCATTACCGTGAACCTGTCCGAGGAAAAGACGTGGACGCCCGATTGATTGCTTTTCTTGAACGCGCCGATGCGGTGCTGACCCGTATCGAGCCCTTTTTGCCTGCGCCACGGCCCGCCATCGACTGGAACCAGACCCTGGCCGCCCGTTGGCAGCGCGACGGGCGCGGCGGTTTTCTCCTGCCGCTCCAGGTCAGCCTCGATATGCGCTTGTCGGACCTGATTGGCGTTGATCGCCAGGTCGAACAGTTGGGGCGCAACACCCGGCAGTTCATCGATGGCATGCCTGCCAACCACGCCTTGCTGTGGGGCTCGCGCGGCACGGGCAAGTCTTCGTTGGTACGTGCGTTGCTGGCCGAACATGCTGGCCAGGGCCTGCGCTTGATCGAGATCGAACGCGATCATCTGGCCGATCTGCCTCGGGTGGTCGAGCAAGTGGCGAAATTGCCCCAGCGCTTCGTGGTGTTCTGCGATGACTTGTCGTTCGAGTCCGGCGAAGGTGACTACCGCGTACTCAAGAGCGTGCTCGACGGATCCCTCGAACAGGCCCCGGACAACGTGCTGCTGTATGCCACCTCGAACCGTCGTCATCTGGTGCCGGAAAAGGAAAGCGACAACGAGAACTGGAAGCGGGTCGACGGCGAGCTTCATCCGAGCGAAGCCGTGGAGGACAAGATTGCCTTGTCTGACCGTTTCGGGCTTTGGCTGTCGTTTTATCCGTTCACCCAAGAGCATTTTCTCGACGTGGTGGAGCATTGGATCGGCGAGCTCGCGGCGAAGGCCGGGCTGGCCTGGCAGCGTGACGAGGCGCTGGAAATACAAGCGGTTCGCTGGGCGACCGGACGCGGCAATCGCAACGGACGTTGCGCCTATCAATTTGCCCGTTATTGGGTGGGCCTGAAATTGCTGGAGCAAGATGCATGATCGATTTGAAAAGCACTGGCGAAGGCCTCGAAGGCTATGGCTTGTTATCGGCACAGTTGCAATCGCTGCTGGCGGATGAGCGCGATTTCATCGCCAACGCCGCACAGTTCTCGGCGTTCCTGTTCAGTCAGCTGGACGACCTCAACTGGGCCGGTTTTTACCTCAATCGCAACGATGAGCTGGTGCTGGGGCCGTTCCAGGGGCAGATCGCTTGTGTAAGGATTCCCTTCGGTCGCGGCGTGTGTGGCGCCGCTGCGGCGACCCGCCAGACCCAGCGCGTCGAGGACGTGCATGCGTTCCCCGGGCATATCGCCTGCGACAGCGCCTCGAACAGCGAGTTGGTGGTGCCGCTGGTCAAGGACGGGCGCCTGGTCGGCGTGCTGGACCTGGACAGTCCCAAACTGGCGCGCTTCAGCGAGCATGACCAGGCCGGTATCGAACAGTTGGCGGCGATATTCCTGCGCCTGACCGATTGCTGATCATGCTTTCAATCCAGCCCTGAGCAATAGGTCGCCCGGGTCGACTTCATCGATCTGGAGCGGGTCGAGAAACGCCTCGGCGTAGCGCAGGTAGATTCTTTCTTCGATGAACAGCCCGAACAGCTCGGGATCGATATGGGCGTCACGGCACATGGTGGCCATGATGCCCAGGGCTTCGCTCAGCTTCTTGGCTTTTTTATAGGGGCGATCGGCCGCGGTCAGGGCTTCGAAGATATCGGCAATCGCCATCATTCGAGCCGGCAGGCTCATCTGCTCACGCTTCAATCGCTTGGGGTAGCCGGTGCCGTCCATTTTCTCGTGGTGGCCGCCGGCAATTTCCGCAACATTTTCCAGGTGGCTGGGGAAGGGCAACTGGCTGAGCATCAGGATGGTCTGGACCATGTGGTGGTTGATCACGTAGCGCTCTTCGCGGGTCAGCGTGCCACGCGTGATGCTGAGGTTGTAGAGTTCGCCGCGGTTGTATTTCCAGGTCGGCACATCGAGCTGGAAGCCCCAGGGATTGTCCTCTGGAATCAACTCGGCCTCGTGCCGCTCGAACAGATGCTCGGGTTTGTCCATCAACAACGGTTCATTCACGGGCAATGTCGGCTTGGGCGTGCGCGCCTGGCGGCGGTTTTCTTCCCAGGAAACCCCCAGGCGATCGTCCAGGGTCCGGGTCCATGTGCGGCGGGCGATGGTTTGCAAGCGTTGCAGGTCGGCATCGGCCATGGCTTCGGAGCCCAGGTTGCAGCGTGCGACAAAGGTGAAGTCATCGTCGAGGGCGGCCAGTGTCGCGTCGCGTTGCTCTGCCAGGGATGAGGGTTCGCCTCCGGTTGCCAGCGCCTGCCAGTAGTCGACCCAGGCGTCACGCTTGAGGACTTCGAAGCGGGTACGGATCTCGTGGATACGGTCGTTCAGGGTTTCCAGCTTGGTGGCTTTGTCCACCACGTATTCGGGCGTGGTCACCTTGCCACAGTCGTGTAGCCAGGCCGCGATGTGCAGCGCCTCCCATTCGTCTTCGGTCGGGCGGTAGCTTTCGAACGCCGGCGCCGGGCTGGCGGCGGCGGCCTGGGCGAGCATCAGCGTCAGGGCCGGTACTCGCTGGCAATGGCCGCCGGTGTAGGGGCTCTTTGCATCGATCGCGCCGGCCAGCAATTGGATGAACGAGTCCAGCAATTGTTTTTGCCTGGCTTGCAGGCGCTGGCTTTCGATGCTCACCGTCGCGGTGCCGGACACGGCCTGCAGGAAGGCGATGCGATCCGGCTGGAGCTTTTCCAGGTCCGCTTCGGTGCCGGTGTCGGTGATCAGCAGAACCAGCGCGCCAACGGTTTCCTGGTGACGATTGCACAGGCGGATGCCGATCAGGTGTACCCGTGGCGCGTCCAGCGCAAGCAGGACACTGCGCAAATCGCCCGCCTGTTCGAAACCCAGGGACGATACAAGGGTTTGCGCGACGGCCAGCTCGCGAAGCCATTGGGGATTGTCCGCAGCGTCCAGTGAGTAACCTCGCAGGGCGAAGGTTTGCGGGTCCCGAGGGGAACCGTCGATGACCAGTCCGCAGGGCTTGATGTGCTCGCCATCGTTTTCGCGCAGGTAGATCAGGCCAGCCTGGGCCTGGCCAATTTTCACGGTCTCGAACAACACTCGCTCCAGTAGCGGGGCGAAGCGGGTTTCGGCGCGCAGGCTGGCGGTGATTTCGAAAAAGCTCGCCAGGGTTTCCTTCATGCGGGCCATTGAAACGCCCAGTTGGTCAATCTCCAACACGGGGGAGCGACGGGACACCGGGTAGTGGAAATTGAAACTGCGGATGGCATCGGCTTCTTGCACCAGGGCCCGCAATGGCTTGACCAAAATCCTGGAGGTCAGCCAGCCCAAGGGCAGGCACAGCAGCAAGGTGGCGAGGGTGATCAGCGCGCCTTGCCAGCGCATGCGATAGGCGCCGGCGAGCAACTCGTCTTCCGGAACCAGCAACGCCAGTTCCAGGCCCTTCGGCCCGCCTTCCTGCATGTGGCTGCGAGAAACGATCCACTCGCGTCCCGCCGCCTCCAGGCGCGGCGTATCAGTGTCGTTGTCGAGCGCGGCGGCAATGGCTGGGTGCAAGTCGCGCGCCTTGATCAAGCGTGCCGACTGACTGTCGGTCACCAGCCGGCCGCTGTCGGGATAACCCACGGCGTTGCCTTGCAGATCAGCCAGGACAATCTCGGTACTGGCGGTTACTTTGTGCTTGGCCAGCGTCTGGGAGAGGGCGGCCAGGGTGAGGTCTGCGCCGATGACGGCCTGATCGCCACTGCGGCGGGCGAGGGTCGTGCCGATGTTGCGGCTGGAAAAAAACACGTAGGGTTCGGTGGTGATTTGTTCGGAGGTGTCCATTGCGCTGCGAAACCAGCCGCGGCTGCGCGGATCGAAGGTCCCGCCTGAGTTGTCGCGGCGACCGATGAGCGCCAGGGCCTGATCGTAGAACAATGATTGGGAGAGCACCTGGCCTTCGTCAGCCGTGCGCTCGATGGTCCAGACCTCGTAGCGCGCGGCAGCCGGTGCCTTGATCGCCGTCTTCGAGGCCTCGGAGCCCAAAGGCCGGACCATCAGGAAATTGCCGTCGCGATCGCCCAGGTACAGCGATGCCAGGTTCGGGTTGTCCCGCAGTGCCTGGGTGAAGGGGGCGAGGAGCGTCAGTCGCTGGGCCATCCCCGGTTCGCGCGTCGCCGGGTAGTGGGCCAGCAGGCCCAGCAGATGGCGGATCGGTTCATAAGTGTCGTACAGGTCCAGGCGCACGTCCTGTTCGATTCGATTGAACAGCTGTTCGCTGCCAGACAGGATGATCTGGGTGGTTTGCCGATAGTTGAAGACGCCCAGCACCACACCGGTCAGCAGCAAGAGCAGCGTGAACATCACACTGATATGAACGTGCAGGGGAAACCGGCGTTTTTGCGGACGCGGTGCGCTGGGCATTTCCATCACTCCAAGTGTTGGGGGAGATCGCCCCCGGCTACGCACTGCTGAGCGAACAGCATAGTAAACACCGGTTATTTTGCCTTGGCGATCTCTGTTTCCAGGGCCTGCTCCAGTTCGCTCATCGCCCGGCCCAGGGCATGCGTGCATTCATCGATGCGTTCCGGCGCGAGCCCTTGTTGGCAGGCCTGCTCCAGTGTCTCGCACAGCTGGATCAATGAAGTCGCCTGCACGATACGGGCGACACCCTTTATCTTGTGTGCTGTCTCGGTGATCGCCTGTGGGTTTGCCCCTCGGGCGACGTCGAGTAGCTCCTGGCGGTCTGCGCGATTGCTGCTGAGCAGTTCCGCCAGCAGACGCTGGATGGAGACAGGGTCGCCGCCAGTCAGCATCTGCAGGCTTTGAACGTTGAAAGCGTGGGCGCGGCCGCCGGGTTTGATCGTGCTCATCCACTGATGCAGGGCGCTCAGGCTGATGGGCTTGAAGAGACAGTCGTCCATGCCCGCCTCCTTGCAGCGTTGTTTTTCCTCGGGTTGTGCATTGGCGGTGAACCCGAGGATGGTGCAGGGCGGCCGCCGTTGCTCGGCCTCGTGTCGACGGATTGCTCCGGCGAGCTCGTAGCCGCTCATGACCGGCATGTTGCAGTCGGCGATGACCAGGTCGAAATTCCCCTCCTGCCAGGCCTTGAATCCCTGTTCGCCGTCATGGCTGACATGGTGGTGATGACCCAGGTAGTCCAGTTGTTGCGACATCAACAGGCGATTGGCCGGATGATCGTCCACGACCAGGACGTTCAGCGCGCAGGCGGCTGTTTCAACGACAGGCGCGACGGGGGCGCGAGCCTTTGCGTCGGGCAGGATGG
The DNA here is from genome assembly GCF_051132205.1 of Pseudomonas sp. D1-36. Taxonomy (NCBI): domain Bacteria; kingdom Pseudomonadati; phylum Pseudomonadota; class Gammaproteobacteria; order Pseudomonadales; family Pseudomonadaceae; genus Pseudomonas; species Pseudomonas sp. D1-36. Next base: position 3,822,730 of record NZ_CP071674.1, on the reverse strand, counting down.
CCAAGGGCAGGCAAACCCGGACCTGGGTTCCTGCGCCCGGTTGGCTGTTCATGTGCAGTTCACCGCCCATGACCTGGCACAGGTGGCGGCTGATCACCAGGCCCAGCCCAGCGCCCTTGCGGGCCATCCGGTTGCCATTGTCGACCTGGGCAAACGGCTCGAACAGGCGTTGCAGGTCGGCGGGGCTGATGCCGATGCCACTGTCGCGCACGTCCAGTTGCATTCGAAGGGTGTCTTCCCCGATCGTGCGTGACAGCCTCACGCTGACATTCACTTCACCTTGCTCGGTGAACTTCAGGGCGTTGCTGATGAGGTTCGAAATCACCTGCTTGAATCGCAACGGGTCCATCAGCACGTCCGGGTTACCCTCGGTTGGCTCGAATCGCAACGACAACGCCAGGTTTTTCTGCCGGGCCAGTCCTTCGAAAACCCGCATGACCGATTGCACCAGCGCCTTGAGGTCGACCCGTTCGGGTGCAAGGCCCAAGTGGCCGGATTCGATACGGGCAATGTCGAGGATATCGCCGATCAGGTCGAGCATGCCGGAAGCCGACTCGTATGCGACTTCAATCGCCGCGCGGTCCATCTGGCCCTTGTCGGCATGCTTGAGCGCCAATTCGAGCATGCCGATCACGGCATTCATGGGGGTGCGGATCTCATGGCTCATGGTGGCCAGGAACGTGCTCTTGGCCCGGTTGGCGTCGTCGGCCTGTTCCTTGGCGGCTCGCAGATCCTCGACAAGCTGTCGCCGTTCGCTGATATCGATCCAACCGCCGATGATCCCTTGCACCTGGGCCGCGGAGTTACGGTAAGGCAGTATCCAGTGATAGATCGTCAGCTTGCGGTCACCGATGTGCAGGGGCCGATCGATGATCTGTGCGGTGCCCTGGGCCATGACGCGTCGATAATCGGCCTGGTACTCCAGCGCTTCGAAGGCGTTGCTCATGGCCCCGGGCATGATGTCCTTGCCGATCACGTCTTCGCGTCTTGCGTCGAACGTCTCCAGGTAGCTGTCGTTGCAGCTTTGCAGGACCCCGTCCCGGTCTCTTACATAAATGGGATGGGGCGTGCCGTTGAGCAGGGCGTGCATGAACTCGAGCTGGTCATTGAGGGCCAGTTCCGCCCGCTGGCGTTGGCGGATCTGCCGTTGCATATAGGCATTCCAGGCCAGTGAGAGCAGCAGCAAAAGGCCGGCCCCCGCTACGACCTGGAGAAACAGGCGGTTGTAGGTGCGCCATGTGCTTTCCGCGGCCGGGATATAGCCGCGCCAACGGTTATCGATCACGCCCAGTTCATCGGGGTCGATGCTGGTCAGGGCTTTATCGAGGATGGCGCTCAGCTCCGTCGCGTTCCTGGCCGTGGCCAGGGAGAACATGGCGTCGCGGGTGCCGACGGTGCTGCTGATCTGCAGCTTGCCCTGCAGCGTATGGGACGCCAGGAAATAGTTGGCCATGACCAGCGCGTTCACGCTGCCGTCGACTTGCCCCTCGGCGAGCGACTGGGCGGCATGCTGCGAATCGATGGTTTCGATAATTCGCAGGTCTGGATACTGGCTGCGTAGCCATTCGATGATGGGGTTGCCTTTGGTAACGGCCAGGCTCCGCGCGCCGAACTGGTCCAGCGTCGCCGGTGTGTCGGATTGCTTGCGCGTAAGCAATACAAACGAGCTGTCCATGTAGGGACGGCTGAATTTCAGCGATTTCTGTCGTTCGCTGCCAGGCAGCAACGCGGCGATCACGTCGGCTTTGCCGCCGAGGACCGCGGCGATCATTTCGTCATCGTCCTGATAACGCTGGATATCCAGGCGCAAGCCGCTGCGCAGGCGGATCAATTCCAGCAGGTCGGCGCCGATGCCGTGGAAATCCCCGTCTGGGTCGAAAAAAGTAAAGGGCGCGAATCTTTCGTTCACCGCCACCCGGACCACCGGGTGCCTAGCCAGCCAGTCCTGTTCGCGGTCGGTCAGCTGGATTTTATGCTCGGCGAGGTACAGGTCGCTGCCTGCCCTCCAGCGCTTGGAGATTGCCGCTTGTTCGGCAATGGGAATCTGGTTGAGCGTGGTATTGACGATGTCCAACAGGCGGGTGTCGTCCTCCCGGAGCGCGAAGCCGAACCCGTGTGCCTCGTGTTTGGCAAAGCTGGCCATGCGGATGTTGTTCAAGTACCCCTTGCTGATCATGTAGTGGGTGGAGATGGCGTCGCCAAGAAAGACATCGGCCTGGCCGAAGGCAACGGCATTGATCGCGTTCTGGTAGGAGGGATACGTGTTGATGCGGGCCGTGGGGTATAGCTGTTTGACGTCCTCCAACGGCAGGTAGTGATAGACCATGCTGAGCCGCAGCCCTTTGAGGTCTTCGTTCAGCGGGCGGCTTTCATTCGTCCGGGTGACCAGCACCGGTTGATCGACAGCGTAGTGTGCCGAAAGAGCGACGCCTGAATTCTGCGCTTCGAACCCGTTGGCAGTGCCGAGCAGGTCGATTTCTCCGGCCTTGAGCGCGGCGATGGCGGCTTCCCGCGAATCGAACCGCAGTACGTTCATTGGCAGGCCGGTCGCCTTGGCGATGACTCCGGCATAATCGGCGGTCATGCCTTCGTAGTCGCGGCCACTGCTGGAAAGGTCGAAAGGCGGATAATCCGGGGCGGAGGTTCCCAGGATCAGTTCGCGACGTTCCTTGAGCCAGGCGCGCTGGGTATCGTCGAGCCTGATCTCGATATGATCCGCGGCCGCGCGACTCAGCAGCGAGTAGGCCTGAGGCACATTCGTTGTCGCCAGGAGGAGCCCTGCATTGAGTCCTGCGGCTAACAACAAAAAGTAGCGGCTTATGCATTTGAGCATTCTGTTGTTTCTCACACCAGTGCGTTGCGTTTTGCCATTTCGATAAGGTCGACGAGGGACTTCACCTTGAGTTTTTGCATGAGTCGTTTTTTATAAGTGCTGACAGTTTTATTGCTAAGGAACATGCCTTTGGCTATTTCCTTGTTGGTCCGACCTTGGGCAAAAAGTTGCAATACCATCAACTCCCGGTCGTTGACACTTTTGAACAGGTCCAACTCGAAACTGCGTGGATCATCTGGACGAACAGGGTTAAGTGCCTGGCTGGGGAAATAGTTGTAGCCGGATAATACGGCTTTGATCGCGCTGACCAGTTCACTGAGATCTTCCTGTTTACAGACATAGCCGGAAGCCCCGGATTGCATGCAGCGAATGCCAAACAGCGTTGGCGATTGCGCCGTCAGGACCAGCGTCTTGAGGGGCGTGGTCATGGCGTTGAAGCGCGAGAGAATTTCCAGCCCGTCAAGTTTCGGAATGCTGATGTCGAGGATGACCAGGTCCGGCATGCATTCACGCACCATTTGCATCGCGTCGACGCCATTGTCAGTTTCTCCGACGACTTTATAGCCTTCATGCTCCAGCAGCATTCGGACAGCGAGGCGGATGACCGGATGATCGTCGACAATGAAAACGGAGTTCATGAATAAAGTCCCCTAGAGCTCTTATAAAGCGCGCACCTTAGCCCAGTTAAGGCTAACTCGTGCGGGGAGACCGGCATGCACGATCAATTTCAGAAGTTTCCTACAAAAAAAGAAGCGGGATACCACGACGTATTTAGGGGGGGCAGGTAGGCAAGTGGAGCGAGGAGGGCATGTTTTACATTTTATTGAATATAAAACCGCGCTTTTAATAGTTGGGGAAAAGAAACTGTGCCGTTATTTCCCAGCGGCAGAAAATGACGAGCTGACAACCGGAAGGCTCCAGGCGCAGGCTGCAAAGCGAGCGCCAGGTCGCGTTTCCCTACCGATCGCCGGCTGCAATCGCCTGCTATTGGCGCGTGCGGCCGGTCATCTCCTGTGCCATGTCGCTTGCATAGCTGTCAGTCATGCCGGCGATGAAGTCGATCATCCGCAGGAAGGCGCTGTGAAGTGAACCTTGAGGATCGGGCGCGTTATTGCCCAGCAAGTCGAGAATCCGGCGATTCTTGAACGACGGCGTACGGCCACCGTGTTGTTCGAGGGCTGCGCCGCAGAAACCGTTGAGCAGGATCTCCAGCGTGGTGTAGGCGCCGATTTCGTTCAGGGTCTTTCGTTTGTCCTGGAAAATTTTCTTGCGGGCCATGTCCTTGGCGTTTAATACGCAACGCTTGGCAGGGCCGTGCATGTGTTCCACCAAATCGCCTTGCAGCGTGCCAGCGAGCAACGCCTCCTGCTGCTCGACGAATGCCCGTGCCGCCGCGTTGGTCAGGTGCTCGATGGCCTTGCCTCGCAGGATCGCCAGCTTTCGCCGTCGCGAATCCAGCGGCCCGAGTTGACGGTACGTCTCTGGCAGATCATCACCCACCAGGTCCAGGAGCAGCGATTCCACCTGCGGATACTCCAGCAGGTCCATTTCGACGCCGTCCTCCAGGTCGATGAGCGCATAGCAGATGTCATCCGCGGCTTCCATCAGGTAGACCAGCGGATGCCTTGCCCAGCGCTCATCCTCGATTTGCGGGAGGCCGAGTTTATGGGCGATTTGCTCCAGCAACGGCAGTTCGCTCTGGTAGCAGCCAAACTTGTGCTTCTTGTAGCCCAGGGAATCGGCGTGGCGAGCCGTCCAGGGATACTTCAGGTACGTGCCGAGGGTCGCATAGGTCAGGCGGGTGCCGCCGTCGAACTGGTGGTATTCGAGCTGCGTAAGGACGCGGAAGCCCTGGGCATTGCCTTCGAAGTTGAGAAAATCGTTGCGCTCGGCCTCGCTCATTGCGTCAAGCCAGCCCCGTCCCGCCGCCTGTTGGAACCAGTAGCGGATGGCGTCCTCGCCCGAATGGCCGAACGGTGGATTGCCGATGTCATGGGCCAGGCAGGCCGACTGCACCACCATGCCCAGATCACTGGGCTCACACCAGTCGGGCAGGGCGCCGCGGATGGTTTCCCCTACGCGCATACCCAGGGAGCGGCCGACGCAACTGACTTCCAGCGAATGGGTCAGGCGCGTGTGGATATGGTCGTTGCTGGAAACCGGATGCACCTGCGTCTTGCGCCCGAGGCGGCGGAAGGCACCGGAAAAGATAATGCGATCGTGGTCTTTGTGGAATGGACTGCGGCCCAGCTCTTCCGGGCTGTGCAGCGGTTTTCCCAGGCGTTCGCGCGTCAGCAGGGTGTGCCAATCCAAGGCCGGTTGCTCCGTTTGATGAGTCGAAGTCCTAGCTTCCCGGTTCGAGCGCCGTCCTGCAAGGCCTCAGGACCCCGATCAGTTGTGCCCGGGTGTTGCTGCGTCGACGGTCGAACAGGGCTCTTCGATGGAAGAGCCCGTCGATTCGCCTCAAGGCTTGCGCGCACTCTTGGCCAGTTTGATCAGGGGAAGCACGGCGGTCGCCAGCCGGATCAGGCGTGACAAACCACCGGAGCGGCCACTGCGGGTTCGCTTGCCACCGAGAAAGCCGAGCAGGCTCACCGCGGCGACGCCCCAAAGCGATGCGTGCTTGAGGCCGAACCCTTCGTGCCAGCTCTGGGTGAATCCGCGTACCCGTTGCAACGGGTGCAGCAATTGTCGCGTTTCCTGACGAATTTCCTGGCGATGCATCTCCATGCGCAGGCGCACCAGTGCCTTGCGCATTTCCTGCCGCGTACGGGCTTGAGGAGCATTTGGGCGACTCATGGCAACAGGCGCTCCCGGTCGTTGGCGAGTTCTTCGAGAGTGGCGTGGAAAGGCGAGGACTCATCAAAAATCGCTGCCTTGAGCCGAAGCCCGCAGAACAGCGCCGCCAGCAGGTAGAACAGGCACAGGCCGATGATGCCCGCTAACCGATAGGTATCCCACACCAGGATCAATACCAGAGCCGACAGCCCCACCAGTAACAGCAGGCCGAAAACCAATGCCAGCCCCGCGAATAACAACAGGCTGACGGTGCGAGCCTTTTGTTCCTGCAGTTCGATACCGAACAACTCGACGTGGCTGTGCAGCAATCCAAGGAATGCCGCGCCCAGGCGACGCGCTGTTGGTTTAGTGCCCGTTTCGGGCGATCCGGATTCGTCGATGCCCATGATCAGCGCCGTGTCGCCAACAATCCGATCAAAAAGCCTACGCCCGCCGCGATGCCGACCGATTGCCAGGGATTGGCCTGTACGTATTCTTCGGTAGCGATCATGGCTGCCTGGCCGCGCTCACGCACTGAATCTTCGGTCAACTTAAGGGTTTCGCGGGCGCGCAGCAGTGTTTCGTGGATCTGGCCACGCAGTTCGTCCGCCTGGTCGCCTGCCAGCGTGGCGGTGTGATCCAGCAATCGTTCGGTGTCTTTGACCAGCGTCTGAAAATCTTCCATCAATGTTTCTTGAGCAGTCTTTGCCTGGGTTCTGGCCATGAGGGTGGATCTCCGTAAGTGACGTCTGAAGCGTTCGAGTATGAGCCCAACCGGAAGGTTCAGTGAAACTGACTGGTACAACTTTTGCTCCGCCCTTTGCCATGTGCTGGTGCGCCGAGGTGTGCCCGTGCGCTGAAGCTGGGCGAAAGCCCGAAAACCTTAACCCAAATAATCAAAACCGGCGAAGCACCTCCAAGCGGGGCGTCATGTTGTCGCGTTTCATGCACCAAAGCGGTTCGGCTGCCCACCTATGGTCGGTCGTTCGGTCTCAACTTGGTGCATGACCGGCTGGGATGAACCATCACGGTGCTTTTTCAACTTCTTCAGGTCTGCCAATACCATGGAAAATCTGCAAAGTGCTGTGGACGGTCTGGTCCATAGCTCCAACACGCTGTTCATCCTGCTCGGCGCGGTCATGGTCCTGGCCATGCATGCCGGGTTCGCGTTTCTGGAAGTAGGAACGGTCCGGCAGAAGAATCAGGTGAACGCGCTGTCGAAAATCCTCAGCGATTTCGCGGTATCGACGCTGGCCTATTTCTTCATTGGTTATTGGATTTCCTACGGCGTGACTTTCCTGCAACCGGCGGCAGTTCTCAGTGCCGACCACGGCTACAGTTTGGTGAAGTTTTTCTTCTTGTTGACGTTCGCCGCCGCGATCCCGGCGATTATCTCTGGCGGGATAGCCGAGCGTGCCCGGTTCGTCCCGCAGTTATGCGCCACGGTGCTGATCGTGGCGTTCGTCTATCCGTTTTTCGAAGGTCTGGTCTGGAATGGCAATTTCGGTTTCCAGGCTTGGCTGCAAGCGCACTTTGGTGCCAGCTTCCATGACTTTGCCGGCTCCGTGGTGGTGCACGCCATGGGCGGCTGGCTGGCACTGGCCGCGGTGCTCCTGCTCGGACCGCGAAACGGGCGTTACCGGGACGGTCGTCTGGTGGCCTTCGCGCCTTCGAGCATTCCGTTCCTGGCGCTGGGGTCGTGGATTCTCATCGTCGGCTGGTTCGGCTTCAACGTGATGAGCGCCCAGACCTTGCCCGGCGTGAGTGGGTTGGTGGCGGTCAACTCGTTGATGGCGATGGTCGGCGGGACCGTGACGGCACTGGTCGTTGGGCGCAACGACCCCGGTTTCCTGCACAACGGCCCGCTGGCCGGATTGGTGGCGGTCTGCGCCGGCTCCGACCTGATGCATCCGATGGGTGCCCTGGTGACCGGCGCAATTGCTGGCGGTCTGTTCGTCTGGTGTTTTACCGCGGCCCAGGGCAAGTGGAAAATCGACGATGTGCTGGGCGTCTGGCCCCTGCATGGGCTGTGCGGCGTCTGGGGCGGTATCGCCTGCGGGATTTTCGGCCAGGACGCCTTGGGTGGCTTGGGCGGGGTAAGCCTCGCCAGCCAGTTCGTCGGCACCGCCCTCGGCGTGTTGATCGCCCTGGTCGGTGGTTTCGCGGTCTACGGTGTGATCAAGGCGGTGCTGGGCTTGCGGCTGACTCAGGAAGAAGAGTACTACGGGGCCGACTTGTCCATTCACAAGATCGGAGCGGTCAGTCAGGACTGAGCCTGTGCTAGGGCTCCTTGTCCTGATTGCCGGGATAGAAGCCATGGAGCAAGCCATAGCGCTCGTGACGGACTTGATCCACATGGTGCCGCACCCGCTGTTCGGGCAGCCCGAGCATGATCAGCGCATGGGAGGCCAGCATCAGGCTCGATTCCAGCAGTTCTGGAACCACCTCGGTGGCTCCGGCTGCCTGCAACTCGGCCAGTTGGCTGTCGTCCCGGGTGCGCACGAGGATGGGCACTTGCGGGTTGACCCGCCGGGCCTCCCTCAGCACGGTCATCGCAATGTCCGTCTTGTCGACTGCAATGACCAGCAGCCTTGCGCGACCCAGCCCTACGGCGGCCAGCAGGTCGGCTCTGCGTGAGTCTCCGTAATGCACGCATCGTTCGCCGACGGACGCTTCACGAATGATGACCGGGTCATCATCCAGGGCCACGAACGCCAAGCCCTCCCGGCGCAGAAAGCGCCCGATCGATTGTCCTACCCGGCCATACCCGCAGATGATTACGTGACTCGACAAGTCGGCATTGAGAGCGCTGATCTGGTCCAGTTGCGCCTCTTCGTTGGGTTTTCGGTGCAGCCGCGCGGCCAGGCCGGGTGCGGCGCGCAGCAACAGCGGCGTCAACAGCATCGAGCAGAAGGTGGCGGCCAATAGCAGGCCGCCGATATCCCCTGGCATGAGTCGGTTCTGTTGCATCAGCGCCATCAGCGCGAAACAGAATTCACCGCCCTGGGCCAGGGCGAGGCCGCTGCGCCAGGCGGTTTCGCCGTCGCTGCCGCGCCACTTCACCAGGGCGGCCACGACGCTGCCCTTGATGAGCATCAGAGCGAGGGTGAGCCCGAGGATCAACAGGCCATCGTCGACAAACAATTGCAGGTCGATCAGCATGCCAATGCTGACGAAGAACAGCCCCAGCAAGATGTCGCGGAACGGTCGGATATCGGCCTCGATCTGGTGCCGGTAGTGGCTCTCTCCGAGCAGCATGCCGGCCAGGAACGCTCCCAGGGCGGGGGAGAGACCCAGCAGGTGCGTAAGCCATGCCGTCAACAACACGATCACCAGGGCCAGCAGCACGAACAGTTCGGCGGACCGGGAGGCTGCCACCTCATGGAACAGCCGTGGCAGCAATAGTCGGCTGGCCAACAACAGGCCGCCAAACAGCACCAGGGTCTTGCCCAGAGTCAACGGCAACGCCCAATACCACGGGTGTTCGCTGCTGCCGGCAAATACCGGCACCAGGGTCAGGAGCAACACGGCGACGACGTCCTGGAACAGCAACACGCCTATGGCGTTCTGGCCGTGGCTGGTGAAGATTTCCCCCAGGCTGGTCAGTTCCTTGCTGACAATGGCGGTAGACGACAAGGCCAGCCCGGCACCAAGCAACACGGCCGCCGTCATCGGCACACCACTGCTTGCCAGCAGCACGCCCAATAGCAACCCAGAAGCCAGGACCTGAAGGCTGCCAAGTCCAAACACCACCCGACGCAGCTCGAGCATTTTCGATAACGAGAATTCCAGCCCCAAGGAAAACAACAGGAAAACCACCCCAAGCTCAGCCAGGTCCGGCAGCTCTTCGCTGTCGTTGACCCAGTCCAGCGCAGTGGGCCCGACGGCCAGGCCCACGCACAGGTAACCGAGTACCGGCGGCAGGCGCAGTCGCCTGAACAGGGCGATGACCACCAGGGACGAGGCAAGGATGATCAGCAGGTTGGCGTACAAGAGACACTCCGTTTCAGGGCTTGCTGGATCCAGCGTAGAACAACAAAAAACTTGAGCATCACTGGAAAGTCATTTCAGCACAGTGATTTGCATCAGCGTTTTACCGACATAATCTGCGGCATTTTAGCCGGCTCGACGGTTGCGTGAGGTGGGCCTAGAATGGCGAACTGTCTTTTTTGGGTCTACCTGCCATGCTTCCTGAATGCCAGCTGTTCGGCACCCTGGGTTGCCATCTGTGTGAAGTCGCCGAGAGCGTGCTGATGCCTTTCGTCGAATATGGATTATTGGTGGAGTTGGTGGATATCGCCGAAAGCGAGGCCTTATCCGAAGCCTACGGGCTGCGCATTCCAGTGCTGCGCAGGGTTGATACAGGCGCCGAACTGGACTGGCCCTTCGACGATCCAGACCGGGTTGCTGCATTTTTACGTTGAACCTTCCATCGGCTGGGTCCCTACGTCGCGATTGGCGAAAAGACGTTCTTCGGTTACTGTATGCCCATACAGTTATCTGGAGTAGGTCCCTTGGTCAATGTCGAACAACTGAAAAACAGCGTGAACCGGATGTCCGTGGACGTTGTGCGCGAGGCGGTCCTGGAATTGCGTCTGGACGGGCTGGTGACCGAAGGCAAGACGCCCTTCAATAAACTTCACTTCAACACATGTTTTGCCGAGATCGAGGCGCTGTTCCAGCGTGCCGGCTACCACAAGCAGCTGGATGTGGTGGGTTATCAGGGGCTGTTGTATGCGCTGTACGATCCGGGGCGCTGGGAGGCGGTCGAGGTGCTGCGCTGGCTGAAGGAGTTCACCGAGGCCGCGACGAGGCCGGCGCCAATCCTTGCATGAGGCAATCATTGCTGGGCTGGCTCGTGTGACTGTCGGATAATGCCCAGTCCGCAACAGGCTGAAGAATTTTTTAATGTCCGGTCCATCGTTTTCCGCAGCTCAGCATCAGGCCAGCACGCTTTACCTGCCGCCCGGCCCCTGGCAGACGGTATTGGATTGCCTGTGCGATCACTTCAGCGCGATCAGCCGCGAGCAGTGGCTCGATCGCATCGCTCGAGGCCGGGTGCTGGACGCCGAGGGCAAGGCAATCCGCGCCGACCTGCCATACCGGGAAGGCTTGCGCGTCCATTACTTTCGGGAAGTACCGGACGAAAAGCCGATCCCGGTGATGGAGTCGATTCTGTATGTCGATGAACATCTGGTCGTGGCGGACAAACCACATTTCCTGCCGGTCACCCCAGCGGGCGAGTACGTTGAGCAGACCTTGTTGCGACGGCTGATTCATCGCCTGGACAATCCCCAACTGGTGCCTTTGCACCGCATCGATCGGCACACCGCCGGGCTGGTGTTGTTTTCAGCCAATCCGGACACCCGCTCGCGTTATCAAGCCTTGTTTCCAACGCGACGGATTGAAAAATTCTACCAAGCCATCGCTCCCGCATTGCCCGGATTGACGTTTCCCCGCATACACAAAAGCCGGATGGTCGATGGCGAACCCTTTTTTCGCATGCAGGAGGGGGCGGGCGAGCCCAACACCGAAACGGCCATGGAAGTGCTTGAAAAAAACGGGGACCTATGGCGCTACGGCCTGTATCCGGTCACCGGGAAAAAACACCAGCTACGGGTCCATATGAACGCCTTGGGCGCGCCTATCTGTAACGATCCGTTCTATCCGGACGTGGTGCGAGACGCCGTGGATGACTTTGCCAATCCGCTCAAGCTGCTGGCTCGAGGTGTGCGTTTCATCGATCCGCTTACGGGGCAGGAACGGGACTTTGAAAGTCGGATTTCGTTGGGGTGGTAGCGAGCCGACGGTTCGAGCAGGCAACAAAAAAGCCCGCAATAACCATTGCGGGCTTTTCTTTATCTGGCTTTGACGCTGAGGATCACAGGTCTTTAACGGTACGAACCTGATCCTTGTTCACGCGAGTCTGCTTGCCGTCCAATTGTTCGAATTCGTAGAAGCCGCTGTCTTCATCATAATGTGGCGTGTCGACGGCCTGGATTTCGCGACCGTCATTCAAGGTAATCACTGTTGGCGATGCGCACCCGGCGAGAGTGGCGAGGCCCAGCGCGAGCATGAAAGTAGCGAGGGTCCGTTGAGTCATGGTGTTTCTCCGAAAGGATTTCTTCAAGTTACTGACCTTCAGACGTATACATCGCGAGCAAGTTCCTGGCTAGTGTCAATCTGACACGCCTTTGTGCTGGGCTAGGAGTTCCGGCGTATTGAGATTGGCCAGCCGGGGATCGTCGGCCGGGCATTGCAATGGGACCGCGTGCAACGTGCGCATGATCCGGCCGGGGCTGCGTTCGCCTTCTTTCCATGCCTGTTCGAAGTCATTGGCCAAGGCTCGCGGGATGACGCACAACAGCGGCTCCCAATGTTCGCCATGACGAACCATCAATGGCTTGTCCGGGTGTCGGCTTGCCGTTTCCCGCATGCCTTCGAGCAGGCTGGTGTCGATTCGCGGCACGTCGCATGGCAACACCAACAGATACGGATGGCGTGCCGCCCTCAGGCCCGCCCGTATGCCTGCCAGCGGGCCGGGGAAATCACCCTCGTCATCATGCACCAACTGATCGGCGTACGCGGCGTAACGCTCCCGGTTGCGGTTGCAGGAAATGATCAAGTCATCGCTCATGGCCCGGGTCTGCCGATGCAGATGAGCAATCAATGGGCTGCCTTGCCACTCCAGCAGCCCTTTATCCTGTCCACCCATCCGTTGCCCGCGTCCGCCCGCCAGGAGCAGGATGGAGCAGGGCGGCAGAGGATTGTTCAAGGTCATGAGGTGTCTCCACACGGGCGAAAAAATCGGGCGCTGTGATATAACACCAGGCTGTTTCCCCTACAACTGGACGAGCCTATGAAACCCAAGGCTGATGTACCTTTCGTACCGCTCAATATCGCGGTGCTGACTGTCAGCGATACCCGTACCCTGGAAACCGACACGTCGGGCCAGGTCTTCGTCGACCGGCTCTCGGAAGCCGGGCACAATCTTGCGGCCCGGGTGCTGCTCAAAGATGATCTGTACAAGATCCGCGCGCAAGTCGCCGCCTGGATTGCCGACGAGGTGGTGCAGGTGGTGCTGATCACCGGGGGGACCGGCTTTACCGGCCGTGACAGTACTCCAGAAGCCGTTGTGTGTCTGTTGGACAAGCAGGTCGACGGTTTCGGTGAGTTGTTCCGGCAGATATCCGTGGCGGACATTGGCACCTCCACCGTTCAATCCCGGGCACTGGCCGGGCTGGCCAACGGGACGCTGGTGTGCTGCTTGCCGGGCTCCACCAATGCGGTGCGCACCGGATGGGACGGCATACTGGCCGAGCAACTGGATGCGCGGCACCGGCCGTGTAACTTCGTAGCCCATTTGAAACAGGCGGCCCCTTGTGAATCCCGTGGGTAAACCGGGCAAGACCGGTGCCTTGATGGCCGTCGAAGTCGCGCTGGAGCGCTTGCTCCAAAGCGCGGCGGCTTCGCCAATCGTCGAGCGTGAGCGGGTTTCACTGGCGCAAGCGCAGGGGCGGATCCTCGCCGAAGATCTGGTGGCGACGCTCGACCTGCCGCCTTGGCCCAACAGTGCCATGGACGGCTACGCGTTACGCCTGGCCGATTGGCGCGGCGAGCCACTGGTGGTCAGCCAGCGGATTTTCGCCGGGCAGGCTCCGGAGCCCCTGGTCGCGGGAACCTGCGCGCGGATCTTCACTGGTGCGCCGATTCCGGTCGGCGCCGATTGCGTCGAGATGCAGGAAAACGTCGAGCTTGAGGATGACCAGCGGGTGCGGTTCATCCAGCCCCTGGCGATCGGGCAGAATATCCGCCCTCAAGGGCAGGAAACGACCGTTGGCGAACGGGTGCTTTGTGCCGGCACCCGCCTGGGCCCGATTGAGCTTGGGCTGGCGGCCTCCCTGGGATGTGCATCGTTGGAAGTCGTGCGCAGGGTGCGCGTTGCGGTCCTGTCCACGGGCGATGAATTGGTGGAGCCTGGCCAGCCCCTTGGGCCGGGCCAGATCTACAACAGCAATCGCGTGTTGCTCTGTGGTTGGCTGCAACGCCTGGGATGCGAGGTTATCGATGCAGGTATCCTGCCCGATGACCTGCCCACTACCCGCAAATGCCTGGCCCAACTGTCGGATGTCGACCTGATCCTGTCGACTGGCGGTGTATCGGTGGGGGAGGCTGACTTCCTGGGCATCGCCCTTCGTGAGGAAGGCGAGCTGACGCTGTGGAAACTTGCCATCAAGCCGGGAAAACCCCTGACATTTGGGCATTTTCGCGACGTGCCGGTCATAGGCCTGCCCGGGAACCCTGCTTCGACGCTGGTGACCTTCGCGTTGTTGGCTCGGCCTTATCTGTTGCGACGCCAGGGCGTTCAGTCAGTGGCGCCCCTCAAGTTCAAGGTGCCGGCCGGTTTCGCCTGGCCGAAGGCTGGCAGCCGGCGCGAATACTTGCGAGGCCGCATCGAAAATGGTCGAGCAATCATCTATCGCAACCAGAGTTCGGGAGTCCTGCGCAGCGCAGCTTGGGCCGACGGACTGGTCGAGGTCCTCGAAGAGCGGACGTTGGTCGAAGGCGATGAAGTGGGCTTCATTCCTTTGAGCGAGGTGCTGGGTTAGTCCTGCATCGCATTCATTGGCGACGGCCTGAGCTGGGCTCGGGCCGTTGCGGTTTTGCCTTCATCGCGACAGTAGCATCACCAGTTGATCGAAACGGCTGTTCGCGACCCACCCCAGCAGGCCGACCACCACCGCCGCCGCGCCTGCCAGATAGGCAAGTCGGTGGCGAACCGCCTTGACGTCGGTACGAATTTCATCCATGTCCCTGCGGATGTACTTGAGGTGGGTTTCCAGTTCAACGACGCGCGGTTCCAAATCAATTCCTCCAGCGGGATTACTGCAACTTTTGCCTTCGTTTTTGGCGTCGGCCCGCTCGCTCCCGAAGGATACGAAGTGGCGGGGCGACACCTTGCATTCATGGCTGCGCATAGGACGTTCCTTCCCTGTGGCCATGATTAATCGAGCGATTCAGCGGGCCTCTACGGGCCGTGACATATCCATCCATGGGTGACACATCCTTGTCTAAATGATCGTTTGCCGGTTAAACGCAACAGAATGCCAAGGTGTCTCAATATGCCCAGGGGGTCAATTGAGCTGATTCGCCACGTCTTGTAAGAAAATTCTTTGAATAAGAAAAAGCCATGGGAAGGCTGTCCCCACCTTCGTGGCATCGGCCCGAACGCCATGCTTTTTCATATAAATTGAAGGAGGCTGGGCTTTTTCCAGTGAATGAGCGGTCCCATTTCCTGAACCTTCTTTCCAATGACGGAGACAACAATGAGCAAAGGCAAGGCGCTATTGATCCTGCATGGCAAGCAAGCGCTCAACGAAGAGGTTCGCGCCGCAGTGATGCTCAAGCGCAAACAGGGTTGGGACCTCGCGGTCCGGTTGACTTGGGAAGCTGGTGATGCCCGGCGATGTGTGGAGGAAGCACTGGCGGCCGGTTATACCCAGTTGATTGCCGGTGGCGGCGACGGGACCTTGCGCGATATTGCCGAGGCCATTGCCCAGCACTCTGGCGATGCCAGCCTGGTATTGCTGCCGCTGGGCACGGCCAACGATTTTTCCCGGGCCGCCGGTGTCCCGCTGGAGCCGGAGCGGGCCCTGGACTTGCTGGAGGTTGAGCCTCGGGCGGTCGATCTGGGTGAGGTCGGCGGGCGGATTTTCCTTAACATGGCCACGGGCGGCTTCGGTAGCCAGGTAACAGCGAACACCTCGGAAGACTTGAAGAAAATTCTCGGCGGGGCCGCCTATCTGTTCACCGGCCTTTCAAGGTTCGGTGAGCTGAGTGCAGCCTATGGCGAACTGCAAGGGCCTGGTTTCCAATGGCGCGGCGATCTGCTGGCGCTGGGGATAGGCAATGGCCGGCAGGCCGGCGGGGGGCACATGTTGTGTCCGGAGGCGTTGGCCGATGACGGGCTGCTTGATATCAGTATCCTGCCGGCGCCGCAGGAGGTGGTGAGCACGCTGAAGGACCTGCTGGCCGGTGGCCTGGGTATCGACAACATGTTCGTGCGGGCACGCTTGCCCTGGGTGGAAATCAAGGTAGCCCAGGGACTGGATATCAATCTGGATGGCGAACCACTACAGGTCGATGATCTGCGTTTTACCTTGCGTCCCAAGGCACTGCGGGTGCATCTGCCGGTGGACTCGCCGCTATTGGGATCCCCCGGATTGCTCAATCGTCCAGGCTGATGATCTGCTCGCGCACCGCAAACAGCACCAGGCCCGCCACGTCATGGATTTGCAGGCGTTTCATGATCTGGGCGCGGTGGGTTTCCACGGTCTTGATGCTCAGGCTCAAGCCGTTGGCGATTTCCCGGGTGGACTTGCCACGCACGATCAACCGCAGGATCTCCAGCTGACGCGCCGTCAGGTTATGGGTCGGGGCAGGATGGGGCGGCTGTTTCTGCACCCGGGTCAGTGCCTGGTTGATCACGGTATGGGCGATGGCCGGGCTCAGGTAGCGTTCGTTGTTGCGCAGCGCTTCCAGGGCGTGCTCCAGCTCGGTGGGAGTGGCGTCCTTGAGCAGATAGCCATGGGCTCCGGACTCCAGCGCCTGCATGATCACCTCTGGGTCTGTGTGCATTGACAGGATCAACACCTTGCTCTGGGGGCGGACCTGCTTGAGCTGTTGCAAGGCTTGCAGGCCGCTGGTGTCTTTCATGGAAATATCCAGCAGCACGATATCGGGGTTCAGTCGTTCTACCAGCTCCAACAGTTGGGCGCCGTCATTGGCTTCGCCGACCACGGCGTAGCCAGGCAGGTCGAGGACCAGGGCGCGCACACCGGCCCTGATCAGCGAATGGTCATCTACCAGAAGCAAATTACAAGTCAATGGAGAACCTTATTCTTGCTGGCCCGTTCCAGGGTGCGAGGCGCCCAGGGAAAGCGAGCTTCGATATGCGTGCCTTTGCCGGCCTCGCTGGTTACCTTCAGGGCGCCGCCCAGTTGTTCGACCCGTTCCGACATGCCGGCCATGCCGCGTTGCCCTTCGCGGGCGGGATGGATGGCGGGGACAAAGCCCCGGCCGTCGTCGCTGATGAGCAGCGTCAGCCCTTCGGGCAGTCGTTGCAGGCGTACCAGCAGGTTTTTTGCCTGGGCGTGGCGCAGGATGTTGGTGACCGCTTCCTGTGTGATCCGAAAAGCCGCCACTGTCATTTCTTCCGGGATACCCGTCATGCGTTGCTGGCAATCCAGGCTCCAGTTTACGGGGGTATTAGCCAGGGTCTTGAGCAGATGCGCGCGCAGGCTGGCTTCGAGCCCCAGGCTGGTCAGTTGCCTTGGATTGAGGATCGCCGACACGTCGCGCACCTTGTTCAACGTTTCTTCCAGCGTCTCGCTGAGCACGGAGCATTGGCCTTGCAGCTCTTGCGGCATGCGACGCTTGAGCCATTCGCTCTGCAGTTTTGCCGCTGTCAGCAATTGGCCAATGTCGTCGTGCAGTTCGCGACTGAGGCGATGGCGCTCGTTTTCCTGGACCTCAAGCAGCCGGTCAGCGAGTTCCTGCGGCTGGAATTTGATGGATTTTCGTGACAACCGATACTGGATCCAGACACAGGCAAGGGCTGCGACATTCAGCACCAGCAAGCTCAACGGCACCGTGAGGGCCGACAGGTAAGCCAACAGACAACCGAGGGTCGAGCAGATGCACAGCAACAGCGTGAACCGGCGGGCGTTTTCTCGGGAAGGTGGCCAGGAAATGAATGACTTGAAGCTGGCGTACATAGCGGATGGAGCCAATGGGTGTTCGCTGCGGGCAAGCCGGTCAGCGCATCTGACGGGCCGGGTCGGGTAAACGTTTCAGGTCGGGGATTGCTTCAGTTGGCGGCGGCTGGTTGAAGCGAACGACGCGAGACATAGTACCACTTCAAATATCGTTGGTCGCGCTCGGCTTGGCGGCCCGAAAGCTCCGTGCGCCGGGCACATGGCACCAGGCAGCGACAGGCAGCTTCATGCTTGTTTCTGGGCGTAGGGCACCAATGCCAGCGGGCGCGGTGGTTGTAACGCCTGACAAGGGCTCTGACCCACCTGGAAGGCGAAGGCTTCGATCAGCGACGTCTGTTCGCTGTTGTCCAGGCCCAGTTTGCCGGTGGTGTGGTCGACCAGCTCCAGCTGCCAGGCCATGAGCGTGAAACAATCCTTGAGCGCGACCAGCGCCTGCTCATGCAGTTCCATGTCCTGCGCATGGCTGAGCAAGCCGTGGATATGCAGTGAAAACTCCGAAACGGCCTCCAGCGCCAGCGCATCGGCCTTGTTTGCCAGCTTCAGCAGCGTGCTGAGCATGCAATCAATGGCGTCTTTATCGTTGCTGATCAATTGCAGGTGGCTCAGGCATTCCTCTGACTTGGCCAAGAGGGTCTCGGCTTCGACCAGGAACTCAGGAAGGCGCTGGCTCCAATTCTTGCGATCGTTCGGCATGCTTATCTCCACAACATCATGTCAGGCGAAAAGTAAATCGCGCGTGGCGAACGGTTGGATCTCATGGCCGACAACGAACCAATACGCCCGGCGCGCCCATGCGATCCGGCAAAGGGCTGCTGTTCGCAAACGATTGCACGGGCGGGATCAGCCGAAAGGCATGAGGTTCGGTGTCCTGCGATGGCGCACAAAAGCCTGACTCCGTTCAGCAATGAGAATGGCGTCACATTAATGGCTATTGGATAGCGCGAATATCAGGTTGGACCTGATTGTGCCTAGGGGAATCCCTTAGGCAGGGGAACTTCGTGCGCAAACCGGAGTCGCGCAGCGAAAAAATAACGGATGAAAACGGAACGCCAGTAAACCATGATGTTAATGTGACATCAATCCCCGAAGGGAGTATTTCGTGTCGGGGTCAAGATCCGGCCCCGGCAGCCGATAAGCCTTTACAAGATTCATCCGAACAAGCCCAGGAGTCATCGATGGCCGGCATTCTCGACACAGTAGATCAGCGAACCCAACTGGTGGGTGAGAATCGCCTGGAAATTCTCATGTTTCGCCTGGCAGGGCGGCAATTGTTTGCCATTAACGTGTTCAAGGTCCAGGAAGTGTTGCAACTGCCGAAGCTGACCTTGATGCCCCAGCGCCATCCTTTCGTCTGCGGCGTGGTCAACCTGCGGGGCCAGACGTTGCCAGTCATTGATCTGTCCCAGGCCATCGGCATGCGTCCGCTCGTGCCCGGGCCGAACAGCACCATCATCGTCACCGAGTACAACCGCTCGGTCCAGGCGTTCCTGGTGGGGGGCGTGGACCGCATCGTCAACATGAACTGGGAAGCCATCCTGCCACCGCCGACCAGCGCCGGCCGCGAGCATTACCTGACGGCCATCAGCAAGGTGGACGATCAGTTGGTGGAAATCATCGACGTGGAGAAGGTCCTGGCGGAGATCGTCCCCTACAACGCCAAGGTTTCCCGAGACAAACTCGAAGACCCGGTGCTGGAGCGCGCCCGTGGTCGCGAAGTCTTGCTGGTGGACGATTCCAACGTAGCGCTCTCCCAGTTGCGCGATACCCTGGGCCAGTTGGGCGTGAAGATGCACATCGCCAGCGACGGCTTGAAGGCGTTGAACATGCTCAAGGCCTGGGCTGATTCCGGCGAGGTGATGACTGACAAGTTGCTGATGATCTTCACCGACGCGGAAATGCCAGAGATGGACGGCTATCGCCTGACCACCGAAATCCGTAACGACCCGCGGCTGCGTGGGCTCTATGTGGTGCTGCACACCTCGCTGTCCGGTAGCTTCAACGACTCGATGGTCAAGAAGGTCGGCTGTGACAATTTCCTCTCCAAATTCCAGCCGGACAAGCTCGTTGATGTAGTACGCCAACGGTTGATGCTCGACTGAAGCCAATCCGGGTTTGTTTCATCGACCGGCTCGTATAAGGTTGCGTTTTTTCGCCACCAGGAACGTCGATCATGTTGCGGCTGAGTGCGCTTTACCGTTATCCGTTGAAGTCCGGCAAGGGGCAGCAGGTCCAAGGGATTGGCCTGGACAAGCTCGGGCTCGACGGTGATCGTCGCTGGATGCTGGTGGATGAGGCCAGCGGACGGTTCCTGACCCAGCGAGCCGTGGCGAAAATGAGCCAGCTTTCGGCGCTGTGGAACGAGGCGGGTGGCCTTACGCTCAGTGCGCCGGGCCATGGCGTCATCGAAGTGCCGTTGCCGCCTGCCCACGAAGAACAGCGGCGCGGCGTGATCATCTGGCGCGACACGTTGCGCGTGCCGGATGCGGGCGACGAGGCGGCTGCCTGGGTCAGCGCGTTCATCGGCAATCCTACCCGGCTCGTGCATGTGCCAGTGGAGTTGGCCCGCACCACAGCCGCCGGGTATGGCAAGGACGATGACAAGGTGGCCTTCGCCGACGGTTTTCCCTTGCTGTTGATCGGCCAGGCCTCATTGCAGGACCTGTCTGGCAGGGTAGGTCGCCCGCTGGAAATGCTGCGTTTCCGTCCGAACCTGGTGGTCGAGGGCAGCGAGGCGTTCGCCGAAGATGGTTGGAAGCGTATCCGTATCGGCGATATTGAGTTGCGCGTGGTCAAGCCGTGCTCGCGCTGCATCATGACCACGATCGATCCGCAGACCGGTGAGCGCGATCCGCAGCGCGAGCCTTTCGCGACGTTGCTGCAGTACCGTTCGACCCCGGACGGTGCGATGTTCGGGCAGAACCTGGTCAATGACGGTAACGGCAGCCTGGAAGTGGGCATGCCGGTCGAAGTGCTGGAATAAAAAATGCCCGTGTCATTGGACACGGGCATTTCATTTAACACGCAATCGCTTTTGCCGTGGGGGCAAGCGCCCTCGCTACGGTCCGACTCAGCCGCGATATTCGCACAGGTAAGCCGTGTCGACGGCGACCTTGAGCTGGAACTTGCTGTTGGCCGGGACGTTGAACTGGCTGCCGGCCGCGAAGGTTTCCCAGTCGGTGCTGTCAGGCAGTTTCACGGTCAGGGCGCCGGAAACGACGTGCATGATTTCCCGCTGGGCGGTGCCGAATTCGTATTCGCCCGGTGCCATGACGCCGATGGTCGCGGGGCCTTCGGCAGTGCCGAACGCGATCGACTTGACGGTGCCGTCGAAGTACTCGTTGACTTTGAACATGGGCGATTCCTCGAGAAAGGGCTGAAAAAGGCCGGCCAGTATGCACAAGGCCACACGGGCCGTCATCTGCTACGCCGGGTCAGCCCGTCAGCACCAGAGGCAATAGTCGCGCTGTATTGCGGGCGTCCTCGAGCGCGCGGTGCTGTTGTCCGCAAAATTGCAGCCCGGCCAGTTGCAGCGCGCTATTGAGCCCCAACGGTCGTTCCAACCGGCGGGCCTTGGCAAAACGTTGCTTGAGGTTCATGTGCGGCACTTGGCCGAGGAGGCTGTGCAATCGCTGTTGCTGCCATTCCTGAAGCAGCTGCTTGCGATCGTAGTCGCCCCAACTGACCCAGCCTTCCAGGTTGGGGTGGTAGGGCGCCAGCCAATGTTCGAACGCCGGCCAGACCTCGGTCAGAGGCCCGGCACTGTCGATGTTGGCCTGGCTGATGTGGGTCAGCGAGCGACAGAAAGGGGTGAGCAGCGGTCGCCTCAGCGGCCGTACGAACCGCTGGAAATGATCGATTTCCCGGCCGTCTCGATTCACCAGGGTCGCGCCGATTTCGATAATTTCCATTTCGGTTACCGGCCAGCCACCTTCATCGGTGGTGGCCTCCAGATCAATCACCAGCCAGTGAGGCATTGCAGAGTTCCCGGTATCGACGTGCTGATGGGTTTGAGCGTAGTCAAACCCGGCGCTTGCGCCTAGCCCTATCGTGAGGCGCCGACACGAAGGACCGAGCGCAGGTTCTTGCGCCCGAGCGCTTGCTTGGTTGCCCCGGCCAGCTTAAATTGCCGTGTCACTGCGATTCTGAGAGTGGCCGCGCATTGATCGTTCGACTGAGGAGCAAAGTAGGTGAACGAGCAAAAAGCCTTGGACGTGATGCGTGAGCTGGTCGACGCCGGGCAACTGACCGATCCGGACAGCGCTCGCGGCAAACTGCTCCAGACCGCCGCCCACCTGTTCCGCAACAAAGGCTTCGAGCGCACCACGGTGCGGGATCTGGCCAGCGCCGTGGGCATTCAGTCGGGCAGTATTTTTCATCATTTCAAAAGCAAGGACGAAATTCTGTGGGCGGTGATGGAAGAGACCGTCCGCTACAACACCGCGATGATGCGGGCAGCCCTGGCAGAGGGCGGCAGCATTCGCGAGCGGGTGCTGGCGTTGATCCGCTGTGAATTGCAATCGATCACGGGGGAAAACGGCGAGGCGATGGCGGTGCTGGTCTACGAATGGCGCTCTTTGTCCGAGGAAGGGCAGCGGCAAGTGCTGGCCTTGCGTGATATCTACGAACGTGTGTGGCTTGAAGTCCTGGGAGAGGCCAAGGAGGCCGGGTATATTCGCGGGGACGTATTCGTTACCCGACGTTTCCTGACAGGTGCATTGTCCTGGACCTCCACCTGGTTTCGCGCCGGAGGTAGCCTGAGCCTTGATCAATTGGCTGACCAGGCGCTGATTCTGGTATTGCAAGAAAACGATAAACCAGCGGCTGGCCAAGCGCCTGAAACCGCCTAGCGTGAACAAATTGAACGGACTTCTGGGGGAGTGGTTATCTTGACGTTTTCGCCGATGGGGGTGACCTCGCGCGTTCTGGCTGCTCTGGCCTTGTTATGGATGTTGCCCGTCGAGGCGGCGCAGCTGGTCCGGATCGGTGCGGCACATTTTCCGCCCTATACCGTTCGACCCGAAAAAGGTGCGGACACCGGCCTGCTACCGGAACTGGTCGAGGCGTTGAATCGCGCCCAGGCCGATTACCAGTTTGTGCTCGTCCCTACCTCGATCCCGCGGCGCTTCAATGATTTCAAGCAAGGCCGGATCGACATGGCCATCTTCGAAAACCCTGACTGGGGTTGGCAGGATGTGCCGCATACCACGGTGGACATGGGCCTGGAGGATGCGGAGATCTTCGTGACCCAGCGTTTGCCTGACCGCCAGCAGAGCTATTTCGCGGACCTGCGGGCCAAGCGGCTGGCTCTGTTCAGCGGTTATCACTACGCTTTTGCCGAGTTCAATGCCGATCCCAAGTTCCTGATCGGCCAGTTCAACGCCACGCTGACGTATTCCCATGACAGCAATCTGCAAATGGTCTTGCGTGGGCGCGCGGACGTTGCGCTGGTGACCCGTTCGTACCTCAGCGACTATCTGCTGCGCAATCCTCAAGTCGCTCCGCAACTGCTCGTGTCCGAGCGTATCGACCAGATTTATCACCATTTCGCGCTGCTGCGACCCCAGGCGCCGATCTCCGGGGAGGCGTTTGGGCAATTGCTGGGCAAGTTGAGAGACAGCGGGCAGCTGTTGGAGATTTTCATGCCCTACCAGATCGAGCTCGTGTCGACCCCTCGCCACTGAGGCGACACTAAATTTCCCCTTCCGGCTCACGTCACACGTTGATTACCGACGAATACGTGAGCCTTCAATGCCTGACCTCAATCCTGCAGCGACGCTGCCCTTGCCCGGCGGTCGCTGCCTGGGCGCCGATGAAACCGAACGTCACCTGAGCCTGATGCTCGAAGGCGCGCCGCTGATCCGGCTGCGCCTGGAACGGGGCGCGCCCTTGCACGTGCATTTGCAGGAAACCAACGGGCGCCCGGTGGGGCCGGCGCTTTGGGCGGCCTGCTATTGGCTGTTTACCCGGGATCCGGGCTGCCAGTGCCTGGTCTGGCATCTTGACGAGCGTCCTGGTGAAGCGTTGCTCAGCGGCCTGCTGGTGGGCACCGCGCAACCCAACGAATACGCATGCGAACGTACGCTGTTCTGGCAACTGCCGCAGCCCTGGCTGGGGGAGTCGTTCAGTGGCAGTTATCCGCAACAGATGATCATCACCGATGGCAAGCGTCATCCTCGCCGGCCCATCAAGCCTCGGGGCGAGGTGTATCGGCGTTTCGACGCGCGGCTGGGCGCCTGGGTGTCCTTGCGAACCCTTGAAATCGAGCAGGACCTGACGCGTTTCAATCGTTGGCAGAACAGCCCTCGGGTCGCCAGCTTCTGGCAGGAGGAGGGTAGCCTGGAGCAGCACCGGGAGTACCTGGGCAACTTGCAGCACGACCCTCGGGTCTTGACGCTGATCGGCTGTTTCAGCGACGAGCCATTCGCCTATTTCGAGGCCTACTGGGCCAAGGAGGATCGAATCGCGCCGTTCTACCAGGCCAACGATTATGACCGTGGCATTCACATGTTGGTGGGCGAGGAACAACACCGTGGCCCGCATAAGGTCGCCAGCTGGCTGTCGGCATTGGTGCACTATCTGTTTCTGGACGATCCGCGCACCCAGCGCGTGGTGGCCGAGCCCCGGGCCGACAACGCCCGCATGATCGGGCATCTGCACAACCAGTGTTTCCACTGCGAAAAGGAATTCGACTTTCCGCACAAGCGAGCGGCGCTGATGATCCTGGGGCGCGAGCGGTTTTTTGACCGGTGTTCGTTGATGTAAATCTCACCGCAATTCTCAAGGCCCCATCGCGAGCAAGCTCGCTCCCACATGCACTGCGACGACGCTTGCGTGGGAGTGAGCTTGCTCGGTCAGCCCCGCGGAATCACCGCCGAGCGAAGGTATCTCCACGCACCCCGGACACCTTGCGGCAATGCACCAGGGCATCGCGGATCATGAAGTTCACCAACGTCGGCGAGACCCCCAGCTCCTTGGCGATGTCTTTCTGCGGCACGCCGTGCAGGCGATACATCTCGAAGGCATAGCGGGTGCGGCTCGGCAACTCGGTCAGGGCCTCGGCAATGTGCTCGAGCGTGGAGAAGTTGATGTGAGACGTTTCCGGCGAAGCACCCTGGATCACCACGTTCAGCCCTTCCTCTTCCGGCCCCGAGTATTTCTGTTCCAGCGCTTGCTTGCGGTAATGATCGATGGCCAGGTTGCGCACGATCTGGAACAGATAACTGAGCTGGGCCTTGAAGGACGAGGTGATCTGGGGCGCCGACTGCAACCGGAAAAACGCATCCTGGACCACATCTTCGGCCCGGGACCGGCAGCCCGTGATACGCGCTGCGATCTTGACCAGGATGGTTCGGTTATCGACGAATGCCTGGAGTAGCGGTGAGTCGCACCTGCTTGTGGATACTTGTTCCGTCATGGAATTCACCTTGCTGCAAATAGTTAGCAGGACGACCGGTCCGGCGGACATGTCCTACACATCGACGGCCAAATTAGGCGTAATGATAATTATTGTCAATTGAGAAGAAGAATTATTGATGAAAGGAAGTCCAGCCCGATAGCTGCGACCCGTTGCCGCGGCGCGTGATGGCTTGCAGTTCTGCCACCCGCGTGAGGACAAGGTCGCCGACTAATTATTTGCCGGTGTTATCCGTCCCCATGGGTGACCACTTGCAAGCCGAATTTCAGGCAGGAACCCCCCATGACCGACGCGTTCGAACTTCCCCGCACCCTGGCTCACGCACTCCAGCGCCGCGCCGCGTTGACCCCGGATCAGGTGGCCTTGCGCTTCCTGGCCGATACCCCGGAGCAGGGCGTGGTGTTGAGTTATCGCGACCTGGATCAACGCGCCCGGACCATCGCCGCCGCCTTGCAGGCCGAGGCCCGATTCGCTGATCGAGCGGTGCTGTTGTTCCCCAGCGGCCCGGATTATGTCGCGGCATTCTTCGGTTGCCTGTATGCCGGCGTGATCGCCGTACCGGCCTATCCGCCGGAATCCTCCCGTCGGCATCATCAGGAGCGCTTGCTGTCGATCATCGCCGATGCCGAGCCGCGGCTGTTGCTGACCACCGCTGACCTGCGCGACACCTTGCAAGCCATCGAATCGGCACCGCCGGTGCTGTGCGTCGATACGCTCGATCCGACCCGCGCCGAGCAATGGCAAGCGCCGCAGCTGCAACGCGATGACATTGCTTTCCTGCAATACACCTCCGGTTCCACCGCCTTGCCAAAGGGCGTGCAGGTCAGCCACGGCAACCTGGTCGCCAATGAACTGTTGATCCGCCGTGGCTTCGGCATCGATGTGAACCCCGACGATGTCATCGTCAGCTGGCTGCCGCTTTACCACGACATGGGCCTGATTGGCGGCTTGCTACAGCCGATCTTCAGCGGCGTGCCTTGCGTGCTGATGTCGCCGGCCTATTTCCTCGCCCGGCCGTTGCGTTGGCTCGAAGCGATCAGCGAGTACGGCGGCACCATCAGCGGCGGCCCGGACTTCGCCTATCGCTTGTGCAGCGAACGGGTCAGTGAGTCCGCCCTGAGCCGCCTCGACCTGAGTGGCTGGCGCGTGGCCTATTCCGGCTCCGAGCCGATCCGCCTCGACAGCCTGGAGCGCTTTGCCGGGAAATTTGCTGCGTGCGGCTTCACGGCCGACCGTTTCATGGCCTCCTACGGGCTCGCCGAGGCGACGTTGTTCGTGGCCGGCACGCCACGTGGCCGAGGCATCCCATCGATGCGCATGGACGATGCAGCCTTGACGCAAAACCGTGCCGAGCCGGGGCAGGGCTGCGCGGTGATGAGTTGTGGCGTGAGCCAGCCGGATCATGCGGTGCTGATCGTCGAACCCAACACCCTGCAACCGCTGGCCGACAGCCAGGTGGGCGAGGTCTGGGCCGCCGGCCCGAGCATCGCCCACGGTTACTGGCGCAACCCCGAGGCCAGCGCCAAGACCTTCGTCCAGCATGACGGCCGCACTTGGCTGCGCACCGGCGACCTGGGTTTTATGCGCGAAGGCGAGCTGTACATCACCGGCCGCCTGAAGGACATGCTGATCGTGCGCGGGCACAACCTCTACCCCCAGGACATCGAGCAAACCATCGAACGGGAAGTGGAAGTGGTGCGCAAAGGACGGGTTGCCGCCTTCGCCGTCGATGAGGCGGGCGAGGAA
Organism: Pseudomonas sp. D1-36; assembly: GCF_051132205.1. NCBI lineage: Bacteria > Pseudomonadati > Pseudomonadota > Gammaproteobacteria > Pseudomonadales > Pseudomonadaceae > Pseudomonas > Pseudomonas sp. D1-36. The sequence goes on along the minus strand of NZ_CP071674.1, from coordinate 3,796,182 downwards.
GGCATCGGCATCGCTGCTGAAATCAGCCGTAGCGTACAGAAGATCCTGCCCCCCGACGCCTTGATCAACGCGATTCGCCAGGCCGTGGCCGACGCCTGCCAGCAAGCGCCGAGCGTGGTGGTGCTGCTCAACCCGGGGGCGCTGCCCAAGACGTCCAGCGGCAAACTGCAACGTTCGGCGTGCCGCGCCCGGTTGGCGGACGCCAGCCTCGACAGCTATGCACGGTTCCCCTCGGCCAAGGCTGAAACCGGCGATGAAACCGCGCCATCATCCGAGCTGCAAGAATTGATCGGCCGCCTCTGGTGCGAGCAGCTACACGTTGAGCGGGTTCGTGGCGACGATCATTTTTTCCTGTTGGGCGGCAATTCCATCGCAGCCACCCAAGTCATTGCGCGGCTGCGTGAAGTGCTTGGTCTGGAACTCAACCTGCGCCTGCTCTTCGAAGCGCCAACCCTGGACGCGTTCGCGACGGCAGTGGCAAATCTGCAACAGGACGGCGGCCAGGCCCAAGGCGCCATCAAAGCGTTGGCGCGCGATGAAGCCCTGCCGCAGTCCCTGGCCCAGAACCGTTTGTGGCTGACCTGGCAGCTGGACCCTGCCAGCCGCGCCTACAACATCCCCGGCGCTCTGCGCCTGCGCGGTGAGTTGGACGAACAAGCGCTGCGCGCCAGCCTCCAACAATTGACCGAGCGCCATGAATCCTTGCGCACACGGTTCCTGGAGCGCGACGGCGTGGCCCTGCAGCGGATCGATCCGGCCGGCGAGTTCAATCTCCAGGTGATCGACCTCAGCGACGTGGCCACCGATCAACGCGAAGCCCAGGCCCAGCGTATCCGCGAAGACGAAGCAGCCACTCAATTCGACTTGGAAAAAGGCCCGCTGCTGCGGGTCGCCTTGCTGCGCCTGGCGGAAGACGATCACCTGCTGTTGGTGACGATGCACCACATCATTGCCGATGGCTGGTCGATGAATGTCTTGATCGAAGAATTCTCGCGACTGTACGCCGCAGCGTCCCAAGGACAAATCGCCGCGCTGGCGCCGTTGCCGCTGCAATACGCCGACTACGGCAGTTGGCAACGGCAATGGCTTGCCCAGGGCGAAGCCGATCGCCAACTGGCGTATTGGAAACAGCAGTTGGGCGACGAGCACCCGACCCTGGCGCTGGGCACCGACCACCCGCGCAGTGCCCAACTGCGTCGCAGCGCCTCGCGCCATAGCCTGCGCGTGGACAAGTCACTCAGTGATGCTCTGCGCCAGATCGCCCAGGCCCATGACGCGACGGTGTTCATGCTGTTGCTGGCGGCGTTCCAGGCCTTGTTGCAGCGCTACACCGGTCAGTCCGACATTCGCGTCGGCGTACCCAACGCCAACCGCCCGCGCCTGGAAACCCAAGGCTTGATCGGTTTTTTCATCAACACTCAGGTGCTGCGTGCGCAAACCGATTCGCGTCAACCCTTCGCCGCGCTGCTGGCCCAGGCCCGGGAGGCGACGCTCGCCGCCCAGGCCCATCAGGACCTGCCCTTCGAACAGCTGTTGGAAGCCTTTCCCCAGGCTCGCGATCAAGGTCTGTTCCAGGTGATGTTCAACCACCAGCAGCGGGACCTCGGCGCGTTGCGGCGTCTGCCGGGACTGTTGGCGGATGAGTTGCCATGGCACAGCCGCGAGGCCAAGTTCGACCTGCAGTTGCACAGCGAAGAAGACCGCAACGGTCGGCTGACACTGTCGTTCGACTACGCAGACGAGTTGTTCGAGGCGGCAACCATCGCGCGCCTGGCCGAGCACTTTTGCAGTTTGCTGCGGGCGGTCTGCGCTGATCCGCAGCAGGCCCTGGGCGATTTGCCGTTGTTGAGCGCCGATGAACTCGCCCAGCAGCAGCGTTGGGCGGCGGCACCCTGCGCGCCCGCCACGCAATGGCTCCCGGAACTGCTTAATGACCAGGCCCGGCTCACACCGCAACGCAGGGCATTGCAGTGGGATGGCGGCTCGCTGGACTACGCTGAATTGCACGCCCAGGCCAATCGGCTGGCCCATTATCTTCGGGACAAAGGCGTGGGCCCGGACGTGTGCGTGGCGATTGCCGCCGAGCGCTCGCCGCAATTGCTTGTTGGCGTGCTGGCGATCATCAAGGCAGGTGGCGCCTACGTGCCGCTGGATGTCGATTACCCGAGCGAACGCCTGGCCTACATGCTCCACGACAGCGGCGTCGATCTGCTGCTGACCCAAACCGCGCTGCTCGAACGCTTGCCGGCCTGCGAGGGCGTCAGCGTCATCGCCATGGATGCGCTGCACCTGGAGCAATGGCCGAGCAACCCGCCGCGGTTGCACCTGCACGGCGATCATCTGGCCTACGTGATCTACACCTCCGGCTCGACCGGCCAACCCAAGGGTGTCGGCAATACCCACGCGGCCCTGGCTGAACGCTTGCAGTGGATGCAGGCCGCCTATGAGCTGGATGAAACCGACGTGTTGATGCAAAAGGCGCCGATCAGTTTCGACGTGTCGGTGTGGGAGTGCTTCTGGCCGCTGATCGCTGGCAGCCGATTGGTCCTGGCCGGCCCGGGGGAACACCGCGACCCGCACCGCATCGCTCAATTGGTCGAGCAGTTTGGCGTAACCACGCTGCACTTCGTCCCGCCGTTGCTCAGCCTGTTTATCGACGAGCCGTTGAGTGCCCGTTGCACCGGCCTGCGGCGGATTTTCTCCGGGGGCGAAGCCTTGCCAGCCGAATTGCGTAACCGGGTGCTGGCGCAGTTGCCGGCGGCGCAATTGCACAACCGTTATGGCCCGACCGAAACCGCGATCAACGTCACTCATTGGCACTGCACCGCAGAAGATGGCGAGCGCTCGCCCATCGGCCGTCCCTTGACTAACGTGCTGTGCCGCATCCTCGACAGTGAACTCAATCCCGTGCCCGCCGGCGTGCCGGGTGAGCTGTGCATCGGTGGCCTGGGCCTGGCCCGGGGTTACCTCGGGCGCCCCGGGTTGACCGCGGAGCGCTTCGTCGCCGACCCCCAAGGGCTGGCGGGCGCGCGGCTCTACCGGACCGGGGACCGGGCGCGCTGGGGTGCCGACGGCGTCATCGAATACCTCGGCCGCCTCGATCAGCAGGTGAAGCTGCGCGGTTTCCGCGTCGAACCTCAGGAAATCGAGGCGCGGTTGCTGGCCCAGGACGGCGTCGCCCAGGCGGCGGTGCTGGTGCGCGATACGGCGGCCGGTCCGCAGTTGATCGGCTATTACACCGCAGCAGTCCTTGATGAAGACGATATCGTCCAGGCCGCGCGCTTGAAAAACGCCCTTGCCAGTGAGCTGCCTGACTACATGGTGCCCGCCCAACTGCTGCGCCTGGACGCCATGCCCCTGAGCCCGAGCGGCAAGCTCGACCGTCGTGCCTTGCCCGAGCCGCAATGGCAGGTGCGCGAACACGTCGAACCGGCCAGCGCTCTCGAACAGCAGATCGCCGCGATCTGGCGCGACGTGCTGGGCCTTGCCCGCGTCGGCTTGAGGGACGATTTTTTCGCCCTGGGCGGCCATTCGTTGCTGGCGACCCAGATCATTTCCCGTACGCGCCAGGCCTGCGATGTCGAGCTGCCGTTGCGTGCGTTGTTCGAAGCCAGTGAGCTGGGAGCGTTCGCCGAGCAAGTGCGGTTGATCCAGGCCAGCGGCCGGACCAACCGTCAGCCGCCGATCGAGAAAGTCGACCGCAGCCAACCGGTGCCGTTGTCCTATTCCCAGCAACGCATGTGGTTCCTCTGGCAGATGGAACCGCATAGCCCGGCCTACAACGTCGGTGGCATGGCGCGGCTGCGCGGGGTGCTGGATGTCGGGCGCTTCGAAGCGGCGTTGCAGGCGTTGATCCTGCGCCATGAAACCTTGCGCACCACGTTCCCGAGCGTCGACGGCGTGCCTCGCCAGCACGTACACGACGAGACGGGCCTGCGCATGGACTGGAAGGACTTCTCCATGCTCGACGCCGACATTCGCCAGCAACGGGTGCAGCAACTGGCCGACAGCGAAGCTCACGAGCCCTTTGACCTGGAAACCGGGCCGCTGCTGCGGGCATGCCTGGTCAAGACCGCCGAGCACGAACATTACCTGGTGCTGACGCTGCATCACATCGTCACCGAGGGCTGGGCGATGGACATCTTCGCCCGGGAGCTAAGCGCGCTGTACGAAGCCTTTATCGATGATCGCGAGTCGCCGCTGGAACCGTTGCCGGTGCAGTACCTGGACTACAGCGCCTGGCAGCGCCAGTGGTTGGAATCCGGCGAGCGCCAACGCCAACTCGATTACTGGACCGCGCAGCTGGGCCGCGAACATCCCTTGCTGGAATTGCCGGGGGACCGCCCGCGTCCGCCGGTACAAAGCCATCGCGGCGAACTGTTCCGTTTCGACCTCAGCGATGACTTGGCCGCACGGGTTCGTGCCTTCAACGCCGAGCATGGCTTGACCCTTTTCATGACGGTGACCGCTGCCCTGGCCGTGCTGCTTTATCGCTACAGCGGCCAGACCGACCTGCGCATCGGCGCGCCGGTGGCCAACCGCATCCGTCCGGAAAGTGAAGGGTTGATCGGCGCGTTCCTCAACACCCAAGTGCTGCGTTGCCAACTCGACGGGCAGATGTCCGTTGGCGAGCTATTGGAGCAGGTGCGCCACACCGTGATCGAGGGCCAGTCCCACCAGGACCTGCCGTTCGATCATCTGGTGGAAGCGTTGCAGCCACCGCGCAGCGCGGCGTACAACCCGCTGTTCCAGGTGATGTGCAACGTGCAGCGGTGGGAATTCCAACAAAGCCGCACGCTGGCCGGCATGAGCGTCGACTATCTGGTCAACGATGCGCGGGCCACCAAGTTCGACCTCAACCTGGAAGTCACCGATCTGGACCGGCGCCTGGGTTGCTGCCTGACCTACAGCACCGATTTGTTCGACGAGCCACGCATTGCCCGCATGGCCGGGCACTGGCGCAACCTGTTGGAAGCGCTGCTGGTGGATCCGGCCCGGCGGCTGAGCGAGCTGTCGTTGCTGGAGGCCGGCGAACAGCGGCAGTTGCTCGAGAGTCTGGGCGAAGAACCGGGCGAGCATCGCCTGGATCGATGCATCCATTCATTGTTCGAAGAACAGGCCAGGGTGCGCCCGGACGCGCCGGCGCTGACGTTCGCCGAGCAGACCCTGACCTATGGCGAACTCGAACGCCGGGCCAATCGCCTGGCCTGGATGTTGCGCGAACGTGGTGTCGGGCCTCAGGTTCGCGTGGGCCTGGCCCTGGAGCGCTCGCTGGAAATGGTCGTCGGCTTGCTGGCGATCCTCAAGGCGGGTGGCGCCTACGTGCCGCTGGATCCGGAATACCCGCTGGACCGCTTGCTCTACATGATCGAGGACAGCGGCGTCGGTCTGTTGCTCAGCGATCGGGCCATGTTCCAGGCCCTAGGCCCACTGCCGGAAGGCGTGCAGCGCTGGTGCCTGGAAGACGACAGCGCGGCCGTGGCGGATTACCCCGACCAGTCACCAGGGCTGATCAATCTGCCGCAACACCAGGCTTACTTGATCTACACCTCCGGCTCCACCGGCAAACCCAAGGGTGTGGTGGTGTCCCACGGCGAAATCGCCATGCATTGCCAGGCGGTGATCCAGCGCTTCGGCATGCGCCCCGAAGACTGCGAGCTGCATTTCTATTCGATCAATTTCGACGCCGCCACCGAGCGCTTGCTGGTGCCCTTGCTCAGCGGGGCCCACGTGGTGCTGCGCGCTCAGGGCCAGTGGGATGCCGAGGAAATCTGCGGCCTGATTCGCCAACACCGCATCAATATCCTCGGTTTCACCCCCAGCTATGGCAGCCAATTGTCGCAATGGCTGGCGACCCAGGGCCAGACGCTGCCGGTGCGCATGTGCATCACCGGTGGTGAGGCCCTGACCGGCGAGCATTTGCAGCGTATCCGCGCCGCATTCAGCCCGGATCTATTCTTCAACGCCTACGGGCCGACCGAAACCGTGGTCATGCCGCTGGCGAGCCTCGCCCCGGAGCGACTGGAGGAGGGCGCCGGCAGCGTGCCGATCGGCAGCGTGATCGGTGCTCGGGTCGCCTACATTCTCGACGCCGACCTGGCATTGGTGCCGCAGGGCGCGACCGGTGAGTTGTACGTTGGCGGCGCCGGGCTGGCCCAGGGTTATCACCAGCGCCCGGGCATGACCGCCGAGCGTTTCGTCGCCGACCCGTTTGCCGCCAATGGCGGACGGTTGTATCGCACTGGCGATTTGGTGCGCCAGCGCGCCGACGGCCAGGTGGAGTACCTTGGACGCATCGACCATCAGGTGAAGATTCGCGGTTTCCGCATCGAGCTGGGGGAAATCGAAAACCGTTTGTTGGAGCACGATGCCGTGCGCGAGGCCGTGGTACTGGCCCTGGACATGCCCGGCGGCAAGCAACTGGCCGGTTATCTGGCCACCGACATCGCCGCTCAGGACGCCGCCGGGCAAGCGTCGCTGCGCGAAGCGTTGAAGAACCACCTCAGGGCGCAGCTACCGGACTACATGGTGCCCGCGCACTTGATCCTGCTGGCGAGCATGCCGCTGACCGCCAACGGCAAGCTCGACCGCCGCGCCTTGCCGATGCCGGATCCGGAGCTCAATCGCCAACAATACGTGGCGCCGAGCAATGCCTTGGAGCAAGCGCTGGCGGCAATCTGGTGCGACGTGCTGAACCTGAAGCAGGTCGGCCTCAACGACAACTTCTTCGAGCTGGGCGGCGATTCGATCCTGTCGATCCAGGTCGTCAGCCGGGCCCGGCAACAGGGCCTCCACTTCACGCCACGCGACCTGTTCCAGCACCAGACCGTGCAGGCCCTGGCGGCGGTCGCAACTCGCAGCGAACAGGTGAGCGCCGAGCAAGGGTTGTTGAGCGGTGAGTCGGGGTTGACGCCGATCCAGCACTGGTTCTTGGCCAACGAAATACCCAACCGTGAACATTGGAACCAGGCGTTGTTGCTGGAGCCGACCACGCCCTTGGAAGCGGATGGTCTGGAGCAAGCGTTGCGCGCCGTTTTCGAGCAGCACGACGCCTTGCGCCTGGGCTTTGGCAACAGCGCCGGTCAGTGGCGCGCCGAGCATCAGCCAGTGTTCGAGGGAGCGCTGCTGGAAACGGTATCGGTGGGCTCGCCGCACGCCTGCGAAACCGTGTTTGCCCAGGCTCAGCGTGGCTTCGAACTGGCGACTGGGCCGCTGCTGCGGGCCGTGCTGGCGCAGCTACCGGACGGTCGGCAGCGCCTGCTGATCGCGATTCACCACCTGGTGGTGGACGGTGTGTCATGGCGGGTGCTGATGGACGATCTGCAAACGGCTTACCGCCAATGCGTCGCCGGACAAACGCTGCAAATGCCAGCCAAGACCAGCCCCTTGCGTGATTGGGCCGCGCGTTTGCGGGCCTACGCCGGTAGCGAATCCCTGCGCGAGGAAATGAGCTGGTGGCAAGGTCAGTTAAGTGGTCCGCAGGTGACACTGCCTTGCGCGCGTCCCGACGGCGGGCGGCAGGAACGGCATGCCGACATCGTCAGCCTGCGCCTGGACGCCGAGCGCACCCGGCAATTGCTGCAACAGGCGCCCAGTGCCTACCGCACCCAGGTCAATGACCTGTTGCTCACGGCGCTGGCCCGGGTGCTGTGCCGTTGGAGCAATCACGATTCGGCGTTGGTCCAGCTCGAAGGTCATGGTCGCGAGGCGCTGTTCGATGACATCGATCTGACCCGCACCGTGGGATGGTTTACCAGTGTCTATCCGCTGCGCCTGAGCCCATCGGCCGATGATATCGGCACCTCGATCAAAGCCATCAAGGAGCAACTGCGCGCCGTGCCCCATAAGGGCCTCGGCTATGGCGTGCTGCGTTACCTGACAGACAGCGGCACCCGCGAGGCGATGGCCGGCCTGCCGCAAGCGATGGTCACTTTCAACTACCTCGGCCAGCTCGACCATGCCCTCGGCCAGGACGCGCTGTTCCGACCGCTGGACGAGCCGCTTGGCGCGATTCACGACCCCGACGCTCCGCTGCCCAACGAGCTGAGCCTCGACTGCCAGGTCAGCGGCGGCGAACTGGCGCTGCGCTGGACCTTCAGTGCCGAGCGCCATGACCGCCAGAGCATCGCCGTGCTGGCCAACGCTTACCTCGACGAACTGCAGCACTTGATCGAACACTGCCTGACGGACGAGGCGGGCGGCCTGACGCCGTCGGACTTCCCGCTGGCGAAACTGACCCAGGCGCAACTGGACAACCTGCCGGTGCCGGCCGCGGAGATCGAAGACGTCTACCCACTGACGCCGATGCAGGAAGGCATGCTGCTGCACACCTTGCTGGAACCGGGCACGGGCCTGTACTACATGCAGGACCGCTACCGCATCAACAGTGAACTCGACCCTCAGCGTTTCGCCCAAGCCTGGCAGGCGGTGATCGCCCGTCACGAAGCCTTGCGCGCCTCGTTCTGCTGGAATGTCGGTGAAGACATGCTGCAGGTCATCCACAAACCCGGCCGCACGCCGGTGCAATACCTCGACTGGACGCAAGTACCCGACGACGCCCAGGAGCCCAAACTCCAGGCGCTGCTCAAGAGCGAACGGGAGGCCGGTTTCGATCTGTTGAACGAGGCGCCGTTCCACTTGCGCTTGATCCGGGTTGGCGCGGCGCGTTACTGGTTCATGATGAGCAACCACCACATCCTCATCGATGCGTGGTGCCGTTCGCTGCTGATGGACGATTTCTTCGAAATCTACACGGCCCTTGGCGAACAGCGCGAGCCCCACCTGGCCGTGCCGCCGCGCTATCGCGACTACATCGGTTGGCTGCAACACCAGAGCCTGGCCGAAGCCCGGCAGTGGTGGCAGAAGAACCTGCAAGGCTTCGAGCGGACCACGCCGATCCCCGCGGATCGACCGTTCCTGCGCGAGCACGCCGGTGACAGCGGCGGCATGGTCGTCGGCGATTGCTACACCCGGCTCGACGTTCGAGACGGTGCGCGTTTGCGCGAGCTGGCCCAGGCCCATCAGCTGACCGTCAATACCTTCGCCCAGGCCGCGTGGGCCTTGGTGCTGCGTAGGGTCAGCGGCGATCGCGACGTGCTGTTCGGCGTCACCGTGGCCGGCCGTCCGGTGGAGCTGCCGCACATGCAGCGCACGGTGGGGCTGTTCATCAACAGCGTCGCCTTGCGAGTGCAGATTCCGTCGGATGACCAGCGTTGCAGCGTGCGCCAATGGCTCAACGGTTTGCTGGACAGCAACATGCAACTGCGCGAGTACGAATACCTGCCGCTGGTGAGCATCCAGGAGGTCAGCGAACTGCCCAAGGGCCAGCCGTTGTTCGACAGCCTGTTCGTGTTCGAGAACGCGCCGGTGGAAGTCTCGGTGCTGGACCGCGCCCAGAGCCTCAACGCCACCTCGGATTCAGGGCGCACCCACACCAACTTCCCGCTGACGGCGGTGTGTTACCCGGGCGACGATCTCGGACTGCACCTGTCCTACGACCAGCGTTACTTCAATGAGTCGACGGTCCAGGGGCTGCTGGGTGAGTTCAAGCGATTGCTGCTGGCGCTGATCGAAGGTTTCCACGGTGACATGGCCGAGCTGGCGCTGATCGGGTCTGAAGAAAAGACTTTCCTCATCGAGGGCTGCAACCAGAGCGAACGTGCCTATCCGCTGGAGCAGAGTTACGTGGAGCTGTTCGAGGCCCGGGTGGCGGCTCATCCGCAACGCATTGCCGCCAGTTGCCAGGACGACAGCTGGACTTACGCCGCGTTGAACGAACGCAGCAACCGCCTCGGTCATGGGCTGATCGAGGCGGGCGTCGGTCTCGACCAGCCGGTGGCGCTGCTGGCCGAGCGCGGCCTGGACTTGCTGGGCATGATCATCGGCAGCTTCAAGGCCGGCGGCGGTTATCTGCCGCTGGACCCAGGCCTGCCGAGCCAACGCCTGAGCCGCATCATCGAGCTGAGCCGCACGCCGTTGCTGGTGTGCACGAGAGCTTGTCGCGAACAGGCGTTGGCCTTGCTGGAAGAGTTCGCCTGTGCCGGGAGGCCGAAGCTGCTGGTCTGGGAAGACGTCCAGGGCAGTGATACGGCGGTGGACAATCCTGGCGTTTACAGCGGGCCGGACAACCTCGCCTATGTGATCTACACCTCTGGCTCCACCGGCTTGCCCAAAGGCGTGATGGTGCAGCAGCGCGGCATGCTCAACAACCAGCTCAGCAAAGTGCCGTACCTGGCGCTGGATGAAACGGACGTGATCGCCCAGACCGCGTCCCAGAGCTTCGACATTTCGGTGTGGCAGTTCCTGGCCGCCCCGTTGTTCGGCGCCCGGGTGGACATCGTGCCCAATGCCATCGCTCACGATCCCCAAGGACTGTTGGACCATGTGGGTCGTCAGGGCATTACCGTGCTGGAAAGCGTGCCTTCGTTGATCCAGGGCATGCTCGCCCAGGAGCACACCGGTCTGGATGGCTTGCGCTGGATGCTGCCCACCGGCGAAGCGATGCCACCGGAACTGGCCCATCAATGGCTGGTACGTTACCCCGACATCGCCCTAGTGAATGCCTACGGACCGGCGGAATGTTCCGATGATGTGGCGTTCTTCCGGGTCGACATGGCCTCGACCCGTGGCACCTACCTGCCCATCGGCACGCCGACCGACAACAACCGTTTGTACGTGCTCGACGGCGCGCTGGAACTGGTGCCGTTGGGCGCGGTGGGCGAGTTGTGCGTCGCCGGCACCGGAGTGGGGCGTGGTTATGTCGGCGATCCGTTGCGTACGGCGCCGGTCTTCGTGCCCAACCCGTTCGGCGCGCCGGGCGAGCGGCTGTACCGCACTGGCGACCTGGCGCGCCGCCGCAGCGATGGCGTGCTGGAATACGTCGGGCGCATCGATCATCAAGTGAAGATCCGCGGTTACCGCATCGAACTGGGGGAAATCGAAGCACGGCTGCATGAGCAGCCCGAAGTCCGCGACGCGGCGGTCGGGGTGCAGGAGGGCGTCAATGGCAAGCATCTGGTGGGCTATCTGGTTGCTGCCGACTCGACGCTCAGCCCGAGCGAACGCCTGGATCGGATCAAACAGCGCCTGCGCAGCGAGCTGCCCGAATACATGGTGCCGCTGCACTGGCTGTGGCTCGACCGCTTGCCCCTCAATGCCAACGGCAAGCTCGATCGCAAGGGGCTGCCGGCGTTGGAAATCGGCCAGTTGCACGGCCACGACTACCAGGCGCCCGCCAATGCGCTGGAGCAGACCCTGGCGGATATCTGGGCCGAAGTGTTGAAGGTCGAGCGGGTGGGGGCGCGGGACAATTTCCTTGAGCTGGGCGGGCACTCCTTGCTGGCGACACAAATTGCCTCCCGCGTGCAGAAGGCCTTGCAACGCAACGTGCCGCTCAGGGCGATGTTCGAGTGCAGCACCGTGGAGCAATTGGCTGAATACATTGCGGGGTTGCAAGCCAGCGAAATGACCGAGGAGAAAGTGGACCGGTTGAATGATCTGATGGCGGAGTTGGAGGGATTGTAGTGCTGTGATGCCTGTCGCGGCCTCATCGCGACAGGCTCGCTCCCACAATGGATCGGAGTCCAGAGATCAAAATGTGGGAGCGAGCCTGCTCGCGATGGGGGGCGAGACTTTTGTCGCGGTTTTGTGATCGAACCGTCGAGCTATCGTCAGTGGCTGCGTTTATCTACTGTCAGACCTTACAGGTCGTTACGAAGCGGTTTAGCCCAGCGGTTGACGCTCAGTGCGGGTCACGGCAGTCTCCCCTGGGCCATTCCATTGCCAAACAAGGAGGTCACCGATGCCCTTTGCAACGATTGACGGACAACCGCTCCATTACCTGGACCAGGGCCAAGGCCCGGTAGTGGTGCTGGGTAGCAGCTATTTGTGGGACCAGAGCATGTGGGCGCCACAGGTCGATGCCCTGTCGAAACACTATCGGGTCATCGTCCCGGAGCTATGGGGCCACGGGCAATCCGGACGACTTCCCGAGGGCATGACCTCACTGGACGACCTGTCCCGCCAGACACTGGCGTTGATGGATCACCTGGATATCGACTGCTTCAACCTGGTCGGCCTGTCGGTGGGCGGAATGTGGGGAGCGCGGTTGGCGCTGGCAGCGCCTAAGCGAGTGAGTTCGCTGGTGTTGATGGACACCTACGTCGGGGTAGAGCCGGAACCGACCCGCCAGTATTATTTTTCACTGTTCGACAAGATCGAGGCCAGTGGCAGCGTGCCCGAGCCGCTGCTGGATATCATCGTGCCGATTTTCTTCCGGCCGGGCATCGATCCGCGGTCGGCGCTCTACCAGCAGTTCCGTGCCACCTTGGCCGCGCTGCCAACGGATCGCCTGAGGGACAGTATCGTGCCGTTGGGGCGGATCATTTTTGGTCGGGACGACATCCTGTCGCGCCTGCCTGAACTGGATGCCAGGCGCACGCTGGTGATGTGTGGCGACCAGGACAAGCCGCGGCCACCGTCCGAGGCCCGGGAAATGGCCGAGCTGATCGGCTGCGAACACATGCTGATTGCGCAGGCGGGGCATATATCCAACCTGGAGAATCCGGAATGTGTGACTGAAGCGTTGTTGGGATTTCTGAAACGGATGCACTGACTTTGTGGCGAGGGGATAAATCCCCTCGCCACAGTTCAGTGTTCCGGATCACTTAGGCCCGAGAATCTCCACCAGTTTGTCCGACGACGGCGCGCCTTTCTGCTGTTGCAGTTCGCCCTGGTCATCGAGGTAGAAAATAGCTGGCGTGGAGGACAGCTCCAACTCGTCCATCAATTGCTGATTGGCGTCCAGTTTCGCCTGGATGGCCGGTGGTATTTCCTTGAGCGGCTTGAGGGAGCTGCCCTTGCCGGCTTTCTCATGGTCGGCCAGCGCCTTTTCTGGCGCCTTGGCCGCGAGCAGGGCGGCCGATTTGCCGGGGCTGTCTTCGCGGATGATGCCCACCATGATGTGGCGCAACTGCACCTTGCCGGCCTTGACCCACGGCCGGGCCTGTTCCCAGAACATGTTGCAATACGGGCAATTGGGGTCACTGAACAGGTACACGGTGCGCGGTGCGTCCTTGCTGCCGTCGGCGATCCAGTTGCTGGCCTCCATTTTCGCCCAGATTTCCTTGGCCATCGGGGCATAGACCAGTTTTTGCAGCGGTTCGGCGCTCAAGTCCTTGCCGTCGGCGTCGTACAGGTTGCCCAGCAGGACGTGTTTGCCGTCCGGCGTCAGGTACAGCGCCATCCCACGGTTCTGGTATTGCGCCGCGTAGCCGCGCAGGCCGTCCGGTGCTTGGAAGGTGCCGACGATTTTCGCGCCCTTGGCTTCGATCTTCTTGATGGCCGCTGGCAATTCTTCGGCGTGAAGCAGCGGTGCCTGCAGCAACGCGCCGGCGAAAGCCAGGGTCAGCAGGTGGTGGAGGCGGGGCATGGCAGTTTCCTTGTAGAAGGTGGGATCGCCGAGGTTGGACCCGGCGTTTCGAAATTTTCCAGGGCGCGGGCCAGGCTGGCTTCCGACAGTTCACCCAGGTGACTGCCGAGCAGGCGGCCATCGGCGCCGTAGAACAGGGTCGTCGGCAAGGCCATTGACCCGACGGCCTGGGCGAGACGGCCACTGCCGTCGAACAGCACGTTGTGCAGGCTCAGGCCCTGGGTGGCGAGGTAAGTGCTGACGCTATGCATGCTTTCGGCCTGATTGACGAACAGGAAAGTCAAGTCCGGGCGTTCCAGTTGAGCGGCTTCCAGCACCGGCATTTCGCGACGGCAGGGCGGGCACCAGGTGGCCCACAGATTGACCACCAGAGGCCCGCCCTGATAGTCGGTAAGTTTCACCGTTTGGCCGTCGGCGTTGCGCAGCTCGATCTCCGGCAACCGCGTGCCTTGGTCATAGATGGTCAATGACATTGTCGCCACCAGCCAGAACAGCAGGCCGCTGCCCACACCAAAGCCCAATGGCCGGCGCAGGGTCGGTCGGCGCCGCGCCCACAGCAGCGCCGCGGCCAACAGCACCAATATCCCCGGCCATGCAAGGAAACCGCCATCGCGCAGATCGACGATCTGCCAGAGGTCGTCCCGATAATGGTTCCAGTACGCCACGACAAAACCTGTTCGCGCGGCGAGCAGCCCGAGCAAAAACAGCACGAACAGCACCGACTCGGGGTTCTCGCCCCCGCGCTTGGCCACTCGCCAGCCGACGAACGTCGCCAATGCCAGCGCGCTGATCAACAGGAGGTGATGGATAGCGATGGCAAAGGTGCCCAGGGTAAAGGTCAGCATCAGCCTGCATCCCGGGTCAGGTTCCAACGCTCCAGGAAGCCTTTGGCATCGATCTCGCCCGTGATGCGCTGGCCACGGCGTTCTTCTGCGTCGGGCCCGATCCACAGCAGGCTGGGCGGGCCCGGCACCTGGTAGCGCTGGAGCAGCGCTCGGCTGGCGGCGTTGTCGGCAGTGACGTCCAGGCGCAGCAGGCGCACGTCGCTAAGCGCGGCCATGACTTCGGCGCGGCCAAACACCTGTTTCTCGATGATTTTGCACGACACGCACCAATCGGCGTAGTAGTCCAGCAGGACCCATTGGCCCTGGGCCTTGGCGCTGTCCAATTCCCGTTGCAGGGCGGCGGGCTCGCTGACGGTGATGAAGGCGTCGTGGGCCTGGGCAGTCGCATTGCCCTGGGCACCGCTGTAGACCTCCAGCGGCTTGAACAGATCGTCGCTGCCTCCCGCCGCCCCGACCACCAGCAGGCTTCCCCACAACCCGAACAGCAGCGATACGCTGCCCCACAGATAGGGCGCGCGACCGAACCCCTGGGTCTGGCGCCAGGCGCAGTAAGCGGCAATCAGCAGCAGAGCGCCCCAAAGGCCGATCCACAGCGAGCCGTCGATGACTGGGCGGATCATCAGCAACGCGGTACCCAGGAACAGGAAGCCGAATACGCCCTTGAGCAGGTTCATCCAGGCGCCTGGCTTGGGCAGGAAACGATTGCCGACGGTCACCAGCAACAACAGCGGCAGGCCCATGCCGACACCCATGGTGAACAGGATCAGGCCGCCATGCAGCGCGTTGCCGCTCTGGGCGATGTACAACAGCGCGCCGGCCAGCGGCGCAGTCATGCACGGCCCTACCAACAGACCGGACAGGGCTCCCAGAACGCCGGCACCCACCAGGCTGCCACCGCGGCGCTGGCGGCCGGCGTTTTCCAAGCGATCACGCAGGGCGGCTGGGAGTTGCAGTTCGAAAAAGCCAAACATCGGCAGTGCCAATACAACGAAGATGGCCGCGAAGGTGCCCAGCAACCACGGCTGTTGCAGCAATGCCTGCAGATTGGCTCCCAACAGCGCAGCAAGCACGCCCATGGCGGCGTACACCATCGCCATGCTGATCACGTAGCTGCCGGCCAACGCCAGGCCGCGCCGGGGGCCGGCGCCGCTACCCACCACCAATCCCGCCAGGATTGGCAGCATCGGCAGCGAACAAGGGGTAAACGCCAGCAACAGCCCAAGGCCGAAGAACACCAGCAGGCTCCAGCCCAGCGTGCGCTGCTGCAAGCCGTTGGCCAGCGCCTGGTCTTGCGCCTCGCCAGTGCTTGCCACCGGTGCGGCGCCGCCCAGGTCTACGATTTGGGTCTGGGGCGGATAGCACAGGCCCGCATCGGCGCAGCCCTGGAAACCGACCTTGACCTTGCCGGTAGCCCCGGCGGGAATCTTCAGCTCCAATGCCTGGCGGTAGACTTGCTGGTCGCCGAAGAACTCGTCGCTGTGGGCTTCGCCCTCGGGCAGCTTCGGTTTCTGCGCTTCGGCCAGGCCATCGAACTTGAGCCGCTGCTGATACAGGTAATACCCGTCGGCGATCTGCCAGAACAACTGGGTTTCACCGGAGTCCAGGCGTTCGGAAGTAAAGACGAATGCCTTTTCCACCGGCAGGAAGTCGGGCTTGGTTTCGAAGGGATTGGCGGCCTGGGCCAGGCCCGAGATCAGAAACAGCCACAGCAAAAACAATCGACGCATGGGGTAGAG
Organism: Pseudomonas sp. D1-36; assembly: GCF_051132205.1. Lineage (NCBI taxonomy): Bacteria > Pseudomonadati > Pseudomonadota > Gammaproteobacteria > Pseudomonadales > Pseudomonadaceae > Pseudomonas > Pseudomonas sp. D1-36. The sequence continues at coordinate 3,780,172 of NZ_CP071674.1, read as the reverse complement.
CCTTAGAACCAGGAGAGTGAGGCGCACAGTGGCGGCTGGCGATTAACCTTAAGTTAACGCCAGCCTACAAACGTGCCGGCACCCGTCGGGCCAATCAGAATTCCTGATAGGTTAACCGGTATTCGGACATCGGGGGATGGCTCAGTTTCCACGCTTGGGCCTGTTGCTTGGCGTCGGTGATTTCTTGCGCGGTCAATTGCGCTTCGAGGTGGGCGAGATTTTTGACAGTATCAGCGTGGCGCTTGAATTGGCGCGTTGTATCACTGACCAGCCAGAGCAGAGCGTAGGCTTTGACAAGGTCTTTTTCGTAGCCGTATTCCTGTTCATCCTCGTCCATGTCGTATTCCGTCGAGATCGCAAAGGCGTAGTCCAGCAAGGCATTGACATCATTGAGCTGAAGCCTCTTTTCCAGCCAGGCACGTCTGGTTGTCTTATCGCGTACTGTTAACAGTCTGGGGTACCACGCCATGGCTTTGGGCAAGCCCGCAATCGCGGCCTCCAGCAGGAGTCTCGTCTGTTCAGCCGTTGGGGTGAGGCCGGAGGGGACGAGTTTTTCATCCCTTCCATACGAGTAAGCCAGGATACATTTGGCCTCGGAGGAACCGGCTCGCTCGGATTTTCTCAACGACTCGATGTCCCCCGTCAATTCGTAAAGCTGTAGCAGGCGCTCAGCCGGGTCTGCGTTGGCTTCAGCCAATGCCTTGGCCTTGGCCAACGACGTTCCGTCCGCCAGTCGCAGCAGGGCGTAGAAATGATCTTGACCAGCAGCCTTTTGGTACCAGTTTCGCGCCTCTTCGGTCATGTTTCCGGCGTCACGCCTCAGCACCTCCGCCAAGGCATATTGCGCTTCTTTGTTGCCATCCGTGGCAGCTATCAATAGATGGAGTTTCGCCCTGTTGAATTCTCCCAGGTTGTATAACTCCAGGCCCTCGTTTGTCGCCATTGTTCGTTGCTTTTTTACATGGTCGACCAGGTTTTGGATCGCGGTGACAAAGTCGGCGTAACTGAGCAGCGCGTTCGTATGCGTATACATGTTGGGATACCTGCTTCGATAAGGAAAATATGTGTCCAGCGGGTACCAAAGTAAAAGCGACGGTCCATTCGGGTGCGGTATATATGTATGGCGATGGGTTCGAATGTTTCCAACGGTTACTGGTATGCCTCGCACCCACGGCTTTGCGGGCTGCCATAATTGCGCCTTAATGTTCACTTGGTTCAATCGCGGCTTTTGCCCATGGAGCGTTCATGCACGTATTGGTATGCGAAGATGATGCGCTGATTGCCAGCGGCATCGTGGCCGGGCTCACGGCTCAAGGCCTGACGGTCGAGCACGTCGCCACGGCATCGGCGGCGCGGGCCATGGTCGGCGTGGCGACGTTCGATGTCATGGTGCTGGACCTCGGCTTGCCCGATGAAGATGGCCTCAAGCTGCTCAAGCAATTGCGCCAGCAGGGCCTGGAAATCCCGGTGCTGATCCTGACCGCGAGGGACTCGGTGACCGACCGTGTCGACGGCTTGCAGGCCGGCGCCGATGACTATCTGCTCAAGCCCTTCGACCTGCGCGAGCTGGCGGCGCGCCTGCATACGTTGTTGCGGCGCGTTGCCGGGCGCAGCGTCAACCTGATCGAACATGGTCGCCTGACGTATGACCCCAGCAGCCGGGAAACCACCCTGGACGGCCAGCCGGTTGACCTCTCCCGGCGCGAGCAGGCGCTATTGCAGGCGTTGTTGCACAGCCGTGGCCGGGTGCTCTCCACCGAGCAACTCAAGGACAGCGTCTACGGCTTCAATGACGAGCTGGAAAGCAATGCGCTCAACGTCCATATCCACCACCTGCGACGCAAACTGGGCAATGGCGTTGTCGAGACGGTGCGCGGGCTGGGCTATCGCCTGGGGCCGGCCGACGGCGGGGAATCTTCCAAGTGATGAGCCTGCGATTGCGCTTGAGCCTGACCCTGGGCGCGGCATTTGCCCTGATCTGGGCCTTGGCGGCGGCGTGGATGCTCAGCGACCTGCGCAATCAGATGATGTTTTCTCTCGATCAGCGCCTGGTCGCCTCGGCACAGATGGTCGCCGGGCTGCTGGAGCAATTGCCGCCGGTGCCCAGCAAGGGTGAGGGTACGCATTTCAGCGCCGAACAACTGAGCGTCCCGGGGGGCATGGCTTGTCAGGTTACCTCGTTGCGGGGCGAAATCCTGGCACGCAGCCACGACACCCCGGGACAACCGCTGGAAGCCGAGAAGATGGGCTTTCATGACCAGATGATCGATGGCGCGCCGTGGCGCAGCTTCACCCTGGCCCGTGGCGACTTGCGTATCACCACCGCCGACCGCCAGATTGAACGCGAAGCCTTGAACATGTCGGTGCTGTTGGCGGCGTCGGTGCCGGTCGGCGTGGCGTTGCTCGGTTGCCTGTGCCTGTTGTGGCTAGGCGTCGGCCAGGGCTTGGCGCCGCTCAATCGCATGCGCGATGCGTTGACGCGGCGTAACGCGGACTCCCTGGAGCCGTTGCAGATCCAGCCGTTGCCCAGCGAGTTGCAACCCTTGCTGGAAACCCAGAACCAGCTGCTGCTGCGCATCGGCAAGGCCATCGAACGTGAGCGCCGCCTGACCGGTGACGCGGCCCATGAATTGCGCAGCCCCTTGACCGCCATCAAGACGCACCTGCAGGTGGCGCGCATGACCGACGGCGCCGCTCGCGACCAGTCCCTGGCGCGGGCGGAGGAGGGCGCCGATCGGTTGCACCGTACCCTGGAACAATTGTTGTTGCTGGCCCGGGTCGAGGGCAGCCTGTCGTTCGACGACGGTGTGCAATGCAATGCCGCGCAAGTCGCGCGGCTGGCTATCCAGGACGCGGCCAATGGCGCTCCCCAGCGAATCAGGCTGCATGTCTCGCCGCAATTGTCCGATGCGCCGGTCCAGATGCCGGCGGTCTTGTCCATAGCCGCGCTGCGCAATCTGTTGGACAACGCCTTGCGCCATACCCCGGACGATACTGACGTCGAGCTGAACCTGGAAATGGTGGGCCAGCGCGTGCGTTTCCAGGTACGCGACCACGGGCCCGGCATTGCCGCCGACGATGTCCAGCACCTGACGCAGCGCTTCTGGCGCACTGGGCAGAGCGAAGGTTGCGGGTTGGGGCTGGCGATCGTCCAGGCCATCGTTCAGCGATGCGGCTGCGGCTTGCAGTTCGATAGCCGCCCGGACGGGCTGCGGGTCGAGCTGACCGTGCCGCTGCAAGCCTCTTTGACTCAGTAGATAGCCCGAGGCAGTAAATCCGTGCCTCGCTGATGCGTTCCCACAACAGGAAACCTGCATGTGCGCTGCGAATGCGCACCTGCCCGGTGCGCCGTTTGGTCACTCATTGCGGGGTCGAGAACATGTCAGTCACAAGTCCTATCGAAGCGTCGACAGTACGAGGCGGCTCCACGCCGGTCGAGACGCTTTACCAATTCGACGAATCACCGTTGCTGGCGCGCCAGAACCGCCAGGAATCCAATGCACGCAGTTATCCCCGACGCATACCCCTGGCGCTCAAACGCGCCAAGGGGCTGTACGTCGAAGACGTCGAGGGCCGTACTTTCATCGATTGCCTGGCTGGCGCCGGCACGCTGGCGCTCGGGCACAACCACCCGGTAGTGATCGAGGCGATCCGGCAAGTGCTTGCCGATGAACTGCCCCTGCATACCCTGGACCTGACCACGCCGGTGAAGGACCGCTTTGTCCAGGATCTGTTCGGCCTGTTGCCGGCAGCCCTGGTCGCCGAGGCGAAGATCCAGTTCTGCGGCCCCACCGGCACCGACGCCGTAGAAGCGGCGCTCAAGCTGGTACGTACCGCGACGGGGCGTAGCACGGTGCTGTCGTTCCAGGGTGGCTATCACGGAATGAGCCAGGGTGCGTTGAGCCTGATGGGCAGCCTGGGGCCGAAGAAGCCCTTGGGCGCCTTGCTCAGCAACGGCGTGCAGTTCATGCCGTATCCCTACGATTACCGCTGCCCGTTCGGTTTGGGTGGCGCGGAAGGCGTCAAGGCCAACCTGCATTATCTGCAAAACCTGCTGAACGATCCGGAGGCCGGCGTGCAATTGCCAGCGGCCGTCATCGTCGAAGTGGTGCAGGGCGAGGGCGGCGTCGTACCGGCCGACCTCGACTGGCTGCGTGGCTTGCGGCGGATCACCGAGCAGGCCGGGGTGGCGTTGATTGTCGATGAAATCCAGAGTGGCTTCGGCCGGACCGGCAAGATGTTCGCCTTCGAGCATGCCGGAATCGTCCCGGACGTGGTCGTGCTGTCCAAGGCCATCGGCGGCAGCCTGCCGCTGGCGGTCGTGGTGTATCGCGACTGGCTCGACACCTGGGCGCCGGGCGCCCATGCCGGCACGTTCCGGGGCAACCAGATGGCCATGGCAGCCGGTTGCGCTGTGATGCGTTATCTGGTGGAACACGACCTGCCGGCCCACGCCACCGCCATGGGCGAGCGCTTGAGCGAGCATTTGCTAATCCTGCAACGGGATTTCCCGCAGATGGGCGATATTCGCGGTCGCGGCCTGATGCTCGGCGTCGAGTTGGTCGACCCTGCGGGCGTGCCGGACACCCAGGGTCACCCACCGGTGCATGCGCGTCTGGCGCCACGCTTGCAGCGCGAGTGCCTCAAGCGTGGGCTGATCCTGGAATTGGGCGGCCGACAGGGCGGCGTGGTGCGGTTCCTGCCGCCATTGATTATCACGGCGACGGAAATCGATCGGGTCGCCGACATTTTCCGGCGCGCCCTGGAAGCCGCCGTGGCCGATGCCTAATTTTCCCTCGGCCCGGTACGTTCCTTTCATAACTTGGCTGCGCCCGTGGCGCGGCGAACCTTGAGCAATGACGGAGAAACACCATGACTTCAGTATTCGATCGCGAGGACATCCTCTTCCAGGTCGTGGTCAACCACGAAGAACAATATTCGATCTGGCCGGACTACAAAGCCATCCCGGAAGGCTGGCGTACGGTCGGCAAAAGCGGCTTCAAGAAGGAATGCCTGGCGTATATCGAAGAGGTCTGGACCGACATGCGCCCGTTGAGTTTGCGCAAGAAGATGGAAGAGCAGGCGGCCTTAGCGCAGTAGACCGCGGACACATGTGGGAGCGAGCCTGTTCGCGATGCAGGCAACTGGGTCTTTCAGTCAGACCAAGGTGATGCTATCGCGAGCAGGCTCGCTCCCGCAGGGCTTTGTGGTGTTGCGGGTTTTATTTGAACCGCCGCTCCACGCCTTTCTCCACCAGGATCTTCGCCGATATCTCTTCCACGGAAAAATGCGTGGAGTTGATATGGGGAATGTTCTCCCGCCGGAACAGGTTTTCCACTTCGCGCACTTCGAACTCACACTGGGCGTAGCTCGAATAGCGGCTGTTGGGCTTGCGTTCGTTGCGGATCGCGGTGAGGCGGTCCGGGTCGATGGTCAGGCCGAACAGTTTGTGCTGGTGGGCGCGCAACGCATTGGGCAGTTGCAGGCGCTCCATGTCGTCTTCGGTCAACGGATAGTTGGCCGCGCGGATGCCGAACTGCATCGCCATGTACAGACACGTCGGCGTCTTACCACACCGCGACACACCCACTAGGATCAGGTCGGCCTTGTCGTAATAATGCGTGCGGGCGCCGTCATCGTTGTCCAGCGCAAAGTTGACCGCCTCGATCCGCTCCATGTAGTTGGAGTTGTGACCAATGGAATGGGACTTGCCGACCGAATAGGAAGAATGTTCGCTCAGTTCCTGTTCCAGGGGCGCCAGGAACGTGGAAAAAATGTCGATCATGAAACCATTGGACGTTGCGAGAATCTCACGGATGTCCTGATTGACGATGGTGTCGAAGATAATCGGGCGAAAACCGTCGTTTTCGGCGGCTTTATTGATTTGCTGTACCATGGCCCGCGCCTTGTCGACGCTGTCTATGTAGGGGCGTGTCAGCTTGGTGAAGGTAATGTTCTCGAACTGCGCCAACAGGCTCTGGCCCAGCGTTTCGGCCGTGATGCCGGTGCCGTCGGAGATAAAGAAAGCAGATCGTTTCATTTGCGCCTTGGGCCTTAAGCTAGTGAGCTAGTCACGATTCTTGGATATGATAGGCGCGATTTGCCGGCCGCCCGTGGCCCGCATTCTCACTTATTTTCCAGGTCCAGGCCATATCGCCGGTGAGCGCTCCCCTGGAGCCGCCGGTACCTTGAGCTTTTCCAACACAGTCAGTGGAGAGATCACCTTGGTAGAGTACGTAGTTTCCCTCGATAAGCTCGGCGTCCATGATGTAGAGCATGTGGGGGGCAAGAACGCATCCCTGGGCGAGATGATCAGTAAGCTCGCGGGCGCCGGAGTATCGGTGCCGGGTGGCTTCGCCACGACCGCCCAGGCTTATCGTGACTTCCTGGAACTGAGCGGCCTGAACCAGCAGATCCACGATGCGCTCGACGCCCTGGACGTCGATGACGTCAATGCCCTGGCCAAGACCGGTGCCCAGATCCGCCAATGGATCATGGAAGCCGAGTTTCCCGAGAAGCTGAACAGCGAAATCCGCACGGCTTTTGCCAAGCTCTCCGAAGGCAACCCCGACATCGCTGTCGCCGTACGCTCCTCGGCCACCGCCGAAGACTTGCCGGACGCCTCGTTCGCCGGCCAGCAGGAGACTTTCCTGAATATCCGTGGCGTGGAAAACGTCATCCGAGCCGCCAAGGAAGTCTTCGCCTCCCTTTTCAACGACCGTGCCATTTCCTACCGCGTGCATCAGGGCTTCGACCACAAACTGGTCGCCCTGTCCGCCGGTGTGCAGCGCATGGTCCGCTCCGAAACCGGCACCGCCGGCGTGATGTTCACCCTCGACACCGAGTCGGGCTTTCGTGACGTCGTGTTCATCACCGGCGCCTATGGCCTGGGTGAAACCGTCGTGCAAGGCGCGGTGAACCCCGATGAATTCTATGTCCACAAGGGCACCCTGGAAGCCGGTCGTCCGGCCATCCTGCGCCGCAACCTGGGCAGCAAGGCCATCAAGATGGTCTATGGCGACGAAGCCAAGGCGGGTCGTTCGGTCAAGACCGTCGATGTCGACAAGGCTGATCGCGCGCGCTTCTGCCTGACCGACGCCGAAGTCAGCGAGCTGGCCAAGCAGGCGATGATCATCGAGAAGCACTACAAGTGCCCGATGGACATCGAGTGGGCCAAGGACGGCGACGACGGCAAGCTGTACATCGTGCAGGCCCGTCCGGAAACCGTGAAGAGCCGCACCCAGGCCAACGTCATGGAGCGCTACCTGCTCAAGGAAACCGGCACCGTGCTGGTGGAAGGCCGCGCAATCGGCCAGCGCATCGGCGCCGGCAAGGTGCGGATCATCAAGGACGTCTCGGAGATGGACAAGGTCCAGGCCGGCGACGTGCTGGTCTCCGACATGACCGACCCGGACTGGGAACCGGTGATGAAGCGCGCCAGCGCCATTGTCACCAACCGCGGTGGACGCACTTGCCACGCGGCGATCATCGCCCGTGAGCTGGGCATTCCGGCCGTGGTCGGTTGCGGCAATGCCACCGAACTGCTCAAGGACGGCCAGGGCGTGACCGTTTCCTGCGCCGAAGGCGACACCGGCTACATCTTCGAAGGCGAGTTGGGCTTCGACATCAAGAAGAACTCCGTGGACGCCATGCCGGAGCTGCCGTTCAAGATCATGATGAACGTCGGCAACCCGGACCGTGCCTTCGACTTCGCGCAGCTGCCGAACGCCGGCGTGGGCCTGGCCCGCCTGGAGTTCATCATCAACCGCATGATCGGCGTGCACCCCAAGGCACTGCTGAACTATGACGGCCTGCCACAGGACATCAAGGACAGCGTCGACAAGCGCATTGCCGGCTACGACGACCCGGTCGGTTTCTACGTCGAGAAGCTCGTGGAAGGCATCAGCACCCTGGCGGCGGCGTTCTGGCCGAAGAAAGTCATCGTGCGGCTGTCGGACTTCAAGTCCAACGAATACGCCAACCTGATCGGTGGCAAACTCTACGAGCCCGAAGAAGAGAACCCGATGCTGGGCTTCCGTGGTGCGTCGCGCTACATCAGCGAATCGTTCCGCGATTGCTTCGAACTCGAATGCCGTGCCCTCAAGCGCGTGCGTAACGAGATGGGCCTGACCAACGTCGAGATCATGGTGCCGTTCGTGCGCACCCTCGGCGAGGCGAGCCAAGTGGTCGACCTGTTGGCGAAAAACGGCCTGGCCCGTGGCCAGAATGGCCTGCGCGTCATCATGATGTGCGAACTGCCGTCCAACGCGATCCTGGCCGAAGAATTCCTCGAGTTCTTCGACGGCTTCTCCATCGGCTCCAACGACCTGACCCAACTGACCTTGGGTCTGGACCGCGATTCGGGGATCATCGCCCACCTGTTTGACGAACGTAACCCGGCGGTCAAGAAGCTGTTGGCCAATGCTATCGCCGCCTGCAACAAGGCCGGCAAGTACATCGGCATCTGCGGCCAGGGCCCTTCGGACCACCCGGACCTGGCCAAGTGGCTGATGGAGCAGGGTATCGAAAGCGTTTCGTTGAACCCGGACTCGGTACTGGAAACCTGGTTCTTCCTGGCTGAGGGGCAGGCTGCGGTCTGATCGAGTGAAGGGGCCTGATCGGTAATGTAAGCCGGGGTAATTCCTTGTGGTATCCGGCGGCCAGTCTTCCGGCCCCTTTTGATTTGAAGTAGGGCGGGCTCCATTTGGAAGCCGCCCTTTTTTGTGCAAGAAGATCATGCAAAGCAGCAGCAACCTATTTCCTGTCGCCCTGATCAGCGCCGAGCGGCGTGGCGATCTGAGCGAAGATGTCTATCGTTTGAAACCCGGTAACAGCCCCGACTACAGCGTCGAGCTGGCCGTCACCCGGCTGGGCATGGCCGATGTCGGCGAAACCCGGGGTGTCCCGGTGATCCTGTTGCACGGCAATTTTTCCAACCGTCGCTTCTGGTATTCGCCCAAGGGGCTGGGGCTGGGGGCGCACCTGGCGCGGTTGGGGTTCGATGTCTGGATTCCCGAAATGCGCGGGCATGGCTTATCCCAACGAAACCAGGGCTACCGCAACAACCGCGTGGCCGACTACGCCCGGTATGACTTGCCGGCCATCGGCGCCTTCGTGCGCGAGCAGAGCGGGCAGGTGCCCCATTGGATCGGTCACTCGCTGGGCGGCATCACCCTGGCAGCGGCCTTGGGCGGCCATTACCTGGGCGCGCCTGCCGTTGCATCGGCGGCATTTTTTGGTACACAGGTCAGCCGTACCTATTGGCCACTGAAAATTCCCCCGGTTGAATGGAGCGGGCGCTTCATCCTCAAGCGTTTCGCCCATTTGTCCGGTTCAAGGCTCAAGCGCGGCCCAGAAGATGAGCCCATCGGCCTGGCCCTGGAGAGCCTGCGCTGGTATGGCCTGTTCGGGCGTTTCGGCGATGCCGAGAAAAACTGGTGGGCGGGCCTGGCCGACGTGCAGGTGCCGGTGCTGGCGGTGAGCGCCGCCGGCGATCAGCAGGATCCTACCTGGGCATGCCGCAAACTGTTCGAGCAGATCGGTTCCGAGCACAAGCAATTTGTCTGCCTTGGGCGCGAACAAGGCTTCGGCGATGATTTCGGCCACGTCGAAATGCTCGTCAGTAAAGCCGCCCAGGCCGAGGTCTGGCCATTGGTGGCTCGGTGGCTGGAGGATCAGCGCGGACCGTTGCCGGCGGATCAACCCCACCTGGCGGAGGCGGTTTGACGCGAAGGCTCTGAGGTGGGCATTTCGCTCTGGACTGCTTGCGGCTAAGATATGACGCGTTCCGCTGTTCCGGTCACAAACAGCGGTTCACTTCAGCCCGACGTTCCAGCCCATACAGGAGTTGTTCGATGAACCATTACCTCACGCCTGACCTGTGCGATGCCTATCCAGACCTCGTGCAAGTGGTGGAACCGATGTTCAGCAATTTCGGCGGCCGCGATTCCTTTGGTGGCGAGATAGTGACCATCAAGTGTTTCGAAGACAATTCCCTGGTCAAGGAACAGGTCGAGCTCAAGGGGGACGGCAAGGTGCTGGTGGTCGACGGCGGCGGTTCCCTGCGTCGGGCGCTGCTGGGAGACATGCTGGCGGAAAAGGCCGCGAAAAATGGTTGGGAAGGGTTGGTGATCTACGGTTGCATCCGCGACGTCGACGTCATTGCCCAGACCGACCTCGGCGTCCAGGCCCTGGCCAGCCATCCGATGAAGACCGACAAGCGTGGCATCGGCGATCTCAATGTGGCGGTCACCTTTGCTGGCGTGACGTTCCGTCCGGGTGAATATGTCTATGCGGACAATAACGGCGTGATTGTCTCGCCGAGCCCGTTGAAGATGCCTGAATAAAGCGTTGCAGCCATAAGGGATGAGGATGTTCGAGGAAGAAAACGCGCAATGGGGGCTGGTGCATGCCCTGGTGCTGGATGGTAAAGGTGGCGCGCGTTCGATAGCCCGGACCGAACTTGACGATCTGCAGCTGCAGGCCCATGAAAGCCTGTGGCTGCATTGGGACCGCAGTCATCCGCAAACCCATACGTGGCTGCGCAAATCCAGTGGTTTGAGTGAATTCAACTGCGATCTGCTGCTTGAAGAGAACACCCGTCCACGACTGCTGCCGTTGCCCAACGCCGAACTGCTGCTGTTTTTGCGTGGGATCAACCTCAATCCGGGGGCCGAGCCGGAAGACATGGTGTCGGTGCGCATCTTTGCGGCGGCGCAGCGAGTGATTTCCCTGCGGCTGCGCCCTTTGCGCGCCACCGATGAGCTGCTGGCCGAGCTGTCCGAGGGCAAGGGGCCCCGGACAGCTTCGGAACTCATCCTTTATATGGCGCAGTACCTGACCAATAAGGTGCAGGACCTGGTGACGTGCCTGTCGGAAATTGTCGACACCGAGGAAGAAAAGCTCGATACCGACGAACGGTATACGCCTGAGCACGATGCCATTTTGCACATCCGTCGCCGGGCTGCCGGGCTGAAGCGATTCCTGGCGCCGCAACGGGATATTTTCGGCCAGATGTCGCGAATCAAGTTGCCCTGGTTCGTCGAGGACGACGGTGACTACTGGAATGAATTGAACAACAGCCTGACCCGCTACCTCGAAGAGCTGGAACTGACTCGCGAGCGCGTGGGGCTGGTACTGGAGGCCGAGGACCGGCGCCTTTCAGTGCGCATGAACCGCACCATGTACCGCTTCGGCATCATCACTGGGATCTTCCTGCCGATGAGTTTCCTCACGGGGCTGCTGGGCATCAATGTCGGCGGCATTCCGTTTTCCGAGAGCCCCTATGGTTTCCTCGTCGCTTGCCTGCTGATGGTCTGCGTTGCGCTGGGGCAATGGTGGCTGTTTCGCCGTTTGCGTTGGGTGTGATGGGGTTTCATGTGACCCGACGAAATCTGATCGCGTCTTCCACAGACATCACGAGAGGTGCGTATGCACGATCCGTTTGAACAGTCTCTGCGCGACATGCTCAAGGCCTCGCCGTCCAGCCGGGACGACGATGCATGCCTGGGCCGTGTACTCAAAACCGCCAACCGCCAGGTGGGCGCCGGCGATCTGTTCAGCCTGCTGGGCCGTTGGGTGCCAGCGCTGATGATCGCCCTGAACAACGGGTCGGCCCACGTCTCGCCGGTTTCCCGTCGCAAACCTGTTACTCGCACCGCTGATAAGGCTGACTGAATATGGAACTTGATCTCTGGACCCAGAGCCTCGTCACGGCAATGACTGCGTTGTGGACCAAGATAGCTAACTTTATTCCCAATCTATTCGGCGCCTTGGTGGTGCTGTTGTTGGGTTTTGTCGTGGCCAAGCTGCTGGACACGTTGCTGTCCAAGCTGCTCGCCAAATTGGGCCTCGATCGCCTGATGGGCGGCACCGGCCTGACCAAGCTTTTGTCCCGTGGCGGCATCCAGGTTCCGATCTCGACCTTGGTGGGCAAGATCGTCTATTGGTTCGTGCTGCTTATATTCCTGGTTTCCGCGGCTGAGTCCCTGGGCCTGGAGCGCGTTTCAGCGACCCTGGACATGCTGGCGCTGTATTTGCCGAAGGTGTTCGGCGCTGCCTTGGTGTTGCTGGTGGGCGTGTTGCTGGCGCAATTGGCCAACGGCCTGGTGCGCGGCGCCGCCGAAGGTGTCGGGCTCGATTATGCTTCGGGACTTGGACGGATTGCCCAGGGCCTGGTGATCATCATCAGTATTTCGGTCGCGATCAGCCAGTTGGAGGTCAAGACTGACCTGCTCAACCATGTGATTGTGATTGTCTTGATTACCGTTGGTCTGGCGGTTGCGCTGGCCATGGGGTTGGGAAGCCGGGAAATCGCCGGTCAGATTCTTGCGGGAATCTATGTGCGTGAGCTCTACGAGGTTGGGCAACAAGTGCGTGTTGGAGAGGTCGAAGGCCAGATCGAAGAGATCGGCACGGTGAAGACTACATTGCTGACCGAGGAAGGCGAGCTGGTGTCGCTGTCCAATCGGATTCTGCTGGAACAGCATGTGAGTAGCCGCTAACCCGGCAAATCCTGCTAATGTATGCCGCCGCAAAATGCCTGGTACCGCAGGCTGCGGCGCACATTGACCTAGACTGTCGGCCCGACTTGTTTTGAACAAACCCCAATCGCTATCCACGCGCTACGACCCCCGTGATCTCTCCGATGAGGAGTTGGTCGCGCGCGCGCATTCGGAGCTGTTTCACGTCACACGCGCATACGAAGAGTTGATGCGCCGTTACCAGCGAACATTATTTAACGTTTGTGCAAGATATCTTGGGAACGATCGTGATGCTGATGATGTCTGTCAGGAGGTGATGTTGAAGGTGCTGTACGGCTTGAAGAACTTCGAGGGGAAATCGAAGTTCAAGACGTGGCTATATAGCATCACCTACAACGAATGCATCACACAGTATCGCAAGGAGCGGCGAAAGCGTCGGTTGATGGACGCGTTGAGCCTTGACCCTCTCGAGGAAGCGTCCGAGGAAAAGGCGCCCAAGCCCGAGGAAAAGGGTGGACTCGATCGCTGGCTGGTTTATGTGAACCCGATCGACAGGGAAATTCTGGTGCTACGATTTGTCGCAGAACTGGAATTCCAGGAGATCGCAGACATAATGCACATGGGTCTGAGCGCGACAAAAATGCGTTATAAGCGCGCGCTCGATAAGCTGCGTGAGAAATTTGCGGGCATAGCTGAAACTTAGTTCAGCGCAAATATCTCTTACGTGTAGGCAAGTTCTGATAGACTTGCCGCCGAGTTGTCCCCCGGTTTGCGGGACTGCTTCACAATCACCAGATGGGGATTTAACGGATGAAACTGAAAAACACCTTGGGCTTTGCCATTGGTTCTTTGATTGCTGCCACTTCGTTCGGCGCTCTGGCACAAGGCCAAGGCGCAGTTGAAATCGAAGGCTTCGCCAAGAAAGAAATGTTCGACAGCGCTCGTGATTTCAAGAACAACGGCAACCTGTTCGGCGGTTCGGTTGGTTACTTCCTGACCGACGACGTTGAACTGCGTCTGGCCTACGACGAAGTGCACAACGCACGTACCGACGATGGCACCAACGTCAAGGGCGCGAACACCGCTCTGGACGCTCTGTACCACTTCAACAACCCAGGCGACATGCTGCGTCCTTACGTTTCGGCCGGTTTCTCCGACCAGAGCATCGACCAGAATGGCAGCAACGGTCGTAACCGTTCTACCTTCGCCAACGTTGGTGGCGGCGCCAAGCTGTATTTCACCGACAACTTCTACGCCCGTGCTGGCGTTGAAGCTCAGTACAACATCGACCAGGGCGACACCGAGTGGGCTCCTAGCGTCGGTATCGGTGTGAACTTCGGTGGCGGCTCCAAGCCAGCTGCTGCTCCAGTTCCAGCACCTGCTGAAGTCTGCTCCGACAGCGACAACGATGGCGTGTGCGACAACGTCGACAAGTGCCCTGACACCCCAGCCAACGTAACCGTTGACGCTGATGGCTGCCCAGCTGTTGCTGAAGTCGTACGTGTTGAGCTGGACGTCAAGTTCGACTTCGACAAGTCGGTCGTTAAAGAAAACAGCTATGGCGACATCAAGAACCTGGCTGATTTCATGAAGCAGTACCCATCCACCAGCACCACTGTTGAAGGTCACACTGACTCCGTCGGTCCTGACGCTTACAACCAGAAACTGTCTGAGCGTCGTGCAAACGCCGTTAAGCAAGTTCTGACCAACCAGTACGGTGTTGAATCGTCCCGCGTTCAGTCTGTTGGCTACGGCGAATCCCGCCCAGTTGCCGACAACGCCACTGAAGCTGGTCGTGCAGTCAACCGTCGCGTAGAAGCGCAGGTTGAAGCTCAAGCTAAGTAATTAGCCCACAGCACTAGAAAAACCCGGCTTAGGCCGGGTTTTTCTTTGTCTGGGATTTAATGGGACGGCTTGTGCAGGACCTGTGGGAGCGAGCTTGCTCGCGATTGCGGTGTATCAGTCACCCTGCAAGTGGCTGATCGATTGCAATCGCGAGCAGGCTCGCTCCCACATTGGTAATCGTCGTAAGTTAGACCGCTAGAGCCTGGGCCATGGTCTGCGCAGAAACGGGCAATTCGGCAACACCCGCCACCGCACCAATCACCAGGATCGCCGGACTCTTGAGTTGAAACGCGCTGGCGTCGGTTTCCATCGATGCCAGGTCGCTGCGGCAGTCGCGCTGGTGGGGCAGGGAGGCGTTTTCAATCATGGCGACCGGTGTATTCGCCGCCATACCGCCCGCCAGCAATTGCTCACGGATCTCGCTCAGTTTCGCCACCCCCATATACACCACAAGGGTCGTCCCGCCCTGGGCCAGGGCTTGCCAGTTCAGGCTGCTGCCGTCCTGGGTATGGGCAGTGACCAGCGTCACGCCACGGGCAACGCCGCGTAAGGTCAGTGGAATATCGCATTGGGTGGCTCCGGCAAGACCCGCCGTGATGCCATTGACCAGTTCCACCTCGACCCCGTGTTCGCGCAGCCACTGCGCTTCTTCGCCGCCCCGGCCGAAAACGCACGGGTCGCCGCCCTTGAGGCGTACCACGCATTTGCCTTGGCGGGCATAACGCAGCATCAGTCGATGAATGAACGCTTGTGGCGTGGAGCGGCAACCGCCGCGCTTGCCCACGGCGATGATGCGTGCGCCCGGACAATGTTCCAGCACTGCCTCGTTGACCAGGTCATCGATCAACACGACGTCGGCTTCGCCCATGGCGCGCACGGCTTTGAGGGTCAGCAATTCAGGGTCGCCAGGACCCGCACCTACCAGCCAGACTTTTGCGTTCATAGTGTTTTCCTCACGAGATAGCCGCCAGCGGTTGCGCGTTGGCAACCAGCAGGCGTTTGATTTCCGGTACGCAGGAACCGCACTGTGTGCCGCAACCCAGTTCGTTTTTCAGGCCCTGCAGATCCAGGCCGCGCTCGATACCCGCGCAAACCGCGCGCTGGCTGACATTCATGCAATTGCACAGGGTTTTCCCGCCGCCCATGGCGGCACCGGTGTTGCCCGGTGGCGCGCTCAAGGGGGCCAGCAGCCAGCGCCGCAGTTGCTCGTCGGCGCGACCTTCGAGCCACAGGTTCTGCAGCCAATGGCGAGCCAGGGTTTCTCCGGCCAGCCGAATGGCCGTGATGCGGCCGTTTTCGATCCGCACCCGCTTGCCAATGGAGCGGCGCGGATCGTCATAGGCCAAGACGGGCCCGTCGATAAGGCCGAGTTGCTCGTCGATCGCCTGGAGCAGTTGCGGTGCGGGCGCAGCAGCGCTGGCGGCGCGAATCAGCAATGCGGGACGTTCACGTCCGGTAAGGCTAAGGCTGACGTAGGCAAACGCCTCACACAGAGGACGCAAAGTCTCCAGATGCTGTTGAACATCGCCTTCGACCAAGGCGAAAAGCTGCCATGGCAGGTTCACCGGTTCCAGGCGCACGCCGCTGTGCTTGAGCTCCGGCTGCTTCGACAAAGGGTCGAACGCCGGTTGAGTCAGGACGTTGACCCCGCCCTTGAGAAACCGGTCGCCCCAGTGCATGGGCAGGAATGCCTGTCCGGGGCGCACGCTTTCGTCGCTGTCCACCGCCACGATCAGGCTGCCGCGACGGCTTTTGAGGCTGACCAGGTCGCCCGCTTGCAGGCGATGGCGAAGCAGCTCGTCGGGATGCAGGCTGAGCACCGCTTCGTTGACATGGCCAAACAATTGCGCGGCGGTGCCGGTGCGGCTCATGCCGTGCCACTGGTCACGCAAGCGGCCGGTGTTCAGGGTCAACGGATAGCGCGCGTCACGCAATTCCTTGGCGGCGCGATAGGGGTCGGCTACAAACCGAGCCCGGCCGCTTTCCGTAGGAAACACGCCGTCTACGTATAAACGGGCGGTGCCGACCGTAGCGCCTTCGCGGAAAGGCCATTGCTGGGGGCCAAGCTGATCGATCAGCGCGTGGCTGATACCGGACAGGTCCAGGTCGCGACCACGGGTCAGCTGCTTGTATTCATCGAACAGTTGCGCCGGTGTTTCGAAGCCGAACAGGCTTGAGGAGGTAGGGCGCAGACGTTTTTCCAGGCGTTGTGCGAAATCCACAGTAATGGCCCAGTCCGGACGTGCTTCACCCGGTGCGTTTATTGCCCGGCGAACGTGTGAAATGCGCCGCTCGGAGTTGGTGACCGAGCCTTCTTTCTCACCCCAACTGGCCGCTGGCAGCAGCAGGTCGGCGAAGGTGGCGGTCTCGGTGGTGCGGAAAGCCTCCTGCAATACCACGAATGGGCAGGCTTGCAGGGCTTCGCGTATGGCGGCCTGGTCAGGCATTGATTGGGCCGGGTTGGTGCAGGCGATCCACAGCGCCTTGATCTTGCCGTTGCGCACCTGCTCGAACAACTCGATGGCGCTGAGGCCGGGGGTTGCCGGCAATTGTTCGACGCCCCAGTAATCGGCTACTTCAGCGCGATGTTCCGGGTTGGCTACTTCGCGATGACCGGGCAGCAGGTTGGACAGACTGCCCGTTTCGCGGCCGCCCATGGCGTTGGGCTGGCCGGTCAAGGAAAACGGGCCCGCGCCCGGACGGCCGATCTGTCCGGTGGCCAGGTGCAGGTTGATCAGTGCGCTGTTTTTGGCGCTGCCGGCGGTGGACTGGTTCAGGCCCATGCACCACAACGACAGGAAACTGGGAGAGGTGCCGACCCATTCGGCGCATTGGTGCAGTTGCTCGACACTGATACCGCACAGCTGGGCGACCATGGCGGGCGTGTAGTCGCGTACCAGGTTCTTCAGGTCCGCGAGGCCTTCGGTGTGTGCCTTGATGAAACTGCGATCAATCCAGTCTTCCCACAACAGCAGGTGCAAAATCCCATGGAACAATGCGACGTCGGTGCCCGGCAGGATCGCCAGGTGCAGGTCCGCCAGGTCGCAGGTGTCGGTGCGCCGGGGGTCGATGACGATGATTTTCATCTCTGGCCGGCGGGATTTGGCTTCTTCGAGGCGACGAAACAGGATCGGGTGGGCGTAGGCCATGTTACTGCCGACGATCATCACGCAGTCGCTCAGTTCCAGGTCCTCGTAGCTGCAAGGTGGGGCGTCGGCGCCGAGGCTTCGCTTGTAGCCCACCACGGCGGAGGACATGCACAGCCGCGAGTTGCTGTCGATATTGTTGGTGCCCACCAGAGCCCGGGCGAGTTTGTTGAAGGCGTAGTAATCCTCGGTGAGCAATTGACCGGAGATGTAGAAGGCCACGCTGTCCGGGCCGTGCTCGGCGATGGTCTCGGCGAAAATACTGGCAGCATGATC
The DNA here is from genome assembly GCF_051132205.1 of Pseudomonas sp. D1-36. Taxonomy (NCBI): domain Bacteria; kingdom Pseudomonadati; phylum Pseudomonadota; class Gammaproteobacteria; order Pseudomonadales; family Pseudomonadaceae; genus Pseudomonas; species Pseudomonas sp. D1-36. The sequence continues at coordinate 3,762,423 of NZ_CP071674.1, read as the reverse complement.
CAGCGCACTGTCCCAGTCGGTGCGGGCCCGGGCCAGGCCTTTGCCCAGGCGCAGCTCGGGGTAGAGCGCGCGGGCGGCGAGGTCGCCGGTCAGGTGCAGCGTCGAGCCCTTGCTGCACAGTTTGCCGAAGTTGGCCGGATGGGCAGGATCGCCACTGACGCCGAGGATCCGCTCGCCGTCATGCTCGATCAACACGCCGCAACCGACCCCGCAATAACAGCAGGTCGAGGCTGTGGTCTGGCGGCTCATGAGCTTGCTTCCCGCAGGGCCAGCATGACCCGGCCGTTCTCTACCCGGGCCGCATGGTGGTGGGCGCAACCCACGTCCGGGGCTTGGGCCAGGCCGGTTTCCAGGTCGATCTGCCAGTTGTGCAGCGGGCAGGCCACGCGCTTGCCGTAGATCAGGCCTTGGGACAATGGGCCGCCCTTGTGCGGGCAGCGGTCGTCGAGTGCGAAAACTTCATCGTCGCTGGTACGAAAAATCGCGATATCGCCCTTCGGCCCCTGGATGATGCGTGAGCCCAGGGCGTTGATTTCGTCCAACGCGCAGATATCCAGCCAGTTCATGCCGGCACCTCCAGGTTTTTCACGGGGATGGCCTCGAACTCTTTTTTCAGTTGAGGCTGTTCCAGCCGCTGTTTCCAAGGGTCCTGTTCCAGGGACAGGGAAAACTTCAGACGTTCGTTGAGGGCCTTGCGCCGCTCCGGGTCTTCCAATACCGCTTTCTTGATGTGCTCCATGCCGACCCGCTGCATGTAGTGCACGGTGCGTTCGAGGTAGAAGGCTTCCTCGCGGTACAGCTGAAGAAAAGCACCGTTGTATTCGCGTACTTCTTCGGCGGTCTTGAGCTTGACGAAAAACTCGGCGACCTCGGTCTTGATCCCGCCGTTGCCGCCGATGTACATCTCCCAGCCGGAATCGACGCCGATAATGCCTACGTCCTTGATGCCTGCTTCCGAGCAGTTGCGAGGGCAACCGGAGACAGCCAGCTTCACTTTGTGCGGCGACCACATATTGAACAAGTCATGTTCCAGCTCGATGCCAAGCTGGGTGGAGTTCTGCGTGCCGAAGCGGCAGAACTCACTGCCCACGCAGGTCTTCACCGTGCGGATGGATTTGCCGTAGGCATGGCCGGACGGCATATCGAGGTCTTTCCACACGCCGGGCAGGTCTTGCTTCTTGATGCCCAGCAAGTCGATGCGCTGACCGCCAGTGACCTTGACCATGGGCACGTTGTACTTGTCGGCGACATCGGCAATGCGCCGCAGCTCGGACGGGTTGGTCACGCCGCCCCACATCCGCGGCACTACGGAGTAGGTACCGTCTTTCTGGATATTGGCGTGGGCGCGTTCGTTGATCAGGCGCGACTGCGGATCGTCCTGGGCTTCGCCGGGCCAGGTGGAAATCAGGTAATAGTTCAGCGCAGGTCGGCAGGTGGCGCAGCCGTTCGGGGTGCGCCAGTTCAGGTAGCTCATGGTTCCGGCGATGGTCAGCAGATGCTGGTCGCGGATCGCCTGGCGAATCTGGCCGTGGTTGAGGTCGCTGCAGCCGCAGATGGCTTTCTCGCTTTTCGGCTTGACGTCCGCCGCGCCGCCCACGGTGTTGATCAGGATCTGCTCCACCAGGCCGGCGCAGGAGCCGCAGGAACTGGCGGCCTTGGTGTGTTTCTTCACGTCATCGACGCTGAACAGCCCGTGTTCCTGGATCGCCTTGACGATGGTGCCCTTGCACACGCCGTTGCAGCCGCAGACTTCGGCAGTGTCGGCCATGCTCATGGCTTTGTCCTGGCCCTGATGGCCTACATCGCCAAGTGCGTTTTCGCCGAACATGAGGTGGTCGCGGATCTCGCTGATGGCGTGATTCTCACGGATCTGGCGGAAATACCAGCCGCCATCCGCCGTATCGCCGTACAGACAGGCACCGACCAGCACGTCATCCTTGATCACCAGCTTTTTGTAGACGCCGCCGATCGGGTCGGAAAGGGTGATGGTCTCGGTGCCTTCGCCGCCCATGAAGTCGCCGGCGGAGAACAGGTCGATGCCGGTGACTTTCAGCTTGGTCGACGTGACTGACCCCTTGTAAGTGGCGAAACCCAGTTGCGCGAGGTGGTTGGCGCAGACTTTTGCCTGTTCGAACAACGGCGCCACCAGGCCATAAGCGGTGCCACGGTGGCTGGCGCATTCGCCGATGGCGTAAACGCGTGGGTCGTAGGTCTGCATCGTGTCGTTGACCAGGATCCCGCGGTTGCACGGGATGCCGCATTTTTCCGCCAGCTCGGTGTTGGGACGGATGCCAGCGGCCATCACCACCAGGTCGGCGGGAATGACGTCGCCGTTCTTGAACTGTACCGAGCCGACACGGCCATTGCCGGCGTCATGCAGGGCCTGGGTCTGTTCGCTGAGACGGAATTTCAGGCCACGGCTTTCCAGGGCGGTTTGCAGCAGTTGGCCGCTGGTCTTGTCCAATTGCCGTTCCAGCAGCCATTCGCCGATGTGCACGACGGTCACGTCCATGCCGCGCAGCTTCAGGCCGTTGGCGGCTTCCAGGCCCAGCAGGCCGCCACCGATCACCACAGCGTGTTTATGGGTCCTGGCGGTGTCGATCATCGCCTGGGTGTCGGCGATGTCGCGGTAGCCGATCACGCCATTGAGGGTATTGCCGGGGATCGGCAGGATGAACGGCGTGGAACCGGTGGCGATGAGCAAGCGGTCGTATTCGGCTTCGCTGCCGTCTTCGGCGATAACCCGGCGCTTGACCCGGTCGATCTCTACTACCTTGCGGTTGAGCAACAGCTTGATGTTGTTTTCCTGATACCAGTTCAGGTCGTTGAGCACGATTTCTTCGAACGTCTGTTCCCCGGCGAGCACGGGTGAGAGCAGGATGCGGTTGTAGTTGGCGTGGGGCTCGGCGCCGAACACAGTGATGTCGTAGAGCTCATTGCTCAACTTGAGCAGTTCCTCGAGGGTTCGAACCCCGGCCATGCCGTTGCCGATCATTACCAGTTTGAGTTTTTTCATCAGGGTTCTCCGCAAGCTCAGGCCTGTTTCATCACGGCGGTCAGGCTGGCTCGACAATTTTTCGAAAACAAAAAAAGGCGTCCCGCTAGCACAGCTAGCGAGGACGCCTTTGTCCTGGTCCCGTTCTCTCGGGAAGCACCGCCTTCATCGTTGAAGCGTTGCTTTATGTATGGTGAGAGAGGTTATGCAGTGGTTGTGCCAAGTGCTTCGGGAACGCGGATTTGTTGGGTGATCGGCGGGTCGGGTGAAACCGAGGGGAATTTATTGCACCGAATCAAAGCGTGTTGCTCGCTAATGGAGCGTGGGGCCGATAGCTTTGTAGTGGTAGACAGGCCGCCATCGCGAGCAAGCTCGCTCCCACAGGTTTTGTTTCCACTGAGGATCCAGTGTGGGAGCGAGCTTGCTCGCGATGGGGGGCGACCGGATTTCAGCTGTTAAACACCAGGAACAGCAGCACCACATTCACCACCAACGACACCAGCGCCAACGTCCGCCAGACCTTCAGCGGCTCCCTCTCGAGCAAAGGTCTGGGCCTTACGCTCATGCTGCGCCGCTCGCCCTGTTCCAGAACCAACAGCCATTCCTCGGCTGTTTCAAAGCGCTGCGCGGGGTCTGCCGCCACGGCCCGTTCCAGGCTTTGTCCAAGCCATTCGGCAAGGTCCGGTCGATAGCGGCTGGCGTTGATCGGCACGCCAAAACGCGGGCGCTGGAAGGCTTCGATTTCGCCGTAGGGATAGTGCCCCGTCAACAGGAAATACAAGGTCACGCCGACCGCATACAAATCCTGTTGCGCCGTAGGGGCGTTGCCGCCGAAGGCTTCCGGGGCAATGTAGCTGGGCGTTCCGGGCAGCACGTTGGCCTGGTCCTCGGACAGGCCGGGGCAGTACGCGAGGCCAAAATCCAGCAGGCGCAATTCGCCATCGTCTCCCAGGTGCAGGTTTTCCGGCTTGATGTCGCGGTGGTAGATCTGCCTTCGATGCAGCAGACCCACCGCTCGCACCAACCGCTGCGCCAGGTCTTGCCATTGGGCCAGCGACAGCGGACCGCCCTGGTTGAACAGCTCGGCCAGGGTCGCGCCCGGGTATTCGCGCATCACGTAGTACAGATGCTGGCGCTGAGGCACGCCATGCACCTCCGGAAATTGCCTGCCCGCGACCCGCTTGAGAAACCATTCTTCCGATAGCAGCGCCTGGCCGGCCCGGGTGTCGTCCCGTAACTGCCCGGGCAAGGTTTTCAGCAGCCAGGGTTGGCCCTGGCCATCGCGTACCCGGTAGAGCAACGACTGCTGGCTCTGGCCGAGCGCGCCTTCGATCTGCCAGCCCTCGAACACTTGGCCCGACTTCAGCGCAGGTGGCAGGGGCCACTGCTGCAATTGGATCAACGCGTCGCCGATGCTCGCTTCGCCCACCGCATCGACCCGCACCAGCAGCGCGCTGGCGTTGTCCTGGCTACCGGCCAGATGCGCGGCGTTGACCAGCGTCTGCGCGGCGAGATTGAGGTCCGGCTGGTCGCGCAGGATGCCGGCGATGGCCGTGTCCCCGAGTACCGCCCAGACACCGTCGCTGAGCAGCACGAAGGTTTCGTCTTCGTGTAGCTCCCCGTCCAGGAAATCGAGGATCAGGTGCTGATCCAACCCCAGGGCGCGCTTGAGCACATGCTGCATGCCCTGTTGTTCCCAGACATGGTCTTCGCTGACCCGTTGCAGGTTGTCGGCGTGCCAGCGGTAGACCCGGCAATCGCCGACATGGGCGAGGGTGAAGCGCCGGCCCCGCAGCACCAGGGCACTGACGGTGGTGAGCAGCGGCTGCCCGCCACCGTTGGCCTGCAGCCAGCGGTTCTGCGCCGACAGCAGCCGGTCCAGTGCCTGGGCCACGCCCCAGGTTTGCGGCGTGGCGTAGTAGTCCAGCGCCAGTGCCTGCAAAGTAGAGCGCGCCGCCAACCCGCCATCGGCGCATTGGCTCACACCGTCGGCGATGGCGAACAGGTAACCCTTGCTGGCGGCCAAGGCCGGGGCAGGGGTCACCAGGCGCAGGGCGTCCTGGTTCTCCTCCCGTGGGCCGATGGCACTGGCTTCGGCAAAACTCAATTGCAGGCTCATGATGGGCGGTCAGACCCGAGCAGCGGTGACGGCGGCCGAACCCCAAGTAGTTCTCCAGCGACGCTTGACGCCGTGCAGGCCGAACCAGGCCAGGACACCAAGGCTGGCGAACAACCACAACGCCAACTGGTAGCTGCCGGTGCTCTGCTTGATCGCGCCCATGCCCGCCGCGAGGGCGAAGCCGCCGATGCCGCCGGCCATGCCGATCAGCCCGGTCATCACGCCGATTTCCCGACGGAAACGTTGTGGCACCAGTTGGAACACCGCGCCGTTGCCCGCACCCAGGCCAAGCATGGTGCAGACGAACAAAGCCAATGCCGCGTAGGAACTTGGCAGGTTGAACCCCACCGCAGCGATGCAGACGGCCGCGACGGTGTACATGCCGAGCAAGGTGCGGATGCCGCCGAAACGGTCCGCCAGGGCGCCGCCCAATGGGCGCATGAGGCTGCCACCAAAGACGCAGGCGGCGGTGTAGTAGCCGGCCGTGACCGGGCTCAGGCCATATTGGTCATTGAAGTAGCCGGGCAGGGCGCTGGCCAGGCCGATGAAGCCGCCGAAGGTCACGCTATAGAAAAACATGAACCACCAGCTGTCCCGGTCGCCCAGGGCCTTGAGGTAGTCGGCCATGGATTTGGCCTTGGGGCGCTCAGGGGCGTTCTTGGCCAGCCAGGCGAAGAGGACCAGGGTCAGCACCAGCGGGATCAGCGCGAAGCCGAACACGTTGGTCCAGCCGAAGGCCACGGCCATGACCGGTGCGATCAATGCGGCGAGCACGGTGCCCGAGTTGCCAGCCCCGGCGATGCCCATGGCCTTGCCCTGGTGCTGCGGCGGATACCACTGGGAGGCCAGCGGCAGGGCCACGGCGAACGAAGCGCCGGCCACACCGAGGAACAGGCCTAGCAGCAGCGCTTGCTCGTAGCTGTGGATGCCCAGTTTCCAGGCGCAGAACAGCGCACCAATGACGATCACCTGACCGACCATGCCGGCGGTCTTCGGCGAAATCCGGTCGGCCAGCAGGCCCATGAACAGGCGCAGTACGGCACCGGCGAGGATCGGGGTGGCGACCATCAGGCCGCGCTGTTGCGTGGTCAGGTGCAGGTCGGCAGAGATCTGCACCGCCAACGGGCCAAGCAGGTACCAGACCATGAAGCTCAGGTCGAAATAGAGGAAGGCCGCGAACAATGTCGGGGTGTGGCCGGATTTCCAGAAGCTTGAATTCATCGCGCACCTCAGCTGTAAAAGTCTCGAGAAATGAGTCAGTGCTTTGAGCAGTGCGCCGCCTGTGGTCGCACCACCGGTCCCGCGGGACCAAAACAAAAAAACGCCGCAACCCGGATTGCCTGAGTGGCAAGAGGGTGTGCGACGTCTTTGTCGTAGGTGGGGCAACCGCCGTTGGTTACCTGTGGGGTTGCTTAAGCGAGATCTGTGCCAACCCGAGGGAGGGGGATGGCTATCGCGAGCAGGCTCGCTCCCACATGGGGATTTGAGGCGTTCACCGATTCTGTGGGAGCGAGCCTGCTCGCGAATGGGGCAGGCCAGGCACTACAAGGCTTTCAGCCAAGCAATTCATTCATCGCAATGATCTGCTCCGCCACCTGGATCAGCTTCTGCTGGCGGCTCATGGCCTGGCGGCGCATCAGCGTGTAGGCCTGTTCCTCGTTGCACTCTTTCATCTTCATCAGCATGCCCTTGGCCAGTTCGATGCGCTTGCGTTCAGCCAGTTGCTGGTCGCGGGCCAGCAGTTGGGCGCGCAGGGCCTGGTCGCTTTCGAAGCGCGCCATGGCGACATCAAGGATCGGTTGCAGGCGCGCGGCGTGGATGCCTTCGACGATGTAGGCACTCACACCCGACTTGATGGCCTGACGCATCACATCCGGATCGTGCTCGTCGGTAAACATGACGATCGGTCGCGGCTGGTCGCGACTGACAAGCACTACTTGCTCCATCACATCGCGTCCGGGTGACTCGGTATCGATCAGGATCACGTCCGGACGCACCGTTTCGACGCGCGCTGGCAGGTCGATGGTCAGGCCGGATTCGTCGATCACTTCAAAGCCGGCCTCAATCAAGGCCGCTCTAAGGCGGCCGACTTTTTTCGCGGTGTCGTTGATCAGCAGGATACGCAGCATAATCGTGGCTCCTGTCAGCGGCTGGCGAGAAGGGGAGCCGCATCGCTCAAGGCGTGCAGTTTGAAGCTGCGGGCGTACCCGGCCGGGTCCGTGCCGTCCCAGGTGGTGCCGTCGATCAGTTGGCTGCTGCGCATGTCCTGGCCTGGGGGCGTCATGCCCAGTGTCGCAGCGGCTTCACGGTACAGCTCGAGTTGCTGGACCTGGCGCGCGACGGCCAGGTAGTCCGGGTCTTCGCGCAGCAGGCCCCAGCGGCGGAACTGTGTCATGAACCACATGCCGTCGGACAAGTATGGCAGGTTCACCTCGCCGCCTCCGTGGAAGCGCATGGCATGGGGATCCTGCCAGCTGTTGCCCAGGCCGTCGGCGTAGATGCCCAGCAGGCGCGGCTCGATGCATTCCAGCGGCGCATCGAGGTATTCGGGCGCGCTGAGCAATTGCGCGGTACTGCGACGGTTCTCGACGCTTTGCTCGATGAAACGGCTGGCTTCGAGGATCGCCATGACCAATGCCCGGGCGGTATTGGGGTATTGCTCGACGAAAGCGCGGGTGCAAGCGAGGACTTTCTCCGGGTGATCGGGCCAGATCGTCTGGGTGGTCGCCAGGGTAAAACCAAGGTTCTGCTTCACCGCGCTGGCGCACCAGGGTTCGCCCACGCAAAAGCCGTCGATACGACCAGCTTGCAGGTGCGCGACCATTTGCGGCGGCGGCACCACGACGCTGTCGACATCTGATAAAGGATGAATGCCCTGGGCCGCGAGCCAGTAGTAGAGCCACATGGCGTGGGTGCCGGTGGGGAACGTCTGGGCGAACGTCAGTTTCGGGCGAGTTTGGTGCACGTGCTGTTCCAGTGCCTCAGGACTGGTCACGCCTTGGGCCTGGAGGCCGTGGGACAGGTTGATGCTCTGGCCGTTCTGGTTCAGCCCCATCAGCACGGCCATGTCGGTGGGCGCGACGCCGCCGATGCCCAGGTGCACGGCATAGATCAGGCCGTACAGGCTGTGGGCTGCGTCGATTTCGCCACTGACCAGTTTGTCCCGCAGGTTGGCCCAGGACGCCTGGCGCTTGAGGTTCAAGGTCAGGCCGTAGGGTTGGGCGAAGCCTTGGGTGGCGGCCACCACCACCGGGGCGCAGTCGCTCAGGGCCATGAAGCCAAGATTGATCGCGCTTTTTTCCGGGGCATCGCTGCCATTGACCCAGGCCAGGGGCGTGGCTGGAACTTCATTCATCGATATCACCTTCCACATCAAAAAGCGCCGTGTCCGGGCCAAGGAAGGCCGGACGCCGACGCCGTTGTCCTTTGAAACAGTGCGGCACTCATTCCGTCGTTGGCATGGGGCGCTGATGACCAAAAAGGTGCAAGGCATATGCCAGCGCTGCGGTTTTGTGCGAGCGCCTCGCTTGCGACGCCGTTGCGCGGCTATAATCGCGGCCTCATTTCGTCGCCCGAGTCAAAGCCGCCCATGTACACCCTGGCCCGTGAACTGCTGTTCAAACTCTCCCCGGAAACCTCCCACGACCTGTCCCTGGACCTGATCGGCGCGGGCGGGCGCTTGGGCCTCAACGGTCTGCTGTGCAAGGCTGCGGCGAAACTGCCGGTGACGGTCATGGGCCTGGAATTTCCCAACCCGGTCGGATTGGCGGCGGGCCTGGACAAGAATGGCGCCGCCATCGACGGCTTTGCGCAACTGGGTTTCGGCTTCGTCGAGATCGGCACCGTGACGCCGCGGCCACAGCCGGGCAACCCGAAGCCACGATTGTTCCGTCTGCCTCAGGCCGAGGCGATCATCAATCGCATGGGCTTCAACAACCTGGGCGTCGATCATCTGCTGGCCCGTGTCGCGGCGGCCAAGTACAAGGGCGTGCTGGGCATCAACATCGGCAAGAATTTCGACACCCCGGTGGAGCGCGCCGTCGACGACTATCTGATCTGCCTGGACAAGGTCTACGCCCATGCCAGCTATGTCACCGTAAACGTCAGCTCCCCGAACACCCCAGGGCTGCGTAGCCTGCAATTTGGTGACTCCCTCAAGCAATTGCTCGCCGATCTGGCCCGGCGCCGCGCAGAGCTGGCGGTTATCCATGGCCGGCATGTTCCGTTGGCCATCAAGATCGCCCCGGACATGAGCGACGAGGAAACCGTCCAAGTGGCCCAGGCCCTGATCGAGACCGGCATGGACGCGGTGATTGCCACCAATACCACCCTGGGACGCGAAGGCGTCGAAGGGCTGGAACACGGTGACGAGGCGGGCGGTTTGTCTGGTGCGCCGGTGCGTGACAAGAGCACCCATACCGTGAAAATCCTGGCGGGTGAACTGGCGGGACGCTTGCCGATCATTGCGGCGGGCGGGATCACCGAAGGCCGGCATGCCGCCGAGAAAATCACCGCTGGGGCAAGCCTGGTGCAGGTTTATTCGGGTTTCATCTACAAGGGGCCGGCGCTGATTCGAGAGGCGGTGGATGCGATTGCGGCGTTGGGGTGATTCCTCAGGTTGGTGAGGTCCATTTGTGGCGAGGGGATAACTCCCCTCGCCACACCAGTGTTTTCAGCTCAAATCCGCGAATCCCGGGCATTAAAAAGGGCTCCAGAAGGAGCCCCTTGGGCCGTAGCCCGCCGTCCGGATGGGACGTGCGTGGTTAAATCGGTTTGGATGTCAAATTGTCGAGTTCTTGAGTAATAAGCCCTGTGTCAGCCGACGGCGTGAAGTTCGTTGAGTCTATGGATACCCGCAGTGCCGGTCATACCGTCCCAGTTGTCGCCGCGTCCTTCCCGCCAGCCATTGATCCAGGCTTGACGTACCGACGGTAGAGTAAAGGGGCAAAGCTCACGGGATTTACCACCAACGCCATATTGGTAACCGCGTAAAAATGCTCTTTCCAACGGATCACGCTTAAGTCTTCTCATAGGGTGTTGCCCTCACTTGTTGACTGTTGCTTAGCGTCGACCTCTATTGAGGCCGGGGCAGAATCATTCTGCCGTTGGCGGCTCGTTGCCGGCGTGACGAGCCGAGGTGTTGACGCCGTTGCGACGTCAACCTGTGGTGAGTTCTAACCAAAGCGTCACACGGATGGAATGATCGTTTTGTCATAAGCACGTAACATTAAAGATGCTAGTGCGATAAGTAACATGATGTTCAATACCCGCTTTTGAGCAAGACCCCTGTATGATCAGCCCTGCGCCGAAAGGCGGTCGCCATGGTCGGATGAGAATGTCCCCCTGTTGCACTCGGGTACTATTCGACGAAAGGGGTGACTTTTCACAATTTGTTGCACAGAATTTTTTTATCTGTACACGCATCTAAGCTCTTTGAACCTGAGCGGCGAGTACGGAACGGCACACGCTCGTGCCACGCGGGTGCTCTTGAGAAAAGCACCTGATTGAACCCGGCCCGGCAATGCGTTGCCCGGCCCACTTAGCCAAAGGCTCTGGAAATCCCATGTCCGACCGTTTCGAACTCTTCCTCACCTGTCCCAAGGGCCTCGAAGGCCTGCTCCTTGAGGAAGCCGTCGGGCTTGGCCTTGAAGAGGCGCGCGAGCACACCTCGGCCGTTCGCGGCAGCGCTGACATGGAGACAGCCTATCGGCTCTGCCTATGGTCGCGCCTGGCGAACCGCGTGTTGCTGGTGCTCAAGCGCTTCCCGATGAAGGACGCTGAAGACCTTTACCACGGCGTACTGGATGTCGATTGGCAAGACCACATGCTGCCCGATGGCACCCTGGCGGTGGAATTCAGCGGTCACGGCTCGGGCATCGACAACACCCATTTCGGCGCCTTGAAGGTCAAGGACGCTATCGTCGACAAATTGCGCACCCCTTCGGGCGACCGTCCTTCCATCGATAAGCTCAACCCGGACCTGCGCATCCACCTGCGCCTGGACCGTGGCGAAGCGATCCTTTCCCTGGATCTCTCGGGCCACAGCCTGCACCAGCGCGGCTATCGCTTGCAGCAAGGCGCCGCACCATTGAAGGAAAACCTCGCCGCCGCGATCCTGATCCGCGCCGGATGGCCGCGCATTGCCGCCGAAGGCGGGGCGCTGGCCGACCCGATGTGCGGCGTCGGCACGTTCCTGGTGGAAGCCGGCATGATCGCCGCCGACATGGCGCCCAACCTGCGTCGTCAGCAATGGGGCTTTACCGCCTGGCTCGGCCATGTGCCGGCGCTGTGGCGCAAGCTCCATGAGGAGGCCACCGAGCGCGCCGCCGCCGGACTGGCCAAGCCGCCGTTGTGGATTCGTGGCTACGAGGCCGACCCACGGCTGATCCAGCCGGGCCGCAACAACGTCGAACGCGCGGGCCTGAGCGAGTGGATCAAGATCTACCAGGGCGAAGTCGCCACTTTCGAACCACGCCCGGACCAGAACCAGAAGGGCCTGGTGATCTGCAACCCACCGTATGGCGAGCGTCTGGGCGACGAAGCCAGCCTGCTGTATCTCTACCAGAACCTCGGCGAACGCCTGCGCCAGGCCTGCCTCAACTGGGAAGCGGCGGTGTTCACCGGCGCGCCGGACCTGGGCAAGCGCATGGGCATTCGCAGCCACAAGCAGTATTCGTTCTGGAACGGCGCCTTGCCCTGCAAGCTGCTGTTGATCAAGGTGCTGCCGGATCAGTTCGTCACGGGCGAGCGTCGCACCCCGGAACAACGCCAGGCCGAGCGTGAACAATCCGCCTACGACCAGGCCCCGGATGTCCCCCAGGAGCGCCAGTACAACAAGAACGGCAACCCCATCAAGCCAGCCCCGGCACCCGCCCCGGTGATCGAGCAGGCGCGCCTGAGCGAAGGCGGGCAGATGTTTGCCAACCGGCTGCAAAAAAACCTGAAGTTGCTGAGCAAGTGGGCCAAGCGTGAGGGCGTGGAGTGCTATCGTGTCTACGATGCCGACATGCCCGAATACTCGATGGCCATCGACCTGTACCACGATTGGGTGCACGTCCAGGAATACGTCGCGCCCAAATCCATCGATCCGGAAAAGGCCTCGGCCCGGTTGTTCGATGCGCTGGCGGCGATTCCCCAGGCCTTGAATGTCGACAAGAGCCGCGTGGTCATCAAGCGCCGCGAGCGCCAGAGCGGCACCAAACAGTACGAGCGCCAGAGCGCCCAAGGCAAATTCACCGAGGTCAGCGAAGGCGGCGTGAAGCTGTTGGTCAACCTCACGGATTACCTGGACACGGGGTTGTTCCTCGACCACCGGCCGATGCGCCTGCGGATCCAGAAGGAGGCAGCCGGCAAGCGTTTCCTGAACCTGTTCTGCTACACCGCGACCGCCAGCGTCCACGCCGCCAAGGGCGGTGCGCGCAGCACCACCAGCGTGGATTTGTCGAAAACCTACCTGGACTGGGCGCGGCGCAACCTGTCCCTCAATGGCTTTTCGGACAAGAACCGCCTGGAGCAGGGCGACGTCATGGCCTGGCTTGAAGCCAGTCGCGAGGAGTACGACTTGATCTTCATCGACCCGCCGACCTTCTCCAACTCCAAGCGCATGGAAGGCGTGTTCGACGTGCAGCGCGACCACGTGCAACTGCTCGACCTGGCCATGGCGCGCCTGGCGCCGGGCGGCGTGCTGTATTTTTCCAACAACTTCCGCAAGTTCCAGCTCGAAGAAAACCTGGCCGAGCGTTATGCGGTGGAGGAAATCACCGCCAAGACCATCGACCCGGATTTCGCCCGCAACGGCAAAATCCACCGCGCCTGGAAAATCATGGCGCGCTGATCTCGAGGCATTGGATCCAGCGAAGCCTTGAAATACAAGGCTCCCGGGCATCATTGGGGCTGGCTAAAGTGATGGCAGATAGCTATAACTAGGCTGTGGCCGGGGCTGTACATATGCCTGGTCCCTTTCTGAGTTATGTGTATGGCATTACATCAGGTGCGTCCCAGAATCCTGGGCTTTATCAGTGAAGATGTTTCGGCATGGCTAGTGGCGTCCCTGGTCCTGATGACGGGCTTGCTGCTGACCGGTTTGCTGGCCTGGGGCACGCTGAACCTGTTCAACCAGCAATTGCGCCAGCGCTTCGAACTGCAAGCCGAAGAGCGTTATAGCCGCCTCCAGGAACGTTTCCAGGATCAGGAGCAACGCCTCGACAGCCTGAGACGTTTCTTCGCCAACTCCTCCGGGGTTTCCAACAGCGAGTTCCATGGCTACACCGAAGCCCTGCTGCGGCGCACCCGGGCCTTTGCCTGGGCGCCCCGGGTCTTTCGGGACGATCGGCAGCCGTTTGAACAACAGGCGCGGGCCGAGGTGTCTGGCACCTATGCCATTCGCGAACAGGATGAAGCCGGTATGTTGCACCCGGCCATAGAACGGGACGAATACGTACCGGTGCTGTACGTCCAGAGCCAACCGTCCTATGGCTCGCCGCTGGGCCTGGATCTTCTTTCGCAGCCGTTACGCCGTGTGACGCTGGAGCGGGCCCGCCAGCGTAACGCCCTGGTGGTTTCCCAACCGGTTAACCTGATAGGGGTCGACCCGGCCTTTTCCCGCGGGGTCGTGCTCGCAGCCCCCGTGAGTCGGCATCTGGCCGGTGAGCCGTTCGGATACGTGGTGGCCGCCGTCAGCATGCGCCAGCTGGTCGCCGATGACCTGCCTGCGCCGGGCCGCGACAATCTGTCGATGCGTGTGATCGACCTGTCCGATGGCGATCATGGGGAGGTGCTGTACGAGACGTCGGACCAGCCGGGCAAAAGCGATTTGGCAGCGACCCGGTTACTGCGCCTCGCGGACCGGGACTTCCGGGTCGAATTGCGTCCCAGCCGCCTGTTCCTGTCGAGCAACCATTCCAGCGTGACAAGCCTGACAGTGCTGGGCGCATTGCTCAGCCTGTTACTGAGCGCGTTGTTTTATACGCTGGTCAGCCAACGGCAGCGGGCCCTGGCACTGGTGGAGCAGCGCACCCGGGAATTGCGGGCCCGGGAGTCGGAACTGCGCGGCACCCACGGCCAACTGCGGGGCGTGCTCGATGCCGCGACCCAGGTTGCGATCATCGCCACCGACCTGCGCGGTGTCATCACTACGTTCAATGCCGGCGCCGAACAGATGCTCGGCTACCGCAGCTGTGACGTCCTGCAAAGCATGACCCTGGAGAGCCTCCACGTTCCCCGCGAGTTGCAACACCGGGCCGCACAACTGGCGGCCCGCTTTGGAAAACCGATCCCGACATGTCACGCGATGCTGCTTGAGGGCGGCGAACAAAGTGGACAACAGGCTCGTGAGTGGACCCTGGTGCGCCGCGACGGCAGTCACCTGACGGTCAACATGTTGGCTACGCCGGTGCTCGATGAGCAGGGATTATGGGTCGGGCACCTGGCGATCTGCATCGACGTCACCGAGCGCAAGCGCGTCCACGAAGCGCTGGCGGCGAGGGATCTGCTGTTGAAGAAACTCAGCGCCCATGTGCCTGGCGGCATCTATCAATTCAAGATGGATTTCAACGGCGGGTTCAGTGTGATCTACGCCAGCGATGGCATCCGCGACATTTATGAGTTGGAGCCTGATGTGCTGGTGCGGCACGCTGATGCGATTTTCTCGCGTATCCATCCATCCGACAGCGCACGGGTACGCGCGTCGATTCGCACCTCGGCCGATACCTTGAGCCCCTGGCGGGAGGAGTACCGGGTGCAACTGCCGCATCGCGGGCTGCGTTGGGTGCGTGGCGAGGCGACTCCCGAACAGTTGCCCGGCGGCGGCGTGTTATGGCACGGCTACATTTCCGACATCTCGGACCTCAAGCGCGTCGAGGAAGAGCTGCGGGCGCTGTCGGTCACCGACGCCTTGACCGGGATTCGCAACCGGCGCTATTTCCAGGAGCGCCTGACGGCGGAAATGACCCGGGTCGAACGTGGCTCCGGGGAGCTGACGGTGGTCATGCTCGATATCGATCATTTCAAGCGTATCAACGACCAGCACGGCCATGCGGTGGGGGACCGGGTGTTGCAGGCGGTCTGCCAGCGGATCACCCAGCGACTGCGCCGCACCGATGTGTTTTGCCGGCTGGGCGGGGAGGAGTTCGTGGTGCTATGCCCGGATACCGACAGCGAAAGCGCCTACACGCTGGCGTTGGGGTTGTGGGATGGTCTTCGCAGCGCGCCGATTGACGACGTGGGCATCATCACCGCCAGTTTTGGCGTGGCCAGTTGGCGCGCCGGCGAAGGCGCCGATGCGTTGCTGCTGCGGGCTGACGCTGGGGTTTACGCGGCCAAGCAGGCAGGACGGGATCGGGTCGAGGTGCAGTTGGCATAATGGCTTCACGCTAACCGCTGCGGGAGTGAGCTTGCTCGCGATAGCGGTGTCTCAACCAGCATTGATGTGTGCTGGTCAACCGAATCGCGACCGGGCTCGCTCCCACATTGGGTTGGTGTTGGGGCCTGGCTCAGAGCAGCGACGCTGCCTGGGGCAGTTTCGGCTGGCGATACAGGTCCAGCAGCACCTGGTCCAGCACGGAGGAAGCGCCCCATGGCTTCGGATCGTTGAGGATGGCCACCACCGCCCAGGTATTGCCATTGATGTCACGGCTGTAGCCGGCAATGGCGCGGACGGTGTTCAGCGTGCCGGTCTTGATGTGGGCTTCGCCCGCCATGGCAGTGGTCTTCAAGCGTTTGCGCATGGTGCCGTCGGTGCCGGCGATGGGCATCGAGCTGACGAATTCCGCCGCGTACGGGCTGCGCCATGCCGCTTGCAGCATCGCCGCCATTTCCCGGGCGCTGACCCGTTCCGCGCGGGACAGGCCCGAGCCGTTTTCCATCACCAGGTGCGGCGCCGTGATGCCTTTCTTGGCCAGCCATTGGCGTACCACTCGTTGCGCCGCCTTGGCGTCGTCACCGTCGGCCTCGTTGCGAAACTCCGCGCCCAGGCTCAGGAACAGTTGTTGGGCCATGGTGTTGTTACTGTATTTGTTGATGTCGCGGATGATCTCCGCCAGGTCCGGGGAGAACGCCCGGGCCAACAGTTTGGCGCTCTTCGGGGTCGCGGCCAGGCGGTCGTTGCCCTGGATGCTGCCGCCCAGTTCTTTCCAGATTGCCCGTACGGCGCCAGCGGTGTAGGTGGCATGATCGAGCAGCGACAGGTAGGTCTGGGAACTGCAACCCTCGCCGAGCTGGCCGCTGACGGTCACCGTCATGCTGCCGTCCGCCTGGGCCACCGGGTTGTAGCGCACGCCGCCGGTGCATTGCTTGGAGTTGGCGGCCTTGACCACGTTTTCGATGCGGATGTTGGCAATGGGAGGCTCCACCGACACCAGCACCCGGCCCCCGTCATTGCGGGCCACGAAGCGCAGGGCCTTCAGGTTGACCAGCAGCGAGTCGGGCTTGACCAGGAAGGGCTTGTTCACATCGTTGCCGTCGTCGTTGAACTCGGGCAATTGCGGCTGGATGAAAAAGCTGCGGTCGAGCACCAGGTCGCCGGTGACTTGTTGCACGCCGTTGGCTCGCAAATCGCGCATCAACAGCCAGAGCTTCTCCATGTTCAGCTTGGGGTCGCCGCCGCCCTTGAGGTACAGGTTACCGTTGAGGATCCCGCCGCTGAGGGTCCCGTCGGTGTAGAACTCGGTTTTCCACTGGTGGTTCGGCCCGAGCATTTCCAGGGCCGCGTAGGTCGTCACCAGCTTCATGGTGGACGCCGGGTTCACCGAGACGTCGGCGTTGTAAAGCGTCGGGGTGCCGGGGCCGTTGAGCGGCACCATCACCAGGGAGAGGGCGTTGTCTTGCAGCTTGCTGTTCTTGAGGGCCTTTTGCACATTGGGCGACAGGGCGGTGTTGATGGTGGCGGCGCTGGTGGAGACCGGAAAGGCCAGGGGAAGAAGAAGGCTGGCCAGAAGCAGTGGACGCAAAGATTTGATCATGTGAAGTAAAACCCTGCAGGCGAGGGGAGAAAAGACGAGGACATGAAAATGAACGTCCTCAACGGTCATGAAAGTTCGGCATTATGCCCCAAGGCGCAACGGCTTGTGCCGTGCCCAAGCCCGCCGAAGCGGTATTTTTTTACCGACGGTAGGCACAGATGCCCGATGAGTCGGGCAATCGACGCACCAAACTGGTAAAGTGCCGGCCGTTATTACTTATGAGGATTGTTTCAATGGCGACTAACCGTTCCCAGCGTCTGCGCAAAAAGCTGTGCGTGGATGAATTTCAAGAGCTGGGTTTCGAACTGAACCTGGATTTCAAAGAAGATCTGGCCGATGAGGCTATTGACGCTTTCCTCGACGCTTTCCTGAAAGAAGCCATGGAAGCCAACGGCCTGGGTTATGTCGGCGGTGACGACTACGGCCTGGTTTGCCTGCAGAAGCGTGGCTCGGTTACCGAAGAGCAGCGCGCTGCCGTCGAAGCCTGGCTCAAGGCCCGTCCTGAGCTGACCAGCGTTGAAGTCAGCCCGTTGCTGGACGTGTGGTATCCGGAAAAGCCGATCAATTCGAAGGCTTGATGTTAAAAAAACCGGCGACCTTCACAGGTGCCGGTTTTTTTGTGCCTGTCTGTTAAGTAATTGTCGTCCTTCAGGCCGCTTTCGCGAGCAGGCTCGCTCCCACGAGGTTATGTGAGCGACACAAGTCCCCTGGGGGAGCGAGCCTGCTCGCGATGCTTTTAAGCGTTGCGCCAGTTGAGGATAAGCAACGTCAACACCCCCGCCACAATTCCCCAGAACGCCGAGCCGATGGAAAACAGCGTCAGCCCCGACGCCGTGACCATGAAGGTGATCAGCGCCGCTTCCCGTTCCTTCGCTTCGCTCATGGCGATGCTCAGGCCGTTGATGATCGACCCGAACAGGGCCAGCGCCGCGATGGACAGCACCAGTTCCTTGGGCAGCGCCGCGAACAACGCCGCCAGTGTCGCGCCGAAAACCCCGGCAATTCCGTAGAAAACTCCACACCACACGGCCGCCGTGTAGCGCTTGTTGCGATCTTCGTGGGCGTGCGGCCCGGTGCAGATCGCTGCGCTGATCGCAGCGAGGTTGATGCCATGGGAGCCAAACGGCGCCAACAGCAGCGAGGCGATGCCGGTGCTGGTGATCAACGGCGAGGCCGGTACGTTGTAGCCATCGGCGCGCAGCACCGCGATGCCGGGCATGTTCTGCGAGGTCATTGCCACCACGAACAATGGGATGCCGATGCTGATGGTGGCGGCCAGGGAAAAGTGCGGCGTGGTCCAGACCGGCGTCGCGACTTCCAAGGCAAAACCGCTGAAATCCAGGAGCCCCAGCACGCCCGACAGCGCCGTGCCGACCAGCAGTGCCGCCAGCACCGCATAACGTGGCGACAGGCGCTTGACGATCAGGTAGGTGAAAAACATCCCCAGCACCAGACCGGTGCGGTGCTGGGCCGCGACGAAAATCTCGCTGCCGATCTTGAACAAAATGCCTGCCAGCAACGCCGCCGCCAGGGAGGCAGGAATACGCTTGACCAGGCGCTCGAAGCTGCCGGTCAGGCCGCAGATCGTGACCAGTACCGCGCAGGTGATGTACGCGCCGATGGCCTCGCCATAACTTACGCCGCCGAGGCTGGTAATCAGCAGCGCCGCGCCGGGTGTCGACCAGGCGATGGTGATGGGCGTGCGGTAGCGCAGCGACAAACCGATGGAGCACACCGCCATGCCGATGGAGATGGCCCAGATCCACGAGGAAATCTGCCCGGTGGTCAGGCCCGCCGCTTGTCCGGCCTGGAACATCAGCACCAGGGAACTGGTGTAACCGGTCATCATGGCGATGAAACCGGCAACGATGGCCGAGGGCGATGTATCGGCCAATGGACGAAGTGGCGCGGTCGTGACTTCGGTCATGGTGGGCGGCGGTCCTTGTTGTAGATTGACTGGGCGAGTGGCGCCACAGGTTCGGGTTTAAAGCCTAAACTCAACGCACCGACCGGTCGCGATACAGCCGTGTCCGCAAACAGCCGTACAGTCGTGTTGCCATCAGAGGTTGTGTACAATCGCCGTGTTTTTTACGCGATACTTGCCAGCGACCCGCTGTGCCGTATTACAGTCACGGTTAAATCGCCGCAGTTCTCCCGACTCGAGTGCCCATGAACGAACAGTTGCAGCCCCTCAAGAAACAACCGCGAGCTGGCAAAGCCGGCCGCAGCGGAACCCAGGACGATATTGTCTATGCGCACATTTTCGAGGCCATCCTCGAACAGCGCCTGGCGCCCGGTACGAAATTGAGCGAAGAGGCGCTGGGGGAGATTTTCGGGGTCAGCCGCACGATCATTCGCCGCGCGCTGTCGCGCCTGGCCCATGAAGGCGTGGTGTTGCTGAGGCCCAATCGTGGCGCGGTGGTTGCCAGCCCAAGTGTCGAAGAGGCCCGCCAGGTGTTCTTCGCCCGGCGCATGGTGGAGAAGGCGATCACGGAGCTGGCGGTCCAGCACGCCACGGCCGAGCAGCTTGCCGAGCTGCGGCAGATGGTCAGCGACGAGCGCGACAGTTTTTCCCGTGGCGACCGTGGCGCCGGCATCCGGCTGTCGGGCGAGTTCCACCTGAAACTGGCCGAGGCGGCAAAAAACGCACCGCTGATCAGTTTCCAGCGCAGCCTGGTGTCGCAGACTTCGTTGATCATTGCCCAGTACGAAAGCGGCAACCGCTCGCACTGTTCCTATGACGAACACACCCAATTGATCGACGCCATCGAGGCCCGTGACGCGGCCTTGGCGGTGAACCTGATGATGCATCACATGGACCACATCGACAGCAAGCTCAACCTCGACGAAGAAAGCGCGTCGGATGACTTGCACGCGGTGTTCTCGCACCTGTTGCAGAGCAAGAAGCCGGGGCGTTCGCCTGCCAAGCTCTGAGGGTTGAACCAGTCATACCGCCAATCGCGAGCAAGCTCGCTCCCACAGGGTTATGTGTACACCACAAATCCACTGTGGGAGCTTGCTCGCGATAGCGTCCTGGCAGGCAATACAACCTACCGCTGGTGCACCAACCGACCCGCCGCATAAGTCTGCGCCACCGCCCGATCATCCCCCAGCGTCATCAGCACGAACAACCGCTCGGCAATGTCCTTGGCCTGCTTCAGGCGATAGCTCAGCAATGGCGTGGCGTTGTAGTCCAGCACCAGGAAATCCGCGTCCGTTCCCGGTTGCAACGTCCCGATCTTGTCGTCCAGGCGCAAGGCCCGGGCCCCGCCGAGGGTGGCCAGGTACAGCGATTTGAACGGGCTCAGCCGCACCCCTTGCAGTTGCATGACCTTGTAGGCTTCGTTCAGGGTTTGCAGCAGCGAAAAACTGGTGCCGCCGCCCACGTCCGTGCCCAGGCCCACGTTCACTTTGTGCTTCTCCGTCATCGGCAAGTTGAACAGGCCACTGCCGAGGAAGAAGTTCGACGTCGGGCAAAAGGCGATGGCCGATCCGGTCTCGGCCAGGCGCGCGCATTCGTCGTCACACAGGTGCACGCCATGGGCGAACACCGAACGTTCGCCGAGCAACTGGTAGTGGTCGTAGACGTCCAGGTATCCCTTGCGCTCCGGGAACAATTCCTTGACCCATTGCACTTCCTGCAGGTTCTCACTGATGTGGGTCTGCATGTACAGGTCCGGGTATTCACTGAGCAACTGGCCGGCCAGGGTCAGTTGCTCCGGGGTGCTGGTCGGCGCGAAGCGCGGCGTCACGGCGTAGTGCAGGCGACCCTTGCCATGCCAACGCTCGATCAGTGCCTTGCTTTGGGTGTAGCTGGATTCGGCAGTGTCGACCAGATAGTCCGGGGCGTTGCGGTCCATCATCACCTTGCCGGCAATCATGCGCAGGTCGAGCTTCTCGGCCACCTCGAAAAATGCATTTACCGATTGGGGATGCACGCTGCCAAACACCAGGGCCGTGGTAGTGCCGTTGCGCAGCAGTTCCTTGACGAAAATATCCGCCACTGCCTCGGCGTGGGCCGGGTCGGCGAATTGGCTTTCGCAGGGGAAGGTGTAGGTGTTGAGCCAGTCCAGCAGTTGCTCGCCATAGGCGCCGACCATACCGGTCTGAGGCAGGTGGATATGGGTATCGATGAGGCCTGGAGTGATCAGCGCATCCGGGTAATGGGCGATTTCGATATCCGCCGCCAGGGTCGGCAGCAGCTCATGGGCGTGGCCGATGGCGCTGATCTGGCCATTTTCCACCACCAGCAGGCCATCCTCGAAATATTCATAGGACGCCTCGATGCCAACTTCGACCGGGTCGGCGAGGCTGTGGAGCAGGGCGGCGCGGTAGGCTTTGCGTGTCAGGGGCATGGTCTGTCTCGATAAAAAGATTAACGCTGGCTGCGGCGCGAAACCGGCAGCAACTTGGCAATGGGTTCGGCGCGCGAGGTGTGCTGGCCGAAATCCGCGTTATAGGTGGCGATGATTTCGCCGGCGATGGAGATGGCGATTTCCACAGGCAATTTGCCTTTGACTTCGCCAATGCCCATCGGGCAACGCATACGTTGCAGGGTGCCGCTGTCGAAGCCGCGATCCCGCAAGCGGTGTTCGAACTTGACCCGTTTGGTCTTCGAGCCGATCAGGCCGAAATAGGCGAAGTCGTTGCGCTTGAGAATCGCGGCGCTCAGTTCCAGGTCGAGCTGATGGTTGTGGGTCATGACGATGCAGTAGCTGCCGGCGGGCAAGTCGTCGACTTCATCCAATGGCTCTTCAGTGACGATCTTGCGCACACCATGGGGTAACTGTTCAGGAAACTCCGCCTCCCGCGAGTCGATCCAGCGGACCCGGCAGGGCAGGCTTGCCAGCAACGGCACCAAGGCCCGGCCGACATGGCCGGCGCCGAACACGGCGATCTGCGCCTGGACCTGCCCCATGGGTTCGAACAGCAACACGGTGACGCCGCCGCAGCACTGGCCAAGGCTGGCGCCGAGGCTGAAACGCTCCAGATGCGTGTTCTGCTGGCCGCTGGCGAGCATCTGCCGAGCGATTTCCATGGCCTTGTATTCCAGGTGACCGCCACCGATGGTGTCGAACGTCTGGCTGGCGCTGATGACCATCTTCGAACCGGCGTTGCGCGGCGTGGAGCCAAGCTCTTCGATGATCGTCACCAGCACGCAGGGTTCTCCGCGGGTTTGCAGGTCGGCGAGGGCGCTGATCCAGTTGTACATGTTCACCTCGACATCTCTGTTGTCTGTTCGGCCGTTTTCGCGAGCAGGCTCGCTCCCACATTTGGAACGCGGTCCCTGTGGGGGAGCCTGCTCGCGAAGGCCGCGCCGCGGTTTAAAGTGAAGCCAACTCGACCTCGGCTTGCGCAGGCTTCACAGCCTTCAACTGCCGCATCTGCTCACACCCCCACAACACCCGCTCCGGCGTCGCCGGCGCGTCGATCTTCGGTTGATGCCGGTAATCCCCCAGGCTCGCCACGGCGTCCTTGATGGCGCACCAAGCGGCGATGCCGAGCATGAACGGCGGCTCGCCCACGGCCTTGGAGTGGAACACCGTGTCTTCGGGGTTCTTGCGGTTTTCCACCAGCTTGACCCGCAAATCCAATGGCATGTCAGCCACGGCGGGGATCTTGTAGCTGGCCGGGCCATTGGTCATCAGCTTGCCCTTGTCGTTCCACACCAGTTCTTCCATGGTCAGCCAGCCCATGCCCTGGATGAATCCGCCCTCGACCTGGCCGATGTCGATGGCCGGGTTCAGCGAGGCGCCGACGTCGTGAAGGATGTCGGTGCGCAGCATCTTGTACTCGCCGGTGAGGGTATCGACGATCACCTCGGCGCACGCCGCGCCGTAGGCGTAGTAGTAGAACGGCCTGCCACGGGCCTGGCTGCGGTCGTAGTAGATTTTGGGGGTCTTGTAGAAACCGGTGCTCGACAGCGAGACCTGCGCGAAATACGCCTGTTGAACCAGTGCCTCGAAGGTCAGGATGTGATCGCGCACCCGCACGTGGCCGTTGTGGAATTCCACGTCTTCCTCGCTGACCTTGTATTGCCGCGCGGCGAACTCCACCAGGCGCCGCTTGATGGTTTCGGCGGCATTCTGCGCCGCCTTGCCGTTCAGGTCGGCGCCACTGGACGCGGCGGTGGGCGAGGTGTTCGGCACCTTGTCGGTGTTGGTCGCGGTGATCTGCACGCGGTCCATTTCCACCTGGAATACCTCGGCCACCACTTGGGCGACCTTGGTGTTCAAGCCTTGGCCCATCTCTGTGCCGCCGTGATTGAGGTGGATGCTGCCGTCGGTGTAGACGTGAATCAACGCGCCGGCCTGGTTGAGGAAGCTGGCGGAGAACGAAATGCCGAACTTCACCGGCGTTAGCGCCAGGCCCTTTTTCAGGATCGGGCTGCCTGCGTTGTAGCGGCGGATCGCTTCGCGGCGCTCGGCGTATTGGCTGCTTTGTTCAAGCTCGGCGGTCATCTCTTCGAGCATGTTGTGCTCGACGGTCTGGTAGTAATGCGTGACGTTGCGCTCGGTCTTGCCGTAGTAGTTGGCCTTGCGCACCGCCAGGGGGTCGAGCCCCAGGTGACGGGCGATAGCGTCCATCACCTCTTCGATGGCGACCATGCCTTGGGGGCCGCCGAAACCACGGTAAGCGGTGTTCGAGGCGGTGTTGGTCTTGCAGCGGTGGCCGTTGATCGTTGCATCGCCCAGGTAGTAGGCGTTGTCGGCATGGAACATCGCTCGGTCGACGATCGAGGCGGACAGGTCCGGCGAGCAGCCGCAATTGCCAGCCAGTTCCAAGGCAATGCCGTGCAGACGACCGGTGCTGTCGAAGCCGACGTCGTATTCGATGTAGAAGGGATGGCGCTTGCCGGTCATCAGCATGTCTTCGACCCGGGGCAGGCGCATCTTGGTCGGCTGGCCGGTGAGGTGCGCGATGACGGCGCACAGGCACGCCGGGCTGGCGGCCTGGGTTTCCTTGCCGCCGAACCCACCGCCCATGCGACGCATGTCCACCACCACTTTGTTCATCGACACGCCGAGCACTTCGGCCACCAGCTTTTGCACTTCGGTGGGGTTCTGGGTCGAGCAGTAGACGATCATGCCGCCGTCTTCGGTGGGCATCACCGAGGAAATCTGGGTTTCCAGGTAGAAATGTTCCTGGCCGCCGATGTGCAGTGAACCCTGGATGCGATGTTCGGCGCTTGCCAGCGCCGTGGCTGAATCGCCGCGCTGGTGGGTATGGCTGTCGAGCACGAAATGCCGCTTGCGCAGCGCCTCGACCACATCCAGCACCGGTTCCAGGTCCTCGTATTCGACTATGGCCGCCATGGCTGCCTTGCGCGCCGTTTCGAGATCCCTGGCGGCAACGGCCAGAACGGGTTGACCAACGAACTGCACATCGTCGATCGCCAGCAGCGGGTCACCGGGCAGCAACGGGCCGATGTCCTTCAGGCCCGGGATGTCCTGGTGGGTAATGGCGATGCGCACGCCTTCGAAGGCGTAGCAAGGCGCGGTGTCGATGCGCAGGATCCGCGCGTGGGCGCGGTCCGAGAGCCGTGCATAGACGTGCAATTGGTTCGGGAATTCCAGGCGGTCGTCGATGTACTGTGCCTCGCCTGAAACGTGCTTCGCGGCGCTGTCATGCTTGACGCTGCGGCCCACGCCGGTGGTGAGGTCGCGGGCGAACAGTTGCGCCAGTTCGGCTTGGGTCTTTTCTACGGCGTGATGATTAGACATAAGCGGTCACCCGAGTCTCGATGTGGGGCGTTTGCAGTTCGATGAAATATTTGCGCAGCAGGTTGCGGGCACTGAGCAGGCGGTATTCCTTGCTGGCGCGGAAGTCCGACAGAGGCGTGAAATCCTCCGCCAGGGCCGCGCAGGCGCGTTCGAGGGTGCTGTCGGTCCAGGGCGCGCCGATCAGGGCGGCCTCACAGTGCTTGGCGCGCTTGGGGGTCGCGGCCATGCCACCGAAGGCCACACGGGCCTCGCGGACCATGCCGTTGTCGATGCGCAGGTTGAACGCCGCGCACACGGCGGAAATGTCGTCGTCCAGGCGCTTGGAGACTTTGTAGGCGCGAAACGCTTGCTCGGCGCTGGCCCGGGGCACGATGATCTTTTCGATGAATTCGCTTTCCTGGCGGGCGGTGACCCGGTAATCGATGAAATAATCTTCCAGGGCCAGGGTGCGGCGAGTCTGGCCTTTGCACAGCACAATCTGCGCGCCGAGGGCGATCAGTAGGGGCGGCGAGTCGCCAATGGGCGAGGCGTTGCCGATGTTCCCGCCCAGGGTGCCCTGGTTGCGGATCTGCAACGAGGCGAAGCGCTGCAGCAGTTCGCCGAAGTCCGGATATTCGGCTTGCAGGGCCTCGTAACAATCGGAAAGCGCGGTGGCCGCGCCGATTTCCAGGCGATCATCGAAACGCTCGACGCGCTTGAGTTCGGCGACGTTGCCCACGTAGATCATCACCGGCAGGGTGCGGTGGAACTGGGTGACTTCCAGCGCCAGGTCAGTGCCGCCGGCCAGCAGCCGTGCTTGTGGGTAGGCGTCGTAGAGGTCGGCCAGGTCAGCCACGGTCAGCGGCACCAGGCAGCGTTTGTCGCCGCAGTTGAGTTCACCGGTCTCGGTCGGTGCGATGGCTTTGAGGCGGGCAATGGTCTGGGCCTCACGGGCGTCGAACTGGTCGGGCTGCTTGGCGCAACAGGCCTGGTCGGCGGCGGCCAGGATCGGCCGGTAACCGGTGCAGCGGCACAAGTTACCGGCCAACGCTTCGTGGGCCTTATGGGCGTCGGGCTGCTCGCTGTTCTTTTGCAGGGCGAACAACGACATGACGAAGCCCGGGGTACAGAAACCACATTGCGAACCGTGGCAATCGACCATCGCCTGCTGGACGCTGTGCAGCTGGCCATCGTGCTTGAGGTCTTCGACGCTGATCAATTGCTTGCCGTGCAGCGACGAGACGAAGGTCAGGCACGAATTGAGGCTGCGGTAGCGAATACGCTCGCCACCTTCTGCGTCCGTCTCCAATTCGCCCACCACCACGGTGCATGCGCCGCAGTCGCCGCTGGCGCAGCCTTCCTTGGTGCCGGGTTTACCAACGTGTTCGCGCAGGTAATTGAGCACGGTCAGGTTCGGGTCCAGGGCATGCTCGCTACGGAGTTCCTGGTTGAGTAAAAACTGGATCACGGAAGGCCTCGCAGATTCATTATTGTTGTATCGACGTGAGCTGAATTTAGCAGTTCTGACTTTTCGGTCAATTGTTTTCTGACTTAAAGGTCAAGAAAAGCGGTTTGGTCGATAAACAACTTGCTACCTGAGTATTGACCCTGTGGGAGCGAGCCTGCTCGCGAAAGCGATATATCGGTCAATAAATGCATAGCTGCCCCGGCACCTTCGCGAGCAGGCTCGCTCCCACAGGGATCTGTTCCAGAAAGACGCCAAAAATTTTGCTTATATCGTGCCAAAACCCGGTGGAGGCCCTGCGCCATGACGTATTGAGTGCGCTACACTGCGCCGCTTGTGCAGATCGAAGAGTTTGAAGGACAACCATGACGTTCAAGGCCCCGGACAGCCTCGCCGAGCAAATCGCCCATCATCTCGCCGAGCGCATCATTCGCGGCGAAATGAAGCCGGGAGAGCGCATCCAGGAGCAGAAGGTTACGCTGGCGCTCAATGTCAGCCGCGGTTCGGTCCGCGAGGCCTTGCTGATCCTGGAGCGGCGTCACCTGATCGCCATCTTGCCGCGCCGTGGCGCCCACGTCACCGAGCTCACCGAACACAAGGTGCGCAGCCTTTGCGCATTGATGAGCGAGCTCTATATCCTGCTGGGCAATGCAGTGGCGCATGGTTGGAAAGAGCAGGCCGACATGGCGCCGTTCGTGGCGATCCAGCAGCGCCTCAAGGAAGCCTACGAGCGCCAGGACATCCGTACGTTCGTCGACGATAGCTTCAGCGTGATGCGAGCAGCCTATCCCTTTGCCAACAACCCTTATCTGCAGGAAACCGTTGAAAACCTGCAACCGGCCATGAGCCGCGCCTATTTCCTGGCTCTTGAGCAGCGCAAGGCGGAAATGAGCGAATTCCTCGACCTGTTCCAGCGCCTGCTCGCGGCCGTGCTGGCCCGTGATCTGCCGCAGATCCGCACTGTGCTGACGGCTTACGCCCAGCGCAGTTGCGATCTGGTGGTTTCGGCCCTGACGGCGGCCTGACGTGCGACTCAAGTGCATCAAGCTGGCGGGGTTCAAATCCTTCGTCGACCCGACGACGGTGAACTTCCCCAGCAACATGGCGGCGGTGGTCGGGCCCAATGGTTGCGGCAAGTCGAACATCATCGACGCCGTGCGCTGGGTGATGGGCGAAAGCTCGGCCAAGAACCTGCGCGGCGAGTCGATGACCGACGTCATCTTCAACGGCTCCACCAGCCGCAAGCCAGTGAGCCAGGCCAGCATCGAACTGGTGTTCGATAATTCCGATGGCACCCTCATCGGCGAATACGCGGCCTACGCGGAAATCTCCATCCGCCGCAAAGTGACCCGTGACAGCCAGAACAGCTATTTCCTCAACGGCGCCAAATGCCGTCGCCGGGACATCACCGACATCTTCCTTGGCACCGGCCTGGGACCGCGCAGCTATTCGATCATCGAGCAGGGCATGATCTCCAAGCTGATCGAGGCCAAGCCCGAAGACCTGCGCAACTTCATCGAAGAAGCCGCCGGCATCTCCAAATACAAGGAACGGCGTCGCGAGACCGAGAACCGCATCCGCCGTACCCACGAAAACCTCGCGCGTCTGACTGACCTGCGTGAAGAACTCGAGCGCCAGCTCGAACGCCTGCATCGCCAGGCCGAGGCGGCAAAGAAATACCAGGAATACAAAGCCGAAGAGCGCCAGCTCAAGGCCCAACTGTCGGCCCTGCGCTGGCAGGCGTTGAACGAACAGGTGGGCCAGCGCGAGGCGATCATCGGCAACCAGGAAGTCAGCTTCGAAGCGTTGGTCGCCGAGCAGCGCAACGCCGATGCCGCCATCGAGCGCCTGCGCGACGGGCACCATGAACTTTCCGAGCGCTTCAACCTGGTGCAAGGGCGCTTCTATTCCGTGGGAGGCGACATTGCCAGGGTCGAGCAAAGCATCCAGCACGGCCAGCAGCGCCTGCGCCAGTTGCAGGAAGATTTGAAGGAGGCTGAGCGCGCACGCCTGGAAACCGAATCCCACCTGGGCCACGATCGCACCTTGTTGCTGACCCTCGGCGAGGAGCTGGAGCGGCTCACGCCGGAGCAGGAACTCACCAGCGCCGCCGCCGAAGAGGCAGCCGCAGCCCTGGAAGAAGCCGAGTTGACCATGCATGGTTGGCAAGAGCAGTGGGACAGTTTCAACCTGACCTCGGCCGAGCCGCGGCGCCAGGCAGAAGTCCAGCAGTCGCGCATCCAGCAGTTGGAAACCAGCATGGAGCGCCTGGCCGAACGTCAGCGTCGCCTGTCTGAAGAGCGCGCCTTGCTCGCCGCGGATCCGGAAGACGCCGCGATTCTGGAGCTGAGCGAGCAACTGGCGACCAGCGAAGCCACCCTCGAAGACCTGCAGGCCAGCGAAGATGCCCAGGTCGAACGCCTTGAACAACTGCGCCAAGCCTTGCAGCTGGCCTTGCAGAACCAGCAACAGGCCCAGGGCGAATTGCAGCGACTCAACGGTCGGCTGGCCTCGCTGGAGGCCTTGCAGCAAGCCGCGTTGGACCCAGGCACCGGCACCGCCGAATGGCTGCGCGACCAGCACCTGGCCGAGCGCCCGCGCCTGGCCGAAGGTTTGAAGGTCGATGCCGGCTGGGAACTGGCGGTGGAAACCGTGCTGGGCGCCGATCTGCAAGCAGTGCTGGTGGATGATTTCGCTGGGTTCGATCTTTCCGGTTTCAGCCAGGGCGATCTGCGCCTGCTCAGCCCGGCCGGCGACGGCGTGCGGGTGCCAGGGAGTCTGTTGGACAAGGTCGAAGCCCAGGTCGACCTGTCGCCTTGGCTGGGGCAGGTCAAGCCGGTGGACAGCCTCGAGCACGCCTTGGCCTTGCGTGGGCAATTGGCAGCCGGCGAAAGCCTGATCAGCCGCGACGGGTATTGGGTCGGGCGGCATTTCCTGCGGGTTCGCCGGGCCTCTGAAGCCGAGAGCGGCATGCTCGCCCGAGGCCAGGAAATCCAGCGCCTGGCCGCCGAGCGCGAAGAGCGCGAGGCCAGCGTCGAAGCCCTGGAAACCGAACTACAGAACCTGCGGGCGCAACAGCGCCAACAGGAAAACGGCCGCGAACACCTGCGTCGGCTGTTGCAAGATGAAGCGCGCCAGCAGGGCGAACTCAAGGCGCAGCTGTCTGCCGGCAAGGCCAAGGTCGAACAATTGGCCCTGCGTCGTACCCGTCTTGACGAAGAAATCGCCGAGTTGGGCGAGCAGCGGGCGTTGGAACACGAACAGATCGGCGAGGCGCGCCTGCAATTGCAAGAAGCCCTTGATGCGATGGCGGTGGATACCGAACAGCGTGAATTGCTGCTGGCCCAGCGCGACAGCCTGCGTGAACGCCTGGACCGCGTGCGCCAGGAAGCGCGCCAGCACAAAGACCATGCCCATCAGTTGGCGGTACGCCTGGGCTCGCTCAGGGCCCAGCACGATTCCACACGCCAGGCCCTGGAACGTCTGGAAATGCAGTCCGAGCGCCTGACCGAAAAGCGTGAGCAGTTGAGCCTCAACCTGGAAGAGGGCGAGGCGCCACTGGAAGAACTGCGCCTCAAGCTCGAAGAGTTGCTCGACAAACGCATGAGCGTCGACGAAGAACTCAAGACTGCACAGATTGCCCTGGAGGATGCCGACCGCGAACTGCGCGACGCTGAGAAGCGCCGCAGCCAGGCCGAGCAGCAATCGCAGCTGATCCGTGGCCAGATGGAGCAGCAGCGCATGGAGTGGCAGGCCTTGACGGTGCGGCGCAAAGCCTTGCAGGACCAATTGCTGGAAGACGGCTACGACCTCGACGGCGTGCTCGCCACCCTGGTGGCCGGGGCGAACGAAAAGGACGCCGAGGAAGAACTTGAACGCATCGCCCAGCGCATCCAGCGCCTGGGGGCAATCAACCTGGCGGCCATCGACGAGTACCAGCAGCAGTCAGAGCGCAAGCGTTACCTGGACGCTCAGAACGACGATCTGGCGGAGGCGCTGGAGACCCTGGAAAACGTCATCCGCAAAATCGACAAGGAAACCCGCAACCGCTTCAAGGATACCTTTGATCAGATCAACGGCGGTTTGCAGGCGCTTTTCCCAAAAGTTTTCGGTGGCGGTAGCGCCTACTTGGAACTGACGGGCGAAGATCTACTCGATACAGGGGTGACAATCATGGCGCGTCCTCCCGGCAAGAAGAACAGCACCATCCATTTGCTCTCCGGCGGCGAAAAAGCGCTGACGGCGCTGGCTCTGGTCTTTGCCATTTTCAAACTGAACCCGGCGCCGTTCTGCATGCTCGATGAGGTCGACGCACCACTGGACGACGCCAACGTCGGCCGTTACGCACGGCTGGTGAAGGAAATGTCCGAAACGGTGCAGTTCATCTACATCACCCACAACAAGATCGCCATGGAAATGGCCGACCAGTTGATGGGCGTGACCATGCATGAGCCGGGGTGTTCGCGGCTGGTGGCGGTGGATGTGGAGGAGGCCATGGCCATGGTGGACGCCTGAACAAAGGCTCGCAGGGCTTCTGTTTTGAACGCTGTAGGTGTTTTTTACCCTTGGGGCTGATGTTCAATTCACAGATTGGGCACAAGCCTATGCGACAGACGGTGTAAAGTTATCTTTGGTCGTGCTAGTTTAATGTCAATTTTTCGTATGCGTGGGCAAAACGCCATTCAGAACATAGAGTTGGCGCCACGTTTTAAAGCGGTTTGCAAATAGCTAAGCCCCTTATTTTTCAGCATTTTTATAGAGGCACGGGATTAAATGGAAATCGGTCTGCGCGAGTGGCTGATCGTCATCGGCATCATTGTCATTGCCGGTATTCTTTTCGACGGCTGGCGTCGCATGCGCGGCGGCAAGGGCAAACTCAAGTTTCGCCTGGATCGCAGCCTGTCGAACCTCCCCGATGAGGATGACAGCGCCGAGCTGTTGGGCCCG
This sequence comes from Pseudomonas sp. D1-36, assembly GCF_051132205.1. Taxonomy (NCBI): domain Bacteria; kingdom Pseudomonadati; phylum Pseudomonadota; class Gammaproteobacteria; order Pseudomonadales; family Pseudomonadaceae; genus Pseudomonas; species Pseudomonas sp. D1-36. The sequence continues at coordinate 3,731,237 of NZ_CP071674.1, read as the reverse complement.
CCCCGGGTGCTGGACACCCACAAGGAGCCGCAGCTGGACGAACACGATTTGCCGTCCATGAGCGCGCCTGCCCGTGAGCCACGGGAGTCGGGTTCCAAGCGCGGCAAGCGCAACAGCGAACCGTCCCAGGGTGATTTGAACCTGAACCTCGACCTCGATGGCGGGCCGAGCTTCAACAGCCGTGACGGTGATTTCCCGGACGAGAGCAAGTCATCCAGCGGCGACAGGGAACAGGCCCAGGCCGAAGAAGTGCTGGTGATCAGCGTGATCTGCCGCGACCCGGCCGGCTTCAAGGGCCCTGCGCTGTTGCAGAACATCCTGGAAAGCGGCCTGCGTTTTGGCGAGATGGACATCTTCCATCGCCACGAAAGCATGGCAGGCAATGGCGAGGTGTTGTTCTCCATGGCCAACGCCGTCAAGCCTGGCGTGTTCGACCTGGACGACATCGATCATTTCAGCACGCCGGCGGTGAGCTTCTTTCTGGGCCTGCCAGGCCCGCGTCATCCCAAGCAGGCTTTCGACGTGATGGTGGCCGCTGCGCGCAAGCTGGCCCAGGAGCTCAACGGCGAATTGAAGGACGACCAACGCAGCGTGCTGACGGCTCAGACCATCGAGCACTACCGCCAGCGCATTGTCGAATTCGAACGCCGTGCGCTGACCCAGAAGCGTTGAGCGATGAGATCGGCTCCCCTTGGTTGGAGAGCCTCTTGTGGCGAGGGAGCTTGCTCCCGCTGGGGTGCGAAGTACCCCTCAACGTCTTGAGAAAATTGAGCAGCCCAGGCTGCTCTTTTGCTTTATGAGAGAACACCATGAGCGCCGTCGAAACCCGCATCCTAGAGCTGCGCACCGAGCTGGACCAGCATAATTACCGCTATCACGTCCTCGATGAACCTTCCATTCCGGACGCTGAGTACGATCGTCTTTTCCATGAGCTCAAAGCCTTGGAAGAACAACACCCGGAGCTGGTGACGAGCGATTCCCCGACCCAGCGAGTCGGCAGCGTGGCGCTGTCGGCCTTCAGCCAGGTGCGTCACGAAATCCCGATGCTCAGCCTGGGCAACGTGTTCGACGAAACCACTTTGCGCGAGTTCGACCGGCGAGTGACCGAAGGCCTCGACCTGCCCATGGGCGATTTGCTCGGCGGCGGCGCGGCGGTGGAATACAGTTGCGAGCCGAAGCTCGATGGCCTGGCGGTCAGCCTGTTGTATCAAGACGGCATGCTGGTGCGCGGCGCGACGCGCGGTGACGGCACCACGGGCGAAGACATCAGCGTCAACGTGCGCACCGTGCGCAACATTCCTCTCAAGTTGCAAGGCAGCGGCTGGCCACCGGTGCTGGAGGTGCGCGGCGAGGTGTACATGTCCAAGGCCGGTTTCGAGCGCTTGAACGCCACCCAGCTGGAGGCGGGCGGCAAGACGTTCGCCAACCCCCGCAACGCTGCCGCAGGCAGCCTGCGCCAGTTGGACTCCCGGATAACCGCCAATCGTCCCCTTGAGTTTTGCTGCTATGGCATCGGCCAGGTGACGTCGGACATCGCCGATACCCACATTGGCAATCTCAAACAACTCAAGGCTTGGGGCATGCCCATCAGCCGCGAGCTGAAGCTGGCCCACGGCATCGACGAATGCCTGGATTACTACCGTGACATTGGTGAGCGGCGCAGTTCGCTGCCCTACGAAATCGACGGCGTGGTGTTCAAGGTCAACAGCATCGCGTCACAGCGCGAACTGGGTTTTCGCGCGCGGGAGCCTCGCTGGGCTATCGCTCACAAATTCCCTGCCAGCGAAGAGCTTACCGAACTGCTGGACGTCGAGTTCCAGGTCGGCCGCACCGGCGCCGTCACGCCCGTGGCGCGGCTCAAGCCGGTCAAGGTGGCTGGCGTGACGGTGGCCAACGCCACGTTGCACAACATGGACGAGGTGGCGCGCCTGGGCCTGATGATCGGCGACACGGTGATCATTCGCCGAGCCGGTGATGTCATCCCGCAAGTGGTGCAAGTCGTCACCGAGCGTCGTCCAGTCAATGCCCGTCCGGTGGCAGTGCCGCAGCAATGTCCGGTTTGCGGTTCCCACGTCGAACGCACGCAACTGATCAAGCGCAGCAAGGGCCGTGAAACCGTCAGCGAAGGCGCGGTGTACCGCTGCGTCGGTCGCCTGGCCTGTGGCGCGCAGCTCAAGCAGGCAATCATTCATTTTGTCTCGCGCCGGGCCATGGATATCGAAGGGCTGGGCGAGAAGAGCGTTGAACAATTGGTGGACGAAGGCCTGGTGGGGTCGCCGGCTGACCTGTATGCGCTGACGTTCGAGCAGATCGTCGACCTGGAAGGCTTCGCCGAGCTGTCGAGCAGGAATCTGCTGTCAGCGATCGTCGACAGCAAGAAGCCGAGTCTGGCGCGTTTTATCTACGCCCTCGGCATTCCCGACGTGGGCGAGGAGACCGCCAAGGTCCTGGCCCGCTCCCTCGGTTCACTGGAGCGCGTGCAGGCGGCGCTGCCGCAGGTGCTGACGTACCTGCCGGATGTCGGCCTGGAAGTTGCCCACGAGATCCACAGCTTCTTCGAAGACCCGCACAATCGCCAGGTCATCAAGGATCTGCTGCGCCATGGCCTGGAGATCCAGGACCAGGGCGAACTGAGCGCGGAATTTTCCGCCAGTACTACCCTGGGAGGCTTCCTCGACAAGCTGCACATTCCTTCGGTCGGGCCGGGCGGCGCGCAGAAACTGGCGGACAAGTTCGGTTCCCTCGAAGCCGTCATGGATGCCGACTGGCTGGACATGCGCCAGGCGTTGCCGGAAAAGCAGGCAAACGCCGTGCGCGAATTCTTCGCCATCGCCGCCAATCGTGAACAGGCCTTGGCTGCCGAGCAGCAACTGCGGGATTTCGGCATGCACTGGCGGAGCGAGAAGAAGGTTGTCGAGGGCTTGCCTGAAGCGGGGCACACCTGGGTCCTGACCGGTTCGCTGGAGCTGATGAGTCGCGATGTCGCCAAGGACAAGCTGGAAAGCCTGGGGGCGAAGGTGGCCGGTTCCGTGTCGGCGAAAACCCACTGCGTGGTGGCCGGGCCGGGCGCTGGATCGAAATTGACCAAAGCCAATGAACTGGGGCTCAAGGTGCTCGACGAACAAGCGTTTGTCGAGTTCTTGACAGGGCATGGCGTCGCGCTCTGAGGCTTGGCTTTCGTGGCGGGGGCGCAAGCTCCCTCGCCACGGTTATCGGGGTCATGACACAGCGTTTTGGAACGATCATGAGCATCAGGTGATCTAGTCTTGCAGGCTCCTGGGAGAGATCGCCATGTACCGCTTTTTCGAACAACTGAGCTCACGCATCGCCGCGCCGTTCCTGGGTGATCGGTCACGCAACAGCAAAGTCTGGCCGTGCCGCTGCGGCCAGTCATTGTTCTTTCGCAACAGCCAATGCCTGGCGTGCCTGGCGGCGTTGGGGTATCAGCCGGAGCAGAGTCGCCTTTCGTCCCTTCAGCCCGGCGAGCAACCTGATACCTGGCTCCTGGACGTCGACCCGCAGGCCGGACTGTTTCGCCGCTGCGCCAATCTCGACACCCCGGCGGCGTGCAATTGGCTGTTACCAGCCAACGGGCACGACACACTGTGCATCGCCTGCAGCCTGAATCGCACGATTCCTGACCTCTCGATCCCGGAAAACCCCGAGCGCTGGCGCAAGGTCGAAACCGCCAAGCGCCGCCTCGTGGCGCAACTGATTACCCTCGGCTTGCCGGTCATCCCCAAGAGCGCCGACGAAAACATCGGCCTGGCCTTTGATTTCATCGGCGTCGACCCCGACGGGAAACCGCCGACGACCGGGCACGCCAGCGGCCTTATCACCCTCGACATCAAGGAAGCCGACGATGCTCACCGCGAGCACGTGCGGCAGCAGATGCACGAGCCGTATCGGACCTTGCTCGGGCATTTTCGCCACGAGGTCGGCCATTATTTCTGGGACCGGCTGGTTGCCGACAGTCACTGGCTGGAGCCGTTTCGCGCCTTGTTCGGCGATGAGCGCGCAAGCTACTCCGAGGCGTTGGAGCGGCATTATCAACAAGGCGCGCCACTGGATTGGCAGGCCCGTTACGTCAGCGCCTACGCCACCATGCACCCGTGGGAGGACTGGGCTGAAACCTGGGCCCATTACCTGCACATGATGGACGCCGTCGACACGGCGCTCGGCTTCGGCATGAGTGCGCGGGAAATGGATTTCGACTACCAGCCATTTCCTCCCGAAACCCTGTTCGACCCCGAGCACGCGGGCGGCAAGGCGTTCCTTTCATTCGTCAACGCCTGGATCGAACTGGCCGGAATGCTCAACGAACTCTCGCGCAGCATGGGCCAGCCGGATTTCTACCCGTTCGTCGTACCGGCGGCAGTAATCACCAAACTGCATTTCATCCATCTGGTGATCCAGGAGGAGGGTGGCCGGGCGGATGAGGTGCTGTTGTAGTTTCCATCTGAATGACCGAGGCGATTGCGAAAGAGCTTCTCCCCTATACAAGTACTTGAACCTCATGGATTTTTTTAATCCGGCACGAACGGTTGTAACTTCTTGTCAGATAGGTACAATGGCGCGGCTCGCCGCAAGGCGGGCGTCGTTATGGTGACCCCATCGGTCCCCCCGCAACGATTACCCGTGAACCTGGTCAGATCCGGAAGGAAGCAGCCACAGCGGGAACATTGTGTGCCGGGGTGTGGCTGGTGGGGTTGCCTCCTTAACGCCCCCAGGCCTTCGTTCGCAAGGTTTGCCAGATACCTTCCTGTTCTGCGATATCACGCTCGTGCCGGCGGCTGACGAAACCACAGGGCGCCACCACAGCGCCAGGCCCGGCCCGTTGATCATGGAGACGCATCGCCGTCCCGCAACCCTTCGTTGCGGCCAGTATAAAGCTGGATGATCGCGTCGATTTCCCCGGATCTCTTCATGTTCGACAAGGTACGCAGGATGCGCTGTGCGGGAATCTTCGGATCATTGCGCACATAGCAGCTCAACTGTTGTTCCTGCAGGACAGCGACTTGGCGCAGCTGTCGGTCAGCGCTGTGACGCTGGTTGAACCAGTCCAGCGCCCATTGGTTGCTGACCGCATAGCGGTATCGCCGGGCCAGCAGTTTCGCCAGCACCTGATCCTGGCTGCGGGCGTCGTCGCGCCGCAGGTGGCCACTGTCGAACAATGGCTGCAGGGTGGGGTAGCTGTAGCTCAGCACGGTGCCGATGGACTGTTGTGTGAGTGCCGACGGCGTGATGGCAGCGGGAGCGCCGGGCGAACCGACAAGCACATCGCGTTGGAAGAACAGCGGGCCGCTCCAGAGATAGTCGCCTTCTATATCCTTCACCCAATCAGGCGAGACATAACAGCGCATGTCTATTTCGCCCTGCTCCATGGCGCTGTCCAGCCGCGCGCGGGCTAGGACATGGAATTGCGCAGGCATGCCCACCTGGGTCGCCAGGCTGGTCATGACGTCCGTCAGAATGCCCTGGGTCGGGCGGCCTCTGTCGATCTGCACCATGGGCATGGCCCAGCCATCGGTGACGGCAAAACGCAAGGGAACCTCATCAGCGAAACACCCCGTCCCCAACAACAGCAAAGCCCCCATGGCCGAACGCATAAACTCTCCTGACTGTACAAAAAACTGTCGACAACCGAGCTGCTGAACCTAGCTTAGCCAGATTAGACGAGCGCACCGGATGCAATTTCGTCCCTGCTCCGCTAGCATTAGCCGCTTATGTTCCTTCGTTGCGACGGTTTTCGATGAGTTATCAGGTTCTTGCACGTAAATGGCGTCCGCGCTCGTTCCGCGAAATGGTCGGCCAGACCCATGTGCTCAAGGCTCTGATCAATGCCTTGGACAGCCAGCGGCTGCACCATGCCTATCTGTTCACCGGTACCCGCGGCGTGGGCAAGACCACCATTGCGCGGATCATCGCCAAGTGCGTGAACTGTGAAACCGGTATTACGTCGACGCCTTGCGGCGAATGTTCGGTCTGCCGGGAAATCGACGAAGGTCGTTTCGTCGACCTGATCGAAATCGACGCCGCCAGCCGCACCAAAGTCGAGGATACCCGCGAGCTGCTCGACAACGTGCAGTACGCCCCGAGCCGTGGGCGCTTCAAGGTCTACCTGATCGACGAAGTGCACATGCTCTCCAGCCATTCCTTCAATGCGCTGCTCAAGACCCTCGAAGAACCGCCGCCCTACGTCAAATTCATCCTGGCGACCACCGATCCGCAGAAACTTCCCGCAACGATTTTGTCGCGCTGCTTGCAGTTCTCCCTGAAGAACATGACGCCGGAACGGGTCGTCGAGCACCTGACCCATGTGCTGGGCGTGGAGAACGTGCCGTTCGAGGACGATGCGCTGTGGCTGCTCGGACGAGCCGCCGATGGTTCGATGCGTGACGCCATGAGCCTGACCGACCAGGCCATTGCCTTCGGCGAAGGCAAGGTCATGGCCGCCGAGGTGCGCGCCATGCTGGGCACCCTCGATCACGGCCAGGTCTACGACGTTTTGACTGCGCTGATCGAAGGGGACGCAAAGGCATTGCTCGAAGCGGTGCGTCACCTGGCCGAGCAGGGGCCGGACTGGAATGGCGTGCTCTCGGAGATTCTCAACGTGCTGCACCGTGTCGCCATCGCCCAGGCCTTGCCCGAGGGGGTCGACAACGGCCATGGCGACCGGGACCGCGTGTTGGCTTTGGCCCAGGCGCTGCCGGCCGAAGACGTACAGTTTTATTACCAGATGGGCCTGATCGGCCGTCGCGACCTGCCACTGGCACCGGATCCGCGCGGCGGCTTCGAGATGGTGCTGCTGCGAATGCTTGCGTTCCGGCCGGCCGATACCGCGGACGCGCCGAGACAAGCGCTAAAGCCAGTGGGGATCAGCCAGGCCACAGCTGATTCCGCCAAGCCAGTGGCTGCCACGCCCGTTGTTGCGTCGGCAGCGGCTCCTGCTCCTACGGCGGTGGCGCCCGCAGCCCAGCCGATTCCGGCCCCGGCGCCTGTTGTCGTCACGCCTGAGCCAGAGCCCGAACCGGTCGTCGAGGCGCTCCCCGAGCCCGTCGCCGAAGAAGTCATCGACCTGCCTTGGAACGACCCGGTCGAGCCGCAAGTTGTCCAGCAACCCGCCGTCGAGCCCGTTTTGGAAACCATCGCCGAGCAGCCCGAGTTGCCGCCGATGCCCCTGCCGACACCCGACAGCGTGGTGCCCGATGCACCCGAGTGGGTGGCTGCGCCAATGCCGGAGCCGACGGTGGCCGACGTCGAGGTCGCGACGCCGGGCATCGATCTGGACGATGAGCCGCCGCTGGACGAGGACTACATCGAGCCGGACATCGATTCGGCCTACAGCTACCTGGACGACCTGGCCAGCGAACATGCCGCCGAACCGGCACCGGAGCCAGAACCTGAACCGGCGGCAATGCCCGCCACTGGGCTGGCCCTGCAATGGCTGGAGCTGTTCCCCAAGCTGCAAATCAGCGGCATGACCGGTAGCATCGCCGCCAACTGCACCTTGATCTCGGTCGAGGGCGACCATTGGCTGCTGCACCTGGATCCGGCCCACAGCGCGCTGTTCAACGCAACCCAACAGCGTCGCCTCAACGATGCGCTGAACCAGTACCACCAGCGCACTCTCACGTTGACCATCGAGCTGATCAAGCCCGAGCAGGAAACCCCGGCCCAGGCCGCGTCCCGGCGCCGCGCCGACCGTCAGCGCGAAGCCGAGGAATCGATCCAGAACGATCCGTTCATCCAACAGATGATGCAACAGTTCGGCGCCGTGGTCCGTCACGATACTATCGAACCTGTCGAGGCCCCGGTCACCCAGGGCTCATAACTGAAGGCGCCGGGCCGGGCAGGCCGGGCGCGTTGTTTATCCAAGTACTTTCGAGGTGATTACCATGATGAAAGGTGGCATGGCCGGCCTGATGAAGCAGGCGCAGCAGATGCAGGAAAAAATGGCCAAGATGCAGGAAGAGCTGGCCAACGCTGAAGTCACCGGCAAATCCGGTGGCGACATGGTGACGGTGGTCATGACCGGTCGCCACGATATCAAGCGCGTCAGCATCGACCCGAGCGTGGTCGAAGGCCTGAGCGAAGACGACAAGGAAATGCTCGAAGCCCTGTTCGCCGCCGCCGTCAACGACGCAGTGCGCAAGATCGAAGCGAACAGCCAGGACAAGATGTCCGGCATGACCGCTGGCATGCAGCTGCCGCCGGGCATGAAACTGCCGTTCTGATTCGCCATCGCGCTCGGGATGGGCTACGCACAATGCCAGGCATCGCGCCTGGCATTTTTGTTTCTGGCAGGAGCAATGGGGTCTCTGTTCGACTGCTTTCGTCGGAACGCCGTCCGGAGCAGGCTGCACCGTGCTATCCCGGCATAAACATCGAACGCGCCCCCAAGGCAATGGTCTGCTCCCTATACGTGTACGCTCAACGAACTAGGAGACGCCTCCATGTCATCGATTTCCAATCAGCGCATCGTGCTGGCCTCGCGCCCCCAAGGTGCGCCAACCCCTGAAAACTTTCGACTTGAACACGTGACGTTGCCCGATCTGGCCGAAGGACAAATCCTGCTCAAGACGCTCTTCCTGTCACTGGACCCTTACATGCGCGGGCGCATGAGTGACGCGCCTTCCTACGCTGCGCCGGTGCAGATCGATGAGGTGATGACCGGTGGTGCCGTCAGCCGCGTAGAGCGCTCGATGCATCCGAAATTCCAAGAGGGTGATCTGGTGGTGGGGGCCACGGGTTGGCAGAGCCACTGCATCAGCGATGGCCGCGATGTCATTCCGATCCCTTCCGGCTTGCCCAGCCCCTCGATGGCGCTGGGGGTGTTGGGGATGCCGGGCATGACGGCCTACATGGGGTTGATGGACATTGGCCAGCCCAAGGCCGGGGAAACCCTGGTCGTGGCGGCGGCGTCGGGCGCCGTGGGCTCCGTGGTTGGCCAGGTGGCGAAGATCAAGGGCTTGCGGGTGGTGGGGGTGGCCGGCGGTGGCGAAAAATGCAAGTACGTGGTCGATGAACTGGGTTTCGACGCCTGTATTGATCATAAAAGCGCGAATTTCGCCGAAGAGCTTGCCAGGGCTTGCGATCAAGGTATCGATATCTATTACGAAAACGTCGGCGGCAAGGTCTTCGATGCGGTCGTGCCGCTGCTCAACGCCAAGGCGCGCGTCCCGCTTTGCGGCTTGATCGCATCCTACAATGATCATCAGCCGCCAATTGGCCCGGATCGCCTGCCGCAACTACAACGCACGCTGTTGACCAAGCGCGTGCGCATCCAGGGTTTCATCGTGTTCGATGACTACGGTGACCGCCAGCCGGAATTCATCAGCGCCATGGCGCCTTGGGTGCGCGATGGCAAGGTCAAGTTCCGCGAGGACGTGGTCGACGGTCTTGAAAATGCGCCCCAGGCTTTCATCGGCATGTTGGAGGGGCGAAATTTCGGCAAGTTGGTGGTGCGAGTAGCGCGCGATTGAGTATTTGACGCTAATCGGAGGCGCGGGTATAAACCGCGTCTCGTTGTTATGTCGGACGTTTCCCCCATGAGCTTCAGCCCTTTGATCCGCCAACTGATCGATGCCCTGCGAACCTTGCCAGGCGTGGGTCAGAAAACCGCCCAGCGCATGGCGTTGCAACTGCTCGAGCGTGATCGCAGCGGCGGCTCTCGCCTGGCCCAGGCGTTGAGCCAGGCCATGGAAGGTGTCGGGCATTGTCGCCAGTGCCGCACCCTGACCGAGGACGATCTTTGCCCGCAATGCGCCGACCCGCGACGGGACGACAGCCTGCTCTGCGTGGTCGAGGGGCCTATGGATGTCTATGCGGTGGAGCAGACCGGCTTTCGCGGCCGTTACTTTGTGCTCAAGGGGCACTTGTCACCGCTCGACGGCCTGGGGCCTGAAGCCATCGGCATCCCGCAGTTGATGGCGCGGATCGAGGAGGCGGGCACGTTTACCGAAGTCATCCTCGCCACCAACCCGACGGTCGAAGGCGAAGCCACTGCGCATTACATCGCCCAACTGCTCAGCAATAAAGGCCTGGTCGCCTCCCGCATCGCCCATGGCGTGCCGTTGGGTGGGGAGCTTGAGTTGGTGGACGGCGGGACGCTGGCGCATTCGTTTGCCGGGCGCAAGCCAATCGCGTTGTAGCCGCAACACGAATCCCTTGTGGGAGCGAGCCTGCTCGCGATAGCGGTGTATCAGCCAGTATAGGTATCGACAGATCTACCGCCATCGCGAGCAGGCTCGCTCCCACAATGGGTTATGTGATTTGGCCAGGTTATTTTTCGCTGAGGGAGAACTGCGTCAGGCAGAACGTCGGGATGCCCATGTCTTCCAGGCGCTGGGAGCCGAGCAGTTCCGGCAAGTCGATGATCGCCGCGGCTTCATGGACCCTGGCGCCCATGCGGCGGATCAGGTTGGCGGCGGCGATCAACGTTCCGCCAGTGGCGATCAGGTCATCGAACATCACCACCGAATCCCCTGCGCACAGGCTGTCGGCGTGCACTTCAAGAAAGGCTTCGCCGTACTCGGTCTGGTAACCCTCGGCCAGTACGTCGGCTGGCAGCTTGCCCTGTTTGCGAAACAACACCAGCGGCTTGTTCAACTGATAGGCCAGGATCGAGCCGATCAGGAACCCCCGGGCATCCATCGCGCCGATGTGCGTGAACTCGGCCTCGACATAGCGATGGGCGAAGCTGTCCATGACCAGCCGCAGGGCAGTGGGCGACTGGAACAGCGGAGTGATATCGCGAAAGATCACGCCTGGTTTGGGGAAGTCGATCACGGGGCGGATCAGGGATTTGATGTCGAAGGAGTCGAAGACCATCGTCGAGGTGTCCTGGCTGGCTGCAAACGCGGCAGTATAGCGCGACGGGGCGAAAGCCTCAGCCGCGCGAGCGCATCAGCCTTCGACCGAGCCGCCGGCCAGGGCGCAGAGCTGGATCGGGTCGAGAATATGAATTTCCTTGCCTTCGGCTGCGATCAACGCGTTCTGTTGGAAGCGGGTGAACACCCTGGACACGGTTTCCACGGCCAGGCCCAGGTAGTTGCCCATTTCATTGCGTGACATGCTCAAGCGAAACTGATTGGCCGAAAACCCGCGGGCACGAAAACGCGCCGAGAGATTGACCAGGAACGTGGCGATGCGTTCGTCCGCGGTTTTCTTCGAAAGCAACAGCATCATTTGCTGGTCGTCACGAATTTCCCGGCTCATCACCCGCATCAATTGTCGACGCAGTTGCGGCAGCTGCACCGCCAGCTCATCGAGACGATCAAAAGGAATTTCGCACACCGAAGTCGTCTCCAGTGCCTGGGCCGAGACCGGGTGGGTCTCGGTGTCCATGCCCGACAGGCCCACAAGCTCGCTGGGCAGATGGAAACCGGTGAGCTGCTCTTCGCCACCGTCGCTCAGGTTGAACGTCTTCAGGGCGCCCGAGCGCACTGCGTAAACCGAGTCGAAGCCATCGCCCTGGCGAAACAGGAACTCACCTTTTTTCAGCGGCCGTCCCCGTTTGACGATGTCATCCAGCGCGTCCATGTCCTCCAGATTCAACGAAAGTGGCAGGCATAGAGGGGCCAGGCTGCAATCCTTGCAATGGGCCTGGCTGTGAGCGCGGGATTTGACTGGCTCGGACATTTCTTAAATCCTTGTGGGAAAACACACATAAGACGTAAGGGTAACCCAGCGCACAAACTCCGGCCAGTGCGGTGTCCCCGTCAAAGTGTCGCGCTCAGATGACCCGGGAAAAACGTTGGCGGTTTTGTTGCTGCAGATAGCCGTCGAAGACCATGCAGACAGAACGCACCAGCAGGCGCCCCGCAGGCAGTACGTTGATATGGGTCTGCGTCAATTCGAGCAGCCCATCGGCTGCCATCGTCTGTAGTTGCGGCCATAAAGAGCCAAAATAACCGCGCAAGTCGACATTGAAGTCTCGCTCTATCTCGGCGAACGCCAGCGAGAAATGGCAGATCAACTGCTGGATCACGGCGCGTCGCAAACGGTCGTCGGCGTTGCACACCAGCCCGCGGCTGGTTGCCAGTTGCCCGTCGGCAAGGGTGTTCTGGTAGTGGGTCAGGTCGCTGCTGTTCTGGCAGTACAAATCGCCGACCTGGCTGATGGCTGACACGCCGAGGCCGATCAGGTCGCAATGCCCATGGGTGGTGTAGCCTTGGAAGTTGCGCTGCAGGGTCGCTTCTTCTTGGGCGATCGCCAGTTCGTCGTCGGGGAGGGCGAAGTGGTCCATGCCGATGTAGCGATAACCGGCGGCGGTCAGCTGTTCGATGGTGCCTTGCAGCATGGCCAGTTTCTGCACCGGGGTAGGCAGGTCCTGGCCATCGATCCGCCGCTGCGGCATGAAGCGCTCCGGCAGGTGGGCGTAATTGAAAACCGAGAGACGGTCCGGTTGCAGGCTGATGACTTCTTCGACCGTGCGAGCGAAGTTTTCCGGCGTTTGTTTGGGCAAGCCATAGATCAGGTCGATGTTGATCGAGCGGAACTGCAAGGTCCGGGCGGCTTCGATCACCGCCCGGGTTTCTTCCAGGCTCTGCAGGCGATTGACGGCTCGCTGCACGGCAGGGTCGAGGTCTTGCAGGCCGATGCTGACCCGGTTGAAGCCCAGCTCCCGCAGCAGGCCCATGGTTGACCAGTCGGCTTCCCGTGGATCGATTTCGATGCCGTAGTCGCCGGAATCGTCGTCCACCAGATTCATATGCTTGCGCAGGCTGGCCATGAGTTGGCGCAGCTCGTCGTGGCTCAGGAACGTCGGCGTGCCACCGCCCAGGTGCAGTTGTTCCACGCGTTGGGAAGGGGCCAGATGGCAGCCGATCAGTTGGATTTCCTGCTCCAGGCGTCGCAGGTAGGTGTGGGCACGACCGCGATCCTTGGTAATGACTTTATTGCAGGCGCAGTAGTAGCAGATGTTCGCGCAAAACGGCACGTGCACGTACAGCGACAGTGGCCTGTGTGCCTTGCGGCTGTCGCGCAGGGCGTGGAGCAGGTCGAAGGTGCCCACCTGGCCGGCGAACTGTGCCGCAGTAGGATAAGAGGTGTAGCGTGGTCCCGCCAGGTCGTAGCGGCGGATGAGGTCTGAGTCCCAACGGATGGCGTCGAGCATGCGGGCGTTCCCCGGATAGGCTGGCATGGTCGCGAGTCTAGGGGGGCGTGGAAAAGGGCGTGTTGATTTGCGTCAACAGCGAATGAGTGTGGTCGATGATGGCCTCATCGCGACTCGGTCAATGGCCCATGAGCCAATGCTGATGCGGCCCCGGCAGTGTCCAGATGCCGAAGACGATCACCAACAACCCACCGGTCATGCGCACGCTGCGTTTACGCAACAGGGCGGTGACACGCTCGGCCGCCAGGCCAGTGGCGAGGAGCACCGGCCAGGTACCCAGGCCGAAGGCGAGCATCAATAGCGCGCTGTCCAGCGCATTGCCCTGGCTGGCGGACCAGAGAAGGGTGCTGTAGACCAACCCGCATGGCAGCCACCCCCACAGCGCGCCGAGCAGCAAGGCCCGTGGCAGGCTTGATACCGGCAGCAGGCGGTTGGCGACGGGTTGGATGTGTCGCCACAAGCCCCGGCCGATCCCCTCGATACGGGTCAGGCCGCTCCACCATCCGGCGAGATACAGGCCCATGGCGATCAGCAGCAGACCGGCCAGCACCCGCATGATCATCGCCGCCGGGCTGTTGGCGACGGCCCAGCCGGCCAGTCCGATCAGCAAGCCCGCCGTGGCGTAACTCAGGATCCGCCCCAGGTTGTACGCCAGCAATAATCGAAAACGCCGGCTGCGCTGTTCCTTGGGAATCGCCAGGGTGAGGGCGCCCATCAGACCGCCGCACATGCCCAGGCAGTGGCCGCCGCCGAGCAGGCCGAGGATGACGGCCGATATCAACAGCGGCGCCAGATCAAGCATGGGGCGGCGCCTTGTCGTCCGGTTTCTGGGCCTCGCCGCTTGCTTCTTCCACCGCGGCCTTATGATTCGGGTCTTGTTCGTCGAACAGGATGCTGTGGGCCGGGCCGTCGAGGTCGTCGTATTGGCCGCTGTCCACGGCCCAGAAGAATATGTAGACGGCGATCGCTACGATCAGCAGCGCGGCCGGAATCATTACGTAAAGAGCTGGCATGTCGGACCTCCATGCCCGCGCGGCTCAGGCCGGCTGCGGACGGGTATCGGGCGTGGCATCAAGAACCTGCACCTTGGGTTGGCGGGTCAGCCTCAGCGCGTTCAAGACCACTGTCAGCGAACTGATGGACATGCCGGCCGCAGCCCACACGGGAGTGATCCAGCCAAGGGCGGCGAACGGCAACATGAGGCCATTGTACAGCCCCGCCCAGACCAGGTTCTCGATGATGACCCGACGGGTGCGCCGGGCGAGGCTGAAGGCGTGAACCAGGGCCTCGAGGCGGTTGGACAGCAGTACCGCGTCGGCGCTGGTCTTGGCCAGGTCGGTGGCCGAGCCCATGGCGACGCTGATATCCGCCGCTGCCAGTACCGGCACATCGTTCACGCCGTCGCCGAGCACCAGCACCTTGCGGCCCTGTTGACGCAACTGCTGCAGCACGGCCAGCTTGTCGTCCGGGCGCAGACCGCCGCGAGCCTCATCGATGCCCAGTCCGGTGGCAACGCTGGCGACCATCGGCGAGCTGTCGCCCGACAGCAAGAGCGTGCGCCAGCCCCGCGCCTTGCAGGCCGCGACAAGGGCCGGGGCATCCGTACGCAGACGGTCGTCGAGGACAAACCAGGCCAGCGGCCCGGCATCATCCCCCAGCAACAGCCATTGCCCAGGTTCGTCCGGCATCACCGGTACGGTGGCGCCACTCGGGTCGCAGACAAAGCCGGGATGGCCGATGCGCAATCGCTGTTCCCCCACCAAGCCCTCAAGCCCAAGTCCCGGAAAACTCTGCACATTCTCAGCGGCCAGTGGCGCCCGGCCGAAGGCGCGGGCAATCGGGTGTTCGGAGCGATTCTCCAAGGCGGCGGCCAAGGCCAGGCACTGATCGCTGTCGAGCGCCGCCAGGGGGCGGATGGCGCGCAACGCCAAGCGGCCTTCGGTAAGGGTGCCGGTCTTGTCGAAAATCACCGTGTCGATCTGGTTCAGGCCTTCCAACACATGGCCGCGGGTCAGCAACAAACCGAGTTTGTGCAGGGTGCCGGTGGCAGCGGTGAGTGCGGTTGGCGTCGCCAGGGACAGCGCGCAAGGGCAGGTCGCGACGAGCATCGCCAGGACGATCCAGAAAGCGCGCGAAGCATCGAGATGCCACCACAACAGGCCGATGGCGGAGGCGGCAACCAGAGAGAACAGCAGGAACCATTGGGCGGCGCGGTCGGCGATTTCCGCCAGGCGCGGCTTCTCGCCTTGGGCGCGTTCCAGCAGGCGCACGATGGCGGACAAACGAGTGTCCTGCCCCAAGGCCAATACCTGAACGGTCAGCGCGCCCTCGACGTTCAGCGTGCCCGCCGTGACTGCATCGCCGGCCTGGCGGGGTTGCGGCAGGTATTCACCGGTCAGCAGCGATTCGTCGACGCTGGACTGCCCTTCGAGAATCCTGCCGTCGGCGGGCAGGATAGCCCCGGGCTGCACCAGCACCCGGTCGCCCGTATGAAGTTCGCTGAGCAGGATGCGCTCGCTCTGGCCGTCATCCGCCAGGCGCAGGCACGAGGCCGGCAACAGGTTCACCAATTGGGCGGTGGCCGCAGCGGTGCGTTCCCGAGCCCGGCGTTCCAGGTAGCGGCCGGCCAGCAGGAACAGGGCGAACATGCCGACGGCATCGAAATACAACTCGCCGACACCGGTAATGGAGGTCCAGATGCCGGCAATGTACGCGCCACCGATGGCCAGGGAGACTGAAACGTCCATCGTCAGGTGGCGAGTGCGCAGGTCACGCATGGCACCCTTGAAAAAAGGTGCGCAGCTGTAGAACACAATGGGCGTTGTCAGGAATAGCGCGACCCAGCGCAGGATGGTGTGCATCTCCGGGCTCAGGTCGATGTTGAATTCCGGCCAGGTGGCCATGGTCGCCATCATCGCCTGGAACCAAAGCAAGCCAGCCACGCCCAGCTGGCGCAGGGCCAGACGGTTTTGCGCGGCGAGCTGTTCGCAAGCCTGGTCGGCCTGGTACGGGTGCGCGGCGTAGCCGATCTGGCGCAATTGCGCGAGCAGGGTGCTCAGCGGCAATTGGGCGTCGGCCCAGCGGACGTGCAGGCGATGGTTGGACAGGTTCAGTCGCGCCTCGGCCACCGCCGGCAAAGCGCGCAGGTGCTTTTCGATCAGCCAGCCACAGGCGGCGCAACTGATGCCTTCCATCAGCAGGGTGGTTTCGCAAAGCTCGCCTTCATGGCGAACGAACGATTGCTGCACGTCAGGGCGATCGTACAGCGCCAGTTCTTCGGTCAGTTGCACCGGCAGGGACTGGGGGTTGGCCGATGCTTCACTGCGATGCTGGTAATAGCTTTCCAAACCGCCGGCCACAATCGCTTCGGCCACCGCCTGGCAACCCGGGCAGCACAGCTCGCGGGTTTCACCGAGGACAACGGCGGTGAAGCGACTGCCGGGCGGGACGGGCAGGGCGCAGTGGTAGCAGGGCCGTGGGGTGGTCATGGTTGCTGCATAAAAGCGGCTTATTTCTTCAGGTCTTCAGCGCCTTGCAGCGGTTCATCACCGAGCAAGATGGCCTGTTCGTGGTTGATCTGCTCTTCTTCGAACAAGCGCCAGGTCTTCTCGTTCTGTGCCCCCAGCAGTTCGACAAAGCGCCGGCCTTCGACCTTGTCTGCCAATTGGCCAACGTAGCGCCCAGGTTCGCTGTCGTTGCGGGTCAGGACGATCTTGCGGTCCTTCTCCGGCTGGGTGGGTGAGATCAGGCTCAGTTCGAGGGTCTGGGGACGGCTGTTGCCGTCCAGGCGCAGGTTGACTTCCCCGGTGAGGTCGTCCAGCTGCACATTGGCATGCAATTGCAGGGTCTGGGCCAGCAGTTCGCGCTCCAGGGAGCGGTTGATGCCTTTACCGGCTTCGTAGTAGTTGTCGTTGACCAGGTTATCCGGGTTGTTCACCGCGATGGTCACCATGGTCAGGCTCAGCGTTACCGAGCAGGCAAGGATACCGATGATGATCCACGGCCAGAGGTGCTTGTACCAAGGGCTGGTGGCAGTTGCTGCAGGCATGTTCATTTCTCTCAACGAGTCTGTGGGCCGATGAACCGGCTCTTGGCTTCAACATGGACGCTTTCGTCATCGGCATCCTTGAGGATGAAGGTCACCTCGTTGGTGCTCGATGGCAATTGTTCAGGTGCGCTGGACAACTCGACCGGCTGGCTGTAGATCTCGCCGGCGGCGACCTTGATTTCCCGTCGGCCTTCGAGCTTGAGATCAGGCAGGCCGGCGGCTTCCAGGACGTACGTATGGTCGCGTTGGTCCTTGTTCATGATCTTCAGGCTGTAGACGTTCTCGATCCGACCTTCGGCGTTCTCGCGGTACAGCACGCGGTCCTTGCTGACGTCGAAACCCACCAGCGAACGCATGAAAAACGCCGTTACCAGCAAGCTGATCATGGCCAGCAGCACCAAGGCGTAGCCGATCAGGCGCGGGCGCAGTTTATGGGTTTTTTGCCCCGAGAGGTTGTGTTCGGTGGTGTAGCTGATCAGCCCGCGCGGATAATCCATCTTGTCCATGATGTTGTCGCAGGCATCTATGCAGGCTGCGCAGCCGATACACTCGATCTGCAAGCCGTCGCGGATGTCGATGCCGGTGGGGCAGACCTGGACGCACATGGTGCAGTCGATGCAATCGCCGAGGCCCAGGGCCTTGTAATCGATGCCTTTCTTGCGCGGGCCACGGCTTTCACCGCGACGCGGGTCATAGGAAACGATCAAGGTGTCTTTGTCGAACATCACGCTCTGGAAGCGGGCGTAAGGGCACATGTAGATGCACACTTGTTCACGCAGCCAGCCGGCATTGCCGTAAGTGGCCAAGGTGAAGAATCCGACCCAGAAATACGACCAGCCATCGGCCTGGCCGGTGAAGAACTCGAACACCAGTTCGCGGATCGGGGTGAAGTAACCGACGAAGGTCATGCCGGTGACGAAACCGATCAGTAGCCACAGGCTGTGCTTGGCGAATTTGCGCAGGAATTTATTGGTGCTCATGGACGTCTTGTCGAGCTTGATGCGCTGGTTGCGGTCGCCTTCGGTGACCTTTTCGCACCACATGAAGATCCAGGTCCAGACGCTTTGCGGGCAGGTGTAGCCGCACCAGACGCGCCCGGCATATACCGTGATGAAAAACAGGCCGAAGGCGGCGATGATCAGCATGCCGGAGAGGAGGATGAAGTCCTGGGGCCAGAAGGTTGCACCATAAATAAAGAATTTGCGTTCAGGCAGGTTCCACCAGACGGCTTGGTGACCGCCCCAATTCAGCCAGACCGTGCCGAAATACAGCAGGAACAGAAACCCCCCGCCAACCATTCGCAGGTTGCGGAACAGGCCCGTGAAGGCGCGGGTGTAGATTTTCTCCCGAGAGGCGTACAGGGCGACGCTTTTGTTGGCGTCTTTGGCAGGCGGGGTAACGTCATGTACCGGAATCTGGTTGCTCATCAATTGCATCCCACGGCAGTGGAAAAATGCCGAGGCCAGTACGTGCCGACCACGGTCAGAAAGGGTGTTGCAGTGGCGCAATGATACGCCTGTCGGTCTGGCTCAAGGGTGCGACCTTTGGTCGCGTTGGGTGTCCGGGCTGAATGGTGTAGCGGATGTAACAAGTCATGACCTGGATCAATTGACTATAGACAGAGCATGGCATTGGCGGAGATTGGATGGGGGCGGCTTCGCCGCCCAGCGTGAACAAGCTCCCTCGTCAGGGGATCTGCGTTTCGCCTCAAATCTTGTGCTCAGCCAGCGTTCCGCGCTGCCTCTTTCTAGCTGGCATTCAGACGGATAATTTGATGGTTTATGTTATTGCGGTTTATGAAGCCAGGAAGAAAAGTCGGATATGTAAATTTCATCCAGCGTTAGCGTAGGCGGTATGTTTTCGATGCTGTCAGCTATCTCGTCATAAGGTGTTGGCAAGACGTAGCAGAAGCCAAAATCCTCGTTGAGGATTATGATGCCATTAAATATGCGCTGGCGTTCGGTCAGCTTCTTTATCTGGTCAAAAGGCATTCCTGTGGAAAGCGTATTTTGGTAAAGCCCTTTGTATCGCGCGTTGCAGCCGATTGAAAAAATTGTTCCGTCAGGAAGGGTTGAGAGGGTGAGCGTACTATCGATTACGTACGCTGTTCTAGTTTCACCGTCAGGTAGCGTGTAGCTCTTTATCTCGACTTTATGATGCTCATAGAGCTCATTCATGTAGGTCGAGATATTGTCTTGCAATAAAATGTTCGCAATTGAATGCTTGGATTTTATGTCGGCTGCAAAATCAATCATTTAAATTCCACCGTTCATTAGCGTGCCGTTTACGTAGACGGGTGAGTCTTTTATGAGGTCATAATTCTTAAAGTCACCATGGCCAATCCTGCCGAATACAACATCTTCACCGGCTTTATTGACTTTATAGACCTTCCAATAATCATTTCCATGGACGTTGGGCTGGGTAGGGCTGCCGCCTGGATGGTAGTCAAGCTTGTAGGTGGCTCCGGATTTTGTACTGCGCACATACTGGACGTGCTGAATCGCATCTGGCCGAGGGCGTCGTAGGCGAAGCTCAGGGTTTGCACGTCGCCTTGCAGGTTGGTGAGGGCGGGTTACACGCTTGCTTTTGAGGTGTAGGCGATCCGTGGCGAGGGAGCTTGCTCCCGCTCGGCGGCGCAGCCGTCGTAAACCGGCTGATGCGGTGTGTCTGTAGGGATGCGCCGGTCTGTTTTGGGGCGGCTTCGCCACCCAGCGGGAGCAAGCTCCCTCGCCACGGAGGTGGTGTAGCAGCTAGCGTGGGTCGACGTTATCCAGTACACGGCTGGCCAGCATTGAACTCAGTTCGATCAATTGCTGGATGCCGAGGGCGATGTGGCGGCGGGGGCCTTCGAGGTCGAAGGCTAGGTTGCTGATCATCGCGTCAGCGGATGCCAGGTTTTCGCTGAGGTTAGCGAGCAGGCATTCGTTGTCGGCGTTTTTTGCCACGATGAAGAGCAGGTCCGGTTTGGATGCATCTTCGGACTTTTCCGGTTTCGGTAGCAGGTAGTAATCCAAGGCGCGCTTTTCTGCTTCGTCTTGTTTCTTCGTTTTGGATTGAGTGGACGCAGAGATGCGCTCTGTTTCGGGGGGGTTCGGTGTAATTTTGAACATGGTGCAGCTCCTTTCGTAAGAGGAACCATCACCGTCTGCCGCCAAGCAGGTGGGGTGACGGGTTACGCAAGGTTGGCGGACCGGCACGAAAGGAACCCGGCATCCCCGAAGGGATCCTTGCGCAACCCGCCATAACATAGGAGTGCCAAATGCCAGAGACATTGCAATCATATTGGGGGCTGTTGCGCCTTTCGTGTACCGGGCCGCCAAGCCCGACCGCTGATGGGCAGTGGCAGGGAAACGATAGAACCCATGGGCAAGGCGCACAAGCGGGCGGATTCTGGCGTAGTTGTAGGCAATGGCGCAAGGATTCGTAGCTTGTCGGAAGCATTGCGCAGGGAGAATAAACAAGCCTTCGTAATGCCCTGGATTCGGTGCGAGGGAGCTTGCTTTCGCTCGGTGGCGCAGCGTTTTTTCTGTAGGAATGCGCCTGCCTTTTTGGGGCTGCTGTGCAGCCCAGCAAGGGCAAGCTCCCTCGCCACGGGAATTTGCGCTTAACCTGCGCCTAGTAGTTTTTCGCAAGCGGCAAGTCGAACTGCTTGTTTCCGAATATTGATTTAGTGGCCAGAGCGTTCTTGAGCAAATCCGAATCCAGGCTCAGATTATTTTTGTGCGCTGCAAAGACAATCGTCAGGAATGGGAACGCATAGTTATCCGGCTCGGCCAACACGTCATCGATTAATGTGGGGGAGCCAAGAACGCTGTGCTCTGCCTTGGGCAGGTAAAATTTCTCGAGCCGTTCGCTTATTTTCTTGACGGTTGCGCTGATGGCTTGAGGGGACGGGGTCCTGATGATGCCGCCCGGCTCGTCACCGAATTGTTTTGCTTGCTCCGACAAGGAGCTCTTCGATAAAAACGATGCATTCAGCAGGCGTCTCTCGTAGGGCGGGGATTGCTCTTTGCAGAAGCTGAAGGCCTCGCAGGTATAGAGCTCCAACCCCGCGTAATAGCCGTCGGCCTTGGTTAGGTGTTGAACGTAGATTTCCCCAAATTTTTCCTTGGCAGCGAGCAGGCCAAGTTTGTTTTTGCTGGCCTTCAGGTCCAAGTGGGCTGACGTTGTTTGCTGCAGCGCCGCCAGTAGTTTCACTTCCAGATGCTTGCGAATTTCCATACTCATGGCGCAGACCTGAGCGAGCCTCGTGAGGCTATCGCTTCACGGGCTCGTGTGTAGACTAAGCCTGTCCAGCGATGACGCATGGCTCTATTGACCCGTGAGTTCAGCGAGGAATTCTTCAAATGATTCGCATACGAACGCCAGATCTTCTTCATCCATCAAGTACAGGTAAATATTTCCGAAGTCAGCCTCCTTAACGGATAACAGGAAGGAATTGCCACCGTGATCGTACGCAAAGGGGATCATTTGCTTTAACGACGGAACGTCGTCCGTCAAGTCTCGATAGACCGTTTCGATAGGGGCTTGTCCGTATTTGATCGGAGTGAATCCACCCAGCAAAAAATCATTCTCGCTATTGCTCTCAGCCAAATCGCCGCCGTTGTGCTTTAGATAAAATTGCCTAAAGGCTGTCGGTAATTCCACATTGAATTTTTCTTGGAACTCATTCAACTCTTGCACAGAGAGGGCGTGTTCGGATTCTTCGAGGGTCAGCCGCATTTGGATGCTCCTTTTGTTCTGCTCTTGAAACGAGCTGGGTGGGTGTAGGCCTTGCCCGTAGCTGCTTTGTATTGAGCTACACCGCCGTTATGGCTTATGCCGCTGTGGGCGTTTTGCTTGATGAGCTGCATCGTGCCTGTGTTGGTCTTCGGGTCGTAATCATCCAAGTGGTGCCATACGTGGCCGGATGGCGTAGTTTTTTGACTCAACTTGGCCGCCTTGTTTGCGGCCTCGAAGTCCTTCCCGTAGTCGCCAGTGTATTCAATTCTAACGATTGGGTTCACGCCGGATTTTTTGTTGTAAAGCGCGTTACTTTCAGAATAGTCGAGACCTCCACCAGGTGTCTTCGTGACGCCGGTGTACCCACGGTCTTTCAGTTTTATCAGCGGGTCGACTGCAAGGCCTAGAGGGTCTGCATAGCCGATAGGGTTGGGCGCATAGGCATAGAAATTTAGGCCTCCAGCCAAGCCTATTGGATCGGGCGTAGTGAAGCGACCCACGTCAGGATCGTAAAACCTGAGAACGTTGTAGTGCAGCCCAATTTCTCGATCGAGATACTGTCCTTGGTACCTCAGGTTTTGCTCTTCAATGAAGTAGGGTTCACGAATTTCCTGAAGAGGGTTACCCCAGACCTCAAAGCGAGCTTGCCAGACGCTTCGTCCGTCGACTTCTGTGAGTTGTTCGGGCAGGCCGTTCAGGTCGTTGTGGTAATAACGGACTTTCTGATGCGCACCGTATCCATCTATCCGCGCAAGGGGTTCGTAGGTGTTATCCGTATAAAGATAAAGGCTAGTCTGGTTGTATCGACTTTCCTGCAATAAGCGCATGCCATCCCAGGTGAAGCGGGTTTCCCCCAGCGGGTAGCCGTGGCTGTCGTGTTCGGTTTTTTCGATGCGCCGGCCCAGCGGGTCGTAGGCCATTTTGACCACGCTGCCGTTGTCATTGCGCACCTCGATCAAGCGGCTTTCGGCGTCGTAGGCAAAGTGCTGCACGCCACGTTTGGCGCTGCGTTTTTCGATCATCCGGCCGAAGGCGTCGTAGCGGTAGCGCTTGTCCTGGTAGGTCAGCAGTTTGTTGTGCACCACCAATCCGGCGCCGGGGGCCGGGCCGTCCAGCAGGTTGGCGGCGGCGTCGTAGGTGAAGGTTTCGCGCTGGCCGTGCAGGCTGTCCTGGCTGGCGATGATGCGACCGGTGGCGTCGTAGTGCAGGAGCTGGCGCTGTTGCGCGGCGGGTTGCTGGTCGAGTTTGCCGATGAGGTTGTCGGCGGGGTCGTACTCGAAGTGTTTTTGCACCGCCGCCGGCAACAGCGAGGGTTGGCCGCTGTGGCGGCGTTGTCGCGTGCGCAGGCGACCGCTGCGGTCGTATTCGCTGCGGGTGCTGATCTGCCCTTGGGTACGCAGCACTTCGCGGTGCAGGCGGTCGCGTTCGAAGTCGCTGATGACCTGGCCGTCGAGGTTGATCTGGTGCAGATGACCACTGCCGTAGTACAGGCGGTTGACCCAGCGGCCATCGGGCAGTTGGGTCTGGATCAGGTTGCCGAGTTCGTCGTAGTGGTGTTGCAGGCTGCCGGCGGCGCTGTTTTCGGCGAGCAACTGGCCGAGGGCGTCGTAGGCGAAGCTCAGGGTTTGCGCGTTGCCTTGCAGGTCGGTGAAGGTGACGGCGGTGAGTTGGTCCAGCGGATCGTAGCTGTATTCAGTGCGGCCATCGTCGGTGACTTTGGCGATCAGCCGACCCACGGCATCGCGTTCCAGGCGATGGACGATGGGCGCCGGCGGTATTTCGGGAATGAGCGCCAGGCCCGTGCCGTACGGTGCAGGCATCGCCGTCACTGCCGCGACGTTGTCGAGGCGGTCATAGTCGTAGCGCTTGGCGCTGCCATCCAGGTCTTGTTGTTCGCTCAACCGATTGGCGATATCCCAGGCAAACCGGTAGCTCTCGCCATTCTCATTGGTCAGCGCTTGCAGCCGGCCGAAGCTGTCGTAGGCGAACTGCACTTGCCGGCCCTGGGCGTCGGTGCGTTGGCGGACCTGACCGCGGCGGTTGTGCTGGTAAAGCGTGGTGTGCCCGGCCGGGTCGGTGTAGCCGGTGAGTTGGCCTGCGGTGTCGCGCTGATAGTGCTCGGTGCGGCCGTCCGGCAATTGGCTGCTGAGCAAGCGCCCTTGGGCGTCGTAGCTGAATTGGGTGCGCTCGCCGAGGGCATCGGTGATGGTTTGCAGGTAGCCTCGCTGGTCATAACTGAAACGCGTCGGATAACCCGAGCAATCGACGTGTTCAACCAATTGCCCAAACGGGTTCCAGCGCAGCTTTTTGTTTTTGCCGGTGGCGTCGATGATTTCCACGACCTGGCCGTGGGCGTCGTAGCGATAGTGGGTGATGTGGCCCCGCGGGTCGGTTTGCGCGGTGCAATTGCCGCGTTGATCGTAGCGGTATTTCCAGCTGTGGCCGGCGGCGTTGGTGTCCACCAGCGGCAGTGCCCAATGTTCGAGCCAGAGGGTGGATTCGCTGCGGCCCATCGGGTCGGTTTCGCTGATCAGATTGCCGGCATCGTCATAGCTGAACTGATACAGGCCACCTTGTGGATCGGTGGCGCTGAGCAACTGACGTTCATCATTCCATTCGAACAGCCACGTCTGGCCGAGGTTGTCGCTGAACCGGATGATCTGGTGCTGGCTGTTCCAGTGCCGAATGCTGACGCGTTGCAGGCTGTCGCTGATGCGAGTGATACCGGCGTGCAGGTCATAGTCGAACTGGTAGGCGTCGCCCTCGTCGGTCCAGTGCCGGACCACGCGCCATTCCTGGCTTTGGATCAAGGCCCACTCATAGAAGCAGCGCAGGCCGGTGGGCAATTGGTGCTCGACCATCCGCTGCCCGGCGTCATAGCTGAAACGCCGTTGCATCTGGTTGCCAGCGTCGCGTACTTCGGCGAGGTTGCATGCGGCGTCGTAGGCGTAGCTGACCAGCACTTCCCGCGATTGATCAGGATAAAGACGTTCGATCCGGCTGACGCGTTCGCCTTCGCGTATCAACTCGACCTGCACCAGATCGAAGGTGTCGCGCAGCCGCACCAGGCGTCCGGCGTCGTCATAGTCGAGGTGGATACGGTTGTCGTTGCGGTCACCCAGTTGGCTCAGGCGCAGGTGTGCCGGGTTGACCGGCGTGGGTTCGAACAAACGGTACAGGCCGTCGTCGCTTTCGATCAGCAATTGCCCGTTCGCGTGACGGCGCACGGCCAGACCCTCGCCGGCGCTGAACACTGCGCCGCCCAATGGGATCGAGCCCATGTCGATGGGGCGCGCCTGTTCATCGGTGTAGACCAGGGTTTCGCCGCCGTCGGGGTGAGGGAGGATTTCGACCTTTACCTCATAGCTCACGCTCCACCCGGCACCGAACAGGCTGCCGTGACGTTCGTCGCGGCTGTTGTAGAAACGCTGCCAGTTTATCGGCAGGATGCCGGGCAAGACGAAGTCCAGCTCTTCATCACCACCCAGCACCTTGGCGCCGGTGGCGGCATGCACCGGGTTCGGCGAGCCCAGGGCGGCGTTGGCAGCCGCGTTCGCCGCACTGCTGGCGGCCATGGACACCGCGCCGCCCACCAACATGCAGGGCAATTTGCTGAAGAACTTGCCTTTGCCGCCCTTGAGCATCAAAAGCGCCGTGACCGCCAACCCCACGCCCGGGGTCTTGCCGCTGCGGATCTCGCGCACTACCACCGAACCGCCGCCGATGGTCACGTCCGGTGAGATCAGCCCGGACGACACCACCGTCGCGTCGCACGTGCTGCGGTCGCCGCTGCGCACGGCGGGCTGGCCGTTGATGGTGACCTTGTCCGAGCCCTCGGCCATGAATTGCGGGGGCATCGGCGGGTGCTTCGTGCAGATGACCAAGTCTTCGGGCTTGGGTACGGCGCCCGGCGCGGGCGTGGCGACGGTAGGACGCCACATCTGCGAGAAGAATGACCCGGCCATGTCCAGGTAGCTGGGTTCTTCTTCTGGCTCGGAGGCTTCGAGCTCGGTGCCGGCCGGGGCGACATGGGATTGAATCGCTCCGGCGGCGCGGGCGGCGGGTATGTTGTTGGTGAGGGTGTCGGTGGACCCGGTGAGGATGTTGGCCTGCACCGTGGGCGGAAAGAGGGCGTTGCCGATGCCTTCGCATATATTGCTCAAGCCTTTATCGGCCCCGGTCTTGCTCATGGCCAGGCCGACCACCGTTCCCACCACCAGGCCGAGCACGAAGCAGCCCAGGCCGCCAGTGACCACGGTAATGCCCGTGGCGGCGACCACCGCGGCGGTCGCCACGGCAGTGATCGCGATGTTCGCCGCCACCTCCAGCACGCCGCCGAGAATGTCGGCCATCATTGAAGTGTGGTTCAGCGCGTCGCCCAGGCGGGCAGCCCAGAGCGCGTCAGACATGGACGATGCTCAAACTGGCGCTTGTATGCTTGGGTGGTTCGATGCCTTTCATTGCGCCTGTCTCCCTGGCGTTAAGTGGTGAGTCCGTTGTGTTATCAGCTTGACCAAGGGTTGAGCAACGCCACGCCGCTGCTCTGGAAATCCGTCACGTTGCGGGTCACCACGGTCAGCCCGTGAACCAACGCGGTGGCGGCAATCAAAGCATCGCATTCATTGCTGCGGTCGAGAGCGTGAAGACGTGCGCAGCGAAGCGCAACGGCGCGGTCGACGGCGAGAATCCTGCCGGCAAACGTGGGCATGACGTGGTTGTCCAGCCATGCGCGCAGGCGACTGCCTTGCACCGGGTCCTTGCGTTCGATGCGCAAGACGCCGGTTTCCAGCTCCAACACGGTAATGGCCGAGACGTAGAGGCTGGGGGCGGGGACGCTGCGTGCCCAAGCCTGCACGTTCTTGTCGGCTTGGGTTTTGCGCAGCTCCGAGATGACATTGGTATCGAGTAGAAACATTCAGGACAGGTCGACCGATCGGGGAGTGATGACGGCACGTTCGGGATCGAAGTCGATATCCGACGCGTCGGGCATGACCAGCAACTCGACAATACTGGCGCCAATGCCGGTCAGTTTCTGGTACTCCTCAATGCTTAGCAGCACATGGGCCGGCTTGCCACGATCGGTGATGATCACCGGCCCTTCACGGGCGGCTTTTTTGGCACCACTTGTGTCGTGGTTGAATTCGCGGCTGGAAATGGTAGTGACGGACATGGTGGCGTACCCCATGGAAACTGAATGTAGGCACGTTACTACTGGCGCCAAGTGCAGGCAAGGGGAAACAGGCTCGACATGTTTCGAAGGCCGATAAAAAAGGCCCCGCCAAATGGATTGGCGGGGCCTTTCGTGTATCAGGAAGTTGCTTTACTGAGCGTCAGCGGCCGGAGCCTTTTCGCCATGTGACAGGCTATAGACGTAGGCGGCCAACAGGTGGACCTTGTCATTGCCTTGCATGTCGGCCTGGGCCGGCATCTGGCCTTGACGACCGTAGCGGATGGTCTGCTGCAGCTGGGCGAAGCTCGAACCGTAGATGAAGCCGGCCGGGTGCGTCAGGTCAGGTGCGCCCATGGCGGGCGTGCCTTTGCCGGCCGGACCGTGGCAAGCCACGCAGTTGGCTGCGAACAGTTTCTGGCCATTGGCCGGATCCGCCTTGGCGCCTTCCGGCAGTTTGCGACCGTGCAGGCCGGTCACGACGTAGGAAGCCACGTCGGCAACGCCTTGTTCGCCAACCACGGCAGCCCAGCCCGGCATGACGGCGTGACGGCCGCCCATGATGGTGGTCTTGATGGTTTCCGGCTCGCCGCCCCAGCGCCAGTCGGCGTCGGTCAGGTTGGGGAAGCCATAGGCACCCTTGGCGTCGGAGCCGTGGCAGACCGAGCAGTTGGAAGCGAACAGGCGGCCACCCATCTTCAAGGCTTGCGGGTCCTTGGCGACTTCTTCGATCGGCATGGAAGCGAACTTGGCGAAGATCGGACCGAACTTGGCATCCGAGCGGGCCATTTCCTTTTCCCATTCATGCACGCCAGTCCAGCCGGTCTGGCCGTTGGCAAAAGGGGTCTGCTTTTCGGTGTCCAGGTAGTTATAGCCTGGCAGCAGGCCCTTCCAGTTACCCAGGCCGGGGTAGAGCACCAGGTAGCCGAGGGCGAAGATGATGGTGCCCACGAACAGCATGAACCACCACTTCGGCAGCGGGTTATCGTACTCCTCGATCCCGTCGAAGGAGTGGCCGACCGTCTCCTCGGTGGCTTCGCTGCGCTGGCCCTTACGGGTCGACAGCAGCAGCCAGGTCAGGGCGAAGATCGTTCCCAGGCTGAGGACTGTGACGTACAGACTCCAGAACGTAGTCATTCTTTGTTACTCCTAGAAGCTTGCTCGACGTGCTTGATGGCTTCGGGATCGTCCGCGAACGGCAGCAAGGTCGCGTCGTCAAACTCCGACTTGCGCTTGGGGCTGAACACCCACAGAGCCAGGCCGATGAAGGCCACCATCACGACGACGGTGCCCAGGCCACGAATCATCCCGATATCCATCCAGATCACCGTTTGCTTTTGATGATGGTGCCCAGGCCTTGCAGATAGGCCACCAGCGCGTCCATTTCAGTCTTGCCCTTCACGGCATCCCTGGCGCCGGCGATGTCTTCGTCGGTGTAGGGAACGCCCAGGGAGCGCAGGACTTCCATTTTCTTGGCGGTGTCTTTGCCGTCGAGCTTGTTTTCTACGAGGAACGGGTAAGCCGGCATTTTCGACTCAGGCACGACGTTGCGCGGGTTGTACAAGTGCGCACGCTGCCAGTCGTCGGAGTAGCGGCCGCCCACGCGGGCCAGGTCCGGACCGGTACGCTTGGAACCCCACAGGAACGGGTGGTCCCAGACGCTTTCACCGGCGACCGAGTAGTGGCCGTAGCGTTCGGTCTCGGCGCGGAACGGACGGATCATCTGCGAATGGCAGCCGACACAACCGTTGGCGATGTAGACGTCGCGGCCTTCGAGTTCAAGGGCGGTGCGCGGCTTCATGCCTTCGACCGGCTTGTTGGTCACGTCCTGGAAGAACAGCGGAACGATCTGGGTCAGGCCGCCGATGCTGACGGCGATAACCATGAAGAAGGCCAGCAGGCCGATATTCTTCTCTACTGCTTCGTGCTTCATCAGTGAGCTCCAACAACGGCGATCTTGGCAGCGGCTTCAGCTTCAGCCGGGTCAGAGGCACGAACGGTGCGCAATACGTTGTAAGCCATCAGCAGCATGCCGCTGGCGAAGAACGCGCCGCCCAGGGCACGGACAATAAAGCCCGGGTGGCTGGCTTGCAGCGCTTCGACGAACGAGTAGGTCAGGGTGCCGTCATCGTTGATCGCACGCCACATCAGGCCTTGGGTAATGCCGTTGACCCACATCGAGGCGATGTACAGCACGGTGCCGATGGTCGCGAGCCAGAAGTGCGCGTTGATCAGGCCAGTGCTGTGCATCTGCGCGCGACCGAACAGTTTCGGGATCATGTGGTAGATGGCGCCGATGGAAATCATCGCTACCCAGCCGAGGGCGCCGGCGTGTACGTGGCCGATGGTCCAGTCGGTGTAGTGGCTCAAGGAGTTGACGGTCTTGATGGCCATCATCGGGCCTTCGAAGGTCGACATGCCGTAGAACGCCAAAGACACCACCAGGAACCGCAGGATCGGGTCGGTGCGCAGCTTATGCCAGGCGCCCGAGAGGGTCATCATGCCGTTGATCATGCCGCCCCAGCTTGGCGCCAGCAGGATGATCGACATCGCCATGCCCAGGGACTGCGCCCAGTCCGGCAGCGCGGTGTAGTGCAGGTGGTGAGGGCCGGCCCAGATGTACAGGGTGATCAGCGCCCAGAAGTGCACGATGGACAGACGATAGGAGTAGATCGGACGCTCGGCCTGTTTCGGCACGAAGTAGTACATCATCCCCAGAAAGCCGGTGGTCAGGAAGAAGCCCACGGCGTTGTGGCCGTACCACCATTGGATCATCGCGTCGGTGGCGCCCGAATAGGCCGAGTAAGACTTGAAGAAGCTGACCGGCAGGGACGCGTGGTTGACGATGTGCAACATGGCGGTCACGACGATGAACGCGCCGTAGAACCAGTTGCCGACATAGATGTGCTTGGTCTTGCGCTTGACGATGGTGCCGAAGAACACCAAACCGTAGGTCACCCAGACGATGGCCAGCAGGATAGCCAGGGGCCATTCCAGTTCCGCGTATTCCTTGGTGGTGGTGAAACCCATTGGCAAGGTCACGATCGCGCCAACGATCACCGCTTGCCAACCCCAGAAGGTGAAGGCGGCGAGGCTGTCGGAAATCAGTCGCGTTTGGCAGGTTCGCTGCACGACGTAATAAGAAGTGGCAAACAACGCACAACCACCGAAGGCGAAGATCACCAGGTTGGTGTGCAGCGGGCGCAGGCGTCCAAATGTCGTCCATGGCAGATCGAAGTTCAACTCCGGCCAGACCAGTTGCGAGGCGATGAAGACACCGAGCCCCATGCCAAGGATCCCCCAGACCACCGTCATGATGGCGAACTGGCGGACTACCTTATAGTTATAAGCAGTCGGACTGATTGCTGTGCTCATTCTAAGGTTCCACGGTTTGGGTGTTTTATTAGGATAAAAATCGGTCGCAAGTATGGAGAAAGCGGGGGGTCATTGCAACGCGCCATGACCGGGGTCAATGCTTTCCAAAGCTGATTCTGCGGCCTTTCCATGTTCGGTGTAGGGACAAAATTGGCCCTCGGCAAAATGTCGCGACAAAGGAAGGAGGCGAGGGGGTCAGGTCGGTTGTAACGGGGTGTGTTCAAACACGGCGTTCGGGGGGTGACAGGCAACTGTCGCAACAGCCGGTATTCACCTGCCTTTGCGGCCTTTTTGTCGAACGATTGTCGAACGCATCGGGTCGGATCGACCTGAAACCGGCAGTCGCCAGCACACGCAAAGGCAAGCTTAGACCTGATTCCATGGAACCGAAAGAAAGACTAAGGCAGGGTGCGACAATGAGTCGCGCAGGGGCACGGAACGGCCGCATCCAGATGAACGCGGCTGTTCGTGTGGTCAGGATTTATTCGCTTTTGTGTTCCGCTTGCAGGCGCTCGGTGCCGGCACCCTGGGACAGGCTGTAGACGTAAGCCGCGAGCAGTTGCACCTTATCATTGCCAAGCAGTTCATTCTGCGCAGGCATATGGCCTTGGCGACCATGGCGAATGGTCTGCTGCAATTGGGCCAGGCTGGTGCCGTAGATGAAGCCGGCCGGTTGCGTCAGGTTCGGCGCGCCCATGGCTTCGGTGCCCTGGCCGTTGGCGCCGTGGCAGGCGACGCAGGTGGTGCTGAACGCTTGCTGGCCGGCTTGCAGGTCGGCACCGCTGTCCGCCGGTAGCGGCAGGCCTGCCAGATCGTGTCGCACATACGCGGCGACGTTCCTGACCCCGGCATCTCCGAACACGTCGCCCCAGGCGGGCATCGCTGCCATGCGGCCGCCCATGATGGTCGCCTTGATGGTTTCGGCATTGCCGCCCCAGCGCCAGTTACTGTCGGCAAGGTTCGGGAAGCCGAAGGCGCCCTTGGCGTCCGAGCCATGGCAGACCGAGCAGTTGGAAGCGAACAAGCGGCTGCCCATTTTCAAGGCTTGCGGATCCTTGGCGACTTCTTCCACCGGCATCGCGGAGAACCTGGCGAAGATTGGCCCGAACCTGGCGTCAGCCTTGGCCATTTCCTTTTCCCATTCATGGGCGCCGGTCCAGCCGTTGTCGTAGCCGGGCAGGATGCCTTTCCAGTTGCCCAGGCCCGGATAGAGAATCAGGTAGCCAACGGAAAACACCAAGGTGCCGGCGAACAACAGGAACCACCATTGCGGCAGCGGGTTGTCGTATTCCTCGATACCGTCGAAGCTGTGGCCCATGGTCTGGTCGACGCTGCCCTTGGTCTCGCCCTTGCGGGTGCCGATCAGCAGCCAGGTCAGGCCGATGAGGCTGCCGAGGGTCAGTACGCAGATCCACGTACTCCAGAAAGTGGTCATGACCGGGTACTCCTTGGTTCAGGGTCTTGGGGGATGAGGTCGGCGGGCGGCTCATCGGCAAACGGCAGCAGGCGTGCCTGGGCGAATTCCGGGCCGCGCTTGCTGCTGAACACCCACAGGACCAGGCCGATGAAAGCGATGAACACCACGACGGTGCCCAGACCGCGGATCATTCCGGTACTCATTTCAAGCACCATGGCTCACCTCTTGCTCTTGATGGCAGTGCCAAGCACTTGCAGGTAGGCCACCAGCGCATCCATTTCGGTCTTGCCCTTGAGCGTGGCCGTCGCGCCTGCGATGTCATCGTCGGTGTACGGCACGCCGAGGGTGCGCATGGCGCGCAGCTTGCCTTCGGTGTGGCTGCTGTCGACGGCTTGGGTGACGAGCCACGGGTAGGCCGGCATTTTCGATTCGGGCACGACGTTGCGCGGGTTGTACAAGTGCGCGCGATGCCAATCATCGGAGTAACGCGCGCCGACCCGGGCCAGGTCCGGGCCAGTGCGCTTGGAGCCCCAAAGGAACGGGTGATCCCAGACGCTTTCGCCGGCCACCGAGTAGTGGCCGTAGCGCTCGGTCTCGGCGCGAAACGGACGAATCATCTGCGAGTGGCAGCCGACGCAGCCTTCGCGGATGTAAATGTCGCGGCCTTCCAACTGCAGGGCGGTGTAGGGTTTCATGCCGTCCACCGGTTTATTGGTCACGTCCTGGAAGAACAGCGGCACGATCTGGGTCAAGCCCCCGATACTCACGGCCAGGACCATCAGCAGCATCAGCAGGCCGACGTTTTTTTCGATTGTTTCGTGTTTCATCGCGGACTCCTCAAGCCATCTGCGCGGCAACGGTGGCTTCGGCAGGCTGAGAGGCCCGCACGGTGCGCCAGGTGTTGTAGGCCATCAGCAACATGCCGCTGAGGAAGATCGCCCCGCCTACCAGCCGCACGATGAAGCCTGGGTGGCTGGCCACCAGGGTTTCGACGAAGGAGTAGGTGAGCGTGCCGTCTTCGTTCACCGCACGCCACATCAGGCCCTGGGCAATGCCGTTGACCCACATCGAGGCGATGTACAAAACGGTGCCGATGGTTGCGAGCCAGAAGTGCGCGTTGATCAGGCCGATACTGTGCATCTGCGTGCGGCCGAAGACTTTGGGGATCATGTGGTACAGCGCGCCGATGGAAATCATCGCCACCCAGCCCAGTGCGCCGGCGTGTACGTGGCCGATGGTCCAGTCGGTGTAGTGGGAGAGGGCGTTGACGGTCTTGATCGCCATCATCGGCCCTTCGAAGGTCGACATACCGTAGAACGCCAGGGACACCACCAGAAAGCGCAGGATCGGGTCGCTGCGCAATTTATGCCAGGCGCCCGAGAGGGTCATCATGCCGTTGATCATGCCGCCCCAGCTTGGCGCCAGCAGGATCAGCGACATCACCATCCCCAGCGATTGCGCCCAATCCGGCAGCGCGGTGTAGTGCAGGTGGTGCGGGCCGGCCCAGATATACAGCGTAATCAGCGCCCAGAAGTGGACAATGGACAGACGATACGAATACACCGGGCGCTCGGCCTGTTTCGGCACGAAGTAATACATCATCCCCAGGAAGCCTGCGGTGAGGAAAAAGCCTACGGCGTTGTGGCCGTACCACCATTGCACCATCGCATCGGTGGCCCCGGCATACACCGAGTAGGATTTGGTCAGGCTCACCGGCAATTCCAGGTTGTTGACGATGTGCAGGATCGCCACGGTCAGGATGAACCCGCCGAAGAACCAGTTACCGACGTAGATGTGCTTGGTCCTACGCTTGGCCACGGTGCCGAAGAACACGATGGCGTAGGCGACCCAGACGATGGTGATCAGAATGTCGATCGGCCATTCCAATTCGGCGTATTCCTTGGAACTGGTGTAGCCCAGCGGCAGGCTGATGGCCGCCAGCAGGATCACAAGCTGCCAGCCCCAAAAGCAGAATGCGGCGATTTTCGGCGCGAACAACGTTGTCTGGCAGGTGCGCTGCACTGAATAAAACGAACTCGCAAACAACGCGCAACCGCCGAAGGCAAAGATCACCGCATTGGTGTGCAACGGGCGCAGGCGGCCGAAGCTGGTCCAAGGCAAATCGAAGTTGAGCTGCGGCCAGACCAACTGGGCCGCGAGAAAAACCCCGAGTCCCATGCCGACGATGCCCCACACCACCGTCATAATGGCGAATTGGCGGACCACCTTGTAGTTGTAGGCGGTACTGATAGAAGTGTTCATGGTTCCCCATCCACGGTTCAGTCGAAGTGAGTGCCTGCGCAAGGCAGTGCGGCGTTCTTCGCCTGGAGTTATAGGCAGACTAAAAGCGAGGCAAGCATGGACAAACAGCACAAGGCCAGTATTGACGGGGATCAATGGGCGCGATGCGTGGCGGAACATGGTTGGCTGTGGACGGCCGCCAAGCCAGGTGCTGGCGCCGAGTCGCCGACCCTGATCCTGGCCCATGGCGCCGGCGCACCGATGGACAGCGGTTTCATGGCGCAAATGGCCACCCGCCTAGGTGCACAGGGCGTCAATGTGTTGCGCTTCGAGTTTCCCTACATGGCCCAGCGGCGCGTGGACGGCGGCAAGCGTCCACCGAACCCTGCGCCAAAGCTGCTGGAATGCTGGCGAGAGGTGTACGCCACCGTGCGGCCTTATGTCGCTGGGCGGCTGGCCATTGGCGGCAAGTCCATGGGCGGGCGCATGGCTAGTTTGGTGGCTGATGAGCTGGGCGCCGATGCGCTGGTGTGCCTGGGCTATCCCTTCTACGCGGTAGGCAAACCGGAGAAACCGCGGGTCGAGCACTTGGCAACGTTGAAGACCCGAACCTTGATCGTCCAGGGTGAGCGGGATGCGTTGGGCAATCGGGAGGCGGTGCAGGGCTACACGTTGTCACCGGGCATCGAGGTCATGTGGCTGGTGGCGGCGGATCATGATCTGAAGCCGTTGAAGGCGTCGGGGTTTAGTCATGAGCAGCATTTGGAGGCGGCGGCGCAGGCGGTGGCCGGGTTTGTGTCTCAAGACTGATGCTGCCAGTCATGGCCTCATCGCGAGCAAGCTCGCTCCCACATTGGAATGCATTTGAATGAACGCCCCACACCCCCTGTGGGAGCGAGCTTGCTCGCGATAGCGGCCTGCCAGGCGACAAAAACCCGGAAGCTTTCGCTGCCCGGGCCTTTGGTTCGCCAATTGAACTCAGCGGTTAAACCGCTCCACCAACGAATACTGCGTGTTGGCCGTGCGGGTCAGTTCTTCGCTCAGCAGCGCCGAGCTGTGGGCCTGCCCGGAGGTCTGGTCAGCCAGTTCCGAGATGTTACTGATGTTGCGGCTGATTTCCTCGGCCACCGAACTTTGTTCCTCGGTCGCGGCGGCGATCTGAGTGGTCATGTCGGTGATGTGTGCCACCGCTTCGCTGATCCCCGCCAGTGCCTGGTCGGCTTCCATGACCCGCGCAACGCCTTCTTCAGCCTGGCGATGACCGGCGTCCATGGTCTGCACGGCGTTGGTGGCGGTCTGTTGCAGTTTGGCGATCAATGCATGGATCTGCCCAGTGGACTCGCTGGTGCGTTGGGCCAATTGCCGCACTTCATCGGCGACGACGGCAAACCCGCGTCCCATCTCGCCGGCGCGGGCCGCTTCGATGGCGGCGTTGAGGGCCAGCAGGTTGGTCTGGTCGGCGATGCCCTTGATCACGTCAACCACGCCACCGATTTCATCGCTGTCCTTGGCCAACTGGGTCACGGTCTGCCCGGTCTCGCCCACGACGACCGACAGTCGCTCGATGGCCTCGCGGGTTTCGCCTGCAATGTCGCGACCGCGTCCCGTCAGGCGATTGGCCTCTTGGGTGGCATCGGCGGTGCGCTGCACGTGGCTGGCGACTTCCTGGGTGGTCGCGGCCATCTGGTTGATGGCGGTGGCCACTTGTTCGGTTTCCACCCGCTGGCGCTCCAGGCCGCTGGAGCTGTCGTGGGCCAACGCGCTGGATTGGCGCGCCTGGCCGTTCAGGTGCTCGGCAGTGTCCTGCAGGCGGGTCAGGCAGGTTTTGAGGCGGGCTTCCTGGCTCAGGATCGACATCTCCAGGCGTGCCTGGACGCCGCGGCTATCGGTGAACATCCGTGCGATCAACGGGTCCGAGGTGGTTTGTTCGGCCAGGCGCAGCAGGCGCTTGATACCGCGTTGCTGCCACTGCAGGCCCAGCAGTCCCAACGGCACCGACAGCAGGCCGGCGAGGGCAAACCCCCAAGAAGAGGTGAAAAAAGCGCCGACAACGAAACTCAACTGGCTGACCAGGATGAACGGCAGCCAGTCCTGCAGCATCGGCAGCCATTTATCGCTGCCCGGCACTGCGGATTTGCCTTGGTTGAGGCGCTTATAAAGGGCTTCGGCTCGGGTAATCTGCTCAGCGGTGGGTTTGACCCGTACCGATTCATAGCCTACGACCTGATTGCCTTCGAACACGGGCGTGACGTAGGCGTTGACCCAGTAGTGATCGCCGTTCTGGCAGCGATTCTTGACGATGCCCATCCATGGCAAGCCTTGTTTCAACGTGTTCCACATGTGGGTGAACACGGCTGACGGAACGTCGGGATGGCGCACCAGGTTGTGCGGCGAATGGATCAATTGTTCCTTTGTAAAACCACTGATGTCGATGAAAGCATCGTTGCAGTAGGTAATCACACCCTTGGCGTTGGTGGTGGAAATAAGTCGTTGCTGGGCCGGGAAGGTCCTTTCGCGTTGTGTAATAGGCTGGTTGTTACGCATGGTGTGGTAGTCCGCAAGGCTTTGAAAGGTTGTCGGCACCGTCAGCTTTTTGTTGAAATAATTCTTCCCGGCGGTGTCACGCCAGCATCGGGTAGGTAAACAGGGTGAAGTGAAGCAGGTTGAGGCCAAAATGCGTGGCTATCGCTGCACCCAGGCCACCCAATCGATAGGCCAGGCCGTAACCGATCCCGGCCAGCCCCGACAGCAGCACCCATTCCCAACCGGCGCCGGCATGCACCAGGCCGAACACCAGCGAGGCCAGCAGTAACGCGAGGTTGTCGCCATGGCGCAAGTGTTGAAAGCGCCGGCTCAGGCCTCCCTGGATATAGCCACGAAACAACGCTTCCTCCACCAACGTCACCAGAAGAAGATTATTCAGGACCCACAGCCAGGCCGAGTCTGGCCATTTAGGCGCCCAGTTGATCATGCCCAGCAGCATGGCCCCGCCCAGGGCCAGGATCGTACTGATGCACATGCCCAGGGCCGTGGCATAGACAGACAAGCGAAACGGGCGCCGCCCGATGATCCATGGGCAGAACAGCAGCAACCAGAAGCCGATCAGTGGCTTGTCCTGGTTC
Source organism: Pseudomonas sp. D1-36 (assembly GCF_051132205.1). NCBI lineage: Bacteria > Pseudomonadati > Pseudomonadota > Gammaproteobacteria > Pseudomonadales > Pseudomonadaceae > Pseudomonas > Pseudomonas sp. D1-36. Next base: position 3,694,025 of record NZ_CP071674.1, on the reverse strand, counting down.
AGGTACATGGCGAATCGCACGGCATCATCGGTAAAACGTTGTGCCGCGATGGCCCTGCCGTTGAAGAAGCCTGGCATCCAGTGCAGGGCCAGCGCGACCGCGAGCACCGCGAACAGGCAATGCCCGAGGAACTGCCCGACCGGCGTCTGCCGCTGGCGAACGGCATACCCGGCGAACAGCAGCAGCGCGACCGAAATAGCCGCTGTCCAGGCCAGGTGGCCATAGACCAGGGCGAAGCCATAGCCGATCGAGAGAAGGGCCAGGTAGGGCCAGGGTAGGGCGGGCATGTCGAATCCTTGGGGCTGGAAAACGGGCGAAGCTCGCAGAGCCGGCGGGGATTATAGGCAGGCCCATACAAAAACACCGCCTATCTGAGGCGGTGTTTTCGTAGGACGCTTCTTTTTATCCTGCAATCAATTGCCGTAGGACAAAGTGCAGGATGCCACCGGCCTTGAAATATTCCACTTCATTCAAGGTGTCGATCCGGCACAACACTTCAATCCGTTCCTGGCTACCGTCTTCGCGGGTAATGACCACGGGCAGGTTCATGCGTGGCGTCAGCTCGGTGTCGCTCAAACCGAGGATGTCCAAAGTTTCCCTGCCGGTGAGGTTCAGGCTCTTGCGATTCTGATCGAGCTTGAATTGCAACGGCAGCACGCCCATGCCCACCAGGTTGGAGCGGTGGATACGCTCGAAGCTTTCGGCGATAACGGCCTTGACTCCCAGCAGGTTCGTACCCTTGGCCGCCCAGTCTCGACTTGACCCCGTGCCGTATTCCTGACCCGCGATCACCACCAATGGCGTGCCGGTGGCCTGGTACAACATCGCGGCATCGTAGATAGACATGCGTTCGCCGTTGGGGATATAGATCGTATTGCCGCCTTCCTCGCCGCCGAGCATTTCGTTGCGGATGCGGATGTTGGCGAAGGTGCCTCGCATCATGACCTGGTGATTGCCCCGTCGCGAACCGTAGGAGTTGAAGTCCCGTGGCTCGACGCCCTGTTCGCGCAGGTAGCGACCGGCCGGGCTGTCCGCCTTGATGTTGCCGGCGGGGGAGATGTGGTCCGTGGTCACCGAGTCTCCCAGCAGAGCGAGGACCCGCGCACCCTCCACGTTTTTGACCACGGGTGGAGGCCCGCCAATATCGTCGAAGAACGGTGGATGCTGGATGTACGTGGAGTCCGATTGCCAGACGTAGGTCGCGGCTTGTGGAACCTCGATCGCTTGCCATTGCTCGTCGCCGGCAAACACGGCGGCATATTCCTTGTGGAACATGCTTGTGTCCACTTGAGCCACCGCGTCGGCCACTTCCTTGCTGCTCGGCCAGATGTCCCGCAGGTACACCGGATTGCCTTCGCGGTCGTTGCCCAGCGGTTCGCTGCTGATGTCGATGCGCACGGTGCCGGCCAGGGCATAGGCGACCACCAGTGGCGGTGAGGCCAGCCAGTTGGTTTTCACCAAAGGATGCACCCGTCCCTCGAAGTTGCGGTTACCCGACAGCACGGACGCCACGGACAGGTCGGCTTTCTGGATGGCTTTTTCAATCGGATCGGGCAGCGGGCCTGAATTGCCGATACACGTCGTGCAACCATAGCCCACCAGGTCGAAACCGAGTTTGTCGAGGTATTCGGTCAGGCCGGCGGCCTTGTAGTAGTCGGTCACCACCTTCGAGCCCGGTGCCAGTGAACTCTTCACCCAAGGCTTGCGGGCCAGGCCTTTTTCCACGGCTTTTTTCGCAAGCAATCCGGCGGCCATCATCACGCTGGGGTTGGAGGTGTTGGTACAGGACGTAATCGCCGCGATGACCACGGCGCCGTTCTTCAGGCGGTGGGTCTGGCCTTCGAATTCATATTCCGCTTCGCCCACCTGGTCGGCGTTGCCCACCGCGACACCGCCGCCGCCTTCGCTTTCGAGGCGACCTTCTTCTTTGCTGGTGGGCTTTATCTGAAGGCCCAGGAAGTCGCTGAAGGCCTGGCCGACATTCGGCAGCGACACCCGGTCCTGGGGACGCTTGGGGCCGGCGAGGCTGGCTTCGACACTGCCCATGTCCAGTTCCAGCGTGTCAGTGAAAACCGGTTCCTGCCCTGGCAACCGCCACAGTCCCTGGGCCTTGCAGTAGGCTTCCACCAGTTTCACGGTTTCCGTCGGACGGCCGGACAGGCGCAGGTAGTCCAACGTCACATCGTCCACGGGGAAGAAGCCGCAGGTGGCGCCGTACTCCGGGGCCATGTTGGCGATGGTGGCGCGATCGGCCAATGGCAGGTCGGCTAGACCGTCGCCATAGAACTCGACGAATTTGCCCACCACGCCTTTCTTGCGCAGCATCTGCGTGACAGTCAGCACCAGGTCGGTGGCGGTGATGCCTTCGCGCAGTTTGCCGACGAGTTTGAAGCCGATGACTTCCGGAATCAGCATCGATACCGGTTGGCCGAGCATCGCCGCTTCCGCTTCGATACCGCCGACGCCCCAGCCGAGCACGCCCAGGCCATTGATCATGGTGGTGTGGGAGTCGGTGCCGACCAGGGTGTCGGGGAAGGCGTAGAGACGACCGTCTTCCTCTTTGGTCCATACGGTACGGCCCAGGTATTCGAGGTTGACCTGGTGGCAGATGCCGGTGCCCGGTGGCACCACGCTGAAATTGTCGAACGCGCTCTGGCCCCAACGCAGGAAGGCGTAGCGTTCGCCGTTGCGCTGCATCTCGATGTCGACGTTCTGCTCGAAGGCCTGTTGGCTGGCGAACTTGTCCACCATCACCGAGTGGTCGATGACCAGGTCGACCGGTGACAGCGGATTGATCCTCTGCGGATCGCCGCCGGCCTTTTCCACCGCTGCGCGCATGGCCGCCAGGTCGACCACGGCGGGGACGCCGGTGAAGTCCTGCATCAGCACCCGGGCCGGGCGGTATTGAATCTCGCGGTCGGAACGGCGCTCTTTGAGCCAGCCGGCCAGCGCCTTGAGGTCGGTGCCGGTGACGGTTTTGTCATCTTCCCAGCGCAACAGGTTTTCCAGCAGAACCTTGAGGGACATCGGCAACTTGTCCAGGTCGCCCAGGCTTCGCGCTGCGTCCGGCAGGCTGAAATAATGGTAGGTCCTGGCGTCGACTTGCAATGTTTTAAGGGTTTTCAGGCTATCGATGGACGGCATTGAAATCACTCCTTTGAGTCCGCACGGCTACGGACTGACGGAACGGACAGAGCCTTTAACCTAGCCCTGTTTTGAACGTATGACTAATCACTGGACTGTATAGCAAGGTTCGCGGTTCCGAACTCCGCTATCATGCGCCGGTTTTCGTGACAGGCTTTGCTACGGAGTTTCAATGAACACGCTTTTCATGCACTGCCGGCCGGGCTTCGAAGGCGAGGTCTGTTCCGAGATCGCCGAACACGCGGCCCGGCTCAACGTCGCCGGGTACGCCAAGGCCAAGCCGGCCAGCGCCTGCGCCGAATTTGTCTGTACCGAAGAGGACGGCGCCGAGCGGTTGATGCGCGGGCAACGTTTCGCCGATCTGATTTTTCCTCGGCAGTGGGCGCGTGGCACGTTCATCGAATTGCCTGAGACCGACCGAATCAGCGTCATTCTGTCCCACATGACGGCCTTCCCAACGTGTGGCAGCCTGTGGCTGGAGGTAGTTGACACGAACGACGGCAAGGAACTGTCGAACTTCTGCAAGAAGTTCGAAGGCCCGCTGCGCAAGGCCTTGGGCGGGGCAGGGAAACTGGTGGACGACCCGCGCAAGCCGCGCCTGCTGTTGACCTTCAAGAGCGGTCGTGAAGTCTTCCTTGGCCTGGCTGAGGCGGATAACTCAGCGATGTGGCCGATGGGTATCCCGCGCCTGAAGTTCCCCCGGGACGCGCCGAGCCGCTCCACACTCAAGCTCGAGGAGGCCTGGCACCATTTCATTCCTCGGGACCAGTGGGACGAACGCCTGCACAGCGACATGACCGGTGTGGACCTCGGTGCGGCGCCGGGTGGCTGGACGTGGCAATTGGTCAACCGTGGCATGCTGGTGACGGCCATCGACAATGGCCCAATGGCCGAAAGCCTGATGGACACCGGCCTGGTGCGGCACTTGATGGCAGACGGATTCACGTTCAAGCCCAGGCAGCCGGTGGACTGGATGGTCTGCGACATCGTCGAGAAACCGGCGCGCAACGCGGCGATGCTGGAAGAGTGGATCGGCGAGGGCCATTGCCGCGAGGCCGTGGTCAACCTCAAGTTGCCGATGAAACAGCGTTACGCCGAGGTGAAACGCCTGCTCGAACGCATCGCCGAGGGTTTCAAGGCCCGGGGCATTCAGGTCGAGATCGGCTGCAAGCAGCTGTACCACGACCGAGAGGAGGTGACGTGTCATCTGCGGCGGTTGGACACCAAAAAAACGAAGGCCCGTTAGTCCTCGAAAGCCAATGAAGCCCTTGTGGGAGCGAGCTCGCGATAGCGGTGGGTCAGTTTGCATCGATATTGGATGTGCTGGCGCCATCGCGAGCAAGCTCGCTCCCACAGGGTGCAGTGTTGAACCAGGGGTGACCGAACGCCGACATTGCGCGACAATGCCCGCCAGTTTCAGGAGTAGATCATGAGTGAAATGAACGATGCGCCAATCGACGGCACGCTGGATGCCACTGGTCTGAATTGCCCGGAACCGGTAATGATGTTGCACCAGCATATCCGCGACCTGGCCCCAGGTGGCCTGCTCAAAGTCATCGCCACCGACCCCTCGACTCGCCGCGACATCCCTAAGTTCTGCGTGTTTCTGGACCACGAGCTGGTGGCCCAGCAAGAGGACGCCGGCACCTACCTCTACTGGATCCGCAAGAAACTCGCCTAACCCGTCGCACGGCTGATGCGGATCTGCCCTCGCGCGCTGCGTGCCAGGCGAATCGACAGCATCAGCGCCGCGCAGCTCAACCCCACGATCAAGCCTTGCCATAATCCGCTTGGGCCACTGGCGGTGCCGAGCCTGTCGGTCAGGCCCAGGGCGTAACCCACCGGCAAGCCGATGCCCCAGTAAGCGAAGAGCGTCAGGATCATCGTCACCCGGGTGTCCTGGTAGCCGCGCAATGCGCCGGCCGCCGTGACCTGGATCGCATCGGAAAACTGGAACAGCGCCGCGTAGACGATCAGCATCGATGCGACCTCGATCACCCGCGGATCGGCTGTGTAGATCGCTGCGATGGGGCCGCGCAGCGCGAACATCACGCTCGCTGACAGGCACGCGTACGCCAGGGCCGTGCCCATGCCGACGCCCGCAGCGAAGCGCGCCTCTCGAGGCTGGCCACGCCCCAGCGCCTGGCCTACCCGTACCGTCACGGCCATGCCCAGGGAGTAGGGGATCATGAACACCAGCGAGCTGAAGTTCAGCGCGATCTGGTGCCCGGCCACCACCGTGGCGCCGAGGCTGCCGATCAGCAGGGCGATCACCGCAAAGATGCTCGACTCGGCAAACACCGCGATGCCAATCGGCAGGCCGATGCCCAGCAGGCGCTTGATCATCGACCATTGCGGCCAGTCGAAACGGGCGAACAGACGGCTCGATTGATAGATTGGGGCCCGATACGTCCAGATCGCCATGCCCGCTGCCATGAACCACATCACGATGGCGGTTGCCCAGCCGCAGCCAACCCCGCCCATGGCTGGGACGCCCAGGTGCCCGTAGATGAAGATGTAATTGAGCGGAATGTTCAGCGCCAGTCCGCACAGCCCCAGCACCATGGCCGGTCGCGTGCGCCCCAGGCCGTCGCTGAAACAGCGCAGCACGTAATAGAGCGCCACTGCCGGGAGCCCGGTGCCTATACCCCGCAGGTATTCCATGCAAGGGCCGATCAATTCGGGATCGACCTGCATCACATGCAGGATCGGCTCGGCGCTGAACAGTGCCAATGTCGCGGCCAGCCCCACCGCGAGGGCCAACCACAATGCCTGGCGCACCAAGGGGCCAATCTGTTCGAACGTGCCGGCCCCGAAACGCTGGGCAACTTTTGGCGTAGTGGCCAGCAGCGTGCCGGTCATCAACAGGAATACCGGCACCCAGATCGAATTACCCAGCGCCACCGCGGCGAGGTCCCGCGGGCCGACCCGTCCGGCCATCACCGCATCGACAAAACCCATGGCAGTGGTCGCCAATTGCGCCACCATGATCGGCAAGGCGAGGGCGAGCAGCGTCTTGAGCTCCAGGCGAACCCGGGCGGGGCGAGAGAGGACGCAAGGAGTGTCGATTGCAGGATTCACGAGGCAAGCATCCGAAAAAGATAAACGCAAGGCGGCGGATTCTACGCCTTGACGCAGTGGTCAGGAAAAAACCTGTGTTGTGGATTTGTAATCGCTCGCTTAGTCGTACGAATGCTGTTGGGGCGAGGGCGCTTGCTCCCGCTCGACTGCGCAGCAGTCGCCTGCCTTTTGGGCCCGCTTCGCAGGCCAGCGGGAGCAAGCTTCCTCGCCACAAACGGGTTCACTGAAGTAATGGGCTGGCCCATCGAGGCGAGGAACGCCTACACTGCCCGTCCCGCCAAAGGAGCTCTGCCATGCTGATCGTCGCCGACGAAAACATTCCCCTGCTCGATGCATTTTTCCAAGGTTTCGGTGAGATCCGCCGGGTGCCGGGGCGGGGCATTGACCGGGCATTGGTAGAGCAGGCCGATGTGCTGTTGGTACGGTCGGTCAGCCAGGTCAATCGAGCCCTGCTGGAAGGCAGCAAGGTGCGCTTCGTCGGCACTTGCACCATTGGCACTGATCACCTGGACCTGGATTATTTTGCCGAGGCCGGCATCCGCTGGGCCAGCGCGCCTGGCTGCAATGCCCGTGGCGTGGTGGATTACGTACTGGGCAGCCTTATGGCCCTGGCTGAGATCGAAGGCGCGGATCTTGCGCAGCGCACGTTTGGCGTGGTCGGCGCGGGGCAGGTAGGTGGGCGGTTGGTCGAGGTGCTCAAGGGCCTGGGCTGGGCTGTGAAAGTCTGCGACCCGCCTCGCCACGCTGCCGAAGGCGGCGACTACGTGAGCCTGGAGCAGATCATCGAGGAATGCGACGTCATCAGCCTGCACACGCCATTGGCTCGCACGGGTGAGCACGTGACTTGGCACCTTTTTGATGAGCATCGCTTGAACAGCCTGAAGCCTGGCACCTGGCTGATCAACGCCGCGCGCGGCCCGGTCATCGATAACTCGGCGTTGCGCGAGGTGCTGTTGGAGCGCGAAGACCTCCAGGCGGTGCTTGATGTCTGGGAGCAGGAGCCGACGGTGGACGTGGACCTGGCCGACCTCTGCGTGATCGCCACCCCGCACATTGCCGGCTACAGCCTTGACGGTCGCCAGCGCGGCACGGCGCAGATCTACCAGGCCCTGTGCGACTTTCTTGGGCGGCCCGCCGAAGTCGATCTGGCCGACTTGTTACCCCGGCCCTGGCTCGGGGGCATCACGCTGGATGCCGATACCGACCCGGCCTGGGCGCTGGCGGTGTTGTGCCGGAGCGTGTACGACCCGCGCCGCGACGATGCGGATTTTCGCCGCAGCTTGATCGGTACGGTGGGTGAGCAGCGCAGTGCGTTTGATGCGTTGCGCAAGCATTACCCGCCACGCCGGGAGATCGACAGCTTGAAGGTGCGTATCGAAGGGCAGTCGACGGCCTTGCAGCAGATCGTGACGGCCTTGGGAGCTACTATCGTTTAAGCCCGGTGAACAGGCATAAAAAACCCGACATCAAGGTCGGGTTCAATTGAAGACGGGCTGTATCACTTTTGTTCGGCAGGTTTGACCAGTCGTTTCTCCAGCTCGCTGCAGGCTTTCTGGATCATGTCTTCGGTGATCGGTACTTCGCGCCCTTGGGCATCGATGAACGAGCAGCCCAGGGACTGGTCCGGTTGCGTGCGGATTACTTGAATCTTGTCGTCGCTGCTGTGTTGCAAGGACATGGCCTGTCTCCTCATCAGGTTGCGTGCCTATCGTAATGTCGTCAGGTGACCGAGCCATGACACTCCTTGAAGGTCCATGACGACAGCTCCACTCAACCAGAAACACACTCGCGTTTCCAGCCAGACGTTAGACCGATAACATCTAGGCATTAGTCTCGGCGGTCATATTTAACCTGACTCATTTCGATTCCACTTGGTTCCGCTGCGTTTCGGTACTGATGGCCAATCTTTTCCTGTTCCATTATCGGACACTCTCGATGCTTTCCTCACGACATCGCCGCGCAATACGCCTGGCCAGCGGCTTCATCGCCCCTTACCGCAAACAGGTCGCCGGTGCTTTGCTGGCCCTGATTGTCACGGCCGGTATCACGTTGTCCATGGGCCAAGGGATCCGCCTGCTGGTGGACCAAGGCTTCATGACCCGTTCGCCGCATCTGCTCAATCAGTCCATTGGCCTGTTCATGGTGCTGGTGGTGGGCCTGGCTATCGGTACGTTTGCACGCTTTTATCTCGTGTCATGGATCGGTGAGCGGGTGGTGGCCGATATCCGGCGGCAGGTCTTCAATCACCTGGTGTATCTGCACCCGGGCTTCTACGAGAACAATCGCAGTTCGGAAATCCAGTCACGCCTGACCGCCGATACGACTCTGCTGCAATCGGTGATTGGTTCGTCGCTGTCGTTGTTCCTGCGCAACGCCTTGATGGTGATTGGTGGCATTGTGCTGCTGTTTTTCACCAACCCCAAGTTGACCAGTATCGTGGTCATTGCCCTGCCATTGGTCCTGGCGCCGATCCTGGTGTTCGGGCGACGGGTGCGCAGCTTGTCGCGCCAGAGCCAGGACCGCATCGCCGACGTCGGCAGCTACGTCTCCGAAACCCTCGGCCAGATCAAGACCGTGCAGGCCTACAACCACCAGGTCCAAGATGAACAACGTTTTTCCGTGACGGTGGAGCAAGCCTTCGACACCGCCCGCAAGCGCATCGCCCAGCGGGCCTGGTTGATCACCCTGGTGATCGTGCTGGTGCTGGGTGCGGTAGGGGTGATGCTCTGGGTCGGCGGCATGGATGTGATCGCCGGGCGGATTTCCGGCGGCGAACTCGCGGCGTTCGTGTTCTACAGCCTGATCGTTGGCAGCGCCTTTGGCACCCTCAGCGAAGTGATCGGCGAGCTGCAACGGGCAGCGGGCGCCGCGGAACGCATTGCCGAGTTGCTGCGTTCGCAGAACATTATCCAGCCACCGGTCACAGGGCTGGTGACGTTGCCGGAGCGGGTGCGGGGTGACCTGCGCCTTGAAGGCGTGCGTTTTTCCTACCCCTCCCGACCGGACAGCTATGCGGTCGATGGCCTCGACCTGAGCATCAAGGCCGGCGAAACCCTGGCCCTCGTCGGGCCATCCGGCGCGGGCAAGTCAACGGTGTATGACCTGCTGCTGCGCTTCTACGATCCGGTGCAAGGGCGGATCCTGATCGACGACGTGCCGTTGACCTCGGTCGACCCTTTGGACCTGCGTCGTCATTTCGCCCTGGTTTCTCAAAACCCGGCACTGTTTTTCGGCACGGTCGAAGAAAATCTTCGCTACGGCAATCCCCAAGCAACATTCGAGCAGGTACGCGAGGCTGCGCAGATTGCCCACGCCCATGATTTCATAGAAAAAATGCCTGACGGCTACCAGACCCACCTGGGCGATGGCGGCCTTGGGCTGTCCGGCGGCCAGCGCCAACGCCTGGCGATCGCCCGGGCCCTGCTGGTGGACGCGCCAATCCTGCTACTGGACGAAGCCACCAGCGCCCTCGACGCGCAAAGTGAACACCTGATCCAGCAAGCCTTGCCCAGCCTGATGAAGAACCGTACCACCCTGGTCATCGCCCATCGCCTGGCCACGGTGAAAAACGCCGACCGGATTGCGGTGATGGACCAAGGCAAGGTGGTTGCGGTGGGTAGCCATCAGGAACTGGTTGCAAGCAATGCGCTGTTTGCGCGGTTGGCAGCGTTGCAGTTCAACGTTGGCTTGGACTCGGCAGCCGACTGAGCGCAGCGTCCACACGAATCCCCTGTGGGAGCGAGCTTGCTCGCGATAGCGGTGGGTCAGCTTGCATCCATGTTGAAGGTGCCGACGCCATCGCGAGCAAGCTCGCTCCCACAAGGTCCAGCAACAGACCAAGTAGCCGACCAAAAATGCCCGCATCTTTCGATGCGGGCATTTTTTTCTTCTCAGGAACAGCGTCTCGCTAATACTCACTGATCATCAAAATACCGCTCATGCCAGTCCACCAGCGGTTGCGGCAAGTTGAGCTTCTGGCCGTAGATGACCGAGTACGACAACACGTTCTGCACGTATTGGCGGGTTTCGTCGAAGGGGATGCTTTCGACCCAGACGTCGAAGCTCAGGTGGTCTGCACCGCGCAACCATTGGCGCACGCGACCGGGGCCGGCGTTGTAGGCGGCGGAGGCGAGGACGCGGTTGCCGTTGAACTGGCTGTGGACCTGGCTCAGGTACGCCGCGCCCAGCTGGATATTCTTGTCCGGGTTGAAGACTTGCTGCGGTGATGCCAGGGGAATATTGAATTTGCGCGCGGTTTCCTTGGCCGTGGCCGGCATCAATTGCATGAGGCCGCTGGCGCCGACACCGGAGCGGGCGTCGTCCATGAACGCACTTTCCTGCCGGGTGATGGCGAACGCCCAGCTAGGGTGCAAACCGCGGATCTTGGCTTCTCGCACCAGCGTGTCGCGGTAGGCCATCGGGAAGCGGATATCCAAGTCATCCCAGTATTTGGCCTGGCTGATGGTGCGGATGGCTGGGAAATACCACTTGAGGTCGTAGGCCAGTTTCGCCTGGGCGACCATTTCGTCCCGGCTGAAATGGCGGCTGACGTGATACCACTCGCGGCGTCCGTCCACGATTTGACCACGCGCGTGGAATTCCAGCGCCCGGCGTATGCCCGGTGTATTGCGGACTTTGTTGATCAGCGCCTGGCTCATGGGCAGCGGCTTGTTCACCAGCGAATACGGTGACTGGGACCGGTCGGCGGCCAGGAAACCGTAGAAATCACGCTCGCGAGCCAGGTGCTTGTAGAGCGTCAGCGCTTCGGGGTTCTGTGGCTGCGCCAGTTCCAGGCTACGGGCCTGCCAGTAGCGCCAGCGATTGGTGCTCGCCAGCGATTCGGGCAGGCGGCGGGTCAGTTGGTAGGCGTCGTCCCAGCGGGCGAGGCGCAGGAGCAGGCGCAAGCGCCACTCCGATACGGTGTCGTCCCGAAGCTCCGGGTCATATTTGGTCATGACATCCAGGGCGCGGCTATCGAAGCGCTTGGCCAGGGTCAGGCCGATTTCCCGGGCGATGGCGACCTTCTCGTCCCGAGAGAAACGCATGGTGCTGGCATAGCCCTCCAGCAATGACATGGCTTTTTCCGGGTCCTGGCGGGCCAGGCGGCGCAGCCCAAGACTGACGACATCGGACATGGGCTCATCGGCGGGCATGAAGCGCGAAGGCTGGTTGAGCAGTTCGGGCTTTTGCGCGACGTCAACCAACAGCTTGCCTCGGGGGGCAAGGGTGGTCAGGCCGCTGACCAGGCTATTGGCCAGCGGATAGTTGCGTGCCTGGGCCGCCAGTTTCGCGCGCTCCCAGCGTTTCTGCTCGGTCAACTGGCCTTGCGCGGCCCACATGCCGAACAGCGCGTCGCAAGCCGTCGGCTGGGATTTACCGGTAAGCCATAGTTTCTCGGCGTTGGCATAACCTTCGGCCTTAAGGCCATGGCTCAGTTGATATTGAGCGTTGAGGCAATCCAGCTCGGTGAAGTTGAGCTTGGGATCGTAATACTTGACGAAGGTTGCCCAGTCGCCACGTTCGGCCAACCAGCGCAACCAGCGCAACTTCATCCAGTTGGCCTGGGGCAGGTCGCCATGTTCGGCGAGGAATTTTTCGATTTCGGCGTTGCTCGCGCTCTTGAGTCGCGCAGTCAGTTCGTCATAGGCCAGGTACGGTTCCAGCGGATAATCGCGCAGGGCCTGGCTGTAGCGAAAGTAGGGAGCGGAATCGCCTTTGGCCAGAGCGCGCTTGGCCTCGTCGTAGTACTGGCGCTGGGTGGAAATATCCACCGCATGGGCGGTTTGAACGGCAGTGGCACATACAAACAAACAAGATAAAACACTGAAAAGGCGACTGCGCATGATACGTCCGGGCAAAGATAAACATGACAAGCCCAGGGAGAAACCCAGGGTAACTTGCCTGTAGCTTAGCCTTTTGCCAGCAACCGGCGAAAGCTTTGCGGGACTGTTGGCACAACTTCGCAACATTTGTAGTACAGAGTGCTTCGACGACGAAATTGACGGACTTTTGAGGTCTCTTCTCAGGTAGAATGCGCGCCCGGTTTTTGGAGAAGCTCATGACCCTGCTCAAATTCAGCGATGTGTCCCTTGCTTTCGGCGCGATGCCGTTGTTGGACAAGGTGTCCTGGCAGATCGCCCGTGGAGAGCGGGTGTGCATCATCGGCCGCAACGGCACTGGCAAGTCCAGCATGATGAAGCTGGTCAAGGGGGATCAGAAGCCCGATGACGGCTCCGTCTGGCGTGCGCCCGGGCTGAAAATCGGCGAGCTGCCCCAAGAGCTGCCGGTAGCCGACGAGCGGACCGTGTTCGACGTGGTTGCCGAAGGCCTGGACGGTGTCGGCGCGCTGCTGGCCGAATATCACCACCTGAGCCAGAACATCGTCACCGATGCCGACCTGGACAAGCTGATGCATGTGCAGCACGACCTCGAGGCCCGTGATGGCTGGCGCCTGCAGCAATTGGTCGACAGCACCTTGAGCCGCCTGCAACTCCCGGCTGACAAGACCTTGGCCGAGCTGTCCGGCGGCTGGCGTCGTCGGGTCCTGCTGGCCCAGGCCCTCGTGTCCGAGCCAGACCTTTTGCTGCTCGACGAACCGACCAACCACCTGGACATCGGTGCCATCGCCTGGCTTGAAGAAGCGCTGAAGGATTTCCAAGGGGCGGTTCTGTTCATCACGCACGACCGTTCCTTCCTGCAGAACCTGGCGACCCGCATCCTCGAACTGGATCGTGGCGGCCTGATCGATTGGAACGGCGACTACGCCAGTTTCCTGGTGCACAAGGAAGCGGTGCTGGCGGCGGAAGAAACCGCCAACGCCTTGTTCGACAAGCGCCTGGCCCAGGAAGAAGTGTGGATCCGCCAGGGCATCAAGGCCCGGCGGACTCGTAACGAAGGCCGTGTGCGCGCCCTCAAGGCATTGCGCGTGGAGCGTAGCGAACGTCGCGAGCGCACCGGCAAGGCCAATATCCAGCTTGAGACGGCCGACAAGTCGGGCAAGCAGGTCATGGTGCTGGAAGATGTCAGTTTCGCCCATCCGGGCGGCCCGTTCCTGATCAAGGATTTCTCCATGGTCCTGCAGCGCGGTGACCGGATCGGCCTGCTTGGCGCCAACGGTACCGGCAAGACGACCCTGCTCAAGCTGATGCTTGGCGGCCTGGTGCCGACCAGCGGCAAAGTGGAGGAGGGGACAAAGATCGACGTCGCCTATTTCGACCAGTTGCGCCATCAGTTGGACTTGGAAAAAACCGTGATCGACAACGTCGCCGAAGGCCGCGACTTCATCGAAATCGATGGCCAGAGCCGCCACGTATTGAGTTACCTCGGCGACTTCCTGTTCAGCCCACAGCGCGCCCGTACGCCGGTGAAAGCGCTGTCTGGTGGTGAGCGGGCACGGCTGCTGCTGGCCAAGTTGTTCAGTAAGCCGGCGAACCTGCTGGTGCTCGACGAACCAACCAACGACTTGGACGTGGAAACCCTCGAGCTGCTGGAAGAAGTGTTGTTGACGTTCAACGGCACTGTGCTGATGGTCAGCCACGATCGGGCCTTCCTCGATAACGTGGTCACTAGCACGTTGGTGTTCGAAGGCGAGGGGCTGGTTCGCGAATATGTCGGTGGTTATCAGGATTGGCTACGCCAAGGCGGCTCGCCGCGCCTGCTGGGTGTGACAGAGAGCAAATCAGGCAAGGCCGACTTGAACTCCGCGGTCGTCAAGGCCGAGCCGGCGCCGGTTGCCGCCGCTGCCGCACCGGCTCCGACCAAGAAAAAGCTCAGCTACAAGCTGCAGCGTGAACTGGAAGCCTTGCCAGGTGATATCGACGCGAAGGAGCAGCAGATCGCCGCGGTGGAGGCCGAGATGGCTGATGCCGGCTTCTACCAGCGTCCCGCGGCCGAAACCGCCAAGGTAATCGCGCATCTGGAACAGTTGCAGGCTGAGCTGGATGCGCTGGTCGAGCGTTGGGCTGAGCTGGACGCTTGATCCGCTGTTGAGAAGATTCCCGGCATTCAGCAATGAACGCCGGGATTTTTTTATTTGAAACGCAATCCCTTGTGGGAGCCAGCTTGCTCGCTCCCGAAGGTCCAGGGTCAGGTGCGCTTGACCAGGTGCACCGCCAGCACATCGCAAGGCGCGCCATGCAGCACGTCGTTGGCGGTAGAGCCCAGCAGCAACGCCAGGCCATGGCGGCCATGGCTGCCGACCACGATCAGGTCGCAGCCTTGCTCCTTGGCCAGGTGATGGATCTCCTGGCGCGGCTGGCCATAGGTCAGGTGGCTATTTTCCTTTTTCAAGGCAGGGTATTTCACGATCAATCGGTCAAGGCGTTCCTTGGCCTGGTCGAACTGCTGCTGTTGCAACTGGGAAAGATCCATCGGAACGTCACCGCCGAAGGCCATCGCCATCGGCTCGACGATATGCACCAGCGACAGTTTGTTGTCCCGCCCTTCGCAAAGGGCGAGGGCTCGCTTGACGACGGGATCGCATTCTTCAGTGAGGTCGACGGCGACCAGGATGTGTTCGTAGTACATGAAAAGCACTCCAGAGAATGGCGATACGGTAAGTATGGCTGGTTTCAAGCGCATTGATGGCGATACAGGTCAATGGGCTCATCAGAATTCGGGAGTACAGATATGACGGTCTGGATAGTGGTGTCAATCCTGTTGGTGGTATTAAGCCCCCTGGCATGGTTGCGACCGTCCCGCGCACAGAGCGGGCGTATAGCCCTTCGCATGGAGGCGCGACGCCTCGGGCTGGCCATGCGATTGACCCCGCAAGACTGGCCCCATTGGCTTGGCCAGCAGCCACCAAACCCCTGTGCGCAGTACCACCGAGCCCGGCGGGGCAGCCAGCCGGCCAGCTGGAGTTATTGGCAAAAGGCTCCAGGGGTGTGGGTCAACCAATGGCAGGAGGTGTGCCAGGATGAAGCGTTGCTCGGCCACTTCCGAGCATTGCCAGCCAATGTCTATAAGGTCGAGGCCGACCGGCAAATGATCGCCCTGTATTGGGGAGAGAAAGGCGAAGCCAGTGTTTTGCAGGACATTTCTGCCGTATTAAAGGCGTTGGCCTGAGCGTAAAAAAGCCCGACAGCATCATCGGGCGGGTTGGCCAGGCAGGCCGGTAAAACCATTCTTTCCAGGGCGTGCTTCGAAACGTCCTGTTCCCCGCGTACTCAATCATATTGTCACCAGCTTAGTCGGTTGAATCCGGTGCGCCTGGAATTAGGGCGACTTTTCTAATGATTGATTCTATGAATGGTCGCTCATGCAAGGTCGTGTTACGGATCCAGGCGGTACGGAAATGACTGCGGAGTCCCGTTCAAACGCCTGTTTAGGGCGATTGACAATTGTCGGAAATTCCGTGAAGGTGACGTACCCAAATCAAACGGGCGTATGAATTGAGCGTTTGTATTTTCAGAACGTTCCTACAGAACCCGACTATCGCGTTGACGGGTGTGTCTGGCGAATTGGCGTAGCATCGGCGGTTATGTCCATGTGGAGCCAGGGGCCAGCGTCCAACGTGTACTGTTCAGCTTCCATATCGTGGAGATCAGTTGATGATTTACGAAGGTAAAGCCATCACGGTTAAGGCTCTTGAAAGTGGCATCGTCGAACTGAAATTCGACCTCAAGGGTGAGTCCGTCAACAAGTTCAACCGTCTAACCCTGAATGAATTGCGTCAGGCCGTGGACACTATCAAGGCAGATGCGTCGATCAAGGGTGTGATCGTCAGCAGTGGCAAGGACGTGTTCATCGTCGGCGCCGACATCACCGAATTCGTCGACAACTTCAAGCTGCCCGATGCCGAACTGATCGCTGGCAACCTCGAAGCCAACCGTATCTTCAGCGACTTTGAAGACCTCAACGTACCGACCGTCGCGGCCATCAACGGCATCGCACTGGGTGGCGGCCTGGAAATGTGCCTGGCGGCGGACTACCGCGTCATGTCCACCGCGGCCAAGATCGGCCTGCCGGAAGTCAAGCTGGGCATCTACCCGGGTTTCGGCGGCACCGTGCGCCTGCCGCGCCTGATCGGTGCTGACAACGCTATCGAGTGGATTGCCGCTGGCAAGGAAAACCGTGCCGAAGACGCGCTGAAAGTCGGCGCCGTGGATGCGGTGGTCGAACCCGGCAAGCTTCTGGAGGCGGCCCTTGAAACCGTCAAGCGCGCCATCAGCGGCGAGTTTGACTACAAGGCCAAGCGCCAGCCGAAGCTGGAAAAACTCAAGCTCAACGCCATCGAACAGATGATGGCCTTCGAGACCGCCAAAGGTTTCGTCGCCGGCCAGGCGGGCCCGAACTACCCGGCACCGGTCGAGGCGATCAAGACCATCCAGAAAGCCGCGAATTTCGGTCGCGACAAAGCCTTGGAAGTCGAAGCCGCCGGTTTCGTGAAACTGGCCAAGACGTCTGCCGCCCAGAGCCTGATCGGTCTGTTCCTCAATGATCAGGAGCTGAAGAAAAAGGCCAAGGCCTACGACGAAATTGCCCGTGACGTGAAACAGGCCGCCGTGCTCGGCGCCGGCATCATGGGTGGCGGCATCGCCTATCAGTCGGCGTCCAAGGGCACGCCGATCCTGATGAAGGACATCAATGAACACGGCATCGAGCAGGGGTTGGCCGAAGCCGCCAAGCTGCTGGTCGGTCGCGTCGACAAAGGTCGCATGACCGCCGCGAAGATGGCCGAAGTGCTCAATGGCATTCGTCCGACGTTGTCCTACGGCGATTTCGGCCACGTCGACCTGGTGGTCGAAGCGGTTGTCGAGAACCCGAAGGTCAAGCAGGCGGTTCTGGCTGAAGTCGAAGACAAGGTCAAAGAGGACACCATCCTCGCGTCGAACACCTCGACCATTTCCATTTCGCTGCTGGCCAAAGCCCTCAAGCGTCCGGAAAACTTCGTCGGCATGCATTTCTTCAACCCGGTGCACATGATGCCCCTGGTGGAAGTGATCCGTGGCGAGAAATCCAGCGAGGAGGCGATTGCCACCACCGTGGCCTACGCCAAAAAAATGGGCAAGAACCCGATCGTCGTCAACGATTGCCCGGGCTTTTTGGTCAACCGCGTGCTGTTCCCGTACTTCGGCGGTTTCGCCAAGCTGGTCAGTGCTGGTGTGGACTTCGTGCGCATCGACAAGATCATGGAAAAATTCGGCTGGCCGATGGGCCCGGCGTACCTGATGGACGTGGTCGGCATCGACACCGGCCACCACGGTCGCGACGTCATGGCTGAAGGCTTCCCGGACCGCATGAAAGACGACCGTCGTTCCGCCGTCGACGTGCTCTACGAAGCCAAGCGCCTGGGACAGAAGAACGGCAAGGGCTTCTACGCCTATGAAACCGACAAGCGCGGCAAGCAGAAGAAAGTCGCCGATTCGTCGGTGCTGGAAGTGCTCAAGCCGATCGTCTACGAGCAGCGCGAAGTCACCGACGAGGACATCATCAACTGGATGATGATCCCGCTGTGCCTGGAAACCGTGCGTTGCCTGGAAGACGGCATTGTCGAAACCGCCGCCGAAGCCGACATGGGTCTGGTCTACGGCATCGGTTTCCCTCCATTCCGTGGCGGTGCGCTGCGCTACATCGATTCGATCGGTGTGGCCGAGTTCGTTGCCCTGGCTGACCAGTACGCTGATCTGGGCGCGTTGTACCACCCGACCGCGAAGCTGCGTGAAATGGCCAAGAACGGCCAGCGTTTCTTCGGTTAAGCGCCCAACGACTAGAGCGAGAGAACATTTATGAGCTTGAATCCTAGAGACGTCGTGATTGTCGACTTCGGTCGTACGCCGATGGGCCGCTCCAAGGGCGGCATGCACCGCAACACTCGCGCCGAAGACATGTCGGCGCACCTGATCAGCAAACTGCTGGAACGCAACGTCAAGGTCGACCCCAACGAAGTCGAGGACGTGATCTGGGGCTGCGTGAACCAGACCCTGGAGCAGGGCTGGAACATCGCCCGCATGGCTTCGCTGATGACCCAGATCCCTCACACCGCTGCCGGCCAGACGGTCAGCCGCCTGTGCGGTTCGTCCATGAGCGCGCTGCACACCGCCGCCCAGGCGATCATGACCGGTAACGGTGATGTGTTCGTGGTCGGCGGTGTCGAGCACATGGGCCACGTGAGCATGATGCACGGTGTCGATCCGAACCCGCACATGTCGCTGTACGCGGCAAAAGCCTCGGGCATGATGGGCCTGACCGCGGAAATGCTCGGCAAGATGCATGGCATCACCCGCGAACAGCAGGACGCCTTTGGCGTGCGCTCCCACCAGCTCGCCCACAAGGCGACGGTGGAAGGCAAGTTCAAGGATGAAATCATCCCGATGCAGGGCTACGACGAGAACGGCTTCTTGAAACTGTTCGACTACGACGAAACCATTCGTCCGGAAACCACCCTGGAAAGCCTGGCGACCTTGAAGCCGGCCTTCAATCCTAAGGGCGGCACCGTGACGGCGGGTACTTCGTCGCAGATCACCGACGGTGCCTCGTGCATGATCGTGATGTCGGCCCAGCGTGCCCAGGACCTGGGCATCCAGCCGATGGCCGTGATTCGTTCGATGGCTGTCGCGGGTGTGGACCCGGCGATCATGGGCTATGGTCCAGTACCGGCTACGCAGAAAGCCTTGAAGCGCGCGGGCCTGAGCATTTCCGATATCGACTTCTTCGAGCTCAACGAAGCTTTCGCCGCACAGGCCCTGCCCGTGCTGAAAGATTTGAAAGTACTCGACAAGATGAACGAGAAGGTTAACCTGCACGGCGGCGCGATCGCCCTGGGTCACCCGTTCGGTTGCTCTGGTGCGCGTATCTCTGGCACGCTGCTCAACGTCATGAAGCAGAACGGCGGCACTTTAGGGGTGTCCACCATGTGCATTGGCCTCGGCCAGGGCATCGCCACTGTCTTCGAACGCGTCTAAGCGTTGCGTTGATGGAAGCCGGGGCCAAGTGCCCCGGTTTTTGTTTTTCGGGTTTAGTAAAAGAAAGATTTTGTTTTTATTTTGAAAAAATTTGAGTGAGGGCCAACGCATGCCGATACAACCTGGGCTCTACCAACATTACAAAGGTCCGCAGTACCGCGTATTCAGCGTTGCGCGGCATTCCGAGACCGAGGAAGAAGTGGTCTTCTATCAAGCCCTGTATGGCGATTACGGCTTTTGGGTGCGTCCGTTGAGCATGTTCCAGGAGTCTGTCGAAGTTGACGGCGAACAAGTGCCGCGCTTTGCTTTGGTGCAGGTCGAGGAGAGCATCTTTTCCAAGTCTTGAGGCCAGTGTGAGGGCGACCCCGCCCTTGACCTCACCTTGCAGCCACTATATATAGCGGTGCCGCGTCAGGCGCCAACCGCCTTTCACTTTTTAGAATTCAGGAATTTTCTGATCCATGGGCAAATCGCTGGTCATTGTGGAATCCCCGGCTAAGGCCAAGACCATCAACAAGTATCTGGGCAACCAATACGTGGTGAAGTCGAGTATCGGCCATATCCGAGACCTGCCCACCAGCGGTTCGGCTAGCGCCAGCAAGGAGCCAGCCGCCAAGCGCGGCAAGGCGGCCGCTGGTGAAGCGCCGGCGCTGTCGCCGAAAGACAAGGCGCGCAAGCAGCTGGTCTCACGCATGGGAGTCGATCCGGAGCACGGCTGGAAAGCCAAGTACGAGATCCTTCCGGGCAAGGAAAAGGTCATCGAAGAACTGCGTCGGCTCGCCAAGGACGCCGACACCATTTATCTCGCGACGGACTTGGACCGCGAAGGGGAAGCCATCGCCTGGCACCTGCGCGAAGCCATCGGTGGGGATGACAGCCGCTACAAGCGCGTGGTGTTCAACGAGATCACCAAGAAGGCTATCCAGGAAGCCTTCTCCCAGCCGGGCGAGCTGGACATCGACCGGGTCAATGCCCAACAGGCGCGTCGCTTCCTTGACCGCGTCGTGGGCTACATGGTCTCGCCATTGTTGTGGGCCAAGATCGCCCGTGGCCTGTCGGCCGGTCGTGTGCAGTCGGTGGCGGTAAAGCTGGTGGTGGAGCGCGAGCGGGAAATCCGTGCGTTCAATCCCGAAGAATATTGGGAAGTCCATGCTGATCTCGGTACCGCCAAGGGCGCTACCGTGCGTTTCGAAGTGGCTCGCGAGAAAGGCGAAGCCTTCAAGCCGCTCAATGAAGCCCAGGCCATGGCAGCGCTGGAGAAGCTCAAGGCTTCCAGCTACAGCATCGTCAAGCGCGAAGACAAGCCCACCAGCAGCAAGCCGTCGGCGCCCTTCATTACGTCCACCTTGCAGCAGGCGGCGAGCAACCGCCTGGGCTTCGGTGTGAAGAAGACCATGATGATGGCCCAGCGTCTGTACGAAGCGGGCTACATCACGTACATGCGTACCGACTCGACCAATCTCTCGGCCGATGCCGTGGCGATGGCGCGTACTTATATAGAAAGCGAGTTTGGCAAGAAGTACCTGCCGGATACGCCGAACGTGTACAGCAGCAAGGAAGGCGCCCAGGAGGCTCACGAAGCGATTCGTCCTTCCGACGCCAATACCGAGCCAAGCAAGCTGTCGGGCATGGAACGCGACGCCGAGCGTCTCTACGAGCTGATCTGGCGCCAGTTCCTGGCATGCCAGATGCTACCTGCGCAATACCTGTCGACCACGGTCAGCGTCGGTGCTGGCGATTTCGAGCTGCGCGCCAAGGGCCGTATCCTGAAGTTCGACGGCTATACCCGCGTCATGCCGCAGATCACCAAGCCGGGGGACGATGACGTCCTGCCGGACATGGCCCAGGGCGACGTGATGAAGCTGATCAAGCTGGATCCGACCCAGCACTTCACCAAGCCGCCGGCACGGTATTCCGAGGCCAGCCTGGTCAAGGAGATGGAAAAGCGTGGCATCGGTCGTCCTTCGACCTATGCGGCGATCATTTCCACCATCCAGGATCGCGGCTACGTGACGCTGCACAACCGTCGCTTCTATTCGGAAAAGATGGGGGACATCGTCACCGAGCGCTTGTCCGAGAGTTTCTCGAACCTGATGGACTACGGCTTCACCGCTGGCATGGAAGAGAACCTGGACGACGTGGCCCAGGGTGAGCGGGACTGGAAAAACGTACTCGACGAGTTCTACGGCGACTTCAAGAAAAAACTGGAAGTGGCCGAAAGTCCGGAAAGCGGCATGCGGGCGAACCAGCCGGTCATGACCGATATTCCATGCCAGACCTGCGGGCGTCCGATGCAGATCCGTACCGCGTCGACCGGTGTATTCCTGGGTTGCTCGGGCTACAGCCTGCCGCCGAAGGAGCGCTGCAAGGCGACGGTCAACCTGGTGCCAGGCGACGAAATCGCCGCGGACGACGAAGGTGAGTCGGAGTCCCTGGTGCTGCGCGGCAAACACCGTTGCCCTATCTGCAGCACAGCGATGGATGCTTACCTGCTGGATGAAAAGCGCAAGCTGCACATCTGCGGTAACAATCCTGATTGTGCCGGCTACGAGATCGAAGAGGGCACCTATCGCATCAAGGGCTACGAAGGTCCGAGCCTGGAATGCGACAAGTGTGGCAGCGAAATGCAGCTGAAAACCGGCCGTTTCGGCAAGTTCTTCGGTTGCACCAATCCGACCTGCAAGAACACCCGCAAGCTGCTCAAGAGCGGTGACGCGGCGCCGCCGAAGATGGATCCGGTGAAGATGCCCGAGCTCAAGTGCGAGAAGGTAAACGACACCTACATCCTTCGTGATGGTGCATCCGGCCTGTTCCTGGCAGCCAGCCAGTTTCCGAAAAATCGCGAGACTCGGGCGCCGCTGGTGATCGAGATCTTGCCGCACAAGGATGAGATCGATCCGAAGTACCATTTCCTCTGCGACGCGCCGCAGAAGGATCCGGATGGCCGCCCAGCGGTGATCCGCTACAGCCGCAAGACCAAGGAGCAATACGTGCAGACCGAGGTTGACGGCAAGCCTACCGGTTGGAAAGCGTTCTACGACGGTGGCAAGTGGACCGTTGAAGACAAGCGCTGATTGATGGCGAAAGGATTTGAATCTGCGCGATCCTCGTGGCGAGGGAGCTTGCTCCCGCTGGGCGATTCAGTCGTTGTTCTAAACGCCGCGTAAGCAAAAGGCCGCATGACAACCCTTGGGTTTTCATGCGGCCTTTCAGTTTTTGGCTTGCAGTAGCTTCGGTTGATCCACGACACTGTCGCACCTGCGTGACGCTTTTATTTCGTTGGGGAGAATGCCGCCATGGCCCACGAACTCTACACCCGTACCAATCAGAAGATTTATTTTGCCGGCCTGTCGCTCGAAGCGCTTGCCAGGGCAGAGGATGGGCGCGCCATGAATGCTCCCGCGCTGGTCCAGGCTGGGCGTGAATCCGTGCTGTTTCATTTGTACGGCGCCTTGCTGGGTCTTTGCCACGAAATTGCCGGGTTCTATCGCTTGCCCCAGGCGAATGCGTCACGGGCCGAACTGATGCTGATGCCAGAAGTACTGGACAGCCTTGCGATTCCCGAGCTGGCGGAAATGGTCGAGTTGGCGCAGAACCGCGAGACCTGGCTGGCCAAGTTGCTGGAGGCTCATGCCGCGTTATTCCAGCCGCCACGGGCCCCGCGTAAACCGAAGGGTGATGTTACCCAGCCGTTGATTGTCGCGGTCAATCTTGACGAGCAGGAACCAGAGCCAGAGCTGAGTCGGGAAGAGTTGGAGAGCTGGCGTCAGAATCTCAAAAGCCTGGCGATTCGGTTCCGTGACGGCTTGAACGAATGCTGACGTGATGGCCGTCGGTAACGCTTGGTCAAGATCCTGAGCGAAGCTTGGCCGATGACTATATAATCCCCGCCTTTCGTGGAGAACAGACTTTTATGCCTACGTCCTTTCTAGAAATTGTCGAACTTCCTGATGGTCGCATTGAGCTGCGCCGGGCTGAAGACGAGGGTTCGCTGGTTACCCTGAACTTCTCCGAGGATGCCAAGGTGTTTCTTCAGGGCCAACATGTCGAGGTCGCCAAGGCGATGCTCAGCGTGGGTGTCCAGATGGCAGGTCGCCTGGTTGAAGGCGAATTCAACAAGGAAGAGGGGCCGCGGGTTCTACATTGATCCCCGTTTGTCGGCTTTTGAAGTAATGTGACTGGTCTGGCTTCTCTGTCCTGGAGAAGCCCTGCGTTTATCCCAATCGAATATTCAGGCTTTGTGCATCGCCGGTGCGCGCGGCGCTGATCAATTGCTGACGCGCGGTCGCGGTCAAGGGATTGAGCCAGCTGACCACCGTATGACTGCGCCCCAGGCGCAACGCTTCGCAGGTCAACTGCTGGGCGCTCTGGCTGCCGCGCGGCTGCAATAGCAGGATTCGCTCGCGATTGAGACCAGCGTCTCGCAACCAGGCCTGCGTTACGCTGGCCGGTGGTGCGATCAGCGTTAGCCAGCGAGCGTCCTGGTCCTGGCTCAGTTCTCTCAGGATCGGCGCTAGCAGGTTCAGGCAATTTCCCGCCGCACCACGCAACGACAGCTCGCTGAAGGCTTCGGGTTCGACGCTCCAGGGCGACTCGATGACCTCGTTCAGGACTGGAACCAGCGGTTGGGCCATGAATGCCTCGAACAGCGGAAGTTGTGTGTGCTGTGGTGTAAGAGGAAATTGCATAAAGCCTCCTTTAGCGGCGAATGACGCCAACGCTCAAGCCTTCGATAACCAGGTCCTGGTCTTTCAGGTCCACTTCGATGGGGGCGAATTCCGGGTTCTCGGCGATCAACCAGACCTTGCTGCCCTCGCGCTTGAAGCGCTTGACGGTGACTTCATCGCCGATCCGCGCCACCACGACCTGGCCGTTACGGGCTTCACGGGTGGTGTGGACAGCCAGGAGATCGCCATCGAAGATACCGATGTCCTTCATACTCATACCGTGCACGCGCAGAAGATAATCGGCCCTCGGGTGAAAGAATGAAGGATTGATGTTGCAAGACTCCTCGACGTGCTGCTGGGCGAGGATAGGCGCGCCGGCGGCCACGCGCCCGATGATAGGCAGGGTGGTGTCGTCGGCCTTGGCTTCGAAGCCGGGGATGCGAATCCCCCGGGATGCTCCGGGCGTCATTTCTATTGCACCCTTGCGGGCCAGCGCCTTGAGGTGCTCTTCAGCCGCGTTGGGGGATTTGAAACCCAGTTCCTGAGCGATTTCCGCACGGGTCGGCGGATAGCCGTTGTCTTCTAGGCAGCGTTTGATGAAGGCCAGAATCTCTGCTTGGCGTGGCGTCAGCTTTAGCATATCGATCGCTCTGTCTTTTTATACAGTGACTGGGATTATATACAGTACGAGTCAGTTGGCAATCCTCCTTTTTCGCCAGGCTGCCAGACGGTTGATGGAACCGCTGGCAGGGACTGTGCTACAGCTCGCCAAAGGTGTGGTTAAATACCTGACCGGACGTTCGCAAAATGCCCCGGCAGGCTTGACAAGCCCCAGGCTGAAACGTATGTTTCAAACAAGTGTTTGTCAGGCGGAGTAGCCATGGCCCAGTCGGAAACCGTTGAACGCATTCTCGATGCTGCCGAGCAATTGTTCGCGGAAAAAGGTTTCGCCGAAACCTCTTTGCGTCTGATTACCAGCAAGGCCGGGGTGAACCTGGCGGCGGTGAACTACCACTTCGGCTCGAAAAAAGCCCTGATCCAAGCGGTATTTTCGCGCTTCCTAGGGCCGTTCTGTATCAGCCTCGATCGCGAGCTGGAGCGTCGCCAGGCCAAGCCTGACGTCAAGCCCACTCTGGAAGAGCTGCTCGAGATCCTGGTCGAACAAGCCCTCGTGGTCCAGCCACGCAGCGGTAACGACCTCTCCATATTCATGCGTCTGCTGGGCCTGGCATTCAGCCAGAGCCAAGGGCACTTGCGGCGCTATCTAGAAGACATGTACGGCAAGGTGTTCCGTCGCTACATGCTGCTGGTCAACGAAGCCGCGCCGCGCATACCACCTATCGAATTGTTCTGGCGCGTGCATTTCATGCTCGGTGCCGCGGCATTCAGCATGTCGGGCATCAAGGCGCTGCGGGCTATCGCCGAGACCGACTTCGGCGTGAATTCGTCGATCGAGCAGGTGATGCGCCTGATGGTGCCGTTCCTGGCAGCGGGCATGCGCGCCGAAAGCGGCGTCACCGATGAAGCAATGGCGGCCGCGCAGCTGCGTCCGCGCAGCAAATCGACGCCGGCGCTCGCCAAGGCATAGGCACACGGGTGGGCGCGGATGGCTACATCCGCTAAGCTAGCCGCCCATGCCGATTCTCCTTTTGAATTCGTCTCAATATTCTTCGCCCGCGCGGTCTGCCGGCCCTTCAGCCTGGCGGTGCCGTGGCGGATGCAGCATCGCGCGCGTCCCTCGTTATTAAAAGGAACTGTTATGACTGGTGCCCTTCAAGGCTCGTTGATGGTGGACGTCGCCGGAACCTGGCTGACGGCTGAAGATCGCCATCTGTTGCGTCAGCCCGAAGTGGGTGGATTGATCATTTTTGCCCGCAATATCGAGCATCCCCGCCAGGTGCGCGAGCTGAGCGCCTCGATCCGGGCCATTCGCCCCGATCTGTTGTTGGCTGTCGACCAGGAGGGCGGCCGGGTGCAACGCCTGCGCCAAGGCTTCGTGCGTCTGCCGGCGATGCGGGCCATAGCCGATAACCCGAACGCCGAGTACTTGGCCGAGCAGTGCGGCTGGATCATGGCCACCGAAGTGCTGGCGGTCGGCCTCGATTTGAGCTTCGCCCCCGTGCTGGACCTCGATTACCAACGCAGCGCGGTGGTAGGAAGTCGTGCCTTCGAAGGCGACCCCGAGCGCGCCACACTGCTGGCAGGTGCGTTTATCCGTGGCATGAACGCCGCGGGAATGGCGGCCACAGGCAAGCATTTTCCGGGGCATGGCTGGGCCGAGGCAGACTCCCATGTCGCCATTCCTACTGACGAACGCAGTCTCGAACAGATCCGAGCCTGCGACCTGGTACCGTTTACCAAGCTGAGTAAGAAGCTGGCGGCCGTCATGCCCGCCCATGTCATTTATCCCCAGGTGGATGCCAGCCCGGCAGGGTTCTCCCGTCGTTGGCTGCAAGACGTCCTACGCGGCGAGTTGCAGTTTGATGGCGTGATCTTCAGCGATGATCTTTCGATGGCCGGCGCCCACGTGGTCGGCGATGCCGCCAGTCGGATTGAGGCTGCCTTGGCCGCGGGCTGCGACATGGGGCTGGTCTGCAACGACCGCGCGGCCGCCGAGCTCGCCTTGAGCGCTGCCCAGCGCCTGAAGGTCACGCCGTCGGCGCGGATTGCCCGTATGCGTGGCCAGGCCTTCGCCAGTACCGAGTACCGTCAGGATCCGCGCTGGTTGACAGCGATCGGCGCGTTGAAAGCCGCTCAACTGATTGATTAAGGATGTTTCGATGACTGTTTACGCAATTATCGGCGGCACCGGCCTGACCCAGCTGGAAGGCCTGACCATTCGCCAATCCCTGGCGGTGGAGACGCCCTACGGCGCGCCATCAGCCGAGGTGCAGATTGGCGAATACGCCGGGCGTGAGGTGTTGTTTCTGGCACGCCATGGCCATCCCCACCGTTTCCCGCCGCATCAGGTCAACTATCGCGCCAATCTCTGGGCGCTGAAGCAGGCGGGCGCCGAGGCGGTCCTGGCGGTCAACGCCGTCGGCGGGATCCACGCCGCGATGGGCACCGGTCATTTTTGCGTGCCCCACCAGTTGATCGATTACACCAGCGGTCGCCAGCATACGTATTTCGCCGATGACCTGGAGGCGGTGACCCACATTGATTTCAGCTACCCCTACACGGAATCGCTGCGCCAGCAATTGATTGCGGCCCTGGCTGCCGAAGGCTGCGGCTATAGCAGTCACGGTGTCTATGCCTGCACGCAGGGGCCGCGCCTGGAAACCGTGGCCGAAATCGCACGCCTGGAGCGCGATGGCTGCGATATCGTCGGTATGACGGGCATGCCGGAGGCGGCGCTGGCCCGTGAGCTGGAACTGGACTACGCCTGCCTGGCGCTGGTGGTGAACCCGGCGGCGGGCAAATCCACTGCGGTGATTACCATGGCGGAGATCGAGCAGGCCCTGCATGACGGAATGGGTAAAGTGAAGTCGACCCTGGCGCGGGTGTTGATGGCGGGCTAGAAAGTCCGGTTTATTGGAGAATGATCTTGTGGGAGCGAGCCTGCTCGCTCCCACAATCAGGAGTTTCAGCGCTTCTCCAGCTTGTCCGGCAGCGGCGCAAATAGCGCCTCGATGTCTTCATTCTGCAGTTTCCAATCCCCAGCCACACGCCCATCCAGCACGCCGGCCGCCAGGTCGGACTTTTCTTTTTGCAGCAGCTGGATCTTTTCTTCCACCGTGCCGCGGGCAATCAGTTTGTACACGAACACCGGTTTTTCCTGGCCAATGCGATAGGCGCGGTCGGTTGCCTGGTTTTCGGTGGCGGGGTTCCACCAAGGATCGTAGTGAATCACCGTGTCCGCTTCTGTCAGGTTCAGGCCCACGCCGCCGGCCTTCAGGCTGATCAGAAAGATTTGACGCTTGCCGCTTTGGAATTCCTTCACTGGCGTGCGTCGGTCTCGGGTCTGGCCGGTGAGGATGGCGTAATCCACGCCGCGTTTTTTCAGTTCATCTTCAATCAGCGCCAACATGGAGGTGAACTGTGAAAACAGCAGCACCCGCCGACCTTCTTCGAACAATTCCTCAAGCATTTCCATCAGGCTGTCGAGCTTGCCCGAGGTGCTGCCGCGGGTGGGCAGGGTGGCATCACTGATCAGGCGCAAATCGCAGCACACCTGGCGCAGCTTGAGCAGCGCTTCCAGGATGATGATCTGGCTGCGCGCCACGCCTTTGCGGGTGATCTCGTCGCGCACCTTCTTGTCCATCGCCAGGCGCATCGTCTCGTAGACATCCCGCTGGGCGTCGCTGAGTTCCACCCAATGGATGATTTCGGTCTTGGGTGGCAGCTCCGTCGCCACTTGCTCTTTGGTACGGCGCAGCAAGAAGGGTTTTATCCGACCGTTCAGGTGTTGCAATCGTACGTCGCTGCCGCGCTTTTCGATCGGTACGCGGTAGTCGCGATTGAAGCTCTTGACGTCGCCAAGCCAGCCCGGCAGCAGGAAGTGAAACAGCGACCAGAGTTCACCAAGGTGGTTTTCCAGTGGTGTACCGGACAGGCACAACCGTTGCCTGGCATCGAGTTCCCGGGCGGCTTGGGCGGCTTTGCTGGTGGGGTTCTTGATGTACTGGGCTTCATCCAGGATCAGTACATGCAGCGGCTGCGCCTTGAGGCGTTCGACATCCTTGGGAAGCAGCGCATAGGTGGTCAGGATCAAGTCGTAATCGGCCAGGCGCTCGAAGTGTTTCTTGCGCCCGGCACCGTACAGCGCCAGTACCTTAAGCTGCGGAGTGAAATGCGAGGCTTCGTCGAGCCAGTTGGGAATCAGGCTCGTCGGCATCACCACCATGCACGGTCGGTCCAGGCGCCCAGCGTTTTTTTCGCTGAGAATGTGTGCCAGGGTCTGTAGGGTTTTGCCCAGTCCCATGTCGTCCGCGAGAATCCCGCCTACTTCCAGCTGTCGTAGCGATTGCATCCAGCTCAAACCTTCGAGCTGGTAGGGTCGCAGCGTGGCGTTCAAGCCCTGCGGGGCGGTGGCGGTGTAGTCCTTGATGTCCCGCAGGCGTTGGGCCAGGCTGCGTATGTGCTCGCCACCTTCCCAGCGCAGCGGCATGTCCTGCAATGGGTTCAGGCGCAGGGCATCGGCGCTGTTGAGGCGCAGTTTGGTGGTGCCGGGCTCTTGCAGGTAGAACTCGCCGAGGGTCGCCAGCACGGGCTTCAACCGCCCGTACGGCAGGGCAACTTGCTGAGGGCCGAATTCCGAGTTGGGCCGGTGCGGCAAGTTAACCAGGATAAGTTCGTCATCGCGGCGCCTGGCCAGTCGTTCCGGGTTGAATAGCTCGATATGCGAGCGCATCAGGTTCAACAGGATAGGCAGCAGGCTCAGTCGCTCGCCGTTGACGATGATGCCCAGCTCCAGGTCGAACCAGTCACGCTCCGGAGTCTCATCGACCGTGGCGTACCACTCATCCACCGCCGTCAGGTCGAAGCCGAAGTCTTCATCAATCTGCAATTCCCAACCCTGGGTGCGCAGCTTTGGCAGGTCATTGAGGGTAAAGGTCAGCCAGGCGCTGTCGTTGACCATTTCGTACAGTTCGCCAGCGCTCTCCGGTAGAGCCTTGCTTTGTCGGGTCGCAACCTTGAATCCAAGAATTCGCAACTGCTCACGGTAGGACTGTTCCACTTCGATCTGGCGTTTTATCCGCAGCGTCTGGGTTTCCTGGCGAATCAGTACGTCGGTGTTGCGCTGGCCGCTGACGTACTCGTCCAGATAACTGAAGGACAAGGCGGCGCGGTGCTGGATATAACGCTGCATCTTGCCGTTGCGCGGCTCGAAGGCGCTGAACTCGACACTTGCCAGCCAAAGCCGTGGCACCGGCTGCACGTTTTCCACCAGGACTTGCGGCGGGGCCTTGGGGCTGCGGTTGTCCAGCACTGCCTGGAGCTTTTCCAGCAATTGCGCGTCTTTTTCGGCGGCCGGGTAGGCCAGGGTTTCCTGAACTTGCAGCAGCACCGCTGCGCAATGCTTGCAATTGATGCGCACCGGGCAGGAGCACGCGGCGTCTAGCAGGATCAATGTGCCTTTGGCTGACTCCTTGAGGCGAATGGTCTGACGGTAGACGCTGCCGCCCGAGCCTTCGCAGCTGGCGATGATGGTGCTGTCGCCGGCCTCGACGACCCTCACGCGGTTTTCCAGCGCGTATCGGCGCCCACGCTCCAGGCTTTGTTCCTTGAATCGATTGACCCAGGAAGGTGCCAGCGGTTTGCTCAGGGGCGAGGGCATGGGCGCGCCGATCAGTCTGGAATGACGTCAGGTGCCTGCCGAGGCGCAGGCGCAGTCAACGAGGTGATCTTGATCAACAAGCCAAGGTGGCCGTTATCGAGGAAGTTCAGCTGGCCGTTCTTGGTATGGCTCTGTTGTTTCAAGCGCTCGCTGGCCGTGACCAGCCCATTGGCGTCGATCTGGTTGATCCAGAAGTCGGCGTCTACGTCAGTGAAACGGCCCAGTTTCAGTTCCAGGGTGCCCTCGATGGGAAACTGGCCGAACTGCTCGGCGCCATCACTGACGGCAATCTTGCTGCCCTGTTCGCCCAGGTTCTGTTGCCAGGCCTTGTGCATCAGCACGGTGTATTGACCGCTGGCGTTGAGTTTCTCGACGATGTTGCCCATCGCCGGCGTGCGCTGGCTGTCCGCGCCCAGGCGTTGTGCGCCGGCGTCCCAGTCCTCCGGCGCGGCGCGGCTGATAATGGCCGGCTCGGCATTCTGGCGGACTAGAATCATTTCAACCTGGTACAAGTCGTCGGCAACCGCCAGGGGAGCGATCAGCGTCATCAACAACGTCAAGGAGCGAAACAGGCGCATTGGGCGTCCTTCAAGCAGTGGTCGGATTGAGGCGCTCGAACAGCGCCTCTACGGTATTGAAGCGCTCTTCCGGGCGTTCCATGGGCACCATGAACTTGAACATCGTGGCGCCTTCGAATTTGTAGCGTTTGGGCTGGCCCTGGATCAGCTTGATCAGGACCAGCGGATCAACCGGGGTCTGCGCCTCGAACTCGATCCGGCCGCCGTTGGGGCCGCCGTCGACTTTCTTGATGCCCAATTGCTCGGCCTTGAGCTTGAGCAGCGTTGTGCGTATCAGGTTCTTGGTCGGCTCCGGAAGCAGGCCGAAGCGGTCGATCATCTCCACTTGCAGGTCCTTCAGGCCTTCCTCGTCGGTGGCCGAGGCGATGCGTTTGTAGAGGATCAGGCGTGCATGAACATCCGGCAGGTAATCCTCGGGGATCAGCGCTGGCACCCGCAGGTTGATTTCCGGGCCGCCGCCGAGGGGCTGGTCGAGGTTCGGTTGCTCGCCCTTGCGGATCGACTTGACCGCCCGTTCAAGCATTTCCATGTACAGGGTGAAACCCACTGCCTGGATCTGCCCGCTCTGGCCATCGCCAAGCAACTCGCCAGCGCCACGGATTTCAAGGTCATTGGTGGCCAGTACGAAGCCGGCGCCCAGGTCCTGGGTGTTGGCAATGGCTTCCAGGCGTTTTTCCGCGTCCGGGGTGATCTGCTGGCGCGGCGGTGTCAGCAGGTAGGCGTAGGCCTGGTGGTGACTGCGTCCGACCCGGCCACGCAATTGGTGCAACTGGGCCAGGCCGAATTTGTCGGCGCGCTCGATGATAATCGTGTTGGCGCTTGGCACGTCGATGCCGGTCTCGATGATGGTCGAGGCGATCAGCACGTTGAAGCGCTTGTGGTAGAAGTCGCTCATCACCTGTTCGAGCTCGCGCTCACGCATTTGTCCGTGGCCGATGCCGATGCGTGCTTCCGGCACCAACTCGGCCAGGTCGGCGGCGCATTTCTCGATGGTCTTCACGTCGTTGTGCAGGTAATAGACCTGGCCGCCGCGCAGCAGCTCGCGTAGCAAGGCCTCCTTGACCGTGCTCTTGTTCTGCTCCATGACGAATGTGCGCACCGACAGGCGCCGGGCCGGCGGCGTGGCGATGATCGACAGGTCGCGCATGCCTGAAACGGCCATGTTCAATGTGCGCGGGATCGGCGTGGCGGTCAGGGTCAGGATGTCGACTTCGCTGCGCAGGGCCTTGAGCTGTTCTTTCTGGCGTACGCCAAAACGGTGCTCTTCATCGATGATCACCAGCCCGAGGTTCTTGATCTTCACATCGTCCTGCAGCAGCTTGTGCGTGCCGATGACGATGTCGATCTTGCCTTCGGCCAGGTCGGCCACGGCGGCGTTTACTTCCTTGGCGGATTTGAAGCGGCTCATCACTTCCACGGTCACCGGCCAATCGGCGAAGCGGTCGCGGAAACTGTTGTAATGCTGTTGGGCGAGCAGGGTAGTCGGCACCAGGATCGCCACCTGCTTGCCGCCATGCACGGCAATGAACGCAGCACGCATCGCCACTTCGGTCTTGCCGAAACCCACGTCGCCACACACCAGCCGGTCCATGGGCTTGGGCGCGAGCATGTCGGCGCGCACGGCTTCGATGGTGGCCTGCTGGTCGACGGTTTCTTCGAAGGGGAAGCCAGCGCTGAAGGTTTCGTAGTCGGCTTTCGGGTCCGCGAATGCATAACCCTCGCGTGCGGCCCGGCGAGCATAGATATCCAGCAATTCCGCTGCCACGTCGCGCACCTGTTCGGCGGCCTTGCGCTTGGCTTTCTGCCAGGTTTCCGAGCCCAGGCGATGGAGCGGGGCCAAGGCGTCGTCGCTGCCGGTGTAGCGGGCGATGAGGTGCAGGTTGGCCACCGGCACGTACAGTTTCGCGCCCTCGGCGTATTCGAGGGTCAGGAATTCGGCGGCCTGGTTTTCGATCTCCAGGGTCGCCAAGCCCAGGTAGCGGCCCACGCCGTGGTCGATGTGCACCACCGGCGCGCCTTCACGCAGTTCCGTGAGGTTCTTGATGACTGCGTCGTTGGCTGCGTCGGCGCGTTTTTCCCGGCGACGACGCTGCATGACACGCTGGCCGAACAATGGGCTTTCAGCCACCAGGGCCAAGGCCGGATCGTCAAGGATCAAGCCGTCGTTGAGCGGTGCGATGGTGATCGCCAGGCGATCCTTGCCCGCGACAAAGTCAGGCCAGCTGTCGACGGTCTTCGGACGCAACTTCAGGCGTTCGAGCAGCTCCAGCAACACTTCGCGGCGGCCCGCGGACTCGGCGGTAAACAGCACACGGCCAGGGAAACCGTCGAGGAAACCGGCCAGGGCCGCCAGCGGTTGCGTGGCCTTGGCTTCGATTGCCAGGTCCGGCAAAGGCTTGGCAGGGAAGCGTTCACGCCCGGCGCCGGTTTCCACGTCCTGCTGGCTCGCCACCACACGGGGCCAACTCTTGAGGCGGGCGAAGCAGTCTTCCACCGGCAAGAACAGCTCGGCAGGCGGCAACAAAGGGCGAGACGGATCGACACGACGTTCTTCGTAGCGATTACGTACATCGTTCCAGAAGTTTTCCGCCGCCTGCTCGATGCCCGGAAGGGAAAACACCTGGGTATCCTGGGGCAGATAATCGAACAGCGTGGACGTTTCTTCGAAGAACAGCGGCAAGTAATACTCGATGCCGGCCGGCGTGATTCCGCTGCTCAGGTCCTGGAAGATCGGGCAACGGCGGAAATCCACGTCGAAACGCTCGCGAAAACGCGCCTTGAACCGGGTGACCGCGTCTTTTTGCAGCGGGAATTCCTTGGCGGGCAACAGGCGGATCGATTGGACCTTGTCGATGGAGCGCTGGTTTTCCGGATCGAAAGTGCGCAGGGTCTCGATTTCGTCATCGAACAGGTCGATGCGATACGGCAATTTGCTGCCCATCGGGAAGAGGTCGATCAGGGCGCCACGGACCGCGAACTCACCGTGCTCGTAAACGGTATCGACGTAGCGATAGCCACTGGCCTCGAGCCGGCTGCGCATCTGCTCGACGTCAAGCTTCTGGCCGATGTCCAGCACCAGGCTGCTGCCCAGCAGGAACTGAGTCGGTGCGAGGCGATGTAGGGCTGTGGTGATCGGCACTACCAAAACGCCATGACTGAGCTCCGGCAGCCGGTAGAGGCTGGCGATACGCTGGGAAATGATGTCCTGGTGCGGCGAAAAAAGGTCGTAGGGCAGGGTTTCCCAGTCCGGGAAATGCAGCACTGGCAAATCCGGGGCGAAGAAACCCAGCTCCTGTTCCAGCCGCTCGGCGCTCTGGCTGTCGGCGGTCAACAACAGGGTGAAGCGCTTTGCAGCGCTGGCGGCCTCGGCGATAGCCAGGCTCAGGGCGGCACCGGGCAGGTTGCCCCAGTGCTGTTTACCTGCCGCGGCAGGGAGAAGCGGAAGACGCAGAACGGGCACGGAAGGTTGAGCTCCAGCGTTGCGACAAAGTCGACAATTGTAGCGGGGGAAGTGCCCGGCTGTCAGTCGCGGACTACTCTGTCAGAACGCAAAACCACGGCGCGACGGGCGCGCATTGCTCCGCAGAGGACTCGGCGGCATAATGTAGCCCCTTTTTTCAGCCCCTACATGTGGAAGGTTACCGTGACTCAGAAGCCCGACCAGTGTCTTGGTGAATGGATTGATCGTGAAGCACTCGCAGAAGCGATGATCCCTCTCATCGGTCAGCTCTACCGCAATAACAATGTGGTGAGCTCGATCTATGGCCGCAGCCTGATCAACCAGTCTGTCATCGCGATCCTCAAGGCCCACCGCTTTGCTCGCCACCGTTCTTCCGACGACAGCGAACTCTCCGTCCACGAAACATTCCCCCTGCTCAAGGCCATGAGCGAGCTCAAGCTCGGCGCGGCTTCGGTGGACCTGGGCAAGTTGGCGTTCAAATTCCGTAACGAAGGCAATGGCCGTAACGCCGAGCAGTTCGTTCGCGAAGAAATGGCCGATGTGGTTGGTCAACAGAACGCTACGCCGCGCAAAGGCACTGACGTCGTGCTCTACGGCTTTGGCCGTATCGGTCGTCTGCTGGCGCGCATCCTGATCGAGAAAACCGGTGGTGGAGACGGCCTGCGCCTGCGTGCCATCGTCGTGCGCAAAGGCGCCGAGAACGACCTGACCAAGCGCGCCAGCCTGCTGCGTCGCGATTCGGTCCACGGTTCGTTCAATGGCACCATTACCATCGACGAAGAAAACAACACCATCACCGCCAACGGCAACCTCATCCAGGTGATCTACGCGAAGAACCCGACCGAGGTGGATTACACCCAGTACGGCATCAAGGACGCGCTGCTGGTGGACAACACCGGCGTATGGCGTGACGCCGATGGCCTGGGCCAGCACCTGGCGTGCCCGGGTATCGACCGCGTTGTCCTGACCGCGCCTGGCAAGGGCAAGCTGAAGAACATCGTTCACGGTATCAACCACAACGAAATCACCGCTGACGACAAGATCGTCTCCGCCGCGTCCTGCACCACCAACGCCATCGTGCCGGTGCTCAAGGCCGTGAACGACAAGTTCGGCATCATCAACGGTCACGTCGAAACCGTTCACTCGTACACCAACGACCAGAACTTGATCGACAACTTCCACAAGGGCGATCGCCGTGGTCGTAGCGCCGCGCTGAACATGGTCATCACCGAGACCGGTGCCGCCACTGCTGCAGCCAAGGCCCTGCCTGAGCTGGCCGGCAAGCTGACCGGTAACGCGATCCGCGTGCCGACGCCGAACGTGTCGATGGCCATTCTCAACCTGAACCTTGAGAAAGCCGCGACTCGCGAAGAGATGAACGACTACCTGCGCTACATGGCGCTGCACTCCGATCTGCATAAGCAAATCGACTTCGTCAACTCGCAGGAAGTGGTGTCCACCGACTTCGTTGGCTCCCGCCACGCCGGTGTCGTCGACGCAGAAGCGACCATCGTCCAGGATAATCGTGTTGTCCTTTACGTCTGGTACGACAACGAGTTCGGTTACAGCTGCCAGGTGGTTCGCGTGATGGAAGACATGGCTGATGTGAATCCGCCTGCATTCCCGCGCTAAGCGTTAACTGCTTGTGAAAACGCCCCGACTTGTCGGGGCGTTTTTTTTGCCTGGGATTTGTCAGGCGCCACTAACGGCAGAAGCTTGGGCGGTCCGCAGCTCATGCCGGTTACCCTTGAACAGCACCAAGGTCGCAATCAACCCCAACACCGCCGCGCCGCTGAGCCAGATTCCCGGTGCGGCCTTGTTGCCGAGCACGTGGATCAGGTAGGTGCAGGCCGCTGGGGTAAATCCGCCGAAGGTCGCGGTGGCGAGGCTATAGGCCAGGGAAAAACCAGTGGTACGCACCTCGACTGGCATGATTTCCGTCAAGGCCACGACCATTGCGCCGTTGTAGGATCCATACAGGAACGATAGCCACAACTCGACGATCAGCAGATGGCTGAAACTGGGGTTCGCCACCAGCCAGGACAGTGCTGGGTACGCGGTCAGGATCGCCAGCATCGTCGCACCGAGCAGTAGGGGTTTACGCCCGATCCTGTCGGAAAACGCGCCCATCACGGGCAGCCAGAAGAAGTTCGACAAGCCGATGCACACGGTGACTAATAGCGCGTCCAGGTCCGAAAGGTTCAATTCGGCCTTGCCGAAGGTCGGTGTGTAAGCCGTGATCAGGTAGAACGACACTGTGGTCATCACTACCAACGCCATGCCTGCCAATACGATGCCGAAGTTCTGACCGATGGAGCGGACAATTTCTGACAAGGTAGGGCGGTGTTTTCTGGCCTGGAATTCAGCCGTCTCCTCCAGGGAGCGGCGAATCACGAAGATGACCGGTACGATCAGACAGCCGACCAGGAACGGCACGCGCCAGCCCCATTCGCCCATCTCCTGGGGGCTCAACCAATGATTGAGACCGACCCCCAGCAGACCGGCGAACACCACCGCGGCCTGTTGGCTGGCGGACTGCCAACTGACGAAAAAGCCCTTGCGCCCTGGCGTGGAAATTTCCGCCAGGTACACCGACACCCCACCCAGCTCCACGCCAGCGGAAAAGCCTTGCAGCAATCGACCCAGCAACACCAGCAACGGTGCCGCCACGCCCAGTGTGGCGTAGCCCGGAACGCAGGCGATCAGCACCGTGCCGGCGGCCATCATCGCCAGCGTGATGATCAGGCCTTTGCGGCGGCCGTGGCGGTCGATGTAGGCGCCGAGGAAAATCGCGCCCAGCGGACGCATCAGGAATCCCGCGCCGAACGTGGCCAGGGACAGCATCAGCGAGGCAAAGGCGCTGTCTGTTGGGAAAAATGTCTTGGCGATGGCCGTGGCGTAGAAGCCGTAGACCATGAAGTCGAACATCTCGAGGAAGTTGCCGCTGACGACGCGGAAAATCGCCTTGCCGTTGCTCGTGTTGGAAGACATGGTTAAGTACCCACTTTGGCAAATCTTGTATGAAAACGCTGTAGCCCCTGTGGGAGCGAGCTTGCTCGTAATAGCGGTGTGTCAGGTAGCGCATTGTCGATGAGCCCCCGCCGCCGCGAGCAAGCTCGCTCCCACAGGTTTTTTGCGCGTGTCTGTAGCCCATAATGGCTGGCGCGGTTTTGTCGGGAGATGAAGATTTGTTAACTGGACGATGGATAGGGGGTGTGATGCTTGCTGGCGTGTTATCCGCTTGCGGCAACGGCGACACCTTGGAGCGCTTCGACGGCCCGACCATGGGCAGCCGCTATTCCATCCAGTACGTCAGGCATGTCGCTACCCCCGGTCCGAAAGTGGTGCAGGGCGAGGTGGAAAAGATCCTGGCCGAAGTAGATAGACAGTTGTCCACCTATCGCAGTGACTCGGACATCGAGCGTTTCAATACGATGCCTGCTGATAGTTGCCGAGTGATGCCGGAGCCAGTGCTCGAGCTGATCCGAGCGGGCGAGCAACTCTCCTCGCAAAGCGCAGGCGCCTTCGATTTGACGGTTGAGCCTTTATTGAACCTGTGGGGGTTCGGTCCGCAGTCCCGGGAAGAACAGGTGCCGAGCGCCGAGGCCCTGGCCGAAACTCGTCAGCGCGTAGGTCATAGACATCTGCGCATTGAGCGCGACCAACTGTGCAAGGACGCCGCGGTGGAAGTCGATTTCAACAGCATCGCGGCCGGTTACGCCGTCGACCGCATCGCCGCCAGGCTTCAGGCCCTGGGCATCGACAGCTACCTGGCCGAAGCTACCGGTGAACTCAAGGCTATCGGGCGCAAGCCGGATGGTTCGCCCTGGCGCATCGCTCTGGAAGAACCACGGGACGACCGGCAAGTGGCGGAGCGGGTCATCGAGGTCAACGGCTACGGGATTTCAACGTCAGGTGATTACCGAAAATACTTCGAGCAGGGCGGCAAGCGTTATTCCCACACCTTTGATGCGCGTACTGGTGCGCCGGTCCTACACAACCTGGCGTCCGTCACGGTGATTCATCCTTCGGCGATGATGGCCGATGGACTATCGACGCTGTTGCTGATTCTCGGTCCTGAACGAGGTTGGGACTATGCCCAGGAACATGGCGTCGGGGTATTTTTCGTATTGCGGGATGGGGAGCGTTTCGTCAGCCGCACCAACGACATCTTTGAACGGATGACCCGTGGAAAAAACCAATGATCATTGAAGTGGAATTACCGTGGCGAGGGAGCTTGCTCCCGCTTGAGTGCGAAGCGCTCACAAAAATGGAGGGGGCGCTACGCACCCCAGCGGGAGCAAGCTCCCTCGCCACATGATCCAAGCGTACTTGAGATCAGTGTCATGCAATGACAGGGTGCTGAAAGGCTCCCGTGGCGAAATAGCGCAGGCAAAGGGGGCATTCTCAATTAATTTACCCACAACGCGGTGGGGAAACTAATTGAGAACGCCCCCTAGCCTACGACGCGACCAAGGGGTAATGTGCGCGGCGTTGACGCTTCTATAGACTGTGGCCGGGCGCGTGAACCGGCCCCAAATTGTTCCTTCATGCCGCCGGTCGGCATGATTTAGCCGTCGGTGCCAAGCGTGGCATCGCGGCCTGTTCTGAGGAGTACGCATGGCTGTCTACAACTACGACGTGGTAGTACTGGGTTCCGGCCCTGCTGGGGAAGGCGCGGCAATGAACGCTGCCAAGGCAGGGCGCAAAGTGGCGATGGTCGACAGCCGTCGGCAGGTCGGCGGCAACTGCACCCACTTGGGCACCATCCCGTCCAAGGCCTTGCGTCACTCGGTCCGGCAGATCATGCAGTTCAACACCAACCCGATGTTCCGGGCCATCGGCGAGCCGCGCTGGTTCTCCTTTCCGGACGTGCTCAAGAGCGCCGAGAAGGTGATCTCCAAGCAAGTGGCCTCGCGTACCGGCTACTACGCTCGCAACCGTGTCGATGTGTTCTTCGGCACTGGCAGCTTCGCCGACGAGCAGACTGTCGAAGTAGTCTGTGGCAATGGCGTGGTCGAGAAGCTGGTGGCCAAGCACATCATCATCGCTACCGGTTCGCGCCCATATCGTCCGGCTGATATCGATTTCAACCACGCACGTATCTACGATAGCGACACTATCCTGAGCCTGGGTCACACCCCACGTAAGCTCATCGTCTACGGCGCCGGGGTGATCGGTTGCGAATACGCCTCGATCTTCAGCGGCCTGGGCGTGCTGGTGGAGCTGGTGGACAACCGCGGCCAGTTGCTGAGCTTCCTTGACTCGGAAATCTCCCAGGCCTTGAGCTACCACTTCAGCAACAACAACATTACCGTGCGCCACAACGAGGAATACGACCGCGTGGAAGGCGTCGACAACGGTGTGATCCTGCACCTCAAGTCTGGCAAGAAGATCAAGGCCGACGCCTTGCTCTGGTGCAACGGCCGTACCGGCAACACGGAC
Organism: Pseudomonas sp. D1-36; assembly: GCF_051132205.1. NCBI lineage: Bacteria > Pseudomonadati > Pseudomonadota > Gammaproteobacteria > Pseudomonadales > Pseudomonadaceae > Pseudomonas > Pseudomonas sp. D1-36. The sequence goes on along the minus strand of NZ_CP071674.1, from coordinate 3,654,465 downwards.
ACCCTGGGCCTGGAGAACATTGGCGTAAAGGTCAACAGCCGTGGCCAGATCGAGGTCGACGAGAACTACCGCACTTGCGTACCGAATATCTACGGTGCCGGTGATGTGATCGGATGGCCGAGCCTGGCCAGTGCCGCCCACGACCAGGGCCGTTCGGCCGCCGGCAGTATTGTCGACAACGGCAGCTGGCGCTTCGTCAACGATGTACCGACTGGCATCTACACCATTCCGGAGATCAGCTCGATCGGCAAGAACGAGCAGGAACTGACCCAGGCCAAGGTGCCTTATGAAGTGGGCAAGGCCTTTTTCAAGAGCATGGCGCGGGCACAGATCGCCGGCGAGCCGCAAGGCATGCTGAAGATCCTCTTCCATCGCGAGACGCTGGAAGTGCTCGGTGTGCACTGCTTCGGCTATCAGGCGTCGGAGATCGTTCACATCGGCCAGGCGATCATGAACCAGCCGGGCGAACTGAACACGTTGAAATACTTCGTGAACACCACGTTCAACTACCCGACCATGGCTGAAGCCTATCGGGTAGCCGCCTATGACGGGCTCAACCGGCTTTTTTGAGCGGCTCCGGCCGGTGGCCTGAGCCGGCCGGGGAGACCGATTTCAGCAATTCTCGAGGGTGGCAGTGGCCAAACCGGGAAAGTCTGTAATCAGGCTGTCAGCGCCAAAGTCGGCGAGCCTGCGCATGAGCGCGGGCTCGTTGACCGTCCACACCGACACATGCAGCCCCTGGCGCTGCGCCTTGATAAGGCGTTCCGGCGTGCACAGGGTCCAGTTCAGCGCCAGAATCTCGCAGCCATAACTCTGGGCGACCTTCAACGGGTCGAGCCAGGCGTATTCGGCCACCAGTCCGCGGGAAATGTCCGGGGTCAGGTCCAGGGCCGCCTTGAGCACTTCCCGGGAACTGGAGGTGATGGTGATCTTATCCAGCAGCCCGAAGCGTTGGGCCATCTCGCGAATGCCCAGCACGGTCGCGGCGGCGCGGGTGCGTGACGCGCTTTTCACTTCAAGTTGCCAGTGCTCGAAATCGCATTGCTCGAACAGCTCTTCCAGCCGTGGAATCGGGCACGGCTTGATCCAGCCTGGGCCACCTTTGCGCGCATCGTAGGTCACCAGTTCGGCGGCGGTGTGTTCGACGACCTTGCCCCTGCGATCGGTGGTGCGCTTGAGGGTCGGGTCGTGGATCACCATCAACTCGCCGTCCATGGACAGGTGCAAGTCCAGCTCGCAACGGCGCACGCCGTGCTTGAGGCATTCCTGGAACCCGGTGAGGGTATTTTCCGGTGCTTCGCCCTTGGCGCCGCGGTGGCCATAGATGAGGGTCACGGTTCTTCCTTATTGATGCCAGATTCGTTCAGTTCCCGCGCCAGGCGCCGTTCTTGCGCCTGTTTTTGCAGGATGTAGCGGGCCAGCAATTGGCGCTGGGCGTCGGTCGGGTGTTCAAACTCTGTTCCCACGTCGTAGCCATCGCCCTTGGGATCGCAATGCGTGACGCGGGCTCGGAGCAACAGGCCCAGGGCCTGGGGCATCAGCACCAGCTTGATCGACAGGTGCGCGCCGACCGCAACGGGGGAGGGGTATTGGAAATCAATGCCGCCTTCGGAGATGATCACAGGCTGTGGTTCGCCGATTTCGCCAAGCACGGTCACCGCGATGACCTGGCTGAGCAAGTCGATGCGTTTGTTCATGGCCTTCAGGTAGGCGGCGATGCTGCGTTCGCGCTCGCTGATCTGGCGCAACAGGTGCTGTGACTCGAATTCGCTCAGGTGCAATTCGCTGAGCAGATTGAACAATGGGGACTCATCCTGCAACACTTCCTGGCTGGCGGCTTCAGGAACGGACAGGGGCCGAATTTCCAGTGCGATCGTGTCCTCGATACGGTAGTATTCGCGGCGATCTTCTTCATCTAATGTCGACATGGCGAACCCATGGTAGCGGCGGTGGTCTGAGTGTAAAGCTGGTTTGTGACCCCCGCCACAAGGACGTTCCTTTTCCCTCCGAACAAGCCCCGACATGTTCAGACCTCTCTTCGTATTCATCGGCACGCGTTATACCCGTGCAAAGCGTCGCAATCATTTCGTATCGTTCATTTCCCTGACGTCCATCATCGGACTGGCCCTTGGCGTGGTCGTGATGATCGTCGTGTTGTCGGTGATGAACGGCTTCGATCATGAAATGCGCACCCGCGTACTGGGCATGGTGCCTCACGCGACCCTCGAAACCGGCGAAGCCATCAGCGATTGGCCGAGCCTGGCCGCCAACGTCAAGCGGAGCCCGCAGGTGCTGGCCGTGGCGCCTTTCACCCAGATGCAGGGGCTGCTGACCAACGACGGCAAGGTTTCCAAGGTCTTGCTCAACGGCATCGACCCCGGGCTGGAGCGGCAGGTGTCGATCATCGACAACTTCATGAAGCAGGGCAAACTCGACGACCTGGCGCCAGGCAGCTTCGGCATCGTGATCGGCGACAAAGCCGCGGCCAAGCTCGGCGTGGCCATCGGCGACAAGCTGACCTTCGTCGCGCCGGAAGTCACCGTCACCCCGGGCGGCATGTTCCCGCGCATGAAACGCTTTACCGTGGTAGGCATCTTCCACGTCGGCGCCGGCGAGCTGGACGGCTACCTGGGCGTGACCAATCTTCAGGATCTCGCCCGCCTGCATCGCTGGAAACCGGACCAGGTCCAAGGCCTGCGATTGAAGTTCGATGACCTGTTCCAGGCGCCACGTGTTGCCTGGAACATTGCCCAGCAACTCGGCGAAGACCGTTACTACGCCCGCGATTGGACCCGCACACACGGCAACCTGTACCAGGCGATCCGCATGGAAAAAGCCATGATCGGCCTGCTGCTGTTGCTGATTGTCGCCGTGGCGGCGTTCAACATCATCTCGACGCTGGTGATGGTGGTGAACGACAAGAAAGGCGATATCGCCATCCTACGTACCCTCGGCGCCACGCCGGGGCAGATCATGCGCATCTTCATGGTCCAGGGCACCGTCATCGGCGTTATCGGTACGTTCGTCGGGGCCCTGGTCGGAATGTTCGCCGCGCTGAATGTCAGCGCCGCGATTGCCGGTCTCGAAACCCTGATCGGGCACAAGTTTCTCAACGCCGACGTGTACTTCATCGATTACTTGCCTTCGCAATTGCAGGCCGATGACGTGTTGATGGTCTGCGGCGCCGCGTTGATCCTGAGTTTCTTCGCCACCCTGTATCCAGCCTGGCGTGCCGCGCGCACCCAGCCTGCGGAGGCGTTACGTTATGAGTGAGTCGGGCATGAGTGAAAAAGCAATCTTGAGTTGCCGCGACCTGGGCAAATCCTACGAGGAAGGCCCGGAGTCGGTGGTGGTGTTGTCGGGCCTGCAGCTGGAGCTGCATCCCGGCGAGCGCGTGGCGATCGTCGGAACTTCCGGCTCGGGCAAAAGCACCTTGCTGAACCTGCTCGGTGGCCTCGATACGCCCACCGCCGGCAGTGTCTGGCTGGCGGGCGAAGAACTCTCGGCATTGAATGAGAAAGCCCGCGGCCTGTTGCGTAACCGTTCCCTGGGTTTCGTCTATCAGTTCCACCATCTGCTGCCCGAGTTCACGGCCCTGGAAAACGTCTGCATGCCGCTGTTGATCGGTCGCACGGCGATTCCCGAGGCCCGTCAGCGCGCCACTGCACTGTTGGAGCGGGTAGGGCTGGGGCATCGCCTGGAGCACAAGCCGGCCGAACTGTCCGGTGGCGAGCGCCAGCGCGTGGCGATTGCCCGCGCCCTGGTCAACAAGCCCGGCCTGGTGATGCTCGACGAGCCGACCGGCAACCTCGATTCCCACACCGCCCAGGGCATCCAGGACTTGATGCTGGAGCTCAGCACCTCGATGCGCACAGCGTTCCTGGTGGTGACCCATGATATGAACCTGGCCCGCCAGATGGACCGCGTCCTGCATTTGCAGGAAGGTTGCCTGACGCCCATCTGATCGACCGAAACCCGGCGCTTGCCGCAAGCGCCGGGTCTTTTATTTTCATACGGTGCCCAACGAATGTTCAGACCGTTATCGATTTTCATCGGCACGCGCTATACCCGCGCCAAGCGCCGCAATCGTTTTGTCTCGTTCATTTCCATGACATCGATGATCGGCCTCGCCCTTGGCGTACTGGCGATGATCGTCGTGTTGTCGGTGATGAATGGCTTCCAGCGCGAAATGAGTTCGCGCATCCTCGGCATGGTTCCGCACGCCACCATCGTTGGCGTTAACCCGATCGATGACTGGCAGCCAGTGGCAGCCGCCGCATTGAAAAATCTTGAAGTCCTCGCGGCCGTTCCGTTCACCGAGATGGAAGGCATGCTGAGCCATAAAGGTTCGATGCAGCCGATCCAGATCAGCGGCGTGGACCCGGCCCAGGAAGGCAAGGTTTCCATCGTCGCCCAGCACATCGTCCAGGGCCGTCTCGACGCCCTGAAACCGGGGGAGTTTGGCGTGGTGATCGGCGAGATCACTGCCCGGCGCTTCCGCCTGAACGTGGGCGATAAACTGACCCTGATCGTGCCGGAAGTCAGCACAGCGCCTGGCGGCATCACGCCACGGATGCAGCGGCTGAATGTGGTCGGCGTGTTCAAGGTCGGCGCCGAGCTGGACGGCTCCATGGCGCTGATCCACCTGGCTGACGCCGCGCAGATGCAGCACTGGCAGCCGAACCAGGTGCAAAGCGTGCGCCTGGCGGTGAAGGACTTGTACGCGGCGCCGAAAGTCTCGGGTGATATCGCCACCGGTCTTGGCGCCAGCTACAAGGCCGACGACTGGACTCACACCCAGGGCAGCCTGTTCAGCGCCATGAAAATGGAAAAGACCATGATTGGCTTGCTGTTGCTGATGATCGTCGCGGTGGCGGCGTTCAACATCATCGCCACGTTGATCATGGTGGTGAACGATAAAGGCGCCGACATCGCCATCCTGCGCACCATCGGCGCCACGCCGCGGCAGATCATGGCGATCTTCATGGTCCAGGGAACGGTGATCGGCATCGTTGGCACGCTCATTGGCGGCGTGCTGGGCGTGATCGCCGCGTTGAACGTCAGTGAGTTGGTGGGTTGGCTGGAGCGGGTCAGCGGTCAGCACATCTTCAGTTCCGATGTGTATTTCGTCAGCAACCTGCCGTCTGAGCTTCAGCGTGGCGACGTGGTGCTGATCTGTTCTGCCGGGTTCATCCTCAGCTTCCTCGCCACCGTGTACCCGGCGTGGCGCGCGGCGAAGATCGAACCGGCGCAGGCGTTGCGGTATTCTTGAGGCTGAACCGGCTTACGTGGCGAGGGAGCTTGCTCCCGCTGGGCTTCGCCGCAGCCCAAAAATCTCACTCATCGAAATGATAAGCAGCGTTTGGATTTTGGGAGCGCTTCGCCCTCCAGCGGGAGCAAGCTCCCTCGCCACCGGGATTGAGTCCGGCAGGCGGGTTCGTGGCACAACCTGACAAAGTTGTAATCGAGTTGTAAGCCGACTGGCAGGCCTGCGACGATGGATTTTCCCACACGCTGAATCTGACTGGAGTATGGACATGTTGATGGGAGTACGCTTGATCCTGGCTGTTTGCGCATTGACCCTCAGTGCGCTGTCGTGGGCATCGCCGGGCCATTTTGATTTCGGTCAGCCTGCGCCAGCGGCCAAGGCCGGTCGCAGCATCGATGTGGTGATGGGCGACATGACGTTCGATCCCGGTGCGCTGGGCGTCAAGGCCGGCGAGACGGTTCGATTCGTACTCATCAACAAAGGCCAGCTGCTTCATGAGTTCAACCTCGGCAACGCTGCAACGCACGTGGAGCACCAAAAGCAAATGCTCAAGATGCAGCAGAGCGGCCAGTTGATGCCGACCACGATGAAGCCGGGGTTGGATCATGCCGCCATGGGCCACGGCGAGGCGAAGATGCGCCACGATGATCCCAACAGCGTGCTGGTGGAGCCGGGCAAGACCGCCGAGCTGACCTGGACCTTCAGCAAGGCCACGCGCCTGGAATTCGCCTGTAATGTTCCCGGCCATTACCAGGCTGGCATGAGGGGCGAGCTGACAGTCAGTAAGTAAGCACTAAAAGCTGCGGCAAAGGCTGATAGAATCCGCTGATTCTTCAGTCAGGTTTCCGTCATGCATCCCGCAGCCGAACATTCGCCGCTGGGCAAATCCAGCGAATACATTGCCACGTACACGCCGTCACTGCTGTTCCCGATTCCGCGCGCCGCGAAGTGGGCGGAGCTGGGCCTGACGGCCGAGACCCTGCCGTACAAAGGCGTGGACTTCTGGAACTGCTTCGAATTGTCCTGGCTGTTGCCTTCCGGCAAGCCGGTGGTGGCCATCGGCGAGTTCGCCATCGCGGCGGATTCGCCGAACATTATCGAGTCCAAATCCTTCAAGCTTTACTTGAACTCGTTGAATCAGACCCCATTCACCGACACCGCGAGCCTGGAAGCGACCTTGCGCCAGGACCTTTCGGCGGCTGCCGGCAAGCCAGTGGGTGTGCGGATCCGCAGTCTCAAGGATGTGGAAAACGAAGGCATCGTGGCGCTGCCCGGTGCGTGCATCGACGAATTGGACATCAGCGTCGATTCCTATGAGCACCCGCGCCCGGAACTGTTGCGTTGCGATGACTCGCGCATCGTCGAGGAAAGCCTGCACAGCCATTTGCTCAAGTCCAACTGCCCGGTGACGAGCCAGCCGGATTGGGGCAGCGTAGCGGTGGAGTATCGCGGCGCTGCGTTGGCTCATGCGAGCTTGTTGGCCTACATCGTCAGCTTTCGCCAGCACTCGGATTTCCATGAGCAGTGCGTGGAGCGGATCTTCCTAGACCTGCAGCGCTTGCTCAAGCCGGAGAAACTGACGGTGTATGCGCGGTATGTGCGGCGTGGTGGGCTGGACATCAATCCGTATCGCAGCACCGACGAGGTGCAATTGCCGAACCATCGGCTGGTCCGCCAATGACATCTTGATTGTGGGATTGCATTTCAATTCGTAGACATTAAAAAGCCCTGCTGGCGATAGCAGGGCTTTCTGCGTTTCAAGGGTTTAGATCCCCATGCCGCCCAAGGTAATGACGATATTGCGCAGTGTTCCGGCGATCGTTGGGTGCTCCACTTCAAAACGCTCTACGGCCAGGTTTACGCCGTCGACCAGGTTGTTGTCCTGAAGCTGGTTTTCCAGTTCGATCTGAGATTCGATCTCTACCATCAACTTGTGCAGATGTTCGCGATCTGGCTCAGACAGCGGCGGGTCCTGTTCCAATTGCTCGCGCAAGGTATCGAGTTGTTCTTGCAATTCCCGGCTGGCAGGCATTGGCGTACTCCCTTTATTGATAGGCACAGACATGGACCGCGACGCTGCGTCAAAGGTCCTTGGCCTGCCTTAAGAGTAATCCACACTCACGCACCCTGCATGATCCGGCTCAGGGCTTCTCGCCTTTTTGTCTGCGCAGGCTGATGTCGGCCAGGCAAGTGTCCAGTTCGCCCAGGTGGTCGATCACCGAATGCACGCCGAGGCTGAAGAGCTGCACCGTGGCCTTGGCCCGTTTGATTTCCCGTTCCTGCTGGCTCAGGGCTTGCCATTCGGAAGGGGACAGCCCGCACAATGAGCCGCAGGACGCCAGTCCAATGGTCCACAACCCGGCGTTGAGCCCGGACTGCAACAACTTGGGTTCGCCACTGACCAACACGCAGCCGTCCAACTGTTGGACGTTCAGCGCCATGAGGGCTTGCCAGCAGGCATGCGGCGCCGGCCAAGGTTGATTTGTTGCGGGAAGTTGCGGCGCCTTGATGGACGCAGGCAACGAAGTCGCCAGGCCATGGCTGACGGCGGGGGGCAGGTCGTCGAGCCAGGCGCAGGGGATATCCAGATGCTGCAAGCGTTGCAGGCTTTCCAGCGCGCCTGGGGTCGGATGGGCATGATCCGATGGCTGGGTGCCTGGCTGGCGTACGCGCGCCCCGAAATCCACCAGGCATCCACTCAGGCCAAACAGTACGGCGGTAAGGCTGGGGGCAGGGAGGGGCAGTGCTTCGGCGCGCGGCATGGGAACGTCCTTGAAATAACCAGCAGCCTAGCGAGCGCGGATGACAGTCCGGTGACAGCACCATGATGCGAGTTAGTTGTGGAATATTCCTACAGCGAGCTTCTTGCTTCAGTGCTGCCTATCCACGTTTTCCGTCTTATACTAGCGGCCTTACCGCCTGGGCTCGGCGCCCTTGCCTGAATAATCCAAGGAGTTTTCCCTATGCGCTGGAGCCATCGTCTAGCTCAGCTGTGTCTATCTGCCAGTATCCTGCTGGTACCGTTTGCCGCCCAGGCCGCCACGGAAGAAGATCCATGGGAAAGCATCAACCGTCCAATCTTCACCTTCAACGACACCATTGATACCTATGCGCTCAAACCGCTGGCCCAGGGTTATCAGTACGTGACGCCGCGATTCCTCGAAGACGGCATCCACAACATGTTTCGCAACATCGGTGACGTGGGCAACCTGGCCAACGACCTGTTGCAAGCCAAACCGGCCGCTGCGGGAGTCGACACAGCCCGTTTGATTTTCAATACCACGTTCGGTCTCCTGGGGTTTTTCGACGTGGGCACCAAGATGGGCCTGCAACGTAACGACGAAGATTTCGGCCAGACCCTCGGGTATTGGGGGCTGGGCAGCGGACCGTACCTGATGCTGCCACTGCTGGGGCCGAGTACCCTGCGTGACGCGCCGGCCAAGTGGGTCGACAGCTACGCCACCCCTTACCCTTATATCGATAATGTCTCGGTCCGCAATTCGATCTGGGGCCTGAACATCGTCGACACCCGTGCCAGCCTGCTCTCGGCGGAAAAGCTCGTCAGCGGCGACAAGTATGTGTTCATCCGCAATGCCTTCCTGCAAAACCGCGAATTCAAGGTCAAGGATGGTCAAGTCGAAGATGATTTTTAATTTCCAATTGTAAGTTGCGGAGGCGGCCCAGATGGCCGCCTTCTTTGCTTTGGTAGGGTTCAAGCGCAGATTTGTCCTTCCATTGAGTTACGCTTCGCTCGGTTCTTATAACTCTCCGTGCTTTGACAAATAAAGACGGCAAGCGACGATTCGCATGAGCTTGAAACGCCCCGCGGATGGGAGTACCGTCTGCGCCTTAGAAGGGCACCTCTGGTGTAACCGTGTGTAGGGCGAAGGCCTGAAGCCGGTACGGCAGAGAGGCTAGAAAGCGAATCCAGTAGTGCGCGCAGGCCCAACGCCAAGCCCGCTACGCCAACCTAATTCTGGCGCCGTTTGCCCACATGCCAAAAACCAGTGCCACGCTGCTGATAATCGATGATGACGAAGTGGTGCGAGCCAGTCTCGCGGCCTACTTGGAAGACAGTAGTTTCAGCGTCTTGCAGGCCAGTAACGGCCAACAGGGTCTTCAGGTATTCGAGCAGGAGAAGCCCGACCTGGTCATCTGCGACTTGCGCATGCCGCAGATGGGCGGACTCGAACTCATTCGCCAGGTCACCGAGCTGTCGTCGCAGACCCCGGTCATCGTCGTTTCGGGCGCGGGTGTGATGAACGACGCGGTCGAGGCGTTGCGCCTGGGCGCGGCGGACTACCTGATCAAGCCCCTCGAAGACCTCGCGGTGCTTGAGCACTCGGTGCGCCGAGCCCTGGATCGCTCGCGACTGCTGGTGGAGAACCAGCGCTACAGGGAAAAGCTGGAGACCGCCAATCGCGAGCTCGAAGCCAGCCTGAACCTGTTGCAAGAGGACCAGAACGCCGGGCGCCAGGTGCAAATGAACATGCTGCCGGTGAGCCCCTGGACGGTCGATGGTTTCCGTTTTGCCCATCAGATCATCCCGTCGTTGTACCTGTCGGGGGACTTCGTCGATTATTTTCGTGTAGATGAGCGTCGCGTGGCGTTCTACCTAGCGGACGTTTCCGGGCACGGTGCTTCGTCGGCGTTCGTCACGGTGTTGCTGAAGTTCATGACCACGCGCCTGCTGTTCGAATCCAAGCGCAACGGTACATTGCCGGAATTCAAGCCTTCGGAGGTCCTTGGGCATATCAACCGGGGCCTGATCAGTTGTAAGCTGGGCAAGCACGTCACGATGGTCGGTGGAGTCATCGACGAGGAGACTGGTTTGTTGACCTATAGCATCGGCGGTCACCTGCCGTTGCCTGTGTTATATACACCAGACAGTGTTCGTTACCTGGAAGGGCGTGGTTTGCCGGTAGGCCTGTTCAACGAGGCGACCTATGAGGACCACGTATTGGAGCTGCCACCGACATTCAGCCTGACGCTGATGTCTGATGGCATTCTGGACCTTTTGTCAGAGCCTACACTCAAAGAGAAAGAAGCGGCCTTGCCCGAGCGGGTGAGTGCAGCGGGCGGCAGCCTGGAAGGCCTGCGGCAAGTGTTTGGATTAGCCACGCTAGGGGAGATGCCGGATGATATCGCCCTGTTAGTGTTGAGCAGGAACCTTTGATGAGTACCGGTAGAATCCAGTTCGCCGAGCAGGACGGCACTTTTGTCCTGAAGTTTGTCGGTGAGGTGCGCCTGACCTTGTGTTCGGCGCTGGATGCGACAATAGAAAAGATCTTCACCGCGCTGAATTTCAGCGCCATCGTGATCGACCTGACCGAAACCCGCAGCATCGACAGCACTACGCTGGGCCTACTGGCCAAGCTGTCGATACTGTCGCGGCAGAAAGTCGGCCTGCTGCCGACTGTCGTCACTACCCACAACGACATCACCCGTCTTCTGCAATCGATGGGTTTCGACCAGGTGTTCAACATCGTCGGCGATCCGGTGCCATGCCCCGATTGCCTGGACGACCTGCCTGACCAGGACCAATCCGAGGACGAAGTGCGGATCAAGGTACTCGAAGCCCACAAGATCCTCATGGGGCTGAACGACTCCAATCGCGAAGCGTTCCATGACTTGGTGAATGCGCTGGAGCGGCCTTGATTCTTGAGCCTGCGTAGGCCGGACTGACGCTTTCGCGAGCCTGCTTGCGAATGGCCTGGTCAGACGCCAGATTTCTCAGGCCGAGCCGCATAAAAAAGGGCGAACCCATCAGGGTTCGCCCTTTTGCATGCCTTGCGAATCAGCTCAAAGCTTGGCTTGCAGCAACGCTTCCAGCTTCTCCTGGTCACGAGCGAACTGACGGATGCCTTCAGCCAGTTTCTCGGTCGCCATGGCGTCTTCGTTGGACAACCAGCGGAACTGGGGCTCATTGAGGCTCAGGCGAGCTTCTCCAGCTTGCCCAGGTGCCAGTTTGCGCTCCAGCTTGCCTTCGTCGGCGGCCAGTTTCTCCAGCAGCTCAGGGCTGACAGTCAAGCGATCGCAACCGGCCAATTGCTCGATCTGGTTGAGGTTGCGGAAGCTCGCGCCCATAACCACGGTCTTGTAGTCATTGGCCTTGTAATAGTTATAGATGCGCGTCACGGACTGCACGCCCGGATCATCGGCGCCGGTGTAGTCGTTGCCGTTGGCCTTCTTGTACCAATCGTAGATACGGCCCACGAACGGCGAGATCAGGAAAACCCCGGCATCTGCACAGGCAGCGGCCTGGGCGAAGGAGAACAGCAGGGTCAGGTTGCACTGGATGCCTTCGCGCTCCAGTTTCTCGGCAGCGCGGATGCCTTCCCAGGTCGAAGCGATCTTGATCAGCACGCGGTCACGGCCAACGCCGGCCTTTTCGTACAGATCGACCAGCCGATGCGCGCGCTTGAGCATGGCTTCGGTATCGAACGAAAGGCGTGCATCCACTTCGGTGGAAATGCGCCCCGGAATCACTTTCAGGATTTCCTGGCCCACCGCAACACCAAAGCGGTCGCTGGCCAGGCCCACGTCGCCCTTGCAGTCCGCCACGCAAGCGTTCAGCAGCTCGGCATAACCGTGGATGGCCGAAGCCTTGAGCAGCAGGGATGGGTTGGTGGTGGCGTCGACGGGTTTGATGCGGGCGATGGCTTCGAAGTCGCCCGTATCGGCCACGACGGTGGTGAACTGCTTGAGTTGTTCCAGCTTGGAAGTCATGAGCGTGCTCTGTCCTATGGGTCCGTTGACATTACCCGAGGGCCGGCAGCCACTCAAGGGCGTGAAGAGGTATCGATGGCCCCAGCGGCAACAACCTGAAAACGGGTGTTTGAAAGGCCGGGGCAACTACCGGTAGATACGATGCCAAAACAGCGCGCAGGTTCAAAGCAAGTGATGGTTAACGCCCTTCCAGCAACTGGCCCGCCTGATCGAGCAAGGCCAACGGATCCTTGGTCTTGTGGATATCCACCGACAACAACTGCCGGAACCGCCGCGCGCCCGGGAACCCAGTGCCCAGCCCCAGCACGTGACGGGTGATGTGGTGCATGGCACCGCCTTGTGCCAAGTGATCGGCAATATAAGGCCGCAGCTGTGCCAAGGCCTCGGCACGAGTAATGAGCGGCGCAGTGCTGCCGAACAACTGTTGGTCCACTTCGGCCAGCAGATACGGGTTGTGGTACGCCTCGCGGCCCAGCATGACACCATCGAACGTTTGCAGATGTTCGTGGCAGGCCTCCAGTGTCTTGATTCCACCGTTGAGTACGATCTCCAGCTCAGGGAAGTCCGCTTTCAATCGGGCCACCACGTCATAGCGCAATGGCGGAATGTCGCGATTCTCCTTCGGCGACAACCCCTCCAGGATCGCAATCCGCGCATGCACGGTAAAACTGTTGCAACCGGCGTCACGCACGGTCCCGACGAACTCGCACAATTGCTCATAACTGTCGCGACCATTGATCCCGATCCGATGCTTGACCGTCACCGGAATCGACACGGCGTCGCGCATCGCTTTCACGCAATCGGCCACCAATTCCGGATGCCCCATCAAGCAGGCGCCGATCATGTTGTTCTGCACCCGATCGCTCGGGCAGCCGACGTTGAGATTCACCTCGTCGTAGCCATGTTCCTGGGCCATTCGGGCGCAGGCCGCCAAGTCGCCGGGGACGCTGCCGCCCAGTTGCAGGGCCAGGGGATGCTCGGTTTCATGGTGGCGCAGGAAGCGTTCGTGGTCGCCGTTGAGCAAGGCACCGGTGGTGACCATTTCGGTGTAAAGCAGGGCGTGCTTGGAGAGGATGCGTAGGAAGAAGCGACAGTGGGCGTCGGTCCAATCCATCATCGGGGCCACGCTGAAGCGGCGGGACGGCTCTTGGCGGGGTAATCCAGTGTTTACAGGCGCTTCGGGTTTTTCTAAATTCATTGATACTGATCTTTTATACAGCGGTTTTTACCCATTTTTCCTTGTTTTTGGATAGCGGTTGCTACACTGTAGCAACCGGTCTCGGCAATGTAGCAACTGGATATGGGCACGATCACATCACGCAAGCGCAAGGACAATTCAACGGCCTACACGGCGCAGATACGGATCAATCGGGACGGGAAGACAGTTTATCAGGAAAGCCAAACCTTCGACCGGAAGCAGGCGGCTCAGGCATGGATCAAGCGGCGGGAGACGGAGCTGGCCGCGCCTGGTGCTATCGAACGTGCGAACCGGAAAGGGGTGACGATCAAGAAGATGATCGATCAGTACCTGGACGAGTACGAGAAGATCCGGCCGCTGGGGAAAACCAAGCGAGCAACCCTGACGGCGATCAAGGAGACGTGGCTGGGTGAGGTCGATGATTCTGCGTTGAACAGTCAAAAGCTTGTGGAGTTTGCTCAATGGCGGATGAGCGAGGAGGGGGGCGGTGTCCAGGCGCAGACGGTCGGTAATGATCTATCGCACCTAGGAGCGGTCCTCTCGGTCGCTCGGCCGGCCTGGGGGTATGAGATAGATCCGCTTGCCATGACTGACGCTAGAAAGGTGTTGCGTAAGCTCGGAATGGTCACCAAGAGCAAAGAGCGTAATCGCCGGCCTACTCTCGATGAGCTGGACAAGCTGATGGAGCATTACTTTGACATGCAAACACGGGGTAATAACTCTATTCCCATGCCAAAAATAATTGCTTTCGCGCTCTTTTCTACACGCCGGCAGGAGGAAATCACACGGATACGCTGGGAGGATCTTGACGAATCCCGGCAGGCGGTGCTCGTTCGAGACATGAAGAATCCTGGCCAGAAGCTAGGTAATGATGTTTGGTGCCACTTGCCCGATGAGGCATGGGCGATCCTGAAGTCGATGCCCAAAGTCAAGCGAGAGATCTTCCCCTTTAACGGTAAGTCAGTGTCAGCTTCCTTCACGAGGGCTTGCCCGATGCTGGGTATCGAAGACCTTCATTTCCATGATCTCCGGCATGAAGGGGTGAGTCGGTTGTTTGAGATGGACTGGGATATTCCAAGGGTGTCGAGCGTCTCTGGACACCGGGACTGACTGGAACTCACTACGGAGGTACACGCATCTCCGAGGGCGTGGAAACAGATATGCTGCATGGCACTGGTTACCGATATTGCTAGCTGACCGTATAAATCTTCGCTAGCAAAACTACTGCTAATTTGGCATTTTGACATCATGCCTTATGCATATATGCTTTAAAGTGATAAAAAAGGAATTTTTAATGACTGATCATGTTAACGCTCATCCTGCAAAACGTTTTTTCGTAGAAATGTTGACGCGAGATATCGAGTTGAAGGATTCAATCCTTGATCTCCTTGATAACTGTGTCGACGGTGCTATGCGAGAGAAGCGCACCGAACTGAACCATCCAGTTCCTTATAAAGGATTTGAAGCTAAAATCACTTTCGATGAAAATCATTTCTCGATATTTGATAATTGCGGCGGCATCCCTCGAGAGGTTGCGCTTGAGCGTGCGTTCCGTCTAGGTAGACCTGATCGCGATACTGACAAAGACGTCCCAACAGTTGGCGTCTATGGTATCGGCATGAAACGGGCAATATTCAAGCTGGGCCGGCAGTCTACCGTCGAGACAAGCGCTAGAGATGCTGCATATAAAGTTACAATTGATGCCGCATGGTTGGCAGATGACTTCAACTGGAATCTTCCCATAGAGGAAGTTCAACCGGATGAAGCTAAAGGCACAAAGATTACGGTAACAGAACTGAACGATGGTATTCCCCGATTATTTTCCAATCAGACGGGTTTTGAGGTTGATCTAAAAAAAGCAATCTCTGCATATTATGGTCACATAATAACTAAGGGTTTCAATGTTTATGTGAATGGTGAGAGAGTTGCTCCGACAACCTCAAGCTTTATTTTGGGTGAAAATGCTTTAGCGTCGGGTTCTGGTATTGCCCCCTTTGTTTACCAAGGTAATTACAATGGCGTTGCAATCGAGCTGGCAGTCGGTTTTTATAGAGATCTCCCTTCAGATCAGGAGGAGGAAGACTCATTGGCAGGAAAGCCTTCCACGGAAAAAGCAGGTTGGACAATCATTTGCAACGACCGTGTCGTACTGCATGCAGACAAAACCAGAGTTACAGGCTGGGGTGAGGCAGGCGTACCCGCATATCACACCCAGTTTGTATCGATTGCAGGTGTTGTGAACTTCAAATGTAACGACGCGTCTCTTCTGCCTGTCACAACCACAAAACGTGGTATAGATGGAAACTCAGACTTATACCTTGCAGTAAAAGAATTTATGCGTGAGGGTGTGAAGATTTTCACGGATTATACCAATAAGTGGAAGCGTCCATCTAAGGAGCGTTCCGATCTAAGTGTCTCGGCTGTGACGACCACACCGTCGGAGATCATGAAAAGCATCCCTTCTAATCGCTGGTCAGCGGACCGGAAAAGCATGATCAAGGGCCAAAAATTCAAGCCTGAATTGCCGATGCCTACTATTGAGAAAGAATACCGGTTCTTAAGATTTTCCAAGCCTTTATCGGATATTAAAACATTGGGCGAGCATTTTTTTGGAGATGAAAATGCTCAGCCAGGTGAGATTGGTGCTAAATGCTTTGATGAAGTTCTGAAGGGGATCTAATCCATGAGTCAGGGCGGAAGTATTGCTTACCATTTGCGTCAGAATAAAGCTATCGAGCGCAATCTATTTGTAGACTTGTTGTCTAGAGTAGGTCGTTACGTAAATATATCAAACTACAGTTATATTGGTTTTGGTGGCCCGTTCTTGGAGGATTTTAAGCACCTGCATTCTGCGCTTAGGATATCCAAAATGATTTCGTTGGAAATGGATCCGAATGTTTACAAGCGACAGATGTTCAATCGGCCGATTTCTTGCATATCGTTGAGAAATGAATCAAGTGGTGATTTTTTAAATAATTACGAGTTTGATAATGAGGCTGGCAATATAGTCTGGTTTGATTATGCCACTACGGACATTACCAGTCAGCTTACAGAGACCCAAAGGCTCGTTGAGAAGCTTGGGCACGGTGATATTTTCAAAATAACGGTGAACGCGAGTCCAACGGCACTAGGTGAACCGCAAGATCGTTCCAAAATGTTGGAGTATCGAGCTGAAGTTCTTGCAAATAGACTGTCGTCCTATGGACCTGCAGAAGTCACAGCCGATTCAGTCGCTACAAAAAACTATCCTAAAACTTTGCTCGCGGCGATTATGTCGGCTGTTAAGCATGGTTTGGCTGGTGACCCCAGTATTGTTTTGCAGCCTCTCGCAGCGTTTGTTTACAGCGATGGACAACAAATGCTTACGGTGACAGGGGTGTTGCTGCATAGGGATGAAATCGAACGGTTTCTTGAGCAGTCACGACTCCCTTTCTGGAGTTTTTTTAATGCGGATTGTTTAGCTCCGAAAAGTATAAGTGTGCCGGTTCTGTCAGCTAAGGAACGTGTGCATATAGAGTCGATGTTGCCAGAAGCAGGTGTAGAAGATATTCAGAATGCTCTAGACTTCTACACTGCTTCAACTGAGCGGGTCGCTCAGGAGGAAATGAGTAACTTTGTGAATTTTTATAGGATGTTTCCCTGGTATTCAAGAGTCGTTCTATAAGCAACTATATACTGAGCTAAGAATATGTTCGCCAACTATTGGGCTTACGCTGTTTCCAATTTGTCGGAAGCTATGCCATTTGGTTGGATGGAACTGAAACCAGTCGGGAAAGCCCTGCAAGCGAGCTGCTTCGCGGGGAGTTATCACTCTGGGAGATGTCATGTGGATAGGGCGGACGGCTTGAAAGCTGCCTTTGTCGCTACCTGTGCCAGCTCTCAGAGTAGGGCAAAATCCTTCCGGGTCAAGTCTCTTTGCTTTTGATACAGAATCAACTTCTCCCGCCTTCAGGCGAGCGAAGCGTCTAACTACCTCAGGGATATGTCGAGTACCAAAGCATCCAGAGACAAGTTGTTTTTCCATTAACAGCTCAACAGCTCTTATAGAACCTATTCCCGTTGGGATTTTTCCATTAAGCGCTTTGAGAAAAGTATTTTCAGCGAGAGATGTTGCTCTGCGCCAAGATTGCTCTTCGGCTTGCCAGTCAGAACGGATAAGCGTCGGAAGTCCCTCTAGCGCGGTTTTCACATTAACTAATGAGGCGGTGGGATTGGGGGCGAATAGTTCTGGGCTAAGCTCACGCGTAAATTCATTGGGCCTGAAGCCAATGAAAAATATACGTGTTCTAGTTGTAGGGGCTCCATATCGATCAGCCTTGACCTTGATTGGTGGAAGTAAAGTATAATCGTTTCTTACAAGGCTTAGAGCGTTTTCAACGTGCGCCTTATATTTCTCTGTTAAGATACCTGGCACGTTCTCCGCAATGAAGAATTTTGGCTTGGTTTCTTTGATCAACCTAAAGAAATGATAAAATAGTTGATTTCTAGGGTCGGCGTCGTCGCGCTTGCCCATGGTACTGAAACCTTGGCAAGGAGGGCCTCCAATAAGCCCGTCGAGCATCCCCTCCTTTAAACCTGAGCGTTCAAGAACTTCCTTACCGGTCATCGATCCGATATCGGCTTGAATGTGGTTTGCGAACGGGAAGTTAATGGCGTGAGTTTCTATTGCATACTTATCGATTTCGAATGCACCTGCAACATGAAAACCTGCTCTAGATGCTCCAAGGCTAAGGCCACCGACACCGGAGAAAAGATCGATGACAACAGGTTCGTTCATGTTTGATTCCAATTTTAACTCACAGGTATACAGGCATTGCTTTTTTAGCAAACCATCGATCATGGGGCTGGCGGGCTCACAGCTGAGGTCAACAGATTTTCGACCGCGCATGTTAGCACCTTTGGCTGAGGACAGCGGAGCTTTGATACAGGTCATGATCTCCTTCCCATTAGTCGATTTTGCTCGATAGTGGCCCTTGCGTGTTGTCGATCAATGTACTCAGCTAAATCTCTCAAATGGATCCCGAGCCCTGCTTTTTGACTTTCGGGTCCAAGGCGCACGATAGGTATGTCAATCTCGCCTGCCAGTCTCTTGTGTTTAAATTTTTCCACAGTCAAATTCATATAGTCAGCACACACGCGATCGAGAGGAATCACCGCACGGCCTTCATACTGGGCCATCAACAAAAAAAGCGTGTTCATATCCCCTCCCGAATTTCCAAGCTTGGAGCGTACGCCTCCACAGGCTGCGCCGGCAGTATTCCCAGTGCGTTTAGCGTTAAATCATTTGGCGCTGCCCGGCGCAGCCTTTCGTGGGGTATAGGTGCTTCTGCGGCGGTTTGGAATGAAGCAGTAATGCCTGCTGCTACGCAGCAGAGACTGTTTTTTACAGGCGCGTCGACCCTGCTAGCGCTGCGGAGCAAAGCGGCCTGGGGTTGGGTGTTGTTCTGTTCCTGCTTCATGCCGCTTTCCTCCGGTGTTCGATAGCGAGTTGGTCCATCAGTCGTTGGTGGTAGGTGAGCCGGGCTTCGGTGGGTGACCACGGCCGGATGCGTTCGGGCGCGGGTTCGATGCCGACAAGGCGATCCCAGGTGGCCGGGTCGGGTGGCATCAGGTCGCGGCGTTCGGTGGCCAGGGCGATCAGGTCGGCTTGATGTACGCTTGGGGGGAGGTCAATCTCCAAGCCAAAGCGCTCACAAACGCGCCCCCATATGACGTCCTCGAAGCCACGGTAATAAGGCATCCGCTCTTTGAGTACACGTGTCGGTTTTTATCGCCTAGCATCAAGCCCTCCAACCCGTAGCCCTCATTCATATCAAATCAATGTGTGACCCGTACTTCATCTTTCGTCATGTATCGCTGACGAGACCTACCACACGCTTCGGGATGACTTTTTGGCCCTCTACGGTCTACAACTCGCCAAAACCATCCGATGGGCCTGTGCCGGTTTCCTCTCGGCGCCGGCCCCATCGCACCCACGCGGGATCATTCCCATCCTTGAGTAGTGCCGGAATCGCACCGTTGGGGTTCGGGTAAAACACCTTGACACGCGGAAGAGTTGTACATAATTTATTGTTTGTACAGGTTTGGTGGAGCGGAAAGAAGTGACGCCCCTTGAAATACTCATCGCTTGGCACGAAAAATGGGCTTTGCAAAATCGAGCAGTGAAATGCAAGAGGTGCGGCGTGGAGCAGTCTGAGCTAGACAGAAACCGCATATTTACCCACCAGCCGGACTGTCCAAATGCTCTGTTTGGACATGAACCATGGAAGGCTCTAGATGAAATTAGAGATGCATATTGGATCCCTGGGAAGCTCAGGTCCGCTGAACGGGATGACGATCCGGTGCCGTCAAAACAGTCAGAGCCATCTTGATAACTGCTCGTTTTAATCGAACGTAGCCAGGGCGCCCCTCACGTTTGCTGCAACCACAGCTGACCCATCTCTGCCCAGTTAGTAAACCTAAGAAGGCCACCAACCCGCCGGGCGCACCAGCCGAGCCACGTCAGAATTCCAGCGTGTGTGGCCCCGCTCAGCGCAAGCTTTAGGACTTGCGCGTCACCAAAAATAGCGATTTGGTCGAACAGGCTCTGCACTTGATCGGCGGCCTGTATGAAGTCGAACGCCACTAGGACGCAACCCGGTTTTTGCCCCCTCGCTTGGCTCTATACAGTGCGGCATCCGCCGCTTTGATTAACTCGGCTTGATTAATCCCGTTACGCGTTGCTGAGGCCACGCCAAATGATGCAGTAACGCTGTACGTCTGTGTTCCGTCCGTAGGGCTCATGCTTTCCAGCGAAGCGCGGATGGATTCGGCTCGCAAGAGGGCATCATCAAGAGAACAGTCCGGCAGGATGACCATCAGCTCTTCTCCACCAAAGCGGCAGGCAACGTCGGTTGCTCTTATAGCGCTGATGATCAATGATGCGGTGTTTCGCAGCACCGCGTCACCTGCGGAGTGGCCATGCAAGTCATTCAGTTTTTTGAAGTTGTCCAGGTCAAGCATGATGACGCTCAGGTCGACTGCGTCTCGGGCGACCTTGGATAGCTCGCGCTTGAGAGTCTCTTCCATGAAGCGGCGGTTATACAGCCCAGTCAGTGGATCTTTGATAGACTGGATCTGCAGAACCTGACGCATTTTACCGTTCGCCAGTGCTAGCGCGGTCTGCTCCGCAGCTGCTTCCGCAAACTGACGGCTGACGTCTTTATCAGCTTTTGAGTCAGCATGCTGGATATACAAAAGCCCTAGTGTTTCTCCGTAAGCTATAAGTGGCAGGCACCAGTGAATTTGGTCATCGCTAAACGCTTTGGTATTCGAGTAATGAGCGCATCGCAGCTCATGCGGCTTCTCAACCACATGCGAATGACCTCGACGTATGGCCCAGCAGTCTTCTGGGGTCATTAGATCGTCTGGTTGAGTCCTGACCTGGCCCCAACTTGCCGAAGATTGCAGAGCATCAGCTGAATTGCGGTACAGGTACAGCGTTCCACTGGTGCCCTCCAGTAGTTCTTGGCAATAGGAACTTGCCAACTGAAGCGTTTCCTCCTGGCTCATCTCGGTTTGCAGGAGGCGGGCCATTTCTGCGAGCAAGCCTATTTGCGCGTTCCGTTGTTCAAGATTTCTCAGGCTTTTGCCAAGTTGGGTGGTCGAAGAAAGCGCGGTAGTAGTCGATTCGGCCTGGCGTTTTATGGTCTGACGCATGGACACGTAAATAAAACGGCTCAGCACCAGCGTAAGCAAGAAGCTTGCGATAGAGATGGCAACGGCCCAACGCAGGTTCGCATTGAGCTGGTTGTCCAGAATGGCCACTTCCTCACCTTCCGCTTGAATCAGCTCGCCTGCTAGATTGCGTACCTGATCCATAAGTCTCTTTCCGTTCCCGGTAGCGATTTCTGCGATCGCCGCTGCGGCACCTTGGGTACTGCGCAACTTTATCACCATGTTCAGGTGGTCGATTTTTGACTCGGTCTGCTCTATGAAGTCTTCCACTTGACTTATTTCGTCGGGAGGATCATTCAGATAGTTTTTCCGAAGGTTCTTGAGAGCGCCCGGAAGCTGCGATGTGGCTAAGTAATAAGGCTGAAGAAATGTCTCTATCCCAGTCAACACATAGCCGCGCTCGCCTGTTTCCGCGTCCACGAGCAAGCCTTGCACCGTACGAATGCTGTCCAGCTGCTGTTCAACTTGGTTACGTTCGTTACGCGTTTGGTTTGTCCAAAACAGCGTAATCGGACCCACTGCAGCAGTGATGGACATGACCAGTGTGGCCGTAGCGGCTGCTATGAGAAGTTTTGGGGTGCGGTGGGGCATCGTCAGCTCCAGTTAGATTCAGGGCGTTATCGGCCAGCTAACTTCGCGTTGTATATCAATCGCGATAAACCAGCCAGACGGTCATCAGGTCTGACTTCGCTTGGCGGCGCTGACCACCGGGTAAAAGGGGCTCGAACCACCCAAGAGCCTCGAGTCGTTGCAATCGACGCGAAGCACTGAATGAATTCTCGTAGTGATTCCGATACCAGTCGTCGCGTTCTGGCGAGAAAGCCAGGGGGCCCTAGCACATAAGCCCCAATTCCTATTGTCTCTAAACACCCACCAGAGCCCACCAGACATAGTTTTACGAATCATCGCTGAGGACAGCCCTGATGGAGGCTATTAAGTCGCTTATGGACCAAGGCTTTTGCAAATAAAACGTTGCGCCAGGTACCGTTTCAGGAAGAAACGAATATCCGGATGTCAGTATCGAACCAGTCGACGGCCATTTTTTTTTCACCATACTGATGAAGTCCATACCATTGATTTGCCCCGGAACACCATAATCCACGATTACCAGACAGCAGTGGAATGGAGACTGAAGCAGATATATCAAGGCTTCATCAGCCGTTTCGAACGCTTTGGTTTTGGCTCCGATGTCTTCCAAAATTTCGACCATCAGAACGCGCAGCGTTTGATCATCCTCGACGATCAGTACTTCTCCGCCGATGATCCCCATCTCTTTACGATTTACGATCATATTTGTCTCGGAGTGGCTGACGATCTGAGTACCACGAGGGTATCCACGTTGACATCCTCAAGCCCAAAGCGAATAAAGGAAAATTCAACCGAGCTTAGCGCACCCGTCAAAAGGTGCGTCGCTTTCGGCACTCTTAATCATGACGGGACGTGAGTCATGCTATCAGTGATTCAAGTCAATGCTACAGCGATTCTTAGACCTCGGGAGCTTGTTTTGAGAAGCCGTTAGAGCAGCTCTAAGCACCCGGCCCTTTGCCTGTGCAGCAGCGTTTCTGACATGCCGATGCAGTTGTAGCCGGCCGCCGCGCGTCGGCGTCACGGTCCTGGGGGAAATCACAAGGGCAAAGGGCAAAGGCAAAGGGCAATGATTCGACTTGGCGCGTGTAGGATCTGCTGGGGGGAGCAGTAAAGAAAGGCAAATACGGTGATGTGGAAGAGATTTACTGCGAGGGATGTGGTCGCTACCTCATAAATCGCAGCTGGCTTAAGGATCACCTCGGGAAGGCATTCGATGTAGAACACATGCGAAATCGGATTGGAGCTGTGCAGCAGGCGGGATGGGTATTTTACGTGAACGATGAGAACGCTGCTTGGCGCCACCGACCGAAAGCGGGAATGGCTCGGTTGCCGGGCTGGCCCTCGGGCGGACTCGTAAAAAATACTCGAACTCTTGAGCCCTAGGTCGAGCCCAACTTCGTTTGATGAAACCTGCATTTCCCCTAGCATCTCCAGAGCCCCTCGTATGTTGCTTCCGGTCTTGGCGGCCGCCCCCGTCTCTAAATGGAGAACCGGTTCCATTTGCCCTGCCTCGGGCGCGAGCTGCTTGAGATAAATCCTTCCCAATAAGTTCGACAGTGAATAGAAATCAGCCCTATGAGGCTCTCTTGCGCTATTCGAGGACACAAATCTGTGGTTGCTAAATATTTGCTACAGGTAGAATGAAAAAAGCGGGCTTAAGCAAGCGGAGCTGGGCACATTGTGACTAATCGGTTCAATCCATCATCGGGGCCACGCTGAAGCGGCGGGAAACGGACTGTCGCAAAGTTTCTTGAAGAGGCATGGGAATCTGGAGGCAAATGCGGAGGCCGCACAGTTTATCAGGTATGGGACGGCAGCGAATGCATTCACCCCGGACTAGGCAGCCCACCCATTCACTGCGTCATCCCTATGCTGAAAACCGATTGGCTGCCGATTTCCATGAGGCTCAGTGCTCCGTCGGAAAAGGAGCAGCCAGTATCCATGTAGACAACATTGCCGAGGCGGGTGACGCGCGGGACTGATGAATGTCCGACATAAACTTCGTGGATGCCTTTGATTGGAGTCGGGTCCTGCTGTTCGATTTTGTCCCGGGCATAAAGGGCTTGCGCCAAGGCTTGTTGTTCGGACTGCTTTCCTCGCGTTCCGGTAATGGCTTCCTTCGCATTCTGCCATTCATTTTCAAGCCCGACAGCTGGCGCTTGGGCATGTACTATCCCAACTGTTTTATCGTCGGATAACTTAACTTCGATAATGATCGGAAGTTGCTGAAACGCTGCTAGAAGTTGCTCCTGGGTGGTCGGGCTCAACTCATAGAGCCAGGCGCCGCCGTTGCGGATGTGCCTGTGTCTGTCTCCGTGGCCGCAGATACCATCGATAACCATTTGCTCATGGTTGCCGCGTACCGCATGAAACCAGGGTTGCCCAAGCCAATTCAATACGTCCTCTGAGTCGGGACCGCGATCGATGAGGTCCCCCACGGAAAAAACCCGGTCTACTTCGGTATTGAACTCGAGTTTCACCAAGGCCCTTTCCAGAAGCTTGAAATGCCCGTGGACGTCGCCCACGACAAAGTCTCGGCCTCGTTCATTCGGGGGGAACGAGGCGGTCTGGTTCATACATCGTCTTTCGGCAGGGTTGGCTGGCACGGAATGTATCGCTTAAGCAAAGAGCGCAGGTAACTTATGGTCGAGATTGTATCGGCTGTCCAATACACTTCTTGAAAACGGTTTCCATGGGATCGAGCACGCAGTTATAAGCCGCGATATTGGCATTGATCCATTCGTCTTTTTCGATTCCCCACCAACTTATTTCGAACCCGACATTCATGATGAGGTGCTCAAACAGGATGCGTTGGGCGCGGCCGTTGCCTTCACGAAAGGGATGGATGACGTTGATATCGGAGTAGGCGTCCGCCACGGCGACTATGAGTTCATCCCGGCCCATTGCTTCGAACCAATTCGCTGCCGCTATGCGGGCGAAAATCTTTTCGGCTTCCTTCTCCATGTATTCCGGTTGGCAGAAGCGAGTGTCCTGCTTGGCCATGCCAACGGTCCGCAGCTGTCCGGCCCATTCGAACAGGTCTGCGAACAATGCGTGATGGATGTTCTGAAGGTAAGCCAGGCTGTAAGGGGGCGGGTTGAATTCAACACTGCTCGCCGCGATCGCCGAAAGCTGTTGTTCGGCTTCGCCCAGGGTGGGTTCGTCGTGGATATCGAGTTTGTTGCGCAGGACCGTGGAGCCGGGATAGCAGTAGGCGTCCTCGCCGACGCCATATTTGTCGGGCATCAGGCTCGGGTCTTGGTGAAGGTCTTCAACACGTCTTCACGGGATGGCAGCTTGCGTTCGCCGTCCTCGAAAGACACCTTGAAGCCCTCCAGGCGCAGGCTCGCTGCGTAGTTGGACCTACGAGTCCTGGCTGCGTAGGCCTTCTTTGTTTCAAGGCTGACAGTGCCCATGGGGTTGGACCTCGAATCACGTGGGTGAGCGGATTATAGCCCATCGCGTAGCCAATGAGCCCATCTGTCACTGTCGGTTCGGCGGCTGGATTGACCAACGGAGCTTGCAACACGGCGCATCTGCGAATACTGTTCATGCATCCAGTGTTCGAGTGTTTTCCATGCAACTCATTGCCAAGCTGGGCATTCTTGCCGATGCCGCCAAATATGACGCATCCTGCGCCAGCAGTGGCGCCCCCAAGCGCAGTTCGCGGGGGCGGGACGGGCTTGGGGCCACGGATGGCATGGGTATCTGCCATAGCTACACGCCGGATGGTCGCTGTGTATCGCTGCTCAAGGTGTTGTTGACCAATTTCTGCTTGTACGACTGCCAGTACTGCGTGAACCGCCGCTCCAGCAATGTGCCGAGGGCGCGATTCTCACCCGAAGAAGTGGTCCGGCTGACCCTGGATTTCTATCGACGTAATTGCATCAGCGGCCTTTTCCTGAGCTCTGGCATCATTCGCTCGGCCGATTACACCATGGAGCAGTTGGTTCGAGTCGCGCGGTTGCTGCGCGAAGAGCACCAGTTCCGTGGATATATCCATCTCAAGACCATTCCCGACGCCGACCCGCTATTGATCGAAGAGGCCGGGCGGCTGGCGGATCGCCTGAGCGTGAATATCGAATTGTCCTCGGAGATCAGCCTCAAGCGCCTGGCGCCGGAGAAGCAACTGGCTACCATCCGTCAGGCGATGGGCACCATCCACGACGGCCAACAGGCGGTGGCGGGCGAGCCGCGGGCGCCTCGTTTTGCCCCGGCCGGGCAGAGCACGCAAGTGATCGTCGGGGCCGATGCCACCGATGACCACGCCATCCTCAGCAACGCCGAGTCGCTTTACCAGGGCTACGGCCTGCGGCGAGTCTATTACTCCGCCTTCAGCCCGATCCCCGAGAGCCCCGCCAGCGTGCCACTGGCCGCGCCACCTTTGCTGCGGGAGCATCGGTTGTATCAGGCCGACTTCCTCATGCGAGGCTACGGCTATAAGGCAGGCGAACTATTGAGCACATCCACCAACCTGGACCTGGACATCGACCCCAAGCTGGCCTGGGCATTGGCCAATCGTGATGTGTTTCCACTCGACCTCAACCGCGCCGAGCCGGCTTTGCTCGCGCGCATTCCCGGCATCGGCCTGCGCAGTGTCCAGCGGCTGGTGACACTGCGCAGGGAGCGGCGGATTCGCTACGACGACTTGGTGCAGTTGCGTTGCGTGTTGGAAAAGGCGCGTCCGTTTATCGTGACCAGCGATTACCGCCCCGCTGACGGCCAAGTGCGCAGCGGGCTGCTCCGAGCGCGCTTGCGCGACCCACAGCGGCCGGTGCAAATGGGGCTGTGGGCATGATCGCCCTCGATTGTGACGACGTTTTCAGCACCTGGCGTGACCAGGCCCGAACGCTGCTGGGCCACGGAATCGACCCCAGCGACGTGACATGGGCCCAGGGCCCGATCGCCGACCTGCTGGCTGTGCCGACGCCGCTGCCACAGGGCCCGGGGCCGTTCCAGACGCGCGTGCCGGCGGGGTTGTTGGGGCAATTGGAACAGGCCAGCCGCTACCAGGGCGAACAACGCTGGAATCTGCTGTACGAAGTGCTCTGGCGCGTCGCCCATGGCGACCGCACCGCAATGCTCGCTGGCGATCGATTGGGCAGCGAATTGCAACGGCGTATCAAACAGGTCAGCCGCGAAGCCCATCACCTTCATGCGTTCGTGCGTTTCGTACCGCTGCCGCCGGCGGTCGCCGAACAACTGCAGTTGGATCTTGTGGCTTTCCACCAGCCCGCCCACGACATCCTTGAAAGCGCGAGCGGGCATTTTGCCGAGCGATTGGGCCGGCAACGCTGGCTGATCGCAACGCCCCGCGATGGCATTCGTTTCGATGGGCATTCGCTGGACTATCAACGCCGTTGCCCTGAGCAATGGCAACAATGGGCCCGCCACGCCGAAGATCCCGGCGCGGAACTGTGGCGCACCTATTATCGACACATCTTCAATCCGGCGAGGCTCAACCCCACCGCGTTGCGCCAGCACATGCCGGGGCGATTCTGGAAGCACTTACCGGAAGGGGGTTTGATTCCTCAGCTGGTGGGGCAGGCGCGGCAGGGCAAGCAGAGGGATGGGCAGGCATTGGAAGTGGGGGAGAAAGTGGGGAAGCGGATAATCGCGGGCAGTGGGGCAGAGGTACGGGGCTGTAGACAGTCCTGAGCGCTCGATCATGGTTCACTTGTGCAGATTCCAAACAAGTTCTGTGCCGTCCGCGCTGTGTTCCGGCGCCAGCCATCCACCTAGGATTCCCTTCATTCACTCCATGAAAGAAGGAACTGCCCATGCAAAGCTTTACCCGTCGATTGCTCACCGCCTGTGTATTCTCAGGCGTTCTCGCCAGTGCCGGCGCCTCGGCCGAGAGTCATCCAACCATTCGTGCAATGTCTGGCGCAGTGCCCGTGAGCCAGTTGCCTGCCGGTAAAACCGCGTTACTGGTGATCGATTTTCAGAATGAATACTTCACCGGTAAGATGCCGATCCCTGACGGCCCGGCAGCGCTGGCCAACGCCCGGAAGCTGATCGAATTCGCCGATGAACACCAAATGCCGGTCTACCACGTTCAGCACATCGCACCCGCCGGCTCCCCTGTGTTTGCCATCGACGGTGAAACCGTGAAATTCCATCCTGATATGCAGCCCAGGCCCAATGACCCGGTCTTGCAAAAAAACACCGTCAGCGTGTTCGGCAGTACCGATCTGGACAAGCGTCTGAAAGCCGGGGGTATCGAGAACGTGATCGTCTCCGGCCTCATGACCCATGCGTGCGTGGCGGGCGCTGCTCGGGATGCGGCACCGCTGAGCTATAACGTGTTGGTGGCGGCCGATGCATCGGCTACGCGTGCGATTACCCGGGTCAATGGGGAATCGATCGACAAGGACGCCTTGCACAAGGCTGCCCTCGCCGAGATTGAGGATACGTTCGGCGATGTGATGAACACCGCCGAAATCGTCAAGCTACCGGTGCGCTAAGCCCCCTATGAATCAGATGCTCGCCATGCGTGTGTTCCGCTGCATCGCTGAGGCCCAGGGATTCTCAGCCGCCGCTGAGCGGCTGAACACCACGCACTCGTCGGTTTCCCGGCATTTGCATCAGTTGGAATCCACGTTGGGCGTGCGTCTGGTCAATCGCAATACCCGCCGCATGAGCCTTACGGCAGCAGGGGAAAGGTACTACGCAGCCTGCGTGGATATCCTTGACCGAGTCGATGCCGCGTCCCAAGCCGTCGCGCTGGAACACGAGCGTCCCTTCGGGCTGCTTCGGATCAGCGCGCCGCTGGTGGTAGGCACCTTGGAGTTGGCGCATTGGTTGCCGGCCTTCCAGGCGCGGTATCCGGAGATCCAGATCGATTTGTCTTGCTCTGATCCGTTGGTCGATCTGGTGGCCGATGGCTTCGACGTCGCGTTGCGGATTTGCGGGCCCTTGGCCGACAGCAGCCTGGTCGCCCGTTTGCTCAGCGTTTCACCGCTGGTGCTGGTAGCGGCGCCGGCTTACGTGTTCAAGTGCGGTTTGCCTCGCAGTGCTGCCGAACTCAACGAGCATCGGTTGCTGACGTATGGGGCGACTCCTCAGTGGACGCTCACCAGCGCCTGGGAAGGCCCCGTCAGTCTGGATTGCCAGGGCATTTTTCATACAGACACCATCACTGCCTTGCACGCTTATGCCTTGGCAGGCGGCGGCATAGCCGCGTTTACCCTGGCGACGGTGCAAGATGACCTGTTGGCCGGCAGGCTGGTGCGAATCCTGCCTGAGCACACCCTTGGGGAACGGCACTACTACGCGCTTTACCCTCATGCCCGGCATCTGCCGGCCAAGGTGCGCGTGTTCGTGGAGTACATGACGCAGTATTACCGCGCAGTGTCAGGCGGATGAGCACAACGAAGCGCGCTCCAAGGTATTCCATGGCTTGCGCATGGTTGGCTTGCGGTTGGTGTAGGTGCAATGCAATCCCCCTGATCCTGGCGCGCAAATGTATTGCGCTGGCGGACCCGTAGGATGAGGCCGAGTCGCCAAGGTGGAGCCGGGCACCACGAGTCAATCAGCTTTAATGGCATTTGCCGGCCTGCGCAACGCCGCGATATCCCGCTTCGGGGACGCGCCGAAGAGACGGCTGTATTCTCGGCTGAACTGCGAGGGGCTTTCATAGCCCACCTGGTAGGCCGCGCTCGCCACGTCCAAGTGCTCGTTGAGCATCAGGCGCTTTGCTTCGTTCAACCGCAGCCATTTCTGGTATTGCAGTGGGCTCATAGCCGTGAGCTGGCGGAAATGGTGATGGAACGTCGGGGCGCTCATCTGCACGCGCGACGCGAGGTCCTCCACACGGACAGGCCCGGTGTAGTTGAGCTTCAACCAGTCGATGGCCTTGGCGATCCGGTAGCCTTGGCTGTCGACGGAGGCAATCTGCCTTAGCCGCGCGGCCTGGTCGCCCATCAACAACCGATAGTGAATTTCTCGCTGGATCAAGGGCGCCAGCACCGGGATGGCGTCGGGTTCATCGAGCAGGGCCAGCAGGCGCACGAACGGCTCGAGAAAATCCTGGGTGGCCGTGCCGATCCCCGCACCTATCCCGACGGCGCGCTCGACCCGTGGTATCACGCTGCCCTGGGCGATCAGATCCGCCACCATGCGCAAATCGAGTCGCATGACCAGCCCCAGGCAGGGCTGTTGCGGGCTGGCGGCCAACACTTCCGAGTTCGCAGGCATATCCAGCGAAGTCATAAGGAAACGTGCGGTGTCGTACCCATACGCCTGCCCCCCAATCCACACCTGTTTCATCCCTTGGGCGACGAGGACGATGCTCGGTTCGATCATGCAGGTCATGGGTGGGGCAGGGGCGTCGCGGCGGAAAAAACAAAGACCGGCAATTGATGTTTCAAAGTCGCCCGGTCCTGTCGTCCGGTTATCGATGAGGTTGGCGAGCCTCTGTTGGAGCGATCTGTCTTGGGCGGTCATGTCGATATCTGCGGGATTGAGAGCTATAGGCAGAACATTACCCCGCCAAGCGAAGCGTTGCCTATGGCAAACAGGCGGGTTCACAGGATCGGGCAAGAACTCCAGCGAAATGTTCTACCGGTCGCCCTTGCCGGTCGTTAAAACTGCACGTCACATTAAGCTCATCCGGAACGGCGCTCGCTCGCCGGGTCCATGCTCGGTGCAATCATTAGACCCAAGAGAGGGGCTCCGAGCCCATCAAGCAATTTCAGGATTTTCATGACCGATACCTCATTGCCAAAACCACAGGGCAAACCTGCATGGGGCGCTGTGCTCGCCATGTCGTTGGCGGCCTTTGCACTCGTTGCGTCGGAATTCATGCCGGTCAGCCTGCTCACACCGGTGGCCGCAGACCTGCACATCAGCGAAGGGCAGGCTGGTCAGGGCATCGCCGTTTCCGGTGCCTTTGCGTTAGTCACCAGCCTGTTCATCGCGTCGATCGCGGCGCGCATCGAACGCAAGTGGCTGCTCTCGGCGCTGACGCTGTTGATGATCATCTCCGGAACGGTGGCGGCACTGGCGCCCAGTTATCTGGTTTTCATGGTCGGGCGGGCACTGATCGGCGTTGCGATTGGCGGCTTCTGGTCGTTGTCGGCGGCGACGGCCATGCGCCTGGTGCCGCAGGATAAAGTCCCCCGGGCCCTTGCCATCGTCAACGGCGGCAATGCCTTGGCCACGGTCGTGGCCGCGCCGTTGGGCAGTTTCCTGGGAGCGATCATCGGCTGGCGTGGTGCGTTTTTCTGCATCGTGCCCGTCGCTGCGCTCGCCCTGGCATGGCTGCTGATGAGCCTGCCGTCGATGCCCATCCAGGCGAAACGGGGCGCCGCCAATCCTTTCAGGCTGATGGCCCGGGCGCCGGTTGCGTTGGGCATGCTGGCGGTCAGCACGTTCTTCATGGGCCAGTTCATGTTGTTTACCTACCTGCGGCCGTTCCTGGAGAGCGTGACGCGGGTGGACGTCTCGTTGCTTTCGCTGATGTTGCTGGCGATTGGTCTGGCGGGATTGCTCGGCACCTTCCTGATCGGTGCGCTCCTCAAAAAAGGCCTGTATCGCACGCTGATCATCATCCCGCTGCTCATGGCCGCGATCGCCCTGGCCTTGGTGGGGTTCGGCGATTCCGCGTCCATCACAGCCTTACTGCTCGGCCTCTGGGGCCTGGTGGCCACGGCCGCGCCTGTGGGCTGGTGGACCTGGCTGGCAAGGACGTTGCCGGACGATGCCGAGGCAGGGGGTGGATTGATGGTCGCGATCGTTCAACTCGCCATTGCCTCGGGGGCCACGGTGGGCGGCGTGCTGTTTGACTTGAGCGGTTATCGCGCGACCTTCGAAACCAGTGCCGCGGTCTTGGTCGTAGCCGCAATCCTCACCATTCTGGCAGCTCGGGCGGCGGCTCGACCATCGACACAAGCGTCGCCCACCGTGACATACAGCACGGGGCGTTGACTTGGGAGCCGTTGGGCGGCTGCGGTTGGTGGCACATTGATATCTTGGTAGACTTTGGACTCGTTATCTACCGAGTTGGTTAGTTGTGTCTACTGAGAGAATTCAACCCTTGGAGCAGGCCCTTCTGGCGGTAATAGCTGCTGCGGGAAAAATGGGCATCAGTTGCGATGAGTTATGCGCCCAGGCGGTGGGCGGCCTGGTGTCCGAACAACACTGGACCTGGGCGGATGCCCAACATGCGGAGCGTGCCGCCGACGAGATCGACAATGCCATGGCGATCCTCATTGACCGGCAAACAGGGACGCCAATCAAAAGCGGGCCTGATGCGGCATTTGAATCGAATCGACTCTGAGAACGGGCAATCCGTTGAATCCCGTTTGTGCTTAAAGGCCCAAGCCTTCCTCGATGAACGACAGGAAAGTGTCTTCATCGAGGGTCACGGGTTCGGGCTTCTGCTGGCCGGTTGGCCGCAGATGCCAATGGGATTCGCCATGCATCCCCACCGTGCGCAGGATGCAGCGCTCCAATCCCTTCGTATGGATTTCGATGCATCCCTCGGCATCGGGGGAAAAGCGAGCGATCGGGTCGAGCAAGATACGGCGGTGATTGCCCTCGATCACCAATTGGTCGATGGCATAGTTGTAAGTCGACCCGCTGGAATGGCTTTCAAACACATGGGTGGGGTTACGCCGGATAACCAGGCCCGCCTCACAGACCGGCGCCAGCCAGCTTTCAATCTGGCGGTACAGCTCGTACACCTGGCCAGGCCAGTGTTCAATCGCCAGGTCGGCGCAATGGTCAGTGTCGGCCGGCGCGCGTTGGGCCTGCCTCAGCTTTGCTGCGAGTTCGTCTGCCTTGCTCATGTCGATTCCCTGTCGTGGTGATGGGTTGAGCTTAGCCGAAGGGGCAGGGTGGGCGTTTGCGCTG
Organism: Pseudomonas sp. D1-36; assembly: GCF_051132205.1. Taxonomy (NCBI): domain Bacteria; kingdom Pseudomonadati; phylum Pseudomonadota; class Gammaproteobacteria; order Pseudomonadales; family Pseudomonadaceae; genus Pseudomonas; species Pseudomonas sp. D1-36. Next base: position 3,622,108 of record NZ_CP071674.1, on the reverse strand, counting down.
GGTCATGGAAGCGCAATTGACGGTTAATGCTTGGCGCCTGCCCCATCGGTTCGTAGCGGCATCCTTTCACTGTTCCCCCTGGCGAATTGCTCAGGCATCTCCGGCAACGAAGCCACGTGCACGGCGCGGGACGGCATGGCGAAGCGCACGCCGATCTTGGCGAACTCGTCCATCATCCCCAGGTTGATGGCTTGCTGGATGTCCATATAGACGTTGTAGCTGGGGTCCAGCACGATGTAGACCGTTTCGAATTCCAACGTGCTTTCGCCGAAACCGCGAAAGTGCGCGCGGTCGAAGCGGGTTTTCTCCTGGGCCTTGATGATGTTTTCGACGATGACGGGCACTTGCCGAAGTTGTTCGGTCGAGCATTCCTGAGGCAGGGCGAATTCGAAGACGATGCGGCGCTCCTGCAGGCGTTTGTAGTTCTGGATGGTGGTGCTGATCATCCCCGCGTTGGCCATGACGATCTGCTCGCCGCCCAGGCTGCGGATCCGGGTGGTCTTCAGGCCGACATGTTCCACGGTGCCCGCCAGGGAACCGACCACGATGAAGTCGCCGACTTCGAAGGGTTTGTCCACGGCAATGGACAGCGAGGCGAACAGGTCGCCGAGAATGTTCTGCACGGCGAGCGCTACGGCAATGCCGCCAACGCCGAGGCTGGCAACGAATGCTGTGATGTTCACGCCCAGGTTGGAAAGCATCGCCAGCAGCACCACTGCCCACAGGAACACTTTTGCGCCCCAGAGGCTCAAGGTGGCCAAGGCGCTTTTCTGATGGATGTCGCTGTGGCTGTGACGCGCGAAATAGTGCAGCAAGGCCAGGGCGATCGCCCGGTTTGCCCATAACCCCACCTGCAAGGCGGCGACGACGAACCAAAGGCTGCTGACCCGACCCAGCCAGCGTTCCGGCAGGTCCAGAACACCGATGCCGATCAGAATCGAGGCCAGCAATAGCAGGGTGTTGCTGGTGCTGGACAAGACCTCGACAGCAATATGGCTGACGTAGGCATCGGGCCTTTGCGCCCGTGCCCGTACGTTTTTCAACAGGAAGCCGATGCCGGCTCTGGCAACGATGAAACTCACCGTCATCACGCTGAGTGCCAGTAACCAATTGGCGATGGAAATGCCGAGCAGTTGGGTGTCGGTAAAAATGTCGAGAGAGCTTGAATCCATGGGTCGGGATCACCTGTGCCATTGCTGTTCAGGTTGTGCCCTGGCCGATTCGCGCAAGGCACGGGCCGGGCCATGAACTTTGTTAGTTCATGTGGGCCAGGGGCCGTTCAAATTTATTCTCCGGGCGCGGCGCGTGCCTTGCGCTTGGCTTGTTTTGGATCCATTGCGCCATCCATCGACTTACTCCTAAAGGCAAATTGCCGCCCCCCAAGCGGTACGCTAAGCTCGCGATTATTGGGGGCTTTTGAGCGACTCGCTCACTGTTTTGCCCTCCCCAGGATTTCGCTTGCCTATCCCCATCCACGATCCGAACCATGCGCCTGGCGGTGCCTTGAAACGCCTGCCTTTGCTCAAGGCCGCAGTGATGTTCATCGCAGCCGTGTGCCTGTGCCTCTGCGGTTTGCTCTTCTTGCAACTGGAGCAGTCCCGTCGGCATGACCTGGAGTCGGCGCGCCTCGCTTCGGCCAACCTCACCCGGGCCATGGCCCAACAGGCCCAGGACACATTCCTGCAAGCCGACCTGGCGCTTGCCAGCCTGGCCGACTGGATTCAAAACGACGGGTTCGGTCCGTCGACACGTCCACGCCTGCACCAGACATTTGCCCGGCGGGTGCAGTCCCTGGAGCAGTTGCATGGTCTGTTCCTGTTCGACAAGAACGGCCAGTGGATCATTACTTCTTTCGAACACCTGCACAGGGGGGCGGGGGTGGCCGATCGGGACTATTTCAAGTTCCACCAGCAGAACGCCTCGCTGATCGCCCACGTCGGCCCAGCGGTTCGAAGCCGACAGAACGGTGAATGGATCATTCCGGTTTCCCGTCGATTGAATGACCAGAAGGGCAACTTCCAGGGCGTGCTGCTGGCCGGCATCAAGATGTCCTATTTCGATCAATTCTTTAAAAGCTTCAGTCTCGACGCCAAAGGCGAAATGTCTTTGGCGCTGTCCGACGGTACGTTGCTGGCGCGTCGTCCTTTCGATGAGGGACAGATCGGTCGTCCGCTTGCCGATGAGTACGTTTACGAACACCAGCACGCAAGCATGGGCGCCGGCGATACGGTGCTCCGCCCGGCGCCCGACGGCATCGTCCGGTTATATGGGCACCGGCATCTGCAGGCTTATCCGCTGATGGTGACCGCCGCGATGTCCGAACAAGCGATCCTGGCGGGCTGGTACGACAGGGCGTTCCAGTCCAGCCTTATCGTGGCCTTGGTGGTGTTGGGCGTTTGCCTGTTTGGTTGGGTCTTCGTGCGCCAGGTGCGCAACAGCGAGCGGATCGAGGCAGACTTGCGCAAGGCCCAGGAAGCGCTGGAGCTGATCGCCACCCACGACAGCCTGACCGGCCTGGCGAATCGGCGTTTATTCGAACGTGCCCTGGACATCGAATTCGGGCGAGGCGCTCGCCAGCGCAGCCCCCTGAGCCTGATCATGCTCGACATCGATTTTTTCAAACGCTACAACGACACCTATGGGCATGTTGCGGGGGACCACTGCCTGGCCGAGGTGGCGAAGGTGCTCAAGAGTTGCTGTCATCGCAAGGCCGACCTGGCGGTGCGCTACGGCGGCGAGGAGTTCGCCGTCCTGCTGCCCGACACCAACCTGCACGGTGCCATGGCATTGGCCGAGCAGATCCGCAGCTGTGTCATCGACAAGCACATCAGCCACTCCGCTTCCCCCTCTGGCTACCTGACGGTCAGCCTCGGCTGCTATGCCTTCGTGCCGAGCAGCCTGGACAGTACCGAAGTGTTTATCCAACGGGCGGACGCTGCGCTCTATCAGGCCAAGCACAGCGGTCGCAACTGTGTCGCGGTCCTATCCAGGGAAGGCGCGCTGGATGCGCTGGAGCGTTCCGACCGTTGAGATCCGTTGGAATCATCGGCGGCGGATAACGGTCCATTGGTCAACATGCAGGCTAGGCGTGGGCCCTTTCGTCAAATCTTGTGGGCTCATCATCTGGCTGGACGATGGCTGCTAAGGTTAAGAAAGCGCAACGGTCCGATGCGGTTCACGCCGTGACCTTTGCACGGCGAAGCCAGCGCCGAAAGGATAGGAACAGGTCAATGGATACCACTGCCGATACCCCCTCTGATGTCTCGCGTCATACGCCGATCACCCGTCGCCTGGTGGCGGCCCTTGGCGTGTTGTTTGTCCTGGGGGTTCTGGTGGCCGTCGCCGCGCTGTTCAACATCGCGCAAAAGCTGGATGCACAGGATGTGGATGAGACCCGCTTCTATATCCAGCGTGCCCTCGATAATCGCATCACAGCCACGAAAAACTACATCACCAGCTACGCCTACTGGACCACTGCCTACGAGCACCTAAGCGGCGAGGTCGATGTGCAGTGGGCCTATGCCGACCAGAACATGGGCAAGACCCTGTTCACCAACGATGAACTAGAAGGTGTGTTTGTCATTGACCATGAGCGCACCAAATATGCCGTGGTGCGGGGCCAGCAGGTCCAGGCAGACGCGGCGTCGTTCATGAATATGCCGCTGAAGGACCTCGTGGATGAGCTCCAGGCACAACCTGACCTGACCAGGCCGATGATCCGCTACACCTTGTTCGAAGGCTGGCCGGCCGTCGTCACGGCTTCGGTGATTGTGCCCAACGACGAACGTCCCCAGGTCAACGCCAGGGAGACGTCGATCCTCCTGTTCGTCGACCAACTGACGCCGGTGAAACTGCGCAAGGTGGGCATGGGTTACGGCCTGACCGACCTGACCCTGGTGAAAGACACCACATTGGAGCCCGGCCAGCCCGCGGTGCCGTTGGACAGTACCGGCTACAGCTTGATATCGCAGCTGCAGCGGCCGGGCCAGCATTTGCTGTGGTCACTGGCTCCGCCGTTGGGAGGCGCATTGCTGATCCTGGCGTTGCTCACTGCCTATTTTTTCCGGTATGCCATGCGCACGGCTCGACAGGTGGACGCCAGCTACGACAGCCTTGAAAAATCGAAACAAGCGCTCGAGGCCAGCGAAGAACGTTTTCGCGCCGTGGCCGAGGCGGCGTCCGACTGGATATGGGAGATCGACAGCCAGCAACGCATCACCTATCTATCGGCTCGCTTTAACGCCGTCACGGGTTTTTCCGACCAGCAGTGGCTAGGCCAGGAGATCGAGCAGTTGCTGTTCTGCGACACCCTGCCCATTGCTTCCTGGCTGGGCAACCTGGTCGAAGAACAGAACGCCAGCAACCTGCGCTGCTCTTACCGCGATCATTCCGGGCAATTGCGATTCTGTCGGGTCTCGGCGCGACCGATCCAGGACAAGGCAACCGTGACGGGCTATCGCGGCACGGCCAGCGACATCACCGATGAGGTGGCCGCCCACGCTCAAGTCCAGCATCTGTCGCTGCATGATGCGCTGACCGGACTGCCGAATCGCAACAAGTTGGCGCGACACCTGGACGACGCGTTGATCGCCAAGGAGCATTCCGCGCCGTTGGCCCTGCTGATGGTGGACCTGGACAACTTCAAGCCGATCAACGATTCCCTGGGCCATGCGGCGGGCGATGCTGTGTTGCTGGAAGTCGCCCAGCGCCTGCGCGACAGCACGCGTGAACAGGACCTGGTGGCGCGCCTGGGAGGGGATGAGTTCGTGATAGTGCTCAGTGGCGTGGAGCACTCCACTGAAATCGACCGATTCTGTACGCGGCTCATCGACAGCCTGCAGCAACCGATCCACTACGAGTCCCATTCCCTGCACATTGGTGCGAGCATCGGCGTTGCCGTGAGCCGACGACAAGGCTACGTACCAGGCGAGTTGATCCGCTGCGCCGACATAGCCCTGTACCAGGCCAAGTCCGAGGGTAAAAAGACCTGGTGCTATTTCGCCTCGCACATGAACGATCAGATCCAGCATCGTCGTCAGTTGGAAAACGACCTGCGCCAAGCGGTGAAGAACAACGAATTCATCCTGCATTTCCAGCCTCGCTACACGGTCGACGGCCAAGAGATCGTCGCGGTGGAATCGCTGGTGCGCTGGCAACATCCAACCCAGGGTCTGTTGAGCCCCGATGCCTTCATTCCGCTGGCCGAGCAAACCGACCTGATCGTCCCGCTGTCGCGCTGGGTACTGCGCGAGGCGTGCGAAACCGCGCTCACCTGGCCGGGATCGCTGATGGTTTCGGTCAACCTGTCACCGGCGCAATTCGAACGCAGCGATGTGGTCGAGGATGTCCGCCAGGTATTGATCGAAACCCACTTCCCGGCGAGTCGCCTGGAGCTGGAGATCACCGAAAACGTCATGCTGAACGACGTGGATGGCGCGCTCCAGGTGATGAATGCGCTCAAGGAATTGGGGGTGCGCTTGAACATGGACGATTTTGGTACCGGTTACTCATCCCTCGGCTACCTGCGCACATACCCGTTCGACGGCATCAAGATCGACAAGCGCTTCATTGCCTCGATGAGCAATAGCAGCAACGACCGCGCCGTGGTCCAGGCGATTATCAACCTGGGCAAGGCGATGGGCTTGACCGTCACGGCGGAGGGCGTGGAGACCCTGGCACAATTGGGTTCATTGGGCACCGATGAATGCCACGAAGTGCAGGGCTATTTCCTTAGCCGGCCAATCGACAAGCAGGCATTTGCTGCCTTGCTTGAAAGCAGCCAGTCCATGTCAAGAACCGGTTCCTGAGCAATGATTGCAACCCCCGAGGCCTGTCGCCGGTCACAGCTATGTCTTGGCATTCAGGAATTATTCGCCCATGAAGAACCTGCGGATCGCGACGTTCAACATCAACGGCATTCGGGCGCGGTTGCCTAACCTACTGGAATGGCTGGAGCGGGAAAAACCCGATATTGCCTGCCTGCAAGAGCTCAAGGCTGCGGACAAGGACTTTCCTGCCGCCGAGTTGGAGTCGGTGGGATATGGATCGATCTGGCATGGCCAGGCTTCATGGAACGGTGTGGCGATCCTGGCCCGTGATGCGCAACCCCTGGAGAGTAGACGCGGGCTGCCAGGAGGAGAGGAAGACAGTCACAGTCGTTATCTGGAGGCGGCGGTGCATGGCGTGCTGGTGGGCTGCCTCTATTTGCCCAATGGCAATCCCCAGCCCGGTCCGAAGTTCGACTACAAGCTGGCATGGTTCGAGCGCCTGATCGACTATGCGCAGGCACTCCAGGCGAGTGATCATCCGGTGGTGTTGGCTGGGGACTACAACGTGGTGCCAACCGACATGGATATCTACAACCCACGCTCCTGGCTCAAGGACGCGTTGTTGCAGCCCGAAAGCCGGGAGTGCTACCAACGACTGCTGGACCAGGGGTGGACGGACTCCCTGCGTCACCTCTACCCAGAAGAGCGGATCTATACGTTCTGGGACTATTTTCGCCAGCATTGGCAAAAGAACTCCGGGCTGCGCATCGATCACCTGCTGCTCAACCCCGTGGCCAGTGCATACCTGAGCGACGCGGGCGTGGATGCCTGGGTCAGGAACCAGGAGCATCCCAGTGACCATGCGCCTACCTGGATTCGCTTGTCTTCGCGCAAGCGACGCTGAAGGGGCGAGCGGACCAAGCACTCGTGGGATTTGTCCGTAGGAAGGAAATGCCTTATACCTGCCCAATCGCAGCGCGCTAACCCAAAGCCCTGCCTTGACAGGAAAGGACATCCCCATGAGCCAACCTCGACTGAGCGACACCGGTCGCTATCTACGACGCCTGGGCTTTGACACGGCGCCGCCTCCAACGCTGGAAACGCTGCGTCAGCTTCAAAAGCGCCATACGGCCGAGTTTCCCTTCGAAACCCTCTCGACACTGTTGCGCCAGCCGGTCGCCATCGACCTCGAATCCGTCGAGCGGAAAGTTTTCGAACAGGGCCGTGGCGGTTATTGCTATGAACTCAACCAGTTGTTCCTGGCGCTGTTGCAAACCCTGGGCTTTGATGCCCAGGGCATCACTGGACGCGTTGTGATGAACGCCGCCGAGGGCGCCTGGACAGCGCGCACCCATCGCTTGAGCGTGGTGACGCTCAGTGGCGTGCGCTATATCACCGACGTCGGTTTCGGCGGTATGGTGCCCACCGCGCCGCTTTTGCTGGATAGCCGCGATATCCAGCACACGCCCCATGAGCCGTATCGCATCGACGTCAACCCGGATGGCTACCTGCTGCGCGCCCAGGTCGGCGATGAATGGCGCCCGATGTACCTTTTCGACCTGCAACGCCAGGAGGAAATCGACTATACCGTGGGCAATTGTTACGTCTGCTCCCATCCCGAATCACCGTTCATGGGAAGGCTGATGGTCGCCCGTACCGGTGAGGGACTCCGTAGGACGCTCAACGGCAACAGCTATGCCGTGCACCGGATCGGGCACGAAAGTGAACGACGCACCATCAACGACGCGGATGAGCTGATCACGTTGCTGGAAAATGAATTCAGCCTCACGGTGCCGCCCCGGGAACTGCTGCGACCCGCAATCGAAGGGCTGTTGGTGTGATGCCTTGAGCGTTTTGGTTTAGCAATTGCATTCCCTGTCAGCGACGGATGCGCAACAAGTTGTATACAACTCTATGGACATTTGTCCTGACTTTTGAATACAGTGTGCGCATAACAAAAAACAGGGAACCCCCGAACCATGAAAACGCCCCATGTTTCACTCCCACGGCCCGAGGACGAAAACCTCGGGGTCGGCGCGAATATGGCTTACGGCCTGCAACATGTCCTGACCATGTACGGTGGCATCGTCGCGGTGCCGTTGATCATCGGCCAGGCGGCCGGGTTGTCCCCGGCCGACATCGGTCTGCTGATCGCGGCTTCGTTGTTTGCAGGGGGGCTGGCGACGTTGTTGCAGACCCTGGGCCTGCCGTTTTTTGGTTGCCAGCTGCCGCTGGTCCAAGGCGTTTCGTTCTCCGGCGTCGCAACCATGGTTGCAATTGTCGGCACCGGTGGGGAGGGCGGCTTCCAGGCCATCCTCGGCGCGGTGATTGCCGCCTCCTTGATCGGCCTGCTTATCACGCCGGTGTTTTCCCGCATCACGCGTTTTTTCCCACCTCTGGTGACCGGCATCGTCATCACCACCATTGGCCTGACGTTGATGCCGGTGGCGGCACGCTGGGCAATGGGCGGCAACAGCCATGCGCCGGATTTTGGCAGCATGGCCAACATTGGCCTGGCCGCGGTGACCCTGGTGTTGGTACTGGTGCTGAGCAAGATGGGCAGCGCGACGATTTCGCGGTTATCGATCCTGCTGGCGATGGTCATCGGTACGGTCATCGCGGTGTTCCTCGGCATGGCCGATTTTTCGTCAGTGGGTGAGGGGCCAATGTTCGGCTTCCCGACACCTTTTCACTTCGGCATGCCAACCTTTCATATCGCCGCGATTCTGTCGATGTGCATCGTGATCATGGTGACGCTGGTGGAAACCTCGGCCGATATCCTGGCAGTGGGCGAGATTATCGACACCAAGGTCGATTCCCGGCGTTTGGGCAACGGCCTGCGAGCAGATATGTTGTCGAGCATGATCGCGCCGATCTTCGGATCGTTCACCCAGAGCGCCTTTGCCCAGAACGTCGGCCTGGTGGCAGTGACTGGAATCAAGAGTCGTTTCGTGGTGGCGACAGGGGGTGTGTTCCTGGTGGTGCTTGGGCTGTTGCCCTTCATGGGCCGGGTAATCGCCGCCGTGCCGACCTCCGTGCTCGGAGGCGCTGGTATCGTGTTGTTCGGTACCGTTGCCGCCAGCGGAATCCGGACGCTGTCGAAGGTCGATTACCGCAACAACGTCAACCTGATCATTGTCGCCACGTCCATTGGCTTCGGCATGATTCCCATCGCCGCACCGAACTTCTACGATCATTTCCCGAGCTGGTTCGCGACGATCTTTCACTCCGGCATCAGCTCATCGGCCATCATGGCCATCATGTTGAACCTGGCCTTCAACCACTTCACCACCGGCAACTCCGATCAACAATCGGTATTCGCCGCCGGCACCGAGCGGGTGCTGCGTTATCAGGACCTGGCGGCGCTACGGGAAGGTGACTATTTCAGCGACGGCAAGTTGCACGACTGCGACGGTAACGAAATCCCCGTCGTAGCCGCACCTGAGCATCCCACTGGGGATCATGGCCCGGTGCGATTGAAAAGCGGTGAGCACGTCTAGCCTTGGCGAAACCCCAGCCCAACAAAAAGCAGCCTGCGATGATCAATCACAGGCTGTTTTTTTGTTTCGCTTTAGAGGGGCCGTTTACCAGCGCCCGTAGTGCCCACGTGGCGGACCGTAGTAATAGCCCCTCGGTGGCCCGTAATACACCGGGGCCGGGCGATAATAGATCGGCTGCTCGATATACACCGGCTGTGGCTGGTAGTAGACCGGTGGAGGTTGCTGCACGTAGACCGGCTGTGGCTGAACGTAGACGGGCTGTTGTACGTAAACCGGCCGGTCTCGGTTGATGAGCGCGGAGCCGACAATGGCAGAGCCGACGATGGCGCCGAACACTGCGGGCCCCTCCCAACCACCGCGACCATGGGCGGATGCCTGGCCGGTGACCGCGAGTGCCCCCACGAGCAGGGCGATGATAGGGAGTTTGCGTTTCATGGCGTTTCCTCGTTCCGACCCCGGCGCCTGTGGCCTGCTACAGACCCGAATAAGGGCGCGGGGATACTTGCTATGACAGCGATTTTCCCAGGATTTGCGGCGCTGTTGGGTAAAGGTTGTGTAAGGTCTGCGACAGATTTTTTTTACGAACACCGAGTCGGTTCGCTGCGCACGGTGTCTGATCATCGATGAACCGGTCGGGACGACACTCCCGTCCATCCGAAAGTGGCTTGAAGGAGACGCACATGCAGATGAACCCCAACAAAGACACCCAGCTATGCATGTCGCTATCGGGGCGCCCGGGCAATTTCGGCCTGCGTTTTCACAATCACCTGTATGAGCAGTTGGGGCTCAACTTCTACTACAAGGCGTTCACCAGCCAGGACCTGGCCGGGGCAGTGGGCGGGATCCGTGCTCTGGGTATCCGCGGGTGCGGTGTGTCGATGCCATTCAAGGAGGCCTGCATTGCCTTGGTCGATGAGCTGGATCCTTCCGCCGCTGCCATCCAGTCGATCAACACCATCGTCAATACCAATGGTCATTTGAAGGCCTACAACACGGACTACATCGCCATCGCGCAACTGTTGCAAAGCCATGCCGTGCCCAAGGAGTCAACGTTTGCCTTGCGCGGCAGCGGTGGCATGGCCAAGGCAGTCGCCAGCGCCTTGCGCGACGGCGGCTATACAAACGGCTTGATCGTTGCCCGCAACGAAACCACCGGCCGAGCGCTGGCCGACACGCTGGGTTACGAATGGCAAGCCGAGTTGGGTGACCGACGGCCGCGGATGCTCATCAACGTCACGCCGATCGGCATGACCGGCGGGGCGGAAGCGGACCTGTTGGCATTCGAGCCCGCCGCCATCGCTGCCGCCGACACTGTGTTCGATGTCGTGGCGATTCCTTCGGAAACGCCGTTGATCGTGCATGCCAGAGCGGAAGGCAAACGGGTGATCACTGGCCTTGAGGTCATTGCGATCCAGGCGTTGGAGCAGTTTGTCCTGTACACCGGCGTTCGGCCCAACCTGGAACAATTCGACAAGGCCGTGGCGTTTGCCCGAGCGGTGTAGGCCCTGTCATTCCAATCGTGCCAGCCGTTCTTCCAGCGCCGCGATTCGCGCTTCTAGCTCTTCGATACGCTCCAGCGATACGCCGCCGGCCGCGCTGCGTTCGGTCGGCTGGTGACGCGCGGCGAGGATCGCCTCGATGTCTGCCGGGTCGCCCATGGCATGCATGTAACGGTCTTCCCGTTGGCCGGCCTGGCGCGGCACCAGCAACGCCAGGCCACGAGCGATCAGGCGCTCCAGCTGATGCACCACCTGCTCGGTGTCCTCGAAATCATGCATGCGGCCGCTGCGGGTCAGCAGCTCATTGACGGTTTGCGGGCCGCGCAGGAACAGCAATCCCATCAGGATCACCTGGGCCGGCACCAGTTCCAGCGCCTTGTCGACCCGGTGCTCCCAGCGGTCGGCGCGACTGCCCATCACCAACCGGGTGAAACCACGTCCTTCCAGGGCTCGCAGGCTTTGGCCGACTGGCCCTGGGTTGAGGTTCATCACCGGTTCGCGGCTGGTTTTCTGGTTGCAAGCCAACACCAGCGCGTTGAGGGTGAGGGGGTAAGTCTCGGGATTGGTGGCCTGCTTTTCGATCAGGGCGCCAAGAATGCGGATTTCCGTGCTGTTGAGCCGCGGTTCTTCGGCCGGGCTTTGTTCTTCGATGCTCATCGCGCGTTCCCTATGCTGTGGAAGCCGCCTAGCCTAATCCTTGCGCAATAAAAGACAAGGTGCGCAACAAGCCGTGGCTATAATCGCCCACGTTTGATTCGTTTCCTTCCATTACTCCATGAGATCGCCATGACTATTTCCCTGTACGCTGCCTCCGTCCCGGTTTTCAAGCAAATGCTCAATGCCCTGAGCGATGTTTTGAACAAGGCCGAGGCCCACGCCACCTCCAAGAACATCGATCCGAACGCGCTCTTGCAAGCGCGCCTGTTCCCGGACATGTTCCCGTTGGTACGCCAGGTGCAGATTGCCGTGGACTTCGCCAAGGGCGTGTCCGCGCGCCTGGCGGAGATCGAAGTGCCGAAGTATGACGACAGCGAGACCACCTTCGCTGATCTGCAGGCATTGATCGCCAAGGTGCTGGCTTTCATCGATGGCATCAATGCCCAGCAGATCGACGGCAAGGAAGGCATCGAAATCGTGACCCGTCCGGGCACGCCGAAGGAAAAACGCTTCACTGGCCAGAATTATCTGCTGACCTACGGCTTGCCGCAGTTCTTCTTCCACGTGACCACCGCATATGCATTGTTGCGTCACAATGGCGTGGAAGTAGGCAAGCGCGATTACATGGGCGCGTTCTAACTCCCGCAGGCATGAAAAAGCCCGGGGCGGTGGAGCCGTCCCGGGCTTTTTTATGGCTGGCTGTCAGGCCACCAAGCGTTTACGCCGCGCCCCGCGCCCGCTCTTCTTCACCCAGGCAGGCCGCCGCCGTGAACAAGACATCGGTGGACGAATTCAACGCCGTTTCAGCCGAATCCTGCAGCACGCCGATGATGAACCCTACGGCGACCACCTGCATGGCGATTTCGCTGGGAATGCCAAACAGGCTGCACGCCAGGGGAATCAACAACAGCGACCCGCCCGCGACCCCGGAAGCACCGCAAGCGCAGACGGCGGCAACGACACTGAGCAGCACGGCGGTGGGGATATCCACCACGATACCCAGGGTATGCACGGCGGCCAGTGTCAGGACCGTGATGGTAATGGCGGCGCCCGCCATGTTGATGGTCGCACCCAGCGGGATCGAAACCGAGTACGTATCCTCATGCAGGCCGAGGCGTCTGCTGAGCTCCAGGTTCACGGGGATGTTCGCCGCGGAGCTGCGGGTGAAGAACGCGGTGATGCCGCTTTCACGCAGGCAGGTAAACACCAGCGGGTAAGGGTTGCGACGCAGTTTCCAGAACACGATGAGTGGGTTGACCACCAGCGCCACGAACAGCATGCAACCGATCAGTACGATCAGCAGATGCAGGTAGCCGAGCAGGGCGCTGAAGCCAGAAGTGGCGAGCGTCGAGGCCACCAGCCCGAAAATCCCCAGCGGGGCGAAGCGGATGACCAGGCGCACGATCACGGTCACGCCGTTGGACAGGTCTTCGAGCACAGTGCGCGTGGTTTGGCCGGCATGGCGAATGGCGATGCCCATGCCGATGGCCCAGGCCAGGATGCCGATGAAGTTGCCGGTCATCAATGCACGGACCGGGTTGTCAACGACGCTCAACGCCAGGCTTTGCAGCACTTCGCTGATGCCACCCGGTGCGGTGACCGCAACGTCCTGGGTGCTCAGCACAAGGCTGGAGGGAAACAGCGTGCTGGCGATGACCGCGACCACCGCGGCCGCGAAAGTACCCAACAGATAAAGGAACAGGATCGGCCGGATATGGGTCTCCTGGCCGTGCTTATGGTTGGCGATAGAGGCCATGACCAGCACGAACACCAGGATCGGTGCCACCGCCTTGAGCGCGGACACAAAAACCTTGCCGATGAATTCAGTGGATTTCGCCAGGTCCGGCGCCAGCCATGCCAGGACAATACCGGCGATCAGGCCAATAATGATCTGCGTGACCAGGCCAGTGCTTTTGAGGCGGTGCAATGGAGAAGGGGAGACAGCTGTCATAACGGTATCTCTGATTTTTTTATGTGTAACGGTCAGCCGAACGGGGCTATAAGCCGGCAGGCCACATGGACGGGACCGAAAGAAGGTAGAGCGTTTGCAGGTCGCGGACTTTATCACAGCCCGACGAAAAATCTGACGGACCCGTGACGATCCGTCACCCCCATGTTTGAGCACGTTTTTCTGACGGGCACATTCTGGTAGGCTTTGTCCTTCTCACTTTTCAATACCGCCAGCGGGCCTATGGCTATCGCTGGTGTCGTCGTTTTCCCCGGAGTCGCGCATGCTGTTACCCATTTTCCTGTTGTCCGCCGCCGGTTTTACGGTGTTGACCACGGAATTCATCATCGTCGGCCTGCTGCCTTCCATTGCCCGCGACCTGCACGTCACCATTCCCCAGGCGGGGCTGTTAGTGACGCTGTTTGCGTTTACTGTCGCGGCGTTCGGGCCGTTCCTCACCGCCTGGTTCGCCCGGGTTGAACGGCGCAAATTGTTTATCAGCGTGCTGGTGATGTTCGCGTTGGCCAACACCCTGGCGGCGCTGGCGCCCAACATCTGGGTCATGGCAGTTGCCCGATTGATCCCGGCCCTAGGCTTGCCTGTGTTCTGGGCATTGGCCAGCGAAACGGCAGTGGACATAGTCGGGCCGCAGTTCGCCGGGAGGGCCATCGCCCGGATCGGCTTCGGTATCGTCTGCGCCACGGTGTTTGGTATCCCGGTGGGTACGCTGATCAGCGATGCATTCGGCTGGCGAAGCGCCTTTGCGATCCTGGCCGTCATTGCGTTCGCCAAGGCGCTGCTGCTGTTCATCTACTTGCCTAGGACAAACCTGCATCAACACCAGGTGAGCTTTCGCTCGCAATTCAAGATCCTGCACAGCCCGTTGATGCAAGGGCATGTGTTGTTGTCGATCCTGGTGTTCAGCGGCATGTTCACCGCCTACACCTACCTCGCGGATATCCTTGAACGCCTGGCCGGCTTCGATGGCACGCTGGTGGGCTGGTGCCTGATGGGTTTTGGCGCGGTAGGCCTGCTCGGCAATTCCCTGGGCGGTCGCGCGGTGGACCGGCATCCCTTGATCGCCTCGATGGTGTTCTGCCTGTTCATGATCGGCGGCATGGTCGCGCTGGTGCCGAGTATCCATTCGACTCTTGGGCTAGCCGCCGCCCTTGGCATATGGGGCGTGACCCAGGCGGCGCTGTTTTTGGTCAGCCATGTCCGGCTGATGAAGGCCGCACCAGAAGCTCCGGCCTTTGCCGCGTCGCTGAATATCGCGGGGGCGAACCTGGGTATAGGCCTGGGCGCGATGGTTGGCGGTCGGGTCATCGATACCCTTGGGCTGGGTAAGGTCGGTTTCGCCGCGGCCGGGTTCATTCTGGTGTCGATCCTGCTGGCGTTATTGCTGATGACGTTCAAGCCCCGCGCCGCCTGTGTGCAGCGCTAAGCGCTGAACAGCTCGCGCCGCGCCCCCTCGGCGATCGCGACGATGCCCGGGTGGCTGACCTTGCGCTCCACGGAGATGGCGTAGAAAGACTCGCTCACCGCATCGGTCTGGCCGATCACCTGTACCCCGTATTGCTGTTGGACTTCTTCAGCGATCACGCTGGGACCGATGAAGATCCCGCTGCCGGATTGCCCAAACGCCTGCATCAATGCGCTGTCATCGAATTCACCGACGATGCGCGGTTGGATCTGCTGTTCAGCGAACCAGCGTTGCAGCCGGCTGCGCACGACTGTCTCCGGCCCGGGGATCAGCAGCGGTGCGTCATGCAGGCCGTGGGGGAAGTCCTGCCCATGATGTTCGGCCAACGCCGGGGTGGCGAAAAAGCTGATTCCGCATTCCCCCAGTTTCTGGCTGTAGCCCTTGATATCCAGATGACTTGGCATCGGACTGTCGGAAATCACCAGATCCAGGCGCTGGATCGCCAGGTCGGCCAATAGCCGTTCGAGCTTGTCTTCCCGGCAGGTAATGCGCAGCGGCTCGCTCAATTCCATGGTAGGTGCCAACAGCCGATAAACGATGGATTTGGGCACGACGTCCGCCACCCCGACCCGGAACAGCGTTTGCTGCTCGTTGGGTTGAGCCCGCAGCATCAGCTCCAGTTCGCCGCCCAGTTGGAACATGTGCTCGGCGTAAGGCAGCGTCTGGCGGCCGGCCTCGGTCAGTTCCAACTGGCGTCCGACTCGGCGGAACAGCTTGATGTTGTAGGTCTGTTCAAACAATGAGATTTGCCCGCTGATGGTTTGCGGCGTCAGGTTCAGTTGCTCGCAGGCCCGCACGATGCTGCCGGTTTTCGCCACGACCCAGAAATAATGCAGCTGTCGATAATTGAGCATGATTCTCGCCGCTTCGTAAAAACCGAAGTATAGCCGCTGAAAATACGAATTTTCCTGAAGTATTTCCCTCTCTAGAATTCCGGGCCATCGGTGAGCCATCTTTCGTGCTCCCTCTATTCTCTGAGAGGCAATGTGCATGACGTATAGAACCCTGGGGCTTGCAGCCTTGCTGGCATTTTCCTCGATGGCCCTGGTGGGCTGCGAACAAGCGGAAAAAAGCGCCCAACAATTGGCCGAGCAGTTGAAGGAGCAAGCTGTCGAAACGGCAAAGCAGGCCATCGACGATACGCACAAGGCCGCCGAGCAAGCCCTCAGTGACGCCACCGGCGGGCTGATCAGCCCCAAGAAAGCGCCGGAGAAGGACGCTGAAGAATCCGAACCCGCTACCCATACCCTCTAACCCGTCAAATCGAGTCAGGACTGACCCATGGATTATCTGTTACAGCTCGCCGCCAGCCCCACCGCCTGGATTGCTCTGGCAACCCTCGTCGTCATGGAAATCGTGCTCGGCATCGATAACCTGATCTTCATTTCGATCCTGACCAACAAGTTGCCCGAGCAACACCGTGCCAAGGCGCGGCGGATTGGCATCGGCATGGCGTTGATCCTGCGCCTGGGTCTGCTGAGCACCATCGCCTTCATCGTGCAATTGACGGAGCCTGTCATCGAGATTCTCGGCCAGGCGTTTTCCTGGAAGGACATGATCCTGATCGCCGGCGGCCTGTTCCTGTTGTGGAAGGCGACCACCGAGATCCATCACAGCATGGACCCGGCGCCCAATGATCCGAAGTCGGCCACTTCCGGCGTGACCCTGGGGTTTGCCGCTGCGATCGGTCAGATCCTGATGCTTGACCTGGTGTTCTCCATTGACAGCATCATCACGGCGGTGGGCATGACCGAGCACTTGCCGATCATGATTATTGCCGTCGTGGTCTCGGTATTGGTGATGCTGCTGGCCGCCGAGCCGCTGGCGAAATTCATCAACGACAACCCCACCGTGGTCATGTTGGCCCTGGGCTTCTTGATCATGATCGGCATGACGCTGATCGCGGAAGGCTTCGGTGCCCACGTGCCCAAGGGCTATATCTACGCGGCCATGGCCTTCTCGGCGGCTATCGAGGTGTTGAACATGATGTCCCGTCGCGCCAAGCAGAAGGTCTTGGTCGACGAAGCCTGATCCAAGGAAGACAAAAGCCGCCCGGGTTAACGCCCGGGCGGCTTTTTTCATGGTGACGCTCTAGGCCCTATACGAAACGTATCCGCACTCGCCCAGACTGCGTTGAACGAGGTTCGGAATGCTCATGTACTTCAGGACACTGCGCTTCCTCGCCCCGTTTCGCGTTGTCTGGCCTTCGCGATCACATTTCTGCAGGCCCTAGTGCGCGGTGGCGTGGCGCCTGGAAGATTTAGTGGTCTGCTGCATTTCTCGTCTTGGTGCGGGATGGTGGCGACGGGCGATTCGCAACACCCCCCACAACATGGCTGCCGCTACGCTCAACCAGCCGAAAACCAGCATCAGAATAGTCGTCATCAGGCTCATCTGTGCCTCCTTCTGCCCAGACCGGGCAATGCACTCTTACAATGGACAGTCTAGTCGCTCAAGTGTTACGGGCAGTCGATATCTTGCATGTGCAAAGAATCGGTTGGTTCTATCACGGTGTCGAAACTGTCGCTTATGGCTATACCCGGGCCGGCACGCGTCTTATCATCGTCGGCCCAAGCCCGGCCTTGATACCGGGGCTGTCTGAATAAGAGAGTCATCATGTTGCCAGTAATTTCATCTTTTCGATCACTGGTATTCGCGACGGCGTGTCTCGCCGCCCTGGCGGGATGCGCGGGAAGTGTGTCGCCGCAAGTAAAGCGACTGCCTGAACGGGTAGAACTCAACAGCGTGCCGTTCTTTCGTGGCGAAATGTTCCAGGGCGCGCCGCAATCCCTGGCGGCCCTATTGACGTTGCAAGGCACAGTGACTACCCCAGGGTTGTTGGAGAAGCCGCTGCACCTGCCCGGCAGCGAGGCCCGTTTACAGCAGAACCTGCAAACCCTGGCACGTGAACATGGGCTGGTGGTGTATCCCCTGGAGGCTGAGCTTGGCGCGTTGCTCGAACAGGTGGCTGCCGGTTATCCGGTGTTGCTGCGCTATACCGACGGCTCGGCGTTCTGGGCTGAGCCGCGCTACGCAATCCTCGTGGGTTATAACCGGCACAAGCGCACCGTACTGCTGCGTTCAGGGATGAATCGCCGCTCCTCGATGAGTTTCGGTGCGTTCGAATCGGCTTTCAAAGGCGCTGGCGGTTGGGCAGTCTTGGTCCAGCAACCGGGGCAGTTGCCGGCCAATGTCGATTCGAAGCGCTGGTTGAAGGCCGCCGATGAGTTGGCCGGAGCAGGGCAGGAACAGGCAGCCGCGCGCGCCACCAAGGCTTTGGGCACCGCCCGCTGAGCGCTGCCCCGTTCGTCACCTGGCGGGCACGACCCGGCGTGCCTCGGGTTCTTACCGTCAAGGCCTGGAGTTTCCAGGCCATGATCCAAGGAGGCAGCAATGGCACAATCGAAAACACCTTCGGGACCGCATTCTTCCGAACATTCGTCCGGTGACGATGACTTGGGATTCGATCCCGACTCTCCGGACCTCGACGATCCCCAAGTCGATCCGATAGGGCCGGCCAAGGCACCCCAGGATGAGGACGACGAGGAACCGCCTTCTTCCCGGCCTTATGATCCGCTGGGTGATTTGAAGCCCTGAATGCAAATAGCCCCGACGAGTCGGGGCTATTCATGTGTGATGTATCGCGCCTTATTTAGACGCTTCCACCACACCGCTCTGGCGACTCTTGAGGTTCTTAGCGGCTTTGTATTGCAAGGCCACAGCCGGGACGCTGGCGCTTTTTCCGGTCTCGACCCAGCTACGGATGCGGCTTGCGTCGGCGAAGTGGGTGTATTTGCCAAACGCATCGAGGATGACCAGTGCCATCGGACGATTGCCCATCTTGGTCACCAATACGAGGCAGTGACCCGCCTGATTGGTGAAGCCGGTCTTGGTCAGTTGAATATCCCAATTGGCCTTGTGCACCAGGTGATCGGTGTTGCGAAAGCCCAAGCTGTAGACCGGTTTGCGGAACGTTACAGTCTTTTCCTTGGTGGTGCTCAGCTCACTCAGCAAGGGGTATTTGCGCGCGGCGATCAGCAGCTTCGTCAGGTCCCGGGCCGTCGACACGTTGTGGATTGACAGGCCGGTGGGTTCGACGTAATGGGTGCTGGTCATGCCCAGGGCCTTGGCTTTGGCGTTCATCGCCGCGATGAACGCCGCATAACCGCCTGGGTAATGATGGGCAAGGCTGGCGGCGGCTCGATTCTCCGACGACATCAATGCGATCAGCAACGTATCCCGGCGGGACAGTTCGCTGTTGAGCTTGACCCTGGAAAACACGCCTTTCATTTCCGGTGTGTTCGCGATGGTCATGGAAATGTATTCATCCAGGTTCTGCTTGGCGTCCAGCACGATCAGGCCGGTCATCAACTTGGTTACCGATGCAATCGGCACCACGACATCCGGACTGCTGGAATACACCACTTTGTCGGTCTGCAAGTCCAACAGGATGGCGCTGCCGGATGCGACTTGCAGTTTGGAAGTGTCCCGTGGAGCAGCGATGGTTTCCTGGGCACTGACGTTGTGCGCGATGAAAGTCCCTGTAAAAACGAAAAACAGACTGATGATCGAAAGACGGATTTTCACGCGAGTAGACTCGATTGAGTTAAGGGTGCCGTTGAGCGGGGCGTGTTGAAAAAGCGCCGCATTTTATGAGTATGGGCGATGACAGCGCCATATGCCGCTGCCACCGGGACGCTTGAATAAATAAAGTTTAATGGACGGGGATTCTGGCGAATCGAATCTGAAAAAAATGTAATTCGAGCGTCACGGGTTGGATCGGATGTTGGCAGCTGAAAACACTGTGGGAGCGAGCTTGCTCGCGATAGGTAGGTTTCAGTCAACGGATATGCTGGCTGGTCCACCGCTATCACGAGCGAGCTCGCTCCCACAGGTTGCGTCGAGGCCTTTATCAGCTATGAAGCGTCTCGGCCGCGTACAGCGTGTTTTCCAACAGGCAGGCACGGGTCATCGGGCCGACGCCACCGGGAACCGGTGTGATCCAACCGGCGCGGGGCAGGGCGGTCTCGTAGGTCACATCGCCTACCAGTTTGCCGTCGTCCTGGCGGTTGATGCCCACGTCGATCACGATGGCGCCTTCCTTGATCCATTCGCCTTTGACCAGGCCAGGCTTGCCGGCGGCAACCACCACCAGATCGGCACGGCCGACGTGGCCGGCCAGGTCCTTGGTGAAGCGGTGGGTCACGGTGACGGTGCAGCCAGCCAACAGTAATTCCATCGCCATTGGGCGACCGACGATGTTGGAGGCGCCCACGACCACGGCATCGAGCCCGTAAAGATCCACCCCGGTGCTTTCCAGCAAGGTCATGATGCCCTTGGGCGTGCAGGGGCGCAGCAATGGAATGCGTTGGGCGAGGCGGCCGACGTTATAAGGGTGGAAACCGTCGACGTCTTTGTCCGGACGGATACGTTCCAAAAGCTTGGAGGCGTCCAGGTGTTCAGGCAGCGGCAACTGGAGCAGAACACCGTCGATGTTCGGATCGTCGTTCAGGCGGTCGATCAGATCGGCCAGCGCTTGCTGAGTGGTTTCGGAAGGCAGGTCGTAGGCCTGGGAAAGGAAGCCGACCTCTTCACAGTCTTTACGCTTGTGCGAGACATAAACCTGAGAGGCAGGATCGCTGCCGACCAGGATCACCGCAAGGCCGGGCGTGCGCAGGCCTTGCTGGCGGCGCTCGGTGACTCGTTGGGCGATCTGCTGGCGCAGGCTGGCGGCGATCGATTTGCCGTCGATAAGTTGTGCAGTCATTGCGCGTGGTTAACCATCGAGAGGGGAAAAAAAGAGAGCGCATTCTCGCATGCCGAGGCGTGAGGGCAAAGGCGCTTGGTCTGTAAATTCCCCTAACCCCTTTAATTAAATGAATTTTTTTTAAAAAAGAGTTGACGACCTATCGGGCCGTCTATAACATTCGTCGCACTTGTCGGGCACAGCCTAGCACTGGTTAAGAAGGTGGAGCGGAGTTGGATGTTTCAACTCGGTAAAACTGAAAGCACTTAGTTTGTAATCGTCCAAGAATACAGATTAAAAAGGCGCCCGTAGCTCAGCTGGATAGAGCATCCGCCTTCTAAGCGGATGGTCGCAGGTTCGAGTCCTGCCGGGTGCGCCATTAGGCAGCTTTGGCACAAGTAAGGCAACAAGGCAATATGGTGGGCGTAGCTCAGTTGGTAGAGCACGGGATTGTGACTCCCGTTGTCGTGGGTTCGATCCCCATCGTCCACCCCATATTCTAGAAAGGCGCCAGATTTAACAGTCTGGCGCCTTTGCTTTAAAAGCTTGATACGCGGATGTGGTGGAATTGGTAGACACACTGGATTTAGGTTCCAGCGCCGCAAGGTGTGAGAGTTCGAGTCTCTCCGTCCGCACCATACAAGTCGCTATTTAATTAGCAGAGAACGGCGCAGAACCTGAAAAGGGCTGCGCCGTTTTTGTTTTATTCGCGGACTCATGTCCGGTTTTTTTCATGCGGGCACAGGGCGATTCGTCGCGATTGTGTTTCGTGATGATGCTTGGCATGTCCGTCGGTCTTTTCGTGGAGGCCTTACGCCAAGTGCTCGAGGGCGGCGCTTCTATATATAGAAGCGCCGTGCAGAGCCCTGGCGAGGATCGACTTTATTTGCAAACCGGGCGGGGCATGACTGATTGCTCCGCTTCTAAACCCGGCGCCTGTTTCCCGCGCGTTTTCAGTAGGGTGACTTCTTGAGTTTGACCTACTAGAATGCATGCCCTTGATTCTGGGGTCGGAAACGCCCGGCCAACGTCTGTGCAACGAGGAATATCCATGCAAGTTTCTGTTGAAAATACTTCTGCTCTTGAGCGCCGCATGAGCATCACCGTGCCAGCTGAGCGTATCGAGACTCAGGTCAACAAGCGTCTGCAGCAGACTGCCCAAAAGGCCAAAATCCCAGGTTTCCGCCCAGGCAAAGTGCCAATGAGCGTGATCCGTCAGCGTTACGAAGCTGATGCGCGCCAGGAAGCCGTGGGCGACGTGATCCAGTCTTCTTTCTACGAAGCAGTGGTCGAGCAGAAGCTGAACCCGGCTGGCGCTCCTTCCGTCGAGCCTAAAGTGCTGGAAAAAGGCAAGGACCTCGAGTTCGTCGCCACGTTCGAAGTGTTCCCTGAGTTCACCGTTGCCGGTTTCGAATCCATTGCCGTTGAGCGCCTGAGCGCCGACGTTTCGGACGCCGACCTGGACAAGATGCTGGATATCCTGCGCAAGCAGAACACCCGCTTCGAAGCGACCGACCGTGCCGCCCAGAACGAAGACCAGCTGAACATCGATTTCGTCGGCAAGGTCGACGGCGAAGTATTCGCTGGCGGTTCCGCCAAGGCTACCCAGCTGGTGCTGGGCTCGGGTCGCATGATCCCAGGCTTCGAAGACGGCCTGGTTGGCGCCAAGGCCGGTGAAGAGCGCGTCCTGAACGTGACCTTCCCCGAGGACTACCAGAACCTGGACCTGGCTGGCAAAGCCGCCGAGTTCACCGTGACCGTCAACAGTGTTTCCGAGCCGAAGCTGCCTGAGCTGAACGAAGAATTCTTCGCTCAGTTCGGCATCAAGGAAACCGGCCTGGAAGGTTTCCGCGCCGAAGTTCGCAAGAACATGGAGCGTGAGCTGCGCCAGGCCATCAAGTCCAAGGTCAAGAACCAGGTCATGGACGGTCTGCTGGCTTCCAACCCGATCGAAGTGCCAAAGGCCCTGCTGGACAACGAAGTGAACCGTCTGCGCGTACAGGCCGTTCAACAGTTCGGCGGCAACATCAAGCCAGACCAACTGCCGGCCGAGCTGTTCGAAGAGCAGGCCAAGCGCCGCGTGGTACTGGGCCTGATCGTCGCCGAAGTGGTCAAGCAATTCGAACTCAAGCCTGACGAAGCCCGCGTGCGCGAGCTGATCCAGGAAATGGCCTCGGCCTACCAAGAGCCTGAGCAAGTGGTGTCCTGGTACTACAAGAACGAGCAGCAGCTGAACGAAGTCCGTTCGGTTGTGCTGGAAGAACAAGTTGTGGATACTGTTCTGCAGAAAGCTAGCGTGACCGACAAAGCGGTCTCTTACGAAGAAGCGGTCAAGCCGGTGGAAGCTCCACAAGCCGATTGATGGTTCTGCGGTAAGAAATACACACCATAAGCCAGCCTTCGCGCTGGCTTATGCGTATTCAAGACATAACTATTTGGGAGTGACTGCGAGACATGTCCCGCAATTCTTTTTATCAGCAGAGCTCTGACATCCAGGCCGCAGGCGGCCTGGTCCCTATGGTTATCGAGCAGTCCGCCCGTGGCGAACGTGCCTATGACATCTATTCGCGCCTGCTCAAGGAGCGCGTCATCTTCCTGATCGGCCCCGTCGAAGACTACATGGCCAACCTGGTTGCGGCGCAGTTGCTGTTCCTTGAGGCGGAAAACCCGGACAAGGATATCCATCTGTACATCAACTCTCCCGGCGGTTCGGTGACTGCGGGCATGTCGATCTACGACACCATGCAGTTCATCAAGCCTGACGTGTCCACCATCTGCATCGGCCAAGCCTGCAGCATGGGTGCGTTCCTGCTCGCCGGCGGCGCAGCGGGCAAGCGCCACTGCCTGCCTAACTCGCGCATGATGATCCACCAGCCATTGGGCGGCTTCCAGGGCCAGGCGTCGGACATCGATATCCATGCCAAGGAAATTCTGCATATTCGCTCGCGCCTGAATTCGTTGCTGGCCCATCACACCGGCCAAAGCCTCGAAACCATTGAGCGTGACACCGAGCGTGACAACTTCATGAGCGCTGAGCGTGCGGCCGAATACGGTCTGATCGACTCTGTGATCAACAAGCGTCAAATGCCTGCCTAAGCCGCTCAAAATGCAGGTGGTTGGGATGACCGGCCGCCTGCGGGCTTGAAAAAGCCCGCAATTGCCTTCATCTTGTGTTGCAAGCCTATCGGATTTGGATCGATCGAATGACTGACACCCGCAACGGCGAGGACAACGGCAAACTGCTTTATTGCTCCTTCTGTGGCAAAAGCCAGCATGAAGTACGCAAATTGATTGCCGGTCCCTCGGTCTTCATTTGCGACGAGTGCGTCGACCTGTGCAATGACATCATCCGCGAGGAGGTGCAGGAAGCCCAGGCCGAAAGCAGCGCGCATAAGTTGCCTTCGCCTAAAGAAATCAGCGGCATCCTTGACCAGTATGTTATCGGTCAGGAGCGCGCGAAAAAGGTACTGGCCGTAGCGGTGTACAACCACTACAAGCGCCTGAACCAGCGTGACAAAAAGAATGACGAGGTCGAACTCGGCAAGAGCAACATCCTGCTGATCGGCCCTACGGGCTCGGGTAAGACCCTGCTTGCAGAAACCCTGGCCCGCTTGCTGAACGTTCCGTTCACCATCGCCGACGCAACCACCCTCACTGAGGCGGGTTATGTGGGTGAGGACGTCGAGAACATCATTCAGAAGTTGTTGCAGAAGTGCGACTACGACGTGGAAAAGGCCCAGATGGGCATTGTCTACATCGATGAAATCGACAAGATTTCCCGCAAGTCAGATAACCCGTCCATTACCCGGGATGTTTCCGGCGAGGGCGTGCAACAGGCCTTGCTCAAGTTGATCGAAGGCACGGTCGCTTCCGTACCGCCCCAGGGTGGTCGCAAGCATCCGCAGCAGGAGTTCCTGCAGGTCGACACCCGTAACATCCTGTTCATCTGCGGTGGTGCGTTCTCTGGCCTCGAAAAGGTCATCCAGAACCGTTCGACCCGTGGTGGCATCGGTTTCAACGCCGAAGTCCGCAGCAAGGAAGAGGGCAAGAAGGTCGGTGAATCCCTGCGTGAAGTCGAGCCTGACGATCTGGTCAAGTTCGGCCTGATCCCTGAATTCGTCGGTCGTCTGCCGGTCCTGGCGACCTTGGACGAGTTGGATGAAGCAGCATTGATGCAGATTCTGACCGAGCCGAAAAACGCCCTGACCAAGCAATACGCCAAGCTGTTCGAAATGGAAGGCGTAGACCTTGAGTTCCGTTCGGACGCGCTGAAGTCGGTTGCCAAACGAGCCCTGGAACGCAAGACCGGTGCCCGTGGGTTGCGCTCGATTCTTGAAGGTGTGCTGCTCGATACGATGTATGAAATCCCCTCGCAATCCGAGGTGAGCAAAGTCGTGATCGACGAAAGCGTCATCGAAGGCAAGTCCAAGCCACTGTATATCTACGAAAACAGTGAGCCGGCTGCCAAGGCTGCGCCGGACGCGTGAGTGTCCCGCAGTTGAAATAAAAGAAGGGGCCTTCGGGCCCCTTTGCTATTAGCGCGTTTTAGACGTGTTAGCGCTTGTTTTTTTTGAAGGCTGCCCCCATCTTGGTTTCAAGCTTACTTCCATCTGTTTACGGCCTTATGGCCGCCGTAGAGGCGAAATCATGAAGACAACCATCGAATTGCCTCTCCTGCCATTGCGCGATGTCGTGGTATATCCGCACATGGTTATCCCGCTGTTCGTGGGGCGCGAGAAGTCCATCGAAGCCCTCGAGGCCGCGATGACGGGTGATAAGCAGATTCTTCTGATCGCTCAGAGAAATCCTGCCGACGATGATCCCGGCGAAGACGCACTTTATCGCGTAGGTACGATTGCAACGGTCCTGCAGTTGCTCAAGCTTCCCGATGGCACGGTAAAAGTGCTGGTTGAAGGCGAGCAGCGAGGGGCGGTCGAGCGTTTCAGCGAGGTGGATGGTCACTGCCGTGCCGAAGTCTCGCTCATCGATGAAGTCGATGCACCAGAGCGTGAGTCCGAAGTGTTTGTCCGCAGCCTGCTGTCGCAGTTCGAACAGTACGTTCAGCTGGGCAAGAAGGTGCCTGCCGAGGTGCTATCGTCGCTTAACAGCATCGACGAGCCAGGACGCCTGGTCGACACGATGGCGGCTCACATGGCCCTCAAGATCGAGCAGAAGCAGGAAATCCTCGAGATCATCGATCTCTCAGCCCGTGTCGAGCATGTATTGGCATTGCTCGATGGCGAGATCGACCTGCTGCAGGTTGAGAAGCGCATTCGTGGTCGCGTCAAGAAACAGATGGAGCGCAGCCAGCGCGAGTACTACCTGAACGAGCAGATGAAGGCCATTCAGAAAGAGCTCGGCGATGGTGACGAAGGTCACAACGAAATCGAAGAGCTGAAGAAGCGCATCGATGCCGCCGGCCTGCCGAAGGATGCCCTTGCCAAGGCCCAGGCCGAACTGAACAAGCTCAAGCAGATGTCGCCGATGTCGGCGGAAGCCACCGTGGTGCGCTCCTACATTGATTGGCTGGTCCAGGTGCCATGGAAAGCCCAGAGCAAGGTACGTCTGGACCTGGCGCGTGCCGAGGATATCCTCGATGCCGACCACTACGGTCTGGAAGAGGTCAAGGAACGCATCCTCGAATACCTCGCTGTGCAAAAGCGCGTGAAGAAAATTCGTGGTCCGGTGTTGTGCCTGGTCGGTCCTCCAGGGGTGGGTAAAACCTCTCTGGCAGAGTCGATTGCCCACGCCACTAACCGTAAGTTCGTACGCATGGCCCTTGGCGGCGTGCGCGACGAGGCGGAAATCCGTGGTCATCGCCGTACCTACATCGGTTCGATGCCAGGAAGATTGATTCAAAAAATGACAAAGGTCGGCGTGCGCAACCCGCTGTTCCTCTTGGACGAAATCGACAAGATGGGCAGCGACATGCGCGGCGATCCAGCTTCTGCGTTGCTGGAGGTCCTCGATCCCGAACAGAATCACAACTTCAACGATCACTACCTTGAAGTCGACTACGACTTGTCGGACGTCATGTTCCTCTGCACCTCCAACTCCATGAACATCCCGCCAGCGTTGCTGGACCGGATGGAGGTGATCCGTCTGCCGGGCTACACCGAGGACGAGAAGATCAACATCGCCGTCAAATACCTTTCGCCCAAGCAGATCCAGGCCAACGGCCTGAAGAAGGGCGAGCTGGAATTCGACGAGGAAGCAATCCGCGACATCATCCGCTACTACACTCGCGAAGCGGGTGTGCGGGGCCTTGAGCGGCAGATTGCCAAGGTTTGCCGCAAGGCCGTGAAGGAACACGCCCTGGAAAAACGCTTCGCGGTCAAGGTCACTTCGGACCTGCTGGAGCACTTCCTGGGCGTGCGTAAATTCCGCTACGGCCTAGCCGAACAGCAGGACCAGATTGGCCAGGTGACCGGCCTTGCGTGGACGCAGGTGGGTGGCGAATTGCTGACGATCGAAGCCGCCGTGGTGCCCGGAAAAGGCCAGTTGATCAAGACCGGTTCCCTGGGCGATGTGATGGTGGAATCGATCACGGCTGCGCTGACGGTTGTCCGCAGCCGTGCGCGGAGCCTGGGCATCCCGCTGGATTTCCATGAGAAACGCGACACCCACATCCACATGCCGGAGGGGGCAACGCCCAAGGACGGACCGAGTGCCGGCGTGGGCATGTGCACCGCCTTGGTTTCCGCGCTGACCGGCATTCCGGTGCGTGCCGATGTTGCGATGACGGGTGAAATCACCCTGCGCGGTCAGGTCCTGGCAATTGGCGGCTTGAAGGAAAAACTGCTGGCGGCTCACCGGGGTGGGATCAAGATTGTGATCATTCCCGAAGAGAACGTGCGCGATCTGAAGGAAATTCCTGACAACATTAAGCAGGATCTTCAGATCAAACCGGTTAAATGGATTGACGAAGTCCTGCAAATTGCGCTGCAATACGCGCCGGAGCCCTTGCCGGATGTGGCTCCGGAGATTGTCGCGAAGGAAGAAAAGCGAGAGTCTGACTCTAAGGAAAGAATTAGCACGCATTAATACGCATTTGCCTGGGGGGCTTCCTTGACAGTTTTTTAGAGCCCTTGTTATAAAGCGGCTCTTAAGTGTCTGCAGGCCATTCAGCACTCGTTTTTGCTTTCACCAAAAAAACTTAGAATCATCTCAAATAGATATAAGGGGACTTAGAGTGAACAAGTCGGAACTGATTGATGCTATCGCTGCATCCGCTGATATCCCGAAAGCTGCTGCTGGCCGTGCGCTGGACGCTGTAATCGAATCCGTCACTGGCGCTCTCAAGGCCGGCGACTCCGTTGTTCTGGTTGGTTTCGGTACCTTCTCCGTGACTGATCGTCCAGCTCGCACCGGTCGCAACCCGCAGACCGGCAAGACCCTGGAGATCCCGGCTGCCAAAAAGCCTGGCTTCAAGGCTGGTAAAGCGCTGAAAGAAGCCGTTAACTAAGGTTTCACTGAGTTTATCCGGGTCGGGGTCATGCCTGGCTTGGCAGCGGAGCGGTAATGCGTCCGGTAACATCCGGGCTGTCACGCCGAGGCTCGCGGGTTCGAGCCCGGTCCGCTCCGCCAGTTACGAGAAGGCGCATCCTCGGATGCGCCTTTCTTCTATCCGGATTCTACCCACGCTCCACGGTTGCCTAAATTTGAAGTTCAACCGTTTCTGGGGGACGCATGCTGCAGAATATCAGGGACAATTCACAAGGCTGGATTGCCAAGACCATCATCGGGATCATCGTCGCATTGATGGCGTTGACCGGTTTCGAAGCCATTTTTCAGGCCACCTCGAACACTAATGAAGCGGCCAAGGTCAACGGCGAGGAGATCAGCCAGAACGAGCTGAGCCAAGCGGTCGACATGCAACGCCGTCAGCTGATGCAACAGTTGGGCAAGGATTTCGATGCTTCCTTGCTGGACGAAAAGATGTTGCGCGACTCGGCTCTCAAGGGCCTGATCGATCGCAAGTTGTTGCTACAAGGCGCCCATGATGCGGATTTCGCTTTTTCCGAAGCCGCGCTGGATCAAGTGATCCTGCAAACGCCTGAGTTCCAGGTCGATGGCAAGTTCAGCCCCGAGCGTTTCGACCAGGTCATACGCCAGTTGGGTTACGGTCGCCTGCAGTTCCGCCAGATGCTGGCGCAGGAAATGCTGATCGGCCAGCTACGCGCCGGCCTGGCTGGCAGCGGATTTGTCACCGATGCCCAGGTGCTGGCGTTTGCCCGTCTGGAAAAGCAGACCCGTGACTTCGCTACCCTTACCATCAAGGCAGATCCATCGACCGTGAAGCTGACCGATGACGAGGTCAAGGCCTACTATGATCAGCACGCCAAGGAATTCATGACACCCGACCAGGTGGTCATTGACTACGTTGAGCTGAAGAAAGCCTCTTTCTTCGACCAGGTCAGCGTCAAGGATGAGGACCTGCAAGCGGCGTATCAGAAAGAAATCGCCAACTTGTCCGAACAGCGTCGCGCGGCGCACATCCTTATTGAAGTCAACGATAAGGTCACCGAAGCCCAGGCCAAGGCGAAGATCGAGGAAGTCCAGGCGCGCCTGGCCAAAGGCGAGTCGTTTGAAGCCTTGGCGAAGGAATATTCCCAGGATCCAGGCTCGGCGAACAATGGCGGCGATCTGGGCTTTGCTGGGCCAGGGGTCTACGATCCTGAGTTCGAAAAGGCGCTGTACGCCCTGAACAAGGACCAGGTTTCGGCACCGGTGCGAACCGACTTTGGCCTGCATCTGATCAAGCTGCTGGGTGTTGAAGCCCCTGAGGTGCCGACCTTTGCGAGCCTGAAGGACAAGCTGACTCGCGAACTGAAGGCTCAGCAGGTCGAGCAGCGTTTCGTCGAGGCGACCAAGCAATTGGAAGACGCTTCGTTCGAAGCCTCGGACTTGGCGCAGCCTGCCCAGGACCTCAAACTGACCGTGCACACCTCGGCACCGTTTGGTCGCGAAGGCGGTGAAGGAATTGCGGCCAACCGCGCCGTGATCACTGCTGCGTTCAGCCCGGAAGTGCTGGAAGAGGGTGCCAACAGCACGGCCATCGAGCTGGACCCGGAAACGGTCGTGGTGCTGCGTGCCAAGGAACACCGCAAGCCTGCGCAAATGCCGCTGGAAAGCGTGGCCGGTCCGATACGCGCTCAATTGTCCAAGGAACATGCCAGCGCAGGTGCCAAGACCCAGGCCGATGAGCTGATCGCCAGCCTGCGCGATGGCAAGGTTGCCCTGGACAAGCCGGTCAATGGCCAGGCGTGGAAAGCTGTAGAAGCGGCGACTCGCAGCCAGGAAGGCATCGATCCTGCCGTGCTGCAGGCGCTGTTCCGCA
Source organism: Pseudomonas sp. D1-36 (assembly GCF_051132205.1). Classification (NCBI taxonomy): domain Bacteria; kingdom Pseudomonadati; phylum Pseudomonadota; class Gammaproteobacteria; order Pseudomonadales; family Pseudomonadaceae; genus Pseudomonas; species Pseudomonas sp. D1-36. The sequence continues at coordinate 3,592,167 of NZ_CP071674.1, read as the reverse complement.
TGTCCAAGCCGCAGACCAAGGACAAGCCGACGTTCGCCAGCGTGACCCTGCCTGACGGCAGCGTGACGGTCTTGCGCCTGAACGGCGTCAACGAAGGTGCGGCACCGACCGAGGAAGAAAAGGCCGAGTACCGTCGCTACCTGGCGTCCCGTGTCGGCCAGCAGGATTTTGCGGCTTACCGCAAACAGTTGGAAAGCGAGGCGGACATCAAGCGCTTCTGAGTGCATTGATGCGTTAGCCATGGACCCCGGCCGAAAAGCCGGGGTCTTTTTGTATCTGTGTATTGCTGTTGACGGGGATGTTCGTCGATTCGTCGAACTTGGTCTTTTTCCTGCCCGCAAGCCCCCGTAGACTTGTACCCCCTTTGAGACACGATTACCCAAGCTGCCTGGTCGCGTTCTGTTGCACAATACGCGCCGGATTGTTTTACCCAGGATGCTCAATGTTCAAATCATTTCACATGCGCACCGTTGGGCTGGCATTGCTGCTGGCTGTCGCGGCCGGCTGCTCCTCCAAGAAGGCCGCCATCTACGAGCACGAGAACTTTGATGATTCGGGTACGTTCTCGCGTACCTATCCGGTGACTGATGTGGCGACCTGCGAAGCAGGGCGCCGGGCGTTGCTCAGCCAGGGCTACATCATCACCAGCAGCGATCCGAAGCTGATCAGCGGCCACAAGAGTTTCCAGCAGACTGGCGATACCCACATGGAGATCAGCTTCAACCTGGTCTGCGCCGAGGATGGCGGTCCCGGCCATCGCGCCACCATGTTCGCCAACGCCTTGCAGGACCGCTACGCCCTGAAGAAAATCAACAACTCCGCCAGCCTGGGCGTGGGCGTGTTGGGATCGGTCTCGATGCCGATCGGTTCTTCGGATGATTCGATGGTCAAGGTCGCCAGTGAAACCGTATCGGCGGCCAAGTTCTATGAGCGCTTCTTCGCGCTGGTGGAGGTGTTCCTGCCACCGGAAGCCAAGAAAGCCGTGGAGAATGCCGATAAGCCAAAAGCGGAGCTTGGCGTTCCGGAACCCAAGGCCGAACCGGCAGCCTTGGCTCCCGCGTCGGCTCCCGCACCCGCCCCTGGGGCCTCGCAAGCGCCTGCAGCGGAACCAGCGCCGGCCCCGGCACCCATCATGCCGGTCGAGCCGGCCCCCGCCGCATCGGAGCCGGTCGCGCCGCCAGTCGAGCCCGCGCCGATCGCACCCAGCGAGCCGGAGTCCTACGCGCCTTCTTCGTCGGACACCATCACACCGCCGCCGGCCAGCTCCTTGCCTGCACCGACCGAGCCAATCCAACCCCTGCCGGCCTCCTGAGCAGCTGTAGCAAGGGTTGTCATTCCTTGCTACATGTCTTGGCTTTAAATCCCCAATGCTGTGCTACGTTTAATTCATGAGGCTGTGGCTTCATGTTTTATTCACAAAGCAGCTTTATGCTGATTCCAAGCCATCAGGCTTCGGTTCAACGATTGGGAAGGACGCGCAATGGATGATTATCAGGAAGAGCTGCTGGAATATCAGGCCTATGAGCTGGACCCGCTGGAGCCAGCCGAGGATGCGACTGAGCTTTAGGGGCATGTCTGCAGGCAGCTAGAGGCCAGTTAGAGGCGACGAGACACGACGGAGCCTGGGCGCTGGGTATCGGGTTCATGTCCCCTTGCGGCTGCGACGAAAGTCTCCGGGCGTTTGGTTGTTCCAGCGCTTGAAGGCACGTTGAAAGGCTTCCGCCGAGGCGAACCCCAGCAAGTAGGCGATCTCGCCGAACGCCAGCTCCGTGTCGCGAATGTAGGTCATGGCCAGGTCTCGACGGGTCTCGTTGAGGATCGCCCTGAACTGCGTGCCTTCCTCCGCCAGTTTGCGGCGCAACGTCCAGGTCGGCAGTTTCAGGCGCATCGCCACTTCTTCTAGATCCGGCTCCCGCCCACCACTGAGCAGCGGACCCAGCAGCTGGATGATACGTTCACGCAAGGTTCGCGTGCGGGTCAGTTGCTCCAGTTCCCGTTCGCATAATTGGACCAGGTGCCGCCAGGTGCTGGGACAGTGTTGAGGATTGCGCTGTGCGAGGCTATCCAGGCCCAGGCGCAGCTGGTTCTGTTCGGCGCCGAACTGCATCGGGCAGTCGCCAAGTATCTGATAGGCCTGCCCATACTCCGGCTCCTCGAATTCGATGTCGATGCGTTCGGCTTGCAGCCCGATTTCGCTCACACTGGACAACTGCTTGAGCCAGCCGGCAATGATCGAATCCACGACGAAGCGGTTATAGGCGTTATAGGGGCTGATGGAATAGAACCGCAGCCAGGCGCCTCGGGCGTCCTCGTAGAAGCTTGATTGTCCGCGATAATTGGAACCGTACAGCGGCTCGAAGCGGATCATGCAGCGGGCAGCTTCCCGTACGGTGGGCGCCTGGGCGGCAGTCACGCCGGCGAGCCCGGCCTGGCTCAAGCGGCTGAGCTGACCCATGCGCAAGCCCAGTGCCGGATCCTCTGTCAATTGGATCGCGGCGTGGCCCAGGCGCATGTAGCGCGGAATCGACAGCCGCGCCCTGGGTTCGGCCAGGCGTGCAGGATCAAGGCCGTATTGTTCGAGCAACGGCAGCGGATCCCTCCCGTGGCTGGCAATTGCGTCGGCAAGGCTATGGACGAAACCCACGGACAAGTCGCCCAGGCGCATCGGCTGTGGCTTCATGCTCACAACCAGAGGTTCAACAGGCGAGCGCCACGGGCTTCGCCATCGGGGAACTGCTGGCCGCCATGGCTGATGAAACTCTGGCCGGCACTGCCGGTGTCCCAGAACTGGCCGCGCAGAAACACGCTGACGCCCCCCAGGGCCTGGCTGACCGGCAACTGGCTGGTCAATGTCAGGCGACGCCATGCCTGGCCTTCGGTTATCTCGCCGGGCTTGAGGCTCACTTCGCTTGGCGTGGACAGGCCTTTGTAGCCTGCCCAGGGTTTATTCCACGAATCGCGGCCAACCACAAAGGCGGGTACGGCAATCAATTGCACGTCCTGCTCGTCGAGTTGCCGATAATGGAGCGGATACCAACTGTCACTGCCGATCAGTACGCCGAGGCGACCGGCCGGCGTGTCGATGACCGGGGTAGCCTGGCTTTCTTCTGCCCCGAGCACGTCTTGTTGGTCGAATATCGGATGACGTTGACGCAGGGGTTGGCCGATGGGACGACCATCGGGCCCGAAAACCAGGCTGGTGTTGTACAGCGCGCCGCCACTGATCTTCAGCTCGCCTTCGCTGACACTGGGTTCGGGCAGCACGATGGAGCCGGCCACCAGGGTCACGCCGAATTCCTTGGCCAGGCCCCCAAACAGCGTCTGGTAATCCCGGGCCATGGTGTCCGCTTTCATCCGCAGGTAGGCATCGTCCAGGCGGCTGCTGCCCTTGGCGCTTGCCAGGGCGCGAATAAAAGCCAGCGGATTGCTGGCGGCGAGCCAATGCATGGCTTGCTTCAATGTACTGGCTTGATACACCTCGTCCTTTTCGCCGCTGACCATCAGCCAAGTGCCGATGTGCTCGGGCAGGACCACGATGGTTTTGTCGTTGAGAAACCCTTGGTCGCGCGCCGCTTGCAGATAGGCGGCCAGCTTGCGACGCAGGCGCTGGGGGCTCTGGTAGTCGGTGGGGAAAAGCTCGGGCTGGATGCCGAGCAAGTTGCCGCGATCAGAGGGCGTGCCCTGGTCGACCGCCAGGTTGATGCGCAGGTCTGAAAGGTAATGGCCGACTGGACGGTCCGCTGTCCACAGTGCGTAAGTGATAACGGCGGCCATCAAGGCCAGTGAGAACAGCAGGTACAGAAATTTGCGCATGGGGACAGTCAATGGTCGCTTACAGGTTCGTGATTTTTCACCAGGACACCTGGCAGGGTACGGTAAAACAAAGGATTAGCGAAAGGGCGCACCGCGGTGTGAGGAGGATGTGGGAAGTCTAGGCGAGCCGATTGTCCTGTGCATTTGGATCATCAACTTGTCAGTTTCGGTCATTGAGCGTCCCCATCCCGACTCTTAGGCTGTTACCCATGACTGACGGAGGCCATAGAGCTTCCGCATTTTCCGTGATCGCCCGTAGTGGAGTAACCGATGACCGCCCCTCATTACCCGCATTTGCTGGCCCCGCTGGACCTTGGCTTTACCACGCTGCGCAACCGTACCCTGATGGGGTCGATGCACACCGGTCTTGAAGAAAAGCCCGGTGGCTTCGAGCGCATGGCGGCCTATTTTGCCGAGCGCGCCCGTGGCGGCGTGGGCCTGATGGTCACCGGGGGAATCGGTCCTAACGATGAGGGTGGCGTTTACTCCGGTGCGGCCAAGCTGACCACCGAGGAGGAAGCCCTCAAGCACCAGATCGTCACCCGGGCGGTGCATGAAGCCGGTGGCAAGATCTGCATGCAGATCCTCCATGCCGGACGCTATGCCTATAGCCCCAAGCAGGTGGCACCGACCGCGATCCAAGCGCCGATCAACCCGTTCAAGCCCAAGGAACTGGACGAAGAGGGCATCGAGAAACAGATCAGCGATTTTGTGACTTGTTCGTTGCTGGCCCAGAAGGCCGAGTACGACGGTGTCGAAATCATGGGATCGGAAGGCTATTTCATTAACCAGTTCCTGGCGGCCCACACCAACCACCGTACCGACCGTTGGGGGGGCAGTTACGAAAACCGCATGCGCCTACCGGTGGATATCGTGCGTCGGGTGCGCGAGGCGGTCGGCCCGAATTTCATCATCATCTTCCGTCTGTCGATGCTCGACCTGGTGGAAGGGGGCAGCACCTGGGAAGAGATCGTCCAATTGGCCAAGGCCATCGAGCAGGCCGGTGCGACGATCATCAACACGGGTATCGGTTGGCATGAAGCGCGTATTCCCACCATCGCCACCAAGGTTCCAAGGGCAGCGTTCAGTAAAGTCACCGCCAAGCTGCGCGGTTCGGTGAGCATTCCGTTGATCACCACCAACCGCATCAATACGCCTGAGGTCGCTGAGCAGATCCTGGCCGAGGGCGACGCCGACATGGTGTCCATGGCTCGGCCTTTCCTCGCTGACCCGGAGTTCGTCAACAAGGCAGCCGCTGGCCGGGCGGATGAAATCAATACCTGTATCGGCTGCAACCAGGCCTGCCTGGACCATACGTTCGGTGGCAAGCTCACCAGTTGCCTGGTGAATCCGCGAGCGTGCCATGAGACCGAGCTCAACTACCTGCCAGTGACCCAGGTGAAAAAAATCGCCGTGGTGGGCGCCGGTCCTGCCGGGTTGTCCGCCGCCACCGTGGCGGCCGAGCGCGGCCATCAGGTGACGCTGTTCGATTCGGCCAGTGAAATCGGCGGGCAGTTCAACATCGCCAAGCGTGTGCCCGGCAAGGAAGAGTTTTTCGAAACATTGCGTTATTTCAAGCGCAAGTTGCAGACGAGCCACGTCGAGCTGTGCCTCGATACCCGGGTGGACGTCGCGCAGTTGGTGGCCGGCGGTTTCGATGAAATTATCCTAGCGACCGGCATCGCACCGCGAGTGCCGGCCATCCCGGGCGTGGATCATCCCAAGGTGCTGAGTTACCTGGACGTGATCCTCGAGCGTAAGCCGGTAGGGCGTAGCGTCGCGGTGATCGGTGCAGGTGGGATCGGCTTTGACGTGTCGGAATTCCTCGTACACCAGGGGGTTGCCACCAGCCAGGACCGCGAAGCGTTCTGGAAGGAGTGGGGGATCGATACCCACCTCGAGGCGCGCGGCGGCGTGGCCGGGGTCAAGGCGCAACCTCATGCGCCGGCCCGGCAGGTGTTCCTGTTGCAGCGCAAGAAGTCCAAGGTCGGCGACGGTCTGGGCAAGACCACCGGCTGGATTCATCGCACAGGCTTGAAAAACAAGCAGGTGCAGATGCTCAACAGCGTCGAGTACCTGAAGATCGACGATCAGGGCCTGCACATTCGCATCGGCGAAACGGGCGAGCCGCAAGTGCTGGCGGTGGACAACGTGGTTATCTGCGCCGGCCAGGATCCGCTGCGTGAGTTGCAGGAGGGCTTGGAAGCGGCCGGCCAGACCGTCCACCTTATCGGCGGCGCCGACGTGGCGGCGGAGTTGGATGCCAAGCGCGCGATCAACCAAGGCTCGCGACTGGCGGCGCAGTTGTAAGGCGCAAATCCTCTGTGGGAGCGAGCCTGCTCGCGATGGCGGTCAGTCAGTGTCAGAAGTGTTTGGCTGACGCACCGTTATCGCGAGCAAGCTCGCCCCCACCGTTTTTTCGATGTCAGGACGTTTGCAACCAGCTGTTAATATGCCGGCCTGTTTTCCACCCGACTCGCCGCCATGCTACTTCCCGCTCTCGACTGGCACCCTCAACCTCGCCTCGAACCCCTTCATCTGGACTGGCTCGCCCGGTCCGGCGTCGAGGTGGCAGTGCTGCGCCTGGATCGGATCGATCCGCTGATCAGCGGGAACAAATGGTTCAAGTTGCTTCACCACCTGCGCGCAGCTCATCGGGGCGGTGCTGCAGGTGTGATGAGCCTGGGCGGCGCTCATTCCAACCATCTGCACGCACTGGCCGCAGCGGGCCGGCGCTTTGGGTTCGCGACGGTCGGGCTGCTGCGCGGTCATTCCCTGGATACGCCCACGGTGCTCGACTTGAAAGCGTTCGGCATGACGCTGCACTGGTTGGGTTACGAGGGATACCGCAGGCGTCATGACGAAGGTTTCTGGACACCCTGGCGGTCGCAATACCCTGAACTCTGGGCGGTGCCGGAAGGGGGTGCAGGCCTGCCCGGCGCGCAAGGTTGCATGAGCTGGGTCGCCTGTGCCCGTGATCAACTGGCGGCGTTGGGCTGGGCGGACTATCACGGCTGGTGGCTGGCCTGCGGCACCGGAACGTCGCTGGCGGGCCTGGTGCTGGCTGAAGCCGGCCAGCGCAAGGTGCATGGCGTCCTGGCGGTGCCCCAAGGCCATGGCGTCAGCCAGAACGTGGAAAACATCGTGAGGGCGGCAGGGCTTGCCGACCCGCTCTACGAGCTGCTCGACGGCAGCCGTGGTGGTTTCGGCCAGGTTGATGCTGATCTCTCCACGTTCATAGAAACCACCCAGGCCATCGAGCTGGAACCGCTCTACACCGGCAAGGCGTTGATGTTGCTAAAGGCTCAGGTCGAGGCCGGCGCCTTTGAGCCGGGTACTCGGTTGATCTTCGTTCATACGGGTGGCTTGCAGGGGCGTCGGGGGTTTCAGTGAGCCATCAATAAGATCATGTATAGCAATCAATCCTCGCTCTTTCCTACGATCTCCAACATTGTTGTTCAGTTCTGGTTGAAGTTTGCAGGTCTGCTGTTGTGCGGTCGAGATTCTGAAATACTTGCCCGGTCATATTTATATGATCTTTTTCGTTTGTACGGTCTTTTCAAGTTCTCTATCGTTGCCTCAATGTTTTTGGATTTATAAATAAGCGAGCCTGGATCGGCCGGGCCGTATTTATAAAACGAGGGGTAGAACATGGATACGTTCAATGGCAACAACGCACAACACGCTGTCATTAACCGGCAGATGGCGAAACCGCCGCGCCCGAGGCCGACGGCCAAGCCTGGCCTTGTTTCAAAACCGGCGGCCAAGCCTGGCCCGGCGCTCAAACCCGCACCCAAGCCAATACCAAAGCCCACCCCAAAGCCGGCACCCAAACCAGCGCCCAAGCCAACACCTAAACCAACGCCAAAACCCAATCCGACACCAGCGACGACACCCGGTCCGTCCACTAAACCCACCCCGGCGTGGGCATCCATTCCGTGGCCCACCTTGAACGTGGGTATCGATCCCCTGGCGTTCTTAAACCTGGCAAAATCACCCGGGAGTACCACGAATAACGATGGGACAGTCTCGCTGGCCGATGGCAGTGTGGTGGATGTCGAAGGTGAATCGGTCACGCGTCCCGATGGAACTATTCAATATGGCGACGGCACGTTGGTATACCTTGATGGGCGTGTAGTATTTGCCGATGGACAGACTCAATTTCCGGATGGGAGTGTGCTATTTCCCGATGGCGAATGGTTTGACATGGACGGGAACAAAAAGAACTGAAGATTTGTATTGTTCAGTTGTTAATGTATGAAACGTTCGATTGGAAATACCGTGAACTATTGCCGCAATCTCCATGGAGTTGCGGCATTTTTTATCGGAAAGAAAACTTTGAATGGAAAGTGCGCATCGACGAGCCGCAATTGGGTTAGGAAAGGATCATGGTGAGATGTCCGGCGGGTTCAAGAGCCAGTTGAACAGCAGCCCGACATCTTTGTCGCCTGGCTCAGGCGGGGGGGCAGACGGAGGGCCATCGCTGTCCACGGCCGGGCCCACCAATCCTGCACACAATACTGGACGGTCTGGGTCGCCCTCGATGAAGCTGACCAGCACTTCGCTGCCGGCAATCAATGGGGGACGGTCATCGGGCATCGGCCAAGACAGGGGCAACGTGATCGGTTCTTCCTCCGGGCTCCAGAGGCTGACCTCGACTTTACCCTGCTCGTTAGGCCTGGCTTGCTGGCCGGGCGGGCCGAACACGTAGGCGACGTGGTAACCGGCGATACATGGCTTGGGATGCTTGAGCGCCGGGCGGAACACCGTGGACCAAGGGATGGCGCAAAACCGGTTGCGATAATGCCGCGGTTGCGGCGTGGCCGGCGGGTTCGCTTCTAGTATGGAAAATTGCCTTCCTCGGTGCTGGACCTCGGTGATCAGCCATTGATCATTGAAGGACGACACCGGGTGATTGCAGATCTGCGCGATGTGACCGCTGCGCAGGGCTGGTTCTGTGGCGTGGCCATGGATTTCCCGATGCCGATAGCGCAACCGTTCAAGGCTGCGGCGACCCGCCTGGTAGCGGTAAGCCTGTGCCGGATCTTCACGCATTTTTTCTGAGGCCGCGCTTCCAGGCGGGAGTGTCGCCCCTCGGTCGTTGTGGCCCACGGGTGGTCTGGCGATGATCGAATGATGGCGCTGGTATAGCCGCCTGATAGTCGGGTGTCTGTCCGCATCCTGGCGCATGACCAGTTCGACCGGCTGTGCCGGGAAGCTCTTTGGGTCTTCCGCGAATACGGCGACGTGGCCCTGGGGCGCGTGTTCGAAGTGATAGTGAATGCCTTCCTCTTCGCATAACCGCTGCAACAGATCCAGGTCGCTTTCTTCATATTGAATGCAGAACGGGCGAGTCGGATACTGCCCGTGCGGCAGCTCGAAACGATAGCTGTCGGAAGGCACGGCGTTACCTTCCAGCAGGCACTGCAGGATCTGGACAACGTTGAGCCGATGAAAAACCCGCCGTCGTGGCCCTTGTTCCAATTGCTGCAGATGAGGGACCAGCGTCAAGCGATAGCCCACGCGGCGCATGGTGTCGGCGGTCAGGCTGACATAATGCACAACCCCATGTACGCCCGACTCGCCATCAAGGCGTAGGAAAGCTGCCTGCCCCAGCAGACTGTCGGGGCTGACCGGCGGCGCCAGGCCGATCAGGTCAAGATCGAAGCGGTAAGGCTGGTTCAGGGCCTCACGGCCATTGAGCCGCAGCACTTGCAGGCGCAGATCGCTTTGAAGGATCGTCAGGCTGAAAGGGTGTTCCGAATCGTTGCGCATTGCGGCCCATGCTGGCTGAAGGATAAGAGTGCAAGGGTACGAAACCCCGGCGCGCAGCGCTGTGCCCGAATCGCTATTTCGGAAACCCCCTACAACACGTTGTGAAAATGTCGATTGGAGGCAGCGATTTTTTGGTCGATCAGCCGGTTTAGGCCGTATAAACTTGCGCCACAGCGCCGGCCAGGTGTCTCGGCGCGTCAGACAAGAGAGTGAGTAATGGGCGCACAGTGGAAGGTTAAACACAAAGAAGCGGCTGCCAACGCCAAGGGCAAGATCTTCGGCAAATTGGTGAAGGAAATCACCATTGCCGCGCGCAACGGTGCTGATGTCGCCACCAACGCGCACCTGCGGCTGGTGGTCGAGCAGGCAAAAAAAGCTTCGATGCCCCGCGAGACCCTGGAGCGCGCGATCAAGAAGGGCTCCGGCCAGCTCGGCGAAACCGTGCAATACCATCGTGTCACCTACGAAGGGTTCGCACCCCATCAGGTGCCGCTGATCGTTGAGTGCGTGACCGACAACATCAACCGTACCGTCGCGGAGATTCGCGTTGCGTTCCGCAAGGGCCAACTGGGTGCCTCGGGTTCGGTGGCCTGGGATTTCAACCACGTGGGCATGATCGAAGCCGCCCCGGACAGCCCCGACGCTGATCCGGAAATGGCCGCCATCGAGGCCGGGGCCCAGGATTTCGAACCGGGCGAGGACGGTGCGACGCTGTTCATCACCGAGCCTGGCGACCTGGACGCCGTGCAAAAGGCGTTGCCGGAGCAAGGCTTCACGGTGTTGTCCGCCAAATTGGGCTATCAGCCAAAAAACCCGGTCAGCGGCCTGACCGATGAGCAAATGGCGGAAGTCGAGGCGTTCCTCGAAGGCCTCGACAACCACGACGACGTGCAGGATATGTTTGTCGGTCTGGCGGGCTAAGCCAAAGTCACTGTGGTGAGGGAGCGAGCTCCTTCACCACTCGCAGCAATTCTTCAATCTCGTCAAACCCCGGCCGCGCCAGTACATCCGGCTGGCAGCACCGCCCCTCGAGGTCTTTCAGTCGTGAAAGATCCTCGTTACCGAGCGCCGGTTCGATCCGCGCCAGCAATTCCCCCAACAGAATCCCGAAGGCCCGCACCTCGATGCGCTGCAACGCCCGTGTTTGCCTGTCTTTTTCGACCGTGGCGTGGAAAGACGCCGCGCCAAAATCTCCCAGCAGGCAATCGCCTTGGTCATTGAAGAGGATGTTGTGGCCGTACAGGTCTCCATGGGTAAGGCCTTGTCGGTGCAAGTGGCACGCCACGCCGGCAATACCCCGGGCGATGCGCAAGGCCACATCGGCGCTCAGGCGCAGTTCATCGGCATACACGTCGCGGGTACAGGATTCCAGGCTCGGCAGCCCGGCCAGGTTGCGGTAATCGGGCCCGATCAGGGCCATCACCAGCCCGGCCTGTTGCTCTGGGTGGCCGTTGACCTGACCCAGTACCTCGATCAGGTTCGGATGCTTGCCGGCGGTGATGCACGCGTGCATTTCATGCAATGGCGAGCCATCGCTGGTCATCTGGCCTTTGTAGAGCTTGACCGCGACGTCGCGCCTGGCCTTGCCGGGCGGTTGCCAAAGTGCATGGTGGATCACGCCCGAAGCCCCTTCGCCCAATGAACGCTGCAAGCTCAACTGCGACCAATCGATCGGCGTGGCGGCATGCAGCGCCTGGGTATCGCCTTGCGCTTGCAATGGATTGCCGGCGTAGGCCAGCCAACTGAGGCTCGGCATTTCCAGCAGCCAGGAGGGCAGTTCGGTCAGTTGATTGGCGCAAACACGCAGCAATTCGAGGCGATGACACCGGGCCAGGCTCGGCGGCAATTGCCGCAGGCGATTACCGGCCAGCATCAATTTCTGCAGATGGGGACGCCGGCCCAGCTCATCCGGCAGCTGGCTGACGCAATTGTCGGTCAAGATCAACCAGCGCAGCAGCGGCGGCAAGGCTGCGCCCGTGACGCGCTCGATGCGGTTGGCCTTGAAGCCGACCATGGTCAATGCGCTGCAAAGGCCCAGGCATTCAGGCAGTTCGGTGAAGCGGTTGTCCGAACAGAACAGTATCCGCAAGCGAGTAAGCCGATGGAGATCCGCTGGCAGCGTTTCGAGTTGATTGCCGCTCAGGTCGAGGATTTCGAGCGAGTCCGCCAGGTCGTAAATTTCCTGAGGAAACTCCGTCAGGCCGCACGACAGCTTCAGTCGGGCAATGCCCGATAGCTGGCCGGTTTGGAGTTGGGTGAGGGTCTGCATAGGGGAAGTCGCTGCTATCAAGGGGCCGAGCGCAATGGTGAAACCCGCGCAGGCCCGCATGATAAACAAAAAGGTTGCGCCAGTGCTTCTAGCGCTCGATGCTGCGGTTCCACCGCGCATTCCACGCCGGACGTTGTTCATTGACCTGATCCCAATCCACCGCGATCGCGGTTTCCAGGTACTGCTTCATCGCGTCCACTTGGCCTCGCGTCTTGTCGGTGGTCGGCGTGTTGGGGTTGGACGGGATCTGGTCGCCTTCTTCAAGGGCGATGGCCTGGGCTTCGGGCGTCAGCAGGAAGGCAGCGAGTTTTTGCGCGAGTTCGGGTTCGCTGTTCTGGGCGACGGCACATTCGGCGACGTTCAGCACCACTGCGCCTTCCTTCGGTTGTGCATACTCGACCGGCATGCCCTTGAGTTTTAACGCGGTGACCTGGGTCGGCGTCAACGGGAACAGCGCCGCTTCGTCCGTCTGCAACATCTCGGAGATTTTCGCCGAGCTTGGAATGTACTCCAGCACGTTGCGCCCGACGGTGTTCGGCCACGCCTTGAAGCCTGGCTCGACGTCAGTTTCGCTGCCGCCCTGGATCCGGTTGAACATCAGAAAACCGTGCAGGCCGAAGGTTGAGGAGGCCATCGATTGAAACACCACCTTGTCCTTGAATCGAGGGTCCGCCAGATCCATCCAGGACGTCGGCGTGTTCCAGCCTTTTTCCTTGAACAGCCGCGTGTTGTAGGCCAGTCCGGTGACGCCGAGGCTGACGGCGACGGCCTGGTCCTTGATGCGGCCCTTGGCCGGAATCTGTGCCAGGGGGGCGCTGTCCTGCAGCTTGTCGCACAGCCCCATGGCGATGGCGCGGTACATGATGCCATCGTCCAGGAACATCACGTGCATCTGCGGGTTGCCCTTGCTGGCCTGGACCTTGGCCAGGATGTCGGCCGAAGTGCCCGGCACGATCACCACCTTGACATTGTTGGCCTTCTCGAAGGCCGGCAAGACCTTGTCGGCATAAAGCCGCTCCATGGTGCCGCCGTTCATGCCCAGGTAAAGCGTCGGCTCGGCCAACGCCTGGGTGACGGGGAGCAGGGCGCCCAGGCAAGCGGAACCCAGCGAGCAGAAGCCGAACAGTGCACTGCGTTTGACGTTATTCATTAGCGCGACCTTCCTCTATCAAGCAACGGAGATGGAGTGGAACCGGGTGATGGAAAACGCATCCAGCGGCGTGGACGAAGCCCCGCTGCAGATGATTTCGGTGAGCGCCTGGCCCACCGCCGGGCCGATCTGGAAGCCCGCGCCGGCGAAGCCGAACGCATGCAAGAGACCGGGTTGGGTGCTGCTGGGGCCGATTACCGGTTGGCGATCGGGCAGGTAGCCTTCGGTGCCGCTCCAGGTGCGGATCGCCTGGGCGCCCTCCAGAAAAGGGTAGAGTTCGACGGCCTGGCGCAGGATCTCGATGACCGCGTGCTGGCCGGGCCTGGCGCGGGCGTCGTCCAGTGCGAAGCCCTGGCCCCCTCCCAGCACGCAATTGCCCCGGGCGACCTGGCGCGCATAAATGCCGCCGCCTTCGAAGCCCGTGCTGGCGTCCATCACCACGGGCAGCGGCTCGGTCACCAGCATCGCTGGGTGCCCGGCGTACATCGGCACTGCTTCGCCGAACTGCGCGGCGAAGCGGCTCGCCCAGGCGCCAGCGCAATTCAGTAGCCACGGCGCGCGACATTCGAGGCCGGTTTCGGTGTGCACGGCAAAGCGTTGGCCGTCGTGAGTGACGTGGCTGACCGGGCATTGTTCGTGAATCTGTGCGCCATGCCTGCGGGCCGCCTGGGCAAATGCCGGCGAGACCAGCCGCGGGTTGGCGTGACCATCGTCCGGGCACAGCGAGGCGCCGACCGCGACGATGCCGACCCAGGGAAACCGTCTGCGTAATTCGTCGCGATCCAGCAGTTGCAAATCGAGGCCAAAGCCCTGACTGCTGGCGGCGTAGTTCTGCAATGAACGCAGGTCATCGAGGCTGCGTGCCAACTTCAGATGGCCGCTGCGCTGATACTCGCCGTCGATGCCAATCAACTGCGGCAATTGACCCCAGATTTCATGGGCACGTTGCGACAGCGGCAACTGAGACAAGGGCCGGCCCTGGCGCCGCACGCCGCCGTAGTTCACGCCGCTGGAATGCGAGCCGCAGAAGTCTCGTTCCAACAGCGCCACGCGGCGTCCGGCCTTACTCAAAAACAGTGCGGCCGAGGCGCCGACGATGCCGCCACCAATGATTACTGCATCGACCTCGATCATGGCTCGACCTCCAGGCCAAACGGCACGGGCTTGACTGGGGCCTGTGCCCGCAGGCGCCCGATGTCCCGGATGTCGCGGCCACTTGCGCAAGCGATGATTTCCGCGGCGGCGGCACCGCACATCCGCCCCTGGCAACGGCCCATGCCGACCCGGCAGTGGGCCTTGACCCGGTTGATTTCCCAGTGACCTTCGCCCACGACCTGGCGGATATCGCCGACGCTGACTTCTTCGCAGCGGCAAATCATCAAGTTGTCTTGAGCGAGGCTCGCCCACTCATCAGGGAAGGCAAAGGCCTGCTCCAGGCCTTGGCGGAAATTACCGATGCGTTCGAGAGACTGTTCCAACTGGGCGCAACGTTGCGGGTCGACTCGGTAGCCGAGGTCTTCGAGCAGTGCCAGGGCGGCGCGCTCGCCGGCCATTTCGGCGGCGTCGGCGCCCATGATCCCAGCGCCGTCACCGGCCAGGTAGACCCCGGCCGAACTGCTGCGACCGGCGCTGTCGCGTTGCGGTAGCCAGGCGCGATTGAGCGGGTTCCAGGCAAACTCGCAGCCCAGCAGATCGGCCAGTTGGGTTTCACTGCGCAAGCCGTGGGCGAAGGCGACCGCATCACAATCGAGCGTGTGCTCGCCCTTTTTGTTTCGCCACTTCAACGACTGTACCCGGCGTTTCCCGTTGATGTGCGCAAGGGTGGCGCCTTGATGCACCGGGATACCATGTGTCGTCAGCCAGGCGCGGTAATAGAGGCCCTTGGCGAGCGTGGCCGGTTGTGCGAGCAGGCCGGGCAGAGCGCGGGTCTGCGCGCTCAAGGGCGAACTGTCGAGTACCGCGGCGACGTTCGCGCCGGCCTTGGCGTATTGGTACGCCACCAGATACAGCAATGGCCCGCTGCCCGCGAATACCACCCGTTCACCAATGGCGCAGCCTTGGAATTTAAGGGCGATCTGCGCCGCGCCCAGGCTGTAGACGCCCGGCAGAGTCCAGCCGGGCACCGGCAGAATCCTGTCGGTGGCCCCCGTTGCGACGATCAGGTTGGCGTAATCCAGGCGATCGGCGCGGCCCTCATGCAACGTATCCAACTGACCGGCTTCAGCGTTCCAGACCAGCGTGTCGGGGCGGTAGTCGAGCTGCTCGCGCAACGTATCGAGGGTCTGGTGGATGGCGTTGGCCTTTGTTGCTTCGAAACCATAAAGCTTGCGCGCAGACCGGCTGAAATTGACGGGCTGGCGTCGGTAGATCTGCCCGCCACCGCGGGCGGCTTCGTCCAGCAGGATCGGGTAGATGCCATGGGCGACCAAGGTTTGCGCGGCGCGGATACCGGCGGGGCCGGCGCCGATGATGACGATGGGTTTCATGGCAACCCCACCGGCAGCGGATTTTCGCTGCTGTCGAGGCCGCCTTCGCGAGCAAGCTCGCTCCCACATGGGATCTGTCGTGGATGCCGATTGTGCGTACGCCGCAGGTCACCTGTGGGAGCGAGCTTGCTCGCGATGGGGCCATACCTGTCAAAGCCGTTCATACCTGCCGCCCCGGTTCGCGATTGATCTGCTGGCCAGCTTCGAGCATCGTCGAACAGGCGCGCACGCGGCGGCCGTCGCCCAGTCTCACCCAGCAATCCTGGCAGGCGCCCATCAGGCAGAAGCCGGCACGGGGCTCGGCGCTGAAATCGCTGCCGCGCAGGTGTTCGCCGCAGGTCAGTACCGCGGTTAGCACGGTATCGCCGAGCAAGCCGCTGGCGGGTTCGCCGTCGAGCAGGAAATCCAGGGCCGGGCGGTCGTTTTCGGCCAGTCGTTTCAGCAGAGCCATGGTGCCCTCATTGTTTGCCTACCAGGACTCGATCCAGGCCATACACCCGGTCGAGCAGAATCATGGTCAGCGCCGTCAGCGCGATCACCAGCGCCGACACCGCCGCCATCATCGGATCGATGGATTCAGTGGCGTAGACGTACATGCGCACCGGCAAGGTTTGCGTGGCCGGCGAGGTGACGAAAATCGACAGCGTGACTTCATCGAAACTGTTGATGAACGCCAGCAACCAGCCTCCGGCGACGCCGGGCAAAATCATCGGCAAGGTGATCTGGCGGAACAGGGTGAAACGACCGGCGCCCAATGACTGCGCGGCTTGCTCGGCGCTGCGATCCAGGCCGATGGCCGAGGCCAATACCAGGCGCAGCACATATGGCGTGATCACCAGCACATGGGCGAAGATCAGCCAGCTGAAGTTGCCGTTCACGCCCATCAGTGCAAACAGGCGCAGCAACGCGACGCCCAGCACCAAGTGCGGAATGATGATCGGCGACAGGAACAGGCCGTTGAAAAAATCCCTGCCAGGAAACTCCAACCGGGTGATCGCCAAGGCCGCCGGCACCGCGATCAGTGTCGCCAGCGAGGCCGCGCTGAACGCCAGGATGAGGCTGTTGTAGAACGCATCGACAAAATCCGCGCGCTCGAACACGGCACGAAACCAGCGCAGGGAAAATTCCGTGGTGGGCAAGCTCAGGGTGTTTTCCGGCGTGAAGGCGACCAGGCAGACCACCACCAGCGGCGCCAGCATGAACACCACTACCAAGGCATGAAACAACAGGGCGAAAGGACCGTTCCTGGACATGAAGAATTACCCCAGTGATTTCTTGTAGCGGCCTTCGATCATGCGGTTCCACGACAGCATGATCAGAAGATTGAGCAACAACAGCGCGACGGCAATGGCCGCGCCCATCGGCCAGTTCAGTTCCGACAGGTATTGGTCGTAGATCAGCGTGGCGACCATTTTCAGGCGGCGCCCGCCGAGCAGGCCGGGGATGGCGAACGAACTGGCGGCGAGGCCGAACACGATCAGCGTGCCGGACAACACGCCCGGCATGATCTGTGGCAGCACCACCTTGCGGATCACCGTGAATTGGCTCGCGCCCAGGGATAGGGCGGCCTGTTCGGCGGCGGGATCAAGTTTTTGCAGCGAGGTCCATACCGGAATGATCATGAACGGCAGCATCACGTGCACCAGGGCGACGACCACCGCGAACGGTGTGTAGAGCAGCTTCATGGGTGAACCGCCGAGGGCTTGCAGCGTCTGGTTGATCAGGCCATCGGCGCCGAGCAGCAGGCTCCAGCCGAACGCTCGCACCACCACCGAAATCAGTAGCGGCGTAAGGATCAGGATCAGAAAGATCGAACGCCACGGCGCGCCCATGCGGCTGAGGATGTACGCCTCGGGTACGCCGATCACCACGCACAGCAACGTGGTCAGGGCGCTGATCCAGAACGTGCGCAGGAAGATTTCGTAGAAGTACGGGTCGCCCAGAAGGCTGGTGTAGTGCCCGAAGGTGTAGGCGTCGCTGTCGATACCCGAGCCGTAGTCGAAAACATTGAACGACAGCACGAGCGTCAGACCAAGGGGAATCACCAGCAGGCCCAGGTACAAGGCCAGGGCCGGGGCTGACATCCAATAGCCTTGGCGGCCGCGCTTCATGGCATCGATCAGCTTCATGCCAACACCTCATCCACGCTCAACACACGCAGCAGCGCCGGATCCCAGTCCAGACCCACCGCGGTGCCTTCGGCCAGGGGCGCCGAGCCGTCGTTGCGCCGTACCACGCTGAGTTCGCCCAGAGGGGTGCAGACGCCATACAGCCATTGGCTACCGAGGAAAAAACGCTGGGTGACGGTGCCTTGCAGTCGTCCCGAGCCGGGGGCGCACAGGTCGATCTTTTCGGGACGCAGGCTCAGGGTCAGCTCACCTTTACCGGTGCTGCTGGCTTGCACGACGCCGGCGCTGTCACGTTCGCCGGGCAGCAGATTGGCCTTGCCGACGAAGCCGGAAATGAACTCGGTGCGCGGGTGCTCGTAAAGGGTGTAGGGCGCGTCGATCTGGGTGATGCGGCCGGCCTGCATGACCACCACTCGATCGCTTATCGAAAGCGCCTCGGATTGGTCGTGCGTGACCATCAATGTGGTGATGCCGACTTCGCGCTGGATGCGGCGGATTTCGAACTGCATTTCCTCACGCAGGTTGGCGTCGAGGTTGGACAAGGGTTCGTCGAGCAGCAGCACCGGCGGTTCGATCACCAGCGCCCGGGCCAATGCCACGCGCTGACGCTGGCCGCCCGAGAGTTCTCGCGGGTAACGCTCGGCATGCCGGTCCAGGCGCACCAGCTTGAGTACGCGATCGACCCGGGACTGCAATTCTGCGCTGGGCACCTTGCGCATGCGCAAGCCGAAGGCGACGTTGTCTTTGACGGTCATGTGGGGAAACAGCGCGTAGCTCTGGAACACCACGCCCAGGCCGCGGCTGGCGGGCTTGGCATGAGTGATGTCGCGCCCGTCCAGCAGGATCCGGCCGCTGCTGGCCTCAACGAAGCCGGCGATCATTTGCAGGGTGGTGGTCTTGCCGCAACCGGACGGCCCTAGCAGAGAGACGAATTCGCCTTTCTCCACACAGAGGTTGGTGGCGACCACGGCGTCCAGGTCGCCATACCGTTTGCTCAAGTCTTGAAGTTGCACGAAAGCCATGACTGCGCTCCACCTGAGATTGTTATGCGTCGCCGCGAGGCGCGCTTTTTTGTATGGGCAGATACGAAAGGATGTCGCGGGGTGCGTTGGCGCTCGACTTACGTCGGCTGCCGCTGTTGTTCGAATCGCCCCTGTATGGACGCAGAGTAGGACGAAGAATAGGATGGGCTCAATGGACTATTTCACTGAAGCGATGACTATTTTCCGTTTCTTTCGGTGAATAAATAACTGAGTAAAAAATCCGATGTCTGATTCCATTGAGCGGAATACCAAAAAGATTGAAGTAGGGGTTGGCTCGGTTTCTCGGTTGTTTGCCGTTTTGCGCAGCCTGGGCGAGACCGCAGAGGGCGGCGAGCGAGTCACGCAACTGGCCCAGCGCATTGGCCTGTCCCAGCCCACAACGCACCGCTTGCTGCGCAACCTGATGGATGAAGGCATGGTCGAGCAGGATGCGCGCAGCAAACGCTACCGCTTGAGCCTGGACTTTTTTGCCCTGGCGGCCCGCGCAGGTAACACCGGCAACCTGCGGGAACTGGCCAGGCCCGCGATGTTGCGGTTGTCGGCGTCGTTGGGGGATTCGCTATTTCTGCTGGCACGCTGTGGCTTCGATGCGATCTGCCTGGACCGCAGCGAAGGGCCGTTTCCGATCCGCACATTCACCGGCGACATCGGTGGCCGCGTGGCCTTGGGCGTGGGACAGGGCAGCCTGGCGATCCTGGCGTTCCTCCCGGAGGAAGAGCGCGACACGGTGATCCATTACAACCTGCCACGGCTCAAGGATTTTCATTTGTACGATGAGGTTTTCCTGCGCACGGAAGTGGAGAACGTCCGCACGCTGGGTTATGCCGGGCGCAACACCGGGGTCTTGCAGGGCATGGCCGGCGTGGCGGTGCCGATTCTCGATCGTGAGGGACGGGCCGTGGCGGCCTTGAGCGTGGCAACCATCAGCGACCGGCTCGGGCCGGATAGGCTGCCAACGGTGGTGGAAATGCTCAAGCGCGAAGCCGCGATGATCGGCCCGCGAATCAACCCGTTCGATCCGCTGCTGCGCAGGCCTTCGCAGGTGTTCAGGCAGGGATGAATACCGATTTTTGGCCTGTCACAAGACCTCTGTGGGAGCGAGCCTGCTCGCGAAGGCGGTATCTCAGTCGACATCATTTCTAACTGTGCGACCGATTTCGCGAGCAGGCTCGCTCCCACAGGGGAAGGTGGTGGTCAGAAATTCAAGGTCTGCTTGAGCTTCTGCGCCGTCGGCGTATCGCTCGGGATGACCATCGCATAATTGTACCCAGGCCCGGACCAATACTCGGCCTGCAGTTCGCCATCGCGCCGGCTGCCACGGGGCAGCAGGAAATTTTTCGGACCTGGTGGGCGGATATAGAAGCTGATCTTCAGGCCGCTCGAATCCTGGTAAACCACCATCGCCGCCGCGCCTTGGTCAGTGCTGAGCAATCGCCCGCTGACCGGCGTGAAGCCCGCCGCCGAGAGATCCGGCAAGCGGTCGGCTTGGCTGAAGTAACGGTCGAGCCAGCCTTGCATGCTGTGCTCGTCGCCAGTCTGGTAATCGGCCGGGAGCACGCCCTGCTGGGCAATCAACCGGTACGCCTGCAATGCGTCAGCCATGGGCGCTGCTGCGCTGAGCAGGGTTATCTGTCGGGCCTGCCAGCCGCCCACCCCACCGATACCGACGGCCAGCGTCAAGACCGCTGCGCTGGCGAGAAGGCGGCGAGTACGGTGTTTCATGTGTTGACGGATGACAGTCGGGTCGAGGCTGGGATTGGGTGGGAGTTGCAAGGTTGCGCTCAGGGTTGCGCGCAGATGCTGCGCGTCCTGTTGCCAGGCCCGTACGCGTTTGGCGACGGCGGGGTGGCTGGCCAGGTAGGTTTCAACCTGTCGTCGGTCGGCTTCGCTCAGTTGATGATCGACGTAGGCGTGCAGGTCTTTGTCGCTGGGGGGCAGGGTGATCATTTGAGTATTCGCAGGGCAGGGCGGGCGATTTCGCCGTCGCTGAGTTGGCGCAAGGCCTGGCGGGCCCGTGACAGGCGCGACATCACGGTGCCGGTCGGCACGCCCAGGATGTCGGCGACTTGCTGGTAACTCAAGCCTTCTACTGACACCCACAACAATAACGCGCGCTGTTCGGTGGGCAACTGGTCAAAAGCCTGGAGCGACGATTGGGCGATGACGCTGCGCTCGGCGGACGGGTGTGCATCGTCGCGCCCGGTGAAGAATTCCAGCATGCGTGCGTACCGTCGGGAACGACGATGGGCATCGAGGAACTGCCGGTAAAGGATGGAGAACAGCCAGGCCCGCAAATCACCGTCCGGGCGCTTGTCGTTCCATTTCGACAGGGCCCTTTCCAGGCACGCCTGGACCAGGTCGTCGGCGTTGCTGGGGTTGCGTGTCAGCGACACGGCAAAACGTCTCAGCCGTGGAATGAGCAGGCGCAACTGGTCGTCGAGTTCGTTCATGAGGATGCGTGGCTTCGTGGGCAATCACTGCGTTGGAAAGAAAGACGATCCAGGCACAAGATTATTCCAGTGAACGAAAAATAAATATGAAGCGTGGGAATAAACACGTTGGGCTTTCGTCTGACGGGTCCTTTCCACTAACGGCCTTGTGCCTTGGAGTCTCCAAATGGTTGACCCTTCTTCTGAACGTCGGCCGCCGTTGAGCGCCGCCAGCCTGACATTGCGCCTGACGGCCATTGCCGTGGTCGTTGCTGCGCTGGCCGGGGCGTTTGCCTACGTCAATGGCACACTCGACCCACAACGCCTGACGCCCAAGGCCTTGGTCAATGTGCTGGAAACGAACAACGGGGTCCATGCGGGTTTCCGGCGCAATCACTCCAAGGGTGTCTGCGTTGCCGGTTATTTTGAAAGCAGTGGCGAAGCCCGCGCCTACTCCAGCGCCCAGGTATTCAATGAGCCACGCACGCCTGTGGTCGGTCGTTTTGCGCTGCCCAGCGGCAACCCCTACGCACCGGATGGCAGTGTGCCGATCCGAAGCCTGGCGCTGCGTTTTACCCAGGCCGACGGCCAGCAATGGCGCACCGGTATGAACAGTATGCCGGTGTTCCCGGTGGGTACACCGCAGGCTTTCTTTGAACTGCAACAGGCCCAGTCGCCGGACCCGGCCACGGGCAAACCAAACCCTGGCGCCGTGCCGGCGTTTTTTGCAGCGCATCCCGAGGCAGTGCCGTTCCTGCAATGGATCAAGACGGCCAAGCCATCGGCCAGCTATGCCACTGAAACCTACAACGGCATCAATGCGTTCTACCTGGTGGGCCCTGCCGGACAACGCCAGGCCGTGCGTTGGGGGGTGGTGCCGATAAGCAAGGACGCGGTGGATGCGAGCCCACCCCAAGGCGCCGACTTCCTGGAACAGGACCTGACCAAACGCCTGGCTGGCGGACCACTGCGCTGGCAGTTGAACATCACCTTGGCCAACCCGGGCGATCCGGTCAACGACGCCAGCAAGGCCTGGCCCGCCGATCGCAAGGTGCTCAACGCCGGCACCCTGGTGCTGGAGCGCGCCCAGGCGCAGGACAACGGAGATTGCCGCGATATCAACTATGACCCGCTGATCCTGCCCAGTGGGATCGAAGGTTCTGATGATCCGCTGTTGGCCGCTCGTTCGGCGGCCTATGCCAGTTCGTACCTGCGCCGTACCAGCGAAGTCAGCCAGTTGCCCGCCACCCAGGAGTCTCGTCCATGAACGCCCCCCGACATTTCGCGCCGCTGGCTCGGCTGCTGCACTGGATGATGGCCTTGATGATCATCGCCATGTTGTTTATCGGCGCGGGCATGGTCGCCTCCGTGTCCGAGCGCCATGAGTGGCTGCTTCAACTGCACAAACCCCTGGGTATCGCTATTTTGTTGTTGGTGATTGTCCGCCTGGTGGTGCGCTTCACCACGCAGATACCGCCGTTGCCGGCCGACCTGCCGAGCTGGCAGGCCTTGTCGGCCAAGGCTTCGCATGTCTTGTTGTATGCCTTGATGCTGGCGTTGCCACTGTTGGGCTGGGGGATGATATCGGCGGCGGGGGACCCGGTGATGCTCAGCGAGTCGCTTCGGTTGCCTTCCATCCTACCCGCGGATGCCCAGACCTTCGCATGGCTGCGCAAGGCTCATGGTTACCTGGCCTATTTGTTATTCCTGACGGTGCTGGTGCATCTGGCGGCGGCGTTGTTTCACGGCTGGGTGCGCCGGGACGAGGTGTTGCACAGCATGTTGCGCGGCCGGGACTGACCGGGAGGCTCGTGGCGAGGGGCTTGCTCCCTCGCCACAGGGGAACGGCGCTAAAGGGACCTCAGCGCAACTCGTCGACCATGGACTCGAGGGTGCTCAGCACGTCCTTGCCCAGTTGCATGGAGCGTTTGCCGGACCAGCCGGTGTGCGGGTTCGGATGGTCGTCGTGGTCCTTGAAAGGCATCTCCAGGGTCAGCGACAGGCAGTCGTATTTCTGGCCGACCGCGTTGCAAGCCAGCGTCATGTTGGCCTGGCCGGGTTCGTCGCGGGTGTAACCGTGGGCGGTTTGGAAATCCTTGGTCTGGCGTTTGAGATGGCTGCGGAAACGTTCTTCGAGCCCGGCGATGCGCGGTGTGTAGCCGGGGTTACCTTCGCAGCCAGCGGTGAAGACGTGAGGGATTTCTTCGTCGCCATGGGCGTCCAGAAACAGATCAACGCCATACTTTTCCATTTGCTGTTGTACGAAAAATACCTCGGGGCTGATTTCCGGGCTGGCGTTCTGCCAAGCCCGATTCAAGTCCTGGCCCATCGCGTTGGTGCGCAGATGGCCATGAAAGGCGCCATCGGGGTTCATGTTGGGCACCAGGTACAGGTCGGCCTTGGCAAGCAGCCGGTTCAGTTGGGCATCGTCATGGTGCTGGAGGCGTTCGATGATGCCTTCCATGAACCACTCGGCCATGTGCTCACCGGGATGTTGCTGCGCAATGATCCAGATTTTGCGCCGTCCTTCGGCACCGCTGCCCTTGCGCAGCAATTGAATATCGCGACCCTCGACGCTCTTGCCGGTCGCCAGCAGTTCGGTGCCAGCCTTGTGCTGCGCTTGTTCGATCAGCCAATCGTGGCGGCCGCGGCTGTAAGGTTCGAAATAGGCGAACCAGGCGTGAGGTTGCTCGGCCTCCAGGTGGAAGCGCAGCGCATCGCCTTCAAATTGCGTAGGAATACGGAACCAGTTGACGTGGTCATAGGAAGCAACGGCTTGATAACCGGTCCACGCTTTGTTGTAGGAGGATTGGCTGGCATTGAGCAGGCGAAAGGAATATTCCTGGCCGACGTGCAACCCGCTGGCCTTGAAGTGAAACCACTGGAAATGGGCGCTACGGGTATCAGGTCTGATTTTCAGCAATGATTGCAACGGGTTGCCGATGTCCACCACTTCGATGTTGCCGCTGTCGAAATTGGCGTTGATATCAAAGGACGATTTAGCCACGGTCACGATTCCTGCCCAGGATTTTCATGGCCGTTACTTTACACGCAAAGAAGGAGAAAACCGGGACGAATTGTTGTTGGGGAAGGGGGCGTCCTCCCTGGACGCATTTGCAGATTAGAGAGTCCCTGATCGATTCTCAAGTGCTGCCTGTCGATCATTCGAACCGGTGCAACGCAGGGGCTTTTGTAAACGAATGTGCATTTGCTATCATCCCCAGCACCGAATTAGCGACACCCAAAGACTTCATTAGCCTGAAGCCATAAGCCGAAAATCGGCAAAAAAAAGACCCGGCAAAAAGCCGGGTCAAAAACCGTGATTAGCCTGATGAGGAGATAATCCAGAAGTCCGACCTAAGGTCTTCTGGCCTATCGACTGATCTCGCGACCAGCTGATGCAATAATAATCATTATCATTTGCAAGTCAAATGTTTTTATTGCGCCCATTGGAAATTATTTCCCATGTGGTTATGCAGCCGCCTTTTCCAGCGTTACGCCTAGCGAGTAGGGTAACCGTCCAGCGACCGGTCGATCATGACCTTGACCAAGTCGATCATATGCACCACCGAAAATGCCAGGTCGCGGCTCGTGCCGCTGAGTCGAGTGGCAGACTCCTGGGCGGTAGCGGCCGCGCAGCGCAGCAGTTCGCAGGCGTGAACCAGGGCTTCCTCACCGCTGATGTTGCGGTTCACGTCGAAGAAGCGATGTTCTGCTTGGGCGTGCGCAATACCTGGTTTCAAGTAATAGTCCAAGGCGCGCTTCGCCGCAGGGCAATCCTGAAGCGAGGGAAATGGGCTTTCTGAAAGGGTTGCGGGCTCGTCTTTGTTGGGCTTGTCCATGGTGTCGAGTTTCTCCGTGTTGGTGTGAAATCCTGAATCCAGCTTAGTACGCTTCGTAATTGTGACGACGATTTAAATACTACAATTTGTGTTTTGATGGGCGTGGTCATCCACGTATCGTGCCGTTCATGGATAAATGGATAGAGTTGGTCAAGGCCAAGATGAAGGAGCTGCACATCACGCAAGTGGTGCTCGCAGAGCGTTTGGGGATGTCCCAGGGTGGTGTCGGCCATTGGCTGACCAAGCGCCGGCAGCCCAGTCTTGAAGACATGAACCGGGTGCTTCAGGAGCTCGGACTCGAGTTCCTGGAAGTGGCAATGGTGATCCGCGAACCGGACACCTCCACTGACGAGGGCATGGCGCTGGCGCAGAAGTACAACCCGTACTTCCGCTACCCGGTCAATGACTGGCACGACATCGGCGCGGTTCACGAGGGTGATCTGGTCGGGTACGGGCAGCCGCGCTACGAGCTGACGGACTACCATGCCCAGGGAGACGCTTTCTGGCTGGTGGTGGTAGGCGACGCGATGACTGCGCCAAGCGGGCTGAGCATCCCTGAGGGCATGTCGATCCTGGTTGATCCGGCGATCGAGGCCGTGCCCGGCAAACTGGTGGTGGCGAAACTGCCCGGCAGCAGCGATGCGACCTTCCGCAAACTGATCGAAGAGAGCGGCCAGCGTTACCTGGTCCCGCTCAATCCCACTTACCCGAAAAATCTATACACAGAGCATTGCCGCATCATCGGCGTGGTCGTACAGGCAACCATCAGGTTCTGAACTGGATCGGCCCGGCAAACGGGCCGATACCTATTCTTCCAATGCCACCAGCGCGCTGCCCTCGCTGACCATCTCACCTTCCTGGCAATACAACGCCTTGATCACGCCCGCCTTGGGTGCACGGATGCTGTGCTCCATCTTCATGGCTTCCAGCACCACCAACTGCGCGCCGGCTTCCACTGGTTGCCCGACACTCACCAGCACCCGCACGATGCTGCCATTCATAGGTGCGACCAAGCCGCCCTGATGGCCGTGGCTGGCCTCGGCGGCGGCTAACGGGTCGTAGACATCGACGCGATGCAAATCGCCCGCCCATTGCAGATAAAGGCTGTCGCCCTGGCGAACAGCCCGATGGCTGCGACGCAGGCCGTTACGCTCGATGACCAGGTGCTCCCCCTTGAGCTCGGCGCTGCGGGCGGTAACGTCCACCGTTATCGCCCGATCCTGGCCACCACAGACCAGATGCAGGGTGGTTTCCCCTGGCAGCCCCAGGCGCAACCCAGTGCTCTCGGCCCAGGGGGAATTGAGGTCATCCACGCGGACGCGAGGCGTCATGCCCAAGGCAAAGGCAAGGGCCGCCGCGTACCAGAACTCGTCGTCCAATTCGCCAGGTTCGGGCAGTAGTTGCGCTTGGTAGCGTGGGATAAATCCGGTATCGAGTTGCGCCGCTGCAAAGGCCGGGTGGCCGACGATGCGCCGCAGAAAACCGATGTTGGTTCTCAGGCCACCGATGGCGAACTCATCCAGCATCGCGAGCAACCGTAGACGGGCCTGCTCACGGTTTTCGCCCCAGGCGATCAGCTTGCCGAGCATCGGGTCGTAGAACGAAGAAATCTCGTCACCTTCTTCTACGCCGCTGTCGACCCGTCGACCTTCGCCCCCCGCGGATTCACGGTATAACGCCAGGCGTCCGGTGGCGGGGAGGAAATCATTGGCGGGGTCTTCGGCATAAAGCCGTACTTCGATGGCATGGCCCCGCAACGGAACTTGTTCCTGGGTAATCGGCAGCGGTTCGCCTTGGGCCACGCGGATCTGCCAGGCCACCAGATCGAGGCCGGTAATCGCTTCGGTGACCGGATGCTCGACCTGCAGCCGGGTGTTCATCTCCATGAAGAAGAACTCGCCCCGCGAATCCAGCAGGAACTCCACCGTGCCCGCGCCGACATAACCGATGGCCTGGGCGGCGCGCACCGCGGCCTCGCCCATTGCCCGGCGCAGCTCCGGACTCAGACCCGGAGCGGGAGCCTCTTCGACAACTTTTTGGTGCCGGCGCTGGATCGAGCAATCGCGCTCGTTGAGGTACAGGCAGTGACCGTGTTGGTCGGCGAATACCTGAATTTCCACGTGGCGCGGCTTGAGCAGGTATTTTTCCACCAGCATGCGCGCGTCGCCGAACGATGATTGCGCCTCGCGCTGCGCCGATGCCAGTGCTTCGGCCAGTTGGCTGACGTCTTCCACGACCTTCATGCCCTTACCGCCGCCACCCGCCGTTGCTTTGAGCAGAACCGGGTAGCCGATTCGCTCGGCGGCGGCGCGGAAGGTTTCCAGATCCTGGGCTTCACCGTGATAGCCAGGCACCAGCGGCACGCCGGCGGTTTCCATCAAGGCCTTGGCGGCGGACTTGCTGCCCATGGCGTCGATGGCCGAGGCGGGTGGGCCCAGGAAGATCAGCCCGGCTTTTTCAATGGCCCTGGCGAAGCCGGCATTCTCAGAAAGAAAACCGTAGCCGGGATGGATGGCCTGGGCGCCGCTGGCAAGGGCTGCGGCGATCAGTTTGTCGATTTGCAGGTAGCTGTCGGCGGCCTTGCTACCGCCCAGGTCGACGCGGATATCGGCTTCACGGCAATGGCGCGCGTCACGGTCGGTGGCGCTGTGCACCGCGACGGTAGCCAGGCCCATGGCCTTGGCTGTGCGCATGACCCGGCAGGCGATTTCACCTCGATTGGCGACCAGTAGCGTATTGAGGATAGGGGCGCTCATTGACGCGGCTCCTTGTTGTTCGACTCGGCTTGCCAACTGGGCGGGCGTTTTTGCAGGAAAGCTCGCAAGCCCTCCTGACCTTCAGGGCTGACACGTATCCGGGCGATGGCGTTTTCGGTGTAGCGGCGCAGCGCCGGCGTGAGCGCACCGTTGCCGACTTCACGCAGCAGTTCCTTGCTGGCGCGCATGGCCGCTGGACTGTTGAGCAACAGGTTGTTGATCCATTGCCCGAGCTGATCGTCCAACGTCTCGGCGGGGTAACTTTCCGACAGCAAGCCGATCTCTTTCGCACGTTGTCCGCCGAAGCGTTCGGCGGTCAGGGCGTAACGCCGCGCCGCCCGTTCGCCGATGGCTTGCACCACGAATGGACTGATCACTGCCGGTGCCAGGCCGATGCGCACCTCTGACAGACAAAATTGCGCTTCGTCGGCGCCGATGGCCATGTCGCAGGCGCTGATCAGCCCCAGCGCGCCGCCAAACGCGGCTCCCTGAACCACCGCCAACGTTGGAATCTTCAACTTGGCGAGGTTGTACATCAGCTCCGCCAGTTCCCGGGCGTCGTCCAGGTTGGTGTGGTAATCGAGTTCGGCGGACTGTTGCATCCAGGCCAGGTCGGCGCCGGCGCTGAAGTGTTTGCCCCGGCCACGGAGCAACAGGAAGCGCAGGTTCGGGTCGCTGCCGACCTGGTCCAGAGCGAGAATCAGCTCTCGGATCATCTCGGCGTTGAACGCGTTGTTTTTTGATTCGCGGCTGAGCCACAGGATGGCGAAGCCGCGCGGGTCGGTTTGCAATTCGAGCGTGCTGTACTGAGTCATGGGCGTTTTCCCGGTTACATCCTGAACACGCCGAAGCGGCTCGGTTCGATGGGCGCGTTCAGCGACGCGGACAGGGCCAGCCCCAGCACATCGCGGGTCTGCGCCGGGTCGATGACGCCGTCGTCCCACAGCCGCGCGCTGGAATAATAGGGGTGCCCCTGTTCTTCGTATTGATCGAGAATCGGTTGCTTGATCTCGGCTTCCTGGCTGGCGCTGAAGGGCTGGCCGCTGCGTTCGGCCTGTTCGCGCTTGACTTGCACGAGCACGCCGGCGGCTTGCTCGGCACCCATCACGCCGATCCGGGCATTGGGCCACATCCACAGGAACCGCGGGTCATAGGCGCGGCCGCACATGCCATAGTTCCCCGCGCCGAAACTGCCACCGATGATTACGGTGAACTTCGGTACCCGGGCGCAGGCCACGGCGGTCACCAGTTTCGCGCCGTGCTTGGCGATGCCGCCGGCTTCGTATTTCTGGCCGACCATAAAGCCCGTGATGTTTTGCAGGAACAACAGGGGAATCCCGCGCTGGCAGGCCAGTTCGATGAAATGCGCGCCTTTCTGCGCGGCCTCGGCGAACAGGATGCCGTTATTGGCGAGGATGGCGATTGGATAACCGTGCAAATGCGCGAAGCCGCACACCAGGGTCGTTCCGAACAGCGCCTTGAATTCGTCGAACACCGAACCATCGACAAGCCGCGCAATGACCTCCCGCACATCGAACGGCTGCTTGGCATCGGCCGAGACCACACCATAAAGCTCGTCACTCGAATACAGCGGGGCGATGGGTGCGCGTTGCTGCACATCGCCAAGCTTGCGCCAATTGAGGTTGGCCACGCTGCGACGTGCCAATGCGAGGGCGTGCTCGTCGCTGTCGGCGTAATGGTCGGCCACCCCGGAAATCTTGCAGTGCACATCGGCACCACCCAGGTCTTCGGCGCTGACCACTTCGCCGGTAGCGGCTTTTACCAGGGGCGGGCCGGCGAGGAAGATCGTCGCCTGCTGGCGGACCATGATCGCCTCGTCCGCCATCGCCGGCACATAGGCGCCGCCGGCGGTGCAGGAGCCCATGACCACGGCAATCTGCGGGATGCCCTGGGCACTCATGTTGGCCTGGTTGAAGAAAATGCGGCCGAAATGCTCGCGGTCGGGGAACACTTCATCCTGGCGTGGCAGGTTCGCGCCGCCGGAATCCACCAGGTAAATGCAGGGCAGGCGGTTCTGTTGGGCGATGGTCTGGGCCCGCAGGTGTTTTTTCACCGTCAGCGGATAATACGAACCGCCTTTGACCGTCGCGTCGTTAGCGACGATCATGCACTCGACGCCTTCCACGCGACCGATGCCGGCGATCACGCCGGCCGCCGGCACGTCTTCCCCGTAGACTTCGTAAGCCGCCAGCGGGCTGATTTCCAAAAAGGGCGAGCCTGGATCCAGCAAGCGATTGATGCGTTCGCGCGGGAGCAATTTGCCCCGGGACGTGTGCCGCTCCTGGGCCTTGGGCCCGCCGCCTTGCTGGATGTGTGTGAGCAAGGTGCGCAAAGCCTCGACCTGTCCAAGCATCGCGTCGCGGTTGGCGATGAACTCGGGCGAGCGGGTGTGGAGCTGGGTGTGCAGCGTGGCCATGGTCAGCTCCGTTAGCGGGTTTCGTTGAACAGTTCGCGGCCAATCAACATCCGACGAATCTCACTGGTGCCCGCGCCGATTTCGTACAGCTTGGCGTCACGCAGAAGACGACCAGCCGGGAATTCATTGATGTAGCCGTTGCCGCCCAATATCTGGATGGCATCGAGGGCCATTTGCGTGGCGCGCTCGGCGCTGTAGAGGATCACCCCGGCGGCGTCCTTGCGGGTGGTTTCGCCGCGCTCGCACGCCTGGGCCACTGCGTACAGATAGGCGCGGCTGGCGTTGAGCTGGGTGTACATGTCGGCGACCTTGCCTTGGATCAACTGAAATTCGCCGATGCTCTGGCCGAACTGCTTGCGGTCGTGGATGTACGGAACGATCAGGTCCATGCACGCCTGCATGATGCCGGTCGGGCCACCGGACAAGACCACGCGCTCATAGTCGAGGCCGCTCATCAACACTTTCACGCCACCATTGAGCACGCCGAGGATATTTTCCTCGGGCACTTCGACGTCATCGAAAAACAACTCGCATGTGTTGGAGCCGCGCATGCCGAGCTTGTCGAATTTGTTGCTGCGGCTGAAGCCTTTCCAGTCGCGTTCGACGATGAACGCAGTGATGCCATGAGGGCCTTTTTCCAGGTCAGTCTTGGCGTAAATGACGTAGGTGTTGGCATCGGGCCCGTTGGTGATCCAGGTCTTGCTGCCGTTGAGCACAAAGCGGTCGCCACGTTTTTCGGCGCGCAGTTTCATGGAAACCACGTCGGAGCCGGCATTCGGTTCGCTCATGGCGAGGGCGCCGACATCTTCGCCACTGATGAGCTTGGGCAGGTACTTGCTCTTTTGCTCATGGGTGCCGTTGCGGTTGATTTGATTGACGCACAGGTTGGAGTGGGCGCCGTAGGAAAGGGCGACCGAGGCCGAGCCGCGGCTGATTTCCTCCATGGCGACCACGTGGGCCAGATAGCCCAGGCCGGCACCGCCGTATTCTTCCGGCACAGTGATGCCCAGCAAGCCCATGTCGCCGAATTTGCGCCACATGTCGGCAGGGAACAGATTGTCGATGTCGATCTGGGCTGCCCTAGGCGCCAGCTCGGCCTTGACGAAGGACTGGACCTGGTCGCGCAACATATCGATGGTTTCGCCAAGGGCAAAATTCAGGGATGGGTAGCTCATGGGACACCTTTTGTTTTTTTGTCGGGTGCGGAAAGTAGCAGGACTGCTCTCACCTTTACGTTAACGTAAGCTTGTGACGGATGGCTGTCAATCGCCCTTTACGTTAACGTCAACTTGGGCGAGAGTAAGGCCGCTTTCCTACGGAAATTGCCGATACACCCACCGAATAAAGACAAGAGGGGTCGTCATGGATCAACCCGGTTCGCAAGCGCAATCGAGCTACACCCGAGGCAGCCAAGCCAAGTCCTTGCTGGAGCAGACCATTGGCCAAGCATTCGACCAGACCGTGGCTCGATGCCCTGATGGCGAAGCACTGGTGGTTCGTCACCAGTCGCTGCGCTACAAGTGGCACGAACTGGCCGAAGTGGTCGACTTACACGCACGGGCTTTTTTGGCGTTGGGGTTGAAGACAGGCGATCGCCTGGGCATATGGGCGCCCAACTGTGCGCAGTGGTGCGTGAGTCAGTTCGCCAGTGCGAAGATCGGCGTGATTCTCGTCAATATCAACCCGGCGTATCGTGCCTCCGAACTGGAGTACGTACTCAAGCAGTCCGGCTGCCAGTGGCTGGTGTGCGCGGGGTCATTCAAGACCTCGGATTACCATGCCATGTTGCAAGCATTGGCGCCGGAACTGGCAGAGCAACCTATCGGGCATTTGCACAGCGAGCGCCTTGCGGATCTGCGCGGTGTGATCAGCCTCGATCCGCAGCCACCCTCAGGCTTCCTGCCTTGGTCGCAGTTGACGGCCCTGGGTGCCTCGGTGTCGCCAGGGCAACTGGCCGAGCGCCAGGCCAGCCTGCGTTTCGATCAGCCCGTGAATATCCAGTACACCTCCGGGACCACCGGGTTTCCCAAGGGGGCGACCCTTAGTCATCACAATATTCTCAACAACGGCTACATGGTGGGTGAAAGCCTCGGCCTGAGCGCTGGCGATCGCTTGGTGATCCCAGTGCCGCTGTATCACTGTTTTGGCATGGTCATGGGCAACCTGGGTTGCGTGACGCACGCCAGCACCATGATCTACCCCAACGACGCGTTCGATCCGTTGCTGACCCTGCGCACCGTGGCCGAGGAAAAAGCCACCGCGTTGTATGGTGTGCCCACCATGTTCATTGCCATGCTGGACCAGCCGCAACGGGGGGATTTCGACCTGTCCAGCCTGCGTACCGGGATCATGGCCGGCGCTACGTGCCCCATCGAGGTGATGCGGCGAGTCATCAACGAGATGCACATGGCTGAGGTGCAAATTGCCTACGGCATGACGGAAACCAGTCCGGTGTCGTTGCAGACTGGTCCTACAGATGAATTGGAATTACGCGTCACTACCGTCGGCCGCACTCAGCCGCAACTGGAAAGCAAAATCATCGACCAGGCGGGGGAAATCGTCCCTCGCGGCACCATCGGTGAGTTGTGTACGCGAGGCTACAGCGTGATGCTCGGCTATTGGAATAATCCCAAGGGCAGTGCCGAAGCCATCGACTCGCAAGGCTGGATGCACACCGGCGACCTGGCGATCATGGATGGGCAGGGTTACGTGCGTATCGTCGGGCGCAACAAGGACATGATCATCCGTGGTGGAGAGAATGTTTATCCTCGGGAGTTGGAAGAATTCTTTTTCACTCATCCCGCAGTGGCCGACGTACAAGTGATTGGCATACCTTGCTCGCGTTATGGCGAAGAGATCGTAGCCTGGATCAAGTTCCACCCCGGGCACAGCGCCTCCGAGCAAGAGCTGCAAGCGTGGTGCAAGGAGCGAATTGCTCACTTCAAGACGCCGCGGCATTTCAAGTTCGTCGAAGAATTCCCCATGACGGTCACGGGCAAGATCCAGAAATTTCGCATGCGGGAAATCAGCATCGAAGAACTGAGCGATAGCAATGGCTGAGTAACTTCCCTGTGGGGCGAGCTTGCTCGCTCCCGCAGGAAAACCCAAACGCCAGACAGCACAAAGGGGAGCCGAAGCTCCCCTTTAATTTTGTCGTCGCGTGCTCTTTTTTTATTATTGAGGGGCGGCCTGTTGTTGTTTTTGGCAGCCGTGACCCTTTACCGCTGTTTTTGGCGATCCCCATCCGGGATCAAGAGCAAACGTATTTTTTTGAGCGCTGATCTGCTTTTTCGCCTGGCGATCCAACCGATTCGGGCGCTACCTGAAGGTAGTTTTATTGTTCTCTGCCCGGTTGCGGGTTGCTCCTGAAAGCACCCTGAAAAGCACATCTTCTCCAAAAAAATCTGTTAGCTGCGTCTCTGCCGTGTTGTTTTTGTTATGCCAGAGTCGTTTCGTCTTGTTTTTATTGGGTTTGTCGCTTTTTTTTATTCTTGTTGTGCAGGAGATATAGCAGGTGGCGTGCCAACTTTTAAAAATCTATATAGAACAATGACTTGTGATTTTCTCGAAAAAATCAGGACGGCCAATCCCAGACAAATTGTTTCCGTGTTACTCGTTTCACCCCCGTTACAGACGAGGGCGGTAACACCTCACTGCGCCAGCCGCGCCTTTGCAACACGCGAACCGGTGGGGCGGCCCAGCACGTCACAAATCTGCTGGCCCGCGGCAATCAGTGCGTCCAGGTCGATACCGGTTTCGATACCCAGCCCCTTGAGCAGGTAAAGCACGTCCTCGGTGGCGACGTTACCGCTGGCGCCCTTGGCATAGGGACAGCCGCCCAAGCCGGAAATGGAACTGTCGAACACGGCGATACCTTCCAGAAGGCTGGCGTAGACGTTGGCCATTGCCTGGCCATAGGTGTCATGGAAGTGTCCCGCGAGTTTTTCCCGGGGAACGTCACCCGAAACCACTTCAAACATCCTGCGTGTGGCGCCGGCGGTGCCCGTCCCGATGGTGTCGCCGAGGGAAACCTCGTAGCAGCCCATGTCGTACAGCTCCCGGGCGACCCAGGCCACTTGCTCGGGTTCGACCGCGCCTTCATAAGGACAGCCCAGCACACACGACACGTACCCGCGTACGTTGACACCGTTGCGCTGTGCGGCCTCCATGATCGGGGCGAAACGTTCCAGGCTTTCCTTGATGGAGCAATTGATGTTGCGTTGGGAAAATGCTTCGGATGCCGCCGCGAACACCGCAACCTCCTTGACGCCTGCCGCCAGCGCGTCCTCGAACCCCCGCAGGTTCGGCGCCAACGCGCCGTAGGTCACACCGGGCTTGCGCTGAATCTGCGCGAACACCTCGGCCGAGCCGGCCATTTGCGGCACCCATTTGGGCGAGACAAAACTGCCAACCTCGATGTAACCGAGGCCCGCGGCGCTCAAGGCATCCACCAGGCGCACCTTGTCGGTGACGCTGATGGGTTGCGATTCATTCTGCAGCCCGTCGCGGGGGCCGACTTCGATCAGGCGTACAAAAGAGGGCAGGGACATGGGGATTGACCTGTGGTGAATGGGCTCGGTGTGGAAGCGAGCTTGCTCGCTCCCACTGGATAACTGTTGTGTTACTGGACGGTTTCCTCGCCCTTGAGCGTCTGTTCCAGCGCCTGGATGCAACGTTCCTCGGCGGTGTCGAGTTCCAGTTTCATCTGTTCGATGTCCAACAGCTGCTGTTCGAGTTGCTCACGACGCTCGGCAATTTTCGCCAGCATGCTGTGCAACTGTTTCTGATTGCCGCTGGTGGGGTCGTACAGCTCGATCAGCTCACGGCATTCAGCGAGGGAAAACCCAATGCGTTTGCCCCGCAGGATCAGTTTCAGGCTGACTTTGTCCCGTGGCGAGTAAACACGTTCCTGGCCTCGACGCTCCGGACGCAAGAGACCCTGTTCTTCATAGAAGCGGATGGCTCGAGTGGTGATATCCAGCTCGCGGGCGAGATCGGAGATGCTGTAGGTCAGGCTGCTCATGGAAGCGCTCGAAACGATAGGAGTTGGCGCTAAGCTAATTGCAGGTTGACGTTCACGTCAAGCAATGAGCTGTCGACGAAACCTGTGGGAGCGAGCCTGCTCGCGAAAGCGGTAGTCCAGCCAATATGAATAGTGACTGATCCGACGCTATCGCGAGCAGGCTCGCTCCCACATTGGACAGGCTAAACCTTATCGAGCTTCTTCTCATGGGCCGTCACCTGTTGGCACAGTTCGATGATCTGCTCGCGCATCCAACGATTGGCCGGGTCCTGGTCGGTGCTTTCGTGCCAGTAGAGATGGGTTTCCACTGGCGGCACATCGTTGACGGGCACGTGGACCGCATGCAGGTCATGGCGGCGCGTGAAGCGCTCCGGAACAGTCATGACCATATCGGTCTGCTGGAGCACCTGGGACGCCATCAGATAATGCTGCGAACGCAGGGCAATCTTGCGCTGTATGCCCATTTTGCCGAGTGCCAGGTCCACGTAACCCAGGCCGTTGCGGCGACTGGAAATATGCACGTGGGTCTGGGCCAGGTAATCGTCGAGGCTGAGTTTTTCCTTGTTCGCCAGCGGATGGCCCTTGCGCATGGCGCAGACGTAACGGTCCTCCATCAGCTTGACGTGGCGTACTTGTGGGTCGGTGTTGAGCGGGGCGTCCACCGCGAAGTCCAGGCGTCCGGCGGCCAGCTCCTTGGTGGTCTCCCGGCGCTTGGACAGAAAACTCTCGATAGCCACGGTCGGCGCCAGGCGACGCAGGCGCTGGAACAGTGGCGGCAGGATCACGCCCTCGGTGAGGTCGGTCATGCTGATGCGGTAGGTCTTGACGGCTTGCAGTGGGTTGAAGATCCGACTTTCCTGTACCGATACCCGCAGCAGCGACAGGGCGTTGCGCACCGGCCCGATAATATTCTGGGCCATCGGTGTAGGCACCATGCCCTGGGCGGTGCGCACGAACAGCGGATCATTGAAGGTCTCGCGCAAACGCGCCAGGGCATTGGACACGGCCGGCTGAGTGATGCCGACGATCTGCCCGGCACGGGTCAGGTTGGCTTCGGTGTAGATCGCATCGAAGACAATGAAAAGGTTGAGGTCGACCTTGCTCAGATTCATGGCGCTGCACTCTTATTCTTGGGCTTGTATGAGGTGCCGGGTGGCAATGCAAATCAGTGAACCATATATCGGTGATGAATGTTAATACACGCCGAGAATAGGTTAGGTAAATTTTCGTAGCTCAACTAGCATCGATTCCATGACCTAAAAACAACCTCTGCCAAGAAGGTGCTGCCCATGGATTTTGCCTATTCCCCCAAGGTTCAGGAGCTGCGTGAACGCGTTACGGCGTTCATGGATGCGCATGTCTACCCGGCCGAAGCGGTATTCGAACGACAAGTGGCCGAAGGTGACCGTTGGCAACCCACCGCGATCATGGAGGAGCTGAAGGCCAAGGCCCGGGCCGAAGGGCTGTGGAATCTGTTCCTGCCGGAATCCGAACTGGGCGCAGGCTTGACCAACCTTGAATATGCGCCGCTGGCGGAGATCATGGGGCGCTCGCTGCTGGGGCCGGAGCCGTTCAACTGCTCGGCGCCGGACACCGGCAACATGGAAGTGCTGGTGCGTTACGCCAATGAAGAACAAAAGCAGCGCTGGCTGGAACCGTTGCTGCGGGGAGAGATTCGCTCGGCCTTCGCCATGACTGAACCGGACGTCGCTTCGTCGGATGCCACCAACATGGCCGCCCGTGCCGAGCGCGATGGCGACCAGTGGGTCATCAACGGTAAAAAGTGGTGGACCTCAGGCGCCTGCGACCCGCGCTGCAAGATCCTGATCTTCATGGGCCTGAGCAATCCCGATGCACCTCGTCACGCCCAGCATTCGATGATCCTGGTGCCGGTGGACACGCCCGGGGTCAAGATCGTCCGGCCACTACCGGTGTTCGGTTACGACGACGCGCCCCATGGCCACGCCGAAGTGCTGTTCGACAACGTGCGGGTGCCGTACGAAAACGTCCTGCTAGGCGAGGGCCGCGGTTTCGAAATTGCCCAGGGCCGCCTCGGCCCGGGCCGGATTCATCACTGCATGCGCTCCATCGGCATGGCGGAGCGCGCATTGGAATTGATGTGTCAGCGGGCCATCAGTCGCACCGCCTTCGGCAAGCCACTGGCGCGCCTGGGTGGCAACATCGACAAGATCGCCGATTCGCGGATGGAGATCGACATGGCTCGCCTGCTGACGTTGAAGGCGGCCTATATGATGGACACGGTCGGCAACAAAGTGGCCAAGAGCGAAATCGCCCAGATCAAGGTCGTTGCGCCGAACGTGGCGCTGAAGGTCATCGACCGGGCGATCCAGATTCATGGCGGGGCTGGGGTTTCCAACGACTTTCCGCTGGCCTACATGTATGCCATGCAGCGAACGTTGCGCCTGGCCGACGGCCCAGATGAAGTCCACCGCGCCGCCATCGGCAAGTTCGAGATCGGCAAGTATGTGCCCAAGGAGATGTTGCGCAGCGGGCATTGAAGCTTCTTCACACTGACACGTAATCGCGAACAGGCTCGCTCCCACTGAGTTTGTTGGATGAACGCAGCATTGGCGTTCACCGCAAGCACCTTGGGAGCGAGCTTGCTCGCGATGGCCGTCTCCTGGACGGTGAATGAGCTTATTCCTTGACGCTCATGTATTCCTCGGCCCAACGGATGTACTCCTCGGGCTGGGTGTAGGTGTGGGTC
Organism: Pseudomonas sp. D1-36; assembly: GCF_051132205.1. NCBI lineage: Bacteria > Pseudomonadati > Pseudomonadota > Gammaproteobacteria > Pseudomonadales > Pseudomonadaceae > Pseudomonas > Pseudomonas sp. D1-36. Next base: position 3,554,287 of record NZ_CP071674.1, on the reverse strand, counting down.
AGTTCGGTGGCGCTCAGGTCCGACGCCTGGGTAAAAATCTGGCGCTGTTCCCGCAGGCTGTCATAAGTGGCCTTGATCGCGGCGAAATAGGCGCCGTGGCCATCGATGGTGATCCGTACACCCAGCTCGGCCAGGCGTTTGTCGTCACGCAGCAGCGGGTTGCCGTAAGTGACCAGCATCAGCGGCACGTTCAGGTTCTCGCTGATCTTTTCCAGATGCTCGAAGTCCTGTACCCCGACCATGCAGATCCCATCGGCGCCGGCACGTTCGTATTGTTGGGTGCGGCTGATGATTTCCTGAACCGGCAGTATTCCCGCGTTGGTCCGGGCGATGATGGCCATCTCCGAATCGACGCGGGCCTCCAGGGCGGCGCGGATCTTGCCGACGCCTTCGGCCACGCTGATGAGGTCCGTGGACTTGCGGCCGAACTGGGCGGGCAGCAGGGTGTCTTCGATCGTCAGCGCGGCAATGCCGGCGCGTTCGAGCTCGATGATCGTGCGCATCACGTTCAGCGCGTTGCCGTAGCCGTGGTCAGCGTCGGCGATCACCGGCAGCTGGGCCACGCGACCGATGCGGGTAGCCTGTTCGGCAAATTCACTGAGAGTGATCAAGGCGAAATCCGGCGCGGCCAACACTTGCAATGAAGCGACCGAGCCGCCGAGGATCCCCACTTCGAATCCCAGGTCTGCGGCTATGCGCGCTGACATCGGGTCGAACACGGACGCAGTGTGGTAGCACGTGTCGGAAGCCAGCAATTGGCGGAAGTTGCGACGCAAATCTTGATGGGAAAGCCTGGACATATAAGTTCCACCAATGGAATGGAAGGGCTTGAGCAAAAGTGTCAACGCCGAAAAACCAAAGGCTATCATGCGGCAGGCACAAAGATGATGACGAATGTGCATGGGCCATGCTTTGCAGTGCACCAAAAAAGGCCACAGACCGGAAGACCTGTAGCCTGGCGAGTGCCTACAGCTTAAACGATGTCAGGACAGGGTCGTTTCCCCCCACATCTTCTTGATCTCGTGAATGTTTCCAACGTTGAAGCGGGTCGAGAAGGGAATAGTGCAGAAGACTTCGTTCTCGTTCGTCAATTGGACAGCGGTATCCACCGCATCCGTACCGGCTCGCAGCAAAGGCGCTTGGTCCCAGTTGTTCATCAGGTTATCCATGTTTTTTCCTCTTTTGGTTATAGGGCAGCCAATGACTGCCCGGGGTTGAGCAACGACAGCGTGTCTTTGAATAACGCTGTCTCTTGCGCAGCTACGCCGGGGTAAAACGGCTTATAGTTGTCATCGAAACACCAGGCTTCGTCCGGTCTGATCGAGTGTTCAGGATGAATGAGCAGACTCAACGATGCAGACATTGACCGAGGCGCGATCTGTTTGTGGAACTCTCGAAATGCAGGCATGTATAAAACTTCGCCTGGCGCCAGTTTTACGCTTCGTTCCTTACCTAATCTGGGCACCTTGCCCATTTGTAAGGGCAGTTCATCAAGTATTTCGCGGACAACCGTTGTATAACCATCTCCGCTATAGCCCACCGCATACATGTCGAAGTCATGATTATGGTTCAGGTTGTAGATGAAAGTCTTGCTCTCGTCATGTGTTTCCACGGGTGCCCAGAATCCCAGGCGCAGGGTAAACTCATCGTTGCTGTGCAGTACAAAGGCATAGGCATTGTAGATATTGTTGCGGATGGCGAAACCATCTCTCTGTATTACGTCATGCAGATGGTGACTCAATAAAGAACGATTCGTCGCCAGCTGGCGCATGTCTTCAATGACATCGGCTTTGTCACGCTGCAGATCGTAAGTGTTTATGCGCTCCAGGAAAGTGTCGAGTTTCATGCGGCCTTCTCCAGTGGACGAAGCAAGCTGTCCAGGCGCGCACTTTTGTGTTTTTTCAGCAATGGAGCGTATGCCAGCGCCTTGGGCCGGTCCGCTCGGTAGAGTATCTGGAAGGCTTTCCACACCACAGCGGGATGATAGTGGTAGACCAACTCCTCCGCGACCTTGACGCCATCGAGGTCTTGGATTGTGTCGAGCAGCTCCAGGCTGACCAGATAACGAGAGGCACTTTCATCGTGGGGCAACCACGCTATCTTTTTCAATGTGACACGATCGAATACGCTGATATCGGCCGCTCTGTTTGGCAGATTGATTCGCCCCGTAAGTCTGGCTGGCTTGGGGTCGGTTTGGATGTAGTCGAATAATGTATGACGGCCGTCGATGATCAGCGGGTTTCTTTCGTCAACAATAACGCTGTCGGCCTTTTCGATACACTGTTCCATCAAAGTGTATCGCTGGACCTGGAAGGGGCGGTCAAGCGCGAATAAAATGCTGTGGCCGGGCACTGAGTACAGTGGCGATGAAGTTGAGTCGAATGTAGGTGATTTAACACTTATATTGCCTATATTCGTCTGGTGCAGTATCACGGTTCCCGTATGCGGGTTGGTGGCGTTCATGATTGTTGCCCGCCGGAATTGCTCCCTGGCAAAGTCGGGTGCGGCGGTAAGTTGAGAAACCAGTTGTCTTGTTTCTGAGGTCATGTCCAATGATTTAATTGTTTCCGCAATGTCCGTTGGCGAAACTATCTCGGTAATTAGATTTTTGATCATGATCGTTTTCGTTGCAGTGGGTCGGTGTTGGAAAGTATGGAGTTGGACAGGGTGGGAGGCAACTTGCTAATTGTCGACAAGTATTGCCGGGGAAATATCGAGTTGCTTTCTGGTTAAAGAGGGTTGTTATTGTTTAGTGTTACATCCTCACGTTGCGCGAGGAGTAAATGGAAAGTGCCGGGACAGGGCGGCGGATTTATGCCGCCTCGGCCTGTTCCCGCGGCCTGAGCAACGTCACGGCGCGTACCGTGTCGCCCGGTTGCACTTGCAGACGTTGGGCTGTGGCGCGGTCAACGAGCAGGCTTTGACCATGCAGGTGGGCCCGGGCGCTGGTGACGCGGCAGCTTTCCAGGCGCCGGTTGTGGATCAGCCACACCGGCGCCTGCCCGTCCGGCGTGCCGATCGTCAAGGTCAGTGGCTGGCTGTCGCGTACGCTGCGGATCTTCGAGACAGGTGCCTCGATGACCGGCCCGCCGTCAAAGATGTCCACGTATCCCTTGTGGGCGAAGCCTTCGGCACCGAGGATTTTCAAGGCGGGTTCGGTGTCCGGATGCGCTTTGCCTATCGCTGCCTGGGCCTGCTCGGTGAGTAGGCAGGTGTACAACGGTTGGCGTGGCATCAGCTCGGCGATGAAGGCCTTGTTGCCCATGCCAGCCAACTGGTCGGCGTAGCTGAAGTCCTTGTTGAAGAAGTGTCGTCCCAGGCTATCCCAGAAAGGCGAGCAGCCCTGGTCGTCCGCGCGACCGCGCAATTCTGCAATCAGCTTTTCGCCAAACAGCTGGGAAAACTCGGCCACGAACAGCAGGCGCGCCAGGGACAGCAAACGCCCGTTATGGCCACGGCGCTGATGGGGATGAAGGAACAGCGAGCAGATTTCCGATTGACCGGTCATTTCGTTGTTGAGGAACAGCGTCGGGATCTGTCGCTGGATGCCCAATTCAGGCGCCGAGCTGACGGTCACACCCACGCGGTAGTTGTACCAGGGCTCGCGCACCCCCACCGCACCGGTCAGCGCGCTGATACCCACCACGTGCCGGTCGTCGTCCTCCAGCACGAACAGGTAGTCGGCATCGGCACGTTCCACCTGCCCGGCGAAGGTCCGTTGGGCCCAGCGCACTCGGTGCGCCAGGCGTTCTTCATTGGCCGGCAGGCTGGTAAACCCCGGGCCGGCGCAGCGCGCCAGGTCCATCAACGCAGGCAGGTCGGTCAGGGCGACCGGGCGGACAATCATGGTGTCGCTCCTTGATCATGCCGGGCGCGATGTTGCCATAGACGGGCTCGAAGGCGTCTCATAGGCGGGCCACCCGGATCCGGTCACCCTCTGCAATGCCCAACGCTTGCAACATATCGGGCTGCAATGGGACAGGGCCTTCGCCGTTGACTTCCAGGTCGGCGACAATGGCTCGGTAATGGCCCAGGCGATCGTTGCTGACCAGGTAGCGACCCGTGGCGTCGATGTGTCGGCTCTGGCGCGCGATAGCCAAGTGACTCTGGGTGATCGAGCGGATGTTCGCGACCCGGGCGTGCAGCGTGGGGCCACCGTCGAAGATATCCACGTAGTTGTTGGTTTCGAAACCCTCGCGCTCGAGGATGTCGAAGGCTTCCTGGCCGTCCGGGTGGACCCGGCCTATGCAGGCCTGGGCCGCCGGGGGCAGCATCGGGACATAGATCGGGTATTGAGGCATCAGCTCTGCGAGGAAGGTTCGGCTGCGCAAGCCGCACAGACGTTCGGCCTCGCTGTAGGGCAGGTCGAAAAAATGCTGTCCGACGGCGTCCCAGAAGGGCGACTGGCCATCCTCGCTGCTGAAACCGACGATCTCAGTGATCACCGAGTCGGCAAAGCGCCGCGGGTGGGCGCCGATGAACATCAGCCGCGCCCGGGAAAGCAACTCCGATTCCGGCGTACGTACCCGTGCAGCGTCGATGTGGAAACCGCGCAGCAGCGTCTGACCGTTGAGGTCCTGGCAGAGCGACAGCGCGGGTACGCCGTGCTGGATGTTCAGCTCGCGGGATTCGCTGGAAAACGGCCGGTTGCGCAGGCTGTAGAATGGTTCGCCGCAACCCGTGGTGGCGACAATTTCCGAACAGCCCACGAGGCGACCTGATTCCAGCTCCTGCAAAACAAAAAAATAATTCTCCCCGCCCGGGGTGTGCACTTCGGCCTCGAATGAGGCGCACGAGGCGAGAATTTTTTCCCGCAGGTGATCGACGTCGTCGGGAAGCGAAGTGACGCCTACCAGGCTATCGCGGGCCAGCTGTTGCAGTTGCGGCAAATCGGTCAATTGAACTGGACGTAAAGCCAGCATGGATTGCACTCCTGTTCCAAAGAACCCGCTGATAGGCACCGGGCTTGACGATCACTGTCGTTGTCCACGCGTTGTTGCTTTGCAGCTGAAAACTCTACACCGTCGTGTTTATAGCAGGGGAGCGAGGTATGCGCTCCAGGTCCTTAACGACTCGAGGCTGCGCAGTTGGTCGTTGCGCACTTCGATCAGCACCGAATCCAGGCCGCGGCCGTCGCCATGTACCGGAACCGTCATGTCGCTCAAGGGGCTGACCTTGTAGGGCTGGTTGCCGGCGACCCGCAGCGAGTGCCGGGCCAGCCCTTCGACGATGTGCTGGGCATATTCCCTGGCTTCGCCAAACAGGACGCCGGCCTCGAGTGCGCGCGGCTGGCCGTAGAACACCGGGGTGAAACTATGGATGCCCACTACCCGCACGACCCGGTTGTCAGCCAGGCGGCGGTCGATCAGGGTTCGCAGTTGGTCATGAAAAGGGTGGAACAGGCACTGCTGGCGGTATTCGCGCGTGGCGTCGTCCAGCGAGTGGTTGCCGGGGATCTGGTAGATCTCGCTTTGCGCCGGGATGCTGTCGGGGACGTGCAATGGGCGGTTCAGGTCGATCAACAGTCGCGAGTAGTTGGCCGACAGCAGGGTCGCGCCAAGGGTTTCGGACAGCCGCTCGGCCAAGGCCAGGGCACCGATGTCCCAGGCGATATGTTCCTGGGCCGCCGTCTCATCCAGACCCAGGTCATTGAGCGCGCCTGGGATGAATCGGCTGGCATGTTCACAGACCAGCAGCAGCGGATGGTCCGACTCTTCCCGCAGCAATCTGAAAGCAGGCTTGGTGTACAGACCTGATTCGGCGCATTCAATGGGTTCGCGCATAGTGCTCACAAGGCTCGGCAGATGGCGACGCCTGGGTCAAGGCCGGCTCCCGGGCCTTCAAGGCTGGACAGGCTTCAACCAGCGGGCTGGACGCCGCTTCGAACAATGCCCGACTGCGCAGGGCATCTATGGCCTGGCTTTCCGATGGCGGCAAAACCAGGCATGGATCGCTGGTCTGGTCTCTGGAGAGAGGCATCCGTGCTCCTTGCCTGGATGGGTGTTGGGTTTTTTTCATCATTTCGAAAATAGTATTTGGGTAGCGGGTGCTACGTGTCCAGAGGTTTTTACGTTCCGTTTAAAAAGTCTGAACTTATGTGTAAGCCTTGTAGGGCAAGGCTTTGGTTGAGGTGCCTTTGTATGTCAGGTAATGCTTCTGCCGGTGTCGGACATAACGCCTTTTTGTCCAACGTTATTGGAGTTCATATAAGGTGCTGTACAACAAAGTGCGCCATTGCCCTGTCACTGATCCCCTCCAACCGCCCGAGAATTCCCCGTGCAAGCGACCCGCCTGACCTTGATGTGCCACGCCCGCACCGCCGCTCAGAAAAGCGCTCGCTTGGGCCTGGACGAACCGCTGGATGCCGGTTGGCTGGCGAAGCGCCCCGACATCGGTCGCCAATACCACCATGTCCGGCATCTGCTCTGCGGGCCGGAACTGAGGACGCGCCAGACGGCGGCCTTGTTGGGTGACTCACCCGTGGTGACCCCGGCATTGGCCGATTGTGATTTCGGACGGTGGCGGGGGGCGTCGGTCGACGAGTTGCTCGCGACCGAACCGCAGCACCTCCAGGCGTGGCGCGATGATCCGGACGCCGCGCCCCACGGCGGTGAATCCGTCAGCCAATTGTGTCGGCGCGTCGGTGACTGGCTGGCGTCCCTGGAAAAGACCCCGGGTCGTTGGTTGGCCGTTACCCATCCGTTCGTGATCCGCGCCGCCATGATGAACGTGCTGGGCTGCCAACCGGCCATGTTCAACCGGATCGATATCGAACCCCTTGGCGTCGTTGACCTGCGATTCAACGGGGTTTGGCGCTTGCGAGCCTTGGAGTCACGACCATGAAAAAACTCTTGGTGATCGGCATCGGTGCAGGTGATCCGGACCACTTGACGATGCAGGCGGTGAAGGCCTTGAACCAGGTGGATGTATTTTTCCTGATGGACAAGGGGCCTGCCAAGGACGGGTTGCTGGACTTGCGCCGCGAGATCTGTCGACGCTATATCGCCGACCATTCCTACCGTTTCGTCGAAGCCAGCAGTCCTGAGCGCGAGCGCGGCGATTCGGACTACGCGGGCACTGTCACGGAGCTGAATCGGGCGAAGCAGGCCATTTTCGAAGGGCTGATCGATGAGCAGTTATCGGACGGACAATGCGGCGGTTTCCTGGTGTGGGGCGACCCGTCGTTATACGACAGCACCTTGCGTATCCTCCAGGCGATCCTTGATTCGGGACGCTGCGCTTTCGAGTTCGAAGTGATCCCTGGCATCACCAGCGTCCAGGCCCTCGCGGCGCGACATAAAGTGTCATTGAATACCATTGGCGGTTCGCTGGAGATAACCACTGGCCGGCGGTTGGCGGCGGGGCAGGTCGGCGACGCGGAGAGCGTGGTGGTGATGCTCGATGCGCAGGACGCGTATCGTCAGGTACGCGATCCGGACCTGCACATCTACTGGGGCGCCTATGTAGGGACGGCGGACGAAATCCTGGTCGCCGGCCGGCTGGGGGACGTGGCCGATGACATCGAACGCACTCGCCAGGCGGCGCGGCAGGCCAATGGCTGGATCATGGACACGTACTTGTTGCGCAGACGCTGAGCGTCGCGAGCAAACCTGGGCGAAGCTCATGCTGGGTTCATCCCCGCCCAAACCGCTCTCGGTAGACCGACGGCGCAACCCCCACCACGCTACGAAATGCCACGCGGAAACTTTCCACCGAGCGGTAGCCGCAGAGTTGGGCAATGATGTCGGTGTTGTCGCTCGTGCTCTCCAGCAGTTCCCGCGCCCGAGCCAGGCGTTCATGTTGCAGCCAGGCCTTGGGTGAAAGGCCAGAGGCCTGGGTGAAGCGGCGCAGGAAGGTTCGTTCGCTCATGGCGGCGTGGCTTGCCAGCTCGCGCACACCCAGCGGCTCGTGGAGACGCTCCCGGGCCCATTGCATGACGCCGGACAAGTCGCTGCGCGGTGTGCGACTGACCGGCGACGGAATGAATTGCGCCTGGCCGCCGGTGCGTTGCGTCGGCATGACCAGCCGGCGTGCCACGGTGTTGGCGACCTGGGCTCCGAAATCCCGCGCAACCAGGTGCAGGCACGCATCGATGCCTGCCGCGCTGCCAGCCGACGTGATCACTTGGCCTGAATCGACATAAAGCACGTCGGGATCCACATCGATGGCGGGGTAGCGCTCGGCGAGCTCGTCGGTGTAGCGCCAATGAGTCGTGGCGCCCAGGCCGTCGAGCAATCCCGTGGCGGCAAGCACGAACGCTCCTGAACAGATCGACAACAAACGGGCGCCGCGTTCATGGGCTCGCCGCAGGGCCTGGAGCAGGGCATCGGAGGGCGGACCGCTGCGAATGCGCCAGCCCGGCACGACAATCGTACGAGCGCTGTCGAGCAGTTCCATGCCGCCATCGGCCAGCACCTGGAAGCCGCCCATGGCGCGCATCGGGCCTTCGTCGACGGCGACGATGCGGTGCTCATACCACGGGAAATCGAACTCGGGCCGTGCCAGTCCGAATATCTCGACGGCGACGCCGAACTCGAACGTGCACAGGCCGTCGTAGGCAAGGATCGCGACGAGGCCGGGTGTAGGATGCATTTGGCGGAAAATTCCCACAGAGTGTCGTATCCGCCACTGTAGCGGTAAGCGCCAGGTCGATAAAGTCTCTTCGAGCCCTTTTGTTCCAGGAGTAAAAATCATGACCAGCCCCGTTAGCGAAGTGCCTGCCGCCTCATCCGACCTGGCCTTGCAACACTTCAGCCGGCGCCTGATGTTCGAAACCGACTGTTCCGATGTCCATGCCAGCCAGGAAACGGGCGATGTCGATTTTGTACTGGTGGATGTACGCGGTCCGCTGGCCTACGAGCGCGGGCATGTGCCGGGGGCGATCAATCTTCCAACCCGCACGCTCACGGCGCACGCACTGGCGGCCTATCCCGAGACGACTCTGTTCGTGGTCTATTGCGCCGGGCCACACTGCAACGGCGCCAACAAGGCTGCGGTCCGCCTGGCGACCCTCGGGTATCCGGTCAAGGAAATGATTGGCGGCGTCATGGGCTGGCTCGACGAGGGCTTTCGCCTGACCGGTTCCGTAGAGCGCGTGGCGGAGAAGATCGTCAGCTGCGATTGCTGAAATTTTCCGGCGGCTTGTTCACGTTGTGGCGAGGCAGCTTGCTCCCGCTGGGCTGCGTAGCAGTCCTGAGCGGTGTAGAACCTCGCCACCAGCGTTTGCCTCTGTCAGGCTTTTCGTAAATTCATGATCCTCAGCCAAGCCTGGGTATTTCTATAACTATTTGTCGCCTCTACGTAATTCCCCTCCCGAGTGCCCCTCTAGACTCCCGCCCACTTCGGTTTCCCAGACCGAACGCTGTTTCCGAATCTGCCAATAACGATCAAAAAAACCTGCGCACTCAGGAGCAAAAATGAAGAAGCTTGTCATGTTCGGTGCCCTGGCACTGTCCGTATTATCCTTCTCAGCCGTGGCCGAAGACGCCAAGCCGATCCGTCTCGGGATCGAGGCCGGGTATCCACCCTTTTCGATGAAAACCCCTGACGGCAAGCTGGCCGGCTTCGATGTGGATATCGGCGACGCGCTGTGCGAGCAGATGAAGGTCAAGTGTGTCTGGGTCGAGCAGGAGTTCGACGGCCTGATCCCGGCGCTGAAGGTCAAGAAAATCGACGCGGTCCTGTCGTCCATGACGATCACGGACGACCGCAAGAAAAACGTCGACTTCACCATCAAGTACTACCACACCCCGGCGCGTTTCGTGATGAAGCAAGGCACCGACGTCAAGGACCCGCTGACCGAGCTCAAGGGCAAGAAAGTCGGTGTACTGCGCGCCAGTACCCATGACCGCTTCGCGACCGAAGTGCTGGTGCCGGCGGGGATCAACCTGGTGCGCTACACCTCTCAGCAGGAGGCCAACCTGGACATGGTTGCCGGTCGCCTCGACGCGATGCTGGCTGACTCGGTCAACCTCGACGAAGGTTTCCTGAAAACCGACGCCGGCAAAGGTTTTGCCTTCGTCGGGCCTACCTATGAAGACGCCAAGTACTTCGGCGGCGGCGCCGGCATTGCGGTGCGCAAGGGTGACAAAGAGCTTGCCGAGAAATTCAACGCTGCCATCGCTGAAATCCGCGCCAATGGCACCTACAAGAAAGTGCAGGACAAATACTTCGCCTTTGACGTCTACGGGCATTAATAGCTGAAGCCCACAGGTGGCCCGCCGCTGACCCGGCCGGCCACCTTTTTCATGGGCGATTGTTTTACCCTGAGCCTGTCGAGAAACCGATATCTGGAGTGCCTATGCAACGCATCGACCATATCCTGCCATGGAGTCACCTGGGCACGGAGCGTTCGCTCAGCGTGTTTCGTTACGGCCACGGGCCGCGCAAGGCGTACATCCAGGCGAGCCTGCATGCCGACGAGTTGCCGGGCATGCGCACGGCATGGGAGCTGAAACAGCGACTGAACGATCTTGAAGCCCGTGGTTTGCTCAAAGGCGTGATCGAGCTCGTGCCGGTGGCCAATCCCATCGGCCTGGATCAGCATCTGCAAAGCGCCCATATGGGGCGTTTCGAGCTGGGCAGCGGCAAGAATTTCAACCGTTCCTTCGTCGAACTCAGCGCCCCGGTGGCGCAACGCATCGGTGACCGTCTCGGGGATGACCCGGCCGCCAACATCACCCTGATTCGCCAGACAATGGTCGAGGTGCTGGAAGATCTGCCGCCGCCACCTTCCCAGCTTGAAGCCCTGCACCGGCTATTGCTTCGCCACGCCTGCGACGCCGATGTCACTCTGGATCTGCACTGTGATTTCGAGGCCGCGATCCACTTGTATGCCTTGCCCCAGCAATGGCCGCAGTGGCGCTCATTGGCCGCGCGCTTGAAGGCCGGGGTGGCGTTGCTGTGTGAAGATTCGGGCGGCAGTTCGTTCGATGAGTCCTGCTCGACACCCTGGTTGCGCCTGGCTAGGATTTTTCCGCAAGCGGCGATTCCGCCGGCCAACCTGGCGACGACGCTCGAACTGGGCAGCATGGGCGACACCCGGGTGGAGCAGGCCCAGGCCAATTGCGAAGCCATCCTGGGATTTCTCGCGGAACAGGGCCTCATCGCCGGTGACTGGCCGGCCGCGCCGCAAGAATGCTGCGAGGGCTTGCCGTTCGAAGGCACGCAATACCTGTTCGCGCCGCACCATGGCGTGGTGAGTTTCCTGCGGGAGGCCGGGGAGTGGGTGGAGCGCGGCGATCCGCTGTTCGAGGTGGTCGATCCGTTGAATGACCGGGTCAGCGTTGTGCCAGCGGGCACCAGCGGCGTACTGTTCGCCCTGGATCGTGGGCGCTACACCCAGCCAGGTATCTGGCAGGCGAAAGTCGCCGGGCGCGAGCCTATTCGGGCGGGGAAATTGATCAACGACTGATAAGTGCTGTCTACCTCACCGCACGGTCGTTGTCGTGCGGCTATCCAATGATGGAGGAAGACTGATGCTCAAAGCGTTCGCCCTGTTTCTGCTGCTGGTATCGGCCGGCGTGCAGGCCCAACCGTCGCTGCAAACGGATTTGCCCCTCAATTACCTGGCCCGCGCCGACGAGCAGGCCCGAAACCGGCCGCTCGTGATTTTCCTGCACGGTTCGGGCAGCAACGAAACGGATCTGCTCAGGCTCGCCGATGAACTGCCCAGGCACTACAACTACCTCTCGGTGCGCGCGCCCAAGTCCATGGAACCGGGCCACTACCAATGGTTCGCCAAAAAGGGCGAGGGCGCGTATGACGGTGACACTTCAGACTTGAAGGCCAGTGGCCAGATGCTTATGGAATTCATCGAAAAGGCGCGGGCCAAGTACCCGACCGATGCGGGCAACGTCTACCTGGTGGGCTTCAGCCAGGGCGCGATGATGAGCTACGAAATCGCCTTGCGACACCCGGAAGCCGTCGGGGGCATCGCTGCGATGGGTGGGCGAATCCTGCCGGTGCTGCGGGCCGAACTGACGCCCGACGAGGCACGAAGGGCGCTAGCCGTGTTCATCGGCCACGGCACCGCGGATCCGATCATTCCCTTCCATGACGGCACCGACGCCGACACCTTCCTAAAGACCCTGGCCCTGGAGCCGGAATTCCATGCCTATCCGGGCCTTGGCCATGAGATCAATGCGCAGGAAGTGAAGGATCTGCGGGCCTGGCTTGAGCGACTCAACCCCTGATAGGCACACCAGCCCCCAAAGGGAATTGTGCTGCGCTTGGGTTTTGAGTCATCCACAAATCCAGTGTGGGAGCGAGCCTGCTCGCGATGGCGGTGTTTCAGTTGATGAGGATGCTGAATGTACCGCCGTCATCGCGAGCAGGCTCGCTCCCACGGGGGGGTGTGCTGCGCTTGGGTTTTGAGTCATCCACAAATCCAGTGTGGTAGCGAGCCTGCTCGCGATGGCGGTGTTTCAGTTGATGGGGATGCTGAATGTACCGCCGTCATCGCGAGCAGGCTCGCTCCCACGGGTCAGGCATGCTGCGCCAGTGTTCTCACTTCCCGCTGGCGATCTGCTTGACCAGGGCCTCATGGCCGGCCTGGTCGCTGGCCCTGGAAATGATCTGCACCACGGCCATACGGGTGCCGGAGGCGCCGATCAGCGTGGTGTCCAACGTCGGCCCGCCACCCTGCGTGGCCTTGGTGTCGAGCTGACGCAGGCCCAGACCGGTGGTTTTCTGGATCAGGCTTTGTTCGCCAAGAATTTTGGCATCCGGCAGAGCCTTGGTTTTCTGGACGGCAAAATCGGCAAAGGTGCTGTCCAGGAAGGCCGCGTCGTTGTCCTTCACATTCGCCCCGTCGACCAAGGTGTTTTCAGCCGTGATCACCACTGTCTTGCTCGTGGCATTGCTGTACATCATACCGGTCGCCCCGGCTGTCCCCTGGGCCACTTCGCCCGCGGATAACGGCGTTGCCGTGTAGCCCTTGGGCAGGGTGAAGCTGAACTTGCCGCCCAGCATCGAAATCTTCTGGACCGGTGCCTGGGCCACGGTCTTGGGCTGGGCCGCCATGGCAGGCCATGCGGCCAGGCTGGCGATCGCCGTCAGCAGCACGGCGGCGGCTCGTTTACTCAGCAATGACATTAAAACGCTCCACGCAGGCTCGATCTAAAGCTGGATCATCCCATGGGCCTGGCCTTGACTCCAGCGCCCGACCGTCAAGGACGATCCCAGTAGGGCACCTCGCCGAAACATTCAAGGAAAAAGTCGATCACCGTACGCACCTTCACCGACAGGCGTCGGCTGCCGGGCCAGAGGATAGCGATTTGCTGGGGTTCGAGGCTGTTGGACGCTTCGTAGTCGCTCAGCACCGGCACCAGCGTTCCGCTGCGCACGGCTTCGCCGATGAGCCACGACGGGAACATCACCAGGCCCAGCCCTTGCACGGCGGCCTGGGTCAGGGTGTCGGCGTGGTTGCCGGTGATCGGGCCCCTGACACTGTATGGCGTCCAGGTTTGACCGGGACGTCGGAAGAACCAGCGCTGCTGGCCCGCCACGCCTTTATAGGCCAGGCACTCATGGGCAGCCAGGTCCTGGGGCTTGCGTGGCGTGCCATGACGGGCGAGGTAGTCGGGGCTTGCGGCAATCTGGAAGCGGTGCGGCGCGACGATCCGCGCCTGCATGCTGGAATCGTGCAGCGGCCCGATGCGAAAGAGCAGGTCGGCACCTTGCTGCAGCGGGTCCACATAATTGTCGGTCTGCTGGATGTCCAACTGCAGCTTGGGGTAGCGCTCGCACAACTGGCCCAGCCACGGCGTCAGGTGTCGCTGGCCGAACACCACGGGAGCGTTGATCCGTATCAGCCCGGCCGGCTCGCTGTACTGCTCCTGCAAGGCTTGTTCGGCTTCCTCCAGTTGCACCAGCAGCAACCGTGCGTGGTGACCGAGCAGGCGGCCGGCTTCGGTGGGCGAAACGGCGCGCGTGTGGCGATAGAGCAGTTGCTGGTTCAGCGCTTGCTCCATCAATCGGATCTGGCGGGAAATCGAAGAGGGCGCCAACCCCTCACGCCGCGCCACTTCCGAAAAGCTGCCGTGATCGAGCACCGCGACAAACAGTCGGAGTGCCTTGAAACCCAGTTCATCGAGACCTTGCATGGGAAATCCGCTGTGCGTACTGCGCAAAAGTGTTGTGGGAATGCTCACATTTATCGCATAGGAGCGCCAGTTGATAATGCCCGTCGTTTCTTTCCAAGACAGGTATATTCGATGCAACCGACATCACAAGACGCGGCCGCGCCGATAGCGGCGGCGGCGCCACCCCGGCCATTTTTGCGCTGGCTATTGTTGCCCCTGGTCATCCTGGCGGGCATGGGATTGTCGGTGGAGGCCGGTCTGCTGGGACCGTTGGGCATCCAGGTCGGCCATCTATGGGCGACATTGAGCATCTTTGGCGTGGGCGCCGCGCTGTTGTTCCTGCTGCTGTTGCTCAGCGGCCCCCAGCGAGGCCCATCACTGGACACGCTGCCGCGCTGGCAATTGATCGGCGGCTTCCTGGGACCCATCTATGTGGTGGTCCTGACCCTCGCCACCCCTCACATCGGTATTGCGATGACCATGATCGCGATCCTCTCCGGCCAAGTGGGCAAAAGCGTGCTGATCGACCATTTCGGTTGGTTCGGCGCGAGTCGCAAGCGGGTCAATCGCGAGCGTTGGCTGGCGTTGGCGTTGATTGTGGTGGCCCTTGTCCTGATAGCCCGAGGTTGATATGAGCATCATTGTGTTATTGCTGGTGGTCGTCGCCGCCGGCGCGGTACTGAGCGTTCAGGCCGCGATCAACGGACGCCTGGGCGAGACGGTTGGCGTGCTGCGCAGCAGCCTGCTGACCTTTGTGGTGGGCACGGTGGTCACGGGGCTGTTGATCGTGTTTTTCGAGCCGGCCCACGCCATGAGCCTGCTGGAGGTGCCCAAGTGGCAGCTCAGCGGTGCGTTGTTTGGCGTGGTGTACATGATAGTGATGGTCGGCGCGGTGCCACGAGTCGGCACGGCCGTTGCCACCGTGGCGGTCATTGTCGGGCAACTGGGCATGGGCATGCTGATCGATAACTTCGGCTGGCTGGGCAATCCGGCGATCGAACTGTCCAGCAGCCGCTTGCTGGCCATGGCCTGCCTGGCTTTGGCGCTGGTGTTCATGTACCGCAGCAGTACACCGCGCGCCTGAGCGCTTCAGTCCGGTTCGACGTCCAGCTGCAAGCTGTCGTCGGCCAGGCGCTCGGAACGCCGGACGATACCGCTGATGCGTCGGCCTTCGGCGCTGAACACCACGATCTGGGCCTTTGCCAGATCTTCGGGCAGCGGCGGACGTACATGCAAGGCAAACCACGGCGGCTCGCCGTCGTCCAGACGCTTGACGTCGAACTGGCAGTCGACGCTTTTGGTCTCGCGGCCGAACAGCGTGTCGAGACCGTAATCAAGATGAGTCGTCGCGGGTGGGGTTGGGTCCATCGGCTATCTCCTTGGAAGGCTCGGCTATTGTTCAAGTGAGTCCCGCGACGCCGGAAAAATTCCGTCGGATACGCGGCGATTGATCGCGACGGGCGGTGGGCGGCGGACGTTGCTGGTAGAATTGCCGACCTTGACTTACGAGAGGTATGCCCATGAGCGAGCCGATTCGCCTGACCCAGTACAGCCACGGTGCCGGTTGCGGCTGCAAGATTTCGCCCCAGGTGCTGGAAGTGATCCTGGCCGGCAGCGGTGCGCAGAACCTTGACCCCAAGCTTTGGGTCGGCAATGCCTCCCGGGACGATGCAGCGGTGTATGCCATCGACGAGGAGCGCGGGGTGGTCTCGACCACCGATTTCTTCATGCCGATCGTCGACGATCCTTTCGATTTCGGACGCATCGCCGCGACCAATGCCATCAGTGATATCTACGCCATGGGCGGCGATCCGCTGATGGCGATTGCAATCCTCGGCTGGCCCGTCAACGTACTGGCCCCGGAGATTGCCCGGGAGGTCATTCGTGGTGGCCGCTCGGTGTGCGACGAGGCGGGCATTCCCTTGGCGGGCGGCCATTCGATCGATGCGCCGGAGCCAATGTTTGGCCTCGCGGTGACGGGGCTCCTGCACAAGCGCCACATGAAGCGCAACGACACCGCCGTCGCGGGTTGCCGCTTGTACCTGACCAAACCCCTGGGGATCGGCATCCTCACGACCGCGGAAAAGAAAGGCAAGCTGCGCGCCGCCGACGTGGGCCTGGCCCGGGATTGGATGTGCACCCTCAACAAGCCCGGCAGCCATTTCGGCAAGCTCGACGGCGTGGCCGCAATGACCGATGTCACCGGTTTCGGCTTGCTCGGACACTTGGTGGAGATGGCCGATGGCAGCCAGCTCACCGCACGCATCCGCTACGACGCCGTGCCGCGCTTGCCGGGCGTCGAGTACTACCTGGACCTGGGCTGCGTGCCGGGCGGCACACTGCGCAACTATGACAGCTACGCCAGCAGGGTCGGTCGGGTCCAGGAGTTGCACAAGCGCGTGCTGTGCGACCCGCAGACCAGCGGCGGCTTGCTGGTTGCCGTCACGCCCGAAGGCGAAAGCGAATTCCTGCAGGTTGCCGTCGAGCTGGGCCTTTCGCTGGAGCCGATCGGTGAATTGGTCGAGCGACAGAGCCACGCGGTCGAGGTGTTCTGATGCCCCGCGACATCACCGATTACCGCGATATCTTCCTCAACGACCGTCCGATGATGGACACCCGAGCGCCCGTCGAATTCCTCAAGGGCGCGTTTCCCGGCGTGGTCAACCTGCCCCTGATGACCGACATCGAACGGCAACGCGTTGGCACTTGCTATAAACAACAGGGCCAGCAAGCTGCCATCGTCCTCGGGCATCAATTGGTTAGCGGTGACACCAAGGCCCAGCGCATCCAGGCCTGGTCCGACTTCGCCCGTTCCCATCCCGACGGAGTGCTTTATTGCTTTCGTGGTGGCTTGCGCTCGCAGATTGTCCAGCAGTGGCTCAAGGAAGAAGCCGGCATCGACTACCCCCGTGTCGGCGGTGGCTACAAGGCCATGCGTACCTTTCTGCTCGAAACCGTCGATCAAGCGGCTGCCCAGTGCGACCTGGTCTTGTTGGGCGGCATGACCGGCACGGGCAAGACCGAAGTGCTGACGCAACTGCCCAACGCACTGGACCTGGAAGGCTACGCGAATCATCGCGGTTCCAGCTTTGGCAAGCGCGCCACCGGGCAGCCGTCCAACATCGATTTCGAAAACCTGCTGGCGGTGGATGTGCTGAAGAAGCGCGCCGCCGGGCTCGAGCAATTCGTGCTGGAAGACGAAAGTCGCATGGTGGGCAGCTGCGCCGTGCCGCTGCCGTTGTACCAGCGTATGCAGCAGGTGCCGATGGTCTGGCTAGAAGACAGCCTGGAGCGACGGGTCGAGCGCATCCTGAGTGATTATGTGATCAACCTCTGCGCCGAATTCATCGACGTGCATGGCGACGAAGGCTTCTCGCTGTTTTCCGAACGGCTATTGGCGAGCCTCGACAACATCCATAGGCGGCTGGGGGGCGACCGTCATCGCCGGTTGATGGACATCATGGAGGCGGCCCTGGCCGAGCAGGCCAGTACGGGAGCCGTCGATTTGCATCGCGGCTGGATCGAAGGCTTGCTGCGCGAATATTACGACCCGATGTACGTATTCCAGCGAGAAAAGAAGGGCGGGCGCATCGAGTTCGCCGGGGAGCAGGCGGCGGTATTGCAATACCTGCGTGAGCGCGCGGCTCGGGGCGGGTAGGACGCCATCTGGCACTCAACACACCGTGCCCCTGTGGGAGCGAGCCTGCTCGCGAAGAGGCCGTTTCATGCACCACATCAGTGACTGAGAAACCGCTTTCGCGAGCAGGCTCGCTCCCACATCGGATGTCCAGTCAATAGAAGCGGCCTGCCGCTTACGTCGGGCACGTCTCCTGCCCGTTATCCAGCCCTTGCTTGTAATTCTGGCTGGTGAGGCTGGCCTTGCCGTTGTGCCACGTCAGGGTCAGTACATACAGCGAATCGAAATCGCTCGACGCCCAATCGTCGGTAATCTCTTGCCGTTTGCCCACCGCTTCACCGGCGACCTTATTGATCAGCTCCGGCAGGTAACCATGGGACCAGGCGGTGTAGATGGTGGAGTTGTGGTATTTGTCGTCCAGCAGTTCGTTTGCCAGGTCGCTGGTGTCGTTGGCTGAGTATTCGATATTGACCGGCAAGCCCAGCTTGATGGCACTGGGGCTGATGGTCATCAATGGGCGGATGTAACTATAGGAATTGTCCAACTCACCCTCTTCGACGTTTCGGGTAGGGTTGGCGGCGAATACATAGTCAGCTTTGCCGAATTTTTCCGGCAGCAGGGTAGCCAGGTCGATGGCGCGGTTGAGGCCTTGGCAGTTGAGCTGGCCGAGGCCCCCGGCGGGTTTCTCGGCGTGGCGCAAGAACACCAGGGTCTGGACACCGTCGGCTGGCTGCGCGCGGCTGACGCTGGATTCCAGCGACAGCACCAGTCCACAGGCCACAAGCAGCGTCGGCAGCACCAGCCACGAACGGCGTTTGAGGTAACGGGTGAATCTCTGTGGGTTCATCATGGGATAGACGTCTTCGATGCTCTCGATTCAGGCTGACAAACCCCGGCACCGCGAGGCCCTGGGCCCGGGTGTTTTCCTTGTCGTAAAGCCGCTTCGATTTCTCGGGGCCTCTCTCTGAGTCCCTTCTCGCCCTTTGGTTCGATCCTGGCCGATGCGCTGTTTTTAGCGGCATGCCGTCAGGAGATGAAGCGAATGTTAGCGACAGGATGTTGCGGATTTAAGAATGGGCGACGGCCCAAAGCTGGATCAGCTGATTTATGCTTCAGCTTTCTGGCTGACTCTGGAACTCATTTCATGCCCAACCTGACCCCTTTTCCCATCACCCAAAAATGGCCCGCCCAGTACCCGGAGTGGATCCAGCTCTACTCCCTGCCGACCCCCAACGGCGTAAAAGTCTCGATCATGCTCGAAGAGATTGGCCTGCCGTACGAGCCCCATAAAGTCGATTTCGGCAGTAATGACCAATTGTCGCCCGAGTTTCTGTCGCTGAACCCCAACAACAAGATTCCAGCCATTCTCGATCCCCACGGTCCCGGGGACCAACCGCTGGCGTTGTTCGAATCGGGGGCGATCCTGATTTACCTGGCGGACAAGAGCGGCCAATTGCTCGCACAGGAATCGGCGGCGCGCTACGAGACGATCCAGTGGCTGATGTTCCAGATGGGCGGGATCGGGCCGATGTTCGGGCAACTGGGGTTCTTCAACAAGTTCGCCGGCAAGGACTACGAGGACAAGCGACCGCGCGACCGTTATGTCGAGGAGAGCAGGCGCCTGCTCAAGGTGCTCGATGGCCGTTTGCAGGGGCGGGACTGGATCATGGGCGAGCGCTACACCATTGCCGACATCGCGACGTTTGCGTGGGTGCGCAATCTGCTGGGATTCTACGAGGCGGGTGACCTGGTGGGCATCCAGAACTTCCCCAACGTGACTCGGGTGTTGGAGCGTTTCCTGGCGCGGCCGGCGGTGACTCGCGGGTTGAAGATCCCGGAATGACTGGCACCAGGGCTCGTTGACTGAGGGATTATTGCCCGGTCGGTAACACTCTGTTTTCCGAGCGCCGTTTGTGCCCTGGCTGGCCAGGGCATAAGCTTTGCCTCGTGATTCAAACCTGACCCCGGAGTCCCATGTCCAGCCAGTTCCCCGAAGCACGTCCACGCCGTCTGCGCCGCAACGCGAGCTTGCGCAGCCTGTTCCAGGAAACCGAGTTCACATTGAACGATCTGGTGCTGCCAATCTTCGTCGAGGAAGAGATCGACGATTTTGTGCCGATCAAGAGCATGCCAGGTGTGAGGCGTATCCCCGAATCGAAACTGGCCGGCGAAATCGAGCGCTATGCCCGCGCAGGTATCAAGTCGGTGATGACCTTTGGCGTGTCTCATCACCTGGACAACGATGGCAGCGACACGTGGAGCGAGCGTGGCCTGGTATCGCGCATGGCCGGGATCTGCAAGGACGCCGTGCCGGAAATGGTGGTGATGTCCGACACTTGTTTCTGTGAATACACCGATCATGGCCATTGCGGCGTGCTGCATGGCGATGAAGTGGATAACGACCGCACCTTGGTCAACCTGGGCAAGCAAGCCGTGGCGGCGGCGCGCGCCGGTGCCGATGTCATTGCGCCGTCGGCGGCCATGGACGGGCAAGTCCAGGCTATCCGCAAGGCTTTGGACAACGCGGGCTTCAGCCAGACCGCCATCATGGCCTACTCCACCAAGTTCGCCTCGGCGCTCTACGGGCCGTTTCGCGAGGCTGGCGGCAGTGCCTTGAAGGGCGACCGCAAGAGCTATCAGATGAACCCGATGAACCGTCGCGAAGCCTTGCGCGAGTCGTTGCTGGACGAGCAGGAGGGCGCCGATGCGTTGATGGTCAAGCCGGCAGGGGCCTATCTCGATATCATCCGCGACATTCGCCAGGCGTCGAACTTGCCCTTGTCGGCTTACCAGGTCAGCGGTGAATACGCGATGATCAAGTTTGCCGCCCAGGCCGGTGCCATCGACGAGGCCCGCGTGGTACGTGAAAGCCTGGGCGCGATCAAGCGGGCCGGGGCAGACCTGATCTTCACCTACTTCGCCCTGGACCTGGCCTTGAGCGGAATCTAACCCAGCACCGTACTAGAAAGATGATGGACCTGTGTCGAGGGACTTTGCTCCCGCTCGGCTGCGAAGCAGTCGTAAACCGTCGGACTCGGTGTTTCTGTTGCTGCGCATTGGGCGGGTTTTGGGGCCGCTTCACGGCCCAGCGGGAGCAAGCTCCCTCGCCACGGGTTTGCAGGTGGCCTTGAGTGAACGGCGTTGCCTTGTAGGAGCAAGCTTGCTCTCTATTGGATTTCTACCGGCTTTTGGTCGTATGGTTGCTCCCGAACAATGGATCTGATGGAGCACCATGCATTTCACTCGATTGACGATCAGCCTCGCCGCTTCGCTGGCCCTGGCCGGTTGCGGCACTCGCCAGGCCCAGGAGCCTGAACGCCAGCCTGCCGAAGTCAAGGCGCAGATCGTTCGTTTGTTGCCGGCCAAGACCGCTGATCGGGCAGGCTGGGCAACGGATATCTACGTAGCCTTTTCGGCGCAGCAGATCCCGCCCACGACGCAGAACATCTGTTCGGTGCTGGCGGTGACCGAACAGGAATCCACGTTCCAGGCCGATCCGGCCGTGCCCGGGCTGGGCAAGATCGCCCGGCAGGAGATCGACCGTCGCGCGGCCAAGGTGCACATTCCGGGGTTCCTGGTCAGCGGCGCGCTCCAGGTGCGTTCGCCGAACGGTAAAAGCTACAGCGACCGTCTGGACGCGGCGCGAAGCGAGAAAGAACTCAGCGCGATTTTCGATGACTTCATCAGCATGGTGCCGTTGGGCAAGACGTTGTTCGACGGCTTCAATCCCGTGCACACGGGTGGCCCGATGCAGGTCAGCATCGCATTTGCCCAGGCCAATGCCCGGGATTATCCGTACACGGTGGATGGCTCCATTCGGCGGGAAGTGTTCAGTCGTCGTGGCGGCATGTATTTCGGCATCGCCCATTTGTTGGGCTATCCGGTGAGCTACACAGAGCCGCTGTACCGGTTCGCCGATTTCAATGCCGGGTGGTATGCCAGTCGCAACGCGGCGTTTCAACATGCGGTGAGTCGCGCTTCGGGTATTTCTTTGGCCCTGGACGGCGACTTGATCTTGCATGGCTCGATCATGCCGGGCAGCACGGAATTGGCGGTGCGCACCTTGGGCAAGTCCCTGGGGATGCGCAACCCGACCATCCGCGATCAGTTGGAGATGGGCGACAGCCTCGCCTTCGAAGACAGCAAACTCTACAAGCGTGTATTCGAACTGGCTGAGAAGGCCGAGGGCAAGCCGCTGCCTCGGGCACTGTTGCCGGGCATTGTGCTCAAGAGTCCGAAAATCACACGCAAACTGACCACCGCATGGTTTGCCAAGCGCGTGGACGAACGTTATCAGCGCTGCATGGCTCGGGCTTCGGGACGCTAAAACTTCTGGCCATGAAAAAGCCCGGCGGTTGAGGCCGGGCTTTCAGGGGGATGACTTGGAAGCGGGTTGGACCGTCATGGCAAGGGGCTGTCCTCGCCATGACTCGTATTGAACGTCGTTTGGAACCGGGTCAGGCATTGCGTGAAAACCACTCATGCACGGTTCTGAGCCAGACGATCGGAGCCACCTTCGGCGACGCGGCGTTCCAGCAGACGATCGGAGCCACCTTCGGCGACGCGGCGTTCCAGCAGACGATCGGAGCCACCTTCGGCGACGCGGCTTTCGATCAGGCGGTCGGAGCCACCTTCGGCAACGACGGGTTGGGAAGTGGCGGCGAATGCGTTGGCGGCCAGTACCGAGAAAGCGAAGCTGAGGATGATTTGGCGTTTCATGATGGTGTGCTCCGGGGTGTGTTGTTTGTGTGGGGCCATTGTTGCGCCGGGCAGGGAGCATGAGAACTTCATTGACGTGATGGTGAACATCGACGGCGGTGATAGCTCGTTGCAGGTGTGTCAGTCAGATTGATGGAACACTCACGAACCAGGAAGCTCTACCGGCATAATCCCTTTTGCAGGAGGCAGGTGCATGTACCAGTTATTCGGTCACAGCCAGTCCGGCTCGGCAGCTGTCGAGGTCGCCTTGAACCTATGCGGGGTGCCTTATCGACGCGTCGATACCTATTCGACCGAGGACAACGAGGCCGCGAAAGAACTCGAGGCGTTGAATCCTCAGAAGCAGGTCCCGACCCTGCAACTGCCGGACGGCTCGGTGTTGACCGAGGCGGCGGCGATCCTGATTCACTTGGGGTTGTCTTTCCGAGAATCAAAACTGTTGCCCGAGGATCCGGCCCAACGCGCGCAGGTCATACGTGGCCTGGTCTATATCGCCGCCAACTGCTACACACCCATTGGCATTATCGATTTCCCCCAGCGCTGGCTGCCTGATGCGGACGAAGTCACCCAGGAACGTCTGGTGTCGGGCACGAAACAGCGCCTGTATCGCAACTGGGCTCTGTTTGCCGACCAGTTTGCAGCGTCACCCTTTCTCGGCGGCGCCGAGCCTGGCGCGCTGGATATCCTGGCGGCGGTGATCACGAAATGGGTCGAAACCCGGGAAGCGATGCTCAATGCCCGCCCTGAGTTCCATGCCTTGCTGGCGCGTATCGACCACCACCCGCGAGTCGCTCCAGTGCTTTCACTGCATTGGCCCGATTGAATCAGGGGCAGGCGTTGCGCGATGCCGCTTGCCCCACGAGGTCGACCAACTGCCGGACGTTGTTTTGATGCCCCTTCACCAAGTCGTCGATATTGCCCGTGGCCGGTGTTTGCAGGCTGCTGCGACAGGTGAGGGCGTGGGCGTCGCTGCCCAGCGTGCGCAGTCGCCATTGCACGTCCATGCGCGCATACCGACCGGGAATCGAGTCGAAGCGCTGCACGTCGACCCGCAGCAACCGCTTTGGCGCACCGGGGTTGCTCAATTGCTCGTCAAGGCTGCTGCGTAGTTCGTCCGCCAGGCTTGAGCCCCACCATTCGGTTTCGAGGATGGCCAACCCGCTGTCGCCCTGGCGAATCACCATCTGGGTGCGATCCACTTGCGGTGGAACGCTGAGTTGCTCGATCTGGATATCCACGCCCGCATGCACCTGGCCCGCCGGTTGGACCGGGCTCAGGGTGTGATAGTGGATAGGGTCGCTGCGGCAGGCGCCGAGGAGCAGCGCCAGGGCAATCAACGAACATCTCAGCGTCAGCGGCATCGAGCGTGCTCCTGTCATCATTCTTTCACCGGAAAAGTCAGGTTTTGCGCCGGGGCGTCCTTCGGACGGCCGCGAAGCAGCGATTCAGGATGTCGGCTCAGGTAGTCCGACAGCTCGCGCAGCGAACGGGACATGCGGCCCAGGTCATCCAGGGTCTGGGTCAGCTGTTCACGCTGCGGCGAGTCTTCCGCCAACGTAGAATTCGCCGATTGCAGGGTCTTGCTCACGTCCTGCAAGGTGCTTTGCACGCCCGGCAGGGTCTTGTTGTTGAATTGCGAGAGTCCTTTGCGCAGCTCCACCAGATTGCCGTCCAGATTGCTGGCGATGCTCTCCAGCGGCAGCTTGTTGATGCGCTCCACCACCGTTTGCAGCTGTTCCTGCAATTGCTGCAGGCTGCCCGGGATCGTCGGGATCCGCAGGGGACGGGCGGCGAGGTCGAAGGCGACCTTTTCCGCTTTGGGGTAGAAATCCAGGGAGATATACAACTGCCCGGTCAGCAGGTTGCCGCTGCGAGCCTGGGCGCGCAGGCCCCGTTCGACGAAACTGCCCACCAGCCGGGCAGCGGCGGCTTCGTCTTCCGGATCGTAATCCAGCGATTTGAGCAGTTTTTCGTGGGCCTTTCCCAGCAGTTGGGGGTAGATCACGATGCCGACATTGATAGGGAACGTGCGCTGCTTTTCGTCGAAATCCAGGTTCATGGCGACGACACGGCCGATCTCGATGCCTAGAAACTCCACCGGGGCCCCAACGCGCAAGCCGCGCAAGGCCTGGTCGAAGCGTAAGGCCAGGAATTGCGCCTTGCCACTGGGCGGGGCGAGGGCGCTCTGTTGGTCGGCGAACAGCTCGAAATTCTTGTCTTCGGGCGCGGGCGTGTCGTTGGGGCTGTACTCCGGGGCCCTGAAGGCGATGCCGCCGACCAGCAGGGCGGAGAGGGATTCGGTCTTGACCGCGAAACCGTTGGCGCCGACGTTCACATCGACACCGCTGACGTTCCAGAAGCGGGTGTTCTCGGTGACGTAGGCATCGTTAGGCGCATTGATGAACACTTCGATATTGACCCCCTTGCCTTCGGCGTCCAGGGCATAGGACACCACTTGGCCCACCGGGATCTTGCGCAAGTACACCGGCGAGCCGATGTCCAGCGAACCGAGGTCCTGGGAGTGCAGGGTAAAGCGCTTGCCCGGCTCTCCGTAAGTGATGGGGGGCGGGGCCTCCAGGCCGGTGAAGGACTTGGCGCGCACGGTGGAGTGGCCGGCGTCGGCACCGATGAAATCCCCGGACAGCAAGGTATCGATCCCGGAGATACCGCCGGCGCCGATACGCGGCCGGACCACCCAGAACACCGAGTCTTCATGGGTGAACGTGTCCGCGGTCTTGGCGAGCTTGACGGTGGCGGTCACATTCTTCTGGTCGGCGCTCAGTTGCACGTCGGTGACCTGGCCGATGACCACGTTGCGGTATTTGACCGGGGTCTTGTTCGCGGTGAGGCCCTCGCCCGTCTTGAAGGTGATGGTGATGGTCGGCCCTTCCTGCAGCCAGTTATGGACCACCAGGGACACCCCCACCAGCACGGCGATGATGGGCACGATCCATACCAGTGACACCGTCCAGCGACGGCTGGTGACATGGGCCCGGCCCGGTGCGGGCTGTCCATCAGTGGCTTGCGACTTCATCCATGACCTCCTCGGATGGTTGGGTATCCCAGATCAGCCGTGGATCGAAACTCATGGCCGACAGCATGGTAAACAGCACCACGAGACCGAAGAACAGTATTCCCGGTCGCGGTTCGATGTCGCTCAGGGCCTGGAATTTCACCAGCGCCGCCACCAACGCTACGACCAGCACATCAAGCATCGACCAGTAGCCGATGACCTCCACCAGCCGGTACAGCTTCGCTCGCTGGACCTGGGCCCAAGTGCTGCGCCGCTGCACGGTCACCAGCAGCAGCGTCAGCACGACGAACTTGATGCCCGGTACGGCGATGCTGGCGATGAAGATGATCAGGGCGATGTCCCAGGCGCCACTGTTCCAGAACTCGAGAACGCCGCTGATGATCGTACTGTCCGCGCCATCGCCGAGCATCTGGGTGTTCATGACCGGCAGCAGGTTCGCCGGGATATAGAACACCAGCGCCGCCAGCATGTAGGCCCAGGTGCGGGTCAGGGTATCGGGTTTGCGCCGGTGCAGGGCGGCATCGCAGCGCGGACACGTCTCGGGCTCGTTGCTCATGTCGCACGCCAGGCCGCAGCTGTGGCACAGGCACAGGTTCAGGTCGCCGGCCCGGGGCGGGTTGCCTGGCAATGGCCCGTTCACAGGGTGGCCCAAAGGTCGCGGACATCACGGCCGGCAATACGGATCATCAAGAGGCTCAAGGCCGCCAGGGCGAACAGGCCGATGCCGGGCAGTACATCCAGCAGGCCGGCAAGCTTGATCACCGCGACCAACGCACCCAGCAGGCACACCTCCAGCATGCTCCACGGCCGCAGGGTTTCCAGGCTGCGCATGCACAGGCTGAAAGCCGGTGCCCGCCGTTTGGAATAGGCGTAGCCCAGCACCCAGAGCAGGAGCGCCAATTGGAAGGCCGGGGCGATGATGATCGCGACGGCGGCGACCAGGGCGATGAAGGTAATGGGGCCCTGGCTCAGGGCAACGACGGAGTCCCACAGCGTCGCGCTGTTGCTCAAGCCCTGGAGGCGGATGCTCATCACCGGATAAACGTTGGCGAAGACCCAAACCACCGCCGCAGTGATGGTCAAGGCCAAGCGCTGTTCGATGGTCAGGCCGTTGTAGCGCTGGATCACGGCGTGACATTGCACGCACGCAGCTTTTTGATGCGGGGCGAGCTCAACCGGCTCGTACACCGCATCGCAATGTTCACAGATGATCAGTCGTTCGGTAACGGCCATGGGGATGCTCGGCGGGGCAACTCCTTCAATATAGAAGTGAGTCGCAAATGAGCAACCCGCCCGAGCCGATCATTCGCCGCGAATGTATTGCTCCAGTTGTCGGATCAGGTCTGCTTGTTCGGCAATGGCCTCTTTCACCAGGTCGCCGATGGACAACAGGCCGACGAGCTTGCCGTCCTCCACGACGGGCAAATGCCGCAAGTGCTTTTCAGTCATGATGCTCAGGCACGTCTCGACGTTCTGATGGGGATCGATGGTGATCACGGGCGAAACCATGATGTCGCTGACTTTCGTGCCCACCGATGAGCGCCCGTGCAAGACCATTTTGCGCGCATAGTCACGCTCACTGATGATGCCCAGCACCTCGTCGTTCTTCACCACCAGCAAGGCACCGACGTTTTTCTCGGCCATGCGCATCAGGGCCTGCAAAACCATGTCGTCCGGTGAAATGGTGTGCACTTGCTGGTTCTTCTCGTCTTTTATCCGGAGCAACTGCGCGACGGTTTTCATGGGGAGGCCTCGGGTGTCGTTTTTTGCGGGTGGTAAAAGAATCGTAGACCCAACGGCGAAGGGCAAGCGATAAAGCGGCAGTCAGTCGTCCAAAAGCGTCATGGCGGGTGAATTCACTCCTATCTAAAGTCATCCGCCGTTGTGGCGAGGGGATTTAGCGAAGCGTCGCGCCGCCCCGCTGGGCTGCGCAGCAGTCCCAAAAATGTCGACACGACATTCATCTGATGCAAGTTGCTTGAGGGGCTGCTGCGCACCCCAGCGGGGATAAATCCCCTCGCCACAGGTAGAATCAGCGCACATGCAAGTTTTGAGGTTTCAGCGGTGGATCTACAGCAGGGCTTCGTCCTGACCCGGCATTGGCGCGATACCCCGGCGGGCACCGAAGTCGAGTTCTGGCTGGCGACCGATGCCGGCCCCCGGCGCGTGCGCCTGCCGGTGCAGCCTTCGGTGGCGTTCGTGCCGCAAGTGCAGCGCGGCCAGGCCGAAGCGCTGTTGCAAGGGGAGAAGGACATCGAGCTGCGTCCCCTGGACCTGCTGGATTTCGAGCATCGCCCGGTGCTGGGCCTGTATTGTCGACAGCATGGACAACTGATGCGCCTGGACACCACGCTGCGGCGCGCCGGCGTGGACGTGTTCGAAGCTGATATCCGGCCACCGGAGCGCTACCTGATGGAGCGCTTCATCACCGCCCCGGTGTGGTTCGGTGGCACGCCATCGGCCGACGGCGTGCTGCTCGACGCCCAGATGAAACCGGCTCCCGAGTACCGCCCACCGCTGCGGCTGGTGTCCCTGGACATCGAAACCACCGCCCAGGGCGATTTGTACTCCATCGCCCTGGAAGGCTGCGGCGAGCGACAGGTCTATATGCTCGGTCCACCGAACGGCGATGATCGCGACGTTGATTTCCAACTCGAATATTGCGAATCCCGAACGCTGCTGCTCAAGAAGCTCAATGAGTGGTTTGCCCGCTTCGACCCCGACGCGATCATCGGCTGGAACCTGGTGCAGTTCGATTTGCGCGTGCTGCATGAGCATGCTCGTCGGTTGGCCGTACCGCTGCGCCTGGGGCGTGGCGGTGAGGAAATGCAGTGGCGCGAGCATGGCGCGCGCAACAATCATTTCTTCGCCTCGGCGGTGGGCCGGTTGATCATCGACGGGATCGAGTCCTTGCGTTCGGCGACCTGGAGTTTCCCGTCGTTCAGCCTGGAGAACGTCGCGCAGACCCTGCTGGGCGAAGGCAAGTCCATCGACAACCCGTACCAGCGCATGGACGAGATCAACCGCATGTTCGCCGAGGACAAGCCGGCCCTGGCCCGCTACAACCTCAAGGACTGCGAGCTGGTGACGCGCATTTTCGCCAAGACCGATCTGCTCGAGTTCCTGCTGGAGCGCGCCAGCGTCACCGGCCTGCCGGCCGATCGCAGCGGTGGTTCGGTGGCGGCGTTCACGCACCTTTACATGCCGCTGATGCACCGCCAGGGCTTCGTTGCGCCGAACCTCGGCCAGCGTCCGCCCGAGGCCAGCCCTGGCGGGTTCGTCATGGATTCCCAGCCGGGGCTCTACGAATCGGTGCTGGTGCTCGACTACAAGAGCCTGTACCCGTCGATCATCCGCACCTTTCTGATAGACCCGGTGGGCCTGATCGAGGGGCTGCGCCATCCGGGCGAGCACGAGTCTGTCCCAGGCTTTCGCGGGGCGCGGTTCTCCCGTACCCGACACTGCCTGCCGTCCATCGTGGCGCGGGTCGCTGAAGGCAGGGAGACCGCCAAGCGCGAACATAACGCGCCCTTGTCCCAGGCGCTGAAGATCATCATGAACGCGTTTTATGGAGTGCTCGGCTCCAGTGGCTGTCGCTTCTTCGACCCGCGCCTGGCGTCGTCCATCACCCTGCGCGGTCATCAGATCATGCAACGCACCCGGCAGTTGATCGAAGCCCGGGGGCATGTGGTGATCTA
Source organism: Pseudomonas sp. D1-36 (assembly GCF_051132205.1). Classification (NCBI taxonomy): domain Bacteria; kingdom Pseudomonadati; phylum Pseudomonadota; class Gammaproteobacteria; order Pseudomonadales; family Pseudomonadaceae; genus Pseudomonas; species Pseudomonas sp. D1-36. Next base: position 3,525,115 of record NZ_CP071674.1, on the reverse strand, counting down.
TGGGGACACCGATTCAACCTTCGTCTGGCTGCGCCGGTCCCATGGCCAGGAAGAAGCCGCGGCGATTGGCCGGGAACTGGTGGCTTACGTCAACGGGTGGTGGCGCGGACACGTGCGTGACGAGTTCGGCCTGGAGAGCGCGCTGGAGCTGCAATTCGAAACCCATTTCAAGCGTTTCCTCATGCCGACCATCCGCGGCGCGGAGGAGGGCAGCAAGAAGCGCTACGCCGGCTTGGTGACCCGCGCCGACGGCAGCGATGAAATCATCTACAAGGGCCTGGAAACCGTGCGCACCGATTGGTCGCCCCTGGCCCGGCAGTTCCAGCAGGAGCTTTACGGGCGGATCTTCCATCGCCAGCCGTATCAGGATTATGTGCGCGACTACGTGCGCCAGACGCTGGCCGGTACATTCGATGAGCGTCTGGTCTACCGCAAGCGCCTGCGCCGCCCCCTGGATGACTACGAACGCAACGTGCCGCCCCACGTACGGGCCGCTCGGCTCGCCGACGAGTTCAACGAACGCCAGGGTCGGCCTCGGCAGTATCAGAACGGCGGTTGGATCAGCTACGTTATCACCGTGGCCGGCCCCGAGCCGCTGGAAACCCGCAGCGCGCCGATAGATTACGACCATTACGTGACTAAGCAACTACAGCCGGTGGCGGATGCAATCCTGCCGTTTGTGGACGATGATTTTTCGACTTTGGTCGGGGGGCAGATGGGGTTGTTCTGATGCCGCTGAGTGATGGGTTGGAGGGCAATGCTCTTGTGGCGAGGGAGCTTGCTCGCGCTCGGTTGCGCAGCAGCCGCCTAAAGCGAGGGCCGCTTCGCACCCCAGCGGGAGCAAGCTCCCTCGCCACAGAACCTTCGATTCCCCAAGCTAAACCATCGCCAACCGCTGCTTGCCCTGGGGCTTGGGAAACACCAGGTCCAGTGCCGCCAGATCCTGGGACTCAAGTTGCAGATTCGCCGCTTCGGCATTCAGGCGCACATGTTCAGGCTGCACGGCCTTGGGAATGGCGATCACATTGTCCTGGCGCAACAGCCAGGCCAGGGCAATCTGCGCCGGTGTCGCGCGGTGGCGCTCGGCGATTTGTTGCATGGTGTGATCCCTGAGCAGCTGCCCACCCTGGCCGACCGGGCAGTAGGCCATGATCGACATGCGCCGTTGCTGGCTCCAGGGCAGCAGGTCGTATTCGATGCCGCGCTCCTGCAGGTTGTACAGCACCTGGTTGGTGGCGCAGTCGGGCGCGTTCAGTTCTTCCATGTCGTCCACGTCGAAATTCGACACGCCCCAGCGCCCGATCTTGCCTTCTTCGCGAAGTCGTTCAAACGCTTCGACGGTTTCTTCCAGCGGGTATTGGCCACGCCAGTGCAGCAGATAAAGGTCGATGTAATCGGTGTCGAGCCGCCGCAGGCTGCGCTCGCAGGCCAGCGGAATGCCTTTGCGGCTGGCGTTGTGGGGGTAGACTTTGCTCACCAGAAACACTTGGTCACGCAGCCCGGTGATCGCTTCGCCAACGACTTTTTCGGCGCCGCCCTCGGCATACATTTCGGCGGTGTCGATCAGGGTCATGCCCATTTCAATGCCCAAGCGCAGGGCAGCCACTTCTTTTTTGTGATGGGACGGTTCTTCACCCAGGCGCCAAGTGCCCTGGCCGATTACCGGCACGGACACGCCGGCCAACTCCAGAGTTCTCATTCGCATCTCCTGTCGTGCGGGTCGATTAAGCTGTGGCAGCAGAATAGACCAGGCGTTCAGGTTTGATTCGCGCCGCAATGCAGCGGGATGCTCTAGGGCCGAAATGCATGACGCAAAGCGCCACGGGAGGCGTCCCCACGCGCAACGTGGGAACGCTCGGTTGGCAGGAGGGTTATTCCGCCGAGAACTTCAGCACCATGGCCTGGGTGTAGGTCTGGCCCGGATCCAGCCGCGTGGTCGGGAAGTCCGGCTGGTTCGGCGAGTCGGGGAAGTGCTGGGTCTCCAGGGTAAACGCGCCCCAGTGCGGATAGACCTTGCCTTGCTTGCCCTTGACCGTGCCATCGAGGAAGTTGCTGGTGTAGAACTGCACACCGGGTTCGGTGGTAAAGAGCTGCAGCCGTCGCCCGGACTTCGGATCCTGGACGTCGGCGGCGAGTTTGTTTACGTCACCCTTGGCGTCGAGCACCCAGTTGAAGTCAAACCCACCCTGTTTTGGCTCGGCGAACTTCAACTGCGGATGATCGGCTTTGATATGGGTGCCGATGGCGGTTGGCTTGGTAAAGTCCATCGGCGTGCCGGCCACTGGCGCCAGCTCGCCGGTGGGAATCAGCTTGGCGGTCACCGGTGTGTAGCGGGACGCGTGCAAGGTCGCGACTTGCTTGAGGATGTCGCCATTGCCTGCACCCGCCAGGTTGAAATAACTGTGGTTGGTCAGGTTCAGTACGGTCGGTTTGTCAGTGGTGGCCTTGTAGTCGATGCGCAGTTCGTTCTTGTCGTTGAGGCTGTAGGTGACGTCAGTCTTCAGATTGCCGGGAAACCCCATCTCGCCGTCCTTCGACAGGTAAGTCAGGGTCACGCCGACCGAGTCCTTGTCGTTGCTCGGCTCGGCTTTCCAGACACGCTTGTCGAACCCTTGCGGCCCGCCGTGCAGCGAATTGTCCTTGTCGTTCTGCGGCACCTGGTAGCGCTTGCCATCCAACTCGAACGCGCCGCCAGCCAGGCGATTGCCGAAGCGGCCGATGGTCGCGCCGAAATATACATTGCCATTCTTCTGGTAGCCCTGGACATCGTCGAAGCCGAGCACGATGTCGTCGGTCATGCCGTTTTTGTCCGGCACGATCAGCGACTGGAGAATCCCGCCATAGGTGATGACGGTAGCCTCCATGCCGTTGCTGTTGCGCAACACATATTTTTCAACCGCCGTGCCGTCGTCGGTCTTACCGAAAGCAACGCGTTCGTTGGTCAGGCCGGCGGCCTGTGAAGAGGTGGCAATCATCAGAGAAACTCCGAGGGCCGAGAGCAGGTGTCTGGATTCAAGCATGAGTGTGACCTTCCTTCCTGTTGTTTTTTTGTTGTTTTAACGCGGGTCGAGTCCGTTAATTGGTCGGACAGCGATGAAGGTTTTTCTGTTCAGTAGTCTTTCTATTTGCGGGTGGAGAAGGGATTTATAGCTATAAATTGAGATTTATCAATTAAAAAGTAAGACTAATTGATCGAGGCGAATCGTGACCGGACGTCAACTCTCGGGTAAGGCACTGCACTTTTAGGGTTTTTTCCGCTCTATCCATGGCCAGGAAGCGGCGAGCCCCACCGCTTCCCAATGTCCAGACGAGATTCGATGGCCGGTGTTTTACTTTCCGTGATGGTGTCGCCACGCCGCAGCAACCTGCTGTTGGTGGGCCTGTTGCTGTTGCTCAGCGGCGGCTGCACCCACCAGCAAGGCCAGGACATGGTTACGCAGTTCAGCAACGCCAAGCCCCAGGAATTCTTGCAGACCAGCGTGGACCGGATGGCCACGCTCTCGATGCACGACAACTTGCAGAGCCTTTACCTGCTGATGCACAAACTTTACCTGCGCAACCCGGAAGAATTGCGCAAGTCGGGCTTCCTCGACGTCCGCGTCGCCGTCAAGCAAGTGCGCCAAGCCATCGAGCAACAGCAGCCCTTGCCGACCTTGGGCAATAAAAAGGACCTGGCGGCCCTGAGCTATGCCATGAGCCCCGAGTTCCTTGGTGATAGGGTCGGTGCGTTCATCTACGCCATTGGCAGCATGCTGGTCACGGCCCACGGCAATCGCCTGGAGTTCTACATGACCGACACCATCGATCCGCGCTTCGTCAGCAACGCTGCGCGCAACATCGAAAAGGCAACCTGGTTGCTGGGCCAGCGGCAGAACAAGGACGGCTCGCCGATGCTGTTTTCCAACGAAATCTCGGAGGAGGGCAGCAACCTGAGCTTTGCCGTCGAGTTCGGGAAAATCGTTGCACGCCTGGACCTGCTGACGCAGATGCTCGACGAGCGCTACCGGCGGATAGGGCTCAACTATGCACAGAGCCTGCTGTTCCTCAATTTCCTGCCCGTCCAGTGATCAAAAATGGAATAAAGATAGATCACATCGATATAGGGGGTTATAAGAAAAATCGCTATGCTCGCGGCCAGATTTTTCACGCGGTCGCGCTGAGACGGGTTTGATGGATTTCGGTAATTTCGGTTTAGTCGTAGCGGGCCTGGTGGTCGGTTTCATCGTCGGGATGACCGGCGTGGGTGGCGGATCGCTGATGACCCCCATTCTGCTGTGGTTCGGCATCAACCCCGCGACGGCGGTGGGTACGGACCTGCTGTACGCGGCCATTACCAAATCCGGCGGCGTGCTGGTTCACGCCAAGAACCGCAATATCGACTGGTCCATCACCGGTTGGCTGACCTTGGGCAGCGTGCCGGCGGTCGGGCTGACCCTGTGGTTCCTCAGCAGCCTGAACAGCTCGCCAGACGCGATGAACGCAGTCATCAAGCAAGCACTGGGTTTTGTGTTGTTCGCCACTGCCCTGGCGATCCTGTTCAAGAAACGCCTGCTCCAATTCGCCCACGATCGCGCCGGCGGCCACTACAACCCCAGCGGCTCACGGCTCAACGTACTCACTGTGATTACCGGCTTGGTGCTGGGCACGATGGTCGCGTTGACCTCCATCGGCGCCGGCGCCCTGGGCACTGTCGCGCTGTTCATCCTCTATCCGTTCCTGGTCACCAGGCGCCTGGTGGGGACCGAGATCGCCCACGCCGTGCCGCTGACCCTGGTGGCCGGCCTGGGCCACGCAAGCATGGGCAACATGGACTGGCACATCCTCGGCTTCTTGCTGATCGGTTCACTGCCGGGCATTTACCTGGGCAGCCATTTGTCGGGACGTATTTCCGATGAACTCCTGCGCCCTTGCCTGGCGGTGATGTTGGCGATGATCGGCTTCAAACTGGCGTTCTGATTTGCTCGGAGTCATGGGCCGATAGGCATAGTCATACCTGTAAACCAGGTACTGATGAGGCCACGATCCATGAACAGCCCAGCCAGAGATCTGCTGCAACGCCTGCGCCGTCGTCGCGTCGAACCTCGCTCCGACATCGCCGACATTCTGCGTCATCACGCCGAACCGCTGCCCGCCGAGGACAGCCCGGCGTTTGGCGAGATGTTCGATCGCTTTGCCGACGCGAAGGTCTTGCTGATCGGCGAAGCCAGCCACGGCACCCATGACTTCTACCGCACCCGCGCGGCCATCACCCGGCACATGATCGAGCATCACGGCTTCGGGATCGTCGCCGTCGAAGCCGACTGGCCCGACGCCGGGCAAATCGACCGCTGCGTGCGTGACCTCGGACCCTCGGCCTGGAAACAGCAGGCTTTCGCCCGGTTTCCAAGCTGGATGTGGCGCAACACCGACGTACAGTCCTTCGTCCGCTGGTTGCGCGATTACAACCTGGAGCAGCCGGGCGATCGGCGCGTGGAGTTTCGCGGCCTCGACGTCTACAGCTTGCGGCACTCGATCGACGAAGTGCTCAACTACCTCGATAAGGCACACCCCCACCTGGCCCGCGGCGCCCGGCATCGTTATGGTTGCCTGACGCCTTGGCACGACGACCCGGCGCTTTACGGTCATTTCACCGAACGCGGCAACCTGGCGACCTGCGAGGACGCGGTGGTCGAGCAGCTCAATACGCTGCTCGCCGAGCGCCTCGATCCCCTGATCGAGGATGACGAGAGTTTCTTCAGCGCCATCCAGAACGCCCGGGTCGTGCGCGCCGCCGAACAGTACTACCGGGCCATGTATCGCGGCGGAAAATCGTCCTGGAACCTGCGGGACCGGCACATGTTCGACACCCTGCAGAGCCTGATGGAACATCGTGGCCCCGATGCGAAAGCGGTGGTCTGGGCGCACAACTCCCACATCGGCAATGCCGCCGCGACTCGCATGGGTTGGGAAGGTGAATTCAATATCGGCCAGTTATGCCGCATGGCTTACGGCCGCGACGCGGTGCTGCTGGGCATGGGCACCAATCGTGGCAGCGTGGCGGCGGCCGACGATTGGGACTCACCGATGAAAATCAAGCAGGTGCTGCCCGCGCTGGCCGGCAGTTGGGAGCGGGAATTCCTGAATACGGGTGTTCGCGCATCGCTCACGGACTGGCGGACTAATCCTGACGAGGCACTGCTGGACGCATTGTCCGAGCCCCTGCTCGAACGCGCTATCGGCGTGATCTACCGCCCTGAAACCGAACGCCAGAGCCATTACTTCGAAGCCGTATTGGCCGAGCAGTTCGATGCCTGGCTCTGGTTCGAGCAGACCGAAGCGGTCACGCCATTGCCAACACCTCACACGCTTGAGCACGAGGAAGACACCTTCCCATTCGGCCTTTGAGCGCCTCGTGACGCGGTTGCGCTATGGGGCCGGTGGCCTAAGCTTCAAGGCAGGCAGCTGCGGTAACGGGCGACTCTCGCGGAACAATCGCCGCCATGTGCAATCAGTACAGCGTAAATATCAAAAGGAGAGGCGCATGCTTATTCGGTCGTTGACCTTCGCTACCTTGCTGGCCTTTGCTGGCCCCTTGTTCGCCGCTGATGGCGACTCGCCCCTGGTGGCGGAGGTGGGCAAGACCCGCCCCTTGATCATTATCGCGCCCAGCTCCGTCGACCCTGCATGGTCCACGTTGAAAGCAGAGCTCGAAAAGCCAGAGGGCAAGCAGGGATTCTCCGAACGCAACATGATGCTCTACACCGTTTTCAACACCATCGGGAAACGTGATGGCAAGGATTTGGACCCGCAAAGCACCATGGCACTGATCCGTTCTCTCAAGCTGGGAGCCGGTGCGCTGCCCAAGATCATCCTGGTGGGCAAGGATGGGGAAAAGAAGCTTGAGCATTCCGGCGCGATCACATTGAGCGAGCTGTTCGATGCTGTCGACAAATTGCCTGCGGCTGAAAAGGAAGCCGTGGCGCCAACCCCGCTACCCGAGCCAGAACCCGCGCCGGCCAAGGACGCGAAAGGCGCCAAGCCGGGCAAGGCGGCCAAGCCCACCAAGCCCGCGGCCGCGCCGAAGGCGCTGGAGGATTGACCCTCTATAACGCCGAATTTACGTGGCGAGGGAGCAAGCCCCCTCGCCACAAAAGCAGACTTCATTGTCGTTCCAATGCCGCCAGGATTTTGTGCGCGGCCTTTATCCGTTCTTCGATCGGGTAGTTCTTGTTCGCCAACATCACGATCCCCAAATCCTTTCCAGACACGAGCGCCGCGTATGCGCCAAAGCCGTTGGTAGAGCCTGTCTTATTGATCCAGCTGCCGTCCGGCGCCAGGCGGGGCGGGTTGAGCGGTTCGACTTTCTGTGGGGTCAGGGCCATCTGCGGGGTATTGCCGGCGAGCAGGTCATCCACGGTGAACGGGGCAGGGTAGAACTCCCAGCCCAAGCCCTGGGTCATCCCGCCGACCCGATAGAAACCCATGTGGGTCGTGGCGATGGCTTGCTTCAAGGCTTCGTCCAGCTTTTGCGGTCGCAGGTTGGCCTCGACGAAACGAATGAGGTCCGCTGAGCTGGTCTTCACCCCATACGCCTCGGAATCCAAGGCGCCAGGTCCGACCCGCACGGGCTTGCCATCCTTTGCATAGCCCTGGGCGTATCGGCCCGATTGGTCTTGCGGCACCCGTACATAACTGTGTTTGAGGCCCAGCCCCGGCATCAGCGTTTGTTCCATCACGTCATCGAATGACCGACCCAGGGCGCGGGCCGCCAGATGGCCAAACAGGCCGATGCTCGGGTTCGAGTAGAGCCGTTGGGTGCCGGTCGGGTAGAGCGGTTTCCAGGACTTGTAATAGCTGAACATCCTGTCGGCATGGTCTGCATCGTCGGGAAACTGCAAAGGCAGCCCGCCCGCCGTGTAGGTAGCGAGATCAAGCAGGCGGGTGTTTGCCAGCGCTGCTCCGTTCAGCTGCGGGGCATAGCGACCGGCGGGATCCGACAATTGCAACTTGCCTTGGGCCTGGGCATAGGCGCCGAGCGTGGCGGTGAAGGTCTTGCTGATCGAGCCGACTTCGAACAGGGTCTGGTCGGTGACGGGCTTTCTCGTGTCCTTGGAGGCAACGCCATAATTGAAGAACTGGCGCTGGCCGTTGTGGGTGATCGCCACCGCCATCCCCGCGATGTCCTGCTGTTTCATCAGGGGCTGGATAACGGCATCGACAGTTTCTTCAAGGCGTTCCTGGGCGACGCCGGTAAAAGAAAGGATCAGGAAAAAGCTCCCGGCGAGTATCGATTTGGCAATGTGCATGATGGACCGCTCTCGTTGGCCTTCCTTGAGGGACGGTCAATCTAGGGCGTTTTTTGCTGCCCGGCAATCCGCAGCAACGGATGCAGGCTGGGTTCCGAGCTGTCTGACAGGGACGTGGGAGCGTTCCCACAAAACGGTCCCGTCGGCCGAAGGGTCCTGTCCTCAAGCGAAACGACACAAAGCGGCGGCCGCCGGGTAAACTCGCGACTCTTTCCGAAGGAGTTCCCATGAGTTACTACCAGCCCGGCATTCTCGCCACCCCTGTTCCGCCTCAGGCCCGTCATCTGTTTTTTGCCCTGGAATCGGTCGAGGCACTGCCGGCTGCGATCGATAAATTGTTGCTGCAATTGGATGGCCGCGCGGTTGTCGGGTTTGGCGAGTCGTTGGTGCAAGCGTTGGGCGCCGAGGTCAAGGGGCTGCGGGCATTTCCTGCCCTGGCCGGTGTCGGCGTCGATAATCCCTCGACCCAGCACGCGCTGTGGTGCTGGTTGCATGGCGAGGATCGCGGCGAGCTGCTGCACCGCAGCCGCGCCATCGAAGCGGCCCTGGCGCCGGCCCTGCGCCTGGTGCAAATGAACGAAACCTTCCGCCATATGACCGGCCACGACCTGACCGGCTACGAAGACGGCACCGAGAACCCCCACGATGACGCGGCCGTCGCCGCTGCCCTGGCCCAGGGCGCCGACGGACTGCGCGGTGGCAGCTTCGCCGCGATCCAGCAGTGGCAGCACGATCTGGACGGGTTCGCGGCGATGCAGCCCCACGAACGCGACAACATCATGGGCCGTCGCTTGAGCGACAACGAGGAAATCGAAGAGGCGCCGGAGTCGGCCCACGTCAAGCGCACGGCCCAGGAAAGCTTTGCACCGGAGGCTTTCGTCGTGCGCCGTTCCATGCCGTGGATCGAAGGCGATCGCGCTGGGCTGATGTTCCTGGCGTTCGGTTTCTCCCTGGATGCCTTCGAAGCGCAACTGCGCCGCATGAGCGGCCTCGAAGACGGCATTACCGATGGTTTGTACCGCATGAGCCGGCCGATCACTGGCGGGTATTACTGGTGCCCGCCGCTGCTGGACGGGCGCCTGGACCTGCGCGCACTGGCTCGCCAGTCGGTGTCATCGCCCCGGTAAACCGGCCGCGTTGTGCAAATCGTCGGGTCAACGCTATTCTTGGGCCCGACGTGTTTGCGTGGAACGGGAGAGCAAGCGTGGATAAAGTCATCGTCATCACTGGTGGCGGGCGCGGGATCGGAGCGGCCACGGCGCTGCTGGCGGCGGATCAGGGCTATCACATCTGCATCAACTACCAGTCCGATGAAAACGCCGCTCAGGACATCCTCGAACAGGTCCGGGCCAAGGGCGCGCAGGCCATTGCGGTGCGGGCCGACGTGAGCATCGAAGATGAGGTGGTCGGCCTGTTCAACCGCGTCGACGCCGAATTGGGCCGTGTCACCGCCCTGGTGAACAACGCCGGTACGGTCGCCCACAAATCCCGGCTCGATGAAATGTCCGAGTTCCGCATTCTCAAAATCTTGAAGACCAATGTGCTGGGGCCGATCCTGTGTGCCAAGCATGCGGTGCTGCGCATGTCGCCCCGCCATGGCGGGCAGGGCGGTAGCATCGTCAACGTCTCGTCGGTTGCCGCCCGCTTGGGCGCGCCGGGGGAATACGTCGACTACGCGGCCTCCAAGGGCGCACTGGATACCTTCACCGTAGGCCTGTCCAAGGAAGTGGCCGGCGAAGGCATTCGCGTCAACGCCGTTCGCCCGGGTTATATCTACACCGATTTCCACGCCCTCAGTGGTGATCCTGAGCGGGTCAGCAAGCTGGAATCGGCGATTCCCATGGCGCGAGGCGGGCGTCCGGATGAGGTGGCGGAGGCGATTATCTGGTTGCTGTCGGACAAGGCTTCGTATGCGACGGGGACGTTTGTTGACCTTGGTGGTGGGCGCTGAGAACTGGGCGGTCTGCCCTGGCCTCATCGCGAGCAAGCTCGCTCCCACAGGGGATTGCGTTCCAAATGTGGGAGCGAGCTTGCTCGCGATGGCGGTAGTGCTGGCAAACCAAATATTAGAACGACCGGATAATCCGCCCCAATGTCTCCATCGCCTTTTCCGACGCCTCAGTCCAAGGCCCGCCATAGTTCAGCCGGATGCAATTCCTGAAACGTTGGGTCGGTGAAAAGATCGGCCCGGGGGCGATGCTGATGCCTTGCGCCAATGCCATCTGGAACAGCTTCAGCGAGTCGATCTGCTCCGGCAGTTCCAGCCAGAGGAAATAGCCGCCCGCCGGCTGGCTGACGCGGGTCTGGGGCGGGAAATAGCGGCCGATGGCGGCGAGCATGGCGCTTTGCTGTTCTTCCAGGGCGTAGCGCAGCTTGCGCAGGTGCCGGTCGTAGCCGCCGTGTTGCAGGTAGTCGGCGATCGCGGCCTGGGCCGGCATCGAGGCGCACAGGGATGTCATGAGCTTGAGCCGTTCGATCTTCTGCGCATAGCGCCCGGCGGCGACCCAGCCGACGCGATAACCCGGGGCCAGGCTCTTGGCGAACGAACCGCAATGCATCACCAACCCTTCGGTGTCGAACGCCTTGGCTGGTTTGGGAGCCTGCTGGCCGTAATAGAGTTCGGCATAGACGTCGTCCTCGATCAACGGCACCTGGTGTTGGCGCAACAGCTCCACCAACGCTTGCTTGCGCGCCTCGGGCATGGTGGCGCCCATGGGGTTCTGGAAGCTGGTCATGCACCAGCACGCCTTGATCGGATGGCGCGCCAGCGTCTGTTCCAGCACGTCCAGGTCGATCCCGTCACGCGGATGCACGGGGATTTCCACGGCCTTGAGCTTCAGCCTTTCCAGCACTTGCAGGCTGGCATAGAACGCAGGGGCTTCGATCGCCACGAGGTCGCCGGGCTCGGTCACCGCTTGCAGGCATAGGTTCAAGGCTTCCAGGGCGCCGTTGGTGACCAGCAATTGCTCCATGGGCAACATCAGCCCACCGACCATATAGCGCAAGGCGATCTGGCGGCGCAGTTGAGGATTGCCCGGTGACATGTCGGTCACCACCACGCGTGGGTCCATGTCCCGGGTCGCGCTGGACAACGAGCGGGACAGCCGCTGCAACGGAAACAGCATGGGGCTGGGGAATGCAGAGCCGAACGGTACGGTGGCGGGATCCTTGATCGAGTCGAGCACCGAAAACACCAGTTCGCTGACATCGACTTCAGTGGACTCTTGCACCTGGCTGCTGATGACCGGCTCGCAGAACGGGCGCGGTGCAAGATTATTGACGAAATAACCGGAACGCGGCCGGGCCCGGATCAGGCCGCGTCGCTCCAGCAGGTAATAGGCCTGGAAAACAGTGGACGGGCTGACGCCGTACGTTTGGCTGGCGTAGCGCACCGACGGCACGCGCTGGCCGGGCCCCAGCATGCCGGAGCGGATCAGTTCAGCGATGTCGTCGGCGAATTTTTCGTAGCGTTTCATGGCGGGCCCGGTCATAAGGGACATTGCATCTTAAAGGGTCACCGATTCATCGGCGCGACAAAACGGCTCTTGGCCACGCTGTAGACTTGCTGCTCGTCACTGTCGGCAACCTTGAAGGTCATTTCCTGGGAACCGCTGCGTGGCCGTTCGCTGAGCATCGCCACCGAGACTGGCACGTCGACGATTTCCCCCGGCGCCAGGCTCAGGCGTGTCTTGCCTTGCAGGACAAAGCCGTCGCCGTCCACCAGGGACAATTCATACGCCTGGTGTTGCTGGGTCTTGTTGATGATTTTCAGGCTATAGATGTTTTCGATCTGGCCCTGGCTGTTTTCACGGAACAGCCCACGGTCCTTGCTGACATCCAGCGACACCATGGGGCGCTCCGCCAGCGCCACCGCCAGGGCACCGATCATGAACAGCAGCACCGCCGTGTAGCCCACCAGCCGTGGCCGCAGCAGATGTGTCTTGCCTCCTTGCAGTTGATGCTCGGAGGTGTACTTGATGAGGCCACGGGCGTAGCCCATCTTGTCCATGATCGAGTCGCAGGCGTCGATGCACGCCGCGCAACCAATGCATTCCATTTGCAAGCCATCGCGGATATCGATGCCGGTGGGGCAGACCTGCACGCACATCTGGCAGTCGATGCAGTCACCCAGTCCGACATCGGCGGGATTGACCTCGCGTTTGCGTGGCCCGCGAATGTCACCACGGGCCACGTCATAGGAAATGGTCAAGGTGTCCTTGTCGAACATCACGCTCTGGAACCGTGCGTAAGGGCACATGTGCATGCACACCGCTTCGCGCAGCCAGCCGGCGTTGAGGTAAGTGGCCGCAGTGAAAAACAGCACCCAGAACAGGCTGACGCCGCCGATCTGCAAGGTCAGCAGTTCCTCGGCCAGGGGGCGGATCGGGGTGAAATAACCGACGAATGTCAGGCCGGTGAGCAGGCTGATGACGAGCCACAAGGTGTGCTTGGCCGAGCGCCGCAGGAGTTTGTTCAAGTCCCACGGCGCGGCTTGGAGTTTGATGCGCTGGTTGCGTTCACCTTCGGTGATTTTCTCGACCCACATGAAGATCCAGGTCCATGAGCTTTGGGGGCAGGTGTAGCCACACCACACGCGCCCGGCGAACACGGTGATGGCGAACAGGCCGAACGCGGCGATGATCAGCAGGGCGGACAGCAGGATGAAATCCTGGGGCCAGAAGGTCGCGCCGAAGATGTGGAACTTGCTCTCGGAAAGGTCCCAGAGCACCGCTTGGCGGCCGCCCCAGTTCAGCCATACCGTGCCGAAGAACAACAGGAACAGAATGCCGGCACCGCTGATGCGCAAGGTGCGGAACAAGCCGGTAAAGCTGCGGGTGTGGATCAGGTTGTCGGTGGTTCTGGACTTTGTTTTTGTGGGCGTGGGGTCGAAGGTCTGTATCAGTTGGGCGGGGATTCTTTCGCTCATGGTCGGTCGCTCATCAGCCGCTATCTGGCTGGGGCACTATGACCATTGAACTGTTTGCATAACAGGCTCAGGTGGGTTGATAAAAACCGGATCAGATGGGGTGAAGAGCCTTGCGCTGCGCCAGTTTGATGCACCTCACGGATTGTGGGCTTCGTTCTTGGGATGGTGTTTATATCCGTTGCTGCGGTAATTGCTACTGACGGTTCCGCCCTTACGGCGGCTTACTTTTTTTCAGACGCCAAAAAAAGTAAGCAAAAAAGGCTTCGCCCCACTACGCAATACCTGCGTTCGGCCAGCGTGGTTAACGGGGCGTTCAAGATCAAAAGCCGAAGCGAGATCAAGAGCAACGCAAGATCAAAGCAAAGCAAAATCAAAAGCAACGCAAGATCAAAGCAAAGCAAAATCAAAAGCAACGCAAGATCAGAAATAAGAGCCAAACGAGCCGTCAGATGACCGAATCCCCGTCCGTCGCCTTCAGATTCTGCCGCCCGTCAGCCGCCCCAGCCACGATCAGGGCATCGACCTGCGCTTCGGTCAGGTAGACCCGCCCGCCATTGAGCTCCACCGCCGACATGGCCTTGTCCGGGTCGGTGATGATGGTCAGCTCGCTGGCCGGGCGAAGTTCCGGCCCGTTGGCGGTGTCGAAATGGCAGGTCTGGTGGTCATCGATACGTACAGTCATGGTACTGCTCCTTCCTGTATGCCTGAACGTTAGGCGCCTCCCGATCGGCAGGGTTCTTCGTGGCTGATCAGCGGTCGCACGTCTCGCATCGCTTGCGGTCAATCGTTTATCGAGTGAAGAGAGGAACGTTCATGGATTCGTGGTGGGATGAAGTCTGGATGACCCTGCAAGCGGAGTTCGCCGACATCGCCGATGCCCAGCAAATGACGCGGGTGACGGTGCGCCTGGTAATGGCTGCACTGTTGGGAGGCATTTTGGGGTTCGAGCGTGAGCACAAGGGCAAGGCCGCCGGGGTGCGCACCCACATGCTGGTGGCGCTGGGCGCCGCGCTGTTCGTGCTGGTGCCGCAAATGTCGGGGTCAGAGGCCGATGCGATGAGCCGGGTGATACAGGGCGTTGTCGCCGGGATCGGTTTCCTCGGCGCCGGTACCATCTTGAAAAACACGGATGCAGATGAAAGCCACGTCAAAGGCCTGACCACCGCCGCGGGCCTGTGGATGACCGCCGCCATCGGCGTCGCCGCCGGGCTCGGCCGGGAAGCGACGGCGGTGCTCAGCACCGTTCTGGCGCTGGCAATCTTCAGTGTGATGCCAGTGATTGTTCGGGCACTGGAGAGGGATGAGAAGCTGTAAGGCATCCGCCGGGCTGTGCGCAAGGTCCTTGTGGGAGAGCTAGCTCGCCATAGCGATGTGTCAGTCACCTCTGGCTTCGCTGACCTGACGCTATCGCGAGCAAGCTCGCTCCCGCAGGTTAACTGCGGCTAGGCTTTAAAACCGCTCCGGCGGCGCCTCGCTTGGCGGATCGCCCTGGGGCGGCTGCGGGTCCAGCGGCGGGTCTTTTTCCGGAATCGGCTCGGGATCGGGACCCGGTGGCGGCAGGTTGGGGTCGTCGATGTTCGGATCGGGTGTTTCGGCCGGGATGGGAATGGTCATCGGGTGGTGCCTCCAGGACGCAAGTGGCTTGAGTCGTGCTTGTCTGGTTGACCACCGTTCGACGGGTTTGATTCCCCGCTGCCGGCCAGCAAATCCCGCTGAACTTTTGGCTGCCGGTCCGGTTCGGAGCTTAAGTGAGTTAATCAGGACCCGTTGGGCCTTTACCGCCACAAACGCGTCCATGGGGCGTAAAAGGAGCGATGCTCGATGACTGCCGAACAGCCGACCGACCTGGAATACAACCCGCATCTGCCGTTGTCCCAGGCCTTGTTGTTGCCGCGTATTGCGATTGAAGACACCACGCCAGTGATTGACGGCGGGCAATTTGCCGCCAAGGCCCTCGCCGGACAGGACGTGACGGTGACCAGCAAGGTGTTCGCCGATGGCCACGATAAATTGGCCGTGCGAATCCGTTGGCGTGCCTTGGAAGATGACATCTGGAACAGCGAGGTCATGGCCGAGCTGGGTAATAATGGCTGGCGTGGCCAGTTCACAGTACCGGCCGTCGGACGCTACGTGTTCTGTATCGAAGCCTGGCTCGACCAGTTCGCCAGCTTCCGCTATGAATTGGAAAAAAAATACGCCGCCGGTGTGCCCATCAGCCTGGAGCTGCAAGAGGGGCGCAACCACGTGCAACAAGCCGCCGAGCGTAGCGACGGCGAATTGAGCGAACAGCTGGCCGCGTTGCACCACGAGCTTTCGGGCCTGCTGCCTGAAGAGCAAGTGGCGTTGTTTCTCGCGCCACGCAGTGCCGACTTGATGTCCCTGGCCGATCACCGGCCTTACCTGAGCATCAGTCCCGAATATCCACTGGACGTGGAGCGCCAACTGGCCGAATTCGCCAGTTGGTACGAACTCTTCCCCCGTTCGATCACCGATGATCCCAAGCGTCACGGCACGTTCAACGACGTGCATTCGCGCCTGGCGGTGATCCAGGACATGGGCTTCGACGTGCTGTACTTTCCGCCGATCCATCCGATCGGCCGCAGTTTCCGCAAAGGGCCGAACAATTCCCTGACCGCCGGTCCGGACGATCCAGGCAGCCCATATGCCATCGGCAGCGAGGAGGGCGGCCATGAGGCGATCCATCCTCAGCTGGGCACCCGCGAAGATTTCCGGCGCCTGGTGGCCGCGGCCGCCGACCATGGCCTGGAGATCGCCCTCGATTTCGCCATCCAGTGTTCCCAGGACCACCCCTGGCTGCAGCAGCATCCGGGCTGGTTCAGCTGGCGGCCGGACGGCACGATCAAATACGCGGAGAACCCGCCGAAGAAATACCAGGACATCGTCAACGTCGATTTCTACGCCGCCGATGCAATCCCCAGCCTGTGGCTGGAACTGCGGGATATCGTCGTCGGCTGGGTCAACGAAGGCGTGAAGATATTCCGTGTCGACAATCCTCACACCAAGCCGTTGCCGTTCTGGCAATGGCTGATCGCCGACGTTCGTGCGCAGCACCCAGAGGTGATTTTCCTCGCGGAAGCGTTCACCACCCCAGCGATGATGGCGCGACTGGGCAAGGTCGGTTATTCCCAGAGCTACACCTACTTCACCTGGCGTAACACCAAGGCCGAGCTGGCGGCGTATCTCACCGAGCTCAATGAGTCGCCTTGGCGCGAATGCTACCGGCCGAATTTCTTCGTCAACACACCGGACATCAACCCAGCGTTCCTCCACCACTCGGGACGCGCGGGTTTCCTGATTCGTGCGGCGCTGGCGACCATGGGGTCGGGCCTGTGGGGCATGTATTCGGGCTTTGAACTGTGCGAATCGGCGCCGGTGCCAGGCAAGGAGGAGTACCTCGATTCGGAGAAATACGAAATCCGCCCGAGGGATTTCACCGTGCCGGGCAACATCATCGCCGAAATCGCCCAGCTCAACCGTATCCGTCGCCAGAACCCGGCGTTGCACACGCACCTTGGCCTGAAAATCTACAACGCCTGGAATGACAACATTCTGTACTTCGGCAAGCGCACACCGGACGGCAGCAATTTCATCCTGGTGGCGGTGAGCCTCGATCCGCATAACGTCCAGGAAGCGAATTTCGAATTGCCGTTATGGGAGATGGGCCTGCCGGACGACGCCCAGACCCAGGGCGAGGACTTGATGAACGGCCACCGCTGGACTTGGTATGGCAAGTACCAGTTCATGCGCATCGACCCGGCTTACCAGCCGTTCGGGATCTGGCGGATCAGCGTGGCATAAAACAAAAGTGAGCGGATGAAGTGCTTTGGTGGCGAGGGAGCTTGCTCCCGCTGGGTCGCGCAGCGGCCCTCTAAAAGCGATGAGCGCTTCGCACTCAAGCGGGAGCAAGCTCCCTCGCCACGTACGTCTCGCCAGCCAGCTCAACGGCTTTATAGAATCAGCAGGAGTTGCAAATGGCCAAGAAACCCCGGTCTGCCACCTTCATCAACGACCCGCTCTGGTACAAGGACGCGGTCATTTATCAGGTTCACGTCAAATCCTATTTCGACTCCAACAATGACGGAATCGGTGATTTTCCCGGTCTGATCGAGAAGCTCGATTACATCGCCGACCTGGGCGTCAACACCATCTGGCTGCTGCCGTTCTATCCTTCGCCCAGGCGTGACGACGGCTACGACATCGCCGAGTACCGGGGGGTCAGCCCCGACTATGGCACCATGGCCGACGCGCGGCGCTTCATTGCCGAAGCCCACAAGCGCAACTTGCGGGTGATCACCGAGCTGGTCATCAACCACACCTCCGATCAGCACCCCTGGTTCCAGCGCGCACGCAAGGCCAAGAAAGGCTCCAAGGCACGGGATTTCTACGTCTGGTCCGATGACGATCACAAATATGACGGCACCCGGATCATCTTTCTCGACACCGAGAAGTCCAACTGGACCTGGGACCCGGTCGCCGGCCAGTACTTCTGGCACCGTTTCTACTCGCACCAGCCGGACCTCAACTTCGACAACCCGCAAGTCATCAAGGCCGTGCTCTCGGTGATGCGCTACTGGCTCGACATGGGCATCGATGGCCTGCGTCTGGACGCGATCCCCTACCTGATCGAGCGCGACGGCACCAACAACGAGAACCTGCCCGAGACCCACGACGTCCTCAAGCTGATTCGTGCCGAGATCGACGCCAATTACCCCGACCGCATGTTGCTCGCCGAGGCCAACCAATGGCCGGAAGACACCCAGCTCTATTTTGGCGACGTCGATGCCCAAGGCCTCAATGGCGACGAGTGCCACATGGCGTTCCACTTCCCTTTGATGCCGCGCATGTACATGGCGTTGGCCCAGGAAGATCGCTTTCCCATCACCGACATCCTGCGCCAGACGCCGGAGATTCCGGCCAACTGCCAGTGGGCGATTTTCCTGCGCAACCATGATGAGCTGACCCTGGAGATGGTCACCGACAAGGAGCGCGACTACCTATGGAATTACTACGCCGCCGACCGTCGCGCGCGGATCAACCTCGGCATTCGTCGACGTCTGGCACCGCTGATGGAGCGCGACCGCCGCCGCGTGGAGTTGCTCAACAGCCTGTTGCTGTCGATGCCTGGCACGCCGACCTTGTATTACGGCGATGAGATCGGCATGGGCGACAACATCTACCTGGGCGACCGCGATGGCGTGCGCACGCCGATGCAGTGGTCCATCGACCGCAATGGCGGCTTTTCCCGTGCCGACCCGGCGAGCCTGGTGTTGCCGCCGATCATGGACCCGCAATACGGCTATCTGTCGGTGAACGTCGAGACCCAATCCGGCGACCCTCATTCGCTGCTCAACTGGACCCGTCGCATGCTCGCAGTGCGCAAGCAATCCAAGGCCTTTGGCCGGGGCACGTTGAAAATGCTGTCGCCGAGCAACCGGCGGATCCTGGCATATACCCGTGAGTACACCGGCCCGGACGGCAAGCACGAAATCATCCTTTGCGTGGCCAACGTATCGCGCAGTGCCCAGGCTGCCGAGCTGGATCTGTCGGCCTATGCGGGCATGGTCCCGGTGGAAATGCTTGGTGGCAACGCATTCCCGCCCATTGGCCAGTTGAATTTCCTGCTGACCCTGGCGCCGTACGGTTTTTATTGGTTCGCCCTGGCGGCGGAAAACCAGATGCCGAGCTGGCATGTGGAGCCGGTCCAGAGCCTGCCGGATTTCACCACGCTGGTGCTGAAAAAACGCCTGGAAGAATTGCTCGAGGCGCCATCGCGCGCCACGTTGGAGCAGAGCATCCTGCCAAGCTGGCTGCAAAAGCGCCGCTGGTTCGCCGGCAAGGACAGCGCCATCGAGAACGTCGACATCGTTTATGGCGTGCGCTTCGGCGATCCGCAACACCCTGTGCTGTTGAGCGAAATCGACGTCACCAGCGCCGGCCAGACCTTGCGTTATCAACTCCCATTTGGCCTGCTCGCCGAAGAGCACGTCGGCCCGGCGCTGCCCCAGCAACTGGCCTTGTCGCGGGTTCGTCGGGGTCGCCAGGTCGGCTTGATCACCGATGCGTTCACACTGGAAAACTTCATTCGCGCGGTGCTCCAGGGCATTCAGGCCGGTTCGGTGCTGCCGTGCGCTGACGGTGAATTGCGCTTCGAACCCACCGAAGGTCTGGCGGCGCTGAACCTGGGCGCCGAGCCGGAGGTGCGCTACCTGTCCGCCGAGCAGTCCAACAGTTCGGTGGTGGTGGGTGGCAGCCTGGTGCTCAAATTGATTCGCAAGGTCGCGTCCGGCGTTCACCCGGAACTGGAGATGAGCGCTTACCTGACCGCGGCAGGCTTCAGCAATATTTCGCCGCTGCTGGGTTCGGTGATTCGCCGCGATGCCCAGGGTGAAGATGCCTTGCTGATGATCGCCCAGGGTTACCTGAGCAACCAGGGCGATGCATGGGAATGGACCCAGAACAATCTCGAACGCGCGTTGCGCGACGAATTGGCCGACGCCGTGTCGGAGCAGGAACAGCATTACAACGCCTTGGGCGAACTGAAGGATTTCGCCGGCATGCTCGGCCAGCGCCTCGGGGAGATGCACCAGGTGCTCGCCCAGCCCACCGACAATCCGGACTTCGCGCCCCAGCCTACCAGCGCCAAGGAGGCCCAGGCCATCGGCAAGGACGTGGCCGCTCAGGTGGAAAATGCCTTGCGTCTGCTCAAACAGAACCAGGACCAATTGAACCCAGCGGACCAGGCGATGGTCGCACGCTTGCTGGAACACAGCAAAACCGTGCTGGCCCACGTCCAGGAGCTGGCCGGCAAGGCCGCTGGCGGCTTGCGCATCCGCGTGCATGGCGACCTGCACTTGGGGCAGGTGCTGGTGATCAAGGGCGATGCCTACCTGATCGACTTCGAAGGGGAGCCGGCGCGGCCGTTGCATGAACGACGTGGCAAGCACAGCCCGTACAAGGACGTCAGCGGTGTGTTGCGCTCGTTCGATTACGCGGCGGCGATGGCGGTCCAGTTGCACACCGTCGACAGCACGGCCGATGCCGATGCGGCGCGCAAGCGAGTCGCCGACCGTTATCTGACCGAGGCTCGCCAGGCATTTGTCCAGGCATATCGGCTGGCGGCAGCTAGTCTTGCCCATGAGTGGAAGGATGCTGAAGGCGAGGACGCCGCATTGGCGTTGTTCGGCCTGGAGAAGGCGGCCTATGAAGTGGCTTATGAAGCCGAGAATCGCCCTGCCTGGCTGCCCGTGCCGCTGCACGGCCTGTACGGGTTATTGAGTGGGCTTGAACCCTTTTCCGATTTAGCCGGACCGATTTAGTGGAGAGAATCATGAGCGTCTCGAACAAGGAATCACAGGGGCAGGCCAAAGAGTCTTTGCTGCCGGCCCCCCACGACATCGACGCGCTGGTGCGCGCCGAACACCACGACCCGTTTTCGATCCTGGGCCCTCATGGCGATGGCGCCGGAGGGCAATTCATCCGGGCCTATCTGCCCGGCGCGTTGAGTGTGCATGTGCTCGCCCGTGACGGCGGCGA
The DNA here is from genome assembly GCF_051132205.1 of Pseudomonas sp. D1-36. Lineage (NCBI taxonomy): Bacteria > Pseudomonadati > Pseudomonadota > Gammaproteobacteria > Pseudomonadales > Pseudomonadaceae > Pseudomonas > Pseudomonas sp. D1-36. Next base: position 3,504,349 of record NZ_CP071674.1, on the reverse strand, counting down.
AGAGCTGGGCGAGTTGCAGATCACCGAAACCCCGGGCCTGTTCGTCGGCCATTTCGACCGAGCCCAACCGTACCTGCTGCGCACCCGTTGGGCCGGTGGCGAGCAGGTTGCCGAGGACCCGTACAGCTTCGGACCGCTGCTGGGGGAAATGGATCTCTACCTGTTTGCCGAGGGCAATCACCGCGACCTCAGTGCCTGCCTCGGTGCTCAACTGAAAACGGTGGATGGCGTCGATGGCGTGCGCTTCGCCGTCTGGGCGCCGAATGCGCGCCGGGTCTCGGTGGTGGGGGATTTCAACGTCTGGGACGGGCGCCGGCACCCGATGCGCATTCGTTACCCGTCTGGCGTGTGGGAAATCTTCATCCCGAGGCTGGGTCCCGGCGAAGGCTACAAATATGAAATCCTCGGTGCCCACGGCATCCTGCCGCTCAAGGCCGACCCGGTGGCCCTGGCCACGCAGATGCCGCCTGATACGGCGTCCAAGGTCGCCCCGCCCCTGAAGATCGAATGGCACGACGACGAGTGGATGCAGAGCCGTCGTGAACGCCAACTACCGGGCGCGCCGCTTTCGATCTATGAGTTGCACGCCGGTTCCTGGCAGTGCGAGATCGACGAGGCGGGGGAGGTGTCCCGACAGTACAACTGGCATGAGCTGGCTGAGCGGTTGATCCCTTACGTCAAGGACCTGGGCTTCACCCATATCGAGCTGATGCCCATCATGGAGCACCCGTTCGGTGGTTCGTGGGGCTATCAACCCCTTTCGCAGTTTGCCCCCACGGCGCGTTTTGGTTCGCCCGATGATTTCGCCGCGTTCGTCAACGCCTGCCACAAGGCTGACATTGGCGTAATCCTGGACTGGGTCCCGGCGCACTTTCCCACCGATACCCATGGCCTGGCCCAGTTCGACGGCACGGCGCTGTACGAGTACGGCAACCCGCTGGAAGGCTTCCATCAGGATTGGGACACGCTCATCTACAACCTGGGCCGCACCGAAGTCCACGGCTTCATGCTGGCGTCGGCGTTGCATTGGCTCAAGCATTTCCACGTCGACGGCCTGCGGGTGGACGCCGTGGCCTCGATGTTGTATCGCGACTATTCGCGCAAGGCCGGCGAATGGGTGCCTAACCGCCATGGCGGACGGGAGAACCTGGAAGCCATCGATTTCCTGCGGCATCTCAACGACGTGATCGCCCTGGAAACGCCTGGTGCGCTGGTCATCGCCGAAGAGTCCACCGCCTGGCCTGGCGTCAGCCAGAGCACGCAGCAGGGCGGTTTGGGTTTCGCCTACAAGTGGAACATGGGTTGGATGCACGATTCGCTGCATTACATCCAGCAGGATCCGGTGTACCGCGCCCATCATCACAACGAGTTGAGTTTTGGCCTGGTGTACGCCTGGTCCGAGCGTTTCGTTCTGCCGATTTCCCACGACGAAGTGGTCCATGGCAAGCGTTCGCTGATCGACAAGATGCCCGGTGACCGCTGGCAGAAATTCGCCAACCTGCGGGCTTATCTGAGTTTCATGTGGGGCCATCCCGGCAAGAAGCTGCTGTTCATGGGTTGCGAGTTCGGCCAATGGCGCGAATGGAATCATGACCAGCAACTGGATTGGTACCTGTTGCAGTACCCGGAGCACCGCGGCGTGCAAAGGCTGGTCAGCGATCTGAATCGACTCTATCGCGAAGAGCCGGCGCTGCACGATCAGGACGACGCACCCCAGGGCTTCCAGTGGCTGATCGGCGACGATGCGCTCAACAGCGTCTATGCTTGGTTGCGCTGGAGCAAGGACGGTCGGCCAGTGCTGGTGGTCGCCAACTTCACACCGGTGCCGCGCGAGGCGTATCGGGTGGGCGTGCCGTTTGGTGGTCGTTGGGTGGAGTTGCTCAATAGCGATGCCGACACCTACGCCGGTTCCAACTATGGCAACGGCGGCGGTGCCTCGACCGAGGCAATCCCCAGCCATGGCCAGGCGCTTTCGCTGGAACTGAACCTGCCGCCGCTGGCGGTGCTGATCCTGCGGCCGGAGGGTTAGTTCCGAAATAGCGGCAGATGACTGTGGCGAGGGGATTTATCCCCGTTGGGCTGCGCAGCAGCCCTAAAGCTGCAACTTCGGTTTACCAGTCAAACGCATTTACAGTCATTGGGGCTGCTACGCAGCCCAGCGGGGCGGTGCGACGTTTCGCTAAATCCCCTCGCCACAGAAGAATCGAGTTGCTGAATTTTAGCGAACCAGGCACGGCTGCTTGTTGTTGAACGTCCAGCCCGGGATCAGGTACTGCATCGCCACCGAATCGTCCCGCGCCCCAAGCCCCATGCCTTTGTACAGCTCGTGAGCCTTGGCCAGCTGGTCCATGTCCAGTTCGATCCCCAGCCCAGGTTTTTTCGGCACCTGCACGCAACCCCCCTTGATCTGCAAAGGCGCCTTGGTCAGGCGTTGGCCGTCCTGCCAGATCCAGTGGGTGTCGATGGCAGTGATGTCGCCCGGTGCGGCGGCTGCCACGTGGGTGAACATCGCCAGGGAAATATCGAAGTGGTTATTGGAATGGGAGCCCCAGGTCAGGCCCCACTCATTGCACATCTGCGCGACCCGTACAGAACCCTGCATGGTCCAGAAGTGCGGGTCAGCGAGGGGGATGTCCACCGATTGCAAGGTAATGGCGTGGCCCATCTCGCGCCAGTCGGTGGCAATCATGTTGGTGGCGGTCTTGAGGCCGGTCGCCCGACGGAACTCGGCCATCACCTCGCGGCCCGAATAGCCATTCTCCGCTCCGCAAGGGTCCTCGGCGTACGCCAGCACCTTGTGCTGATCACGGCACAAGCGGATCGCTTCCTTGAGTGACCAGGCGCCGTTCGGGTCCAAGGTGATGCGCGCCTGGGGAAAACGCTCGGCCAATGCGGTCACGGCTTCGATTTCCTCGTCGCCCCTGAGCACGCCGCCCTTGAGTTTGAAGTCCTGGAAACCATAGTGCGCATGGGCCGCTTCGGCCAGGCGCACCACCGCTTCGGCATCGAGGGCTTTCTCGTGGCGCACGCGGAACCAGTCGTTATCGGCGTCCGGTTCGCTGCGGTAGGGCAGGTCGGTCTGTTGCCGATCACCGACATAGAACAGATAGCCAAGCATCTTCACTTCGTCGCGCTGCTGGCCTTCGCCGAGGAGGGCCGCGACCGGGACATCCAGATGCTGGCCGAGCAGATCCAGCAGTGCGGCTTCCAGGCCGGTGACGGCGTGGATGGTGATGCGCAAGTCGAACGTTTGCAGGCCACGGCCACCGGCGTCGCGGTCGGCAAAGGCCTGGCGCACGCTGTTGAGGATTTTCTGGTAGTTGCCGATGGGGCTGCCGACTACCAGCGAGCGCGCATCTTCCAACGTCTGGCGAATGCGTTCGCCGCCGGGCACCTCGCCCACGCCGGTGTGCCCGGCATTGTCCTTGAGGATGACGATGTTGCGAGTGAAGAACGGGCCATGGGCGCCGCTGAGGTTCAGCAGCATGCCGTCGTGGCCGGCCACGGGCACGACCTGCATGCTGGTGATGATCGGGGCTTTGCTGGTGTCTGGCGTAGTCATCGTGTACGTATCCTTGAATTATTGTTGTGGTCAGGCGTGGCTGGTAACCGGGTCGGTGGAGGTCGTGGCGGATTTCTGCTTGGGTGTGTTGCGTGCGGCGAATACGATGATCGCGGCAATGATCGACGTGGCGGCGAGGCCATACAGACCGCCCTGGATCGAGCCGGTGTGCTGTTCCAGCAGGCCGAAGGTGGTCGGCGCGACGAAGCCGCCGAGGTTGCCCACCGAATTGATCAACGCGATCACGCCGGCGGCAATGCGTGCGTCCAGGTAGGCCTGGGGAATCGGCCAGAACAGCGAAGACGCCGATTTGAAACCCAGGGCCGCGAAGCAGATCGCGACGAAGGCGAAGATGGGCCCGCCGGTGGTGGACATGAACATCCCCGCCGCGGCGATCAGCAGGGCCGCAGCGACCCAGGCCTGTTGGAACTTCCATTTGGCCGACAGCGAGGCGAAGGCGTACATGCCGACAATCGACAGCAACCAGGGAATCGAATTGAACAGCCCGACCTGAACGTCGCTGAGCTCGCCCATCTTCTTGATGATGCTCGGCAGCCAGAAGGTGGCGGCATAGATCGTCAATTGAATGAAGAAATAAATCACGCAGAACAGAATGATCTGGCGATCCTTGAGCAGTTGCCCGATGGACAGCTTGATCGGCGTCGCGGCTTCACGGGCTGCCTGTTCATCATCGATGGCCTTGACCAGCGCGTCCTGTTCAGCACGGTCCAGCCACTTGGCGTCGTGGGGCTTGGAGTCGAGCCAGAACCAGACGAAGAAGCACAGGCCGACGGAAAACATCCCTTCGATAAAGTACATCCACTGCCAACCGTGCATGCCCAGGCCGTTGATCTGCAGGAGCAATCCTGACAACGGGCCGGAAATCAGCGAAGCGATCGCCGAGCCGCTGAGGAAGATGGCGATGGCTTTGCCGCGTTCGACCCCGGGCAGCCAACGGGTGAAGTAATAAATCACGCCAGGGAAGAAGCCAGCCTCGGCCACGCCCAGCAGGAAACGAAGGATGTAGAAGTGGGTTTCGTTCTGAATGAAGGCCATGCCTGCCGCCACCAGGCCCCAGGTAAGCATGATGCGCGTCAGCCAGATTCGGGCGCCGATGCGTTGCAACAAGATGTTGGAAGGGACTTCGAACAGCGCGTAGCCGATGAAAAACAGGCCGGCGCCAAAACCGTAGGCGGCTGCACCGATGCCCAGGTCGTGCTCCATATGAGAGCGGACGAAGCCGATATTCACCCGGTCGATGTAGTTGACGATGAACATGATGACGAACAGCGGCAAGATGTGGCGCTTGACCTTGGATATAGCCGATTGCAGCACCGGATCCGCGCCGGCATTCGCCCTGAGGCTGGAGGTATTCACTGATTTTTCTCCCACTCTTTATTTTTATGCGGGGCATCGTGCGGGTGCCGATGTTGATAGACATCATACAAGTTGGTTTTTTCGTCTGACAAGCAGTTTTTGAGCACGATTGGATTGGGTGGGAAGGGTTTTTATGCCGTATTTGTGGGTTTGTAAGCCACTAAAGGCGCTTCTACCCTATCTGAACGGTTTTGAAACGGGTGTCGAATACATCCCCCTTTATGCGGTTTTAAAGGGCTATCCTGCCTGTTGTCATACAAGTAAAAGCCTCGCCGATGCACAAATCCACCCCTGCCAGTGATAGGATCGACACGCCTGTCTTCAAGGAACCCTGGCACATGCAGCAAGACATTGAAGCGCCCCTGCGCAAGCGCGCCCACAACCTGGCCCATGACTTGGTGGCGAAGTTGAGCCAGAGCATTTTGCTTGGGCAGTTGAAGCCGGGGCAGAAGTTGCCGTCCGAGGGCGCCATCGTGCAAGAGCATGGCGTCAGCCGCACGGTGGTGCGCGAGGCGATTTCCAAGTTGCAGGCCTCGGGGCTGGTGGAGACACGCCACGGCATAGGCACTTTCGTGCTGGAACAAACGGGGGAGCAAGGGCTGAGGCTCAACGTCGATACCGCGGCGGGCGTTCGGGGAATCCTGGAATTGCGCTTGGGGCTTGAGACCCAGGCCGCGGCTTTGGCTGCCCAGCGTCGCAGCGAACGGCAATTGCAGCAGATGCGCGAGGCCTTGGATGACTATCAGCGATTGCTCAGCAGCAATGACAGCTGCGTCGAGGCTGACCGGCGTTTCCACCTGTTGATCGCCGAAGCCACGGACAACACCTGTTTTGTCGAAATCATGCAGCACTTGGGCAGTGCGATGATTCCCCGTACGCGGGTGAACATGGCCGAACGTGGTCAGGCGGACCTGGGCAGGCTTGCGCAATTTGCCAACCTGGAGCACGAAGCGATTTACAACGCCATCAAGCGCCAGGACCCCGACGCCGCCCGCGCGGCCATGTGGCTGCACCTGACCAACAGTCGTGACCGGTTGGGTGCGGGGGGCTGACGGATCATCGTCACCTGACCCACCGCCATCGCGAGCAAGCTCGCTCCCACAATGGATGTGTGGAGAACAGTGCGTATGCAGATACACCAAAGCACCCTTGCTCGCGATGGGGCCAGATTGGACAACCCAAACTCAAGGCATAAAAAAACCGGCGCAACCAAGGTCGCGCCGGTGGTGGTGCCGGTGACTGCGCGAATGTCGTGGGTCCGCGCGGCCACCGTTGTGCCTGTTGTCGGTTACGCCCGTTCCAGCGCGAGGGCAACGCCTTGGCCGCCGCCGATGCAGAGTGTCGCGAGGCCTTTCTTGGCGTCGCGCTTGATCATTTCATGCAGCAGCGTCACCAGCACTCGGCAGCCCGAAGCCCCGATTGGATGGCCCAATGCGATGGCGCCGCCGTTGACGTTGACCTTGTCCATATCCCATTCCAGCTCCTTTGCGACGGCCAAGGACTGGGCGGCGAAGGCTTCGTTGGCCTCGATCAGGTCCAGTTGGTCAAGCGACCAGCCGGCCTTGTCCAGGCAACGGCGAGTGGCCGAGACCGGGCCGATGCCCATGATCGCCGGGTCGACGCCGGCGTTGGCGTAGGCACTGATCTTTGCCAGCACCGGCAAACCCAGCGCCTTGGCTTTTTCTGCGCTCATCAGGATCACGGCGGCGGCGCCATCGTTCAGCGATGAGGCATTGCCCGCCGTGACGCTGCCGTCTTTCTTGAACGCCGGCTTGAGCTTGCCCAGGGATTCGGCGGTGGTGCCGGCGCGCGGTTGTTCGTCGACGGCAAAGGCCACCGGATCGCCCTTGCGCTGGGGAATCAGAATCGGCGTGATCTCATCGGCGAAGCGGCCGCCTTCGATGGCGGCGACGGCTTTCTGCTGGGACGCGGCGGCGAAGGCATCTTGCGCCTCGCGGCTGATGCTGTACTTGTCCACCAGGTTCTCGGCGGTGATGCCCATGTGGTAATCGTTGAACGCGTCCCACAAACCGTCGGTGATCATGCTGTCGATCATTTTCGCGTGGCCCATGCGCAAGCCGGTGCGGGCGGCTGGTAACACATAGGGGGCCAGGCTCATGTTTTCCATGCCGCCAGCGATGATCACGTCGGCATCGCCGCAGCGAATCGCCTGGGCGCCCAGGTGCAGCGCTTTGAGGCCTGAGCCGCAAACCTTGTTCAAGGTCAGCGCCGGCACGGCGTGGGGCAGGCCGGCGAGGATCGACGCCTGGCGCGCCGGGTTCTGTCCGGCGCCTGCGGTCAGCACTTGGCCGAGGATCACTTCATCGACCTGTTCGCCAGCCAGACCGGTCTGTTCCAGCAGCCGACGAATCACTGCGGCACCGAGTTCCGGCGCGGGAATGGAAGCGAGCGAACCCTGGAAACTGCCGATGGCGGTACGGGTAGCGGCGACAATCACGACTTCTTGCATCGAATCTCTCCTCACTGGGCAGCGAACTGCATTTCAGGGACGTGGTCCGGCACGATCAGCTTGCCGGCGGTCTTGGCGACGATTTCCTCGACGCTGACGCCCGGGGCGCGTTCCTTGAGAATAAAGGCGCCGTCCTGGATTTCCAGGTAGGCCAGGTCGGTGAGCACGCGCTTGATGCACCCGGCGCCGGTCAGCGGCAGGCTGCAGCGAGGCAGCAATTTCGACTCACCGTCCTTGGACGCGTGGGTCATGGTGACGATGATGTTCTCGGCGCCGGCCACCAGGTCCATTGCGCCGCCCATGCCCTTGACCAGCTTGCCGGGGATCATCCATGAGGCGATATTGCCTTCGACGTCCACCTCGAACGCGCCGAGCACGGTCAGGTCGATGTGGCCGCCGCGAATCATCGCGAACGATTCGGCGGACGAAAAGATCGACGCGCCGATGCGCGCGGTGACGGTTTGTTTGCCGGCGTTGATCATGTCAGCGTCGACTTCTGCTTCGGTGGGAAACGCGCCCATGCCGAGCAGGCCATTTTCCGATTGCAACATGACTTCCATGCCTTCGGGGATGTAGTTGGCGACCAAGGTCGGGATGCCGATACCGAGGTTTACGTAATAGCCGTCTTGCATTTCGCGGGCGACGCGCTGAGCCATTTGTTCGCGGGAAAGTGCCATGGTGTCATTCCTTCATTCGGGCCGGGGGCAGGGGATCACTTACGCACGGTGCGCTGTTCGATGCGCTTTTCAAACGTGCCGCAGATGACCCGGTCGACGTAGATGCCGGGGGTATGGATCTGTGCCGGGTCCAGCTCGCCGGGCTCGACGATTTCTTCGACTTCCACCACGGTGATCTTGCCCGCCGTGGCGGCCAGGGGATTGAAGTTCTGGGCGGTGTGGCGATAGATCACATTGCCGAAATGGTCGGCTTTCCAACCTTTGACGATGGCGAAGTCGCCAGTGATGGATTCTTCCATCAGGTACTGGCGACCGTGGAACTCGCGTACTTCCTTACCTTCGGCCACGGGGGTGCCGACGCCGGTGGCGGTGAAGAACGCCGGGATGCCTGCGCCGCCCGCACGCATTTTTTCGGCGAGGGTGCCTTGGGGGGTGAGCACGACTTCGATTTCGCCGCTCAGCAATTGCTGTTCGAACAGGGCGTTTTCGCCCACGTAGGAAGCCACCACCTTGCGAATCTGTCGGTCCACCAGCAGGACGCCGAGGCCGAAACCGTCAACGCCGCAGTTGTTGGAAACCACGGTAAGGTCGCGGGTGCCCTTGCGCTTGATCTCGGCGATCAGGTTCTCTGGAATGCCGCATAGACCGAAGCCGCCGGCGATGACGGTCATGCCGTCCTTCAAGCCGTCCAGCGCCTCTTCGTAAGAGCTCACGCGTTTGTCGAAACCTGCCATAGACACCTCTTTTATTCTTGAATGGGGTCGCAATGGAATGCAGTGTTGCGCCAAGTCATATATTTGTTAAGTTGATTTTTACGTTGCATTGATTTATAAAGCTCAATAATAGCTGGCATAAGCTTGCAGCTCGAAACTGACCACTCGCCGCTGGGAGCGTTAGCGACTATGACCCTCAAGCAAATCCGCGCTTTCCTTGCCGTCGCCCAAAGCCTGAGCTTCGCCGTGGCTTGCGAGCGGTTGCACCTCTCTCAATCGGCCCTGAGCCTGACGATCAAGGCGCTGGAAGAGGGCCTCGGTGGCCGTCTGTTCAGTCGCAATACGCGTAACGTCGCGTTGACCCCCGAAGGCGAATCACTGCTGCCACTGGCCCGCCGGCTGGTGGCCGATTGGGATAACGCCGAAGACGAAATGCGCCAGCGTTTCACCTTGCAGCGTGGCCGTGTGACCTTGGCCGCGATGCCATCCTTCGCCGGCAACCTGCTGCCGCCGATCCTCAAGACCTTCCGCGCGCGGTTCCCAAATGTCAACGTCACGGTCAACGACGTGATCAATGAACAGGTGCTGGAAATGGTCCGCGATCGCCACGTGGAGCTGGGGGTGGCGTTCGAGCCGATGCAGGGTTCGTCGCTGGTGTTCACGCCGTTGTACCTGGACCGTTTCGTCGCGGTGGTGCCGCTGGATTCGCCATTGGCCCAGCGCGACGAACTCCAGTGGGAGACTTTATTGGAACAGCCGTTCATCACCTTGCAACGGCCCTCTACCGTGCGGGTGATGCTGGAGGAGCATCTGCAATCCCGAGGCATGAAACTGCCCGTGGAATTCGAGAGCCACCAACTGGCGACGGTCGGGCGGATGGTTGCCAGCGGCCTGGGCGTGAGCGCCGTGCCGGCCCTGTGCGTCGGCCAGATGCACGAGCTGGGCGCCCGCTGCATCACCCTTGGCGAGCCGGTCATAGAACGAGCAATCGGCGTCCTGACCAAGCCGGGCTACGAGCTGTCGGCGGCGGCCCAGGCATTGTTCGATACGTTCAAGGATCAGGACCTGTGGGAGCGAGCTTCAGGTCAGCAGCGGCAATAGCTGCTCACACGGCATTTCAACCTTCAAATCCAGCAACTCATCGGCCCGGGTCTTGCCCCGGTTGATCGCCAGCAGCGGCTTGCCCTGGTCCTTGATTGCCCGGCACAGGCGAAACGCCGAATAGGCCATCAATGACGACCCCACCACCAACAATCCATCCGCTTGTTCAACGGCTTCCATGGCGCGAGCGGCGGTGGGCGCGGCGACGTTTTCACCGAAAAAAACCACATCCGGTTTCAGGCGTTCACCCGCGCAATGGGGGCAACGCGGAACCTGGAAGCGTGCCTCGAACGCCGGGTCCAGCAGCGTGTCGCCATCGGGCGCCTGCACTGCGTCGACACCGGTCAGGTAGGGATTCTCGGTTTCCATCAAGGCCTGGATGTGCTGCCGCTCGCTGCGCTGGCCGCAATCGAGGCACAGCACTCGATGCAAGCTGCCGTGCAGCTCGATGACCTGGCGGCTTCCGGCCCGGTCGTGCAGGGCGTCGACATTCTGTGTGATCAGCGCGCTGATGCGCTCCGCCGCCTGCAACGCTGCAAGGGCCTCGTGGGCCAGGTTCGGGCGCGCTTGGCGCAGGCGTGGCCAGCCCAGCATGGCCCGCGCCCAGTAGCGTCTTCGCGCCTCGGGTTTGGCGAGAAACTCCTGGTACATCATCGGTTGCCGGCCCCGACGAACGCCGTCGCTGTCACGGTAGTCGGGGATGCCGGAAGGGGTGCTGATTCCCGCGCCCGTCAGCACCAGGAAACGGCGCCCGGACAGGTATTCCTGTAGTTGTTCGATGGGTTCACGGTGAAGATCGTCGGGCATTGCTGTGCTCCGCTGGCCTTGAATCGTAGAGGTTAGCATCGGGTCCGCGGTACGCCTTTCGTCGCCCTCCGATGCTGTTTCTTCAAACTTTCCCGGCGCGGCGGACATCCACCCTATGTGCGGTATTTCAGAGCTTTCGCACTGCAGTGCGCCAATGACACTGAATAAGGAGAACGCAATGGCAACCCCTAAAGAGAACCTGCTGGATTGGCTCAACGATGCTCACGCCATGGAACAGCAAGCGGAGAAAATGCTCAAGGCCCAGGCCGAGCGCCTGGAACATTATCCGGTGCTCAAGGCCCGAATCGAACAGCACATCGAAGAGACGCTCGGGCAGCAGAAGTTAGTCGAAGGGTGCATCCAACGCCTGGGCGGCAGCCCCTCGATGCTCAAGGACATGGCCGGCAAGCTGATGGCGTTCGGTCAGGCCATGGGCGGCATGGCGATGAGTGACGAAGTGGTCAAGGGTGCCATGAGTGGCTACGTTTTCGAAAACCTCGAGATTGCTTCCTACACGGTGCTGATCGAAGCGGCGAAAGTGGCCGGCGACGTGGAAACCCAAAGGGCTTGCGAGCAGATCCTGCCCCAGGAAATCGCGATGGCCGATTGGCTGCGCGACCATTTGCCGGAAATCACCCAGGCATTCCTGGAGCGTTCGGCCAACCCGCATACCGAAGCCAAGCGCTGAGGTTGGAGCTTGCATGAAAGGCGCGGCCGGTTGCTCCGGCCACGTCCCAACCTGCCGTCAAAACGATAGAGGACAGGTATGAAGCAGACCACCGGAGAGGTAAGAGCCATCAATCGACAAAGCGCCAGGGTCGGCGTCTACGTGGCGCAAGAGGATGGCCACACGGTGCTCGAACTGGGCCCCGCCAACGACGTTGACATCGGCGACATCATTGAATGGGACAGCGGCACGGCCGTGGGCACCCAGACTTATCGCAACCTGACCAAAGGTTGGGTTGATGAAGTGTATGTCGCCAAGCATGGCGTTGCGGCAGCGAACCTTGAGGTGCAGTTGCTGGTGGGATCCTGATAGCGCGAATGCAGGAGGAGGAGCATGAGTGAATTGAAATGTGGCTGCCCCGGCTGTCACTGCGACGTCGATCCCGAGCGGGTGTTCAATCACGACGGCGAGGCTTATTGCAGCCAGGCCTGCGCGGAACAACACCCCAACGGCGAGCCGTGCCCGGCGCAGGATTGCCATTGCGAACGCAGTGGCAAAGTTGGCGAACGGGACATTACCAACGATCAACTGGATGAAGCGCTGGAAGAGACGTTCCCGGCCAGCGACCCGATCTCGCCCTGAATAACGCTTTATCCGGGTATCGGCGACAGGGTACCCGGACACCGCAAGCCGGTCAGTGCGGTGGTGCAAGACAACACCGGCAGCCCGCGAGTTTTGGCTTCCTGGAACGGCGCGAGGCCAGGGTGACGAGACCGGTGCAATGGGGTGCCGGCGCCACTCGGCCCTTGGCGGACAGCGTGGAAAGACACGCACTGTATTTAGATGTTCAGCGTAAAGCCATTGTGAGAGCGAACCTGTTCGCGAAGCAGTTCAAAGTTCGATATTCATATCGACCGGGACATCGCATTTGCGAGCAGGTGGCTCCCATAAAGTTGAGCATCTTGATGGCGTTAATTGATCGCCGCTTGGGTGATAGCGAATTTCAATTCATTCCAAGCGCAGCGGTATATAAATTAAGCATTGACCGTTCGTCGCCGTTTGAAGCACTTTCTTCAAACCTTGGATGCGGCATGTTTTCCGAATAAGTACGAGCCAACGGGGTTCGCAAATAGCAACTAACGAGGTGAATGAAATGGCAAATACAGGTAATAACAACCCTGGCAATTTCGCTAACGATCATGAAAAGGCATCGGAAGCCGGCAAGAAAGGCGGCCAAGCATCGGGTGGCAACTTCGCCAACGATCCGGAACGCGCAGCCGAGGCCGGTCGTAAGGGTGGCCACATGTCGGGTGGCAATTTTGCCAACGATCCGGAACGTGCCGCAGAGGCGGGCCGCAAAGGTGGACAAGCCTCGGGTGGCAATTTTGCCAATGACCCTGAACGGGCATCGGAAGCCGGCAAGAAAGGTGGCCAGGCGTCTGGTGGCAACTTTGCAAATGATCGGGAAAAAGCCTCCGAAGCTGGCAAGAAAGGCGGTGAAAACAGCCACGGTGGCGGTCGTAAATCGTAATGCCCCGTGGTCTACGGGCCTCATGTCGCTGGCATGAGGCCTGTACCAGCCGCTTATTAAAGTGTGTTTACAGTCGGGCATGTCATGCCCGGCTTCGCTTAATTATTCATTATTCAAGGCGGGTTGGTTTTTGTATAACCACAGTGACCGTTCGTCTTATGTCGTGAATAAAAAATAAATTTTATCTGTTTAACTTCTTCTGACTTTCATGGGCCTGTCGTCGGCAGGGTTTCCCATGAACTGTGTCCTGACCGAGGAGTTCAATCATGTTCATTCATAACAAACGATTGCAATATACCGTGCGCGTCGCCGAGCCCAATCCAGGACTCGCTAACCTGTTGCTCGAACAGTTTGGTGGCGCCCAAGGCGAACTGGCCGCAGCGTCCCGTTATTTCACCCAGGCCCTGTCCGAAGATGATCCAGGCCGCAAGGACCTGCTGATGGACATCGCCACCGAGGAGCTCAGCCACCTGGAGGTGATCGGCTCGATCATCGTGATGTTGAACAAGGGCGCCAAGGGCAAGATGGCCGAAGGTGTCGAACAAGAGGGCCAGCTGTATCGCGAGATCAACGGCGCCGGCAACGATTCCCACATCACCAGCGTGCTGTATGGCGCAGGCTCGCCGCTGACCAACTCGGCCGGTGTGCCTTGGACCGCGGCCTACATCGACACCATCGGTGAGCCCACGGCGGACATGCGTTCGAACATCGCCGCCGAAGCCCGGGCGAAAATCGTTTATGAGCGGCTGATGAATGTCACTGATGACCCGGGTGTAAAAGAAGCCCTGGGCTTCTTGATGACCCGTGAAATCGCCCACCAGCTGTCCTTCGAAAAAGCCCTCCATTCCATCCAGCCCAACTTCCCACAAGGGAAATTGCCTGGCATGCCGGAGTTCACCAATGTGTACTTCAATATGTCCCAGGGCGAACCCTCGGTGCGCGGTCCTTGGAATCAGGGCGACGATTGGGAATTCGTCGAGAACCCAACTCCAGCGGTCGATGGCGGAGATGGCATGGCCACTGTGCAGTTGAGTGAGAAAGACGAAGCTCTGCTGATGGACATGAAGGCGCGGACGATGTCCAACCCTGAAAGCGATCCTACGACAGGCGCCGACTTGGGTTCGGGGATGCAAGGTGACAAACTGTAATAAACCGGCGAGGGGGCTTGGGCCCTCTCGCCTGAACATATCGCCCGCCCGTCCCGCCATCATGGGGGACGGGCGGGCTTCGCGCGGCTAATCGACAAGGACATTAGATGGACCAGCCCACCTCCCGGATTCGATCGCCCTGGCGTACCTGGCTTGATCCTGTGCAAAACAATCTGCTGCTGGGGGTGACCTTCTGGCTTGGATTGGCGCTGGTCGCGGTGCTGTTGCTGTATAGCGGCTATAACGCGCTGGTGGGGGCCGACCGCCAGAACCTGGGCTATGCGGCGCTGGGCGGAACCTCCGGCTTCGCCGCCACCGCCCTGGGGGCGCTGATGGCGGTGGTGCTGCGCGATATTTCATCGCGCACCCAGGACATCATGTTGGGTTTCGCGGCCGGCATGATGCTCGCGGCGAGCTCCTTTTCGTTGATCCTGCCCGGCATTGAAGCGGCGCAAATCATATGTGGCAACCAATTGCTTGCCGCCCTTGTGGTCGTGATCGGCCTTGGGCTGGGGGTTTTGCTGATGGTCGGCCTTGACCGTTTCGTCCCCCATGAGCATGAGTTGAGTGGCCGGCGTGGCCCCGAGGCCAAGCGCATCAACCGGGTCTGGTTGTTTGTCCTGGCGATCACCTTGCACAACTTGCCTGAGGGCATGGCCATAGGCGTGAGCTTCGCCAACGGCGACCTCAAGGTCGGCTTGCCCTTGACCACCGCCATTGCGATCCAGGACATTCCCGAAGGCCTCGCCATCGCCATGGCGCTGCGGGTGACCGGGATCAGCACGTTGCGCGCCGCACTGATTGCGGTCGGCTCAGGGTTGATGGAGCCGCTGGGCGCGGTGATCGGCCTGGGCATGTCTTCTGGCGTGGCCGTGGCTTACCCCATAAGCCTGGGGCTAGCGGCGGGTGCGATGATCTTTGTGGTGTCCCATGAAGTGATTCCCGAAACCCACCGCAACGGCCACGAAACGCCAGCGACCCTCGGGCTGATGATGGGGTTCGCGGTCATGATGTTTCTGGATACCGCGCTGGGTTGAGGCTGGATAGGAGCGTCGGTTGGTCTGTTGGACCAGGGTTGGATCGGGCATTGGTGTACGCACCAATGCCCTTTTTTTTTAACGAAACCCAACCCAACGGCGTCGGCGACCACACGGCGTGCAACCCTCAAACTCGTTGGAACTCGGCTCCCATGCGTCCCGTCACTTGTTCTGAGAGGCACTGATCCAGGCATCTGCCTAGGCAGTGCCTGATGTTGAGTTTTTCATCACGGAGGCGATGGACAGACATGACTATCCCGGACAACAACCCCGAGCGACAAAGCGGCACCGCAAGCCAGGGGCGAGCTGAAGAGCCCCTGAACCACATCAAGGATGACGTGAACGAAGCCATCGGCAGCGCCCGAGAGCAGGCCGATGCGCATTTTGGCCAGTACCGCGATACCGCGGCGGACCAGATCGATGCATTGGCGCGTAGCGCCAAGTCGGCCATGTCGGAACTCGAAGCCAACGACACGCTGGGCTTGTCGCATTACCTGGCGGACATGGCCGATAACATGAGCGGCCTGGCCAGCAAACTGCGCAACAAGAGCGCCGAGCAGCTGCTGCACGATGGCTCGCGGCTGGCGCGAGAGAACCCCGGCCTGTTCCTCGCTGGCAGTATTGCCGTGGGTTTCGGACTGTCGCGGTTCCTCAAGGCCGGCACCTCGCCGGTCGCCACCGAAGTCGACAACCCTGCCGCCGAACAGGCGGAGCCACCGACCGGAGGGTCCGGCACTCAGCCTTTCGACCCGATACCTGATCCTATCGGTCCGGGTGCCGCGACAAGCAGCAGCGGCCTTGCCACCGGCGTTACCCCGACTTCACCCAGCGTGCAGGACCATCCCAGTGATTCAGCCACCGGCTCGCTGCCGGGCTCGGCCAATACCAGAGGAGAATTGTGATGAATCGACCAGACCCGGATATCCAGCGTCCCGCAGGTGCCCCGGCGCCCGAAAGCGATGCCTCGGTCATGGGCCTGCTCCGGCAGTTGACCCACGAGGTGCCCTCACTGTTCACCAAGGAACTGGCCCTGGCCAAGGCGGAATTCCAGGCCAGCCTCAACACCTTGAAAGCCGGTATCGCCGGTGTGGCGGGCGGCGCAATGGTGCTGATGGCCGGCTTCATCATCTTGCTGATGGCCGTGGTGTATGGCCTGAGCACGATGATGGCGCCCTGGTTGGCCGCGCTGATCGTTGGCGTCGTGGTGATGATCATCGGTTTCGTCATGGTGCAGTCCGGCAAGAAGCAATTCGAACCGTCCCATTTCAAGCCTGACCGAACGCTCGACGCCTTGAACAAAGACCAGGAAGCCCTGCGGAGGAAAGCCTCATGAAGGATGAATTCAAAACAGAATCGGAAAAGAGCCCGGAGGCCATCGAGCGCGAGATCGACGAGCAGCGTGCCCATATCAGCCATATCGTCGATGCCCTGGGCAGCAAATTAACCCCGGGCCAGATGCTCGACCAAGCCTTGGGCCTGGTGAAGGGCAACGGCGCGGAGTTCTTCGGCAACCTGGGCACCACAGTACGCAACAACCCCGTGCCGACGGTACTGACCACGGTTGGATTGTGCTGGCTGATGCTCGGCCAGAACCACCCGCCTCGGGTTGGCTATCGCGTCGGACCCGACCAGGACACCGGCGGCTGGACCGAGGGGCTCGCCAGTGGCGTGGGCAGTGCCCGGAACCATCTGCACGACACCACCGACTCCTTGCGTGAGGGTTTCCACCATCTCAAGGACAAGGCCTCGCATCTGGCCGAAGGTTTGGGCTCCGGTGCCCGTCAAGCCCGGCGCAGCGCCCATGAAACGGGTGAGCGCATGACCCAGGGCTCCCACGACCTGGGCGATCAGTTCAGCCGCTTGCTCAAGGAGCAGCCGTTGATGATGGCGGCGGCGGGTATAGCCTTGGGCGCGATGTTGGGAGCGGCCTTGCCCAGTACCACCACCGAACAGCGAGTGATGGGCAAGACCAGTGCCGACCTGGCCGACAAAGCCAAGCAAAAGGCGCGCGAGGGGTATGAAACGGTGCGTGACACGGTAAGCAAGACCACCGAGCATCGTGATGAACCCGGCGTCGAGCCGGCCAACGGACGGGTGCATTCAGGCGCGGACCTGTCCGGTGGACTGGGGACTTCATAGGCGAACACAGGGCGCGGCGCGGGTCGAGCCGCGCCGCACCTGTCAACATTGACAGTAGCTTCGGTCGACGTTCGGTTATTTCATGGGAAATACATCGTCTTCAAGGAAGCAGCACATGAAACATCAGGTTCCGTTCACCGGCCATCTGGTCTTCATCGGCTTCGGCTCCATCGCCCGGGCCACCTTGCCCTTGCTGCTGGGGCAGGAGCACATCGAGGTCCGGCAGATCACTGTTATCGCACCGGTCATCGAGCAGAACATCTGGTTCAAGGAGCGGGGCATCCATTTCGTCCGCGAAGCACTGACCGAGCCGGATTTCGCGCAAATCCTGGATCGCTTCGTCGAGCCGGGTGACTTCATCGTCAACCTGTCGGTAGAAGTCAGCTCCCTGGCAGTCATTGCGTATGCCTTCGACAAAGGTGCTTTTTACCTGGACACCTGCGTCGAGCCATGGGCGGGGGGCTACACCGATCCGCAGTTGGACCACGCGTTGCGCACCAATTACGCGTTGCGCTATCAAGCCCTGAATTTGCGCAAAAAACTGGGCAGGGGCCCGACGGCGATCATTGCCCACGGGGCCAACCCAGGCTTGATTACCCACCTGCTCAAGGCCGGCCTGGTGGAATTGGCCATGCAGCTGAACCATCCGCTGCCCGAGGATCGCCATGGCGTCGATTGGGCCCGGTTATGCATGGAAATGGGCATCAAGGTCATTCATTTCGCCGAACGCGATACGCAACGGTCCCAGCGTCTCAAGGAAGACGATGAGTTCGTCAACACCTGGTCGGTCCACGGCTTTATCAGTGAGGGCACCCAGCCAGCGGAGCTGGGTTGGGGCAGCCATGAGCGTGTCTGGCCGCCATCCGCGCGGCGGCACCGTTTCGGCAGTCGGAACGCGATCTATCTGGAGCGACCGAGCGCCAGCGTGCTGGTAAAGACCTGGACGCCCCTGGGCGGCCCATGCCTGGGGATGCTGATCACCCACCATGAGACCGCTTCGACAGCCGACCTGCTGACCTTGAAGGATCAGCGCAAGTTGCTTTATCGACCCACCCTTCATTACGCCTACCATCCTTGCAACGATGCCTTGCTGTCGGTCCACGAACTGATCGGCCGAGGCTGGCAGGCACAAACCCGGCAGCGCATCCTCAACGGTGAAATCGACAGCGGCGGCATAGACGCCTTGGGCGTTTTGTTCATGGGACATGAGCTTAACGCCTACTGGTTCGGCTCGCTGTTGAGTATCGACGAAGCCCGCGCGCTGGTGCCGTTCAACAACGCCACCAGCCTGCAAGTAGCGGCGGGTGTGCTGTCGGGGGTTGTCTGGGCGGTCGAGCATCCGGACCGAGGCATCGTCGAGCCCGAACAGATGGATCACGAGCGCGTGCTGGAAATCGCCAGGCCTTACCTAGGCACACTGGCCGGGCAGCGCACTGACTGGACACCGAGTGGCGCCAGCCCCAATCCATCAACGGACGACCCGGCGCAGGACTGGCAGTTCGCGTATTTCACTCGGTTCTAACTGCTGCGACCCTCTCCACGGAAACCGA
Source organism: Pseudomonas sp. D1-36 (assembly GCF_051132205.1). Lineage (NCBI taxonomy): Bacteria > Pseudomonadati > Pseudomonadota > Gammaproteobacteria > Pseudomonadales > Pseudomonadaceae > Pseudomonas > Pseudomonas sp. D1-36. The sequence continues at coordinate 3,485,570 of NZ_CP071674.1, read as the reverse complement.
CCCGGTTCCAACGCCTATACTCAAATCCCTGGAACTCTTGGTGCCCGGGTGGCGCAATGGTGCTGCGTTCGCTGATGCTGGTCGTGATGCTCGTTCTGGCGGGGTGCGCCACGTCTCAGCGCGGCCAGCCGGTGGCCACGGTCGCGATTGCCCAGGACACGTGGCGACAGGTTGACCGACAAATCATCGTCGCGTCGAAAAGCGCCCTTGAACAGGCTCAGCTGTATGCGCGTGGCTCAATGGAGCATTGGCGGGTGCTGGTCTACGAGCGCACGGAGGCCGAGTTCATCCCCTGGTTCAGCAGTTACTGGACCCAGGAATGGCTGGCCCTGAAAGTCAGCTGGTATTCGGCCAGCGCCGAGGGCGAGGCGGATTCGGCGGCCAAGCGGCTGTCGGTGTACTTGCAGGCACAATATCGCGAGCAGGTGTTGGAACCCGTGGCGGTGGAAATCGATCCCGAGGCAATCAGGGCCAATGCGACGGGTTATTACTTGCGCCTGCTCAATCAGCAGATCCAGGTGATCGCCCAGCGACATCGCATCCCACCCGAAGTGATGAACCGGCGTCTGCACAGCATCACGGCCATCAACCTGGGCCCGCCAGCGGCACGCAATGCGTCGTTGTACGAAATGGTCCACACCGAACCGCTCAATACACTGCCGGCCTACGCGGCGTTGATCGATCATGTCGACAAGGCGGCAGACACCGGTTCAGGTCCGTCGGACGCGGTGATCGCCACGGTGGCGCAACGCACCAGCGAAAAGATCGAAGCCCAATTCGCCACCCGAGGGGCGGCCGGTGCGGCGGCGGCCGTGGCCGGAAAGGCAGCCGGGGCGCTGATTTCAGTGGGCGTGGCGGGCATCCGAGCGATGATCCACGAGGGCGAACGGGAAGAAATGGAAGGGCACATCCGCAAGAGCCTGAGCGCCGCGTTCGACGAAGCCTGGTTCAAATCTCTCAAGCATCCCCTCAGTGGGGTGATGGCTGCGGTGTATTACCTGGCCGGGGAAATCGATGGCAACCTGGTGGAAGCGGACCTTGCCGATCGGCCGGTGCAACTGCGCGCCATTGCTCCATGACCGATGTCTGTTCCCTAGTCAGACCCCAGCGTGACGCGACAGCCCTTGCGATGGCGGATCTGTTCGTCCGTGGGACGCTCCTTGATAAATTCGAAGCGCGGCTCGCCTTCGCTGTAGATCACCAGCCAGCCCCATTCCAGTTCGTTTTCATCCTGCCCAGGCTGGGGCGGCGCGGCCCACCAGGGTTCTTTTTGCATGATCTGGCGCATCGTTTACCTCCTGCCGGTTGATCCTTGACTATAGACCGTTGGATCTTGCGACTAGCGCCCCCGCAACTTTTAGAAAGTCATGGCCGGACGCTGTTTTTGTGGCGAGGAAGCTTGCCCCCGCTGGGCCGCGCAGCGGCCCCTCATTCCATCGCTCGGTCTGTCCGGTTGCGGCGACCAGCAATGGGGCTGTAGCACAGACCAGCGGGAGTAAGCTCCCTCGCCACGTTTTTTGGACCGAGCCAGTGTGCTCTGAACCTCCCCGTCGGCGTCTAGCGTCTGTATCCCCGCACTCGAATGGGGAATGATTGGACCCCTGCGCACATGCAAGCACTGTTGAACGAGATCCTCGATACGGTTCGTCCCCTGATCGGCCAGGGCAAGGTGGCCGACTACATCCCCGCCCTCGGCACCGTGGCGGCCAACCAGTTGGGCATTGCCGTGTACAGCAATGATGGCGAGATATATTGCGCGGGCGACGCCGAGACAGCGTTCTCGGTGCAGAGTATCTCCAAGGTATTCAGCCTGGTTCAGGCCATCGAGCATTCCGGGGAGGCCATCTGGGAACGCTTGGGCCATGAGCCCTCCGGCCAGCCCTTCAACTCCTTGGTGCAACTGGAGTTCGAACGCGGCCGTCCGCGCAACCCGTTCATCAACGCCGGCGCGTTGGTAATCTGTGACATCAACCAGTCACGCTTCGCCGCTCCGGCGCTGTCGATGCGTGATTTTGTACGGAGGCTGTCGGGTAACCCCCAGATATTGGTCGACGGCAAGGTCGCCGAGTCGGAGTACCAGCACCGTGCCCGCAACGCGGCGATGGCCTACCTGATGCAATCGTTCGGCAACTTCCATAACGACGTGGAAGCGGTGCTGCGCAGTTATTTCAGCCACTGCGCGCTGCGAATGAACTGCATCGACCTGGCCCGGGCGTTCTGCTTCCTGGCCAACGACGGTTTCTGCAAGCACAGCGGCGAGCAGATTCTCAGCGCTCGCCAGACCCAGCAAGTCAATTCCATCATGGCCACCAGCGGCCTGTACGACGAGGCGGGCAATTTCGCCTACCGTGTCGGCCTGCCGGGCAAGAGCGGCGTCGGCGGCGGGATCGTCGCGGTGGTGCCAGGACAGTTCACCGTGTGCGTCTGGTCGCCGGAGCTCAACGCGGCCGGCAACTCGCTGGCCGGCATGGCGGCGCTGGAATTGCTTAGCCAAAGGATTGGCTGGTCGGTGTTCTAAGGCTCTGTACGAAATGTATCCGCACTTGAAGCGGGGCTCGGAATGCTCATGTACTCCAGTACACTGCGCTTCCTCGCCCCGTTTCGCCTTGTCTGGCCTTCGCGCGAACACATTTCATACAGACCCTCGGGGCCAAAAAAAGGGCCCGCTCCTGAGTCAGGAGCGGGCCCTTTTTTATGTGTGATATCAGCAGAGGCGGTCGACGACCCGGACCTCGGCAGTGTCCTGCACCGATTGCCAGGTTTGGGTCAGCGTTTGCAGCACGCGGCCCATGAAGTCCTTGTCGGCTGCGGCCTTCTTGCCCACGTAGCCTTGGCCACGGCGGTACATCTTCAGCCGCGCACACAAGTCTGCCTGGCTCTTCTCGAATTCGTCTTCCTGGGTGAAAGGCGAGAGGCAGTCCATATGGACCTGGCCGGTCCTGCTGATCCACAGGATATGGCTGTCCAGGCTGTCCTTGTGTGCTGCGAACATGCGAGCCAGTTCATCAATAGATGGTTGATTATTCAGATTCATGTGTAAGCCCCTTGACCATTTGGTTGATCTGTCTGGTGGTTCGCAAAACTTCGCTGTTCGGTAAGTGCCTGCCTGATACCGAAATCAGGCCGTCAGCATTCGTCCGCCGGACTTCTGCGGGGTCGTGCATCGGTTGTGTAGTGTTAATCGAAGGGCTGCTACGCAAATGCGCTACAACGAAGAGAAACAGCGAAGAATCTTCAGGCCAGTGTCGACTTTCGAGGGTCGAGCCCATGCGTCATGAGGATTGATTCGCCAGCGTTTCTCGTCCTTGTCACCGGACGGTCATGCCAGGTCAGCACCTTCAATCTGCCTTGTGGGCAGTGCCTTATCCAAAAAAACAGCTCGGCGGTCAGACGAGCTTGCTCAAACATTTGCCTGTACTCCCGATCGGGGAGACGTCTGCATCATGCAAGGGCAAATCGGAGGCGTCAACGGTTTTGTAGTGATTATTTTTTGTCACTACATATTGTCGGACAAAATGGTTTGGGTATGAAAAAAGGCCGCGAGTCATTACCTGTGGCAAGGGATCTCATCTGACAGTCAGGTGGCCTTGGCCTTGGCCTTGGTTTTGCGCGGCGCGCCCCCAGCCTTGCGCTTGGCCGGCTTGCGCTTGTTCTTCCACGGCGTGGCGCCTCGCCCGGCGGGGCTGGCCGGGCCGCTGATGCTCAAGCTCATCCCCTGGCAGCGGGCGACGTGCTTGCTCATCCAGGCGGCCTGCCGGGTGACGAATTCCTCCAGGCTCATCTCGCCGCTTTGCACCATGTCCAGCGCCTGTTCCCAGATGGCGGTGGTGCCGGGGTCGGCGATCGCCCGAGGCACGGCGTCGATCAGGCTGAAGGCGGCTGGGGTAGCCGACAAGGCCTTGCCGTTTTTCACCAGGTAACCACGGTCGAGCAGGCCCTGGATGATCGATGCACGGGTCGCCTCGGTGCCGATGCCGGTGGTGTCCTTGAGCTTCTGTTTGAGCAGCGGATCCTCCACCAGCTTGGCGACGTTTTTCATCGCCTTGATCAGGTCGCCTTCGGTGAAGGGCTTGGGCGGTTGGGTCCACAAATCCTTTGGTGTCACCGCGTCGACGTTGCAATCGCGGCCCTCGGCCAGTGGCGGCAAGGTTTGCGGCGTGGGGGCTTCGCGACCTCGTGCGGGCGCCAATGCTTCGGGCAGGGCGCGTTTCCAGCCGAGTTCGACGATCTGCTTGCCCACCGCGCGCAGGTCTTGCCCAGCGCAATCGAAGTCGGCCTGGGTCCGGTCGTATTCATGATTGGGCAGGAATTGCGCCAGGTAACGTGCGCGAATGAGCGTATAGACGGCCCGTTGCTTTGCGGCAAGCTTGTCGAGGTTCTTCGCCGCTGCCGTGGGAATGATTCCGTGGTGTGCGCTGACCTTGGCGTCGTTCCAGGCCCGGGACTTGCGCTGCGGCTGCAGGTGATCGTGCAGCGGGGCAAGGGCCGGGTCGGCCTGGGCGAGGGCGGCCAGGATCGCGGGTGCTTCGCTGTGCTGGCTCAAGGGCAGGAAACCGCAATCGCTGCGGGGATAGGTGATGAGCTTGTAGGTCTCGTAGAGCGATTGGGCGATGTCCAGGGTTTCCTGGGCGCCGAGTCCAAGTTTCTTCGAGCAGACTTCCTGCAAGGTGCCGAGGTCGAACGGCAGCGGCGGGGCCTCGCGCAGGCGTTCGGTGCGAACCTTGGTCACCCGCGCGGTCGCGGCGTTGCCCATGGCCTGGGCAGCATTGCGCGCCAGGGCCTGGTTCAGGCAGCGCTCCTGATCGTCGCAGGCATCCGGGTCGGCGCGCCACTGGGCGGCAAACGCCGTACCGGCATGGCTCAGTTGCACGTCGATGGCCCAGTAGGCGACCGGTACGAAGTTGGCGATGCTGCGGTCGCGATCCACCACCAGTCGCAGGGTCGGTGTCTGCACGCGGCCCACCGGCAGGACGCCTTGATAACCGGACTGGCGCCCCAGCAGCGTGAACAGGCGGCTCATGTTCATGCCGATCAGCCAGTCGGCCCGGGAGCGACCCAGTGCCGAGTGATACAGGTTGAAGGTTTCCGCTCCCGGCCTGAGGGCGGCGAGGGCCTTGCGGATCGAGGCTTCGTCCAGGGCCGATAGCCAGAGGCGCTGGATAGGTCCGCGATAGCGGCAATGCTCCACCAGCTCCCGAGCGATCATTTCGCCCTCGCGGTCGGCATCGGTGGCGATGACCAGTTCCTTTGCTTCACCCAACAGGCGCTTGACCGCTTTGTACTGGCTGGCGGTTTTCGGCTTGACGGTCATCTTCCATTGCGCCGGCACGATGGGCAGGTCGGCCAGCACCCAGCGCTTGTAGCGGGCATCGTAGGCGTCGGGCGGCGCGGTCTCCAATAGATGGCCGATGCACCAGGTCACCGTGACGTTCGCGCCCAGCCAGCAGCCATCGCCGCGCCGGGTGGCGCCCAGTACCGCGGCGATGTCCTTGGCCTGGGACGGTTTTTCACACAGGTACAGCCGCATCGCGCCTCTTCCTAAGCAGGTTTCATGGGGCGCTAGCATGGTCAGGGATTGGCGACGGGGCAAGCTTTATCTGTATGGATATACAGATAAAACATTGCGCTGCGTTGCAACGACCCCCTTGGCAAGACAGCCCGGCGACTGGATGGGCAAGCAGAATGAATTTATCGCAAGGGCATCGCTCATAACTTTCAGAGCGGCTCAAACCGCAAAGCATGTTAATGGAATCAAGGAGAGTCACTTCATGAATTCGATGCCGAAGGGCAACGGACAGGCGAGCACACGTTTGATTCTCGTCGTCGAGGATGATCCGACCATCCTGGAATTCCTCTGCGAGATCCTGGAGGACGAAGGATTTGTCGTCGAGCCCAGGGAAAGCGCCGATTCGGCGCTGACATTTCTGGAGGAAAGCGCCGATTACGTGGACCTGTTACTCACCGACATCACCATGCCCGGCGAAATGGACGGGGCCGACCTGGCCAACCTGACCGGGGATCGTTGGCCGCAGATACCGCTGCTGATCATGTCGGGCTTCGAAACCCCGGAAAGCGCCGGGATCAAGCACCAGGCCTCGTTCATCGCCAAGCCATGGGCGCTGGGGCAGATGCTGGATCTGGTGGAGAGCACGGTCAAGAGCCACTCGGTACACTGAGCTGACGACAGCACCCGTGGCGAGGGGATGGAACCCCTCGGCACAAAGGGTCCGATGAGTGCTCAGTTGGTGTCCAGGTCCACGTTGCGCGTTTCCCGCAGGCAGATCATCCCCACCACCAGGCTCACCCCCGTAATCACGACCGGGTACCACAGCCCGTAGAAAATGTCCCCGGTATAGACCACCAGGGCGAACGACACCGTGGGCAGGAAACCGCCGAACCAGCCATTGCCGATGTGGTAGGGCAAGGACATGGACGTATAGCGGATCCGGGTTGGGAACAGTTCGACCATCAGGGCCGCCAACGGGCCGTAGCACATCGCCGAAATGATGATCAGCGCGACGATCAGGGCCACGATCATCGGCCGATTGATCTGCTGGGCGTCGGCTTGTTGCGGGTAGCCGGCCAGGGTCACCGCGCCACGCAGGGCGGCTTCGTCGTAACCTTCGAGCTTCACGTCTCCGACGCTGACCTGCACGGTGCTGCCGGCCGGTGCCGCGACGCTGCTGTAGGGCAGGCCTTGCTTGACCAGGAAGGTTTTGACCTTGTCGCAAGGGCTGTCGAAACGGGCCTTGCCCACCGGGTCGAACTGGAAGGTACACGTGGCCGGGTCGGCGACTACCGTGATCGGCGCCTGACGGCTCGCCAGGTCGATGGCGGGGTTGGCGTAATGGGCGAGCGTCTTGAAGATCGGGAAGTACAGCGCCGTCGCCAACAGCAGGCCGATCATCAGCACCGGTTTGCGCCCGACCTTGTCCGACAGCCAGCCAAAGAAGATGAAGAACGGCGCGCCGATCACCACGCTGACGATCAGCAGGCTGTTGGCGAGGGCCGGGTCCATCTTGAGGAACTGGGTAAGGAAAAACAGCACGTAGAATTGCGCTGCATAGAAGGTGACCGCTTGCCCGGCGTTGATACTGAACAGGGCGATCAGCACCACTTTCAGGTTTTCCCATTTGCCGAACGATTCGCGAATCGGCGCCTTGCAGCACTTGCCTTCTTCTTTCATTTTCAGGAAGGCCGGCGACTCGTGCAGGCTCAGGCGGATCCAGGTGGAAATGCCCAGCAGCAGGATCGACAGCAGGAACGGAATGCGCCAGCCCCAGACTTCGAACTGATCGCCGGTGAAGTAGCGGCAACCCAGTACCACCAGCAGCGACAGCAACAGCCCCAATGTTGCGGTGGACTGAATCCAGCTGGTGTGGAACCCACGCTTGCCCATCGGCGCATGCTCGGCGACATAGGTCGCCGCGCCGCCGTATTCACCACCCAGGGCCAGGCCCTGGAGCATGCGCAGCACCACCAGGATGACCGGCGCGGCGATGCCGATGCTGGCGTAGTTGGGGAGCAGGCCGACGCAGAACGTGGCCAGGCCCATGAGGACGATGGTCGCGAGGAAGGTGTATTTGCGCCCGATCATGTCCCCCAGCCGCCCGAACACCAGCGCACCGAACGGCCGCACGATGAACCCGGCGGCGAAGGCCATCAGCGCGAAAATGAACGCCGTGGTGTCATTCACTCCGGCGAAGAACTGTTTGCTGATGACCGCCGCAAGGGCGCCGTAGAGGAAAAAGTCGTACCACTCGAACACCGTCCCGAGGGACGAGGCAAAGATGACTTTCTGGGTTTCCTGGCTGGCGCCGGCGCTGCGCGTGGCTTCCAGGGGCTGAACATGTTCAGACATAGCGGTATCCCTCACAGTGATTGTTTTTGTTGTTCCACTGCGACGCCGGGTGGGGGCGTCTCCTGATGTGACACACTTTCTTGATCCAAATGTTTTCCTTGTGGGAGCGAGCCTGCTCGCGATAGCGGTGTGGTGGTCGACATGAACGTTAGCTGATACACCGTCATCGCGAGCAGGCTCGCTCCCACAGGAATCTCCAATGTTTTTCAGACTGTGGCCGGCTCCTTTTGGCTTGTGATGCTGACGGTGATGGGTTCGAGGATCATCCGCGCTGCCTTCTCGGCGATCATCAACGTCGGCGAGCAAGTGTTTCCCGAAATGATGCGCGGCATGATCGAGGCGTCGGCGATGCGCAGGCCCTTGATGCCGTGCACGCGCAGTTGCGCATCCACCACGGCGTCGCCGTCCTGGCCCATGCGACAGGTGCCCACCGGGTGGAAGATCGTCGTGCCGATGCGGGCGGCGGCCTGGTGCAGTTCCTCTTCGGTCTGCAGGCTGGGTCCCGGCAGGTATTCCACTGGTTTGAAGGCGCCGAGGGCTGGGGAGGCGACGATTCTTCGGGTCAGGCGGATCGCGTCGGCCGCGACCCGCAGGTCTTCGGGGTGGCTCAGGTAGTTGGGTTGGATCAACGGCGCTTCACTCGGATCGGCTGAGCGGATGTCCACGCGGCCGCGGCTCATCGGGCGCAAGTCACACACCGATGCGGTGAATGCCGGGAAGCTGTGCAAGGGTTCGCCGAAGCGTTCCAGAGACAATGGCTGCACATGGTATTCGAGATTGGCCGAAGTCTGTTCCGGCCCCGAGCGGGCGAAGGCGCCGAGTTGGCTGGGCGCCATGGACAGCGGGCCGCTGCGGTCATACAGGTAGCGCAGGCCCATGCCCATCTTGCCCCACAACGTACCGGCGATCTGGTTCAGGGTGCGGGCGTTTTCCAGTTGATAGATCAGCCGCAGTTGCAGATGGTCCTGCAAGTTGCCGCCCACGCCCGGCAACTCGTGCGCCACGCCAATGCCCAAGCGTTGCAGCAAGCTGCGCGGGCCGATCCCGGAGCGCTGCAGGATGCCCGGCGAACCGACGGCCCCGGCGCACAGGACGATTTCCTTGCGAGCCTTGAAGCTCATGGCCTTGCCTTGCCAGCGAGCGCTGACAGCGTGGGCGCGGTCATCGCGCAATAAAACGCGGTCGACTTCGACTTCGGTCAAGACCGTCAGGTTGGGGCGAGTGCGTATCGGCTTGAGGAAAGCCTTGGCCGCGTTCCAGCGTATCCCGGCTTTCTGGTTGACCTGGAAATAGCCACAGCCTTCGTTGTCGCCGCCATTGAAATCCTCGACGTTGGGGATGCCGCTCTGCTCGGCGGCGGTGCGAAAGGCGTCGAGGATCAGCCATGACAGGCGCTGGCGCTCGACGCGCCATTCGCCGGCCGCGCCGTGAAGTTCGGAGTCTCCGGCGAAGTGGTTTTCGCTTTGCCTGAACAACGGCAGGACGTCCTTCCAGGACCAGCCAGCGTTGCCTTCGGCGGCCCAGCCATCGTAGTCCGCGGCCTGGCCACGCATGTAGATCATGCCGTTGATGGACGAGCAGCCGCCCAACACCTTGCCGCGCGGATAGCTCAGGGCGCGGCCCTGCAGGCCCGGTTGCGCTTCGGTCTTGAAGCACCAGTCGGTGCGCGGATTACCGATGCAGAACAGGTAGCCGACCGGGATGTGAATCCACGGATAGTTGTCGCGCCCGCCGGCTTCGAGCAGCAGCACCCGGTGTTGCGGGTTGGCCGACAGCCGATTGGCCAGCAAGCACCCGGCAGGGCCGGCGCCCACGATCACGTAATCGTATTCATCGACGACAGGTTGCATTCGCGACCTCATTTATTGTTCTTGTTGGCTCATCGTAGTTGTTAGTTTTCGTCAAAAGAATGTTAGTTTTTGCGCACCTGCTGAGCGTTTATAAACAATCCCGGGTTCAGGCGTTTTCAAGGATGGCTCATGTTCGACTGGAATGACTTGCGCTACTTCCTGGAACTGCAACGCAGCGGCCGCTTGCTGACGGCCGCGCGACGGCTCAACACCACCCATGCCACCGTGGCCCGACACATCGAGGCCATCGAAAAAAGCCTGGGCACGGCTTTGTTTGTCCAGCACGCCCAGGGTTATGAACTGACCCCGGCGGGCGAGGCGCTGCTCAAGCATGCCGAGGCCATGGAAAACGTCGCGTTGCTGGCCCAAGAGGACATCACCCAATCCAGCGCACCCTTGGGCAAGATCCGGTTGGGCGTGACGGAAGGGCTGGGCATCATGTTCCTGGCCAGTCGCATGGAGGGGTTGTTCCAGCGCTATCCGGGACTTGAGGTGGAACTGGTGGCGGTGCCGCGCTTCGTCAGCATTCTCAACCGCGAGGCGGAAATCAGTATCCACCTCGAACGACCGGCGGCCGACCTGCTGGTGACACGCAAGCTCACCGACTACAGCCTGGCGCTGTATGCGAGCCAGGCCTACCTGGATCGCTCGCCGCCCTTGCGCAGCCGCGAAGATCTAGGCCGTCACGCCTGGATCGGCTACGTCGACGATCTGTTGTTCAGCCAGGAGCTCATGTTCCTCAACAGTTTTTGCCGCAAGCCCCGGGTGGTGTTCCACAGCACCAGCGTCATCGCCCAGCAGCAAGCCGCGCGATCGGGCCTGGGCATCGCCGTGTTGCCGTGTTACATGGCCGGCAGCGACCCGACGCTGGTGCCCTTGCTCCCGGACGAAACCATCTGTCGCAGCTACTGGATCAGCACCCGCCGCGAACTGCATAAATCCGTGCGGCTGCGGGTGCTGTGGGATTACGTGGTGCAGCTGTGCGAGCAGGAGCAGGGGCTGCTGTTGCCCTGAGCCGACTCTAAGGATATGTCCAAACGGTATTTCTCAAGACTCGGGAGGTTTCCTTAAGATCACGTCATAACTCGTTATGACAAGTGACTGAAGCCATGCCTGACAACGTTCTTTCCCTCAGCAGCGTGCCGCTGCACCTGCAACTGCGCGACCTGTTGCGCACGCGCATTCTCGACGGTGAATACCCCCAAGGCAGCCAGATGCCTTCGGAAAGCGAGCTGGGTGCGTTGTTTCGCGTCAGCCGAATCACCGTGCGCCAGGCCTTGGGGGACCTGCAAAAGGAAGGTCTGATTTTCAAGATCCATGGCAAAGGCACCTTTGTCGCGAAACCCAAGACCTTCCAGAACGTCAGCACCCTCCAGGGCTTGGCCGAGTCCATGACCGGCCGCGGCTTCGAGGTGATCAATCGTCTTCGCAGTTTCAAATTCATTCCCGCCGACAAGCCGGTGGCCGAGCGGTTGAAGGTTGCGGAGGGGGATGTGGTGGCGCAGATCAAACGGGTGCGGCTGATCAACCGCGAACCGGTGTCGTTGGAGATTACCTACCTGCCCAAGGACCTCGGCGAGCGCCTGGAAAAAGCCGATCTGGTTACACGGGACATTTTCCTGATTCTGGAAAACGATTGCGGCCTGGCCCTCGGCCACGCGGACCTTGCCATCGATGCGGTGCTGGCCGACAGCGAGCTGTGCCAAGCCCTGGAGGTCGAGCCAGGGTCGCCCGTGATGCGCATCGAACGCCTGACCCATGGCGCCGATGGGCGACCGCTGGATTTCGAATACCTCTACTACCGCGGCGATGCTTTCCAGTATCGCTTGCGGATCGACCGGCAAAAAGGGACGCAGGCATGACCCAACGCTCAACGAATACCCTCGAACAGGAATACGACATCGTCGTCATCGGTGGTGGTACCGCCGGCCCCATGGCGGCGATCAAGGCCAAGGAACGCAACCGGGACCTGCGCGTCCTGCTGGTGGACAAGGCCAACGTCAAGCGCAGCGGCGCCATCAGCATGGGCATGGACGGCTTGAACAACGCAATTATCCCGGGCCATTCGACGCCTGAGCAGTACACCAAGGAAATCACCATCGCCAACGACGGCATCGTCAACCAGGCGGCGGTGTACGCCTACGCGACGCACAGTTTCGAAACGATCGAGCAACTGGATCGATGGGGCGTGAAGTTCGAGAAGGACGAAACCGGCGACTACGCGGTGAAAAAAGTCCACCACATGGGCGCCTATGTGCTGCCGATGCCGGAAGGGCACGACATCAAGAAAGTCCTGTACCGGCAGTTGAAGCGGGCGCGGGTGAGCATCACCAATCGTCTGGTCTGCACGCGCTTGCTGACTGACCAAGCGGGGGCGGTCAACGGTGTGATGGGCTTCGATTGCCGCACCGCCGACTTCCATGTGATCAAGGCCAAAGCGGTCATCCTCTGCTGCGGCGCCGCGGGACGCCTGGGGTTGCCGGCCTCGGGCTACCTGATGGGCACCTATGAAAACCCGACCAATGCCGGCGACGGCTACGCCATGGCCTATCACGCCGGTGCCGAGCTGGCGAACCTGGAATGCTTCCAGATCAACCCGTTGATAAAGGATTACAACGGCCCGGCGTGCGCCTACGTCACCGGTCCCCTGGGCGGCTACACCGCCAACAACAAGGGCGAGCGCTTTATCGAATGCGACTACTGGAGCGGGCAGATGATGTGGGAGTTCCACCAGGAACTCGAAGGCGGCAATGGCCCGGTGTTCCTCAAGCTCGATCACTTGGCCGAGGAGACCATCCAGAACATCGAAGAGATCCTGCACAGCAACGAACGCCCCAGTCGCGGCCAGTTCCACGCCAACCGTGGCACCGACTACCGCACGCAGATGGTAGAGATGCACATTTCCGAAATCGGTTTTTGCAGCGGTCACTCAGCCTCGGGCGTGTGGGTCAACGAGCGGGCGCAAACCTCGGTCAAGGGGTTGTACTCGGCGGGTGACATGGCGGCGGTGCCGCACAACTACATGCTCGGTGCGTTCACCTACGGCTGGTTTGCCGGCAACAACGCCGCGGATTTTGTGGCGGGGAAGGATTTCTCGGTGCTGGACGTCGGGCAGATCGAACGGGAGAGGACGCGCGTTTACGCGCCACTGGAGCGCGAGCACGGCCTGCCGCCGGCCCAGGTGGAATACAAGCTGCGACGTTTCGTCAACGATTACCTGCAGCCGCCGAAGGTCACGAAAAAAATGCAGATCGGCTTGCAACGCTTCAGCGATATCCAGCGCGACCTGGATCAGATCAAGGCTCACAACGCCCATGAGCTGATGCGTGCCATGGAGGTCAGCGTCATCCGCGACTGCGCCGAAATGGCCGCCCGCGCCTCGCTGTTTCGCGCGGAAAGCCGTTGGGGGCTGTACCACTATCGGGTCGACCACCCGCAGCGCAACGACAGCGACTGGTTCTGCCATTGCCACCTGAAGAAAGGCGAGGAAGGCCAGATGACTTCCTTCAAGAAAGCGGTCGAGCCCTACATCATCGCCCTCGATGCCGACGAGCTGCAGGCCTATGACCGGCTGCGGGTCGGTGCCGACGCGGCTTGAACCCTTCACTCAAAGAGAACGCCCATGGTCTACCAACCCCAGGAAATCTTCTTCCGCTCCAACGCCCCCGTCACCGTGGACGAGGACAAATGCATCGCCCACAAAGGCTGCACGGTCTGCGTCGATGTCTGCCCCATGGACTTGCTGGCGATCAACCCTGCAACGCAGAAGGCCTACATGGCGTTCGATGAGTGCTGGTATTGCATGCCCTGTGAAAAAGACTGCCCGACGGGGGCGGTGAAAGTCGAGATTCCGTATCTGTTGCGCTGATTGCGACGACGCCATCGCGAGCCTGCTCCGGGCGGCATTCCGACGAAGAGGCCACCACAGACACCACAAAAAGCCATCCGGCCACCCCGGACGCTAAACCCACAACACCCCTCGTTTCCCACCGCGCCCTGATCGCGGCGGAGACGAAATACCCATAAACGATTCGAGGGGACACACCCATGTTATTGCGTGCAGCATTGGCCGGTCTGGTACTGGCTTCATTGACCCTGCCTGCCCAGGCAGAAACCATCCGCATCGCCATCGGCACCCAGGACACCACCATCAACTGCGCCGCCGGTGGGTTGTTGATTCGGGAGTTGGGCCTGTTGGACAAATACCTGCCCCACGACGGCGCGTACAAGGATGCCCAATACGACATCCAGTGGAAAAACTTCACCAGCGGCGCGCCACTGACCAACGAGATGGTGGCGGGCAAGCTCGACTTCGGCGCCATGGCCGATTTTCCCGGCGCCTTCAATGGCGTGGCGTTCGAAACCGCTGGCAAGCACAGCCTGTTCATCAGCGTGTTGTCGGGCAGCACCCAGGGCAGCGGCAATGGCATCGTCGTGCCGAGCGCCTCGGGCGTTCAATCCCTGGCCGAGCTCAAGGGCAAGACCATTTCCGTGCCCTTTGCCTCCACCGCCCACGGCATGCTACTGCGCGCCGTCGCGGCCCAAGGCTGGGATCCACTCAAGGATGTGAACATCATCGCCCAGCCACCGGAGGTCGCCGGCTCGGCGTTGCAGGCCGGTAAGATCGACGCCCACGCTGATTTCGTGCCGTTCGCCGAACTGTTCCCCAGCCGTGGTTTTGCCCGCAAGATCTACGATGGCGCCCAGGCCAAGACGCCAACATTCCATGGCGCCCTGGTGGACCAGGCCTATGCCAGGAAGTACCCGGAAATCGTCGTCGCCTACCTGCGTGCATCCATCGAAGCCAACCAGCTGCTGGCCGCCGAGCCTGAGAAGTACAGCGAGCTGATCGCCAAGGTCACCGGCGTGGATGCCGAGGTCAATTATCTGTTCCACGGGCCGCTGGGCGTGCAGACCCGCGACCTGACCTGGAAACCGGAATACCGCCAGGCCGTGGGCACCGCCATCGACACCCTTAAGCTGCTGAAGAAAGCCGATCGCGGGCTGGACCTCAACACCTTCATCGATGACCAGTACATCCGCGCCGCCTTCAAGGCTTCGTACCTGGATTACACCGCGCAACTGGCCAACTACGCCCAGACCCCGCTGGGCAGCGCCGATACTGCGACCGGCCAGGCCATCACCGATGCCCGCCACGTGGCCGAAATCTGGGTACGCGGCGAGCCGAAAGTGCGCCATTACGCCTCCGCGCAGTCAGCCTTCACCGCGCTGGCGAGCCTCAAGCAGGAAGGCAAGGGTATCCGAGCCGTCTACGCACAGGCCAGCGACAGCGGGATCAAGCTGCTGGCCGAGCAGGCGTGGTTCGCCAGCGATGCCAAGGGCCAGCTCAGCGCGTTCCTGTTGAAAGGGCAGGCCGAGCAGTTTGCCGCGCAGCAGGGCGGCAAGGTCCTGGATTTCACCGAGGCGACGACCCAGGCGGTCGCCGCCCGTTGACCTGACACCGTCCCCTGTGGGAGCGAGCTTGCTCGCGATAGCGGTGTGTCAGCCAATTCGATTTCAACTGACCTGACGCCATCGCGAGCAAGCTCGCTCCCACAAGGATTCCACTCCGGAGGAAGATTTGTGTACCCATCACCCAAACGCTGGCTCCTGCGAGCCGCTTCACTGCTGCTCTGCCTGCTGTTCTGGCAGCTCGCCGCCGACGGTCATTGGGACCTCGGCCTGGTGACCTTCGCCAACGTCCCGGCCCCATTGGCGGTACTCCAGGCCGCGCTTGGCCAGGGGGAATCGGGCAATCTTGCGCGGCACCTGGGCAGCAGCCTGGGGCGGGTCTTTGCCGGGTACGGTGCGGCGCTGCTGATTGGCGTGGCGCTGGGCGTGGCCATCGGTCGTTCGAAATGGGCCGAAGACTTGCTGTTGCCGCCACTGGAAGTCCTGCGGCCGATCCCGGCGGTGGCCTGGATTCCGTTGGCGATTCTGATGTTCCCGTCGTCGGAATTGTCGATGGTGTTCATCACCTTCACCGGCGCGCTGTTCCCGATCCTGCTCAACACCGTGCACGGCGTCGAAGGGGTGGACCGGCGGCTGGTCGCGTCAGCGAAAAGCCTCGGGGCGGGACGCCGGGCCATCCTGCTGGAAGTGATTCTGCCGGGCGCCGCGCCGAGCATCATCACTGGCCTCGCCATCGGCATGGGCACGTCCTGGTTCTGCCTGGTGACGGCGGAAATGATCGCCGGCCAGTACGGCATCGGCTACTACACCTGGGCGTCCTACACCGTGCAGAACTACCCCGACATCGTGGTCGGCATGTTGCTGATCGGCGTGCTGGGGATGGGCAGTAGTTTGTTGATCAAGCGCCTGGGCGGGTTGTTCACGCCTTGGCACCGGCCCCGAGGAAAAGCCTGATGAGTGCAATGCAAACGCCTGAAGGGCGGATCGACATCCGCCAGTTGTCCATTGTCCTGGGCCAGGGTGCCCAGGCCTTCGAAGCGGTGCAGGGGCTCGATTGCCAGATCGAGGCGGGCCAGTTCGTCTGCATCCTGGGGCCGTCCGGTTGCGGCAAATCGACCTTGCTCGGTGCCCTTGCCGGGCATCTGCAACCGAGCACCGGTACGCTGAACGTCGACGCGGTGCCGGTGGCCGGTCCCTCGCCTCAGCGCGGCATGGTGTTCCAGCAGCACACTTTGTTTCCATGGCGCAGCGTGCGCGACAACGTTGCTTTTGGCCTGAAGATGCGTGGCCTGGGCAAAGTCGAACGACAACGAGCCGCCGATGAGATGCTCGCCTCGGTGGGCCTGGAGGGTTTTGCCGGGCACTGGCCGGACCAGCTCTCCGGTGGCATGCAGCAGCGAGTGGAGATCGCACGGGTGCTGGTGAACCGCCCGCGCTTGTTGCTGATGGATGAACCCTTCGGCGCGCTGGATGCACTGACGCGCTTGAACATGCAGGAGTTGTTGCTGGACATCTGGACGCGCATCCGCACCACCGTTGTGTTCGTCACCCACGACATCGACGAGGCGCTATTCCTGGCCGATCGCTTGCTGGTGATGAGCCCACGGCCGGGTCGCATCATCGAGGATCTGCGCCTGGATTTTCCTCGGCCACGCACGACTGAGCTGGTGACGAGCCCTGAATTCTCCCGATTGAAGCGCCACTGCCTTGAGCTGCTGCGTCATGAAGATGGCCAGCAATTGCCGCGCCTCAATCCCCTCGGGTTGCCCCCTGAAACCTCCTTGCCGCGATTTGCCCTATGACCTCTCTATTTGAAAATACCGACAACCAAGACATTCTCGCCCTGCAACCGCGTCTTACCGACGAGGACGCCGGTGTGCGCCGCATCGCCCTTATCGAACTGGCCGACCTTGAAGAGCCCGAAGGCCTGTTGTGGCTTGTGGATCGCCTGGCCAGTGACCCCAGCGCCGAGGTGCGCGCCGAAGCCGCGCGATTGCTCGAAGCCTGGGAGGACGAGCCGGTGGTCGCAGGCTTGTGCGAAGCCCTGACCGATCGATCACCGACGGTGCAGGCCGCTGCTGCCCAAAGCTTGAGCCTGCTCAAGAGCGAGGCGGCAGGAAGAGTGATCCTGCCTTGGACGACACATGCCGACGCCGGTGTCCGCGTCGCGGCCTTCCGGGCCTTGCGCGAGTTGCGCCTGGGCGATGCCGCGCCAGCATCCATCGCCGCCCTGGCCGATGACGATGCTGGCGTGCGCCGCGAAGCGGTTGGCGTGCTGGGCTGGCTCAAGCACCTCGGCGCCTTGCCAGCCTTGGCCCGGCTCGCCAGTGATGACCCGGACAGCGAAGTACGCCGCGCGGCCACCGGTGCCCTTGGCCTGGCTTCGGATGAGCAAGTGTTGCCAGCCCTGCGCCAGGCCTTGCGGGACCCGGCGTGGGCGGTTCGCGAAGAAGCCGCTACAACGCTGGGCAAGGTCGGTCACGCCGATGCCGGCCCGGCCCTGATCGATGCCTTGGCGGACGACTACTGGCAAGTGCGCTTGCGGGCGACCCGCAGCCTGGGTCGTTTGCGCTACGCCCCGGCCCTGGCGGCATTGATCGAAACCCTGGGCCACCGCATCAGCAATCTGCGCAAGGAGGCAGCACTGGCCTTGGGCGAGTTGAACGATCCTGCTGCCATTGCGGCGTTGCAGGCCGCCCAGGAGGATGGCGATCCGGAGGTACGCAAGGCTGTGCGCATTGCCTTGGGCCAACTGCAATGAGCCCGCTGGCGATTGGCAATTCACGGGAGAAGGGGCTGTTGCGCCTGAGTTGGCCTGATGGGCGCGAACAACAGTTGGACCATGCCGAGCTGCGCCGGCAATGCCCATGCTCGCGGTGTCGAGCGTTTCGCCTGCAAGGCGTGGCGGTGCAGGTTGATTCGCGGGTCCGGGTGGTTGGGGTCAATAGCCAGGGTTATGGGGTGCAGTTGGTCTTTAGCGATGGCCACGAGCGGGGGATTTTTCCCTGGGCTTATCTGGCGGGTCTGTAGCTTTATGCCTATCCCTTGTGGGAGCGAGCTTGCTCGCGATGACGTCAGTATATTCAACCTGTTTGCAAGCTGACTCACCGCCATCGCGAGCAAGCTCGCTCCCACAGGGATACGCTGGTTACTTGAGCAATAGGGTGAACCCGTGGCGAGGGAGCTTGCTCCCACTGGGCTGCGTCGGCAGCCCCTAAATCATTCAACACGGTCAATTTGATTTTGCGCAGTCAACCCGTGAACTGACTGGCGGCGCTTGTCAGAAAAAACCGACAGGAGTACAAATGTACTCCATGACGACTCTCACTCCCCGCCGTACCGCCATCCTGACCTTTATCCGCGAACGCATCGCCGAACAGGGCCAGCCTCCCAGCCTCGCTGAAATCAGCGAGGCGTTTGGTTTCGCCTCTCGCAGCGTGGCGCGCAAGCATGTGTTGGCGCTCACCGAAGCCGGTTTCATCGAAGTCAATCCGCACCAGGCCCGGGGCATCCGGCTGTTGAATCAGCCGCCGCGTCCCGAACTGTTGGATGTGCCGGTGTTGGGACGGGTGGCCGCCGGCCTGCCGATCGGTGCCGATGCCGAGGTCCACAGCCGTCTGTTGCTGGACCCGGCGATCTTCACCAAAGCGCCGGACTACCTGCTGCGGGTCCAGGGCGATTCGATGATCGAGGACGGTATCCTCGACGGCGATCTGGTGGGTGTGCAACGCACGCCCCAGGCTTCCAACGGGCAGATTGTCGTGGCGCGCCTGGACGGTGAAGTGACCATCAAGCGTTTTGAGCGAGTCGGCGAGCGCGTACGCCTGTTGCCACGCAACCCAGCCTATCAGCCGATCATCGTCGAAGCCGACCAGGACCTGGCGATAGAAGGCGTGTTCTGTGGCCTGGTGAGACAAGGCTGATGGGCGCCGTCGTTGCGCTGGACACGCTGTTCAATGGCGGCCAGGTCTGGAAGGGCCGGCCTGCGCCGCCGGCCGCCAGTCCACAGCCCACCGGCCACGCCGTACTGGATGCGGCACTGCCCAGTGGTGGCTGGCCGGAAGCGGCGTTGACGGAAATTCTCATCGGCGCGCCGGGCGTGGGCGAATTGCAACTGGTGTGGCCGACCCTGGCGCGGCTATCGGCGGCGGGGGAGCGGATCGTGTTGGTGGCGCCGCCGTTCGTGCCCTATCCCCAGGCCTGGCGAAACGCCGGGGTGGACTTGCGCCAGTTGTCGATCATCCAGGCCGATCCACGGGAGGCCTTATGGGCCACCGAACAATGTCTGCGCTCGGGCAGTTGCGGCGCGGTGTTGTGCTGGCCGCGCCAGGCGGATGACCGGGCCTTGCGCCGTTTGCAGGTCGCGGCGGAAACCGGCCAGACGCTGGCGTTCGCCTGGCGCTCGATCCAGGAAGCCATCAACCCGTCCCCGGCGGCCCTGCGCATCGCCATCGATTCCCGGCCCGCACAATTGCGGGTGCTCAAGTCCCGGGGCGGGCTGGCGCGTTCGGCGCCGATTGCGTTCCCCCCACAGACAGGGCATTGAGGTTGCGATGCGCTGGGTCTGTATTCTCTTCCCGCAATTGGCGCTGGATGCCGCGCTGCGCCAGCGCCCCGACCCCAGCGAGCCCCTGGCGCTGCTGACCGGCCCGGCCCAGCGCCGGGTGCTGCAAGCGGTCAATGAACCGGCGCGCGCCCTGGGCCTGCGCCCCGGCCAGACCATGACCGCGGCCCAGGCCTTGAGCAAAGGGTTCGCCACCGCCGAGTACGACGCGGCGCAGATCGAAAACTGGCAACGATTCCTGGCGGCCTGGGCCTATCGTTTCAGCTCCCAGGTGAGCGTGCATTATCCACGCACGGTGCTGTTCGAAATCGAGTCGAGCCTGGGGCTGTTCGGGCCATGGCCGGTGTTCGAGGCGCGGTTGCGGGCCGAATTGACTGAGCTGGGTTTTCGGCATCGCATCGTCGCCGCCCCCAATCCCGTGGCGGCGCGGATGCTGGCCAATGCTTACGACGCCCTGGTCGTGCCCGATAACGAGACCTTGCAAGCGTACCTGGGACAGATGCCAGTGGACCGAGTCGGCCTGGCGCCCGAAGCTGCCACGGCCTTGTCGCGCATGGGCCTGCGCCGGCTCAGCCAAGTCCAGGCCTTGCCCCGGCACACCCTGGCGCGGCGCTTCGAAGCCGACATGCTCAAGCACCTCGATGCGCTGGTGGGCAGCCGCACCCTGGCGCTGTCGTTCTACCTGCCCCCGGACCGTTTCGATGTGCGCATCGAACTCAACTACGACGTGCAGTCCCACCAGGCATTGCTGTTTCCTCTGCGACGTTTGACCGGTGACCTGTCGGCCTACCTGTGCGGCCGCGACAGCGGCGTGCAGCGTTTTGATTTGCACCTGGAACACGCCGGTTTGCCGGACACGGTGATCAAGGTCGGCCTGCTCAGCGCCGAGCGGGATGCTTCGATGCTGTTCGAGCTGGCCCGTGGCCGTCTCGAGCAGGTGCAGGTCGAGGCGCCCGTGCGCGGTTTTCGCTTGTGTGCCGAAGACCTGCCGAGCTTCGTGCCCCAGCGCCTGGAATTGTTCGACGAGCGTCCCCAGCAGTCCTTGCCGTGGGAACAACTGCGCGAACGGCTGCGGGCGCGCCTCGGTGATGAAGCCGTGCAAGGGTTGGGATTTGGCGACGACCACCGCCCCGAGTGCGCCTGGCAGATGAAACCCCAGCCGCAACAACAGATGTGTCCGCTGCGCGATGATGTCCAGCGTCCCGGCTGGCTGCTTGGCGAGCCCCAGGTCTTGCCTGAAGGCCAGGCGCGAATCCTCATGGGCCCGGAGCGCATCGAGTCCGGCTGGTGGGACGGCGCCGATGTGCGCCGTGATTACTACCTGATCGAGACCCGCGCCGGCCAACGCGGCTGGGCCTATCGACCGGTGGGCGAGGGCGGACCGTTGTGGCTGCAAGGTTGGTTCGCATGAGCGTCGAATATGCCGAGCTGCATTGCCTGTCGAACTTCAGCTTCCAGCGCGGCGCCTCCAGCGCCCTGGAATTGTGCCGTCGCGCCAAACAGCAGGGCTATCGGGCCCTGGCGGTGACGGATGAATGTACCTTGGCCGGCATCGTCCGGGCCTGGCAGGCAGCCAAGGAACTGGACTTGCAATTGATCGTCGGCAGCGAAATCCAGGTCGAGAACGGTCCGAAGCTGGTGCTGTTGGTGGAAAACCTCGAGGGCTACCAAACCTTGTGCCGGCTGATCACCCGCGCACGGCGGCGCAGCGAAAAGGGCCGTTATCGCATCGTCCGAGAAGACTTCGACGAGCCGCTGCCAGGGCTGCTCGCCCTGTGGGTCCCCGATGGCAAGACGCCCGAGGCGCAAGGGCGCTGGCTCCGACAGGTGTTCAACGAAAGACTCTGGCTGTCCGTGCAGTTGCATTGCGGTCAAGACGACCAGCGACGGCTCGCGGACTTGCTCGCATTGGCCGAACGCCTGGGTCTTCCTGCCGTCGCCACGGGCGACGTGCATATGCATGTGCGGGGTCGCCGCGCCTTGCAAGACACCATGACCGCCATTCGCCACCACGTCACCGTTGCCGAGGCCGGTCAGCGTCTGCACCCCAACGGCGAACGCCACTTGCGCAGCCTCCAGGCCCTGGCCGATCTCTACCCCCGCGCCTTGCTCGATGAAACCCTGGACATCGCCCGGCGCTGCACGTTCGACCTCGGTCAGTTGCGCTATGAATACCCCCGCGAGCTCGTGCCCGAGGGCCATGATCCGGCGTCCTGGCTGCGGGAACTGACCGCGCGCGGCATGCGCGAGCGCTGGAAGAACGGCGTCACAGAAAAGGTGCGCGTGCAGATCGACAAGGAATTGGAGTTGATTGCCGAACTGGGCTACGACAGCTACTTCCTCACCGTGCAGGACATCGTCAGTTTCGCCCGTAGCCGTCACATTCTCTGCCAGGGCCGGGGCTCGGCGGCCAACTCGGCGGTGTGCTACGCCCTGGGCATCACCGAAATCGACCCGGCACAGACGGACATGTTGTTCGAACGCTTCCTGTCCCGCGAGCGCAATGAGCCACCGGACATCGACGTCGATTTCGAACACGAACGTCGCGAGGAAGTCCTGCAGTACGTGTTCCAGCGCTACGGCCGGCATCGCGCGGCGTTGACGGCCGTGGTCAGCAGCTATCACGGCGCCGGGGCGGTACGCGACGTGGCCAAGGCCCTGGGCCTGCCGCCGGACCAGGTCAATGCACTGGCCGACTGCTGCGGGCGCTGGAGCGATGAGGCACCGCCGCTGGAACGTTTGCGCGAGGGTGGTTTCGACCCGGAGAGCCCGGTGCTGCGTCGGGTGTTGAGCCTGACCCAGCAACTGATCGGCTTCCCCCGGCACCTGTCCCAACACCCCGGCGGCTTCGTGATTTCCCAGCAACCCTTGGACACCCTGGTGCCGGTCGAGAACGCCGCGATGGCCGAGCGCACCATCATCCAGTGGGACAAGGACGACCTCGATGCGGTCGGGCTGCTCAAGGTGGACATCCTGGCCCTGGGCATGCTCAGCGCGATTCGTCGCTGTTTCGACTTGATCGCGCATTACCGGGGCGTGCGTCATACCCTCGCGTCGTTGCCCAAGGATGATCGGGCCACGTTCGAGATGATCAGCCGCGCCGACACCATCGGCGTGTTCCAGATCGAATCCCGGGCGCAGATGGCGATGTTGCCCAGGCTCAAGCCCAAGGAATACTACGATCTGGTGATCGAGGTGGCGATCGTGCGACCGGGACCCATCCAGGGCGGGATGGTGCATCCCTACCTGCGGCGGCGCAATGGAGAAGAGAAGATCACTTATCCATCGTCGGAATTGAAAGAGGTGCTGGGCCGCACCCTGGGCATTCCGCTGTTCCAGGAACAGGTCATGCAGATCGCCATTGTCGCCGCTGGCTACAGCCCGGGCGAAGCGGACCAGTTACGTCGTTCCATGGCCGCCTGGAAGCGCCACGGCGGGCTCGAACCGCACAAGAAAAGATTGGCCGACGGGATGGCGGCCAAAGGGTACAAACCTGAATACGCCGCGCAGCTCTTCGAACAGATCAAGGGCTTCGGCAATTACGGCTTTCCTGAATCCCATGCCGCCAGTTTCGCCTTGCTGACCTACGCCAGCAGTTGGCTCAAATGCCACGAGCCGGCGGCGTTCGCCTGTGCCCTGATCAACAGCTGGCCCATGGGTTTCTACAGCCCGGACCAGATCCTCCAGCATGCTCGCCGGCATCAGTTGCAGATCCGTCCGGTGGACGTGCGGGCCAGCGACTGGGAATGCAGCCTGGAACCGATGGAAGGCCGCCAGCCGGCGATTCGCATGGGCTTGCGTCTGATCAAGGGGTTTAGAGAGGACGATGCCCGGCGTATCGAGGTGGCACGCGGGCAGCGGGCTTTCAGCGATGTGGCCGACCTGGGCGAACGGGCTCGACTCGACGCCCGGGCCCTGGAGCAACTGGCGGACGCCAACGCTTTGCGCGGCCTGGCCGGCGACCGCCATCGCGCCCGTTGGGAAATTGCCGGAGTGGAAAAACAACTGGGCTTGTTCGCGGGTCTGCCCAGCCCGGAAGAGCCCACCGTGGCCTTGCCGACACCCACGGTGGGGGAAAACCTGTTCGCCGACTACGCCACCCTGGGCACGACGCTGGGGCCTCATCCGCTGGCCTTGCTGCGTTCCGAATTGCGCGCCCGACGCTGCCGCAGCTCCCGGGAATTGCAGGCTGTCGAGCATGGCCGCCACGTCAGCGTCGCGGGGCTGGTCACTGGTCGCCAACGTCCAGGCACGGCCAGCGGGGTGACCTTTGTCACTCTGGAAGATGAGTTCGGCAATCTCAACGTAGTGGTCTGGCGCGACTTGGCCGAACGCCAGCGCAAGGTCCTGGTAGGGTCGCAATTGCTCAGGGTGGACGGGCGCTGGGAAAGTGTCGGCGAGGTCCGTCATCTGATTGCCGGGCGCCTGAGCGATTTGAGCGGTTTGCTGGCGGGCATCAATGTGCGCAGCCGGGATTTTCGCTGAATGTTTGGTTGAAATCTGTGGCGAGGGGATAAATCCCCTCGCCATAAAGGGTTGGCGTCGTCAGTCTGCATGAAACCAATTGCCAACCTCGCGCTCGAAGCACTAGCACAAGGGACTTGTGGTATGCCGCTTCCCTGCTGGTAGCTTGAGGTGAGAGACGTTCCATGAAGTTCTTATCCCAAAGTAACGGGTGTCCCGGTTGGGACGGAGAAATGGCCCGGCGCATCCGGGCCTACGATTGGCGTCGCACGGAGCTGGGTGCGATCGAGCACTGGTCCGCCAGCCTGCGCAGCGCGGTCCAACTGATGCTCGCTTCACCATTGCCGATGGTCATGCTGTGGGGCCGCCAGGGCTACATGATCTATAACGACGCCTATGCCGAATTCGCCGGCGGCCGCCATCCCTACCTGCTGGGGAGCGCGGTGGAGCTGGGATGGCCGGAGGTGGCCGAATTCAACCGCCACGTATTGGACGTGTGCCTGGGCGGCGGCACCTTGTCCTACCGCAACAAGGAGCTGGTGCTGCTGCGCGACGGCAAGCCCGAAGACGTCTGGTTGGATCTCTACTACAGCCCGGTCCCCGACGATGACCATTCGCCTGCCGGCGTGTTGGCGATTGTCGTGGAAACCACCGAGCTGGTGCTGAGCGAGCGGGCCCGGCAAGAGGCCGAGCGCAGCTACCGTGCGGTCAATGAGCGTATCCAATTGGCGCTTTCGGCCGGGCCGTTGCTGGGGTCGTTCGTCTGGGATATCGCCACCGACACGCTGTCTGGCGATGAACGTTTCGCCCGTACTTTCGGTTATCCGCCCGAGTGCCCGCTGGATGCACTGCCCATCCAGATCGCTCGCCAGCGCATCCATCCCGACGACATCGACGACGTCGAACAACGGGTCGACCTGACCGTGCGCACGGGCGCTCCCTACACCGCCGAATATCGCTTGCGCCGTGGCGAGGGCGATTACCTTTGGGTGCTGGCCAGCGGGCGATGCGAGTTCGATGCGTTGGGCAAGCCCCTGCGGTTTCCCGGCGTACTGATCGATATCAACGAGCGCAAGACCGCCGAAGCGTCGCTGCTCAAGTTCACCCGCGACCTGGAACAACGCGTCGCCAGTGAAGTGCAGGCGCGGTTGGCGGCCGAGGAGCAATTGCGTCAATCGCAGAAACTCGAGGCCATCGGCGGACTCACGGGAGGCGTGGCCCATGACTTCAACAACCTGCTCCAGGTGATCGCCGGCAACCTGCACTTGCTGGCTCGCCACGAGCCTGACAATCCCAACGTCCAGCGGCGGGTCGGTGCATCCATCGAAGCCGTGGAGCGGGGCGCCAAGCTGTCGTCGCAGTTGCTGGCTTTCGCCCGTCGCCAGCCGTTGTCACCGGCGGTCTACAACCCTCGGCGCATCTATGAAGGCCTGGGTGAATTGTTGCAGCGGGCCCTGGGCGAAACCATCCGCATCGAGGTGGCGTTGCCTCCTGAGCCTTGGTGTATCCACGTCGATTGCAATCAGCTGGAAAACGCCCTGTTGAACCTGGCGATCAATGCCCGCGACGCCATGGGGGGCGAAGGTGTCATCAGAATGCTCGGGGAAAATATCGTCCTGGACGAATCGTCCTGTGCCGGCAAAGGAGTTGCGGCAGGGGATTACGTGCGACTGTCGGTGATCGATCATGGCGCGGGTATGGCGCCCGAAGTCCTGAACCAGGTCTTCGAGCCGTTTTTCACCACCAAGACCGACGGCCAAGGCACGGGGCTTGGATTGAGCATGGTGTTCGGGTTCGTCAAGCAGAGCGGCGGGCACATCGAAATTGCCAGCCACCCGGGCGAAGGCACTCAGGTGCATATGTATTTTCCCCGCAGCCACAAGCCCGAGTCCCCGGAACAGGCACCTCCCCGCGAGCTTCGATCCGGCCTGGAGGAAACCATCCTGGTGGTCGAGGACAACGACGACGTACGCGGCGCCTCGGTGGAGTTGTTGGAGCAGCTCGGCTATCGGACCCTGACCGCCGCCAACGGCGACGAGGCCATGAAATTGTTGCTCGATGGCGTCTCGGTGGACCTGATCTTCACCGATGTGGTCATGCCCGGCCTGATCAAGAGCTCCGACCTGGCGGCCTGGGCGAAGGTACAGACCCCGCCGGTGCCGGTCCTGTTCACGTCGGGACACACCCGGGACATCATCTCGCGCAATCACCAACTGAGCCCCGATACCCACCTGCTGAGCAAACCCTACAACCCGGATGCATTGGCGCGGATGGTCAGTTCGGCACTGGACGAGTGAGCCCGACGCGGTAAAAGAATGGAACCCAAGCCGCCGTTTTGCCTTCGAATAAGCAGGGCCGATCACTATTCGGCCTGGTCATGAACGAGGTGTCTAATGAGCGACTCTGCAAATACTCAGCAACAAGGCCAGACGCAAACCCCGGCCTCGCGTAACGATCCGGCAATCGATCCTCAAGTGACGGATAACCAGCCTGCCAATCCGGCTGAAACACACGAGGCTCACAGTGCTGCCCGTGAGGTCGATCAGAAGAAAAATCATCAGGACAACGACAACACCTACAGCCCCGGTTTCAAGCCGGAACCGGATCGGCCTGGACCCGGTGACAAGACTGACGCTGATATCGACACAGCCGACAGCTGATCAATAAAAAAGCCCGACTCGAGAGTCGGGCTTTTTTATTGACGATGGCGTTATTTACTAGGGTGGGCCGCTTGAAGCTTCTTCGCCATTTCCAGGTGATGCTGCAGGTCCGGCAGCATTTTCTGGGCAAATGCCTTCAGTTCGGTACTGCCAGGCTTCTTATCGTCAGTGACGGTCTCAGCCTCCTTCTTGAACAGGGCGACGGTCTCTTCGTGAGCCATCACTTGGTTATTTGCATAGGCCGGATCGAAGGACTCATCGCGCACGTCAAGAATCTTGGCCTTGGCCTTTTTCATCAACGTGGTGTCGTCTGGTACTTCGATGTCATGTTTTTTCGCCAGCGCCTTCAGCTCTTCGTTGGCTTTGGTGTGGTCGGCAATCATTTTGTTGGCGAACTCCTTGATGTCCGCCGATTGGCTTTTCTGCAGCGCCAGTTTGCCGGTTTCGATCTCCGCAATGCCGCCGGCCGCCGCGTTGTCGACAAAGTCGCTGGAAGTCGCGGCCCATGCCATGCCCATGCTGCTACTCAGGGCAACAGCCAGGCCGAGTTGACGCAGGGTAAATCTGTCCATAGGTCAGTCTCCACACAGGTTGTACAGGTGATTCTCTGGGTACTGATCAATGGAGGGAAAAGCTCGGGGGAAGGTTTTATCGGAACGCGTCGTGGCACGACGAACGGTCACCGCTGGTCGGATTGGCGGTCGACAGAACCCGATCGGCAAGGCCATGCTGCTGACAGGCAGTGCCCAGAAAAGCACTTGTCACCGAACTCACGAAGGAGGTGCTCCATGCCGGTGTCCCATGATCTCTGCCAGGATCTGAAGTGCACAGAGGACGACATTCAGAAAAAACGCGAAAAGGACAAGGATCTCGACGCGCTGATCACTCGATATGCGAAAATCGATACAAAAGTCGTGAAGGCTGAAAAACCCACCGCCGTAGTGACCGACGACGACCTGGATAAGCTCAAGAAAGAACGGTTGCGGATCAAGGACGACATCGCCGCGCTGATGCAAAAGTAGCGATGACGGTTATCCCCTGAGCGCTTTTTGTAGCGAGGGAGCTTGCTCCCGCTGGGCCGCGAAGCGGCCCACCCAATCCTTTATCCCAGCGGATCCCAGCGCTGGGACCAGTCGCTGCCAGTCTTGACGATGTCCCGCAGCACGTCGAACGCCTGCTGCAACGCGGCCGAATCCCGGTCCCTTGAATATACCAGGTAGGTCGGGTAATTGAATTCCGGCGCCTTGGGCACTCGCTCCAGAATGCCGCTGTCCAGGTAGCTCTGCACGACCCGAGTGCGGAAATAACCGCTGCCGCCGTTTTCCAAGATGTACTGCAACGCCAGGGGCCCGAGATTGAAGGTCACCGCGGCCTTGGCCTTGTCCGGCAGCGCCGTGTCGTGCTGGCGACGGAAATCGGCACTCCAGTCGATGTACACGTAAGGTTCGGGGCGAGCGGCCAGGCGCACCAGGATCAGTTTTTCTTCCAGCAACTGCTCAACCTGGAGCCGCGGCCAGTACTCGGGCTGATACACCACCGCCGCGTCCAGCAGGCCCAGCTCCAGTTGCTGCAGCAGGTTTTCGCCGTCGCGGATGTCCATGCGCAGGGCATGGCCGGAAATCTTCTGTCGCAGCTCGCCGGCCCAGGCGAGCATCAAGGGGTTGCACAGGCTGACTTCGCCGCCCAGGTGCAAGACGTTGCGATAGCCCTCTGGCAGCGGCAGGTCACGGCGGGCGGCCTCCCACGTCTGGACGAGCTGGTTGGCATAGACCACGAAGGCTTCGCCATCACTGGTCAGTCGCGCGCCGGCCCGATTGCGCACGAACAACCCGCAGCCAAGTTGGCTTTCGAGCTTCTGGACCCGGGCGGTGATCGCCGTCTGGGTGACGTGCAGTTTCTCTGCCGCGGCGGCGAGGCTGCCGTGGCGGACGATTTCCAGGAAAGTGCGAGCGAGGTCGATGTCCATGTTCAGGCCGAGGCGGGGTGAACGGGCATTGTAAGGTTTGCGGCGAGAAACAAAAAATCCCGCCACAAGGGCGGGATTTGGGTACAGCCAGGGCGACCTGATCTCAGGACGGGAACAGCTCGGACAGTTTCATCGACAGCATCATGTCGCCTTCAACGCGCAGCTTGCCGCCCATGAATGCTTGCATGCCGTCGGTTTCGCCGCTGACGATGTCCTTGAGGGTCTGACTATCCAGGACCAGCGTGCAGTTGGCGTCTGGATTCTCGCCTTCCTGGATGTCGCAGGTGCCGTCCTTCACGATCAGGGCGTACTGCTTGTCTTCGTCGGTGATGTTGAAACCGAATACCAGGTCCAGGCCGGCAGCGGCGGCTGGGTTGAACTTGGCTTGCATGGCTTTTACGGCGTCGGCTACGGAGGTCATGGTTTCGATCCTTATTCGGGGTAATACAGCAGGGGTCTACAGCAAACCGGACTCAGCGGAAGGTGATGAGGTCCGGGATCTTCAGCAGTTGCAGGTGCGCATGACTGTTGAAGGAAGCCAGGGCCACCTCGCGGCCCCTGAATTTCAGTTGGTTGAGCGAGGTGTTGACGATCTGCCAGTTCAACTCGAAGGCCTGCCTGGCGGGCATCTGGGTAATCAGGTGGAGCAGGGCGGTGATGGTCCCGCCGGAGGTGAACACGGCGATCTTGTGCGTCTTGTCGGCATTGTCGAGGATGCGGTGCAGGCCAGCCTGGACCCGTTCGACGAAACCCAGCCAGCTCTCCAGTCCCGGCGGGTCGTAGCGGCCGCTGAGCCAGCGCTCGACGATCAAGGCGAAGATGCGCTGGAACTCGGCGCGGTTCTGCGCGGCGTTGCGCAAAATGTCGAGGGCCTCGGGCTCCTGGGAGAGCATGTCCGGGAGCAGGGCGCGAATGACCGCGTCGGCATCGAATTCGTTGAAGGCGGCGTCGATTTCCAGTTCCGGAACCGGCAGGCCGGCTGCGCTCATCTGGCCCAGCGCGCCAGTGGCGGTGTCCTGTTGGCGACGCAGGTCGCCCGAGAGGCAGCGATCGAACACGACACCGAGCTGCGCCAGGTGGCTGCCCAGCACTTGCGCCTGGCGTATGCCGTTGGGCGAGAGGACATCGTAGTCGTCCGCACCAAAGGAGGCCTGGCCATGTCGAATCAGATAAATGCTGCCCACGTCCGCGTCATCCCGGTACGTTGAAGGTTTGGCGAGGTTATGAGGATGGCGATGGCGTGTCAATGAAAAAACATACGCTTGTTTGAAATGGCCGTTACAGCGTTATCCAGGCTCGTCCGAGCTAACGTAACCACAGATTTCATGGCTGGTAGCAGGGCAAGCGCATGGGTATGCTGGCAGCGTTACGCGCCTGCGTTCAAATGGCGCATTGCATTTAAGGAGTCGCTGTGGAGTTTTTCGTCGAATACGCCGGTTTCCTGGCCAAGACGGTCACACTGGTCATCGCCATCCTGGTGGTCATGGCCAGTTTCGCTGCGCTGCGCAGCAAGGGGCGGCGCAAGTCGGTGGGGCAGCTGCAGGTCAGCAAGCTCAACGATTTCTACAAAGCGTTGCGCGAGCGCCTGGAGCAGACGCTGCTGGACAAGGAGCAGCTCAAGGCCCTGCGCAAGAGCGAAGGCAAGGCTGAAAAGGCCGAAAAAAAGCAGAAGGACAAACCGGCTGCCAAGCCTCGGGTCTTCGTGCTGGATTTCGACGGTGACATCAAGGCCTCCGCCACCGAAAGCCTGCGCCATGAAATCACCGCCCTCCTGACCCTGGCGACGCCCAAGGACGAGGTCGTGCTGCGCCTGGAAAGCGGCGGCGGCATGGTCCACAGCTACGGCCTGGCCTCGTCGCAGCTGGCGCGGATCCGCCAAGCCGGCGTACCGTTGACGGTGTGCATCGACAAGGTGGCGGCCAGCGGCGGTTACATGATGGCGTGCATCGGCGAGAAGATCATCAGCGCCCCGTTTGCGATTCTCGGTTCCATCGGCGTCGTGGCGCAGTTGCCCAACGTCAATCGCCTGCTGAAGAAACACGACATCGATTTCGAAGTGCTGACCGCCGGCGAATACAAGCGAACGTTGACGGTGTTTGGCGAGAACACGGAGAAGGGCCGGGAAAAATTCCAGGAAGACCTGGACATTACCCATGCGCTGTTCAAGAACTTTGTCGCCACGTACCGCCCGCAACTGGCGATCGATGACGTTGCCACAGGTGAAGTGTGGTTGGGTGTCGCGGCGCTGGAAAAGCGCTTGGTGGACGAGCTGAAAACCAGCGACGAGTACCTGGCCGAAAGGGCCAAGGGTGCCGAGCTGTACCATCTGCACTATGCCGAACGCAAAAGCCTGCAGGAACGCATCGGCATGGCGGCAAGCGGTTCGGTGGATCGTGTGCTGCTCAGTTGGTGGAGCCGCCTGACCCAGCAGCGGTTTTGGTAATTCGAGGCGGGTGGCCACCACTAAACCTTGTGGGAGCGAGCTTGCTCGCGATGGCGGCGGTACATTCAACATCACCTGCCCAGGCAAACCGCTAGCAAGCTCGCTCCCACATGGGGCCAAGGCGGGCTGAAGATTAGGTTCTGCTCTCAATATCCATCAACAAAAAAAGCCCTGAACCGGTCACCCGGTCCAGGGCTTTTTTGTGTATCAGGTATCAGCGACGACGAAACAGCGGCAGCGGTTCGTCACTGGCCGCCTGATAAGTCACCGAGAAGTCCTTGAGGCTTTCGAGGGCTTCGTACGGATCTTTATCGGCGCGAAGGGCAAAGGCGTCGAAACCGCAGCGGCGCATGTAGAACAACTGGTCGCGCAACACGTCGCCAATGGCCCGCAGTTCACCCTTGAAGCCGTAGCGTTCACGCAACAGACGGGCGTTGGAGTAGCTGCGCCCGTCGGTGAAGGCCGGGAAGTTCAGGGCGATGACCTGGAGCTGATTGGCGTCATCTCCGATTTCCTCGGCTTCCTCGTCGGCGTCCAGCCACACACCCAGGCCGCCATCGCGGGCCTTGAGGGCGTGGGCGTGATCGCGCCACAGGGCCAGGGGCACGATCAGGTCGTCGCAATTGGAAATGCCATCGAGGGTCGCGTCCTTGGGCAGCAGGTGCCAGGTCTCGTCGATGACTTCGTTGTTCTTAATGATTCGCTGCATAGACGCGTTCCTTGAAGAGGTCGATGCCGATACGTTGATAAGTGTCGATGAAACGCTCGTCTTCGGTACGTTGTTCAATGTACACGTCGATCAGTTTCTCGATCACATCCGGCATGTCGTCCTGGGCAAACGATGGCCCGAGGATCTTGCCCAGGCTGGCATCGCGGCTGCCGCTGCCACCGAGGGAGACCTGGTAGAACTCTTCGCCTTTCTTGTCCACGCCCAGGATGCCGATGTGGCCAACGTGGTGGTGACCACAGGCGTTCATGCAACCGGAAATGTTCAGGTCCAGCTCACCGATATCGAACAGGTAGTCCAGGTCGTCGAAGCGGCGCTGGATCGATTCGGCGATCGGGATCGACTTGGCGTTTGCCAGGGAGCAGAAATCACCGCCCGGGCAGCAGATCATGTCGGTCAGCAGGCCGATGTTCGGGGTGGCGAAACCTTGTTCGCGCAGCTCGCCCCACAGGGTGAACAACTGGCTCTGTTCAACATCGGCCAGGATGATGTTCTGCTCGTGGGAGGTACGCAGTTGGCCGAAACTGTAGCGATCGGCCAGGTCGGCGACGGCGTCCAGTTGCTTGTCGGTGATATCGCCTGGCGCCACGCCGGTCGGTTTCAGCGACAGGGTCACCGCGACATAGCCGGGCTTCTTGTGAGCCAGCGTGTTGCGGGTACGCCAGCGGGCGAAACCTGGATGCTCCTTGTCGAGGGCGGCGAGTTCCGCATCCTGGTTGCCCAGGGCCTTGTAGTCCGGGTCGACGAAGTGCTTGGCGACACGGTGGACTTCGGCTTCGGTCAGGGTGGTCTGGCCGCCGCGCAGGTGGACCATTTCGGCCTCGACCTTTTCGGCGAACACTTCAGGCGTCAGGGCCTTGACCAGGATCTTGATCCGCGCCTTGTACTTGTTGTCGCGACGGCCGTAGCGGTTGTATACCCGCAGGATGGCGTCGAGGTAGCTCAGCAGGTCCTGCCATGGCAGGAACTCGTTGATGAACGCACCGACCACCGGCGTACGGCCCAGGCCACCACCCACCAGTACACGGAAGCCCAGCTCGCCGGCGGCGTTGTAGACCGTTTCCAGGCCGATGTCATGGACTTCGATGGCCGCGCGGTCCGAGCTCGAGCCGTTAATGGCGATCTTGAACTTACGCGGCAGGTAGGCGAATTCCGGGTGGAACGTGGTCCATTGACGGACGATTTCGCACCATGGACGTGGGTCGATCAGCTCATCGGCCGCGACGCCGGCAAACTGGTCGGTGGTGACGTTGCGCAGGCAGTTGCCGCTCGTCTGGATCGCGTGCATCTGCACGGTGGCCAGTTCGGCGAGGATCTCAGGCACGTCTTCCAGCGCCGGCCAGTTGTACTGGACGTTCTGCCGGGTACTGATGTGGGCGTAGCCCTTGTCGTAGTCGCGGGCAATCTGCGCCAGCTTGCGCACCTGGCGCGAGGTCAGTTGGCCATAAGGCACGGCCACGCGCAGCATCGGGGCGAAGCGCTGGATATACAGGCCATTCTGCAAGCGCAGAGGGCGGAATTCTTCTTCGCTCAGCTCGCCTGCCAGATAGCGTCGGGTCTGATCACGGAACTGCTTGACGCGGTCCTCGATGATCCGCTGATCGTACTCGTCATATACGTACATATAAGTCTCGGTCTCAGGCTTGGGCCGATCAGAAACAGCTGCGTCTTGGCTCGCTGGAATCGGGTTCTGCCTCGGCAATTCTGCGCGCACGGCCGCGC
Source organism: Pseudomonas sp. D1-36 (assembly GCF_051132205.1). NCBI lineage: Bacteria > Pseudomonadati > Pseudomonadota > Gammaproteobacteria > Pseudomonadales > Pseudomonadaceae > Pseudomonas > Pseudomonas sp. D1-36. The sequence continues at coordinate 3,451,901 of NZ_CP071674.1, read as the reverse complement.
ACTCCTAGAGGAGCCGGTGCAAGATACCTGTTTTGAGTTATGCGCAAAAGTGATGTTTGAGTATATGTAAAGAACGAAATCGACTAATGAGATAAGTTATCGGCTAATCCACATTTGTCGTGCGGGCAATCATCGTCTTAACTGTGGTCGAGTCCCTATGCAATCACCTACAAAACCGACAAGAGGCGATGCAATGAGCAATTCGACCAAAGCAAGGAAAAGCGACAGTACCGTTGATGCCTGGGCCATTCTGTTCCTGATTATCCTGGTGGTGGGCACGGCGGTGTTCTGGGTCAGTCATCAATAATTCTCAACTCAACGCGCAACGCAATGTGGGAGCGAGCCTGCTCCTGATAGCGGTGTGTCAGTCGCTTCATGCTTGACTGAACAATCGCTATCGCGAGCAGGCTCGCTCCCACAGGGTCATGTATGGTGTTGAAGGGAGCTACAACCCCGCCAGATGCACCACCAGCTTGACGATGCCAAACAATGTCAAGGCGAAGATCACCGTGAAAGCGATCCCCAGTATCACGAAGTGGCTTGGTTTTCCGTGGGTGAAATCCCGGGCGCGATTCTTGCCGCTCTGCACACCAAAAGCCGCGGCGAGCACGCTGTGCATCATCTGCAACAGGGTGGGCGGCTTGTTGTCGACTGGATCGTCCATAAATCCCTCGCTGAAAATCGGTTCCCACCCAGCATAGTCAATCTGCGCCTTCGTGGAGGGTTCGGCCATGCTTGGGGATTCGTTACGATGTTTTCCGACGGCCTATAACTATCTACCGCCGATGCGGCTCGCCGAACGGGTCTGCTGTCGCTTCATTCAAAGGAGCGATGTATGCCACCGAATTCCACACGCAACCCGAAGAAAAAACCACAGCCAGGGTCACGGGCCACGGAGAGTGTGCACGCAGACTTTCTGGAGACTGCCATGCCTGCATGGCTTATCGAAGCATCGACACAACGCCGGCAGGCGCTGAAACAAGCCGGAACGCAAAAGCCCGCCTGGTATACGAATGCTTCGCCAGACCAGCGTAAGGTCGTGGACGCCTGCTTCAAGGAAAGTGCTGCCGCACGGATTCATCTGGATAAGACGATGTCGTCGTTCCAGGACATCGACACGTTCGCCAAGCCGTTGTTGGTCCAGGCATTAAAAGATCAGTTCGGAGTCGAGGCGGATGTCGACAAGACCTGGCTATGCCTCAGAAGAGCAATGGAAATGGGGTTGTTCAAGACGGAACTGAGCACGTTCGAAGTGTTGGCGTTGCCCATGCTACAGGCCGCGCTGCACAACTTCGAAAGCTGGGAGTGTGACCCCCATGCCTACCATCACAGTTCTGGATTCGTCATGAAAGCAGGCACACACGGCACAGGCTCTTCCGTGGTACTGAACGTGTCGGTCGGTCAGTTCCTCAAGCTGTGCCGCAGCCTGGATATCGGTACGAAGTACCAGACCTATCTCAAGTCTTTTTTCTATCCGGCTGACGCCGCGACCGAAACGACGCTTCGCGAGCATTTCATTGCCAACCAGAAAGCCGCGATGAGGGCCGCCGCCGAGCAAGCGTTGTTGGCGAAGGATATCGAGCCCAAGGATCACGCGATGATCCTCTCGGTCATCAATCGCGAGAACAATCCTCGGATAGGCAATACGCCGGTCTGGTTCGAGGACATGACGTTGATGAAGCAGAGGATGGTGGGCTGCGTCGCGTTTACTCCTTGCGAAATAGATCGCTACAGCGACGAAGTCATTCTCTACGTTCCCCATGACCCCAAGCATCCGCTAAAGCGATACAACGGCGATCAACTGAAAACCCGTTTCAAGCAATTGCTCACCACCCCGGATACGGCGCGACCAGACACCGGTCCCACGCCTTACCAGCGTTTTTTCAGTCAGTTCGTTCCCTACGACAAGCGACCTTATTTCTTCAGCCAGTTTGTCCGGGAGGCTGCCGGATCCCCACGAGATAAATTGCGCTGGATCGCTGAGCCCATGAATGACTGGGCGGTTATCCTGGGGCCTGTCAGGCATTTGGTGAGCGTGAATGAGTTCCCTCCTAAGCATCCCAAAATGGAGCGCGAACCCAACCCCTACATCGCGCCCTCGTCGGTGGGCCAGAAAGGCCGCGTAGCGTGGGCCGACAACCTCGACCCATGGCAATACCTCTATGACCGGTACCGTGATCAGGTACTGGCCGATGCGCGCAGCCATGCGGTCCCCACGAATGATGTCGACGCCAAGGCGAGGGCAGCGAAACTGGCCAGCCTCCTGCAGCTAGGGCTGTTTGCCGTGAACATCGCGTCCATGTTCGTTCCGGTGCTGGGCGAGGTGATGATGGTTTTCATGGCCGAACAGCTGCTGTACGAAACCCTTGAAGGTGCGGTGGAGTGGGGCGAGGGTGACAAACGGGCAGCCAAGGCCCACTTGGTCGATATCGCCGAGAACCTGGCAATGATGGCCGTGATGGCCGGTGCGGGCGCAGGAATCGGCAAGCTGGCCGCGATCAAGGCGGAGCCGGTGATCGAGCGTCTTGAGCCCGTGACATTGCCCAATGGCGAAACACGCCTGTGGAAACCCGACCTGAGTCGCTATGAGCGTGAGGTCACACTCGACAGCACGAATGTTCCGAACGCGTTGGGCCAATACCAAATCGATGGGAAGACCTATATCCGTCAGGGTGACAAGGTCTACGAGCAGTTTTTTGATGCATCGGTGCACAAATGGCGCATCAGACATCCGACCGACGATGCGGCCTATCAACCCATCCTCTTGCATAACGGCGCTGGCGCCTGGCGCCATTCCCTGGAGCGCCCGATGACCTGGGATCGCCTGACGCTGCTCAGGCGCATCGGTCATGAGACTGCGGTATTTTCCGATGACGTGCTGCTCAGGCTCGCGGACATCAGCGGTGTCAGCGACAACACACTACGCAAAATGCACATGGACCTAGCGCCGCCGCCTCCCGAACTGAAGGATGCGATGCGCCTGTTCAAGACGGATGCCGAGGCAGGCCGCGTGATCGGCCAGCCGCAAGACGCAACGGAATCTGTCACCCGTTCGCAGGTATTCGACAGGCTGTACAAGGGCACGGAAGCTGCGGACGCTCGAATTCGCACGTTGCAGCTTGAGTGCCCGGGCCTTAGCGAGGCCGCCGCCCAAGAGGTGATCGCCCATGGCCGGGCTGCGGATCTCGCCCGTCTGGACGCGACGCGACGCGCGCCGCTGAACCTGTTGGAAGAGGCGCGTTGGTATGCGCGACAAGGACGCCAGGTGCGGGCGTACGCAGGGTTGCGCAGCGAAAATATCCCTTCGGCCGACAGTCGGCGACTGGCATTGCGAGCCCTGGAAAAACTGCCGGGATGGCCGGATACGCTGCGTCTGGAAGTGCGTGAGGGAGGCGTCGAAGGGGCTTTGCTTGACAGCATCGGCGCTGAAGATGCACCGCAGAAAAAATACCTGATCAAAAACGGACCTCGTTATCAGGCGCTCAACGAATTGGGGCAGCTCCCTGACACGGGCGGCAACTTCTACCGTTCGATTCTCCGGGCGCTGCCTGAGGAGGCGTCTTCTGCACTGGGGCTGTCGGATGTCGAGCAAGGCGCCGTACTGCAACGCAAGGTCATCGAATACGCAGACGTGCACCACAAGGCAATGACATCGTTCCTTGAACCTCATGCCAAACGTTTCAAGCCGCCGATCCGCGTAAGCGCGACGCTCAAGGGTTACTACGCGAGTGGACGAGGGCAGGGGCTGGATCCGTCCCTTAGGGCACGGGTGGAAGAGCTTTATCCAGGCGCGGAGCAAGCCGATGCCTTTTTCAGGCAACAGCAGGGCAAAACAGATCGACAGATCTATTCGCTATTGCAAATTCGCCAGCGTGAGTGGCTGTCGCTCAATGACACGCTCGACCTTTGGCGGGGGCCTTCTACAGGCAGCCCTGCCGATTTCCATAGGCGTCAATTTGTGCAGGCGCTCAGGGAGAGCTGGCGCAATGGACCGCTGGCGCAAGACTCGGCCGAAGCGGCGCGACTGTCGCTTTCCACCGAGGTGCCGCCGCCTGAAATGCCCCTCGATTTTCCCCACGTGCGTGAATTGTCGTTGGTCGGCAATGGCCTGACAGAGGCTAACGCGGATGCGTTCCTGGCGCGCTTCCCTGGCGTCACGAGATTGTCGATTGGCGGGCGGGAACGCCAATACATCGGTTCTCTTTTCGCCCAAGCGCAGCACTTGACTACCTTGCCGCAGGCGGTGAACCAGATGCCAGGGCTCACCAGCCTGCGATTCTCTACGGCTGCTTCCTCACTGGCAGAGGATTTCCCGGCGACGCTCACCAGGCTGACCTCACTGGAGACGTTACATCTCGATTATTCAGGTTTCGATGCAGCGGTCATCGGTGATCTGGACCTGACACCGTTGAATCGTTTGCGGAGTTTGACCATCGAGGCGCCCCAGGCCCTGACGCAATGGCCCGAATATGTGCAGCGTCTTCCTCTGCTCGAACGGTTGGACCTGGTGCGCACATCGATCCATACGTTGCCTGATTGGATATACGAAGGTCGTGAAGCGCTGTGGCCAGGCATGTCGCTCAATTGGTCGGCGCTGACCCCGGCGTCGTTCGCGCGTGCCTACCGGTACGTCCGCGATTATGCCGGTGAGCTCGGCCATCTGACCGATGTGGACCAGATGGTCGACGGGTACTGTCGCGGGCAATTGCGATTGCTCATTGGTGAGGCGGAATTCTATGGACGCCTGCCGGAGCGGTTCGACAGCACTCTGCATACTCACCAGGCACGCTTTGACGCGGTAGAGGCCATCAGGGCGGAACACGATGAAATTTTTGCGCAGTATGAGGTGACAGGGCCGCAAACATCGACGCCTTCGATGCCTTCGACACTGTGGTGGCGGGGCGGTGGACCCCTGTTCCGAGCCTTGCGAGACAGCTGGCGTCGTGCGGTTCGCCAACGTCTCGATTTACCGACGACTGAAATCGCAACGTTCGAATTGCCGCCATCCGAATCGAGTCTTCCCGCTAAAAAGCTGACAACGCTCCCGGTGCTGCCGGCCGGTAGCTTTTCCCATGTGGAAACGTTGCGCCTGGGATCGTTGGATGTTCCTGCCGCGCAGGCACGCAGCTTCTTTAGAGCGTTCACCGGTACGCGGACATTGGATATCAGCGGCAACGGCTTCAGCGAATTGCCTTTTGCCGCCGAAGACTTGCCAGTCTTGAAACAACTCGACCTGCGCGATAACAACCTGCTCGCCACGCCTGCGGTCCAGGCGCAGTTCAACGGCTTGCAGACACTTGAACAACTGAACCTGGAGAACAATCCCCTCAATGTCTTTGATGTCAGTGCCTTGACCCAACTCAGGGCCTTGAACCTCCGGTCAACCCGGCTGCAAGCTTGGCCAACCGGTGCCGAGAGCTTGCCGAACCTGTCCTGGCTCGACTTGCGGGACAACCAGATCCAATCGCTCCCACCCGCGGCGCTGGCCAGTGACGACGTCCTGCTGAAGGTCGATGTGACCGGTAACCCCTTCAATCCCGAAGGCGAGGCGGCGCTGGGCGCGGCACAACGACGGCTCGAGGATGCGAGAGGGCTTCCCCATGGCGCTTTGGCTCGATTCTCCGGGGGGACTGTACCGTCCGAGTTCCCGCCGACAGAAACGAGTTGGTCCACGGCTCGACATCTATTGGCGCTCCCCGAGGCGTCGGCAGTGGTCGAGGGCGATGCTGGGCGGCAGCTTCGCCTGAGGCGGCTGGATCCGCTCCTGACACAGCGACAGTCGGTCCTGGTGCTGGAGCGATGGCGTGAACAGGGCATGACCGACGGGCAAATCGACAGTCAGATCAACCAGTGGCACCAGGCGTATATTTCGCTGACGCGTCGATTGAATGGCTGGCTTTTTATCCGGGAAATACGCGTAGCCAGGGGCTCCGTGTCCGCGCAAAGCCGCGCCCTTGCGGCGGGGAGCATTCGCGAGGCGTGGCAAAGAGAATTGATGCGTTACGGTGGCCCAGGGCAGACACTCAGCCTGCATGGCCTGCAGCTAGGCGACTTGCCTGAGCTGGTCGATTCGATTCCTGGGGTGACGATGCTGGATCTTTCAGGCGTCCTGATAACCGAACAAGGTTCAAACGGTTTCCTCGGGGCTTTTCCTCAGCTGAGACACCTGGACCTGGGCAGCAATGAACTGAGCGCCGTACCGGATGCCGTCCTGCAAATGCCGCAATTGGAGCACTTGGGGTTTGGGTACAACAATTTGCCGTCGGGGGCGGCTTACCCATTATTGACCCATGGGCGCCTGCGTTCGCTGAACCTCAGCACCAACGGATTGAGAGCATTCGATCCACCGGACTTTGGTCGGATCGAATCGCTGGATCTCAGTTATAACGAGTTATCAGACTGGCCCAGCCATCTGCTCGATGCGCAAGACCTGAGGGAGCTGAACGTGAGCGGCAACGAGTTCACGGACCTTGCGCCGGACTTGCTCGATGGCAGTCATGAAACACTCGTGGCCGGAATGGACCTGAGTGATAACGAAGACCTGTCGCTTCCCACCCTTCAAGCACTGAGGGGTTACCTGGAAGAAAATAATCACGAAGAAGTCATGGGCCTTTCCCGAGAAGAACTCGATGAATGGATCGCCGGATTGGAAGCGCCGCGAGGGAATGTTTCTGATTTTGATGACGACTCGGATGGCGGTGGAGGCGGCAACTTCCATCAGGATCCTCATGCCGTCTTCCCTGAGGCCGAGCCTGTTTTCGATCCGGCAGGCGATACGTCGGCGCAGGCGCTGGAGCAATGGTTGGTCGGCTCCAGCGATGATCAGATGACGGCTCGGAAGAAAATCTGGACGCAACTGGCCGAGGAAAGCGACCACGAACGGTTCTTCCAGTTGCTCGCCCATTTGCGTAACACCATCGATTTCAGGCGTAGCCGCGCGGCACTGACGCAACGGGTGTGGAACGTCCTGGAAGCGGCCAGCGAAAACGGCGAACTGCGCCAGTTGCTGTTTCAGAGCGCCGAAACCCACGGCACCTGCATCGACGGACGCATCTTGACGTTCAGCGAGCTGGAGGTTCGTGTGTTTGTCTATCAAGCGTTGCGCGACATTCCTCTCGGCAGCCTGGAGCGCAGGGGGCGGGCGCTGCTGCGCTTGTCCCGTCAGCTGTTTCGGCTGGACCGGGTCGATACGTTGGCCGAAGCGAACGGGCAAGGCATGGACCGGGCAGAGGTCCGCCTGCGTTATCGCATTGGCCTGACGAGAGATTGGGGCGATGGAATCGATTTGCCAGGACAGCCTGAACACATGGCCTATGGTGTGCCGGTCACCGAAGCGCAACTGGAGCAGGTGCGCGACTCGGTACTTGAGGCGGAGCAGGGCGATGAACTGCTCAAGGACATGTTGTCGCGTGAATACTGGACGAGCTACCTCCGGGAGCGTTACCCAGAACAAATGCGCGAAATAGATGATGCGACCTACCAGCGGCGCGAGGATCTTCTGAACGAACTGGAGGACCGTCGCGACGAAGGTGATATCGATGCGCACGAGTATGGCCGGCAATTGAATGCCAAGAGCAAGGAAATCGACGATCTTGAAAGGCAAACGTTGGTCGAGCTGACCCGAAAAGAGATGGGCGTATTGGAGGGCGTCGCCGAAGAGTCGGAGCCACCGCGCAGCGGCTCGCCTCAGCCCGGACCCTCACGCCGTAACTGATACGCAGCCGTGGCGATGAAGCCGGCCGGTCGACATCAGCGCGTCGACCGGTCGGTATTTTCCGCTTAGTTGTCGTAACCCAGGTTAGGCGCCAGCCAGCGTTCAGTCACGCTCAAGTCCTGCCCCTTGCGCGCGGTGTAGCTCTGGACCTGATCCTTGTCGATCTTGCCTACGGCGAAGTATTGCGCCTGAGGGTGGGCGAAGTACCAGCCGCTGACCGCCGCCGCCGGGAACATGGCGTAGTGTTCGGTGAGGAACACGCCGCTGCGTCCGGCTTTCAGTTCGCTGGCTTCTGGGTCGAGCAGGCGGAACAGAGTGGCCTTCTCGGTGTGATCCGGGCAGGCCGGGTAGCCGGGGGCAGGGCGGATGCCGGTGTATTGCTCCTTGATCAGCGCCTCGTTGTCCAGGCTTTCGTCCTTGGCGTAACCCCAGTGTTCCTTGCGCACCTGTTGGTGCAGCCACTCGGCGCAGGCTTCGGCCAAACGGTCGGCCAGGGCCTTGACCATGATCGAGTTGTAGTCGTCGCCGGCTTCCTGATACGCCTTGGCGACTTCTTCGGCGCCGATGCCGGCGGTGGTGATGAAACCGCCGACGTAATCGGTGACGCCGCTGTCCTTCGGCGCGACGAAGTCGGCCAGGGAAAAGTTCGGCTTGCCGTCGGTCTTGATGATCTGCTGGCGCAGGTGATGCAGGCGCGCCAGTGGCTTGCCGTCGTCGCCATAGACTTCCAGGTCATCGTCATGCACCTGGTTGGCCGGCCAGAAGCCGAACACGGCGCGGGCGCTGATGAGTTTTTCGTCGATCAGCTTGCATAGCATCGCCCGGGCATCGGCGTACAGCGCCGTGGCCGCTTCGCCGACCACTTCGTCGGTGAGGATGCGTGGGTATTTGCCGGCCAGGTCCCAGGAAATGAAGAACGGCGTCCAGTCGATGTATTCGGCCAGGACGTTCAAGTCGATGTCGTCCAGCACCCGTGCGCCAGTGAAGGTGGGCTTGACCGGCTGGTAACTGCTCCAGTCGAACTGCGGCTTCTTCGCCACGGCCGCCGGGTAGCTCAGGCGCTCAGTACGGGCGCTGCGATTGGAGGTACGCTCGCGCACGTCGATGTAGTCCTGGCGGGTTTTCTCGACGAACGCCGGCTTCAGCTCCTTGGACAGTAACTGGGTCGCCACGCCCACGGCGCGGGAGGCGTCGGTGACGTAGATCACCGCGTCGTTGCTGTACTTGGGCTCGATCTTCACCGCCGTGTGGGCCTTGGAGGTGGTGGCGCCGCCGATCATCAGCGGCAGGTGGAAATCCTGGCGCTGCATCTCGCGAGCCACGTGCACCATCTCGTCCAGGGACGGGGTGATCAGGCCGGACAGGCCGATGATGTCGCACTTCTCGTCCTTGGCCACCTGAAGGATCTTCTCCGCCGGCACCATCACCCCCAAGTCGACGATGTCGTAGCCGTTGCACCCGAGCACGACGCCGACGATGTTCTTGCCGATGTCATGCACGTCGCCCTTGACCGTCGCCATGAGGATCTTGCCCTTGGCTTCCGGCTTGTCGCCTTTTTCCGCCTCGATGAACGGGATCAGGTGCGCCACCGCCTGCTTCATCACGCGGGCGGATTTGACCACCTGGGGCAGGAACATCTTGCCGGCGCCAAACAGGTCGCCAACGATGTTCATGCCGGCCATCAGCGGGCCTTCGATCACTTCGATCGGCCGGGCGAACGACAGCCGCGACTCCTCGGTGTCTTCAACGATATGGGTGGTGATGCCTTTGACCAGCGCATGCTCCAGGCGCTTGTTCACTTCCCAGCCGCGCCATTCCTCGGTTTCCGCTTCCTTGACGCTGCCGTCGCCCTTGTACTTGTCGGCGATGGCGAGCAGGGCATCGGTGCCCTCGGGGGTGCGGTTGAGTATCACGTCTTCCACGGCGTCGCGCAGTTCCACCGGGATCTGGTCGTAGATCTCCAATTGGCCGGCGTTGACGATGCCCATGGTCAGGCCCGCACGGATCGCATGCAACAGGAACACCGAGTGGATCGCCTCGCGCACCGGGTTGTTGCCGCGGAAGGAGAACGACACGTTGGACACGCCGCCGGAGGTCAGCGCGTAAGGCAGTTCGTCGCGGATGTAGGCACAGGCGTTGATGAAGTCCACGGCATAGTTGTTGTGCTCTTCGATGCCGGTGGCGACGGCGAAGATGTTCGGGTCGAAGATGATGTCTTCTGGGGGAAAGCCGACTTCATTGACCAGGATGTCGTAGGAGCGCTTGCAGATTTCCTTCTTGCGCGCCTCGGTGTCGGCCTGGCCGGCTTCGTCGAAGGCCATCACCACCACGGCGGCGCCGTAGCGCTTGCACAGCTTGGCGTGGTGGATGAACTGCTCGACGCCTTCCTTCATGCTGATGGAGTTGACGATGCCCTTGCCCTGGATGCACTTGAGGCCCGCTTCGATCACTTCCCACTTGGAGGAGTCGATCATGATCGGCACCCGGGAAATGTCCGGTTCGCCAGCGATCAGATTGAGGAAGGTCACCATGGCCTTCTTCGAATCGAGCATGCCCTCGTCCATGTTGATGTCGATCACCTGGGCGCCGGCCTCGACTTGTTGCAAGGCCACTTCCAAGGCTTCGGTGTAGTTGTCCTCGCGGATCAGCCGGGCGAACTTGGCGGAACCGGTGATGTTGGTCCGCTCGCCGACGTTGACGAACAAGGAGCTGCGATCGATGGTGAACGGTTCCAGCCCCGACAGGCGGCACGCCCGGGGAATCTCCGGAATCTGCCGCGGCGCATAACCGGCCACGGCCTTGGCGATCGCTTCGATGTGCGCCGGAGTAGTGCCGCAGCAGCCGCCGACGATGTTAAGGAAGCCACTCTGGGCAAACTCTTCGATGACTTTGGCGGTGTCCACCGGCAGTTCATCGTATTCGCCGAATTCGTTGGGCAGGCCGGCGTTCGGGTGGGCCGATACGTGGGTGCTGGCCTTGTTCGACAGCTCTTCCAGGTAGGGACGCAATTCGCTGGCGCCGAGGGCGCAGTTCAGGCCGACCGAGATCGGCTTGGCGTGGGCTACCGAGTTCCAGAAGGCTTCGGTGGTCTGGCCGGAGAGGGTGCGGCCGGAGGCGTCGGTGATGGTGCCGGAGATCATGATCGGCAGTTCGACGCCCAGTTCTTCGTAGACACCTTGCACGGCAAAAATCGCGGCCTTGGCGTTCAGCGTGTCAAAAATGGTTTCGATCAGGATCAGGTCGGCGCCGCCTTCGATCAGGCCCTTGGTGGCTTCGGTGTAGTTCTCCACCAGTTCGTCGAAGGTCACGTTGCGGTAGCCGGGGTTGTTCACGTCCGGCGACAGCGAGCAGGTACGGCTGGTCGGGCCGAGCACGCCGGCGACGAAGCGCGGCTTGTCCGGGGTTTCCAGGGTCTTGGCGTCGGCGACCTGGCGGGCCAGGCGCGCGCCTTCCAGGTTCAATTCATAGGCCAGGCCCTGCATGCCATAGTCCGCCTGGGACACCTGGGTGGCGTTGAAGGTGTTGGTCTCGAGGATGTCGGCGCCGGCATCCAGGTAGGCTTTTTCAATCGAGCCGATCACGTCGGGGCGGGTCAGTACGAGCAAGTCGTTGTTGCCCTTGACGTCGCTTGGCCAGTCGGCGAAACGCTTGCCCCGGTAGTCCTGTTCTTCCAGTTTGTAGCTCTGGATCATCGTGCCCATGCCGCCATCGAGGATCAGGATACGTTCCTTGAGGGCTTGCTGGAGAAGATGGAGGCGAGCGCTGCGATCGGACATAGGACTACCTGGAAAAAAAGACCATTACGAAAGCCGGGATCATAGCAAACCTGTGCGGTATTTGATCATGCTGGGCTTTTGCATGAATATCGCTCATGTTTGCAAGGTGATGCCTGCCCGGTAGAATCGTCGGAGAATTCTTAGGGACCGAGACATGCCGTACCGCTTGTTATCCGGCAGTCTGTTGCTGCTGTTGTCCTTTACCGCAGCCGCCGGAAGTCCCGCTCCCGCGATTTCCTATACCCGCGACATCCAGCCGATCTTCACCGAAAAATGCGTGGCCTGCCACGCCTGCCATGACTCTGCCTGCCAGTTGAACCTGGGCAGCGATCCGGGCGTGCTCAGCAGCTATCCGAATTTCATCTTCAACATCCCCGCCGGGCAGGTGCCGGCATTTGTCGACGCCATGGAAACCGACCCCATGGAAGCAGGGTGCTGGACATGAATCGCTACCAGAATCTCTGATCGAGGCGCCTGGCGATGTGCCTTCACATCGTCGGGTTCTTTCCTGACAAAAATACTAGGACTTTGTCCGGCGCGATGATTGGCGTAAACTGCCGGCAAGCCTGCGAGGAGTTTCCATGACCGCCATTACCATTACCGATGCCGCCCACGATTACCTGGCCGACCTGCTGTCCAAGCAGAACACCCCGGGTATCGGGATCCGCATCTTCATCACCCAGCCCGGCACCCAGTACGCAGAGACGTGCATTGCCTACTGCAAGCCGGGAGAAGAAAAACCTGAAGACACCGCGCTGGGGCTCAAAAGCTTCACCGCGTACATCGATTCGTTCAGCGAAGCTTTCCTGGACGATGCGGTGGTCGACTACGCCACTGACCGAATGGGCGGCCAGCTGACCATCAAGGCACCGAACGCGAAAGTGCCGATGGTCAACGCCGACAGCCCGGTCAACGAGCGCATCAATTACTACCTGCAAACCGAAATCAACCCGGGGCTGGCCAGCCACGGCGGCCAGGTATCGTTGATCGACGTGGTGGAAGACGGCATCGCCGTGCTCCAGTTCGGCGGCGGCTGCCAGGGCTGCGGCCAGGCCGACGTCACCTTGAAGGAAGGCATCGAGCGCACGTTGCTCGAGCGCATCCCGGAACTCAAGGGCGTACGCGACGTGACCGACCACACGCAGAAAGAAAACGCCTACTACTGATAGGTGTTCGCTGCGCGCAGAACACTGTGGCGAGGGAGCTTGCTCCCGCTCGATTGCGAAGCAATCGCAAGGCAACCGGCGCGTTCTCCGTGATGGGTGCGTGGGTTACCCAGGGACCGCTTCGCGGTCCAGCGGGAGCAAGCTCCCTCGCCACAACAGCTTCGGTGATCGGCGCGTAACCTGTGGGCACCTGCCGAACCCTGTGGGAGCGAGCTTGCTCGCGATAGCGGTGGGTCAGCTTGCGATGATGTTGAATGTGCCTTTGTCATCGCGAGCAAGCTGAACTGGCCTAATGATTTTGGACACTTCAATCGGGCGCTATGATAGCGCCCAAATCTGAGGTGTTTGGATATGCGTAAATCTTATTCGAGTGAGTTCAAGCTCAAGGCTGCCAGCATGGTGCTGGATGAAGGCCAGCCGGTTACCGAGGTCTGTGCCAGCCTAGATATCGGCCCCACTGCTCTGCGCCGCTGGGTCGATCAAGTGCAAAAAGAACGCCTGGGTTCGACCCCGGTAGGGGCCAAGGCGATTACCGCTGATCAGCGAGAAATCCAGAGGCTCAAAGCCCTACTCAGGGAGAAAGACCTGGACATTGAAATCCTAAAAAAGGCCAGTGCTCTCCTGCTTTTGGACGCCAAAGATCATTCACGCTGATCGATGAGCTGGACGAGCAATACGGCGTTAAAAGGTGTTGCCGGGCGTTTGGGATCAACCGCATTAGTTTCTACGCCTGGCGCCAGCGCCAAGGCAGAGCAAATCCTGAACGGGACAAGCTCAAAGCCGCGCTGGTCAGGCACCACAGGGCGTCCAGAGAGTCGGCCGGCGCACGTACTTTGTCCAAGGAGCTAAAAGCCAAAGGGCATCGTATCGGACGTTATATGGCTCGCAGTTTGATGCGCGAAGCTGGCATCGCTAGTCGTCAGCGCAGGCACCATAAGTACAAGTCGCCGGGCGTTGAGGCATTGGTGGCGCCGCACGTGCTCAAGCGAAAATTTGATGTAACGGCGGTTAACCAGGTGTGGTGTGGCGACGTGACTTACATCAAGGTCGGCAAGCGGTGGATGTACTTCGCCGCCGTTCTGGATCTGTACGCTCGGAGGATCGTGGGTTGGTCGTTCTCGATGATTTCTGATGCCAACCTGACCTGCGAAGCGCTACGCATGGCGGTTGAGCTACGCGGCCACCCCCAGGATGTGTTGTTTCATTCAGACCAAGGTTGTCAGTACACCAGTCATAAATTCCGAAACGAGCTTGTGAAACACGGGTTTAGGCAAAGTATGAGCCGTAAAGGCGAGTGCTGGGACAACGCCCCCATGGAGCGTTTCTTTGGTAGTTTGAAATCAGAGTGGGTTCCTGAAACGGGCTACAAACTGGAACATGAGGCCCGGGCAGACGTGCAGCGCTATGTCTCGCGCTACAACATCAGCAGGCCTCACAGCTACAACGACTACCGGTCGCCGGTCGCGAAGGAAAGGTTGGCGGCGTGAACCTTAATCGGTGTCCAAGATTACTTGACCAGTTCAAGCACGCTCCCACAAGGGACCGTGATGAGTCAGGGTCGGTAGAGATGCGCATGTCCAGCGCGGTACAGCGATGATTCGCTGAATACATCATTGCCCAACACCCGTCCCACCAGAATCAACGCCGTACGCCGATAGCCCTTGGCCCGTACCTTTTCGGCAACATCCTCCAGCGTCCCCACCACCCAATCCTGATCGGGCCACGTCGCCCGGTGAATTACCGCAATCGGACAATCGCCGCCGTAGTGGGGCAGCAGCTCATCGATGATTTTTTCCAGATGGTTGACGCCCAAGTGAATCGCCATGGTGGCGCCGTGTTGCGCCAGGCTGACCAGCTCTTCTCCCGTGGGCATGGCGGTTTTGTCCGCGTAGCGGGTCAGGATCACGCTTTGGGATATGTCTGGCAGCGTCAGCTCGGCACCGAGCAGAGCGGCGCAGGCTGAAGTGGCGGTCACGCCCGGGATGATTTCGAAAGGAATGTCCAGCTCCCGCAGGTAGCGGATCTGCTCGCCGATCGCGCCGTAAAGGCTTGGGTCGCCGGAGTGCACTCGCGCTACATCCTGACCGTTGAGGTGTGCCGACTTTATCAGATCGATGATCTGTTCCAGGTGCAGCTCGGCGCTGTTGACCACTTGTTCGGCGCGGTGGCCTTCCAGCACGGCCGTTGGCACCAGGGAGCCGGCGTAGATGATCACGGCGCAGTTGCGAATCAGCCGCTGGCCCTTGACGGTGATCAGCTCCGGATCGCCAGGGCCGGCGCCGATGAAGTAAACGGTCATGACCGGTTCCTATGCAAAGATGAGGGCGTGCATGAGCAATGCTCATGATTCGGCGAGCGATTATCGAGTGTTACAAAGCCATCGCCAATGCCAATGTCGCCTGCGGGCCTTTCTGGCGGGTAACTCGCAATCTTGCGGGCGAAACACCCAGTTGATCGGCCAGGGCGAGGGCGGCGCTTTCGGCGACGCCATGGCAACCCATATGCTCGAAAGCGATGGCTGAGCGATGGCTGAGCTGTGCTTGATAACCCGCCAGTTGTTCAGCGCTGAAACACGTCAGCGGCAGCGATAATTGCGCTGCCAACTCCAGCAGCCCCGGCTCGTCACGCTTGCGGTCAATGCTCGCCAATGCCCTTATTTCGTCGAGCGCGATACCGTGGGCCAGCAGCGCCTGCTCAAGCAATGCCCGCAACGTGCTGGCCGGGCAACCGCGCTGGCAGCCGAGGCCGACCACCAGGATCGGCCCGCCACTCATGCTTGGTCGTGAGCCTGTGCACCACGGCGGAACAGCCAGGCGCTGATCAGGCCCAAGGCCAGCCAAAACGCAACATTGGTCAATTGCGAAGCGAGCTTGAACTCACTTTCCAGCGCCTCGGGCGCGAGCATGGAATGCACGTCCGGCTGCGGGGCGCCAATGACGTGAGGAATCAGCAAGGTCGCAAGGCCCAACACTTTCAACAGCCAATGCCGACCGAACGCAATCAGGGCGATGCCCACCGCCGTGCACGCAGCGGTGCCGATCCACCACATCTGCCGTTGGGCCAGATCCGCCGCAGCAGTGCCCGGCAGTTCCGGGGGCAAGCCCAGCGTCGGCGCCAGGACGAAGGTGGCATGGCCGGCCAGGCCCCAGAGCAAACCCTGGGATGTGCGCGTCGGTTCACGCAAGGTGTACAGGCCCGCGAGCATCAGCGCAAAACCCACCGCGACCACCAGGTTGCCGCCGGTGGTGGAGAGCACGCGTTGCCAGCCGTCCTCCGGCTCCCAGGCTTGCGCGTCATGGCTGTGTGCAACCCCAGCGGCGTGTTCATGGACCTCGGCGGCCGGGGCCTTTTCGTAGGTCTCGGCTTGCTGGATCAGCGGCGATACCCAAAAACTTTGTAGAAGAGTCAGCAGCAGGGCGGCCAACAATCCACTGAAACCGGCGGTTTGCGCGATACGCTTGATCATGGTGTCGGCGCTCAATGGCACGGGAACGCGGCGCTGTGCCGTGTGTCGTGGGCTGCGTTGTGCACCGCTTCGATGTGGGAGAAACCGGCGAAATACACCAGGCCCGCGCCGAGAATCGAGGCAAGGACCGCGGCGCTCAAGCGCTGGCTCAGGGTGACGGTGCTACTGTTCGTGCGGGCGGTGCTGCTGATGGTCGACATGGCGCTTCCCTCTGGTGTCAGCGGGCGGACCGAGCGCAATGAAAACCCAGGCGAAGACTCGCCGGGATTCGAACAGCGCCCGCCCACCGCGGGTTTGTTGAAAAGAAGTCATGGGCCGGTCTCCGGGCTCACGAGGGGCAGGGCCTGAGCCTTGCCTGAAAGCGTCACCTTCCCATGCGCATGCACAGTGGTTTCGACGCTTCACTCGCTTACCGTTGCGGGGGCAGCACCGGACTGACGTGGCCTTGAAGTAAAGCACACGATTCACCGGTTTCCCGTTTCACCCTGTGAAGGGCACCCAAACTGGCGTACAGCAGACCATGGGCGAGGGCCGGGCGTCAATGCGCAAGGCCATCCAAACGGTGGCGCGCTTCGGGATTTGAGATAGGGTTGAGCTCAATACCGCAACTCACAAGGAAATGACATGCGCTTTTCAGCCCTGACCCAACGCATCACTGGCGACGGCGCTGCCGCCTGGGCCATTCATGACCGGGCACTGGCCATGCGCGAGGAGGGCAGGGACGTGCTGTTGCTCTCGGTGGGCGATCCGGATTTCGACACACCGCCCGCCATTGTCGAGGCCGCCGTCGCCAGCCTGCGTGCCGGCGATACCCACTATTCGGACACCAGCGGCTTGTACAGCCTGCGCGCCAGCATCGCCCGGCGGCACCAACAACGCTGCGGCCAACCAGTGGGCGCGGGCCACGTTACGGTGCTGCCCGGCGCGCAATGCGGCGTCTATGCCGTCGCGCAATGCCTGCTCGACCCTGGCGATGAAGTGATCGTCGCCGAACCGATGTACGTCACCTACGAAGCGGTATTCGGTGCCTGCGCAGCGAAAGTGGTGCCGGTGGCGGTGACGCCGGAGAACGGCTTCCGAGTCCAGCCGGCCGACGTCGCCCGGCTGATCACCCCGCGCACCCGTGCGATGCTGATCAACAGCCCCAACAACCCCTCCGGCGCCAGCCTGCCGCTGTGCACCTGGCAAGCCCTGGCGCAACTGTGCATCGAACACGATCTGTGGCTGATCAGCGATGAGGTCTACAGCGACCTGCTCTACGAAGGCGAGCACATCAGCCCGGCCGGCCTGCCGGGCATGGCCGAGCGCACCGTCACCATCAACAGCCTGTCCAAATCCCATGCCATGACCGGTTGGCGCATCGGCTGGGCCATTGGCCCCGAACCTCTCGCTGAACACCTTTCCAATCTGTCGCTGTGCATGCTGTTTGGTTTGCCGGATTTCGTCCAGTGCGGTGCCCTGGTTGCCCTTGAACGGGATCTGCCGGAAGTGGCGCAGATGCGCGCGGAGTATCGCCAACGTCGGGACTTGGTATGCGCGGCGCTTGAGGGCTGTCCAGGGCTCAAACCTGTACGACCCGATGGCGGCATGTTCGTAATGGTCGATGTGCGTGAGACGGGGCTGGATGCCCAAACGTTTGCCGAGCGGCTGCTGGACGGGTATGGCGTGTCGGTGTTGGCGGGGGAGGCGTTTGGGCCGAGTGCGGCGGGGCATATTCGGATTGGGTTAGTGATAGGTCGGATGGAACTGGCGAAGGCGTGCCAGCGAATTGCCCACTGTGCTGTGGAACAACTTAGAGAAGCCCAAGGCGTACCCGCCGAGACGCCGGCCCGATGAACGGTACGTTGACCTGTCAGATATGACAGTAGGCAAACATATATACCCGGCGCTTAATTGAATCGTGGACTTCGTTAGGCAATGTGCGCCCGCAGCGCACTTATCCGGAGCACGATACAAATGGCACAGCCGAACGGTCAAATCACAGCTGTACCTTTGCGCATAGATGGCGTGAGTGAACTGGACCCGGAAGGCCGTATTCCGTTAGAACAACTGACTAACGGAACGACCGGAAGAATAACGCGCTGGACCGATTTTCCGGGGCAGCCCGGAATATATACGGAGCTTACGGTTTATTGGAAGCAGCCAATAAATCCACCAACAGAAACGGTAATTTTTAACAACAGATACTATCAGGTAGATGATCGACCGGAGTTTACATTTCCAATAACGCCTCAAATGATGAGCGTCGACGGTACTGCCGAAATTCGCTATCTGTTAGAGCATAGT
Organism: Pseudomonas sp. D1-36; assembly: GCF_051132205.1. Lineage (NCBI taxonomy): Bacteria > Pseudomonadati > Pseudomonadota > Gammaproteobacteria > Pseudomonadales > Pseudomonadaceae > Pseudomonas > Pseudomonas sp. D1-36. The sequence continues at coordinate 3,433,493 of NZ_CP071674.1, read as the reverse complement.
GTTAACGGAAATTTCGATCCTTCACCGATTCGCAAACTGACGATCGATCATACACCGGTGCTTGTACCAACCTTGGCGGAGCCGACCTTTCCGGACAGCAACTTATGGGGTTATCTCAATTGCACTTCGCCCGTGCCAATCTGGGAAAAGGTCAGGGTGGCGATAGCGCCTGAATCGATTTTCAATGGGCAGGACGAATGTGTTCTTGAGTGGCAGGGATTTAGCACTTTGAATGGCAGCCCTCCGGCACTGACGCCCATCTACGAGTTTCGCAAAACGATAAGTGACAGCGAAGCGGCCTATGGATTTGTCATGGAAATCCCTTTCGTACCCTATGTAAAGCCTATGGTGGATAGCGATTCCGGCATTGCTCAGTACACGATTTATCGAAATGGAATTCCTAAAGGTCGGTCGAAGAAAGGTTTGGTCAAGATCGATCGAGTCATTCCGGGCGAGACGGAGCCTTGTGGCGGATTTGTCTAAGATAGCAAAGGTGCATGAGGTATGAGGTAGACGGAACTTCGAGAGCGGTGCTTTCTTTTATAGTCTCGGCAGACGTTAAGGATTTGCGCTGCATTCGATTCGGTGGCGTGGTGACGATTGAATCTCTTTGAGATTTGAAGATGTCTCGTTCAGTTCAGTTCAGTTTATAGTTTATGGAGAAATAAAAATGACCAGTACAAGTACAAGTCCCAACGGTGAAGTATTAACGCTGAAGCAGATTGCTGAGCGCTCGCGGACAGCCTTACGCACGAAAAATTCTGACTCCGGCGTTCTGCTGAATCCCCCCGAAATTGTCGGACAGATCATAGACGACCTGATCCCCAAATCGGTGCTGGACACCCGGACGATGACGGTTCGATTCCATACCGGTGATATTGCAAGCCCGCATGACAGTGACGAATGGGAGTTGTATGAGCGGAAGGCGCCAGATACGGGGGACGGTACCATGGTCGCTGACGGCCAGTTTGGCCCTGTAACAGGTCGCCCGACGGAACTCAATATTCCGGTATCCACTATTGCGCTCGCGGATGATGACGCATCGAAAGCGTCAACGACTTACGAATATCAATTTGTCCACTACAAAGGCGCGGACGGCAACGCGGACATGTCGCCATGGTTCCCAGCAGAAATTGACCGGTATGCACCTGAGCATGACAAACCGTCGAATATGAGGCTGAAGCCGGAGGCCGCCATATTTGTAAATTTGGCTCCGGGTCAAGAAATTGATGATGATTGGCTCGCCAATAACAGCACGCTGGAGCTGGCCATCAATGTTAGCTATGACTTTCATCGTGATGACGATGTCATTCACGTCTATGCGGGGGACAGTTACGGTGTCGGGACGCCTGTACATACCCAAGATCTAACGTCATCTGGGGAGGTGTCGGTACCAACGGCAGCTATTCCGCAATTGGACGGGCAATATTACGTCTGGTACGTATTAGAAGATGTGGTTGGAAATATCAGCGAGGACGCGTTGGCGAGTGGCTACTATGTCCGTCGCCGGCCACGGCCTCAACTGCATGACTCTTATATTCCGAAAGGCATCTTGCCGGACGTTGTCGACTTGGAGGACCTGACCAGCCCAGTGTATGTAGAAGTACCCTATACCACTAATGGCCAAGACACGGACCGGATCATTCCGAAGATTATTAACGGTAACGGTAGTACAGAGTTTGCTTTAGGCAGTCAGCAGTTAGGCCAGGAGGCACCTAATAAAGTACTCCAATTTCCGGTGGCCACGAACAAGCTGCTTGCGCTTTGGGGAAGCTCTACCGCGCAAGCGGCTGTATTTACTGAATATCAATTTTCCCGAACAACAGAAAACCCAGTTCCATCCGTTCCAGCAGAGTCCGCTCTTGATTTTAGCTATCGTGGCCCCGAGAATCCGATTTTTCCCTCGTTGGAAAATCCGGATATGGTGAAGGTCACGGTGGTGGCCGTTGGTGGCTCTGGCACTCCAAACCATATAACGCCAGAGGATCGTGGAAAGGAGGCGACTATCAGCACGCCCCTCGTCGATGCAGCAAGCGCGTGGGTGCCGATTGGCGATGAGGTCGCCCGGTTGTGGTTCAACGGCGTGGAAGTGTATAGCGAAAACCTAACGGCCGGGACCTTGACACCATTGACCTTTAACATGTCAGCCGCTGACATCGATGGCGCCGGGGTTGGAAAGAAAATTGCCTATTGGACGATTGAGGAAGATGGCGGTCGGAATGTAATGCGATCGTACCCCACCGAGGTTCAGGTCGATGCGGTTCGGGTTGTACTGCCAGCTCCAACGGTTCGGTTGTTTAACGGTCTTGTTTCATGCCGATATTTGGACAGGAGCACATACGCGTTGCCCGTTACGGTCGACATAGATGCAACGCATATGCCTCCCGGCACGGTTGTTACGCTTAAATCCGTTGGAACCACCGATGCGTTGGGACTTGATGAAATCCCTGGCACGGACTATCTCGGAACTTACCAAATTACCGGAGCGGAGACGGGTGGGCAGTTTGTCAAGAATATCGAGCCCTACTTGACAAAGCTCAAACCTATCCAGCCGACACACGCTTCCGGCTTGCCTAATGGTTATATAAAAATTTGGTATGAGGTGGATATCGGTGGGGTGCTTACATCGTCGCTTGAGTTTCTAAACGAGGTTTCACTGCTGAATAACAGCTTTAATTATTGTGAAGGAACACCGACTCAATAGGTGGGGGCGGGAATCGGGGGATGCTACGTTGTCCCCCGACGTCGTCGCTATAACAGAGTGCAAAGAAAACTCCTGCTGTTTATTGGGATTTATCCTACATAAAATTGCGAAACTGAGGTGTAGATTATCGGCCGTCTGTGAGAGGGGATGCTCATAAAAATTAGCCTTGTCATTTTTATTCGAAATGACGAAACGCGGGTAGCGATATGCAATTGGTTAAATTCGACAGAGGATCACTTGGAATGTCAGGCCAGGTGGGTAGTTCGTTATTATTATGTTTATTGTTCCTGGCTGAGCCGTCGCTTGCCGGGACGTTAGTCGGCCAGGAGCAGACACTCACAAACGGTTCTCCGGTGGAAGCCTGGACGCTTGCGCAGACGTCAACGTTGAACGTCAATGGCGCAGACACGCTCGATATTTCGGCCTCTGAATCTACGTTGAATGCCAGCGGAGCTACCACTGGAAGGATTACAGGAAGTAATGGTTCTACCATCAACTTATCTGACACTACCGTCGCTGGTGGGAATGCGCCCTCTGCGTTGCGACTTGACAACAGTACCGCGACGATCAATGGCAGTACCATCACCGGGGATAGATTGGGATTATCAGCCGCGCGTGCCGTCACTTCGACAACCGGTTCAACGGTAACGGCAACCGACAGTACCATTACCGGCACCACAGGTGGCGCTCGTGCGTCGGCCTATAGCACCCTGACTTTTTCGAAATCGACCATTGAGGGCACAGGAGCAACGAGTTTTGGTCTTTCGCTGCTGGGCGCCTCGGCGTTTGCAAGCAACGGAACACGCATTATCGGCGGTCAGAATGGCGTCACGTTGGGGCTCGAAAGCGGTGTATCGGTTGGCAATCGCCTAGAGCTTGATCGTTCGAGCATCGAGGGGAAGAACGGTTCTGCCATTGTTGTGGATTACGCGGGTAGCTCGGCACCGGTCACACGGATTGACGTGCTCAACGGTTCGACGCTGACCGGGAGCAACGGAACGATCCTGGAAGTAAAGGGCGCCGCTGACGCAGCCATGAATGTAGGACTGAGCGACCTGACGGGTAATGTTCAAGTTGCCGACAACAGTGTCGCGGCGCTGACTTTTATTCAAGGCTCGTTGGTCGGTGATATAACAGCCGACACGGGCAGCACGGCGACAGTAGCGTTGCAGCAAGGCTCGCAATTGACCGGCGTCATGACTAATGTTGCGACGGTCGGTATTGATGCTCAATCGAGTTGGACCATGACGGGCAACAGTCAGGTCGGCGATTTGTCTTTAAACGGCGGTACGGTGAGATTCGGTGCCGATAATGCTTTTTATCAACTGAATGTAGAAAACCTGTCCGGTAACGGTCTGTTCATGATCGGCACCGATTTTGCGACAAACCAGACCGATGTACTCAATGTCACCGGGTCCGCCACCGGCAACCATCAGCTTATGATCGCCAGTAGCGGCATCGACCCCGCCAGTGGCCAACCGGTCCAGGTCGTAAATACTGCCAGTGGGGACGCGACCTTTACCCTGGCGAATGCCGGTGGTGAAGTCGATCTGGGCGCATTTACTTATGGATTGAAGCAAAGTGCCTCCGGTAACGATTGGTTCCTGGATCCTACGGCTCGTGGGGTCAGCCCTTCCACTCGGGCAGTCATGGCACTGTTCAATACCGCACCGACGGTGTGGTATGGCGAGCTGACCTCGTTGCGCAGTCGCATGGGGGAATTGCGCTTCAATCCACAGAAGTCCGGTGCCTGGATGCGGGCGTATGGCAATAAATACAACGTGTCGGATAGCTATGGGGCTGGATACCGGCAGGCCCAGCAAGGTTTCTCGCTCGGCGCCGATGCGCCTTTGCCAATGGGAGATGGGCAGTGGCTGGTGGGGGTAATGGCGGGTCACAGTACTTCAGACCTTGATTTGCATCGTGGAACTTCCGGTACGATCAAAAGCTACTACTTAGGTACTTACCTGACGTGGATGGATGAGGCCAGTGGTTATTACGTGGACAGCGTTCTCAAGCTCAACCGCTTCCAGAACGATGCCAAGGTTGGTATGAGCGATGGCAAGCGGGTCAAGGGTGATTACGACAACACCGGCTTGGGCGGTTCGGTAGAGATTGGACGCAATATCAAGCTTGACGATGGCTATTTTATCGAGCCCTTTACCCACTGGTCTGCGGTGGCGATAGGTGGCAAGGATTATCGACTGAACAACGGCCTGCGTGCTGAGGGCGACACTACTTACTCATTGCTCGGCAAGGCAGGTATGACAGCTGGGCGCGATATCCAGCTACGCAACGGAGCGATGGTGCAACCCTACGTTCGTGCGGCGTTGGTGCACGAATTTGCCAAGAATAACGAAGTCAAGGTCAACAACAACGTATTCAATAATGATCTTTCTGGATCCCGTGCCGAGTTAGGGGCCGGCGTGGCCATCAATTTGTCGCAACGCTGGCAAGTTCACGCGGAGGTGGAGTACATGAATGGTAAAGGTATTGAAATGCCAGTGGGGGGAACGGTAGGCCTGCAATTTAAATGGTAAGCCTGTGTTGGTCAGGACCTAGATTTTTATAGTTTGTAGAATGTGTAGCCCCGGCTTGACGCCGGGGCTATTTCTATTAACTAAGCTCTGTGTCATATGTCCCCGAGCATAGAAAGCGGCCCGTGCCGTCAGCTTTGTCCATGTTCACTTGAAAAGACCCTGAGAAATTTAAACTTGTGCGATTTAAATGGTAAGTGATCGTTCCTGACCTGGCTTTTTGTAGCGTCGGGTTTTGCGGATCCTCATAATTATTGAAATGCACAGTTGCATGTTGGTCGTGGTCCGTCACCGGTTCATTGGTTGCGTCTTTCCTATCTTTGGAGAACGTAATGGTGAACGTTCTGGGACGACCGTTTGCCCATTCGGTGGCAACCACCATCCATATATCGCCGCGGCCTGGCGTAACGGAGCTTTTAAGTTCGGTTACGGAGGCACGAAAGGGGGAGCCGTCCTCAAGAGTGGCGGTGAAGTCAACGTCCGTTGCACGTAAGGCAGATTTACTGGCTGCGCTGTTCATAGGTGAACTCCATAGGTTAATGAGAATACTCCAGTCGGCACGCTGTGCCATGCGTCTGGTTTCCTTATATAGAGCCCGTACTGCACTTTTGTATACTGTCAAGTATTACAGGTGTCCAGGCTGGGGTTTTGTGGTGGGGAACATGGTTGTGAAATTATGTAAGGGTTTTGCTCAGCGGCGGATGAGGGCGTATATCCTTCGCAGCTTGAGATTCTGAGCGCCTCGTACCTTTGGATACACCATGCCCAACATCCTCCTCGTCGAAGACGACGCCGCCCTCTGCGAACTCATCGCCAGCTACCTGGAACGCAACGGCTATCACGTCAGCGTGCTCAACCGTGGCGACCATGTGCGTGAGCGGGCGCGGGTCAATCCGCCGGACCTGGTGATCCTCGATCTGATGCTGCCGGGGCTGGACGGCTTGCAAGTCTGCCGCTTGCTGCGGGCCGATTCGGCGACTCTACCAATCCTGATGCTCACCGCCCGGGACGACAGCCACGACCAGGTGTTGGGCCTGGAGATGGGCGCCGACGACTATGTCACCAAACCCTGCGAGCCACGGGTGTTGCTCGCCCGAGTGCGGACGTTGTTGCGGCGCAGTAGCCTGACCGAGCCGCAGACGGTCAATGATCGCATCGTCATGGGCAACCTGTGCATCGACCTGTCCGAACGCACCGTGACCTGGCGCGGCCAAGCGGTCGAGCTGTCCAGCGGCGAATACAACCTGCTGGTGGTGCTGGCCCGGCATTCCGGCGAAGTACTGAGCCGCGACCAGATCCTGCAACGGCTGCGCGGCATTGAGTTCAACGGCACCGATCGTTCGGTGGATGTGGCCATTTCCAAGCTGCGGCGCAAGTTCGACGACAACGCCGGCGAGGCGCGCAAGATCAAGACCGTGTGGGGCAAGGGTTATCTGTTCAGCCGTTCCGAGTGGGAATGCTGATCGATGTGGAAGCTGCTGATTCGCCTTTATCTGGTCACCATCGTTTCCTACAGCGCGGCAATCTATTTGATGCCGGAACTGGTGATCCGCCTGTTCCACGAGCGTTTCCAGGCCTACAACCTCGACTATTCCCGTGGCCTGCAAACGTTGATGGTCAAGCAGTTCCGCGCCGTGCCCAGCGAGCAATGGCCGGCGCTGGCGGCGCAGATGGACAAGGAGTTCGAGCCGTTGCGCATCGAGTTGGCGACCACCGAGGACGCCGGTTTCACCGCAACCGAACAGGCGCGTCTCAAACGTGGCGAGAACGTGGTGCGCGTCGGTGACTGGGGCTGGCGAACCCTGGCGGCAGCGCCGCTGGACGAGCGCACGGCGGTGAAGATGATCGTGCCGCCCGACCCGGCGGATGTCAGTTGGCTGTATTGGAGCATCAACGTGCTGATCGGCGCGACGATGCTGGGCTGCCTGCTGCTCTGGTTGCGGCCGCACTGGCGCGATCTGGAGCGTCTGAAGCGCACCGCCGAGCGTTTCGGCAAGGGGCATTTGAGCGAGCGCACGCACATTGCGCCGCGCTCGAACATCGGCAGCCTGGCCCACGTATTCGACACCATGGCCGGTGACATCGAGAATCTGCTCAACCAGCAGAGGGACCTGCTAAACGCCGTGTCCCATGAACTGCGCACGCCCTTGACCCGGCTCGATTTTGGCCTCGCTCTGGCGTTGTCGGAGGAGATGCCGACGGCCAGTCGCGAGCGTCTGCAAGGGTTGGTGGCGCACATTCGCGAACTGGACGAGTTGGTGCTGGAACTGCTGTCCTACAGCCGCTTGCAAAATCCGGAGCGGTTGCCGGAGCGGGTCGAAGTGCCGCTGGACGAGTTCATCGACAGTATCCTGGGCAGCCTCGACGAAGACCTGGCCGCGCCGGAGGTGGTGATCGACGTGTTGCTGCACGGGGCGCTGGAGCGTTTTGTACTGGACCCGCGCCTGACCGCCCGCGCTTTGCAGAACCTGCTCCGCAATGCCATGCGCTATTGCGAGAAACGCATCCAGGTCGGCGTGCTGGTCAGCGAGCAAGGCTGTGAAATCTGGGTCGACGACGACGGCATCGGCATTCCCGACAGCGAGCGCGAGCGCGTCTTCGAGCCGTTCTACCGCCTGGACCGCAGTCGCGACCGGGCCACGGGCGGCTTCGGCCTCGGCCTGGCGATCAGCCGCCGTGCCCTGCAAGCCCAGGGCGGCACCCTGACCGTCGAGGCCTCGCCGCTAGGCGGGGCACGGTTCAAGTTATTGCTCCCCACACCTTCCTGATGGCTTCTGTGGCGAGGGAGCTTGCTCCCGCTGGGCCACGAAGTGGCCCCATACAGTCATCCAAACAACCCCGCCGCAATATTGATCGAAAACCCCAATATCGCCGTATTGAACACAAAACCGATCAACGACTGCGCCAACACGATCTTGCGCAACTGCCGCGTGGCAACCCCCACGTCCGAGGTCTGCACCGCCACGCCGATGGTGAACGAGAAGTACAGGAAATCCCAGTAATTGGGTGTGGCCAGGCCTTCGGCAAAACGCAGCGCCGGTTCCTTGCCGTTCCAGGTGTAATACAGCCGGGCGTAGTGAACGCTGAAGATCACTCCGATCAGCAACCATGAGCCGATCACGGTCAACGCGGTCGCGCCATAGTGCAGCCACTTGCCGGCCGTTTGCAGGTCGCGGCTGCCGGCCAGTTCAAAGGTGATGGTCGCCAGGCTGGCCAAGGCTGCGATGCAAACCATCAACAACACGAGCCCGGCGTTTTCGTCTTCCATTTCGGCGATGCGCTTCACGTCCGGTGCCTTGGCTCGCACCGTGAGCCAGAACATCAACAGCAGATAAGTCCAGACCCCGACGTTCCAGCCGATCAGGATCTTGCCGATGACCGAGTCAGCGGGAATCGACAAACCCGCGGCCAGGCCAATGATCGTGGCCCAGGAAAGGCGCGGGTGAGTGCGGGTGAGGCGGGGCATGGGAACTCACTGTGACAAGGGAATACGGGTAGTAACAGTCATCCGGCAAACGCCGGGCTGGCGATGTCGCTGGATTGAATCAGCCGCACGCCGGCCTCCTGCATGCGCCGCATGGCCGCGTCCATCGAACCGTCGATATCGATGCCCCGGCAAGCGTCCAGAACGACGATCGCGTTGAAGCCAGCCATTCGTGCGTCCAGCGCCGAGTACATCACGCAGAAGTCCAGGGCCAATCCGACCATGTACACCGTGTCGATGCCGCGTTCCTTGAAGTAGCCGGTCAGGCCGGTCGGGGTCTGGCGGTCGGCTTCCATGAAGGCCGAGTAACTGTCGATGGCCGGGTTGCACCCCTTGCGAATGACCAATTGGGCATGAGGCAAGTCGAGGTCAGGGTGCAGCGCGGCGCCCGGGGTATCCTGGACACAGTGATCGGGCCAGAGCTTTTGTTCGCCGTAGGGGAGCTGGATGAGGTCGAAGGGTTGCTTGTCTTCATGGCTGGAGGCGAACGAGGCGTGCCCGGCGGGGTGCCAGTCCTGGGCGCAGACGACGTTCAGGAACGAACGGCCGAGTCGGTTGACCAGCGGCACGATTTCGTCGCCACCCGGCACGGCCAGTTGGCCGCCAGGGATGAAGTCGTTCTGGATGTCAATCACGAGTAAAGCGGTGGTTGTGGCTTTGGTATCCGCTAGGGTCATGCCGGCTGCTCCTGGGGGGAACTGAAGAGCTTAGCCGAATCGGTTCCGGCTCAGGTGGTTGTTTGTGCCGGGCACCGCATCGCGAGCAAGCTTGATTCCACATGGGCCGGTGGACGACGCCCTGCGGATAAGGGCCGCTACAGGGGAGCCCAGTGTCTTTCGTCGCAAATATTTTTTGTATGATGGCTTTTTGATGCACTTCTGTAGCGACTGTGTAGAATCGCCAACTTTCAACCGGGCATGGAAGCAGTACGGCCTTAAGGTCACGAGAAAAAACCCATGCTCATCGGCAGCTATTCACCCGCTCTCGTTTCGTTTTCCCTGTTTGTTGCAATCCTGGCGTCCTACACCGCGCTGGATCTGGCCGGGCGTATCGCCACCGCTCAGGGGCGCGCCGTTCACTTCTGGATGGCCGGTGGTGCGTTGGCGATGGGGGTGGGCATCTGGTCCATGCATTTCATCGGCATGCTCGCTTTCACCTTGCCGGTAGAGCTCGGCTACGATTTGGCGATCACTGCGCTGTCTTTGCTGATTGCCGTCCTTTCCAGCGGCTTTGCGCTGTGGTTGGTCAGCCAGCCACAACTGCGCGCCTGGCATTTGGCGTTCGGCGCGTTGGTGATGGGTACCGGCATCAGTGCCATGCATTACACCGGCATGGCCGCGTTGCGGATGCAACCGGGCATCGATTACGACCCGACGCTGTTCGGGGCTTCGTTGTTGATTGCCGTCGTAGCGTGTGCGGCGGCGTTATGGATCGCCTTTCATCTTCGCCAGAATACGCCTCACGTACGCCTGGCTCGTGCCGGCGCCGCCGTGGTGATGGGCGTCGCCATTGTCGGCATGCACTACACCGGCATGGCCGCGGCGCAGTTCCGCGAAGGCAGTTTCTGCGGGGCCCTGGATGGCTTGAGCGGCAAGGGGCTGGACAATGTGGTGCTGATTACCACCCTGGCAATCCTGGCGATTACCTTGCTGACTTCCATCCTCGACGCGCGCCTTGAAGCGCGTACGGCGGAGTTGGCCAGGTCGCTGACCCAGGCCAACCGGGAGCTGACTCAACTGGCCTTGCACGACCCCCTGACCGGACTGCCCAACCGTGTTTTGCTGGCCGATCGCATTGGCCAAGCCATGCACCGCGTGCAGGAACAGGGCGGGTGTTTCGCCTTGATGTTCATTGACCTGGATGGCTTCAAACCGGTGAACGACGCGTTTGGCCATCACATGGGCGACCTGTTGCTGCGGGACGTGGCCCTGCGCCTGCGCGAGGATCTGCGCAACCAGGACACCCTCGCACGGATCGGTGGCGACGAGTTCGTCCTGCTGGTGCAACTGGCCGAGCCGGACGACGCCCTGCGCCTGGCCGCTCGGCAGGTTGCATTGATCGGCGGCACGTTCCGGGTCGCCGACCATGACCTGCAGATCTCCGCCAGTGTCGGCATCTCGCTTTATCCGGGCAACGGCCAGAGCGCCGATGAACTGTTGATGAACGCGGACGCGGCGATGTATCACGCCAAGGGCGCCGGCAAGAACGGCTACAGCTTCTTCGACGCCTCGATGAACAGCAACGCCCGCAAGCAATTGCAACTGCTGCAAGACTTGCGCATCGCCGTCGAGCAGCGGCAGTTCAGCCTGCATTACCAGCCCAAGTTCGACGCCGCGAAGGGCCGTCCGGTAGGTGCCGAAGCGCTGCTGCGCTGGACTCATCCAACCCAGGGCCTGCTGATGCCCGACACCTTCATCGACCTGGCGGAGAAGACCGGGTTGATCATTCCGATCGGCGAATGGGTGCTCAACGAAGCCTGCCGGCAGATGCGCGAATGGTACGTGCTGGGCTACACCGACTGGCGCATCGCGGTGAATCTCTCGGCCTTGCAGTTCTGCCATGCGGGCCTGGTGCAGAGCGTGGCCAAGGCGCTGGAAACTCATCATTTGCCGGCCAACAGCCTGACGCTGGAAATCACCGAGACCACTGCCATGAGCGACGCGGACGCGAGCATGACGGTGCTGCAACAGCTGTCGGACATGGGCGTGGACCTGTCCATCGACGACTTCGGCACCGGCTATTCGAGCCTGATGTACCTCAAGCGCCTGCCGGCCAACGAGTTGAAGATCGATCGCGGTTTCGTGCGCGACCTGGAGCACGACAGCGATGACGCGGCCATCGTCTCGGCCATCGTCGCCCTCGGCCAGGCCCTGGGGCTGCGGATCGTCGCCGAAGGGGTGGAGACCGATGTACAACAGGACTTCCTGACGCAGTTGGGCTGCGATTCACTGCAAGGTTATCTGCTGGGGCATCCGCAACCGGCCGAGCATTTCCTCAAGAACATCCGCCAATTCCCGCGCGTGGCGATCGCCTGAGGCGATTGCTCAGGGGACGATGTCGAACGCGGTGCTGCCCAGCCGCTCGCCATTGATCAGCACATGTACCGCATGCCGGCCCTCATAGTGTCGGCGCGTGGTCAGCTCGCGGATGTGCTGGGAGCGGCTGAGGTTGGCGCACGCCAGGGCGGGCAGGTCGAAGGTCCTGAGTTTAAACACCTTGGCCGACGTACCGCCCGAGGCTTTTACGTAATCGATCGCATAATCGATCACCAAGCGTTGGTTCTCGGGACAAGTCGATTGCACCTTGAACGACAACGTGACCTGCTCGCCCAGGCGAATCACCGCCGGCAGCACTTGCAGATCCGAGACCTCGACCTGCGCCTTACCTCCCGCTCCGATGACCGCCAGCGCCCGGGGGTTACCTTGCTTGATCAAGCTGCGCAGGGCATGCCGGGCGATCCAGGCGGTGTGGCGCTCCTGGAGCGGCCAGCCTTCGATGCGGTCAAGGACCCAGTCGGGATGCTGCTTGGTCACATCGTTCAGGTGGTTGGCGACGGATTTGCGCACGTACAGGCTGTCGTCGGCCTTGAGCGCATCGAGGATGGCGGCGGCGAGTTCCGGGTTGGCCTGGATCGGCTCCAGATGGAATGACCAGGGCAGGCGCGGGCGGCTGCCTTCGCTGGCGAGGCGGCGCACGTGCTCGTTGGCGTCCAGTGCCCATTCATGCATCACTTCTAAAGTACCCGCCAGGTCATCGCGCAGGAAATGCCGCACGGCGAATTCCGCGGAGCCGAACCGGGTGAAATACTTGAGCGCGTCCATGGACGCCTCGAAGGCATGCCGACCGTACGACGCCACGTAGTGCGGCAGGAACATGCTCACGAACATGCTGTTCAACCGCGGCGCCAGGGCACGCAGTACTTCCAGCGATGATTCGTAATCCAGCGGCAAGACCGTATGCAGACACTCGCTGACCCGCGCCATGCGCTGCATCACCGACAACTGCGCCAGCCCATCGTTGGTCATGTCCAGGAACGCCTTGGCATCGAACGCCGGGTACACCGCGCGCATTTCGGTGGCGATGTGTTCCAGGCGGGCGTTGTTGAAGATTTCCTTGAGGGCTGGGGAAGAGGTGGTGGTGCTCATGTTGGGTCCGTCCGGCGGGTGTTGGGCCAAGGCTCGCCACTATGCCATAGCCGGCACATGGGAATGGGGCCTTCAGAAGCAACAGTAAAAGGAATGATTCGCCGTCGCCGAAGTCCCAGATTCAGTACCTTGAATTAATTGGAGTTCTTCTATGCGCAAACCCACCCTCATCGCCAGCCTCGTCTTGATCGCCGGCCTCGGAGCCTTTGGGCCTGTCGCGCAAGCCGTCGAGAAAACCGGAGACGCCCTGGAGCATTCGCCAAGCAATGGCCGCCGGCTGGTGGAAAACGACCGGGTCCCGGCGGACTACCAGCGCTCGGACAGGGCCATGAAAGACTGGAAGCAGAAAAAGCTCGAGCAGCCGACAGAAGAGCAGCAATGGGTGCATATCGACGACAAGTACCTGCTGATCGAAACCGTGTCCGGCGCAATCGTCAAGATCGTCCCGGCGACACGCTAAAGCACTTCGCCTTTATCCCACAGATGAACCAACTCGCCAGGTGCCCGGTCCTCGGGCACTTGCAGCACCATTTCGTCGTCCTGGTCGTTGGCCCGGTAACGCACCTCGATCTGGAAATAACGCTGGTCGCCCCGGCCAGGGGTGGAAGAGGTGAGCGGCAGGCACCCCTCCAGCACCGAGCAGATGCGCGTGCGTTGGTCGATGTCGCATTGGGCGAACTCGATTTCCCGGGGCCGGGTCAGGGCATGGATGGCTGCCACGCCGCCCTGGCGCGACAGCTTTACGACCGCTTTGTCATCAAGGTCTGGCAGGGTTTTCATCCGTTCTCCTCGTTCAGGTCGACACCCACCTGTGCCCAGCCGTCCTGGACGGCTTTGACTTCCCGTTCGCCGAAACGCTGGCGGGCGTGCTCAATGGTCAGGCGAGCAAACGCGCTAAAGGACGCGTCGTTGGCCAGTTGCCTGTCGCACAAGGTGTCATACCAGATTTTCCCGGCCTTTTCCCAGGCGAATCCGCCCAGCGCGGTCGCCACCAGATAAAAGGCCCGGTTGGGAATGCCGGAGTTGATGTGCACGCCGCCGTTGTCCTCGCGGGTGATGACGAACTCGCGCATGTGCGCCGGCTGGGGATCCTTGCCCAGCAGCGGGTCATCGTAAGCGGTGCCGGGGTTGGACATGCTGCGCAAACCATCACCGTTGATCCTGTCGGTGAGCAGGTCCGCGCCGATCAACCAGTCGGCCTGCTCGGCGGTCTGGCCCAATACGAATTGCTTGACCAGTACCCCGAACACATCGGAAATCGATTCGTTCAATGCGCCGGACTGGTTGGCATAGATCAAGCCCGCTTCGCTTTCGGTGACGCCGTGGGCCAACTCGTGCGCCACGACGTCGAGGGAGCGGGTGAAGCGCTGGAAGATCTCGCCATCGCCGTCGCCGAACACCATCTGCGCGCCGTTCCAAAAGGCGTTTTCGTAGTCCTGGCCGTAATGCACGCTGCCGACCAGGGCAAACCCCTTGTTATCGATGGAGTCACGCTCCAGCACCCTCCAGAAAAAGTCATAGGTCGCGCCGAGGGCGTCGTACGCTTCGTCAACCGCAGGGTCGCCACTGGGCGATTGCCCCTCCAGGCGCATCGGTTGGCCCGGCAGCTCCATACCGTTCTGGGCATCGTGGATGCTGCGCGTTGGTTGGCCGGCCTTGCCGGGCTTGGGCAGCTTGGCGGACGCGGGTGGGTTGCTGGGAGGGCCTGGGTTGTGGCGCAGGTTCTTGACATGAGTCAGGGTGCCGAGGGCGCTGGAACGCTGCTGCTCGGAGCCATGGGCGATAATGCGGTTGAGGATGTAAGGCGGAATGAAGCCGTGGAGCGGGCGTGAGTCGATCATCAGAAAATCCTTATCTGAAATGCAGGGTCGATACCCATGTGAACCGAAGTGGCCGTTGCGGTTCCCTTTGCCGCAAAAGGTTGCCTGTCGCGCAGATATCTGCGAAAACCCCGCGCCTGGATCACACGGGAATAACGCCATGAATGACGAGTTGCAAATCATCGACTTAAAAGAGGGCGACGGCAAAAGCGTAGTCAAAGGCGCGCTGATTACCACCCAATATCGCGGCACCCTCGAAGACGGTACAGAGTTCGATTCATCCCACAGTCGCGGCAAACCCTTCCAATGCGTGATCGGCACTGGCCGGGTCATCAAGGGCTGGGATATCGGATTGATGGGCATGAAGGTCGGCGGCAAGCGCAAACTCTGGGTACCGGCGCACCTGGCCTACGGTGAACGGTCCGTGGGCGCCCACATCAAGCCCAACGCCAATCTCAGCTTTGAAATCGAGTTGCTGGAAGTCCTGACGCGGGACGATTGAGACGCCTTCGTTCATGACCGGTCGCTGAACAGCGGGATCCGTCCGTTGGTCGAGGGGCGGTAGTGCCAGGCCAGTTGATCCAGGCACGGCGTGCGTTCCAGGATTGCCTCCAGGGATGCGCGGGCGATGTCCATCGCCAGGGCCTGGCCTGGACATTCGTGGCGGCCGCTGCCGAAGCTGAAACTGCGCCGATTCGGGCGATCCAACAGCAGGGTATCCGGCTCCGGGTTGAGCTGCGGGTCGCGGTTGGCCGCGGCTAGCAGCACCAGGACTGCGTCTCCCTGGGACAGCGCAGCGCCAAGGATTTCGCAGGGCGCGGCGATGAAGCGTCGGGTGTTCTGCACGGCTGGGTCGAAACGTTGGACTTCGGCCAACAATGAGTTGATCAGCGTAGAGTCGTCCCGGAGCACTTGATGTAGCGCGGGATCACGGATCAACGCCAACAATGCGTTACCGATCAGGCCTGCGGTGGCCTCATGGGTTTGCGAAAGCAAGCCGATCAGGTTGGCGGTCCGGCTGTCTGGGTCGGCGTCTTCGAAGCCCTGGCAGATGCCGTTCAATAACTGACTGTCTCGCGCGATGATCCGCTCCTGGAAAAGCCTTGCCAGTTGCTCGCTGGCCCGGTGGGCGGCCTCCAGTTGTGGAGCTTGGCTCAGGGGCGACAGGCAGGCGACGAAATCACCCGTCAGCTCGCTGATCAGGTGACTGTCCGTCGGATTGAAACCCAGCAATTGCGCCACCACGCTGACCGGGCCGCTGAACTGCGCCTGGCGCACGCCTTCGGCGCCATGCCTGAGCAAGCGCGCCTTCACCAGCGCCTCGACCTGGCGGGGATCGATGTCCTGCAACCTCGGCGCGATGGCCGCCCTCGGGCAGCGTTGTCGTTCACCTTCGTTCATCCGCATCAGGCGCCCGAACACTCGGCCGGCAGGCCCCTCGGCAATCGCCTTCGGCACCGGCTCGTGGGCGGGGCGCACGTGGCAGTCGGGATGATGCAAGACCGCGCACACCGCTTCGGCGCTGCTAGCGACCCAGATATTCAAGTGTGGGTCGAAGTCCAGCCCGCCGTTGGCGCGAAGGGTCGAATAATATGGGTAGGGATCGGCGTGTGTCGCGGCGGTGATCGGGTCCATGATGGTTGCCTCGTTCGTGCAGGGGAGAGTGCTGCTACTATCTCCAGTCGACGCATGGCTTGATTCGTCCGGGAGCGAAATATGAACGCAGAGCAACACGATGTGGGCGTGTCCCAGGTGGCCTCGGCCATTGCCGAACCGGCCCGCACCCGAATGCTCTGCGCCTTGATGGACGGCCACGCTCGGACCAGCACGGAGCTGGCAAGCATCGCTGACGTCAGTGCGTCCACCGCCAGCGCCCACCTGGCGAAGCTCAAGGAATCGGCGCTGGTGCGCTTGCATGTGCAGGGCCGTCATCGTTATTACAGCCTCGCCGACAAACGCGTGGCCACTGCCCTCGAGGCGTTGATGGTGATTGGCCGGGACGCCGCGCCGACCTTCACCCCACGTACGCCGGATCGCCTGCAGTATGCTCGCACCTGCTACGACCATATGGCGGGCACCCTAGCGGTGCGGCTGCATGACCGCTTGCTCGAAGCCGGATGGCTGGTCGAGGTGGACGGCCAAGGGTATCGGCTGAGTGAAACGGGTGAGGCGCTGTTCGAAGGTTTGGGTATCGATGTGCAGGCATTGACGGCCCAACGGCGCCGCTTCGCCTGCCCATGCCTGGACTGGAGCATGCGCCGGCCGCACCTGGGCGGCGCCTTGGGGGCGGCGTTGCTGCAACTGGCGATCAAGCGCAAATGGCTGGTCCAGGACCTGGACAGCCGGGCGCTGGGGTTGACGGCCAGCGGTCGCAAGGAAATGGCAGGGCGGTTTGGGATCGATGCGGAATTCGATGCCATATCGACTGGCGCCATCGCGAGCAGGCTCGCTCCCACAGTGGACTTGCGTTGAACTCAACACTCAAGACCACCCGAGATTTCCTGTGGGAGCGAGCCTGCTCGCGATGGCGGCGTCTCATTCAATCCTTTTGCAAGCTGACCCACCGCCATCGCGAGCAGGCTCGCTCCCACAGTGGATTTGCGCTGAACACAACACTCAAGACCACCCGAGATCAACTGTGGGAGCGGGCTCGCCCGCGATGACGGCGGCGCATTCAATCCTTGTGCAAGCTGACCCACCGCCATCGCGAGCAGGCTCGCTCCCACAGTGGTTTTGCGCTGAGCACAACACTCAAGACCACCCGAGATTTCCTGTGGGAGCGAGCCTGCTCGCGATGGCGGCCGCTCATTCATGCAGTCATATGGCGGCGCCGATATTCATCCGGCGTGGTGCCCGTCATTTTGCGGAACATGCTGATGAACGCCGAGGCGCTGCTGTAGCCCAGGTCCAGGCCAATGGTTTCCACGCTCTGACCACGTTCGAGCAGGGCCAGGGCCTCGATGACTTTCAGGCGCTGGCGCCATTCCACCAAGGACATGCCCAGGTCCCGCTGGGCCCGGCGCATCAGTGTGCGCTCGGTGGTGTTGGCGGCGCGAGCCAGTTGCGGCAAGGAGCGCGGGTCACTGGGATTGGCTTCCAAGGCCCGCAACACCGGACCCAGCAGCGGATCATCCGAGGAGGGCAGGTAACTGCCGACGTGGGGCGCCTGCGTCAGCTTGTCCACCAGCACTTGCAACAAGCGCTGCTGTTCGGGCGTCTGTGGCTGGCTCGGCGGGTCGCTGCGCAGTTCTTCCAGCAACGCGCGGATCAGCGGGCTCAGGGTCAGCGCGCAGGGGACGGCTGGCAGCGCACCGCACAGCTCGGCCGCCAGGTACAACGAGCAATGGCAGGCTTCATGCCGATTGAATCCCACATGTTCCATGTCCGGCGGCAGCCAGATGCCGTATTGCGGGGGCGCCAGGTAATGGTGCTGGGCGATTTCGATTTCCATCACGCCACTGTAGGAATAGACGAACTCTCCCCAGGCATGCCGGTGCCGGGGATACGTGGCGTGGGCCGGCATGCAGGCGCTGCGGAAGAAAATCGCCGAGGGTAGCGCCGCGTCGAACGGAGGAATCTTCAGGTGTTGGGCTGGTGGCTGCATATCGACCGCAATGGCGGATTACCGGGATGGCTTGTCGGGTAATCACTATATCCAGCAAAGCTGTCAGGCCGACAATCCTTTCATCTCTTTTCTGCCCGAGGACCTTTTCCATGAACACCCGCCGTGCCCTGGATGGCCAGGTCATCGCCCTGATGACCGGCCTCTGTGCCATCTGGGGTTTCCAGCAAGTCGCGATCAAGGCCGGCGCCGCCGACATGGCGCCGATGTTGCAACTGGGGGTGCGCTCGGCCATCGCCGCGGTACTGGTCTGGCTGTTGGTGCTGGCGCGCGGTGAACGCCTGTCCCTGACCGACGGCAGTTGGCGCCCGGGCCTGCTGGTGGGGTTGTTGTTCGCCCTGGAGTTCGTGATGGTGGGTGAGGGCCTGCGCCACACGACGGCTTCGCACATGGTGATTTTCCTCTACACCGCACCGATGTTCGCCGCCCTCGGTTTGCACTGGAAGTTGCCAAGCGAGCGTCTCAAACCGGCGCAGTGGCTAGGTATCGCCGTTGCCTTCGGCGGCATTGTGGTGGCCTTCAGCGGCGGTTCGGGCGCGGCGAACGGCAGTTCATTGCTCGGCGATGGCATGGGCTTGCTGGCCGGCGCGCTGTGGGGCGCGACCACCGTGACGGTACGCTGTTCGCGGCTGACGGACCTGCCGGCCAGCCAGACGCTGCTGTACCAGTTGGTGGGCGCCGGGGTGCTGCTGATCGGCATGTCGGCAGCGCTGGGGCAAACGACAATCAACCCCACGCCATCTCTTATTGCGAGCATGGCGTTCCAGGTGTTGCTGGTGTCCTTCGCCAGCTTCCTGATCTGGTTTTCCCTGCTACGCCGGTATCTGGCGTCGCAATTGGGGGTGCTGTCGTTCATGACGCCTCTGTTCGGCATCGGGTTTGGCGTCTGGTTGCTGGATGAGCCGCTGGAGCCGAATTTTATCGTTGGCGCTGCGCTGGTTTTGAGTGGGATCTTGCTGGTAAGCGGTTACGGTTGGTTTCGCCAGCGTTGGGGGCGATCGCCGGTATTGCGGCAAGAGTAACTGAACGCAGATGCATAAAAGCCCACCCTTGCTATGACAGAGGTGGGCTTTTTTACTGAAAAAATTCAGCTGCCCAGAGGGGCTTGGATCAAACCTTGATGATCCAACCCGCGGGCGCTTCCACGTCGCCGGTCTGCACGCCGGTCAGCTCTTTGTAGAGCTTCTGAGTGATCGGGCCGACTTCGGTTTCGCTGTGGAACACGTGCAGCTTGTCCTTGTAGCTGATGCCGCCAATCGGCGTGATCACCGCAGCGGTACCGCAGGCGCCGGCTTCCTTGAAATCCGACAGCTTGTCGATGAACACGTCGCCTTCGATCACTTCCAGGCCCAGGCGCGATTTCGCCAGTTCGATCAGCGACAGGCGGGTGATGCCCGGCAGGACCGAAGGGGAGTTGGGGGTGATGAATTTGTTGTCGTGGGTAATGCCAAAAAAGTTGGCCGAGCCGACTTCTTCGATTTTCGAATGGGTCAGCGGATCCAGATAGATGCAGTCGGCGAAGCTGGCCTTCTTGGCCTGGGAACCGGGCATCAGGCTCGCGGCGTAGTTGCCACCGACCTTGGCCGCGCCGGTGCCCTGTGGGGCGGCACGGTCGAAGCTGGAGATCAGGAAGTTGTGCGGGGTCAGGCCGCCCTTGAAGTAGGCGCCGACCGGGATGCAGAAGATCGAGAAGATGAACTCGGGCGCGGTGCGCACGCCGATGTTGTCACCCACGCCGATCACGAACGGGCGCAGGTACAGCGCGCCGCCAGTGCCGTACGGCGGGATGAAGCGCTCGTTGGCGCGGACCACTTGCTTGCAGGCTTCTACGAACTGCTCGGTGTCGACATGCGGCATCAGCAGGCGGGCGCAGCTGCGCTGCATGCGGGCGGCGTTCTGGTCCGGACGGAACAGGTTGATCGAACCGTCCTTGCAGCGATAGGCCTTCAAGCCTTCGAAGCATTGCTGACCGTAGTGCAGGGCGGTGGAGCCCTCGCTGATGTGCAGCACGTTGTCGTCGGTCAGGGTGCCCGCGTCCCAGGCGCCATCGCGCCAATGCGACAGGTAGCGCTTGTCGGTCTTGATGTAGTCAAAGCCCAGTTTGTCCCAATTGATGCTCTCGTTACCCATGACACCCTCTATTTCCTGACAACCGTCGAAACGGTTCAAGCTTCTGACGTTTTTGAATGGGGACAACAATACTTCATTCCGGGGGTGTTTCGCAGCTTGCTCGATGAGGAGCAGGAGATATTTCCAGCCGACTCCCCCGTGGCGAGGGAGCTTGCTCCCGCTCGGCTGCGAAGCAGTCGTAACCCGTTAGACGCGGTGTGACTGAATAAACCCGTCGCCAGATTCAGGGCCGCTTCGCGGCCCAGCGGGAGCAAGCTCCCTCGCCACGGGATAACTGCCTTTAACAATGCAACGCATGCCCCAACGCCCGCAACGCCGCTTCCTGCACCGCTTCGCCCAGCGTCGGATGGGCGTGGATAGTGCCGGCGATATCTTCCAGGCGCGCGCCCATTTCCAGGGACTGGCCGAACGCGGTGGACAGCTCCGACACCCCCACGCCAACCGCTTGCCAGCCGACGATCAAGTGATTGTCCCGGCGCGCCACGACGCGCACGAAACCGCTTTTCGATTCCAAGGTCATCGCCCGGCCGTTGGCGGCAAAGGGGAAGCTCGACACGATGCAATCGAGCCCGGCAGCCTTGGCCTCGTCCGGCGTCTTGCCTACTACGACCACTTCCGGATCGGTGAAGCACACCGCCGCGATGGCGGTCGGGTTGAACTCGCGATGCTCACCGGCGATCAGCTCGGCGACCATCTCGCCCTGAGCCATGGCCCGGTGGGCGAGCATCGGTTCGCCGCTCAGGTCGCCGATGGCCCAGACGTTGCGCATGCTGGTCTGGCAATGGTTGTCGATCTTCACCGCCGAGCCGTTCATCGCCAGGTCCAGGGCTTCAAGGTTCCAGCCTTGGGTGTTGGGTTTGCGTCCAACCGCCACCAGCACCCGGTCAGTGTCCAGGTTTAACGTGTCGCCGTTGGGATCACGCACCTGCAAAGTGCTGCCCTGGGCATCGAAACCTTCGACGCTGTGCTTGAGGTACAGCTTCACGCCCAGCTGCTTGAGCGCCTCGTGTACCGGTTGGGTCAGTTCGCCGTCGTAGGCCGGCAGGATCCGCTCCTGGGCCTCGACCACGCTGACTTGCGCGCCGAGCTTGCGATAGGCGATGCCCAGCTCCAGGCCGATATAACCACCGCCGACCACTACCAGGTGCTTGGGCACCGAGGTGGGGGCGAGGGCTTCAGTGGACGAGATGATCGGCCCTCCAATCGGCAGCATGGGCAGTTCTACGCTTTTCGAGCCGGTAGCCAGCAGCAGGTGCTCGCACTGGATGCGCGTGTCGCCGACCTCAACGGTCTTGCCGTCGATGACCCTGGCCCAGCCGTGGATGACCTGGACCTTGTTCTTCTTCAGCAACGCGGCGACACCAGTGGTCAGGCGGTCGACAATGCCGTCCTTCCATTCCACGCTCTTGCCGATGTCAAGGGTTGGCGCCGACACTGTGATACCCAAGGCCGAGCCCTGGCTGTGGTGGTGAGTCTGGTGAAACTGCTCGGCCACATGGATCAATGCCTTGGACGGGATACAGCCGATGTTCAGGCAGGTACCGCCCAACGCCTGGCCTTCCACCAGGATCGTTTCAATGCCCAGCTGGCCGGCGCGAATCGCCGCCACGTAGCCGCCGGGACCGCCGCCGATGATCAATAGCTTGGTGTTCAAAGTCTGCATCGCCTACTCCACAAACAGGGTGGCAGGTTGTTCGAGCAAGCCGCGCAGGGCCTGGATGAATTGCGCCGCGTCCATGCCGTCGACCACCCGGTGATCGAAGGAACTGGAGAGGTTCATCATCTTGCGGACCACGATCTGCCCCTTGATCACCACAGGCCGCTCGACGATCTTGTTCACGCCGACGATCGCCACTTCCGGCAGGTTCAGCACCGGTGTGCTGACGATGCCGCCGAGCGCGCCGAGGCTGGTCAGGGTGATGGTCGAGCCGGACAGCTCATCGCGACCGGCCTTGCCATTGCGGGCGGCCGTGGCCAGGCGCGAGATCTCCGCCGCGCTGTCCCACAGGCTGCGGGCTTCGGCGTGACGCACCACGGGCACCATCAGGCCGACATCGCTCTGGGTCGCAACGCCGACATGCACTGCGCCGCAGCGATGGATGACCTGGGCTTCGTCGTCATAACGGGCGTTCATCTGCGGGAAGTCTCGCAGGGCCACGACCAACGCGCGAACGAGGAAGGGGAGCAAGGTCAGCTTGCCGCGACTGGCGCCGTGTTTTTCGTTCAGGTGAACCCGCAGCTCTTCCAGCGCGGTGACGTCGATTTCCTCGACGTAGCTGAAATGGGCGGCGCGTTGAGTTGCTTCCTGCATGCGCTGGGCAATCTTGCGGCGCATGCCGATCACCGGGATCTGCTGCTCGTCATGGCGTTCGGCGTAACCCGAACCGCCCTTGGCCTGGGTCGACGGCCCCTGGGCCAGATAGGCTTCCAGGTCTTCATGCAAAATACGCCCGGCAGGGCCGCTGCCCTGGACCAGGCGCAGCTGGATACCGAGGTCCAATGCGTGCTTGCGCACGGCCGGCGAGGCCAGTGGACGCTCGTCGGGGTCACGTGCCACGGGGGCTTGCGGGATGCAGCGGGGTGCGGCGGTTTTTGCCATCACCGGTTCAGGCGTTGCCACTGGCGCTGGCTTCGGTGCTTGCGCAGCAGCAGCCGCAACCGGAGCCGGAGCCGGTTGCGAGGACTCCTTCAGGTTGCCCGCACCTTCCACTTCAATGCGGATCAGCTCGCTGCCCACCGCCATGACTTCACCCGGCTCGCCACCCAGGGCGATGACCCGGCCATGCACTGGCGAGGGGATATCCACCATCGCTTTGTCGGTCATGACGTCGGCCAGTACCTGGTCCTCGACGACCATGTCGCCCACCTTGACGTGCCACACCGACAACTCAACTTCCGCGATGCCTTCGCCGATGTCCGGCATCTTGATAACGTGCGTGCCCATTCAGACCTCCATGACCCGTTTCAACGCCGCGCCCACACGGGACGGCCCAGGGAAATACGCCCACTCCTGCGCATGCGGGTAGGGGGTGTCCCAACCGGTGACACGCTCGATGGGCGCTTCCAGGTGGTGGAAGCAGTGTTCCTGCACCAGCGAGACCAGCTCGGCGCCGAAACCGCAGGTGCGGGTGGCTTCGTGGACAACCACGCAACGGCCGGTTTTCTTCACCGATTTGACAATGGTGTCCAGGTCCAGCGGCCAGAGGCTGCGCAGGTCGATGACTTCCGCGTCGATGCCGGTCTCTTCGGCCGCCACTTGGGAGACATAGACCGTGGTGCCGTAGGTGAGCACCGTGACGTCCTTGCCCGGACGGGTGATGGCGGCGACGTCCAGTGGCACGGTGTAGTAACCGTCCGGCACTTGCGCCTGCGGATGCTTGGACCATGGCGTTACAGGGCGGTCATGGTGGCCGTCGAACGGGCCGTTATACAGGCGCTTGGGTTCGAGGAAGATCACCGGGTCATCGTTCTCGATGGAGGCGATCAGCAGACCCTTGGCGTCGTAGGGGTTGGACGGCATGACGGTGCGCAGGCCACAGACCTGGGTGAACATCGCCTCGATGCTCTGGCTGTGGGTCTGGCCGCCATAGATCCCGCCGCCGCAGGGCATGCGCAGGGTCATCGGCGCGGTGAACTCGCCGGCCGAGCGATAGCGCAGGCGCGCCGCTTCGGAAATGATCTGGTCCGACGCCGGGTAGACGTAGTCGGCGAACTGGATCTCGGCCACCGGCCGCAGCCCGTAGGCGCCCATGCCCACCGCCACGCCGACGATGCCGCTTTCGGAAATCGGTGCGTCGAACACCCGTGAAGTGCCGTACTTGTTCTGCAGGCCTTCGGTGCAGCGGAACACGCCACCGAAATAGCCCACGTCCTGGCCGAACACCACGACGTTATCGTCGCGCTCAAGCATCACGTCCATGGCCGAGCGCAGAGCCTGGATCATGGTCATGGTGGTAGTGGTCATGGCGGTGTCCAACGCAATATTGTTGTTGTGATCGTTCATGTCAGATCCCCAACTGCTGACGCTGGCGCTTCAAGTGCTCCGGCATCTCTTTGTAGACGTCTTCGAACATGGTCGCGGCGCTTGGAATCTGCCCGCCGGCGAGGGTGCCGTACTGCTCGGCTTCTTTCTGCGCGGCGATCACCTCGGCTTCGAGTTCGGCGGTGACCGCCGCGTGCTCTTCTTCGGACCACTGGCCGATCTTCACCATGTGCTGCTTGAGGCGGGCGATCGGATCGCCCAGCGGGAAATGGCTCCAGTCATCGGCGGGGCGGTATTTGGAAGGATCGTCGGAAGTGGAGTGCGGGCCGGCGCGGTAGGTGACCCATTCGATCAGCGCCGGGCCGAGGTTGCGGCGGGCGCGTTCGGCGGCCCAGCGCGAAGCGGCGTAGACCGCCATGAAATCGTTGCCATCGACGCGAAGGGAGGCGATGCCGCAGCCGACGCCGCGCCCGGCGAAGGTGGTGGCTTCACCGCCGGCAATGGCCTGGAAGGTGGAAATCGCCCACTGGTTGTTGACCACGTTGAGAATCACCGGGGCGCGGTAGACGTGGGCGAAGGTCAGGGCGGTGTGGAAGTCCGATTCGGCGGTGGCGCCGTCACCGATCCAGGCCGAGGCGATCTTGGTATCGCCCTTGATCGCCGAAGCCATGCCCCAGCCCACGCCCTGGATGAATTGCGTGGCGAGGTTACCGGAAATGGTGAAGAAGCCGGCGTCCTTGACCGAATACATGATCGGCAATTGCCGGCCTTTGAGCGGGTCGCGCTCGTTGGACAGCAGTTGGCAGATCAGGTCCACCAGCGGCACTTCCCGGGCCATCAGGATGCTTTGCTGGCGGTAGGTGGGGAAGCACATGTCGTCAATGTTCAATGCCAAGGCCTGGGCGCTGCCGATGGCTTCTTCGCCAAGGCTTTGCATGTAGAACGACATTTTTTTCTGACGCTGGGCGACGACCATGCGGTTGTCGTAGATGCGCGTCTTGAGCATGGCCCGCATGCCCTTGCGCAGGATCTCGACGGGGATGTCCGCGGCCCACTCGCCCAAGGCATTGCCCTGGTCATCGAGCACGCGGATCAGGCTGCGGGCCAGGTCAGCGGTGTCGGCGGGTTCGACGTCGATGGGAGGTTTGCGCACCGTGCCGGCATCGGACAGATGCAGATAGGAAAAGTCGGTCTTGCAGCCGGGACGGCCCGAGGGTTCTGGGACGTGCAGGCGTAGCGGTTCGTACGCTGGGTTCATGGCTTTCTACGCTCGATCTTGTGAATTTCTTGTAGTGGGCGCGCTAGCTGACGAATTTCCCTGGGTAGGTGGGAAATTGTCCTACAACAATCATAGGCTCGACGAAGAAGAATATTTTTCTCTGTTGCCTTGCTGTTCAGATCATTTGCAGATAAAAAATCTGCACAACGATAAAAAACAGGAAATTTTGCCTCATGCGCAAATTGGATCGCACCGATATCGGCATTCTGAACAGCCTTCAGGACAACGCCCGGATCACCAACGCCGATCTCGCTCGCTCGGTCAATCTGTCACCGACGCCATGCTTCAACCGCGTCCGAGCCATGGAAGAGCTGGGGGTGATCCGCGAGCAGGTCACGCTGCTGGACGCCGACTTGCTGGGGTTGCACGTCAACGTGTTTATCCATGTCAGCCTGGAGAAGCAGGTGGAAGAGGCGTTGCAGCACTTCGAGGAAGCGATCTCCGACCGGCCGGAGGTCATGGAGTGCTACCTGATGGCCGGCGATCCTGATTACCTGATCCGTGTGTTGGTGCCGACCATTCAGTCGCTGGAGCGGTTCATGATGGACTTTTTGACCAAGGTCCCGGGCGTGGCGAACATCCGCTCGAGCTTTGCGCTCAAGCAGGTGCGCTACAAGACTGCGTTGCCGTTGCCGGCCAATGGGTTGACCTTGGGTACCTGAAAATCAAAGGATCGCAGTCTTCGGCAGCTCCTACAGGGGAGTTGTGGGTTTCTGACGGCTCATTGTTGCCTGACCCACCGCCATCGCGAGCAAGCTCGCTCCCACATCGGATTGTACTGTTGGTCGAGTTCTGCGATCACCGCTGAACCCTGTGGGAGCGAGCCTGCTCGCGATGGCGTCGGCATATTCAGCTCTGATGTAAGCAGACCCACCGCTATCGCGAGCAGGCTCGCTCCCACATTGGATAGGTGGCGACCTTAGAGCTGGTTGATCGGAATCTTCAGGTAGGTCACGCCATTGCCCTCGGCCGGCGGCAGGTGGCCGGCTCGCACATTCACCTGGATCGCCGGCAACAGCAACGTCGGCATGCCTAATGTCTTGTCGCGCTGGGTACGCATGGCCACGAACGCGGCTTCATCAATCCCATCGCGGACATGAATATTGTGCTGGCGTTGTTCACCCACGGTACTTACCCACTGGGGCTCGCGTTCCTCCGGTGGATAGTCATGACACACATACAGCCGCACGCCCGCCGGGAAGGCCAACAGCTTGCGGATCGAGGCGTAAAGCTGACGGGCATTGCCGCCCGGGAAGTCGCAACGGGCGGTGCCCACGTCGGGCATGAACAGCGTGTCGCCCACCAGGATCACGTCGCCATCGATCAGGTAGGCCATGTCCGCCGGGGTGTGGCCAGGCACGTGCAGGGCGGTGGCCTTGAGATTGCCGATCAGGAAGGACTCGTCGGCCGCGAACAGGTGGTCGAACTGCGAACCGTCGACGGCGAAGTGTGGTTCCAAGTTGAACAGGGCCTTGAACACGTCCTGCACCTGGCCGATGGATTCGCCGATGGCAATCTTGCCGCCCAGTTCCCGGCGCAGATAAGGCGCGGCGGACAGGTGATCAGCATGGGCATGGGTTTCCAACAGCCATTGCACCGTCAATTGATGTTCGCGCACATAAGCGATCACTCGATCAGCCTGTGCGGTACCGCTGCGGCCCGATGCCGGATCGTAGTCGAGCACCGGGTCGACCACCGCGCATTGCCCGCCGTCGTGTTCGTAAACCACATAGGTGTAGGTCTTTGAAGCGGGATCGAGGAAGCTTTGGATCTGCGCGGGCATGGCAGCGGACCTGTGCAAGAAGAAGCGGTTGCAATGCGCAAGATTTACGACATATGGTCCGCAGCTTAAGTGAGGGCCACCGCGTCCTGCAAATGCGATCACGCCTGACAACAGACGTGCGCGGCTTGAGAGACCCCTATGTTACTGGCAAGTTTTTTCGGTGTGGTGATGGGCCTGGTTCTTGGCCTGACGGGGGCGGGCGGAGGTATCCTGGCCGTCCCGGCCCTGGTGTTGGGCCTGGGCTGGAGCATGACCCAGGCCGCGCCGGTGGCACTGTTCGCGGTGGGCAGCGCGGCGGCGGTGGGCGCCATCGATGGCTTGCGCCATGGCCTGGTGCGTTACCGCGCGGCGCTGTTAATCGCCTTGCTGGGCGCTGTGTTCTCGCCAGTGGGCATTTACTTCGCCCACCAGCTTTCGGAAAAAATCCTGATGGTCCTGTTCAGCCTACTGATGGTGCTGGTGGCGGCGCGCATGCTGCGCCGGGAAACCTCGCAGCCGGGCCCCAGCGATCACGGCGCGGCCAGCTGGGGCCAAAAGAATTGCATGCTCGATCGCCAGACCGGGCGGCTGGCCTGGACACCGCGCTGCACCGCCACGCTGTCGGCATTGGGCGCGGTCACGGGAATGGTCTCAGGTTTGCTGGGCGTGGGCGGCGGTTTCTTGATCGTGCCGGCATTCAAGCAACTTACCGACGTGCAGATGCGCGGTATCGTCGCCACATCCTTGATGGTCATCAGCCTGGTTTCGTTGATTGGCGTGGTCGGCGCGTTTCATGCCGGTGTGAGCATCGACCGGGTTGGGGCGGCGTTCATTGGGGCGAGTATCGTCGGGATGATCCTGGGGCGACGGTTCTGCGCGAAGGTGCCGGCGCGGGCGTTGCAGGTGGGGTTTGCCGGGGTTTGCCTGGGGGTGGCGGTGTTCATGCTGGTGCGGGCGTAGCGATCTGGTCAGGGGGCTTTTGTGGCGAGGGAGCTTGCTCCCGCTGGACCGGTCCGACGTCTCGGGCGCAGCAGGCCCATACGGTCTTGAGCCAGGGCGTCTGCTTCGCAGCCGAGCGGGAGCAAGCTCCCTCGCCACGGGGATTGGCGCGCCTTACAACTCTCGGCACTGCATCGAAAACCCCAACGCCACCGATTGCCCTTGCTCCAGCAAACGCAGCCCCGGCCGTCCTGGCAGGTGATGGGCATTGACCGGGTGACTTACCGGTTCGATGCAGAAAAAATCCAGCCCCACGGGGCAGTACAGCAGGAAGTAATCGCTGCCGCTGGCGCGGCATTCCAGTTCATAACCCAGGTCTGGTTGCTGGATCAGGCACTGGCCATCCCAACCACCGAAGCCGTTGTCGACGAGGGTATCCGGCAGTAACCGTGCGTGTTGGAAATCCCACTCCGAGGGAACATCCTTCAGTTCCGTTGGCAGTTTCGTGGCGTCGCACATCCAGACTTCGCTGGCGCGGGTTTGCAGGCGTGTATCGGCTGTGCGCGGGAAATACGGATGCAAACCCAACCCGTGCCAGGCGGCCTGTTCGGCCATGTGGGTGACGTGCAGCGCCATCTGCAATTGGCCGCCACTGAGGCGGATCCGCAAGCTGGCGCAATAGGCAAACGGGGTTTGGCAGTCGAGTTGCAACAAAACTTCCCCGGCACTCTGTTCGGCGACTTGCCAAGGCTGCTGCCAGGCACTGCCATGGATCGGAAATGGATCGTTGGGGCTGTTGGCTTCCAGGGCGAGCCAGCCGCCGGGGCAATCGAAACCGCCATGGGCGATTCGGTTCGACCACGGGATCAACGGGAAGCAGCCGAGCTTGCCTGGCAGGCCATTTTCCAGCGCTTGTGGCGCGGGTGGGCGTAGGAGGGGAGCGCCGGTGCTGCGCAAGGTCCATTCAACGAGGCTGGCGCCCAGGTGTGGGGCCAGGGTGAGGCGGGTCAGTTCGTCTTCGAGGTGGAGGAGTGGTGGTGTCATGGCGGCGTCTGATGGGTTGGCAAAGCTGGAGGGGAATACGCCCAAGTGTGGCGAGGGGATTTATCCCCGCTGGGCTGCGAAGCAGCCCTAAAGGCTTCAATCTCGGTGTATCAGACAAATCGAGATGGCTGGTTTTGGGGCCGCTGCGCAGCCCAGCGGGGATAAATCCCCTCGCCACAAGGGGACCTATTGTTTTCTGTTACAACACCAAATGTGGCAACCACAGCGAAATGGCGGGCACGTACGTCACCAGCAGCAGAACCAGGAACAGCATGCCGTAGAATGGCAGCAGGGCCTTGACGGTGCTTTCGATGCTGACCTTGCCGATGGCGGAGCCGACGAACAGCACCGCGCCCACCGGCGGCGTGATCAGGCCGATACCCAGGTTCACCAGCATGATCATGCCGAACTGCACCGGGTCCACGCCGATGCCGACGATGACTGGCATCAGGATTGGCGTGAGGATCAGGATCAGCGGTGCCATGTCCATCACGGTGCCCAACAGCAGCAACATCACGTTGATGCACATCAGGATCACGTAGCGGTTATCCGACAGCGTCAGGAACGCGGTGGTGATCTTCGCCGGGATTTCCATCAGCGTCATGATGTAGCCGAAGCTGGCGGCGAAGCCGATCAGGATCATCACAATGGAAATGGTGCGCACCGTACGGTGCATCAGTTTCGGTAACTCGCTCCACTTGTAGTCGCGATAGATGCACATGGTCACGAAGAACGCCCACACCACGGCGATGGCGGCCGATTCAGTGGCAGTGAACACACCCGAGAGAATGCCGCCCAGGATGATGAACAACGTCATCATGCCCCACATGGCTTCCTTGCAAATCTTCAGCGCTTCTTTGAGCGGAATAACCTCGCCCTTGGGGTAATTGCGCTTTTTCGCGAAGACCAGGCACAGCGCCATCAGGCAGAGGTTCATCATGATGCCGGGGACGATGCCGGCCATGAACAGCGAACCAATGGAGACGGTGCCGCCAGCGGCGAGAGAGTACAGCACTGCGTTGTGGCTTGGCGGTGTCAGCAGCGCTTGTACCGAACCACTGACGGTGACGGCGGTGGCGTAATCACGTGGATAGCCCCTGCGTGTCATTTCCGGGATCAGTACCGAACCGACCGAGGCGGTGTCAGCCACCGAGGAACCCGAGATCGCGCCAAAGAAACTCGAGGCCACGAGGTTGACCAGGGACAGGCCACCACGGACGAAACCTACGAGCACGCTGGCGAAGGCCACTAGCCGGCGAGACATGCCGCCCTCGGCCATGATCGCGCCGGCCAGGACGAAGAACGGAATGGCCAGCAGCGAGAATTTGTTCACGCCGCCCGTTATCTGAATCATCATGGCCTGGAACGGAATGTCGATCCACCATGCCCCAATCAGGGCGGCGGCGCCCAGCGCGTAGGCGACCGGCATGCCGATCAGGATCAATACCAAAAAACTGCCCAGCAGAATCAGAGCGTCCATTAAGCGGCACCTTCGTTTTCTTCTACCAGGTCGAACTGCACGACCCGACGCTGGCTTTGATCACCCAGCAAGAGTTTTTCCAAGACAAAAATCAGGGTCAGGAACCCACCGATCGGGATCGGCATGTAAGTGATGCCGACTCGCAGGGTAGGGATGGCGCTCATGAACTGGTTCCAAGTGGTCATGCACAGCTTGGCACCCCAGATGGTCATGAAAATGCACACCGCTGCCATCATCAACTGGGTGAACACCGAAGCCACGTTTTGCCAGTGCTGGGGCAGGCGGCTGGTGACCATGTCCACAGCCATGTGCGACCCGGAGCGGTAGCTGGCGGCGGCGCCGATGAAGGTGAAGACGATCATCAGCAAGATCGCGGTGGGCTCCGGCCAGCTTGAGCCGGTGCCAAGGACGTAGCGGGCGAACACGCCCCAAGGGATCATCAGCGCAACGGCAAGGACAGAGAGGCCGGCCACCCAGATGCAAGTCATGTAAATCTTGTCGTTGATACGCAGCAGCAAATTCTTCATCGGGTTCCACCGTTACCGGGCGCGCCTTCTAACCGCAGGCGCGCCCAGCCGTTTCATGAGTACAGATTAAGAGGTCTTACTGGACAGCTTCGATGCGCTTGATCAGGTCGGCGTACGGTGCACCGTATTTGGCTCGGACCGGCGCGGTGGCGTCGTAGAAGGGTTTCTTGTCGACGGTGATGAACTCGACGCCGGCTTTCTTGAGTTTTTCTTCACTGGCGGCCGATTTCTCGTCCCACAACTTGCGCTCTTCAGCCTGGGCAGCCTTGGCCGCTTTTTTCACCATGTCCTGCTGCTCTGGGGTGAGCTTGTTCCAGGTGATTTTCGACATCACGATCGGCTCAGGCAGGATCAGGTGCCCGGTCAAGCTGTAGAACTTGGCGTTCTGGTAGTGGTTGTGCTCGAGCATGGTCGGCGGGTTGTTTTCCGCGCCGTCGATCACGCCAGTCTGCAACGCGCTGAAGATCTCGCCAGTGTCCATCGCGATACCGTTGCCGCCCATGGCGTTCATCATTTCAATGAACATAGGGTTGCCTTGGACGCGGATTTTCATGCCCTTGAGGTCTTCCGGCGTGCGCACGGGCTTCTTGGTGTAGAGGTTGCGCGTGCCGCCGTCCATCCAGGCCAGGGCCACCAGGCCGAATTCGGAGTTGGTGATCCGGTCCAGGATCGCATCGCCGACCTCACCGTCGATCACGGCGCGCATGTGCGCCTGGTCGCGGAAGATGAATGGCATGTTGAAGACGTTCACGTCCGGCACCACGGGGCCGACGATGCCCAGGCTGACGCGGGACATCTGGATTGCGCCGGCTTGCATCTGCTCGATCACTTCTTTTTCAGAGCCCAGTACGCCCCCCGGGAAGTACTTGAACTTCAGTTCGCCTTTGCTCTCCTTTTCCAGGGTTTTACCCATGGATTCCTCGGCGACCACGGTTGGGTAGCCCTTGGGGTGGATGTCGGCGATCTTGATGTCCAGAGCCTGCGCCGCCTGTGCCAGGAAGGCCAGGGGCAAGGCCGCGATCAGAAGTGTACGTTTGAAATTCATGGTCAATCTCCAGTGTTGTTGTTTTTATGTCTATCGATGTGAAGCGGCAAAGCAGATCAGTTCGCGGAGTGTTTCCATCCTCCGAAAGCAGGTTCAGCGAGACCCTTGACGCCGGGGTTCAGCGCGAACACGCCACCGGCCAGGGATTGCGGATCGTTGTCGTCTCCAGGACGGATCGAGGTCACGAAAAGGGTGTCCAGCTGGCTGCCGCCAAAGGCACACATGGTCGGTTTTTTCACCGGCACTTCCAGGGAGCGGTCGAGACGTCCATCCGGCGTAAAGCGATGGATCAAGCCGGCGTCGTTGGCGCAGATCCAATAGCAACCATCGGCGTCGACTGCCGCGCCGTCCGGGCGACCGGCCAGGGGCATCATGTCGACGAACAGGCGGCGGTTGGATGGGGTGCCGCTGTCGATGTCGTAGTCGAAGGCCCAGATCTGCTGGATCAGCGGGTGTGAATCAGACAGGTACATCGTCCGGCCGTCGGGGCTGAAGCCCAGACCATTGGGCACGATGAAACCACTCAGTTGCGCCTCGACCGGGCTGCGTTGTCCGGCTTCATAACGGTACATCTTGCCTTCATCCGCATTGGCGCCCATGTTCAGCACCATGCTGCCGGCCCAGAAACGGCCCTGGCGGTCGCAACGGCCATCGTTGAGGCGCATGTCGGCGCGGCTGTGCTCGACGTTTGCACAGAGCTCGCTGTCCAGGCTGCCGTCGTCATGTGGATGCAGGCGGAAGAAACCGCTTTCCATCCCCGCGATCCAGCCACCGTCCTGGTGACGGGCAATGCAGGCGAGCATTTCGGGGGCTTCCCAGCTCTGGATCTTTGCGCTGCTGGCGCTCCAGCGCTGCAGGCCGCCGCTGGGGATGTTCACCCAATACAAGGCGTTTTCCTCGGGCACCCACACAGGGCTTTCCCCGACGGCGTTGCGTGCGTCGACAATCAATTCGGCTTGCATGGTGATTCCTTGGTTCGTTTGTATCCCACGGACAACAGGCGGATCAGTCGAACGGGCCGGCGGCCACAAAGGCGCCACCTTGGTAGACCATGGCCGGATCATCGGCGGCCGGCATCGGTTGCGCTTCGACCTTGGCGCGGAAGATTTCCGAGGTGTCGTTGGGCTTGTAGCCCAGGTGCGCGGCGTGGCTGTTGTCCCACCAGACGTCACGGTTGGCGGAGACGCCATAGACGATGGTGTGGTCGACTTTGGGTGTGTAGAGCGAGCATTCGATCAGTTGGGTGAGGTCGTCGAAGCTCAGCCAGGTGCTCATCATCCGACGGTTCTGCGGTTCCGGGAACGACGAGCCGATGCGGATGCTGACGGTTTCGATGCCGTAGCGATCGAAGTAGAAATTGGCGACGTCTTCGCCGTAGGACTTGGACAGGCCGTAGTAGCCATCCGGACGGCGAGCGCAGTGGGCGTCGAGGGTTTCGTCTTGTTTGTAGAAACCGATGACGTGGTTGGAACTGGCGAAAATCACGCGTTTGACACCGTGCTTACGCGCGGCTTCGTAGATGTGGAACACGCCGCTGATGTTGGCGCCGAGGATCTCCTCGAATGGACGCTCAACCGATACACCACCGAAATGCAGGATGGCATCGACACCTTCAACCAGTTGATGCACGGCCTGCTTATCCGACAGGTCGCACGGCACCACTTCCTCGCTTTCATCGATGGCCGGGGCCATGTTGGCAATGTCAGACAGGCGAATGTGGCGGGCATAAGGCTTGAGGCGTTCGCGCAAGACTTTACCAAGGCCGCCGGCGGCGCCGGTCAACAGCAGGCGATTGAAGGGATGGCGAATCTGTGTGGTGGTCATGGCATTACCTGAGCAAACAGTGAGAGGTACAGTTGTTATAAGTTGTCGTACGACCGAGAGGGAATATCCTTATCCTTCCGCTACCTTGTCAACGTTTGATCGACGAACCGCTCTGGGTCGGCATCCTTGCCGGGGCTCGCCATGGCGCTGGCAGGCGTTCATGGCAAGTGTTCCATGGGTCTTACAGGAGCGAAATCGGATAGCTGATGAAGATACGGTTCTCGTCGAATTCGTTGGTGCTGAAGTCGCGACGAATCGATGCGTTACGCCATTTCACGTTGAGACTCTTGAGTGCGCCGCTCTGCACGGTGTAGGCCAGTTCAGTTTCACGGCCCCATTCCTTGCCGTCGTCGACCGTGGCGGTGTGAACGTTGTCACCGCTGATGTAGCGGTTCATCAGGGTCAGGCCCGGCACGCCGACGGCGGCGAAGTTGAAGTCGTGGCGCAGTTGCCAGGATTTTTCCTTGGCGTTGTCGTAGCTGGAGTTGTAGCTGTCGTTCGCCAGGGTGCCGCCGCTGGTGCCGTTGACGCGCATCCAGGCATCGTCGCCGCCGACTTTCTGCAGGCCGACGTAGAAGGTGTTGCCGCCGTATTTGGCGGAAAGCATGGCGAAGGCGGTTTTGTTGTCGAGGTCGCCGGCCAGTGCGCTGCCGTCTTCCTTGCCGGTGAAGTAACCGAGGTTGGCGCCCAGGGTCCAGTCGCCGATCGGCTGGCTGTGGGTCAGGTTGAAATATTGCTGTTGGTAGATGTCGGACAGTTCCGCGTACCAGACGCCGACCTGGGTGCGTTTTTCGTTGAAGGCGTATTCGCCGCCACCGAAGTTGAAACGGTCGGAGGTGAATGCACCGCGGCCGTTCATCGACATGTCTTCCATGCTCGCGTCGTTACGCGGGCTGTTGGCGCGGAACTGGCCGCCGTAGAGGCTCAGGCCGTTGATCTCGGTGGAGGTCACCTGGCCGCCACGGAAGGTTTGCGGCAGGGAACGGCCATCGTCGGAACGCAGGATCGGCAACACGGGCATCCACTCGCCGACTTTCAATTCGGTCTTCGAGACCTTGGCCTTCAGGGCCACGCCCAGGCGACCGAAGTCATCGGCCGGGCGGCCGTCGTCGTGCACCGGCAGCAGCTGGGTGCCGGCCGTGCCACGACCGCCGTCGAGCTTGACCGAGTACAGGCCCAGCACGTCTACGCCGAAACCGACGGTGCCCTGGGTGAAGCCGGACTTGGCGTCGAGGATGAAGCTCTGGGTCCATTCCTCGGCTTTGCCCTGGGTGGCGTTGTCGTTGACGAAGTTGCGGTTGAAATAGGCGTTACGCAGGTTCAGCGTGGCTTTGGCATCATCGACAAAGCCTTCGGCACCAGCGGTCATGGGCATGAACAGCGCCAGACCGGTACAGCCGAGCAGTGACAGCGCGGGCGTGGATTTGAGAAGGGTACGGCGGCTGGGGCGGTTACTGGACGAAAAACGGGCACGAGTGCTCACTCTGACGCTCCTACTTTTTGTTGTTTTTATTTGTCATACGTCGTCGTACAACATGGGGCGGATTATTTGTGGAGCGTTCCTCGTTGTCAACTGGCCATTACCGCAAATTTTCATCGAGAATGATCCGGCCATGGGCTATTTCAACGCTTTCGCCTTACAAAAC
The DNA here is from genome assembly GCF_051132205.1 of Pseudomonas sp. D1-36. Classification (NCBI taxonomy): domain Bacteria; kingdom Pseudomonadati; phylum Pseudomonadota; class Gammaproteobacteria; order Pseudomonadales; family Pseudomonadaceae; genus Pseudomonas; species Pseudomonas sp. D1-36. The sequence continues at coordinate 3,397,523 of NZ_CP071674.1, read as the reverse complement.
GCAGGCAAGCGGGCCGTTGCGGCAAGGAAAAACGGTGCCCCCAGGATAGCGACGAGCGGCGCAGGTCATGCGATGACCGGCGTAAGACATTAGTCGAATGGCCTCGAAAAAGGCAGTGGGTGGCGAGGGAGATTGCTCCCGCCGGGCTGCACAGCAGCCCCATCCCAGGCGACTCTCTACGGCGTATTCCGTTTACAGGGGAGGCTGCTGCGCAGCCAGCGGGAGCAAGCTCCCTCGCCACGCAAAAGCCCCGGGCACTTCTTGCACCTTCCCATCGTCGAACGGGAATTGACCCGTGGCAAACGAGCCGACATGTCCCTGCAAGGTCTCTGAATGGATCAATACACCCCACGCGCCTGGGAGCCCCACGAAAGGCCGACGCTGCCAGGCTCCCCGTCGACGCCACTGCATCCCACGCCCAAACGGCTCGCCTTTGCGCTGGTGGGCGTGCTGGTGGCGTTGACCGGGGGGTTGGGCAATTCGCTGGTGATCGCCAACTTGCCTTACTTGCAAGGGGCCCTCGGCGCCACCACCGCCGAGATGGCCTGGTTGCCCGCCGCCTACGTCATGACCAACGTCTCCATGAACCTGCTGCTGGTAAAGTTTCGCCAGCAGTTCGGCTTGCGCGCGTTCACTGAGGTGTTCCTGGCGCTGTACGCCCTGGTGACGTTCGGTCATCTGTTCGTCAACGACCTGAACTCGGCGATTGCCGTGCGGGCGGCCCATGGCATGGTCGGCGCTGCCCTCAGCTCCTTGGGCCTGTATTACATGGTCCAGGCTTTCCCGGCGAAGTGGCGGCTCAAGGCGCTAGTGCTGGGCCTGGGGACTTCGCAGCTGGCCTTGCCGATGGCCCGGTTGTTCTCCGAAGACCTGTTGCAAATTGCCGAGTGGCGGGGCCTCTACCTGTTCGAACTGGGGATGGCGCTGCTCTCGTTGGGTTGCGTGCTGCTGCTCAAGTTGCCACCGGGCGACCGCTTCAAGACGTTTGAAAAACTCGATTTCCTGACCTTCACGGTGCTTGCCAGCGGCGTCGCCTTGTTGTGCGCGGTGCTGTCGTTGGGGCGCATCGATTGGTGGCTGGAGGCGCCATGGATCGGCGTGGCCTCGGCGCTGTCCATCGTGTTGATCCTGGCGGGCCTGGCGATCGAGCATAACCGCAGCAACCCGATGCTGATGACGCGCTGGCTGGGCAGTGGGGTGATGATCCGCCTGGCCCTGGCGGTGATCCTGATTCGCATGGTGACTTCGGAACAATCCACTGGAGCGGTGGGGTTTCTGCAAGCGCTAAACATGAGCAGCCAACAGATGCACAGCCTTTATGTGGTGATGCTGGTCGGCAGCATCGCCGGGCTGGTGACCAGTGCCTTGACGATCAACCCGGCGCACCTGTTCATGCCCCTGATCATCTCCCTCGCGTTGATGGCGACAGGTTCGGTCATGGACAGCTACTCGAACAACCTGAGCCGCCCGCAGAACATGTATTTCAGTCAGTTTCTGCTGGCGTTTGGCAGTACGTTTTTCCTGGGGCCGACGATGATTCTCGGCGTGCGCAATGTACTGACCAACCCGCGCAATCTGGTGAGTTTTTCCGTGTTGTTCGGGATTTGCCAGAACCTCGGTGGCCTGGTGGGGGCCGCGGTGCTCGGTACCTTCCAAGTGGTGCGCGAGAAATTTCATTCCAGCCACCTCGTGGAAAACATCAACCTGTTCGACCCTCGCGTGGCCGCGCGGGTGGACAGCGGTGGCTCGGCGGTGGGTTCGCTGATCGCCGATCCGGGCCTGCGGCACCTGCAAGGCATTCGCAGCCTTGCCGCGGCCGCCACCCGCGAAGCCAACGTGCTGGCCTACAACGATGTGTTCATGCTGATCGCGGTGATCGCCGTGCTGACCATGATCTGGATCTCCCTCCGCGCCCTGTGGCTGATGACTACCACCCAGCACGTCGCCACAGCGCCTGCCCCTTCGACACAACCAAGCGGTGCCACTTCTTCATGACCGAGCCGACCTCCACGACCACCAACGCCATCGCCGATACGCCTGAGGACCAGGCGCCACCCGCCGTTCCAGCGACAAAACCGCGTTCCCTGCGGATAAGAGTTCTTTCATCCCTGGGGTTCGCGGCAGTGGCGATCGTCGGTGTGCTGGTGGTGCTTTATGCCTGGCAATTGCCGCCGTTCGGTAGCGCCGTGGAAACCACAGAAAATGCCTTGGTGCGCGGGCAAGTGACGATCATCGGGCCGCAGTTGAGCGGCTACGTGCATGAAGTGCCGGTGCAGGATTTTCAGTTCGTGAAGGCTGGCGATCTGTTGGTGCGCCTCGACGACCGCATCTATCGACAACGTCTCGACCAGGCACTGGCGGAACTGGCCGTGCAGCAAGCGGCCCTCGCGAACGTCGTGCAACAACGCAACAGCGCCGAAGCCACCATCAAGCTGCGTCAGGCCGCGCTGGCGGACAGCCAGGCCCAGGCACGAAAAAACGCCGCCGACCTGCGCCGCAACGAGGAACTGATCAAAGACGGTTCGGTGTCCCAGCGTGAGCTGGACCTGAGCCGCGCGGCCAGCGCACAAACCCAAGCCGCCGTGGCGCAAGCCCAGGCCAGCCTGGAAATCGCCCGCCAGGATTTGCAAACGGTGGTCGTCAACCGTGGCTCCCTCGAAGCCGCCGTCGCCAGTGCCGAGGCGACGGTGCAACTGGCGCGCATCGATCTGTCCAACACCCGAGTCGTGGCGCCCCGGGACGGTCAGTTGGGGCAGATCGGCGTACGCCTCGGGGCCTACGTCAACTCCGGTGCACAGCTGATGGCCCTGGTCCCGAACCAGAAATGGGTGATCGCCAACCTCAAGGAAACCCAGATGGATAAGGTGCGTGTTGGCCAGCCGGCAAGTTTCACCGTGGATGCCCTCGGCCATCGCCGATTCCATGGGCATGTCGAACGGATCTCCCCGGCCACCGGTTCTGAGTTCAGCCTGTTGCAGGCCGACAACGCCACGGGCAACTTCGTCAAGATCGCCCAGCGCGTGCCGGTTCGCATCACAGTCGATCCAGGCCAGCCGGAAAGCGAACGCCTGCGGCCGGGAATGTCGGTGGTGGTGAGTATCGATACGGCGGGTAATGCAGAAAAAACAGAATAATTGTGGGAGCGAGCCTGCTCGCCGATGGCGGTACCCCAGGCGATGAAGATACTGGATGTGCCGGCCCCTTCGCGAGCAGGCTCGCTCCCACAAGGGTATGTGGATTATGTGAGTTCTATGGCTACCAAAAATCCAATGTGGATTATGTGAGTTCTGTGGCTACCAAAAATCCAATGTGGATTATGTAAGTTCTGTGGCTACCAACAAATCCAATGTGGGAGCGAGCCTGCTCGCGATGGCGGTACCCCAGGCGATGAAGATACTGGATGTGCCGGCCCCTTCGCGAGCAGGCTCGCTCCCACAAGGGTATGTGGATTATGTGAGTTCTATGGCTGCCAAAAATCCAATGTGGATTATGTAAGTTCTGTGGCTACCAAAAATCCAATGTGGGAGCGAGCCTGCTCGCGATGGCGGCACCCCAGGCTATGAAGATGCTGGATGTGCCGGCCTCTTCGCGAGCAGGCTCGCTCCCACAAGAACCCGGTGCAATCTTGAATTCAGTGCCTGGCGCTCATCTCACGACATAGACCTTGCGCACGTAGACGCTGCTTTTCCAGGCGCAAGGGGCATCCAAGGGAACGAACACTGTATCGCCGGTGCCGACGATCAGCTCGGTGCCGTCGGCCAGTTGCAAGGTGACGCTGCCTTCGAGCAGGTGCATCAGTTCATGCAGCTTGTGCGGCCGTGACTTGCGTGTGTAGGGGGTTGAATCCCAGATGCCGATGCGCAGGTTCGTCGCTTGCTCGACGAACAGGTTGTGCGAGCGGCATTGCGGCGCCGGGCTGAGCAGGATCTCTTCGTCGGGCGCCGCGGAGGGTGCAAGCAAGGTCGGCGCGGGCAGGGCGGTGAGTCCCGGTTGATTGGCCTCGACGGATTGGGTATCGGCACAAAAGGCCCACAGCGAAGCCGGTTGCGCATCAATTTCGAGGGCGGTGCCACGGGCTATCACAGCGCTTTCGCCCGGATTGAGCCGCAGCGTTTGCGCCTGGCTGCGCAGCGTGACCGCCCCGGCATGGACGACGATCGTTTCGCTGAACGGATACTCCTCGACGCTGATTCGTCCGCCGGCCCGGACCACGCCGGCGGCCATGCCATCAACCCCAGCGTAGGCAATGAGCCGGTCGAAGGGGTCGTTGGCACCCAATGAACCTGGCTTGAATGAGGTGGAGGCGGGGCTGCCATCGGCGCGCGCCAACAGCATTGCAGTGGGTTCAAGCATGAAACATTGCTCCGGAATTAACGGCATGGAATGAAGAGTCTGTCAGCCGATGGCCTGGGTCACCGGTGCGAATTGGCGCACGCCGCCACTGGCCTGGGGCGCGGTGCCTTGTGCCATCTGGGCAACGGTGTCGACGTGCTTGAGGCCAATCTCTTCGAGCCAGGGCCCCAAGCCGCAGTCGGCGGGAATATCGATGCGCACGAACGCCTCCGGCACGTGGGCCAGCAATGCCGCGACCAGGTGCCGGGCCTGCGTGGCGTCCTGGGCGATGACCGGGCCGATGCAGCGTCCGCGTCCGTAAGGGCGAAGCAGGGCGAAGGCGCGCAACTGGCCGTCCTGCTCGATGCCCACGCCCTGTTCAACGACATCGAACAGATCGTTCAGCACGGCCTCGCGATCCAGGCCGCTGCCAAGGTTGGCCAGCCTGATCAACTCGGCCCGATCGGCCGGTGCCAGCGCACGGCAGCGTTGGCCTTTGGCCAGGGCCGGCGGGACAGGTGACGATGTGTGCCCTTGATGTTGCTGGATCTGCCCGAACTCAACGAAGCCCTGGCTGGCGTATAGAGGCGTGCCGGCCAACGTGGCATTGAGAACGGCGGTCCGCGAACCGCAAGCCTCGATCGCCAACTCCATCAACTTGCGACCGATGCCCCGGCCCTGGTATTCATCGTCGACAATAACCAGGCCGATGGTGGCGTAGTTGCCCTGGGCGCAGGAGAACGCAGTGCCGATCAAGCGATCCCCATCCAGTGCGACGAAACCTTGGGCGAGCCGCTGCAACATGGCCCAATCCTCCAGGCGATGGGGCCATTTCAGCTGCACGGACAAGGCATGCGCCGAGGGAACATCAGCGTCGGTCATGGCGCGATAAACGTAAGCAGGGCGTTGCGAAATGGACATGGCGGGTCCCCTGGAAATTGACGTGGAGCCGGACGCAATTGTCCGTGCAGAATGGTTGTATCTCACCTGTCGCCTGGGCTGACAATAGCCGCCAGTGAATTCGGCAGCTTCGATAAGCCGCAGCGGCGCCGGCCGAATTTCTTGCCCCAACGGGGCGTCAGCCCAGCAGGAAATACCGAGCCGATTTGCGCGATAGCCATGTCAATAATTGCGCTCGCGATCCACCAGGCCCAGCATCGATTCGCCCCGCTGGTGCCGTCGAATGTTCTCCAGCAGTCCGTCAAAGGCTGTCTCCGGCTGGGTCATCGCCGCGATATGAGGCGTCAGCAGGATCTGCGGGTGGTTCCAGAAAGGATGCCCGGGATCGGCCGGTTCCTGCGTCAGCACGTCGAGCACTGCCGCGCTCAGTTGCCCGCTGGCGAGTGCGTCGAGCAAGTCCGCCTCGACGAGGTGACCCCCCCGGCCCATGTTGATCAAGGCTGCCCCCTTGGGCAGATGCTCCAATAGCTGGCGGTTGAGGATGCCTTGGGTCTGTTCGGTGAGCGGCAGCACGCACAGGAGGATGTCGCACTGGCCGAGGAAAGCGGGCAATTGCTCGGCGCCGGCGTGACAGGTCACGCCATCGATGTGATGTTCGCTACGGGCCCACCCCGACAAGGCAAAGCCGAATGGCTTCAAGGTGGCGAGTATCTGTCGCGCCTGCAGACCAAGACCCATGACACCCACCCGACGTTGCCGGGCCGGCACCAGGCGATGCGCCTGCCAGCGACGTTCGGCCTGTTGCTGGCGGTAGCGCATCATGTCTCGATGAAGGCTGAGCACGGCGAAACTGGCGTATTCGCACATGCCCTGGCTGATGCCTGGATCCAGCAGCCGCACCACGGGCAGCGTGGGTGGCAAACGTGCGAGGTCGAGTTGGTCGACGCCGGCCGAGAGGGCGAACAGCACCTCAAGGTTGGGCAGCAGCGTCTCGAGGTCATCCGGTGCCTGCCAGGCGGCGAGGTAGCGGATATCCCGAGGATCGCCGATGTCTGGCCAGGCCCGCCATTGGATGTCGGGTGCCTGTTCGGCGAACAGGCGTCGCCACTGTTCGCCGCGTATCGGGTCAGCTTTATAGAGCAGGGCCATGGACAGTTCTCGCGTCAGATTCCAGAGTGTTCAGCATGCCTGAATGGCGAAGCAGGATCTGTCGAAAGGCATGCGCAGGGGGGCACGGGGCGGTGCTGTAGCGCGCCCATGGCGGCAGAATCGTTGGGGCGCGAGGCCGTTGGCGGATTCTGCTGTTTGCCGGGGTGTAAACAGTCGATCCGGATTTCTCAACGAGCAAGTTCGGCGTAGACCGTTGCGTCGAACGCTTAACCTGTGAACACACCGCAGCCGCTTCCTGGTTGCGCGGCTCACGATGGGAAATGCCAATGAACAGTAAAGTCGAAGAAACCCCGAGTCTGCTCCGTCAGCGTGATCAATTCGTGCCCCGTGGGCTGGTGACCGCGCACCCGTTGGTGATCGATCGGGCCCAGGGTTCGGAGTTATGGGACGTGGACGGTAAGCGCTACCTGGACTTCGTCGGTGGCATCGGTGTGCTCAACATCGGCCACAACCACCCGAAAGTCGTCGCGGCGGTGCAGGCTCAATTGCAGAAAGTCTCCCATGCCTGTTTCCAGGTCGTGGCCTATAAGCCGTATCTGGATCTGGCTCAGCGCCTGTGTGAAATGATCGGCGACCAGCACGACTATAAGGCAGCGTTTTTTAGCTCCGGCGCCGAAGCCGTGGAAAACGCCGTGAAAATCGCCCGTGCCCACACTAACCGCTCGGCAGTTATTGCCTTTCGTGGCGGCTTCCATGGCCGCACGTTGCTTGGCACCACCCTGACCGGCATGAGCCAGCCCTATAAACAGAACTTCGGGCCGTTCGCGCCGGAAGTCTTCCACACGCCTTATCCAAACGCGTATCGAGGCGTCACCGGCGAAATGGCGCTCCAAGCGCTGGACGAGCTGCTAGCAACCCAAGTGGCGCCCGAGCGAGTGGCGGCGATCATCATCGAGCCGGTGCAAGGTGACGGCGGTTTCCTCTCGGCGCCCACCGAGTTTCTCCAGGGCCTGCGCGCGCTGACGGACAAACACGGGATTGTACTGATCCTCGATGAAATCCAGACCGGCTTCGGACGTACCGGCAAATGGTTCGGTTTCCAGCATGCCGGCATCCAGCCAGACGTGGTCACCGTCGCCAAGAGCCTGGCCGGTGGCTTGCCACTGTCGGGCGTTGTCGGCAAGGCCGCGATCATGGATGCGCCGCTGCCCGGTGGCTTGGGCGGCACCTATGGCGGCAACGCGTTGTCGTGCGCGGCGGCGCTGGCGGTGATCGACGCCTACGAGCAAGAACAGCTTTTGGCCCGCGGCGAGGCGTTGGGTGAACGGTTGCGCCAGGGCCTGTTGGCGTTGCAAACGCGCTATCCGCGCATTGGCGATGTGCGGGGCAAGGGTTTCATGCTGGCGATCGAGCTGATCAAGCAGGACGATGCGCGTACGCCGGATGCGGAGCTCAACCAGCGGCTGATCGACGAAGCCCGTGCCGGTGGGCTGCTGGTGATCAAGTGTGGGGTGTACCGCAACGTCCTGCGTTTCCTCGCGCCGCTGGTGACCACCGAAGCGCAGATCGACGAAGCGTTGCAGATTCTCGAAGGCGCCTTGGCACGGGTCTGTGCCGTTTAGGGAGCGTTGATCGATGGGACATCATCGGAGGCTTACAGATGAAGCTGACTGAATACCAGGCGTTGCTGATCGACTGCGATGAGGTCCTGGTGGATCGTGATTCAGGTGTCTGGGCGGCCTTGCAGCCGTTGTTGGAAAACCATGCCGGACCATTGGACAAAGCCGCGTTGCTCGCCGATTTCAACGAGGTGCTGCAATCCCTGTATCCGCGCTTCGGCGAGTTGGGCTTCAGTGGCCTGCTGTGTTTCGCCCACCGTCAACTGGCCGAGCGCTGGAAGCTCAAGGCCAGTTGGGAGGAGGGCATGAGCTTCGCCCGCTCGGCCGCGGGCTGGACGCTGTTCGAGGACGCACCGGGAGCGATGCTTTACTTGCGCAAGTTCTATCGGTTGTTGGTATTGGGCGACCGCGACGCCGAGGACCGTGGCGTGTTGTGCGGGCGCCTGGGCATCGAGCCGGAGGATTTCATTTCGCTGGCGAGCGCGCCGCTGCAGGATCGTGACTGGCTGGACGCCAATGGGCTGGACGCGGCGGCGATCCTTCACGTGACCCGCCCTGGCACAGGGTCGCGGGCGGTTGGGGCGGTGTGCCTGATCTGTCGCGACCTCGACACCTCCCCGGCACCCTGCGCGGCGGACTACTGCATCAACAGTATGGCGGACCTGGTGGCTCAGCATCAGCTGTCTTTACGGCGCTGATTTTGTTAGAAGATTGTCTTACAAACGGCAGGCGAGGGGTATGCGATGGAAGGTTTAGCGAAACTGGACCGGATCGACATCAGCATTTTGGTCGAGCTTCAAAAAGACGGTCGCATGACCAACGTCAGCCTGGCCGACGCTGTGGGGCTGTCAGCCAGCCCATGTCTGCAACGGGTCAAGCGCCTGGAGTCGGCGGGGTATATCTCCAGCTACAAGGCCCATCTCAATCTTGCCAAGATCACCGATTCGGTGACGGTGTTCACCGAAGTCACCCTGAGCGACCACAAGCGTGAGGACTTCGCCAAGTTCGAGTCCAATATTCGCCTCGTCGACGAAGTGCTCGAATGCCACTTGATCAGTGGCGGCTACGATTACCTGGTCCGTTTCATGACCCGCAGCATCCAGGATTACCAGGACGTGATGGAAAGCCTGCTGGACAAGAACATCGGCATCTCCAAGTACTTCAGCTACATCGTCATCAAGTCGCCGGTTCGCAAGGATGAGATTCCGTTGCGCAAACTGTTGCGGCATTGAAGGCGTTCGTCCAGAACCACTGGCCTTTGTCTGCAGTCACTGCCAGGTAACCCTCGCTGATGGAGGACCTGGACATGGACCTGGCCGAGCAATACCGCAACTACATCGCCTGCCTCAATGCCCGTCGCTGGCAAGACCTGGGCAGCTTCGTCGACGACAGCGTGCACTACAACGGAGACCCGGTGGGCCTGGCGGGTTATCGGGCGATGCTGGAAAACGATGTGGGCACGATCGCGGACTTGCGTTTCAATATCGACCTGCTGGTGGTCGAACCGCCGAATGTCGCGAGTCGTTTGCTTTTTGATTGCTCGCCGCGCGGACGTTTCCTCGGATTGGACACCCACGGTCGGCGGATTCGATTTTCCGAGAACGTGTTTTATACCTTCGAGCAGGGCAAGATCGTTCGGGTGTGGTCGGTGATCGATAAGGCGGCGGTGGAGGCGGCGCTGCAACGCCAAAGCCCTTTCGAAGAAGGGCCTTGAGCAAAATCATGTGGGAGCGAGCAGGCTCGCTCCACAGGGGTTACCGTCCAGGGCGATCCGAGCCTCATTCCTTGAGGAAAGTCAGCAGGTCCTGATTGAGACGGTCCTTGTGTGTCTCGGTCAGCCCGTGCGGCGCACCGGGATAGACGAGCAACCGGGCACCCTTGATCAGCGCTGCCGAGGCGCGGCCTGCAGCGTCGATGGGCACGATCTGGTCATCGTCGCCGTGGATCACCAGCGTCGGCACGTCGAATTTCTTCAAGTCGCCACGGAAGTCGGTCGCCGAGAATGCCGCGATCGAGTCATAGGTGTTCTTGCTGCCGCCCTGCATGCCTTGAACCCAGAACGATTGGATCAGGCCTTGGGATGGCTTGGCGCCTTTGCGGTTGTAGCCGTAGAACGGACCGGACGCGATGTCCAGGTACAGTTGCGAGCGGTTCTCCAGGGAGGCCTTGCGCAGGCCGTCGAAGACTTCGAGCGGCAAGCCGCCGGGGTTGGTATCCGTCTTGAGCATCAGCGGTGGAACCGAGGACACCAGCACGGCTTTTTTCACCCGGGCTGTGCCATGGCGACCGATGTACCGAGCCACTTCACCGCCCCCCGTCGAGAAGCCGACCAGGGTGACATTCTTCAGGTCCAGCGCTTCGATGACCGCCGCGAGGTCGTCGGCGTAGTGATCCATGTCGTTGCCTTCCCAAGGTTGGCTGGACCGCCCATGACCGCGGCGGTCATGGGCGATCACGCGGTAGCCCTTGGACGCGAGGAACATCATCTGTCCTTCCCAGCTGTCGGAATCCAGCGGCCAGCCGTGGCTGAAGGTGACGACCTGGCCATTGCGCGGGCCCCAATCCTTGTAATACAGCTGGACGCCATCTTTGGTGGTGATGTAGCTGGCGGACTGCACCACGCTGCCGATTGCCGAGGCGCTGGCGCCGGCCTGGACAGGTGTCGCCGCTTCGGCGCCGAGGGTGGCCAGGGCCAGGGTTGCGACAGCCAGGGTGCGGTTGATTGTGTTCATCGTTTCTCTCTCCATAAGGGACGGTTTGATCTGCCGAGATCGTCGTCGATCCCGTTGGTGGGCAGATTAGAGAGGGCGCAGCGGAACGAGAACGGCGCTGGCGTCGATAGCAACTATGGGGATTTCAGATACCCGTGTTCTGCTTCCTGGGTGTGCAGGGTTTTGTGGCAAGGGAGCTCCCTTGCCGCAAAACAGCAGGATCAGCATTTGTAGACGATGCCCAGCCTGCCCATGATTTCCAACGCATTGGCCAGGCCCAGACCGTTCATCGGCAGGCATGCAAACGCTTGGTACTCGTCGAAATGCGTGCCGATGGCCAACAGCTTCAGATCGTGGATTTCCAGTCGTGCATTGAAATACTGGAGCAGCGCCCGCTCCCAATCGTCGGCGTGATTGACTGCATCGACGACTGTGCCGTCGGGCGTGGGGATTTCAATGCCCCGTTCGCGCAGGGGGGCGAGGGCGTTGATGGCGTAGACGCCAGACAACGACCATTCCTTCCACTCGAACTCAGCCATCCGATGCGTGCTGACAAGGGCCGATTGCAGCTGAGTCCACGCCCAGTCCCATCGGCCGGTAGCCGCCGGCATGTTTTCGATCAGCGCTTGCGCGTGTGTCTCGTCGAACAGGCAGTCGAACAGGTCCGCCAGCGTATCGGCCGGATCCGGTGGTGGCGTTTGCCCCTGAGTGTCCAGGTCACGACTCAGACGCCGCCACAGACTGCCCAATTCCAGCCAATCGTCCTCGTCCATGGCATCGTCGATCACCTGGGCCTTGTGGCCTCGGTGGTGGTTATCCAGCCGCGTCTTGCGCACACGTACCGCGCCCGCGGCCAGGTCGACCTTATAGCTGCTGTGGTCCAGGTAGTTGGTCTGGAGAACGATGCGATCCACGAATATGTCGTGGACGAGGCTTTCCTCTGCGTCGAAATAGGCCGCGCCTTCGAGTGTGCCGTGGGCGGTGATGACGCGTTGAAGCGACAGGAGGTCGATGGGGTTCAAAGAATCAGCTCTCAGGGGAAACGGTCGAGTCCGGTCCGGCTTCAGCCGCCATTTTCAGTCGGTCGGCTTTGCTGATGTATCGGTCTTTGCTTTTCGGTGCCAGCTTGGCACTGGCTTTTTTGGCGTTGGCCTTGAGCAACTGGTTTATTTTCTTGCGACGATTCATGTTGTTCCACTTGGGCGCGTAAGAGGCTGGGGGTCGATCATACCGCCAGTCGAATAAGTTATCGCCGAAAGTGTAGCGCTGATTTTGAGCCGTGCATCAACGCACCCGGCTGCGACTCTGCACCGAAAGATCCAGCGCCTTTTGCATGTCCAGCCGTGCCGAACGCCCTACGTCCTTGTCGTTGAGCTGGTAATTGCGCTCCGACGGCAGGATGGGTGCGGTGAGGTCTTCGCCGTCCATTTGTTCGAAGTCGTGATTGTCGCCAATGGTCATGGCGCTGCGGCGCAGGAGCATGCGCAGCTGTTCGGGGTGAAGTTGCGGGTTGATCGACAGCATCGCTGCCAGCAGGCCGGTGACCATGGGTGTGGCGTACGATGTGCCGCAATGCACCGCGCCATCCTCGCCGGCATTGGGCGTCGAGGCGTGGGTGCACGCGGCGGCGGTGATGTCGACGCGCATGTCGATATTCGAGGAGTTGCGCTTGACCGCGTAGCCTGGGTCATCGACGGCGACGCCGGCCCGTTCGCTGCGCTGGTGTCCGCCGACCACCAATAACTGTTCGGTAATGAACGAGGAGGGCAGGCGGTATTCATCGGTGCCGGAAAATGACGACCCATTGCCAGCGGAGTTCACCACCACCACGTCGGGATGTTCCTTGCGCAGCCACAGGAAAAACTCTTCCAGCAGTTCTTCGTAGCCGCTCATGGCAATACCCGAACGCAGCAGCGAATCGACGTCATCGCCCTTGACGTCTTTCGCTCCCACGCGGTGGATGCCCCAGCTCCAGTTCAGCACACGGACGCCATCCTCGACGAGGTTCACCGAGGCGGCGATGTTGGCTGTGATCCCTGCGTCCGAATTTCGCTCGACGATCACTTCGAAGCCGCCGCTCGCCTTGTCCAGGCCCCGCAGCAAACCGGTGTTGCCACCATCGTTCCAGCGCGCGGCGAGAATGCCGGCGACGGTCGTGCCATGGTTGTCGGGTTTGTTCGCATCACGGGCGTAGACGCAGGTGCGCGGCATTGAGCAGGGGCCAAGATAGTCGGCAAAATCCGCCGTGTCGAAATCCACGTCACGCTCGATCAAGCCGATGCGCACCGGCTGCGGTTGGATTGGCGCCTGCTGCCCGGGGATGCGCCGCTGGTAGTAATGCACCGCGTCGAGAAAGCGATTCGCGGCCCATTCATCGGAGCCCTGGGCCGGTTTCTTGGGCTCTTCGGGCTGGGTGGGCGCTTGCTCGGTTTCTTCGGCCCCGGACTCTTCGATCACTACGGCATCGACGCTGGTTTCGCCGCCCAGGCGCAGCACCAACGCGTCGCGCTGCATCAGGTCCCTGGCCGGCAGGCGCAATTGATACACGTTGAGCGGCGCGATGCTGCCGACCACCCTGGCCCCGTACTTGTTGGCGAGACGTTCCGCCTCCTGGCGGCCATCGTGGCTTTCCTCGATCAACACGCTGACCAGATCCACATAGGTGGTCAGGCCGTCCATGTTCTTGGTCACCTCATCCGGCCCGGCCGCGACGACATGACTGCTGCGCAGGGTCAACCAGACGGCATTGCTGGCGCGCGGACCGTCTTCCAGCCAGAGCGGCCCGCTTTGGTAGTCGGCCTTGTCCAAATGCAGACGCAGGCGTTGGCCGTCACGCTGGACCCTGTCAGCGGGAATCGCTTTTTCACCGAGTTTCAGTTGCGGCGTTGCTTCACCCAGCCCTCGCGCGGTCAAGCACCACTCCTGGCGCTCGATTTCGAGCAAGTCGCCGCAGCGCTTCAGGCTTTCCAGGCGCAACGGCTCTTGCGCCATTGCAGACGTGCCGGCAGACAACGCGATCAAGGTGACGAGGACAGCGGATCGTAAGGGCATGGGTGAGGTTTCTTTGCCGGGGTTTGCTGTTCCGACCGCTGTGTCGATGGCTTCGTTCAGGCAATGGCGCCAGCCGTCATCAAAATTGAACAACCGAACCCGCGCCGAAATCCGATCCATAGGCAATTGAAAAACTGGGGAACCCTATGTCTCGTCCACCCATGATCGGAATCATCGCCTGTTCAGGCAAGGTCGGCCCACACACCGTCCAGCTCAGCAACGACAAATACGCACAAGCCGTCGCGACCGCCGCCGAGGCACTGCCGGTGATCCTTCCGGTGGTTGCGTCACTGATCGATCCGGCTGACGTCATCGCTGGCCTGGACGGGCTGCTTTTCACCGGCTCGCCTTCCAATATCGAACCCCATCACTACGGCGGCCCACCCAGCCCGCCTGGCACCGAGCACGACCCGGCCCGGGATAACCTGGCGCTGCCGCTCTGGCGCGCCGCTGTCGAGGCCGGTCTTCCGGTGCTTGGCATCTGTCGCGGCTTCCAGGAAATGAATGTCGCTTTTGGCGGCACGCTCCATCAACAACTCAACGGCCCCGGCGCCGAGCACGAGCCGCCGAGCAACGAGCCGGTCCAGGACCAATACGCCCGCAACCATGCACTGACCGTGCGACCGGGCGGGGTGTTGGCGCGGTTGGGGCTCAAGGAACAGATCGAAGTCAACTCCGTCCACGGCCAGGGCATCGCACGGGTGGGGCAGGGTTTGCGCATCGAAGCCGTGGCGGAGGATGGCCTGGTGGAGGGGCTTTCGGTGGAGGGCAGCCGGGCGTTTGCGTTGGGGGTGCAATGGCACCCGGAATGGGAAGTGACGGAGCATCCGGATTATCGGGCGATCTTTCGCGCGTTCGGAGAGGCGTGCAGGCAGCGGGCGAGCTAATCCGGTTCGTGACACAGACGCAGATCTTGTTGCCTTGCCGGCCCACACCGTCTGAGGAAAACGGAACGGGCAATTCGAGAAGCGTCTGACAGCGCCGCATGAGTCCCTTGCGATAGCGTCCGTCCTGAATTTTCAGGATGAGAATCGCGATTCGTGACGCGCCCAAACAATCTGCCAAAAGTCAAAAATCCACGGTCCGGCGAAGGGCACAACATTTCCTACCGGGACATGACGTCCAGCGAGCTGGCCGAGTACGAGGCACTCCAGCGCAGTCATGACGCCATGCTTGCGCGACAGGCCGCCTACGAAAAGGAAAGATGGGGCAAGGTCGAAAAAAAATCCCTGCCCATCACCGGGTCCGTTTTCGCTAAATGCTGCGAGCTCCCCAACGGCATCATCGACTACAACAACCCCCATGGTTTCATTCCGCCGGAGCTGGTCAAGCAGTACGGCGACTTGAAGTGGCTTGGCGGCCGCGAGGCCGACGATTCCGGGACTGTCCCCCTCAAGCAGATCGGCTCAACTGCAATTCCCGCTACATTGGGCAGACTCGCCCTGGGCGGCTGCGGGAGCCGCTGCAGGCACGGTTGGCGCGGCGCTGTTAACGGGGATCGTCGCCTTGCTTTGGCCTTCCAGCCTGGGCGACAGCGCGCTCTACAGCGAAGACCAGCTACGCCAGCTAAAAAAGGCCCGCAGCCGCATGCGCTTGAGCATCGAGCAACAGGCCGACGGCAGTATCAAGGGTTACGGTTTCTACACCGGTCAGAACCGCGGCTGGGAAATGGTCGACGTCGTCCACCTGACGCCGCGCGCCGACCAATACATCGCCGACCTGGGCGATGGCATCGAACTGATCTGGACCCCAGCCACCGACCCCTCCGAAACCCTCGGCATCCCCGCCCTGGAAGCCGCCCCCCAAACCCCGCATATCTGGATCTACCCGTCGACGCCGATGGCGGACAGCATCATCGTCAATCCGATCTATCCGCCGGAGTACAAGGATTTCATTCTGGTGTTCCCGGTGGACTCGGGGGTTCGGCCGGTTTATGTGGTTTTGAGCATCCGCCGAAAGGGTCTGGCCGAGGCGGGCCACGACTATCATCCTGCTCCGAAGACACATGAAATTACGGGCTTCTCTGGTCTGAAGAAAGGCAAGAAGAAAACTCCGGTGCAAGGAGGCGGAGGCTTAAGAGATCGCTGGCTCGACGCCAAAGGCCGGACCATTTACGAGTGGGATGCCTCGCACGGTGAACTGGAAGCTTACCGAGCAAGCGACGGAAGTCATTTAGGTGCATTCGATCCAATTACTGGCGAGCAGACAGATGGCCCTAAGAAAAATCGCAGCATAAGAAAGTATTTGTGAGGATCAAAAGATGGGACTCAAATTGCGACTTGAGTGGTATAGCAAGCAAACGGAATCCTTCGAAGGAGAAGAATATACAGAGGATCTGGGTGATGATGGCTCGGTCGTGGAGGCTTTAGGCATCCCGTTCGATAACAACATAAATAACGGGGGGTTTGATCTCCTGTTGGACTGGGTAGGAATTATCCAGCCGTACTTTCAGCATTCAATCGATTGGGCGAACTACGACTATCAAATAGCTTTTGATTATCTAGATAGCTGGTAATCGAGAGGAGAAAACGGGACGGATCTATTTTGACTTCAACCGCCCCTCGATCGCCACTCGCACGCAGCCCCAGGCGATGACGCCGATGATCAGCAACTCTGCCAGGCCGATAATCAAGTGGAATGAAAAGGCCACGGGCTGTTCGGTCCAGTAGAAAATCGTCGGGCGAGTGCTGCCGATGCGTATCCGTCCGGTAAACAGCGACGGCGTCCATGCGATCAGACGGGTCAGCTCCAGCACAACCAGGAAAGCGCCAATCAAGGCGAGCAGGGCGCGTGCGGGGATGCCTAGTTGTTCGGTCGACTCAGCCGAAGGCGTGAGTGCCTTCGCTTTGTGTTGCCTGGCGATCTTCGCCGGCGTTGGAGTAGGCCTGTAGGGCACTTTCGAAACGGCCGTCGAACCGACAGCAACCTCCGTGGGCATCGGTACCTGCAGGTAGTCGCTCAGCTCACGCAGCCACCGCTCGGTGCGTTCACTGCCCGGCACCACCGCAACGTTGTCACTTGTCAGGCGGTGGGTGGCGCCATCGCGCATCACCAGCCACAGTTGGGTGTTGGCTGGTTTGGCCTGTTGATGGCGGCGGAGCTCGAGGTGCTTGACGGCGTCGAACCTAAACACCGAATGCACCCGTTCGCGGCGTGCAAAGAAGTTCCAGGTACGGCGCTTGCCTTCACCGTCGATACGCGACAACAGCAAGGTTTCGCGGGTGCCGGTGTAAAGCATCAGCGCCAAGCCTAGGGCAGCAATCAGCAGCAGCCCGAGCACGAGCAGGAGTGAGGCCAATGGATCCATGCCTGTCGGCGACAAGTCGGCATCTGTGATTGCGAGCACGGCCGCCACTGGAAAAATGAAAGTCATCGCGCTTGTCAGCAGCACGAATCCGCCCTGCACCCAATTGATCGAGTGGATATGCAGGTCATCCCGCGCGGTACGCTCGAATCGATATCCAATCAACATGCAGACCTCCTGGCGCACCACTTTCAAGACCGCTTCAAGTTGCGAACAGCCGTTGGCCATGGCTGTTTTCTAGCCGCGCAGAATACCTCTTTCGGCGGGTTCTCGGCATGCTTGATGGCGTGTGCGCGTAGGCATAACCACCGCCGACCTGCCAGTTTTCGGTCGATCCGGAACACCGCCAGGCAGGCATTCGGAATGAATTGGGGCCTAAGTCAAACGCCAAAACGCCCGATACGGTGTATCGGGCGTTGGGGTGGAGATGTACATCTGTCCTAAAAACTGCCTCCCTCGATGTGGTAGACCTTCGGTTCATCCGAAAAATATTCCTCCAATCCCATCATGAATATCCGATGGTCTTCACTCTCTTCGAAACCCGGCGTGTGATCTTCAAGTGACTGCCATCTCACGATCAGGTTGAATTGTTCAGGGGTTTCAATCCCGGGCGCCAGCAAGTGACCGCCGTATCCCTTTGCACGGGTGAGCAGAGGAGCGACCTCGGCAAACGCACGTCGGAACATTTCAATGCGGTCCTTGTGAACGGGGAGCAGGGCGATCTCGTAAATCATGGCGTACCTCGAAATGACATGAACGGTTAAAAAGTACGGGCTTATGAGATGAGCGATGGCTCAACGGCGATCGCGATTTTTCCTAGAACGCCGTTGTTGGGACTTTCCAGCCGTGCATGGGCGAGCGGGATGTCGGCAAGGGAATAGACCGCGCCAACGTGTGGCCGCAACTGACCTCGTGCTATCAATGCACTCAACTCATCGAGTTTGCCTCGGTTCTGCCTTGTGAAAACGAAGTGATAACTCGCGTTCTTGCCCCAGGCCTGAACCAGGTTTTGCGGTTGTGCAATGTCCACGATGCTGACTACGCGACCAAGCTGTGCAAGTGTGTCGGGGCTGCGTGACAGTGCATTGCCGCCGATGGTGTCAAACACGACGTCAACCCCACGGCCTTCTGTTTCCCGCGTGATGGCCTCGACGTAGTCCTCCTTCTCGTAATCAATGACGACATCGGCCCCCATACTGCGCGCGAATTCGAAGTTCGCCTCGCGCACGGTCGTGTATACCCGTGCTCCGATGGCTTTCGCCAACTGGATCGCCACGTGACCGACACCTCCCGCGCCGCCGTGTATCAGAATGCTTTCTCCCACTCTGAGCGACGCACGCACGACCAGTGCTTCCCACGCCGTCCCGCCAACCAATGTCAGGCTCGCCGCCTCAAGGTGGCTTAGCAAGGGAGGCTTTTTGCCGATGATGCTCTCAGCAGCTACGTGGTACTCGGCGTAACTTCCTGGGCCATCGAATATTTGCGGGGTGTACCAGACTTCGTCTCCGGGAGCGAAGGCTGTCACGCCCGGCCCAACTGCTTCGACAACGCCCGAAATGTCGTGTCCGGTGATGGCCGGGAGTGGCACCAGATCCGGATAGTCGCCGCGTCGGACCTGGTAATCCAAGGGATTGATGGAGGTGGCATGCACCCGGACCAGGACTTGCCCTGCATGCGGCACGGGTTTGGGCACATCGCGAAGTTCAAACGATTCCGCACCGCCAAATGATTTCAATACCATCGCTTTCATAATGACACCTCATATCTATAAAAAGGGATATCGAGATATCTCGATATCTTACGGCAAAAAATTAGAGCTCTTTCCCTATGATTTCAGCAAGGGTGCTGATGGCCGCTTCATTACGCTTGTAGTAAGTCCACTGACCGATGCGCCTGACTTCCACCAGGCCCACTCGTTGCAGCGTCGCAAGATAACCAGACACCGTGGATTGGGACAATCCAATGCCTTCCTGGATACTGCTGACGCAAACGCCCACCGTGAGAACGTCACCTTCATCCTGCGGAGGGAAGTTCTTTGTCGGGTCCTTCAGGCCTTTCAAGATTTGAAGGCGTGTAGGGTTCGATAGGGCTTTAAATACTTCGATCAATTCCATGGAGTGGATAATATCGAGATTTACCGATATGTCAATACGATTTTCAATGAATCCTTTGGGCGGTAGAGAACTCCGCGCTTTGGGTCACCCCCAACACAATCCCTGCGCCTTGAACGTTTCAAGCGCCGCCACCGCGCCGGCATCGAGAAAGGGGCAGATTTATTGATTAAATAAACCTGCCCCTTTTCGTTTAGAATTCCAGCGAAGCACCGTCCTCCGGAATGTCTACACGCCCCTCAATCCCTTGCTTCTTAACATAGGCGCGCAGTTCTTCACGAGTGAGGGACATATGGTTGATCGCGTCCATGTGCACCGCGACAATGTGTGCGTTTTTCGCGGCTTTTGAGGCGCGAAGCACATCATCTTCACCCATGATGATCGAACCTTCGAATCCCGCCATTTTTGCTTTGCCGGCGTTGAGCACGATTACTTCCGGACGGTACTGGTTGATGGCCTGGTCTACCTCGTTACGCCAAATCGTGTCACCGGCAAGGTAGAGAGTCTTATAGCCTGGCGCCTGGAAAACCACGCCCATGGCTTCGCCCAGAGGTTTTGCGAGCGCTGGCACGGCATACATTTCGTCAGTGCCATGCTGACCGCCGGTCTTGGTGATTTTGACGCCGCCGAATTCCGCTTCGTCAGTTAGTACGCGTACGTTCTTGAAACCTTGGGAACGAATCAGTTGCGCATCTGCTTCATGTTGAGCGAACAACGGAATGTCTTTAGGCAGCGCTTTTTGTGCGGCATCGTCCCAATGGTCCAGGTGTGTATGGGTGACGATGACGGCGTCGACCCCGGCGATAACCTTCTCCGGCGATTGGGTGAGATCAACCAAGGGGTTGCGAAGGTTGCTTCGATAGGTGTTTTCAAAACCCGGATAGGCGCCTTTTTTTGCCAGCATCGGATCGATCAGGAAGGTGGTGTCACCGAAGGTGATTTTTACCGTCGCGTTGCGGACCTGCTGCAAATCCAGTTTATGAGGGGCGCCAGGCGCCTTGGGAGTAGTTGAACCGGCGTACGAAGGGGTAGCGGCCACGGCGCAAGCAATGCTGAGGGCAAGCTGTAACGTTCTGAGTTTCATAAAAATCATTCCTGTTGTTTACCACGAGGGGTCCATTCTTGCCGAATGTCTCGGGGGTCAACAGTGGCCCGAACGACACATTTCGATATAATCGGGCCAACTGATCAACGTTGTTCACCTTGAGCCCTACGGGGCGAACCGAGGCTGCCCCCATGCTCTCCGTACGCGTTGCTGTTTTAGCTTTCGAAGGCGTCAGCCTTTTCCACCTTTCGGTGCCGGGAATGGTATTGGGAACCGCCCAGCCTGCGCCCGATGGGCCTCGGTATGAAATCAATTACTGCGCAGAAGTGCCCGGAATGGTCGGTACCGACCAAGACATTGGGTTGTCGGTAAGCCTCGGCCTGGAGCTGATGGAAACCTGCGACGTCATCATCATCCCGGCGTGGGGCGATCAATCCCTGATTGCATCGCCCCAGCTCGTGGAAGCGCTGCAGCTGGCCAACACGCAAGGCAAGCTCATTGTGGGATTGTGTTTGGGGGCATTCGTCCTCGGCGATGCCGGGCTGCTCGATGGAAAGGAAGCCACTACCCACTGGGCTGCCCGTGACCAGTTTGCGCAACGTTTTCCCAAGGTTCGATTCAAACCCGAGGTGCTTTACGTCCGTGCCGATAACATCGTGACGTCCGCGGGCACCGTAGCGGCAATCGATTGTTGCTTGCACCTGGTGCGCGAGCGCCTCGGTGCGGACGTGGCGAATCGCACCGCGAAAATGCTGGTGACGCCACCTCACAGGCCGGGAGGCCAGGCGCAGTATGTTGAACACCCAGTGCCAGCATTCGCTGGCGAGACTCATTTATCCGACGTCCTGACATGGGCCCGAATGAATCTGTCCAGTGACCTGTCTCTCGACGCTCTGGCAGACACGGCGAAGATGAGCAGGCGAACGTTTACCCGTCGGTTCAAGGAGGCGACGGGCACAACCGTGTCCAAATGGTTAACTGCTGAACGAGTGGCCAGAGCGCAGGCATTGCTGGAAACGACTGAGTTGCCCATCGAATGCATCGCAGGGGAGGTGGGGTTTGGGACGTCATTGTCGTTGAGGCAGCACTTTGGCGCGCATCTGGGAACGTCGCCTTCTGATTATCGGAAGATGTTTTGTCTTGGGGTGGGGCGCAAGCGTTGATGGAGATGTATCTTTCGATGGTCTTGCTCACCCCCAACGCGTTCCCAACACAATCCCCTGCGCCTTGAACCCCTCAAGGGCCGCGACCCCCACCGGCGTCAACTCACGCACCGTCACTCCTGCCGCCTCGGCCAACGCAACCAAATGCTCCCGCCCGCTGCGCCTATGCTCCGTCAGCGAAACCAGCAGCGCATAAGCCATTGGCGCAAGGCGTGAAAACGTCACGTGCCCACCACGGCGCTGAAGCAGGACCAACGTCGGGGCCGTTGGTTTGTCGATGGGCCGATGATCCGGCCCGATGTCGCACACCGGCCATTCATAGGCGTGTGCCCACGCGAGTTCCGACACCACGGGCGTGCCTTCAACCAGATTGCCGTGGGGATTGTGTGCGGGCTCCACCGCATCATTCAGCAACAGGGCGCTTTCGCTCCATTCGTGTTGCGCCAGCTCGGGCAGCCAGGCGGGGTGATTCTGCGAGCACGCACGTTGTTCCAGATAGCTGACAAACTCCCCGCCCAGCTGCGTGAACAGTGGCGTCTGGCAACGGTAGTTCGCGTAGAAATCGTGGACCAGCCATCGCCAGTCAGCGTCTGGCAGGGTTTGGTGGATGACCGGGAAGCTGGCGGCCAGCAGTGATTCGATGCTGCCGATGAACAGTTGCCGGTAGACGGCCAGGCGTCGGGTTTCAATTCCCGGCGGTGGTGGGTTTTGAGGATTGCGGACGTAATTGGCCATGCAGTTGAGTTGGTCGAGCAGTTGTTCAGGCATGGCGGGCCTCCGGTGTTGCCGGGCAAGCGAGTTGTTGAAGGTGTTTGATCTGCCCGACTTCAGCGAGCAGTTCCGACAAGGGCGGGAAGTTGAAGTCGCGTTCCAGCAGGGTTGGCACCGAGCCGAATCGTTGATACGCCTGGTGTAGCAGCGTCCAGACGTCTTGCTTGACGGTCGCGCCGTGGGTGTCGATTTTCAAATCCTCGGCTTCGTCAAAATGGCCGGCGACGTGCAAGTAGGTGACGCGTTGGGCCGGGATGGCGGCGAGGAACTTCTCGGCGTCGTAACGGTGATTGATCGCATTGACGTAGAGGTTGTTGACGTCCAGCAGCAGGTCGCAGTCGGCTTCCTGTAGCACGGCGGTGATGAAGTCGATCTCGCTCATGGCCTGGAAGGGCGCGGCGTAGTAGGAGATGTTTTCCACCGCGATGCGCTGGCCCAATACGTCCTGAGCCTGACGAATGCGGGCGGCGACGTGATGGACGGCTTCTTCGGTAAAGGGGATCGGCAAGAGGTCGTAGAGGTGACCGCTGTCGGAGCAGTAACTCAGGTGTTCGCTGTAGAGCGCCACGGCGTAGCGATCGAGGAAGCGGCGAGTACCACGCAGCAGTTCAATGTCGAGGGGCTGCGGACCGCCGAGGGACAGGGACAGGCCGTGGCAGGTGATGGGGTGCCGTGCGGCGAGTTGGTCGAGTTGTTCGGCGTAGACGCCGCCGACACCGATCCAGTTGTCCGGGGCGCACTCAAGGAAATCCACGGCGCTGGGGGCCATTTCCAGTAGGTCGCTTAGCAGGGCACGGCGAAGGCCGAGTCCGGCGCCGGAGGGTGAAGTGAACGTGCTCATCGCGCTTCTCCAGGGGATGGCCAAACCCTCCCGGCCTGGGCGGCCGGGAGGGAGGAGCGAAGGGGGATTTACTCCTTGGCCTGGCTCATATGGATGAACAGTTCGGTCGGTACTTTCTTGCCATTGGCTGTGTATTGGCCGGTGCGGTACTTGTAGGTTTCCGCCTCGGAGAGGTAGCCGTCGTGGTTACTGTCAATCTTTTCGAACTCGGCTTGCTGGGTCGGCGCGACGGTGAGGAATTCCTTCAGCGACACACGAGCATCGTCGTCAGTGTCGGTACGAGCGAAGGACGCGTCGCCACATTTGCCTTCACCGCACTTGCCTTCTGCCGCGGTGACTTTTTTGCCCGATTCGGCAGCGCCACATTTGCCTTCACCACACTTGCCTTCAGCCTGTGTGGCCTTTTTGGCCGATTCGGCAGCGCCACATTTGCCTTCACCGCATTTGCCTTCGGAGGTCTTTTCAGCCGAAGCCAATTGATAACCCTGGGCCAGGGCGTCAACGGCGAAAGCGGACTGGGCCAGGCCCAAACCGCCGGACAAAGCCAGGGCGGCGAGGGCGAGGCGAGCGGAGTTCGAATTTTTTGTACGCGTCATGAGATTTCTCCAGATAAGAGCTGTGTGGCCCCTGGCAAGCGTTGCGCGGGGCGTGTGCCGTGGCGGTGTCACGTTGCTTGCCCGGTGCTCGGCACGTCGGGTCGAAGCAAGGCGGGACTGGCCTGTTCGGACGGGGCCATTTGGCGCTTGTCGTGTATCTGGGATGTGTCATGCGGCGGTGTGTTTGTATTGCTGTGTGTCGTGGATACAGAGCGCTGCGAACCTTTTTCCGCTGATCCGTATTTTTCGCTTACAGGTGCGTCTGTAACGGTCTCAGTTCTCGCCCCACAATTCGATCGTGCCGCAATGGTTCTATTGGGAGAAAGCTCATGGCGAAGATGGCGATTTTTTTGGGTGGTTTCCTGGCGCTGACGCTGCTGATTGGTGTGCTGGCGACGATCTCGCCTGTTTAAGACAGCTTTTTGTGGCGAGGGAGCAAGCTCCCTCGCCACACAGCTTTCACTTGAGAAAAGATGCGCGGATCAGCGGTG
This sequence comes from Pseudomonas sp. D1-36, assembly GCF_051132205.1. NCBI lineage: Bacteria > Pseudomonadati > Pseudomonadota > Gammaproteobacteria > Pseudomonadales > Pseudomonadaceae > Pseudomonas > Pseudomonas sp. D1-36. The sequence continues at coordinate 3,373,478 of NZ_CP071674.1, read as the reverse complement.
CAAGATCACCTGCGCAATGTCCAGCAACGGCATCACCCGTTGGGCGGCGTTGAGTTTGATCGCTTCCTTGGGCATGCCAAAAACCACGCAACTGGCCTCGTCCTGGGCAACGGTGGCGCTGCCGGCATCGAGCATTTCCTTGAGGCCGCGGGCGCCGTCGTCGCCCATGCCGGTCATGATGATGCCCGTGGCGTTACGGCCGGCGAACTTGGCCACCGAGCGAAACAGCACATCCACCGAAGGGCGATGGCGATTGACCAACGGGCCGTCCACCACTTGCACGTGATAGAACGCGCCGCTGCGGGTCACCATCATGTGCTTGCCGCCGGGGGCGATGAGCGCCAGGCCCGGGTGGATGCGGTCGTTGTTCTTCGCTTCGCGCACTTCGATCTGGCACAGGCTGTTGAGCCGGGCGGCGAATGAGGCGGTGAATTTTTCCGGCATGTGCTGGACGATGACGATGCCCGGGCACACGCGCGGCAGGGCCGTCAGCACCGCCTCCAGGGCCTGGGTGCCGCCGGTGGAGGTGCCCATGGCGACGATGCGTTCGGTGGTCTGGGCCATGGCGTGGCCGTTGGCGGCGGGCAGCATCGCGTCAGCGCTGAGTTTGGCCGCCGGGGTCAGCGGGGCGGTCGGGGCCGGGCGTTTGCCCAGGTTGCGGACGTTGACCTGGGCGGCGGCGCGGATGGCCGAGACCAGTTCCGACGCCGAGTCCAGCAAGAAGTTCTTCAGGCCACTAGTGGGCTTGGTGATGATTTCCACCGCGCCGGCGGCCATGGCTTGCAGCGTGGTTTCCGCGCCCTTGGGCGTCAGGGAAGAACAGATCACCACGGGCGTGGGCCGTTCGCTCATGATCTTTTTCAAAAAGGTAATGCCGTCCATGCGCGGCATTTCCACGTCCAGCACGATCACGTCGGGCCATTCCTTCGCCAGTTTATCCATGGCGAAGATCGGATCGGACGCCGCGCCGATAACGTTGATGTCCGGCGTGTCACTCAGGATCGCCAGTAATACCTGACGGACCACGGCGGAATCGTCCACCAGCAATACATTGATTTTTCTGCCTGGCATGGTTAGTTCAAGGTCCTTATCGGTTGGTGCCTGACCCAGACATCGCCATTGCACAGGTCGAAAACAATACTTCGGTAGCCAGTGCTACCCATGTCCTGGGCAATCAGGTCCAGGCGATAGAGGGCGGCCATTTCCAGCGCGGCGTTGACGTTCAACCGCGCCACGTCGCCGAACGCCACGTGGCGTTGCAGCTCGGGAAACATTTCGCCGCCGCCGAACAGCTTGAGCTGGTATTCCTCGGGTTCGGTGCGATGGGCTCGCGCCTGGCGGACGAACAACTCCAAGGCTTCATCGGCGTACATCCCATTTAGCGCCGTGGAGCAGCGTACCCGGTTGGGCAACATGAAGTGGCACATGCCGCCGATCTTGCGCCGTGGATGCCAGAGGGTGATGGCAACGCATGAGCCAAGGATCGTGCGCAGCCGGGTCGGGCAGGTCGCAAAGCGAAACTCCCCAGGCCCCAGATAGACTTCGGCGACTGGCTTTATCGCGGCGTTCATGGCTTGCGATAAATCGAAGGGGCGACCAGCTTTAACGCATCGCAAACGCCGTTGAGGCTCTCCGAATGGCTGACGATGAAATACCCACCGGGCTTGAGCCGGGGGATCAGTCGAGCAACCACTTTGCTTTTGGTGGGCTGGTCGAAATAGATCATCACGTTGCGCAGGAAAATCACATCGAACTCCCCCAACTCCGGAAGCGTGTCGTTGAGATTGACCTGGATGAAGTTGACCCGGTTGCGCAACGCCCGATCGATGAGGAAGGTGCCTTGCTGATTGCCGGTGCCCTTGAGGCAATATTTCACGAGTAACGAATGGGGCAGGTTGCGGGCGCGCTCCATCGGATAGTGCCCGGAACGGGCCTTCGCCAACACTTGCATGCTGATGTCCGAGCCGATGACTTCCCAGGGCGTGGTGCCCAGGCTTTCGGCCAGGGTCATGGCGAGGCTGTAGGGCTCCTCGCCGGACGAGCTGGCCGCGCTCCACAGGCGAAAGGTCTTGCCGGGTGTCGCATGGGGCAGCACGTGATCGCGTAGAAAATCGAAGTGCTTGGGCTCACGGAAAAAGTAGGTTTCGTTGGTCGTGAGCAGGTCCAGCGCCACTTGTAATTCGTCGCTGCGCTGGCCGCTCATGATCAGCTTGAAATACTCGCCGTAGCTGTCCAGCTCATAGTGCTTGAGGCGCTTGAACAGGCGCCCGGCCACCAGGGCTTTCTTGGCCGGCGACAGGTTGATGCCGGCGGTCTGGTACAACCAGGATTGAAACTGGCCGAACTCCCGGTCAGTGAGCGCCATTGAATTCACTGTGCGTTCCTTGCAAGTGTCCGTGCTCATGAGTCTGGCGCTTCCAGTGCGGCGGGGCTGGCTTGGGCGAGTTCGGACATTTCGTCGATGGACAGCACCCGATCCACCTCCAGGACGATGACGAACTTGCCCTCGACCTTCGCCATGCCGCTGATGAAGTCGGCGCGAATTTTCGCGCCGAAACTCGGTGGCGGTTCGATCTGCGAGGCCGGGATTTCCAGCACCGCCGATACAGTGTCGACCAGCAGCCCGATGTCCTGGGCCAGGCCGTCAGCGCTGGCGGCCTCGATGATCACTACGCAACTACGGCGGCTGATGGTGGAGTTCGGCCGGCCAAAACGGGCCGACAGATCCACCACCGGCACGACCGCGCCGCGCAGGTTGATCACCCCGCGAACGAAGGCCGGCATCATCGGCACGACGGTCAGGTTTCCGTATTCGATGATTTCCTTGATGCACAAGATGCCGATGGCGAACATCTCTGTGCCGAGCATGAACGTCAGGTACTGCGCTTCTTCCTCGACCGCGCTGGCGGTCTGACGTGTGGTCGCGATGGCGCCCATTGCCTTTTCTCCTTTAAGCAAGCCTATGGAACCGAGCCATCAGAACCGGGTGAATTCCGATTCGTCCGGCGCGCTGGCCATGTTGTAGGCAAACGCCTTGGGCATCACCGGTGCCGGCGCCCGGGCCGGTTTGCGGCTGGAGGGGCCAGGCGTGTTGTCGATCCGGGCGACCTGGGCCGCGGACTTGGAGGGCGTGTCCAGGGTGAAGAAGCTCATCGCCTGTTGCAGTTGTTCGGCCTGGCTGCTCATCTCTTCGGCGGTGGCGGCCAGCTCTTCGCTGCTGGAGGCGTTCTGCTGGGTCACCTGGTTGAGTTGGGTCATGGCGGTGTTGATCTGCGCCACACCGGCGGCCTGTTCTTCGGACGCGGCGCTGATTTCCTGCACCAGATCCGAGGTCTTGTTGATGGACGGGACCATCTCGTTCAGCAGGTTGCCGGCCTTCTCGGCCATGTCGACGCTGCTGGACGACAGCTCGCCGATCTCCTGTGCCGCGACTTGGCTGCGCTCGGCCAGTTTGCGGACTTCGGCAGCGACCACTGCGAAGCCTTTGCCGTGCTCGCCGGCGCGGGCCGCTTCGATGGCGGCGTTGAGCGCCAGCAGGTTGGTCTGGTAGGCGATGTCGTCGATGATGCTGATGCGTTGGGCGATTTTCTTCATCGCCACCACGGTCTGCTGCACCGATTCGCCGCCGTCGGTGGCTTCCTTGGCAGCCTTGCTGGCCATGCCGTCGGTCACCTTGGCGTTCTCGGTGTTCTGGTTGATGCTGGCGCTCATCTGCTCGATGGATGCGCTGGTTTCCTCGACGCTGGCCGCCTGTTCGCTGGTGGCCTGGCTCATCGACTGCGCGGTGGCGCTGACTTCTTCGGAAGCGCTGGCGAGATTGTCCGCCGCGTTGCGCACTTCACCGATGATATGCGACAGCTTGCCGACCATGTTCTGCATAGCGTTGAGCACCATGCCGGTTTCGTCTTTCGAACCACTTTCGATCTTCGCGTTCAGGTTGCCCTCGGCCAGTTGCTCGGCCACCACCGCCGCCTGTTTCAACGGACGGGAAATGATGCGTGAGACGAACAGCGCCAATCCCAGGCCCACCAGCAGGGCCGCGACCAGCACGGCGATGATCGACAGGCGTGCGTTTTCATACAAGCGGGTGCCGTGCGCACTGGCGACGTCAGCGCCGGCCGCGTTGAGCTCGACAAGTTTTTGCAAGTCGTTGGTCACCAGGTCGAAGCGATTCTTGGATTCGCCCTTGAGCATCGCCTGGGCTTGCTCGGTCAGGTTCTGCCGGGACAATGCGAGCAGGTCTTTGCTGATTGCAAGGTAAGAAGCCCAGTCATCGCGGGTGGTTTCGAATGCCTGACGATCCTCAGCGCTGGAGAGCAGTTTCTCGTAAGTGCCCAGGCGCGTTTCGAAGGCCTTTTTGGCCTCCTCGGCTTCTTGCTCGAGGGTGACGCGCTCCTGTTCGGAGTCGGCGGCGATATGGCGATTCTCCTTGAGGCGAAAACTCGCCGCAAAAAAGCGCATGCCTGAAGCGGCGCGCATGGACGGCATCCAGTTCTCACGGATATCAAGGGCGGTGCCGTTCACCTGGCCCAGTTGGATGATCGAGAACACGCCCATGACGGCGGTCAGCGCCAACACCACGAGAAATGAAGCGATCAGTTTGGTGGCGATTCTAAGGTCGTAGAACCATTTCATTGGGGAATACCTCTCCATGGAGTGTTGAAGCGTCAGCGAGCGTTGGCTTGTTGTAATGGGGTCGAGTTGTAGCGGTTTTCTATTTGTGCGATCTGGGTGAGCAGGGCCGGTACGTCGAGGATCAACGCCACGGCACCGCTGCCCAGAATGGTCGAGCCGCTGATGCCGCGCAGTGCGCCGAACAGCTTGCCCAGGGGCTTGATCACGGTCTGGAATTCACCCAACAGGTCATCCACCACCAGCCCGGCCTTGAGTTCGGCGTAGCGCACCACCACCACGTTCTGCCGGCGCGAGGCCGGACCTTCGTGATGAAAGTGATCGCGCAAGTACACCAATGGCAGCACCTCGCCCCGCAGGTCGAGGTAGCCTTGTTCGCGGCTGGCGATGCCATCGTCTTCGCTCAGCTCGATGCATTCCTGGACCATGTCCAGCGGAATGACATAGGTGGACTGGCCGATGCCGACCAGGAATCCGTTGATGATCGCCAGGGTCAGCGGCAGTCGGATGCGCACCACGGTGCCCTTGCCCGGCTGGCTGTCCAGGTCGACCGTGCCGCGCAGCAGCGTGATGTTGCGCTTGACCACGTCCATGCCCACGCCGCGCCCGGACAGGTTGGTGACGGCCTGGGCGGTGGAAAAGCCCGGTTCGAAAATAAGGTTGTAGATTTCCTGGTCGGTCAGGTTCGCGCCCGCTGCGATCAGCCCACGTTCGTGGGCTTTTTCCAGGATGCGGTCGCGGTTCAGGCCGGCGCCGTCGTCGGCGATTTCCAGCACGATGCTGCCCGAGTCGTGGTAAGCGTTGAGGTGCAAATGCCCCTTGGCCGGTTTGCCTGCCGCCAGCCGCGCCTCAGCGGTTTCGATGCCATGGTCCATGGCGTTGCGCAACAGGTGCATGAGCGGGTCGCCGATCTTTTCCACCACGGTCTTGTCCAGCTCGGTTTCCGCGCCGCTGATGATCAGGTCGATGTCCTTGTCGAGCTCCTGGCTGACATCGCGCACCACCCGACGAAAGCGGTTGAAGGTCTCGCCGATGGGGATCATGCGCAGGCGCAAGGCGCCGTCGAGAATCTCCTCCACCAGCCCGGATACCGACGAGGTGGCTTCCTGCAATGGGTCGTTCTGGCAGTTACGGGCCAACAGGCTGGCGCCGGCGCTGGCGATCACCAATTCACCGACGAGGTTGATCAGTTCGTCGAGCTTGTCAGCATTGACGCGCACGTACGCGCCGTCCTTGGTTTTACTGTCACTGACCACGGCCTGCTTGTCAGGCGCGACCTGGGCAGGCATGCGCGGGGTCTTGCGTTGGTCCTGCATCAGCTCGCCCGTGGTGACCATGGCGGTGCTTTCGTCGCTCTGTGCCTGGGATGTCGCGACCTCGCCGATGCTTGCCTGGGCCTCGACGTCTTGGGCGACGATTTCGATCGCACAGTCTTCCCGGACGAAATCGAACACTTCATTGATCGCGGTATAACCGGCGGCGGAGCGGAACGCGATGTCGAAGCCCAGGTAGCAGGATTCGGCATCCCAGGTGTCGATGGCCGGCATCGCCTCGGTGAGCGTGGTGATGTCGACGATTTCACCCAGGGTCTGCAAGTAGCGCAGGAACGACAAGGGGTCCATGCCGTTGCGGAACACGTCCTGGCCGAAGCGCAGGGAGATGTGCCAGAGGCACGCTTCGGCTGAGCCGGTTGGCTCGGCTTGGGTTTCACGATCCGGTTCGGTCGCGGTCGGGGGCGCCTGGTACTCCTGCAGGAGCTGGCACAGTTCCATTTCCCGCGCCAGGGCAGGGGGCTGCAACGTCGAGCCCTGGTTGGCGACCACGTCGATCAATTCGAGCATGTGGTCGCCGGACTTGAGCAGCACCGCGATCAAGCCAGGGTCCACCGCGACGCTGCCCTCGCGCAGGCGATCGAGCACATCCTCGACGATGTGGGTAAAGCTGACGATCGGCTCCAGGCCGAACAGTCCAGCCGACCCTTTGATCGTATGGGCCGCTCGGAAGATCGCGCCGATGGCGTCATCGTCGCCGGGGTCGTTTTCCAATTGCAGCAACGATTCTTCCATCGCCTGCAGTTGTTCACGGGCCTCGACGATGAAGGTTTGTTGTGCCTGATCGAGATTGATGCTCACGCTCATATCCTTTGTCGTGTCCGACGTGTTGCAAAGGGACTATGCAACCAGGTTGCACAGCGCCAGTGTTTCGGTGACGGCTTTGCTTGGGTCGGCCACCGTCAGTTGGGTCCCGGCCTTGGGCGCCTCGCGCTGTACCATCAGCAGCAATTGCAGGCCGGCGCCATCCATCTCGGTGATCTGCGACAGGTCCAGCACCATGGCGGGCGTGGCCCCCAACCGTGGCAGCAATTGCGCGGCCAGGTCGGCGGCGGTGTAGATCGTCAGCTCGCCGTCGATCTGCACCTGCGCGGTGTCATTTTCTACTTCGTACAGCAGCGGCATTGAAGCCTCCAGCCATCAGGGAAGAATCAGCTTGGACACCGCCGCCAGCATCTGCGCTGGCTGGAACGGCTTGACCACCCAGGCCTTGGCGCCTGCGGCCTGGCCCTCTTGCTTCTTCGATTCCTGGGATTCGGTGGTGAGCATGATGATCGGCGTGAACTTGTAGCTGGCCAGTTTCTTGACCTCCTTGACGAAGGTGATGCCGTCCATGTTCGGCATGTTCACGTCGCTGATGATCAGGTGCACTTTCTGGCCGTTGAGCTTGCCCAGTGCATCCTTGCCATCGCTGGCCTCGATCACGTCGTAGCCGGCACTTTTCAACGCGATGCCGACGACCTGCCGAACGCTCGCGGAGTCGTCGACAACCAATACATTTTTCGCCATGAGGGGCTCCTAAAAGAAGGTTATTTCCTGTGAAGTCTGTTGCGCGGCCGAGTCGCCGTGATGGTTGCGGCGTTGCTCGTCGGTGGCGTAGGTGGTTTCCATGCGCGCCAGCCATTGGCGGGCGTCGATGGAGATGGCCTGTTCGGGCGACTGGCTGGCTTGCTGCATGTGCACATGCAGGTCCTCGATGTTGTCGCGCACGTGGCTGAGGATCTGGCTGACCCGATCCTGGAATTGCAGGCTGACCAGCACTTGGGTGAGTTCGTCTCGAATACCGAAACTCTCCCGTTGCAACATGTCGGCCGAATCGGCGAGGCGGCCGGTGACGCTCTGGAAGCGTTCGAGCACGCGTTGGATGCTGCCTTCGGACACGGCCACGGACTGGCTGTCCTGGTCGGCGCCGCTGGAAGCCGCCTGCACCAATTGGGTGATGGCGGTGTTGATGACATCGACCTTGGCCGACATCTGTTGGCCGGTCTCGCTGGACTTGCTCGACAGGGCCCGCACGGCATCTGCCACTACCGCAAAACCGCGTCCGGCTTCGCCTGCGCGGGCGGCTTCGATGGCGGCGTTGAGGGCCAGCAGGTTGGTCTGGGCGGCAATCGCAGCGACATCCGCGGCCATGGTCCGCAACTCGCCAGTGTAGGCCGTCAGGTTGCGCACTTGGGCCAAGGTTTCATCACGGCTGGCCTGGGTGCTCTTCAGCGAATCGATCACCTTCACCAGTTCGCCTTCGCTCTGCGCCAGCACCTGGACGGCACCGCCACCACCACTGCCCGCCAACTCGCCAGCGGCCAGTTGCGAGGCTTGTACGGTTTCTTCGAGACGCGAGGAAATGCCGGTGAAGCGGCTGGTCAACGAGACGATCGCGGTTTCTGTCTGCTGCCGTGAGCTTTCGACTTGCTTGGCCCAGATCGGCATCGCGCCGAGGATCACTTCGTTGAGTTGCGCGCTGCTTTTGTGAGCGCCATGGTCGGCTGCTTGCAGTTCATGATGGGCGATGGCCGCTGCGGCCACCTTGTCCAATTGCAGGCGCTGCGAACGCGCGCCCCAGATACCGGCACCCACGCCAAGGACCAGAAGCACAGCACTGAAACCGATGTTTTGAGCGCTCGTGCCATTGAGTACCAGCAGCCCTGCGCCGGCGATGATGGCAACGATCAAGGCGTGCCAGGAGGTGTGCGTCTGGGATGTGGCAAGGGAATGGTCGTGGGAATACGACATCATGGTTCGGTCCTTGAACAGTATTGCTGACAGGATATTTGCGAATAACTGGTTATCTGCAAAGTCGACCCGGTCTTGAGGACCAGTCGTCCGGTTTTGGAAAAAAAGTGGCACATTGCTATCGCAGAATAGACGAGATCCTGGAAATGTCGAGGTGGCCTGACCTGTGGAAGAAATCACGGTGAACCTCAACAGTGTTCGTCAGATCATTCTCTGAAACACAATGAAAGGATTGAGCTAAATTACCCGCACCAGTTTTCGAACCTGCCATCGAGCCCTCATGCCCACCCAGCCTCTCTGGAAAACCTACCTGCTGTTCTTGGCCCCCATGGTCTTGTCCAATTTCCTGCAATCGATGTCCGGTACGCTCAATAGCATCTACATCGGCCAAATGCTCGGCACCCAGGCCCTGGCGGCGGTATCGGGGATGTTTCCCATCGTGTTTTTCTTCATCGCGTTGGTGATTGGCCTGGGCGCGGGGGCAGGGGTCTTGATCGGGCAGGCCTACGGCGCCGGCGAGACGGGAACCGTGAAGGCGATTGCCGGCTCGACGCTGCTGCTGGGGGCAATCATCGGACTGACGGCGGCGATCCTCGGCAGTGTTTTTGCCCGCGAGGGGCTGCAAGGCCTCGGAACGCCCGCCGACGTGCTGGAGGATGCGGTGTCGTATGCGCGGGTGATGATGTGGATCCTCCCGATGCTGCTGGTGTTTGTGCTTTTCACCCAGCTATTGCGTGGTGTCAGCGATACCGTTTCGCCGTTGCTGGCGTTGCTGGTGTCCACCAGCGTCGGGATGGCGCTGACGCCGGCGTTGATCCGTGGCTGGCTGGGGTTGCCGCAGATGGGCATCCAGAGCGCGGCGCTGGCGGGGCTGGTGGGCACCGCGTCGGCGATGGCGATGCTGGCGTGGCGCCTGAATCGACGGGCCCATGCCTTGGCGCCGGATCGGGCGCTGTTCGCGGCGATGCGCCTGGACAGGGATATCCTCGGCAAAGTGCTGCGCATTGGCCTGCCCACCGGATTGCAGATGGTGGTGATCTCGCTGTCGGAGTTGGTCATCCTGGCCCTGGTCAATCGCCACGGCTCCCAAGCCACGGCCGCCTATGGCGCGGTGACGCAGATTGTCAATTACGTGCAGTTCCCGGCGCTGTCGATTGCCATCACCGCGTCGATCCTCGGCGCCCAGGCCATCGGCGCCGGACGCCTGGAACGCCTGGGGCCGATCCTGCGCACCGGGATGCTGATCAACGTCTGGTTGACCGGTGGGCTGGTGCTGCTGGGGTACTTGTTGTCCCACTGGTTGCTGGGCCTGTTCATCACCGACCCGGCGGCGCGGGTCCAGGCCGAGCACTTGTTGCACATCATGCTATGGAGCCTTTTGGTGTTCGGCTTCCAGGCCATCATCGGTGGCATCATGCGCGCCAGCGGCACGGTGCTGATGCCGGTGGCGATCTCGATTTTCTGCATCATCGGCGTGCAAGTTCCGGTCGCCTACCTGCTGGACGCACACTTCGGCCTGCAAGGGGTGTGGATGGCGTTTCCGGTGGCTTACCTGAGCATGCTGTTGCTGCAGACGCTGTATTACAAACGGGTCTGGCAGCACCAGCGGATCGAGCGGTTGGTGTAACCGGCCCGACATGGAACCCTTGGGAGGCAAGCTCGCTCCCATAGGGTTAGTCACCTTTTCCGATTTACGAGGATCCCGATGTCCGCAGAACTCCCCACCGTCGCCTACCGCGCCTTCCTCTTCGACATGGACGGCACGCTGCTCAATTCCGTCGCCGCCACCGAGCGGATCTGGACCCGCTGGGCCATGCGCCATGGCCTGGACGTGGCTAAATTCCTGCCGACTATCCATGGCGTGCGCGCCGTCGACACCGTTGCCCGCCAGAACCTGCCAGGAGTGGATGCCCAGGCCGAGGCCGCGCAGCTCACCATCGAAGAAATCGAGGACGTGGAAGGGGTGGTCGAGGTGCCCGGTGCGCTGGCCTTTCTCAAGAGCCTGCCGCCGACGCAATGGGCGATTGTCACCTCGGCGCCGATGGCCTTGGCTTTGCGTCGCATGGAAGCGGCCGGGATTCCGCGCCCCGACGTGATGGTGACCGCCGAGGACGTGAGCGCCGGCAAGCCGAATCCAGCGTGCTACCTATTGGCCGCACAACGCTTGCAAGTTGCTCCGCAGGAATGCCTGGTGTTCGAGGACGCAGAAGCCGGAATCAAGGCTGGCGAGGCGGCGAACATGGACGTAATGGTAGTGACGGCCACGCATACGCACCCGGTGGTGACGGTGCATTCGCAGATCGCGGATTACCGTGGGCTGAGTGTCGCGGTGGATGATGGATTGCTACGCTTCTCAAACCAACGCTAGCCCCCTGTGGGAGCGAGCCTGCTCGCGAAGGCGTCATGTCAGTCATATCAATAATGGCTGAACCACCGCATTCGCGAGCAGGCTCGCTCCCACATGTTTAACCTTAGCGATTTGAGGTCAGGTCACTACCCGATAGCACGGCACATACGCCGCGCCGCCCGGCAGTTTCATCCGGTGTTGCGCGACAAAGGCCTGGAGCAGGCGATCCAGCGGTTCCATGATCGCGGGATCACCATGGATTTCGTACGGGCCGTGTTCTTCGATCAGGCGGATGCCCTTGTCCTTCACGTTCCCGGCCACGATCCCCGAAAATGCCCGGCGCAGGTTGGCGGCCAGTTCGTGGGAGGGCAGGTCGCGGCTCAAGCCCAGGCTGGCCATGTTGGCGTGGGTAGGGTCGAACGGGCGTTGGAAACCTTCGTCGATTTTCAGCAGCCAGTTGAAATGAAAGGCGTCGTTGCGCTCGCGGCGGAACTGCTTCACTTCTTTGAGCCCCTGGGTCATCTGCCGCGCCACTTCGGCCGGGTCGTCGATGATGATCTGGTAGTGCTTCTGCGCGGCTTCGCCCAAGGTCGCGCCGACGAACGCGTGCAACTGCTCGAAATACGGCGTGGCGCTTTTAGGCCCGGTGAGGATCACCGGGAACGGCAGGTCCTGGTTGGCCGGGTGCATGAGAATGCCCAGCAGGTAGAGAAATTCTTCCGCCGTACCGGCGCCGCCCGGGAAGATGATGATGCCGTGGCCGACGCGCACGAAGGCTTCCAGACGCTTTTCGATATCCGGCAGGATCACCAGTTCATTGACGATCGGGTTCGGTGCCTCCGCGGCAATGATGCCCGGCTCCGTCAGGCCCAGGTAGCGGCCACCCTGGATGCGCTGCTTGGCGTGGGCGATGGTGGCGCCTTTCATCGGGCCTTTCATCACGCCGGGACCGCAGCCGGTGCAGATGTCCAGGCTGCGCAGGCCCAGTTCGTGGCCGACTTTCTTGGTGTACTTGTATTCTTCGGTGTTGATCGAGTGGCCGCCCCAGCACACGACGATTTTCGGTTCCACGCCAGGGCGCAAGGTGCGGGCGTTGCGCAGCAGGTGGAACACGTAGTCGCTGATGCCCTGGGACGAGCTCAGGTCGATGCGCTGGCTGTCCAGCTCGTTCTCGGTGTAGACGATGTCGCGCAGGGCGCTGAAGAGCATTTCCCGGGTGCTGGCGATCATCTCGCCGTCGACGAACGCATCGGCCGGCGCGTTCAGCAGCTCCAGGCGTACACCACGGTCCTGTTGGTGGATGCGGATCTCGAAGTCCTTGTAGGCTTCCAGGATGGTCTTGGCGTTATCGACATGGGCGCCGGTGTTGAGAATCGCCAGGGCGCACTGGCGGAAAAGATCGTAGATGCTGCCGGAACCGGCTTCGCTCAGTTGCTGCACTTCGCGCTGGGACAAAGTCTCCAGGCTGCCCTTGGGGCTTACCGAAGCGTTGATTACATGTCTTTGAGTCATTCAGCTTTCCTTGAAAACGATGCCGCTCGCACGACGGCGGCATCTTGAAAAAAACGTCCACGCAGGAAGATCGCACGATCCTTGCGGTATCGCCATGGACTTTGATCCGGATCCATCGGGTCGGTTGCAACACAAAATGAGCCCCAGCATAGCTAAATCGACCGGGCAGGCGATAATGCGCGAGTCTTTTCACGCCATACAAGGAAATTGCGACGCGATGTTCGAGATCAAACCGTGGGACGCCGCCGACTACCGGCAACAGACCCGTCGCAGCACCCTCATCGTGGCCGTGGTGTTTCTGGCGCTGGCAATGCTGTTGTCCAGCCTGGCGGTGATGCTGTTCGGTACACCCGGGGGCGATAATTTTCGCTTCAATGTCGGCGGCGTTTTCGCTGCCGTGCTGGTGATGGTCGGGCTGATGCGCGGCTATTTCTGGTCGCAGCCGTGGATGGCCGCTGCGGTGTATGGCTGGCAGCTCAAGCGCAGCCTGATGAGCGTCACCAATGTGATGCACCAGGTAAAGGCCGGTGTGCAGGCCCGGGATCCGGCAGCGATGAAGCTACTGCGTTTCTATCACCTGGGCCTGGCCCAGATGCACCGGCTGGATGCCAATTCCAGCGACCACGCCTCGTTGGTCCGTGAGGCCGACGAGCATCTGGAAAACATGCAGGCGCTGGGCCTGGATTCAGAGCAATCACGCCTGGACCCGGCCTGGATAGACTCGGTCAAACAGGCCTACGGCGAGCGCCGCTAACGGCCGCTCATCGGTTGCCTCGGGAAAAAAATAAACCCCGGTCTTCCAATGCCTTTCTCATGAGCAGTCATGGAAAGGAGAGTCGAGATGACTGGAAAGATGGTTCATGGAACCTGGGCCCTGTTGTGTGTGGCTACAGTGGGATTGGCGGGCTGCGCGGGCGGTAACAGCCACTCACCGGTAGACGCGCCAGGCGCCGCGAAAAGCCCAACCACCGCGACGCTGGAAGCGGGGGCCGGGATCATGCAGAACAAACCCCCTTTGCAAGCGTTGGATACCTACCTGGACGGCTTTCATTTTTATAACGGCCGGATGTCCGGGCAAATGGAAGCGCACCATTACTGCACGGCACTGAACGAAGAAGTGTTCCAGTGCGCCATCTTCGATGCCAACAGCGCCAAGGCCAAATTGATGGGCGTGGAATACATCATCAGTAAGCGCCTGTTCGAAAGCTTGCCCGCCGCCGAAAAGCAGCTGTGGCACAGCCATGTGCATGAGGTGAAGTCTGGACAACTGGTCGCGCCGGGCATACCGGAGGTGGCGGAAACCCGCTTGATGAAGAACCTGGTCAGCACTTACGGCAAGACCTGGCACACCTGGCACACCGAGCAGGGCAACGCTCTGCCTTACGGCGTTCCGCAGTTGATGATGGGGTTCACCGCCGATGGGCAGATCGATCCGCAATTGGTGCGCGAGCGCGACCGCCGGATGGGCATCGACAGCGAAGCGAAGAAACACGCCCGCGAATCGATCAGCGCACCGGACATCGATCCTGGCGCGGATGCGTGGCGCAAAGGGCAGGTGTGGCAGATAAAGGATCCGACGGGGCATACCCATTAAAGTCATTTGAACAAATGCTTTGTGGCGAGGAAGCTAGCTCCCGCTGGGTTGCGAAGCGGCCCAGGGCAATCCACCTGGATATATATGTTTTGTTAATACGAGTTGGGCTGCTGTGCAGCCCATCGGGAACAAACTCCCTCGCCACGGGGCAGGGAGTTGAAAAGGAAGGTTATATACACTACGGCTGTTTGAAATGCCCCGGAACATCATGTTCCGTTTCGTTTGGCTTGGTTCTTTTCTGAACTTGAACATCGCTGATCTTGACGCTCTTTAATTCAGTAAAGGACACTCGCAAGAGTGCCTCGGCTTCTTCGGTGGTAAGCGTCTCGGTGTCGCCTGCCAATACCCGGCTATCGGGTTGGCCGTCGGCGATGAAACTGACGATGAATCGATCCTGGCTCATTCGTTACCTCGACAAGTCAAGCGCCAGGACGCAGCAGAGCTGCGCCCCAACGGTTCTCGGGTTACGACTTCCTGCCGCCGCCGTGGCTGCGTTCGCCACCTTTGCGGCCTGCTTCAGAGGCTTTTTCCCGATCATTTGCGAAATTGCCGCCGGAAGCGTGTCCGCCTTTCTTGCCGGCTTCGGATGCTTTCTCACGGTCGTTTGCGAAGTTACCTGGATTTTTGTTTCCGCTATTAGCCATTTCGAGAATCCTCATTTTGGTTAAGCGAGTAAAACGTGCCTCGCAGTATTGTGAAAGAAAACGGCGGATGGAAGTTTAGAAAAAACGTTTCGCTGGCGACGAACGGTAGTGAGTTGAAAAGTGTTGCTGAAAAAAGTTATACAGCCGTTTCGCTTGAGCTTATACAACATCGAAAAGATTAATTAACAAAGCGGCGGCAAATGATATTTATTCATCGAATACTCAGTCCTCACCGCCGCTCACTTTCCAATGCTTGGCTTCGGGTGGAAACACCACTTGTTCAACCCTGTGGGCAATGCCAAAGGCCAGTGAGTTTTCCGCCGGGATCACACGCTCCTCGGCGCACAGGCACTTGAAGATATCCAGTTGCGTGGCGGCACCGGCGGTTTCCTTGACGTAGATTTCCACATACCGCGCCACGTCGTTGTCCAGGCTGGACAGGTATTCGCGCAAGCGCGAGTGATCCACCGACTTCTGGCCGAAATACCAATTCATCGGGTGGATCAGGAAGCGCGAGTGGGGCGTGGTGGTGCGGTCGCTGGCGGCCAGGTACATGACGATGCCCATCGACTCGATGTTGCCGGCGTTCACGGCGCGCACCGGCACGGGAAGAGACTTGATGAAGGTGTAAAGGGTGAAACCGAAGTTCGTGCTACCGCCGACCGTAGAGAGGTTGAGCATCAGCGAGTCGGCGCCTTTTTCAATGGCTTCCAGGCAATTGTCCCGAAAGCGCTCGGTGGTTCCTTGATCGATCTGGCAATGGAAATGGACGATGTGTTCGGACATCTGAAACTCCTCTCGACTTACGCGTTGACGAGTCTGCGGATCAGCGGCTCTGTACAGTTGGGAGTCCGCCGGCTGTCGGATGTTCCACTTCCGTCATTCGCTTATCGAGGCCCGCAGCGCTCGATTGCTTCGGTCAACAGGCTTCGACGGCTTGGGCCATGCGCTGCAGGAACATCGTCAGCGCAGCTTCTTGGGCACTCAGGCCTTTGCGAACCCGGGGCTTGGGCAGTTCGTGCAGGACGCCGCGCATGAAACCCTCCACAACGGCGGGGTGGATATAGCATTTACGACAGACGGCGGGCGTGTTGCCCAACTGTCGGGCGACCTGCCTGACCATCTCGGCCACGTGCCGCTTGGCCTCGGTTTCGGTTTCCCACTGCAGTGTGCGCAGGCCGTCCAGCGCCGCCGCGCTGCCTGCCCAGGTGCGGTAGTCCTTGGCGGTGAAATCGGCGCCGGTGAGGGTCTTGAGGTAGGCGTTGATATCCGAAGAAGTGATGGCGTGGCGCTCGCCGTTTTCATCCAGGTACTGGAACAGGTTCTGCCCGGGCATTTCCTGGCAGCGCTTGACGATCCGCGCCAGGCGCCGGTCCTTCACGGTGATCTGGTGTTCGATGCCGCTCTTGCCCCGGAACTGGAAAGCGATGGCGCTGCCATTGACCGCGACATGCTTGTTGCGCAGGGTGGTCAGGCCGTAGGAGCGGTTGTCCCGGGCGTATTGCGTATTGCCGACGCGAATAAGGGTGACGTCGAGCAAGGTGATGACCGTCGCCATGACTTTGTCGCGGCTGAAGCCGGGGGTGGCGAGGATCTCTTCCAGGCGTTTGCGCAGCCGGGGCAGTGTGCGGCCGAATTCCAGCATGCGTGAATACTTGTCGGCATCGCGCACTTCGCGCCAGCGCGTGTGATAACGGTACTGCTTGCGCCCACGGGCATCGCGCCCGGTGGCTTGGAGGTGGCCGCGCGGGTCGCAGCAGATCCAGACGTCGGTGTAGGCCGGCGGAACGGCCAGGGAATTGATGCGTTGGATTTCGGCCGCGTCAGTGATGCGCTGGCCCGAAGGGTCGAAATAGCAGAATTTGCCTCGCAGTTTCCTGCGGGTAATGCCCGGCGCAGTGTCATCGACATAGTGCAAGTCGGCCGGGAGTGCATCGGGCAGCGGGGTGTCGGGCATGGTTGATCCTTGGCGATGAATTCAAATGGCCTGTGAACTCATTGACCTCTGCCCGTTGCGGTCGTGCCGAGATTCTCATGTCACTTGGGACGCTTGTGTGCTGGCCCTACAGGCGCGAAGGCTACGCCAACACCGCCACCGCCTTGATCTGCGCCCACACGATCTGTCCGGGATGCAGCTTCAACTGATCGCGCGAATACCGAGTGATCCGCGCCAGCAGCGGTGTGCCGGCGGCCTCCACGCGGATCAGCACATGGGCGGCATTGTCGCCGGCCAGTTCGCTGACGACCGCCACTGGCAGGCGATTGAGGATGCTGGTCTGCCCGTCGTTCGCCAGGCTCAGGCTGACGTCCCGGGCCTGGACCTTGAAGCGCAGCGGCTGCCCGACCGCCAGCGCCGTGTGGGCAACCCGCACGTTCAACTGGCTGTCGGGCAGGGTCAGGGTGAGCAACTGATAGCCCGGGTCGTAGCCGGCGACTTTTCCGTTGATCACCACGCCTGCGTCATCCCCCAACGCCAATGGCAGGTCGAGCCGGGCGAGGGTCTCGCCGATTGGCCCGCTGGCCAAGGCCCGCCCAGCGTCCAGCACCACGATATGATCGGCCAGCCGCGCCACTTCGTCCTGGGAATGGCTGACGTACAGCACCGGGATATCCAGCTCATCGTGGAGCCGTTGCAGGTAAGGCAGGATCTCGTTTTTGCGGCGTGTATCGAGGGCGGCCAGAGGCTCGTCCATCAGCAGCAGGCGCGGGCTGGTCAGCAAGGCGCGGGCGATGCCGACGCGCTGGCGTTCGCCACCGGAAAGGTTGTGAGGTTGCCTGTCGAGGAGATGGCCGATGCCGAGCAGTTCCGTCGCGTGGTTGATGTCCACGCGCCGTTGCGCCGCGGCAACGCGCTTGAGGCCGAACAGAAGATTGTCGCGCACCGACAAGTGATCGAACAGGCTCGCCTCCTGGAAAACATACCCCAGCGCTCGCTTGTGAGGCGGGACGAACACCTCATGCTCACTGTCTTGCCAGACCTCGCCATTGACCTCGACGAAACCCCGCGTCGGTCGGTCCAGCCCGGCCATGCAGCGCAGGCAGGTGGTCTTGCCGGATCCGGACTCGCCGTACAACGCCGTCACCCCACGGCCGGGCAATTGCAGGTCCAGGTCCAGGGAAAAATCGCCACGGTCGAGTTGAAACCTTGCCTCGATCATCGATCAGCTCCAACCGGCGCGAGTTCGGCGGCTAGAGTACAGCGCCAGCAGCACCAGGAAAGAGAACACCAGCATCGCCGCCGCCAGCCAATGGGCCTGGCTGTACTCAAGGGCTTCGACGTGGTCGTAGATTTGCACCGACACCACCCGGGTCTTCTCGGGGATGTTGCCGCCGATCATCAACACCACGCCAAACTCACCCACCGTGTGGGCGAAGCCGAGGATTGCGGCGGTGATGAAACCCGGTCGGGCCAAAGGCAGGATGACGCTGAAAAAGGTATCCCACGGCCCGGCCCGCAGGGTGGCGGCGACTTCCAAAGGACGACTGCCGATAGCGGAAAAGGCGTTTTGTAGCGGCTGCACCACGAAGGGCATTGAGTAGATCACCGAGCCAATCACCAGTCCGGTAAAGCTGAAGGTGAGGGTGCCCAGCCCGAGGGCTTGGGTGAATTGGCCGATCCAGCCGTTGGGTCCCAGCGCCAGCAGCAGATAGAAGCCAATCACGGTAGGCGGCAGTACCAGCGGCAGGGCGACCACCGCACCCACCGGACCGCGAAGCCGCGATTGGGTGCGCGACAGCCACAGGGCGATGGGCGTGCCGATGAAAAGCAGGATCACCGTGGTCAGCGACGCCAGTTTCAGGGTCAGCCAGATGGCGGCGTAATCGGCGTCGGTCAGTGGCATCAGCGTTGGTAACCGTAGGCCTGGATGATGGCGGCGGCTTTCGGGCCCTTCAGATAGCTCATCAATGCCTGGGCGGCGGGGTTGCCCCGTCCCTTTGCCAGGATCACCGCGTCCTGCTTGATCGGATCATGCAGTTCGCCCGGGACAACCCACGCGGAACCGCTTGTCAGCTTGCCGTCCTTGAACACCTGGGACAGGGCCACGAAACCCAGTTCGGCATTGCCAGTGGAAACGAACTGATAGGCCTGGGTGATGTTCTGGCCCTCGACGATCTTGCCCTTGGCCTGATGGGTGAGCCCCAGCTTTTCCAGCACCTGTGTGGCGGCCAGGCCATACGGCGCGGTTTTCGGATTGGCAATGGACAGGTGTTGGAAGGCATTGTCCCGCAGGACTTGCCCCTTGGCGTCGACGTAATCGGTCTTGGCCGACCACAACGCCAACGTACCGATGGCGTAGGTAAAGCGCGAGCCCTGCACGGTGTCGCCTTCGCTGTCCAGCCTCGCCGGCGTGGTGTCGTCGGCAGCCAGGAACACCTCGAATGGCGCGCCGTTCTTGATCTGGGTATAGAACTGCCCGGTCGCGCCGTAGGCGGCAATCAGTTTATGCCCGGTGTCCTTCTCGAAGCTGGCGGCGATGGCCTGGATCGGGGCGGTGAAGTTGGACGCGACGGCGACTTGCACTTCATCGGCTTGGGCGGCGTTGATACAAAAGCAAGTAGCAAGCAGCAGGACGAGCGGGGTCAGGCGCATGGGCAGGGTTCCGTGGAAATGGTTTCGCTATATAGCGGAATATATAGCGAAAGGCTGACAAACGGAACGTGGCTTTTTGTCAGAAGTCAGCGGTGGCAGGGCTGCCGTCATCGCGAGCAAGCTCGCTCCCACAGGATTTCGGGATGAATGCATGATTGATATTCACACTGAACCCCTGTGGGAGCGAGCTTGCTCGCGATAGCGTCCGGTCAAGCGCCGGAGACTGTCAGGCTAGCGCTCAGCCCTTGAACCGAGCCAGAGCCTCCTCAGCCAGGCGCCGCGTCAGCTCGCCACTGGGCAGCTCCCGCCCCAGGGGAAACGCCTGGCCGGCCCAAAGGTTGGCGAAGTCGGCTTCATCCTTCGCGCGAAGGGGCATCAACGCGCCGCCCGCCAGCGGAAATGCTGGCGCCAGTGGGCTCATCGGGCCGACCTCGCGCATCACCCGGTTGACGATCCCTCGGGCCGGCCGACCGGTGAACAGGTTGGTGATTGCAGTCTGGCTTTCCTTGGCCGTGCGCAACGCCCGGTGATGGGAAGGCGTGATCTTCGCTTCCGGGGTAAACAGGTAGGCGCTGCCCAGCTGCACCGCCGACGCACCCAGGGCAAATGCGGCGACGATGCCCCGCGCATCGCCGATACCGCCGGCGGCGATCACCGGCACGGTCACCGCGTCCACGACTTGCGGCAGCAAGGCGAACAGGCCCACCTGAGTATCGAGGTCGTCGCTGAGGAACATCCCTCGATGACCGCCGGCTTCATAACCCATGGCAATGATCGCGTCGCAGCCGTGTCGCTCGAGCCAGATCGCTTCTTCCACGGTGGTGGCCGAAGAGAGGACTTTCGCCCCGGTGGCCTTGACCCGATCGAGCAACGATTTTTCCGGCAGGCCGAAGTGGAAGCTGACCACCTTGGGTCGCATCTTCTCCAACACCCGGCAGGCCGTATCGTCGAACGGCGTGCGATTGGATACGGGCGTCGGCGCGTCGAAATCCACCCCCAGTTCTTCGTAATAAGGCTTGAGGCGCTGTTTCCAGGCCTCGGCCCGTTGTTCGTCGAAAGCGGGCGGCTGATGACTGAAAAAATTGACGTTGAACGGCTTGTCGGTCTGCTCGGCGATGGTCGTCAGTGCCTGGCGCAGTTGCTCCACGTCGAGCATCGCCGCGGGCATCGAGCCCAGTCCGCCGGCATTGCAAGTGGCGACCACCATCGCCGGACCGGTCACCCCGGCCAGCGGCCCCTGGATGATGGGATGCTCGATGCCGAGCAGGTCAAGAATGCGGGTGTCTGGCCACTGACTCATGTTCGGGTGTCTCCGACGGCAGAAGGAAACGGTGTTTTTAGCAGGTGTGACCCGGCCAGGGCCAGTCGAGTTTTTCAATCGCTGCCCGGGTTTGATACCAACGGCGGGATGGGTACCATGGGACACCACTTATCAAGGAGCCGAACCCATGGACGTGAAACTCAAGACCGTCGAACCTTTCACGGTCGCCGGTTTGCAGGTACGCACCCGCAACGCCGAGGAGCAACAGGGCGATACGGCGAAAATCGGCCCGATGTGGCAGCAATTCTTCACCGAAGGGTTGTTCGAGCGAGTTCCGGCGCGGCAGTCGGAGTCGTTCGTCTACGGTGTGTACTCCGGCTACGAGTCCGATGCCACCGGCTACTTCAATGTGACGGCGGGCGTACAGGTCGACGCCACGAGCGCAGGCTACCCCGCCGTGGAAGTCGAAGGCGGGGATTACCTGATGTTCTCGGCCAAGGGCGTAATGCCCGATTGCGTGATCCAGACCTGGGGGCTGATCTGGGCGTACTTCGCCGACAACCCGCAGGCCGTGCGCCGGTTCAGCACCGATTTCGAGGTCTATACCGCACCCGACTCGGTGGCGATCTATATCGGTGTTCAATCCTCGGGCGAGCGTTCCAGCGCCAACAGCTGACGCTTGCGCTCAACGCCCCAGCGGTAGCCCGACAGGTTGCCGTCGCTGCGCACCACTCGATGGCAGGGGATCGCCACGGCGAGGCTATTGGCGCCGCAGGCCTGGGCCACCGCGCGCACCGCTTTGGGCATGCCGATGCGCTGGGCGATTTCGGCATAGCTGGCGGTGCTGCCGGGCGCGATCTCTCGCAGGGCTTGCCAGACCCGTTCCTGGAACGCCGTGCCACGCAAGTCCAGTGGCAGGTCCAGGCCCAGCGCCGGTGCCTCGATGAAGCCCACCACTTGGGCAATCAGTTGCTCGAATTCCCGGTCGGCACCGATGAGGTTGGCGCGGCGGAACTTGTCTTGCAGGTCACGCAGCAGCGCATCCGGGTCGTCCCCCAGCAGGATCGCGCACACGCCACGCTCGCTTTGCGCCACCAGGATCGCTCCCAGGGAACACTGGCCGAGGGCGAAGCGAATATCGGTGTTCAGCCCGGCGGCGCGATACTCGCCAGGTTTCATACCCAGGACTTTGTCGGCGGCTTCATAGAAGCGGCTGTTGGAACCGAAGCCTGCGTCGTAAAGCGCTTCGGTCACCGTTCCGGCGTCGGCCAGGCGTTCGCGCACTTTGCGCGAGCGATGGGCGGCGCCGTAGGCCTTGGGGGTCAGGCCGGTGATCGACTTGAAGACGCGATGAAAATGGAAGGGACTCAGGCCGGCGCTTTGTGCCAGTTCAGTCAAGCCTGGCAGTTGCTCGGCCGCCTCGATCTGCCGGCAGGCCGCCGCCACCCGCGCCGCTTGTTGCGCGGCGATCTGGGTCTGGTCCCTGGCCATCCGTTTGCTGGGACGATAACCGGCTGCCTGGGCCTGTTCCGGCGTGTCGAAGAATTCGACATTGCGCGGGTTGGGCAGGCGCGACAGGCTGCTGGGGTGGCAATAGATGCCGGTGGTCTTCACGCCGTAGACAAAGGTGCCATCGGCGCGCGGATCCCGGGCGAGTACGGCGGCCCAGCGAGGGTCCTGATCAGGGGCGAGCGTACTTGAAGTGCTGTTCATGGTCGTGATTCCTTTGGCCCGTTTTGGCTAGATTACTGAGCCATCCAGGTGACGACACTCCGGGTCTTGCGGTTGAATTCTGCATTGTTATCCGGCCATGCGGAACGTCATGTTGATGCGTTGGGCGCCCAGACGTGTATGTTGTCCCGGCTTGAGCGGCAGCACGCCGTGGTAGCGCAACCGATCCACGCCGCCCCAGATTGCGATGTCGCCATGAAACAACGGAATGCGCTGGCTTTTGTCGCTGCGCTCGAATCCACCAAACTGGAATGTCGCCGGCAGGCCAAGGGAAAGCGAGACGACGGGGGCCGTCAGGGAGCGCTCGTTCTTGTCCTGGTGCAGCGACATCCGCGCGCCGGGCACGTAGCGGTTGATCAGGCAGGCATCGGGCTCGAAGTGCTCGAAGCCCGCTTGCCGGGCGGCGGCCTGGGCCAGCTCGCGAAACACTGACGGCATGGCGGGCCAGGGATCGCCTGTCTGTGGATCATGGGCGGTGTAGCGATAGCCGCTGCGGTCGGTGGTCCAGCCGAGTGCGCCGCAACTGGTCAGGGCCACCGACATGGTAAAGCCACCGGGCGTGACCATCTGCCGGAACGGTGCGGCCTGCAAGACTGTTGCCAGCGCTGGCAACAAACGGTCGAGCCAGGGCAGGGCAAACCCGCGTAGCACGAAGGATTGCTGGCCGATCTGTTCGACCTGGCCAGGCGTGGTGGGCGCCTGGTCGGCGAACAGGTCGAGAGTGACGGGGGTGTCGTCATTGCGCATCATGAAAAATGATCCCGAGTGTATGCCGGCGACCGCTGTGTACACGGCTGACGCCATGGCGCAAGTTAACCCGATAATACCCGCGAACGCCTTTGACCGGCCGCTGGTGTACGGCGAACACCACGGCGTCGCCTTGTTTCAAGTCGATGACTTGGGGGCGTGACTGCATGCGCGGGCGTTGCTCGGTGAGGACGAACTCGCCCCCGGTAAAGTCGTCTCCCGGTTCCGACAGCAGGATGGCTACCTGTAACGGGAACACCTGTTCGCCATAAAGGTCCTGGTGCAGGCAGTTGTAATCCTGCGGGCCGTATTGGAGGAGCAACGGTGTGGGACGCTGCTGCCCGGCGGCATGGCAACGGCGGATGAAATCCGTGTGCTTATCGGGGTATCGCGTTTCCAGGCCCATGCAATCGTTCCAGCGATTAGCCACTGGGACCAGCATCGGATAGAGCGACTGGCGCAATTGCTGGACGATCTCAGGCAGCGGATAAGCGAAATACTGGTACTCACCGCGCCCGAATCCGTGGCGCCCCATTATTACCCGCGAACGAAAAACCCCGGCGTCCTCATACAAACCGCTCAACTGCCGGCATTGTACGGTCGGCAGCAGGTTGCGAATGATCGCGCAGCCGTCCTCATCGAGGCTATCCACCATGGTGGGCCAATCGAGGTGGGGGAGGTGTTGGGTCAATAGAGGCGTTGAGGACATGATTGCAATCCTGGATAAAAGGACTGTTCAGCCTGAAGAGTGCAGCGCTGCCGGGCACTCCGATTCTTGCGATGTGAAGCGCTTTTTGTAGAAAGGGAGCAAGCTCCCTCACCACAAAAAGCCAGCTGGCAGGCTTCAGAGTGCCTTGCTGACCTTGAGATCGGTGATCTGATCATCGGTCTCGCCATGCAACTTTTGCAGCGCGACCAGCGCTTCTTCCTCGGTGCCGGTCTGCAGTTGCGCGAACTCGAAGCGGCGCTCGCCGTTGAGTTTGTACTTGATAACGTATTTGGTTGTCTGGGCCACGGTTTTACCTATCTTGGACGGGGGGCTCAACTCAGCTTCGAACTGGAGCGCCGGATGATCTTGATCTTGTGGGTCAGGGTCGGCTTGCGGGTAACGCTGATGGCGCGACGGTTGACGGTGTCGATGGTGATATTCCAGAAGCCCGTGCTGGGGGCCGTGATCCTGGCCGGGAACGTGTCGAACGCGCCGCCGTGATAGGTGTGGCGGCCACCATTCTTGAAGCTACGGAAATTGGCGTCGTTCATCAAACGGATGTTGCACATTTGGGAGCATTCGATCACGACGATATCGTCTTCGTTGAGGTGCTCGCGCTGGTGGATGAATTTCATGGGCGCCTCCAGAAGGGCATTTCTTGCAAATCAGGACAGTAAGATGAAGCAATGATAATGGAGCGCAGTTTATCAGCACCGCGGGTTAATATCCGGCCCCTGTCCTGGGTGTCATTCATTTATCAGGCGGTGGCGAATAAAAAATGAGAGGACGTTGGAGAAAATCGACGTTTGCATTGTCGGAGGGTCTTTATTGGAGGATTCATATGAAGCGCAGCGTGTGGGTATTGGCCTTGGCCTTGGGTGGATGTGCATCGGTATCGGACATCAACCAGACGCCGCCCACCATGAGCGTCATCTCCGGCAAGAAACCTCATGAATACGCCAAGTGCGTTGCCGACAAGCTTCTGGAGAGCCGTGGCCCGCTGCAAATGGAGCCACATAAGAATGGCGTGCGGGTGATCGTCCCCGGCAAGCTGTCGGCGCTACCGGCCGCGGTGTTCGACATCGACGAACGCTCCAGCGGCTCCAGCATCAAGCTGCACGAAAGCCTCTCCAACGTACCGGTGCGCCCGGGCGACGTTCAGGATGCGGCCAACGCTTGTATTTCCGGTTAAGCAGGGCCCGTCCTTTATTTACAGACGACCACCACGCTGCGGCTGGTGAAGTTGCCCACGTCCACACCGAGGGTCTTTTCGCTGTCGTTGGCCTGTGGCGTGCCATCCGTGCCGACGATGCGGTAGCCCGTACCGGCGCAGGAAGCTTCCGCTTTCTCGTAACACGTCGCCCAGGAATTGGCTTCGCCTGAACAGTCGATGGCCAAGCCTTGTTCACCGGTATCCAGATAGGTTTTTTCTGCTGAGGCACAGCCTGCCAGGGCCAGAACTGCAAACAGCGCCAGGATTGTCTTCATGGGGGTTGTCATCAGGATGGGGAGGAATGGCGCGAGATTATAGCGAATGGCCATTCCGGTACAGCTAAACCCGCGGCCCCTTCCGAGCACCAGGGCTTCGGCGGGGCCGTCTGTTTATTTCTTGCGGCGAGTATTGCGCGCTGGCGCCTGTTCACGTTCCCGGGGCGCCGGGGCGGAACGTTCGTCCTGAAAGACCGCGGCGACTTCCACCGCCATTGTCTTGGTGGGCAAGGGACCGGCGACCTGCTCGCCGTGGTAGTTGATAATCCACCACTGGCCGTCCTTGTCCTGGCTGACCGAATAACCGTTTGCGTTCTGTGTTGCCGACATCTAGCTGCCTCGTTGGCGGAATCAAGGCGGCCATGATACGCCAAATGCTCGCAAACCGTGCTGATGGGCGTACAGTGAGGACCGCTGGAACCATCGAAGCGAAAGGCGATTGAACTATCCGCCGGTTTATTTCTCTATGATGGCATCGGTTGGCCAGCGCAGGCATTGTAAGGTGCCTGCCGGCTGATTAGACTGCGCCGAAACTTGTACACACCGCCTTTTCAAGGACTTATATGATCAAGAAATGCTTGTTCCCAGCAGCCGGTTACGGTACTCGCTTCCTGCCAGCGACTAAAGCCATGCCCAAAGAAATGCTGCCGGTGGTGAACAAGCCACTGATCCAGTACGGCGTCGAAGAAGCCCTGGATGCGGGCCTGACGGAAATCTCCATCGTCACCGGCCGTGGCAAGCGCGCCCTGGAAGACCATTTCGACATCAGTTACGAGTTGGAAAACCAGATCAAGGGCACCGACAAGGAAAAATACCTGGTCGGCATTCGCAAGTTGCTGGACGAGTGCTCGTTCTCCTACACCCGCCAGACCGAAATGAAAGGTTTGGGCCATGCGATCCTGACCGGCCGCCCGCTGATCGGTGACGAACCGTTCGCCGTGGTTCTGGCGGACGACTTGTGCGTGAACCTGGAAGGCGACGGCGTTTTGACCCAGATGGTCAAGCTGTACAAGCAATTCCGTTGCTCCATCGTGGCGATCCAGGAAGTGGATCCGCAGGAAACCAACAAGTACGGTGTCATCGCCGGTGAAATGATCCGCGAAGACATCTACCGCGTTCACAGCATGGTTGAAAAACCAAAACCTGAAGATGCGCCGTCGAACCTGGCGATCATCGGCCGCTACATCCTGACTCCGGACATCTTCGACCTGATCGAACAGACCGAGCCAGGCAAGGGCGGTGAGATCCAGATCACCGACGCCCTGATGAAACAGGCCCAGAACGGCTGCGTCATGGCCTACAAGTTCAAGGGCAAGCGCTTCGACTGCGGTGGCGCCGAAGGTTACATCGACGCAACCAACTTCTGCTTCGAGAACTTCTACAAGACCGGCAAGGCTTACTGATTCAGCCTGCGTCGCGCCTTGAAAAAACGCCCCGACTGGTTCGGGGCGTTTTTTTTTCTGCAAAAAAACCTTCCGCCAATCATCAATCACACAAACAAAGTCGCTGTTTGCGCTGCAACGCTGCCTCAAGTGAAAACAGCAGGTATGCTGACAACCTGCCGAAGGAGATAGATGATGGCCTACGATTTTGATCTGTATGTGATTGGCGCCGGTTCCGGCGGTGTGCGGGCGGCGAGGTTTGCCGCGGGTTTCGGCGCGAAAGTGGGCGTGGCGGAAAGCCGCTACCTGGGGGGGACCTGCGTCAACGTCGGCTGTGTGCCGAAAAAACTGCTGGTCTACGGCGCGCATTACGCCGAGGATTTCGAACAAGCGTCGGCCTACGGCTGGACGGCGGGCGAGGCGAGTTTCGACTGGGCCACGCTGATCGCCAACAAGGATCGTGAGATCAATCGCCTCAACGGCATCTACCGCAACCTGCTGGTCAACAGCGGTGTGACCTTGCATGAAGGCCACGCCAGGATTACCAGCCCTCATGAAGTCGAGATCAACGGCGAGCGCTACACCGCCAGGCACATCATGATCGCCACCGGCGGCTGGCCGGTGATTCCGGATATTCCCGGGAGCGAGCACGCCATCGGTTCCAACGAAGCGTTTTTTCTCAAGACGCTGCCCAAGCGCATGCTGGTGGTGGGAGGCGGCTACATCGCCGTGGAATTCGCCGGGATCTTCCACGGCATGGGCGCGCAGACATCCTTGCTCTATCGCGGCGACCTGTTCTTGCGCGGTTTTGATGGCGCGGTGCGCAAGCATCTGGCCGAAGAGCTGCAGCGTCGTGGCTTGGACCTGCAATTCAACGCAGACATCCAACGCATCGACAAAGAAGCCGACGGCAGCCTGAAAGTGACGCTCAAGGACGGTCGCACGTTGTCGACCGATTGTGTGTTCTACGCCACCGGCCGCCGGCCGATGCTGGACAATCTTGGGCTGGAGAACACGGGCGTCAAGCTGGACGAGAAAGGCTTCGTGCAGGTCAACGAAAAATACGAGACGGCTGAACCGTCGATCCTGGCCATTGGCGATGTGATCGGCCGTGTGCAGCTCACGCCTGTCGCCCTGGCCGAAGGCATGGCGGTGGCGCGGCGCCTGTTCAAGCCTGAGCAATACCGCCTGGTCGATTATCGAATGATCCCCACGGCGGTGTTCAGCCTGCCGAACATCGGCACGGTAGGTTTGACTGAAGAACAGGCTCGGGAAGCCGGCCATGAGGTGCAGATTTTCGAAAGCCGTTTCCGGCCGATGAAGCTGACCCTCACTGACTGCCAGGAACGCACCCTGATGAAATTGGTGGTCGATGCCAAGACCGATAAGGTCCTGGGCTGCCACATGGTCGGGCCGGACGCCGGTGAAATTATCCAAGGGCTGGCGATTGCCCTCAAGGCCGGTGCTACCAAGCGCGATTTCGATGAAACCATCGGCGTGCATCCAACCGCAGCCGAAGAATTCGTCACCATGCGTACGCCTACCGCCTGATCAGGCTTTTCGTCCATGGGGCTGTGATCCGTTGATCCAGCCCCGTGAACTGTCAGGCAGCTGCCACGATCAATTGATCGCCGCCTTCGGCAGCTTCCACAGATTTCTTCTATCTATATAGATTCCTGATAGTCAAAACCAATCATTTGCATGAGCTTTGGCAATGAGCCAACAGCGCAATGAATGGCTAAGATTCACCCCATCAACTTTTCAACCACTGACGGAGAGTCAACGATGCCTATCATCAACAGCCAAGTTAAACCGTTCAAAGCCACCGCTTTCAAAAACGGCGCTTTCGTCGAAGTATCGGACGCCGACCTGAAAGGCAAGTGGTCTGTCGTGTTCTTCTACCCAGCTGACTTCACCTTCGTTTGCCCAACCGAGCTGGAAGACCTGGCCGACAACTACGCCGAGTTCCAGAAGCTGGGCGTCGAAATCTACAGCGTGTCCACCGACACTCATTTTGCCCACGCCGCCTGGCACAACACTTCGCCAGCCATCGGCAAGATCCAGTACACCATGATCGGCGACCCGACCCTGGCCATCTCCCGCAACTTCGACGTGCTGATCGAAGAAGCTGGCCTGGCTGACCGCGGTACTTTCGTGATCAACCCTGAAGGTCAGATCAAGATCGTTGAAATCAACGACGGTGGTGTAGGCCGTGACGCTTCCGAGCTGCTGCGCAAGATCAAGGCAGCCCAGTACGTTGCCGCTCACCCAGGTGAAGTCTGCCCAGCCAAGTGGAAAGAAGGCGAGGCCACCCTGGCTCCGTCCCTGGACCTGGTCGGCAAGATCTAAACCAATGCGTTACCCGAGGGCGATCCGCTCTTAGCCAAGTAAGCCGCTTCGCCCCAAAAAACGCCCGGGCGAGATTCGCCTGGGCGTTGTTTTTTCTGAAATTCAAAAATGGAAATCGCCCGTATGTTGGACGCCAATCTTAAAGCTCAGTTGAAGTCATACCTGGAACGGGTCACCCAGCCGATCGAGATCGTTGCATCCCTCGACGACGGTGCGAAATCCCAGGAAATGCTTGCGTTACTCAAAGACGTTGCCAGTCTTTCCAACCAGATTACCTTGCTCGACAACGGCACCGATGCGCGTAAGCCATCGTTTTCGTTGAACCGTCCGGGAGCCGATATCAGCCTGCGTTTCGCCGGCATTCCCATGGGGCATGAATTCACTTCGCTGGTGCTGGCCCTGCTGCAAGTCGGTGGCCACCCTTCGAAGGCCAGTGTCGAAGTGATCGAACAGATCCGCTCGCTCAAGGGCGATTTCAACTTCGAGACGTATTTTTCGCTGTCGTGCCAGAACTGCCCGGACGTGGTCCAGGCGCTGAACCTGATGGCGGTGCTGAACCCGAACATCAAGCACGTCGCCATCGACGGCGCGCTGTTCCAGGCTGAAGTCGATGAACGCCAGATCATGGCCGTGCCAAGCGTGTATTTGAACGGTGTGAACTTCGGCCAGGGTCGCATGGGCCTGGAAGAGATCCTCGCCAAGATCGACACCAGTGGCATCGAGCGCCAGGCTGAGAAGATCAGCGCCAAGGATGCCTTTGACGTGTTGGTGGTGGGCGGTGGCCCGGCCGGTGCCTCGGCGGCCATCTATGCGGCACGAAAAGGCATCCGTACCGGTGTGGCGGCCGAGCGTTTCGGCGGCCAGGTGCTCGACACCATGGCCATCGAGAACTTCATCTCGGTCCAGGAAACCGAAGGGCCGAAACTGGCTGTCGCCCTGGAAGAACACGTCAAGCAATACGACGTCGACATCATGAACCTGCAACGCGCCGACGCACTGGTGCCAGGCACGGCCGGTGGGCTGCATGAAGTCAAGTTCGCCAGCGGCGCGAGCCTCAAGGCCAAGACCGTGATCCTGGCGACCGGTGCCCGCTGGCGCGAAATGAACGTGCCGGGCGAGCAGCAATACCGCAACAAAGGCGTGGCGTACTGCCCGCATTGTGACGGTCCGCTGTTCAAGGGCAAGCGGGTCGCGGTAATCGGCGGCGGTAACTCCGGCGTCGAAGCGGCCATCGACCTGGCGGGTATCGTGTCCCACGTCACGTTGCTGGAGTTCGATGTGCAATTGCGTGCCGACGCGGTGTTGCAGCGCAAACTGCACAGCCTGCCGAACGTGACGGTGATCACCAACGCCCAGACCACCGAAGTGACGGGTGACGGGCAGAAGGTCAACGGCCTGCGCTACAAGGACCGTCCGAGCGGTGAAGTGCGCGACGTGGCGCTGGAAGGGATCTTCGTGCAGATCGGCCTGTTGCCCAACACCGATTGGCTCAAGGGCACCGTCGAGCTGTCGCCGCGTGGCGAGATCATTGTCGATGCTCGTGGCGAAACGTCGATCCCGGGTGTGTTCGCTGCCGGTGACGTGACCACCGTGCCGTACAAGCAAATCGTGATCGCCGTGGGCGAGGGCGCCAAGGCTTCGCTGAGCGCCTTCGATCACCTGATCCGCACCTCCGCACCGGCCTGATAGCCAGTCGCTGAAAGAACAAAACCCCATGGGCCTTGGCTCATGGGGTTTTTTTGTGACCGCAGAACTTACAACGGTGCAGGCTGGATGATCTCGACCCAATAACCGTCCGGGTCTTTGATGAAGGCCAGGCTTTTCATGCGGCCATCACTCAAGCGTTTCTGGAAGTCACAGCCCAACGCTTCGAAGCGCTCGCAGGCGGCGACCACGTCTGGCACGGAGATGCAGATGTGGCCGAAACCGCGCGGGTCGGTGTTGCCGTTGTGGTAGGTGAACGCCGGATCGTTTTCGGTGCCGTGGTTATGCGTCAGTTCGAGGATGCCGGGGATCGATTTCATCCACTCGGTACGCGCCGCCGCGTCCGCCGGGATCTGGTTCTTGTCGACCAGGGCAAGGAAATACAGGCTGAATTCGGCCTCTGGAAAGTCGCGCTTTTCCACCAGGGAAAAACCCAGCACACGGGTGTAGAAATCAAGGGACTTGGTGATGTCCTTGACCCGCAGCATGGTGTGGTTGAAGACGAACTTGGCCGTTGCGGCATCGGGTTGAGCGGTGACGCCAGGGAAAGTATTGAGTTCTTGCAGGCTCATGGGCCCTCCGAAAAATAAATGGGGCTTGTGCTAGCTTCCTTGCAGGTGCGTCCATGATACGCAAGGGGCGAGGCATCGCCAAACGTGCCTATTGCCTGGTGGTGCGTCGCGCTTCAGACTTCACGATCAGTTCTTGAGTGCAACGCAATGTTTCGACCGCTTTCTTCGCTGTTCGTCCTGTTGTTTGCCGTCGCGTCGAGCGTCGATGTGGGGGCGGCCGAACCACAGGTAACCTGGCCCTCGGGATGGATCATCGAATCGCTGCCCGCCGACGCACCGGCCCCGGCCAAAGGTACCAGTCGGCAGCGCGCCACCAAAAGCGACCCTTCGGGCAATGCCGTGATGGTGATGGAGTTGACCGCGTCGGCTGTCGAGCCCGACCATCAAGTAAACTTGCAAGGCGTGCTGTTGGAAATGAGAAAGTCCATTCAGAAGGATTTTTTCCAAGGTGGCTATCAAAGTGTCTGCAATAAGATTCACGCGTCCGTATTGGGCGGCGTAAGCGCTTTGGAAACCACTTGCACGATCACGCAAAACGGGCGTCATGTATTGTCGCAGACCCTCGTCGCGGCACTTAATGAGGGTAATGCCTACGTGTTGTCCTATGCGGGGCAGGCGCAGGTATTTGTAGAAAGCCAGGATGAAATACAGTCGGTACGAAATAGCCTGAAATTATAAGGCTTTCAGCGTAATACTCTTGGGCCAACACGAAAGTTCGGCCCATAAAAAAGCCCTGGGTGCAGGCCAGGGCTTTTTTCGTTGTAGTGCTTTCAACCGCGCAGCCAGGAATCGACGGTGCTCGCACCGTATTTTTCCTTCCAGGCTTTCAAACCGCGATGGTTGCCGCCCTTGGTTTCGATCAGTTCGCCCGTGTGCGGGTTCTGATAGACCTTGACGACGCGGGCACGGCGAGTCTTTGGCGTCTTGCCCGACGACAGGCCTGATTTGGACGGGCTCGGGTCGAGGATCGCAACGATGTCGCGCAGGCCCTTGCCGTAGGTTTTCATCAGCCCTTGGAGCTTTTCTTCGAATTCGATTTCTTTCTTGAGCCCGGCGTCATTCTTCAAAGCTTCCAGCTGCGCGAGCTGCTCTTGAAGGGCCTTTTCGGCTTTGCGAAATTCAGCGAGTCTGGACAATATAATTACTCCAATCAAAATATAAGGCTGATACCAACCGCAAACAAAGCTATAAGCCAGGCGCCTTGTAGCGACTCGGTGACTAATGACTCTCCTGCTATCTGGTAGAGGCAGAAAAAATTGTAGTAGTTAAACCGAAAAGTGTAAATCGTAACTTTTTCGTTATGTAACAGCTGTTGGCGTTTTACCATCAGTCGGGCCGATGACGTCAAGCGACTGGCGACGGAGATTGGCTGTTAGCAGTACTAGGCGGTGTAATGAAATCGCGTGCTCTAGTCCGTTGGGCTAATAGATAACCCTATCGAAAGTTAAGCGCAATCAAGTCGGCTGAACGGCCTGTGCCAGCTCGATAAATGCCAGGGTTGCCGGCGAGGCCTGGCGGCTATCGAGTACGGCCAGGCCGATCTGTCGTGGGATGGGAGGCGACAGAGGACGAACAACGAAGCCAGGATTATCGAACAGGGGCAACGAGCCTTCGGACACTACGCTCACCGCGTTGCCACGAGTGACGAGGTCGAGCGTACTGAGCAGTTGCGAGCAGCGATAACGGAGATTGGGTGTCAAGCGCGCGGCATTGAACAGTCGCCAGACCAGTTCCGACGAGCCGGCCTCGGTGAGAATGAAAGGGTCGTCGCACAAATCCTTGAGTTGCACGTGGGTTCGATCCCCTAGGGCGTGAGCAGCAGGGAGCAGGGCGACCATCTGGTCGGTCATCAACGCGAACGTATCGAAGCGTTCCTCCGGCAAGACCACGAAACCGACGTCGATCCGGCGTTCGTCCAACCATTGCAGAACCTGCCGGTCCGGCCCCTCGTCGACATGCACTTCGATCCCCGGGTGCAAGGTCCTGAAGCGTTCCAGGATAGCGGGCAACAGCTTCATCGAAGCTGTCGGGCCGAACGAGCCGATGCGCAAGGTTCCGCGGCGCATGCCTCGGGCATCGGCGGCTTCCTGGCGCAGCGTGTTGGCCAAGCCGAGCATGGCTCGGGCCCGCAGCAGCAATTGCTGGCCGATGTCGCTGGGCTCCACCAGGGTCTGATGACGCCTGAACAGCTCGACGCCCAGTTCGTTTTCCAAGGATCTGATTGCGTGCGACACCGCTGATTGTCCGATGCCCAACCGTGTCGCGGCTGCCGTGAAGCCGCGCAGCTCGGCGACCAGCGAAAAGATTTCGAGTTGGGTCAGGGTCATGAGTAAAGGCTCATTTTACGATGACAAGATATGAGGCGAACAATACGGCACTTGAGCGACAGAGAAAACCGTGGCGAGGGAGCTCCCTCGTCACTGGCATCCGAACGACCTTGAATGAGATGAAAGCAATGAAACCCATGGAACATTCCATGCCGATCGCTTCCGACCTGCAGGTCTACCTGAAGCTCGCCATGGTCACAATGATCTGGGGAGGGACCTTCGTGGCCGGGCGGATCCTCTCCGATGCATTGGCGCCCATGCTGGCCGCCAGCCTGCGCTTTTTGCTGGCGAGTCTCGCGCTGCTGGTGTTTCTCGGGGTGGCCGGCATTCCTCTGGCCAGGCCCAGCCTGAAGCAGGGCTTGCAGCTGGCGATGCTGGGTTTCTTCGGTATTTTCTTCTACAACCTGTGTTTCTTTTATGGTTTGCAATACATCAGTGCGTCGCGGGCCTCGTTGATCGTGGCGTTGAACCCGGCGGTGATCGGGCTGGCCTCCTGGTGGTTATTCAAGGAGCGCCTGAGCCGCTTGAAAGTCGCCGGCATCGTCTTGTGTCTCGGCGGGGCGGGTCTGGTGATCGTGGGTCGTGACCCGGCCTTGCTACAAACAACGGAGCAAGGGTGGGTAGGCGACGTGCTGATTTTCGGCTGCGTGCTCGGCTGGGGTATCTACTCGCTATTTTCCAAAAGCCTGAATGAAAGCCTTGGCCCCTTGCAAACGGTGACCTGGTCGATCCTGCTGGGCACGCTGATGCTCTGGGGAGCGTGCGCGGCCGGGGGAGAGATTCGCTTCGCGGCGCTGACCGCACTGGATGCCGGGCAATGGCTGAGCCTGTTGTACCTTGGCGTACTGGGCTCGGCGCTGGCCTATATCGCCTGGTATGACGGCATCCGCCGGATTGGCGCGACCCGGTCCGGCGTGTTCATCGCGCTCAATCCACTGACGGCGGTCCTGCTGGGCGCCTTGCTATTGGACGAACGGCTTACGGCCTTGATGTGCGGGGGCGGGGGACTGATCCTGATGGGTATTTTCCTGTGCAACAAACCCCTTGCACGCTCGGCCAAAAAGGCGATTTGATACCCAAGGCGGACAAATGTGGTTACGCTGTGTAGAATCGATTTACGCATATAAGAATAACGTCTTCTGGCAGCAGAAGCCTCGCCCGCAAGAGCCTTGGGTCGACAATGAAGATACTTGGGTTTCAACTGATCTATGGCGATTTCCTCGCCCGCAGCGTCCGCGGTATTTCCTGCGCGCCGCCGCGCGCCCTCAGCATCACTGGCAACTAACGTTTCTTGTTAATTGATAAGCATGATGAGGCGCCGACATGGCAGATCTATACGAAAACCCGATGGGCCTGATGGGCTTTGAATTCATCGAATTTGCATCCCCTACGCCCAACACCCTGGAGCCGATCTTCGAGATCATGGGTTTCACCAAGGTAGCGACCCACCGCTCCAAGGACGTACACCTGTATCGCCAGGGCGCGATCAACCTGATCCTCAACAACGAGCCCAATAGCGTGGCGTCCTACTTCGCCGCCGAACACGGTCCGTCGGTTTGCGGCATGGCGTTCCGCGTCAAGGACTCGCAAAAAGCCTACAAGCGCGCCCTGGAACTCGGTGCCCAGCCGATCCATATCGAGACCGGCCCAATGGAGCTGAACCTGCCTGCGATCAAAGGCATCGGCGGCGCGCCGCTGTACCTGATCGACCGTTTTGGCGAAGGCAGCTCGATCTATGACATCGACTTCGTGTTTCTCGAAGGTGTCGACCGCAATCCGGTGGGTGCGGGGCTCAAGATCATCGATCACCTGACCCACAACGTGTATCGCGGGCGCATGGCGTACTGGGCGAACTTCTATGAGAAGTTGTTCAACTTCCGCGAGATCCGCTACTTCGACATCAAGGGCGAATACACCGGTTTGACCTCCAAGGCCATGACCGCGCCGGACGGCATGATCCGCATTCCGCTGAACGAAGAATCCTCGAAGGGCGCCGGCCAGATCGAAGAGTTCCTGATGCAGTTCAATGGCGAGGGCATCCAGCATGTGGCGTTCCTCACCGACGACCTGATCAAGACCTGGGATGGGCTGAAGAAAATCGGCATGCGCTTCATGACCGCGCCGCCGGACACCTACTACGAAATGCTCGAGGGCCGTCTGCCGAATCATGGCGAGCCAGTGGCGGAGCTGCAATCGCGTGGCATCCTGCTCGATGGTGCTTCCGAGCAGGGCGACAAACGCTTGCTGCTGCAGATTTTCTCGGAAACCCTGATGGGCCCGGTGTTCTTCGAATTCATCCAGCGCAAGGGCGACGATGGCTTCGGCGAGGGCAATTTCAAGGCGCTGTTCGAGTCGATCGAGCGTGACCAGGTGCGCCGTGGTGTGCTGACTACTGACTAATGCCTGAGTGTCACAAACACCGCCCGGCCTGATGCCGGGCGGTTTTTTTTGCCCGGCGCAAGCTACGCTGGCGATCCATCCGCCCGTGGTGGCGCCGTCGCCAGCAAGCTCGCCCGCGCCCTGGATATTGGCCAGAGCAGGTCCGGCATCAATGCTTGACCGGTGCTGTTTGTCAGGCGCTTTGCACGCGTTTCAACCCAATCGCTTCATCCAGGTGGGCCGTGAGGGCGTCCAGGTTGTCAAACAGACGAAGCTCGGTAAGCCCCCATTCCGGTCGATTGATATAAAGCTTGCCCGACAACTGATCCTTGCTGACCAGCGTTCTTTTGATCGAGCTGTCCTTGGAACGGTGGAAGATCATGGTGCCTTCCGGTCTGGTTTCGACAAGGTACATGCCAGGATCGGTCAGCCGTGGGTGCCTATCCATCAGGCGCAGCGGCGAGACGGGAATCACCGTCGTGCCGCTGACCTGTTTCAGACCGGCAGTCTTGAGCGCCCACACCAGTGCGTCGATTTCCTTGAACTTCACTCTGTTGACTTGCCACACCCGGTGGTAATGCTGGGACAGGTCGGGAATGTCGACCGATAGCTGGTCAGCGGCCATAAGCAGAGGGTATACGCTGAAGTCCCCCAGCTGATGTTTCGCCAGGTACAGCTGAAACCCATCTTCCGAGCGTTCGATCAGGAATTCGTTCGGCTTGTTCAACAACTTGCCAGGGCTGACGGGCGCCCGCCGTATCAGCTGGGTGCCGGTACTTATCTCCAGCAGCAGATCTGACTTCACAAAAAGGTACCCGGCGCCGGAGGGCGTACGGTGAGCGGCTGGTCGTGCGATGGGCAAGAGACTGGAAACGATCTCTCCTTCATCGGGCAGCACTCGCGTGGGTTGACTGCCGGCATCGACCACGCGTACCCCGACGGCACCTTGCAGTTCAGCCAATCCGGGGGTGTTTCGAGCGGTATTGGCGTGGCCGCTCTCCACCAGCGCCACCCATTTGTGCGGGCCCCGGTGGGCCTGGTCGGTCTCGATGAGGGTATGGGCCACGTACTTGAAGTTCCTGGAGCGCTCGGGGGCGTGCCGCCTCATTTCGTCCCTGAAGGTGATCGACGTGTCGAGCGCCTGCACCTTGATGCCGTGCCGGTGAGCAACAGTGATGAGGTTGACCAACGAATGGGCGCTGGAGGAATTCATCTGCTGGAGTTCGTCCTGGCGCCGGAGATTCGCCCGCAGAGGATCGGACATCGCACCGCTGGAGGCAAATGCATCCAGCCGGGGTTGATCGTATTCAATGATCAGGTTTTCCATGTAGAGCGTCTTGACC
Organism: Pseudomonas sp. D1-36; assembly: GCF_051132205.1. Lineage (NCBI taxonomy): Bacteria > Pseudomonadati > Pseudomonadota > Gammaproteobacteria > Pseudomonadales > Pseudomonadaceae > Pseudomonas > Pseudomonas sp. D1-36. The sequence continues at coordinate 3,336,102 of NZ_CP071674.1, read as the reverse complement.
TGCTGCTCCTTCAGGGCGGGCATGTTGTCGATCAAGAACTTCCTGGCGCCGATGGCGTTGTAGGCCGCTCCCAAGACCAGGCCATTGGATACACGGTAAATGCTTTCAAGCACAGCGGGGGGTGGGCTGTAAGGTTGCAGTGCCGGCGTGGGCGGCCTGGGGCGGGTGACCGGTTGGCCTTCGAAGAAGTACTGGCTGGCGCTGATGGTATCCCTGGCGCGCTGGAAACGTTCCCGCTGGGCGGTTTCGACATCGAGACCACGCTGCACCGGTATTGTCGCAAAAAGGCTATGGGGGTCCTGCGTAAGGTTGGCACTTCGAATGTCTTGTTCCAGAACGCGTCGGTAACGAACGGGCAGCTCGAATGGCTTCATGCCCTGGCCCCCTACGTTCAGGTTCAAATCAGCGGCCCCGAGCGACGGGTCCTGGATGATCTGCAGGTTCGGGCCATGGGCAAGGTCCTCGACATGCAAGCTCATCACACCTTGCACTTGGGCCAGGCCAGGCGTGTTGGGGTAGCTGAAAGTCACCGTGGCGTGCTGCTCCTGTTCAAGAGCGATGTTCCTTTTACGATACTGGGACGCTCCCACCAGGGCGACCCACTTGCCTTGCGGACGATTAAGGCGGTCGGCGTTGATCACTTGGCTGGCGTGATACGTGAACAGGCCTCGGAAACCGTCGTCTCCGGACAGTTCCGCCTGGGCCCTGGCGGCGCAGTCCAGGGCCTGAACCCTTATGCCATTTTCCCGCGCCGCGATGATCAGGTTCTGATAGGTGTAGGGCGTTGGCGGGACCGCGTCATCGTTCACGTCGAGAGCGTGCAGGCGACGCTTCAGTCTGGCGTCGAGGACACCGGTCCTGGCGAACCCGTCCAGGACGACCTGGTCGATGTCGATTCGCAAGCGATCCAGGTACAGCGTCGTTACACCGCTTGCGACCAGTGCCGGCATCGCGTCGATCAGTTGCATCTTGCTGCCGGTGCCCGAAAACCGCTCCGTCATGACCAGGCCTTGGAAGTGTTCGAAGATTTTCTCGATGAGCTTGGAAAATGTCTCCACGCCAAGCAACGAAGGAGCGGCGGAACGAGGGATCCGTTGGGCGTTTTGAAGGAATAACCGGGTGTCCTCTTTCAGTTGGTTCTGTTGGGTCCGGTAAATAGGACCTAAAGCAGCGTCGCGCTCTTTGATGGACTGGCTCGATAGCCCCTCGTTCCTGCGATCGAATACTGCTCGCTGGTCCTTGCCCAGTTGGTAGGCCCGCAGCTTCGTGGCGAAGGCGTTTTCGCGCCAGGACACCGCGCCTGTTGGCCGATAGAGTGCCGGGCCCGAAGGTGACAGTTCATTCAGGCCCCACGCGTAATAAGCGTTCAAGGCAGGGTCATGGACGACCCGGGCGACTTTTCCGTCGTCCAGATCGACGTAGCTGCCGTTGCCGTTGACCCGAAGACCATCGGCGCGGGCCGGTGGCAACCCTTCGGGTGGATTGAGCGCGTACCGATCCAAGGACCTTGGCGAAGGCTGCGCAGCCGTTGGGGCGCCACTGGTCGGGTCCGTCAGCTCGACGGGTGGCGGCGGGCTCTTCTGGGATGAAGCCCCGGCAGAGCCACTGGGCTCGGACGTCGACGTGTGGGGGCGTGGCGGGATGCCGGTCCCAGGCAATGCAAGATGAGGCGGCAGCCTGACGTCGGGTAGGGTAATCGTGCCCGGATCGGTGCCTGGCGTGTCTGTGCCCTTCGGGCGCACAGGTTTTTTTGGAGACATGTTCTCTTCCTTGATAGGTGTCGTGTTGCAGCGGCCAGCCGGTGCCGACGCGTGCGGACGGGTTGGTCTTGGCTGCTTGGACGTGTTGAGGGAGTGCCGTTCAGTGCTGGGCAACGGTCCCGATCATCAGGTCCGAGCTGTTCACTTCTTGCGTGTCGTCGCTATCGAGAATCCAGCGCTGGTCCAGTACGTCATAGAAGATCGCGCCTGGCGTGCCGTCAGCGAGGCGAACGCCAGCGACGCTGAGAAATGTCGTCGCCAGGCTGCCATCAGCTTCATGGGCCTGGATTTCTCGCAGGAGCGTGGCAATGTCGGCATGGAACCTGGCATTGATGCTCAACAGTCGCGCTTTCGCCAGATCGGTGTCGATCTGGTAACGGGTGCCGGACACGAGTTCCACATGCGCAATTTCCGGTGGTTTCCGGTCATCGGGCGCTGGCGTGAGCAACAACCGCACGTCACCGAGCAGGACCCAGGTCCTACCGACACGGATATCGCTGCGGGCCAGATCCATGTCAAAGCTGTCGGCGTGAATATTCCACACCGACGAATCGGTTGCGCTGGTCGTATACAGGCGCAGGGTGGCGCCAGGGCTGGGGTGGACTTCGTAAGTGGAGGCGTTGCCCTCCAGCTCGTAAATGCTGGTGTGCTGGCGTTCAGGTAACCTGATTTTTTGCGGTCTGGAAGGCAGGCGTATGACTTCACGGGACGGGGACCGGAAGACAGCACGACCAGGGCGTCGGCGCAGTACATGGCGCCCCTCGACCACGCGTGTTCCCGGGTTCTGGTAATCATCGTGGAATGACGGCCGTACCGTACCCACCCGGTAGGAGGTGCCGTCACGAAAGACCAGAGTGATGGCGCGCGTGAGCGATACGCCAGTGGACATCAACGTGCCCGTGACATTCGACGCAACACCCTGGTTATGCTTCATCCAATGATCGAGCGTCAGCCGCGTGCCGTTGGTGAATTGCAGCACCAGCTTCATGTCGCTGTAGGTCAGCCAGTTCCAATAACCGATGGTGCAAACCTCCACGCGATAATGAGCGTGGACGGCTTCCAATTCGCTGTCGTCATGGTCCAGGAACAACGTGGTGGTTGCGTTGGCCGGTTGCTGCGGGATATCGAAGATAGGGTCGGGGCATTCCCTGGCAACGAAATAGTTTTCGGAGACGAGATCCCGTGAGGCGACTTTTTCACCATTGAAAATGACCGGCGCGGGCGGCGATTTGCCTTGATGCACCATGATCGCGCTGACGGGGTGATCTTCCGGGGCGAGCAAAGCGTGTGGCAGATCCGGCTTGAAAGTGAAGCCATCTTGCGTCACGAACAGCAGAGCGTCATTACGCAGGACCCGTTGAGTCCCAACCTGGCAATATGTATCGACAATGCACAGCTCGCGAAATAAATCCGTTGTCTGCGCATCATGGGATAACGTCACCTTCAATGACGTGCCCTGGATTTCCCAACCCTTGATCCCTTCCGCTGGATAGCCGAGTTCAATGATGCTCGGCTCCGTCCCATCCTCGGTGATATGGATGTCGCCAGTGTTGATGGCGACGTAGTAACGGTCCGTGCCGGGGCCACCGTCGACCCGACTGGAGTTGCCCATCAGCCGGAACACATCATCGCCGCGTCCACCGGTGGCTCGGTCATCCATACCATTGAGCGTGATGTGGTTGGGGTGCCGGTCACCGATGACTCGGCTGTAGCCACGGGGCAGTGTCTCGACGTTTTCAATCGAGGTGATCGTTGCGTAGTGGGCAGGGTGGGTGTCGTCGTGGGACTTCAACAGGGAGAGTCCGCCGGGCAGATCGATTTCAAGGCCGAGATAGGCGTAAGAGCCGTTGACGTCCGGGAGTCGACCCTGCAACGACAGCGTGTCGTTGCCCGCGCCGCCATGCAGCGCGTTCCTGGCATCCACGACCGGCGTCTTGAGTGTCTCGTTCACATGGAACATGAACGCATCATCCTCCGAACCTCCCGTCAGGCTCTTTTTACCCGTTGAGAAGCTGAAGTAGTTGGGTTTGTCGTATACGCCGAAGACCTGGTCGTTGCCGCCACCCAACTGCCAATAGATGCCCTTGCCCTTGCCCGGTTCACCGACGGTCACCCTGGGAGCCTTGTCCAGCCCCCGAGATGCGTCGATTACATCGTCGCTTTCCACTACCTCTGGTGTGCTCACTTCCCGGTAAGGCTGCTCGCCGTCATCCCAGTGCAGTCTCCAGTGCTTGAGCGGTTGCATGTTGACTTCGAAGCGGCCGCTGACGAGGGCTTCCACGCTGGGTTTCAGCTCGCCGTCCAGCAGCTTGCGCGCCTGGTCCACCAGCGCCTGGGTGTACCCGACACGGGTGCGCGCAACCTCGTAGCGTCCCATCACTTGCGTATCGAGCGCTTGCCCAGTGAACGCGAACCAACCCGAGCGCCAGCGTTCGTTGATGCTCAGCTCAATGTAATCGTCAATGTCATCGACCTGGCGTGCTGCGCCGTAGACCCTTGCGCCCATCATCAGGACGGCGCACGCCACCAACCCAACCGCGCCGGTCAGACCGAACCCCGCCATTGCCGCCGCCCCGAGCGCGACCGAGAGGCCTGCGCTCGCCACGCTCATGCCGGCCGAGACGTAATGGTCCATGGCTTCCTTGCCCGTGGATCTGGCGGCGGCGTCGAAGGCATTGATGGCGTGGTAGATATCGAAAGGGAGCGTGAGGATGCCGGCCATCAGGCCCGCGCTGCGGATCAGCCATTTGCCCACGGCGGTGGCCTTGAAGCCCATGAGCACCCGGTCAGCCTGGCGCAGCATTTGTTTTCCGGTCTTCAACAGCCCGTGCTCCACCATGACCGAAGTGAGCTCACCGCCGATTTCCCCGGAGCTGACCGCTATCTCGGCCAGATCGCTGTTTCTCAGGCCATCACGGATCCCCACCAGACCACCGTAGATTCCGTAGATCTGCATGCCCAGCGCAGCGGTGAGCATACCGTGGCTCTTCAGGTTGTTGACCCAGGTTGGCATGCCCGGTGCGAAGGGTTGGCCCTGCAACGCTTGCATCGCCTGCAACGCATCGAGCAATTTGCCGAACGTGTCCATCGACCCGCTGGGGACGTGGCCTGGTGTTGGCTCAAGAATCGCGGGGGAGCTGGAGGATCGGACGGACGCGAGCTCGAACAACAGAGAGGTCGCATCGGGGGCGTTGCCCGAAGGGTGCGCCTTGATGTAAGTCTCGATCATCAGTGGATCGAACCGGACGGCATCGATCAGCGCTCCGTCCGGTTGCGAAAGAAGTGCCGAGTCTGTTGCGGTCCCGTCGTCGCCCAGGCGTGCGCCCATGCGATAAAGGTCGACGCGGCTTATGCTCAACTCGCCAATCTTCACCGGCCCCAGGCGTTCATCCAAACGCGTGAGCCGTTCCCGGGGCGTTGGTTTTTTATCCGGTTGCGTGTCGTTATGTTCGGGCAGACGTTGCAGCGGATGGGACGTGATATCGGTGATCACCACAGGTGGAATCCGTTCCACCCCTGGTTGGGCGGATCGCCCTTGGGAAGGTTCTGACATCGATAATTCCTTTATCGTAAGGTCTGCCGAGCGCCCTCCTGGCGTTCGTGCGGGCATGATAAAGGAGCTGGACCTGGCGCGTGGGCGCAGAGTGTTTCGTGATGCAAGCTGGGGCAGTCAGGCCCGGCGCCGTTGCCGCACCATATGCTTGGACCCTTCGAATACCAGAACCGCCACGGCCATCCAGATGGGGATATAGGTCAGCCATTCTTCAGCCTGGATGCTTTCACCCAGCAGCAGCGCGACCCCCAGCAACAACACCGGCTCGACGTAGCTCAACAGCCCGAACAGGCTGAAGGGCAGCAACCGGCTGGCAACGATGTAGGCCACCAGGGCCGAGGCACTGATGACCCCGAGCAGCGGGATCAGCAGCGACAGCCACGGGTGTTGATTGAAAACCTTGAAACCTTGTTCGCCGCTCTGCACGAACCAGAGCGCCAACGGCAGCATCAACGTCATGTCCAGCCAGAGCCCACCCAGGTTGTCGGTGCGCAGGCGTTTGCGCAGGATGAAATAGATCGGATAGCCCAGCACCACCAGTAACGTCGCCCAGGAAAACCCACCCACCCGGTACAGCTCGTTGAGCACGCCGAGAGAGGCGAAAAACACCGCGGCTTTCTGCAGACGCGAAAGGCGCTCGCCATAGGCGATGCGCCCCGTCAGGACCATCGATAGCGGCAGCAGGAAATAGCCCAGCGACACGTCCAGGCTGTAGCCGTTGAGCGGCGCCCACATGAACAGCCACAACTGCGCCCCCATCAGTGCCGATGACGCCATTGCACCCAGCAGCAAGCGCGGCGTGGCGATCAGGCGTGCGACAAGATCCGAGACGAGTTTCCATTCACGGGAGATCAGCATGAACGCAGTCATGCACGGCATCGTCAGCAACATGCGCCAACCGAAAATCTCCAGGCCCGTCAGCGGCGCGAGCAGCGAGGTGTAGTAGTACATGACGGCGAACAGGGCGGATGCCGAGACCGATAGAGCGATGCCTTTGGACACGGATGCCTCTTGTTATTGGAATTGCAGCACGATACGGAAAGCCGTTTACCCGTGGCGAGGGAGCTTGCTCCCGCTGGGCCGCGTAGCGGCCCCAAAGAGCGACTGCTGCGCAGCCGAGCGGGAGCACGCTCCCTCGCCACGGTGATCTCAGTGTAAGTTACGACGTACGCGGCACGCGCCCCGGCACGAAATGGCCGACATCATTGAACCCCGGCGTCGAGGCATGGCCCGGTGTCACCAGCGAATCGATGAATGCTTCATCCTCTGCCGTGATTTTCACCGCCTGCGCCTTGGTGTACGAATCCCACTGCTCCTCGGTGCGCGGCCCGACGATGGCCGAGGTGACGGCATTGTTGTTCAGCACCCAGGCGATGGCGAACTCGACGATGCCCACGTCCCGGCCCTGGGTGTATTCCAGGATCTGCTGGGCGATGCGCAGGGACTCGACCCGCCATTCGGTTTCCAGGATGCGCTTGTCCTGGCGTCCGGCACGGCTGTTGGCGTCCGGTGCGACGTCTGGCGCGTACTTGCCGCTGAGCACGCCGCGAGCCAGGGGGCTGAACGGCACCACGCCAAGGCCATAATTCTGCGCCGCTGTGATCTGCTCGGTTTCCGCCTGGCGGTTGACGATGTTGTACAGCGGTTGGCTGATGACCGGGCGGTCGATGCCCAGGCTGTCGGCAATGCGGATCACCTCGGCGATGCGCCAGCCGCGGTAGTTCGACAGGCCCCAGTAGCGGATCTTGCCCTGGCAAATCAGGTCGCCGATGGCCGACACGGTGACGTGCAGCGGGGTGTTGTGGTCTTCGCGGTGCAGGTAATAGATATCCAGGTAATCGGTGCCCAGGCGCGTCAGGCTGGCCTCGATCCCATTGAACAGATGCTTGCGGCTCAGGCCGCTGCGGTTAGGCATACCGTCCGGCGGGCCGAAGCCGACCTTGGTGGCGAGCACCCATTCATGGCGACGATGGGCAATCGCCTCGCCGACGATTTCTTCGGAGCGACCTCCGGTGTAGACGTCCGCGGTGTCGATGAAGTTGATGCCCTGGTCCCAGGCCTTGTCGATGATCCGCAGCGAATCTTCGGTGCTGGTCTGTTCGCCGAACATCATGGTGCCCAGGGTCAACGTCGAGACTTGCAACCCTGAATGGCCTAGCGTGCGGTAGCTCATGACAAGATCCTTTTATTCATGGGGAAAGGTTCAATCAAATACCAGAACCGCCGCAAGGATCAAACAGAATTCTCAAACCACCACAAATCAATTGTGGGAGCGAGCAAGCTCGCTCCCACAGGGTAAAAGGGGTGTCAGGCCCGCAAGGTGCGGGTCATGCGCAGCGCCAACAGGCTGCCGCAGACGATCACGCCGGCCAGCAGGTACAGCGCCGCATCGGTCGAGCCAGTGGTGTCCTTGACCCAGCCCACCAGGTATGGGCTGAGGAAACCGGCCATCTGCCCCATGGAGTTGATCAACGCCAGCCCGCCGGCCGCCGCGCCCGCGCTGAGCAGGGCGGTGGGCACCGGCCAGAACATCGGCAGGCCGGTGAGGGCGCCCATGGTGGCGATGGACAGGCCGAGGATGGCGATGGCCGGCGTGGTGGCGAAGTTCACCGCGATCAGCAGCCCCACCGCGCCCATCAGCATCGGCACGACCAAGTGCCAGCGACGCTCCTTGTGCAGATCCGCCGAGCGCCCCACCAGCAACATGAACACCGCCGCCAGCAGATAGGGAATCGCACTCAGCCAGCCGATCACCAGGTTATCGCTGAAACCGAGGTTCTTGATGATCGACGGCAGCCAGAAATTGATCGCATACACGCCGCTCTGGATGCAGAAGTACACCAGGCCGAAGGCCCAGATCGCTGGGTTCTTGAACACGGCGGCCAGGGAGTCTGTGGTGGTTTTCGGTTTGTTGGCCAGGTCTTCGGCGTGGTCGGCGGTGAGCACGGCGCGTTCATGGTCGGTCAGCCAGGTGGCCTTGGCGAAGGTGTCGCTGAGCAGGAAGAACGCCAGGGCGCCGAGAATCACTGTCGGGATGCCTTGCAGCAGGAACATCCACTGCCAACCCGCCAGGCCGCCCTGGCCGGCGGCGAAGTGGTTGAGAATCCAGCCGGAAAACGGGCTGCCCAGCAGCCCCGACACTGGGATGGCCGACATGAACAGCGCCATGATCCGGCCACGGCGGAACGTCGGGAACCATTGCGAAAGGTACAGCACGACGCCAGGGAAGAACCCGGCTTCAGCCGCCCCGGTGAACAGCCGCAAGGTGTAGAACTGGGTTGGGGTGGTGACGAACAGCAGGCAGGTCGACAGCGTGCCCCAGGTGATCATCATCAGGGCGATCCAGCGCCGAGGGCCGAATTTGGTCAAGGCCAGATTGCTCGGCACGCCGCACAGCACGTAGCCGATGAAGAAAATCCCGGCGCCGAGGCCGTACACGGTTTCGCTGAACTTCAACGCGTCGAGCATCTGCAACTTGGCGAAGCCAACGTTCACCCGGTCGAGGTAGTTGAACAGGTAGCAGATGAAGATGAACGGGATCAAACGCAGGGTGATGCGCTTGTAGACGGTATTCTTTTCGTCGGGGGTAGCCAGGAGGGCTGCTGCGCTCTGGGACATGACGGGGCTCTCTTTATTATGATTTTGGCGTGCCAAGGGGTAACGTTGACCGCCCCTTGAGTCTCGGCCAGCCCAAGGTCCCGTGTCTTTGTGCCGCAGCACAACGTTTGCAATCCGACCCTGTGCGCCTGACCAATCCCGTGGGCGGCGCACCTCAAAACAACAATCACGCCGTTTGCAAGGAACACCGCCCATGTTCGAACTCGATCACGACCTGGCGCAGGACATCGTCGACCGGGCGATGGCGATTCTGCCCTATAACGTCAACGTCATGGACAACCAGGGCTTGATCCTCGGCAGCGGCGAGCGCGAGCGCATCAATACCCGACACGAGGGCGCGCAACTGGTCCTCGCCAACGGACGGGTGGTGGAAATCGACGAGCACACCGCCGTCCACCTCAAGGGCGTACAGCCGGGAATCAACCTGCCATTGATGCTCGATCAGCGCTTGATCGGCGTGCTGGGCATTACCGGCGAACCCGCGCAATTGCGCACTTACGCCGAACTGGTGCGCATGACCGCCGAAATGTTGCTCGGCCAGCGCAACCAGCAGGCCGAGCAGCAATGGCGCCGCCAGCGTTGCGATGACTTGCTGGCATTGCTGCTGGGCGATGCCGGGGATTCGCCAAGGTTGCTCGATGAAGCGCAGCAGATGGGCCTCAAGCCGCAGCTGTCGCGCGTACCGTATCTGTTCGAATTGGGCTTGGAGCATGGCCCTGGTCAAACCGTCGAATCGCTGAGCGCCTGGCTGATGTCGCGCTACCCGGACAGCTGGTGCCTGACGTCGTCCAAATCCTCCTTGCTCTGGTGCCGGCCGGTCACGGCCTCGGTGGAGAACGAGCGGCTGCTGGGCAAGCTCGATGGCCTGGGCTGGAGCATCCTGCGAGTGGCTGTGGGCGGCCAGGCCGAGGGGCTGGCGGGGCTGCGCCGTTGCTACCGGCGGGTGGCGGATCTGCTGGCGTATGGGCGCGATGTCCTGCCGCAGTCGCGCTTGCTGCTTCTCAATCGCTATCGGCTGCCGGTGATGCTCTGGCGGCATCGCAGCGATGATGCCCTCGACGAACTGCTCAGCCCGTTGCGCAAAGTGATCGCCAAGGACAGCAACGGCCAATTGCTCGCTACCTTGCGAAGCTGGTGCGAACACGACGGCCAGAGCCAGGCCTGCGCCGACGCCCTGGGCATCCACCGCAACAGCCTGCGCTATCGCATGGAACGCATCGCCGAACTCAGCGGCGTCGACCCGCTCAGGCTGGATGGGATGCTGGCGTTGTACCTGGGGGTTCAACTGTTGCCCCATGATCAAAATTATCCGGCGTGATCCCTTCGCGAGCAGGCTCGCTCCCACATTGGATCTGCTGTGATCCCATATCCAGTAGAAAATACTTGTGGGAGCGAGCCTGCTCGCGAAGAGGCCAGCAATGCCAACCCATCCTTTGTGAATTTGACCAATAATGCCCAAGGTCTTTTGTGCGGCGGACCGGCGTCAGAATCGCGGTCAGCTGGCAGCATGCTGTACATCGGAACCGGAGAACAAAAATGAAAATAGTCATCGCCCCCGACTCGTTCAAGGACAGCCTCAGCGCCCAGGCCGTGGCGGACGCCATCGCAGGAGGGCTGGCCGAGGTCTGGCCGGACGCGCAGCTGATCAAGTGCCCAATGGCCGATGGCGGCGAGGGAACGGTGGAGGCGGTGCTCGCGGCCTGCGATGGCCAATGGCGCGAGGCGCGGGTCCGTGGCCCGCTGGGTGCCGCTGTCCAAGCCCGCTGGGGCTGGTTGCCCGACAGCCGCACGGCGATCATCGAGATGGCCGAGGCCAGCGGCCTGCAACTGGTGCCGCCGGGACAGCGCGACGCTTGTTCCAGCAGCACCTATGGCACTGGCGAACTGATCCGCGCCGCTTTGGATGAAGGGGCGAGCCGAGTCATCCTGGCGATCGGTGGCAGCGCCACCAACGACGGCGGCGCCGGGGCGATGCAGGCACTGGGCGCGGCATTGCTGGACGACCAGGGCCAAGCCCTGCCGCCCGGCGGCCTGGCCTTGGGCAAACTGGCGCGTATCGACCTGGGCGACCTGGACCCGCGCCTGGCCGGCGTGTGCTTCGAGATTGCCGCCGATGTCGACAACCCCCTTTGCGGTGCCCATGGCGCTTCAGCCGTGTTCGGCCCGCAGAAAGGCGCCTCCGCCGAGCAGGTGCAACAACTGGACCGGTCGCTGGGGCACTTTGCTGAACATTGTGCCCAGGTGTTGAACCGCGACGTTCGCGACGAACCCGGCAGCGGTGCCGCTGGCGGCCTGGGGTTTGCCGCCAAGGCGTTCCTCCAGGCGCAGTTTCGTACCGGCGTGGAAGTCGTCGCGCAATTGACCGGCCTGGCCGCTGCGATCGACGGCGCCGACCTGGTGATCACCGGCGAAGGCCGTTTCGACGCCCAGACCCTGCGTGGCAAGACGCCGTTTGGCGTGGCCCGCATCGCCCAGCGGCGCGGCGTACCGGTGGTGGTCATCGCCGGCACGCTGGGGGAGGGCTACGAAGCGCTTTATGAGCACGGCATCGATGCCGCGTTTGCCCTGGCGAATGGGCCGATGACGCTACAAGAAGCTTGCACCGATGCGCCACGCCTGCTGGCCGAGCGGGCCCGGGACATCGCCCGGCTCTGGCGAGTGGCGGCGCGCTGACTTGCCCTTGGGGCAGTCGCCAGGACGCATCAGTCGTCGGAGATTGCCTTGGGACATTGACCCGCCCGCACACCCTGCGTAGCCTTGCGCCTTCGAGGTTCTTCGGCACGCGCCGAAGCTAGGGTCTGTATGAAATGTTCGCGTACAGAGCCTGAGAAGGGAACGCGGTCCAAGCCGCGGCTGCCCCCGCAACTGTGAACGGTGCTGTTTCTGCAAGGCCACTGTGCTTGCCCTATACAACGGGCGCACGGGAAGGCGCAGCAAAATGTCAGTCCCGGCTTTGAAAAAAGCCGATTTGGCCCGCCGTCAGCCAGGAGACCTGCCTCGACAACAGATTCTCACTACAACCGGGCGGGGTGATCCGGTGGCGAAATCTTCCGCGCGCGCCTGTGCCAGTGGTTGTCGTCCCGTTTGCCCGCCACCTTGCCAAAGGGCATCCGATGAAAACACTGGCCAAACTCCCCGTCACCATCGTCACCGGTTTCCTCGGGTCGGGTAAGACCACCTTGCTGCGGCACATGCTCGACAACGCCCAAGGCCGACGTATCGCGGTCATTGTCAATGAGTTCGGCGAACTGGGCATTGACGGGGAGATCCTCAAGCAGTGCTCCATCGGTTGTACCGAAGAAGAAGCCAACGGCCGCGTCTATGAACTGGCCAACGGCTGCTTGTGCTGCACCGTGCAGGAAGAGTTCTTCCCGGTGATGCGTGAGTTGGTGGCGCGTCGCGGCGACCTCGACCACATCCTCATCGAAACCTCCGGCCTGGCCTTGCCCAAGCCGCTGGTCCAGGCCTTCCAATGGCCGGAAATCCGCAGCGCCTGCACCGTCGATGCGGTCATCACCGTGGTCGATAGCCCGGCCGTGGCCGCGGGCACCTTCGCCGCGTTCCCGGACAAGGTCGATGCCCAGCGCAAGCTGGACCCGAACCTGGACCATGAATCACCGCTGCACGAGCTGTTCGCCGATCAACTGGCAAGCGCCGACCTGGTGATCCTCAACAAAGCCGACCTGATCAACCCCGAGGACCTGGCCAAAGTCCGCCTGGAAGTCGCCGAAGAGCTGCCGCCAGCGGTCAAGGTCATCGAAGCCAGCAACGGTCGCCTGCCGCTGGACGTGTTGATCGGCCTGGGCGCGGGCTCTGAGGAACACATCGACAGCCGCCACAGCCATCACGACCACCACCATGACGGCGATGACGACGACCACGATCACGATGCCTTCGATTCGATTTCCATCGAACTGCCCCAAGCTGACGAAAGCCTGCTGCTGGACGCGCTGACGCAACTGGTAATTCAGCATGACGTATTGCGGGTCAAGGGCTTCGCGGCCATCCCGAACAAGCCGATGCGCCTGTTGATCCAAGGTGTGGGCACGCGCTTCGACAAGCACTTCGACCGCCAGTGGGGCGCCGATGAAGCGCGCGTCACACGTCTGGTACTGATCGGCCAGGCCCTGGACGCCGGGCTGCTTGAAGCGCAGTTGCGCGCCGCCCTCAGCGTCTAAACCATGCACCTGCTCAGGACCCAGCCCGGTGGTTTCGTGTCGGATGACAACATCGCCGACCTCGGGCAAACCCCCGCCGAGCTGGTGATCCTGTGCAGCGGCGATTCCAGCCTGGCGCTGCTGGCAGAAGCGGCGCGGCAGTTGCCGGACGATTTTCCGCAGTTTCGCCTCGCCAACCCGATGCAAGTGCAGAACCACGCCTCGGTGGATCTGTACGTTGAAGATGTATTGCGCCACGCCAAGGTCGTCCTGCTGTCGTTGCACGGTGGCATCGGCTATTGGCGCTACGGCATCGAGCGCCTGGTGGAACTGGCCGGGCGCGGGGTGAAATTGATCCTGGTGCCGGGGGACGACCGTCCGGACCCGGAGCTCAGCGATCTGAGCAACGTGTCCGCCGAGCACCGCGATCGGCTCTGGCAGTTTCTTCGTCAAGGCGGATTGGAAAACGCCCTTAACCTGTTCCGTCACCTGGGCAGCCAATGGTTTGGCCGCGATTATCCGTGGGGCGAGCCCCAGCCCCTGGCGCGCACGGCGATCTATCACCCGGAAAAAACCAACGCGACCCTGAATGATTGGCAAGCGGACTGGCGGGCAGGCGATCCCGTAGCGGCGCTGTTGTTTTATCGCTCCCACCTGCAAGCCGCGAACACCGCGTTCATCGACGTGTTCTGCCAGCGGCTGCAAGCGGCGGGGCTCAACCCTTTGCCGATCGCCGTGGCGAGCCTCAAGGAACCCGGTTGTCTGGCACAGGTGGAAGACTGGCTGGACGAAGTGGCAACGGGGGTTATTCTCAACACCACCGGTTTTGCACAATCGAGTCCGGAAGCGCCGCACCTGCGGCCGTTTCGCCGCGATATCCCGGTGATCCAGGCGATCTGCGCCCAGGACAACGAACCCGGCTGGCGCGCCAGCGAACAAGGCCTGGGCCCACGGGACCTGGCGATGCACATCGCCTTGCCGGAACTGGACGGGCGAATCATCAGCCGGCCCATCAGTTTCAAGGACCTGGCCTGGCGCAGCGAGCGCAGCCAGAGCGATGTAGTCTGCTACCGGGCGATACCCGAACGCATGGATTTTGTCGCTGGACTGGCCCGCCGCTGGACCACCCTGGCGCGCCTGCCCAACGGCGAAAAGCGCGTGGCGCTGATCCTGGCCAACTACCCGACCCGGGACGGACGCATCGGCAACGGCGTCGGCCTGGACACGCCAGCGGCGGCGCTGAATATTCTGCGGGCGATGCAGGCCGAGGGTTATCCGCTGACCACCGAGCTGCCGGCCAGCGGCACCGCGCTGATCCGGCAGTTGCTCGGCGGCGTCACCAACGACCTGGACAGCCTCGACCTGAGGCCTTGTCATCAGAGCCTGGCCGTCGACGCGTACCGGGCCCTGTTCGACGCGCTGCCCGAGGCCAATCGCCAAGCGGTGCTGGAACGTTGGGGCGCACCCGAGCAGGACCCGATGTTCCGTGACGGCCGCTTGATGATCGCCGGCCTGCGCCTGGGCCTGACGTTCGTCGGCATTCAGCCGGCGCGGGGGTATCAGGTCGATCCGAGCGCGGTGTACCACGACCCGGACCTGGTGCCGCCCCATGGCTACCTCGCGTTCTATTTCTGGTTGCGCCACACCTACGGCGCTCACGCCGTGATCCACGTCGGCAAGCACGGTAACCTCGAATGGCTGCCGGGCAAGGGCGTCGGGCTGTCGGAAAACTGCTGGCCGGACGCGCTGCTTGGGCCGCTGCCAAACATCTATCCGTTCATCGTCAACGACCCGGGCGAGGGCGCTCAGGCCAAGCGGCGTACCCAGGCGGTGATCATCGACCACCTGATGCCACCGCTGACCCGCGCCGAAACCTACGGGCCGCTGCGCAACCTGGAGCTGCTGGCTGACGAATACTACGAGGCGCAATTGCTCGATCCGCGCCGCGCCAGGGAATTGCAACGGGACATCCTGGCCCTGGTGCGCGAGACGCATATCGACCGCGAGCTGCAACTCGACGCCGGCCTCGACAGCGACGCCGACGCGGCGATCTGGCTGCCGCGCCTGGACACCTACCTG
The DNA here is from genome assembly GCF_051132205.1 of Pseudomonas sp. D1-36. Lineage (NCBI taxonomy): Bacteria > Pseudomonadati > Pseudomonadota > Gammaproteobacteria > Pseudomonadales > Pseudomonadaceae > Pseudomonas > Pseudomonas sp. D1-36. The sequence continues at coordinate 3,320,935 of NZ_CP071674.1, read as the reverse complement.
TGCGACCTGAAGGAATCGCAGATTCGCGATGGCCTGCATATTTTTGGCGAGTCGCCGAGCGGACGGCTGCGCATCGACACCTTGCTGGCATTGCTGCGCATTCCCCGTGGCGACGGCAAGGGCGCCCAGTCGAGCCTGCTGCGGGCCCTGGCCAAGGCGTTCGGGTTGGGCTTCGATCCGCTCGATTGCACCTTGGCCGAGCCTTGGGCCGGCGAGCGTCCCGAGGCGTTGCGCGACGTCAGCGATGAGCCCTGGCGCACCGTCGGCGACAGCCGTGAGCGTCTGGAGCTGTTCGCGGCGCGACTGATCGAGCAAGCCTTGGCCGGCGATATCGCGCAGCTCGACGCGCCGGGTTGGGAGACGGTGCACCGCATCATCGACCACCTGCGTGCCGTCGTCGCGCCGCGCCTGGATGCCTGTGGCTCGGCGGAGATGCGCGGCTTGCTCGACGCATTGGGCGGGCGTTTCGTACCGGCCGGCCCCAGTGGCGCGCCGAGTCGCGGACGCTTGGATGTGCTGCCCACCGGGCGCAACTTCTTCTCCGTCGACGTGCGCAACTTGCCCACCACCACGGCGTGGCGCATCGGTTTTCAGTCGGCGAGCCTGATTCTGGAGCGGCACCTGCAAGACCACGGCGATCACCTGCGCCAGCTCGGCCTGTCGGTGTGGGGCACCGCCACCATGCGCACCGGCGGCGACGACATTGCCCAGGCCATGGCGCTGATGGGCGTGCGTCCGGTGTGGGCCACGGGCAGCCAGCGGGTCGACGATTTCGAGATACTGCCGTTGAGCCTGCTGGACCGGCCTCGGGTGGATGTGACGTTGCGGGTGTCCGGGTTCTTCCGGGACGCCTTCGCCAATCTGATCCGCTTGTTCGATGCGGCGGTGCAAGCCGTAGCGGCCCTGAATGAACCCGATGACATGAACCCGCTGGCGGCCAAAGTGCGTGCCGAGCGCGAAGCCTTGCTGCAATCGGGCTTGCCCATGGAAGACGCGGCGCGCCAGGCCGGCTGGCGGATTTTCGGCGCCAAGCCCGGCGCCTATGGGGCGGGCGTGCAGGGGGCCATCGACGGTCGGCTCTGGCAGAGTCGCGAAGACCTCGCCGAGGTGTACCTCAACTGGGGCGGTTATGCGTATGGTGCGGGCGACGAAGGCACCGCCGCGCGGGCGCAATTTTCCCGGCGCCTGAGCCAGGTGCAAGCGGTGTTGCAGAACCAGGACAACCGTGAGCACGACCTGCTCGATTCCAACGATTACTACCAATTCCAGGGCGGCATGCTCGCAGCCGTGGAAACCCTCAGCGGCGAAACCGCCGCCAGTTATCACGGCGATCACAGCCAACCGGGTCTGCCGAAGATCCGTACCTTGAAAGAAGAACTCAACCGAGTCATCCGTTCCCGCGCGGCCAATCCGAAGTGGATCGACGGGGTCAAGCGTCATGGCTACAAAGGCGCGTTCGAACTGGCGGCGACGGTGGACAACCTGTTCGCCTTCGACGCCACCACCCAGTTGATCGAAGACCACCAGTACGCCTTGCTGGCCGATGCCTATCTGCTCGATCCGCATACCCGTGACTTCGTCCGGCAGCACAACCCCGACGCTCTGCGGGACATGACCGAGCGCATGCTCGAAGCGCAGCAGCGGGGGATGTGGCAGGCGCCGGGGGATTATCGCGAGGCGCTGGAAAACCTGCTGCTGGACATCGAAGAAGATGGCTGACTTACCGATGGATGACGGCCGCTGGTGGCGAGGGAGCTCCTTACATTGATGAGATATCTCATATGACCGACACCCCACATTTCCCCCTCGCCGCCGTGGTCGGCGCCGATGCGCTGAAACTGGCCCTGTGCCTGGCGGCCATCGATCCGAAGATCGGCGGCGTGCTGATCGAAGGCCCGCGCGGGATGGCCAAGTCCACCCTGGCCCGGGGCCTTGCGGATATGTTGGCCAGCGGTCAGTTCGTGACCTTGCCCCTTGGCGCCACCGAGGAGCGGCTGGTGGGCACCCTCGACCTGGACGCGGCATTGGGGCAAGGGCGCGCGCAGTTTTCCCCGGGGGTGCTGGCCAAGGCCGACGGCGGCGTGTTGTACGTCGATGAGGTGAACCTGTTGCCTGATCACCTGGTGGACCTGCTATTGGATGTCGCCGCCAGCGGCACCAACCTGATCGAGCGCGACGGTATTTCCCACCGGCATCCGGCGCGTTTCGTGTTGATCGGTACGATGAACCCGGAAGAAGGCGAACTGCGTCCGCAACTGCTCGACCGCTTCGGCCTCAACGTGGCCCTCGATGGCCACACCGCACCGGCCGAGCGCGGGCAGATCATCCGTCGCCGCCTGGATTTCGACAACGACCCGGCGGCGTTTTGCGCCGAGTGGGAGCCGGCCCAGCAGCGGTTGCGTGAACGCTGCGAACAGGCCCGCGCAGGCTTGGCCCAAATCCCCCTGGATGACGCGGCGCTGGGGCAGATCACCGAGCGTTGCTTTGCCTGCGGAGTCGATGGGTTGCGCGCCGACCTGGTCTGGCTGCGGGCTGCCCGCGCGCATGCCGCCTGGCGTGGCGCGCACGCCATCGCTGCTGAAGACATCGATGCCGTTGCCGAATTTGCCCTGCGTCATCGCCGCCGCGAGCACGCCGCTCCGCCCCCCGCGCCAAACCAGGCCCCACCTTCGAACCCGAATGAAACCAGCCAACCCAGCGAAGGCCAAGGCCAATGGGGCGACCTGCCGCCCCGGGCGTTGCCGACCGGCGCCCGACGAGACGTGCCGAGCTGGCCAAAAAAGCCCTAGGCATTCGCCCCCGTTCGCCGTCGGGGGCGAATGCCAGACCCCGTCCGGGACGTCTGGACCATGGGCGCCAAGGCCACGGCAAAGCAGCGTCCAACGGTGTGGTGGACTGGCCGGGCACGCTGCTAAAGGGGCGTCCGCGCCTGGCTGCGGACCTGCGTTTCAAATCGCGGCAGCGTTCAGCCCATGAACTTTGGTTGGTGATTGTCGACGCATCGGCCTCGACCCGTCGCCATCGGGCCTTGAGCGACGGCAAGGGCCTGCTGGCGCAACTGTTCGACGAGGCCTACCGACAACGCGCACGGTTGGCGCTGTTGACGGCCAGCGGCGCCACGCCGACCTGGCAAGTGCAAGGGCTCAAGGCCTCCCACGGCCTGGTGCAGTGGCTCGACGCGCTGGGGGCCGGTGGTGGTACGCCGTTGCTGGCGGCGATCGGCGAGGCGCAGCGCTGGCTGGCCTCCCGTCGCAAGCGCTTCCCGGCGGAGCGACAGCGGGTGTTGCTGATGACCGACGGCCGGGTGAGAGACGGGCAACCCATGCCGCCCCTCGATTGCCCCAGCCTGCTCATCGACATCGAGCGCGGGCCGATCCGCCTGGGTCGGGCGCGGCAATTGGCGGGGCAGTTGGGGGCTGAGTATCGGCATATTGATGCTGATGATCGGTTTGTCTGACAGGACCGCTTCGCGAGCAGGCTCGCTCCCACAAGGGGTTGGTGGTGGCCTTTGGAATCAAGGTCGCGACAAAATCCTGTGGGAGCGAGCCTGCTCGCGAAGGCTTCTACTCGGTCCGTGATCTGCATGACTCAATCGGCATCACTGCTCTATGCTCAGGCAACCTTCAAAGGAATGAACCCATGCGCGTACTCGTCACCAACCCCCAGGACGATTTCAGGGTCAAGGCCTACGCAGGCACCAACGGTGTGCTGCTCGCCATGGACCTCGCCGAGCCACGGCGCAAGGGGCTGTTGGGCTTCGCCATCGAGAAGCAGCACGGTGACAAGCCGTGGCTGTTCCTGTTCAACAGTCTGACCTTCCCCGACAAGGCCCACACCTTCCCGCAGTTCCATGCCACGCCCAGCGACAAGGCGCCGTTGCAGAAATTTCGCTGGGCCGATTACGCGGTCAACCCTGGCACGACGATCCATTACCGCGTGCACCTGGCCTACGGCAGTCCCGATGCGCCGCAGTTGGGCGAGGCCCTTGAGTTGACCGTCACCAGCGATGACGGCCAGCCTGCCAACCAGAGCGTCATCTTCAATCGCGCGGTGGCCGCCAGCCAGGCGTTCCAGCGCAAGTTTCCGGAACTGGACAGCCTGATCAGCGCCAATCGGAGCCTGTCCATCGAAGACTGGCCGGATGCGCCGCGTCGCTGGCTGGAAAACGGTTTGCTGGGGCGCCTGGTCGGCTTCATCGACCGGGCCCTGGATGCAAGCTGGGCGTTGGACGTGGCCATTTATGAATACGAACTGCCGGTGATTGTCGAGGCGGTCAACGCGGCCCATGCGCGCGGCGCTCGGGTGAGGGTGCTTTACCATGCCCAGCCGGAGGACGACGCGACGATCAGCAATGAAGCCAGCCTGCAAAAACTGCCGGCGGCGAACAAGCGTGGTCGAGTCACCCATGGCATTTTCCACGACAAGTTCATCGTCCTGAGCAGAATCGACCGGCATGGAGTGCCGACCCCCGAGGCCGTATTGTGTGGCAGCACCAACTTCACCGCCAACGGCGTCTATCGCCAGGCCAACGTCATCCATGTGCTGGACGATCCACGCATCAGTGACAGTTATCGCCAGGTGTTCGAGCAGATCTGGGCCAACCCCGGGGACGTCGACGCCACCCGCGATTGGCTGACGCTCAGCAATCCCATGGACGGCGACGAAAAACTCTTCGCCGGTTTTTCGCCCCGCAACGGCAAGGGCGATCTCGATCGCTTTGTCGAGATCATCGCGGCCGCGCGCAAGGACCTGCTGTTCGTCACCGCATTCGTCTTACCCGAGCGGATTCTCGATGCCTTGCTCGGCCAGCCGAACGACGACGTGTTGCGCTACGGCCTGCAAAACACCACCAGCCGCATCACCGGTTTCCATGCCGACCGCACCGCCGAATTCGCCGCCACCGCGCTGCTCAATACCGGCCTGGAGGGTTGGCTGCGGGAAAACATGAAAGGCCAGAAGGGCAACCTGCTGGTCCACACCAAGGCCGTGGTCACCGACTTCACCAGTGACTCGCCGACCATCATCAGCGGCAGCCACAACCTGAGCGCCGCCGCCAGCGCCAGCAACGACGAGAACTATCTGATCATCCAGGGCGACACCGACCTGGCCGACCGCTACGGGCTGGAACTGCTGCGCTTCTATGAGCACTACCGGTTTCGCTATTTCGCAAAAAAGCTCGCCCTCAAGCAGGTCCAGCCCCTGGCGCCGGACGACAGCTGGAGCGATGACTATTACCGCGAGGGCGATCTGCGGATGTTGTCCAGGATCAGGTTTTGCGGCCGTTGAAGCGGCCGTCGAAAACGTTTCCACGTTGTGCTGCCAATCGCTGCGCCACGGCGCAGATCCTGCCGTAAACCGCTCGGCAAAACGTCGCCTGGCGCACCATAACTGCCCCCAAACCCTCAGAAACACGGGCGCAGCGCCCGTGTCTGGAGCATCCCGCAAAGTCTGCTGAGCGGGCCCCGCAAAACGGTGGTTTGTACCAAGCGGCGACTATTTTTAACGGTTTTTCCACGGTCTCATGGTGTTGTAATGAAAACGTGATGCAGCGTTGCCGCGAGCCTCACGAATGGCGTCAATGTTTGCTTCGTCATGCCTTCAACAACAAATCCAGGACCGCACTCATGAGCTTTCTTCGACCCAAGTACATCACCTTCGACTGCTACGGCACGTTGACCAACTTCCAGATGGGCAACATGACGCGCGAGCTGTTCGCCGACCGTGTCGATGCCGGGCAGATGGACCAATTCGTCAAGGACTTCGCCGCTTATCGCCTGGACCAGGTGATGGGTGACTGGCGGCCTTATGATGAGATCATCAAGACCTCCCTGATGCGGGTCTGCAAGCGTTGGAACGTCGAATACCGCGGCGAAGGCCAGCTCTATTACGACGCCGTGCCAACCTGGGGCCCCCACGCCGATGTGCCGGCGGGCCTGTCGAAGATCGCCGACAAGATCCCCCTGGTGATTTTTTCCAACGCGATGGACGAGCAGATCATGTCCAACGTCGACAAGCTCGGCGCGCCTTTCCATAAAGTGTTCACTGCCCAGCAGGCCCAGGCCTACAAGCCGCGGCTGGCCGCGTTCGAATACATGCTCGATAACCTCGGCTGCGGGCCGGAGGATGTGCTGCATGTGTCGTCGAGCTTCCGTTACGACCTGATGCCGGCCAATGACATGAAGATCAAGCACAAGGCCTTCGTTGCTCGTGGTCATGAGCAACCGGGCAACTCGATCTACAACTACCACCAGATCCCCGATATCGGCGGGCTGCCTGGACTGGTCGGGCTCTGAAACCGAGCGAACGCTTCAAGGCGAAAGGGGTTTAGACATGGGCAGTGAGTCTTATTGGCTCGATACCGCACCGGCCTTCACCGGTGCCCAGGTCGGCGGGTTGCCCGACCAGGTCGACGTCGCCATCGTCGGTGGCGGTTTCACCGGTCTGGCGGCGGCCCGGGCCCTGGCCTTGAAGGGCGCCCGGGTGGCGGTGCTGGAGGCGGGAAGGGTGAACGGGCAGGCGTCCGGGCGCAATGGCGGGCAGTGCAACACCGGCGTCGCCCAGGACTATGCGGCATTGTCAGCAAGCCTGGGTGCCGATAAGGCCCGCGCTTATTACCTGGCCTACGAAAGCGCCGTGCAGAGCGTCGTTTCGTTGGTCGAGCAGGAAGGGATTGCCTGCGACCTGACGCGTCACGGCAAGCTCAAGCTGGCCGCCAAGCCGATGCACTACGAAGGGTTGGCGCGCACCTGTGAACTGATCCGCAAGGAGGTCGATGCCGAGGTTCAATTGTTGTCTGCGCAGCAGGTTCGCGCCGAGGTCAATTCGGACCAGTTCCACGGCGGCCTGCTGCAGCGCAATGGCGTACAGATGCATGTCGGGCGCTTTGGTGTCGGCCTGGCCGAGGCGGCCGCCCGTCATGGCGCGTTGATTTTCCAGGGCGTCGAGGTGAAGGACTGGAAGACCCGCGGCAGCGGCTATCAGGTCAACACGAACAAAGGCGTGCTGCATGCCTCGCAAATTCTGCTGGCCACCGGTGCGTGCCAGCAAGGCGGGCTGGGTTGGTATCGGCGACGCATCGTCCCGGTGGGCAGTTTCGTGGTCGCCACCGAGGTACTGCCACAGGCGCTGATCGACAGTTTGCTGCCGGCCCGTCGCTCCTACGTCACCAGTCGCATGATCGGCAATTACTTTCGCCTGACCCCGGACAACCGCTTGCTGTTTGGCGGCCGTGCGCGGTTTGCCATGTCCGACAGTGTGTCCGATGCCAAGAGCGGCAAGGTGCTGCAAGCGGCGATGGTGCAGATGTTCCCGCAGTTGGCCGACGTGAAAATCGACTATTGCTGGGGCGGACTGGTGGACATGACCTCTGACCGCTTGCCCCGCGCCGGCCAGCATGGCGGCATCTACCACTCCATGGGCTACAGCGGCCACGGCGTGCAGATGTCGGTGCACATGGGCCAGGTCATGGCCGACGTCATGGCCGGCAAGGTCGAGGCCAACCCTTGGCGCGAGCTCGACTGGCCGGCGATTCCCGGGCACTTCGGCAAGCCCTGGTTCCTGCCGTTTGTAGGCGCGTATTACCGCCTGCAGGACTACCTACACTGATTCATAAGGCGTTGTTTGGCGTTTCAACCGTTGCGACGACCGTGCGCAACCGAGCCCCTATCACTTGCGGAAGGTAGAACTGACATGACTGACAATAAGAACAGCATCGACGGCCAGTTGATTACGGGCGAAGAAAGTCTGCGGGTTTTCGAAGGGCTCAATCGCGGCATGTCGCGCCGCCACGCCTTGCAAATGCTCGGGCTGGCCGGGGTCGCCGCGGCCGGGGCCGGCAGCCTGTTCGGCGCCGCCGGCAAGTTGTGGGCCGATGACACCACGAGCCCAGGCAAGGGCAAGCCCGGCGGACGTATCCGAGTGGCGGGCATCACCAGTTCCACCGCCGATACCCTGGATCCGGCCAAGGGCTCATCGTCCACCGACTACGTGCGCCACTACATGTTCTACAACGGCCTGACCCGTTTCGACAGCCACATGGTGCCGCAACTGGAGCTGGCCGAACGCATCGACACCACCGATGCGACGCTGTGGGTGATCACCCTGCGCAAGGAAGTCACCTTCCACAACGGTAAAGGGCTGACAGCGGCGGACGTGGTGTTTTCCCTGCTGCGGCACAAGGATCCGGTCACCGGTTCGAAGGTCCTGCCGCTGGCCTCGCAATTCGAGGAGGTCAAGGCCAATGGTACCCACGAGGTGCAGATCCGCTTGAGCGGCCCGAATGCCGAACTGCCGTCGATTCTGGCCGTGTCCCACATGCTGATCGTGCCCGAGGGCACCACGGATTTCAGCCAGGGGGTCGGCACCGGTCCGTTCAAGGTCAAGGAGTTCAAGCCGGGAGTACGCTCGATCGGCGCCCGCAACACCAATTATTGGAAGCCCGGCTTGCCCTACCTGGACGAGATCGAGTTCATTGGCATCGGCGACGAGCCGTCGCGGGTCAACGCGCTGCTGTCGGGCGATGTGCAGATCATCAACGAGGTCAACCCGCGCTCGACGACCCGCATCAAGGACAGCGCAGGCCACCGTGTCGTCGATTCGCCCTCGGGCAACTACACGGACCTGATCATTCGTCAGGACCAGATGCCAGGCCAGAGCCCCGAATTCACCCAGGCGATGAAACTGTTGCTGGACCGCGAGCAGGTCAAGTCGGCGATTTTCCGTGGCTTTGCCAGGGTCGGCAACGATCATCCGATTGCGCCGGGCGCGCGCTTCTTCAACGCCGACCTGCCGCAACGCACCTATGACCCGGAAAAGGCGCGTTTCCTGCTGAAGAAAGCCGGCATGGAAAACATCAGCATGCCGGTGATGTGCTCGCCGGCCGCCACCGGTTCGGTGGACGTCGCCGTGCTCTTGCAGCAGTCGGCGAAGGAGGCCGGGCTCAAACTCAACGTCAATCGGCTGCCGAGCGACGGCTACTGGTCCAACCACTGGGCCAAGCACCCGCTGAGCTTCGGCAACGTCAACCCACGGCCGAACGCCGACATGCTGTTCTCGCAGTTTTTCCAGTCCTCGGCGCCGTGGAACGAGTCCGGCTGGAAAAACCCGCAATTCGACCAACTGCTGGTGCAGGCCCGTGGCGAAACCGACGAGGCCAAGCGCGGCAAGATGTACGCCGACATGCAGACGCTGGTGCATGAGCACAGTGGCATCGGCATCCCGGTGTTCATCAGCAACATCGATGGCGTCGACCAACGCGTCAAGGGCTACGGCACCAATCCGCTGGGTGGCTTCATGGGCTACATGTTCTCCGAGCAAGTCTGGCTGGACGCTTGATGAGCGTGGTCTGGCTCCGTGACATGGCAAGAGGATCGGGTGATGAATAGCAACACATTGTGGTTGATCGGCCGGCGCCTCGGCGCCGCGATCGTGACCCTGCTGATCGTCTCGATGGTGGTGTTCGCCATCACGGCGGTATTGCCGGGAGACGCGGCGCAACAGTCCCTTGGACAGTTCGCGACGCCTGAACAAGTGGCGGCCCTGCGGGTGAAGATGGGCCTCGACCAGCCAGGCGCATTGCGCTACCTGCACTGGCTGACCAGCCTGCTCAGCGGCGACCTCGGCGTATCGATTTCCAATGCCGTGCCGGTCAGCGAGCTGATGGCCGGACGAGTGCCCAACACCTTGATGCTCGCGGCCGCCACGGCGCTGGTATCGGTGCCGGTGGCGCTGATCCTCGGAATCGGCTCGGCGATGGGCCGAGGGGGGCGCATCGACAGCGTCCTGAGTTTCTTCACGCTGACGATGGTGGCGGTGCCGGAGTTCCTGGTGGCGACGCTGGCCGTGTTGATCTTCGCGGTCAACCTGGGCTGGCTGTCGGCGCTGTCCTACTCCAGCGAAATCACCTCGCCGCTGCAATTCATGCGCACCTATGCCTTGCCGGTCATGACGCTGTGCTGCGTGATCGTTGCGCAGATGGCGCGCATGACCCGGGCGGCGGTGATCGATCAGCTCGACAGCCCCTACGTTGAGATGGCTCGCCTCAAAGGCGTGAGTCCGGTGCGGGTGGTCTTGCGCCACGCCTTGCCCAATGCCATCGGGCCGATCGCCAATGCCATCGCCTTGAGCTTGTCCTACCTGCTGGGTGGCGTGGTGATCGTCGAGACGATCTTCAACTATCCCGGCATCGCCAGCCTCATGGTCGATGCCGTGACGAACCGCGACATGGCATTGGTCCAGGCCTGCACGATGCTGTTTTGCACGGCGTACCTGATGCTGGTGTTGATTGCCGACCTGTGCGCAATCCTGTCCAACCCGAGGCTGAGAAACCAATGAACAATCTCATTGCGAAGTCCCCGCCTGCTGCGCCCGAACTGGCCTATGGCAAGGTTTCCAACGGCGCCTCCTGGCTCGGCCTGCTCGGCGCCGCCATGTGCGTCATCTGGTTGCTGGTGGCCATTTTCGGACCCTGGCTGGCGCCGCACCCGGTGGGCGAAGTGGTGTCCGACAACGTCTTCGACAGCTTCAGCGCGGCGTACCCGCTGGGCACCGACTACCTGGGCCGCGACATGCTCAGCCGGATCATGGTGGGCGCAAGGTTCACCGTCGGCCTGGCCTTGGTCGCGGCGGTCCTGGCGAGCGGCTTGGGAACCACTTGCGCGCTGTTGTCAGTGGTCTCGCCGAAGTGGCTGGACGAGCTGATCAGCCGCCTGATGGACGCCTTCATTTCGATCCCGAGCAAGATGCTTGCGTTGATCATGGTTTCGGCCTTCGGCTCCTCGGTGACCTTGTTGATCTGCACGGCGGTGCTGAGCTTCACGCCGGGCGCATTCCGGATCGCCCGCAGCATGGCCGTGAATATCGAGGCTTTGGAGTACGTGCAGGTGGCCCGTACCCGTGGCGAGCGCAGGTTGTACATCGCTTGTGTGGAGATCCTGCCGAACATGCTCAACCCGGTGCTGGCCGACTTGGGGTTGCGCTTTGGCTTTATCGTGCTGCTGCTCAGTGGCATGAGCTTTCTCGGCCTGGGCGTGCAGCCGCCGGACGCAGACCTGGGCTCCCTGGTGCGCGAGAACATCGGCGGTCTCAACCAGGGCGCGCCAGCCATCGTGATTCCGGCCCTGGCCATTGGCACCCTGACGATCGGCGTGAATCTGTTTATCGATCGCCTGTCTTCGCGGCGCAATCGACGCACGGGAGGTCATTGAAATGAGCGAATTGATTCGAGTCGAAAACCTGCGGGTAGTCGCCTGTGGCGAACGCGGCGAGGTGGAGATCGTCAAGGGCGTCAGTTTTTCTCTGGCAAAAGGCGAAGTGCTCGCATTGATCGGCGAGTCCGGCTCCGGCAAGACCACCATTGCCCTGGCGCTTCTGGGTTATGCCCGACGCGGCTGTCGCCTGGCCGGTGGCGTGGTGCGCATCGGCGAGCACGACATGCTGGCCTTGAGCGAAGGCGAGCTGCAAGGCTTGCGCGGCAATCGCGTCTCGTACATTGCCCAAAGCGCCGCGGCGGCATTCAACCCAGCGAAAAAGCTCATCGACCAGGTGGTCGAGGGCGCGCTGATCCATGGCCTGGGCAGCCGGGCGGTGCTCGAAGCCAAGGCCATCGAACTTTTCCGTGACCTGGCGTTGCCGAACCCCGAGCGCATCGGTCAGCGGTATCCCCATCAAGTCTCCGGCGGGCAATTGCAACGGGTCATGGCGGCAATGGCGCTGATCAGCGATCCGCTGCTGGTGGTGCTCGATGAGCCCACCACCGCCCTGGATGTGACGACCCAGATCGATGTGCTGCGCGCTTTCAAACGCGTGGTGCGCGAGCGGGGCGCGACGGCGGTGTACGTGTCCCATGACTTGGCTGTCGTCGCGCAGATGGCCGACCAGATCGTAGTACTCAACGGCGGCGAGATATTCGAGCAGAGCGCGACCGCGCCGTTGCTCAAGGGGCCCGCCCATGCCTATACCCGAAGCCTGCTGACGGCGGCGCGTCCGGACACAACGATCCGTCCGCCCTGCGGCCTCGCGGAGGACGCTCCGCTGTTGACCATCCGGGGGCTGACCGCCGGCTACGGCAACAAGAACCCGCAAGGCATGCCGGCGATTCGCGTGCTGGAGGACATCGACCTCACCGTGCGCCGGGGCCAGGCCATCGGGGTGATCGGTGAGTCCGGTTCAGGTAAATCGACCTTGGCCCGGGTGGTGGCGGGGTTGCTGCCTCCGGCCCTTGGCGGGTTGACCTTCGACGGCCAGCCATTGGGCGGTAGCTTGCAGGAACGCACTGCTGACCAGTTCCGCCGCATCCAGATGGTTTTCCAGAACGCCGACACCGCCCTTAACCCCATGCACAGCATCAGCGCCATCCTGAGCCGGCCGTTGAAGATGTATTTCGGCCTCAAGGGCGCGGCCCTGCGCGAGCGCATCGGCGAGTTGCTCGACCTGGTCCGTTTGCCCCGGGACTTGGCCGAGCGACGTCCGAGCGAGCTGTCCGGCGGTCAGAAACAGCGGGTCAACCTGGCCCGGGCGCTGGCGGCCAAGCCGGACCTGATCCTCTGCGATGAAGTGACGTCGGCCCTCGATACCGTGGTCGGCGCGGCGATCCTTGAACTGCTGCGCGACCTGCGCCAACAACTGGGCGTGTCGTACCTGTTCATCAGCCACGACATCTCCACCGTGCGAGCGCTGTGCGACGACATCGTGGTGATGTACAGCGGCCACAAGGTCCAGTCGGGGTCTCGGCAATCGTTCGCCCAGGCACCGTTTCATCCCTACACGGACCTGCTGATCCATTCGGTGCCAGAGCTGCGCCAGGGCTGGCTGGAAACCTGCGGCGCGACGACTTGCGGTACGTTGCCGGCGTTGGGGCCAACGGCCAATGAACCGGATCTGTGCACATTCCTCGGTCGCTGCCCGGTACGGGTCGATGGGGTGTGCAACCATATCGCGCCACCCCGGCGCATCATCGATGGCGGCAGCGAGGTGCTCTGTCACCACGACAGCGGCGAACTGCTGAAAAGCCAGCGGGATTCAAACAGCATGATCGTGGGAGCCTACGCATGAACGCGCGTTTCGTGAGGTTGGCCGAACAGGGTCGACCCGTCGTCAACCTGAGGGTCGATGGCGTGCCCATCACGGCGTTGCAGGGCGATACGTTGATGGTCGCCTTGCTGACCCACGGCCCAGCGTTGCGCCAGTCGGAATTCGATCCCGGCAGCCGCGCCGGCTTTTGCCTGATGGGCGCCTGCCAGGATTGCTGGGTCTGGACCCGCAGCGGCGAACGCTTGCGCGCCTGCTCCAACGAAGTCCGCGAAGGGCTGGATATCATCACCACGCAACCGGAGGCGATATGGCCACTGCGCGGATAGTCATCGTCGGCGCCGGACCAGCCGGCGTACGCTGTGCCCAGACGTTGGTCGCGGCGGGGTTCAGGCCGATCCTGATCGACGAAAACCGTCGCGACGGCGGGCAGATCTACCGGCGCCAGCCCGAAGGGTTCATCCGGGACTACGGGACGCTGTACGGCACCGAAGCGGCCAAGGCCCGTGATTTGCACGAAAGCTTCGATCGCCTGCGCCCCAACCTCGACTATCGTCCGGATACGCTGGCGTGGAACCTGACGCCGGGTCAATTGAGCTGCGTCAGCCAGGGTCGCCATACGACAGTGGATTTTGACGCACTGATCCTCTGTACCGGTGCCACCGACCGCTTGATGCCGGTCGAGGGCTGGCAGTTGGGCGGCACCTATAGCCTCGGTGGGGCGCAGATTGCCTTGAAGGCTCAGGCGGTGTCCATTGGGCACCGGGTGGTGTTCATGGGCAGCGGGCCGTTGCTGTACCTGGTGGCCAGCCAATACGTGAAGGCTGGCGCCCAGGTCGCGGCGGTGCTGGACACCTCGCCATTGGTCAAGCGCATCCTGGCCTTGCCCAAGCTCATGGCGCGTCCTGGCCTGCTGTTCACGGGCATGAAACTGCTGGCGCAGCTGTACCGGGCGAAGGTTGCGGTACACCTGGGTATTTCGCCGCTGCAAGTGCTCGGCGAAGCGACCGCCGGAGTGAGCGGCGTTCGGGTACGTCGCGCAGACGGCCAGGAACTGACGGTGGATTGCGACGCGGTGGCGTTGGGGTATCACCTGCGTCCCGAAACCCAGCTGGCCGACCTGGCGGGCTGCCGCCTGCGCTTCGACGAGGCTTCCGGGCAATGGCTGCTGGACACCGACGAAGAAGGCCGGACGTCGGTCAGTGGCATCTATGCGGCGGGGGACGGCTCGCGAATCCGGGGTGCCGACGGCGCCGAGCATGCCGGGCGGCTGGTGGCCATGGCGCTACTGAATGACTTGCAGCAACCGGTGGATGCGGCCCGATTGGCCGAACAGCGCGGGGCGTTGAAGGTGATGGACGAGTTCCGCCTCGGCCTCGCCCAGGCGTTTCCCTGGCCGGCCGCGCAAGCCAAGGCCTTGCCGGACGAAGCCATCGTCTGCCGCTGCGAAATGATCAGCGCCGGTGAGCTGCGGCGTACCGTCAGCGAGAAGGGGGCCTGTGAAGTCAATCGGGCCAAGGCTTTCAGCCGGGTCGGCATGGGTCGCTGCCAGGGTCGCTATTGCTCCCAGGCCGGGGCCGAGGTGATTGCCGCGGCGGCGGGCGTGCCGGTGCAAGAAGTCGGACGCCAGCGCGGACAGGCACCGGTCAAACCGCTTTCCATGCTGACTCAGGAGGTCACGCCATGACCGTTGAAAAGGCCGATGTATTGATCGTCGGTGGTGGTTTCATGGGCGCGGCGTCGGCGTTTTTCCTGCGCCAGCGGGGCCGGTCGGTGATCCTGCTGGAGCGCGACCAGATCGGCCAATATGCCAGCGGCGTCAACTTTGGCAACGTGCGACGCCAGGGCCGTTTTCTCGGGCAGCTGGAATTGGCGAACCGTTCCTGGGCGCTGTGGAAACGCCTGCCGGAACTGATCGGCGAGGACCTGGAATTCATTCCCAGCGGACACATGCGCGTGTGTTACCGGGAAGAGGAAATCGAGGAGCTGCAAGCCTACGCCGATGCCCCCGAAGCCCGGCAACTGGAACTGCAGATTTATCGGGGCAGTGAACTGCACGGGCGCTTTCCGTTCCTGGGCAAGGACGTCAAGGGCGGCTCGTACGCCCCCCATGACGGTCACGCCAACCCGCGTCTCGCAGCACCGGCATTTGCCCGGGCGGCGCGGCGCCTCGGTGCCCGCATCGAAGAACGCACGGAAGTCGCCGAGGTGTACAAGGCCAATGGCGAATTCAGCGTCACCACGACCGATGGCCGCCAGTTCCGCGCCTCCCAATTGCTGATCACAGCCGGTGCCTGGGGGCAAAAACTTTCCGGGCAGTTCGGTGAGCCGGTGCCGCTGGCACCCAACGGTCCGCAAATGGCCGTCACCGAGCCGGTGCCCTATGCCTTGCCGACGGTGATCGGGGTGTACACGAAGATTCCCGAAGAAGTGATCTACTTCCGGCAGATTCCACGGGGCAACATCATCATCGGCGGTGGCTACCGTTGCGAGCCGGACATGCTCAACCGCCGCGCCCATGTCGAACCGCGCAGCCTGCTCAACCAACTGGACCAGATGCGGCGCCTGGTGCCGGGCATTGGCAACCTCAACATCATCCGCGTGTGGAGCGGTATCGAAGGCTACCTGCCCGATAACCTGCCGGTGATGGGCGCCAGCGGCAACGTCGACGGCCTGTACTACGCCTTCGGCTTCAGCGGCCATGGTTTCCAACTCGGTCCGGGCGTCGGCGACGTCATGGCCGAACTGATCAGCACCGGCACCACCAGCACGTCGATCGAACCGTTCTCCATCCGCCGGTTCACCCCGTCCGAACAACGGAGCAAAGCCTCATGAAACCTCGCGTCCTGGCTATTTTCGAGCGCCTGTTGGCGTTCGAAACGGTTTCCTCGGAATCGAACATGGCGCTGATCGAATACGTCCGCGATGTGTTGGCGGGCAAAGGCATCGAATCGTTGATCGTCAAGGACGAGAGCGGCAAGAAAGCCAACCTGTTCGCCAGCACCGGCCCCCGTGAGGTGCCAGGGGTCCTGCTATCCGGCCATACCGACGTCGTGCCGGCGGCGGGGCAGGCCTGGACCGTTCCGGCATTCCAGGCGACGGTGCGCGATGGCCGGGTCTACGGGCGCGGTAGCTGTGACATGAAAGGCTTCATCGCCCTGGCGATCGACGCCATGCTCGACGCGGCCGACCAGCCGTTGAGCCGGCCGCTGCAACTGGCGCTTTCCCATGATGAAGAAATCGGCTGCGTGGGCGTTCGCCGCCTGCTCGACGTGCTGCACCTGGCCCCGGTGCGACCGTTCCTGTGCGTGATCGGTGAGCCGACCAACATGCAATTCGTGTTGGGCCACAAGGGCAAGGGCTCCTACCGCACCTACTGCCGAGGCCTGGAAGCGCACTCATCCCTGGCCCCGCGCTCGGTCAACGCCATCCACGTGGCGTGCGACTTCATCGCGGCGTTGCGCCAGAGTCAACGGCAGTTGCAGGAGCAGGGCGCCCAGGACAGCGACTATGACGTGCCCTACAGCACGGTGCATGTCGGGCAGATCGTCGGCGGCAAGGCACTCAATATCGTGCCGAACCTGTGTACGCTGGACTTCGAAGTGCGCAACCTGCCGGCCGACGATCTGGATCGGTTTCTGGAGCAACTGCACGAGCACGCCGAAGTGATCGTCCGCGAGGCGAAAAAGCTCTCGAACGTAGCGGACATCCAGATCGAGACGCTGAATGTCTATCCGGGGCTTGATACGCATCCGAGCGTCGAAGCGGTGCGGTTTCTCAAGCATTTCGCTGAGCCGGGTACCGGGACTGCGAAGGTCTCTTTCGGCACCGAGGGTGGGTTGTTCAAGCAGCGGCTGGACGTGCCGGTGGTGGTGTGTGGGCCGGGCTCCATCGAACAGGCGCATAAGCCGGATGAGTTTATCGAAGTGGCTCAGATGGAGGCGGGGGAGCGGTTCCTGGCTGGGTTGCTTGGGGCTTTGAAGGTTTAAACCGCGTCCACCGCAAGGCCCCCAGATTTAGCCGCGCCAAAGAAACCTGTGGGAGCGAGCTTGCTCGCGATGGGCCCAGCACATCCGACTCACTCATGGGCTCATACGCCGCCTTCGCGAGCAAGCCCGTTCCCACGCACCAAGCAAGAACAAAGCAGTCGCAGTCCTATCGGTATAGCCTGCCGCTTCACCCCAAAACTTCAGCATCCAACACCGCCCAACCTCCGCTTTCAGCATCCTGCGCCGCGGCACCTCCTTAGACTGGAACTACCTCGGAACAGGACGCGACCATGCTCACTCAACTTCTGAAAGACCCCAGCCTGCTGGCGGAACTGGCTTATATCGACGGGCAGTGGGTGGGGGCCGACGATGGCGCCACCCTCGACGTCATCAACCCGGCCACCGGCCAAACGCTCGCCCGCGTCCCCGCGATGCAAGGCAGCGAAACCCGACGCGCCATCGAGGCAGCGGACGGGGCCTGGGCGGCATGGCGCGCGCGTCCGGCGGCGGAGCGGGCGGCGATGTTGGAGCGCTGGTATCAAGCCATGATGGACAACCTCGAAGACCTCGCGCTGATCATGACCCATGAACAGGGCAAGCCACTGAATGAAGCCAGGGGCGAGATTCGCTACGGCGCCGGCTTCGTCAAATGGTTCGCCGAAGAGGCCCGTCGGGTCTATGGCGAGACCATTCCGGCCCCCAGCGGCGACCGTCGCCTGCTCACCCTGAAGCAACCGGTCGGCGTCTGCGCCGCCATCACACCGTGGAACTTCCCCAACGCGATGATCACCCGCAAGTGCGCTCCGGCGCTGGCGGCGGGGTGCCCGGTGATCGTCAAGCCGTCGGACCTGACACCGTTGTCCGCCCTGGCGCTCGCCGTGCTGGCCGAGCGGGTCGGGATTCCGGCCGGGGTCTTCAATGTGGTCACGGGCATGCCCGCTGGCATCGGCGAAGAGCTGACCGGCAACCCGACGGTGCGCAAGATTTCCTTCACCGGCTCGACGGCGGTCGGCCGCCTGTTGATGCGCCAGAGCGCCGAGCACATCAAGCGCCTGAGCCTGGAACTCGGTGGCAATGCGCCGTTCATCGTGTTCGACGATGCTGATTTGGAACAGGCCGTGGCCGGCATCATGCAAAGCAAGTTTCGCAACGCCGGCCAGACCTGCGTCTGCGCCAACCGCATCCTGGTGCAGGAAGGCATCTACGAACGTTTTGCCGAGCGGCTGGTGCAGGAAGTGCGCAAGCTGAAGATCGGCGATGGGCTCGAAGCCGACGTGATGATCGGCCCATTGATCAATCCTGCTGCGGTGAGCAAGGTCGCCCGGCATATCGACGATGCGCTGAGCCAGGGCGCGCGCCTCCTGTGTGGCGGCATTCCTCAAGGCGACAGCCAGTTCGTCGAGCCGACGGTGCTGGGCGACGCCCACGCCGGGATGTTGCTTGCCAATGAAGAAACCTTCGGCCCGGTTGCACCGCTGATGCGCTTTTCGACGGAGGACGAGGCACTGGCCTTGGCCAATGCCACGCCTTATGGCCTGGGTGCCTATTTCTTTACCCAGGACCTGCGGCGCTCGTGGCATTTCGGCGAGGCGTTGGAGTTCGGGATGATCGGGCTCAACACCGGGATCATCTCCATGGAGGTGGCGCCTTTCGGTGGCATCAAGCAGTCCGGCCTGGGGCGCGAAGGCAGCAAGTACGGCCTGGATGAATACCTGGAAGTGAAAGCTCTCCATATCGGTGGGCTGTGATGCGGCCTTCGTTTGAACAGACAACCGGGAGTCAGGACTGATGAGCAAACCCTTTAGAATCGCCGCGATTGCCGGCGATGGCATTGGCAAGGAAGTATTGCCCGAAGGCCTGCGAGTATTGGAGCAGGCCGCCAGGCAATGGCAGTTGGACCTGGACATCCAAGTGTTCGATTGGGCTCACTGCGATTATTACCTGGAGCACGGGCAGATGATGCCCGTCGACTGGTTCGAGCAACTCAAGGGCTTCGACGCGATCTACTTCGGCGCCGTGGGATGGCCTGACAAGGTCCCGGACCACATTTCTCTGTGGGGCTCGTTGCTCAAGTTCCGCCGCGATTTCGACCAGTACGTGAACATCCGCCCGGTGCGGCTGTTTCCGGGCGTGCCCTGTCCGCTGGCCGGACGGGAGGCGGGGGATATCGATTTCGTGGTAATCCGCGAAAACACCGAGGGTGAATATTCCTCGGTCGGCGGCAAGATGTTCGAAGGCACCGAGCATGAATTCGTCCTGCAGGAATCGGTGTTCACTCGCCGAGGCGTCGACCGGATTCTCAAGTTCGCCTTCGACCTGGCCCAATCCCGACCGCGCAAGCGCCTGACGGCCGCGACCAAGTCCAACGGGATTTCCATCAGCATGCCGTACTGGGACGAACGCACGGCCTTGATGGCCGAGCAATACCCCGAGGTGACATGGGACAAACAGCACATCGACATCCTGTGCGCCCGTTTCGTCCTGCAACCAGACCGCTTCGATGTGGTGGTCGCCTCGAACCTGTTCGGCGACATCCTTTCCGACCTCGGCCCCGCCTGCGCCGGCACTATCGGCATCGCGCCGTCGGCGAACCTGGATCCGCAGCGGCGCTTTCCCTCGCTGTTCGAACCGGTGCACGGCACGGCGCCGGATATCTATGGGCAAAACAATGCCAACCCGATCGCGATGATCTGGTCGGCAGCGTTGATGCTGGATTTCCTTGGCAACGGCGATGAGCGTTATCGCGCGGCCCATGACGGGATCCTGCGGGCCATCGAGCAGGTGATCGCACATGGGCCGATAACCCCGGACCTGGGCGGACAAGCCTCGACCCAGGACGTCGGCAAGGCTATCGCCGCGGGGCTTTGAGGCCTGGCGCACTATCGCAAGCCCATGTGGTCGTAACCTTCAACGCATCCATGCCTGAACGTCACGACCCATGGAGACCCAATGAATCAGGACGTCCCGAACACCGATACCAATCGCCGCCAATTGCTGCAAATCATCGCCGGATTGTCTGACGGCGTGATACTGGTCGAGGTCGACCAGACCATTGCCTGGGCCAATGAAGCCGCCCTGACCATGCACGGCGTCACGGAGCTCGGCGAGTTGGGCGCCAATGCCAAGCAATACGCCAAGCGTTTCCACCTGCGCTATCGCAATAACCATTCGTTGCCCGAAGACAATTACCCCATCGCCCGCGTCGCTCGTGGCGATGAATTCAGCGATGTGCTGGTGGAAGTCACGCCAGACGCCGACCCGGATCGGACCTGGGTTCACCGCATCCGCAGCATGGTCCTGAGTGACCGTGCCGGCGAGCCGGAATACCTGGTGCTGATTCTCAGCGATGCCACTGAATGGGCCAGCGCTGAGCAACGGTTCGAGAGAACCTTTGGTGCCAATCCGGCGCCTGCGGTGATCTGCCGCCTCAGCGACCTGCGCTATATCAAGGTCAACGCGGGCTTCCTGGAAATGACCGGCTACAGCCGCGAGCAGGTGATCGGCCGTTCGGTGTATGAGTTGGATGTGCTCGAAGCGGCCGAGAAGCGTGACCTGGCCATCGAGCGCCTGGGCCAGGGTGCGACCATTCCGCAGATGCAGGCCGAAATGCGTTTGCCGGACGGTAGCAGCAAGCAAGTGATCGTCGCCGGCCAGCCCCTGGACCTGCACGATGAAGACTGCATGCTGTTCTCCTTCATGGACATGGAGCCCCGGCGCAAGGCCGAGACGGCGCTGCGTCAAAGCGAGGAGCGCTTTGCCAAGTCATTCCGCCTGTCGCCGGTGCCAACGCTGATCTGTAGCGCTGAGCAGCAATTGCTGGAAATCAACGAAGCCTTCCTCCAGGCGACCGGTTATGCCAGCGAAGAGTTGTTGGGCAAGACCGTCGAGGAAATCGGTTTTCTCGAAAAGGACGCAGGCGCGACGCTTTTTGCGCGGTTGGAAAAGACCGCCACTGTGTCCGGCGTCGACATCAAGGTTCACAGAAAAGGGGGCGAACAGATCGACTGCGAAGTGGCGGCCGACACTGTGGCCATCCAGGACAAACCCTGCTATTTGCTGGTGCTGATGAACATCACCGAACGCAAGCGTTCGGAGTTGGAACTGGTGGCGGCCATCGAGGAAGTGATGAAGGACGCCTCGTGGTTCAGTCGGACCTTGATCGAAAAACTCGCCAATGTGAAAAGTATCAACGCGCAAAGCCCCACGACATCGTTCACCGAGCTGACGGCCCGGGAACGCGATGTGCTTGGCCTGATCTGCGAAGGCCTGGCGGACAAGGAAATCGCCGCGCGGCTCAAGCTCGCGCCAAACACCGTGCGCAATCACGTGGCTACGCTGTATTCCAAACTGGACGTGCATAGCCGCAGCGAAGCGATTGTCTGGGCGCGAGAGCGGGGGTTGTACGCAAATGAATGGCGGATGAAGGCACCATAGTAGCCAGTGCATATGCACCTGCCGTGCTAGTGCAAATTCGGGTTCTTCGCGGGCGCCTCCTTCCTTAGGCTGAGAGGGTGCGGCATAGCTGTTGATGTCGCGTCCCCCACGAAACAGTCAAGGAATACGCCACAATGCGCAACAAGCCCTTCAAGTGCGAGATCGACAGGAAGTCTGCGGGAGCCAGGAGGCCGGGTGTGTCCAACGGTCATTTGCGACTTCGAAGCTGAGGTGCGAACGATGACCCATCTTGCTCCGCTTCGCGCCCGCCTCGAAAAAAGTTTTGCTCCGCTGTCCTGCGCATGCAACCTCAATGGCGATGGCACGCTGACTATTCGTCTGTATCACCAGGAAAGCGGCGAGGTCGACCTGGTGGTGAGCGGCATGAGCGTCGAGAGCATCCGCTCTGAAGAGGGCCTGGAGAAGCTGATTGACGAGCTGCGCTACGAACTGCAGAACACGCCGTTGCACCGCAGTGATCCTGCCTGATTTCCTGGTCCGCTAAGACGCGCTCCCTCGCCACGGGCCAACGAATCAGAGCAATGTCGCCCGGCAATCGAGCACCAGCCGGGCGCCGCCCGACTCGCTGCGATCCACTTCCAGGGTAAATCCGTGCAAATTGACAATCGCCGCGACAATGGACAGGCCAAGGCCGAATCCGCCGTGCTGGCTGCTGCCCTCGGCGCGGTAGAAACGGCGAAACACCGCCTTGCGCTCTGCCTCCGGGATGCCAGGGCCGGAGTCGAGCACTTCGATGCGGGTGCTGTCGCCCTGGTCGACGCCGCGCAGGATCACCTCACCGCCCGGTGGGGTGAATTTGATGGAATTGCTCAGAAGGTTCGACACGGCCTCGAACAGCAACGCCCGGTCGCCGTTGAGCAGGGGCAGGCTGGCGGGCACCTCCAGCTTGAAAACCAGCTCGCGCTCTTCGGCGAGGGGCAGGTAGAAATCGTGCAGTTCTTGCAATAACTGCAAGGGATCGAGGCGCATGAAGCCGGAGCGACGCTGCTGGTCCTCCAACTCTGATATCCGCAACAGCCCGCGAAACCGCGCCATCAGCGTATCCGTCTCGGCGATCACCTGATCCATCTGCAAGGCTTCGGGCGAGCCGTCCGCCGCTTCCTGCTGGATGCGATAGAGCTGGGCCCGCAGGCGGGTCAGTGGCGTGCGCAAGTCATGGGCGATGTTGTCGCAAACGCCCTTGACCTCGTTCATCAGCCGTTCGATGCGGTCGAGCATGGCGTTGACGATGGCCGCCAGCATGTCCAGCTCATCGCGGCGGCTCGACAGCGGCAGGCGATGGGTCAGGTCACCGGCGACGATGGCCTCGGCGCTGGCTTGCAGCTTGCGAATCCGCCGCAACGGCCGGCGCCGCAGCAGGTGCCAGCCGAAGATGCCCGGCAGGATCGTCAGCGATACGCCCCAGAACAGTGCGTGTGAAATGATGCGTGTCACGGCGAACAACGAGCCGTTGTCCCGCGCCAGCACCAGCCAGCGACCATCCTGGGTCCGGGTCGCTATCGCGTCGCAACTGTCGGACGGCACGCCCGGGTCGTCGGAATCGACGCAACCGCCGAGCATATGGATCTTGCCATCGAGCGGCAGATCGGCGGGGATGCGTTGGATCGGTCCGCTCAGATGGCGCAACTGCGGATCGAACAGGCCGTAGGCGTCGACGCCGCGTTCGTCCAACGTCAGGCTGGCCATCAGCGCGTCCTCCAGCTGGTCGCCGTGGATGCGCGCGAACAGGTGCTGGCGTTGCATCAGGGAATGTTTGGCGAGGCTGTCGAGGTAGCCAAACACTTCGTAATACATCACCCCCATCAGGATGGCGCTCCAGATCACGAACAGCGCGCTGTAGAGCGCCAGCAGGCGGCTGCTTGAGGATCGCCAGCCCTTAGCGGGGTTCAGCAATGACATAGCCGGACCCTCGTACCGTGCGAATCAGCGGCTCCAGGCCCGGCGGGTCGATTTTTTTGCGCAGGCGACCGATGTGGACGTCGATCAGGTTGGTGCCGGGGTCGAAGTGATACCCCCAGACCTCTTCGAAAATCATCATGCGCGACAGGATCTGGCCGCTGTTGCGCATCAGGAATTCCAGCAATTTGTATTCGGTGGGCAAGAGGCTGAGCAGTTGCCCGTTGCGGCTGGCTTCGCGGCTGATCAGGTTCAGCTCCAGGTCCGCCACCCGCAGCGCGGTCTCGGGTTCACGGGCACCGTTGTTGCGGCGCAGCAACACCTCGACCCGGGCGGCCATTTCATCGGTGGCGAACGGCTTGGTCAGGTAATCGTCGCCACCGGCGCGCAGGCCGCGGACGCGTTCGTCGACATCGGACAGGGCGCTGATCATCAGAATCGGCGTGGCCACGCCCATGGTCCGTAGCGTGGTGACAATCACCAGGCCGTCCAGTTCGGGGAGCATGCGGTCGAGGGTGATCAGGTCGTAGTCACCGCTGACCGCGCGCTCCAAGCCTTCGCGGCCATTGTCGACCCAGTCGACGTCCAGGCCGTTGCGGGTCAGTTCGGCGACAATTTCCCGAGCGGTCACGGCGTCGTCTTCGATGGTCAGGATGCGGTTCATGGTCAGTACCGGGTGAGTAATTGGAGCGACTGCGCAGCATTCTGCCAAAGAATACCTGTCGGCTTTCTGAAAAAAAGTTCATGGGCGCGGACGTGCGCATTGATTGGCCTGGATCAACACTTCGTCACAAATAATCCCTAACATCATTGCGCCGCGCACCAGCATGCTGCGTCTGTTGCCCTGTTTTGGCGCGCAGTCGCCGATGGGCATCGCCGCAAGGCGGGTGGTGGCGTGCCGCAAGGAGCCAAGACCGACTGAACCTTCAAGGAAGAGCTGCATGATGCAACCTCAAGACCTCATACACCGACAATACGATATCCAGCCGCTCGAGGCTGACATGACCGTGCTCCTGGACGGACAGGCTGTCAATGCCGCCCAGGGCGAAACCGTGCTTACCGTGATCCAGGCCCTGGGTCGCCGGCAGGTGGCCCGCAACGACCACGACCAGATCAGTGGCGCCTATTGCGGCATGGGGGTTTGCCATTGCTGCCTGGTCAAGATCGATGGTCGCCATAAGCGCCGCGCCTGCCAGACTCTCGTGCGCCCCGGCATGCAGATCGAGACCCGGGCCAACCGCATTGCTGAAACGGAGGCGCCATGAACCTCGATCCGGTCATCGTCGGCGGCGGGCCGGCGGGCATGGCGGCGGCTACCGAGCTGGCCTCCCACGGGGTGCGCTGCACCTTGCTCGAAGAGGCGCCGCGCCTCGGTGGCGTGGTGTATCGCGGCCCCTTGCGCGATGGCGTATGCCTGGATTACCTGGGGGCCCGCTACAGCGAAGCGTTGGAGAAGCTCCACGGGGACTTCCAGCGCCACGCCGACCTGATCGACGTGCAATTGGGCTGCCGTGTCATCGGGGCGGAGGGATTCCGGGCGCTGACGCTGCTCGATGCGCACGAGCGCTTGCGGTCGGTTGCCTATTCGCAGTTGATCCTGGCAGCGGGGTGCCATGAACGCAGCGTACCGTTCCCTGGCTGGACCCTCCCGGGCGTGATGATGCTTGGCGGCTTGCAGCTGCAGATCAAGAGCGGCGTGGTCAAGCCGCCGAGCCCGGTGGTGATCGCCGGGACGGGCCCGTTATTGCCATTGGTGGCCTGTCAGCTTCACGCCTCGGGCGTCACCGTGGCGGGTGTCTATGAGGCGTGTGCGTTCGGCAGGATCGCCAAGGAAAGCCTAGCGCTGCTGAACAAGCCGCAACTGTTCCTCGACGGCCTGGGCATGCTCGCGTACCTCAAGCGCCATCGCATTCCCGTGCGCTATGGCTGGGGCGTGGTGCGTGCCGAAGGCGAGGGCGAGTTGAGCGCCGTGACCGTAGCGCCGTACTCCGTAAATTGGGAACCGGACCTTGCGCGCGCCGAACAGGTGCCGGCCCAGACGTTGGCCGTCGGCTACGGGTTTATCCCGCGCACCCAGCTGAGCCAGCAGATGGGCCTGGAACATGGTTTCAGCGACGACGGCTATCTGCGTGCCGTGTCCGATGCCTGGCAACGGGGCAGCGAGGCGCATGTCCATCTGGCGGGCGACATGGGCGGGATTCGCGGGGGAGAGGCAGCCATGCTGAGCGGGCGCATCGCGGCGCTGTCGGTGCTGGTGCAACGCAACGTCCTGGATGAGGCGGCAGCCCTCGGGCGTCGCGAGCGGTACCAGGCACAACTGGACCGCATCATTCGTTTTCGCGCCGCGGTCGATCGCTACACCCAGCGTGGGGCGGGCCAAACGGCGCTGCCTGCCGCCGACACGGTGATCTGCCGCTGCGAACATGCCACCCGCGCCGACATCGACCGGGCCCTGGCGCAGGGCGTGCAAGACATGGCCAGCCTGAAGATGCGCACCCGCGTGAGCATGGGCGACTGCCAGGGGCGCATGTGCGTCGGTTATTGCAGCGACCGGTTGCGCGAGGCCACCGGGCGCGCTGATGTAGGGTGGCTGCGGCCACGTTTCCCCATAGATCCTGTTCCTTTTTCAGCGTTCCAGTACCTCGGCACGGAGGCCGTTTCCCATGATTAGGCATTACGATGTTGTGATTGCCGGTGGCGGCGTGATCGGCGCCTCCTGCGCTTACCAGCTGTCCAAGCGCAACCATCTGAAGATCGCCCTGATCGACGCCAAGCGTCCAGGCAACGCCACCCGCGCCTCGGCGGGTGGCCTCTGGGCCATTGGCGAATCGGTGGGCCTGGGTTGCGGGGTGATTTTCTTCAGGATGATGTCAGCCAATCGCAAGCGCCAGGCCCAGGGCGCCGCCGTGGCGGTGGATGCCAGCACGCCGCACATCCTGCCCGACTCGTTTTTCGAATTCGCCTTGCAGTCCAACGCGATGTACCCGCAATTGCACCGGGAACTGTTCGATCGTCATGGCATGGATTTCAAGTTCGAACGGACCGGGCTCAAGTTCGTGATCTACGACGATGAAGATCGGTTGTATGCCGAGCATATCGTCGCCTGCATTCCTCATCTGGCCGATCAGGTGCGCTGGCTCGACCAGGCGGCATTGCGCGAGGCCGAGCCGAACGTCAGCCACGAGGCCCGGGGTGCCCTGGAATTCCTGTGCGACCATCAGGTCAGCCCATTCCGCCTGGCAGACGCCTACACCGAGGGCGCGCGGCAGAACGGTGTCGACCTGTTCTTCAACACCAACGTGACTGACGTGTTGCGAAGCGGGACGCGGGTCACCGGCGTGAAGACCGCCGAGGCCGGGACATTCACTTGCCAGACCTTGATCAACGCTGCCGGCGCCTGGGCGGCGGACCTGAGCGAGCAGGCAACGGGCGTGCGGATCCCGGTCAAGCCAGTCAAGGGCCAGATCCTCTTGACCGAGCGCATGCCCAAAATCCTCAATGGCTGCCTGACCACCAGCGACTGCTACGTGGCGCAGAAAGACAACGGCGAAATCCTCATCGGCAGCACCACGGAGGACAAAGGGTTCGACGTGACCACCACCTACCCGGAGATCGAAGGGCTGGTACAGGGTGCCGTGCGCTGTATCCCGCAACTGGCCGACATCAACCTGAAGCGCACCTGGGCCGGCCTGCGTCCAGGCTCACCCGATGAGCTACCGATCTTGGGGCCGATGCGCGGTGTCGAGGGCTACCTCACCGCCTGCGGGCACTTTCGCACCGGTATCCTGACCTCGGCCATCACCGGCGTGCTGCTGGACAAACTGGTGAACCAGGAGCCGCTGCCACTGGACATCACGCCATTCCTGGCCGACCGCTTCGAGGTAGCGCCGACTCCAGAGCCTAGAAAAATGGAACCGGCCTGAACCCTGTGGGAGCGAGCTTGCTCGCTCCCACAAAGGCATGTATCCAGCCGTCATTCCACCGGCGTGCTGACAAAGGCTTCCAACCCTTCGGCATAGGCGGTGAATGCGCTGATCTGCGGGAAGGACTTGCCCTGTACTTGATCCGCCACCAACAGGTTGGTGAAGGTCCACGCCACGGCGACGGTGATGCCGGCCTGATCGATGGAACCATCGGTGGGCAGCGGTTGTTTTGCCAGGGCTTGCTCCAGCTCACCGTAGGCGGCCAGCAACTGGCCCGAAATTCGTGACAGCCACGGAGCATGTTGGATATCCGCCGGTCGCAGGGTGCGTTCGTAATAGATCTGCACCGACTTTTCGCACGCCGCCAGCGCCAGCCCGACCAATTGCAAGGAGCGCAATCGTTGGGCTGGATCGGACGGCATCAGGCTGTTCGCCGGGCCGGCCAGTGCCTCCAGGTAATCGATGATCAAGGTGGAATCCATCAACACCGAGGCATCATCCATCACCAGCGTGGGGGCCTTGACCACCGGGTTGATGCTCTGGAAATGCTCGAATTGCCGGAACACCGACACCGATTCGTGTTCCAGGGCAATCCCTAGGCATTTGGCGGAAATGGCGACGCGTCGCACGTAGGGCGAGTCCAACATGCCGATCAGTTTCATGGCTTCTCCTTCAGCGGTTTGGCAGGTCGGGTATCAATCCTCGAAGCCGACCTGTTCATGGATTTCATCGACTTTGAGTTCGAGTCGGTAGGCCACGGCGATGAACAATGCTTGGCACAGGCACAACGTGGCGCTCAACGAGCGGAACGCGAACGAGCTGCCTTCGTTGACCAGCAACACCGCGTTGGCCCGCTTGGCCAGCGGCGATAAGTTGCTGTCGGTGATGATCAGTGTCTTCGCCTGGTGATGCTGGGCAATGCGCAGGCAGTGCTGGGTTTCCTTGCCGTAAGGCGTAAAGCTGATGGCAATCACCAGGTCGTTGGCCCGCACGCTGCGCATCTGCTCGCGATAACTGCCGCCCAGGCCGGAGACCAGGTGAATGCGCTTGTTGGTGTGCTGCAGGTTGTAGACCAGGTAATCGGCCACCGCGAATGAACGCCGCACACCGACCACATAGATGTTGTCGGCATTCACCACCAGGTCCACGGCTTTTTCGAACGCCTCGTCTTCGAGCTCCAGCCCCAGGCGTTCGATACCCGATAGGGTCGCGTTGACGCATTCCCGGGCCAGGTCGCCGGCACTGGCCTTCTGGGATTTGTTGGCGATCATGCTGCGAATGCGTTGCTGGTAGTTCTGTACCGGCGTGGTTTTGTGGGTGTACGCCTCGCGGAACAAAGCCTGCATTTCGCTGAACCCGCTGAAGCCGAAGCGCTGGGAGAAGCGCACGATGGCCGAGGGATGCACTTCACATTCCCGGGCGATGTCGCTGATGCGATCAACCATGATCCGGTCGCTTTGCTGGCTCATATAGCTGGCGATGCGCTTGAGCTGGCGCGGCAGGCCTTCGTATTCCTCGGTGATCAGTTGCAACAGCCGCTCGGCGTTGATCGGTGGGCTGGGGAGGGCGGCTTCGGACGCGCTCTCGGACGACGCCTGCAGATCGGGGCGGGTCATAGGAAATCCTTCTGGCTTGTTCTTATAGGACGCCCCTGAAAAACGGGCCGATCCTCGACAATAGGTTGGCTGGTCGCAGTCTACAGCGTAGGCGGGAGGAAAATCATGGGTGAACGAAGTTGTAGCGCCTGCTGAAACGATGCACCGCGTCTGGCCCGGTTGAGCAATAGCATATTGGAAAAAATATTCCACGATAAAAATATATGGAAAAAATATTGATTCTTGGCGCTTGCTCGTTTTAGTCTGCATCCACCAAAGCGTTGGCGTCGGTTCCGACGGCAAGCGCAGGCTGATAAAAATAACAGGAGCCAGCATGGGTCAGACTCGTTTTGCCAGTGGGCGTCAATTGGATGTCATCTGCCTGGGACGCCTGGGCGTCGATCTCTATGCGCAGCAGGTCGGCGCGCGGCTGGAAGATGTCAGCAGTTTTGCCAAGTACCTGGGTGGATCGTCGGCCAACATCGCCTTCGGTACGGCCCGCCTGGGGCTGAAATCGGCGATGTTGAGCCGTGTAGGCGACGATCACATGGGGCGTTTCCTGGTGCAGTCCCTCGCCCGGGAAGGCTGTGACGTCAGCGGCGTCAAGGTCGATGCCGAGCGCCTGACCGCCATGGTCTTGCTGGGTATCAAGGACCGCGAGACCTTTCCCCTGGTGTTCTACCGGGAAAACTGCGCGGACATGGCGCTGCGGGCCGAAGACATCGACGAAACCTTTATCGCTTCCAGCAAGGCGCTGCTGATCACCGGCACTCATTTCTCTACCGAAGGCGTCTACAACGCGAGCATCCAGGCGCTGGACCATGCCCGAAAACACAACGTCAAATGCGTTCTCGACATCGATTACCGCCCGGTCCTCTGGGGCCTGGCGAGCAAGGCCGACGGTGAAACCCGTTTCGTTGCCGACCGCAAGGTCAGCCAGCACGTGCAAGGCATCCTGGCGCGTTTCGACCTGATCGTCGGCACCGAGGAAGAATTCCTCATCGCTGGCGGCAGCGAGGACCTGCTGGCCGCGCTGCGTACGGTGCGCGCGCTGACGGCGGCAACCCTGGTGGTCAAGCTCGGCCCACAAGGATGTACGGTGATCCACGGTGACATCCCGAACCGATTGGAAGACGGCGCCATTTACCCGGGCGTTAGGGTCGAAGTCTTGAATGTGCTGGGTGCCGGTGATGCGTTCATGTCCGGGTTCCTCGCCGGTTGGCTGGAGGACGCCGACGATGAGCGCTGCTGCCAGTTGGCCAATGCCTGCGGTGGCCTGGTGGTTTCGCGCCATGCCTGCGCTCCGGCGATGCCGACCCGGGCCGAACTCGACTATTTGTTCAACAGCCCGGTGCCCATCACCCGACCGGACCAGGATGCCGCGCTGCAACGGCTGCATCAGGTGAGCGTGCCGCGCAGGGCCTGGAAGCAGTTGTTCATCTTCGCCTTCGACCATCGCTGGCAACTGGTGGAACTGGCTCAGCGCGGCGGGCGTGGCCTCGACAGTATCAGCGAGCTCAAGCAACTGTTCATCCAGGCTGTGCAGCGGGTCGAGGTCGACCTGCAACGCCAGGGTATCGCCGCCGATGTCGGTTTGCTGGCCGATCAGCGCTTTGGCCAGGACTCCCTCAACGCGGCCACCGGGCGTGGCTGGTGGGTGGCGCGGCCGGTGGAAGTGCAGGGCTCGCGGCCGCTGGCGTTCGAGCACGGGCGCTCCATCGGCAGCAACCTGATTGCCTGGCCGCAGGAACAGATCATCAAATGCCTGGTTCAATTTCACCCCGACGACGAACCGCTGCTGCGCCTGGAACAAGAGGCCCAGTTGATGGGCTTGTACAAGGCGTCCCAGGTCAGCGGTCATGAGTTGCTGCTGGAAGTCATCCCGCCGAAGGATCATCCATCAGCCCATCCGGACGTGCTCTATCGCGCCCTCAAGCGCCTCTACAACCTGGGTATTTTCCCGGCGTGGTGGAAGATCGAAGCGCAGACTGCCCAAGAGTGGAAGCAACTCGACGAGTTGATCCAGCAGCGCGACCCGTACTGCCGTGGCGTGGTGCTGCTGGGCCTCAACGCCCCGGCCGCCGCATTGGCCGAGGGCTTCCGCCAGGCCAGCCAGAGCACCACCTGCCGGGGCTTTGCCGTGGGCCGGACGATTTTCCAGGAGCCGAGCCGGGCCTGGATGGCCGGGGAGATCGATGACGAAACGTTGATCCGGGACGTGCAGGGGCGGTTTGTGGAATTGATCGAGGCGTGGCGCAGTGCCCGGGCTTGATGACAGGGCCCTTGTGGCGAGGGAGCTTGCTCCCGCTGGACTGCGAAGCAGTCCCAAATCCAGCCACCCTCGATTTGACAGGTAAAACCGCATCCATAGT
This sequence comes from Pseudomonas sp. D1-36, assembly GCF_051132205.1. Lineage (NCBI taxonomy): Bacteria > Pseudomonadati > Pseudomonadota > Gammaproteobacteria > Pseudomonadales > Pseudomonadaceae > Pseudomonas > Pseudomonas sp. D1-36. Next base: position 3,289,679 of record NZ_CP071674.1, on the reverse strand, counting down.
TTTGCGACTGCTTCGCAGCCGAGCGGGAGCAAGCTCCCTCGCCACAGGTGATCGGCTGAACATTAGGGACAACAATAAAAGGTGCAGCCATGCCCGCTATTCGAATTGGCATCAACCCGATTTCCTGGAGCAACGACGACCTGCCGTCCCTTGGCGGCGAGACGCCCTTGAGCACGGCGCTGAGCGAAGGCAAGGAAATCGGCTACGAAGGGTTTGAGCTCAACGGCAAGTTCCCCAAGGACGCCAAGGGCGTCGGCGACGTGTTGCGCCCGTACGACCTGGCGCTGGTTTCCGGCTGGTATTCCAGTCGATTGGCGCGGCGTTCGGCGGCCGAGGAAATCGACGCCATCGCCAGCCATGTCGAACTGCTGGCGCAGAACGGCGCGACGGTATTGGTCTATGGCGAAGTGGCTGACTCCATCCAGGGCCAGCGCATCCCCTTGATCGAACGCCCGCGCTTTCACACCGACGAAGCCTGGCAAGCCTACGCCGACAAGCTCACCGAACTGGCGCGCTTCACCCTGTCCCAGGGCGTGCGACTGGCCTATCACCACCACATGGGCGCCTACGTAGAATCGCCTTCGGACATCGACAAGCTGATGGCCCTGACCGGCAGCGAAGTGGGCCTGCTGTTCGACTCTGGGCATTGCTACATGGGCGGTGGCGAACCGCTGCAAGTCTTGCGCAAGCACATCGAGCGCATCTGTCACGTGCATTTCAAGGACGTGCGCAAACCCGTGGTGCAGCTGGCGCGCAACAACCTCTGGAGTTTCCCCGACTGCATCATCAATGGCACCTTCACCGTGCCGGGGGATGGCGACATCGATTTCGCTGCGTTGCTCGACGTCCTACTGGCTGCCGACTACCAAGGGTGGCTGGTGGTGGAAGCCGAGCAGGACCCCGCCGTGGCGCCGAGTTATGTCTACGCCAAGAAGGGCTACGACACCTTGCGTGCCCTGCTGCAAGAGAGGATGCCGGCATGAGCCTGTTGATCAAGAGCAATCCCGGCGGCCAGAAACTGGTCGAACTGCCCCATGGTGCGTTGGATTACGTGGGCTTCGCGGCCTACCGCCTGAGCCTCGGAGAAACCCTTCCGGTGATGGCCGGTGACAAGGAGTTGTGTGTGGTCTTGCTCAGCGGGCGTATCGACCTCAAGGGCGAAGCGCCGGGGCAGGGAACGTTCAACTGGGACAACCTCGGTGACCGCCACTCGGTGTTCGAGGATAAATCCCCCTACGCCGCATACCTGCCACCCGGCAGCCAGGCCCAGGTGACGGCCTTGAGCGACGTGCAAGTAGCGGTGTGCGCCGCGCCGGGCGCGGCCAGCAATGAATACGGACCACGGCTGATCCGCCCGCAAAGCATGAAACGCAGCGTTCGCGGCAAGGGCGCCAATACTCGTTATGTCTGCGACATCCTGCCCGACAGCGAACCGGCCCACTCGCTGCTGGTAGTGGAAGTGCGCACGCCGTCCGGTCATTCGTCCAGCTATCCGCCCCACAAGCACGACACCGACGACCTGCCGCACCAGAGCTTTCTCGAAGAGACCTACTACCACCAGGTCAACCCGTCCCAGGGCTTCGTGTTCCAGCGGGTCTACACCGACGACCGCAGCATCGACCAGGCCATGGCCGTGGAAAACAGTGACCTGGTGGTGGTGCCCAAGGGTTACCACCCGGTCAGCGTGCCCTACGGGTACGAGTCGTATTACCTGAATGTCATGGCCGGTCCGAAGCGGGTCTGGCAGTTCCATAACGACCCGCAGCACAGCTGGCTGCTCGACTTCTGAATTCGAACATTCCAACGGAGAACCAGGACAATGAGCGACACCCCGGTAATAGGCCATTACATCAACGGCCAAGTGCAGGATGGCGACACCGCTCGCTCCAGCAATGTCTTCAACCCGGCCACCGGCGCGGTGCAGGCCCGGGTGGCCCTGGCCGAGCCGAGTACCGTCGAGGCAGCGGTGGCCTCGGCGCTGGCGGCGTTCCCGGCCTGGTCCGAGCAATCGTCGTTGCGACGGTCGCGGGTGATGTTCAAGTTCAAGGAATTGCTCGACCGCCACCATGATGAGTTGGCGCAGATCATCAGCCGTGAACACGGCAAGGTGCTGTCCGACGCCCACGGCGAAGTCACCCGCGGTATCGAAATCGTCGAGTACGCCTGCGGTGCGCCGAGCCTGCTCAAGACCGATTTCAGCGACAACATTGGCGGCGGTATCGATAACTGGAATTTGCGCCAACCGCTGGGCGTTTGCGCTGGCGTCACGCCGTTCAACTTCCCGGTCATGGTGCCGTTGTGGATGATTCCCCTGGCGCTGGTTGCCGGCAACTGCTTCATCCTCAAGCCTTCGGAACGCGACCCGTCCGCCAGTTTGCTGATGGCCCGCTTGCTGACCGAAGCCGGCCTGCCGGACGGCGTATTCAATGTCGTCCAGGGCGACAAGGCGGCCGTGGATGCGCTATTGCAGCACCCGGACATCGAGGCGATCTCTTTTGTCGGCTCCACGCCCATCGCCGAATACATCCACCAGCAGGGTACGGCGCACGGTAAGCGCGTGCAGGCCTTGGGTGGGGCGAAGAACCACATGATCGTCATGCCCGATGCCGACCTCGACCAGGCGGCGGACGCGCTGATCGGCGCGGCCTACGGTTCTGCCGGCGAGCGCTGCATGGCGATTTCCATCGCGGTGGCGGTGGGCGACGTGGGCGATGAGCTGATCGCCCGACTGTTGCCACGTATCGACCAACTGAAAGTCGGCAATGGCCAGCAACCCGGCACCGACATGGGGCCGTTGGTCACCGCCGAACACAAGGCCAAGGTAGAAGGCTTCATCGATGCTGGCGTGGCCGAGGGTGCGCGACTGATCGTCGACGGCCGGGGCTTCAAGGTGCCGGGGGCCGAGCAGGGATTTTTTGTCGGCGCGACGCTGTTCGACCAGGTCACCGCCGAGATGAGCATCTACCAACAGGAGATTTTCGGCCCGGTGCTGGGCATCGTTCGTGTGCCGGATTTCGCCACGGCGGTGGCGCTGATCAATGCCCATGAGTTTGGCAACGGCGTGTCGTGCTTCACCCGTGATGGCGGCATCGCCCGGGCGTTCGCCCGCAGCATCAAGGTCGGCATGGTGGGCATCAACGTGCCGATCCCGGTGCCCATGGCCTGGCACTCCTTTGGCGGCTGGAAGCGTTCGCTGTTCGGGGATCACCATGCCTATGGCGAGGAAGGCCTGCGTTTCTACAGTCGCTACAAGAGCGTGATGCAGCGCTGGCCCGACAGCATCGCCAAGGGCCCCGAGTTCAGCATGCCCACTGCCCAATAACTCATTTCATGAATGCCGGAGGGAGAACAACAATGAACAAGCCCCTGCGTTTCGCCTTGAATCGAATGGTTGCCCCGCGCCTGTCGCTGCCTGCTTTCATCGACCTGGCGCTGGCGTTGAAGACCGATGCCATCGAGATTCGCAATGACCTCAAAGGTGTCGAGATCGAAGACGGCATGCCGCCGGCCCATGTCCGCGAGTTGTGCGAGGCGCGCGGCATCAAAGTGCTGTCGATCAACGCCCTGTACCCGTTCGATGTGTGGAACGAAGAGCGCCGTGCCCAGGCCGTGCGCCTGGCCGATTACGCCCGCGAGTGTGGCGCCGAGGGATTGGTGATGTGCCCGCTCAACGATCGCGCCGATCCGCGCAGCGAGGTCGAGCGAGCGGCGGGTTTGCGTACTGCCTTAAGTGAACTGGCGCCGATCCTGCGCGCCTTCGGCATCTACGGTTTCATCGAACCCTTGGGTTTTGCAGAATGCTCGCTACGCCGCAAGCGCACGGCGGTGGAAGCGATCAAGGCCACCGACGGGCTGGATGTGTTTCGCCTGGTGCACGACACCTTTCATCACCATCTGGCCGGCGAGCAGGAGTTCTTCCCTGAATTGACCGGGCTGGTTCACATCTCAGGGGTCGAGGATGCCCAAGCGCCACTGGCGACCATTCGCGACGGCCACCGAGTGCTGGTGGGCGAGGGGGATATTCTCGGCAATGCCGGGCAGATCGAGGCGCTGCTCCGCGGCGGCTATGACGGTTACCTGTCCTTCGAGCCGTTTGCCGAAAGTGTTCATGGGTTGGCCGATATTCGCCAGGCGTTGGGGGCGAGTATGAGCCACTTGCAAAAGTCCCAGGCCTGAGCTGATTTTGACTTGATGAAGATCCCCTTGTGGGAGCGAGCCTGCTCGCGAAGGCGGCAGTACATCCAACACTGATGTCGCCTGACAGGCCGCTTTCGCGAGCAGGCTCGCTCCCACAGGGGGTGAGTAAATTTGCCGGATTTGCATTCCAATAAGGTGCAAGCATGACCACAACAAGACTGACCATGGCCCAGGCCCTGGTGAAATTTCTCGATAACCAGTACGTCGAGGTCGATGGCGTCCAGAGCAAGTTCGTCGCCGGGGTGTTTACCATTTTCGGCCACGGCAATGTGCTGGGCCTCGGCCAGGCGCTGGAGCAGGACAGCGGCGACCTGGTGGTTCATCAGGGCCGCAACGAACAAGGCATGGCTCATGCCGCCATCGGGTTTGCCAAGCAGCATCTGCGGCGCAGAATCTACGCCTGTACCTCGTCGGTTGGTCCCGGCGCGGCGAACATGCTGACCGCCGCCGCCACCGCGACGGCCAATCGCATCCCGCTGCTGCTGTTACCTGGCGATGTCTATGCCAGTCGTCAGCCGGACCCGGTGCTGCAACAGATCGAGCAATTCCATGACCTGAGCATCAGCACCAACGATGCCTTCAAGGCCGTGAGCAAATACTGGGATCGCATCAACCGCCCCGAGCAATTGATGACTGCCGCGATCCAGGCCATGCGTGTGCTCACCGACCCGGCCGAGACCGGCGCGGTGACCCTGGCGCTGCCCCAGGATGTGCAGGCCGAAGCCTACGATTACCCGGATTATTTTTTGCAGAAACGCGTGCACCGCATCGACCGCCGGCCGGCCACCGAAGCGATGCTCGGCGATGCCCTGGCGTTGTTCAAGGGCAAGCGCAAGCCATTGATCATCTGCGGTGGCGGGGTGAAGTACTCCGGGGCCAATGCTGCATTGCAAGCCGTTGCCGAGCGCTTCGAGATTCCCTTTGCCGAGACTCAGGCGGGGAAAAGCGCCATCGTCTCCAGCCACCCGCTGAATGTCGGTGGCGTTGGCGAGACCGGCTGCCTGGCGGCGAACCTGCTGGCCAAGGAAGCGGACCTGATCATCGGCATCGGCACCCGCTACAGCGATTTCACCACGGCGTCGAAATGGCTGTTTCAGCATTGCGACGTGCAATTTCTCAACCTCAACATCAGCCCGTGCGATGCGCTGAAACTCGATGGCGTGCAACTGTTGGCCGACGCCCGTTCGGGCCTGGAGGCGCTGGCCGACAAGCTGGGGGACTACCGTGCCGAATGGGGCGCGCAGATCGCCGACGCCAAGGCCCAGCTCGACGCCGAAGTGGACCGGATCTACCAGGCAGATTTCCAGACCCAGGACTTCGTCCCGGAAATCAACGATCACATGGACCCCGCAGTGTTTCGTGAATTCATCGAGCTCACGGGGTCCTGCCTGACCCAAAGTCGCGTGCTTGGCACCCTCAACGAAACCCTGGCGGACGACGCCATCATCGTCGCCGCCGCCGGCAGCCTGCCCGGCGACCTGCAGCGCAGTTGGCGCAGCAAGGGCGTGAACACTTACCACGTCGAATACGCTTATTCATGCATGGGCTATGAGGTGAATGCCGCCCTGGGGGTGAAACTCGCCGAGCCCGATAAAGAGGTCTACGCGCTGGTGGGCGACGGCTCCTACATGATGTTGCACTCGGAACTCGCAACCTCCATCCAGGAGCGGCGCAAGATCAACATCGTGCTGCTGGACAACATGACCTTCGGTTGCATCAACAACCTGCAAATGGAACACGGCATGGACAGCTTCGGCACCGAGTTCCGCTTCCGCAACCCCGAGACGGGCAAGCTCGATGGCGGCTTTGTGCCGGTGGATTTCGCCATGAGCGCGGCGGCCTATGGCTGCAAGACCTACACGGTCAAGACGTTGGACGAGTTGTACGCGGCATTGGCCGACGCCCGGCGCCAGACGGTCTCGACCCTGATCGACATCAAGGTCCTGCCCAAGACCATGATCCACAAATACCTATCCTGGTGGCGGGTCGGCGTGGCGCAGGTCTCCACCAGCGCCCGCACCGATGCCGTCGCCAAGACCCTCAACGAACGACTGGCCAAGGCCCGTCAATACTGATTGCGCCAACACCTACATAAGGAGTTCAACATGTCTTTGAAGCTGGGCGTCATCGGCACCGGGGCCATCGGCCAGGACCACATCCGTCGTTGCAGCCAGACCTTGCTCAACAGCCAGGTGGTGGCAGTGACTGACATCAACCTTGCCCAGGCGGCGAAAGTGGTGGCCGACCTCAAACTGACCGCCGAGGTCTATCCGGACGGCCACGCGTTGATCGCGGCGCCGGACGTCGAGGCGATCCTCGTCACCTCCTGGGGGCCGAGCCATGAAGAGTTCGTGCTGGCGGCCATCGCGGCAGGCAAACCGGTGTTCTGCGAAAAGCCCCTGGCGGTCACGGCCGAAGGCTGCCGCAAAATCGTCGACGCCGAAGTGGCCCACGGCAAGCGCCTGGTGCAGGTGGGCTTCATGCGCCCTTACGATGAAGGTTATCGCGCGCTCAAATCGGTGATCGACAGCGGCCAGATCGGCGAGCCGTTGATGCTGCATTGCGCCCACCGCAACCCGAGCGTGGGGGAGAACTACAAGACCGACATGGCGATCACCGATACCCTGATCCACGAGCTGGACGTGCTGCGTTGGCTGCTGGCCGACGACTATGTGTCGGTACAGGTGGTGTTCCCGCGCAAGAGCAGCAAGGCTTTGGCCCACCTGCGGGATCCGCAGATCGTTCTGCTGGAAACCGCCAAGGGCACGCGGATCGACGTCGAGGTGTTCGTCAACTGCCAGTACGGTTACGACATCCAATGCGAAGTGGTGGGGGAGACCGGCATCGCCAAGCTGCCGGAACCGTCCCAGGTGCAACTGCGCAGCGGCGCCAAGCTGTCCAATGCCATCCTGATGGATTGGAAGGATCGCTTCATCGCCGCTTATGACGTCGAATTGCAGGCGTTCATCGACGGCGTGCGTGCCGGGCAAGTAGGCGGGCCGTCGGCCTGGGATGGTTTCGCCGCGGCGATGGCGGCGGATGCCTGTGTCCAAGCGCAGCAGAGTGGGCAGATCATCAAGGTCGAGCTGCCGGAGCGGCCACGCTTTTACGGCTGACCACATTCCCTCTGTGGAATGCAGTCAATTGTGGGAGCGAGCCTGCTCGCGAAGGCGTCAGGCCAGTCAATATTCATGTTGGTTGACACACCGCTTTCGCGAGCAGGCTCGCTCCCACAGGGGCCCGGCGTTATTTCCAGATAAGGAGTGTTCATGCGAATCGGACTAGTGGGCTATGGCAAGGGCGGGCGGTTTTTTCATGCGCCGCTCATCAGCAGCCTGCCGGGCGCTACGTTTGTCGGGGTGGTGACCCGTTCCGCCGAGCGACGCCAGCAATTGGCAACCGAGCATCCGCGGGTCCAGGCCTTCGATAGCCTTGAGCAACTGGTGGCGGCCGGCGTTGATGCGGTGGTGGTGTCCACGCCGCTGCAAGCGCGCCCTGCCATTGTGATGGAGGCCATCGAGCACGGCGTGGCGGTGGTCAGCGACAAGCCATTCGCCCTTGATGCCGGGCAGGCCGAAGCGATGGTGTTGGCTGCCGAACGACGCAACGTACCGTTGAGCGTGTACCAGAACCGCCGCTGGGATTCGGATTTCCTGACGGTGCGCAAATTGCTTTCATCCGGTGCCCTGGGGCAGGTCATTCGTTTTGAGTCCAGCGTCGAACGTTACTCGCCGACCTCGGTGGGCAAAGCCAGTGGCGGGGGCTTCCTGCGGGATTTGGGCAGCCATCTGGTGGACCAAGCGCTGCAATTGTTCGGGCCGGTGGCCCGGGTGTATGCCGAGCTGGATTATCGACAGCCAGGCCAGGCCTACGACAACGGTTTTTTCATGTCGTTGGTCCACGCAAGCGGTGTGGTCTCGCACTTGAGCGGCAATTGCCTGCAAAGCGCTCCGCGCCCAAGGTTTCGGGTCAGTGGCAGCGAAGGCTGCTATACCGTCGAAGGCCTCGATGGTCAGGAGGCCCTGGCGTTGGCGGGACTGAGCCCCGCCACCGAGGGCGAACGTTGGGGCACGGAAGAACATCGGCGCTGGGGCTGGTTCGAACACGGTGCCGAGCGCGAGCGGGTAGCCTCGGAACGGGGCTGCTGGCTCGCGTTCTATCAGCGTCTACAGACAGCGTTGCAGGGCGACGGCCCTTTGCCAGTGGCTGCACGCGATGCCTTGGCCACGACACGCCTCCTGGACGCGGCAAGACAGAGCGCGGAGCAGGGTCAGGTGGTGTGTTTATCTGAGCCTGTAGGACATGGAATAAAAAACGAATAAAATTCTAAAATGAGTTGATATGGAAAATATTTTCCAATAAAGTCGATTCCAGGTTACCGACAACCCTGTCCGCGTTTATCCAGGCTCGCCCTGAATGGACGAAGGACGAAACAAAAACAAGAAACACAGCCAGGTACCGTCGATGAAAACCTTCAACCGCTCTGCGTTTCACCTGCCATTGTCCTTGCGCCTGTCCGCAATCCTTCCCTTGTTCGAAGCCCTGTGCATCCAGCGCAGGGGCGCCGTGGTGTGCTGCATGCCCGGCGCACCGATCGTGCGTTTACCACGTTCCTGAAGTCCGTCACGCCTTATCCATAAGACCAACAAAAAAATTGGAGAAAGAACGTTCATGAACACCAAGACCCGTATTGCCTCGCTGGCCCTGTCATTGATGTTTGCCAGCGGCGCTGCCCTGGCGGACCTGAAGATCGGCGTCAGCATGTCCCAGTTCGATGACACCTGGTTGACCTACCTGCGCGAGTCCATGGACAAGAAAGCCAAGGCCCTGCCGGACGGCGTCACGTTGCAGTTCGAAGATGCGCGCAGCGACGTGGTCAAGCAACTGAGTCAGGTAGAAAGCTTCATCAGCCAGAAGGTCGACGCGCTCATCGTCAACCCGGTGGACACCGCCGCGACCCAACGCATCACCAAGGCCGCCGTGGCCGCCGGCATTCCGCTGGTCTACGTCAACCGCCGTCCGGACGACCCGAAACTGCCGGAAGGCGTGGTCACCGTGGCCTCGGATGACCTTGAGGCCGGGCGCATGCAGATGCAGTACCTGGCCGACAAGATGGGCGGCAAGGGTGAGATCGTGATCCTGCTGGGCGATTTGGCGAACAACTCCACCACCAACCGCACCAAGGGCGTCAAGGAAGTCCTCGCCAAGTACCCGGACATCAAGATCGAGCAGGAGCAGACGGGCATGTGGTCCCGGGACAAGGGCATGACCCTGGTCAATGACTGGCTGACCCAAGGCCGCGAGTTCAACGCCGTGGTGTCCAACAACGATGAAATGGCCATTGGCGCCGCCATGGCCCTCAGGCAAACGGGCGCCAAGAAGGGCAGCGTATTGATCGCAGGGGTCGACGGCACGCCGGACGGCTTGAACGCCATCAAGAAAGGCGACATGGCGGTCTCGGTGTTCCAGGACGCCAAGGGTCAAGCCGACGGCTCGATCGATACCGCGGTGAAAATGGTCAAGAAGCAGCCGGTCGAGCAATCCGTCTGGGTGCCATATCGCTTGATCACGCCGGAGAACGTCGATCAGTTCAAGTAACGCTTCACCTGTTTCATCACAACAATAAACAGGCAAGGTCGCCGCGCCGACCTTGCCCAGGGAGTACCCACCATGTTCGCATCAGCGACTGCTTCGAGCGCCCCGGCGGCAACGTTCCGGCCGGACGCATTACCTGACGAACCGTACCTGTTGGAGGTCGTCAACGTCAGCAAAGGCTTCCCTGGCGTCGTGGCCCTGTCAGACGTGCAATTGCGGGTACGCCCCGGCTCGGTGCTGGCCTTGATGGGGGAAAACGGTGCGGGCAAATCCACGCTGATGAAGATCATCGCCGGCATCTACCAGCCCGACGCCGGCGAGCTGCGCCTGCGGGGCAAGCCGGTGACCTTCGACACCCCCCTGGCGGCCTTGCAGGCCGGGATCGCCATGATCCACCAGGAACTGAACCTGATGCCCCACATGAGCATCGCCGAAAACATCTGGATCGGCCGCGAACAGCTCAACGGCCTGCACATGATCGATCATGGTGAAATGCACCGCTGCACCGCCCGGTTGCTGGAGCGCTTGCGCATCAAGCTTGACCCGGAGGAGCAGGTGGGCAACCTGAGCATTGCCGAACGGCAGATGGTGGAGATCGCCAAGGCCGTCTCGTATGACTCCGACATCCTGATCATGGACGAACCGACTTCGGCCATCACCGAGACCGAAGTCGCCCATTTGTTCTCGATCATCGCCGACCTCAAGGCCCAGGGTAAGGGCATCATCTACATCACCCATAAAATGAACGAAGTCTTCGCCATCGCCGATGAAGTGGCGGTGTTTCGCGACGGCGCCTACATCGGCCTGCAACGGGCCGACAGCATGGATGGCGACAGCCTGATTTCGATGATGGTCGGGCGTGAATTGAGCCAATTGTTCCCCGAGCGGGACAAGCCAATCGGCGATCGGGTCCTGTCGGTACGGGACTTGAGCCTGGCGGGTATTTTCAAAGGGGTGTCGTTCGACCTGCACGCCGGGGAAATCCTCGGCATCGCGGGGTTGATGGGCTCGGGCCGGACCAACGTCGCCGAGGCGATTTTCGGCGTCACCCCTGCCACTGGCGGCGAAATCTTGCTGGACGGCCAGCCGGTCCACATCAGTGATCCGCACATGGCGATCGAGAAGGGCTTCGCGTTGTTGACCGAGGATCGCAAGCTCAGCGGCTTGTTTCCCTGCTTGTCGGTGCTGGAAAACATGGAAATGGCCGTGCTGCCTCATTACGTCGGCAACGGTTTCATCCAGCAAAAAGCCCTGCGCGCCTTGTGCGAGGACATGTGCAAGAAGCTGCGGGTCAAGACACCGTCCCTGGAGCAGTGCATCGACACTCTATCCGGCGGTAACCAGCAGAAGGCCTTGCTGGCCCGCTGGCTGATGACCAACCCGCGCATCCTGATCCTCGACGAACCGACCCGCGGCATCGATGTCGGCGCCAAGGCCGAGATCTACCGACTCATTGCCTACCTCGCCAGCGAAGGCATGGCGGTCATCATGATTTCTTCGGAGCTGCCTGAGGTGCTGGGCATGAGCGACCGCGTCATGGTGATGCACGAAGGCGACCTGATGGGCACCCTCGACCGCAGCGAAGCCACCCAGGAACGAGTCATGCAACTGGCGTCGGGCCTGTCCTGATGCCTGCCGGGCGAATCAATAACGTCGAGCAATAATCCCGTGGCGAGGGAGCAAGCTTCCTCGCCACAGATAAAAAAGGTGATTGGCTATGAACGCGATATTGGAAAACAAACCCGCCGCCGCACCGGCCAGGACGCGTCGGCGGCTGCCCACGGAACTGAGCATTTTCCTGGTGCTGATCGGCATCGGCCTGGTGTTCGAGCTGTTCGGCTGGATCATGCGCGACCAGAGTTTCCTGATGAACTCCCAGCGCCTGGTGCTGATGATCCTGCAAGTGTCGATCATCGGCCTGCTGGCCATCGGCGTGACCCAGGTGATCATCACCACCGGCATCGACTTGTCGTCAGGTTCGGTGCTGGCGTTGTCGGCGATGATTGCCGCGAGCCTGGCCCAGACTTCGGATTTTTCCCGGGCGGTGTTTCCTTCCCTGACGGACCTGCCCGTGTGGATACCGGTGGTGGCGGGCCTCGGCGTGGGGCTGCTGGCGGGGGCGATCAACGGCAGCATCATCGCCGTTACCGGCATCCCGCCTTTTATCGCCACCCTCGGCATGATGGTCTCGGCCCGTGGCTTGGCGCGTTATTACACCGAAGGCCAGCCGGTGAGCATGTTGTCCGATTCGTACACCGCCATCGGTCATGGCGCTATGCCGGTGATCATCTTCCTGGTGGTGGCGGTGATCTTCCACGTCGCCTTGCGCTACACCAAGTACGGTAAATACACCTACGCCATCGGCGGCAACATGCAGGCGGCGCGGACCTCGGGCATCAACGTCAAGCGCCACCTGGTGATCGTCTACAGCATCGCGGGGCTGCTGGCGGGCTTGGCCGGCGTCGTGGCCTCGGCGCGGGCGGCGACCGGGCAGGCCGGCATGGGCATGTCTTACGAGCTCGACGCGATCGCCGCGGCGGTCATTGGCGGCACCAGCCTGGCCGGTGGAGTGGGGCGCATCACCGGGACGGTGATCGGTGCGCTGATCCTCGGGGTAATGGCCAGTGGTTTTACCTTTGTCGGTGTCGATGCCTATATCCAGGACATCATCAAGGGTCTGATCATTGTCGTCGCGGTGGTGATCGATCAGTACCGCAACAAGCGCAAACTCAAACGCTGACATGCCTGAGGTTGCGACAAAGCGCCACGCCTGACCCGCGTGGCGTTGCCATTTGTCTTCTTGATACAGCCATCGCAGCGAATTTCTTGTTATAAACGCACTCCGACGGCCGGCAGAAGCCTGTCAGACAGCATTTGAAGCGGTTGTCGAACATTTTCCCCATGTTTTCGGTTGCTGACGCCCCGACTCGGCCTTAGACTGCCGCCCCTCGTAAATTGAGTGCCGGGTGGCGCTTGGAATAAACGGCGCCTTCCCGATGAGCGTGGCTGCTTGATGCGGGACGCTCCATAATTCGCCTTAATGCACGTTTTTTTATAGAGAAATCAATGACAAAGGAAAAGTTGCTGGCCATGCCGGCGGATGACTACATGAATGCCGAGCAACTGGCTTACTTCACCAAGCTGTTGCAGAACATGAAAGTCGAAACCCACGAGCGCATCGAACAGAACCGAATCGCCATTGAGAGCCTGGACAGCCCGGCCGACCCGGCGGACGCAGCTTCCGTAGAAGAAGAGCGCACCTGGCTGGTCAACGCCATCGATCGCGACCAGCGCATGCTGCCGCAACTGGAGCAGGCCCTGGACCGTATCAACGACGAAAGCTTCGGCTGGTGCGACGACAGCGGCGAGCCGATCGGCCTCAAGCGCCTGTTGATCAGTCCGACCACCAAATACTGCATCGAAGCCCAGGAACGTCACGAGCAGATCGACAAGCACCAGCGCCAGGCCTGATACCGTTTTCGAAAAAGATCGCAGCCCTTCATCCGAAGCTGCGGTCTTTTTGCTTTTTGGTCATCACGCTTCTCGTTTTTTTGCCGAAAACACGACTAATGGACCATGGATAATGGCTCGATAGTGGCGTTTAATGCGGCCATAACAATGAGAAAAGTGGGTGACGAAAATGGCGACAGAAGGATCTCTGGCGGCGACAGCGTCGGCCTCGGTGCCAGTAGCGCGCGTTACAGCGCGCTGGCTTGCGCCGACTCTGCAAAGCCTGGCGCTGGTTTCGCTGCTGTGTGGCATGACCTTGGGCGGTTGGTCGTTGTACCTGGCGTTGCCGCTGGCGCTGCTCATCGTCTGGTTGCCACGCCTGCGCTCGCGGCTGAACAGCACACCGGTGCCGACGGCAAGCGACAGCCTGGCCGAGCTCACCCGCGATCTTTCCTACACCACCAGCCATAATGCACTGTCCGCCGCTGGCGTTGCCTATTCGGTCAAGCAGCTGGCGGGCAAGGTCCAGTCACAGCTCGGGGCCGCGGCGCAGATCGTTGGCAACGCCGAAGCGATGATCGCGACCGAGCAGGCCACCTCGCAGCTCAGTCAAGAGGCCCTGGGCGCGGCCAGCGAGGCCCATCGCAGCAGTGTCGCCGGGCGCAGCGAGTTGGTCGAATCCATCAGCCGAATGCATCAGCTCAGTCAGCGCGCCAATGAAAGCCGCGAACTCATCGAGGCGCTGAGCGTGCGCAGCGACGAAATCCAGCGGGTGACCCTGGTGATTCAATCGATCGCCAGCCAGACCAACCTGTTGGCCCTTAACGCTGCGATCGAGGCGGCCCGTGCCGGGGAACATGGTCGCGGTTTTGCGGTGGTGGCCGACGAGGTGCGTGGGTTGGCCGGGCGCACTGCCGCGGCGACCGGCGAGGTCGGCGTGATGGTCGCGGATATCCAGCAGCGCACCGCGCAGGTCGTCGAGCAGATCCGCCAATTGGCCGGTGACCTGGACAGCGGTGTGCAGCAAGTCGAGCACACCGGCCAGCACCTGGAAAACATCGCGCGGCTTGCGGCCGGTGTCGAAACCCAGGTCAGCGCCATCGCCCAGGGTACCGACACTAACCGTGGACAACTCGATAGCCTGTTTCATGCGATCGAGCAAATGCGTGGTGACCTGGCGATCAGCGACCAGCAGACCCAGCGCCTGGCCGAGGCCGCTGTGCAGATGGAAGGCCAGGCCGAGACCATCAGCGAGCGCCTGGCCGAGGTGGGCCTGGACGATTATCACCAGCGGGTCTATGACTTGGCGCGGGAAGGGGCAAGCCGGATTGCCGCACAGTTCGAGGCGGATATCGACCAGGGGCGCGTCAGCCTGGAGGATCTGTTCGATCGCAGCTACCAACCGATCCCCAATACCCATCCGGCGAAGTTCCAGACCCGTTTCGACCGCTACACCGACCAGGTGCTGCCAGCGATCCAGGAACCGTTGCTGGCGCGGCATGAGGGGCTGGTCTTCGCGATTGCCTGCACTCAGCAGGGCTACGTGCCGACTCACAACAATGCGTTCTGTCAGCCGTTGACCGGCGATCCGCAAGTGGACACGCTGAACAATCGCACAAAGCGCAAGTTCTCCGATCGCACCGGGATCCGCTGCGGCAGTCATCAACAGCCGGTGTTGCTGCAAACCTATACGCGGGACACGGGCGAGCTGATGCATGACCTGTCGGTGCCAATCATGCTCAAGGGACGTCATTGGGGTGGGTTGCGGCTGGGCTATAAGCCCGAGAAACCGCGCTGAGTCTCGACGGAGCCTGTATGACGAGCAAGCTTTCGTGGCGAGGGAGCAAGCTCCCTCGCCACGAAAGCTTGCTTGCCGTTCTGGGGTTATTTACCGTCGTGCAGGCGTACGTTCAGTTGATCCACCAATACCGCCTCTTCGCCGTCGGCAAGCAGCCATTCGCGAAGCAGATCTTGTTGCTGATTCGACCAGAAAGGCGCATCGACCAACTTGGTGTTCGGATCCAGCGGGTGCGCCATGATGAAATCATCGATGGCGTTGCCGTCCGAAGGCAGGCCAAGTTGGTCAAACAGGGTGCTGAGTTCGTGGGATGGTTGTTCCATTTTGTAGGACTCCTGTGGACTACCGCCGTCATGGCGCCTCGGTTGCTTCCCTCTATCTGAGGCGAGCAGTCGTCAGGAGTTCGATTGGCTTCAGGCTTTCAGCGCACCTTCGTCCACCGCGAGCTTCAGGGCCCGGGCTGACTCCTTGGCGGCCTCGGCCGCAAGTTCCGGCGTCTTGAACCAGCGATCCCTTTCTACCTGGTGATAGGTGACCGCAGTGGCGGCGGTTTTGGCGCGCATGACGATGACCGCTTGGAATTCGCCTTCTACCTCTCTGGCTTCGCCGCGGATGAAAAAATCGCCGATGTCTAGTTCCGTCACGTCGCGCCTTCCCTTCAAGTCATATTGTTGTACGAGCGTCGCCGATGGAGGCGCTCGCTGGGCAGGCAGTATGGCAGCAGTTGCCGGTCGGCGACTGAATTAAGTCATGGCGCCTGCCGTTGAAGGGTTCTGTTCGAGGGTGCGGGCGAGATAGCAGGCTTCGTTATGGTCGGCGCGGAAACCTCTTACGCGCCCGGTAGAGGTTTCTTCGATATGAAAAAAACACTTGCCGGCAAGAACGACCCGGTATCTGGGCTGGATCAATGCAATCGGTGCGTAACCGTCGTCATGAGTGGCGTCTTGCGCCAGGGCGACACACGAGATGGCGGGGCGGATCAGGGTTGGAAACGTAGCCATGTGAATTCCTTTTCTATGGTTACCGACGAATTGCCGGCTGTTTTAAGTAGTCTGCGCGTCAGCGGCTGTTCTAGAATCGGCAGCACCGTGTGTACGGTTGCGCCTATCTAAAGCAATTTTTTTTGGCCTCGATGTCAGAAAAAAGCTTTTCTAAGTGAGAAATTTCCCTAAAGTTAGTAGTCCCACCTTTTCCGATGCTCAGAGTGGTGTTTTCCTTCAGCCTCTGACGACCGCCGGGAAAGACGGCGAGAGTAGCGATCCTTTAGTCTTCTCCCGCCCTGGGTCAGGGCGCACCGTTCACTTTCGAATTCAATGACAGGCCCATGGGGCCGTGCGGGTTCTCGTGGTCCATTCTCAAAGAGTGGGCCGTTTAAAGATGGGGATGTTTCCTTGGCAGTAAGTAATCT
This sequence comes from Pseudomonas sp. D1-36, assembly GCF_051132205.1. Taxonomy (NCBI): domain Bacteria; kingdom Pseudomonadati; phylum Pseudomonadota; class Gammaproteobacteria; order Pseudomonadales; family Pseudomonadaceae; genus Pseudomonas; species Pseudomonas sp. D1-36. The sequence goes on along the minus strand of NZ_CP071674.1, from coordinate 3,273,231 downwards.
CGACATGCATGCGTTATTTGTACTGGGCGACCTGCGGGCAAAACTGGTCAAGCAATTCCAGTCACGGTTTGTCTATATCACCGAGCAGACCGCCGAAGGTATCTATATTGCCGAAATCGACACCGAGTCGGCATTGGTCGTCGATGACAAACCCCGGCTGGAACTCAAGGTTGGCGACCATTTTCGCGCGGCGGTACTTCCCAGTCGCGAGGGAGGCAAGTTTGAAATCCGGTTTCGTGAAATCAAATTGACGGTCTATGGCCTGGGTGACTACGCGTTCGTCACGACCGCCGAGGGCCATGCCATCCTGTTCAAGGAAGGGCACAGCGTAGTGACCGTATTGGCCGCCAACGAACAGTTGCAGGAAGGTTTGACCAAGACGTTGAAAGCAGTCACCGCCAAGGCTGCCAAATGGCGCAAGGGTGAACTTGTGACATTCAAGGCCAGCGAGTAGGAAGCGGCTTTCATCCTTGGATGACGAATCGGGTTGATGTCCTTTGTTCTTTTTATACTCGTAACAGTTTTAAAACGCTCCTGCTGGAACCTTGGCTACAGTCAATTGACTGAACTAGTCACAGGCTTGCGTTCGCTTCGCACGCCGTTCGGCTATTGCTGCATCCGGCATGAGGTATCAAACATGAAACGAGTTCGACAGTGGCTGGCTGCCTGGGCCACCCTCGCTGTGTTGGTTTCACCCCTTCCGGCATCCGCTGCATCGACGCCGATCCACTTTGCCGACCTGAACTGGGAAAGCGGCAGCCTGATCACCGACATCCTGAGGGTCATTGTCGAAAAGGGCTACGGGTTGCCGACGGACACGTTGCCGGGCACCACCATTACCCTGGAAACCGCCCTGGCCAATAACGATATCCAAGTGATCGGCGAGGAGTGGGCAGGTCGCAGCCCGGTGTGGGTCAAGGCCGAGGCCGAGGGCAAGGTGGTCGCCCTGGGCGATACGGTCAAGGGCGCGACCGAAGGCTGGTGGGTGCCGGAATACGTCATCAAGGGCGACCCTGCCAAGGGCATCAAGCCCCTGGCGCCGGACTTGCGCAGCGTCGAGGACCTTGCGCGCTACAAGCACGTGTTCAAGGACCCGGAAAGCCCCAGCAAGGGACGCTTCCTCAACAGTCCCATCGGTTGGACTTCCGAGGTGGTCAACAAGCAAAAGCTCAAGGCCTACGGTCTTTCCGACAGCTATGTGAACTTTCGCAGCGGCTCAGGGGCCGCGCTCGATGCCGAGATCACTTCGTCGATTCGCCGTGGCAAGCCGATCCTGTTCTACTACTGGTCGCCCACGCCGCTGCTCGGGCGTTTCAAGCTGGTGCAGTTGCAAGAGCCGCCATTCGATGCCGAGGCCTGGAAAACCCTGACCGATGCCGACAACCCCAACCCCAGGCCGACGCGGTCCCTGGCTTCGAAGTTGTCCATTGGCGTGTCCGTACCGTTCCAGAAACAACACCCGGACATTGCCGAGTTCTTCAGCAAGGTCGACCTGCCGATCGACCCGCTGAACAAGGCCCTGGCCGATATGAGTGAGAAACGCACGCCCTCCCGCGAGGCCGCCGAAGCCTTCCTCAAGGCTCACCCCGAGGTTTGGCAAGCCTGGTTACCCAAGGAGGTCGCCGACAAGGTGACCGCGGGGCTGTAGCGCGTTAAGGCCAGTCAATTGAACAGTTGATCCTGGGCAAGTCGTCATTCACTGGAATCCGGCAACCTGCGCCCGTCCAGCGAAATGCCAGATTCCAGCTAGGATGATTGTTCAACCTTTTTCAGGAGGCTGGCGAATGACGCTTGTATTGGCTCGGTCGCTGGTCGCGGTGTTTGCGACCATCAGCTTGATTCATTTGTATTGGGCCCTGGGCGGGCAGTGGGCGGCGCTGGCGGTAGTGCCGCAGGTGCCGGTGAAGCAGGGCGGCACACTGCAACCGGCGTTCAACCCGTCGGGATGGCTGACGCTGTTGGTGGCGCTGGCGCTGCTGATGATTGCGGTGCTGGTGTGTCTGCGGGTCGGCCTGATCGCGCCTCCCGTGACCCATCGTGCCTTGCAATGGCTGATCAGTGCGATTGCCCTGTTGATGTTTGCCCGGGCCATTGGCGAGTCGAACCTGGTGGGCTTCTTCAAGGAGGTCAAGGGGTCGACGTTCGCCCGGCTCGATACCTGGGTCTACTCACCGTTGTGTGTCGTGCTGGGGGCAGGGTTGCTGACGGTGGCGTGGGCTTGAGCAATCCAGAGGCGAACGCCGTTGTGGCGAGGGGATAGATCCCCTCGCCACAACAAAGCCTGGCTCAAGCTTCCTTAGCCATCGCTCCCGGTCCTGGGGCTGCTTATTTCCGCCGGTACATCGTCCCCCGCCATGCGCTTGCGAAACAAAGCCGCCCGGGCCAGCAGCAGGGTCGTTACCGGCACCGTGATGGACAGCAGGATCGGTATCAGCCAGGCATGCAGCACCGGGCCCGACTTGAGCGCCGAGAAATAAATGATCGAGGCCAGCGCAACGCACCAGGCCCCCAGCGTCGAAGCCAGGGCAGGCGGGTGCATGCGCTGAAAATAATCCTTGAGCCGCACCAGGCCGATCGCCCCGGTCAGGGCGAAAAGACTGCCGAGCACCAGCAGGATCGCCACTGGGATCTCGACCCACATCGACAGTTCTCCCGTCATTCGATCACCTCGCCACGCAACAGGAACTTGGCCAGGGCAAACGAGCCGACAAAGCCGAACAGGGCGATCAACAGCGCCGCCTCGAAATACGTGTCGCTGGCATACCGAATGCCCAGCACCAGCATCATCAGCATCGCCACGATGTACAAGTAGTCGAGGGCCAAGACCCGGTCCTGTGCCGAGGGGCCTTTGAACAGGCGCACCAGGGTCAGCACCATGGTCAGCGAGAACAGGAACAGGCTCAGCAGGATCGCATTGGACAGCAGCGCGCTCATTCGAAAATCTCCATCAGCGGACGCTCGTAGGTGGCCTTGAAATGGTCGATAAACGCCCCTTCGTCCTCCAGATCGAAAATGTGTATCAACAGGATGCTGCGATCCAGCGCCAACTCCGACCAGACCGTCCCTGGAATCACCGTGGTGATCATCGAAAGCACCGCCAGCCCATTGGCGTCGTGCAGGTCCAGCGGCACCTTGATAAACCGCGAGCGAGGCGGGCGGCGCCCGGCGTTGAGTACGCGCCAGGCGACGGCCAGGTTGGACACCAGCACGTCCCATCCCACCAGCAAGAGCAGTCGCAGCATGACCCCGGGACGCCGGATGCGGATGGGTCGTGGCCGCAGCGGACGCATCATCAGTGGCGCGAGGAAACCCAGCGCGGCGCCCAGCAGCAGGTGGCCGGCACTCAGGGACAGGTTCAACAACAGCCAGAGCAACCCCAATGCCAGGGACAGCCACGGTGCGGGAAACAAATGCTTGATCATGGCTGCACCGCCTGCAATCGAGTGTTGCCTTCAGGGTTGGGGACGGCGCGGGTGGAAAAAACCGCCATCACATAATGTTCAGGCGTATTCAACCCATCGGCGGCGGATTGGGTGTAGCGCAGCAATGGCTCGGCCTTGAACGTCAAGACGATCCCCAGCCCCAGTAACGCGAGGATCGGCAGGCATTCGAACGGACGCAACAGCGGGGAGGGCCGTTCCTGCGGTGTCCAGAAGCGCTGGATGCCCAAGCGCGAAAAGGCGATCAACGAGGCGAGCCCGGACAGGATCAACAGCGCCAGCAGGCCCCAGGCGGCGGCCGATACGGGCACGTCGGCACTCGCCCCCAGGCCCTCGGGGTTGAGCAGCGCGCTGAGCAGCCCCAGCTTGCCGATAAACCCCGACAAGGGAGGCATGCCGACAATCAACAGTGCACAGGCGATGAAACTCAGACCGAGAAAGGCCATGGTCCAGGGGATCACTTGCCCGACCACGGCTTTCTGTTCGTCATCGAGGTTGATGCCCTTGGGCGGCTGCAGCGATTCCAGGGGGCGCGGCAGGGTGTCGAGGTCATCTTCCAGCGGCAGGTCATTGGCGGAGCGTGAGCGCTCGATCAGTTCGGCCAGCAAGAACAGCGCGCACAGCGCCAGGGTCGAGCTCACCAGGTAAAACAGCGCGGCGCCTATCAGGTTGGGCTGTGCGAAGCCGATGGCTGACAACAGGATGCCGGCCGAGACCAGGATACTCAGGCTGGCCATGCGTTCCAGGCGCTGGGCCGCGAGGATGGCGATGGCCGCGCAGGCGATGGTCGCCATGCCGCCGTAGACCAGCCAGTCGCCGCCAAAATACGCCGACGCGCCGGCTTGCCCCGAGAACAGCAGGGTCCACAACCGCAACACGGTGTAGACGCCCACCTTGGTCATGATCGCGAACAAGGCCGCCACCGGGGCGCTGGCCGCGCTGTAGGCCGGCACCAGCCAGAAATTCAGCGGCCACATGCCAGCCTTCGCCAGGAACGCCACTGCCAGGATCGCGGCACCGGCGTGCAGCAGGCCGCGGTCCGCTTCTGGCACCAAGGGCACTTTCAAGGCCAGGTCGGCCATGTTCAAGGTGCCGGTGACGCCATAGATCAACGCCGCGCCAATCAGGAACAACGACGACGCCAGCAAGTTGATGGCGATGTAATGCAGCCCCGACGAGACGCGGGCCCGCCCTGATCCGTGGAGCATCAAGCCGTAGGACGCGGCCAGCAATACTTCGAAAAACACAAACAGATTGAACAGGTCCGCCGTCAGGAAAGCGCCGTAAAGGCCCATCAGCTGAATCTGGAACAGCGCATGGAAACTGGCGCCGGCCCGATCCCACCGCGCCATCGCGAACAGCAGGGCGCAGACGCCGATGATGCCCGTCAGCACGAGCATCAGCGCCGACAGGCGATCGACCACCAACACGATTCCGAACGGCGCTTGCCAGTTGCCCGGCAGGTACACGCCAAAGGACGCGGGCAATGCCTGGTCCTGGGTCCAGTCCAACAGCAGCACGGCGATGCCCAGGCCCAGCAGGCTGGAAAACAGATTGATCCGCGCTTTGAGCGGGCGATGTTTCTCGCCCAGCATCAGCATCAACGCGGCGGTCAGCAGCGGTAGCAGGATGGGCGCGGCGATCAAGTGAGGCGTCAGCATCATTCCTTGGGCTCCCGGCCGTCCACATGGTCGGTGCCGGTCAGCCCGCGGGACGCGAGCAAGACGACGAGAAACAGCGCGGTCATGGCGAAGCTGATCACAATGGCGGTCAACACCAGGGCCTGGGGCAGCGGATCGGTGTAGTTCAGCAGGTCCTGGGGCACGCCGTCCTTGATGATCGGTTCCTTGCCGATGAACAGGCTGCCCATGCTGAAGATGAACAGGTTGACGCCATAGGACAGCAGGCAAAGCCCCATGACCACCTGAAAGGTCCGGGGCCGCAGCACCAGCCAGACGCCGGAGGCGGCCAATACGCCGATTGCGATTGCGATGACTTCTTCCATCAGGCGTTGGCTCCTTTGAGGGGGGCGACGGGTTTGGCGTGCAGCCCCGGTTTATGGGCCCGCACCGACTGGTGAGCCAGGGCGGTAAGGATCAATAGCGTGGAGCCGACCACCACGGCGTAGACGCCGATGTCGAAGAACAGCGCACTCGCCAGATGGAGGTCACCCAGCAGCGGCAACTCGAAATGCCAGGTGTGAGTGGTCAGGAACGGATAACCCACCGCCATCGCCCCCAACCCCGTCGCGGTGGCGAACAACAGCCCCGTGCCCATCCAGCGCAGCGGTCGCAGGCTCATTTGTGCTTCGACCCACTGGGTGCCGGCGACCATGTACTGCAGGATGAACGCCACCGACATCACCAGGCCGGCGACGAAACCGCCACCCGGTTGGTTGTGGCCGCGCATGAACAGGTAGAACGACACCACCAGGGCAATCGGCAACAGCAGGCGCACCAGCACCGACGGCACCATCATGAAGCCCAGCGCGGTGTCGCTGGCGTGACGCGGGTTGACCAGGTCGGTCACCACGTCCGGCGCCAGCAGGCGCTGTTGCGCCGGGAGCTGCATGCTTTCCTTGGGTGGCCGGAAGCGCCGCAGCAGGGCGAATACCGCCAGCGCTACCGCCACCAGCACGGTGATTTCGCCCAGGGTGTCGAAGCCGCGGAAGTCCACCAGCATCACGTTTACCACATTGCTGCCGCCACCTTCGGGCAAGGCCCGGCTCAGGTAAAACGACGAAATGTCGTTGGGTGTCTGGCGCGTGAGCATCGCATAGGACAGCAACGCCATGCCGCCGCCCACTGCGATGGACAGCAGCAAGTCCCGCAGACGACGGATGCGCGCGCGGCGTTCGCTGTTGGGCAGCGGCGACACCTCTTCGATCCGCCGTGGCAACCAGCGCAGGCCCAGCAGGATCAGCACCGTGGTGACCACCTCCACGACCAGTTGAGTCAAGGCCAGGTCCGGGGCCGAGAACCAGACAAAAGTCACGCACGTCATCAGGCCGCAGACACTGACCATCGTCAGCGCCGCGAGGCGGTGATATTTGGCCTGCCAGGCAGCGCCCAACGCGCAAGCGATGGCCAGCACCCACAGCGTGACGAACACCACGGAGCCGGGAATCCTGGGGCGGTCGCCCCAGGCCAGCGTGCTGCTGAGCATCGGAATCAGCCCGGCCATTACGGCCGCCAGTACCAGCAGGAACAACTGAGCCTGCAAGCGCCGGGTACTGATCTTGCGCTCCAACCGCCGGCCCTGGCGCATCATCAGCACCAGGCTGCGCTCGAACAAACGCTTGCCGCTGAGACGCCCCATCAGCGGTGGCTGCTTGATATGGCCCTGCTTGAATTGCTTGCGCAGCAGCAGGTACAGGACGATCCCACCCGACATCGCCACCAGGCTCATGATCATGGGCGCGTTCAGGCCATGCCAGATCGCCAGGCTGTACTGGGGCAGCGGACCGCCCACCACCGGCAGCGCCGCCGCCGCCAGCAACGAACCAACCACCTGTGCCGGAAAGATGCCCACCAACAGGCAGGTAAACACCAGAAGCTCAACCGGCGCGCGCATCCAGCGCGGCGGTTCATGGGGCGTGTGGGGCAGGTCGGTGGCAGTGGGGCCGAAGAACACGTCGACGGTAAAACGCAGGGAATAGGCGACGCTGAACGTGCCGGCGATGGTGGCGACGATCGGCAGCGCCAGCTCGACCCAGGCCGTGGCGGAAATGAACACGGTCTCGGCGAAGAACATTTCCTTGGACAGGAAGCCGTTGAGCAACGGCACCCCGGCCATCGCCGCGCTGGCAACCATCGCCAGGGTGGCGGTGTACGGAATCAGCCGCACCAGGCCGCTGAGCTTGCGGATGTCCCGGGTGCCACTTTCGTGGTCGATGATGCCGGCGGCCATGAACAGCGAGGCCTTGAACGTGGCGTGGTTGAGGATATGAAACACGGCCGCGACCGCCGCCAGCGGGCTGTTGAGGCCAAGCAGAAGCGTAATCAGCCCCAGATGGCTGATGGTCGAATAGGCAAGGAGACCCTTGAGGTCGTTCTGGAACATCGCGCAATAAGCGCCCAGCATCAATGTGAACGCCCCGGCGCCGCCGACGATATAGAACCACTGTTCACTGCCCGACAGCGAGGGCCACAACCGTGCCAGCAGGAAAACACCGGCTTTGACCATGGTCGCCGAGTGCAGGTACGCCGACACCGGCGTGGGCGCGGCCATGGCGTGGGGCAGCCAGAAATGGAAAGGAAACTGGGCGCTCTTGCTCAAGGCGCCGATCAGGATCAGCGGCAACAGGACTGGATAGAGGGCGTGCTGGCGAATCATGTCGCCGGCGGCCAGGACCTTGTCCAAATCATAACTGCCCACCACATGGCCAAGCAGCATCACCCCGGCCAACAGGCACAGCCCGCCGGCGCCGGTCACCATCAACGCCATATAGGCGCCGCGCCGCGCGTCGGCGCGGTGATGCCAGTAACCGATCAGCAGGAATGAGAACAGGCTGGTCAATTCCCAGAAGAACACCATCTGGATCAGGTTGCCGGAAATCACCAGCCCGAGCATCGCGCCCATGAAAGCCAGGAAAAACGCAAAGAACCGCGGCACCGGATCGTCCGGCGACATGTAGTAGCGGGCATACAACGACACCAGCGTGCCGATGCCCAGCACCAGCAACGAAAACAGCCAGGCGAAGCCGTCCAGGCGCAGGACGAAATTCAGGCCCAGGCTGGGCAGCCAGGCATATTGCTCTTGGATAACCCCGCCGTCGGCGATCTGCGGGTACCACAAAGCCACCTGAACGGTGCCCACCAAGGCCACAAGACCTGCCAGCAATGATTCGGCATTGCGCGCGTTATGCGGCAGCAACGCCGCGACACAGCTGCCGACGAAGGGCAAAAGCAATAGAACTATCAGCGACATAGGCTTCTATTCGGCAAAGGTTGTTCGGGATCATACGTGGCGTATTCCCGATCACCAACCGCAAGGGTGTCGCAGAATCCTACAAGGAGGGGGAAGTTTTCCTGTTTGGAGTCGTTTTGCGAGCGCCGGGTCGTCGGGATCGACCATGGGTATCAAGGCACTCGTACCACACGAACCCTGCTCGGGTGCGGTAAGTATGTACCGCACCCGAGCAGGGCTTCATCGCCATCCTGCGCCATACAGAAAAGGAGATGTCGTTCGGCGCCTTCGACCAGGCGCTATGGCGGACCCTCTCTGAACATCCGGCTCTGTGGGCAAACACAGACGAACTCAACCGCAAACGCATCGAACGCGGCTTTGCGCCCTATGCGCCAAAAAGCACATGGGTGGGAGAGCGTCGAGAATTCGAGCTGCGTTATCGGGAGCGTGCGGAGCTGGGTGAGAATCCATTCAACCTCGACCGGATCAGCATCACCACACCAAACAGCCTGCTCGGCAGGCCGGGCATCGTCCCGGCGGTCATCCCCTGGCCGGCGCCTCCCATCGGCCACGGTACCCGAACGCCTTTGGTTCCGCCGGGCATCGAACAACTTGGCCCGACCACGCTGCCCGTCACGCCACCGTTTTCGCAGATTTATCCGGGCAAGCCTGTCATCCCCGTCCTACCGGAAAACGAGACGCTTCCGGCTGTTGATCCAGTGCAGACCGGTGCGAGTATTCCTGGGTATCCGGGGGATATGGATCTGCCCTCGCCGGATGCGCTGTTTTATGACCGGCGAGATGATCCCGGGATGGCCCTCGGCTTTGGGCAGTCAGTTTCAGGCATTTGGTTGGGGGAGGCGGCGAGAACGACTGGGGCGGCGATTCCTGATCGGATTGCGGATCAGTTGAGGGGCAGAGAGTTTGCGAACTTTCATCGGTTCAGGGAGGCGTTTTGGAGGGCGGTGGCGGCGGATCGTGATTTAAGTAAGCAGTTTAATGGCTCAAATCTGCGAGAGATGACCAAGGGAGCGCCGCCGTTCGCTAGTCGATTGGATCAGGTTGGCGGGAGAAGGAAGTATGAAATCCATCATAAGCACGAAGTTGCGAAAGGCGGCGCAGTTTATGACTTGGAAAATCTGCTAGTTATGACTGCAAGGCGGCATATTGATTTTCACAAAGGAGAGAAGCCATGAGCGTGCTCAAAGAACGGCTGGAAGATTATACGGAGGCTGAATTTCTGACATTTCTTCGAAAATTTTTTGATTACTCCGTTGCTTTGGAGGGGGATGCGTTGAGCCAATATACCGATAGGTTGGTGGACCATTTTGAACTGATTACTGAGCACCCTGATGGCTCAGATGTTCTCTTCTACCCAAAGGAAGGCCAAGAAGACAGCCCCGCTGGAATCCTGAAAGAAGTCAAGGAATGGCGAGCCCGCAATAACAGACCAGGTTTCAAACCCGAATAAATCATCGTTTCGTACGCATCAGCTCGACCCGTCGCGAGCAGGTGCGTCATCCACGTCGCACGCTTGAGCAAGGAAAAACCAAAGATGGAACTTAAACCCAAACTCCAGGATTACACCGAGTCCGAATTTCAAACTCTTGTCGACAAGATCTGGAATGTGGAGGCCTGCAGGGACAAGAAAGAGCATGACAGACTGATCAAACACTTCGATCTGATAGTTGGTCATCCTGATGGTGCGGATCTGTTGTTTTACCCGGAGGATACCTCCAACTTTCATTCCCCAGGCGCAGTCACCTTCCAGCTCAAGCATTGGTATCACCAGAGGAGACTCATTCCTTTCAGGGACGGTGTGCTTCCAGCACCGTTCACGCCGGTCGACGGGTCGAGCCTTATTGGACACAACACGGCGAGAGCCAGGCACGAACTTGCGAACGCTCAGCGAGTGGCTGGGGACATCGCCTCTGCGGAGCAAACGGTCGATGCAGCATTCTCTCTGCTTGAAAGCGCTATCCAGCATCTGCCAATCCAACAGCATTCGAACGCGACGCTGGAGGCACTGGAAAAAGGTATCCGTCGGGTTGAACATGCACAGCACGAGGTGCTGATGGCGGTTCGTGCATTCGAAGGTAAAAAAATGCGTGTCGAGTTCGACAAAGCCGCGGCACAGCGAAATCTTACCTACAGCCAGGCGGAGAGGCCCCTCTGGCAAGCCGTTTTGCAGCAGGCCACTGCCAATCAGGCTGGTTATCTGGCGCGTCTGCCCTCCAACACCCAGCGTCATGCCGAACTCCACACCAACGCCGAAGCCTTAGTTGATCATGCCTGGCAGCAACTGGTGCGCCTACGGACTCCCGACCGATACCCAAGCGAGTTTCGCCTGTCTGTCGTCGCTAACCTGGAACGACCGGATCTTTTGATCAGCGACGCACAGCCGTTGATGTCGGTACAACGAGTGGGCTTGCATAAGACCCTGCGTTCCGCAGTCGCCGAATTCAATTGGTCATTGACCGACGGTGCGCAGGAACATCTTGGACAGTACGCCGGCGTGCTGCACTTCAGGTTCGCCAGCCGCGCCAAGGCCGTGCGTTTTGGCCTCTGCGTTGCGCTGAATGAGCTTTCTCTGATCGATCCTGATTGGCAACTATTGGCCGCCCAGCAAGGCGAAGTAGAACTGCCGCTGCGAATGAGCACCTCGACAGTTCCCGTGAAGGCCGGCAGCCTGTCGTATGGATTAAAAGAAATACGCGAACTCTTCGAAGTCTTTATCACTCCCTGCGCCGGGGTTTTGCCAGCGAAGGTTCGTGTCAGGCTCGCCGTCTGGCAGGAAGGCGAGAGGGCCTATCGGTTCACGAGCGATGGCCCGCAGCCCTCCGTTATGGAGTGGGCAGTACCCCATGGCCTGGAAGCGCCGGTGGCGCCAAAACCGGATCGGCTCGATTCCGTTGGTTTCGTCCGGTCATCGCCAGTGCCCGAATTGGCCACGTTCGAATCTATCGAAGAGGTGCGATTCGATGATTATGTGGTGGTGTTTCCGCGGGAGTCAGGGCTTGAGCCGGTCTATGTGCTATTCAATGACCGTCGGGATTGTCCAGGTGTCGTCAGTGGAGAAGGGCACGCGGAGGCTGACGATTGGCGAACGCAAGCCTTGAGCAGCCAGGGAGCGTCGGTCCCTGCGTCAGTCGCCGATTCATTGCGCGGGCAAGTTTTCGAGCGTTTCGATCTGTTCAAACGTGCATTCTGGAGGGCCGTTGCGGCCGTACCGACCTTGAATGCACAATTCAATCTCGAAAATAGGGTGTTACTGCTCAACGGTTCAGCGCCCCGCAGCGAGCAGCCCGACGATCATCGTTCGCTGCGCATTCTGCACCGCGTCGACATCACGCAGGGCGGTGGGGTCTACGATCTCGATAATCTGATTATTCGCTACTGAAACCCGAGGGCTGACGCATGGACGGTCAGCCCTCGCGCTCAAGCGCTTCATCCGCCCCTACGACACCTTTGTTCCGCGTTTTCAACTCGCTGACGATCACCGCCGCCACGATCAAGCCCGCCCCGAGCAACGCAATCGCCGGCAACCGCTCACCCGCCAGGCGCCCGGCGATGCCGGCCCATACCGGTTCGCCGGCATAGATAAGCGTGGCGCGGGTCGGCGAGACGCTTTTCTGGGCCCAGTTCATCGCCACCTGGATCGCTGCGCTGGCGGCGCCCAGGCCCACCGCGCTGATCAGCAACAGCCAGGAAAAGCCTGGGATGACCTCTTGCGTCGGCACCACCATGAGGAATGCCAGCACCGCCGTGCTTGCCAGTTGCACCACGGTTACCCGCCGTACATCGACCTGGCCCGCATAGGCACTGATTAGAATGATCTCCGCCGCAATCGCGATGGCGCTGATCAGCGTGGCGATTTCACCGGGGCTGAAGTTCAGCGAGGCCCCAGCCGGCCCGGACACCAGCATGAGCCCAGTGAACGCCAACATGATGCCTATGCTTGGCATCAACCCCGGCCGCCGGCCCAGCACGAGCCATTGCAACAGCGGCACGAAAGGCACATACAGGGCGGTGATAAAGGCCGATTGGCTGCTGGGAATGGTTTGCAGGCCTACGGTTTGCAGGCCGTAGCCGAGCATGATCGCCACGCCGATGAAGGCCCCGGCCTTGAGCTCGAACAGGGTCAGGTCACGCAAGTGGCGCCACGAGAACAGCGCGACAAAAGCCGCCGCGGCGGCAAAGCGCAGGCCCACGAAGAACATCGGTCCGCTGACCGTCATGGCGTGTTGCACCAGCAGGAACGTGCCGCCCCAGATCATGGTGATCAGTACGAGCACGCATTCGGCCTTGCTGAACCTGGGCAGATGGGAGGAAGTTTGCGGGGAGTTCACCGATGCCATGACCTTGCGCACTACTTGAGGCGGACGCACAATGCGCCCGAAGTTGGGCAGTATAATGCGCAACCCCGGCAGATGAGCAATATAGTGCACAAAGAAAATGGCCAGCGGGCGTCCGTCCTGCAACACGTCAGCCAGAACGTCCGCCGCCTGCGGCATGCCGCGCAGCTCAGCCAGACGGCGCTGGCCGAATTGTCCGGTGTTAGCCGGCGGATGCTGGTTGCCATCGAAGCGGGCGAAAAGAATGTCAGCCTGACCACCCTGGACCGCGTTGCCGAAGCCTTGGACGTGGCTTTCAGCGACCTCATCCAGGCGCCTGACGCCCGCGATCCGAGCCGGATCAATGAGCTGGCCTGGGCCGGTGTGATTCCCGGCAGCAAAGCCATCTTATTGGCCAAGGCCACCGCCAACCGAGAGGTGGAGCTTTGGGAATGGCGCCTGGAACCAGGCGAGCATTACCATTCAGAACCCGACGCGGACGGTTGGAGCGAACAGCTCTACGTATTCGAGGGCTGCCTGACATTGTTGTTGGGCAGCGAAGAACGTCGAGTCGGGGCCGGCGAGTTTTTCATGTTTGCCAGCAACCAGCCCCATGCTTATCGCAACGATGGTCCGGTGGCGGTGAGATTCGTCCGCAACGTGGTGATTTGACTCCTGGAGAGCGGTATGGACACAGCGCTGGAGCAATCTGTGATCGGCACCGCCCGCCAGGCCGATATCCTGATTATCGGCGGCGGCCTGAGCGGAACCCTGTTGGCGGCGCAACTGCTGCGGCTGCCGGGCCGGCGCGAGGTATTGATTGTCGAGCCGCGCAGCGAGTTGGGCCGGGGCGAGGCCTACAGCGCCGTGGAACTGGGCCACACCCTCAATGGCAATGCGGCACGCATGAGCGTCGACCCGGACAATGCCGATGATCTCACGCAATGGCTCGCTGCGTTCATCGTGGCCGGTGGTTGGCCTGAGTCCGATCAGCAACATGTGCCGGTCAGCGAGTTGTTTCCTCCGCGGGGGATGTTCGGCCTGTATGTGCAACAGCGTCTGGCCGAGGCTCGTGCGTTGGGCGCGCGCCATGGATCGGTGGCGGAGCATGTGCGCGGGGAGGCCGTCGATTTGCGGGTCATCGATGATGCCGTGCAAGTGACGCTCGGCGATGGCCAAGTATTGCAAGGACGCTTTGCCGTGCTCGCCACCGGCATGTTCCCCGCGGCACGAACCCTGCAGACCGAGTCGAGCGGCTTGAACGCCGCGGCGCTTGATCCGTGGGACGTGGCTGCGATGCGCCAGCTTGATCCGCTAGCGACGGTCATGATCATCGGTTCGGGATTGACCATGGTCGATGCCGTGGTATCGCTGGAACAGGCCGGGCATCGCGGACCTATCGAAGTATTTTCCCGTCACGGTTTGTTGCCCCATGTACGTCGGCAGCCACCGGCCTGGGTGGACTTTCTCGCCGATGATCACAGCCTGCGTTCGCCACGCCAGTTGATGCGCGCCTCGCGTGGGCAATGCCGCTTGGCCCAAGCCCAGGGCATCGATTGGCAGGCCCCGCTGGACACGGTCCGTGCCCATATCGGGCGTTTGTGGAGTCAGGCCAGCGATGTGCAGCGCCGACAGTTCGTGCGGCATGTGCGACCTTGGTGGGAAAGCCATCACCATCGCTCGCCTCCGTTGAGCGCGGAACTGGTGGCGCGTCTGCACGGGGAGGGACGGTTGCGGATCCAGGCGGCGTCGTACAAGGGGCTTGTGTCGTCTGGCGAAGGATCGGTGGCGATCAATATTCGCCGAAGGGGCGAGGCTGGACTGGAAGTGGTGGAGGGCGCCGCGTTGATCAACTCCAGCGGCATTGAATATGACTGGCGCCGTGTTGCCCGGCCGTTGCCGCAGCAGTTGTTGGCCCGAGAGTTGGTCCAGCCCGGTCCGTTGGCGCTGGGTATTGCAGCGCGTGCCGACGGCGCAGTGCTGGACGCCCAAGGCGAGCCGGCCAGCCGCCTGTTCGCGATGGGCCCTCCATTGCGAGGGATGTGGTGGGAAAGCACGGCCGTCACCGACGTGGCGAGCCAGGCCAAGGCACTGGCGGGGCGGTTAGCTGAACTCCAAGCCCAGCGTTGAATCCTGTGGCGAGGGAGCTTGCTCCCGCTGGGCTACGAAGTAGCCTTAAAACCATTCACCTCGGTGTGTCAGGTCAACTACCTCCGACTTCTTTGGGGTTGCTGCGCAACCCAGCGGGAGCAAGCTCCCTCGCCACAGAAGCGTGTTTCATTGCTACCGCACTTGCACCCAACGCTCCTCACTCGCCGCCACGCGAATCGCCGCCGCCAGCCGCTCCACTTCCCAGGCTTCCTCGAAATTCGTTCCGTTGGCGCCTTCGCCGGCTAAGGCCATGATCAACTCCTGCACCTCCAACGTCTTCAGTTCGTTGTAGCCCAACTGGTGCCCGGCGGCAGGGCTGAACGCGGCATAGCCGGGTAGATCCGGGCCGGCCAGCAGACGCTGGAAACCCGCCTGGCCGGCGCGGCACACCCGCAGCTCGTTCAGCCTTTCCTGGTCGAACGCCAGCGTGCCGAGTGTGCCGCTGATTTCGAAGCTCAGGTGATTCTTGCAGCCGTGCTTGAGCCAACTGCTGCTCACCGTGCCCCGGGCGCCGCTGGCAAAGCGCAGCAGTGCATTGACCTGATCATCCACCGCGATCGCGCGTTGTTCGGTGCTGCCAACGTTGGCAGGACGCTGTTTGTGCACGGTTTGGCTGTCGGCACACACAGCCTCTACCTCGCCCAACAAATGCCGCGCCATCGCCAGGAGATGGCTGCCCAGGTCCGCCAGCGCGCCACCGGCGTGCGCGGCCTCGCAGCGCCACGACCAGGGTGAGGCCGGGTCGGCCATGAAATCTTCGCTGAATTCGCCCTGGAAACTGATGATCTGTCCAAGCTCTCCGCGCTGGATCATCCCCCCCGCCAGTTGGATGATCGGGTTGTGCTGGTAGTTGTAGCCGACCCGCGTCACCACGCCAGCCGCCTTGGCTGCCTGGCGCATCTGCTCGGCCTGTTCCAGGGATACCGCCAACGGCTTTTCACAATAGACCGGCTTGCCCGCCGCCAACGCGGCCATGGCCATCGGAAAGTGCAAATGATTGGGCGTGGTGATGGCGATCAAATGAACCTTCGGGTCGTCGATCAGCCGTTGCCAGTCACTGTGAGCCGTCTCGAACCCCCAGCTCTGGGCGCATTGCCGGGCACGTTGCGGATCGGCGTCGGCCAGGGCCGCCAGTTTCAGGTTCAAGGGGAGGTCGAACACCGCCTTGGCATTGTGGAACGCCAAGGCATGGGCACGGCCCATGAAGCCGGTGCCAATCAGACCGATGCCGAGTTCACGCATGAGAAGAGCCCTTTGAATTTTTATTTTCAGGAGGGCTCTTTATGGAATAAATATTCGCTAATTGCAAATGTTGGAATAAATATTCATTCTGTTGCCGCTCAGCGTCCCTTGTGGGAGCGAGCTTGCTCGCGATTGCGGTGGATCAGCCGGTACTGTTGTGCCTGATGCAACGCTATCGCGAGCAAGCTCGCTCCCACAGGAATTCCAAAGGTCTGCCTCGCGGCTCGTTGTCAGGAAAGGAACCCACCGTCCACATTCAACGCCACCCCCGTGGTGTAGCTGGACGCATCGCTGGCCAGGTACAACACCGCGCCGGCCATTTCGCTCGGGTCGGCCACGCGCTTGAGGGGAATCTGCGCCAGGGCGGTTTTGAGGATGGCATCGTTCTTGACCAGCGCTGAGGCAAACTTGGTATCGGTCAGGCCCGGCAGGAGGGCGTTGCAGCGGATGCCGAACTGCGCGCATTCCTTGGCGAAGACCTTGGTCATGTTGATCACCGCGGCCTTGGTGACCGAGTAGATGCCCTGAAAGATTCCCGGGGAAATGCCGTTGATCGACGCCACGTTGATGATGCTGCCGCCACCGTTTTCGCGCATCAGCTTGCCGGCCTCCACCGACATGAAGAAATAGCCGCGAATGTTCACGTCCACGGTTTTCTGGAACGCGCCCAGGTCGGTGTCCAGCACGTTGCAGAATTGCGGGTTGGTGGCGGCGTTATTCACCAGGATATCCAGACGCCCGAACTGTTCGCGGATGCCGGCGAACACCTGGCTGATCTGCTCCATTTCACCAATGTGACAGGCAATGGCGGTGGCCTTGCCGCCGGCAGCGATGATGGCGTCAGCGACATGCTGGCAACCATCGAGCTTGCGGCTGGAGACGATCACGTGGGCGCCTTGCTGGGCCAGCAGTTTGGCGATGGCTTCGCCGATGCCGCGGCTGGCGCCGGAAACGAAAGCGATCTTACCGTCGAGGTCGAACAACTGGGTCTTGGACATGCTGTTTCCTTGTTATAGGTGCGCTCAGAGCGTGGATTTGCTGATGACTTGCAGGCTCATCTGCTCCAGCAGCTTGTTCATCTGAACGAACTGCGCGAAGCGTTTGTCCTGGGTCTGGCCATGGAAAAAGCGGTAGTAGATCTGCTGGACGATACCGGCCAGGCGGAACAGTCCATAGGTGTAGTAGAAGTCGAAGTTGTCGATGCGAATCCCGGACCGTTCGGCGTAGTAATCGACGAACTCACGGCGGGTCAGCATGCCCGGCGCGTGGCTTGGCTGACGCCGCATCAGTTGCACGGGCGCCGGATCACCGGCTTCGATCCAGTACGCGAGGCTGTTGCCCAGGTCCATCAACGGATCGCCGAGGGTGGTCAGTTCCCAATCCAGCACGCCGATGATCTGCATCGGGTTGTCCGGGTCCAGGATGACATTGTCGAAGCGGTAGTCGTTGTGGACGATGCTCGATGTTGGATGATCGGCGGGCATCTTGTCGTTGAGCCAGGCCTTGACCGTCTCCCATTTCGGCGCATCGGGCGTCAAGGCCTTGTCGTAGCGGTCGCTCCAACCACGGATCTGCCGGGCCACGTAGCCCTCGGGCTTGCCCAGGTCGGCCAGGCCGCAAGCGGTGTAGTCGACGCGGTGCAGCTCGACAAGCCGGTCGATGAAGCTCTTGCACAATGCTTCGGTGCGGGCGGCGTCGAAGCCCAGTTCCGGTGGCAGCTCGGAGCGCAAAATGATGCCCTTGACCCGCTCCATCACGTAAAACTCGGCGCCCATCACCGACTCGTCGGTGCAATGGACGTAGGCTTTCGGGCAGTACGGAAAACCTTCACGCAATTGATTGAGGATGCGGAACTCACGGCCCATGTCGTGGGCCGATTTGGCCTTGTGACCGAACGGGGGCCGGCGCAGGACGAACTCCTGTTCGGGGTATTCGAGCAGGTACGTCAGGTTTGACGCGCCACCGGGAAACTGGCTGATCACCGGCGTGCCGGTCAAGCCAGGAATGTGGGCCTTGAGGTACGGGTCGATCAGGTTGGCATCGAGTTCTTCACCGTCGCGCACGCGGGTGGACTGATCAGTAACTGCCATGCTTATCCCTTCTGCTTATTTTGGAGGCCATCGATCATTGGCTAATCTAATGGCGTGCGACAGCCGTCACAAGCACGCCGGGGTCTTATAGGTTAGCGTGTTGCTGGGTGATCAGCGGATTTGATGAGCCGTGGTTGCGTCTGGCCTACCGGTCAACGCAAGCCTGCGCATCGGGTAGCTGCACTGGCGTCAGCACCGGCTTGCCGGAAAAGAACGCGTTCAGGTTCTCACCCACCAACTCCACCGTGGCGCGTGTCGCTTCCGGCGACAGGCCGGCCACGTGAGGCGTGAGCACGACATTGGGCAAGTGTTTCAGGGCGTCAGGCACTTCGGGCTCGTGATCGAACACATCCAGCGCAGCCCCGGCAATTCGCCGGTGTTCAAGGGCGCTGATGAGTTCGGTCGTGGCGACCACGCTGGCCCGGGCGATATTCACCAAGAAACCGTGGGGCCCGAGGGCATCGAGGGCTTGCTTGTTGATCAATTGGCGGGTGTCCAGGCCTCCGGGCGTGGCGACAATCAAGAAGTCCGACACCCTGGCGAGCTCGGTGGGGGTGGCGCAGAAGGCGTAGGGCACATCGCTGCGCACGCGACGGTTGTGGTAGCTGACCTTCATGTCGAAACCTAGGGCGGCCCGCTTGGCAATGGCCATGCCCACGGCGCCGAGCCCCAGGATGCCCAGGTGCTTGCCCGCGAGGGAAGGGCGCATGGTTCGCGGCCACTCGCCACGGCGCAGGGCCGCGTCGGATCGAGGCACATCGCGCACCAACGCCAGCAACAACGCCATGGCATGGTCGGCCACCGAGGAGGCATTGACCCCGGCACCGTTGGTGACGACGATGCCTCGCTCGCTGGCGGCTTGCAGGTCCACTTGCTCATAACCGGCGCCGATTACACAGATGATCCTGAGGTTGGGCAAAGCCGTCATTTCTTCAGCCGTCAAACCGAGGGGGCCACGGGTCAACACCGCGCTGAACCGGTCGCCGTGTTCGAAAATCGCTGTCTTGCGTTCGGCGGGCGTGGGCGCCAATTCCAAGTGATAACCCTGGCGCTCCAGGATTGGCAGGTATTCGTTGACGGTTTCAACCAGTACCAGAACGGTTGCGGTCATGCTGGGCTCCTGTAGGCGCTTTTCGATCATCGATATTCAACCTGATTGTAGGAGCCGGCGGGAGGGATGGCCTGGGCTTTTTTATGATCATTTGTCCTGCTGCGCTGTTCTTGTGGGGGCGAACTGGAAAACGCTGCTCCGCAGAACCGCTCCTCAGCTAAGTCTTTGCTTCTGCACGTTAATCCCGGACAATCGCGCCCCTGTTTCGGCCAGGGGCGCTGCCTGTCGGGTTTTTCCGACTCGTCCCGGCCGGGTGCATGTGACCGGAAAGCGGAGACCCGACCGGATGAATGATCAGGCCAACAGCGTCGAAGAGCGCTTTGAAACGACAGCCCCAGCCACCCTCAGCCAATGGAGTCGCCAAGACACGACCTGGATGCTGGGCCTGTTTGGCACCGCCATTGGTGCCGGCACGCTGTTCTTACCGATCAATGCCGGCCTTGGCGGTTTCTGGCCGCTGCTGGTGCTGGCGGTGCTGGCGTTCCCCATTACGTTCTATGCGCATCGGGGCTTGACCCGTTTTGTATTGTCCGGCCGCGACGGCGCGGACATCACCGAGGTGGTGGAGGAGCATTTCGGTATCAAGGCCGGTGCGCTGATCACGCTGTTGTACTTCCTCGCCATCTTCCCGATCTTGCTGATCTACAGCGTGGCGCTGACCAACACGGTCGGCAGTTTCCTGGAACACCAGCTGCACGTGCAGCCGCCGCCCCGGGCCTTGTTGTCGCTGATGCTCATCCTCGGCCTGCTGGCCGTGGTCCGCTGCGGCGAGCAGGTCATCGTCAAGGCCATGAGCCTGATGGTCTATCCCTTTATCGTGGCGCTGTTGTTTCTGGCGGTGTTCCTGGTGCCCCATTGGAACGGCGGGATCCTGAGCACGGCGTCGACGGTGCCGCAGCCTTCGGCGTTGCTGCATACCTTGTGGCTGGCGATTCCGGTGATGGTGTTCTCATTCAACCATTCGCCGATCATCTCGGCATTCGCAGTGGACCAGAAACGCCGCTACGGCAATGACGCTGAAAAGCGCAGTGCGCAGATCCTGTCGCGCGCCCATGTGCTGATGGTCGTAATGGTGCTGTTCTTCGTGTTCAGCTGCGTGCTGACCCTGTCCCCGGCACAACTGGCCGAGGCCAAGGCGCAGAACCTGTCGATCCTGTCGTACCTGGCCAACCACTTCAGCAACCCGACCATCGCCTTCGCGGCGCCGTTGATTGCTTTCGTGGCGATCGCCAAATCCTTCCTCGGGCATTACATCGGCGCCAGCGAAGGCCTCAAGGGCTTGATCGTCAAGAGCGGCCGCCGCCCAGCCCCCAAGACCCTGGACCGCCTCACGGCAGCGTTCATGCTGGTGGTGTGTTGGGTTGTCGCCACTCTCAACCCAAGCATCCTGGGCATGATCGAAACCCTGGGCGGCCCGGTGATCGCGGCGATTCTGTTCCTGATGCCGATGTACGCCATCCGCAAGGTCCCGGCCATGGCTCGTTATCGCGGACAAGCGTCGAATGTCTTTGTGGTGGCGGTGGGTTTGGTGGCGATTACTGCGTTGGTCTATTCCCTCTTGGCCTGACCTTTTTTTGTGGGAGCAAGCTTGCTCCGGGCGGCGTTCCGGCGAAAGCGGCGAGTCAGCTTTCATCAAATCCCAGGCATAAAAAAACGCCGCCCCTCGTGAGAGGGGCGGCGTTTTTAGGCGGGCGTCTTAAGCGTTACGCTTGGACGACCGGGATGTTGGCGTTTGCAGCCGCTTCACGGAACTCGGCGATCTGGTCGAAGCTCAGGTAGCGGTACACGTCCGCTGCCATGCTGTCGATCTTGCCGGCGTATTCCATGTACTCCTCGACGGTCGGCAGGCGACCCAGGATGGACGCTACGGATGCCAGTTCGGCCGAGGCCAGATAGACATTCGCGCCGTCACCCAGACGGTTCGGGAAGTTACGGGTCGAAGTCGACACCACGGTGGAGTTCGGCTCGACGCGTGCCTGGTTACCCATGCACAGCGAGCAGCCTGGCATTTCCATCCGAGCACCGGCCTTGCCGTAGATGCCGTAGTAGCCTTCTTCGGTCAGTTGGTGAGCGTCCATCTTGGTCGGTGGCGACAGCCACAGACGGGTTGGCAGCTGACCCTTGACCTGATCCAGCAGTTTGCCGGCAGCGCGGAAGTGACCGATGTTGGTCATGCACGAACCGATGAACACTTCGTCGATCTTCTCGCCAGCAACGCTGGACAACAGACGGGCGTCGTCCGGGTCGTTCGGCGCGCAGAGCACAGGCTCGCTGATGTCGGCCAGATCGATTTCGATGACTTCGGCGTATTCGGCGTCGGCATCGGCTTCCATCAGTTGCGGGTTGGCGATCCAGGCTTCCATTGCTTGGGCGCGACGTTCCAGGGTACGCGCATCGCCGTAGCCTTCGCCGATCATCCAGCGCAGCAGGGTGATGTTGGACTGCAGGTACTCGGTGATCGACTCTTTCGACAGCTTGATGGTGCAACCGGCAGCCGAACGTTCGGCCGAGGCGTCGGACAACTCGAACGCCTGCTCCAGGGTCAAGCCTTCCAGGCCTTCGATTTCCAGGATGCGGCCGGAGAAGGCGTTTTTCTTGCCTTTCTTCTCGACGGTCAGCAGACCGTTCTGGATAGCGAAGTAAGGAATGGCATGAACCAGGTCACGCAGGGTGATGCCAGGTTTCATCTTGCCTTTGAAGCGCACCAGGATCGATTCCGGCATGTCCAGCGGCATGACGCCGGTGGCAGCGGCGAACGCGACCAGGCCGGAACCGGCCGGGAACGAGATGCCCATCGGGAAACGGGTGTGCGAGTCGCCACCGGTGCCCACGGTGTCTGGCAGCAGCATGCGGTTGAGCCACGAGTGGATGATGCCGTCGCCCGGACGCAGGGAAACGCCGCCGCGGGTCATGATGAAATCAGGCAGGGTGTGGTGGGTGGTGACGTCGATCGGCTTTGGATAGGCCGCGGTGTGGCAGAAGGACTGCATCACCAGGTCAGCCGAGAAGCCCAGGCACGCCAGGTCTTTCAGTTCGTCACGGGTCATGGGACCTGTGGTGTCCTGGGAACCCACGGTGGTCATTTTCGGTTCGCAGTAGGTGCCAGGACGAACGCCTTGGCCTTCTGCCAGGCCGCAAGCCTTGCCGACCATCTTCTGCGCCAGGGTGAAACCCTTGGTGCTTTCAGCAGGCGCTTCAGGCTTCTTGAACAGGTCGAATGGTGGCAGGCCCAGTTCGGCGCGAGCCTTCTCGGTCAGGCCACGGCCGATGATCAGCGGAATGCGGCCACCAGCGCGGACTTCGTCCAACAGCACCGGGGTCTTCATTTCGAAGGTGGTGATGACTTCGTCGGTGCCGTGCTTGCAGACTTTGCCGGCGTGCGGGTACAGGTCGATCACGTCGCCCATGTTCATGTTCGACACGTCGAACTCGATCGGCAGTGCGCCGGCATCTTCCATGGTGTTGTAGAAGATCGGTGCGATCTTGCTGCCGAAGCAGAAACCGCCTGCGCGCTTGTTCGGCACGTAGGGAATGTCGTCGCCGAAGAACCACAGCACCGAGTTGGTGGCCGATTTACGCGAGGAGCCGGTACCCACCACGTCGCCGACGTAGGCGATCGGGAAGCCCTGGCCGCGCATTTCTTCGATCTGCTTCATCGGGCCGGTCTTGCCTTGCTCGTCCGGAACGATGCCGTCACGGGCCATTTTCAGCATGGCGAGGGCGTGCAGCGGGATGTCAGGACGCGACCAGGCGTCCGGGGCAGGGGACAGGTCGTCGGTGTTGGTTTCGCCGGTGACCTTGAACACGCGCAGGCTGATCTTGTCGGCCAGCACCGGGCGCTTCTTGAACCACTCGCCGTCAGCCCAGGATTGCAGCACGGCCTTGGCGTGAACGTTGCCGTTCTTGGCTTTTTCAGCCACGTCGTGGAAGGCGTCGAACATCAGCAGGGTGTGCTTGAGTTCTTCGGCGGCGACTGGCGCCAGCTCGGCGTCGTCCAGCAGCTCGACCAGGGTCACGATGTTGTAGCCACCCTGCATGGTGCCGAGCAGTTCTACAGCGCGCTTCTTGTCCAGCAGAGGGGATTGGGCCTGGCCCTTGGCCAGGGCGGACAGGAAGCCGGCCTTGACGTAGGCGGCTTCGTCGACGCCTGGCGGAACACGATTGGTGATCAGGTCAACGAGGAAGGCTTCTTCGCCAGCCGGAGGATTCTTCAGCAGCTCGATCAGGCCTGCGGTTTGTTCGGCGTTAAGCGGCTGGGGAACGATACCCAGGGCTGCACGCTCTTCGATATGTTTGCGGTAGGCTTCAAGCACAGTTATTACCCTCATCAGTGGTCCCAAATGGGTGTCCGGGACGCTCATCCAGAAACTCACGGCACTCATGCGCGACAGGGGCTTTTTGGGCCTCCACGCCAGAGTTGACGGAGTTCCTCACAGAAGCTGCTTTCAAAGTTTTACGCCTGCAGAACGGGGAGCTGATGAGGGTTGGCGTTGGGCTTTCCCCGCTGGAAAGACCCTTCGCCAACACCGCTCTGAAGGAACGACTGTGCTCGTGACGCTTTGAAAACAGCTTCTAACGGACATTGGCGCCTTAAAAGGCTGGCTGATTCTACGGGAAAAAAAAATTAAAGGTAAGTTGGGCTTCCAGGTTTGAGGGGTGATCAATCTTAGACAAAGGGCTAACATGCCCGTCTGTCCTGTTTTTGCGTGTGCGTTGCCTTATGCCCAACCAGCTCATCAAGACCCCCTGCGTCGGCCTCTGTTCCACTGTCTACGGTGACCTGGTCTGCCGTGGCTGCAAGCGGTTCCACCATGAAGTGATCCACTGGAACGGCTACAACGAGGAAGAAAAACGCGCGGTGTGGATGCGGCTCGAGCAACTGCTGGTGCAGGTAATGGTGGCGAAGCTGGAGGTTTTCGACCCGGCGTTGCTGCGTCAGCAACTGGAGGCGCGCAAGATCCGCTTCGTGCCGCACCAATCGGAATATTGCTGGGCCTATCAACTGATCGCCCGGGGCGCGCGGGTGATCAATAACCTGGAAGCGTACGGCATGGTCCTGTTGCCGGAGTTTCGCGATTGGGACCTGCCGGACCTGCGAGATGCCATTGATCGGGAATTCTTCCTCCTGTCCGAAGCGCATTACCAACGTTATATCGCGCCGGGGTTCCTCAAGGATGCGATGGACGGCTGACAGCCTGTCATTCGGACCAGATAGCTTTTGGCGAGGGAGCAAGCTCCCTCGCCACGGAAACTCGGCTGAATCCACAAAGCCTCAACCCTTGTACGCCAACTCCACCAAGTGGTCTTCGACTTCCTGTGGCTTGAGCACCAGCACATCGCTTTCCAGCGCATCGAGCACGGCTTCGGCGGTATTGCCGATCAACACGCCTGACAAGCCGGAGCGCGCCACGGTGCCAATCACGGTGACCGCGGCCTGAAGCTTGTGGGCCATGTAGGGAATCAATACGTCCGCCGGGCCTTCCTGGATGTGCAGATGCTGGTCATCGATGTCGAACTCGGCCTGGAACGCCCGGCATTGTTCGCGATAACGCGCTTCGATGGTTTCCTTGAGCTGGAAGGTCGGGTCGGCCGACGAGAGCATCGGTGACGGGTGGGCGCTAATTACATGCAGGTGCGCCTTGGCCAGGAGGGCAATGTCATAGCCGTGATCGATGATGGTCGAGTGCAGGTGACGATGCTCGCCATCGGCATTGCCGACATCGACTGCCGCCAGGATGACCCGGTCTTTCCAGGAACCGCACGTCTTGACCAGCAGCACCGGGGTCGGGCAATGGCGCAGCAACTTCCAGTCCGCCGGGGTCAGCAGGGCTTTTTTCAATGGGCTGTCCGGGAAGTGTTGCTTGATGACCAGGCCACAGCCTTCGGCCTGCTGCACGTCGATGATGGTTTCGTAAAGGCTTTCGTTCCAGGCCTGTTCGGTGGTGACGCTATAGCCGTCGGCCAGCAATGCGCTTTTCAGCACGCTGAGCAGGCCGGTATGATCGTGGTGTTTGTCGCATGCCAGCAGATGCAGATGAGCCTGGGTTACTCCGGCGATCAATTTGGCGCGCTTGAGCGCAAGGCTTTCCGAATGTTCGGGTTCGATGACCACCAGGATGCTGCGAATGGCTTGCATGATCGGCGTCTCCAGCAATAAAGAGGCATGGCGTTGCTCAACTATAGTTGCTATGGATGGCGCGTCGACTTGATGCATATCAATCGGTGTGACTGGTGGTCTGGAGGCAGGCCGGTATAATCGGCGCCCTTTGCTCGACTACCTTTTCCGTGAGCCCCATGATCCTTCCCGAAATTCACGAGTTCCTCGGCTGCCGCACCCCCGATGCCTGGGTCCAGGCTGCGCTGGCCGATCAGGAAACGCTGCTGATCGACCACAAGAACTGCGAGTTCAAGGCCGCCAGCACCGCCCTGAGCCTGATCGCCAAGTACCATTCCCATGTAGATTTGATCAACATGATGTCGCGCCTGGCCCGGGAAGAGTTGGTGCATCATGAGCAGGTCATGCGTCTGATGAAAAAACGCAAGGTAGGTCTTCGCCAGCTCTCTGCCGGGCGCTATGCCTCGGGCTTGCGCAAAGTGGTGCGCAGCCACGAGCCGGTGAAAGTGGTGGACACCCTGGTGGTCGGCGCCTTCATCGAAGCCCGCAGCTGCGAGCGATTCGAGGCGCTGGTGCCGCATCTGGACGAGGAACTCGGCAAATTCTATTTCGGCTTGCTGAAAAGTGAGGCCCGGCACTTCCAGGGTTATCTGAAGCTGGCTTATCAGTATGGAGACGCCAAGGACATCGCCCAGGTGATCGACAAGGTTCGCGAGGCCGAGCGCGAGCTGATCGAGTCGCCGGATGGGGAGTTCCGGTTTCACAGCGGCGTGCCGGCCTAACGGGTCAAACCCAACCGTTCATGCCACTGGGCAATCGATTCCTCGGGATATACCTCGAACTGCTGGTCGCCCGGATGCGCCTCGACTTCCACCCACGGCGCCTTGGAACCCAGCATCAGGTGGGTGTGCTCCGGCGGTACCGGCAACGGCGTGTCGATGGCTGAGGCAAACGGATGGATCAGCTCCGGCCACTCGGGGCTGAACAACCACAACCCCGAACCGCAAAGCGAACAGAAATGCCGTTCGGCGCTGCTGCGATGGGCGCGTTTATCGCCTTCATCCTTGAGTCGCGCATGGTAGACCGTGATGTGCTTGCGGCCTTGCACCTTGAGACTCTTCGCATCGCCCCCCAGGTTGACCGCAAAACCGCCGCCGCCCTGGGTCTTGTGACAGATCGAACAATAGCACCGCTGGTAAGGGTAGGGATGGGTGCTGTCCAGGCTGAACGAAACGGCGCCGCAATGGCAGGATCCTTCGAGGTGCATGGGGGGACCTCCGGTTAGGGACTGAATAATCTGGACAACCTCGATGGGGTGATGTTCTCAACTTTTAAGTTAATGCGCCGACGCCAGTGGAAGAGCTTGCCCGCGATGAACGATCATGCGGACTTGATTTTGGGCACCCGCCACAAATACCAAGCCGCCACCGTCCGATAAGGACTCCAGGCCTGGCCGATAGCGATGATCTGCCGGCGATTCGGCTGAGTCTCCAGACCTTTTAGCCGTCGATATCCTTCGCGAACCCCAAAGTCATCCGCCGGCAAGACATCCACTCGTTCCAGGCTGTAGATCAACAGCATCTCCACGGTCCAGCGCCCGACGCCGCGCAGGCTGACCAGGCGCTCGATCAGTGCTTCATCGTCCATGGCCCGGGCCGTGGCGTAATCCGGCACGATCCCATCCAGTGTCGCCTGGGCGATGCCCTGGAGGGTCGCGAGCTTGCTCGCGGAGAATCCGCAACTGCGCAGTAGCGTGCTGTCTGTTGCCAACAGTTGTTCGGGGGCGGGAAACGCGGCGGGGGCAAACAGCGCGACAAGCCGCCCGAGAATGGCGTCCCCGGCCTTGGCGTGCAGTTGTTGGTAGGCAATCGCCCGCACCAGTGCCTCATAGGGATCGCGGGCCGGCTTGGGTTGCAGCAGGCACGGGCCGACGGACGCGATGTGACGCCGCCAGTCTTCGTCAAGATTGGCCAGGAAAGTACTCGCTTCGTCGTAAGGCGTGCTCATCCGGATCTCTGTTCGGGGCTGATCAAAACGCCAAGGGCAACGAAACCTGCACCGCGGCTTTTTCCAGCCGCAACAAAAACGCCTTGCGCGGCTGGCCGCCACCGTAACCGGTCAGCGCGCCGTCCGCGCCGATCACCCGATGGCAGGGAATGACGATAGCCAGGCGATTCTGCCCGTTGGCCAAGCCCACGGCGCGGCTGGCGCCAGGGCTGCCCAGGGCACAGGCGACGGCGCCGTAGCTGCGGGTTTCGCCATAGGGGATCTTTTGCAGTTCGGCCCAGACCCGGACTGCAAAGGCGCTGCCAGGCATGTGCAGCGGCACGTGGAAAGTCGTTTGTTTGCCGGCGAAATAATCCGCCAGTTCGGTTTCGATCTGTTGCAAATGAGCGTTATGCCCCGGGGCGACCGTGTAGCCGTAGCGTTGCTGCAGTTCTTCCAATTCTTTGGTCAAGGCCGGGCGGTCGAGAAATTCCAGCAGCACCAGTCCGCGACGTTCGGCCATGGCCAGCATCGGCCCCAGAGGGGTTGTCAGTCGGGTGAACAGCAACGGTTCGCTGAGGCCGGCGCGGCCGGGGGTGATATGAAAAGACTTCACGAACGCATCACGAAAACCGCTCAGGGATTCATAGCCGGAATCGAACGCGGCGTTGTCGATCGAGGCGCCTTCCTTGATTCCGCCCAAGGCGATGCCCAGGCGCCGGGTGCGCAGGTAGGCGTGAAAAGTCATGCCGAAATGCTGTTTGAACCAGCGGCGCAGCTTCAGCGGTTCGATGCCCTGTTCGTGCAGCAGCGCATCGGTCCAGCGCACGTCGGGCCCGGCATCCACGGCTTTGAGCAGCGCCTGGATCCAGGCCGGTGCGATGGCCGCGGCATCCAATGGCTTGCAGCGCAGGCAGGCTCGATAGCCGGCCGACATGGCCTCGTCGGCGTGAGCGAAGAACTCCACGTTCTCCGGCTTCGGCTTGCGTGCCGTGCAGCTGGGACGACAGAAAATGCCGGTGGTCTTGACCGCGGTGAAAAACACCCCCTCGTAGGCGGTGTCTCGTTCGAGCATGGCGCGGACCATTTCGGCGTGGGGCGGGAGCAGCGAGTCTTGTAGGTTCATGGGAGGAGCATAGAACCGTGGCCCCAAGCCCTCCACCGAAAAATCGACAGTGAATTTGCCGATATCAATATTTCCAGAACACTGGCGTGAACAACACCAGCACCGTCAGGATCTCCAGGCGTCCCAGCAGCATGCCGAGGGTCAGCAGCCATTTCGCCGCGTCCGGCAGGGTCGAGAAGTTGCCGGCCGGGCCTATGATATTGCCCAGGCCCGGGCCGACGTTGCACACGGCGGTGGCGGCGCCGGTCAAGGCGGTCGTCCAATCCAGGCCGATCAGCGCGAGGCCCAGGGCGATGGCGCCGATGGTGATCGCGAAGAAGAACGAAAACGTCAGCAGCGAGCGAACGATTTCCTCGTCGATGGGGTGATTGTTGTACTTCTTCTGGATCACCGCCCGGGGGTGGATCAATTGCTTCAAGCTGCCCATCAACAGGACCTTGGCGACCTGAAACCGAAAGATCTTCAGGCCCCCGGCGGTGGACCCCGAACAGCCGCCGACGAACGTCAGGTAAAAGAACAGCAGCAGGGCGAAGCTGCCCCACAACGTGTAGTCCCCCAGGGCCACGCCAGTGGTTGTGACCACGGAGGTGACGTTGACCGCGACGATACGGACCGCGTCCCACCATGCATGGTCGCTGTTCAGGCTCAGCCAGGTGCCGACCGCGAGCCAGGTGACCACCAGAAAGCCTATGAATCCCCTGACTTGCTGGTCCTTGAGCAAGGCGCGCCGGTGGCCTCGCAATGTCGCCACATACAGCGTGAAGGGCAGCGACCCCGCCATCATGACCACCACCGACACCCAATGGACCGCCGGTTGCGGCCAATGGGCGAGGGACGCATCGGAGGTGGAGAATCCTCCGGTGGAAATCAGCGACATCGCATGGTTGATCGCCTCGAAAGGCGTCATGCCGGCAAGCCACAGCGCCAACGTCGAGAGCGCGGTCAAGCCTACGTAGATCCACAGGATGTAGTTGGCCGCGACATGCGAGCGCGGCGTGACTTTCTCCGACCAATCCGAAGATTCGGTCTGGAACAGCCGCATGCCACCGACCCGCAATAACGGCAGGACCGCCACGGCCATGCCGATAAAGCCGATTCCACCGAGCCAGTGCAGCATCGAGCGCCATATCAACAGGCCGGGCGATGCCGTGTCCAAACCGGTCAGGATGGTCGAGCCGGTGGTGGTGATGCCGGACATGGTCTCGAAAAACGCATCGGTGTAGCTGATGTGCTGAATGAGCACCATTGGCAGGGCGGCGAACGCACAGACGAATACCCAACTGGCGGTGGTCAGCAGGTACATTTCCCGGGGCCGCATCTGGGCCTGTTCCGGTCTTCCACGGGCGACCAGTGCCACACCGCAGACAAAAGTGATCAGGCTCGACCAGAGAAACGCCGACAAGTCATCGTTGCGCTCGTAGAACATCAGCGCGAACAGCGGAATCGCCATGCTGACCGCGAGGGTGATCAGGAAAATCCCAAGGATGAAACCGATGAGACGCAGAACCGCTATGGACATGGATAACGCCTGATTCAAAAGCTGCACAGTATCGATTTGGCGAGTCGGTCAGCGCGTAAAGTTTGCGTAAAAAAAGAAGCGGGCGTGCTTGATGACGAAGGCAGTTTTCTTCAATACCCGTGCGGGCAACCCGTTTAACTTGGGGCCTCTTTCCTCAAACGAAGAAGATATGTGATGAGCTTGATATTATCCATGGCGACCTTTGCGCTGGTCGCGTCCATTACGCCGGGCCCGGTCAATATCGTGGCCCTCAGTTCCGGCGCTCGGTACGGTTTGCGCGCCACCTTGCGCCACGTCGCCGGCGCCACCCTGGGGTTTGTCCTGCTGCTGGTCTTGATGGGGTTGGGGTTGCACGAAGTCTTGCAGCGCTGGCCGGGGCTCACCCGCGTGGTGCAACTGGCGGGGGTGGCGTTCCTGTTGTTCATGGCCTGGAAGCTGGCGATGGACAACGGCGAGCTGGGTGAGCGGGACGAAGGGCGCGCGCCGTCGATGATCTACGGCGCACTGATGCAGTGGCTCAACCCCAAGGCCTGGCTGGCCTGCGTGGCGGGGATGGGCGCTTTCGTCGCCGATGGCGAGGCATCGCTGGTGTGGCAGTTCGCGGCGATCTATTTGGTGATCTGCTACCTGTCCGTGGGCTGCTGGGCATACGCCGGCAGCTTCCTGCGTACCTGGCTGGGGAATCCGGTGACCATGCGCCTGTTCAATCGGGCGATGGCGGCGTTGCTGGTGGCGAGCGCGGTGTATCTGTTGTTGCCGTGAGCAACCCGTCCTTGGGGTTGGAACGCTGTCGTGGCGAGGGAGCTCGCTCCCGCTCGACTGCGCAGCGGTCGCTTGGAATCGAGGGCTACTCCGTAGCCCAGCGGGAGCAAGCTCCCTCGCCACGGGACGGGGCAGTGTCAGCCTCGGTATTGCCCGGGCGTGGCGGCCAGGTGTTGCTTGAATGCCCGTTGGAAATGCGCCTGGTCGGCAAAACCGCTTTGCAGCGCGACATCGGCAATCAACTTGCCCTCGCGCAATTGGCGACGGGCGAATTGGATCCGGCGATTGATCAGGAAAGCGTGGGGCGTCATACCGTAGTGACGCTTGAAGGCCCGGCTCAAGTAGGACGGCGAGAGCTGTGCAAACGCGCAGATATCCTCGAGCTTGAGGGCTTCGGTGCAATGGTCATGGATGAACTGCGCGGCCCGCATCAAAGCAGGGTGACTGCCCCGGTCCGGGCGCCCGGCCGGATTGAGCCGATGCTGGAGGTCGGTGAAAAACGCCTCGACGGCATCTTTTTTGGCGCGGGTATCGACCTGTTCATCCACCAGTATTTCGTAGAGCGCACACAGGCCGGAGAAAAGCGCGGCATCGCGGCTGTGGGTGGTGTCGAACGCCTGGAACTCCATGGACGGATCAAAGCCGATCCGCCGTTGCAGGTCCCTTAGCCATTGGGTATCGACATACAGCATCACGTAGGACCAGGGTTGATTGTCGATGGGATTGCAGGCGTGGACGTCGCCAGGATTCATCAGCACCACCGTGCCACCCTCGACCTGGAAGCTCGACTGCTCATGCAGATACGTGCTGCGCCCGGCGGTGATCGCACCGATCGAGAAATGGTCGTGGGAGTGACGCGAATAACAGACCTTGCGCCCATCGGCGATGGCCCGGGCTTCGATGAAAGGCAGCGCCGCGTCGTGCCAGAAACGTGGGGCAGCGTCATGGTTGGCGGGCTTCATCGGTTGATGTCCTGTTTTATTGGCTGTGCCTGAGTGTATTCGCCTGCGCCCAAAAATGCCCGTTCGAGATCGGTGCGGGTCTGGACTGGGTTGCAAGTTCGTTCCACAGATAATGTGCAGAGCAAAAAAACGCCGCTTGACCTTTCTAGGCCAAGCGGCGTTTTTGTGCAACTGAAGGGCGTATGGATGCTCATCCAAGAGGCATCTGCAAAGGAGGTCGCGGCCCGTTCTAGAGGTGGCCACGTAGGACGGTGAGTTTTGCACAAAGCGCCACGTTGCCAGTCGGCGCAACGCTATAAATATGTACCGCACGAGGGGCACCTGGAATGCGCAAGATGGGTTTTGCATTCCGTAATGCTGAGTCAAAACCGCAGCATTACAACTATTTGACTTGGTTAGGTGCCTCCATGAACAACGAACTCCCCCTGACATATGTTTATCCCGAAACATACGGCACGTCACGCGGAAGCGGGAGAGGCCTTCCTTCCCCTGCTCCAATGGCGATGATTGGGAAAATGATCCAAGAGCGCAACGTGGCGTACGAACGGGGTCATTGGCCTCAGATGCTGGGCCGCCATCTTGTAGCGATGCGTAATAATTCACCTGTCCGGTATGGACTGGACGGGATAATCATTGGTGAATTGAAGGTCGCACATGGCGCTGATTTATTGGTGCTGAGAAACCCCAAGCTCGACACCGCCAGCGCCTGGAAGCTCGGGATAAAGGAGGGGGCGAAAATCAAAAATACGGAACAGCTGGCGACCGAACAGGAGTTTTCTGGAGGCGTTTTCACTCCTTTCAAAGCTATAAGCCACTGGCTACTCGGAAAAGGCAAACCTGTCAGCGTTCGACTCGACAGAACTGGTATCAGCCCTGCGCCGAAAAAAATTCCTGATTTAATGGCGATTATCAACACGGCAGGAATTGGAGTAACCACCGTTAATCTAAGGGTTCCTTACTCCACGGCTCAGGACTCGAATATCGCGAGGATCTATCTCGGAAACATCACGCTTCAAATTACCGGTAAGGTAATCCGTAACACATCGGGTAGCCTTAAATTCACCGGTACTGCCAAGGCTTTTTCGGATCGCTACGACGCGAACGCCAGCAATCATCGTGGGGTATTTGATGAAAAAGCGACGACTGCGCTGCGCCAGGTGGGGCGAGTTGCCCGAGCGCAGGATTATGAAATACGAATGACTGGCGAGCTTCCCATTGATTTCTCAAGGTAATCCTCGATGATGCGCGAAGAGAAGAGACTGGCGGGAGCTATCTTTTGCATGGTGGCAGCGTGTGCGGCGCTGTTTTTATTCCCGGCGGACACTGTGATGGAGAACCCTGGGAATCCCAACGATACCCTAGGTGTTCCGGCAGTTGCGATGTACCTGGTTGTGTTGATCGTGCTGACCGCGACGTCTGCCGCCCTGACGGGGCTAGGCAGTTTTGCCCAACAGTTTTTAACGCGACGGTCTTTCACGCTGCGTATTGGGGTGTATGCGTTTGCCAATGCTCCCCTTTTTGTAACGTCACTCTTGGGGGCGTTGGTCTCCTTGGCCTACTTGTATGACGCGGTATCCGGGGTGTTGGCGGCATTGTTGTTTCTGCTTTCCTTCGCCTTGCTGCTGCTGGCCAGTCCACGAAGATTGAATTGAAAACGCCGCTTGACCTTTCCAGGTCAAGCGGCGTTTTTGTTGCAACGCGAAGATTATTCTTCGATGTTGCCCATGGCGGTGGTGTTGAAGCCGCCGTCCACGTACATGATTTCACCGCTGATGCCCGACGCCAGGTCAGAGCACAGGAAGGCGCCGGCGTTGCCGACTTCTTCGATGGTGACGTTGCGACGCAGCGGGGTTTGCGCTTCGTTGGCGGCCAGCATCTTGCGGAAATTCTTGATGCCGGAAGCGGCGAGGGTGCGGATCGGGCCGGCCGATACGCAGTTCACGCGGGTGCCGTCCGGGCCCAGGGAGCCGGCCAGGTAGCGAACGCCCGCTTCCAGGGAGGCCTTGGCCATCCCCATGACGTTGTAGTTCGGCATGGTGCGCTCGGCGCCCAGGTACGACAGGGTCAGCAGGCTGCCGTTGCGGCCTTTCATCATTTCACGGCCGGCTTTGGCCAGGGCCACGAAGCTGTAGGCGCTGATGTCGTGGGCGATGCGGAAGCCTTCGCGGGTGGTGGCTTCGGTGAAGTCGCCGTCCAACTGGTCGCCCGGGGCGAAGCCCACGGAGTGCACGATGCAGTCCAGGCCATCCCACTTCTTGCTTAGTTCTTCGAAGACCTTGGCGATTTCTTCATCGCTGGCCACGTCGCATGGGAAGCACAGCTCCGGGCTCGAACCCCAGCCTTGCGCGAACTCTTCGACACGACCCTTGAGTTTGTCGTTCTGATAAGTGAAGGCAAGCTCAGCGCCCTCGCGATGCATGGCGGCAGCGATGCCGGATGCGATGGACAGCTTGCTGGCGACACCGACGATCAGTACGCGCTTACCGGCGAGAAAACCCATGTGTTGCTCCTCTTTCAGGTTATTCGGCAGTTGTTGGGGCCAGGAAGGCGGCCTCCAGCAACTGCTGTGTATAGGGGTGTTGCGGCGCGGCGAATATGCTGCGGGCATCACCTTGTTCGACCACTTGGCCATGCTTGACCACCATCAGCTGGTGGCTCAGCGCTTTGACGACAGCCAGGTCATGGCTGATAAACAGGTACGTCAGGTTGTACTTGGTTTGCAGCGACCGCAACAGCTCCACCACCTGGCGTTGCACGGTACGGTCCAGGGCCGACGTCGGCTCATCCAGCAGAATCAACGCCGGCTTGAGCACCAGGGCCCGGGCAATGGCGATGCGCTGCCGTTGCCCTCCGGAAAATTCATGGGGGTAGCGGTTCCGGGTTTCCGGGTCCAGGCCTACCTCCTTCAATGCCGCGATTATCGCTTGTTCCTGTTCTGCCGGGGTGCCGATCTTGTGGATCCGCAACCCCTCGCCGACGATCTGGCTCACACACATCCGTGGGCTCAGGCTGCCGAACGGGTCCTGAAACACCACTTGCATCTCCCGGCGCAGCGGCCGGACCTGCTGCTGTGACAGGCAGTCGAGCTGCTGGCCCTCGAAGCGGATCGCGCCCTGGCTGCCGATCAACCGCAAGATCGCCAGCCCCAGGGTCGACTTTCCGGAACCACTTTCGCCGACGATGCCCAAGGTCTGGCCCTGGGGCAGGCTGAAGCGGATTCCGTCCACCGCCTTGATGTAATCCACCGTACGCTTGAACACGCCTTTCTTGATCGGGAACCAGACTTTCAGGTCCTCGACCTGCAACAGCGGCGGGCCGACGACGTTGTTTGCCGGGTTGCCGCTGGGCTCGGCGGCCAGTAATTCCCGAGTGTACGGATGTTGCGGCGCGCGGAACAACTCTGCGCACGATGCCTGTTCGACGATGCAACCGCGCTGCATGACACATACGCGATGCGCAATTCTTCGCACCAGGTTCAAATCGTGGCTGATAAGCAGCAGCGACATGCCCAGGCGTGCTTGCAAATCCTTGAGCAGTTCGAGGATTTTCAGCTGCACGGTGACGTCCAGCGCGGTGGTCGGTTCGTCGGCGATCAGCAGTTCCGGCTCATTGGCCAAGGCCATGGCGATCATCACCCGTTGCCGCTGGCCACCGGACAGTTCATGGGGCAGGGCCTTGAGGCGCTTGTGCGGATCAGGAATGCCGACCAGCTCCAACAGTTCAAGGGAGCGGCGGGTAGCGACCTTGCCAGTCAGGCCCTTGTGGATGCCGAGCACTTCGTTGAGCTGTTTTTCGATGCAGTGCAAGGGATTCAGCGACGTCATCGGCTCTTGGAAAATCATCGCGATCCGGTTGCCGCGAATATGGCGGATGGTTTTTTCCTTCAGGCCCAATAGGTCCTGGCCCGCGTACTGGATGGTTCCGGTGGGATGATGGGCCAGCGGATAGGGCAGCAAGCGCAGGATGGAGTGGGCCGTCACGGACTTGCCCGAACCGCTTTCGCCCACCAGGGCCAGGGTTTCGCCTCGCTTGATGTCGAAGCTGACGCCTTCGACCACCCGCTGGCGGCGTTCGCCGAGGACGAACTCCACCGCCAGGTCGCGTACTTCGATCAGATTGTCCTGGTTCATTTCACTTCCTCGGATCGAAGGCATCGCGAGCGGATTCGCCGATGAACACCAGCAGGCTCAGCATGATCGCCAGTACGGCGAACGCGCTGATGCCCAGCCACGGCGCCTGGAGGTTGGACTTGCCCTGGGCTACCAGCTCGCCCAGGGAAGGCGCGCCCGCCGGCAGGCCGAAGCCGAGAAAATCCAGGGCGGTGAGGGTGCCGATGGCGCCGGTGAGGATGAACGGCATGAACGTCATGGTCGAGACCATGGCGTTGGGCAGGATGTGGCGGAACATGATCGCGCCGTTCTGCATGCCCAATGCGCGAGCGGCGCGCACGTATTCCAGATTGCGGCCGCGCAGGAACTCGGCGCGCACGACGTCCACCAGGCTCATCCAGGAAAACAGCAGCATGATGCCCAGTAGCCACCAGAAGTTGGGCTGGACGAAACTGGCGAGGATGATCAGCAGGTACAGCACCGGCAACCCGGACCAGATCTCCAGGAAGCGCTGGCCGGCCAGGTCCACCCAGCCACCGTAGAAACCCTGCAGGGCACCGGCGATCACCCCGATGATCGAGCTGAGCACCGTCAGCGTCAGGGCAAACAGCACCGAGATACGAAAACCGTAGATCACCCGCGCCAGCACATCGCGCCCCTGGTCATCGGTACCGAGCCAGTTCACCGAGGAGGGCGGCGCCGGTGCCGGGACTTTCAGGTCGTAGTTGATGCTCTGGTAGCTGAACGGAATCGGTGCCCACACCACCCAGGCGTCCTTGGCGGCCAGCAGCTCACGGATGTACGGGCTCTTGTAGTTGGCCTCCAGCGGGAATTCGCCGCCAAAGGTGGTCTCGGGGTAGCGCTTTAGGGCCGGGAAATACCAGCCGCCGTCGTAATGCACCACCAGCGGTTTGTCGTTGGCGATCAGCTCGGCGCCCAGGCTCAGCACGAACAGCACCAGGAACAGCCACAGCGACCACCAGCCGCGCTTGTTGGCCTTGAACAGTTCGAAACGGCGGCGATTGAGAGGGGACAGGTTCATCTCAATGCTCCCGGCTTTCGAAATCGATGCGCGGATCGACGAAGGTGTAGGTCAGGTCGCCAATCAATTTCACCACCAGCCCCAGCAAGGTGAAGATGAACAGTGTGCCGAATACCACGGGGTAGTCGCGGTTGATCGCGGCTTCGAAACTCATCAGGCCCAGGCCGTCGAGGGAGAAGATCACTTCCACCAGCAGCGAGCCGGTGAAGAAAATGCCAATGAAGGCCGAAGGAAAGCCGGCGATCACCAACAACATTGCGTTGCGAAACACATGGCCATACAGCACGCGGTTGCGGGTCAGGCCCTTGGCCTTGGCGGTGACCACATACTGCTTGTTGATTTCATCGAGGAAGCTGTTCTTCGTCAGCAGCGTCATGGTGGCGAAGTTGCCGATCACCAGCGCGGTCACTGGCAAGGCCAGGTGCCAGAAATAGTCGAGGATCTTGCCGCCCAGGGTCAGTTCATCAAAGTTGTTGGATGTCAGCCCACGCAGCGGGAACCAGTCGAAATAGCTGCCGCCGGCAAACACCACGATCAACAGGATGGCAAACAGGAACGACGGGATCGCATAGCCGACGATGATCGCCGAACTGGTCCACACATCGAAATGACTGCCGTGCCGCGTCGCCTTGGCGATCCCCAGGGGGATGGACACCAGGTACATGATCAGTGTGCTCCATAGCCCGAGGGAGATGGACACGGGCATCTTTTCCTTGATCAGGTCAATGACCTTGGCGTCGCGGAAGAAACTGTCACCGAAGTCCAGGCGGGCGTAGTTCTTGATCATGATCCACAGGCGCTCCGGGGCGGACTTGTCGAAGCCGTACATGCGCTCGATTTCCTTGACCAGCGCCGGGTCCAGGCCCTGGGCGCCGCGGTAAGAGGAGGAACCTGCCACCGATACCTCGGCACCGCCGCCAGCGATGCGGCTGGTGGCGCCTTCGAACCCTTCGAGCTTGGCGATCATTTGCTCCACCGGGCCGCCGGGCGCGGCCTGGATGATGACGAAGTTGATCAGCAGGATGCCGAACAGCGTCGGGATGATGAGCAACAGCCGCCGAAAAATATAAGCCAGCATCGGGTTACTCCACACTCTCGGGAGCGGCGATTTGCTGCTCGATGACCTGCTTTTCTACCTCATCGGCTGGCTTGACCTCCGGCTTGACCCACCATGTAGTGGTGCCGATGTCATAGGTCGGCGTGACTTTCGGGTGGCCGATGTGGTTCCAGTAGGCCACGCGCCAGGTCTTGATGTGCCAGTTGGGAATTACGTAATAGCCCCATTGCAGGACCCGGTCCAACGCCCGGGCATGGGCCACCAGGCTCTTGCGCGAGTCAGCGTTGATCAACTGTTCCACCAGTTGGTCCACGGCAGGGTCCTTGAGGCCCATGGTGTTGCGGCTGCCGGGTTTGTCCGCAGCGGCCGACATCCAGAATTCGCGCTGCTCGTTTCCTGGCGAGCTGGATTGCGGAAAGCTGCCCACCACCATATCGAAGTCCCGCGAACGCACGCGGGTGATGTATTGCGACACGTCGACGCGGCGGATCACAAGTTCAATGCCCAGGTCACTCAGGTTGCGTTTGAACGGCAGCAGGATCCGTTCGAATTCGGTCTGGGCCAGCAGGAACTCCAGCACCACCGGCTTACCTTGGGCATCGACCATCTTGTCATCGACGATGCGCCAGCCGGCTTCCTGCAACAGCTGATAGGCCTTGCGTTGCTGGTCGCGGATCATGCCGCTGCCGTCGCAGACCGAAGGTTGGAAGGCTTCGGTGAAGACTTGCTCGGGAATCTTGCCGCGCAAGGGTTCGAGAATCTTCAGCTCGTCTTCGCCGGGCAACCCGGTGGCGGCCATTTCCGAATTCTCGAAATAGCTGCGGGTGCGGGCGTAGGCACCGTTGAACAACTGCTTGTTGGTCCATTCGAAGTCCAACAGCAGGCTCAGGGCCTGGCGCACCCGTACATCCTGGAACACCGGGCGGCGCAGGTTGAAGATGAAGCCTTGCATGCCCGTAGGGTTGCCGTTGGGAATCTGTTCCTTGATCAGGCGGCCTTCGGTCACGGCGGGGATGTTGTAGGCGTTGGCCCAGTTCTTCGCGGTCATTTCCAGCCAGTAATCGAACTGTCCGGCCTTGAGGGCTTCCACCGCCACGGTGTTGTCGCGGTAATAGTCGGTGGTCAATACGTCGAAGTTATAGAAACCGCGGTTCACCGGCAGGTCCTTGCCCCAATAATCCTTCACCCGCTCATAGCGGATCGAACGTCCGGCCTTTACTTCGGTGACCTTGTAGGGCCCGCTGCCCAGGGGAATTTCCAGGTTGCCCTTGCTGAAATCGCGGCTGGCCCACCAATGCTTGGGCAATACCGGCAGTTGGCCGAGGATCAGCGGCAGTTCACGGTTATGGGTGTGCTTGAACTTGAACAGAACCTTGAGTGGGTCTTCGGCGATGACCTCGGCCACATCGTTGTAATAGCCGCGGAACATCGGCGCGCCATCCTTGGTCAGGGTCTCGAAGCTGAACACGACATCTTCGGCGCGCATGGGGTGGCCGTCGTTGAAGCGCGCTTCGGGGCGCAGGTAAAAGCGCACCCAGCCGTTGTCCGGCGCTTTCTCGATTTTTTCCGCGACCAGGCCGTATTCGGTGAAGGGCTCATCCAGGCCTTGCTTGGCCAAGGTGTCGTAGATCAGGCCGATATCATCGGCAGGTACGCCTTTGCTGATGAATGGATTGAGGCTGTCGAAGCTGCCAAAGCCACCCTGACGGAATATTCCGCCCTTGGGGGCATCGGGGTTCACGTAGTCGAAATGCTTGAAATTGGCCGGGTACTTTGGTGGCTCGTTGTACAAGGTCACGGCGTGCTGCGGCGCGGCGCAGGCCAGCCCGGCGAATAACAAACTGCCGGCCTGCAGAAGCAGGGCGCGTAGAGGCTTCATTGATCTTTCTCCGAAGATTTCAGCCACCACGCGCTCAGGCCCAGGGTGTAGGGCGGCGTGGTGACAAAGGCGAACCGGTTGCGATACGCCAGGCGATGGTAATTGATATACCAGTTGGGAATGCAGTAATGCTGCCACAGCAGGACCCGGTCCAGGGCCTTGCCGGCGGCGACTTGTTCGTCGCGGGTCTGGGCGGAGAGCAGTTTTTCCAGCAGATGGTCAACCACCGGATTGGCGATCCCTGCGTAGTTCTTGCTGCCCTTGATCCCGACCTGGCTGGAGTGGAAATACTGCCATTGTTCAAGGCCCGGGCTGAGGGTCTGGCCCAGGGTCAGCAAAATCATGTCGAAGTCGAACTGGTCCAATCGCTGCTTGTACTGGGCACGATCCACTGTGCGCACTCGGGCCTGGATGCCAATGCTGGCCAGGTTTTCGACGTAGGGCTGCAGGATGCGCTCCAGGTTCGGGTTGACCAGCAGGATCTCGAAGCGCAGGGGTTGGCCGTCGGCGTTGAGCAGGTGCTGGCCGTTGAGGGTCCAGCCGGCTTCCTTCAGCAGGCCAAGGGCCCTGCGCAGGGTTTCCCGGGGAATGCCGCGCCCGTCGGTTTGGGGCAGGCTGAAGGGCTCGGTCAGTAATCGAGGGGGCAGTTGTTCACGGTAAGGTTTGAGCAAAAGCCACTCGTGGCCGACGGGCAGGCCAGTGGCGGAGAATTCGCTGTTGGGGTAATAGCTGAGGGTTCGTTTGTACGCGCCGCTGAACAGGGTGCGGTTGGTCCATTCGAAATCGAACATCAACCCCAGGGCTTCTCGGACCTTGACCTCGCCGAAGGTGGCGCGCCGGGTGTTCATGAACAGGCCCTGGGTCTGGGTCGGAATCTGGTGGGGAATCTGCGCCTTGATCACATCGCCACGGTTCACCGCCGGAAAGTTGTACCCGTTGGCCCAGTTCTTGGCTTGGTGCTCGATGTAGATGTCAAACTCACCGGCCTTGAAGGCTTCGAAGGCGACGCCGCTGTCTCGGTAGAAATCCACTTCCATTCGATCGACGTTGTACTTGCCACGATTGACCGGCAGATCCTTGCCCCAGTAGTCCTTGACTCGCTCGAACACCAATTGGCGACCTGGCTGCACTTTGGTGATGCGATAAGGCCCGCTGCCCAACGGCGGCTCGAAGGTGGTCGCCTTGAAATCGCGGTCTTTCCAATAATGCTGCGGCAACACCGGCAGCTCACCCAGGCGCAGGATCAGCAGCGGATTGCCCGAGCGCTTGAACACGAAGCGGATTTTCAGCGGGTTGAGGACATCCACCCGCAGCACTTCCTGCAAATTGGTCCGGTATTGCGGATGGCCATCTTTGAGCAGCGTTCGGTAGGAAAACGCTACGTCATAGGCAGTGATCGGCACGCCATCATGAAAGCGCGCTTCGGGCCGCAGGTTGAACACCACCCAGCTGCGGTCCTCGCTGTACTCCACCGACTGGGCGATCAAGCCGTAACTCGACGTTGGCTCATCCCCTGAGGGCGCATATTGGCCAGTGCCTACCATGAGCGGTTCGTTCAGCTCATTGATGCCGTATTGCAGGAAGTTCGGCGTGGAAACCGGGCTGCTGCCCTTGAATGTATAGGGATTGAGGGTATCGAAGGTGCCAAACGCCATGATCCGCAAGGTGCCGCCCTTGGGCGCTTGCGGGTTGACCCAGTCGAAGTGGGTGAACCGGGCCGGGTATTTCAGCGTGCCGAATTGCGCATAGCCATGGCTTTCGCTGATGGTAGCGTCGGCGGCAGGGCTCGATGCCAGGCTGATCAGGAGCAGGAGGAGGGGGCGTATCAAGTCTGGGATCCGATCCAGGCGGCTTGGGCATTTATGGCCTGTACAGTAACAGCTTGTATGGGCGGGAAAAAGGCGGTGGGCCAAAGCCTCTCAGATTAGGCGAAGCCGGGGCGAGCATGCATTCGTGGCGAGGGAGCAAGCTCCCTCGCCACGAATGCTGCTCGGGCACAGCCCTTCAGCCATCGATAAGCTTAGTGTGGGGAATAGACCGTCAACATCTGCCCAGGCTTGAGCGCCTTGCCCATGCGCGGGTTCCAGCGCTTGAGGTGCTGCATTTCGACATTGAAGCGCTTGGCGACGACGTACAGCGAGTCACCCTGCTTGACCTTGTATTGGGTCTGCTTCTTTTGTTCCTTGCCCTTGGCGGCCACGACGGTGTTGATGCGCTTGCCGCGGGCCTTGGTGGCCTTGACGTCCTGCATCACCAACGTTTGACCGACCTTGAGCTTGTTGCCGCTGAGCTTGTTCCAGCGCTGCAAGTCCTTGGTCTGGACCTTGTTGGCCTTGGCGATCTGGGCCAGGTTGTCGCCGCGCTTGACGCGGTAGGTGCGCCTTGCGCCTTCCACTTCGCTGTCATCGGCGGTCTCGAAGACTGGCTTGAGCGAGCGAGGGCTGATCAGTTCTTCCGGGCGCATGGTCGACAGGCTGGCGGTCAGCAGTTGCGCCTTGGAGGTCGGCACCAGCAGGTGCTGCGGGCCGTCGATGGTGGTGCGCTGCTTGAAGGCCGGGTTGAGCTGGAACAGCTCGTCCTCGTCGATGTTCGCCACCGCCGCGACCTTCGACAGGTCCATGCGCTGGTTGATCTCGACGACCTGGAAGTACGGCTCGTTGGCGATCGGGTTGAGGTTCACGCCATAGGCGTCCGGAGCCAACACGACCTGGGACAGCGCGAGCAGCTTGGGCACGTAGGCCTGTGTTTCGCTGGGCAGCGGCAGGTTCCAGTAGTCGGTGGGCAGGCCAAGCTTCTCGTTGCGCTCGATGGCGCGGCTGACCGTGCCTTCACCAGCGTTATAGGCCGCCAGTGCCAGCAACCAGTCACCGTTGAACATGTCGTGCAGGCGCGTCAGGTAGTCCATCGCGGCGGTGGTGGACGCGGTAATGTCACGACGGCCGTCGTAGAAGCGGGTCTGGCGCAGGTTGAAATAACGCCCGGTGGAAGGGATGAATTGCCACAGTCCCACTGCATTGGCCCGGGAATAGGCCATGGGGTTGTAAGCGCTTTCGATCACCGGCAACAGCGCCAGCTCCAGCGGCATGTTGCGTTCTTCAAGACGCTCGACGATGTAGTGGATATATAAGCTGCCGCGCTCGCCGGCATTTTCCAGGAATGAAGGGTTGCTGGCGAACCACAAACGCTGCTGCTCGATGCGCGGGTTGACGCCGGCGGTTTCCTGGAGCTGGAAGCCCTGGCGCATGCGTTCCCACACATCCTGGGGCACCTGGGGGGTAGGCTTTTCCGTGAGCCACACAGGTTTTTGCTTGGCCCGCGCGGCGACATTCGGCTTATGCGCAGCATCGCTCTGTGGCACCTGGCCGGTGCTCTGACAGCCCGCCAGCGTGGCGGACACTGCCACCGCGATGGCCTGGGCCAAGCGGGTCAGTGTGTCTGACTGGACGGACCTGCGAATAGATGACGACATTGGCTGGAAGTAAGTTCCGGGCAAAAATGTCGGCCGATTCTAGGAAGCGCACCCCAGCAGGTCAACCATTCAGAATTTTTGTATCAATCGGTAGCTGCCTTAGAACTTATCTTTCCAGGCCCTCAAGGCCGCAAAAACCTCACTCGCCGTCTGGTTGGGTTGACCGTTCCGTTCGTCTGCTTTTTGTTTAACGGATGTTTCAGCGGTGCGCAAAAACGGATTGGTGAGTTTTTCCAGAGCCAGGGTCGAGGGCAGGGTGATGATGCCCTGGTTGCGCTGCTGGGTGACTTTCTCCAGGCGGGCGGCAACGTCTGGGTTGGACGGCTCGACCGCGGCGGCGAATTTCAGATTGCTCAAGGTGTATTCATGGGTGCAGTAGACAAGCGTATCTTCAGGGAGCGCGGCGAGGCGGCCCAGGGAGTGGTGCATCTGTTCGGGCGTGCCCTCGAAAAGCCGTCCGCAACCGGCGGCGAACAGCGTGTCGCCACAGAACAGCA
This sequence comes from Pseudomonas sp. D1-36, assembly GCF_051132205.1. Classification (NCBI taxonomy): domain Bacteria; kingdom Pseudomonadati; phylum Pseudomonadota; class Gammaproteobacteria; order Pseudomonadales; family Pseudomonadaceae; genus Pseudomonas; species Pseudomonas sp. D1-36. The sequence goes on along the minus strand of NZ_CP071674.1, from coordinate 3,229,432 downwards.
GGCCACGGTGGTAGTAGGCGATATGCCCCAATGTGTGCCCGGGAACCGCATAAACATCGAAGTCCAGGCCCAGCACATTGACTTTCGCGTGGTCGTTAAGGGCGATGTCTCGCGCCGGGATGTTTTCGCTGGCCGGGCCGTAGACGGTGGCGCCGGTCGCGCTTTTCAGCGCGGCGACACCGCCGACATGATCGTGATGATGGTGGGTGACCAGGATGTCGCTCAAGACCCAGTCGGGATGAGCCTCAAGCCACCCCTGCACTGGCGCGGCGTCGCCTGGATCGACCACGGCGCAAGTCTGCGTCGAGTGGTCTTGTAACAACCAAATGTAGTTATCGTTAAACGCGGGCAGGGCAGTGATCTGTATCATCGTCGAATTCGCCAAGCTCAAAACAAAGGCGCATCTTAGAACTTCCTGACGCGTTGGAGAATGCAATGACCGATGAAGCGTTCGCTCAGGCCGATCCTGACTGGCTGGCATTGATCAGCTCTGCCCGTGAGTGGCTGTCCGGCCCTGTCGGGCAATTTCTGCTGGAAGAAGAACGGCGCATGCTCGAAGACGAGTTGGGCCGGTTCTTTGGCGGCTATCTGGTGCATTACGGTCCTTCGGCGCAAACGCCACCGTCGGCGCCTCAGGTCCAGCGCAACGTGCGCTTGGGGGCGCCGTTGCCGGGCGTCGAGATCGTTTGCGAGGAGCAGGCCTGGCCCTTGAGCGAGCATGCCGCCGATGTGGTGGTGATGCAGCACGGCCTGGATTTCTGCCTGTCGCCCCATGGGCTGTTGCGCGAAGCCGCCAGCAGCGTGCGGCCCGGTGGGCATCTGTTGATCATCGGCATCAACCCCTGGAGCAGTTGGGGATTGCGCCATGTATTTGCCAGCGATGCGCTGCGCCAGGCCCGTTGCATTTCGGCCTCGCGGGTCGGCGACTGGCTCAACCTGCTGGGTTTCGCGCTGGAGAAACGCCGCTTCGGGTGCTATCGTCCGCCGCTTGCGTCGCCCAAGTGGCAGGCCCGATTGGCTGGCTGGGAGCGCAAGGCGGGTGACTGGCAATTGTCCGGTGGCGGCTTCTATTTATTGGTGGCGCGCAAGATCGCGGTCGGGCTGCGCCCGGTGCGTCAGGCGCGACGCGAGCCGATGGGCAAGCTGATTCCCTTGCCGATGGCCAAGGTCAACCGTCGCCACATCGAGCCGTAATCCCTTTATCGATGGTTCTGGCCGTATCCGGCTCCGGGCGCTGATCGGCCCTGGGCGGCGGCCTTTTGTTTTTTGGATTGATTGGCATGAGCGATAGCGTGGAACTCTTCACTGATGGCGCCTGCAAGGGCAACCCTGGCCCGGGTGGCTGGGGTGCATTGCTGGTGTGCAAGGGCGTGGAAAAGGAGCTCTGGGGCGGCGAAGCCAATACCACCAACAACCGCATGGAGCTGATGGGCGCCATTCGGGGGTTGGAAGAGCTCAAGCGTCCTTGCGACGTGCTGCTGGTGACCGACTCGCAGTATGTAATGAAAGGCATCAACGAGTGGATGGCGAACTGGAAGAAGCGCGGCTGGAAGACGGCGGCGAAAGAACCGGTCAAGAACGCCGACCTCTGGAAATTGCTGGACGAGCAGGTCAACCGCCACAACGTCACCTGGAAATGGGTACGTGGCCACATTGGTCACCACGGAAACGAACGGGCCGACCAGTTGGCCAATCGAGGAGTGGATGAGGTGCGCGGCTACAAGCAGTCCTGATCCGGCCGGATCTGATTTTTGGCAAATGGAAATAATCGTGGCGAGGGAGCTTGCTCCCGCTGGACCGGTCCGGCGCCTCGGGCGAAGCAGGCCCCTTTCGGCGGTCGCTGCGCAACCTAGTGGGAGCAAGCTCCCTCGCCACAAATGCGGTCCCAGGCTAATCCCACCTCATAGCATGGTAAGATCCGCGCTTTTGCAAGACTGCCCGTTGAGAATTGAACACTGATGGCCAACAGATCTGTAGTACTGGATACCGAAACCACCGGCATGCCGGTGACCGACGGTCACCGGATTATTGAAATCGGCTGTGTCGAGCTGATGGGTCGGCGCCTGACCGGCCGTCATTTCCACGTTTACCTGCAACCGGACCGCGAAAGTGACGAGGGTGCCATTGGCGTGCACGGCATCACCAATGAATTTTTGGTGGGCAAGCCGCGTTTCGCCGAGGTGGCCGATGAATTCTTCGAGTTCATCCAGGGCGCCCAGCTGATCATTCATAACGCGGCGTTCGACGTCGGGTTCATCAACAATGAATTCGCCCTGTTGGGCCAGCACGACCGCGCCGATATCACCCAGCACTGCACCATTCTCGACACGTTGATGATGGCCCGGGAACGGCATCCGGGGCAGCGCAACAGTCTCGACGCCTTGTGCAAGCGCTACGGCGTCGACAACTCCGGCCGTGAGCTGCACGGCGCCTTGCTCGACTCCGAAATCCTTGCCGACGTCTACCTGACCATGACCGGCGGGCAGACCAGCCTGTCCCTGGCCGGTAACGCCTCGGACGGCAACGGCACCGGCGAAGGTTCGGGCAACCAGGCGACCGAAATCCGTCGCTTGCCTGCGGACCGCAAGCCGGCCCGGATCATCCGCGCCAGCGAAAGCGACCTGGCCGAACATGCCGCGCGTCTGGAAGCGATCGCCAAGTCCGCGGGCGCCCCGGCATTGTGGACGCAACTGGCTGAGGCGCAGGCCGCCGCGAATTGATCCGGATCCACGGTTCATACCGATCATTTCTCGCGACAATCGCCAGTACCTTCTAACCTGAAGCAAGGCAGGCCATGGATACCCGCTTGATGTGTGAAGATTCAAGAGGCAAGGGCAATGGATGGCACTGTGCCGTTGATTGCCTCAAGGAATGAGGACCTTTCCCTGTATGCAACCGGTCAAGAATCCCAAGCATCCCGGCCTCTCGGTACGCGTCGTCGACGACGGCTTTGCCGTGTATGTCTGGGGCAGTGATTTCAGTTTTGACGTCAGCGCCTACGGTACGCCGCAGATCGGCCGGCCGGTGAGCCAATGGCCGGTGACGCCGATCGTTCCCTACCGCAAGTGCTACGGTATCGATCCTGAAGAATTCGCCAGTTTCCGGGATGCCCCCGACAGCGAAATCTTCATGGCCTACCTGGACGACCAGCCAGTGGGTCACCTGGTGATCAGCACCAACTGGAATGGCTATGCCCATATCGATGAGTTGGCGGTGCATGCCCCGGCTCGCCGGCATGGGGTGGCCAAGGCACTGTTGGACGTGGCCCAGTTCTGGAGCCGCAAGAAAAAACTGCCGGGCATCATGTTGGAAACCCAGAACAATAACCTGGGTGCCTGCCGTCTCTACGAACGTTGCGGCTACGTGCTCGGCGGGATCGATCATTTGCGCTATCGCGGCATCGATCGGCATACCGCCGAGGTGGCGCTGTTCTGGTACCGGTTGTTCGACGATCCGCTGGGCATGACGATCAGTGGTTCAGCAACGCCTCGGCTTGTTCCGTAATTCGTTCCAGCAGCGCTTGGACCGTCGGCGAGGGCTGCACACCGTTCAGGCTGAGTGCGTAAAGGCAGATCGGAACGGCTGGTGACACCGGGCAGATATCCAGCTCGCTGCCCTTGGCGCCCGAGGCGGTGAATGGATCGACGATGGCGAGGCCTTCGCCGGCTTCGACCATCGCGCGCATCATCTGGTGCGTCTGCACACGAATCTGGATCACCGGTGCGGGGCGCAGCGCCGCGAGCTTGTGGTCGAATGCCAGGCTCAGCGGGTCATGACCATCAAGCCCCACCAGCGACTGGCCCGCCAAGTCCTGTATTGAAATGTATTTCTGCCGAGGTTGCAGCCAGCCATGGGGCGCCAGCAATTGCAGTTTGCCTTGGGCGATTGTCTGGCAGTGGATGTCCGGGTGTTCCGGATCGTGCAGGCTCAGGCCCAAGTCGCTTTCACGCAGCAACAGGCTCTTGACGATTTCGCGGGTTGGTTCGCTGAGCAGGGTGCAAGGCGCATCCGGATGGCGCCGACGCAGGGCGGCGATGCCCAGGGGCAGCAACTGTTGCGCCAGCGGCGGGGTGCAGATGATGCGCAGGGGCGGGGCCTGATGATGTTTCAAGCTGCTGGCCAGCCGCTGTATTGGCTCGAGGGTGTCGTAAAGCTGCGTAATGCCTTCGCGCAACTCCAGGGTTTCGCGGGTGGCCTGCAATCGTCCGCGAACGCTGGCAAACAGCATGAAACCGAGCTGGGCTTCCGCATCGCGCAGGATCGACTCGACTTCGGCCACCGGCAATTGCAGCCATTCGGCCGCGGTTGCGAGGTGGCCGGTCTGCAGCAGCGCCTGGATCACTTCGATGTGGCGTAAACGCATGCAAGAAGTCCGTTTTAGGCAGGTAAGCCATTGGGAGGCTGAATCCTAACCCAATTACGGGTGCGACTTCTGCTCAAGAAACCGGGTTACAGCGCTATTTGCGGTTCGGGTTCGCGGATCAGTTCGATGCCGGACTGCACCAGGAGAAATTTCTCCTCATCCAACTTGCTGACTCGATCGCCAATGGCCAGCTTATAGGTGATGACATCCTTGCCAATGCCGTCCTGGGACGGGTCTGATTCTTGGAATTCATGCACAGAATAGACGCGTCCTTCAGCGTCCCGCGCATGAAACTGTCCGACAAGTACTGTTGCCATTGCTTAGAACCTCTGGAAATAGATCACTCGATTTGCGGTTCTGTAGACCTTTGCCGAGCGCGGTAAGTTTTCCTACAAGAAAAAAATAGTCCGTGCGGCAGGTTTTCGACGCTCCATTGGTCCAATTGTCGTGCCGATCATCTATAACTACAGGCTTCCTATGAGCCGACAATCGAGAACCTCTGATGAGTAATGTCTACAACGTTGCCGTTTTGGTGGGCAGCCTGCGCAAGGCGTCGATCAACCGCAAGATTGCGCTGGCGTTGGCGGAGCTGGCGCCAACCAACCTCAAGCTGAATATCGTCGAGATAGGCGAACTGCCGCTGTACAACGAAGACATTGACGTGACACCGCCCCAAGCCTACGCCAGGTTTCGCGAGCAAGTAGGCGCCGCCGACGCGCTGCTGTTCGTAACCCCGGAATACAACCGCTCGGTGCCGGCCCCTCTGAAAAACGCCATCGACGTTGGCTCGCGCCCTTACGGCCAGAGTTGCCTGAGTGGCAAGCCAGGCGCGGTGATCAGCGCTTCACCCGGTGCGATGGGTGGTTTCGGCGCCAACCATCATCTGCGCCAATCCCTGGTGTTTCTCGATGTGCCCTGCATGCAACAACCGGAAGCCTACCTGAGTGGCGCGGGGACCGCGTTCGACGAAGCGGGCAACCTCTCGGATTCGGTCAGGCCGTTTTTGCAGAAGTTTATCGATAGCTATAGCAAGTGGGTCGAGCAGCACAAGAAGCTTTGATCTGTGTTGACGGTGCCGGCGTTGGTTGTGCGGTTGTCCCTTAGATGGCGTCGGCCTCAATCGCGAGCAAGCTCGCTCCCACAGGAAATTGCATTCCAGATGTGGGAGCGAGCCTGCTCGCGATGGTGCCCAGAAGGGCATTTCAAAGCTTAGCCGTTGCCCGGCACATCCGGCCAAAGATCCGCCACAAGGAACGCCCGCTCGGCTTCTTCCCATTCGCCCTCGGCATTTTCCGTCAGGCGCACCATCAGTTGTGCCGGCGCCATGGGGTCGAGTGCGGTTCGCCAGGCGTCCAGTTGCGCGGCAGTCCAGACCTGGTCTGGCGGATAATGGGCCGGGGCCAGCCAGGCGGCGCGGGGCAGGGGCTGCCAGCGGCCCGGAGGCCGTTGGCCGATGAACCCAGGCCAATCGCGTTGATGCAGCCAACGGCCGCGCAAATGCCTGGGGTGCGCGCCGCTCGGTGGTTCGGCCTCGCCGGGCCAGGGGTAGAGCAGATAACCGCCGAGCCATAGGTGTGGGCGAAACGATTCGATGCCCAGCGCAGCCAGGGCTTGACGACTTTCCGGGCGGGCTGAAATCGGCAGTTGGTGCTCGCGCAGGTGCGCCAGCTTGCGGTCGAGACGGTCATGGCAGCCGGGGCCGAGCCATTGCGCAGTATCGTGGCCGTTGCCCTGTTGCGGGCCCAGGTACAGCTTGATCGCCAGTTCCAAGTGGTGCACACCTTCGCCATCGCGCAGCAGCAGGTCCAGTTCCCCCAGCGTATGGCCTTCGCGACGGATCGGCAGGTTCGCCGCGATCAGTTCGATGCCCGGCGCGTGTTGCACGGCAAACTGCCACAGCCTTTCGTAATACAGGCCCAGGCGCCGCGTCCGACCTTGGGACAGGCATTGCAGCAGCGGGTAGCTGTCGCGGTCCAGTTGGCGAAGCCAATGCTCCAATCGATGGGGTTGCTGCACCCAGTCGCTGCCCGCCAGCGGGTGACGCTGGGGCCAAGGGGTGTCGATGAGCATCGGTGGGGCGACGATCACCCACGCCAGATCCCGCACTTCGGGATGGCGCAGGCGGCGGGGCAGGTCCAGCAACTCAGGGAACAGGATCATCTTGCGAGCATAGCCGTTGCGCTGGAGGCTTAAAGAATTTTGTCTACGGAGCGCTTTCGCCCATAATCGTATTTTTCGCCCGTCGCAGACCCTCGCAGGAGCCTCATGGAGCAATTTCGCAATATCGGCATCATCGGTCGCCTGGGCAGTTCACAGGTGCTGGACACCGTTCGCCGTCTCAAACGCTTCCTCCTGGAGCGGCACCTGCATGTGATCCTCGAAGACACCATCGCCGAAGTGCTGCCGGGCCACGGTCTGCAGACATCGTCGCGCAAGATGCTCGGCGAAGTCTGCGACATGGTCATCGTCGTCGGCGGCGACGGCAGCCTGCTGGGCGCCGCCCGGGCCTTGGCGCGGCACAACATTCCGGTACTGGGCATCAACCGTGGCAGCCTTGGCTTCCTCACCGATATCCGCCCGGACGAGCTGGAAATCAAGGTTGCCGAGGTACTGGACGGCCATTATCTGGTGGAGAACCGCTTCCTGCTGCAAGCCGAGGTCCGTCGTCACGCCGAGGCCATCGGCCAAGGCGATGCCCTCAACGACGTGGTGCTGCACCCCGGCAAGTCCACCCGCATGATCGAATTCGAGCTGTACATCGATGGCCAGTTCGTCTGCAGCCAGAAGGCCGACGGCCTGATCGTCGCGACGCCCACCGGTTCCACCGCCTATGCGCTGTCGGCGGGCGGGCCGATCATGCATCCCAAGCTCGACGCTATTGTGATTGTGCCCATGTACCCCCATACCTTGTCTGGGCGACCCATCGTGGTCGATGGCAACAGTGAACTGAAAATCGTCGTGTCCAAGGATATGCAGATCTACCCGCAAGTATCATGCGACGGCCAGAACCATTTCACCTGCGCGCCAGGTGACACCATCACCGTCAGCAAAAAGGCCCAGAAGCTGCGCCTGATCCACCCGTTGGATCACAACTACTACGAAGTCTGCCGGACCAAGCTCGGCTGGGGCAGTCGTCTGGGGGGTGGAGGCGACTGATGCTCGATCCCGCGCGCAGTTACGACCTGATCGGCGACGTGCACGGATGCGCCTTGACCCTGGAACACCTGCTTGACCGGCTCGGTTACCACAAGCAGGGCGGGGTCTGGCGGCATCCGTCGCGCATGGCTGTGTTCCTTGGAGATATCATCGACCGTGGCCCGCGTATTCGCGAGGCGCTGCACATCGTCCACGACATGGTGCAGGCCGGCCAGGCGCTGTGCATCATGGGCAACCACGAATTCAATGCGCTGGGTTGGAGCACGCCGGCACTGCCGGGCAGCGGCCAGCGCTACGTGCGTGAACACACGCCGCGCCATGCCCGCCTGCTCAACGAGACGCTGAGCCAGTTCGAGCAGCACCCTGGCGAGTGGCGCGATTTCCTCAAATGGTTCTATGAGCTGCCGTTGTTTGTCGATGCCGGCCGTTTCCGGGTCGTGCACGCTTGCTGGGATGCCGGCCTCATCGAACCCTTGCGTGGCCTGTTTCCGAATGGCTGCGTCGACGAGCATTTTCTCCAGGCGTCGGCCGAATCCGGCAGTTTCGCCTGTACGGTCTTCGACCGCCTGCTGCGGGGCACCGACATGCGCCTGCCCCATGGCATGACCCTGACGGGTGGCGATGGCCTGACGCGGGCATTCTTCCGCACCAAGTTCTGGGAAGACAACCCGCAGACCTACGGCGACATCGTGTTCCAGCCTGATGCATTGCCAGAACCTGTGGCCCGCACGCCATTGTCCCCGGATGAAAAAAACAACCTGCTGCGTTATGGCGTCGATCAGCCGATGTTGTTCGTCGGCCATTATTGGCGCAGCGGCAAGCCTGCGCCGATCCGCTCGAACCTGGCGTGCCTGGACTACAGCGCGGTGCTCTATGGCAAGCTCGTTGCGTATCGCCTCGACCAGGAAACCCGCCTGGATCCGCACAAGTTCGTCTGGGTCGATGTCGAGCGACCGGAGGTGGTGCAATGAGCGTCGTCGCGGTCCTGCGCCTGCCCCTGGCGGTAGACCTCAGCGGTTTCGTCAAACTGCTGCAACGCATGCAGGTCCCCCATCGCGTCAGTGAAGAGGCGGGTGAGCAGGTGCTCTGGGTGCCGAACGAGATCAGTGAAGACGTGCGCTCGTTGTATGCGCGATTCCCTGCTGGCGATCCCGAGCAGCAGCTGGAACTGCCGGACAAGGGCAGCACTTCCCGGCGAACCGGGTTCGTGCAACAGCTGACCCGCAGTCCGGTGACGGCCCTGGTATTGCTGCTGAGCCTGATCGTCAGCGCCGTGACGCTGCTGGGGGACAATCTTGAAACCTTGCGCTGGCTGACCTTCCTCCAGTTTCGCATCGTCGGCGAGTACATCCAGTTCACACCGCTGGCCGATAGCCTGGCGGCGGGGCAGTGGTGGCGCCTGGTGACGCCGATGCTGATTCACTTCGGCTTCCTGCACATCGCCATGAATGGCATGTGGTATTGGGAGCTGGGGCGGCGGATCGAAGCGCGCCAGGGCGGCATCAACCTGTTGGGGCTGACGCTGCTGTTCAGCCTTGTCTCCAATTTCGCCCAGTACTTTTTCAGTGGCCCGACGCTGTTCGGCGGGTTGTCGGGAGTGTTGTACGGCCTGCTGGGGCATTGCTGGATCTACCAACTGCTCGCACCGAACCCGGCCTATCATTTGCCCCGAGGGGTGCTGGTGATGATGCTGGTGTGGTTGCTGCTGTGCCTGTCCGGGCTGGTTTCGCTGATCGGTTTCGGCGAGATCGCCAACGCGGCCCATGTCGGTGGGCTACTCGTCGGCTGCTTCACCGGGCTGTTGGGCGGGCTGTTCGCTCGCCGTAAAATGTCTCTTTGACAGGCGCCTGTGTCTTTTGAAAATGCGCGATTGCGCGGAGAATCCATGTCTTCCTTCAACGAAATGATCCAGAACATCACCCCCGACATCTACCGCAGCCTGAAGTTGGCCGTGGAGATCGGTAAATGGGCCGATGGCAACAAGCTCACCGCCGAGCAGCGCGAGCTGTCGCTGCAGGCGATGATCGCCTGGGAAATCCAGAACCTGCCCGAGGAAGAGCGCACCGGCTACATGGGCCCGCAGGAATGCCAGTCCAAAGCCATCGAAGTGCCCAATATCCTGTTCAAGTCGGATGCCATCCATTGATCGAGATTGGCCGCGGTGCAATCAGCAAGATGTCGGCGCGCCTTGACGGGCCGACTGTTCAATATGCCTTTCGCCTGGGTGACGTCGAGGTGCCGGTCAATCCGTTGATCGGCAGCACGATTCGCCTGCAATACCTTGGTGCGATCCACTGCACCCATTGCGGACGCCGGACCAAGACCAGTTTCAGCCAGGGTTATTGCTACCCTTGCATGACCAAGCTGGCCCAGTGCGACCTGTGCATCATGAGCCCCGAGCGCTGCCATTTCGACGCGGGCACCTGCCGCGACCCAGCGTGGGGCGAGCAGTTCTGCATGACCGATCACGTGGTCTACCTCGCCAATTCGTCGGGCGTGAAAGTCGGCATCACCCGCGCCACGCAGTTGCCGACCCGCTGGCTCGACCAGGGTGCGAGCCAGGCGCTGCCGATCCTGCGGGTCGCCACCCGCCAGCAGTCGGGGTTCGTCGAGGACCTGTTCCGCAGCCAGGTGGCGGACAAGACCAACTGGCGCGCCTTGCTCAAGGGCGACGCGGCGGCGGTGGACTTGCCCGCCATCCGCGATTCCCTCTTCGAAAGCTGCGCCCCGGGCTTGCAGGGCCTTCAGGAACGATTCGGCTTGCAGGCGATCCAGACCATAGCGGACGTCGAACCCATCGAGATCCGTTACCCGGTGGAGCAATACCCGGCCAAGATCGTCAGCTTCAACCTGGACAAGGACCCGATCGCCGAGGGCACGCTGTTGGGAATCAAGGGCCAATACCTGATTTTCGACACCGGCGTGATCAATATTCGTAAATACACGGCTTACCAGCTCGCCGTGCATCAGTAGAAGGATTCGACCCATGCGCACCGAACAACCGAAGATGATCTACCTCAAGGACTATCAGGCCCCCGAGTACCTGATCGACGAAACACACCTGACCTTCGAGTTGTTCGAGGACCACAGCCTGGTCCATGCGCAACTGGTGATGCGCCGCAACCCCGAGCGCGGTGCCGGACTGCCGCCGCTGGTGCTCGATGGCCAGCAGTTGGAATTGCTGTCGATCAAGCTCGACGACGCCGACCTGGGGCAGGGCGACTACCAGCTCGATGACAGCCACCTGACCTTGCAGCCCAAGGCCCAGGCGTTCACGGTCGATACCACTGTGCGGATCCATCCGCAAACCAATGCAGCGCTGGAAGGCCTCTATAAATCCGGCAGTATGTTTTGCACCCAGTGCGAGGCCGAGGGGTTCCGCAAGATCACTTACTACCTCGACCGCCCTGATGTGATGAGCAAGTTCACCACCACGGTAGTGGCCGAGCAGCACAGCTATCCGGTGCTGCTGTCCAACGGCAACCCGATTGCCAGCGGCCCCGGCGAAGACGGTCGGCACTGGGCGACCTGGGAAGATCCGTTCAAGAAGCCCGCCTACCTGTTTGCACTGGTGGCCGGTGACCTGTGGTGCGTCGAAGACACGTTCACCACCATGACCGACCGCACCGTGGCGCTGCGCATCTACGTCGAGCCAGAAAACATCGACAAATGCCAGCACGCCATGACCAGCTTGAAGAAGTCGATGCGCTGGGACGAAGAGGTGTACGGTCGCGAATACGACCTCGACATTTTCATGATTGTCGCGGTCAACGACTTCAACATGGGCGCCATGGAAAACAAGGGCCTCAATATCTTCAACTCCAGCGCCGTGCTGGCCCGTGCCGAAACCGCCACCGACGCCGCGCACCAGCGGGTCGAGGCGATCGTTGCCCACGAATATTTCCATAACTGGTCGGGCAACCGCGTGACCTGCCGCGACTGGTTCCAGTTGTCGCTCAAGGAAGGCTTCACGGTGTTCCGCGACGCCGGCTTCTCGGCGGACATGAACTCGGCCACCGTCAAGCGTATCCAGGACGTGGCGTACCTGCGTACCCACCAGTTTGCCGAGGACGCGGGGCCAATGGCCCACCCGGTGCGCCCGGACAGCTTCATCGAGATCTCCAACTTCTATACCTTGACCGTGTACGAAAAGGGCTCGGAAGTGGTCGGCATGATCCACACCCTGCTGGGGGCCGAAGGCTTCCGCAAGGGCAGCGACCTGTATTTCGAGCGTCACGACGGCCAGGCCGTAACCTGCGACGATTTCATCAAGGCCATGGAAGATGCCAACGGTGTCGACCTGAGCCAGTTCAAGCGCTGGTATAGCCAGGCAGGTACCCCACGGCTGGTGGTGAGCGAGTCCTACGACGCAGCGGCCAAGACCTACAGCCTGACCTTCCGCCAGAGCTGCCCGCCAACCCCGGACAAAGCGGAAAAACTGCCGTTCGTGATTCCCGTCGAGTTGGGCCTGTTGGACAGCCAGGGCGGTGAAATGCCCCTACGCCTGAACGGCGAAGCGGCGGCCATCGGCACCACTCGGGTGATCTCGGTGACCGAAGCCGAGCAGACCTTCACCTTCGTCGATATCGCCGAGAAGCCTCTGCCTTCGTTGCTGCGCGGTTTCTCCGCACCGGTGAAACTGAGCTTCCCATACGACCGCGACCAACTGATGTTCCTGATGCAGCACGACAGCGATGGCTTCAACCGCTGGGATGCCGGCCAGCAGTTGTCGGTGCAGGTGTTGCAGGAACTGATCGGCCAGCACCAGCGGGGCGAGAGCCTGGTGCTGGATCCACGGCTGGTCAGCGCATTGCGCACCGTGCTGTCGGATGAATCGCTGGATCAGGCGATGGTCGCGGAAATGCTCTCGCTGCCAAGCGAAGCCTACCTGACCGAAATCAGCGAAATCGCCGACGTCGAGGCGATCCACGTCGCCCGCGAGTTTGCCCGCCGGCAATTGGCGCAGGACCTGTTCGAAGCCTTATGGCTGCGCTATGAGGCCAATCGCGACCTGTCCCGGCGCACGCCTTACGTGGCCGAGGCTGAACACTTCGCCCGTCGCGCGTTGCAGAACATTGCGCTGTCGTACCTGATGCTGACCGACAAACCGCAAGTGTTGAGCGCGACGCTCGATCAGTTCGACACTGCCGACAACATGACCGAGCGCCTCACGGCGCTGGCGGTGCTGGTCAACTCTCCGTTCGAAACCGAGAAGGCTCGCGCCCTGGAAGTGTTCGCGGAAAACTTCAAGGGCAACCCACTGGTCATGGACCAATGGTTCAGCGTACAGGCGGGCAGCCCGTTGCCGGGTGGCCTGGCGCGGGTCAAGGCGCTGATGGAGCACCCTGCGTTCAACATCAAGAATCCGAACAAGGTGCGGGCGTTGATCGGCGCGTTCGCCGGGCAGAACCTGATCAACTTCCACGCCGCCGACGGTTCGGGCTACCGCTTCCTGGCGGATCTGGTCATCCAGCTCAACGGTTTCAACCCGCAGATCGCCTCGCGGCAACTGGCGCCGCTGACCCGGTGGCGCAAATACGACAGTGCCCGCCAGGCACTGATGAAGGCCGAGCTGGAGCGCATCCTGGCGTCTGGCGGGTTGTCGGCCGATGTGTTTGAAGTGGTGAGCAAGAGCCTGGCTTGACCAGGCTTCGCGCTGCCTTTTGTGGCGAGGGAGCTTGCTCCCGCTGGCCTGCAAAGCAGGCCTGCCCTTGATTCGTTTCGCCACTGAAGGCGCGTGAACCAGGAAAAGGGAGTCCGCCGGCCTCCAGCGGGAGCAAGCTCCCTCGCCACAGTCATCATTCTCACGAATATCTTCTGATTCACCCCTTCCCGTTATCCCCATGGTTAACAAAAGATAACGTGGCGTCGATTGTCAGACCTTTCGAAAGCCCGATAGGATAGGTTCCGCTTGCGAGTGGCTCTAGATTGCAGGTTTCAGGGCTATGCTCCAAGCCTGGCAACGTACCAAGCCATAACAATAATAATGGGGGAAAGGTCTATGAATGAGCCTGTCATGGCTGTGGGCCGCTGCCGGCCGCCGATGCTGCGCCGTGTGGCGTTGCTGGCCTCGGCGCTCTCACTGCTGGGCTCCGCCGTCTTGTCGGCACCCGTGCTGGCGGTGGCCGCATCGACATCCGATGTCATCTATTCCGTCGAGTCGGCAAAGGCCAGCAAGACCCTGATGCTTGATGTGGTCCAGGCCGGCCAGCGACTGGTGGCGGTCGGTGACCGTGGCCACATCGTCTATTCCGATGACCAGGGTAAATCCTGGACCCAGGCCAAGGTTCCGACCCGCCAGCTGCTCACTGCGGTGTTCTTCGTGGATGACAAGCATGGCTGGGCCGTAGGACACGACGCGCAGATCCTCGCCAGCGTCGACGGCGGCACCACCTGGACCAAGCAATTCGAAGACCTGCCTCGCGAGGCGCCCTTGCTGGACGTCTGGTTCCAGGACCCCAGCCATGGGTTCGCCGTGGGTGCCTACGGTGCGCTGTACGAGACCAACGATGGCGGCAAGCACTGGGAAGACGCCAGCGACCGCCTCGACAATGAAGATCAATACCACCTCAATGCTGTTACCGCCGTGAAAGATACAGGGCTGTTCATCGTCGGCGAGGCCGGCAGCATGTTCCGTTCCTCCGATTGGGGGCAGACCTGGGAAAAAATCCAAGGCCCTTATGAAGGCTCGCTGTTTGGCGTCGTTGGCACAGCCCAGCCTTCGACCCTGTTGGCCTACGGCCTTCGCGGCAATCTTTATCGTTCCACCGATTTTGGCACGACCTGGGAGCAGGTCGAGCTCAAGGCCGCCCGTGGCGCGCTGGAGTTCGGCTTGTCGGGTGCAACGCTGTTGCCGGACGGCTCGATCGTCATCGTCGGCAACGGTGGCAGCGTGATCCGCAGCACCGACGATGGCGTGACGTTCAGCGTGTTCAACCGTCCGGATCGAATTTCCGTGGCGGCCGTCACGTCGGCGGGCAACGGTAACCTGATCTTGGCGGGACAGGGCGGTGTTCGCGCCACCACGTCCACTGGCGCCGAATTGAGCAAATGAGCCGGACCTGTCAGACGGGCACAATAACAACAAGGCGGACCCCATGAGCAGTCATCATCAAGACAAGGCGACGTTTCTCGAACGCCTGATTTTCAACAACCGCCCGGCAGTGATCGTCATTTGCCTGCTGGTCAGCATCTTCCTTTTCTGGCAAGCGACGCTGATCCGGCCCTCCACCAGTTTCGAAAAAATGATCCCCCTCGAGCATCCTTTCATCGAAAAGATGCTCGAACACCGCAACGATCTGGCGAACCTCGGCAACACGGTGCGGATCTCCGTTGAAGCCACTGACGGCGACATTTTCTCCAAGGAATACATGGAGACCCTGCGCCAGATCCACGATGAAGTGTTCTATATCTTCGGCGTTGACCGCTCCGGGCTCAAGTCGCTGTGGAGCCCGAGCGTGCGCTGGACCGAGGTGACGGAGGAGGGCTTCGCCGGCGGTGAGGTGATTCCCCAGAGCTACGATGGCTCGGCGGACAGCCTCGACTTGTTGCGCAACAACGTGCTCAAGTCCGGCCAGGTCGGGCGCCTGGTGGCGAACGACTTCAAATCGAGCATCATCGATATCCCGCTGCTGGAGTCCTACCCGGACCCGCAAGACCAAGGCAAGTTGCTCGCCCTGGATTACCGCAAGTTTTCCCATGAGCTTGAAGACAAGATCCGCAACAAGTTCGAAGCCCAGAACCCCAATGTGCAGATCCATATCGTCGGTTTCGCCAAGAAGGTCGGCGACCTGATCGACGGCCTGGTCATGGTGGTGATGTTCTTTGGCGTGGCCTTCGTGATTACGTTGATCCTCCTGTACTGGTTCACCAACTGCATGCGCAGCACCGTGGCGGTGTTGAGCACCACATTGGTGGCGGTGGTCTGGCAGTTGGGGCTGATGCACGCGGCGGGCTTTGGCCTTGACCCCTATTCGATGCTGGTGCCGTTCCTGATCTTTGCCATCGGCATTTCCCATGGCGTGCAGAAAATCAACGGCATCGCCTTGCAGTCCAGCGAAGCGGACAACGCGCTGACGGCTGCCCGGCGTACCTTCCGCCAGTTGTTCCTGCCGGGGATGATCGCGATCCTGGCCGATGCCGTCGGCTTCATTACCTTGTTGATCATCGACATCGGCGTGATTCGCGAACTGGCCATCGGCGCCTCCATCGGTGTGGCGGTGATCGTGTTCACCAACCTGATCCTGTTGCCGGTGGCGATTTCCTATGTAGGCATCAGCAAGCGGGCCGTCGAGCGCAGCAAGAAAGACGCGACCCGCGAGCATCCGTTCTGGCGCCTGCTGTCGAAGTTCGCCAGTGCCAAGGTCGCGCCGGTGTCGATTGCCTTGGCGGTACTCGCTTTCGGCGGCGGCCTCTGGTACAGCCAGAACCTGAAGATCGGCGACCTGGACCAGGGCGCACCCGAGCTGCGACCGGATTCGCGCTACAACCAAGACAACAATTTCATCATCAGCAACTATTCCACCAGTTCCGATGTGCTGGTGGTGATGGTCAAGACCAAGGCCGAAGGCTGCTCGCGCTATGAAGCCATGGCGCCGATCGACGAGCTGATGTGGAAGATGCAGAACACCGAGGGCGTGCAATCGGCGATTTCCCTGGTGACCGTGTCCAAGCAAATGATCAAGGGCATGAACGAGGGCAACCTGAAATGGGAAACCCTTTCCCGTAACCCCGATGTGCTCAACAGCTCCATTGCCCGGGCCGATGGCCTGTACAACAACAGCTGTTCCCTGGCGCCGGTGCTGGTGTTCCTCAACGACCACAAGGCCGAGACCCTGGACCGCGCGGTGAAGGCGGTGCAGGACTTCGCCAAGGAGAACAACCGCGATGGCCTGGAATTCATCCTGGCCGCCGGTAACGCCGGCATCGAGGCCGCCACCAACGAAGTGATCAAGGAATCGGAGCTGATCATCCTCATCCTGGTTTATATCTGCGTCGCGACGATGTGCATGATCACCTTCCGCTCCTGGCCGGCGACGCTGTGCATCGTCCTGCCGCTGGTGCTGACGTCGGTGTTGGGCAACGCGTTGATGGCCTTCATGGGGATTGGCGTGAAGGTCGCGACCCTGCCGGTGGTGGCCTTGGGTGTAGGGATCGGCGTGGACTACGGCATTTACATCTACAGTCGCCTGGAGAGTTTCCTGCGGGCCGGCCTGCCGTTGCAGGAAGCGTATTACCAGACGCTGAAGTCCACCGGCAAAGCGGTGCTGTTCACCGGGCTGTGCCTGGCGATCGGGGTGTGCACGTGGATCTTCTCGGCCATCAAGTTCCAGGCTGACATGGGCTTGATGCTGACGTTCATGCTGCTGTGGAACATGTTCGGCGCGTTGTGGCTGCTGCCGGCCTTGGCGCGCTTTCTGATCAAGCCGGAAAAACTGGCGGGGCAGAAGGGCAATTCGCTGTTCGCCCATTGACCGATGGCAGTACCTTCGGCACAGCCCAGGTGGTGAACTGATATGGGAGCGAGCTTGCTCGCGATAGCGGTGTGACAGTCAATGAAGGTGTTGAATGTCCATCCGCCATCGCGAGCAAGCTCGCTCCCACAGGTTTCCATGGGCCTCGATCACGGCGCCAACGGTAGAAACCTGCTTTGGGCCAATGATCGGCCGATCTGTCCACGGTGCACGTTTACAACCGCATAAGGGCTATCGGCCTTGGCAAGCAGCGAATGATAGTGTTCGTGGCGTTGTTCCTTGGTCTTGAGGTGGGCGACGGTGTAGTCAGCTTTCGGCGAATCCACCGTTTCATAGTGAAAATGCCCATACCAGAGCGGGAAACCCTTGCGGTCGTTGACCGCGTATTCCTGGAGGAAGTCCTTGCGGGTGCCCTTCAAGGGCTGGCGCTTGCCGAGCAGCGCGACTTGAATCAGGTTTTTATCGAACAAGTAGCGAAGGTTGCCGTCGGTGGGCGGCAGGTGCAGGCTCAGTTCGGTGCGCAAGGCACTGCCTTTGCTGCCCAGGCTTGAAATCGCATCCGACAATTGCTTGCCCAGCGCCTGGTCCGCCGCTGTGCGAGATGTTTTCGAGGCTGTGAAGGCGCGGTCCAGTTCATCGGCGAGCACACGGAAGCGACTGGCTTCGTTGCTCATGATTTCTTCGATCTCCTGGGGATGTCGGCAGCGCTTTTTGTAGGCATCGGCGCGGCGCAGGCGTTCCGCCAACTGCCCCAGCAGGCCCTGTGCATCGGCCTTGATTGCTTTGATGGAGCGCGTTCGGGGAGCGGGGCGTGGTCGACGCACTTCGACGACATCCCAGACATCGTCGTGTTGCGAATACGTGGAAAGCACCTCGTCATTGGCTTGCGAGCGCAGCTCCACGACTTCGATCGGCAAGCTGGTACCCGCAGGCTTCAGGTCGCCAATCAGCACGCCGTTCTTTCGCGTCTTGATCACCTTCTTCTGAGGACGGCCGGAGGGCGACTTAGGCCGTTTTGACGGGCGCTTGCGAGGTTTTGGCTCGGGTTTGACTTCGGCGGCAAGCTTGCTGGAGGCGTCTTGGTACAGGCTGTCGACCAGTGAGATCAGCTTGTCGAAGGACGCTTCGTTGATGTCGTCGATATAGAGCGTCTTCATGCCGAGCAAGGCATCCAGCGTCTTGGCGTATCGCTCGGTCAGGCTTTCCAACACTTCCAGATGCTCAAGCTCAGGCAGGTCGTACATGCCCAGTTCCGAGTGCGAGCGCACCTGCTCTCCCAAAGGCTGGACGATACGAAACAAGCTGTCGGGCAGGTCGCTCTCCGGGTGCTTGATCGACAGCAACGGCAATGTCGCCAGTTGCAGGGCCTTGGAGCCCAAGGCATTTCTCTCGTCCAGGGGACGGTCTTTGACCAGGCGCTCGTAGGCCTGGGCGCCTGCGCTGTCCAGGTTCAATAGCCTGTCGAGGTATTCATCCTTGAGCTCCAGCCAGTGGATGGCCTGCTCATTGATCTCGGCTGTTTGGTCGAGGAACTTCAGATAGTCCCTCATGTTGGAAGTGACGGCCGTCAACACCAATTCTTCCCCATAGTTCGGGTTGGCTGCATTGAGGGCGCGTTGCTCCATATCAGTGACCAATACCGCCCTGCGCGCATTGATGACCACATTTTCCATCAGCGCACGGATTTCCTTGGCGGGAATATCGATACCCAACCTGGCATGTTCCGGCGCCCTGTCGAGCATTGTCAGGTAAATGTCGACCTGTTCTTTGTTCAGGTCATAGAACACTTTGCGCCTGGGGCCCCGCTGGTTTTCGGTTTTGGTGCTGTCATTTTCTACTCTGTTGAGTATCTGTTGAGCGACGTCCAGCTCCGTTTGCAACCTATCAATGCGCTTCCTCATCGCATTTGTCTCTTCGATCAAGGTGATGGTTCTCTTAACGTTCAGTTGCCGTTGCTCGGCAATGCGTTTAGGCGGCATGCCCCCCCTGAGGCGCAGGCCCAGGTCAATGGACCAGTTGCCTTGGCCATCCGTTTGCAGCGCCGGGCCCATCCTGAGCCGGTCGAGCGGGTCGACGATCCTGGTGCTGCCGTCCGCTTCCGGGCTGATTCGATACAAGTTTTCGTTCACCAGCGCGTGCCATTTGTTACCGATCACATAGAGACCTTTGAAGGGACCGTAGTGGATCGGTTCGGGGAGAGACTCGGGGCGGGGTACTTGCATGCGTGCCAGTTGGGTGCGTTGCTGCGACGTTAGGCGATGACGGGCGCCGGTGAAACTGAAATCGAGAATGCGGTTGAGGGCGCCGGAATGCGCGTCGGGCAGGGAAACGGATCCTTCCAGGATGGCCGGCACCGGCGGCGCCGGCCATTGTTCGGCCATGGCACGTGGAGCAGGGGGCTGCATGGCCTGCTCCTTGACCGTTTCGGCGATGGGCACGCGTGGTGGCAGCGGGCTGGCGTGCAACTGGCTGGTCAGCATGGCGAGGTTGACCAGAAAATCGACGGCAGCCAACTCTCGTGTCACAGGGTCTTCGCTGATCAGGGCGGGAATGTCGCGACTGGCGCTGGCCATCAAGCTCCATAACCAGACCGCGGACATGGCCGGGCCGCGCAACAACGGGAACAGCAACGTGTTGAACAACAGGCTGCCGCCTTCCAGCAATGCCGCCCAGCGGCTTTCGCTGTTCGAGACGGAGTTTCGGTCGGCCTGTGTGATCAAGGCCTGGGCGTTGCAGCCATACAGGTACTGGAGCAGTTCGCCTCGGTGCAGGTACTGCAGCAACTCGTCATTCATGCCATCGGTGGCAAGCGTGGCCGGGACGGGTTTTTCGGGGGCGCTGAATTCGTCGCCCTGGAAAAAACGCACGATGTGCGGCTCCGTAAAGCCACCGTTGGCATACACCGAGCGCGCCGCGTCGGACATCCAGGTCAGGACGCTGGTTTGCAGGTCACCCGTAGTGGCGATGGCCTGTTGCAGCGCCAGGCGGGTGGGAAACTCCATCAGCGAGGGCACGTACAGCGGACGGTACAACAGATGCGGGCCGGTGCTGGCGTCCTGTGCTTCGACGATAAACATGTTGCTCGCGATGTCGGGCTGGGCCTGGGGTTTGCGCAGAAAGGCCAGGTGACGCATGACAACGGGCTGCCCGTCGACTTGTCGACCCTCGGTGTCGGGTTGGAAAACCGCTTCGATGAGGCGCAGCCCTTGGCGGGTCATGCCGTTTTTTTCGGTGAGCACCTGCCGCAGCGCTTCGAGCGGTAACTGCGCCGGGACCTGTTCGGCAAATATCTTTTGCTGCTCACGGGCTTGGGACGAGTCGCCCAACAGCTCTTGTTGCAGGTAGCGAGGATAGGTCGTGCCGATGTCGACTTGCTCGATCAGCCCGTTCTTGCGGGTGATGAAATCTGTTGTCAGCCAGGCCGGCAATGACAGGCCCTGCCGGTGGGCGAGTTGCAGATGGCCGCTGGGACGGGCGACAAGATTGTCGATGGCCAGGCGGGTAAGGCTCATCGTCCTGCGCTCGCTGATACCGGCCGTTCCGGGATATCCCGCGGACACTGTGAAGATCAGCTCGATATCATCGGGTTGGTACTGGCTGGGGTCGGCCTTGTCCGGGCTGATGTCATTGGTTTTGTTCATTTGCGTGAGCAGCGCCTCGGCGGCAAAGGCCTTGATGTCGCTGGGGTGGCTTGGGCCTTGAATCCGACTCCTGAGACTGGCCAGCGCCAGGCTGTACCGCTGGAATCGGCCGCAATCGGCCAGGGATGCATTTTTCAACCAATCGGGGAGTAGCGGCGCGAGTCGAGCCGATGTCTCAGGCGTCAGCCTTGGTGCATCGCGCAGGCATCGCGTCGGGTCGCTCAAGTCGCTGTACAGCGCACTGAGGTTCGCCAGGCCGATTTTTGACGGCAGTTGCACGGCCTTCAGCTCGGTGAGTTGTTGCTCCAGGATCAGCGCGGCCTGGGTGTCGAAAACGTCGCCGTCGAGCTCGTAGCGTTGGCAAGTGATCGTGTCGACCACATAGCGATTGGCGATCTGTTCGCGCCAATGGCGATTGAAGGCGTCCAGCGATTCGAAAGGTCGGATGGCGGCGCCCGGGCTGCATAGCAAGAGCGTAAGCCCGTACTCGGTGTAATGCATGAGCAGAAGATCGATGCTCGGCAGCACCGAGGACACGGCGCCTTTGGTCAGCACGCTGTTCAGGCCATACACGTATACCGCAGAGGCATTGCGCTGGAAACGCTGCTCGCGGTCCGGCCACCGGACGATCTGGTCCAGCGCCTCGCAGGCGGGCACCGTCAGGCCCGGTTGCTGAAGCCTGCGGATATGCAACGTGATCCTCAGCGTATCGCCCAGCCAATGCCAGCGGCTGGTGCGGGCAGCCACCCGGGTGTGGGAGATGGTTTCGGCATCGCCGTTCCAATAGCGGGTCAATGCTTCTTCGAGCCCGATCGGCACGGTCCAGGGCAGTTCATGCAGCAGTTTCTCGACAACCTCCATGTCGAGCCTGTCGTTGCCCGACCAGAGACGGCTGGGGACCGAGTCGGACAGATAACAGTCCAAATTACCCCGTGAACTGAAATCCACTGGCGTGCCGAGGGCCAGGTAATCGAGCACCAAGGGCATGAAGGGTTGGTAGTTCCAGCCTTGGGCGGCCTCGTTCGGTGTCGCCAGTCGGGTCTTGTCGAGGTCGATGGCCAGCGCGGGGTATTTTTCCCTGAGGGCTTGCCCGAGCACCTGCTGGACAACCTGCTTGAAGGTCGGGCGGGCGGACATCGGGTTGATGGTGTGCGCGGCGGCCGGCGGGCTGCCGGCCGAGGAGAGCGTGTTCATGAGAATTCCTTTTCTGGACGCATGGCCGTCGGGATGACGGCGAGAGTCAAGTGTCGGGATTCTCTTTCCCTGCGTGCGGTATATAGGTACCACCCGCTGGGGATGGCTTGTGTCAGGCCGGGGCGGGATCGCTGCCCAACACCACGTTCAAGGCGCTGCGGGCATCATCCAATTGCACCAGGGTGGCGTGGCGTGCGCCGAGGGCGTCGCGGTTCTCGATGGCGGTGAGGATCGCCTTGTGTCGCGGCATCGCCAGTTCATGCAGGTTGGGCCGCTGGTTGGAGTGCTTGAGCGCTTCGGCAATGGCCACGGACAACATGTTGCAGAGGTTGGCGAGCAGGTCGTTGTGGGTGGCGTCGGCGATGCGGCTGTGGAAATCCAGGTCCGGTTGCAGCAGCGCTTCGGGAGTCGGTGCCGCTTCCATGCGTTGGTAGGCTTCGCTGATGGCGGCAATGTCTTCGTCGGTGGCGAACTGCGCGGCGAGCGCGGCGGCGGCTGGTTCGATGATGCTGCGCACGCTGGTAAGCAGGCCGAAGAATTCATTCTGCGGGCTGCTTTGCATCAGCCAGTGCAGTACGTCCGGGTCGAGCATGTGCCATTCCCGACGGGCCTTGACCACCGTGCCCACTCGCGGCCGTGAATACACCAACCCCTTGGCGACCAACACCCGCGTGGCTTCGCGCAGCACGGGGCGGCTGACGGCGTACTCTTCGCACAGCAACGCTTCGGCGGGCAGTTTGTCGTCGGGCTTGAAGCGGCCGGAAACGATCTGTCTGCCCAGTTCCTGGACGATGCGCGCATGCATGCTTTTGCGGTCGGAGGGTTTACGGTAATCCATGGGACGCGGCGCGATCCTGTGTGCGTGGGGTGCTGCGCATGATAGCAGGCGCGGCGATGACGGGTCGCTAGTGCGAGTTCTCAAGGTCGACGCAGACCCCTTGTGGGAGCGAGCCTGCTCGCGAATGCGGTGGTTCAGGCAACATAAATGCCGGCTGGTCCAACGCTTTCGCGAGCAGGCTCGCTCCCACAGGGAGGTGACGGGGTCAGTGGGAGTGACGCGGCACCTCGGCGCCGCGGCAGCCCACCAGGAAGTCGAAGTCGCAGCCCTGGTCCGCTTGCAGCACATGGTCGATGTACAACTGGCGATAGCCGCCCACCAGCAATTGTTGCGGTGGTGCGAGGTCGGCCAGGCGCGCGGCGAGTTCGGCGTCCGGGATGTCCAGGTGCAAGCGGCCACTGGCGCAATCGAGTTCGATCCAGTCGCCTTCTTTCACGGCGGCCAAAGGTCCGCCAGCCGCGGCCTCCGGCGCCACGTGCAACACCACGGTGCCGTAGGCGGTGCCGCTCATGCGCGCATCGGAAATGCGCAGCAGCTTGGCCGGCAAGCCCATGTTGCCCACTTCAGCCATGCCCGGATAACCCTTCGGCCCGCAGTTTTTCATGACCAGGATCGAGTCGGCATCGACGTCCAGTTCCGGGTCGTTGATCCTGGCCTTGTACTCGTCGAAGTTCTCGAACACCACCGCGCGACCACGATGTTGCATCAGTTGCGCCGTGGCGGCGGATGGCTTGAGCACTGCGCCCAATGGCGCCAGATTGCCGCGCAGCACGCAGATACCGCCGTCGGCGCGGATCGGGTTGTCGAGGGTGCGGATGACTTCGTCCTGGCCGTAGATCGGCGCGTCCTTGGTGTTTTCACCGAGGCTCTTGCCGTTGACTGTCAGCGCGTTCGGGTGAGGGATCAGGTTGGCTTCACCCAGGCGACGCAGCACGGCGGGCAGGCCGCCGGCATAGTAGAACTCTTCCATCAGGAAGCGCCCGGATGGCTGCAGGTCGACGATCGTCGGCATGCCACGACCGATGCGGGTCCAGTCGTCCAGGTCCAGTTGCACGCCGATGCGTCCGGCGATGGCCTTGAGGTGAATCACCGCGTTGGTCGACCCGCCGATGGCGGCGTTGACGCGGATGGCGTTTTCGAAGGCTTCCTTGGTCAGGATCTTCGACAATCTCAGGTCTTCACGGACCATTTCCACCGCGCGCATGCCGGACATGTGGGCCAGCACATAACGACGGGCGTCCACGGCCGGAATCGCCGCGTTGTGGGGCAGGGAAGTGCCGAGGGCTTCAGCCATGCACGCCATGGTCGAGGCCGTGCCCATGGTGTTGCAGGTGCCGGCCGAGCGGGACATGCCGCCCTCGGCGGCGAGGAAGTCGTCAATGGTGATGGTGCCGGCCTTGACCTGCTCGCTCAACTGCCAAACCACCGTGCCTGATCCGATGTCCTGGCCCTTGTGCTTGCCGTTGAGCATCGGGCCACCGGTGACGACGATGGCCGGCACGTCGCAACTGGCGGCGCCCATCAGCAAGGCCGGGGTGGTCTTGTCGCAACCGGTGAGCAGCACCACGCCATCGATCGGGTTGCCGCGAATCGCCTCTTCCACGTCCATGCTCGCCAGGTTGCGGGTCAGCATGGCGGTCGGGCGCAGGTTCGATTCGCCGTTGGAGAACACCGGGAATTCCACCGGGAAACCCCCAGCCTCGATCACGCCGCGTTTGACGTGCTCGGCGATCTGGCGGAAGTGCGCATTGCACGGCGTCAGCTCCGACCAGGTGTTGCAGATGCCGATGATCGGCTTGCCGTGGAACTGATGGTCGGCGATGCCCTGATTTTTCATCCAGCTGCGGTACATGAAGCCGTTCTTGTCGGCAGTGCCAAACCATTGGGCCGAGCGCAGGGAGGGTTTCTTATCAGACATGATCGATTCTCTTATTGTATGACTATATTGTTCGAGCTGAAGCGTAACATAAGCGCAATTTGCGCGGTTTGGAAGTGTTGTTGAGTAAATAGTATTACTATATAGTCCGATTCAACGGAGGGGTTGTCCTGGCGTTCGTTCGCGAGAGAAATCCCCCAAGGTTCTATAACAACAACAATCGGAGACCGGCCCCATGAGCCAGGAATTGCGGCTTATTCGTCGCATCACTCTCAAACTGATTCCCTTCCTGATCCTGCTGTACTTGATCGCCTACGTGGACCGCTCTGCGGTGGGCTTCGCCAAGTTGCACATGGGTGCCGACATCGGCATCGGCGACGCCGCCTATGGCCTGGGCGCAGGACTTTTCTTCATCGGTTATTTCCTGCTGGAAATCCCCAGCAACCTGATGCTCGAACGCTTCGGTGCCCGGCGCTGGTTCGCCCGGATCATGATCACCTGGGGCGCCATCACCATTGGCATGGCGTTTGTACAAGGGCCTCACAGTTTCTACGTGATGCGCTTTTTACTGGGTGCGGCCGAAGCCGGGTTCTTCCCGGGCGTGCTGTACTACATCACCCAATGGTTCCCGGTGCGCCATCGTGGCAAGATCCTCGGGCTGTTCATTCTTTCCCAACCCATCGCGATGATGATCACCGGCCCTGTGTCCGGTGGCTTGCTGGGCATGGATGGCATCCTTGGCCTGCATGGCTGGCAGTGGCTGTTCATCGTCATCGGCCTGCCGGCGGTGCTGTTGACCTGGCCCGTGCTGCGCTATCTGCCAGATGGCCCGCAACAAGTGAAGTGGATGGACCAGGCCGAGAAGGACTGGCTGACCGGCGAGCTGCAAAAAGACCTCGAGCAATACGGCCAGACGCGCCACGGCAATCCATTGCATGCGCTGAAAGACAAGCGAGTCTTGCTGCTGGCGCTGTTCTACCTGCCAGTGACCTTGAGCATCTACGGCCTGGGCTTGTGGTTGCCGACACTGATCAAGCAGTTTGGCGGCAGTGACCTGGTGACCGGTTTTGTGTCTTCCGTACCGTATATCTTCGGCATCATCGGCCTGTTGATCATTCCCCGCAGTTCCGATCGCTTGAATGATCGCTACGGTCACCTCGCCGTGTTGTATGTACTGGGCGCCATCGGCCTGTTCCTCAGTGCCTGGCTGTCGGTACCGGTGTTGCAACTGGCCGCGCTGTGCCTGGTGGCATTCGCGCTGTTCTCCTGCACAGCGGTGTTCTGGACCTTGCCAGGACGTTTCTTCGCTGGCGCCAGCGCGGCGGCGGGCATTGCGTTGATCAACTCGGTGGGCAACCTGGGTGGCTACATCGGGCCGTTCGTGATCGGTGCGCTGAAGGAGTACACCGGCAACCTGGCTTCGGGGCTTTATTTCCTGTCGTGCGTGATGGTGTTCGGCCTGGTGCTGACCGGCGTGGTCTATCGCCTGCTGGAGCGCAAGCATGTGCTGCCGGCGGATCAGTTCGCGGCGAGCGCCCGGGGGGCGACGCGTAGCTGAATCTGAGGGCTGACGCTGAAAAACTGTGGGAGCGAGCCTGCTCGCGAAAGCGGTTTTCCATCCACCAATAATGTCGACTGTCAGACCGTTTTCGCGAGCAGGCTCGCTCCCACAGGGGACTGCACAGAGGTCAAAATTTGTTTACGGGAGAAAACCCATGCGTTTAGTTCAGTTCGAATTGAGTAACGGCGAGCGCCGCGTCGGTGTGGTCGAGGGCGATCAGGTACGTGAAGTGCAGGGCGCCGCCACTGTGCGGGAGCTGGCGCTGGCCGCGATCGAGGCGGGCGTGAAGCTTGAGCAGCAGGTCAACGGCTTGGGCCTGGGGGCGAGCCATGACTACGCGCAACTGCTCGGCGAACTGCGTATCCTGCCGCCGCTGGACCACCCGGACCCGGCGCACTTGCTGGTCAGCGGCACCGGCCTGACCCACCTGGGCAGCGCTTCGGCCCGGGACAAGATGCACCAACAGGCCGGCGACGAAGCAGCGATGACCGACACCATGCGCATCTTCAAATGGGGCGTCGAGCGCGGCAAACCACAGGCCGGGCAGGCCGGCGTGCAGCCGGAATGGTTCTACAAGGGCGACGGCAGCATCGTGGTCCGCCCGGGCCATCCGTTCCCGTTGCCACCGTTTGCCGAAGACGCCGGCGAAGAGCCGGAGATCAGCGGCCTGTACGTCATTGGGCACGATGGCAAGCCGTATCGACTGGGCTTCGCGGTGGGCAACGAATTTTCCGATCACGTCATGGAGCGCAAGAATTATCTATACCTGGCCCATTCGAAACTGCGCAGTTGCAGCTTTGGCCCGGAACTTCGCGTGGGTGAATTGCCTCAACATCTGTCCGGGACCAGTCGTATCCTGCGCAACGGCGAAGTGTTGTGGCAGAACGAATTCCTCAGCGGCGAGGCGAACATGTGCCATAGCCTCGAAAACCTGGAATTCCACCACTTCAAGTACAGTCAGTTCCTGCGCCCGGGGGACGTTCACGTTCACTTCTTCGGCACCGCGACGCTGTCGTTCGCCGACGGCATCCGCACCCAGCCGGGGGACGTGTTCGAAATCAGCCAGGCCGAGTTCGGCGCGCCGCTGGTCAACGGCATTGCCCCGGTAGACGCGGTATTCAATCCGGGTACTATCGGCACACTTTAAGAGGAGACTTGCGATGAACCAGATCCTTGGTCACAACTACATCGGCGGTGCGCGCAGCGCGGCCGGCCAGACTCGCCTGCAGAGCGTCGACGCCAGCACCGGCGAGGCCTTGCCCCATGAATTCGTCCAGGCCACGGAGCAAGAAGTCGACGCGGCCGCCAAGGCCGCTGCGGCGGCGCATCCGATCTACCGCAGCTTGAGCGCGGCGCGCCGGGCCGAGTTCCTCGACGCCATCGCCGATGAGCTGGACGCCCTGGGCGATGATTTCGTCGCCGTGGTCTGCCGCGAAACCGCCTTGCCAGCGGCCCGCATCCAGGGCGAGCGCGGTCGCACCAGCGGCCAGATGCGCCTGTTCGCCAAGGTCCTGCGCCGTGGCGATTTCTACGGTGCGCGTATCGATCGCGCCTTGCCGGAGCGCACGCCGCTGCCGCGTCCGGACCTGCGTCAGTACCGCATCGGCCTGGGTCCGGTGGCCGTGTTCGGCGCCAGCAACTTCCCGCTGGCATTTTCCACCGCCGGTGGTGACACCGCCGCCGCCCTGGCCGCCGGTTGCCCGGTCGTGTTCAAGGCCCACAGCGGCCACATGGCGACCGCCGAGCACGTGGCCGATGCGATCGTTCGCGCAGCGGAAAAAACCGCGATGCCGGCCGGGGTGTTCAACATGATCTACGGCGGTGGTGTTGGCGAATGGCTGGTCAAGCATCCGGCGATCCAGGCCGTCGGTTTCACCGGCTCCCTCAAGGGCGGGCGCGCCCTGTGCGACATGGCGGCCGCTCGGCCCCAGCCGATTCCGGTGTTTGCCGAGATGTCGAGCATCAACCCGGTAATCGTATTGCCGCAGGCCTTGAAAAACCGCGCCGACAGCGTTGCCCGCGACTTGACCGCCTCGGTGGTGCAGGGCTGTGGTCAGTTCTGCACCAACCCTGGCCTAGTGATCGGCATCCGCTCGCCGGAATTCACCGCGTTCACCCAGCAGGTAGCTTCGCTGATCGGCGACCAGGCGCCGCAGACCATGCTCAACGCCGGCACGCTGCAAAGCTACGGCAAGGGCTTGCAGAAGCTCCTGTCTCACCCGGGCATCGAACACCTGGCCGGTCGCGATCAACAGGGCAACCAGGCCCAGCCGCAATTGTTCAAGGCCGATGCCAGCCTGCTGATCAACAGCGACGAAGCGTTGCAGGAAGAAGTCTTCGGCCCGACCACGGTGTTCGTCGAAGTCGCGGACCAGGCGCAACTGACCGCAGCCCTGAACGGTCTTCATGGCCAGCTCACCGCCACGATGATTGGCGAGCCGGAGGACTTCGAACAGTTTGGCGAGCTGACGCCGTTGCTGGAGCAGAAAGTCGGGCGCATCTTGCTCAATGGCTATCCAACCGGCGTGGAGGTGTGTGATTCGATGGTCCATGGCGGGCCTTACCCGGCGACATCCGATGCCCGTGGCACGTCGGTGGGTACGCTGGCGATCGACCGGTTCCTGCGTCCGGTATGCTTCCAGAACTACCCGGACAGCCTGCTGCCGGAACCGCTGAAAAACGCCAATCCGCTGGGTATCCTGCGGTTGGTGGATGGGGTGCCGGGGCGCGAGGCGCTTTGAGGGTTGCGGTGAGGTCGTTACATTCGAGTTGAATGTGCCGGCCTCTTCGCGAGCAGGCTCGCTCCCACAGTTGGATTTTCAGCGAACACAAATTTTGCATTCACTGGAGATCCCCTGTGGGAGCGAGCCTGCTCGCGAAAGCGATATGTCAGGCAACACTGCTTTCGAACCTTATGGCCCAAGGCTCACTCCTACATTGGGTTATCATGCTGGCTTTCCCAATGACCGACTGATCAACATGACTGCCGTAACCGACACCCTGCTGCATGCCCTCGAACACTGCGACATGCTGATCATCGACGGGCTGCACGCGTTCGATTTCTCCCTCGATGAGCAAGATCAATTGCACGTCGAGTGCATGAACGGTCGCACCCGCGAGCATTGGCGTTTCACTGAGGCGCAGATGCAGGCCGCGACCTTCGACGAAGCCCAGAAGCATTGGATCATCACCAGCGATTCGGGCGATCACCACTTGGAATGCGTGGAAGCGACCAGCGGCCACGACGATGAGGACTCCGATCATGAAGATGCGTAGTTTCTGGCCCTTGTTGATGGCCGGCAGCGTCGGCGCCATGGGCGTCCAGGCGGACACTGGCGAGCGCCATCAGTTATTGGTGGGTTCCTACACGGCGGACCAGAGCCAGGGCATCTACCGCCTGCGATTCGACAGCCGCACCGGCCAGATCGATGCCAACCCATTGCAAGTGATCAAGACGCACAACCCTTCCTGGCTGACCCTTTCCAAGGACATGACCCGGTTGTTCGTGGTCAACGAAAACGGGCCGGGCCAGAAAGACCCGGTGGGCAAGGTCAGCAGCTACGCCATCGACCCGAAGACCTTTGAACTGAGCCTGATCAACCAAGTGCAATCTTTGGGCAACGAGCCGACCCACTCCAGCCTGAGCCATGATGGCCAGCATTTGCTGGTGAGTAATTATTCCGTCCTGGAAAACCCGGGCGGCACCTTGGTGGTGTTGCCGGTGGGCGCGGATGGCAGGTTGGCGCCGGTGGTGCAGATGGGCAGCCATCAGCCGAGTCGGGTCAATTCCGAGCGGCAGAAGTCGGGTCATGTGCATTCCTCGGTGTCGTCACCCGATGGCAAATATGTGTTCGCCAACGACCTGGGGGCAGACAAGGTGTTTGTCTACCGTTACGACCCCAAGGCCAACCACGAAATGCCGCTGACGCCTGCCGATCCGCCGTTCGTGCAGTTGCCACCGGGCAGCGGACCGCGCCATCTATTGTTCAGTGGGGATGGCAAGCACGCCTGGCTGACGATGGAAATGACGGCCCAGGTGGCCGTGTTCGATTACCAGGACGGTCGCCTGACCCAGCGCCAGCTTGTCGCGCTGGCCGATGGAAAGCCGCAGCCAGGTAAAGCCGCAGCAGCGCTCCATGCTTCCAAAGACGGCAAGTTCCTGTACGTCAGCAATCGTGGCACCACAAACGAGATGCTGGTGTTCGCCGTCGACCCGGCTTCCGGCACCTTGAAAGAGCTGCAGCGACGCTCCGTCGAGGGTGATCATCCTCGAGAGTTCAGCCTGGACCCGAGCGAAAAATTCGTTCTGGTCGCCAATCAGAAAAGCAATCAGATCGTGGTCATCGAGCGCGATCCGAAGACCGGCCTGCTGGGCAAGACCGTCCAGAAGCTGCCCATGGACGCACCGAGCGATGTGAAATTCCTCGTTCGTCAATAACCCGAGGCCCCGATTTTCGGGGCTTTCGGAGTTGTATCAACGAGACTGATAGTCGCTAGTATTACAAAGCATTTCAAGACGAGACGCCTCGGCGCGTAAGTTTGCTTCACGGCCCCACCGGGCAAGTCAGCCAACTGAATCCGAGGATTACCGCCATGAACATGAATCTTTTTTCCGTGATCGCCGCTTCCGCCATCTCCGCCACCGTGGCATTGCCCGCCAGTGCCAGCATCGAGATCAGCGACAAGAAAAACCGCACCCAGAGCTACACCGAAAAATACCTGCAACAGAGCGCCAACTTCTACGCGGCGCTGGATCACAAGACTCAACACTGAGCACGCTCACACTGAAGCCTGCGATCTTTTCATCTCCTCATCGAAGACGGAGAGACAAGATCGCAGGCTTCGTGCGTTCAGGAGGAAAGTTTTGTTGTGATGTCACATAGCCATGTGGTTAAATTTGACGCTAGTTAATTGACTCCTTGCTAATAAGGATCGACACCATGGCGATGCGTCTGGCAGTGATGTTGCTGTTCCTTTATTCCACCCCGATTGTTTCGGCGGCCCAGCCGATTCCCGGTGAATTGGAAGTGGCTCGCGAGCGATTGTTGAGCTTGTTGAGCGACTGAGCGGATAACTTTTATCGATCAATTAAACTGATGGTGACTATGCATATTAGTCGCTACTCATAACGGTTTATTTGATTGATTCTGTGGGCATTCAAACATGCCCACGGAGCCTCCCATGGCCAGTGCAATCCTCATCTGCGCCAAGCGCGGCGCCTACCTGGCCATCGGCCTCTACGTAACGCTGGTGCTGGTAGTCAGTCTCGGCACCCAATACCAAAACGTTGCGGAACCCTCCCTCCAGGCTTCAGCCGTGAGCGTCACGCATGCCGTCGCGAAAGGAGCGTCCGGAGCATGAGCAGGTGCAAATTCTGGGTGATCGCCTTCCTGGCATTCATCACCAATGGCTTTTCATTGCTTGGATTGGGTCAGGCGTCGGCGGGGTCGTTGGCGCGGACCATCGAATGCAACCACAACATCGCCCACAACATCCTCACCGCCAGGGCGCTGGGTGTGTTGGTGGGGAACCCGCCGGTCAAGCCGAGGGCGGCGGTGTTCGGGCCGTTTCAAATTGATTGCGCCCAAGCGCGCATGTGCAGCGCTGGATAAATACCTATTTGGCCATGATCGCCACAAACAGCTCTGAATCCAGTAAACCCTCCAACCATTCCCGAAGCCGAGGGTAGGGCGACTGGGCAAACCACTCGCGATCTACATGGGCGAACTGGCGCAAGAACGGCATCAGCGCCACGTCCGCCAGGCTCAGGTGATCCGTGGCCAGGAACTGGCGGTTTTCAAGCAATCCGTCCAGCTTGCGCAGGAACGCTTCACCCTCGCTCCGGTAATGCAGCGCCGAGTGGTCCGGATGGCGCTCCGGATATTTGTAACGGTTGAGGTGAAGCTTGAAAACCTGGTCGTTTTCTTCGATCAAGGTCGCCGTCAGAGCACGACCGTCGGGATCATTCAGCAATGTCCAATCCTGCGGATCATGCAGGCCCAAGGCCCAGTGCATGATCTCGAGGCTTTCATCGATGACCCGTCCATCGGCATGCAAGACCGGCACCGTGCCTTTGCTCGACAGCGCGAGCATTTCCGGTGGTTTGGCCTTGAGGCTCACTTCGACGATGTCCAGCGCGATACCGCTGTAGCGCAACGCCATGCGGGCGCGCATGGCGTAGGGGCAACGGCGGAACGAATACAGCGTGGCGCGGCTCATTTCACCTCCACCGTGCTCAATCCGTTGCCTTGGCGCCGGACCTGGATTTGCACCGGGATGCGCTCGTGCATTTCCTGCACGTGGGAAATGACCGCGACCTTGCGCCCCTGGGCCTGCAACCCATCCAAGGCGTCCATCGCCAGTTGCAGCGACTCGGGGTCGAGGCTGCCGAAGCCTTCGTCGATGAACAGCGACTCGATTCTCAACGTGTTGGACGCCATCGAGGCCAGGCCCAGTGCCAGGGCAAGGGAAACAAGGAAGGTTTCGCCGCCGGACAACGAATGCACCGAGCGCAATTCATCGCCCATCTCGGTATCCATCACCAGCAGGCCGAGCATGCTGCCGCCGCGCTTGAGGCGGTAGCGGCGAACCAATTGTCGCAACTGGGCGTTGGCGTGGTGGACCAACAAGTCGAGGTTGTACGCCTGGGCCAGTTTGCGGAAGCGATCGCCAGTGGCCGACCCGATCAATGCGTCCAGGCGTGCCCAGCGCTGGTACTCGGCGTAGGCTCGTTCGATTTGTTGGGCCAGGGCCTGGTTGGCAGTCTGCCTGCGCTGGTCCTCGGCCTGTTCGGCACGCAGCTCTGCGCAGCGTTGTTCGCTGGCCGCGAACTGCCCGTGAAGCGTGGCGAGGGCTTCGGCCAATTGTTCCGCCGGCAGGTTGCCGTTGTGTTGCGACTGGTGGTTTTGCAGCCGCTGCTCCCGTTCGGTGAGCAATACGCGGGCCTGCTCGATGGCTTTTTCGCTGTTGAGCAAGCGTTGCCGCAGGTGAGCGACCTGTTGGTCGTCGAGACCAAGCAACGCGCCCAGCGCGGCGTCGTCCAGTTCCGGATGAGCTGCGCGCCACTGGGCGATACCCGCGGCCAACGCCTGCTGTTCGGCCTCCAGGGATTGGGCCTGCTCATGGCGTGCCTGGAGTTCGGCAGCCAGTTGCACGAGGCTGTTGCGCAGATCCTGCAATTGTTGATTGGCCGTCGTCTCGGCATGGCGAGCCTGTTCCAGGGCCAGGTCGATTTGGTGTTGCCATTGCTCGGCGCTGGCGTGTTCACCGAGCAGTTGGTGAAGCTTTTCCTCGCACGCCTGTCGTTGCGCGTTCAACGCGCTGAACTGGCGCTGCGCCGATTCCAGTTGCTGTGTGCGTATCTGCTGCCGATCCTGTTCTTTCTCCAGGGCTTGCTGGCGCTGGACTTGGTCGGCGAGCTCTTCGCGCTGCTGTTCCAGTTGCGCGAGGCGCTGGCTGATCCGCTGGTCGAGTTGCATGAACGAGGCGGCAGGTTCGCTGCGCAGGGCCTGCAACGTGTCGGCCGGCAACAGTGCGCTGAAGTGCTCAAGCTCCTCGTCCAGGCGCTGGCGATCCCGGGCCAGTGCCTGTAGCTGGTTGTTCAGATGCTGCGAGGCTTGTTGGCTGGCTGTCTCTGCATCGCGCAGTTGCTGCGCCAGCTTGGCGGCGTCCTGTTGCAGCGTAAGCAGGGCGGCCTGGCGATGTTCGTCCTGGCTGATGAGTTGATTCAGCTGTGCGGTTTGCTGGGCCAGCCAGGCGGCGCGCTTGGATGAATCCTGGGCCAGCAGCTGCGCCGACAGCGGGTGAGCTTCAAGGCTTGGCGCCACGCTCCGTTGTTGGTCGGTGAGTTGTTCTTGCTGCTGCTTGAATTCCTTGAGCTGAGCAATGACCCCGCTGTACTGGGCCCGCAGTTCGATGACTTTTTCATTGAGCAGGTCGACGGCCTTGCGAGCGTTGGCCTGTTCGCTTTCATCGAAGCGCCCGAGGCTTTGCAGCAGCGCTTCGGGTTGGTGGTAGGGATGTTCGACACTGCCACACACCGGGCAGGGCTGGTTGTCCTGCAATTGTTCGCGCAGTTGCTCGACGCTTTCGCTACGGGCCAGGCGCTGGCGTTCCAGCAGCTCGCGAGTCACGGTCAGCGTCTGTTCGGCGACCGCCAGCTCGGCCTTGGCTTCGCTGCCTTCACGCACCAGTCGGTCGCGTTGCTGCAAGGCTTGCTGCTGGCGCTGTTCCAGTTCGGCGACACGCTTGTCCAAATCCTGCTGGCTGGCCCACAACCGAGCAAGGTCTTCGAATGCACGTAACTGCTTGCGGTTGTCTTGCAGCAGGTTGCCAAGCAGTTGGATCTGTTCGGCCACGGCTTGCGGTTCGGCATCGGCCTCCTTGTAGAGCACCTCAAGACTTTGTCGGCGGGTTGCGAGGTCTTCGGCGGCACGAGCGGCGGTTTGTTCCAGCAGCGCAAGTTCTTCCTGGCCCTGGTTCAGTCGATTGCCGATCAGCATCAGTTGCTGGAGGCGATCGCGGTAGGCGCCCCATGCATCACTCAGTGTTGCGAGGTCTGTGCTTTGTTCCAGTTCGCCGGCAATCCGTTCAAGCCGTTCGCCAACCTGCTGCTGTTGTTCCAGCAAGGTGTCGATCGTGCGCTGGCCGTCGGTGCTTGCCTGCTGGGCCTGCTGCAACTGTTCAGCGCCTTGCTCGGCCTCCCTGGCCAGGCGGGCAAGGCTGCTTTGTTCGTCGAAGGCCTGACGCAGCAGTGGCGTGCTGTCGGTGCTCTGCTGGCGGGCGGCGGCCACGGCCAGCTGCGCGATGCCGAGGCCTTTTTCCAGTTCGGCCTGCCGTTCATGCAACTCGACGTGTTGCTGCGTCAGCTGTTGGATCCTGGCCGCGAGCGGGTCCAGCTGCCGGGCCAGTTCCGCCTGACGGATGAACTGATGCCGCTGGGGTGCCAGCTGTTCCAGGCGCGTCAGTTTCAGGCGTTCGTCTGCCAGCGCCTCCCAATCGGCCTGGGCCCGTTGCAACTGCTCGGCGGCGCTGGCCTGTTCGTCCTGCAGATGGCGCAGGTCCTTGAGCCAGGCTTGTTGCTGCTCCAGTTGCTTGAGCTGCGCCTGTTGGGTTTTGAGTTGCTGCTGGGCTTCGTTGAAGTGCTGATCCAGCTCGGCGCGGGCTTCGGGCGATAGCGGTGTGACGCCCGTGGCCTGGTCCTGCAATTGCTTGTGGGTTTCCTTGGCCTGCTTGGCTTTGTCGAAGGCACGACGACCGAGGCGTGTATACAGCGCGGTGTCGGTAAGCTTTTCCAGCAATTCGCTGCGGTCGTTGTCGTCAGCCTTGAGGAAGGCGCTGAACTCGCTCTGGGCCAGTAGCACGGCACGGGTGAACTGCTCGAAATTCAAACCGAGGACGGCTTCCAGTTGCGCTTTGTATTCGCCTTTCTGGCTGGCCAGCAGTTGGTCATTGTCCAGGTCACGCAGGCTCTGGCGGCTGGCTTGCAGCTTGCCGGAGGCTTTTTCCCGGGCACGATTGGCCTCCCAGCGAGCCCGGTAGCGGCGACCATCGATGCCGCGAAAATCCACTTCGGCATAACCCTCGCCGGTCCCACGACGCAGCAGCGTGCGTGGATCGCCCGTGCCGATTTCGCCGTCGGCGTCGGGCACCTTGGCGTCACGACCGGTGTTGTTCAGCCGTGGCACCGCGCCGAACAGCGCCAGGCACAGGGCATCGAGCAAGGTGCTCTTGCCGGCGCCCGTGGGGCCGGTGATGGCGAACAGACCGGCGCTGGCCAAGGGTTCGGCGGTGAAATCGATTTCGAACGGCCCCGCCAGGGAGGCGAGGTTCTTGAGACGGATCGCGAGGATTTTCATGGCTGTTCGCTCTCCATCTGTACATCCTGCAACAGCACGGCAAAGTCCTTGAGGGTCTGGTCATCGACTGGGTTGCCGTAGGTGTCCTGCCAGGCGCGGCTGAACAGTTCCTGTGGGCTGAGCTGGTCGAGTTCAATCAGCGCCGCGCCTCCATCGGCATCGCCGGAGCCACCGCTGCCGGCATACTCGGCTGCGATCCGCACCAGTCGCACGGCTTTGCCTTGCAGGGCGGTTTCGACCTGATTGCGCAGGTCCGGCTGCGGTTCATCGAGGCGCACCCGGACTTCCAGCCAGGGCTGGCGATGGATGTCGGCCAGCAAGTCGATGTCCGGCAAGTCCTTCAGTTGCACCAGGATGTCGGCCAGGGGCGCCGGGCCCAGGCGTTGCAAGTTGACGGCGCGGGGAATCAGCCGTGGTTCGACGCTGACCAGGGTTTCGCCGTTTAGGGCGATGTCGAGAATCTGGTGCCGGTAGCCGATTTCGGAAAACGACAACGGAATCGGCGATCCGCTGTAGCGGATGCGTTCTTCACCGTTGACCTTTTGTGGCTTGTGCAAGTGGCCGAGGGCGACATAAGTGATGCTTGGGCCGAACAGGCTGGCTGGCAGGGCTTCGGCGTTGCCGATAATCAGGCTGCGCTCGGAATCCTCCGATACCGAGCCGCCGGCCATGTGTGCATGGCTGACGGCAATCAGCGCCTGGCCCTTCTTGCGCTTGGCGTTGGCGGCGGCAATCAGCCATTCGTGGACCTGGCCGATGCCGCGCAAATAATCGTCCCCCAGTTGCGCGCCCGTGACCTCGGCCGGCCGCAGGAACGGCAGGGCCAGGCACCAGGCCCGGACCTTGCCCTTGGCGTCGGGCAGCGGCAGCAGCAGGCGCTCGACGTCCAGCTGCCCATCGTCCAGCCACAGGACGCGGCCCAGGGCATGGGTGCGCAGGCGGCGCATCAGCGGCGCCGGCAATTCGATGCGCGAACCGGAATCGTGGTTGCCCGCGATCATGACGATGGTCAGGTTGGCGTTTTGTTCATGAGCGCTGACGATGAAGTCGTACAGACGCTCCTGGGCTTTGACGGGCGGGTTGACCGTGTCGAAAATGTCGCCGGCGATCAATAGAACGTCGGGTTTTTCGCTGGCCAGCTGACGCAGCAGCCAATCAAGGAAACAGGCGTGTTCGAAGTCGCGATCCTGGCCGTGGAGGTTTTGCCCCAGGTGCCAGTCGGAGGTGTGAAACAGACGCAAGGCAGACTCCAGAAAACAGACGATGGCCGCGGGAAGAGAGGCGGCGCAAAAATGCAGAGTT
The DNA here is from genome assembly GCF_051132205.1 of Pseudomonas sp. D1-36. Taxonomy (NCBI): domain Bacteria; kingdom Pseudomonadati; phylum Pseudomonadota; class Gammaproteobacteria; order Pseudomonadales; family Pseudomonadaceae; genus Pseudomonas; species Pseudomonas sp. D1-36. Next base: position 3,192,171 of record NZ_CP071674.1, on the reverse strand, counting down.
TACTGGTAAACGCGGGGGAGGGGGCGGCTCAACTTGGCGAGCACTACAGCTGAGCCAATTGTGGCGAGGGGATAAATCCCCTCGCCACAGAAAGCGGTGCTATCCCGGCTATTTGGGATAAAGCGGTGGCAAGCTGGAATCACCCGCCGCGTCCGGCGTTCCCTCGAGCGGCGGAATGGCGCGGATGGCGCGCCACAGGTCTTCGCCTTGCCAATATTGGCCGGTTTCGCTGTAGAGGGCGCCGTTCAAGCCGTCGAGGGCATCGGACAGCGGCACGAAGCGCGCCGCCATGTCGGCCAGGGTTTCCGGTTGCTGCCGAGCCCAGGCGTCCAATGCCTGGCGAGTAGCGTGCGAGTCGTTGGCCAGGCAGGCACGCTTGAGGTCATCGAGCAGGGTGCGCGGGCTTGGCCCGGCCTGGGTCGAGCGCAGGACGGCGGGTTGCCAGCGGGCGCGCCACCACAGGCCGAAACCGAGCAGCGTCGTACACGCCAGAATGAGCGTGCTCAACTGCCAATACCAAAGTGTCTCGCTGTCGACGGTCGTGACGATCTGCGCAGTGCCCGCCGGCGTGTCGACCATCAAGCTTGGATTATTCGCCACTTGCAGCGTGCGCGCGGGCAGGCTGGTGCGGTCCAGGTGATCTTCCAGCGTGTTCCACCAGACCACTTCAACCGGCGGCAGCTCGATAGTGCCGCTGCGGTTGGGCACCAGTGCCTCGCGGTCTTCGCGGCTGCCCACCAGGCCACGTTCGCTGCTGCGGCTGCTCAGCACCGGCTGGTCGGGGTAACGGCGCAGGCCGTTGATTTCGGTAGCAGGCAGTGGCGGCAATTGGGCGCTGGTCAGACCCTCCGCTTCCAGGGTCAAGCTGCGGGTCAATGAGTCGCCGACCTGGCTGTGGGTCGGTTCCGGGCTCCAGCTTTCGCTCAAGGACAAACTGCGGGCCGGCAGCCAGGGAAGGTCGGCCGGGTAGCTGGCGGGTTTTGGCTTGACGGTCAGCAGCAACTGCGTGGAGCTTACGCGCATCAGTTGGCCGGGCTTGGCGACGGGCGATGCGCCGCCCTGGGCGGTGGGTTCGACCAGCGTGGCGCTGAAGGTCTGTGCCGGGACCGCCAGCTCGCCGCTGCGCTGCGGATAAATGCCATAACGCAGTTCGATCACGCCGTGGCGCACGTCATTGATGACTTTCTCGTAGGTGCGCGATTCGCCCAGTTGCTCGGTGCGCGCATCGGGGATGTGCAAGGGTGTCAGGCTGCTGTCGTCGTAGAGCGACACCGAATGGTAGATGCGCAAGGTCAGGATCGCCTGGGCCTGCACGTACACTTCGGCCTGGTCGAGGCTGGCTTCGATGAACACCGGTGCGAGGGTGCCGGAAGCGTTGCGGGTTTCGCTTTCGATCACCTGCAACGTGATCGGCTGGCTGGTCACTTCCCCCAATTTCAGGGCCGGTATCACCACGGTGCCGCTCTGGCGGGGAAGCAGTGTGACGATCCAACGGGTCGTGGCGCGATTCTCGCCGTCGAGGGTGGTCAGTTGGTTGACCTGGCGGGTGCCTCGTACGTCGAACAATTCCTGGAGCGGGCTCAGATCGGGTTTGCCGAACAGCGTGGCGTCGTTGGATTCCAGCGTCAGTTCCACGGTCTCCCCCGAATTCAGGCGGCTGCGATCCACGCTGGCAGTCAACTGCGCAGCCTGGATCCCGGCAGTCCAGAGCAGCAAGGCGAGGAGGTAGACGGTGAAGCGGGTCATTGATCTTTTTCCTGGGCCTGGTGGCTTTGCTGTTCATACCAGAATTTACGCCTGAGCAGCTCACCCGGGTTGTCCGGGATCTGGCGCAGCCATTGTTCCAGCGCCTGGCGTTGTTCTTCTTCGTTGCGTTGACCCGCGGCCGGGCGGAGCGGCGCGGTGGTGGTCTGCTCGTCGGGCAACTCGCTGCCCGGCACATCCTGGGCGCCGGGCGGTGGGGCCTCGGACGCCTCGGAGTCGTCCGGCGTGGCTGTCGCTTCGGAGGAGGGGTGGCCCTGCTCGGACGACTGGCTGGGCCTGTCGGTCTCCTGCGGTTGCTCCGTGGGAGGCGGTTCCTGGTTTTCGGCAGATTCGGGCTCGTCCGGTGGCGCAGTCTGTTCTTTGAGCAGGCTTTCCACCAGGGCTTTGTTGGTCTGCGCCGGACGCAGGTCCGGTTGCAACTCCAAAGCCTGCTCATAGGCATCGATCGCCGCCTCCAGCTCACCGCTGCGGGCCAGTGCATTGCCGCGATTGTAGTGGGAGCGGGCGTCGTTGCCTTCGGCGAATCGCCGAGCCGCTTCGCTGTACTCGCCGGCTTCGTAGAGGGCGACGCCTTGCCATTGCCTGTCCTCGAAACGGGCGGCGGCCTCGGCCGGGCGTTTTTGCTTGAGCAGGTGCTGGCCTTGCTGGTCGGGACGCAACCACAAATCCTGGAATTCGAAGGCATGGCCTGTTTGCGGCAGGACGAACAGCAGCGGCAGGCAGAAAAGCCAGCCGCGCCGCCCCGCGCACGCCGCCAGTAGCAACAGCGGCAGAAGCAGCCAATAACCCTGGTCAGCCCAAGTGTCCAGGCGCAATGTCTGGCCATCGCTGCGCAGTTGGCGCGGTGCGTCCATCAGGCCCAGGCCGCGCAGGTCGCTGTCGTCCACATGCGTGGCGCGGTAACGGCCGTCCAGCTCATTGACGAAGGACTTGAGGCTCGGACTGTCCAGGCGCGGCACGAGGATAGCGCCCTGGGCGTCCTTGAGGTAACTGCCGTCGTCCTGGGCCACCGGCGCGCCTTCGCGGGTGCCAATGCCCAGCATCAGCAAGCGGGTGGCGGAACCGTCCAGGACCTGGCGAATGCCCATGCGTTCCTGCTCGTTCAGCGACGAAGCGATCAGCAGGATACGCCCGTGGCCGAGCCCGGCCTGGTCCAGCAGGGCCATGGCCTTGTTGACGGCAAGGTCGGCGCGGTGGCCGCCTTGGGGCATGATTGGTGGCGCCAGGGCTTCGAGCAGGTTGGCGCTGGTGGCCAGGTCATCGGACAGCGGCACCAGGGTGTGGGCACTGCCGGCGTAGACGATGATCGCGGTCTGGGCGTCGCTGCGGTTGTGCAGCACGTCCAGTATTTTGCGACGGGCTTGTTCCAAACGCGTGGGCGGGACGTCGGTGGCAAGCATTTCCGGTGTCAGTTCGAGGATGATCACCAGCGGATCGGCGGGTTTCTGGCTGGTCTGCTCGACCCGTGTCCAGCTGGGGCCAAGCAAGGCCAGCACCATCAGCAGCCAGCCCAGGCCCAGGGCAATCCAGGGCAGTTTGCTTTCACTTCCGCTGCCGCCGCTGAGCAGCACCCCGTGGAATGCCGGGGGCAGGATCATCTGCCAACGGCCCACGCGTTTTTGCCGATGCCACAGTTGCCAGAGCAGCCAGCCCAGCAAGGGCAGCAGCAGGATGAAACCGGGGCGCAGCCAGTGCGGCCAGAGCGCGATCATCGGCGCCTCCGCAGTCGCAGGCGCTTGAGCCGCTGGCGCCATTCGGAAGGGTGCGCGGGTTGAAACAGCGGCTGGGTGAACAGGCGCTGCAATGGATTGTCCGGCCAGCGCTCCCGTGCCACCAGCAACATACTCAACACCAGTGCGACGGCTAGCGGCCACTGATACAGCGCGTGGGCCGGGCGGGCCTGGGTCGGTTGCTGGGACACCGGTTCGAGCTGGTCAAGTGTTGTCTTGATCGCCTGCAGTTGCTCGCCGTCCTCGGCCCGGAAATACTGGCCTCCGGTCACCTGGGCGATTTCTCGGAGTGTCGCTTCGTCGAGGTCCAGGCTCGGGTTGACGCCCAGGAACCCGGCGGTGCCACTTTGTTCCGGATCGGCGCCCACGCCGATCGGATAGATTTTCACGTTTTCATCGGCAGCCAACCGCGCGGCGGTCAGCGGGTCGATCTCGCCGCCGTTGTTGGCGCCATCGGTCACCATAATCAATACTCGGCTCTGCGCCGGGCGTTGACGCAGGCGCTTGAGGGCCAGCCCGATGGCGTCGCCAATGGCGGTGTTTTTGCCGGCGATGCCTACGCGCGCTTCGTCGAGCCAGCGCCGCACGGTGCGGCGATCGAACGTCAGGGGCGCTTGCAGATACGCCTGGGTGCCAAACAGAATCAGGCCGACCCGGTCACCTTCGCGGCTTTCGAGGAAATCGCCGAGCGTGCGCTGGACCAACGCCAGACGGCTGACGTCTTCGTCCTTCCATTGCATGTCGGGAAAGTCCATCGACCCCGACACATCCACCGCCACCAGCAGGTCGCGACCGCTCGCGGCGATCGGCAACGGCTCGCCCAGCCACTGCGGGCGGGCGGCCGCGATCAACAACAGAAGCCAAAGCAGGATGAAGGGGGCCTGCTGGCGCCACGTCGGTAGATTGGCCCGGGCCCGGCGGCCCACCAACCCTTCGAGTTCATCGAGGAAGCTGACCTTGAGCGCCGGCTCGCCACTGTCTGCAGCCGGCAGCACCAGGCGCATCAGCCAGGGCAGCGGCAACAGGACGAAGATCCACGGCCAGGCGAATTCAAACATGTTTGCGAATCCAGATTTCGACGGCTTGGGTCAGGCCGGCGATGGCTTTGTCATCGAGCTTGCATTCGGGTTTGTAGGCGCCCTCCACCAGGATCATCCATCGGGTCAGCCCGGCGGCCGGGCAGCGGTTATCGAGGAAGGCCAGCCATTTGCGCCCATTGAGTGTGTGGCTCTGGCTGTACGGATAGTGATTGCGGCACAAGCGCTTGAGCAGCCCGTTGAGTTGTTGCAACCAGGCGCCGGCCGGTGCGCCGTCGTAGGGCTTGGGCAGCAGCGCGAGCTCGGCCAGTGCGGCCAGACGCACCGGGTCCAGCGGTTGTTCGGCCCGGGCGCTGCTGCGTTTGATGGGGATGAATCGGCGTAACTGCCACAAGCCCAGGCCCAGCATCGGCAGTAACAACAGCAATAGCCACCAGCCCGGCGCGGGCGGCCAGAATCCGATGGGAGGCGGGGCCATCAGTGGCTGCAACTGATCCAGGCTGCTCATCGGGCTTTCCCCGGGCGCTTGGGATTCAGGTATTCACGCAGTTGTTCGACCATGTCGCCTTGAGTGCTCAAGGGGAGCATCAGGATCCGCAGCTTCTGGGCCAACATCTCCCAGCGCTCCAGCCGTGCTTCGGCCTTGGCGCGATAGGTCTGGCGTAACTCCAGGTTCAGCGTGTCGAGTTCCAGTTGCTCGCCGCCCTGGGCAAAACGCAGCAATCCGGCAGCGGGGAGGGCGTGATCCAGCGGGTCGGACAATGGCAACAGCAGCAGGTCGCAATGGCGCGAGAGAAGGGTCAGTTGCTGCTCGGCGCTGTCGGACAAGGCGCGCTCGTCGCAAATAATGATCGCCAGGCTGCCGGGGCGCAGCACCTCCCGGGCCCGGCGCAAGGCAACGCCGAAAGAGTCGCGGTCCGACTCGCCGTCGGGCTGGAGGGACTGATTGACCCGGACCAGACGGTTGAGCAATTGCAACAGGCTCTGCTTGCTGCGCCGTGGTTTGACTTCGTAATGGGCGTTGTTGCCGAACACCAGTCCGCCAACCCGGTCGTTGTGCCCCAGCGCGGCCCAGCCGATCAGGCTTGCGGCCCGAGCGGCCAGCACCGACTTGAAAATCAGCCCGGAGCCAAAGAACAGGCGGTGGCTCTGCTCGATCATGATGAAGATCGGCCGCTCGCGTTCTTCGTGGAACAGTTTGGTGTGGGGTTCCTGGGTCCGCGCGGTGACCCGCCAGTCGATGGTGCGCACGTCATCGCCGGCCTGGTAGACCCGCACCTGATCGAAATCCACCCCGCGCCCTCGCAGCTTGGAATGGTGCAGGCCAATCAGTGGGCTGCGCTGGCCAGGCGTGGAGAACAACTGCACTTCGCGCACGCGATGGCGCATCTCGATCAGCTCCGAAAGGCTGACGCGGATGCCCGGGACGGGCGCCAGTGGGTTATTCATTGTCGATACTCAAGCGACGGCGACGACGTCGAGAATCCGCTGCACGACCCGGTCCTGATCGATGCCGGCGGCTTCGGCCTCGAACGACAGGATGATGCGATGGCGCAGCACGTCGAACAGCACGGCCTGGATGTCCTCCGGGCTGACGAAGTCGCGCCCGGCCAGCCAGGCGTGGGCGCGGGCGCAGCGATCCAGGGCAATCGAGCCCCGTGGGCTGGCGCCGTAGGCGATCCACTCGGCCATTTCCGGATCGAACTTGGCCGGGTTGCGGGTGGCCATGATCAGTTGCACCAGGTATTCCTCCACGGCATCGGCCATGTACAACCCGAGGATTTCCTTGCGCGCCGAAAAGATCGCCTGCTGGCTGACGCGCCGCTCCGGCTTGGTCTCGCCGTTCAGTGCCTCGCCTCGGGCCTGTTGCAGGATGCGGCGTTCCACCGCAGCGTCGGGGAAACCCATCTTGACGTGCATCAGGAATCGGTCGAGTTGGGCTTCGGGCAGGGGGTAGGTGCCTTCCTGCTCGATCGGGTTCTGTGTCGCCATTACCAGGAACAGCGGCGACAGTTCATAGGTGCTGCGCCCGACGCTGACTTGCCGCTCGGCCATCGCTTCGAGCAAGGCGGACTGGACCTTGGCTGGGGCCCGGTTAATTTCATCCGCCAGCACCAGGTTGTGAAAGATCGGCCCTTGCTGGAACACGAAACTGCCGGTTTCGGGACGATAGATCTCAGTGCCCGTGATGTCGGCCGGCAACAGGTCGGGGGTGAACTGTATGCGATGGAACTGCGCTTCGATCCCCTCGGCCAGCTCCTTGATCGCCTTGGTCTTCGCCAGCCCTGGCGCGCCTTCCACCAGCATATGCCCATCGGCGAGCAAGGCGATGAGCAGGCGCTCGATGAGTTTGTCCTGGCCGAGAATCTGCGTAGAAAGAAAGGTTCGCAGCGCCAGCAGCGCTTCACGATGTTCCATCGATGACTGTTCCTGGAAAGGGTGGCCCAGGCGTTCGGATAACGCCGGGGCTGGGGGCGTTACTTTAATGCATGGCGGGGGGTGGCGACTAACGGGATTTTGATCGGCCGTGTGAATTGTGATCGGCTTGGAAACATTGGGGGGTGGGTTTGCTTGCCAAGAATCCCACCCGGACAGGCGCACTTACCCCGTGGCGAGGAAGCTTGCTCCCGCTTGAGTGCAACGCACTCTCAAAATGAAGGGGTGTTTATCCGGACGTAGGAGTGCTCTGGAACAGGCTACGTTGTCTTGCGCCATTGCCTACGACTGCGCCAGAATCCGCCGGCTTGTGCGCTTGGAAGGCAGGTTCTATCGTTTCCGGGTCGTTGAGGAATCAGCGATCGGGTTTGGTAGCCCGGTTTTCTGGCGCAGGTGCAGCCTGATATAGGGGGCTTTTCGTCCTCTGTTTTATGGTGGTCATGCGCAGGGCGTCCTTGGACGCGCCGGGTTGCCAGATAACCGGTCTACCAACCTTCGTATGGCCACCTCCCTTCGTTTGGTAGCGAGAGAGATGGCTCCAATTTTCTAATCTGGAGTTTCATCTATGTTCAAAGTAACGCCCAACCCACCGAACACCGATTCGTCCTCACCGCGCCCAAAAACCAAGTCCCAAAAACACGACGAAGTCACCGACCGAGTCCTCGACCATTACCTAAAACGCAAACCGGCCAAACCCGGAGCAGAACCTGCCCCCGGCCAACTCTTTACCGTCAACAAGGACATCGACACCGAAAGCTTGCTTGCCTACCTCAGCGAAACCCTGGCTTCGGCCAATGCCATGGCCAATGACTTGGCTTTCGACCTGGACGGTTCACGCCGGCATTTCCTCCTGGGCATTCAGCAACTGATCGAACTGGGCAGCCTGCTGGCGAACCGTGCACTGGACAACATCGAAACCCGTCAGCCGACATAACCCCGTGGCGAGGGAGCTTGCTCCCGCTGGGCTGCGCAGCAGCCCCAAACCGAGCCGGCGCGGTTCCCCATACACACCGCGCCCGCCGGGCCTGCGACTGCTGCGCAGCCGAACGGGAGCAAGCTCCTTCGCCACAAGGGACTTGTGTCATTCCTTAAATTTGGGCAAACGGCAAAACCTTGGGAGCGAGCCTGCTCCGGCGGCGATCCGACGATGACGGCAGCAGATCCAGCACCATATTTCGCTAGTTCTGCATCCGAATCTCATCCACCAGCAGCTTGATTGCTGGCCTGTCGATAAGATCCAGCCAGCGACCATCCTCCACGATTGCCCCGTCATGCATCACAATGACCCGGTCAAATCGATGCAGGTGGTCAATGTCATGGGTGACACATATCAACCCTTGCCCGGCAAAAACGTCGAATAACAGGTCCCATAGAGGCGTGGTCAGCCTGGGTTCGATGGATGCGCTTGGCTCGTCGAACATATTGAATTTTCCGGGTTTGTTGATAAGGCGCAGCAGTGATAGGCGTTTAGCTTCGCCTCCGGAGATATTCGATGCACTTTCGCTGACCTGCCGTGTTGTCACAATCTCATCCAGTTCCAATTGCCGTATGGCTCTAGACAACATCGGCGATGCGCTGCCTCCGAACAGAACCGATTGTTCAAAAGAACCCTCCAGAAATCGCGGTTGTTGGGGGCAGTATCTCAAGGCGTCCAAGTGGGCTTGGCCGGTCAAAAGTGAGACCGGTACCAAGTCGATGCTCAGTAGGTCTCGCTTTGATGCATCAAGCCCGGCGAGGACTTCCAGAAAAGTGGTTTTGCCTGCGCCGCTAGGGCCCGTAACGGCCACTGACTGCCCTTGAGCAAATGCCAGGGAGCGCTTGATCGACAGGCGAAGCGGTCCCGTTCCCGTCACTTCGCAGGGGCCGAGTTCCAGAACTGAGGAGCGCTGGGAATCAACCAAGGCCAGCCGATTGCTGCGATCGAAGTCCGGGAGTGATAGCAGACCCTGAAATTGACCCTGGTCTGCAAGGAACTGATCAAGAACACGATACCCGTCAGTCAAGGTTGAAATACTGAGCAGATAACTCCCCGCGATTGAAAAAATGGCAACCAACTGCCCGACACTGATACTGGGCTGACCCGAAAGCTGGTCCAAGACGCCCCAGTAGAGCAATCCCCCAGTGGAGAGGCTTACGAACAATATCTTGGCGGTGCTCAGCAGGCCGCCAGAGGATGCGGTAGTCACAGCAGCGCTGGCATAACGTCTGAACGCCGCGTTCAACGGGTGCAGGGCAGTAGGTATGGCACCTTCCAGCTTTATGTTTTTCCCCGCGTTGAGGGTGTTGTAGAGGTGTGCACTTAACTCATCTTCCTGTTCATCGACTGCATCGATGTGCTTTCTTCGCCATTTGATAATTTGGTGGGTGGTAGCCAGATAGATAACTCCGGATGCCGTCATGCTCAAAAAAATATCACCACCCCCTATGAAAACAAAAGCTCCCCCAACAACTATAAACTCCAGGAGTACGGGGAGCGCAATGGTTACAATGAAAGTGAGTAGTTGTTCGTGCGCAGTAATTCCGCGCTCGACCGATTTGATGAAATGACCGATTCTCCAAGAGTTGAATAACGAAAATTCTTTACCTATGAGTTCGGTGATCCATGCAATGGAAGCGTTCATGATAATGCCCTGCACCAGCTTGGACAGCGCATGGAGCTGCAGAGGCGTGATGATGGCATGAATACATCCCGCGACAATCAGGCCTGTCGTCATTGCACGTAGAGTGCTCGATGCTGGATTGCTGTTGTCTTGCAGGGTATCGATAATGGTCCCGAGTAACAGCGGGGGGGCAAGTGTGATGAGCTTGAGTGCGATAATTGTAATTACGGTTATTGCTAGAAGTTTGGCGTGTTTTTTATAGGCGGTTTTTATCATTGCTCGGATGCTGTGCATCTACTCGCTCCTGGTTGCTTTGCGTTCGATAACTCAACCGCGTAACACGTACCGAGGCACCACCAAGCGACCGTTTCTAATGATGTTGAAGCGCTCAAGTCCTGGGATATAGATCTGGGTGACGATGCTGTTGCCTGAGAAGCGGGCTACCGTTCGGTCGAGTATTTCGTTCGTTTAATGGATAGTTTTTTTGCAGTCAGTGACGCGAAAAAATCGGCTTCCGTTGCGAGCAGATCTTTAGAAAGGCCTAATGCCTGCGACAGGCCGAAAAAGGTATGATTTATTTTAGAGCGTTTCCTACCCATATCGATTACTCCAATGTAATTAATGGGCGTCGCGATGCGAGCGCCCAACTTGCGTTAGTTCGCAAGTGATTAATTAATAGCATTGGGGTGATGTGAAGGCTATTGCGTGACTTCCGAGGCTGACGTAGGTTTGTTCTTGCCGTTGAGTAGGAGGGAGATGTAGGAATGTAGCTACTTTGCTGGAAGTGTGGTTTCTCTCTACTGTTTTCGCCGTTTGGTATGTTTATATTATTTAAGGAAGGATCAAAAAGGATAATTCGGCAGCGGCGCTCTAAGGCGGGCGTGCCCGGAAAGGTTGTGTTGCGTGCACATCTAAATGAATACAGGTGCCATCGCGATCTTGCTTGCGATGGCACATTTTGAAGGCGGCAATGTCAGCGCTTCCACGCCCCCGGATTGACCAGGTTCGCTGGCCTTTCACCCGCCAGCGCCGCCAGCAGGTTCTCCACGGCACAACGCGCCATCGCTTCCCGGGTCTCGTGGGTGGCGGAGCCCATGTGCGGCGTCGCCACTACGTTGTCCATCTGCAACAGCGGCGATTCCGGGTCCAGGGGCTCGCGCTCGAAAACGTCCAGCCCGGCGCCACGGATCTGCCCGTTGCGCAAGGCGTCGATCATTGCCGCTTCGTCGACGACTTTGCCTCGGGAGATGTTGATGAAGATGCTGTCAGGGCGCATCTGCGCAAACGCCCGTGCATCGATCAGGTCTTCGGTTTCAGCGGTCAACGGCAAGGTCAGGCATATGAAGTCGGCCTGTTGCAGCAGCGTATCCAGATCGCAATAGCGCGCATTGAAACGCTGCTCCACCGCAGGCTTGGGCGAGTGACTGTGATAGAGCACCGGCATGCCGAAGCCAAAGTGCCCGCGCTGGGCCAGGGCTTCGCCGATGCGGCCCATGCCGACGATGCCCAGGGTCTTGCCATGGACGTCGCTGCCGAAATGTCGGGGCCCGATGCTCTGTTGCCAACCGCCTGCGCGGACGAGGTTGGCCAGCTCCACCACGCGTCGGGCGGTTGCCAGAATCAAGGCGAAGCCGGTGTCGGCGGTGGTTTCGGTCAACACATCCGGCGTGTTGGTGAGCAGGATCCGGCGTTCGGTCAGGTAATCGATATCGTAATTGTCGACGCCCACCGAAACGCTGGCGATCGCCTCAAGGTTGGGGGCCAGGTCCAGCAGCGACGGATCGAGCCTGAGGCTCGCGCCCAGCAGGGCATGGGCGCTGGGCAGGGCGTCGCGCAGTTGCGCCAGGCCCTGGGCATCGAGGTTTTCGATGAGGGTGACCTGGGCATGCGCCTGCAAGCGATCCATCAGTTGCGCTGAAAGTTTCTTGTACAACACCACGTGCTTTTTCATGGGGGTTCCCGATTCGTTAACGGACAGGCGCCGGATGGGGCGTCGCGGTTTTGGTCACGACCCGGTCGCTGGCGCCGGGTTTGAGGGCAAGGGTCAGCAACACCGACAGCAGCAGCGCGCCGCTCATCAACAGAAAGGACATGCCGGTGGAGCCGGTGGAACCGTTGAGGTAGCCCACCAGATAGGAGCCGCCGAACGAACCCAGCGCGCCCATGCTGTTGATCAGCGCCATGGCGCCACCCGCGACATTGGCCGGGAGAATCTCCGGAACGATGGCGAAAAACGGCCCGTAGGGCGCGTACATGCAGGCGCCGGCAATCACCAGCAAGGCATAGGACCACCAGAAGTGTTCAGCTCCGAGCAGATAGGAGGCGTAAAACGCGATGGAGGCGATCAGCAGCGGCGGCCAGACGAAACGCTTGCGTTTCTGGACCTTGTCCGACGCCCAGGACACGATCAGCATGGCGATCACTGCCGCCAGATAAGGCAGCGATGACAGCCATCCCGCCTCGACCATGTTCATCTTCAGGCCTGCCTTGAGGATCGACGGCAACCACAGCACGAACCCGTAGACGCCAATGCTCCAGAAAAAAAACTGCAACGCCAGGATGATCACTTTCGGCGAGCGGAAGGCCTCGGCATAGTTCTTCACGGCCTTGATACCGACCTGCTCGGCGGCCAGCACGCTTTCCAGGTTCTTCTTCTCCTGCTCGCTGAGCCACTTGGCCTGGGCTGGACGATCATCGGCCAGGCGCCACCAGACAAAAGCCCAGAGCACCGCCGGCAGGCCCTCGATGATGAACATCCAGCGCCAGTCGAATTGCTCGACGAGGTACCCCGAGACCACCGACATCCACAGCATGGTGACCGGGTTGCCAAGGATCAGGAAGGTGTTGGCCCGCGAGCGTTCGGCCCGGGTGAACCAATGGCAGAGATAGACCAGCATCGCCGGCATCACGGCGGCTTCCACCACGCCGAGCATGAAGCGGATCACGATCAGCCAATACGCATTGGAGACCACGCCCGTGAGGGTCGCCAGCGAGCCCCAGAGGATCAGGCTGACGAAGATCAACTTCTTCACGCTGTGCTTCTGCGCGTAGATCGCCCCAGGGACCTGGAAGAAAAAATAGCCGAGGAAAAACAGCGCGCCGAGCAACGAGGACAGCCCTGGCGTGATCATCAAGTCTTCGGCCATGCCCGAAGCCGCGGCGAAACCATAGTTGGCCCGGTCCAGGTAGGCCAGACTGTAGGTGATGAAGACGATGGGCATGATGTACCACCAGCGGCGGGTGGCGAGGTTGAGCGTTTGCATGTCGTTGACTCCTGAGCTTGTTGTTTTTATGCAGCAGGTGCGTTTAGCGGTGGATTCAATCGCGAGCGAGCTCGCTTCCACAGGGGTAACTCGAATCTTTGTGGGAGCGAGCTTGCTCGCGATGGGCGGTTTCAAATTCAGCCGACAATTCCAGGCGCGTCGGCAGCCCTTCCATGTCTCCACGGTTCTGCACCGCGCGGCTGCCAATCCAGTTCGCCCGCCGTACCGCCTCGGTGATGTCGCGGCCTTCGAGCAATGCGCTGATCAGGCCGACGGCGAAGCCATCCCCGGCGCCCACGGTGTCCACCACCCGGGCCACCGGCACGCCGGCGATGAATCCCTGGTCACGCGAGGTGCGGTAATAAGCGCCGTCCGGGCCGAGCTTGATCACCACGGCTTCGGCGCCCTGGTCCAGGTAGAACGCGGCGATGTCGGCCGGGTCGTCAAAACCGGTCAGCAACCGACCTTCACCGAGGCCGGGCAAGACCCAGTGGGCGAGGGCGGCGTGGCGATTGATCTCGCTGATCATCGTCGCTTCGCTGGACCACAGGCTCGGGCGCAGGTTGGGGTCGAACGACAGGCTGCGGCCGGCCTCGCGCATGCGGGTCATCAATTCGAAGGACATTGCCCGTGCAGTCACAGACAGCGCTGGCACGATACCGGTGGCATGCAAATGACGGGCGGCGAGCAATGGCGGTGCGATGGAGTCCACGGACAAGTGACTGGCCGCCGAACCACGCCGGAAGTATTCGACTTGCGGGTCGCTGCCATCGTCGGTACGGGACTTGAGCTGGAACCCGGTGGGGTGCGCCGGATCAACCGCCACGTGACGGCAATCCAGGCCTTCCTTTTCCAGCGTCTGCACCACGAAACGGCCCAGGGAGTCGGCGCCGACCCGACTGAGCCACGCGACTTGAAAACCCAGCCGCGCCAAGCCGATGGCCACATTGCTGTCGGCCCCGGCGATGCGTTTGTGGAACTGGTTGACGGCCGCCAGGTCGCCGGTCTCGTCGGCCACCAGCATGGCCATGGTTTCACCGAACGACAGCACATCGATCTCAGACATGAGCGGCCTCCCGGCGCGATTGCCCCAGGCGGGACAGGGTGGCGACATGTTCAGCGGTCAGTTGCAGCAGGTCATCGCCTTCTAGCGGGTACTCGGCGGCGCGCATCACGCCGACCGGCATGTGCTTGAGCAATTGCTCCCACAGGTGCAGGTCGGTCGCGGCTGGCGGCACCGCGACCAGCTTGCCATCGGCGCGTCGGGCCACGGCCTTGCAATGCACATATGCCACGTGCCGTCCGAGTTGCAGGGCGGCCACGGTGGCTGATTGGTCCTGCCATTGCCAGTTGCCGATGTCGAAGGTCATGCCGATGGGTACCCCGCGTTCTTCCACCGCCGCGAAGAAGCGTTGCAAGGGCTCGATCCGCCCGCCTTGCAAGGTCTGGTCGTTTTCCACCAGCAGTTGCACCGGGCTTGCCGATAGGGCATCCGCCAGGGCTGATACGTCGTGGGAGTCAGTGAAGTGGCCGAGGGAAACCTTCAGCCAAGCCGAGCCGAACGCTTCGCAACGTTGCAGGGTGGACGCCAGGGCGGGATTGGGCCTGGGCTGGCCGGGGAGCCAGAGTTCGATCGGCGATGAAAAGATACTTTCCAACCCCTGGGCCCGCGCCCCAGCGGCCAGTTCGGCGGGTTGTTCGGTAGTGAGCAGCTCTTCGCGCCATTCGATGCGCGACGCGCCGGCGGCGGCCAGCAGGGCGATGAAGCTGCCTTGACCATGCTGGCGCACGAGGTCGGCGCCGTAACTGGAGAGGCTGATGGAAACGGCTGGTTTGGTCATTGTTGTTGTACCTCTGAAACCGGTTTCAGTTTTGGTCAAAAAAATTATGGAATGTGTTTGAGGGCCTCATCGCGAGCAGGCTCCCTCCCACAAGGGATCTTCAGTGCGACGCAAGTCCAGTGTGGGAGCGAGCCTGCTCGCGATGGGGCCAGCCCGATCACCGAAAAACTCCAAGCGTCGACCCACGCTCAATCAACCGCGCCGAGAAATCCAGGGTCTGCACCGGCCCGTTATCGCCGCGCAGGCGCTTGAGCAGGCATTCGAACGCGCGGGCGCCGATTTCAGCGGTGGGTTGGGCGAGGGCGGTAATGCCGCTGCCCACCAACGGATACCAGTCCAGGTCATCGAGGGCGATCAAACCGATATCGTCGAACAAGTGGCAACCCAAATCGCGTAATGCCTGGGTCGCAGCCAGCGCGGCGATACCGTTAGCGCAAAACAACGCCTTGGGGCCACGGTCCGGCTGGGCGAGAAAGGTCTTGATGCGCGGGAGCAGTTGATCGCAGGTTTCCACCACGGCGCCGGCCAGGGCAGGGCGTCGCTCGATGCTGGCCTTGAAACTGTCGACCCGCTCGATCCGCGAACTGGTGCCATCGTACGGCTCGGTGACCAACAGCAGGTCGCGGTAGCCGCGCTGTTCGAGGTGATCGAGGGCCATCTCGACGGCGGCCGGGTTGTCCAGCCCGACGAGGTCGGCTTCGAGTCGATCGACCTTGCGATCCACCAGCACCATGGGCATCTCGCTGCGCAGTTCGACCAGCTCATCGCGGTGATGACCCAGCGTGTTCACAATCAGCCCTTCGACGTTATAGGCGCGCAGCAGCGCCAGGTGTTGGCGCTCCTGCTCATCGTCGCGGTCGGTGTTGCACACCACCAGGCTGTAGCCGTGGCGCCGGCAGGCGGTTTCCACGCCATGCATCACGGCAATCGAATAGGGGTTGCGGATATCGGCCACGAGCATGCCGATCAGGCGCGTGCGCCCGCGCTTGAGGCCGCGGGCCATCTGGTTCGGCCGGTAGCCCAGCTCGCTGATCGCCTGCTCGATGCGCCGGGCGATGGCTTCCGAGAGCAGGGCGCGGTCCTCGCCAATGAAACGCGAGACACTGGCCTTGGAGACCCCAGCGCGTTCGGCGACGTCGAGCATGGTCACGCGGCTGCGCTGGGCGGCGGAGAAAGAATTCACGGATTGAAACCTGCTTTTTAGATTTATTGAGGCTCTGAAACCGGTTTCAGGAAACACCAGAACTCATTCGGTCGTCAAGGGCGGCGCGTCACAGGTACGACCGACGGTGCTTCGCACCACTCGCCGCGATGTAAAGAACAAACTACATAGGCCGCCTTGCGACTGCTGCGCAGTCGAGCGGGAGCAAGCTCCCTCGCCACAGAGGAGCGCTCGCCTGGAAGTCAGAGCTGGCTTATATAGGTCCCCGTGCCCCTGAGGATGTTCTGCAAGGTCAGCTCCACTTCCGCCACGTCCGTCACCTTGGGATCGAAGGTTATTTCCAGCACATCATCGCCATTGAGCGCATCGGCGTCCGTCGCGGCGATTTCGATTTTCAGCAGGGTCGGGCTGAGGATGACCTTGACGCCGTCCAGCGTCGAGGGCTCGCCGTCCAGGGTTATCTCCAGTTCGTCTTCGTCCGGATAGCGCGTCATCAGGAACATTTCGCCCTGGGCGCTGTGGCAGCAGAGCATGGCCATGTTGTCTTCTTCGTCATCGCATGGGTTGGCGATCAGCAGGGCGGTGGTCATTTGCATGGGAAGGCTCCTGGCTCCGATGAGCCTTGCGGGGGCAAAAACGGGATTCTGCCAGTCCCGGCGAATTTCTGCTGGATTACCACCGCAGGGTGCCGTTTGGCCCTGGGACTGCTAGGGTCTGTATGAAATGTGCTCGCGCACATTTCATACACAGCCTAGGGTTGTTCGATGCCTGGCGAGCGGGGGAGCTAGCCGATGACCGAATATGTCGCAGCGCTGCAAGCAGGCACGTTGTCGCACTCGTTAAGCTGCGCAACGGATGTGTACCTGCAAAGAGCATCGCGGAGTGTTTTTTGCAGGTGGTC
Source organism: Pseudomonas sp. D1-36 (assembly GCF_051132205.1). NCBI lineage: Bacteria > Pseudomonadati > Pseudomonadota > Gammaproteobacteria > Pseudomonadales > Pseudomonadaceae > Pseudomonas > Pseudomonas sp. D1-36. The sequence goes on along the minus strand of NZ_CP071674.1, from coordinate 3,175,437 downwards.
ATTACGTTGCAATTAGGTGAGAAAAGGATGTGACCTGCGGGTCGCGTCCAGCTTCACCCACCTGTCATCCTGTTTCCTCTGCCCGAGAATCAGGAACGGGATGGCCGACGGCCCCGAAAGGGGCTGCACGCGACGCTTTCATCAATAACAAGCCCAAGCGGAGTACCACAGATGGCGTTCTTCACCGCAGCCAGCAAAGCCGACTTCCAGCATCAACTGCAAGCGGCACTGGCGCAGCACATCAGTGAACAGGCACTGCCACAAGTGGCGCTGTTCGCTGAACAATTTTTCGGCATCATTTCCCTCGATGAACTCACCCAGCGCCGGTTGTCCGACCTCGCCGGCTGCACCCTGTCCGCTTGGCGCCTGCTTGAGCGCTTCGACCACGCGCAACCGCAGGTGCGCGTCTATAACCCCGATTACGAACGCCACGGCTGGCAATCGACCCACACCGCCGTCGAAGTGCTGCACCATGACCTGCCGTTCCTGGTGGATTCGGTCCGCACCGAGCTGAACCGTCGCGGCTACAGCATCCATACCCTGCAAACCACCGTCCTGAGCGTGCGTCGCGGCAGCAAGGGCGAGTTGCTGGAGATCCTGCCGAAGGGCACCCAGGGCGACGACGTGCTGCAAGAGTCGCTGATGTACCTGGAAATCGACCGCTGCGCCAACGCCGCCGAACTCAACGTCCTGAGCAAGGAGCTTGAGCAGGTGCTGGGCGAAGTGCGCGTCGCCGTGGCTGATTTCGAGCCGATGAAAGCCAAGGTGCAGGAAATCCTCGCGAGCCTGGACAACAGCGCCTACGCCACCGACGCCGACGAAAAGGCCGAGATCAAGAGCTTCCTGGAATGGTTGGTGGGTAACCACTTCACGTTCCTGGGCTATGAAGAGTTCGTGGTTCGCGACGAAGCCGATGGCGGTCACATCGAGTACGACCCCGAGTCCTTCCTCGGCCTGACCAAATTGCTGCGCGCCGGCCTGACCGCCGAAGACCTGCGCATCGAAGACTACGCCGTCAACTACCTGCGCGAACCGACCCTGCTGTCGTTCGCCAAGGCCGCGCACCCGAGCCGCGTACACCGTCCGGCCTACCCGGACTACGTATCGATCCGCGAGATCGACGCCAACGGCAAGGTCGTCAAGGAATGCCGCTTCATGGGCCTTTACACCTCCTCGGTGTATGGCGAGAGCGTGCGGGTCATTCCGTACATCCGCCGCAAGGTCGAAGAAATCGAACGTCGCTCGGGCTTCCAGGCCAAGGCGCACCTGGGCAAGGAACTGGCCCAGGTGGTTGAAGTGCTGCCCCGCGACGACCTGTTCCAGACCCCGGTGGACGAGCTGTTCAGCACCGTCATGTCGATCGTGCAGATCCAGGAACGCAACAAGATTCGCGTGTTCCTGCGCAAGGACCCGTACGGCCGTTTCTGCTACTGCCTGGCCTACGTGCCCCGTGACATCTACTCCACCGAAGTTCGCCAGAAGATCCAGCAAGTGCTGATGGATCGCCTGAAAGCCTCGGACTGCGAGTTCTGGACCTTCTTCTCCGAATCCGTGTTGGCCCGTGTGCAGTTAATCCTGCGCGTCGATCCGAAGAACCGCATCGACATCGACCCGCTGCTGCTGGAAAAAGAAGTCGTGCAGGCCTGCCGCAGTTGGAAGGACGACTACGCCAGCCTGGTCATCGAGAGCTTCGGCGAAGCCCAGGGCACCAACGTGCTGTCGGATTTCCCGAAAGGCTTCCCGGCCGGCTACCGCGAGCGCTTTGCCGCGCACTCCGCCGTGGTGGACATGCAACACCTGCTGAGCCTGAGTGAAACCAACCCGCTGGTGATGAGCTTCTACCAACCGTTGGGCCAGGTCTCCGGCCAGCGTGAGCTGCATTGCAAGCTGTATCACGCCGACACGCCGTTGGCGTTGTCCGACGTGCTGCCGATCCTGGAAAACCTCGGCCTGCGCGTGCTGGGCGAGTTCCCGTACCGCCTGCGCCACACCAATGGCCGCGAGTTCTGGATCCATGATTTCGCCTTCACCGCCGCCGAAGGCCTGGACCTCGACATCCAGCAACTCAACGACACCTTGCAGGACGCGTTCGTCCACATCGTGCGTGGTGATGCCGAGAACGATGCGTTCAACCGCCTGGTGCTGACCGCCGGCCTGCCATGGCGCGACGTGGCGTTGCTACGTGCCTACGCCCGCTACCTGAAACAGATCCGCCTGGGCTTCGACCTCGGCTACATCGCCAGTACCCTGAATAACCACACCGACATCGCTCGCGAATTGACCCGGTTGTTCAAGACCCGTTTCTACCTGGCGCGCAAGCTCAGCGGCGACGACCTGGAAGACAAGCAACTGCGTCTGGAGCAAGCGATCCTCTCGGCCCTGGACGAGGTGCAGGTACTCAACGAAGACCGCATCCTGCGTCGCTATCTGGACCTGATCAAGGCCACCTTGCGGACCAACTTCTACCAGACCGACGCCAACGGCCAGAACAAGTCGTACTTCAGCTTCAAGTTCAACCCGCACCTGATTCCGGAACTGCCGAAGCCGGTGCCGAAGTTCGAAATCTTCGTCTACTCGCCACGGGTCGAAGGCGTGCACCTGCGCTTCGGCAACGTTGCCCGTGGCGGTCTGCGCTGGTCGGATCGTGAAGAAGACTACCGCACCGAAGTGCTGGGCCTGGTAAAAGCCCAGCAAGTGAAGAACTCGGTGATCGTGCCGGTGGGCGCCAAGGGCGGTTTCCTGCCGCGTCGCCTGCCATTGGGCGGCAGCCGGGACGAGATCGCGGCCGAGGGCATCGCCTGCTACCGCATCTTCATTTCGGGTCTGTTGGACATCACCGACAACCTGAAGGACGGCGCGCTGGTACCGCCGGCCAACGTTGTGCGGCATGACGACGATGACCCGTACCTGGTGGTCGCGGCGGACAAGGGCACCGCGACCTTCTCCGACATCGCCAACGGCATCGCCATCGACTACGGCTTCTGGTTGGGCGATGCGTTCGCCTCCGGCGGTTCGGCCGGCTACGACCACAAGAAAATGGGCATCACCGCCAAGGGCGCGTGGGTCGGCGTGCAGCGCCACTTCCGCGAGCGCGGCATCAACGTCCAGCAAGACAGCATCACCGTGGTGGGCGTCGGCGACATGGCCGGCGACGTGTTCGGCAACGGCTTGTTGATGTCCGACAAGCTGCAACTGGTCGCGGCCTTCAACCACCTGCACATCTTCATCGACCCGAACCCAGAGCCTGCCAGCAGCTTTGCCGAACGCAAGCGTCTGTTCGAGCTGCCGCGTTCGGCCTGGACCGACTACGACACCAGCATCATGTCCGAGGGCGGCGGCATCTTCTCGCGCAGCGCGAAGAGCATCGCGATCTCGCCGCAGATGAAAGAGCGCTTCGACATCAAGGCCGACAAACTGACCCCGACCGAACTGCTGAACGCCTTACTCAAGGCGCCGGTGGACCTGTTGTGGAACGGCGGTATCGGCACTTACGTCAAGGCCAGCACCGAAAGCCACGCCGATGTCGGCGACAAGGCCAACGATGCACTGCGCGTGAACGGCAACGAATTGCGCTGCAAGGTGGTGGGAGAGGGCGGTAACCTGGGCATGACCCAACTGGGTCGCGTCGAGTTCGGCCTCAATGGCGGCGCCACCAACACCGACTTCATCGACAACGCCGGTGGCGTGGACTGCTCCGACCACGAAGTGAACATCAAGATCCTGCTCAACGAAGTGGTGCAGGCCGGCGACATGACCGACAAGCAGCGCAACCAGTTGCTGGCGAGCATGACCGACGAAGTCGGTGGCCTGGTGTTGGGCAACAACTACAAGCAGACCCAGGCCTTGTCCCTGGCGGCACGCCGCGCCTTCGTGCGGATCGCCGAGTACAAGCGCTTGATGAACGACCTGGAAGCCCGTGGCAAGCTGGACCGCGCCATCGAGTTCCTGCCGACCGAAGAACAACTGGCCGAACGTGTCGCGGCGGGCCACGGCCTGACCCGTGCCGAACTGTCGGTGCTGATCTCCTACAGCAAGATCGACCTCAAGGAAGCGCTGCTCAACTCCCTGGTGCCGGACGACGATTACCTGACCCGTGACATGGAGACGGCTTTCCCGCCAACGCTGGTGAGCAAGTTCTCCGAGGCCATGCGTCGCCATCGCCTGAAGCGCGAGATTGTCAGCACCCAGATCGCCAACGACCTGGTCAACCACATGGGCATCACCTTCGTCCAGCGGTTGAAAGAGTCGACGGGCATGAGCCCGGCGAACGTGGCGGGTGCTTATGTGATCGTGCGGGATATCTTCCATCTCCCACACTGGTTCCGCCAGATCGAAGCCCTGGACCACCAGGTTTCCGCCGACGTGCAGCTGGAGCTGATGGATGAGCTGATGCGCCTGGGTCGTCGCGCCACGCGTTGGTTCCTGCGCAGCCGCCGCAACGAGCAGAACGCTGCCCGTGACGTCGCTCACTTCGGTCCGCACCTGGCGGCGTTGGGCCTCAAGCTCGACGAACTGTTGGAAGGCCCGACCCGCGAAGGTTGGCAGACTCGCTACCAGGCCTACGTGGCGGCCGGCGTGCCGGAACTGCTGGCGCGCATGGTTGCCGGTACTACGCACCTGTACACCTTGTTGCCGATCATCGAGGCGTCCGACGTCACCGGCCAGAACGCCGCCGACGTGGCCAAGGCTTACTTCGCCGTGGGCAGCGCGCTTGACATCACCTGGTACCTGCAGCAAATCAGTGCCTTGCCGGTTGAAAACAACTGGCAGGCCCTGGCCCGTGAAGCGTTCCGCGATGACATCGACTGGCAGCAACGGGCGATCACCATCTCGGTCCTGCAGGAAGGTGACGGTAGCCAGGACGTGGAAACCCGCCTGGCGCTGTGGCTCGAGCAGCATCGTGAAATGGTCGAGCGCTGGCGCGCCATGCTGGTGGACATCCGTGCCGCCAGCGGCACCGACTACGCCATGTATGCGGTGGCCAACCGCGAGCTGCTGGACCTGGCGCTGAGTGGTCAGGCGGTCGTGACGGCCAACTGATTCACCGTTGAATAAAAAGCCCCGCATCGAGAGATGCGGGGCTTTTTTATGGGTGATGTTCCAGCCCATGAAGGCCAGAAAGCTCTTGTGGCGAGGGGATTTATCCCCGCTGGGCTGCGCAGCAGACCCAAATCAGGCAGCTCGGTGGGCCTGTAAGACAGAGGCGAAGGCTTTAGGGCTGCTGCGCAGCCCAGCGGGGATAAATCCCCTCGCCACAGAAAAGCGCTCTCAGACAGGGCTGCGTTCACGCAGCTCCTGCAACCGATCAGCCCCGCCTTCGGCTACGCGATTCTCGATCAAGCGATCGGAGCCGCCTTCGGCTACGCGATTCTCGATCAGGCGATCGGAGCCGCCTTCGGCTACGCGATTCTCGATCAGGCGATCCGATCCACCTTCGGCCAACTGATGTGCAGCCTGTTCGTAAGACGACGGTGCGCTTTCGGCCGCGGCGATGTTCGATAGGCCGACGCCGCCAACCAGGGTCAGGGCGATTGCCAGGGACGAGAGTTTCGAGAAGTTGATCATGGTAGTTCTCCTTGCGCTTGATTGAGTGGGCCAGTGCAGCGGGTGTGTGCTGCTGTCCGGTGTGTGCAGTTAAGCGCCCGGGTGTATCGAGGATGTGTGCCGCAAAGGACCGAAATCGGCGGATTCGTATCAATCGGCTGCTCCTATACAGACCGATACAAAACGCCTTCGGAAAATCCCTCGCCCAACCGGGAGGCTGCGGGGCGCCTCGCAACGGTGACCGATAATCGCACGGTAGTTCCGCCTGGATCGGTCAACCGGTCAAGCAAGGTTATTGACCGGATTAACTGGGTAGTACATTTTAGCGGTCACCCAGCCTTGCCATGTCCAGGCGAGGCCATAATAAAAACAGAGGATCCCCTCATGCGTGCCCGTCAACCGAACTTGTCCTCATTGCGTACCTCCCTTTGCGGTGCTTTCCGGAATATTCCAGCGTCGATCCGATAGCGCTCGCCCTGTCGCCGGCTACACGGCCGGTGTCTGGATCAACCTGGAGGTGTTCAAGATGACAAAAGTCGTCGATCTGTATTTCAAGCTGCTCAAGTTGCTGATCGTGCTGTGCATGGTCGCGATGATCGTGCTGGTGTTCGGCAATGTAGTGCTGCGCTATGCCTTCAACTCCGGCATCAGTGTGTCGGAGGAACTGTCGCGCTGGTTCTTCGTCTGGATGATTTTTCTAGGTGCCCTCGTGGCGCTCAAGGACCGCGCGCACCTGGGCATGAACAGCCTGGTCAAGCGCTTGCCGCCAGCAGGCAAGCGTGCCTGCCTGGTCATCGGGCATCTGCTGATGCTCTACATTTGCGGACTGATCGTCAGCGGCAGTTGGCAGCAGGCGGTGATCAACCTCAACGTGGTCGCGCCGGCTTCGGGCCTTTCGATGGCGCTGTTCTACGCCGCCGGGCTGGTGTTCGGGGTCAGCGCCACGGCGATCCTGCTGTACGAACTGTACCTGACACTGTTCGGCAAACTGCGGGATGACGATCCTTTGTCAGTCGAGGAAAGCGAAGCCGCCGGCCTCAACCCTGACACCCTCAAGAGTACCCGCCCATGACGTTGGCTATTTTCCTCGGGTCGCTGCTGGGCAGCATGGCGTTGGGTATCCCGATTGCCTTTGCCTTGCTGGTGGTCAGCGTCGCGTTGATGTTTTACCTGGACTTGTTCGACGCGCAGATCATTGCGCAGAATTTGCTCAATGGCGCCGACAGCTTTCCGCTGATGGCCGTGCCGTTCTTCATGCTGGCCGGCGAAGTCATGAATGTCGGCGGGTTATCCAAGCGCATCGTCAACATTGCCATGGCGCTGGTTGGGCATAAGCGCGGCGGCCTGGGTTACGTCGCGATCATTGCCTCCTGCCTGCTGGCCTCGCTTTCCGGTTCGGCGGTGGCCGATGCGGCGGCGTTGGCGGCGTTGCTGGTGCCGATGATGGTGTTGGCGGGGCACAACCGGGGACGTTCGGCCGGGCTGATCGCCGCCGGCAGCACCATTGCGCCAGTGATTCCGCCCAGCATCGGCTTCATCGTTTTTGGCGTGGCGTCCGGCGTGTCGATTTCCAAGCTGTTCCTGGCCGGTATCGTGCCGGGGCTGATGCTCGGCGTCGGGCTGGCCATCGCCTGGTGGTTGATCTCCCGGCGCGAGAACGTCGAGACGGCGCCCAAGCGTTCCCGAGCCGAGGTACTACGCACGTTGCTCGATGGCAGTTGGGCGATGGGCTTGCCGTTGATCATCATCCTGGGCCTCAAGTTCGGCATCTTCACGCCAACGGAGGCAGCAGTGGTCGCGGCAGTCTATTCGCTGTTCGTGTCCCTGGTGATCTACCGGGAGATGAAGATCAGCCAGCTGTACGAAGTGATCCTGTCTTCGGCCAGGACCACCTCGGTGGTGATGCTGCTGGTGGCAGCGGCCATGGTTTCATCGTGGCTGGTGACCATCGCCGACCTGCCGGGCCAGCTGGCGGAACTGCTCGCGCCGTTCATGGACAACCAGACGCTCCTGCTGCTGGTGATGATGGCGTTGATCATCCTGGTCGGTACGGTGATGGACATGACCCCGACCATCCTCATCCTGACGCCGGTATTGATGCCAGCGGTGATCCAGGCGGGGATCGACCCGGTGTATTTCGGCGTGCTGTTTCTGATCAACACTGCGATTGGGTTGATCACGCCGCCCGTGGGCACGGTGCTGAACGTGGTCTGCAGCGTGGCGAAGCTGGAGTTCGAGGAAATAGTCCGGGGGGTCTGGCCGTTCATGATTGCGCAATTTGTGGTGCTGTTGCTGTTGGTGCTGTTTCCGCAACTGGTACTGGGACCGTTGAAATTCTTCACCGGCTGACACCGGTGCTCGCTGGCTCGACCTTTAAAAACAATAACGATCGGAGAGTGACATGGGAAAACTGATGAAAACCTTGCTGGCCGGGGCGTGCGCGACGGGCTTGCTGCTGACCGGCGTGGCCAGCCACGCGGACGAGATCCGTGAGCGGACCTTGCGATTCGCGTTCCAGAACGTCAAGGAACATCCCCAGGGCCAGGGCGCGCAGAAGTTCGCCGACCTGCTCAGTGAAAAGAGCGGCGGCAAGATAAAGGTCCGCCTGTTCCCTGGCGGAACCCTGGGCGGCGACGTACAAACGGTGTCGGCATTGCAGGGCGGCACCTTGGACATCACCGTGCTCAACTCCGGCATCCTGGCCGCCCAGGCACCGGATTACGCCATGCTCGATTTCCCCTTCCTGTTCAACGACGTCAAGGAGGCCCATGCCGTCATCGATGGGCCGGTCGGGCAGAAACTGGCGGCACAGCTGGACAGCAAGGGGCTGGTAGGGCTGGGTTATTGGGACCTGGGGTTCCGTAACCTGACCAACAGCAAGCACCCGGTGACCAAGCTCGAAGACCTGCAGGGCTTGAAGCTGCGCGTCATCCAGTCACCGATCTACCTGGAAACCTTCTCAGCCCTGGGCGCCAACCCGGTGCCGATGGCGTTCCCCGAGGTGTACACGGGCCTTGAGCAGCACACCATCGACGGCCAGGAAAACCCGTTCACGGTGATCGAGGGCAACAAGTTCTACGAGGTGCAGAAATATCTTTCCGTCACCGGCCACATCTTCAACCCGCAGTCGTTGATCATCAGCCAGAAAACCTGGAACCGCCTCAACGACGACGAAAAGGCAATGATTCGCGCAGCCGCAGCCGAGGCGCAGACCTTCCAGCGTGAAGTCACCGAGACGAGCATGGAAAAGGCCAAGGCGACGCTGGCCGGTGCGATGACCGTCAATGAAATCACCCCGGCCGAGAAAGACCGCTTTCGCGAGCGCGTGAAGCCAGTCGTCGACAAGTTCGCCAAGTCGTTGGACGGGGATCTGGTGAAAATGATGTACGACGAAATCAACAAGGTGCGTGCCGCGCAGTGAGTTGAAGCACCCCCACGGACGGTCCATACGAAGGGCGCCCGGACACTGTCCCGGCGCCCTTCGTTTTGCCTGGGGCGGATGACTTCGATGCGCAACCAGTACGGTGGCGGCGTCTCGTAGGCCCAACCTGATGTCGTTTGTGGAACAGTCATGGCCGGTCGATGTCACAGGCATGCCTCCAGACTTGTTAGGCTATGGCACTTACTCTCGTTTTCACTTGGAACAGCGGGGCTTTTCAGACCATCACGCGCGCGTGCGTGTTGCATAATCAAAGGAGGTTCACGTGGGTAAAGATCCTGTAGACGATCTATCAGGAAAATCCCAGACGCCCGGTACGGAGGGGATACCTGCCCCTAGCGGCGAGGCAAATCTCATCGAAACAGACTACGTCATCGGACAGGACAATTTCCGCGGTGAGTTTTCTTTCTCCCTGGACATCCATGGCAAGGTTTTCCTCATCTCTGCCGCCACCGTTTTGTTGTTCGTCATCGTGACGCTGGCGCTGCAAAATGAAGTCGAGCCGCTTTTCAGCGCCATGCGCGGATGGCTGACCCGGCACCTGGCCTGGTTCTTCATGAGCGCAGGCAATATTTTCGTTCTGTTGTGCCTGGCGTTGATCGTTTCGCCACTGGGCAAGGTGCGATTGGGCGGTCGCGATGCCACGCCCGATCATACCTATGTGGGTTGGTTCTCCATGTTGTTCGCCGCCGGGATGGGCATCGGGCTCATGTTCTACGGCGTAGCGGAGCCCATGTCGCATTATGCCGCCGCGATGGGGGGCGTGACGCTCGATCCCAGCGGGGTACGCACGGACTGGGCCCCCCTCGATGGCGCAGCGGGCGATATGAAAGGCGCTGCGGACCTGGCGATGGCTGCGACGATTTTTCACTGGGGTCTGCATCCCTGGGCCATCTACGCCATCGTGGCGTTGTCCTTGGCCCTGTTCTCGTTCAACAAAGGCTTGCCGCTGTCGATTCGCTCGATTTTCTATCCGTTGCTGGGGGAGCGCGTCTGGGGCTGGCCAGGGCATATCATCGATATCCTGGCGGTGTTCGCGACGCTGTTCGGGCTGGCGACCTCGCTGGGCATCGGTGCCGAGCAGGCCGCGGCGGGGATTGAACATCTGTTCGGCATTCCATCGTCCAACGTCAGCAAAGTGGTACTGATCATCGGTATCACGCTGATTGCCCTGTGGTCGGTTCTGGCCGGGCTGGAGAAGGGCGTCAAGCTGCTCTCGGAAATTAATATGGGCCTGGCGCTCCTGTTGCTGCTCTTCATCATCGTCGTCGGTCCCACCTTGGCCATTCTTACCGGCTTCTTCAAGAACGTGGTGACCTACGCTGAATACCTGCCCGCATTGTCCAATCCTTTCGGCCGTACGGACGCCGAGTTCACCCAGGGCTGGACAGCGTTCTACTGGGCCTGGTGGATCAGCTGGTCGCCCTTTGTAGGCATGTTCATTGCGCGGGTCAGCCGGGGCCGGACCGTCCGGGAATTTCTGATTTCTGTCTTGCTGGTGCCTTCGCTGGTGTCGGTGCTATGGATGACCACTTTTGGCGGGACGGCCATCGACCAGGCCACCTTGCAGGGATTGAGTGGGGTAAAGGATGCAGTGTTGGAACTCAAGCTGTTCGCGATGCTGGAGGCGCTGCCCCTCAAGGAAATTTCCTCGTTGCTGGGCATCGTGCTGGTGATCGTGTTCTTCATCACTTCGTCGGACTCCGGCTCGCTGGTAATCGACACCATCACGGCCGGCGGCAAGGTCGATGCGCCTGTGCCCCAACGGGTTTTCTGGGCGGTCATCGAGGGCGTGATCGCGATTGCGCTGCTGTTGGGTGGGGGGCTGGTCGCCTTGCAGGCCATGGCGGTTTCGACCGGGCTTCCCTTTGCCATCGTTCTGCTGCTGGGCTGTATTTCCCTGGTGAAGGGATTGATGTCAGAACCGCGATCCTGATCGCCTGAAGATTGGCTGGGGCGAGGCGCGCCCCAGCGTTCAATCCCAGAGCTGCCCGACCGCCACGGACGGGCTGTAATGGGTGGCTACCTGCGCTTGCAACAGCTCGGCCGTGGCCAGTGCATCGGTCAATGCATGGTGGGCGTGATAGGTGGGCAGTCGATAACGCAGACGCGTATCGGCCAGCCGGATGGAGGCCGGTGGCCGCCGCAACAGCCGGTCCAGCCAACGGCGCCGACCCCTGACCCGCCATGCCTCCAGCTGCATCGTGTCAATGACCGGAAACTGCAGGCCCTCTCCAAGGTGACGCCGAAACGCCTCGTCCAGAAAGTCGCGCTCGATGGCCCGGTAATGCACCACCATGATTCGCCCCGCCAATGCTTCCAGCAGGTTGTCCATGATGTCGGGGAATCGAGGGGCATGACGGATGTCGGCATGGGTAATGCGATGGAATGTCACCGACTCATGGGTCAGCGTGGAAGGTTTGATGACCCAGTACAGGGCTTCGCCGCAACGTATTCGCTTGAGGGTAAAAGGCATCAGGCCGATGCTGACGATGCTGTCGCTGCGGGCGTTCAAACCAGTGGTTTCCAAATCCATGGCCAGCAATTCCACTTGTTCCAGCGCGGTCTGGCCGTCGATCACCCCTGTCTGGTAGAAACGCTGCAGCAGGGGATGGCGTGCTTGTCGCGCCAGTTGTTCGAAGCGCGCCGCCCAGTCCGGCATCGTCCGTTCGGTCGCTACTCGTGGGGCGTTCATCGGGATGGCCGGGCGTGACCGGGATAGCGGAAACGCAGGAATTTCTGGGCATTGCTCAACACCTGGAAGGCTTCCTTGAGGTTGTGCCGCTCAGCGGTTGAGAAGCGCTCGGGCTCGATGTAATTATCCGGTTTGCGACCCTGTTCGATGGCATCGACCTGGTGCCGTATGCGCACCATCGACAGGAACTCCAATGCGTAGCGCAGATGCTCGATGGCCTCGGGTGGTACCCATTGCGTTTGGCCGATGGCATCGAGCCGATCGAATGAATTTTGCGCCGTGGTGCCACACGCCAGCGCGTGGATGCGGATCAGGTCGGTGAGGGGTGCCGTGCCACGGCCCTTGAGGTTGATGATCTGTTTTTGTTCCCCATCCGTTTCCATGACAAATGTGCGAAAGAAACCCAGGGGCGGCGTGCGATTCAATGCGTTGCGCGCCATCGCCGCCAGGAAAGCCGGAGTATCCCTGGACTTCTGCGCGCAAAGCGTCTTGAGCGATTCGACCATGTCCAGCGCGCCATAGACCCCGTCCAAGTCAAAAAAGATGCAGCTGTTGAGCAGGGTGGCGGCGTTCGGTTTCTCGATCCACTGGCTGAAATAGCCACGCCACACTCGCAATGGCTGGCGCCACTGGACGTTGGTCGCCATGATCCCGCCCTTGCAGTAGCTGTAGCCGCATTGGGCGAGCCCGTCGCTGACGAACGCAGCCAGCTTGCGAAAGTAATCGTCATGCAGCGCTGGGTCGAAACGATCGTCCAGCACCAGGGCGTTGTCCTGGTCGGTGACAAGCAATTGTTCGTCACGGGCCATCGAGCCCAGCACCATGAAGCAATACGGAACCGGTGGTGGTCCCAGTTCGCGTTCGGCCAGTTCAAGCAGGCGCTGGGTGAAGGCACGACCAATGCCCGAGATGGCGCTGCCGATCATGTGGGCGGTCGCGCCGTCGCGGACCATGCGTATGTAGGTCCCGCGTAGGTCGCGCAGCAATGAGCGAAGACCCTCGACACTGGTCTGGTTGGAAATACTGTTTACCAGGTACAGGCTGCTCTGAGACTCGTGTCGGATGATGTCCGACAGATTGATCAAGCCCAGCGTGCGGCCCTTGTGCATCACCGGAAGGTGATGGATGTTGCTCCTGAGCATGCACAGCATCGCCTCGAACAACGAGTCATCGGCCTGGATGGCCACCGGGTTGATCGACATCACTTCGCCGATGGTGGTTTCGCCGCTGCGGTTGGCGGCCACAACGCGGGTGCGCAAGTCCCGGTCGGTCACGATGCCGAGCATCTGCTCGGGATGTTTCCCGGCTGGCTCAAGGACCACGACACAGGAAACGCTTCGTTCGGTCATCAACTGTGCGGCTTCCCGGACGCTGGTTTGCGGCGTAACCCAGACCAGATCCCGGGAAATCAATGCACGGGACTTGAGCTGGATCAGCTCGCTCGCACGGCCTTGGGCCTCGACGGCTGACTTGAGCCTGGAATGCCCCTCGGCTTCGACAAAGTCGGCGAAACTGTCGTGCCGCTCGCATAACTGGGCGAATACATCCGCCGGAATGAAATAGATCAGGCTGTCTTCCAAGGCCTTGGCCGGGAAGCGCACCCGGTTGCTGCGCAGCAAGCCCGCCTGGCCAAAGATATCGCCCTCGACCAGCCGGTTGTACAGTTCGCCGCTTCGCCGATAGATCTCGACCGCGCCGCTGCGTACGTAGTGCAGGTCATGAATGGCCGCACCTGCTTCGAGGATCGGGCTTGAGGCCTTGAAATACGCGACTTCGACGCGCCGGGCAATTTCCTCCAGGGTCTCCTGAGGAAGGGCATCGAATGGCGGAAAACGATGAAGGTGCTCACTGATTTCCAGTAATTCGATCTGCATGGGGCCTCGTGACAGTTCTGTTTGAAGGCCCAACATGCCAGACCATGGCGCCGCACACAAACCTGGGAGCGTGTACGGCCACCGGTTCGTTATTGAGCTTGAGGCACGGCCAGCCACTGCCCGATGACTTTCTGATAGCTGCCGTTGGCCTTGCTCAGGTGCAACCACTGGTCGACGTACATCTTCCAGGTGTTGTCGTCACGGGGCAGCAGATAGGCTTTCTCGCCATATTGCAGGTAGCGGGTAGGGTTGACGGCGCACAGGCCCGGCTTGAGTTTCTGCTGGTAGAGCGCTTCCGAGGCATCGGTGATCATGACGTCGGCGCGTTTGTCCAACAGCTCCTGGAAGATCGTCACGTTGTCATGGAAGGCGAGCTGGCCCTTGGGCAGGAATGCCCGCACGAAGGCTTCGTTGGTGCCACCGGCCGGCTCGACGAGGCGCACCGAAGGCTGGTTCATCTGCTCGATGGTCTGGTAGCGCGACTGGTCTTCGCAACGCACCAGCGGGATCTTGCCATCCACGTCCAGGGTGTTGCTGAAATAGGCTTTCTTCTGTCGTTCCAGGGTCACCGAAATCCCGCCCATCCCGATGTCGCACTTGCCCGCCAGCATGTCGGGCATCAACGTTTTCCAAGTGGTCTGGACCCATTGCGCCTTGACGCCCAGGCTGGCGGCCAGCGAGCGGGCCATGTCGATGTCGATGCCTTCGTATTCCCCCGATTCGGCCTTGTAGGTGTAGGGCTTGTAGTCGCCGGTGGTGCACACGCGCAGTTCACCTTGCTGGATCACTTTGTCCAGATGCGAAGCCGTTGGTTCGGCCAGGGCGCTGCCGCAGAATGCCAACAGGCCAAAGAGCGTCATCGTGCTTGTTATGATTTTCATGGGATGGGACGCCTCGCAAGGGAAGGGGACAAGACGGGGGAGTGTAGTAAAACTGCCGGCGGGCTGTCACTGGAACGTCGACGCGAATGCTCAGCCTGCCGTGCTCTCGCACGCCTGGAGGTTTTTCAGGTAGGCGCAGAACATATCTGCCATGGCATCGGCATAGCTCTGGACTTCTTGCCGAACGCGAGGCGTTGCCGAAAACCGTTTCCCCACGGAGCTGAGGGTGGCGATGATCAGCTCACCGGCCAGGGCGCGGGTTTGCATACTCGCGTCCGGCAGCACTTGCTGCATGAACGCATCCACCGATGCCTGCACTGAAGTACGTGCCGCCTGGTGCTCAGGCGCATCCCGATAAAGTGGCGCAGCGTCGTTGAGCGCGACGCGAATCTGCGCTTCGTCGCACTCGGACTGGATGAACGCCTGCACAAGGGTTCGTAACCGCGAGAGGGGCGGTGTGGAGGGATCTTCCAGAATGTCTCGCAACATATCGCTGGTCTGCCGCCATTCATCACTTTGCAGCCGAAACAGGATCGCTGCCTTGTTCGGAAAGTACTGATACACCGATCCGACGCTCACACCCGCTCGCTCGGCAACGCGGGCAACGGTGAAGCGTTGGGCGCCCTGACTCGCCAAAACCTGAACAGCCGCTTCCAGGACTGCCGCCACAAGCTCGGTGGACCGTGCCTGTTTTGGCTGCTTGCGTGAGGAAATCTGCGGGCTTGGGCGATCGGACATGGCGGCATCGGCCTTGGAAAAGGAATGCGAATAGGAAATACGACGGATTATTCGTATCTTGAATGCGACTAATTGATCGCATTTTAGGCGGCTGCGCAAGCGGCATTCCACTTGACTTCGCGTCCCTTTCCATGGGTAGGGTTATGACTCAAGAAAATATTCATCCGGGTGCCTCTGTGGCGCCCCCGGCAGCCGTCGATACCAATCCGGTATTCAAGTTGTTGCCGCTCACGTTGACCGTGTTCATTGGCTTTCTCACCATCGGCATGCAACTGCCAGTTTTGCCGCTTCATTTGCACGACACGCTGGGGATGGGCACGTTGGTGATTGGCCTGGTAGTGGGTGCACAGTTCGCCGCGGCGCTGCTGTCGCGATCCTGGGCCGGCAATTTCGCCGACCTGCGCGGCGGCAAGCGCGCGGTCATGGTCGGGCTGGTGACTGCGGCGGTTTCCGCTTTGGTCTATCTGCTGTCCCTGGCGTTCGTCGCTACGCCGGTGTTGTCGGTCTGGCTGTTAGTAGGCGGTCGCGTGCTGCTGGCGATCGGTGAAAGCCTGATCGTCACTGGGGCGTTGGGGTGGGGCATCGGTCTTGTAGGGGGGCAGCATGCCGGCAAGGTCATGGCCTGGAATGGCATTGCCATGTATGGCGCGTTCGCCCTGGGCGCCCCGCTTGGCGTGGCGCTCGATTCGGGTTGGGGATTCATGGGCATCGTTGTGGCGTCGGCGTTTATTGCGCTGTTGGCCTTGGCGGTTGTCGCCGGCGTCCGCGGCGTAGCCCCTACGGCGACCCGGCGCACACCGTTCTACAAGATGTTCGGCGCGGTATGGGTTCCCGGCATGGGCCTGGCGTTTTGCAGCGTCGGCTTTGGTGTCGTGACAGCGTTCATTGCCTTGTTATTCGCGGCCAGGGATTGGGGCAACGCTTCGCTCGCGTTCACGGCGTTCGGTCTGGCCTTCATCGGCGCGCGGCTGTTGTTCGGGCATCTTCCGGACAAGATCGGTGGCGCGCGTGTCGCATTGGTCTGCGTCGTGATCGAGGCCGTTGGGCTGCTGCTCATCTGGGGCGCCGATACGGCATTCATCGCCTATCTCGGCGCCGCGTTTACCGGCTTCGGTTATTCCCTGGCGTTTCCCGGTTTTGGCGTGGAAGCAGTGCGGCGTGCTCCGCCGCAGTCACGTGGCCTCGCCATGGGCGCCTATGTTGCCTTCCTCGATATTTCCCTGGGCATGACCAGCCCGCTGGCTGGTGTGCTGGCCAGTGGTTGGGGCATCGAGGCGGTTTACCTGGGTGGTGCTGTTGCGGTTGCGTTGTCGTTCGGGGTGGCCTTGATGTTGCTCCGAAGTCGGGAAATACAAGTTCAATACAAATCCTGAGCCTTGTTCAGGTTATAGAAGACTTTCTATCTCGCTTTTCCAGACAGGAGCGTTGCTCATGCACGTATTCGTTACCGGTGCCACGGGCTGGGTTGGGTCGGCCGTGGTGCAGGATTTGCTCGGCGCCGGGCATCAAGTTACCGGCCTGGCTCGTTGCGAAGAAAAGGTTGCCGCGCTCGCCGCCACCGGCGCGAGAGTAATTCAAGGGACGTTGGATGATCTGGATGTCCTGCATCATGCAGCGTCGGCGGCGGATGCGGTTATTCACACCGCTTTTAATCATGATTTTTCACGATTTGCCGAAAATGCCGAGCAAGACCGTCGTGCGATTATGGCACTGGGCGGCGCGTTGCAAGGCTCCGAGCGACCTCTATTGGTGACCTCGGGCTTGTTCGGATTGACCCGGGGCGCCAGTGAGCTGGAAGTGGTCAGCCCGGCCTCGCCTCGCAAGTCCGAAGCCACGGCTCGGGATCTGACCGAGCGTGGTGTGCGCGTGGCGACGGTTCGGTTGGCGCCATCGGTCCATGGCGTCGGCGACTATGGATTCGTACCGATCCTGATTCGCCTGGCCCGTGAGCAGGGCGTATCGGCTTATCTCGGCGACGGTAACCATTGCTGGTCGGGCGTGCATCGACTGGATGCGGCACGGGTCTATCGATTGGCGCTTGAGCAGGGCGTGACCCAGTCCGTCTACCACGCCGTCACCGACGAAGCTGTACCCTTCAAGGACATTGCCCAGGCGATAGGACGTGGCCTGGGAGTGCCGGTCGAGTCCCGAGAGCGCGAGCATTTTGGCTGGTTCGCTCACATGGCGGGCGCGAACATGGCGGTGTCCAGTGAGTACACCCGCGGTTTGTTGGGTTGGGTGCCGAGCGGGCCGGGGTTGTTGGATGATCTTGAACATCCTGGTTACTACATCAGCGCGGAATGATCCCGTGGTCGATCGCGTATTTCACCAGGGCCGCGGGCTTGTCGATGTTGAGCTTTCGGCGAATGCTCAGGCGGTGGGTTTCGACGGTGCGGACGCTGATGTCCAGCTCGCGGGCCATTTCCTTGTTGTTGAAGCCCTGGACCATTTTCTTCAGCACCTGGGTCTCGCGCGGCGTCAGCTCGCTGTCGGTGTGTGGGTCGGTGGCGAGGCGCTGGGCGATCTCGGCGCTGTAGAAGGTGCCGCCGTTGATGATGGCCTCGATGGCGGCGATGATTTCCTTCGACGGCGAGTTCTTCAGGACATAGCCGCTGGCGCCGGCGCGCACGGATTCGCTGACGTACTCATGATTGTCATACATGCTCAGGACCAGGATCTTCAAGCCTGGGTGCTGCCTGCCCAGCAGCCGGGTCAGCTCAAGGCCGTTCATGTCCTTGAGGCCGATGTCCATCAACAGGAGATCCGGCTGGCAGCGTTCGACCATTTCGATGGCCTGTACACCATTCTCCGCTTCGCCAACCACATCCAGCCGGGGCATGACGGACAGCAGGGCGCGGATGCCGTCCCGGACCAGGGAATGATCGTCGACCAGGGCGACGCGTATGGCTGGAGACAGGGTCATCGGCAAGGGCTCTTGTTGAATTCAAGGCGCATCAGCTTTCCGTGGTGGGCATGGTCATGGGCAAGAGGATATCCAGTTCGCTTCGTCCTGGCACCGATGTCATGTCCAGCCGCCCGCCAAAATGCTCGACCCGTTCGCGGATATTACGCAAGCCGATGCCCGTATGGCCGCGCTCGACCTGTGGAACGTTGAAGCCCATCCCGTCATCCACAACGGTCAGGCGCAAGGACTGGCCGGAGCCGAACAGGGTGATGGCGACACGCTTCGCCCCGGCGTGACGCTCGATGTTGGTCAGCGCTTCCTGGGCGATGCGAAACAGCGAGACCGGTGCGCCGTTTTCCAGGCGACAGTCGAATTCGTTGCTTCGGTAGGACACTTCCAGGCCGCTGCGTTGCTCGAATTCGGCCGCAAGCTGGCCGATGGCGGCAGGCAGGCCCAGGGTGTCGAGCAAAGACGAGCGCAGGTCGTGGGAGATGCTACGGATTTCACCGATGGCTTCACCCAGTCGGTCCGTGGCGTTTTTCAAGATGCCCACTCCATTTTCCTGGCCGTTCTCGATGACGTGGCTGGCCAGCTCGAACTGGAACTTGATCGACACCAACAGTTGGCTGATGCCGTCATGCAATTCACGGGATACCCGGGAGCGCTCTTCCTCTTGCAAGCTGACAATGCGCTGGTTCAAGCGCTGCAGTTTCTTGTCGGCCAGGCGATGCTCGCTGACGTTGAGGGTAATGCCGCCGGCGAACACCAGCAGCACCGCGATCAGAGCAATGGCGGCGATCGCCTGCATGGTGGTGTGGATGCCTTGGGCCACTTCGGCGCGGGCCTGTTGGGTGGCACGCTCCACGTCCTCCAGGTAAATCCCGGTGCCGAGCATCCAGCCCCAGCGATCGAGCATCACGACATAGGCCAGTTTGTCGGTCACCTGGCCGGAGGAAGGCTTGTTCCAGGCATAACGCTGGAAGCCTTCACCCGATTCGGCGCTCTTGAGCAACGCCTGGATGACGGGCAGGCCCTGGGGATCTTTCATGTCCCAAAGGTATTGCCCGACCAGTTCCGACTGCCGGGCGTGCATCAGGCTGCGACCCTGGCGGTCGTACACGAAGAAATATCCGTTGATACCGAAGCTGAGCTTGCGCAGCTCTTCCAGTACCTGCTGCTGTGCCCGCGCGTCGCCCTGGCCGTTGTCATACAGCGGCGCGATCAGGCTCTGCGCCATCTCGACATAGTTCTTCAATTCGGCGCGCTTGCTCGCCAGGATGCTGTCTTCGATCAGTTGCGCCTGTTGATCACCCAACTGGCGGTTGAGCGAGATGACCAAGGCACCGATGACAGCAATCGCCAGGACCAGCGGCAGGATCCCGAGAGCAACGATTTTGTGTTTGAGCAGCATCTTTACTCCAGTCCGGGCGCGGCGGGGAGGCGAATGGCGGCATCATATGCCAAACCTGTGCGCGCGGCATAAGACCTGTGGGAGCGAGCCTGCTCGCGAAGGCGATGGGGCAGTCAAATCATCATTAACGGACACGCCGCTTTCGCGAGCAGGCTCGCTCCCACAAGGGAATCGGGGTTCTACGTAGTACTACGGATTTATTTATTGA
Source organism: Pseudomonas sp. D1-36 (assembly GCF_051132205.1). Lineage (NCBI taxonomy): Bacteria > Pseudomonadati > Pseudomonadota > Gammaproteobacteria > Pseudomonadales > Pseudomonadaceae > Pseudomonas > Pseudomonas sp. D1-36. The sequence continues at coordinate 3,155,742 of NZ_CP071674.1, read as the reverse complement.
CGGCATGCAGGGATATTGGGCCGGCTCCGAATAGCCGGGGCACACTATAAAAACAATCGCCGCAATCCATTGGATATCGGCAGGAGACACGCAATGACAACCCGTTTGGTTAAACACCTCGCCTGGTTTGCCGTGGCTGTTCTGGGAGCTTGTGCGCTGAGTGTCGTGGCCTTGCGCCGCGGAGAGCCGATCAACGCCCTCTGGATCGTCGTCGCAGCCGTGGCCATTTACCTGGTCGCCTATCGCTACTACAGCCTCTTCATCGCCAACAACGTGATGCAACTCGATGCGCGCCGGGCCACGCCTGCCGTGCTCAACAACGATGGCCTGGACTACGTCCCGACCAACAAGCACATCCTGTTCGGCCACCACTTCGCGGCCATTGCCGGCGCGGGGCCGCTGGTCGGGCCGGTGCTGGCCGCGCAGATGGGCTACCTGCCCGGCACGCTCTGGCTGATCGCCGGCGTGGTGCTGGCCGGTGCGGTGCAGGACTTCATGGTCCTGTTCCTGTCCACCCGCCGCAACGGTCGCTCCCTGGGCGACATGGTGCGCGAGGAAATGGGCCGTATTCCCGGCACCATCGCGCTGTTCGGCTGCTTCCTGATCATGATCATCATCCTCGCGGTGCTGGCGCTGATCGTGGTCAAGGCCCTGGCCGAGAGCCCGTGGGGCATCTTCACGGTGATGGCGACCATCCCGATCGCGATGTTCATGGGCATCTACATGCGCTACATCCGCCCGGGCCGCATCGGCGAGATCTCGATCATCGGCGTGCTGTTGCTGTTGGGTTCTATCTGGCTGGGCGGGCAGATCGCCGCCGATCCGGTCTGGGCCAAGGCCTTCACCTTCACCGGAATCCAGATCACCTGGATGCTGATCGGCTACGGTTTTGTCGCGGCGGTCCTGCCGGTGTGGCTGATCCTGGCGCCACGGGACTACCTGTCGACCTTCCTCAAGATCGGCACCATCGTCGCCCTGGCGATCGGCATCCTGGTCACCATGCCCGAACTGAAAATGCCCGCGCTGACTCAGTTCACCGACGGCACCGGGCCGGTGTGGAAGGGCGGCTTGTTCCCGTTCCTGTTCATCACCATCGCCTGCGGCGCGGTCTCGGGCTTCCATGCGCTGATCTCCTCGGGCACCACGCCCAAGCTGCTGGATAACGAAACCAACGCCCGCTACATCGGTTACGGCGGCATGCTGATGGAGTCCTTCGTGGCCATCATGGCGATGGTTGCCGCCTCGGTGATCGAGCCGGGCGTGTACTTCGCCATGAACAGCCCGGCGGCGATCGTCGGCACTGACGTGGTGGCCGTGGCCCAGACCGTCAGCAGTTGGGGCTTTGCAATCACCCCCGACGCGCTGCAAGCGGTGGCCAAGGACATCGGTGAAACCACCATCCTGGCCCGTGCCGGCGGTGCGCCGACCCTGGCGGTCGGTATCGCGCAGATCCTGCACTCGGTGCTGCCGGGTGAGAACACCATGGCCTTCTGGTATCACTTCGCGATCCTGTTCGAAGCGCTGTTCATCCTCACCGCGGTGGACGCCGGCACCCGTGCCGGGCGGTTCATGCTGCAGGATCTGCTCGGCTCGTTCGTGCCGGCCCTCAAGCGAACCGAATCCTGGACCGCCAACCTGATCGCCACCGCCGGCTGCGTCGCGCTGTGGGGTTACTTGCTGTATCAGGGCGTGATCGATCCGCTGGGCGGCATCAACACCTTGTGGCCGCTGTTCGGCATCTCCAACCAGATGCTGGCCGGTATCGCGCTGATGCTCGCCACCGTGGTGCTGATCAAAATGAAGCGCCAGCGCTACGTCTGGGTCACGCTGCTGCCGGCGAGCTGGCTGCTGATCTGCACCACCACCGCGGGCCTGATCAAGCTGTTCGACGCCAACCCGGCGATCGGCTTCCTCGCCCTGGCGCGCAAATACAACGATGCCCTGGCCGCCGGCCAGATCCTGGCCCCGGCCAAGAGCATCGAGCAGATGCAGCACGTGGTGTTCAATGCCTACACCAACGCAACGCTGACGGTATTGTTCCTGTTCGTGGTCTTCAGCATCCTGTTCTACGCGCTCAAGGTCGGCATCGCCGCCTGGGGCACGAAAGAGCGCACGGACAAAGAAGCGCCATTCCAGGCCCTGCCGGACGCTTGATAGAGGATTGCAACGATGTTCAATGACTTGAGTCGCCTCGGTAAATACCTCGGTCAGGCCGCCCGCCTGATGGTCGGCATGCCCGACTACGACAACTACGTCGAGCACATGCAAACCAAGCACCCGGACAAGCCGCTGATGGACTACGAGGCGTTCTTCCGAGAGCGCCAAGAGGCCCGTTACGGCGGCAAGGCCGGGCCCAAGTGCTGTTGAACTGAGGCCCATCCCTTGTGGGAGCGAGCCTGCTCGCGATAGCGGTGGGTCAGTTAATGATGAATTGACTGACCTGACGCCATCGCGAGCAGGCTCGCTCCCACAGTTGTTTTGGGGTGGCCTCAGGACTTTCTGTACACCACCGGTTCCCTTGTGGGAGCGAGCCTGCTCGCGATAGCGGTGGGTCAGTTGGTGAGGAATTGACTGACCCGACGCTATCGCGAGCAGGCTCGCTCCCACAGTTGTTTTGGGCTGGTCTCAGGATTTTTGTACACCACCGGTTCGCTTGTGGGAGCGAGCCTGCTCGCGATAGCGGAGTGTCAGTTGGTGATGAAATGACTGACCTGACGCCATCGCGAGCAGGCTCGCTCCCACAGTTGTTTTGGGCTGGTCTCAGGATTTTTGTACACCACCGGTTCCCTTGTGGGAGCGAGCTTGCTCGCGATAGCGGTGGGTCAGTTGGTGATGAATTGACTGACCCGACGCCATCGCGAGCAGGCTCGCTCCCACAGTTGTTTCGGGCTGGTCTCAGGATTTTTGTACACCACCGGTTCCCTTGTGGGAGCGAGCCTGCTCGCGATAGCGGAGTGTCAGTTGGTGATGAATTGACTGACCTGACGCCATCGCGAGCAGGCTCGCTTCCACAGTTGTTTTGGGTTGGCCTCAGGATTTTTGTACACCACCGGTTCGCTTGTGGGAGCGAGCTTGCTCGCGATAGCGGTGGGTCAGTTGGTGATGAATTGACTGACCCGACGCCATCGCGAGCAGGCTCGCTCCCACAGTTGTTTTGGGCTGGTCTCAGGATTTTTGTACAGCACCGGTTCCCTTGTGGGAGCGAGCTTGCTCGCGATAGCGGAGTGTCAGTTGGTGATGAATTGACTGACCCGACACCATCGCGAGCAGGCTCGCTCCCACAGTTGTTTTGGGCTGGTCTCAGGATTTTTGTACACCACCGGTTCCCTTGTGGGAGCGAGCTTGCTCGCGATAGCGGTGGGTCAGTTGGTGATGAATTGACTGACCCGACGCCATCGCGAGCAGGCTCGCTCCCACAGTTGTTTCGGGCTGGTCTCAGGATTTTTGTACACCACCGGTTCCCTTGTGGGAGCGAGCCTGCTCGCGATAGCGGAGTGTCAGTTGGTGATGAATTGACTGACCTGACGCCATCGCGAGCAGGCTCGCTTCCACAGTTGTTTTGGGTTGGCCTCAGGATTTTTGTACACCACCGGTTCGCTTGTGGGAGCGAGCTTGAACTGGTCAAGTAATCTTGGACACCGATTAAGGTTCACGCCGCCAACCTTTCCTTCGCGACCGGCGACCTGTAGTCGTTGTAGCTGTGAGGCCTGCTGATGTTGTAGCGCGAGACATAGCGCTGCACGTCTGCCCGGGCCTCATGTTCCAGTTTGTAGCCCGTTTCAGGAACCCACTCTGATTTCAAACTACCAAAGAAACGCTCCATGGGGGCGTTGTCCCAGCACTCGCCTTTACGGCTCATACTTTGCCTAAACCCGTGTTTCACAAGCTCGTTTCGGAATTTATGACTGGTGTACTGACAACCTTGGTCTGAATGAAACAACACATCCTGGGGGTGGCCGCGTAGCTCAACCGCCATGCGTAGCGCTTCGCAGGTCAGGTTGGCATCAGAAATCATCGAGAACGACCAACCCACGATCCTCCGAGCGTACAGATCCAGAACGGCGGCGAAGTACATCCACCGCTTGCCGACCTTGATGTAAGTCACGTCGCCACACCACACCTGGTTAACCGCCGTTACATCAAATTTTCGCTTGAGCACGTGCGGCGCCACCAATGCCTCAACGCCCGGCGACTTGTACTTATGGCGCCTGCGCTGACGACTAGCGATGCCAGCTTCGCGCATCAAACTGCGAGCCATATAACGTCCGATACGATGCCCTTTGGCTTTTAGCTCCTTGGACAAAGTACGTGCGCCGGCCGACTCTCTGGACGCCCTGTGGTGCCTGACCAGCGCGGCTTTGAGCTTGTCCCGTTCAGGATTTGCTCTGCCTTGGCGCTGGCGCCAGGCGTAGAAACTACTGCGGTTGATCCCAAACGCCCGGCAACACCTTTTAACGCCGTATTGCTCGTCCAGCTCATCGATCAGCGTGAATGATCTTTGGCGTCCAAAAGCAGGAGAGCACTGGCCTTTTTTAGGATTTCAATGTCCAGGTCTTTCTCCCTGAGTAGGGCTTTGAGCCTCTGGATTTCTCGCTGATCAGCGGTAATCGCCTTGGCCCCTACCGGGGTCGAACCCAGGCGTTCTTTTTGCACTTGATCGACCCAGCGGCGCAGAGCAGTGGGGCCGATATCTAGGCTGGCACAGACCTCGGTAACCGGCTGGCCTTCATCCAGCACCATGCTGGCAGCCTTGAGCTTGAACTCACTCGAATAAGATTTACGCATATCCAAACACCTCAGATTTGGGCGCTATCATAGCGCCCGATTGAAGTGTCCAAAATCATTAGGCCAGTTCAGCTTGCTCGCGATAGCGGTGGGTCAGTTGGTGATGAATTGACTGACCCGACGCCATCGCGAGCAGGCTCGCTCCCACAGTTGTTTTGGGCAGGCCTCAGGATTTTTGTACACCACCGGTTCCCTTGTGGGAGCGAGCTTGCTCGCGATAGCGGTGGGTCAGTTGGTGATGAATTGACTGACCCGACGCCATCGCGAGCAGGCTCGCTCCCACAGTTGTTTTGGGCTGGCCGTGGGATTGCGTACACCACAGATCGCCTTGTGGGAGCGAGCCTGCTCGCGATAGCGGAGTGTCAGTTGACGAGGATTTGATTGACCTGACGCCATCGCGAGCAGGCTCGCTCCCACAGTTGTTTTGGGGTGGCCTCAGGATTTTTGTACAGCACCGGTTCCCTTGTGGGAGCGAGCCTGCTCGCGATAGCGGAGTGTCAGTTGACGAGGATTTGATTGACCTGACGCCATCGCGAGCAAGCTCGCTCCCACAGTTGTTTTGGGCAGGCCTCAGGATTTTTGTACACCACCGGTTCCCTTGTGGGAGCGAGCTTGCTCGCGATAGCGGAGTGTCAGTTGGTGATGAATTGACTGACCCGACGCCATCGCGAGCAGGCTCGCTCCCACAGTTGTTTTGGGCTGGTCTCGAGATTTGCGTACATCACCGCTCCCACACGGCTGGTCGAAACGCTTAGTCCGCCAACAACACCGCCGCATCAAACCCCACCCGCAAGTTGCCCCAGTGACGGCCGCCGAAGAAGAACGGCACGTCGATCTCGGTCATGATTTCCCCGGTGTCGCGCAGGTAGGTCTGGAGCAGGAAGCGCTGGACGTTGCCCGCAGCGCGCAGGCCGATCGGGTCGTTGAAGATCCGCTTGTTGCGGCAAACCGGTAGGTCCACCGCGCGGTCTCCGGTCGGTTGTTTGGACACCCAGCTGTTATTGACCGGGCAATACCCCTTCGTATCGACAATGAACGAGACCTTGCCGCCCGGCGTACTGCGGGTGAGCTTGTCGCATTCTTCCTGGCAGACCCGGGCAAAGCGTTCGGTATAACTGGTCATGTATTGCTTGGGATCGGTGCCGGGAATCAATTGGTAATTCTGGTCGAACAGGTTGACACCTTCATCCTGCAACGCCTGCAAATGAACCTGCAGCGTGTCGCGGCATTCGCTGGCACGGGTGATGGCGGCGTCCAGCTTGCCGTGGCCAAGCACGAAGCGGCCCAGTAGCGTCTGGACTTTCTCCGCCACGCCAGACAGGTCGCGGGTAGCGGTCGCCGATTGCTGCATGCGTTGGTCGATCGACTGGCTGTCGGCGTGGATCTGGGTGACTCGTTCGTTGATGCCAGTGTTGGTATCGGCGAATTGCTGGATATGGTCAGCGATGTCGGCCAACTTGCCGTTGGTGGATTCGAAGTCGACGATCATGCTTTCGAAATGACCGGACGCGCGTTCAACGACTTTCTGGGTTTCCCGGGCGCTGTGGCTGATCTGGGTGGTCTGTTCGTGGGTCGAGCTGACTTCCTGCAACATGGCGTCGATGTTACGGGAGATATCGTCGGTGGCGCGGCTGACGTTCTGCGCCAAGGTGCGCACTTCATCGGCGACCACCGCAAAGCCACGGCCACTTTCCCCGGCACGCGCGGCTTCGATGGCGGCGTTGAGGGCCAACAGGTTGGTCTGGGCGGAAATCTGCTGGATCAGGCCGACAATCGACTTGATGCTCGAAGAGCGCTGGTTGAGGGCGTCCACCAGCCCGGCGAACTCGCCGAGGCTGCTGGAAATCTCGCTGATGTTGCCGGTCACTTCCAGCAATTCGGCGTAGGAGTCCCGGGCCATGCTCAGGTTCTGCGCGGTGGTCCCGGATATGCCCTGGGTCTGGCGCGACACCTCTTCGATACGGCCCACGGCGGTATTGCTCTGCTCCATCACTTCCTTGGCGAAGCGCGCCTGGTGCGTCGCGCTGTCGCTGGAATCACTGATGTTCTTCAGCGAGCGGGCCGATTCGACGGCGATATGGACGGTCAATGCCTGGACGTTGCTAATGATCTCGCGCTGCTTGGCCAGGAAACGGTTGCAGGTGGCGGCCAGCGTGCGGATCTCGTCGTGGGTCACCAGCGGCAGGTCCTTGGACAAGTCGCCTTCGCCGTTGGCGATCTCTTCCAGGGCTTTGGTCATGGCGGTAACGGGGCGCACGATGAGGTGGCGGAAGTACCAGACCATGAAACTGACCATGGCCAGCGTCAAAAGCGCGCCGAAGAGCAGCGCATGGGTGAGGCTGTCGAGGCGGTCTTGAATCTGTCCCAGCAGCGCGGCGTCAAGCTGGGCAGTGCGCAACTGCAGGACGATATCGGCGCGGGCGCTGAGGGCCACCCAATAAAGCAAGGCACTGACCGCGACCAAGAGGAAAAGGCTTGAAAGCTTTTTGGTGAGGGTATCGAAAAATTGCATTTCGATAGACTCATACAAGGCCTTTAACGTCTGCATCACAGCTCCAGGGAAAAAATAGATTCGATGGCATACATTCGACCGAGAACGGCAAAGCTTTAGGGGGTTGGGGCGATTTGATATCACCCTGGGATTCTGACGCGGCCTGGCCCTGTCATTTCGGTGCGAAAGGGATGTCAATAACTGTTGTTACGAATTAGACGAAAGTCGTACTAGCGCCTTGCCCAGCGACTGCTACGGTTTGAAGTGCAAAACAATAACAACAAAACAAGAGGGCGCTTCGATGTCCACTGAAAAACAACAGGCTGCGCGTGCCTACTGGACGGAAAATCTACGCTGGATGCTGGTGTTGCTGGTCATCTGGTTCGTGGTGTCGTTCGGTTTCGGCATCTTGCTGGTCGACTCACTCAATACCATCAGTTTCTTCGGCACGCCCCTGGGGTTCTGGTTTGCCCAGCAGGGGTCCATCTACGTCTTTGTGCTCGAGATCTTCTTCTATGTCTGGAAGATGAATCAGCTTGATCGCAAATATGACGTTCACGAAGACTGAGGGCGGCGCACATGGACACAAAAACCCTGATCTACCTGGTCGTAGGCGCCACCTTTGCGTTGTACATCGCGATCGCGATCTGGACGCGGGCCGGCTCCACCAGTGAATACTACGTCGCCAGCAAGGGCGTGCACCCCGTGCTCAACGGCATGGCGACCGGTGCGGACTGGATGTCGGCGGCGTCGTTCATTTCCATGGCGGGGATCATCGCCTTCGCGGGGTACGACGGTTCCGTCTACCTGATGGGCTGGACCGGCGGCTACGTCCTCCTGGCGATGTGCCTGGCGCCGTACCTGCGCAAATTCGGCAAGTTCACCGTGCCCGAGTTCGTTGGGGCGCGTTATTACTCGCAGACGGCGCGGGTGGTGGCGGTAATCTGCGTGATCTTCATTTCCTTTACCTACGTGGCGGGGCAGATGCGCGGCGTAGGCATCGTGTTTTCCCGCTACCTGGAAGTGGACATCAACACCGGCGTCATGATCGGCATGGCCATCGTGTTCTTCTATTCGGTGCTGGGCGGCATGAAAGGCATCACCTACACCCAGGTGGCGCAGTACTGCGTGATGATCTTCGCCTACATGGTGCCGGCCATTTTCATCTCGATGATGATCACCGGCAATCCGATCCCGCAGCTGGGCTTCATCAGCGAAGCCGCCGGCTCGGGGCAGAGTGTGATCGAACGGCTCAATGGCCTGGGCGCCGAGTTGGGCTTCTCTGCCTATACCAATGGCACTAAGTCGACCATGGACGTGTTTTTCATCACCATGGCGCTGATGGTGGGGACCGCGGGCCTGCCCCATGTGATCGTGCGGTTCTTCACCACCCCCACCGTCCGGGACGCACGCAAGTCTGCCGGCTACGCGTTGCTGTTCATCGCGATTCTCTACACCACCGCACCGGCGGTGGCAGCGTTCGCTCGTACCAACCTGCTGACCTCCATCCCCAACGTCAGTTATGCCACCGCGCCGGACTGGTTCAAGGCCTGGGAAAATTCCGGACTGATTGCCTGGGCGGACAAGAACAACGACGGCATCATCCAGTACAGCCCTGGGGCGGCGCTGGTCGGGGCGCCGAGCTTTACCGGCGAACGTGGGGCGCATGAGCAGCGGTTGCTCAAGAACCAGCTTTCGCCGGTGCCCAACGAGCTGTATGTCGACAACGACATCATGGTGTTGGCCAACCCTGAAATCGCCGGGCTGCCCGGTTGGGTAATTGCCTTGATCGCTGCCGGTGGGCTGGCGGCGGCGCTATCGACGGCAGCGGGGCTGTTGCTGGTGATCTCCACCTCGATCTCCCATGACCTGCTCAAAAGCAACATCATGCCCAGGATCAACGAGAAGCAGGAGTTGCTCGCGGCGCGTATCGCGGCCGGTGTGGCGGTATTGATCGCCGGATTGTTCGGCATCTACCCACCCGCATTCGTCGCCCAGGTGGTGGCGTTCGCCTTCGGGTTGGCGGCGTCTTCGTTCTTCCCGGTCATCGTCATGGGGATCTTCTCCAAGCGCATGAACCGCGAAGGCGCGATTGCCGGGATGATCGTCGGGCTGACCTTCACGTTCACCTACATCGTCTATTTCAAATTCATCAACCCGACGATGAACACGGCTGAACATTGGTGGCTTGGTGTGTCCCCTGAAGGCATCGGCACATTGGGCATGGTATTCAACTTCCTGGCGGCCCTGGTGGTGTCACGCTTCACCGCGCCGCCACCGGAGCACATCCAGCACTTGGTGGAGGATATCCGCGTACCGAGGGGCGCCGGCGCCGCCATCGATCACTGACCTTCAACGAGCCCCAAAACGGAGAGGGGACCGATAAAGGGCGCCGGAGTCATCCTCCGGCGCCCTTTAATGCATTCAGAGTCAAGCGTGGAAATGTTGGAAAGATTTACTGGGAATCATTCTCAAAGTATATTCGCTCTCATTTCCAACCCTCTGTGAGTGCGCGTCTTGAATCGTTTCACCCCTTTCGCCTACCGCAACGCCCTCGTCAAATGTGTTTTACCTGCGCTGTCCTGTTGTTTCATGGCCAGCCCCTTGAGGGCACAGGACACCCTCGAACTGCCCACTACGGATGTGCAAGGCAGTCGGATCATTCAGGACGAGGGCTACACGGCGACGCAAGCCAGCACGGCGAGCAAGAGCGATGTACCGATCAAGGAAGAGGCGCAATCGATCAACGTAGTCACTCAGCAGACGCTGGCGGACTATCAGGTGCGCTCGCTGGAGGACGCGATGAAGTTCGTCAGCGGCGTCAGCCAGGGCAACACCCTGGGCGGCTCGCGGGACTCATTGGTCAAGCGCGGCTTCGGCACCAACGACGACGGCTCGATCCTGCGCGACGGCGTGCGTTCCAACCTGGGCCATAACTTCAGCGCCACCACCGAGCGGGTCGAAGTACTCAAGGGGCCGGCCTCGATGTTGTACGGCGCGCTGGAACCTGGCGGCCTGATCAACGTCATCAGCAAGAAGCCGCAATACACCCAGAGCACCACGCTCAGCGGTTCCGCCTACAGCGAAGGCGGCGGCACCATGGCCCTGGACACCACCGGACCGCTGGGCGATACCGGATTGGCCTATCGCCTGATCGCCGAGCGCGGCCATGAGGATTACTGGCGCAACTACGGGGTTAACGAGAGCACGCTGGTGGCGCCGTCGTTGGCCTGGACCGGCGAGCGGGCTTCGTTGAATTTGAGTTATGAGTACAACGAATATTCCAACCCGTTTGACCGGGGGACGATGTTCACCAATGGACATCCGGCCGACATCGACTATGACAAGCGCCTGGATGAACCTTGGGCCAAAAGCGTTGGCATCCGCGAAACCGCCACCGCGCGGTTCGAGTATGAACTGAGCGAGGCGTGGAAGACGCGGGTGACCTACGGCTGGAACAATGACCGTTACAGCCTTTCGATTGCCCAGCCGCGCCTGTCGAATGGTGTCCTTCAGCGCGCCGCCAACGGTGCCCATTATGACGATGAAACCCGCTACGCCAGTTGGGACTTCATTGGCAATCAAGAATTGTTCGGCCAGCGTCATGATCTGTTGGTCGGGGTCGACAACCAGGTTTCAGACCAGTTTCGGGGCAAGACTTACCGTGGCGCTAACCAAGCAGGTTTCGACCCTACGACTCCGGTGTACGGTGGCCTGGATGAGCCAAGTCGTGTGAATGCTGCGCAGAGCAACCTGAGCAACAAGCTGACCTCCAGTTCGGTGTATCTGAAGGACAACTGGCACCTGGACGACCGCTGGATCCTTGTATTTGGCGGTCGTTATCAGCATTACGATCAATACACGACGCAGGGACTCGTCCCTGCCAAGCCAGTTCGCGACGATAATGGAGACGCCTTCGTCCCATTCCTCGGCCTGGTCTACAAAGCCACGGAAGAACTGTCGCTATATGGCAACTACAGTCGCTCGTTCAAGCCTAACGACGTGGTGGACGAGGGTAGTCATACCTTCAAGCCGGAGGAGGGCCGCAGCTACGAAGTCGGCGCGAAATACGATCCGCTGCCGGGCCTGAATATCAACCTCGCCCTGTTCGATATCGTGAAGAAAAACGTCGTGACGTCCTCTACGGTCAACGGCGTAACGTTGGCAGAAGCCGCTGGCAAAGTTGGCTCCCAAGGCCTCGAACTCGATATCACCGGTCGCCTCGCCGAACGTTGGGACTTGATCGGCACCTACGCCTATACCCACACGGAGATCCTTGATGATCCGGACGATGAAGGCCATCGTCTGGCCGACGCCCCCAAGCACACCGCCAGCCTGTACCTGAGCCACCACCTGAACGTCCCGGCCGAATTCGGTGCCTGGCACGCCGGTGCCGGCGCCCGTTATGTCGGCGAGCGCGCCGCCAACAACGCCAACGATTTCTGGCTCAGCAGCTACACCGTCGCCGACGCTTTCCTGCGCTGGGAGTCGCCGGTGTTCGGGCACAAGACGTCGTTGCAGTTGAACGTCGATAACCTGTTCGACAAGCAATACTACCCGTCATCCACCGGCAGCGAACTTCAGGTCGCCGTCGGCGAGCCGCGTACCGCCAGGTTGAGTGCCAGCGTGACGTTCTGATCGCAGCGCGCCAACAAAAATGCCCGGACAACCATGTCCGGGCATTTTTGTTTCTGGCTTCAGGCTATCTTCGCGCAAGCTCGCTTCCAACGAAGCGCTCTTTCAGCGAAGTCTTCGCTCGTGAGCTATGGTTGAGCCAAGCGCAGCGCTTTAGCGGTGAGTAATAATTTCCCCTTTTCGGGGCGTTCGGCCTCGACTTCCCGTCTGTTTGCACCGATTCGACCCGTTTGCTGTGCCGGCGCTTGAAACTGGAGTCAGCGTTTCAGGGCTCGAATCTCTTTTCGTCGCGAAATCAAAAATAAATTTCGCTTTTTCACCGCTTTGCGCCGGTTTTTCCAGCATTGCTTCAATCCGCCGCACTTAGGCACAGCCCTTGCTACGGCTCCACGAGACCCAGCAGAAAGGAGTTTCGATACGCAAATATAAAAAAGGGGCGCACGTCATCCAGACGCAAAGGCCTGATCAGAGACCCATGCCTGACGAGGTATTCAAAGAACCAGGGCTCATAAACGAGGCAAGGCCGTACTTGGTGGAATGACGACGTAATAAGAAATGCCGTGTACGACACGGCTGGGAGTTGGCTATGCCCCACGCTTTTTTCAATGAAATGTACGACGCGAAGGGTGACTGCCGCCCGCACTACCAAGCATTCTCGCGCTGGCTGGCGGACACGCCGCTGGAACTGCTGGAACAACGCCGCCGTGAAGCCGACCTGCTGTTTCATCGGGCAGGCATCACCTTCACGCTTTATGGGGACGAGCAGGGCACCGAGCGCTTGATCCCGTTCGATATCATTCCGCGCAGCATCAAGGCCAGCGAATGGCAAATCGTCGAACGCGGCTGCATCCAGCGGGTCCAGGCCCTGAACATGTTCCTGGCCGACATCTACCATGGCCAGCGCATTCTCAAGGAAGGCATCATCCCCGCCGAGCAGGTGCTCGCCAACGAGGGTTATCAAATTGCGATGCAGGGCCTGGACCTGCACCGAGGCATCTATGCCCACATCGCAGGCGTCGACCTGGTCCGCGATGGCGATGGCAGCTATTACGTGCTGGAGGACAACCTGCGCACGCCCAGTGGCGTGAGCTACATGCTCGAAGACCGCAAGATGATGATGCGCCTGTTCCCCGAACTCTTCGCCGCCCAGCGCGTAGCGCCCATCGATCATTACCCGAACCTGTTGCTCGACACGCTCAAAAGCTCAAGCCCGTTGGACAACCCGACCACCGTGGTCCTGACGCCGGGGCGTTTCAACAGCGCCTATTTCGAGCACGCGTTCCTGGCCCGGGAAATGGGAGTGGAGCTGGTGGAAGGTGCGGACCTGTTCGTGCGTGACGACCATGTCTATATGCGCACCACGGCCGGGCCCCAGCAGGTGGATGTAATCTACCGTCGCCTGGACGATGCCTACCTCGATCCGCTGTCCTTCAACCCTGATTCCATGCTCGGCGTGCCGGGGCTGATCGCGGTCTACCGTGCAGGCAATGTGGTGCTGGCAAACGCCGTCGGCACGGGCGTGGCGGATGACAAGTCGATCTATCCCTATGTCGACGACATGATCCGTTTCTACCTGACCGAAGAACCGATCCTGAAGAACGTGCCGACCTGGCAGTGTCGCAAACCCCAGGACCTGTCCCACGTACTGGCGAACCTGCCCGACTTGGTCGTCAAGGAAACCCAGGGTTCCGGCGGCTACGGCATGTTGGTCGGGCCAGCTGCCACCGCAGCGGAGATCGAAGATTTTCGGGCCCGCCTCAAGGCCAGGCCCGAGGCCTATATCGCCCAGCCGACCTTGAGCCTTTCCACCTGTCCGACGTTCGTCGAAAGCGGCATCGCGCCACGCCACATCGACTTGCGTCCCTTCGTGCTGTCCGGCAAGGAAACCCGCCTGGTGCCCGGCGGCTTGACCCGCGTGGCGCTGCGCGAGGGCTCGCTGGTGGTGAACTCGTCCCAGGGCGGCGGTACCAAAGACACTTGGGTCGTGGAGGACTAAGACATGCTTTCAAGAACCGCATCGGACCTCTACTGGATGTCCCGCTACCTGGAGCGCGCCGAGAACCTGGCACGCATGCTCGAAGTCAGTTATTCGCTGTCGCTGATGCCCCAGGCCGGACGCGGCGATGGTCAGGCCGAGCTGGCGATGTCGTTGCTGGCGGCCGGTACGCTGGATGACTACAACGCCCGTTATGACACCCTCAACACCGAGCGCATGCTGCATTTCTTTGCGTTGGACGAAACCAACCCCGGCAGCATCTACAGTTGCCTGCGGGCGGCGCGGACCAACGCCCATGCCGTGCGCGGACGCATCACCGCGGACATGTGGGAGAACATCAACGCCACCTGGCTGGAGATGCGCAGCATCGCCAGCAACGGCCTGGGCCGTTATGGCATCAGCCATTTCTGCGAATGGGTGAAGGAGCGTTCGCACCTGTTCCGTGGCGCGACGTCGGGCACGATCATGCGCAACGATGCCTACTGTTTCATTCGCCTGGGGACGTTCATCGAGCGCGCCGACAACACGTTGCGGCTGCTGGATGCGCGCTACGAGATGTTCGGCGAAGAATCGGAAGAGGTCAGCGACAACTCGGCGCGCGGTTACTACCAGTGGAGTGCGTTGCTGCGGGCGTTGTCTTCGTTCGAGGCGTTCAATGAGATCTACCGTAACGCGCCGAATGCCGAGCAGGTGTCCGAGATGTTGCTGCTGCGGGCCGACGTGCCACGCTCGCTGCACGCCTGCATTGAAGAACTGGACCATATTCTCGCCAGCCTGCCGGGCAATAACGGTCGGCCGGCGCAGCGGCTGGCCGCCGAGCTGAATGCGCGGCTGCGTTATTCGGGGATCGACGAGATCCTCGCGTCGGGCCTGCACCAATGGTTGACCGAGCTGATTGGCCAGATCCGCCACTTGGGCCAGACCATCCATGACGCCTATCTGGAGGTCGTATGAAACTGTCCATCCGCCACGACACGACCTATAGCTATGCCGACGAGGTCTGCACCAGCATCCAGTTCCTGCGCCTGACGCCCAAGGACACCCGACGCCAGACCATCCTGCAATGGCATCTTGAATTGCCGCGCCTGGTGCGCAGCCAGCTCGACCCGTACGGCAATATCCTGCACGTCATGACCATGGACGAGCCTCACGGCGCCCTGATCCTGACCGCTTATGGTGAAGTGCAGATCGACCAGACAGTGGAAATGGAGCCCGATACCCAATCACCGCTGCCGTTCCTGCGCACCAGCCGCCTCACCCTGGCCGACGACACCCTCAGCGCTTTCGCCGTGGCGCAATGTGGCGCACGCCGTGACCGTGCTGCGTTGGCCGACTTGATGAATGGCCTTGCCGATCGCATGCCCTACAGCCCCGGCACTACTGCCGTCAGCAGTACGGCGGCAGAGGCGTTCGCCGGTGGCGCCGGGGTCTGTCAGGACCATGCCCATGCGTTCGTGGCCTGCGCCCGCAGCCTCGGCGTGCCGGCGCGTTATGTGTCCGGCTATCTGTGTACCGAGGACGAGAGCCATCTGGCAAGCCACGCCTGGGCCGAGGCTTGGCTGGATGACGGCTGGTACAGCTTTGACGTGACCAATCGCTTGCTTCGTCCCGACCGCCATTTGAAGTTGGCGATTGGCCTGGATTACCTTGACGCCTGTCCGGTTCGCGGCATGCGCCGTGGTGGCGGGGCGGAGCAGATGCACGCGCGGGTGCAGGTAAGCTCGATGGTTCAGGTGCAGCATCAGTAATTTGACCATTGAAGCCTAAGGCCTCTTCGCGAGCAGGCTCGTTTCCCCAAAGGTTCGAGTTAACCCTGGGGGAGCGAGCTTGCTCGCGATGAGGCAGGCATATCCAACCTCTATACGGCTACTGAACAGGCAAAACCCTGCGCATTGGCTATACCTGTAGTTCCGCCCCTCCTCAGGTGTGGCCTACAGGAGTAACAGCATGAAACTCGCGTCCATGATCGGCACTGTCTGCATCGCTTCGCTCGCGCTGATGGGCTGCTCGAGCAAAGTCACCCAGCCGGACGAATACTCCGGCTTCCTGGGAGACTACAGCCGCCTCAAGGAAGAAAAGTCGCCTTCGGGGGCCGAAGTGATGCGTTGGGTCGATCCGCAGATCGATCTGGCTAAATACTCCAGTGTGTATATCGAGCCGACGCAGCTCTATCCCAAGCCGCAACCGACCGTGAAGATTCCCGCCGGCACGTTGGCCGGCATTACCAGCTACTACGACCAGGCGCTCAAGCGGGAGGCGGGCAGGTCGTTGCCTCTGGCGACCAGTCCCGGGCCGGGTGTGTTGGTAGTACGGGCGGCCATCACCGCGGTCAGCAGCAAGACCGAGGGGCTCAAACCTTATGAAGTGATTCCGATTGCCTTGGTGGCCGCCGCGGTCAGTACGGCGAGCGGCATTCGCGATCAGGAAACCACGCTGGGCACCGAAGCGGTGTTTCTGGACGGTGGCAATAATGCGGTGGTCGCACAGGTGGTGCGCAAGGGCACGGGTAAGCCGTTGTCAAACGAGTCCCAGGTCATGAAGCCCGATGATGTCAAAGGGGTGATCGACGGCTGGGCCTCAGATCTGCACCAGTCGTATTTGCAGCTCAAGGCTAAATAGCGGGCCCCGCCACTCGTGACTTTTTGTGTGCAGGCATAGGTCGGAGCTCCATTTCATGGTTAACTCCGGCCTCACTGTTTTCAAACCTGTCAGAAGGAATCCGTTCATGGCTCAAGTCACCCTCAAAGGCAACCCAGTCCAAGTCAACGGCCAATTGCCACAAGCCGGTTCCAAGGCGCCAGCCTTTTCTCTGGTTGCCGGCAATCTGTCGGACGTGTCCCTGCAAGACTTCGCGGGCAAGCGCAAAGTGCTGAACATTTTCCCAAGCGTCGACACCCCGACCTGCGCCACTTCCGTGCGCAAGTTCAACGCCCAGGCCAACGACCTGGATAACACCGTGGTGCTGTGCATTTCCGCCGACCTGCCGTTCGCCCAGGCCCGCTTCTGTGGCGCCGAAGGCCTGGAAAACGTACAGAACCTGTCCACGCTGCGCGGTGCCGAGTTCATCGAGAACTACGGCGTCGCCATCGCGGACGGCCCGCTCAAAGGCCTGACTGCCCGCGCCGTGGTGGTGCTGGACGAAAACGACACCGTGCTGCACAGCGAGCTGGTCAAGGAAATCGCTGAAGAGCCGAACTACGAGGCGGCGCTCGCAGCCCTGAAATAACTGTTCCGAAACAAAGTATTTATTACAATTGTTAACGGCCTGGCCTGACCAGGCCGTTTTCATTTGTGTTTCAAGGCCTTAGCCGAGTATGAGAAAGGTAAGCCCAAGGTAAATTGCCGGTAAAGGCGCTTTGCTAAATACCCGCCAGTGCTTATCGTTCAGCCTCCTGTAGAAGAAGCCCACGCGCCCAATGGTTGACCATTCAATGCAATCCTCTGTTTCCCGTAAATCTCGTCGCTGGCTGTTCGGCCTGCTCATCCTCTTGGCCGTTGCGTTGCTGGCTTGGAAATTCTGGCCTGCCGGCACTGGCTCGAACAACGAAGCAGGGCAGAAAGGCGCGGCCGGGCATATGGGGCGTTCGGGCGGCATGCGGCCAGGCTTTGGCGGTGCGACGGGCCCGATCCCGGTTCGGGTGGCGCCGGCGGTGACCGGGGATTTTCCGCTGTATTACAAGGCGCTGGGCACGGTTACCGCGCTCAATACCATCAATGTTCGCAGCCGCGTGGGCGGCGAATTGGTAAAGATCGCCTTCGAGGAAGGGCAGATGGTCAGGGCCGGGGACCTGCTGGCCGAGATCGACCCGCGTCCGTACCAGAACGCCTTGCTCCAGGCCGAAGGCACGTTGCTGCAGAATCAGGCCCAATTGAAGAACGCCCAGGTCGACCTCGAGCGTTATCGCGGCTTGTATGCCGAGGACAGCATCGCCAAGCAGACCCTCGACACCGCCGCTGCGCTGGTGGGCCAGTACCAGGGCACGGTCAAGACCAACCAGGCGGCGGTCAACGACGCCAAGCTCAACCTGGAATTCACCAAGATCCGCGCGCCGATCAGCGGCCGCGTAGGGTTGCGTCAACTGGACATCGGCAACCTGGTAGCGGCCAATGACACCACGGCCCTGGCCGTCATCACCCAGACCCAACCCATCAGCGTTGTCTTCACGCTGCCTGAGAACAACCTCGAAACCGTGCTCGCCCGCTATCGCGGCGGGGCGAAACTGCCGGTCGAGGCTTGGGATCGTGGTGATGTGAAGCTGCAGGCCAGCGGCGTCTTGCAAAGCCTGGACAACCAGATCGACATCACCACCGGCACCTTGAAATTCAAGGCTCGCTACGAGAACCGCGACCAGTCGCTGTTTCCCAACCAGTTCGTCAACGTGCGCCTACTGGCCGACACGCTCAAAGGCGTGGTCCTTGCGCCGACCGCCGCCATCCAGTTCGGCACCAACGGCACATTCGTCTATGCCTTGGATGGCGACAAGAAAGTCACCATCAAGAAGCTCAAGATCGGCGCCAGCGATGGCGACAGGACGGTCGTCACCGAGGGGCTTGCCGCTGGCGACAGGGTGGTGCTCGAAGGCACCGACCGCCTGAAAGAGGGCAGCGAAGTGGAAGTGGTCAACGACAGCCAGGAGGTGCCGACCACGCCGACCGAGCATTTGCAGGGCAAGACCGCCGCGGCCCCGACTGAGCCGGCCATGGCCGACAAGGCGAAAAAGGGCGGCGCATGAATCTCTCGCGGCTGTTCATCCTTCGCCCGGTCGCCACCACGCTGAGCATGCTGGCCATTGTCCTGGCCGGTCTGATTGCGTATCGGTTGCTGCCGGTGTCGGCACTGCCCCAGGTCGATTACCCGACCATCCGCGTGATGACGCTGTACCCGGGCGCCAGCCCTGACGTGATGACCAGCGCCGTGACCGCGCCGCTGGAGCGTCAGTTCGGGCAGATGCCGGGCCTGACGCAGATGGCCTCCACCAGTTCCGGCGGCGCATCGGTGATCACCCTGCGTTTCAATCTGGACATCAACATGGATGTCGCCGAGCAGCAGGTGCAGGCCGCGATCAACGCCGCTACCAACCTTTTGCCCACCGACCTGCCGGCGCCGCCGGTGTACAACAAGGTCAACCCGGCCGACACCCCGGTGCTGACCCTGGCGATTACCTCCAAGACCATGCTGCTGCCCAAGCTCAATGATCTGGTGGACACGCGCATGGCGCAGAAGATTGCGCAGATCAGCGGCGTTGGCATGGTGACCATCGCCGGTGGCCAGCGCCAGGCCGTGCGGATCAAAGTCAATCCGCAAGCCCTGGCGTCCGCGGGCTTGAACCTGGCGGATGTGCGCACCTTGATCGGCGCTTCCAACGTCAACCAGCCCAAGGGCAACTTCGACGGTCCGACCCGAGTCTCGATGCTCGATGCCAACGATCAGTTGACCTCGCCCGAGGACTACGCCGAACTGATCCTGGCCTACGCCAACGGCGCGCCGCTGCGGCTCAAGGACGTCGCAGAGATCGTCGATGGCGCTGAGAACGAACGCCTCGCCGCCTGGGCCAACGAAAACCAGGCCGTGCTGCTCAATATCCAGCGCCAGCCAGGGGCCAACGTCATCGAGGTGGTGGACCGGATCAAGGCGATGTTGCCGAGCATCACCGACAACCTGCCGGCCGGCCTGGACGTTGCCGTGCTAACGGACCGCACCCAGACCATCCGCGCCTCGGTCACCGACGTTCAGCATGAATTGCTCATCGCCATTGCCCTGGTGGTCATGGTGACGTTCCTGTTCCTGCGCCGGGTCAGTGCCACGATCATCCCGTCGGTGGCCGTGCCGCTGTCATTGATCGGTACGTTCGGCGTCATGTACCTGGCCGGTTTCTCCATCAACAACCTGACGCTGATGGCCCTCACCATCGCCACCGGTTTTGTGGTGGACGATGCCATCGTCATGCTGGAGAACATCGCCCGCTACATCGAGGAGGGCGACAGCCCGATGCAGGCGGCGCTCAAGGGTGCGAGGCAGATCGGCTTCACCTTGATTTCCCTGACACTGTCGCTGATCGCGGTGCTGATTCCGCTGCTGTTCATGGCGGACGTGGTCGGTCGCCTGTTCCGCGAGTTCGCCATCACCCTGGCGGTGGCGATCCTTATCTCGCTGGTGGTGTCCCTGACCCTGACGCCGATGATGTGCGCGCGGCTGCTCAAGCGTGAACCCAAGGAAGAGGAGCAGGGCCGCTTCTACCGCGCCAGCGGCGCCTGGATCGATTGGTTGATCGCCGCCTACGGGCGCAAGTTGCAATGGGTACTCAAGCACCAACCGCTGACGCTGTTGGTGGCGGTGGGTAGCCTGGTGTTGACCGTGGTGTTGTACCTGGCCGTGCCCAAGGGCTTTTTCCCGGTGCAGGATACGGGCGTGATCCAGGGCATTTCCGAGGCACCGCAATCGATCTCCTTCGCTGCCATGAGCGAGCGCCAGCAGCAATTGGCCAAGGTCATCCTCGCCGATCCCGCCGTGCAAAGCCTGTCTTCCTACATAGGCGTGGACGGTGACAACGCCACGCTCAACAGCGGCCGCCTGCTGATCAACCTCAAGCCCCACAGTGAACGGGACGACAGCGCCAGCGCGATCATCGCCCGCCTGCAACCGCAACTGGACCGACTGGTGGGCATCCGGCTGTTCATGCAACCGGTGCAGGACCTGACCATCGAAGACCGGGTCAGCCGTACCCAATACCAGTTCAGCCTGTCGTCGCCGGATGCCGAATTGCTCAGCCTCTGGAGCGGGCGGCTCGTCGAAGCCCTGGTGCAACAGCCGGAACTCACCGACGTCGCCAGTGACTTGCAGGACAAGGGCTTGCAGGTCTACCTGGTGATCGACCGCGACGCCGCATCGAGACTGGGCGTGTCGGTGTCGAACATCACCGATGCGCTTTACGACGCCTTCGGCCAGCGGCAGATTTCGACCATCTATACCCAGGCCAGCCAATACCGCGTGGTGCTGCAGGCTCAGGCGGGGGAAAAGATCGGCCCGCAGGCCCTTGAGCAGATCCATGTCAAGACCACCGACGGCGGGCAAGTCCGCCTGTCGAGCCTGGCCCGGGTCGAAGAACGTCAGGCGCAGTTGGCGATTGCTCACATTGGCCAGTTCCCGGCGGTGATGATGTCGTTCAACCTGGCACCGGGCGTGGCCCTTGGGCACGCTGTCGATATCATCGAGAAAGTGCAGAAGGACATCGGCATGCCGGTCGGCGTGCAGACCGAATTCCAGGGCGCGGCGCAGGCGTTCCAGGCGTCGCTGTCGAGCACCTTGTTGTTGATCCTGGCGGCGGTGGTGACCATGTACATCGTGCTGGGCGTGCTCTACGAGAGCTACATTCACCCGATCACGATTCTTTCCACCTTGCCCTCGGCGGCCATCGGCGCATTGCTGGCATTGATGCTGACCGGCAATGACCTGGGCATGATCGCGATCATCGGTATCATCTTGCTGATCGGTATCGTCAAGAAGAACGCGATCATGATGATCGACTTTGCCCTCGACGCCGAGCGCAACCAGGGCATGGACCCGCAGACCGCCATCTACCAGGCTGCGTTGCTGCGCTTCCGGCCGATCCTGATGACCACCCTCGCTGCGCTGTTCGGCGCCGTGCCGCTGATGCTCGCCACCGGCTCCGGCGCCGAGTTGCGCCAGCCCCTGGGCCTGGTGATGGTGGGCGGCCTGCTGGTGAGCCAGGTGCTCACGCTGTTCACCACGCCGGTGATCTACCTGTACTTCGATCGCCTGGGGCGGCGGTTCGTCAGGCCTGAGGCCGATGAGGTGCGGGTATGACGGCTTTCGTGCCGTGCCAGGGCTTTTCGTGGCGAGGGAGCTTGCTCCCGCTGGGCTGCGCAGCGGCCCCTTTTGTGAGCGCTGCGCACTCAAGCGGGAGCAAGCTCCCTCGCCACGAAAGCCTGTCCATTGAAGCATGGGGCTGCGGCCGATGAACCTCTCCGGCCCCTTCATCCGCCGTCCAGTGGCGACCATGCTTCTGAGCTTCGCGATCATGCTGCTCGGCGGCGTGTGCTTTGGCTTGCTGCCGGTTTCGCCGTTGCCGCAAATGGATTTCCCGGTGATCGTGGTCCAGGCCAACCTGCCGGGGGCGAGCCCGGAGGTGATGGCTTCCACCGTGGCGACGCCGCTGGAGCGCTCGTTTGGCGCCATCGCCGGGGTCAATACCATGAGCAGCCGTTCGAGCCAGGGCTCGACCCGGGTGATCCTGCAATTCGACCTGGACCGCGACATCAATGGCGCGGCGCGGGAAGTACAGGCGGCAATCAACGCCTCGCGCAATCTGCTGCCCAGTGGCATGCGCAGCATGCCGACCTACAAGAAGGTCAACCCGTCCCAGGCGCCGATCATGGTGCTTTCGCTGACCTCCGACGTGCTGGAGAAAGGCCAGCTCTATGACCTGGCTTCCACCATCCTGTCCCAGAGCCTGTCCCAGGTGGCGGGGGTAGGGGAAGTGCAGATCGGCGGTAGTTCGCTGCCGGCGGTGCGTATCGAGCTGGAGCCACAATTACTCAACCAGTACGGCGTGGCGCTCGACGACGTCCGCACGGCGATCGCCGACAGCAATGTCCGCCGGCCAAAAGGGTCGGTCGAAGACGACAAGCGCATGTGGCAAGTCCAGGCCAATGACCAGTTGGAAAAGGCCAAGGACTACGAAACGCTGGTCATCCGCTACCAGGACGGCTCGGTGTTGCGGCTCAAGGACGTGGCGAAGGTCAGCGACAGCGTGGAGGACCGCTACAACAGTGGGTTCTTCAACGACGATGCCGCCGTGCTGCTGGTCATCAACCGCCAGGCCGGCGCCAACATCATCGAAACCGTCAACGAGATCAAGAACCAGCTGCCGGCCCTGCAAGCGGTGCTCCCGGCCAGCGTCAAGCTCAACCTGGCCATGGACCGCTCGCCGGTGATCAAGGCCACCCTGCACGAAGCGGAAATGACCCTGTTGATCGCCGTGGCGCTGGTGGTGCTGGTGGTGTTCCTGTTCCTCGGTAATTTCCGTGCGTCGCTGATCCCGACCCTGGCGGTACCGGTGTCGTTGGTGGGCACGTTCGCGGTGATGTACCTCTACGGTTTTTCCCTGAACAACCTGTCGCTGATGGCGCTGATCCTCGCCACCGGGCTGGTGGTGGACGATGCCATCGTGGTGTTGGAGAACATTTCCCGGCACATCGACGAGGGCGTGCCGCCGATGAAAGCGGCCTACCTGGGCGCTGAGGAAGTGGGCTTCACCTTGCTGTCGATGAACGCCTCGCTGGTGGCGGTGTTCCTGTCGATCCTGTTCATGGGCGGGATCGTCGAGAGTCTGTTTCGCGAATTTTCCATCACCCTGGCGGCCGCCATCGTGGTCTCGCTGGTGGTGTCCCTGACGCTTACCCCGATGCTCTGCGCCCGGTGGTTAAAGCCCCACGTGCCGGGGCAGGAAAACCGCTTGCAGCGTTGGAGCCACGGCCTCAACGAGCGCATGGTCCGGGGGTACGCCCGCAGCCTGGATTGGGTGCTGCGCCATCGGCGCCTGACCTTGCTCAGCCTGCTGGTGACCATCGGCGTGAATATCGCACTGTACGTGGTGGTGCCAAAGACGTTCATGCCCCAGCAGGACACCGGCCAATTGATCGGCTTCGTGCGCGGTGACGATGGGCTGTCGTTCAACGTGATGCAGCCGAAAATGGAAATCTTCCGTCGCGCGGTGCTCAAGGACGAAGCGGTGCAGAGCGTGGCGGGTTTCATCGGCGGCAACAACGGCACCAACAATGCTTTCATGCTGGTACGCCTCAAGCCGATCAAGGAACGCGGGATTTCCGCGCAAAAGGTCATCGAGCGCTTGCGCAAGGAAATGCCCAAGGTACCCGGTGCCCAATTGATGCTGATGGCCGACCAGGACCTGCAATTCGGTGGCGGTCGCGAGCAGACCACGTCGCAGTATTCCTACATCCTCCAGAGCGCCGACCTGGCGTCGCTGCGCACCTGGTATCCCAAGGTCGTCGCCGCTTTCCGCGCCTTGCCGGAACTGACCGCCATCGACGCCCGCGACGGTGGCGGGGCGCAGCAGGTGACGCTGATCGTGGACCGCGACCAGGCCAAACGCCTGGGCATCGACATGGACATGGTCACCTCGGTACTGAACAACGCCTACAGCCAGCGGCAGATCTCGACCATCTACGACAGCCTGAACCAGTATCAGGTGGTCATGGAGGTCAATCCCAAATATGCCCAGGACCCGAATACGCTCGAGCAGGTCCAGGTGATTACCGCCGATGGCGCGCGGGTCCCGCTGTCGGCGATTGCCCATTATGAAAACAGCCTGGAGGACGACCGGGTCAGCCATGAAGGCCAGTTCGCTTCAGAAGGTATTTCGTTCGACATGGCCGAAGGCGTCACGGTGGAGCAGGGCACCGCGGCGATCGAGCGGGCGATAGCCAAGCTCGGGATGCCCGAAGATGTCATCGCGAAAATGGCCGGCACCGCCGACGCGTTCGCCGCGACCCAGAAAAGCCAGCCGTTCATGATCCTCGGCGCGTTGCTGGCGGTGTACCTGGTGCTCGGCGTGCTGTACGAAAGCTATATCCACCCGCTGACCATCCTGTCCACCTTGCCCTCGGCCGGGGTGGGCGCGTTGTTGTCGATCTATGTCCTGGGCAGCGAGTTCAGCCTGATCTCGCTGCTGGGGTTGTTCCTGCTGATTGGCGTCGTGAAGAAAAACGCCATCCTCATGATCGACCTCGCATTGCAATTGGAGCGCGCCGGCCAAACGCCGTTGGAGTCGATCCGCAGCGCTTGCCTGTTGCGACTGCGGCCTATCCTCATGACCACGCTGGCCGCGATCCTCGGAGCCCTGCCGCTGTTGCTCGGTGGCGCCGAAGGCTCGGAAATGCGCCAACCGCTGGGCCTGACCATTATCGGCGGGTTGGTATTCAGCCAGGTCCTGACGCTCTACACCACCCCGGTGGTCTACCTCTATCTTGATAACCTGCGCCATCGTTTCAACCGCTGGCGTGGGGTGCGCACTGATGCTGCCCTGGAAACTCCGCTATGACCGATCGTTCGTTGTTCAACCTTGTCGCTGCGCTGGCGACTGCCCGTGGTTCGCGTGTCTTGAGCCTGGCGCTCTGCGTGGCACTGCTGAGTGCCTGCGCAATCGGTCCCGATTACCAGCGCCCGTCAGCCGCCGCGCCGTCGCAGTACAAGGAGGCCCAGGGCTGGCGCCAGGCCAACCCCAGCGACGCCCTGGCCCGTGGCGCCTGGTGGGAACTGTACGCTGACACCCGGCTCAACGACCTGGTGGAACAGCTCAACGCCTCCAACCAGACCGTGGCCCAGGCCGAAGCCCAGTACCGTCAGGCCCAGGCTTTGGCGCGCAGTGCTCGCGGGGCGTTCTTTCCGACGGTCGACCTTTCGGTCGGCAAGACCCGCTCCAGCCAAGGCACGGGCAGCAGCAGTTCGAGCCTGAGCAGTTCCTCCAGCGGCATCCGCGACACTTACAGCGCCCAGGCCGGCGTGAGCTGGGAAGCGGACGTGTGGGGCAGGTTGCGCCGTACCTTGGAGGCCGATGAAGCCAGCGCCCAGGCCAGCTTTGCCGACCTGGCGGCGATGCGTCTGAGCCAGCAATCGGAGCTGGTGCAGAACTACCTGCAGTTGCGGGTGATTGACCAGCAGAAGCGCTTGTTGCAGACCACCGTCGACAACTACCAGCGCTCCCTGAAAATGACCGAAAACCAGTACCGCGCCGGGGTGTCCGGCAAGGATGCCGTGGCCCAGGCGCAGAACCAGCTCAAGACCACCCAGGGCGACCTGATCGACCTGATCTGGCAGCGTGCGCAGTTCGAAAACGCCATTGCCGTGCTGATCGGTCTGCCGCCGGCCGAATTCAGCCTGGCCGAAACCCAGGATGTCCCAGCGCTGCCGCAAGTCCCGGTGGCCGTGCCGTCGCAACTGCTCGAACGCCGTCCAGACATCGCATCGGCGGAGCGCTCGGTCATGGCGGCGAACGCCAACATCGGCGTGGCGAAGGCCGCCTATTACCCGGACCTGACCCTGAGCCTGAGCGGTGGCTACAGCAGCAGTACCTACGATAACTGGGTGAGCGTGCCGAACCGCTTCTGGTCGGTCGGCCCGCAACTGGCGATGACCCTGTTCGATGGCGGTCAGCGCTCGGCGGAGGTCGACCGCAGCGTGGCGGCGTATGATCAGACGGTCGCCACCTATCGCCAGACCGTGCTCGACGGTTTCCGCGAAGTCGAGAACTACATGATTCAGCTCAAGGTGCTCGAAGACGAAGCCCGCGTGCGCCAGGAAGCCCTCGACGCCGCCCGCGAGTCCCTGCGCCTGACGCAGAATCAGTACAGGGCAGGGCTGATCGGCTATCTCGACGTGGTGTCTGTCCAGGCTACAGCTCTGAGCAACGAGCGCAGCGTGTTGAGCCTGCAACAGAGCCGGTTGATTGCGAGTGTGCAGTTGATTGCCGCGTTGGGCGGTGGTTGGGATGGGCGGTTGGAGGCGTCCGAGCAGCCGGCAACGGACTGATACCCGCCCCAGACCTTGTGGGAGCGAGCCTGCTCGCGAAAGCAGTGGTTCAGCTTATGAAAATGTTGACTGACCTGCCGCCTTCGCGAGCAGGCTCGCTCCCACATTAGATTGCGCAGCGTGATGCAGTCCCGCTTTTGGCCGATGCGCTGCCTACGTCCTGTCGTGATCGCTTGTTATAGTTCAGGCCTCTTCCAGCCGGTCAAAGGATACTGCCATGTCGCAATACCAAGCGTTCAACGTCGAACTTGCAGACAACATCGCCCATGTGCAGATCAACCGACCGGACAAGATCAACGCCATGAACGCGGCGTTCTGGAGCGAAATCGTCGAGATTTTCCAATGGATCGACGACACCGACGAAGTGCGGGTGGTGGTCCTGAGCGGTGCCGGCAAGCACTTTTCCTCAGGCATCGACCTGATGATGCTGGCTGGCGTGGCGAACGAACTGGGCAAGGATGTGGGCCGTAACGCCCGCGTGCTGCGACGCAAGATCCTGCAGCTGCAAGCCTCGTTCAATGCCGTGGACAACTGCCGCAAACCGGTACTCGCGGCGGTCCAGGGCTATTGTCTCGGTGGTGCCATCGACCTGATTTCCGCTTGCGACATGCGCTACGCCGCCGAAGACGCGCAGTTCTCCATCAAGGAAATCGACATCGGCATGGCGGCCGATGTTGGGACATTGCAACGCTTGCCCCGGATCATCGGGGACGGCATGCTGCGTGAACTCGCTTATACGGGGCGCACCTTTGGTGCCGACGAAGCGCGCAGCATTGGCTTGGTCAATCGTGTCTACAATGACACCGCCAGCCTGCTCGACGGCGTGATGGGCATTGCCCGGGAAATCGCCGCCAAGTCGCCGATTGCCATCACCGGCACCAAGGAAATGATCAGCTACATGCGCGACCACCGCATCGACGACGGCCTGGAATATGTCGCCACGTGGAATGCCGCCATGCTGCAATCCAATGACCTGCGCGTGGCCATGGCCGCCCATATGAGCAAACAGAAACCCGAATTTCTGGATTGATCGATCATGATTTCACGCTGGACCACCGCAGTACTCGACACCGACCTTCCCGGCGGCTGG
Organism: Pseudomonas sp. D1-36; assembly: GCF_051132205.1. Taxonomy (NCBI): domain Bacteria; kingdom Pseudomonadati; phylum Pseudomonadota; class Gammaproteobacteria; order Pseudomonadales; family Pseudomonadaceae; genus Pseudomonas; species Pseudomonas sp. D1-36. The sequence continues at coordinate 3,128,177 of NZ_CP071674.1, read as the reverse complement.
GCCGTGGCCCGCAGCCCGGAAGGTTTTTTGTACGACGATAACGGCGCGCTGTTTCCTCGCGACTGGCTCAAGCGCCAAGACCTGTCGATCCTCGCCGAGCACGGCATCGGCCATTTCGATGGCGAGCCGGTCTACCTGCTGGAACTGCACAGCCCCCTGGATATTCCCGGTTGCAGCTGGAAAGGCTTGCGCGCGTTCATGCTCGAGGAAGATCACACGCTGTTCAAGGTGTTGGGTTATGCCGCTCAGGTCGGGACCTGGGCCCGGGAACACCGCTTTTGCGGCAGTTGCGGCCAGCCCATGAGCCAGGTGCCGCGCGAGCGGGCGATGCATTGCCAGGCGTGCGATCTGCGGCATTACCCGCGGATCTCACCAAGCATGATCGTACTGATCACCCGTGGCGATGAAGTCCTGCTCGCACGTTCGCCCCGTTTTGTCTCGGGTGTCTACAGCACCTTGGCAGGATTTGCCGAGCCGGGTGAGTCGGCCGAGGACTGCCTCGTCCGGGAAGTCCGCGAAGAAGTCAGTATCGAAGTGAAGAACATCCAGTACGTGGGCAGCCAGTGCTGGCCGTTTCCCCATTCGATGATGCTGGGCTTCCACGCCGAATACGCCAGCGGCGACATCGTGCCCCAAGAGGACGAGATCGAAGACGCGCAGTGGTTCAGCATCCACGATCTGCCACCGCTTCCCGCCTCGCGCTCGATTGCCCGGTATCTGATCGACCTCTACGTGGCGCGGCGCTTAGGCCATGCTGAACCAGTGTTGCCAGGCTAGGCGCACGGTCAGGGCCAGCACCACGGTGATGAACACTGGCCGGATGAACTTCGCGCCGCCGCTGATGGCGGTGCGAGCGCCAAAGAAAGCACCGACCATCACCGACAGGCCCATGCTCAGGCCGATGATCCAGTCCACCTGGCCCGAGACGATGAACACCGTCAGCGCCGCGATGTTACTGACGAAGTTCATGCTGCGGGCCACGCCGCTGGCCTTGACCAGGTCGATGGGGTAGAGCAGCAGGCTGCTGACGGTCCAGAACGCACCCGTGCCCGGGCCGGCCACGCCGTCATAGAAACCGAGGGCGAAGCCTTGCGGCGACTGCCAGGTCTTCTTGATCGGCGCATTGCTGTCCAGCGGTGCCTTGGGCGTGCCGCCGAACAGCAAGTAGAGGCCGCAGGCAAAGACAATGACCGGCAGCATCTTGTTCAGCCACTCGGCGGGCAGGTAATGGGCAACGACGGCACCGGCCAGGGCACCGATCAGCGTGCCGACGAGGGCGTGGGTCCACTGCCGTGGGTGAAACAGCTTGCGCTTGTAAAAGGTAAAGCTGGCCGTGGCCGAGCCAAAGGTCGAGCTGAGCTTGTTGGTGCCCAGCACCAAGTGTGGCGGCAGGCCGGCGGTCAACAGGGCCGGGGTGGTGAGCAGCCCGCCACCGCCGGCAATGGCATCGATGAAGCCGGCGATGAACGCCACAACGGCCAGTATCGCGAGGGTGGAAAGTTCAACGCTGAGTTCGAAAGGCATGGAATGGACTTAGTCGGCAGGGCGCAGGAGGGCTGCGGGAAAGGCCGGTATGTTACCGATTATGACCGCGCGCCGCGACTGTCCGGTGAGGCCCTGCAATCCCGGTGGCGAGGGAGTTGCTCCCTCGCCATGGAGTTTGATCTATTCCGGCCGGAACACCGCCCGTAGGCAATCCTGGCGTTTGTCCTTGAACATTGCGTAGCCCTCAACCGATTGCTCCAGGCCCATGGGATGCGTCAGCAGATAGGAGGGGTCCAGGTCACCGTTCTGGATGTGTTCGAACAGACGCTTCACATAACGCTGTCCCGGTTGCTGGCCGGAACGCAGAGTCAGTGACTTGTTCACGATCGCGCCCATCGGGAATTTGTCCAGCAAGCCGCCGTACACGCCGACCACCGACACCGTCCCGCCTTTACGACACGCGCGAATCGACTGGCGCAGCACGGTCCCGCGTTCGGTGTGCAGGCGCAGCATCTGTTTGGTCTTGTCGTAGAAATAATCGACTTCCGTGCCGTGGGCCTCCATGCCGACGCAATCGATGCAGCGATCTGGTCCACGGCCGCCGGTCAGTTCCAGCAGGGCGGCATGCACGTCGGTGGTCTCGTAGTTGAGGGCGATGGCGCCGGCCTTTTCCTCGGCCAGGCGCAAACGATCGGCAAAGCGGTCGATGGCAATCACCCGTTCTGCGCCTAGCAAGTAGGCGCTGGACATCGCCATCAGCCCAACCCCGCCGCAACCCCAGACCGCCACCGTATCGCCGGGTTGGATATCGGCGTTGTCGGCGGCGAAATAACCGGTGGGCACCGCATCGGAGACGAACACGGCCTGCTCATCCCTGACGCCATCGGGGATCGTGAACAGGTTGACGTCGGCAAACGGCACGCGGATATAGGTGGCGTGGCTGCCGGCATAACCACCGAACGCATGGCTGTAGCCAATGATGCCGCAGGCGGGTTGACCGTAGGCGATGTCGGTGGCGGTGGGGTTCGGATTGGAGTTGTCGCAGCAGGAAAAGTCCGAACGCTGGCAATGCTCGCATTCTCCGCAGCCGACAATCGACACTGTGACGACCCGGTCGCCTTTCTTGATCTGCGTGACAGCCGAGCCGGTTTCCACCACTTCGCCCATGAACTCATGCCCAATGATGTCGCCGGCCTGCATGGTCGGCACGTAGCCGCCCAGCAGATGCAGGTCCGAGCCGCACACCGAGGACAGGATCACCCGCACGATGGCGTCGCGGGGATTCAGGATGGAGGGATCGTCCACCGTCTCGACCTGCAGTTTGTTAGGGCCTTGCCAAGTCAATGCGCGCATCAGACGGTACCTCCATTGAGTTCGGGTTTGTCAGAGGATGAGTCGTTGGCTGGAGCTTGCGTCGCGTGGGTAGCCGGGTGGACAAACAGAAAGTCCTTGGTATGCGGATCGCGCATCTTGTTGGTGCTGACTTCGCCCGTTTCCAGTTGCTGCTTGATGCTGCGCAGCACATTGAGCAGGGCCTTGTCGGAGAACCGGGAAATAGCGGCGGCGAGCGCATAGCCGGCCGCGCCGAGAGGCGTCTCGCAAGCCACGATGACTTTGATCTGCGTACCGCGACCGGCGGGCGCATCGCTGAAATGCATCTGGATGTCATGCTTGAAGCGTCGGTCCGGACCGGCAATCCAGTGCAGCTTGCGGCCTTCCTTGGGTTCGCAGTGTTCGAGGTCACACTGCAACGTCTTGTCCATCGGGCCATGGGCGACCCAGCGATAAGTTCGTTCGCCCGTCTGTTCGATGGCGTCCACCCATGGCATGAGCGCTCCCAGATTGGCCGGTTCGCTGCAGAACGCATAGACCTCGTCCCTCGGCTTGCCCACCGTGATGCTGCGGGAAATGACCTTGCTGCCGTCCCAATCGCGATCCTGTTCGAATGTTTGTTCGAAAGGGCTGTGGGTCAGGGCTTGCTTGATCCGGCATGTGCCTGAATAGGCTCGCCAGGCAGCGCACGCGCCGAGCAGCACCTGCGGCCAGCCCTTTAGACCGCCCTGGCGCAAACCATTGGCAAGCAATAACGAGCCGGCCACCAGCGACACCAGGCGCTCCGGCGTGCCAAGATTGGGGCGTGATGAGGTGGGCACCGGAGCCCGGCTCGCCACCAGTTTTGGGCGTTCAGTCATGATGGTTCTCCTTGCTGATCCAGGGGACGACATAACGAATGAACCGAGGGCAACGGCGGTTGTTCCGTTGGTGTGAGTGGTTTCCCGATGAGCCGGTTGGGAGCGGTTTCGGCCCGTCGTGTTGCCCAGAAAGGACATCCAAAGGTCTCACCGCCAGGCAAATTTTTTTTGAAATCAAGGGGTTGTCAGCTTAGGCAAATGAGTACATAATTGCGCCCATCGAATGCATCGAGGCGTAAAAAACTTCAATGTTTTCAAGGAGATAGCTCGCTATTAGCGGCTTTGTCCGGATAAGTTTTTATCCGTTTGATGTGGTTTCATTGCATCAGGCGTATTGAGGCCGAATAGCAAAATGGTTATGCAGTGGATTGCAAATCCACCTACGCCGGTTCGATTCCGACTTCGGCCTCCACTTCTAAAAAGCTCTGTAGATTCATGATCTACGGAGCTTTTTTATTTAGGGGGCGGTGAAAGGTTTTGTCTTGAAAAGGGCAATGGCCGCCTTGCTTCACCCAGGAGGGATGTATATATTTCCCCCTCTGTTGCACCAGCCTCGATCCTGGGGGATGCCTATCCGACAGTGTCACATGGCTTGACCGCGCTACCGCCCGAATGGCGAAACTGGTAGACGCATGGGACTTAAAATCCCCCGCTCGTAAGGGCGTGCCGGTTCGATTCCGGCTTCGGGCACCATCTAATATCAAGGGTTTGCGAGCGAAAGCTAATGCAAACCCTTGTTTGTTTCTGGTCCGTAAAAATTGTTCGTCAGGTTTTAAGCGGTCTACAGCCTGCGCCGAAACGCTTCCAATATTTCCCGCATCCCTTTTTTCATCTGCAACTGCGCAATGGCGTCCAACGGGTGCCATACACAGTCGCTGATCTCATTTTGTGGCCTGGCGGCCGTCGAATCGTTGACCGCCGCCTCGAACACGTGATGCTCGGTACCGCCGTCATTGATCCGCATCAGGTAAAGCAGGCTTTCGGCGCTCAGCCCCGTTTCTTCCGCCAGTTCCCTTAGGGCGGCGTCGGCGTGGCTTTCGCCGCGCTCGACAGTTCCGCCAGGCAACCCCCAGCGGCTTTTGGGCTTACGTACCAGCAGGATGTGGCGGTCTTCTTCGCAGATGACGGTCGCTCGAATCTTCATAACCTGGTCCAATTCCGACTGTCATTAAAATGCAATATAACTGCAATATTTGAGCCTCGCGCCGTTTCGGCGTTCAAAAAACGAAATGTTTCGTTTCTGTCCATGGGATCGCGCCCCATGGAAAAGGCTTCGTTTATTTCGCGGACGGTTGGAAAACGTCGAGGCAGGGCCGTTGTCGACGACCGATCATCGCCAAAAATGAATCAGCGCCGAAAAAACGCATCAATGTTGGGTGGACGAGCCGGCCCCGATGGGGGGAGCGAGGAATGATGACCACCGTTGAAGACTTCAAAGTCAGATCCCACGAGCTTCTGGTTGAGCTTGATGCAGCAACGTCGGAGATGATGGCGCTTATCTGTGTCCATCAAATGTCGGGAACCGCCTGGGACGAGGCGGTCCGGCGTCAGCACGAGGCCTATGAGCAATGGGTCGCCTACCTCAACGAGCGCTTGTAGCTGCACGATCGTCAACCGTAACAGCAAGTCAGATTCTTTGAACGGAGCTGGCGCGGCCATGCCTAATCCATAGACCGACAAGAGGATTGAGGCCATGTCTGAACTAGCCAGTTATTTCTGGATCGCCGTAGCGGTGTTGCTGTTACTCGTGGACTTGTGGGCGATCGTCAGCGTCTTTCGCAGCGACAAGTCGGCCGGTACCAAGGCGGGCTGGGCGCTGTTGCTGATTATCTTGCCTGTCTTGGGCTTGATCATCTGGGGCGTGGCCGGGCCACGAGGCGTCAAGAACCCGCCTTCTTCCCCAGAACACAGCAAGGGCTGACGCCATGTGATGCGAACCACCCGGTCAGCGGTTCTTCCATTGGCCGCCGGTGGTTTCGCAATCCTTTTGTGCTTGCTGCACTTGTTGCGCGTCGTAGTAGTACCAGGTGACTTGGGCGTTGTCCGGGATATTCGCCGAGCCGCCGCTGCGATCCTTGCTGGTGGAATGGGGATTGGCCAGGGCTTCCTGAGTCAGTCTTGCCTGACACGTTGCCACGTAGCCCTCGGCGCAACGCTCGACGGGTTTCTTTTGAGTGCTCAGGGTCCCTTTGCTTTCGTTGCTGCAGGACCAGCCGATGGCCTCCGAGGGGACGCCCTTGTACTCATAGCAACTGCGGGTTTCGATTTCCTGTACCGCCTGGCTTTGGGATCGGGTAAGGACCTCGCAACCCTGCGCCATGACGGTGGCGGGGCAGGCACAGGCAATCAGCAGCAGGACTCTGGCATTCATGTTGGTTCTCCCTTATGACGGCTCTTGCATCGATACCTATCAATATCGAGGTGCAAACGTACGCCGTCGTTCCATCGGGTTTACAACCGGTGGAGCTCAGGGAAACCGGTGCGGCAAGCGTCGTTGACGAAGCTTTCCATCAACGAAACATATAGCGAAACCTATTAGCGAAATCTTGGCAACGGACGTTCCACAGGTTTGAGTGAAGAGAGGGCGCTCTGGATCGACGGGGCATCCTTTTCGATATCGTTGAGCCGATCGCGGATACGCACTGCAGCGGGATGGCCGCCCTGATGGTCGACCCAGTCGGCAATTTCCTTGCAGGCCGCGGTCAGCCCCGCCTGGCGCGATTCCAATAAAGTGAGCAGGGTGGTGATGGACTCTTTTTCGGACATGTCACACCTCCATTCAACGTTGGATGAGGCAGCACGAAACCCATCGCTATGGACGGGTAAGGCTGCAATAAGGGTAGTTGAGATATTTCTGCGGTGTTGGATATCCGGCGCACGACTGGACAGTCGGTGCGCCGGACCCTTTCATGTCTTGTTCAGCCAGACTCCTTGACCCAGGATGGCGCGACGGAGGCTCGCCAGCGCACATCGGTAATGCCATATTTTTCTGCCATGGGTTTTGAAACCCGCTTGACCTTCTCCCTGCCGAATTTGGGGATGCGCCCAACACCCGCGTCGCAACTGGCCCAATGCCAAGCTTCGGAGTTATTCATCACTTCGGCGCGAATGATGAAAGACTTGGGCTCGCCATGGAGCATGTAGTCGATGATGTAAAGCGATGGACCGCCCATAAATCCTCCCTAATTGATCCTATACGGATGGATACGGAGGCGTTCGGAAAATTCCATTGGATTTCCGGACGGTCAAGAATGGGGTCTACAGGGAGAGTGTCGAGGGTTGCTGAACACCGTGCTCACGGTGCGGAACCAAACCCGGGTAACCTTCTCCAAGGTGAGCTTGAAAGCACCGGTGCCAAGGATCAAAGGCGACGTAACGTGGCACTGAATAAAGGCAAGACATGAACAATTTCGCCAGGGCGCTGGTCGTGGCGCTGTTTGCCCTGCACTTGTCGGGCTGCATCGGCCCGCCCATCGAATTGACCCCGCAAACCGAGGAACGCCTGCGCGTTCAGGCCCCGATCCGTTTCCTGCTGACATTCGATGATGGGCCTAGCGCATCGTCTTTCTGGAATCCGAGCGCCGACGTGCTGGACGCATTGGACCGTAATCCGGTGCAGCCTGGGATCAAGGCGGTTTTTTTCGTCCAGACACGAGCGCCACGGGCCGGTGGCAGCGAAATCGGCCGCTCGCTCATGCATCGCGAGCATGCGAACGGACACCTATTGGGATTCCACACGGCTACCTATTGGCATACCAATCATCGATTCCTGGATCCGGATGAGTTGGAGCAGTCCCTGTTCAATGGCGCCAACGATATCGCTGTGATCACAGGCGCATCGCCAAACCTGGTACGACCGCCATTCTGGAGTTTCGACAAGCGCACGTTTGCCGCTTATCAACGACACGGTATGCACGTATTGCTGACTGACTTGAGCGCCAATGATGGCAAGGTTTGGGGCATTACCGTGAGCCCACGACGGCGGATGAGCCTCACGCGCCAGCTCTCCGAGGTCCGCGAGCGCATCGCGGATGGTCAATTGCCCACAGTGGACGGTGTGATACCGGTCGTCGTGACCTTCCACGACCTCAACCGATATACCGCCCGCCACGCCCGTGAATACCTACAGATCCTTTTGGACAGTGCCAGGGAGACCGGGCTCAGGACCGATGCGAAGCCGTTCTACGACGACAGCCGCGCCCTGGAACGAGCGGCGCTGGCTCGCACGGTTCGCGACACGTCCCAGCCCGTGCATCTGCCCGGTTTATGGGATTGGCTGTGGGATTCGGACTCCCATTGAATTGCATGGACGATGAACTGTCGCGACGCCCGGTAGGCACCGACGGGTGAACCGGGAGTATGGTAGGCAGCGTAACTCGGTACTTTGCAGGAGGTGATCACCATGAGTACTGCGATGCTGACGAAAATGCACATCAATGGCTATGACGTACTGAGCGTCAACAGCGGCCCTTGGCGAGTCTGTACCCAGGCTGATCGGCTGGGTTCCTTCGCCTCACGGGAGGAAGCGCTGGCCTACGCCGCCGCATTACCCGCCAGGAGACGCCGTAACGCCCCGTCCGGGAACGTCAAGTAGGGCCGCGTTCTGTTGACTGCGCGCAGGCACGGATGCCAGCCGCGCAGTCAAAGCGGGTCATGAGGCTGCCAGCTCCAGGGGCAGTTCCAGGGTAAACAGGGCACCGTGCCCCGGTCCGTCACTGTAGGCCAAGAGACGGCCGTTCATTTCGACTGCCGCCAGGGCGCAACTGTGCAGGCCAAAGCCATGGCCGTCCTTGCGGGTCGTGAAGCCATGATTGAAGATCCTCGCCTGGTTTTCCTTGGAAATCCCTTCGCCACGGTCCTTGACGCTGACGCATAACGTCGTCTGGTCGACGATGCGGATTCCCAGGGTCATCTCCCGTGGGTGCTCAACGCTGGACATGGCGAACTTGGCATTGCTGATCAGGTTGATCAGGATCAGCAGCAGCCGGTGCTTGTCGCCGAGAATCACGGGAGCGTCCTGGTAATCCTTGATCACGGTGACATGATGCCGGCTCAGCGCACCTGCATTCATGCGCAGGGCATCCTCGAACAGATCGGCGACGTTCAGCGGCTCGATCAGCCTCGCAGCCCCGGCGTAGGTTTGTTGGGTAGTGACGATGTCCTTGATGTGATCGATGCTTTTGGTCAACTGCGCCAGTTCTTCGATGAGCAGTGCTTGTTCGCCTGCAACAGAGTCCACCAGTTCATTGAAGTAGCGGGGCAACAACTTGCCTTTTTCGTCCTCGGTAATGAAATGACCCAGGTCGTCGGCATGTTCGTTCATCATTTTCACGGCTTTGCCCAACCCTTGCGTCTTGCTGTTTTTCAACTTGCGGGTGACCAGGTCCGCGGAAATATTCACGCTGTTGAGGACATTGCCGACGTTGTGCAACACGTTCGTTGCAATCTCGGCCATGCCTGCCATGCGAGCGGCATCCACCAACTCCCGTTCGGCCTCCTTCAACTCGCGAGTGCGTTCCTGGACGCGTTCTTCCAGTTTGTCATTGGAAGTTTGCAGCTCATGGTTGATCTGGTTGATGACTGAATAACTGCGCACCAGCCGTACGGCCAGATAGATCATCAAAAGCGCCATCAGGCCGGCGCACACCGCCAGGTATATATGGTACTTACGGTCCGTGGCGGCGGTCCTGCGCTGCGTTTCGTTCAACAGCTCGTTGATGCTGTCCAGCTCCTGGGCCACTGGGATGACGCTGATGCGGTCCAGCAGGTCGTTGACCTGGGGCTGTTCGTGGATGATGGTCTTGACGTGGTGTATCAGAGACACAAACGCGGGCCGATAGAGGGCAGGCAGTTGGTCAATCTGATGTTCGAGTTCGCTTAACTGGTCCCGCACTTCCCGTTCTTTATCCGCCGTGACGTAAAGGGCGAACTCCAGGGTGGTCAACGCCAGGTCCAGGACATTCGAGGCTGCGGTCAGGCGCGCGATCTCGCCGTTCGCCTTCATCTCCTGCAACAGGTTTTGTATTTCGTCTTCAACCGTCGGCAACTCATCCAGGGACGCCCGCAGGGTGGCGTTGTGCTGCTCGAACTGCTCCACCAGCAGATTCTTGTTCTTGACCGCATCCACGTATCCCTGGCGCCTTGACGCCCAGAGCGCCGCCAGCGGGCCGGAACTGTTCAAACGCTCCAATTGCTCCCAGCGAGTCTGCGCTTCGGGTGGTGGGGTGAGTGACAGGTTATTGTTGACGCCGATTTTCTTCCTGAGGATTTTTACGTTCCAGTTGGCGTCGGCTTGCTTGAGTTGGCGAATGAAGTCCCGTGATTCGAAATAGGTCGCTGAGTCGTATGTGTAGGATTTTATTAAAAAGAAGATCAATGCGGAAAAGACAACAAGCGCCGCGGCCAACAGGACGGGCCACTTGTATTTATTGATCAGAATGGTCACAGGTTTCTCCTGCGCGGAACGGATGCCGAAACCGGACCTGGCGAGTGTGAGCAATTATCGGGATGACGGGCGGAGAATGGGATACAAGAGGGGAGTTGCGTTTTTTGTTTGCCTGGGTACACGGTGAGCTCCCTGCTAACGGTGAACGTCTGGTCATCAGTGAAGCAAGTGTAGCGTCAACCACCGGCGTCGACGTATCTGCCTAGACGCTGCACGGGAAAATGGCGCGGCCGGAATCGACCGCGCCGAGGGAGGTTACTTCAAATCGATAAAAGGCAGCGCGCTGTTCGGCAGCATGGTGGTGGGCAGCTCACCGTTCCAGCGCTCGGCCTTGGTCAGCTCCACCAGGTTCTGGTTGCTGGCCAGCGCCTGGGCGCGGGCTTTGATCGCCTCGGCTTCAGCCTTGCCACGCAGTTCCGTTGCCAGGGCATCGGCCTTGGCCTGGGCCACTTGCGAATCGGCTTCCGCCTGGGCCTGGGTCACCCGAATCTGCGCCTGGACCTGTTCGGTGGCGAGCTGCTGCTCACGGGTCTTGACCTGGACCTCGGCGGCCATGCGCGCTTCGATGGCCTTTTCGTAGGCATCGCTGAAATCGATGTTTTCAACCTGGACGCTGTCGATGATCACCGGCCCGGTAATCGTCGATTTGATCGCAGCGGAGATATCGTTGACCAGTTGGACGCGGTTCTGCACGGCGGCCACGGCGTTGAACTTGCCGAACACATTCTCCACCTGCGTCGGCACCTGCCGGCTGATCATCCGGTCGCGGATGCCTTCCAGATCCTTGAACTGGGTATAGACCTTCGCCACGTCGGAAGGCGCGATGTGCCACGACACCGACACTTTGAGCTCGGCCGATTGCTGGTCTTTGCTGTAGGCCTGCAAGTCGTCGTAGGAGGTAACCTGGCTCTGCGTGCTGATCAGGCGTACCGATTCGATAAATGGCGTCTTGAACGACAGCCCCGGCTCAACCACCCCGACCAGCGCGCCATTGCGCAGGAGCACGCCGCGCTCGGTTTCATCAACCGTGTACCAACTTCCGAAGAACACGCATAACAGGACCACGCCGACAATTGCAGCAGCGATCGAACCGATTGTTTTACGGGGCACTTTACTTTCCTTGAGTAGGCTAGGGGATGGCATGCACTGTTTCCTTTGTGAAGACCGTCACTGTTTTTTCAAACGCCAGACACGAAAAAGCCCTGACAAGTCAGGGCTTTAACGTTAGAAGATGGCGGAGGCGATGGGATTCGAACTCATGGACCTGTTACAGTCGACGGTTTTCAAGACCGTTGCCTTAAACCACTCGGCCACACCTCCGTATTGCGTTGCGGGCGCCATAATACCCGAATGAAACACACTGTCAAACTCTCCACGTAGCTTGTTACAGAGCGTCTGTTATGATCCTTGCCACTGAATGTTTCAAAACCGGAGGAGTGTCGCCATGCGCGAACAGGATTACGCAGTGAACAACAGCGTGCAGGCTGAGCAGCTAGAAGTTAGCCGCGTCCTGCGCAACACTTATGGCCTGCTGGCACTCACGCTCGCTTTCAGCGGTGTGATGGCCTTCGTCGCACAACAGATGCGCGTCGGTTACCCGAACATCTTTGTCGTGCTGATCGGTTTCTACGGCCTGTTTTTCCTTACCAACAAGCTCCGCGATTCGGCCTGGGGCCTGGTTTCGGCCTTCGCCCTGACCGGGTTCATGGGGTTCCTGCTCGGCCCTATCCTCAACCGTTACCTGGGCATGCAGGGCGGCGCAGAAGTGGTCAGTTCGGCCTTCGCAATGACCGCGTTGGTGTTCGGTGGCCTGTCGGCGTACGTACTGATCTCCCGCAAGGACATGAGCTTCCTGAGTGGTTTCATCACCGCCGGTTTCTTCGTGTTGCTGGGTGCGGTGGTGGCTAGCTTCTTCTTCCAGATCAGCGGCCTGCAACTGGCGATCAGCGCCGGCTTCGTGCTGTTCTCGTCGGTCTGCATCCTGTACCAGACCAGCGCCATCATCCATGGCGGCGAGCGTAACTACATCATGGCGACCATCAGCCTGTATGTGTCGATCTACAACCTGTTTGTCAGCTTGCTGCAGCTGTTTGGGTTGATGGGACGTGATGACTGATATTGCCGGAGTGTCCGGCTTGAGCTGTTGATTTGAGAAACGGCGCTTTTCCTGAAGGAAAGGCGCCTTTTTTTTGTCTGGGGCTTGCACCAGGTCGGCGTCCATCAACGGCTCTCACCCCATCGGAGGCAACCGCCGCTTCACCGGCGTCTTCTTGACAATAGCCGTATTGGTTTCTGCAAGAACATTCAACTTATCCAACAAAACATCCAACTGTTCCATCGACCGCACATGCAGCCGCGCGATGAAACAATCCTCGCCAGTCACCTTGTCGCATTCAGTGAACTCGCCAATGGCCTGGATCTGCCGCTCCACCTCTTGCAACTGCCCTGGCAATGGGCGAATGCGCACGATGGCCTGGAGTTGATAACCAAAACACTTCGGATCGACTTCAACGGTATAGCCCCTGAGCACGCCACGCTCCTCGAGTCTACGCAGGCGTTCGGCAACGCTGGGGGACGACAGGCCGCTCAGGTTCGCCAAAGCCTTGAGCGAGCGTCGGGAATCTTCCATCAGCGCCTTGATGAGGATTTGGTCGATGTCGTCAGTCATAACGGCTCCGTTAGGTAAATGGTCAAAATGGCCTTTATAAAAAAGGTCAAAAACCAGTTTAGCCTTTTTCAGGCCATGGAGAAGCGGCCCGGCGGCTCGGCATACTGTAGCCACTTACCGAAGGAGCCTGAAGATGGACAAGACCCTACGCCGCGGTTCGCTCGAAATGACCGCCGCCATGCTGATTTCCGGAACCATAGGTTGGTTTGTACTGGTGGCGGGCCTGCCCGTACTGGATGTGGTGTTCTGGCGTTGCGTATTTGGCACCGTCACGCTGCTGCTGATTTGCGCGGGATTTGGTTTCCTGCGTCGGGATGTGCTGACGCGCACAACGTTCCTGCTGGCGGTACTCAGCGGCGGGGCAATCGTGGGCAATTGGGTATTGCTGTTCGCTTCCTATTCCCGCGCTTCGATTGCGATCGGTACGGCGGTTTACAACGTCCAACCGTTCATGCTGGTCGGGCTGGCGGCGTTGTTCCTGGGCGAAAAGATCACCGCGCAAAAGCTCTTCTGGCTCGCGGTTTCGTTCCTTGGGATGCTGGCGATCGTCAGCGCCCATGGCGAACAAGGGCAGGGTGGCGAGGACTATCTGGCGGGCATCGCCCTGGCGTTGGGTGCGGCTTTGCTGTACGCCATTGCGGCGTTGATCATCAAGCGGCTCAGCGGCACGCCACCCCATTTGATCGCGCTGATCCAGGTCAGCACCGGGATACTGCTGTTGGCGCCATGGGCGAATCTCTCGACGTTGCCGCAGCAACCCGAGGCCTGGGCCAGCCTGCTGACCCTCGGCATGATTCACACCGGTATCATGTACGTGCTGCTATACAGCGCGATCCAGCGGTTGCCGACAGCCGTGACCGGCGCGCTGTCCTTTATCTATCCGATCGCGGCGATCTTCGTCGACTGGTTCGCCTTCGGTCATCGCCTCGAACCGCTTCAGTGGCTGGGGGTGGCGGCGATCCTGCTGGCTGCTGCCGGCATGCAACAGGGCTGGGGCGTCAAATGGCGGCGCCCGGCCCTGTCGTAACCAGCGAGCGGTCTCAGAAAATGTAGTCGGTGGTCAGGAAATTCGAATCCCGCTCACGGATGATGTCGCTGATAAGCGCCTTGTTGCTCTCCTGGAATTTGGTTGCCACCAGCGTACGGATCGAAAAAGTGCGTAGCGCATCATGGACCGACAATGTGCCTTCGGCGGAATTTTTCCGGCCGTTGAAAGGGAAGGTGTCTGGGCCGCGTTGGCACTGGGCGTTGATGTTGATGCGCCCGACCTGGTTGGCGAAGGTGTCCACCAGCTTGCCGACTTCAGCTGGGTGGGTGCCGAAGATACTCAGTTGCTGGCCGAAGTCGGATTCGAGCACGTAATCGACCACGGTGTTCAGGTCACGGTACGGCACGATGGGCACGACGGGGCCGAACTGTTCTTCGTGATACACACGCATCGCTGTGTTCACCGGGTATAGAACCGCCGGATAGAAGAACGAAGCCCGGGATTCGCCACCGTGCTGGTTCATCACCCCCGCACCCTTGGCGATGGCATCGGCCACCAGGGCGTGCAAATAATCGACCTTGCCGGCTTCGGGCAGTGGCGTCAGCGCCACGCCATCTTCCCAAGGCATGCCGGGTTTCAGCGCGGCGAGTTTGGCATTGAATTTCTCGATGAACGCCGGGGCGACGTCTTCATGAACGAACAGGATCTTCAGAGCCGTGCACCGCTGCCCATTGAAAGAAAGCGAACCGGTGAGCGCTTCGCTGACGGCATTGTCCAGGTCGACATCGCGTAACACCAGGCCGGGGTTTTTTGCATCCAGCCCCAGGGCGGCGCGCAGGCGATGCGGGCGCGGGTGGAGTTTCTTGAGGTCGCTGGCAGCCTTGTTGGTGCCGATGAAGGCAAATATGTCGATCTTGCCGCTGGCCATCAGTGCGCTGACGGTCTCTCGGCCGCTGCCGTAGATCACATTGATGACGCCCGCAGGAAAGCTGTCGCGAAAGGCTTCCAGCAGCGGACGTATCAGCAGCACGCCGAGCTTGGCCGGCTTGAAGACCACGGTGTTGCCCATGATCAGCGCGGGAATCAGCGTGGTGAAGGTTTCGTTCAGCGGATAGTTGTACGGGCCCATGCAGAGGGCGACGCCGAGGGGCACGCGGCGGATCTGCCCCAGCGTGTCCTGTTCCAGCTCGAAGCGGCTGGAACGACGGTCCAGCTCCTTGAGGGCGTTGATAGTGTCGACGATATAGTCGCAGGTCCGGTCGAATTCCTTTTGGGAGTCCTTCAGATTTTTGCCGATTTCCCACATCAGCAGCTTGACCACTGCTTCACGTCGTTCACGCATGCGCGCCAGGAAACTCTCGACATGGCGGATGCGTTCGGCGACGCGCATCGTCGGCCATGTGCCTTGGCCGCGATCATAAGCCCGGACGGCGGCGTCAAGCGCGGTGAGCGCCGTCTCGGCGTCCAGCAGCGGCGTGCTGCCGAGGATCACTTGTTCATCGCCGTTCGGGCCGGCCAGGTAAACCGGGCTGCGCACGGTGGCCAGTGGTCCTTGCCAGGTTCTCAAGACGCCATCGACCAGGTATTCCCGTTGTTCGACGGGATCACCGAGACGGTAGGCCTCTGGGATATCCGCGGCGCTGGGAAATAAATGGGAGAGCAGGGTGGCGGTGGTCATATCGTTACTCCATCAATGAAATGAGCCATGGGCTGACAGTCTGCGGCGCTTCTAGCGTTATACGCCTTAATGAAGGTGATTTCGAAGTGGCAAGGGCGTGCGGCTGTCCTGCCTACGCCCCTGCCACCATTGCGTTGAATGCATGAAGCCGGTGTTTACCAACGCATCCGCACGCCCAGGCTGGCGATGACGCCGTTGAGGTCGTTGTCGTCGACGTCACTGCTGTAGTCGGCGCTGACATACAGGCTCACCACTGGGGTGACCCGGGCAACCAGGCCCAGGCCGACTTCGACGGTCGAAGATTTGCGGCTGCTGCTGATCTTGTCGACTTTGTCCAGGGTGACGGTGTCGGCGCTCTGGACCGTGTGCCACAGGTTGGTGCGCACGTACGGCTCGACGCCCAGGCCGTTGACTTGGTAGGCCCCTTTGAGCCGGGCGCCGACGCGACCGCTCCAAGTGCTCAGTTCGCTGCTGTCGCCATTTTCGCCGTTCGGCGTATCAAGGCTGATGCGCTGGTTGATCAACTGCGCCTGGGGTTCGACCACCCAGTTTTCGCTGATGCCGATGGGGAAGCCGCCTTCGACCGACAGCGTGACGGCGCTGCCCTCGGTGGCTTGACGCTGACCCTGTTCGTTCAAGCTGAAACCGTTGACCCGCCCCCCGCTGGCACTCAGGTCCACGTGCCAGCCCGCGGGGCCGGTCAGGCTCCAGTAGGCTCCAAGATTCTGCCCCTCCAGGCTCAGGGTCTCCTGGCCCGGCTTGGCGAGAGCCGGCGCGACCAGCATTGCGCTGCCATTGGCTGTGATCCGGCTCTGGCCGCTGATCAAACCGACGCGCTGGGTATGGCCATTGTTGTTGCGAAGCGTGAAGAGCGCGGGACTTTTGCCCGACGCGGGGTCGTTGCCCGTTGGGTGGTCGGCGGGTGTTCGGTCGTACCAGGGGGCAGTGAGAGGGTCTTCCAGTTCGGCCAGCACTTGCATCGACGAACACAGCAACAGGGAGGTCGAGACGGTGCAGAGGGTGGTTTTGAGTTCCTGCGGGCGGGGGGAAGTTTTCATGGGGGTCTGCCTTGCAATCGCATGCATTTCTCGCTTAGGGCGTCTCTCCTACCCCGAATGAGGGGCGACCGAATGGATGAGGCAAACCTCTGGCGACCCGCGATGGCGGGGTTCCAGAGGCCTGCCCCTGACTGTGTTTCCGGGGGTAGTACGTTGTATTCAAGAAGACCAAAGCGGTTGCGTCAAGAAATTGGCCGACAAATGGCATAGTGAAATCATGGAGCGCTAACCCAATGATTTCACGCGGATAAAAACGATCCTATTTAGGCGTCAATTCATCGTCGTCTGCGCCTCACCAACTGATTCTCACGCCCACATTGCCCGCCACGCCGCGTTGCTGGTTGCTGTCCAGGTTATTGCTGTAGTCCACGCCGGCATAGGCGCTGACGCTAGACGCCAGGCTCACGACCAAGCCAACGCCCAGGTCCGCCGTGGAGGCGCGTTGTTCGGTCTCGATCCGTTGGGTGTCGTCGAATGTCACCGTGTCGGTGCCGGAAAAGGTGTGCCAGATATTGGCTCGCAGATAGGGCTCCACCGGCAAGCCGCTGACTTGATAGCTGCCCTTGAGCCGGGCGCCTAGGCGGCCAGTCCAGGCGCTGTCGGAGTCGAATTCGACCTTTGAAATCCCATCGTCCTGGCTGTCCAGGCTGATCTTCTGATGGATGATCTGGGCCTGGGGTTCGAAGACCCAGTCGCGAGCTACCGCAAACGGATAGCCGGCCTCCGCCGATAGGGTCAAGGCGTGCCCGCGATTGTCGATTTTGACGCCACGTTCGGAGCGGTTATCGCCATTCAGGCGGGTGCCCATGACCACCGCATCGACGTAGCCACCCGAGCGGTCGATGAGGGTCCAGTAAAGGCCATAGCTGTCGCCATCGAGCTCGATCTTGCCAGCGCGCCGGCCTTGGAACCCGAGGTTGAAGCCGTCAACGTTGCCGTTCAGTTCGGTGTGGCCGACAAAAAAACCGATACGCTGGGTCCGATCGTCGGACGTTGGGGCGGCGTACAAGTCATGGCCGACCTGGAAACCCTTGATGGAACCGTCGAACCGGGGCGTTACCGTGCCGGCCCAGGTTTGATCGAGGTCTTTGCCGTAGGCCCGGCCCCAACCCGCGCCGAACGCGCCGGTTTCCGACAGCAGGCGCTGGTCGCCTTGCCGATCGTGAAACGTACCCAGGGCCATCAGCGTCAATTGCGCGGCGGCTGGGGGCAGTACTGACCAGGTAGGGACTTCGGGGCGGTACAAGGGAATCGGCGCAGCGCCCGGCACGGCGGCCGGCAGCGGCGGCAGCGTCGGGCTGGGCGCTGCGACCGGGCCCGCCACTACCGTGGAGCGCAGGTACCAGTTGTTGGCGTTGCCGGCCACGCCGCCCTTGAACAGGCGATAGTCGAATGCACCGGCCGAGACGGATTGCGCCAGTGAAAAGGCGCTGCTATCACTGACGGCTCCGCTCTGGGCCTGGACCAGTTCGATGCCGTCCTGGGTAGTCAGGCCGCCGGCGCCACCCAGATTCGTGACGGTGATGGCGGTGCCGCCTGTCAGGGTGCCACCGTTGACCACCAGTTTGTCACTGGGCGAATCATCGGCCCCAAGCACCGTTTGCAGGCGTAGCTGGCCGCCATTGCCGGCGTAATTGCCTTGCACGGTGAGGGTGTCATTGGTGCGGGTGTTGCCGTCGGCGAGATCAATTGCTCCGGCATTGTTGAGCGTGGTCATCTGGCCTGAAGTAAACGGCGCGATGACGCCTTGGGTCGAGGTCAATACGCTGCTGCTGTCGATGTTGAACACACCCGTGCCGGTGGCGTTGTCGCCCAGCAGCAGCGTGTCGCCCAAGTCCAGGCGCGAGTCTTGGGTCAGGCTGACGGTTTCCCAGTTGTCATAGCGGGCTCCGGTACTGGACGTGCTGCCCTCGAAGGTCAGGTTGTCCTGGCCCAAGCCTCCGTCCAGGCTGGGCGTGGGGGCGAGTCCCGCCTCGGTGAGGTTCTGCAACAGAGCGGTGTCGATGCCGTCGCCCATCAGGATGGCTGAGCGGATGGTGCCGCCGCTCCATTGGAATCGATCGTCGCCGGCACTGGTCCGGACCTCGCCGCCGATTTCCCCGCCACTGACGGTCACGTTGTCGTTGCCACCGCTGACGCTGACATTACCGCCGATGCGTCCTTCGGACAGGATGATGGTGTCCCTGCCGAAGCCAGTGACGAGGTTGCCGATGATTTCCCCACCTGACATGTCGAAGACGTTGTCATCGAGCTTCATGTCGACCCTGCCGATGGTGCCGCCGGTCATCTGGGCGATGTCGCCATCTTCGAACGCGTCGACGATGGTGCCGCCAGTCATCAGGAACGTATCGAGGCCATCGCCTTGGGAGATCGATAGAATCCGGCCGCCATTCATTTCAAACGCGTCGGCTTGCGAGCCTTGCTCGACGTCGCCATCGATGACACCGTTGGCGTTGATTTCGATGCGGTCGGTTCCGGCATCGAACACGACGTCACCCTGAACGAGGCCACTGCCTGAGACCGTCAGGTTGTTGTTGCCCGACAGATCCGTAAGCCCGGTTGCACTCGTGCCACTGTCGCACACGTAAGTGTCGTCGCCTGCCGTGGGTGACAATGTGCAAGCCGCCATCGCTGATGAGGCAGGAAGCAGGAACGGAGCCGCTACCCACAAGGCGTTGAACAGACGATTGATATGCCGATCGCGCCGAATCATGTGCTATCCCTCTGCATGGGCATCCATGGCATGCCTGTTTCAGCATGGGTTGCACGACAGATGGCACACAGGACCCGGCAACGCTCGCTGTATGGAAAGGCACGCTAGCAACGAATCAAAGGCGTCGCTACTGTCAGATCTTACAGGTCGGTTTACCCGAATCAGGGGCTACAGATGCACTTCCACCGCCAACGGCAGGTGATCGCTCAAGTGCGTCCAGGGCTTGTTGCCGAGGATCTGCGGGGCGTGGCTGGTGGCGTTGCGCAGGTAAATGCGGTCCAGGCGTAGCAGGGGGAAGCGGGCGGGGTAGGTCCGGGCAGGACGCCCGTGATGGTGTTCAAAGGCCTCGTGCAGGTACTGGCGACGGGCAAGCGTGGTGTTGCCGCGCAATTGCCAGTCGTTGAAATCCCCGGCGATGATCACCGGAGCGTCCTCGGGAAGAGAGTCAAGCAATTTGCAGAGCAGCTTGAGCTGCAATTGGCGATGGCTTTCCAGCAGGCTCAGATGCACGCAGATCCCGTGGACTTCGGCATGGCCCGGCACGTCCAGCACACAATGCAGCAACCCGCGCCGTTCGGGACCGGTGATTGACACGTCGAGGTTGCGGAACTGGCGGATCGGGTATTTGGAAAGCAGCGCGTTGCCGTGATGTCCGTCGGGGTACACCGCGTTCCGGCCGTAGGCGAAGTCGCTCCACATGCTGTCGGCGAGAAATTCGTATTGCGAGGTCTGGGGCCAGTTGTCGTAGCGCAGGGCATGTCGATCATGTTCACCAAGCACCTCCTGAAGGAAAACCAGGTCGGCACCTGTGGCGCGCACCGCTTCGCGCAGCTCCGGCAAAATGAAACGACGATTGAGGGCTGTAAAGCCTTTATGGGTATTCACCGTGAGAACACGCAGTCGATGAATCGCCGCGGGTGCGTCCAGCGGCACTGATTCTTCGACCCGCCAGTGGGGATCGCGAGTCACGTTCACTCCTGAGTCAGACGTCTCTGTTCATGCGACTCATGGCGACTGCGGCAGTTCCGGAATTCTTGCCGGACAAAACTTCAAGGCCGAAAAATGTGGGGGCGAGCCTGCTCGCGATAGCAGTAGGTCAGCTTGACGAGATGTTGGCTGGGCCGCTATCGCGAGCAAGCTCGCTCCCACAGGGCTGGGGTCAGATAAATACAATTTCGTACGGCATGCCCATGCGATCGAGAATGACCCTCGGCACCAGCGGTGCGATGCCGTTGGTGGGCTCGCTGCCGAGCTGGCTGGCATAGGCGTGCATGGCGTGACGCTTGCGGGCGGTGGTCCACACGTCCAGCCGTAATTTGCGCGCCCGATGCCAGGGGATCCTGTTCTGCTCACGAACCGGCCAGTGCCAGGCCCATACGGGCAGTTCGTTGAACACCGCTCCGACGGTTTCAGCGGCCAAGGCTCCAGCGCGGCCGACCGTGTCGTGGTCGCTGTCGCCGTCCAGGCGCCAAGTGCTGAACACCACGTCGCCAGGTTTGAGGTAATGGCCGATGAACGCGGTCAGTTGGGCTTCATGTTCGGCGAGGCCCTTTTCCGGGAACCCTCCGCGCACCCACTGCAGGCCATTGGAAGGCACGCCCAGGCGATGCAGGGCGTCCACGCTCTCCTGGGGATGCGGGCGAAACGTGCGCAGCCGCTCATCGGACCACAGTGGCGAGCCCGGATGGCTCAGGCTGCCGTCGGTGACCGAGATCAGCAACATCGGTTGGCCCAGGTTGCTCAACAACTGGAGCAACCCACCGCAGGCGCCGACTTCGTCGCCAGGGTGCGGGGCAAGGATGACCGCGCGGGCGCCCGCAGGTATGAGTGTCTGGGTGCTGATGATCGGAATATCGGCCAGTTGCGGCGCGCTGTTCCAGATTTGCGAGTGATGCCGGCCTTGCAACCGAGAGGCAGGTTTCATGAGATACGTCCTTGTCGTGTCCAATCGTTCAGTCACGCATCGGGCCAGCCGCCCAATGTCGCCCCTTGGGAGCGATGACTGTGATTCGCGATGTTCCGAGTCCTGGAATCGACCGCAGGCGAAGTATTGACCATGCCAGCGGATTCGTCGCGTCAGAATGTGTATCTGAACCGGTTTTTTTTGTTCGAACTGTGTTGCGCGTGCAGCAGGGCGCGTCCTTGCGCCAGCCGACTCGGGGAAGGTCCCTTATTCCTCTTCTTCGCGTTGAAGCTCGAACAGCAGCAGTGAGCGCCCGGTCACGGAATATTCGAAATCGAAATCGAAACGCTCCTGGCCACGCACCGCGGGTTGGTTGGTGTCCACCATGCAGGTCCAGAAACTCCCTTCGGGCACCTCTGGCAGGCGGAAGTTGACGATGTCGTGGTGCGCGTTGACCACCAGCAACAATGTCGCGTCGCCGCCCTTGCGGCGGATGCCGGTCTCCTGTGCGCGGCCGTCCATCAACATGCCGAGGCAACGGCCTTGACCATCCTGCCATTGTTCGACGGTCATCTCGCTTGCGTCGGGGGCCAGCCAGGTCACATCCTTTACGCCGATGTCCTCGTTGTAATTGCCGACCAGGAATCGACCGCGTCGCAGGATCGGGTAGGACATGCGCAGTTTGATCAAGCGCTTGACGAACTTCAGCAACGCCTGGCCATCAGCGCTCAGGTCCCAGTTGACCCAGCCGATTTCGCTGTCCTGGCAGTAGGCATTGTTGTTGCCGTGCTGGGTTCGGGCGAACTCGTCGCCAGCGACAATCATTGGTGTGCCTTGGGCCAGGAGCAGGGTGGCGAAGAAGTTGCGCATCTGCCGATGACGCAGCTCATTGATCTCGGGATCATCCGTCGGGCCTTCGACGCCATGGTTCCAGGACAGGTTGTTGTTGCTGCCGTCCTGGTTGTTCTCGTCGTTGGCTTCGTTGTGCTTGTCGTTGTAGGAGACCAGATCGTGCAACGTGAAGCCGTCGTGGGCCGTGACGAAGTTGACCGAGGCGTATGGCCGTCGGCCACGCTGGTTGAACATCTCGCCCGAGGCGGTCATGCGGCTGGCGAAGTCGGCCAGTTGGCCATCGTCGCCTTTCCAGAAGGCGCGCACGGTGTCGCGGAATTTGTCATTCCACTCGACCCAACCTGGCGGGAAGCGTCCGACCTGATAGCCGCCGGGGCCGCAGTCCCAGGGCTCGGCGATCATTTTTACCTGGCGCAGCACCGGGTCCTGGCGACAGGCGACGAGGAAACTGTGGCGTTCGTCGAAGCCGTCGTGATACCGGCCCAGAATGGTCGCCAGGTCGAAGCGGAAGCCGTCCACGTGCATTTCCGTGGCCCAGTAGCGCAACGAGTCGGTGACCATTTGCAGCACGCAGGGATGACTCAGGTCCAGTGTATTGCCGGTGCCCGAATCGTTGATGTAGTAGCGCTTGTCGTCGGGCATCAGCCGGTAGTACGACGCGTTGTCGATGCCTCGCATGGACAACGTCGGCCCCTGTTCATTGCCCTCGGCGGTGTGGTTGTAGACCACATCGAGGATGACCTCCAGATTGGCCTCGTGCATGTGCGCGACCATTTCCTTGAACTCGGCAATCTTGCCGCTGGCGAGGTAGCGCGGATCCGGGGCAAAGAAGGCGATGCTGTTGTAGCCCCAGTAGTTGGTCATGCCCTTTTGCAGCAGGTGCTGGTCGTTGACGAACGCGTGGATGGGCAGCAATTCCACAGACGACACGCCCAGCTTGCGAATGTGTTCCAGGACATCGTCGACCATCAGGCCAGCGAACGTACCACGCAGGTTCTCCGGCACCGAGGGATGGCGCATGGAGATGCCGCGCACGTGGGTTTCATACAAGATGGTCTTGTCCCACGGCACGCTGACCCGATGATCGCGGCCCCAGGTATGGGCCGGGTCGATGACCTTGGACTTGGGTACGAATGGCGCGCTGTCACGCTCATCGAAACTGAGATCGCCATCGGGATGGCCAATGGTGTAGCCGAACAGGGCTTCCGACCATTTCAGCTCGCCCACCAGTTGCTTGGCGTAGGGGTCGATGAGCAGCTTGTTGGGGTTGAAGCGGTGGCCGTTCTCGGGGTCGTACGGACCGTAGACGCGGTAGCCATAAATCAGCCCCGGATGTGCGTCCGGTAGATAGCCGTGGTAGATCTCATCGGTGTATTCCGGCAGTTCGATACGCTCGAGTTCCACCTCGCCTGTGTCGTCGAAGATGCACAGTTCGACCTTGGTGGCGTTGGCCGAGAACAACGCGAAATTGACCCCCAGGCCATCCCAGGTCGCGCCGAGTGGAAACGGCAGCCCTTCACGTATCCGCGAAGCCTCGATAACGGGCGGCGGCGTGGTATTTTTCGGACGGGTCATAGTTGCTCCTGCAAAAGACAGATACGGTGGTGCGCTGCACGCAGGGCTGCGTGCTTTGCGCTTGTGGCGAGAAGACAAGTCTGCACGCCACAAGCAGGCCTCTTCGTTGAAAGAAGCACTGGCTTGGGAACGATGAGTCCGCGGATTCAGACCGCCGGGGGCTTGCGCGTGGCGCGTGGCTTTTTAGCGCTAGCCTTGTCGGCGGGCGGGACCATTGCCGCGGTGGCTGCCGAAGGCTTGGTCGCGGGCTTGGCCTTGGGCGCGGTGCTCTTGGCGGCGGCCTTGGCGACGGTGGCCTTGGCGGCAGCAGCCGGCTTGGTGCCGTCAGTCTTGCTGGCCGCGGATTTGCTCGGTGCTTTCGGTGGTTTGCTTGGCGCCAGGGCTTCGGCCTCCGCCAGCTTGCGTGCCATTTCCCAATGGCGCTCTTCTTGCCCGGCAGGCTTACCTTCCGACTCCCAGATCTGATAGGCGAATTCACGAATGCGTTTATCGTCGGTACTCATCGCAGTGCTCCTGACTTGACTCAAGATTCAATAAAGACATTGACCGGGAAATCCCCCAGTGCGGCGCTGACCATCAGCTCCCTTTGGGGTGTGACTGCTGCGCTTGCAAAAAGTCCCCTCAGTTTTGCTCCCTCGGTGGCAAACGGTAGCGAGATGCGCGTGTCGCCCCAGTCCGATGCAGCGACCTGGGGCAGGGCACTGTTTTCCAGCAGGCGCGCCGTGTGAATCGGCACCACGACGATCGCCCGTTGCTGCTGGTGTTGGCGCACGAAGGCCAATACGTGCTCGGCATGCTCACCCTGTACCGGCAACGGCTCGTAGCTGCCCTGGCGGAACAGTTGCGGATACTCGGACCGCAAGGCCAGCGTCCGCGCGATCAGTGCCTGCTTGACACGCCCGTCGCGCCAATCACGCACAAGCGCCACGGGGGCGCTGTCGGCCTGCATCGCCTCACGGCGGGCCTCGAAATCCACTGGGCGACGGTTGTCCGGATCCACCAGGCTGAAGTCCCAGAACTCGTTGCCCTGGTACAGATCCGGTACGCCGGGGACGGTCATGCGCAGCAAGGTTTGCGCCAGGCTGTTGAGGCCGCCCGCTGGAGCGATGGCCTGCACGGCTTCGGCGATGGCGCAGCGCAGAGGCAAGCCCTCATCGCACAGCAGCAACCGCTCCAGGAACATCTGCGTTGCCTGCTCATAAGAGTCGTTGACGGCGGCCCAACTGCTTTGCAGCTTGGCTTCGCGCAACGCCTTGCGCTGCCATTGCCACAAGCGTTCGGCATAGCTGGCCAAGGCCTTGGGGTCCTGCAAGTCAAGGTCCAGCGGCCAACTTCCGAGCAGGGCCTGGTAAAGAATCAACTCGTCACCGGCCGAAGGGGCGGCCGGGTCGCTGTGCAGCGACGGGGCGAGGATGCGCCATTGCTCCACGCACGCGGTGTACCAATCGGGGCGTTCGCTGATCACCGCCAGCCGTGCTCGAGTGTCTTCCCCTCGTTTGTGGTCGTGGGTGGCGGTGGTCACCAGGTTGTCTGGGAAATGCTCCAACCGCTCGAAGCAGGCCCCGTGGAACTCCTGAGCCGGGGCGCTGAACCGTTCGGTGTTGTAGCCCACGTCATTGCGCGACAGCAGCACCGCCGAACGATACAGCGCAGTGTCTTCGACAGCCTTGGCGGCGGCCGGCGAAGTCAGTTGCTGGAAGCGCACGCAAGCGTGGCGCAGCCGTTTGCGCTCGCTGCCCCGAGGCCGCCCGCGCCAAGGCATGCCACCGAGCCAGTCGGCCAGGCAGTCAAGCACCGGCCAATCGGCTTCGCTGAGGGTTTGCCGGGCGCCTTCCAGGGCCTTCTGGAAAAACACCTCATCTTCGGCGGAGCGACCCAGCGGGGTGATATAGGTGCGGTACACCGGGAAATGCACGATCAGTTCCTGCAATGCCCGTCGAATGGCACCCAGGGTCAGGTCGCGAGTCATCACGTCATCCCGCGCCACCTGCAACAGGGCTTGGGCCACGCTTTCGAAGTCCCCGGCCAGGGATCCATTGAGAATCTGCTGGCGGGCCAGGCGCGCCTCTTCGATAAAATGCGCTGGCCGTTCACTGTGGCGGCTCCAGAATTCAGCGAGGGGCTCGGCGCCGGCCGGGTTGTGTTGCAGCAACGAAATCTGGTTCATGAATTCGTAACCGGTGCTGCCGTCAACGTTCCAATCCCGGCGCAGGGTTTCGCCATCGCCAAGGATTTTCTCCACGAAAATCGGCAGATGCCGTGACGGGGACAGCGAGTCGACGCGCCGGCGCAGCTTGCGGCAGTAGCCCCGAGGATCGGCCAGGCCGTCAATGTGATCGATCCGCAGCCCGTCCACCAATCCTTCGGCAATCAGCTCGAAGATTTTCGCGTGGGTCGCTTCGAATACCGCCGGCCGCTCGACCCGTAGGCCGCCCAGTTCGTTGACATCGAAAAAGCGCCGCCAATTGATATCGTCCGCCGCCGTACGCCAACTGGCGAGACGGTAGCTCTGACGTTCCAGCAGCCGATGCAGGCGTTCGAAACCTTCCGGCTGCGTGGAGTCGTAGCCGCTCAGGGTGACCTGGATGGCGTCGAGTATCGCGGGCTCCGCTGCCAGGTCTCGCAGTTCCTGTTGCAAGGGACGGGCGAGGGAGTGGGCATCGGTCTGGTAGTTCAGCGTGGTAAAGCGCTCGGCCAGGCCCTTGAGCGACTCGATCTGCTCGGCTGCCAGGTCGTCCGAAGGCTTTAGCAACTCACCGTACTGCATGGGGCAGACAGGGAAGCGATGCTCATAATGCTCGACATAAAAGCTGCCTTGCGTGGCGTCGAAGCGCAGTTTCAGCGTGCCTTCTTGCAGGGCCACGCCGTAGTCGCTGCCCAGGAAGGGCAGGAGCAGTTGGCCTTCCATCAACGGGTCGGGGGAATGCCATTGGATGTCGAAAAATTCGCCATAGGGGCTCAGCCGTCCCCATTCCAGCAGGTCCAGCCACCACGGATTGTCATTGCCGCCGACGGCCATGTGGTTGGACACGATGTCGAGGATCAGCCCCATCCGATGTTCGCGCAGGGTGGCGACCAGGCGCTTGAGCGCGGCTTCACCCCCCAGCTCGGGGTTGACCTGGGTCGGGTCGACCACATCGTAGCCATGCATGGATCCGGCCCGCGCCTTGAGCAGCGGAGAGGCATAGATATGGCTTATACCCAGCGACGCGAAGTAAGGCACTTGCGGTATGGCGTCGTCGAGGGTGAAGCCCTTGTGAAATTGCAGGCGTAAGGTGGCCCGCAGGGATGGAGTCATTTTATCGTTCATCGGTCACGCTCGTTCGCCTGAAGCCTCGCGCAGGCGAGTATTTCCAGACGCCGTGCGGCGTCCGGGTCGTCCAGCAGCGCTCCGCTCTCCAGAGCCAGGCGCCGCCGCCAGTTAGGGTGGGTGTCGGTGGTGCCGGGGAGGTTGGCCTGCTCGTCGATGCCCAGGGCATCTTCCAACGGCAGCAGTACCAACGGCGCTCGGGTATGCCCGAGAAAGCGCACGCTGGCGTCCAGCACCTGGTCGGTTTCGCGGTGTTCCTCGCGGAAGTTCTGCGGGTCCTGGTTCAGGGCGTTGCGCAACCCTTTGCGTTCACGCTGGCGATGTTTGCGCCAATCCATTTCGGTGTGGGAATCGATCAGCTCCAGCCGGGCATTCCAGTCGATGTCGTGGCCGTGCCACCAGCCGTTGAGAGTGGGCAGGTCATGGGTGCTGGTGGTCGCCAGGGCGTCGTCGGGCCAATCGAGAATGGGCTTGAAGTGCGTGTTGTCCTGTTCGAACAACAACACGCGCATGCCGAGGATCGAGCGCGCCGCCAGTTTTTCACGCAGGCCGTCGGGCACCGTACCCAGGTCCTCGCCCAGGACGATGGCCTGGTGACGATGGGACTCCAGGGCCAATAGCCGCAACAGGTCGTCGATGGGGTAGTAGAGATAGGCACCGTCGGTGGGCGGGGCATCGTTGGGGATCACCCATAGCCGTTGCAATCCCATGATGTGGTCGATGCGCAAGCCACCCGCGTGGGCGAAATTGGCCCGCAGCATCTCGATGAAGGCGCGAAAACCATTGCGAACCAGGCCCTCGGGGGAGAACGCGGAGATGCCCCAACCCTGGCCCGAGCGATTGAGGATGTCGGGGGGCGCGCCCACCGTAAGGGACGCGAGCAATTCGTCCTGCCGGCTCCAGGCCTGGCTGCCGGCGCCGTCGGCACCCACCGCGAGGTCGGCGATCAGGCCGATGCTCATGCCGCTGGATTTGGCGGCGCTCTGGGCACGCTCCAGGCAGCGGGCGATCAACCATTGGCAAAAAGCGTAGAAGCCGATTTCGTCAGCGTTTTCTTCGGCGAAACGAGCGATTGCCGGGCTGCGCGGGTCCCGCCATTTTTCGGGCCACTGGCGCCAGTCGAGGCTTTCGCCGCGAGCCGCGCGTTCGGCCTGGAGGGCTTCGAAGCGGCAGTGATTCTCCAAGGCTTCTCCACTGCTATGGCGGAAGCTGCTGAAGTCTTCGTGCAAGGGGTGCTCGCCCTGTCTGAAGCCGTCATACAGGGCGCGAAGCACCCGTTGCTTGGCTTGGGCAGCAACCGGCCAGTCGATGAGCGGCTGCTCTTCAAGGCTGCGCAATTGGTTGGTCAGGCCGCTGGCGTCGATCGCCGTGCGCAGCGCACGCTCGCCCAGGATGGTGCCCGGCGCGGCATACAGGCTGTTGAGAAACAACCGGCTGGAAGGCGAGTAAGGGCTGTAGCGGCCGGTATCGCTGCTGAACATCGCATGCATCGGGCTGATCGCCAGGGCATCGGCGCCGCGTTCGCCCGCCACCCGCGCCAGCTCTTCGAGGGCCTGGGTGTCGCCGAAGCCGCCATCACCCGGGCGTCGTAGCGAATAAAGCTGTGCGCTCAAACCCCAGGCCCGAGGCGTTGGATCATCCACGGCATCGGCCACGCTGTAGCAACGGGCCGGCGCCACCGCCAGGGTGAAATGTTGGCCCTGGATGCTCACGTGCTGATACCCCACCGGGACGATCCCGGGGAGAGCGGCGTCGGCATCGAGCTTTGAGCTCATCGTCGCGCCGTCCTCGAGTTGGATTTCGCAAGGCGTGCCGGGCTCGAAATAACGGCTCAGGTCGACATTGACGCCGACGTCCGCCGTGATCAGCGGTGGCAGGCGGTGGTTCTGTTGGTCCTCTTGCAATTGCAACAGGCTGGCGTCGATTTCCTGCGCGCTACCGGCGGGATGGCCCAGGCCGGTGAGGACCGAACGCAGGACCGCCGGCGATACTTTCTGGGCCCGGCCGTTGGCGTCGATCCAGTCCACCG
The DNA here is from genome assembly GCF_051132205.1 of Pseudomonas sp. D1-36. Lineage (NCBI taxonomy): Bacteria > Pseudomonadati > Pseudomonadota > Gammaproteobacteria > Pseudomonadales > Pseudomonadaceae > Pseudomonas > Pseudomonas sp. D1-36. The sequence continues at coordinate 3,099,281 of NZ_CP071674.1, read as the reverse complement.
CCAGGCCTGCCCGGCCAGCGAGGATTTCCAATTGCGCATCACTCATAGGCGCTCTCCAGTAAGGGTGGGCAAGGTTGCCGCTTGCGTCAGACTGACCAGCGCGCTGTAGGGCGTGAGTACCCCCTGTTGCAACAGACCCATGGCCTGCGGTGGATGTTCGAAAAGAATCTGCGCATCTTGCGGGGCGCTGTGGTTGACAGGCTTGTCGCTAAGATTCAGGTCGATGCGCAACACGCTGCCATCGCCCATTTGCCAGCGTGCGCTGACGGCGCCGTGACCCAATACGTCGGCGCCCAAGGGATGGGCGGCGGGCAGGCGCGGAACGATTTCCTCCCGACGGATTTTCAGCAGTAGGCGATAAAGAGCTTCACTGGCCAGTTGCTCTGGCTGGTGCGCCTCCAGGTTGGGCCTTGAGGCGTCGAACGTACTGGCCGCGTTCGGGTCGGGGATCCGTTCACGCTTCTGCGGATCGGCAAAGGCGCTGAAGGCCTTGAACTCGTTGCGGCGGCCTTCACGCACCAGCTCGGCCAGTTCGCCGTGGTGGCTGGTGAAAAACAGGAACGGTTGTTCAGCGACGACCTCATCGCCCATGAACATCAGCGGAATCATCGGCGACAAAAGCAATAGGGCAGTCGCGGCTTGCAGGGCTTGCGGCGGCGCCAGTTGATGCAGACGTTCACCGAGGGCGCGGTTGCCGATCTGGTCGTGATTCTGCAGGAACAGCACGAACGCGCTGGGCGGCAAGTGACCGCTGGGCTCCCCGCGGGATTCGCCATGGCGGTTGGTATGGCCCTGGAACACGAAGCCCTGGCTCAGGCAGCGGGCGAGTTTTTCCGTCGGTTGCTCGGCATAGTCGGCGTAGTAAGCGTCGGTCTCGCCCGTCAGCAGCACGTGCAGCGCGTTGTGTCCGTCATCGTTCCACTGGGCGTCGTAGCCTTGTTCCAGAAGGCTGGCCTGGTTGTGTTCGTTCTCGACGGTCAGCCAGACATACCGTGTCGGGTCCACCTGCTGACGCACCCTGGCGGCCAGTTCCTGAAGGAAGTCGGGGTCTTCGATGGCGTGAACCGCGTCCAGGCGCAGGCCGTCGAAACGGTACTCCGACAGCCACATCAGCGCGTTGTCGATGAAGAAGTCACGGACCTCGCGGCGCCGGAAATCAATCGCCGCGCCCCATGGTGTGTGCTTGTCTTCGCGAAAGAAGCCCTTGGCGTAGCGGTGCAGGTAGTTGCCGTCGGGGCCGAAGTGGTTGTAGACCACGTCCAGAATGACTGCGATTCCATGGCCATGGGCGCTGTCGATCAAGTGCTTGAGCTGGTCCGGCGTACCGTAAGAAGCCTGGGGCGCGTACGGCAGCACGCCGTCGTAGCCCCAGTTGCGGTCTCCGGGGAACTGCGAGAGCGGCATCAGTTCAATGGCCGTGACGCCAAGCCCGGCCAGGCGCGCCAGCTGTTGCTCGACACCTTCGAAACCGCCCAGGGCGCCGACGTGTAGCTCATAGATGACGGCATCGTACCAGGGGCGTCCGCGCCAACCGGTGTGCCGCCATTGATAAGCGTGGGGGTCGACCACCACGCTGTGGCGGTCAATATCGCCATCCTGGGACCTGGAAGCCGGGTCAGGCACTTGCAGTTCACCATCGATGTTGTAGCGGTAGCGAGTGCCGGAGGGGCAACGGGCCTGGATCATGTGCCAGCCGTTGGCCTGGGGCAGCATCGGTATGGATTCTCCAGTGTCGAGTTCGACACTGACATAAAGGGCATCAGGGGCCCACAGGGCGAAACGGGTGTGCTCTGGATCAAGCAGGACCGCGCCGTGGGTCCAGGTTTCAGGCGTCCTTGACGGCATCGGTTACCTCATTGTCTGGCAGATTTTCCTAATGATTTAGCGACCAGTTGTTCGTAAAGTTCGGCGTAGGGTTCCACAGCCTTGCTCCAGTTGAACGGCGCGGACATCGCCCGGCAGCGCATCGCATTAAGCAGTTCGGGGAACTCGTACACCTTGAACGCACGGGTCAGCGCCTCTTTGTAACTGTCGACGGTGGATTCGTTGAACAAGAACCCGGTGACTCCGTCCTCGATCGTGTCGGCAAGCCCGCCGGTATTCCGGGCTACGGGCAGCGACCCAAAGCGTTGCGCATACATCTGGCTCAAGCCGCAGGGCTCGTAGCGGGACGGCATCAACAGGAAGTCGCTGCCGGCGAACATCCGCCGAGCGTCGGTTTCGTTGAAGCCGATGCGCACGCCGATCCGGCCTGGGAAGCGCAGGGCCAGTTCACGCATGGCTTGTTCTTCTTCCGGCTCGCCGCGGCCGATGATCGCGATCTGCCCGCCGGACTCGACGATGAATTCGGAAACGGCTTCGGTCAGGTCCAGGCCTTTCTGATACACCAGACGCGATACCACGGCGAACAGTGGGCCGGTGGAATCATCCAGGCCGAACAGGTCGCGTACATGCGCGGCGTTGGCTGCCTTGCCATCCCAGTCGCCTATGGAAAACTGGCGCTGCAGGTGGGTATCGGTGGCCGAGTCCCAGCTTTCATCGATGCCGTTGGGGATGCCACTGAGCAAGCCTTGTTGAGTCTTGGAGGCAAGGAACCCATCGAGTCCACAGCCGAACGCCGGTGTGGTGATCTCCTGGGCGTAGGTGGCGCTCACGGTGGTGATGTGGCTGGAATAGGCCATGCCGGCCTTCAGGAACGACAGCTTGCCGTAGAACTCCATGCCTTCCTGTTGCAGCGCGTGCTCGGGAATACCCAACTCAGGGCAGGACGCGAGGCTGACCACGCCCTGGTACGCCAGGTTGTGGATGGTGAACAGGGTGGGGGTGCGTTGACCGCGCCAGTGCATATAGGCAGGCGCCAGCCCGGCTGGCCAGTCGTGTGCGTGGACCAGGTCGGGGCACCAGTGGATTTGCGCCAGGTTGGCGGCGATGTCTGCCGCGGCGAGGCCCAGGCGGGCAAAGCGGATGTGGTTGTCGGGCCAGTCGCGGCCATTGTTGGCGCCGTAGGGAGAACCTTCACGGGCATAGAGTTCGGGACAGATCAGTACGTAGATCACCAGACCGTCGGCCATGTCCATGCGGCCGATCTTGCAGGGCGGAAGTGCGGCATGGCCGCCCAGTTCGCCGATGATATGGATAGGATTGCCGCTGTTCATGACTTGCGGGTACCCAGGGATCAGTATCCGCACATCGTGCAGACCGGCCATCGCCCGGGGCAGGGCGGAAGAAACGTCACCCAGCCCGCCGGTCTTCACCAGGTCGGCGATTTCGGACGTCACGAACAGAATTTTCTTGCGATTTGGATTCTGTCGAACGACAGGGAGCAGTGCCTTGCCTCCGGTGGCCAGCACCGGTGCCGTCGGCGATTCTGCCGCCGGCGGTAGTTGAGAGCGGACTTGCTGTGGTTCCAAGGCAGCACTGATCATAAATAACTCCTATGTTCTCGATCTGTTTCCGGCAAGCGCCAGAGCTGTTGTTACATTGGCCGAATCCTGCGGCCAGGCGCACGAGCGCTACGCAAGGAGAGCAAAGCGCTGCCCAATGCGGCGAAGCGAATCAGGTGAGGGGGCCGTTGCAAGGAATGCTCCAGCCGTTGTTGCCCTTCCTCTAACCTGACCTTTCGCCGTTGTGAAAAGTTTCGACTTTTTTTCGTCCTGATGACCGGTCGGTTTTGCGCCCGGACCGGCAGTCTAGGTCAGAAGCTAGAGCGGTGCGGTTCGCTTCGTCGAATTGTCGGACAATCACATTTATTGTCGGCAATGTCTTACACGACGAAGGGGAATACGAGCCGACGAAATGCAGCCTCTTTGAAACATTCGTGTTGTAGGGAAAGGCGCTGGTTCAATCGCGTGCGCGGTTCAACAGCGCATCGCACCATAAAGGGGCGGGCAGGATGGAGGCGTTTTGATGGCTTTCAAGCAGGGTGCAGATGCTTCATGGTTTGAGCTGGGTGGGAGGGAGCCTGCTCGCGAAAGCGCCAGGTCAGACGACATCTCCTCTAACTGACACACCGTCTTCGTCGGCACGCCGCCCGGAAACGGCTCGCTCCCACAGGGACGGGCAAACTCAGGCTATCGGCTTCAACACCCGAATCGGCTTGCCTGCCGTCCAGGCCTGCAAGTCTTCAATCATCTGGCCGTAGAATTGCTGGTAATTCTGGCGGCTCACGTAACCCACGTGAGGTGTTGCCAGTACGTTGTCCAGCGTCCGGAACGGGTGGTCGGGCGGCAACGGTTCCTGGGCGAATACATCCAGGCCCGCCCCAGCCAGGCGTTTATGCTGCAGCGCATCGATCAAGGCAGCCTCGTCCACGATCGGCCCGCGGGCAGTATTGATCAGCAGCGCACCAGGCTTCATCCAGCCCAGCGCCTGGGCATCGACCAGGCCCCGGGTGCGGTCACCGAGGACCAGGTGGATCGAGAGAATATCGGCCTGCTCGAACAGCGCTTGCTTGCTTACATAGGTGACGCCGGCATCGGTTGCCCGTTCGGCCGTCAAGTTCTCGCTCCAGGCGATCACTCGCATGCCGAACACTTGGCCGAACTGCGCCACGCGCGTGCCGATGCTGCCCAGGCCGAGGATTGCCAGGGTCTTGCCGTGCAAGTCGCCGCCCAGGCCCTGTTGCCAAAGCCCGGCACGCAACGCGTTGGCTTCTGGGACGAGGTTGCGCGTAAGCGCCATGATCAGTGCCCAGGTCAGTTCGGGCGCGGCGTGCTTGTAGCTGTCGGTGCCACACACCTGGATACCCAGCGCGGCGGCAGCCTTCAGGTCGAGGGCGGCATTGCGCATGCCGCCGGTCAGCAATAGCTTGAGCTTGGGCAAGCGGCGCAGCAGCGCTTCATCGAAACGTGTCCGTTCGCGCATCACGCAGATGACATCGAAGCCTTGCAGGCGCGCGGCCAGGGCGTCGTGGTCGGCGGGATAGTCATGCAGGAACGTCACCTGGCCGACGCTCTCCAGTGCGGACCAATCCACCACATCCCTTGCCACGTCCTGCCAATCATCGATGACTGCAATCTGCACCGCCATGGAATACCTCGTCAGAGAATGGGTTTGTCCAGCCAGCCCAGCAGGGCTTTGTGGAACCGGTCTGGTTCCTCCATCTGCGGCGCGTGACCCAGATTGGGGAATTCCACCAGTGTCGATCGAGGAATCAGCTGGGCGACCTGCTTGCCCAGCACGTCATATTTGCCCAACCTGGCCTTCACTGCCGGCGCAGCGATGTCGCTGCCAATGGCGGTGGTGTCGGACGTGCCGATCAGCAGCAGAGTCGGCGCCTTCAGGTCCTTGAACTCGTAGTAGACCGGCTGGGTGAAGATCATGTCGTAGATCAGTGCTGAATTCCATGCCACCTGCTTATGTCCCGGGCCTTTGTTCAATCCGGCCAGCATGTCCACCCAACGCTCGTACTCCGGCTTCCAGCGACCGCCATAGTATGTATTGCGCTCGTAGGTACGGATGCCGTCGGCGCTGAGTTTCAGCTCGCGTTCATACCATTGGTCCACGCTGCGGTAGGGAACGCCGAGGGCCTTCCAGTCTTCGAGCCCGATGGGATTGACCATCGCCAGGCGTTCGACCTGATCGGGAAATTGCAGCGCATAGCGGGTGGCAAGCATGCCACCGGTGGAGTGGCCCAGCACGATGGCTTTCTGCACACCCAGGGTCTTGAGCAGCGCGTTGGTGTTGTTCGCCAGTTGGTGAAAGCTGTACTGGTAGTGGTCTGGCTTGCTCGAGGTGCAGAAGCCGATCTGGTCCGGCGCGATGACCCGGTAGCCAGCCTCGCTGAGGGTCTTGATCGAGTCGCCCCAGGTCGCGGCGCAGAAATTCTTGCCGTGCATCAGCACGACACTGCGACCGTTGGCCTTGCCTTGGGCGGGCACGTCCATGTAGCCCATCTGCAATGTTTTGCCCTGAGACTGCAAGGAAAAGTGCTTGAGGGTGTAGGGGTATTTGAAGCCTTCGAGCTGAGGGCCATAGGCCGGACCTTCGGGCGGGTTCTCGGCCTGGGCGAACAGCGGCAGGGCAGCGAGCAAGAACAGGCTGGACTTCCAGCGGGTAGTCAAACGCGGCATTGTCAAACTCCTTTAGGCAACCGACCGATCCTGGAACGGCTGGATTATGGCGACATTAATCACAGGCAACCGAACCGTGGGAACGTTCAACCCATCCAGCCCAGGGTTGCGAGCACGAGTACGCCATAACGCAGGCCTTTGGCGAGGGTGACCATCAACAGAAAGCGTCGCCACGGTTCACCCATTACGCCCGCCACCAGCGTCAGGGGATCGCCAATGATGGGCACCCAGCTCAGCAGCAGCGACCAATAGCCATAGCGCTGGTAATGCTGGCGGGCCTTGTCCAGGTGAGACGGGCTGACAGGGAACCAACGGCGGTCCTTGAACTGCTCAACGCGGGTCCCTAGCCACCAGTTCACCAGTGAGCCCAACACATTGCCGAAGGTGGCGACCCCCAGCAACAGCCAGACCGCGTGGCGCTCGCTGAGTACCAGGCCGATCAGCAGCGCTTCCGATTGCAGCGGCAACAGGGTCGCCGCGCCAAATGCCGCCAGGAACAGCCCGACATATGCCTCGGGCATCAGTGGGCTGGATAGTCCGCCACGACGGTTTGGGAGCCGTCCTTTTTCTGCCCGATCACCTGATAGGCATCACTCATGCCGTCCATTTCCATGCCCGGCGAGCCCATCGGCATGCCTGGCGCGGCAATGCCGAGCAGATCGCCGCGTTTGCTTAACGCCAGCACCTGCTCGGCGGGGACGTGACCCTCGACGAATTTGCCGTTGATCTCGGCGGTGTGACAGGAACGCAGGTTGGGCGCGACGCCCAGGCGCTGCTTGACCGAACTCATGTCGGCTTCGACATGGTCATTGACCTTAAGACCGTTGGCTTGCAGATGGGAGATCCACTTCTTGCAACAGCCGCAATTGGCGTCGCGGTGTACATCGATGGTGACCGGCTCGGCAGCCTGGGCCAGGGCAGAGGTGAAAACGGCGCTCAGTGCGAGCAGGTGCAGGGGATTGGCCATGGGTCAGGTCTCTTGGCGAACGGCTTTGGATGGAAGGATAACAGAGTAGCGACGGGCGCCCGACAGCAGGCTGAAGGGCGGATGACAGAATTGTAAGTTGCCTTGAAACGTGTGTGAACGCTGAACCACGTGGGAGCGAGCTTGCTCGCGATGGCGGCGGATCAATCAATTGCACGCTGATTGACACACCGTCATCGCGACGAAGGGAATCGGTGAAGGTCCTTTCAGCGAACCTTGAACCGCCCCATGATCGCATTCACCCGACTGTTGGCTTCCAGCAACTGACGGGTGTTGTTCTCGCTGGCCAGGCCGCTTTCCACCAGCTCTTCGACCATGTGCCGGATCTGCACCATGCTCCGGTTGATCTCCTCGGTCACTGCACTTTGCTGCTCGGCGGCGGTGGCGATCTGGGTGCTGAGGCTGTTGATCTGGCTGACGGAGCCGGCCATTTCGTCCAGGCCCGAGTTCACTCGGGAGGTGGCGTCGGCAGCCGATTGGCAACTGGTCTGGGTGTTTTCCATGGCCGCGACCGACGAGCTCACGCCTTGGGTCAGGCGCGTCAGCATTTCGTTGATCTCCGAAGTGCTGGCCTGGGTGCGGGCGGCGAGGGCGCGGACTTCGTCGGCGACCACCGCGAAGCCACGGCCTTGCTCGCCAGCCCGGGCGGCTTCGATGGCGGCGTTGAGCGCCAGCAGGTTGGTCTGCCCGGCGATGGCCCCGATCACACCGAGGATCTCGGTGATGCGCTGCGCATCCTGCTGCATGCTCTCGACCTTGTGGGTGGCGCTGGCCACTTCCTCGATCAACGCGACGACACTGTTCGATGCCTCGCCGACAACGACGCGGGAGCGATCGGCATGTTCATTGGCCCTCTGGGTGAAGGCGGCCGTCTCAGCGGCATTCTGCGCCACGCTTTCGGCCGTGGAACTCATTTCGGTGATGGCCGTTACCGTCTGGTCGGTCTCCGAGGCATGGCGCATCAGGATTTCACTGGTGTGGGCCGAAGTCTGCTGCAGCTTGTCCAGGCTAGATGCCATGGCGCCGGTGGCCTGGGTGACTTCGCCGATCATGTCTTGCAGGTACGCGATAAAGCGGTTGACCGAATGACCGATGGCGCCCAGTTCGTCTTCGGCGCGGATGGTGATGCGGCGGGTCAGGTCGGCGTCGCCCGTGGACAACGCATCGATGTTGCCCTTGAGCACTTTCATGCGGTTGGTCAATTGGCGGATCGCATACAGCTGCATCAGCACCAACAGGATCACCATGGGTATCTGCAACAGACTCAGCGTGTTCAATACGTCATCACGTTGGGCTGTGATCAGGCGGGTCGGCAGGGCAGTGGCGAGGAACCAGGGCGAGCCTTCGATAGGTCGCATGAAGAACGTGCTGGCTTCACCGTTGTTGTCGAATTCGACGCGCTGCGGTTGGTCACGGTTGGCCAGGCCAGCCTTGACCTGGGCGGCAAATGGCGAGCCAGCCGCCAGTTCGCTGATGTTCTTGAGCACGATCGGGCCGCTGATCCGCGAGCTGTTGCTGATGATCTTGCCGTCGCTTTCCACGATCAGCATCTCGGCGTTCAGTTCTGCTTCCTTGCGTGCGATCAGCTCGTTGAAAAAGCCGAGGGTCACGTCGATGGTGGAGACGCCATACGGCGTGCCATTCTTCTGGATGGCCATGGCGCAGTTGGTCCGGGGTTCGGCGCTCGCATCGTCCTTGTAGGCTGCCGCCCAGGCGCATTTGCCAGGGGGAGTGGCCATGCCGCCCTTGTGCCAGGGTTGCTCGTAGTAGTTCGGCGCAGCATCGCTGTTCCAGAAGGTGTTGACGATCAGCTTGCCGGAAGCGTCGCGGTGCCAGAACGTGCTGAATTTGCTGCGACCTTCGGCGCGCTGGTTGGGCAAAGGCCAGATCCCGCCGCCGAACACTTTCAGCTCACCGTACTGGTCCACCAGGCCTGGCAGTACCTTGTCGATGGCATCGCTGTCGAGCAAGGGGATGGTCTGGGTAATGCTGCGTTGCTGGGCCTGGACCTTGTTCAGTTCGCCCTGGATCTGCTCGGCGACCTCGGCAATGCGGTTCAGCGCCACTTGTTCCTCGGTGTGGCGCAGCTTGGGTGCGACGAGGTAACTGATGCCGACGACCGTCAGGATGGATAACACCAGAATGAACAGAACCAAAAACAACGTGTAGCGGGCCTGAATGGTGCGCAATGAGGGCATGTGGGTGTTCCTTGCACGGGGCGACTTTCGGAAGCAAATGGGATGAACGTTCCAATATATGTCGGCTTCTCTGCCAGGAGCTTGAGTGTGGGGCCTGACCAGCCGTCAGGCGGCGGAATGGGCCTGGGCGTTTTTCCAGGTTTGAGCGTGAGCCTGCAATTCATCGTGAAGGCGTTGCATGGGGGCCGAGTGCAGGCTGAGCCTGCGCGGATGTGCAACTCGGTGGAACAGCGCCTGCCAACCTTGCCCGGCGTCCGTGGGCATCATCCCAGTGAAGAAAAAACCCGCAGCCAGCAGCAGCTGGTGGTCGGCGCAAAAGTGTCGACCGAGGCCGATTCGGACCGAAAGCGGCCAATGGGCGGGCAAGCGCCGAAGCTGCCCGACGAGGCATGTATCCACCCGATCCGCCACGATCTCGATCCGGCCGGGTAAATGGCTAAGCCGCAACGGATGAATGCCCTGCGGCCTATCCACAAGGGTGGTCCCGAAACGCGTTTCCAAAGCGCCCATCAGCCATTGGTGGGGCGCGGGCCATTGAAGACGTGGCAGCGGTCGAGGGTGGTCGCCGATCACTTGGCAGCCGATCACGATGGTTTCGGCCTGGTCCGTGGCGAACGGAGAGGGCACGAAGTCGGGTAGCAGGCCGACGTCATGAAAACCCAGTCGTTGGGACAGCCGTTGGCTGTAGGGATGGCTGGTGACCTGCTTGATCGATAGCCTGGCGAGCCCGAGCTGCCGGCAACCGTCCAGTAATTGTTGCCCCAGCCGCGAGGCGATCTGCCTGCCCTGCAACTCGGGGTCCACCGCAACCAGCGCCAGCTCGGCATCTTGAGTGGCGTGTCCCTGGCGGCACAACGCGGCATGACCGACCACGCGCCCGTCGACCACCGCCACCTGCGAATGCCAGCGCCCCTTGAGATTGTGCTGGCAGATCATTTGCGGCATGTAGACGTCAGGGGAGACGTAGTGATCGCCGTACACCCGACGAAACAGCTCGCACGTACCGGCGCTGTCGGTGGCTTGGAACGGCCTGAATACCAGAAGGCTCATCCGGCATCCTCCGGTGCCCGCGAACCGTATACCCGACGATCGATGATCGACAGGTGCTTGCCGGAACGGGGGTGGCGCTCCAGGTCCTGTGCGGTACAGGCCTGGGTATCCACATGAAGTCGATCGAGGCCTGGATATTGCTCGATCAAGGCCGCTTTAAGCGCATGGGATCGCGTTGGGCCTGCATCCTCGGCTTTTTCCGGCAGCCACTTGAGCAACACGCAGTCATTGCCCTGGCTGTGCTCGATGATCAGTTGCCACTGCACACCGCCGGCCACGCGCCGCGCGATGTCGCTTATTTCTTCGGGAAACAGCGACAACACGCCAACGCGTACGCGCCGGCTCTCTGCGCTGCGTCCTCGAAGGGCGAATTTGCGCCCCGGCGTGCCTGCCGGCTCGCACCAACTGGCGCGGTCTCCCACCGGGTATCGGACAATGGGCATGAGGGTCCGGTTGAAATTCGTCACCACCAGGTTTCCGGCTTGGCCAATGGCCTCGATCGCTTCCCCGCTCAGGTCGTCGACGATTTCCACCCGCGTGTGCTGATCGAATACCCGGTGCTCGCCCAAGCCGCAATCAGGCGTGCTCGCACCTACCAGTCCGGCATCCACGCTGGCGTATCCGATGGACGCGAAACGCGCGCCCGGGAAGGCGCGCTTCAATGTCGGCATCTGGCTTTCGAACAGGTTCTCCCCGCCAAAGAGCACGGTGGTGATCTGTGGCAGCCTGCGCCCTTTGCCAATGACATGGCTGGCGAAGGCCAGCAAGTGCGCAGGCACGCCGACGAGTACGTTGATGCGGTGTCCAGCAATGGCGTCGGCCAACACATCGAGTTCCACCGAGCCGGAGAAGGGAAACTCGGTAATCGCAACATCGACGCTGCACAGGGCACCGTGGATGAACAGGAAACTGGCGTAGAGATCCCCCGAGAAAAACAGATTAGCAATGCGATCCCCCGCAGCCAATTGGGCTGTCAAGCTGCGACCGAAGCAATCGAGCATCAGTTGCCATTCTGCGTGGGTATACACCGATAACTTGCCTTCGCTGGTCGTACCGCCGGTCTTGAAGACCAGTGCGTCCTTAACGCGGCTGGTCAACACCGGCCAATGGTCCAGGTCGTGGCTGTCTTTCCAATACTCGCTGAGATTGACGATCGGCAACTGGTGGAACTCGCAGCCATGGACGGGTAGATGGCTCAGCTGCGTGCGATAGAACATCGAATGCGTGCGGATATGGTTGAGCCATTGGTCGTAGGTTAATGGGGCGCTCATCGGAATATTCTCAAGGCTATGGGTCGGCTTATCGGGTACCGGGCGAAATCAACGGCCGGCTAACCTGCAATCGATCACCAGCGGGACTTTGCCGCTGTGCTTGTTATGTTCGAACCGCTCAACCGGGCAGTGCTCGACGTCCAGAACCAGCAACCCGGCGTTGACCGACGTGCGCAGCGCTGCGAGGCCCAGCACCTGGCGCCGTACCGTTTCGGCGTCGCCATCGGTACGAATCAGCAAACGCTCACCGCCACAGCCCGCATGGCTCAGAACGATCTGGATGGCCGTCTGCGCGTGCTCGGACAGGTCCCGGGTATTGATGAACTCCGTGGCGATGCGCACCAGTTGGCCGTGGCGCTCGCGCAGCTCGAATCTGGGCGACTCCAGGCCACACGCGCATGGGCCGGGTAGCCAGCGCCCTAGGTCGCCGACTTCGTATCGCTGGAGCGGGCGCGCCTGGCGTACGCGGGAGGTGAACAGCAAGCGCCCGATACCATCAGGGCCGACCGGCGTATCCCATTCCAGGTCAACGATTTCCAAGGATTGGATATCCTCCATCAGATGAAACACACCGTCGCCGCTGGCTATGCAGGCATGCCCGAGGGGGCCCGCATCGACGCTGCCGTAGATTGCCGAGCGAACGCAGGTGACGCCGCATTGCTCGAACAGGAGACGACAGTCCTGCCCCAGGTGTTCGCCACCAAGCATGATCTTGCGCACACCGCCGTAGCCTTGAAGGACTGATTGCTGGCTTGAGAACAGACGATGCAACGTGCTGGGCATGCCCATGAGCGTGTTGATTCGATGCTCGACGATCAACTGCGCGATCTCTGCAAAGTTGTCATCCGGCGGCGCACTCATCGGGTAATGCACGACATCCATCTGTTCGAGGATCTTGGTGAAACTGAGGAACCCGCCGTACAGGCTGCCACCATAGAACAGGTTCATCACTCGATCGTACATCGGGTCGAGTCCCGCGGCGCGCAGCCCATCGGCGGCGGCCCGCATGTGGCGGTCGAAATCACGATGGCTGTAGGGGGACAAAACCGGCGCGCCGCTGCTGCCGCCGGAACGGAAGAACAGCTGTGCCTGAGGGGCCGGGGGCAGCGCCACGAACGCGGCTTTGTCCATGATGGGCGTCGAAGGGGTCAGCGCCAATGGGCTCGCGGCGGCATCCAGCGTGACGCGATGGCTGGCAATGCCTGCATCAAGGCTGACCGATACCCGGCGACTCAATCGTTGCAGCCCATAGACTCCATCGTGGGGCTCGCCGTCGTAACCTTGCTGGATTTCTCCCGTGGAGGTCACCCGGCCAACCCCAGCGGTCATCAGGCGCCGAACCAGCCCAGGAGCGCGTTCCGGCTCGCAGATGAGGGCGCAGCTCTGCAGCACATTGCGCCATGGCAGCAAGGTTTCGGCGAGCAGCACTTGCGGCATCGGCCGTAGCAGCAGCGTGCGAAACAATGGCGAAGGTTGCAGTGCGCGGTGGTGCTCCCAGAGAATGCGCCAGCCATTGCCCGTCCAGACCTGGCCGGTTTCGTTGGCAAAGCTGAAGTCCAGGCGGGCCAGTGCCGTACGGGTGGTGATCTCACAGGCTTCGGCGGCGGTGGTCTCCAGGGTGGGCCAGCGCCCGGTCCGGCGTTCGAACGCGGCGGCCAGGGCGCTTCCCACTGCGTGCAATTGCCCAGGATCATCGCTGTCCACCAGCAGCCATTGCGGGCTGGAGCAGGCCTGCTGGTCGAGGCGGCAGACTTCGTCCACCAGCGCATCCAAGGCCTGCTCGCTGGCGGCCAGAGGCGTGATATAGGCGAAGCTGATCCGGTGGCCCCAATCGATCCAGCGACAACCCGTTGGAATGCGCTCGCGCAATGCCTTCAAGGCAGCTTCGCCGCCCCAGGCACTGACGCCATTGGCAACGGCAAAAAGACGCCCGGTTTGTTCAGAGGGCACCGGCAATACCGCCAGATAACCACGTAACCGGCCGCCTGGATCGCACGCCAGGAACGCCGCTAGGAGTTGCGCTGTCAGGTCGCCCTCGCGGGTGCTGGGGCGCAGCCAATTGACGTTGCCCGCAAGTAGGCCCTCCAGCACCGCGCAAAACCCCAGCAACGGCGAGTTGCCCGGCGTGACATGGACCACCAGGCCCAAAGGCTGCCAACTCTCGAAGGGCCCGCCGCAATAATCGATTCGCCGTAGCGAACGTGCATCGACGCCCAGCTCCCGTTCCAGCTTGAAGCTCAACGACTTGCGGGCGCAGAAAGCAATCAGGGCCTGGCGCTGGTCCTCGTCCAGCAGCGGGCTTCGGTCTGCCGCACGCAGCCATTGCGCGAACGCCTCGGCACAGTCGATAACCTCCTCGCTGCGAGGTGGCGTTTCCAGCAAGACGGGCAGTTGCGCTTGGAGGCGTTCAAGCGCTGCATCGAGCGGCAGCCCGGCGTTCAGTTGGCCGTTGATGAGGTACATATCAGTTTTCCTTGATCAATTCGGCAGCGGCCATGGCGCAGCTTCGGCTGGCACTGGTGCCGGCCCGGCCATGCAGCTCGAACCACTGGGTTTGAAGGCCGCACTTGCAGTTGGCCGGGTGCAGGGTCGCCAGATCACTCATCACCACGGCGTGCGCGGGGCTTGACGAGATGTAGGGCGAAACGAACGACAACAACCCTGGCTCGCCGAACGGCTGGACACTGAAGTCCGAGGGGTGGCGTATGTAGACTTTGGAATAGACCGGCACGTGGAACCGATGATGGGCGCACTCGATGTAAGGCACCGCGTGCTCGACCGCACCGTAGCCGTCGCGGCAGCGTTGGACCTCGATGCCGAGTTGCTGTGTGATGCGCTCGTAAACGTGACGTCGGGGGATTTCCTCGGCCGCCTGTTTCTTCCAGCCGCCGCCCAGGAAGACCAGCGAACCGGCGGCGAGCTTCAGGTCTTGTATGCCGGTTTCACGCATGCGCTCAAGCACATGCCAGAGCAGCGCCGGAAAGCCGAAGATGCGCACCGGCAGGCCCTCTTCGGCAAAAGATTGCAGAGTGCCGATGGCGCCGAAGACGTCGAATTCGTGGCCTTTTCCCGTGCATCGCAAGGCGTAGGCGATCCGATTGGCCGGTGCGAAGCGGCACAGGAACTGGTCGGTGTAGGCCGTGCCCAGGCGATTGGCCGCTTCGGGCTCATGGCTGAAGAGCAAGTAGTTGCACGGCGAGTCGGGTGTCGACCAGCCGTAATACTCAAAGATGTCTGCCACCATGCCTTGGGCCGCCGCCATGCTGCGCTCGTCGTAGCGCATGCGGCTTTTCTGCCCGCTGGTGCCCGAGGACGTGAGTTCCAATGCACCTTCGGCGGTGGGGCTGAGCAGCAATCGCTGCTTGAAGTAGCTGGCGTAAATGGGCGGCAGGCGCGACCAGTCAGTCAAACGGTCCAGGTCGTCGGCCCGAAGCCCGTTGGCGTTGAGCCAATGTTCGTAGCCTGGCGTGTGGTGGCTATGGAACAGGCTGATTTCAGCCATGGCTCTGTCGAACAGCCCCGGTGGCAGCGAATCGCCGTCATACGGCTGGGGCCATGCGCACAGCGCATCGGCATGGGGAAAGTGAATCATCGGGTCATCCTATGGGAAGGCAAATCAAGGGAGAGCAGCGGGGCGCGAGGTGAACAGGCGCAGCACGACAGGACAGCTGAGCCCGGCGATGCCGACCATCAGCGCGAAGGACTCAAGGTTCGCCCCGGCACCCAGCAGCGCCAACAGCGACCCTGTCGCGCTCATCACGGCGATGGAGATCATCCCGACCATGGCCGAAACCAAGCCCTTGCTATCGTCGGTGGCGAACAGGGCCAGTCGATACAGCGCGGCATTGCCCATGCCGAGCCCGATGGCATACAGCGACAGCCCACTGACCAGGACGGGAACGGACAGGGCGAACTGACTGCCGGCCACCAGCGCGGTCAGGCCTGTACACAACGGCCACAAGCTGTAGCGGACCACCCGATGCACCCCAGCCCGTTCCACCAGGGCGTTGAGGACGAGATTGCCGAGGATGACCGCCGCGAAAACCGGAATCTGCCAAACCCCATACGCCAAGGGGGACAGGCCTTGTCCTTGGATCAACAGCAGGGGCGACAGGCCGATCCAGGCAATCAGCGGCAGGCTCATCAACCCCAGCGCAACGCTGGCCGACATGAAGCCACCGTGGCCCAGCAGCGCTGCGTATCGCCTTACGAGCGAACGCAGGTCAAACGGTTCGACGACCGGTGTTCCAGCATGCGCGCCACGGGGCGTCCGCGGCATGAACCCCCACAAAGCCAACCAGCTGACCACCCCGAGGCCGGCCAGCAACATGAACAGCTCGCGCCACGACAGCCACTGCAGCAGCAGCCCGCCCGCCAAAGGGCCTAAAAGCGGCGAAAGAAGGGCGAGATTGCCCAGCATGGCCATGACCTTCACGGCGGCGGATTCGCAGAATATTTCCTGTATGGCGGGGTAGCTGACTGCAATCACGAAGCCCAGCCCCATCCCCTGGACCAGGCGAAGCCCATTGAAACCCTGCATGCCGGTGACCTGGGTGATCGCCACGCATGCCAGCACGAACCCGGCACACCCCACGAGCATGAAGGGGCGCCGCCCATGACGATCCGACAACGGGCCGATCAGCCAAGGCAGCAAGACGCCGCCCAGCAGGTACAGGTTGAACGCGTGGGGAATCTGATCGGGGGATGCATCGAGGTCCTGGGTCACGGTGAGCATGGCGGGCATGATCAGGTCGCTGGCCATGTAAGTGAGGAACTCGAAAAGGGCGATGGCCAGGCAGAAACCCGTCAGGCGAACGGGAGTAAGAAAAGTGGGCGGATTTGGCATGGGTTCCCAACGTCGGTTCTCAGAAAGAAGGAAATTTCTTCTTTTTCGAGAGTACGTTGGCGAGATCTAGGGTCGAAAGACGACTTTTCCCATAATGAGCCAAGGAAAGTAGACGGGTAGGTGTGGGAAAGGTCTCTTTCGTTGCGCGAATATGCCCAGGCGGTTGTACCATGCGATCCTGGCTGCCTAGCCACCTTGCCTATGGTGGAAGAAACGCAAGGCTAGGGGGCAGAACGGAAAACTTCAGGAAACTGGCAAATGACTCATTCGCAACGTTTGAAATACTCGATTCTGGTGGTTCTCGTCGTACTGGCGATCATGCTCGGACTGTCCTGGATGCAAGGCAAGGGCATGATCAGCGAGCAGCTGTTTCAATACATCGCCATTGCCGTGGCGGTCATCGTCGTGGTGATCAACGGCGTGATGCGACGCAAGGTCAAGCCTTGAGCGCCGCTCATTCTTCGGTGTTGAGCAGGGCCACGGCCTGGTGGTGCAAGCTGTAGCTTTTATCCGAATTGAGCGTGACCACGCCTTCGCCGCACAGGCGCTTTAGCACCTCACGCACGCTCAGAAAGGACAAGGGAATGTCCAGCCCCAACAATTGGCTATGGACGCCGCGTACACCCAGCCGGCGGTTTTCATCGGCGGCCTTGAGCAAGGCGTCGATGACCTTCAAGCGAATCAGGCTCGTCCTGAGCCCATAGCTCTTGAGCAGACGCTTGATCTGCTCGTTGCCGCCTCGTTCCGCTGGCCCAGGGAACGTACGGTTTGTGGCTGTCATCGTGACACGGGCCGATCCTGGCTTGCCCTCCATGGGCATTTGCGCGTTATGCATGTAAAGACTCCTTACCAGCCTGACAGAAAAGATCATCAACGCTCTCCTGTATAGGACGAACGAGGGCGGCCAATCATGAGGACGTGGGTGTGAAAAAAATGCCTGGATACCGTCAAACCCCGGTAGAAGCGGCTTGCCAACCGATTAATTTTTTTTCATCCGGTTCGTCCCCAAGGTAGGCACATCCGCGTTGAAGCGCGGCGCATGTGAACTTCCAGGCCGGGGCGGACGTACAAGGGCGTACCGGCGGCCGTCCTGGTTTTTGTACGCTATCGATCAGGAGTGAGTGTGGGAATGTCCGGGCAGTTATCGAGGTTTTGCCTTGCCGGTGTCTTGCTGGGGATGTCCCTGGGCTTGAGTACCGTTGTCAGCGCACGAGGCGAGGCCGGGCAGGCCACTGCCGAAATTCGTCGCACCAGTTTTGGCGTGCCGCATATTCGCGCCCAGGATGAGCGGGGGTTGGGATACGGCATCGGCTATGCGTACGCCCAGGACAACCTATGCCTGTTGGCCAATGAGATCGTGACCGTCAACGGCCAACGCTCGCGCTATTTTGGTCCGGAACAGGGCACCGTCGAGCAACGCGAGAATCGTGCAAGCGACGTGTTTTTTGCGTGGCTCAACACGCCCCGGGCGGTTTCCGGTTTCTGGCAGGCGCAGACGCCCCAGGTACAGCAGTTGGTGGAAGGTTATGCCGCCGGCTACAACCGCGCGCTGGCTGAGCGCAAGGCCAAAGGCCTGCCGGAACAATGCGCAAGCGAGTGGGTGCGGCCAATCACCGCGCTGGATATTGTCAAGCTCACCCGGCGCCTGTTGGTGGAGGGTGGCGTCGGCCAGTTCACCGAGGCGTTGGCCGGGGCGCAGCCGCCCAAGGCTACGGCAGACGCGGGGGGCTCGGCGTCCGGTTTCGCCATCGCGGCGCAACGGCAACAGCGCTTCGCCCTGGAGCGCGGCAGTAACGCCCTGGCTATCGGCAGCGAACGCTCGTTCAATGGGCGCGGCATGCTGCTGGCTAATCCGCATTTCCCGTGGGTGGGAGGCATGCGTTTTTACCAGATGCATTTGACCATCCCCGGAAAGCTGGACGTGATGGGCGCGGCGTTGCCGGGCCTACCGATGATCAATATCGGCTTCAGCCGGCACTTGGCCTGGACCCATACCGTCGATACGTCCAAGCATTTCACCCTGTATCGGCTACAACTGGACCCCAAGGACCCGACTCGCTACCTGGTGGATGGCAAGTCCGTTGCCATGAGCCAGCAAACGGTCACGGTGGACATCAAGCAGGCCGATGGGCAGGTCAAGCCGCTCTCCCGTGTGGTCTACGGTTCGCAGTTCGGACCGATCGTGCAATGGCCCGGGAAACTGGATTGGGATAACCGGTTCGCCTATAGCCTGCGGGACGCCAACCTGGAAAACGACCGGGTGCTGGCGCAGTGGTACGCGATGAATCGAGCCGTCACGCTCAAGGATCTGCAAGAGGCCGTTCATGGCATTCAGGGGATTCCCTGGGTCAATACCCTGGCCGTTGATGACCAGGGACAAAGCCTCTATATGAACGTCTCGGTGGTGCCCAACGTCGATGCCGGCAAGCTTGCCCGATGCAGCGACCCCAAGGCCGGGCTGCGGCTGATCGTGCTGGACGGTTCACGCGGCGAATGCGCCTGGGATGTGGACCCCAAGGCGGTGCAGAAGGGTACCTATGCGGCGGACAAGCTCCCGCAACTGTTGCGCCGCGATTATGTGCAGAACTCCAACGATTCGGCGTGGATGGTCAATCCGTCGCAGCCGTTGTCCGGTTATTCCCCCGTGATCAGCCAGCAGGACCTGCCACTGGGCCTGCGGGCGCGTTTTGCCCTGGACCGACTGGGACAACTGGAAAAGGCGGGGCCGGTAACGGTGAGCGATTTGCAGGGCATGGTCATGGACGACCGGGTATACCTGGCCGATCAGGTCATGCCGGACCTGCTGGCTTTCTGTGCCGCGAAGCTGGGGCCCGACGCACCGGCCCTGACGCAGGCATGCAGCCAGCTCAAGGCCTGGGACCGTACCGCCAGCCTGGACAGCGGCGTGGGGTTCGTCCATTTCCAGCACATCATGCAGGCATTGCAGGCGGCGCCGGGCATCTGGCGGGTCGCGTTCGACCCGAACGATCCGCAACATACCCCGCGCGGCCTGGCGATCGAAGCATCGCCAGTGGCTGATGCGCTGCGCCAGGCCATGGTCGCATCGGTCCAAGCGGTGGACGCTGCGGGACTGCAAGCGGATAGCCAATGGCGGGACGTGCAGGTGACCCGCAGCGGCGACCGCCGGATACCCATTCACGGTGGACCGGGCGAGCTGGGCATCTATAACGCCATCCAGAGCATGCCGGGCGCGAACGGCCAGCGGGAAGTGGTCAGCGGCACCAGTTATCTGCAAGTGGTGACGTTTGACGGCAACGGACCCAACGCACAGGGACTCTTGGCGTTCTCACTGTCCAGCGATCCTTCATCGCCCTATTCGGCGGACCAGACCCAGGCATTCTCGAAGGGGCAATTAAGTGTGCTGCCTTTCTCTGAACAGCAGATCAAGGCCGACCCGCATTACCAGGCGCAGACCATCCATGAGGGCGCGCAGGCGGGCAGGGTGGCGACGCAATAGCCGTGGGAGCAATCAGGCCGCGTCCCCAAGGGAGGCGGCCTATGTCAGTTTCGGGTAGGACGAGCGATGGCGTTTAATACCAGGTTGCCGTCGCTGTTCTGTGTCAGGTACACCGGCAAGACCTTGGGCAGCGAAGGCACCAGGTTCTTCACTTCGTTCAGGTTGTAGTTTCCACCGATGCGCAGAGTGCCCGTTGCGTTGTCCGCCAGCATCACGGGACGGTCGAGGTAGCGGTTGATCAGCGGCAGCGCGTCGGACAGGGCCAGGTTATCCAGCACCAGCTTGCCACTTCGCCATGCCAGCGAGCTGTCATCGAGGGCGACGTCACGAACCTTCGGCTGGAAATCGCCAGCCCTGTAGCTCGCCTGCATCCCAGGTGACAGTTGCTGGCCGCCCGCTTTGGATGCCCGATGGCTGGTTACCCACACGGAACCTTCCACCAGCGTAACCCGCACTTGATCCTGGTACATCCACACGTTGAAACGGGTCCCGGTCACGCGCACCTGGCCCTGGCCTGCCCGAACGACGAAGGGGTGGCGGCTATCGTGGCGGACATCGAAAAACGCTTCGCCTTTTTTCATCGTGACCCGGCGTTCGTCCTTGTAGTTGGCAAACACCAGCTCGCTTGCGAGGTTGAGCTCTACGTGACTGCCGTCCTCCAGAGTGATGTGACGCACGCTCGAACCTGCCTCGAATCGCTGGTAGGCGTTGGGCAACCACCCCATGTTCCAACCGGTAAAAGCAGCCAGGGGCAGGCCGAGGGCAAGCACCGTCGCCGCGATCGCCATGGAGCCTGCGCGAGACCGCGGGCGCTGGGTCGCAGGGATGGCCATTGGCTCGACGCGCGGCAGATGCTCGGCAACGCCCCAGATTTCCAGCATGGCTGCGTATTCAAAGGCGTGCAGCGGATCGGCGTCGTGCCATTGCTTGAACGCCAGCCGTTCGGCATCCGTGCAGTCGTCCGCGTGCAGACGCATGCACCAATGCGCGGCCGCATCGGTGATGGCATCGTATTCGGCTTGCGGGAGTGTACGTTCGGTCATGGGCTCTTCCTGGTTTGCCGCATTCTAACCCTCGGGGCCCATTGCCGAGAACAGGGATGATGGCATTTGCACGGCATGCATCGGTTTTCCGTTGGTCAGACGTAGGAGCGTCCAGGTCCGGGTCGTACTGTCGCACACATGCCGTGAAAAAAAGATCAACGGCCTTGGCATGCCCACGGCTCAACGCACTCAAGTGGAACGCGATGGACTCGGATCGAGCTGGCGCCCCAATTCACAAATCAGCAGCGTGACCGAATCGGCGTTACGGAGTATGACGTCGATGCGCTTGTCCGGCAAAACCGGATTCAAGAACGCGTTTCGTGCTTCGTCCATGCTCCGTGTGTCGGTGACTTTCAAAATGGCCTTGGCAATGTCTTTATACATTGGCAACAACTCCAGCCTCTTGTAACTGTTGTCGGTACTGTCCCACTGTCTGAACAGCTTGGATTTTGCCGTGCCCAGGGAAAGCCCATTGAGTTGCAGCTCCTTCTGCGTGTCATAGCGTGTTTGCCCCAGGTGGGTCGAGGTTGAAATCAAGTCGGGAAACGGCAGCGCAGCGTCCAGGTAGATGATGTCGATCGTGTCGATGAGCTGATGGGATATCTCGTGGATAAGCGTCGCGCCTTGGGCATGCGCGTCGACGTTGAAGAACGCCGGCACCACGGTCTTGTACCAGTCCAGCCCCGGTTCGAAGAAAAACTGCGTCAGGTAGATTCGCCCGCGGGCCGCAGGTTCGAGCACAAATGCGGTTGCCCGGTCTTCCAGGTATTTCAAATTGCCAATGACGATACGGCTGGCGTTCTGCTGTTCCCAGGTGGGGTCGGCCAACGCCCTGCATATCGGGAAAATGGCGGTCTCCACTTTGCCGATCAGGGCGCTGTCGACCTGTCGGACCCCAAAGAACGACATCAGGAAGCTATCCAGCCGAGAACCTGGCAAAGGCTGTTTTTTGAACTGCTCTAGATTGAGCAAGGCGTTCAGCGAATAGAATCTGGCGGTTTCCAGTGCCTGTACGATGACGTTGGCGCGATAAGGAGACTTCTTGCGTATCTCAGCCATGCCGCGCGCTTCGATGTTCAAGGATCCCTTTGCCTTGAAATCGCTATAGGTCACCGCCATTTTCGACCCCGCCTTGCCAAAACGAATGGTCTGTCGCTGTGGGTCGATTGCCCATGTCGTTTCGTCGGCGCTATACCTCAGCAACGGGCCTTCGTCATCACCGTGGATAATGCGCCAGCCCCGGCCGGCCCTTGCCACTTGATAGACCTTGCCGGCCAGGGGCACGTAGAACTTGCCGCCGTCCTTTGATTCATAGGTGCCGTCGGCCCGGTTCTGCTGGAGCGCCCAGAGGCTGATGCCTATGGCTTCGAAGGCCTGTAAGTCGGTGCGCAGTGGCGCGGTGCAGGCGATTTCCTGCCACCCGGGCGTCGAGGAGCTGCTTGGCGAGGCCGGTTCGGCGGGATCGAGGAGGCCGAATGTATCGTCGCGATTGAGCAAACCCAGCGACACCATTTCCGCGGCGCCGGCGATGAAATCATGCAGGCCGGTTTTCCAGTCGTGCTGCTGCAGGGCTTCGGCCGAACCCTTGAAGTCCTGATAGCTCTCCCAAAGCGTTTCCAGGAACGTCAACCTGGCCGGTAGCTGCCTACCCACCAATCCGATCCCAGAACTGAACAGGTGCAGCACCGTTGCCCAGTCGAATGGGCGATGGTCCTGGTTCTTCGTCCCCAGCATATCCAGTAGCAACGTCGCGTTGTCGTTGTACAGGGTTTCGAATACATCGGTGTCGATCGGATTCGAAGCGAGGGTAATCTCCGACAGTTGCCCGAGGGTGGCGGCAAACAGATTCCGGAAGGTGGCTCGCTGGTCTTCGGGCAGCCGGCGGACCAGCAGGTCCTGAAGCGCGCCGGGGGCATTGAGGGCGGCGACGATGCTTGGTTCATCCTTGAACTCGGCCAGCGAATGCCCCTCGTGGTAGGGAGCATATAAAACGTGAGGGTCCGCCGGATCGGCGCTCGAGCTGATCACATAGAGCCCGAGCGCCCTTACCGCGGCGGCGCCGCCGGTCTTGATCAGTTCCAGTGGACGTATGAACGCACCGGCACCCCTGACCGCTCGACGGGCGATGGCGTCCGGCATGTCCAGGACTTGGAGGATCAAGTCGAACGCCTTCGGGGAAATGTGCTGTTGCAGAAGACGTGAGTGAGCGTATTGCAACAATTGCCATGGCAGCTGCTGGCGAAAGCGTCGCTTCCTGGGCTGGACATCGGAAATTGCGCCGCAAAGCGCTTGTTTCACCTGATGTTTGTAAGTGCTCTGGATATCGAGCGACGACAACATCTGCCGCACCGCCAGTTCGTTCAGGCTGTCTGGCAATGATTGCGTGGAGGTCGAGAAAACCTTGAAGCCCTTGCTGGTGACATCGATGGGGTGCAAGGCAAAGTCGGTCAATGAACTGGCAGGGCCGACCACCGCCAGGTTTGGCGTGATCTGGATGGTTTCGGGGTTGAGTCTGTCCTCGGGGAAACGTGCGTCCAGCAGTGCTTGCAGACGATTTTGCACGTAGGTACGCAGGGGTTCGATGCCGTCCAGGTAATCCTTGCCATCGGCTACGCTGCTTTTGTATTGCTCCAGGATCTCGACGTGCAAACGTTGATCCTCGAGGGGGGCAGCGCCGAGCCAGGCGGGCAGTTTCTGCCTGTATTTGCTGGCCTGGGCGATAGCCGTGGCGCGTTTCAGGTTGGTGGGCGCTCCTTTTTCCAGCAGGGCTTCAAGACCGTTGGCCAGTGCCGAGCGGGTCAGTTGCCAATCCCCGCTTTTCAGGGCACTCAGGTAGGCGTACTCAGTCTCGAAAAGGTGGATGAACGAGGTCATTCGATTCATCAGAACGTTGTCTTCGATCAGTTCGTAGGTGTCCAGTTGATAGCGTCGGTGGGGCTGGCGCTGGGCGGGGGGAAGGTTGGACAGCAAGCCAAATCGCCTGCGGGAATCAAGCAGCTGCCGATTCAATTGTCGAGTGGCCAGGTCGACCGAGGCGAATGCCTGTAGCCCGTCGGCAGGTGTCCAGACGATCGCCATGCCCGAGTACGGCGTATCGAGGCCACCACGCTCGGTCAATAGAAAACAGTTCGCCAGTGGCAGCGAGATGGCGACGCCGGACGATGCGCACGTCAGTTTCAATGAATAAACGTCTGGCCGGAATCCCCTGACACCGATGCGCCGCCGGCGATCCGGGTAGTCGGGGTCGAAGGCGAACACCGTCGTGATCAGTTCATGGGCGATTGTCGGCAGCGTGGCGTCGATCGAGCGTAGATCAGCCTCTGCGCGAATCCCCACTGAAAACACATTGGTCAACTGTGCAAGCAATTGCCTGAGTCCGTTTTGAAGCGAAGACCGGAGAAACGATGGCAGCCTGCAAAATTCGCTAGCGAAGGCGCCTTCCACATCAATGTAGCTCTTGGCCTTTCTTTCCATCTGATCGGCCAGGAAGTTGGAAAGTCGCAATTTTCCATGGAAAGCGGGTTGGGTCCCCCAATGTCCGGCGGTCTTTTGATTGAGTAGCTTGTTGCTGATGAAGGCTCGTATGTCGAGGGCCTTGTCGACGAGTGCATGGACATTCACCCGGCCCTGGCGGGACATTTGCAGCGCATACCGCAGGTTGTGCGTCTGTTTGTCGATGATCGCGCCAGCCAATGAATCAGCGATAGGCATGTCTATCGGTTCGCCGCAAATATGCGGATGCTCGAAACCCAGGAGCCGGTTGCGCTCGTCCAGGTCCAGCAGGTTGTAGATCGCCTCCTTCTGCTCGGGCGTGCTGACCAGCGCTTCTTTGAATCCAAGATAATTGCCAACGACTTGAAGGCCGTCGGTGGGCGTGTAGAGGTAATGACCTTGCCCGCTGACCATCAGCGATCCAGCGAGCTCCACGAAGTTAGGTGCATATTCCCAGAGGCGCACCGTCTCGATGAACAGCACTGCCTCGTCCCGGCGCGACGGCCTGAACAGCCGAAGCAACTCGCGGCCCTGGGCCTCCGTCAGCTGGTTTTTTTCTCGTTTGATCAGAATGGCCGCCCACAGGGCGTCCTGAATGAATTGGGCCAGGAATTGGCGCCGAGATGTGTGGAAGGGGCCGCTGGTGTCCCAGAACGCGTTGACACGATCGATCAGCTTCGGGATCAGCCTTATCGCCGCACCCTTGATGATCGCTTCCCACTCCTGTCCGGAATAGGACGACGCAGGCGTGTCAGGGTGGGTCAGGTCGGCAAGATGCCCGGCTGGCCAGCCTTGATGGTGGAAATAGACCAGCACCGCCTCGCTCAGGGGAATGCTTTGGGTGACATGAATCGCCTCGGGCGCCTGGGTGTAGTCGATCCTGGACAGCGCAATGCGTACCTGCCTGGGATCGAGGCCGGGTAGCGCGTCGCCCAGTATCTGGTCCAGCAGCGTCGCGAGCGGGGGCAACTTGACCAATTCCTCCACCATGGAGAGCACGTTGTGGTGTTGGGCATGTTCGATGGTGTTGAGTTGAGTCTCGAAAACGTCCCCGTCGATGGCCTGCCAGGATTGTTCGATATCCGTCGTGCCCTTCAGTTCGCTGCGCTGGGCAATCGACAGGAGCCGAAACAGATTGTTGCGATCGCGGTTGTCCAGCAGTGTCTGGTCAATCCAGGCCCGGAGCGCTGCGGGACTGTCGAACTTGCGAACGCCGTCCCATGGCGTGTACAGGAATGCTGGATCGACGGCGGTATCGCCGCGTCTGGGCGTGGTTCGCAGGCAAAAGCAGCCAGCCAACGCAATGGCCGGCTTGCCTTCGGCGCTGAACTGGATGGTCTCGGCGATCATCGGAGGCGTCTGTGCGGCGCGTTGCGCATGGGTGGGCAGCGAAACGTTTTGCAGCCAGTCGAGGTCGGCCTGCGTCAGGCCATGGTGTGCCTCCAGCTCATCCAAGCCCTTGGTGGCCAACAGCTGGGGAAATAATAACGGCAGTGCTGCTGTGCTCATCGTCGCTTCTCGTCAGGGCAGGCCAATGCGGCGTCCCGGTGGATGAAGCGGCCAGACTAGGCCACGCTGAAAGGGCACAGGTGGTACATAGTTACCGCATGGACGATGGGCGTGTCTGCCAGGCTCGCTGGCGAACGCCCCGGCCCAAAGGGTTGCTTGCGCAAAGGTTGACAGGGCGCTCATGGGGCAGTGTTAATCAGCCCAAGTCTTGTCGTTTCAACGCTGTTGCTACCTCCTACAATCACTCAGGAGCTTCAGATGTCCGCGCTTCCCGATCACACCGGTCCTTGCACGTTATCCCTTGACGCCTTGGTTGGGCTGTTGGAGCAGATCTTCCTGCGCCACGGCACATCGGCAGAGGTCGCCCGCACCCTCGCCGAAAACTGCGCCGCAGCCGAGCGCGACGGGGCCCATAGCCATGGAGTGTTCCGCATGCCGGGTTATGTCTCCACGCTCAAAAGCGGTTGGGTCGACGGCCGAGCCGTGCCGGTGGTCGAGGATGTCGCCTCAGGTTTCGTACGGGTGGACGCCGGCAATGGCTTTGCCCAGCCCGCTCTGGCGGCCGCGCGGCCCTTGCTGGTGGAAAAGGCCCGCAGCGCCGGTATCGCGGTGCTGGCGATCCGCAACTCCCATCATTTCGCGGCGCTTTGGCCGGACGTCGAGCCGTTTGCCTATGAAGGGTTGGTGGCACTGAGCGTTGTCAACAGCATGACCTGCGTAGTGCCTCATGGCGCGGACCGCCCCCTGTTCGGCACCAACCCCATCGCTTTCGCCGCGCCACGCGCCGGTGGCGAGCCGATCGTCTTCGACCTTGCCACCAGCGCCATCGCCCACGGCGATGTGCAGATTGCCGCGCGCAAAGGCGAGCTGCTGCCGCCGGGAATGGGGGTGGATAGCCTGGGCCAGCCGACCCGCGACCCGAAGGCAATTCTCGAAGGCGGGGCGCTCTTGCCATTTGGTGGGCACAAGGGGTCGGCGTTGTCGATGATGGTCGAATTGCTGGCGGCGGCGTTAACCGGGGGCAATTTTTCCTTCGAGTTCGACTGGCGCAATCACCCCGGCGCCAAAACGCCTTGGACTGGGCAATTGTTGATCGTGATCGACCCCAGCAAGGCCGCCGGGCAAGGATTTGCCGAGCGCAGCCAGGAACTCGTCAGGCAGATGCACGGAGTGGGGCTGCGCCGTTTGCCTGGTGATCGTCGGCACCGGGAGCGCGGCAAGTCCACAGAACAGGGCATCACGCTGGATGAGCAGGCGTACGCTCAGTTGCGGGAACTGGCGGGAGCGTAGACCGAAGGCCAGTGGTTTTTTCATGGCAAGGGAGCGGTCTCCCTTGCCATGGGTCGGTGCTCAACGTCGCCCGAGCAATAACCCCACCACGAGGCCAAACCCCGCGGAAATAGCAACAGTCTGCCAAGGGTGCCCGCCAATATAGACTTGCGTTGCATCGACCATCGGCCGCGTGCGCTCCCGGGCGCTGGCAACCGCATCCAAAGCCTGTTGTAGTTTCAGGGCGATCTGGCCGCGCAGGTTTTCAGCATCCTCGCCGACCAAGGACGCACTGCTCTTGAGTAATTTTTCCGACTCTTCGATCAATGCCTTCAGTTCGCTGAAGGCTTGATCCTTGATTTGCTCTCCGTTCGGTTGCGCGGCGCTTTTACGGGCCATTGAGGTGCTCCTTGAGAATGGATGGCAGTGAACAGTGGAGTGCCACGCTTCGGTAAAAGTTGCAGCGCCAGGGGTGCGTCCGTACAGCGCAGGGCCAATTCGGTGTTAAGCCGTTTCCCCGCAAGGTGTAAGATGCCGCCTATTTACGCAACAGGAAATTCCCCATGAGTTTCAATCTGGCTGACAGGCCCCTGGCCGAGCGCGCCGCGCTGGAAGACGAAAAATCCCGGCTCTTCGAGCTTTGGCAGAACAACCTGGGCAAGGCCAAGGGCGACGCCGCCCGGTTGTTCGGCGAGCGTTCCAAGCGCAAAGGCAAGTGGGCCGAATGGGTACGCGCCGAACTGGACGGCATGTCGCCTCCGGAATACGCCAACATGGTGCGCAGCGAGGTCAATCGACTGATGGCCGCCAATAAATAAAAACTTACGCAAAGGTCGCGATGATAGCCTCGCGCACCTTGTCCACCGCCAGGTCCTTCTGCCCGTGGGTCCGCGACCCCAGCTCGATGGGATAGCGCGGCAAGGCCAGCGGGCAGGGCACCAATGCCAGGCCGCTGAGCTGGGCGATGGCGCGGGCGGCATGGTCTGGGATGGTCGCCACGGCCTGGCTGTCCTTGAGCAGGAACGGCAGCGCCGCAAAATGCGTGGTCGAGGCACATACTCTTCGTCGCAGGCCCAGCGCGGCCAGCCCCTCATCGGTGATGCCGATGAAGCCGCCGGACGACACCAACAGATGCTCCCGCGCGACGAAGGCTTCGAGGGTAAGGTCCTGCTGGCCCGCTGCCAGGCTGGCCGGATCCATGAGGCAAGCGTAGCCACCTTCGCCGAGGACCCTGCGACTCAGCAGCCGTTCGGTAAATCCCCCCGCCGTAATCGCCAGGTCCAGACTGCGCTCCATCAAGGCCCTGCCGACGATCTGGCTATGGGTCTGGCGAAAGATCAAGCGCAGGCCCGGCGCCCGTCGTGCCACTTCCTCTATCAGGCGGCGTCCATAGGCGATTTCGAAATCATCGGACAAGCCGAGGATGACGGATCGACCTTCGTAGTGGCTGGCGCCAGGATCGACCATTGCCAGGCTCTGGCGGCACTTGTCCAAGGCTTCACTGATGACGGGTTTCAACTGGTTGGCGCGCAAGGTAGGGGCCAGGCCCCGACCCGTGCGCACGAACAGCTGGTCGTCATAAATGCCGCGAAGCCTGCGCAGCGCCGCACTGATGGCGGACTGGGTGACCCCCAGGCGCAACGCGGCGCGGCTTGCGCTGGATTCGTCGTGCAAGGCTTCGAAGGTTTTCAGCAGGTTAAGGTCGACGTCGACGATATTCATTTGGCTCATATCTTTTAGCAGCGTTTCGGGCTTTATTGATGATCGGCCGTGGCATGAAAATCAGCAACACCTGAAACCACGGAGTTCAAGACCATGCCCAAATCCATCGTCGCTGCCCTGCAAATCGGCTCGCTACCGGGTGGCAAAGCCGAAACACTGACGCAGATCCTTTCCTATGAAGAGGCAATTCGCGACGCGGGCGCTCGTTTGGTCGTAATGCCGGAGGCGCTGCTGGGTGGTTATCCCAAGGGCGAGGCTTTTGGAACGCAACTGGGCTATCGGCTACCGGAAGGACGCGAGGCGTTCGCTCGCTACTTCGCCAACGCCATCGACGTACCTGGCGTCGAGACGGAGGCATTGGCCGGCCTGTCGGCGCGCACCGGGGCAAGCCTGGTGCTGGGTGTTATCGAGCGGGCCGGCAATACCTTGTATTGCACGGCCCTGTACTTCGAGCCCGACGCCGGCTTGGTTGCCAAGCACCGTAAGCTGATGCCCACCGGCACAGAACGGTTGATCTGGGGCAAGGGCGACGGGTCGACTCTGCCGGTGATCGACAGCCAGGTGGGTCGCGTGGGCGCGGCGGTGTGCTGGGAAAACATGATGCCGCTGCTGCGCACGGCGATGTATGCCAAAGGCGTCGACGTCTGGTGTGCCCCAACGGTGGATGAGCGGGAGATGTGGCAAGTGAGCATGCGGCATATCGCTCACGAAGGTCGTTGCTTCGTGGTCAGTGCCTGCCAGGTCCAGGCATCCCCCGAGGCGCTGGGAGTCGAAGTGGCTAACTGGCCGGCACAACGGCCATTGATCGCCGGCGGCAGCGTGATCGTGGGCCCCATGGGGGACGTGCTGGCTGGCCCGTTGAAGGGTACCGCCGGGTTGCTGACCGCTGAAATCGACACCGACGAATTGGTGCGTGCGCGCTATGACTATGATGTGGTCGGCCACTACGCCCGGCCCGACGTGTTCGAACTGGTGGTGGACGAGCGGGCCAAGCCGGGCGTGCGCTTCACTGCATGAGTCACCAGGTGGCCGAGGCGCCTGGCAAGTCAAGGGTCCCGCGGTCGACGAAGCGCATCGTGCCGAATACACCGCCGGCGAGCTTGCCCTTGAGTACATAGGGCAGGTTGTCCAGGCGCTGGGTCTGGCTCAGGCCCAGCGTCTGGCGCAGCACCGAAAAGGCCGAGATGCTCACCGGCACGCTCAATACGCCTTCGGAGAAACGCGGGATCGAGCCGCTCTGGTCACTGACCCCCGTCGCCAGGGTGTGGCCGTTGACTTCCAGGTCCAGCGCGACGCCGTTGTACTCGATAGTGGTTTCGTTGGGGTTCTGTAAGCGCAGTTTCACCGCAAAGCGCAGTTCCATGCCCTGGCTGGGTAACGGCTCGATACCGACCACATTGATGTTCAGCGGATCCCGTTGCTGGAAGAGGGCGCAGGCGCTCAGGCTGAGCACTATCAAAATGAAGGACAAGCCGCGGATTGTGCGCATGAAAGGGGCTCTCGCGTTGGGGCGGGTGGGACAGGACAATAACATTCCACTCGCCATGAGGCTCAAGTCAAAGCGGTGTCGCCTACTGACAGTTTCTGACACCAGCCTCTGCTAATCTGCTGCAACTTTCCTCGTGGGCCTATCATCGTGTCGCGAACCACTCGGCTGCTTACTTTGTTGCAAGTCTTGCGGGGCAAGCGATGCCCAGTCACGGCTGCGACATTAGCGGGCGAGTTGAAGGTCTCCGAGCGCACGCTTTATCGCGATATCGCCGAACTCACGGCCCTCGGCGCACCGATCCAGGGCGAGGCAGGCATCGGCTATGTGCTGCGCAGCGGCCTGTTCTTGCCGCCCTTGATGTTCACCGCCGATGAAATCGAGGCCATCGTGCTGGGTTTGCGTTATGTCGACCAGCGCGGCGACGAGGTGCTGGGCAAGGCAGCCGCCGATGCCCTGGCCAAGGTCGAGGCGGTGCTGGCGCCCGGTCTGCGCGATGCGCTGCACAACCCCACCGTATTACCGGGCCCGGCGGGCTACGGCTATCCGCAAAACACTGTCGAGCTGAATGTCTATCGCCAGGCCATTCGCACGCAGGCCAAGCTGCATATCGACTACGCCGATGTGAACAAGACCCCGAGCCAGCGCTTGATCTGGCCGCTGGCCCTGGGTTTTTTCAATGAGGCTCGAGTGGTGGTGGCCTGGTGCGAATTGCGTGGCGCCTATCGTACTTTTCGCACGGACCGGATTGCCTCGGCCGTCGTCCAGGGCGAGCGTTATCCAGGCAGGCGCAGTGACTGGCTGCGCGCCTGGTTTGCGCTGATGAATCTCGACGAGGCGGGGCGTTTCACTCCTGACAAAAACTGACACAGCGCTGTTTTAGCATGGCCTTGAAACGAAAAAACAAGGAGCCCTGACATGTCCAATCCCGTCTCTTCCCTGGCGCCGGCCATCGCCGGCTACATTGCCGCCGCCAACGCCCGCGACAGCTCGGCGGTGACGCGTTTCTTTGCCGAAGACGCCAATGTGTTCGATGAAGGCAACCATCGGGTCGGCACCCGGGCCATCGCTCAATGGATGGAAGACACCGCGCGGCGCTACCAGCCACGGGTGGAAGTGCTCAACGTGCAGCAGCGTACCGGAAAGGTGCTGGTCCACAACCTGATCTCCGGGACCTTCCCTGGCAGCCCGCTCGAGTTGCGCTATACCTTCCGACTCGATGAGCAGGGGAAGATCAGCCGGTTGGATATTTCTGTCTAGAGGGTGGGGTTTGGGTAAACCCGATTGAGGAGAAACGCACGGGATCGCCCCGCATGGCATACTCCCCACCTTTGCCTTCCGGACCCGGGCCGTATGACTTTCGACTCACCCTTGAGCGCTTGGCAACACGCTATCGAACACCATGGTTTTGTCCAGGATGAAGCCCAGGAGTTGGCCATCATGGCCCTTGAGCAATGCCACAAGGCATTGCATGAGGGCCGCAAGTCGATCAAGGGCGTCTATCTGTGGGGGCCGGTCGGGCGCGGCAAGACGTGGCTCATGGACCGCTTCTATGAAAGCCTCAAGGTTCCGGCCCGTCGGCAACACTTCCACCATTTCATGGCCTGGGTGCATCAGCGCTCGTTCCAGCTCACCGGCACACCGGACCCGTTGCAGGCGCTTGCGCGGGAGTTGAGCCGAGAAGTGCGCGTGCTGTGCTTCGACGAGCTGTTCGTCACGGACATCGGCGATGCGATCATTCTTGGCCGCCTGTTCCAGGTCATGTTCGAATTGGGCATGGTTGTGGTCAGCACCTCCAACCTGCCGCCGGATGAACTTTATGCCAGCGGCCATAACCGGGAGCGATTCCTGCCGACCATTGCGTCCATCAAACGCTACATGCAAGTAGTTCCGGTCAACGGCTGGCAAGACCACCGCCAGCACCCGGGGGCGCTGCAGCAGCGCTACTGGGTGCGTGACCCGGCCCAGGCGGACCCTTTGGCGGAGGTCTTCGACCGGTTGAGCAAGGGGCAGGCACCTGTCAGTCAGCCGATCGAAGTCGGCCATCGCCAGGTCATGGCGCTCAAGGCTTGTGACAAGGTGCTCTGGAGCCGCTATCCGGATATCTGCGAACAACCGTTCTCGGCCGTCGACTTCATGGCGCTGTGCGACCGTTTCAGCGCCATCCTTCTCAGCGATGTCCCGTGCCTGAGCGCCGAACAGCGTGAAGGGCGTATCGCCCGTGGCACCGAGGACGGGGTGGAGCGGGTCGAGGCCGGCGACCGCGAGTTGCCGCAGCTGTCGATACACGACGATGGCGTCCGTCGGTTCATCGCCCTGGTCGATGAGTGTTATGACCGAAAGGTGCCGTTGTATCTGTCGGCCCAGGTTCCGATGGACCAGTTGTACACGGAGGGCTATCTGCAATTCCCGTTTCGCCGTACTCTCAGTCGCCTCCAGGAAATGCAATTGCAACGTTTCGGTCAGCTCGCCTGACCGGATCCCGCCGCGGCCAAGCCGCCGGCCATACCGAAAACGAGATGGAAGATCATGGAAGAAGCCAAGGAAATCCTTGTATTGCAAGCCAGCTACAGCAATCCGATCCATGCCGAAGCGATTTGCCACGTGCTCAACGGCTATGCCGAGGATCCGATGGGTGGCGGCCATTCGCTACCGGCCGAAGTGCTTGCGCATTTGCCCCAGGAGCTGGCCAAGCGCGCGCATGCCTTCAGTGTGCTGGCGTTCGTAAATGGTGAACCGGCAGGGTTGATCAATTGCTTCGAGGGTTTCTCGACGTTTGCCTGCCGACCGTTGGTGAACGTCCACGACGTTGCGGTGATGCCAGCGTTTCGCGGGCTGGGCTTGAGCCAGAAGATGTTGCAGAAAGTCGAAGATATTGCCCGCCAGCGTGGGTGCTGCAAGATCACCCTGGAAGTGCTGGAAGGCAACGCCGTGGCCCAGGCCAGTTATGCCAAGTTCGGTTTTGCCGCCGGCATGTTCGACCCGGCCCATGGCCGTATGTTGTTCTGGATCAAACCCCTGTAGCAACGGGACTTTTCGGCTACTTCAAAACGACCTGGCCCGCCGGCCCCTTGGGTTTCATGAGGCTGAAATCGATCAGCGCCTTATGCTGGCTTTGATAGGGGTTGCCGATCAGCAATGGGCGCGCCGTGAACGAATTGCTGACCAGGCTTTTGCTCCGGTCCAGCTCATCGAAGTTCAAGCCCGCCAAGTCCGCCCAGGTGTGGATCAGGTGTGAGCTGCTGTAAGGACGTGACAGGTCGCCGGTGAAGTTCCAGTCATGGGTTTCGCGCCATTTGGGCGAGGCCCAGGCCATGAACGGAATGGTGTACATCGGCGCGGTCGGCTTGCCTTCGTTGCGGCCCAGGGTGTCATGCCCTGGCGAATCGAAGACGTCCTCGCCATGGTCCGACAGGTACAACAGGAAACCGTTGGGGTCGGTGCGGGCGTAGTCCTTGATCAGGCTGGAGACGACGAAGTCGTTGTACAGCACCGCGTTGTCGTAGCTGTTGTAGGTCGGCACCTGGTCGTCACGTACGCCGGCGGGTACGCCCTGGCGATCGGTGAATTTATTGAAGGTCGGCGGATAGCGGTATTGATAACTCATGTGTGTGCCGAGCAGGTGAACCACGATCAGCTTGCGTGGCGCGGTGTCCGCCAGGGCTTTGTTGAACGGCTCGATCACGTCGCCATCGTATTGCGCGGCATTCTGGTTGCGGTTGTTGTTCAGGTAGACCTGCTCATCGGCCTGTTGGGAGAAGGTTGTGAGCATGGTGTTGCGCTTGGTCATCGTCTGCTGGTTGGTGATCCAGAACGTCTTGTAGCCGGCCTGTTTCATCATGCTCACCAGTGACGGTGTGCTGAGGTAGAGGTCGGGACTTTCCTCGTCGGCGAAGGTCAGCACCTGCTGCAAGGCTTCGATGGTGTAGGGCCGCGGGGTGATGACATTGTCAAATACCGCGAGTTGATCCTTGAGCTTGTCCAGCTCCGGCGTCGTTTCCCTCGGATAGCCATACAGGCTCATGCGCTGGCGATTGGTGGATTCGCCGATCACCAGCACCAGGGTCGCGGGCTGGTTGGCCGCGCTGTCTTTGAGGTTGCGCAGGGGCGCGATCTTGCTGGTGCTGTGAAGCATGCCTTGCATGTTTTCCAGCTGTTCACCGTAGCGACGATAAGCCACCAGCATCTGCCAGGGCACGGCCGGCTCGATGCGATCCTCGAATTTCTCCAGACCGCCGGCAAGCGTGCCAGTACGCAGGGTCTGCTTGACCAACGGGTAACCGACGACGGCAACGACGATCAGGCCGGCGGCGATCATCGCCTGGCCCCGGGGCAAATAGACCGGGCGCAGGCGTGTCCAGAGGAAATAGCCAACCAGGGTGTGTGCAAGGAACGCCGGCACCATCCACCAAGCGAAATACTGGGTCATGTATTCGCCGGCTTCGTTCACGTTCGACTCGAACATGATGAAGATGACGCTTTGGGAAAATTCCTGCTGGTAAATAAAGAAATAGCCCAGGCTGGCCATCGAGCATGCCCACAGCACCACGCCGATCGCCGCGGCGAGCAGGCGCGTGCGAGCCGGAAACAGCAGCAGCGGCGCCAGCCAGAACGCACTCATGACGAAGGCTTGGCGAAACCCGGTGAAACCTGAGGTATCGCTTGCCAGGATAAGCAATTGGGTAATGCCGGAAAAATACCAGAAGAACAGAAAAAGCCAGCCGAACCCGGCCCAATCGAAACTTTTCGCAGTCGTTTTGCTGCGTTTGAACACACTCATCAAGCGCTCCAGCTTTTGCCGACGGGGTCCACTGGCACCGATCTGGCGCCGGCAGTATGCGTCGTAACTATTTGTCAGCGCAGGAGTATTGCGAGGGTGGTGTGAAAACTTCGTGAGTTTTTTGCAGGCGAATCATGGCGTCCGGTTCCGCTGGTTTGGCGGGAACGGCTTTGTGGCGATGGAGCAAGCTCGATCGCCACAAAGGGTAATTGGGAGTGTTTGTCAGTGTGACACCGGCTCGCCCGGTGCCACGTGCCGCCTGGGCCAGAATCAGCGAGCCAAAGCCTGGCTCTGGTAAGGAAGCTGTGCGTGTTGCAACTGCAAGCGCAACTGCGTCACTTCATCAAGCAGCAAATCACGCTCTTCTTTCAGCAGGCGTAGTTCGTCGCGACGAATGGTCACGTAAAGGGTCTGAGGAGGACGTGCGGTAACGACAGGGCCCATTGCTCACCTCGCAAATGGCTACATCAACTAGAGAGATGTCGTCAGTTTCTTGGCGACAATTCTTTATCGGCACCAATTCTGAATACTTTTGCCCGTTGATGGAACTTTTTTATTTTTCATGGTCGACGTGTCTTCGGCGGGTTATTGAACGTTATCCTTTGTGATCGGGCGATTTACCCGGAAACTATGCGGCAATGCTCTGGACTAACCTCCACAAGTCACCTTGAGCTAAACCTTTGACACACCTTAATTTGTAGTAGGGAGCATCAGCACATGCAACTCGGGATCATCGGACTGGGCCGCATGGGCGGCAATATTGCACGGCGCCTGATGCTCAATGGGCACACCACCGTTGTTTATGACCGCAATGCCGCTTTCGTCGAAAACCTGAGCCAGGAAGGCGCGACGGGGGTCGCGGACCTGTCGGCGCTGGTCGCCGGGCTGCAAAAGCCTCGGGCGGTCTGGGTCATGCTGCCGGCCGGCGCACCCACCGAGGACACCATCAACGTGCTCAGCGAACTGCTGGAGCCGGGCGACGTGGTCATCGATGGCGGTAACACGTATTACAAGGACGACATCCGCCGCGCCCAGACGCTGTCGGAAAAAGGCTTGAACTACATTGATGTCGGCACCTCCGGTGGCGTCTGGGGGCTCGAGCGCGGTTACTGCATGATGATCGGTGGCGACGCCGACGTCGTTCGTCGCCTGGACCCGCTGTTTGAAAGCCTCGCGCCAGGCATGGGCGATATTCCACGCACCCGTGACCGCAAGTCCGACGACGATCGCGCCGAACGAGGCTATATCCATGCGGGCCCGGCCGGATCTGGGCACTTCGTCAAGATGATCCACAACGGCATCGAATACGGAATGATGCAAGCGTTCGCCGAGGGCTTCGACATCCTCAAGACAAAATCCAGCGAAAGCCTGCCGCCTGAACAGCGCTTCGACCTGAACCTGGCCGACATCGCCGAAGTCTGGCGTCGTGGCAGCGTGGTGTCGTCCTGGCTGTTGGACCTGACCGCCGATGCATTGGCCAGCGATCCGAAGCTGGATGGCTTTTCCGGCGAAGTGGCCGACAGTGGGGAAGGGCGCTGGACCATCGAGGCCGCCATCGAGCAAGCGGTGCCGGTGCCGGTACTGTCCAGTTCGCTGTTTGCCCGTTTCCGCTCCCGTCAGCAGGCGACCTATGGCGACAAGATGCTCTCGGCCATGCGCTTTGGCTTCGGCGGCCATGTGGAGACTACGAAAAAATGACCTCGATCGGCAGGAAGTCCAAGGCTCAACCTGCGCCACCGACCACGCTGTTCCTGTTCGGTGCCCATGGAGACCTGGTCAAGCGCTTGCTCATGCCGGCGCTTTACCACCTCAGCCGTGACGGGCTGTTGGGGGATGGCCTGCAGATCGTTGGTGTTGACCACAATGCCATCAGCGATGTGGATTTTGCAAAAAAGCTCGAAGATTTCATTCGTAGCGAAGCGGCGAGCAAGGGCGGCGATCCCGACCGCGCGCTCGATCCGACGCTGTGGGCCAGGCTGGCCCAAGGCATCAGTTACGTCCAAGGTGACTTCCTCGATGACAGCACCTACGAAGCGCTGGCGGCGAAAATCGCCGCCAGCGGCACTGGCAATGCGGTTTTCTATCTGGCGACCGCGCCACGTTTTTTCAGTGAAGTGGTCCGCCGCCTTGGCGCGGCCGGGCTGCTTCAAGAGCAGGATGACGCCTTCCGGCGCGTGGTGATCGAGAAGCCGTTCGGCTCCGACCTGCACACCGCCGAGGCGCTCAATGCCTGCCTGCTAAAGGTCATGGGCGAAAAGCAGATCTATCGGATCGACCATTACCTGGGCAAGGAGACGGTACAGAACATTCTGGTCAGCCGTTTCTCCAACAGCTTGTTCGAGGCGTTCTGGAACAACCACTACATCGACCACGTGCAGATCACCGCCGCCGAAACCGTTGGCGTCGAAACCCGTGGCAGTTTTTATGAGCACACCGGCGCCCTGCGGGACATGGTGCCCAACCACTTGTTCCAATTGCTGGCGATGGTCGCCATGGAACCGCCGGCCGCTTTCGGTGCCGACGCGGTGCGCGGCGAGAAGGCCAAGGTGGTGGGGGCGATCCGCCCCTGGTCGGTGGAACAGGCGCGCGCCAATTCGGTACGTGGCCAATACACGGCCGGGGAAGTAGGCGGCAACGCAGTGAAGGGTTACCGCGAGGAAACCAACGTCGCGCCCGACAGCAGCACCGAAACCTACGTCGCCCTGAAAGTCATGATCGATAACTGGCGGTGGGTCGGCGTGCCGTTCTACCTGCGCACCGGCAAGCGCATGAGCGTGCGCGACACGGAAATCGTTATCTGCTTCAAACCGGCGCCTTACGCTCAGTTCCGTGACACTGAAGTCGACGAATTGCAACCTACCTACTTGAGAATCCAGATCCAGCCTAACGAAGGCATGTGGTTCGACCTGTTGGCCAAGCGGCCCGGGCCGGCCCTCGAAATGGCGAATATCGAACTGGGTTTTGCCTACAAGGATTTCTTCGAAATGCAGCCGTCCACGGGTTACGAAACCCTGATCTACGATTGCCTGACAGGCGACCAGACGTTGTTCCAGCGCGCCGACAACATCGAAAACGGCTGGCGCGCGGTGCAGCCGTTCCTCGACGCGTGGCGAGAAGACGCAACGGTGCAGCCGTACAAGGCCGGGGAGGACGGCCCGGCGGCCGCTGATGATCTGCTGACTCGCGACGGTCGCGTCTGGCATGGCCTCGGATGAGTAATCAGCTGAAACGCCCCATCCGCTTCCTGCTTAGTGATATGGACGGCACCTTACTGCTGCCTGATCACAGCCTCAGCCAGCGCACCATCGCCGCCGTCCGCTCGTTGCGCGAGGCCGGCGTGTTGTTCAGCCTCGCCACCGGACGGCCGCCACGGGCAATGTTGCAGCAGATCGAGGCGCTGGGCGTCGACCTGCCGACAGCAGCGTTCAACGGCGGTACGCTGGTGCATCCGGACGGCACCTTCCTGGCCGTGCATTACCTGCCGCCCGAGGCGGCGCTGGCCACCCTGGCCTTGTACGCCGATCAGCCCGGCATCGAGGTCTGGGTGTTTGCCGACGGCGATTGGCTGGTGCGCGACGCCAATGGGCCCATGGTGCCGGTGGAAACCCGTGGCCTGGGTTATCCGCCTGTCGAAGTGGACAGTTTCGAACCCTATCTGGAGCGCATTGACAAGATCGTTGCGACAAGCGCCAACACAGACTTGCTGGTGGAGCTGGAGGCGCGCTTGCACCCACTGCTCAATGGCCAGGCCCAGGTATCGCGTTCGCAACCGATCTATCTGGACGTGACCGCGATGAAGGCGAACAAGGGGGAGGCGCTGTCGACCCTGGCCGAGTTCCTCGGCGTGCCGCTGGAGCAGACCGCCGCGATGGGGGACGGTGGCAACGACCCGGCGATGTTCCACCGCGCGGGGCTTTCAATTGCGATGGGGCAGGCCGAAGAGGCGATCAAGCGCCAGGCTGACGTGGTCACCGCAGCCAACACCGAGGACGGTGCGGCGTTAGCGATCGAGCGGTACATCCTGCCGCGGTGACTTCCCTTCCATCCCGGATGATTGGGCGGGCTCTTTCTTATGGTGGTCATGCTTGCCAGCCGCCGTTTTTTCCCGAGCCTGAAATTTGTTTCCATCAAGTTGTAAGACAACTGCCCCGCTGGCTTGAGTATTGGGTAGAATCCGACGCTGATCGGATTATGGGAGGAAACAATGGGGAATAGCTCAACTCAGGGCGGTGATACGCGCATGGCCACGCCACTGGAACGCTTCATGCAATCGGAGTCCTCGGGCGGCATCGTGCTCATGTTTTCGGCGCTCGCCGCGCTGATCGTGGCTAACAGCCCACTGTTCACCACTTATACCAGCGTACTGCATGCCTCTTTTCTGGGTATGTCTGTTGAACACTGGGTCAACGATGCGCTGATGGCGATATTTTTTCTATTGGTAGGCCTCGAGATCAAGCGTGAGATGCAGATTGGCGAACTCGCCAAATGGAGCCAGAGGGCACTGCCGGGTTTTGCCGCCCTGGGGGGCATGATTGTCCCCGCGCTTATCTACGCCTGGGTCAATAGGCATTCTTCTGAAACGTTGGCGGGTTGGGCCATCCCCGCAGCAACCGACATTGCATTTGCGCTGGGTGTGCTCTCGTTGCTGGGCAACCGAGTGCCGATGTCTCTCAAGGTCTTCCTCTCAGCCCTTGCCATTCTGGATGACCTGGGCGCGGTCGCTATCATTGCCATGTTCTATACCAGCGGCCTGGACGTGACCATGCTTGCGGCTTCCGCTGGGGTGATTGCAGTGTTGCTGGTCATGAACAAGGCCGGGGTAACCAGACTGTTGCCCTATCTGGCGCTGGGTTTGGTGTTGTGGGTGCTGGTTCTAAAATCCGGTGTACACGCAACGCTGGCGGGGGTCGCACTTGCCTTTTGCATCCCGCTGAACAAAGACGCCCCAGCAGAGGATTCCCCATCCCTCAAGCTTGAACGACGGTTATCGCCGTGGGTCGCTTTTCTCATCATGCCGATCTTCGGTTTTGCCAATGCCGGCGTCTCCCTGGCGGGTGTGTCATTGAGCAATCTGCTGGATCCCGTGCCGTTGGGGGTCGCCGCGGGACTGTTGCTGGGCAAACAGCTCGGCGTCTTCACCTTCGCGCTGGTGGCGATCAAGGCCGGGCTGGCGCAAATGCCGACCCACAGTTCGTGGCGGCAAGTATATGGCGTGGCGTTGTTGTGCGGGATCGGGTTCACGATGAGCTTGTTTATCGGCAACCTGGCGTTC
Organism: Pseudomonas sp. D1-36; assembly: GCF_051132205.1. Lineage (NCBI taxonomy): Bacteria > Pseudomonadati > Pseudomonadota > Gammaproteobacteria > Pseudomonadales > Pseudomonadaceae > Pseudomonas > Pseudomonas sp. D1-36. The sequence goes on along the minus strand of NZ_CP071674.1, from coordinate 3,058,809 downwards.
CCCGGTGCGCAGTTGTTGATCGATGAAGTGAAGGTTGGCGTATTGGCTGGTTCTACATTGGCTGCACTTGCGGGCATTCTGGTGTTGCGGTTTTGCGCCACTTCCAAGGCTTGAAAGAAGAAGACCGCCGAACGGCTTGATCTCACCTATAAAAAAACGGCGCTTATCCAGAAATGGAAAGCGCCGTTTTTTTGGTTCTGAAAAAGAACCGGTATTTCTTGGGGAAGTTATTCCGGCATCGACCAGGATTGAAGTTTGTAGCCTTCCTGGCTCAGTTCGGCACGGGCCTGTTTCAACAGGTCGGCAAGTTGCGCCGGGTCGGTGTAGGCGCTACTTGGAATCTGGGTACGACCGATATGGGTATTGGTGCGGTCAATGACGGTCAGGCTCAGTTCGCCGTTACCGTCTTGTGGGGCCCAGGCCACGCATTGGAAAGGACGGAATGCGCGGTCGGCAATCAAAAGAGCTTCGTTGATACGGAGCGGGGCGTTCATGGCGTTTATCTCTCAAGGGTGCCCAATCAAATGATGTGCCGTCGGTTGGGCATACCGTGCGGCGGGTTACTTGTACTGATGTCCCGAACCCGGGACCAGGTCACACAATCTTTGAATAAATTTCGATTTTCTTTCAGACCAGGCTTTTCGGCTTTTGTTTGAAAGCGTGGTGAAAGATTCGACGCGCGGAAACTAACGAAGCGCATTTCTTATAACCGGTTTGTGGTCGACTTGATAACTAATCGATACAAGCAAGTGTCAACCTCTTGCTACTGTTACATGCAGGTTCGCCAAACGCCTGTTTCTAATCATATTTCCTTAATTTTGGCGCCAAGGATCAGTCATGATCGAAGCCAGTGCGTTGCGTCGCCTTCTCGTGGTTGACCCTTGTGATGATTGCCATCGCCTGATGCCAGGCTTGCGCGCCATCGGCTGGGATGTCGACAGCTGTTCCCTTGAGCATGCCAGCGACCGGAGCTGTGACGTCGGCCTCTTGCGCTTGCAGCCCTTCCATCTGGAGCGGCCGGAAGCGGTCAAGGAACTGATCAGCCGCAGCGGGACTGAATGGATCGCCGTGCTCAGCCAGGAAGTGCTGCGCCTGCAGAACGTCGGGGATTTTGTCTGCGAATGGTTCTTTGACTTCCACACCCTGCCGTTCGATGTGTCCCGGGTCCAGGTGACGCTGGGGCGGGCGTTCGGCATGGCGCGGTTGCGGGGGCAGGGCTCTGTCCACATCGATCAGCCTGAACACGAGCTGCTGGGCGACAGCAAGCCAATTCGCGAGCTGCGCAAGTTACTAAGCAAACTGGCGCCGGCTGAATCGCCCGTACTGATTCGCGGCGAGAGCGGCACCGGCAAGGAGTTGGTGGCGCGCACCCTGCATTGCCAGTCTCATCGGCGTAACAAACCGTTCATTGCGATCAATTGTGGCGCGATCCCGGAGCATCTGATCCAGTCCGAGCTCTTTGGCCACGAGAAGGGCGCCTTCACCGGCGCCCATCAACGCAAGATCGGACGGATCGAAGCCGCCCACGGTGGCACGTTGTTCCTCGACGAAATTGGTGACTTGCCGCTGGAATTGCAGGCCAATCTGCTGCGATTCCTCCAGGAAAAACACATCGAGCGAGTCGGTGGCAGCCAGCCGATTGCCGTTGATGTCAGGGTGTTGGCGGCGACACATGTGGACTTGGAAGCGGCCATCGAGCTCCGGCGTTTCCGAGAGGATCTGTACTATCGCTTGAACGTTCTGCAAGTCGTGATGGCGCCGTTGCGGGAGCGTCATGGCGACTTGGCGATGCTGGCGAGCCATTTTTCCCATTTCTACAGTCACGAAACCGGTCGCCGACCTCGCAGTTTCAGCGAGGACGCATTAGTGGCGATGGGGATGCACGACTGGCCCGGCAACGTGCGCGAGCTGGCCAACCGCGTCCGTCGCGGCCTGGTACTGGCGGAAGGGCGACAGATCGAAGCCCGGGACCTGGGCCTGGCCAGCCATCAGGGCGTCGTCGCCCCGATGGGTACTCTGGAAGACTACAAGACCCGCGCCGAACGCCAGGCCTTGAGCGACGTGCTCAATCGCCACAGCGACAACCTGAGCGTGGCGGCCCGTGTGCTGGGCGTGTCGCGTCCGACGTTCTATCGGCTGCTGCACAAGCACCAGATTCGCTGAACGGCCTCGCTCCCACAGTGGGGAGTCAGCTTTCCAGACCGCGTCGTTCGATCAGGCCAAATACGTCCGTCGCTTCCAGCCCCCACAACCGACCGGTAGGACGCCCCCACGATACTTGTGGGAGCGAGCTTGCTCGCGATGACATTCGAGATTTTGTACTGGGATTGCCCGCGCCAGTAAATGTCGCCATCGAAGCCAGCAATCTCCATCACCAGGATTCGCCGACCTGGCTAATGCGCAAGGCTGTGATCTCCCTCAGTTGTCGATTGCATGATCAGCCTTTGCATCAGAAGTAATACGGGAATTTCAGGCTGAAGGTGAAATCCGGTGCGTCGTCGGTCAGCCCGATGGACAGGTTGGGCACGATGGTCAGGTTGTCGCTGGCGGCCAGGGTCATGCCGATGTTGAAGTAGCCCGCGTTGGCGTCGCTGGACACCACCGATTCCCAATCCCCGCCGTCCTGCTTGAGCTTGCTTTTCTTCTGGATCAAGTCGGAGACCGAAAACGACATGCTCATTTTCTCGTTCAGGGCAAAGGCGATACCCGCGCCGATCTGGAAGCTGTCGCCGATCCGCACCTTGCCAGGCACCTCCTGGTTGACGGTCGAGCTGATGTCGTCGAAGGATTCTTCGAAATTGTGGGTGTAGGAAAGGCTGCCGAACAGCACGGCCGGATCGAACGTCTTGACCAGGGAGATGCCCGGGGTGATCGACCAGACGCCGTTGCCCGTGGGCAAGTCTTCGGGAACGAACAGGTTGGTGTTGGCCTGGGACTGGCGCAGCTTGATGCCAAACGGATCCTTGCCGGTGGGTGCCTTGACGCGAAGAGTCACCACGGCATCCGGGCTGCTGACCGATTCATCCATGAATTTGTAGGCGATGCCGAAATTCACGTCGCCGATGGTCGGGTCGCGGGTGACGGTTTCTTCGCTGGTCACCCCGGCGGCCCCTTGATTGGCGCCACCGGACTGGTAGGTTGATTCGCGATAGATCACCGGCACATTGAGGTCGAACTGCCAGCGGTTGTCGAAGTTGTAGCGACCGGTGAGGTCCAGCGTCCAGGTGTCGGCCTTGATCCGATCGAGGTTGATATTGCCCAGGAAAATCGAATCCAGGGCCAGAAAACCATTGAGGATCAGCTGTCGCGTGTCGTAGCGCGAATAAGTCACGCCGGTTTCGAAGCTGAATTTTCCGCCGCCGAAGAAGCCGCTGGCCTCATCGTAGAGGTTGGAGACGCTCTGGGCCGGCTGCGAATCGTCGGCCAGGGACTGTCCGTAACCGCTGCCTCCTGAACTGGCCGCGCCGCTGCCCGCCACGCCCTGGTTGCCTTTCATGTCGGCCGGGGATTTAGCCAGGCGCTTGGGCGGCGGGGCGGTGGGTTGGTCTTCCACCTGGCGGACGCGTTGTTCGAGGACCGCCAGGGCTTTTTGCTGGACCTCGTACCGTTGCTTGAGCTCTAGAAGTTCTTGTTTCAGGGCCTCGATGTCCGAGTCCGGTGCAGCTTGCACCAGAGTTGCCGGGAACATCGTGCTTAAACACATCACAGCGCGCAACGATACGGATCGATACATGAAATATGCCGTCCCTATTTGCCCAATGATTGGAGATCAGCGTAGATCAATATCCGAGGTTTCGAAGGCCGCGCAGCTGCGTAAGGTTGCAGTCCAGGGCTCCGGTGCTGGGGCCATTGTTGTTCAGCACGACATTGAGCTGGGTCATGTTGTTGACCAGGTTGCTGTTACCCAGCAGGCGGGTGTTCTGCAACAAGCCACCTTGGGCCACCTGCTGCAGGGTATTGCCCTGGTTATGGTTGGCCTGGATCGCCATCTGCACGCCGCTGCCGGTCGCGGTGACAGCGACGCTGCCGGCGGCGTTGCTGCCGCTGATGGTCTGGCCCTTGGTCAACAGTTGGCCTTGCGAGGGGGCCAGGGCAGGGGCGTGGCTGCTTTCCTTCACGTTGATGCTGACGTTGTTATAGGCCGTGTTGCCGTCACCCGCGGCTCGCACGCTTTGGGTCACGCCCTGGCCCGAGCCCAGGCCGGCGCCGCCGGTGACCGTGCCGTTGCCCTGTTCCGGGACGCTGCCGTTGCCGGTCTGCTTGATGGTGGACACATAGAACTGCGGTTTGACCGTCGAGGCCTGGATCTGCATGGAGCTTGACGCGCCGATCACGTCGCCACTGGCGTTCCGCCAGGTGCTGCTCATGACGATGCCAAAGCTGATGACTCGCCCAGGCATGACATAACGACCCCGAAGCTCGGCGAGTTCCTGATCCTTGACTTCGATGGGGTTGAAACCGGCGTGGGCAAGACCCGACGTCGTTGCGGCCAGGCAGGCCAGCGTGAGCCAGTATGAGGTTTTCATGTGTTGCTCCCGGAGCTTCCTGCTCCTTTTGTATTTTTATTGGCAGTTGTCCGGCGATTAGAAAAAATCGCTCTGAATGAAGCCGAAATCCATTAGTTCCGCGTCCTTGACCGGGTTGAAGCCGTCCAGTTTGTTGCGTGCCGTCAGGGGTTGCGGTGGGCTGCGCAACGCGTTGGTCTTGTCGTAGCCGGGGCCGACGATGGCGAAGACGATGCCGTTCCAGCCTTTGACGAATTCGTCATGGGCGTAGCGTTTGTGCCCCAGCACCGGGTCAGCGATGTAGACCCATTGCTTGTCGGATCGCTGCAGTACCACGAAGTGCTTGTAGCCGCGTATATCCATCAGGACCACGACTGGAATCGTCACCGCGGAAAGTTTCTCCGGCGGTATCCGATAGCCCCGGGCGCGCATGCCGATGGTTTCGACGTAGCGTTTCATGTCCAGCATGGAGAAGCCCTGGGTACGAACCAGGTCGTGGTCGGCATTGACCAGCATGCCCTTGATAACCTGTTCTTCATCCACGTCGAGCCAATAGGCCTGGCGCAACACGGTGGCCAGTGCGGCGGCACCGCAGCTGAAGTCGGTTTTCTGCTCGACGATGTCGCTGAACTTGCGTTCGCGCACGCTCTGCACCGGTTTGTAGACGAGCATGCCGCCAGGCAGGGCGGCAACGGGCATCTGCGCGGCTTCGCTCGCGCAGGCAAAGCATAGACACAGGCAAAGCGCTCTCGCACGCATGATCGATACGCCTAGTGGATATCGGGAAAAGCCCCCTGTGGGAGCGAGCAGGGCCCGCTGCCACAGGGAAGCTTTTTTTACATGCAGGCCTTGCAACCCGCAGCAATCGACAGCGAGTTGCTCTGCTGATTGCCCACGCCCGCCGACACGTTGGCGCCGCCGTTGCCGGAGAAGCCGTTCATGGAGTTGGTCATGGTTGCGTTGTTGATCACAGGGTTTTTCCAGCCGTCGCGGGTCAACACTTGTTGGGTGTTGCTGCCGGCCAGTTCGAAGGTGCCGACGGCGGAGAACTTGAACTTGTCGTCGTCGTGACCGCCACCGTAACCGCCTCTGTTGCCCCAGCCGCCGTCATCTTCGACGGTACCGTTGCCTTTGGCCTTGAAGGTGCCAGAAGCCTCGTAGCTGTTGGTAAGGGTGACAACCTCGTTTTTCTTCACGCCTTTGTTGTCGACCACCAGGCCGGTGGAAGACTGGTCAGCCGACGCAGCGGCTTGAGCCACCCGGCCGCCCGACACAGCGATGGCCAGGTTGTTTTTCTGCTGGTTGAAGTTGCCGGCGGTCACGTTGATGCCGATGTTGCCGGAGCCGTTGTTGCCCGCGTTGGTGAGCGACGCGTTGTTCAGCGTGGAGTTGTTCTTGACGTAGTTGTTGTTATTGACTTGCGTGGCGCTGGACATGGCGACAGCCGAGCCGAAGATGAAGCTTTCATCGGCGGTGGCCAGTGCGGCGGCATTGTCCTGCTGGTTGCCATCCCCGGCGGCGATGTTGGCGCCCATGTTGCCGTTGCTGCCATTGAGGGAATCAGTGGCCTCGGCGGTGTTTCGGGTCGCCTGGTTGGTCACTTCGTTGCCGTCACTGTTCTGCACATCCAGCACCGTGGCCCCAGCGCCGGCGCTGATGGAGAGCAGTTGTTCCAGCGTTGGCCCTTTAGGGCCGTGGTTGCCATGGCCGTTGCCATGACCATTGCCGTGACCGTTTCCGTCAGCCTGTGCAGCCATTGCCATGACAGCGGCGAGAGCGAAAACCAATGGTTTGAGCGCCATTGTGGGTTTCATGGTGTTTCTCCTTGCGTGTCGTTGGTTAAGTGTCGGTACTTTCTTATGCGCTGCGCCGGGTCAGTCAGCGACCCGGATGCTCAGGGTGTTAGCCATGCGGTTCCCCACCCCGGCACTCTGATGCACCTGGATAACCCCTCGGCTGCCGGTGAAAGCCTGGTCGCTCGTTGCGACCTGGCGGCTGCCGGTTGGGGTGTCAGTTGCTCCGGAGTTCGGTACCAGCGCCACGTTCTGTTGAGACAGGGCGCTGTCGTCCATGCTTTGCGGGCGGGCACTGATGCTCACCCGCATGACATTGGCCATCTGGTTGTTGGCGCCGGCGGACTGGTTGACGCCCAGCACGCCGTTGCCGTTGGTGAATGAGCTGCCACCAATGCGCGCGCTTGCGTTCATCGATGCACTGGCCGGCGTGTCGAGGCGTTGCCGCACGACGGTGGTCGCCTGGGCGTCGGTGCCAATGGCAATGGCCCGGGTGTTGGTCTGTTGGGTCCGGTCCCCGGCCGCCTGGTTGACATTGAGGTTGCCGGTATAGCGACTGCCGGAGTTCTGCAGATCGGCATGGCTCACCGCCACGCCTGGATCGGCGAGCACGGCGGATGAGCCGAGCAGCGCGATCAGGAGCCAAGTCGAATTCATCTCACTGGCCTCCCGCCAAGCGGCCCAATGGGGCCAGGCCGGAACTCAGCGAGCGGTTGATGGTGCCGGAAATGGCGCCGCCGCTACCGCCACCGTGTCCAGCGCTCATGCCCGGCATGCCGTTGGGATTGGTCACCACGTTGAGGCCTTGCACGCCGGTATTCGGATTGACCGTGTTGCGGATCGTCGAGCCGCTGGCAATGCCGGCGAATTCGCCGTCGCTGAGCTCAGTGCTCGCGGTTGCCTGGTTGATCCGATCGGAAGGGTTGGCGTTGACGGTGGTCGGGTAGGGGTCTTTGCCGCCGTTGCGACCGATATGGACGGGCTGCACGTCACGGTCGAGTACGATGACGCCGTTGCCCTCGGCTTGTGCCGGCAGGCTGAGCGTTGCCGCGGTGGCGCAGCCGAACAGCAACAGACAGGTCAAGCTTGTGTTGATAGTCCCCATGACTTCGTTCCTTCTGCACTTGGCGCTGGCCCTAGTCAGCGTTGCGAAGGAGCGGAGCAGGTGTTGTGCCGGATTTCGAAAAGCGCGGGTTTTCAGTAAGTTGCGGGAATGACCAGGCGAGCGTCAGGCAATCTGTTTCATCGATGAAACATGCCTGCCGACGGGCTACCGGCCACAGGCCACTGTTTGGCCCCAGAACCGGGGTTGGAAGAAGGTGTATCAGTGACTTGACAGTCAGGCTGCCAAACCCTTGAGGCGGCGGTGGATCCGCGTTTGGCGAGAGCGGGATGTATCAGGGATGAAACATCACGCTTGGAGCAACCGGGAGACGGCAGCCAGAACTTGCTCGCGGCGCTGCGCCCAGTCACCTTCGATTTTCAGGAAGGGTTGCCGGTGGCGAACCAGCCAGTCTTCAATGGCATCAAAAAAAATCACCCGTTCGGCGAGGGCAGGCTGACAGCGCAAACCGTCGCCGATCCATTCGACCTGTTCGGGGCTGAGGAGCAGGTGTAAGTCGTAATGGCGTGCCAGCAGGGCCGGTTCGAGCCAGGCCGGGCAGTCGCCGAACAGCGTCTGGCTCCAGAGGATATTGCTCAACAGGTGCGTGTCGAGGATCAACAAGGCCGGTTGTCGCGCCCGGGCCGCATCTTCCCAGGCCAGTTGCCCCGTGGCGATAGCGGTAATGTCGTCCAGGGACGTCTCGCGTTGGGTCTGTTCCATGAAGTGGCGCACGTATTCATCCACCCGCACGCCGCCGAAATAAGTCTGCAACTGGGCCGCCAACCAGCTCTTGCCGCTGGATTCCGGACCGGTCAGCACCACCACCTTCATGTGCGCAGCGCCGGGTCGGCACGCCATTCCCGCCAGCCTTGCACCGCCAGCAGGGTAAACAGGGCGTAAAGGGCGGCGGTCAGGTACAGATCCTTGTAGATGAACAAACCCACGAAAGTCACGTCGAGGACAATCCACAACGGCCAGCACTGCACGCGTTTCTGTGCCATCCACCACTGGGCAACCAAGCTGAACCCGGTGAGCGCCGCGTCGAGCCAGGGTTGCGCGGCGTCGGTCCAATGGGCCATCGCACCGCCCAACATCAAGCTACCCGCCGCACCGATGGCAAGGCCGAGCCACACCGACGGCGCGCCCAGGCGAGTGACCTGGCGTCCCTCGTGATCGCGCCCGGCGCGGGTCCACTGCCACCAGCCATACAGCTGCAGAACCGCGTAGACCACCTGCAACAACATGTCGGAATAAAGCTTCACTTCGAAGAAAATCCAGCTGTACAGCAGCACCATGACCAGGCCGATCGGCCAGCACCAGGGGTTCTGCTTGACGGTCAACCAGACAGCGATCACGCCGAGGGCTGCGGCAAACAGTTCAAGCCCGGACATGGCGATTCCTTGGGGAAGTCGGAGAGGGCGGGGATTGTAAACGCTATGGGGCGCAGAGCTCCAACTTCAGCGCTGAAAGCCTTGGCGCTATCGCGAGCAAGCTCACAAGGGATTACGGTGTAAATCCGCACTCCAGATCATCTCGCAACCCTGTGGGAGCGAGCTTGCTCGCGATGGCGCCGGGTCAGCTGGCATCCATGTTGGATGTGCTAGCGCATCGCGAGCAGGATGCATCTCAGACCCGGAACTGCTTGAGCAACCCGTTCAGCTGTTCGCTCAAGTCTTTCAGGCGCGCGCTCGCCAGGCTCGACTGCTCGGCGGCCACGGCGGTGCTGTGGGAGAGGCCGGCGGCCTGGGTGACGTTCTGGTTGATGTCTTCCACCACATGGGCCTGTTGAAGAGTGGCGCTGGCGATGGAAGCGTTCAGGCTGTTGAGGTTGCGCAAGGCTTGGCCGATGGCGTTGAGGCTGGCACCGGCCAGGCCCGCTTGTTCGATGGTCAACTGCGAGGCCCGGCTGCTGTCGCTGATGACTTTCACCGCGGCTTCGGAGTGGTTTTGCAGGCGTTCGATCATGGCCTGGATTTCCGCCGTGGATTTCTGCGTGCGCTGGGCCAGCAGACGCACTTCGTCGGCCACCACGGCAAAGCCGCGGCCTTGTTCGCCGGCGCGGGCGGCTTCGATCGCGGCGTTGAGCGCCAGCAGGTTGGTTTGTTCGGCGATGGAGCGAATCACCTCCAGCACGCTGCCGATCTGGGTGCTTTCACTCGCCAGGGTGCGGATCACTTCCACGGCCTGGTCGATGGTCTGCGAAAGCCGGTCGATCTGTTGCAGGCTGCCGTCGATGTTGACCTGGCCTTGCTGGGCCTGGGATTCGGCGTCGCGCATTTCGCTGGCGGCATGTTCAGCGTTCTTGGCGACGTCCTGCACGCCATAGGTCACTTCGTTGATGGCGGTCGCCACCAGTTCCATCTGTTGGGATTGCTGCTGGCTGCGCTGCTGCGCCTGCGCGGCGTCGTTGCCCAGTTCGCTGGATGATTGCCCCAGCGCGCTGGCAGAGCTCTGCAACTGGCCCACGACTTGCCGCAGTTTTGCGGTAAAGGCGTTGAAGTGTCGCGCCAACTGGGTGACTTCGTCCTGACCGTGGGTGTCGAGGGTGCGGGTCAGGTCGCTTTCACCGCTGGCGATGTTGGCCATGGCGTTGACGGTGTCCTGAAGCGGACGGACGATGCTGCGCACGATCAGCGTCAGCAGCAGGCCCATGACCAAGGTAATCGCCAAACCGATCAACGCGGCCTTGATCACCTGGGACTGGAATTCTGCCTGGACGTCATCCACATACACACCGGAGCCAATGATCCAGCCCCACGGTTCGAACAGTTTGACGTATGACGTCTTGCCGACCGGCGCGTCGGCGCCCGGCTTGGGCCAGAGGTAGTCGACCATCCCGGCGCCCTTGGCCTTGGCGATGGTGACCATCTCGTTGAACAGCGCAAACCCGTTGGGGTCGCGGATCGCCGAGAGGTTCTGGCCTTCGAGTTTGGGATTGGTGGGGTGCATGACCATGACCGGCGTCAGGTCGTTGATCCAGAAGTAGTCGTTCTGGTCATAGCGCAGCCCGCGGACGGCGCTGAGGGCCTGCTTCTGCGCCGCATCGCGCGTCAGCGTGCCGGCGGTTTCCAGGCCATGGTAGTAGCTCAACACACCGCTGGCGGTCTGGACCACGTGTTGGGTCTTCTGCACCTTGGCCTGATACAGGTCCGTGTGGATCTGCTTGAGCATAAACGCGCCCAGCGTGAACAACATCACGATGGCCACGACCAGGATGAGCCACAAGCGTCGGCTGATCGATACACTGCGCAAGCTATTCATACGCTGTCACTCCGGTTCTTATTCTTGTCATTTAACGACGGCCGGCACTTTAACGCTCGGCAGGTACGCGTGATGGACCTGGGTCATGACGCGGCAGCGTTATCAGGGCTTGTCTGATAGGATTTCGGCCCCGCAGCGCAAAACCTGAGCCGGTTCTGCTTTTTTCATTGGTTTTTTTTGCAAGGTCGCGGTTATCGTGCAGCCCGCTGCGCTCGCCGCGTAATGTTTGAATATAGAAAGGCCTGGATAGACAGGCTTTTTTTTGGGGGATGAATGGATTTGTGGACTGCCTTTTCGGCATTGATTCTTGGCGTGGTAGAGGGCCTGACGGAGTTTCTGCCGATTTCCAGCACGGGGCACCAGATCGTTGTTGCGGATTTGCTCGGGTTTGGTGGCGAACGTTCGATGGCGTTCAACATCATCATCCAGCTCGGCGCGATCCTGGCGGTGGTCTGGGAGTTTCGGCGCAAGATTTTTGATGTGGTGTTGGGCCTGCCGACCCAGCCCGGCGCCCGTCGATTCACCGCCAACCTACTGATTGCCTTCTTTCCCGCGGTGATATTGGGCGTGCTGCTCGCCGACTGGATCCATCATTACCTGTTCAACGCCATTACCGTTGCGACGGCGCTGGTAGTGGGTGGGTTGGTGATGCTGTGGGCCGAGAAGCGCCAGCACACGGTGCACGCCGAAACCGTCGATGACATGACATGGAAGGACGCCCTGAAAGTCGGCCTGGCCCAGTGCATCGCGATGATTCCCGGCACCTCCCGCTCCGGGGCAACCATCATCGGCGGGCTGCTGTTCGGCCTGTCGCGCAAGACCGCCACGGAATTCTCTTTTTTCCTGGCAATGCCGACCATGGTCGGCGCGGCGGTTTACTCCGGCTATAAATACCGCGAATTGTTCGTTCCGGCGGATTTCCCCGTGTTTGCCATCGGCTTCATCACCGCGTTCATCTTCGCCATGATCGCGGTCAAGGGCCTGCTGCGCTTCATCGCCAGCCACAGCTATGCAGTCTTCGCCTGGTATCGGATTGCGTTCGGCCTGTTGATCCTGGCGACCTGGCAGTTTGGCTGGGTGGACTGGACAGCGGCCAAGCCATGAACGATTCAGGCCGGCGCGGCGCGCGTCACACCAGCGGGGCCGTGCAGAACCTGCGGCTCAAGCTGGGCGTGTTCGCGCTGCTGTGCGCCTTGCCGCTCGCTGGGTCGCTTCTGCTGGGGCTGCAAGGCGAGTCCTGGGTGCCGATGACAGCTTACGGCCTCGTCAGTGTCGTGGCGTTTTTGCTCTACTGGAGCGATAAGCGCAAGGCGCGTTCGGACGCCTGGCGCACGCCGGAAAATGTGTTGCACGCCGTCGAGCTGGCCGGTGGCTGGCCCGGTGCGTTGCTGGCTCAACAGGTGTTTCGCCACAAGACCCGCAAGGTTTCGTTTCAGGTGGTGTTCTGGTTCGTCGTGTTATTGCACCAGGGGTTCTGGGTGGATCAGTTGTTCCTGGGTGGGCATCTGCTGGCGTTGTTCTAGGACGCTACAGCAACAACCCAACCTGCGTCCGCTTCGGCAATTTGCTGACCACCAGTTGATGGGAGCGTTGCAGAAGCCCCCGCAATTCGTCATCGCCCAGCGGGTAGGGCACGTTCATGATGATCCACTGCGCCCGGGCCAGATAAGGCGCGGGGTGAATGCCGGGCCGGTCGCAGTGGCCTAGAAACAGGTCCTTGTCGACCTTGAACGCCAACGAATCACTGCGCAGGCCCTGCAAGGCGAACATCTTGTTTCCAGCGATGGAAAATACCCGCACGCCGCCCCACTTGTAGTCTTCCCTGACCCCAGGCAGGCCCAGGCAAAACCGTGCGACATCCTCTTCGCTCAAGCTCATAGCGTTTTCTCTCCACATTGTTCAAACGCCGCCACCAAATGATCGATCCAGGCGCGCACCGCCGGCAGCATACCGCGCCGGTGAGGATAAACCGCCAAGAGCCAGCCATCGGGGGATGACCAGCCAGGCAACAACTCCACCAACCTGCCGTCGCGCAATTCCTCTTCGCAATACATGCTCGGCAGCAGGGTAAAGCCCAGGCCGGCGAGGGCGCAGGCGCGGCGCACGATGAAATCATCGATGCCCAGGCGCGCTTCCAAGGCCAGTTCGGTGCTTTGGCCACGGCGGTCAAGCAGGCGCAGGTGAACCTGTCGATCTGCTTCCAACGCCCCCAGCACCGGCAGTTGCCGTAGATCCTCCGGAGTTTCGATTCGCCGCCCCTCGGTAAAGGCGGGGCTGGCGACCATGATCAACCGGGCCTGGCGCAAGCGGCGGGTCATCAACAGTGGGTCCTCGTCACCCAGGTCTCTCACCCGCAGCGCCACGTCGATGCCTTCGCTGACCAGGTCCACCCGCCGATTGAGCAGAATCATCTCCAGTTGGACCTGCGGGTATTTCGCCAGGAAAGTTTCGATGATCGATGGCAAAAACTGGTGCGCCAATCCCACCGGGCTCGACACCCGCAGCCGTCCACGGGGCTCGCTGGACATGCTCGCCACGGCCTCGTCGGCCATCTCCGCTTCCAGCAACATCGCCTGGCAGTGGCGAAGGTAGCGTTCGCCCACGGCGGTCAGCTTCAGTTGGCGAGTCGTACGTTGCAACAGGCGAGCATTGAGACGCTCTTCCAGCTCGGCTATACGCCGTGACAGCCGCGACTTCGGTATGCCGAGCAAGCGCCCGGCCGCCGCGAAGCCGCCGGCCTCGACCACCTTGGCGAAGTAATAAAGATCGTTGAGGTCCTGCATGGCCAGCTCGATTGTCCTGTCAGTGGAACAAACTATCGCATTGTTGGTATCTTATCGGCTATTGGTTTCATCGATAGGATTGTTCTCAATTGATCGCCTGGTCGCGATCCTCACTTGGAGAGCACTCACATGAAACTGTTGCACATCGATTCGAGCATCCTCGGCGACAACTCCGCTTCGCGCCAATTGAGCCGTGAACTGGTCCAGGCTTGGACAGCCGCCGAGCCGGGCATCACCGTCACTTACCGCGACCTGGCGACCGATGCCATCAGCCACTTTTCCGCCCAGACGCTGGTCGCCGCCGGCACCAGCGCTGAGCTGCGCGATGCTGCCCTCAAGCACGAAGCCGACCTCAGCGCATCGACCATGGCCGAATTCCTTGCGGCAGACGCCGTCGTGATCGCTGCTCCGATGTACAACTTCAGCATTCCGACCCAGCTCAAGGCCTGGATCGACCGCATCGCCGTGGCTGGTCAGACGTTCCGCTACACCGAAGCCGGCCCCGAAGGCCTGTGCGGCGGCAAGAAGCTGGTGATCGTCTCGACCTCCGGCGGCCTACATGCCGGGCAACCAAGTGGCGTAGGCCATGAGGACTACCTGAAGCAAATGTTCGGGTTCCTGGGCATCACCGACATCGAATTCGTCCGCGCCGAAGGCTTGGCCTACGGTGATGACATGCGAAGCAAAGCGATAAGCGAAGCCAAGCTGCAGATCGGCCAGCAATTCGCTGCCGCGTAAGGCTTGCGTAAAGGCGCCAGGCGCTTCGGGCAACCTTTGCAAAACCCTGTATTCTCGTCGTCATGAAGCGGCTGGAATACGGGGTTTTTTCGTATGTCGGCGCTGGGCTGGATGGCGCAGGATATGCACGGCCAGAACGCTAACGACGGGGCCTTCCCCGTGCGTGCGAAGGTGGAAGATTCGATGACACGTGTTGGTGCAGCATTACTGCTTTGTCTGTTTGCCAGCCTCGGTCCGGTGCAGGCCGCGCCGGCGCCGCATCCGCATTGGAGCGCCGGTTTCCATGAGTTGGATTTTCTCGATCCGCTGGACCAGCAGCCGATGCATGCCATCGCGTTCTATCCGTCCACCGCCAAGGATCAGTCCAGCTCCCTGGGCGGCTATCAGATCGACGCGGCGCAGGATGCTCAGATCGCCATCGGCCGGTTTCCATTGCTCATGCTCTCCCACGGCAACACCGGCACGCCCTTGGCCCTGCATGACCTGGCCACGTCGCTGGCGCGCAAGGGGTTCGTGGTGGTTGCGGTGATACATCCGGGGGACAACGCCCAGGATCACAGCCGACTCGGTACTTTAAGCAATTTGTACGGGCGGCCGATCCAGATCTCCGAAGCCATCACCGCAACGTTGAACGACCCCATGCTCTCGCCATTCGTCAATGCCGGACAGGTGGGCGTGATCGGCTATTCGGCGGGCGGTGAAACCGCCTTGATTCTTTCCGGCGCCACGCCAGACCTCAATCGCCTGCGGCGCTATTGCCAGGAACGGCCCGATGACCGTGACGCCTGCAATACCCAGGGTGAGCTGATTGCCGATCGCGATGACCTGTCGCCGGTGGCTGATCCCAGGGTTCGCGCATTGTTGCTGATGGCGCCATTGAGCCTGAAATTCGGCCGTCACACGTTGGCCGACGTCCATGTGCCGGTGCTGCTCTACAGTGGCGACGGCGACAAACTGGTGGCGTTCGACAAGAACGCCGCGGCCCTGGCGCGCAAGCTGCCCACCGCGCCGGACTTCAAGACATTGGCCGGGGCCGGCCACTTCGTCTTCATGGCCCCATGCACCGACGAGCAGAGCGCGGCAATGCCGGCGCTGTGTACCGATGCCGATGGGGTCGATCGCAAGGACATCCACCGCACCATGATCTCCGAGGCCAGTCGCTTCTTCAGCCAGGCACTGGGCAAGCCGACCCGCGCGGGCATGAGGACGGCCGATCAGTGATCGCTACGCTCGGCCCGCCGGCGCAGCAGTAGCGCCAGGCCCAGGCCGATAAGCGACAACAAGGCCGCGAAGAAAAAGATCGACGAGTAGCCGAGGTTCAACGCCACCGCGCCCATCAGTGGGCCGGCAATCGCCAATGCCAGGTCGAAGAACACCGCATAGGCGCTCAACCCGGCACCTCGGCTGCTGTTGGGCACCTGCTTGATGGCTTCCACGCCCAACGCCGGATAGACCAGCGACAAGCCGAAACCGGCCAGGCCCGCGCCCACCAGGGCAAACGCGGTGGAGGGGGCGAGCCAGAGCATCACCAGCCCCACGGTCTCGATGCTCATGCAGACAATGGCCGAGCTGAAGCCACCGAAACGGGCGATGCTGGAAATGAACAATAGCCGCGACAGGATGAAGCAGATGCCGAAGACCGTCAGGCACCACGCCGCGCCGGTCCACCCGCGGCTGACATAGAACAGCGTAATGAAGGTGGTGAGCGTGCCGTAGCCGATCGAGGCCAGGCACAGGCTCGCGCCAAAGGGCGAAATGCGCCCGAACACGGCCCAGAAGGGTAGGCGCTCGCCACGCACGACCGGTACCGACGGCTTGTTGCGAATCAGCAGCAGCGCCATGCCGGCCAACAAGGACAAGGCGATGCCCAGGCTGTCGAAGCCGAGGCTGCCGACCATCACCACCCCCAGCGGCGCACCGATGGCGATGGCGCCGTAGGAAGCAATCCCATTCCATGAAATCGAGCGGGCGGTGTGCTCCACGCCGACCTGGCCCATGCACCAACTGATCGTCCCGACACCGATCAGCCCTTGGGCGACCCCCAAGAGCAAACGTCCCGCGATCAGGATCACCAGGCTTGGTAGCGGGAAATCCTGCAGCAATGTCGAGATCAGCGTCAGCACGCCGCTGAGCAGAATCCCCAGCAAACCATACACGATGGCCCGCTTGGTCCCGACGCTGTCCGACAGCCTTCCGGCCATGGGGCGGCTGAGCAGGGTCGCCAGGTATTGCGAGCCGATGGTCAGCCCCGCGATGACGGCGCTGAAGCCCAATTGATCGTGGACATAGCCTGGCAACACGGCGATGGGCAGTCCGATGCAAAGAAAGGCGATAAAGGTGTAGAAAACGATGGAGACGATCTGCAAGGTGATCGACAAGGAGCTGGGAGCGGGCTGGGCTGTTGGCATGGTGGCTCGTTCGCGGGCAGCGGCAGGAGTGCTTCATCATGGCGCGTGGCGGGGAGAAAAGGAAGCTGGCTAACGGTTGTTGAGCGGGATGGCTGTGCCAACGCCATCGCGAGCAGGCTCGCTCCCACAGTGTTTGGGTGTACTTGAGCCTTGGGGCAGGCCACAAGTGCCCCGTGGGAGCGAGCTTGCTCGCGATGGCGGTGGGTCAGGCAATGGGATGCTGGCAGGAGTGGCCATTCCGCGAGCAGGCTCGCTCCCACCGGTTTTTGGGTTTGGAACGAAAAAGCCCCGTCACATGGACAGGGCTTTCGCTTGCAGCTTGAGGCTTACGGCTTGTGGCTGTTCTTAGAACATCACGCCCTGGCTGCGCAGGTAGTCATCGTAGGTGCCGCTGAAGTCGACCACGCCATCGGCGCTCAGCTCGATGATGCGGGTCGCCAGGGACGATACGAATTCGCGGTCGTGGCTGACGAAGATCAACGTGCCCGGGTAGTTCTCCAGCGCCAGGTTCAGCGCTTCGATGGATTCCATGTCCAAGTGGTTGGTCGGTTCGTCCATCACCAGTACGTTCGGCTTTTGCAGGATCAGCTTGCCAAACAGCATGCGGCCCTGTTCACCACCGGAGATGACTTTGACTGACTTGAGGATCTCATCGTTGGAAAACAGCATGCGACCCAGGGTGCCACGGATCATCTGTTCGCCCTGAGTCCACTGGCCCATCCAGTCGAACAAACTGACGTCGTCCTCGAAGTCGTGGGCGTGGTCCTGGGCGTAGTAGCCCAGTTCCGCGCTTTCGGTCCATTTGACCGAGCCGGCGTCCGGTGTCAGCTCGCCCATCAAGGTACGGAGCAGGGTGGTCTTGCCGATGCCGTTGGGGCCGATGATCGCCACGCGCTCGCCGGCTTCGACGGTGAAGCTGAAGTTCTTGAACAGCGTCTTGCCGTCGAAGCCCTTGGACATGCGCTCGATGGTCACGGCCTGGCGGTGCAGCTTCTTGGTCTGTTCGAAGCGAATGAACGGGCTGACGCGACTCGATGGCTTGACCTCGGCCAGCTGGATCTTGTCGATCTGCTTGGCGCGGGAAGTGGCCTGCTTGGCTTTCGAGGCGTTGGCCGAGAACCGGCTGACGAACGTCTGCAATTCGGCGATCTGGGCTTTCTTCTTGGCGTTGTCCGACAGCAACTGCTCGCGGGACTGGGTGGCCGCGATCATGTATTCGTCGTAGTTGCCTGGGAACAGGCGCAGCTCACCGTAGTCCAGGTCGGCCATGTGGGTGCAGACGCTGTTGAGGAAGTGCCGGTCGTGGGAAATGATGATCATGGTGCTGTTACGCGCCGTGAGGATGTTTTCCAGCCAACGGATGGTGTTGATGTCCAGGTGGTTGGTCGGTTCGTCGAGCAACAGCACTTCCGGATCGGAGAACAATGCCTGGGCGAGCAACACACGCAGCTTCCAGCCTGGGGCGACTTCGGTCATCGGGCCGAAATGCTGTTCCAGGGGAATGCCCAGGCCCAGCAGCAGTTCACCGGCGCGGGATTCGGCGGTGTAGCCGTCCATCTCGGCGAACTCGGTTTCGAGCTCGGCCACGGCCATGCCGTCTTCTTCGGTCATCTCCGGCAGCGAATAAATGCGGTCGCGCTCGGCCTTGACCTTCCACAGCTCTTCGTGGCCCATGATCACGGTATCGATCACGGTGAATTGCTCGTAGGCGAACTGGTCCTGGCGCAGTTTACCCAGGCGCACGTTCGGCTCCAGCATCACCTGGCCGCCGGATGGCTCGAGGTCGCCTCCGAGGATTTTCATGAAGGTCGACTTGCCGCAACCGTTGGCACCGATCAGGCCGTAGCGGTTACCCGCGCCAAATTTGACAGAGACGTTTTCGAACAGCGGCTTGGCGCCGAACTGCATCGTGATGTTAGCTGTAGAAATCAAAGGTTTATCCTGCGGAACATTCAGAGTAGCTAAGGGTGCGGCAGTACCTGTTCAGTACCTGTTTGCGCCGATCCGCACCGCGCTGGAAGCTTCGCGGTCGCAAGCGCAAGGGTCCATCCGGCATAAGAGGACAGCTGCATACGGAGCGCCTCGCCCGAATGGATAGGCGCCGAGGTCGGTTTTCCGGCATCGGCCAAAAGGGGGCGCGTGATATTGGGCGGCGATTGTACTGATCTGGACGCGTTAACGATAGGGTATTGCCCGGGCGAGACAGTTTTTCACAACTGAGGATAACTTTCAGTTACAAAGTCTGGCTAAAATGCCATCTCACTCGACGCCCTCTACCTCGCCGCTTGGCTGGCCAGGAGACGCCGCCTGTCAACTCTTGCATTGTGACGGACTCCGTGAAGCTCATCATCGTTGCGATCTATATCCTCTCCATCTGCTATGTGCATCTGCGTGGGCGCGTGCGGCATAAGCTCGGACGCCAGCTGAGCGACCACTCGTCCTTCCTCGCGCCGGTCAATTGCCTGCTGTACCTGTGCTCGAAATTCCCCAACAAGCCGTTCCTCAGCCCAGGCGAGTTCCCGGACCTGAGTCCGTTGCAGGCCCATTGGGAAGAAATTCGCGCCGAGGGTCAGAACCTGTTGCAAGCAGGCGAGATCAAGCGCTCGAACCAATATGACGACGTGGGCTTCAACTCCTTTTTCAAGACCGGCTGGAAGCGTTTCTATCTCAAGTGGTATGGCGACAGCCATCCGTCGGCCATGAAGCTGTGCCCACGCACCACCGAGCTGGTGCAGGGCATCGGCTCGATCAAGGCGGCCATGTTCGCTGAACTTCCGCCGGGCTCGAAACTGGTCCGACATCGTGATCCGTACGCCGGCTCCTATCGCTACCACCTGGGCCTGCAGACGCCCAATGATGCCGGTTGCTACATCGATGTCGACGGCCAGTCGTATCACTGGCGGGACGGCGAGGCGGTCATATTCGACGAGACGTTCATCCATTACGCCGAAAACACGACGCCAGATAACCGCATCATCTTGTTCTGCGACGTGGAACGGCCCATGAAGTACCGTTGGGCCACGGCGTTCAACCGTTGGTTCAGCCGTACCGTGATGTCCGCCGCTGGAGCGCCGAACGATGCCGGTGACAAGACTGGCGGCCTGAACCGGGCGTTTTCACGGTTGTACAAGATTCGTCTGCAAGGCAAAGCGCTGAAGAAACGCAACCGCAAGTTGTACTACTTGCAGAAATGGGCGTTCTTCGGCGCTCTGCTGGCTATTTTCGTCTGGATCTGAAAGGTTCAGGAACCGGGCTTTTCAGCCTCCAGCTGTGTCCACATCCTGGTGGTGATCCGCTGGCGATGGCTATAACCTTCCCACGGATCGACGCCCAGGCCCTTGGCCCGTTCCAGCGCCGTCTGGATGTCCCATTGCTGGGCGTTGCGCAGGCCGTCCAGTTCGTCCCGTGCAATCGGGACCGAAACCGGCAGGCCTGGTCTTGCGCGCACCGAGTAGGCGGCCACGGTGCTGGCGCCACGGGCGTTGCGCAGATAGTCGACAAACACCTTGCCCACTCGGTTCTTCGGCCCCATGGTCGCGGTGATTCGTTGCGGCATCTGCCGGGTCAGGAATTGTGAGATGGCCTTGGCGAAGGCTTTGGTGACATCCCACCCCTCGCTGCGCGCCATCGGCACGATGACGTGCATGCCTTTGCCACCGCTGGTCTTGAGAAATCCTTGCAAGCCCAGTTCGTCAAGCACCGACAAGGTCATGCGTGTCGCTTCCAGCATGGCGCTCCAGGGCAGCGACGGGTCGGGGTCCAGGTCCAGGACGAACAGGTCGGGTGTCTCGATCCGGTCATGGGTCGCCGTCCAGGTGTGCAACTCCACCGCACCCATCTGCGCGGCGCCGACCAGCGCATGGACGCTGTCGATCTCCATCAGCGCCGCGTGGCCTGGGTCCAGGTCCGGGTCCAGCTGTTTGATATGAGGGATCTCCAGGCGGTCGGCATGTTTCTGGAAGAACAGTTCTTCGCCGATCCCCTCCGGTGCCCGCACAAGCGCGACCGGGCGCAACTTGAGGTGGGGCAGGATCCACGGGGCGATGTCCAGGTAGTATTGCGCCAGCTCTGCTTTTTGCACGCCGCTGACGCTGTCGACGACGCGGTCGGGGTGGGTGATCACCACGCCGTCGACCTTGGCGGCGTTGGCCTTGGTCCGACGCTTGGGCTTGGGGGCCGCCGCTTTTATCGGCATGGGCTGTTCGCGCACAACGCGACTGGCTTGCCCGTCGCCCGGTAGCTCAAGGAATACCGCCTGGCGGACCAGGCCGTCGCCGGTCCATTCAGCGAATTCAACTTCGCAGACTTGCGTCGGCTCGACCCAATGCACGCCGCGTGCCTGTGCGCCGCTGAGCGTTTTGTCCAGCGGTGAGGTTTCGCGCTCCTGGGCGCAGAGTTGTTCATGCAGTTGCTTGAGTTGGGACTGGCTGAAGCCCGTGCCGACCCGACCGGCGTACACCAGCCCCGACGGCCCGTTGACCGCCAGCAACAGTGCGCCAAAACCGCTGCGTTTGCCTTGCGGGCGCGTGAAGCCCACGATAACGAAGCACTGGCGCAGCCGACACTTGAGCTTGACCCAATCGGGATTGCGGCCGGAGACATAGGGGCTGCCCAGGCGCTTGCCGACCACACTGTCCAAGGAAAGGGCGGTGGCACTTTCGAAGATGTCGTGTTGGCTTGCGGAGAATGCCTCTGAAAACCGCAGGCGCTTGCTGGTGTTGTTCTTCAGGGCGTTCTTGAGTGCGGCGCGGCGTTCTTCCAAAGGTTGTTGGCGCATGTCGATGCCATTGAGAAACGGCGCGTCGAAAAGAAAGTAGACCATGTCGACGCTACGACCGATCTCGAAGGCCTGGCGCAGGGCAGGGAAGTCGGAATGGCCGGTGTCGTCGAGCAGCACCAGTTCCCCATCGAGCCAACAGTCACCCAGGTCCAACTTCGCCAGGGCGTCGGCGTGCAGCCTGAGCCGTTCGGTCCAGTCCGTGTGGCTGCGATTCAACAGGCGTACTTCGCCGTTCTCGATTCGCGCCAGGAGTCGATACCCGTGGAATTGGACTTCATAGCGCCATTCCCCCGCCGGTGGGTGCTCCACCGGCGTGGCCAGCGGTGGTGACAGACGTTCCGGGAGCCGGCCGTTGTCCACCTGTTCGCCCCGTCGGGCACGGGTACGAGTCGTTATTGGGTCCGCTTCCACATCGGACAGACGGGCAGATTCACTCTCGGCCTTGGCCATGACAGATTCCCTTGTATTGCAGGCGCCCGGGGTTTAGCCCTGGGAGGCCTTGGTGGCTTTTTTAGCTGGAGCGGATTTACGCGTCTTGGTCGATTTTGCCGCAGTCTTTTCGGCTGGTTTTTCCGGGGCCTTGCCCTTGCCGCCAAGGCTGCGCTTGAGCAGTTCGGTAAGGTCGATGACGTCGGCGGTCTTGCGCTGTTCTTCGCCAGGGTCGGTTTCCACCGCTTCGAGCCGGCCTTCGGTGGCCTTTTTCTCCACCAGCTCCATGATTTTTTCCTGGAAACTGTCGCGGTACTCCTGGGGCTCCCAGTCACCACTCATGTCTTGCACCAGGCGTTTGGCCATCTCCAGTTCGCCTTTCGCCAACGTGGGGTTGGTCACTTCGTCGCCCAGTTCCAGTACATCGAGTTCGCGGACTTCGGCAGGCCAGCGCAGCATCACCAGCACCAGGGCCGATTCCAGCGGCATGAGCGCCGCCAGGTGCTGGCGGGTATGCAGCACCACATTCGCCAGGGCGACTTTGTTGGTCTTGAGCAGGGTCTCGCGCAGCAGCGCATAGACCTTGCCGCCGCGCTTGTCCGGCGCCAGAAAATAAGGCTTGTCGATGTTCTGTAGCGGGATCTTCTCGGTGTCGACAAAAGAGAAAATGTCGATGGTCTGGGTCGACTTGGGGTGGGCTGCGCGAATTTCCTCCTCGCTGATCAGCACGTATTGACCCTTCTGGTACTGCACGCCTTTGACGATGTCATCCTTGGTCACTTCCTTGCCGGTGACCTTGTTGACACGCTTGTACCCCACCGGATCCATGCTGCGTTTGTCCAGCCAGTCGAAATCCACGCCTTGGGACGCTGTGGCCGACACCAGCGCCACGGGAATGTGGACCAGTCCGAAACTGATTGCGCCTTTCCAGATTGCCCGTGCCATGGTGCATTTTTCCTTACCGGTGAGTGGTCTCTCTGGTGACCCCACTGGCTTGGGAAAAGTTTCCGCCGGGCGCCGGCTGGCTGCGGTTGACGTCCATGGGAGGCCGCAGGCGGAGATGCCTCGTTACATCTTCAGTGGGATATTTCGCTTAACAACAACGAACCTGCGGCGTAGCGTGCTTTCGATATGCCGGTATCGTCTCGTGTTGCAGGGAGGTTTCCATGAACAGGCGGGTGCTCGCCTTGATAGCGCTTTTCATGAGCGCCACGGCCCAGGCCGTTACCCCGGTCACCGGGCCCGTGTTGCTAGCGCAGAACGCGCCGGGCAACAACAATCCGTACAACAGCCCGATCCGCCGGGCCAACCCCAACAGCATGCAGGGCACCCAGCCCAACGTGCCAACCATTCGCAGCAACCCGACGGTGCCGGTGCCGCGGCCCCCGACCCTGGAAAATAGCGGTATCGGCAACGGCTATCCTCGGGCTGGCTCGCCAGCCGGTTCGCCACGGCCGACGATTGAATCTCCGACACCCCCCAGGAACACGAACAACGGCAATCGCTGAGGCGCCGTCCTGATCCATGTCACCACAGAAGGAAGTGTGCATGTTGCGTAAAACATTCCGGGCCACCCTGTTTGCCAGCGCGATGGTGGTCTTCGCTACACCGGTCTTCGCCGCGCAAGTCCAGGCATTGAAGAGCGAGGAGGGCACCCTCGAAGTCACGACGGTAGCCAGGGGGCTCGAGCACCCTTGGTCCGTGGCGTTCCTGCCTGACCAGCAAGGCATGCTGGTGACGGAGCGCGCCGGCAACCTGCGGTGGGTTAGCACCGATGGAAGATTGTCTGCACCGCTGAACGGTGTTCCGCGGGTCTGGGCCAAGGGACAGGGCGGTTTGCTGGATGTGGTGCTGTCTCCGGACTTCAAGCAGGACCGCACGATCTACCTGTCCTACGCCGAGGCCGGGGAGGACGGCAAGGCCGGCACTGCCGTGGGTCGGGGGCAATTGTCCAAGGACTTGAAAAGCCTTGACGGCTTCGACGTGATTTTCCGACAGCAGCCCAAGCTCTCCACTGGCAACCACTTCGGTTCCCGCCTGGTGTTCGACCGGGATGGCTATCTCTTCATTACGCTTGGGGAGAACAACGACCGTGCCACCGCCCAGGACCTGGACAAGCTGCAGGGCAAGATCGTGCGGGTCTACCCCGACGGCAAGGTGCCTGACGACAACCCCTTCATCGGCCAGAAAAACGTACGCCCGGAGATCTGGTCATACGGCCTTCGTAACCCCCAAGGCGCTGCGCTGAACCCCTGGAACGGCACGTTGTGGGAAAACGAGCACGGCCCCAAGGGTGGTGACGAGATGAACATCATCGAGCGAGGCAAGAACTATGGCTGGCCGTTGGCGACCCATGGCGACAACTATTCCGGCGCGCCGATTCCCGAGGCCCAGGGCAAGACTGTCGAAGGCACCGTAGGGCCGCACCACGTCTGGCAGGTATCGCCGGGGCTCAGCGGCATGGCGTTCTACGACAACGATCGTTTCAAGCCTTGGCAGCGCAACGCGTTTATCGGCGCGCTGGTGTCCAAGGACCTGATTCGCCTGGAGTTCGAAGGTGACAAGGTCGTTCATGAAGAGCGCTTGCTGGGTGAGCTCAAGGAGCGCATCCGCGATGTTCGCCAGGGCCCGGATGGTTTCCTCTACGTATTGACGGACGAAGATGACGGCGCGTTGTACAAGGTCGGACTGAAGTAATCGCGATGCGATGAAACTAAAGTTGTGGCGAGGGGATTCACCCCTTCGCCACAAGATTGCAGCGACTTGATTTCCGTTGACTTACCGCTTCGTCGCGGCTAATTTCCAGCCATGACTTCCACCGTGTTGCGCAGCCAGCCAAGCATTATTACCGCCATTCCTGATTGGCGGGCTAGCTGACGGCTGCACCGAACCCGCCCTAGAGGCGGGTTTTTTCTTTCTGTCTCCAGGGCTTCTTCAGAACCAGGAGACCGCCATGACCCCGACCAGTGCCGAGCTGGATTTGCTGGAACAGTATGTAAAAAGGATCCTTGCCGCTCCGGTCTACGAGCTGGCGGTGGCCACACCGTTGCAGGCGGCACCCGCGCTATCCCAGGCCCTCGGCAATCAGATCCTGCTCAAGCGTGAAGATCTGCAGCCGACCTTTTCCTTCAAGATCCGCGGTGCTTACAACAAGTTGGTGCAACTGACCCCGGAGCAGCGCAGCCGTGGGGTCATCACCGCCTCGGCGGGCAATCATGCCCAGGGCGTGGCGCTGGCGGCGCGGGAGCTGGGCATTTCGGCCTGCATTGTGATGCCGCAGACCACGCCGCAATTGAAAGTGACAGGTGTACGCAGCCGAGGCGCCGAGGAGTTGTTGCACGGTGGAAGTTTCCCGTTTGCCTTGGCGTTCGCGTTGGAACTGGCTCGCCGCAGCGGGCGGGAGTTCGTTTCACCGTTCGACGATCCGGATGTTATCGCCGGGCAGGGAACCGTTGCGATGGAGATCCTGCGCCAGCATCCAGGCCGATTGGACGCGATTTTCGTTCCAGTGGGCGGCGCAGGGCTGATCGCCGGGGTGGCGGCATACGTCAAATATCTACGCCCCGAAGTCCGCATCATCGGCGTTGAATCAGAACACTCCGCCTGTCTTCAAGCCGCGCTGGCAGCGGGTGCGCGGGTGACGCTCCCCAGCGTGGGCACTTTTGCCGATGGTGTGGCGGTGGCGCAGATCGGCGCCCACGGTTTCGATATCTGTCGCTTCTGTGTCGATGATGTGATCACCGTGACCAATGACCAGCTCTGCTCGGCGATCAGAGATATTTATGACGATACACGTTCGATCACCGAGCCCTCCGGTGCACTGGCGGTAGCGGGAATCAAGCAACACGTGGCGCAAAGCGGAGCGCAAGGGCAAACGTTCGTTGCTATCGATTCTGGCGCCAACATCAACTTCGACAGCTTGCGCCACGTGGCGGAACGTGCTGCCGTGGAAATCGCTTGATGTTGAACCGTCAGGCGAACTTTTTTGAATCAGCCGACGGACGCCCGGCCATGAAGTCGAAACAGTGCCTACTCTGAGCGTGGCAAGTCGAACTGACTGATTGCAGTTTGCATGGAAGAAAGGCCCTCGCCATGCATTTTGCACGGTCCTTCCAGGGGCGTTACTGGCTAAGTCATTGATTTGTAACAGTCTGGAAGTATTCAGATATGGGCATATTAATTGCGGGTAAATACAGGAGCCCGATCTACGGGCCCCAACACCAGAAAACGCCAAAATGAACGAACGGCACGGCATTCACAGTCCAGTCCGCAGGGAAGAAACGGACGAAAATACCGCCGTCGTGAACATGAATTGGCTGGCTCAACAGGAGAGAGTTGCCATGTTTTTATCTGCCCTCGAAATGCGAAACATCATCGAAAGCAGCCTGCTGCCCAAGCGGTCGCAATGTACCTTGTCACCGGACTTGTCCATGACCGTCAAGATCTACGACGATCATGAAACCGATCGCGTAGCACTGGTTAAGAGCGACATCGATGCCACCAAGCTCACGGGCTGCCGGGCGATCAATGATCTGATTGCCGAGCTGCGTACTGAACTGGATCACGGTCACGGTTCAGGCAATTATTTTCATCAGCAGCACCGAATGAACGGGCGCTAACTCCAGCCCAACCTAAGCAAGCCTGACGCCCGGGTCCGATGTGGTCGAACCCGGCGTCGAGTCATTACTTTCTAATCGAGCTGCTGGCGGTACGGCAAATCCGGTCCGGTTTTGGCGCAGGTCAACGCAGCAGCGCGCATCGCGAAGTCGAGCATCTTGCCGATTTGCCCAGCGTCCAGCGAATGCAAACCCTCCACATTATCCAATCGCTGTTCGGTCAGCCAAGCGATCAACGCCGCCTGGAACGTGTCGCCTGCGCCCACGGTATCGGCAATTTGCACCGGGCAAGCGGGGAGCGACCACCCCCCATGCTGACGGCTGAACACCGTCGCGCCCTGGCCCCCACGGGTCAGGAACGCCAGTTGGCAGCGGTGTTCCAGCCAACCTGCGATGACATCCTGTGGATCGCGGTCGGGATAAAGAAGGCTCAAGTCCTCGTCACTGACTTTGATCAGGTCGGCGTACGGTACCAGTGTCGCTATTCGCGAACGCCAGAGCTCGATATCCGGTTGCGGGTTGAGCCGCACGTTCGGGTCCAGGCTGATCAGGCGTTTGCCGCTCTCGCGTTGCACGAGCGCAAGCAATGTATCGCCAACGGGTTGCACCACGAGGGAAAACGAGCCGACGTGCAAACCGCGCACCTCCGGGCCCAGGGTCGGCAGATGGTCGAGGCTCAGTTGGCGGTCCGCGCAGCCTTCGCCACGGAAGCTGTAATGCGGCGAGCCGTTGGCCCCGACAGCTACCATCGCCAAGGTCGTTGGCACATCGAAGTCGTGGGCGAACCGGGTGCTGACGCCTTCGTCGACCAGCACTTGGTGCAGACGACGACCCAGATAGTCGGCGGAAAGCCCGGTAAACAGCGCTGATTCGACCCCCAACCGCCGCAGCCCCACCGCCACGTTGAAGGGCGAGCCGCCGGCAATCGCTTTGTAATTCACTTGGGAAGCCGGGGTTCGTGCTTCATTTGCGCTGAAGAAATCAAACAGCGCTTCACCACACACCAAATACATAATTGCCTGCTCTCAAAGGGTTGCGACGTGTTGCCGGTAACGTTCGTAGGCGTGTTGCGACGCCGCGACATGCTCGATGACGGGGCGGGTTTCGCTGGCCGGGTCGAGCGTGACGCAGCGTTCGCACAGATCGGCCAGGGATTCTTGCGCGCCGCCATGGCACCACGCAGCCTGGATTGCCCCGCCCAGGGCCGCCGCCTCGCTCTGCTCGGTGCAGATGACGGTGGTGTCCATGATATCCGCGACGATCTGCCGCCAGACCGCGCTCTTCGAGCCGCCGCCGATCAGGCGGATGCTCTGGGCCTTGAGGCCATTGGCACGCAACAGGTCCAGGCCGTAGCGCAGGCCGAATGTCGTGCCTTCGACCACCGCGCGGCACAGGTTGGCCCGGCTCAGGTTGGTGGTCGTCAGGCCCAGCAGGGCGCCAGTGGCGTGGGGTAGGGCGGGGACACGTTCACCGTTGAGGAATGGCAGCATGCAGACGCCCTCGGCGCCGATCGGTGCCTGGGATACCAGGGTGTTGAAGGTGTCGATGTCCAGGTCCAGCAGCTCGCGCACGGCCCCGGTGGCGTTGGTCAGGTTCATGGTGCAGATCAGCGGCAGCCAGCCGCCGCTGGAGGAACAAAAGGTCGCTACCGATGGCTGCGGACTGACGGTAGGCTCCGCTCCATAGGCGTACACGGTGCCGGAGGACCCGAGGCTCATGGTAATCACGCCGGGCTGGATGTTGCCGGTGCCGATGGCGCCCATCATGTTGTCTCCGCCGCCGCTGGACACCACCGCCTCGGGGTTCAGCCCCAGGTGTGCGGCGATCTCCGGCAGGATCCTGCCGACAGGGTGGTGAGCCTCGATCAGTTCGGGCAAAGCCGATTGCAGCCGGCCGCTGGGGTCGATATGCCGCAACAGCGCCACGTCCCATTGACGGGTGCGTACGTTGAAATAACCCGTACCCGAGGCGTCGCCATATTCGCTGCAATGGCGACCGGTGAGCCAGTGGTTGAGGAAGTCGTGGGGCAGCAGGACGCTGGCGATGCGCTCGAAGACCTGGGGGTGCTGCTCTTGGGTCCAGAGCAATTTGGATACCGTATAGCCCGGCGCGATCACCACGCCGAGGCGTTCGAGGCTGCCGCTTTCACCGCCCAGGTGCGCCAGCAGCCGATCGTTTTCCGGGGTGGTCTCGGTGTCGCACCAAAGCTTGGCCGGGCGCAGGACCTGGCCTTGGTCATCCAGCAGCACCAAGCCATGCTGCTGCCCGGACACGCCGATGCCGAGAATCGCCTGGCCATCGACCCCGGCGGCGGCCAATGCCTGGTGCGTCGCCTGGGTGAATGCGTCGAGCCACTGCTGGGGCTCTTGTTCACGGCGGCCGTTGGCGCCGCTGATCATGCTGTGGGCCGCGGCGCCCAGGCCGAGTACCTGGCCGCTGGCCGCGTCGAGGATCAGCGCCTTGGTGCCTTGGGTGCCGCAGTCGATGCCCAGGAACAGTTGTTGGTTTGCCATGGAAATCCTCGGATCAGCATCAGATTATCGTCAGGGACATACAAAACCTGTGGCGAGGGAGCAAGCTCCCTCGCCACGAAAGGCGGGCCGTACCTAGTCTTGATCCGCCAGCACTCGCTCAAGCGTCCGCGTTACCCCATGCTCGCGCAAGCTGTTGCAACACCATTCGAAGGCTGCCACGAATTCAGGTGAGCGAGGTATAGCCGTGCCGAAGATTTCTTCTACTTCCAACATCCGCTGGGTCACCAGGGCATCGTCAGCCACCAGCGCCTGGCAGAAAGCCGCGCGAGGGTCGGGAATTGAATAGACCGCGCCATTCTCGTCCACACCCTTTAGATACACCGCCCAGGCCGCCACCACCAACGCCGCGCGGCGGGTCTCGCCGCCGTCGGCAATCAGGCGATTGAGGGTCGGTACGGTGAACTTCGGAAATTTCGACGAGCCATCCGAACACACCCGTTCCAGTTGGTCGGCGATGGCCTGGTTGGAGAAGCGCTCCACCAGGGTGTCCTTGTACAGCGTCAGATCGATGCCGGGTACGGGCGCCAGTTGGGGCGTGACGTCAAAGTCCATGTAGGCGCGGATGTAGCGCACGAACAACGGGTCGTTCATGGTTTCGTGGACGAAGCGATAACCCTTGAGGAAACCCAGGTAGGTCAGGGCGAGATGGCTGCCGTTGAGCAGCTTGATCTTCATTTCTTCGTAAGGCGAAACGTCGTCGGTAAATTGCACGCCGACATTCTCCCAGGCCGGGCGACCGTTGACGAACTTGTCTTCCAATACCCACTGCACGAACGGCTCGCATACCACCGGCCAAGCGTCATCGATGCCATGCTCGTCATGCAGCTGCAAGCGGTGGGCGCCACTGGTCATCGGGGTGATGCGGTCGACCATGGCGTTGGGGAAACTCACGTTGCAGTCAATCCATTGCCCCAGCGCCGGATCACGCAGCGCGGCGAAGGCCAGCAGCGCATTGCGCGTCACCGCGCCGTTGTGGGGCAGGTTATCGCAAGACATCAAGGTAAACGCCGGCGTCCCCTCGGCGCGGCGCTTGGCCAGGGCTGCGCACAGAAATCCAAACACGGTCTTCGGCGCGTCGGGGTGGGCCAGGTCGTGCTGGATCTGCGGCAGGTGGGCCATGAACTCGCCGTTGCTGTCGTCGATGCAGTAGCCACCTTCGGTGATGGTCAGCGAGACGATGCGGATCTGCGGGTCGGCCAGCTTGTCGATCAATGCCTGGGCGCTGTCTTCGGCCAGCAGCATGTCGGTGATGGCACCGATCACCCGGACTTCGGTGTCGTCGGTGTCGCCCAGTTCATAGAGGGTGAACAGGAAATCCTGGCCGGCCAGGTCGTCCCGGGCGCGGCGATCTTCGGGGCGCAGGCCTACGCCGCAAATGGCCCAGTCGAGGCCTTCGCCGGTGTTCATCAATGCATCGGTGTAATACGCCTGGTGCGCACGGTGGAAGCCACCGACACCGATGTGGGCGATGCCTTGGCGCCGGTCGTCCAGGTTATAAGCGGGCAGGACGACCTCTGCGTTGAGGTTGTGCAGGTTCTGTCGGTTGAGTTTCATCGCAAAATCTCGGCAATCAGGCGGCAGCGCGCAGCGCGCGGGAAACCGCTACGCCCTCGGCATCGAATAAGTGGCAGTGTTCGGCGTCCAGGTGCAGGTCCAGTTGCTCGCCGAATCGGCTCGCCAGGTCACCGCGCACGCGCATGGTCAGGGCTTCGCCGGAAGCGGTGATGACGTGACAGAAGGTGTCGCTGCCCAGGCGCTCGCTGACATCGGCGGTCACCCGCAGCGTGCAATCGCCCGGCTGGGCCAGGTTAAGGTGCTCCGGGCGAATCCCCAGGGTTACCGCGCCGCCGATGCTCAAGTTCGAGCCAATTCGCGGCAGGCTGATGCGAGTGCCGGCGTCCAGCAGCACTTCACAACCCTGGTCGTCCAGGCCGGTGACCTTGCCCTTGAGGAAGCCCATCTTCGGCGTTCCGAGGAAGCCGGCGACGAACAGGTTCGCCGGCTGATGGTACAGCTCCAGAGGCGAGCCCACCTGCTCGACGCGCCCGCTGTTGAGCACGACGACCTTGTCGGCCAGAGTCATGGCTTCGACCTGGTCGTGGGTCACGTAGATCATCGTCGCTTGCAGTTCCTTGTGCAGACGCGCCAATTCCAAACGCATCTGCACCCGCAGGGCGGCGTCGAGGTTGGACAGAGGTTCGTCGAACAGAAAAATCTTCGGATTGCGCACGATGGCCCGGCCGATCGCCACGCGCTGGCGCTGTCCACCGGACAGTTGCTTGGGCTTGCGCTCCAACATCGGCCCCAGTTCGAGGATGCGCGCCGCTTCGTTGACTTTCTTCTCGACGTCGGCCTTGGGCACGCCGGCCAAGTCCAGGGCGAAGGACATGTTCTTGCGCACGCTCATGTGCGGGTAAAGGGCGTAGGTCTGGAACACCATCGCCAGGTCGCGCTTGGCCGGGCTGACTTCAGTGATGTCGCGGCCGTCCAGTTCGATGGTGCCGTCGCTGACTTCTTCAAGGCCGGCGATCAACCGCAGCAGCGTGGACTTGCCGCAGCCCGACGGGCCGACGAACACCACGAACTCGCGGTCGTTCACTTCAAGGTCGATGCCCTTGATGATGGAGAAACCTTCGAAGCCTTTTTGCAGATTCTTGATTTTCAGGTTGGCCATGATGATGGGCCTCCACTTCTGATAACTGTGTAAGGCGCGTTATTTCACCGCGCCGAAGGACAAGCCGCGCACCAATTGTTTCTGGCTGATCCAGCCGAAGATCAGGATCGGCGCGCAGGCCAGGGTCGAGACGGCGGACAATTTGGCCCAGAACAGGCCTTCCGGGCTGGAGTAAGAGGCGATCAAGGCAGTCAGCGGCGCCGCTTTGGACGAGGTGAGGTTCAGCGACCAGAACGCCTCGTTCCAGCACAGGATCAGCGACAGCAGCACGGTAGACGCCAACCCGCCCTTGGCGATGGGCAGCAGCACACGAACCATTTCCTGCCACAAGGTGGCGCCGTCCAGCCGCGCGGCTTCGAGGATGTCGCGAGGGATGTCCTTGAAATAGGTGTAAATCATCCAGACCACGATCGGCAGGTTGATCAGCGTGTAGATGATGATCAGCGCAAGGCGCGTGTCCAGCAGGCCAAATTGCTTGGCCAGCAGGTAGATCGGCATCAGTACGCCTACCGGCGGCAGCATCTTGGTGGAAAGCATCCACAGCAGCGTGCCTTTGGTGCGCTGGGTTTCGTAGAACGCCATGGAGTAGGCCGCCGGCACCGCGATCAGCAGGCAAAGAGCAGTGGCGCTGAAGGAGATCACCACCGAGTTCCAGGCGAAGCTGAAGTAGTTGCTGCGCTCGTTGATGTGCAGGTAGTTCTCCAGCGTCGGCGCGAAGATGAACTGCGGCGGCGTGGCGAAGGCGTCGATTTCGGTCTTGAAGCTGGTCAACACCATCCAGAAGATCGGGAAAAAGATCAGGATCGCGATGGCCCAGGCCAACGTGCCCAACAGCAGGCTTTGCAGTCGACGGGATTGTTGAAGAGTCATGGCGACGGCCTCAATGCTTGTCGGTGAGGTTTTTGCCGATCATCCGGACCAGGATGATGGCGGCGATGTTGGCGATGACCACGGCAATCAGCCCACCGGCCGACGCCATGCCGACGTCGAACTGCACCAGTGCCTGGTTGTAGATCAGGTACGCAAGGTTGGTCGAGGCATAACCAGGGCCACCGTTGGTGGTGGTGAAGATCTCGGCGAACACCGACAGCAGGAAAATGGTTTCGATCATCACCACCACGGCAATCGGGCGGGCCAGGTGTGGCAGGGTCAAGTGCCAGAAAATCGCGATGGGGCCGGCGCCGTCCAGGCGGGCAGCTTCTTTCTGTTCCTGGTCCAGGGACTGCATGGCGGTCATCAGGATCAGGATCGCGAAGGGCAGCCATTGCCAGCTGACGATGATGATGATCGACAGCAGCGGGTAGTGCGCCAGCCAATCCACCGGTTGGGCGCCGAAGAGCTTCCACACCGAAGCGAGGATCCCGGAGACTGGATGGAAAATCAGATTTTTCCAAATCAGCGCACCGACCGTGGGCATGATGAAGAACGGCGAGATCAGCAGCACGCGGACGATGCCGCGCCCAAAAAACTCGCTGGCCTCCAGCAACGCGCTGATCAACACCCCGAGGACGATACTGATCAACAGCACGCTGCCCACCAGCAACAGGGTATTGGTGGCGCCGGGCATGAAGCCCGAGTCGGTCAGGAAATAGGTGAAGTTTTCCAGCCCGACGAATTCGTTTTCGCCGGGGTACAGCAGGTTGTAGCGGATCATCGAGAAGTAGACGGTCATGCCCAGGGGCACAATCATCCACAGCAGCAACAAGGCGACCGAAGGGCTGACCAGGAACCAGCCGGGGTTGGCCAGGCGGATCTTGCGGGCCGGCGGGGCTATTTCGATGGGGGCTTTGACTGTCGTTGTTGAGGTATTCATGAGTGCTTACTCTTATGCGACGCGTTTCCCTGTGGCGAGGGAGCTTGCTCCCGCTGGACCGCGTAGCGGGCCCATATCGATAGGCAATCTTTCAGATCGCCAGGGCGGGCTTCGCCCGCCAGCGGGAGCAAGCTCCCTCGCCACAAATGGATACCTACAGGCCTTTACTTGGGATACCCGGCGCGCTTCATCTCGCGTTCGGTGGTGGATTGCGCGGCGGTCAACGCCTGGTCCACGGTTTGCTGGCCGGTCAGTGCGCCCGAGAAGAACTTGCCTACCTGGGTGCCGATGGCCTGGAACTCGGGAATGGTGACCAACTGGATGCCGATGTAGGGCACAGGCTTGAGGGTGGGGGCTTTCGGGTCGGCGACTTTCAACGATTCCAGCGTTACCTTGGCAAACGGCGCGGCCTTCATGTACTCGTCGCTGTAAGTGGAGGCGCGGGTGCCCGGTGGTACGTTGGCAATGCCATCAGTCTTGGCGACCAACTGGCCGTACTCCTTGGACGTTGCCCAAGTCGTAAACACTTTGGCGGCTTCCTTGGCTTTGGAACTGGCCGGGATCGCCAGCGACCAGGAGTACATCCACGAGGTGCCTTTTTCGGTTTTCTCGTGGGGCGCGAAGGTGAAGCCTACGTGATCGGCCACCTTGCTCTGGGTCTTGTCGGTCACGAACGAGCCCGCGACGCTGGCATCGACCCAGACCGCGCACTTGCCGCTGTTGAACAGGGCCAGGTTTTCGTTGAAACCGTTGCTGGAAGCGCCCGGCGGGCCGGATTTCTTCATGTTGTCGACGTAGAAGTTCAGGGCATCCTTCCACTCGGGTCCATTGAATTGCGGCTGCCACTTCTCATCGAACCAGCGCGCGCCAAAGCCGTTGGCCAGGGTCGTGATCAGCGCCATGTTCTCGCCCCAACCGGCCTTGCCCCGCAGGCACAGGCCATATTGTTCCTTGGATTTGTCGGTGAGTTTTTGCGCGAACTCTCCGATCTGGGTCCAGGTCGGGTGCTCGGGCATGGTCAGCCCGGCGTCCTTGAACAGGTCCGTGCGGTAGTAAGTGATCGAGCTTTCGGCATAGAACGGCAGGGCGTATAGCGAACCCTTTACCGACAAGCCATCGCGCACGGACGGGAAAATGTCGTCCAGGTCATAGGCGGCCGGCAGGTCTTTCATCGGTTCCAACCAGCCTTTGGCGCCCCAGAGTGCGGCTTCGTACATGCCAATGGTCAGCACGTCGAACTGACCGCCCTGGGTGGCGATGTCGGTGGTCAGGCGCTGGCGCAGGACGTTTTCTTCAAGCACCACCCAGTTCAGCTTGATGTCCGGGTGCTCGGCCTCGAAGGTCTTCGAAAGTTTTTGCATGCGGATCATGTCGCTGTTGTTGACGGTGGCAATGGTCAGGGTTTGTGCGCCGAAACTGACGCTGCTGAGGGTCATGCAGGTGGAGACAAGCAGAGCTTTTACCGAAGGTTTCATCGCGCACTCCTTTTCCGCGCCCACGGGCTGCAGAAGGACAGTTATTGTTTTTGTGTCTTCCGGATGAGAGGAAGAATGTGCGCTGATTACAGCCCTCAATGGACGGCATGACAAATCATCCGTCGCACTTTTACTGATACTTTTTTGCACTGAGTGAAATTCGCGAAAAACCTGTGGCGAGGGAGCTTGCTCCCGCTGGGCTGCGCAGCAGCCCCATTTTGTGGCCGCTTCGCGCTGGAGCGCCAGCCCGGCCCAGCGGGAGCAAGCTCCCTCGCCACGGGGGGGGGCGGTGAAATTCAGCCCTGGTTCTGCTCGGTCAACCGCTGCACCGCCAGCCGCCGATAGTGAGAAGGGGTCATGCCCTTGAGTTGCTGGAAGCGCCGGTTGAAGTTGGAAATATTGTTGAAGCCGGATTCAAAGCACACGTCCGTCACCGGCTTGTCGCCATCGGCGAGCAATTCGCAGGATTTGCTGATGCGCAGCCGATTGACGAACTCGATGAAGCAACGCCCGGTGGCTTGCTTGAACACCCGGCTGAAATAGGTGGGTTTCATCCCCAGGTGCTCGGCCACTTCTTCCAGGGGCAATTCCCGGGCGTAGTGGGCAAAAATATAGTCCACCGCGCGGTTGGTGCGGTCGATGCTGTGCTCATCAGCCGCTTGTGGCGCGGTGGCGCCAGAGAGCAATTGATAGTCATCGCAGCTGGCCAACAGCTCCATCAGGATGAAAAAGTAGCCGAGCCGGCTCATGCCCTGCGCGTCGGCGATGCGCTGCATCAAGGTCATGGCCTGGCGGACGGTGCGCTTGCAGCGAAACTCGATGCCGTGTTGAGCGCGTTCGAGCAGCGGCGCGAGCGTCTTGAGCTCGGTAAATACCTGGTGCCCACTTTCAAACAGCTCATCGGTGAAATTCACCAGCATGTCGCGCTTGGCCACCACTTCGTCCTCGGCGACCTGGCTGATCCAGTTATGGGGCAGGTTGGGGCCGGTGAGGAACAGCGATTGCGGGGAGAAATTGCCGATGTAATCGCCAATGAAAACCTTGCCCGAGCTGGCGACGATCAGGTGCAGCTCGTATTCCTTATGGAAATGCCAGCGCACCAGCGGACAGGGAAAACCGTGCTGGCGGTAGATGATGGACAGCCCGTTGTGGTCGTCCATCAACTCATAGGAAGGGTCGGTGACTCTGGCTGTGCGGGTCATGGGTTTGGCGCTTTTGTTGTTATCGCCGCTGGATAATGCCCCCTTCGCCGCCCGGGTTCCAGCCCTCGGAGCGACGATTGAGTCAGCTGTTGCGGTTCTTTTCCTCGATCCATTGGGACATGTACTGGGTGCTCTTGTGCTGGTGGTGACGCAGCATGCTGCCGGTGAAATTGTCCCGACGGCGCCGCGCAAGGTCGACGCGGCAGGCATTGATACTGTCAATCAAGGCAGGGCCGTGGACCTGCCTACGAAAACGTTCCGCGAGCAAGGCCAACCCGGCCCCCTGGGCATGGGTCCAGCGCGCCTGGTCGGTATACAGCTGTACGCCGGCTTCGGCGATGGCCTCGGCGCTTTGCGCGATCACTCCGGGCCAGGGCATGCCGCCGTGCATGGCTTCGGCACCTATGGGCGTGGTGATACTGGGCGTGCCGCATAGCATGGCTTCGATCAGCTTGCCCTTGATGCCGGCGCCGAAACGCAGCGGCGCCAGGCAGATACGTGCCCCGGACATGACCTGCAAGGCGTCCTCGGCCCAGTTCATGATATGAAACCCTTGGGCTGGATTATGCAGTGCCGCTGCCTTGGGCGGGGTGTAGGCCCCGTAGAGATGCAGCTGCGCACCCGGCAATCGTTGGCGAATCAGTGGCCATATAGCGTTTTTCATCCAGAGCACGGCGTCCCAGTTCGGTGCGTGGCGGAAATTGCCGATGCTGAGAAAATGCGCTCGGTCTTCGAAGGGCACGAACGGCTCGGTCGGCAAGTCCAGCATCAACGGGCACCAGAGCAACAGCTCGCGGGGCACCTTAAAGTGTTCCACCAGCAGCTCGATCTCGAACTCAGATACCATCAGGTTCAGGTCGCAACGCAAGAGGGCTGCAATTTCCCGCCTTGCCATGTCAGTGTCCGCCATCAGCTCGAATTCCTCGCGCAAGGCCGGGGCGAACAGGTCGCTGAAGTCCTGGGAGGACTCATCGGACTTCAAGCGGTCTTTCAGTCGCTGATGCCGTGCATGACGCAGGCTTTGCAAATCCGAGGTTTCGAGCACGCGCAGGGCGTCGGAGCAGTGCTTTTCGACCCGCCAGCCAAACTGCTCTTCCATCATGAATTGGTCGAACAGGACGATATCCGGCGCCAGCTCACTGATAAACACATCAAAACTGCTGCTATTGAGCTCGATCGGTACTTCCCGGATGCCCAGGCCAATCAGGTCGGCGCGGTTCTCACCGGGTCTGGCGGGGCTGCTGAAGGTGATGTCCCAGCCTTGTTCGAGAAAGGCTTCGAGCAGTTGCATGACATGCCCGCCGGCCGCCGATGAGCGTGGCTCGGGCCAGACGTAGCCGATAACCAGGACTTTGGTGGTGGGGTGAGGCATGGCGGGCAATCCTTGGAGCATTTTCAGGCGCAATCGGCGCGCGGGGCGCCGATAGTGACCAACAATGCGTCCACGCTCAAGAAAGAATCTTTTGGACCTTGTCGCGCAATTGATCGATGGAGAACGGTTTGCCGATGACGCTCATGCCTTCTGGCACGTCGATGCTTTCGGCGTAGCCGCTGGCGAACAGGATGGGGAGTCCGGGGCGCACTTCGCGTGCTTTTGTTGCCAACTCGCGACCGTCCATGGGCAGCATGCTGACATCCGTCATCATCAGGTCGATGGAACGGTCCTTCTCCTCCAGGAGCTTAAGCGCCTCTTCGCCACCTTCTGCCTCCAATACCTCGTATTCCAGTTCCTCCAGCACGTCGACAATCAACATGCGCACGATGTTGTCGTCTTCGACGACCAGGATGGTGGGAGGGGTGACAGGGGCAGGGACGGACATAATGGACTTCTCGGAAGGTGGAATCGTAAGGGCTTGGTAATAACCGGCCGTAATGCATGAGTAAGTCGAGAGGCGGCACAAGTTCCCGAAGCTGTACAAGAAAGGATCTATAGTACAAGAGCTGACAAGGATAGTCGCATCCTTACAACCGGGGTACAGCGCCTTGGATTTGCGACCTTGAATCGTCAGAAATGTGGATCCAGTCCGTATTTTTGGGCAAACTCCATGATTTTCAACTGCTCACCAAGGCCTTTTCCATGACTCCTTCGTCTTCGGTCGACGAACAAAGTTTTCGCAAGCTTCTGAGCCGTAACATCAGCCTCCCCTTGGGTATCGGTGCGCTCAGCGCGGTGTTTTTCATCGTGCTGATCACCTACCTTCTCTCGGTGATCCAATGGGTCGGGCACACCGACCGGGTGATCAATAACGCCAACGAAGCGCTGAAGCTGAGCGTTGACCTGGAAACAGGCATGCGCGGGTTCCTGCTGAGTGGCGACGAGCACTTCCTCGACCCCTATGAAGTGGCCAAGCCCCGGATTGCGGTGGCACTGGACACATTGTTGGAACTGACAGCCGATAATCCGGTACAGACCGACCGCTTGCGCCGGATCGAGGCACTCCAGGTGGAATGGGCCAATTACGCCCAAGGCATGATCGATCTTCATCGCAGCGGCGGCGACTATCGCGGTGCGCTCAAGGCCGGGCGGGGCAAGCGGTTGACCGACGAAATACGCAAGACCTTCGAGGATGTCGTCGAGACCGAGCAACAACTGCGCGCCGAACGTAACGAACAGGTGCGCACCACCACGGTCTGGAGCATCGCTCTGTATCTGCTGTTCGTCGCCGCAGTCAGTGGGCTGCTGGCCTATGTTGGCCGTCGGGATCTGCTGACTCTGTCTGGCAACTACAGCGCCAGCCTGAAAGTCCAGCAGGAGAGTGCCTTGCACCTGGAGAAACAGGCCTGGTTGCGCAATGGCCAGACCCAGTTGGCGGAACAGGTCCTCGGTCAGTTGAGCTTGAATCTGCTGGGGCGCAACATCTTGCAGTTTTGTGCCCAGTACCTGGGCACCGTGGTCGCCGCCCTTTATGCACGGGAAGAAAACGGCACGCTACGGCGTATCGCCACCTATGGCATGTCCAAGGAGGATGACGAACTCCAGCAGGTCATCATCGATGGCGAGGGCATCGCCGGGCAGGCCGTGCGGCAGGGGCGTCTTATCCGGCTGGACGATGTGCCCCAGGATTATCTCAAGGTCAGCTCCGGGCTCGGCGAGGGACTGCCCAACTGCGTGCTGGTGGTGCCGACCCGTGACGATGACCGCATCAATGGTGTCGTTGAACTGGGCTTCCTGCGGCCGTTGCCCGCGCGCGACATCGAGCTGCTGGAGCTGGTGGCCGGGAACATCGGCACGTCCATCGAAGCGGCCCGCTATCGTCAACGCTTGCAAGAAGTGCTGGCCGAAACCCAGCAGTTGAACGAAGAGTTGCAAGTGCAGCAGGAAGAGCTCAAGACCGCCAACGAAGAGCTGGAAGAACAGTCGCGCATCCTGAAGGAATCCCAGGCCCACCTGGAAGCCCAGCAACAGGAACTGGAGCAGACCAACGAACAGCTGGCCGAGCAGCGCGACGCCATGGACCAGAAGAACAGCGAGCTGAACCTGGCCCAGATCCAATTGCAGGAACGCGCCGAAGAATTGCAGCGTTCGAGCAAGTACAAGTCCGAGTTCCTGGCCAACATGTCCCATGAGCTGCGCACACCGCTCAACAGTTCGCTGATCCTGTCCAAATTGCTGGCGGAGAACCCTCACAATAACCTCAGCGATGAACAGGTGAAGTTTGCCGAGTCGATCTACTCCGCCGGCAATGACTTGCTGAACCTGATCAATGACATCCTCGACATTTCCAAGGTCGAGGCCGGCAAGCTGGAAGTGCGGCCGGAAAACACCAGCGTGGCGCGTTTGGTGGAAGGGCTCCAGGATACGTTCAAGCCGTTGACGGCTGAAAAGGGACTGGACTTCGAGGTGCAGTTGCTGCCGGACGCGCCGTCGATGCTGTACACCGACCGCCAGCGCCTCGAACAGATACTCAAGAACCTGCTGTCCAACGCGGTGAAGTTCACCGAACGGGGTTCGGTCCAGGTGTCCGTAACCGGCCAGCCGGGCTCGGGCATTGCCTTCATGGTGCGTGATTCGGGCATCGGCATCGCCGCCGATCAGCAACAGAGTATCTTCGAGGCGTTCCGCCAGGCCGATGGCACCACCAACCGCCGCTAC
This sequence comes from Pseudomonas sp. D1-36, assembly GCF_051132205.1. Taxonomy (NCBI): domain Bacteria; kingdom Pseudomonadati; phylum Pseudomonadota; class Gammaproteobacteria; order Pseudomonadales; family Pseudomonadaceae; genus Pseudomonas; species Pseudomonas sp. D1-36. The sequence continues at coordinate 3,018,600 of NZ_CP071674.1, read as the reverse complement.
GGCGGCACCGGGCTGGGGCTGTCGATCTCCCGAGACCTGGCGACCTTGCTGGGCGGTTCGATCTCGGTGACCAGCGAGCCAGGGCAGGGCAGTGTCTTTACGCTGGTCTTGCCGGAGCGTTACGTCGAGCCCGGGGAAAATCCGGTGAATCCAGTGACCTTTACCCCGACCGCAACCGTGCCTGCAACGACCCGTGCGCCGGCACCCGTGCCGCTGATTGCCGAGGTGGACGCACCCCTCCCGCAATTCGCCGACGACCGGGACAAGGCGCCGTTCGATTCCCGTTGCATCCTGGTCATCGAGGACGAACCCAAGTTTGCCCGCATCCTGTTCGACCTCGCCCATGAGCTGGGCTACCAGTGCCTGGTGGCCCATGGCGCCGACGAAGGCTTTGATCTGGCCCTGCAACTGAGTCCCGATGCCATTCTGCTGGACATGCGCCTTCCGGATCACTCCGGGCTTACCGTTTTGCAACGCCTGAAGGAACAGGCCCAGACCCGCCACATCCCGGTGCACGTCATCTCCGTCGAAGACCGCGTCGAAGCGGCGATGCACATGGGCGCCATCGGTTACGCCGTCAAACCGACCACCCGGGAGGAGCTCAAGGACGTCTTCGCGCGACTGGAGGCCAAGCTGACCCAGAAGGTCAAACGCGTGCTGTTGGTCGAAGACGATGACTTGCAGCGCGACAGCATTACCCGTCTGATCGGCGACGACGACATCGAGATCACCGCCGTAGGCCTGGCGCAGCAAGCCCTGGACCTGCTGCGCAATAACGTCTACGACTGCATGATCATCGACCTCAAGCTGCCGGACATGCTGGGCAATGACTTGCTCAAGCGCATGTCCAGCGAAGAGATCTGTTCATTTCCGCCAGTGATCGTCTACACCGGGCGTAACCTGACGCGGGATGAAGAAGCCGAGCTGCGCAAATATTCACGCTCGATCATCATCAAGGGCGCCCGCTCGCCGGAACGCCTGTTGGACGAAGTCACTCTCTTTCTGCACAAAGTCGAATCCCGGTTGTCCCATGAACGACAGCGCATGCTCCAGACCGCCCGCAGCCGCGACAAGGTCTTCGAAGGCCGCAAGGTGCTGTTGGTGGACGACGATGTGCGCAATATCTTCGCTCTGACCAGCGCCCTGGAGGCCAAGGGGGCGATCGTGGTGATCGGGCGCAATGGGTATGAGGCGATTGATCGTTTGAATGAAGTGGAAGACATCGACCTGGTGCTGATGGATGTGATGATGCCCGAGATGGATGGCTTCGAAGCGACCACGCTGATCCGCAAGGACCCCCGCTGGCGCAAATTGCCGATTATCGCCGTGACCGCCAAGGCCATGAAGGATGATCAGGAGCGTTGCCTGGCGGCGGGCTCCAACGATTACCTGGCCAAGCCGATTGACCTGGATCGCCTGTTCTCACTGATTCGCGTGTGGTTGCCGAATATGGAAAGAATCTAGTGGAACGAAACACAGACATTGAGCTTCGTTTGTTGATCGAAGCGATCTACTTGAAGTACAGCTACGACTTTCGCGACTACTCCGGCGCTTCCATCAAGCGCCGGGTGCTGCATGCGTTGAACCAATTCGAATGCAAGACCATATCGGCCTTGCAGGAACGTGTGTTGCACGACCCTGGCGCATTCATGCAACTGCTGCAGTTGCTGACGATCCCTGTCAGTGAGATGTTTCGCGATCCTGCGCATTTCCTTGCCATCCGCGAGGAAGTGGTGCCGCTGCTCAAGACCTACCCGTCGATCAAGATCTGGATCGCCGGTTGCAGCACAGGGGAGGAGGTCTATTCCATGGCCATCCTGCTAAGAGAAGAGGGGTTGCTGGATCGTACGTTCATTTACGCCACGGACATCAACCCGCGCTCCCTGGAAAAAGCCAAGCAGGGCATCTTTTCCCTGGAAAATGTCCGGGCCTACACCCAGAATTACCAGCTCGCCGGCGGTAAGCGTTCGTTTGCCGACTACTATACGGCCGCCTACGATTACGCGATGTTCGACAAGACCTTGTGCAAGCATGTGACCTTTGCCGACCACAGCCTGGCAACCGATAGCGTATTTTCAGAAACCCAATTAGTTTCATGTCGTAACGTATTGATCTATTTCAATAAAAAGCTGCAAGATCGCGCTTTCGGGTTGTTTCATGAGTCCCTTTGCCACCGTGGGTTCCTGGTGTTGGGGAGCAAGGAGACGCTGGATTTTTCGGCGTTCAGTGCGCAGTTCGAACCGCTGGTCAAACAGGAACGGATCTATCGCAAGTTATGAATCCACTGACGGACAGATCCAGCCACTTGATCGAAGCAGTCGTCGTCGGCGCATCCGCCGGCGGCGTCGAAGCGTTGCTCAAGATTTTCAGCCACTTGCGCAAAGGCTTCAGCCTGCCTGTGCTGGTGGTGTTGCATTTGCCCGATGAGCGGGACAGTCAGTTAGCCCAGGTATTGCGTCATCGCCTGGCGATACCCGTTGAAGAAGCCCGCGACAAGCAAGACATTCTTCCGGGCACCTTGTACGTTGCAACCCCTGGTTATCACCTCTCGATCGAGGCCGACCGTAGCCTGTCGCTGAGCCTCGAAGAGCCGGTTCACCATTCGCGGCCGTCGATCGACGTGCTGTTCGAGTCAGCCGCCGATGTCTATGGCCCTCGTCTGCTGGCGGTGGTATTGACCGGCGCCAACAGCGATGGCGCCCTAGGCTTGGCCAGGGTCAAGGCGCTGGGCGGCATCACGGTCGTCCAGGACCCGAAGGAGGCGCAGGTTTGCACCATGCCTGAAGCGGCCCTTAGCTTGCACGAGCCTGACCATATCCTAACTTTGCAGGGCATCGGCCAATTGCTGGCCGGGCTGGAATGAACTAAATGCCAAGAGATATTCAAGCCAAACTGCTGATCGTCGACGATCTGCCTGAGAATCTGTTGGCCCTGGAAGCGCTGATCCAGCGCGATGACCGCGAGGTGTTCAAGGCCTTGTCGGCGGACGAAGCGCTGTCGCTGCTTTTGCAACATGATTTTGCCTTGGCGATCATCGATGTGCAGATGCCGGGCATGAACGGTTTCGAACTGGCCGAGTTGATGCGCGGCACGGAAAAGACCCGCAGTATCCCGATCATCTTTGTCAGCGCGGCCGGCCGGGAGCGCAACTACGCGTTCACCGGCTACGAAAACGGCGCGGTGGACTTCCTGCACAAGCCGCTGGATACCCATGCGGTCAAAAGCAAGGTCAATGTGTTCGTCGAACTTTATCGCCAGCGAAAGGCGATGAAGGAGCAAGTGCTTGCCCTGGAGCAGAGCCGCCGGGAGCAAGAGCTGTTGCTTGAGCAATTGCAAGCCACTCGCGGCGAGCTGGAGCAGGCCGTGCGCATGCGCGATGACTTCATGTCGATCGTCGCCCACGAAGTCCGCACGCCACTCAACGGCCTGATCCTGGAAACGCAGTTGCGTAAAATGCACTTGGCGCGGGACAACGCCGCCGCCTTCACCCTGGATAAAGTGAAGGCGATGGTCGAGCGCGACGAACGCCAGATAAAGAGCTTGATCCGTTTGATCGAGGACATGCTGGACGTATCGCGGATCCGCACCGGCAAGTTGTCCATCCGTCCGACCCGTTTCAATCTGACGGCGCTGGTTCAAAACCTGCTGCACAACTTCCAACCACAGATCAGTGCCGCCGAATGCACCGTGACTTGTACCGCCGAACCTTCGGTGGAAGGACATTGGGATGAGTTTCGTATCGAGCAGGTGGTTTCGAACCTGCTGACGAACGCGTTGCGCTATGGCTGCAAGAGCCCGATCGAGGTGCGTGTCTACCAGACGTCGGAGTATGCCTGTATCGAAGTCCAGGACCACGGGATCGGGATCAGCGAAGAGAACCAGAAGCGTATTTTCCAGCAATTCGAACGGGTGTCGTCAAAGGCCGCCGCCGCCGGCCTGGGCCTTGGGCTGTTCATTTCCGAGCAGATCGTCACCGCCCACGGCGGCATCATCACGGTCAACAGCCGCCTCAACGAAGGGGCGTTGTTTCGCGTTTGTCTGCCTTTTCAGAAAACTGGCGAACGGACGCAACCTCTGAGCGACCCCAGGGTCGTATCAGCAGCTATTGATTCAACAAAGGCTTCTCATGAGTGAAGATGCGCAAGACGTTGTATTGATCGTCGAGGATGACCCTTCGATCCTGATGGTGCTGTCGGCCTATCTTTCCGGGGAGGGGTATCGGGTGCTGCAGGCTGAAAACGGCGAGCAGGCGTTCGAGATCCTGGCGAGCAAGCCTCATCTGGACATGATGATTACCGACTTCCGTCTGCCCGGGGGTATTTCCGGGGTGCAGATCGCTGAGCCGGCGGTGAGGTTGCGTCCGGACCTGAAGGTTATTTTCATCAGTGGCTACGCCCAGGAAGTGCGCGAGACGGATAGCCCCATTACCCGCAAGGCGCCGATTTTGGATAAGCCGTTTGATTTGGATGTGTTGCAGGGGATTATGCAGGGGATGTTGTCTTAGTTTTGTTTCTGCGGTTGACTGGGGTATACGGCTGATTGGGTACATATCCGTTTCTGTGGTAATTGCTGCTGGAGGTTCCGCCCTTACGGCGGCTTACTTTTTTTCAGACGCCAAAAAAAGCAAGCAAAAAAGGCTTCGCCCCACCACTCGGCACCTCGCCGAGGCTCGGTGTGCCCTCACGCAGGCCAGCGTGGTTAACGGGGCGTTAAGATCAAGATCAAGATCAAAATCAAAAGCGGTGCCACGCCTCAAACCTTGATCATCTCCCGCACCTTCGCCGTCAACAAATCAAAGGTAAACGGCTTGGTGATCATCTGCATGCCCGGGTCAAGAAAACCACCGCGCACCGCCGCGTGTTCAGCGTAGCCAGTGATGAACAATACCTTGAGGTCAGGGCGGATCTGGCGGCCTATTTCGGCCAGTTGTCTTCCGTTCATGCCGGGCAGCCCCACGTCGCTGATCAGCAGGTCGATGCGCTGGTTCGATTGCAGGATCGGCACCGCGCCGTTGGCGTCGCCGGCCTCGACGAAGGCGTAGCCCAATTCGCTGAGCACCGCGCTGACCAGGACCCGCACCGCTGGGTCGTCTTCAACGATCAATACGGTTTCGCCATCTTGCGCATAAGGCGCCTGTGGGACGACGACTTGCGGTTCGTGCATTTCTTCGCCGATGAAGCGCGGCAGGTAGAGATTCACGGTGGTGCCGTTGCCAACCTCGCTGTCGATGGTCACGTGTCCGCGTGACTGCTTGCTGAACCCATAGATCATCGAAAGCCCAAGGCCCGTGCCCTGGCCGATGGGCTTGGTGGTGAAGAAGGGGTCGAACGCGCGATGCATCACCGCTTCGGGCATGCCGCAACCGGTGTCCTGAACGCTCAACACCACATAGTCGCCGGGCTCGAGGTTGCTGTAGGCGTCGGTAAAACCGGTGTCCAGGTATTTATTGAAGGTCTGCACCACCAGCTTGCCGCCGCCGGGCATGGCATCGCGGGCGTTGAGGACCAGGTTGAGCAGGGCGCTCTCCAGTTGGTTGGGGTCGGCTTCGGCGATCCATAGGTGTTCGTCGAGGCGCATTTCCAGGGCGATGCTTTCGTTGAGGCTGCGCTGAAGCAGTTCGCCCATTGATAGCACCAGGGTATTCATCTGCACGGCCTTGGAATCCAGTGACTGGCGGCGGGAGAAGGCCAGCAGCCGGTGGGTCAGGCCCGCGGCGCGATTAGCCGAGGTCACGCCCAGGTCGATCAGGCTGTCGAGATCTTCGGTGCGGCCTCGCGCCAGGCGTCGACGCAGCAGCTCGAGGCTGCCGATGATGCCGGTGAGCATGTTGTTGAAGTCGTGGGCGATGCCGCCGGTGAGCTGGCCGACCGCTTCCATTTTCTGCGATTGGCGCAGGGCTTCCTCGTTGTGACGCAGTTGGGCGGTACGCTCCTCGACTTGCTGTTCCAGCGTTTCCAAAGTGTTCTGTAGGCGTTGTTCGCTGGTGCTCAGGTCGATCAGGCGGTCCCGGGCTTCGTATTGCCTTCGGCGGCCGCGCAGGGCGGTGGTCACCAGGCTGACGAGCGTCACCGGGTGGAACGGCCGCTCCAGGAAGGTCACATTGCCCAGTTGTGTGCCGATACGTGCGACTGGGTTGTGCTCCGGCCCCCCGTGGTGCGTCAGCAGGACGATGGGCAGGTCGGACCATGCCGGTTGCTGCTCGATGTATTGGAACAGGTTCTCCAGGTCGGGCCATACCAGCGCTTCCGAGGAAATCACCAGCAGGCCCGCCCCGTGTTCCAACTCTTCACACAAATGACCCAGATGACTGCATACAAGGCCATTAAAGCCGGCCTCGTTGAGAATCATCAGGGCAATCTGGCTGTCCCGTCCCAGGGGCGCGAGAATCAGCGCCCGCTCGGACAGTGGCTCGCCCGACGTCACTGGGGATCATCCTCAAGCAACGGGTGTCCCGCTCCCATATAGGTTGGCACTCCGCGCAATACGCCTTGGAACGCTTCCAGCGGTTCACCGATGGTCATGCCCTGCTTGTTGATGCGGTATTCGCGGATGGTGGATTCATGGCTGCCGGTGCGTTTCTTGATGATGGAAATGGCCCGGCGAACCTTGCCCAGCGCCTCGAAATAACGCAATAAGATGACGGTGTCGGCCAGGTAGGTGATGTCCACCGGCGCTTGCATGTCCCCCACCAGGCCGTGTTGGGCGACGGTCATGAACGTCGCCGCGCCTTTGCGGTTGAGGTAGAGCAACAGCTCGTGCATGTGCAGAACCAAGGCGTTTTCTTCCGGCATGGCGGCCTGATAGCCATTGATGCTGTCGATGACCACGGTCTTGATGTCGCCTTCATTGACGCAACGGCGTACCCGGTGGGAAAACTCGCCGGGCGAAAGCTCGGCCGCATCGACCTGTTCGATCAGCAGATTGCCGGTATTTTGCAGTTCCAGCAGGTCGATGCCGATGTGCTTCATGCGCTCGAACAGCAGCCCCAGCTCTTCATCGAAAATGAACAGTGCGGCTTTTTCGCCGCGATGCACCGCTGCCGCCGCGAAAATCAAGGAAATCAAGGATTTGCCGGTACCCGCCGGGCCAAGAATCAGCGTGCTAGAGCCGGTCTCGATGCCGCCCCCCAGCAGGGCGTCCATTTCCTTGATGCCACTGGACAGTTGCTGGCGCACGTACTGGCCACGGTGTTCGGCGGCCACCAGGCGAGGGAATACATGCACGCCATCGCCCATGATGGTGAAGTCGTGGTAGCCGCCACGGTATTTCTGCCCACGGTACTTGACCACCCGCAGCCGACGCCGCTCGGCACCGTAGCTGGGGGTCAGTTCTTCAAGGCGGATAACGCCGTGGGCGACACTGTGTACGGTCTTGTCCAGGGACTCGGTGGTCAGGTCATCCAAGAGCACTACCGTAGCGTCGTAGCGCACGAAATAGTGCTTGATCGCCAGGATCTGCCGGCGATAGCGCAGGGAACTCTGCGCAAGGAGGCGGATCTCCGAGAGACTGTCCAGCACGACGCGGGTCGGCTTGACGCGCTCGACCACTTCGAAGATCTGCCGGGTCGCTTCGCCCAGCTCCAGGTCCGAGGAATACAGCAGGCTTTGCTGGTGCTCGGCATTGAGCAGGCTCTCGGGCGGGGTCAATTCGAAGATATGGATGTTTTCATCCAGGGTCCAGCCATGGGAGGCTGCGCCCTGGCGCAGTTCACGCTCGGTTTCCGATAGCGTGATGTACAACGAGCGCTCGCCGGCCTTTGCGCCGGCTAGCAGGAAGTGCAACGCGACCGTGGTTTTGCCAGTGCCCGGTTCTCCCTCCAGTAGGAACACATGGCCTCGGGACAAACCACCGGAAAGGACGTCGTCCAGCCCTTCGATACCGGTGGCGGCTTTTGCGCTGATCAACTCGTTAGATGTAATCAAAAATAACCCTCTCATGACTAGGGAAGTAGGCAGCTGGCGGGTTAGCGCCTGAAATGAACTGCCTGAACACTTGACCTTCGGCAGTCATGGCGGTTCCGCTTCCTTTGACAAAACGCGTACTGTTGCACAACTTTCGGTATACGCCTATTGCCCTATAAACCTTGTTGTATCGCCGGGTCGTCGGGGTTCAGTTGTTCCAACTGGGCCAACAGCACCTGGACATGCTGCAACTGACCGGTCTCCTTCCAATAGTTGATCAGCAACACCCGGGCGTTGCGGTCGGCGGGGTAGCGCTGGACGATTTCCTGCAACTGTTTCTGCGCCGCTTCCACTTCCTGCTCTTCATGCAGCGTAGTCGCCAGATCAAAACGGTATTGCCGGTTATCAGGCTCCAATTCCACCGCTTTCGCCAAGCCTAGCACCGCGTATTCACTCTGGCCGTGCTGCAACAGCCACATGCCCAGCGCATGTTGCAGATAAGCCGATGCCGGCTGCGCTTGCAACTGCCGAGCGAGCAACTGGCGGGCGGCTTCTCCCTGGCCTTGTTTATCCAGCACATCGACCTGCATGACCAGCGCCGGCAGGTTGTCGGGTTGCAGGCGCAGAAGATGCTCCAATGCCTGTTGGGCTTTTTCCAGTTCGGCGTCATGCCTGTACAGCCGGGCAAGCTGAAAGAGGGATTCGGGGGAGGGTGGGCTGTCGTTCAACGACTGCTTCCAGGTATCGACGGCGATCTGCATCGCACCGAAATACAGCCCAAGTTCATCGGGTGACAGCCCCAGCAATGCATTTACGGCGGCGAACCGGACATCCGGGTCGTTTTCATCCAGGAGCGGGCCGAGCAGCAGGCTGCGCTGGGCATTCGGCACCAGCCCGACGATGCTGCCGATCGCCGCGCGGCGGACCTGCGGCGATTCGCTGTGCAAATCCGCCTGCGCCAGTTTCAACGCTTGGGGGCTTGGATAGTTGGGCAGTTCGCCGTGCAGCCATACCCGGCGCTTGGGAGAGAGGTCCGGACGTCCCAGTTGCTGGTACAGCATCCGCGCCGCTCCTGGCTGTCCGTTGCGGGCGCTTTCCAACGCTTCGCTGTAACCACGCTTGATGGCCTCGGGAATCTGCGGTGTGGCATTGCGCAGCCATATCGCGACGAGACCGATTGCCAAGACAACCGCAAGCGTGAACAGCAGGTAGCGGCGAGACGAAGACATGCAGGTAATCCATAACCAGGAGCGTGAAATGCCGCAAGCTTCGGTCAGGTCCGCGTTTGAGTCAAACCTGTAATCGCGGTGAGGGACCCGCGGGTGCGAGCCTGCTCCCACAATGGATTCTGACATCCATAAAAAAGCCCCGCGTCCGAATGAGGCGCGGGGCAAACAATTGGTTGGTTGCGGCCAACCAAAGGAGCTCGGTTGGGAAGGGTGTCAGTTGCTGGCGACGGTTTCCGGTTGCCAGCCGCCGCCCAGGGCCTTGTAGATCGCGACAATGCCGCGATACAGGTCCACTTCGGCTTGGGCCTGACTGTCTTCGGCCGCCAGGCGTTCACGTTGGGCGTCGAGCAGCACGAGGAAGTCCTCGGTGCCTTCGCGATAACGGATCTCGGCCAGGTCGGCGGCCGCGCGGCTCGATTCGCTCTGGCGGATCAGCGAGATGAGGCGCTGTTGGCGTTTGCCGTAATCACTGAAGGCGTTTTCCGACTCTTCCAAGGCCAGCAACACTTGTTGCTCATAGTTCGCCAGTGCTCCGTCGGCGTCGGCGCTGGCGCCGCGTAAGCGAGCCCGCACGCTGCCCAGGTCAAAAGCGGCCCAGGTAATGCTCGGGCCCAGCGCCCAGGCGTTGGCGGCCGAGGAGCCGATCTGCGAACCACGTCCGGCGGTAAACCCGAGGAAACCGCTCAGGCTGACCCTGGGGAACAGGTCGGCCTTGGCCACGCCGATGCGCGCCGTGGCGGCTGCCAGTTGACGCTCGGCGCTGAGGATATCGGGACGGCGTTGCAACAATTGGCCCGGATCGCCAATCGGCAGAGCCTTGGCAATGGCTGGCAGCTGTTTAGGACTCAAGTCCACGCTCAGCTTGTCCGGGCGCTCGCCCAGCAATGTCGCAATGCGGTTGCGCTGACGCGCCTGTTCGGCCTGCAGTTGCGGCACGCTGGCTTCCACCGCGGCCAAGCGAGCGTCGGCACGCACCACGTCGAGCTGATCGCCGACGCCGGCATCACGCAGGCTTTCGGTGATCTTGCGGGACGCCTGCTGGTTCTCCAGGTTGGCCAGGGCGATTTTCTCCCGAAGCTGCGCGCCACGCAGTTGGCCGTAGGCGTCCACCAGCTCGGCGATTATGGTCACCTGCAGTTGGTAGAGATCGGCTTCGACGGCCTGCTGGTCGGCATCGGTCGCTTCCAGGTTGCGCTGGATGCGTCCGAACAGGTCCAGCTCCCAGGCCATGTCCAGGCCCAGGTCATAACGCTCGGAGTTGACCCGATCGTCCGTCTGCCCCATCGGGTTCTGGCCTTTGCCCAGTTCGCTGCTGGCGCGGCTGGTGATGGTCGGCATGGCGTCATTGCTGGCGTCGTCGCGAATCGCCCGGGCAGCCCGCAGGCGGGCGAAGGCCACGCGCAATTCCCGGTTGCCTTCCAGAGAACGCGTCACCAGCGAGTTGAGGGTCGGATCGTCGAACTGCTGCCACCAGACGCCTTCGAAGCGGGCGCGGTCGAAGTTCTTCTGGCCGGCGGCGCCGTCGGTGGCGGTGGTGATATTCGCCGCCTCCGTTTGCGGTGCCTTGTAGTCCGGGCCTACGGCGCAGGCACTCAGTGCAAGCACCAGCAGGCTCGGCAGGAACGCTTTCAAACTCATTGTTGCGCCTCCAGTTTCAAGGCCCGGGCCGCTTTGCGGGCCTCGCTGCGCTCGACGAAATTACGGATCAGTACGTAGAACACCGGGGTGAGCAGCAGGCCGAAGAAGGTCACGCCGAGCATGCCCGAGAACACCGCCACACCCATGGCGTGACGCATTTCCGCACCGGCGCCGCTGGAGAACACCAGGGGAACCACGCCCATGATGAAGGCGAAGGAGGTCATCAGGATCGGCCGCAGACGCAGGCGGCACGCTTCCAGGACCGCCGCCAGCGGGCTCATGCCTTCGAGCTGTTTATCCTTGGCGAACTCGACGATCAGAATCGCGTTCTTACAGGCAAGTCCTACCAATACGATCAAGCCAATCTGGGTGAAGATGTTGTTGTCGCCACCGGACAGAATTACCCCGGTAATTGCCGATAGCAGCGTCATCGGTACGATCAGGATTACCGCCAATGGCAGGCTCCAACTTTCGTATTGCGCGGCGAGCACCAGGAACGCCAGCAATACGCAGAGCGGGAACACGAACAGCGCAGTGTTGCCCGAGAGGATCTGCTGGTACGTCAGGTCGGTCCACTCGTAGGTCATGCCATTGGGCAGTTCGTCATTGAGCAGTTTCTCGATGGCTTTCTCGGCCTGGCCGGAGCTGTAGCCAGGGGCGGCGGCGCCGTTGATTTCAGCGGTGATGAAGCCGTTGTAGTGCATCACGCGGTCAGGCCCCGAGGTGTCGCTGACCTTGATGAAGGTCGCCAGCGGGATCATCTCGCCACGGTTGTTGCGCACCTTCAGTTGGCCGATCTGGTCCGATTCGAGACGGAACTGCTGCTCGGCCTGGACATTGACCTGGTAGGTGCGGCCGAAACGGTTGAAGTCGTTGGCATACAGCGAACCCAGGTAGATCTGGAGGGTGTCGAAGATGTCGCTGACGGCCACGCCGTGGGTCTTGGCCTTTTCACGGTCGATGGCGGCATCGACCTGGGGTACGTTCACGGTGTAGCTGGTGAACAATCCGGCCAGTTCCGGCACGTTGTGGCTCTTGGCGATGATGTTCATGGTTTCTTTGTACAGCTCGTCGTAGCCCAGGTTGCCCCGGTCTTCGATTTGCAGGCGGAAACCACCGATCGTGCCCAGGCCTTGCACCGGCGGCGGCGGGAAGATCGCCATGTACGCTTCCTGGATTTCCGAGTACTGGCCGTTCAAGGCACCGGCGATGGCGCCGGCCGACATGCTCGGGTCCTTGCGCTCGTCGAAAGGCTTGAGGGTCACGAACACGATGCCGGCGTTCGGGCTGTTGGTGAAGCCGTTGATCGACAGGCCAGGGAAGGCCACGGCGCTTTCCACGCCAGGCTGCTTGAGGGCCAGGTCGGACATGCGCTTGATCACATCTTCGGTGCGGTCCAGGCTCGCGGCGTCCGGCAGTTGGGCGAAGGCCACCAGGTATTGCTTGTCCTGGCCAGGCACGAAACCGGTCGGCGTGTTGGAGAAGCCGAAGAAGGTCAACACCATCAAGCCTGCGTAGACGATCAGGGCAATCCCGCTGCTGCGGATCACCCGAGCGACAGTACCCACGTAGCCATGGCTGGCACGTTCGAAGAAGCGGTTGAACGGACGGAACAGCCAGCCACCAAAGACCCGGTCCAGGAATCTGGAGAAACGGTCCTTGGGTGCGTCATGCCCCTTGAGCAAAACTGCGGCCAGGGCCGGCGACAGGGTCAACGAGTTGATCGCCGAGATCACCGTGGAGATCGCAATGGTCAGGGCGAACTGCTTATAGAACTGACCGGTCAGGCCGCTGATGAACGCCGCAGGAACGAAGACCGCGCAGAGCACCAGGGCGGTGGCGATGATCGGGCCGGTCACTTCGCCCATGGCGCGCTTTGTCGCCTCCACGGGGGTGAGGCCCAGTTCGATGTTCCGCTCGACGTTCTCCACCACCACGATGGCGTCGTCCACCACGATACCGATGGCCAACACCAGGCCGAACAGCGAAAGGGCGTTGAGGGAGAATCCGAACAGGTGCATGACCGCGAAGGTACCGATCAGCGAAACCGGTACGGCCACCAATGGGATGATCGAGGCGCGCCAGGTCTGTAGGAACAGGATGACCACCAGCACCACGAGGATCAGCGCTTCGAACAGGGTATGCACCACCGCTTCGATGGAGCCACGGACGAAGATCGTCGGGTCATAGACAATGCTGTAGTCCATGCCGGCCGGGAAGCCTTTCTTCAGCTCGTCCATTTTCTCCCGAACATCGTTGGAGATCTGGATGGCATTGGAGCCAGGACGCTGGAAGATCGGGATTGCCACCGCCGGCTGATTGTCCAGCAGCGAGCGCAGGGCGTATTGGCTGGAGCCCAGCTCCACTCGAGCGATGTCTTTCAGGCGAGTGATTTCACCGTTGGCGCCGGAACGAATGATGATGTTCTCGAACTCTTCCTCATTGACCAGGCGGCCTTGGGTATTGATCGAGAGCTGGAAGGCCTGGGCATTCGGTGCCGGCGGCGCACCCAGGGCACCGGCAGCGACCTGGCGGTTCTGCTCACGAATCGCGGTCACCACGTCGGTGGCGGTCAGGTTGCGCGAAGCGGTCTTGTTCGGGTCCAGCCAGACCCGCAGGGAATAGTCACCCATGCCGAACAGCTGCACATCACCCACGCCACCCAGGCGCGCCAACTCGTCCTTGATGTTGAGCAAGGCGTAGTTGGACAGGTAGAGCATGTCGTAGCGTTTGTCCGGCGAGGTCAAGTGCACGACCATCGTCAGGTCGGGCGACGCCTTGTCCACCGTGATGCCGATGCGGGTCACTTCCTCCGGCAGCTTGGGCTCGGTGCGGGTGACACGGTTCTGCACCTGCACCTGCGCGTTATCCAGGTCGGTGCCCAGAGCGAAGGTGATGGTCAGGGTGATCTTGCCGTCGGCGGTGGATTGCGAGGACATGTACAGCATGTTCTCGACGCCGGTGATGGCTTGTTCCAGGGGCGCGGCGACGGTTTCGCCGATGACCTTGGGGTTGGCGCCCGGGAAGTTGGCGCGCACCACTACGGTAGGCGGCACGACTTCCGGATATTCGCTGATCGGCAGTTGGAACAGCGAGATAGCGCCGGCGATCAGAATCAACAGCGAGAGCACCGCTGCGAAGATCGGCCGCGAAATGAAGAACTGGGAAAATTTCATCTTGAGTTCAGTCCCTTAACCGCGTGGGGACGCAGAGGCCAGTTTGCCTGCCGCTCCGGACGCTGCCTTGGAGGGCGCGACCTGGGGCAGATTGCTGGCTTCGAGCGCTTTGCGTTGTTGTGCCAGGGCGGCGAGGGTCTGCTCGCTGGCCATCGGCACGGTTTCAGGCGTAACCGGCGAACCCGGACGGGCCCGTTGCAGCCCCTTGACGATAATGGTGTCGTCCTTGCTCAGGCCGTTGCGCACGATGCGCAGGCCTTCGATCTTTGGCCCCAGCTCGACAGCGCGGTAGGCCGGCTTGTTCTCGCCATCCATCACCAGGACGAATTTCTTGCCCAGGTCGGTGCCTACGGCTTCGTCGTTGATCAGCACGGCGGAATAGGTGCCGCTGCCCACCAGCTTCAGTCGGGCATAAAGGCCTGGCGTGAAGGCGCCGTCTTTATTGTCGAACACCGCGCGACCACGGATCGTGCCAGTCTGTGGGTTGACCTGGTTGTCGACGAAGTTCATCTGGCCCAGGTGTGGATTGCCGTCTTCGTTGGACAGGCCCATGTAGACCGGCGTGGCTTGGCCGCGCTGGCCTTGGCGGGCAAGTTGGGTGTACTTGAGGAACACACGCTCGTCGGCGTCGAAGTAGGCGTAGACCTTGTCGGTGGACACCACACTGGTCAACGGCGTGACGTCGGCGGTCACCAGGTTGCCGGCGGTGATTTCCGCCCGGCTGACACGACCGTTGATGGGCGAGGTAACCCGGGTGAAGCTGAGGTTCAGCTTGGCCAGGTCCAGCTGCGCTTGAATACCTGCCACGGCGGCGCGGGCTTCCTGTGCAGCGGTCGTACGCGAATCCGCCAGTTCAGCGGAAATCGCATTGCTCAGACGCAGGCGTTCGCCACGTTGGGCCTCGTTCTCGCTGCGGGTCGCGGTGGCGCGGGCCTGGGCCAGTTGCGCTTCGAGACGACGCACTTCCGCCTGGAAGGGGCGGGGGTCGATCTGGAACAACAGGTCGCCTTTCTTGACCAGGGCGCCTTCGGTGAAAGCAACTTGATCGATCTGCCCCGAAACCCGCGGGCGAATCTCGACGGTTTCCGGTGCTTCGAGGCGCCCGGTGAATTCATCCCATTCGTTGACGGGCTGCTCCAGCACCTTGGCCACGCTGACTTTGGCCGCCGGCATCGAAGCTGCCGTATCGGGAGTCTTACCGCAAGCGCTGATCACCAGCACCGCCAACAGTGCGAGGGGAAAGCGCAATTTAGAAAGTGAATGTTCCATGGATAGCATCCGCCAAGTGTATTGAGATGGGCGGATGATGCGTGTCGAGGCGCAGAGGAACGAATCGAATGAAACAAAGGTAACTATCATCCGGAATGATATAAGTCATCGACGAGGCCTCTATCGCGGGGCTTTCGTTAGTTGGCTATCAATCCAGTTGATATCCCTTCAGGTGGTTCGCAAGACTGATGCCATCGCCTGCTCGGCGATGTCACGGGACATAAAGATCATGGATACGCTTGATCGCCCCTTCATTGCGCAACGCTTCCACCGCGCCGCGCAAATCCTCGACGAGTTTCGCCGAGCATTGCCTGGAGCACGCGAGATAGAGGTCGGCACTGCTGCCCACTGAACTCATGAGCAGCTTGCGCTTGGAAACTTTTGGCCAGATATATCGGCTTTCGGGCACGCCGTTGAACCAGGCATCGATGCGCCCCATCAGGAGCATTTGGGCAGGGTTGTCGCCGATGGCCAACGGGTAGATCTGGTCGTCCCGGAAGCCCTCGGTGCGCAGGATTTCCTCTTGCGCGCTACCCAGGCCGACGCCCACCTTGCGAAAGGTTTCTTTCGCTTGGGCAAAGCTGCCGACCTTATGATCGAGGCTGAAGAACGCGCGCTCCATGGGCATGATCGACGAGATCCAGGTGAAGCGGGTTTCTCGCCCCGGAATGCGCGACAGCGGCGCTATCAAGAAGTCATGCTCCTCACTGACGTGCTTTTGCGCCCTGGCCCAGGGAAGCACATGGATCTTTACCGCATACCCGGCGCGGGTGATCGCCTTCACGGCGACATCGCCGACAATGCCGTGGCCCCTGGGGTCGTTGAGCAGTGTCAACGGGGGCGCGTCGAGGATGTGCAGTTCAATGACCCGGGGCTCGCCGCACGCGCTATCGACAGCCAGGAGCAGGCAGAGCAGCGACAATACGCTGGTACGGTCATTCAATACGCGGGTGATCCGGCTCATGATCGTTACTTCAGGCATTGAAAGGCGCGCCATTCTATTGAGGGAGGCGGCGCGCAAATAGCCTCCTGCTGTCCAAAGCAAGCAGCACCCGACCGAGGGCACGACATTATTATTGGCTACACGTCGGCCTGTCCCTTGGCCTGACGACGTGTACCTGAAGGTATAGATCATCCGGAAGACAAAAGCCTTGAACTTCGCATGGCGGCAACCGCTCCCAAGATAGACGCCGCGAAACCCGGCTTGAAAATGGGTTTGCGTCATTCCTCGTTTGTAAGCCTCTCCCTCGCGTCTCGGGTGTCAACCGCGCACCGATGTCGGCAACGCTTCGTTGTAAACCGTATCTGTAGGCCATTTTCCGACAGCTTGTGAGTCCATTCTCTTTCGTAGAAATGGCCTGGGTTTAGACCTGTCCGGCTCTGCGCCGCTTCGCTATGTTTGTACAGCGAACACTTAACATCCGGTTTGAGAGGAATAGGCATGGCTTCATACAGTTTCCAGAATGAAGTACCCAAGAGCAGGATCAATATCAAACTTGATCTGCACACTGGCGGCGCGCAAAAGAAAGTTGAGTTGCCACTCAAATTGATGGTGATGGGAGATTACAGCAACGGCAGCGAACAGCGCCCTTTATCCGTCAGAGACAAGATCAATATCAACAAGCACAACGTCGATCATGTCCTGGCCGAGTTTTCGCCAACTTTGACGATCGCTGCGCATAATACATTGGCGGACAACGGGGAGGATATTTCAATCGAACTGCAGTTTCATCGCATGAAAGACTTTGAGCCGGAACAAGTAGCCAGGCAGATCCCTCAATTACGGGCGCTGCTGGCCATGCGCAATCTTCTACGCGACTTGAAGTCGAACCTGCTTGATAACATGGCCTTCCGTCTAGAATTGGAGCGCATCCTCCAGGATGATGCGCTCAGCAATGAACTGCGGGACGAATTGGCGGCCTTGGCGCCAAAAGACATTCGCTAATCAAATATGGGCGGCAGCCCAAAGAGTAAATTCATATGTCTACTGAAAGTAATAACGTGCAATCGCGCGGCGCTACAGTATTGGCTGAAGATAAGGGAGTTTATGCAGCCCTGTTCAGTAAGATCAATTTGAATCCCATCGCAGAGTTGGGAAGCATCGAAACTTTCCAGCATGCCGAGGCGCTGTCCGAGGCCTCGGTTGACGAGCGCGTCACTGCCGCTGTCAGTGTGTTCTTGAAGTTGCTCAAGGAATCGCCGCACAGAGTGGAACGATTGGACAAAGTGCTGCTGGATGAGCATATAGCGTTGCTCGACATGCAAATCAGTCGTCAACTTGATGCGGTCATGCATCACGCCGAATTCCAAAGGATCGAATCAACCTGGCGCGGCGTAAAGTCCCTGGTCGACCAGACCGATTTTCGACAGAACGTGCGAATAGAACTGCTGGATATCAGCAAGGATGATCTGGTACGAGACTTCGAAGACGCCCCCGAAATCGCCCAGAGCGGGCTGTACCTGCATACCTATACCCGTGAATACGACACGCCGGGCGGAGAGCCGATCGCGGCAGCGATCTCCAGCTACGAGTTCGATCGTAGCCCGCAGGACATCGCCTTGCTGCGTAATATCTCGAAAGTCGCCGCGGCAGCCCATATGCCCTTCATCGGTTCGGTGGGGCCGGCATTTTTCGGCAAGCGATCCATGGAGGAAGTGGCTGCCATCAAGGACATCGGCAACTATTTCGATCGCGCCGAATACATCAAGTGGAAGGCGTTTCGCGACAGTGACGATGCGCGATACATCGGCCTGACCATGCCGAGGGTCCTGGGTCGCCTGCCCTATGGCCCGGATACCGTGCCAGTGCGCAGCTTCAATTACATCGAGAGCGTCAAGGGCCCCGATCACGACAGGTATTTGTGGACCAACGCATCCTTTGCCTTTGCCGCCAACATGGTCAAGAGCTTCATCGCCAATGGATGGTGCGTGCAGATCCGTGGGCCTCAATCGGGCGGCGCAGTCACCGACCTGCCGATCCACTTGTATGACCTGGGCACTGGCAACCAGGTGAAGATTCCTTCAGAGGTGATGATCCCGGAAACCCGCGAATTTGAATTCGCCAATCTCGGTTTCATTCCCTTGTCGTATTACAAGAACCGCGACTACGCCTGTTTCTTCTCCGCCAGCTCGGCTCAGAAACCTGCGTTGTACGACACCGCGGATGCTACCGCCAACAGCCGGATCAACGCACGGCTGCCCTATATCTTCCTGCTCTCGCGCATTGCCCATTACTTGAAGTTGATCCAACGCGAAAACATCGGCACCACCAAGGATCGTCGTTTGCTGGAGCTGGAACTCAACAAGTGGATCGGCGGACTTGTCACCGAAATGACCGATCCGGGCGATGACCTGCAGGCTTCGCACCCTCTTCGTGACGCAAAGGTGACGGTGGAGGACATCGAGGACAACCCCGGTTTCTTCCGGGTCAAGTTGTACGCAGTGCCGCACTTTCAGGTCGAGGGCATGGACGTCAACTTATCCCTGGTCTCGCAAATGCCCAAGGCGAAAGCCTGACTCGCTTTCAAGGAAATGACGCCATGAAAATCGATCGTCCCTTATGGACGTCCGGCACCCTGTTGTCTGCGCAACAGTTTCAACAACAGGCGCGCTGGGAAGCGTGGGCCAACGAGCAACGCGCCGGCTCGGCCTTGGCGCATCCCTGGGGCGTGACGGCCGTCGAGTTCGATACCGACGCATTGGGCCTTGGTAAGCTCAAGGCAACCCGGCTAAGCGTGTGCATGCCCGACGGTACCCTGCTCGACAGCGAACGGGTGGATCGTCTTCCGCCTGGGCTGGAGTTGTCGCGGTTATTGACCGACGACACCCGGGAGGCGCTCGTGCTGCTGGCCCTGCCCCTGGAACAGGCCAACGGAAACAATTGCCTGATGGAGGAGGGCCGCGCCGATCGGCCCACCCGTTACCGTCAAGACTGGCGCAGCGTGCAGGATCTCTATGCGCAGGAAGTGCAGTCGATCGCCGTGCTGGAGCACAACCTGTCGCTGCGCCTGGACAAGGACGACAACGGTGATTACCTGGTCTGTCCCATCGCGCGCCTGATCCGTGAAGGGCATGGCAAGTGGCGTCTCGATCCGGCCTACGTACCGCCATTGCTCAATTTCGCCGCGCACCCGGGTCTGTTGCTCCAGCTGGACAACCTATTGACGCAGCTGTCGGCCAAGCGGCAGCGCCTGATGGGCATGCGCCGGGAGAGCAATCAACGCATGGCTGACTTCGCTGTAGCCGATGTGTCGTTGTTCTGGTTGCTCAACGCCTTGAACACCTACGAGCCGGTGCTGGCTGATATCAAGTCCTATCCCCAGCGACATCCCGAGCAGGTCTATCTGGAGCTCGCCAAGCTGGCCGGGGGGCTGCTGACGTTTTCGCTGGAACACGATATCGACAGGATTCCAGCCTATCGGCATGAGCAACTGGAGACGGTGTTTGCACCGCTGATGCGTTGTATCGCAACGTTGCTTGAAGCCAGCCTGCCTTCGCGCGTCATAGCACTGGTTCTGGAGAACACGAGCGCCAATCGCTGGCAGGTAACGCTCAACGATGCCCGGCTACGTGAACCTGACGGCGCTGATTTCTACCTCTCGGTGCGCTGCCAGTTACCGGCGGCACAGTTGCAGGAGCAATTTCCTCGCTTGTGCAAGGTCGGCGCGCCGGCCGATGTCGACAACCTGATCAATGCGGCGCTCGACGGCGTCCCCCTGAAGCCCCTCAGCCATGTGCCCGCGGCCATCGCGCTGCGCCTGGAAAACCAGTACTTCGCCCTCGATCTCGGTCACGCCAAGGGCCAGGCCATGCTGGCCGCCGGGGCTTTTGCTTGCTACGTGCCCAGCACTTTGTCGCAAGTCCAACTTGAACTGTTTGCGGTGTTACGCACATGACGCTGAACTTCACGAAACAAACCCACGCAATGGCGAAGCATATCGACGCCTTGCTGCAGGACAGTTATTTGCTGGTGGTCGAGTTACGCCATGGTACTTCGGTACATGACACCCAGGCGCTGCAGCAGCTTTGCCTGGAACAGGTCGAGCAGGTTCGACGGCAGCTCGAACAGCTCGCGGTGGAACCGCGCAGCATCGAACACATCAGTCATGCCCAATGTGCGCTGCTCGACGAAGCCATCCTCGTCTGCACGAAGGGCCCGATACGAGCCGAATGGAGCCGCGAACCGCTACAGGCCAAGCTGTTCAACCGGCATCAGGCCGGTGAGTTTCTCTACGAGGAAATGCGCCTGGTATTGCGCGAACCATCACCGGATCCACGGGTGCTTGTCGTGTTCCATCGGGTTCTGATGCTGGGTTTCGGAGGCCGCTACACGGACCCTGACGACCCTGAGCGCGAGCAAGTGCTTGCCGCCCTCGGCGCTCAGGTCCCGCCTTTGAATATCAGCCAGAACCTTGCTACGCGAAAGGGCGGTCGCTTGGGTCGGCATCAATCCCCATGGTTCCATGGAATAGCGGTGGCGCTGCTGCATGCCGGTGTCTGGTGGGCAATGGATCACTGGCTGGCCGGCGTGGTTGTTTCCCTCATGCCCGGCCAGGCATGAGGGGCCCTATGACGATTCCATTGAAACGAGTCCTTTGGGCATGGGCCGGGATGCTTGGCGTGATATTGCTGTTCATCCTCCCGCTCGACACCCGGATACGCGTGATCGCGGTGTTGGTCATGATCGGCGTTGCGACGGTGGTTTGGGCGATGGCCAATCATCGTGCGGCTCGATTGCGCCAGTCGGTAGAGTTCGCCGCCGATGTGGCCATGCCACCCTCGTCGTTTCGTCAACCGGTGGTCCTGGTCTGCGGCGACGCCCTGGATGGCCTGTTCGGCACCGTCCCCGCCGAGCGATGGGCGCTACGCGTCACCCATCAAGGTTGCTATGTACGGGTGCCGAGTGTCGAGCAGTTGCCGAACGTGACCGAGAGCCTGCTGGCCTTGCGTCCGGGGTGGGGTGCTCAGCTCAGCGTGATGTTCGTCATCAACCCTGCGGCACACCGGAATGAAGCTGAACTGGCGGGGCGGATACGAGCGTTTCGTCACCAAGCCGCGCTGGCAGGCAGGCAGGGGGCGTCCATGCCAATGATGCTGGTGAGTTATGTCCGCGCACCTCAGCGCGTGGACCCATGGTTCTGCTGGGTGGATGGTCCTCCCAATAATCCTCGTGTTCATGATGCCGGAGCCTGTGTCGATCTGGCTGACTGGCTGCAACAGCCCACCCGTTCGGCGCTGCGGGCGACACGGTTGCATGCGGGTGTGCAGCTGAACAATGCGGTGGCGTGGCTGCACGAGGAGGTGCTGCCGCATTTCAATTCACGCGGTGACGGGCGAGGCTCGGCGGTGTGCTGGTCGATAAAGTTGGTGCCGGCAATACCGCAAACCGTGGAGGGGAATCTCTGGGAGCAGCGGCTACGTAGCAAAGTGGCGCTGGTCGACACCAGGACAGGGGAGATGCAAGCGGTGCTGCCGTTTCCGGATCCTCTGCTTAACCTGATTCCACTGCGGGCCCAACGTACCTCGATGCAGCGTGCCGCCATCATCGCCGTGTGGATGTATGCCCTGGCCGGCGGGATCGCCCTGGTCAGTTCCGCATGGCAGAACAACTTGTTGGTGCGCCAGGTCGCTGATGACCTGCGCCGCTATGCGCCGCTCCTTGAGATGGAACCTCAGGAACAACCAACATCTCGCTGGCGCCAGCAAGCCGAGGTCAACCTCCGTGAGACCGCGCATCGGCTGCAGACCTACCACCGACAGGGTGAACCCCTGGCGCTGGGCATGGGGCTATATCGCGGTGACCTTTTGCGCGAGCCATTGAGGGCGGCGCTTTCCAGTCGTCTGACGTCGTCCGGGCCAATGCCTGCGCAAGCGTCCGAACCCGTGAGGCTAGACAGCCTGTCCCTGTTCAGCCCGGGCAGCGCGCGGCTCAAGCCGGGTTCAACCAAG
The DNA here is from genome assembly GCF_051132205.1 of Pseudomonas sp. D1-36. Lineage (NCBI taxonomy): Bacteria > Pseudomonadati > Pseudomonadota > Gammaproteobacteria > Pseudomonadales > Pseudomonadaceae > Pseudomonas > Pseudomonas sp. D1-36. Next base: position 2,996,439 of record NZ_CP071674.1, on the reverse strand, counting down.
GTACTGGTCAAAGCGTTGGTCGGCATCAAGGCACGATCCGGCTGGCTGATCGTGATTGCCGGGCACACCGATGCCACCGGCGAAGCCGCGCACAACCTCAAGCTGTCCCGAGCCCGTGCCGCCGCCGTGCATGAATGGATGCTGCACGTGGGCGGCATGCCCGACACGTGTTTCGCCGTGCAAGGGTTTGGCGCAAGCCAGCCGATCGCCAGCAATGACACCGAGGCGGGGCGTGCGGCCAACCGCCGAGTCGATATCCGTCTGGTACCTGAAGTGGGCGCTTGTGCGTTCCCCACGACAGGGTCGGACAGTCAACCCCCAGTCGCATTCAGCGACATTCAATCTTGAAAAGGAGCTTCACATGGCAATTCCCGTTTACCTCTGGCTGCAAGATGACGGCGGCGCGCAAATCAAAGGTTCCGTGGATGTACAAAAGCGCGAGGGCAGCATCGAAGTGGTTGCTCAGGATCACAGCCTGTACATCCCGACCGATAACAACACCGGCAAGCTGACCGGCGCGCGGGTTCATACGCCGTTCCTGTTTTCAAAGGAAATCGACGCCTCCAGTCCCTACCTCTACAAGGCCGTTACCACCGGGCAGACGCTCAAGAGCGCCGAATTCAAGTGGTACCGCATCGATGATGCCGGGCAGGAGGTCGAGTACTTCATCACCAAGCTGGAGAACGTCAAGGTGGTGAAGGTCGCGCCAAAAATGCACGACATCAAAGACCCGACCAAAGAGAAGCATAACCACCTGGAACAGATTGAGTTGCGCTACGAGAAGGTCACCTGGACCTACAAGGACGGCAACATCATTCATTCCGATTCCTGGAGCGAACGCCAAAGCGCCTGAGGCGAATAAGCCCAAAGGCCACTGCGGCGCCGCCGATTGCCGGTGTGCTGGGTTGAGCGTCCGTTCGCGGGCGCTCAGCCAAGAACATCTGTTTCCCCAGTTTACCCGACCTGTCCCGGAACCCGAACAAGGATGCTCCCCATGGCACAAAGCCCCTCGCGTCTGCTTCGTCGTTTGAATCCCTACTGCGCCCAGGCCCTGAGCGACGCGGCCTCAATGTGTCAGAGCCGCGCCCATGCCCACATCACAATCGAGCACTGGTTGCTCAAGTTGCTGGGGCAGGGCGAGGGCGACCTGACCGTCATCGCCCGTCGTCACGAACTGGACCTGGAGGCGCTTTGGTGCGGCCTGCTCAACCACGTCGATAACCTGCCGCGCAGCGTACAGGCCAAGCCACAGCTGTCTGAACCGTTGCAAAAACTGATCAAGCATGCCTGGCTGCGGGCCTCGCTGGATGACGACAACGACCGGCTGCGCTCCGCCCATCTGCTGGGTGCGCTGATGGACGACCCCGGGCTGCTGGTTTGCGAAGCGGCCTGGCCGTTGCTCAGCCTCGGCGAGCTCCAACTGCAACGCCTGTTTGCTTTGCTGGATCAAGTCTCCGAAGAGCGTCCCCAAGGGCAGGAGCCTGTTGCGATAAGCGATCCCATCGCCGCCTTGAACGGAGACGCCAAGCCTGATGCACGCACGCTACTGCTGGACAGATTCACCCAGGACCTGACCGCCCGGGCTGGGGAAGGGCAAATTGATCCGGTGTTCGGTCGCGACGATGAGATACGTCAGGTCATTGACATACTCAGTCGCCGGCGCAAGAACAACCCGATCCTGGTCGGTGAGCCGGGCGTGGGCAAAACCGCGCTGGTCGAAGGCCTCGCCCTGCGCATCGCCCAAGGCGACGTGCCCGACAGCCTGAAGTCCGTCTGCGTGCGCGCGCTGGATTTGGGGTTGCTGCAAGCCGGTGCCGGGGTCAAGGGCGAGTTCGAACACCGCCTCAAAAGCGTCATCGACGCGGTGCAGCAGTCCGAAACGCCGATCCTGCTGTTCATCGACGAAGCCCATACGCTGATCGGCGCCGGCAACCAGGCGGGGGGCGCCGACGCGGCAAACCTGCTCAAACCCGCCCTGGCCCGTGGCGAATTGCGCACCATCGCCGCGACCACCTGGGGCGAATACAAGCAATACTTCGAGCGGGATGCGGCATTGGAGCGTCGCTTCCAGCAGGTCAAGGTCGACGAACCGGACGATGCCAATGCCTGCCTCATGTTGCGCGGCCTCAAGGCCCGCTACGCGAGCCACCACGGCGTCCACATCCAGGATGCGGCGGTGCAGGCGGCCGTCATCCTGTCGCGGCGCTACCTCACGGGCCGTCAATTGCCGGACAAGGCCGTCGACCTATTGGACACGGCCTGTGCAAGGGTGCGCATGAGTGTCGATTGCGAACCCCAGGCGTTGGTCCACGTCAAGGCGCGGCAGGCTGCCCTGGAACTGGAGCGACAGGCACTGGAAGCCGACCAGGGCCTGGGCAGTCGCGTCGACACCGAACGCCTCGGGCAGATCGCTGCGCAACATGCCGAATTGGAACGCGGCCGAATCGAGCTGCTGAGCCGATACAGGCAGGTGCTCGATCTCTCTCAACAATTACTCGATGCTCGCGAGGCAGAGCCGCCGCGCTGGGTGGACTGTGTCCAGTTGCAACAGGAACTGGATGCGATCCAAGGCAATCAGCCGATGTTATCCCTGGATGTCGACGCCCGCAGCGTAGCTGAGGTGATCGCCGATTGGACTGGGGTGCCCCTGGGCAGTTTGCTCAAAGATGAACAAGCGCACCTGCTGGAGCTTGAACAACAATTGGCGGAGCGCGTCGTCGGCCAGGCCCCAGCCCTCGAAGCGTTGGCTCAGCGCCTGCGTGCCGCCAAGACCGGGCTCGCCGATGACAAAGGCCCCCTGGGCGTTTTCCTGCTGGTGGGCACCAGCGGGGTAGGCAAGACCGAAACCGCCCGGGCCTTGGCCGACGCCCTGTTCGGCGGCGAAAAGGCGCTCGTCACCCTCAACCTTTCCGAGTATCAGGAAGCCCACACTGTCAGCCAGCTCAAAGGTTCGCCGCCCGGTTACGTCGGTTACGGACAAGGTGGTGTGCTGACCGAAGCCGTGCGTCAACGGCCCTACAGCGTCGTGCTGCTCGACGAGGTGGAAAAAGCCCATCGCGACGTCCTGAACCTGTTCTACCAAGTGTTCGATCGTGGCTTCATGCGTGATGGAGAAGGGCGAGAGGTCGATTTTCGCAACACCGTCATTCTGATGACCTCCAACCTGGGCAGCGACGCGTTGCAGGCCTGCCTTCACGTTCAACCCGACGCGCCGGACGGCACGTTGCATGAATGCCTGCGACCGATCCTGCGCGAACACTTTCAGCCGGCCTTGCTGGCGCGTTTCCAGACCCTCATCTATCGCCCGCTGCAAGTCGGTGCGCTGCAATCCATCGTTGCGATCAAGCTGGGCCAGGTTGCCCACCGTTTGCGGCGCCACTATGGCCTGGATTGCGAGTTCGACGATGCCCTCGGCGAAGCGATGGTTGCCGCTTGCCTGCTGCCCGATACCGGGGCGCGCAACATCGATAGCCTGCTCAACGAACAGATTTTGCCCGTGCTGAGCCAACAGTTGTTGCAACGCCGGGCCGCGCAGATAAGAACAAACGGGGTGCGCCTGGGTTATTGCCAGGAGGAGGGCATCACCCTGCGTTTCATCGATGTCGCGGACACGGCCGGGACCGGCACCGTCGCCATGGAGCCTGCGCGATGAACATGGCCACCTTCTTCGACCACAGCCGCCACACCCTGAGCGTCTGCGACCTCACAGCCCATCTCGACGTCCTGGCCTTCACCGGCGAGGAGCACCTGAGCCGGCCCTACCACTACCGCATCGAATTCACCTGCACCGAGCGCGACCTGGTGGCCACCGACCTGCTCAACCGGGATGCCTACTTCAGTCTTTACCCGCTGCCGCCACCGCCGACGCCCAAGGGCTTCGCGCCGCCGGAGATCAAGCCGCTGCGCACGTTCAATGGCGCGATCACGGCGTTCAAGCGCCTGTCCGGCTCCAACGACGAAGCCCGCTACGAGATCACGTTGCAACCGCGTTTCGCGCTACTGGCGCGGGGCAAGCAGTTTCGGATCTACCAGCACCAGTCGGTGCCGCAGATCGTCGAACACATCCTGCGCACGCGCCATGATTTCCGGGGCCAGCATTTCTATTTCAATGTGGTGCGCGACTACCCCCGGCGTGAACAGGTCATGCAATACGACGAAAGCGATCTGGCCTTCATCGAGCGCCTGCTGGCTGATGTCGGCATCTGGTACCGGGTCGTCAGCGATGACCGCCTGAGCATCGACGTGGTGGAGTTTCACGACGACCAGCGGCACTACCAGCGCGGCGTCAAGTTGCCGTGTCGCCCGCCGTCCGGCTTGTGCGCCAACGAGCAGGACGCGGTCTGGCACCTGCAAACCGCCCACCAGGTGGTGGAAAAAAACATCAACTTTCGCGCCTACCACCATCGCGAGGCCTACGCGTTCCTCGACGGCGAGGTCGACCATACCCGCCGCGCCAAGGGCACCTACGGCGAGGCCTATCACTACGGCGAACCCTACACGGTGCTGGGCGAGCGCTACGCCCTGGACGAGGACCTGCAAAGCGAAAGTGGTTTTTTCTACGCGCGCCTGCGCCATGAACTCTACCTCAATGACCAGACCCGCCTCAGCGGCACCACCAGCAGCGCCACCCTGGCCCCGGCCCAGATGCTCGAAATCACCGGCGGCGCGCCCCAGGCCTTCGAGTTCGGCGCGGTGATCGTCAGCCTGCGCACCGAAGCGGCTCGGGACCGCAGCTTCATCGCCACTTTCCAAGCGATTCCTTACTCAGAAACCGTGTGCTTTCGCCCACCGCTGCCGCCCAAGCCGCGCATCAGCGGCACCATTCCCGCCCGCGTCAGTCACCCGGAAGTCAACCCGCCGTACGCTGACCTCGACTTCGAGGGCCGCTACAAGGTGCGCTTCCTGTTCGACCGCGACACCTGGCAAGCCGGCCGCGAAAGCGCCTGGCTGCGCCTGGCCCGACCCTACGGCGGCGACACCCACGGCCTGCATTTCCCGCTGCAGGCCGGCACCGAAGTGGCGGTGGCCTTCGAGCACGGCGACCCCGACCGCCCCTACATCGCCCACGCCCTGCACGACGACCGGCACCCGGACCCCGTCACCGCCCGCAACGAGCGCCGCAACGTGCTGCGCACTCCGACCAACAACAAACTACGCATGGACGACACCCGCGGGCAGGAGCACATCAAGCTCAGCACCGAGCACAGCGGCAAGAGCCAGTTGAACCTGGGGCATCTGGTGGATGCCGAGCAGACGAAGCGGGGGGAAGGGTTTGAGTTGCGCACCGATGGACATGGCGCCCTTCGTGCGGGCAAGGGGGTGTTTATCAGTGCTGATGAGCAAACCCAGGCCAAGGGCGACGTCCTCACCATGGACCCGGCCACCGCCCAGGTCGAAGGTGCCAGACAGCAGATGGCCGAATGGCAGGACATCGCCCAGGCCCACCACAGCCGCAAACCCGACCTGCGCGGCTTGGAACAACTCCAGGCCGATGCAAAAGACCTTTCGGCCGCCGCCATCCTGCTCAGCGCCCCCCAGGGCATCGGCGCCGTCACCCCGGCCAGCCTGCTGCTCAAGAGCGGCGACGCGCTGTACCTGCAAAGCCACAACGAAATCAACCTCGCCGCCGCCAAGCGGCTGTCGGCCCACGCCAACCAGGGTATCTCGCTGCTGGCCCAACAGGAAGGCCTGCGCCTGGTCTCCGGCAAAGGTCCCCTGGACATCGAATCCCACGGCGATGGGCTGGGCATGAAAGCCCAGCAGGACATCACCGTGCAGTCGGTGCAGGGGCATGTGCAGGTGACGGCGAAGAATGGCCTCACCCTGGCGTGTGGGGGTGGGTTCATTCGGATTACAGCCGAAGGCGAAATCCAGATTCATAGTCCTGGCCTAGTCAGTATCAAAGGGAAGCACAGACTCGACCGCCCCGGTGGCGAGACGTTTCCGCTGCCTGAGTTACCCGGTTCGGTGTGCAAAGAATGTTTGAAAAGGGCTAGGGCAGCCGCCCAGGGCTTCATGCCCAGGGGGGCATCGATATGACTTCAATGCAACGCCATGTCTGGCTTGACTTGCTAGAGGCCTCTGGTGCCAGGAGCGGCTTGTACCATCTCGATGTAGTTGTGGATCAGGCTGGCAGCAACGCCCCGTTATTGCCCAGCGTATTGAGCGTCGAGCCGCCGTTGCAATGGCGTTCGCTGTTCACCGGTCTGCCCGAGGAAGGCGCTAGCGAACTGGCGCCGTTGTTGCTGCGTATCGACCTGACGCAGCCACTGCAACGGCAGTGGCTTGGCTGCCTGATGCACGAGGTACGCGATCGTTCGCAATTGATGGTGTTGGCCTCGCCTTGGCTGTTCCCAGCATTGGCCGAACACCTCGGTCGCTGCTTGGAAGTGTCCAACGGCGGCTGTACGGGGCTGCTGCGCTATTACGACCCGCGTCTGTTTCCGCTGCTGTTCAGCCACGTATTGGAGCCTGCACAACAGCAACTGCTACTTCGTCCCGCAGTGTTCTGGAGCTGGCTTGATCGTGACGGCGTTCCCGGCCACTTGCCTGGCGCTCCTGGCGAACCCTTGGGCTCGGAAGATTTTCGCCCCTTGGACCTTAGCGACAGCCAGTTGGAAGTTCTTGGTTGCGCAAGTGATGCGACGTTGGCAATGAGCAAGCTGCTTGCTGCACGCCCAGCGACATATGGGAATGAACAATTTTTTCACCAGTGTTACGCGGCGATGCTCGACGCCACCGAAGCGGGATTGCTTCTGGGGCCCGAGCGGGAAGCGTTCGTTCTCAAACGATTGCTCGCGCCCGAATCGACAGCATTTAACAGAGGGAAGTGACTTTATGCCCACGTGTTTGATAGCCAGACGCGTCGTTGGGATTGCCGCAGGTTTGACCGCCATTTCAATCACTTCAAGTGGGGTGGCGAACACCTTGGAAGCGATCAATCACACTCATTGGGCGATCAACCGATTCAGTGTGGATGGGCGTTCGGGGATTGACGTTATCGGGCCTTACCAGGGTGGCGGGGGCGGATGTTGTTACGTCGCGCCGTCGCGTTGGCAGCAGGGAATGACGGTGCGGGTTGAATGGGAGGCAGGTGTGGCTTACCCCGATGGGTTTCCTGGGTATGCCGACTGGCCTAGATATTTGGCTTGGGAGAAGCAAATAAGCGCGCAAACGCGGCAGCACCGCAAACAGGTGCCCGTCCCAGACTACACCGGCCAAAAAGTCTGCGGCCTGACCGTGCACTTCCTGCCCTGCGACGACATCCAGGTCACCACGTCCTGCTACGCCTATGGCAGTCCCGAATACCCGATCAAGACCCCGCTCAACTTACCGGAGCCCACCTCATGTCCGAGCTGAAGCACGCCCCGATCTGGTATCCGCCGGCATTCCCGGTCCAGGGCCGCTTACCCAGAGATGTCGGGCTGGTTTACCAGAACCTCAATCGCCAATGCGCTCTGGAGCATGACTATCACGACTCCCTGTGCGTCGCCGCTGGGCGCAGAGTGATGCCTCCATGCTGCAAGACCGTGCACATCAGCCTGTTGCAGCCCGGCCAGGTCACGTTGCTGGGATTGAAGCTGTATGTCTACGGTTTTTCCCGCGGAGCGACGGCGGCCCGGGGTTTTGTAAGTTGGCTGTTAACAGAGGGAAGTGACTTTATGGCCACGTGTTTGATAGCCAGACGCGTCGTTGGGATTGCCGCAGGTTTGACCGCCATTTCAATCACTTCAAGTGGGGTGGCGAGCACCTTGGAAGCGATCAATCACACTCATTGGGCGATCAACCGATTCAGTGTGGATGGGCGTTCGGGGATTGACGTTATCGGGCCTTACCAGGGCGGCGGGGGCGGATGTTGTTACGTCGCGCCGTCGCGTTGGCAGCAGGGTATTACGGTGCGGATCGATTGGGAGACGGGTGTCGCTTACTCCTATGACAATCCTGGCTATGCGGACTGGCCTAAGTACCTAGCCTGGAAACAAAAGCTAAAAGCGCAAAAGCAGCAGCATAGCAAGATGGTAGAGGTCCCAGATTATACGAACCAAAGAGTCTGCGGCCTGACCGTGCACTTCCTGCCCTGCGACGACATCCAGGTCACCACGTCCTGCTACGCCTATGGCAGTCCCGAATACCCGATCAAGACCCCCCTCAACTTACCGGAGCCCACCTCATGTCCGAGCTGAAGCACACCCCGGTCTGGTATCCGCCGGCATTCCCGGTCCAGGGCCGCTTACCCAGAGATGTCGGGCTGGTTTACCAGAACCTCAATCGCCAATGCGCTCTGGAGCATGACTATCACGACTCCCTGTGCGTCGCCGCTGGGCGCAGAGTGATGCCTCCATGCTGCAAGACCGTGCACATCAGCCTGTTTTTCGACGGCACCGGCAATAACCTGAACAACGACCTGTACGAGTCCTCGACACCGCACCCGACCAATATCGCCCGGCTGTTTCGCGCCAGCATTGGCGCCGGCCATGCCGGCGGTACCGCCCACAGCGACAAGGCCGAGCGCCTGGTCGATGCGCCGGGTAATGGCAATGGCCAGTATTTCAAGTACTACATGCCCGGCGTGGGCACACCTTTCCCGGAAGTCGGAGACCTTGATTACAGCGAATCGGGCTTGGCCACCGCCTGGTACGGTGAAGAGCGGATCAACTGGGGGTTGATGATGCTCATCGATGCCCTGCGCCGCACCTTGAACCAACCACGCCTGGACAATGCCGCGCTGCAGGTGGCGGTCAAGGCCATGGGCACGGCGCTCGGCCTGGGTTGGGGGACCGGCCACGCCAATCGCAGCCGCGAGTTTCGCAAACAGTTGCAGGCGTTGGCCAAGCCCCTGCAACTGGCCCTGACGCAGCCGCAGCCCGGCCAGGTCAAGTTGCTGGGATTGAAGCTGTATGTCTACGGTTTTTCCCGCGGAGCGACGGCGGCCCGGGGTTTTGTAAGTTGGCTGGATCGATTGTTGTCCGACTTGGCGCTGACGCTGCCGATGGCGGATATACGGGTGCCCCTGAGCGTGGAATATCTGGGTCTGCTGGACACCGTGGCCTCTGTGGGTATCGCCGACATTATTCCAGGCGCCCAGGGGCACATGAGCTGGGCCGATGGTAACCAGCACCTGCCGGAGAGCGGATTGGTGAAGCGTTGCCTGCATTTGGTGGCAAGCCATGAGCAGCGGTTGTGTTTTCCATTGGAATCGATTCGCCGTGAAAACGGGGAGTACCCGGCTAATAGCCAGGAGGTGATCTATCCGGGGGTACATTCGGATCAGGGTGGGGGGTATCCGCCAGGGGATCAGGGGAAGGCGGTCGGTAGGGACGATCGTATGCTGCTTTCACAAATCGCACTGAATGATCTGTATGCCGATGCGTTTGCCCATGGCGCACCTTTGAAGGTTCCTCCTTTAGCGGTGCCGACAGTGTTGCGCCATGAACACTGGCGAACGATGGAAACAGAACTAGAGGTAGAGTTCGGTGTGTCTTTGATCCTGATCGAGCGTTTTAACGCCTGGCGCCAAGTCACCTTGGACCTGCCAGCGGTAACGCAACCGTTGCCCATCGAACAGATCGAAAGCTACCAACCCTTACCGACCACCCTCAGCCTGGAAGAAGCCCTACGCACGCAACTGGACTGGATCACCGCCTGGCGCATCGACCGCTACGCCTTTGCCAGCCTTAAACAGACAGGCTTCTACCAACAGGCAAGCGATACCGAAGCCGACAAGACTGTCCGTGAAGCTGCCGAACACAAGCGTGATGCAGAACAACAAGCGATCGAAAGGCATCGCAAACTGCAGATGGTCGCCGAACGTATAGGCCGTGTCCCGAAAAAAACACTGAAACCCGGCGTAAAGGATTTCGACGCGGACATGGCGAAAACCCAGCTGCGCGAAGCGGCCGAAGAGTTCGCTGAGGTTTACCGGAGCGAGGGTCGCCAGGATCCGTTGGCCCTGCTGGCGCTTGGTCTGGTTGCCGGCCCAGAGCCGTTCTGGGTTGCCACCCAGATCCGTGCCGAGCGTGAACGAATGAAAGCGGCCGGCCAGAAGTTGGTCAGCCAATTGTTTCCACCCCCTCGGTCCCAGATAAACCATCAGAACGAAACCTTTCGCGGCAACGTCGACGAAAGCCGCAATGCCGAACAACCCGAAGGGTTGTTGCGTGCGTTATTCGACGACCACGTGCACGACTCCCGCGCCTGGTTCCTCTACAAGCTTGGGCGCGAACCTTGGGGCAGCTTCTTGCGAGACCGCATGGTGTTCTTCGGCGAGAGCGACAGCCGGGCGCTGGCGCTCTACAGCGAAAACGCCCAAGGCCAGTGGGCCCAAAGACAGCCAAAGTCAACCAGCGACCCGGTGCCGCTACACATGGATGTTGAACGCCTGGCCCAGGTGCAGAAGGACATCGATGAGCTTTGGAAGGATTTTTATGCAAAGGCCAGGGAGACGAACGATGCGCCGAGCTGAACCTTTGCTTCGCCACCCTTCAAGAGGCAACGCTCCGATGCTCAGGCCCAGCCCGTGGCATGCGCTATTGCTAGCCTGGTGTGGTTTGTTGGGCGCGGTGCTCGCGTTCAACGTCTCTGCCAGTACGCTCGAAGCCATCAATCACACTCACTGGGCGATCAACCGATTCAGTGTGGATGGGCGTTCGGGGATTGACGTTATCGGGCCTTACCAGGGTGGCGGGGGCGGATGTTGTTACGTCGCGCCGTCGCGTTGGCAGCAGGGTATTACGGTGCGGATCGATTGGGAGACGGGTGTCGCTTACTCCTATGACAATCCAGGTCTTGCTGATGAAGCCAAATACGACGCCTGGCTCGACAAGATCGTCGCGCAAAAGAGGCGGCACACCAAGCAAGTCCCCATCCCCGACTACACCAACCAAACAGTCTGCGGCCTGACCGTGCACTTCCTGCCCTGCGACGACATCCAGGTCACCACGTCCTGCTACGCCTATGGCAGTCCCGAATACCCGATCAAGATCCCGCTCAACCTGCCGGTGCCTACGTCGTGCCCGCAGTCCTGACCCCATTCATTACAAGGAGTTGAAATTATGAAAGCCATCATTCGCCAAGGCGACACCCTCAAGGAATACGGAGGCGAGGTATTGGGGGGCCACTACCTATGCGACGGCCTGTCCATTGCCTGTCAGGGGGATGCGGTGCGCTGCAACCTGCACGGCCGTACCGAGATTGCCGAGGGCAGTGACCTGATGGAAGTCGACGGGTGCCCCGTGGCGCTGGATGGTCACCGCTGCGGCTGCAATTGCACGTTGGTCAGCTCCGGGCCTGATACGCTGGTGGCCTCATGATCCCGGCGCCGGAGTTCGCGCCTTACCCTGCGTCACGGGCGCCCGGATACAGGCGCTGGATAGCCGGAGTCGCGGGGCTGCTGATTTTGTTGGGCGGCGCCAGCGCGCTCCTGGATGGGGTCGTAGAGCCGCGCTTGATGGTTGTCGGCGCGATCACGACGTTGCTGGCATGGTTGCTGGTGCTGCTGTTGCGTGTGTTGCGCTACCGATTCAACCGACACAACGCTCGTTGTTATGCCGAGGCGGCGCAACGGATCCAGCGAACCTGGTGGGCGCATCATCGGCAAAAAGCCGCGTTGGTGGACACTGTCTTGCTCGGGCCCGCCTGCCTGACCCAGGAACACAGGCAGAATCTGCTCAACCCGGATCAACCTGCGCCCATACCGCAAGAAACGCCCGAAGGCCTGGCGCTTCGTCTGCTTCAGGTATTCGGTGACGACCTTACCGAGCGCGAGCGGCAATTGGCCGTTTTGCTCGCCCTGCAATGGTGTGAGCAACAAACCGAGCCCATCGTCTTGCAGCCGGTGCGTTGCTATTGGCAGGGTTCCGTCGAGTCCTGGGCGGCGTTCGTCGAGCAAATGGCCGAATCCTGTCCCCAGGTTGAACTGCCGGAGCGACCTGAGCCCTGGCAGGGCATTCGCAGCCTGGACGCAATCATCGACCAGCTGCAGAGCGCCCCTTCGGATGCGCGCATTCTCTGCGGCGGTTGCCAATCCTCGTCACCACAAAAAGACAGCCGCTTACCGGCCGGCGAGGCGGCGCTGCTTTGGCTGCTGGGCCCTGAGCAAGGCATCGGTTTGTTGCGGGGAGAATGGTCCACCGATCAAGAGTCGGTGGTAAAGGTGGCCGAACGAGCCGTCCAACAAAGCGAACTGCAGGCGCCCGCCAAAGTGTGTGTGTCGTTCTTCCAGCCCGACATAGTCGACCTGTCTGCCATTGGCTGGAACACCAAGCAAAACGTGCAAGACCACAATTTCGGCACGCTGGCGAATCTGGAGGCCATGGTCGCGCAGACCCTTGCCGCCTGGCACGCCGAGCAACACGGTGAGCCCTGTGCCTGGCTGGCTTGCGATTCCCATTACACCTTGGCCCTCGGAATTGTGAAACCCCATGACTCAAACAGATGAACCTCAAAAAATCTCTTCCTGGCTTACGGCGCTTCTGTTGGCGTTGATCTTGGCCGTGTTTGTTGCCTTGGCAGGCGGGGGGTGGTGGTTATGGACTGGGCAACCCGTCGACCGCGTTGTGCTGTCGGACCTGCTGCTCAAGGCATTTTTTTGCTGGGCATTGTTGTTCGCGATGGCGATATTGATGTGGCAAATCATGCAGAACGGGATCAGAGTTCTGGTGCGTAGCACCCAGGTGACCTCATCACGACCTCAGGCCAGGACGCCTGAATCGATACTGGGCGCAGAGCTACGCGAAAACCTCCACTTCCAATACGGCCCCCTCTGGCGCCACAAGGTCCGTCTGCTGCTCATCGTCGGCGAGCCCACCCAGATCGCCGCCATCGCCCCGGAGCTGGCGAAAAAGAAATGGCTCGAAGGCGAACGCACCGTGCTGCTATGGGGCGGCAGCGTCCAGGAAGAATTGCAAACCCCGCTGTTGAACCCATGGCTCACCCTACGCCGTTGGCGGGCGCTGGACGGGGTGGTCTGGGCGCTGGACAAACCGCAAAGCACCGATGCGGTGGCGCTGGCCAAGGGCATGCGGCAGTTGCAGGGGCTGGCTCGGCGGCTACGCCGACGGTTGCCGTTGCACTTGTGGCAGGTGTGCGAGAGCGGCTGGTCCCAGGACGGGCGCGAGAGCCAGCCGGTGGGTTGTCTGTTGCCGGCCAAGGTGACGCCGTCGCTGCTGGAGGCGTGCCTGGAGGATCTGGTCGAGCCGTTGCGTTGCCAGGGCTTTGCCCAGATGAAGATCAAGAAGCGGATGCACCACGATTTCCTGCTGCGCCTGTCCCGGGATTTGCAGGCCGAGGGCATTGCCCGTTGGCGGCAGGCGCTGGCGCCGTCGTTGAGTGGGTTCAACCCGGGGGTGATGCTGCGAGGGTTGTGGTTCAGCCTGCCACTGCGCGTGACGCAAAGCGCTGACGGCGAGCATTTCTGGTGGCCGGACCCGGCGTGGCACGGCGTGCAGCGCGACAAGGCCGTCGGCGCGCGGTTGGGGTGGGGCGCGCCGCGAGTCGTCTATGGGCTGTTCATGGGCCTGGCGCTGGTGTGGGGCGCGGGGATGGCGCTGTCCTTTGTGAGCAATCGGGCGCAGATCGTCGAGGCGCAGGCCTTGTCGACGGCGTTGCAACAGTCATCCACCCAAGAGGAGCAACTGTTGGCGCTCGAAGCGCTCGTCCACGTGCTGGCTCGCCTGGATCACCGTGTCGTGTCCGGTGCGCCGTGGTACCAGCGCTTTGGCTTGAACCGCAATGAAGCCTTGCTCGAACTGTTGTGGCCCCGGTATGTCGAGGCCAATAACCGCCTGGTGCGCGACCCGGCGGCGGCGAGGTTGCGCGGGCAACTGGAGGCGCTGGTCAAGCTGGCGCCGGGCAGCCCCGAGCGCGTTGAGCGCACGCGTATGGCCTACGATCAGCTCAAGGCTTACCTGATGATGGCGCGCCCGGACAAAGCCGAGGCGCCCCTGTTGGTCAAGACCCTGGGCCACGCCGAACCCACGCGTGACGGAATTTCGCCAGGGCTCTGGCAGACCCTCGCACCGAACCTGTGGCAGTTCTACGCCGAGCAACTGGCCGCGCACCCGGACTGGCGCATCGAGGCCGACCCGCGGTTGGTGGCGCAGGTGCGCCAGGTGCTGCTCGACCAATTGGGCCAACGCAACGCCGAGGCCAGCCTGTATCAACGGGTGCTGGACGACGCCACCCCGCACTATCCAGCCCTGGGCCTGCAACAGATGGTGGGCGACACCGAAGCCGCCGGGTTGTTTTCCAGCAAGGCCAGCGTGCCGGGAGTGTTCACGCGCCAGGCCTGGGAGGGCCAGGTGCGCCAGGCCATCGATGACATCACCCAGGCGCGCCGCGAAGAAATCGATTGGGTGCTCAGTGATCGCCCCGGTGACATCGATGTGCGCTTGACGCCCGGCGAGCTCAAGGCGCGCCTGACCGAACGTTATTTCAAGGACTACGCGGGCGCCTGGCTGGTGTTTCTCAACAGCCTGCGGGGCAATCAACCCAAAAGCCTGGATCAGGTCATCGACCAGTTGACGCTGATGAGCGACGTGCGCCAATCGCCGTTGCTCGCGTTGATCAATACCCTGGCCTATCAAGGGCAAGCGGGCACCCGCGTCCCGGCCCTGGGCGACTCGCTGATGAGGTCCGCGCACAAGCTCATCGGCCCGGACAAGGCCCCGCCCATAGACCCGCTGGCCGACCTGCCGAGCGGCCCGCTGGATCCGACGTTCGGCCCGTTGTTGGCCTTGCTGGGCAAGGGTGGCGCTGACCATTTGAGCCTCCAGGCCTACCTCACCCAAGTGACCCGCGTGCGCCTGAAACTGCAACAGATCAACACGGCCAGCGACCCCATGGAAATGACCCAGGCCCTGGCGCAGACGGTGTTCCAGGGCCGGGGCATCGACCTCACCGATACCCAGTCCTATGGCCGTCTGATGGCCGCCAGCCTCGGTGCGCAATGGGCCGGCGTGGGCGAAACGCTGTTCGTGCAACCGCTGGAACAGGCCTGGCAGCGAGTGCTGCAACCGTCAGCGGCGGGCCTCAACAGCCAATGGCGGCGTTCGATCGTCGAGCATTGGAACGCGGCCTTTACCGGGCGTTATCCCTTCGCCGCGACGGCCAGCGACGCTTCGTTGCCGATGCTGGGGCAAATGATCCGCGCCGACACGGGGCGCATCGAGCGTTTTCTCCACAGCCAGTTGAGCGGCGTGTTGCGCAAGGAAGGCAACCGCTGGGTGGCCGATCCCCGCCACGGTCGCGGTTTGCGCGTCAATCCCCAATTCCTGGAGGCGGTCAATCAACTGAGCGATCTGGCCGACGTGCTCTACACCGACGGCGGCCTGGGCTTGAGTTTTGAACTGAGCGGCAAAGGCGTGCGCGATGTGGTGCAAACCACCTTCATCCTCAACGGAGAGAAACACCACTACTTCAACCAGAAGGAGCGCTGGCAGCGCTTCGGCTGGCCAGGACGCAGCGACTACCCCGGCGTCAGCCTGACGTGGACCAGCGTCCACACCGGCGAACGGTTGTTCGCCGACTACGCCGGCGCCTGGGGGCTGATCCGCTTGCTGGAACAGGCCACGTTCACCGCGCTGGACGATGGCGACAGCCGCTACCGCATGGTGCTCAAGGCGCCCGATGGTCTGGGCCTGACGTGGCACCTGCGCACCGAACTGGATGCCGGGCCGATGGCGCTTCTGAAGTTGCGAGGGTTTACGTTGCCGGGGCGGATATTTTTGGCTGAGGGCGGGCCAGCGGTGCCTCTGGCGCGCAATGAGGTGCTCCGATGAGCCTGCAAAACCTGATCACCCATTGCCTGGGCAAGCGCGACGCCTTGGCCATCGCCCGTGAACAGGCCGAACGCTGGCAACCCTGGCTGCAGCCCATCAGCGAAGCGGCACCCGTTGGGCACGACCCTGGCTATGACGATGATTTTCAATGCATGCGCGAAGAGGTTGGCAAGCTGTCCGGCGCCGATGCTGAACGAGTGGCCCAACTGGGTGAAAAGCTACTGACCCGCAAATGTAAGGATTTACGCGTCGCCACCTACTACGTGTGGGCTCGCTTGTGCAGGGACGGCGAAGCCGGGCTGGCCGACGGCTTGAGCCTGTTGGCGGCGCTGGTGGAGCGGTTCACCGATACGGTACTGCCCGTGCGACCGAACAGCCGCAAGATGGCGTTGCAGTGGCTGGCCGGCGAAAAGCTGCTCGATACGCTGTGGCGGTATCCGGAGGTGGTGAAAACCGAAGCCGAGCGCACCGCCGCGGCATTGGCCTGGCTGGAGCAGGGCCTGACGGCATGGCCTGACGATCAGCGTCCTTGCCTGGGGGCCCTGTATGCCGCGCTATCCGCCCGATTGGCTCGGTCCGAAGGCATGGAGGCGCTGGTCCCGCAGAGTACCGCCAGCCAGGAATCGCAAGCCCAGGCCGGGGCTTCGGCTGCTATCGCGATCAAGTCCGGTCGGGATCTGTTGGACCACGGCCGGGCCTTGGCTGGTTATCTGCGTGATCAACCTCAGGGTTGGCTGGCGGCCCACCGCGTGATGAAGAGCCTGCGCTGGGACACGGTGCAAGAGGCGCCGCCCGAGGACGCCGATGGCAACACCCGGCTGACGCCGCCCAAGGCTGACTATCGGGCGCAGCTCAAGCGTTTGTACTTGCAGCAGGGCTGGACCCAGTTGCTCGATCACGCGGAACGAATCTATGCCGAAGGCGTGAACCATTTCTGGTTGGATTTGCAGTGGTATGTGTATCAGGCACTGAGTCAGCAACCGGCGCCGCAGGTGTGCTGGGCTGATGTCGTCCAACGTGACCTGGGCATGTTTTTGGATCGGTTGCCGGGGTTGGAGCTGCTGCGCTGGCGCGACGGCACGCCTTTCGCCGATGAGACCACACGTGAGTGGATTGCCCAGCAAGCCAGCGCAGACCGCCCGGAGCAAGGGTTGGTCGCGCCATCGTCGGCACCGGTCATCGGCGATGCCGACATCTTGTCGTGGGAAACCGAAGCCCTGGCGCAGGCCGACAAAGAAGGGGTCGAGCAAGCGCTGGCTTGGCTGGCGGCGCGCCCGGACATTGTTTGCGCACGCCAACGATGGCTGCTGCGCCTGCTGATGGCGAGGGTGGCCGAACAGTTCGGCAGAAGTGAGCTGGCCATCCATCTGCTGGGGGAACTGGACACCGCTTCACAGCACCATGACCTGTGCGTGTGGGAGCCCGAGTTGTATTTCGAGGTCAAGGCTCGCCTGCTCAGGTTGCTGCGGGTCAAGGCCCAACGCAACGACACGGACAAACCTGCCCTGGCCCGACGCATGGAACCTTTGTTGGCGGCGCTGGTGGCCATCGATCCGGTACGTGCCGCTGTGCTTTGCGGCTGACACTCATTTCAGGACTTTTATGGACATGGAAAATCTGACATTGCGATATTTCGACGCCGAGATGCGTTATTTGCGCGAGGCCGGTAAGGAATTCGCTGAGGCGTTCCCGGACCGGGCGGCATATCTCAATCTCGACAAGCCGGGGGCGCAAGACCCTTACGTAGAACGTTTGTTCGAGGGCTTTGCATTCTTGATGGGGCGCTTGCGGGAGAAGCTCGACGATGATCTGCCGGAGCTCACCGAAGGCTTGGTCAGCCTGCTGTGGCCGCATTACTTGCGGACCATACCGTCCCTGTCGATTATCGAGCTGGCGCCGGATCTTGCCTTGATAAAGCGCAGCGAACGAATCCCCAGAGGGTTCGAGATCCTGTCGCGCCCCATCGGGCCGCAGCACACCTGCTGTCGCTACACCACCACGCAAGACGTGACGTTACAGCCGCTGGCGTTGACAGTCGTGGCGCGCGACCACGAACCGGATGGCCGCTCGCTGCTGCGTTTGCGTTTTGTCCGAAGCGCGTCCGTCCCTTGGTCACAAATCGACCTGAGCCGCTTGCCGCTGTACTTGAATGCCGATGCGCCACTGGCCAGCGCACTGCACCAAGCCCTGACCTTGAACAGGCAGGCAATGTATGTGCGCTTGCCAGGACAGTCGGATCGCAAGCCGGTGGACGGGTATTTCACCCCCAAGGGCTTTGGCGACGAGGATCGCCTGTGGCCCAAGGGCGACAGCGCTTTCAGCGGCTATCAACTGCTGCTTGAGTACTTCACGTTTCGTGAAAAATTCATGTTCGTCACCCTCTGTGGCCTTGAGCAACTGCCGCTTGAGTCCGGCGCGCCCTGGTTCGAGCTCGAAGTGGTGCTGTCCAAGCCCTGGCCGCAGAACTTCGACCTGAACCGTGAACATATTCGTCTGCACTCGGTGCCGGTGATCAACTTGTTCGTACTGGAGGCCGACCCGTTGGCGCTGGACCCCTTGCAAACCGATTACTTGCTGCGTCCGATGCGCTTGCAGGATGGCCATCTGGAAATCTATTCGGTGGACCAGGTGACCGCATCCAAAGGCGCCGAGCGCATGGACTACGTGCCGTTCACCAGTTTTCGCCATAAAGGCGGCATGCTGCGTGATGAGGCGCCGGAACGTTATTTCCATAGCCGCCTGAAGCGGGCCGCCAATGGGCTGTATGACACCTGGTTGATCCTGGGCGGAGAAGGCTTCGACGAGGATCGGCTGCATACCCACGCCAGCCTGTCGTTACACCTGATCGGCACCCACGGCCAGCTGCCACGCAAAGCGCTGCAGAGCACGGTGCTCGATACAGCGGTGCAAACCACCCAGTTCGGCCTGCGGGTGCGCAACCTGTGTGCGCCGACGTTGCCGTGCTATCCGCCAAACCGCGACCGTTTCCACTGGCGCATCCTGAGCCACCTGGGCTCCAATTTCTTGCCGATGCTCGACAGCGCAGAGGTGTTGCGCGGGACGTTGGCGTTGTATGACTGGACCGGCAGCGAGCAGAACCGGCGTCGCCTGGCGGCGATTGTCGAGGTGAACCATCACCTGGTCCAACGTTTTGAAAATGGCTTTTTGCTGCGCGGGGTGGATATTGAAATCACCTTGGATGCCCACGGCTTTTCGGGGGACGGCGATATCAGTCTGTTCGGTGAAATGCTCAACCGCTTTTTTGCGCTCTACGCCGACATTCATTTGTTCACCCAGCTCACGCTGATTCTTCAACCTACCGGAGCGTGCCTGCGATGGAACGAGAACCACAGCCAGCGCATTCCCGGTTGAACGCCGACGGTTTGCTGGACGCGTTGCGAGGGCGGGTGGCCGAGGCCAGCCTGTATCGTTTCTGCCAACTGTTGGAACAAGCGCTGCCCGGCCGTCCTCTGCTTGGCAGCACCGCGCATCCGGCAGACGATCCCGTGCGCTTTCGACCCGATCCCGGCATGGGGTTTCCCGCCGGTGAGCTGAAGGCGATCGAAATCGACACGAACAACCCGCAACGTCCGGCTACGGTGCGCACCCGTCTGATGGGTTTGTACGGCCTAGATTCGCCAATGCCGACGGGGTTTGTGGATGACATCGCTCAACGCCGGGAGGGGCATGAGGCCCTGGAAGCTTTCCTCGACATTTTCAATCACCGGATTTTCACTCAGTTCTATCGGATCTGGCGCAAGTACTCTTATCCAGCGACGTTTGCAGCGGGCGGCAGCGATGGGACATCGCAGTGCCTGTTCGGTTTGATCGGGCTGGGCATTCCCGGAACAGCGGAACGCGTCGCTACCCCAGTCTCCCGTTTCCTCGCGTTGCTCAGCGTCATGCGCCTGCCTACCCGCAACGCCGAAGGCATCGAGGCGCTCGTCAAGCTGCTGGCCGTCCATACCCAGGCACGGATAACCCCGCACCGGCCGCAGAAGATTCCCTTGCCGCAACCGGCCAGCCTGTGTCCGTCTTGCCCGGTACGCTTGTCCAAGGGCACGCCGCTGGGCAATGTCGGGCAAGACGTCAACAGCCAGCTGCACTTGGTGCTGTCCACCGACGACGCGCAGGAGGCCAATGACTGGTTGCCCGGCGGAGCGCTTCACCGCGACCTGCTTGTACTCCTGCGGGTGTACCTGGGATGGCGCTGCACCGCGACGCTGCAATTGACCATCGCGGTAAGCAGCCTGCCAACTCCGATACTGGGGCATCGGCAGATACGACTGGGAATGACCGGTGTGCTGGGCTTGGGTTCAGACACCTGGCAGCCGCGAGAACAGGACACCCTCACGATCAATATGGGCCGCTACCAGGGCCTTTCGACCAACCCACGGATCAGGGAAACACAACATGTCACATACCTTTATTAACCGGTTGGCACTCACGGTGCTGGTCGCTGCGCTTGGCGGGTGTGGAGCGGCGCAGACCGTCGAGCCGAGCACGGGGTTCACCACCGGGACGATGTTCCGTAAACAGGTCAAGACCTTGCACCTGGATTTCAACGCACGAACCGCGCTCAACACCGAAACCGCGGACATGAACGCCTTATCGCTGCCCACCTTGGTGCGGGTTTACCAGTTACGCGACAGTACCGCGTTGGAGCAGGCCACCTACGACGGGCTGGTGAACACAGACGACAACCTGTTCGAAGGTGCATTGCTGGACAAACGCGCCGTGGTGGTGAAACCCGGGGCAGGGGCCCTGTTGAGCGTGCCCATGGACCCCCGCACGCGGGTAGTGGCGCTGGTGGGCTTGTTTCGAAGTCCAGACGCCGCGTTAGGCTCCTGGCGCCTGGTGCTGAGGCGCGAAGACCTGGACCCGGATCGGGCACGGCTCATCGAGATGGGGGCCAACCAACTGACGTTGCGCCCGTTGGCGAAGGACTGATCCATGACCGAGCCCAACCCTTCGCTCTATGAAATGCTGCTGCAAAACTTCAATGGTGAACTGGATTTGCATCGCGTCAGCGAGCAGGACCAGCACACGCTGTCGGTCCTGGACAACCTGCAACGCATCCTCAATAGCCGGGCCGGCAGCGTCAGCCATTTACCAGATTATGGACTTCCCGACATGGGAACCATTTTGCAGGGGCTACCGGCTACCGCCCATACGTTGATAAAGGCCATGACCCATACCCTACTCAAATACGAACCGCGATTGACGGCGCTCGCCATCGAGCTACTGCCGCAATTACTGCCGGGGCATTTGGAGTGCGCCCTGGACGTGCAGTTGAAAGGAGGGCGCCGGGTTACTTTCGGTACCACGTTGGGAGCGGAGGGCAAAGTCCTGATGCGTCACCTGAAGCGACAGAACCATGTGGCGGCAACGGGAACGGATAACGCAAGGCAAGCGCGATGAGCGCGTTGTTTGAAGTGCATGTTCGAATCGGTGGCGATCCGCGCGGCTATGCTGAGTTCGTCGCTTTGCGCGACGAGTTGGCCAGATTGGGCCATGGCGCCTGCCCAGACGTGGATTGGCAAAAAGTCGAGCAGTTATGCCTTGTGCTGCTGCAACTCAACGGTGCGGAGCTGCAAACCGTCAGCTTCTATGCGCTGGCTCGAAGCCAGCGTCACGGTTTGGACGGCATGGTCCAAGGCGTTCGATTGTTGAAGACGCTCAGCGGTCAATGGCCCAGCCTGTGGCCGCCGTCGGTGCGGGTGCGCCTGGATACGTTGGGGTGGTTGTTCGCACAGCTGCAAACGCTGCTGCGTGGCCTGGCGCTGACGACCAACGATCAGCGCGCGTTGCTTGAGCTCGATGGTGCGTTGGGCTGCCTGACTGAGCGGCTGGCAAGCTACGCATCCACGCCGCTGCCGGCTCTCCAGTCTCTGCGCCAGCAGGTCAACCAGCTGATCCAACGTTTGGAACGATGCGATCAACGTATCGAAGCGGCACTGCTTCCCATGGGAATGACAGAGCCGGCATTGGCGATACCCATTGTGGTCCTGCCCCCGCCGGACATGACCCATCGTAAGGGGCACTTTTCGCCATGGCTGTGCGGCGCGGCGTTCGTCTTCGCTCTCGTCGCAGGGGTTGTCGGATGGCGGATGAGCGCGAGGTCAGCGTTGGTCTTGCCCGCTCCGGTGCAGTTGGACAGCCTGTCGCTGTTCGATGTCGGCAGTTCGCAGCTCAAGCCTGGTTCGACCGATACCTTGGTCAAGGCCTTGGTGGATATCAAGGCCCAGCCAGACGGGTTGATCGTCATTTCAGGCCATACCGACGGGACAGGTTCATCGGAACAGAACCTGCAACTCTCAAACGCCCGTGCTGTTGCAGTGCGGGACTGGATGCAGCACGTGGGCAAAATCCCCGCCGGTTGCCTAGCCGTCCAGGGCGTCGCCGCCGGTCAGCCCATAGCTGGAGACGACACCGAAGCTGGGCGAAGGGCCAATCGGCGTGTCGGTATCCGCGTGGTGCCGCAAGTGGTGGCTTGTGAGCTTTCGGGGAAGGTTGGACAAGAGACGCCGCTTTGAACGTCCTCCTTGAAACCTGCTTCGGCCTACAGACGCAGCGTGGCAAATCCACTTTGGCGAGCATTAGGTTCCAGTGCATGAATGCCAAGGTAACCTCGAAGCGACGGACAGCATCAGGCTGGATCTAAATTAGATGTCAATCAAAATCAAAACTGTTGACGGCTATGATTATGCTCATCATCATAGAGCTGCCCCGACACGTATCGATGTCGGGCCCGACCCAGTTGCCGAGGAACACTCCATGACGATCCACAAACCCGTAGCCTTGGTGACCGGCGCTTCTTCCGGTATCGGCGAAGCCATTGCCAACTCCCTCGTAGCGGCCGGCTATCAGGTATACGGCACCAGCCGGCGCGGAGCCCGGGCCGATCATCAGGCGTATGAGATGCTGGCACTCGACGTGACCGACGATGCCTGCGTCGAGGCCGCGGTTGCGCAGTTGATGCGGTTGGAAGGGCGTATCGACCTGCTGGTCAACAACGCCGGTTTCGGGCTCGCCCCGGCCGCGGCCGAAGAAAGCTCGATCGACCAGGCCAAGGCGATCTTCGATACCAATTTCCTCGGTGTTGTGCGAATGACGCGCGCCGTTGTGCCGCATATGCGTCGCCAGGGTGTCGGTCGCATCATCAACATCGGTTCCATACTCGGCGTGGTATCCGTGCCCTATGTGGCGCTGTACGTGGCAAGCAAGCACGCGGTGGATGGCTATTCCCAAGCCCTTGATCATGAATTACGGACCCATGGCATCCGGGTCGTCGTCATCGAGCCCGGTTATACCAAGACATCATTCGAGAGCAACAGCCTGCAGGCTGACGCTAAGCTGGACCTGTACGAGGATATCCGGGGTAAGGTAACCAAGGTCGTCAATCACGCAATGGCCACGGCCGAGGGGCCCGATGTGGTCGCTGACGTGGTGCTCAAGGCCGCTCGCGCCGAGCGTCCGAAGTTGCGTTACACCGCCGGCAAGGCGGCAGCCCAATTGCAGTTCATGCGCCGCTTCGCGCCGGCGGGCATGCTGGATACCGGTATCCGCAAGGCGATGCAACTGGCGTGAATCTGCTCAACCGGGCCCACGACATTCGCCGCTCAAATGCACAGGAAAACAACCATGACCTTCAAAGCGCTGCTTGCCACCAAAACCGATGAAGCCATGTCGACCGGCCTGGTCGACTTCACCGAAGAGGACCTGATGCCCGGTGATGTCACCGTCGCTATCGAATATTCCACGGTGAACTACAAAGATGCCATGGCCCTCAGTGGCCGCTCGCCGGTGATCCGCCAGTTCCCGTTGATTCCCGGCATCGACTTCGCCGGAATCGTTGAAAGCTCCAGCCACGCAGGTTTCCAGGCTGGCGACCGGGTACTGCTGAACGGTTGGGGGCTGAGCCAGACGCACCACGGCGGTTTCGCCCAGAAGGCCCGGGTGAGTGGTGACTGGCTCGTGAAGGTTCCGGACGTATTCTCGACCCGCCAAGCCATGGCCATTGGCACGGCGGGCTACACCGCGATGCTCAGCGTGCTGGCGCTGGAACACGGCGGCCTGGCGCCCGACGGGGGCGATATCCTGGTGACCGGCGCCAACGGCGGCGCGGGCTCGGTGGCGATAGCGCTGTTGTCGGGCCTGGGCTATCGGGTGATCGCGTCGACTGGACGCCTGGAAGAAGCCGACTATCTGCGTGACCTGGGCGCTGCAGAGGTGATTGATCGGCGCACCCTGTCGGAGCCGGGCGCACCGATTGCCAAGGAGCGTTGGGCGGGCGTCATCGACTCGGTCGGTAGCCATACCTTGGCCAATGCCCTGGCCCAGACCCGATACCGCGGGGTCGTCGCCGCCTTCGGCCTCGCCCAGGGCGCGGATCTGCCGGGGTCGGTGCTGCCTTTCATCCTGCGCAACGTGACCCTGGCCGGTATCGACTCCGTGAATGCGCCCCAGGCTGTCCGTTTGCAGGCATGGTCGCGTCTGGCCCGGGATCTGGATGTGGACAAGCTTGCTCGCACCACGCAGCTTGTCGGCCTGGCGCAAGTGCCGGAAGTCGCGGCTCGGGTGCTGCAAGGGCAGGTTCGCGGGCGCACGGTCGTGGATGTGAATGCTTGAGCGAAAGGACAAGCCAGCATCTATTAGCGGAGCGTTACAAGCATTCGGATGCCACACGCTGTAGCGGCTTCGCGCAAAAATTAATGAACATTTGCAGCACTGGGATATCGATTCTGTAACTGAACATTTCCGTGTGGGCATTCGGTCTCTAGCTTCGTTGGGCCACTGTCCGGGCGGTCAGTCGGCCAACGGGGCGAATTTCCATGAATGGCAGATACCAGTGCAGCGTCGAGTACAACGGTCGCACCCTCAGGGGTGACGCTGACCAGCCGCTGATCGATTTCTTGGCAGAGCAGGGCATCGACCTGCCTCACGTCTGCTATCACCGCGCCCTCGGGCCGATCCAGACCTGCGATGTCTGTTGGATCGAGCATGATGGCGAGTTGGTCCGCGGGTGCGCGCTGCGTTCCGCCGACGGCATGAAGCTGGTGAGCGAAACGCCTCGCGTGAAGGCGGCGCAGGAAGAAGGCATGGACCGGATCCTTGCCAAGCACGAGCTTTATTGCACGGTCTGCGAGCACAACACCGGTGACTGCACGCTGCACAATACCGTCGCCGACATGAACCCCGTGATCCAGCGCTACAAATACCAGCGCAAGCCCTACAGCAAGGACCACTCGAACCCGTTTTATACCTACGATCCCGATCAATGCATCCTGTGCGGGCGTTGCGTGGAAGCGTGCCAGAACGTCGAGGTCAATGAAACGCTGAGCATCGATTTCACCCAGGAGCATCCAAGGGTGTTGTGGGATGGCGAAACCAAGATAGAGGGTTCCAGTTGTGTGAGCTGCGGTCATTGCGTCACGGTTTGCCCCTGCAACGCGTTGCTCGAAAAAACCATGCAGCCGGATGCCGGACCGTTGACGTCGATGCCCGAGGACATCAAGCGACCGCTCATCGACGCGGTGAAGACGATCGAGAATACGATCGGTGCGCCGCCCATTACCGCTATTTCCGTCATGGACATGCACTGGCGCCAGCCTGAAATCAAACGCACCAAGACCGTGTGCACCTATTGTGGCGTGGGCTGCTCGTTCGAAATGTGGACTCGCGACCGCACGCTGCTCAAGGTGCAGCCAGTGGTGAACGCACCGGCGAACGGCATTTCCACGTGTATCAAGGGCAAGTTCGCCTGGGATTTCGTGAACAGCGAGAAACGCCTGACGACGCCGCTGATCCGGGAAAACGGCCGGTTTCGTGAAGCAAGCTGGGACGAGGCGCTGACCTTGGTCGCAGGCCGTCTTCTGGCCATAAAACGTGAGCACGGCGCCGATGCCATCGGCTTCATTGGCTCCAGCAAGGCCAGCAATGAAGAAGCTTACCTGACGCAGAAAATCGCTCGCCTGATCATCGGCACCAATAGCGTCGACAACTCCTCACGCTACTGCCAGAACCCCGCGACACAGGGGTTGTTCCGCACGGTCGGTTACGGCGGCGACGCCGGCACGATCGCCGATCTTGAGCAGGCGGACCTCATCGTCCTGGTGGGCAGCAACCTGGCGGAGAACCATCCGGTTATCGCTTCGAAAATCAAGGCCGCGCGCAAGCATCGAGGGCAAAAACTGCTGGTGGTCGATCCACGCAAGCATGAAATGGCGGAGCGCGCCGACCTGTTTCTGCAGATCAGGTCGAGCACCGACATAGTCTGGGCCAGCGCCATGTCGCGTTACCTGTTCGATCATGGCATGGCGGACGCGGCATTCCTGGAAGCGCGGGTGAATCAGGTGGACGAGTACCGACGCTCCCTGGAACCCTTTACCCTGCCATTCGCGTCGCAGGTCACCGGGTTGTCGGAGGCGGATCTGGTCAGCGCCGCGAACATGATCGGCAAGGCCAAACGGGTCTGCCTGCTCTGGGCAATGGGCATTACCCAGCATAGCCATGGGGCCGACACGAGCACCGCACTGTCCAATCTCTTGTTGGTTACCGGCAACTATGGCCGCCCGGGAACCGGCGGTTATCCGATGCGCGGCCATAACAACGTCCAGGGGGCCAGCGACTTCGGGTGTTTGAAGAACGTCTATCCCGGTTATGAAAAAGTCACTGACGAAGCGGTTCGAGCCAAGTGGGCGAAGGCCTGGGGTGTGGCGCCGGAACGACTGTCCAACAAGGTCGGTGAAGACAACTTCCTGATGGTTCAGCATGCCGCCGAGCAGAAGATAAAAGCCATGTATGTGATCGGTGAAGAGACGGCGTTTTCCGACGCCGACACTGAAAACGTGCATGAGGCTTTCAGAAAACTCGATTTCATGGTCGTGCAGGACATTTTCTTCAGCCGCACCGCGCAGTTCGCCGACGTCGTGCTGCCAGGTTGCCCAAGCGTTGAGAAGGAGGGCACCTTCGTCAACACCGAGCGGCGGATCCAACGTTTTCATGAGGTTTTTCCGCCGCTGGGCAACAGCCTTCCAGACTGGCGCATCCTGACCGATCTGGCCAAGCGAATGGGCCATGACTGGGGATACGAGCATCCCTCGCAGATCTTCGCGGAGGTGGCCGGTATCGCCACCCTGTTCGCCGGCGCCAGCTATGAGCGCCTGGACGGTTGGAAATCTCTCCTCTGGCCAGTAAAGCCGGATGGCACCGATACCCCGTTGCTCTATACCGACCGGTTCCACACCGACGACGGCAAAGCCGTGTTGTACCCGCTGGAGTGGAAACCTCCGGCGGAAGCGCCCGACAGCGAATTCGACCTGATGCTGGACAACGGACGCATGCTGGAGCATTTCCAGGGCAACAACCAGACGGGACGTGGCGACCGTGTCGATTCGTTGTCACCGCATTGGTACGTCGAAATCAGTCCCGAGCTTGCAGACGAGCGGGGTATCCAGGATGGGACCCAGGTGCGGATCACTTCTCGCCGTGGTTCGGTCACGGTACCGGTTCTGATCACCGATCGAGTGCGCGGCAAGGTGCTGTTCATGCCGATTCACCAGGGCAAGCCCGGCATTAATGAACTCACCGGGGAACATCATGATCCAGACGTCAACACGCCGGCCTACAAGGAAACCGCTGTGAAGATGACGATCCTGAGGGATCCCCCTCCGCAATCGGCATTGCCGCGCGGCAATTTCCGAAACGGCCACAGGACACCGAACAATGGCGTGGCTGTTGAGGTGAAGTGGGCCAGAGACGACTACGCGCCGATCGACGCACCGGCGCCCCATCCGGAGAGGTTTTGATGGCCGAACCTATTGATTACGACGTAAAACCAAGCAAGACCGAGCCTGACGCGCAGGATGAACTTGATCGTCTGGTCCAGAGCCTCCATGAACACGGCGTGCTGCGCATGGCCAATGACCTGGTCTGTGCCAACACGGCGATTGCCAAAGTACTGGTTGATGGCCTGAACAAGGAAGGCACGCTCAACGTCATTCAGAACCTGTCGATCCTGGCGATGGCACTGTCCCGCGTGCCGCCCGATGAATTCTATCGGCTGGTCTTCGCGCTGAAGGATGCCGGCGCTGCGGTCAGTCAATGGACCGCGCCCAACAACGACGATGTCGCGCCAGGCGTGCGGGGCTCATACCGTTTGCTGCATGACGAATCGCTTTGGCGCGCGATCTTGCCGCTCCTGGAGGGCTTGAAAGCGATGGGTGAGGGCATGAAGAGGCCGATCGATAAACCGATCAGTCAATTCTGCGGCAAACCCAGCGGCGCTTGAGCGGGGCCTGCCCATGGAATCGATGGATTCGGCGTTGATGCTGGCGCGCTACCAGTTTGCGTTCACCATTAGCTTCCACATCGTGGTTGCTGCATTTTCCATCGGCCTGGCCAATTACCTGATGGTGCTGGAAGCCCTCTGGCTGTGGCGAAAGCGTCAGGTCTATATGGACGTCTACCGATTCTGGCTGAAGATATTCGCCTTGACAGTCGCCGTGGGCACGGCATCGGGGCTGGTCATGGAGTTCGAGTTCGGGACCAACTGGAGCGCGCTGGCCAGCCGGGCGGGGGGCATCCTCGGGCCTCTGATGTTCTATGAAGTCATGGTCGCGTTTTTCCTGGAAGCAGGCTTCATCGGGGTCATGCTGTTTGGCATGAACAAAGTCGGGCCGCGCCTGCACTTCCTGTCTACATGCGCGGTCGCCGTGGGCTCGTTGTTCAGTGCATTCTGGATACTTTCAGCCAATTCCTGGATGCACACACCGGCGGGCTTCAGCATTGCCGGCGATGGCCGGTTCGTGCCCGAAGACTGGCTGCAGATCATATTCAACCCCTCGTTTCCCTACCGTATGGTGCACATGAGCATCGCCGCCTTTCTCGGCACGGCCACCCTCGTGGGCGGCGCGGGCGCGTGGCACTTGCTGCGCGACAATACCCACGCGCCTGCGCGAGTGATGTTCTCAATGGCACTGTGGATGGCGGCCGTGGTCGGGCCTATCCAGCTCGTCGCGGGGGACCTGCACGGCGAAAATACCCGAGATCACCAGCCGCAGAAGCTGGCCGCGATGGAAGGTTCCTGGCGACGCCCGGAAGCCGGCCAGGGCGAGCCGCTGAGGTTGTTTGCGATACCGGACCAGGCCAACCGCAAAAATGATTTCGAACTGGCGATACCCCATCTCGGCTCGCTTTATCTGCGCCACGACTGGACCGGCACCATACAGAGCCTTGATGAGTTCGCGCCCGAAGACATCCCGCCCGTGGCCGTGGTCTTTTTCGCGTTTCGTATCATGGTGGGCATCGGCTTGCTGATCGTGGCCATGGGTATCGCCAGTCTCTTCTTGCGTTGGCGCGGTGGCCTGTTCGAGTGTCGATGGCTGATGCGCTGTGCGGTGCTCATGGCCCCGGCCGGGTTCGTAGCGATGGTTTGCGGATGGGTGGTTACCGAGGTCGGGCGCCAGCCATTCACGGTCTATGGCTTGATGCGCACCGTTCACAGCAGCTCGCAGCAACCGCTCTCATTCGTCCTGGGCAGCACACTCGCCCTGGTGATCCTGTACCTGCTGGTTTTCGGCCTGGGGCTGTTTTACCTGATACGCGCCATCAACCGACTGCCGGCAACTTCAACGGATGCCGACGATCAAGCCAGCGCAACGCGGAGGAAATCGTGATGTTCATCTCTGAAGCGCTGTTACCCAATCTGTCGGCCGCCGCAATTGCCTTTACGATCATCACCTACGTGATTCTGGACGGCACCGACCTGGGCGTCGGCATCCTCTTCGCGACCCGCCAACACCCCGACGATAAGCAGATCATGGTCAACTCCATCCTGCCGATCTGGGACGGGAACGAAACCTGGCTGGTGCTCGGTGGCGGCGGTTTGCTCGCGCTTTTTCCCGTGGCTTACAGCGTCTTGTTTTCCGCCCTGTATATCCCCGTGATCGCGATGCTGCTGGCATTGATTGTCCGGGCCGTCGCG
This sequence comes from Pseudomonas sp. D1-36, assembly GCF_051132205.1. Lineage (NCBI taxonomy): Bacteria > Pseudomonadati > Pseudomonadota > Gammaproteobacteria > Pseudomonadales > Pseudomonadaceae > Pseudomonas > Pseudomonas sp. D1-36. Next base: position 2,966,676 of record NZ_CP071674.1, on the reverse strand, counting down.
TTGGAGTTCCGGGCCGACGCGCCTGCACGAATGAAGCGCTGGCTCGACGTCAGCCTCGTGACCGGCTCGTTGATCGCAACGCTTTGCCAGGGTGTCATCATGGGCAGCGTAGTACAGGGAATCGATCACCACGAGGGCCGGTTCGCCGGAAACGGTTGGGAGTGGTTGAGTGCATTTGCGCTGGCGTGTGGCCTGGTGCTGGTGATTGGCTACGCACTGCTTGGCAGTTGCTGGCTGTTCTGGCGAACCGAAGGCGCGCTGCAAGCGGCGGCCAGAAGGCAGGCGCGATGGCTGGGGTGGCTGACACTGGCAGGTATTGCAATCATTGTGGTGTGGACCAGCGAGTTGGCGCCGTCCTATCGAGACCATCTTCTTGAATCGAACCTGAGCCCGGCGCTTCTGCTTGTTCAGTGCGCGTTGCTGGTCGGGTTTTACCGGGCTTTTTCCAGCCGATACCATTTCCTTCCGTTGTTTGCGGTATTGGGATGGTTTGGCACGGCGTTCGCTGCCGCGATCATTACCCTCTATCCGTTAATCCTGCCGCCGTCGCTGGCGATCAGCCAAGCGTCTGCTCCCGCTTCGAGCCAAGGGTTCATGCTTGTGGGATTCGCGGTGCTGGTGCCGGTCACGCTGGCCTACAACACGTGGGGGTTCTGGGTGTTTCGCGGTAAGGTCAAAGCGCAGTACTTCCCAGATCGATAAAGCCTGTCTTCATTTCCCGTCCCCGAATGGTGTGTCGACTAGTTTGTAGACATGCTTGTCGAGCGCGGGATTGCTACGGCATTGCCATTGCTGCACTCTAACTCTTCATTTTTGCATCGGGGCGGAGCATGGATTGGAGTGATGTGCGGGTCTTTCTCGCGATTGCCCGCAGTGGGTCATTGGGCGCTGCTGCCAAGCTGTTGGGTGTTAGCCATCCGACCGTGGGGCGGCGCTTGCAGGTGCTTGAACAGTCCAGCGGCCAGCCCATTTTCCTGCGTACCACCCAAGGTCTGATACTGACCGAGAGCGGAGAGAAGCTACTCAGCCTGGCGCTGCAAATGGAGCAAAGTGCGTTGGCCATCGAGCGGCGCCTTGCGGGCGACAGCGCGCAGCCAGAAGGTGTGTTGCGCATCTCCTGCGCTGACTGGTTTGCCTGTTATGTGCTGGCCCCGGTTCTGAGCGAACTGGGGCGACGTTATCCGCTGATCGTGCCCGAGGTCATCGCCGGGCATCGATTGTTCGACCTGGCCCGTCGCGACGCCGACATCGCGTTTCGGATCGTTCCTTTCACCGAACCCGATATTGTTCACCGCAAACTCACTTCCCTGAGCTATGGGCTGTACACCGCCGTCGGATCTCCTGACCTCGAGCCGCAGGGCGAGGGGGTTGGCTTGATTACCATGAGTGTCGCCCAATCACATTATCCCGATGTGCAGTGGCTGCGGCAGCGTTACCCTCTGGCCCGTACGGTGTTCACCAGTAGTAGTCGCACCGTCCAGGCGCAGATGTGCGCGCAAGGGCAGGGCATCGCTGTGCTGCCCCGCGCCCTGGGCGACCGGTTAACGGCGCTGCGCCTGATTGATCCGCATGAGGCGCCACCGGGCCGCGACATATGGATGGGCTACCACCAGGACATGCGGCAGATGGACAGCCTGCGTGCTCTTGCCGACCTTGCTTCCATCATGATCGGCAACCAGGCAGGCGGTTGACTCACTCCGCTGGGTGCATGGCTGTCGTTTGCAGTTGCGCAGCAGGTTGGCGCGCCAGGGTAAGGCTGAGTCCCGTGCCTACGACCAGGCATGCCGCGATACAGAGTATTGAGACGGTGAAGGCGTGCGTGATGGCAGCCGCGTCTGTGTCCGTGCCTAGAAGGGTGTAAAAAACTCCGCCTATTATCGCGACACTCAGTGATGTGCTGATTTGCAGAGTAGAGCTGGTAATGCCCGCAATCATGCCGGAGTACGATGGCGCCACGCGCCCTGTGATCATGCGCATCAATGTCGGAAGGGCCAGTCCTTGTCCGAAGCCGATCAGAAACAGAATGACGGCAAGGGGCAGCGCAGCGGGGCTGACGGACATCGGCGTGTGCGCCACGAGCCAGGCCAGGAGCATGAGCCCCAACACTTCAAGTCCCATCCCGACCGGATTGACGTATGCCCCCAGCAAATGCCTGAAGTGAGGAGTGGAGAGCGGTCCCAGCAAAAAGCCCGCGCCGAAAGGAAGGAAGACGAGGCCTGCATTGAGTGGGCTCGTATGCAGCGCTCCCTGTAGATAAATAGAAAACAGCAGAAAAAACACGCCGATCGCGTAAAAGGTCAGAGCGACGAACAGTGCCCGGCCCAACCCAGGCGCGCGCAGTACGGCAGGATTCAGCAACGGCGCGCCTTGCGCTTGGTGCAAACGGGCTTCGTAGCGCCAGAACAGCCAGGCCAGCAGCGGCACCGCCGCAAGCGACAGCCAGGCCCACAAAGGCCAGCCCGCTTCACGCCCCTCGATCAGCGGCACGATCAGCGCTCCCAGCGTCACCATGGACAGTACCGTTCCGCCCAGATCAAGCTTGCTTGTATGTGGTGCGCGGGTTTCCTTGACCACCGCAATGGCGATCAGAATCACCAGTAACGCAATCGGTAAATTCACAAGAAATATCGCCCGCCACCCCAAGCCCATCAAGTTGAGCGATATCAATATTCCGCCAAGGGCCTGGCCGACTACCGACGCCAGGCCAAAGACTGCGCCATAGAGGCTCAACGCCAAAGGTTTTTCGGACTCAGGGAATATGGCCTGCACTGAAGCGAGTGCCTGGGGCGCCATGACCGCTGCCGTCACGCCTTGCAGCGAACGTCCGGCGATCAACATCCAAGGTGACTCGGCGACACCGCAGATCAATGAGGCGATTGCAAAGCCAACCAGGCCAACGAAGAACATTCTCATGCGGCCGTAGATATCGCCGAGCCGACCCCCGGTGATCAATGTCACGGCATAAAGAGCCGCATATGACGAGATGATCAACTGTTCGGCGGAGGAGGCCGTGCCCAGCGATTGTTGAATCGAGGGCAGTGCTACGTTGACGATGAAAAAATCCAGCGGCGGTAAAAACGCACCGACCAACAAGATGGCGAACATCAACCAGCGCCGCGGTTCCGGGGGGGCGATTTTAGTCTGAGGCATAAGGTCTCCTTCCTGAAACACTTCGGTTCCAGATATTCTCGATTGCGGGTCATGCTCTGAATCAGCTGACTCGAATCTAAACGATCAAACCTTCGCTGACGCCTCACATAACTGAACGGCCAATGTTCATTTTTGGCAGTGCCGCTCAGCCCCTGACTCCTCTCAAAATGGCCGTACTGTGGTTTCAATCGAGCCACACAACCGAGGCTGAGGAGTCAGATATGTCAGGTAAATTCGCCAATCAGATTGCAGTTGTCACCGGCGCATCCACCGGGATCGGATTTGCGATTGCGCAGGGTTTGATTGCAGAGGGAGCCAAGCGTGTTTACATCACGGGTCGCTCTGCAGCCACGCTGGAAGCTGCGGTGGCAAAGCTGGGCGACAGAGCCGTCGCGGTCATTTCGGATGTCGCGCGCCAGGCTGATCTCGATAAGCTCAAGGCGACCATTGTGGCCCGTGACGATCAATTGGACGCAGTGTTTGCCAACGCGGGCATTTGTGAAAAAAACCCGGTGGGCGAGACCACGGAGACGGCTTATTTCAATATGTTCGACATTAACGTAAAGGGCGTTTTTTTTACCGTTCAGACGTTAATGCCATTGTTGAAAGATGGCGCTTCGATCGTGTTGACGGCCTCTATCTGTTCCAGCAACGGGATGGAAGGGCTGAGCCTTTACAACGCATCCAAGGCCGCGGTGCGGTCCTTCGCAAGGACTTGGGCCAACGAACTCAAAGGTCGCAGGATTCGAGCGAATGTCCTGAGCCCTGGCTTCACCCGCACGCCTCTGATGGATAACGGCTTGAAGATGAGCGAACGCGACATCGCCGCGCTGCGACAACATGTCGAGCAGATCACTCCGCTGGGGTATATGGCCCAACCTGAAGAAATCGCCTCGTCGGCGCTGTTCCTTGCATCCGCCGATGCGAAATACGTCAACGGTGTGGAGCTGATGGTCGACGGCGGCCTGTCGCAGATCTGAACACTTGCTTAACCGCAGCGCAGCCCTCGCAGAGGGTTGCCTTTTTCGCTTTTGCGAAGTCTCAGCAGGAAACCCCATCATGAACATTGAAGAACTGAGCACCCGACTGGACGCCCTGGAAAGTCGCGCCGCAATCGAGTCGCTGATCAGCGCCTACGCCAATGCCTTCGATCGCGTTGACGTGTTGCTCCTGAGCGCAATCTGGCACGAAGAATCGACACTGGACTTACCGGGTTTCGGTAAGGCCGGAAACCGTGACGAAATCCTGGCGATGGCGCAAAACAGCTGGCACCAGATGCCTTATATGCACCACTGGATGGCCAACCCACTGATCGAAATCAAGGGTGACAGCGCGGCGGGTACGGTGGCCGCGGATTGCCTGTTCCATGACATTGAAAAAGGTCCGGTTCAAGCCAGTGGGCTGTACCACGACAGGTTTGAACGTCGCGACGGAAAATGGGCGTTCCTGTCACGTCGTTTTGAACTGCACTTTCTGACACCTTTAAAGGATTGGGTACCCGTAGCGGGCGATGAAAAGTACACAGCGGATCAACATCAGCGCCTGAACATGCTTTCACAGAAATGACGTGCTTGCATGACGTCCAGTGAGTAGTGAGTGGCGCGAACGACAAGCGCTGCCCGGTGTGAATGGGTCGCTACGACCTATGAAAAGTCAGAAATGATCAGCTAAACAGCCTGCCCGACGAAACCTAAAGACTCTCAGGGTCCCCAAAAAACATCTGGATCCGCGACCGCAACCAGCGTTCTCCCGGGTCATTATCCTGTGATCCCCGCCAAGCCATGTGCAGTTCGAAGCTTCGCACCGGGATGGGTGGGTCTTCGGCGCGCACGCCGCCGGCGGCGGTCAATGCGTCGGCGGTGTAATCGGGTACGGTGGCGATGATGTCGGTGCCCGATAACAGTGTGCTCAGGCCGTTGAATTGCGGAACCGCCAGTACCACATGGCGCTTGCGGTCGAGTTTTTCCAGTTCTTCATCGATAAAGCCGCTCAAATCCCCGGCGAATGACACCAGGGCGTGGGGCCGGGCGCAGAATTCGTCCAGGGTCAGCCGTCCCGGCGCGGTGTCGGCCCGTAGCACTTTCGGCGAACTGCGACGCAATACCTTGCGTTTGGCATTGGCCGGCAAGTCGTCGGTATAGCTGACGCCGATGGAGATTTCCCCCGAGGCCAGCAAGCCCGGCATCAGGATGTAATTGACCCGGCGCACCACCAGCACAATGCCCGGTGCTTCGGCTCGCAGGCGCTTGAGCAGCATGGGCAGGAGGGCGAATTCGGCATCGTCCGACAGGCCGATGCGAAACACCGAAGTGCTGGTGGCCGGGTCGAATTCCGCCGCCCGGCTGACCGCGGTGGAGATTGAATCCAGGGCCGGAGAGAGCAGGGCGAAGATTTCCACCGCTCGGGCGGTGGGTTCCATGCTGCGCCCGGTGCGCACGAACAAGGGGTCATCGAACAGGCTGCGCAGGCGCGACAGCGCGGCGCTGATGGCCGGCTGGCCGAGAAACAGCTTCTCGGCGGCGCGGGTCACACTGCGTTCATGCATCAATGTTTCGAACACGATCAACAGGTTCAGGTCGACACGACGCAGGTCATTACGATTCATCTGGGGTCCTGGCAGATTCGGCAAGCTTGACGTGGGCGGCCATATGGGAACAATGACCGGCATGAATCTTACGGGGAAAGGCTGGTACTCTGCATCGGGTAAATGCATTTTCTTAGGGATAAGTCCTACAGGACTGGTTAGGTTTTCTTGCTGCGGAATCAATGACAGGCATGTCGACTATTAATAGCCACTGGTGGTCTTGGCTACAAAGCCCGGATAGAGTTCATGGCATTAGAGGTTACTTTGACGAGGTTTGCGATGTCCCGCACGATCCGTTTTCACAAGTTTGGTGGTGCCGAGGTGCTCAAATGCGAAGAGCATGCGGCGGCTCTTCCTGCGCCGGGAGAAGTGCAGGTCCGCGTCGAAGCGATCGGCATCAGCTGGTATGACACCCTGTGGCGCCAGAACCTGGCGTCGTCCCAGGCGCGCCTGCCTTCGGGGCTTGGCCATGAAATGGCTGGCGTGGTCACCGCCATCGGCGACGGTGTCGACGATCTGGCCGTCGGCGACAAGGTCGCCAGCTTCCCCGCAGAGAGTCCGAACGATTATCCGGTGTATGGCGAGGTCATCGTGCTGCCACGCACCGCGCTGACTCGCTATCCCGACGTGCTCAGCCCAATCGAGGCCGCGGTGCATTACACGCCGCTGTTGATCGCCTACTTCGCCTACATGGACCTGGCACGGGTCAAGCCTGGGCAGTTTGCCCTGGTCACCGATGCCAGCCATTGCGCCGGTCCGTCGTTCGTGCAGCTGGGCAAGGCCTTGGGTGTGCGGGTGATCGCAGCGACCAAGACTGCCGACGAGCGCGAATATCTGCTGTCGCTGGGCGCCGAAAAGGTGATCGTTACCGAAGAGCAGGACTTGCTGATGCAAATCAACAAGCTGACGGACAATCGTGGCGTCGACGTCGTGTTCGACGGGCTTGGCGGTCCGCAGATGTCGCTCCTGGGTGACGTGCTGGCACCTCGTGGCAGCCTGGTGCTGTATGGCTTGCAGGGTGGCAACCAGACGCCATTTCCGGCTTGCGCGGCCTTCCAGAAGAACATCCAGTTCTTCGTGCACTGCATCGGCAATTTCACCGGCAAGCCGGAACTGGGGATTGTCCAGGACCAGGTGGCCTTGCAGCGCGCATTGCGTGATATCAACCAGCTCACCGCCGATCGTGTCGTGTTGCCACTCAAGACTCGGGTCTTTCCCTTCTCCGAGTTCGTCGAGGCCCACCGCTACATGGGCGAATGCCCTTGCCGCGAACGTGTTGCCCTTCAGGTGGTCGACCCCGCCTGATTCCCCTCCTTGCGCAAGAGCCAGCGGTTTCGGCTCTTGCGCGGCCCTGGCCTGCCTGGCCACGCGCCTTTTCATTGCGTCTTGCCTTATCCAAGGCGGCCCTGCGCCTGCTTGTGCGCGTTACCTATGCCGCTTTTCCCCGCGTTGAAAACCGAAGTCGCGCAACTGAACTGGTTTTTGGCGCCAATCTGTATCTTCTAATCATTATTTAAGTGCTGATAATTGAACGCTTGTTTCCAACTCAAGGAAGAAGTCGTGGCGCAATACAGACTTTACTCAGGTTTCGACCCTTCAGCGAATATTCAAAATGGCCCGGATGGTAGTTGCTTTGGTCCTGCCCGTCGATCATGGGGAAAATCGAGTTGGTCAACAGGAGAGTTGCTTTTCGGCATGTTCTTTATCTGTTGTCTCTCTAGTCTGTGGGAAGTTGTAAGAAATCTCCTAGGATGTAACGATTGTTCAGCGAGGGGCAATGATTGCGGGGTTTTCCTGGGCTCTGATGAGGCGGCGGGGTCAAGTTGCCTCGTATGTGTCAAATGATTACCCAAGGCAAATGTGGAGCGTATTGCCAATACTGTTGGCAATAACAAAGCAATATTCAGAACACTGCGTCGCGCAATCGGATTGGTGCGGGCGCGACGCCGATAATCGAATTTCCAGGTAAATGGTTATGAGTGCAATTCATGAACAGGCAATGACTTACGTTTACCAGCAAGTATTGCAACGCTTGCTGGATTTTTATTCCCGAGCGGAACGGACTGCACTGCAGCTCCTGATCCAACGCTTGATCGTCGCCGCTGGGGGCATCGAGCGAATCGGCGATTACCGGGTGCTGTCGGTGCAGAATGGGAGCCGGGAGGGGTTCTACGTCCTGACAGCCTTGCGAGCGGCGCAATTGAGCATCGCCGGTCGGCACCCGGCGACGTTCGATCTTCGCGTCGCCACGCCTCGCCTGGGGGAGACGACCCAGGCCAGCCTGGAGAATATTCATCGCTGCTACAGCGCGCTGTTCCTCTACGACGACCCCAGGGTGGAGCTGCTCATGGCCGACAACCGTGAGGTGGTGCCATTCGACCATCGCAAGGCACCTTCGGAGGCGTGGTATGAGTCCAATCGGACCCACATGCTGATGCTGGGCCACCTGCGTCCGTCCGACAGCCTCTTGGGCCTGGGGGATGAGGGCTACCTGGCAATGGCGGAATTCTACAGGCATGTGGCGCGCTGGGAGTCGGGCGTCGATTCATGGGTCAGCAGCGACACGCCACGCCAGCAGAAGCAATTCATGGCGGGCCTTCATCGTGCGACCCGCAAGGTCGGCCAGCCTGTCGATCCGAGTTGTGGCTTCGACGGCCTGTTCATGCAGCTCGACACGATAGGCGGCGATTTCTTCCAACAGTTCTATGGCCGGGCCCGCCTGGGGCCGTGGCGGCCCGAAGGTCAGTTCGAGGCCTGTCGGCGGATAGGGCATATCAGCATCGACGACCTGATCGTCGATCGCCTGGAGGAAAACAACTGGCCTCTGTTCAGTGAATTTCTGCGGGTACGTCCCGATGGGCTGGTTGCGCCAACGATCGAGCATGAGTTCCTCAGTCCGTTCCTGTCCGCTCACCTGTACGGCTTGCAGGCCTGCTATCTGCAAGGTCGCAGCTATGAAACCGGCTATGGCGACTATGTGCAGCGCACTGTCATGCTCATGCATCGCAAGCAATTACCCCTCCATGTCTGCCAACAGGTCCAGGAACTGTTCGGCTCGCCGGCGGCCATCCCCGAGCGTCGCGCCCAGGCAGCCAACGAGGTGCAAAACACCTTGAGGCTCAATGAAACCCAACTGGTGTGCATGCTGTTTGCGCCCTTCGTGGACAATGGCGCGGGGCTGGAGCATTTCCTGCGCTGTAGCCATCCGGGCATGCTGGTGGCGATGCCGGACCTGCACAAAGCCTTGCAGGGAGGGACCGTCGCCGATCAGGTTGCGCAATGGATGGTGGATGTCAGCGGCCTGTCTATCCCGATGCTTGGCAAGTTGTACCGCGTCCGACTCGTCCCCGCGGAACGGGGGGCGGTTTCGGTGGTCGGCCCGCAATCAGTCGAGCAAGGCTTCGATACGGATGAAGATGAGCAGGGTACCGATGGATTGCGCGAACGCTCGGCGCGACGCTGAGGAACGGGGTTTGAAGGGGTTGGCTTTTCTCGTCCCGGCACGGCTGGCCATGGCTCGTATCGTTGGCGCGGGCTCATGAAGGTAGGCCGGGAAACAGATTTCGCCTACCAGGCGGTCTACCGATACCTGACGAACCTCATCAATGAGCTTGGCGCAGACGCCAAGGTGCGATTGCCATCGTTGCGGCAGTTGTCCGAGCGCCTGAGCGTATCCATCTCGACGATCCAGTACGCCTACTCCCTACTGGAGAAGGAAGGGCGCGTGTATTCAATCGCCAAGTCCGGTTACTACGCGTCGCCGGTGCCCTGCGTTGCCGACCTGGGCGACGGTGAGGATTTGCTCGAAACCTTGTATGTCAACGCCCGCAGGCCTGGCATGCTGGTGCTCAGCGATGATGAGCCGGCTTCCCTGCAGCCGCTGGACAGCCCGCTGCTTTTGCTTGAGCGCGAGTTGCTCCGCCAATACCCGCGCGCTTCACAATTGACCTCACAACCCTGGGGCGAACAGGAGCTGCGAACGGCCCTTGCGGCTCGCTATACGTCTTCGCCGGCCCGATGCTGGAATGCCGACGACGTTTATATCGGTGCCGACCTGCGAGGTGTCCTGGAGATCCTCATCGCGGTATTGGCCCTCAAGGGGGCGACGGTGCTGATGGAGTCACCCGGCGACTGGACTGTCCTGCGCCTGCTGCAAGCGGCCGATGTGCAAGTGATCGAGCTGCCATCACCGGCGGGCGGGGACATGGACGTCGAGCAACTGGAGCGATTGCTTGCGAGCGAAACGGTGAGCCTGGTGGTGCTGTCCTCGGTCTTGAGCATGCCCAGGGGGACGCGCGCGAGCGAGGGTAATCGCCGCGCCGTGGCGCGGTTGCTCGAACGATACGGTACCTGGGTGCTGGAGAACGATAGCTACACCGACTTGGTATTCGAGCCAGGGAGCACGCCATTTCGGGATCTGCTGGACCCGGATCGTCTGATTGTCTACTCCACGTTCGAGAAAACCATCGGTGCCGAGGCGCCCTACGGTTACGTGCTGTCCAGGCAACTGACGTTGACCTTGCAACGGCACTTCCTGCTGCGCGCATTTCGCCTGTCGCCGATTCGCCAGAAGGCGATTGCACGCCTGTACAGCAATGGAAGGATCGACCAGCACCTCCTGGTCTTGCGCCGCTTGCTACGGGAAAGCGCCGCGTCGACCTCGCAATTGTTGCGCGAGCGGGTGAGTGATTGCCTGCAATGGGTGGAGCCCGAAGGAGGGGCGACGGTCTGGGCGCGAACTTCGCGCCCAGCTGACATGCGCCGGGTCTTTCAGCGCCTGCTGGCCCGTCGAATCGTCATCGCGCCGGGAGAATTGTTCAGCATCCAGGGGATGTACGGCCAGCATCTGCGCCTGACCCACGCATTCAGCTCAGTGGACGATCGGCAGGCCGCCCTATCTGCATTGGCCGACGCTTTGAAGCTCGAGCAATCTTGATCGCTGGGCCAGGGATCGAACCCATCGCGTGATGGTCGAACTGTCAGTAAACTGCATCCATTTTCGAGCCACTCCATTCCGAGGTTTTGCATGACAGTCAGTCCATTTGCGGGCAAGCCGGCACCGGCAGAGTTGTTGATCGATATCCCGCGACTGGTTACGGCCTATTACACGGGCCGACCCGATGCCTCGGTCGCGACCCAGCGCGTCGCTTTCGGCACCTCGGGGCACCGCGGCAGTTCTTTCGACCTGGGCTTCAATGAATGGCATGTGCTGGCCATCAGCCAGGCGATTTGCCTTTACCGCGAAGCCCAAGGTATCGATGGGCCGCTGTTCGTCGGCATCGACACCCATGCGTTGTCGACCCCCGCGGCAGCCAGCGCCCTGGAAGTGCTGGCCGCCAACGGTGTCACCGTGATGATTGCCGAAGGCGATGAATACACCCCTACGCCGGCCGTTTCCCACGCCATCCTCTGCTACAACCGAGGCCGCACCACTGGCCTGGCCGATGGCATCGTCATCACGCCGTCCCATAATCCGCCGCAAAGCGGTGGCTACAAGTACAACCCCACCAACGGTGGCCCGGCGGATACCCATATCACCAAATGGATCGAAGCCAAGGCCAATGAGCTGCTCGCCAACCAGCTGGCCGGCGTCAAGCGCATCAGCTACGAACAGGCGCTCAAGGCCGACACCACCCACCGCCATGATTTCCTCAATACCTACGTGGCAGATCTGGTCAACGTCATCGATTTTGATGCCATTCGCAATGCCGGGTTGCGCTTGGGCGTCGACCCGCTGGGTGGCGCGGGCGTGCGCTACTGGCCGGCCATCGCCGAGCACTATCGACTGGATCTGGACGTGGTCAATACTCACGTCGATTCGACCTTCCGCTTCATGACGGTCGACTGGGATGGGCAAATCCGCATGGACCCATCCTCCAGTCACGCCATGCAAGGCCTGATCGGCCTGAAAGAACGTTTTGACGTGGCGTTCGCCTGTGACCCGGATCATGACCGCCACGGTATCGTGACTCCGAGCGGCGGCCTGCTGGCGCCGAACAACTACCTGGCAGTGTCGATCGACTACCTGTTCCAGAACCGCCCGCAATGGCGTGCCGATGCCGCTGTCGGCAAGACTGTCGTCAGCAGTGGCCTGATCGATCGCGTGGCCAACCGTCTGGGACGACGCCTCTATGAAGTCCCGGTGGGCTTCAAGTGGTTTGCCGATGGGCTGTTCGACGGTTCCCTCGGTTTCGGCGGCGAAGAAAGCGCCGGCGCCTCGTTCCTGCGCAAGGACGGTGGCGTCTGGAGTACCGACAAGGACGGTCTGATTCCGGCGTTACTGGCTGCGGAAATGACCGCTCGCACGGGTCGCGATCCAAGCCAGGCCTATCGCGCCCTGACGGACGAGTTGGGTGAACCGTTCTCGGTGCGGGTCGACGCCAAGGCCAGCCCGCAGCAAAAAGCACTGCTGAGCAAGTTGTCGCCGGACCAGGTCCAGTCCACCGAACTGGCCGGGGAGGCGATCCAGAACATCCTCAGCCATGCGCCAGGCAACGACCAGGCCATCGGCGGCCTGAAAGTGATGACCGAGAACGGCTGGTTCGCAGCGCGTCCGTCGGGCACTGAAGACATCTACAAGATCTATGCGGAGAGCTTCGTGAGCGACGAGCACCTTAAACAACTGGTGGTCGAAGCCCAGGCGCTGGTGGACGGGGCCATTTCCGGGCAGTAACCGAACGTTACGCTCCACCCCTGTATTGGCAGCGATGCCAATACAGGGGTGGGCGACCCTGCTCGCGAAGCATTGCCATGCCAGCAAACCTTGCGATACCAACCTGCCATGGCACTTTCATTTCATCGCCTAAATCCATGACTTAAAAGCTTTTGGCTGGAATCCGCCGGTAAATCCAGACACCATAGTCGCCATGGTTCTGAACTCCGGAGACTCCAAGCGTGCCGCAACACCGTCCCGATCTTCCCTCCGACCTCTTGCCCCTGGCCCAGATGCCCTGGTTCAAGCGCCTGGCCGCGCGTTTATTCGGCCACGGCCTGACACGTTTGCGCGCCCAACACCGGGCGTCCTGGCTGCACGGTCAGGCCGATGGCTTTCGGAGCGGCCACACCGCCGGGTTTGACTATGGTTTCAGCGAAGGCAAGGCCGAGGGGTTGGAAGAGGGTCGCCAGGTCCTGTTGATCCGGGATTCGCGAAGCACTGAACATCCCGCTCCCCAAGTCGATGACCTGCTGTTCGATGACTGGCGCTTCCCCCTGACGGCCGAGCTGAAAAAACGCATGAAGGCTGACGTTGCCCGGCTGTTGCCGGCGCAGGCGCAACCCAGCAGCGCCCAATGGAAAATGATCTTCAGCGATACGCCGGCGACGTCGGTCGTTGCGGGCGCGGGCGCGGGCAAGTCCACCACCTTGGTGCTGCGCATCGTGCTGCTCTCACAGTACCTGGGCTTCGAGCTGGGCTCGATGACCGTGGTGACATTTACCCGGGAGTCGCGCAAGGATTTCATCGAGAAGCTCATCTCGGTCTTTGCGCTTTGGGGGCGGGCGATCGGGTTGAAGGAGGCGCGCGAACTGGTGCGCACCTTCCATTCTCGTATCCTGCCCATGGTCCGCAGTTTGCCGGGATTCGAGCGGCTCCAGGCGTTCGAGACCCTGAGCCATCGAACCGGGCCTGATGATGAGGACGGCCAAGGCAATCCGTTCGATCTGCGCATCAACGATGCCCAGCGCCAGCAGCTCAACGCCTGCTATCACGGGCTTTATCAGCGTGACGAGCGGTTCCGTGCGCTGATGACGTCACTTTCCCGTCACGCCTTGCAGCTCAAGGAACTGGAGCGCGACCACCCGGATGTGCAAAAGCGCATCGCTGTGACCGAGCTGGCGGCCCAGCGCGACGAAGCGTTGTGCGATGCGATCGAAGACCTCTGGTTTCGCGCGGGCGTCTGGCCGATCAAAGGGGTTGAGCCCAAGCGCGAAACGTTTGAGATCAATGGGTCGAGGTTTCATTGCCACGGCTACATACCGACCCTCGATGCCTGGGTGATGCTAGGGTTCGATCCGCGAGAAAATACTCAACTGAGTCGGCCCGGCGCCAAGCTCAGCCTGCGCGCCGAATGGGCAGTTAAGCGAACTCTGTTTCAAGCTTTCTGCCGTAAGCCGTTGATTTGGCTCGAAAGCTATGAAGAGGCCGGGCGGGTCCTCGCCTCGCTGGCGGGCAACGGCACGGCGGGTCCCGGCTTTGATTACAAGATAAAGGGCGAGTTGGCTTCGGCACCGTTGCTGGATTGTTTCGTTTCGGCGGCGGGCTTCATCGAAAACCTCGGCCTGGATGTCCCGGACGCCGTGGGCAGGCTGTGTTTCTCCAAGGACGACCCGGATCGGTATTTTTTCGAGGCGCTGAGCCGTTTCTGGCGGGCTTTCGAGGACCATTTGCTCGACCAGTCCCCTCCGGTCATGACCTACAACCGGATGTTCTCGCTGTTCAGCGAGCATTCGCCGGAGAACTTCAAGCTGCTCGATGACGCGCTGCTGAGGTCGATGTCACATTTGATGATCGATGAGTTCCAGGACGTTTCGCCACAGATCGTCTCCTGGCTGCGAGCGACCCTAAGTGAGGTGCGCAAGCGCGGGCCCGCCATGCATGTGGGGCGGGGCGCCCAGCGGTCGTCGTTGCTGTGCGTGGGTGACGACTGGCAGTCGATCTACGGGTGGCGTGGCAGTTCGCCGAGTTTTTTCGTGGGATTCAACAAGCAATTTCCATCACCGGCGAATACGCGGGTCATGCTCACCGAGAATTACCGCAGCCACCAATACATCATCGACGCGGCCGAACATATCGTTGGTACGACGCCTTCCATTCCCGGCAAAAAAGCCAAGGCCAGTGGAGAGCCTCGTTCGCCGAGCCCGGTCAATGTGCTGGAGCGGGACGACGAAGGCTTGGCGAGGCGGCTCGGCGAGCACTACCGCAACGGCGATTCGATCTTGATGTTGTATCGAAAAAGTAGCGATAAGCTATTGATACAAAAGTATATTGAGCCAACAGTTAAGGTGGATTCTAGCTTACCGTATTCTCAAAGGCGCCTCAGGCAGATGACCTACCATAGCGCCAAGGGTCTCCAGGCGGATGCGGTGTTCTTGATAGGCGACTGCCAACATTTGACCCGTTCGCCGTACAAGAACCAGGTGTATCGAATGGCTGGGTTGGGCCAGGAAGGCGACGCCGAACCTTACGACTCGGCGCAGCGCGATGAGATCCTGCGCTTGGCGTATGTGGGCATTACACGGACGGTGCAGCATTGCTACTGGTATGTCGATGGTCAAGACAGCCAGGCGGCTAACGCACCGAAGGCCTCGGACCGGGTCGGGGTAGGCAAACCGTTTTTCGCTGATCACCGCCGTGCGCGCGGCTGAGCTGCCTTGGCAAAACTCGTAACGACAAAAAAGCCCACATAAAAATGTGGGCTTTTTTCGTCATGAGGCGAATCGTCGCAAACCAACCGGAGGAACGAAGGCTTCTAGCTCGGCTTCCACCGCTTCGATAATTCGCTCGACGTCGGGGGCGTTCATCACGGTCGCGCAGGGAATGCCTGCAATCGCGATCATGGTTTCGCCGCTCGCGCGATCAAATAACCGGGCAACCATACTGCCCGGAGCGTCCATGCTGGCTTCGAAGCCCATGGGATGGAAGTGCCAGCGCATCAACTGGCAGGCGTTGGGGAACGTTACCTTGCTGAAAGATCCTTTATTCATCTGTAGCCCGCCTTCTTCATCAAGCGCTTCCTTTTGCTCATGTCAGGAAGGAAGAGCCATCTTGGCTCTACCAGTGAGTACTAAAAATAGCATTTGAAAATGAACGGCACGTGGATTTTTTCAGTCCGTTTGGCGATTGGTTCAGTTTTTTTGATCTGCGTCATGACCTAACGCTAAATGTTCAGAACGCCATCACCGTTTGCTGGTGCGCTCCGCGCCTTGCTTCAACCGCTCTGGCACGCGGGTTGCGGCGCTTATCAACCACGCCAGGGCGGTCAGGGCCAGGCCGGCGGCAAACGTGAGATGCATGCCGTTCGTTACGTCTTCCGGACTTGCGACAGAGATACCGTTGGTCGGCAAAACCGCGGCAAAAACCGCACCGAGCACTGACGCGCCAGAAAGGAAGCCAAGATTGCGCGATAAATTGAGCAGGCCGGCAACCACGCCACGCTTGTCATCGGGGACCGGCGCCATCACCGCCGCGTTGTTCGCGGGTTGAAACAGCGCGTAGCCAAGGGTAGTCACCGCAATGGCAAGAACATAGCCCGCAATGCCCTGCGTGGGGGGAATCCGCGACAAGAGCAGGGTGCCGAGGACCATCGTCGCCAGCCCGGCTAGCCGCATTGGACGTACCCCGAACTGATCAGCCAGGCGTCCGGCGGGCACACCGGCGAGCGCGGCCACGCAGGGGCCCGCCGCCAGTACCAAGCCGACGATTGCCGGAGGCAGACCGAGGGTGATGGACAAGTAGAACGGGCCGACCAGCAAAGTCGCCATCATGACCGCCGCGACCAATGCACTGGCCGCCAGGCCTGACACTAGGGGGCGGTCGCGGAACATCGCCAGGGGAATCAGTGGCGAGTCGAGCCTACGTTGCACCTGGACGAACAGCCCGCCGCTGATAACCGCTACCAGTAACAGCCCGCTGTTCAGCCAGCCGAAGCTTGTGCGTCCGACGGTCATCGCCAAGGTATAGGCGCCCAGCCCGGTGGCGAGCAACAGTGTGCCCAGGCCGTCGAAGCGCAAGCGCCCGATGGCAATCGGCCTGGGCACGACAGGCAGGAATCGCCAAGCCAACAGCAGCGTCAGCAGGCCCAGGGGCAGGTTGATCAAGAACAGTGCGTGCCAGCCAAACCCTGTGATCAGCAGGCCGCCCAGGGACGGGCCCAAGGCGGTGCCCACCGCCGACAGCGTGGCAAGCAGCCCCATGGCGCTGCCAGTCCTGCTCTTTTCCACCGTTTCGCCGACCAGGGCCAGCGTCAGGGTCATCATGATCGCCGCCCCCAGGCCTTGCAGGGCCCGGGCCGCGACCAACCACCAGAGCGACGGCGCCAGGGCGCACAGCGCCGACGCAAGGGTAAACAGCGCAATGCCTGCCAGCAGCAGCTTGCGCCGGCCCAGCAAGTCGCTGAGCCTGCCCACGCTCACGATCAGCGTGGTAATCGCGAGCAGGTAGGCCAGCACGACCCATTGGACTTGCGCGAACGAGGCCTCGAACGCCTCGGCGAGCACCGGCAAGGCGACGGTGGCTACGCTGGCACCCAGTGACGCCAGCAGTGTCGAGAGTGCGAGGCTGGTCAGGGCCCAGCGCACCGGGGTACTCGGCGAGTGAGCCGCTGTCGTTGGCAAGCTTTGTTCTGCATTGGCTGGCTTCATCATGTCTCCGTTGTTTGCAACCTGCTGTTACAACGGTACGTCGAGGCTTAACATGGCGGAAGACGCATGAGTTGCAGGTTATAGCTGCATGTGACGCCATCCAACCCAGCCAAAGGCCCGCCAATGTCTGCAATCGACCTGAATCTACTCGTCACCCTGGATGCGTTGTTGTCCGAAGGCAGCGTGGCCGGTGCGGCCCGGCGGCTGGGGCTAAGTGCCTCGGCCATGAGCCGAGCGTTGGCGCGGTTGCGGCAGGCGACGGGGGACCCGTTGCTGGTCCGGGCGGGGCGCGGCCTGGTTCCAACGCCCCGGGCCATGGAACTACGCGAGCAAGTCAGCCAGTTGGTGCAGGGCGCCCAGGCCGCCTTGCGTCCGGTGCAGGCCCCGGACTTGCGCCGTATCAACCGGACATTTACGTTGCGCACCCGCCAAGGATTCGTGGAGAACTTCGCGATCGACCTGATCGCATACCTAAGCGAGCACGCCCCAGGAATACGGTTGCGTTTTGTCGAGAAGACCGACCGGGACGGCACGGCGCTGCGCGAGGGCAGCGTGGACCTGGAGACCGCCGTCGTCGATGAGGACACGCGCCCGGAACTGCGCACCCAGGCGTTGTTCGTCGACCGCATCATAGGCGTGGTGCGTGCGGGGCATCCGCTGAGTCGGGCCGAGGTGGATGTAACCGGTTACGCGGCCGGCAGGCATGTCGGCGTTTCCCTGCGCGGAATCGAGCATGGCCCGATCGATGAGGCCTTGGGGGCGTTGAATCTATCCCGCGACATCGTGACTTGCGTCCCGGGTTTTTCCACTGCCCTGGGGCTCGCGCGGTCCAGCGATTTGATTGCCAGCGTGCCGGAGCGCTACACCACGCGCCTGCGCCACGGCATGCACAGCTTCGCGCTGCCAGTCCCGATTCCTGAATTCACTGTCGCAATGCTCTGGCATCCGCGAATGGATGCTGACCCCGTGCACCGTTGGTTGAGGGGCTGTCTGCGGGAAATATGTTCGGGGAAAAAACCGATATAGCGAAGCCAGCGAGGTTAGGGCCATGGACTGGCGGGGTCGGTCCGGTACAGGTGGACAGACCGGCCGGCCCTCCAAGGGGAGGGCCCGGGATCCGTTCAGTCTTCCTTGCGAATCGTGGCGACTTCATCGGCACGAACCCGGACTTTCTTGCCTGAAATGTCTTCGAATTCGTAGAAGCCATCCGCCGTGCGGGTATTGGGGGTGTCCTCGGTCAAGTATTGGGTACCGTTCTGCAACGTCACCACGGTTGGTGATGCACAGCCGGCCAGCGCCAGGAATGCCACGGCGACCCAGGGCAGGCCCAGAAACCTGATGTTCATATCCATAACCTCTATGCATAAGGGTGAAGCCCAGCTGATTCGACCGGGCCATCACTGAGTTAACCGCCATTGGTCCCGCTTGTTGTAGGAAAGTTCATCGCCGCTTGAAGGTTTTCCCCTTTAAATATAGGAGACCGCTCATCTTTTGCAGTTGCCTGGGCTGCGACTAGCTGTTATCTGTACGCATAACCAGTACTTCAAGCACCGTGGCGCTATTTTCCGTGACAGCCAACCCCCTCGACGATCCCTTTTACTACCTGAACAATTTCCAGCGGGTGCTCGCCTGGCTGGCGCAACGCTACGCCGATGTACTCAGCGTCGAAGAGCAACGTTTCATCGAGGATTTCGCCGCACTGCCGCGTGCCGCCCAAGGCCTGCTGGTGCGGATGGTGATGCGCAAGGGGCGGCACTTTCGCCACGGCAAATTGCATTACCCCGAGATCGGCGACATCGGCACGGCGGTGCAACCCCTGATCGCCTTGGGCTGGGTGGAGGAAGAGGCTGAGCTGAGCCTGGAAGAATTGTTCGAAGTGTTGCTCAAGCCTGAAATCCTGCTCTGCCTCGGCCATGGTATCGAGCAGCCCAAGGCAAAGAAGGCTGACTGGCTGTTGGCGTTGAGCGAGGGGTTCAGCCAACCCCAGCCATTTCGCGCCTGGTGCCCTCAGCTCCAGGATCGGTTGTTCAGTCTGACCGTCATGGCGCTGTGCGACCGCTTGCGTTTGATGTTCTTCGGCAATCTCTACCAGGATTGGTCGGAGTTCGTGCTGGCGGATCTGGGTATTTTTACCTACGAGGCCGTTGAGTTCAGTGTCGAGTCCCGGGGGCTGCGCAGCCGGCAGGACATCGATGCCTGTCTTTTCCTGCATGAATGCCAGCAGTGCTTCGAAGCCGGTGAAGCGCTTGAGGCGATCGTCGCCCGGATCAATACCCTGGAATTGGATAATCCTTGGCTGGAGCTGCGTCGGGGCAAGCTGTTGTTCCAGATCGGCCAGCACGCTGAACGTATCGGCGACTTTGCCACGGCCCTGTGCATCTATTGCGATTGCACCTATCCCGGCGCGCGGTTGCGCATGATCCGGGTGCTTGAACGCGTCGGTGAATATGCCTTGGCTCTTGACCTGGGCGAAGCCGCGGCGCAGTCGCCGCAAAGCGCCGCCGAACAACAAGCCCTGTTGCGGATCGTGCCGCGGCTGCGGCGCAAACTGGGCGGGCCACCCGTGCCGCGCCCGATAGCCCGGAGCGTCGAGCGGCTGGATTTGCACTTACCCCGGGTCGATCCGGCATTGTCGGTGGAATATTGCGTCCAGGCCCATTTGCATGACGACGCCGCGCCGGTGCACTACGTCGAGAACAGCTTGGTCAATTCCCTGTTCGGCCTGCTGTGCTGGCCGGCGATTTTCGCGCCGTTGCCAGGGTCGTTCTTCCACCCGTTCCAGCGCGGCCCGGTGGACCTGCTCAACGAGGACTTTCACGACCGTCGCGCCGAGCTGTTCGCGGCGTGCTTCGCCGAGCTGGATGACGGGCGCTACCGTGAAACCATCCGCCGTCGTTATTCAGAAAAATGTGGCGTGCAATCACCTTTCGTGTTCTGGGGGGCGCTGTCCGAAGCGCTGTTGGACCAGGCGCTCGACTGTCTGCCGTCAGAGCACCTCAAACACTGGTTCAGTCGTTTGCTATTGGACATCAAGGCCAACCGCGCGGGCATGCCGGACCTGATCCAGTTCTGGCCGCAGCACAAGACCTACCGCATGATCGAAGTCAAAGGCCCTGGCGATCGCCTGCAGGACAACCAGCTGCGATGGCTGGACTTCTGCCATGAGCACCGTATGCCAGTGGCTGTCTGTTACGTGCAATGGGCGGAGCAGGGCGCATGACCGAGGCGCCGGGCTACAGCATCGCCGTGCGGGCATTGTGTGAATTCACCGCCAAGGTCGGCGACCTCGATTTGCGCTTTACTCCGTCACCCACCGCGCTGGAAGGGATTGTCGGCCACCGGACCGTGGCATCACGGCGCAGCGAGGGCTACCAGGCAGAGGTCAGCCTGGAAGGCACCTACCAGAGCCTGAAGGTCAAGGGGCGAGCCGATGGCTACGATCCTGCGACCAACCGCCTCGAAGAAGTGAAGACCTACCGCGGCGACCTCAGCAAGCAACCGGACAACCATCGGCAGCTGCACTGGGCCCAGGCGAAGATCTACGCCTGGCTGATGTGCCAGAAATTGGAGCTGCCGCGCATTGACGTTGCCTTGGTGTATTTCGACATCGTCAGCGAGAAGGAAACCTGCCTGGACCAGCGTTTCGAAGCGTCGCAACTCCAGACGTTTTTCGAGCAGCAATGCGCACGGTTCCTGGCCTGGGCAGAGCAGGAAATGCGCCATCGCCAGGCACGCAACCAGGGCGCACAGGCCCTGCTTTTTCCCCACGCGACCTTCAGGCCGGGGCAGCGCCACCTGGCCGAGTCGGTTTTCAAGGCCGTCAGCACCGGTCGTTGCCTGATGGCCCAGGCGCCCACTGGCATCGGCAAGACGGTTGGCACCTTGTTCCCCATGCTCAAGGCCTTGGCGCCGCAGCGCCTGGACAAGGTGTTTTTTCTCACGGCGAAAACCCCAGGACGCAAACTGGCATTGGACGCCGCCCGGCTGCTCACCAACAGCACGACCGCGATGCCGCTGCGGGTGCTGGAAATGATCGCCCGGGACAAGGCTTGTGAACATCCGGATAAAGCCTGCCATGGCGAATCCTGCCCGCTGGCCCGTGGATTCTATGACCGCCTGCCCCAGGCCCGGGCAGCGGCGAGCCAGGTAACGCTCCTCGATCAAGCCGCGTTGCGTGACATCGCCCTGCACCACGAGGTCTGCCCGTATTACCTGAGCCAGGAAATGGCCCGCTGGGCCGACGTGGTGGTGGCAGACTACAACTATTATTTCGATTTCAGCGCCTTGCTTTTCGGCCTTGCCCAGGCCAATGGCTGGGCGGTCGCGACCCTGGTGGACGAAGCCCACAACCTGGTGGAGCGAGGGCGGCAGATGTACAGCGCGACCCTGGATCAGGCCACCTTGTCGGCGGTGCTCAAAACCGCGCCCGAGCCCCTGAAGAAACCCCTGCAAAAGCTCAATCGCCAGTGGAATGCCTTGCACGCACCACAGGTAGCGGCTTACCAGGCTTATGGCCGCCCCCCGGAAAAGCTGCTCCTTGCGCTGGGGTCCTGCGCCACGGCTATGGGCGATTACCTCAACGACCACCCCCAAGGCCTGGACAGCGGCCTGCAGGCCTTCTATTTCGACATCTTGCAGTTCGGGCGCGTGGCGGAGTCGTTCGACGAGCACTTCCTGTTCGATATCCATAAGCGAGAAACCGGTCGCCAGCGCAGCCTGTCCACGCTGTGCCTGCGCAACGTGGTCCCGGCCGGTTTCCTGCGGCCCCGGTTCACGGCGTCACGCAGCAGCGTGCTGTTCTCCGCGACCCTGAGTCCACGGCGCTACTACGCTGACTTGCTGGGTACGCCGGCGGACACGGTATCGATCGACGTTGAGTCACCGTTCCAGGCCCAACAATTGGACGTACAGGTGGTCAGTCGCATTTCCACCCGGTTCGCCCGTCGCCAGGCTTCCCTTGAGCCGATCGTCGAGTTGATGGGCCGCCAGTTCGATGAGCGCCCTGGCAACTACCTGGCGTTCTTCAGCAGTTTCGATTATTTACAGCAGGTGGCCGGGCTGTTCGCCGAGCGATATCCGCACGTCGAGACCTGGGCGCAATCGCGCGGCATGGGCGAGGCCCCACGACAGGCGTTTATCGAGCGATTCACGGAGCAGGGCCAGGGCATCGGCTTCGCCGTGCTGGGCGGGGCGTTCGGGGAAGGCATCGACCTGCCGGGCTCGCGCCTGATCGGCGCCTTCGTCGCCACCTTGGGACTGGCGCAGTTCAACCCGGTCAATGAACAGATCAAGCAGCGAATGGCGGCGATCTTCGGCGATGGATACGACTACACTTATTTGTACCCCGGCCTGCAGAAGGTCGTGCAAGCGGCTGGGCGCGTCATCCGTACCCAGCTGGATCGCGGAGTGGTGATGCTGATCGACGATCGCTTCGGCGAGGCCAAGGTGCAGCAGTTGCTGCCACGGTGGTGGTCAATCAATCCTGAGCATCCCAAGGCACCTGCGGGAGCGAGCTTGATCGCGATGTCGCCTGCATATCCTGCCTCTTCTTAGGCGGATGCACCGCTGTCACAAGCCCAACAGCCTATAGCCCCACGAAAATCAGGTTTTTCCCGGCGGGTCAGTTGTTCCATACTCCACCCAAATTCCCTTGGATGCCTCGGCCACATGCTTGAGAAGAACCCAAAGACCGCCCGTATCGATGAAGATCAGCGCTTTAGACTGTTGATCGATGCGGTGGTGGACTATGCCATCTACATGACCGATCCGTCGGGCATTATCATCAGTTGGAACTCCGGTGCCCGGCGCTTCAAAGGTTATGAAGAATCGGAAATCCTGGGCCAGCATTTTTCCCGTTTCTACACCGACCAGGACCGCGCCGCCGGCCTGCCGCAGCGGGCGCTGGACACCGCCGTGCGCGAAGGACGCTTCGAAGGCGAAGGCTGGCGAGTGCGAAAGGATGGCACGCTGTTCTGGTCTCACGTGGTGATCGACCCGATCATCGACGCCCAGAGCGGCGAGCTGCTCGGTTTCGCCAAGATCACCCGTGACCTGACCGATCGCAAGATGGCCGAGGAAACCCTCAAGCAAAGCGAACAGCAATTTCGCCTGCTGGTGCAAAGCGTCACCGACTATGCCATCTACATGCTCGATCCGGATGGACAAGTCACCAACTGGAACCAGGGTGCCCAGCGCATCAAGGGCTATCTGCCGGCTCAAGCCATCGGCCAGCATTTTTCCATGTTCTACACCCCTGAAGACCGCGAAGCCGGGGAGCCGCAGCGCGCTCTGAGCATCGCCGCCACGGAGGGGCGTTTCGAAAAGAAGGGCTGGCGCGTGCGCAGGGATGGCACGCGATTCATGGCCCACGTGGTTATCGATGCGATTCGCAGCGATACCGGTACGTTGCTGGGGTTTGCCAAGATCACCCGGGACATCACCGATGCCACCCAAGCGCAGCAGGCCCTTGAACAGGCTCGCGAGGCGTTGTTCCAATCCCAGAAATTGCAAGCCATCGGCCAGCTCACCGGCGGCATCGCCCATGATTTCAACAATCTGCTGACGGTGATCCTTGGCAACCTGGAGATCGTGCGCAAGCGTATGCCCAGCGAGCCGAAGCTGACCCAACTGCTGGACAACGCCACCCAGGGCGCGCTGCGCGGCGTATCGCTGACCCAGCGCATGCTCGCGTTTGCCCGGCGGCAGAAACTCAGCGCCGAACCGGTCGAATTGTCGGCGCTGGTGGACGGCATCAGCGGTTTGCTGCAAAGCTCCATGGGCCCTTCGATACACATCCAGACCCAGTTTGACGAGGCGTTGTCGCCGGTGCTGGCCGACGTCAACCAACTGGAACTGGCGATCCTCAACCTGGCGACGAATGCCCGGGACGCGATGCCCCAGGGCGGCCGGATCTTGATCCAGGCACAGGAGCGACAGGGGAGCGATGCTCCGACGGCAAGCAAGCCGCTGGCGACCGGACGCTACATCTGCCTGACCATCAGCGATGAAGGCGAGGGCATGGACGAGGAGACGCTGGCTTCGGCGGTGGATCCTTTTTTCACCACCAAGGGCGTCGGCAAAGGCACTGGCCTGGGTCTGTCCATGGTGCATGGCCTGGCCGAGCAGCTGGGCGGCCGGCTGATTCTCAAGAGCGAGAAAGGCGTCGGCACCAGTGCCGAGCTGTGGTTGCCAGTGGCCGACGATTCGGTCAGGGACAAGCCACCCGCCACCGAGATACCAACGCAACACGTCCAGAAACTGACGGTGCTGGTGGTGGACGATGACAGCCTGGTGCTGACCAGCACCCGTTTGCTGATCGAAGACTTGGGGCATCGGGTCCTCTGCGCGTTGTCTGGCGCCCAAGCGCTGGAGCTGTTCGAGCGCAATGAAGGTATCGACCTGGTGATCACTGACATGGCCATGCCCCAGATGGATGGCGCGCAGCTGGCCAGATTGCTGCGCGAGCGCCAACCGACCCTGCCGGTTATCCTCGCCACTGGTTACGCCGAGCGCCTGGAAGGGTTTGCAACGCAATTGCCGCGTTTGACCAAGCCATTCAAGCAGATCGACCTGGTGCAGATCATCGGGCAGACGATGGGTTAAACCGCCAAGTCGTCATGTGCGACCGCTGTGGCGAGGGGATCAAAACCCCTCGCCACGATCAGATGGTGTGTCATTGGGTATTTTTCTTGAAGCCCCGCAGGTTCATCGCGCACAGGCAGAACTGCAAGACGATCAGCGCGTAGGCATCCGTGTGCAAGCCCCAAATGACCCACAGGATATTGCTGAGAATAAAACAACTGAAGCCCGCCACTCGCCGACGGGGCTGGCGCGATCCGATCAACCATGCCGCCAATACCGTGATCGCCATTGCTGGCCATTGCACCCATCCAAGATAATCCACGCTTTTTTCCTCTTGCCTTCAATCCTTTAAAGACCCCGGCGGTGCAGCAGCGTTTCGTTGACCTTTGGTCCATCGGCTTGAACTTGCCCGGCTCTCATCCTTCTAGATGTACCCCAATCAAACCGAGGGAAAACCTGAGCAATGCCCAGAATCCTCACCCGTCTGACCCCTGAAGAAGAACTGACCGAACACAACGCCAAAATGTTCGGCTCGCCCAAGGAGCGGCTGGACTTTTATCGTCGGGAAATCCAGTACGAAACCAGCATTCTGGCCAATCGCACCGACGCCTACCTGACCGCCCAGTCATTCCTGGTGATCGCGTTTGCATCCTGCATGGCCAATCTGAACCCGGAGTGGGGCAAGCTCTTCACACTGATCGTGCCGCCATTTTTGGCGTTGCTCGGCGTCTTGAGTTCCCTCAATGCATGGCCGGGCATTCGGGCCGCCTACGACATCATCGACCACTGGCATTTCAAACAAAGCGAATTGCTGCGCAGCGAGCCGCTGATGGGGCTGGCCTACGACGAATCGCCGCTGTTCAGCGAGCGAGAGTCGACCCATAAGGGCTACCGTAAGTCGCTGCTGTTTTCGGTGCGCACGCCGTGGATATTCGCAGCGTTCTGGGTGCTGTTGGGCATTTACTCGGTGTTTATCCAAGTGACCGATCCGGGCGGCTAGCCCGTGCGACCGTCTTTGCGGCGCTCATACCACGCCAGGGCGGGTTGGGTGGTGACACCGTGGACAAGGATGCTCAGCGCCACCACCGACAGCGTGAGGTTGATGCACTGCTGCGCCACTTCCGATTGCACGTCGTGATTCAAGGCGTAGAACAGATAAAACAGGCTGCCGATCCCGCGGATACCGAACCAGCCGATCAACAGCCGTTGCGGATGGTCCAGCAACCGCCCCCAGGGCATCACCCACACACTCAACGGGCGAATGACCGCGAATAACAGGGCGCCGACGGCGAGGGCCCGCCAATCCCAATGAGTGGCAAGGACGACGCCCAGCAGTGTCACCAGGAAAACCTCCATGGAACGCTCCACCAGGCTGCCGAACGCCAGCATGTCGCTCATCATCACGCCAGCCGCCACTTGGCCGTCGTCCAAGGCCTGGGTGTCGCCGACCACCGCCTGCTGAGGCTCGACCGTTTCGTGGCCCACCACCGGCTGTACCAGGTGTTCTGCCGGTGGCGAGTGTTCGTCGGTGGACTCGACCTCGGCCTGGCGCAGCCCCAGGCCAGCGGCGAACACCGACAGGAAACCGTAGCCGTGGATCGCTTCTGCCGCCACGTAGGCGAGGGCGATCAGGGCCAGGGCCAGATAGTCATTGGGTGACAAGGTGCTGTCGGCATTCTTGATACGCATCGACAACGTCAGCCCGCCGATGCCGCGCCCCAGCCAGTAGCCCACCAACAAACCCGCCGGCACCGCCCACAGGACGTCCCGCAACGCCCATTCGCCGAGGAATCCGCTGCCTTCCTCGCTCAGCATGAGCAAGCCAAGGATGACGAAGGGAAACGCCGTGCCATCGTTCAGCCCGGCTTCACCGGACAGCCCGAACCGCACCCGGTCGTCGTCGCGGGCATCGTTGACCTGCACCAGGGCCGCGAGCACCGGGTCGGTCGGCGCCAGTATCGCGCCGATCAGCATCGACATGCCCCAACCGAGGCCAAACAGGTAATGCAGCGCCAGGCAAAGCCCGACGATCGTCAAGATCATCACCGGCCCGGCGAGCCCGTAAGCCACGCGCCAGCTGCGGTTCTTGAGGGGCAGGCGCAGCTTGAGACCGCTGACGAACAGCGAAAACACGACGGCGACTTCGGTCAGGTGCTCCATCCACCCGGACGAGTCATTGACATCAAGCTTTAGCAGCCCCAGCCCAGCCGGCCCGATGGCGACGCCCAGCGCCAGGCACACGGCGGAAGTGGTGACGGGCATCCAGCGCAGGTAGGAGGAGGTCAGGGCCAAGGTCAGCAAGACAGCGCCGAGTACGGCTACCCACACGGTAAAGATCATGATTGCTCCTTGGGTAATGAAAAGGCGCCTGTCCAACGTTCGAGGGCGATAGCGAAGCGAGGGTTCCGCCGCATATCAGGGCGATTCCGTTTATCCGGGCGCTTTTCGATCCAGGGGAATTTTTTGCCCTGCGCGAGGCTCTGCAAAGGAAGAGACGTGCCGATTCGAGCGTCCAGCCAAGAACCCAAGAGGCCTATATGACTGCGCTGACACCCCTCCAATCCAGGCCTGCCACCGCGCAGCCATTCACAAGTGCTGGTAACGTTCGCCAGTGTTACGAGCGGCTGTTGCAAGGCGCCGACGATGCTGACAAACAAGCGGTTGCCCAGGCCTTCCTGCAACCGTGTCTCGAACAAGCGAGCGCATTGCCTCAAGAAATGCCTGACGACCCTGGCGCGTTGCTTGCCTGGGTAGAACAGCACAGCGCCGGCGTGGCCCGGCAATATGCCGACTACCTGGAACGGCGCAAAAGCGGCGGCGGTCGGGAGTTTTTCCAGACCAAGGCCCATGCCCTGTATTTTATCCAGGCCGTGGCGCCGACTAAGCTCGTGGACGGCGCATGGCTGTACGGTGTGCTCAAACACTGGCATGACCATCGCTTCGAGGGGCTGCTGTGCACCTATCTGGAAGAGCTTGGGGATGGCGTTCCGGCCCAGAACCATGTCGTGCTCTACCGCAAGCTGTTGGCCGAACACGGCTTACAGGACATGCCCGACATCGATGACGAGCGCTACCTGCAAGGTGCTGTTCAATTGGCCCTGGGCTATGCCGGCGACGAATACCTGCCCGAGGTCATCGGTTACAACCTGGGTTATGAGCAACTGCCCCTGCATTTGCTGATCAGCGCCTATGAGCTGAGCGAGCTGGACATCGACCCGTATTACTTCACGCTTCACGTGACCATCGACAACGCCAGCACCGGGCACGCCCACAAAGCCGTGCAAGCGTTGCAACAACTGATGCCGATGGAAGCTGACCGCGAGTCGTTCTGGCGCCGGGTCACACTGGGCTATCGCCTCAACGACCTGGGGCAGGGCAGCCGGGCGGTCATCGAGTCGTTCGACCTTGAGCGCGAAGTCCTGGACATGCTTGAGCGCAAGCGCCCGTTCGGCCAGCACATGCATTCCGATTACTGCAAGTTCGAAGGCAAGACCGTCAACCAATGGCTGGCGGAACCGGGGCAGTTGGAGGGTTTCCTCAAGGCCATGCAAGGCAAAGGCTGGATCCGACGCCATGAAGATCCCCAGAACAGCCGTTTCTGGACCCTGATCGAAGGCCCGGGCGCGGCGATGTTCGGGGTTTTCAGCCCTTACGAAAAACAGCTGCTGCATGACTGGATTGCCGGCGACTGGCTGGACCAGCGCGGTCGTCCCGGCGCCCGCCGCAATCATGGCGCGGCCCATGAATCGCCGGCACCGGCCCAAGACCCGGATGTGCAGAACCTGCAGCAAACGCTGCGGGGCAAGGCCCCCGATGAGCAGATGCAAATTCTGATGCCCTGGCTCTCGGCCCGCTGCCACAGCCACCCGGCCGGGTTGTTGGCGACCCGCCGGTTCATCGAACTCAAATCCGCCCTTCGCTAGGAGCCCTGCATGAATCAGGAAGACCGCCTGTCCGAACCCGACCTGGCCCTGCTGCAGCTAGGTCGCCGCCTGCACGCTGACGGCTACCGTTTCATCACCCCAACGCCGCTTACTCACGAGCGCGTCAACCAGCGGCCAGGCAACGAGCGCTCCAAGACCTTGCGGGATGTTTTCGGCTGGTCCAGGCCCTTCGCGCCGGGGCTTATTTCCGCCGACGAGCAGCGTCAATTGCAAGAAGCAGAAGTGTTGGAAGAACACGACGGCCTGCTGCGCAGCCGCGTGCGCTGGTCAAGCTTGGACGGCATGCTGTTCGCCCATTCGCAATTTCCGACCCAGGCCAACGACGCAGTGTTCTTCGGCCCCGACAGCTACCGTTTCGCGCACCTGATCCATACCCATCTGCAACAGAACTTCACGGCCGTGCATCGCGCGGTGGACATTGGCTGCGGCGCCGGTGTCGGGGCGATGGTGATTGCCCGCGCCCGACGCGAAGCCCAGGTACTGGCCATCGACATCAACCCGATGGCCTTGCGGCTGTGCGCCGTCAACGCGGCGCTGGCCGAGGTGGCAAATGTCGAGATCGCCCGCAGCGACGTGCTCAAGGACGTCGAGGGCGACTTCGACCTGATCGTCGCCAACCCCCCGTATATGGCCGACCCCGCCGAGCGTGCTTATCGCCATGGCGGCGGAACGCTGGGCGCGGGATTGTCGCTGCGTATCGTCGAACAGGCATTGCCACGGCTGACACCCGGCGGTTCGCTGGTGCTCTACACCGGCGTGGCGATGGTCGACGGTCGTGATCCGTTTCTGGAGGCTCTGGGCCCTTGGCGCGATTCACCGCAGTTCGCCTGGACCTACAGGGAATTGGACCCGGATGTGTTTGGCGAGGAACTGCTGACACCCGGTTATCAGGACGTGGAACGGATCGCCGTGGTGGCGTTGGTTGTCACCCGCACGGGTGCGGGTATCGGAGGGAATATCGATGAACAGGCGTCTGAAGTTCGGCATTGAAGAGGAATATTTCATCACCGACCTGCAAACCCGCCGCATGCCCGATCAACCGTCGGCGGCGGCGGTGACGGCGTGCCGGGAAGAGCTGGGCAAGCACTTCGCCCATGAAATGTTCCAGAGCCAGGTGGAAATGGCTTCGCCCATCTTCCGCAGCCTGGCCGAGGCGGCCGATTACCTGGCCCAGGTGCGTAACGGCCTGACTCAGCGCTTGGCGCCCCATGGCCTGGGATTGCTGAGCGCAGGATCCCATCCAATGGCGACCGTTGGCTTGCAACCCACCGACGAGCTGCACTTCCAGCAGTTGTTCGACGACTACCAGCGCGTGGCGCGCCGCAGCGTCCTGTCGGGCCTGCACATACATGTGGAAGTGCCGGGCGATCATGACCGGGTCAAGGTGATGAATGAGGTGCTGCCCTGGCTGCCGATGCTGTTGGCGCTCAGCGCGTCATCGCCGTTCTGGAACGGCGCCTACAGTGGCTTCAGCAGTTATAGGCAAGTGGCCTGCGATGAATGGCCGCGCATGGGCGTGCCGGAATTCTTCGAGGACGAATCAGCCTTCAATGGCTACGTGGACATGCTCACCCGCACCAGCTCCATCCGCCAGCCCAGCGATTGCTGGTGGGTGATCAGGCCTTCCTCGCACTATCCGACCCTGGAGCTGCGTATCTGCGATGCCTGCCCGCGGACCGAAGATGTGCTGTGCCTCGTCTCGCTGTTTCGACTGATGATTGCCCACGCCGTCGCCCAGCCCAAGCCAGGCGCCCACTACAGCTTGATGTCCCACTGGATCCTCAAGGAAAACCGCTATCGGGCCAAGCGCCACGGCATCCTCGCGGAATTTATTGTCGAAGGCCAGGAGCAGCCGATGCTGATTGGCGAGTGGCTGAACCTGGCCGAGCAGACCTTCGGCGACACCGCGACGGCGCTGGGCGTGCAGGATGTGTTCAAGCAAGCGCGCCGGATCATCCAGGAGGGCACCAGCGCTGATCGACAAGTGGTCCTCTACGAGCAAGGCCTGCTGCTGGGCGATACGACCGAAGAGGCCCTGGGCCGGGTGGTCGATCAGCTGTTGTCGGAAACCGCCGGTTTGCCGGTGGCCGATCCCACCCTCGCGCAAGTTGCAGGTGGCCAATGACCAGCAAAACCCTCGACGACTACAACCGCATGCGCGATTTCGGCGCCACCCCGGAACCGTCGGCGAAGCGCTCTCGCAAATCGGCAAAAACCACCCACGGGTTGCAGTACTGCATACAGAAGCACGATGCAACGCGGCTGCATTACGACTTTCGCCTGGAGCTGGATGGCGCGCTCAAGAGCTGGGCGGTGCCCAAGGGGCCGTCCCTGGACCCGAAGGTCAAGCGCCTGGCGGTTCACGTTGAAGACCATCCCATCGATTACGCGACGTTCGAGGGCAGTATCCCGGAGGGGCACTACGGCGCGGGCGACGTCATCGTCTGGGACCGGGGCGTGTGGATTCCACAGGGTGACGTGCACGAAGCCTACGAAAAAGGCCGGCTCAAGTTCGAGCTGCGGGGGGAAAAGCTCGCGGGGCTGTGGAACCTGGTGCGCACCCATATGCCGGGCAAGCAGGAACAATGGTTTCTGATCAAGCATCAAGATGACGCCGCCCGGCCGGAAAGCGAGTACGACGTGGTGCAGGCCGAGCCCGACAGCGTGCTCAGTGACCGCACCATCGTGCCCAAGCGGCGGGGCAAGGCGGCCGCCGCCAAGGCTGTAAAGCAGCCGGAAAAACCCGCCAAGGCGAAGCCATCCAAAAAGAGCGGCAAGACCACCCTCAGCGGCGCCGTGGCCGGGCCCATCCCCGAGACCCTCAAGCCGGAACTGGCGACCCTGGTGGAAAGCGCACCCGATGGCGAATGGCTCTACGAAATCAAGTTCGACGGCTACCGCGTCATGGCGCGCATCGATAATGGCGACGTGCGCTTGATTACCCGCAACGGCCATGACTGGACCCACAAACTGCCGAAACAGGCCGAGGCTCTGGCGGGGCTGGGGTTGGAATCAGCCTGGCTGGACGGTGAAATGGTCGTCGCCGACGAGCAAGGCGTGCCGGACTTCCAGGCCCTGCAAAACGCCTTCGACGCTGGCAGCAGTGGCAAGATCGCTTATTACCTGTTCGACCTGCCGTACCTCAACGGCATGGACTTGCGCAAAGTGCCGGTGGAGGAGCGCCGGGCGGCGTTGGCTGCGGTGCTGGAACCCAACGAAGATCCCTTGCTGCGTTACTCCGACTCCTTCGAAGAAACCCCGCAAGCATTGCTCAACAGTGCCTGCCAGATGCGCATGGAAGGGCTGATCGGCAAGCGCCAGGGCAGCGCCTATGTGTCCCGGCGCAGCAGCGACTGGATCAAGCTCAAGTGCAAGAACCGCCAGGAATTCGTCGTGGTCGGCTTCAGCGAGCCGAAGGGCGCCCGCAGCGCGTTTGGCGCCTTGTTACTGGGCCTGCATGACGTCGACAGCGGCGAGCTGCGCTATGCCGGCAAGGTTGGCACCGGTTTCAACGAAACCACGCTCAAAAGCATCCATCAGCAGCTGTTGCCCCTGGAAACCAAAAAGGCCGCCGTGGTCAATCCGCCCACAGGGTATGACGCCAAGGGTGTGCACTGGCTAAAACCGGAGTTGCTGGCGGAAGTGGCGTTTGCCGAAATGACCAAGGAAGGCTCGGTACGCCATGCCGTGTTCCATGGCCTGCGCAATGACAAACCGGCAAAGGCGATTACCCAGGAATTGCCCAAAACCGTGAAAAAAGCGGCGGCCAAGGACAATGCTGAACCGGCGCCGGCCGAGCCGAAAGCCAAATCCAAATCCAAATCCAAGGCCACGGCCAAGGCCAAGACCACGCAGTCGCCAACCTTGGAAGGCAAGGTCCGCATTACCCATCCGGATCGGATTATCGACGCGAGCAGCGGCACCACGAAGATGCAACTCGCCGAGTACTACGCCAGCGTTGCTGATTTTATCCTGCCGGAGCTGGCCGATCGCCCGGTGGCGCTGGTACGGGCGCCGGATGGCATCGCCGGCGAGTTGTTCTTCCAGAAGAACCCCGAGCGCCTGGCAATTCCCGGCATCACCAGCCTGGACAAGGACCTGACCGGGCAACCAGTGATGATCATCAACAACGCCGAAGCGCTGATCGGCGCGGTACAGATGAGTACCGTGGAGCTGCACACCTGGAACGGGACTTCTGCCGATCTGGACAAGCCTGACCGCTTCGTCCTCGACCTTGACCCGGACCCGGCGCTGCCGTGGAAAAGCATGGTGGAAGCCACGCAATTGACTTTGTCAGTGCTGGATGAGCTGGGCCTGAAGGCGTTTCTAAAGACCAGCGGCGGCAAGGGCATCCACATTGTCGTGCCGATTACTCGCAAGTTGGGCTGGGATGAGGTGAAAGGCTTCAGCCATGCCATCGTCAGCCACATGGCCAAGCTGTTGCCCGATCGCTTCTCGGCAGTGTCGGGTCCCAAGAACCGGGTAGGGCGGATCTTCATCGATTACCTGCGCAACGGTTTGGGCGCAACCACCATTTGTGCCTACGCAGTGCGTACCAGGGAAGGGCTGCCGGTGTCGGTGCCCATCTACCGGGAAGAAGTGGCCGAGCTCAAGGGCGCCAACCTTTGGAACGTGAACAACGTCCACGAGCGGCTGGCGGAGGTGGGGCATGAGCCTTGGGCTGACTTGCCCAAGACCCGCCAGAGCATCACCGCCGACATGCGGCGGCGGATTGGGATGAAGAAGACTGCGAAGTAGCTTGATCGGCCTCGCTTTTTTGGCGAGGCAATGAGTAGCTAAAAATAACCCGCCTCTGTGGTGAGGGAGCAAGCACCCCCGCTACAGAGGCTGTTCTAGCCAGCCCCAGCTAGTAAACCCGCGAACGCCGCAACTGCTCGATCGTTTCAATCAACTCGTCATAGGACACCGGCTTGCCGATGTGCTGGTCGAAGCCCGATTGTTGTGATTTATGCAGGTCGATGGACGCACCGTAGCCCGTCAGGGCGATGGCCGGGATGTGTTTGATGTGAGGCAGCTCGCGCAGCGCCTGCATCAATTCATGGCCATTCATCACCGGCATGCCCAGATCGGAGATCACCACGTCGAAACGGGCGTCCTTGGCGGCCTGCAAGGCTTGCAGCGGCTGGTCGAAAGCGACCACGTTGGCGTCTTCCATTTCCAGCAGCAACTTGAGGGTATCGAGCACGTCCGGGGAGTCGTCCACCAGCAACACCGTCAGGCCGCTCAGGCGTCCCGACTGTTCCTCGCAAGCCTGCGGTTTGGGCACGATCGCGGCATTGCTCAGGGGCAGGCGAATCGTGAAGGTGCAACCTTTCCCCAGCCCCTCGGACTTGACCTCGACGCTGCCGCCGTGGGCTTCGGTCAATTGCCGGACCAGTGACAGGCCGATCCCCAGGCCTTCGCGCTGGTGTGTCGCGTGTTGGGTCTCGGCCTGGCCGAACAGGTCGAACACTTCGCTCAGGTGCTCCGCCGCGATACCCACGCCGGAATCCTTTACGTCCAGGCGCGCCATATGGTCGTCGTGGCTGGCGACCAGTTGCACGCGGCCGCCGCTAGGGGTGAATTTCAGCGCGTTGTTCACCAGGTTCCAGATGATCTGTTCCAGCCGGGTCGGGTCGGCATTGACGATCAGTTCTCCATTGGAACCCTCGGGCAGGTCCAGAGTGACCTTGTTGGGATGATTGTCGTTGATCACCACGGTGTAGATGTCTTGTAGCACCCGCGCCAGATCGACGGCTTGGCGCTTGAGCTTGAGCTTGCCGGTGCGGACACGGGCCACGTCCAGCAGATCGTCAATAATGCGTGCCTGGCTGTTGACCGCATCGCAAATGGTATTGACGGCCCGGGCCGCGGTGGTGGCGGCCTTGGTCACCGGCAGGCGGCGAAGCAATTCGGCGTTTAGCTGGATCAGGTTCAGCGGGTGCTTGAGCTCGTGGGACATGACGGCGAAGAACTCATCCTTCAAATGGCTGGAGTTCTGGGTTTCCAGGAGCCGCTGGGTCTGTTCCTCGTGCAGGCGCTTGTGGCCGGTGAGGTCACGGGCAATCTTCACGTAACCCTGCAGACATTCGCCGCTGAGCAGTGTGACTTCGCCGCTGCAGAAGAAGCGGCTGCCATCCTTGCGCTGGTGCCAGCGCTCGTCTTCGCAACGGCCTTTGGTTCGAGCGGTGCTCAATTCTGTTTCGGGTACGCCAGTGGCGCGGTCCTCGGGCGTGAACACGAAGTCGTAGTAACTGCCTTCGGCTTCGCTCTTGGTATGCCCGAAGATCAGCTCCGCCCCGGTGTTCCAGCTGGTGATCACGCCGTGCTCGTCCAACAGGATAATCGCGTAGTCGCGGGTGCTTTCAGCCACAAGGCGCATGCGTTCCTCGCCCAAGCGCAGCTCTTCTTCGGCCGCGCGACGCTTGGTGATATCGATGAAGGTCAGCACCGTGCCGTCGATATGATCTTCGCTGGAGCGGTATGGCAGCAGCCGGGCAATGTACCAGCGAGCGTCGCTGCTAGTGACTTCGCGCTCGATCATGTTCAGGGATTCGAATACCTGGGTGGCGTCCGCCGCCATGTCCGGGTAGTCCAGCCGATGGGTGATGTCCAGCAACGAACGGCCGGTGTCCACCGGCAGCATGCTGAAAATCTCCGTGGCCCGAGGCGTGAACCACTTGATGCGCATGCTGCGGTCGACGAATACCGTGGCAATATCGGTGGAGGCGATCAGGTTGGTGAGGTAGTCGTTGATCTTGTCGGTTTCCTCCACCTTGGTCTTGAGCTCGTAGTTGACCGTCAGCAGTTCCTCATTGATCGATTGCAGCTCTTCCTTGCTGGTCTCCAGCTCCTCGGTGGCTGATCGCAACTCCTCGTTGATGGCCTGCATTTCTTCATTGGAAGCCTTGAGCTCTTCGCTGGAGACTTCTGCCTGCTCGATGGTGTCCTGCAGGTGCGACTTGGTGCGTTGGAGTTCGCGTTCCAGGTTGGCAAGCACCTGGTTTTCGGTCTGGCTGGTAATGGCGGCAACCTGCTGGACGGGGTCGATTTCTTCCTCTTCGAAGACGACGAGCACAAAGTCGCCATCGGACTGTTCGTCGCGATAGGGCTGGACCAGGAGGTCCACCAGGAAACGCCGTCCGTCGCGTTCCATGTTGACTTGGCGTGACTTGACCGGTTGGCCGTTCTGGTTGACCTGAAACAACGCCGTGCGGATTTCCAGGCGCAGTTGCGGATTGATCAGCGTCAGCAGGTTGCGCGACATTTCGCCGCCGACATGGCGCAGGTAGCGGCCGGCACTTTCGATCATGTGCAGGATGTCGCCATTGTTGTCGACAATCATGCTGGGCGGCGCGGCACGCTCGATGGCGCGCAGGTGGATATCGGCGAACGAGACTTTGCGTGGCACCGCGACCTGGGGCGGGACCAACGCCGAGGTACTGCGCACATAACCGCCACGGGGCATGGTCGGTGTGCGGCGGCTGCTGGCGGTGCCGTACTTGGCGCGGAAGATCCGGTTGCGCTTGTCCACCGGGCTGAACAATTCGCTGCAGGCGTCGGCCGATTCCGAAGAGCCGAGGAACAGATAGCCGCCCGGCCGCAGGGCAAAGTGGAACATTTGCAGGATTTCACGCTGCACCTCGCGGTCGAGGTAGATCAGCAGGTTGCGGCACACGATCAGGTCGATCTGCGAGAACGGCGGGTCCGAGAGTAGGCTGTGCTTGGCGAACAGCACCCGTTCGCGGACTTCCTTGCGCACACGGAATGTCGAGTTTTCCTTGACGAAGTACTGGCGCAGGCGGGTGGGCGGCACGTCGGTGATGATCGCTTCGGGGTAGCCCCCGCTGCGGCCCACGGTTATTGCCCGCTCATCGATGTCGGTGGCGAATATCTGCAGCTTGGCGTTGCTGGCGTCGTGTTGCAGTTGATCGCTGATCAACATCGCCAGGGTGTAGGCTTCCTCGCCGGTCGAGCAGCCGGCCGACCAGACCCTGATTTCCTCCGGCGGGACGCTGCCCGGTTCCACCGGCTTGAGCAGGTTGGGCAGTACGTCGCGCTCCAGGGCTTCGAAGGCCTCACGGTCCCGGAAGAAGTTGGTCACACCGATCAGCAGGTCACCGAGCAGGGCCTTGGTTTCCTCCGGATGATTCTGCAGATAGCTGTAGTAGGCGTTGAGGTCCGGTTGGGCGGTGACTTGCATGCGTCGTTCGATACGCCGCAGCACGGTGGCCCGTTTGTAATGCTTGAAGTCATGGCCGGTGCCTGCCCGCAGCTGCACCAGGATGTCGTGCAGCGATTGCTCGGCGGCAACGGCTTCTCGCTCGGATGTCGGCGGCTGGGCATGTATCTCAGGGTCGTTGGCGGTCGGCAGGCGGATGGCCTGGGAGTTTTGCCACAGCTCCAGGAGTTTTTGCGGCATTTCCGCCACCGGTAGCACCAGATCGACCATCTGGGTGTCGATGGCCGCCTGTGGCATGCCATCGAATTCGGCGTCCTGGGGCGACTGAGCGAGGGTCACCCCCCCTTGCTCCTTGATTCTTGACAGACCCACGGCACCGTCGGAACCGGTGCCCGACAGCACCAGGCAAAACGCGCGGTCCTTGTGCACATCGGCCAGGTCACGGAAAAACAGGTCGATCGCCACGTGCCCACCCTGGCGCGGTTCGGCCGGGGTAACCTTCAGATACCCGTCGTTCATCGATAAATGATGGGCCGGGGAAATCACATAGACATGGTTCTTCTCGATCGGCACCGCCTCGGTCACCTGCAATACAGGCATCTTGGTGGATTCCTGGATGATCTTGTCGGCGATGCTCTGATGATCCGGCGCCAAGTGAAGTACGATCACGAACGCCATGCCGTTGTCCTTGGGCATGTGCTCGAAAAACTGCTTGATGGCCTGCAACCCACCCGCCGAGGCGCCGATGCCCACGACGGCGAAATCCAGGTGACTGGGGCTCAGCTCCTTTCGTTGTGGAACGTTGGGAGAGCGTTTGCTTGGAGATGACATATTAGGTTAGGCCTTAAAGGGCGGCGGGGCGGTCCAGCGCTGCCGACTCGATTTCAGGATGCAAAGCCGCAGGATAGTCGTGTTACACGAACATTGCGAAATTGACGCTTCGCAACACCGCCGCCACCGTTATTGTGTACCTCAAAACCCGTTCAGCCTACCGGAACCCGCAAATACTCCGGCTGCAAATAGTTGAACCACAGCAGGATCATCTCCACCAGAATCGTGACCAGCACCAGCAGGCCGACGCCCCAGACACTGGCCGAATACAGTAGGCCCTGTTCCTTCTTCAAACCCATGAACTTAGGCAGGCCGACGAACAGCAGGAAAGTCGAGTACACCGAAGCCGCCAGCAGGACGGCCACTGCCAGCCATCGGCTGGGGTACACGCCGAATATTCCGGCCAGGAAGTAGGGGGTCGCGGTGTAGGCAGCGAAACCGATGCATTGGTTGACGGTTGGCCGGGCCTCGAAGGTGCGCGACATCCAGCGGATGAACAGCCCCATCAACGTTACGCCGACAACGATGGTCACATACAGCAAGACGCACAGCTGCAGCGCACTGGCGTGGCTGAGTCGCACGGTTTCGTTTTCGGCCAGACTCCAACCGGTCCAAGTGGTACCGACGAACAGGGCTACCGCCGGAATCAGTGCGAGCAACAGAAGATGCGCCAGGTAATGGTGGGGATGGGCCTGTTCCTGCTCGCGAATGTCCCCCCAGGCGAATTCCGGATGGGTGAACAGTTTGACGAAAAGCACGGACATAACGACCTCCTGATCAAGACAGCCTCTGCATGAGGCTCATACCGTTATGAGGTACAGGAATGACCAGGGGTTTCATTTATTTGACCGCTTGGCGCGACGGCGCGATAAAGGGAATGATTCGAGGCGGCGGGGGTCAACCCATCAGCATCCATGAAGGACTGTATGCCATGACTGTTGCCCATTCCCTGATCGAGTACATGCGTGAACATGAGTTGCGCCTGACCACTGCCGAGTCCTGCACCGCAGGGCTTATCGTCACGCTGTTGGCCGAAGTGCCGGGCAGCGGTTCGCTGATCGAAAGCGGTTACGTGGTGTATTCCCCCGAAGCCAAGCAGCGGCTGCTGGGTGTCAAGCCGCGGACCATCGATACCTTCAACCTGACCAGCCGCGAAGTCGCCGAGGAAATGGCTTTTGGCGCATTGCGCGACGCCAACGCCAACGTGGCGGTGGCCACCACCGGCCTGCTCGGGCCCGACGACAAGGACGGTATTCCCGCCGGCACGGTGTGTTTTGCCTGGGCGTTCGAATTGAACGGGCAGCGCGCGCTGTTCAGCCGCCGAGAGCGTTTTTTCGGCGATCGGCGCCAGGTGCAACGGTTATCCAGTGAATACGCCTTGCAGCAATTGCCCAGCTATCACCGGCGCGCCATGGCGGGTGAACGTCGATAGGAGGACCCCATGACCGACCAATGCGAACAGGACGATCATCGCAGTCGCCAGTACCCGGTATGCGAGGACATGGCGTTCCAGCACAAGGTCTGGCGTTTCGAACGGGTGGGTTGGTATGCGTTGGTGCTGCTGGTCTTGTTGACGTTGCTCGGGCTGTTTTCCCATGGGCCACTGAGCAATAGCGAGATTCACAGTGCTGACGGCAGCATCGGGGTCGAATACGAGAGGTTCCATCGCAACGGCTCGACCAATCCGGTGATCGTGCGCTTGAAGGGAGCACCCAATGCAGTGCTGGAAATCGAGCTCGGGGGCGACTGGCTGGAGGGATTCGACGTGCAAAGCGTGCAACCTACGCCCATGCGCTCGGCCGCCGCGGGTCCGGGCATGAAGCTCTGGCTCCAGGCGGATGGTCAGGGGCAGGCGAACCTGCACCTGTCATTGCTCAGCGAAGGCCTCGGCACGTACCAGAGCCGCATCGCAACGCCCAACGGCGCCGTGGTCACGTTCAGTCAATTCATCTTTCCTTAGGTGACATATGGATTCGGTACTGCGAGCCGCCGCGATGTATGCGGTGCTGATGGTGTTGTTCAAGATCGCCGGGCGTCGTTCGTTGGCGGAAATCACCACGTTCGATTTCGTGCTCTTGATGATCATTGGCGAGGCGACCCAGCAAGCGCTGCTGGGGGATGACTTTTCGATGACCAACTCGTTCATGGTCATCGTCACGCTGATCGCCATTGATGTCGGATTTTCGTTGCTCAAGCTGCGCTCCGACTGGGTGTCCCGGCTCATCGATGGCGGCCCGACCATCATCGTCGAGGACGGGCGCATCCTCCAGGGCCGTATGCGCCACGCACGGCTGGTTGAGGCGGACATCATGGAAGCGGCACGCTCGAGCCAGGGCATCGAGACCCTGGACCAGATCAAATTCGCGATCATCGAGCGCAATGGGAAGATTTCGGTGATTGCCAAGGAGTGATCAGAAGGGCGCTTTCCGTGGCGAGGGAGCAAGCTCCCTCGCCACGGAATATGTGCCTGCGCTTACAGGATCGGCTTGCCCCCCGTCACCGCATACCGCGAGCCGGAGATGTAGCTGGACTCATCCGACGCCAGCAGCACGAAGATCGGCGCCACTTCCACCGGTTGGCCGGGGCGGCCCAGCGGCGTCTGGGAACCGAAATTCTGCACTTCTTCCTCGGGCATGGTGGCGACGATCAGCGGCGTCCAGATCGGCCCCGGCGCAACACTGTTCACGCGAATACCCTTGGGCCCGAGCATCTGGGCCAGACCGCCGGTAAAGTTGGCAATGGCGCCCTTGGTCGTAGCATAGGCCAGCAGCGTCGGCTTGGGCATGTCGGAGTTGACCGATGTGGTGTTGATGATCGAGCCTCCGGCCTTCATGTGCGGCACCGCGGCCTGGCAGATCCTGAACATCGCCGTGATGTTGATATCGAACGTGCGCACCCATTCTTCATCGGGAATTTCTTCGAGGGTTTCATGGGTCATCTGGAACGCGGCGTTGTTGACCAGGACATCGATACGCCCGAAGCGCGCCACGGTTTCATCGACAACCTTGCGACACTGGGCCTTGTCGGCAAGATCGCCCGGCAGCAACAGGCACTGGCGACCGGCCTGTTCAACCCAGCGCGCGGTTTCCTTGGCATCTTCGTGTTCGTTCAGGTAGGAAATGGCCACGTCCGCGCCTTCACGGGCGAAGGCAATCGCCACGGCGCGCCCGATGCCGCTGTCGGCGCCGGTGATCAGGGCGATCTTGTTCGCCAGGCGTCCTGAACCTTTGTAACTCTGTTCGCCGCAGTCTGGATAAGGGTCCATTTTCTGCTGGCTGCCAGGTACGGGTTGGTTTTGCTTAGGGAAGGGTGGGGTTGGGTAATCGGCCATTTTCGTTCTCCATTTCCAGTGGTTGCGATGGAGGGTGGACCCTGGGGTTTTGGCCGGAGTTCGGTCGAATTTTCCTGTCGGTCGATAAGCGTGACCACGAGCGTTTCATCGACCGATCACCGATTAAGGTGAACGTGGGCGAAGCCGCCTTTTCCAATCGAATAAGGTCTCAGAAGGAGAAGGGCATGTTCAGTCATATACAGATCGGCGCGCGCGACCTACCGAAGATGGTCGCGTTTTATGATGCGGTCCTGGGCTGCCTTGGCCTGGTGCGCATGGACAGCGAGGACGACTCTGGCCCACCCGGCGAGGGCTGGCATCAGCCCGGCAGGCATTGGCCGCAGGTGTTCGTCCAGGTGCCCATCAACGGGCTGCCGGCGACCTGGGGCAATGGGATGCAGGTCAGCTTTGCCGCTGAATCACAGCAAGCCGTACGCGAAGCCTGGAAGATGGCGATGGACATGGGAGGTTTCGACGAAGGCGAGCCGGGCCCGAGGCACCAATATTCGAAGGATTACTTCGGCGCCTATTGCCGGGATCCGGAGGGGAACAAGCTGTGTTTTGTGCATACGCCGGATATGCATGACTGACTTCGGCATGGCCGGTGGTGGAGGCTTTTGTGGCGAGGGAGCTTGCTCCCGCTCGGTCGGTCCGACGCTTCGGGCGCAGCGACCGCAAGGTTTTGGGGCCGCTCGCAGCCCAGCGGGAGCAAGCTCCCTCGCCACAGGGGATCCGGTCAGGTTCGGGATTTCAGGCTACGCTCCATCCGCGCAATCCCTTCCTCCAGCAACGCCCGTGGGCAGCCGAAGTTCAGCCGCACGAACTGCCCCGCGTCGTCGCCGAAATCCAGCCCGGCGCTCAGGCCGACCTTGGCTTGCTTCAGGAAAAAGCCCTGTGGGTCGTCCAACCCCAATCCGGAGCAATCCAGCCACGCCAGGTACGTTCCCTGCGGCACGGTCATGGTGATGCCCGGCAAGCGGGTCTTCACCGCCTCGACCAGGTAATCACGATTGGCCTGCAAATACTGCTTCAAGGCCTCCAGCCACGGTCCCGCTTCGCTGTACGCGGCGCGGGTGGCCTCCAGGCCAAGGGCGTTCACACTGTCGACCATGCCGGCCCTGGCGCCGTTGACCCGCTCGCGCAGCTTGGCGTTCTGGATAATGGCGAAGGAGGTTTTCAGCCCCGCGATGTTATAGGCCTTGCTGGCGGACATCAGGGTGATGGTGCGTTCGGCAATGTCCGCGCCCAGGCTGGCGGTGGGGATGTGCACGCGGCCATCGAAGCATAGCTCGGCATGGATTTCGTCGGAGATGATCCAGGCGTCCTGCTCGACACAAATATCCGCCACCGCCTTGAGTTCGTCGCGACCGAATACCTTGCCCAGTGGGTTATGAGGGTTGCTCAGCAACAGTGCACCGCCGCCTTGAAGGGCATCCCGTAGTTCGGCCTGCGGTGTGCGGAACTCGCCATCGACCGTGTCGAATGCCAATTCCACCTTGTTCAGGTTCCAGTTCCCAGGCGCGTTGCGTAGCGGTGGATAGTTGGGCACCTGCACCACGACGTTCTGCTGCGGTTCCACCAGCGCATGCAGTGCCATGTTGAAACCCGGCTCGACCCCAGGCAGGAATAGGATTTGCTGGGGCTCGACGCGCCAGGCGTATTTGCTCCAGAGATCGGCGACGATGGCCGCGCGCAGATTGTCCTGGGCAACGCTGTAGCCGAGCATCGGGTGCTCCAGGCGTTTGCGCAGCGCATCGACGACGACCGGTGGCGCGGCGAAATCCATATCGGCCACCCACATTGGCAATACATCCGCCGGGTAGCGGCTCCACTTGGTACTACCGGTGCCGTGGCGCTCGAACACCAGGTCGAAATCGAAAGTCATGGTCGTTCCATCAGGTCAGGGAATGGGGATGGCGCCATGATAAAGCGTGAACGGCATGATTGTATCGCTGTGTATCCAGACCCTTTGCCGATACGCACTGATTCCTTTGGGCCTGTCGATGACACATCCCAGATACCTCGCCGGCGTCAAATGAGCCCATCGAGACAGCACAAGCCGTCTCAGCTACTCACTCAAACGTCGGAGACATCGCCATGAACGTCAAGAATCTCAGCATTGCTTCACTGTTCGCCGTCCTCAGCCTCGGCGCTCTGGCAGCCAACGCCCAGGACGCCGTCAAGCCGCATACCTATATGTACGGTGATCACCTGGACATCGCCCAGGTGCTGTCGGTCAAGCAAGGGATGGGCTCAGGCTGCGGCGTCGTCGAGTCGCGAATGACCTACCTGGATTCCACCGGGGCGATCCAGGCGCTGGACTACAGCGCGATCGAGCAGGATTGCGGT
The DNA here is from genome assembly GCF_051132205.1 of Pseudomonas sp. D1-36. Classification (NCBI taxonomy): domain Bacteria; kingdom Pseudomonadati; phylum Pseudomonadota; class Gammaproteobacteria; order Pseudomonadales; family Pseudomonadaceae; genus Pseudomonas; species Pseudomonas sp. D1-36. The sequence continues at coordinate 2,923,366 of NZ_CP071674.1, read as the reverse complement.
CAGGGCAATTGAAGAAACGGTTGTCCCATGTGGCTGTGGCGAGGGGATAAAACCCCTCGCCAAGGTTTGGCGTTCGCTCCCAATCAAGCCAGGCTGAACGGCAACTGCCGCAGGGGTTTGCCCGTCAGGCTGGCAATGGCATTGGCAAACGCCGGGGCCAAGGCGGGCAGGCCGGGTTCGCCCATGCCGGTCGGTGGCTCAGCGCTCGGGACGATGTGGACGGCAATTTGCGGCATGTCGGTGATACGCGGCACGCTGAAGTCGGCAAAGTTGCTTTGTTGCACGACACCATCCTTCAACGTCACGGCGCCACCAGGCAGGCACATCGACAGGCCCATCAGCGCAGCGCCTTGGACCTGGGCTTCGATGCTGCGTGGGTTGACCGCCAGATTGCAGTGCACGCCCGCCGTGACGTTATGGAGCACGGGACGGCCATCCTGCACCGAGGCTTCGACCACGTAGGCCACCACCGAGCTGAACGACTCGTGCACCGCCACGCCCCAGGCTTGACCGGCGGGTAACTGGCGCTTGCCGTATCCGCTGCGGTCGACCGCCAACTGTAGCGCGTCGCGATGACGCGGGTTCTGGTCGCCAAACAGCTTCATGCGGTACGCCACCGGATCCTGCTTGGTCGTGCGGGCGATGTCGTCGAGCAGCGTCTCCATTACGAAGGCGGTGTGGGTCGAGCCGACGCTGCGCCACCACAGTACGGGCACATTGAGCTTGGGATGATGCACCGTCAATCGCATCGGCAGCGGATACGGATCGCGCAGGCCTTCGGTGGCGGTGGGGTCGATGCCGTTTTTCATCTGCCCGGCGAACAAGGTGCCGGTCAAGATGGATTGCCCCACCAGCGCGTGGTCCCAGGCCAACACCTTGCCGCTGTCGTCGAAGCCGATCCGCGCGCGGTGAAGGTGCATGGGGCGGTAGTAGCCGCCCTTGATGTCGTCTTCACGGCTCCAAAGGGTGCGGATGGGGGCATCGAGCCCGGCGGCGCGGGCCGCCTCGGCCACTTCGCAAGCCTGTACGACGAAATCATTGGTGGGCACGCCGCGCCGGCCGAAGCCACCGCCCGCCGTCTGCACATTCACCTGGACCTGCTCAGGCTTGAGATTGAGCACCTTGGCCGCTGCCGCGCCGTCGCCGCCGGGAAACTGCGTACCCACCCACAACTGCGCACGGCCCTCGGACAGCTGGACGGTGCAGTTCAGCGGCTCCATGGGCGCATGGGCCAGATAAGGAAATACGAACTCGGCTTCCAGTTGATGGGGCGCCGACGCCAGGGGCTTCATGTCGGCATCGAAGTGGAGCGGTCCGGATTGGCCGGCCAGTTCGCGGTACTGGGCCAGTTGTTTTTCCGTGTCGACTTTTTCGACCTTGGCTACGTCCCATTCGACCTTCAGCGCATCACGCGCCAGCTTGGCCTGCCAGTAGCCGTCGGCGATCACCGCGACGCCTTCGGCACCGCCGTCCAACGGCACGCGCAGCACGGCTTTTACACCTTTGGTCGCGCGTGCGGCGCTGTCGTCCAGGGAGGCGATGCGGGCGCCGAATACCGGTGGATGGGCGACCACGGCGGTCAGTTGCCCCGGCAGATGCACGTCGATGCCGAAATCCTGTTGGCCGCTGCTCTTGGCCTTGGCGTCGAGGCGGGTGGTGGCCTGGCCGATGAGGCGGAAGTCCTTGGGGTCCTTGAGCGTGACCTTCTCCGGCACGGGCATCGCCATGGCGGCTTCGGCCAACTCACCGTAGTTGGCCTTGCGACCGCCAGGGCCAAGCACAGCGCCGTTTTGCGTGGTCAGGCTGGAGGCGTCGACATTCCAGCGCGCCGCTGCGGCGGCCAGCAGCATCGAACGGGCCCGGGCGCCCAGTTCGCGGTATTGGGTGTAGCTGTTCTTGATCGAATTGGAGCCGCCGGTAAGGTGAATGCCAAAGGCCGGATCCATGTACGCCGCGTCGTTGCTGCCGTTGCGCGTGCGCACCAGGCTCCAGTCGGCGTCGAGCTCTTCGGCGAGGATCATCGGCAGGCCGGTCTGCACGCCCTGGCCGAACTCAAGGCGATTGATGGTCACCGTCACCTCGCCGTTAGGCGCGATCTGGACGAAGGCAGAGGGTTGCTGGGTCGGCTTGAGTGGGCCTTCGCCCGCGCCGTTAGCCTGTTCGGCCAGGGCCAGGTGAGGAAAAGCCCCCAAGGCCAGGCCGCCGATGCCGACGATCTTGAGGAAGCTGCGGCGGGGCAGGGTCGCGGGACCGTCCGCGTCATCGCGTTCGAGCAGGTGCTGCAAGGCTCGCGGAAGTTCGGTTGGAAAAATCTCGTTCAGCATGGCGCAACTCCCTGTCAGGCGAGGGCTTTGGCGGCGTCGGCCACCGCGGCGCGGATTCGTGCGTAGGTGCCGCAGCGGCAGATATTGCCGGCCATCGCCGAGTCGATCTCGGCCGGTGTCGGCTGCTTGCCCTTGGGCTGGGCCTTGAGAAACGCGGTCGCGCTCATGATCTGCCCGCTCTGGCAGTAGCCGCACTGCGCCACGTCATGCTTGACCCAGGCTTCGTGCACCGCGGTGCCTACCGGGTCGCTGCCGTCGGTGGCCGCCTCGATGGTCGTGATCTTCCTGCCGACCGCCGCGGCTATCGGCGTCACGCAGGAGCGAATGGCCTGGCCATCCAGATGAACGGTGCAGGCGCCGCACAAGGCCGCACCGCAGCCGAACTTGGTGCCGGTCATGCCCAGCGTGTCGCGCAGGGCCCAGAGAATAGGGGTGCCAGGGTCTACGTCAACCGTGTGCTCACGGCCATTGATATTGAGGGCGCTCATAGTCGGACCAGCTCCAGATGGTTGGGCACCGATTACTATAGAAAGCATCGGGCGCGATAGCTTGCACGATCCGGTCCGATTATTGCCCAATCTTGCAAATCACCCAGCCGTTCGTTTGAAACGACCACGCCAAGATGTGGGCACGGCATACCCGCGTATGATATCGGGCGCGCCATACCGCGATGCACACTCGTCCTCCAGGTGATCCGTTGTTCTGCCAATGGATACGGATTCGCCTCATCCAGCACAGGAGAGCGATCATGACGATGCATCTGCAAGACACGCCGCAAAAAACCATCCAGGGAGTATCCGCGACCGAGGAACTGGTTCCGTCGCGCTACGCACTCAAGGTCGGCGACATCGATGTACTGGTGGTGAGCGACGGCGTGCTGCCGCTGCCGACCTCGACCATGTCCACCAATGCCGACCCCGCCGCACGTGCTGCCTGGTTCAAGGACATGTTCCTTGGCCCGGACGCGTTCGATTGGGCGTTGAACGTGCTGGTGGTGCGCAGCGGCGAGCAAACCCTGCTGGTCGACGCGGGGCTGGGCGGGCAGTTCCCCGGCTTCCCACGTGCAGGGCTGTTTCCAAAGCGGCTGGAGGCGGCCGGCATCGAGCTTTCCTCCATTACCGACGTGGTCATCACCCACATGCATATGGATCACATAGGCGGCCTGCTCGTCGACGAGGTACGGACCCGCCTGAGCCCGGACGTGCGGATCCATGTTTGCCAAACCGAGGTCGATTTCTGGGCGGAGCCTGACTTCTCCCGCACCGTCATGCCCGCGCCGATACCGGACGTGCTGCACACGACCGCGCGGCAGTTCATGGAGGCATACCACGACAAACTGCACACCTTCGAGCAGGAGCATGAAGTGGCGCCGGGTGTCGTGGTCAAACGCACCGGCGGGCATACCCCGGGGCACAGTGTGGTGCATGTGACGTCTGGCCGCGAAAAGCTCACGTTTGCCGGCGACGCCTTGTTCCCGGTGGCTTTCGACCATCCCGATTGGCAAAACGGCTTCGAGCATGACCCTGAAGAAGCGGTGCGCGTTCGCGTACGGTTGATGCAAGAGGCCGCGGCAAGCGGGGAGCTGTTCGTGGCGACCCACCTTTCGTTTCCTTCCGTGGGCCGTGTGGCGGTGGATGGCGACGCGTTTCGTTGGGTGGCGGGGTCCTGGGATTATTGAGTGCTGGCTGGGCTTGGATGTCAGTTCGGGCCCAGCGTAACGAACCAAGTCGCGACGTTGTCACTTCGAACTCAGTTGCACCGGCGTCGTCTCGATCAGCCCTCGCGAGCGGATCATCGACTTGGTTTGCTCGACGTAAAGCTTGAAATGTCGATCTCAAGTTGCGCGATACGGACCACGACCGTGGAAGGGAAGCTTTGCGCCGATGCCCAGCCACCAGCAAAGAGACCCGGTACTAACGCGCATGCGAAAAACAGGCGATGGATTTTCATGAACTCTCCTGACTGCTATTTATACTCGGTGAATCGGTGACAGGCGGGGACAAACAAAACGCCAATCCCGGTTCCGCCCTGTGCGCAACCAGTGTCCACCCGTGTGCGCGAGCGATCTCCTGGCAGATGGTCAGCCCCAGTCCCGCGCCGTGATCGCGCCGATGGGCGCCGCGCCAGAAACGAGTGAATATGTAGGGCAGTTGCGCTTGCTCCACGCCGGGGCCCCAGTCGCGCACGGTTAACTTGTCGGCGGTACATTGCACCCGCACCTGCGTGCCTTCAGGCGCGTGCTGGATGGCGTTTTCCAGCAGGTTTTTCAGCAGCGTGAACAGGGCGCTGCGGTCGGCCTGCCAAGGCGTTTGCGTGGCCGTATGCCCTGTCAGGACGATGCCGACCCGCGCGGCGTCGGCCATGCGTTGCAGGTAGTCTGCGGCTTGCTGCACCACTTCCCCGACGTTCACGGCGGCAAAGCTGTAGTTGTGGGCCTCGCTGGTCTCGGCCAGCAGCAGTAATTGTTGAACCTGGCGTGTCATGTGCTCGACGTCATTGAGCAGCGAGTCGCGGGTCTTGTCTGGAGCCATCAATTCGATTTGCGCGCGGATCAGCGCCAGTGGCGTCTTCAGTTCATGGGCCGCGGTCGCGAGGAACTCCTGCTGCACACGGTATCCCTGTTCCAGGCGTTCAAGGGCGCTGTTGAAGCTGCTGACCAGTGGCGCGACTTCCGACGGCACGGTTTTGCTGTCCAGGCGTGAATGCAAGGATCGAGGGGAAATGGCCGCCGCTGATTCCGAGACTTCGCGCAGTGGCTTGAGCGCATACCCCAGCGTGAAATAGGCGCAAGCGCCGAAGACAAAAAGCAGCACCAGGCTGAACAGGACGATACCGGCCCCCATGAAAGGCCAGGCGAAACCCTGATGAAGCAGTTCCATCAGTCGTTCGCTGACGGCGAATTGCAGATACCAGATCGTGCCGTCGCGCTCCACCGGGGCGGTGGCGGCGTACATCAGCATGCCCTCACGCTCGAACTTGAAGCGCCCTTGGTCCGAAGGCGGTGATTTGGCGACCGGCGACCAGAATGCCTCGTCGGTGGAGGCCAGGACGACGTTTGCCTGCGAGTCCAGCACGCGATAGCCGATTTCCACCCCCAGGCTCTTGAAGGTCCAGACGCGATCACCTTCGCTGTCATCGAAGCCGGTAGGATGGCCCGCCGCGTCGAACATCAGCTTGCCGGCGAGTTCATGGGTGCGTTCGGCGACGTCGGTGGTCAGGAGGATATCGCTCCTGGACGTAATGAGCGCGACAGCGCCCAGCGCAATCAGCAAGATACTCAAGCCCACGCCGGCGACGTAGGCGAGCAGGACCTTGAAACTGATGCTATTGCGCCAGGTCGTCTTGACGAAGGGCATAGCCCAGGCCTCTCAAGTTGACTATCCGTTGGTGGGAGCCGACCGCCAAAAGCTTGCGGCGAATACGATGCAAGGCCACGTCGAGGGCGTTTGGCGTCACGGCTTCGCTCAAGCCCCACGCAGCCGCCTCGATGGCGCTGCGACGGACGATTTCACCGGGCTTGCGCAGTAACAACAACATGATCTGCATTTCCGCCGGCGCCAGTGGAACGCTGCCTTTGACGCTGCACATGACCCCTGCGTCGGGTTGCACGCTGAGGTCGCCGTGTGACGGCGCCAAGGGGCGGCGCTCCACGGGGCGGCGCAACAAGGCCCGCACGCGTGCGACCATTTCGTCCATGGCGAATGGCTTGGGCAGGTAGTCATCGGCCCCGGCGTCCAGGCCTTCGATCCGGTCATGCAGCGCGTCGCGGGCCGTCAGCACCAGGCAGGGCACGCCCAACCCGGCGTTGCGCAAGCGTTCGAGCAGTAGCAGCCCATCGCCATCCGGCAAACCCCGGTCGAGAATCAACGCCTGGTAGGGCACCTGTTGGATGGCCGCCCATGCCGCATCGATGCGGCTGATGACGTCGACGGCGATGCCTGCGCTCGACAAACCCTTGCACACCAGTTGCGCCAGACGCTCATGGTCTTCGACCAGCAGTATGCGGCTCATCAGAAACGGTACAGGTAGCCGAACAGCGCGCTGTTTTCGGTAGATCGATCTACCAGCGGGCTGTCCTTGATTTCATCGGACAGGCTCGTGGCCTTGAGGTCCAGAAACACGGAGTGATGATCATCGAACATATAGTTTCCACGTAAGCCGATTTCGGTGTTCATGCCGGACTTGCCATCATAGGCTGCCCGATCGGCGCGAGCTTCATTTTCCCGGACGCCGAAGTAGTAGTCGACGTAGTTGTCGTCCTGCCAGATGGCGGCCAGCCGTGGCGTGAGCCTGATGTGCTCGCCGAAATTCCACGACCGTTCCAGGCCCAGGGTGAAGCGCTGGCCCTTGCTGTTGCTCGAAACGTCGCCCAACCACTCGGCGCTGACATCGGCCAGGTCGTTGCGCCACTGCACCTTGCCCCCCGCCCAAAAGCCGCCCTTGCGGTCGCTCATTCCGTCCAGGATGCGGGCGTCATCGTCATCATAGCCACTGAAATCGTACTCACCGACGAGGCTGAATTCGAGTTGCTGGGTGTCGCTGATGTCCAGGCTCGGCAATTTGATCTCGGCGGTTGGGCCAAAGACGCGCACATATTCGTTTTCAAAATAGATCAGCGGCAGGACCTCGCTGTCACGGTCGATGCCTTTGTAGGGCTGTTGGCTGCTGGCTGCACCCACGCCGAGGCCCCAAGCGGAGCCTTCAGACTCGTCGGCACTGGCCGCGATCGGTGAGCACACGCCCAGCACAAGCGCGGAGCTGGCGATGGTCAGCCGGATCGCAAGGTAAGGTTTCGATAAGGTCAAGGCGCGCATGGAAGTCTCCGGATCGGTGGGATGAATGCATGCCTATCGTTGAGAACTTCTTCTTACTGAACACTTACGGTTCGGCATGGCTAACCGCCTTTTGCCGGTAAGTGTTGCGAAAGACTGCCTGTCGCATAGTGACCGTCTCGAGCAATCGCGCCATGTGGATGTATCGGCACCCGCGAGCGATGCGAACCCTGCGCAGGAATCCGATCCCCCATGAAAAGAAAAACCCTCCACGTCGTTCTGTTTGTCGCGACCATCGCCTGCACCGTTGCATTGGTGATGATGGGCCTGTCGCCGGACCCGCGACCGCCCGGTCCTGAACATCACCCCAAACCGGCACTGACCGTGGCCGTCACCCGGCTTGAATCGGCCATGCTGCCGGTTCGCATCCAGGCCAATGGCAACATCATGGCGTGGCAGGAAGCGAGCGTCGGCACCGAGGCCGATGGCTTGCGGTTGGCCGAGGTCATGGTGAACGTTGGCGATGTGGTGCGGCGTGGCCAGGTGCTCGCAACGTTCAGCTCCGATACGGTGGCCGCCGAACTCGCGCAACGTCGCGCGGCCACCGCCGAAGCACACTCGGCCCTGGCCGAAGCCCGGGCCATCGCGCGGCGTGCCCGGCAGTTGCAGTCGAGCGGGGCGCTCTCGCAGCAGCAGGTCCATCAACATGTGACAGCCGAACGCACGGCGCAGGCAAGGCTTGAGGCGGGCGAGGCCGCCGAACGATTGCAGCACCTGCGCCTGGCCCAGACCCGCGTCCTGGCGCCCGACAACGGAGTGATATCGGCGCGCAGTGCCACGGTGGGCGCCGTATTACCCGCCGGCCAGGAGCTGTTTCGCCTGATCCGCGAGAGCCGGCTCGAATGGCGCGCCGAGGTCGCGGCAGCGGATCTCGCGAAATTCCATCCCGGCCAGCTTGCGCGTGTGGTGCCGGTCAACGGCGCGGCGATCGAGGGCAGGGTGCGCAGGGTTGCGCCCACGGTGGACATGCAGACCCGCAATGGTCTGGTGTATGTCGACCTGCCCGCCGACACGGCGGCGCGTGCCGGGATGTTTGCCCGTGGCGAGTTCGACGTCGGGGCCGAGCGGATGGCGACGCTGCCGCAAACTGCCGTGCTGCAGCACGACGGCTTCAGTTACGTCTTGCAGGTCGGCGCGGCGTTCCAAGTGGCCCAGGCCAAGGTGACAGTAGGGCGCCGCGTCGGCGATCGAATCGAGATCACCGCTGGCATCGACAGCACCGCCGCCGTGATCGAAGCCGGAGGCGGTTTTCTCGCTGAAGGTGACCTTGTCCGCGTCGTCCAGGGGCGCACCCAACCGATACACAATCTCACCAGCGGGAGCGCGCAATGAGCCTTAACGTGTCGTCCTGGTCGATCCGCAACCCAACGCCTTCGGTGCTGTTGTTCATCCTGCTGACATTTGCCGGCGCGATGGCCTTCTGGAAGATGAAGGTGCAGAACTTTCCCGACATCGACCTGCCCATGGTCGCTATCTCAGCCGAGCTGCCGGGTGCTTCGCCGGTCCAGCTGGAAAACGATGTGGCCCGCAAGATCGAGGATTCTCTCGCCACCGTGCAGGGCGTCAAGCATATCCAGAGCACCTTGACCGACGGCAACGCCGATATCACGGTTGAGTTCCGCCTCGGCAAACCCACCCAGGAAGCGCTCGATGACGTTCGTGATGCGGTTTCCAGGGTTCGGGCAGACCTGCCCGCCGACCTGCGCGACCCGGTGATCAGCAAGATCGAGGTTGCTGGCACGCCGATCCTGACCTATACGGTGTCGGCCGCGGGCCTGGACGAAGAGGCGCTGTCATGGTTCGTCGACAACACCCTCAGCAAGGCCTTGCTGGCTGTCCCTGGCGTGGGCGCAGTCGAGCGTGTCGGTGGGGTGACGAGGGAAATCCGCATCGATCTGGACCCGGCACGCCTGTTGGCCTTGAATACCACGGCGCTGGATATTTCCCGTCAACTTCGCCAGATCCAGCAAGAGGCCTCCGGCGGGCGCGTGGATCTGGGTGGCATCGAGCAAACGGTGCGTACGCTTGCCACGGTACGGTCGGCCAATGAAGTCGCGATGCTGGACGTGACCTTGAGTGACGGCAGGCGAGTGCGGCTCGACCAGGTCGCGACGGTATCCGATACCGTTGGCGAGCGACGTTCGGCGGCGCTGCTGGACGGCGAGCCGGTGGTCGCGTTCGAAATCGTACGGGCAAAAGGGGCCGGGGAAATCGAGGTCGATGAAGGTGTACGCGCCGCCCTTGAGCGGCTCAAGAACCGACATCCTGGAATCACGTTCAACCAGGCGTTCAGTTTCGTCGAGCCGGTGATCGAAAATTACCAGGGTTCCCTGCACCTGCTCTACGAGGGCGCGGCACTGGCGGTGCTGGTGGTGTTCCTGTTCTTGCCGGATTGGCGAGCGACCTTCGTCTCGGCTGTCGCGCTGCCGCTGTCGGCGATACCGACATTCGCGGTGATGCACTGGATGGGGTTCACGATCAACACCGTTACGCTGCTGTCGCTGTCGCTGGTGGTCGGTGTGCTGGTGGACGACGCCATCGTCGAAGTGGAAAACATCGGGCGTCACTTGCAGATGGGCAAGAAACCCTACCAGGCGGCCATGGATGCCTCTGAGGAGATCGGCCTCGCGGTGGTCGCCACGGCGTTTACGTTGATTGCGGTGTTTCTGCCCACCGCGTTCATGAGCGGCACGGTCGGCAAGTTTTTCGTCCAGTTCGGCTGGACGGCGGCCACGGCGGTATTTTTCTCTCTCGTTGTCGCGCGCCTGCTGACGCCCATGATGGCGGCCTACCTGATGCGCGCCCCGAAAAAACCCGAGCCCAGGGTGGCCGGATGGGTGACGCACTACTTGTCCTGGGCCCGCTGGTGCCTGCGTCATCGAGCCGTGACCGCTGTTGGCGCAGCGATTTTTTTTGTCGGCGGGTTGATGCTCGCGGCAGCGTTGCCGGGCACCTTCATGCCGCCCGATGACGACTGGCAAACCCAGGTCACCCTCACGCTTGCGCCCGGTAGCAGACTGGGCGACACCCTGGTGCTGGCCGAGCAGGCCCGGGGGATAGTCCGGCACAACCCCCAGGTGAAAAAGGTCTACACCGCCGTCGGGGACGGCAATGCCGGCACGGACCCTATAGGAGCGGGCGGCAACGTCAAAAATGTCCGCACGGCGGTGCTGACACTTAACCTGACGCACCGCAACGAACGACCCGGACTGAGTAAGCAACAGATCGAGAAACAATTGCGCGAAGCCCTCGCGATACTGCCCGCAACGCGGGTGAAGGTGGGCATGGGCGAGTCGGAGAACTACGTGCTGGTGCTCGCCGGCGAAGACGGCGCCTTGCTCACCCGGCATGCGCAGCTGGTGGAGCGCGAACTGCGCGGCGTGCCTGGCGTGGGCGCGGTGATTTCGACCGCGAGCCTGAAACGCCCCGAACTGCTGGTGCGACCCGATTTCGCCAGGGCGGCCGACCTTGGCGTGACCTCCGCAGCTATCGCCGACACCCTGCGCGTCGCCACCTTGGGTGACTACGACCAGGCGCTCGCCAAACTCAATTTCAGTGAACGGCAAGTGCCTGTTGTCGTGCGCTTGACCGACGCCGCTCGTCAGGATTTCGAGACGCTCAAGCGCCTACCGGTGCCCGGCGCCCGTGGTCCGGTGCCGCTGGAGAATGTCGCGTCGCTGGAGATCGCCAGCGGCCCGGCGCAGATCGAACGTTTCGACCGCATGCGCAACGTCAACATCGAAATCGAGACAAACGGCCAGCCATTGGGCGACATTGAACAGGCAGTGCTTGCCTTGCCGAGCCTGCAAGCACTGCCGCCCGGCCTGGTGCGCACTTCGGTGGGAGATGCCGAAGCCATGGGGGAGCTTGCCTCGGGATTCGGCGTGGCGATGCTGACCGGGGTGTTGTGCATCTATATGGTCCTGGTCCTGTTACTGAAGGACTTCCTGCAACCGCTGACCATTCTCGCCGCCCTGGTGCTCTCGGTGCCAGGCGCCTTCCTGGCGCTGTTCGTCACCGGCTCGACATTGTCGATGCCGTCGATGATTGGGCTCATCATGCTAATGGGGATTGCCACGAAGAATTCGATCCTGCTGATCGACTACATCCTCCTCGCGCGCCGAGACCACGGACTGACGCGCTCTGAAGCGATCATCGATGCCTGCGGCAAGCGTGCGCGGCCCATTGTCATGACGACAATCGCCATGGGCGCCGGCATGATGCCCATCGCACTCGGTTGGGGGGCTGACCCGAGCTTCCGCGCGCCGATGGCCATCGTGTTGATTGGCGGGCTTATCACTTCGACAGTGCTGAGCCTGCTGGTCATTCCCGTAGTGTTTTCCTTGGTGGACGACGGCGCGCAGGGAATATATGCGCGTATGCGTAACATCACGGGTAATGAAACGGTGGGGGGTCACTCCGAGCACTCATGAAGCCGACCCAAGCCCCTGTTGCGCGACAGGGACAAGGCGCTTTGAGAAACAATGGGTCAGCGTCCTGGCGCCTTGTTCTCGACCAAGCGTTGTGGTGAGCGAGTATGGCATCGATTGGCCGGTGCATAGCGTTGGCCTCTACTGTGGCCACTGCTCCAGCAGGATCGAGACAAATTTTTCCGCAGCGGGGGAAAGGGAGGCACCGCGTCGATAAACCAGGCCCAGCGACCGATTCACCACCGGCTCGATCAGCGGTACGCTGACCAGCGTCGGATGATCGACCGCCGGCATCGCCAGGCTGGGCATCGCCGACACGCCGAGGCCAGCCTCGACCAAGCCCAAGGATGTGGACAGGTGCTGCACTTCGTAGAACCACTGCGGACGCCAGCTCAGGCCTGACAAGGCGTGGTCAAGCAGCATGCGGTTGCCACTCAAGCGACCGACACCGATCAGCCGATAGTCGCTGAGCTCCGACCAGGTGACCGCACTGCGGCCAGCGAGCTCATGGTCTCGTCGGCAGGCCAGCACAAAGGGCTCGTTGACCAGGGGCACGAACTCGATGTCCGGGTGCTGGCCACTCATCATGTTGATGCCGAAGTCTGCTTCGCCACGCAGTACAGCCTCCAATCCTTCGTTGGCACTGAGATCGAGCAGACGTATGCGGATCTTCGGGTAGCGTTCGTTATAAAGCCGGATCACCGAGGGCAGAAAATAGAACGCCGCCGTCGGGATGCAGGCCAAGGTGACTCGGCCGATCTGCCGCTCGGCCAATTCGCGGATATTGAGAATGGAATCGTCAAAATCATCCAACAAGCGCCGCGCCTTAGGCAGGAAATCACGCCCAACGCTGGTCAGGCTGACCTTTCGCGTCGTGCGGTCGAGCAAGGCGGTGCCTAATCCTTCCTCAAGCTTTTTCATCCGTCGGCTGAGGGCGGGCTGGGATAGGTGCAGTGCATCGGCGGCTTCATGGAAACTGCCAAGTTCGGCGATCTTAACGAAAGATCGGATGTCCTGAAGTTCATATTCCATCAATTTTTCTCGCTACCAGGTTCCAAAGAACGCCAAAATAATTCTTTTGTGAAACGCAATAATAACTCCGATATTTGCATTGGAAACACTTTTTAAACCCTGCCACTCTTGTGCACAGAGCATCAATTATCCAGATTGATCAACAAGAGTTAGTGGTCATGCAACGAATTCCTTGTGTACTCATGCGCGGCGGCACTTCCAAAGGTCCGGTTTTTCTCGCCTGGGATTTGCCGGCAACGATTCCCGAACGTGACGAGTTGCTGCTCAACCTGATGGGTTCTGGCCATGAGCTGGAGATCGACGGCATCGGGGGTGGTAGTCCACAAACCAGCAAGGTGGCGATCGTCAGCCCATCGCTGCACCCTGAAGCCGACGTGGATTACCTGTTTGTCCAGGTCATGGTTTCCCAGCGCCGGGTCGACACTGCACCCAACTGCGGCAACATGCTCTGTGCCGTCGGCCCGTTCGCCATTGAGCAAGGGCTGGTCAAGGCCACAGGCGACCTGACCCGCGTGCGGATCCGCAACCTCAATACCGGAACCTTCGTCAATGCCGAGGTCCAGACACCGAAGGGCAAGGTCAGCTACGAAGGCGACACTGCCATCGACGGTGTGCCGGGCACGGCCGCTCCAGTGCAACTGACCTTTCTCGACGCAGCCGGCAGCAAGACCGGAAAACTCTTCCCCACGGGGCAATCCGTCGACTTGATCGATGGCATCCCGGTGACTTGCATCGACATGGCCATGCCGATGCTGATTGTCGAGGCCGGCCAGCTCGGCAAGCGTGGCGACGAAAGCCCCGCCGAGCTTGATGGCGATACGGCGTTCTTGCAGCGTTTGGAGTCCTTGCGTTTGAAGGCCGGCTTGGCGATGGGCCTGGGCGACGTCAGCGACAAAGTGATTCCCAAGCCAGTGCTGGTCTCGACGGCCACGTGTGGCGGGACGATCCAGGTGCGCTACTTCATGCCGCATAGCTGTCATCGCGCCTTGGCGATTACCGGTTCCATCGGGCTGGCGACGGCCTGCGTGACCGACGGCAGTGTCGCGGCCAACCTGCTTGGCGGCGTCAGCGAACCACGCCTTCAACGGGTGCGCATCGAGCACCCCAGTGGCGGTATCGATGTCGTGTTGTCCTACACCGGCGAAAAGGGTGAGACCATCCGCGCCTCGGTGGTCCGTACCGCCCGCAGGCTTTTTTCAGGTTTTGTCTACGCCACGGTTCCCCAGCGCCTGGCCGGATGACCCGGGCAGACTTTGTCATTGCATCAGCGACTCATAACAACAAGAGAACTGACTTATGCTCGCTTTACTTGGCTTGGCCATGGTGGTGGTCTTCACCTTTCTGATAATGACCAAACGGCTGTCGCCGATCGTCGCCCTGACGATCGTGCCGATAGTCTTCGCGGTGATCGGCGGCTTCGGTGGGACCACTGGCAAGATGATGCTGGATGGGCTGAAGATGGTTGCACCGTCGGCGGCACTGCTGTTGTTCGCGATTCTTTTTTTCGGTCTGATGATCGACGCGGGCCTGTTCGACCCGCTGATCCGCAAGATCCTCAAGCGGGTCAATGGCGATCCGATGAAAATCGCCGTGGGCACCGCACTGCTGTCGCTTCTCGTTGCACTGGACGGTGACGGCACGACGACCTACATGATTACCTGCGCCGCGATGCTGCCACTGTACAAGCGCATCGGCATGAATCCGATGATCCTGGCGACCGTCGCGATGCTTTCGCTGAGCATCATGAGCGGCATGACGCCTTGGGGCGGGCCGGCGACCCGGGCCATCGCGGCACTCGGCCTGGATGCCGGCGAGTACTTCGTGCCTTTGTTGCCGACTATGATCGGTGGCGCGATGTGGGTGGTGTTCACCGCGTTCCTGCTGGGTCGTGCCGAGCGCAAGCGTATCGGCAACATTCAACTACAGAGCGGAGGTGGCGATTGCTATATCAAGGCCATCCTGGAGGACACGCCGCACAAGCGTCCGAAACTGGCCTATGTCAATTTGCTGTTGGTCGTCGCAGTCATGGTCGCGCTGGTGATGGGCCTCATGCACTCGGCGATTCTGTTCCTGATCGGTTTCGTCCTGGCGCTGGTGATCAACTATCCGCAGCTGGACATCCAGAAAGAGCGCATTCTCGCCCACTCGGGTAACGCCATGACCGTGGTCCTGCTGGTGTTCGCGGCGGGTATTTTCGCCGGAATTTTCTCCGGAACAAAAATGGTCGATGCCCTGGCGCAAACGCTGGTCGACTGGATTCCGCCTTCCTGGGGCCATTTGTTCCCCCTGGTGGTGGCAATTACCAGCATGCCGCTGACGTTCGTATTGTCCAACGATGCCTATTACTTTGGGGTCGTGCCTATCCTGGCTAACGCCGCTGCCGCCTACGGGATTCACCCGGTCGAAATAGCTCGGGCGTCCATCCTCGGTCAGCCGGTGCACCTGATGAGCCCATTGGTGGCCTCGACCTTGTTGCTGGTGGGCATGGTCGATCGCGACCTGGGCGATTTCCAGAAAGCCACCATCAAATGGGCGGTGCTCACCTCAATCGTAATAACGGCGTTGGCGCTTCTGACCGGGGCGCTGACGCTGTTCTCCTGATTCACCCGACACCCTTTAGTCCTTGCCTGACGCTCCCCGCATGGGGAGTGCGCCGGCCTGCGCGCCAAATAACAACAACGAGACACTCGACATGAGTATTTACCTGATTCGCGGGGTTCTGTTTCCGATTCTTGGTCTGCTGCCGTTGGCCAACGCCAGTGCAGAGGGATTCGTCGACGACAGCAAGCTCAAATTGCAGTTGCGCAATGTTTACTTCAACGAGAACTTTCGCGATGAACATGGCATGAGTGCGCGAGCGGCGCGGACCGCCAAAAGCGAGCGCACCGAATGGGCTCAGGGCTTGCTGTTGGATTATCAGTCAGGCTACACGTCAGGCACGGTCGGTTTCGGCGTCGATGCCCTGGGCCTGCTCGGATTCAGGCTTGATTCGGGGCCCGGTCGTAGCGGCACTGGCTTGCTACCGGTCCATGACGACGGTCGTGCCGCTGAAGAGTTCGCCAGCGCGGGGATGACCGCCAAGGCCCGACTGGCGAAAACCACGTTCAAATACGGCACGCTGCTGCCCAAGAACCCAGTACTGATCTACAACGACGCGAGGCTGCTGCCCCAGACCTATCAGGGGGGGCAGGTCAGCAGCAACGACATCGACAACCTCACCCTGACGGGTGGGCGGCTGGAACGATTCAAACTGCGCGATTCAAGCGACAGCATGCCGATCGTGCCCGACGGCTACAGTGGCAACGAGTCAGGCGACTTCATTTATGCCGGCGCCGACTACAAGCTGGGAAAGAACATTCGCTTGAGCTATTTCTATGGCGAACTGGAAAACTTCTACCGGCAGAACTTCGCCGGTGTCCAACATGACCTACAGCTCGGTCCCGGCGTGCTCACCAGCGACCTGCGCTACTTCAACAGTGCCGATTCGGGCTTGGCCCATGGCGGTAAAGTCGACAATGACATGTTCAGCGGCTCGCTGTCGTACGTTGCCCTCGGCCACACGTTCAGTGCCGGTTACCAGAAGCTCAGCGGGGAAGGGGGCTTGCCATACATCAGCGGCGCCACGGTCTATTCCTTCAGCAACGTTGGGATCGGCAAGTTCATCGAGGAAGATGAAAAGACCTGGATGCTCGGCTACGGCTACGATTTCGCTCGCCTAGGCGTGCCCGGCCTGACGTTTTCCAGCCGCTACCTCAGTGGCGCCGATGGCAAATCCAACAGCGTCGTGAACGAGTGGGAGCGCGACGCCGAAGTCGCTTACATTGTGCAGCAAGGTAAGTTGAAGGGGTTGGGTGTCAAATTGCGTAACTATGTCTATCGCTCCGACTTTTCACGGGGACGCGATAGCAACCGTGTCTACGTCACTTATGACGTCGCGCTTTGGTAGGGTCTGGGTTCGCGGGGGGGGCTTTCTGACAAGAATGTCAGCAAGCCGTCAGCCTCCGGACACCTTCTGCGTCTAGACTCTTCTGGTTGCCCCGCTTTCGTAGAGGAGTCACCAGATGCGCTTGCTGATCGTCGAGGACGAAGAAAAAACCTCCTCCTATGTCCACCGCGGCTTGAGCGAGCTCGGCTACATTGTCGATGTCGCGACGAACGGCATCGATGGCTTGCACTACGCCCTGGAGCTTGAGTACGACGTGGTCATCCTCGATGTCATGTTGCCGGGCAAGGACGGCTATGCCGTGTTGCAGGGCCTGCGCCTGCACAAGAAAACCCCGGTGATCATGTTGTCGGCCAGGGGCACGGTGGATGATCGCGTCCGGGGATTGCGCGAGGGCGCTGATGACTACTTGGGCAAGCCCTTTTCGTTTGCCGAGCTGGTGGCGCGCGTCCAGGCGTTGATCCGCCGTCGCGCCGATGACGCGGCCGATCCCACGCATCTGCGCATCGACGACCTGGAGGTCGACCTGCAAGCCCGCAAGGTCACCCGGGCCGGTTTGCGGCTGGACCTCACGGCAAAGGAGTTCTGCCTGTTGAGCCTGCTGGCGCGACACCAGGGGGAGATTCTTTCCAAATTGATGATTGCCGAGCAGGTCTGGGACATGAATTTCGACAGCGATGCCAACGTGGTGGAGGTCGCGATCAAGCGTGTGCGCGCCAAGGTGGATGCGCCATATCCACGCAAATTGCTGCATACCGTGCGCGGAATGGGCTATGTATTGGAAAGTCGTGAAGCGGACGACAGGCACGTTGGGATGGTGTGATGAAAGGATCGATCTCCAAGCGGCTCGCCCTGATGTTTGCCCTCGCGGTCATGCTTATCACCGCGGTCAGCGCAACGCTGCTGCGCTGTTCCTTGAAGCAATCGCTCGAAGACCAGATGCAGAACGAGCTTATCCTGCGGCATTCGGTTCTCGATCCGGTGCTCGCGAAATATGATTCACCGGAATTCTGGGTGGGGCTGCGGCAAAAGCTCGACGGCCTGACACCCACCGATGAGCGCGTGCGTTACTGGGTCCTGGTCGATAACCCGGCCTACAGCTATGGCGGGGCGATGCCGGACGGCCAGGATTGGTCAAAGCGTCCGGATGGGTTTTCCACGGTCGCCATCCCTGACCGGGATCGCCCCATGGTGCTGATGATCGAAACCATCGCGGCCATGGGCAGCCGGCCGGAGGTGCGTTTTATCGTGGGGCTCGATTCGACGCCGTTCATGAAGACCCTGAATAATTTCACCAAGACGTTGATCGTAACGTCCGCGTTGGGTGTCGTGCTGGTCGCGCTGCTGGGGTATTGGATCGCGCGTTTTGGCCTGGGACCGGTCCGGCGCCTGAGCCGCCAGGCCAACAGCCTGCCGCCGGGGGATTCCAAGCAACGGCTGGACACCGAGGCGTTGCCTGGTGAGTTGCAGGAGCTGGCTGTGTCGTTCAACGGCGCCCTGGCTCGCCAGGAGGCCGCCTGGTGCCAGCTCGAAGGGTTCAATGCCAATGTCGCCCATGAATTGCGCACGCCCTTGACCAACCTGATCGGCCAGACCCAGGTCGCCCTGGCCCACGGCCGGGACGTGAATGAGCTTCAAGACCTGCTGCAATCGAACCTCGAAGAGCTGGAGCGGATGGGCACCATCGTCAATGACATGCTGTTCCTGGCGGGTGCCGAAAGCGGGCAGCGAGCCACGGAGCTGAGCGATGTCTCGCTCTATGAAGAGGCGTCCAAGACAGTGGACTACCTGGAGCCGGTCTTGCACGACAAGCAGTTGAGCGTGGTGATTCAAGGCGACATGCGGGTGTGCATCGACCGACGTCTGTTCCACCGTTCCCTGGCCAACCTGATCCAGAATGCTGCGCGATACGCGGTACCGACCAGCACGATCACGGTAAGCCTGGTCAGCCATGGCATGCAGGCCGAGGTGAGCGTGTCCAATGCTGGCGAGCCGATTGATAACGTTCATCTGCAGCGTCTGTTCGAGCGCTTCTACCGGGCCGACGCCGCCCGGGCCCGCAGTGACGCGCATCATGGCTTGGGGCTTTCCATCGTACGGGCGGTGGCCTCCATGCACGGCGGTCGCGTGTTCGCCCACAGCAAGGACGGGCTCAATACCTTCGGGTTCTCGTTGACAAGCCAGGCAGCGCGTTAGTCCGCCTTCAGTCCCCGTTGCCCGTGATACAGCCATCGCGAGCAAGCTCGCTCCCACATTGGATCTGCGGCTGACTTGAATCCCAAGGGCAACACAACTCCCTGTGGGAGCGAGCCTGCTCGCGAAGACGCCGGCACATTCAGCATCTTCATCAACTGAAGCACCGCCATCGCAAGCAGGCTGGCTCCCACACCGGATTTGCGGCTGACTTGAATCCCAAGGGCAACCCAACCCCTGTGGGAGCGAGCCTGCTCGCGAAGATGCCGGCACATTCAGTATCTTCCTCATTGAAGCACCGCCATCGCGAGCAGGCTCGCTCCCACACTGGATTCGCGGCTGACTTGAATCCCAAGGGCAACCCAACCCCCCTGTGGGAGCGAGCCTGCTCGCGAAGATGCCGGCACATTCAGCATCTTCATCAACTGAAGCACCGCCATCGCGAGCAGGCTCGCTCCCACACCGGATTTGCGGCTGACTTGAATCCCAAGGGCAACACACCCCCCTGTGGGAGCGAGCCTGCTCGCGAAGACGCCGGCACATTCAGCATCTTCATCAACTGAAGCACCGCCATCGCGAGCAGGCTCGCTCCCACATTGGATCTGCGGGTGACTTGAATCTTGAGGGCAACACAAACCCCGTGGGAGCGAGCTTGCTCGCGAAGACGCCGGCACATTCAGCATCTTCATCAACTGAAGCACCGCCATCGCGAGCAGGCTCGCTGCCACATTGGATCTGCGGGTGACTTGAATCCCGAGGGCAACACACCCCCCCTGCGGGAGCGAGCTTGCTCGCGAAGACGCCGGCACATTCAGCATCTTCATCAACTGAAGCACCGCCATCGCGAGCAGGCTCGCTCCCACACCGGATTTGCGGCTGACTTGAATCCCAAGGGCAACACAACCCCCTGTGGGAGCGAGCTTGCTCGCGAAGACGCCGGCACATTCAGCATCTTCATCAACTGAAGCACCGCCATCGCGAGCAGGCTCGCTCCCACATTGGATCTGCGGCTGACTTGAATCCCGAGGGCAACACAACCCCCCCCTGTGGGAGCGAGCCTGCTCGCGAAGATGCCGGCACATTCAGCATCTTCCTCAACTGAAGCACCGCCATCGCGAGCAGGCTCGCTCCCACACCGGATTTGCGGCTGACATGAATCCCAAGGGCAACCCAACCCCTGTGGGAGCGAGCCTGCTCGCGAAGACGCCGGCACATTCAGCATCTTCATCAACTGAAGCACCGCCATCGCGAGCAGGCTCGCGAAGACGTTTGCACATTCAGTATTTCCATTAGCTGAAGCACCGCCATCGCATTGGCGTTTGACATGTTCCTGACAGGCACCGGTCACCTTGACGTCAGCGTCCCGCTCTTAAAGTTCAACCACCATCCCGGTCAGGACAGTGGAGTCCACCATGAACATTCAAACCTTGTCGGTCGCAAGTCTGCTGGCAGTGATCACGTTGAGCGGTTCGCCTCTGTTTGCCAAAGAGCAAACCCATATTCCGGCTTATGAATACGGCATGCCGCTGGACGTTGCCCAAGCCCTGCGTATCGAGGAGCCGAAATCAGCCGTATGCGAGGTCGCGCAGGCAAAGATGACCTATGTAGACACCCAAGGACAGATCCGGCACGTCAGTTTCCTTCAGCAGACTGACGCCTGCGCCATTCAGTAAGTCCGGTCGCGCCGGTTGCCACCCAATCAAGGAACTCAATCATGTGGAATAGAACGATCACCCCCGCCGTTGGCTTTTCATACAACATCAGCAAGCTCATGAGGCTGGCCCGTACGTTGACGGCCGGCGTCGCGCTCCTCAGTGCGATGAGTCTTGAAGCATCGGATCGTGCCGCGCCGAAACCCGACTGGTCGGCCCGTGACATGCCCTCCCAGAAGGGCCGGATCGTGCTGGTGACCGGCGGCACCAGCGGCATGGGCTACGAAGATGCGCTGGCGTTGGCGCGCGCCGGCGCCGAAGTGATTATCGCGGCGCGTAACCCGGAGCGGGGCGCGGAGGCCATCAAGCGTATCCGCCAGGCCGTACCCGACGCCAAGTTGCAGTTCGAGCCCGTCGACCTGGCCAACCTGTCATCGGTGCGCGGCCTGGCCGAGCGGCTCAACCAGCGATTGCCGCGCCTCGACGTGCTGATCAACAACGCCGCCATCATGGCGCCGCCGGAGCGGGGCACCTCCGCCGATGGCTTTGAGCTTCAGCTGGCGACCAATTACCTGGGGCACTTCGCGCTGACTGGCCTGCTGGTTCCGCTTCTGCGCCAAAGCGACGACGCGCGAGTGGTAAGCCTTTCCAGCATCGCGGCCACGCGCGGCGCGGTGAATCTCGATGACTTGCAGTCCGAGGAGAAATACGACCCTTATGCAGCCTATGCCCAGTCAAAACTGGCTGTGCTCCAGTGGTCGTTCGAATTACAACGGCGTAGTGACGCGCAAAAATGGGGTATCCGCAGCATTGCCGCCCATCCCGGCGTGGCCGTCACCGAACTGATCGCCCGCGGCCCGGGCGTCAATAGCGTGTTCGGCCAGCGCTGGGCGAAGGACCGCGATGCGTACCATTCCGCGGCGCAAGGTGCGCTGCCCACGCTCTACGGGGCCACCGCCGAGCAGGCCGTTGGCGGTGCCTACTACGGCCCGACGGGCGATGAGGAAAAACGCGGCCCGCTGGGGTTCGCCAAGACACCGCCAGCCGCGACCAACGAAGCGGACGCCGAACGGCTCTGGGCCGCCTCCGAACGTCTGACCGGCGTTACCTATCGCTGAACCGGTCATGGCGCGAATGTCCGTCTCGCGCCTGCTCTCTAGCCTGCTGCCGCCTCCCTCTGGAGTTTTCATGAGTACGACTTCCTACTTGCATCGGCTGAGTCTCGCCCTCAACGCCCGCGACGGCGAGCTGCGTCCGGCGCTGTGCGGGTTCCTGCTGTTTCTTTGCCTGTTTACCGGTTACTTCATGCTGCGTCCGATCCGCGAATCGATGGGCATTGCAGCAGGCGTCGAGAACTTGCAATGGCTGTTTACCGCGACCTTCCTGGTCATGCTCGCGGCCGTTCCGCTGTTCGCCTGGCTCAGTTCCCGGGTGCCGCGATTGCGTCTGATCGACTGGGTCTACGGCTTTTTCGGCATTAACCTGTTGATGTTCGTCGAGTTCTTTCAATTCCAACCGGACAGCGTCTGGCTGGCCCGGGTGTTTTATGTCTGGATATCGGTTTACAACCTGTTCGTCGTGTCGGTGGCCTGGAGCTTGATGGCGGATGTATTCGACAGCGAGCAGGCCAAGCGCTTGTTCGCGTTCATCGCCGCCGGCGCCAGTGTCGGCGGCCTGTTGGGGCCGGCCCTGAGCGCTTTGCTTATCGACATCGTGGGTGCGTCAGGCTTGATGCTGTTGGCGGCGGTGTTGCTCGGTGCGACGCTGGTGTTGAAACGGACCTTGATGAACTGGCGTGAAGAAGGTGGGGCGGGGCGGCCCGGTGCTGCGCCCACGCAAAGCCCCCGACAGCCGTTGGCCGGCAATCCGTTGAGTGGGATGGTTGCCGTGCTTCGCTCGCCTTACTTGTTGGGCATCGCCGGTTTCGTGGTGTTGTTGGCGACGGTCAGTACGTTTCTCTATTTCGAGCAAGCGCGTCTGGTGGCCGAACACTATCCGGACCGCGCCTCGCAAGTTCGCATCTTCAGCACCATCGACATCATCGTGCAGGCCGGTGCGTTGCTGTCCCAGCTATTCATCACCGGCAGAATCGCACCGAAGCTTGGCGTGCGCGCGTTGCTGGCTATCGTCCCGTTGCTGATGTGCATCGGCTTCCTGGGCCTGGCCCTGGCGCCTGGGTTTGCGCTGCTGGCGACCCTGATGATTGT
The DNA here is from genome assembly GCF_051132205.1 of Pseudomonas sp. D1-36. Classification (NCBI taxonomy): domain Bacteria; kingdom Pseudomonadati; phylum Pseudomonadota; class Gammaproteobacteria; order Pseudomonadales; family Pseudomonadaceae; genus Pseudomonas; species Pseudomonas sp. D1-36. The sequence continues at coordinate 2,900,753 of NZ_CP071674.1, read as the reverse complement.
GCGACGCATCGGCGAATACGCATTCGTGCGGCCGGGCCGGGAGATGCTCTTCGCACCGCTGGATGCTGAAAGTAAATACACGGCCAAGAATTTCATCGACACCGTGGTCTATCGCGCCGGCGACGCCATGAGCGGCTGGGCCAAGAGCCTGCTCGACCAACTGGGCCAAGGGGCAGGGGTGGCGGCAATGGTGGGTGCGTGTTGCGCGTTACTGTGGGGTTACCTGGGCTGGCAACTGGGGCGACAGGCGGATTACGCCGCATCAAGGGAACTGCGCCTGGCGGCCATTTCGGCCAGGACATGACGCCTGTGCATTTGCATCGCGGCGTGGCGCTAACGACTTGAACGTCTACTGCGATGCAGCCTCTGACAATAATGCAGGGCGGATGCATTTCGCCCATTACCGATCGGAGGAAAGGTGTACATGAAAATTTTGATGGTACTTACATCTCATGATCAGTTGGGCGACACCGGCAAGAAGACCGGTTTCTGGCTGGAAGAATTCGCGGCCCCTTATTACGTGTTCATCGACGCCAACGCCGCGGTGACGCTGGCGTCCCCGAAGGGCGGGCAGCCCCCTCTGGACCCCAAGAGCGATGAGGAACAAGCCCAGACCGACGCCACGCGGCGCTTCGCCACGGATACCAGCGCCCAAGCGGCACTGGCCGATACCGTGCCCCTGGGCGAGGTCGATCCCTATGATTTCGATGCGGTGTTCTATCCTGGCGGCCACGGCCCCCTGTGGGATCTCGCCGAAGACACCGACTCCAAGACCCTCATCGAAGCCTTTTATGCATCGAACAAACCCATCGCCGCGGTCTGCCATGCGCCTGGGGTGTTCAAGGATGTCAACGCACCGGATGGCGAGCCTGTGGTGAAAGGTAAAAAAGTCACCGGATTCACCAACTCCGAAGAAGAGGCGGTGGGCCTGACGCAAGTGGTGCCGTTTTTGGTGGAGGACATGCTCAAGGCCAAAGGCGCCCAATACTCCAAGGGAGCGGACTGGGCGAGTCATGTGGTGGAGGATGGGCACCTGATCACCGGCCAGAATCCGGCCTCATCGCAAGCGGCCGCCCATGCGTTGCTCAAGCGGCTGAAGCAAGAGCAGAGCGCTTGAATCCGGCTTTGTGGGGGCGACAGATCAAGTCGCTCCCGTTGGAGGAGCATCAAACATGCACGACCCATACAATCTGGCCCGTTTCGTTGACGCGCAACACCCGGTATTCAGTCGCGTCATGGATGAGTTGCGTGCGGGCCGTAAGACGAGCCACTGGATGTGGTTCATATTCCCGCAATTGCGCGGGCTTGGCCGTTCCGAAATGGCCAGTCGCTTCGCCATTTCCGGCCTTGCCGAGGCCCGCGCGTATCTGCAACACGATGTGCTCGGTCCGCGACTGGGGGGCTCTGTTGAAGCGGTGTTGCAACACAGCGACGTCAGCGCCGAGCGCATATTCGGCTCGCCCGATGATATGAAGTTTCGTTCCTGTCTTACGCTGTTCGTCAGCGCCCAGTCGGGCTCTCCTTTGTATCAACAGGCGCTCGACCAGTTCTATTCCGGCGAGCCGGATCGCAAAACCCTCGCCCTGCTTGAGCAACAGGTATGAACGGCGGACGCGTCACACCGACCTAATCAGCAGGCCCCTGAGGCTGCGAGGACATCGGCTTCAGAACGCCCTGTATCAATGCCGTGAACGCTTCGATCACTTCGTCCTCGCCATGTCGCCCCCTAACCAAGGCGCCGGAGAGCGCTTCTCCCGCGCCAACCAGGCCGATGCAGCACCGCTCAAGTTCGGCTTCTGCCAGACGGGCGTGGGGCTTGAGAACGGCCATGAACATCTTTACGCAATTGTCGAGCAATTCCTGGAACGCCACCTTTTCGTCACTGCCGGCCAAGGCCGCGCCCACCGCGTGAAACTCGTCGGTATGGTCCGCCGCGCACTGGATGTAGGCGCTGGCCAGAGCCTGGGCGGTTTGCTCAAGGCTTAGGGTGGTGCTGGACATCGCGTCCCGGAACGCGTTGACCCGCTCGGTATCGATCCACTTGTAGAGCTCGATCAACAGCCCCGAGCGTGTCCCGAAATGATCATAGACGACGGGCTTGGACACCCCGGCGCGGACGGCCAGGTGGCCCAGGGTCAGTCGGTCGGCGTTTTCCTCGCGCACGATCAACAAGGCAGTGTCCAGTAGCTGGCGTCGCCGTTCGGCTTTGGAAAGCCTGCGGGACGGAGCGCTGACAGGGGTCGGCTCGATTTCTTTTTGCACGTTGTCGCTTCCAATTCAAAAAAACCTACCAATGGTAGGTAACTGTCGGTGATGGTGTGCTAGGTTACCTACTAATAGTAGGTTAACCCGGAAACAAGGAGAACAAACAATGTCACTCAATCCTATCTTGTTCATGGGCGGTTCCGGCGCAATCGGCCACCACACAGCCCGAGCGCTACGCGCCGCTTATCCAGACGTGCCGCTGCTGATTGGTGGGCGGGACCTTGCGAAGGCCCAACGGGTCGCAGCGCAGATGGCCGGGGCGCAGGCCGTGGTGATCGATTCCAGCGCAGACGACCTGGGCCTCGGCGATCGTCCGGTCAGCGCCGTGGTGGTTTTCTACATGGACCACGCCCTCGCCGGATTGCGCTATGCGCAAAAGCGCGGGGTGCCGCACCTGAGCATATCTTCCGGGGTCTTCGAGATCGCCCCCGAAATCGCAATGTACATGCATGCGCCAGGCGCCTCGCCCATTGTTCTGGGTTACGAATGGATGGCCGGCGCAACGACGGCGGCGACGTTGAGCGTGGCCCGGGAATTTGGCCGGATCAATGATATCCGCATCGATGCGCTGGTCGATGAGCAGGACACTGGCGGGCCGACCGTCGCCAGCGATTTCGAACACCTCAACAAGATGCTCCCCGCAGCGCTGACAAGGCGCGACGGGATGTTCGTATGGCGTGAAGGCGAACATTCCAATACGCAGTTCCAAGCCGTGGACGGTACGTCAATCGACGCCGGCGGCTTCTCATCCATTGATGTCGCCGGCCTGGCGGCTGCGACGGGCGCGGCCAATGTCCAGTTCAACATTGGCATCGGGGTGAGCTCCAGTCGGCGACAAGGACAACCGATGTCCACCGAAATCATCATCGAGCTTGCCGGCGCGGACCTGAAAGGCGAACCGCTGCGCACCCGTCACGCCGTCGTTCACCCGGCGGGCACGGCGCCGCTGACCGGCCTTAGCGTCGCCATGCTTCTTGAACGCCTGCTTGGGTTGGATGGTCAGCCGGTGACGTCGGCAGGGCTTTATTTTCCCTATCAGTTGTTGGACGCTGCGGCGTACCTGGAACGCTTGAAACAAGAGGGCGGCGAGTTGCGCCGGTTGCAGGTGCAATGATGCTGCGAATCAGCGCTCCCTAAGCTGGCGCCTGGCAAAACCTCGACGCAAGGCGGATTCTTGCCCCAGGCAACGGCTCAACGTTCGCCGGCCTTTTCGAGCACCTGGCTGCTGAGCCGCGCGTCGCTGGCTCGGTTGTCCGGGCCCTGGCAAATTGCGCTGCAAAGGGCCCGGACGACCGGTACGTAGCTCACCTGACTGGGCTGCCCGACATTGACAGCACCCGTTGGGTTGATCAGGTGCACGGCGATTTCGCCTGGCAACCATGGAACCAGTGGCCAACTCGCACGGTTGGCCAGTATCGCGCAACGATTGCCCATCGCGGGCCCGATATCACAAGACGTCACCAGAGCCACGCCCATCAGCCAGGCGCCTTCAAGCTGCGAGCGCACACGGCCTGGGCTCTCTACATAACCCAGGTCCGCCACTACGACCGCGTGATGAACAATCAAGCGGCGCTCATCGCTCATCTCGATATCGACGACGATCGCGGCGCAGCCCTGGGCATCGTAATGAGCGGCGATCCCCTGACTCCGGCCACGTTCGCCTGCCTTGCCCCAATGGCCCCTCGCGGCCGCCTCGGTAATGACGCGACGCATTCGATGGGCATCGAAGGGGGAGGGTTGGCCTGCGCCTTCGCTCACGGCCGATGCTGAATCAATCACCGCGAGCAGATAGTCCCGATGATCCATATTGCGGGCTCGCAGCTGCGCGACCACGAACTGCTGTTCGGCGAGCATGTGAAGCAACAGGTCTTTCTTGTCCAGATTGCGGTCAAGGGTCGCCCGCCAGGTCAATTGATCGAGCGTGCTGTCGTGCCCATCGGGATGGCTCATTAGCGTTTCTCCTTCCGCTGATGCATGAGGCCAGCAAAAAACGACGTCCCACTGGGCCTGTTGCTCGCGCAACCACCTCAGAGAGATCAAGGCCTACCTTAGGCGCAGGGAACTGACGTCAGGGTGACAGGCCGCTGACAGGAACATGTCAGGTGGAAAAAAGCGACGTTGCCATTCGATCTTCATAAAAACGTAACAACTCTGTTGCAGAGTTCCTCAGCCCGTCATCACAAGGAGTTTCCTTTAATGAAAAGTTTGATGAAGTCTGCTGCGCTTGCCGTTACGGTTTCTCTTTGTGCCAGCTCGGCATCCTTCGCCGCAGAGAGCGTCCGCCTGACGGGCTCTGGCGCCAGTTTCCCCGCGCCGATCTACCTCACCTGGTTCAAGGATTTCAGCAAGAAGTCCGACGGTGTCACCGTGGATTACCAATCCAAGGGCAGCGGCGCCGGGGTTCAGGATTTCCTGAACAAGACCGTCGATTTCGCCGCCAGCGACTCGGCCATGAAAGACGAAGACATCGCCAAGGTCGCCGAAGGCGTGCAGTTGCTGCCGATGACGGCCGGTGAAATCGTCCTGGCCTATAACCTGCCGGGCAATCCCAAGGGCCTGAAGCTGCCAAGGGACGTATACTCCAACATTTTCCTGGGCAAGATCACCCGTTGGAACGACCCCCAGATCGTCGCCGCCAACCCGGACCTGAAACTGTCCGATACGCCGATCACCGTCGTTGTGCGTGCGGATTCCAGCGGTACGACTGCGGTGTTTACCAAGCATTTGGCGACCATCAACCCTGAGTTCAAGCAGGCGCTGGGCGAGGGCAATACGGTCAACTGGCCGGCCAGCGACAAGTTCATCAAGTCGCCCAAGAACGATGGTGTGACGGCCACCGTGCGCCAGACCCCGGGTGCGATTGGCTACATCGAATACGGCTTCGCCAAACTCGCCAAGGTCGACTTTGCCCAGTTGCAGAACAAGGCCGGCCAGTACGTCGTGCCGAACGCCGAAAGCGGTGCCGAGGCCTTGGCTGCGGTGAAGATGCCGCAAAGCCTGGTGTCGTGGCTGCCTGATCCGGACGGTGCCAAGTCCTACCCGATCACGTCCTACACCTGGATGATTTTCCGCAAGGACAACGGCAATCCGGCCAAGGCCAAGGCCATGCGTGAAATGGTCGAATACAGCCTGACCGAAGGCCAGAAGATTGCCGACTCGATGGGTTACATCCCACTGCCGGCCTCCGTCGTCGAGCAGGTTCGCAAAGCGTCCGCCAACATTCAGTGATGCATGAGACCTCTCCCGGTGCGTGCGCGATCAGCCGCGCCGGGAGAGCTTTTCCCTTGTTCGGACTTAGCCAATGAACAAACCTTTTGTCGTACCGGTTAATCCGGACTCTGCCTGCCAACCACCATCGGCGAAGGACTTCCTGGTTGATCGCACCTTCCGTGCGCTTGCACGCATCGGGGTGGTTCTGATCCTGGCGCTGGTATTTGCGCTGGTGTTCGAGGTGGGGCGCAAGGCGCTTCCGGGCATGGAGAAGCATGGCACGGATGTGCTTTTCGGCACTGTCTGGGACGTTAACCAAGGTAAATACGGCATCCTGCCGGCGATCTGGGGCACGCTCTACAGCGCCTTGATCGCATTGCTCATTGCAGGTTTCTTCGGCGTCAGCATGGCGATTTTCCTGACCCAGGACTTTCTGCCCCCCAAGCTCGCCGCCATTTTTCGCACCATCGTCGAACTGCTCGCGGCTATCCCCAGCGTCGTCTACGGCCTATGGGGCATCTACGTGGTCATCCCTGCGATCCGTCCGCTGACGACTTGGTTGAACAGCGAACTGGGCTGGATCCCGTTCTTCGGCACTTCCTTGAGCGGGCCGGGGCTGCTCCCTGCGGCGCTGGTGCTGGCCATCATGATCCTGCCAACCATTGCCGCCGTTTCCCAGGATGCGCTCACGGCCGTACCGATGAAAACCAAGCAGGCCGCCTACGGCATGGGCACCACCCACTGGGAAGCGATTCTCAAGGTGATGGTGCCGTCTGCCGCCACCGGCATCTTCGGCTCGCTGGTCCTTGGCTTGGGCCGGGCGCTGGGTGAAACGATGGCGCTGGCCATGCTGGTCGGTAACGCCAACACGCTTTCGCTCTCGCTGTTCGCACCGGCCAATACCCTCGCGGCGCTGTTGGCGCTGAACTTCCCCGAGGCCGGGCCGAACGAGATCGAGGTGTTGATGTATGCCGCACTGGTGTTGATGTTCATCACGCTGCTGGTGAACATCATCGGTTCGATGATCATGATGTACGCCCAACGGGGTAACAAGTGATGACTGATCTCACTGCTGCAACAGATTTGACGGCTCCAGCGGGCGCGATGCCCAGCCTGCAACGCAGGTTCGAGGGCCGGGCCCTGCGCAGCCTGATCTTGACCACCCTGGTCTGGGCGGGGGCACTGCTGGCAAGCGTACCGCTGATTTCGGTGCTGTACATGCTGATCACCCGCGGCGGTGCGCGCTTGAACCTGGAAGTGTTCACCGAGCTGCCGCCGACAGGCTTCGAGATGGGCGGCGGCTTCGGCAACGCCATGGCAGGCACCTTCGTAATGGTGGGTATCGCGGCGGCCATCGCGGTGCCCGTCGGCATCATGGCAGCGATCTTCCTCGCAGAGCTGGGGCCGGACAGCAAACTGGCAAACGCCGCGCGTTTTGCGGCCAAGATGCTCACGGGTCTGCCATCGATTCTTGCCGGTGTCTTCGCTTATGCCCTGGTGGTGATGACCACCGGCACGTATTCGGCACCGGCCGGTGGCGTGGCGCTGGCGGTGCTGATGCTGCCTATCGTCGTGCTGACGGCGGAAGAGTCGATGCGGATGGTGCCCAAGATCATGAAGGACGCCGCCTATGGCATGGGCTGCACCCGCTCGCAGGTGATCTGGAAAATCATCTTGCCCACCGGCATGCCCGCGATCCTCACCGGCGTGATGCTGGCGGTAGCGCGCGCCGCCGGCGAAACCGCGCCGTTGCTGTTTACCGCGCTGTTCAGCAACTACTGGATCTACCACCAAGGCAACCTAGAGGTCATGAATCCGACGGCATCGCTTGCCGTGCTGATCTACAACTTTTCCGGCATGCCTTTCGACAACCAACTGGAGCTCGCCTGGGCGGCCTCGTTGGTGCTGGTGATGATCGTGCTGGTCGTGAACATCATCAGCCGTATTTTCGGCAAGCCCAAGTATTGAGAACGGGAGCATCTGATCTTGAACGTATCCACTGCGCAAATAGCCGCTCCGTTTGTCACCCAGGCGCCTGTAGTCATGGACTGCAAACTGGACAAGATTTTCTATGGCAACTTCATGGCGGTGCGTGACAGCCACGTACCGATCGAGAAAAACAAGATCACCGGCTTCATCGGCCCATCCGGCTGCGGCAAGAGCACCGTGCTGCGCAGCCTCAACCGGATGAACGATCTGGTGAAGGGGTTCCGCTTCGAGGGCCACGTGCATTTTCTTGGCCAGGACGTCTACGGCAAGGGTGTCGACCCGGTGGTGGTGCGCCGTTATATCGGCATGGTGTTCCAACAGCCGAACCCGTTCTCGATGAGCATCTTCGACAACGTCGCGTTCGGCCTGCGCCTCAATCGCTATAAAGGTGACATTGGCGACCGGGTCAAGCATGCGCTGCAAGGCGCGGCGCTGTGGGACGAGGTCAAGGACAAGCTCAAGGTCAGCGGCCTGTCGCTCTCCGGTGGCCAGCAACAACGGCTGTGCATTGCCCGCGCCATCGCCACCGAGCCGGAAGTGTTGCTGCTGGATGAACCCTGTTCGGCGCTCGACCCGATCGCTACCCGGCGGGTCGAGGAACTGATGGTCGAGTTGAAAAAGGACTACACCATCGCGCTGGTGACTCACAACATGCAGCAAGCCATCCGCGTTGCTGACACCACAGCGTTTTTCTCGGTGGACATTTCCCAGGGCACACGCACCGGCTATCTGGTGGAAATGGGCCCGACGACGCAGATTTTCGATAACCCCCGTGAACAGATGACCGGCGATTACATCAGCGGCAAGTTCAGCTGAGCGACATCCTCGGTCGAGGCCGCATCCCTGCAGAAGCCAAATGGATTTGGCGGGCATCCGGTAGACATTTACCAAGCGTTTCCAAGGAGCACCAATGCCTGCTACGCATCGCCTTGATTTGCCTGCGATTGAGCGCGCACTGCGCGAAGTGCAAAAGAGCTTCGCCGCGCTGAGCCGGCACTTCACGGAGCCGCGGGACCCCCTGACGGATGAAGTGCTGCAAAATGTGCTTGAAGGCTATGGGCTGATTGACGACTATGTGGCCCGCGGCGTCGACCTGTTCGATCTCCAGCAACTGAACCTGATGCTCGAGATCAACGCCACGGTGCTGTGTGGCCGAGACCCCGTACGCCGGCTGGAATACGCCCAGCACCTGGCGGCGACCGAGGCGCATTTCTTCAACAACGTTGAGGGCGGCATCAAGGATTTGTACAACTGGTATTGCGCCTATCGCAGTGAGTCGGTGTGGAAGCGTGCGGCCGGCGTCTATGTACGCATTCTCAGCAAGCCGCAGTTGTTCATCGAGGGCAACAACCGCAGTGGGTCGCTCATCGTCAGCTATCTGCTCATGCGCGCGGGGCTTCCTCCTTTTGTGCTGTCTTTGGAAAACGCCGAGGGCTACTTCAATCCGTCCTCGGTCATACGCAACTCCGCCAAGCATGGCGTCAAGGCTTTGTATGAATTGCCCAAGATCAAGAAGAAATACGCAGCGTTCCTCGAAGAACAGGCACCGGATCCAATGAAATTTTTCCTCGAGGGCAAATCCTTGCCCGTCTCACAGGGCCGTCACTGATGAGCAGGGCTCTTGTGCTCGCCGGATGCAAAACCTTAGGTGGCCGGGTAGGGCAGGCTATCCGTAGCGTCAATCCGACGCGGCTGCTCCAACGCCAGCGCATACGCATTTCGTTCGACATCGACGACACGCTCGCCTGCCAACTCCACCACTGCGATGTCGAGCGAAGCCGGTTGCCGGCCTGTGTTCACCGCTGGCTGGGAGAGCCGCTGCGCATGGGTACGCGCTCGCTGATCCGGGAGCTGCGTCGCCAGGGTTGCAGTATCTGGGTCTACACATCATCTGGGCGCACGCCGTCCTACATCAGGCGTTGGCTGCTGCTGTACGGCATCCGCGTCGACGGTGTCGTCAACAGCGTGCTGCACAACCGCGCCTTGACGACACATGGGCTGTCCAACTCACCCTCCAAGTACCCGCCGGCGTTCGATATCGACTTGCACGTCGATGATTCCGAGGGTGTGCAGATTGAAGGGGATGACCACGGGTTTCGCGTTGTCGTGGTGCATCCGGAGGATGAAGGCTGGGCGCAGAAGGTGCTGGATGCGGTGGCCATGGTCCAGGCGCAGCTTGATTGGCAGCAGAGGCCGGTCCAGCGGGCTCCGTTGCGCCGGGTTACGACCGGCTAGCAAGTCAGGCTGTCATCGTGCGATTCAGGGCCACAATCTGCTCATGGGTAAGCTGACTGCCGGGATCCATGAACCTGGCGATCAGTGCGTCGCGGTTCTCCGGTGCCCGTGCCTTTTCAGCCGCGTCCAGCGCCATTTCCAGCTCCGGCAGTGTCAACTCGGTGCAGTAAGCCGGTGTGCCTGGCTGCTGACGCCATGAGGCTTCGAGGCTACCGGCGGCAAAAGCGGTAAAGCCTGTCTGCTCGACAAGATCCTGCGCTAGCGCCACAGCGGCGGCATCGTTCCCAGCCACGGGTATCGCGATGGGCGTTGAAGCTTCCGCCGGCTGGCCTTTGTCGGCAAGCGTGGCGGCGAGCAGGGCATTCCATGCCTTGACCACCGGGCGACCAAGCTGTTCGCTCACCCAGACGCTCTCGGGCTTGCCGTCCTCAACTTCCTTGATTGCCCCGTCGCGACCCGGATAGTAATTGGAAGTATCGATGACGACGGTCTTCGGGGAAGCATTGCTCAACGTCTGCTTGAGGTCAGGGTATCTAGCAAATGGAATCGACAGGATTACAGCGTCCACGCCGGACACCGCATCGTCCTTGGTCACGGCATGCACGCCGATTTCGCTGGCAAGTTTCTGGAGGCTTTGAGGGTCTTTTGAGTTCGCCAGTTTGACGTCATGCCCGCACGCCGCGAGTTTGCGGGCAAGGGTCACCCCAATGTTGCCTGCGCCGATAATTCCGATTTTCATTTCAATCACCTCGCTTGTGGACAGTCTGCAAGTCTCATCATTCCTGCGCCGGCCTGTATCCGGCCAGCAAACTTAGAATCTCGTCATGTGGGCCGTTGGATTCGGCAAACCGTAATGGCTTGGCGCGCTCGACGACAAGTTCCTGTGGAGTCGATTTCGAGCAATTCAAGAACGTCATGCAGGAACTCGTCCAAGGGCATGGCGTTTTTCTTCATTTTTCGTATTTCAGCGGGAGCCGGAGAAATTCCGGCCCTCCGCGGGTAAAAATTCTGAGCAAACGGCACTGTCTGCGCGTCCAAAACCCTCAACGCATCCTTTAAATGCGACTATCTATGCGTCAGATCGTTTTGGAAATCACCATGCTTCGCCTATTTGAACAACGGCTAGACCCTTTCCCACCCGATGAAGTCCCCCCGCCACCCGACGGTCTGGCGCGGTTCCTGTGGGCTTGCACGCGAGGCGCACGCGGTTACATTCTCGCATTCGCGCTGCTCAGTGCCGGTGTGTCGATCTACGAAGCCTGGCTGTTTTCTTTCCTCGGTCAGGTCGTGGACTTGCTCTCGACCTGGCAGGCAGGCGGCGATGCGGCAGCGCAAGAGAGTCGGGTGCTGTGGGGCATCGGCATCATCCTGGTGGCCAGCGTTGGGCTGGTCGCGTTGCGCACGATGGTGCAGCACCAGATTCTAGCGATCAATTTGCCGTTGCGCCTGCGCTGGGATTTTCACCGGCTGATGCTGAGGCAAAGCCTGTCGTTCTTTTCGGATGAGTTTTCCGGCCGGGTCACCACCAAAGTGATGCAGACGGCGCTGTCGGTGCGTGAGGTGCTGTTCACCATCATCGAGATCGTTCCCGGGATCGGCGTGTACTTCATCGCGATCATCGCCCTGGCAGGCGGTTTTGACCTGAAACTGATGCTGCCTTTCATTGCCTGGATGGTCTTGTTCGGTGTCGCCATGCGCTACTTCGTGCCGCGCCTGGAGAAAGTAGGGCAGGAACAGGCCAATGCGCGGTCGTCGATGACCGGGCGAGTTTCAGACGCCTACACCAACATCACCACGGTAAAGCTGTTCTCCCACTCCAAGCGCGAAGCGCATTTTGCGCGCGCCGCCATGGAGGATTTCAAGCAAACCGGCTTTCGCCAGATGCGCTTGGTCAGCCAGTTCGAGATCGTCAACCAGGCCTTGGTGGTCGGGTTGATCATGGGCTCGGGCGGTTATGCCCTTTGGCTATGGCACCAAGGCGAAGTCGGCACCGGTGCCGTCGCGGCGATTACCGCCATGGCGTTGCGCATCAATGGCATGTCGCACTGGATCATGTGGCAAATGACCTCGCTGTTCGAGAACATCGGCACGGTGCAGGATGGCATGGCGACCCTGACCCGCGGCCCCAAGGTGCAGGATGCGCCAGACGCCGGCGTGCTGGTCACCACGGGCGGCGCGGTGACCTTCGACAAGGTGCGCTTCAACTATAACGGCGAACGCCAGGTGCTCGATGGTCTGAGCCTGAGCATCCGCCCGGGCGAAAAGATCGGCCTGGTAGGCCGTTCCGGCGCCGGGAAATCCACGCTGATCAACCTGCTGCTGCGTTTCTACGACGTGGACAGCGGCGAGATTCGGATCGATGGGCAGAATATCGCCCACGTCACCCAAGACAGCTTGCGCAGTGCCATCGGCATGGTCACCCAGGACACGTCGCTGTTGCACCGCTCCATCCGCGACAACATCGCCTATGGCCGCCCCGATGCAACCGACGCGCAGATCCGCAGCGCCGCGATCAGCGCTCAAGCCGATGGATTCATCAGCCAACTGAGTGACAAGCAAGGTCATTGCGGCTACGACACCCTGGTTGGGGAGCGTGGGATCAAGCTTTCGGGAGGCCAGCGACAACGCATCGCCATTGCCCGGGTGATGCTCAAGAACGCCCCGATCCTGCTGCTTGACGAAGCCACCAGCGCACTGGATTCAGAAGTCGAGGTCGCCATCCAGGAAAGCCTCGATGAAATGATGGAGGGCAAGACCGTGATCGCCATTGCCCATCGACTGTCGACGATCGCGGCCATGGACCGGCTCATCGTCATGGATGAGGGCCGCATCATCGAGCAGGGCACCCACGCCGAGCTGCTCGGGAGGAACGGGACCTATGCGCGATTGTGGCATCACCAGAGTGGCGGTTTCCTGGGGGAGGATCAGGGGGTGGTTGAGGCGGTGGAGTAGGCTGGCTCAGTATCGGAACAACACGCGATTTCGGTTCCGTGTAATCGTGCAATCCGAAAGACCCGCGCATTTCAGGGCTTGTTCCAGGGAAGCGATTTTCTCGCAGGCGGGGTTTTGCAAGAATGTACCCTCTGCATATGACAGCTCCCCCTGAAGGAACCTCCCCGGTGAACGTCAATGACGCCAGCTTCGAAGAACTGCTCAACGCTCTCCATGACGGCGTCTACATCACGGATGGCGACGGCAATACGCTAAAAGTAAATCAAGCCTATGAGCGCCTGACCGGGCTCAGTGGTGCGGATCTCGTCGGTCGATCCATGCAGGAGCTGGTGAAGGAGGGCGTCATCTCGCAATCGGCCACATTGCGCGTGCTACAGGGTGGTCGGCCGGTATCGGTGATGCAGAGCCTGAGCCATGGCAAGAAGTTGCTCGTCAGTGCCACGCCAATTCTCGACGCCGGAAAGCGAATCTCATACGTGGTCAGCACCGTGCGCGACATGACTGAACTGCTGCGCATGAAACACGAGCGCGATGAGTTGCAACAGCTCAAACAACTGCGCAACAGCACCGCCAAGCTTCATGCCGGGCACCGGGACAATCTGCTGCGTTCTCCGCTCATGGCCGATCAGGAGGTTTCCGGCCGCGTCCTTTCGCTGGCCCGGCAGGTTGCGAGCAGCTCGGTGAAGGTGTTGCTTCAAGGCGAAACCGGCGTCGGGAAGACCCTCGTCGCGCAATTCATCCATAACGCCAGCCCACGTGCCAGCGAACCCTTCCTCGCGCTCAACTGCGGCGCGCTGCCCGAGAATCTGATCGAAGCCGAGCTGTTTGGCTATGCACCTGGGGCGTTCACTGGCGCAGGTCCCAAAGGCAAGCGTGGCCTGCTGGAACTGGCGCATCACGGCACGTTGTTTCTAGATGAGATTGGTGATCTTCCGCTGCCGGTGCAGGTCAAGCTGCTCAAGGTCATCGAAGAAAACCGCTTCATTCCTGTCGGCGGCCTGGAATTGAAGGAGGTGGATGTACGCATCATCAGCGCCACCCACCATGACCTCAAGCAGCGGGTGGCGGAGGGGCATTTTCGGGCTGATTTGTATTACCGGCTCAACGTGGTGCCGATTCACATTCCGGCACTGCGCGAACGTCGGGAGGAGATTGCGCCACTCCTGCGTTACTACCTCGACCGATTCAACGTTCGTTATGAACGCCAGGTCCAGTGGAGTCTGGATGCCCTCGACTTGATGTGCGAATACGCCTGGCCCGGCAACATTCGCGAGTTGATCAATGTCGTCGAACGGCTGGTGGTGACCAATCAGACCGGGACTGTCGAGGCGCTTGATATGCCGGAAGAGATCCTCAACCTTAATCCGTCGAAAACCAATGACGCGGGGCTGCCACTGCGCAAGGTATTGGAAAATGCCGAGCGCAGCGCGATTCGCGCCGCGCTGCTTGCGCACAAGACCACGCGCCTTGCGGCCAAGGCGTTAGGGGTGAGCCAGGCGACTGTGGTGCAGAAAATGAAACGCTGGGAACAGTCTGATTAGGATTCTGATCAATGTAGGGTAAAACGATCAGAAAACTAATCGGAGCTCACCGGTAAAAAAGCCCATAATCCACGCAAAGTCCCGTAGGACGGGGCTTCCAGGGCATTGGCACGTCTTTCGCTGTCCCATTTGGCACGTCTTCCATAAAACAACATCAACTGGACGAGCCCGATGAACATTTCTTCTTTCAAAATCGCCAATAAATTAATCACCGGACCCGGCGCAATCGAGCAGCTTTGCGCTGAGCTGACGCGCCTTGAAATCAAGAACCCACTGATCGTCACGGACACCGTCCTGGTGAACTCCGGCACTGTGGACCTGGCGCTGGCGCAACTCGGTGATCGCCACTACGGCGTTTTCGACCAGGTCAAACCGGAGCCTGAGGTGGCCATCGTGGAGGAGTGCACTCGCGCCTATCGCGAGGGTGGACACGACGGATTGATTGCGGTGGGTGGCGGCAGTGCCATCGATATTGCCAAGGGCGTCGCGGCGTATGCCGGTCATGCAGGTCCGCTGACGGAACTGTTCGGTGTCGATTTGGTGAAACGCAAGGGCCCGCCCTTGATTGCTATCCCGACAACTGCCGGCACAGGTTCGGAAGTGACCAACGTCGCGATTTTCTCCGACAAGCAAGCACAGCTGAAAAAAGGCATCGTCAGTGACTACCTGCTACCGGACGTGGCGCTGGTCAGTCCGACCATGACGTTGACCTGCCCACGCAGTGTGACGGCGGCCAGTGGCGTCGATGCGCTGGTGCATGCGGTCGAGTCCTATCTTTCAGTCAACGCTTCGCCAATCACCGATGCCATCGCGCTCGGTGCGATCAAGTTGATCAGCAAGGCGCTGCCGAAGGCTTATGCCAACCCAACCAACCTGCAAGCCCGGGAAGACATGGCCACTGCGAGCCTGATGGCCGGCATGGCGTTTGGCAACGCGGGGGTAGGGGCGGTGCATGCGCTGGCGTACCCGCTCGGCGGACGGTTCAACATTGCCCATGGCGTCAGCAACGCCTTGCTGCTGCCGTACGTAATGGAGTGGAACAAGACAGCTTGCGTCGAGCGTTTCCGTGACATCGCCGAAGCCATGGACGTGCGCGTCGCGAACCTGAGCGACAGGGACGCTGCGGACCAGGCTGTGAAAGCCATGGCGGATCTGTGTGCTGGCGTTGATATTCCCTCCGGGCTGCGCAGTTTCAACGTGCCCGAGGAGGCCATCCCAGCGATGGCGGAGGAGGCCAGCAAGATCGACCGTTTGATGCGCAACAACCCGCGCAAGCTGACGGCCGCCGATATCGAGAAGATCTATCGCGCCGCCTACTGATCCATAAAGCCATGGCTCCGGTTTCCCAGAGCCTGCGCCCGCCACTACAAGACCAATAACACAGGTGAACCCAATGTCTGACACTCCTGCGCAGCGGGGCGAAAGTCCATACATCCCGCTCGGTCCTTTCAAGGTCCGGTTGCCGTTTCTCCATTACAAGATCGAACTTCCAGACTACCTCCAAGGCTTGTTGATGTGTGCCGTGGACCTGGCCGCGATCCCGCTGATGACCGAACTGCTGGGCATGCCTTTCGAAGTCGCGCTTGCCGTGGTGATGCTCAACGGCTTGCTTTACCTGGCGCACCATTTGCTCGGTGACCCGACCGTTCCTGGCTGGATCACGCCGGCGGTTCCTCTGTTGATGGCTTACTGCGCGCAGTTCCCAATGGGCCCGGAGCGTGTCCATGCCTTGATAGCCTTCCAACTGATGCTTGGCGTATTTTCAATTGCCCTGGGGGCGACTGGAATGGCGAAAAAGGTTGTGGAATTCGTGCCCTCGGCAATCAAGTCCGGCATCATCGTCGGGGCTGGCTTGAGTGCCGTGATCGCGGTGTTCCAGGTGGGCGGGAAATTCAATGTACTGCCCTGGACCATCTCCATTGCGGTGGGCATAGCCTTCTACCTGATCTTTTCCCAGCACTTCAACGAGCTCAAGCAACGCAACCGCTTCTGGTGGAACTTCGCCAAGCTCGGCATCCTGCCGATCATCCTGCTGGCGGTGGTGATTGCACCGTTGTTTGGTGAGGCGCCATGGCCGACGATTCAGTGGGGAATCAGCCAACCGGACTTTGCCGGATTGTGGAATGACTACACCGTCTTCGGTCTGGGCATGCCGCCAGTCTCCATGTTCATCTCAGCGTTGCCAACCATGCTGGCGGCCTACATCATCGTGTTCGGCGACGTGCTCAGCGCCAAATCGCTCCTTGATGAGGCAGAAACCGTGCGCACCGACGAAGTCGTCGACTACAACGCCGATCGCGCTCACCTGATCTTCGGCGCGCGCAACGCGTTCATGAGCATCTTTGGTCCCGATGTCGCCATGTGCGGGCCAAAATGGGCCGCGATGCTGGTGGTCGTGATCGAGCGTTTCAAAGGTGGACCGAAGGCAATGAAGTCGATCATTGGCGGCGTCGGGTCGTTCCGCTGGGGTACCAACAGCGGTCTGCTGTTGTTGCCGGTCGTCACGCTGGTACAGCCGATTCTCGGTGTCGCCTTGTCACTGACGCTGCTGATCCAAGGGTACGTTAGCGTACGCCTGGGCATTCTCGAAGCCCGAAGCCAGCGTGACCTGGGCATCGCGGGCGTGATTGGCGCGGTGCTCGCGATCAAAGGCGCGAGCTGGGCATTTGGAATTGGCGTTGTGTTGTGCTTGCTGATCTACGGCAAGAACTTTTTCAAGGGGGAGGTGGATGGGACGTTTGCCAAGGACCTGAAGGCGCCGGGCGGCAACCCTGTCAGAGATGTCGGGTCGGCCCCCGCGATCAGGCGGGTTGCAACGGAGAATGTGCTTTAACCTGGGCGACGTGTCCGTCGATATCAGCCGGGCCGCAGCTGCAAAGCTCCGGCCCGGCATCCCTCGCTTGGACGTTAGGAAAATTCTGGTAGCGAGCGTGTGAGCCGGAAACAGTCCAAGCCGTTAGTGAGCGCCGATGTCGAGAGGTGGATTATGAATGTGGGTCAATCTTCTGATTTTCGAGAAGCGGGGTTACTGGAAGTGGACAACAGGAAGGGAGCGGATACGTAAACATCTTGTTTAACATAATATACATTATGTGAACCTTCGTATGGAGCTACCTGGGGCGTGGGCAGACAGATTTGAAGCCACGATCGCCACCTCAGCACGTTCACACTGAGCATGAACGGTCACAGCGTCATGCAACCGGACAGCAACTGTAATGAGCAGCATTGCAAGGACTGCGGACTTGAACAGTCAGGATTTTCGACGGACACAAGACACGCACTGGTCGGCACATGGATCTGCTCGGTCCACAGTACGAAGCCCCATCGGTCATGCTCGGCCTGCGTTATTGGCTCTGAGGCAACAGGATGTAGCAAGCGACACAGCCATTTACCTGATCACCGGAAACGATCAAAATCGCCCCCATTCGTCTACCCTCACAACGCGCCCGGCAAGAATGCCAGGTGATTGAACCTTTTTGCTTTCACGCACCGGAGATTTCCATGCTCAAGCGTTCCCTGGCTTTGGCCGTCGGTTTCACCCTGATCCTGAGTTCTGTCCTGGCGCAGGCCGCCGACACCCTGAAAGTCAGCGCGATTCCCGACGAAGCGCCGACCGAATTGCTGCGCAAGTTCAAGCCGCTGGGTGCTTATCTGGAGCAGCAGATCGGCATGAAGGTCGAGTTCGTACCGGTGAGCGACTACCCCGCGGTGGTCGAGGCATTGGCCACCGACCGCATCGACATGGCCTGGCTGGGCGGTTTTACTTTCGTCCAGGCTCGCCTGAAGACCGGCAACGCCATTCCATTGGTGCAACGTGAGCAGGACGCGCAGTTCACCAGTAAATTCATCAGTGCCAACCCGGCCGTCAAATCCCTGCGCGACCTGAATGGCAAGACCTTTGCCTTTGGCTCTGTTTCGTCTACTTCCGGCAGCCTGATGCCGCGTTACTTCATGCTCCAGGATGGCATCAAGCCGGAAATCTACTTCAGCCGCGTGGCCTACTCCGGTGCCCATGACGCGACGGCGGCGTGGGTCCAGGCCGGCAAGGTCGATGCCGGCGTGCTCAACGCCAGCGTCTGGGAAAAACTGGTGGCCGCCGGCAAGGTCGACACCAGCAAGGTCAAGGTCTTCGCCACCACCCCAGCGTATTTCGACTACAACTGGACGGTGCGCGGGACCCTCGACCCGGCGGTGGCCGCGAAGATCAAGGCCGCGTTCCTGGCGCTCGATCCGGCGAACCCAAAGGACAAGGAGATCCTTGATTTGCAAGCCGCCAGCCGCTTCATCGAAACCAAGCCTGAGAACTACAAGGGCATCGAAGAAGCCGCACGCGCCGCTGACCTGCTCAAATGACATTGCGTTTGACCCAGGCCAGCGTCATCCACGCCAACGGCGCCCAGGCGTTGCGCGGCGTGGACCTGCACCTGCGCGCAGGGGAACAGGTCGCGATCATCGGCCCGTCCGGCGCTGGCAAGTCCAGCCTGCTCAACGTCCTTGCCACCGCGCTGCGGCCAGGCCACGGTGAAGTAGAAGTGCTGGGCGAGCGGGCCTGGCAGCTGTCGGCGCGCCAGCGCCAACGCCTGCGTGCACGCATTGGCTTGATTCATCAAGCGCCTCCCCTGCCCCCGCGCCAACGTGTGGTCACCGCAGTACTGGCCGGCAAGCTGGGGCAATGGGGAATCGGCAAAAGCCTGCTGAACCTGTTCCATCCGCTGGATATCCCCGGGGCTCGGGCAGCCTTGGCCCGTCTGGACCTGGGGGAAAAACTGTTCGTGCAATGCCAGCAATTGTCCGGCGGGCAGCTGCAACGCGTCGGCATCGCCCGCGTGCTTTACCAGGCGCCGGAGGTGTTGCTGGCGGATGAACCGGTATCGGCGATGGACCCGGTGCTCGCCGAGCACACGCTCTCGGTGCTCTGCCAGCATGCCCGGGAGCAGCAGGTCACCCTGGTGACCAGTCTGCATGCGGTGGACCTGGCGCTTGCGCATTTTTCGCGAATCATTGGTTTGCGTGACGGCCAGATTCTCTTCGACTTGCCGACCGAAGCGGTTGATCGCAAGCAGCTCGATGCACTTTATGCCAATGAGCAACTGGAGTCGCTGTCGAGCCCACCGCCGCCGTCGAGCGTGCAGATTCCCCGATGCTGACGCGTGACGCTCGGGACCCCGCCGCCCTCCCTCGCCTGCTCCTTGGCCTGCTGGCCATTGCCCTGCTGTGGCCGGGTATCCATTTCAGCGAATTGGACCTGGGTGTGCTGCTGGCCGGCGATAGCCAAAGCGAGATGGGCCGGTTCGCCGCCGCGTTCTGGCCGCCGGCCCATGACGAAACGTTTGTCGAATTGCTGCTGCAAGCCACGCTGCAGACGCTCGCCATCGCTACCGCCGGCATGGCCTTGGCACTGCTGTTGGCGGTGCCCGCGAGCCTGTTCGCCAGCCGGGCGCTGTCGTTGTCGGCCGCGTACCGCGCAGGCAGGCCTGGCCTTTGGGGTCAGTGGCTGCGTTGGCCGGTCCGTGGCCTGCTCATCTTCCTGCGCAGCGTGCCGGAGATTGTCTGGGCGTTGCTCTTCGTCCGGGCCGTCGGTCTTGGCCCCACCGCCGGGGTATTGGCCATCGCCATCACCTACAGCGGCATGCTGGGCAAGGTCTACGCGGAAATCTTCGAGTCGGTTGACCAGCGCCCCGCACACGCGCTGATGCAAGCCGGAAGCGGTCGGCTCGCCGCCTTCTGCTACGGCATCTTGCCCAACGTCGCCGCCGAGCTGCTGTCGTACACCGTGTACCGCTGGGAATGCGCCATCCGCGCCTCGGTGGTGATGGGCTTCGTCGGCGCTGGTGGACTGGGCCAACAGATGGACCTGTCGTTGCGCATGTTCGCCGGCGGTGAAGTCGCCAGCCTGCTGCTGACTTTCTTGATATTGGTGCTGCTCGCCGACCAGCTCAGTCGCGTGCTGCGCTGGAGGTTGGCATGAGTCGCCTGCTCAACGCGCTGTTGCTGCTGTGCATCGGCGCGGCCGTGGTTGCCTCGTTCGTCTATCTGGGTATCGACCTGGACGCCCTTGGCGAAAACTCGAATCTCAAGCAAATGGCCGCTTATGCCCAGCGTTTCCTGACCCCTGACCTGAGCCCGACCTACCTCAAGGCGATCGGCCATGGCGCGCTGGAAACCATCGCCATGTCCGCCCTTGGCACACTGCTCGCGGCAGTGCTGGGTTTGGCCTTGGCGCTGCCCGCCGCCGGGCGCCTTGGCTGGCCGTTGCAGAGCGTGTCGCGCCTGTTGTTGAACGCCTTGCGCGCGGTGCCGGAGCTGGTATGGGCCGCGCTGATGGTGCTTGCCGCCGGGCTTGGCCCCAACGCCGGTACGCTGGCGCTCGCCCTGCACACGGTCGGCGTGCTCGGTCGATTGTTTGCCGAAGCCTTGGAAAACACTCCGTCGCAACCCGCCGATGCCCTCCGCCTGCAAGGGGCCAGCGCCCTCTGGGCGTTCTGCTACGGCACGCTGCCCAACCTGATGCCGCAACTGTTGGCCTACACCTTGTACCGCTGGGAAAACAACATCCGCATGGCCAGCGTTCTAGGGTTCGTCGGCGCCGGCGGCCTGGGCCAGATGCTCTACGTCAGCCTCAGCCTGTTCCAGGAGGCGCAAGGCAGCACGGTGATCCTGGCGATGTTGCTGCTGGTCTTCACCGTCGATACGTTGAGCAGTTGGAGCCGTCAGCGTTGGGTCAAGGCTTGACGGCCTGGGGACTCACCACAACGCCATCGTATAGCTGACGATCAAACGGTTCTCATCCAGGTCATTGCCGAAGTTCGAACGCACCGTTGCATTGCGCCATTTGAAACCCAGCCCTTTCAATGTGCCGTCCTGGATCACATAGGCAATGTCGGTGTTGCGCTCCCATTCCTGGCCCTCCCCTGGCGCGCTGCGTTGCACGTTGTCGCCACTGATGTAGCGGGTCATGAATGTCAGGCCCGGCACACCGAGGGCGGCGAAGTTGTAGTCGTAGCGGGCTTGCCAGGAGCGTTCGTCGGTGTTGGCGAAGTCGCCGATCTGCACGAAGTTGACCAGATAGGGATCGCTGCGGGAGATGTAGGGGAATGGATCGTCGCCGCTCATGCGCTGATAGCCCAGCCCGAACCCGTGGCCAGCGAGGCTGTAGGTGAACAGTGCGCCGAACGCTTGGTTATCGATCCTGCGGAAACTGCCGTCCTCGGTGCTGCGCGAGTAACGCACGTCGCTTTTCAGTGACTGGCCATCGCCCAGGTCCAGGGTGTGGACGAAGCCGAGGTAGTTCTGCTGGTAGATATCCTCGAGCTTGCCGTAGCGGTACTGCGCCGTGAGATTGGGCAGAAGCTGGTAGTCCGCCCCGGCGAACTGGAACCTGTCGCTGGTGCCGCCGATGCGATTGGCGGTCATGTCTTGATAGTCGGTGGAATCGACGAAATTGATCTGGGAGAGCTGCCCGGCGGTGAGCTTGAGGCGGTCGATTTCCTGCACGTTCAACAGCCCGCCCTTGAAGGTGCTCGGCAATAGGCGCGTGTCGTTGGAATTCACCACCGGGTCCTTGATCTGCAGCGTCCCGGCTTTCAGCGTGCTGTTGGACAAGCGCATTTTCGCGGTGAGCCCGACTTCGCCGTAGCGATCCTGGGAGCCACCGGACAGGTCCGCGGGCAAAAGATTGGTACCCGCCGTGCCGCCGCCCGAGTCCAGCTTGATGCCGGCCATGGCCAAGGCGTCGAGACCAAAACCCACGGTGCCGGCCGTGTACCCCGACTCCAGGCGCAACAAGAACCCTTGCGCCCATTCCTCGGCCTTGTCCCGAGCGCCCTCCTGCCTGAAATCGCGGTTGAAATAAAAATTGCGAGCTTCCAGGCTGGCCTTGCTGTCGCCAATGAAATCGGCATGGGCCACCGGCGCGCCGATCAGGCCCAGGCCGAGCAAGGGACCAATGGGCGAACGGCTCCAGTGGGTATCGATGAAACAGGGCATGGCGTGCTCCTTTTTGTGGGCGCGAACGATCCCTTCGGGGACGGCGTACGCGCCTCGCTTATTATTTGGGGCAGTGCGGATACTGTGGCGAGTGAGCTTGCTCCCGCTGGGCCGGTCCGACGCCTCGGGCGCAGCGGCCCCATTCACGCTGAGCGCTGCGCGCTTAAGCGAGCAAGCTCCCTCGCCACGGGGCGGATTCTTCGCAGTGGCGCGATACAGCGTCAAACGGGAAAAAACCAGGTGCGGACATAAGAAAATTTGATGCGCGCCGAAGCCCTATCTGGAGTAACAATTGCAACGATAAGAACGATAAACGCCAAGAGAGCCACCATGAACCTCAAGTTCCTCGAAACCTTCGTCTGGGTCGCTCGCCTGCAAAGCTTCAGCCTGACCGCCGAAAAGATGTTCAGCACCCAGGCCGCGATTTCCAGCCGGATCGCCTCGTTGGAAGACGAGCTGGGCCTGCGCCTGTTCGTGCGTGATTCACGGGGCGTGTCATTGACCCCGGAAGGCACCAAGGTCCTTGAATATGCCGAGCGAATGCTCGACGTCCAGCGCGAGTTGAAGCAGTCCCTGGACAACAGCACCCCACAGCAAGGCCTGGTGCGCATCGGTGTGATGGACACGGTGATTCACACCTGGCTGAGCCCGTTGATGTCGATGCTGATGCAGGCGTTTCCCGCCGTGGAGATCGAAATCACCGCCGACGCGGCGCGAAATCTTTGTGAGCAGCTGCAAAAAGGTTACCTGGACATCGCCTTCCAGACCGACCTGGTCCGCCACGAAAGCGTGCGCAATCTCGAGCTGGGGCATTACCCGATGCACTGGATCGCCGCCAGCCAATCGATTTACGCCCGGCCCTACGCCTCGCTGGCGGAAATGGCGAGCGAGCGCATCATCACTTTCGTCAAGCATTCACGGCCTCACCAGGATGTGCTCAACCTGCTGTATGCCCATGGCGTCGGTACGCCGAGGGTCAGTTGCGTCAATTCGGTATCGGCGATGACGCGACTGATACGCGACGGTTTCGGCATTGGTGCGCTGCCCGCGGCGCTGGTGACCAAGCCGCTGGCCCGTGGCGAGTTGATCCAGCTGGAACCGGGCGCGCCCCTTCCCCAGCTCGATGTCGTCGCATCGTGGCGGGCCGGCGTGGGGCTCGAACTGATCGAAAGCATCGTGCACATGAGCCGCCAAGTGGTCTGCCAGTACGCCACGGACGTCGGACCGCAACGCATGGTCGCGGCACCGGGGCTGTCGACGGTCGAATAACTTTTACTTGTCAGGGGGTAGCAATTTTCCTTGTTGGACGCCATCGCCGGGATTTTCTAAAAAGGACTCACTCAGAAAAAGAACCCAACGGAGCCCCTGCGATGAGTCCATCAGCCCTGTCCCTCGAGCAACTGCAGCAGTGTTCACCGCAAGCCTTGCGCCAGAAAATCGCCGCCGGGCAATACCACGGCCATACCAGCGGCCTGGGCCAGGGTCGGGTCCAAGCCAATATCGTGATCCTGCCGGGAGACTGGGCCGACGAGTTCCTGCGCTACTGCACGCTCAACCGTCAGGCTTGTCCGGTGCTGGACGTGACGGAACCGGGTGACCCCTTCCTGCGCAACCTGGGCGCTCCCATCGACATCCGCCACGAGGTCCCAAGCTACCGGGTCTTTCACCACGGAGAGATAAGTGAGGAACCTTCGGACATCGAACACCTTTGGCGCGATGACCTGGTGACTTTCGCCCTCGGCTGTTCGTTTTCTTTCGAGCAACCGTTGCTTGAGGCCGGCATTCGGATGAGGCACATCGACCTGGGTCGCAACGTCGCCATGTTCCGCACCAACATCGACACACGCCCCACCGCGCGACTGTCTGGCAAAATGGTCGTGAGCATGCGCCCGATGAAAGCGGCGGCGGCGATCCAGGCGATCCAGATCACCGGGCGCATGCCCGGCGTCCATGGCGCCCCGGTACACATTGGCGATCCATCGTTGATCGGCATTGAGTCCCTGGAGACGCCGGACTACGGCGATGCGGTACCGGTCGAAAGCGATGAAATACCGGTATTCTGGGCCTGTGGCGTGACGCCGCAATCGGTGGTCAAGGCGTCGCGTCCGCCGCTGTGTATCACTCACGCGCCGGGTTGCATGCTGGTCACCGATCTATGGAACAGCGCATTGTGATGTATCGACCCGGAGACGGAGATTTGATGAACAGCCCGCGACGATCGATCGAGCAGTACATCCGCGCCAAGGACGGCAACCGCCCCCACCTGCTGGACCAGGCGTTTACCAATGACGCGACCCTGGACATGGTGGTATGCACCGGATCCATTTCATTCCCCGATCATGTCCAAGGCCGTGGCGCCATCGGTGATGTGCTGGTGAGCCGTTTCAACCAGACCTTCGAGAACGTCTACACGTTTTGCCTGGACGCTCCTCCTGCGTCCAACGCCGAGACGCTACAGTGCCGTTGGATGGTCGCCATGGCGGACAAGCACAGCGGTGAAGTCCGGGTCGGGTGTGGCCGGTATGACTGGCGATTCAGGCCCCAGTCATGGTTGGCTGAGGGACTCACCATCACCATTGCACACATGAAAACCTTGCCTGCAGACGATCTATCGGCAGTCATGGCCTGGGTGTCGCGTTTGGCGTACCCGTGGTGCAGCGTTGATGACGCCATGGATGCGGTGCCGGATTCAAGCGCGCTTGAAGACGTGATCCAATACCTGTCAGTCAGGAGTGATCGAACGGTTTGATCGCCCTTGGATTTCCCTGCCTCTTCGTTTCAAGGAGCTGCCCGACATGAATATCAAGTTCCTGGAAACCTTCGTCTGGGTCGCCCGCTTGAAAAGCTTCCGGCTGACGGCGGAAAAGCTCTTCACCACCCAGGCGTCGATTTCCAGCCGTATCGCGGCCCTTGAAGATGAAATGGGCGTGCGCTTGTTCGTCCGCGATCCTAAGGGCGTGTCGCTGACATCCGAAGGCCTGCGGGTACTCGAATATGCCGAGCGCATCATGGAAACCATGCAAAGCATGAAGGCGGTGATCAAGGATCCCCGTCAGGTGCGCGGTCGGATCCGCATCGGCGCGATGGACACGGTGATCCATACCTGGCTCAGCCCGTTGGTGACACGGCTGATGGAATGCTACCCGGCCCTGGAAATCGAGTTGTCGGCCGATACCGCGAGCAACCTGTGCTCGCAGTTGGAAAAAGGCTATCAGGACATCATCTTCCAAACCGACATCCTGCGCCTGGACAGCGTGCGCAATACGCTTTTGACCCGTTATCCGATGCATTGGGTGGTGCGCACCGGCTCCGCCTATGACCGCGATTATGCTTCGCTGGAAGAATTATCCCAGGAGCGCATCGTGACCTTTTCGCGCAACTCGCGTCCGCACCAGGACATCCTCAATTTGCTGCACTCGGCCAATATCGTCTCGCCGCGCATCAATTGCGTGAATTCGGCGTCGGCCATCACGCGGCTGGTGCGCGACGGCTTTGGCATAGGCGCCATGCCCGCGGCCCTGGTTCAAGGCGAACTGGCCCAGGGCACGTTGAGGCTGGTGGATGGCGTGCCGCTGCCCTCGGTGATGGACGTGGTCGCCAGCTGGCGCACCGGCGCGGGCATGGAGCGGGTCGAAGACATCGTCACCCAGACCCGGGAGGTGGTTGAAGAATTCAGCGCGCAACTGCCTGCCCAATACCGGCTGGCGGCGGACCCTGCCCCGGCAGGCTGTCAGTGAACTGCAACATCCTCGCCCTATTCTGAAACGAGCGCACCGCGGTGTACCGCTGGGTGCGGCCGCTCGGGATGGTCCAGGGAGTTCGCCATGAAGATCAGCGTGTTCGGCAGTGGTTACGTTGGATTGGTGCAAGCCGTCGTGTTGGCCGAGGTCGGTCATGACGTGGTGTGCATGGACATCGACGAGCAAAAGATCGAGAACCTGCGCCAGGGCCAGGTGAGTATTTTCGAACCCGGCCTGGCGACGCTGGTACGCGAGGGGCTCGATGCCGGGCGCTTGCGTTTTACCAGCGACGAACAAATGGCCGTCCGGCATGGGCAGGTCGTGTTCATCGCCGTCGGCACGCCGTCCAGGGAAGACGGCTCGGCGGACCTGCGCCAAGTCCTCGCCGTCGCTGAAGCCGTTGCCCGCTACGGCGAACAGCCGCTGGTGGTGGTGGAAAAGTCCACCGTGCCGGTGGGCACTGGCGATATCCTGCGCGCCCACATCGATAAGTGCCTGCTCAAGGCCGGGCGCCTGCTGCAATTCGATGTCGTGTCCAATCCCGAATTTCTCAAGGAGGGCTCCGCGGTCTCCGATTGCCGGCGTCCCGATCGCATCGTGATCGGCTGTGAGCGCGAGGAAGTTCGGGAAACCATGCGCGAGCTGTATGCGCCATTCAACCGCAACCACGACCGGATCCTGTTCATGGACGTGCGCAGCGCCGAGCTCACCAAATACGCGGCCAACGGCATGCTGGCGACCAAGATCAGCTTCATCAACCAGATCGCCGAACTGGCCGAACACCTTGGTGCCGACATCGAGTCGGTGCGCCAGGGCATAGGGGCTGACTCGCGCATCGGCTATCACTTCATTTATCCCGGTTGCGGCTACGGCGGTTCGTGCTTCCCCAAAGACATGCGGGCCTTGATTCATACAGCGCGGCAAGCCCATTGCGCCAGTGACCTGCTGCAGGCGGTGGAGTCCATCAATCTGCGGCAGAAACACAAACTGTTCGAACGCATCAATGCTTACTACCAGGGCGACTTGCACGGCAAGAACTTTGCCCTGTGGGGCCTGGCCTTCAAGCCCAACACCGACGACATGCGCGACGCCCCCAGTCGCATGCTCCTGGAAGCGTTGTGGGCGGCTGGGGCCAACGTCCGCGCGTTTGACCCCGAAGCAATGCAACAGACCCAGCTGCTCTACCCCAACGAGCCGAAACTGATGCTGATGGGAACGCCAGAGTCAGTCCTGGCCGGCGCCGATGCGTTGATCATCTGCACCGAATGGCAGTCGTTCAAGGCCCCCGATTTCCAGCTGATCCGGCAGCGCCTGAACGCGCCGGTGATTTTTGATGGGCGAAACCTCTATGAACCGGAACGCATGGCGGACAGAGGTTTCGTCTATTTCCCGATGGGCCGCGGACAGTCATGCAGCTTGCCCATTGCCCACCAGCCTTGGTTGCAAGCCAGAAGCGCTTGATCTAACTACAAAATAAATGAACTCAACCAGCATTAATATGAATTTGTAAGCAAGAGAGCCGAGCGGCACACTGTGCTCCGTTCCTCCCCCAAATGTTGGAACACTTAAAGGGCTTTCTGGGATTCTCCCGTAAGCCCCTTTTTTGTTGGCTTTTTGGATCTCCGCTTAATGTTTTCTCGCTGGTTCCCCGCTGCTATCAATACCCGTCCCACCGAATGGAGCCGTGCCGCGATCGGCATGGCTTTAGGAACAATGTTCAGTGTCTGGCTCTGCGGCCAGGTGTTTGGCCTCGAAGTGGCGCAACACCTGATCGGCCCTCTCGGGGCCTCGGCGGTATTGTTGTTCGCCGTGTCGTCGGGCGCCCTGGCCCAGCCTTGGTCGATTTTTGGCGGTTACCTCTGTGCTTCAGTCGTGGCGTTGCTGGTCGCCCATGTGCTCGGCCGAACACTGGGCAGCGCTTGCCTGGCGGCCGGCATGGCGCTGGTTCTGATGTGCTGGCTGCGTTGCCTGCACCCGCCGGCGGGGGCCTTGGCGGCCACGCTGGTGCTGGCGGATCATTCGATCATTGCCCTGGATTGGCAGGCGCTTGGCGCTTCGATGCTGGCCGGCTCCGGTCTGCTCGCCTTCGCATTGGCCTACAACAACCTGACGCGCGTACGCTACCCCAAGCGCGCCAGCGAGCCGGTCGCCGCCATTCCGGCCGACCACCCGCCCGTGGATCGCCAGGCCATCACCGCCGAAGACTTGAAGCTTGCGCTCGAGGAAATGGAAGCATTCTTCGACGTAACTCCCGAGGATCTCGAACAATTGATCCACGCCAGCGAGCGCCATGCCAAGCGCCGCAGCATCACGGAGGTGCTGTCGGGTCGCGGTTGAGCCTGTGGCTGCTATAAATATGCAGACAGGACCTGCACGTATCCCGGTTGTGCAATGCAAATTTGCACTGTTACGATCCCGACCGGGTACGCGCGACATTATTTATAAACACAATAAAAGCAGGGAGTTAGCGATGACAGCTCAGGTTTCATCCCAAGCTGCGGACGGCGTCGAGACCGCGCCATACGAGGTGCTGTTCGACGTCCGCAACCACATTGGCCACTTGACCCTGAACCGCCCCGCCGGCCTCAATGCCCTTACCTTGGGCATGGTGCGCAGCATGCAACAGCAACTCGATGCCTGGGCGCAGGATGCGCAGATTCGCGCGGTGGTCCTTCGCGGTGCCGGCGACAAGGCGTTCTGTGCCGGCGGTGATATCCGCTCGCTGTACGACAGCCACAAGCAGGGCGATACCCTGCATGAAGACTTCTTCGTCGAGGAATACGCCCTCGACTTGACCATCCACCACTATCGCAAGCCCATTCTGGCCCTGTTGGACGGTTTCGTGCTGGGCGGCGGCATGGGCCTGGCGCAAGGCGCCGACCTGCGGGTAGTGACCGAGCGCACTCGCCTGGGCATGCCTGAAGTGTCCATCGGTTATTTCCCGGACGTGGGCGGCAGTTATTTCCTGCCGCGCATTCCCGGTGAGCTGGGGATCTACCTGGGCGTCAGTGGTGTGCACATCCGCGCCGCCGACGCGTTGTACTGTGGGCTCGCCGACTGGTACCTCGATAGCCGCAAGCTTGCCCAGCTCGATGAGCGTCTCGATCGACTGGAGTGGCGCGATACCCCACTCAAGGACTTGCAAAGCCTGCTGGCAAAAATGGCGGTTCAACAGCTACCTGCACCGCCCCTCGCCGATTTGCGGTCCGTCATCGACCATTTCTTCGCTCTGCCCGATGTGCCGAGCATGGTCGAGCAGTTGCGTCAGGTCACGGTTGCCAACAGCCATGATTGGGCGATGGAAACCGCCAATCTGCTGGAAACCCGCTCGCCGTTGGCCATGGCGGTGACCCTGGAAATGTTGCGTCGCGGCCGTCACTTGAGCCTGGAAGACTGTTTCGCCCTCGAGCTGCACCTGGACCGCCAGTGGTTCGAGCGCGGTGACCTGATCGAAGGCGTACGCGCCTTGCTGATCGATAAAGACAAGCGCCCGCGCTGGAACCCGCCGACCCTGGAGGCGCTGGACGCCTCGGTCGTGGCGAGTTTCTTCGACGGCCTCGACTACCACGGGAATTGATCATGCAAGACCTTGAGCTGACCGAAGAACAAGTGATGATCCGCGACATGGCCCGTGACTTCGCCCGCGGTGAAATCGCGCCCCACGCTCAGGCCTGGGAGAAAGCCGGGTGGATCGACGACGGCCTGGTGGCGAAGATGGGCGAGTTGGGCCTGCTGGGCATGGTCGTGCCGGAGGAATGGGGCGGCACCTATGTCGATTACGTGGCCTACGCCCTCGCCGTGGAAGAAATCTCCGCTGGCGACGGTGCCACGGGCGCATTGATGAGCATTCATAACTCGGTGGGTTGCGGGCCGGTCCTCAATTTCGGCACCGATGAGCAAAAGCGGGCGTGGCTGGCGGATCTTGCCAGCGGCCAGGCGATCGGCTGCTTTTGCCTGACCGAACCCCAGGCCGGCTCCGAAGCCCACAACCTGCGCACCCGCGCCGAGCTGCGGGACGGCCAATGGGTGATCAACGGCGCGAAGCAGTTCGTCAGCAATGGCAAACGGGCGAAGCTGGCGATCGTCTTCGCTGTGACCGACCCGGACCTGGGCAAGAAAGGCATCTCGGCGTTCCTGGTGCCGACCGATACCCCGGGCTTCAATGTCGATCGCTCCGAACACAAAATGGGCATTCGCGCTTCCGACACCTGTGCGGTGACATTGAGCAACTGCACCGTGCCCGAGGCCAATCTGCTGGGTGCCCGAGGCAAAGGCCTGGCCATTGCGCTCTCCAACCTCGAAGGCGGTCGCATCGGCATTGCCGCCCAGGCACTAGGCATCGCCCGCGCAGCGTTTGAAGCGGCCCTGACCTATTCCCGCGATCGTGTTCAGTTCGACAAGCCAATCATCGAGCACCAGAGCATCGCCAACCTGCTGGCCGACATGCACACCCGCCTGAACGCCGCCCGCCTGCTGATCCTCCACGCCGCGCGCCTGCGCAGCGCTGGCAAACCGTGCTTGTCGGAAGCGTCGCAAGCCAAGCTGTTTGCTTCGGAAATGGCCGAGAAAGTCTGCTCGTCGGCGATACAGATCCATGGGGGGTACGGGTATCTGGAGGATTATCCGGTGGAGCGCTACTACCGGGATGCGCGGATTACCCAGATCTACGAAGGATCTAGCGAAATACAACGCATGGTCATTGCCCGCGAACTCAAGCACTACCTGGCGTAACGGCGGGAAAAACATCGCGAGCTAGCTCGCTCCCACAGGGTTTGGAGGCGTACGCAATGGCGCGTACACCTCAGATCCACTGTGGGGCCGAGCTAGCTCGCGATTGGGTCAGTCGGAACGCCGCCTTACTTGTCCTGGAACGCCGCCGCACGCTTGGCCACGAACGCCGCCATGCCTTCCTTCTGGTCCTGTGTCGCAAACGCGGCGTGGAATACCCGCCGCTCGAAACGCACGCCTTCGGACAGGCTGACTTCAAAAGCGCGGTTGACGCTTTCCTTGATCATCATGCTGATAGGCACGGACTTGGAGGCGATCAGTGCCGCCGTCTTCATTGCATCGTCCAGCAGCTCATCAGCCGGCACGATCCGCGCAACGATGCCGCAACGCTCGGCCTCGACCGCATCGATAAAACGCCCTGTGAGGCACATTTCCATAGCCTTGGCCTTGCCCACGGCGCGGGTCAGACGCTGGGTGCCGCCCATGCCCGGCAGCACGCCGAGGTTGATTTCCGGCTGGCCGAACTTGGCGTTGTCACCCGCCAGGATGAAGTCGCACATTAACGCCAACTCGCACCCGCCGCCCAAGGCAAAACCGTTCACCGCCGCAATGATCGGCTTTCGGCGATTGGCAACGCGATCGCTGTCGCTGAACAGATCGTCCAAATAGATTTGCGGGTAGGTCAGCTCGGCCATCTCTTTGATGTCGGCGCCGGCGGCGAAGGCTTTTTTCGAGCCGGTCAGCACGATGCAACCGATCTGCGGGTCCGCCTCCAGGCTGTCCAGCGCCTGGTTCAGCTCGCTGACAATCTGCGCGTTGAGCGCATTCAGCGCCTGAGGACGGTTTAGCGTGATCAGGCCGACGCGGTCCTTGATCTCCAACAAAATCGTTTCGTAATTCATGCAGGATTCCTTGTTCAAAGATTGCGCGAAATGACCATGCGCTGGATATCGCTGGTGCCTTCGTAGATCTGGCAGACCCGCACGTCGCGGTAGATGCGCTCCAGCGGGAAATCGTTGAGGTAACCGTAGCCGCCCAGGGTTTGCAGCGCCTTGGAGCAGACCTGCTCGGCCATTTCCGAGGCGAACAGTTTGGCCATGGATGCTTCCACTAGCGCAGGCTGGCCGCCATCGCGCAGGGCTGCGGCATGATGAACCATCTGCCGTGCCACGGCGATTTGAGTCGCCATGTCGGCCAGGCGGAACGCCACGGCTTGATGTTCGATAATCGGTTTGCCGAAACTTTGGCGCTCACGGGCATAGTCGCGCGCCGCTTCGAATGCCGCGCGTGCCATGCCCACCGACTGCGCGGCAATGCCGACCCGCCCGCCTTCCAGGTTCGCCAGGGCGATCTTGTAGCCCTCGCCCTCTTCTCCCAGGCGATTGGCCACAGGCACCTTCAGGTCCTCGAAGAGGATCTGGCAAGTGTCGGAGGCGTGCTGGCCGAGTTTGTCTTCGACCCGCGCCACGCTGTAGCCCGGCGAGTCGGTGGGCACGATGAAAGCACTGATACCGCGCTTGCCGGCGCTCGGATCGGTGACCGCAAACACGATGACCACCCCAGCGTTCTGCCCGGACGTGATGAACTGCTTGCTGCCGTTGAGCACGTAATGGTCGCCCTCCAACCGCGCCCTGGTCTTCAAGCTGCTGGCGTCGGAGCCGGCCTGAGGCTCGGTCAGGGCAAAGGCGCCGAGCATCGTGCCGCTGGCCAGGGGTGTGAGGAACCTGGCTTTCTGCTCGTCAGTGCCGAATTTCAGGATCGGCACGCAACCCACCGAGTTGTGCACACTCATGATGGTCGAGCACGCGCCGTCGCCGGCGGCGATTTCTTCCAGCGTCATCGCGTAGGCCAGGTAACCGGTGTCGCAGCCGCCCCACTGTTCCGGCACCAACATGCCGAAAAAGCCCAGCTCGGCCATTTCACCAATGGCCTCCTTGGGAAAACGATGCTCGCGGTCCCATTCAGCCGAGAACGGTTTCAAACGCTCCTGGGCGAATTGCCGAGCCATGTCGCGGATTTGTGTCTGTTCTTCAGTCGGGAGCATGGCAGTTCCTTAGTACAGGCATTCGACGGCCATGGCCGTGGCTTCGCCGCCGCCGATGCAGATGGCCGCGACGCCGCGCTTGAGGCTCTTCTGGCGCAGGGCCGACAACAAGGTCACCAGGATCCGTGCGCCGGATGCACCGATCGGATGGCCCAGGGCGCAGGCGCCCCCATGGACGTTGACCTTGTCATGGGGGATTTCCAGCTTGTCCATCGTTACCACGCCCACCACGGCAAAAGCTTCGTTGACTTCGAACAGATCAACCTCGCCCAGCGACCAGCCAGTCTTGCCCATCAGCTTCTTGACCGCGCCAATCGGCGCCGTGGGAAACAGGCCCGGGGCGTCGGCAAAGGCCGCATGGCCATGGATGACCGCCAGCGGTTTGAGGCCGCGCTGTTGCGCCTGGCTCTGGCGCATCATCACCAGGGCTGCGGCGCCATCGGAAATCGAGCTGGAGTTGGCCGCCGTCACGCTACCGCCTTCGCGGAACGCCGGTTTGAGCGTGGGGATCTTGTCGATGCGTGCCTTGGGCGGTTGCTCGTCGTGGCGAACGGTGACCTGTTCCTTGCCGACCATGACCTGCAACGGCACGATTTCGGCATCGAAACTGCCATCCTCGATTGCCTGTTGCGCGCGGGTGGTGGACGCGATGGCGAAGGCATCCTGGGCCTCACGGCTGTAGCCGTTGGCCTCGGCGCAGTCTTCGGCAAAGGTGCCCATCAGGCGCCCCTTGTCGTAGGCATCTTCGAGGCCGTCGAGGAACATGTGGTCCAGCACCTTGCCGTGGCCCATGCGCAAGCCGGCGCGAGCACGGTCCAGCAGATACGGGGCGTTGGACATGCTTTCCATGCCGCCCGCCACCACGACGTCGGCGCTGCCGGCGACGAGCATGTCATGGGCGAGGATCGCTGCTTCCATGCCCGAACCGCACATCTTGTTGAGTGTGGTGCAACGGGTCGATTTGTCGAGCCCGGCGCCGAGGGCTGCCTGCCGTGCCGGCGCCTGGCCTTGGCCTGCGGCGAGCACACACCCGAACAACACTTCTTCAACCGTGTCCGGTGCGATGCCGGCACGCTCCACGGCAGCCTTGATGGCGGCGGAACCCAGCTGCGGCGCGGTCAGACTTTTGAGTTCGCCCTGGAAGCCGCCCATCGGGGTGCGGACAGCGCTGACGATGACAATTGGATCATGGGACATGACAAATCCTCCTATTTGGCGGCCATGCGCAAGGCGCCGTCGAGACGGATCACCTCGCCGTTGAGCATGCTGTTTTCAATGATATGCCGGACCAGCGCCGCGTACTCGGCGGGTTTGCCCAGGCGCGGCGGGAACGGCACGCCGGCGGCCAGGGAGTCGCGCACTTCCGGGGTCATGCCGGCCATCATCGGGGTTTCGAAAATGCCCGGCGCGATGGTCATCACACGGATGCCGAAGCGTGCCAGCTCACGGGCGGCCGGCAGGGTCAGGCTGGCGATCGCGCCCTTGGATGCGGCATAGGCTGCCTGGCCGATCTGGCCGTCGAAGGCCGCCACCGACGCGGTATTGATGATCACACCGCGCTCGCCGTCGGCGTTGGCTTCGGTTTCGGCAATGGCCGCAGCGGCCAGGCGCAACAGGTTGAAACTGCCGATCAGGTTGACGTTGATCACCTGGCTGAAACTGGCGAGGGCGTGAGGACCGTTCTTGCCGAGGATCTTCTCGCCGCGCACGATCCCTGCACAGTTGACCAAGCCGTTGAGGCCACCAAACGCATCGACCGTGGCCTTGATCGCCGCTTCGGCGGCTGCTTCGTTGCTGATGTCCGCGACCACGCTCTGGCAGCCAAGCTTTTGCGCCTGGGCGGCCACGGCGTCGGCGTTGAGGTCCAGCAGCATCACCTTGGCGCCGGCCTTGACCAGCATTTCACCGGTGGCCGCGCCGAGGCCGGAAGCGCCACCGCTGACGAGGAATATCTTGTTGTCGATCTGCATCATGGTTTCCTTGGATTCAAGCTGAAACGTTCTTCGCCGCAGCCTCTTGAGCTTTGGCGATTTCCTGGTTGCGCAAGATAAAGCGCTGCAATTTGCCGCTTGGGGTTTTCGGCAAGTCGCTGACAAATTCGATCTCTCGCGGATACGCATGGGCAGCGAGGCGCTTGCGCACGTGCAGCCGCAGCTCTTCGGCCAGCTCTGGCGCGGCGCGGTACTGGGCGCTGAGCACCACAAAGGCTTTGACCAGCTCGGTACGTTCCGGATCGGGCTTGCCGACCACGGCAGCTTCGACCACCGCCGGATGCTCGATCAACGCGCTTTCCACATCGAACGGGCCAACGCGATAGCCGGACGTGGTGATCACGTCATCGCTGCGCCCGACGAAGCTGATGCTGCCGTCCGGATTGAACTCGACGGTGTCGCCACTCAGGTAATAATCGCCGACGAAGGCCTTGGTCGGCCCGCCCTGGTAGCCGGCGAACCAACACATGGGTGACTGGCTACGGTCGACCGCAAGAATGCCCGGTTGGCCGACGCCCAACTCCTGATGGCTTTCATCCAGCACCACGATGCGATGGCCCGGCGAGGCAAAACCCGCGGCGCCCTGGTGCACCGGATGCTTGAGGCCGTGGTGATTGCACAGCACCATGCCCAGTTCAGTCTGGCCGTAATGGTCGTGGATCACCACGTCCAGGTTGTCGGCGAACCAGCGGATCACTTCCGGATTCAGCGGCTCGCCGGCGCTGCTGACGATGCGCAGCTTGCCTTTGATTGAGCGGGCGAACTGCTCGCCGCCAGCGATCAGCAGGCGATAGGCCGTTGGCGAGCCCGCGAGGTTGGTGATGCCGTATTTATTGATGACCCGGCAGGTGCTGTCCAGGGTGAACGGGCCGTCGTAGAACGTGATCGGATGCCCCATCGCCAAAGGCCCGGTCACGCCAAAATAGATGCCGTAGGCCCAGCCGGGATCGGCAACGTTCCAGAACGCGTCTTCGGGGCGCAGGTCAACGGCGTCGCGCATGTAGCTCTGGAACGCCATGATCGCCTTGAGCGGCACCGACAACGCCTTGGCCGGGCCGGTGGTGCCGGAGGTGAACATCAGCAGGAACGGGTCTTCGCCAGTCAGCATCAGGGGTTCGCACTGGTTGGGCTGATTGGCGACTTCGGCCCAGAAGCTGAAATCGCCACGAACGATGCCCTCGCCCTTTTTCCCGCCGACCGTGACGACGATGGGGCAATCGGCAACCTCAGTGAGTTTTGGACGGTTGACGGCGTCAGTGACCACAACCCGTGCCCCGGAGCTGCCGAGGCGGTGTTCGATGGCTTTCGGGCCGAACGCGGTGAACAGCGGCTGGTACACCGCGCCGATGCGCCAGGTGGCGAGCACCACGATCAGTAATTCGGCAGTGCGCGGCAACAGGCCGGCCACCCTGTCACCCTTGCCGACGCCCTGGGCGCGCAGGAAATTGGCGAAGCGCGCCGCGTTGTCCTGCAGGTCACGGTAAGTCCAGGTCGCGTCACTGCCGTCACGGCCCTCCCAAAACAAGGCGATGCGCCCCGGCAAGGTGTGCCTGTCGCAGCATTCGACGCAGGCATTGAGCGCTTCGAGCGAGCCGTGCAACGAGGCATTGACGGTGTTCAGGTAATCGAACTGCGACGTGGCGGACGAATAATCGCGCATGACCAGAATCCCTCTGTACTTTTTATTGGTGGGGGGAACCGTGAATAGCAGGGAAATACTCGCGCCGAAGAGGCGGCGCGGCAATGGTCAAAGCCTTCAAGTTGCTTGACTGGTTTGGCCATGGACCAAAGTAGGCGTTGGCTGTGCGGGCCGTCAGCCCGCCTCGTTGAGAATCAAGCTGCGATAGTGCCCAGGATTGGACCCGGACCACTTGCGAAACGCCTTGTAGAACGAACTGGCGTCGGCGAACCCCAGGCGCGAGGCGATTTCCACGAAACTGATGGAAGGTTCGGCCAGCCAGGCAATGGCCAGTTCCTTGCGGACGCCGTCCTTGAGGCCCTGGTAGGTTTGCCCCTCCTCTGCCAGGCGTCGGCGCAGGGTCGAGGCGGAAACGCATAACCGCTGGGCCAGGGCTTCGGTTTCCGGCCACTGCTCGGCG
Organism: Pseudomonas sp. D1-36; assembly: GCF_051132205.1. NCBI lineage: Bacteria > Pseudomonadati > Pseudomonadota > Gammaproteobacteria > Pseudomonadales > Pseudomonadaceae > Pseudomonas > Pseudomonas sp. D1-36. The sequence continues at coordinate 2,863,973 of NZ_CP071674.1, read as the reverse complement.
GGCAGCTGGCGCAGGTCATGGCGAATGCGGCTGGAGAGGCTTTGCGGGTCGCGGTACTTGACCAGGATATTCGCCGGTGCCTGGGCCAGGAAGCGCTTGAGCTCCTCGGGACTGCGGCGGATGGGCAGGTCCAGGCAGTCGGCGGAAAAGATCATCCGCGTACGGGGCCGGTCGAAGCGCAGGTTCTGGGAGAACATGACGCGGTAATCATCACAGAAGTCGGGCTGCGGGCACCGCAACTCGACGGACAGGATCGGAATGCGTCGCCCGGCCAGCCAGCAGGCCACGCCATGGACGATCATCCAATAGGTGAAATACGTGAAGGCCCGGCGCGGTGTCTGGTCTTCTTCGAGCAGGACAATTTCCGCCAGGCTTTGTTGGCGAGCCCATTGCGCCGGCAGGTGTTCGAGCATCAGCGAAAGGAACCCCAGCCCCGCCGTCAGCCCGGAGGCCAATGTCGGCTGGGCCATGGCGCAGCGGCACAGAAAGGCCAGGCTGCCGGACTTGAGCTTGCGCGGGTCCATGCCGAAAAATTCATCATCCAGGCGCCTCGCCAGCAGGCGCCAAAGCTGCGCATAGGCATGGGCCGGGACCCGCGCCAGGGCATCGCCGAGCAACGCCGGGTCGATGCCCACTTTGCGCAGCACCTCGTCGGTCGCAGCGCCAGGGGCACAGCTTTGCAGCAGTGCTTCGCGCACCAAGTGGACCGAGATGGTGTCTTTTTCCGACATGGCCTGGGTTTTCACAGGATCCGGTAAAGCAGACGCTCTATTCGCACCCGGCTGACGCGCTTGAGGAACTTGCCCACCGCTGCGGGGTAATCCGGCAGGGTTTCCAGGTCCAGGTAGCGTTCGATTCGCTGGGTGTGCCGATAGATCCGCTCGAGCTCGGCCTGGCGCGGTCCCGACAACTCGCCCTTGGGATCGTCCAGCAACAGGGCATTTTCCAGGTCCAGGCGAAACGCCCGTGGGTTGAGGTTGTTGCCGGTGAGCAAGGTATAGCGCTCGTCCACCCACATGCCCTTGAGGTGGTAGGTATTGTCGCCGTCTCGCCACAGGTGCAGGTTCAACTGGCCGCTGTCGATGTAGCGCTGGTGCCGCTTGGCGAAGCGACGCAGGCTGATTTCGTACAGGTAGGGCAACGCAGCGATGATCTTGAACGGCTCGCTCGCAGGAATATAAAAATCGTTGGCGGTCTTGTCGCCAACGATGATGTCGATTCGCACGCCGCGAGCCAGGGCACGGTTGATTTCCCGCGTTACAGCCAATGGCAGGTTGAAATACGGCGTGCAGATGGTCAGTTGCTTGCGGCTGCCGGCGATCAGTTCACCGATCACCCTGCTCAGCGGGTTGTTCTTGCCGACGCCCAGCAACGGGCTCACCGACAGGCCATTCTTGTCGAGGCTGCCCGCCGTGGTGTCGTAGGCCGCGTACTTGAGGCGGCTGCGCAGGTCGCCGATGTCCTTGCGCAAACTGCGGGTGCTGGGCAGGTCCGGCAGGTCAAGGCGATGCACGGCCCTGGAGGCGATCAGGCCATGTTGCACCAGATGATGCATCGAATCGGCCAGCGGGGCGTTCTGCAGCAGGTGATAACGGTCGTAGCGGTACTTGTCGAACTTGTGCAGGTAGACGTTGTTGAGGCTCGCACCGCTGTAGAGCACACAGTCGTCGATCACGAAGCCTTTGAGGTGCAGTACCCCGAACAGCTCGCGGGTCTGCACCGGCACGCCGTAGATCGGCACTTCGCTGGCATGGGCGCGGGTCTGTTTTTGATACCACGCCGAGTTGCCCGGCTGTTTTTTGGCCCCGATCAGCCCACGTTGCGCCCGCAACCAGTCCACCACCACCGCAATGTCCAGTTCGGGACGTGCGGTTTTGGCGGCATGCAAGGCATCGAGGATTTCCTGGCCGGCCTCGTCCTCTTGCAGGTAGAGGGCGACGATGTAGATGCGCTGGGTGGCCTGGGCGATTTTCTCAAGCAGGCAACGGCGAAACTCGGCGGCACCGTCGAGGATCGTCACGGCGTCGGCGGTGAGTGGAAAGCTGCGCAGCTTGGGCAGCAAGGAACGTTTGAAAAGCGACGGCATAGGGCTCGCAAAAAGTCGATTCCGAAGAACCGATGAGCTTACACCATGACGCGTGGCTTGGGGTCTCCCCGTCGAGATGAAAAAATATTTGACCAAGGAGAATGACCGTTCTACTTTAAGTCGCATGAACGAAATCACTGGCACTGAAACACGAGACATCATCCTTGATGTCGCCGAAAAGTTGATCTACAGAAGTGGCATCGCGGCCACCGGCATGGATCTTCTGGTAAAAACCGCCGGCGTCTCCAGGAAGAGTATCTACCGCTACTTCGCCAACAAGGAGGAGCTCGTCGTCGCGGCGCTCAAGCGCCGTGATGAACGCTGGATGCAGTGGTTCAGCAGCGAAGTGGGCAAGGCGCCGACACCCCTCGCACGTTTGTTCAGCCTGTTTCCCGTGCTCAAGGGCTGGTTCCAGAGCGAAGGCTTCCGTGGTTGTGCATTCATCAACACAAGCGGCGAAACCGGCGACCCTCAGGATCCGGTCCGCCAGGTTGCGAAAATGCACAAACAGGCATTGCTCGACTATGTGACCCGCTTGTGTACCGAACAGGGTATTGAGCAGCCGCACGTGCTTGCCCGACAGCTGCTCATCCTGATTGACGGCGCCATTACCCTCGCGCTCGTCATGGGCGATCACGATGCTGCCGATCAGGCCCAAGACGTCCTGAAGATGTTGTTGGCGATTGAATAAGCAACACGTGTAAACCGCAGGACCGCTCGTAAAGACCCTCGCTGTAAAGCAATCGTGCAACCCACGTTCATTATCTGGAGATTGGCCATGTCGTCCTCTGCCGAAGTTCGCCCACCGCTGCCACCTTTCACTCGTGAAACAGCTATCGAAAAAGTTCGCCTGGCCGAAGACGGCTGGAACGGTCGTGACCCGCAGAAAGTATCGCTGGCCTACACTCTCGATACTCAATGGCGTAACCGCGCTGAATTCGCCCATAACCGGGAAGAAGCGAAGGCGTTTTTGACCCGCAAGTGGGCCAAGGAACTCGACTACCGGCTCATCAAGGAGCTCTGGGCCTTTACTGGCAACCGTATTGCCGTGCGCTACGCCTATGAATGGCACGACGACTCGGGCAACTGGTTCCGCTCCTACGGCAATGAAAACTGGGAATTCGATGAGAACGGCCTGATGGCCAACCGCTACGCCTGCATCAATGACATGCCGATCAAGGAAAGCGAACGTAAATTCCATTGGCCGCTGGGCCGTCGGCCGGACGATCACCCAGGCCTTTCTGAGCTGGGGCTGTAACCAAACCCTTGTGGGAGCGAGCCTGCTCGTGAATGCGGTGTATCAGCCAATGCAATATTGGATGGGCCGCCGCCTTCGCGAGCAGGTTCGTTCCCACATTGATCCCCGTGGCGTCAGGCACTACGTCGACTCAACAAGAATTCCAGCAATGTCACCGCGCAAGCCTCGATACTGCCTTCCACGATCAGCTCATAGCCGTGGGTATTTTCGGTCGGGATTGCGATACAACCGCCTTGGGCGGACGCCCCGCTGCTCATGATCGCACTGGCGTCACTGGCGAAATCCGCCAACAAGGCAAATTGTGGTGTCAGCCCGCTGCGTTTACCGGCCTGGTACAGCTGGTCGACGAGCCCACGGTGGTAACAGCCATTCTTGTCACCCGTGTTGATGATCGGATCGACGCCCAATCGGGTCGCGTATTCCGCGACCACGGGGCCGACCTCGACCGCCACCGTGGCGTCCCCGGGCAAATGGCTGGCGGCATAAAGGGCGCCGGCATTGGACTCTTCTTCCTGGGTGGTAAAAACAAAATAAACGTCGTGCGGCAGCTCTTTACGGCGCTCGGCCAAGAGCGTGGCGGCCTGGAGCGCAGCCACCATGGGCGCGCGGTCGTCCAGGAAATGCGCGGCGATGGCGTCGCCGACCCGGAACGGTCGTCGCCAGTGCTGGCTCAACACCACCCGCGTGCCGGGGCGTACCCCATGGGCCTGCAATTGCTCGCTCGTGCGACGGGTAATCACATGGACGTCACCCCAATTGACGTTTCCCGACAACACGTCCGCGCCCTGGTGGGTTTCACCGGTGCTGTGCATCGACCCGAACGACAACACGCCAGGAATGAAATCCTGGTCGCCAAGAATGTCCACTGGGCAGACCCCGAAGTTGATCGGATTGGCACCGCCCAGGGCCACCACGCGCAACGTGCCGTCAGACTCGATGCGCTTGACCAGCATGGCGATCTCGTCCAGGTGCGCCATGATCCGGATCGACTGATGCGGCTTCGTGTCCGGCCGGGCGCCCTTGATCAGCCCGATGACATTGCCCGCCGGGTCGACCCAGGTTTCGTCGCAATGCGGTTTCAGCTCCCGAAGGCAGATGTCGCGCACTTCATGCTCCTGCCCGCCGGGCCCACGGGCCATCAGCAGCTCCTCCAGCAGCGGCAAGGTAGACGGATTGGGTTGCATCAAATGGGTTCTCCTTTTTTCCAGGCGCGGCCCACTGACGAAGCGGGCCGCGACGTGCCTGTCTTCTTGAACACGCCTGGCCTTGGAAAATTTGATCGGATCCTGGCGAAACTGACGAGCGGCCCCCCATGAAGTGCGGACAGGCGGCCTTCCCGAAGGGTTGACCGACACGCCGTCAGGCATCACATTGCCTGGATCGTCCCTACGCCGAAGGCGGTTTGTCGTGTTGCAGAGCTTGTGGAGCCCATGACCGCGTCGATGCCCATCCGTCCCCCCTGCCCGCCTGGCGTCTGTGATTGCGGGCGTGATGCGTTGCTGCAAACGCCGGGCAGCGATCTGCGCATCCTTTGCCTGAACCGCCAGGAAGAGAAACGCCTGCTTGAGCGACTGGAAAATATCCAGAGCCTGGACGAGCTTGAACGGTTGCAGCAGCGGTTGTTCGAGAACCTGGGTGTGCGGGTAACCATCGAGCCCGGCTATAACGAGGTTCGGACGATGCGCGGTATTGCCATCGAATTCCAGGAGCAGCCGGGGCTGTGCCGCAAGATTCGCCAGTCGATCCCGGCTGCGATTCGCCGGGGGCTGGAGAAGCGGCCTGAGATTGCCTGGCGGTTGCTGGACTCGCGGGATCTGTTTCGGGGTGGTTGAGGCTGCTCTTGGCCGGTTTGTATATCCGTCATCCTGGTAACGGATATACCTCCACTTCAGAGAACCACATTCAAAAATCCACGGTCGCCGAAACCAGATAAGTCCGAGGCGTCGCAGCGTCAACCCCGGCTCACTGTCATCCGAAGCCCCCGCCGAACTTCAATACCGTTTATCCGCGACGTTCTCGATATTGGCGCGCACACCTTGGCGCAGAGTGGGATGTGCCGACGGTGCCGGGGCTGACATATGACAAAGGCACCGGCGGTCTCAATGGCTGGCGTGGAGGGTCTTGGGCACTTCAGGCATGGCCGATGAGTGATGGTTGATGATTTTCCACTGCCCGTCGAGTCGTTCATAGAGGAAGGTGTACCGCGCCTGGACCTCTCGCTTGGAACCGTCGGCCTGGATCAGCGTGAACGTGTAGACCCCGCTGTCCATCGCAGCGTCGGCGCCCAGGTGACGGATCTCCCGGTAGTTGATTACCCCGACCGGCTTGGCCGCCAGGAAGTGCACGAAGTAATCCTGGATCTGGTCCGGTGTGCTGCGCACCTTGTTGGAAACAGTCGGTTGCAATACCGCATCCGGCGCGTAGAGGGCGGTCACCGCGCTGGCGCTGCCGGTTTGCAGTGCTGCGTTCCAGCGGTCGAAAAGCCCCGCTATTTCCCGGTCGGTTTGCTTTTGCGGTTGCTCGACGACGGTGCGATAGACGAACGGCGCGGTCTCCGCAGCCTGGACAAAGGGAGCAGCCAGCACGAAAAAAGCGGCGATGGCACAGGTTTTCATTTTCATCGTTGTGGTCCTTTGGGTTTCAATGGCCCCACTTTGCCGATCCCCGCAGCGCTCGCCATCGGCCAACCGGTGTTGATCGCCTATGCCATTCGGCAGATAGGCCAGGTGCCGATCCCAAGGTCTAATGTCGCCATCGCGAACCAGGCCGGTTCACGTCCACGCTGGAGTTCCCCCATGCAAAGCCCACCCCACGACCCTGGCAGCGCCCTGGCGATCCGCAGCCAATACCGCCAGTCGCAAAGCCGCGCGGCACGTTTGGGCCTTCTGTTGGGCACCGGGCACGAATTGACCCGCCTGCCCTTGGCGCAAATGCGCGAGCGCGCGGTGCAGCGAGCGTGCGCATTCGTCGCCATGGACCATGGCTTGCTGCTGGAGTGGACGCCGCAAGCCACGTTGCAAACCGTTGCCAGTCACGGCAGCGGCGATGGGCTCGATTTGCTTGCCCAGCTCGCGCAGCCGTCGGCGCCCGAACCGCAGTGGTTGGACTGTCCGGGGAAAACCCTGGCGCAGGTTCTGCGCGTGCCGCTGCGAGGCGCGGACGGCATCGTGTTCGGTGCCCTGCTGCTGGGTAACAGCGTGCCCCTCGGGGCCCCCGACAACGAGGACATCGAGTCGCTGCAATTGCTCGCGACGCTGCTGGCGGCGCACCTGGAAAACAGCCGGCTGCTCCAGGCGCTGCAAGCCCGTGAGCGGACCATGTCCGAGCTGGTCCATCGGCTGTTCAGCGCCCAGGAAGACGAACGCAAGCGCGTGGCCTATGACCTTCACGATGGCCTTGCGCAGAACCTCGCGGGGCTGCATCAGCGCCTGCAAGGTTTCGCCGGCCGCTGCCCGCCGCTGTCGTCGACGCTGGACAGCGAACACCAGGCCATCCTCGACCTGGCCCAGCGTTGCGTCGGCGAGAGCCGGCAGTTGATCGGCGGCCTTCGCCCCCATGTACTGGACGATTTTGGCTTGTACACCGCCATCGACAAGGAAGCCGATCGCCTGCGTGACGCCGGGCTGACGGTGGACTGGGTCGAGCACAGCGCTGCGCGGCTGTCGGGAAACGCCGAGATTGCCCTGTTCCGCATCGCCCAGGAAGGCATCAACAATATCCTCAAGCATGCCCAGGCCAGGCATGTTTGCCTTGGCTTGGTGGTGCGTGACGGACGGGCAACGTTGCGGGTCGAGGACGATGGCCGCGGGTTTGCCCTCGAACAGCCCATCGAAAGCCATGGCTCCAGCCACCTGGGCCTGGCGGCCATGCAGGAACGTGCCAGCCTCCTGGGAGGCCATCTGGACTGTCGCAGCGAACGCAACGGTGGTACTCGCCTGTTGGCCAGCGTGCCCCTGCCAACCCATGGAGTCCAATCATGAACCGTCCTCTGCGCGTGCTGTTGGCCGATGATCACGAAGTGACCCGTACCGGTTTCATTTCAATGCTTTGCGGTATCGAGGGCTTCGAGGTGGTCGGCCAGGCCAGAGACGGCCAGGAGGCACTCGATTTGTGCCAGCAGCTGCAACCGGACATCGCGATCCTGGATATTCGCATGCCGGTGCTCAATGGCCTCGGCGCGGCGCGCATCCTGAAACAACGTCAGCCGCAGCTCAAGGTCATGATTTTCACCATGGACGACAGCCCCGACCACCTGGAAGCGGCCATCGGCGCGGGCGCCGTCGGTTATCTGCTCAAGGATGCCAGTCGCGCCGAGTTGATCGATGCGCTGAGAAGGGTCGCCCAGGGAGAGGAAGCCTTGAACAGCTCGGTCAGCGCCCGCCTCTTGCGGCGCATGGCCGAGCGCGGCGCCGGAGGTACGGCTCAGGTCCAGGCCCTGACCGCCCGTGAGCGGCAGGTGCTCGGCCTGGTCGCCAGTGGTTTCAGCAATCGTGAAATCGGCGAAAAACTCGGCATCGCCCCCGGCACCGCAAAGGCCCATGTCGAGCGGGTCATCGGCAAGCTTGGCGCCGCCGACCGCACCCAGGCCGCGGTGCGCGGTGTCGCCCTGGGGTTGGTCGCGCAACCGTCGGGGCAATGGCCATGAAGATCCTCGCGGCCCGTCGCTGGGCCGACCTGCCCTTGCGGGGCAAGGCATTGGTGGTGATTTCCCTGCCGCTGGTTGTCCTGTTGCTGTCACTGGTGCTGATTTACATCACCGAGCGCCAGACCGCACGCGCCGAAGAGGATGTGCGCCGGGTGCTGCTGGTACAGGGCGACATCCAGGCGGTGCACACCCTACTGGCCGAAGCAGCCGCCAGCGTGCGCGGTTACCTGCTGACCCGCCGCGAAGATTTCCTGCCCGGCTACGAACAGGCCACCCCAAAGATCCAGGCCGCACTGCAACGCCTGGATCATAATATCCGCGACGCCAGAATGCGCGAGCACCTAAAGACCATCACACCGCTGATCACTGAAAAGCTCAACGGACTGGTCTCCCTGCGCACCGGCAAAGGCGACGACACCGCGACCATCACCGCCATCCTGATCGAAAACAAACAAGTGCTGGACGTGCTGCGCGAGCAGATCAGCGCCATGCGTATCCGTGAGGACGCCCTGCTCACCGACCGCAGCGCCGCCGCTTCCGCTACGCGCATGCGCCTGTTGTTCGCGACTCTGCTGGCGGCGCTGTGCGGACTGTTCGGCGCCATCGTTGCAGTGCTGTTCCTGTCCAAGGGCATCGTCGCCCGGGTCCAGAAGGTGCAAGGCAACGCCCAGCGTCTGGCGCTGGGCCAACCGCTGTTGCCACAACCACCGGAGCGCGATGAGATCGGCCAGTTGGGCACGCGCCTGGTGGAGGCTGGGCAATTATTGGCCGAGCGGGAACGAGCCTTGCGCGACAACGAAGAACGCCTGCGGCTGATCATCGATGGGGTGAAGGACTACGGGATCTTCGCCCTGGACGCCCAAGGCCACGTGATCACTTGGAACGTCGGCGCCGAACGGATCAAGGGCTATACCGAACAGGAAGTGCTCGGCCGGCATTTCTCGTTGTTCTACCTGGCCGAAGAATGCCCGGCGCATCCGGACATGGCCTTGCTCGCGGCCACCCGCGAAGGTCATTACATGGAAGAAGGCTGGCGATGCCGCAAGGACGGCAGTCGTTTCTGGGCCAGCGTGGTGATTACCGCCCAATATGACAGCACCGGCGCCCTGCGAGGCTTCTCCAAGATCACCCGGGACATCACCGACCGACGTGCCGCCGAGATAGCCCTGCGCACGGCCCGTGAAGAAGCCGAAAGCGCCAGTCGCGCCAAGAGTGAGTTCTTGTCGCGCATGAGTCATGAACTGCGCACGCCGTTGAATTCCATCCTGGGCTTCGCGCAACTGCTGGACATGGATTCCATTGCCGGCCAGCGCCCGCAAGTCAGCCACATCCTGCGAGCCGGTCAGCACTTGTTGGCGTTGATCAACGAGGTACTCGACATCGCCCGAATCGAAGCCGGCCGCCTGCCCCTCAACATCGAACCGATCGGATTGCCGGCGGTGCTGCACGAAGCGTTGACGCTGGTGTCGCCGATGGCGGCCGACGCCGGGATCCATCTGGCCGAGCTTGCATCGCTGCCCGAGGGCAGCGGCGTGCTTGCCGATCGCCAGCGCCTGGTGCAGGTATTGCTGAACCTGCTGTCCAATGCCATCAAATACAACCAGCCGGGTGGCGAAGTACGCATTGAGGTCACGGCTGAAGCTCCCCATGTCAGTATCGCCATCAGCGACACCGGGCGTGGCATCGCCCCCGAGCTGTTGGATCAGCTGTTCAAGCCATTCGAGCGCCTCGGCGCGGATCCCCAGGTCGAAGGCACTGGGCTCGGCCTTTCGCTGAGCAAGAGCCTGCTGGAGATGATGCAAGGCAGCCTGCAAGTGCGCAGCGATCCGGGACAAGGCTGTTGCTTCACGTTGCGACTGCCCGGCGCCCGGGTATCCGGCGCTCTGCTGCCGCCCATGGTTGCGCTGGAAGTGGCACGCCCACGCACCGAATTCGACGGCAAGGTGCTGTGCATCGAGGACAACCTGTCTAGCCTCGCCCTGATCGAGACCCTGATGCAACGCCGTCCAGGCATTCAGTTGCTGTCCAGCATGCAAGGCCAGATGGGCGTCGACCTGGCTCGCCAGCACGCGCCGCAATTGATCCTGCTGGACGTGACATTGCCCGATCTGGATGGCCTGGAAGTTCTTCGCCGCCTGCGCCAATCCCCGACCACGGCCTACACGCCGGTGTTGATGATCACCGCCGATGCCAGCGACCTGTCCCACCGGGCCCTGCTTGACGCCGGCGCCACGGCGATCCTCACCAAACCCATTCATATCCAGGCCTTCCTTGGCCACCTTGAGCGTTATCTACCGGAGTCCGCATGAATCGCGACCTGCGCATCCTGATCATCGACGATCAGCGCCCCAACCTGGATCTGATGGAGCAATTGCTCGCCCGCGAAGGGCTGCACAATGTACTGAGCAGCACCGAACCGCTGCGCACCCTTGACCTGTTCAACAGTTTCGAGCCGGACCTGGTCATCCTGGACCTGCACATGCCTGCGTTCGATGGCTTCGCGGTGCTGGAGCAGCTCAACCGGCGGATCCCGGCCAATGATTACCTGCCGATCCTGGTCCTGACGGCCGACGCGACCCGCGACACCCGCCTGCGTGCCCTGGCGCTGGGCGCGCGCGACTTCATCAGCAAACCCCTCGATGCGCTGGAAACCATGTTGCGCGTGTGGAACCTGTTGGAAACCCGCGCCCTCTATAAATCCTTGCGCACCTTGATTCCCGCCCAACAAATCGAATTGTTGCGCCAGCACCGGCCAAGCGCTGATGCGGCCCAGCACGGAAGCGATTGAATGGCTTTCAGGCTCTCTTGCCACAAGGGCACAGCAGGTGCTCAATGCCCGCGAATGTAATGCTCCAACTGCCGGATCAGGTCCGCTTGTTCGACGATCGCTTCCTTGACCAGGTCGCCAATGGACAACAGCCCGATCAGCTCGCCGTTCTCCAGCACCGGCAAATGCCGCAGGTGGCTGTCGGTCATGACCGCCATGCAGCGGTCGATGCTCTGCTGGCTGTCGGCGGTGATCACCGGCGTGCTCATGATGGTGCGCACCGCAGTGCCCACGGATGAACGGCCCTTGAGGACCATCTTGCGCGCATAGTCCCGCTCGCTGAACACCCCCACCACCTGCCCGCCTTCGATCACCGGCAGCGCCCCGACATTTTTCTCGGCCATGATCTGCAACGCTTCGAGCACGGTCTGATCCGGTGCGATGCTGTGGACCCGCTGGTTCTGTACGCTCTTGAGCCTTACCAGTTGCGCGGCGGTCTTCATTACTAATCCCCAGGTGCGAATCAATCAATAATTCGAGCTAAACCATTGCTGTGGCGAGGGGATTTAGCGAAACGTCGCACCGCCCCGCTGGGCTGCGCAGCGGCCCAAAAAATCTTACGGTCGCTACGCAACCGAGCGGGGATAAATCCCCTCGCCACAATCAGGCAAGCTAATCAGCCCTCGCCTATTTCCACCACATCGCCATTCAAGCGCACCGGCCAGACGCGCAAGCGCTGCTCCGGGTACTCCAGGCAAAGGCCGTCTTCCAGGCGGAAATGCTGTTTGTACATCGGCGAGGCAATGACCAGTTCGCCCTTGATATTGCCCAACAGGCCGCGGCCGATGACGTTGGCGCCGGACTTCGGATCGCGATTATCGACGGCGTACAGTGGCTTGTCCGCATGCTCTGGGAGATAGAGCAGCGCCACTTGGCTGCCGTCGTGCCAGGCGACCACGCCGGAGTTGGGCACCAGGTCATCGCGGCTGCACAGGGCACGCCATTGCACGGATTCTTGGGCGATACGAACGACGTTTGGCTGGCTCATCAGAGCACCTCCTCGGTGACGGGAATCAAGTGAAGTTCGCCGGCATGCACCGGCCGGCGCTGGCCGCGTTCGCGGACGAAATGAACGTCTGGATCGCCGCGCTTGTCGTTGACGAAGGTGCGGAAGCGCTTGAGCTTTTCCGGGTCCTTCAGGGCGTTGGCCCATTCGCATTCGTAGCGATCGACCACCAGTTGCATCTGCGCTTCGAGCTCGGCGCCCAGGCCCAGGCTGTCGTGAATGATCACGTCCTTGAGATAGTCCAGGCCACCTTCCAGGCTCTCGCGCCACACCGAGGTGCGTTGCAGCTTGTCGGCGGTGCGGATGTAGAACATCAGGAAGCGGTCGATGTAACGGATCAGCGTCGCATCGTCCAGGTCGGTGGCGAACAGTTCGGCGTGACGCGGACGCATACCGCCATTTCCGGCCACATAGAGGTTCCAGCCCTTTTCAGTGGCGATCACGCCGACGTCCTTGCTCTGGGCTTCGGCGCACTCACGGGTGCAGCCAGACACCGCGAACTTGAGCTTGTGGGGCGAGCGCAGGCCTTTGTAGCGATCCTCGATGGTCAGGGCCATTTGCACGCTGTCCTGCACGCCGTAGCGGCACCAGGTGCTGCCCACGCAGGATTTTACCGTGCGCGTGGATTTGCCGTAGGCGTGGCCGGTTTCGAACCCGGCTTCGATCAATTCGGCCCAGATGTCCGGCAACTGGTGCAGCTGCGCGCCGAACAGGTCGATGCGCTGTCCGCCAGTGATCTTGGTGTAAAGGTCGTATTTCTTGGCAACCACGCCGATGGCGATCAGTTTGTCGGCGGTGATTTCTCCACCGGCGATGCGCGGCACCACCGAATAGGTGCCGTTCTTCTGCATGTTCGCCATGAAGGTGTCGTTGGTGTCCTGCAACGGCACCAGGTGCGGGTCCATGATCGGCTGGTTCCAGCACGACGCCAGGATCGAGCCCACGGCCGGTTTGCACAGGTCGCAACCGGTGTGGCCACGACCGTGTTTGGCGAGCAATTCTTCGAAACTGATGATGCCTTCCACGCGCACCAGGGCATACAGTTCCTGGCGGGTATAGGCGAAGTGCTCGCACAGGCTCTTGTCGACGCTGACGCCGCGGGCGATCAGTTCGTGCTCGAAGACTTGCTTGACCAGCGCCGCGCAGCCGCCACAACCGGTGCCGGCCTTGGTGTCGCACTTGAGCTGGCCGAGATCGGTGCAGCCGCCGTCGATGGCCGAGCAGACCGCCCCCTTGGTGACGTTGTGGCACGAGCAGAGGGTGGCGGATTCGGGTAAAGCCGCCGGGCCCAGTGTCGGGGCGCCTTCGGACGATGGCAGGATCAGGCTGGCGGCGTCCTTGGGCAACGCGATGCCGTTCTGCATGTACTGCAGCAAGGTGTCGTAGTAGCTGTTGTCGCCTACCAAAACCGCGCCGATCACGCGCTTGCCGTCAGCGTCGATTACCAGGCGACGGTAGCTGGCGCTGGTTTCGTCGATGAACTGGAAGCTGCGCGAACCCGGCGTGTTGCCGTGTGCGTCGCCGATGGAGCCGACGTCCACGCCCAGCAATTTGAGCTTGGTGGACATGTCCGCGCCGGTAAACGCCTCGCCGGCTTCGCCGCACAGGCGCGACGCGACGTTGCGGGCCATCTGGTAGCCCGGCGCGACCAGTCCAAAAATGCTGCCGTTCCACGCCGCACATTCGCCGATGGCGTAAATGTCCGGGTCGCTGCTCTGGCAATGGTCGTCGATTACCACGCCACCGCGGGGGCCGATCGGCAATTGGCATTGACGGGCCAACGCATCCTGGGCGCGAATACCGGCGGAAAACACGATCAAGTCGGTTTCGAGGAAATCGTCGTTGCCGAAGTTCATCCGATAACGATACTGCTCGCCCGCGCTGATCGATTGGGTGCCCTTGGACAAATGCACGCCAACGCCCAGTTTCTCGATGCGCGCCTTGAGTGCCAGGCCGCCTTGCTCGTCCAATTGCACGGGCATCAACCGGGGGGCGAATTCCACGACGTGAGCTTCCAGGCCGAGGCTCTTCAAGGCATTGGCCGCTTCCAGGCCCAACAATCCGCCACCGACCACCACGCCACGACGGGCGTTGCTGGCGGCGGCGCGGATCGCATCGAGGTCTTCGAGGGTGCGGTAGACCAGGCAAGAATCACCCTCGGCGCCCTGGATCGGCGGCACGAACGGATAGGAACCGGTGGCGAGCACCAGCTTGTCATAGCCGAGGCGTTCAGTGGCGGTGACCACCTCACGCGCCTGGCGGTCGATTTCCAACACCGGCACGCCCAGGTGCAACGTCACACCCGGCGTCTGGTACAACGTCGCTTCGCCAAGGGCCAGGGATTCGGCGTCTCGCCCAGAAAAATATTCGGACAGATGCACGCGGTCGTAGGCCCGCATCGGCTCTTCGCTGAAGACATGCACGCGGTAATGGTTGAGGGCACCGCGCTCGATCAGTTGCTCGACGCAGTGATGGCCGACCATGCCATTGCCGATCACGATCAGCGTTTGCAGTTTGTTCAGGGAAGCAACGTTGGAATTCATAAAAGCACCCGACAAAAGCCCATCACGGTTTTTTGAAAGCAAAAAAAAGACGCCTGAAACCTTGCGGTTCCAGGCGTCTTTGCCTGTTCTGTGCGGTATCGACCCGGCGGCTGCGCCCTGATCTACCGTTATCCCCCGGCCTGCTGGCGCTCGATCTTCGTTGACCGACGGGGCTACCCACTCGATTGTGTTCACGGTGGGCCTGGACAAGGTCTTGCAGCGAGCGTGCCAAACCTCATCAGCAATCGCATATTCGCCGCCAGCCCCCTGTGGGAGCGGGCTTGCTCGCGAAGGGGTCAGCTCGGCTACCCGAAACCCGTGGGCGACATCCGCCTGTTCCTTTGCCTTGCGATGGTGCGATCGGGCACCGACGGCTTCATATAAGTGCAACCCTGAGAGCCCGCGCGCAAAAAATCCTGAACCTACGCTGGCCGGGATTTTCACAATAACTGGAACCCAACAGCGCCAGAGGGCGCAGGCTATTGATCGGATGTGAACGCAATGGATGAGCGAAACCCACCTGTCGTTGTCATCAGTGGATCCACCGCCGGCGTCGGTCGTGCGACCGCCCACCGGTTTGCCGCGGCGGGCTACCGCGTCGGGTTGCTGGCCCGGGGCGAACAAGCCTTGGCGGCTACCGCAGAAGAACTGAACCAATTGGGTACGACGTGCCTGGCGATCAGCGTCGATGTCGCCGACGCCGATGCAGTCTTCGAAGCGGCCCAGCGGATGGAGCGCGAACTGGGACCTGTCGATGTGTGGATCAACTGCGCAATGGTCACGGTGTTTTCGCCGATCCGTCAGTTGAGCGCCGAAGAAATCCACCGAGTCACGAAGGTGACTTACCTGGGCACCGTCCACGGCACCCTCGCAGCGCTGGACCTGATGGGACGACGTAATCGCGGGGTGATCATCCAGGTCGGCTCGGCACTGTCCTACCGCGCGATTCCCCTGCAAGCCGCTTATTGCGGAGCCAAGTTCGCGGTGCGTGGCTTTACCGATTCATTGCGCTGCGAACTGCTTCATGAGCACAGCAAAATCAAGGTCTGCATGGTGCAACTGCCGGCGGTCAACACGCCGCAGTTCGATTGGGCCCGGAACAAGCTGGGCAAGCGCCCGCAACCGGTGCCACCGATTCATGATCCGGACGTGGCCGCCCGGGCGATATTGAGCGTGGTCAAGCGCACGCCCAGGGAATTGTGGCTGGGTGCGGCGTCGCTCAAAGCCATTGTCGGCACGTGTCTGATGCCTGGGCTGCTCGATCGCCTGTTGGCCCGCAACGCCTGGTCGGGGCAAATGACCAACGAGGATGACGACAATCAGCGCCCGGACAATCTGTTCGAGCCGCAGGAGTCCATGCATCGTACCCGCGGGCGCTTCAACGGCCGCTCCCGGGACTCTGCGCTGGCCCTGAGCTCGACACAGGTGTCGGCCCTGCTGTTGGCCTGTGGCGGGTTGTTGGCGCTCGTGCTGCTACTGTTCTGAGCCACCGCGCCGGAACCAGCGATACCCGTATCCGTTCAGCGCCAGCTTCGATTGCGCCGGGGCCGGGTACGGGCTGTCCGAGAGCACTTCCTCGAAACCCTCCAGGTCCAGCTCGCGCAACTGCACGGTGACCGCGTCGGTGCCGAGATTCGCCAGCATCACCGAGGTTGCTCTGCATTCATGCGCGATGGCGAACACCGCTGGATGATCGACCGTCAACAGGCGCGCCTTGCCGTCGCCCACTTCACCCAACCGCCTGCGCGCCAACAGCAATCGACGGGCGCGACTCAGCAGCGAATCGGGGGCATCCAGCTGCGCTTCCACGTTCAGTCGCGTATAGGCGAACGGCCCTTCGTCGATCAGCGGCGCGGCCAGGCGCTGGGCCGATGAGAACCCGGCATTGGCCTCGTCGCTCCATTGCATGGGCGTGCGCACCGAAAGGCGCTCGGGACGGGACAGGTCCTCGCCCATGCCGATTTCTTCGCCGTAGCGCACGATCGGCGTCCCGGGCAGTGACAACAACAATGCCTGGGCCAAGGCCTGACGCCGGACATCGCCGCCGAGCATCGGCGCCAGGCGCCGGCGGATGCCTCGGCCGTACAGGCGCATGTCCGGTTCCGGGGCGAACGCCTGCATCACTTCCTCGCGTTCCTGCTCACTCAAGCGCTCCAGATCGAGTTCGTCATGGTTGCGCAGCCAGACCGCGTAATTCGCACCATCCGGTGGCGCCGGACGCCGGATGATGGCCCGCTGCAAAGGCTCGGCCTCGCCACGGGCCAGTGCCAGGAACAAATGATTATTGACCCAGAAATCCAAGACCAGGCCCAAGCGTTCCCCGGTACCGAAATAGTGGCTGAAGCGCTCCGGCTCGACATCCACTTCGCCCATCAGCACGCCTTCGGGGTTGATGCGGGTCATGCATTTGTAGAATCGGTCGAGCACCCAGACGCCCTGCTCTTCATTGCCGCCGCCAGCCTGTTCCACCAGGTGTGAAGCGGCATCGAGGCGAAAGCCGGCGATGCCCAGCTCGAGCCAATGGACCATGATGCGCTCGATCTCCTCGACCACGCGAGGGTTCGCCAGGTTGAGGTCCGGCTCATGGCGGTAGAACAGGTGTCGATAGTACTGTCCGGCCTGTTCGTCCCAGCGCCAGATACTGTCCTCCACCGATGGGAAGATTGGCTGGTTGCCATCGTCCACCGGCGTGTCGGACCACAGATAATAATCTCGATAGACGCTGTCCTTGTCCCGCCGCGCGCGAAGGAACCAGGGGTGCTGATCGCTGGTGTGCTGCACCACCAATTCAAGGATCACTCGAATGCCGCGCTCACCGGCCTGGACGATCAACTGGCGCAAGTCTTCTTCGCTGCCAAAGCGCGGGTCCAGTGCCATGAAATCGCTGACGTCATAACCGGCGTCCTTGAACGGTGACCGATACAGCGGCATCAGCCAGAGCGCACCGACGCCCAACGCCTGAAGGTAGTCGAGCTGGCGAATGATGCCCTTAAGGTCGCCCCGGCCATCGCCGTTGCTGTCGTAGAACAAGGATGGATCGATCTGATAGATCAAAGTGTTTCGGTGCCAATTGGCTTTCATTGATCACTCCTTATCGACACAGGATCACGGCCTGCTCGGCAGCCAGAAGACCGCTGAACGGCTGGCCTTCGTCCGCCCCATCACTGGCGACTTCCACCCGCCAGGGATCGGCCAAAGGAAAGGTGTGTTCGTTGTCGGCAAAGTTGATGCAGACCAGGCGCTCGTCGCCTTCACAATGGCGACGATAGGCCAGCACTTGTGGATGGGACGGCAGTTCTTCCCAGCCGCCCAGGCGCAGCGCCAGGCTATTGCGACGGCAGGCGAGCAAACGGCGATAAAGGGCCAACACCGAATCGGCGGCACGTTCCTGCGACTCCACCGACAACGCGCCGGCGTCTGCTGCAAATGGCAACCACGGCGCCTGCCCCGACCAACCGTGCGGCGCCTGGGACGTCCACGGCAACGGTGCCCGGCTGCCGTCCCGCCCGCCAGGATCGACGCGGGTCTGGGCGGTTACTTGGGTGTCTTCCAGCCCCAATTCCTCGCCCTGGTAGATGAAGGGTGTGCCCCGCAGCGTCAGCAGCATCACTGCCGCGGCCCTCGCCCGGCGCAACGAGCCACCATAGCGACTGCGGTGACGGCTGTTGTCGTGGTTGGACAGCACCCACGTGGGCCAGGCCTGCAAGGGGCCGAGGTCGTTTTCCACCTCGCGGATGCACATGCGAAACACCACCGGGTCCCAGGGGGCGTCCAGGGGTGGAAAATTGAATGACATGTGCAATTCGTCACTGGCGCCGTAGTAGGCCGCCACCTGTGCCGTGGAGCGAATGTTCACCTCACCGATCAGCACCCGCTCGCCGGGGTAGCTGTCAACGAGGCGTCGCAACCCTCGCAACACTTCATGGCTATAGGGCTGGTCGTTGATCTTGACCATCGTTTCACCGGCCATGCAGCGCGGGTCGTCGGCGAAACTCGGGTCCTTGCCGACGCAATGCACCACGTCGACGCGAAACCCGTCCACGCCGCGCTCGAGCCAGAAGTGCAGGACTTGGTGCATGGCGGCCACGACTTCTGGATTGTGCCAATTGAGATCCGGTTGTTGCGGCAAAAAGAAGTGCAAGTAGTACTGCTGGCTGGTCTCGTCCCAGGTCCATGCGCTGCCGCCATCGATCGAGGCCCGCCAGTTGTTGGGCTGGTCGCGCCAGATGTACCAGTCGCGCTTGGGGTTGTCGCGGCTGGAACGTGATTCGAGGAACCAGGGATGCTGGTCGGACGTATGGTTGGGCACGAAGTCGAGTAGGACCTTCAAGCCTCGTTCGTGGGCTTGGGCAATCAATGCGTCGAGGTCGGCCAGGTTGCCGAAGAGCGGATCGACATCGGTGTAGTCGCAGATGTCGTAGCCTGCGTCACACATCGGCGAGCGGTACACCGGCGACAGCCACAATGCATCGACGCCCAGACGTTGCAGGTGGTCCAGACGTGCCGTCAAACCGGGAAGATCGCCAATGCCATCGCCGTTGGCATCGGCAAAAGAGCGAGGATAAACCTGGTAGATCACAGCGTTCTTCCACCAGGGCGAATGGAAGGAGTTGGGCATGTCGCCTCCTTTGATCGCAGTGTTTGGTGGGCAAGACCGCGGCCCCGCCTGATGTCCCTGTTATCAAGGGACATCAGTTAAGAACCGAAAAAGGAGCCTGGGGTTCGTTTTTTCTTGGAGAGAGGTTGAATGTGCTGCCGCCATCGCGAGCGGGCTCGCTCCCACATGGGGTTGTTCCGTTCACAAGACTTATGAAAGCGAGCCTGCTCGCGATAGCGGTTGATCAGTTTGAGGCATTTCCGGCAGCCCGCTCGACCATCGCAACGATGGTCAGGAACAACTCCCGCTTGGCCTCCTCCGCGCTGACCTCTGCATTGGCCGCCGCATCGGACAACGCCTCCGCCGCCCCCAGCATCGCCCGCAGGCTCGCTTGGGAAAGGCGTCCGGTTCCGGCGAAGGGTTCGAGGACCGATCGGCATTTTTCCAGGAAGCTTCGTTCACATTCCCTTTTTATGGACTCAAGTTCAGGCGTGCCGCTCAGCGCCGCGCTGACGCCCGGTATGTCCCTTCCCTGAAGCAGCACGCAATCCACAAAGGAGCAAGCAATCACCTGCGCGCGGCTTTCCAGATCCGGCTCGCTGGCGTCGATCGCGGCACCTATCAACGCGGTCTGACGGACATCGAAATCCTGATAAAGCGCGGCCAGTAGCCCTGATCGCGTGATGAAGTGGTTGTAGACGATGGGTTTGGTCACGCCAGCCTGTTCCGCCAGGCGGCCCAGGGTCAGCGCCTCGCTGCCTTCTTCGCGCACCATGCGCCAGGCAACTTCCAACAGCTGCCGCTGCCTGTCGGCGCGCGATAGCCGCCGCCGGGGTGCAGCGCCGGGGCGCCCATTTTCTTCGTGGGTTGACATGTTAACTATACCAACGGTAACTTACGTTCAGTAACTTAGCTGATCATACGCGCTTGTTAATGCGCGATACCAGAGGAAATCCATATGCATGCCGTTATCGTTGTTGCACACCATAACCCGGGTTCTTTGACCCATGCCCTCGCCCAAGCCATTGGCAACGGGATCAATCAAGCCAATCCGACGGATACGTTCGAGATAGCCGATTTGGCGGTCGAAGGATTCGACCCACGCTTTGATTACGCCGACGGTGCGGTTCATCGCCGCGTTGCAGCACCGCCCGCCGATGTTCTGGCCGAGCAGGCCCGGATCGACCGTGCCGACGCATTGGTCGTGGTGTACCCGATCTACTGGTGGTCGATGCCGGCATTGCTCAAGGGATGGATCGACCGGGTATTTTCCAACGGCTGGGCGTTCGATTACATCCCCGGTCAACCATTTGTCCAGAAACTCCAGCGGCTGCGGGTTCATTTGGTGGGCGTCGGCGGCGCAGATGCCGGCAGTTTCGAACGCCACGGCTACGACAAGGCGATGGTCACGCAAATCGAACACGGCATCTTCGACTACTGCGGCGCCCACGTCGTGAGCTCCGACAGATTGCTCGAATCGGAAAGCCTCGATCCGAAGCTACATCTGCAAACGGCAGAGGCCCTTGGCCAACGGCTCTTTTCGACAACTGACGAGACAGCCCATATAACGGGCGAAGCGGCCTGCGCCTGAGCCCCCTGTGCTCAGAGCGCACGGCGGTCAGCGGCAGACAGGGCGATATCGCGTTGGTAGATATCCGGGATATACACCGCCCGGCCCTGGCTGTCCGCTTGCACTGTCCAATAGCCCAGCAGGATCGGCACGGGCTTGGCCAGCCTGAATTCATGGGTCAGCTCGCTTGCCAGCAGCGTGTCGGTCCGCTTGCGTTCGGCCGGGGTTACGAGCAAGTCCCGCATGTGCATGACCTGCTCGATGCGCACACAGCCAGAGCTGAAGGCCCGCGGGCCTTTGCTGAACAAAGCCTGGCTGGGCGTGTCGTGCAGGTACACGGAAAACGGGTTGGGAAAGCGCACGACCAGTTTGCCCAAGGGATTCTTCGAGCCGGCATCCTGGCGCAGCATGAGATCGCCGGGGTGCTCCCAGTCGATACTCTCCGCTGCCACCGGCAAGCCGTCCCGATCGAGCACACGGAGATTGTGCCGAGTGAGAAATTCCGGGTCGCGACGGATTTCGGGCAGTTTGTCCTCGCGCATGATGGTCGGCGGGATCGTCCAGGTGGGGTTCAGCGTCAGGCGGGTGATACGCGATTTGATCAGCGGCGTCTGGCGTTCGGCACGCCCCACCTGGGTGCGGGTTTGCCACACTGGAGCGCCGCCCTGGTAAACCGTCAGTTGCGCCGCCGCCACGTTGACCAGCACGCTGTCCGGCTCCAGGTCCTGGGCCAACCAACGCATGCGCTCCAGGTTGATGCGCAACTGCTCGCGACGCATGGCCGGGCTGATGTTGAGCTCGGAGACGGTCCAGGGGCCTACTACCCCATCTGCTTGCAGCGAATGGTCAAGTTGGAAATTCTTCATCGCGTCCACGAGGCTCGGGCTGTAATGCTCATCGGCATCGAGTGGCGGCACGCTCAGGTAGCCTTCGTTGAACAAGCGCCGCGCGAGTGCCGGGACGCGGGCGTCGCGCTTGTCTGGCTGCAAAAGCGGACCACCGGGCACCGATTGCCAGTCCGCCAGGGGTTGCTGCCGCTGCCGGGCGTAAAGCTCGCGCAGGTTGCGATAGAGCATCAGGCTCGGCCGAGCCAGTTCGAAAGCCTCTACCGGATTGTGCAGGCCCGCGATGGCGAAGTGCAGCACCATGGATCGACGATCCGGCAATTGCGGATTGGCTTTCCAGATCGGCTCCAGGCGGTTCTGTGGCAGATAACCGAAGCGCAAATCATGCAGGGCTTGCAGGTAGCGTTGGCTGATGGCGATGTCGGTACACGCCGCATTCGAATAGGCGCCCTGGCCCGGTAGGCTGTAGCGGGCCGGATCCATTCCATCATCCGCCAGTTGTTGCAATTGGATTTGTAGCGCCTGTAACCGCTCATCGTCCATCCAGATCGCCTGGCCTGCGTTTTGCTGGTACAGGGACTGCAAGCTCATGACTGTCGGAAAATCAACGCTTGCAGCCAACTCAGGGCAGTTGACCGACAGCTGCGCCAGCGTGGTTTGCGCCTGCCCCGGATCGCCGTCATCGGCCGTAGCGACCAATGGCGCAACGAGCAATAAAAGGCTCAGGTAACATGCGGGCTTTTTAAACAACTGCTTTACTCCAATCCATGGCCGTCTCGTTGACGGTGAATTTTGCGACAGGTACGACCCGCCATCATGCAGACAAACGAAACCGGACGGGATGCCGCAAACGAACGCCACCATAAGCTGTTTTCGCCTGTATCGGCCTACTTGCGCCGACTTTGCCTGGTCATGACCAGCCTGGGCGTCGTGTGCAGCCCCGCGCTGGCCGAAAAGCCCAAGACCCAGCCTCTTTACAACAGCCTCGCCCACGCCGCGCCGGAACTCAATCCCCAGGCGCTGAAAAGTGCCCTGAGTGCGATGCAGTGCGCAGTTGCCAACGGCGCTGGACAGGCCCGCCACCTGGCGGTGATCGACTATTCGCAACCGTCCACGGCCCGCCGGCTATGGATTTTCGACCTGCGCCAGAAAAAGCTGGTGCTGCGCGACCTGGTGGCCCACGGGCAGAAATCCGGGGAAAACTTCGCCACGCAGTTCTCCAATCGCCTGGGCAGTTATCAGTCCAGCCTCGGGTTGTTCCGTACCCAGGAAAGCTACCAGGGCGCCCATGGCTATTCACTGCGCATGGACGGCCTCGAACCCGGTTTCAACGACCTGGCCCGGGACCGGGCGATCGTGATCCACGCCGCCGATTATGTGAATCCGCTGTGGAGCGCGCGCCAGGGTCGCATCGGCCGCAGCCTCGGCTGCCCCGCCGTACGCCCGCAAGTGGCGCGCCAGGTGATCGACAAGCTCAAGGGTGGGCAATTCATGTTTTCCTGGTACCCCGACCCGGCGTGGCTCAAGCGTTCGGCCTATCTCAATTGCCAGCCGCAACAGGTGGCGAGCATCCTGGCGACCAGCGGCGGCTAGCAGCAGCCCCAATCGTGTGAGCGTTTCGCACTCAAGCGCGAGCAAGCTTGCTCGCCACAGGGATTGCACCCGGTTCGCCGGTGGTTAAAATGCCGGCCTTTCGAGTCGCTGGCGTTTTTTCTGATGAATCCTCAAGCCCTTCAAACATTGCAGAGCCACTTGTCGACGGCGCTGGGATCGGTGCCCGACGAAACCCGTCGCCTATTCCACGGTCGCGGGCGCTGCTGGCCAGGGCTGGAGCAAATCACTGTCGACTGGCTGCAAGGCGTGGTGCTGGTTTCGCTGTTCAAGGAGCCCGATCCAACGCAACTGGATGACTTGTTCACCATGCTGCGCGCCCTCGCCGCCTCGCCCGCCTGGCAACACAGCGGCGCCCATACCCTCGCCGTGCAGTATCGATACCTGCCCGACAGTCTCACCCAGTGGCTGATAGGCGAACCGATCGATGAATGGACCCTGACCGAAGGCGGCCTGCGCTACCGAATCGATCTGGGAAGGAAGCAGAACAACGGCCTGTTCCTCGACATGCGCTACGGGCGCGACTGGGTGCGGGCCAATGCCTCTGGCATGCGGGTGCTGAACCTCTTCGCCTACACCTGCGGTTTTTCGGTAGCGGCCATTGCCGGCGGTGCGCACCACGTGGTCAACCTGGATATGTCCCGCGCGGCCTTGAGCCGTGGACGCGACAATCACCGGTTGAATGGCCATGACCTGGGCCAGGTCAGTTTCCTCGGCCACGACTTGTTCAAGTCCTGGGGCAAGGTCATCAACAACGGGCCGTACGACCTTGTCATCATCGATCCACCCACTTTCCAGAAAGGCAGCTTTCTGCTGACCAAGGACTATCAGCGTGTACTGCGCCGCCTGCCGGAACTGTTGACGCCTGCCGGAACCGTCCTGGCTTGCAGCAACGATCCGGCCACCGGCCCGGACTTCCTCATCGACGGTGTCATGCGCGAAGCGCCGGGGCTGTTATTTGCAGAGCGGCTGGCCAATCCCCCGGAGTTTCCAGACGCTGACCCGGCCTGTGGCCTCAAGGCCCTGGTATTCAGGCGACAGGCCTCAGGCAAGGGTATGGACGCTATTGAGGCCGCAACGGCCACCATGGATCGACCAGATCGGTAGTCACGCGACGAACCAGGGCGTCGATCTCCCGAGTCCTCACCGAGCGGTAGATCGCCATGGTGCGCCGGAACTGATCATCATTGAGTGCCACCGGCTGGCCAGCAGTCCAGTCCACATCGTTCACGGCCTCCAGGTTCGCTCGGCGCCAAACCATCTGGCCATCCACCGGAGCGTGCTCCCAGGCACTCGGTAGATCGGCGGTTGGATGCCTGAGGTTGTCCAGCAGCGCTTGCGGCCAGCCGGCCGCGTCCACCGGTTCGCTGAAGGCATCCGACAGCTTCTCGTCCACGCTTTCCCAAATGGTCGCTCCTTCAGTCCAGTCCCGGGACATCAGGCCAAGGTACGGCCGCCAAGTGGTTTCCCCTACGAAAGCGACTTGATCAGCATCGTTGAAAATGTCCTGGGCCGTGCAAAGCCAGTCGATGAACGCCTCCCGGCTCATCAGTGCGGCACGCTCGGCAACAGTGAGCGGCCTGAGCGATAGCGAGTAATTCCAGAAGTCGTATTGAATTCTCATGAAACTGGCAAAAGGCACTGGCTCATTCAAAAGGCGGGCGCGCTGTACCGTAATGAACATGGATATGTGTACTTCAAGCTCTGACAAATCAGGCGATACCCTGTCCAGGATGCGCGCCTGCAACCGGCTGCGCAGCGCTGCCAGTTGTGGATCAAAGTCTGTCAGTCGGCTCGGTAGCTCGGCATAGATGTCCTCGAAATTCGTGTAATGCTGAAGCACGGCGGCTCCCCTGGAACGAGCATTGGACGGCAGCCCCGGGTCGGCACTGTTGATATCGCTGGTCATCCGGACTGAAAACCAGTCAATGAACCGCCTGTTCCCGGGCTCATCGCGCGCCGCCTCCAGGGAGCCTCGAAAAGAGTCAAAGCCCTTCAACCAATCATCGGCCGTGTAGCGAAAGGCCTCCGGTCGCAAGACGCGAAGCGCTTGGATCTGGGCGCTCGGCAACGGATTGTTCTGAAGGAGTATTGCCAGCACCTCAGGTGTTGGCTCACCGCCCAATAGAGGCAGCAGGTCATCCTGGATATTGCTGATCCGATTATTCATGAGGTCGAGGGTGATATGCGCGGCGGATGGATTGGACAGCATCGCCAGGGCCGCCGGGGGCACCGTATCGAGCCCGGTATTGGCCAGTCCCAGGTCCCGCAACAGTCTGAGCTCGGGCAGGCTTGGCAGATGGGTGCAATTGTTGCCGTTCAAGGCGAGCTCCTCCAGCCCGGTCGCCGTGCGCAGGAATGCGCTGCCTTCCTCATCGAGCCTCAGGCCACAGCGCGACAGGTTCAAGATGCGCAGCTCCGGCAAGGCGGCGATGGCTCGCAGCTGCTCGGGAGTGAAATGCAGATTATCAGCCCATACCAGGTCCTGCAGCGAAGGCAGCTCGGCGAGGCGACCGATGGCCTCGACCGTGGCGGCACTCATCGACGGCCCTACCCCACTGCTGACTCCCGACAGGTTCAGGATATGCAGGTTGCTCGCCGAATCGCCGCCAAGCAGAGGTACGAAGACATCGGCGGTCATCAACAAGGGATTGTCTTTCATCGACAACTCCAGCAGCCCGCGCAACTCGCCGGCAGCCACGGGTATCGTATTCAGCTGGTTGCCCCGCAGGTGCAAGGTATCGATGTTGGGAAACAACCGGAGGAAATCAGATGGGTCCTCATCCAGGCTCAGATTCGTCAACATCAACTCTTCGATGTGCTCGAAATTTGCGCTGATGGTCGGTAATCGGCCGAGGTAGTGCCCCGACAGCTTCAACCGCACCTCGCTCCCCTCCTGGCCCGGAACCGGGGTGCGTCGCCAGGCACGGCGGATTTCCCCGCCGACGATCCTGCGCTGCTCGGCCCGCGCCTGCGGGTCGAGCAGGTTCTCGGCGGGGTGATGCACGTCTCCATGGGATTCCCAGTGATGCAGCTCTTGGTCAAGTGCCGTCCACTGGGCTTGCAGCCGGTCGACCAACACCTCCAGCGTCGTGCCCGCCCGCCTCGCCTGCTGGCTCAGATCCAGCCGAAGCTGGACCATGGCATCACCGGCATGACCGGGATAAAGCTGTTCGATCCGATGGTCCAGGCCGTTGCGCCACGCCGATAGAGGAAGGCGTCCACGCCCGCTGAGCGGGTAACCCATGCGGCCGTTGAGCGATTGCAGGCCGGGCCCGTCATCACCGATGCGCTTCATCTGTAGGAAACCACGGAGTGCCTGCCGATCATCCAAGGCCTGGTCAAGCAAACGGGTGCGCAGCTTCGTCGCTTCCCATATATCCAGGCCGAGCGCCTTGCGCGCGTCATCGGGCATGGCCCTGAGCAGCGCGTCCTCCAACGGGAGAGGGCCCACCAGTTCTTCACCTTGTTCATCGAAAGGCTGGTATCGCTCACCTTCCTGGCGGATGGTCTTCATCGGCCCTTCTCCTTCCAGCTCAAGCGGAGTTCGGAGTTCCCGCGACCACAGGCGAAGATGCAAACGCCCCTTGGCCAGCGGCGACTGGTCGAGCAGGCCCATGACCAGGCGATCCCGGTCGCCGGTGCTTTCACCGCGTTCCAATGCGCCCAGCGCGCGGGTCAGGCGCAACTCACGCAACGCTTCGGCGCATTGGTCACCCAAGTCCCCGGCCACACGCCCTTGGACCAAGCGCAACCGTTCGACCCCCGTCGTTTGACGGGCAAGCTCGTTGGCGATGGACTCCGGCATACCGGGAAAAGCACGCTTGATCGGCGCGGCCAACGGATCCAGCTCGACACCGCGACGCATGCCATCGGTCACCCGTACCGCGTTGCGCTCCAACAGGTCGGCCCAGCGGTCCGCCAACAGCCGACTACGCTCTGCTGGGCGCAGGCCGATGCTGCGTTGCCCGAGTATCTCGGTCTGTTCTTCCCTGCCCAAATTCGAGAGCACATAGTTGGCCCAGGCATCGCTCTGCAAATCTGTGCTGGTCAATCGGATAAACCGCACGTCGCCCGCACGCCCAATGGGGTAGACCCTGACGCCATCGTCGTAGCGCAGCGTGGCGCCTCTCGGCCAGCCTGGAAGATCGACAAGGGTCTGGACGATCCGAAAGTGCGCGCCCCCCATCGACTCATTGCGGCGCAGTCGTGCGACGGCCTGTTTCAGGTCCTGCCAGTTCCTCGCGTCATCCAGACTGTCGGCGAGTATTGCCGGCAATGGCTGGCCCTCGACCTGCAAATAGCGTAGATGTTCCTCGTTGATACCTGTCTGGCGCTGCAATGAGAGGATTGTCTGGTCATCCAGCTCGGAGGGTGTTTCGGCGAAGGATCGCAGCAGCTCCAGGTTGCCCTGCTGCATCGGATCGCGATGGGCCCACTGCCAACCACGGGCACGGTTCCACTTCAGGGGCGGTCGGATACCACGATGGTCGGCAGGCAAGCGCAGGTCGAGCACGTCGCCGGCTCCCTGGACTTCGAAGTAGTCATCGTCGATTCGAACCCAGGCCTGCTCCGGTGTGCGCCAGACGCCCCACGCGTCCTGTTCGGCTTCTGCCGGCGGCACGCCTTGCGCCCGGAAACTACGCACATCGCCGTTCCACAAGCGCGTGCTACCGTCATGGGCGGACATCGGCTCGAGGGTCCCGCCCACGAATCCCAGATAGGCACCTTGGGCGATCCCGAACAAGACATTGAAGATATGGTCGATGCCCTCCTGGGCCTGGCCTTCGTTGAACGCCTGGATGCCTTCAAAAATCTCATACACCATCTGCGCGCCCCCGACCGCCGCCGCGGTCATGCCAACCGGTGCGTAGAACGGGAACAGCATGGCCGTGACCATCAACGCACGCTCGGCAAGGCTTTCCCAGTAGGCAAACCGCGCCATCCGCGCCTGCCAGTCCTTCTCCTCGGTGGGAACCATCAGCGTAGCCGCGTTGGCCAATACATGGCCGCGCCACTCGCGATAGCAAGCGGGCCAAGGCTGCTCGCGCAGATCACCCAGGCCCCAGGCAACCTTTGGTATCGGCACCCGGATGCGTTCCCGCGTCCCGTCCTCGCCCCGCTCACCCTCGCGCCAGCCGGTGATGCGGCCGTAGATCTCCTGCATCACGTTAGGGTGGGCATCCACCCGCCATTCCACCTGATCGTGCAACGCGGTCCCCAACGAGGCCTGCAAGCGCAACGGGAAGTAATGCATCAGGCTCTGGCGATAACTGCGTTTACGTACCCGTTCGATCAGCTCGGCAGACATGGCTTGCAGGCTTTTGAATTGCTTGAGGGGCGCCACCGCATCATGGGGCATGTGCAGGACGACTGGCCGAACGCCTTCGGCGTTGCCTTGCACGCCCCAGTAAACCCGTGCACCGAACAACGGCACCGACAGCAGCTCAAGGGACTTGACCTCGCAAGCCAGCGGCACGGCAGGTCGCTCTTCCAGGTGCACACCGACGTGGGCCAGCATCCGCTCGCCGGTTTCATCCAGGCGCCCGTCCAACTTCGCTTCATAGGCATCGTAGGCGAGACGGCTGCGTGCATAGCTCATGTAGACATGCGCAATGGCGGGGACTTCGGCGCCGAGGTGCGGCAACCTGCTTTCGAGCACCTGTCGGTAAGCCCCGCCTGCGTTAATCCGGCGGCAAAGACGCGCAAATTCGGCGGGTGACATGGGCAATGCCGCGGTATCCGATCGTTCTTCGGCGTCCTGGAACTCCAGGCTGCGACCTTGAATGTAGAGCACGCCGTCCTTATCGAAGTCGCTACCTGTCACAGCATCGGCGGACGGGAAATTTTGCATCGCGGCTTTCACCACCGTGAGGGCGGGGTCACGGATGTAGTGGGTGCGACTCACCCTTGCCCTGCTCACCGCATCGACAGCCGTGCCAAAGCCGTTTACCGCAATCCAGCGTTGTATCTGTGGCTCGGCTTGCAGCAGGTTGGTTGCGAAAACCGCTGGTTTCGGCAGGTCGGCAACCAACGCGTTGAGTGCGTCGCTGTCGCTCTGTAACTGCTTCATGAGGGCTTTCAAGCGCGTCTGATGAGGGCGCGCGGCTCGCTTCAACCAGCCGGGCAGCTTGGCCTCGATGATGGCGACATGAGTTTGAATGGACATGATGGACCTCCTTCCTTGGGGTCGTTCGAGCGTTCGAAGTGGTGAGCACGCTCAGCTCAGGGTTGGGCGATGCTGTCGAAATCGGACGCTTTTTGAAACCGGCGAAGCGTTGCAAGGGGTTGCGAGACTGGGGCACAGGCTCGCGGCTAATCGCACCCGGCGCCTGGGTGCGTGCAGCGAACCCGTTGCCCCTTCGCGTCAGGCCGCCATCTAAGCGGCTCTCGACTAGACAACCAACGTCAACCACGCCGAGACCAGCAGCAACACCGCCATGGCCCGATTGAAGCGGCCCATCGCAACGGCGGAACGGCAAAACCTCGCCGCGCCACGCCCCAAGCAGGCCCAGGCAGTCATGCAGGGGATCGAAATCGCGAAGAATGCGAGGGACAGCCACAGCACCCGCGCCGTACGGTCGGCCTCGGACCCGGCGAACACGCTGACCACCGCCAACGCCATCATCCAGGTCTTGGGATTCACCAGCTGCAACCCGGCGGCGCCCACCAGGCCGAGTCGGGGCCCGTCCACAGGTCGGTCCGGGTCGATGGCTTCAGCCGGTGCGCTGTAGATCTGCCAAGCCATCCAGCTGAGCCAGGCGATGCCGGCCCATGACAGCGCCGTTTGAACCATGCCATGCCGGGCCAGCACGTCCCCCAGCCCGGTGCCCACCAATAGCACCAACATGGCGGCGGCTGCGCAAGCGCCGAGGATTATCGGCCAAGTGGTCGCCAGGCCGTAGCGTGAGCTGTGGCTCAGTACGAGGATATTGGTCGGGCCCGGCGTGATGGAGGCGACGAAGGCAAACAAGGCAAACGGCAGTAATTGGTCCATGGAGCGACTTCTCATTGGTGATCGTAGAGCTGATCATCCCGATGCCGCCGTATTGAGTCTGGAACAATTGAGCAGCGCTTGCGCTAGTCCACCGGGCTCAGTGCATTACTGTAAAAACCGACCCGCGAAGCTAGTCGAGGAACCCTGTTACCGGACGCATATGGCAATGCCAAGTTACACACTTCGATCGTGCAATATCTCGCCGCAAAATTGACAGCACGCTGAACAACCAACCCTGACTACTTCATTTATATTCCTGTCCGCACACATCATATTTTCTGCGGGGAGTAATACTTTGACTAACATCAAGCGCCATCTTCGAGGCACGTGGATCTCGACAGTAATCAATCTCGACTGGCCGTCAAAAAACTCCCTCTCGCTTGTTGATCCTCAGGCACGCATCAACCAACAAAAGAACGAACTCAAAAACCTGCTGGACGAGGCAGTCAAGCTGCGGCTCAATGCGGTGTTCTTTCAGGTCAAACCGGCTTGCGATGCCTTCTACCGTTCGCAAGTACTGCCTTGGTCGGCCTAACTTACTGGCACTTTGGGCCAGGATCCCGGTTACGATCCATTGCAGTTCGCCATCGAGCAGGCACACCTGCGCAACTTGGAGCTGCACGCATGGTTCAACCCATACAGAGTCTCCATGAATACAAGACAAAGCACTGTCGAGGCGTTGAGTAACGTGCCCCCCGCCTCGCCCGTCAGTGTTTACTCGTCGAATCATGACTGGGTCCGCATCGCCGCGCAGCGATTCGTGCTGGACCCAGGGGTTCCAGAGGCAAGGGATTGGGTTATTCAAGGCATCATGGAAGTGGTCGACAACTACGACATCGATGGCGTTCATCTCGATGATTATTTCTATTACGAAACGCCAGACTCGCCACTTGATGATGCGGACACTTTTGCGAAGTATGGTAATGCCTTTCAAGACAAGGGCGATTGGCGCCGAAATAACATCACCGAGATGATAGCCCTGCTTTCCAGGCGAATACGAGCCTCGAAATCACATGTCAAGTTCGGTGTCAGTCCCGCAGGAGTATGGCGCAACCAAAGAGACGATATAGAGGGGTCGGATACCACGGCCGGCAGTCCCACCTACGATAAGCAGTTCGCCGATACGAGACAGTGGGTATTGGATGAACTGCTCGACTATATCGCGCCTCAAGTGTATTGGCCGCTGACGCGCAGAATAGTGCAGTACGACATTATTTCGAACTGGTGGGCAAGTGTCGTTCGCGGCAAAAGTGTGCATCTATATATCGGCATGGCACTCTATAAAGTAGGAGTCGCCAGCAGTGCGGAACCACAGTGGCTCGTGGAAAATGGCACGACTGAAATCGGTAACCAACTCCTGTGGAACCTCACATCGGAGGGCGTTCACGGAAGTGTTCTTTTTCGAGCGTCATTCTTCCATGCCCCGGCGGTGCTGCCCGCGACAGGTGTGATCAAGCAAAGTATATGGCCAACCCTGGCGCTCGTTCCTTCCATGCCGTGGAAAGGCACAAAGCCCCCCGCCCCACCCATAGAGCCGGAATGCCGCACGGCGTCGCAAGGGGTTGAACTTCGATGGGTGGATGGAAATGACGAGGGGACCGTGTACTACGCGATTTACAGATTCGCGTGCAATCAGTCAGTCATGATCGACAATCCTGAAAATCTGATCGCTACGGTGCGTAGGGCGGGAACACAACAGTGTTGGGTGGATACGTCACCGTCGAGTTCCGAGGGGATGATGTATGCCGTGACAGCACTTGATCGCAACCACAATGAAAGCGCCATGGCGCTCGCCCGTTGGAGCGCCCTTGTACCGCAACAAAGCGAATGAACCGGTTCATTGGTTCCGGAGTGCTCGCTTGCGATAGTCCGCCGGGCTCATGCGATAGGCACGCTGGAACCAACGGCCGAGGTGGCTCTGGTCGGCAAAACCGAGCATCGCAGCCACCGCCACGGCGCTTTCGCCACGAGCCAGCAGACGTCGCGCCCGAGCCAGGCGCAGCTGGATCAGGTAAGCATGGGGCGCCAGGCCGAAAGCGGTTTTGAACGCGCGGCTCAGGCGAAAGCGATCCACACCGGTGGCCCGCGCGAGGTCGTCGAGGCCGATGTCCTCGCTCAAATGGCTGTGCAGGTAGTCGCGGGCCTGCTGGGCCACCAGCGGCAAGCGCGGGTCGGGATTGATCCGCGCGCGCCAGTGCAGGTGTTGGGTGAGGTTGGACAGCAGCATGTCGAGGGCGGTTTGGCGCACGATCAGGATGTCCTGTTCATGCAAGCTCTGGAAAGCCGTGGCGGTGGCGCGCGCCAGTTGTGCGTCGTCGTTGAGGGTTGCGGCGAAGCCCAGGCGGGCGTTGTCCGGCGCTTCTTCGAACAGCGAGCGCAGTTCGCGCTCCAGCCATTGCGGTTCGAGATACAACGTGCGGTAGGTGAAACCGTGTTCGTGAGGGGCGTTACCGTCATGCAGTTCGCCGGGCTCGAGCAGGAACACTTTGCCCGGCGTGCTGGTGTGTTGTTGTCGGCGACAATGGAACTGCTGCACGCCCTGCTCCGTCACGCCCACCAGGTAGGCGTCGTGCCAATGCGGATCGTAGGCATGCCCCTCGAAATGCGCGCGCACGGTCTCGATGCCGGACGTGGCGTCCTGCTTGAGATCGATCCAGTTGCGCGCTGTCATGTTTCTTTCCGTCTAGTCGATGTGCTCCGGCAGATTAACGGCTGCTCGGGCCTCTGTCTGGAAGATTTGTGCAGACCGAGGGGAAATAGCATCACGCATCGGGCGTGATTACCGGCAGCACCGTCTCCACCGCCAACCGCGCCAGCTCCGCATCTTCCTCGGCCTTCACACCGGAAACTCCGATGGCGCCGATGCATTGGCCGTCATGGCGGATCGTCACGCCGCCCTCGAGCATGCCCTGCAAGTGCGGCGCGCTCAAGAAGGCCAGGCGGCCGCCGTTGATCATGTCCTCGAAGGCCTTGCTGTCACGCCGTCCCATGGCGGCGGTGCGGGCTTTTTCGGTGGCGATGTAGGTCGACAAGGGCGACGCGCCGTCCAGGCGCAGCAGCCCGAGGGGATGCCCGCCATCGTCCACCACACACACCGACACCGCCCATTGGCGCTGGTGAGCAAGCTCCTTGGCCGCCACCAGTAGTTGTGCAACGTCCTGTTCCGTGAGTACCGCTTTGGTTTTCATGAATCACCCCGAGTTATGGAACATGAGGCCTGCCGGCCAGCGCCTACAGGCCGTGGGCAATGCGCTGATTATTCACCGTAGATATCGAAATCGAAATATTTTTGGCGAATCCGATCGTACGTGCCATTGGCGCGAATGGTTGCCAGGGCCCGGTTGAAGCGGCTCGCCAGCGGATCGTTTTTGCGCACCGCGATACCGATGCCCGTGCCGAAGTATTGTTCTTCGACGAAATTGGGTCCGACAAATTCAAAATCCTTGCCTTCCGGCCGCTTGAGCAAGCTTTCGTCGATGACGACCGAACTGGCCATCGTCGCGTCCAGACGGCCGCCCAGCAGGTCGAGGAAGATCTCGTTCTGCGAACCGTAGCGGATGACTTCGGCGCCGGCCGGGGCAAGCTTGTCGGTGACGTAGCGATCGAAGTTGGTCGCCCGTTGCACGCCGATTCGCTTGCCCTTGAGCTGCGCGGGAATCGCGTTGATGCCGCTGCCCTTGCGAAACACCAGGCGAGCCGGGATTCGGTAGTAACGGTCGGTAAAGTCGACCGATTTCATCCGCTCCGGCGTGATCGACATGGAGGAAATCACCGCGTCGACTTTCTTCACTTTGAGCGCCGGGATCAAGCCATCGAACTCCTGCTCTTTCCATTCACAACGGACCTTCATCTCGGCGCACAAGGCCTGGCCGATATCGTAGTCGAAACCCACGATGGCGTTGTCCGGGGTTTTAGAGGCGAACGGTGGATAGGCCGCTTCGATGCCGATGCGCAACGAAGTCTGCGCGGCCTGCAGGTTGGCGCCGAACGCCAGCAACGAGACGATGCCCAGGTTAAGTGCAATGCGTTTGATGTTCATTCATTAGCTCCGGATGCGATGTTATTGATTTCGGACGCTCCGGGGGGAAGCCGTCCGTTATGGCAGCAGCAACGTGAACAAGCGCGGGCGACGGCTCTGGTGGTCGTCTTGCCCGGGGACGGCAGCACAGCGGTCCGGCGGTGCTACACCGCCGCGGTGACGATCAGTTCCAGCAGGATCTGCGGGTCATCGAACGCCACCTGTGCGGTGGCCCGCGCCGGGGTATGCGCGGCCTCGACCCAATCACTCCACAGCGCATTCATCGCGGCGAAATCGCGCCCCATGTCTTTCATCCAGATTTGCACGCTGAGCAGCCGACGTTTATCGCTACCCGACGCGGCGAGCAGTTCATCGACCCGTTGCAGCACCTGGCGGGTCTGGCCCTCGATGTCCTGGCTACAATCGGCGGCGACGATGCCGCTGAGCCAGGCCACGCCGTTGTGCACGACGCTACGGCTCAGGCGCGGGTTGCTTTCGATACGTTGGATGGTCATGACAGTTGCTCCAATGAGTGGCTTTCGCCGGCCAGTTGGGCCAGCGTGATGGGTTTGAGGGGCGCACGGATGCGGTAGTCGCCGACCTCGGCGGGTGAAACCCGGCGATGGGCGGCGATGATCTGCGTGACAGTCAAGCCACACTGGCGGCCCTGGCACGGGCCCATGCCGCAGCGGCCGAAGGCCTTGGTCTGGTTGGGCCCCAGGCAGCCGAGGTCGACATGACGGCGGATATCACCGGCGCTGACTTCTTCGCAGCGGCACACCGTGACGTCATCGGCGGGAACGCAGCTCTGCGTCGATGGGCGATAAAGGGCATCGATCAATGGCCGCGCCGCACGGGCGCGGCGTAATGCCTTCTGGACGCGACGCGCGGGCTCCTGACATCCGGCCACGGCCAGCGCCGCCAACCGCCCTTCGAGTCGCGCCACCTGGGCGCCGCCGATGCCACCGCCGTCACCGGCAATGAAGATGCCAGGAGCACTGGTTTCGCCAAAGCCATTGCGGCGCGGGACCCAGCACAGCTGCGACTCGCTCCAGTCATGTTCCAGGCGCAGCGACCGGCTGACCTGCGTATGAGGGACCACGCCCTGGTGCAACAAAATCAGCTCGGCACCTACCTGGTGATGCCGCCCGCCACTGTCGAAACTCAACGCCCTGGCACGATCCTCGCCCTCGATGCGCAAATGAGCGGCACCGCGAAAATGGCGGATACCGGCACGCTTCAATTCAGCCAGTAACCCCGCCCCCTTGAGCAAGTCACGCCAACCACGGAGCGCCCCGGGTATCTCACGCCAGGCCTTGATGAGATCGCGCCGATGGCTGGTATCGACCAGCGCGTCGATGACGATCCCGGCCCGCAGGTACTGCACTGCCAGCAGGTACAACAGCGGACCACAACCTGCCAGGACCACGGGCCCGGCCGGAACCATCGCCGCGCTCTTGAGCAAGATCTGCCCCGCGCCGGCGGTCATCACCCCGGGCAAGGTCCAGCCGGGAATCGGCATCGGCCGTTCGAGGGCGCCGGTGGCAATCAGCAGATGGCGCCCCTGCAAGACTCGCGCACGGCCGTCGATCAGGTAATGAACCGCGCGCTGCGGTGTGACTTGCCAGATTGCCGCGTTGGGCAAATAGCGGGCTCCACACTGCATGAATTCCGCCGCCAATCCAGCGCCCACGCGGTAATCCTCACCCAGGACCGCGCGGCTGCAGGCATCGGCGTGAAGGACCTGGCGATAGATCTGCCCGCCGGGGCTGGCCTGTTCGTCCAGTACCACCACTGACAATCCACGGGACCGGGCTTCGAGCGCCGCGCTCATGCCGGCAGGTCCGGCGCCGATGATGACCAGATCGATCGCGACGTTACTCATCGCTTTGCTCCCGGCCCGTTACCAGGCTGGCGGCGCCACATTGACGGCGCACGCGCATGCCGGCGCGCACGGCCACCAGGCAGGATTGGACGTTGGCCTGGTCATCCACCTGCACCAGGCATTCGAAGCACACGCCCATCATGCAATACGGCGCCCCGGGCCTGCCGTTGATGGCGCTTTCGCGGGTATGGCGGACGCCGCTGGCGAGCAAGGCGGCCGCCAGCGAGACATTCCCCGGCACGCTCAACGGTTGGCCTTCGAATTCGATCAACACATTGTGCTGCGCAGCGACCAAAGGTCTGAAAAGGCTGTCAGCCAGCATGGCGTACCTCCACGGATGAGCTAAAGCGGTGCAAGCCGAATGGCTTCACGGCCGGGTCATCGAATTCACCGGCAATCCACGGGGCCAGGCGCAGGGCATGAGCGGCGGCCAACGTCACACCACTGTGGCAACTGACGACCGACAGCCCGGGGCAGCCCTGGTACATTTCGTAGATGGGGAACCCGTCCGCGCTCATCACCCGCAACGCGCCCCAGGCACGCACCAGCCGCACGTCACCCAACAGCGGGAAACACTGCACCGCGCGCCTCGCGATAGCAGCCATGACTTGGCTACCGGTGCCATCGTCGAAACCTGCCGATTCATGGGAATCGCCCAATTGCACGGTGCCCTCGTCGGTCTGACGCACGTAAGTGGTGGGGTAATCGAGAAAGGGCTTGAGGCGCTCGGTCACCAGGATCTGCCCTCGGTTCGGTTGCACGGGCACATCCAGACCAACCATTTCACCCAAGCTCCGATTGCCCAGGCCAGCGGCCAGGACAACCTGCCGGGCCGACCAGTGCTGGTCGCCGGCACGTAGCCGAAAACCACTGGCATCGGGTTCGATTGCATCGACGTGATGACCATTGATCAACGTTACGCCCCGGGCCTGGCATGCGGCGTAGAGCGAACGCAACAGTTTCAACGGATTCACATGACCGTCCATGGGCGAGAAGCAACCGCCCACCACGTCTGGCCCGATGCCGGGCAGACGGCTGCGCAGTTGTGCCGGTGCCAGCAGTTCGTAGGGGTAATCGCCGTCAAGGGCTTCGCGCAGCCAGCCAAGGCGCGCGGCCTCCTCGGCCATTTCCGCGTCGCTCAGGCACAGTTGGAAACCGCCCTGCTGGCGCAGGTGGATATCGATGCCGGTATCGGCCTGCAACGCAGCGGCGAAGCGTGGCCACAGCGCCACGGACTCACGGGTCCATTGCGCATAAGGACTCATCCCAAAACCCTTGCCCTGGACCCAGAGCAAACCGAAGTTGCCCCGGGCGGCGCGTATGGCATCGTCGCCCTCGTCGAGCACACTCACCTGGCGTCCGAGCAGGGCCAGGCCATAAGCGATGGACATACCTACCAACCCACCGCCGACGATGATGACATCAGTTTTTTGCATGGCAGCTCTTTACCGTGGAGGTGCTTCTTGCAGGGGGCACAGGCCTTTATTTCGGACACATGCTTTGATGGACAAGATGCTAGGGCGCTGCCGCGCTCGTGAAAAATGCTTTATTTTGTCCAGTTCATGTCTTTTTGTTATGGATAGGTAAGCCCATGAACCTTCGTCAGCTCGAAGCCTTTCGCGCAGTGATCCTGGGGCAGACGGTGACCCGCGCCGCCGAGATGCTGCACATTTCCCAGCCCGCCGCGACCCGGCTGATCGCCAGCCTGGAAGAAGACATCGGCTTCAGCCTGTTCGACCGGATCAAGGGGCGGCTGCAACCCACCGCCGAAGCCATGACGCTTTATCAGGAGGTGCAGCGGTCGCTGCTGGGCGTGGAACGCATCGCGCGGACCGCACAGGACATCCGCAACCTCAAGCGCGGATCGCTGCACATCGCCTGCGCGCCGGCCATGGGCTTGTCGTTCCTGCCACGGGCCATCGCCGCGTTCATGGCCGAGCATGACCAGGTGCAGGTTTCCCTGGTGGTGCAATCCTCGCGGGAAGTCGTGGACCTGGTGGTGGGCCAGCGTTGCGACCTGGGCTTGATCGTCCTGCCCAACACCTACCCGAGTCCCCGCGCTGAAAAACTGCTGGCGACACGGATGCTCTGCGCCCTTCCCGCTGGCCATCGTCTGACGGATCGCCGGATGATCGTGCCGCAAGACCTGCACGGTGAGCGGTTCATCTCCTATCCGCAGTCCATTGGTTCTCGCCAGCACATCGACGCGATCTTCGCCGCACACGGCGTGGAACGTGAATTGCGCCTGGAGACGCAGCTTTCCCAGCCCATGTGCACGTTCGTCGAGCAAGGCCTGGGCGTTGCGTTGGTGGACGCCATCAGCGCGGTCGAATACCGGGGCAACGGCATCGTCTTCCGCGCCTTCGAGCCGGCGATTGAAATGGACTTCAGCATGTTGCTGCCGATTCAGGGACCCTTGTCGAAATTGCAGGCGTGCTTTCTGGAACACATGCAGCGATTCATCGAGGCGCAGGTGCCGGCGGCGTATCGGTTTTAGCTGGTTCAACGGATCCATTGGGCAAATCAGTGAAGACTTGATGGATCACTTGACCAAAACTGAACTGCCGCAAAACCCGTGGC
This sequence comes from Pseudomonas sp. D1-36, assembly GCF_051132205.1. NCBI lineage: Bacteria > Pseudomonadati > Pseudomonadota > Gammaproteobacteria > Pseudomonadales > Pseudomonadaceae > Pseudomonas > Pseudomonas sp. D1-36. The sequence continues at coordinate 2,825,505 of NZ_CP071674.1, read as the reverse complement.
GAGGGAGCTTGCTGCCGATGGCCTGCGAAGCAAGCCCCTTAATGGAATCAAGGTAAAGCTCACTCGCCGTTTTGCGGCTGCTATGTAGCCGAGTGGGAGCAAGCTCCCTCGCCACGGGTTTTGTATAGGCTCGACTATCGGGACGTGTCTCTCCTGGGCCTCAATCCGTCGTGCTCGCCGCCAGCACCCCCAGCGTGCAACGCTCGGGGTTCCAGATACTCAGGCACCAAACGCCCCACCATTCCATGCCATCGGCGAAATAATCACTCCAGGGGTCCCGGGTCGGATCGGGCTCGTCGCTGGCCAACCCGTTGAAGTTGAAATTATCGACCCAGTCCACCACCACCACGCGGGCATCCGGTGCAAGCCCCAACACGTCAAGCCATTCCTTGAACAGCGCCTGGGGCGTGTCGTCAACGAAGCGAGTGCCATAGGGTGGCTCGCAGAACGCGTCGTACAAAGCGAAGGATTCCGGGTTTCGCCCGGTCTTTTCAACACGCACCAGTTGAAGGATCTCATCGCGCCCTAGCGCTCTGGGTCGGGCTTTGGCCAAGTCCCAGTTCATGTTTGGAGGCGGGACGTCGGCAACGGACGGATCCACGACCAACTGACGGTGCTGTTCGAGCCATTGAGCCTTGATGTACTGGAACAGCCGGTCTACCGCCTGGCCATGCAGCGCTTGGTCGACGGTATCAACCGCCTCGGGCGCGAAGACCAGGAAATCAAACGCGCAACCGGCTTTCTCCATCCGCTGGCGCAACGCATCACTGGTCGACTGTTCAACGATCCTCAACATGACGAGCTCCGCTAACCCTTGACGCACACCACTTGACGCAGTGTATGCAGCACTTCGACAAGTTCACGTTGTGCATGCATTACCTTTTCTATGTCTTTGTAAGCCATGGGGATTTCATCTATCACGGCGACGTCCTTGCGGCACTCTACATGGGCGGTGGCGCGCACTTGGTCGTCGACGGTGAAACGCTTTTTCGCTTCGGTGCGGCTCATGACCCGACCGGCCCCGTGGCTGCACGAACAGAACGATTGCTCGTTGCCCAGGCCCCGGACGATGAAACTTTTGGCGCCCATCGAGCCGGGAATGATGCCCAGTTCGCCTTTTTGCGCCGATACCGCGCCTTTGCGGGTCACCAGCACCTCGCGTCCGAAGTGTCGCTCCCTCTGCACATAGTTGTGATGGCAGTTCACCGCTTCCAAAGCCACTTCGAACGGTTTGCTGATCACCTGTCGCGTGGCCTGTATCACGGCGTCCATCATCAACGCCCGGTTCTGCCGGGCGAAATCCTGAGCCCAGCCCACCGCTTCGACGTAGTCATCGAAATGCCGGCTGCCTTCTTCAAAATAGGCCAGGTCTCGATCCGGCAGATTGGCGAGGTGTTGGCGCATATCGGCCTGGGCCAGCTGGATGAACAGGTTGCCGATGGCGTTGCCCACGCCCCGGGAGCCACTGTGCAACATGAGCCAGACCCGATTGGCCTCATCCAGGCACACCTCGATGAAATGATTACCGCTGCCCAGGGTCCCGAGGTGCTGGCGATTGTTGGTGCGGGCCAGCTTCGGGTATTTGTCGGTAATCGCCTTGAACCGCGCGGCCAGCGCGGACCACGCCTGGTCCGCGTGCCGTGGGACGTTGCTCCAGGCGCCTTTGTCGCGCCCGCCATGGCTGAGGCTGCGGCCATGGGGCACGGCTTTTTCAATGGCGCTACGCAGGGCGTGGAGGTTGTCGGGCAGATCGGCGGCATCCAGTGAAGTACGGGCCGCAATCATGCCGCAACCGATGTCCACCCCCACCGCAGCGGGAATGATTGCCCCCACGGTCGGGATCACGCTGCCTATGGTCGAGCCCTTGCCGAGGTGGACATCGGGCATCACCGCCAAGTGCTTGAAGATAAACGGCATCTTCGCGGTGTTCATCAATTGCTGTCGGGCCTCGGGCTCCACCGGGACGCTCTGGGTCCAGAGCTTGATGGGCTTGCCGTTGGCGACTTCCAGCAGGTCGTAGGTGTTTTCTTGCATGACCGGAGCACTGTCTATAGGCGAACCGGCTTGATTGCCGGCTCATGATTTTCGACACCGGCCATGAACGCAGATTCAGGTGCGGTCTGTCGAATGCGATTGCGTGACGGGATGTGGCGAGCCTGCCTCGAGGCTGTGGCGATACTCGCTGGGCGTCTGGTTCATCTCGACGCGAAAGTGCCGATTGAAGTTGGACAGGTTGTTGTAACCGACTTCAAAACAGATGTCGGTCACCGCCATTTCGCTCTGCGACAGCAACCGGCAGGCGCGCTGGACCCGGAGCTTGCGCGTCAGGTCGATGAACCCGTGCCCGGTGATGCGTTTGAAGAACCGAGAGAACCCGGGCTCGCTCATGCCCAGTTGCTGGGCGATCTCTGACACGCGCAGGTCGCCCGTGAGTTCAGCTTGCAGGTATTCGAACGCTTTTTGGATGCGCTCCGAGCTGCGCGCGTCAAGGACCGGCGCATAGCAAGGACTGGCCAGGCATGAGGCCTCGCCGTCGCCGGCATGGCCAAGGGTGTCGAGCAGTTCGAGAAACAGCGCCAGTCGCGCCAGCCCCCTGGCCGGGCCGATCGCTTCGAGCAGTTGCGCGGCACGGCGCGCAGTGCCGCCGCTAAAGGCCAGGCCACGTCTGGCCCGCTCGAACAATCGCTGCAGATCCCCCAGTTCAGGTAAGGTCCGGCGCAACGACAACAGCGTGGCACCGTCGAACTGCAACACCACGTCGCGCCCGACCAACTGCTCCCCGGGTGCGACATCGCCGATCCAGTCGTGAGGCAAATCCGGCCCGATCATCGCCACATGGCCTGGCCCGAAAGGGCCCATGTAGTCACCGACCAGCAATCTGCCGCTGCCCTGGCGGATCAGGTGGATTTCAAACTCCGGATGATGGTTCCAGCGTGCCAGCGGATAGGGATAGTCGTGCTCGTACCAGCGAAAACTGTGCTCGGGCTCGGTCAGGATGACTTCCAGCTCGGCAGGCCGGTGATCGTACAGCAGCGTTCGGTGGTCAGGCATGTCGCGCCTCTTTCTCGTTATTGCGGGCACCTTACGCCGAGTGCCTAGGGCGTCGCCAGCCTCGTCGCGACCGCGCACCGATACTTTTTTAACACGGGCGCTGGGGTAGTCGATCGCGTTAAAAAAGTATCAGTTTTCAGCCCCACTGGCGTTTGTCGGCTTCCGCCCGCGCTGCTGTAATCGGCCTGCCCCTAACAATGACAGGACCTCCCCATGAAACGACTGGAAGGAAAAAGCGCCCTGGTGACCGGCGCCGCCCGCGGCATCGGGCGCACGTTTGCCCAGGCCTATATCAACGAAGGCGCGACGGTGGCGATTGCCGATATCGACCTCGAGCGTGCCAAAGCCACCGCCACTGAACTGGGCGACAGCGCCTTTGCGGTCAAGATGGACGTGACTGACCAGGCGTCAATCGATGGCGCCATCGACGCAGTCGTGGCCCGTGCGGGCAAGCTGGATATCCTGATCAACAACGCGGCCCTGTTCGACCTCGCGCCCGTCGTCGAAATCACGCGCCAAAGCTACGAGCGGCTGTTTTCCATCAATGTCGCTGGCACCTTGTTCACCTTGCAGGCCGCCGCTCGGCAGATGATCAGCCAGGGCCACGGCGGCAAGATCATCAACATGGCAAGCCAGGCCGGCCGGCGCGGCGAGGCCCTGGTGGCGGTCTATTGTGCCTCCAAGGCTGCCGTGATCAGCCTGACCCAGTCCGCCGGGCTGGACTTGATCAAACACCGGATCAACGTCAACGCCATCGCCCCTGGCGTGGTGGACGGCGAACATTGGGACGGCGTCGACGCGCTGTTCGCGCGCCGTGAGAACCTGCCGTTGGGAGAAAAGAAGCGGCTGGTCGGGCAACAGGTCCCGTATGGCCGGATGGGCACGGCCCAGGACCTGGTCGGCATGGCGATTTTCCTGGCGTCGGCGGAAAGCGAATACGTAGTGGCACAGACCTACAACGTCGACGGAGGCAACTGGATGAGCTGACGCGCTGGAAGTTTTATGGCCTTGAGACGACGAAAATGGACCTAATCGCCTGAAAATTGATCCGACTACTTGAGGATCGTCCCAAACGGTACCAAACGGTGCCGTTGCAAGGGATTTCAAGAGAGCGTGAATACCGTTGCCCCAGCGGGGCAAAAATTGCGCATCATAGGCGCCGTCCGCTCAAGGGAGATTTACATGCGTGCCATTTTTTCCGTCATGCGTCTTGCCGCGCTGTCGCTGGGACTGGCGTTTGCCACCAGCGCCGCAGCCACCGAGGAGACGCAACTGGTCGAGTCCATCAACCTCTACCGCAGCCAGTCCCAAAGCTGCGCGGGCCAGGCGTCCCTGGAATTGCCACCGCTGGCGATGGATTCGCGGTTGATCCTGTCGGCCAATGGCATCGGCGATCTGCAACAGGCGTTGGCGCGAGCAGCCTACCCGATGGTCAATGTGCAGGCCATCAGCCTGTCCGGGCCGCGCGACGCCCAAGCGGCAATGAAGGCTGTACAGGAAAGCTTCTGCCAAGTTGTGCTGGACCCACAATTTGTCGATATCGGCGTCAGTCGCCTGGACCGTGAGTGGCGCATCGTGCTCGCCCGCCCGCTGTTATCGGCGCGCCTGGGTGATTGGCAGGCCGAAGGGCAGAAATTGCTCAAACTGATCAATAGCGCCCGCGCACAGCCGCGCCGCTGCGGCACCGATGCGTTCAGCGCCACGACGCCGCTGGCCTGGAACGCCACGCTAGCCCTGGCCGCTGTCAATCACACCCGGGCCATGGCCAACAACAATTTCTTCGATCACAAGGACCGTGACGGACGCATGCCGGGCGATCGCGCTGAATTGGCGGGTTACCTGGGCCAGGCCATCGGCGAAAACATCGCCGCCGGCCAGGACACCGCGCTGAAGGTAGTGGACGGCTGGCTGGCAAGTCCGGGGCACTGCGCCAACCTGATGAATCCGCAATATCGCGAACTGGGCGCCGGGTATGCGGTGGACCCGAAGAGCGATGCGGGGATCTATTGGACGGCGATGTTTGGCACTCAGTAATTGTATTGATCGACCTTGCGCCTTCGCGAGCAGGGCTCGCTCCCACATGGATTGCGGTTTTCCCCTGTGGAAGCGAGCCTGCTCGCGAAGGCCGCGCATCGGCCCTCATTCCAGCCGCAATACCTGCCGCACATGCCCCATGAACTGGCTCAACGACGGTGACGGGGCTACTGGCTTGCGCTGCAGCAGGCCAATCGAACGTTTTGCCGGTTGATCGATGGCGGTGACGGCGCATTGCTCGCCGATGTTGAACACCGCCGTACAACTGGCCGGCAACAGCGAAAATCCCAGCCCTTCCCGCACCAAGGCCGTGGCGGTGCTCATATGCGCCACTTCCCAGGCGGGCAACGGATCGACATTCAGGTAACGCAACGCAGCGTCAGCCAACGGCCGGATACTGGTGTCCGGCGTCAGGGCGATATAAGGCTGCTGCGTCCAATCGCGTTGATGATCCTTGTGGCTCAGCAGCACAAGGTTGTCATCCAACAGGCGCTCGAAGCTCAAGCCAGACAGGTCGTCCGGCAGTGAACTGATGCCGGCATCCACCTCGCCACGCTGCACCCAGCCCATGATTTCCCCCGCTCGGCCATCCAGCAGATGCACGTTCACGCCCGGATGCTCACGCTGGAAAGAAGCGATGACCACCGGCAGGAACGACGCGGCAGCGGTCGGCAACGCTGCGAGCCTGAGCGTGCCCCGGCTCAAGCTGAGGGTGTCGCGGGCGTCGCGCACGGCATCGTCCATGTCCCGAAGCATGCGCCGGGCCTGGGGCAGGAAATGCTCGCCGGCCGGGGTCAGCTCGACGCTGCGGGTGTTTCGCGCGAGCAATTGCAGGCCCATGCTCTCTTCGAGTTTGCGGATGCTGTAGCTCAGCGCCGGCTGGGACAGGTGCAGCTGTTCGGCGGTGCGGGTAAAGCTGGACGTTTCAGCGATCAGGATAAACGCACGCAGCTGGCGGAAGGATACGTTCATGGCCCGCTCATAAAATTATTGGATCAATTGATTCTACCTTTAAAATTCACAGAACAATCCAGCCTCTCCACTATGGGGCCACCCTTCAGTGGAAAACGGACATGACAAAAACAATTCTCGTCGGGTGTGGCGCCGGTTTCGCCAATGACCGGCCTGACGCGGCCCTGCGACTGGCCCAGGACCTGGCACAACGCAGCGGCCAGCGGTACATCATGCTCGAGCTGCTGGCGGAGCGGACCCTGGCCGAAGCGCAACTGCGCAAGCGCCTCGATCCACAGGCCGGTTATTCCGCCCGGTTGTTCGATTTTCTTGAGCCCATGCTGGACCTTTGCATCGAAGCCGGGATTCCGATCATCACCAACGGCGGCGCCGCCAACCCGAGGGCGGCCGCCCAGCGACTGCGCGGAGCATTGGCCGGTCGTTTCCCTGGGCTGAAAATTGCCTGCGTGCTCGGCGACGACCTGCTTGAAGAAACACCGCCGCGCTATGAGCGATGGCTGTCGTCCGATACTCAACAGCCTGTCTCCGTGAACGTCTACACCGGCGCCGACGGTATCGTCCAGGCGTTGACCGACGGTGCCGGCATCGTTCTTTGTGGCCGTGTCGCCGACCCTTCGCTGGCGGTAGGCGCGATTCGTCATGGGTTGGGTTGGAGCGCCGACGATTGGCAGAAAATCGCCGTCGCCACGGCGGCCGGCCATCTGTTGGAGTGCTGTACCCAGGTCACCGGCGGTTATTTTGCTCATCCCGGGATGAAAGACATTCCAGACCCGGTCAATCTCGGTTGTCCGATCGCCGAAATCCACGAGGACGGCCGCTTGATCCTGGGCAAGACCCGCCACAGCGGCGGCCGGGTCAGCGAGCAGACCGTGAAGGAGCAGCTTCTTTACGAAGTCCACGACCCTCGCCGCTACCTGACGCCGGATGTTGTACTGGATCTGGGCGAAGCACGCGTGCAGGACCTGGGCGACGACCGTGTGGAGATCAGCGGCCTGCTCGGCCATCCGCGTCCTGACACGCTCAAAGGATTGGCGGGCGTGCGTGGCCTCTGGTTCGGCGAGGCGGAAATATCCTATGCCGGCCCCGGCGCCGTGGCGCGTGCGGCGTTGGCGCGAGAAATCCTGCTGGAGCGTTTCGACCGGTTGGCGCCAGGCGTACAGCCCTGGATCGATCTTTCCGGCGTCGCCAGCCTGTTCAACGACCAGGGCGGTCGCTATCTGCAAAAGCAACTCGCCCAGGCACCAGCCCTCGAAGATGTGCGCGTGCGCATCGGCCTGACCCACACCGACCGGTCGTTGCTCGAAGTGCTGTTGGCCGAGGTGGAATCGCTCTACACCAACGGGCCAGCCGGCGGCGGTGGCGTTCGGCGACACCTCGTCGAGGCCGTCACCACTCGCAGTTTCCTGCTGCCGCGCGGTGAAATCCATACAACCCTGGAGTGGTACTGATGAACCTCGTCACGCTCGCCGATTTTGCCCACGCCCGTGCCGGCGACAAAGGCAACATTCTCAGCATCGCGGTGTTTCCCCATGACGCGGCCCACTACGCCTGGTTGCTGCGGGAGCTGACCTGCGAACGGGTGGCCGAGCAATTCGCCACGCGGCGGCCTTCCATGGTGCATCGCTATGAACTGCCGAACCTCAATGCATTGAACTTTGTCCTTGAAGACGCCCTGGAGGGCGGCGTGAACCGCAGCTGCGGCCTGGACCGCCACGGCAAGAGCTTGAGCTATCTGCTGTTGGCCCTGCACCTGCCAGGCCCGCGAGACTGATCGATCCTTCGCCCGCCCGAACCATCCGACAAGAATAAAAAGAGAGGCTGCAACATGATTACAACCCTGGGTTTTTTGATGATGCTTGCCATCATCGGACTGATATTGCTGCGCAGGATCAGCCCGGTGGTGGCGTTCACCACCCTCCCCGTGATCGTTTGTCTGCTCGCGGGGTTCAATCTCGGGCAGATCGGCGAATTCATCAAGGCGGGCCTGATCACGGTTGCGCCGACTGCCGCGCTCTTCCTGTTTGCCATCCTGTTCTTTGGCATCATGCGTGACCGGGGGTTGTTCGATCCTCTGGTCAACCTGCTGATCCGCAGCACGGGCGGCAAACCCCTGGCTGTGGCGTTGGTGACCGTATTGGTGACGTCGGTGGTGCACCTGGATGGCGTGGGCGCCGCCACGTTCCTACTGACCATCCCGGCGCTACTGCCGTTGTACAAACGCTTGAACATGAGCCCGGCGATGTTGCTGTGTCTGGTGGGCACCACGGCGGGCGTCATCAATATGGTGCCTTGGGGCGGCACGACCGCCCGCGCCGCCGCGGTGTCGGGCCTGGACGCCACCGAGCTGTGGCTGGGCTTGCTGCCGGTGCAGATGGTGGGCCTGGTGTGCATGCTTGGGGTGGCGACGATATTGGGTATGCGCGCGCAGCGTCGCCAACCGATGTCGCTGGGGGCGGCCGCAACGTGTGATGTAGATGGTCTGCAAACCCAGGATCGCGAATTCAGTCTTTCTCCCCGGGAGCCGCGCTACTGGCTGAACGTGGCCCTGACCGGTGGCATTCTGGTGTGCCTGTTCACCGGTATTTTCCCTTTGTATGCGTGTTTCATGGTGGGACTGGGCATCGCCCTGCCGCTGAATTTCCCATCCCTGGACGCCCAGGCCGAACGCCTCAAGGCTCATGCATCCGATGCACTGCAGATGGTCCTGGTGATGATGGCTGCCGCCGTCCTGCTGGGCGTGCTCTCCGGCGCGAAGATGTCCGACGGCATGGCCTTGGCGCTGATCGATATCCTGCCTGCGGGTTCTGCCCAATACCTGCACGTGATCGTCGGCTTCTTCGGCGTGCCCCTGGGCATGATTTTTTCGCCGGACGCCTATTATTTCGCCCTGCTACCGGTGATCAGGGACGTGGCCGCCGCGGCCGGCGTTCCCCTCGAAGCGGTCGCCCGGGCCATGTTGATCGGCGAGAACACCGGGTTCTCCATCAGCCCGGTGGTGCCCAGCGTCTACCTGGCGCTTGCGCTGTCCGGCGTCGAACTGCGCAAGCACATGGCCTATACGTTTTTCTGGGCCTGGGGCGTCAGCCTGGTGATGCTCGCTTTCGCCGTGGCAACCGGCGCGGTACAGGTCTGAGCTTCAAGGGTGGGTCTGGAAGATCAACGACCGATGCACCCCGGAGCCCGCCCTCACCCCATCACCAACGGCCAGCGCGACCGAGCCGAACGGAATCGCCGCGTCGCCACAAGCAAACACCCCGGGAATGCTGGTTTCCCGGGTCATCGGGTCGGCCTGGATGAACGCCCCGAGCGGGCCTTCTTCAAAGTTGCAACCCAGGGATCTGGCGAGGGAACTGGCAACGCGGGTATGCGGCAAGACAAACAGGCCTTCAATGGCGATCACTCGCCCGCCCGCCAACACCACATTGGCCCGATCGCCTTCAATACGTTCGACACGTTCCGGCATCACGGTCACACCGCGTTGCGCCAGGCTGTCCTGTTGCTCACGGTCAGGCTCGAACACACCATTGGTGAAAAACGTCGTCGGGCCCCAGTCGGGCAGCATCAAGGCATGGTGCAGCGACATCGGCGACGTCGCCAGCACACCAATCGGCCTCTGCTCCAATTCATAGCCATGACAGTACGGGCAATGGAAAACGTTTTTTCCCCAACGCTCCCTCAATCCTGGCACATCGGGCAACTCATCGATCACGCCGGTGGCGAGCAACAGGCGTTTGGCACTGTAGCGTTGTCCACGGGCCGTCTCGACGACGAAGCCGTCCGCGTCGCGGGTGGCGTGGATCGCGCTATCCGACAGCCATTCCACGGTCGGGTAAGCCATGAGTTGGGCACGGGCGTCACTGGCAATGTCATCCGGGGCGCGGCCGTCCTGTCCTAGGAAACCATGGGAAGTCGCTGCAAACCGGTTGCGACGCTGGTCGGCGTCGATTACCAGCACCTTTTGACGGGCGCGGGCCAATTGGAGGCCAGCGGACAGGCCGGCGTAGCTGCCGCCAGCGATGATGATGTCGTGTTCCATGGGGCGATCTCCATTTTTCGAAGGCGTGGGATTTCTCGAAACATCGTATGTTTCTTGAAAAGCGCCTGTCAATGGTCTCGTAACTTTTGCCATTACAGGCGATACTCCGCGCAGATTTACCTTCGGACCCGCCCATGAGAAACGACACCCGCCTATCACGCATGCTGCACGTCTTGATTCATATGGATCGCCACCAGCAATCGGCGACCTCCGACACCCTCGCCCAGATGCTGGGTACCAACCCGGTCGTGGTACGCCGAACCATGGCGTTGCTCAAGGAACGGGGTTACGTCACTTCGGAGAAAGGCCATCGCGGTGGATGGAGCCTGGCTAAACCGTTGGCGGAGATGACGCTGCTGGACATTCATCAGGCGTTGGGCAGCACGTCGATTTTCGCCATCGGCCTGTCCACTGATCATCCGCAATGCCTGGTTGAACAAGCGGTGAATGCGGCGCTGACGGATGCGTTCGATGAGGCCCAGGCGTTGTTGCTTGAGCGTCTGGGCAGTATCACGTTGGCCCAGTTGGCGGAGGATTTTGATACGCGGTTTCGGGACGAGCCCAAGGTCGAGCGTCACCTCTGATTCCTGGCGCACGCACATAAAAAAACGCCGCTCAATGAGCGGCGTTTTTGTACCTGACCAGACAGCGTCCGGTTTACAGCGCCATGTCAGCCGCTGGATTGGATTCCCGGGCAGCAGCCGGCTGGGCCGGAGCTACAACGGTGCCAGCCTTGCCGATAGCCGGTGGCGGGTCCAGTTGCAGCACTTCGCTGGTGTAGGCCCATTCCTGCGCAACACGCTCAGGGCTTTCGTTCAGCTTGGTGCCGTAGCTCGGTACGATCTGGCGCAGTTTTTCCTGCCAGGCCGGGGTGGCGACTTTGTCCTTGAAGACTTTTTCAAGCACGGTCAGCATGATCGGCGCAGCGGTCGAGGCACCTGGCGAGGCGCCCAGCAGGCCGGCGATGCTGCTGTCCTGGGAAGCGACGACTTCAGTGCCGAGTTTCAGCACGCCGCCCTTCTCTTCGTCACGCTTGATGATCTGCACGCGCTGGCCGGCTTGCCACAGGCGCCAGTCTTCCTGCTTGGCGTCCGGGAAATACTCTTTCAGAGCATTGAAGCGGTCTTCGTCCGACAGCATCAGCTGACCGGCGAGGTATTCCACCAGCGGGTACTGTTCGATACCGACCTTGGTCATCGGCCACACGTTGTGGGTCGTGGTGCTGGTCAGCAGGTCAAAGTACGAACCGTTCTTCAGGAACTTGGTGGAGAACGTCGCGAACGGGCCAAACAGGATCACGCGCTTGCCATCAAGCACGCGGGTGTCCAGGTGCGGCACCGACATCGGCGGCGCGCCAACCGAAGCCTTGCCGTAGGCCTTGGCCAGGTGCAGCTGAGCGATGGTCGGGTTTTCGGTCACAAGGAACGAACCACCCACCGGGAAACCGGCGTATTCACGGGCTTCTGGAATGTCAGCCTTCTGCAGCAGGTGCAGCGCGCCGCCACCGGCACCGATGAACACGAACTTGGCGTCGGTCTCGGTTTCGGTCCCGTCTTTGAGGTTCTTGTACGAAACGCGCCAGGTGCCGTCTTCGTTGCGGGTGATGTCTTCCACTTCGCTGGAAAGCTTGAGGGAGAAGTTCGGCTTGGATTGCAGGTGAGCTGCGAACTGACGGGTGATTTCGCCGAAGTTCACGTCGGTACCCAGCGGACTCCAGGTGGCCGCGACTTTCTGGCTCGGGTCACGCCCTTGCATCATCAGCGGAACCCATTTGCTGATCTGCGCCGGATCCTCGGAGTACTGCATGCCGGCGAACAGCGGGCTGGCCTGGAGCGCGTCGTAGCGCTTCTTCAGGAACGCGATGTTGTCATCACCCCAGACGAAGCTCATGTGCGGCGTGGAGTTGATGAACGAGCGCGGGTTCTTCAGCACACCGTTCTTGACCTGCCAGGACCAGAACTGACGGGAGATCTGGAACGCTTCGTTGATCTCGATGGCCTTGACGATCTCGACCTTACCGTTCTTGTCTTCCGGCGTGTAGTTCAGCTCGGCCAGCGCGGAGTGACCGGTACCGGCGTTGTTCCAGCCGTTGGAGCTTTCTTCGGCAACACCGTCCAGGCGCTCGATCATTTCCATGGTCCAGCCCGGCTCCAGCTCATTGAGCCAGACGCCGAGGGTCGAACTCATGATGCCGCCACCAATGAGCAAGACATCCACTTTTTTCGGCTCGGCGGCGTGCGTGGTCGCAAGACCCATCGCCATCGCCAGGCCCAATAGCGCCGTGTGTGTTTTCTTCAACATGTGTGTATCCCTAGGATGGAACGCCATTCCGTCCTCCGATTTCGTTCAAGCATCAACCACACCCCATTGCGGCAAGGCCGGCGGGCGGGTATCGAGTGGACTGGAGGATGGACCTACAGGGGCCGAGCATATCGGCCTCACATTTATGTCTCTCCGGCGCTGACTTCTTGTAGGTCTTGGCTTCAGCTGGGTGAGGGACACTGCAAAACGGTCTGGATCGGGCCCGGCGTGGCCGTGCCCGATTGTCGCAGCGGGGGGAGTTTACAGAATGAACCAAACAGACCGAAGCGTATTTTTACATTCCAGGCAAAAACGCCGACCAAATGGCGGCGTTTTAATGGCTCGGTTGCGTCCCGCAAATATCGCGGTTTCGCCAAATCAGAGGTACTTGAGGAGCGAGATATCGCGACGGCGTTGTTTCAAGGCGGCGAACCAACGTGTTGGAAAAAACAGCACGACGGCCAGCATAACGCTCCACAACCAGACCATTGGCAAGTGATCGAAGCCGAAATACGCGCCCTGGTTGGTTCCCCACAAGGCGACCGCAACCAGGTACATGGCCTTCAGCACGTAGAGGTGCAGCAAGTAGAAAAACATCGGCGCGCCGCCGTAGATCGCCAGTTTCGCGATGCTCCCCCGCTCCTGGGCTTTTTCGAACAGGGCCAGCAGGATCAAGCCCAGCCCCAGCGTCGGCATGAGAAACATCAACGACGGCGGATATTTCGTCGCACTCATGAAACTCATGAATGTGCGCAACCCATCACCGGTCTGGACCCAGGGTTTATCACCGTAGACATTGACATAGCGGATCAACGCGAAGGCGATCAATAAGCCAAGGCCGACCATGAACAACCGCCGCAGGCGCACGGCGGGCTCCACGTCCTTGGCGAACCATGGCCCGATACCCCAACCCAGCAGGATCACGCCGATCCATGGCAGCACCGGATAGGTGGTGCGGGCCCGGGTGAACTCGGTGATGTCGATGAACGCCCGCTGGTGAAGAATCGACCACGGCACGAAAAACGGTGAATCCGGCCCGAGCACGATACCGTCCAGCAGGTTGTGCCCAGCGACGATGGCGACCCCAAGCACAATCAGCCAGCTGCGCTTGAAATGCAGCAGCGCCGCCAGGACGATCATGCAGATCCCGATGCACCAGATCACCTGCAACCACAGCGTCTTCGGCGGAAACTCGGCGTTCCACGCGAAACACACGAACGTCAGTTCCAGAAACACCAGAAACAGACCGCGCTTGAGCAGGAACACCGAGGTCTGGCCGGCGGTGTGTTTCTGGCTGTAGAGCCATGCCGACAAACCGGTAAGGAAGATGAACACCGGCGCGCACAGCGTGCTGAGCAAACGGGTGAAAAACAGGTCCGGGGTCACGCTCAGGGCATCGATCGGATCAGTGACCTGACGATGCAGAAGAAACGTTTCGCGCACATGGTCCACCAGCATCAACAACATGACGAATCCCCTCAGGGCGTCGATGGCGAGCAAGCGTGTGGCGGCTGTTGCGGTGGTGGATGCAAGGGTCGGCGCGATGACAGCGGCTGGGCTTGTCGCGCTTGGGGATAGACTCATGGCGGTACTCGGGCGGTCGTGGTCCGGACAAGGCAGATGAGAACACCTGCCAAATGAAATCGGATAACATAACACGAATACCTGCAAATGCCTCGTTCTTGTGGGAGCGAGCCTGCTCGCCAAAGCGGCTTGTCAGCCCCATCATTTCCGTTGACCCAGCGGCCACGGGGCTCTGTGTACGGCGGCCTATGCGAGCAACTGGCTCAACACCGCCCGCAACTTTCCAGGCTTGACCGGTTTGTTCAGCAGCGGCGCGTTCAGTTTGCGCAAGGTGCGGCGGCATTGGTCGCTGCGGTCGGCAGTGATGATCACGGCGGGAATCGCCCGCTGGAAATGCTCGCGCAGATGCCTGACCACCTCGCAGCCGACCACACCATGATCAAGGTGGAAATCCGCCAGGATCAGTTCCGGGGCACGGCCCCGCAGAACGTCGAGGGCAGCGGCTTGATCGGTGGCGGTCAGCACTTCACAACCCCACTGTTCCAGCAGCGCCGCCATGCTTTGCAGAATGCTCACTTCGTTATCGATGACCAACAGCCTTCGACCCGGCAGCGGATTGCCCGCCACTGGCTGGACCGGGACCTGGGACATGGGCAGCGGCCGCTCGGCCGACAGCGGCACGTCGATGCTGAACACCGAGCCGCGTCCCGGCCGCGAACGCACCTGCACCCGATAACCGAGGATATGGGCAATGCGTTCGACGATCGCCAGTCCCAGGCCCACGCCCTTGCGATCCGCCGCACGACCGACGTCCAGTTGGTTGAACTCCAGGAAGATCGACTCCAGGCAATCGGCGGCAATGCCTCGCCCCGTGTCCCAGACTTCCAGACGCAACCGCCCTCCCCGACGCCGAGCCGCCAGCAGGATGCCGCCCTGGTCGGTGTATCGGCAGGCGTTGCTGAGCAGGTTGCGCAGGATGCGAGTGATCAATCGCAGATCCGTCAGTACCGCGTCATCGGCAAACCGCACGCGCAATTCCAGGCCCGCGGCACCGGCCACCGATTGGAACTCGGACACCAGCGGCGCGAGTAGCTCATCCACTCGATAAGGCGCCAGGTCCGGCCTGACAGCAGCTTGATCCAGGCGGGAGATGTCCAGCAGGTCAGTGAGCAAATCCTCGGCGCCTTCGAGCGCCTGGTGGGTCCGCTCCACCAGTACGTGTTCCGGGGCGGGCAGTTGCCGCTCGCGCAACGTCGCAATCAGCAAGCGCGCGGCGTTGAGTGGTTGCAGCAGGTCATGGCTGGCGGCGGCCAGGTATTTGTCCTTGCTGCGGTTGGCCGCCTGGGCGGCGTCCCGGGCATCTCGCAGCTGTTGCTCGACCAGTTCGCGCTGGGCAATTTGCTGCTGCAGGTTGTGATTGGCCTCCAGCAACGCATCGGTGCGTTCGGCCACCCGTTGTTCCAGTTGATCATTGAGCTGTTGCAGGTGCCGTCGGGCCTGCTCCAGCTCATCGAGGCGCGCCGCCAGTTCAGGGTAGTGGCTTTTGCGTGTCGAGTGGTTGCCCAGCCCCAGCAAGCCTGCCAGGGCTTTTTGCTGCTCCTCAGAGGGCTTCGCCATAGACGACCTCGACATCCCGCTGGCTCGACTCTCGAGGGTTGGTGAGGATGCACGGATCGTCCATCGCATGTTGCGACAAGAATGGAATGTCCGACGTGCTGACGCCATGCAGTCCGAGGGTTTCATGGAAGCCGATGGTGTGCTTGAGGGCGATCAGGTGCTCCACCAACCGGGTGCGGATATGCCGATGGTTGAGGCCCCGGCAATCGATGCCCAGGGTCTCGGCAATCACTTTGAAACGCTCCGGTGCCGAGGTGTAGTTGAACGCCACCACATGTTCCACCAACACTGCGTTGCACAACCCATGGGGCAGATCGAGGAAGCCACCCAAGCTGTGGGACATCGCATGCACGGCGCCGAGGATCGCATTGGAAAATGCCAACCCGGCCTGCATGCTGCCGAGCATGATCTTCTCCCGCAGGGCGACGTCCGCCGGGTTGGCGATCATCTGCACCAGGTTGTTGTTGATCAGCCGCATTGCCTCCAGGGCATGGGGATCGGTCAGCGGCCCGTGGCCCGTGGAGACGAACGCCTCGATGGCGTGCACCAGGGCGTCGATACCGGTACAGGCGGACAGGAACGGGTCCATGCTCAGGGTGGTTTCCGGGTCGATCAGCGACACGTCCGGCACCGCCGCCTTGCTGACGATGGAAAATTTCATGCGTTCCTGCTGGTTGGAAATGATGACGAACTGCGAGACGTCGGCCGAGGTGCCGGCGGTGGTGGGAATGAGGATCAGCGGCGGGCTGGGCACGTGCAGCGTATCCACGCCTTCGAATTCAAGGATGCTGCGGCCATGGGCAACCACGATCCCGATCGCCTTGCCACAGTCCATGGGGCTGCCGCCACCGACCGCGACGATGACGTCGCAATGGTTCTCGCGGTACGTCTCGGCACCGAGCATCACTTCCTCGACCCGTGGGTTGGGCGAGACGTCGCTGTAGAGGCAGTAATCGATGCCCTGGGCTTGCAGGCTGGCTTCGACATCGCCGACCCAACCGGCGGCGATGACCCCGGGATCAGTCACCACCAACACCTTGCGCGCGCCGAAGGTCTTGGCGTAGTTGCCGACGTTGTGCCGACATCCTGCGCCGAACATGATTTCAGGGGAAACGAACTTGCGCAGCGGGCTGAGGCTCATTTTTTCAGGGGGGCTCATCGGTAAGCCTGTTGTTATTGTCATGGGATACGTTGAGCCTAAAGCATCCCGCCATGAATGCAATCCGACCAATGGGGAGCCCGGCCCGAACGCATCAGGCCGGGCCGGCGCTCATCGGTTGGCGAAGTACATCGTCACTTCAAAGCCGATACGCAGGTCGGTGTACGCGGGTTTAGTCCACATGGGTCTTTCCTCTTCTTGTACCGGGCGATTCCGGCAGGTTCATTAATGCACGGGCGACCAGGGCTCGAATGCTACTTTCGAAGCAGTGGGTGGGGTGCGTTGGTACTACTGGAGCAGCGAGCACTTGTGGCGAGGGAGCTTGCTCCCGCTGGGCTGCGCAGCAGCCCCAAAATAGCAGCCACACAATCAATATGTGCATCAAGGAAAGGGCCGCTTCGCGGCCCAGCGGGAGCAAGCTCCCTCGCCACAGGGTCACTGCAACTGCCTTGTTATCTCCCAGGGTCAGAAGAACCCCAGCGGATTGATGTCATAGCTCACCAACAGATTCTTGGTCTGCTGGTAATGGTCGAGCATCATCTTGTGGGTTTCACGCCCGACGCCGGATTTCTTGTAGCCACCGAACGCCGCATGCGCCGGGTACAGGTGGTAGCAGTTGGTCCAGACGCGACCGGCCTTGATCGCCCGGCCCATGCGGTAGGCGCGGTTGATGTCGCGGGTCCAGAGGCCGGCACCGAGGCCGAACTCGGTGTCGTTGGCGATCGCCAGGGCTTCGGCTTCGTCCTTGAAAGTGGTCACGCCCACCACCGGCCCGAAGATCTCTTCTTGGAACACGCGCATCTTGTTGTGGCCCTTGAGCAGGGTCGGCTGGATGTAATAGCCGCTCGACAAGTCTCCTTCAAGGCATTCGGCCGCGCCGCCGGTAAGCAGTTCGGCGCCCTCTTGCCGGGCGATGTCCAGGTACGAAAGGATTTTGTCGTATTGCTGCTGGGACGCTTGGGCACCGACCATGGTCTCGGTGTCCAGCGGGTTGCCGCGCTTGATCTTGGCGATTTTCTTCATGACCTCGGCCATGAACGGCGCATAGATCGATTCCTGCACCAAGGCACGGGATGGGCAGGTGCAGACTTCGCCCTGGTTGAAGAACGCCAGCACCAGGCCTTCCGCCGCTTTCTCAATGAACGCCGGCTCGGCTTGCATGATGTCTTCGAAGAAGATATTCGGCGACTTGCCGCCCAGTTCCACGGTGGACGGGATGATGTTCTCGGCCGCGCACTTCATGATGTGCGAACCCACCGGTGTGGAGCCGGTGAAGGCAATCTTGGCGATGCGCTTGCTGGTGGCCAGGGCCTCACCGGCCTCGCGGCCAAAACCATGGACGATGTTCAACACGCCGGCCGGCAGCAGATCGGCGATCAGCTCGACGAACACCGTGATCGACAGCGGCGTCTGCTCCGCCGGCTTGAGCACGATGCAGTTACCGGCGGCCAGGGCCGGGGCGAGTTTCCAGGCGGCCATCAGCAGCGGGAAATTCCACGGGATAATCTGCCCGACCACGCCCAGCGGCTCGTGGAAATGGTAGGCGGTGGTCAACTCGTTGATCTCGGCGGCCCCGCCCTCTTGCGCGCGAATGCAGCCGGCAAAGTAGCGAAAATGGTCGGCTGACAACGGTACGTCGGCGTTGAGGGTTTCGCGCACGGCCTTGCCGTTGTCCCAGGTCTCGCTGACCGCCAGGATTTCCAGGTGCTGTTCGATGCGGTCAGCGATTTTCAGCAGGATCAGGGAGCGGTCCTGGACCGACGTCTTGCCCCAGGCATCGGCGGCGGCATGGGCCGCGTCCAGGGCCTTGTCAATGTCGGCGGCGCTGGAGCGCGGAAACTCGCCGATGACTTCGCCATTGACCGGCGAAGTGTTGGTGAAATACTCGCCGTGGACCGGCGCGACGAACTCGCCGCCGATGAAATTGCCATAGCGCGGTTTGAAGGAAACGACGGCGCCTGGGGTTCCGGGTTGTGCGTAGATCATGATGGGCCTCTGCCTGGTCGATGCCTGTCGCGGGACAGGCGATAGGCCGATGGTAGAGAGCCCCGCGCGGTGGACGAATGCGTCATTGGCAGGGGGCTCTCTCGTTATTTGGTCGTAGGTTTGTAAGCGATAAGCGCAAGTTCAAGGCCGGCGCAGGCCCTTGTGGCGAGGGAGCTTGCTCCCGCTGGAGTGCGCAGCACTCCCCGCTTTTGGCGGCTGCTGCGCAGCCGAGCGGGAGCAAGCTCCCTCGCCACGGTTCTCGGCAAGGTTTTAGCGCTTGGCGACAAGTTCCTTCGGCAACTTGAAGGTCCAGAGCATGCCGCCCTGGTTGAAGTCCTTCACGCGCTTGGCCACTTCACCGCCCCACAGCGGCACCGCACCGCCCCAACCCGAGACCACGGAGACGTACTGTTCGCCGTCCATTTCCCAGGTGATCGGCGAGCCCAGCACGCCGGAGCCGGTCTGGAATTCCCAGACCTTTTCCCCAGTCTTGGCGTTGAACGCCTGCAAGAAACCTTCAGGCGTACCGGTGAACACCAGATTGCCCCTGGTGGTCAGCACCCCGCCCCACAGCGGCGCGAAGTTCTTGTGGCGCCACACTTCCTTGCCGGTTTTCGGGTCTATGGCCCGCAGCACGCCGATGTAATCCTCGTTCAGCGGCTTGATGGTGAACCCAGCGCCGAGAAACGCCGCGCCTTTCTTGTAGGCGATGCCTTCGTTCCAGATGTCCATGCCCCACTCGTTGGATGGCACGTAGAACAGACCGGTGTCCTGGTTGTAGGCCATCGGCATCCAGTTCTTCGCGCCGAGGAATGCCGGAGCGACGAAGACTGAGCTGCCCTTGGCCTCGCTGCCCGGCGCACCCGGACGGCTGGCCTCGTTGTAAATCGGACGGCCATCCTTGTCCAGGCCAGTGGCCCAGGTGATCTTGTCGACGAATGGGAAGCCGCGGATGAACTTGCCGTTGGTGCGGTCGAGCACGTAGAAGAAGCCGTTACGGTCGGCGGTCGCCGCCGCCTTGATGTCTTTGCCGCCGTCCTTGTAGTTGAACGAGATCAGCTCGTTGACGCCGTCATAGTCCCAACCGTCATGGGGCGTGCTCTGGAAGTGCCATTTGATGGTGCCATCGTCCGGGTTCAGGGCCAGGCGCGACGACGAATAAAGGTTATCGCCAGGGCGCAGGTGGGAGTTCCACGGTGCCGGGTTGCCGGTGCCGAACAGCAGCAGGTTGGTCTCCGGGTCGTAGTAGCCGCCCAGCCAAGGCGCGGCGCCGCCGGTTTTCCAGAGATCGCCCGGCCAGGTCTTGCCCGCCTCGCCGCCGGAAATACCGTTCTCCACGGCCTTGCCGTCCTTGTAGACGTAGCCCATGTGGCCTTCAACGGTCGGCCGGGTCCACAGCAACGCACCATTTTTCGGATCGAATGCGGTGATCTGGCCGACCACGCCGAATTCGCCCCCCGCCACGCCGGTGATGAGCTTGCCACTCACAACCATGGGCGCGGCGCTGATGGAATAGCCTTCCTTGTGGTCGGCGACCTTCTTGCTCCACACTACTTTGCCGGTGTCCTTGTTCAGGGCCACCAGCTTGGCGTCCAGCGTGCCGAAGAACACCAGGTCGCCATACAACGCCACGCCCCGGTTGATCACGTCGCAGCAAGGGCGGATGTCATCGGGCAAGCGCGCGTCGTATTGCCAAAGCTTCCTGCCGGTGCGCGCATCCACCGCAAACACCCGAGAGTAGGAGCCGGTGAGGTACATCACCCCGTCCTTGATCATGGGCTGGGCCTGTTGACCGCGCTGCTTTTCACCGCCGAAAGAGAACGCCCAGACCGGACGCAGGTCCTTGATGTTATCGACATTGAGGGCATCGAGCGGGCTGTAGCGCTGGCCCTGCACGCCCAGGCCGTTGGTCACGACCTGCTGCGGATTCTTCGGGTCCTGGAGAATTTCCTGGTCGGTCACGGCGGCCAAGGCCGAGCCGGACAGCAGCATGGCACTGAGCAGCAGGCTTACGGCGAAGGGCTGGCGACGTGCGGGATGAATCATGGCGGCTACCTCTGCGGTTATTGTTATACCCGGGAAATTTTCCCGGTCTGTCGCAGATTCTTGGGCCGGGGGCCGCCGCCAACAATTGCCCGCTGTGTTGAGTTTTCTAGTTCCTTGGTACACATAGAGGTAAGCAAATACCCCGTGGCGAGGGAGCTTGCTCCCGCTGGGCTGCGCAGCAGCCCTTCTGTTGTCCCCCTGGTTATCAATGTTGACTGGCTATCTTAGGGCCGCTGCGCAGCCCAGCGGGAGCAAGCTCCCTCGCCACGGGGATGTGTGATCAGTCAGGGTTTCGGGTATCCACCCGCGTCATCCCCGCCCGCTCATAACGCGGGTAAAGATGACTGACGCTGCGGATCAACTCATACCGGCTCAAGCTGATCCCGGCGAAGCGCTCGGGGATGGGGCTGCGGATCATTTCGGCCATGTCGTCGCCCCGGGCGGCGCCCTCGCGCATCAGTTGATCGAGCCAGCCCAGGTAATCGTGCATCTGTTCGAAAGGCCGGGCGTCGATGGCCACCGGGCCGTGGCCGGGGACGATCTGCTTCCAGGGCAGCGCCTGCAGCGTGTTCAGATCGTTGAGCCAGATATCCAGGCCGGGGCTGTTCGGGGTGGTCAGGGCCCGTTCATAAAACACCAAATCACCGGCAAACAGCACGCCGGTGGTTTCATCGAGGATCGCCAGGTCCGCCCCGGTGTGCCCGGCCAACGCAAGCAGGCGCAGCGAGTGATCGCCGACCTTCAGCGTACCGGGGGTCAGCGCCTGGGTCGGCAAAACCACTTCGGTGCCGCGCATCCAGTCGCCCACCAGCCGGTACATGTTTTCCGCCATCGCATCGCCCTGCTGTCGCAGCAGGTCGGCGGTGCCCGCCAGCGCACCAACAGGCACGCCGTTGAAGGCCTGGTTGCCCAGCACATGATCGGGGTGATGGTGGGTCAGCAGCACCTGGATCACCGGTTTTTCCGTCGTCGCCGCGATGGCCTGGCGCAGCGCCTCGCCATAACGCTTGGACGGGCCGGTGTCGATGACCACCACCCCGACGTCGGTGACGATGAACGCCGTGTTGACGATGTTGCCACCGTTGGCCTTGGCGAAATTATCCGTGCTGCCTTCCAGCAGCCAGGTGCCCTCGGCGATCTGCCGGGGCTTGAGGGAATAATCGGAGGACCACGCCGGCAGGCACAGTCCAAGACAGATCAGCAACAACCAGCGCATGGCGCGCTCCTTGTGGTCAGGGAATGGCCGCCTCGAATTCGTTGCCGCTGTTGTCTCGCAGCACCAGGCGGGTCTGTCCCGGGCCTTGGATGTCGAAGCCCAGGTTGGGGTTTTCACTGACCGCCGGGAACAGCTCCAGGCGCGCCAGCAGCTTGCCGTCAGCGTCCAACAGTTGCGCCTGGTTGAGGAAAAACTCAGGGATGCCGCTCACCAGGCCGTTGTCCATGGGATGGGCTATCTGCAAGCGCAGGCGATTCGAGTCCCCACGCGGGTAGCGCCCGCCCAGCACTTCGCCCAGGTGTTCTTCCCAACCCGGTTGGGTGCGCACCACGCTGGGCGCCGTGCAACCACCACCGGCCGCGTCGATCAACGCCGAGCCAACGTGCCACAGGCCGTCGCGGGTCTGTACGGCGGCACGTAACGGCGTGGCCTGCTCGATACGAATGCGGATCGACAGCCACGGCAGCACCCGCTCCGAAGGTTGGAAGTCGACGATTTTCGGCAGTGGGTTGAGCTCGGCCCACGCCAGCACTCGTACGACATCGCCGGTGAACGCCCTGGCATCGATTTCCAGCGGCACCTGCCGCGCATCTTCGGCAAAAGGTGGCGCCAGCAGCCGCACCCGGTCGTCGAAAACGAACTGTGCGTCAGCCAGCAATTGCTTGTGATAGAAGGCCCACATCACCGATGGCACCGGATCCTTTCCCGGCTCGATTGCGCTAACCATCAATGGCAGCCAGCCCAACAGCAGCCCCAACACACGCCAGTTCATCCTGCGCTCCTATTGGTACATTTGCGGTACTTCGTAGCGCAGGCCATAGCGGGCATACACCGCCTTGAGGCTGCCGTCGCGAATCAAGCCTTCCAGCGCCTCCTCCACCGCATAGGCCAGCTGACGGTTGCTTTCATGCACCGCCATGCCGATCTCCCAGCGCTGCTTACCCATGTTCGGATAAGCGTTTTCAGCGAGGGCCAACTGCGAGTCGGCAGCCTGATGCACTTGCCAGTCGATCTCGCCGCGCATCGCCATGACCGCATCGACTTCGCCGGCCTGCATGGCCCCGAAGGCTTTGGCAACGCTGGGGTAATGGCGGGTCTTGGCACTGAGCATGCCGTTGAACACCGAGGTCAGGTAGAACGATGGCACGCTGTCGACTTCGACGCCGATGGGGTGCCGCTGGAACACCGCGACACTGCCCACCGACGCCAATCGACGGCGGTCATACGCCACCTGCCAGCACTCCTGCTGATATGGCCCGAACATCACGACCTGGGCGTTTTCCCGTTCGCCAATGTCGTTGCGCCGCTGCACATAGTCGTGATCGTACGGCACTCGCATCATCAGGTCGGCCAGTTGCCGGTCGTGCAGCGGACTGCTGCGCCAGATGTAGTCGCGCAGGTCATCGTCGAGCTTCTCGCCAGGTGGCGCCCACATCAGTTTCAGCCGCACGCCCATGGCCTTGGCCAAGGCCATGGCCAATTCAACGTCGACGCCCCTGGGCTGGCCCTGGTCTTCGAAACTGTAGGGGGCAAAGTCCTTGTAGACCGCGACCTTCAATTCGCCGTCGGCGATCATCTGGTCATAGCCGCGGACCTGCGCCTGCACCGCCGAGCCCCACAGCAACAGGCTGCACATCACCCAGGCGAACAGGCGCATGGCGGTCACTCCTCGACGTGTACGCTGTCCAGATAGGTCCGCACCGCCCACAGCGCTTCCTGGCTCAGGTAGTCGGCCATCTTCGGCATATAGACCCGGCCGTCGCGCACCGCGCCATGGCGCACCCGTTCGACGAACCATTCGTCACCGGCTTCGGCGGCATCGAGCATGCGCAAGTCCGGGGCGATCCCGCCGGACTTGGCTTCCAGGCCATGGCAGGCCGCGCAGTTCTGGTTGTACGCCGATGCGCCGATTTCGACTGCTTTGTCCCGTTCGGGAGCATTGCGATAGGGGTTTTGCGAGGCCCAGCCATCGGCATCCAACGGCAGGTTGGTGTCTTTGATCGGAGTCAGTCCCTGGGTTTCCACTGCCTGGGGCACTACGTTGCCATGGGCCCATGCGGAGCCTGCGCCGGTCAGCCCCATCAGCAATGCGGTAGCGATGATGGCGTTGCGTTTTGTTGTCATTGTTATGCCCTCGAAATTGCACGCAAGACCTCTTCGCAGAGGCCGTGCCGTCATCTTAGGAACCGTCTGCCGCCAACCGAATGCTGCTTTGGTGGTCGCGGTCTAGTTCCTTGGTAGCAGGCCATCCGACGCTAGTCGCAAAGACAGGCGCCCTGGGAAGTTTTCCCGGCAAGGGCGGGACTTTTTCCGTATCGGACCAGGGGGGCGAGACCCGACCCTAGTCAGGCCAAAACCTCACTGGGAATCCCACCATGACAATAAAAACGCTCCCTGCCCTCTCGTCCCTGACCGTTGCCTTGCTGCTGGCCGGCAGCCTGTCCCTGGGCCCACAGGCCAACGCCGCCGTTACCTGGGAAGACATCGCCAACGATCACCTGACCACCAAGGACGTGTTGCAATACGGCATGGGCACCAACGCCCAGCGCTGGAGCCCGCTGGCCCAGGTCAACGACAAGAACGTCTTCAAGCTGACCCCGGCCTGGTCCTATTCCTTCGGCGACGAGAAGCAACGCGGCCAGGAATCCCAGGCCATCGTCAGCGACGGCGTGGTCTACGTCACCGGCTCGTACTCACGGGTGTTCGCACTCGACGCCAGGACCGGCAAGCGCCTGTGGACCTACAACCACCGCCTGCCGGACAACATCCGCCCATGCTGCGACGTAGTTAACCGGGGCGCGGCCATCTATGGCGACAAGATCTACTTCGGCACGCTGGACGCCCGGGTCGTCGCCTTGGACAAAAACACTGGCAAGGTGGTGTGGAACAAGAAGTTCGGCGATCACGCCGGCGGCTACACCATGACCGGCGCCCCGGTGCTGATCAAGGACAAGACCAGCGGCAAGGTTTTGCTGATCCATGGCAGCTCCGGCGACGAGTTCGGCGTGGTCGGGCAATTGTTTGCCCGCGATCCGGACACCGGTGAAGAAGTCTGGATGCGCCCCTTCGTCGAAGGCCACATGGGGCGGCTAAACGGCAAGGACAGCACCCCGACCGGCGACGTCAAGGCGCCGTCCTGGCCCGACGACAAGACCACCGAGACCGGCAAGGTCGAGGCCTGGAGCCACGGCGGCGGCGCGCCCTGGCAAAGCGCCAGTTTCGATCCCGAGACGAACACCATCATCGTCGGCGCGGGCAACCCCGGCCCGTGGAACACCTGGGCGCGCACGGCGAAGGACGGCAATCCCCACGATTACGACAGCCTCTACACCTCCGGGCAGGTAGGCGTCGACCCCAGCACCGGTGAAGTGAAATGGTTCTACCAGCACACGCCCAACGATGCCTGGGACTTTTCCGGCAACAACGAACTGGTGCTGTTCGACTACAAGGACAAGGACGGCAAAATGGTCAAGGCCACCGCCCACGCCGACCGCAACGGCTTCTTCTACGTGGTGGACCGCAACAACGGCAAACTGCAGAACGCCTTTCCCTTTGTCGACAACATTACCTGGGCCAGCCACATCGACCTGAAGACTGGCCGCCCGGTGGAAAACCCTGGCCAGCGTCCGGCCAAGCCATTGCCCGGTGAAACCAAGGGCAAGCCGGTGGAAGTCTCACCGCCATTCCTCGGTGGCAAGAACTGGAACCCCATGGCCTACAGCCAGGACACCGGGCTGTTCTACGTACCGGGCAACCAGTGGAAAGAGGAGTACTGGACCGAGGAAGTCAGCTACAAGAAAGGCTCGGCTTACCTGGGCATGGGCTTTCGAATCAAGCGCATGTATGACGACCACGTCGGCAGCCTGCGAGCCATGAACCCCACCACCGGCAAGGTGGTGTGGGAGCACAAGGAGCCGCTGCCACTGTGGGCCGGTGTGCTGGCGACCAAGGGCAACCTGGTCTTCACCGGTACTGGGGATGGCTTCTTCAAGGCCTTCGACGCGAAAACCGGCAAAGAGCTGTGGAAGTTCCAGACCGGCAGCGGCATTGTCTCCCCGCCCGTCACTTGGGAGCAGGACGGCGAGCAATACATCGGCGTGACCGTTGGCTACGGCGGCGCCGTACCGTTGTGGGGCGGAGACATGGCCGAACTGACCAAGCCGGTGGCCCAGGGTGGTTCGTTCTGGGTGTTCAAGATTCCGAGTTGGGATAAGGCGACGGCGCAGAAATAACCCTGACCTCCACCACAATCCCTTGTGGGAGCGAGCTTGCTCGCGATGGCGCAGTGTCAGTCAACATCAATGCCGGCTGAACCACCGCCATCGCGAGCAAGCTCGCTCCCACAGTTAACATCGAGTTCATGCCATGAAATCATTGCCCTTGTTGCTTCTGTTCATCAGCGCGTTTGCCAACGCCGACGACACCCCACTGACCCTAAACGGCTGCCTCATTGCCGAATCCAGCCAATGCCCCGGCGCTAACCTGCGGGGCGCCCACCTGGCCAACCAGGACCTGCGCAAGATGAACCTCGCCGGCGCGGATCTGCGCGACGCCGACCTGCGCCATGCCCGGCTGGACCTGGCGAATCTAGAAAAGGCCCAGCTACAGGGCGCCAACCTGAGTCGCGCGAGCCTGCAACAAAGCAACCTTCGCCTGGCGGACTTCAGCGATGCCACGCTCAAGGCGATCCAGGGCTGGGGCCTGTTTGCCCAGGGCGCGCAGTTTCAGCGAGCCGACCTGACGGCCGCCTATCTCCAGTTCGCCCGCTTGTCCGGCGCCCGCCTGCACGACGCCAACCTGCAAGCCGCCGACCTGGAAATGGCCTGGCTGAGCAAAGCCGACCTCAAGGGCGCCGACTTGCGCGATGCCAACCTGCAGGAGGTCAAACTGGGCGAAAGCAACCTGGAACAGGCCAACCTGACGGGCTCGCGGCAGCACTATGGGAATTTCCAGGATGCGAATATGCAGGGGTGTGTCGGATGCCCAACGTCTTGGGAACAATGAAGCTCCCGTGGCGAGGGAGCTTGCTCCCGCTGGGGTGCGAAGCAGCCCCAATTTGTACGACTCAATTAACCTGACACACCGAGGCGCCGGCCTTGGGGGCGCTTCGCACCCCAGCGGGAGCAAGCTCCCTCGCCACAATTGGCCGGCATTTCAAGTCAGGGACTCACCCAGCCACCCGCACCACTCCCATATCGATCCCCAAATGCACCAACTCGGCATGGGAACTGACCTGCAACTTACTCTTGAGCAACGTCAGATGGTTGGACACGGTCTTGGCGCTGATGCATAGCTGTTCGGCAATGGTGCGCGCGGGAGTGCCATTGGCGAGCATGACGAAGATCTCCAGCTCGCGCTGGGTCATCGATTGCAGGCGTGGATCGCTGTCGTGGCGGGTGGTGGCGCAGGCCAACTGAGTGGC
This sequence comes from Pseudomonas sp. D1-36, assembly GCF_051132205.1. NCBI lineage: Bacteria > Pseudomonadati > Pseudomonadota > Gammaproteobacteria > Pseudomonadales > Pseudomonadaceae > Pseudomonas > Pseudomonas sp. D1-36. Next base: position 2,798,141 of record NZ_CP071674.1, on the reverse strand, counting down.
CAGGGCCTGCTCGATGTAGGCATGGCCGGCCAGCACTCGCCGTACCGCCTCGATCAATACCTGCGGCGCCGAATTCTTGGTCAGGTAGCCCGCAGCGCCCGCGTCCAACGCCTGGCGAACCAACGGCAACTCGTCGTGCATGCTGAAGAACAGCACCCGCAGTTGCGGCAAGCGTTGACGCAGGCGCCGGGTGGTTTCCAGCCCGCTGATCCCCGGCAGGCCGAAGTCCATGATCACCAGGTTCGGCACTTGTTCCTGCACCTGGCTCAACGCCTCTTCGCCGCAGGCCGCTTCGCGCACCTGCAGCTGTGGCATCAAAGTCCGCAACAAGCTGGCGTAGCCCTGCCGAACCACGGCGTGGTCGTCCACCAACAAAATGTTCATGAGGCCTCCAAGGGAATATTCAAGGCCAGCGCCCAACCCGCCCCGGGCCGACTGATGATCCGCAGCTCACCACCAAGGCTGCGCGCCCGTTCCGCCATGGAATGCAGGCCCACGCCGGCCCGGGAGGGCTGCTGGGCACCGCGTCCGTTATCGCGCACCCATAGCCGCAGGCGACCGGCGCGGTGCTGCATGCGGATCCGCACCTGGCTGGCGTCGGCATGCCGTGCGATGTTGGTCAGCGCTTCCTGCAACAGGCGGTACAACTGAGCCTTGTGCGATGCGGCCAATGGCGGCGGTGCTCCATCGACCCGTAACTGACAGGCGATGCCGTGGCTGTCCTGCCATTGCCGGGCCAACAATTCAATGGCCTCACCCAACGGCAGATGCTGGAGCACGACCGGATACAAGTCGTTGACCAAGGCGCGAAAGCCTTGCTGCAAATGATCGCAGTGTTCTTCCAATTCGTTGGCGGTCTGCTCCAGCACGGGCGGCTGATGAATCACCAGGCGCAACAAACAGGCCCTCGCGCGAATACCTGCCACGTACTGGCCCAAATCGTCGTGCAAGGTTTGCGCGAGGGACCTGCGCTCCTGCTCCTGGACGGCCAGCAACGCCTGGGTCAGCCGCGCATTGTCGGCCCGAGTCTGGCCCAGGGCGGCGGTCATGCGGTTGAAATGCGCCGCCAATTGCTGGGCTTCCGATAGGCCCTCGGGCCGCAGATGCACTTGCAGGTCGCCGCTGGACACCTGGTGCAACGCCTGTAGCAACTCGTCCAGCAGGCGCATACCCCGGCGCACCGCCCAGCGGATCGCCAGCAGGCTGAGCAGCAACGCCATCGCGCAAACGCCAAGCAACTGCACCAGGGAATCGAAGATTTCATCGACTTCGTCACCGGGGTCGACGGCAATCCAGGCCCGACGACCGTCCTGCAACTCGACGATCTGGGCGGCAGGCCCTTGGGCCAGGAGTCGACGCCCCAACCAGGCGTTCAAGCCAGGCTCCTGTGCCGGCGCGTTTTCGCCGGGCGCCAACCAGCGCACCCGAACGTGACGCAGGCTGCCGGTGAGCCGCGACTGGAGGCTGGCCGGGTCGCGCTGGGCAGTCTCGCGCAGGTAATGCACCACCGACTCGGCCGATTGCAGTTCGCGTCGCACATCCACCGTGGCCTGGTGCAACAGCAGCGTTGCGCAGGCCAGGGTGACCAGGGCGAAGAACGCCGTGACCCAGAGGTTGATGCGCCAGAGGGCAGACATGGTCAGTGCTCCAATCTGCGAATCACACCGGCCCCCTGTGGGAGCGAGCCTGCTCGCGAAAGCGAAGGCACATCCAACATCAACGTCGGCTGGACCAACGCTTTCGCGAGCAGGCTCGCTCCCACAAAGGACACTTTAGGTCGATCCACGCCTATCAAACTCAGGATCAGCAACAACGGCAACAGCAGCGTCTTGAACATTCGCACGGTCTGTCCGCTCCCTGATGAATGACAATTGAAAGCATCCTAAAACCCCGGCGCCTGGGGCGAGCTACTACCTTGGTACTGCCCCAGCGGTACTTTCTGCATATTTCCCCGGCATCACGGCCTTCCTATGCTGGCGCTACCTGCAATGGAGGACGTCATGCGCTGGCTTGTCAGTTACGCCCTGATCTACCTGTTGGCCGCATCGACCGCCCAGGCCAGCGATGCCGCGCCGTTGCAGGTGCGCATCGGCTACCTGGGTTACCGTCCCGACCCCGGCCCGCTGCTGTCCAACGTCATCGCTGAACCCACCGATGCCGGATTGCGCGGCGCCGAACTGGCGATCATCGACAGCAACAGCACCGGGCGATTTCTCAAGCACGACTACCGTCTCGAAAGCGCTAACGTCGACAACCCGCAGGCACTGCTGGAGGCCGCCCGTGCCCAGCATGAACAGGGCCTGCGTTTGTTCGTGGTGAATGCGCCAGGCGAAAGCCTACGCCAGCTCAGCGCCGCCCTGCCCGACAGCCTGCTCTTCAACGCCGGCAGCCCCGACGACAGCCTGCGCACCAGCGGCTGCCTGAGCAACGTGCTACACACCCTGCCCGACCGCGCGACACTGGCCGACGCTTTGATCCAGTTCAGCGTCGTGCGCAAATGGCAGCGGGCCTTGCTGATCGTCGGCCAGACACCCGAAGACCAGGCCTACGCCGCTGCATTGCGCCGGGCCATGAAACGCTTCGGCATGAAGATCGTCGCCGAGAAACCTTGGCAGTTCGATAACGACCAGCGCCGCAGTGCCCAGGCCGACATGCCGCTGTTCACCCAGGCCGTCGAGTACGACGTGGTGCTGGTAGCCGACGAGCGCGGCGACTTCGGCGAATACGTGCCCTATCAGACCTGGCTCCCGCGCCCGGTCGCAGGGACTCAGGGACTGACGCCCACCGGTTGGCACAAGACCGTCGAGACATACGGCGCGGCGCAGTTGCAAAAGCGCTTCGAAGCCTTGGCCGGCCGCTGGATGAACGACCGCGACTTCGCCGCCTGGATCGCCGTGCGCAGTATCGCCGCCGCCGTGAGCAAGCTGCGCCAGGACGAGCCATTCGCCATTCGCCAACTGGCCCTTGGCGACGAGCTGCCGCTGGATGGATTCAAGGGCCGCAAGCTCAGCTACCGGCCCTGGAATGGTCAACTGCGCCAACCGATTCCCCTGGTTCAGCCTCGGGCCTTGGTCAGCACGTCGCCCCAGGACGGTTTTCTCCACCCGTCCAACGAAATGGACAGCCTGGGCTTCGACCGGCCCGAAGTGAGCTGTCGCTACCCCTGATCGATCACAACAATAAGGAAAACGCCATGCGCCGCCCCCTGCTCAACCCGGCTCTGCTTTGCCAAGCCCTCGCCCTGGGCGCCTCGCTGCTCCTTGCCGGTCCCGCTGCCGCCAGTATCGCCTGGGTCTCCAACGAAAAAGACAACAGCCTCAGCCTGATCGACCTGCAGAGCCTGGAAGTTGTCGATACCTTGCCGGTAGGCCAGCGCCCGCGAGGCTTGTTGTTGTCCCATGACAACCGCCTGTTGTACATCTGCGCCAGCGATTCGGACCGCGTCCAGGTGATGGACGTCGCCACTCGCAAGATCATCAAGGAGCTGCCCTCCGGCAAGGATCCGGAGCAATTCGCCCTGCACCCCAACGACCGCTGGCTCTACGTTTCCAACGAGGACGATGCGCTGGTCACAGTGATCGACACCCATACCTCCGAAGTGCTGGGCCAGATCGGCGTCGGCGTCGAGCCCGAAGGCATGGCCGTCAGCCCCGACGGCAAGTGGGCGGTCAACACCAGCGAAACCACCAACATGCTGCACTGGATCGACACCAGCACCCAGACCCTGGCCGACAACACCTTGGTGGACCAACGGCCGCGTTTCGTCGAGTTCAATCGCGACGGCACGCAACTCTGGGCCTCGGCGGAGATCGGCGGGACGCTGACTATCCTCGACGTTGCCTCGCGCCAGGTGCTCAAGACTCTGACCTTCCAGATCAAGGGCGTGCACCCGGACAAGGTGCAGCCAGTGGGCATCAAGCTCAGCGCCGACGGCAAGCTGGCATTCGTCGCCCTGGGCCCGGCTAACCATGTGGCAGTGATCGATGCCAAGACTTTCGAAGTGCTGGATTACCTGCTGGTGGGCCGACGCGTCTGGCAGCTGGCGTTCACCCCGGACCAGAAGCAACTGCTGGCAACCAACGGAGTCAGCGGCGACGTCTCGGTGATCGACGTGCAGAGCCGCAAGGTGCTCAAGTCGGTGAAGGTCGGCCGCTATCCCTGGGGCGTGGTGGTGACGCCATGAACGCCTTGGAGGTCAGCGACCTGAGTTTCGCCTATGGTGCGCGGCAAGCCCTGCGCCAGATCAGCTTCAGCGTACCGCCCGGACGCTTCGCCGCCCTCCTCGGACCGAACGGCGCTGGGAAGTCGACGCTGATTGCGTTGCTGACGCGTCTGTACGATGTTCAGCGCGGCGAGATCCGCGTCGGCGGTCATTCATTGCGCACGTCACCGCACCAGGCGTTGCGCCAGTTGGGCGTGGTGTTCCAGCAAAGCACGCTCGACCTGGACCTGAGCGTCGAGCAGAACCTGCGTTATCACCTCGCGCTGCATGGCTTTTGCCGGCGCCAGGCCGATGCCCGGATTGAAGCCGAACTGGCCCGCCAGCAGTTGACCGAACGACGTCACGAGCGGGTGCGCCACCTCAATGGCGGACACCGGCGCCGGGTGGAAATCGCCCGGGCCCTGCTCCACGAACCGCGCTTGCTGCTGCTGGACGAGCCGAGCGTCGGGCTCGATCCGGCCAGCCGCCAGGCTTTGGGGCAACACATTCGCCAACTGTGTCGCGAACAGGACATCAGCGTGCTCTGGGCCACGCACCTGCTGGACGAAGTGCAGCCCAGTGATGACCTGCTTATCGTGCATCAGGGCCGGCTGGTCGCCAGCGGACGGGCCGAGGACGTGAGCGAGGAACACGGCGGCAGTCTCGGCTCGGCCTTTGATCGATTGACCGCCTCGGGAGTTGCCGCATGAACGCGTATTGGCGATGTTTCCTTGGCGTCGTGATGCGCGAATGGCTGCGCTTCGTCTTGCAACGCACGCGATTGCTCAGCGCACTGGTGCGACCGTTGTTGTGGCTGCTGGTGTTCGCCGCCGGCTTCCGGGCGGCGCTGGGCATCGCCATCATCGCGCCCTATGACACTTACATCCCCTATGAGGTGTACATCGTGCCGGGGCTGGCCTGCATGATCCTGTTGTTCAATGGCATGCAAGGCTCGCTGTCGATGGTCTATGACCGCGAAATGGGCAGCATGCGCGTGCTGCTGACCAGCCCCCTGCCCCGGGCCTTTTTGCTGGCGAGCAAATTGCTCGCAACCTCGCTGATCTCGCTCTTGCAGGTCTACGCCTTCCTCGCCATCGCCTGGCTCTACGGTGTCCAGCCGCCAGCCATGGGCGTGCTGGCGGCATTGCCGGCCTTGCTTTTGGTGGCGCTGATGCTCAGTGCCCTGGGCCTGTTGTTGTCCCACGCGATCCGCCAGCTGGAGAACTTCGCCGGGGTGATGAACTTCGTCATCTTCCCGATGTTTTTCCTGTCTTCGGCGCTGTACCCGTTGTGGAAAATGCTCGAAGCCAGCCCCTGGTTGTACTGGCTGTGCGCGGTGAACCCCTTCACCCATGGCGTGGAGCTGGTGCGGTTCGCGTTGTATGGGCAATTCAATGTGCTGGCGATGGTTGTGTGCGTGGGGCTGACGCTGCTGTTCGCGCTGCTGGCGGTGTGGACGTTCAATCCGCAGCATGCGGCGTTGCGCAAGGCCAATTGACCTACCTGATACACACAGCCCCTTGTGGGAGCGAGCCTGCTCGCGAATGCGGTAGACCAGACACATCTATGCTGCCTGACCCACCGCTTTCGCGAGCAGGCTCGCTCCCACAGGGGATTTGTGTGATCCGTGATGAAAATTACTACTTTAGTACCGTTTTTCCTGTCTATGGTCGCATTCACAAGACCTCGACCCTGGCATGTAATGGGCGCATAACAAAAAGGATAAATCCCATGCCCCGTTTGCTGGCCATCGTCTTGCTGGGCCTGGCGCTGAATGTCGCCCAGGCCGACACTGCGTTGTTTTCGGCGCAGGGCTATCGCATTACCCAATACCGCAGCCCCACGCCCGCCTCCGCCCAGGGCGCGCAAACCGTCGACACCGAAGGCTTGCAGCGCCTGCTTGGGCAAACGCCCGCCCCGGTGTTGATCGACGTGTACCGTCGTCCATGGGTCCAGGGGCGCTTCATCGACACCGAGCCCCACGCCAACCTCCCCGGCAGCCTATGGCTGGCCAATACGGGCGATGGTGAGCTGGAGGGGAACTGGCAAGATTACTTCACCTCCCACCTACGCAAGGCCACCGACGGGCGCCTGGACCAACCCTTGGTCTTTTACTGCCGCTCCGATTGCTGGTTGAGCTGGAACGCGGTAAAACGCGCCGCGTCCATGGGCTATAAACATTTGTATTGGTACCGCGACGGCCTCGACGCCTGGGAGGCGGCCAACCTGCCCTTGCAAGCGGCCCGCCCCGAACCTTTTCCCTGATGCAGCGCCCTGCGTGCAATTGCCCCAACACGACAATAACGAGGTGAATGGCCATGTATAAAATCCTGATAGCCGACGATCACCCACTGTTTCGCGAAGCCATCCACAACGTCATCAGCGACGGGTTCGCCGGTAGCGAGGTGATGGAAACCGCCGACCTGGACAGCGCCCTGGCGCTGACCCGCGAACACGACGACCTGGATTTGATCCTGCTGGACTTGAACATGCCCGGCATGCACGGCCTCAACGGCCTGATCAACCTGCGCAACGAAGCGCCGACCATCCCCGTGGTGATCGTGTCTGCCGAACAGGACAAGCAAATCGTTCTGCAGGCCATCACCTATGGCGCGGTGGGTTTCATCACCAAGTCTTCACCTCGCTCGCAGATGACAGACGCCATCGAGCAGATCCTCAATGGCAACGTGTACTTGCCGCCGGACATCATCCGCACCCAGAAGAGCCCCACGGGCCGCCGCTTGAACGAAACCCCGGCGTTCCCGCCCGAACTGCTCCAGGCCCTGACGCGCAAGCAACTGCTGGTACTCGAACGCATGACCAAGGGCGAGTCGAACAAGCAGATCGCCTACACGCTGGACATCGCCGAAACCACGGTCAAGGCCCACGTCTCGGCGATCCTGCGCAAGCTCAACGTGCATAACCGGGTGCAGGCGATTCTCAGCGCGGGGGATATTGATTTCGGGGCTTATTTGCGGCGTTGAACGGCTGAACACTAACGGGACACTGTGGCGAGGGAGCTTGCTCCCGCTGGGGCGCGAAGCGGCCCCAAACCCAGGCACCTCGGTGTGTCAGGCTTGTTCAGGATGGGGCTGCTTCGCAGCCCAGCGGGAGCAAGCTCCCTCGCCACAAAAGCGGTTCGACTCATCGGCTGGTTGTTTGGCCCAGCAAGTGACTCATCGCAATCTTCAGTTTCATCGGCCGCACCGGCTTGTGCATCAGTGTGTGCCCAAGCTCGCGGATCTGCTGTTTGAGTTCATTGCTGTAATTGGCGGTGATCATCATGGCCGGGATCGGTGAGGCACGGCAGGCGTTGATCCGGGCCACGGCGTCCACGCCGTTCTGGTCGTGATCCAGGTGGTAATCGGCGATCAGCAGGTCGGCTTCGGCACGGTAGCCGTCCACTTGCCGCGCCAGGTCCTGTTCCGACAGCGCAGTCACCACGAGGCAGCCCCAACCTTCGAGCAAGGTACGCATGCCGGCGCAGATCGCTCCATCATTATCCAGCACCCAGACCCGCGCCCCGCGCAGGCGTTCAAGCATGGGCTCGCTCATGTCCAGGCACGGCAGCGGCTTGGGCGCGGTGGCGCTGAGGGGCACCTCAATGGCGAATACCGAGCCTTTGCCCGGCCATGAGCGCACCCGGATCCGGTGCCCAAGTATCCTGGCGATCTTCTCGACAATCGCCAGCCCCAGGCCCAAGCCTCGATCCTGGTTCGGTCGCTGGACATCACCGCGCTTGAACTCCTGGAAAATCTCCTCCAGGCGATCCTGGGCGATGCCTATGCCAGAATCCCAGACCTCGATCGAAACACGATTGCCAAGACGCCGGCATCCCAGCAGAACCCGCCCGTTCGGGGTGTAGCGCAGCGCATTGCTCAGCAGGTTCCGCAGGATCCGCGCCAACAGTTGGATGTCACTGCGCACCAGCACCGAACAAGGTACGAAACACAATTCGAGACCCTCGCTGCGCGCCACTTGGCGATATTCGGCCGCCAGGTTGTCGAGCAATTCACTCAAGGCGAACGGCGCCACGTCGGCCTTGATCACGCCGGCATCGAGCTTGGAGATATCCACCAGGGTGCCCAACAGGTTTTCCACGTCCTGCAGCGAATTGCTCACGTTGCGCACGAGGTGCGCGTTCGCCACCGGCTCGCGGCGCTCCAGCAAGGCGCTGGTGAACAGCCGCGCGGCGTTCAACGGTTGCAGCAGGTCATGACTGACCGCCGCGAGGAATTTGGTTTTTGACAGGTTGGCCCGCTCGGCCTCGCGCTTGGCTTCGCGCAAGCGCAGTTCCACCCGGCTGCGCTCATCGATCTCGCGCAGCAACTGGTCGTTGAGGCTGGTCAGTTCAGCGGTGCGCTCCTGCACGCGCTGCTCCAGGTTTTGATAGGCCTGGTGCAACGCCTCGGCTGTGCGACGGCGCTCGGTGATGTCGCGGATCAACACGAAGATCCCCACCACCTCGCCGTTGGCCAGCACGTTGGGCACATAGGAGCGCAGCATGTAGCGCTCCTGGTTGTTGATGTTGGTCTCGGCGAATTCGAACGTCACGCTCTCGCCCGCCAGTGCCCGGGCCACGTAGGCTTCCAAGCGCTGATAGTGCTGCTCGCTGTGGGCTTCTCGCAGGCTCTGGCCGAGCATCACGCCACGGGGCCAGCAATACCATTGCTCGTAGACCTTGTTGGTGAACTCATAGACCAGATCGGCGTTGAGATAGGCGATCAACGCCGGAACGTGGTCGGTGATCAGGCGGATCCAGCGCTCGCTCTCGCTCAACGCCTCGGCGTGCTGGTAGCGCTCGGTGATGTCGGTGAAGGTGTTGACGTAGCCACCGGTGGGCAGTGGATGGGTGCGGATCTCCAGGACTCGGCCATCGGACAGCCGTTGCTCACACTCCTGGATCAGCCGGCCATTGCCATCGCGACTGGTCGGTGTAAGCAGTTGCAGCTCGCTGTCGGCGATGACCTCGTTGAACGGCCGATGGGCCGCTACCGGTGCCAGGCCACTGAGCTCCAGGAAGCGCCGGTTCCACAGTTCCAGCACGCCTTGAGCGTTGACCATCGCCACGCCCTGGGACAGGTTGTCCACGGCGCGCTGCAACAGATGGGATTTCTGCGCGATGGCCTGTTCCCGGCGCACGGTTTCACTGAGTTTGACGTCGGTGATATCGGTGAAGAGAATCACCCGGCCGCCTTCCTGGGTCGGCCGTTCACTGACTTGCAGCCAGCGCCCGTTCTGCAATCGGTACAGCACCGGTTCGTCGGGCTGGCCGCGGGTTTCTTCGCTGAACAAGCCGTTGGCGGTCATCAAACGCTTGACCTCGGCAAGGCGCATCCCCGCGATGATCCGCACCCGGCTGTGGGCCCAGAACGCCTTGAAACGGCTGTTGAACAGGACGATGCGCTGTTGCGCGTCGAACAGCACGAAGGCATCGGAAATACTCTCGATCGCGTCGATCAAATGCCGATGGGCCGTTTCCGCCCGCAACCGCGCTTCGCCGAGCAAATGGTTGCCGGCCTTCAACTCGGCCATGGCTTGGTTCAAGGCGTCGGTACGCTCACGCACCTGTTCGGCCAGCACCACCGAATGCTGGAAGGCTGCGTATGGGTCGCTGCCGCGCGTCACGCCGGATTCCACCCGCTCGATCAGCGCTTCATTGATGCGCCGCAGCTTGCGGTTCTCATGCTCCAGAGCGGCGAGCTGCGCCTGCAGTTCAGCGATGGTCGGGGACGCGATGGCGGGCAATGGCAACTCCGGTGAACGTCTGGTTGATGTGCATGCCATTGAATTGCTCTCCATAGGTGTTGAACCCCATCACCCGATGTTCACGCAGGAACTGGCCGATCTGTTCCAGGCCGTCGCGATCTTCCAGCTCCAGGCGTCGAAGGAAACAGTCGCAGCCCAGGGTCAGCAGCAAGTCCCCGAGGCGCGCCTGCAAACCATCGAACAGATCTTGCAGGTTGTGCAGCAACGGCCCCGGGCTCATGGCGGTGAGGACGATGCCGTTCTCCACCGCGCAATAGAAACTCAGGCTCAGGTCCGAATGGACCTGCTGGATCGCTCGCACGTAGTACTGGTCATTGATGCGCACGGCCAATGGATGGGCAGCGAAGACCCGGTAATCCAGCGCGTTTACCGGCACGCCAATGTGCCGTGCGTATTCTTCGGCCGCAGGCTCGGCGTTTAGCTCGTAGACCCTGCGCGTGGCGCTGTCGGCGCCGGTCACCACCAGTTTTTCCTGCCGGGGCAGGATGTGGTGGGTGGTAAACACTTCGAACTCCAGCCAAGTATTGATCAACACCACCACGGCCGCGCCGCTGTGGAATTGACCTTCAAAGTAGACGTGGGTGTGGGTCAGGTAATTGTCATCCCCGGCCGAGCCGCCGAAATGCGGGATGTCCCCCAGGGCGGCGCTCAAGGCTGCCAGCACCATCTCCTCGCGGCTGGACAAACCGTCGAGCAAGGTCAAGGCGAAGCTGTGGCCCTTGATCGGCGCCAAGGCGTTGCTGCGGCAACCACTGGCAAGGCGCTCGACCATCTGCTGGGCATCGATCAGGCTGAAGTGCTCCATTTCGCCGATCAGTTCGGCAGCGATGGAAAAATGCCGGTGGTCGAAACCCACCGCCGTCACGCAGTTGCGGCCGTAACCTTGTGGCGTGATTTCCCCCGCGCTGGTGCATCCCACCAGCCGGATCCCGCCAAAGCTGCGCGAAAGCGCGTGGCCCAGGGCCGGCAGATTGTATTCGGCGGAACAGAAAAACAGCACGAACCCCAGGTACGGGTGCAACAACTGTCGCGCCAGCTCCTGGGCCACTTGCTCGACGTCCGTTGCCTGGGACATGGCGCTGACCACGCCCTCGCTCTGGGCCTGCTGCATCTGCGCCTCCGACGGTGCGTGATAGAGCCTTGAGTGTACGAATCGACGCCCGGCCCACGAATGCTACTTGGGTAGCGGATGGACGCTTCCATGGGATGAGAACCGTGGCCGCCCCAGCCGCGATGCGCACGGTTGGGGCCGCCAAGAAAACCTTGTTGACGTGGATCGCTTCTGTGGCGAGGGAGCTTGCTCCCTCGCCCGGGGTTGAGTAGTCCTTACCAGGTCAACACCGCCCCCACCGCGAAGGTATCGGTGTCTTCGTTCTGCGCGCTGGTGTCATGGCCGTTGATTTCGAACTGGTTGTATTCGGCGACGAGCTTGAGGTTATCGTTGATGTCGTGGAACAGCGCGACACCGCGAGTCTCATAGTCGGCGCCGCTGCCGACCACGCCATTTCCGTCGTCCTCGGTCTTGCCATAGGACAGCGCCAGGCGGTTCTTGCCCAGCTTGTAGGAGCCCTGCAAGAGGTAGCCCTTGCTGTCGACATTGCGCAACGTGGCCTCGCCGGCATTGTTTGTGAAGAACGGGTTGATACCCTTGGCCTGAAACCCCGAGCCGGTGAGCGACAGCCCACCCATCTTCGCCTGCACCCCATAACCCAAACCTTTGGACGTGACCGACTCGACGCTGGAATCGGTGTTGTCGGAGGTCTGGTAGCTGCCGTTCAGCCAGCTGTAGATCTTCGCTGCGCCCAGGTCGAACTGATAAGTAACCTCGCTCTCTGTGCGAGGGTTCTCCTGGTAGGCCTTGCCGGTGGCGCTGCTGTCGTTGGTGTCCACCGGGTCCATGATGCCCACCGCCACGCGCAACCCGTCCATCACGGGGGTGCGATAGGTGATTTGCGACGTCGGGAACGGGTACGGATAACCGCTGCCGATATTGCCGAACGAGACGCCGCCGCCGTCCACCAGGCCCAAGGTGTCGCTGACCTGGCCATAACCGGCCAGCAGCTCATCGAGCAGGATGTTGGAACGGGCGAACAGGCCGAAGTCCTTGCCGATCAGTACTTCGCCCCACTCCGGGTTGGCGACGGTGCCGTAGAACTGGCGCACGTCGATGGCAGTGTCGGTGCCGTTGGTTTCACTGTCGTTGATGGTCACCCAGAACGACGCCCGGGCGCCGAGCTTGAGGTCATCGACCTGCTTGCCCATGTTGAAGCCCAGGTAGTTGGGCAAGAAGCCCATCTTGACCCGCGACTGGCGGCGGTCGAACTGTTCGCCGGCACGGTCCACGTCGCTGTTGACGTAGAAAGCGTTGATGTAGCCGTCGGTGGAAAAGGTCGTCTGGTCCTTGTCGTACAGCATGATTTCGGCGTGGGCCCAAGGCATCGGGGCGAGAGTCGAGAGGCCTGCGATGACCGCAGGCAAAAAACGCAGGCAGGTATTTTTATTGTTGTGCATGGCGCGCTCCGCAACAGGGGACGGGATGTCGGAGGCGATTATCGAAAGGCACCCGGGCGCGTCATACGCTGCCTTGGAAGTGATTGGCGGCTGCTTTGGCAGCGCAGGCCCGGCGCGGCAGTTTGTGTGTAAGACCCGGATGCCGCCGGGCGCGGTACTTTGGGTGTGGGCCGGTGGGTGGGTAGGATCAACTCGTTGTGCAGTGGTACCGAGTCGTCTGGTTTGGGGCTGCTGCGCAGCCCAGCGGGAGCAAGCTCCCTCGCCACAAAGCCGAGTACGACTTCGTTCCCGAATACAAGGTGATCCCGTGGCGAGGGAGCTTGCTCCCGCTGGCTTGCGCAGCAGGCCCCCTCGCCTTCAGGTCAGAACCTCGGTTTGACCGTCTTCCAATCAGGCCGATAGCGCCGCATCTGCCGCACGTCATCGCGCTGGCGAATGCCGCAGCTCAGGAACTGCTCGTGCAGCTTGCCCAGTTGATCGCGGTCAAGCTCCAACCCCAGGCCCGGCGCCCGGGTGATCTTCACGCAGCCGTCGACAAACGGAAGCTTGCCACCCTTGATCACTTCTTCATCCGGTTCCTGCCATGGGTAATGCGTGTCGCAGGCGTAATCCAGGTTCGGCACCGAAGCCGCCACGTGGGCCATGGCCATGAGGCTGATGCCCAAGTGCGAATTGGAATGCATGGAAACCCCCAGGCCAAAGGTGTCGCACATTTTCGCCAGTACCTGGGTGTCCCGCAGCCCGCCCCAATAATGGTGGTCGGCCAGGACGATCTGCACGCTGTCCTGGGCCACGCTTCGGCGGAACTCGTCAAAATCGGTGACCACCATGTTGGTCGCCAGCGGCAGGCCAGTGCGCTTGTGCAGCTCGGCCATGCCCTCCAGGCCAGGCGTCGGGTCTTCGTAATACTGAAGGTCGTCCCCTAGCAGCTCAGCCATGCGGATCGAGGTTTCCAGCGACCAGTTGCCGTTGGGATCGATGCGCAGCGGAAAGCCAGGAAACGCTTTTTTCAACGCCTTGATGCAGGCCACTTCATGCTCCGGCTCCAGGGCGCCGGCCTTGAGCTTGATGCTTTTGAACCCGTATTCCTCGATCATCCGCCGTGCCTGGGCGACGATCTGCTGCTCGTTCAGCGCTTCGCCCCAGTTGTCCGCAGGATATGGCGAGTCGATGTGCTCGGCATATTTGAAAAACAGGTATGCGCTGAACGGCACTTCATCGCGAATCGCACCGCCCAACAGGTCCACCAGCGGCACGTTCAGGTAATGCGCCTGCAAGTCCAGGCAAGCCACCTCGAAGGCCGAATAGGCATTGCTCACCGCTTTGCTCGCATGGGAGCCCGGCGCCAGTTCCGCCCCGGCAACGCTGGCCGGCTTGTGGGCCGCCACGGTGGCCTGAACGATGGCCCGCAACTGGTTGAGGTTGAACGGGTCCATGCCGACCAGTTGGTCCTGGACCTGTTGCTGGATCGCCAGGGCCGGCGCATCGCCGTAGCTCTCGCCGAGGCCGATGTAGCCGTTGTCGCTTTCGATCTCGATGATCGAGCGCAGCGCAAAGGGCTCATGGATGCCGCTGGCGTTAAGCAGCGGGGGGTCGCGGAAAGCGATGGGGGTGACGGTGACGCGTTTGATTTTCATGCAGCGGCTCCGGAAGGTGTGCGCGTCGATGATGGACGCCGCTGATTGTTCCCGTCTAATCTAACCTGGCACTTGATTGATACCAGGATTGAATCAATGTTTGAGCTGGCCCAACTGCGCTGCTTCACCACCGTGGCGACCGAACTCAACTTCCGTCGCGCCGCCGAACGCCTGAACATGACCCAACCACCCTTGAGCCGGCAGATCCAATTGCTGGAGCATCACCTGGGCGTCGAACTGTTCACCCGCAGCACCCGCAGCGTCGCCCTCACCGCCGCCGGCCGGGCGTTCTTCATCGAGGCGCAGAACCTGTTGCAACAGGCGCAGCAGGCCGCAGTGGCCGCCAAGCGCTTTGCCCAGGGCCATATCGGTTCGGTCACCATCAGCTTCGTCGGCAGCGCGGTGTATGAATTCCTGCCAAAGGTGATCGCCGAAGCGCGGCTCAAGCAACCGCAGGTGAAGATCGTCCTGTCGGAGATGAACACCTACCAACAACACGAAGCCCTGCGCGCCCGGCGCATCGACCTGGGCATCGTCCGCTCGCCGCTGCTGGAAACCGGCTACGCCACTGAGTGCCTGGTGCGCGAGCCGTTTGTCCTGGCCGTGCCTGCGGGCCACCCGCTGGCCAACGCCGAGTCTGTCAGCGTGCAGGACCTGGATGGACAGCCGTTCCTGATGTACGCCCACTCCGCCTACCCGCCCTTCAACGAACTGCTCACCGGCATGCTGCGCTCGGCCCGTGTCACTCCGCAGTTCGTGCAATGGCTGGGGTCTTCGCTGACCATCCTGGCGCTGGTCAACGCCGGCATGGGCCTGGCACTGGTGCCGCGTTGCGCGACCAGCGTGGCGTTCAGGCAAGTGGTGTTTCGCGAGATCGATCTGGGTGAAGGGGTGCAGAGTGAGCTGCATCTGGTTTGGCGGGAGGATAACGACAATCCGGCGTTTACGATGTTGCTGGAGGGGATTCGAGGGGCGGTTCGGGAGGGACTGTAGGCAAATCGCGGATCAATACCGTGTGCCCTTGTGGCGAGGACGCTTGCTCCCTCCCCACGTTGACCGTGCCCTATTCCAGTCTACCGTGACAAGTTGTACGATGACCGACGAGCACTAGATGCTCTGAATTCCCGATACTTACAAAAACAAGGAAAAAAACCATGAAAAAAGCATCATTGCTGATCGGTTTCGTTTGCCTCTTCAGCGGCTACGTCGCAGCCGCCGCACCGGCCGAAAAAGAGGTGGCCGAAGCTGTAGACCACCTGACCCAGGCCATGCTTCACAAAGACATCCCCCAACTCCAGGCCCTTGCCGCCGAGAACCTGACCTACGGCCACTCCAGCGGCAATATCCAGGACAAAAAAGCCTTCATCGCCGACATCGAAACCGGCAAGAGCGCATTCAAGACCCTGGAAATGAAAAATCAGAAAATCACCCTTTCTGGCGACGTGGCCCTGGTACGCAACCACTTCTCTGCCCAGGCGCTCAAGGGCACCGAAGTGGTCCCGACCGAAATCGAAAACTTCCAGATTTGGCAAAAACAGAACGGCAAATGGCTGCTGATTGGTCGTCAGGCATTCCGGTTCTGATAAGGGGCTGGGCCGGGAATCTCTGCGGCAAACGCATTATTTGAGCTTATGGTGATCCATTGTGGCGAGGGGATTTATCCCCGCTGGGCTGCGCAGCAGCCCCAACAGCGGCGGGTGTTCAATCTGGCACACCGAGCAGTCTGAGCGAGGACTGCTTCGCAGCCCAGCGGGGATAAATCCCCTCGCCACAGATCACAATCACCTCAAGTCGCGGCCCACTGCTCCCGGTACTGCAACAGAAAATCCACAAACGCCCGCACCCGCTGCGGCACGTATCGGCCATGGGGATACAGCAACGTGAACGGGCGCGAACGCCCCGCGAACGGTGTCAGCACTTCCACCAATTGCCCGTCCGCCAACTCTGTTTCAACGATGAATCGATAGGTCTGGAACAGCCCGGCGCCATGCTTGGCCAGCGTCACCCCGCCCAACACGTCGTCGGAACAGCAATACCCACCCTGCCCGAACACTTCCTTCTCCTTGCCCTCGACGTTGAACAACCAAGAGATACGACGACCACTGCTGGGCAGCTCGAATTGGATGCACTCGTGAAATTGCAGGTCTTCCAGCGTTTGCGGCGTGCCTACCCTGCGCAAGTAATCCGGGGACGCGACCACCGCCAGTTTCGCGTCTTCCAGCAACCGGGCGATCATCGAGGAGTCCGGCTGGGCCCGAACACGGATGGCGAGGTCATAACCTTCGGCGACAAAATCGATGTTGCGGTTGCTCAAGTGGACATCAACGGTGACTTGCGGGTATTGCGCGCGAAACGCCGGCAGCAGTGGCAGGATGCGGTGATGGCCGTAAGTCGTCGGCACGCTGATGCGCAGTTGCCCGGATGGCACGGATTGCGCCCCCATGACTTCCTGTTGCGCCTCGACCAATTGCGTCAATGCCTGACGGCATTGCTCGAAAAAAGTCCTGCCGGCGTCGGTCAGGCGGATGCTGCGGGTGGTGCGCACAAACAGGCGCGAACCCAGACGCTCTTCCAACCGAAAAATCGAGCGGCTCACCGCCGCTGGGGTCACGCCCGCCACCTGCGCCGCCGCCGTGAAACTGCCCGCCTCCGCCGCCAGACAGAAAAGCTCGATGCTGCCCAACTGCAAGTCTTCGAAGTGCCGCTTCATGATTCATTACACCGCGTATCAACTGAAGATTCCCGATGCCTGTTTATCAGGCCGTGGCGTATAAATACAGTGGTCCCTCGATCGCGCTGGTTCTTCCCGCGCCTATTCTCGTCAACTGGAGTGCAGCATGCCTTTCGTCAATGTACGTATCACCCGCGACGGCGTTACCCGCGAACAGAAAGCCCAGGTGATTAGCGAAATCACCGAAACCCTGCAGCGTGTGTTGGGCAAGGACCCGCACCTGACCCATATCGTGATCGAGGAAGTCGATACCGATAACTGGGGTTATGCCGGCATGACGACGACGGAGTATCGAAGCAAACCCAAGGAGTAAGGCTTCGCCCTACCGAGCCCGGTCCGAATGACCGGGCTTTTTTCTGCCTGCCGAGTCGCTATCCCTGTGGGAGCGAGCTTGCTCGCGATAGCGGCGGGTCAGCCAGCCCACATGTGATTGATCTAATGCCATCGCGAGCAAGCTCGCTCCCACAGGGTGTAGCGTAGGTTCGATTGATTGATTACACCAAGTATCAACTCAAGTACCAGAACCCCCATTTATCAAACCCAAGCGCATCAATACCCTGATCACAACCAACGCCCAGACAGGCGCAGCGGTTCCTACTCAACGTGATCAGGAGTCAACATCATGAGCAATCAAAAAACCGTCATCATCACCGGCGCGTCCAGCGGCATTGGCCTTGGCTTGGTCAAGGCGTTCCTGGCTCGCGGCTATAACGTAGTGGGCAATGCCCGT
Organism: Pseudomonas sp. D1-36; assembly: GCF_051132205.1. Classification (NCBI taxonomy): domain Bacteria; kingdom Pseudomonadati; phylum Pseudomonadota; class Gammaproteobacteria; order Pseudomonadales; family Pseudomonadaceae; genus Pseudomonas; species Pseudomonas sp. D1-36. The sequence continues at coordinate 2,780,562 of NZ_CP071674.1, read as the reverse complement.
TCCCAGTCGGGCCTGGACGATGCGGCCGGCCAGTTGGGCCATCCAGCGAGCTTCATCGGCGTGGCCGGAGACATTGCCGATCCGGCGACCTCTACCGCCCTTGTCGGCAAAGCCATCGCGGCGTTTGGCGCGGTTGATGGGCTGGTCAACAACGCTGGTTTTTTCCTGCCCAAACCCTTTGTCGAATACAGCCCGCAGGACCTGGAATCGCTGCTGGACACCAATCTCAAAGGGCTCGTCTACGCAAGCCAGGCCGCAGCCGCGCACATGATCGATCGCCAGCAGGGTTTCATCATCAACATTTCCGCCTCGGTGGCCTTGCAACCGAACCTCCAGGTGCCGGCAGCACTGCCAGTGTTGATCAAGGGCGGCGTCAACCAGATGACCCGCGCCCTGGCCCTGGAGTTGTCGCCTTTCAACATCAAGGTCAACGCCGTGGCGCCCGGTATCATCGACACGCCGATGCATGACCCGGCGCACCGCGACTTCCTCAACAACCTGGCGCCGGCCGGTCGGGTGGGCACCATCGAAGAGATCGCCGAAGCCGTGTTGTACCTCGCGGGCGCCGACTTCACGACTGGCGCGGTCCTGCCGGTGGACGGCGGCATGAGCACCGGCAAATGGTGAAAAACAAAAACCCCGAAGGCAGAAACCTTCGGGGTTTTTCTTTAGCTCGAACCTACAGCGTGTAGGAGATGCCCGCCTGCACCGTCCGCGGTGCGCCCGGATAGGCGTAGACGCCACCAAACGCGCCCTCTTCGTAATCGGCGTCGAACAGGTTCTTCAGGTCCAGGTTGAGGCGAATGCGCTCGTTGACCTTGTAGTAGCCGAGCAGGTCGACCACCGTGTAGTCGTCCATGGTGAAGGTGGTGGCGGCGGTGTTGCCGGCCCGCTCATCCACATACCTGGCGCCCAGGCCCAGGCCTAGCCCCTTCAAGCCACCGTCCTGGAATTCATAGACGTTCAACAGGCTGACGGTGTTTTTCGGTACGTTGAGCAGCCGAGTACCGGTGGGGATGTTCTCGTCCTTGGTCACTTCGGCGTCCACATAGGCGTAGCCGCCGATGACGCGCCACTCCGGTGTCAGGTTGCCCGCCACGTTCAAGTCGAAACCACGGCTGCGCACTTCGCCAGCGGCGACGTTGAAGGTCGAATCCAACGGATCGGGCGTCAGCACGTTGCGTTTTTCGATCTGATAGACCGCCGCATCGACGCTCAACTGGCGATCCAGCGCTTCCCACTTAACGCCCATTTCATAGGACTTACCCTCTTCCGGCTTGAACCCGCCACCCTCGCGGCTCGCGCCGTTGTTGGGTTTGAACGAGCGCGCGGTGTTGGCATAGACCGCCACCGTGTCGGTCAGGTCATAGATCACGCCTAGGCGTGGGGTGACTGCATTGTCGGTAACCTCCCAGTTGCGGCTGCCGGGGCGTGCTTGGGGCACAAAGCTTTCATACTCATGCTCAAACCGCTCGAAACGCGCCCCCGCCAGCACCTTCAGCCGCTCGGTCAGCGCCACCTGGTCCTGGACAAACACGCCGAAGGTCTTGAGATTTTCCTGGTCGTCGGTTGGGGTGCGGGTCAAGGCCGGGCGCGGCTGGCCATAGACCGGATCGAAGATGTCGATCGGGTACGCGCCAGAACCACCGGCGGAACGCTGGATGATGGATTCGTAGCTGTAGTCTTCGTATTCCACACCCGTCAGCAGCGTATGTTCGAACCCTCCCGTGGAGAAGTGCCCGGTGAGGTTGAGCTGGGTATCGCGGTCGGTCCATTCCAGCTTGCGGTAGTTGAAGTTGCGCCCCAGGGTGCGCCCATCGGCGGCGATGCCGTTGCCTTCGACAGCGTTGCCCTGCAACGTGCCGTCGAGCCACTGGGTGCCACCGGCCAGGGTCCAGTCGTCGTTGAGCATGTGCTCGAAACGCACCTGCAGCATGTTGTTGTCGTTGTGCAACTTGCCGACGTCTTTTTCGCCGAAGAAGGTATCGCGGGACGCGGTGCCACGCTGGCCTGCGTAATGCGTCAGGCCACGGTCCAGCGGCGCATTGTTGCGCATGAAGTCGCCTTCGAAGGTCAGGCGCGTGGTGTCGTTGACCTGCCAAGTGACCACAGGGGCGATGCCATAACGTTCGGTCTCGACATGATCGCGGAACGTATCGCCGCCCTCGCCCACCACATTCAAGCGATAAGCCAGGCGGCCTTCGTCATCCAACGGGCCGGACGCATCCAAGGTGCCGCGACGCATTCCCTGATCGCTGATCTGACTGCCCAGGGTCACCGTGCGCTCGGCCAATGGTTGCTTGGACACTACGTTGAAGGTGCCGCCGGGATCGCCACGCCCATACAGCATGGACGCCGGCCCACGCAGCACTTCCAGACGCTCGATGGTGTTGGCGTCGGGCATGTTCGGGTAACCCCGATTGATCGGGAAGCCGTTGCGGTAGAACTCGCCCGTGGTAAAGCCACGCACGGTAAACGTGGTCAGGCCCTGGCCGCCGAAATTGTTCCCCCTGCCGACGCCGCCAGCGTAATCGAGGGCATCTTGCAGGCGCGTGGCGCTGAGGTCTTCGACCACATCGCGGGACACGACAGAAATAGACTGCGGGGTTTCGTGGATAGCGGTGTCGGTACGCGTGGCGCTGGCGGAACGGGTGGCGTGGTAGCCCTTTACCGGGCCTTGTGCAGTCTCGAAGTCCGAGGTGCCGACAATGTCGGTGGCTTGCAACTCCAGTGGCGCCTTGTCCGTGGAAACGGGCTCTTCTGCCCAGGAGGAGATGGAATAAGCTTGGAGCACACACAGTGAAACGAGTATCCGACGCATCGACACACAATCCTAATGAAAGACGCCGCCTCAAGGGCGACAAGAATGTGTCGCGAAAGATACAGCAACTCATTCCTATTTGACATCTATTCCCATTAGTACGCCCGTTCCAGCTGTGGAAACTTGTCGAATTTGCCTGAGAAACGCCTGGGCCCGGGCATCCTGGGTGAACGCAACGTTCAGCCGCAACCAGTCGCAGGCTCCCCCCTCTGGCAGGAACGACGACCCTTGGGACAACTGGACCTGCAGCTGCTTGGCGATCTGTCGCACCCGCTCGGCCGGCACAAGACGAGGCCGCGCCCACACGAACAGCCCGCCACTGGGCTCGGCAAACACTTCCCAGTGCGTCGGGTCAAGCTGACGCAACGTGCTCGCCATCTGCTTGTTCAGGCGCCCGCGAAGGCGCTGGATCAGCTTGCGATACGCCCCGTTCGCCAACAGCGTCGCCACGACGTTTTCCGTCAGCAATGAACAACCAATACCGGTCACCATCTTGACCTGCGCCAGGCGCTGGATGATTTCAGGCTGGGCGACGACGTAGCCGATGCGCAACGAGCTGGACAAGGTCTTGGAAAAACTCGCCAGGTAGATCAACCGGTCCATGGCATCGAGGGAGGCCAGGCGCGACGTCGGGCCGTTCTGGAAATCGGCGTAGATATCATCCTCGATGAGCCGAAAGTCGTGCAGCGTCGCCAGTTGCAACAGGCGATAGGCCACGCTCGGCGCAAGGCTGGTGCCGGTGGGGTTCTGGTACATGCTGTTGATGAAGAAATACGTGGGCTTGTGCGCTTTGAGCAACTGCTCCAGCCGGGCGATATCCGGACCATGGGCGGTTCTCGGCACCGCCAGGGTCCTGACTCCATGCAGCTTCAGCAGGTTGAACAGGTTGTAATAGCCAGGGCTCTCCACCAACACCAGGTCACCGGGCTTGAGCAGCGTGCGCACCAACAGGTCCAAGCCATGGCTGGCGCCTTGGGTGGTGATGATCTGGCGAGGATCGACGTGAATGTCGATCAGGCCCAGGCGCTTCTGGATTTGCTGGCGCAGATCAGCCGAGCCCAACGGCGTGCTGTAATTGAACAGCGCCTTATTGTCACTGCGCACCACCTGCCGGATCGCTTGGCCCAGGTCGGTATCATCGCGCCACGCGTCCGGCAGCCAGCCGCAACCCAGCTTGAGCTGGGTCGATTCGTTGTCGAACAGCGGCCAGGATATCGCCTCATCCTCGATCTGCGCCGCCAGCGCCTGGGGTAACTGCTGGGCCACGAAAAAACCCGAACCATGGCGCGATTCCAATACGCCGCTGGCGACCAGTTGGTCATATGCCTTGATCACGCTCGACAGGCTCAAGCCGTTTTCCGTCGCCAACTGGCGGATCGAAGGCATTCGCGCACCGGGGCGGATGCCATGGGTATCGATCCACGCGGTTAGGCTGGCAACCAGTTGCCGGACCACGCTTCCCCTGGCGTTGCGATCGATGTTCAGGTCCATGGCGCGGCGTCTCGGCTAAGTGTTCTTGAATTTCGAGCAAACAGTTAAACATAAAAGCCCCCCGTCTGTTCCTTGTTTGCCTGCTGTCCGGCGGTGATAGTCCGACCAGGCTCACACTTTTGCAGGATCTCTCTTGGACGCACAGCAACGACATTCACGGGGCCTGGCCTTTGGTCTGTGCCTGATCACCCTGGCGGTCAACCTGCAGGCGCCGCTGTACACCACCTATGCGCAGCTTTCCGGTTACGGCGCAGGCGCCACGGCGGTGGCGTTTTCCGGTTATGTGCTCGGCGTGTTGCCCGTGCTGCTGGCGTTCGGCGGACTGGCCGACCGGATGGGCCGCAAACCGTTGATCCTGGTGGCGCTTGGCCTGTCGATGCTGGCAACGGTCATCACCTCGATCTGGCCCAACCTGATAGCGCTGGGCGTGGCGCGCCTGATGATGGGCGTCGGCACCGGGTTGGCCTCGGCGACTTCCACGGCCTACATGGTGGAATTGATGCCGACCGGCGATGCCCGGTCGCCGGCCAACCGGGTCACCGCCAGCACCTCTCTGGGTTTTGGATTGGGCGCGGCGTTGACCAGCCTTTTCCTGTTCGTCCATCACAGCGTTACGCCAGGCAGTTTCTGGGTGCAGTTGGCGTTGGCCGCCCTGGCGATCGTCGTGGTCGCGCGACTGCCGGACCCAGCCCCGAAAATCAGGCACGCGCCGCTGTTGCGCCTGCCGTTGTTCCCTGCTGGCAGCCTGCCCTACAGCTTCTCCATGCTGCTGGCCTGGGCGACTTCCGGGCTGGTGATCGCCATCCTGCCTTCGGTGCTCGCGGCCCATGACTTGCAGCGCTGGTCCGGCCTGTCGACCTTCACCGTGATCAGTTGCGGGCTGATCTTCCAGCCTTGGGTGAAACGCATGCAGCCGGCCAGGGCCACGGGATTGGGGCTGCTCGTCTTGCCTTTGAGCTATGCGCTGCTCGCCTGGGGCGCGAGCCAGGGTTCGCTGGCCGCCGTGCTGCTCGGCGCACTGGGGGCCAGCAGTGCGTGCTATGGCTTTCTTTACCTCGGCGGACTGTCGGCGATCACGGCCATGGCCGGTACGCAAAAAGCCCGAGTCAGCGCCGGTTTCTTCCTCTTCGCCTATGTCGGGTTCAGCATTCCGGTCGTGGTGACGGGTTGGATGGCTGACCATTTCGGCGCTGATGTCGCGTTGACGGTGTTTGGCCTGGCGTTGCTGGCAGGCGCAACGATCACCGGGTTGCGCATCGTCCGGACGCAGGCTTTCATCACCCAACCCTCCCACGGCTGAATAAACCCTTCGCCACAATGGCCAACGTCGCTCGACATCACGGCAGGCAGGTCGTATACCATATCCCCACCTCAGCCAAACGACCGTCGCCGTGACTTTATCCAAATTCAACCTGCCCGACCTGGGCAACACCCCGTCCACCTCGGAAATCATTACCCGCCACTTGCGCGACGCTATCGTGGCCGGGCTTTTCGCCGAGGACGAGCCGATTCGCCAGGACGACATCGCCCGGCAATTCAACGTCAGCAAGATCCCCGTGCGCGAAGCGCTCAAGCGCCTGGAAGCCGAGGGCCTGGTGATGTTCCAGCGCAATCGCGGGGCGATGGTTACGCGGATCTCCGAGGCGGAACTGGCGCAGATGTTCGAGGTGCGGATGTTGCTGGAGGACAAGGTGCTGCGCCTGGCGATCCCCAACATGACCGACGCGACCTTCGCCCGTGCCGAAAGCATCTGCCGGGAGTTCATCGGCGAGGACGACGTCGGCCGCTGGGCCGAGCTGAACTGGCAGTTGCACGCCTGCCTTTATGAACCGGCGCAACGGCCCTTCATGGTGAGCCTGATCCGCTCGGTTCACGACAAACTCGAACGTTACCTGCGCATGCAGATGAGCCTGTCGGCCGGCAAGGATCGCGCCGACCATGAGCACCGCGAAATCCTCGACGCCTGCCGCGCCGGTGACGTGGAGCGCGCGGTGAAACTGCTGGACGAACATATCGCCGGGGTCTGCAGGACGCTGTTCGAGTTCTTGCCTTCCGGTCACTGATCACGATTGCCTTATTTCTCGCATTGGCCTATTCCAAAAACATAGAAACAAAGCGCCCGTTGCAACTTGCGCCTGATTTGTTAGGCTCTCGCGCACCTACTTTTGCCAGGGACGGCATATGTCTAATCAGCACCGGTTGAGCATGAGCTCATTCAATCAAAGCGACGCAGCTTCGTCCGTCGCAGCGTCAAACATCACCCCAGATACAATCGTCTCAGCGTTCAATCAGCCCATCATCGACACGCTGACTGTCACGGCGCAGATAAAGAATACTTACTACGCGGGAACCGACGACACACTATTGATATCAATGGGACCGTACAACGAGTTACAGACTTACATCGAAGCCCCGAGAGTCGGTCAGACGATTCACATTTCGATTGATATCCAAAGGATGTTTGGCAGGTCGAGCATTTCGCTATCGGACATTCGCGGCCTGACGTTCTATCAAGCGCCTGTGCCGCACCCGATCATCTCGGATGCCTGGGAACTCGAGTCGCTACTGATTACCGCCAACGATATCTACACCAACGCAATGAATAAAATAGATACGTGGATTTTTAACAAATCACCGCATCTTCGCCCGGTATGGTCAGGCATCGTGGATTTCTCCAACTGGACGAACTCCGATCGTCGCCCCTTAGATCTGAGCGCTCAGACGTATCCAATACGCTGGATGCCGTATATCAGTGACTTGACCCGCTGGCGCTGTTACAACCCGGCACAACTAGAAGGGGTGGGTCAACTGCTCGGCGTCTGGAACGGCAAGTTGATCGGTAATCAACTGAAAGGTCAAACAAGCGAACTCCTTGCCCCAAACAGCGAATCCAACAGCTATACATGGGTATATACGCCTGAGGGATCGATTATTTATAAGCGCTGGGAACATGCCAAACCATCGGAGTATTTAAGACACAGTCAACTTGGAAGCGGCAGACCGGTCATTTGCGCGGGAGAGTTCAGGGTCAAGGAACACCGTATGCAAAATGTCCTAGCGATGGTCAACGATGCCTCCGGACACTACAAACCCGACGGAGGAGCCTGCTTGCGCTATGTGGCGGAGAAGTTCGAGTCTATCAATATCGATACAAGCCATACCGAATGGCGATGGACAAACGCACGCAGTTGATGACGGTTCGGCCTCGTCTCGCACACTATGCCGATTTCGTCATCACCGACAACTAAAACCATCAAGCCGCCACCCCCCGGCGCGCGCCACGCTTGTGTCCACTCATCTGAACGGACGTGGCGCCATGAAACGCATCACCGTGATCGACTCCCACACCGGCGGCGAACCGACCCGACTGGTGACCGATGGCTTCCCCGACCTGGGCCAGGGCAGCATGGCCGAACGCAGGCAGCGCCTGGCCGAGCAGCACGACGCCTGGCGCACCGCGTGCGTCCTGGAACCGCGCGGCAGCGATGTGCTGGTGGGCGCGTTGCTGTGCGAACCGGTGGACCCGACCGCCTGTGCCGGGGTGATCTTTTTCAATAACAGCGGCTACCTGGGCATGTGCGGCCACGGCACCATCGGCCTGGTGGCGTCATTGGCTCATCTGGGCCGGATCGGCCCGGGCGTGCACAGCATCGAGACACCGGTGGGCACAGTGCAGGCGACGTTGCACGAGGATCGCTCGGTCAGCGTGCGCAACGTGCCGGCCTACCGTTACCGCCAAGGGCTGCGCCTGGAGGTGCCGGGCATCGGGCCGGTGTCTGGCGATGTGGCGTGGGGCGGGAATTGGTTTTTCCTGATCGCCGACCACGGGCAACGCGTGGCGGGCGACAACCTGGAAGCACTGACCGCCTACACCTTCGCCGTGCAACAAGCCCTGGAGCAACAGGGGTTTCGCGGCGAGGACGGCGGGCTGATCGATCATATCGAGCTGTTCGCCGACGATCCCCAGGCCGACAGCCGCAATTTCGTGCTGTGCCCCGGCAAAGCCTATGACCGCTCTCCCTGCGGCACCGGCACCAGCGCCAAACTGGCGTGCCTGGCGGCCGACGGCAAACTGCAACCCGGGCAGATCTGGCGCCAGGCCAGCGTCATCGGCAGTGAATTCGAAGGGTCGTATGAACGTTCAGGCGATCGCATCGTGCCGACCATTCGCGGCCGGGCCTATATCAGTGCTGAAAGCACCTTGCTCCTCGAGCCGGACGATCCGTTCGCTTGGGGCATTCGTCCGTGAGCCAAGGCCATGTCGCAGACGTGATCATCGTCGGCGCGGGCATCATTGGCGCCGCCTGCGCGCAAGCCTTGGCCCAGCGTGGTTTGAAGGTGCTGGTGCTGGACGCCGGTTGGCACGGCGCCACGGCGGCCGGCATGGGCCACTTGCTGGTACTCGATGACAACCCGGCGGAGCTGGCCCTGAGCCAATACTCCCTGCGACGCTGGCGCCAGATGGCCCCCGATCTTCCAGAACGCTGCGCCTGGCGCAACAACGGCACGTTGTGGCTGGCGGCCAACGCCGAAGAGATGGCCGTGGCCCACAGCAAATACATGAACCTGATGGCCCATGACGAAGCCTGTGAACTGATCGGCCGAGCCGCACTGCTCCAGCGCGAACCGGAACTGCGGCCCGGCCTGGAAGGTGGGCTGCTGATCAAGGGCGACGGCATTCTCTACGCACCCGCGGCCGCCCGCTGGATGCTCGATCACGCCAACATTCGCCATCAACGGGCGCAAGTCAGCGAAGTGGACGGTCACCGCGTGCGCCTCGCAGGGGGCGGTTGGCTCCGCGCCGACGCAGTCGTCCTCGCCAACGGCATCCAGGCCACTGAGCTGTGCCCGGAGCTGCCGATCGAACCCAAGAAGGGACACCTGCTGATCACCGACCGCTACCCCGCCACTGTCAGCCACACCTTGGTTGAGCTGGGTTACGTCACCAGCGCTCACAACGCCAGCGGACCGTCGGTGGCGTGCAACATCCAACCGCGCCCGACGGGACAACTGTTCATCGGCGCTTCGCGGCAGTTCGGCAATGTAGACCCAGCGGTGGAAGGCTGGATGCTGGCGAAAATGCTCAAGCGTGCCGTGGACTACATGCCTGGCCTGGCGCACCTCAACGGTATCCGCGCCTGGACGGGCTTTCGCGCGGCGACCCCCGACGGCTTGCCACTGGTGGGCCAACATCCGCAGCGCAAGGACCTATGGCTGGCGGTGGGTCATGAAGGGCTCGGCGTTACGACCGCACCGGCGACGGCTGATTTGCTGGTCGCCCAGCTATTCAACGAAACCTCGCCGCTGGCGGCGCAACCTTACCTGCCGCAACGTTTCCTGGGAGAAGCGGTCCATGCCTGAGTTATTCCTCGATGGCCGCCCGCTCTCGGTGGCCGATGGCACCAGCGTCGCGGCGGCATTGGCGTTGGGTGCTGACGGTTGCAGTCGCACTTCGGTCAGCGGCCAACGCCGGGCCCCCTTGTGTGGCATGGGCATCTGCCAGGAATGCCGGGTGATGATCGACGGCCGCCGGCGCCTGGCGTGCCAGACGCTGTGCCGCGACGGCATGCGCGTGGACACCCGACCATGACCGAACTCGCCGACATCCTCATCATCGGCGCCGGCCCCGCCGGCATGGCCGCTGCGCTGGCCGCGGCACGCAGCGGGGCGCGCATCGTGCTGCTGGACGACAACCCGAGCCCTGGCGGACAGATCTGGCGCGACGGTCCCCAGGCCAGCCTGCCTGCCCAGGCGGGTCGGATGCGTGATCGTCTGAACGCCTGCACTAATGTGTACTGCCACGCCGGCACCCGGGTCATTGCCTGCGCGGGCGAGAAGACACTGTTGGTGGAAAACGCCGAGCAGGGATGGCTGATCCGCTACGAGCGGCTGATTCTTTGCACGGGCGCGCGGGAACTGCTGCTGCCCTTCCCTGGCTGGACACTGCCCGGCGTCACCGGTGCTGGTGGCTTGCAGGCACTGATCAAGGGCGGCCTGCCGGTGCGCGGCGAACGCCTGGTGATTGCCGGCAGCGGCCCGTTGTTGTTGGCCAGCGCGGCGACGGCCAGGCATCACGGGGCGCAAATATTGCGCATCGCCGAACAAGCCAGCGGTGCCGCCGTTACAGGTTTTGCCATGCAGTTGCCGCGCTGGCCGGGCAAGTTGACGCAGGCGTTCAGCCTGTTCGATTCCCACTACCGCGTCGGCACGCATGTGCTGGAAGCCCTGGGACGGGACAAGCTCGAAGGCGTGCGCCTGCAACAGCGGGGCAAGACTGTGGAACTGGCGTGCGACCGGTTGGCCTGCGGATTCGGCCTGATTCCCAATACCCAGCTGGGTCAGGCGTTGGGCTGCGAGCTGGCTGGACAAGCCCTGGCGGTCGACGCCTGGCAGGCCACCACGCGCCGTGATCATTACGCCGCTGGTGAGTGCACCGGTTTCGGTGGCAGCGAACTGGCCCTGGTGGAAGGCGCCATCGCCGGTCACGTCGCCGCCGACGACACCTCGGCAGCCGAACGCCTCTGGCCTCGCCGGGCGCGATGGCAGGGCTTTGCCCTGGCGTTGAACAAGGCTTTCGCCCTAGATGCTCGTTTGAAAGGCCTGGCCCGGGGCGACACCTTGGTGTGTCGCTGCGAAGACGTGGCCTATGCAGAACTGAGCAGCCATGCCGACTGGCGCGAAGCAAAACTTGCCAGCCGCTGCGGGATGGGCGCCTGCCAGGGTAGGGTTTGCGGCGCGGCGCTGGAGCATCTGTTTGGCTGGGCGCCGCCGGCTCCTCGTCCACCGTTCAGTCCGGCACGGGTTGAGACGTTGCTTAATCTGGCAGATGAGTGAGCCACGCGTACGGCGTGACAAGCACCTCATTTCGATCAAAACTCCACGTCTGACAAAACGACGAAGCCGCCCATGTACCCCTCGCTGACGACCTTCACTCCCTGCGACTTCGACACCCTGCTGCGCAGTCTGCTGCCCATCGCGCCGTTGCTCGATACCCTCTCGGACACGGTGTTTTTCATCAAGGACACCCAAGCCCGCTACGCATTCGTCAACCAGACCCTGGCCCGGCGTTGCGGCTTCAAGCAATGCAACGACCTGCTCGGTCTGACTGCCGAGCAAGTGTTCCCGGAGCGCTTCGGCCCGCTGTACACCGAACAGGATCGACGGGTGCTGGCCAGCGGACGGGAGCTGGCCGACCAGCTCGAATTGCACCTCTATTACGGCAACCAACCGGTGTGGTGCCTGACCCACAAGCTTGCCTTGCGCGAACCTGAGGGCGGGATCGTCGGCCTGGCCGGGATTTCCCGTGACTTGCAGTCGCCGCAATCGAGCCATCCGGCGTACCAACAACTGGCGGCCGTGGACGCGCATATCAAGCAGCACTTCGCCCGCCCCATCAGCCTGGCGGAACTCACTGCCATCGCCGGGTTGTCGGTGGCGCAGCTGGAACGACACTGCAAGCGCATCTTCCAGCTCACGCCTCGGCAGATGATCCACAAGGCGCGCCTGGGAGAGGCCTCGCGATTGTTAATGGAGCACGATCTGCCCATTACCGAGATCGCCCTGCGCTGTGGTTACACCGATCACAGTGCCTTCAGCCGCCAGTTCCGCGCGCTGACGAGCCTTTCACCCAGCCAGTACCGGGACAACCAGCGTTGAGCCTGTTCCTTTAGGGGGCGTAAACCCACCCCACTGCTCCCATCTGTAACACTTCACTTTCACCTGCGCGCCCGGTGCCTGGCCAGCCGGACCACCATAATCTGTTGGTTATCAAAGCATTACTAGAAACACAGGAATAAGACCCGATCAGGCACGTCGATTGCTTATCTAATATCGTATACGAAATCCTCAATACGATATTTCTCCGCATTTATTCGACAGCGAGGCATTTATGAAAAACCCTGCATTGGCCGTAGCCCTTGGCGTTGTCCTCTTTCCCCTGCTTGCCCTACCCGCCCATGCCGACAAGCTCGACGACATCATCGGCTCGGGCAAGCTGCGTTGCGCGGTGACACTGGACTTCCCACCCATGGGTTTTCGCGATGAAAGTAACAAACCGGCGGGCTTCGACGTGGATTACTGCCACGACCTGGCGAAGGTCCTCGGCGTCGACGCCGAAGTGGTGGAAACGCCATTCTCCGACCGCATCCCCGCGCTGCTTTCGGGCCGCGCCGATGTCATTGTCGCTTCCACTTCCGACACCCTGGAGCGGGCCAAGACCGTTGGCCTGACCGTGCCCTACTTTGCCTTCCAGATGGTGGTGCTGACCCGCGACGACACCGGTATCAACAGCTACGCCGACCTCAAGGGCAAGAAACTCGGAAACACCAGCAGCACTTACGAAGCCATCGCCCTGGAGAAAGACCAGAAGAGTTGGGGCAGCGGCAGTTTCCGCGCCTACCAGTCGCAGAACGACACATTGCTGGCCGTCGCCCAGGGGCACATCGACGCCACCGTCGTGACCAACACCGTGGCCGCCGCGACCATCAAGTCGGGCAAGTACAAGGGCCTGAAGATCGCTGGCGATGCTCCCTATGTCATCGACTACGTGTCCCTCGGCGCCAAGCGCAGCGAGTACGGCTTGCTCAACTACCTCAACCTGTTCGTCAACCAGCAAGTGCGCACGGGCCGCTACAAGGAGCTGTTCGTCAAATGGGTCGGCACCGAGATCCCGCCGGCCAACCTGACCGTGCCCCAGGTGTACTACTGAGGATCGCGGCATGCCAAGCACGCCTATCCGCTTGCACGGCCGCAGCCTGGTGGAGGGTGCCGCCCAGGGCACCCTGTTGTTCGCCGACGTTGGCCTGAGCTTCTGGGGCGGGGTCGATCCCATTACGGGCGAAATCATCGACCGGCATCATCCTCTGAGTGGCGAACGCCTGGGCGGCCGCGTGCTGGCGATTCCCAGCGGGCGGGGTTCCTGCACCGGCAGCAGCGTGTTGATGGAGCTCATCAGCAACGGCCACGCACCGGCCGCACTGGTACTGGCCGAAGTCGACGAGATCCTGGCCCTTGGAGTACTCGTGGCCGAGGTGATTTTCCAGCGCTCGCTGCCGGTGTTGTGCATCGGCCACGAGGCGTTCGCTGGCTTGCGCGGCCAAGGATTCGTGCGCGTCGAGGGCAACCGCCTGACGTTGTCCGGCCGACGGCCCAACGATCAATGGCATGGGACGGATATGGCCCCGCAGCCGTCCATGCCGTTCACCGTCCGGTTGAACGAGCGGGATCGGGCAATGCTCGACGGCGCGCACGGCAAGGCAGCCCAAGTAGCGATGCAAATCGTCCTGCGGATGGCCGAGATCCAGGGCGCCGACCAACTGCTGGACATCACCCAGGCGCACATCGACGGCTGTATCTATACCGGCCCGGCCAGCCTGCGCTTTGCCGAACAACTGGTGCGGTGGGGGGCAAAAGTGAGTGTGCCCACGACCCTCAATTCGATCTCCGTGGACCAGCGCCGCTGGCGGGAACTGGGCGTCGACGCTGCGCTGGGCGAACCGGCCAGCGCCTTGGGTGATGCTTACATGGCCATGGGCGCGCAATTGAGCTTCACCTGTGCGCCCTACTTGCTGGACACCGCGCCCGTGGCCGGCGAACAGATTGTCTGGGCCGAGTCCAACGCGGTGGTCTACGCCAACAGCGTGCTCGGCGCCCGCACGCAGAAGTACCCGGACTTTCTCGACATCTGCATCGCCCTGTGCGGTCGCGCGCCGCTGGCCGGATGTCATCTCGATGGGCCGCGAAAGGCCGGGCTGATCGTCGAAGTGACAAGGCCCGACCCGATGGACGACAGTTTTTATCCGCTGCTGGGCTATCACATCGGCGGCCTGACGGGACGACGTGTCCCGCTGATACGGGGCCTGGAAGACGCCGCGCCCACCCGGGATGATTTGAAGGCTTTTGGCGCCGCGTTCGCGACCACCAGCGCCGCGCCACTGTTCCACATCGCCGGGGTGACGCCCGAGGCCTTGGACCCGGCCAATGTGCTGGACTGCGACGCTGTGTTACCGGTGGAAACCGTCAACGCTGCCGGGCTGCTTGTCAGTTGGCGCGAGCTCAACAGTGCCCGGCATCGCAACGTGGATGTGATTTCCCTGGGCAACCCACATTTCTCCCTCAGCGAATTCGCCGCCCTGGCACACCTGTGTTCGGGCCGGAACAAACACCCCGGCGTGGTGCTGGCGATCACCTGTGGCCGTGCCGTACTGGAACAGGCCCGCCAGGCAGGTTACCTGGACGCGATCCGGGCCTTCGGGGCGACGCTGGTCACTGACACCTGTTGGTGCATGTTGGGCGAGCCGGTGATCCCGCCGACCGCCACCACCCTGATGACCAATTCCGGAAAATACGCGCACTACGCGCCGGGCCTGGTGGGGCGCGGCGTGCATTTTGCCGGTCTGGCCGATTGCATCGAGGCGGCCTGCACCGCCACCGCCAGCGATCAGCCGCCACAGTGGTTGCAACCTTCCGCACCCAAGGGGACTCCGAGCCATGTTTGACTACAGCTTCCAGTGGCGCCCCGCCTTGCGCGCCCTGCCCGATATGCTTGCCGGCGCCTGGGTGACCTTCGAAACCGCCGCGTTGTCGATGATTTTCGGCGTGCTGATCGCCCTCGTCCTGACGGTGATGCGCCAGGCACGCCATCCGCTGTTGCGCGGTGTCGGCAATGGTTGGGTGTCGATCGCCCGCAACACACCCTCCTTGTTCCAGATCTACATCCTCTACTTTGGCCTCGGCTCCCTCGGGCTGCACGTCAGTTCGTGGTTTGCGTTGCTGGCGGGTATCACCTTCAACAACGCCGGCTACCTGGCGGAAAATTTTCGCGGCGGCCTCAAGGCCGTACCGGGCACGCAGATGCGCGCCGCCCGTTCCCTGGGCATGAGCGCGTTCCAGGCCTACCGGATGATCATCGTCCCGCAACTGTTGCGCATCGTTTTCTACCCGCTGACCAATCAGATGGTCTGGGCGGTGTTGATGACGTCCCTGGGTGTGGTGGTCGGTTTGAATAACGACCTCACGGGGGTGACCCAGGAATACAACGTCAAGACGTTCCGCACCTTCGAATATTTCGCCCTCGCGGCGGTGCTCTATTACCTGATCGCCAAGTTGATCGTCGGGTTGGCCCGGCTGTTGTCCTGGCGCCTGTTTCGTTATTGAGGGCGGGACATGTTCTCTACAAGCCTTACCGTCAACGACGTGTTGTATCTGCTCGAAGGTGCCTGGGTCACGGTGCAATTGACCGTCTGGTCGATCCTGCTGGGCACCGTGGCCGGGTTGTTGTTCGGCCTGTTGCGGGCGCTGTTGCCCAGGGTCAGCCTGCCATTGGCCTGGGTACTCGATGCGTTTCGCAGCGTGCCACTGCTGATCCAGTTCGTGCTGTTCAATTCCCTCAAGAGCATCGTCGGCCTGGACCTCAGCGCCTTCGCCGTCGGTTGCATCGTGCTGGGGGTCTACGCCGCCGCGTACTTCACCGAGATTGTCCGCGGTGGCGTGCTGGCGGTACCGACGAGCACCCGGCGGGCCAGCCGATCCCTGGGGCTCACGTACTGGCAGGACCTGCGCTTCATCGTCCTGCCGATTGCCACGCGGGTGGCGTTTCCCGGCTGGTTGAACCTGGTGCTGGGGGTGATGAAAGACACCGCGCTGGTGATGTGGATCGGCATCGTCGAACTGCTGCGGGCTTCGCAAACCATCGTCACGCGTATTCAGGAACCCCTGCTGGTGCTGTGCATCGCGGGCCTCATTTATTACCTCATGAGCCTGGTGGTCGCCCGCCTCGGCGCTCGCCTGGAAAGAAGGTGGCAAGAAAATGATTGAAATCGAAAACGTTCATAAATCCTTCGGCAACCTGGAAGTCGTCAAGGGTGTCAGCCTGACGGTGGACAAGGGCGAAGTCGTGTCGATCATCGGTGGCTCCGGTTCCGGTAAATCGACCCTGCTGATGTGCATCAACGGCCTGGAGCCGATCCAGAAAGGCAGCATCCGCGTGGACGGCGTCTCGGTACACGACAGCGCCACCGACCTCAACCGCCTCCGGCAGAAGATCGGCATCGTTTTCCAGCAGTGGAACGCCTTTCCCCACCTGACCGTGCTGGAAAACGTGATGCTCGCGCCGCGCAAGGTGCTGGGCAAGACCAAGCAGGACGCCGAGGCGCTGGCGGTCAAACAGCTTGAGCACGTGGGCCTGGGGGACAAGCTCAAGGCCTTTCCCGGAAAGCTCTCCGGCGGCCAGCAGCAGCGCATGGCAATCGCCCGTGCCTTGGCGATGTCGCCGGACTACATGCTGTTCGACGAAGCCACCTCGGCCCTCGACCCGCAACTGGTCGGTGAGGTGCTGGACACCATGCGCATGCTGGCCGAAGACGGCATGACCATGGTGCTGGTGACCCACGAGATCCGCTTCGCCCGGGACGTATCCGACCGCGTGGCGTTCTTCTGCAATGGGCGAGTCCATGAGATCGGCCCGCCGGAGCAGGTGATCGGCAATCCGGTGCAGCCGGAGACGGCGGCGTTCCTCAAATCGGTGAAATAGCGGATGGCCTATCGCAAGCAGGCTCGCTCCCACACGGGTTTTGTGTAGGCAGCAATGAGCTGCTAACCACCACAGAACCCTGTGGGAATGAGCTTGCTCCGGGCGGCGATCCGACGATGAGGCCCGACCAGACAACACAAGGATCTGACCCATGCGCTCATCCAGAATCATCCACATAGTCAGCTGCCACGCCGAAGGCGAAGTCGGCGATGTGATCGTCGGCGGTGTCGCGCCGCCACCCGGCGCCACGGTCTGGGAACAATCACGCTGGATCGCCCAGGACCAGACCCTGCGCAACTTCGTCCTCAACGAGCCTCGTGGCGGGGTGTTCCGCCACGTCAACCTGCTGGTGCCGGCCAAGGACCCGCGGGCGCAGATGGCCTGGATCATCATGGAACCGGCCGACACCCCACCCATGTCCGGCTCCAATTCGTTGTGCGTCGCCACCGTGCTGCTGGACAGCGGCATCCTGCCGATGACCGAACCCCAGACGCGCTTGGTCCTGGAGGCACCGGGCGGCTTGATCGAGGCCGTGGCCGACTGCCGCGACGGCAAGGTGCAACGGGTCGAGATCAAGAACGTGCCCTCCTTCGCTGACCGCCTCGATGCCTGGATCGAAGTCGAGGGCCTGGGAACATTGCAGGTGGACACCGCCTATGGCGGCGACAGCTTCGTCATCGTCGACGCCCAGCGCCTGGGCTTCGCCATTCGCCCCGACGAGGCCGCCGATCTCGTGACCGTGGGGCTGAAGATCACCCGGGCCGCCAACGAGCAGTTGGGCTTCGTACACCCCTTGAATCCCGATTGGTCGCACATTTCGTTCTGCCAGGTCGCCGCGCCCGTCGTCATGGAAAACGGCATCGCCACCGGCGCCAACGCCGTCGTCATCCAGCCCGGCAAGATCGACCGCTCGCCCACCGGCACCGGTTGCTCGGCCCGCATGGCGGTGCTGCACGCCAAAGGCCTGATGCAGGTGGGTGAACGGTTTATCGGCCGCTCGATCATCGGCTCCGAATTCCATTGCCGCATCGACTCACTGACCGACGTTGCCGGTCGCCCGGCGATCTACCCGTGCATCGCCGGGCGGGCGTGGATCACCGGAACCCACCAATTGCTGCTGGACCCGGCCGATCCGTGGCCGCAGGGCTACCGGCTCTCAGACACCTGGCCCGGCGCATGACTTTCATACCCACCCATAACCCTTGTGGCGAGGGAGCTTGCTCCCTCGCCACAGAGACACACCAAAAGGAGACACCCATGAGCCAACGCATCAACTGGAGCGGCGTATTCCCCGCCGTTACTACCCAATTCAACGATGACTTTTCCATCAACCTGGAAAAAACCCATCAGGTCATTTCCAACGTCATTCGCGATGGCGTATCCGGCCTCGTGGTCTGCGGGTCGGTGGGGGAAAACACTTCCCTGAGCGCGGAGGAAAAGATTGCCGTGACCGAAGTGGCGGTGGACGCTTCCGGGGGCCGGGTGCCGGTGATATGCGGCGTGGCCGAGTTCACCAGCGTGCAGGCCGCCAAAGTCGCCAATGCGGTGCGCAAGGTCGGTGTCGACGGGGTGATGCTGATGCCCGCGTTGGTCTACGGCTCCAAGCCGTTCGAAACCGCCGAACATTTCCGCTATGTCGCCCGGCATGCCGACGTGCCGCTGATGGTCTACAACAACCCGCCTATCTACAAGAACGACGTCACCCCGGACATCCTGATTTCCCTGGCCGATTGCGACAACGTGGTGTGTTTCAAGGACTCCTCCGGCGACACCCGGCGTTTCATCGACGTGCGCAATGAAGTGGGCGATCGCTTCGTGCTATTCGCCGGTCTCGATGATGTGGTGCTCGAAAGCCTCGCCGTAGGCGCAGAAGGTTGGGTCTCGGGCATGTCCAACGTGTTCCCCAAGGAAGGTGAAACGATCTTCCGGCTGGCCCGCGCCGGACGGTTCGCCGAAGCCATGCCGATCTACGAATGGCTGATGCCGATCCTGCACCTCGACGCCCGCGCCGACCTGGTGCAGTGCATCAAGCTCTGCGAAGCCATTGCCGGCCGAGGCAGCGCTCTCACCCGCCCACCGCGCCTGGCCCTGCCGGAAGCAGACCGGGTGTACGTGGAGCAGATCATGGCCACGGCCCTGGCCAATCGGCCAGTGTTGCCGGAGGTGGGGCTTTAAGCCGGGGCGCAGGCTCAGGCATGTGAGAAACCTGTGGGAGCGAGCTTGCTCGCGATAGCGGTTGTCCAGCTTGCATCTCTATTGGATGTGCCGACGCTATCGCGAGCAAGCTCGCTCCCACAGGGGGTCGTGGTGCAAACACGGGACCAACCGACCAGCAACACGGCGTTATCGCCAGTCTTTGCTACGCTTTTTCCCCGGCGCAATGACGCACGGGAGGCGTCCCATGAATTATTTCCTGGCCCAGGCCCTGAACAACCAATGGGCCAATCACAGGCTGCTGGACGCCTGCGCACAGCTGAACACCGTGGAATACGAGGCCTACCGCACCAGTTTCTTCCCCTCCATCCAAGCCACGCTGTGCCACATACTGGAAGTAGATCGCTATTACCTCACCGCCCTCAAAGGCGATGTCCTGGGCCAGGAGCGGGATTTTTCCGAGATGCTGGCGTTCAACCAGCTCAGGGAAAGCCAGGACCGGACCGACCGGCAACTGGCGGCATTGTGCAGCAACCTTAAACGCACAGACCTGTCTCGCACCGTCGACCTGGTGCGTGCCGACGGCAACGCTTTCGAACGGATCGACCGCTTACTGCTGCACCTGTTCGAGCACCAGATCCATCACCGCGGCCAGGTCCACACCATGCTCAGCGCCACCCACGTCGAACCGCCGCAGCTCGACGAGTTTTTCCTCGATTGCGACCGCCGCTTCCGCGAAGAGGAGGAACAGTTGCTGCAACTCGACGAGCAGCGGGTCTGGCGAGAGTACCAGCCCGATTGAATCGATAACCCAGGAGACCTTGCCATGAACCTGATCTTTCGTTGCATCGGCTTGTCCACGATGCTGGTCGCCACCGCCGCCCTTGCCCACCATGGCTGGAGCGAATACGACGCCAGCAAGCCACTGACGCTCGAAGGTACGATCAAGGAGTCCGGTTACTCCCACCCCCACGGGACCGTACGCCTGCAAACCACGGAAAAGACGTGGTTCGTCGTGCTCGCGCCGCCTTCTCGCATGGAAAATCGGGGGCTGACCAAAGACATGCTCAAAGCCGGTAACCGGGCCACCGTGGTCGGCTACGCCAATAAAAACAAGCCTGACGAGCTTCGCGCCGAACGCATCACCATCGACGACAGAACCACCGAGCTGCGCTGATGCAGGTCACTGGCCCGGTCGCGCAAGGCTGGATGGACCGATTGGGCGACTCGCCCTTGGCCTCGGCCATGCGCAGCGAGCTATGGCTCTATCCGCTGGTGGAAGTGCTACACATCATCGGGTTCTCGATACTGGTGGGCGCGGTGGTGATGTTCGATCTGCGCGTCCTCGGGCTGTCCAGGGACATCGCCGTGACCGCACTGGCTCGCCATCTGCTGCGATGGGCCGTCGGGGCCCTGCTGTTGATCGTGCCTGCCGGCTTGATGATGTTCAGTGCGCACCCTCATGATTTCGCCAGCAACAACGTGTTCATTCTCAAGCTGTGCCTGATCGCGGCGGCAGGCGTCAATGCCCTGCTGTTCCATCTGGTGCCCTACCGCTCCGTCCAGCAATGGAATACCCACCTCACGGCGCCGAGCCTGGCCAAGCTCCAGGCGCTGCTGTCCGTGGCGTTGTGGATCGCGGTGATCGGCTGCGGGCGCTTGCTGGCCTACACCTGAACGAGCATTGAAAAAAAAAAAGCGATGGCCGCTTCCGGCCATCGCCAAATCGCCCACTTCAGGCGCCGTCAGATCCGTGCGGGTGACACGATGATTTTCACGTTGTGTTCCTTGTTGTTTACCAACTCCTCGAAGCCCTGGCCGACGATTTCTTCCAACTGGATGCGCCCGGTCACCAGCGGCGAGATGTCCAGGCGTCCGTCGGCGATGAACGCAATCACGTCGGCGAACTCACCGTTGTAGGCCAATGCGCCCAGCACCTGCTTCTCGGTTGAAACCAGTTCGAAGAAGTTGAACTCGCTCGGTTCTTCGAAAATCCCCACCAACACGCATTTGCCCGCCTTGCGGATCAGGTCGATGGCGAACTTGGCGGTGTGCTTGTTGCCGATGCACTCGAAGCTGACATCGGCGCCCAGGCCGCCGGTCAGGCGCCGAACTTCGGCCAGGGCGTCGCACTCATTGGGATCGATCACATGGCTGGCCCCGACTTCCAGGGCCTTGGCCTTGCGCGCGCCGGACATTTCCAGTGCGATGACCTGGGCCGCGCCGGCCGCCTTGGCGCACATGATCGTGCACAGGCCGATGGTCCCGGCGCCGACCACCACGACGTTCTGGCCAAGCAAACTGCCGGCCTTCTTCACTGCGTGCATGCCCACCGCCAGCGGTTCGATCAACGCGCCGGCCTCGGCAGGAAAGTTGGCCGGGAGTTTGTACAGCAGGTTGGCCGGGACATTGACCAACTCCGCAAACGCACCGTTATTCATCAGCCCGGTAAAAGCCAGGTTCTCGCAGATGTTGTAGAGCCCATGGGTGCAGTAATAGCAAGTGCCGCAATGCTGGCAGGCATCGGCGGCCACTGGTTCGCCGACGTTGAAACCTTCGACGCCCTCGCCCAGCTCGACGATCTCGCCGCAGAACTCATGGCCGAGGATGCACTGGCCCTTGATCCCGGTCAGGGGGTGTGGCGCGTCCACCGGGATGAACACCGGCCCCGCCACGTACTCGTGCAGGTCCGAACCGCAGATGCCGCACCACTGCACGCGGATCTGCACCCAACCGGCGGGCGGTGAAACCGGCAGCGGCACGTCTTCGACGCGGATGTCATTACGGCCATGCCAAACGGCGGCGCGCATGCTGCGGGTCGGCTTGATTGAAACGTTCATAGCGTTACCTCCAGGATTTTTCATAGGGCGACGACTCAACCGCCGCCCGCTGGTTCAGTGCTGTCCGATGAACTCGATAATCAATCGATTGACCTGCTCGGCCGCCTCCATCTGCACCATGTGGCCCTGGCCCGGCAGCACTTCGACCTGGGCACTCAACCCTTCGGCGTGGACCGCCGGGATGATGGCGTCATCACTGCCCCAGATCACCAGGGTCGGGACATGGCCGGCCTGCACCACCTCGCGTAGCTCCACTTGCTGGCGGCCGTCCTTGAACAAGTTCGCTGCCAATTGGCGCAGGGCCACGTCCACACCTTCCAGGCGCTTGTACTTGAGCATGTCGTCGAGCATCTGCCGGTTGACCAGCTCGGCATTGGAGAACAGTTGCACCAGCTGTGGCTTGAGGGCGTTGCGGTTGGCGGCGTCGACGAAGCCTTGCAAGTAACTGCCGTTGATCTGGGCGCCGAGGCCGGCGCTGCCGATCAGGGTCAGTGAGCGCAAGCGCTGCGGCATCAAGCGCGCGGCATTCAGCGAAACGGCCCCGCCCATGGAATGCCCGACCAGATGGGCCGCGTTGATGTCCAGATGATCGAGCAAGGCCAGCACCACACCGCTCAGCTCGTCGAGGTCACCGCGCTCCAGGGTTTTCGCCGATTCGCCATGCCCTGGCAGATCCAGGGCAATCACCCGGCGCCCAGCGGCCAAGGCTTCATGGTTGAACAGCCAGTTGTTGAGGTCACCACCAAAACCGTGCACCAGCACCAGCGGCGTACCGCCCTCGCCGCGCTCGAAATAGCGGATCAGCCGACCGTCCACCTCGACTTTCTGCGGTTTCGGGCCGCTGTCCTCGTCAGCCGCGTCGCCAGGCACGAAATTGGATTGAAACTGCTCGATGACCGCGTCGATGTCGGCGTCGCTGGCTTCGCCTTCGACGACGATGCCGAGCAAGGCGCCGACCGGCAGGGTTTCATCCTGGCGCGCCACCTGGCGGCGCAATACGCCGGAAAATGGCGCCTCGACGCTGCTGGAGATCTTGTCGGTCTCGACGTCCATCACTTCATCGCCTTTGGTGATGGCCTGGCCTTCTTCCTTGAGCCAGGCATCGACTCGGCCCTCGGTCATCGACAGGCCCCACTTGGGCATGGTCAGGGTAAAAATCTGGCTCATCAGTGCTTGCTCCACTCGATCACGTTGAGCACGGCTTGCTCGATTTTTGCCGCGTCGGGGATGTACAGGTCTTCCAGGGAGTCGGAAAACGGCACCGGCGTGTGCGGCGCGGTGACCATCTCGATCGGTGCCTTGAGCGCGCCAAAAGCCTTTTGCGCCACCAGCGCCGAGATGTCGGTGGCCATGGAGCAGCGCGGGTTGGCCTCGTCGATCACCACCAGGCGTCCGGTTTTCTCGACGCTTTCAAGGATGCTGTCCTCGTCCAGCGGGCTGGTGGTGCGCAGGTCGATGACTTCGCAGTCGATGCCACGTCCGGCCAGGTTGCGTGCCGCATCCATCGCGGTGTTGACCAACCGCCCGTAGGACACCAGAGTCACGTCCTTGCCGTCGCGCAGGAAGTTGGCCTCGCCGAACGGCACGGTGTAGAGCTCTTCCGGCACCTCGCCCTGCATGCTGTAGAGCAACTTGTGCTCGCAGAAGATCACCGGGTCATTATCGCGAATGGCCTGGATCAGCAGACCCTTGGCGTCATAGGGCGATGACGGACACACCACTTTCAGTCCCGGGATGTGTGTCCACAACGAAGTGAGCATCTGCGAATGCTGGGCCGCGGCCCGCAGGCCGGCGCCGACCATGGTGCGAATGACCAGGGGCGTGGACGCCTTGCCGCCGAACATGTAGCGGAATTTCGCCGCCTGGTTGAGGATCTGGTCCAGGCAGCACCCGGCAAAATCGACGAACATCAGTTCGCACACCGGGCGCACGCCGCAGGTGGCGGCGCCGACCGCCGCGCCGACATAGCCGATTTCCGACAGCGGCGTGTCCAGCACCCGCCCGGGGAATTGGTCGTAAAGCCCCTTGGTGACGCCGAGCACGCCGCCCCAGGCATCGTTTTCACCGGGTGCGCCAGCGCCGCCGGCCACGTCTTCACCCATGATGAACACGCTGGAGTCGCGACGCATTTCCTGGGCCAGGGCTTCGTTGATTGCCTGCTGATAGCTGATTTTTCTCGCCATGATGGGATTCTCTCTTGTTGTTTTCAGGGGCGTTCAGGGGTAGCTGACGTAGACGTCGGTCAGCAGGTCGGACGCCGCCGGCTTGGGATCGGACTTGGCCTTGTACACGGCATTTTCGATCAGCATTTCCACCTCTTTGTCGATCTGGTCCAACTGCTCGACGGTGAGCAGCCCGGCCCGGGTGGTGCGCTCGCGGAACTGCATCAGGCAGTCCTGGTTTTCGCGGAAATGCTTGACCTCGTCGGGTGCGCGATAGGTCTGGGCGTCGCCTTCGAAGTGGCCGTAGTAGCGGGTCAGCTTGACCTCGATCAGCGACGGCCCTTCCCCGGCACGGGCGCGCTCGACGGCGGCCCCGGCGGCTTCATGGACGGCGAAGAAGTCGAAGCCATCGACGGTCACGCCGGGCATGCCGAAGCCGGCGGCGCGGTCGGCGATGTGGTCGCAGGCCACTGACCAATTGGACGCGGTGGCTTCGGCGTAGCCATTGTTTTCCGCGATGAACAGGCATGGCAGGTTCCACACCGAGGCCATGTTCATGGCTTCGAACACTGCGCCTTCGTTGGAACCGCCGTCGCCGAAAAACACCACGGCGACGCTGTCGGTGCCCTTGAGCCGAGCCGCCAGGGCAGCGCCGACGACCAGTGGCGCACCGGCGCCGACGATGCCGTTGGCGCCGAGCATGCCTTTTTCGAAATCGGCGATGTGCATCGAGCCGCCCTTGCCTTGGCAGACGCCGGTTTTCTTGCCGTAGATCTCGGCCATCATCCCGTACACATCCACGCCCTTGGCGATGCAATGGCCGTGACCACGGTGGTTCGAGGCAATGCAATCGTCGTCCCCGAGATGGGCCATGACGCCCGCGGCCGAGGCTTCTTCGCCGGCATACAAGTGGACGAACCCGGGGATCTCCCCCGTGGCGAATTCCACGTGCAGGCGCTCTTCGAAGGCGCGGATGGTGCGCATGACCTGATAGGCGTGCAGTAATTGATCATGGTTGAGCGATGTCGACATTTTTATTCTCCAGGCGTGTCTTCTTGAAGGTTCGAGGGGTGTTGCGGGTGCTCGCGACCAATGGCCAACAAGCGCTGTTGCGCGGCGTAGGTGAGCACCGCGTTGACGTCGATGCTCAGCGGGCCGCCGGCATCGAGGGTGACCGTGGGCCGGTCATGGACGTTGAATTCGATTTCCCGCTCGCCATCCAGGGCCAAGGTGCCGGCGGACAGCGACAAGCCATGGGCGACGCCGGGCTCCAGAGGCCCGGCGGCCAGCACGCCGCAACCTTGCAGCAAGCCCGGCGCGAGCGGCACCAGCAGCGCCTCGGGGGATTGCGGGTCCAGGCGCATCCAGGCACCGCCCGGCGCCTGGCGAGACACCGGAAACCACAACCCGCACAGCGCCGACAGGCCGATGGATTGCGGTTCGGCGAAGGTCACGAACACTTCGGCCAGGTCTTGCGCGCGGCTGATCGCCCTCGCGCCGACAAAGCGCAGCGGCGACACGGCAACGTCCACCAGAGCGACTTCCCGCAAACCACGCCCGGCGTCGCAAACCAGCAAGCGCTTGTTGCGACGCAGACCGACCTCGTCTGGAATTCGCCCGCTGGCGTACAACCCGCCGGCCAGCCCGGCGCTGGTGGCCTCGCGCAATTCGGGGAAGGCATTGTTGGTGCCGGTGGACAGGGTCAACAGAGGAATGTCGCCCACTTCGGCGGCGACAGCCTTGTGGGTGCCGTCGCCGCCGAGCACGGCGATCAGCGCCACCTCGCGCTCGGCCATCAGGCGCGCGGCGCGGCGAGTGTCTTCGACGGTCTGGCGCAGGGTCAGGTCGAGAAATTCCAGGGCCGGCCAATGGCTACTGCGGGCCTGGCGGCTGTGGCTGTTCTTCAGCACGGCGGCGGCCATGCCGATCATGTCGGTGGGCATCAACACCTGCTCGATGCCGGTGGCGCCAAACGCCGCCAGCAAGCGCTGGATCACCGAGACCTTGTCGGTGCTGGAGAACAATCCGGCATTGGCGGTCAACCGCCGCACGTCACGGCCCGATGCGGGGTTGGCGATGATGCCGACGGTGAGCGGACGGCGGCTCATGGCGCCACCGTGGCGGGAACAGTCAACGGGCTTGGCGTGCAAGTCATAGGCACCTCTTTTTATTATTGGAAGCCCAACGGGTGGGTCCAAGGCCTAGAGCAAGGGCGGTGCCAATAGCCGGAAACTGGACGAAAACGCCCGAGCCAGAGCGCTTGCGACGCTCCGCTGCAAGCATTGGCCATAGGCCCGGTGAGACGCCACATGCCAGCCTGCACGACCTAACCGCGAGACGTTGAGACGTGGCGTCTCACCGGGTTGCCTGCGCTCCGTAGGGCTTGTCTGCGCCCGGCGATCAGCGCTTAATGTGCCGACAATGACAAGAAGCTGAACCGGAGGCCCCTATGCTTTCCGCTCACTCCAGGGCGCACGTGGATTGCATCAGCCGCGTGCTGAAGAACGCCGCCCAACTGCCGCAACTGCCCGTGCCGGACCTGATCCTCGACTCCTGGCGCCGCTCCATGGAGCAACATCACCTGGACCCCGGCTCGCTGCAGGGCCCACGGATCCTGTCCCACGACGTGCTCAAGCAATGCCGCGAGCGCTCGGAGCTGTTCCTCAATATCGCCAGCGACGAAGTGGCGCGCCTGCACGGCCGGGTGCGCGATGCCGACTATTGCGTGCTGCTGACCGATGCCCAGGGCCAGACCATCGATTACCGGGTGGAAACCACCCTTCGCAACGACTGCCGCAAGGCCGGGCTCTACCTGGGTACGTGCTGGTCGGAAGGCGAAGAAGGCACGTGCGGCGTGGCGGCGGTGCTCACGGCCAAGACTGCGGTGACGGTGCACAAGCGTGATCACTTTCGCGCGGCGTTCATTGGCCTGACCTGCTCCGCCGCGCCGGTCTTCGATCCGCAAGGCGAGCTGCTCGGCGTGCTGGACGTCTCGGCGGTGCGCTCGCCGGATGATCGACGTTCCCAGCACCTGATCCGGCAAATGGTGGTGCAGAGCGCCCGGGAGATCGAACAGGCGTTTTTCATGAGCAGCGTCCAGGGTTATTGGGTGTTGCGGGCCCATCGCAACGCGGGGTACGTCGACAGCCAGCCGGATCTGCTGCTTGCCTGGGATGACGATGGCTGCCTGCAAGCCCTGAACCCGGCGGCGCGCCAATACTTGATGCAACGCTACGGCCAGTTGCCTCGCCACATCAGCCAGGTTTTCGACCCGCAATTGCTGCACCGGGCCCGGGATGAAAGCCTCTACCCACTCGATGTCGATTTGCATGGCCGCCTGAGCGCGCCACGGCGCCGGGCCAAGCCTCGCCAGCGCGTCGCGATGACTCCCACCGAACTCGATCCACGCCTGGCCGACAGCCTGAACCTGGCGGTGCGGGTCAAGGATCGCAACCTGCCGGTGCTGATCCAGGGCGAGACCGGTTCCGGCAAGGAGGTCTTCGCCCGCCAGTTGCACCAGGCCAGCCAGCGCCGCGATCGGCCCTTCGTGGCCTTGAACTGCGCGGCCATACCGGAAAGCCTGATCGAGAGTGAGCTGTTCGGCTACGTCGCCGGTGCCTTCACCGGGGCCTCGGCCAAGGGCATGCAGGGTCTGTTGCAGCAGGCCGATGGCGGCACGCTGTTCCTCGATGAAATCGGGGACATGCCGCTCGCCTTGCAAACCCGCCTGTTGCGGGTGCTGGCCGAAGGCGAAGTAGCGCCACTGGGGGCTTCAAGGCGCAAGGCCGTGGACATCCAGGTGATCTGCGCCACCCACCGCGACCTGGAGGCGCTGGTGGCGGCTGGCGAGTTTCGCGAGGATCTGTATTTCCGTCTCGGCGGCGCCCGCTTCCAGCTGCCGCCGCTGCGCGAACGCACCGACCGGCTGGCGTTGATCAATCGAATCCTTGAAGAAGAGTCGGCGCTGTGCGGCGGTGCGGTGCAACTGAGCGGCGCCGCGCTGGAATGCCTGCTGGGTTATCACTGGCCGGGCAATGTCCGCCAGTTGCGGCATGTGCTGCGCTATGCCTGCGCGGTCTGCGAGGCGAGCGTGATCCAGCTTAGCCACTTGCCCGAGTCATTGCACACCACGGACGCCGCCGATCATGGGCCGGAGCCCAGCGCCAGCCCTGAACGCCAGGCGTTGCTGGACGCCCTGGTGCGTCATCGCTGGAAACCCACCCCGACGGCCCGGGCGCTGGGCATTTCCCGAGCGACCCTGTATCGACGGGTGCATCAGCACGGTATCGAGATGCCCGGCAGGCGTCCTGACGCTGTTCACTAAAGGTTGCCAAACAGCTGTGGCGAGGGAGCTTGCTCCCGCTCGGCTGCGAAGCAGTCGTAAAACCGGAGAATGCGATGTATCTGAGGCTCTGCATTCGGCAGGTATGGGGCCGCTTAGCGGCCCAGCGGGAGCAAGCTCCCTCGCCACGGGATCGTCTTTTTCTCAAGTGAACGGTATTACGGCAGGAACCCGGGCTGATGGCTTATCGTCGCGCCAGCTCATGGCGCACGCATTGTTCGTAGTAGGTCTGCTTGACCGCGGCAGGTTTGAGCCGCGAGGTGCTGTTGTAGGTCTGTTCGGTGATGCCCAGGGCGGTCATGCGCATCCAGGGCCGGGGAAACTTGCGCACCTGCAGTTTCTTGCGCGCCCCATACAGGCTCACTCCGGACAGCTTGGACGCCTGCGCTCCAGCGGCAATGTCCGAACCCCAGCGACACACCGATTGCTGGTTTGCCGTCAGCGCCCTGGCTTGGGCTTCATGCGAAACGGCGGCCATGAGCATGGCCGCCGCGATCCAGATAGAAACACGCATAGGTTTGTCGTCCAACTTTCTGAAATGAAAGGAGTTTGACCTCAACTTATGGAGCAAGGGGCCAGCATTGGCGGGCCGTTCTCAACCGTATGTCTTTTCGTACAAATAACTTTATATAGACACTATAACCTCTTGATAAATCGTGACTTTATCCAGACTTCGCCTCTTGTAGCAGTTGCTGGATCACCTGTTCCTGTTCGCCATACCGCCCTTCGCCGAAGTGGCTATAGCGCACCTGCCCCTTGGCATCGATGAAGTAATGGGCCGGCCAGTACTGGTTGTTGAAGGCACGCCAGATCGCATAGCGGTTATCGATAGCCACCGGGTACTGGATGTCCAGCTTGCGCACCTGTGCGCGTACGTTGTCGATGATCTTTTCGTAGCCGTATTCCGGGGTATGAACGCCGATGACCACCAGCCCGTCCTTTTCGTATTTCTTCGCCCACTCGTTCACATACGGCAGCGTGTGCTGGCAGTTGATGCAGTCGTAGGTCCAGAAATCCACCAGCACCACTTTGCCCCGCAACGACTCGCTGCTCAGCGGCGGCGAGTTGAGCCATTGCACCGCGCCGTCCAGCGAAGGCATGGCGCCTTGGGCTTCGAGGTCGGGCATGGCGCTCGCGCTGGCCTTGCTCACCACATAGTCGATGGCTTTGGGCACGCTCTCCAACAGGCTTTTTTCCAGGCTGGCCGACTGTTGCGACGACGTCGCGGCCAATAACCGGTCATCCGCCCCAGTGCCGATCGCCACGGCGGCCAGCAACACCACTGCCCCGGTGGCGCGGCGCAGCCAGGCGGTGATCGGCAGCGAGAGTTTCAACCGACCGATCAGGCCTCGACCGGCGAGGATCAGGGTACCCAGCGACAGGGCGCTGCCCAGGCCGTAGGCGAGCAGCAACAGGCTGGTCTGGGCGCTGGCGCCTTGCAGCATGGCCCCGGTCAGGATCACGCCGAGGATCGGCCCGGCACACGGCGCCCAGAGCAACCCGGTGGCGACACCGACCGACACTGACGCCAGAGCCCCGCCCATCCGCCCGGCACCGGTGTCAAGACGATTGCCCAGGCTGACCAGCGGCCGCGCCAACCAAGTGCCCACCCGACTGAACATCAGCGACAGCGCAAACAGCACCATCACCACCAAGGCGACCTGCCGGCCGACGCTACTGGCGCGTATCACCCATTCGCTGCTGGCCACCGCCAGGCTGGACACCAAGGCAAAGGTCAGCACCATGCCGGCGAGCGTCAGCAACACCGAACGGCGCGATTGATTGGCCCGGGCGAACAGGAACGGCACCACCGGGAGGATACAAGGGCTGAGGATCGTCAGGATCCCGCCGAGAAATGCGATCAGAAGCATGGCAACACCTCAATATAAAGGCTGGCGAAGGTCAGTTCTGGTTGGTGCAGTTATCGGAGAGCTTGCGGTAATCCAGCGCCTGCTCATGGCCCGCCGAGTCCAGGTAGGTCATGTGGGCGTCGACCACGCCACAGGCTGGCTGCGGGTCTTCGCTCAGGGACAGCACTTTGCGTACATCCAGGTGTGTGCCGTAGGTGTAGGTGTGCGCCGGCGCGGTGCTTTCGGCCCGGGCCGACAGGGTGCAGATGTTCAGCGCGGCGAACAGGCAGGCGGCGTAGATGGCTTTGGTGTTCATGGTGCGGTCCTCGATTCAATGGGTGTTTGTCGCAGAGGCCGGTTGTGTCGCCTCGATGGATGCCATTGAATGCCTCCCACGTATCGAGCCTGTATCGAGCAGGTGGCTTTTTGCATCGCTGTGTATCCGCCACGCGCCAGATACACTGCAATACAAACCGTCGCGAGCCAGGCCGGCTGCTGGCTGTAGACTGACCCACACCAAAACGCCAAGGGGCAGAACACCATGGATCATGTCGATCATGTGCTGATCGTGGATGACGATCGCGAGATCAGGGAGCTGGTAGGCAACTACCTGAAAAAGAACGGTTTGCGCACCACCGTGGTCGCGGATGGCCGGCAAATGCGCGCCTTTCTGGAGACCACTCCGGTGGACCTGATCGTGCTGGATATCATGATGCCCGGCGACGATGGCCTGGTGTTGTGCCGGGAGCTGCGGGCCGGCAAGCACAAGGCCACGCCTGTCCTGATGCTCACCGCTCGCAACGACGAGACCGACCGCATCATCGGCCTGGAAATGGGCGCGGACGATTACCTGGTCAAGCCTTTCGCCGCCCGGGAGCTGTTGGCGCGGATCAACGCCGTGCTGCGCCGTACGCGCATGTTGCCGCCTAACCTGGTGGTCACCGAGAGCGGGCGCCTGCTGGCGTTTGGCCGTTGGCGGCTGGATACCACCGCTCGCCACCTGCTGGACAGCGACGGCACCATGGTGGCCCTGAGCGGCGCCGAATACCGCTTGCTCCGGGTATTCCTCGACCATCCACAGCGGGTACTCAACCGCGACCAGTTGTTGAACCTGACCCAGGGCCGTGACGCGGACCTGTTCGACCGCTCCATCGATTTGTTGGTCAGTCGCCTGCGCCAACGCCTGTTGGACGACGCCCGCGAGCCGGCGTACATCAAGACGGTACGCAGTGAAGGTTACGTGTTCTCGCTGCCGGTGGAGATCCTCGAGGTCTCGGTATGACCCTGTCTCTGCGGTGGCCGCGTACCCTCGCCTCGCGCTTGTCGTTGATTTTCCTGATCGGTCTGGTCCTGGCCCAGGGTTTGTCGTTCGGCGTCCAATACTACGAACGCTACGAGAGCGCCAAGAACACCATGCTCGGCAACCTGGAGACTGACGTCTCGACGTCCGTGGCGATCCTCGATCGCCTGCCTGCCGCCGAACGCCCCGCGTGGCTGCCAAAGCTTGCGCGACGCAACTACGGCTATGTGCTTGATGAGGGCCAGCCTGGCATGCCAATGCTCCCGGACAACGCGCCGATATCGGTCAGCTCGATCCAGGAAGCCTTGGGCGAAGCCTATGCCCTGACCTACAACCAGATCCCGGGACCGAAGATGCACTATCAGGCGCACCTGCGCCTCAAGGACGGCAATCCGCTGACCATCGACGTACGTCCGGCGATGGCACCGCTTTCGCCCTGGCTGCCGGTGGTCTTGCTGGGGCAACTGGCGCTGCTGATCGGCTGCACGTGGCTTGCCGTGCGCATCGCCATCAGCCCCCTCACCCGGCTGGCCCAGGCCGTCGAAACCCTGGACCCCAACGCCCACGGCGTGCGCCTGGACGAAAAAGGCCCGACCGAGGTGGTACATGCGGCCAAGGCCTTCAATGCCATGCAGGACCGCATCGCCGCCTATTTGAAGGAGCGCATGCATCTGTTGGCTGCGATCTCCCATGATCTGCAGACCCCCATCACCCGCATGAAGCTGCGGGCCGAATTCATGGATGACGGCATCGAAAAAGACAAACTTTACAGCGACCTGGGGGAAATGGAGCACCTGGTGCGTGAAGGCGTGGCCTACGCCCGCAGCATCCATGGCGCCACCGAGGCCAGTTGCCGGATCAGCCTGGATGCGTTTCTCGACAGCCTGGTGTTCGACTACCAGGACACCGGGCAGGACGTGCAGCTGTCCGGCAAGAACGCCGCGATCATCGATACCCGTCCCCACGCATTGCGCCGGGTGCTGGTCAACCTCGTGGATAATGCGTTGAAGTTCGGCGGCGCGGCGCAGATCCAGGTCCTGCCCGCCTCGAACGGGCAGTTGGCGATCCGGGTATTGGACCGTGGCCCCGGCATCAGCGAGCAGGAACTGGCCGAAGTGCTCAAGCCGTTCTACCGGGTGGAAAGCTCGCGCAACCGGGAAACCGGCGGCACCGGCCTGGGTTTGGCCATCGCACAGCAACTGGCGAATGCCATGGGCGGTTCGCTGACCTTGAGCAACCGTGAGGGCGGTGGGCTGTGCGCTGAGCTGCGGTTGGGTTGCGATACCCAGGTCTGAAGACAACTGAATCCCTTGTGGATATCCCTTGTGGGAGCGAGCCTGCTCGCGAAGACGGCGGCACATCCAACGCTGATGTAGCTGACACACCGCTTTCGCGAGCAGGCTCGCTCCCACAAGGTCATGTGCAAGGTTCGGTATCGGGGTTTGTATATCAGTGTGTCAACCACCACGCCGCATACACAAACTTGCACATCGGCCCCCTTCCCGACACACCCCGCTTACACCCACTTGAAAGACTCCTTCTATTCCCGGCCACCACGATGCCGGGCCATCCAAGGAGCTTCCCCATGCCTACCGCCACCGCAACGCCGCCTGCTTTCCGTTACCAGGGCTGGTCGCTGTTCAGCCTGCTTGCCGCCCTGGTATTGCTGATGACCGTGCTGGTCCTGATCATCAATCCAGACCTCACAGAAGGCGTGCGCAGTGCCATTCGCGCGACCGCCCGTTCGTCCTTCGTCCTGTTCCTGCTGGCCTTTACAGCGTCGGCGTTCGCCGTGCTGGTGCCCTCGCCCCTGAGCAAATCCCTGGTGCGCGAACGGCGCTTCATCGGGCTGGCCTTTGCCTTTTCCCATTTAGTCCACGCCGCATTGATCTACTGGTACGGCCAGCTCAACACCGAGTTCTGGCCCGGCCGGACCACCCTTGGCAACGTGCCCGGCACCGTGGGCTACGTGTTTATCCTGCTGCTGGCCCTGACTTCGTTCAAAAGCACCACGCGGCTGATCGGCGCCACCGCCTGGAAGCGCCTGCATACCACCGGCATGTGGGTACTGGCGGCGATCTTTGCCTATTCCAATTTCAAGCGCATTCCGATGAGCGCCTGGTACGTGCTGCCCTTCGGCCTGATATGCGCCGCCACGGCGGTCCGCCTGGTGGGCAAGCTGGCCCAGGCCAACAAGCGTCAACCCCTGCAACGTGCGGCCTGAGCCGAGGAGATCAACCATGTACGCCTCTTTCTCGAAAGCCCTGAACGGCCTGCACCTGAACCTCGATCACGCCGGTTCGTGGCTCGCACCGCTGGGGCTGCGCCTGTTCCTGGCCTGGGAGTTCTTTGAATCCGGCCTGGAAAAATGGAACGGCCAGAACTGGTTCGCCGAGATCCAGTCGGCTTTTCCGTTCCCGTTCAACCATGTGCCGGCCAGTTGGAACTGGGAATTGTCGATGGGGGCGGAGCTGATCTGCGCCGTCGCCCTGTTGATCGGCCTGGGCACACGCGCCTCGGCGCTGGTGCTGATGATCGTCACCGTGGTCGCTACCGCCGCCGTGCACTGGCCGGCGGATTGGTCGAGCCTGAGCGAGCTGGCCCAAGGATACGCGATCACCAACAAGGGCTACGGCAACTTCAAGCTGCCATTGATTTACCTGGTCGCATTGCTGCCGCTGCTGTTGCAGGGCGCCGGGCGGTTGAGCGTCGATGCGCTATTGAAGTCGTTGCTCCGGTCAAAAAAATCGAAACCTTGAAGGGCTTGAGTCGGTCCAGTCCTGTAAGAGCCATGGCGCTGCGTACCGCTGCCCAGCGGGCGCAACGCTCAAGACAGCCCATCAGGACGAGGAACAGACATGAGCATGACCGTCGGCGATTTTCTGGTTGAACGCCTTTATGAATGGGGCGTTCGGCGCATCTACGGCTATCCTGGCGATGGCATCAACGGTGTGTTCGGGGCTCTGAACCGGGCCAAGGGCAAGATCCGATTCATCCAGGCGCGGCACGAGGAAATGGCGGCCTTCATGGCCTGCGCCCATGCCAAGTTCACTGGCGAGCTGGGCGTTTGCATCGCAACCTCCGGCCCTGGGGCGTCGCATCTCATTACCGGCCTGTATGACGCGCGCATGGACCATATGCCGGTCCTGGCGATCTGCGGCCAGCAGGCCCGAAACGCCCTCGGCGGCCATTATCAGCAAGAACTGGACCTGCCCAGCCTGTTCAAGGACGTTGCAGGCGCGTTCGTCCAGCAAGCCAGCGCCCCGGCCCAGGTCCGCCACCTGCTCGACCGCGCGGTACGCACGGCGGTGGGTGAGCGTCGGGTCACCGCGCTGATCCTGCCCAACGACCTCCAAGACCTGGAATACACACCGCCGCCCCACAAGCACGGCACGCTGCATTCCGGCGTCGGCTACCGCAAACCTAAGGTCGTGCCCTACGAGGAAGACCTGCGCCGAGCGGCAGAGGTGCTCAATGCCGGCAAGAAAGTTGCCATCCTGGTGGGCGCCGGCGCCCTGCATGCAACGGACGAAGTGATCGCCATCGCCAACAAACTCGGCGCCGGCGTCGCCAAGGCCCTGCTCGGCAAAGCCGTGGTGCCCGATGAACTGCCATGGGTCACCGGCTCCATCGGGCTGCTGGGCACCGAGCCCAGCGACAACCTCATGGCCGGTTGCGACACCCTGCTGATGATCGGGTCCGGCTTTCCCTATGCCGAATTCCTGCCTGGCGAGGGCCAGGCGCGTGGCGTGCAGATCGACCTTAAGCCAGACATGCTCAGCCTGCGCTACCCCATGGAAGTCAACTTGCAAGGTGACAGCGCCGACACCCTGCGGGCCCTGCTGCCGCTGATCGAAGAAAAAACCGACCGCACCTGGCGCGAAAAAATCGAGAAATGGCGAGCGGACTGGGACAAGACCCTGGAAAAACGCGCCCTGGTCTCGGCCAAACCGATCAACCCGCAGCGCGTCACGTTCGAACTCTCGCCACGGCTGCCGGATCGCGCCGTCATCACCTGCGACTCCGGCTCCTGCGCCAACTGGTATGCGCGGGATGTCCAGATCCGTCGCGGCATGATGTGTTCACTCTCCGGCGGCCTCGCCTCGATGGGCGCCGCCGTGCCCTACGCCATCGCCGCCAAGTTCTGCCACCCGGATCGTCCGGTGATCGCGTTGGTCGGTGATGGCGCGATGCAGATGAATAACATGGCCGAATTGATCACCGTCGCCAAATACTGGCGCACCTGGACCAACACCACCTGGATCTGCGCGGTGTTCAACAACCAGGACCTGAATCAGGTGACCTGGGAACAACGAGTGATGGAAGGCGACCCGAAATTCGAGGCGTCCCAGGATATTCCCGACGTTCCCTATCATCTGTTCGCCGAGTCGATCGGCCTCAAGGGCATCCTCGTCGACCAGGAAAGCGACGTGGCGAGCGCCTGGGACCAGGCGTTCGCCGCCGAACGCCCGGTGGTGATCGAGTTCCGCACCGACCCCGACGTGCCACCGCTGCCGCCGCACATCAAGCTGGAACAGGCGAAGAAGTTCGCCTCGACCCTGCTCCAGGGCGATCCGAACGAGCGCGGCATCGTGGTCGAGACCGCCAAGCAGGTGCTCGGCGCGTTGCTGCCCGGTCATCGCAAGGACAAAGAATAAGCATGCAGACTCGAGCGAGCCGATATGAGCTGATCGGATCAATCGGCGGCGCCTATATGGCGGCGATACCGCCAAGGCGTAGCACCTGAGGGCAGCTGCCGTTAAAAATGGTGCAACTGGTCAGCTATTTTCCACTTTCATTAAGTTAATCAGGCGGTCAGCCGATACAAAACTAGTGCGGGATGTCTCGCGTTCAGCTGATGGCTTGTTTTTATGAATGAAGATGCTGGCAATGGCTCCACGGTGATTTCCGGCGAGCGGCCTACCCGAAGTTTCACTCGCCGCACCTTTCCGGCCATCATGCTGTTGCTGTTCATCATGTCCGCGCTGGCCATCGCGGTATTGCTCAACATCACCCAGTCCCAGGACGAACAGGCCCGTTCCCAGAGCCTGTTCTTTGCCCAACGGGCCGTCGACGGGATTCGTACCGGCATCGGCCGCGACCTGAGCGATTATTCCAAGTGGAGCGACGCCTACCGCCACCTGCACGTCGAGGTCGACAAAGACTGGGCCTACGACCAGGAAAATGTCGGCAGCAGCGTGTTCTCGCTGTATGGCTACCAGGCTGTGTTCGTGATTTCCCCGACCGGCAAGACGGTTTATTCGGTCATTGATGGTGAAATGAGCGAAGCGCACGCCGACACATGGCTGACTGGCAACCTGCGGGCACTCGCCAGAAAGGCCAGCGCTGCGGAGAATCGCGATGAAGTGATCGTCGAATTGCTCCATCACGAAGACGCGCCTGCCTTCGTCGCCGTCTCGGCCATCACCACTGGCACCGACAACAGCGTGGCTGAGATTCCTGGCCCGCCGAGCCTGCTTTTATTCGTCAAAGTCCTCGATACGGACGCGTTGCAGGACCTGGCACGAGACTTTGCCCTGCCGGACGCGCATATCGCCCATACCCCAGGCCCGAAAGACACCGCCCAGGTGCTGCTCAATGACCTGACCCGCGAAGCCCTGGCCTGGCGCCCCGCTACCCCCGGCAAGGATCTGCGTAAAGCCCTGTTGCCGTTGTTGGCACTGGCGTTGCTGTTCCTGGGCGTCATGGCCCTGTTGGTATTGCGCCACGCCTTGGTCATGCTTCGCGCACAGGAACAGCAGTACGTCAGCCTCCTGGCCCATCGCAAGGCGTTGGAGCGCAGCGAGGAACGCTTTCGCGACATTGCCGAAGTGTCGTCAGACTGGCTGTGGGAAGTCGACTCGGCCGCAAACCTGACCTATCTGTCGGAGCGCTTTGAACAGGTGACGGGCTTCAGCCCCACGC
Organism: Pseudomonas sp. D1-36; assembly: GCF_051132205.1. Classification (NCBI taxonomy): domain Bacteria; kingdom Pseudomonadati; phylum Pseudomonadota; class Gammaproteobacteria; order Pseudomonadales; family Pseudomonadaceae; genus Pseudomonas; species Pseudomonas sp. D1-36. The sequence goes on along the minus strand of NZ_CP071674.1, from coordinate 2,743,148 downwards.
AATGGATCGGCAAACCGTTGCACCGGTTGCTGGAACCCCACAGCGGGTCGATCTCCATTGCCCATTGGCTGCTCGGCGGCGCCAACAGTGCCTCGTCTGCCCCGCTGCTGTGCGAGTACATTGCGCGTAACCAACGCATACGCACCTGCAAGCTTTCGGTACGGGCCATCGACGCCGGTAGCCAGGGCTTTCGTGGCACCGCCACCGACATCACCGATGAATTGCGCGCCCTGGCACAAATCAAGCACCTGTCCCAGCACGACCCGCTGACCGGGCTGGCCAATCGCAACCGTCTGTTCGATTGCCTCAGCGAACACCTGGACCACGCGCAGAGCACACCACTGGCGCTACTGAACCTGGACATGGATCGATTCAAGCCGGTCAACGACTCCCTGGGCCATGCCGTGGGCGACAAAGTGCTCAAGGAAGTGGCTCATATCCTCCAGCAAAACGTTCGCAACAGCGATCTTGTGGCGCGACTGGGGGGCGACGAATTCGTCATCGTCATGCCCAACCCAGGCAGCGCAAGAGACCTCGATCAGCTCTGCGAGCGCTTGATCGACTGCATGCAGCGCCCTATGCACCTGGACGGCAATACGCTGTACCTGGGCGTGAGTATCGGCGTGGCGTGGTCGCACCCCCGTGACCCACGTGCCGAGGAGCTGCTGCGCCAGGCTGACATTGCCTTGTATGCGGCCAAGGCCGCCGGCCGCAACACCTGGCGCATCTATGAAGAGGCCATGGGCAACGTCGCCCGTGACCGGCGCCGCTATGAACAGCAATTGCGCGACGCGATGCAGGAAGGCCAGCTTGAACTGCGTTACCTGCCACGCTTCGACGTGAATGCCGAGCAGTTGCACGGCTTTGAAGCCCAGGCGTTCTGGCACCATCCCGAACGCGGCGAACTGGGCGGCATCGACTTCATCCCGGTCGCCGAAGCGTCCGGGCAGTTGGAAGAGCTGGGCAGCTGGATGCTGATCAACGCGTGCGAGGAAGCGACGAGCTGGCCCAACGCACTCAACGTTTCCCTGGCCGTTTCGCCTCGGTGGTTCAGCAGCAGTTTCCTGTTCAACCAGGTACACAAAGCCCTGGAGACCAGCGGTCTTCCCGCCCAACGCCTGACCCTGGAAGTGGCCGAAGGCGTACTGCTCACCGACCACAAGACCCTCGCCAATACCTTGCATGCCTTGAAGGCGCTGGGCGTACGTATCAACATCGACAAGTTCGGCACCAACATCGCTTCCCTTAGGGAAGTCCTCGACCAGCCATTCGACGGCATCCGCTTCGATCGCAATATCCTCACGCAATTGGGCCTGGAGCATGATCAGGAAGGCGTGCTGGCGATGATCCGGCTGAGCCGCAGCGTCGGGCTGATGGTCACCGCCGAGGGCATCGAGAATGCCCGGCAGTTCAGCCAATTGCGCAGCGTGGCGTGTGACCAGGTACAAGGGCCTTACTTCGGCGCGGCATTGGCTCGCTCGGAAATGGCCTCGTTCTTTACAACGCCGCGGTGGCTCTAGGCTTCATGGCTTTTGTTGGACTGACCCCAGAATGTTGGACGGTCAGTTTTCAGCACGCCGCATAGGCACTGCCTAGCCTCCCGGACTCTGGCGAAAACTCACCGCCAATCGGTTCCAGCTGTTGATGGTGCTGATCGCCAGCGTCAGGTCCACCAGTTCCTCTTCGGTGAAGCTGGCGCGGGCCACGGCATAGACGTCATCGGGCACCTGGCTTTCAGCCAACAGGGTGACCGCTTCGGTCCAGGCCAGGGCCGCCCTTTCGCGTTCGCTGAAGAATCCGCTGTCGCGCCATACCGCTACGGCATACAGACGCCGCTCCGTCTCGCCCTGGCGGCGCGCATCCACCGAATGCATGTCGGTGCAGAAGGCGCAGCCATTGAGTTGCGAGGCGCGGATCTTGATCAGATGCTGCAGCGCCGGCTCGATGCTCAGGCGGCTGGTCAGCGCTTCCAGGCCAATCATTGCCCTCATCGCCCCGGGGGATGCGCTGTAGTAATCAAGACGCGGGCTCATGGCCGCCTCCGTGGTGGTTGATGATTTCACGGTAGGACGTCGACGCCGCCCGTGACAGGTCCAATCTGACGATAAACGCCCACGCAACTTCTCCGCGCCGGCGCATTGCGGGTAATCTTGCGTCCGCGGCCCTTGCCGCCATCGATTATCCGGGAGCCCGCAGGTATGGAACTTCACGTCGTCATCAACGGCCGCAAGGACCTGGCGGGCCAGTTGTACCGACAATTGCGCAGCGCCATCGAGAGCGGTCGGCTGGCGGCCGGCACGCAACTGCCACCCAGCCGGCTGCTGGCCGAGCAGTTGGGCGTCTCGCGCAAGACCGTCTCCGACACCTACGCGCAACTGACCTACGAAAATCTCCTCACCGGCGTCATCGGCAAGGGCACCTATGTCAACGCGCGCCCGGCCAGCGTCGTGCGCAAGCACAGTCACCGTGAGCTGGCCGGGGCGGACGTGGTCGAGACCTGGCGCAATATGCCGGACCTGCTGCGCCATCCGCTGCCTGAAAGCGCGCTGCGCTATGACTTCATCGGCGGCGCAACCGGCAAGGGCCAGTTCCCCCTGGATGACTGGCGTCGCTGCACCGCCCACGCCCTTCGCCAGATCGCCACCGCCAAGGGTTTCTACAGCCAACCCGAGGGATTGCCGACGCTGCGCAATGCCATCGCCCGGCACATCGCGTTTTCCCGAGGGGTCAACTGCCAGGACGACGACGTGGTGGTGTGCAACGGCGCGCAACAGGCCCTCGATCTGATTTCCCGGGTACTGACCCGCCCCGGCAGCCTGGTGGCGATGGAAGATCCCGGCTACCCGCCGGCACGCCTGCTGTTCGGATCCCACGGCGCGACGGTGGCCGGGGTGCCGGTGGATGAGCAAGGCATGCGCGTGGACATGATTCCCGACGGCACGCGGTTGATCTACGTGACGCCGTCCCACCAGTTTCCCCTGGGCATGCCCATGAGCCAGCCCCGGCGCGAGGCGCTGCTGGCACGGGCCTATGAGCTGGGCGCGATCATCATCGAAGACGACTACGACAGTGAATTCCGCTATGAAGGCCGGCCCACCGACTCCCTGCAGAGCATGGACGAGCGCGGGATCGTGGCGTACGTCGGGACCTTCTCCAAGACCTTGCTGCCGGAGCTGCGGCTCGGCTACGCCGTCCTGCCGCCGGCGATTCTCGAGGCGGTGATCCTCGCCAAGCGCCTTACCGACCAGCACACCTCCACCCTGCCCCAATGGGCACTGGCCAAGTTCATCGCCGAGGGCTGCCTGCTCAAGCACATCCGGCGCTGCCACGCGCTGTATGCCGGCCGGCGCGAGCGGATCCTGGCGCGCTTGGCCGATGACCTGTCACCGTGGTTCGAGGCCGTGCCCACCACAGCGGGCTTCCATATGGCGGTGCTGTGCAAGGTGCCGATCGACCTGCCGTTGGTGATCGAATTGGCGAAGAAAGCCGAGGTTGGGCTCTATAGCCTCGACGGATTCTTTACCGCGGCACCGGTGCGTCCAGGCTTGATACTGGGCTTTGGCGCCATCGAACTGCTCGACATTGATATCGCCTTCGACCGCCTGCGGGACATCCTGCAGCAGGTCGCCTGACCGATTGGACTGGGCATTTATCCGCCCATTGGCTGTTTTAGCCTTGTCTTGCCGGGCCTATCCTGCCTGGGTGTCATCAGATTCCGTTCGACTTGATTCAGGAGCCAGGACAATGTCTCGCCAAGTGATCAATACCGTTCAGGTGCAGGCCGCCGCCGGGCGCTCGGAAGAACTGGGCCGGCAGTTGCAGCAAATCGTCGAAACCCTGCGGGCCTCGCCAGGCTGCGACGCCTATATGGTCGACCGTTGCCCGCAAGACAATGACCGCTGGAACGTCAGCGCCCGCTGGCAATCGGAAGCAGCGATGCAGGCGCATTTCAACTGCCCCGAAGTCCAGGGCTTCATCAGCCTGATCGAAAGCCGCCTGGCTCGCAGCGTGGATTTCAACAGTTTCCCGGTGGTGTGAATGGGCTCATCTCTGGCGTGGCGAGGGAGCTTGCTCCCTCGCCACCGTGGTCTACTCGTCTTTCAATAAATTGGACGTTTGTCCCCGACACCTTGGGGCTTAGGGTGAACGCGAACTCACTCGGTACCACAAAGGTCCCGCCCCATGAAAACGCTCTATTTGATCGCCGCCCTGAGCCTGCTTCCCGTTGCCCCGCTCTACGCCCACGAAACCGCGCCGTCGGAGAACGTTCAGGTGCTCCAGGAAAAACTGCTCAAAAACCTGCCCGGCAAAAAAGCCATGATGTTGACCGTCGACTATGCACCGGGCCAGTCGTCCATCGCCCACAAGCATGACGGCACCGCCATGGCCTATGTGCTCGAAGGCGCAGTCACGTCCCAGGTCAAGGGCGAGCCGGCCATCACCTACAAGGCTGGCGAGTACTGGTACGAAGCCGCCGGTTCCGAGCATCTGGTCTCCAGGAACGCCAGCGCCACCCAACCGGCAAAGCTTTTGGTGTTCATGGTGATGGGTGAGAACGAAGCGGTGCTGATTCCGCTCAAGCAATGACCCATGGCCTCGCTCCCACCGTCGCTTACCGGTGGGAGCGAGCCTGCTCGCGAAAGCGGGGGGCAGGCCGAAACCTTTATCCTCAAAATGCGCCCTACCGAGCCGACGCGACCATGAACGAGATGACCCATGACATTCACATCGCCGCCGAGTCGATGTCCCAACCGCGTGCGTTGGTGTTCCTCGCCTATCCGCAAATGGGCCTTCTGGACCTGACCGGCGCCCAGACCGTGTTCTGGGCCGCCACCAAAGCCATGGCCGAACGCGGCCGGCCGGGCTATCGGATGCACACCGCAAGCCTGGCCGGCGGGCTGATGCAGACCGCTGAAGGCCTGGTCGTCGAGACGGCGTCCCTGCATCAGTTCGACGACGTCATCATCGACACGCTGATCGTGCCCGGTGCCCCGAACATTCGTCAGGCGATGATTGACTGTGTCGAGCTGGTGGACTGGCTGCGCGCGGCCTCCACCAGGGCCCGGCGCACGGCGTCGGTGTGCAGCGGGACCTTCCTCATGGCCCAGGCCGGCTTGCTCGATGGCCGCCGTGCCGCCACGCATTGGGCCATGTGCGAGATGCTCAAGAGCGGTTTCCCATTGATCGAAGTGGACCTGGACGCCATCTTCATCCAACAGGACAAGGTCTGGACCTCCGCGGGGGTAAGCGCCGGCATCGACATGGCCCTGGCGCTGGTGGAGGCCGACTGCGGTCGCGACGTGGCCCTGCAAGTGGCCCGGGAACTGGTGGTGTTTCTCAAGCGGCCCGGTGGACAGGCACAGTTCAGCCAATTGTTGCTGTCCCAGACCCAGGACAGCGCCGGGTTCGATGAATTGCACGCCTGGCTCGCCGAGCACCTGAACGAGGCCGACCTGACCATCGAACGTCTGGCCCGGCAGGCGCGGATGAGCCCGCGCAATTTTGCCCGGGTCTACAAGCGCCAGACCGGACGAACGCCGGCCAAGGCCGTCGAAATGTTCCGCCTCGAAGCCGCGCGAAGGTTGTTGGAGGACTCCGAGCGCAACATCGACCAGATCGCCCGCTCGTGCGGCTTCGGCGACGAGGAACGGATGCGCCATACGTTCCAGCGGCATCTGTCGATCTCACCGCGCGAATATCGCAGCCGGTTTTCCCTTTGAGAAGGCTTGCGCGATCGCGTCAGGCCACGCGCCGGGCTTGCGGCGCCGACTGGGCCTGCTCGGCGATGAACGCGCAGCAACGAGAACGCAGCCAGCGCTCGCCTGGATCATCATGGGAGGCACCTCGCCAGACCATCGACAGCTCATGCTCAGGCAATTGGACCGGCGCCGGCTCCGCCCGCAAGCCTGCGACTGCCGCCATGGCCCGGGCCACATAGTCGGGCACGATGGCGATCATGTCGCTGCGATCCAACAACACGGGCAATGCGCTGAATTGCGGCACCGTCAGCACCACCCGCCGCTGCCGGCCTACCAGGCTCAACGCGCGGTCCGAATCATCGATGACGTGGCCCATGGATGAAACCACGGCGTGGGGCCGGCGGCAAAAGTCGTCCAGGGTCAACTCGCCGGGACGCGAATCGGCCCGCAGCAGCATCGGCCGGATCGGGCGCAGCGCCTTGCGCCGGGCGTTGGCCGGCAGTTCCAGGGTATGGCTGATACCGAGGGAAATTTCCCCACTGACCAATAACTGGCACATCTGCCATTGATCGGTGCGACGCACCACCAACGTCGTGCCCGGCGCCTCGACCCGCAGGCGGCGCAGCAAATCCGGCAGCAGCGCGTACTCGACATCGTCGCAAAGGCCTATATGAAACGTTGCCTCGCTGGTGCCAGGGTCGAACGCCTGGCAGCGACTCAAGGCGGCGGCGATGCCGTCCAAAGCGGGTGAAAGGTTGGAAAAAATCTCCCGGGCCCGAGACGTTGGCTCCATCAACCGCCCGGTCCTGACGAACAGCGGGTCGTCGAACATCAAGCGCAAACGCGCCAGGGCCGCACTGATGGTCGGTTGCCCGAGAAACAGCTTCTCGCTCACACGTGTGACATTTCGCTCATGCATCATGGTTTCGAAGACAACCAGCAGATTGATGTCAGCACGACGCAGGTCATTTCTGTTCATCATGGTAGCCATTCCAGGCACAGGGCCAATGAGTCAGCAAAGAAACGTCGTGCCTCGGGCCGTTTGCACGGTTGGACAACGACGACGTACCAGGAAGGTTATGCCAGAGCCCCTCCGGTGTCTGTTGTACTGGGGGACACCGGACTCACGCTTTGGGTAGATTCATTGATACGTGGGTATGCATCGACAACCGGCCGGGGTTGGCAGTAATTCAGGGATTTATGTCCTACCCGATGCCAAGGGCAACTTCTAAGATCCGAAATCGATGCCCCGTTTCCTCGGGCTGCACCGGACAACAGAAGGTCTGCGCCGTGCCCACACCCGCCACGATGTTCAAGAGTGTCTATGACAGCTTCCGGTACATCCCCTGCCCGATGGGCGGGGAGCCGTCGATGCGCATCAGCGCCCACCCAGTGGTCAACGCCCTGGGCTGGGCCGTGGGCCTGGTGGTGGCCTGCGGGATTGTCATCATCAACTCCGAAACCCATTCCGACCTGGCGCCGACGCTGCTGTACATCACTTTGCTGCTGATGGCGGCGAACCTGTTTTCCATCAACCTGGTGATCACCGTAGCGCTGATGTGCATGTTTTTGCTGACGGCGATGTTTGCGTACAACGGTGGCTATCACCGCTGGGAGTCCATCACTGGGTTCTTTCGTTGCCTGACGGCCCTGTCCGCCATTGCGTTTCTCGCGTTGCGCAGCAAGCAGGCCGCGGACCGCCTGCGCCACAACCAGGCCTACCTGATCAACGCCCTGATCGCCAGCAAACACGCCGAGCAAGCGTTGTCCCGCGCCCACGCCCAGTTGGCCCACGTCACGCGCCTCACGTCCCTGGGAGAGATGGCCGCCTCGATTGCCCATGAAGTCAACCAGCCGCTGACCGCCATCACCAGCAGCGGCGAGGCCTGTCGTCGCTGGCTCGATCGCCCGGTTCCGGACCTCAAGGAAGCCCTCGACGCGCTGGAGCGGATCGTCACCAATGCCTGTCGCGCCAGCGAAGTCATCAATCGTACACGAGCGATGGCGCGCAAATGCGACCCTCTGCGTCAGCCTGAGCTACTGGACGACATCGTCAACGAGTCGCTGGACCTGGTGCGCCAGCAGTTGGCTCATCACAAGATCAGCCTGAAGGCGAACCTCGCGGCAAAGGCGTGCCAGGTCAACGCCGACCGGGTGCAACTGCAGCAAGTGATCATCAACCTGATCATCAATGCGTGCCAGGCGATGGAAACGATTGACTCGCCCGATCGGATCCTGCGCATACGCACCTGGACGCAGGAGCACGAGGTGCTATTGGAGGTGGCGGACCGCGGTATCGGAATTTCCGACGAGATCCTGCCTTCTTTGTTTACCCCCTTCTTCACCACCAAGGAAAACGGCCTGGGCATCGGGCTTTCCATTTGCCGCTCCATCATCGACTTCCATGACGGCAGGATCTGGGCCGCCAGCGCGGCTGGACAAGGCACCTCGTTCACGTTTTCGTTGCCATTGCTTACCTCTGCCCGCCCCGCCAAGGACGCCGCCCATGAACCCAAGCCACACCCCGAACGCTGCCTTCACCGCTGAGCCCATCGTTTACGTGGTCGATGACGATGCGTCGTTACGCCAAGCGCTCCGCAGTCTGCTACGGTCCATCGGCCTGCGGGTCGAGCTGTTCGACTCGGTGGCAGACTTCATGCGCCATCCACGCGCCGACGGGCCCAGTTGCCTGCTACTGGATGTGCGCCTTCGCGGCACCAGCGGCCTCGACTTCCAGCAACAGCTGGCGAGCGCCGACGTTCACCTGCCCATCGTGTTCATGACCGGCCATGGCGATATCGCCATGACGGTAAGGGCCATGAAAGCCGGCGCAGTGGACTTCCTGACCAAGCCGTTTCGTGAACAGGACCTGATCGATGCGGTGTCCACCGCCCACCAGCGCGACCGCCTGCGTCGCGAGGCCGAGCACAGCCAAAAGGCGCTCCAAGACCGCCACGCCAGCCTCACCGCCCGGGAAAGACAAGTGATGCTCCTGGCTGCGTCGGGGTTGATGAACAAACAGATTGCCGGGCAGATCGGCTTGAGCGAAATCACCGTCAAGATTCATCGCGGCCAGGCCATGCGCAAGATGGGCGCGCGCTCGTTTGCCGAGCTGGTGCGCATGGCCCAGGCATTGGACCCGGGGCGCGGTCAGTGAAAGTTCATACCCACGTATACTAGGCGCGGCTTTTGTACCGCGTATCTTGCAGTGATAGGGACGCCTTTATGGCGTCCTGACATTACTGCCAGGTTTCGAAATGTCCGACACCGCAATTATTTCAATTATCGATGACGATGAATCGGTTCGAGTTGCATTGGATGGTTTACTGCGCTCCCACGGTTATCGCGTCAAGACTTACCCCAGTGCTCTCGATTTCTTGTCTTCAGCTGGCTATGTGAATACAGCTTGCTTGCTGTCGGACATTCAAATGCCGGGGATGACCGGGATTCAACTGTGCGATGAGCTTCGTGCCCGCGGCATCGAGATTCCGCTTATTTTCATAACGGGCCTGCCTGCCGTACCGCCGCGAACCCGCTCGGGCGGGATGAGCCCGGTGGCGGTTTTTCCCAAGCCGTTTGATTGTGGTGAGTTGATTGCCTGCATTGAATCGGTGATGGGTGGCGAGGGGTGAAGGCGGTTGCAATGGCCTCTTCGCGAGCAGGCTCGCTCCCACAAGCGTAATGGGGTGCGCATCGTTCTGCGGCTGCTGAAAATCCACAACCCAACGATTTTAATACCTTCGTATAGCCCCCCTAACACCCACGCATGCCGCCACTGACCCTATGTAGAAGTGCCGCGGCTCCCGCCGGCGAATACCATTTCCAATAGCGAACCGAAGCTGAATGCGCCTAATGATTCACCCCATCAGGCCAACCACTTCCGGGCGTTTCGCAACACGGTCACGCTGAAACATCAAACAAATTCAACGTATCGACTCAGTCTTCGGGAGCACCTCATGAAACAGCAAATCTTGATCGTCGGCGCCGGTTTTGGCGGTGTATGGAGCGCACTCAGCGCGGCTCGCCTGCTCGACCAGCATGATCGCAATGACGTACAGATCAGCGTCCTGGCGCCCCAGGCCGAGTTGCGCATCCGCCCGCGTTTCTACGAACCCGACGTCCACACCATGATGGCGCCGTTGGCCGGGTTGTTCGACGCGGTCGGGGTAAATTTCGTCCAAGGCTTTGCCGAGAGCATCGACGTCAACCGCAAGCAGGTCGGCTATCGCGACGTGTTTGGCGGCCAAGGCACGCTGGGCTATGACCGGCTGGTACTGGCAGCGGGCAGCAAGCTGGTTCGCCCCGACCTTGAGGGCATGCTGGAGCATGCGTTCGACGTCGATGAGATCGAACAGGCGACGCGCCTCGAAGCCCACCTGAAATCCCTCGCCACCCTGCCCGACAGCCCCGCTCGCAACACCGTGGTGGTGGCCGGCGGCGGGTTTACCGGGATCGAAACCGCCACTGAGATGCCCGCCCGCCTGCGCGCCGTCCTGGGCAGCGACGCCAATATCCGCGTGATCGTGGTCGACCGGGGGCCGACAATCGGTGCGGCGCTGGGCGAAGGAATCAGCCCTTCGATCATCGAAGCGTCCGACCACCTTGGCATCGAGTGGATGCTCAATGCCTCGGTCGAATCGGTGGATGCCGGCGGCGTCACGCTGTCGGACGGCCAGCGCATCGAATCCAGGACCGTCATCTGGACCGTCGGTTTCCGCGCCAGCCCGCTGACCGAACAAGTGCCCGGCACCCACGATCGCCAGGGCCGGCTGCATGTCGACGGGAACCTGAAGGTGCTCGGGCAGAGCGATATCTTCGCCACCGGCGACGTGGCCTACGCCGCCACCGACGACCTGGGCAATTACGCGGCGATGTCCTGCCAGCACGCCATCGCCCTGGGCCGCTACGCGGGCAACAACGTGGCAGCCGATCTGCTGGGCGTCGCGCCGATGACCTACAGCCAACCCAAGTACGTGACGTGCCTGGACCTGGGCGCCTGGGGCGCGGTGTACACCGAAGGTTGGGATCGCCAGGTCAAGTTGGTCGGACAAGAAGCGAAGGACCTCAAGACCCAGATCAACTCTGTGTGGATCTACCCACCCGCCGCCGACCGCGCCACCGCACTGGCTGCCGCGGATCCATTGATCCCTGTCGCCTGATCCCAATGCCCTGAAACTCACGCGCCAACCGGCCAGTCCCTCCTTCTGTGCCGGACTTTCCCAAACGCCTGCCAAGGTTTTTTCGGCGGGCGTTTTTTATGCCCGTCCGACAAGCCAGCCTGGATATCGCCACTGCCTAGCAAAATCCGTTGCAACGCCCGTCGCGCTGCGCAAGCGGCTCACGGTAAGGTAGGCAAAATCATCCGGACCGAGGTGTGCCGTGGCGTCCTACTCCCTGCGTCAGTTGAAGTACTTTGTCATCACCGTGGAGTGTGGCAGCGTCGCCGAAGCCTCCCGCAAGCTGTATATCGCCCAACCGTCGATTGCCACGGCGGTCAAGGGCCTGGAGGACAGTTTCGGCGTGCAGTTGTTGATCCGTCATCACGCCCAGGGCGTCTCGCTGACGCCGGCCGGTGCGCGTTTCTATCGAAAGGCCCAGGAGCTGCTGCGCATGGCCCGGGAATTCGAACAGAACGCGTTGGCCGACAATGACGTCGTCAGCGGGCAGATCGACATCGGCTGCTTCGAGACCGTCGCCCCGCTCTACCTGCCACGGCTGATCGCCGGTTTTCGCGAGCGTTTTCCTGGCGTGGAGATCCGCGTGCAGGACGGCGAACAGCAGGAGTTGGTTCAAGGCCTGACCGGTGGACGTTTCGACCTGGCGATTTTTTATGAGCACGATCTCGACAGCACGATCGAAACCGAAGCGCTCACGGCACCGCAACGGCCGTACGCACTGCTGCCGGCCGGACACCGCTTTGCCAATCAATCCCAGGTATCGCTTCGCGACCTGGCGCTTGAGCCGATGATCCTCTTGGATGTGCAGCCCAGCCGCACCTATTTCGTCAGTATTTTCGAGGAGCTGGGCCTGACGCCAAACATCGTCTTCAGCTCGCCCTCCATCGAAATGGTGCGCGGCATGGTCGGCCAGGGATTTGGTTTCGCCGTGTTGGTGACCCGCCCGCAATCGAGCTGCACCTACGACGGACAGGACGTGGTGTGCGTCAGCATCGCCGAGGACGTAACCGGTTCGGCCCTGGTGGCCGGCTGGCTCAAGCGCGCGCACCTGACCAAGCCGGCGCAGCTGTTCGTGGATTACTGCAAGGAGCAGTTCGGGGAATGGCTGGCGTAGACCGGCGAGCCTCATACCTCCGTGGCGAGGGAGCTTGCTCCCGCTGGGCCGGTCCGACGCCTCGGGCGCAGCAGCCCCAAAAACCTGACGCGGTCCACCTGCTACACCGCGATCACAGGGTAAAGGGGGTGCTTCGCACCCCAGCGGGAGCAAGCTCCCTCGCCACAAGAGCGGTTCGATATTAGGTTGGATACTAGCGAGCCGCCCAGGCGTTGAAGCGCTGTTCCAGCTCTTCGCCATGGTCGACCCAGAACTCCGCGTCCACCGCTTGCGCCTGTGCCAGGTTGGCCTCGGCGGTGGGCAGTTGCTCGCGGACTTCAGCGGGCAGCAGGCCCAGTGTCTGGCGATGCACCGGTCCGTAGGGGATGTTCTCCGAGAAGACTTTCTGGGTCTGCGGCTGGCTGGCGAAGGCAATGAATTTCTCCGCCAAGGCCTTGTTTGGCGTGCCTTTCACCACCGCCCAATATTCCGGGTCATACAGGCTTTGCGGCCAGACGATGCTCAGTTTCATGCCCTCTTTCTGCGCCGAGGCGATGCGACCGTTGTAGGCTGCGCTCATCGCCACATCCCCGGCCACCAGCCATTGCGCCGGCTGGGCGCCCGCCTCCCACCACTGGATATTCGGCTTGATCTGGTCCAGCTTGGCAAATGCCCGCGCCACGCCTTCCGGCGTATTCAAGACCTTGTACACATCTTCTGTCTTGACGCCGTCCGCCAGCAAGGCGATTTCCAGGGTGTACTTGGCCCCCTTGCGCAACCCACGCTTGCCCGGGTATTCGGTCACGTTCCAGAAATCGGCCCAGGAGGTGGGTGCCTTGGCGAGCTTGCTCTGGTCATAGGCCAGGACCATCGACCAGACGTACGTGGCCACGCCGCACTCAGTGAGCGCTCCCGGAACGAAATCCGCAGGCTTCCCTATGGCCGCCGGGTCGAGTCTTTCGAACAAGCCTTCCTCGCAACCACGCAGCAGTTCGGGGCTCTCCACTTCGACCACATCCCAACTGGTATGCCCGGCCGCGACCATCGCCTTGATCTTCGACAGCTCGCCGTTGTACTCGCCGGCCACGATGTTTCCCGCACCGCTGGCGTTGAAGGGTTGGAAGTAGGCCTTGTCCTGGGCCAACTTGGTGGCGCCGCCGAATGAAATCACGGTCAGGCTTTGTGGCGCGGCCAGGACGCTGGTACTCAGCAACGCCAGGGCACACGCCATGTTGTAACGCAAGGATCTGGACATGAATCGGTTCCTCGAAAATGCCGGCTCGCCCGCACGAGCCGGCGACGGACTCAGAGGCGACCGTAAGCGCGGGCGGTGCGGTCTACAGCAATACGGGTCTTGTCGACCAGTTCGTCGATATCGGCATGGCTGGCCACGAGCGCCGGGGCCATGATCATCCGGCCCAAGGTGGAGCGAATGATCAGGCCCTCCTCGAAACCGAAGGTGCGGCATTGCCAGGCCATTTCGTTTTCGTTGGCAAAGCGCTTGCGGCTGTTCCTGTCTTCGGCCAGTTGCAGGGCCGCGACCATGCCGGCGCCCTGGATCTCGCCGATCAGCGGGTGCCCGTCGAACGTTTCCCGCAGGCACCGTTGCAGATACGGCCCGGTGTCGTCCTTGACCCGTGTCACGATGCCCTCGTCGCGCAGGGCCTTGAGGTTGGCTATCGCCACCGCGGCCGCCACCGGGTGCCCGGAATACGTCAGGCCGTGGGCGAACACGCCGCCCTGCTCCACCAACACTTCGGCCATGCGTTTGGACAGGACCAGGCCACCCATGGGGATGTAGCCGCTGGTCAGGCCCTTGGCGATGGACAATGTGTCGGGCTCGAAGCCGAAATACTCATGGGCGAACCATTCGCCGGTGCGACCGAAGCCACCGATGACTTCGTCGGCGCACAGCAATACGTCGTACTGCCGGCAAATGCGTTGGATTTCCGGCCAGTAGCTCTCTGGCGGAAAAATCATGCCGCCGGCCCCCTGGAAGGGTTCGGCCACGAACGCCGCGACATTCTCGGCGCCCAGTTCGAGGATTTTCTCTTCCAACTGCCGGGCCGCCCGCAGGCCAAACTCGGCTGGGGTCAGGTCACCTTCGTGGGCGAACCAGTACGGCTCGTCGATGTGCGCGACATCCGGGATCACCCCGCCCATTTCGTGCATGAACTTCATGCCGCCCAGCGCCGACGCGCCCAGGGTCGAGCCGTGATAGCCGTTCCAGCGACCGATCATGATTTTCTTCTGCGCCTTGCCGAGGATCTGCCAATAGCGGCGCACGGTACGAATCAGCACCTCGTTGGCCTCGGAGCCGGAGTTGGTGTAGATGGCGTGGCTGTAATGATCCGGCAGCAGGCTGAACAGCAGCTCGGACAGCTCCACCACGGCCGGATGGGTGGTGTGGAAGAACATGTTGTAGTACGGCAATTGCTCCAGCTGACGGCTGGCCGCTGCCGCCAGGTCCTGGCGCCCGTAGCCCAGGTTGGTGCACCAAAGGCCCGACATGCCGTCCAGATAACGCTTGCCATCGTTGTCCCAGAGCGCCAGCCCTTCGCCACGGACGATGACCCGTGGCCCTTCGGCATTGAGGGCTTTCTGGTCGAGAAACGCATGGATGTGGTGCGCCGCATCCAGGGCCTGATATTCGCGGGTGCTGCGGTTCGGGTTCAATGGCGCGTTCATTAAAGGTCTCCTTTGTTGATCTTGTCGGTTTCGGTGCCCTGGACAGACGCCAGCGGCTCGGGCTTGAACAGCGGTTTGCCCATCACGCACTTGACCCACACCAGCGCGATCAGCGAAACGATGCCCAGCACCGCGCCAGCGCTGGCGAAGATCGGAACAGTCATTTCAGGGCTGGGGGACACGTGCCAGATGGCAAAGAGCATGCCGGCAATGCCGAACAGCTGCGGCACCGGGTAGAACGGCGTGCGAAACGGCCGGTGGACATGGGGATAGCGGCGCCGCAGGGCAATCACGTTGATGTGAGTGATGACGTAGGCCAGCAGCCAGGCCAGGGCCGCCGCCAGAAGCAAAAGGTTGATGGCGTCGGGCGTGTCGTGCATCAGCAGCAGCGGCAAGCCGGTAACCAGCGCCACGAACAGCACCGCCACCCAAGGAGCACCGCTGCGCTTGCCCTGGCGCTTGAAGATGCCGAACGCCTGGCCGCTACGGGCCATGCCCAGCAACATGCGCGGTATGGCAGCGAGGGAACTGTTCAGCGTACTGCACGTTGCGGTGATGGCGGCGGTCACCAGGAATACCTGCCCGGCCTCGCCGAACACCGAAGTCGCGAACAGATAGTGCGGCAAGCCATTGCTGGCGAGCTCAGCCTGGGGAACGGTGAGCAAAGCGCCCAGGCAATACAGGCAGATAATGACGAAGATCACCGTCAGGCCAATCATCATCGAGGCCGGGATGTTGCGTTCCGGACGGCGGGTTTCCTCGACCAGTGGGCAGACGAATTCGGCCCCGACAAATCCCCACACCGCCATCGCGGTCAGGGCAATGACACCGAGCCCCATGGGGTTCCAGCCCGTAGCCGCCACCAACGTCGATACGCTGCCTGCCCCATCGCTCGCCAAGGCGCCGAGGCCCATGACCAACAGCATCACCGTCATGACCAAGGCCAACACCGTTTGAAGCCGAGAGAAAATGTCGATGTTGAACAGGTTGAGCACCGTGAACAGGCACAGCACGCCAACCGCGACACTCAACGGCGGCATCGAGTGCGGGTAGACCTTGTCGATGATGAATTCCATCAGCAGCAGTTCCGCCGACAGGGCAAACATCGCCACCACCACATAACCGGAAAACGTCGCCAGGATCGCCGGGAACTGGCCGATGGCGACTTCGGTGTAACTGCTCAGGCTGCCTGCGCGCGGAATCATCAAGGCCAGTTCGGAAAACGAACAGGCGTAGCTCAGGGCCAACAGCCAGGCCAAGGCCAACGGAATCACGAAGCCCAGCCCGGCGATCCCGGCCCCTTGCAGCATCAGCACCATGACGCCCTGGGAAACCACCAGGCCCACGGCGACGGCCAACAAGGCGCTCAGGCCCAGCCGTTTGCGGGGGCCGACCTGCGATGGCGTAACGGTTTGTAGCGGCACGCTTGAGGAACTGTCCATCGGTTGCTCCGTTTTCTTTTTTTAGGGAGAACAAATCGATTGCGAACGACGACCTGGACCGCGGTCAGCTGCGCAGCTGGATCCAGGTGGTCTTCAGTTGTGTGTATTTGTCGAAGGCGTGCAGCGACAGATCGCGTCCGAAGCCCGATTGCTTGCCGCCGCCAAAGGGCACGGTGACGTCGAGGGCGTCCACGGTATTGACCGACACCGTGCCCGCGTTCAAACGCCGCGCCACACGGTGGGCCCGGTTCAGGTCGTCGGTCCACACGGAGGCCGCCAGGCCGTAGATGTGTTCGTTGGCCATGGCGATGGCCTGCTCTTCGTCATCGAACGCGCTGATTGCCAGCACCGGCCCGAACACCTCTTCATGGGCCAATTGCATGGTTGGGCGCACGTCGGTGAAGATCGTCGGTTCGATGAAATTGCTCGACCCATTAATGTTCAGTTGGCGTCCCCCACACACCAGGCGTGCGCCTTCAGCCTTGGCCTGCTGGATGTATTGCATGACCCTCGCGGTCTGACGCGCATCGACGATAGCGCCGGCAGGGCTCGCAGGGTCCAACGGATCGCCGGGTTGCCACAGGCGAGCCTGTTCCACCAGGCGTTCTACGAACGCGTCGTGAATCGACCGTTGGACCAACAACCGCGAGTTAGCCGAGCACACTTCGCCTTGGTTGAAGAAGATTCCGAACGCGGCTTTGCGCGCCGCCAGGTCGAGGTCCTGACAATCGGCAAACACCAGGTTCGGGCTCTTGCCACCGCACTCCAGCCAGACCTGCTTGAGGTTCGATCGGGCCGAGTACTGCATGAAATATTTACCGACCTCGGTCGATCCGGTGAACACCAGCGAATCGACGTCCGGGTGCAAGCCGAGCGCCCGCCCGGCCTGCTCGCCCAGGCCCGGCACGACGTTGAGCACACCCGGTGGCACGCCTGCCTCGAGGGCCAGTTCAGCCAGGCGCAGGGCCGAAAACGGCGATTGCTCCGCCGGCTTGAGCACGACACTGTTGCCCGCCGCCAACGCTGGCGCGACTTTCCAGGCCGCCATGTCCAACGGAAAATTCCACGGCACCACCGCCGCAATCACGCCGAGCGGAACGCGGGTAATCGTGGCGAGGACGTTCGCCGCCGAGGGCGCGACCTGGTCGTAGAGTTTGTCGAGGCTTTCGCCATACCAGGCAAAAACATGGGCGGCACCCGGCACGTCGATGTTCCAGGCATCCATGACCGGTTTGCCCATGCTCAAGCAATCCAGCAGCGCCAGTTCCTCGCGATGAGCCAGCATCAACTGAGACAAACGCAACAACACGGCCTTGCGCTCGCTGGGCGCCATGCGCGCCCAAGGGCCCTGCTCGAATGCCATGCGTGCGCTTTTCACGGCAAGGTCCACTTCCGGTTCAGCGCAGGCCACGACATTGGCGAGCAACACGCCGTTGGCGGGGTTGATCACTTCGAATCGGGCGCCATCGAGGGCTTCGTGGGGCTCGCCGTCGATCAGGGCGCTGTCGCGCAGGCGCACTTGAGCGGCACGCGCCTTCCAATCATTGAATTCGTTCACGGGTATTTCCTTGGATCAAACGTCATTGGGTTCGCTGAGGTAAACCGCCAGGCGGTCCATCAAGCGATCGCAGGCAGCCATTTGCTCGACGCTCACGTATTCGTCGGGTTTGTGGCCTTGGTCCATGCTGCCGGGGCCGCACACCACCGTTGGGATGCCGGCCTGGTGGAACAGCCCGCCCTCGGTGCCGAACGCCACGGTGCCGAAACCGTCGTTGCCGCACAGCCGGGCCACCAGGCGCGCGGCCGCGCTGTGCGGCGAGGTCGCCAGGCCCGGGTAAGCGGACAAGGGTTCGAAACGAATGGCGGTGTCGGCGTTTATTGCCTTCATCCTGGGCAGCAGCGTCTGTTCGGCGTAATCGCGCAACTGCTCGACCACTGCCTGCGGGGCGAAGTCCGGCAAGGCGCGCACCTCGAAATCGAAGCGGCAATCGGCCGGGACAATGTTCAATGCCGTGCCGCCCTGGATCACGCCGACCTGTACGGTCGAATACGCCGGGTCGAAACGCGGATCGTGTCGTGAGGGCTCGGCCAGCTCCGCACCGATCTCACCCAGATGGCCGATCAAGCGCGCCGCCTGTTCGATGGCATTGACCCCGTAAGGCGCATAGGCGGAATGGCAAGGCGCGCCCTTGACGTGGCAACGCATCGCCAACTTGCCCTTGTGGCCCAACACCGGTCGCAGCTCGGTGGGCTCGCCGATCAGGCACAAGGCCGGTTGCGGGACGCGTTGCGGCAGGACTTCCAGCAGGCCGCGCACGCCCAGGCAACCGATTTCTTCGTCATAAGAGAACGCCAGGTGTACAGGACGCTTCAACGGGCTGGACAGGAATGTCGGCACCGCAGCCAGCACCGAGGCCAGGTAGCCTTTCATGTCCGCCGTACCGCGTCCGAACAAATTGCCGTCCCGCTCGCTAAGGCGGAACGGCTCCGCGGTCCAGGCTTGCCCGTCCACCGGCACTACATCAGTGTGCCCGGACAACACCACGCCGCCCGGCACCGACGGGCCGATGCTCGCCAGCAGGTTGGCCTTGGTCCGTTCCGTGTTGTAGATCAGCTCGCTGGTCACGCCCAGGCCGTGCAGGTAATCGCGAACGAACTCGATCAACGCCAGGTTCGAATCGCGGCTGACCGTGGCAAAGCCCACCAGCTCGGCGAGTAATGCACGGCTGCGCAACTCACTCATCGCCCGGCACCCCGTAGCTGGGCGCCTGGGTTGGATCGAGGGCGCGAGTGAGGTAGTCCTGCAACTGCGGCTGATAGGCGAGCCAGAGTTTTTCCAGTTCGCCGATGGGATTTTCATCCGCCCAATCGACCCGTAGATCGACGATTGGCCAGGTCAGGTCATCCACCACCGACAACGCCGCCGAATGCACCGCCCCGGCTTCTCCGCCTGCGGCCTGGCCCGCCTGCAACGCGCTCAACAGGCGGGACGCGAGGCTGCCCTCACCCTGTTCGAATGCCGTGACCATTGCGGCAATGACCCCGTCGCCCGCCAGCAGGTTGCCGGCCGCCACACACTGTTCGCCGACCCCGGCGCCATGGACGCCCAACGCGTGGCGACCGCTGAAAACCGCCGTGCGCCCCTGGGCATCCACCACGGCCACCTGGCGATACTCGCTGTAGCCGTTGCGTGCCAGGGCACGGTCCAGCGCCTCTTGGGCCACCGAACCGGCGGCCAATTCGTCGAGGATCTGCGGGCCCAGCGCAGGCAATGTGATGTTCTGGCTCGACACCGCGCCAACCCCTGCCCGCAGCCAGGGGCAACGGGCGCCGACGGCAATGCTCGACGAGCTGATGGCGATGCCCAACTGGCCGGTTTCGGCGCAGCGTCCGACGATGGAAAACGTCATGTCGTGCTCCTTATTCGGGGATGACCGCGATCACATCGATTTCCATCAGCCACTGCGGCTGGCCGAGGGCACTGACCACCAGCCCGGTGGAAATCGGGAACACGCCCTTGAGCCATTTGCCGACCTCCTGGTACACCGGCTCGCGGTAGCGCGGGTCGATCAGGTAGGTGGTGGTCTTGACGATGTGGCTCAGGTCACTGCCGGCTTCTTCCAGCAGTTGCTTGACGTTGCGCATGGCCTGTTCGGCCTGGGCCCGCGGATCGCCGAGGCCCACCAGCTGGCCGTTGAAATCGGTGCCGACCTGCCCACGGACGTAAACGGTATTGCCCGCGCGCACGGCCTGGCACAGGTCGTTGTCCAGGGTCTGGTTGGGATAGGTGTCCTTGGTGTTGAACATGCGGATGCGAGTGTGAGTAGGCATCAACGAACTCCCGTCAGGCTGGTTTTCAAAGGTTGCGAAATGCGCTGGGATGCATCGCGGTAGTCGAGATACGTGCGCTGTTTGACGATGTGGTCGGTGATATGCCGGGCGTCGTGCCACACGCCCCAGATGAACGCCGACCCCCGGCGCGACAGCCAAGGCAGGCCGACAAAATAGAGGCCAGGTTCGCTGCAGACCCCACGCTGATGCCGAGGCTTGCCATCGGCTTTGAATGCATCGACGTTCAGCCAGCTGTAATCCACCGAGTACCCGGTGGCCCAGATGATGGTGCTGACACCCGCCTCGACCAGGTCCAGCTCAAGGATCGGATGGGTCATGCATTCAGGATCGGGCAATAGCCGGCGCGCCTCGGGCTCGGGCGGCAGGTCCAGGCCATTGCGCTCGATATAGGCATCGGCGGCGTCGAGCAACGCCAGGTAGTTTTCATCGCCACGGGCGACGTTTTCGGCAAGGTTGGATTCGAAACTCACTACGTGGCCGTTGAACGCTCGGGTCAGGCCCACCAGCGTGATGCCCTCGTGGGCCAGCCGGCGGAAATCCACGGTGTGGCCGCCCCGGGCGCCACTCACAGCGATGGTCACGTGCTCCTTGCCCGGCTTGACCGCCTCGGCGTCCCACTCGCCCAGCACCCCGAGCCACCAGCAGAAATCCCGATTGCGATAGGCGCGTGGCGGACGATCATGGGCACCGACAGAGAGGTAGACCTGCTTGCCGGCCCGCTGCAATTCATCGGCGATCTGCACCCCCGACGACCCCGCTCCCACCACGAGCACGGCGCCTTCGGCCAACTGCCCGGGGTTGCGGTATTGCGCCGAGTGAATCTGGGTGACCGCAGGCATCTGCGGCGCGATGGGCGGGATGACGGGACGTTGGAAGGGCCCGGTGGCGACCACCACGTTAGTGGCTTCGATCACACCGTCGGAGGTATCAATAGTAAAACCTGGGCGACCGACAGTGCGCTCGACCTTGCGCACTTCCACACCCGTGCGGATCGGCGCGTTGAACTTGCGGGCGTAGGCTTCGAAGTACTCGGCAACCTGGTCCTTGGAGGCGAACGCATCGGGATCCAGGCCGTCGAATTCCAGCCCAGGAAAGCGGTCATGCCAGGCCGGGCCGTTGGCGACCAGCGAGTCCCAGCGCGCCGTGCGCCAGGCCTCGGCGATGCGGTCGCGCTCCACCACCAGATGCGGCACGCCTTGGCGGCTCAAATGTTCACTCATGGCGACGCCGGCCTGGCCGGCGCCTATTACAAGCGTATCGATGCGTAGGGTTTCAACGGGCATGTCTTGGCACTTCCGGCAGAGGGTTTGGCTCAAGTCGGCGTGTCGCCGCCTCGGGTTCCGGTTTCTTGTTGTTCTGCGATTGCAGCTATCGAAACAAGCTGTCGAGGCGATTGTGTTGGCAGGCGGGAATTTACGAAACGAGGGTTTTTGTTGTGGCTGGGAAGGAAAAAACTGGTTGGAACAAAATCGCGCCAGGCAGGGGCGGTTCACCCGGCATTGGGCCTGTGGAAGCGCCCGAGGCAATTGTCGCCGACTTGGATAGAGCACGTTCAAACCAAAACCACTGCGTTGGTATTGCGGCAATACACGCACCAACCGGCCAGCTTCCAGGCTGCTCAGGGCTGACGGCAGCACGGCGATGCCCAGCCCCGCCACCGGGCCTGGCGCAAGGCTTGCGCGGTATCGGCGTTGAAGCGGCTGGGTATCTGCACTTCTCCTTCATTGCCATCGGGGCCAACCAGGCGCACCGATGCCTACGGCGGCTCGATCGAGCATCGCGCACGCTTCCTCAAAGAGGAGGTCAAGTCGGTGATCGAGGACTTTAGCGCCGGCCGCGTTGGCGTTCGCCTGTCGCCGATCTTCAATTACTTCTCAGGCGACTTTCGACCACACGGCCCGGATGCTCAGCCGTTATGGCTTGGCGTACCTGCACATCGTGGGGCGGCGAAGGACCGTTCGATTTCCTCGAACTCAGCGCCGCTTCGGCGGGCCCTATATCGCCAACGGCGGCTACAGCGTCGAACGCGCTGGCACGGCCATCAGTGAGGGCACCGCCGACGTGGTGTCATTTGGAACACCGTTCCTGGCACACCTGGATCTGGTGGAGCGCTTCCGATTGGGTGAGGCGTTGAACGCGGCCGATCCGGCCACGTTCTATCAGGGCGAGGCGCAGGGTTATACGGATTTATCCGACACTGACCGGGCATCAAGGGCAACAGTAAGAACCAAAGGTCATGGCTGAACCCTCGTGGTGTCACGAAGGTTTTGTTTTCAGGCAGTCGCATCTTCCGGTTCGATTACCGCAACAATCTCCGGAACGTAAGCAAAACCCGCTGCCTCCCAATCCCGCCAGCCTGGTGTTTCGTCCGGCAACCACGGCGACGCAATCGGTGCGATCCGCACGGCCGTCCATTTGCCTTGCACTTGAACCTCCTCATACCACCCCGCTTCGACATAGCCAGCCATTTCAACGGCCAACGGCATGAAGTTTCCTGCGCGGGCGAGGGGTTCAAGCTTCCAGTCCGGCAGCAGTTTTTTCCGGACCCGGGCGAGACGTTTTGATTGCAATTCAGATAACACAACGGGCAGTTCATCATATTGACAGGTACGCTGGTTGGGCACCTCGCCTACGAACTTGGTGAACCCCAGCGATTGATACTTGGCGGCGAGCGTATCCATCTCTTCTCCCGTACGCACATGGAATTTGATTGAACCCAAATCCAGTGCGCTGTCGGTGAAATTCACCTGGGAGTCCATTTGCGCCAGGATATAGAACTGAGCGGGAAAGACCGCTTCCTTGAGATTCTTGTCTTCAATAATGTTCCAGCGGCAGGTCTTGTTCAGCCTCCAGGTATCCGGTGATGCGGTGCTCTTGATTTCCAGTGTCACGCCCCAGCTCAACTGCAAATCAAATACATCACCATGAGGTTGCACTTGGTAGAACTGCTCGATGCTTCGGGTCAGGTCACCTTTGCGAGGCGTGTAGGTAGTTAACGTCCTGACCGTATCTCCGACGATGTCATCGTTGTTGGCGATCAGCTTTCTGGCCACCAGATATTCGATCAGCACACCTCGCAGAACCGGTACGTTCATGTTGGAAAAAGCCCATTGCCAAAAGTCGTTGGCCGTATGAGGCGTAGCTGATTCACCAAAGGAAAAGGTGGTTCCCGCGTCGAGAAAGCGCCTTAGATTTTCGATTTGCATTGCGTCCCTGCCATCCCACCAAAATAGAGGCAAAATGATGGCACACCCAGTGACCGATAGCTATAACGACGTTCACTCATTGCACAGGCCTGTTTAAAAGCTCGTGCAGAAACAGCGGCAGCATCAAGCGAAAGAAGTAACCGCTAGGTGCTTTCAGGCACATCGATCTGCAACGCCACCACCCGCCTCGCCACCGGCCCCACCGACGTGGCCGTCGCGGCTTCGACCAGAGCATCCACGGCTTCTTCGGCCAGGGTGGTCACCGGGTGGGAGAGCACCGCCTGGACCAATCCGGTTTTCAACGCCTCCCGGGTCAGCGGCGTCAGGTCATGGCACACCACGACGGGCAGGCGCAGCTGTTGCTGCTGGAGGCTGCGCAGGGCCCGCAATACCCCGGCGATGCCGCCGCCGGCCACGTAAAGCCCCGCCAGGTCGGGTTCTGCCGTGAGCAGGTCGACGGTGTTGCCATAAGCAAACTCGTCGTCCTCCAGGGTCAGGCGCGAGGCGAGCAGCTCCCATTCGCCGGTTTGCTCCGCCAAGTAGCTGCGAAAGCTCAATTCGCACAATTCCTGGCATTGGAAACGCTGGCTGCTGAGCATGACCGCCGCTGGCCCGGGCTGCCTGGCGAGGCGGCTGATGAACCAACCGGCGGTGCGTCCCGTGAGGCGATTGTCGAGGCCGGCGTAACCAGTGCCGGCGCCGCTGGACAGTTCCGAGAGCAGCGCCACGACCGATATGCCTGTCGCGCGCAATTGGGCCACCGCCTCACGCACCTTGGGGTGATCGACCGCCACCACGCCAAGGCCGTCCACCTGGTCACGCAAGGCGAGGATGCGTTGGGCCACGTTGACCGGATCAAGGTCGTCCAGGTAACCAATGACCACGCGAATCCGCGCTCGCGTGCAGGTGGCGGCGGTGTTTGACAGGGCGTGGGCCAGCCCCTGATAGAACGGCACCCCGCTTTTCTGCAACAGGAACCCCAGACGCAGGGTGGGACGGTCGTTGAGCACACGCTGCTCGATCACCCCCTTGGCATGGAAGCCCAAGCGCCCCGCCGCTGCCGCGATGCGCTGGGCGGTGTCGGCACGCACGTCGGCGCGCAGGTTCAGCACCCGGTCCACCGTCGACAGGCTCACACCGGCTTCCCGGGCGACATCGGCCATGGTGGGGCGCAATTTTCGGCGTGGCTGCTTTGACATGTCTTGACACCTCTTTTCGCCATCATGAGGGGTTCTGACACATTAAGCCATCACCCCATGGCCCGCTCCGCAACGAGGCAATAGCATCAGCCCAAGACAAAAACAACAACACAGCCGGAGTGCTTCAAATGGCGATCCACATCTGCACGGCGCCTTGCTGCTGGGGCGTCGATGACATCAAGAACGCGTTTCTGCCACCGTGGCGACGGGTGCTGCGCGAAGCCGCCGATGCGGGCTATCGCGGCATCGAGCTGGGGCCCTATGGTTATCTGCCGCTGGAGGCGGAAATCCTCAATCCAGCACTGTCGGAGCACGGCCTGCACATCGTCGCGGGAACGATTTTCGATGACTTGGTAAACCCAGCCAATCTGCCCGAACTGCTGCGCCAGACCCACTCCATCTGCGGCTCACTCAAACAACTGCCGCCCTTGAAACCCCAGCCCGGCCAGCGCTTCGGCGGGCCCTACCTGGTGATCATCGACTGGGGCCACGACGAACGCGATTACGCGGCCGGCCATTCGGACCGCGCGCCACGCCTGGACGACGCGCACTGGAACGCGATGATGGCGCATATCCGCGCCATCGCCGCCCTCGCCTGGGACACCTATGGCATCCGCGCCGTCATCCATCCTCACGCCGGCGGCTACATCGAATTCGCCGATGAGCTGGCGCGGCTGGTGGATGACATCCCCCACGACATTGCCGGGTTGTGCCTGGACACCGGGCACCTCTACTACGCCGGCATGGACCCGCTCGCATCGCTGCGCACCTACGCCCATCGCTTGGACTACCTGCACTTCAAAGACATAGACCCGGCGGTCTTCGACCAGGTGCTGAACGAGCGCATCCGCTTCTTCGCCGCCTGTGCCCGGGGCGTGATGTGCCCGATAGGACGCGGTGCCATCGACTACCCGGCCCTGCATGGCCTGCTGCGTGAGCTCGGCTACCAAGGCGCGATTACCGTCGAACAGGAACGCGACCCGCGCAACGCCGCCACCAGCCTGGACGACGTGGCGGCCAGCCGCGCCTATTTGGCCGGCATCGGCTTCTGACCAAAGGAGGACAACACTCATGATCAATGGCAGCAAAACCCTTGGCCGGCCCCTGCGCTGGGCCATGATCGGCGGCGGCGAGCACAGCCAGATCGGTTACATCCACCGCTCGGCCGCCCTGCGCGATCGCAACTTCGAACTGGTCGCCGGCGCGCTGGACATCGATCCGGGCCGTGGCCAGGCCTTCGGCGAAGCGTTGGGGATCGACCCGGCGCGCTGTTATCCGGACTACCTGAGCTTGTTCGAGCTGGAAGCACAGCGGCCCGACGGCATCGAGGCGGTGTCGATCGCCACCCCCAACGGCACGCACTACGCCATCACCCGCGCCGCCCTGGAAGCCGGCTTGCATGTGGTTTGCGAGAAACCGCTGTGCTTCACCCTCGACGAAGCCGAGGCGTTGCGGACCCTGGCCAGGTCCCGGGGCCGTATCGTCGGCCTGACCTACGGCTACGCCGGGCACCAGTTGATCGAACAGGCGCGGGCAATGATTGCAGCCAAGGAGCTGGGGGAGATCCGCATGGTGCATATGCAGTTCGCCCACGGTTTTCACAGCGCGCCGGTAGAGGCTCAGAGCCAGGCGACGCAATGGCGCGTCGACCCGCGCCAGGCCGGGCCCAGTTATGTGCTTGGGGATGTCGGTACGCATCCGTTGTATCTGTCCAAGGTGATGCTGCCTGAGCTCAAGATCAAGCGCTTGATGTGCAGCCGGCAGAGCTTCGTCGCCAGCCGCGCGCCGCTGGAGGACAACGCCTACACCTTGATGGAGTACGAAAGCGGCGCGATGGGCATGGTCTGGTCCAGCGCGGTGAATGCCGGTTCCATGCACGGCCAGAAAATCCGCGTGATCGGATCCCGGGCGAGCCTGGAATGGTGGGATGAGCGCCCCAACCAGCTCAGTTTCGAGATCCAGGGCCAGCCCGCGCAAACCCTGGAGCGCGGCATGGGCTATCTGCACGACGACGCCTTGCTGGACGACCGCATCGGTGGCGGTCATCCCGAAGGGCTGTTCGAGGCCTGGTCCAATCTCTATCGCCGCTTCGCCCTCGCCATGGACGCCGCCAACCGTGGCGACGCCCAAATGCTGACCGCGCTGCGCTATCCCGACATCGACGCCGGCGTGGACGGCGTGCGCTGGGTGGAGCGCTGCGTGGAATCGGCCAACAACGATTCAACCTGGATCGCCTATTAACCTGCTGCCACAGGTAACCAATGTTGATCAACGGAGAACAACAATGAAAATCGCCCTCGATCCCTACATGCACCGCCACCTGAGCCTGCCGGACCTGTGCCGCAAGACCGCCGAGCTCGGCTACCAATACCTGGAACTGTCGCCGCGTGAAGATTTCCTGCCGTGGTGGGTTCGCCCTCGCGCCCACAAGGAACGCATCACCGAATTCAAGAAAGCCCTGCGCGACCATGACCTGCAACTGGCGTCGCTGCTGCCGATGTACCGCTGGGCCAGCCCCCACGAGGACGAACGCCGGGCGGCGGTGAACTACTGGAAGGAAGCGATCCAGGTTGCCGTGGAGATGGGGTGTACGACGATGAACTCGGAGTTCGGTCGCGGGCCGTCGCCCGATCGCGGGCACAAGGTCAGCTGCTGTGGCGGCATGCACAGTCATGAGTCGAGCGAAGCGGCCTGGTGGCGCTCGATGGAAGAGCTGGTGCCGATCCTCGAATCCGAAGGCGTTACCCTCAACGTCGAGCCGCATCCGGAGGACTGGTGCGAGACCCTTCAGCCGGCCCTGGACATGCTCAAGACCGTCGGTTCAGACAACGTGAAGTTTTTGTACTGTGCCCCCCACACGTTCTACTTCGGCGATGACATGCAAGCCATGATCGCTGAAGCCGGATCGATGATCACCCATGTCCACATTGCCGACACCTACAACCACAAGGCCTCGTCCGGCCTGCGCTATATCGTCAACCCACCCGGAGCCAAGGTGACGGTGCATCAGCACATGGACATGCACCAGGGCGAGATCGACTGGGACCTGTTCTTTGGCGAACTGGCGAAGACCGGCTTCGACGGCATCGTCACGGCGTGTGTGTTCGGCTGGGAGGAACGGGCCGATGAATCCGGGCGTTTCATGCGCCAGGAGATCCAGTCCTACGTCGACAAATACTTCAGGTAACTCAGGCCTGTCACGGTAGCAACGGCACGATCCGCGGCTCGATCCCCTGCTCGCTGACCTCCAGCAACGCCAGCGTCACCGGCAACTTGAACCGCCGCCGGCCGGCGCTGCCGGGGTTGAGGTAGAGCCGCTCGCCACGCCAGTCGATCAGCGGCTTGTGGGAATGGCCGGTGATCACCACCCTTACAGCTGGATCGAGCGTCGCCGGCACATCGGCGATGTCTGGACCAACAGCACCTGCCACCCGCCCAGGTCGAATTGCAACTGATCGGCGATCTGTCCCGCCCAGTCGGCCTCCAGGTCGTTGTTCCCACGTACCACGTACAGCTCGCCGATGGATGCCAGGGCTTCCAGGATCTGGTGGCTGCCGATATCACCGGCATGAATGATCCTCTCGCAGCCTTGCAGCGCGTCCAACGCCTCGGGGCGCAGCAAGCCGTGGGTGTCGGATATGACGCCAACTTTCATGAACCTTCCCCTTGTGCCGTGTGTCGTCGGCTGTATAGGCCTCGTCGCAGTTAGCTAACGTGCTGAAATGGAATAGGATAGGCTGTGCGCTGCAAGCGCACGGACCCGTCGTGTAGAAGGATAAGCCAATGCTCGGACGCAAACAGCC
Organism: Pseudomonas sp. D1-36; assembly: GCF_051132205.1. Taxonomy (NCBI): domain Bacteria; kingdom Pseudomonadati; phylum Pseudomonadota; class Gammaproteobacteria; order Pseudomonadales; family Pseudomonadaceae; genus Pseudomonas; species Pseudomonas sp. D1-36. The sequence goes on along the minus strand of NZ_CP071674.1, from coordinate 2,714,989 downwards.
AGAGCCCAGGATTGAAAGCCCCGATCAAGCGTTCCCGCAGGCTGTGCGAGCCGGGGCGGCGTTTCGGCTGACGGTCAGTTTCATGCTCGTGGTCGTCATGGCCTTCCTCGCCGTCGAGGGCTGGCGCACATGGCGCGATTATCGCGCGGCCTTCGCTTCCGCCCGCGACTCGGTCACCAACCTGGCGAGGGCAACCGCCCAACACGCCGAAGACGCCATCCGCCAAGTGGACGTGCTCACCGCCGCCCTTGCCGAACGAGTGGAAGGCGACGGGCTGCAAAACATGGACATTGCCCGTATCCACAAGCTGCTCATCCAACAAGCCGCGATCATGCCGCAACTGCACGGCTTGTTTATCTACGGCCCGGACGGTCAATGGCTGGCGACAGACAAGGACGTGATACCGGAAATGGCGAACAACGCCGATCGAGACTACTTCCAGTACCACCGCACACACCAGGACCGTGGCGTGCGTATCGGCGAAGTGATCAAGAGTCGTTCCACCGACGACTTGATCATTCCTGTCTCGCGCCGCTTGAACAACCCCGACGGCTCTTTCGCCGGCGTGATGCTCGGGACCGTCAAGGTCAGCTATTTCGTCGACTATTACGGTGACTTCAAGATCGACGACAAAGGCGCGCTGGTCCTGGCATTGCGCAGTGGCACGATCCTGGTACGACGGCCCTTCGTCGCCTCGGTGATCGGCAAGAGCCTGGTCAACAGCGTGATCTTCCGTGAGCACCTGCCAACCTCCAACCAGGGCGTGGCCGAAGCCCGGGCGGTCGTCGACGACACCGAACGCTTGTACGGCTACCGGGCCCTGACCACCTACCCGCTGGTGGTGGAAGCCGGTTTGTCCCGCGAATCGATCGTCGCCCCGTGGCGCCGGGACTTGTTCAAGACCAGCCTGGTGCTGATATTCCTGATCGCCATCCTGGTGGGTTTCGGGCTCATCGTGTTGAGCCAGCTGCGCTACCGCATGACCATGGAAAAGCAGATCCGCAGCGCCCACCAAGCCATGCGGGACATGGCCCTGACCGACAGCCTGACCGGCCTGGGCAACCGTCGGCGGCTAGACAGCGCCCTGGCCGATGAGCTGCGCCTGGCCAAGCGCCAGGGTTCGTCCCTGGCCCTGATCATGCTCGACGTCGACTACTTCAAACGCTTCAACGACAAGTACGGCCATGCCGCCGGCGACGACTGCCTGCGGGCGATTGCCAGCGCGATCGGGCAGACGATCAAGCGGCCCGGGGACCTGGCGGTCCGCTACGGCGGCGAGGAATTCACGGTGTTGCTGCCCAATACCGACAGCACTGGCGCCGCCCAGGTCGCGCAACAAATCCTCGAAGCCGTCAGGGCCCTGAACATCGAGCATGGCGATCATCCCCTGGGCATCGTCACCATCAGCGCGGGCATCAACACCTGCCAGCCGAGCAGCGAGGACGTGAGCCCCGCCATGTTGATCAAGGCCGCCGACGCGTTCCTGTACCTGGCGAAGAACACCGGGCGCAACCGCTGGTGCAGCATCGGCGCCGCCCAGGGCTGACCGCGTATCGGCTCATTTCCCCCGACACAGGCTTGCACAGGTGCCGATCCGGCGCCTGGCGGCTACAATGCGCGCTTCGACCGTGACCAGCCTGACTAAAAAAACATGTCCTTGCCTAAACATCATCTGGAATTGCTCAGCCCCGCCCGCGACGTGACCATCGCCCGCGAGGCCATCCTGCATGGCGCCGACGCCGTGTACATCGGTGGCCCGAGTTTCGGTGCGCGTCACAACGCCTGCAACGAGGTGAGCGATATCGCCGGGCTGGTGGAGTTCGCCCATCGCTACCATGCCCGGGTGTTCACCACGATCAACACGATCTTGCATGACAACGAGCTGGAGCCGGCCCGCCAGTTGATCCATCAGCTCTACGATGCCGGCGTCGATGCCCTGATCGTCCAGGACCTGGGCGTGATGGAACTGGACATTCCGCCGATCGAGCTGCACGCCAGCACCCAGACCGACATTCGCACACTCGCCCGGGCGAAATTCCTCGACCAGGCCGGTTTCTCGCAGCTGGTGTTGGCCCGCGAGCTGAACCTGCAGGAAATCCGCACCATCGCCGACGAAACCGACGCGGCCATCGAGTTCTTCATTCACGGCGCGTTGTGCGTGGCGTTTTCCGGCCAGTGCAACATCTCCCACGCGCAAAACGGCCGCAGCGCCAACCGTGGCGATTGCTCCCAGGCCTGCCGCCTGCCCTACACCCTCAAGGATGATCAAGGCCGGGTGGTCGCCTACGAAAAGCACCTTTTGTCGATGAAAGACAACAACCAGAGCGCCAACATCCGCGCCCTGGTTGAAGCTGGCGTGCGCTCGTTCAAGATCGAAGGCCGCTACAAGGATGCGGCCTATGTGAAGAACATCACCGCCTACTATCGCCAGCGCCTGGACGATGTCCTCGAAGACCGCCCGGACCTGGCCCGCGCTTCCAGTGGCCGCATCGCGCACTTCTTCGTGCCGGACCCGGACAAGACCTTCCACCGTGGCAGCACCGACTACTTCGTCAGCGAGCGCAAGATCGACATCGGCGCCTTCGACTCCCCCACGTTCACCGGCGTACCGGTGGGCGTGGTGGAGAAAGTCGGCAAGCGCGACCTGCACGTGGTGACGTCTGATCCGTTGTCCAACGGCGACGGCCTCAACGTGCTGGTCAAGCGCGAAGTGGTGGGTTTCCGGGCCAACATCGCCGAGCCCAAGGGCGAGTTCCTCGATGACGAAGGCCAGAAGCGCTACCGCTACCGCGTCGAGCCCAACGAGATGCCCGCCGGCATGTACCAGTTGCGGCCCAACCATCCGCTGAGCCGCAACCTGGACCACAACTGGCAGCAAGCCTTGCTCAAGACCTCCGCCGAGCGTCGCGTGGGCCTGGCCTGGGTCGCGCAGTTGCGCGAAGAGCGCCTGGAGCTGACCGCCACCAGCGAAGAAGGCATCAGCGCCAGCGTTGCCCTCGACGGTCCTTTCGGCCTGGCGAACAAGCCAGAACAAGCCCTGGAGCAGTTGCAGGACCTGCTCGGCCAACTGGGCACCACCGAGTACCACGCCACGTCGATCAAGCTGGACGCGCCCCAGGCGTTTTTCATTCCCAACTCCCAGCTCAAGGCACTGCGCCGCGAGGTGATCGAAGCCCTGACCACGGCGCGCGTCGCAGCGCATCCACGGGGCGGGCGCAAGGCCGAAACCACGCCGCCACCGGTGTACCCGGAGTCGCACCTGTCGTTTTTGGCCAACGTCTACAACCAGAAGGCCCGGGACTTCTACCACCGCCACGGCGTCAAGCTGATCGACGCGGCGTTCGAGGCCCACGAGGAAACCGGCGAAGTACCGGTGATGATCACCAAGCATTGCCTGCGTTTTTCGTTCAACCTCTGCCCCAAGCAAGCCAAGGGCGTCACCGGTGTGCGCACCAAGGTCGCGCCGATGCAGCTGATTCACGGCGATGAAGTGCTGACCTTGAAGTTCGATTGCAAACCCTGCGAGATGCATGTGGTCGGCAAGATCAAGGGGCATATCCTCGACCTGCCATTGCCGGGCAGCACGGCTCAGCCGGTGGTGGGGCATATCAGCCCGGAAGATCTGCTCAAGACGATTCCGCGCGGGACGCATTGACTCCAGTCACCACCGAACCCTGTGGGAGCGGGCTTGCTCGCTCCCACAGGGGATTTTTCATTTCTGCGCCGTTTGCGCTTTTTCCGGCGACATATTCCGTTCTTAGGGCTCCCCCAACCGGCGCTCATGGTGCTAGGTTGTAAGTGATTGTTTCACCAAACGACACTTTTCCCTGCAAAGGAATGCCCCTCACCATGAACTTCCCGTTCAAGCGCCTGGCTATTGCCACCCTCGTCCTGTCCACCCTCTCGTCCTACTCGATATCCGCCAACGCCAACATCACCGCCCAACAGAGCGCGGACTTCGTCAAGACCTACGCCGATACCTCGGTCAGCGATTTCCGCCAGTTCCTGGCGAGCGTCGCCAAGAGTGAGCTGGCCAAATCCGCGAATCTCGGCCCGGCCATCGATGCCTTCCAAGGCAACAAAACCCTGTCGGCGGAACAACAGAACGAAATCCATCGGCTGCTCGGTATCTACGCCCGGGTGAAGTATGGCAAGGCCGCCACCGAGACCTTGCGCCAGTTGGTGGAAATCCCGACCTTTCGCAAGGACGGCGTGGCCCAGCATGAAAACCCCGAGTTTCTCAAGATCGCCGACAAGATCAAAAGCCTGGCCAACGACTTCAACCTGAACTTCCGCAACATCGACAACCGCGTCTATGAGATTTCACTCGAAGGCAGCGGTGACGAAGTCGTGGGCATTCACGCCCATGCCGACGTGGTGCCGGTGACGCCGGAAAACTGGGTGCTCAAGGACGGCACCAGGCTCGATCCGTTCAAGGTCACGCTGGTGGGCGATCGCATGTACGGTCGAGGCACCGAGGATGACAAGAACGCCATCGTCGTGGTGCTCTACGCCATGAAGATCATCAAGGACGAAAAACTGCCGCTGGCGCGCCACTTCAAGCTGCTGGTGGACACGACCGAAGAAACCACCGGCGACGCCATCCCCTACTATTTCGAGCGCAACCCGACGCCCAATTACAACCTGGCGCTCGATGGCAGCTACCCAGTGGTGATCGCCGAGAAAGGCTACGGCACGGTCATGGCGAACTTCCCTCGCCGGGCGGGCCAAGGCAAAGGGGCTGAAGTCGTTGCAATGACCGGCGGCATGGCGACCAACCAGATCCCGTCGACTTCAGTCGCGACGTTCAGCACCGACAAACCCGCCGAGCTGGCCGCCAGCCTGCTCAAGGCCGGCACCGACTACGCCAAAGCCAATGGCGGCGACTTTGAAGTAAGAAGCGAGGTGGCCGATAAAACCGTCAAGCTGACCTTTACCGGCGTATCCGCCCATTCCTCCGAGCCCGAGTCAGGCGTCAACCCGGTCGCCAGGATGCTGGCCTTCATCAATGGCCTGGATGGCAAGGTCGCGCTCAAGCACAACCACATCACCGACGCTGCGCGTTACGCCACCGACAACTGGGGCCTGGATTACCTGGGCAACAAACTGGGCATCGGCTTTTCCGACGCGTTCATGGGCCCGCTGACCGCCTCGCTGACCTACGTCGGGATGGACGACAAGAGCTTCAAGCTCGCCGTGAACCTGCGAGTGCCCGTGGGCAAGCCAACGGACACGCTGAAGGCTGAGATCAACGACAAGCTCTCCGCGTGGGCCAAGAAGTCCGAGGTTGCCGTGACATTCGACAACACTATCGACGAACCCATGTACCGTAACCCCGAAGGCGAATGGGTCAAGGCACTGCTGGCCGTCGCCACCGAGAACCTGGGCATGGAGCACAAGTTCGGCACGTCCGCCGGGGCCACGTCGGTCCATGACTTGCCCAACGGCGTGCAGTTCGGCCTGGCCATGCCCGACGTCAAGTACACCGGCCACAACGACAACGAGTTCAAGACCGTGGAGCAGTTCCTGCTGGACCTGCAGGTCGTGACCGAGATGATGGGGCGGATCGGGCAGTTGCCGAAGCTCTAGGAAACGGCGCGCTCCGGTGACGAGGGAGCTTGCTCTCGCTGGATTGCGCAGCGACCCCAACGGGCCAAACGCCATCAACCTGACCTACCGCGGCGACTGTTCCGGGGGCTGCTGTGCAGCCCAGCGGGAGCAAGCTCCCTCGCCACAAAGGGGTGCGGTGCATAGGGCACGAACAGGTTCCTCCCGTCCTGCGCAGCGCTTCGCCCCTCTCCCTCCTGCGCAGTAAATTTTTTCGCACGCAAACGATCGAGCCCGGTCGCATACTCGTCCATGCCGGGATGCAGTCCGCTCCCACCGCCCGTAACGCACCGCCAACCACAAGGAATCCCCGATGCCCCCACGCTCCGCCCCTGCTTTAACCGCTGGCACCGGTTTCGTCCGGGTGCGTGGCGCCCGCGAACACAATCTCAAGAACGTTGACGTGGACATTCCTCGCGATGCCCTGGTGGTGTTCACCGGCGTGTCGGGTTCCGGCAAATCCTCGCTGGCCTTCTCCACGCTTTACGCCGAAGCCCAGCGTCGTTATTTCGAGTCCGTCGCACCTTATGCCAGGCGCCTGATCGACCAGGTCGGCGTGCCGGACGTAGGCAGCATCGAAGGCCTGCCGCCGGCGGTCGCCTTGCAACAACAGCGCGGCACGCCCAGCGCGCGCTCCTCGGTGGGCAGCGTCACCACCTTGTCGAGCCTGATCCGCATGCTTTACTCCCGCGCCGGCAGCTACCCGGCCGACCAGCCGATGCTGTATGCCGAGGACTTTTCGCCCAACACGCCCCAGGGCGCGTGTCCGCAATGCCACGGCCTGGGCCGGGTTTACGAAGTGACCGAAGCCACCATGGTCCCCGACCCTTCGCTGACCATCCGCGAACGCGCGGTAGCCGCCTGGCCCATGGCATGGCAAGGGCAGAACCTGCGGGACATCCTCGTGACACTCGGCTATGACGTCGACATTCCCTGGCGCGACCTGCCGAAGAAGCAACGCGACTGGATCCTCTTCACGGAAGAGACCCCCACCGTCCCGGTGTACGCCGGGCTCACCCCGGCCCAGACCCGCGACGCCCTCAAGCGCAAACTCGAACCTAGCTACCAGGGCACGTTCAGCGGGGCCCGGCGCTACCTGTTGCACACCTTCATGCATTCGCAAAGCGCGCAGATGCGCAAGCGGGTGGCGCAATATATGCGCGCCAGCCCCTGCCCGGTCTGCGAAGGCAAGCGCCTCAAGCGCGAGGCGCTGACCGTTACCTTTGCCGGGCTGGACATCGCCGAGCTGTCCAACCTGTCATTGCTGGAATTGGCCGAGGTGCTCAAGGCCGTAGCGGCGCCGGATTATCTGGAGCAGCCCGAAGAATCGGGCGATGTTCTCACCCATCGCCAGACGCGCGAGGCTCGTGAGCAGCGCGCCGCCAGGGGCGACAACCCGCACGCTGGCGGGCCGGACGCGCGCCACACGCCCAATCTGTCCCTGGAAAAGCGCTTGGCCGCCCAGCGCATTGCCGCCGAACTGCTGGAGCGCATCGTCACGCTGATCGACCTGGGCCTCGGCTATCTGGCCCTGGAGCGCAGCACGCCGACGCTTTCCTCCGGCGAACTGCAACGCCTGCGCCTGGCGACCCAGCTCAACTCCCAATTGTTCGGGGTGATCTATGTGCTGGACGAACCTTCCGCCGGCCTGCACCCGGCCGACAGTGAAGCGCTTTTTGGCGCCTTGCAACGGTTGAAAGCAGCAGGAAACTCGGTGTTTGTGGTCGAGCACGACCTGGACACCATGCGCCGCGCCGACTGGCTGATCGACGTGGGCCCCGACGCGGGCGAGCAAGGCGGCAGGGTCCTTTACAGTGGCCCGCCCGAAGGCCTTGGGCAAGTGCCCGAATCCCGCACCCGCGCCTACTTGTTCGCCGAAGAACGGGCCATTGCGCGCCATCCGCGCCCACCCAAGGACTGGCTGCGGCTGGACGGCATCACCCGCAACAATCTCGACAACCTGAGCGTGGGTTTTCCCCTGGGCTGCTTCACGGCTGTCACCGGCATTTCCGGTTCGGGCAAATCCAGCCTGGTCAGCCAGGCCCTGCTGGATCTGGTCGGCGCCCACCTGGGCCAGCCCGGCGCCAACGCCGATGGCGAAGAGCAAAGCCTGGAAGACGAACCGGTGCTGGCCAGCGGCGGCCAGGTCACCGCCGGGCTCGAGGGGGTCAAGCGACTGGTTCAGGTCGACCAGAAACCCATCGGCCGCACGCCACGCTCCAACCTCGCCACCTATACCGGGCTGTTCGACCATGTGCGCAAGCTCTTCGCCGCGACGGAGCAGGCACAAGCGCTCGGTTTCGATGCCGGACGGTTCTCCTTCAACGTCGCCAAGGGCCGTTGCGAAACCTGTGAGGGGGAAGGTTTCGTCAGCGTGGAATTATTATTCATGCCCAGCGTGTACGCCCCCTGTCCGACCTGCCATGGCGCCCGCTACAACCCACAGACCCTGGAAGTGACCTGGCAAGGCCTGGACATCTCCCAAGTGCTGCAATTGACGGTGAACCAGGCCCTGGAGGTCTTCGCCGAGCAACCGCCAGCCAGGCGTTCGCTCCAGGTACTCAAAGACATCGGCCTGGGCTATCTGCGCCTGGGCCAACCGGCCACCGAACTGTCCGGCGGCGAGGCCCAGCGGATCAAGCTGGCGACGGAACTGCAACGCAAGGCCCGAGGCGCGACGCTTTACGTGCTGGATGAACCGACCAACGGCCTGCACCCCCAGGACGTGGACCGCTTGCTGGTGCAGCTCAATCGACTGGTGGATGAAGGGCATACGGTGGTCGTGGTGGAACATGACATGCGCGTGGTAGCGCAAAGCGACTGGGTCATCGACATCGGGCCAGGGGCCGGGACCCAGGGAGGCAACGTCGTGGTGTGCGGCGCGCCGCAGGTGGTGGCGAACTGCGGGGAGAGCCGCACGGCGCCGTTTCTCAAGAAGGTCTTGGAGTGAATGTTCACCTTGGGCCAAGGCACTGCAAGCCGCACCACCCTTTCATTGTGGGAGCGAGCTTGCTCGCGATGGCGTCGGATCAGTTGCATCAAAGGTAACGGGTACACCGCTATCGCGATCGAACTCCCACAGCTCTGATACGGCGCTCAAAAGCGTCAATTAAATGTTACAAATCAAACCAACCCACAACCGTTTATCAGTTTTTTGACACTCCGCCGATATGCGGACGCAACTTTTTCACTTACTCCGGTCATAACTCCGTGGTCGCTGATGGAATATTGGCAGATACCGAGGTTCTTAACCTGATACGGAGATAAGTCCATGATTTTCAACGTACAAAATTTTGGCGCCAAAGGAGATGGCGTCACTGACGACACGGCGGCCATTCAAAGTGCAATTGATGCGGCAGCTGCCGCGGGCGGGGGCCAGGTGTACATGCCGACGGGCACTTACATCGTGTCAGGGGGCGAGGAACCCTCCGACGGCTGCCTGATGCTCAAGAGCAACGTTTACCTGTACGGCGACGGCATGGGCGACACCACGGTGAAATTGGTCGATGGCTCCGATGCCAAGATCACCGGCATCATCCGCTCAGCCTATGGCGAAGAAACCCATGATTTCGGGGTCAGCAACCTCACCATCGACGGCAACCGCGACGCCACCACCGGCAAGGTGGACGGCTGGTTCAACGGGTATATCCCCGGCGAAGAAGGCTACGACTCCAACGTCACCCTCGACAGCGTCGAGATCAAGGATTGCTCCGGGTATGGCTTCGACCCCCACGAGCAAACCGTCAACATGGTTATCAAGAACAGCGTGTCCCACGGCAACGGCCTGGACGGATTCGTCGCCGACTTCCTCAGCGACAGCACCTTCGAAAACAACGTTGCCTACGACAACGACCGCCACGGTTTCAACGTTGTCACCAGTACCCACGATTTCACCATGACCAACAACGTCGCTTATAACAACGGCGGCAACGGCATCGTGGTGCAGCGCGGCAGTGAAGACATCCCCTCCCCCAGCAACATCACCATCACCGGTGGCGAGATGTACGGCAACGGCGCTGAAGGCGTGCTGATCAAGCTGTCCAGCGACGTAACCGTGACCGGGGTCGACATCCATGACAACAACGGCGCCGGTGTCCGCATCTATGGCAGCAACCATGTCGAGGTACTGGACAACACGCTGAACAACAACGCGCTGGGCAGCGCGGTGCCGGAAGTGATCATTCAGTCCTACGACGATACGCTCGGGGTGTCCGGCAAGTACTTCAACGGCAGCGACAACCTGATCCAGGGCAACATCATCAGCGGCAGCAACCTGTCCACCTACGGTGTCGCCGAGCGCAACGAAGACGGCACCGATCGCAACGCCATCATCGCCAACACCATCAGCCACACCAGCAAGGGCGCCACGCTGGTCTATGGCGATGGCAGCTACGTCAGCGCCACGGTGCCGATGACCACCGTACAGGGTACGGCCGGCAACGACACACTCACCGGCACCAGCGCCAGCGAGATCTTCTTTGGGGCGGCGGGCAACGACACCATCAACGGCGCGGCCGGAAGCGACATTCTGGTGGGCGGCGCGGGCGTCGACAAACTCACCGGCGGCACGGGCGCCGATACGTTCCGTTTCACCAGCCAGTCCGACAGCTACCGCAACGCAACGGCGAGCTTCGACGACACCATCACCGACTTCGACGTGACCCAGGACAAGATCGACCTCGCCGATCTCGGCTTCACCGGCCTGGGCAATGGCCGTGGCGGCACCCTGCAGGTCAGCTACAACGCCAGCAGCAACCGCACCTACATCAAGGACTACGACGCCGATGCCAGCGGCAATCGCTTCGAGCTGATTCTCTCAGGCAACCTGGCGAGTACCTTGACGGCAGATAACTTCATCTTCAACCGGGTGATCACCGGCACCACCGGCAGCGACTCGTTGCAGGGCAGCGATGCGGCGGACACCCTGCTCGGCCTGGCGGGCAACGACAGCCTCAGTGGTGGCGCGGGCGCCGACAAGCTCGACGGCGGCGCAGGCATGGACACCCTCACCGGTGGCGCCGGGGCAGACACCTTTGTGTTTGCCAACCGACTCGACAGCTACCGCAACTACAACACCGGCGGCGCGAATCTGGGTGACCTGATCACCGACTTCGACATCGCCGCCGACAAGATCGACCTTTCCGCCATGGGCTTTACCGGCCTTGGCGACGGCAAGAACAACACCGTCTACCTGGTGCTCAACAGCGCCGGCACCAAGACCTACATCAAGTCCTTGGAGGCAGACGCTAACGGCAATCGGTTCGAGGTAGCGCTGGACGGCAATTACCTCAATAAGCTGACCAATGCCAATTTCGTCTTCGCCACGTCCTCGCCCACCAACCAGGCGCCGGTGGTAGCCACGCCATTGCTGGATCAGAACGCAACCGAAAAGACACCTTTCAATTATGTGGTCCCGGCCACCAGCTTCAACGATCCGGACAATGACAGCCTCAGCTACACCGCCAAGCTGGCCGACGGCAGCGCCCTGCCCAGCTGGCTGACGTTCGATGCCGCCACGCGCACCTTCAGCGGCACGCCTCCCGACACGGCGTCGGGCACTTACTCGATCCAGGTCACCGCAACCGATGGCAGCAACGCCACCGTCAGCGACAGCTTTACCCTGGCCGTGCAAGACGTGCCCTCGTCCGTGGTGATCAACGGCACGCCGAACAACGACACCTTGACCGGCACCGTCGCCAACGAGCAGATTTTCGGCGGTGCGGGCAACGACACCCTCAATGGCGCCGCCGGCAACGATGTCCTGGTGGGCGGCACCGGCGTGGACAAACTGACCGGTGGTACGGGCGCCGACGTATTCCGCTATACGTCCAAGCTCGACAGCTACCGCACCAGTTCCACCAGCGCCAGTGACCAGATCCTCGATTTCGACGTGGCCGCCGACAAGATCGACGTCGCGGCTCTCGGTTATACGGGCCTGGGCAACGGGCTCAATGGCACGCTGCAAGTCACTTACAGTGCATCGACCAACCGCACCTACCTCAAGGACCTCACGGTCGATGCCAACGGCAACCGCTTCGAAATCTCGATGGCCGGCAACCTGGTCAGCAGCCTGACCGCCAATCATTTTGTCTTTGCCGACCAGAACACTCCGACGAACGTCGCGCCGGTGGTGGTCATCCCCCTTCTGGACCAGAACGCCAGCGAAAGCACGCCGTTCAAATACACCGTGGCCAGCAACAGCTTCAGCGACGCCAACCAGGATGTGCTGACCTACACCGCGACCCTCGCCAACGGCAACGCCCTGCCTTCGTGGCTGACGTTCAACGCCGCCAACCTGACGTTCAGCGGCACGCCCACCACCACCGCCGCTGGTAACTACGACGTGCTGGTCAAGGCCACCGACCCCTCGGGCGCCTCGGTCAGCGACAACTTCGCCCTGGTGGTCGCCGATGCGCCGGCCAACACCATCACCGGTACCGCCAACGCCGAAAGCCTCAACGGCACGGCAGGCGCCGACCTGATCCTCGGCCTCGGCGGCAACGACACCATAAAGGCCGGCACCGGCGCGGACATCATCGACGGCGGCGCCGGACGCGACTCGTTGTATGGCGGCGACGGCGCCGACACGTTCCGCTACAACAACCTGGCCGACAGCTACCGGGATTACGACATCGGCGGCGTGACCGCCACGGACACGATCTACGACTTCACCGTGGGCGTGGACAAGATTGACGTCTCCGGGCTGGGCTTCCTTGGCCTGGGCGACGGCAACAACGGCACGCTCTACATGACCCTGAACGCGGCGGGCGACAAGACCTATGTCAAATCCAGCCAGGCCGACGCCGATGGCAATCGCTTCGAAATCGCCCTGAACGGCAACTACCTCAACACCCTCACCGCCGACGATTTCGTCTTTGGCGAACGCGCTCAGCAAGACATCCTCTACCTGCCGACTCTTGGCCAATCCAACGCGCGCCTGCTGCGCATGAGCGAAGACGACGATCAATCCGGCACCTCGATGCTGGTCAACGATCTGAGCAAGTACACCACCTACGACGTACGCAGCCAGTTCGACGATGCCGATGGCAACGGCATCGACATCGCCGTCGGCGGCAGCACGGTCAACGGCTTGTCGACGCTGGGCGCCGAGGAGCTGAAGTTGTGCTGGTGGCTGACCGATACCAATCAACCGGGGCCGGCGCTGTTGCGCGCCGTGACGTTGCTGCGTGACCAGCTCACCGAACTGAAGTCCATCGATAACGTGACCATGGGCATCATCTGGGGCCAAGGCGAAGAAGCCGCCCAGGAAATCGCCCGCTCCACGGACAAGGCGGCAGCAGCGGCAGCCTACAAAGCGGCGACATTGAAGGTATTCGATTACCTGCACAGCCAATTCGGCAACTTCAACGTGTACATCATGGAGACCGGCCACTACGAGCAGGACGCCGCGCGCGCCCGTGGTTACCCGGAGGATAAGATCGCCGACATTGTCGAGGGTGTGGGCTACGTTCGCGCCGTCCAGGAAGCCATCGCCGCCGAGCGTGCCGATGTAAAACTGGCGGTGGACCCCAACGACCTGCCCTTGCGTTATGAAGTGGACCCGCTGGTTTATCCCGACGACGTCTGGCACCTGCACGAGGAATCAGCGGAAATCGTTGGCCAGCGCCTGGCCGACTACATCGCCGATGACCTCGGTTTCCAGGGCAACCCCAACGACAACAACAGCGTGCAGGACATTTTCGACGGCGCGCAGAATGAGGGCGGGATGATTTCCGGCACCGACCAGGACGATACGCTGGTGGGCAGCTCGGGCAACGATACCCTGAACGGCGACCTGGGCGCCGACACGTTGACCGGTGGCGATGGCAACGATATCTACGTCGTCGACAACGCGTTCGACAGCGTCGTGGAAACCAACACCTCGACCGCGCAGATCGATACGGTACAGGCTTCGGTCAGTTGGACACTGGGCGCCAACCTGGAAAACCTGGTGCTGACCGGCGTTTCGGACATCGACGGCACCGGTAACGATCGGCGAAATTTCATCACCGGTAACGTCGCCAACAACGTGCTCAATGGCGCTGCGGGAGCCGACAGCATGAGCGGTGGCGACGGCGACGATACCTACTACGTCGACAATGCCAGCGATACCGTCATCGAGAAAAGCAGCAATCCGGTGACCGGCGGTATCGACAGCGTCCACAGTAGCCTCGCCGCCTACACCTTGGGCACCAACGTGGAGAACCTCTACGTCGACAGCCCCGGCGTCGCCAACGGGACGGGTAACGCGCTGGCCAACACCTTGTTCGCCGGTGCCGGCGACAACATCCTCGACGGGCGTGATGGTAACGACACCGTGTCCTACGACCGAGCCCTGGCCGGGGTCACCGTGAACCTCTCGACCTCTGCCCAGCAAAACACCGTGGGCTCCGGGCTGGACACCTTGAAGTTCATCGAGAACCTGACCGGTAGCGCCTACGCCGACACATTGTCGGGCAACAGCGCTGGAAACATCCTCGACGGCGGTGCCGGCAACGACACCCTGGTGGGCGGCTCGGGCGATGATCGGCTGATCGGCGGTGCGGGCACCGATAACCTCACCGGCGGCACCGGCGCGGACACCTATGCGTTTGGCGCGTTGTCGGACATGGGCGTCGGGGCGGCACGGGACGTGATCAACGGCTTCAAGAGCACGGAGATGGACAAGCTGGACTTCACCGGCCTGGACGCCAACCCGCTGACCGCCAACCTCGATGCGTTCACCTTCATTGGCAGTAACGCCTTTGACACCACCAACGCCACCGGCCAATTGCGCTTTGTCGACGGCATCCTCTACGGCAGCGTCGACTCCGACGCCACCGCCGAGTTCGAACTCTCTCTGGTGGGCGTCAAGGAGCTGCATGCCAGCGACTTCACTGCCTGATTGAGCTTATAGGGGCTGCTTTGCAGCCCTTGTACTCCTGCCTTTGTGGCGAGGGAGCTTGCTCCCGCTGGGCCGCGTAGCGGCCCTAAAAAGGCAAGACGGAATTTGCCTGACACACCGCAGTAATTTGCTTTGGGGCCGCTTCGCGGCCCAGCGGGAGCAAGCTCCCTCGCCACCACAGCGCCACGACTTCAGAACAGACTTTGCACCTGCTCCAGCACCGCACGGTTCATCTGGCCGGTGTGGGTGTGCAGGCTTACGTAGCTTTGGAGCATGTCGAGCTTGGTGTCGAGCAGGTCCCGGCGCGCCTGGAACAGCCGTTGCTGGGCGTCGAGGATGTCGACCGTCGAGCGCACGCCGCCCTGGAAGCCTTTTTCCGTCGACGTCAGCGCGCGCTGATTGGACTCCACCGCCCGTAGCATGGCCCTGCTCTTGGCGAACCCCGCCACCACGCCCAGGTAATCGGTCTCGATGGACTCGGCCAGCTCCTGACGCTGCACGTCATAGTCGGACTGGGCGCCGGCCAGTTGTGCCTCGGCCTTGGCCACCGAAGCGCGCACCGCGCCGCCGCGATACAAGGGGATGTCCAGCTGCACACCGACGTAATAGGTGTCCTGGCGCGGGTCGAGCTCTTGGTACTGGCGGGTTTCCCGGCGCGTCAACTGCGTGGTCAACGACAACGTCGGGTAATGCCCGGCGCGCTGGCTGTCGGCCTGGGCCTCGGCGACTTTCACCGCCGCCAGCCGCGCGGCCAGTTCGGGGCTGGCCTCGCGGGCGATTGCCGTCCAGTACGGCAAATCCTGCTCCGGCGGGATGGGGCTGCCGGCAGGCAATTCTTCGCGCATCGGCTGGATGTCCTCGATGGGCACGCTTGCCCGTCCCGACAGTGCCCGCAGCGCGGCCACGCGACGGGCCTGGGCTTCGGTTTCCTGGGCCTCCACCAGATCGAGCCGGGCCTGGGCCTCGTCGATGTCGGTGATTGCCCCCTGGCCGCCTTCATAGAGCTTTTTGCTTTGGATGACCAAGCCACGAATGGCGGTCTTCTGCTGGGCGATCAACTTCAATTCATTCTCGGCCCGGGCCACATCGAAATAGCCCTTGGCGACCCGGTCGAACAAGGCTTGGCCGGCCACGTCGAATTGTTGGCTACCGAGCACGCCGCGGGCTTTGCCTTCCTGATAAGCCGCCCAGCGCCCCTTGTCATACAGCGGCTGTTGCGCCGCCAGCGTCACGCTGTTCGCCTGGTAGTCGTTGCTGTTCACATAACTGCTGTCGTCACCGCCATCGGTACGCCCGCCATACCCATACCGCGAGGACAGCGAGACCTGCGGATAAAGCCCGCCACGCCCAATCGCTTCTTCCTGCCGGGACGCGTCGTAGGCGTGGGTCGCGGTCTGCAAGGTCGGGTCATTGAGCCGCGAGGCATCGTAGGCGGCAGTCAGGCTCAGCCCGCCCTCCGCCGCCCAGGCGGGGCCGATCACCGCCCAACTGGTGTACAGGCTCAACAGCACACGGACGCCGTAACGGCAACGGTCGGTCATGCTCATTCCTCTTTGAAGGCAGCCAGCAAGCGTTCGCGCAATGGTTTCATCAGGTAGTTCATCAAGGTGCGTTCACCGGTCACGACGGTGACGTCGGCGAGCATGCCGGGCCGCACCAGCAAACCGGCGCCTTGCAGCGCGACGACTGTCTCGGCGGGAATTTCTACCTTGGCGGAGAAGTACGGCTGGTGGGTCTGCTGGTCGATCAGTTGGTCCGCCGACACGGTGGTCACCGTGCCGGTCACAGTCGGCGTATCCACCCGCTGCAGGGCGGTGAAATGCACATGCACCGGCAATCCGGGGGTGAGCTTATTGGCCATCAACGGATCGAAACGCGCGGTGATCGCCATCGGCGCGTCCAACGGCACCACCTGCATCAGCGTCTGCCCGGCCTGGGCGACGCCGCCCACGGTGTGGATCGACATGTCCATGACCTGGCCCGCCACCGGCGCGCGGATCGCACCGTTATCGACTTCAAACTGCAAGGCGCGGATCTGATCGGCATAGGCAGCGGCTTCGGCCGAAACCTCGCTGAGCTGGGTTTCGGCATCGCGGCGAAACTCCTGCTGCGCCTGCAAGGCCTTGAGCCGACTTTCGTTGATCGCCTGGCGGGTGCGCCCGACGTCGCCGATGCCCGAAGCGATCTGTCCGGCCAGTTGCGCCGCGTTTCGCTCGGCCTCGAAAAGTTTGTTGCGCGGCACGTAGCCTTCCCGGGCCAACTCGCGCAAGCCCTCGAGTTCCTGTTGCTGGAAGCGCATTTGCGCATCGTAGTTGCGCTTGACCCCTTCGTAGCCCTGCAGTTGTTGCTGCAAGGCGCCGATTTCATGCTCGATGATCTTCAGGCGGCTGCCCAGTTCGGCACGCCGGGTCATGAACAGCTGACTCT
The DNA here is from genome assembly GCF_051132205.1 of Pseudomonas sp. D1-36. Taxonomy (NCBI): domain Bacteria; kingdom Pseudomonadati; phylum Pseudomonadota; class Gammaproteobacteria; order Pseudomonadales; family Pseudomonadaceae; genus Pseudomonas; species Pseudomonas sp. D1-36. Next base: position 2,698,071 of record NZ_CP071674.1, on the reverse strand, counting down.
GCAGGGCCATGGCCGCCTTGACACGTGGCTCATCGGCGCGCTCCAGCAATTGTTGCGGCCATTGGATTTCATCGGCGCCCAGGCGCTCGGCCATCAACCGCGCCTCGATGCTGCGGTCGTTGAGCAGCTTGCCCAGGGTCACGTCCAACTGCGATTGCGCCTGCACCGTGTTGAGCTGCACCAGCAACTGCCCCTGGCTGACACGATCGCCATCACTGACCAACAGTTTTTCCACCACGCCCCCCACCAGTGACTGCACCGCTTTGCGCTCCCCCGCCACTACCACGGTGCCGCTGCCCACCACGCCCTGGTCGAGTGGCGCCAGGCAGGCCCAAAGCAGAAAGCCGCCAAGGGTCAGGGCCAGGAAAACCACGCCGTAGCGCGCCGCGCCGCCCGCATCGGTGCTCGCGGTGGGCAATGTGTCGCTGCTGAGCACGCTCAGGCCATGCTCGCCGTGGGCCGGTGTGGCCGATTTCAAATCACGCATCCTTGCCTGCCTCCCGGACAGCGGCCGGCCGCGGCCCCGGCATCAGCGCCTTGAGCACTCGGTCCCGAGGGCCGAACGCTTGTTGAGTGCCGTCCTTCAACACGAGGATGTGATCGACCACCGCCAGCACGTTGGGCCGATGGGTGATCAACACCACGGTGCTGCCGGCGGCCTTGAGCACGCCGATGGCCTGCACCAGCGCCAGTTCACCGGCTTCATCGAGGTTGGAGTTGGGCTCGTCGAGCACGATCACGGACGGGCTGCCATACAGCGCGCGCGCCAGGCCCAGGCGTTGCTTCTGACCGCCAGACAGGCCAAGCCCGCCAGGGCCCAACGGTGTGTCGTAGCCCTTGGGAAACCTGAGAATCATTTCGTGAATGCCCGCTTGACGGCTGGCGGCGATGATTTTGTCGGCGTCCTGCTCGCCGAAACGGGCGATGTTGTCGGCGACGCTGCCATCGAACAGTTCGATGTCCTGGGGCAGATAGCCCAGGTATGGCCCCAGCGCGTCATGGGACCACTGGCTGATCTCGGCATCGTCCAGGCGCACCGATCCGCCCATGGCCGGCCACACGCCAACCAACGCGCGAGCCAGAGTCGATTTGCCGCTGGCACTGGGACCAACCACCGCGAGCACTTCGCCCTTGCCGAGGCTGAAATTGATGCCCCGCAGAATCGGCTGTGATGCCCCGGGCGGTCCGACGTACAACTGCTCCAGGCGCAGCGCGCCGGTGGGCGGTGGCAGCGGCATGCGCAAGCGATCGCGCGGATGTTGCGCGAGCAGTTGGCTCAGGCGCTGGTAACTCTGGCGGCCGCTGTTGAATTGCTTCCACGAGCCGATGGCGATTTCCACCGGAGCCAGGGCACGTCCCAGCAGCAGCGACATGGCGATCATCATCCCCGCCGAGAGCTGCCCCTCCAGCACCAGCAGCGCGCCCAATCCCAAAGCGAGGGACTGACCGGAAATCCGCACGAATCGCGTCGCCGAGGTGATGCGCGCCCCGCGGTCGCTGGCGTGGGCCTGCGCGGCGATGATCCGTTGTTGCAGCAGGCTCCAGCGCTGGCGCAGGGGCCCGAGCATGCCCAGGGCCTGGATGACCTCGGCGTTGTGCAATGTGCTGTTGACGTAGACCGAGGACTGCACGCCCAGTCGATTGGCCTCTCCCAGGCGGGAACGGGTCGCCAACTCGCCCCACAGCGCCAGGCCGATCAGCAATACGGCGAGCACCAGCGTCAATACGCCGAACCAAGGGTGAAAGATGAACGCCACCAGCAGGAAGATCGGCAGCCACGGCGCATCGAGCAAGGCGATCAGGCCCTGGCCGGTAATCAGCTGTCGCAAGGTGGCAAGATCGGTGAGCACTTGTGCCGGGTTGGCGTTGTGCTCGCGCAGGCTGCGGGCAAACGCCGCATCGAAAATCCGCTCGCCCAAGGCGTCGTCCAGCCCGGCGCTCATGCGGATCATCACCTCGCCGCGCACCCACTCGATCAACGCACTGAACATGAACAGCCCAAGGGCGATCAAGGTGAGCATGACCAGGGTGGTTTCGTTGCGACTGGTCAGGACCCGGTCGTAGACCTGCATCATGTAGAGCGACGGCACCAGCACCAGCAGATTGATCACGCCGCTGAACAAGGCCAGGGACCAGAATACACGGCGATAACTTAACAAAGCGGCATCAATGTCATGCCGTGGATCGAGAAAAAAACCCATAGAGTGTCAACCCGCAAAAGGAAATAACGGTCCCCGCGAAATCCATGCGAGTCTTTGTCCCGAAGGCGTCAAAAAAAGGGCGTCATGTAGCTGACATTGTCGCTATATGAGCCGAACGTCGGCCCTACGGCGGCCAAGTACTGACAACGTAGTCGCAGGTTAGTGCCAGAGGGGAAGCGGGATTTTTGCGAGGGATAGAGCAAAACGGCGGCGGTTCGGGATCGGGCTTTGCTGTGGCAGCGAGCTTGCTCGCGATGTTGGCGGACCAGTCGCATCGATTTGACTGCCTTACGGCCATCGCGAGCAAGCTCGCTCCCACAGGTTTGGCGCGTTAGGCAGGTTCTGCGCCGAGGGTTTCAGCCATCCGCACCAGGTCGGCGAACGACTTGGCGTGCATTTTCTTCATGGCATGGGCGCGATGGATTTTCACGGTAATCTCGCTCAGGTTCATCTGCCCGGCGATCTGTTTGTTCATCAGCCCCTTGGCGGCCAGGGCCATGACCTCCTTCTCGCGCGCCGTCAACGTCTGGTAACGCGTATGCAAGCCGCAAAGCTGCTGCTCGATTTCCCGCCGTTTGACGTCCGCCTCAAGCGCAGCTGACACGGCGTCCAGCAAATCCTGTTCGCGAAACGGTTTAGCCAAAAAGTCCATGGCGCCGGCCTTCATCGCCTTGACGGACATTTCAATGTCGCCGTGACCGGTAATGAAGATGATGGGAATCCTGATATTCGACGCCGCCAACTGGCGCTGGAAATCCAGCCCGCTACTGCCCTGCAACCGGACATCGAGTACCAGGCAACTGGCGCAATCGGGTTTGGGCCGCTGGAGAAACTCGGCGGTGGACGCGAATGTCTCGACGCGCATGCCGACAGAGCGCAGGAGATTGCTCAATGCACAACGTATGGACGCATCGTCGTCCAGCACGAACACAACAGGACCTTCGCTGCCCGGCTCATTGTTTTTGATATTGCCGTTCATGCACGATTCTCTCGCAGGGTGGATTGAAAAAGCCTAGCACAGCGCCTTCGACGCCGAAGTGGGCCTGACGAGGCGCAATCGGTAGCGTCACGCAACGAAAAGAGCCTTCAGTGCGGTAATCGTTGCCAGGAACTCGCGCGGCCGGTGCCAATACGCGCCGACCTGGGCACTGTAGCCCTTCCCGGTAAGGCACCAGGTGCAGAAATGTTCGCAGTTGTTGGCCAGGAGACTGTAGCGGTTTTCGCCCAACCTGGAGCGGGCCCGACGGGCCACTTCGTTGGCCGGATAGCGGGCGGGTTGTTCGATGATCCACACCGGCCTGCCACTGGCGAAATGCTCCAGATCGGTCACTTCGATGGGCCCCGCTTCCAGCGCGCCACTGAACCCCGAATAATGGGCAACGCTTCCGGCGCCCAGGTAAATCCCGTGATGGATATAGAAACGGCGCGGACTGATCAGATGCGCCCCGATGGGCACCTCGCCCAAGGCGCTGATATCGACCAACCTCAGCGAATCGATCGCCAGCCCTCCGGGCCTTTTGGTGCCGTGGCGGGGTTCCAGAGTCACGCCTGCCGACACCGGCACAACCAAACGGTAGGAGACGTTGGCCGCTACCAACGCCAGGCAGATAAGCACTATTGAACGAAGTGACGAAAATTCATCCGCCGCGATGCCTGTCAGTTTCATTGCCAGATCCTCCGCAACCCATGGCAATCACTGTATCGCTCGGGTTGGCGGGGATCATTTGTACGTGGGATTGGTTCACTGATCGATTGATATGCAGCATGTAAACCTTGGTATTAACGAGCAACGGGCAGCGAGAACTCGAGGACAGCCCCACGGGGCTGGTTGGCGTGCGCCTGCAAACAGCCGCCGTGGGCTTCGATGATCGATCGACAGATGGATAATCCCAGCCCAAGGCCCGAAGCCTTGGTGGTGTAGAACGATGCGAACACCCGTTCCGCGCATCCCAAGGCAAAGCCCGGCCCCGAATCGCAGACTTTCACCCACACGCAACCGGCATCGTCCAGCCCGGAACTGATCGACAAGTGCCGCTCGCTTTCATCGACGGCGCTCATGGCCTCCAATGCGTTCATGATCAGGTTGAGCAGCACCTGTTGCAGCTCCACGCGATCCCCGTCGATAGCAGGCAGCGCGTCGGCCAGGTGTGTTTGGATCGAGGCGCCACTCTTGATGATCTGGCTGCGGCTGAACTCGACCATTTCCTCGATGGCTGCGTTGATGTCCAGCGGCCCTTTCTGCGGTGGAGCCTTGCGGATGTGCTCGCGGATTCGCCCCAGCACATCGGCGGCTCGATTGGCATCGAAGACCAGATGCCCGAGAATCTGCCGGACTTCCTCGATTTCCGGCGGCTGGGCGTTGAGCCAACGCAGGGCGGCGTCGGCATTGAGGATCGTCGCGGCGATCGGCTGGTTGACCTCATGGGCGATCGAGGCGACCAACTGGCCCATCGTCGCGACTCGGTTTGCATGGGCCAGTTCGGCCTGCACTTCGCGATAGCGACGCTCGCTTTCGCGAATCTTCTCCTCGGCCTGTCGGCGCTCGGTCAGATCCAGCACAAAGGCCACGCCTTCCCGGCTGCTGGCTTCGAACATGGCCAGGCCAACGATCACCGGCAGACGGCTGCCGTCTTTCCTGAAGTACTCCTTCTCGTACGGGCAGGCTTGTCCGGTGCGCAGGGCCTGGGCCAAAGAACGCTCGCTCAGCTCGCGATGCTCCGGCACCGTCAGGTCCCGCCAACGCAGCCGGCCGGAGGCAAGGTCTTCGCGCTCATAGCCCACCATGCGCAGGAACGCGTCGTTGGCTTCGATGATGTCGCCCTCGGCATTCCAGACCAGAATCCCGATGATGTTGGCATCGACGAGACGACGGATCTTTGCCTCCCGTTCGGCCACCTCTCGGTACAGACGAGCGTTTTCCAGGGAGATAGCCGCGCGAGACGCCACCAGATTCAGGATGGCGAGGCGGTTCGGACTGAATACATGGGCGGCAAGGCTGTTTTCCAAATACAGCACGCCCACCAGCGTGGCCTGGTTGACCAGCGGCAGACAGAGGATCGACCGCACGGGACATTGGCGAAAGTAGGGATCGGCGGCAAACGTCGCGGCAGCCGGGCCCATGGCGTCGTCGAGAAACACGCTCTCCTGGGTCCGCAGCACATGGTAAAAAATCGACTCCGGCAACAGCGCCGAACTGACCGGCTCGTCACGCAGTTGCGTCGTGGTCCCGCCGGTCGTCGCTTGCGCCGCGATCCGGTGCCCCTCGCCAGTGGACAGGATCAGCAGGCCGCGCTCAGCGCCGGCCTGCTCGATGGCCGTGGCCATCACCCGATCAATCAGCTTCTCCAGGACGATTTCTCCCGACACTGCCTGAGAGACTTTGAGCACGGTGGCGATGTCCAGGTGTTCCACCGGAGTCGCCATCGTAGTCGCCGGGCCGGGCGCGGGTTCTGTTTCGCGCAGCCACGGATACCGGGCTTCGAGCTGTCGAACCTTGCCGTCGGCTCCCCAACGCAGATAGCCGTAGCAGGCGTCCTGCATATACATGCGAGCGATTTTCCCAAGGCCACGGGCGGCGTAGAAACGTGAGGCTAGTTCGTTGGCAAGCGCCTCGACATGGACGAAGCCGCTTTGCCGGGCGAGGTTCATGGCGTGTTCGTAAAGCAGCTCGGCATCGATTGGCCGCCCTTCGACACGGGCAATCTCCGCGCCCACCAGTGCGGCGCGGCTCGCAAAGTTGTCCGGGCACTGCTGCGCCCAGGCCTGAAGCTGTCCATGGCCCTCCTTCATTGCGTCCAGATGCGCCCCTCGCTGATCCGCAGGGACTTTGTCATAAACGGCAGCATGGGCCAGGGCACCGAAAAAGTGATATTCGGCTTCCTCGAAAAAGGACTGGCAAACCCAGAGCAACCGGCGCGCTTTTTCGGCAGCGGCCAAGGCCGCTTCTGGCTCGTCGGCCATACAGCGGGCCTGTAGCTTGCGAACCCAGTACAAGCATTCAGCCAGGACCAGGTCCGGATTGCTGGACAAATGGGATTCGGTGGTCACCTCGTCCAGTTCGTCGTCATCCAGGCGCCCGAAGATCGACGTCTGGCCGCGAAGCATCCGGATCAGCAGCAATTGCGTGACGATAAAATCCGTCACCAGCCCGAAACGCACCTTCCTCGCATAGTCCAGGCCACGCTCGGCTTCATCTTGTACCTTGGGCAGCGGTTCCCCGGCGAAGAGCAGATCCGCAGTGAGGTTGTTGCCCGCGTAAGCACCGTAGGGCAGGTCCCCGATCCGGTTCGCAGCCGCAAACGAACGACGCAAGAGGTCGCGGCATTGTCCGACCGGTCTCATCCAGCGCACGGCAAAGCAAGAGAAGCACAGATAGGTGCTGGCTTCGAATCGAGTCATGCCACGGTGCTCGACAAGGTCGCAGCCCAGCTGCCCGAAACGAAACCCCACCTCATGGTCGCCGAACCGCCGGCCCGCGACTCTGAACAGATTGGCATAGAGCACACAGGACGCATCGCAATTGCCGCGTTCCAGGCTCAAGGTGATGGCCTTGCAGATCAACAGGTCCGCCAGGTTCGCGTCACTTTGCAGGGCCGGGGCGAAGAGCTTGCTCAGCGCATTGACGGTCTCCAACGCGGTCGCGTCTTCCATCAAGGGCAAATCGATCAAATCCTCGATGGCCCGATCGCCGAGCAATGTGGCGATGCGGTCGTATTCCTGGCGCACGGCCTCGTCACTTGGCTGCGCGGCCCAGTGAATGCCGACATGCCGCAAATACGCGAGACACACCGCCACCGCGCCGTCGCTGCGATCCATCAGCAAGTACACATCCATCAACAGGCAGGCGACGCTGGCCCGTTCGCTCACCGTCATGGCGCGATTGGCCAGCGCCGTCAGCCGCTCGTCGGCAATGGCGAGCTGGCCGGTGAGGAACTCGCATTCGGCCCTGTTCAGCTCAAGGGCGAAATTCAAGCCGTGCCGATGCGTCCAACTGTCATCGCCCAGCAGCTGGGCACCATGGGCCAGGTAATTGAGCGCCGACGCATAGGCCGTCGACGCCTTGGCCCGTTGGCCGGCGAGCAAGTTGAGCGCGGCCAGCTCCTCTCGCTCGGCCTGATCGACGAGCAACCCGGCGCCGAGGTTGAGCTGGCCCACGATGTCGAATATCGCCTCGTCCCGGCCCTCGGGAGCGGTCTGCCGGGCCAGCAGCCGGCCGATTTTCAAATGGGCCGAGGCGCGTGACTTTGGGGGGATCATCGAGTAGGCCGCTTCATGGATACGGTCGTGGACAAAACCGTAAGCACCGTCGCGGCGCTCTACCAGTTCCTGGCGGACCGCCTCCCAGAGGACCGTGCGGATTTGCGCTCTGGGGACCTCAAGGATAATTGCCAGTGCGTTCAGCCCGCAGACGTTCCCCATGCAAGCAAGCTGCTGCAAGGCCTGCTGCGTCTGGGCCGGCAGGCGCGCCAGCTTGCCGCTCATCAAGTCGACGATGTTGTCGGTGTACCCCTTGGCGTGAATCCGATCCGGGTCCCACCACCACTGTCGGCTGCCATGATCGAACGCCAGCAAGTGCTCATCGGCGAGCGCCTGCAAGAACTGGATCACGAAGAACGGATTGCCCGCGGTCTTGTCCAGCACCAACTGCGCCAACGGCTCGATGCGAGCAGGCTCGTCATGCAGCGCCTCGGCGATCAATTGCTCGATATGCCCCTTGGCGAGCGGTGAGAGCATGATTTCGCTGACCTTGCCGCCGACGCTGCGCAGCGTCTTGAGTTTGCCTGACAGCGGGTGCTTCGCATCCACTTCGTTGCTGCGGTACGCACCGACCAGCAGCAGATATTGCACGTCGTCGCTGGTCAGCAGGTCTTCCAGCAGGTCGAGCGTCGCCGCGTCAAGCCATTGCAAGTCGTCGAGAAACAGCGCCAGGGGATGCTCGCGGCGGGCGAACACACCGATAAAACGGCGCAACACCAGCAGGAAACGCCGTTGCTCCTGCTGGGGATCGAGTGCCAGCACCGCAGGCGGCTCCCCGACGATCAGCCTCAGTTCAGGGATCAGGTCCGTCATCAGCCGTGCGTTGGGGTCCAGGGCCTGGCGCAATGCATCGCGCCAACCGGCCAACTCGGCATCGCTCTTGCCCAACAGCGTACGCACCAGGCTCTGAAACGCCTGGATCAGCGTCGAATAGGGAATATCGCGCCGGTACTGATCGAACTTGCCACGGGCGAACAACCCCCTTGGCGGCACGAGTACCTTGTGCAGCTCGTTGACCACGGAAGATTTACCAATCCCGGAATACCCCGTGACCAGCACGAGTTCCGGCGCGCCACGTTCAACCACCCGGTTGAACGCGCTTACCAACGCTTGGACCTCGGGCTCGCGTCCATAGAGTTTCTCGGGAATCAAAAGGCGGTCTGAGCCGCCTTGCTCGCCCAATGCAAAATCTTCGATGCGACGCCACTGCCGCCAATGCGCCAGGCACTGACGCAGGTCGTGCTCTACGCTCGCGGCCGTCTGGTAGCGTTCCTCGGCGGTCTTGGCGAGCAGCTTCATGACGATCCGCGACAGCATGTCGGGAATGGTTTGGATCCGCTCGTTGGGCGCCAGCGGCCTCTTGGCGATATGGCAATGCACCCATTCGATCGGGTCTGATGCCGTGAACGGCAGCGAGCCGGTCAACATCTGGTAGAGCGTGACGCCGAAAGAATAGAGATCACTGCGCGAGTCGATCGAGCGATTCATCCTGCCGGTCTGTTCGGGCGCCATGTAGGCCAGCGTCCCGGCAAGCGTCTCGGGAGCCTGCCGCTCGCGGGGCAAGCGTGACGTCATGCCGAACCCGGTGAGCCGGGCCTGGCCGTCGTCGCAATCCACCAGGATATGGCTGGGCTTGATGTCCTTATGGATCAGGCCACGCTCGTGAAGCTTGCCCAATGCGACGGCAATGCTCACCGCGAGCTGCAAGAACCGGGTCGTCTCCAAGGGCGAGGTGAGCAATTGCAACAGCGGCAAACCACCCGGGTCGCTGGCGACCAGTTGCACTTGAGGACCTTCACTGATCCATTCCAGGGGCCGTACGCACCACGAAGCATCCAACTGGTCCCTCAGGCCGAATTCATGAGCAAGACGCTCAAGGCAATCGGGCCGCGGCTGGCGGGTGGCGGGCCGAACCACCAGGACAGGTTTATCGCCGTCGGCACCTGGGCGTCGTTCCCGGCAGAAGATACGCTCGCCATCGTCCCATTGTGTTTGCATGCGGGTTTCCATCGGCACTGGAGCAAGAGGGGTTCAGTTGCATTTACCGTCGAGCTGCCATCCAGTGTCATGCCGCAATTGCCAAGGCCAGGGTTCGGCTTCCATGGCTGCGCCGGCGACTCGACGAAAAGCGGTCATGTCGGGTTCCGGGACGGATCGTATTGCCGTCGTTTAGATTAGCGCCTCGCCTGTGCCCTTCCCATATTTTTTTCAACGGCGATGACGGGCCTCGGACACAGCGGATACGGCAGTTGAATGACCACGCAGGCCGACGATGCGGCGCCAGTCTATGTGAAATTCCCCGCCAGTCATTCCTGCCCGCGTATGACTTGGGCATCCGTTGGTTGCATGCCGCCAGGGGCGCGCGCACCTTAGGTCTTAGCCGGATATACATAGGTATACTTTTGCGCCTGGACGGACCGCGTATGGTGAATTGAAAACCGGCGCTGTTACGAGCGATCCCATGGAAGACACCCCCGTGTGCAACAAGACGATCGCAGTCATCGATGACGATGAATCCGTACGCACGGCGCTCAATAGCCTGTTGCGGTCCAGCGGCCATCAGGTCCGTACGTATCGCAGCGCCAGGGAATTCCTCGATTCAGAAGCGCCCGCGCAAACCGGCTGCCTGGTTTGCGACATACAGATGCCGGGCATGAGCGGCATCGAGTTGCATCGGCACCTGCTGAAAAACAAGGTGCGTATCCCTACCCTGTTCATTACGGCGTACCCGGAACTGGCCGCCAACACGTCGGGGCTGGTGGATTGCCTGCCCAAGCCCTGCGATGCCAGAAGGTTGCTGGACTGCATCGCAAAAGCCCTCGGTCAGCCGCACTGATCAACGGGATCGGTTCCTGCTCATACTTGCGTATATCCCCGCCTATCCCACGTATGGTTTCGCTGAACCGAGGTAGAAGTGTGCCTGGGGCAACCCGTCGATAATATGGGGTCACGAATCTATCGACCCCATGGCGGAGGCTCTTCGGCTGACGCCGCACATTGCGGGGATCTGGCTATGTCAGGCTTCGACGAATTACCCCAGTACCTACGCTCTCGCTTCCCCGCCATCACCGCGGCGCTTGGCGCTGCTTGCCTGGCGGGCTGCATGGTGGGCCCGGATTTCATCAGGCCTGAAAACGGATTGGACGCCGCGCAACTGACGCCCCGCCAGGAACACCACGGCGAGCCTCGCTCCTCCACTGCGGCCGTGCCCATGCAATGGTGGCGGCTGTTCAATGACGCCCTGCTCACCCAGTTGCTGGCGCGCACGCTGGAGGGAAACCTTGACTTGCAAATGGCCGCCGAACGCATCGAGCAAAGCCGCGCACGGCTGGGCATCGTCGCGTCGCAGCTGTTGCCCATTGTCGGCGCCAACGCCAGCTACGCCCGCGAGGGGCTAAGCGAGCATGGCAAATTCGCCGCCCTGGGGGCTCCCACCGATCCCAGCAATTTCTGGCAGCTGGGTTTCGATGCGAACTGGGAAATCGACCTCTGGGGCCGGGCCCGACGTTCGCGCGAAGGTGCCGAGGCGACAGTCCAGGCCTCGCTGTACGATCGCGAAGCCGTAAGGGTGGCGCTGGCCGCCGAAGTGGCGCGCACGTATCTGCAGTTACGCGGGACCCAGGCACAACTGGACATTGCCCGGCAGAACCAAGCGGTTGCCGAACGCACCCTGGCCCTGGCCGAAAGCCGCGAACGCAACGGCGTGGCGACACGCTTCGAAACCTCATCGGCCCGCGCGCAGTTGGCGACGGTCAAAGCCCTGTTTCCCGAGCTGGCCCAGCGTCGTAACGCCCAGATGAACGCCCTTGCCCTGCTCATGGGTGAACAACCGCGAGCCCTCGATGCGCAACTGCGCCAGGCCATGCCCCTGCCGTCGCTGCCTGCACGCATTCCGCTGGGCGTGCCGTCGGAACTGGCCCACCGGCGCGCGGATATCCTGCGCGCCGAGGCGCAACTCCACGCTGCCACGGCGGCTATCGGCGTGGCCAAGGCTGATTTCTATCCGCGTATCGGCTTGAAAGGCCGCATCGGCGTGGAGGCTTTCGACAGCGGCGACCTCACCAGTTGGGACTCGCGGATGTTTTCGGTCGGGCCGACCGTCTACCTGCCCATCTTCGAGGGTGGCCGCCTGATGCAGCGCTTGGCCCTGAACGAATCGCGGCAAAAAACCGCCGCCCTCGCCTATCGCCAGACCGTGCTGCAAGCCTGGCACGAGGTAGACAATGCCTTGGACGCCTGGGCTGCTCAACGGCGCCAGCACGACGAGCTGCAGGTTTCGTACGAACAGAACAGGGAGGCACTGGACGCGGCGGAGCGTGGCTATCAACAAGGCGCCGCCGACTATCTGAGCGTCCTCACGGCGCAACTCAACTTGTTGGCCAGCCAGACCCACCTCAACACCAGCGCGACCAACGCCACCCTCACCGTGGTCAATCTGTACAAATCCCTGGGCGGCGGCTGGGATCCGGAGCAGGTTCGATGAACAGCATGGCCTTGCCGACGGCCGCCGTCGCTGTCAGCGAAGCGCCCCACGCCGGGGCCTCGAAGCGGCCGTTGGTCGGCCTGCTGGGCATCTTCCTGGCGGCAATGATGGCGGGACTGAACATCCGCGTCGGTGCTTTGGCCCTGGCGGACGTGAGGGGCGCGTTGGGCTTCGGCCTGGACGACGCCTCCTGGCTCACCACGGCGTACAGCGCCGGGGAGCTGATCGCGATGCCCTTTGCGGCCTGGTTTGCCATGACGCTTTCGGTCCGCCGCCTCGAACTGTGGGTGTTGGGCACTTGTACCGCGCTGGCGGCGATATTGCCCTTCATCCGGGACCTGGACCTGCTGCTGGCGTTGCGCTTTGTTCAAGGCCTCGCCAGTGGCATGACGATCCCCTTGCTGATGATGGCTGCGCTGAAATTCTTGCCGCCATCGATACGGCTGTATGGGTTGGCGTTGTATGCCATGACCGCCACCTTCGCGCCCAACCTGTCCATCTGGCTGGCCGGCCATTGGACAGATGGCCTGCAGGACTGGCGCTGGGTGTACTGGCAGATTATTCCGCTGGCCTGTATCGCTGCGGCATTGATTGGCTGGGGATTGCCCAAAGAACCCATCCAACCCCAGCGTTTCGGGCATGCCAACTGGCTGGGCATGGCATTCGCGGTGCCGGCCTTCGGCCTGATCACGGTGGCACTGGACCAAGGCACGCGCCTGGACTGGTTCAATTCGCCGCTGGTCACCTCCTCGCTGCTGGCCGGCCTGGCATTGCTGGTGATCTACTTGTTGACCGAGTGGTATCACCCCTCGCCCTTCATCAAATTGCAAGTCCTGGGGCGCCGCAACCTGGGGCTGGGCTGCACCTTGTTTCTCTGCTTGCTGGTGGTGCTGATGTCCAGCTCGCTGTTGCCCGCCAGCTATCTGGCCACGCTCCAGGATTATCGGCCCTTCCAGATGGCCTCCATTGGCCTGATCGTGGCGCTGCCGCAGTTGATCCTGGGCCCCCTGGTGGCGCTGCTGCTCTACCAGAAGTGGGTCGATGCGCGCCTGGTCTTCGCCGCGGGGTTGTGCCTGATTGCCCTGGCGTGCCTGTGTGGCGCGCAATTGACCAGCGACTGGAACCGCGAACAATTCGTCTTGGCGCAAACGCTGCAATCGCTGGGGCAACCCATGGCCGTGGTGTCGATGCTGTTCCTGATTACCAGCGTGGTGCAGCCTGCCGAGGGGCCTTTTTTCTCCGGCACCATCAATACAGTGCGCGCCTTCGGGTCCCTGGCCGGCGCTGCGCTGGTCGGGCAGTTGATGGTATTGCGCGCACGTTTCCACTCGGAAATGCTGCTGGACCACACGGCCATGGTGGGCGGCGCCTTGCCGTCCATGCCCGATCCACAGCAACTGATGATGCTCATCGGCGGGCAGGCGCTGGTGCTGTCTATCGCCGACGCCTACCGCGTCCTGGGCGCACTGGCCGTGCTGCTGATTCCGCTGGTGCTGCGCCTGAGCTTCATCCCTGCCCCGGTCATACGGGCCGCCTCGCCCCCTTCTTCCTCCCATCGGTGACCCATCATGGCATTACCCAAGAAAGCCAAGCTCATCATTGCATTGCTGCTCACCGTGGCGATCAGCGGGGCCGCCTACCTCAACCGACCCGAGTCGGCTGCCGCCATCCAGTCGACCGACGATGCTTATGTCCACGCCGACTTCACCACGGTAGCGCCGCAAGTGTCGGGCACGGTGGCTTCGGTATGGGTCGAACACGACCAACCGGTGGCCAAGGGCGACTTGCTGGCGACCATCGACGACCGTGATTTCGTGGCGGCGCTGAGCGCGGCGACAGCCCAGGTCGCCAGTGCCCGGGCCGGTATCGCCAGCTTGCAGGCACACCTGGCCCGGCAGGCCACCGCCATTCGCCAGGCCCAGGCTGCGCTGGCGGCAGACGAGGCCGCGGTCAAGTTGGCGACTGCCAACCAGACGCGGTATCGCAACCTGGCCAATGACGGCTCGGGCACCGTGCAGGCACGGCAACAGGCCGAAGCGCAACTGAGCATCCAGCAGGCACGCCGGGACAAGAGCGAGGCGGGTCTGCAAGCTGCCCGGCAACAAGTCGAAATCCTCAAGGCCGACCTGGAAAAAGCCGTGGCGACCCTCGCCCATGCCGAGGCCACGCAATCCATCGCGCAACTGCAGCTGTCCTACACCCGGATCACGGCACCGATCAGCGGCATGATCGGGCAGAAATCGGTACGGGTCGGTGCGTTCGTCAATGCGGGCAAACCGTTGCTGGCCATCGTCCCGCTCGACGCCGTCTACATCACCGCGAACTTTCGCGAGACGCAACTGGCGCGGGTTGAGACCGGACAGCTGGTGGACATCGAAGTGGACGCATTGCCGGGCGAGGCGTTGCAAGGCACGGTGCAAAGCCTGGGACCGGCCAGTGGCGTGAGTTATTCGGCCGTTGCGCCACACAACGCGACCGGGAACTTCACCAAGATCGTCCAGCGCCTGCCGGTACGAATCCACATTGCCCCCGACCAGCCCGCTGCCAGGAAGCTGCGGGTGGGGATGTCCGTTACGCCGCATATTCGTGTGGGGGATTAGCGTTTCAACAAGCTCGTCAACGGTTGTTGCGCAGGATGGAGAAGTTCAGCGCAGCAGCCACGCATAGCCACGCCAGGTAGGGAAACAGGATCAGCCCGGTGATCACATCCAAACGCAGTGCCAACACCACCATCGCCGCCACCACGAGCCAGAGCAACGCGATGATCACCATGCCGGCGAGAATCTGATGCGCCCCGAAAAACACCGGCGTCCATAACGTGTTGAGCGCAATTTGCGCCGCCCACAGCGCCAAGACCAACTGGCTTCCCGGTATCAGGCTCAAGCGGTACCCTGCCCAGGCAAGCAGCAGGTAAATAATCGACCAGGCCACCGGGAACATCCAGTTGGGCGGTGTGAAGCTGGGTTTGACGAGGGATTCGTACCATTGGCCCGGTTTGAAAATGACGCCAGTACTCGCAGCAGCACAGCAGGCGATGAGAAAAATAAAGAAGGTCATTGTCCGTCCTTAGCTGGTGTCAGCTGTCTGAGGTAATGGAATACGTCGGCAGGCAGCGACTGGTCGCCGATCCGTTGCGGTGTCCATTTTTCAAAGACTCGACGGCGGTCTGATAAATTCAATAAACCACCCGTCTGGAGCAAAACATGTTCGTCCGACCTTTCTCCATCGCCGTCCCTGACAGCGCGCTTGACGACCTGCACGATCGCCTGCGTCGCACCCGGTTGCCAGAGCCCTTGGCCGGCGTGGGCTGGAGCGAAGGCATGGACGCGGACATGCTGCGCGATCTGCTCGCCCAATGGTCGACAAACTTCGACTGGCGGGCCCAGGAAGCGGCGCTCAATCGCCTGCCGCACTTCGTCGCCACGTTGGGCGAGCAAGAGATTCACTTCGTCCATCAGCGCGGGATCGGGCCCAATCCCATGCCCCTTGTGCTCACCCATGGCTGGCCCGGCTCGTACATCGAGATGCAGCGCATCATCGAGCTGCTGACGGACCCCGCCAGCCATGGCGGCGACCCGGCCGATGCTTTTGATGTGGTAGTACCGTCCTTGCCGGGCTACACCTTTTCGGCGCCGTTCATGCAAACCGGGTGCGGGCCTTATGAAGTGGCCGGGTTATGGAGCGAGCTGATGACCGGGCTGGGTTACGAGCGGTTCGGTGCCCAGGGCGGCGATGTCGGCGCGGCTGTCACCAGTTGGTTGGGCGTGCGCTTTGCCGAGCGTCTGACCGGCATCCACCTCAACTACATCCCCGGCGCCTACCGCCCGCCCCTGGGCGAAACCGACCCGCCTCTGCGCGAAGAGGAAACCGCATTCCTGCAACGCGCCGCGGCGTTCAGCGAAGCCGAAGGTGCCTATGCGCATATCCAGCGAACCAAGCCGCAAAGCCTGGCCGTGGGCTTGAACGACTCACCTGCTGGATTGCTGGCCTGGATGGGCGAAAAGATTCTGTCGTGGTGCGATCCGAGCGCCCCCATCGATCGCGAATGGCTGCTGACCAATGTGACGCTTTATTGGCTGACCAACTGCATTGGCTCGTCGTTTCGCCCGTATGTGGAAGGCAGTCGGCGGCCTCTGGTGCTTGCCAGCGGTGAGCGAATAAAGCCGCCGTTGGGGGTCGCGCTGTTTCCCAAGGAACTGCCGCTGCCGCCACGCAGTTGGGTGGAGCGTGGCTACAACGTCCAGCGCTGGACGCAGATGCCCCGGGGCGGTCATTTTGCGGCGTTGGAGCAGCCTGAGTTGTTGGCGGAGGATATTCGGGCATTTTTCCGGGACTTGCGATAAGCCAAGGCGGTCCGAAAATCTCGTAGGAAATGACGACCCGTGGCGAGGGAGCTTGCTCCCGCTGGGCTGCGAAGCGGCCCCACATTAGCGACTCCATTTCTCCAGACACACCGCAGCGCCCGGTTTTGCGGCGGCTGCGCCACCGAGCGGGAGCAAGCTCCCTCGCCACGGGGATTGAGGCGTTCTACAGGTCGGTTGTAAGGGCTGAGGGCGATGGACGTATTCGGCGTTATCGAACGACGCGATCTCGAAGCAAACAGCACTGTGGGAGCGAGCTTGCTCGCGATGGCGCCGTGTCAGCCAGTGAAAATATTGATTGATCGAATGTCATCGCGAGCAAGCTCGCTCCCACAGGTTTCGCGTCGGGCGTGACCAAGCAGCGTTGCACCCGTGGCGAGGGAGCTTGCTCCCGCTGGGCTGCGAAGCGGCCCCAAACCAGCGACTCCGTTTCTCCAGGCACACCGCATCGCCCGGTTTTGCGGCGGCTGCGCCACCGAGCGGGAGCAAGCTCCCTCGCCACGGGGATTGGGGCGTTCTACAGGTCGGTTGTAAGGGCTGAGGGCGATGGACGTATTCGGCGTTATCGAACGACGCGATCTCGAAGCAAACAGCACTGTGGGAGCGAGCTTGCTCGCGATGGCGCCGTGTCAGCCAGTGAAAATATTGATTGATCGAATGTCATCGCGAGCAAGCTCGCTCCCACAGGTTTCGCGTCGGGCCTGTGACCAAGCAGCGTTGCACCCGTGGCGAGGGAGCTTGCTCCCGCTGGGCTGCGAAGCGGCCCCAAATCAGTGACTGCATTTCTTCAGGTACACCGCAGCGCCCGGTTTTGCGGCGGCTGCGCCACCGAGCGGGAGCAAGCTCCCTCGCCACGGGGATTGGGGCGTTCTACAGGTCGGTTGTAAGGGCTGAGGGCGATGGACGTATTCGGCGTTATCGAACGACGCGATCTCGAAGCAAACAGCACTGTGGGAGCGAGCTTGCTCGCGATGGCGCCGTGTCAGCCTGTGAAAATATTGATTGATCGAATGTCATCGCGAGCAAGCTCGCTCCCACAGGTTTCGCGTCGGGCCTGTGACCAAGCAGCGTTGCACCCGTGGCGAGGGAGCTTGCTCCCGCTGGGCTGCGAAGCGGCCCCAAATCAGCGACTCCGTTTCTCCAGGCACACCGCATCGCCCGGTTTTGCCGCGGCTGCTCCACCGAGCGGGAGCAAGCTCCCTCGCCACGGGGATTGCTTGCTCCCGTCGGGGTTGTGCGTCAGGCCGCCTCCTCCGGCTCTTTCAGCGACGCCAACACCAACGGATGCAGCACCGCATCCGGATATTTCTCCTGCCAAGCCCCCAGGTCCCGGCGCATGCCTGGTGTCCAGAAGTTCTTGATGTGTTGCCGAACGCCGTTCACCGCCAGGGCGTGGTCAGGCTCGGTGGCGAAATACCGGGCGATCTCGTTGGCCATTTTGATCAGGTTCTGAGCGCTCATCGACGCACCTCGGCCTTTTCCCCTTGACGGCGTTCCTTGAGCAAGCGGCGTTGCTCGTCGCTGAAGGCCTGATACCGCTTCTGCCATTCCGAAGGCTGGCTGACCCGCACGATTTCCACCGCCGTGACTTTGTATTCCGGGCAGTTGGTGGCCCAGTCGGAGTTGTCGGTGGTGATCACGTTGGCGCCGGATTCGGGGAAGTGGAACGTGGTGTAGACCACGCCCGGCGCCACCCGCTCGGTGACCTTGGCCCGCAGCACGGTCTGCCCGGCGCGGCTGCTGATGCCGACCCAATCGTCTTCGGCGATACCGCGGTTCTCGGCGTCGGTCGGGTGGATTTCCAGGCGATCTTCCTCGTGCCAGGCGACGTTGTCGGTGCGCCGGGTCTGGGCGCCGACGTTGTACTGGCTGAGGATGCGCCCGGTGGTCAGCAATAGCGGATAACGGCCGTTGACCTTCTCGTCGGTGGGCACGTAGCCGGTGAGCATGAAACGCCCTTTGCCCCGCACGAATGCCTCCATGTGCATGGTCGGCGTGCCGTCCGGCGCGGCGTCGTTGCACGGCCATTGCAGGCTGCCATGACGCTCCAGTTCGGCGTAGCTGACGCGGCTGAAGGTCGGCGTCAAACGGGCGATTTCATCCATGATTTCCGAGGGATGGCGGTAGTCCATTTTGTAGCCCAGGGCATCGGCCAGGGCGACGGTGGCTTCCCAATCGGCCTTGCCGGCCAACGGCTCCATCACTTTGCGCACGCGGGAGATGCGGCGCTCGGCATTGGTGAAGGTGCCATCCTTTTCCAGAAACGAGCTGCCCGGCAGGAACACGTGGGCGAACTTGGCCGTTTCGTTGAGGAAGATGTCCTGGACGATCACGCATTCAAGGGCGGTCAGGGCAGCGGTGACGTGCTGGGTATTGGGGTCGCTCTGGGCGATGTCCTCGCCTTGGCAGTAAAGCGCCTTGAAGGTGCCGTCCAGCGCCGCCTCGAACATGTTCGGGATGCGCAGGCCCGGATCGGGTTGCAGGGTCACGTTCCAAGCCTGTTCGAACTGGGCGCGCACCGTTTCGTTGGAGATGTGCCGGTAGCCGGGCAGTTCGTGGGGAAAGGAGCCCATGTCGCAAGAGCCCTGGACGTTGTTCTGCCCACGCAACGGGTTCACCCCGACGCCTTCGCGACCGATATTGCCGGTGGCCATGGCCAGGTTGGCAATGCCCATCACCGACGTGCTGCCCTGGCTGTGTTCGGTGACGCCGAGGCCATAGTAGATGGCCGCGTTGCCGCCCGTGGCGTAGACCCTTGCGGCGGCGCGGATCTGCTCGGCAGGCACGCCGCAGACAGGGCCGAGGACTTCGGGGGCATTTTCCGGCAGGCTGACGAAATCGCGCCAGCGAGCGAAATCCGTCGCCTCGCAACGGGCCTCGACAAAGGGTTGGTCAATCAAGCCCTCGGTGGCGATCACATGGGCCAACGCGTTGAGCATCGCCACATTGGTGCCTGGACGCAGTTGCAAATGCAGCTCGGCGCGGGCGTGGGGTGAATCCACCAGGTCGATGCGCCGTGGGTCGATGACAATCAGACGTGCGCCCTGGCGCAAGCGACGCTTGAGCTGGGAGCCGAACACCGGGTGTGCATCGGTAGGGTTGGCGCCCATCACCAGGATGACGTCGGCCTTCATCACCGAGTCGAAATTCTGCGTGCCGGCGGACTCGCCCAAGGTTTGCTTGAGGCCATAGCCGGTCGGCGAATGGCAGACCCGGGCGCAGGTGTCGACGTTGTTGTTGCCGAACGCGGTGCGCACCAGTTTCTGCACCAGGTAGGTTTCTTCGTTAGTGCAACGGCTGGAGGTGATGCCGCCGATGGAATCGCGCCCGTACTTGAGCTGGATGCGCCGCAGTTCGCTGGCGGCGTAGGTGACCGCCTCATCCCAGCTGACTTCCTGCCACGGGTCGCTGATGTGCTTGCGGATCATCGGCTTGGTGATGCGGTCCGGGTGCGTGGCGTAGCCCCAGGCGAAGCGGCCCTTGACGCAGGAGTGGCCGTGGTTGGCCTGGCCGTTCTTGTCCGGGACCATGCGCACCAGTTGTTCGCCTTTCATCTCGGCGCGGAACGAACAACCCACGCCGCAATAGGCGCAGGTGGTGACAACGCTGCGTTCCGGCTGGCCGATCTCCACGACGCTTTTGTCGATCAGTGTGGCCGTCGGGCAGGCTTGTACGCAGGCGCCACAAGACACGCATTCGGAATCGAGGAAGTTCTCGCCGCCAGCCGCTTCTACTCGGGAGTCGAAGCCGCGCCCGCTGATGGTCAGGGCGAAGGTGCCCTGGATTTCCTCGCAGGCGCGCACGCAGCGACTGCAGACGATGCACTTGCTCGGGTCGTAATCGAAATACGGGTTGGACACATCCTTGGCTTCGGCCAGGTGATTGGCCCCTTCGTAGCCGTAGCGCACCTCACGCAAACCCACCTGCCCCGCCACGGTCTGCAGTTCGCAGTTGCCGTTGGCCGGGCATGTCAGGCAGTCCAGCGGGTGATCGGAAATGTACAGTTCCATCACATTGCGGCGCAGCGTGGCGAGCTTGGACGTCTGCGTGCGGACCACCATGCCGTCGGTCACCGGCGTCGTGCACGAGGCCGGATAGCCGCGCATGCCATCGATTTCCACCAGGCACATGCGGCAGGAGCCGAAGGCTTCCATGCTGTCGGTGGCGCACAGTTTGGGGATGGTGGTGCCGACCAGGGCCGCCGCGCGCATCACCGAGGTGCCGGACGGAACCCTGATTTCGCGCCCGTCGATGGTCAGGCTGACCTGCACGTCGCTTTCGCGGGCCGGGGTGCCCAGGTCGATGTCGCTGGCTGGATCGAAAATGGTGATCATTGGTCGGCCTCCGAGGTCGCCAGACCGAAGTCGGCGGGGAAATGCTTGAGGGCGCTGGCGACGGGGTAGGACGTCATCCCACCGAGGGCACAAAGCGAGCCGTATTGCAGCGTGTCGCACAGGTCTTGCAGCAACAGCGCCTGGTCCTGACGGGCATGGGCATCGGTGCTGGCGAGCAGGCGATCCACCACCTCGACGCCACGGGTCGAGCCGATGCGGCACGGCGTGCACTTGCCGCAGGATTCCTCGGCGCAGAATTGCAAGGCAAACCGGGCCATCCTGGCCATGTCCAGGCTGTCATCGGCGACCACCACGCCACCGTGGCCGAGCATTGCGCCCATGGCGGCGAACGCCTCGTAGTCCAATGGCGTGTCGAACTGCGCTGGCGGCACCCAGGCGCCCAACGGCCCGCCGACTTGCGCGGCCTTCAGCGGACGACCGCTAGCGGTGCCGCCGCCATATTCTTCCACCAATTCGCGCAGGCTCAGGCCGAACGCTCTCTCAACCAGGCCGCCACGGCGAACGTTGCCGGCCAATTGAAACGGCATGGTTCCCAGGGAACGACCCATGCCGAAATCGCGATAGAACTGCGCGCCCTTCTCCAGGATCACCGGTACCGAGGCCAGCGTCACCACGTTGTGCACCAGCGTCGGCAAGCCAAACAGGCCCTGCAACGCCGGCAGCGGCGGCTTGGCGCGCACCGTGCCGCGCTTGCCTTCGAGGGATTCGAGCAGCGCCGTTTCCTCACCACAGATATAGGCGCCGGCGCCAACCCGGACTTCAAGCTCGAAGGCGCGACCGCTGCCGCCCACATCGGTCCCCAGGTAACCGGCCTCGCGGGCGATGCGCAGTGCTTCGTTCAAGGTGCTGACGGCGTCGGGGTATTCCGAGCGCACGTAGATGTAACCCATAGTCGCGCCGACGGCGATGCCGGCGATGATCATGCCTTCGATCAGCAGGAACGGGTCGCCTTCCATCAGCATGCGGTCGGCAAAGGTGCCGGAGTCGCCTTCGTCGGCATTGCATACCACGTACTTCTGCGGCCCCGGAGCGTCGCGCACGGTGCGCCACTTGATGCCCGCCGGGAAAGCCGCCCCACCCCGGCCTCGCAGGCCAGAGTCGAGCACTTGCGCCACCACCTCGGCGCCGTCCGTCTGGATCGCCCGGGCCAGGCCAAGGAACCCGCCCTGGGCGCGGTAGTCATCGAGGGACAAAGGTTGAGTGATGCCGGCACGGGCAAATAACAGGCGTTGCTGGCTCTTGAGGTAGGGAATGTGCTCAACCAATCCCAATGCCGATGGATGGCTACCAGGATCACCCGCCAGCGCGTCGAGCAGGCCCGGTACGTCCTGGGCCGTGACTGGGCCAAAACCCAAGCGTCCTTCAGGTGTGTCCAGCTCCACCAACGGTTCCAGCCAATAAAGCCCACGGGAACTGGTGCGCAACACCTGCAAGGGCAATTGACGCCGCTCGGCCTCGCGGACCAGCGCATCGGCCACCTTGTCCGCACCGACGGCGCGGGCCACTGAATCACGGGGAACGCAGAGGGTCAGCATGGGCCATCCTCCAGGCAGCCATTCACCAATTGGCGCAGGCGCTCCGGGGTCAGCCGCGCATGCAGTTCCCCGTCCAGCTCCAGGGCCGGCGAACAGACGCAGGCGCCCAGGCAATAGACGGGTCGCAGGCTGATCGCTCCATCGGCGCTGGTGCCGTGGTCATCCAGCGAAAGCTGTTCGCGCAACTGCGCAGCCAGCCCCTCGGCCCCCATGCTCTGGCACGACTCCGCCCGGCACAGGCGCAGGGTGTGGCGCGCCGGTGGCGTTGTGCGAAAGTCATGGTAGAAGCTGATCACCCCGCGCACTTCAGCCTGGCTGAGGTTGAGGGCATGGGCGATTTCAGGGACGGCGGTGTCGGGAACGTACCCGCACCCTTCCTGGATGGCATGGAGGATGGGCAACAAGGCACCGGGGGTGTCCTTCTTGCGCGCCAGCACGTCGTGAATCAGAGGCAGGTGAAGCGTCTCATCAGGCATAAACGTACCTCGGCATCTCGAACGACAGCGCCGCGTGGCGGTGGCCGTTCGGAGTCTTGGCTGCGGCGTGCGGCCCACGTCACGGTTACGTGGCAAATCCGATCGCCATTCTTGCTCGCCGGCCAAGTGTCTTTGGCGCACTGGGTCCGGGGCATCTTTCACAGCTTGCCACTCCCGGGGGGTGGCGATTGCACATGGACGACTAAACGTGTTCTGAAAGCGACCAGGGGTGAAAAGTTGTCCTGCGTCCACAGGAGGTCAAATGCACAAATGATTGTAGGCGACGCACAGCGATCGGTGGCTATTGGCCGTTTTCCTGACTGTCAGCGACGGCCTGGGAAACCTGACGCGGGTGAACAGCCCTGACAGCGGCGCCACTCACTACCAGCACGATGCCGCAGGCAACGTGACGCAACAGGTGGACGCGCGTGGTGTGGTCACGACTTTTAGCGACGATGCGCTCAATCGCCTGACCGCCCGCCGCTATTCGACGAACCCGGCATTGGACGTTCAGTTCCACTACGATTCGATTGCCGCCGGTAACAAAGGCATCGGCCGACTGACAGCCGTGGAGGATGTCAACGGGGTGCTGAATTACACCTACGACGCCCAAGGCAACGTTACAGCCCAGCGGCAAACAGCGCCCGCAAACACAGCCACTCAGCCAGAAAAAATCGGCTATGGATACGATGTCGCCAATCGATTGAGCAGCATCGACTATCCGGCGGATTTTGGCATCGTCTACTCGCACAACACCGCAGGACAAATCAGCCAAGTGCAGATCCGGCGCGGCACAGGGCAGCCAACCGCATTTGCCAGTCACATCACGTATCAACCTTTCGGTCCGCTTAAAAACCTGACCTGGGCCAACGGGGCTACGCTTCAACGTACCTACGATCTGGACTACCGGCTGACCGCTCAAACCGTTGCCGGCCAGAGCAAGACCTATACTTACGACGGCCAGGGAAACATGACTCAATTGCAACGCGACTCAGTCGACAACCATGGCTACAGCTATGACTCACTGGATCGCCTGATAGGGGAATCTACTGCTTTCAACCGGATGACTTACGTTTATGATCCGGCGGGGAACCGCACCCGAAAAGCGCTCAGCACTTTGATTGACGGCGAGTTACGTATCACCGCTGGCACGTCTTATCGGTATGGGGCGAGCAACAATCGGTTGACGCAGGCAGGCACCCACTCGGTAGACTTCGACGCGGCAGGCAACCTGACCGCAGACCGCGCTAATCGTCAGTTTTCCTACGACGAGCAGAATCGCCTGAGCAAAGTGAAAATCAAGGGGGTTATCAAGGCTCGGTTCCGCTACAACGCTCTCGGCCAACGCAGCCAGAAAATCACCTCTCAAGGCACGACAACGTTTATCTACGGATTAAATGGCGAACTCCTTGGCGAGCATTTACAGGCTGGGCAAATGAAATATCCAATTTTGGACAAAATCCCAGCGAAAGAGCCATGGATGATTTTAACAACCAAGCAGGTATATGCGCAGCCAAGGGCAACAACCCCCCAGAAAACTGCCCCCAAAGCTGCATGACATTTCTTAATAATGGAATTTTAAGGACAGAGGCAAGCTCTGAAGGTGCATACTATTAACATCATTCTTAAAATATCGAAAAGAACAGCAGTATTGGTTGCTCTAGCGGTTGTATTTTTTGCTGCCTTTCAACTCAGATACAAAGAACCCGTAAACATTGAACTTGCCTGCGAGGGCACTCCACCTCTGCTAACAAACAACATAAATAGCTGCGGCTTTGTTGATCAGACATTGAGTTTTCTTGAGGCGGAAGGCTACAAGCCAGTAATCCTAGAAAGCTCAGAAAAGAACAGCGGCCTTCTACGAAAAAAATTTTCTTTAAAAATATTTGAAGTATCCAACTATAAAATAGACAACGATACTGGATCTGCGCAATTCAGCTTTATAAATGGACGATTATTTGCCATTTCCTACTTCCCAAAAGCTTCAGATACGGTATTTGAAAGGTATCCAGCAAGTAAATCCGAGGCGCTGACTATAAAACACCTGACCAACCACCAAGGGTTGAAATACATATCATGGTCAAACAATCACCTCGAAGCCTATATCACTTGGTGGATATCGAGATTCTCATAAGAACTAGTATATGAGTCACTAACGTTACGGCTTTCTCCAAGCCGTAACGTTTCTTTAGAGGTATTGGAGCGCCCGGTTTCAGTGCAACAGCAGTTCTTATCAGCCCACAGATCTCCACGAAAAAAGGACTCCCGTCTCGCCACAAGAGCAACACATCCTGACCAAAACACTCGCGCCGAAATGACCTATCGATCTAGCCCGCTTGAGACGATGCATAGGTTCCGGCTGACTGGCGTAGCGTTTTACTCTCAGACGTTGCGCAATGCATTGGCAACCAGGGTGAAGGCAGGCGAAGGCTGCCGTCGGCTGGGATAGTACAGATAGTAGCCTGGAAATGGTGGGCACCAATCCTCCAGTACGCGCACCAGCCGGCCCGCCTCCAGGTGCGGTTCGAATTCCTCTTCCGGCAGGTACGCAATGCCCAGTCCGGCCAACGCGGCGTCAACGATGTGGGTCGAGGTATTGAAGATGAGCTGGCCGTCTACTCGGACGTTGACCTGCTTGCCGCGCCGCTCGAAATCCCAGACATAAAGCCCGCCAGAAGTCGGCATGCGCTGGTTGATACAGCGATGGCCGAGCAGGTCGCGGGGGCTCTTGGGAATGGCGCGGGTGTCGAAGTAACCAGGTGAAGCCACGGCAGCCATTCGCAATTCAGGACCTATCGGCACTGCCACCATGTCCTTGTCGATGGTGTCGCCCAAGCGTACCCCGGCATCGAAACGGTCCGCGACGATGTCACGGAAGCCGTAACTGACGTCAAATTCAACGTTGATGTCCGGATAGTCATGCAGCAACCCAGTCAGTTTCGGCAGCAAAGTGGTGCGCAAGACGTGGTCGCCGCAGGTGATGCGAACAATGCCTGCGGGCTTGTCGCGCATTTCCGTGAGCATAGCCAGCTCAGCTTCGATCTCATCGAAACGATTGCCGATGGCCTGCAGCAGGCGCTCCCCCGCGATGGTCGGCGACACGCTGCGGGTGGTGCGCGTGAGCAGGCGGATCTGCAGGCGTGCCTCCAGACCACTGATCGCCTGGCTCAGCGCCGATTGGGTGACGCCCAATGCGCCGGCAGCCCGGGTGAAACTGCCCTCCCTCGCCACGGTGACGAAAGACAGCAGATCGTTGAGATTTCTTTTGACCATGGCGAAAGCACTTCAAGCAGTTTGATTAGCTTTGCTTATAGCCTTGTTAAGCATTCATTAGCTAGTCGCTTTACTGTGCGCAGGTCACCATGGCCCCTATGAAAAAGAACCCCTGCACAACGGCGATAAGGTCGGGCCGGCTTGTGTTGCCGCTGGTCATGCTCGTACTTGGCAACCACGCAACGCTCAACGGTGCTGCGTTGGCATCTTCCCTCACGGAGAAAACGGCAATGTGGATGACCGTGGGTGAACAGCGTTTCGCCATTACCGTGGCTGACAACGCCGCTGCCCAGAGGTTTGTCGCGCTATCGCCACTGGCACTGGAGATGAGCGATCTCAATCGCAACGAGAAATACGCCACCCTCCCCCAAACGCTGCCCGCCACGGCGAGCAGGCCGGGAACCATCCGCAACGGCGACCTGATGCTGTACGGCAAGGACACCCTGGTCGTGTTCTACAAGGATTTCGACTCGACCTACGCCTACACGCGCCTCGGTCAAGTGACCGACACCTCGGGACTCGCTCAGGCATTGGGCCCAGGCACCGTGCGAGTGACGTTCTCCCACGATTGATAACCCGCATCGACAGGTCCACCCATGAAAAAGATCCTCGTTCTATTAACGCTTTTCGTCACGTCTCTTTCAGCGATAGGAGCCGATATATCCAACGGCGCAGACAATTTCTACACCAGCGACGAAGTGACCGTGAAAAAGGTCAGTTTCAAGAACCAATATCAGATGAATGTGGCAGGCAACCTGTTCATCCCGAAAAAACTCAACGGCAACACAAGCAATCCGGCGATTGTCGTGGGCCATCCAATGGGCGCGGTGAAGGAACAGAGCGCGAATCTATATGCGACGAAGATGGCTGAAAAAGGCTTCGTGACCCTCTCTCTCGACCTGTCGTTCTGGGGCGAAAGCGAGGGACGGCCACGCAACGCGGTCTCGCCGGATATCTACGCCGAGGACTTCAGCGCGGCGGTGGACTATCTCAGTGCCCAACCTTTCGTCGACAAGGAACGGATTGGCGCCCTCGGTATCTGCGGCAGCGGCAGCTTCGTGATCAGTGCCGCCAAGATCGACCCGCGCATGAAGGCCATCGCCACCGTGAGCATGTATGACATGGGCGGCGTCAATCGCAACGGGTTGAAGCATTCCCAGACGCTCGATCAACGCCGAGCCATCATCGCTCAGGCAACGCAGCAGCGTAACGTCGAGTTCGCCGGCGGTGAAACGCTGTACACCAGCGGTACGGTGCACAAGCTGGATGAAAACACCCACCCTATCCAACGCGAATTCTTCGACTTCTACCGCACCCCACGCGGCGAGTTCACGCCATCCGGCTCGTCCAGGGACTTGACTACGCACCCCACGCTCACCAGCAACATCAAGTTCATGAACTTCTACCCGCTCAATGACATCGAGACCATTTCACCTCACCCGATGCTCTTCATTGCCGGCGCCGATGCCCACTCCAGGGAGTTCAGCGAAGAGGCCTATAAACTTGCCGGCCAGCCCAAGGAACTGGTGATCATCCCTGGGGCCGGGCATGTGGATCTTTATGATCGGGTCGATCTGATTCCGTTTGACAAGTTGATGAGTTTCTTTCAGAACAGCCTGAAGTGATATATCGGCAACCAGGTTCGAAAAACCCATGGACGAACGCCTAGCAATTATCAAGAAGCTGATCCGAGCCGTTGTGACCACGAGCCATTCTGATGAAATCACCTATCAATCAGAGTGGCTCGGCTACATGCCCTTTCCCGTCGATCACTGGGTTGAACATCAAGGCAAGACGTTCTCCGGCGACTTCCCGTTTGACTGGACGCTAGAGGACTTGGCCGGTCTTGAGCCCATAGGCTTCCTGGAAAAGCTGGAAGCCTATGAAAATCCGGAAGACCGATTCGATCGACATATCCGGTACCGCGTGCATATCGGACCCGCGTAACACGCGGTGATAATGGCGGGCGGGGTAATTTCAGCCGTCCGCGTTCGTAGTCCCCGCCAGTTCTTTTAGCAAAAGCGGCTAGGCGGGCTCGCGGCGTATAGTCGACTCTAGGCCCGACCCGTTTCCAAGAGCCCTGATCCGTGCCCGACTTGCCAAAGACCTCCACCTATAAAAGACGCTTCGACGCCGTCCTCGCCTACATCGACGCCAATCTGGAAGGGGATCTCTCGGTGAAAACGTTGAGTGATGTGGCGAACTTCTCGGTGTTTCACTTCCATCGACAATTCACGGCGTTCATGGGCGTGCCCGTTTCACGTTATGTGCAGCTGATGCGGCTACGACGCGCGGCACATCAATTGGTTGCCTTTGCTGGGTACTCGGTACTGGATGCCGCATTGGATGCGGGCTTTAAAAGCCCCGAGGCGTTCTGTCGAGCGTTTGGCCGAGCGTTCGGCATGGCGCCAAGCGCGTTCCGGAAGAAACCCAACTGGCAGGTCTGGAGTACGGTGTTTGCCATCCCCCATTTCTCACGGAGTATCTTTATGCAAGTTCGAATCATCGAGTTCCCTGAAGTCAGGATTGCGGCGCTTGAACATCGCGGCCCGGCCGGGCTCGTCAGCGAAAGCGTGGACCGGTTCATCGAATGGCGTATGCGTAGCGGGCAGTCGCCCGTGGCATCAAGCCGTACGTTTGGCATTCCCTACGGCAACCCCGACACCACACCGCCACACGACTTCCGCTTCGCGATCTGCGGCGAGATTGATGAGGAAGTGGCGCCGAACGCGTTCGGTGTTCAGCCGATGGTCATCCCCGGCGGTCGCTACGCAGTGGTCCGCCACGCCGGATCGCCTGATCATATCGGCGAAACGATCTATCCGATCTACCGTGAATGGCTACCCGCAAGCGGCGAGGAACTTCGTGACCAGCCGCTGTTTTTCCACTACCTGAGCGCCTATCCCGAGACACCACGAGATCAATGGCAAACCGATGTGTACGTTCCGCTGCGGTGAGGATCAAGCCCCCGAGCGAATCCGCTCCACCAACCGCGCCTGCAACGCCTCAAGCTCCTGCGGATCGGCTTTCCCTTGCCCATGTAGGCCAGGCGCCTGTCCTTCCCAGCGCGGAACGATGTGCACATGGATGTGAAAGACCGTCTGCCCCGCCGGCGCGCCGTTGAATTGGGCGATTTGCACGCCGTCGGGTTGCAACTCGTCGACGATGATGCGGGTCAGGCGTTGTACCGCTGCCATCATCTTGCCAAGGATTGCCGGGTCGACGTCGAGGATGTTGCGCGCCTGGGCCCCCTTTGGAATGACTAGCACATGGCCCCGGGACTGGGGAAAGATGTCGAGGAAGGCCAGCACATCGTCATCTTCGTAGATCTTGTAGGCAGGTGCTTCACCCCGAAGGATCATCGCGAAAATGTTCTGGGAATCGTATTGGCCGTGCAGACTCATGGTCGCTCCTTGGACATGCTTTGGTTTTCCAGCGTCAACGCTATCTTCAATTGCAACTCGTTTTCCGAAAACGGCTTGTGCAACACCGGGCACTGGGCAAACTCGGCGGGCAGGCCGCTGGCGCCGTATCCGGTGCTGAATAAAAAAGGAATTTTACGATCACGAAGGATTTCAGCCACCGGAAAAACCCGTTCTCCGGCCAGGTTGACGTCCAGGATCGCCAGATCGACCTCAACCGTGCCCGCCGCCTCCCGGGCCATGGCAAGCCGCGGGATGGAGGCCACCACCTCGCACCCCTGCTCTTCGAGCATTTCCTCGATCAGCATGGCGACTGTGCCTTCATCCTCGACGAGCAACACCTTGATCCCGGCAAATATCGTCATGCGTGGTGCTCGGGAACCATGAAGGAGAACCGGCAGAGCACGCCTTCAGGCGCGAAGGTCAGCACAAATATTCCACCCAGGTCGCGTTCGATGCAGCGCTTCATCAATCGCGAACCCAAACCCTCGCGTTCCGGTTGCGACACTGGCGGTCCGTCTTGCTCGCGCCAGTCCACGGTCAGCAACACGCCGTTTGATTGCGGCTGGACATTCCAGCTCACTGAAAGGCGGCCCGTCTCGACGGACATCGAACCGTATTTGAGGGCGTTGATCGCCAATTCGTTGAGCGTCATCGTGAGGCCGAGCGCGACCCGGGTATCGACGTCAATGGGATCACCCTCGATCGTGATACGGTCAGAATCAGTGCCGAAAATGGGCATGAGCACCTCCTGGGCCAGGGACCCCAGGGCCGTATGGCCCCAATGCCGCCTCGTCAGCAGGTCATGGGCGCGGGACAACGCGAGCAGCCGCGCTTCGAACCGGTTGTAACCGTCCTTGGCGCTTTCTGCGTTGCGTGCCGTCTGGGCCGCCAGGGATTGCACCGTGGCCAAGGTGTTCTTGACCCGATGGTTGAGCTCGTCGATCAGGGTTTTTTGCCGGTCTTCCGCTTGTTTTCGCTCGGAGATATCCACCAGCATGTTGATGGCGCCCACCAGGTTGCCCTCGGCATCGTGCAGCGGCGTAGGGTACGGGGCGAACGGCACCCGTGTGCCGTCGGGCCGCTCCGCGACGGCTTCGACCCCGCGTATCGGCCGGTTTTCCTTCAGGGCGACTGCCATCGGGCACTGGTCGTGGGGCAGGAAGGTCCCGTCGGTGGTGAACAATTTCCAGGTCACGCACCAAAGGTCGCCCAACTGTGGTGTTTGTCCCGACAACTCCACTGCTGCCCGATTGAAAAAGGTGATACGGCCTTGAGCATCGGTGGTGTAGACAGCCGCCGGCAGGGCCTCGAGCAGATTGCGCATATGCCGCTCGCTGTCGCGGATCTGATTTTCCATGCGACGCGCCAGCGTGACGTCCTGCAGTATCCGGACCCCATACCGAAACGCGCCGTTGGCGTCGCGCACGGACGAGCTGTGGATGTCCAGGTAGACGGTCTCGCCATCGGGCTTGAAGGCGCGCTTGCGCAGCACGTAATTGTCCAGTTCACCCGCCACCTGGCGTGCATAAAGGGCTGCATCCTCGTCGGTACTGTCCCTGTGCGTGTAGTCCAGGAATGTCATTTCCAATAGCTCTTCGCGCGTGCGGCCCAGCATGTTGCAGAGGGCGTCATTGACGCGCAGCAGCCGGCCATCCGCGCCGGACTCGGCAATGCCGATCGTCGCCGCTTGGTAAGTCGCCAGGAGTCTGTCGTCGCTCTCCTGGCGCGCCGTCTCGGCCACGTGGACACTGGTCATGTCCACCGTAAAGCACCGCGTATTGAACAGTTTTCCCTCTTCGAACCGGCCGTTGGACGTGATGGTGACATGCTTGATCGAGCCGTCCTTGGCCTTCAGGCGCGCCGGGTAATCCTGCAGGCATTGACCGCTGCCGAGCTTGTTCAGGATGTCGCTGATGACCGGCTCGTCGGCATGGAAATCGGTGATGCTACGGCCGATGTATTCCTCCGGCGAATAACCCAGCAAGGCCAGTTCGGCCTTGTTGGCGCGCAGGATGATGCCTTCACCACTGACGATGTGGAGGCCCACGGCGCTGTTCTCGAAGAAATCTTCAAGGTCCTCATTCTTGCGTCGCAACTCTTCGGCCAAGGCATGCTGCGCCGAAATGTCCTGGAAGCAGTTGATCGCCCCTTGGATGATGCCTTGGGAGTCTTTCAACGGCCTGATATTCACCAGGGCAATGAATCGCGACCCATCCGGACGCTCGATGAACACTTCCTGGTTGCGCGTTGCCTCACCCGTGACGAGGGCTGTGGCCATCGGGCAGTCTTCGAAGGCAAGCGGAGTGCCGTCGGGCAGGAACAAACGGTAGGAACCGCAGAAACGATCACCGCCCTCCCCCAGAATCGGCGTCCGCCCCCACATGGCGGCCGCCTCGCTGTTGTGCCGCACCAGCCAGCCGTTGTGATCGCACAGGTACACCGCGCCAGGAATCGCATCAAGTGCGCTGGCGCCCGTTGCCACAAGGCTTTCATACTCGCTCGGCGTGCGCGTCCCCGTGGGAAACGCTTCTATATTCGACATGGTTGATCCTCAATCCGCCTGGCTGAATGCCTGCTACACAACGACTCAGGCTTCAACCTGAGTCGTGATCCCGGCCCGGATAACTCCTTATAAATATGCCGGCGCGGATTTTTTCATGCAGCTGCAATAGATACTAGATGTTTATTCAGCCTACGAGTTCAGGAAAGTTCGCCATACCGGCGGGCGCGTCTTAAAACTTGAATAATCTGCGGGGGGTTTCCACCATGAGCGCGCGCAAGAGCGGCGCCGGGCATTGCAAAGCCCGCAACTGCCGGACAACGGTGTCGAAGCCCACGACGCCTTCATGTTGTGTATGTGGCCAATCGCTGCCCCACACCATCCGATGAGGGCCCAGGCTCTGCTCCAGCATCGCCAACGCGGAGCGGGCGAAGTCGAGATTTTCTCGATCCGTCCCCGCCAATCGGTAGATGCCCGAGACCTTCATCCAGACTTGCCCGCCGAGCCCCAACTCAAGCAGCTCGGCGAAACCCGGTTGGTCGAGGCCCAGACGGGCATCCGGACGACCGAAATGGTCGACCACCAGGCGGATGCCAAAAGGGATCAGTTGGCTGATCAACCCGGCCAGTTGGTCGATCGGCGCATGCAGTTCCACGTGCCAGTCCAACTCGGCAAGATGCGCCAGGAAGCCTTTCCACCTTGTCTCGCAAAAATCAGGCACGGCCTTGCCCATCAGGTTCAAGCGAACGCCGACCACCCCCAGCCGTGCCATTTCATTCAGCACGGTCCGGCTGATCTCGGGTTCCACCACCACAACGCCGCGCAGTTGCCCCGGTGCCTGCCGGAGGGCGGCCAGCAGGTAACGGTTATCGGTGCCGAGAAAGCTCGGCTGGACCAATACCCCATGGCTCAGGCCGTGGGAACGCAGGTGATCCAGGTATTGCGCAAGCGTGGCGTCATAATCCGGTGTGTAGCGCCGCACCGCAGCCAGCTCCAGTTCACGGCTGAACACATGGGCATGGCTGTCGATGCCGGTGATCGGCGTAGTGCAGGTATCAACCATTGGTCTTCATCTTTCAAAAATAAGCAGTGATCAGGCCCGGGCGCTCTCGGTGCCAGGCGCTCCGTCCGGTGCAGGCGGCGCCGTGGCCTCAAGGCTGCGGCCTCGGGTTTCCGGCAGGCAAAGCGCCGCAAGCACCGCTACGCCGTAGGCAATGCCGGCGTCGATACCGATGGCCGACCCCAGGGACATGGAGTCGCTCATATGACCAACCAGGAACGGAAACAGCGCCGAGAGGACCCGGCCGAAGTTGTAGCAAAAGCCGACACCGGCGCCGCGCACATCCGCCGGGTACAACTCGTTGAAAAACGCCCCGAGACTGGCCGGAATGCCGGCCGCGAAAAAGCCGAGGGGGAAACCCAGGAACAACATCTGGGTATTGGTCAGCGGCAGGAACACGTAGCACTGCACCGTCACGACGCAGCACAGCGCAAACAGCAGGATGTTCTTGCGTCGGCCGATGCGATCGATCAGCAGCCCGCTGACCACACAGCCACACCAGAAGGCGAGGATGATCACCGCCAGGTAGCCGCCGGAGTTGAGCACCGACAGGTTGCGTTCGGTCTTGAGGAACGTCGGCAACCACGTCATCACCGCGTGGTAACCCCCGTGTGCCCCCAGCCCCAGCAAGCCACCGAACAATGTCACGCGAATCAACTCAGGGCGAAAGATACCGCCCAGGGACTTGAAAAAACTCTGGGGAATGGCCTGTTCCTTTTGCAGGCGCTGGAAGCTGTCCGGCTCCTCGACGTTGCGACGCACCCAGATGATCAGGAACGACGGCAGCAAGCCGACGATGAACATCACCCGCCAGGCCATGTCCTGCGGCACCAGGGAATAGATCAGCGTAAAGACGCCCACCGCCAACCCCCAGCCCACCGCCCAGGCACTCTGCACCGTGCCCATGACCTTGCCGCGGTATTTCGGATTGATCGTCTCGGCCATCAGCACCGCGCCGGCGGCCCATTCGCCACCGATCCCGAAGCCTTGCAGGGCCTTGACGATCAACAATTGATGGAAGCCAGTGACGAACGCCGACAGGAAGGTGAAGAACGAAAACCACAGGATCATCCACTGCAGCGTGCGCACCCGCCCGTAGCGATCCGACAGCGTCCCGCCCACCCAGCCACCCAGGGCCGAGGTCACCAGCGTGACCCCGCTGATCAGCCCCGCATCACCTTTGGACAAGGCGAACGCGGCGATCAGCGCCGGGATCGCCAGGCCGAACATCTGAACTTCCAGCGCGTCGAGGGACCATCCGCCGAAACAGGCCCAGAACGTCTTACGCTCCCGGGAGGTGATTTGCCGATACCAACTGAACATGATTTTTATCCTTGTAGGTGGAACGAAAGGCAGCCGAGCGCGAACCGTGCCGCTGCAAGGCCAGTCAGGAAAAACAAAAACGGCAAGGGCAGCGGTATTTGCTGCCGGACGATCCGCTAACCCGGTGAGGTCAACGAATCTCTACGCTGTAGCGGAAATGCTCGGCATGC
This sequence comes from Pseudomonas sp. D1-36, assembly GCF_051132205.1. Lineage (NCBI taxonomy): Bacteria > Pseudomonadati > Pseudomonadota > Gammaproteobacteria > Pseudomonadales > Pseudomonadaceae > Pseudomonas > Pseudomonas sp. D1-36. The sequence goes on along the minus strand of NZ_CP071674.1, from coordinate 2,663,653 downwards.
CCGCGCGAACGTCGCCACTCCAGCGGGTTGCCCGCGTAATCACGGGCCAGGCGCTCGATTACCACCACCGGGCTATTGACCGGCACTTGCAACAAGCGGGCATGCACGTCGTTGACTGACTCGGCGGTGAGGGTTTCCTGCGCATAAGCGACAACCTGCCCGCAGGTCTCTTCATAGATGGGATAAAGCAACGGGCCTTTGTGGTTCAGGTCGATTTCCAGCAACGGCTGGAATCGGCTGCGAGGCAGCCAGATCTCTTCGGCGAGCACGGGCTCGACGTCCAGCAGACGCACCCGCACGATACGAATCACCGCCGCCTCCACTGGCAGCCCCAACGCCTGGGCCACGGCTGACGGCGCCGCCACCGGCTCTACCGACAAGATGCGGCTCTCTGGAACCCGGCGCTCCCCGGACGCGGACTGAAAACGGAAGAAACGAAACAACGACGACTGGAACTGGGGGCGACGAATGAAGGTGCCTCGGCCCTGCTGACGCTCCAGGACGCCTTCGCTGACCAACGCATCGATCGCCTTGCGCACCGTCCCGGTGGACAGTTGGTATTCGGCTGAAAGCGCCGCCTCGGTGGGAATCGCCTCCCCCGGACGCCAGCGATTGTTGGCAATCTGCTCGGCCAATTGGTCGCGCAAACGTTGATAGAGCGGCAAGCGGGCATCGCTGGGGAGTGGGTTCATCAGACGTTATCTACCTTGTTATCTAGTCATCTATATGAATTTAGGCGGAAGTATTCGCGCCCACGAGTCTGTTGTCAAGAACGCCCGATTACCGCACGTCCCCTCGGACGGTCAGTGACAACGGCTGCCACGCCACGGGACATTCCTCGTGAATGGCTGGCGCTCTCGTAGTAAAGTCTGCAACCGATATCAGAACCCATTTTGAAAGACGTGAAGCCTCCAGAACTTCGTTCGAACCAAGCCTCGCATCACGTCATTCGCCAGCCGCAGCGGTCATCGCATGATTGAAATCACCGAAGTCTCCATCGCCCAACTCCGGGCTGCGCTCGAATCCGGCCAGACCACGGCGGTCGAATTGGTCCAGGCCTACCTTGCCCGAATCGACGCCTACGACGGCCCCGAAACGCCCACGGCCCTCAACGCCGTGGTGGTTCGCAACCCCGACGCGCTGCAAGAGGCGAAGGCGTCGGATACCCGTCGGGCCAAGGGCCAGACACTGGGCCCGCTCGACGGCATTCCTTACACGGCCAAGGACAGTTACCTGGTGAAGGGCCTGACCGCTGCCTCTGGCAGCCCGGCCTTCACGGACCTGGTTGCCTATCGCGACGCCTTCACCGTCGAGCGGCTGCGCGCCGCCGGGGCCATTTGCCTGGGCAAGACCAACATGCCGCCGATGGCGAACGGCGGCATGCAACGCGGCGTATATGGCCGCGCCGAAAGCCCGTACAACGGTGACTACCTCACCGCGCCCTTTGCCTCCGGCTCGTCCAACGGTGCGGGCACCGCCACCGCCGCCAGCTTCGCCGCCTTTGGCCTCGCCGAAGAAACCTGGTCCAGCGGACGCGGCCCCGCGTCCAACAACGGGCTGTGCGCCTACACGCCTTCGCGGGGAGTGATCTCGGTGCGCGGCAATTGGCCGTTGACGCCGACCATGGACGTTGTCGTGCCCTTCGCCAGGACCATGGCCGACCTGCTCGAAGTGCTTGACGTGGTGGTGGCCAATGACCCCGACACCCGCGGAGACCTGTGGCGCCTGCAACCCTGGGTGCCGATTCCCTCCGTCGATTCCGTTCGTCCCGCGTCCTACCAAAGCCTTGCCGCCAAACCGCAGGTGCTGGCCGGCGTGCGCTTTGGGGTCCCGCGCATGTACATCAACGCCGACCCCGAGGCGGGCACGGCCGAAAAGCCAGGGATCGGTGGCCCGACCGGCCAGCGCATCATCACGCGCCCGTCGGTGATCGCTCTTTGGGAAGAAGCGCGCAAGGCTCTGCAAGCCCAGGGCGCCGAGGTGATCGAGGTGGATTTCCCGTTGGTATCCAACTGCGAGGGTGATCGCCCTGGCGCGCCGACCGTGTTCACCCGCGGCCTGGTGTCCAAGGAGTTCCTGCACCACGAATTGTGGGATCTATCGGCCTGGGCATTCGATGATTTCCTGCGGGCCAACGGTGATCCGAAACTCAATCGCCTGGCCGACGTCGACGGACCGCTGATTTTCCCCCACGACCCTGGCACCCTGCCCAACCGCGAGGATGACCTTGCCGCCGGCATGGACGAGTACGTGAAGATGGCCCTGCGCGGAATCACGCCGTGGGACCAGATTCCTACCTTGCCTGATGGCTTGCGAGGTCTCGAAGAGACGCGCCGGATCGACTTGGAAGATTGGATGGCGCGCCTGGGCCTCGATGCGGTGATCTTCCCCACGGTGGCCGACATCGGCCCAGCGGACGCGGACGTCAATCCAGCCTCGGCCGACATCGCCTGGAGCAATGGGGTCTGGGTCGCCAACGGCAACCTCGCCATCCGCCACCTGGGCGTGCCCACCGTCACCGTGCCGATGGGCGTCATGGCAGACATCGGCATGCCTGTCGGCCTGACGTTCGCCGGCCGAGCCTATGACGATTCAAAGCTGTTGCAGCTGGCTTCGGCGTTCGAGTCGCTGGGATCGAAACGGATGATCCCGCCGCGGACTCCGCCGTTGTAACCACAACAGCACCGCCCTGGTAAAAGCAGGCCCACCCCGGTGAGGCCTGCGTCACCATTGCTTTAAGCTATCGGTTAATCAAAGCTTCCGACCGCCAGCCGGCCGATTTCGGGCCGCGCATAAAGAAATCCTTGCATCAACTCGATGCCCATCGCCAGCAGCGTAGCGCTCTCTTCGCGCGTCTCGACGCCCTCGGCAATGATGGTAATCCCCAGCCGGTTGGCGACCAGGATGATCCCCTCGACGATGGCACGCTTGACCGGATCGTGATCGATGCCTCGGGTCAGCGCCATGTCGATTTTCAGCACCTGGGGTTGGAACAGCGCCAACAGGTTGAGCCCTGAGTAGCCAGACCCGAAATCATCGATGGCTGTGGTGAAGCCCTGGCGCTCGTATTCCATGAAAATCGATTTCAAGTGATCCGGGTCGTCGACACGCTCGCCTTCCGTCACTTCGAACATCAGCCTGTCTGGCGGAAAGCCGGTCTGACGCGCAGCCTCCAGGGTTGCGCGAATGCAGGTTTCGGCCCGGTAAACGGCGTTGGGCAGGAAGTTGATGCTGAGCAGGCAACCGGGAATCTCCAGGATACCCAGCCGAGCGGCTTCTTCGATGGCCTTCACGCGACAGGCCTGGTCGAATCGGTAGCGGTTGCTGTCGTTCACCAGCCCCAGGATATGGCCGGCCGACTCACCCTTCAGGCCTCGGACCAACGCCTCGTACGCAAACGCCTGGCGCGTGCGGACATTGAAGATGGGTTGGAACGCCATGGTGAATTCGAACCCCAGCGCCTCGTGGTCACGACACTCGGCGCAGCCAAGGGACTTGAAGTTGGGATGGGAAGAAGATTGGGTCATGATCTGTGTTCCGTCGCGTCAGCGGGCGTCCCTGTGAAGCAGAAACTATAGGCAATACCCTTGAGTCGGCACGGGCGCGGCTTTCTGGAGTGCTGTCGGGTCCGTTATCGTATGACCGGTGGGTCAAATCAGGCGTTCATTCGATTGTCTGAACGTAATTAACAACGATTAACTCGCACCCGCGCGCGGCGTCACCAAAAATGGAGGCTCTCTGCAGACCTTCTAAAGCGGGACGCGCGCCAGAGCGCTGCACATCGACGTGCTTCCCGCTGGCACGGAATTCATGTCATGACTCATCCATCGCTCAGCGCCGTCAGGACGCCCCTTACGCCGTTGCAGAAATCCAACCACGGCGGCCTTTCGCCCTGGCGTGAAAGCCTGGTCAAGAAAATGATCTTCGACGGCCTCGGTGAAACATTGGCAATAGCCCGGCTGGCCGAGGCGTGCGCGCTTTCGCGTAGTCACTTTTCCCGAGCGTTCAAGGCCAGCACCGGTCAGTCCCCTCAAGCCTGGATCAGGGGCCAGCGCATCATGCGCGCCAAGCGCCTGATGCAGACCACCGACCTGACCCTCACGCAAATCAGCCAGGAATGCGGCTTTTGCGACCAGGCGCACTTCTGCCACATCTTCACCCATAGCGAAGGCATCAGCCCGTTCGCCTGGCGATCCCGCATGCTGCGCACGTTACTGCACGCGGGAGAGCCTGGGTGATCGCGCGAGCCTCTGTTATCTGGAAATCATCCATGTCGCCTGTCACGAAAAACCTGATCGCCCCCGGGCAAGCGACGTTTACGCTGAAGCCGCTCTGGTTCCTCGCCCTGCTGACAGCAAACGCCCCAGCACTGGCGGCGCCCGGCCTCTTGGAAGGGGCGTCGCTGGAGGTACTGAGCCGCAACTTTTACCTCAACAGTGACTACCGGTCCCCTACCCCGGCGGGCCAAAGCTACAAGAAGGAATGGGCGCAAGGATTCATCGCCACGTTCGAGTCTGGCTTCACCCCCGGCATCCTCGGCGTAGGCATCGACGCCCACGGGTTCCTGGGCTTGAAACTGGACGGCGGCAAGGGCCACGCCGGAACGGGATTGCTGCCGCTGGACAGCGACGGCCGTAGCGAGGATCAATATTCCAGCGCCGGCGGCGCGCTGAAATTCAACCTGTCGCGAACCACCCTGGCACTGGGCGAAATGACCGTGGCGACGCCGGTATTCGACACTGCGGACAAACGCCTGCAACCGGAATACGCCAGCGGCGCACTCCTCACCAGTCGGGAGATCGACGGGGTCGATCTCCAGGCCGGTCATTTCAGCGCGTTCAAGAATCAGGATGCGTCCACCGCCAAGGGAGATTTTTCCGGCTACGGGGCAACCACCCGACACGCCAGCATCGATTTCATCGGTGCCGATCTTTTCAGCGGCCAGCGAGTGGGTGGCGCGCTCTACGCCTCCGAACTGAGCGACACCTGGCGTCAGTACTACGGCAATCTGCACGCAACCGCTGGCGACCTGTTCCTCGACGGCAACCTGTATTACACCCGCGACCACGGCCAGGCCAGTGCCGGGGCCATCGACAACACGGCATTCAGCCTCGCGGGTAAATACCGACGCGAGGCCCAGGCATTCACCCTGGCCTATCAGAAAGTCCGCGGCGACACGCCTTTCGACTTCGTCGGCGGCGACTCCATCTACTTGGCCAATTCGATCAAATATGCCGACTTCAATGGCCCGGGCGAACGCTCCTGGCAGGCACGCTACGACCTTGACATGGGCGCCATGGGCGTTCCCGGCCTTAGCTTCATGGCCCGCTACGTGACAGGGCGCGGGATAGATGGCAGCCATGCTCCCCGGGGCGGCGCCTACAACCCGTACGACGGCAACATCGGCAACTACGTCCCGCAGCAGGGAGACGGCGGCCGACATTGGGAACGCGACATCGACCTGCGCTATCTCGTGCCGTCAGGCCCGGCCAAGGACTTGTCGTTGCAGCTGTCCCACGTCACCCATCGCGCCAACAGCGCCCAGGCCGGCGATGACATCGACAGGCTGTACATCGTCATCCAGTACCCACTCAAACTGGGCCCGTTCTGAAGGCGCAAAAAACCGGTCGAACAGTGTTTCCGCTTAGTAAATCATGGAGGTGCCCGGGACGACGATCCGCCCCGGGCTTGGGGATCATGGCTTGCGGGTTACACGCCAGACCGTGTTCGCGAGGTCGTCGGCGATGATCAAGGCACCCCGAGGATCGACCGTCACACCCACTGGCCGCCCCCGGGTCTTGCCATCGGACCCGCGAAAGCCAGTCGCGAAATCCACCGGCTCACCGGCGGGCCGCCCGTTGCTGAACGGCACGAAGATCACCTTGTAGCCCACAGGCTGGTCACGGTTCCAACTGCCGTGCTCACCCACGAACGCCCCTTCGGCGAACTGTTCGCCCATGGCCGGAATGGAAAAATCGACACCCAGGGCGGCGACGTGGGACCCCAGGCTGTAGTCGGGCTTGACCGCAGCGGCGACTTTTTGCGGATCCTGCGGCTGCGCCCGTGGATCGACGTTCTGCCCCCAATAGCTATAGGGCCACCCATAGAACGCGCCTTCGCGCACGGAAGTCAGGTAATCCGGCACCAGGTCCGGCCCTAACTCGTCCCGCTCGTTGACCACCGCCCACAACTGCCCGGAACCAGGTTCGACCTTCAACGCCGTCGGGTTGCGCAGGCCGGTCGCATAAGGCTTGTGGGCGCCCGTCTCGGCGTCGATCTGCCAGACCATCGCTCGGTCGATCTCGACTTCCATGCCACGCTCGGTGACGTTGCTGTTGGAACCGATACCGACATACAGCGAGCGCCCGTCGGGGCTGATGGCCAACGCCTTGGTCCAGTGATGGTTGATCGCCGACGGTAGATCAGTGACCTTGACGGGCGCCCCGCTGGCCTTGGTCTGGCCCTCCTGGTAGTCGAAGCGGACCAGCGCATCCTGGTTCGCCACGTACAGCTTGCCGTCGGCAAACGCCAGCCCATAGGGCGCGTTGAGGTTTTCGGCGAAGACAGTCTTGAGCTCGTAAGTGCCATCGCCATCGGCGTCGCGCAACAGGGTCAGGCGGTTACCGCCCTTGACCTGCGTGTTGCCCTTCGCCTTGATGACGCTGGCGATCACATCCTTGGGCTTCAACTTCGGTGCATTTCCGCCTCTGCCTTCGGCCACCAGGATATCGCCGTTGGGCAAGACGAGGGTCTGGCGCGGTATTTTCAGGTCGGTGGCGATGGCGGTGATGTCGTAGCCTTGCGGCACCGTAGGCTTCTGGTCACCCCAAGCCACCGGCTCGGCGATTTTCATGCTGGGCAGGAGGCTACGCTGGGGCTCCGGCAACTTCGGGTCCGGACCGCGCGCTTGCGTAGCGTCCCCTTCGCCTCCGCAACCGCTCAACAGCAGGGCCATGCTCAAGGCCGTCAATGGGATGCGAGAGTTCATTGCTCACCTCCCGAACGCAGGTTGGTCAGCCCGACCCATGCCGCCAGGCAGGCCAGCAAGGTCACGACGACGGACAATGCCAGGCCCTGGGGCATCGCGGCCCAGGCGTCTTTGGCGTGCTCGAAGGCGTTGATCAGCCCCAGCACCCAGGTGACGAGCAACAACAGGAAATAGCCTACCGGACGACCGGCCTTGTGGTCCGCGCGAATCAGATTGACCAGCGCGAACACCAACGCCAGCCCACAAAACAGCAACCCACCGGCAATCAACCAGGAGGCGAAATTGCTCCATTGGATCTGGTAGGTCTTGTAGTAAGCGATGTCGCTGAGCAGGCCCCCGAGAAACAGTGGAACCGTGCCGGCAAGCAGGACCGCATGGAGCGGTCCCGGCGTGCTTCGGTAGATAGGATGGGCGGTAACGGTCATGACAACTCCTTTTCGGTCGCGGTGATACGCCTTGGAAAAGGATCGTGTCGGGAGCGCGTTAGTTCCGACATTTTTACTCGCAGGCAGACCGTCTACCCGAACTGTTCCGGGGCCGCGACGCCCAAGAGTTGCAGTTGCGCAAAGGGCTCGTCACCTGAAGCGAAGATAAAGTTCTTGTCGCTCAGTTGCGCTGCCACATTCCCCTCCAGGGTGACCTCGAATCGGCGCCCCTCGTCATCGGCCTCATAGCTTTTCAGGTAGGTCCGCTGGCCGTCTTCACTGACGACCGCTTGCAGCGTTTTGTTATAGCCGCTCCAGAACTCGGTGAAGCCCAACGCCGACACGTCGATCTTGTCCGTGAGCGGATCGAAGTCGATGATCCGATCCTGGAAATTGCCGTCGGCCGTGCGAAAGCTGTCATCGAGAGCATCGAAGCGGAAAACATCCCAACCCTCGCCGCCGCTGAGCACGTCGCGTCCCAGCCCGCCGTCGATGACATCGTGCCCATTGCCGCCCGAAACGACATCGTTACCGGCGCCGGCGACAATCTGGTCACCGACCACCGAACCCATCAGTCGGTCGGCTGACTCGGTCCCCTGGATCAGGTGCGGCGCGAATACCACGTTGGTTTCATCGAGGGCCTGAGCCACGTCGCCATCCAGGACCAATTCGAAACGATGCCCCCGCCCGTCCGCGTCGAAGCTTTTCAGATAGGTTCGCGTTCCGGCCTCGTTGACGTGCACCGCCAGGGTTCCATCCAATCCGTTGCCGAACCCGCTGAACCCCAGCGACGTCAAATCGATCCGATCCAGATCGGCGTCGAAGTCGACGATTCGATCGCTGACGGCCTGGTTGTCGGTGCGGTAACTGTCGCCGATCGTACTGACCCGGAAGACATCGGCACCGGCTCCGCCCTCCAGCACGTCCCGTTGCCCAGCGCCATCAAGCAAGTCGGCACCGTCATGGCCGCTGAGTCGTTCCGGGACATAGGTGCCTGACAGGACGTCATCGCCCCGCCCTCCATCGATGCCCGGCAACACACCGTCAAGTGCGCCGAAGGTGGTATCGAGCGTACCATCAGGGTTGAGCCGGATAAGGCTGAAATCAGCGTTGCCGAAATAGGTGCTCTGCCCCGCCACCAGGATTTTCCCGTCCGCCAGAACGGTAATGTCCCGAGCCATGTCCCGATCACCGGTCAGGTCGATCACCGCGACGCCAGCGTTGCCGAAACTTGTGTCCAGAGTGCCGTCCTGGTTCAGCCTGATGATCTTGAAATCAAAACCGCTGCCATTTTGTTCGCCGCCACCGGCCAACAGGATCTTGCCATCGGCCTGGACGGTGACCGAGGCTGCAAGGCCCGCCACCTGCGTATCGACCAGGCCGTCCGTGCCGAAACTGCTGTCCAGGCTGCCGTCTGCATTCAAGCGCGCGACCACCATCTCGCCGTTGTAACCCGGCACCAGCAATTTGCCATCCGCTTGCAGGGTGAATCCGTACCCTTCCAGCGCGCCCATGTTCGGGATATTGAATTGGATGGCGTTGCCGCCATTGAAGGTCGAGTCAAGCGTTCCGTCGGCATTGAGGCGACTGACCGAAAACAGACTCTCGTAGCTGTCCTGATTCGACACCAGGATCTTGCCGTCAGGCTGTACCGTGGCACTGGCATAATCGCCCCAGGACCCCGGCACGATGGCCTTACCGTTGACACCAAACCCCTGGTCCACCGTGCCGTCGGTATTGAGCCGGATCATGGCGATGCCGGACGTGAATTGTGGGTAGACGAGCAGATACTTCCCGTCTGGCTGCACGGCCGCACTGTAGCCTTCCCCTGGGAAAATATCGTGAGGGAGCTGCGTCTTGCCGTCGTCGCTGAAGGTCGTATCGAGGGTGCCGTCGGCATTGAAGCGCATCAGGGAGGTCCGGTAGCCTTCGTACTCCCAATCCTTTTCTACCTTTGTCATGCCCGCCAGCCATATCGTGCCGTCCGGGGCCACCGCGATTTTCTTGGTGTCGTTGTAGCCGTCAAGGTCGACGAAGGTCTTCCCGGTGCCTGCTCGTGGGGCCAATCCTGCATTGCTGTGTGCGTTGTCCATGCTGAACCTCATGTGTCGATGAGACACTCCAGAAAATTTTCGCACCTTACAAAATAGCCATTCATGGCGGCTTCGCCAGTCTTGGATCCCATCAGCGCAACGCAGCGCCGTGCTTTTCCAAGCCTTACACCTTCATCATCAACTCGCCTTGGGCATCCGCTTCGCCATGGAGCAACTCGATCACCCAGTCGATAAACACCCGCACCCGGGGCGACAGTTGCCGATGGGGCGGATAGACCACCGAAATCGGCCATGACGGCACTGGATGTTCCGTCAACACTTGCACCAAGCGCCCTTCTGCCAACTGCCGCTGCACGTGATAACGCGGCGCCTGAATCAAGCCGAGTCCCGCTTCGCAGGCCGTCACGTAGGCGTCGGCATTGTTGACGGTCAGTTCCGAAGGCATGTTCAGCTCTCGCACCTGCCCCGCTGCCTCGAACTCGAACGGAAAAAAACGTCCATTGCCGGACGCGAAGCCAACGGCGCGGTGCCCGGACAATTCTTCAGGTCGCCGTGGCGTGCCCTCGCGAGCCAGGTACTGCGGGCTGGCGCAGGTCACTTGATGCAGCCGCACGATCGGCCGCGCCACCAGCGCCTGGTCGACGATATTGCCGGCCCGGATGGCGCAATCGACCCCCTCGCGTTGCAGATGTACTTGCCGATCATGGAAACCAAGGTCCAGTTGCAACTGCGGATAGCGTCGATAGAAGTCCGCCAGGTTTGGCACGATCCAAGTGCAGCCGAAGGCGATCGGCATGTCCACGCGCAAGGTGCCCCGGGGTTGGCTCCGTTGCGTGGAGAGCGAGTTTTCCAGGTCGTCCAGTTCTTCCAACAAGTGGCCGCAGCGCTGGTAATAGGCTTCGCCGTCGAGGGTGGCACGCACTTGCCGGGTGGTGCGCTGCAACAACTGCACGCCCAAGTGGCTTTCCAACTGCTGGATCAACAAGCTGACGGTGGCCCTGGGCAGCCCCAGGTCATCGGCCGCCCTGCCAAAACCGCCCAGCTCGACGATGCGTCGGAACACTTGCATTGCCTGTAATCGGTCCATTATTCGGCTCACTGTTTAGAAATCACGAATAGTTAAACCAAAATCACCAGCTTTATCCATTAAACCAATTTAAGGAGACTGATCTCGTCATCTCAACCCAAAGGAACACTCTTATGATCACCCGCCAACTTGGCCATCAAGGCCCACACGTCAGCGCCATCGGCTTGGGCTGCATGGGCATGTCGGATTTCTACACCACCGGCGCGGATGAGCGAGAGGCAATCGCTACGCTCCACCGCGCCGTGGAACTGGGCGTAACACACTTCGACACCGCGGACATGTACGGGCCGCACACCAACGAGCAATTGGTGGGACGGGCGTTGCGCGGCAAGCGCGATGGGATTTTTCTGGCGAGCAAGTTCGGCCTGGTTCGCAGCGACGATCCACATGCCCGGGGCGTCGATGGTCGCCCGGAGTACGTCCGGCAATCGATCGACGGCAGCCTCAAGCGCCTCGGAACCGATTACCTGGATCTTTACTATCAACACCGAATCGACCCTCAGGTGCCGGTGGAAGAAACGATTGGCGCCATGGCCGAATTGGTCAAGGCCGGCAAGGTTCGCCACATCGGCATTTCGGAAGCCAGCGCCGAGACAATCGAGCGGGCCCATGCCGTGCATCCCCTGGCGGCGGTGCAAAGCGAATATTCGTTGTGGTCCAGGGAGCCGGAACACAACGGCGTGCTCGAAACCTGCCGACGCCTGGGAATCGCTTTTGTCGCCTACAGCCCGTTGGGGCGTGGTTTCCTGACGGGCGAGTTGAAGACGCCGGAGGACTTTGCCGCCGACGACTATCGGCGCTTCAATCCGCGTTTCGAGGCCGACAACTTCTATCGCAACCTCGCCCTGGTCGAACGAGTCCGGGCCATGGCCGAGGACAAGCACATCAGCGCCGCGCAACTGGCCTTGGGCTGGGTACTGGCCCAGGGAAGCAATGTCACCGCGATCCCGGGCACCAAGCAGCGTCGATACCTGGAAAGCAACGTCGCCGCCGCCAGCGTTTTCCTGAGCAGCGATGACTTGAATCATCTGGACGCCATTTTCGCCCCCGAAGGCGCCGTGGCCGGCGAGCGCTACAGTGCCGAGGTGATGACCTTGCTCGACGGCTGATCCTCACACCCACCGTGGCGAGGGAGCTTGCTCCCGCTCGGCTGCGCAGCAGTCGCAAACAGCCGACGCGGTCTACCCGAAGACTGCCGGGGACGGCTTCGCCGGCCAGCGGGAGCAAGCTCCCTCGCCACGGGTTATTCGATAGATGGAGTCATCGCGATGCGAGCGATTCTTGCTTACTGGAGATCCTCTGCTATGACTTAACCCCGTCACTTTCAGTATGTGAGGCAAGGGAATGTCAGCCGCCAAGAAAATGAGCGTGGGGCAACTCACCATGCTGACTGCCGTCAACATGCTGGGATCCGGCATTGTCCTGTTACCCACCAAGCTCGCCGAAGTCGGCGGCATCTCCATCCTGTCCTGGTTGATCACCGCCACGGGCTCCCTGGCGCTGGCCTACGCGTTCGCCCGCTGCGGCATGCTCAGTCGAAAGACCGGCGGCATGGGCGGATACGCCGAATACACCTTTGGCAAATCCGGCAACTACATCACCAACTACACCTATGGCCTATCGCTGCTGATTGCCAACGTGGCGATCAGCATCACGGCCGTCGGCTATATCCAGACGCTTTTCAGCATCCAGCTCGACTCGCTGCAAGTCGGCCTGGCAACCATCGCCTTGTTGTGGCTGACCACCTTCGCCAATTTCGGCGGCGCAAGCGTTACCGGCAAGATCGGCGCCGTGACCGTATGGGGCGTCATTGCCCCGGTGGTGCTGGTGTCGACCCTTGGTTGGTTCTGGTTCGACAGCAGTGTCTATGCGGCCGGTTGGAACCCTCACGACAAACCCTGGTACGAAGCGGCTGGCGCATCGGTGGCAATCACGCTCTGGGCCTTCCTGGGCCTGGAGTCGGCGTGCGCCAACGGTGACGCGGTGGAGAACCCCGAGAAGAACGTGCCGATCGCCGTTCTCGGCGGGACGCTCGGCGCCGCTGTGATCTACATCGTCTCGACCAACGTCATCGCCGGTATCGTCGACAACGCCGAGCTGGTGTCCTCCACCGCGCCGTTCGGCCTGGTGTTCGCCAAGATGTTCACGCCCCTGGTGGGCAACATCGTCATGGGGCTGATGGTGCTGGCGTGCGTCGGCTCCCTGCTCGGTTGGCAGTTCACCGTCGCCCAGGTGTTCAAGAGTTCGGCGGACACGGGTTACTTCTTGCCGATCTTCGCCAAGGCCAACAAGCATGGCGTGCCGATCATCAGCATGTTGATCCTGCTGGCGATGCAGACGGCGATGGCGCTGCTGACCATCAGTCCCGACCTCGCCAAGCAGTTCGATACGCTGGTGAACCTCGCCGTGGTGACCAACCTGGTGCCGTACATTCTCTCCATGGCGACGCTGGTGACCCTGCAGAAGGTTTCCAATGTCCCGGCGAACAAGGCTCTGGTCACCAATATCGTCGCAGGCATCGCCGCGGCCTACAGTTACCTGGCGCTCTACAGCTCGGGCGAACAAGCGCTGATGCTCGGCGGCGTGGCGGTCATCGTCGGCTACACGCTGTTCGGTTACGTCAATACCCGCCTGATCCGCCTGGAGGCCATGAACAACAGCGTACCGACCCAGACCGTCGCGGCGCAGCACATCGTTGGCGAGCCCATTCCCGTCAACCACTTGAAGCCGGCTAACCTGGAGGCATTGCCATGACGGAACATCGAAATCTATTGGGGATGCTGGCCCTGCTCGTCTCCAACGCACCCGACAAGCGCAGCGTATTCGGCCGGGCCCTGATCCAGCTGATCAGTGACGTAGAGGATCGCGCCGTCAGTGTGCTGACTTCCGAGACCCTGAGCGATGCCAAGTCGATCCTCAGTTCCGACCCGGCCATCCAGTGCGTGCTGCTCAGCTGGGAAATAGACACCAGCGAAGACCATCGCGAATGCATCGACCTGCTGACCGCCCTGCGCGAGCGCAACACCCGCGTGCCGGTGTTCCTGATCAGTGATCGCAGCACCGCGTCCAACGTGCCGTTGATCGTCATGCAACACGCCGACGACTTCATCTGGCTGCCCGAGGACACCAGCCGGTTCCTGAGCGGGCGGATCCTGGCGGCGATCGAACGTTATCGCCAGGCAGTGTTGCCACCGATGTTCGGCGCCCTGCTGAAATTTGCCCGCAGCTACGAATATTCATGGCACACGCCGGGCCACGCCGGCGGCACGGCCTTTCTGAAAAGCACGGCGGGCCGGGCATTCTATGAATTCTTCGGGGAAAACCTGCTGCGCTCGGACCTGTCCATCTCCGTCGGCGAGCTGGGTTCGCTGCTCGACCACAGCGGCCCCATCGGGCAAGGCGAGCGTTATGCCGCCAAGGTCTTCGGCGCCCATCGCACCTACTACGTCACCAACGGGTCATCGATGTCCAACCGCGTGATCCTGATGGCCAGCGTGACGCGGGACCAGATCGCCTTGTGCGACCGCAACTGTCACAAATCCGCCGAGCATGCGATGACGCTGTCCGGGGCAATTCCGACCTACCTGGTGCCGACTCGCAACCGCTTCGGCATCATCGGCCCGATCCTGCCGCAGACCCTCAGCGCCGAGGGCGTGAAGGCCGCCATAGCCAGCAATCCGTTGGTCAAGAGCGACATCGACCCGACACCCGTGCACGCGATTATCACCAATTCCACCTACGACGGCCTGACCTACAACGTCACCCGCGTCGAGGAACTGTTGGGGCAAAGCGTCGATCGCTTGCACTTCGACGAAGCCTGGTATGGCTACGCGCGCTTCAACCCGCTGTACAAGGACCGCTTTGCGATGCACGGCAGCCCGGACGACCACGACCCGTCGAAACCGACCGTGTTCGCCACCCAGTCCACTCACAAGCTGCTGGCTGCGCTGTCCCAGGCGTCGATGATCCACGTGCGCAATGGCCGTAATCCGATTCCCCACGGGCGCTTCAACGAGTCGTACATGATGCACGCCTCGACCTCGCCCAACTACGCGATCATGGCCTCGTGCGATGTCAGCTCGGCGATGATGGAGGCGCCCAGCGGGCAGATCCTCACCAGCGAGGCGATCGAAGAAGCTGTCGCCTTCCGGCAGGTCATTTCCCATATGCAGAGCGAGATGTTCAGTCACGACGATTGGTTCTTCTCGTGCTGGCAGCCGCCGATGGTGCAAGTGGACGGGCAGTCGATCGCCTTCCATGAGGTCGATCCAGCGCGGCTCAAGGCCGATCCTGGTTGCTGGGTGCTGCACCCCAATGAGGTCTGGCACGGCTTCGGCGACATTGAAGACGGCTACTGCATGCTCGATCCGATCAAGGTCTCGATCCTGAGCCCTGGCATGGGCGACGACGGGAATCTGCTGGACTTTGGCATCCCGGCCTGTGTACTCAGCGCCTACCTGGGCACGCAAGGCATCGTGGTGGAAAAAACCACCGACTTCACCATCCTGTTCCTGTTTTCCATCGGCATCACCAAAGGCAAATGGGGCACCCTGGTGAACGCCCTGCTCGACTTCAAGCGTGACTACGACGCCAACCTCGAACTGGAGCTGTGCCTGCCCGACCTGTTGAGCGCCAACCAACAGCGCTATGCCGGCATGGGGCTCAAGGACCTGGCCGAAGAGATCTTCGCCGCCATGAAAAAAACCAAGACCACCGCAGCCATGGCCAAGGCTTTCGGCACGCTGCCGCAAGCGCAGTTCAGCCCCGTGGAGGCCTACGAAAAACTGGTCAGAAACGAAATCGAGCAGGTGACGCTGGACGAGGCCGCCGGTCGGATCGCGGCAACGGGGATCGTGCCGTATCCACCGGGCATCCCCCTGTTGATGCCAGGGGAAAATGCTGGCCCATCAGACGGACCCTTGCTGGCTTACCTGAAGGCTCTGGAGAGTTTTGACCGGTCATTCCCTGGCTTCACCCATGACACCCATGGGATCGAAAATGACGGCGGCGTCTATCGGTTGCTGGTGTTGAAACAGGACGCGACGGACCGTTAGCCGATTGGATCGGGGACGTCATCGAGATTCGCTGGGCTCACGCCAGCAGCTCGTTGATCCACCGCACCTGCCGCGCGACGTCTTGTACTTTTTCTTCAGCCACGGCCTGCTGCGCCTGGGTGAAATTGGCCAGGGTCTTGTGCTTGAGGCGCAGCATGCGTTGCCACTTGGCCAGGAATACCGGGCTGCGGGCCTGCATTTGCAGCGGGCCGAAGTACAGCTCCTCGGCGCTGTACATCACCGGCCCGTCACGCTCGGCGACGATGATTTCGTAGTAGAAGCGGTTTTCCCGCAATACGTCTTCGCACAGGATGCGGTAGTCGTTGTCCATCAGCCATTGGCGCAAGGGCTGTTCGCCGCCATTGGGCTGGAGGATCAGGCGTTCCCGACCGCTCAGGCGACACTTGCCACTGTCAAGAATGTCGCGAATCGTCTCGCCGCCCATGCCGCACAGACTGATCGCCGTGATGCCGTCCGCCGGTTCGATCGCCGCCAGGCCGTCGGCCAGGCGCACGCTGATCCATTCGTCCAGGCCGCTTTCACGCACGGTGCGCTCAGCCGCGCGGAACGGCGTCAACGCCACCTCTACCGCCACCGCCGCCGCGATCACCCCACGCTTGATCAACGCCACCGGGAGGTAGCCATGGTCCGAGCCGATATCGGCCAGGCGCGCCCCTGTCGGCACGAGCCCCGCCACGCGTTCAAGGCGCATGGACAATGTCTGTTCGTTCAAGCGTTCAATCCTGTTTTGCGTTGCTTATGCGGCCGCTGTCTTGGCGGGGCGCCCACTTTATCAGCGATGGAATGTAAAAGTTGCTACCGGCCACGCTTGCGACAATGAGCTGAGGCATTGCTCGCATAACGAAGCAGCCGCCGATGCCCGGCACGTGTTTGGGTCTATGCTTGTCTTGGGTTCGCCAGCAACAGCGAACCGTTGATCAGGAGAACACGTGAAGTATTCGATGCCTGCCGCAGTGCTGCTCAGCCTGTTGCTCGGCCCGGCGACCGCACACGGGCAATATCAGGTCGTCACCGAGGAATGGGCACCCTACAACTATGTGGAGAACCATCGGCTCACCGGCATGACCACGGAAATCGTCCGGGCCATCATGGCGCTGACTGGCGATCATTTCGAGATGTCGGTGCAACCCAGCATGCGCGCCACGCAGATCCTGAAGAACCGGCCCAAGACCATCATGTATTCGCTGTTCCGCACACCGGAGCGTGAGCCATTGTACAAATGGGTCGGCCCGATCGTTGAGGAATCCATCCACGCCTACCAACTGGCCGGCTCGCCGCCGATCAACTCTCTCGAACAACTGCTGCGCGCTCCGCAGATCACCACGCGGCACGCGGGCCTGGTGCCGCAGACGTTGCAATCGCTGGGTTTCAATAACCTGGACAAAAGTGCGACCGAAAGCAGGCTGCTGTACCGCATGCTGCTTGCCGGACGAACCAGCATCATCGTCGGCGACACCGCGGCCGGAGTGGCGTATTACAGCCGCCAATTGGACATCGCGCCGGGCACCCTGCGCAAGATTCCCATCGAGCTTTACCGCTCGTCGCTGTACATCGCCTTCAGCACCGACAGTGACGACGAACTGATCACCGCTTGGAGCAACGCGCTGGAGCAACTGCGCCGGTCCGGCGAATTGGCGCGTATCCAGCAACGCTATGAGCAGCCTCCCCAGCCCTGAAGCAACGCGCCTGAGTCACGGCTCGCCGGCGATGCGTCTCACCCTGTGGCAATCCCCCGGTTGCAATTTCTGGCCGCTCAATGCGCGGACCTCGATGGGCATCAACGGCTCGCCAGAGGCGTTGTCCAACAGCACCGACCGCGTCTCGTGCTCGGCGAACAAAAAACGTTCGCCCCACTGCCGCAGGCTGATCACGATTGGAAAGATTTCCTGGCCTTTTTCCGTCAGGACATATTCCTTGTAGGCGCTTGCGTCCGATGCGGGCTGCACGCGCAATACACCGACTTGAACCAGGCCTTTGAGGCGCGATGCGAGGATGTTCTTGGCAACGCCCAGGCTCTTCTGGAATTCGCTGAAGCGGCGAATGCCGTCGAAGGCATCGCGGATGATCATGAGCGACCAGCGGTCACCGATGATTTCCAGTGTTCGGGCTACCGGGCATTCGCTGTTGGGCGATGGGGTGTTTTCTGACATTGGGTTTCCTGTTTGCTGACGCTGGGGGGTAGCTCCACCAAACTAGTTGCAAATTAAAACCCATTCAAGCAAAAATCCAATCCGGTTTTTAATTGCAACCAGATTGGAAGGCGCACATGACCGCACCCATCTTCCCAAGCCAAGGCCTGTCCCCAGCCCTCACATCCCTGTTATCCATCACCTGCGCACTGGCCGTCGCCAACGTCTACTTCGCCCAACCCCTCCTAGCCTCGATGGCCGAGAGCCTGGGTGTCGCTCCCGCCTCGATCGGCATCGTGGTCACGGCCACCCAGCTTGGATACGCATTGGGCTTGCTCTTTATCGTCCCGCTGGGCGACAGGGTCGACGGCAAACGGCTGATCCTGACCCTGGTGACGTTGTCCGTGATTGCATTGGCGGCCGTCGGCGCATCCCAGCATTGGCTCATCCTCCTGGGCGCCATGATCACCACGGGCCTGCTCGCGGTCGTCGTCCAAGTGCTGGTGGCCTATGCAGCCGTGCTATCGGCACCGTCCCGACGAGGCCAGACCGTCGGCACCCTCACCAGCGCAGTCGTGATGGGCATACTTCTGGCGCGATTCATCTCGGGGTTCATCGCCGACCTCGCCGGCTGGCGTGCGGTTTATTTTGTGTCGTCGGGACTGATGCTGATCATCGCGACGGTGTTCTGGAAAGTGGCACCCACCACGGCGTCACCGGGAAATCGGCAGCCCTATCCAGCCCTGATCCGCTCGCTGTTCCAACTGTTCATGACCGAACCGCTGTTACGAATCAGGGGGCTGTTCGCGCTGCTGATCTTCGCCGCGTTTTCCGTCCTCTGGACCGCCATGGTCCTGCCGTTGAGTGCCCCGCCATTGTCGCTTTCCCACACCGCCATCGGCCTGTTTGGCCTGGCCGGGGTTGCCGGCGCGCTGGCGGCTCGCAGAGCCGGTCGCTGGGCCGATCGAGGACTGGGGCAACGCGTGACGGGTCTTTCGCTGGGTCTGCTGGTGCTCTCATGGTTGCCCATCTCCTTCGCCGAAAGCTCCCTGATCGCCCTGGTCTTCGGCGTGGTCCTGCTCGACTTTGCCGTACAAGCCGTGCATGTCACCAACCAGAGCCTCATCCTCGCCGCACGTCCCGACGCGCAAAGCCGCATGGTCGGCGCCTACATGTGTTTCTATTCGATCGGCAGCGCACTGGGTGCCGCCGCCGCGACCCAGGTCTATGCGCTATGGGGCTGGGCCGCGGTCAGTTGGCTGGGTGGGTCGATCAGTGTTGTAGCGTTGGGTTTGTGGGGCGTTTCGATTCATCGGGGCGGGTGCGCTGAACAGAAATCGGCGTGATCGATAACTTGTGCGCGGCGAGCTGCGAGGCGCTTTCGATCAAGGCACCGACTCACCCGTCACAAATGCTACAGTCGCGCTCCAATATTCGAGGGAACGCCATGCGCATCATCGGAGCGGCTCTAACCATCGCACTGCTGACCGGCTGCGCAACGGCCAACGAAACCTTTGGCCCCGGGTCGCTCTGCGGTGTGCAGCCTTATTGCGGTACGTATTTCGATTATCAGGTGCTCAAGGAAGCGGCGACGGAGGATAACGCGACGTACGCCAGTGCGTTTGCGCCGCTCGCGGCCATCGATCTGCCCCTCAGTTTTGTCGCCGATACGCTTATCCTGCCCTACACCCTCTTTCACATAAGGCCGGCGGAAGAATAGCCGTCGCCTCCTCCTGTTCTTACAGTCGAAAGCGCTGCTGGATCGCTTTGCCCAACAGGTCTACCGCTTCATCGGCGTGTGAGGCCTGGGAGCGCACGAACACCACTTCATGATCGGGCACCACCGGCAAACCCTCGAGGATGCGCATGTTCTCCGTCACCCGGGCGCGGTCGATCAGGCTGATTCCCAGTCCGGCTTCCACGCATGCCTTGATGGCCTGGTTCGAGGGGCTCTCCAGGACGATTCGCACCTTGCGCCCGCTTTGCCGCAGCGCCTGCAGCATGACTTGGCGGTAAGGGCATTGCGCCGCATGCACGGCCAGCGGGAGCGGGTCCGTCGCGCTCGGCGCCCCATGGGTCGCGCCTACCCAAACCGGCGTGGTGGTGACCAGGATCTGGCCCGCCGCCTCAGGCTGGTCCATTGGCTGGGTGAGTACGGCGGCCTGCAGTTTTGCACGTTGGACATACTCGCGCAGCGCATAGCTGGGTGCGGTCTTGAGTTCGAGGACCACGTTTGGCCAGGCTGCGGTGAATGTCGGCAGAATGTCGCGAATGACATGATCGGCGTATTCGTCCGGCACGCCCAGGGTGACGCGCCCCGCCAGCCGTGTCCCGTGTAGGTCGGCGAGCACGCGGTCATGGGTCGCGAGCAGCTCCGTGGTGGACACGAGCAGGCGCTTGCCCAGGGCGGTCAGGGAAACCGACTGATTGTCACGGTCCAGCAAACGGCCCCCGGCGACTGCTTCCAATCGTTGGATGTGCACGCTCACCGCTGCCGGGCTCTTGTGGAGCTGCTGCGCCGCGCCGCTGAACTTGCCCAGGCGCGCGACTGCATGAAACGTCCGGATCAGTTCGATATCCAGTATGGCTGTCATGATTCAACCTTTTTAAACCAGTGCTGCACGATATTTTGATTTATTAGATTAGTCGGCTTTCGTAGCCTGTGACCATGAACCCGACCAAATCGATCACCCGCTCGTTGCCGCCCAGTGCGTATTGGCTGATTCCGTTGCCCTTGCTCGAAGCGGCATTACTCGTGGCCTGGAGCTCCGGCTTCGTCGGCGCGCGATTCTCCATCGATTACGCCCCGCCGCTGCTTGTGGTGTTCTGGCGTTGCGTGCTGGTCACGCTCCTGCTGTTTCCTTTCGTCGTCCGGCAACTGAGGCGTACCGCCCTCGTCACCCTCCTGAAAAACGCCGGTATCGGACTGCTGGCGATGGCGGGTTACCTGGCTGGTATTACCCAGGGCATTGCCTGGGGTGTGCCCGCTGGCCTGGCCGCCTTGTTCGCCGACTTGTTGCCGATGGGCCTGGCGCTGATGGCCGCGGGTATCCTGGGGCAGCGCATGGCGCCGCGGGTCTGGGCAGGTTTGTTCATAGGCCTGACGGGCGTTGCCCTGGGCACCCATGGCGCGCTCGGGTGGGGCAGCGCGCCGTTGTGGGTCTACGGGCTGCCACTGCTGGGCATGTTGTCGCTCGCTGCGGCGACACTCTGGCAAAAACACCTGCCAGCCTCGCAATCCATGGGGCTGCTACCGAACCTCTGGTTGCAATGTTGTGTCTCGGGCCTGGCCTTTGCCCTGATCGAAGGCGTGCAAGGCAGTCTGGCGCCGATACCCAGTACCGGGTTCGCCCTGAGCGTCATATGGACGGCCGGACTGTCGACGATGGGCGGCTATGGACTCTACTGGCTATGCCTGCGCCGGGCCTCGGCGACCCGGGTCGCCAGCGTCCTCTACCTGAGCCCGCCCATTACCATGGTGTGGGCCTGGGTGATGTTCGACGAGCCGCTGTCTTGGCAGATGGCGCTGGGGATGGCGGTGTCTGCTGTCGGGATCGGGTTGGTTGTGCGCGATGAGGCTCGTCAGGCTCGGGGTCAATCGAATCCAAGCGGGACTAGCCAAAATAGGAAAACACAGCGTATTGGAAATCGTTGAAGCGAAAAGAACCCACTTCCTTCATACCCATTTTCTGATGCGCACGAAGCGACGGGGCGTTATCCGTGCGAATGAAAAGAACGCCCTCGCGCTTGGGGGCGAGTCGCTTGAGCTCGTCGAACATTCGTTGGGCCAAGCCCTTGCCGCGCTCCTCTTCCCCTACGCAAATAGGCCCATAGATGTATGCATCCGAGGTTCCCCCGTACGAAGAAAACATGGCCTGGACGATGGGAAGATCCAGGTTCATCGCACGAGGAGTCGCCATCAGGAAACCGGTGACCTGGCCATTACGACGCGCGACGATCAACGGCATATTCCTCATCATGGCTTTTACGCGGGTTCGCGGGAGGCTGGCAGAAAGCGATCCTCCCCGATCCATCTGGTTCTTAGCCTGGAGGGCCAGGATACCGGTCAGGTCCGCTTGCTTGGCCCTACCAACTACGGTTTCAGCACTGGTCATTTGAGGTTTCCCTTCGCTGCGTTAAATGACTGCTTTTACCGCATACGAAAAAGCATAGTACATTCCAGGCATCTCGAAGTTTGTCTCAGCAGATGTCATTTGCCAGAATTCAGTACCGGAAGAAAACCAAAAAAGCGCCCCATGACCATCACCATTCGTCTCGCACATCCAGATGATGCGCCGTTCCTGCCCGACGTTGAAAAATCCGCCGCCCGGGCATTCAGTACCATAGAAGCTCTGAGCTGGGTGGTTGATTCAGCGCCCATGCCTGTCGAGCGTCACCAGCGGATTATTGCGTTGTCGACGTGCTGGGTGGCCGTCAACCACCGGGACTTGCCTCAAGGTTTGTTAAGCGCAGAACGGTATGACGAAGCGCTTCATGTGCACGAGTTATCCGTCATGCAATCCGAGCAAAGGCAAGGGATTGGCCGTCGATTGATGGAAATCGCGATGGCCCACGCGCGCGCCAAGGGGCTGCTAGCCATTACCTTGACTACTTTCAAGAACGTACCGTGGAACGCACCATTCTACGCCCGACTGGGTTTCGAACAGTTGCCCGAAGCCACGCTGGCCCCGCGCCTGGCCGCCATCCTGGCAGAGGAATACCGTCGCGGCTTCGCACCGGGCAGCCGTTGCGCCATGTCATGGCGGGTGTGCTGAGTCGGGATACGCTGGATAGGTCAACTTCAGCCCAGAGTTTTGTGCCGCTGGATTCAACACGGCTTGAGTCGCCTTGTCTTTGTCCAGTATATGGAAGACGTCGACATCACGGAGCAACAGATAATCGGTGATGATCCTGCGATGGCAACGCCACCAGAGCGCTTCCGCGCACATGATTGCGCATTTGAGAGTCTGGCCGTGTACCAAAAGATGATCCAGGCCCGCCTCGAACTCATCCGACAACGCGTAATCCGCGTAATTGTGAAAACTGCGGTTTTCCCAGAACCCATTGACCTCATCGGCAACGATCCTGGATTTTTTTCGCAGCCCACCCAACTGCCGTATTTGCTCATGCTTGAGCCCGTACCGTTCCAAAAGCGCGGGAAGCGTATCGAGGTTGTACTGGGGATTCGTGCGCGATCTTGGAACAGTCCTCACGTCGACAATCATCTCGACACCGAAGCTCTTCACGATGTCAACGAATTGCTCAAGGGTTCGGGTTGAATGGCCGATTGTGTAGAAGCTGGGTTTTTCCATGACGCATCCGAATTCAGCTGGCCGTTTCATAGGAACAACCCCGCCACACGTTAGTTTCCTGTTTTCCGATGGCCAGCACTTGCCCACGGACAATCTAGCCAGCCTGCATCGTCGGGCATCAGGCTTCGAGCACCAAAGGCTCGCTGCCCTGGGCCGGTACCGCGCAACAGATCAGCACTTCGCCGTCGGCCACGGGTTCGGCGGGTTGGGTCAGGTAGTGCACCTGACCTTGGGTCATGCGGGTTTTGCAGGTACCGCAGGAACCGCCACGGCAACTGAATTCCGGATTCAGGCCGCGGGCCTCGGCGAGCTCGAGCAGCGTCCCGCTGCCGGGTTCCCAGCGGGCTTCCTTGGCCGAACCGGAGAACAGCACTTTCACCGCCTCAGTCGCCGCCGGCACCTGTTCGGCGGCCGGTACGCGGACCTCGATATCGCGCACCAGCGTAGACGGACCAAAGGTTTCAGCGTGAATGCGATCATCCGGGATACGCAGCTTGCGCAGGCCGTCGTAGAGCGCCTGGGTAAACGTGCCCGGACCGCACAGGTAGTAATCGTAGTCGTCCAGCGGCAGCAGTTGCTTGAGCAGCGTCACATCGATTCGTCCGGCCACGTCATAACCCTGCCCGGGTTTGCCGTCGGTGGGCGGTTGGCTGACCAGGCGCAGCACTTTCACTTTGTCACCGGCACGCGCCACCAGCTCATCGATTTCCTCGCCAAAGGCCAGGTCGGCCACGTGCCGGGCACTTTGCACCAGCCAGACCGGACGCATGCGGCTAATGCGTTTTCCTTGATAGACCACCTCGCGCAGCATCGACAACAGCGGCGTGATGCCAACGCCCGCCGCCAGCAGCACCAACGGCCGGCGCTCGGTGGCGTCCACCGTGAAATGACCTTGTGGCGCCCGGGCTTCGATATCGTGGCTCGCCTGGATCTGCTCATGCAGATGCGAAGAGACCGCGCCGTCACGCTTGACGCTGATGCGCAGGAAATCATCCGAGGGCGCGCTGGACACGCTGTACGTCCGGATCGAAGGCACGCCCTGCCCCTCCAACAACACCCGCACGGGCAGATGCTGCCCGGCCTCGAACCGGGGCAAGCCGGCACCGTCGGTGGTTTGCAGATAGAACGAGCGGATGTTGTGGCTTTCGTCCACCACTCGCGTGACTTGCAGCGCACGCCAATGGGTACGCAGGACCTCGGCCTGCAAGCGTTCGGCAGTCTGTTCCCAGTTGCCGGTCATCAGTGAATTGGGCGAGTCGCCTTCAGCCTGATCCTTCCAGCGCAACGGTATTGCCGTCGAACGGTAGACCACGCGCTGCGGGGTGAACCGCAATAACCGTTCGGCGCCCTGGAACGCGGCGATCTGCGGGTCTTCCAACACCACCTGCGCTGAACCACTCATCTGCAGCAGGTCGCCGGTCTGGAAATCGACGAACACCAAGCCTGCGCGGGGGTTCAGCAGGATGTTGCCGAGCGTGTTGAAGAACAGGTTTCCAGAAAAATCCGGGATGGTCAGCGTCCCGTCCTCGTCCATGCGTACGAAACCGGGCTTGCCGCCGCGATGGGAGGCGTCGACCTGCCGTTCACCGTCGCGTACCACGTAAGTGGCGATGTAGAACGAGTCTGACGCGGTGACCAGACGACGAACCAAAGGATCGGCTACTTCCAGCTCACGTGAGGCAGCAGGCTGCTCATCGACGAAGCGGTATTGGCGCAGATTGATGTAGCGCGGGCAGTTGCCATAGGCCTGGGTCACCGAAATCTCCAGGCCCTGGTCAAGCTCGCGGCGCACCACGCCGTTCATGCGATTACGCCGACGGGTGTGCAATTCGATACCCAGCATGCCGATGGCGTCGCCCTCGCCCAGCCCTTCTTGTGCCGGGTCTTCAGGCTGCGGATCGAAATGGATATGCAGCGTTTCAGGATCAGGTGAATTCATGAAGCCGGGCTGCCCGGTGCGCAGAGTCGCCCAGACATCGCCCTGACGATCCACTGCCCCAAGCACCACAAACGGCAATTGCCCGTAGAACTCCCGGTGCTGGTCCGGCATCCAGGTACGCGCCAGTTGTCGCTGACCGACGCCGGCCATCATCTCAACCGCCCCGACGGAGCGCTGCAAGGTCAACTCCCCTTCATGCCAGGGCGAAGATTGTGCTTTGGTGGCTTCGTTCATCAGCTACTCCTCGCGCCCTCCGTTTTACAACGGGGTTGAATGCGCATTGGTCAGGGAGGGTCCATCACACCGATGGCGAACGGTGCATGAGGGTGGAGCCATCTTCTGCCCAAAGCGGTGGCGCAGGAATACGCATGGATTGAAATCCACTGTTTCATTAAATGGAATGACCCTTCAAAGCGCTGCGCCGTCGACTCGACTTATCTTGTCGGTGGCCCTTGTCTGCCTGACAGAGCGCCCATAGATTAGAGTCCACGTCTCGACGCCAGCCATAGCGCAAACGTGTCGTGGCTTCGTCCCGGAACAAGTGCACTCAACGATAAGGTACGTTCATGAGCCAAGCGTCTTACGTTCCACCCAAAGTCTGGAAACACGAGGCCCCCTCGGGTGGCCACTTCGCGAGCATCAACCGGCCTGTCGCCGGGCCGACCCACGAAAAAGACTTGCCGATCGGCGAGCATCCTTTGCAGCTCTATTCGCTGGCAACGCCCAATGGCGTGAAAGTCACGATCATGCTCGAAGAGCTGTTGGCCCTCGGGCACACCGGCGCGGAATACGACGCCTGGCTGATTCGCATCGGCGAAGGCGACCAGTTCTCCAGCGGCTTTGTCGAAGTCAATCCGAACTCAAAGATCCCGGCCCTGCTGGACCGCAGCGTCGAGCCGCCGACCCGTGTGTTCGAGTCCGGTTCGATCCTGCTGTACCTGGCGGAGAAATTCAGCGCTTTGCTGCCCAGCGATCTGGCCGGCCGCACTGAAACCCTGAACTGGTTGTTCTGGCAGATGGGCTCGGCCCCTTACCTGGGCGGTGGTTTCGGCCATTTCTACGCCTACGCGCCGGACAAACTGGAATACCCCATCAATCGCTTCACCATGGAAGCCAAGCGCCAACTGGATGTCCTGGACCGTCGCCTGGCTGAAAACCGCTACCTGGCCGGCGAGGCGTACACCATCGCCGACATCGCGGTCTGGCCTTGGTATGGCCAACTGGTGCGGAACAACGTGTACTCGGCGGCCGAATTTCTTAGCGCCCATGAGTACACCCATGTGCAGCGCTGGGCGGAGGAAATCGCCCAGCGGCCCGCAGTCATGCGCGGACAGCGTGTCAACCGGACCTGGGGCGATGAGGCGAGCCAGGTGCCGGAGCGGCATCGGGCGCAGGATTTGGGCTAGGCAAGGCACCATGGCGAGGGAGCAAGCTCGCTCGCCATGGAAGCTCTGCTATACCCCCGGCATGGGGTATTTCAGTCGTAGAACGGCTCGACCAAGGTACGGCTGCCGACGAAAAAGCTGTCCGCCACCAGGCGCAGCGGTTGCAGGTCCATGTCGCACGCCTTGTCATTGATCAGTTGCTGGAAGTGCCGGTACACCGCCGCGTACTCACCCTCCTGCGACACGACCTGGCGCACGCCGTCGATGCTCAGCAGCGCACCGCCGTTGTCCAAGCGCAAAGTGCCTTCGGCGCAACGAATCTCGATGCTCCAGAGCTCATCATGACCATGGTCGAAATCGAACTCCGCGCGGATATCGAGACCGCGCGCGTCCGACATCTTGATGCTCGCGGCGATGGGTGACTGGCAGTTGTCGGGAACCCGCAGTTCGGCCGACTCGACGAACAATGACAGCGGCAACAGGTGGGTGGCGATGGACAAGGCGTTGATGCCCGGATCAAACACGCCCAGGCCGCCGGGTTGCCAGATCCATGCCTGGCCGGGGTGCCATTTGCGCACGTCTTCCTTCCAATCGATCTGGACGCTTTGCAGCGTGCGGCTGGCAAGCCAGTCGCGGGCCGCCTCGATGCCGGGCGCATAACGCGAATGCCAGGCGAACAGCCCGCTGACGCCTGCCGCATGCGCCTGGTCCACCAACGCCATGGCCTCGCCCAATGTGGCGCACGGCGGCTTTTCCACCAGGACGTGTTTACCCGCCTCCAGCGCCTGCCGCACCAGCTCGAACCGGCCCTGGGGCGGCGTGCAAAACGCGACCGCATCGACGCGCGGACCTTTGTCCAGCAGCTCCCCCAGGGACTGGAAGTTCTCCACTCCAGCGCAAGGCTGCCCTTGGGTCGCGACCGCCACCAACTCGAAAGCAGGGTTGGCGCGGATAGCGGGCACGTGTTGGTCCTGGGCAATTTTACCGTAGCCCACCAGACCGAGACGGATCGGTTGCATCGATGACTCCTGACTTTTGTACTTATGATGGGGCAGCAAACTAGACGTAAAACGCTTGTCGGACAATGGGCTCGTGGCCCGTTGCAGCATCTTATGTCTTGGCGGGGGCTTTGATGACCTTGGCGATGCGCTCCAGGAAGGGGTCGAGCCGCTCATGGGGTGCATCGTGTTCCACCACCAGCGCGGTGACTTCTTCACACGTCGCCACTTGGTAATGAGCAACGCTGGACAGCTTCTGGTTGGTAACCGCCACCACCACCTGACCGCTCGCCGCGACCACCGCACGCTTGAATTCGGCGTCATCCAGGCCAAACGCCGTCACGCCATTGTCCGGGTCGATGGCGCAGGCACCGACAAAACACAGGTCGAAATTGAACTGGCGCAATTGCTGGACGGCCGCCAGCCCGATCGCACCGCCGGCGACAGGGTTCAGACGGCCACCGAGCAGGATGACCTCGGCGTTGGGCAGCTTCATCAACTCCACCGCGATCAAGGGCGAGTTGGTGCTGATGGTCAAGCGCAGCGCTCGATCGATGGCACGGGCAATCGCCAGGTTGGTCGACCCGGCATCGAGAAAGACGTGCTGACCGGCGCTGAGCAACGACGCCGCCGTCCGGGCAAGGTCGTCCTTGCGCGCCGGATCCTGATGGATCCGAACGTCTATGGGCGCTTCGGCCGCCGGCAGGCGAATCGCGCCGCCATAGACGCGCTTGCACAAGCCTGCCGCCGCCAATGCCCCGAGGTCCCTGCGGATCGAGTGTTCGGATACATTGAATTCGCTGGCCAGGTCCGCCGCGATGACCCGGCCATAAACGGCGAGTCGCTCACTGATCAAGCGTTGGCGCTCGCCGGGAAATACTTCGTGAGTGGCGCTCATGACATCACAACCTGCATAAACGAGCATGAATAAACATAAACGAGCACAATATGCCGGGTCTTGTTCGGATCGTCAAACCCCCGCCGCAGCCCAGGCTGAATCACCTTTCGTCACCCTCTCCCGCCGGGTCGCTGAACAGCGCCCCGTGACGCCAGTCAACACAAGGTCGGTTGCGTCATTTCGTTAACGAGCGACTTCCTCGGTCGCCGAGGATGGAACTATGAACACTGCAATCATTGCGACCCTGCTGACCGTCGCTCTCTCATTGAGCGTCAACGGTGCCCAGGCCGCGGAAACGAAAAAAGTCGATGTGCTGCTGGTGGGCGGCGGCATCATGAGTTCAACCTTGGGCATATGGCTCAACGAGCTAGAACCGGGCTGGTCGATGGAAATGGTCGAACGCCTGGATGCCGTGGCCGAAGAAAGCTCCAACGGCTGGAATAACGCCGGCACCGGCCATTCGGCGCTGGCCGAGCTGAACTACACGCCGATGGACGACCAAGGCAACGTCAACATTACCAAGGCCATCGAGATCAACGAGGCCTTCCAGATCACCCGGCAGTTCCTGGCGTGGCAGGTCAAGAGCGGCGTCTTGAAAAACCCCCGTTCGTTTATCAACTCCACCCCGCACATGAGCTTTGTATGGGGTGACGACAACATCAAGTTCCTGCGCAAACGCTACGAAGCGCTGCAGGCGAGCCCCTTGTTCCGCCCAATGCAATATTCGGAAGACCCGGAGCAGATCAAGAAGTGGGTGCCCTTGATGATGGAAGGCCGCGATCCGAATCAAAAGCTCGCGGCCACTTGGGCGCCGATCGGCACCGATGTGAACTTTGGTGAAATCACCCGCCAGTACGTCAGCTATCTGCAAAGCAAACCCAACTTCAGCCTGAAGCTGTCCAGCGAAGTGCGCGACATCACCCGCAATGACGACGGTACCTGGCACGTTGAATACAAGAACCTCAAAGACGGCGAAACGAGCGCCACCGACGCCAAGTTCCTGTTTATCGGCGCAGGCGGCGGCGCCCTGCATCTGTTGCAGAAGTCAGGCATTCCAGAGGCTGACGAATACGCGGGCTTCCCGGTCGGCGGCTCGTTCCTGGTCGCCGAGAACCCCAGCGTTGCCGAACGACACATGGCAAAGGCCTACGGGATTGCGTCCACCGGCGCGCCGCCGATGTCGGTGCCTCATTTGGATACGCGGGTACTGGACGGCAAGCGCGTCGTCCTGTTCGGGCCATTTGCGACCTTCTCCACCAAGTTTCTCAAGGAAGGTTCCTACTTCGACCTGTTCACCAGCATGACCACGCACAATGTCTGGCCCATGACCAAGGTCGGCATCGAGCAATACCCCTTGGTTGAATACCTGGCCGGCCAGCTCATGCTGTCGGATGATGATCGTTTCAAGGCCTTGCAGGAGTATTTCCCCCAGGCCAAGCAGGAAGACTGGCGCCTCTGGCAAGCCGGCCAACGGGTGCAGGTCATCAAGCGCGATGAGGAAAAAGGCGGCGTGCTGAAGTTGGGCACCGAAGTGGTGGCCTCCCAGGACGGCAGCATCGCCGGCCTGCTTGGCGCGTCCCCTGGCGCATCGACGGCGGCCCCGATCATGCTTGAAGTGATGCAACGGGTCTTCAAGGACAAGGTCGCCTCCCCGGCCTGGCAGCAAAAGCTGCACAAGATCGTGCCCAGCTATGGGACACGCCTCAACGACGATCCTGACCGTGTCTACGAGGAATGGAAATACACCAGCGACGTGTTACAACTGACACCGCCACCGGATATTCGTGGCAACAGTGAGCCGAAGGCTCCGACCAACAGCGATCCGGTGGGCCAGAAGCACAGCGACTCCGACCCGGACCTGGCGTTGTGAAGGAGGGCTGGCCGGCACGGGCTAGAACCATTCCCGGTGTTCCTCAAACGCCGCGCGGACCAGCGCCGCCAGCCGGGCGACTTCTTCCCGGTGTGCTTCGTCGCCGTGCACGGCCATCCAGACCTGCATCGTCATGTCCCGGCCGAACAACTCGGGTAGCGGCTGCAGGTTTTTTTCGAGCGCGCCTACGTAATGCGGCAGCAGGCCCACGCAAGCGCTCCACTGGATCATCTGGCGCATCAATTCATAGGAATTCACGTGGGTGACGCCAGAACGACGCGCCTCGACTGCTCTATTCCAAGGCTGCAGGGAAGCAATGTCCGCGTGGCTGTGCAGGCTCACCAACATGTAGTCCTGCAGTTCGACCAGGCTGCGCGGGCGGCTCGCTTCCCGTGAATAACGCTTGGCGATGTGCGGAATGTATTCCAGTTCGGCGAGACAACTGAGCTCGGCCACCGGAAACGACAGCCTCGGAGCCACGACTTGCGAGTCGGCGAGCCAGACGATGACATCCGCCTCGACCGGTTCGCTGTCGAGGCGCAGCAGGTTCAGGCGTACGTTGGCGTGCTGGCGCAGGAAGCCGAGCAGGTCGCGATTAAGGATGTCATGCAACAAGGGCTCCGCCACGGCCACACGAACCAGCGCCGGGTCCTCGTCGGACGTGCCGGGCAATGCCAGCAACGCACGGTGGGCCAGCAACTGGCTGCGCAGATGACGACCGTCCTGGCTGAGCACCAGCGCATTGCCTCGGTGCTCGAACAAAGGACGCCCGTAATGGCTCGATAGCCGCGAAACTTTTTTGCGCAACAACGAAGCTTTGACGTTGAGGCTCCGCGCCGCCTGCATAAAACAGCTGCAACGGGCCGCCACCAGGAAGAACTCCAATGCCTGGAGATCCTTGAAGCCGTTCAAGACATCGGTACCTACCGAGGTGGCCTGCCGCGCACACTCGTGAATGAGATCAACCTCCTCCAACGCCATACGCCCTCCTCCCTAAGGTGACCCTCGAATTGCCGGACCGCTTAACGTACAGACTCCAATGCCTGATTCAGTTGCGCGCCATCGATGCTCAGCGTTGCCTTGCTCACCAGCCCTTCCATATAGGCCCTGGCCACTTGTTCCTGGCGCTGATTGCGCAGCGCCTCGCGCAGTTGTTCACGAACTTCATCCAGGCTGGCGGCGCGTGCCGGCTGCATGTCGGTCAGTTTGAGGATGTGAAAACCCGCCTGGCTACGCAACGCGTCGGAGACGCTGCCGACCCGTTGTCGGCTCAAGACTTGGCGCATCTCCGGCACATATTGCTGCAACGGTTGCAAGCCGCTGTCACCGCCCCGTTGGGCCGTCGCCTGGTCCTCGGAAAACTGCCGGGCGAGGTCGGCGAAATCCGCGTTGGGGGCCTGGGCACGACGAGCCAGCTCGGTGGCTTTCTTGCGCAGCGGTTCTTCGTTGGCTCCCGGCTCAACCGCGATGAAAATCTGGCTGACTCGGTACAGCGCCGGGCTTTGCAGCTTGTCCTTGGCGCTCTCGTAAGCCTGTTGCAGGGCTTGGTCATCCGGATAGTCGGCGGGGACCTGGCTGACGGATTGCAAGTAAGTGCGCAGCAAAATCTGTTCGGTAGCCGCGCGGGTCATCTGTTGGATGTCCGGACGCTCCTGCCAACCTTGGGCGTCGGCCTGCTGCAACAGGGCTTTCTCTGCCAGGCGCGCTCGGACCCACCCCTCCAGCGCACCACGATTGCCGCGCAGCTGCTCGCGCACCTGCGGTGTGAGCGCGCTCAACACAGCGTTGAGCTCGGCGCTGCTCAGTTGCAGTTCGCCCAGACTGGCCACGGCCGGTGCAGCCTCGGCCGGGGCTCTGGCGGGTTTCGGTTGTGCCGCAGGCACCGAGGCTTGGGATACGCCGTCAGGGTTGGAGATCACCGTCAGCACAATGCCGCCGAGCATCAGGACAGCCGCACTGATGCCAGCCAGTCTACTAAACCTGTTCATCGTAATCAGACCTCTTCGACCGCAGCTTCCTGCGTTACATCCGCACCGTCTTTGTGCTGCTCGCGTGTGTGCTGGCTGTAGTCGCGCAGGTACACCACGAACTCCTGCAACAGGCGGTCCCAGAGTTCCAGCACGCCACGCACGTGGTCTTCACTGACACCGGCGGCAACGATGGCATCCATTTCCATCACCAGGAAATCGCCCTGGCGACTCAGGCGGGCAAAGCGGCGACTGGCATTCCATACCTGGACCAGACCGTCAGGCAATTGGCCCTCGATGCGCAACGCGCAACTGAACGTGAAATCGACAAAGCTGCCCTCGGTGGCGGCCGGGTTGCCGAAACGCACGGCAAAACCAATGCCCTGGCTGGCGCTCAACAACTGAACCACGGCGCCTTGCTCGGTACGATTGACACGATAACCGGAGGCTTGCAGTAATTCGCCCAGTTGCTCGGGAGTGATGCTATGGATCAGTGTCTGTGCGGTCATGACAGGATGTTCCTTATGGTCATTTGATCAATGGTTAGTTGCCGGCAGTGGACTTGGCGGCATCGAACTGGGTCTGGTACAGCGCATCGCCGTAGCGCTGCGCCAATTCTTCGAACTTCACCCGCGCCCCACTGGCGAAGGGTTGGCGGATCTTCAATACGTCGCTGACCTCGATGTTTTCGTAGGCAGTGAGGATCTCCTTGGCGATGCCGTACATCTCTTGGTTTTTCGCCACGCACTGCTGCACTTCACTGTCCCGACTGGTCAGGCTGGCTTGCAGCGTGGCGCGCGCCGCCTCTATACCCCGTGCGCGGCCCAGCAGCTCTTCATAAGCTTGTTTGAACTTGCCGACCTGCTCGGTACTGGCCGCGATCTGCGCCTGGGCGCTGCTGCGTACGGCGTCCTGTTGCGCGCCCAGTTGTTCGCTCTGGCTGCGGGCCTTGGCGAGTTCGGCGGTCAGTTGCTTGATTTGCGCTTGTGCCGCGCTCAGCTCGGTTTGTGCTGCCTGGCGCGCGGCGGCGCCTTGCGCCTGTTCGCTCTGCAAGGTTTGCAGCTGTTGAGTGGTACTGCGCAACTGGGCACGCAGG
Organism: Pseudomonas sp. D1-36; assembly: GCF_051132205.1. Lineage (NCBI taxonomy): Bacteria > Pseudomonadati > Pseudomonadota > Gammaproteobacteria > Pseudomonadales > Pseudomonadaceae > Pseudomonas > Pseudomonas sp. D1-36. Next base: position 2,630,430 of record NZ_CP071674.1, on the reverse strand, counting down.
CGTTCTTCCAAGGTTTGCGCCGATGCGCCCAGGGCTGCACCGAGCCCCAACAGCAGCACCACGGCGTGGATCGCGGGATGAAATGACTTTTTCATGCTGTCTCTCCCGGCGCTAGAAGCGCGTGTTGAGCTCAAGTTGCAGAACGTCGATATCGAACGGCGCGCCGTAGACTTCTTCGCTGCTCAACCAGCGCGCGGTCGCGAAGACGTTGTCTTCGATGCCGTAGTTGCCGCCGAGGAAATAACCCTTGGCGTTGGTGCCGCCGAGGTGGAACGAGGAGTCGTTGAAGCCGTCCGGCAAGGCGTCCGGCTCGATGTATTTGTAGCCGGCGAACAGGTTCCAATCGCCGCGCTTCTTCAGGTCCAGGGAACTGCCCAAGGTGAACTGCAGCATCCAGGCGGTATCGCCGCTTTCGATGTCACCGTTTTCGTCCACGTTGTTGACCAGCGCACCGGCCGAGCGCTTGCGCATCTTGCCTTCGTCGTAGCCGAGGTTGACCAGGTAGTTGCCCTGGCTGCGCAACTTGAGATCGTCGAACAGCAAGGTGTCCCAGACCAGATTGAGGTCAAGCACGTTGAACTCCGAGGCCAGGCCCACGAACTGTGGTTGCGGCGACGTGGTCGGCGCGGAAGGGTCAGGCACCAGGTTGCGCAGTTCCATCAGGGTGTTGCCCTTTTGCATGAACGCCGGACGCGTTTCGTCACTGTCACAGGCCGGCGCGCCGTCGTAGATAGCGCAAGGGTTGGAGCGCCGCCCTTCGATGTCGTCAAACTGGTAGTAAGCCAGTGCCCCTTTGATGCTGTTGTCCGGCGCAAACGCCCAGGTTGCGCCAAGCTGGGCGCCGTAGAGCCACTTGTTCTCGCTGTCTTCCTTGTTGAAACCATCGCTCGACGCGCTGTCGGAGCTGTACTCCACCGGGAACGCACCGAGGGTGCCGAACATTGCCAGGTCGCGGCTCAACGGGTGATTGAACGAGCCGGCCAAGCCGTCGAAATTGAGATCGTTGGAATACAGCAGATCGGTGGACATGAACGGGTTGGGCATGCGCCCGCCGGTGAAGCTCAGTTCCTTGGTGGGGCGATAGTTGAGGTAGCCCTGATCGAGCCACAGGTCCTTTTTGTCAAAGCCGCCGCCGAGGGTCTGGGTGGTGGAGACAGGACTGCTGTCCGATCCCGTGCCCAGGCGGATAGCCGCTGTCCATTGCGGGGAAAGCGCGGCGCGCATCCCCATGCGAGCCCGCAGGCGCAGCATGTTCTCGCGGTCTTCGCGGGTATTGAGCAACGGCGGAAGTTGCGAGCCGCTGTTGGGGTTGACGTCATAAGGCCCGCTGTTGTTGAGCTCGGCGAAGTCGACGATCTCGTTGCTGTTGCTGCCCGAGTAGAAGCGCGACTCGTTGCGCAAGCGCACGTCGCCTTCAAAGGTGATGCGTGAGACCCAGTCGGGGAAGGTGTTGGGCTGGGCCCAGTTTTCCTGTTTGGCCTGGGCGATCACTTCGGCTTTCACCTGGTCGCGAATCTGTTCCCGAACGATGGCCGGCACGTATTGCACCCGCACCTCCCCCGGCGCGCCGGGCGCTGGCACCGGCGCGGCAGTCGCGGCGGCCTGCCGGGCTTGCACGGCCTCGGCTTCGGCCTGATCGATCAGCGCTTGCGCCTGGTCCTGCTTGAGCACGCCTTGTTGCACCAACAGGCGAATCAGATTGACCGTCGCGTTCTGCGAGGGTGTCTGCGCCAACGCGCTGCCCGCCAGGCTGGCGATCACCAGGCCGACGCCCAGCGCCACTCGATTGATTTTGCAGATCATGAACACAACTCCTAATGGTCTCTTGTCGACCCGGCTCAGCCCGGTCGGCGTCCTTGTAGGCGGATACGCACCGGCACCTGCAACGAGGCGGGTGGACGTTCCAGATGGGGTGAAGCGCGCAAGGTCGCCAGGACCTTGGCGTCGAGTTCGGCATCGCCACTGCTGCGTCCCAGCTCCACGCGCGTCACGCGACCGGCCTGGTCCAGCCAGACGTCGGCCTCCAGGCGGAACGCCAGGTTGCGCAGCTCGGGCGACTCGCGCAGCAAGCGCTGGAAGCTGTAGGCAAGGAACTGGCTGTAGGTGCCGTTGCCGAGGCGTCCGCCACCGGCGCCAGCCATCCCGCCGCCCTTGCCCGCGCCGATATTGAAAGCGTCGGAGCCAGCCTGGGCGTCGCTGTCCATTTGCATCGGGTCGGCCAGGTCCTCGGCGGGTGAAGGCGGTGCTTCTTCCTCCGGCTTGACTTCCTCCGGTTCGGGCGTGGGTTCGGGCTCGACGATTTTTTCTTCCACCGGCTTTTCCGGCTCCGGCGGTTTTTCCGGGGGCGGAGGCGGCGGTGGCGGCAACGGAATGATCGCGGGAATCTTCGGCGCCTCGCGACGGATGCCGCTCATGTCGTTGGCCCATGTCCACAGCAGCCAGGCCAGGCCCGCGCCCACCAGCAAACCGATGGTCCACTGCAATACGCGGCGCACCCTGCCGGTGCCGTCCCGCTGTCGTTCCAGGCGTTCGTTTTGCGGCTGTTCAGGAAAAGACGTCATGACTCAGCCCTGGCTCGGTTTGCCGGTGACCAGGCCCACCTGGGACAACTCCAGGCGGCGCAACAGGTCCAGCACTTCAACGACTTTCTGGTACTGCACGGCCGAGTCACCGCGCACGATGATCGGAAAATCCGGGCTCTGGGCTTTCTCGATGCGCAAGCGATCTTCCAGTTCGTTAAGGGTGACCGGGTAAGCATCGAGGAACACCTGGCCGCCATCATTGATGGAAATCGCCTTGGTCTTGGGCTGCGAAAGCGAAATGGTCGAGCTGGCCTTCGGCAGGTTGATCTGGATCCCGGAGACCTGGGCGGTGGCGGTGAGAATAAACATCACCAGCACCACCATGAGCACATCCACCAGTGGCGTGATGTTGATGGTATCGACGGCGGCATCTTCGTCGTCGTCCGAGGCGCTATTGAGGTTGGCCATGGTCGCTCCCTTACACCGTCAACGACGGGCTGGCGACGTGGTTGCCCCGTCGATGCGCCGCTTCACTGGACTGGCTTTCGCCGTGGACTTCGGCCAGGCGGGTGATGAACTCGTCGACGAATACCCGCATGTCGGCGCTGACTTCCTTGTTTCGCGTGGTCAGGCGGTTGTAGCCAAATAGCGCCGGAATCGCGACGAACAACCCCATGGCGGTGGCCAGCAACGCAGCCGCCATGCCGGGGGCGATGGCGTTGATGTTCACATCACCGGCCATGGCGGTGCCGAGGAACACCACCATGATCCCCAGCACCGTCCCCAGCAGGCCGATGTAGGGCCCGCCGGCAATGGCGTTGGACAGGGTCGACAGCTTGGCGCTGAGCTGCTGGTTTTCGCGCGTCCGGACGCCGTCCATGGAGCAACGGATGGCTTCGATGGTGGCGGCGGAAATCGACGACGTATCGGCGCCCTGGTCGCGACGGGTGCGGATCTCGGCCACCGCCACCGTATACAGGCGCCACAGCGACGAGTCCGCCAGGCGCTGCGCCAGGTCGCGGTCATCTGCAAGCAGTTCCAGCCGTGTCCCGACCTTGGCGAAATGACTGCGGAAGACTTCGTTGGCATGGCTGACTCGGCTGACATTGCGGCTCTTGCGCACCATGATCACCCACGACTGCAGCATCATCAGCACCAGGACGGCGATGATCACCCAGGCGTCCAGCGGCACCGCATTGAGCAAGAAACCCAGGCTGCCGAAACCAAAGCCGGACTGTTCTTCGTCCACCCCGTAAACCACCAGGCGCGACTCGGCGCCCTGGGCGGTGGCATCGGCCAGGATCTGTTCAGGCAAACGGGCGACGCGGGACAAGCGCAGTTCATCGAGGGCGCCGGTGAAGGCTTGATACGTAGCGGTCGGTGCCACCGCGCCGGCATCGACGGCGGCCGGTGAGTCGGCGCCGATGGCAATCGCACCCTGCAAGGCCGGCAACGGTTGCGCCAGGCTCGCCGCCGGCTTTCCATTCACATACAAACGCAACCCGCTGGCGTCAGCCGTCAACGCCAAGTGTTGCCATTGTCCCAGTGCCACGGCCTGGTTGGCCACGGCGCGCTGGCCGTTCACTTCCACAAAGGGCACGCCTTGGTTCACGCCCACCAGCAGCGCATTGCCGGCATCACGACGGGCCAGCAGCAGTTGCTCGCCTGCGCCCTGCTCCATTCGCAACCAGGTGCTGAAGGTCAACGCACCACCCGCGCTCACGCCCAGGGATGGACTGGCCGGCAGCAACAGCGGCTGACCGTTGAGCTGTGCCGAGCGCCCGATGACACCGTCAATGATGTTTGCCGGGGCGTTCTGCGCGTGGTTGGCAAAGGCGCTGGCATCACGCGGTGGTGCGCCAACGGCACCATCGAAGTGATAGACCAGGCTGTAATCGGCATCGAACGCCAACTGGGGATTGCTGGTGGCCGGTGCTTTCGGGTTGCCGTAGTACATCCAGATGTCCGAGCGCTTGCCCCCCTCCACCATGGGCACGTCCACCCAGATCAAGGCCATGCCCATCAGCGGATCGAAGCTCTCAATCTGGTGGTTGAGCACGGTGTGGTCGTCGGCGGCGACAAAGCGAATGTCCGAGCCGTTTTCGTTGACACCGTCAAAGGTGAAATTGCCGGTGTGCAAACGCACCAGCAGCGAGGTGCGCCCCACCGCCTGGCTGATCGCCGCGCCCTGGGGCGTGGTGTCGATGCTGATCTGTTTGCGGTAGTGCCAATCGTCCTGCCACCAAGCGCTGGCCGTTGCCGGCAGCACGAGGCCCAGGCAAGCGAGAAGAATGAAAATCAAGCGATGCATAACGGAGTGCTCCAAGGTCTGTGCCTACCGGTCAAAAGGTCGCCTGCACATTGAAGTGCACGCGTGAATCGTGTTTGCGGGTGTTCGGGCCGTCCTTGAGCGGCAGGCCCCAGTCGAGGCTGCCCGACAGCCATTCGCGCAACGTGGCGCGGGTGCCGAAGCCGATACTCGCCAGGCTGTAGTCGGCCTCCTGGTCGGGCAGCGCGTCTTGCAGGGCCAACTGCGCGCCTTCGGCAAAGATGTATAAACGCCAGTTGTCGACGTAGCTGCCGATGCCTTTGCCCAGGTGCTTGCTCAACGACGGTGTGCGCAGTTCCTGGGAAAACAGCACGCCATCATCGCCAGTGCGTTCCGCAGCGAGATAACCGCGCACACTGGTGGCGCCACCGGCGGAAAACTGTTCGTTGGAGACCAGCGGCCCGGAGGCCAATTGGAAGCTCAGCTTGCTTGCCGCTTGCCAGTCCCCGGAAAAATTCCGGGTGAAGGTGCTGTCGCCCTTGAACACGGCGAAGCTGGGATTGGCCTCGTAGCGCTTGGCCCGAAATTCATCGGCGTCGCTGCCATAACCGAAGAAGCTGCGGGTGCCGGCAACGATGCTCAGGCCCAGGCCGAACTGTGAGGTTTCGGTGTAGCGAAAGCCGTTGTAGGCAAGGGTGATGGGCGCGTACTTGATCGGCACTTCATCACTGGAGCCGCCAAATTGCAGGGCCTCCTCGAAATCCTTGAAGTCCACGCCCACCGACAGCGAGTTGGCCCAAACGCCCTGGGGCGGCACGTTGTAGATCAGCGACGCACCATAGGAATGCCCCTTGCCCAATACGTTGCTGCCGCCGATGGTCGCGACGTTGCTGTCGGACTGGTAGCCGGACAACTGAACGTTCCAACGCTCGCTCAGGGGCGCGTTATAGGATCCCGACCAGACTTGCGCGTTGTCCCGGTCTTGGGGGGCGGTGAAATAAGTCAGCGAGGCCGAGTGGCCGCGTTGCCAGAGGTTGTTGTGGCCCAGCGTGACCACCGAACGCAGTTTTTCGGTGTCGGCGCTGTAGTCATTGTTCAGCCCGACACTGGCTTGCCAGGGATTCTTGTCTTCGACTTGCAGGTCGACATCCATGGTTCCCGGACGTTGCCCTTCGCGCACCACCGGTACCACCTGACGCCCAGGGTTGCGGTTGGCCACGGCCAACTGGCTTTGCACCGCGGCGAAATCGGCCACTTTGCCCTCTTCCAGTGCCGGCACTTCTTCGCGGACATTGACCGGCGAATAGTGCTCGGTGCCGACCACGCGTACCCGGCCGATCCTGGTTTCGCTGACCTGCAGGTACACCACGCCGCCTTCGACCTGCTGCTCCGGCAGTTCGACGAACACCGACTGGTAACCCTTGGCCTGGTAGCGCTGTTGCAGGGCATCGCGTGCGCCTTCGATATCGGTGAGCTTGCGTTGCGGCCCCAGGAACGCATACACCGCCTCTTCGATTTCCCGGGCATCGAGCACGGTGTTGCCGCGCACCACGTACTCATTCACGTCCACCAGGCGCGCAGGCGTTCCGGCCTCGGCCGCTGTATCGGCTTCCTCGGCCCACAGCGTTGGCGCCTCGGCGACGAGCATCAGCGCGAGCGCCATGGGCAGGTATGGCCTGCACCGGCCGATGTTGAAGTCCCAATGATCCACACATCCCCCTCGATTCAATTGCGCCACGCGCGCAGCGCCTGCTACAAAGCCGCGCGCCGCATGACGCGCCGCTTTGCATCGTGTTGTTGCCTGACGGTTTATTTGCGTTTGGAATGGCCTGCGTGCCTGGAAAGCCAGGTGTGCAACAAGGCGAAGTTCAGCGAAAACTCCGGCATGTGCATCAGGTCGCCGCAGAACACTTCACTGACGATGCGCTCGAGCAATTTCGCCGCGTGCGGGCTGTCCAGCAGCTCGCCGATATCGCGCACAAAGACCGAGAACGCCCAGACCCGCTGGTTCAGCTCAAGGCCCACAAACCAGCGGAACAACAGGTTGTAATTGAGCTGCTCGTACAACTGTTTTTCACTGGGCAGCGAGTACAGCAGTTGCAAAAGCAACGCGAGCATCAAGGCCGGTACCGGCACCTGGATGTGGTGTTCCCGGGCCCATTGCTGCAAGGGCTCGGACGCGGCCTCCAGCAGCTCCTCGATTTGCGGGCGCAACATCACCAGGGAATGACCTGGCGGCACGTAGCTGGACAGTTCCTTCAAGGCACTCTGCCAATCGTCCTGGGACACAATCCACACCCAAGGCGCGCCGTAGCGGTACACCGAGACCGGTTTTTTGCGCGCGGCTTCAACAATTTTCGACAGGCGCTGGTCCAGCTCCTGCATGCCCACTTTCGAGTAACTTTCCATAGACCCCAATGCCCCTGTCACACCTGGCATCCAGCGCGAAATAGCGCCAGAAAAAAGTTGTCCGGCTTCCCTGCATAAGGCCTTTTCGTCCACGGCGTTCCTGCGCCGTTGCCGTTTCACACAACCTTGACCCCGGCCACCTGCCACTACCGAACTTTTGTCATCGAATCTTCATGAACGGTTACCGACAGCGACCGAGCGCCCACAAAAAAGGGCGACAGTTGCCTGTCGCCCGGGGTTTTTTTGATGTTTCTTAGAGCGTCAGGTTGCGCTGTTCCTCCGGGGTCAACTGATTACGCGCCTGGTCGTCCAACCGTCCGGCGCCCAATACCCGCACGCTGTTGTTCGGTTCAGGGTCCGGTGCCCGGCTGGCGCCTTCCTGGGACGGCGCCAGACGTTCGTTGCCGAAGCCCAGGACCTGCACGCTGAACACCGATGGCATACGGTTGCGCGACGCGGCCTGTTGCTCGCGCGCGACGCCTTCGGCGGCATCGCTCGCCGACGCTGCGGCGGAGCTGGCGTTGGTCAGTGCGCCAGTGTTGACCACCGCGCTGACCGGCACGCCGTTGGACTTGCCTTGCACCTGGATGTTGGCGGCGTTCACTACATGCAACGCGGCAATGTTGATGTTGCCCGAGACCCGGATGCCCGCCTCTCCCGCGTCGATGGTGCCGAGCGGCGCGAGCAGGTCGATATCGCCCGGCGCGACCTCGGCGATGGGGTTGAGCGTGGCGATACCGGCGCCAGTGCTCGGCACCGACGACGACAGGGTGACGTTGCCCCAGTTGTCGTAGACGCGCTTGGGCGGTGTGTACACCAGGGTAGTTTTCGAACCGCGACCGGCGTTGATATCACCCGTCGCCGACCAGGCGAGGATGTCGCCGCCAAAGGTGGTCATGATCCGGCTTTGTCCCAGCAACACGCTGCCGTTGCTGAACAACTGGATGTCGCCGACACCTTGAGTGATGACCCCGGCACTGGACGGCGGCGCTTCGCCTTCGATACCAAAAATCTGCTGCCCGCCTGGCGTCAGCATCTGGATATCGCCACCAAAGTTGGTGTGCACCCCAGCGCCGCCGAACATCGTGATATCGCCCTGGTAAGCCAGCGGGTTGCCAGCCACGTCGTGGGTCGGAAACAGCGCGGCGATGGCGTTGCGACCACGCAAGTAGCTACCGGAACGAGGACTGCTGGCGTTGTTGTACTCGCGACCACCGGCACGCAGCTCGGCAAAGTACACCTCGCGGGCGAACACCCGCTGCTGCTCGGCCGGCAACGCGGCGAAATAAGCCTGCGCCTGATCGGCCTCACCGCTGAAGCCATACCGCGACGCCAGCCAGGCCGCCAACTCGACCTCATAGGTTTTCGCCACCTTGCCCGGCTGTTGGGCCAGGCCGACAGCGGCGTCCGCCAGGTTGGCCGGGTCCAGGTATTGCCGCACGAAGCCCAGGTAATCCGGCCCCGTCGCGCCCACGCCGGCTTGCATCACGATGCTTGCGCCTGGGCGGTTGTCACCGGACTTCACCGGACCGAGGCTGGTCACCGCGGCCTGGTCTTCCATCAGGATATTGCGCCCGGCGCTGATCTCCAGCGTGCCGGGGCCGGCGACATTGAAAGTGCTGTAGAGAATGTCCCGGCCGGCGGAGACAATGGAGATGTCGGTGGGGTCGTCGTGGACGAACAGGTTGCCGGTGCTGATGGGCGAGCTTTCAAACTGCGTCAGTGAAGTGCCCGCAATGTCACCACTGTTAACGATATCCCGCCCCGCCATGATCCATGCGGGGCTGGCGGCCTCGTACCAGGTCTCGCCGGCCCAGCGACCGGCACTAATGGCAATCAACTCACCCGTGCGCAACCCAACGATATCGCCCCTGACGGCGTAGAAGCGTACCGGCTGGTCCGCGCCTCGATAATCTCCGCCAGACCCTGTACCGCCAAACGCGAACAAGCCCATTCCGATACTCCTTACCGAGGGGGTCGCACTCGCCCCTTCCAGATCGCCATGCAGCCCGCCCGACTCGTCCTTGTAATAGAACGCAGGATTGTCTGGGGTCGTCAGGCTGCTTGCCGGAGCACGGGTGGGTGATATTGCGTAGCCTCCCGCATAAATCGAATCCCCAGCGAGAAATTCCAGCTGCGCCTGGTTTCCAGGCGCCAGGATCAAGGAATAGGGGGTCACAAAACCCCCTACCCCGCGTGATGAGGGCCCGTAATACAGACTGCCTGAGGGCGCGGCTACCCGCAAAATCGACGGATAGACGAAACGCCCGTCGGTTTGCGAATAGTCCATGCCGCTACGAGGCGTGGCGGTATTGACGCCAATCGAAAGCTCTGCGCCTTGGGTCGAAGGCGTAAGGTTCCCTCCGGCGGCAAACAGATCGATAGCGGTATGGTCGGTCCACAGGCTGAACCAGGAATATCCGGGGCCTCTGGTCCCGCCGCCCAGGTCCACCGACTGGGCGACTCGTGTCGGCGCACGGCCCGGGTCCACTGCGCCGCCAAGTACGAGATCGCCACGGGCATCCAGACTGGCGGTGGCATCGCCGGGTACCAGCAGCAGTCCACCGGTCGCGCTGGCCATCGTTGCATCGTATGGGTTGTAGGCACGGATCTCTCGGGGGTCCTGCGAAACCTTGTCCGGACCGTTGATCAATTCCATGCCGCCGAACGAACCGGCACTGGCCCTCAGCGAACCCCGCAAGTTCGTCAGGCTGCCATTCATGTCATGGCGCGAATCAACCGGCTGGCCGGCTAAGTCGAGAAACGCCCTAGCCTCCAGTGAAGGGTTGAGCGCGCCGCCGATTGTCAGCGACAGGTCACCGCCACCCGTGAACTTCAATTGACCGTCCACCATGCGCCCGGTCGAGCCGACCGCCAAGACGATCCCCTGACTGCGACTGGCGCTCTGCTCACCTCGCTCTCCACGGGGGGCCAACATACCCGCGTCGCCTGCGACTCGCACATCCACGTTGCCGCCACCCAAGGTGCCGATACCGGTAAAACCGTTCAATACCGGATCGGTGCCATGGGGCACATAAGTGCCGAAGTTAATCCACCAGGCGGTAGGCGTACCGTCACCATCGCCCTGGCGCCACAACCAATTCCCAACCCCCGAGCTCTCTATCTGCGGTGCGTCTTCGGTCACGAGAGTACTTTGTTTTCTGCCGACTATGTCACCGGCCAAATCGCCGCCCACCGACAGCAGCAGATTACCGCCATGGTCTGGATACCATGCGCGATATCGGCTGTCTGCGCCGCCATCCACCAAGCGTTCATAAGGGCTGTCACCGTTCCCCAGAATCGAGTCAGTCGGCAGGCCGGTTTTATTCAGCGAGACGCCTCGCGCAAGGTTGTAGCCCGCCGAGTCAGCCAGGCTCAAGGACGAGGTGCCCGCGGTATAAATGCCAAACAGCGACTGCATGCTGAAATCACCCGCGCTGATCAAGTCCAGATCGCCGGTACCGGTACGAAGAACACTGAAGCTGCTGGTGCCCACCACGTAGGTGTAAACGCTCCCACCGATGCATAACCCGGGCGCTTGCGAACAGAATTCGTCCTCGGACATGCCATACAGGTCCGCCAGTTCCGCCACCGGTCGCCCGACATAAGTCAGGTCACCGAAATAGTCGAGCGAGGCTTGCTCGGTCAGCGTCCGCCCCGCAGCGACACAGAGCCCTGCCCCCTGCCCGCAGAACTCGTCGACGCTTATGCCGTAGAGGTCAGCCAACTCGGCGACAGGCCGCCCGGAGTAGCTCAAGTCACCGTAATAGTCGAGCGAGGCTTGATCGGTCAACACCAAGCCACCCGCCTTGGCCAGCATTCCATAGTGAGTGTCGGCCACCGTGAAGCGTCCATGCTCGGCATAAGGATTGGCCAGGCGGGTATCAGCGGCCTGCAAATCGGCGCCCGCCACGGCACGCAACGACCAGGACTGCGAGCCCTCGGCCAACATCGGGGCTATCGCCCAGTTACGGCCCTTGCCATCGCCGCCGCGCAGATTGATTTTTTCCACGCCTGCGGCCAGCTTCACGTCGGTACCCGCGGGTATCAGCGCGCCCAAAGGCAAGAGCAGCGCGCCCGCCTGAACCACGGTGCTTGGGCTATGAACTGTCACCGAACTTGCCGGACGGCTGGGCAGGGCCACACCTTTTGGCCAGACCAATCCGGTCAAGGCGGTATCGCCGATCAACACCGAACCACCTCCAAGGACCATTCCTTGAGCCACGGTCAGATCGGCCGTCAGGCGTGTACCGGCGGCATAGGCCACACGGCCATCGCTATAACGGATATCTGCCGCCAAAACAGTGCCGGCAGGCAATGAAATCGCTTCGGCCAACTCGCCGTCCACGGGCAGGCGGGTTCCCGCGGCCAGGGTAATGGCTTGCAGTGGCAGGTCGTAGTTGAGGGTCGCGCCGGACAGGAACGTGGTGCCGTCCTGCAATTCAATGCCCGCTCGCGGCACGATCACATCGCCGTTGAACATTTGCTTGCCGGGGGTCAACACCCAACCATCGTCGTCCGGTGTTTCTGGCGGCGGCGCGAAACCATCGTTGATGCTGCCAAGCACGGTCAGGTCGCCCCCGGCACGCAGTACCAGGCTGCCGACTTCGCCGGAACCGTATACAGACGTTTGGGGTGTCAGCGGATTGAGGCTGGCGTAGCGATAGCCGGACAGGTCCAGGTCGCCCTGCACCACCAGGTCACCGTCGGCGGTGGCACTGACGATTTCGACGCCGGGGCGCAGGTGGAAAGCGTTGCGATAGGCGGCATTGTTGAGGCCCGCCAGCTTGCCATCGCGTAAGCCATTGTTGTTCAAGGCATTGTCGATAAAGTCGCGGTTGTCGTCATGGATACCGTTGAGGTAGTCCTGATTGATGACTTGGTACGGCCGGCCACTGGCCGCCGGGTCGGTGCCGTAGGCGGCATCGTCGTAGCGTTGCACGCCATTGAGCGCGATCAGCTTGGCGCCCTGGATGTTCAGGTTGCCGCTGGCGTCGATGGCGATGTCGCCGGCCGTGGCCCCGCCCAGGCGTGGCGCATTCAGCTCCAGGGTGCCACGGGCCTTGCCGTCGTGGCCGACCGTGGTGGCGGTGCCATGGCGCAAATCGATGCGCGCGCCACCGGCCAGCGTCAGCAGGCCATCTCCGGAACTGAGCTCAACCATGGCGCGGTTCGGCGAATCGATGATCTGGCCGTAACTGTCCACCCGCAGCACGCGGCCGTGGGCGTCGAGCACCGCGTCGCCGCCCACGGTCAAGCCTTGCTTGCCCGCCAGGCGAATGGACCCCACGCGCTCGCCACTGGCGTCCACGGTGCCGTTGACGGTGAGTTTGCCGCTGTCCACTGACACGCTGATCACGCCGGCCTTGAGGCCATCGCCGATCACCAGGTCACCCTGCTTGAGCTGGAAGCTGCGGCCGCCGAAGACCTGGCCCTGGTTCAGGCGTTGGTTGAGGGCGGCGAAGTCATCGCTCAGGCTGCCATCGCCCAGGCGTTGGGCGCGGATGTCCACGCTGCCGGCCTTGTAGGGCACCGCGGTGCCGCCCGCATCGTAGTAGCCGCTGCTGCTGCCCAGCACGCTGCCCGCCAGGTCGACCTTGCCAGCGGCCGCCGCCAATGCGGTGGCCTTGAGGGTCCCGGCCTGGTTGTTCACGGCGGAGAGATCGATCACCGAGCCGGCGGCCTGGCGGATATTGCCGTTGCGGCTTTCGAGGATCAGGTCACCACCCCAGCTGTACTTGCTGACATCGTTGAAGGTGATTTTGCGTCCGGCCAGGTCGAGGCGCGCGGCATCGGTGAGGGTCAATTCATCCTCGGCGCTGAGGGTCAGCTTGCCGCTGGGCAGTACCACGTTGCCTTCGACCCGCACGTTCTTGCCGTTCAACGCCAGCTCGGCGCCCAAGCTATCGGCGCTGGCCACCGGCAAGCGACTGCCCGACGGAGCGCTGACACGGATATTGCCGCCTGCGGTGATCCGGTTGACCGACCCGGCCTCGCCGGTCATCAACGGCGTGAGGATGTTCAGGTTGCCGCCGCTGTACTGGAACCCCTTGCCTGTGATGTATTCACCCTGACGCTGGTAAACCAGCAGGCCACCCTTATGGTTGGCGGTGATGCGTTCGCTGGCGTTGAGATTGACGTTGGCAAATCCCAGTGCAAGCCGGTCATAGGCCTTGGCCGCCTTGGACTCGGTGGCTGGGGCATAACCAAACTCGATGCGTTGGGCATCGATCTGCAGGTTGCCCGTGCCGGTGCCCGCGCCGCCGGCCACGATGCTGCCAGCCTCGTTTTGCACCCCATTCCAGATCAGGTTACCGGTGCGAATCAGCGCCGTTTCATTGGCATTGCCTTTGCCATAGATCGCTGGAGTGCCAAGCACCAATTCCTTGAGCCGCGACTTGCCGGTCACAGCGTCAAAGGTATCGAGGCTGGCGTTGCCATAGAAATTCAGTGAATCGCGCGCGCCCAGCACCAGGGTTTCGAGCGCCGGCGCGCCAGCGCTGGTATCGCCCTGCAACAGGCGGTCGAGCACCTGCTGGTTGAGTGTCAGCCCGCTGGGCAACAGATTGCGTGACGCCAGGTCGGCCAGGGTCTCGGCGCTGCCAACGTTGATGCCGCCAACCGCCAGGGTCAGGTTACGGGTACCGAAGCGTACGGCATCCGTCAGCTCGAAGCGATTGTCCGTGGCCGAAGCGATGGTGCCTTCGGAGTACAAACGGGTTGTACCGCTGCAAACACCATCGCATACACCGATGCGGATAATGCCAGGTGCGCTGTCCGGCGTCATCGGGTTGGGCGCCGCAGGTGCCAGCATGTTCACGTAGCCATTGGAGACGGCGAGCACGCTGTTGCGGCCGGGGTTGTAGAGATAGCCATCACGCGAGTCACGGGCCACGGCGCCCATGCCCAGCGTATTGATCGACGCGCCCTGCTCCACGGTGATGCCGCCATTCGGGCTGGACGTCACCAGGAACACTTCAGGTGCCCGCAAGGTCGCGCCGCTGCGCAAGGTGATATTTTGGGTCCTGGCGACGGAGCCATTACCATCTCCGAACTCAAGGAAGTTACCGCCCTGGCCATAGCGGGCCAAGGCATAACCGCCGATGAACAGGCTGCTGGCGCCGATGGCGTTCACCGCATCGTCGGTCAGGGTTACACCGTTCAATCCGGCGTTGGCTACCTGTCCAGCCTTGATGATTTCCAGGTCCCCGGCCCTGACCAACGTGAGTGAGGTGGTGCTGCCGCGACCCTCTTTGGCTGCTTTGCTCAGCAGTTTGCCGGCAAAACTGAAGCTCGGTTGGTCACTCTGGTTGCGCTCGAACGTGACGTTGAACGCCTTGGCATCCCGGGGCAGCAGGACGGCGGGCACGCCCAGGCGCGCCGCGTCCGCCAGGGCGAACTGACTGAAGCTGGTCTCGTTGTACTGCGAATAGCGGCGCAGCGTATCGGCCGCGGTGACGATCACCTGGCTCGCCAGACTGTCGCGTACGCCGGTGCCGGCAATGCCGAGGGTACCGGCCGTTGCCCAGGAGCCGTTACGCATGGCCTGGGTCGGCACCACCCCGCCCTGCCCGGCCAGGCCGTTGACCTCGATGCGAAACGCACCCGGCAGCAGCGCGTAGGTCGAGGGCAGCAAGGTATAGGTGCCGGCCGGCAAGCCGGGGACGCCGGCACCGAGGGTAATCTGTTGGCCGGCCAAGGGGGCGACGGCGCCGGCTTCACCGCCCACGGGCGCATAGCCGGTCTGTACGCCAGGAACGATGGCGTAGACCGGGTTGCTGCTCAGTGCCGGTAACAGGAAACCGTCCGAACCGAACTGCACCAAGGGGTTGAAGCGCGCGTCAGTGGAGCCGCCACGCCCCGAGATGAACCCGGCGCCGGTCAATTCACCCCCACCGGACACGTCCACCACGGCTCCCGCCGCGACGTCGATGGTCTCGCCCACCAGATCTATCTTTCCCGGCACGCCATTGAGGGCGGGCCGCAGCAGGCTCTTGTCGAGCGTCACGCCATCGAACACGTAGGACTTGCCATCCGCTGTTCCGCCATAGGGCATGACGAGCCCCGCGCCGCTGACGGAGGTCAGGCTGCCTGACAGCAGGTTCACGTCACTGCCAGGTCGCCCCTCCGTTTCCAGCGCCGTCTGGCCGATGATCAGGTTGCCCAATGGCGCTCGCAGAATGCCGCCCTGGTTGATGACATCCGCTTCAAGCCGCAACTCGCCGAACGCGGAATAAGGCACCGAGGGAATCGCCGAGCCGTTGCGGCCTATGTCCATGCGCTTGGCGGTCAGCGTCCCTTGCACGCCGGTGCCGGGATAGATCTGCGCGGCGGTGAGGCCCAGGACGACGGGCGTTCGAAGTAACATTTTATGATCGGCCTGGCTGCTCGCCATCCGAATGTCACCCTGGCTGTTCAATTGCAAATCCGCAAAACCACGACGATCGACGTTTCGAACTTCGCCCTGGGCCATCGTCAGCGTTCCGCTGCCACCGATCCTCACCGCGTCGCGAACCTCAAGCAACCCGGTCGCTGACACCAACAACTGCCCTGCGGCAGGTCGTGCCGAAGGCGCCAGCCCTATGCCGGTGCTGCTGTTGTCAGCCCCGGCGGTCGTATTATCTTGCGCGCCGGCCAAGCGCACATAGTTACCGCGCAGTTTGACCACCGAGTCCGCCGCCGCTGTCTCCGCCATGCCGTACGCACCCGCGTAGAGCTGAAGCGCATTGGCCATCGTCAGGTTGACATTGCCATCGAAGGTCAGCAGACCGGTACTGAAAAGGGACAACGTATCAAAGCCGCCGGCCTCGACCTGATCCACCGCAAGCCGTGCATAGCCGTGCTCCAGCAGGGAGGCGCCCTGCTCTGGCGCGCTCCCGGCCGTGATACCCGTCGCGGAATGGTGCTGCTCGATAATCAGTTCGCGAGTCTTGCGCTGGTTGTCCGGCAAATCCGAGCTGTTCAAATAAACCGTCGCCCCGAGCCCGACCGACAAGCTCCCGCCCGCCGCTCCGGCACCGCCGGCGGCAGCCTTGAACTGACCGTCCAGGTAAAGCCCACTGGTCGAGCCAAAACTGATGTCGCCGCCGTGGCTGGCAACCACTCGGCGTTGCCCCGCGTCATCCAGCACCGCCTGGGCACCCGAAGCATCGAGCAACGCGCCTTCGCGCACCACGATGAATTTTCCGATACCGCCGCCGTCGCCCGTCGCATGGTCGATTTCACCACCGATGACGATACTTCCGCCGTTACGCACGAACCCGTATTGGGTCCCCCTGGTACCCGTGGCGGTGGCGGCGCGAGCGGCTACGTCCAGGACCGCGTTCTCGCCGATCCAGATCGACTTGAAGTTGTCACCGGGCGGTATGACCGCCGCTTGCGGCCCAGGCGCGGAGCCGACAGTGATCGAGCCGCCCCAGGCATTCAAGGTGCCGTCCACGGTGATTTGGCCAATGCCCGTCAAGCGGATCGCTTGTCCGGGGTCGACATTCAACACCGCCGACTTGCCCACCAGCAGGTCAGCCGTGGCGACATTCGCCGCGCCGGTTTGCTGGCTGCCGGCTTGCAAGGACAGGCTGGCACCCTGGCGCTGGGTCAGCACGCCCTTGCTGGCGTCTTCGAGGTACAGCGGCGGCGTCCAGGTTTCCAGCGCGCTGCCCGATGCACCACCGGTGGCGACCCCAGGCGCGCCAGCACCTTGGCGATAAACCGGCATGGTGACATCGACCCGGGTGCCCTCGGCAACCTCAAGGCCGTCGTTGCCGATGATGTCGTAGGCGGAAAAGCCTTTTTTGAAGAAGTCGCCATGGAGCAGCAAGGTACCTTCCGCCGCCGACGTCGCGGTGTCACTGATCAGCACTTTACCGGCCTGCATTTGAAGAGTGCCGCCGCCCTTTACACCCTGGCCCCGCAATTCGCCGCCCAGGCTCAATTCGCCCGTGAGAGTGCTCAAGGTGACATCGCCGCCCTTGCCGCCCTGGAACTTGCCTGAGTTGAGCAGTGCCGCTCCGGAAGAAACGTCCAGCACGCTGCCGGCACCCAGCACGATGGCGCCGCCGGCTTTCAGGGCGATGCTGCCGCCGTTCTGGTAAGGCAAGGCGCTGATATCGCCAGGGTCCAGTTGTAGATTGCTCCACAGCCCGCTGGCATCCAGACGCACCCGGTCAGCCACCCTGACCGAGGACGCGCCGGCAACTGGCATCGTGCCGTCGACCTGGACGAAATCCCTGCCTACCTGAATGGCACCAGCGTGGGCAGTAAGATTGGCATTCACGGCCACCTTCGGGCCAAACAGGCTGATGGAACCGGCCGGAGCCACCTGCAACGCACCGTTGACTGTGATGCCTTCGCTCGCAGCGACCTTGACGGCACCGAGCTTGAAGCCGTTGAGCTGGTTACTGTCCAGGTACAACGTGCCCTGGCGATCCGTCGGCAAGGCACCGTCCAGACCGACGCTACCGGCAACGCCCGCCGCGTCTTGGCCGAAGATCACGTTCTTCAAGGTATTGGCCGTGGCGCCAAGGGCATATTCCACAGTGCCGCTTTCCTTCACGTAGAACGGCACGTACGAGCCGACCACCAACTGCCCGCCACGGGCCACCGCTTTCTGCGATTGCTGGTAGCCATCCAGGCCGGCCTGGGCGGCGCGGGTCTGACGGTCACCCTGGAAGGTATCGCTGGCGAGCGTGCCTTCGAGCACCGCGTTTTTAGTCCCGATCACCAGGGTGCCGGCGTCGCGGCCGACCGTGTAGCCGGCCTCCTGGCGCGAACGTGGAGCAATCAAGGGATTGTAGTAATACTTCGTTTGTCCCCAGCGCTGGGTGTGGTCTTCGTATCCCTTGTAGATCCCGGTGTAGAGCATGTCCCCAGGCGCACTGTTGAGTTCATACAAGCGGCCATCGGCGCCCTTGAGCCAGGTCTGCTTGACGGTGCCGCTCTGCACATCCAGCGTGCCGCCGGACAGATTGACCTGCGAGCCGGCCTGGGTCACCACATCATTACCGGTAAAACTCACGGTGCCGCCCTGGGCCATCCATTCGGCGGCGCTGTGGCCCTGAGTACCGAGGTAGCCGCTGACTTCCAGCAGACCACCGGCGGTGTACCAGCGATCAGTGGCGTAGCCGTTGGTGCCGGCGGGTACGAATACCAACTCTCGGGCATCCACCCAAACATCATTGTTGTTCAACGCACCTTCATCCCGGTTGCCGGCGGCATCGCGCTGCTCGTTTCCCTGGATGTTGACCTTGATGCTGTTGGCTTCCATCGCCACCTTGACGCCGGTGGCGCCGGAGACGTCGATCACCGCACCGTCGCGCACCAGGCTGCGGGTGCCGGCGTTCACCGCCACCTGACCGCCCGTGGCGAGGGTGATCGATCCCTTCTGGAAATCGACGCTGCCGGCGCTGTCGATCTGCACCAGGGACAGGTCGCGGCGATAGGTGTCCGCTGGAATGACTTTGCCGTCCTGGCTGACGATCGGTTTCAAGGCACTGTCGCGTTGGCTGTCCAGAGCCTTCGCGCTGGCATCCACTAGAATCGCCGTGGTGCTGCCCTCGCCCAGGGCCACGCTGGCATCGCTGCCTCGCGCCGTGAGGTGCAGCGTGCCACGGGTGTCCGCCGAAGTGCTGGCCACGGCTACGCCGTTCTGCCGCACTTGATTGCCGGTCAGCGTCACATCACCGCTGGCCGCCATCAATAATCCTGTGTTGCTCACCCGGCCGGCGCCCGTGCCGCCATCCTGGTGGGCGATGACTTCATTGCCGCGCGTGGTCGACGTCGAGTTACCATCGCTGGCGAAGCCCTTCTTGATGGTAAAGCTGCCGCCCGCCGCCAGCACGGTCTGTCCACGCGGGGTACTGATGGTGCCCGCGTTGTCGACGTTTTTGCCCAGCAACAACACATAGCCGCCACCGGCGGTCGATTTGCTCGGGGCGGCCGTGGAAATCTGCGCGCCCTTCTCCACCCGGATCCCGCCCTGGGCGTTGGTAAAGCTCGCCGCGTTGGCGTTGTAGAGGCCACCGGTCTTGAACTGTTCGTCGCTGAAATCCGTGGCGGCCGCCACCAGGTTACGCACGTTGACCTGGCTGCTGCCGCTGAACACCACGCCGTTGCTGTTGAGAATCATCACCGTGCCGTCGGCCTTGATCTGGCCCTGGATCTGGCTCGGCGCGGTGCTGTTGTTGACCTTGTTCAACGCCGCCCAACTGGCGTCCTGTTGAAACGCCAGGGTGGTGTCACGGCCGATATTGAACGTGTCCCAGTTGAGGATGGCCTTGTCGGCGGTCTGCTTGACGGTCACCACGACCTTGCCATTGGCATCGGTCTGTACCGGGCCATTGGCGTTGACGAACAGCGGCTTGCCGTCCGGACCAATCACCGCGTTCAGGCCATTGCCACCCAAACCGTTATGGATGGTTTGCGGTGCGCCAAAGGTAGCCGCACGTCCTGCCGCCTGGGCAGCTTGGCTGGCCGCAATGGCCGCCACCGTGCTGTTCATGTTCGCCAGCGAACGGCCCAACTGCTGCTGCACCCGTTGCTGCTGCGCCAGCGGTGGAGGCGTTCCAGGGCGAGGCGCGCTGGGGCTGGCCGGGCCCGCCGCCGGAGCCGCGCCCTTGGCCGCGAACCAGGCCGAACTGAAACTGGTCGCTGCGTAGGCGGGGTTGGCTAGCAACAGCAAGGCGATGGCTTGGGCCAAGGGCTTGAGGCACGGCACAGCGGCGGAATCAGCATTACGGCGAGTGGCTTTCTGGGGGCGGCAACGCATCACTACGGATCCTTTTTACGCAGGGCGAATTCGATAGCGACCTCTGGGACGAGGCGCACAAATGACTAATTCCAAGGCAGGTTGAAGCCGTCGCGACCGAACTTTTGTCACGCAATGTTCATCTGCCGGGCGGTTGCCTGAAACGAAAAACCGGCAACAGCGCGAAGCTGTTGCCGGTTCATGGAGCGAACCCTGATCAGGGCTTATTGCGGACGACCAATGCCGTTGCAGGCGGTGGCGTTACCCACCGACAGCGAGTTGCTGGCGGTCCAGAAGGTGCTGCGAATGGCAGTTTTCCAGGTGTCGGTGATCGGGATCAGCTTGGCGGCGATGATTTCATCGTCGTTGTTGTTGGCATCGGACAGGGTGTAGTGGCGACCGATGAAGTCACGTACAGCCGCGGTATCGGTGCTGTCTTTGTAGCACTGGTTGAACACCAGGAAGGTGTAGCCAACGATGCTGTAGCCCGTCGCCGGGTTAGGCAGGACCTTGGCCCAGTTTTCCGGCAGGCCACGATCAGCAGCGGCTGGCGGAGCGATGGTGCTCAGGGCGGTAGTCACGTTGCCGACGGTGGGCAGGTTGCCGTTGACGCGAGCGACCACGGCGTTGCTGCTGGCGTTGACGTCTTCCGGACCGACGTAGCCGATGGCGCCTTCGGTGGAAAGCACGGTGCTGGCCATCGCGGTGCTGCCGGTCACGGCAGTGGAGTTCGCCGGAACGGTGCCGACAGCCGTGGTGAAGGTGCCGTTGGTGGTGAACTTGGTCGGGCACTGGCTGTTCAGGTGACGGGTGAAGATCTCACTGGTGCCGCTGCTGCCAGCACGGTAGTAGACCTTGATCGGGGTGCTGGGGTAGGTGCTGTTGACCTGGTTCCAGGTGGTGACAGTGCCAGAGAAAATGTCGCACAGCTGGGCGCTGGTCAGGTTCAGGTTGTTGACGGCGGTGCCGTTGGCCAACGTGAGTTTGTATGGAACGGTGACCGAAGTGGCTTCGGCAGGGATCTGAATGATCGGACCCCAGTTGGCGGCGTTGCCGGTCGGCACGGCTGGCGACTGGTGAGCGGCGCGATAGGTGGTCAGTTCAGCGCTGGACAGGATCGAATCGCTGCCGGCGTAGTCAACGGTCACGGCCGGAACGTAGACCTTTTCCAGGGCAGTTGCCGAGTTGCCGTCGAGGTTCCAGACCAGCACGTCCGAGTTGTTGGTCAGGAAAGCAGTCTTGCCGCCGCCGCTGCCCACACCCACGTAGTTGGCGAAGGCCGGTTGTGGCGCAGGGCCGTTGAGGATGCCGACGGGAGCAGCGACGCCACCGGTTGGAGGCACGCCGTACAGGTTCTGCGGCAGAGTGGCACCGCCACCGACGACAGCGGCCATGGCCTGGGCGGAGCAAAGGCCGGCGACGGCCATGGAAACAGCAAGAACGTTGCGCTTGAACATGAAGAATCTCCTTTCATCGTGTCTGGACGTTGGTAGTTCGCTTGTGCTTCTCATCGCGACCGCTGCCCCGAGCAGGTTTCCAGCGCTCTTTTAAAGGGGTGGCCACGGCGTAGAAGCTCTCAACTTCCGGTGACAGAGAAAGGAAAAAATCTCGGGTGTTCGGTGTTGTTTTTCCTGAATATTCTCGGGAGTTACCGACACCTTACTGACATTTCGCCCAGCTTTCGCAGCATGAGCGAAATTCCCATTGTATGCCCTGCCCCGTGCGCCGTAGCTTGGCGCGCCGTACATGTCGGACCGATGAACCCGAGTGGCGCTCTGGTGTGGGATGGTTGGGATCATTGCACCAGCTGATTGATCTCGATGATCGGCAGCAACACAGCCATGACGATGGTCAGCACGACGCCTCCCATGATCACAATCATCAGCGGCTCCAGGAGCGCCGTCATGCCCATGGCCCGCCGTTCGATGTCGCGGGACAGGGTTTGCGCGGCGCGTTCGAGCATGGGCGGCAAATTACCGGTTTTTTCGCCACTGGCGATCAGGTGGATCAGGATCGGCGGGAACACCTTGCCGACTCGCAGCGCATTGGCCAGGCCCACGCCTTCGCGTACCCGCAGCGTCGCATCAGCAACGCAATGAGCCAGGCGATCGTTGGCCAGCGTCTGCCCAGCGGCGTCCAGGGCGCGCAACAGCGGCACGCCGGCGCTGCCGAGAATCGCCAAGGTCGAGGCGAAACGCGCCGTGTTCACCCCAAGCACGAAGCGGCCGATCAGCGGAAGCCGCAACACCCGGCTATGCCAGGCCAGGCGTGCCTCGGCGTTACGCAAATAGCGGCGCCACCCCCACCAGCAACCGGCCAGCCCGGCGAAACAGGCCCAGCCCCAGGCGCGCAGGAAATCGCTGGCCTGCAGCATCACTCGGGTCAGGGTTGGCAGGTCCTGGCGCGCCTGGGAAAACGCGCTGACCACCTGCGGCACCACGAAACCCAGCAGGAAAATGACGATGACGATGGACACCACGCCCACCACCGCTGGGTAGATGAAGGCCGTGAGGATCTTGCCCCGCAGGTTGTTGCGCTCTTCGATGTAGTCGGCCAGGCGCTCCATCACCTGGGCGAGATCGCCAGACTCCTCCCCCGCTGCGATCATCGCCCGGTAGATCTCGGGAAAATCCCGTGGTCGCGCGGCCAGCGCATCGGCCAGGCGCATGCCGTTGCGCACATCGCCGCGCACCGCGCCGAGGGTGTCGGCGATGTGGCGTTTCTCGGCCTGGTCGACGGTGGCCGACAGGGCCGCTTCCAGGGGCAGACTGGCGCCCAACAGGCTCGCCAATTGACGGGTAGCCCAGGCCAGGTCGCTGTCCGACAATTTCGGGCTGAACAGGCCCGAGGCACCCGAGCTGCCGACTTGCAACTGCTCGTCGATGCGCAACGGCGTCAGCCCACGGCCACGCAGTTCAGCCATCGCACCGCGCTGGTTGTCGGCCTCCAGCACGCCTTGCTCGATTTTACCCGAGGCATCGGCGGCCTCGAAACGGTAGCGGTTCATCAAGCGTCTCGGGTCACGCGCAGGATTTCCTCGCGGGCGGTGGAGCCACTGCTCACCCACCGTTCGCCGTCCTCGCGCATGCTTAACATGCCGGCCTGTCGCGCACAGGTGCGCAACGCCTGCTCGCCTTCGCCCTGATGGATCAAGCGCCGCACCTCGTCGTCTACCACGAAGAGTTCGTGGATGCCGGTACGCCCGCTGTAGCCGGTGTGGTTGCAGCGCGGGCAGCCATGGGGACGCCATTGGCCCGGCGCGGCTTCGTCAGGTTGCTTGCACTCCGGACACAGGCGACGCACCAGGCGTTGCGCCAGGACGCCGAGCAATGACGACGCCAACAGGAACGGCTCGACCCCGATGTCGGTCAGCCGCGTCACCGCCGACACCGCGTCGTTGGTATGCAGGGTCGCCAGCACCAGGTGTCCGGTCAGCGAAGCCTGGACCGCGATCTGCGCAGTCTCCTGGTCGCGGATTTCACCGATCATGATGACGTCCGGATCCTGGCGCAGGATCGCGCGCAAGGCCAGGCCGAAGCTCATGTCGATCCGGGTATTGACCTGGATCTGGCTGATGCCCGGCAGGTCATATTCCACAGGGTCCTCAACGGTGAGGATATTGCTGGTGCTGGCATCCAGACGGGCCAAGGCGGCATAAAGCGTGGTGGTCTTGCCGCTGCCGGTGGGGCCGGTGACCAGCACGATGCCGTGGGGTTGGCGGATCAATTGATCCAGTTGGCTCAGCACCGCGGGCGCCATGCCCAGGGTTTCCAATTGCAGGCGCCCGGCCTGTTTGTCCAGCAGGCGCATCACCACCCGCTCGCCGTGGCCGGTGGGCACGGTGGACACCCGCACATCAATGGGCCGTCCGGCAACACGCAGGGCGATGCGGCCGTCCTGGGGCAAGCGCTTTTCGGCGATGTCCAACTGCGCCATGATCTTGATCCGCGACACCAGCGCCGCGTGCAGGGCCTTGCGCGGCGCGACCACATCGCGCAGGGCCCCATCAACGCGATAACGCACCACGGAATGGCTTTCGAACGGTTCGATATGAATATCGCTGGCCTCATCCCGCGCGGCCTGGGTCAGCAATGCGTTGATCATGCGGATGACTGGCGCGCCACCCTCACTGTCCAGCAAGTCGGTGATCTCCGGGATGTCCTGCATCAGGCGATCAAGGTCGACTTCGTTTTCCGCCGCGCCAACGATCGCCGCGGCGCTGCCGGTGTCGGCATAAGCGCTGGTCAACAGCGCTTCGAGCTCTTCGTCGCGTATCCGTTGCAACGCAGTGAGACCATAACGCCGGCGTACCTCGTTGATGGCCCAGCCCGGCGTCGCGGCACTGACCAGCAACACGTTGCCCTCCTCACCGGCCTTGAGGAGGAGCCGCTGCGCCTTGGCCCACGCATAGGGCAACGCGCCCGCACCGGTTTGCAGGGAGGGGCTCATGGCTGCCCACCTGGTTCCAGCGGCACGGCGCGCATCGCTCGGGGTGGCTGATTGAGCGGTATCGGCTGACGGGGTGACGGATTGAGCGGCATCGCCTGGGCGGCCGGCGGCAACTGCGGCGCCTGCATATCCGTGAGCGGCCATTTGTGCGCTGGCTGCAGATTGCCTTGGGCACGACGGATAAAATCGTAGCGATTGAGGGTAATGCTGCGGCCGACGTTACTGTCGCGAATGATGTAGGGGCGCAGGAAGACCATCAGGTTGGTCTTGGTCCGCGAACGACTGTCGCTGCGAAACAGCGCGCCAATGCCCGGGATGCTGCCCAGCCCCGGAATCGCGTCGGTGCTTTCGGTAAAACCGTCTTGCAGCAGGCCGCCCAACACCATGATCTGTCCGTCGTCGAGCAGGATGCTGGTGTCGATGGCGCGCTTGTTGGTCACCGTGCCGGCGTCGCTGGAGGCGCGCGGGTCCACGCTGCTGACTTCCTGGTAGATGTCCAGTTTGACCGTGCCACCCTCGGAAATCTGCGGGCGTACATTCAGGCGCAGCCCCACTTCCTCCCGCTCGATTGTCTGGAACGGGTTGTTGCTGTTGCCGCCGCCGTTGGTCACGTAGTTGCCGGTGACGAAGGGGATGGTCTGGCCCACGAAAATGCTCGCCGCTTCGTTGTCCAGCGTCAGCAGGTTGGGCGTGGACAACACATTGGTTCCGCCCTTGCTTTTCAGGGCGCGGGCCAACACTTTCAGATCCAGCACCTGGCCGATGCCGGGAATATTCACCGTGCCCGAGACCTTGCCAATGCTCAAGCCACCGGGCAACGCATCAATGCTGTTCTTGGCCGAGGTATTGATGCCGGCACCGCCCAGGTTGGCGCCACCGATCCAGCCGTTGCCCGCCAGGTTGCCGGCTTGCCACTGAATGCCGAACGCACTCGCATCGTCTTCGCTGACCTCGACGATCAGGCTTTCGATCACCACCTGAGCGCGGCGCTGGTCGAGCAGATCGATGACTTCACGCAGGTTTCGATACAGCGGGTCGGGCGCGGAAATCAGCAACGTGTTGGTGGTGGTATCGGCCTGCACAGTGACGCCGTTGGCGGAAAACGCCACTGCGCCTTCGCCTGCCTGATGGCTGCCCTGGCCGCTCGACATTTGCAGGCCTGCGTTCTGCCCATTGTTGGTTTGCGAACTGCTGCCGGTAGTACTCGACGAATGACTGCCGTTGCTGGTCGTACTGCTGCCCGCCGGGCCACCCAGGCCACCGCCGTTCAACAGGCTCCGTGCGCTGTCGGTGGACGCACCGGCCATTTCCCCTTCACCCGTGAGCAAGCCGCGCAAAGCTTGCGCCAGCTTATTGGCCTGGGCGTTGCGCAGGTACACCACGTGGAGATTGCTCGGGTTGTTCTGGGCATTGTCGAGCTTGTAGATCAGTTGCCTGGCCAGCTCGGTGCGTTCGGGGCTGCCGGTGCGCAGGATGATGCTGTTGGATCGAGGGTCGCCAATCACCGACACCTTTTGCGTCGCATCGGCGCCCTGCACGTCGAGCAACTCCGACACCATCGTCGCAATGTCGACGGCAATGCCGTTCTGCACGGGGACTACATCCGTGTCGATGGCGCCGGGTATGTCGACGTTGGCGATGATCTGCGCCACCCGATCAAGGTTTTCCGCATAGTCGGTGACCACCACCGTGTTATTGCCAGGGTAGGCATTGATGGGATTGTTGGCCGATATGATGGGCCGCAGTGCCGGAATCAGGTTGACGGCGTTTTCGTATTGCAAGCGAAAGGTCCGGGTGATCATGCCGTTGCCTGCCGCACGATCGGCGTCTCCCACCGGTCCGCCCAACAACTTGGCGTCGGCTTCCGGTACCACCTGGCTGACGCCTTGCACTTCGACCACGGCAAAACCCTGCATGCGCAGGGCCGCGAGCAGCATGTCATAGGCCGTGCGGGCCGGCACTTCGCCTTCGGACACCAGGGTCAGTTGGCCTTTGACACGTGGGTCCACCAGGAACTGGCGACCGGTGGCGCGTGACAGCGCACGCACCACCGCGGGTATATCCGCCTCGACGAAATTCAGCTGCACCGGTTGGTTGCCCAGTCCGTTGCCGGTCGGGCCGGCATTGTCGGCGGGCGGCCGAAGGCTTGAGCGCGATGGGGCCTTGCGCGTGACCTGGCGTCGCTGCTCTGCCTGTGCCTGCACGCGCTGGCGCTCCGCCAACGCGTCACCGCTGCCGGTCTGTGCCAGCGGCTGGCCCAGCTCACTTTGAGCGGGAATGGGCTGCGCCTGCTCGCTGCCCAATTGACTACAGGCACTGAGCAACAGCGCCAAGGGAATTGTTGACGCATACAGACCAAACCGCTTCATGAGGATTCCTTAGCGCCGGGCGCCTGTTCCATGCCAACGACCCCGGAAATCCGCGCGGCCGTCTCAGTGCTTTGCGAGGTTGCCCGTTGCAAATGAGCGTCGCGCACCTGCAGGCCGAGCCTGGGTGCGTCGTCCAGTAACCAGTTCAACAAGGCATCGGCGGGCGCGTCGTCGAGGGTCAGCCGCCAGGTCACGGCGCCGGCCTCGACGCGGTGCTCCAGGTCGTAGGCGCCGGCCAGACCGATGTCATCCAAACGCGCTTTCACAAGCTGTGGCGTGACCGCGCCGGACACCACGCCGGCATCCTGAACCTCGGCCAGCACTCCCTCCAGGGCCGCCGCCTGGGAGCGCAGGCGCGGCAGTTCGGCTTGCCAATGGTCGATGCGTTGGAGTGGCGGCTGGATCAGGCCGTACCACAGCAGCACCACGGGCAACACCAGCGCGGCGACCCGCAGGATGCGTTTATCCCGGGCACTGCTGCGTTGCCAGAACTGCTGAGCGCTGGCTCGCTGCGCCTGCCAGCGGGCGCGGTAACGGGCAAGGCTATTCATCCGCGCCTCCCGCAACGGGCGTTGCCGCGGCGTGCGCTGGCAAACGCTTCAGCGTCCATCGCCCATTGGCGAGATCGGCCACGATGCCCGCTTGCGCCAGGCTGGTTTGCCAGTTGCTGTCGGCGGGTGGCTTGCGGGCAGGCGTGCGGGGGGTCAGGTGCAATTCGCTGCCATCGAAGTCGAGTTTGTCGACCGCGCCCGCCATGAACGGCAACTGCCCAGCCGCCTGCTGCACCAGGGCAGCGAAGCTGACCGGACCCTCCGCCAGCGCGCCATTGCGCCGGGCATCGCGTTGCTGGCGAGCCTGCTGCAAGGGATTGAGAATCACCGGCAGTTCAGGAAAAGCCTGCTGGACCCGGCTGCTCATCTGCCCCTTGATTGCCTGGCCCTCGCCGGCCAACCGCATCGCGTACAGGTTGAGGCCCAGGGTCCAGATCAACGCCGCCATCGCGCAACAGCCGACCGCGCGGCCCCAGCGCTGATTGCCCCGGACGCTTTGTTCGATCCCGCTCAGTAAGTTCCACGCCGGGACGGGACCGATCCAGCGTTGCTCGTCCGGCCATGGATCGACGGATTGCGCACCCTCGCCGATCCAACGCACCGTCCTTTCGCGCAACTGTTCGGCGCCTTCTTGCATCATCGGATGCACCCATGCGCGTTGGCGATCCTCACGGACCAGCAAATGACCTTCCACGCTTGCCGCCGTGCACGTGCCCGGCTCAGCCAGCGGCAGAAAACAAGGCGCCGCGTACACGCCACGCGGTTGCAACCTGAGCCCCTGCAACAGTTGCGAAAGACGCGAAAGCGCCGCGCGCTCGAACCAGGCCAGTTGAACCTGGCCGCCCGCATCACGAGGCCCGTGCACCAGGTGCACGGTATCGTCGCAGCCCAGCAGAAGGTTGTCTGCCGCACATCGCACGGCATCGCCAAGGCGCGCCGGTGGCAGTGGCGGCAACTCGACGCAGGCGAGCAACGTGTCTTGAGGATGCAAGCAGAGTTCCAGGGCTTTGCCTTGGGCCGCGCCGCTCAGTTCCCGCAGGGGTCGCCGCCCCTGCTCGACCAGCGCACCCTTGCGATCGAGCCAGGCGAAGTCCAACGGGCTGTCGGCGGTCAACTGTGCCAACGGCGCCAGCGCTATGCGCAGCAAGGTGCTCATGCGCCCACCCGCGACCAGACCACCTGGGGCCTGCGCTGCTCGCTGCGATAAAACAACGCTTCGACACCGAAGCGGCGTTGTTCGACCGTGGCCCGTCCCCGCAATAGAAACCACTCGCTGGTAATGCCCAGGCGCAGCTGCTCGGTGCTCATCTGCGGCACGCGCAAGCGGTTGAGGAAATCCCCGCTGTTGATGAACCACTGGCCACGGTCACGCTCGGCAATCACCGCCTGTGCCTGGGCCACGCTCATACCGGGCACTCGTGCGGCCAAGACCTGGGCCGTGGTGGTATTGCCGTTCACCCAAGTGAGCGCCGGCAGCACCGTGACATAGGGGCGCAGGCGCTCAAGGGCAGCGAGGTCGATCCCGGGCAGGCCGGCTAGGTCATCGAGACCGCGCAACATCGGCCGGGTGGCGGGCAGCGGCTGGCTTTCGGCGTCCGGCGATGTCAGGCGACCGCTATCGAACCCGGGTGCCGCGCTGGAGACTGGCGGCGGTGGACGCAGGCGCTTGGGGTAGGCCTCTACCACGCGTTGGACGATACGGTTGCCCTGGGCCACGGGCACGCCCAGCTCGGCGCACAGGCGTTCGAATACGGCGACTTCCAGTGTGTCGAGTTGGCCGTCGAGGATCAGGTTGCGCAGGTTGAACTTGCTTTGCTCATCGCTGATATGGCCGTCGAACACCCCGCTTTCAGTGCCCAGGCGCACCCCACGCAAGGGCTGCGCCCACGCCTGGTCCAAACGCGTCATGGGCTCGCGCAGGCGTTGCTGCCAGAGCGCCTGGCGGGTCCATTCCAATACGCCATTGGACAGCCAGGCGCCCCGCACCCGCTGGCTTTCGCTTTCCACGCCGCGAGTCACCTGGACCTGTCGGGCGATCATGCCGGCGGCGATCACCGCGACCACGGTCGCCACCAGCAAGGCGCTGATCACCGCCATGCCACGCTGTGCTGAGCGATTCACGACTAGAGCTGCCAGGAGCCGATATCAGCGTTGACACCTTCGCCGTCGGGCTGCCCATCGGCGCCGAGGGAAAACACATCGACCTCACCGTTGGTGCCCGGGTTGAGGTAGTTGTAGGCGCGGCCCCAAGGGTCCTTGGGCAGCCGTTCCAGATACGCGCGCCAATTGCCGCTGGTGGCGTTGGCGGGTTTTTCCGCCAGGGCCTTTAGCCCTTCATTCATGGTCGGGTAGCGACCCTGGTCGAGACGGAACAGCTTGAGTGCCTGCATCAGGCCCGCAACATCCTGGCGGGCCGCCGTGGCCCTGGCCTGGTCGGGGCGGTCAAGCACCTTCGGCACGACCATGGCGGCAAGAATGCCGAGAATGACCACCACGACCATGATCTCGATCAGGGTAAAACCTCGCTGCCGGCGAGGGCCATGTGGGGGACGGCCAGACGATGCGACACCCATCTCGACACTCCTTGGCTGGCGCCGCATTCTGGCGCTGGTTGAGGTTTCCATTCGCTGCGGATTGTTCCAGCGGCATATGTCACTGGTATAAAAAAACCTCAGGAGCTTTGGTCAGCAATCCGTCAAACGCGGCCATTAGGCTGAAGCACATTTCCCCGACGATGCTCATTGCCATGACCCGACAGGTACCCCGGCAACGCGGCTTTACCCTGATCGAAGTATTGGTGGCGCTGCTGATCGTGGCGGTGGCGATGTCAGCGGCCGTTCGCGCCAGTGCACAGATGAGCCAGAGCAACGCGCTGTTGCGGGATCGCTCGATGGCGCTGTTGGCGGCCCAGAACAGCCTGGCAGAAGTGCGTCTGCGCGGGACCACAGATAAGGGCAGCGCCATGCAACGCTGTGATCAAGGACGCTTGAAACTCAGCTGCGAGCAGCAGGTAACCCGCAGTGGCGACCTGCTGAGAGTGAAAGTGCTGGTGCATGAACGTGAACATGACGGACCGCCGCTGGCGCGCCTGGAAACGCTGCTCAGCCGCCCTGTCACCCCGCCATGAATCAGCGCAACGACGGCAGCGCCACCGGCACCGGCAAACGAGCCATCGACAGGCGAGACTCAACGCCGGCCCGCTCGATGACCACGGCATCAGCCTCGATTCCTCTCAGGCGCACGCCTTCGCCCAATGGCTCACCCGCACGAAAAGCCCGCGGCGGCGAGTCCTCGATGCTGAGAATCGCCACCGCGCCATGGGGTCCGGCCAGTAGGCCGCTGAGCTTGATCTCCAGGTTGTGCGGGGAACTGGCGAACCATTGCGCCGCGGCTTGGCCAGTGGCTGCCAAGGGCGGCAAGGGTTCGCTATTGGCCTGGGCTTGCACGGGCGCCGAATCGTTGAGCAAGAAGCCCCAGGTGACAAGCCCCGCCACGCTGGCCAACACGGCGACAGCCTGGACCAGCGTGGCCGGATCAAGGCGATGGAAATGGCGCATGAGCGAATCCTCCGTGACGTCCAGTGCTTCAGGCTACCAGCGCTTTCTCACGGTTTTATTGCAAATTCACCCCAGCGAAAGGCGTAGAGACGATGAATGAATGGCGACACCGACAACGCGGCTTCACGCTGATCGAATTGATGGTCGTGCTGGTGATCATCGGCATCGCCAGCGCCGCCATCAGCTTGAATATCCACACCGACGCGGCAAGTGGCTTGCGCGAGGATGCCAAGCGCCTGGCCTTGCTGCTGGAAACCGCCCAGGCCGAAGCGCGCAGCGACGGTCGTCGCATCGCCTGGGTCGCCGACAGCCAGGGTTACCGTTTCGTGCGGCTGGACGCTTTCGGCGCACAGGATCGGGAGTTCATCAACGACCCGCAACTGCGCCCCAGGCACTGGAGCGCGGGACCGGTGCAGGTGGGCATCCACCCAGGCAAAACACTGGTGCTCGATGCCGAATGGATCGCCGCGCCCCTGCACGTCATTCTGTCCAGCGACCAGGCCAGCGTATCGGTGAGGCGCACCGCGGCTGGCCGCATCGAGGTGCATTGATGGTCCGGCAAAACGGCTTCACGCTGATTGAAGTGATGGTCGCCATCCTGCTGATGACAATTGTCAGCCTGATCGCCTGGCGCGGGCTCGACGGTGTGACCCGCGCCGACGCCCACTTGCAGGACAGCGCCGAACAGCACGCGCAACTGATGCGCGCACTCAACCAACTGCAGCGTGACTTCGCCCTGCGCGCCACCACTGAACTGGCCGAACCGCCTCCACCCGACGAACCCTCGGCCAGCCGCCCCCCGGTGCCCGCTGCGATCAGTATTCGCAGCAGCGACAGCGACCCTTTGCAGTTGGAATTGATACGTGCCGCGGCGGACCAGGACGGCAAGATGCAACGGGTGAGGTGGTGGATTGAAAGCGGCACGCTTTTCCGTGCCTCGGGCGTCGCGCGGTCACGCTATCCCCTACCGGCGCCCAAGGAGCGTGTCGCGGTGTTGAGTGAGCTTGAGCGCGTTGATGTGCGGGTATGGCGCACCGACCGGGGCTGGAGCCATCTGACTGGCAGCAAGGAGGAAAATCCGGCGGGTGTGGAAATCAGCTTCAGCCGCCGCACGGCATACGGCACCGAGCGCTACCGCCAGGTGCTGGCACCGCTTCAATAGCAGCCCACTGGAATGAAAACGCCTAGCTGACCAGCACGACACCGCCCGGTAGCTCGGTAATGGTCGCGCCGTAGGCATCGCGAATCAGTACGGCGACATTCGCCAGTTGCGCCAGGCTGAAGCGCGCCTGAACCTTGCGCCGCCCGAGCTCAGCGTTCATCAGTACGATCATGCCGGGACGGTAGCGGTTGATCTCATCGATCACGCTCGCCAAGGGGGCATCGTTGAACACCAGCAACTGTTGACGCCAAGCCATGACTTGCTGGGTATCGAAGGGGGTGGGTTGGCCTTGTCGCTGCGCGGTATAGGTCAATTGTCGGCCCTGCTCCAAGCTCACGCGCCGCCCCTGATGCTTCAGTTGCAAGCGGCCCTCCAGGCACGTTACGCACACGCTACCCTCGGTGGCCCGCACATTGAACCGCGCCCCATCGGCGAACAACTCGCCATTGCCGGCAAGCACACGCAACGCCGTGCTGGCCTGGATTTCCAGTTCACCGCTCAGTACTTCGATGGCGGCGTCACCAGGGGCCTCGCTGCGCTGGCTGATGCGCGTCTGGGTATTGAGCTCAAGCACCACGCCCTGGGTCAGGTCGACGCGGCGTTGCTCGCCGACACCTGTATGAAAATCCGCGCCCACGGGCCAGCCGTCCAGCAGCGACGGGCGCGCGACCAGCACCGCAACCGACGCGGCAATCGCGCCGCCGAGAAACGCTCGGCGCCCGAAACGCCGCGGGTGGTTGACGACCTTTGCCGCCTGCTCCTGCTGGAGCTTTTGCTCGGCGGGCGCCATGGCCTGCCACAACTGGCGGGCCAGGAAAAAGGCCCGGGCGTGCTCGGAACTTTGCGCACTCCAGCGCCGAAAAGCCTCGGCGTCGGCGTGGGTGGCGTGCCCTGAAGTCAAGCGCACCAGCCAATGGAACGCTTCTTCCCGGAGCTGGTTAGCCGTGGCAGTGGCCGATTCAGATGCGCTTATAGACATGTTTTTCAAACGTGAAATGACTCAAGAAGGTATGCGCGACAAGCGCCTTATCACCTAAGACTGTTTTCCCGCGCCGGGACCGAACCGCTGAATCACTTTTCTTTCCAGGCGATCGGCACAGTATTGCAGCGCAGCCTTGAGTTCCTTCTCAACCATCCGGGTGGAGATGCCGAATCGCTGGGCGATCTCCTGATGCGGTGTTTGCTCCATGCGCGACGCCATCAATATTTGCCGGCGCCGGGGCGCAAGCTCGGTCAGCGCCTGCATCAGCGCGCGAATTTCAATCTGGCCACCGACGATCACCGCCGGGTCCTGATGTTCGTCGGCGGTTTGCATCAGTTCCTCGATTTCAGTGCCGGTGAGCAAGCGTGCATCCTGCGCACGACGGTCAGCCGCGATGTTCAGGGCCATGCGGAACAGGTAGGCGCCAGGCTTCTGCACGTCCACCGGCTGTTCCATGCGGTCTACCCGAAGATAGGTTTCGTGCAGTACGTCGTTGGCCAGGTCATCGGAGCCCAGACGCCGACGCAAGCGTGCGCGAAACACATCATAGGAAGCCAGGAACACCTTGAGCATGGTGCTCTGCTCCTTTTCCTTCATGGCTCTACCGCTCCTTCCCATGGGTTGCATTCCGTGCCTGCCGAAGCGGCGCCTGGCACCACCAGCACCGTCACCGGCTGCGGCAACGAGGACGGCGGAACCCGGCCGATGTCCAATGTGCCCAGCCCCTCGATAATCGCCGCATCGCGCCGGGCGTCACCGGTGGAGGCCAGCAAGCGACTGCGCCGCACCTCGCCCGATGCCCCCACCCACAGCTGTAACGCTGCTCGATAATGGCCCGGGCGAGTCACCATTGACCGGCAAAGCGCCTGCTCCAACGCGACCTGCAATGCACGGGCAAAATTGTCCTCGCGCACTGTAGGACCACCGTTGCGCGAAGACGCATCGGCGCGGAGGGTCAGCTTTGCCTCTTTCACGGTGAAAGCGTCTGCGCCGGTGTAGAGCGCCGCCAAGCCGCTACCGGCCAGCAGTTGCTCCAACGCCTGGCGGGCATTCAAGCGTCCGTGCACCGCGGTCGACCGTCGCCCATGTGCCAGTTGACGGTCCACCAGGATCGCCATCCCGCTGGCCCTGCTGTACAGCTCCAGGGCAACGGTCATTTCCTGGGCGGGTATCGCAAACTCGACAAAACGCGCCAGCCGATCGTCCACCTCGACAGGCGCAGGCGTGGCAGACCACGCGTCGCGTTGCGGCATCAATGCATGGAGCAACAAGAACAGTACCGTGGGCGCGAGGCAGCACCTGCTCAGCGCTTCTCTTGACATAGACATCTTCCGGCCCGAACGGCGTGTCGACGCCCTGCGTTGGCGCATCATGAGACGTGTACATGTCGTTTGTGTGACGAGCGCTGCAAAAAAAACATCGTCATACCTCGCTCCAATACGAGGTAGATTCAGGCTTCTACCGTTAGAAAGGAGCTCCGCCATGGACTGTCGTGTATTCGCGCTGCTGCTTGCTGCCCTTCCCTTGTGGGCCCAAGCCGCCGAGCCGGCGAATGAGGGATGCATCAATGTCGAGGTGAACGGGTACAAGGCGCTGTCCTACGAATGCCTGAGCGAACAGATGGCCAACCCGAAGGGTACGCCGGCAGCGCGCAAGAACCAGGAAGCGTTGAACGTGCCGATAGAGCAGCGAGCGCCGAACAGGCTGGGTCTGTACAACCAGTCGGCCACGCGGATTCGCATGGGCAATACCTTCGGCCACTCGGCGTTGCCGCAACGCCCACCGCAGTGACCTGGACGCTTAATCCAACGACCGCATACCCGGTGTGTTTGCCTCCCTGGTCGAATCGATCAACCAGGCCCTGAACGCCTCGACCTTTTTCGAGTGGGCTGTCTCGACGGGTGTCACCAGATAGAAACCGAGATCGGACTTCAACCTCAGGGCAAATGGCGCGACCAGTCGACCTGCCTTCAGATCGTCGTCGACGTAGGTCGAGCGGCCGATGCAAATACCCAAGCCGTCGATGGCTGCCTGCACGGCCATCATCGCCAGGTCGAAGGTCAACCGTGAGCCTTCGGCCAGGGCGCTCGGTTGCCCGGCGGCCCCCAGCCAGAGGCTCCAATCGTCCCGCGTCATACCACTGACCTGCAACAGGGTGTGATGGGTCAGATCGCCGGGTGCCTTCAGGGCATTGGGCCCCGCCAGCAATTTCGGACTGCACACCGGAAAAACCTCATCGGACATCAGCCAGTCAGCGCGCAAGCCCTTTGGCCGGCGCTGGCGTCGTATATGGCTCGGATCGAGACGCGACCCAGCGTCATGGCCGCGATCGAAGCCGAGGCGAACGCCGGCCGAGGCTGATCATTGGGCCACGAACGGATAATGCTCGATCCGACAAGGATGCTCGTTGCCGTCGCCCTTGCAGATGCCGTCCAGGTAATGGTATCTGATCCGAATCGCCTGGCCTTTTGCGGGCCATTTTCGCCGCGCAAGCGTTGACTGATAGTCAGCGGTTTCCGGGATGAAGCTGATCACTGCGCCGACTTCTGGGCATTCCACCTTGGGCGAGGCCGGGCTGGTTTTCAGAACCTGAGCCCGGAGACCAGGGAACGGCTGCTTGACCACTTCAGTGACCCGCAATTGCATATCGCAGATCTGCCACGTCGCGGCGTGCACCGGGACGCACAAGGCTGAGAGCATCAGGATGAATGGCACGGCATGGGCAGGGGGCAGGTTCATTTCGATCCTTTGTAGGCGGCGACGTCGCGTACGGCATCCTCTCACACCCACGTACGCAAGGCTCTCCAAACAAAAAAAGCCCCGCGACCGAATACGGTGCGGGGCAAAGGGAATTGGTTGGTTGCGGCCAACCAAAGGAGCACAGGTAAAACGTCTACGGGCCGGTCAGATGCATTCCTGGGCGGCGCGTTCAAAATTCGAAGGCAAGAGATTGGAGGCCAGCAGATGCCGGTCGTAAATGAACACCTTCCCACCGTTGCCAGCCTTGTAGGCTTCGAGCACGTTGTCCGCCGCAATTTTGCTCGGCACGACGATGCGGTAGCTGCGCTGGGTCTGCGAGACCGTCGGGTTCAGGGCGCTGCCCTGCAGCTTCGGTACGACGCATTCGGCGTATTCGGCCGGTGTCTTGCTGGTCTGCAAGGTCAGGGTCGGATCGTTCGGAGCCGAAGCGCAACCTGCTAGCAACAAAGGGGGAAACGCCAGGGCAAGGAAAGATAAAGGGCGCATGATTGAAGTCCTGCAGTGGTGGGCTGCGTGTTCGATGGCGCTGATTTTCCAATGATTGCCGACAAAGCAGAACTTGCATTTCGTAATGGTCACTATTACTGATGGCAATAGTTGAAAGCCCCAGAAGGACCCCGCAAAAGCGCTCGGCCAAGATGAAACCGACGGACCTCCCCCGACGCAGTTGACCGTCGATTAACGCCTCACCAAGGAGCCCGGACTACTCGCTCACCACGCTCGCGCCCTGCTGATACTCCCGAGGCGTACAACCGAACTCGCGACGAAACACCGTGTGCAGGTATTGCGCCGACTTGAAGCCGCAATTGCGGGCGATGTCGGCGATCGCCGAGTCGGTGTTTTCCAAGCCGTTGGCCGCCGCGGCCAATTTGAAGCGCAGGATTTCGTCATGAACGCTGCAACCTCGCTCCTTGCGAAAATGCGCTTCCAGGGATGAGCGCGAGACACCGACATACGCCGCCACTTGCGCGGTCTTGATGCCCTGGCATGCGTACTGGCGGATGAACAACAGCGCTTGCATCACATAAGGATTGCCCAGCGGCTGGTGCAAACTGGATGTCTGCACATTGATAGCATCCGGCGGGATCAGCACCTGCGTGCCTGTGGACGGCATGCCATGCAGCATCTGGTGGAGCAGCCGCGCGGCGGTCCGACCCATCGTTTCGGTGCCCTGCACCACGGAGCTCAGCGGCACCCGAGTCAGGCTGCGGGTCAGTGGATCGTTGTCGATGCCGATTAACGCCACCTGCTCCGGAACAGCAATGCCGGCGGTCAGGCAAGCCTGCAACAGCTGGCGGGCTCGCGCATCGCTGACGGCGATGATGCCGATGGGTTTGGGCAGGCTTTGCAGCCAGGCGATCTGCTGTTCGAC
This sequence comes from Pseudomonas sp. D1-36, assembly GCF_051132205.1. Lineage (NCBI taxonomy): Bacteria > Pseudomonadati > Pseudomonadota > Gammaproteobacteria > Pseudomonadales > Pseudomonadaceae > Pseudomonas > Pseudomonas sp. D1-36. The sequence goes on along the minus strand of NZ_CP071674.1, from coordinate 2,593,286 downwards.
GGCGCTGTCCCAGAGCGGCGCGCTGGTGCCCATGCCGCGATAGACCTCGGCGTGCAGACCATCGCGCAGCATCAACCGGCGAAAGGCTTTCTCCCGTTCCTGGGCCCAGCGATTGGCTTGGGACTCCGGCAGGCTGAAACAGGCGAATCGCGTCAGTCCGGCTTCGATCAGATGTTCGTAAGCCAATTTGATCAGCCCATGGTTATCCGTGGCGACATAGGGAATGCCCTTGGGATAGGCGCGCTCGTCCTGGTACGAGCCGCCCACCGCCACCACGGGCATCTTGATCCCGGCCAGCGCCTCGCCGATCAGCGGGTCGTCGAAGTCGGCGATGATCCCGTCGCCCTGCCAACGCTCGATCCCTTTCAACCTGCATAGGAAATCTTCCTCGAGAAACAGATCCCAGGACGCGCGGGTACTGCTCAGGTAGTTACCGATGCCGCTGATGATGCCTCGGTCGTAGATCTTGCTGCCGTTGAACAAAAGGGCGATGCGGTGGACGGGCGGGACGATTTTCATTGTAAGAACCCTAGGCCGGTGGACAGAGACTAGGCGCGCGGACGGCGAATCTCAATACTCAAAATCGAACTGTCCTTTGATGATTTTCATAATCAGCGGCGCCAGGGGCGGCGTTAGTATCAGGTCACCGCCAAGAATAAAAAGGAAACCGTCCATGTCGTACTTCCCCGATGTTCAGCCGATCCGCTATGAGGGCCCGGGCAGCGACTCGCCGCTCGCTTTCCGGCACTACGATGCCGACAAACTGATCCTAGGCAAACCCATGCGCGAGCACCTGCGCATGGCGGTCTGCTATTGGCACACCTTTGTCTGGCCGGGGTCCGATGTGTTCGGTGCGGGAACCTTCAAACGCCCATGGCAGCACGCAGGGGACCCGATGGAAGTGGCCATCGGCAAGGCCGAGGCGGCGTTCGAGTTTTTCTCCAAGCTGGGCATCGACTACTACTGCTTCCACGACACCGATGTCGCGCCGGAAGGCCAATCGTTGAAGGAATACCGCAACCACTTCGCGCAAATGGTCGATCACCTCGAGCGTCACCAGGAACAGACCGGCATCAAGCTGCTCTGGGGCACCGCCAACTGCTTCAGCAACCCGCGTTTTGCCGCCGGCGCCGCCAGCAACCCTGACCCGCAAGTCTTCGCCTGCGCCGCCGCCCAGGTGTTCAGCGCCATGAATGCCACCCAGCGCCTCAAGGGCTCCAACTACGTGTTGTGGGGCGGCCGCGAAGGCTACGAAACCCTGCTCAATACTGACCTGTCCCGCGAACGCGAGCAACTGGGCCGGTTCATGCGCATGGTGGTCGAGCATAAATACAAGATCGGCTTCAAGGGCGACCTGCTGATCGAGCCCAAGCCCCAGGAGCCGACCAAGCACCAGTACGATTACGACAGCGCCACGGTGTTCGGCTTTCTGCAGCAGTTCGGCCTGGAAAAAGAGATCAAGGTCAACATCGAGGCCAACCATGCGACCCTGGCCGGGCACAGTTTCCATCATGAAATCGCCACGGCGGTCTCCCTGGGGATCTTCGGCAGCATCGACGCCAACCGGGGCGATCCGCAGAACGGCTGGGACACCGATCAGTTCCCCAACAGTGTCGAAGAAATGACCCTGGCCACCTACGAGATCCTGAAGGCCGGAGGCTTCGGCAACGGCGGTTTCAACTTCGATTCCAAGGTACGCCGCCAGAGCTTGGACGACGTCGACTTGTTCCACGGCCATGTCGCGGCCATGGACGTGCTCGCCCTTTCGTTGGAACGCGCAGCCGCCATGGTGCAGGACGATCAGTTGCAGAAATTCAAGGACCAGCGCTACGCCGGCTGGCAGCAGCCGTTCGGCAAGGCGCTGCTCGCGGGGGACTACAGCCTCGAATCCCTGGCCGAGCATGCATTCACCAACGAGCTGAATCCGCAGGCGGTCAGCGGTCGGCAGGAAATGCTCGAAAACGTCGTCAACCGGTTCATCTACTCCTGACGGCAGGCGACTTTGCGGGCGCGGGGAGGCTGTTACATTCGCGCGACAAATCTGTGCCCGCAACGCCGCGCAACGCTCTACAGTTCTACCGGCATCACGTTCTCGTCAGGCAGTGTCTTTCAAAAAACAATAAAAGGACGCACCACCATGAAAACATTCAAACGTACCCTGCTCGCCGGCGCCCTCGCCCTGCTATCGCTCCCGGCCATGGCCGACGCCACCCACCCCAAGATCGGTTTCTCCATCGATGACCTGCGTCTGGAACGCTGGTCCCGCGATAGAGACTACTTCGTCGCGGCGGCAGAAAAACTCGACGCCAAGGTTTATGTCCAGTCCGCCGATGCCAACGAGCAGAAGCAAATTTCCCAGATCGAAAACCTGATTTCCCGTGGCGTCGACGTCATCGTGATCGTGCCGTTCAACGCCACTGTGCTGACCAACGCCGTCGCCGAAGCCAAGAAGGCCGGGATCAAGGTGGTGTCCTATGACCGGCTGATCCTCAACGCCGATATCGACGCTTACATTTCCTTCGATAACGAAAAGGTCGGCGAGATGCAGGCCGGCGGCGTGTTGAAGGCAGCGCCCAAGGGCAACTACTTCCTACTCGGCGGCGCGCCTACCGACAACAACGCCAAAATCCTGCGTGAAGGCCAGATGAAGGTGCTGCAACCGGCCATCGACAAGGGCGACATCAAGATTGTCGGCCAGCAATGGGTGAAGGAATGGAACCCCACCGAAGCCCTGAGCATCGTCGAAAACGCCCTGACCCGGAACAACAACAAAATCGACGGCATCGTCGCCTCCAACGACGCCACCGCCGGCGGCGCCATCCAGGCCCTGGCCGCGCAAAAGCTGGCTGGCAAGGTGCCGATCTCCGGCCAGGACGCCGACCTGGCGGCGGTCAAGCGAGTGATCGACGGCACCCAGACCATGACGGTCTACAAGCCCTTAAAGCTGATCGCCTCCGAAGCCGCCAAGCTTTCGGTACAACTGGCGCGCAACGAAAAACCCACCTACAGCTCGCAGTACGACAATGGCAACAAGAAAGTCGACACCATCCTGCTCACGCCTACCGCGCTGACCAAGGACAACATCGACCTGCTGGAAAAGGACGGGTTCTACACCAAGGCGCAGATCGCGGGGCAGTGACCCGGGAGCAGCTCTTTGGATAGCAAAAATCCTTGTGGGAGCGAGCCTGCTCGCGATGGCGGCGGCACAGTGAATGCAGATGCAAGCTGACCTACCGCTTCGCGAGCAGGCTCGCTCCCACAGGTTTTATGTTGTGTGAGCCCCTTTCTTACGAGCCCTCGCCATGTCTGAATACCTGCTGCAAATGAACGGCATCGTCAAGACCTTCGGCGGTGTCAAGGCGCTGAACGGCATCGACATCAAGGTCAGGCCGGGTGAATGCGTCGGCCTGTGCGGCGAGAACGGCGCCGGCAAATCCACCTTGATGAAAGTCCTATCGGCGGTCTATCCCTACGGCACCTGGGAGGGTGAGATCCTCTGGGACGGCCAGCCGCTGAAGGCGCAATCGATCAGCGAAACCGAAGCTGCCGGCATCGTCATCATTCACCAGGAACTGACCCTGGTGCCCGACCTGTCGGTGGCCGAAAACATCTTCATGGGCCACGAGCTGACCTTGCCCGGCGGACGCATGAATTACCCGGCGATGATCCACCGCGCCGAAGCCCTGATGCGTGAACTCAAGGTGCCGGACATGAACGTCTCGCTGCCGGTTTCGCAGTACGGCGGTGGCTACCAGCAATTGGTCGAGATCGCCAAGGCCCTGAACAAACAGGCCCGCCTGCTGATCCTCGACGAGCCTTCGTCGGCCCTGACCCGCTCGGAAATCGAAGTGCTGCTGGACATCATCCGCGACCTCAAGGCCAAGGGCGTGGCGTGCGTCTACATCTCCCACAAGCTCGATGAAGTGGCCGCCGTGTGCGACACCATCGCGGTGATACGCGATGGCAAACACATCGCCACCACTGCCATGGCCGACATGGATATTCCCAAGATCATCACGCAAATGGTCGGGCGGGAGATGAGTAACCTCTACCCCACCGAACCCCACGCTATCGGCGAGGTGATTTTCGAGGCACGCCATGTGACCTGCTACGACGTCGACAACCCCAGGCGCAAACGCGTCGACGATATTTCGTTCGTGCTCAAGCGCGGCGAAATCCTTGGCATCGCCGGGTTGGTGGGTGCGGGTCGCACGGAGCTGGTGTCGGCGTTGTTCGGCGCCTACCCCGGCCGACATGAGGGCGAAGTCTGGCTGGACGGCCAGCGCATTGACAGCAGCACGCCCCTCAAGTCGATCCGGGCCGGCCTGTGCATGGTCCCTGAAGATCGCAAGCGCCAGGGCATCATCCCGGACCTGGGCGTCGGCCAGAACATCACCCTGGCGGTCCTGGAAAACTTCTCGAAGATGACCCGCATCGACGCCGAGGCCGAGCTGGGCAGCATCGACCGGGAAATCTCGCGCATGCACCTCAAGACCGCGAGCCCGTTCCTGCCGATCACCAGCCTTTCCGGTGGCAACCAGCAGAAAGCTGTGCTGGCGAAGATGCTCCTGACCAAGCCTCGGGTATTGATTCTCGACGAACCCACCCGGGGCGTGGACGTCGGCGCCAAGTACGAGATCTACAAGCTGATGGGCGCGCTGGCGGCCGAAGGCGTGTCGATCATCATGGTGTCCTCGGAACTGGCCGAAGTGCTGGGTGTGTCGGACCGCGTGCTGGTGATCGGCGAGGGGCAACTGCGCGGCGATTTCATCAACCAGGAATTGACCCAGGAACAGGTGCTTGCCGCCGCGCTCAGCCATCCCGAAAGCAATAACAACAATGATCGGAAGTCCGCGTAGATGAACCAAGTCAAACAAGTGTTCACCCGCTACAAAATGCTCGCCCTGGTGATTGCCGTGGCGGTCATCTGGTTGTTCTTCAGCTGGCAGACCGAGGGCGGATTCCTGACTCCGCGCAACCTCTCCAACCTGCTGCGGCAGATGTCCATCACCGGCATCCTGGCTTGTGGCATGGTGCTGGTGATCATCAGTGGCGAGATCGATTTGTCGGTGGGCTCGTTGCTCGGTTTATTGGGAGGTCTGGCGGCGATACTCGACGTGGTCTATCACATCCCGCTGCTGGCGAACCTGAGCCTGGTCGCCCTGTGTGGGCTGATGATCGGCCTGGCCAACGGCTACATGACCGCCTACCTGCGCATCCCCTCCTTCATCGTCGGCCTGGGTGGCATGCTGGCGTTTCGCGGAATCCTGCTGGGCATCACTGGCGGCACCACCATCGCGCCGGTATCGCCGGAGCTGGTTTACGTCGGCCAGGGTTACCTGCCTCACGCAGTCGGCACGGGCCTGGGCGTGTTGTTGTTCGCGCTGACGCTTTTCCTGACCTGGAAACAGCGCCGCAACCGCGCGCTGCATGGCCTCGCGGCCCATTCCCTGACGCGGGACGTGGCGCGGGTGGTGTTGATCGGCGCCGTGCTGGCCGGGTTCGTCTATACGCTCAACAGCTACGACGGGATCCCGGTTCCGGTGCTGCTGCTGTTGGTTCTGCTGGGGGTGTTCAGCTACGTGACCAGCCAAACCGTATTCGGCAGGCGTGTCTACTCGGTGGGCAGCAACATGGAGGCCACGCGCCTGTCCGGCATCAATGTACAGGCAGTGAAGCTGTGGATCTTCGGCATCATGGGCGTGATGTGCGCCCTCGCCGGCATGGTCAACACCGCGCGCCTGGCCGCCGGCTCGCCCTCGGCGGGCAACATGGGCGAACTGGACGCTATCGCCGCCTGCTTTATCGGCGGCACATCCATGCGCGGTGGCTCGGGCACGGTCTACGGCGCGCTGCTGGGCGCGCTGGTCATCACCAGCCTGGACAACGGCATGTCCATGCTCGACGTCGACAGCTACTGGCAGATGATCGTCAAGGGCAGCATTTTGGTCCTGGCCGTGTGGGTGGATGTCAGCACCCGCACCGCCCGACGCTGACCCATACCGATTCGGGGCAACCATGGATGGCCGCCCCACTCCCCGTCATGATTGATCACAATCCGTGTGCAACGCCTTCACCGCTGGGCTCTTGATGCGACGCCGGCAGTCAATATGCTGTGGGCAGACCCGCCAAAAATGAAGAAGCGCCTGCATGAACAGCCCCCGAACGCTCTATCAAAAGCACATCGACAGCCATACCGTTTGCCCGTTGGACGATCAGGGCCACGTGCTGTTGTACATCGACCGCCAGGTCGCCAACGAATACACCAGCCCGCAAGCCTTCAGCGGCCTTCGTGAAAACGGCCGCAGCGTCTGGCGGCCGAGCGCGACGCTGGCGGTGGTCGATCACGTCAACCCGACGGCGCCCCAGCGCATCGCAGCCATGCCGGATGCCGGCGGCGCCCGGCAGGTCTCGTACTTCGCAGAAAACTGCCGGGACTTTGGCATCGAACTGTTCGACGTGCTGGACAAACGCCAGGGCATCGAGCACGTCGTCGCCCCCGAGCAAGGCTTCATCCTGCCGGGCATGGTGGTGGCCGCGGGCGACAGCCACACCACGACATACGGTGCGTTGGGGGCCTTTGGTTTTGGCATCGGCACGTCTGAAATCGAACACCTGCTGGCTACGCAAACGCTGGTCTACAAGCGCCTGAAAACCCTGCGCGTCACGGTCAACGGCACGCTTGGGGCAGGTGTCACCGCCAAGGACATCATCATGGCGCTGATCGAAAGGATCGGCGCCTCGGGCGCCACCGGTTATGCGATCGAATTCACCGGCCCGGCAATCACCGCCCTTAGCGTCGAAGCCCGCATGACCATCTGCAACATGGCCGTGGAAGCCGGCGCCCGGGGCGCGTTCATGGCGCCGGATGACAAGGTTTTTGCCTATCTGCAAAGCAAGCCCCGCGCTCCCAGGGGCGAGCTGTGGGAACGGGCCGTGACCAAATGGCGAGCCCTGCACAGCGATGAAGGCGCGGTGTTCGACCGGGAAGTGACGCTCGATGTCGACGCATTGGAACCCATGGTCACCTGGGGCACCAGCCCTGACCAGGCTGCACCGATCGGAAGCCAGGTACCCGACCCTGCGACAGAACCCGACCTGATCCTGCGCCAAGGCCTGCAGCGTGCCCTCAACTACATGGGCCTGACGCCAGGCATGCCGCTCGCCGACGTGGTCATCAACCATGCTTTCATCGGCTCGTGCACCAACGCGCGGATTGAAGACTTGCGCGATGCGGCGCGTGTCGTACAGGGCAAGCACGTTGCCGCCCATGTGCGCGCGATGATCGTGCCCGGCTCGACCATGGTGCGCGAACAGGCCGAAGAAGAAGGCCTGGCGGCAATATTCCGCGAAGCCGGTTTCGAATGGCGCCAATCCGGCTGTTCGATGTGCCTGGCGATGAACGATGACGTGCTCGCCCCTGGGGATCGCTGCGCCTCCAGTACCAATCGCAACTTCGAAGGACGCCAGGGCGCCGGCGCGCGCACCCACTTGATGAGCCCGGCCATGGTGGCCGCCGCCGCGATTGCTGGTCATTTGACCGATGTTCGTTCACTGCTGCCGGAGGCCTGAAGCATGCAACCCTTCAATACTGTAAGTGGCACCGCCGCCCCGCTGCTGGCCGCCAACATCGACACCGATGTGATCATGCCCAAGCAGTTCCTCAAGGGCATCGACCGCAACGGGCTGGACCGTGGCCTGTTCTTCGACTTGAAGTGGCTGGGCAACGGCGATCCCAATCCTGAATTCGTGCTCAACAAACCGGGCTGGCGCGGCGCAACGTTCCTGGTGGTGGGGGAAAACTTCGGATGTGGCTCAAGCCGCGAACATGCGGTGTGGGGTTTGAAGCAAGTGGGCATCCGGGCGTTGATCGGCAGCAGCTTCGCCGGGATCTTCTATGACAATTGCCAGCGTAACGGGGTGTTGGTCATTCAATTGCCCGAAGCGCAACTCAAGAGACTCGCGCAGACGATCAGCCGCGCCGAAACCGCCAGCATCAGCGTTAACCTGCCGGCGCAACAGATCAGATTGGCGGACGGTGAGGTAATTTCTTTCGAGATCGACGAGCTGCGCAAGCAATCCTTGCTGCTCGGCCTGGATGCCATTGGCACGACCCTTCAACGTGCAGACCAGATACGCCGCTTCGAAAGCCGGCACCTCGCGGAAAATCCCTGGCTGTAGCGTAACGTCCAACCACTGAGCAAGACTGTGGGAGCGAGCCTGCTCGCGAAAGCGGTGCTGCTCTCCTACCCAGCCGACAAGTCCCGAAAACACGTCTCAAGAAATTCAACGCAAACCCGCAGCTTCGCCGACTGACTGAGCCGGGTCGGGTACACCGCCCAGACGTTGGCGCTTTGCGAATACGCCGGCAGCACCTGAACCAACCGCCCCTGTTCAAGCAGGGGCCCGGCGTCCCACATCGAGCGCAGCAGGATCCCGCCGCCACTCAACGCCCATTCCAGGACAATCTCGCCGCTGTTGGAGGACAACGGGCCGCCGATGCGCACAGTCTCCTGCACCCCATCCTTGCTCAAGGTCCAGATGCCGAAGGCGTTGTCGCGCTCCTTGAGCACCAGGCAATCATGGTCCTTGAGGTCATCGAGCGAACGCGGTGTGCCCCGTCGTTCCAGATACCCGGGGGCTGCGCAGAGCACGCGCCGATTGCTCACCAGCTTGCGGCCCAGGTGCTGCCCTGGCAGGTCATCACCGACGCGGATCTCAAGGTCGAACCCCTCGCCAACGATATCGACGACGCGGTCGAACACATCCAGTCGGATGTCGAGGCCAGGGTACGTCTGCGACAGCTTGCCGATTGCCGGCGCGACATGGTTGCGGCCAAAACCAAAGCTGCTGCAGATATGCAACGAGCCGGTGGGCTGATGGCGAGCCCGGGCGATTTCACCGACGAACTCATCGAAATCCCCCAGCAGCTTTTCGGCCCACACCCGCACGCGCTCGCCGTCGTCGGTCAATGCGATGCGCCGGGTCGTGCGATGCAGCAGTCGGGTGGCGAGCGTCGACTCCAATACCGAGATGCGCTTGCTGATATAGGCCGGTGAATAGCCCAATGCCTCGGCCGCGCTGGCAAAGCCATTCTTTCGGACGACAGTCAGAAAGACCTTCAGGTCCTCCGGCAAGGGGAATTGATCACGGGTTGTGTTCATCGGCTCTACCGCAGCGCTATTCTTCGCAATTTCGCGAAGAATAGCACTGAAGCGGCCCGGCTCAACCGCCGTATTTGCCCAGCAATTTAAGCGTCACGCCGTTCGTCCAGCCAAAGCCATCCTGCAATTCATACTCGCCCCCGCCCCCACCGTCGCCTTGACCGGACAAGTCGTACTTCTCGACCAGTTTGTCTTCCTTGCGGTAGAGATCCTGGACCTGTTGCAGAAAACGGCTGCCAACCTCCCTGGCCAGGTCGGTTTGGCCGTAGCGCTCCAACCCCTCGACCGCCACCCATTGCAGGGGCGCCCAGCCATTGGGTTCATCCCACTGCTGGCCGTTATTGACCTGGGTGGTGGCGATGCCGCCGGGACGCAGCAAGCCCTTGCGCACGGCGTCGGCAGTGCGGTTGGCGCGTTCGCTGGAAGCCAGGCCGGTATAGAGCGGGAACAGCGTCGCGGCAGTGAGTGCCGGGCGCTGCCGGTTCTGCTGCCAATCGTAGTCCACGTAATAGCCGCCTTCGGCGTTCCACAGGTACGTCTCGATGGCGCGCTGGCGTTGCTCGGCCCGTTGCCCATAGGCTTGGGTACACGGCGTGTTCCGCACCGTTTCACAGGCCTTGGCGATGGTGCGCTCCAAGTGATACATCAGGCTGTTCAGGTCCACGGGTGCGATGGAGGTCGTGCGAATGGTCGCCAGGTTTTTACCGTCTCCCAGCCAGCGGGAACTGAAATCCCAGCCGCTTTCAGCGCCTGCGCGCAAGTCGCGCCAGACTTCTTGCTTGGGCCTGTCGGCTGCCTGTTCAGCGGTCTTGACGTCCTGCAGCCACGACTCCTGACGAGGCGTGGGGCTGGCGTCCCAATAGCGGTTGAGCACGCTGCCATCGGCAAGCTTGACGACGTGTCGCCCAGCCTCACCCGGCTTGAGGGTCTGCGCCCCTTCCATCCAGTAGGCATATTCTTTTTGCAGTTGCCCAAGGTAACGCCCGTAGGCCTGCTCGCCCTCGATATGCGCCTGCAATTGCACCATATAGGCAAAAAATGGCGGCTGCGATCGGCTCAGGTAGTAGGTGCGATTGCCGTTGGGAATGTGGCCGAAGGTGTCGATCATGTAGGCAAAGTTGTCGGTCATCTGGCGAACCTGCGCCTGGTCACCGCTTTGCTCCAACCCCAGCATGGTGAAATACGAATCCCAGTAATACATTTCTCGGAAACGCCCGCCTGGCACGACATAGGGCTGCGGCAACGGCAATAGACTGCTGTATTGCGGAACCTCGGTGTAGGTTCGGCTGAGCACCGGCCAGAGATTGTCGATGTGTTCCTTGATCGGCGCGCCGGGTTTTGGGGTAGGGCTCTCAGCCTGGCCTGACTCGACGAAGTTGTCCTTCACGAACCCGTTGAGATCGAAATCGGCACTGTCGCGGCGGGCCAGGTAATCGGCGCGAATCTGCGAGGGGTCGCGCTTGGGCAGCGCATCGACGAAGTGTTTTTGGTCAGTGAACAACTGTTTGCCTTGCACCGCCTCAAACAATTCGGGATAGGCCTGGTCGGGCGGCACGGGGGTGCGACTTCGCGCGTCCTCGTAGCGCCATGTCGCAGGCGATTGGCTTGAGCATGCTGCGCACAACAACGCGGTGAAGGACAGGCTGGCGAGATAAACAGAACGCATCTGAGGCTCCTTGATGTGAACACTTCCTACAGCAATGACTGAAGAAAATGAGCCTCGGTTCACTCGAACTTCCTTTCCTCACTTCAATGGAACCCCCGTTTCACCCTCGCTCTCTATCGCAGAACCAACAGAGCGGAGGTGTTGATCATGATTTCCCCGGCAACCGGAATGAGGACGGGCGAACGCTATGCCGTCGAAAGCGTCGAGCGAGCGCCACATTTCCCGGGCTTTTTCCTTGATGGAAAGTATTACCTGGGCCCAGAACTGAACACCGCGGTGGGCTGGCTGGAGAGCGAAAAGTTTGTCTATGACCAACTCGACCCCGAGGGCGAGCCGGTGTACCCGGACAGGGTCGCCGGCACCGTCCAGGACCTGACGCTGATCATGGCGGACGGGGTGCGCCTGAAGCTTTCGCCCATGCAGCCCGAGATCCATCAGTCGACAGGCGAAACCGCCCCGAGCCGTAAGACGACGTCGTATCCCTTGTCGGAGAAACTGGTGGTCATCACCGGCGCTTCGAGCGGGATCGGCCGCGCCACCGCCCAGGCGTTTGCCAGGCAGCGCGCACGCCTGGTCCTGGCGGCACGCGACCGTGCGGCGCTCGATGAGGTCGTTGCCCAATGCCAGGCCCAGGGAGCCGACGCGTTGGCGGTGTGCACAGACGTCACCAGCAGTGAGCAAATGCAGGCGCTTGCCGCCGAAGCCGCAACGTTCGGTGACGGTCGCATTGACATCTGGATCAACAATGCCGGCGTGGGTGCGGTAGGCAGCTTCGAGCAGACGCCGCTCGATGTGCATGAGCAGGTCCTGCAAACCGATTTACTTGGCTACCTGCGCGGCGCCTACGTGGCCTGGCCGTATTTCAAGAAGCAACAACGCGGCATCCTGATCAATACCCTGTCGTTAGGCAGTTGGGTCGCCCAGCCTTACGCCGCCGCCTATTCCGCCAGCAAGTACGGACTGCGCGGGTTGTCCGAAGCCTTGCGCGGTGAGTTGGGGGAATACCGGGACATCCACGTCTGCGACATCTATCCCGCGGTCATCGATACGCCGGGTTTTCGCGATGGCGCCAACTTCACCGGCCACGCGCTGAAGCCACCACCACCGGTCTACGACCCCCATCGCGTCGCCGAGGCGATGGTCAGTTGCGCACTCAACCCCAAGCCCACCACCACCGTGGGCAGCGCCGCGACACTGGCAAGGATGGCGCATTTTCTTGTGCCCGGGTTTGCGCAACTTTCCGGCTGGCTGACACGCCGGGGCCTGGATCGCAGCCCGGCAATGGCTTCATCCTCCGGAAACCTGTTCGCCCCGCCCAGCGGCCAGCGACGTGTCGAAGGCGGTTGGCGCAAGCCGACGCGGCGATCCGCGCCCCTGCTGGTGGCGGGCGCCGCATTGTTGATTGGTGGGTGCCTGGTGGCGCTGGGTCGGGAACGAAGTCGTCGCTGAAGCGGCGTCTGGGTATTGGCTCAGGCCAATCCCGAACGGAACGCTTCCACCTTGAGCCCGAATCGGTTCATCTTGTTGTACAAACCGCCACGGGAAACGTTCAACTGCCGGGCGGCCAGGCGGATATTGCCCCGCGTGTCCCTGAGGGCCGCGATGATCGCATTCATTTCATGGGTACCTAGATCCACGGCTGCCCGCGGCTCGGGGGCAAAATGCCGGGCCGCTGGCTGTCCTCCCTGCCTGATCTCCAACGCAAGATCACTCGCTTGGATCAGCTCGGTACCAGCCAGGTTGGTCGCGCGCTCAATGACGTTTTCCAGCTCACGGACGTTGCCCGGCCAGTGGTAGGCGCCCAAGAGCTCCAGCGCCTCCGGGGACAGGTCGCGCATGGGTTTTCGCAGCGACCGGGCGCAACGCGCAAGAAAATGCCGTGCCAGCATCGGCACGTCTTCGCGGCGCATGCGCAAGGGCGGCACCGTCAGGCCCAGCACGTTGAGGCGGTAATAAAGATCTTCGCGAAAAGCCCCTTCGGCCACGGCCTGGCTCAGGTTGCGATGGGTCGCAGCGATGATGCGCACGTTCACCCGCAACGATTTTTTCGCCCCCACCCGAGTGACTTCGCCTTCCTGCAGGACACGCAGCAAGCTGACTTGAGCATCGAATGACATGTCGCCGATTTCGTCGAGAAAGATCGTCCCGCCGTCAGCCAATTCGAACTTGCCCGCCGAACCGCCACGCACCGATCCGGTGAACGCGCCTTCGACATGGCCGAACAGTTCACTCTGGACCAGGTCGCGAGGAATGGCCCCGCAATTGACCGCAACGAAAGGTCCGCCGCAACGCTCGCTGCCATTGTGGATGGCCTGGGCAAACAGTTCCTTGCCGGTGCCGCTCTCCCCGAGAATCAGCGTGGTCGAATCGCTGCGGCTGGCGATTCGAGCCAGGTGCAATGCGTCCTGGATGGCGCGTGAATGGCCCTGGATGGTTTCGAAGGTATAGCTGGCCTGGGTACCCATGATGCGCCGGGTAATCTCGCGGATGCGCCGGTTCTCGCGCAATGAAACAATGCGACCGCCCTGCGCCAGGGGACAGACCGACACCAGGCAGGCCAGGTGGCTGCGATCGTGCAGCTCAAACGTACAGTCCAGGTCCCGTACTCCTTCCCCGGCCCTGCGCAGGATTTCATCGCTCAGTTCGGTCTGGCCCAGGCTCTGGAACGGCTTGCCCAGCCAGGCAGGGTCGACACGAAACAATTGCCGGGCGTAATGGTTGAGGGCCTTGATATTGTTTTTTTCATCCAATACGACCAAGCCCTCGTTGAGCACTTCCAAAACCGTTTGTTGTTCTTCCAGCAACGCTTGCAGCGCCATTTGCCTGGAAACAGCTTCGGCTGCAGCCTGGACGGTGCCCAAGGTGTGGAAGTGAAACCAGCCGGGCTCGGCCGTTAGGGTCAACATGGCCAGGGTCCGGCCATGGGCATCGCGGATGGGCGCGGCGGCACAATGCATCTGCCGCTGGCGCAGGCCGGCGCCGAAATTCTCGCCAGACAGCACGTATACCAAGCGGTCTTCAACCAGCGCCAGGCCGGTGCAATTGGTGCCCTGTACCGATTCAAGCAAGCGACTGCCGATGGGTGTGAGGTCCAAGCCACAGAAGTACAAGGTGGTGCCCTGGGCATCCGTGAGGTTGATATGCCCGTTGGGATTGTAGGCAAGCAGGCCGCGCATGACCTGCGCCGCCGCGGCGATCAACAGTCGATTCGCCGCCAGTGTGGCGGTCAGCTCGGCAGGCGAGACAAAACGGTACTCGCCGTCTGCCGAGTCGAGGCCGGCATCGACGCTACGCTGCCAGGAACTCCAGATAACCTGCCGGACACCTTCAGGACGCTCGGTGACGCCGCTCAAGCAGGCTCGCCAGGCTTCATCCAGCGCCGGGCTTGATCCGCCATTCAATGACGCAGGCCCCAGGGCAGTCAGGTAATCACGGTCTTCAACGCTCAACGTCATCGGCTGTGTGTTCATGGCGGGCTCTATGTACATGCTTTTGACATGTCAGTATAGGCATGTCTTCTAAATGGACATATGCAATCACAAAGCACCAATAAAACCCTTTACTTTCAGTCTGTTATCAATTGGCACAGCCCTTGCTCCCGGCAATGCACCGACGACGAGTCGCGAACAACAATAAAAGGGAGTCTTTCATGGGTACGTCAAAAACCGTCCGCCTGGGTCTTATCGGTGCGGGTCGCATGGGCAGCTTTCACGGCCTGACCGCCGCTCGCCACATCCCCGGCGCATACCTTGCCGCCATTGCCGATCCTACCCCCGGCCAGGCCGAGCGCCTGGCCGCAGAACTAGGCGTAGGGAAGGTTCATACCGATCCACAACAGTTGCTGAATGACCCGGATATCGACGCGGTGCTGATCGCCGCGCCAGCTCGCAGCCACGCCGAACTGGTGATCAGCGCGGCGCAGGCGGGCAAAAGCGTTTTCTGCGAAAAACCCATGGCCGTCACGCTGGAGGAAGCCGATCGGGCCATTGCCGCCGCTGCCGATGCGAGGGTCACGCTGCAAGTCGGCTTCAACCGGCGCTTCGCCAAGAGCTTCCGCACCGCGCACCTGGACGTGGTCGCCGGCCGAATCGGCACGCCACAGCTTCTGCGTTCGCTGACCCGCGACCCGGCGCTGAACAATCCCGCCGCCTCGCCGCAATGGGTCATTTTCCTGGAGACGCTGATCCACGACTTCGACACCCTGCGCTACCTCAATCCGGGTGCAGAAGCGGTCGAGGTGTTCGTCATGGCCGACGCGTTGATCGCGCCGGACTTCAAACACAAAGGGTTCCTCGACACGGCGGTGGTCACGATCCGATTCGACAACGGCGCCATCGCCACGGCCGAGGCTAACTTCCAGGCGGTTTACGGCTACGACGTCCGCGGCGAAGTGTTCGGCAGCGCCGGCATGCTGACCATGGGCAGCGTCAACGACAGCGACTTGCTGCGCTACCTGGCAAGTGGCGTCCAGGCCGATACCCAGCGCATGGACACCGACTTGCTGCGTGACGCCTACGTGACCGAGCTCAATCACTTCGTCAATTGCGTACGCAGCGGTGAAAAGCCCCTAGCCAGCGGTGAGGACGCCCGGGCCGCGCTGGCGATTGCCCGTGCCTGTATCGAGTCTTTCCAGCAAGGCAAAGCGGTGCGTGTCCAAGGAGCGCAGTCATGAGTCTCGTACCGTTCAAGCTGGCGGTCAGCGCGGAGATGGTGTTCCTCGACCTGCCCTTTATCGAACGCGTCAAACGCATCCATGCGCTGGGCTTCAGCGTCGAGATATGGAACTGGACGACCAAGGACATCCCTGCCCTCGCCGCGACGGGCGCTGACTTTACCTCGATGACCGGCTACATCACGGGCAACCTCACCGACCCCGAGGACATCCGGCAACTGCTGGACAGTGCCCAGGAGTCCTTGGGTGTCGCCGCGCAATTGAATTGCCCGAGCCTGAACCTGCACGGCACCGGCCTGGGGGACCAGGGTCTGCCGGTCAAACCCGTGGCCCAGGCCACCGGCCGCATGTGGTTGAGCGCCTGCAAGACCCTGGAAAAAATCGCCCGCCTGGGGGAAGACGCCGGCCGTGTGTTCCTGCTGGAAAACCTCAACACCGAAGTCGACCATCCGGGCACGCCTTTCGCTCGCGCCGACGACACCCTGGCGCTGATCGAAGCCGTAGGCAGCCCGCATCTGAAAATGAACCTGGACCTCTATCACGCGCAGATCGGCGAAGGAAACCTGACCGAACTGATCCAGCGCGCCGGCGGCGCCATCGGTGAAATCCAAGTCGCCGATGTGCCTGGCCGCATGGAGCCCGGCACTGGCGAAATCAATTATCCGGCGATTGCCAGGGCGTTGTCCGGCATGGGATACAGCGGTGTAGTCGGCCTCGAAGGTTGGGCCAGCGGAGACAGCGAGCGGGCGCTTGAGCGATTCAGGCGGGCCTTCACGCTGGATGGGTAAGGCCCGTGCAGAACATTTATTGATGACGTTCACTCCATAACAACAAAAGGAAAACCATCATGCGTCGTTGCACACTGCTGTTCGCCACGCTGCTCCTGCTCTTCAGCCAATGGGCCGCCGCCGACTATCGCATCGGCGTCAGCATCGCCAGGGTCGACGATAACTTCATGACCTATGTGCGTAACGGCCTGGACGAGGCCGCCAAGAAGGACAACGTCCAGATCCAGTTCGAGGACGCCCAGGGCGATGTGGTTCGCCAGCTCAACCAGGTCCAGGGCTTCATCAACCAGAAAGTGGACGCGGTCATCGTCCTGCCGGTCGACACCTCCGCCACCGCCAATATCACCCGTGCCGCAGTCGAGGCGAAGACGCCACTGGTCTACGTCAATCGGCACCCGGACGAGCGTACGCTGCCCAAAGGGGTGGTCACGGTGGCGTCCAATGACATCGAGGCTGGCCAATTGCAGATGCGTTACCTCGCCGAAAAGCTCGGCGGCAAAGGCAACCTGGCGATCATCATGGGTGACCTCGCGCAAAACGCTACCCACGACCGCACCGAAGGGGTCAAGCAAGTGCTCAAGGACTTTCCCGGCATCAAGATCGTCGAGCAGCAGAGTGCCGAGTGGCAACGCAACAAGAGCATGGACCTGACCAGCAACTGGTTGCTCGCCGGCAGCCGGTTCGATGCCATCGTCGCCAACAATGACGAGATGGCCATCGGTGCGGCCATGGCCTTGCAACAATCCGGCAAGGCCAAGGGCGAGGTTGCGATTGTCGGAATTGACGGCTTGCCGGACGGCCTGGCGGCGATCAAGCGCGGGATGCTAGTCGCCTCGGTATTCCAGGACCCTAAGGCCCAGGCGACCAGCGCGGTGCAGGCAGCCATCAAGATGATCAAGGGCGAGCCGGTCGAGACAGAAGTCTGGGTGCCCTTCCAGTTGATCAAGCCTGAACAACTGGCGGTGTTCGAGCAGCGTTACAAGTAGCAGTAATCACCTGAGAAAAATGATGGCTCCGTGGCGAGGGAGCTTGCTCCCGCTCGGTTGCGTAGCAGCCGCAAGATTTTGGGGCCGCTGCGCCCGAAGCGTCGGACCGACCCAGCGGGAGCAAGCTCCCTCGCCACGAGTGAACAGCGCTGGATCAAGCGATGTGCAACGCTCGGCCCTTGGTCTCGGCGAGGGCGTTGTTCAATGCAACACGGAACAGTTCGACCAGCACATCAATCTCGTCGGCCTGGATGATCAGCGGCGGCAGGAATCGCACCACGGCGCCGTGACGCCCGCCCAGTTCCAGGATGACACCCAGGCGCAGGCATTGGCGCTGGATGGCCTGGGCCAATGCGGTGTCCGCCGGAGGAACACGGCTGTCGCTCGGGGTGTCGCTGACGACTTCCACGCCCACCATCAACCCCCGACCGCGCACCTGGCCCAGGCAAGGGTAGTCGCCCTGCAACTGGCGCAGTTGCTCCATCAGGCGCTGCCCCATGGCATCGGCATGTTCTGGCAGGTTTTCGCTGATGATATGGCGCAATGTCGCGGCACCTGCAGCCATCGCCATCTGGTTGCCACGGAACGTGCCGGCATGGGAACCGGGCTTCCAGGTGTCCAGCTCTTCGCGATAGACCATCACCGCCAGTGGCAGGCCGCCACCGATGGCTTTGGACAGCACCAGAATGTCTGGCTCGATATCGGCATGCTGGAAAGCGAACAGCTTGCCGGTACGACCCAGGCCGGTCTGCACTTCGTCGATGATCAGGGCCACGCCGTACTTGCGAGTCAATTGGCGCAAGCCCTGGAGCCAGCGTACCGGTGCCGGGATCACCCCGCCCTCGCCCTGCACCACCTCCACGACCACTGCCGCCGGCGGCAACACGCCCGATTCCGGGTCGCTCAGCAGTTGTTCGATGAAGTGCAGCCCGGCATCGATGCCAGCTTCACCACCGATGCCGAACGGACAACGGTAGTCGTAAGGGTACGGCAGGAATTGCACGTCGGCCATCAGCGAGCCCAGCGCCTGTTTCGGCCCCAGGTTGCCCATCAGGCTCAATGTCCCCAGGGTCATGCCATGATAGCCGCCGGAGAACGTCAGGATCGGCTTACGCCCGGTGGCGATTCTCGCCAGTTTCAGGGCCGCCTCGATGCCATCTGCACCCGTCGGCCCGCAAAACTGTATGCGCGCGTGACGCGCGAAGTTTTCCGGCATGGCATTGAAAAGGTCCTCGACAAAGCGATCCTTGACCGGCGTCGTCAGGTCCAGGGTGTGCAAGGGCAAGCCGGAATCGAGCGTCTGGCGCATCGCCGCAATGGCCACCGGGTGGTTATGGCCCAGCGCCAAGGTTCCCGCGCCGGCGAGACAGTCCATGAACAATTGCCCCTGCGTGTCGCGAACATAAAGGCCGTGAGCCTCTTGCAGGGCTAGCGGGATGCGTCGCGGGTATGAACGCGCATTCGATTCCCGGGCCGCCTGGCGTTGCAGGTACGGATTGGTATTCAGTTCGCGAGGCGCCTGTTGGCGGAACTGCTCCAGCGTGAAGGTGGCGCTGGATGATGAGCGGGGCTGGACACTTTCCATTTTGACTCCCTGAGATGAGAACGCTGTCGTGGGCGATCAGCCCTGTCCTTATGCCTGCATTGCCTGGCGCAGGCTCAGTGGGCGCATGTCGGTCCAGACTTTCTCGATGTAGGCCAGGCACTCTTCCTTGCTGCCCTGCATGTCTACGGTGCGCCAGCCATCGGGCACACTGCGGTAGTCCGGCCAGATCGAGTACTGCTCCTCTTCGTTGACGACAACCAGAAACCGCGTATCCGGGCTATCCAAACTCATTGCTTGCTCCTTGACTGGCATGACGGGAAAGATCGCTACGATACAATACTAATAGTATCGATTCTCATTAATATTTTATAAATCTTACATGGCTTGCCTGCTTCAACACCCACGAGCAGTCGCAAGACGGTGGTGCGCTGTTTATACTTCGCCCCTTCTGGACGATAACGTCTCTCAATTCGCGGTCACGGATGAGTCAATGATTCCCAGCCTTGCTCCGCTGTTCACCGGGCCGCTCGCGGCCTTCGAAGAAAAACTGCAACTGCGCAGCCACTCGCCCACCGTTCTGTCGGTGGAACTGTTCTTCCAGCGCGAGACGTTCAGTCAGTTCGTCGACGAGCTGCTGGCGCGCTACAAGACCGATGAACGCCTGGCCCTGGTGTCGCTGTGGTCCAAGTGGTATTTCAGTACCTTCCTCGCGCCGGTGATGGGCGCCAACCTGTTGCTGCAACGGGACCTGCCAGTCGCTCTGAACGATGTTGGGTTGAAACTCGGCGACGACGCCAGGCCACAGGCCTTACATGTTCGCGACGCCGGGCAACCACTGCCCGAATGCACAGCCTTTGAACGGTTCCATACGCTGGTCGAACAACACCTGGAACCGGTCATCGACACGCTGGCCAGTGTCAGCCGCGCATCGCCCCGCTTGTTCTGGAGCAATGCCGGCAACACCTTCGAATTCGTCACCACGCGGATCGACCTGCATCCGCTGGCCAATCCCGAGAGCACCCTGCCCGCCCGGCAAATCCTCACTGCCCGCCTGCGCCCCGATGGTCGGCGCAACCCGCTGTTCGCCCCCGTGCGTTACCACGATATCGGCGAGGAAGAGCCGCAGCGCCTGCGGCGAATCTGCTGCATTCGGTATCGCCTTCCCAGCGTCGGCTATTGCAGCAGTTGCCCCCTCGATGAATGCAAGCGGCAGCATTGAAGCGTCTGATCGCGCCGATCATTTTGCCAATTGAAAGGGATTCTCCGTCGCCCGGTCGTAATCGACGAGGTGGCCGTAGTCGAGACGATAGACCCGGTCCGCCACGTCGAAATAACGGTCGTCATGGGTGATCGCGATGACCGTCTTGCCGGCCGCTTTGAGCTCGGGCAGCAATTCGTTGTAGAACACATGGCGGAACACCGGGTCCTGGTCAGCCGCCCACTCGTCCAGCAGGAACACTTCACGGCCTTCCATCATCAGCAACAGTAAGGCCAGGCGCTTGCGCTGGCCCTGGGACAACGCGGTGGTGGACAGGCGTCCAGCGGCGAATTCAACCTTGTGGGCCAGCCCCAGGCGCTCCAGATAATGGTCCACCCGAGCCTCCAGCCCTTCATGGTCGCCCGCCTCGCCCAACACATCGGCGAACAGATAGAAGTCGGCAAAGATCGCGGCGAAGTGCTCGCGATGCCATTCGCTGGTGCTGGCATCGAGCACCACGCCGTTGAGTGAAACCTCCCCGCAAGCGGGCACATAGAGCCCGGTCAGCAGCTTGGCCAGGGTCGACTTGCCACTGCCGTTGCCCCCCACAATGAAGATCAACTCGCCGCGCCGGATCGTCAGGTCGATCGGTCCCAATTCAAAGGCAAATTCCTCGTTCTTGCCGGCATACCGGTAATGCACGTTCGACAGACGCAGATCCCGAAACGGCTGCGCTGCTTGCGCGGACGCCTTGAACTCTACCGTCTCGCCCAGTGCCAGGGCATCAATGGCCTGTAAAGCGACATGACCACGAATGACAGCGGGAATAGCGTCGAGGATCATCGAGATCGGCGTGCGCAGGAACATGATCGCCAAGACGTAGCCCACCACCACCTGCTGGCTCAGCAATCCCAGCCCCTGGCCGAGGAAAAACAGCGTGCCGATCAGCACGAACACCAGCAACGTCGTCCAGTTCAGGTTGACGGCCCACAAAGTGTCAGCGCGTACCGATGCGTCCAGCGACGCCCGGGCGATGGGTTCGAGCTTGCGTTGATAGAGCAAATGCCGACGCTCCCGGCTCAGGCCCAGTTCGCAGCGCCCCTGGATGGCGGCTTCGAACTGCTCGGTGAGTTGGTCGTCCTGCTGCCGGACCGCCTGCATCAAGGTCTTGACCTTGCGCCCGAGCAGCACGTCGAGGCCGACGCCAGCGGCGATCACTGCCAGCGTCAGGCCGAAGAACGGCAGGCTCAACCACGCCATATAGGCCAGCCCCGCCAACAGCAGCAAGCCGTTGTACAAGGAAATCGGCAATTGCTTGAAGGCCGTGGCGACGGTGGTCACGTCCTTGGTCAGGGCGTTGTAGATGCGTGGGCTGCCCAACCGTTCGATGCGTTCCAGCGCGGTGCCCAGCACCTTGCCCACCAGCCGCAAGCGCAGCTGGTACACCAGCCGATGGCCGATCTGCACCAGCAGCCATTGCGCGGTGACCCCGCTGATGAACAACAGCACCAGCAGGCCACCGAACAGCAGCAAGCCCTGGCCGAGGTCATTGAGACCTTGTTCCAGGCAACGGTTGATGTAGCCGATCAGGCCGATACTGGTGGCCGCGCTCAGGGCACTGCTCAGCACCGCTAGGAAAATGCGCCATCGCGCGTTGTGCAGCAGTTCTCTCAATAACATCATGGGACCGACACCACCTTGGCAGAGGTTTGCAACAGTAAAGGCAGCAGGTTTTCGACCAGTCGCGGCTCGCCGAGCATCTCATGATGCCCCACGTCCAGCGTCCACTGGCTAACCGGTTGGCGCGCGTGGACTTGCCATTGTGCGCGCAAGTCGCCGTGGGCATTGCCGCGCCACAACCAGACTGGCACGTCAACGGTTGGCAAGGCCTGCTCGTACAAACGGGTCTTGATGGCGCGATATCGCGCCATCAGCGCCAGCAGTTCACCATCCGCCGCTTTCCATTGCAGGTGCCCGCGCACCTGTTCATCGTCGAGCAGCCGGGCGACACCCTCGGCATAGTCGAGGCCGGCCAACAGGCCCGTCAACCGTTCCCGTAGCGACTCGCCGATCGGCTGGCCGTGGCTGCGGCAATAAAACGCGAAATCGGCAATCAACTGGCCCGCTTCGTCGCCCTCGCCGGCCAGGCTGCGCTGAGCATCGTGATCGAGCAACACCAGGCCTTCGACGCTGAAGCCGCTGGCTTGCAGATGCGGCACCAGCAACAAGGCCAGGCGCGCGGCCAGGCTCCAGCCCAACAACACCATCGGTCGCTGTTTGAGCTGGACCGGGATACTCGCCACGTATTGCTGCAACAGCGCATCCATATCGCCGTGGGCCCAGTCATTTTCAAGGGCGGCCAGGCCAAAGACGGCCACTTCGCCGCGCAGGTTTTCCACCAGCGGCTGGTAAGCCTGCAGGTGCCCTTGCGCACCATGCACCGCCAGCAAGGCCGGTGCGTGCGGATCGGCGTCGCTCAAGATCTTAAAGGGGCCGCTGCCGATATCGTCCAGGTCCTGCACCAGATCACGCACCGTATGCCGCTCGAACAACAGATTGGTCGGCAGGTTGAGGCCCAACCGTTCACGGATCAGCGACACCACTTTGATCGCCGCCAGCGAATGCCCGCCAACGTTGAAGAAATTGTCCGTTACGCCGAGGTCATCGACCCCCAGCACGTCACACCAGATCGCAAGGACCACCGTCTCCAGCTCTCCCTCCGGCTTCACCCGCGTATTCTGCAATCGCTGCCGGGCCCGTTCGAGCAGGTGCTTACGATCGAGCTTGCCGTTGCTGTTCAGAGGCATGGCCTTCAACGCAAAGATTCCGCTGGGCAGCATGTAATCCGGCAATTGACGAGCCAAGCTGGCGCGCAACGGATCCGTCCCCTGGAACTGAACATCGTCCGTGACTACAAATGCCAGCAACCGCCCGAGATCGCCTTCGCCATCCAGCAGCACAGCGGCTTGCAAGACGCCCGGCTGGGCGAGCATCGCCTGCTCGACCTCCGCCAGCTCAAGGCGAAACCCACGAATTTTCACCTGATGGTCATTGCGCCCCAGAATGCGCAGGGCCCCGTCGGCCTGGCGCAAGGCCAAGTCACCGGTACGGTACAGGCGATCGCCGCTGGCAGGATCTACACCGAAGGCCTCGCCACCGACATTGCCGACGTATCCCCTGCCGACACTGGCGCCACTGATGTACAACTCGCCAGCCTGGCCGGGCGGCACTGGCCGTTGCTGCTCGTCAAGCAGATGAATACGGTTGGCACCCAACACTTGATTCAACGCACAACCAGTCACGCCCTGCGCAAGATCAATGGCTCGCCACAACACCCCGACGGTGGTTTCGGTCGGGCCATAGTGGTTATACAGTCGGCAGGCCGGCTCGGCCTGGGCCAAGCGTGTCAGCAACGCCTCGCCAATCGGTTCCCCGCCCAATACCAGCACCTGGCGAGGCAGTACGCCGACGGCTTGCTCGCCCATCAAGGCTTCGAGGTGCGATGGGACGATTTTCAGCACGTCGAGGGGATAACGCCTTAGCTCCTCGGCAAAGGCCTGGGCGTCGGTCACCGTCGACTGCGCCAGCACATGCACACAACCGCCCTGCAGCCACGCCGGGAACAACACGGTATTGCCCAGGTCCGCGAGCAGCGAGGACACCAACCCATAATGCCCGCCCTCGGGCAGTTGCAGTGCACGGGTTACTTGGGTGACGTAATGGCGCAATTGCCCTTGTTCGATCTGCACCCCTTTTGGCTTGCCGCTGGTGCCCGAGGTGTAGAGCACGTAGGCCAGGTCTTGCGCGGTGCCGGAGTGCGATGTAGCTGACACAGGCCCTTTGCTTGCCTGGGACCAGCACAGCGTCCGGGTCGACGTGTCAGGCAAGAGGCCCTCCAAGTGCAGGAGTAACGCAGGTCGGGCGTCATCCAGTACCGCAGCCAGCCGCAGCGGCGGCTGTTGGGAATCCAAAGGCAGATACGCGGCACCGACCTTGAAACAAGCGAGCATCGCAACCAGCATCTGCGCGCCGCGTGGCAGATACAGCCCCACCACGTCGCCGCGGCCCACGCCCGCCTGATCCAGGCTGCCGGCGACGCGGTCACTCAAGGCATCGAGTTCAGCGTATGAGAGAAATTGGTCGGCATACCGCAGCGCCGGGCGATCCGGGTGTGCCTGGGCGTGCCGGCGCAGGGCAACGATGATGTCAAGGTCCGCTCCGAGGTCAGGACGCGGCGAGGACACCTGCGACTCCTCGGGCAGACACGCATCCATGCCATCGATAAGCTCATTGGGCGACTGCATCAGTTGGCCGAGCCAATGCTTGACACGCTTGAGCAGCGCCTGCATCTGCTCCTCGCGATACACCCCGCAATCATACGCCAACGCCAGCTCGCCATTGCCCTGGGTGTGGAGGGTCAACTGAAGTTGCAGCTCGATCGGCGTGTCAAACGAGAGCCACTGCAACGCGTCCGGTTGCGGCACTTGCAGAACCTGCAATCCTGCCTGGAAACTGGCTCGCCACTCTGGCAACAACTGCGCCTGGCCGACGTATTCCTGCCAGTCGACGGCACTCTCCAGTTGCCGGGCCATTTGCCGGGCCAGGTTGACCAGGGTGCTGTGCTCGGACATTTGCATCACCATCGGCAACGTCTGTTCGAACACACCAAACGCGCCGGTCAGTTCCTCGTAGTTATCTCGAGGGTCATGCTGCAAACCCAGTTGGCCCTGCCGTTGGCCATTGAGCCTGCCGAGCAATGATCCCCAGGCCGCCAAGACCAACTGCTCCTCAGCGATACCTTCCTGCTCGGCCAGGGCGGTCAGCCCCGTCACCTCGCTTTGCGCCAACTCCTGACGGACGACGGCATGACGGCCACTGGCGATGCCATAACGTTCGACCAGGCGCATGCCCGGGATGTCCTGCAAGGCCAGGTTGCGCCAGAACTGTGCGCCCTGCTCAGCGTCTTCATCCAGTTGCAGGCCGTTGATCCACTCGACGTAGTCCACGTACTGCATGGGCTCGTCATCCAGCGGCGCGGCGCGGCCCAGCAAATGCTCGCGCAACTGGACCAGGCTGCGCGCGTCCAGCGAGTAGGCCGGGACCGCCAGCAACAATTGATCATCGAGCAGCCAAGCCAGCACGTCGGGCTGTTCGGCCTGGCAGCGACGCCGCGCCTCTTCCAGCCAATCCTGCTCATCGTGACCGTCGGTTGCGCGCCCCAGGCGCCAGTCAAGGCGCAATGCCTGAGGTTCGATCACCCTTTGGCGCAGCCCGGTGGCGCCCAGTGGCCGCTCATAGCGCAAGCGCAGCGCTTGATGCTGCGCCAGGCTGTCGCGCAAGCGTTGCTCGACGATGCCTTCGGGAACGCCTGTCAGCACCATGCGCACCCAGCGCCAGGCGTGTGGGTTGGCCTGGGCCAGTTGTTTCTG
Organism: Pseudomonas sp. D1-36; assembly: GCF_051132205.1. NCBI lineage: Bacteria > Pseudomonadati > Pseudomonadota > Gammaproteobacteria > Pseudomonadales > Pseudomonadaceae > Pseudomonas > Pseudomonas sp. D1-36. Next base: position 2,567,837 of record NZ_CP071674.1, on the reverse strand, counting down.
CTGGGGTGAAAGCGTGAGTCCAAGGTCCATCATGGGGTCAACTCTTCAAGTGTCTCTTCGGTCTGCGCCGGCGCGGCCATGACTTGCTGGCGGGCATAGATTTCCCCCATGGCGACGACGATTTTGCGCTCGCCCTCGAACGGATCCCGAGCATGGGCCGCTAGCATGTTATCGAGCATCACCACGTCGCCCTGTTGCCAGTCGAAGCGCACCGCACAACGGTCGTAGGCGGCATTGATGGCATCGATAGCCGCTGGTTCGAGCTCCGAGCCGTCCCCATAAAACACTTGCCTGGGCATTGCCGATTCGCCGTCGCGCAGGAATTGCTCGCGAACATCCTCATCGAGCAATGCCGGGTGGTACAGCTGGATCTGGTTGAAGAAGCTTTCTTCGCCCGTCAACGGGTGCAGGATCACCGCCGGGCACACCTGCCGGGTGTGCAGGTCATTGGCGCCGCGCCACTGGAACTCGATGTTGCTCTCACGACAGATCCGCTCGACGTCGGCTCGGTCCTCGGTCTGGAAGAAGTGCTGCCAACTAACGTCCAGGCTGGTGCTGAAATTGCGCACGTACATCAGTTGTTTGCTTCGTAGGTTCGCCTGCAACCACGTCGGCAATTCGCGGTAGACCTGGCGACTGTCAACGATTGGCGTCGCGCCCCCGGACGTCGCGGGCGTCTCGCAGTAGAACCACTGCCGACGTGGCCAGCGGTGCTGATGCGCGCTTTCGTTATGGAACAGGATCATCCGGTCCTTGGGGTATGGCGTGGACTTGTAGATGTTCTTGCCGCCTTCCTCTTTCGGCAGGTCACCGTATTGCCCGTACAGCTGCGGGCACAGCGCCTGGCAGAACGCCTCGAAATCCGCCGGGGTCGGCAGGTCGAAGCCACGGAACAGGATGCCGCCATGCTCGCGTAACCAGTGCTCGACCTTGTCGCGGTTGGCTTGCGCCCAGATGGCCGGGGCCAGTTCGCGGTCACGCAACGAAACCAGCAACGGGAATGCCGAGTCCGCTCGTAGCGGCCGGGCCTCGATGGGCTCACGGGTAGCCGCCGATCCGCCCTGGCGCATCTTGCCCAATTTGCTCATTTTGCGTTGCAGCGGGTTGTCCGTGGACATTGCAGCAGCTCCCTTCACAGTCGGCATCAAGGTATCGATAGGGGTTTGCGGCGCGGCGAGCGCGCGCTCCAGCAGTAACTCGAAAGCATCGCGCAAGCGTTCGATGGTGGCCGGACGGAACAGGCTGGTGCGGTACACCCAGCGCAGGCTGAGCGCGTCGCGGTCTTCGCTGGCGAACAGCGCCATGTCGAACTTGGAGTGGTGCTGCTCGCCCGTCAACGGCTCGACCTGCAGATCGCCCAGTTGGCGCTGCTGACGCGGCGTGTTGTCGAGCACGAAGAGTGTCTGCAACAGTGGATGCACATTGGCCACCCGCGGCAATTCCAGGCATTCAACCACGCGTTCGAACGGCGTGTCCTGCCAGGCGAACGCTTGCAGGCATAACTCGCGGACTTGCATGGCCTGCTCATGGAAGCTCAGTTCCGGTTGCACGCGGATGCGTAAGGCCAGCAGGTTGACGAAGAAGCCGATCAGCGATTCGGTGGCCGGATGGTCGCGGTTCGCCACGTCCGTGCCAATCACCAGATCGCGGCCTTGTGTCTCACCTTGCAGCACGGCTGCATAACACGTCAGCAGCACCATGAAAGGCGACATGCCGCTGTCCTGGGCAAAGGTTTTCAACCGGCCCACCGTGGCGGGCGACAATTGGAAATCCACCGCCGCCCCGGCACCGCTATCTCGCTCCGGACGCGGGAAATCGAATGGCAATGGCACCTGCGCGGGAATCCCCGCCAGGGTCCTTCGCCAGAACTCCAAGCCTTCCCTTTGACGCAACTGGACCGCCGCCGAACCTTGCCAAACGGCGTAGTCGACGTATTGGATCGGCAGCGCTTCCTGGGTTGGCAGCACGCCGGTGCTGTAGGCCTCGTAACCTTCGATCAGCTCATCGACCAACACCGCGCCGGACCAACCGTCGGAGGCAATGTGGTGCATGACCATTTGCAGTACATGCTCCTGTTCGCCGAGGCGATACAGGACCACCCGAAGCGGCGCTTCGCTGCCGAGATCGAACGGTCGCAGCGCCATGTCCCGGGCATCGAGTGACCACTTCGATTCGCTCGACGGCAGGCGTTGCAAAGCCACCGCCAATTGCGGGTGGATTCGCTGGCGCAACTCGCCGCCGCACTGGTGATAGGTGGTGCGCAGGATGGCATGTCGATTCACCAACCGTTGCAACGAACGCTCCAGGGCCTGGTTATCCAGTTCCCCACGCAAGCGCACGTTGCTACTCATGTTGAAGCTGCTGTCGACCTCATCCAGTTGTTGCATCAACCAGACCCGTTGCTGCGCCGAGGACAAGGGTTGATCGATGCCTTGGTCAACCACCGGAATCGTCACCGACGCCAGATCCTGCTCAGCGGCGAGGCCCTCGATTCGCTCGGCCAGTCGCGCCAGCACCGGTGTTTCGAACAGCCAGCGCAATGGCACCTCGAAGCCCTGTTCCCGCAGGCGCCCGCGTACCTGGGCCGCCATCAGGGAGTGCCCGCCCAATTGGAAGAAATGTCCGTCGGGTGGGACGTCCCGCACGTTCAGCACCGAGGCCCAGATCTGCGCCAGCATCCCCTCGCCGGCCGACAGCGGGCGCCCGGTTGCTGGCGCGCTGCCGACAACCGATTGCAAGCGCGGCAGTTGTCTGCGATCGACCTTGCCATTGCTGTTGAGCGGCAGTTGCTCAAGCGCCTGCAGGTGCGTCGGCACCATGTAGACCGGCAAGCGCGCCTGCAAATAATCTCGAACAGCTGCCTCACCAGGTGCATCGTCAGGATTCGCCACCCAGAATCCGGCCAACTGCTCGCCTTGCACGGCCACCACCGTTTGCAGCACTTGAGGATGGCTGAGCAGGACGGCTTCGATTTCCCCCAGTTCGATGCGATAGCCACGCAACTTGATCTGGTCGTCGGTGCGTCCGAGGTAGTACAGCTGGCCGTCGGGCTGCCAGCGCGCCAGATCGCCGGTGCGGTACAAGCGACCACCGTTACCGAACGGGTCGGCAATGAAGCGCTCTGCGGTCAGCCCCGGCTGCCCGGCATAACCCCGGGCCAGTCCGTCACCGGCGATATAGAGTTCACCGACGCAGCCTGGCGGCACTTCACACAGGTATTCATCGAGAACATGGCAGCGGGTGTTGAGCAACGGCCGGCCTATCGGGGCGACGGGCAATTGAAGTGTGTCGATCGGCGTCTGGGTCGACCACACCGTGGTCTCGGTCGGGCCGTAGACATTGATCAAGCGCGCCACGTGCTGCTTCAGCTCGCTGGCCAGCTCCTTCGGCACCGCCTCGCCGCCGGCCAGGGCCACTCGCCCTTCCAACACCCGGCGGTCGCCTTGCAACAACATCGCCCAGGTAGCGGGCGTGGCCTGGATCAGGTCAACGGACCGTTCGTCAATCAAGCGTGCAAGCAGCAGCGGATCCTGGCGCTCGTCCTCGTCCGCCAGGACCACCGAGCCGCCACGCACCAGCGGCAGGCAGAGCTCCAGGCCACAAATGTCGAAAGTGACAGTGGTCAAGGCCAGGTAACGCTGCACGTTATCCAAGGGCAGCGCCTGCTCCATGGCGAGCAGGAAATTGGCAAAGTTACCGCGGCTGATCTGCACGCCCTTGGGTTGCCCGGTCGACCCCGAGGTGTAGAGGGTGTAGGCCAGTTGCCCGAGGTGCGTCGCCAATCCAGGCGCCTGGGTGGGAAATTGCGCCAATGGCAGATCTGCCCACAGGCAAACACGTAGGTCGGCAGGCCAATCCCCTGTCGTCGAATCGCAAAGCAGCATATGTGGCTGCGCCCGGTTGAGCACTTGCGCCTGGCGGGCCGGTGGATGGGCGCGGTCGAGTGGCAAATAGGCGGCACCGGCCTTCTGGATGCCCAACATGCACACCAACAGGCGTTCATCCCGAGGCAGGCAGAAGGCAACCAACGATTCAGGCCCGACGCCCTGGGCCAGCAACCAATGAGCCAAGCGGTTAGCCTGGGCCTCCAGCGCGGCATAGCTCAATTGGCGGTCGGCGCAATAGACGGCGATGCACTCGGGATGCACAGCGGCTTGCACTTCGAAACGCGTCACCCAATCCGCTTCGCCGTGCAAGGGCAACGACTTCCCGGCAGTCGCCAACGTCGCAACCGAACGCAGCGGGATTTCCAGCAGGCGCGCATCAAGATCCTGGCCCGACAGGCTGGCGAGCAATGCCTGGTAATCCTCTACCAACCGGCGAGTGATGTCGGGCCGCAACAATGCGGTCGCGTATTCGACGATCAAACCGGTGCTGGCCTCGGCACCGCGACCCTGGGTGAACAGGTTGAACGTCAGGTCGAATTTGGCGCTCACCACGCCACCCGGCAGCGCCAAAGCCTGGGCACTGATGCCGGGCAGGTTCAGGCTGCGGGAATCCTGATGGTCGACCTGATAGTTGAACATCGTCTGGAACAGCGGCGTGCGATCCAGGCTGCGCTCTACATCCAGCACTTCCAATAACTGCTCGAACGGCAGCGATTGATGGGCCAGGTCCTCATTCAGCGTGCTGTCCAGTGCCTGGACGAATGCTTGCAGGCTCTGGCGGCCGTCGATCTGGACACGGTGGGCCAGGGTGTTGACGAACAACCCGACTAACGCCTGGCTCTGGACTGACTCACGCCCCGCCACCGGCAAGCCGATGGCGAAATCACTGCGCCCGCCGTGGCGCCAGAGCAGCAACTGATAGGCCGCGAAATACAGCACGAACGGCGTGACGCCTAGCACCCTCGCCCGCGCCTCGACCGCAGTGCTCAGCGAACCGGGCAGCACATATTCGTCTCGCGCTCCACCGAACGCCTGCACCGCCGGCCGCGTGGATTGCTCAGGCAGCTCCAGCGGCTCGTTGCCCAGGCCTTCCAGGCGTTGTTGCCAATAGGCCAACGAATCCTTGCCATACGCGCCATCCAAGCGCTCTCGATGCGCCTTGATCAACGGCAGCAAAGCGCTTGCCGCCGGTAGGGTCTGATCTTGATAAAGCGCTGCCAGATCCTGGACGAGCAAGCCCATCGACCAACCGTCCACGGCAATGTGGTGCACGTTGAACAGCAGGCGATAGTCGCCAGGCGCCACACAAAACACATCGATGGCCAGCAGCGGACCTCGCGTGAGATCGAACACCCGCTTGGCGGCACTGGCAATGGCCGCGTCCTGTTCCGAGTCACTCAGGGCGCCGATGTCATGGACGTTGAAGATCGGTGCAGCCGTATCGTCCAGCCGCTGCCAGACTTGCCCGTGCTCTTCGAAAAAACGGCAGCGCAATGCGTCATGCCGGGTCACCAGCGCCTGACAGGCGCGTTGCAGGCGGGGCACATCCAGGTCGCCGCGCAAGGCCAACAGTTGGGTAACGTTGTAGGCGGTTTCAGCCGGGTCGAATTGCTGCATGAACCACACCCGTTGCTGGGCATGGGACAGAGCCTGCGGTTGCGCCGCGTCCTCGCACGGCGCCACGGCATCAGCGACCGGTGCGACGATCGGTGCGAGCACCTTGGCCAGTTGCCGAGGGGTCGGGTTTTCCAGCAATTGCCGGGGCATCAGGCGCAAGTCGGCCTGACGCAAGCGCGCGATCAACTGCAAGCTGAGGATCGAGTCGCCGCCCATGGCAAAGAAATCGGCGTCCGGCCCCAGGCCAGGTTGTCCGAGCAACTCGCGAAAAGCCGTCAGAACCGCAAGCAATGCCGGCTCGGCGCGGCAGTCGATGCACAGGGCCATGGCCGCCAGGGTCGGATGCTGCAGCACGTCCCGCGGTTCCAGCTTGAGCCCTTCCCGGGATGCCAGGCCGATCAATTGCAGGCTGAGAATCGAATCCCCGCCCAGAGCGAAAAAATCGTCCGCGCGGCCAACTGGCGCGCAGCCGAGGATCTGGCACCACAGTTGCGCCAATCGTTGTTCGGTCGCTCCGCTGGGCTGCTCGGTGGCTTCGGCGGCCGGCTCATCGATCGTCGGCTCAGGCAATGCACGTCGGTCCAGCTTGCCATTGGCAGTCAGCGGCAAAGCGTCCAGCGCCAACCAATGGGCCGGCACCATGTGTTCCGGAAGTTGCCGCTTGGCCTCGGCTTGCAGCGCCGCCAGCGCTTGGGTTGTCATCGAGGGGCTGACATACGCCACCAGTTGCGTCCGCCCTTTTACTTCACAAGCCAGCACGGCGCCTTCGCGAACCTGAGGCTGGGCGTTGAGCCAGGCGCTGACTTCGCCCGGTTCGACGCGGAACCCGCGGATCTTAGCTTGATCGTCCTGACGTCCGAGAAACACCAGGCGCCCGTCGCGATCCAGGCGAACCCGGTCGCCGCTGCGATAAAAGCGTTGGCCCTGGGCCGTGACGCCGAACGCACGTGCTGTCAACTCAGGCTGGCCGAGATAGCCTTGGGCAACCTGGGGACCACCAATCAGCAGCTCACCGGCGACACCCAGCGGTACGCACCGATTTTGACCATCGACGATGCGCAACTCACAGCCGGACAGCGGCTGGCCCAGCGGCAGATACTGACCCGCTACGAACGCCTCGGAGTCCAGAATTTCACCGCAGACCACGCCGACAGTCGTTTCCGACGGGCCATAGTGATTGAAGATACGGAGTTGCGGCGCCAGTTCACGCACCTTGGCGAATAACGCCTGGTCGAACCCCTCGCCACCAAGAATCAACAGCACCTTGGGCAACACGCGACGGGCGTCGTCCAACGCCAGCAAACCGCGCAGGTGCGAAGGGGCGATCTTGAGGCAATCCGCCGGATATTGGTCGAGAAAATCGGCCCAGCCGGGCGGGTCGAAGGCCAACGACGCCGGTGGCAATACCAGCGTGTCGCCTGCGTTGAGCGCGGCGAAAACAGAGGTCAAGCCGAGGTCGGCGGCGACCGTTGCCAAGGTCGCCCAGCGGCTACCCGATTTGGCTTGCAAGCGTTCACCGACGGCATTGGCGTAATGGGCGAGGTTGGCATGCGTGACCTGAACGCCTTTCGGCTGGCCGGTCGAGCCCGACGTGTAGATCAGGTAGGCAGGCAACTGAGGCTGGCTGAGGCTTTCGTACTGGTGGATGTTCGCGTTGAGAGACCAATCGTCGGCGCTCAGCACCAGGCATGGGATGCCCACGCCGGTCTCGGGTGCTTGCGCCAATGTCAGCCACAGGCTCGCGCCGCTGTCGTGCAACAGTTGTGCGAGTCGCCGGGCTGGTTGCGCCGGGTCGAGAAACAGACAGGTGGCGCCACGCTGCCAGCACGCCAGGGTCGCCAGCACTTGTTCGGCACAGCGCGGCATGCACAGCGCGACCACCTGACCCGGCCCAACGCCCTGCGCGGCCAGCCGTGCGGCCATCGAGCGACTGGCCGCGCCGAGCGTGGCGTAATCGATGCTCTGCCCCACACTGCACAACGCCACGGCATTCGGCGTGTGCGTGGCCCAATGCAGCACCTGCTGGTCCAACGGCAACGTGATCGCGCCCAGGACCGGGCCGCGCACTTCACTCGGCGTGGAAACCAGTTGCAGGTCCGACAACCGCCGCTGCGGATGAGCCGAGACCTCGTGGAAGATCGCCAGCAAGTCGTCGAGCATTTGCTCGACCGTGGCCGTGTCGAACAATTCGTCGCTGTATTCCAGTTCGCAACGCAGCCGCGCGTCGGCGGTACGGACCATGCGCAACGTCAAGTCGAAACGCGCGTGGCGTTGCGGCGGGTCGAGTACCTCCACCGCCACGCCGGGCAAGGCCAGGGTGCGGCTTTCGGGCAGATCGACCTGGACGAACATGACCTGGAACAACGGGCTCGAACGTGGACGTTCAAGGTTTTCGAGGACGTTTTCGAAGGGCAACTGTTGATGGTCGAACGCCGCCGCAACGGTGTCGCGGGTGCGCTGCAACGCGCTGCTGAAGTCCGGATTGCCTTGAAGGCGCTGGCGAATCACCAGGGTATTGAGTAACGGCCCGATCAACGATGCCAGTTCCGGACGGTCACGTTGGGCAATCGAGGTGCCCAGGCACAGATCAGTCTCGCCGCTATAGCGCGACAGCAGGCAGGTGAATGCCGTCAGGCCATAAATATACAACGTCACGCCATGATTGCGGATCGCGGTTTCGACTGCCGTGGTCAGTTGCGGCGGGAGCTCCCGGGTCAGGACCGCGCCACTGTGGCGACGTTGTGTGGGCGTGGGGCGCGGACGGTCCAGTGGCAACGCCATCGGCGCCGGTGCATCGGCCAGTTGGTCGCGCCAGAAATCGATATGCTGCCGGCAGCTATCGCTGTCCAGCCACTCACGTTCCCATGCGGCGTAATCGGCGTACTGGATACTCAGTTCAGCTAACGCGGCAGGCTCGTTCGAAGCGAGTGCCCGGTAAGCCTCGGCCAGTTCCAGGGTCAGTTGTTGGGCCGACCAGGCGTCATAGGCGACGTGGTGAATGGTGAAAAAAAGCCAGGTGCAATGCTCCTGGGCATCGCTGAATGCCTTCCAGCGCCAAGGCATCGACTGCGCCAGGTCGAAGGGCTCGGCGAGTTGGCGGGCATATTCATCGGCACACCATTGCTCGTGCTCGGATGCGGCGAGGGTCAAGCGCTCGACGCCCGGCAGCTGCACCTGTTGTGGCGCGCAATGGGGCTGCAGCTGTCCGCTGGCATCAGGGCGGTAGCGTGTGCGCAGGATCTGATGGCGATCGACCACCTGTTGCATCGCCTGCCGCAAACGCGCGCCGTCCAGGCGCCCATCGAAGCGCAGCACCGAGCACAGGTTATAAAGGGCCCGGCTGCTCAGGGCTTCAGCCGACAGGAAGCGCCGCTGCGCCTGCGCCAGCGGCCTGTGTTCTCCTTCGCCGAGCAGAGCGGGGACGATCGGCAGGCGCCAGCTGTCGATGCCCTTCTCGGACAGGCGTTGGCGAAAGACCTTTTTCTTCTCCGCGGGCAAGGATGCCAGCCGCTGCGCAATCTCCAGGAAAGCTTGTTGCGTCATCGTACTCATCCTTACATTTCCATCTCGGCCAACAGGCGCTGCATTTCGTCCAGGGCTTCGTCGGTCGACGGCCCCTGGGGTTTTTCTATCTGTTCGGCGAGCGCGGCGATCGTCGGGTTCTGGAACAGGCTGCGCAGTTCGAGCTTGACGCCGAAACGGCTCTCGACCTGAGTCATCAAACGCATGGCCAACAACGAATGTCCGCCCAGCTCGAAGAAGCTGCTGAACACGCCAACCTGCGGCAACGCCAGCAGGTCCTGCCAGATGACCGCCAACTGCCGCTCCAGCTCGCTGCGCGGCGCCACTCCCTGGATCGCCACAGGCTGTGGTGCCGGCAAGGCCTTGCGGTCGATCTTTCCATTGGCGTTGAGGGCCAGACGTGGCTGCTCGATGAAGCCAGCCGGGATCATGTAGCCCGGGAGCACGCCTTCCAGATACCGACGCAACGCCGCCTGATCGACCGGGCTCGGTGTCTGCAGCCAGGCAAACAGGCTCTGGCTGCACGGATCGATCATCACCACCGCTTCTTCCACGCCTGGGTAACGGCGCAGCAGCGATTCGATTTCACCGGGCTCGATACGGAAACCGCGCACCTTGACCTGAAAATCGCCGCGACCTACATAGGCCAGCCGCCCGTCGTTGCGGCGGCGTACCAAGTCGCCGGTGCGGTACATGCGGCTACCGGGTTCGCCTGCATAGGGATCTGGCAAATACGCCGCCGCCGTGGTGGCCGGCGCATGCTGATACCCTCGCGTGACGCCGGAGCCGGCGATATACAGCTCACCCGTCGCGCCGAGCGGCACCGGGCGGAGCATGTCGTCGAGCACGTAGCAGAGCGTGTTGAGCAACGGCGCGCCGATGTCGGCGACGCCGGACGGCACCTCCTGCAACGCCTGGGTGGTCGACCAGACGGTGGTTTCCGTCGGGCCATAGGCGTTGATCAGCGCCACGCCACGACTGCGCAGTTCGTTCACCAGCTCACCGGGCACCGCCTCGCCACCGATCAGGCCACGCAGCGGCGGCCAATCGGCCTGGCCGGTTTCCAGCAGGATCTGCCATCCAGCGGGGGTAGCCTGGAATACCGTCGCCCGGCGCAGCAGCGCGAACAGTTGATGCCCGTCGACCACCTGCTCGCGGCGCGCCAGCAGGATGGCCGCGCCGTTGACCAGCGGCAGGAACAGCTCCGGCTTGCACATATCGAAGGCGTACGTGGTGCTGGCGAGCCAAACATCCTCGGCGCCAAGCGGCAGCAAGCGATCGAGGCCTGCCAGCAGATTGCTCAGGTTACCGCGGCTGACCTGCACGCCTTTCGGTGTGCCGGTGGAGCCCGAGGTATAGATCACGTAGGCGCGCTGCTGTGGATCGATCGGCAATGCAAGGTTGGCGTCGCTGCAATTGTCCAGCGCCAACCCGTCGAGCAGGAAGTGGTTGACGCCGCCCAAGGCCCCGGCGCAAAGGCTTTCAGTAAGCACCATGGCCGCACGCGCATGCCGGATGATTAAGCCCAGGCGCTCGCCCGGCTGCTGCGGATCCAGTGGCAGGTACGCCGCACCGGCCTTGTGGGCCGCCAACAGGGTTGGCAGCAGCCATGGACCGCGAGTCAGACAGACCGCAACCAGGTCATCCGTGCCGACACCTTGCGCGCGCAGCCACTGGGCCAGGCGATTGCTGATGGCGTTGAGTTGCGCATAGGTCAGTTGCTGGTCCTGGCAATCCACCGCCAGCGCTTCAGGTGTCAGGACGACCTGCTGTTCGAAACGGGCGATGACGTCCACCACTGGCGTCGAGGATTGCGCCGGACGGTTCCAAGGACGCTGGGCCAAGGCGTGGTCGGCATTGGCCAGGTCGATGTCCCAGAGGCGCACTTCGGGTTGTTCCAACATGCCTTCGAGCAGGTAGCGGAACTCATCGGCATAACGTTGCGCGGTGTGCGCCAGGAACAGGTCGGTGTTGTATTCCAGCACGCATTGCCACTCCTCGCCCTGCTGCTCGATGTGCAGACCGATGTCCACCAGGGCACTGTCGCTTTCAACGTTGAGTCGCTGTACGGGCAAGCCGGCGAAGTGCTGCTCGGTCGTTGCGGTGGGATCGCGTTGGATCAGGTTGAACAACGCCTGGAACAGCGGCGTGTGGCTGAGATCGCGGCGTACTTGCAGGGCTTCCACCAGGCGCTCGAAAGGCACGTCGGCGTGCTGTTGCGCCGCCAGGTGCGTGGTTTGCAACTGCTGCCAGAACTGTTCGACCGATTGTTGCGGATCGAGATGGCTGCGCAGGACCTGGGTGGTGGCGAAATAGCCGATCAGGTTGTCGGTATGAGCCTGATGGCGATGGGCGACCGGCAAGCCAATCCAGATTTCACGTTGGCCCGAGTGCCTGGCCAGCAAGGTTTTCCAGGCGGCCAGCAACGGTGCAAAAGCGGTCAGGCCATGGCGTTGCGCCGTCTCGCGCAGGTGCTTGACCAGCCTAGCCGACAGGTTGAAGCGCAGACGCTGGCCCTTGTAGCCCTGCTCGGCGGGCCGAGGCATGTCGGTCGGCAGGTTCAGCACCGGCGGCTCGCCCGCCAGGGTACGGCGCCAATAGTCAAGTTGCGACTCGATCTGCGCCTGCCCCGCCGGGCTCTGCCAACTGGCCGCGATGTCGGAAAACTGCAACGGCAACGCTGGCAGACAAGCGTCACGCCTTTCCAGCAAAGCCTGGTAGATCACTTGCAGTTCATTGAAGAGAATCTCCAGCGAACGCGCGTCAGCGATGATGTGATGCAAGGTCACCTGCAGAACGCTGCGATCCTGGCCCTGGTACACACGCACCCGCCACAGCGGCGGCGCTGTGAGATCGAATGAATGCTGCGCCTCCTGGCTGAGCTTCTGGGCGAAGCCGCTCGAATGCTCATCGACTTCCAGCGGTTCGAAGCTCAGCGGCACCGCCACAAGGTCTTCGATATGCTGGCGTGCGCCGTCGGCGGTGTCGCTGAACACCGTCCGCAGACTGTGTTGGCGAGCCTCCAGTTGCGCCAGCGCCTGCTCCAGCAAATCGGGTTGTAGGATGCCATCCAGGCGCAGCGCCAAGGACAGATGGTAGGCCTGGGTATCGCCCTGTAAACGGTCAAGGAACCACAAGCGTTGCTGAGTGAAATGCAACGGCGCCAAGGGTTCTGCGAACGGGCGCAGGATGCGATCAGCCTCGGTGCTTGCCTGGGCCAAAATGGCGGCCAAGTCCCGTAGCACCGGTTGTTCGAACACGCTGCGCAATGGCAGGCGGCGGCCATGCTGTTCGGCGATTCGCGCCACCAGCCGAGCCGCCAACAGCGAGTGTCCGCCCAGGGCAAAGAAGTTATCATCGGCGCCAATGTCGGTGCATTCCAGCAGCTCTTCCCAGAGGCCGGCCAGGGTTTGTTCCCACGAGCTCGACAGCGCGCCCTGCTGGCCGTCACGCTGTTGCGGCGCCGGCAAGGCCTTGCGGTCGACTTTGCCGCTGGGGCTCAACGGCAAGGTGTCGAGGCGAACGAACTGGCCGGGCAACATGTAGTCCGGCAATTGGGCGCCGAGGCTGGCGCGCAGCGTCGTTTCGTCCAGCGCATCGCCAGCGTAGTAGCCCACCAGCCGCGCCGCGTCACCGCTGCCCAGCAGCACCACGGCCGCCTCGCGGACCCCGGGGACGCGGGACAACAGCGCTTCGATTTCCCCCAGTTCGATACGGAAACCCCGCAGCTTGACCTGGAAATCCAGGCGCCCGAGGTAATCCAGGCTGCCGTTGCCATTGCGTCGGACCCGGTCGCCGGTGCGGTACATGCGCGCGCCAGCCACGAAAGGGTCCGGCAGGAACGCGGCGGCGGTCAGGCGCGCGGCTGCGAAATAGCCGCGACCCAAGTTGGCCCCCGCGAGGTACAGCTCACCTGGCACGCCGGCAGCCACCGGTTGCAAGTCAGCGTCGAGCACGTATGCGGCGGTGTTCGCCACCGGTTGCCCGATCGGCACCTCGACCGCGCTTTCTTCGCCACCGCGCACTTCGAAGGTGCTGTAGACGGTCGCTTCAGTCGGCCCGTAGCCGTTGATGACCTTGGCACCCCTGCCCTCGATGGCTTCGGCCAACGCGCACGGCAAGGCTTCGCCACCGGAGATGGCACGCACGCCCCGCCAGCTGCGGGAGGTATGCGCCACGAGCATTCGCCAGGTGGCCGGCGTGGCCTGCATGACGGTGGGTCGTCCGCCTATCAGCAACTGATCGATCGCTTGCGGGTCCCGCGCCTGCTCTCGATCGGCCAGCAGGATGCTGGCGCCATGGGCCAAGGGCAGGAGCAACTCGACAATGGCAATGTCAAAGGTCGCGGTGGTCAAGGCCAGGACCCGGTCCCGGGCCGTCATTGGCAGGACCTGCTCGACGGCCAGCATCAGGTTCATCAGGTTGCCACGGCTGATCGCCACCCCTTTGGGCTGGCCGGTGGAACCCGAGGTGTACAGCACGTAGGCGAGTTGACCGGGGTTGCAGTCCACAGGCTTGCGCGTACCGGTCGCCCCACTGGCGTCGATGTCCAGCAGCGGCAGGCCGGGGTTCCACTGCGCCAACACGCCGAGGCTCGCGGCGGTGCCCAGGCACAACGTGGGCTGCGCCGCCTGGAGAATGTAGCGGCCGCGCTCCGGCGGCGTGTCCTCGGCCAACGGCACATACGCCGCCCCGGCCTTGAGGACCGCCAGCATGGCCATGGGCAGGCGAGCGTCGCGCGGCAGGCTCAACGCTACGCGGTCTTCGACACCGACACCCTGGACCTGCAACCTCGTTGCGAGTGCCTCGGCGGCTTGGTCCAATTCGGCGTAGGTCATTTGTTGATTGCCTGCCACGACGGCAATCGCCTCGGGCTGGCGCGCAACCTGAAGCGCGAAGGCGTCAAGGATGTCTTGCTGACCGGCCAGGGCGCGCCCATCGATCCGCGCCAGGGCCCGTTCAGCGGGCTGCCATGTCAACTCACCCAGCGGCCGCCCGGCCTGTTGGATCACCGCATCGAGCAAGGCCAGGTACTGCTCGGCCATGCCTCGCACCGTCTGCTCGCGGAACAGGTCGCTGCTGTATTGCAAACTCAGGTTAATCCCGTGTTCGCTGTCGCGCACGTCCAGGTGCAGATCGCACAAGGTGCTCTCCGGGCGGTTGTCCAGCGGCTCGGCGATGACGTCAGTGAGTTCGAAACGCTCCAGAGCGTTGCCCGGGAAGTAATTGAACATGACCTGGAACAGCGGGTTGTAGCTCACCTGCCGGACCACTCCCAACTGTTCGATCAAGTAATCGAACGGCAAGTCCTGGTGGGACTGGACCGAAACCGACAATGCCTGCAATTCGCTCATCAGTTGCAGCGGGCTGCGCTCGCCGGAGATTTTCTTGCGGTACACCAATGTGTTGACGAAGCAACCCACCAGCGGCTGCAACGCCGCATGGTGCCGGTTGGCCGCCGGTACACCGACCAGGATGTCGTTTTCTCCGCTGCGACTGCGCAACAGCAGTTGGAAAGCGGTCAGCATCGGGATGAAGTTGCTCCAGCCATGGCGAGCGCTGAAGGTCCTGAGCCGCGCCGCCAGGTCGTCGGGCAAGCGACGCTCGACACGTCCACCGGCCTGGCTCGCCTGGGCGGGACGAGGGAAATCGGCCGCCAGGTCAAGCACCGGCAGCTCGCCGGCCAGTTGCTCGCGCCAGTAGGCCAGCTCTTGCTCGCACGCCTTGCTGCCCATCCACTGGCGTTGCCACACGGCGTAGTCGGCGTATTGCATTGCCGGGGCGGGCCGTGGGGTCGCGACGCCCTTGCGACGATTGCGGTACTGCTCGCAGAGGCCGTCGATGATCAGTTGCAAGGACCAGCCATCGGCAACGATGTGGTGGCAATTCAACGACAGGACAAACGCCTCCGGCGCCAGGCGATACAGCCTGGCGCGCAACAGCGGCGCCGCGTCGAGGGCGAACGGTGTCATGGCGTCCAGGCGTAGCCGTTCGTGCAGCGCGTCTTCGCTCGCCACATCGATGACCGGCAACTCAATTTCGCTGTGCGCCAGGACAACCTGGCTCGGCCCTTGGGCCGCGCCGATGAACCCGGTGCGCAGCACCTCGTGCTGGTCGAGGACCGCTTGCAACGCCGCGTGCAGGTCAGCGACGTACAGCTCGCCAGTCAGGCGCACGGCGCCGGCCAGGTTGTACGCCGGGCTGTCGGGGTCGAGTTGTTGCAGGAACCACAACCGTTGCTGGGCAAACGAGAGCGGCAGCGTTTCCGGGCGCGGCAGCAAGGTCGGCGACGGCTTTACCGCGCCGGCCTGGTTCTCCAGCCAATCCGCCATGGCGGTAATGGTCGGACGCTCGAAGACCACGCGCAACGGCAAATCCTTGCCGCTGAGCTTACCGATCAGGCCGATCAACTGGGTCGCCAGCAGCGAATGGCCGCCCAGCTCGAAGAAGTTGTCCTCGACACCCACCTGGTCCAGGCCGAGCACGCTTTGCCAGGCTTGCACCAACTGGCCTTGCAACTCGCTGCTCGGCGCCACATAGCGGGCCTGGCTTTGCGCGGCAAAATCCGGGGAGGGCAACGACTTGCGGTCGATCTTGCCGTTGCCGTTGAGCGGGAAACGCTCCAGGAATACGAATGCGCTCGGGATCATGTAGGCCGGGAGATTGCCCAGTACATGCTCGCGCAACATCTCGATGCTGCAGGCGTCATCGGCCACGACGTAAGCCACCAGTACCTTGGCGCGTTGCTGGTCGTCACGGGCCACGACCACGGCTTCGCGCACGCCGGGGTAATGGGTCAGGCATGCCTCGATCTCGTCCAGCTCGATGCGGTGGCCGCGAATCTTGACTTGATGGTCGGTGCGTCCGACGTATTCCAGGTCGCCGTTGGGCAGGAAGCGCGCCAGGTCACCGGTGCGGTACAGGCGCGAACCGTCGTTGGCGATCGGGTCCGGCAGGAACACCGCCGCCGTACGCGCAGGGTCGGCCATGTAACCGCGCCCAACGCCGACACCGGCAACGAAGATCTCCCCGACCGCGCCGACCGGTATCGGCTGCAGATCGGCGTTGAGCAGGTACAAGCGATTGTTCAGCGTGGCGCGGCCGATCGGTACGTTGATGCGCTGTTCCGGCAGGCGCTCGAGCAGCGGATGAAAGGCCACGTCATCGGAGCACTCAGCCGGCCCGTAGGCATTCATCAGCGGGATCGCCGGGTAGCGCTCGAACCAGCGACGCGCCAAGGCCGGCGGCAAGGCCTCGCCCGTGGCAAGCACCCAGCGCAGGGGGGACGTTTGCAATCCAGCGTCCAGCAGGCTTTGCATCAAGGACGGCACCGCTTCGAGGATGCTGATGCCGTGCCGCCCGATGGCCGAGGCCAATGCCTCGGGGTCCTGCACCACGCAGTCGCCGAGGATCACGGTGCGGGCTCCGAGCACCAGGCCGGCGAGGGTCTGCCAGACTGAGATGTCAAAGCACTGCGGCGCGGTCTGGGCAATCACATCGTTCGCATCGAGCCCCAGCCCCGGCAATTTACCGAGAATGTTATTGAGCATGCCCGCCTGCGCCACCATCGCGCCCTTCGGCGTGCCAGTGGAGCCAGAAGTGAAGATGCAGTATGCCAATGATGTGCCGTGCACCGTGATGTCGAGGTTATCGTCGCTATAGCTGCCCAGCACCGAAGGGTCGTAGCGAACGGCCTTGGGTCGGTGCATGAGCAGGTCGAGGGCCTGCATCGCCAGCTCGCCCTGCCCTGCGCTATGGATCAGCAACGGCGTGCGGCTCTGGCGCAGCACTTGGGCCAGGCGCTGCGCCGGGTTGCGCGGATCGAGCGGCAGCCAACCGGCACCGGCCTTCAGCGTGGCGACAATCATCACCACCAGATCCAGGCCCCGCTCGTCGAACACCGCGATCAGGTCGTCGCTGCCCACACCCTGGGCGCGCAAGTGCCGAGCCAGTCGGTTAGCGGCGCGGTTCAGCTGATCGAACGTCAGGCTTTGCTCGCCATGGACAACGGCGACACGCTCTGGCGTCTGGCGCACCTGTTGCTGGAATCGCTCAATGTATAAGGGTTGCAGCAGTTGCTCGTCCGCCGCCAGGCCACCGCCGGCCCAAACCTCGTGCTGGTGAGTGACTTCGCTTTCATCCAGCATCGCCAAATGATGCAAGGGCGTGCCGGCGTCTGCGCCGAGGGCATCGCCCATGTTCAACAGCAAGGTGCGGAAATGCCGCAGCATCTGCTCGATTTCTTCGCGCAGGAACCAGTCGGTTTGATAGGTCAACTGCAGGTGCAGGCGCTCGCCCGGCACGATTACCACAGTGACCGGGTAGTTGGTGTGGGTGCGGTTGGCCATGTCGCTGATCAGGTAATCCAACTGGCCCTGGCGCAAGTCGGCGGCAATGGGCGCGTTCTCGAACACGAACAGGCTCTGGAACAAGTCCTGTCGCTGAACGTCGCTCCAGCGCTGGATGTCGGCCAGGGAAACACTTTCGTGTTCGCGCAGGCTCAGGTTTTCGGTCTGCAAGGCTTTCAGCCACGGGCCGAGCTTATCCTCCGGACCACAGCTCCAGCGCAGCGGCAAGCTATTGATGAACAGGCCGACGATGCTTTCCATGCCTTGCAGGTGCACCGGGCGGCCAGCGACGGTGATGCCCATTACCAAGTCGCGATCACCACTGTAGCGCCCGAGCAATAGCGCCCAGGCGCCTTGCACCAGGGTGTTGAGGGTCAGGCCGTGCTGCGCCGCGACGTTCTGCAACGCCTGGGTCTGCCCGGGCTCCAGGAGTTCGACACAGTCTTCGACCGGTTCGGCAGCACCTTGGATGCGACCGACATGACCAAAGCCAAACTCGTTGGGCGTATCGAAGCCCGCCAGTCGCTGTTGCCAGAAGGCTTGGTGATCTTCCGGTTTCTGGGTTTCCAGCCACCGGATAAAGTCGCGATACGGGCGCGGTGTCGGCAGGCTCAGTCGGCGCCCTTCCCGGGCGGCGCGGTAGCCGTTGAGGAAGTCCATCATGATGATCGAGAAGCACCAGGCATCCATGAGGATGTGGTGGTAGCTGCGCACGAACTGGTAGGTGTCGGGCGCCAGTTTGTACAGCCTGACCCGCATCAGTGGCGCCTTGGTGAAGTCCAGGCCTTCGGCACGCTCCGCGCTGAGCAATTGCTCGAGGCGGTCCTGCTGCTCGCCTTCGCTCAGATGCGACCAATCTTCATAGGTGATCGGTAATTCGACCTGCTTGTGCACCACCTGCATCGGGCGTTTCTGCTGCTTCCAGACGAACGATGTGCGCAGCAGTTCATGGCGCTCCACCACCTGCGCCCAGGCCTGGCGGAAGGCCGCGAGGTCCAGGTCCGGCATGACCATGACATGGCGATATTGGAGCAGATACATGCCCTTGCCAGGGTGCATCAGGCTGTGAAACAGCAGTCCTTGCTGCATGGGAGCCAGCGGGTAAATAGCTTCGATATTGCGCGAAACAGCTTTGACCTTGTCGTTCATGCTGACGGTATCCGAACCTGTAATTGGGGGGCGCAGGGGGTTCATTGCTCAAGTTGTTCGAGCAACCCCAAAAATTCATCGTCGGACAGGCCCGAGTCGGCGAAATCCGAAGCCGTGGCGCGGCCCGCCGCAGGGGCCTGACAGTGATCCAGCAAGGTGCTGAGTCGCTGCTGGAATTGCCGCGCCAGTTCGTTCACCAACACCTGATCGTGGACCTGCGGCGCATAACGCCATTCGACGTGTAGCTGGCCTTCATTGACGAGCGCCGTCACGTCCAGCCAATGGGTGCGGCAGGTGCTGTCGGCGCGCATGCCGGGGCACATCGGCCGCGCCAGGCGCCAGAGGCTCGATGCGCCGATCCACTGATCGACACGCCCCAGGTAGTTGAACGTCAGCAGCGTGACGGCACCCAGGCCGTGGGCCGGATCCTGGCGCAGCAGGCCGTAGCCGATGCCTTGTTCGGGGACGCGGCGCAGGGCTTCCTTGGCCGCGATGATCGAGGATTCCAAATCCCAGGAAGTATCGATGGCCAGCGGATATCGGCTGGTGTGCCAACCGATGGAGCGCGACAGCTCGGGGCCTTGCTCCCAGCCACTACGACCGTGGCTTTCCAGCTCCAGGGTGACGCGCTCGCGCCCCTGCCATTGGCCGATGACACCGGCCAACGCGGCCACCAGCAGATCCTGGACCTGAGTGCTGTAGGCCGAGTGACAATCGCCCAACAGCAATTGTGTTTGCTCGACCGACAGTTGCATGTCCAGTGTCCGGCTTTCGCCGTATGTATTGGGCTGTTGAGGAGCGCTATGTTCGGCGGCTACCTGCTCATGCCAGTAGCCAACCTGGGCCAGGACGGCGGGCTCGCGGCGATGCTGCTGCAAGGCCTCGCTCCATGCGTGGAAACCCGCCGACACGGCAGGCAACGCCGCGTTCGGTTGCAAGTAGAGGCTTTCCAATTCCTCCAGCAGCACTTGCCAGGACACGGCATCGACCAGCAAGTGATGCGCCGTGCATAGCAGCTCACGGCTATGGGAGAAATACACCCAGCGGATCAAAGGCGCCTTGCCCAAATCAAAGCCTTGTTGCCAGCGCTGCAACAGCGCTTCGTCCAAGGGTTGGTCTTCGATGTGGAACAACCCGTCGAGCTGGCCCGAGGAAAACGCCTGGTAGCGTTGTTGCCAACCCTGCTCCGACGTTTCAAATATCAGGCGCAAGCTGGCATGACGTTGTAACAGTGCGCCAACAGCCTGGATGAACCGCGCCTGTTCCAATGGTGCGTTCAATGCCAGAAGCAAGGATTGGTTCCAATGCTCGGGCTCGGTTTGCTCCTGGGCGAAAAACCATTGCTGGATCGGCGTCAGGGCGAACGCTGTGACAGGTTCGAGCACGGCCGGCGTAGCGCCCGTCTCCACCGCGCCAAGATCAACCACCTGCTCGGCCCAACCACGCACGGTTGGGAACTCGAAAATCTGCTTGGGCTTGAGCTGCAGCCCGTGCTGCTTGGCCCGGGCGATGATCTGCAAGCTCAGGATCGAGTCTCCCCCGACACTGAAGAAATTGTCATCGACCCTCAGGTCGGGGTTATTGAGAATCTCACGAGCGATATTGAGCAGACGCTGTTCGAGGTTGCGCTGTGGCGTCTGCACCACTCGGGCCAAGGCGCGTACGCTCTGTTCGGCAAACAACTGCTTGGGCGTCATCAGGATATGTTGCTGGCGGGCCAAGGCAATGATCTGCAGGCCGAGGATCGAATCGCCGCCCAAGGCGAAGAAGTTGTCATCGGGGCCGAGGTCGGGGTTGCCGAGCAGCCCGCGCCAGATATCCAGCAACGCGCTTTCAACCGCATTCAGAGGTTCCTCGATGGGAGACGTCGTCTGCGCGGTGGCCGGCGCTTGCCCGGCCAAATGCTGCAATGCCTTGCGATCGACTTTTCCGTTGGGCAACAAGGCAAACCCATCGAGGCAATGCCACTGGGACGGTTGCATATAGTCCGGCAGTTGCGCTTGCAGGGCGGCCTGAATATCAGGCAACGCGGCCAATGGTGCGACCAGGAACGCCACCAAGCGGTTGCCCGTCAGGGGCGATGGGTTGTTCAGCACCTGTACGTCGCCGACCTGCGGCATCGCCCGCAGCCGTGCCGCAACCTCTGCCGGCTCGACCCGATACCCGCGGATCTTGACCTGCTCATCGAGCCGACCGAGAAACTCCATCTGCCCCCGATGATTGAGCCGCACCCGGTCACCGGTGCGATAGCCATGGGCACCGAAGCGGGCGTGGTCTGAATCGTTGGCGCTGAGGTAACCCAGCGCAACCGTTTTGCCCTGCACGCAAAGTTCGCCGCTGACACCGATCGGCAACAGACGGCCCTCGGACGAACGCACGCTGACCTGGACATTGGGCAGCGGTCGTCCCAGCGGTGCCGCGCCATCGATATCGACCTCATGAGTCAACACCCCGACGGTGGTTTCACTGGGGCCGTAGTGGTTGACGATACGCAGGTCCGGCATCAATGCCCGCAAGCGCGAAACCAGCTCATGGCCCAGGGCTTCGCCACCGGTGACCAGGCATCGGCGCGGCAATAGGCGCTGGGGATCGTTGGCGACCAGCAAGGCGTTGAGGTGTGAAGGCACAATTTTAAGCAGGTCCACGGGATCGCGCTCAAGCACGGCCGCCAGCTCCTCGGCGTCGAATGACAGTTCCTCAGCCAATAGCCGCAGGCGACGGCCGCTGAGCAACGCACCGAACAAGGCCGTGTGCCCCAAGTCGGTGGCGCAGCTGGCGAGACTTACCAGACTGGCATCGGCGGACAGATCCAGGCGTTCCAGGCACCCGACCACGTAATGGATCAGGTTGCCCTGGCTGACCATCACCCCCTTCGGCCGTCCCGTGGAGCCGGAGGTGTAGACGACGTAGGCCGACCTTTCAGCGGGCAAGGACGCGCGCAACGGCGATTCACCCGACAACGCCTCAGTTGGCAACGACAGCCACCGCACCGTTTCAGGCAGCCACTCGGGACGCTGGCCCTCGCCGACCCAGACCTTGGGCGTGCCATCCTGGCAGATGTCCTGCAAACGCGACTGCGGCCACTGCGGATCGAGGGCCAGGTAGGTGGCGCCGCACTGCCAGGCGGCGAGCATGTGCATCACCAGCTCGCGGCTGCGGGGCAAGCATAAGGCGATGCGTGCGCCCTCCAGATTCGCGCCTGCTTGCAAGCGCTCGCCACGGGCGACCACTGCACGGCCCAATTCGGCATAGCTGAGCGTGCCCTGTTCGTCTTGCAGGGCAATTGACTCGGGCTTTCGAACGCACTGCTGGACGAACGCCTGCCAGGCGTTGCTGACCGGGACCGGCAGGTCCTCGCCACAGAGCAAGGATTGCTGCGCCGGTGCCAGCCAGTCGAGCTGGGCAAACGGTACGTCCGGCTGTTCGATGACCGCGTGGACCAACGCAACGAACTGTTCGCAAAAACGTTGGACTGTTTCGTGGCGGTACAAGGCCTTGCTGTAACGCCACCGGCACAGGAAGCCGTCTTCCTCGTCGATCATGACCATGTTCAGCTCATGGGCCGCGCCACGCTGCTCCGACAGCAGACGGTCGACGTACTGCTCGAACGGCGCGATGCGCTCCTTGTTGAGGGTGAACATGTGCTGAAACAGCGGCGCCCTGCCCATCTGCCGGGGCAGATCCAACTGTTTGACGAGGCGCGAGAACGGATAATGACGGTGCTGCAAGGTTTGTTTGACGTTGGCGTCCACCTGCCTGGCCCAATCGCCGCCGGACAGCTCGCGCTGCAAACGACAGCGGACCGGCAACGGGTTGACCAGGTAGCCCGGCAGATTGACGTGCTCGCGGCGCAGGCGCCAACCGCTGGGAGTGCCCAGCACAAAGTCATCCTGGCCGGACAGCACGCCGAGAAACTGCTGGAACAAAGAGAACCAACAGATATAAGGCGTCACGCCCCATTGACGGGCCACGGCACGAATTCTGGCCGTGGTGGCCCGGTCGAAACGAAACGACAGCTCCCCGCCTTGGAATGCCTGATTGCTGCCGTAGTGAAAATCGGTCGGTAGCTCCAGTGCCGGGGCGCCTTCCAATTGCGCCTGCCACCAGGCCAGCTCCATCGGTTCGGCAGCTTCGCTGCGTATGTGCAATTCGCTGCAATAGTCGCGATAGGCATCTGGATTCACAGCGGGCAATGCTTGCTCGTTGATCAGCGCGAACAGTTCATTGAGCACGATGTAGAACGTGGCCAGGTCAGCGGCGATGTGATGAATTACCAGCAGCACGGTGTGCTCGACATCATCGGCGTGAACGTTGCTCAACAGGACGACCCGACTGACGTCGCCGGCTTCCAAGTCGAAAGGCTTATCGGCCCACTCGGTGACGCGCTGCTGCAACGCCTGCCTGTCGGCCGCCTGCAGCGCGATGCGCTCCAGCGGCCGGACTCGCTCGCGGTCGCTCCACTGCAACAGGTCGCCATTGCGCTCGGCATAGGCGGTGCACAGCATGGGATAGCGTCGCTGCACCGTTTCCCAGGCGCCTTGCAGGCGTCGGGGCAAGTCGTCGGTGACGAACTGCGCCTTGATGCGCCCTGCGTAAGCGATGTTATAGGCGCAGCTGTCCGGCTCCAGTCGTTGCAAGAACCAGAGCGCCTGCTCGTTATCCGTCAGCGGGCGCGCTTCAAAATAATCGGGGTGCCGGGCCAGCCATTGCAGCACGTCGGCGCCGTGCGCCGTCAGTTCGCTTGCCAGTTCATCGTCCAACGCCCTAGGTGATCCGGGGGTGATGACCAATTGGCCTTCGACTTTCGATAGGCGAATCCCACGCAGCCAGCAGCGATGCATCAAGCGATCGAGCATTTGATGTCCTTCATTTTGCTTGTTCTGAATGAGCCGCCCCATGTGACGGCTGTCTGCAAGAGCGTCTAGCTCAGTTCGCGGAAGCAGGCTCGGCCATGGCGACCACGACCTTTCGCGCGCCCTGGAATGTCGAACGGCCATGGGCCACCAGCATGTTGTCGAGCATCAGCACGTCACCGGCTTGCCAGGGAAAGCTCACCTGGCAGCGCTGCAATACGGCACGGACATGCTCCAGGGCATCAAGCTCGATAGGCGAGCCATCACCGTAGAAAACGTTACGTGGCACGCCCTCTTCGCCGACGATGGAAATCAGCGTCTCGCGCACGGGTGCGGCGAGATTGGAGATATGGAACAGATGCGCCTGGTTGAACCACACCCAATCCCCAGTCACCGGGTGCTGGGCCACGGCCTGGCAGATCTGGCGGGTGGACAGCTCGCCGTCCTCTTTCCACTGGAACTGGATCTGGTTGGCGCGGCAGAAATGTTCGACTTGTGAACGGTCTTCCGTGCTGAACGCCTGTTGCCAGGGCAAGTCGAGGCCGTTGCCATAGTTGCGCACGTACATCAGGCGCTTCTCGGCGAAACGCTGACGTATGGCGGGGTCGAGTTGCTGGTAGACCTTGCGGCTGTCGGCAATGGGGGTTTCACCGCCCACCGCAGAGGCCTGCATGCAGTGGAACCAGATTTTCATTGGCCAGTTAAGCGAGTAGGACTGCTCGTTGTGTAGAGGGATCACTTGGTGGGCCGGGTACTCGGTCGACGTGTAGACCCGGTTGTTGAGCTTGGTGCGCGGCGTTGAGGCGTAGTCGTAGGTCAGCAGTTCATGACCGAAACCGCGGGCGAATGCTTCAAAGTCCGCTTCGCCATTGAACACAAAGCCACGAAACAGGATGCCGCCCGCTCGCGGTAACTGCGCCTCGACTGCTTGCAGGATCTGCGCCCGGCTGTCCTGCCAAGCAGCCCCCGCGCCTGGCGCGTGGAAGATAAATGGCAAGGTCTGTTCGTCGCCCGGTACGCCTTCCATGGGTTGAACCTGTGCACGCGCCAAACCCGTTTCCATTTGTGATCCCTCGCCATTCCGATAAGCGTGTTTTTTTCGAGAGCACAAACTAATACAAACGAGTAACAACCGCAATAGAGAATCATTGTCATTAATGACTTTTGTATAACAATCGGCACAAAGTCACTTGGCCTGAAGCACGCTTTCTCGCTCGGCAATATGGGACATCAGCAGGTAGGCGGAACCCAGCAAGCCTTGCATCGTATCGGCGTATCGGCTGCGGTTCAGGTAGAGAAACTGGCGGTTTTTCACCGCAAACAGGTTCTGCCATTGAGGCGACTGGCGAAACGCTGCCGTGCTCGCTTCCGAATCGAGTAACTCCTCGTATGTGTCGATAATGAAATCACTGTCGAAGTCACCGATGCGCTCCAGGCTGTAGGGCACGTTCTGGCGCGCCTCACGATAGGCGGCGACACGCCCGAGACCGAAATCCTTGATGACGTCGTCCATACCGCCACGGCCGATCAGTTGGAAACCATCGGTATAGACTTCGAGCGTCGTGACCGTGATCCGCGAAGGGTCCTTGACCCGCTTCTTGAACTCGCTGACGACCCATTCGTATTCATGGAGCATTTCTTCGTAACGCTGCTGTTTGCCGACCAGCTCGGCGAGCTGCCTGGCGTAGGTCTTGATGTCGCTTTCCCGGGAGGGCAGCAGCACGACCGGTGCGATTTTGCTGAGCTTTTCCTTTAGGTCCGCGTGATAAGACAGGCCGACAATCAGGTCAGGCTTCAGGGCGGCGATAGCTTCCAGGTCAGGAGATTGGTGCGAGCCGATGTATTGAATGCCTGTCACGTCGAAGCGCTCCTGGGCGCCGCGAAACAGCACGTCCGAAAACAGCTTCTTCCTGCCTGTCGATCCGCAGGGCTTGATACCCAATTCGAGCAACTGATCGGTCAGGCTGAAATCGTGCAGGGAGACAATGCAGTGGGGTGAAACAGGCACCTCGACACGACCGAAACTGTTCTCGAACACTTTGGTTTCGGCCGCGCCAGCGTGCATCGACATCAATGCAAACGGCACGCAAAGCATGCCAAACAACCTCTTGAACACTTCTCTCATCCCTACCCGCACGCGTTTGCCTCCGATAATTTCAAGATAAGCGCCGCTGTGTTTTCAGCGACTGCGTTGACGCGCCAACAATATGATCAGATAAGGTGCGCCGATAATTGCAACCACCAGCCCCGCCGGTAATTGCAGCGGTGGGAACAGCCCCCTGCCCAGTGTATCCCCCGCCAGTACCAGCAATGCCCCCATCAACGCCGACAAAGGCATCAGCGCACCGTGGCGATCGCCTGCCAGTTGGCGCGCCAGGTGCGGCGCCACCAGCCCGACGAAAGTCATGGTGCCGACGTTCGCCACGGCGGCCGCTGTCAGCATGACACTGCACAGCAATAGGAAAGCCATGACACCCGTGACGTTCAGGCCCCGGCTGAGCGCGACTTTTTCGCCCAACTGCAACAGGTTTAATTGACGGTGAAAAAACAGCAAGGGAACCCCCGCGAGCAACAGCCAGGTGCCGAGGCTGTGAACCTGCGGCCAACCGGCCCGGTGCAAGCTGCCGCCCAGCCACATCAGGGCCGACTCGACCTGGTCGATGTTGCCGTAGGTGATCAGTAAATCGGCTACTGCACTGAGCATCGCGGTGAGCCCAACGCCGACAAGGATCAACCGCAGCGGCGAAATCCCCTGGCGCCACGACAGCAGCGCGACGAAGAATGCCACGGCCAACCCGCCCGCCAGTGCCGCCAATGGATAGAGCTCAAGGGGCAACAGCGTGGGCCAGAGCACAATGATCAGCAGCATCGTCACACTGGCGCCCGACTCCACGCCCACCAGCCCCGGCGCCGCCAGCGGATTGCGCGTCAACGACTGCATCAACAGGCCGGCCAGCGACATGGCCATGCCGGCGAGGATCGCCAGGGCCACACGTGGCAGTCGCAATTCCCAAAGCAGATTGCGCGTCGTCGAGTCGACCTGTTCAGGCGCCCACAGCGCTTGCCAGGCCTGGACAACCCCCAACGAATAACTGCCGACAGTCAACGCGTACAACGATAAGGCAACCAATGCGAACATCAGGGCCAGCACCGAAATCACGTCGATGGGCCGGGCCACCCAAGGCAGTAATGGAAGTGCCCTGGGCAAGATGAGCCCAACGCGCGTCATTTGACTTTCCTCAACACCAACGCGACGAAAATCGGCCCGCCGATCAGTGCCGTGACAATCCCGGTGTTCAGCTCAAAGGGCCGCACAACGGTTCGTGCGGCAATGTCCGCCAGGATCAGCAGCAACGCGCCGAGCAGCGGCGCGGCCAGCAATAGCCGTCGATAATCATCGCCAAACAACAGCCGCGCCGCATGGGGCACCACCAACCCGACAAAACCGATCGGTCCCGCCAGCGCCACGGCGCATCCTGACAGCAGCACCACGGAAGCCAGCCCGAACAGGCGCATTTTCAACAAGTTGACGCCCATGCCGGCCGCGGCCTGCGGACCGAGCCGATGGGCGTTCAAGGCCCGGACATTGACCAGGCACAAGACCATGCCCAACACCACATAAGGCCAGACCCATGCCTGCATCGAGCCTCCGGTCACGCCGATCGACCCGGTGAGCCAGCGGCGAAGGCTGTCGAGCCCCTGCTGGTCGAGCAACAGCAGGATTGACGTGATGGCGCTGAACAACGCCGCGATCATCGCGCCGGACAAGGTCAGTCGAATCGGGTTATGGCCCCTGCCCGCCAGCAGCAGGACACCAATGGCTGCCACCAGGGCACCGCTGAAAGCAAACAATGGGATCATCGACAGGTCGTGACCGGGCAGCACCAGCAAGCCGAACACCACGAATAATGCCGCGCCGCTGTTGATGCCGAGAATGCCGGGGTCGGCCAGGGGGTTGTCACCTACCGCCTGCATGATCACTCCCGCCAGGCCAAGGCTGGCGCCCACCAGCATGGCAACCAGCAAGCGTGGCAGGCGGCTGCCACGGATGACGCTCTGATCGGCGTTGTCCGGTGCATACGCCACCAGTGCCTGCCAGGCCTCGTTCCAAGGGATGCTCTTGGCGCCAACCGCCAGGTGCAGCAGCGCGGCCAAGGCGATGGCAACCAGCAGGCCCAGCCACACCGGTATTCGCAAACCGTGACTCACATCGCCTCCCGTACAGCCGATGGCTGGCTACGGGTGGTTTGCGGAACACACAGCGGGTCGCCCGAATAAGGGTCGGTGATGATGTGCGCGTCCAGGTCGAAGACCGCCTTGAGATTCTCACGGGTAAAGACTTCAGCGGGCGCGCCCTGGGCCAGCAAGCGGCCTTCACGCATCATCACCAGGTGATCGGCATAACGCGCGGCCTGGTTGAGATCGTGAAGCACGGCGACGACGGTCTTGCCTTGCTCGCGCAGGTCCACCAGCAGTTCGAGCAAGGTGATCTGATGAGCGATATCGAGAAACGTCGTGGGCTCGTCCAACAGGATCACTGGGGTGTCCTGGGCCAAGGTCATGGCAATCCAGCAGCGCTGCAGTTGTCCACCCGACAGGGTGGCCAACGAGCGATCGAGCAACGGTGCGATGCCCGCCAGTTCGATGGCACGGTCGATTGCCTGCTGATCCTGTTCGGACCATTGCCGCCACCAGCTCTGCCAGGGGAAACGTCCCTGCATCACAAGCTCTCGCACGCTCATGCCGGCCGGTGACGTAGTGCGCTGGGGCAACAACGCCATGCGCTGCGCCAGCGCCCGGCGCGAATACTGCCCCAGAGCCTTGCCGGACAGGTGCACCTCACCCGCGCTTGGGCGCAGCATATGTGCCAGCACATTCAAGAGTGTGGTCTTGCCACAGCCGTTGGCCCCGATCAACGCCGTGAAGCAGCCTTCGGGAATGTCCAGGCTGACACCGTTGAGAATCTGTTGCTCGCCATAGCTCAGCCGCACATTGCTGGCTTTCAGCATGACCGTCCCTCCACCGCCCAAGAGGGCCTGATCGAATCGTCCATCGTACAGATCCCGCGCATTCGTTTCCCGGTAACAACGCCGGAAAACCCACCGCAGGCTGAAAAGTGCGGCACAGAATATGTCGAAACTAAAATAAATTCCCTACAAGCCTGACAATATTAATGCAAACCCTTATCATTCACAGTCAGATTATGGCCAGTAGACACTAACTTCGCTCGCCTGCCCTGCCGCCGGACCGGGACGATAGGCTTGCGAAGATCAATAACAATCCTCAAGGACTTCCTCGATGCTCGTAAGAAAAACAACAGTTGGCACCGAAAAACGTTACGTCTCGCGTCATCCAGCGTTTCACTTGAGCACTCTGGCCCTGGCTTTGGGGAGCATCTTTTCAGCACAGGCGTTCGCCGCACAAGAAGAGGCTGCAGCCAACGCTCCTCTTCAACTCGGCGAAATCAACATCAATGCCGCCGCCGTGGAAAACCCCACGGCGCCGCTGGCCGGCAAAGTCGCCCTGCGCAACGGCAGTGCCACCAAGTCCAACGCGGCCATCACTGAAACGCCGCAATCGGTGTCCGTGGTCACCGCCGATGAAATGCGCGATCGCAAGTCCGACACCATGGCGGACGCCCTCAGCTACACCCCGGGCTTCACCAGCCAACCGAGCAGCTTCAACCGCACCTCGGACCGGTTCCGCATTCGCGGCTTCGACGTCGAATCCGCCACTGGCGGCTCCCTGCGCGACGGCATGCGCCTGCAAAACAACTCCTACGATGGCGTCCAGGACCCGTATGGGTTAGAGCGCGTGGAAGTTATCCGCGGCGCGGCGTCGGTGCTGTACGGCCAACTGTCGCCAGGCGGCTTCGTCAACGGTGTCAGCAAGCGCCCGACCGAAACCCCGCTGCATGAGTTGGGGCTGCAATATGGCAACCATGATCGCAAGCAACTGACCGCCGACTTCAGCGGCCCGCTCGGTGACAGCGAGGTCCTCACCTACCGCCTGACCATGCTCAAGCGCGACAGCGACACCCAGCAGGATTACGTCAACGACGACAAGCTCTACATCGCCCCGGCCCTGACCTGGCGCCCTGATGAAGACACGTCCCTGACCCTGCTCTCGTTCTATCAGAAGAGCGACACGCGTTTCTCCGCCCCGCTGCCCTATCAATTGGTCAAAGGCGTAGGCAACGGCCCCTTCACCATCGGCCGCCACGATTTCATCGGCGAACCCGACTACGACGACATGAACGGCGAGATGTCCGCCATCGGTTATGAGTTCGAACACCGGTTTGATGAACACACCCGTATCAGCAACAAGTTGCGTTACTACGAAGCGGATGTGAAGTGGAAATACATGCAGATTCGGACAGGGAATCCAGTCAATACAGCAGCCGCCACGGGCGTTTTGGGTCGTCAGTACAGTGATCGGCGGGAGCGCTCCCGGGCGTTGGCCAGCGACACCAACATCGAGACGCGTTGGAACATTGGCGGGATTGAAAACACCTTCCTGGTGGGTGCCGATACCTACGACGCGTCATACGACTCGCATAACTTCCGAGCCAACTCGACCTCTATCAATATTGGTGACTACAACTACGGTCAGCCAGTGGTGGTGGACAAGAGCCGGAACCGCGACCGCGGTTCACAGATCGATACCTTCCAGACAGGTATCTACCTGCAAGACCAGATCAAGTTCGACGATCATTGGCTATTGCTGCTCGGCGGTCGCCACGATTGGGCAGATCAGGATCAGGAAGGCTTCGCCACCGGCGAGAAGCTGAGCCAGAACGACGAATCCACCACTTGGCGCGCCGGCCTGGTGTACCAGGCGGACAACGGCCTGGCACCTTACATCAGCTACAGCGAATCATTCTTCCCAGTTGCGGTGGCCGACGCGCCTGGCCAGACATTCAAGCCTACAGAAGGCAAGCAGTACGAAATCGGCATCCGCTACCAACCTCCGGGCAGCAATACACTGTTGAGCGCAGCGGTTTATGAACTGACGCAGGAAAACGTCGTGAAGCGCGACCTGGCTGGCCTCAATCCCCAGCAGATTGGCGAGCAGCGCTCCCGTGGCCTGGAACTCGAAGCCAAGTCCGACATCACGCCTCAACTGACGGTCATCGCGACGTACGCCTACACCGATGCGCGCATCACCAAAAGCGTAATCCAGAGCGAAGTGGGTCAGCGCAGCGAAGATACGCCTTACCACCAAGCCGCGCTGTGGGCCGACTACAACTTCGCCCGTTTCGGCGTACCGCAGCTGAAAATCGGCGGCGGCGCGCGCTACAAGGGAACCACCCAAGCTTCGGGCATCGATTCGCAAATGCCTGCCTACACGCTGTTCGATGCAATGGCCAGCTACCAGATCGACAAGAACTGGGACATCGCCCTCAACGCCAACAACGTGACGAACAAAAAATACACTTATTGCGAATTTGCCATCTGCCGCTACGGCGACGAGCGCGAGTTGGTGACCTCCGTCAACTTCCGCTGGTAAATGCCCCTGACTCGGTCGGCGCCGCCAGGTGTCGACCGAGTCATTTCAGCTGTATAAACTTTTGTAAGCCCTCTCGAATCCCCTCATCGCACCCATCCCCCTAAATTTTCCATTGACCTTGACGCCCTAGATGACGATCGTCATATTACGATCATCATAAGCGAGACAAAACCGGCCAGAGGGTTGATCCATGAAAACCGCAGATGCATCAGCGATTGTGCAAACGCAGCCACTCGCATCGAGCCCAGCCCTGACCGGCCGAATCGTCGCACTGCTCGCCGGCCTCGCGGCCATCGGCATGCTCTCCACCAATATCATCCTCCCTGCGTTCCCGGTGATCGGTGATGACCTCGGCGTGACCGCCCGCGAACTGGGCCTGACGCTCTCCAGTTACTTCGTCACCTTTGCCCTGGGTCAGTTGGTGGTCGGGCCGTTGGCTGACCGTTATGGACGGCAGAAACTGGTGCTGGGCGGACTGTCGGTGTTCATAGTCGGCACCGTCATCGGCGGCCTCGCCACCACCCTTGAGGTACTGATTGCCGGCCGCGTCGTTCAGGCGTTGGGCGTGTGCGCGGCCTCGGTGCTGTCGCGGGCCATCGCACGGGATCTGTTCGAAGGCGAGACACTGGCCCGCGCCCTGTCATTGACGAT
The DNA here is from genome assembly GCF_051132205.1 of Pseudomonas sp. D1-36. Lineage (NCBI taxonomy): Bacteria > Pseudomonadati > Pseudomonadota > Gammaproteobacteria > Pseudomonadales > Pseudomonadaceae > Pseudomonas > Pseudomonas sp. D1-36. The sequence continues at coordinate 2,536,301 of NZ_CP071674.1, read as the reverse complement.
GGTCGCCACGGCCGCTGCGCCAGGTTTCTCACCCTTGGCGGGCAGCGTGCTGTCCGTCACGCTCGGATGGCGCGCCATCTTTTTCCTGGTGGGATTGGCCGCCGTGGTGCTGGCGTTCTTCTATGTACGCGATCTTGGCGAAACCCATCCCGCCGACCGCCGGGCGCCGCACTCTACCGGCAGTGTGGTGCGCGCTTACGCCAGGCTGGTGGTGGACAAGCGTTTCATCCTCCCTGCCCTGTCGATGAGCCTGTTGCTCAGCGGTCTGTTCGCGTCATTCGCCGCTGCCCCGGCCATTCTCATGAAAGGCATCGGCCTGACGTCCCTGCAGGCCGGCCTGTATTTCGCATCAACGGTGTTTGTGGTGTTCGCCGCCGGCCTGGCCGCTCCTCGCCTGGCCCGACGTTTTGGCCCAGGTAACACCGCCCTGCTGGGCATTGCCTGCGCCATGATCGGCGGTGGTTTGCTCATCGTGGGGCCGGCCAGCCCGGGGCTTGGCTGGTATGCGGTGTCGATGGTGACGTTCCTTTGGGGCATGGGCCTGGCGAACCCCTTAGGCACGGCAATCACCATGGGACCTTTCGGCAAAGAGGCCGGGATGGCCTCGGCGCTGCTGGGTTTTCTCTCCATGGGTGCGGCAGCGTTGACCACCTGGCTCGCCGCCGTGCTGAGCTTTTCACCCATCGCCACACTGGGCGCGATACAGGCGTTGACCTGCCTGGTCGCGCTGGTGCTGTTCCGCTTGCGCCGCTGACGCGGCGTCAATCGTCCCAACGACGGAATAACACGCTGGCATTGACGCCACCAAAACCGAACCCATTCGACAGTGCATGGGTGATCGGCATTTTCCGGGCCTTCAGGCCAACCAGATCGAGGCCGTTGGCTGCCTCGTCGGGATGCATCAGGTTCAGCGTCGGCGGCACGATCTGATCACGCAGCGCCAAAACCGTGAAGATCGCTTCGATGCCGCCGGCCGCGCCCAACAAGTGGCCAGTGGCTGATTTGGTAGAAGTGATCGCCACGCCTGCGCCCGCGCCGCCGTTCGTGCCAAAAACCGCGCGGATCGCCGCCAGCTCACCGGCATCACCCACCTGGGTGGACGTCGCGTGGGCATTGATGTGCTGCACCTCGCTGGGGTTGAGACCTGCCTGGCGCAACGCTTGCTCCATGGCGCGGCGGGCTCCGTTGCCATCCTCCGGGCCCGCGGTCAGGTGGTAGGCATCGGCGCTGGTGCCATACCCCACCAATTCCGCCAGGGGCTTGGCACCCCGGGCCAGAGCGTGTTCCAGCGACTCGATCACCAGCAACCCGGCGCCTTCGGCCATGACGAAGCCGTCGCGCTCCCGATCGAACGGCCGCGAGGCCTCTTGTGGACGCTCGGCAAATCCCGTGGACAGTGCCCGCGCCGCCGCGAAGCAGCCCAACGTCACCCGGTCGATCGCCGCCTCGGTGCCGCCGCAAATGGCAATGTCCGCCTCGCCACTCTTGATCAGCCGAGCGGCATCGCCAATGGCTTGTACGCCGGCAGCACAAGCGGTAACGGGCGCACCTAGCGGCCCTTTGAAACCATGTCGGATGGACACCTGCCCGGCCGCCATATTGGCCAGGAAAGCCGGCGCGGTGAACGGCGACAGTCGACGTGGACCGCGAGCATCGGTGGTGCGCACCGCATCGGCAATCGTGGCGAAACCACCCACGCCCGAAGAAATGATCGTGGCAGTCCGCTCCTGATGGACGGGATCAACGGGATGCCAGCCCGCCTGCTCCAGGGCTTCGTGAGCCGCCACCAGGGCGAACTCGATGAAGCGGTCCATCTTCTTGCGATCCTTGGGCGCGATGAGGCGCTCCGGGTCGTAACCGGCGATACCGTCCTCTTCCAAGGTCGGCACTTGCCCCCCCACGGCGACGCCGGTCCCGTCGGTGACGTCGGCGGACAGGTTGCGAATGCCGGATTGCCCGGCCAGCAAGCGCTGCCAGACCTCTTCCACCCCGCAGCCCAGCGGGCCGACGATGCCTACGCCAGTGATGACGATGCGTTTTTGACCTTCGCGATTTTTCATGGAGCCCTCTTCGTATCAGGACGGATCTTGAACCAGATGGAATACATCGCCGGCAGGAACACCAGCGTCATGATGGTGCCGACGAACGTGCCGCCGATCAGGGTGTAGGCCAGCGTGCCCCAGAACACCGAATGTGTCAGGGGGATGAATGCCAGGATTGCCGCCAGTGCCGTGAGCAACACCGGCCGTGCACGCTGCACCGTGGCCTCGATCACCGCATGGAACGGATCCAGCCCTTCGTTGGCGTTGTGATGGATTTGCCCGATCAGGATCAGCGTATTGCGCATGAGAATGCCCGACAGGGCGATCAGGCCGACCAATGCATTGATACCGAATGGCTGATTGAAGATCAGCAATGTCGGCACGACGCCGATCAGCCCCAGTGGCGCCGTCAAGAACACCATGATCATCGCCGAGATCGAGCGCACTTGCAGGATGATGATCAGCAACGTCAAGGCGACCATGATCGGCACCAGCGGCACGATGGCCTTGCCGGCCTTGCCCGACTCCTCGATGGCGCCCGCCTGCTCGATCCGGTAGCCGGCGGGCAACCTGTCGATGACCGGTTGCAGTTGCTTGATAATCGCGCTGGAGACGTCCGGCGGCTGCAGGCCTTCGGCAATATCGCCGCGCACCGTCATGGTCGGCGTGCGATCACGACGGCGCAGGATCGGATCTTCCATGCGCACATCCACCTCGCCGACCTGGGACAGCGGAATGCGCTGGCCTGTCGCGCCCACTAGGGTGAAACCTTCGATCCGCGCGGGGTCGAGGCGGATGTCACCGGCGGCGCGGCCGATCACCTGCACCGAACGGATGTCCTCGCGCACTGCCGTGATCGGCACGCCGCTGAGCAGAAACTGCAATTGCTGGGCGACCGCATTGGACGTCAGCCCCACCGCTTGCAAGCGGTCCTGGTCGAGATTGAAATGCAGCGTCGGCACCAAGGGTCCCCAGTCGGTGTTGACGGTCCTCATCATCGGGCTCGCCTGCATGATGCCCTGGACCTGACTGGCGATCTCGCGCAGCTTCGTCGAATCAGGGCCCATCACACGATACGCCACGGGGAACGGTGAATACGGGCCGAACACCAATTGAGTGACCCGCACCCGCGCCTCGGGAGCCAGCCCTTGGGCGATCGCTTCGCGGAGACGGAACTTGAGGGCTTCGCGTGCTTGCTGGCTGTCCGTCAGCACGACAATCTTGGCAAATGACGGATCGGGAAGTTCCGGCGCCATCGCCAGGTAGAAACGCGGCGCGCCTTGGCCGATGTAGGCGGTGACGATCCGGGCCTCTTCCTGTTGTTGCAGCCAGGCCTCGACCCTGGCGGTGGTGGCGCTGGTTTGCTCGATGGAGGTGCCGTACGGCATCTGCACTTCCACCAGCACCTCGGGCCGATCCGAGGTCGGAAAGAACTGTTTTTTCACCAGGCCCATGCCGAGGATCGCCACCACGAATGTCGCGATCACCGTACCGGCCACCCACCATTTGCGCGCGATGACTCGCGTCAGCACTCGGCGGAAACGGTTGTAGTGCCGCGTGTTGTAGATGGCCGCGTGCCCGCCTTCGACCTGCTTGATGTCGGGCAACAATTTCACGCCCAGGTACGGTGTGAATGCCACCGCGACCACCCAGGAAGCAATCAGCGCGATGCCGACGATCCAGAACATGTTGCTGGTGTATTCGCCAGCGGTCGATTGCGCGAACCCGTTGGGCATGAAGCCGATGGCGGTCACCAGCGTGCCGGACAACATCGGTGCGGCCGTGTGGCTCCAGGCATACGCGCTGGCCTTGATCCGGTCGTAGCCCTCCTCCATTTTCACCACCATCATTTCAATGGCGATGATCGCGTCGTCCACCAACAAACCGAGCGCGAGGATCAGGGAGCCGAGGGTGATTCGGTCGAAATTCTTGCCGGTGGCGGCCATGACCACGAACACCACGGCCAACGTCAACGGCACGGCCGCCGCGACCACGACACCCACGCGCCAGCCCATGCTGAGGAAACAGACAATCATCACCACCAGCAGCGCGACGAAGAACTTGACCATGAACTCGCCGACCGCCGAGTCGATATTGACCGATTGATCGGTAACCTTGGTCAGCGCCATGCCCAGCGGCATGTCTTGGTTGATCTTGCTGATCTGCGTATCCAAGGCCTTGCCCAGGTCCAGGCCATTCCAGCCCTCGCGCATGATCACGCCCAATAACAACGCTTCTTCGCCACCGTTGCGCACCAGGAACGTGGCGGGGTCTTCATAGCCGCGCTCGACAGTCGCCACGTCCGACAGCTTCAGCGAGCGCCCCTGTACCACGACCGGCGTGTCGCGAATCTTCTGCAGCTTGTCGAAAGCGCCATCCAGGCGCAGGAACACCTGCGGCCCGACGGTTTCGATGGAGCCGGCTGGCGTGAGCATGTTCTGGCTGTTGAGGGCGGTAAAAATATCCTGGGGCGACACACCCAGGGTCGCCAAGCGATCGTGGGAAAAGGACACGAAGATCCGTTCGGCCTGCTCGCCGATGATATTGATCTTCTTCACGCCTGGCACATGCAGCAGTTGTTGGCGTAGCGCTTCGGCATCACGCACCAGCCGTCGTTGCGGCTCGCCTTTGGCTTTCAAGGCGAACAAGGCGAAGGTCACGTCGGAAAATTCATCATTGACCATCGGCCCTATAACCCCGGGCGGCAGTTTGATCGCCTCGTCAGCCAGCTTCTTGCGCGCCTGGTAGAACTCTTCCTGCACTTGCGACGGCGGCGTCCGATCGACCAGCGACACCATCGTGAACGCAAGGCCGGGACGGGTATAGGTTTCCGTGCGGTCGTACCACTTCAATTCTTGCAGGCGTTTTTCCAGCGGTTCGGCGACCTGGTCTTGCATTTCCTGGGCTGTCGCGCCTGGCCAGGCGGTGATGACCGTCAGTTGCTTTACCGTGAAGGGTGGGTCTTCCGCGCGGCCGAGCTGGAAAAAAGCGAGGACACCCGCAACGGCGATCAGCAACAGCAGGAATACCGTGATGGAACGCTCGCGGACGGCGAGCGCGGAGAGGTTGAAGCTCATGGGCGATTCCCCGCAACCTTCACGTCTTGCGGTTGCGCAAGACGCACCGCCTCGCCCTCGTGCAGCAGATGGGCGCCGAGCGCAACGATCTGCTCGCCCATTTTCAGCTCGCCCAAGACCTGCGCGGCGTCGTCGCTCAAGCCGACGACCTTCACCGGACGCCAGGCGACTGTCGCCGGTTCGCCCGTGATGACCCAGACACCACTGCCTTTGCCCGAGTCGAAAATGGCAGCGATCGGAACTTGCAGTGCCTGTTCCGTCCGAGGCCCCGCGGCGACCCGGAGCGTGACCGTGGATCCCAGCGGTGCGCTGGCCAGCGCGCCCTCCAACACGTAACGCGCCTCGAAGGTGCGCGTTACAGGGTCGGCGGAATCCGACAGCAACCTCAGCTTCGCATTGACCGCCTCGCTGGCATTGCCGTACAGCGTCGCCTGGGCGACTGACCCCGACGTCGGCCGCAGGGTTTCAGGCAGTTGCACCACGGCTTCGCGCTGGCCTGCCCGGGCCAGTCGAACCACGATTTGTCCAAGAGCGACAACTTGCCCGGGCTCGGCGAGCGTTTCCATCACAACGCCATCGGCGTCGGCGAGCAGCACGGCATAACCAGAAGCGTTGCGGGCAACGTCAGCCTGGGCCTGGGCCGCGCTGAGTTGCGCCCTTGCGGTATCGGCGGCGGCCTTGATCTGGTCGTAGCCCGAGGCGGAAATGGCGCCGGCAGCGACGAGGTCTCGGTAACGAGCCTCGTCATCGGCGGTCTGCTTCGCCCTCGCCCGAGCGGCGGCAACGGCCTCCTGTTGTGCTCGCGCTTGCAGCCCCAAGTCGACAGGGTCCAGGCGCATCAGTGGCTGGCCGCGCTTGACCGTCTGGCCGGTGTCGACCAGCCGCTCGAGGACCTTGCCCGACACGCGAAAGCCCAGGTCGCTCTGGACCCTGGCCGTGACCACGCCGGTAAACGAACGCGACCGGTCGGGCGAACCCAAAACTTGCGCGACCCTCACGATGGGCGCAAGCGTGCGTGGATCTTTCTCGGTGGATGACTCGCCACACGCCGTCAGGACGAGAGGCAGCAAGCAAGCGGCAAGGGTGACAGGTCGGCGCCGGAGCATAAGGTCCCTTTTCATGAGCGGACAGGATGGAAGGCGCATTCTCATTCGAGTGACCATATCTGTCAATCGTCACGATATTTACGCTAAGACCGTCAGCCTTCAAGCCGTGTTGCGCTTAACAACTGTCCGTTAGCTCTGCCTGGAAGCCAATTGACAGCTTGTGACCATATTATGATATGGTCACCATCCGCATCGACTCGAGGAATTTTCCATGCTACCCCTGCGCCCCCTGGCTTTTTTTCTGAGCACCGGCTTGTTGACAGGTTGCGCGGTCGGCCCGGACTACCATCGTCCCGCAGTCCCACTTTCGAGTCGTTACGTAGGCCAGCCTCTGGTCGAACAGCGGTCCGCGAGCGTTCGGGCCGACTCGATTATCTGGTGGGAAGCGTTTGGTGATCCAAACCTCACGGTGTTTGTCACCAAGGCCCTTGAACAAAACCTGGACTTGGCGCAGGCATCGGCGCGCGTGACGCAGGCACGGGCCGGACTGGGCGCAGCGAACGCCGCTTTGCTGCCCTCGGGAAATATCAGTGGCCAGGCCGCGCGCGCCTACCAGTCGGTGGAGACCCCGCTCGGCCAGGTGCTCGATTCAACGCCTGGCTATGATCGATACGGAAGTTCCTACGAACTCAACCTCGGCGCCAGTTGGGAGATAGATGCCTTCGGCGGCCTGCGGCGTGGACGCGAAGCAGCGCTGGCGGACTACCAGGCGTCCGAGGCCGGTGCGGTCGCCACGCGCTTGGCGGTCGCCGCGCAGGTCGCCGACACCTACATCACCGTTCGTGGACTGCAGGCCCGGCTGGACATTGCAAACCGACAGGTCAGGACGCAGCAAGACCTGCTAAAAAAAATCCAATTGCTGTACAACAAAGGCCTCGCCGCCAGCTATCAGGTTCGCCAGACCGAGGGGCAACTGGCACAAGTCCAGGCAACGTTACCGGTCCTGCAGACCGGCCTGGATGCCGCGATGAACGCCTTGGATGTCATGCTCGGCACTCCGCCCGGCACCCATCGGCCGCTATTGGCCGAGCGCCGCGACATTCCCCTCGCCCCACAAATAACCACAACCGGAACGCCGGCGGACCTGCTGCGTCGCCGGCCAGACCTGATCGTCGCCGAGCGTCACCTTGCGGCCTCCAATGCGCGCATCGGCGAGGCCGTCGCCGAGTACTATCCAAAGTTCTCCCTCAGCGCCTTGCTCGGCAGCGCCACGGCGGTGTCCGGCGGTAACTTGTTCAGTGGCGGCGCCAGCCAATCGGCGGGCGTGCTGGGGCTGCGCTGGAGGCTCTTCGATTTTGGCCGCATCAACGCCCGGATCGACGAGGCCAAGGGCGAGGAAGCCGAAGCGTTGGCTGCTTATCGCCAGTCCGTGCTGCGCGCCACTGAAGACGTCGAAAACGCCTTTAGCGCGCTGGTCAATCGCGAAACCCAGGCGACCACCCTCACCCAAGGCGAAACGTCTTTGAACCAGGCCCGTCAATCGGCCTTCGTCGCCTACCAGAAAGGCACCGCCAGCCTGATCGACGTGCTCAACGCCGACGAGACGTTGCTGCAGGCATCCGATGCCCGAGCGCAGGCTCGAACGGAATCAGCACGGGCAGCGGTCGCGGCATTCCGTGCGCTTGGCGGTGGTTGGCAAGCTCCCGAGGAAGGAGCTGTGGCGACAAGGTGAACATTTTTAGAAATGGTCACTAAATAGCTGCGAGAGTGGCCATCAGCCAAAGCTCAGGGCATCAGGCTACGCAGGATGAGATTGGTCGTGAGCGTGGGGGCTTCCTCGACGAAGTCGAGGTTGTATTGCAGCAGCAAGGGGTTGACGAACGGCCGCAAGGCCAGGTGGATGGCCTCCACCGTTTCGTCCAGAGGCGTGCGTCGTTCAAACTCGCCGAGCTCACGCCCTTGGCGGATGATCTCCAGCACGAAGCTCTTGATCCGTTCGTTATACGCCTGGGAACTAGGCCAGCGCTCCGAAGCCGAGAAAGCCGCGATATCGTAGAGCTTGCGGTCGTTGAAAAACAGGTTCACGCCCGTGACGACTAATGTTTTGACCAGCCTGCGCAAGCGCTCCGTTGCCGTCAGCCCGTTTACGTTGATCGCCTCTTCCACCGCCTCGACGATCGTCGACAGGCAGTTGGCGCAGATCGCTTCGCCGATCGCCTGCTTGGAATCGAAGAACTTGTAGATGTACGCCTTGGAGAAGCCGATAGCCTTGGCCAGGTCGGAAACCGTGGTCTTGCCAAAGCCGTACTGGCTGAAATGTTCATGGGCGGCCGCTATGATCTGGTCACGAATGTCGTGATCGGCGGGTCCACGGGCGCTGGGTGGTGCAATGGATGGCTGGTTCATCGGGGCAGCTTACGCATCCCGACGACCGTTGACAACTTATGACCAAACCTGGATTTAGTCACAATCCCATCGCCCTGTCGTCTCTGACTACTCGATTACGCGGGCATACACCGATCGATCGATATTACCGCCGGACAAAATCACCCCGACCTTCTTCCCTTCCATCTTCCCGCGCTCCTGGATAAGCGCCGCCAACGCCGCCGCGCCGGCACCTTCGGCCAGGTTGTGGGTGTCGGTGTAATAGACGCGCATGGCCTCGGCAATTTCCTGGTCGCTGACCGCTACGATGCGCGCCGCGCCAGCGCCGTAGATGGCGAAGGCCTGTGCAATCGGCTTGCGCACGGCGAGGCCGTCGGCAAAGGTATCGGCCGAGGCGGTTTCGCGGATTTCACCCGCTTCAAATGACAGTTTCGCCGCCGTCGCCTCGGTGGACACCACGCCCACGACCTGGGTTTGCAAGCCCAGGGCATCACGGGCAGCGATGACCGCGCAGATCCCGGAGCCGCAGCCAATGGGCACGTAGACGGTGTCCAGGTCAGGCACGGCCTTGAACAGCTCGAGCGCGTAGGTAGCGACGCCTCTGACCAGCTCGGTATGAAACGGCGGTACGAGATAGAGTCCCTGGGTCTGCGCCAGGCGTGCCGCTTCTTCACGAGCCTCATCGAAATCGCGGCCGTATTCGATCACTTCGCCACCGAAGCCGCGCATGGCGTCGTTCTTCTCGACCGAGTTTCCCTCCGGCACCACGATCAATGCCCGCAGCCCCGCCGCGCTGGCCGCCAGCGCCTGGCTCTGGCCATGGTTGCCACGGGTCGCGGTGACAATGCCTTTCGTTCGCGGATGCTCACGCTTGAGCCAATCCATGAATGTGATGCCGCCGCGGACCTTGAACGCGCCCGTGGGGGTATGATTTTCGTGCTTGACCCACACCGTGCAACCGAGGCGTTGCGCCAGCAAGGGCCAGGCGTACTGGGCCGTGGCGGGCATGACCTGGTAGACCTGGCGAGCCGCTTGTTCGATATCGTCGAGAGTCAGTGCGTACATGATGGGTCTCCTTGGGTTTCGGCCAGTCTAGCCAGGGACGCCGAAGCCGGGCTTTCAAAAAACTGACCTGACTTTTGTCCCCTCGCTTCACTACTATGGGTAGATGAGCCATCGAAACCGCCCACAGCCACCGCGCCCGACTGAATCGACCCGTCGCGTCGAGGCCGGCCCGTGGCTCATCGAACTGCTCCCCGGTAGCGCCTATTCGGCTCGATACGTTGCAACCCAGCCGGTCATCGGCTTTGCCTTCGACAGCCAGCGAGGCCTGCATGCCATTGGCAGCGACCGGGTGCAGCCGTTCTACGCCAAGCCCAACGGCCTGGCGTTCGTCCCAGCCCAGTGCGACGTGTATTCGGAGTCACCCGTAGGCGGCGAATACCTGCGTTTGGTGCGCACTGACGGCGTCGTGCTGCCTGGAGATCATGCGTTCAACAATCGCGTCGACCCACGCGCCAGCGCCCTCGCGCAACGCATGCGCAAGGCGTTGCTGCACGCTTCGGTCGAAGATGATTGGCAAGCCTGGGCCGTGGCGCTGGCCGAGCGCGTGACGCCGGGCGAACATTCTTGCGCAACGCTCCAGGGCTCCATGACCGACAGCCGGATGCGCCTGCTCGACGAGTTCATCGATGCCGGCCTCGATCAACCGCTGGGCGTCTCGGCAATGGCGCAGTTGCTGGGATTGTCCGAAGGTTATTTCATGCGCGCCTTCAAGTTCGCGACGGGCAAAAGCCCCCACGCTTACCTGATCGACCGCCGCCTCGCCAAAGCCCGGGCGTTGATACGCGACTCATCGGCGACGTTGGCACAAATCGCCCACGCCTGCGGTTTCAGCTCCCAGGCGCACATGACAACAACGTTCAAGCAGCGCCTAGGGGTGAGCCCGGCGCAGTTGCGCCAGATGACGAGTGGCGTTTGACGCCCTTGACTTAATGGTCCAGTTTTTAAAAGAAGCCAAGACAGCATCCCGTTCATTGATCAGAGGGCCACTGCCGCCTATGAATGAGGCACGAAGGAACTCCCCCGCTATTCGTCGTTGGACACCCCAGTGCCGTTGATCCCTCTGGTTGTGTGCGATGACTCCACCATGGCGCGCAAGCAAGTGTTGCGTGCGCTGCCGCAAGACTGGCCGGTTTCAGTCACCGAGGCGGTCAATGGCCGCCAGGCCATGGATGCCATACGTCAGGGCCTCGGCCATGTGGTGCTGCTCGACCTGACCATGCCGGAAATGGATGGATACCAGGTCCTGAGCGCGTTGCGCGCCGAAGGCCTCAAGGCGCAGGTCATCGTGATTTCCGGTGACATCCAGGATGAGGCCGTGCGCCGCGTCCTTGAGCTGGGCGCGTTGGCCTTCCTGAAAAAACCATTCGATGAAAACGAACTGCGCCAGACCCTCAACCGCGTGGGGCTGTTGAGCCAGCCCGCTCAGGCGCCGCCGCAGAACCGAGCGACACCGAACACGGCCATCAGCTTCCAGGACGCGTTCCGCGAAACGGTCAACGTTGCCATCGGCCAGGCCGCCGCCCTGATTGCCAAGGTGCTGGGGGTTTTCGTGCAACTGCCGGTGCCGAACGTCAACGTGCTCGAAGTCGGCGAATTGCACATGGCCTTGAACGACGTCGGCGGTTCCCAGCAACTCACGGCCATCTGCCAGGGGTTTATCGGCAGCGGGATTGCCGGCGAAGCCCTGCTGATCTTCCATGATTCGGAAATCGCCGATATCGCCCAGTTGATGCAGCGCGAAAGCGCCGACTATTCAGACCTGGAGATGCTGGTGGACCTTTCGAGCATCCTGATCGGTGCGTGCCTGAGCAGCATCGCCGAGCAGATCGATGTGGTGTTCTCCCAAGGTCATCCGCAGGTCCTCGGCCAGCATGCGGCCATCGAGGAATTGATCCGGGCAAACCGCGTCCATTGGAAAAAAACCCTCGCGGTGGAGATCAGCTACGGCCTCGAAGGCCAGGATATCCGCTTCGACCTGTTACTGCTGTTCACGGAGGATTCCATCGAGCGGCTGACCCACAAACTCGCCTACCTGATGAGCTGAGCCATGACCGACTCCATCGATCTGAACGAATTCCACTGGTTGCTGGCCATCGTTCAGAGCATCGACGTCGGCGTGGTGGTGCTCGACCGTGAGTACCGCGTTCAGGTCTGGAACACCTTCATGGAGAACCGCTCCGGCGTCCAACCCAAGGACGCCCAGAACCGGAATTTCTTCAGCCTGTTCCCGGAAATCGACCGCCAATGGTTCAGCCGCAAGGTGGAAAGCGTCGCGACCCTGGGCACCCCCGCGTTCACAGTCTGGGAGCAGCGCCCGTACCTGATGCGCTTCAAGAGCTACCAACCGATCACCGGCCAGGAAGAGTTCATGTACCAGAACACCACCTTGCTGCCGCTGCGCTCGCCTGACAACCGAATCAACCATATCTGCCTGGTGATCTATGACGTCACCGACGTCGCGACCAATCGCCATCAGATCCAGGCCGCCAATGCACAACTGCAATTGCTCTCCAGCACCGATCGCCTGACCGGCCTCTATAACCGCGGCCATTGGGAAGGCACCCTGAAAGCCGCCTACGCCCGCCATCAGCGCTATGGCAACGCCCTGAGCCTGGTGATGCTGGACATCGATCATTTCAAGCAGGTCAACGACACCTACGGCCACCAGGCCGGCGACAAGGTGATCGAACAGGTTGCCGCGCTATTGCACGAGCACGTACGCGAGTCCGACGTGGCCGGGCGCTACGGGGGCGAAGAGTTCGGCGTGGTGCTGTCGGACACCGACCAGGCCGGCGCACGGATTTTCGCAGAGCGCCTGCGCAAGGCTGTCGAACAATTGTTGGTGCAGTACAACGGCCAGGAGATTCGGTTCACCATCAGCCTGGGCGTGGCCGACCTGAGCACGCCGGCGAACGACCACGCCGAGCTGATCGCCCGGGCCGACCAGGCGTTGTATACATCGAAGAAGACAGGGCGCAATCGCGTGACGGTGCATGGCTAAGGACGGCACCGAACCCTATCGCGAGCAGGCTCGCTCCCACAGGGTCATGCGCATGCCGTTATTTGGCGAACAACTGACTCATGTCCTTGAACGCCTTGAACTCCAGCGCATTGCCGCAAGGGTCGAACAGGAACATCGTCGCCTGTTCGCCCACCTGCCCCTTGAAACGCACGTAGGGCTCGATCACAAATTGAGTGCCGAAGGATTTCAGTCGCTCGGCCAGCGCTTCCCATTCAGCCCACCCCAATACCACACCAAAATGAGGCACCGGCACATCGTGCCCATCCACGGCGTTGCTGTGCACGCTTTCCTGGGACGCGGTCTTGGGGTGCTCGTGGATCACCAACTGGTGACCGTAGAAATTGAAATCGACCCACTGTTCACTGGAGCGGCCCTCCTCCAACCCAAACACTTGGCTGTAAAAAGTACGGGCTGCCGCAAGGTCATAGACCGGAATTGCTAAATGGAAAGGCGAGACGCTCATCGGGACTCCAAAGATTCAATCATGGGATACGCAACCGCGCGTTTGCCCATCGTAGGCGCGGGAACCGAACAATAAAATCAATATAAATTTCTTAGAAAGACCATTAATCTTTATCAATGATCAAAGAACTCAAGACCCTCATTGCCGTCGCGCGCGAAGGCACCTTCGCCGCAGCCGGGCACAAGATCGGCCTCACCCAGGCGGCGGTCAGTGCGCAGATCCAGCGCCTGGAAGCCGAGCTGGGCTTCGAGCTATTCGACCGCAAGGGGCGCACGGCCCACCTCAACAAGCGGGGCCACCAGGTTCTCCTGCAAGCCCAGGAACTGCTTCGCCTTTACGAGAGTCTCGGCTCCGCCACCCCCGGGCTTCCCGCCAGCGTGCTGGTGAACATCGGCGCGATCGCCTCGGTCCAGCGCTCGTACCTGCCGGACGCTCTCGCCAGGTTTCACCAGCAATGCCCGCAGTGCCGCACACGCATCGTGCCGGGCCTGTCGGTGGAATTGATCAATCTGGTGGACGCCGGTGAAATCGACATGGCCGTGATGATCCGCCCGCCGTTCTCGCTGCAAAGTGATCTGCGCTGGACCACCCTGGCATTGGAGCCTTATCGGCTGATCATTCCCCGTGCAATGCCCGGCGAGGATTGGGCGGCGCTGCTGTCCAGCCAACCCTTCATCCGTTATGACCGGTCCTCGTTCGGCGGCAGGCAGGTCGATCGTTTCCTGCGGCAGATGCATTTCACCCTGCGGGAAGTGTGCGAACTGGATGAACTGGACGCGATCATCAAACTGGTGGAAAAAGGCGTCGGTGTCGCCCTGGTGCCGCATACGTCAGCCCATCAGCCGTGGCCCAAAGGCGTGCGGGCCCTAGACCTGGGGCCACACACGTTTCATCGGGACATCGGCCTGATCCATCGGTCGCGACAGAGCCTGGCCGACCCCGTTGCGATTCTTGCGGAGCTGGTCATCGAGCAAGCAGGCACGCCCGCAAGCGCGTCAGGTGTCGCAGACCCGAATAGGATTGGCGGCACTACTTACCCTTGAACGCTTCCCGGATCAATCCGCCTGCACGGTCACCTGACGCTGCTCACCCAATCCTGCAATCCCGAGGCGCATGGTCTGGCCCGGCCGCAGGAACACCGGGTTGGGCTTGATGCCCAGCCCGACACCCGGCGGCGTGCCGGTCGAAATGACGTCGCCCGGTTGCAGGCTCATGCACCGGCTGAGGTAGGCGATCAGTTGCGGCACGCTGAAGATCAGCGTCCGGGTGTTGCCGTTCTGATAGCGATGCCCGTCGACTTCCAACCACAGGTCCAGCGTATGCGGGTCTGGGATCTCATCCTTGGTCACCAGCCACGGCCCGAGCGGGCCGAAGGTGTCGAAGCCTTTGCCTTTGTCCCAGGTGCCGCCACGTTCGAGCTGCCATTCGCGCTCCGACACGTCGTTGATGACGCAATATCCGGCGACGTGCTCCAGGGCATTCGCTTCGTCGATGTAGCGCCCGCCTTTGCCGATGACCACGCCCAGCTCGACTTCCCAGTCGGTCTTGAGCGAGCCGCGGGGGATCTGGATATCGTCATTCGGCCCGCAAATGGCACTGGTCCATTTGTTGAAGATGATCGGCTCTTTTGGCACCTCCATGTTAGATTCGGCGGCATGATCGGCGTAGTTCAAACCGATGCAGATGAACTTGCCGACCTGCCCGACGCACGGGCCGATCCGAGGCTGGCCGGTCACCACCGGCAAGCTGTGCGGGTCGATGGCCGCGAGTCTGGCCAGGCCTTCCGGCTCCAGGACGTTGCCGGCGATGTCCGGCACATGGCCCGACAGGTCGCGGACCTGATGGTCGTCATCCAGCAGCCCGGGCTTTTCCGAACCTTTTTCGCCGTATCGCAACAGTTTCATGAAGTGCTCCTGTTCAAGTGAAAACTCAAAGGCTCATGCCGCCATCGATCACGTGCACCGCTCCCGTGGTGTAGGCGGACGCGTCACTGCCCAGGTACAGCGCCAGTTGCGCGATTTCCTGAGTGTTGCCAATGCGCCCCATGGGCTGACGGTCGAGAAACTGCCGGTAGACCTGTTGCACATCGACACCCTGCTGCGCGGCCTGGTCGGCAATGCGCTGGCGCAGCGATGGTGAATCCACGGTGCCGGGGCAGATCGCGTTGCAGCGGATCCCCTGGCTGACGAAGTCGATGGCGACAGATTTGGTCAGCCCCACCACCGCTGCCTTGCTGGCAGCGTAGGCGAAACGATTGGGCACGCCTTTGACACTGGACGCCACCGACGACATGTTGATGATCGACCCGCCACCCCGCGCCAGCATGCCCGGCAGGAACGCACGGATCATCCGGTACATGGCCGTGACGTTGAGGTCCATCGAACGCACCCAGGCCGCTTCGTCGCAGTCCAGGATGTTGCCGCTGTGCACGTAGCCGGCGCAGTTGAAGAGCACGTCCAGGCCGCCGATCCAGTCGCGGACAGCCTCGATGGCGCTGGCCGAGGTGACATCCAGGGTGACCGCCGTCACCCCTTCGATGCCCGCCAATGCGCGCGTATCGATGTCACTGGCAAACACCTCGGCCCCGGCCTGGGCGAAGGCCACCGCGCTGGCGAGACCGATACCCTGCCCGGCCGCCGTCACCAGTACCCGTTTGTTCTGCAAGCTCATGCGGTCTCCAGTTGCGTTGCCGGGACTGCGCTTTTTGGTGCCCTGGCGAGCATCGAGGCCGGAATGGCCAGGATCAGCCCGCCACTGACCAACAGGCACAGGGCCAGGACATACGTACCATTGTTGATATTACCGGTAAGCGTCTCGGCCACGGCGGTGATCATCGATCCGGTGAAGCCCGACAGGTTGCCGATGGCGTTGATCATGCCGATCCCGGCAGCGGCAGCGACGCCCGACAACACGGTGCCCGGCAGGGTCCAGAAGATCGGCATAAGGCTCAGGATCCCCGAAGCGGAGACGCTGAGGAACAGCACCGACAGCACCAGGTTATCGGCGAAGAACGCACTGAGGATCAGCCCGGCGCCACCGATGAAGGCTGGAATCGCCGCGTGAAGGCGCCGCTCACCGGTGCGGTTGGAGTGCCGGGCGTTGAGCAGCATCGCCACGACGGCCACCGAATAAGGGATGGCGGTGAGCAAACCGATGTGCAGGCTGTTGGTGATGCCGGTGCTCTTGATGATCGAAGGCATCCAGAATGCCAGGCCATAGAAGCCGGTGTTGAAGGTCAGCAAAATCAACACCAGCAACCACACCCGAGGGTTGAAAAACACCTCGCTCAAGCGCGACGCCTTGCCCTGGTTGTCGGTTTGCAGGTTGGCCTTGAGCATGGCTTTTTCTGCTGCCGACAGCCACTTGGCCTTGTCGATGTTGTCGGCCAGGCAGACGATTACCACGAAAGCCATGATGATCGAAGGAATGCCCTCGATGATCAGCATCCATTGCCAGCCGGACAGGCCTTGCACGCCCTGCATGCTATTCATCAGCCAGCCGGACAAGATCCCGCCGAGGGTCAGGCTGACCGGCAAGGCCAACAGGAACCCGGACATCACCCGGCTCTGCCGGTGGGTCGGAAACCAGTAATTGAGGTAAAGGATCACGCCCGGGAAAAAGCCCGCTTCACAGATACCCAGCAGGAAACGCAGCACATAGAACATGGTGCTGGATTCGATATGGAAGAACGCCGCCAGCGGCACAGTGTAGGCCACCGCCATGGAGATCACCGCCCAGCTGAGCATGATCCGGGCGATCCAGAACCGCGCGCCAAAGCGATGCAGCAACAGGTTGCTGGGGACTTCGAACAGGAAATAGCCCCAGAAAAACATACTGGCGCCCAAGGCATAGACCGTGTTGCTGAATTGCAGCTCGTTGAGCATGTCGAGCTTGGCGAAACCGATGTTCACCCGGTCGAGGTAGGCCGCCATGTAGCACAACAGCAGGACAGGCAGGATTCGCCAGATGACCTTGCGGTAGGTCCGGTCCTCGAAATCGAGTCCGCTGGCGGAAGCCTGGGCGGGCGAATGCTCGGAGATGGTTTGCATGAGGTAACCCCTGATTGTTTTTATTGGGTCACGTCGAATGAGCGAGTCATCCGGCGATTGAACGAGGACTCTACTGTCGGGAAGCGATTCTTTCCCAATGGCATTTTTGGATTAGTTGATAACCCAGTGTTATCAGAAATCGTAGGGGGCTACTGCGTAGCCCAGCGGGAGCAAGCTCCCTCGCCACGGGTTCAGCGCAAGCAGGCTGTGTGGTAGCGAGCTTGCTCGCGATGGGGCGGCACGTTCAACCACTCAAGCGGGCGTTGTCCTTGAGGATCTCGGCGAACTCCAGGGCCGCGCCCACCAGCGGCTCGTCCTTGCGGGTGAGAATGCCGTAGTCTTGGGGCACCAGGTGCAGCGGCGTGTCAAGGGTCTTGAGCTGGCCGCTTTCGAGCAACGGGTCGACCATGGCGTTGGGCAACATGCCAATCATGGGGCCACGTTGCAGGACCTGGAGGAAAGTCTGCATCGAAATCGTGTCGATGGTGTTGCGCGGCATCCCCACACCAGCTTCGGCAAAGGCCAGCTCCATGCGGGCGCGAATCGGCGTGCCGACCGGATAGAGAATCCACGGCAGGTCCACCAGTTGCTGCAAGGATGTCGGCCCAGCGTTGGCCAGCGGATGGCGATCGTTGACCACGATGCAGAACGGTTCGGGGGCCAGGGGCTGGAAGTCGTAGCGCTGCTGCTGGCTTTGATCGGTGAAACGCGCCACGGCCAGGTCGAGCTTCTTTTCTTCGAGCATCTTCATCAGATGATTACTGGTTTGCTCCACCACTTCGATGGACAGCAAGGGCCAGCGCTGCTTGATCTGCAGGATCGCCTCGGGCAACGCCACCGCCGTCGCGGCAAAAATACCGCCGACCTTCAAGTAACCGTGGCCACCTTCTCGCAGGCTGCTGATCTGTTCGACGAACGAACGGGCGTCATTCAGGGCTATTTGCGCGTAGCGCAGCACGTGCTCGCCCAGGGCGGTGGGCGGCATGCTGCGCGGTCGACGCTCGAACAGGGCGAAGCCGAGCAGGCTCTCGATTTCCTTGAGCATTTTGCTCACGGCCGGCTGGCTGAGGTTCATCTGCTCGGCCGCCAAATGCATGTTGCAGGTGCGTCCCAACGTGTCGATCAGCAGCAGATGACGAAATTTGAGCCAGCCGCAAAAGCTGGAAAAGGACAGATCGGACATGGGTATTCCTCGGCGGCGCAATAACCAGGCGTTATCGGATACTGAATATATCTCATTGGAGTTCATCGACAACGGGCCCTAGCGTGAAGGCTTTACGAACCAGGAAGCCTGTCCATGTCGCTATTGCTTACTCCCGAGAACACTCTGCCGGTCGATGGCGTGGCCGGCACGTTGATTGGTCGCGCCTGGGTCCCGGGGCGGATCGCCGGGCCTTCGCCCATCGTGCTGCGCAGCGACGGGGTGTTCGACCTCTCGGATCGGTTCGCGACACTTAGCGACCTACTGGAAACACCCTCGCCCCTGGCGACGGTAAGAGAGACGCCTGGCACCTTCATCGCCACCCTCGAAGCACTCTTGGCCAACACCGGCCCCCACGCCGACCCGGCCAAGCCGTTCCTGTTGCCTCCGCTGGACTTACAAGTGATCAAGGCGGCCGGCGTGACGTTCGCGGCGAGCATGATCGAGCGGGTCATCGAGGAACAGGCCGGCGGCGACGCGGCCCGCGCCGAAGCCGTGCGCGCCACGGTCCACGGCGTGATCGGCGACAACCTGCGCTCGATCGTGCCAGGCTCCGAGCAAGCGATGCGCCTCAAGGCGTACCTCATCGAACAAGGTATGTGGTCGCAGTATTTGGAAGTGGGCATCGGCCCGGACGCGGAAATTTTCACGAAGGCGCCGGTGCTGGCCGCCGTGGGCAGCGGCAGCCAGATCGGCATTCACCCGGCCTCGCAATGGAACAACCCGGAACCGGAAGTGGTGCTGGCGGTGAACAGCCGTGGCCAGATCCACGGCGCCACCCTGGGCAACGACGTCAACCTGCGGGACATCGAAGGCCGCAGTGCGCTGTTGTTGAGCAAGGCCAAGGACAACAATGCATCGTGCGCCATTGGGCCGTTCATTCGCCTGTTCGACGAGCAGTTCAGCCTGGACGATGTGCGCGCCTGCGAAGTCGATCTGCACGTACAAGGCGAAGACGGTTACCGGCTGCACGGTTGCAGCTCCATGAGCCAGATCAGCCGCGATCCGCAGGACCTGGCCGGCCAGACACTCAACGCCAACCATCAATACCCCGATGGCTTCCTGCTGTTTCTCGGTACGCTGTTCGCCCCCACCGAGGACCGTGATCATGCCGGCAGCGGTTTCACCCACAAACTCGGCGACCGCGTCAGTATCAGCAGCCCGCTACTGGGCAGCCTGCATAATCAGGTGACCCATAGCTGCGACGCCGCGCCGTGGACCTTCGGCGTCGGCGCGCTGCTGCGTAACCTCGCCGCGCGGGGGCTGCTCGATCGCTGAGCCCGACTGATCGTCGATTCACCCAATTACAAGAGAGAAATGAATCATGAGTGACACGCCAAAACGCCGCCTGCGCAGCGAGCAATGGTTCAACGACCCGGCCCACGCGGACATGACCGCGCTGTATGTCGAACGCTACATGAACTACGGGATGACCCGCGAAGAGTTGCAATCGGGCCGGCCGATCATTGGCATCGCCCAGACCGGCAGCGACCTGACACCCTGCAACCGCCATCACTTGGAACTGGCGCAACGGGTCAAGGCCGGGATCCGCGACGCCGGTGGCATTCCGATGGAATTCCCGGTGCACCCCATCGCCGAACAGTCGCGTCGCCCAACGGCGGCCCTGGACCGAAACCTGGCGTATCTGGGCCTGGTGGAAATCCTCCACGGCTATCCCCTGGACGGCGTTGTGCTCACCACCGGTTGCGACAAGACCACCCCCGCCTGCCTGATGGCGGCAGCCACCACCGACCTGCCGTCCATCGTGCTGTCCGGCGGGCCGATGCTCGACGGTCGTCACAAGGGCGAGCTGATCGGCTCCGGCACAGTGCTGTGGCACGCTCGCAACCTGATGGCCGCTGGCGAGATCAACTACGAAGGTTTCATGGAAATGACCACGGCGGCCTCGCCCTCCGTGGGCCACTGCAACACCATGGGCACCGCCCTGTCGATGAACGCGCTGGCCGAAGCCCTGGGCATGTCGTTACCCGGTTGCGCAAGCATTCCGGCGCCGTACCGCGAGCGCGGGCAGATGGCCTACGCCACTGGCAAGCGCATCTGCGAACTGGTGCGCCAGGACGTGCGCCCTTCCCAGATCATGACGCGTGAAGCCTTCGAAAACGCCATCGCCGTCGCCTCGGCACTCGGCGCATCGAGCAACTGCCCGCCGCACCTGATCGCCATCGCCCGGCACATGGGCGTCGAGTTGAGCCTGGACGACTGGCAAAAAATCGGCGAGGACGTGCCGCTGTTGGTCAACTGCATGCCCGCTGGCAAATACCTGGGCGAAGGCTTCCACCGCGCGGGCGGCGTGCCGGCAGTCATGCACGAATTGCAAAAGGCCGGCCGCCTGCATGAGAACTGCGCCACGGTCAGCGGCAAGACCATCGGCGAGATCGTCAGCGGCAGCCTGACCTGCGACGCCGACGTCATCCACCCCTTCGACACCCCACTCAAGCACCGCGCCGGTTTCATCGTACTCAGCGGAAACTTTTTCGACAGCGCGATCATGAAGATGTCGGTGGTGGGCGAAGCGTTCCGCAAGACTTACCTGTCCGAACCCGGCGCCGAGAACAGCTTCGAAGCGCGGGCCATCGTATTTGAGGGGCCGGAGGACTACCACGCACGCATCGACGACCCGGCGCTGGACATCGACGAGCGCTGCATCCTGGTCATCCGCGGCGCTGGCACCGTGGGCTATCCCGGCAGCGCCGAGGTGGTGAACATGGCTCCGCCCGCCGCGCTGATCAAGCGCGGCATTGACTCCCTGCCGTGCCTGGGCGATGGTCGCCAGAGCGGCACCTCGGCGAGCCCGTCGATCCTCAACATGTCCCCGGAAGCGGCCGTTGGCGGCGGCCTGGCGCTGCTACAGACCAATGACCGGCTGAAAGTCGACCTGAACACCCGCACCGTGAACCTGCTGGTGGACGACGCCGAGATGGAGCGGCGCCGCCGCGCCTGGACGCCGAACTTCCCGCCGTCGCAAACGCCTTGGCAGGAACTGTACCGGCAACTGGTCGGCCAGCTTTCCACGGGAGGTTGCCTGGAGCCGGCCACGTTGCACCTGAGGGTGATCGCCCGCAGTGGTGAGCCTCGACATTCACACTGACTCGGCGCCACCCACCGCTTCCAGTGGCGAGCGAGCTTGCTCCCTCGCCATGGGGGGCTCACAGATTACCGAGCATCTCCCACAACGAAGCCCCCACCCCGGTAATGCTCTCCCCGGCAATCAACCCCGCCGCCGCCGTGATGGCGAAGCGTTCGGTGAGGCTCGGCCAGCGGCAGCTCACCAGCCAGGTCAGCACGGCGCCAAGGGCCATCATCAACGACACCGAGGCCGGCAGGACAAACGCCAGGCCCAGGGCAGCCGTGCTGGGCAGGTAGCGGGCGCGATGGGCCGGCAGCAGGCTGTCGAGGATGCCCAGCAGCAAACCGACGGCGCCGCCGATGAAGATCGCCCAGCGGATGCTCACCGACAACGAGTCCAAGCCATGGGTCAGGGTTTGCGCCACGGCCTTCCAGGTGGCGACGGCCGGGGCCGGCCATTCTTCGGTGAGCAGCATGGTTTGCGGGTCGGGGATCAACGCCAGGTAAGCGAGCACGCCGACGATGCTGCCGATGAAAATCCCCAGCGTCTGGGCCAGCAGTTGCTTGCGCGGCGTCGCGCCGATCGCCCGGCCGACCTTGAAATCATTCATCAGGTCCGTGCATTGCCCCGCCGAACCGCCGGCGGTGTTGGCGCTCATCAAGTTGATCGGCACCTGCCCCGGTGCAACGATGCCGAAGCTCAGCTGGGACAGTTGCCCAATGGCGCCAATGGGCGGAATTCCGGTGGCGCCGACCACCCGGGCTGCCACCGCCGCCAGGCAAATGGCCAAGGGAATCGTCAGCAACGCCATCCAGGGATTGATGCCGAACAACATGGCTTGCAAGCTGACCACCAAGACGATTGCCAGCAGAAATCCAACGGCGGGCCCGGCCTTGGGCACCGCCCAGGACGCCGCGCCACTGGCCTTGGTTGAGCGGTGCAGCGACCACAAGCGGATCGCCAGGGAAGCCAGGGTCGCGCAAACCATCAGGCTCACGCCCGGCCACAGCAGCCATTCCACTAGCACGGCGAATTGCGGGCCGCTGCTGCCGGGCGGCAAGTGCACGAGGCCATTTTCCAACAGCCACGGCGCCAACCCACCCCACGCCAACAGCGCGCCGAGCAACAGGGTCAGGCCGACACGGATGCCGATGATGCCGCCAAATCCCACCAGCAATAGCGACGGATCCGCGGTAAATGTCAGCCGCTCCAGTTGGGCGCTCGGCGACCAACGCGGGATGGCCCAGACGAAGGTATCGACCCACTTGGCGAACCCGGACAGCACGGCTGCGCCGAGCAGCACCTTGAGGCGCGTCGCGGCTTCGTGGCCGTGATTGTAGATATGCAACAAGGTCTCCAGGGTCGCCATGCCCTCGGGAAACCTCAGCGCCTTGTCGTTGAGCAACGAGGGCCGCAGGTACCAGGCAATCCAGATACCCAGGAAACTCACCGAAAATACCCACGCGACCATGGGCAACGCGTCGAGTTGCTGGCCGGTCAGCAAGGTGTACGCCGGGATCGGCGCCACCAGCCCGCCGGAAATGATCGATGCCGCGGCCGACGCCACGGTCTGGTTGATGTTGCTCTCGTGGAGCGTCCAGGGCAGCCGGCCGGACGATCGCTTGGCCAGGCCCTGCCAGATGCCGTAGCCAACCAGCAAGGCGATGATCGACATGTTGAACGACCAGCCGATCTTCAATCCTGCATAGACATTGGAGGGCGTCAGCAAAATACCCAGCACGATCCCGGTGATTACCGCGCGTGGGCTGAACTCGCGCTCTACGGGGCGCACGTGGGAGGTCGAGGTTGGATCCATGCGAATTCCTTATCGGCAGAAAACAGCGCGTTCACCCGGGGCGACGACCTAACAAGTGAGCGTTGTATTGACGGAAGGTTCACCGGCGCGTCCTGGCGTCCGCGTGATAGAGCGGTCGCCCGGAAGATGCGTAGCTGCGCTCAAGCAACACCCTCACCCAGCCGATAACCTGGATGACGAAGGCCCTCAGGCCTCGCCAGGCTCTGCTGGCTGCATAGGGTGATGATCAATGGCTTCGCTGGTTAACCGCTTACTGATGTGTGGCGCCCTGATGCTCCTGGTTGCAGGTGGATCGGCGTTGGCCATCGCGGCTGAGCCGCCACTGCGCATCGTCACCGAGGAGTTGCCGCCCTACAACATGACGCAGGACGGCCGGGTGACCGGCATGAGCACCGAAGTGGTCGAGGCTGTGCTCAAGGAGATCGGCGTCGAAGCGTCGATCCAGCCCATGCCTTGGGCGCGGGCCTATGAACTGGCGCTCAATGAAAGCAATGTGTTGATCTATTCCATCGTGCGCACCCCGGCACGCGAATCGCTGTTCCAGTGGATCGGCGCCATCGCCCCGACCCAGTGGTATATCTATTCACTGGCCGAGCGGCCGGTGAAACTCGACTCCCTGGCCGATGCCCATGGGCACCAGATCGCTACCGTCAATCAGGATGTGGGCGAGCAGTTTCTCGTCTCGAAGGGCTTCCGCATCGGCGAAGAACTTCAGTCCAGCACCAAATATGAACACAATTACCGCAAGCTCAAGGTCGACCACGTGGAGCTGTGGATTTCCAACGAGCTCAATGCGCTGTACCTGACCCGTCAGAACGGCGAAGACCCGGACAAAGTATTGATCAAGTCGCTGGCGCTGCCCGAACTGAGCAGTGCCGACGGCCTGAGTATGGCGTTCAGCCGCAACACGCCGCCGCAGACCGTCGAAAAATTCCGCGCAGGCCTGCAAGCCATACGTCGCAACGGCGTCTACGATGCCATCGCGCGCAAGTGGTTATGAGATGGACAGCCATCTCACACCCCCACCCTCTCAACGGGCACAGGCCAAGACCCTCAGCTCCCTGGGTCGGCGCCTGGTCCTGGCGACCCTGCTGTTCTGCCTGTTTTTCACAGTGGCGATGGTCACCTGGCGCACCTGGCTGGCCTGGGAAAGCAACCTGACGGACATGAATGCCGAGCTGGGGCTGATCGACCAGGTTTTCCGCGACACCTTGGCTCATGCGATCTGGGAGATGGACCGCGACTCCCTGGACAAACAGCTTGCCAGCGTCGCCAAGGCCGCGCCGGTCGGACGCGTGGCGCTGAATGTCCTGCGGCCCGGCCGGTCGCCGGAAATCATCGAGCTCAATCGCTACACCACCGGTAACGAAGGGGTAGCACCGGTATTGCACCGCGAGCTCATCGCGCAGCCTTATCTCGGCGCCCACGAAAAAGTCGGCGAGCTCATCATCGAAGGCGATAACCAACTGCTGTGGCAGCGCCTGTGGGGCGAAGCGCGCAGCATCGTCATCACCCAGATCATCCAATCCATGCTGCTGGCGGGCCTGGTCATGACCATGTTCAACCGCCTGGTGACGGTCCACGTGGTGCATATCGCCCGGCACCTGGGCGAGCTCGAGCCACAAACACTCAAGCACCACCTCAAGCTGCAGCGTTCGGTGGATCGCCAGGACGAGTTGAGCTTGCTCGAATCCCAGGTCAATGAACTCCAGGACAATCTCCACGCCCACCTGGAGCGCCAGCGTTCGGACGAGCTGGCGATCGCCGCCAGCCGCGACCAACTGGTCGAGCTGGTCGAGGCGCGCACCGCTGAGCTCAAGGCCGCCAACCAGGCCCTCGAAGCCTTGTCCCGTCACGACGCCTTGACGGGCCTGGCCAACCGTCGCCATTTCGACGAGCTGAAGGAAGTCGAGTTTCGCCGCGCCATGCGCCACAAGACGCCGCTTGCGGTGCTGATGTGCGACGTCGATTTCTTCAAGATCTACAACGATACCTATGGCCATATGAACGGCGACCAATGCCTGCAACAGATCGCTGAAACCCTGCGCGAGGTCTTCGGCCGCTCTGGCGAGCTGACCGCACGGGTCGGTGGCGAGGAATTTGTCGTCCTGCTGCCCAATATCGACGCAGGGCAGGCCTGGGAGGCGGCCCAACGCTTGCGTGGCGCCCTGGCCGAACGCCAACTGCCCCACAGCGGCTCATCGATCTCCCCATTCGTCACCCTGAGCATCGGCGTCGCCGAGCTGGACCCCGAGGCCATGGATCATTTCGACCAATTGATGCAACGCGCCGACCAGGCGCTGTACCGGGCCAAGCACCAGGGCCGCAACTGCGCGTCCCTCTAATCATCGCCAAAACCGAGGTCTGTATGCGCCACTCATTGATGCTCTGTTCATGGGTATTCCTGGCCTTGAACAGCCTTCAAAGCCAGGCCGAAACCATCGAGGTCGTGACCGAGGACTCGTTGTATGCCTATCTGCGCGACGAGAAATTGGTCGGCCCCGGTATCCATATCGCCGCCGATACCTTGAAGCAGGCCGACCTCGACGATTTCCACATGGCCCTCTACCCCTGGGCGCGGGCCTATGAAATGGCGCTGCGCGAGCCCAACGTGCTGATCTTCCCGCTGGATCGCACCCCGGCCCGTGAACAGCTGTTCAAGTGGGTCGGTGAAATCCATCGCTCCACCAGCCGGCTCTACAAGCTGCGCGACACGGCCTCCATCGCCATTGGCACCCTGGAAGAGGCCAAGCAGTACAGCATCGGCGTGGTACGAAATGACGCCAAGCAGGTTTATCTGCAAGGTCGTGGCTTCAGCCGACTGGTCGTTTCAGCGAATAACCACGATAACTTCCAGAAACTGTTGAACCGTCAGGTCCAGCTGGTGCCGATGCCGGAGAACACCGCGCGCCTGATGAGCCAGGATGCCCGGATTGACTTCAATCTGCTGGAGGAGGTCTACGCGCTGGATGAGCAGCCCCATCGGGTTTACCTGGCGTTCAGCCTGAGCACACCCGACGAGACGGTCGCCAAGGCACAACGCGCTTTCGAACAGCTCAAGGCTTCGGGTGAAGTGGAGCGGATCATGAAGGAAAAGCGCTGACGGGCGGCACCGGTCAGCGACGTTGAACTCTCCCATCGAAGGCACCGTCTAGCCCATAAAGGCAAAGATTTGAAGGTTCTTCGATGAGCACGTTCAACGCACTCCCGGATTCAATCCAGACCTTGTTGCTGGAACGCAACGATTGGGTACCCAACAACCCACGCCTGCCGGTGATCATTTACCGTGATGCGGTCGCGACCCATACCGACGATCTGGCCGCCCGCCTGGAGCAGACTTTCCACGCCAACGGCTGGCCACCGCAATGGCGTTACGGGATCTACGACTTTCACCACTATCACACTGAAGGCCACGAAGTGCTCGGTGTTGCCAGCGGCAAGGCTCGCTTGATGATCGGTGGCCCCAACGGCCAAGTCATCGACGTCAAGGCCGGTGATGCGCTGCTTCTCCCCGCCGGCACCGGGCATTGCAACCTGGGCTCCAGCGAGGACTTCCTGGTGGTCGGCGCGTATCCACCCGGCCAGCAGGCCGACATCTGCCGCGAAGCGCCGAGCGAGGCGCAACTGGCAAACATCGAAGGGTTGCCGTTTCCGGATCGGGATCCGGTGCAGGGTGCCAACGGCGGCGTCAGCCGGTTTTGGACGGACCAACGCTGACATCTGGCCGAACATGTGAGCGGTCAGCGGCCGTATACCTGGCGCAACTGCTCCTGAGTCAACGCGTCTTCGAACGGCACCGGCACTGATTTCACCGCGCCGTAGAGGTTGCGGTAGCGCCAGTAATTCCCATTGTTGGCCAACTGATAACCGCGCTCGACTACACGCTGCCCATCAAGCACATAGCGCAGGGTTTCCTGGGCCGCTTCCGGCGGCGCCGGCAACATCAGGTCGGCAGCCAGCACACGCATCGACTCATCGATACATTCGTCGAGCGCCGTCGTCACTTGCGCCAGGTCCAGCGAGCCGTCGTCGACACAACGCTTGCCGCAACGCCGGATCGGCTGGCTGGAGACTTCAATGCGCATGCGATACAACGCCGAACCGGCGATGTCCTGGACCTGCACCTGATTGATCAATACGAAGCTGCCACGATCAGGCGTCAGCATCAGCTTGGGCTCGATCACCAGGCGGGCACTGATATCTCCCGCGCCCTGCTTGAGACCCGCTGCCAGCGAAGCCTGCTGGAAACGCTGTTGCAGGCGCTCCTGCAACGGCACGCCGGCAAGCAGGTCCGCCAACGGCCTGGACTCCTTCGCGGCGGTTTGTTCGGCATCGCGTTGCAAGCTACCGCTGCCCATCTGGGTATTGATCAGGCTGGCAACCAGCAAACCGGCAAGCCCAGCAGCGTTGCCGGAACTGGCGACCAGGTTATGACTCGACGAAGCAGCCTTCTGTGCGGCCTCGGCGTCCACCACGGTACTGGCGCCGACAAACGCCTGGGGCAGTTGCAGGTCAACCTTCACCCCGTGGGTCTGGACATAGGACACCGCGTCCAGCGTTTTGAAACCGGCCGGCGGGGCTGGCTTCTGCGCGCAACCCGCCACTATCAGCAAGGCCACCGAGCCGAGCGCTATCAATCCGCGCTTCATTGCTCGAACGGTGTGATCATTTGCTGGCGACTCGTGTCCATCGCCTGGTAAAAGGCGTTGGTCAGATTGGTGTAGTTCGGTTCGTCCCACTCGCCCTGGGCTGCCTGCACAACGGAGAAAGGCTTGAACCACAGGAGCCGGTTGTTGGCCAGATCGACCACCATGCCCTGCCCGCCCACCTGCGCCATCGGGACGCTGGTCGGCACGATGCTGTAATAGCTGCGGGTAGCGCCCGTTCCCATCACGTTCACCAGCAGCAGGCGATCGACACCGTAGGTGGCCTTGATCGGCGTCAGGTCACGGGTGGTGTAGCCTTCGCGGAAACTGACTTCCTTGTATTTAGTCAGGTCCACCGGCTCGTTGATGCGCTTGGCCTTGTAACCCTTGGCCTGCAATTTGGCCACGATGGCGTCCGGCAAGGTGTTGAGGTCGCGTACTTGCCATTTTTCAACGTTATCGCTGAGCTTGCTGTTGACGCCTTTATTGATGGCCAGGTCCAGCAACCCCTGATTGCCGGTCAGCGCCAGCACCGGCTCCGGCACCACGTTGATCGCCACGCCAATGGTCGGCTCCTTGGCGTCCCAGAATTGATGGTCCAGCGGTACCGGCGGTTGAACGTGGGCGCAACCGGTGAGGGTCAGGCAGGCAAGAACGGTCAGTGTCGCGAGGGTGCGAAGCGTACGAAAAGACATGTATCAAGTCCCTATGATTAAAATCGATGCTGCTCATATCGGCAGCTGCGGCAATAACAATAGTGGCATATTGATATTTATCTTTCCAATCTTCCTCACAGATCAAAGACTTCGACTGCCTCAGATCATCGGCGAACTGCTCACCACCCGCAACGCCAGCCCCTCGAACGCGTCCAAGGTAATGGTGAACTCGCCTTCCGACGTGAGATCCCCTTCGACTCGCTCATTGATGATGTCCACCACCGGTCCCGGCGCGATATCTGGCAGATGGAGGGTTTCAGTGATGGGCGTCGAGCCGAAATTCAGCGCGGTGATCTGCGTGCCTTTGCCGGCCGGCAGTTCATGGACCATGATCAGCAACCCTGGATGCTCAACGTCCGGAATCAATATCTGGCGACTCGCGGCGATGTCGTAGGCCCGGCGCGCGGCCAGGATTCTGCGCAGTTGCGAGGCGAACGAATCCGGATCCTTCAATTGGCTCGGCAGGCTGCCATACAACGTCCTGGCGCGGGGCATTTGCCCGGCAGACATCGGCGCTTGCGGGTTGAGGTCTACAAGGTCGTAGGCGCCGCGATGGATCCAGCGCGTGTCGCCGTCGCGCATCAAATGCTCGACCTGCTCCGCCGGCAACGGCAATGCCCCCACCAGATCCCAGCCTGACAAGGCGAACACGCCCGGCTGCATGGCGTTGAACATCACCAGCAGTAGATGCACCTGGCGAATCTGCTGGATATCGGCGGCGGTGATGGCATCGAGGTCGCGGATGCCCAGCGCGGCGGTGATGATGCTGGCCGTGGTGCAGGACACGCCGTTGGTCACGAACCTCAAGTTGTAAGGCGCATGTTCACCGGACAGGCGCTCATACATCTGCTCGCGAATGTGCTCGCGCAAGATGTTGCCGGGAAACGTCTGGCCTTGGTAGAGGTAGGTGTCATGGGCGTGCAGCGTCCAGAAGTGCACCAACTCAAGGGTCAATTCGTCGTGGTTTTGCAGCGCGTGGATCAGCGACCCCGGATCGATGCCAAAGGCGTGCATCTGGCGCAGCATCAAGCGCAGGAATTCGGTATCGCCCATCAGCAAGGCATGCTGGTAGGCCGGTCGCGTGATGAAGTCATAGGACAGGTCCGCCCCGCCGTGGGACATGGCGGCGATGTCATCCAACGTCAGGTTCAATTCCTGGAAACTGAAACCCCCTGCCTTGCGAATCGCACCGCCGAGCAGCTGGTTACCGGTGATCGACAGCGGGTGGCTCTCGGACCATGCAGTGCCATCGAGCTTGCGCTCGACGCCCAGGAAACCGTTGGCGTCCAGGCGCAGGATCTTCGCCCCCATGCAATCGATGGCGTGCAGCGCATCGCCAATGATCATCTGTTGCGCGGCAAAGCTTGGATCAAGCCAGTTCAGCGACGGCTGCCCTTCCTTGAAGTAATGCAGGTAGACCCAACGCCGCGGCTTGCCATCCACACCCATGACGACGGGGGTTGCGCTCCAGTCGGTTTCCTTGACGCCGGGTTCGAAGAAGATCACCCGCTGCAACTGGCCGACGATGTAGTGCTTGTCGCGCAGGGCGTCCACCTGCTGCGCGGTGAGATTCTGCGCGTCGCGCCCCTCCTCGACTTCAGGCAACAGCGGCCAGTCTTCCTCGCGGATCTCCACCATGTGGTAGAGGCCTGGATAGTCGTCGTAGGCCATCTCCGCCAGGCGGAAATCCGCGCCCTTGCCGGTGTGGGACGGGATGACGTCGTCGATGACCACGGCATTGTGGGCAGCGGCCATGCGTGTCAATGCCTGCAACTGGGCCTCGGTGCCCAGTTCCGGGTCGATGTCGAAGCTGATGCGGTCGAAGTTGCCGTCGATCGTCGGCGTAAATTCAGTGCCGTGCAGGCCTCCGGACCTTTTCAAGGGGCCGTTGTGGATGCCCTGGATGCCGATCTTCGACAGCGCATGCCACAAGGTTTCATCCCCCAGCGCTTCGAGCACCGTGCCATCTTCCCGGGTGACGATGGAGGCCGGGTACGCGGTGAACCAAACGGAGGATAGCGCGCAGGCGTCACGGGGCCGGGTGTGTGCGAAGGGCTGTTGCCACAGGCGCCCTTGTCCCGAGTAAAGCTTGGCCCGCTGCCTTGCCGCCTTGAGCATCGATTGCTCCACCAGCCAGTCGACATGGTTTTTCTCAGCCATCGTCATGAAAACAATCACCCGTCATAAGGAAATCGGCCCGGCGCCTGGTATCCAAGGCGCCGCTTATGACTCATATGAGGCCATGGCCTGGCAATCGTTGCATTGGGACGGTTCGCGAGATGGCAAACCCGCCAAAACCGTGGAGAGGGAGCAACTTCCCTTGCCACATAGGTGTACTCAGCACTCAGTCGTCGTTGAACAGCGCTCCTTCGTCTCTCTCCCCCGGCGGACCAGGTCTTTGCAAGGTGGCGCAATTCGAACCATCGCCCTGCCCATCGAGTCGGGCCCTGACGAATGCGAAGGCATCTTCCAGCGAACCGTGCAACACCCCGTCATGCCCCAGGCCTTCATAGGTGCGCCAAGTGACGGGGTTGCCGGCGGCGCACAACGCCGCCGCGACCGCGTACTGCCGCTCTGGCGTGATCGTCTGATCTGCCTGGCCGGTGGCGATGAACAACGCAAACGCAATCGAAGCCTGCGGCATGTCGGTGGACGGGATGCGCGCTGCGTTCAATGCCTCGGGGGTGATTGTCAACAGCTCTGCAAACGAACCGATCCGCAACGCCTTGGATTTGAGCGCAATGTCACGGGTACAGCCCTGCCGGGCGACGTCCAGCAATTGGAGGCCCTTGGCGGTCAGGATGGTTTCGATTGGCGGTCCGTCTTCGCGCAGGCCACCGGACGCCAGGACCAGGAACACGGTGTTGGATTGGCGTGGCGGCAGCGCAATGGGGCCTTGGGGAAACGTGCTGTTCGGCGCCGTGAGTATCGCCCCCAGGATAGGCAGTTCGGGTGCGTAGGTTGTTGCAAGTATCGCCGCGCCCAACGCCGCCCCGCCGCCCTGGGATTGCCCGGCGAGGAACGTGCGAGGGGCGATCAGCCCTGGTCTGATGGCGCGGGCAGCGCGAATCGAGTCGAGAACGGAACGTCCCTCGGCTTGCCAGAATGTATAGGGATGCGGCCCCAGCCCGCCCAGTCCTTGGTAGTCAGTCACGACCACCGCGAACCCTCGCGCCAGCCAACGATTGATGTACGCCGCGTCACGGTCGCGCAGCCCGGTCCAGGAGGGCGCGCACGCATCGGCGATCCCCAGCGTACCGTGGGCCCAGGCCAGCAGCGGCCAGCCTTCGGCGGGGGGATTGCCCGCAGGCAGGTATAACGCGCCGCTGACCGGAACGAGGCCGGAATGCCAGCGTTCGTCAACCGAACTGTAGAGCAGGCGTATCGCCTGCGCGGCGGCAGGCATTAGTGCCTGCACTGGCATGCGCTCGTTTCGCAGCAGCGTACCCGGCGATTCGGGCATTGCCTCAGGCCAGCGATAAAACGCCGACAACTGCACATCCCCGGCAACGGGCCCGACAGGCAGCGTACCGGCGGCCATGCCAACGGATGCCGCGACGCAGGCCCATGCAAAGGCGGCGATTCGGAAAACATTCATGGGAGGTTCGCCTGATTGGAAAGCGCCTTGCGCAACGCGTTGCCCTGAGCAGCGAGTACGTTGCGCGCGATGGGCGCCACTTCGTTGAAACGGATAAAACCGTGGGTCATGTTCGCCAGGACTTGCAGGCTCGTCACCACACCTGCGTCCTTCAAGCGCTGCGCCAACCCTCGGTTTTCGTCCAGCAGTGGGTCCAGCTCGCCAATGACCAATCGCGTCGGCGGCAGGTCCGTCAGGTCAGCCGTGATTGGCTGTACCCGCCAGTCGTCCTCATCATTGGCCAGATAGCTGGCCCAATAGGCGCTCATGGTTTCGACCGACAGATTCTGCCCTGCGTATCCGCCCAACCGTTGCCACGAGTTGGAGGTCATGTCCCGCGAGTAGCTGCCGTAGAACAGCAACAACTGGCGCAGCGCATCGATCCCCGCGTCACGCAACGCAATGGCCGCGCCCAGGGCCAGGTTCGCGCCCGCCGAATCGCCGCCCAGGGCATAGCCGCGCACCGGGCAGTCGGTGATTGCCCCGAGCTTGATGACACGGCTGACGATCGCTACCACCTCGTTGAACGCCACGGGAAAGCGATGCTCCGGCGACAACGCGTAGTCGATGGAGAGCACCGCCAGGCCACTGTTGCGAACCAACTGACGCAGCGGCGCGTCCCAGCCGGCCAGCGAACCATGGCGAAATCCGCCGCCATGGCAGTAGAACATCAAGCAAGGCGTCTCATCGCCCTCCGGCCAATAAAGCTTGCAGGGAACCGTTCGGCCGTTGACGCAAAAGCCCAGCGTGCGCTCGTAGCTCAGGGGCACGCTGCGGTGCGCCGCCCACGCATCGATCCGCTCCAACTGGCCCCGGACGCTCTGCACATCGCCCTGGACAATCGGAAGCAGGCCCT
The DNA here is from genome assembly GCF_051132205.1 of Pseudomonas sp. D1-36. Lineage (NCBI taxonomy): Bacteria > Pseudomonadati > Pseudomonadota > Gammaproteobacteria > Pseudomonadales > Pseudomonadaceae > Pseudomonas > Pseudomonas sp. D1-36. Next base: position 2,503,192 of record NZ_CP071674.1, on the reverse strand, counting down.
GTTGGCGCAGCGACGTCGCCACCGCGAGCAAGTCGGGATGAACCGGCGGGCGTGAGTCCGGCGACGGGTTTTCGCTACGACTCATGGCCACACCTGCGTGCCGGCGGGTCGTCGTCCGTCCGCGATAACGCAATGGCTGGGCGGACTGCGCCCTTGCAGGACGGCCACCGCGCACTGGGCGGCAACCAGGTTGGTGCGATTGAGCCCCTCGACCGTGGAGGCCCCGACGTGGGGCGTCACGACCACGTTCGGCAGTTGGATCAATCGTTCGGTCACAGGTAAAAGCGTGGGGTCAGACTCGCTTTCGAAGACATCGAGCCCCGCCCCTGCCAACCGGTTCTCCCGCAGCGCGCAGAGCAGATCCGCATCGCGCACCAACCCGCCCCTCGCGGTGTTGATCAACACCGAGGACCCCTTCATCAGTCTCAATGCGTGCTCGTCGATCAACCCTTGGGTTTGAGGATTGAGAGGCGCATGAAGGGTGACGAAATCGCTTTCCTCGAGCAGCGTTTCCAGACCAACGAATTTACCGTGGGCGATACCGTCGAGCTGTGTTTTGTGAGGATCAGGGGTAAAAATCAACGGTGTAACTTCAAACCCGGACAAGCGCTGCAGAACGCCCCGGCCGATCCGCCCCATCCCGACGACGCCCACCGTCTTGCGGTACAAATCGCCGCCCAGGGGGATCGACCAATCCCCTGCGGACAATCCCGATTGGCAGCGTTTGAGTTGGCGGCACACAGCGAGCATCAATGCCACGGTGTGGTCGGCGACGCTTGCGTCGTTGCCGCCGATCGCTATGGTCGCGACCTTCCCCGCCGCTTCCACCGCCGCCGTATCAACCCGTTCGTAACCCACACCGCGACGGGCGATGACCTGCAAGCGCGGGAGCGAGCCCAACAGGCTGGACGTGATAGTCGCGTGCCCGACGATCCAGCCATCAGCGTCCTTCAAGATGTCGGTCAGTTGCTGTTCACTCAGGTCGCCGTCCGCTTGCCCGGGCGCCAGGTCGGCGACGACTACATCACAGCCGCGGCTCTTCAGGAAGTCGGTCGCCATGGCATCGAAGAATCGCTGCGTGACCACTATTTTATGACGAAGTGTAGACATCTCGAGCCTCTCGATAGAGCGGTTGAACTTCTAAAATGCGTAGTCCAGATAGACCCGCGCTTCCGAACCGCTCACCACGTTATCGGGTTGAGCGGAAACCAGTGCGACGAAGTCCTGATTAATCCGGTAGTTGATATAAATCAGGCCCACGGAAAGTCCTGCGTATTCTTTTTCGTCAAAGCGATAGTAGAGGCGATATTCATTTTGTCGCTCGGTCACGTCGGTGCGTCGACCGCTGAACGGGTCGGTCGCATCAAACTCACCTTGTTTATAAATAGTCATGACCTTGAAACCATCCAGCGAAGCGCCCAATAAAGAATGCCCGCCCAAGTCGTATTCGGCGCCAATCTGCCAGGTTCGCTCACCGTCGTTATTGAAATCATTGCCGGAGCGTGTCCAGGCATCCATCCGGCCGTCAACATTATCGCCGTGGTCGAAGTAGGCATAACCCAGTTGCCCGTTGCTCAACTTTGCCTGGGTCTCGGAAAAAGAAAGACCCAGGCGAAGTTTATCGAGCAATAAACCCAGGTTGATATTCAACCATGTCGCGTCATCATCGTAAGCCGCCTCACCCGCCTCCCAGTCACGCTCCCAGATTCGCCCGGCTTTCTGGAACTCATAATATTGGGTGTCCAATACCACACCGGCTTTGTCGCCCAGCGGCGCTTTTAATGTCAGCCCATAACGGGTGTTTTCATTGAAGTCCCGCGCCACCCCGTGGGCGTAACCCAGCTCGACAGCTTTCAAGTCGTAATTGATGCCGTAGGTATACAGATCCTTGATTTCCTCGCCCGTCTGGCTCAGCAGGTGCTCGAAGTCTTCCCTGTCCCGAGGCGAGGTGCGGTTGATATAGGCGGTTTCGAACCCCAACGTGCCAGGAAGCGGACCGATTCCCATCTCGGTGAAGTTCAAATGGGCGCGGCCTCCCTGGTAGGAGCCGGGCACGATCCGAGTGTCCAGCGTGACCAACGTTCCGGCGTCGAACCGCCCCCGACCTACTTGGGAATCGGCATTCCAGCCGTTGCCCTCGTAACGCAACTTGAAATAACTCTGTCCAACTTTGGCAAAGCCCCCGTTGGTGCCGTCAGTATCATCGAACAGGTCCCGGCCATTGTCTTTTGAATCGATCATTGCCACGCCATACAAAGAGGCATCAATCCCTACAACCCCGGCCCAATAACTGGAGTTGTAATCCAGGATCGCACCGACGCCTGTGCCACCCAGCTCGGCACCGTCCGGAAAACCGCCAAAGCGATCTTCGATCAAATCGTTGGCGATACGCGTATTGATATAGACCGAACGAAGATAAGCATTCAACTTCCCTTCATGCTGGAACCTGTCAGGATCACTGATGGTTGCCGAAAGGCAAACTTCAGACATTAACAATGTCGACAGGAACGTCATAGCGACGGCGTTAATCGATTTCATCGACCACCTCTCTATTATTTTTATTTTGACGTGAGCAGACGCGAACTGGCGTCCTTTGAACTTCGGCGCAGCGAACTAATTAATTAATAAATCGCCCGGGTAATAACTGCCGTTACAATCAGGACAACGCTGCTGCCGATCGCCCAGAGCAGGCAATAGCGTTGCATGTCGCCCATGTCGCGCTTGATGATTCCACTGATGAGATAGACCGCTGCAACCAATGGGCTCAATGCATGCACCGGCTGCCCCAGCACCGACGCGCGAGCGATATGCATCGGGTCGATGCCATATTCGGCAGCCGCGGCCCCCAGCACCGGTAAGATGCCGAAGAAAAACGCGTCATTGGACAGCAGGAAATTGAGCGGCAAGGCCACCAGCGCAGTAATGATGCTGAAGTATTGGCCACCGCCGTCGGGAATCAGCTGGACGATCTTCCCTGACATGGCATCAACCATCCCGGTGCCGGACAAGATGCCGGTGAACGCACCTGAGGCAAATATCAGCGCGATGACCATCAGCACACTTTCCGAGTGAGCCGCGACTCTAGCCTTCTGCTCCGCCAAGCGTGGATAGTTGATCAGCAGCGCCAGGGAAAAACCCACCATCATCAGCAACGGCAAGGGTGCCAGCCCTGTGGCCATGGAGTACATGAGCCCCGCGGTAAGCACCAGGTTGACCCAGAAGAGTTTCGGCCGATGGGTTTCGGCGTGTACGGTCGGCAAAGCGACCTCCTGCGGTGCGGCGTCCTGGGTGCCGGGCGTCCATCCCAAGCGGCGCCGCTCCTTGCGGCCTATCCAGAACGCCACGGCAAACGCATAGGCAAGCCCCACCAGCATCGCCGGCACCAGCCCCAGGAACATTTCTGCCACATCAAGGTGAAGGGCGCTGGCGGCGCGGGCGATCGGTCCTCCCCAAGGGATGAGATTGACCACGGTATTCGTCAGCAAAAGCATCAATGCCAGGATCAGCGGGTTCATCCCCAGCCGCAGGTAAAGCGGCAGGAACGCCGTCGTGACGATCAGCACAGTCGTTGCGCCATCGCCGTCGAAGGAGATGACGGTGGCCAGCAATGCAGTGCCCAGTACGACTTTAAGAGGATCATTTCCTACATGGCGCAGGATTTTCCTCACGGCGGGTTCGAAGAGCCCGGCGTCGAACATGATCGCGAAATACAGGATTGCAAACATCAGCATCAACGCGGTGGGCGCAACTTGCTTGACGCCGTTCATCACCATCGCGCCCAGTTCCGGTCCTGCCCCACTGGCCAGCCCGAAGGCAACCGGAATAAGGATGAGTGCCGTCACAGCAGAAAGTCGTTTGCTTATGATCAAGGCCATAAACGTGACGACCATTGCGAAACCTAACCAAGCCATGCGTTTCACCTTTTCGTTTTTATTGTTATCGATGCATCAAAAAATCAATGTGAACAACTCTTGCGCAGCCGAAATCTACATAGGGGCTGAAACGCTGTAAATCTTGATTTTTTTCGTCAACATCCCGGCTTAATCGGGCCTATCCCGCCATCATTCGTCTAAAAAACACGTGTTGAAATTTATCCGCCAATACACATTGACGACCTGACTGCATATCTAATAAACATGTACGACTTCCAATCACCCGAGTGGGCCCGTCATGCCAGAACAAGAAGGCCTTTACCTCTCGGCAGACGAGGCAGCCGCCCTGCTCCGGATCAGCCTGCCGACGTTGTACGCCTACGTCAGTCGCAAGAATATCCGCTCCATCAAAATCGCCGGGACGCCCAAGCGTCGCTATTGGGCAGAGGATATTCAGCGGCTGGTGAAAGTGCCGGCGGCGGAGAAACCCGTGGCGAAGCGCTCATCGCCCTCGGACAGTGCGATTACGCTGATCACCGACGATGGGCTGTTTTATCGTGGCCATGACGTCGTCGAGCTCGCGGACCGGGCCACCGTCGAAGAGGTGGCCGAGTTGATCTGGCAGGTGCCTTCGGCGTTCGGCGATTCGCTGCCTCGCACCCCGAAGGACAGCGCCAAGCTGTTGCAGATTTACGAGCACATGTCTGCCCAGGAAAAAGCCATCGCGCTTTTCCCCTTGGTTCAGCGAGAGAATCCCAAAGCGTTCGACCTTTCCCCGGACAGCTACGCCCGTACAGGCGCCGATGTCGTGAGGTGGTTTGCCGCGTTGGTCGTGGGGACGACCGAACCGAGTACGCAACCCCTGCATGAGTTCATCACCCAGTCGTGCGGCGCCCCGCCGGCCCACGCCGATCTGATCCGGCGCCTGTTGATCCTCAGTATCGACCATGAGCTGGATCACACCACCCACAGCGTCCGCGTCGCCGCCACCACCGGCGCCACTCCGTACTACGCGGTCATCGCTGCACTCGCCGCCGCACGGGGCCATAAAATCGCCTATGGCAGGAATGAAGCCGCCAGTCGGATGATCGAAGAGATTTGTACCGCCGTGGACCCTACGCGACCGATCTTGCAGCGCTACAACCAGGACGGACACATTGTCGGGTTCGGTCCCAATGTCCACTCGATCAACGACCCGCGTGCCAGCAATCTTTTGGCGGCGCTCACGGCTGCCTTTGATGGCGACAGTGAGTTCATCAAGCTGCAAAAAGCCTTCTCGGTGGCCTCGGAGCTCGTGGCGTACCCACCGGAATTCATTCTCATGGTGAGCTTCATCGGCAGGAAACTGGGATTGCGCGGGCAGGAAATTTCATTGGGAGGCGTAGGTCGATCCATCGGCTGGATCGCCCACGCCAGCGAGCAATACAACCAACACCACGAGGGCCGCCCTCGCGCTCGCTACACCGGGACGCTGCCAACGGCGACCGATACCGGACGCCGCTGATTGGGGCATTCGTTGGCGATGCCATTGGGGCGCTGGCGACCCTAGGAGGCAACCATCGCCGCAAACAATGTCTCGAACTCGGTTTGATGCTCGAGCCCCGCCACGAATCCAAGCACCGCAGCCTGTGCCGATGCATCGAGATGCGGCATCGCCATGCGCCGGAACTTGCGCTCGAAGTCGCTATCGGTCATTGGCGTTTCGACCGAACCGGGACCGGTGATCATCTCGCTCACGACCAGCTCGCCGCATTTCAGGGTTACGCAAACACGGTTGGCAAGGTGCCGCGGAAACAGCGCGGTGAGCGCCGGATCTTCGACGACGCTGACTTTCTCCATCAAGGCAATCACTGCGGGATCGGCGATCTTTTCTGCGGCGTACGAGCCGACCGTGATATCGCCATCGAGCAAGGCCCGGGCGACGTTGTAAGGCAGGCTGTGGTCAGCCGTTTCGCGGGTTTTCGGCAGCCATTTCTCTGGGGTATCGGCGAGTACCCGACGGTTGAATTCAGACGTTTCGATTGAAATGGCGGCAATGTCCTGCACGCCGTCAATCCGCTTGCGGATATCCAGCGCGGCCCAGACGGCCGTGTGCAATTCGCCATTGGTGGGAAACGTCTTGGTCAGCGAGCGCCGTATCGCGTAGTCGCCGTTGCCGGGCGTGCCGAAACGACTGATGTCCAGGTCGAACGGTCCGCTAATCTGTTTGAAGAAGCCCATCTCGCCTTCGAAGATCGGCGACGGCCCGGTCATGCCATGGCGCGCCAGTTGCGCGGCGAAAATCGCGTTGCGAGCGGCATTGGCCGCGGAACAGCCCTTCCAATCGGACAACGACCCGCTGCGCACTTGCCGCATCGCCAAATGCCCGCTCAGGGCGATGTTGATCGCTTGCTCGGTCTGCGCCACGTCCAGCTTCATCAAGTTGGAAGCCGCCGCCGCCATCGCGACGTTGATGTAGTTCACGTGGTCCCAGCCACGTTTGTTCAGGCTCGCCACATCCTGCAAGCGCATTTGGATCTCATACGCCAGGACGATGGCCGAGACCAACTCAGCCCCGGATGCGTTTTCGGCTTGCGCCACCGCCAGGCAGGCCGGGATGTTATCGCTCGGATGGCCGGGCTCCAGGCCCATGTAGCCATCGTTGTAGTCCAGGAAACGAACCATCAAGCCGTTGGCGAAAGCTGCGATTTCCGTCGTTGTTCTGAGGTTGGTGCCGAATACGCTGGATGATTGCGCCGTGTTTGCAGCGGCGTAACAGAGGGCAGCCTTGACCGGGTCAGCCCCGTAGGCGCCCAGTATGCACGCCAGGCTGTCGATGAAACGCTGGCGTACCAGTTTGATGATGTCTTCGGGCAGGCGTTGGCTACGAAATTCATGGGCATATTGCGCAAGGCGCATCGCAACGGTCGGGTCCGTCATAGTTACCTCGGGTAAACAGGGGGTCGGTCCTCGTCCTTGAGGCGCACAAATCAAGGCTCGAGCGGGCGCCCGGCCTCAGTCGACGATCACGTCCAGCAGACGGACGTATTGCTGGCCGGCGTGCATGTCGCGCTCGACCATTCCGCCCTGGGGCGTCGCACGGGGATAGGAGATCTTGACCATTTCCAGATCCGGCACCGGGATGCGCTTGACCCGTTCCGGGTCGGTGCCATAGAGCGTTGCGAATTGAGCCGGCGAGAGTGCCGCGCAATTGGAATAACGTTCGAAATTCTCGCGTCCGTTGAAAAAGATATCGAACGTAACCCAGAACGGCCCCGCTTGTTTGGATCGGACGTGCCGGCATACATCACGCAACTTAGTCATTGTGCAAGTTCCTTCACAGCTATTGTGGTGTCCGACAGATCAATCCACTTCAAACGAACCAATTCAAGGGGATTCTCAAGTTGCACCACGTGATTCAACTTGAACTCGAATATTTGCCCGCGAGGTATATCGGCCGGTGTAAAGGCAAACCCATAGGAAGGCAACTCCTTACCCATCACGCTTGGATAATGGAAGAAGTACGGATTACACGCCTGGGCAATGGTATTGGCCATTTCCTGCGTTGCAGCCGTGGCGACAAACAACATCCCTATTTCCGGTGGCGGTAACGTTCCGGCTGCGGGTTTGACACCGGTCACGCCATTCCACCCGTACATGCGCAGGGAAATATGAAACTCGCCCAACTCTTCAGCGGGAATCGACTGACGTGTTCTCTTATATAGCGCGTCCAGCAAACGGTCATGAAAACCATCGATGTCCTTTAGCACATCGGGGTCCTGGATGCCCACCAGCATGATGGTTTGGTACAAACCGGCGGCAGCGCCTTCCAACTTCATGGTGTAAGGCATCGGCTCCCATTGCGAGCCTTCTACCCGAACAGCCCGCCCATTCAAATCGGTGTAGCGCGCCTGGGCCACGTTCAAGATTCCACCGGGCTCCAACAACCGGAACGGGTCACTGTTTTCGTAGAGCATATGGGCCGATACGCTATGGGGCGTGCACTGGTTGTCCAGGCTCAACGGCTCGACTTCGAAGCCGTTCGCGTCAACACTGAGCAGGATCCCCGACCCTAGCGTCGGGTTGACGGCGCATTGCACGCCGCATTCACCGGTCTTGCCGGCATGCCAGGACGGTCCCCATGGCGCGCCTTTCCAAATGGGATAGCAGCCTATGACGGCTGTGTCGGTCGAACGGCCGGCCAATATGATATCGGCGCCCGCGTCCAGCGCGGCGAGGAAGGGTTCAACCCCTAGGGCAGCGACAATGTGCTCACAGGCGTCCACTGTCGCGTCGTCCAACTCGGCGTGGGGCGGCAATGGTTTGATACGACCTTCAGCGTTCAGCTTTTTAATGGTTTGCTTGTCTTGCTCGCAATAAATGAGCGCAATCTTTGGTGACACACCCAACTCCCCGGCAATTTCCAAGGCAATATCACGCGTCCAATCAAGATTCAGATCGCCGCCCGCCTGCCCCGAAGTCCCGACAATAATCGGCACGCCGGATTGCGCCTGGGCCTTCATCAGAATAGTCAGGTCGCGCTTGACCGCGCCTCGGTTATTCTTCGATTTGCCAAGGGCAAGATAAGCCGCGCCGCTGTCGGTTGAACCCGCGTCCGTGGCAATTACTTGCGCCCCCGCCGCCAGCCCATAAGCAATTTCTTCTTCTCGTACACCCGCTCCCAATGAACCACAGGGGACAATCACTTTTACACAACCTTCAAATAACTGCTTCATGACACCCTCTTCTTGGCGACTCAGTGCGCCAATAATAGGGGCTGCAATTACGTTGACAAGTGGACAGATTTTGTCCATATAGCCCTGCGAATTAATGCTCTCGAAAGGCTACCGCAAGATAACTTTTAATGATTAATCGTGTTTATCCTGCATAACTAACGAAGAAAAAAATCAAGTACAGATATCTGTTCGAAGGCGCTCGAAGCGCACATGGCAACACGTTCAAAACGGCCGTCTGTCCCACCCGTGGCTCTTCCCAGCCATCGCTTCAAGGGACGGGAAAAAGCGCGACATGACGCCCTCCGTGACGTCAACAATCCGTCACCAAAAACCTCCCTATAAAAACTTTTATATGAAGCGCCATTTTTCCGACAGATGGCACTGATGTCCCATTGCTGAAGATTTGTGAGCGGGCTCATCATCCGCCGCATGATCGCTGTGCGTTCAGGCGCTAAAACCGCGCTGACACAGGACGTAACCAACCGCATCGCTCGCTGGAGCAACATTAGGATGATGACTGTCTATTTTCTTGTCATGAGGATCTGTAGTGGCATGGAAGGCTGTGTGGAAGAGCGAAACCCCGGGCCGACCTATGCATCCAGACAGATGTGTATTGAAAGCGCGCAAGTCATGGCACCGCGCAAAGGCGTGAAATACAAATGCCGCAGCGAGCGGTTATGGGTCTCCGACGAAGTGCAGAGCCCGGGCGGTTACGACGCGGTCGTTTCAACCAAGGTCAAGGAACAGCCCTTACCTTGAGTGGGCGCAAACCGCTCCGTTATCCTTCCAGTGTCAATGACATATCCGGGTAACGGGCGCACAGGAAGTCCACAAACGCGCGAACCTTCGGCGCCGCCAGGCGCCTGGAGGTGTGCAGGACCCACAACTGTCGCTCGGCGCTTGCGACCATCCCCCACTGGACCAACTCGCCGCGGGCCAATTGATTCCAGGCAATCGATTTCGGAAGCAGCGCGGCGCCCCCACCCGCGACCGCGGCGTCGCGAATCATCAGGTAGGAAGAGAACCACAGCTTGGGGATGGGCTCCAGGATCAAGCGCCCATCATCAAGATTCCAGTGGGTCGGCTGGAAATTGGAAGGCACGATACTGGGGACTGGCCTGACCGCTCCGGGTTCAGGCTTGGCCACGCCAGGCGCGGCCACGACTACCAACCGGTCCTTGGCGAAGCAACGTCCGACGAGATTGCTGTCCGGGCTTGGGTTGACTCGGATGGCGACGTCGAATTGTTCCTCGACGAGATCCACCAGGCGGTCCTCCGCCCGCACATCGATCGTCACCTGCGGATAGGCCGCGCAGAAATCCGCGCCAATGCGCCCCATCGTCAATTGGGAAAACAGGACCGGCGCCGCCACCCGCAAGCGTCCGTTAGGCGTCGACACGCCTTCCTGGGTCGCCGTCATGGCTTCGATCACCTCCCCCAGCGGCCCTTCGGTCCGGGCAATCAGCATTTCGCCGGCTTCGGTAAGCTTGAGGCCACGGGCGCTACGCTCGATCAGCCTGACGCCCAGCTGTTCCTCCAATTCGGCGATGCGCCGCGACAAGGTGGCTTTCGACCGGCCGCTCGCGCGGCTTGCCTTGCCCAATCCTTCGTTGGTGGCGACCAGCGCGAAATCAATGAGCGCATTCAGGTTCATGTTGTTCCATTTTTGAAACGAGGTGTTTGCATTCTGGCGCCTTCGTTTTATCCCTGCAACGCCCTATCGTCTGGTCACTGCAATGCCATTCCTTGATATCAGCGACAGGAGATTCACATGAGCATCTTGATCACCGGCGCCACGGGCACCATCGGTTCTCTCATCACCACACGACTTGCCGAGAAAGGCGCCGAAGCGAAGGCCCTGGTGCGTCAGCCCGGCAAGCGCGACTTCCCGGTTGGCGTGACGGAAGTCGTTGGCGACCTGACCGACGTAGCCTCGATGCGCGCCGCGCTCGCGTCGGTACGCACGTTGTTTCTACTCAACGCCGTCACGCCGGACGAAGTGACACAGGCCTTGATCACACTCAACCTGGCGCGTGAAGCCGGTATCGAGCGCATCGTCTACCTGTCGGTGATACATGCCGACAGGTTCACCAATGTCCCGCATTTCACCGGCAAGCATACGGTGGAGCGCATGCTCGAAAGCCTCGACATGCCGGCGACCATCCTGCGTCCGGCGTATTTCATGCAGAACGAGCTCATGGTCCGGCAGACCATCCAGGACTATGGCGTATACCCGATGCCGATCGGCTCGGCCGGGGTCTCGATGATCGATGCGCGAGACATCGCCGACATCGCCGTCGCCGAATTGCTGCGACGCGACCGGGCTCCCGCTGCCCTCGAACGGCTCACGCTGGAACTGGTCGGCCCCCGGGCCCTGACTGGCGCAGCCGTGGCGCAAACCTGGGGTTCGGCGTTGGGCCGGGAGGTGGTTTATGGCGGTGACGACGTGGCCGCCTTCGAAACCCAGATGGCGTCGTTCGGCCCTGGCTGGCTGGCCTACGACATGCGCCTGATGATGGCCGGTATCCAGGCGTTCGGCATGCAAGCCGAGGCAGGAACGGTGGAGCGACTCCAAGCCATTCTGGGCCGTCCGTTGCGCAGCTATGAAGACTTCGTTCGCGAGGCCGTCGGCGGCGCTTGAATGACCGCTGCCGGTGGGAGGCGATGACCTTTCACCGGCTTGCGACAAATAGCTTTCAATTTCATATGCAGCCGATACTGTAGCGGCATCCTCATTTTTCCAAGCTATCGCCCATGAACCCCAAGCTTGCCGAATCTGCCCTTGAAAATGATCCTGCGAGACCTGAACCGATCAGCTTGCGCGTCGCCTTCTGGTTCTGGCTGAAGCTGGGCTTCATCAGCTTCGGCGGCCCAGCGGGACAGATTTCGATCATGCATCAGGAGTTGGTCGAGCGACGGCGCTGGATCTCCGAGCGACGCTTTCTTCATGCCCTCAACTATTGCATGTTGCTTCCCGGGCCGGAGGCCCAGCAGTTGGCGACCTACATCGGCTGGCTATTGCATCGGTCCTGGGGCGGCGTAATCGCCGGCGCCCTGTTTGTATTGCCCTCTCTTTTCATCCTGATCGTCTTGTCCTGGGTGTACATCGCCTTTGGTGAAGTTCCGGTAGTGGCCGGCCTGTTCTACGGGATCAAGCCAGCAGTGACCGCGATCGTCGTGCAGGCGGCGCATCGAATCGGCTCCAGGGCGTTGAAGAATAATTGGCTTTGGGCCATCGCCGCCGCCTCGTTCACGGCGATCTTCGCTTTCAATGTTCCGTTCCCGCTGATTGTGCTGGGTGCGGCGCTGATCGGTTACATCGGTGGCCGCCTGGCACCAGGAAAATTCCAGGTTGGTGGGCACAGCGCCGCCAACAAGTCATTCGGCCCGGCCCTGATCGATGACGAGACACCCACGCCCGAGCATGCCCGGTTCAGTTGGCCAAGGCTGGCATTGCTGGGATTGATTGGCGCCGTGCTGTGGGCCTTGCCAATGGCCGCCCTGACCGCGCTGTTTGGTTGGGAAGGCACGCTGACCCAGATGAGTTGGTTCTTTACCAAGGCCGCGCTGCTGACCTTCGGTGGTGCGTATGCGGTGCTTCCCTATGTTTACCAAGGCGCGGTCAGCCATTACGGCTGGTTGACTCCGACTCAAATGATCGACGGCCTTGCGCTCGGCGAAACCACCCCCGGGCCGCTGATCATGGTCGTGGCTTTCGTAGGTTTCATCGGGGCGTATGTCTCGCAAGTGTTTGGCGCCGATCAAGTGTTCCTGGCCGGTGCCGTTGCGGCAGCGTTGGTGACGTGGTTCACCTTCCTGCCCTCCTTCCTGTTCATTCTCGCGGGCGGGCCGTTGGTGGAATCGACTCACAACGCGCTCAAGTTCACCGCGCCGCTGACCGCCATCACCGCGGCGGTGGTCGGGGTCATCCTCAACCTGGCGTGTTTCTTTGGTTACCACGTGCTCTGGCCAACCGGGTTCAGCGGCAGCCTCGACTGGCCTTCGGCGTTGATAGCGATCGGGGCGGCGATTGCGTTGTTTCGCTTCAAGCGGGGCGTGATCCAGGTATTGCTCGGCTGTGGGCTTGTTGGCTTGGCCGTGCACTTATTTCGCTAGATTGATGTTGGCCCGACCCGCCATGAAAATCACACGGTTTGCTGCGCTTCGCCGTTGCTTCGTCAGATCCTGTAATAAATCGTCTCGTGGGAAACGCTGGAAACCATTGTAGGATTTCTTCCCCATTTAACCTCAGGTCTGTATGAAAACCCTTCAGGAACCCCCCAGTCGCCGTTCAACGAACAACCGCCTCTCCCCCGTCGCCGCGCCCTGGGCAGGCTCGTCGCAGCCTCTTGCCCTCGCACTGACCGGTCGAGGGAGCAAATAAACCATGGAATGGATCGTTGATCCCACGGCCTGGCTGGGCCTACTGACGTTGATCGTGCTGGAGCTGGTGCTCGGCATCGATAACCTTGTCTTCATCGCCATCCTGGCCGATAAACTTCCCCCCGAACAACGCGACCGTGCCCGTGTCATCGGCTTGTCCCTGGCATTGCTGATGCGCCTGGGCCTGCTGGCGAGCATTTCGTGGATGGTGACCCTGACCAACCCGCTGTTCGAAATCTTCGGCAAGACGTTCTCGGGCCGAGACTTGATCATGCTGTTCGGCGGTGTGTTCCTGTTGTTCAAGGCAACCATGGAACTGCATGAGCGCCTCGAAGGCCACGTGGCGCAACGCTCCGGCAATGCTGCCTATGCGTTGTTCTGGCCCATCGTCGCGCAGATCGTGGTGCTGGACGCGGTTTTTTCCCTGGATGCGGTGATTACCGCCGTGGGCATGGTGGAGCACCTGTCGGTCATGATGATCGCGGTGATTTTCTCCATCGGCTTGATGATGATCGCGAGCAAGCCGCTGACCCACTTCGTCAACAGTCATCCGACCGTCATCATGCTCTGCCTGGGCTTCCTGATGATGATCGGCTTCAGCCTCACCGCCGAAGGGCTGGGCTTCCACATTCCGAAGGGCTATCTGTACGCCGCGATTGGCTTCTCGATCCTGATCGAAATGTTCAACCAGTTGGCACGCTCGCGGCGCAAGAAAAGCCTGCAGGGTTTGCGGCCGATGCGCGAGCGTACCGCCCACGCGGTGATGCGCTTGCTGGGCGGCCAGAAGCTCGGCCCCGACGAAGTCGGCGAGGAAATAGCCGACATGTTGGCCGGCGAAGAACCCGAACAGGTTTTCCATAGGCGGGAACGGGTGATGATCAGTGGCGTGCTGCAATTGGCGGAGCGCCCGATACGCAGCGTGATGACTCATCGCGCGCAGATCGATCACCTTGACCTGGCGAACACTGCGCAGGAAATCCGTACGACACTGATGCATTCGTCGTATTCACGCTTGCCGTTGATCCGCGAAGGTCGCGTCGACGAACCCTTGGGCTTCGTCCACAAGAAAGAGCTGCTTAAGGAAATGCTGGCGGGCAACCCGCCGAATCTGGAAACCATGGCGCGCAAGGCCATCAACCTGCTGGACAGTTTCACGATCCTCAACGCACTGGAACAAATGCGTAAGGAGTCAACCCACATCGCCTTCGTGGTGAACGAGTTCGGTGATTTCGTCGGCCTGTTGACCATGACTGACATTCTCGAGTCCATCGCCGGGGAACTGCCCGATGCCAGTGAAATCGAGGGTCCGAACATCGTTGCCCAGGAGGGAGGTTTTCTGGTCAGCGGCGCCCTGAATCTCAGCCAGGTCCGCGAACATATCGGCTTCCAGGCGAAAGCGACGGAGGACTACCAAACGCTCGCCGGCTTGGTGATGAGCTTGCTGGACCGTCTGCCCATCATCGGCGATAGCCTGCGTTGGGAACAATGGAGCATGACGGTCGTCGAGGTGGAAGAGCGGCGGGTGACCCGGGTGTTGTTACGCGTCGAGGACCAGGGCTGACCTGATTGTCCGGGACCAGCAGCCGGGGCCGGCGGCCGCGAAGCGCATACCATGGCCGTTCGGTAGCCAGGGTATGCGCTGCAGCGCTGTCGCTCACCCGCTGATGTAACGCTCGAAACGCGCCACCAGGAACGCCCTCAACACCTGGACCGCCGGCGTCAGCGAGGTCCGGTGGGCGCACACCAGTTGCAGCGGCGCGGGCTGGCCATAGTCCGGCGGGAAGATTTCCACCAGGCGCCCGCTGCGGATATCGTCCATCACATCGAGCTTGGATTTGTAGACGACGCCAAGTCCCGACACCCCCCAACGCCTGACGATGTCAGCGTCATCGCTGATGCGGTTGCCCAGCACCTGGACGGTTTCCACCCCCTGCGGCGTCTGGAAACTCCAGCGTTCGAAGGTCTGCTCGCCCATCACATAACGAAGGCAATTATGCCTGCTCAGCTCGCCGGGCGTTTCTGGGCGGCCATGGCGTGCAATGTAGTCGGGCGAGGCACACACCGTCCGTCTGTTGGACGGCGCGAGCGCCAGGGACACGAGACTTGAATCAGCCAACTGGCCATAACGAATGCTCGCGTCCAGGTGTTCGGTAAACAGATCAGCCACCTGGTCGCTGACGCGCAACTGCAACAGGACCTTGGGATGCAACTGCTGGAACTCATCCAGCCATGGCAGAAGCAGGTTGCGGCCGATGTCCGAGGGCATGGACAAGCGCAGCGTCCCGGAAATTTCATCGCGCCCCTGGGCCAGGGCAAGCTCCCCATTTTCCAAGGCCTCCAGCGCCTGCCGCGCGTGGCTCAGGTACCGCTCGCCGTCATCCGACAAACGCAGCCGCCTGGTGGACCGCACGAACAACCTCACCCCCAGGCTGGCCTCGAGTCGTTGCACCGCGACGCTCGCCAATGCCGGAGAGATGTCCAGCAACCGTGCTGCCGCTGAAAAGCTTCCGGCATCCGTCGTGGTCACAAATACTTGGAGATCATCGACTCGAATGATTCTTTTCACGCTGTCATGTCTCTCGGTTTATCCAGCAATTTTTTTCTGAACCATTGTCATGAGGTTTGCGCCGACGTCCTCGATGCTTTTGTTCTGCGCAACGACCTGGGCCCCTTCCATCAGGTACGTGAGCTCCATTGCCACTTCGTCCGGCTCGGGCAGGCCAGCTTCTTCACAGAGCGCGACCAATCGCAAGAACTGACGCTTTTTATGTTCCTCGATCAGAACGCGGGCGGGATTGGCCGACTCGGGTATTTCCGCCAGCGAATTGGTGAATGGACAGCCCCTGTATGACAACGCCGAAAGGTCGTGGGCGATGAACTCGGCAAACCCGAGAATCTGCGCCTTGGGATCGTCGATGTGTTGCGCCGACAGCGCCTCGAAGACCTCGGCATATTTCTCGACGAGCAAACGTAGCCATTCAAGCACCAGCGCGTCTTTCGAATCGAAATGCCGGTACACCGTCATCTTGGTCGACTTGGCCTTCGCCGCGATGGCATCCACCGTCACCCGACTGATGCCCTCGCTGAAAAACAGCGCCTCGGCAGCATCGAGAATCCTTTCTTTGGGGGCTAACTGGGGAATACGTTCGGGCCGCATGATGCTCTCCGCTTGACATCGATACTCGACGGTATCTTACTATACCAATCAGTATCACTCGATACCGACGAGTAAATCATAACGCTTTTGCCAGGCAATTGGCTCGGAGAAATGTGATGAAAAGCGCTGAATACGCCGAATACGATGCACTGGGCCTGGCTGAGCTGATCGCCAACGGTCACGTCACCCAAGATGAAGTCCGGGCCGCGGCCTTGTCCGCTATCGAACAGCTCAACCCGAAAATCAATGGGCTGGTAGAGGTTTGGGAAACTGAACCCGAGGCTCCGTCCGGGCCGTTCCAGGGCGTGCCGTTCCTGGTCAAAGACCTCGGACTGACCGCCAAAGGGCGTCTGAATGAGCTGGGCAGTCGCTTGGCCGCCGGATGCATCGCCGACGAAGACTCCACCCTGATGACGCGCTTGCGCCAAGCGGGACTGGTGACCCTCGGCAGGACCAACACGCCGGAACTGGCGGCCAGCACCACCACCGAAGCCGTATTTCCAGGGCCGACACGCAACCCGTGGGATCTGAGTCGCAGCGCAGGCGGGTCAAGCGGTGGTTCGGCCGCCGCTGTAGCCGCCGGCCTCGTACCGGCGGCGCACGCCACCGATGGCGGCGGCTCTATCCGCGTACCCGCCGCCGCCACCGGACTGTTCGGGCTCAAGCCCAGCCGGGGCAGGATTGCGATGGGCCCGGCGGTGGACGAAGTATGGGCCGGGCTTGCGGTGCACGGTGTCGTCAGTCGAACCGTGCGTGACAGCGCTGCTTTACTGGATGCCATCGAGGGCGCCGCCCTGGGTGATCCCTTTGAGATCCCCAGACCGCAGCAGCCCTATCTATCCGAATTGAATCGCGCCCCCGGGTCACTGCGCATCGGCCTGCTCCCGCATCCGCTGAACGGCACTCGCTGCGCCGAGCCGGTCGCGACAGCCACTCGCCAGGTTGCCGCCCAGCTCGAAGGCCTGGGGCACCGTGTGGAAGAGATCCGCCTGGACATCGGCCTGAGCTGGGACGCCTTCGTTGAAATGAATGCCCGCTTCTGGTCAGCCAACACCGCAGCCTGGATCAATGCCATCGCAGCGGCAACCGGCCGGCCCGTCGATGACAGCACACTGGAGCCCGCCACGCTTTCGCTGCATCGAATGGGCAGTGAACTCACTGCCATCGATCTGCTTGGGGCCATGCATTCAAGGAACCTCGTCACTCGCAGCATGGGCAGCTTTTTCTGCAACTTCGACATCTTGATGAGCCCGACACTGCCAGCGCTGCCTCCTGCCATTGGCCACTATAACGAAGGCCAGGAGTTCCTAGATGGCAGGGGCTGGATGGATCGGGTCTTCAGCCATTCGCCGTTCACCGCATTGGCAAACGTGACGGGGTCCCCTGCCATGTCCATGCCACTGGCGTTCGATCCGCATACCGGCCTGCCAATCGGCATGCAGTTCTCGGCGGGTTTTGGTCGGGAAGACAGGTTGCTGCGTCTGGCGGGACAACTGGAGGGTGTGTTGCCTTGGGCTGGACGCAAACCCGAGGTTTGGGCTGGGAAGCTTTGACGCGGGGGGCTTACACCACGACGGCTTCAACTTGAAAACATAAAGTCCGCACAGCAAAAACCACTCATTCGAGTGGTTTTTTTGGCTGCACGCGACCCGGTTTATTTCCGCCCTTCGAAATTGACCATCCAGGCCACTCCGAAACGGTCCTCGAACATCGCAAAACGTTCCGCCCAGAATGTCTGCGCCAATGGCATTTGTACCTGGCCGCCCTCGCTCAAGCCTTTGAAGAGTCGCTCAGCCTCCTGCGCGCTGTCGACGTTGAGGGAAACCGACACGCCCTGCGGCTTGCTGAACGGCTGGCAAGGCGAGCAGTCGGAAGCCATCAGGCTGAAATCGCCGACCGTCAGGCAGGCGTGCATGATCAGGTTTGGGTCCTTGGGCATGCCCACGTCCTCTGGCGCGTCGGCGAAGGACATGGAAAACAGTTCGCCGCCAAGCACCTCCTTGTACAACGCAAAGGCTTCCTTGCAGCGGCCGTCGAAGGTCAGGTACGGAATGATTTTCATGGTGCTTTTCTCCTGTCACCGTTTCATTGTTGACCAGACATCTGAGCCCGCAAGCGATCTTCCTGCTCGCGCAACTCGGGGGTAAAGGACTCGCCAAATTCCTCGGCTTCGAAGATCTGGCGAATCTCGATTTCACTATCGCTGACCATCGGGTTCGGGCAACGCTTGACCCAGTCGATGGCCTCCTGCAATGAACTGACCTGGAAGATCCAGAAACCGGCGATCAGCTCCCTGGTTTCAGCGAAGGGGCCCTTGACGACGCTCCGGTCCTTACCAGAAAAGCGCACGCGCACGCCCTGGGCACTGGGATGCAGGCCTTCACCGGCGAGCATCACCCCGGCCTTGACCAACTCTTCGTTGTAAGCGCCCATGGCGGCCAGCAGTTGCGCGCTGGGCATTTCCCCGGCTTCCGATTCCGGACTGGCCTTGACGATAACCATAAATCGCATGCTCGAATCTCCTTAGAGTAGAGGACTGTTGAGCCGTCCGTGAGAGGGCTCCATGACTAATCGAATGGGGGCAGGCGAAATCGACAAGGTCGCTCGATTATTTTTCAGATGGCTTATGCAGACCGCTGGAGCATCTTCGCCAAGCGCGACGCTTGAACCTGGCAAGGCCCCGGGCCTGGGCCCGGAATTGCCATATGTGCGGCGTATCGCAGCAGATCATTACTTCTTGATCGCTATCAGCAGGTCGAAAAGCAACTGCGCGACGGGCGACAATGTTCGCCCGCGACGTGATATCAGCCCCAAGGTCCGGCTGATCGCCGGATCCATCAGCGGGCGCGTGCTTGACTTCACAGAACGACCGGGGCCGGACATCGCGATTGGCCAGGGCCTGGTCGATCAGAAAGCGGTTGCCGCTGCCTTGCGCCAGGCTGATGTAGTCCACCTCGGTCAGGTCGTCCCACGTCAGCGATTCACGTTCGGTCAATCGAGACCTCGGCGACTTCCAGAAAAGCACGATCAAGTGGGCGGTGCTGCTTTCGCTTCTGATGACGGGCTTGTCGTTGCTTACCGGGGCGATAAGCCTGTTTACCTGACGGCCCAAGACGAAACTGGTCGAAGTTAATGGAACTGCTATCGTCAATAAAGACCTGAGTAGTTGCGATCTATTTCGTATCCAGGTCTTCATGGAGTGATGATGTCAGAAGCAGTGGAACTGCTCGCTATAGATGAATGGGCCAAGCCATCGCCACACAGCGAGTGTGACGTGATTATCGTCAACTACAATGCCGGCGACCTTTTGCTGGCGAGTGTCAGGTCGGCGTTTGCGGCCGGTGCCTCCAAGGTGATCGTGGTGGACAACGACTCCCGCGATGACAGCCTGATGCTGCTTGCGCGAATCGACGCTGCGACCGGCTCGCTTCGGATTGTCCGTAATGCCACCAACCTCGGCTTCGCTGCGGCGTGCAACCAAGGTGCCCGCCTGTCGGAGGCGTCCAATCTGCTTTTCCTGAACCCGGACACCGAGCTCGCCGCCGATGCCATAGACCGCATGCTGCAGGCACTGCGCAGCTCACCGGGGATCGGCATGGTCGGCGGCTTCCTGTGCAATCCGGACGGCAGCGAGCAAGCGGGTGGGCGCAGGGTGTTTCCAACGCCCAGGCGAGCTTTCATGCGGGCCTTCGGCCTTTCGCGGCTCTCGGCTCTTTTCCCATCGGTGCTGTCCGATTTTTTACTGCACAAGGAGCCGCTGCCCCGCGTTCCCGTTGCCGTCGAGGCCATTTCCGGGGCTTGCATGCTGGTCAAGCGCGAAGCGATCGAAAGCGTCGGGCTTTGGGATGAGGATTATTTTCTTCATTGCGAGGACTTGGATTGGTGCATGCGGTTCCATCAGGCCGGCTGGCGCGTTCTGTTCGTGCCGCATGCCCGGGTGATGCACGTCTTCGGCGGCTGCAGCCGTCACCGTCCCTATTTCGTCGAGTGGCACAAACACCTGGGGTTCCTGCGTTTCTATCGCAAGTTTTTCCGTCGCAAGTACCCAACCGTCCTATGGGTCAGCGTGATCATCGGGGTCTGGCTTCGATTCGGCCTGGTGGTGCTTCGCCACGCGACTAACCGGCTTGGACAAACCTGGAATCCACGGTAAGAGAGCTCAAGTGCGGATAGGACTATTGGGCGGCTCCAGCTTCCTGGGCGAGCGCGCATTGCCATTGCTGACACAGGCCGGCCACTCGACGACATCATTCACCCGAAGCCCGCCAAAGCCGCCCTGCCCCGGTGTGACGTGGCGAAAAACCGGCGACTGGCACGGACTGACGCTGGACACTTTCCTATCCTTTGCTCCTCTTTGGGTGTTGCCCGATTATCTAGAGCGTCTTGCCAGCACCGGCGTCAAACGTGTTGTGGCCCTGTCCTCCACGAGCCGCTTTGCCAAGCAAGCATCGCCTGACGTTCGGGAGAAGGACGTCGCGCAACGCTTGATAAACGCAGAAGAACAGTTGGAACAGTGGGCGACCGAACGGCGGATCGAATGGGTGGTCCTGCGACCGACCCTGATCTATGGCTTTGGCGCCGACAAGAATATTTCAGAGATAGCGCGCTTCATCCAACGCTTTGGATTTTTCCCGCTCATTGGCGGCGCGACTGGGTTGCGCCAACCGGTGCATGGTGCGGACGTAATCCAGGCGTGCCTGGGCGCCTTGAGCGTGCCGGGGCTGCCCAGTGGCGCCTACAACCTATCGGGAGGAGAAACGCTGCCGTACCACACGATGGTGGGCCGGATATTCCAGGCCATGGGACGCCCGGCGCGAACATTGCCTCTTCCCGCCGGAGCGGTGAGCCTGGGCGTTTCGATCCTGCGCTGCCTGCCCCGCTACCGACACCTTTCAAGCGCATTGGTGGCGCGGATGAATCAGGACCTGGTGTTTGACCACTCGAATGCCCGTGATCGGCTTGGCTTTGCTCCCAGGGCATTTCATTTGATGGATGAGGACTTGCCTGGGCGATGAACATGGGCCTGCCAAGCGCCCCATTTGCTTTCGTAGTACGCCTGGTTCTTATCCCAAAGGGCTTGGTACTCACCACTGGCGATCAGCTTCCTGAAGGACGCCTGCCCGTAGTGATGAACGAACGCATCTTCGGCACAGACGGTGCGATAGCCCGCCGCCTGCACGCGACGGCTGTAGTCATCGTCTTCGAACATTCCGATACCGAATGCTTCATCCAGATACCCCACCTCGTCGAGGATGCCTCGGCGAAATGCCACACAGAACATTGCGAGCATCGGGATATCGAACGACTGTCCGGTGTGAGCTTGGGTGTGACGGTCTGCAAACGCCTGCATATGTTGAATATCGGTGTAGGAAATTTCAATTTTCGCTTCGTTTCCGACCGTGTTCGTGACCGGCCCGACCAAGCCGATGCTCGAATCCCTCAAATGCATGACCAACGGATCCAGCCAGCCGTCAGGCACTACCGTGTCGTTATTGAGCAGCAGCAACACGTCACCATCGGCTTCGCGCAAGCCCTGATTGTTGGCCGCGGCAAAGCCCCGATTGTCAGGATTGAGGATAACTTTTGTCGTCGGCACCTCTCGACTCAGACGCTCCAGATACTCCCTCGTGCCGTCCTCCGAGCCGTTGTCGACGACGATGAGCTGGTAGTTGGGCCAGGCGGTATTGCGCAAAATACTGTTTACGCATTGAACCGTCAGGTTGAGGTTGTTGTACGTCACCACGACGATGGAGACTTTTTCGTACAGCCCGACAATAGCCTGTTGCATGCTGTTGTAGCGGTCCTTCCAATCGTTGGCCCGGGCGAGTTCCACACGTCGCTTGAACAGGGCCAGGTCGCGCTCGGCCAAGGCCCGTTCGATCTGCTCGATGAACTCATCGACACCGGTTGCGAAGTACAGCAGGTCTTCATAAAGGCTCATCTCCGCCAGTGGCGTGGAGATCACCGGTTTGCCTGCGCTGATGTACTCATAGAATTTCACCGGATCAACCGCATGCGTCACGTTATAGAGCCTGAAGGGAATCAGGCAGGCATCGAAATGATCCAGGTAAAGCGGCATTTGCGAGTAAGGCTTGCGGCCCAGCAATTGCACATTGGGCTTGTGCTCCAGGCCCGCCATGTCCTCGACGAAAACGTCTCCCACCAGAATGAAATTCCACCCTGGGCGCCTGTCCGCCAACGCCGCCAGCAATGGGTAATCGAGCCATTGCGCCAGGGCGCCGTAGTACCCGATAACCGGGCCGCAAAGCCCGCTCAGCACATCGTTGCTAAAACAGTGCTGGCGAAAAAAAGCGAAATCCACGGCATTTCGCACCAGCACGCAACGAGGGTTATGGGCGGACCATTTCTGGTGTAGCAGCGCGGCGGAAACAGTGACGACGTCCGCCTGGGCGATCAAGGTCTTTTCCTCGTCCAGCAGCTGTTCGCCGATGTTCGGGAAACCATCCCAGTCATCCATGCAATCGTAGAGGACGCGCCAGCCACGTTCGGCACGCAGGCTGAGCACCACGGGACTCCAGTAGGCTATATGCACCACTGTGAGCGCGGTCCTGATGCGCATATCGGCAATCAGCGCAGCCAAGGCACCAGATAACGCCTGATGATTTTCAGGTGTCACTGTTTTTTCGTAATACGCCTCTTGCGCCCCTCGCTGCAGTGCAACTTCAAAGACATTGGGCGCCACTGACGTCAAACGATAGGGCTCTCCCTGCTCCGGCACACTGGAGGGGACGATGTAGAAAACCCGATGACCATGGTTCGCAAACTGACTCATCAATTGCTGGGGTCGCTGGAAGCGTGCGGCCCAATCGATGTTGGCGAAGCAGAGAATATCCAGGCGCCCTTGAGTGGCGAAATCCGGTTGCGCCTCAACGTTCGGCAACGGCTCCGGTGCCGCCGGGTAGACAAGTGCGGCGGCGGGTTCGGGAAGTTCCTGCGTTGCTGCGCCAAAACCATAACGCATCACACGGAAAAGCGAGCGCAGTGGCCGGGTGAAACGCCACGAACGGGTGTTTTGCAGGAACTCGACTTTCGCCAAGGCAGTGTCGCGCTCATTGATGGCCGCGTCTCTTTGGGCCAACGCGGCGTCGCGGTCGATCAAGGTTCGGTCGAGCTCAAGCACGTGGGTACCCATGCAGCGGTGTGTTGTCGCCGGGCGGCCACATGGAACTGACTGACCCTGGTCGATAGAACGTAGCCGTCAGGCTACGGCGGGAAGCATGGCAACCGCTCACCACGGGAGTGACCGCATGCCAGGAATTATCCGAGCGCACCAGAACCGCCGAATTGCCCACCAGCGGTTCAATCTCGGCCGCCACGGCGGTGGGATCGTTGCGATGCAGGATGTTCAGGCAACCGCCGTCGTTGCGGTCCCAGGACTCGTTGAAATACAGGATATGGGTGACCAGTTTATCCGGCAGGTCCGGATGGGCCCCGAGGCTCGCACCGGGACCGTAATGAAAAACGTTGACCTCCATGGGCACGGTACGCAGATCGATCCCGGTCATTTCCGACATGGCTTCTCGATAGCCGGCCGAGCCGAGATCCCGCGCCAGCCGCAACCACGCTTCGCTCAGCTCCTGCGGGAAGGCAATCGCGTTGGTGCCCATGCCCACCAGGGCGCGGGCCTCGTAGTCATAGTTTTTTTCGCCACCATATCCGCTCACGGTCTTGAAATGATCGTGGGGAAAGGATGCCGCCAACGCCGTTGCATCCTCGGCCGAATACAGGCCGTCAATTTGCGCCCATGAGTACGGGTGAGCTTTGAGCGCCGCACGCGTGAGACGAGAGATATCTAGCATTGTCTGTTCCTGTTCGCTGTCAGGTTTCTGATACCACGGGCGATGGAACGCAGTGGCGCGGTCATTCGGAACGAATTGGAATTCTGCAGCTCAAGCATCCTGGCGTCACTGAGGGCCAACTGCTGGCTGAGCTGGACTATCCGATGTTGCTGGGCCAGGTCCTGCGCAGCGAGGTCTGGCGCCGGCTCGATGATGCCCGGCTCCGGTACGATGTGGCTTGCCGTCGACTCAACCGCCAACGGTTCATGTCCCTGGACGGCGGCTTCGAGCAGATTGGGCAGGTGCTGCATAAACGCGCCCAATGCAGGTTGGGATGAGGTTTTACCCTGGCGAATGATCGTCGCGACCCGATCCCAGTGCTCGACCAACCGATCCGCCGCCTCGAGCGCCGCCGGCGATGGACGGGTCTTGCCGACGCGCGAAACGAACCATTGCGGGTCGATCGTCCCAGCCTCCGGCAAGGCATGAAGCGAGTCGAACCCCGCCAGTGCCGTGTACTTGCCCGTGGTCAGGTCCGCCGAGCAAAACACCGGGACGCCAAACGCCAGGGCGGTGATCGCCAAGTGGTAGCTATGGCCGATCACCGCTTGCGCCTGGCTGATAATCTCTGCCATCAGCAACGGTTCTGGCCAGACCGCCAAGGTAATGGCCCCGGGCAGGCGCGCGGCAATGACGGACGGATCGTCACCCAACACCGGACCTATCGGCACCACCAGGAACTGATAATCCTGGAACGCCTCGGGGTGGTCTTCGAACAGTTTTACGAAGGACTCCACCACGTGGATGGCGTGGATCACGATGTAGGGCCCCGTCAGCCCAGCGCTCTCGCGCAGGCGAATGAACTCAGCGCAGGGCTGCTGCTCGTCGATCAAGCGGGGCAAGCCGAACGCGGTATCGGGCAGCACCTCGATCTCGGCGCGCTGGGTGAGCGCGCCAAGGGTGTCGCGCGTGAGGGCATCACGAACCCTCACGTACTGGCTTTGCTCCAGGGCCATCGTCAACAATGGCCTGGCCCAATCGGGGACACCGTTGCAGTGCATCCCGGGGGCGTTCCAGATCACCGGAATCGCGTGCTGCAGCGCGATCAGCGCAGGCGTCAGCCAATAGCCGGTCGGGTGATGAATATCGGGCGTTGTCGGACCATAGCCGTGGGCAACGACTTTATCGAATCGAATCAGGAAACCGCCGCCGATCAAGACGCCATCCAGGCGGGCCGCGACATGGGGAAGCTCCGTCAGCGACGTTACCGCGTAGGGCCACTCAGGTGGTTTCTTTTCATGGTAGGAAAACCGATGCAGCTCGACTCGACCCAAGCGCTGGGCCAACTCCGCCTCGGCAATGATCGGAAACAGCAGGTCGCCGTAATTCTCGACATCAAAAGTGCCACATATAGCAACCTGCCATGTGTGCTCGTCCGGGTGTTCCGTCATCGTTTCCTCTCCTTGAGTCCGACAAGCCTCGGCAAGCGTCTCAACCGCTCGCGAGCCGACCCGCTGCAATCCCAGGTCGACCATGCCCAGAAAATTCCTGTGGTTTGGCAACATACCGAACGCTAATGGCGCGACCTGTTTCTCGATCAACTGCGAGGTCTCTTCCGTGGCGCCGTGCAACAGCTTGAGGGTGACATGATAGCGTCCCTCGGCGAGGTTGGCCGGGAAGCGCACCGTGATCGCCGACCGCCGCCAGCCGTTTTCGGCCGGGCCCGGTGACAGCGCGAAGTTGCCGCCGCCAATCACCAGCAGC
This sequence comes from Pseudomonas sp. D1-36, assembly GCF_051132205.1. Classification (NCBI taxonomy): domain Bacteria; kingdom Pseudomonadati; phylum Pseudomonadota; class Gammaproteobacteria; order Pseudomonadales; family Pseudomonadaceae; genus Pseudomonas; species Pseudomonas sp. D1-36. The sequence goes on along the minus strand of NZ_CP071674.1, from coordinate 2,477,502 downwards.
CTTGCCTCTTGCACAGTGAAACTGATGTTGGGTTGCGTGATCGATTCATGCAGCACCACCTCGACGCGGATCTCGATGTCATCGCCATACAGGTAACTGGAGCAAGGCTGTTGGGTATTGGTGAAGCAGGCAGCGCTGATGTGCCCCTCTTCGGTCCCGAAGGCGATCCCCTCCTGGCCACCCATGAACGGCTTGCGCGTCACCTGTGTGGCACCGCCACTGGCCCAGCGCCGTTGCTCATCACGCATGTCGAGCAAGTGCAACTCGGCCATTTCATCGGGCGATCCGCTGGCGACGACCCGCCCGCCGCGCAGATAGATCACCCGGTGGCAGAAGCGCTTGACCATGCTCATGTCATGGGAGACGAACAGCAGCGTCGTGCCTTTGGCCGCCAGCTCTTCGAGCCGATTCAGGCATTTGAATTGAAAGGATGCATCGCCGACGGAAAGAGCCTCATCGACGATCAGGATCTCCGGCTCCACACAAACCGAAACGGCGAAAGCGAGCCTCACCAGCATCCCGCTGGAGTAGATCTTGGTGGGCTGGTCGATAAAGTCGCCGATGTTGGCGAAGGCGATGATGTCTTCGAACCGAGCGTCGATCTCCGCGCGACTCAAGCCCAGCACCGCCGCATTCACATAGACGTTTTCGCGGCCGGTGAACTCCGGGTTGAAACCGGACCCCAGCTCAAGCAACGCCGCAATCCGGCCATGCCCGCGGACGCTTCCCCGGGTCGGCGTCAACGTTCCGCAGATCAGTTGCAACAGGGTGGATTTGCCACTGCCGTTACGGCCGATGATGCCGACGGTCTCCCCCTTGGCGATGGTCAGGGAAACATCGTCCAGGGCCCAGAACTCGCGGTAGAAACGCTTCCTGCCGCGCACCAGCATCTGCAACAGACGGTCCTTGGGCGCCTCGTAAATCTGATAACACTTGCTCAGGTTCTCGGCACTGATGGCCACTTCAAACGACATCGGCAAAACCCTTCCATGAATCACGACCCTATTGCGGCGCTACTGAATCCGTCCTTCGCTGGGTGCTACGAATGAGTTAAGCACAGATGGAATAAAAAACTTTGAATGAAGCCGATTTGGTCTAACCTTCATGAGACCCAACCCAAGGAGCAATTGATATTGTCTTGAGGACCAAGCACCCATGCAGTCGTTCAGTATTTCTCCTGCCGCCATGATCAAGAGCGTCTTGATCAATCGGATCCTCATCTACGTGTTGATCCGCCGGGAAGTGACCGGTCGTTACAAAGGTTCGATGCTCGGTATCCTTTGGTCGTTCTTCACGCCGGTTTTCATGCTCGTGGTCTATACCTTCGTGTTCAGTGTCGTCTTCAAGGCTCGGTGGTCCGGCGGCGGCGAATCCAAAAGTGAATTTGCCCTGGTGCTGTTCGCCGGCCTGCTGGTTTTCAACCTGTTCTCCGAATGCCTGACCCGCGCGCCGGGCCTGGTGCTGGCCAATACCAATTACGTCAAGAAGATCGTGTTCCCATTGGAAACCCTGCCCCTCGTATCGCTCGGCGCAGCGCTGTTCCACATGGCTATCAGCGTGCTGGCATGGCTGCTTTTTTATGTGCTTCTGTTCGGCCTTCCCCCGATAACCGCGCTGCTGCTGCCATTGGTGCTGTTGCCGCTGATATTGCTGACGCTGGGTATCTCCTGGTTTCTCGCCTCGATAAACGTTTACCTGCGCGATATCGGCCAGTTCATCGGCATCGTCGTCACCGCGATGCTGTTCCTGTCGCCGATCTTCTACCCTCGCTCGACGCTTCCGCAAAACTACCAGGTCGCCTTGCAGGCAAACCCGCTGACGCTGCCGGTGGAGATGGTTCGCGACGTGTTGTTCTGGGGCAGGCCGCCGCAATGGGAACAATGGGCCACTTACTCGGTAGTCGCCGTGCTGATTGCCTGCGTCGGGTTTGCGTGGTTCCAGAGGACACGCAAAGGCTTCGCCGATGTCATTTGAGCGGGTTGGCGTGGCGCGCTGCCCAGCAACCGCTATGATGATTCGTGGCGCGACTGGAGACTGGGCGCGGCTGGTAATTGAAGTCGACGACGATCCTGAAACACTTGGGGTGCGTTGCCGTAATGACCAAAGGACTCGAAAAACGCATGGACCAGATCAACCGTCTTGTTGATTGCATTAACCAACTGTCTCGCTCAACACAATCCAGATCCATTGAAGCCCAGCAGTTGGTCAAGGAAATCGAGAACCGAGATCGGCTTATCAGACAACTGCGTCTTGGTTCACAAGCGCTTCGCACTCGCCTGGCGCTCCAGGAAGGCAAGACCGGGCGCTTGCGTGAGCAACTGCGAGTGGCCGAGCAGCGCCTCAAAGAAACCGAGGCACTGCTGCGGACAAAACACAGCGAGGCGGTCGCGCTTTCCGATTGGGCGGTGGACCTGCGCGCCCAGTTGGCGGCGAAACAGGCTGAGCTGTTCAAGCTTTCGGACTGGGGCAACGCCATCGAACGCGCCCCCCTGCGTTACTCCATACGCAAGCAGCTTTATCGGATATCCCGCCGGGTCTATGCCTGGTTGCCCCTCACCGCGCACCAGAAAAGCAAGCTGGCGCATCGGCTTCGAAGCTGGTTGAAACGCCCCAAGGCGACGCCGGGCGAGCCCGCGACAGCCACCAGCCTGATCCCGCTGCAATCGCTGCCACCGCCCGTAGACCTAGCCGTACCGTCGAGCCAAGGCCAGCCCACGATTTTGATGTTCGGGGTGATCGATTGGCACTTTCGCATCCAGCGTCCGCAAAACCTGGCCAAGGAGCTGGCCAGGGCCGGACAGACCACTTTTTATATTTCCAACAACTTCATCGACGATGATGCCCCAGGCTTCGAAGCAGAACCCTTGGCAGGCTCCGACCGGCTGTTCCAGATCCGTTTCAAGGTGCGCGGCGCGCCGCCCATCTATCACGCCCCACCGTCCGCCGCCGCGATCCATCAGTTGTGCCAAGGCCTGGCGATGCTGCTGGAATCGGCGAATGTCGGCGCCGTGGATTGCATCGTCCAGCACGCCTACTGGTTCCCCATGGCGAGGCGTGTCCCCAACGCCACGCTGGTCTATGACTGCATGGACCACCACGAAGGCTTCGGCAATGTCGCCCAGGAATTGCTCGACCTTGAGATCGCCTTGATGCGCAGGGCGGACCTGTTGGTGGCGACCTCCGACTGGATCGAACAACACGGCAAACGGGAAAACCGCAACGTCAAGGTGATCCGCAACGCCTGCGAGTTCAGCTTCTTCAGGCAGCGTCCCGACAAGGTCTATCAGGACACCGAGAACAGGAAGATCATCGGCTATTACGGCGTCATCGCCGAATGGTTCGATCTGGACCTGGTCAAGCAAGTCGCCCGGACGTTTGCGCAACACTTGATCCTGTTGATCGGCAGCGACACCGTCCAGGCAAGGAAATACTTCAAATCCTGCCCGAACGTGGTCTTTGAAGGCGAAGTCCCCTATGCCTCCCTGCCCTACTACCTGCACGCCATGGACGTGTGCCTGCTTCCGTTCAAGGTCATGCCGCTGACCCTCGCCACCAACCCGGTCAAGGTCTATGAGTACCTGAGTGCGGGCAAACCGGTGGTGTCGGTAAAACTGCCGGAGTTGAGTCAGTTCGGCGAACTGGTCTGGACGGTTGAACAGCCAACGCAGTTCATCTCGGCCGTCCGCAACGTCCTGGATGCGCTGCCAGAGGCCGGCGCCACGCGACAGGCGCGCCAATCCTTCGCCCAGGGCCAGACCTGGCAGCATCGAGCCGCCAGCCTGCGCCAGGCCATCGCGACGTTGCCATTGCCCAAGGTCAGCGTCGTGGTGTTGACCTACAACAACCTCGAACTGACCAAGGCCTGCCTCGACAGCCTGCTGACCCAAAGCCAATACCCGAACCTTGAGATCATCGTCGTCGACAATCACTCCAGCGACCAGACCCCGAGCTACCTCACGGCCTGGGCCGACGGCCATCCTGACCGGATCGTCATCCTGAACTCCGAGAACAAGGGGTTCGCCGCCGGCAACAACCTGGGCCTCGCGGCGGCCACTGGCGACTATCTGGTCATTCTGAACAACGACACAGTCGTCACCGCCGGCTGGGTCAGGGGCTTGATCCGCCATCTGCGCGACAACAAGGAAATCGGCATCATCGGCCCGATCACCAACAACATCGGCAATGAAGCCAAGGTCGGCACCCACTATGAGCGAATAGAGGACATGCCCGCCGAAGCCGCGCAAATGACCCGCGCCCGCATGGGCGAGTGGTTCGAAATCAACACCCTGGCGTTTTTCTGCGTGATGCTTCCACGCTCGACCTACGAGCAGATAGGCGGTCTCTGCGAAGAATATGGCCTGGGGTTCTTCGAGGATGACGATTACTGCCGCCGCGTGCAGCGCCGTGGCATGCGCGCGGCCTGTGCCGAAGACGTCTTTGTCCACCATCACCTGTCCGCCTCGTTCAACGCCTTGGGTGCCAGTAAAAAACAGGCACTTTTCGAGAAGAACCGGGCGATCTACGAGAGCAAGTGGGGCACCTGGGTCCCCCACAGGTACCGAGATGCATAGCAGACGTTGGCTCGTAATTGCTTACTCAAGAAGTCAGAGGAATCTATGGCGAGGGAGCTTGCTCCCGCTGGGCTGTGCGGCAGTCCCTTTTCATGAGTGCTTCGCACTCAAGCGAGAGCAAGCTCCCTCGCCACGGATTTTGGGCAGCCCTGAATGAGTAACGTTGTCCCTTCAGCCGAGACGATATTTTGCCGAGATACAGCCTGAAATACGCAATGGTGTTGGTGGTTCTGTTGGCCAGTGCGGCGGTAGGCGCGTACGGTTTTTCGACGCTTGAGCTGGCGCCCATGAACAGCGCCACCCGGACGATATTGCTGTCGGTGGCAAGCCTGGCCGCCCTCAGCGTCTTCACTCGCAAGTCACCGTTTATCCTCTGCCTGGGTTTGCTGGCGTGCTTGTCCGTCATTTGTGGGCAGGCAGGGCCGGTGATCGTCGTCGCGGTCTTCGGTTTGTCTGCTGCTGTGCTCGGCAGGTGGATGCTCAGCCGGCACCTTGCGACCGATTGGAGCGTCCACCTGCTGGTGGGAGCGGGTACGCTCGGGACGTTCACGGGCTTGGCGGCCTATTGGCCGATCAATTACCCCGGACTGTATGGCGCGCTGCTGTCATTGCCGCTTTTACTGGGGCACAAACATGCCATGTCGATAGGTCGCGAACTGCTGGGGCACATCCAGGCCTTCCGCACGGCACAAACCTCTATCCAAACGGCGCTCGACGTACTGATCTGCGGCTTCGCCTGCCTCTACGTCTTGGTGGCCTTCATGCCGGAGGTCGGTCACGACGCATTGGCCATGCACCTCTTCGTTCCATCACAACTGGCGCAGCGGCATCAATGGTCGTTCGACGCGAGCACCTATGTCTGGGCGGTCATGCCGATGCTGGCCGACTGGATCTACAGCATTGTCTATCTGCTCGCCGGCGAAACGGCGTCACGCTTGAGCAACTGTGCATTCACCCTATTGGTGACCTGGCAGATCCACAACATGACGCTCTGGGCCGGAGGCTCTGCCTCCAGTGCTCGCTGGGCAAGCCTGATTTTTCTCTCGACGCCTCTCGCCTTTGCCGAGAGCAGCAGCCTGCACATCGAGTCGGCATGGACCGCCTTCCTGCTGGCCGGGACCCTGGCGATCCTGAAGGTCTCAAGCTTCACACCCAAGCCTGGGGAGCGCTTGTCGCAATTGCTCCTGGCCGGCCTCCTGCTGGGCTTCGCCATGGCGGCCAAGGCCGTGACCCTGAGCGTCCTGCCGGTCCTGCTGGTGGTTCTCTTGTGGCAGTACAAGGCCTGGGCGATCCAAGGCATCGTCAAAACGCTGCTGCTGGGCAGCGCTGGCCTGATACTGGCCGGTGCGACCCCTTACGTCTCGGCCGGGTATTTGACTGGCAATCCGGTGTTTCCGTTTTTCAATGCCATCTTCCATTCGCCGCTCTGGCCGAACATCAACTTCGAGCCGCCAGCCACTTTCGGCACTGGGATGACCTGGGACACCCTCTATCGAATGGTCTTTGACTCGCCCGAGTTCATTGAGGGGCGAGTCGGAGCGGCAGGCTTCCAGTGGCTGTTGCTGCCCACGGCCGCCCTCGCCGTGCTGTTGAGCGGCAGCCGCAAAGCCCTGTGCATTCTCCTGGTGGGTGCTGGCGCGATGTTCATGACGTTTCAATCGACGGCTTATCTGCGTTACGTGTTCCCCTCTTTCGCGCTGTTCTCGGTGATCCTCGCGCTGCCGTTTTCCCACGACAAGACCTTCCCACGCAGCCTCGCCATCGGGGCCGGTGTCTTGTTGATCCTGACCAATACCCGTTTCATCCAGGCCGCGACTTACTACGGCGAAATCAAACCCTCTGCATTGTTGAGCCAGGCAGGTCGAGAGAGGTATCTGCAGGAACGCTTGCCCATCCGGAAAATGGTCGACACCGTCAACGCCTTGAACACCAGCTATCAGCCCGTGGCGGTCTTTGCGGCTCCGTTGATGGCGGGCCTGCGCAGCGATGCCCTTTACGCGTCTTGGTACAACCTGAAGTGGAAAGGTGAGTTCGAGACAGCGACGTCTCCATCGGAACTTGCACGGCGCTTGCGCCAGCGCCAGGTCAACTGGTTGATCATCGACCTCAAGTCAGTTCCCCAGGCGCGACTCGATCTTCTGCGCAATGTGTCCACGTCATACGCCCGACTGGGTGACCTGGACCTGCGCAAACTCAACGTCTCGCACGTCGAGCACCTGCTCAACCCGGCGCTGTCCAGCCTCGAGGGATGGAACCTGACGTCGCCTTCGAGCTATGACCCGTCGCGCAAGATCCTCACGGTCGACGTGAAGACGCCTGCAACACAGCGGGTCGAAGTGACACCAGGGCTGACGTACATCAACGGCGTGTCTGCGCGCTGCGCAACGACAGCCACCACGGGAAGAATCCAGGCCAATTGGATGGATGCCAAAGGTGACTTCATTGCCGCCAGCATCGAGACGTTTGAATGCACCGAGCAATGGGAGACCCATGAGATGAATGTCGTTGCCCCCGCGAATGCCACGTCCGTGATCATTTATGCGTCCGGCCATACAGACACTCCCCTGGAGTTCAAGTCACTATCATTCAGGCAATAACGGGCGATATCGATGAATTCAAAAACAGCGCTTTTCACGGACGAACAACGCGTCGCCGTCGTCATCCCCAGCTATCGGGTCACCGCGCACATCCTCGGCGTCATAGACGCCATAGGGCCGGAGGTGTGGCGCATCTATGTCATCGACGATGCCTGCCCGGACGATTCAGGCGCGCACGTACTGGCGTCCTGTAACGACCCTCGGGTCAAGGTGCTGCCCCACCACGTCAACAAAGGCGTGGGTGGCGCGGTCATGACCGGCTACCGGGCCGCCCTCGCCGACGGTGCGAGCATCATCGTCAAAGTCGACGGCGACGGCCAGATGGACCCGGCCCTGATACCGCTGTTCATCGAGCCGATCCTCGCCGGTGAAGCCGACTACACCAAGGGCAACCGGTTTTTCAATCTGGAGGAAGTCCAGTCGATGCCGCGGCTTCGCCTGTTTGGCAACGCCATATTGTCGCTGATGGCCAAACTGTCGACGGGTTACTGGGATCTGTTCGACCCCACCAACGGCTACACGGCGATTCACCGCGACGTCGCCAGGCTGTTGCCCCTGGACAAGGTCAGCGAGCGCTATTTCTTCGAGACGGACATCCTGTTCCGCCTGAACACCGTGCGCGCCGTGGTGGTGGATATTCCAATGGAGGCCCGATATGGCGACGAAGTCAGCCACCTCAAGATCTCGAAAATCATTGGCGAGTTCCTGTTCAAACATCTGCGCAACTTCACCAAGCGCGTGCTCTATAACTACTACTTGCGCGACATGTCCCTGGCTTCGATCGAGTTGCCGATCGGGATCCTGATGTTCTTGTTCGGCATCCTCTTCGGCAGTTACCACTGGTTCGATTCGGCGCAGAACGGCGTTGCGACACCCGCCGGAACCGTGATGCTCAGCGCATTGCCTATGCTCATGGGGTTGCAATTGATCATGGCGTTCCTCGGTTACGACATCGCCTCGGTGCCTAGCAGGCCACGACATTCCAGGCGTAGTAAAGCCACATCACTGCGGGAAGAAAACTCATTAAAGCGCTAAGGGATTTGTTATCGGACCCGTCGCTCAAGGCACTGGATGTCGACGGCATCGAGCGCCTTGATCTTCACGGCAAAGTACTGGCGCGCAAGCGGATGCTGCGCGAAGTGTTCGTGGAGTTCCACCACACGTTTCATCGCCTGGCAGCGCGCTACTTCAAAGTCGAGGGCCTTGAAGTGGAATTGGGCGCCGGCATCGCGCCCATGCGTGACTCATACCCCGAGGTACTGGCCACCGACGTTGTCTGCACCGAACAACTGGACATGGCACTCAATGCCGAGGCCATGAGCCTGGACGATCATTCGGTCAGGGCCTTTTACGGCCAAAACTGTTTTCACCATTTTCCTCATCCCGATCGGTTTTTCACCGAGTTGCAAAGGACCCTCAAGATTGGCGGCGGCGTCATTTTGATCGAGCCCTTCCACGGTCCCTTTGCCGCGTTTCTCTACAAGCGCCTGTTCAGGTCGGAAGGGTTCGACCGGCACTTCCCGTCCTGGGAAACGCCGTCGACCGGCCCCATGAACGGCGCCAACCAGGCCCTGAGCTACATCATCTTCGTACGCGACAGGCAAGCATTCGAACGCAAGTACCCTGGCCTGGAAATCGTCCATCAGGAGATATGCGGCAATTACCTGCGCTATTTGATTTCCGGAGGCCTGAACTTCCGCCAGTTATTGCCTGACGCACTGATCCCCGCGCTCAAAGTCATGGAGAAACTACTGCATCCGTTGCGACGGCTACTGGCGCTGCATCACATTGTGGTGCTCAGGAGATCGTCTTGACCTTTATCAAGTACGGCGCCATCCAACTCATCGCCTATGCCTTGGACATGGGCGCTTTCGTGCTGTTGGTCGCGCTATTCGAATATCACCCCATCCTGGCCAACATCGCTGGCAAAGGCATCGCCGGCGTGTTCGCGTTTTTCTTGCATCGGCACTTCACGTTCCAGTCGTCCCATGGCAGCGCCAAGGCCCAAGCGGTGCGTTATTTCTCTTTGCTGGCCATCAATATCCCGGTCGCTTCGGTGCTGTTCAGCGTGGGGCTGTATTTCGTCGACAGCCCGGCCCCGGTGAAATTTGTCTGCGACGTGGTCTGCGTGGCCTTGACCTATTGGATCAGCAAACTGTTCGTTTTTCATTCCAATACGCGCACGCCCGCTGACCGAGCCGAGGGCATTTGAGGCATGAAACTGGTGATCACCGGCGCGACCGGCTACATCGGACAACGTTTGTCAGCCCTTGCGGCGGCAAGCGGGCACGAGGTCATTTGCGCCACCCGCCGGCCGTGCGCCGCCGCTCATGCCTGGCTTCCCTATGACCTGCGGGGCCCAGCCCCCGAATGCCCCGCCGGTACCCAGGCGCTGATCCACCTGGCTGCCGACACTGCCCACACCGACCCGGACGAAGAACTCAGGGCGGCCCAGGCGCTGATTCGTTGTGCCCGACAAGGCTCGGCCAAGTTTGTTTTCATTTCCAGTCAAACCGCCGAGGCCGCGGCTCCCAGCGTTTATGGCCGGACGAAATGGCGCATTGAACAAGACGTGCTCGCCGCCGGCGGCACCGTGGTCCGCCCCGGCCAAGTCTATGGCGGGCCCGAACGTGGGCTCTTCGGCCTGTTGTGCGGGCTGGTTCGCCGAAGCCCGTTCATACCGGTCCTCCTGCCGGCGCCTCGGGTGCAACCCATTCATGTCGACGACCTCGCGGCCTCCATTCTGGCCGTTGTCGAGCGGGACGACATTCGTGCCGAAATCCTTAACCTGGGCGCCGCGCGACCGATTACCTTTGGCCACTTCCTGATGTCGACCGCGACGCACCGGGTCCGTGCCATGCGCCTGCCCATCCCCGTACCGGTGGCATTGCTCAGGCTGTTGCGCCGGTCACTGGGGCAATCCTTGAGTACGAAACTGGGCCTGACGCGAATTTTCTCCCTGGTCCAGCTGCCACCCATGGACAGCGAGCGCTCCCTGCAAGAAATAGGCATCCGGTTGCGTCCCCTTGCCCATGGCATGCACCGCTCCGGCCATGGACAACGTCGGGGCCTTCTTCGGGAAGCCGGGGTGCTCTTGAGCTATCTGCTCAAACGGCCCCCGCCAACAAGCTTGGTCATTCGCTACGCCAGGGCACTGGAGCACGCTGGCAAAACCCGACCCGTCGTCCACTCCCGCTTGTTGATGCGCTGGCCGATTCTACTGGCCCTGCTGGACGACCCTGGCCCCCAGCAGTCATCCGATGGCCAGGAGCTGGCCTGGCGCCTGCAGGTGGCACTGGGTATCGCCGAAGCCAGCCCCCGGGGCGCGCAGGTGTTTCTCGGCGCCCAGCCACCGGGCCGACTGGTCGGGACGCTGGTTGCGCTGGGCGTGGCCGTGCTCAAGGCCCTGGCGTGGAAACTGGCGGCGCTGGCGTGCCGTCCCCTGGCCCGCCAACTGCTGCGTGAAAGTGAAGCCCACCGTGACGCCTGAATTCGATGTGATCATCGTCGGCAGCGGCCCGGCCGGGACTTCGGCTGCCTACCCGTTGGTCAAGGCGGGCCTGAAGGTCCTCATGGTCGATGCCCAGGCCGACATCGGCTCACCGGTACTACCGAGTCGCCCATTCCTCGACGCACGGGCAAACGACGAGCATCAATGGAAATGGATGATCGGCGAAAACTTCCACGCCCTGAACCAACAGGAGGCTGTGTCGCCCAAGCTGAAGACACCGACCCACGCCCATGTCTTCGATGGATTCAGCGCCGGCAACCGCATTCAGACCGACCACTTCATCGGCGTCGGCTCACTGGCAACGGGTGGCCTGTCCAATGCCTGGGGCTGCGGCGTGGCGACGCTTGGCGCCAGCGACTTTGCCGGGCTGCCCATCGATTATTCCGAGATGCAGGCGTCCTACGAAACGGTCGCGCGCCGGATCGGTATCAGTGGCCGAATCGACGATGACCTGTCGAACTACTTCGGCCTCGATGAGTGGTCGCAACCGCCCCTGCCGCTGGACGCTTTGCACCAACGCCTGCTCGATCGATACGCGCGGCGCCGACCGGCGTTTCCTGAACTGGGGTTTCGCCTTGGCCGCTCCAGGGTCGCCGTGCTGAGCCAGCCCCTGGACGAGCGCAGGGCCTGCGACTTGTCTGGAAACTGTTTGTGGGGCTGTCACAACCAGGCCCTGTACAGCGCCTCGCAAGAGTTGGGAAAGCTCAAGCAGTACCCCGGCTTCCAGCATGTCCAGGGCTTTCTGGTGGACGACCTGCTGGGGCAGGACGGTTCATGGGTGATCAGTGATCGTCGTTCCGCCCGGCGTTTCTGCGCAACACGCCTGCTGCTGGCGGCCGGCACCCTGGCCTCGACCCGGCTCGCCCTCAAGCGCCTGAACCATTTGGCCCCGATACCATTGCTCTCATCGCCAACGGCGGCCTTTGTGCTATGGCTGCCCAGAATGCTCGGCACTCCAAGGGGGCCGACCTTTGGCCTGGGGCAGCTTTCGTTCGCCCTGGAGCTATCGGCCAATGCCACAGCCTTTGGCTCGACGTTCAGCACCACAGGCTTGCCGATGAGCGAGTTCGTCAGCCGGATACCCCTGGACAAACGCCACAGCATCGAACTGCTGAAGAACCTGCTCAGCGCCTGCCTGGTGGGGAACCTTTTCCTGCCGGGGCACTTGTCCCACAACACAGCGCGCTTGCGCCCCGATGGTTCGTTGAGCGTCACCGGCCAAATCCACCCCGAGCTGCCCCGGCTCATGAAGGCTGCCGAAGCAAAGCTGCGGCGGATCTACTGGAAAATGGGCGCGCTGTTGATGCCCATGAGCTTTACCCCCGGCGGGCCCGGGGCCGATATTCATTACGCGGGAACCCTGCCCATGCACTCGGTGCCCAAGATCGGACAGACCGATAACCTGGGCGAAGTCGCGGGCCTTGGCGGCGTGCATATTGTCGACGGGGCCTGCCTGCCCAGTCTGACGGAAAAATCCCACACGCTGACGCTCATGGCCAACGCGGACCGGATAGCCCGCTCACTTGCCACAACGATAGGAAATCAGAAGGCATGACTCGTAAGGTACTTTGCATCGTCGGTACGCGCCCGGAAGCGATCAAGATGGCTCCCGTGATCAAGGCGCTGCAAGCCGAAAGGAATATCGTTTGCCGGGTGCTCGCCACCGCCCAGCACCGAGCGCTGTTGGACCAGGTACTGGAGGGCTTCGCAATCACAGCCGACCTGGACCTGGACATCATGCGGCCCGATCAGTCATTAGCGACATTGACCTCACGCTTGCTGCTTGAACTCGACGGCGTGCTGCAATCGGAAAAGCCGGATATCGTGTTGGCGCAAGGTGACACGACCACGGTCATGTCCGCCGCACTGGCGTGCTTCTACTTGCGCATTCCCTTTGGCCATGTCGAAGCGGGCCTGCGGACCGGGGACATCTTCAATCCGTTCCCCGAAGAAGCCAACCGGGTGATCGCCGGCAAACTGACCCGCTGGCATTTCGCGCCAACCCAGCGCGCCGTCGACAATCTGCTATGCGAAGGCGTCGACGCCAGCGCCGTCACCCTGACGGGCAACACCGTGATCGATGCCTTGCTGATGACCGCGGCACAAGACTGCGACTTGGACGTCCCAGTGGACCCCGGCAAACGCCTGGTACTGGTCACCTCCCATCGCCGGGAGAACTTCGGCGAGCCGTTCCAGGATATCTGCCAGGCCCTCAAGCGCCTGGCCGAACGCAATCCAGGCATTCAAATACTCTATCCCGTCCACCCCAATCCAAACGTCAAGGATGTCGCGCACCGCCTGCTCGGCCAGACCCCGAACATCCTCCTCTGCGCGCCTTTGGACTACGCGCCGTTCATCGCGGCGATGAAGCGCTCGTACTTGATCATCAGTGATTCGGGGGGAGTGCAGGAAGAAGCCCCGGCCCTGGGCAAACCGGTGCTGGTGCTGCGAGAGGAAACCGAGCGCCCGGAGGCGGTCGACCTCGGCGTGGTCAAGCTGGTGGGCGCCAACCGGACCACCATCGTCGAACAGGCACAGCGCCTGCTCGATGATCCCCAGGCCTATCAGAGCATGGCACGCGGGGTTTCTCCCTATGGCGACGGCAAGGCCGCAGCCCGCATCGTCGAAGTCTTGAGGCAGCACTTGCAGTCATGCGGATGATCTACCTGTCGCCGGTGCCATGGGCCAGCTTCAGCCAGCGCCCCCATCACTTCGTCGACTGGTATCACCACCGGACCGGGGCAACGGTGCTTTGGATCGATCCGTATCCGACGCGCTTGCCAACACTCGATGATTTCAGGCGCAAGCCACCTGTTGCCAACCCGCAAAACACCAACGCCCCTGCCTGGTTGCGGGTCTGCAAACCCCACAGTCTTCCCATCGAACCCCTTCCCGGCTCGGCGCTGGTGCTCAAGCGGCTGTGGCGCAACCTGTTCAGGGAGGTCATGGCATTTTCCGCAGAAAAGCCCTGCATGATGTGTATTGCAAAGCCTTCGGAACTGGCCTTGCAACTGTTGGCGCGCATACCCGCAAGCCGTGCCGTCTACGATGCCATGGACGATTTTCCGGCCTTCTACCAGGGCCTGTCACGCAGGTCGATGGCACGTCGCCAGACGCAGCTCATCCAACGGGTGGATAAAGTGCTGGCATCGTCCAGCCCCCTTCGCGACAAGCTCCTGGGCATGACCGACCAGATAGAACTGGCCCTCAACGCCTGCGACATGCAGCGACTGGCACCGGTCGAAAGCCTCGACCTGGGCCCCAAACAACAAGTGATCGGCTACGTCGGCACGCTGGGTCATTGGTTCGATTGGGATCTGGTGATCGCGCTGGCCCAGGCCAACCCTGGAAACCGGATCAAACTGATCGGCCCCCTGTTCACTCCACCGCGTCGCGTCTTGCCCGCCAACATCGAACTACTCCCCGAGTGTGCCCATGCCGGTGCGATCGCCGCCATGGCCACGTTTTCGGTGGGTTTGATCCCGTTCAAGCTCAACCGCCTGACCGCTTCGGTCGACCCGATCAAATACTACGAGTACCGCGCCCTCGGCCTGCCCGTCCTCACCACCCGCTTCGGTGAAATGGCCTTGCGAGACAAGGAACCGGGGGTCTGGATCGTGGATGAGGACACGGACCTGCGAAAAGCCGCCACTGACGCGCTTGCCAGTCGAAGCGACCGATCAGCCATTCAACAGTTTCGTGAGGCGCATCGTTGGGCGGTTCGTTTTTCTTCGATAAACCTCACCGGTTGCGCATTGGAAACGCCGCAAGCACCCTAAATGATCCGACTGTTACTGCCCTAAAGCCGTCGACCGCCACCGCCCAGGGGCAGTCTCCCTGACCCGTTAATACGCGAAGCCCTGCCCCAGCTCACTTTCCATCCACTCCAGGAAACGCCGGACGCGGGGGAAGCTCGAGTGGGCTTTCGGGAATACCAGGTGGTGGGCAGCCACAGGCGCGCTGAGCGCCTCGGGCGCCACCTCGACCAGGCTGCCGGTCGCCAGATATTTTTGCGCCAGCAATGTGCTTTCCAAGGCGAAGCCCAATCCATGACTGGCGGCCTCCAGCGACATGTACGACCGATCGAAACTCAAGGCGTAAGGCTTCTCCGGGCGCGCCAGGCCATGTTGCGCAAACCATTGCGGCCATTTGAGCAAAGTGGCTTCGGACAGCACCAGGTCGCAATTCAATAAATCGGACGCGCTGCGGATCGGACATTGTGCGAGCAGTTTCGGCGAAGCCAATACCGCGAAGGTTTCGTTCTGGACGGTGCGCACTTCATAACTGGGCCAGTTTGCAGTGCCGTGGCGGATATCCACGTCAATCTTGTCCCGACTGAAATGCAGCGATTCGTAAGAGCACGAAAGATTGATCTGGATGTCAGGGTTGCAGGCGCGGAACGCTTCCAGCCTCGGCATCAACCACAACAACCCGAAGCTGGGCGCCGAGTGCAGACGCAAACAATCCAGGCTCACGTCGCTGGCCGCGCGCTCGGTGGCGACGGCCAGGCTATGGAGGATCCCTGAAACCTCCTTCAGGTATTGCTCTCCCACGGGCGTGAGCGTTACGCCTCGCGCGGCACGCACAAACAACTGCCGGCCAATCATCGCTTCAAGTTTCGCCAATTGATGGCTGACCGCGGAGGGCGTCAGGTCCAGCACTTCCGCTGCCCTGGCGACGTTGCTGAACCGGGCCGCCTGCTCAAAAGCCTGAATGGCTTTCAGCGGTGGGAGAATCAAGGGTGCATCGGCGTCGGTACGCATGGCAGATCACTCGACAATAGTTCTAATGATTGTTGAGCTTCGCCGTGAAACCTTCCAACCGCAAGCAAACGAGCGCTGAATTTTTTTCAGCACTGAATGACTTTTAGGCCATTGCTCAGCCAGGGGACCAAGACGAAGCTAAGTCATCGGTTTTTCCGAATCGACCCAATAAAAACAAATACGAGGTATCTCCCCATGCTTCTCCAAGGCAAAGTCGCGATCATTACTGGCGCCGCATCCGCCCGTGGCATTGGCCGCGCCACCGCTACGACGTTCGCGCAGCACGGCGCCCGCGTCGTGATTCTGGACCTGGACGAATCCGCCGCACGCGATGCCGCCAACGCTCTGGGCGAAGGCCATCTCGGCCTTGCGGCCAACGTCGCCGATGAAGCGCAGGTCCAACGGGCCGTCTCACGGGCCATCGAACATTTCGGCCGCATCGATATTCTCGTCAACAACGCTGGCATCACCCAACCCCTCAAAACCCTCGACATTCGCGGGTCGGACTACGACAAGGTATTGGACGTCAGCCTGCGCGGCACCCTGCTCATGTCGCAAGCCGTGATCCCACTGATGCGCGAGCAGCAAGGCGGCAGCATCGTCTGCATGTCTTCGGTGTCTGCCCAACGTGGTGGCGGCATCTTTGGTGGGCCGCACTACAGCGCCGCCAAGGCCGGTGTGCTGGGCCTGGCCAAGGCAATGGCCCGCGAATTGGGTCCGGACAAGGTGCGGGTCAATTCCATCGCCCCGGGCCTGATCCACACCGACATCACCGGCGGCCTCATGCAGGATGAGCGTCGCCACGCCATCATCGACGGCATTCCGTTGGGTCGCCTGGGCGAGGCCCAGGACGTCGCGAACGCGGCCCTGTTCCTGGCCAGCGATTTATCCTCGTACCTGACTGGCATCACCTTGGATGTGAACGGCGGAATGCTGATTCACTGATGTATCTGGGCGGGCCAGTGCGGCCCGTGCGGTTCTGGATCGAAGACCCCTGCCGGGCTGTTTGCCTGGCGGTCAATAAAAACAAGAGATCAGGCCATCATGACTACTTTGTCGCTCGAAGCGGTTTCGACCGTGCGCTCCAATGCCTACCGGAAAACGGCCTGGCGGCTGATGCCCTTCCTGATGCTGTGCTATTTGTGCGCCTATCTGGATCGGGTCAACGTCGGCTTTGCCAAGCTGCAGATGATGAACGACCTGGCGCTCAGCGAAACCGTCTACGGACTGGGCGCGGGGATGTTTTTCATCGGCTACTTCCTCTGCGAAGTACCCAGCAACGTCATCCTGCACAAGGTCGGCGCTCGCGTCTGGATCGCGCGAATCATGATCACCTGGGGCATCATTTCCGCGATGTTCGCCTTCGTTGAGACCGCTTGGCAGTTCTATGCCTTGCGCTTTCTGCTCGGGGTCGCCGAAGCAGGGCTGGCACCGGGTTTGCTGCTGTACCTCACCTACTGGTTCCCGTCCTACCGGCGTGCGCGCATGACCGTGCTCTGGTTTATCGCCATCCCGTTGTCGGGCATGGTGGGCGGCCCGCTGTCGGGCTGGATCATGAACCATTTCGCCGGCGTGCACGGCTGGGCCGGTTGGCAGTGGATGTTCGTGCTCGAGGCCATTCCCACCGTCGTTGTCGGGTTGCTGGTGCTGAGTTACCTCAAGGATGGCGTGCATCAGGCCCATTGGCTGGACGACGAAGAGAAAGCGCTGGTCAGCCGTGAGCTGGCCGAGGACAACCAGCAGAAGGTCACCCATGCCTCGGTGGGCGAGTTCGTCCGGGACCGCCGCCTGTGGCTGTTGGCCGGTATTTACTTCTGCGTGGTCATGGGCCAATACGCCATTACTTTCTGGCTGCCGACGCTGGTGCGCAACGCCGGGGTTTCCGATCCGCTGCACATTGGTTTCCTGACCAGCCTGCCCTACCTTTGCGCGATTGCGGCCATGTTGTTGATCGGCCGCAGCGGCGACAAACACCGCGAGCGACGCTGGCACCTGATTGCACCAATGATTGCCGGTGCCATCGGCCTGACGCTCGCCGCGCTGCTGGGAGGCAACATCTTGTTGTCCATCCTGAGCCTGTGCCTGGCGGCGTCCGGCATCCTGTCCGCCTCCTCGATGTTCTGGATGCTGCCCACGACCCTGCTCGGCGGGGTGTCCGCCGCCGCAGGCATCGCGGCGGTCAACAGCTTCGCCAACCTCGCCGGCTTCTGCTCGCCCTACCTGATTGGCTGGATCACCACGCAAACCGGCTCCAGCGCCATCGGCATGTACCTGATCACCGGCGTACTGCTGGGCGGCGCCTCGTTGGTGCTGCGCATTCCTGCCGCCCTGGTCAATCGTTAAGTCACCGGAGTTCCACCATGACTCGCTCGCTTTCACCTGCTTCACCCCTGTCCCTGGCCGACCGTGCCCACAACATCCGTCATCACGCGCTGCGCATGGGGCAGGTGCAAGGCCAAGGCTATGTCGGCCAGGCCCTGGGCGCCGCCGACCTGCTGGCGGTCGCGTACTTCCACGCCATGAGCTATCGACCCCAAGACCCTGAATGGGAGCAACGTGACCGCTTCTATCTCTCCATCGGCCACTACGCGATTGCGTTGTACGCGGCATTGATCGAGGCCCAGATCGTTCCGCTCGATGAGTTGGAAACCTACGGCGCGGACGACAGCCGGCTGCCCATGTCGGGCATGGCGGCGTACACGCCGGGCATGGAAATAACCGGAGGCTCCCTCGGCCAAGGGCTGGGCATCGCGGTAGGCGCCTGCCTGGGCCTCAAGCGCAAAGGCTCGTCGGCTTTCGTCTACAACCTGCTATCGGACGGTGAATTGAACGAAGGTTCGACCTGGGAAGCGGTGATGTCCGCTTCGCACTGGAAGCTCGACAACCTGATCGCAATCGTCGACGTCAACAACCAGCAGGCCGATGGATACTCCAGCGAGATCCTCTCGTTCGAGCCGATCGTTGACCGCTGGCAAGCGTTTGGCTGGTTCACCCAGCGCGTCGACGGCAACGACCTGGACGCCTTGGTGACGGCCTTCGATGCCGCGCGCAACCACTCCTCCAGCGTGCCTCGGGTGATCATCTGCGATACACGCATGGGCAAAGGTGTGCCGTTCCTGGAGAACCGCGAAAAGACCCATTTCATCCGCGTCGAAGAACACGAGTGGGACCTGGCGCTGAACAACCTCGAAGAAGGAAGACACTCATGAGCAACGCCGCCAATACATCGAACGCGAAAATCGAGCCGGGCAAAAAACGCCTGACCACTTCGGCGATGATTGCCTCGATCGCGGCCGAGGGCCAAGCGACGAAACCTGCGCCATTCGGCCATGCACTGGCCGCATTGGCGGACCAGCGCCAGGACATCGTCGGGCTGTCCGCCGACTTGTCCAAATACACCGACCTGCACATCTTCGCCAAGGCCCATCCGGACCGTTTCTACCAGATGGGCATGGCTGAGCAATTGCTGATGAGCGCTGCGGCGGGTATGGCCCGGGAAGGTTTCGTGCCGTTTGCCACGACCTATGCGGTGTTCGCTTCCCGTCGGGCCTACGATTTCATCTGCATGGCAATTGCCGAGGAAAACCTCAACGTCAAGATCGTCTGTGGCTTGCCGGGTCTTACCACCGGTTATGGTCCGAGCCACCAGGCCACCGACGACCTGGCGATATTTCGCGCCATGCCCAACCTGATGATTGTCGATCCCTGTGACGCGCTGGAAATCGAACAGGCCGTGCCCGCCATCGCCGCCCACCAAGGCCCGGTCTACATGCGTTTGTTGCGCGGTAACGTACCCTTGGTGCTGGACGAATACGGCTACACGTTCGAGATCGGCAAGGCCAAGACCCTGCGCACCGGCAATGATGTCCTGATCATTTCCACCGGGTTGATGACGATGCGTGCGTTGGAAGCAGCCAAGCAACTGCAGGCAGACGGCGTCGATGTCGCGGTATTGCACATGCCGACCATCAAGCCGCTGGATGAACATACCCTGCTTGCCGAGGCCAGAAAGCCGGGACGATTGGTGGTGACCGCAGAAAACAGCTCCATCATCGGCGGGCTGGGCGAAGCGGTTGCCGGGGTCCTGCTGCGCAACGGGGTGACGCCGACGTTCAGACAAATTGCATTGCCAGACGCCTTCCTCGACGCAGGCGCGCTGCCGACACTGCATGATCGCTACGGCATTTCCACCCAGGCCGTTTGCGCGCAAATCAAAGCCTGGCTTTAACAGCAAACCGCCGGGTATCGGCGACGGGTACCCGGCGGCTCCAAGCAAAGGGGAGCGAAACCTGATGTCTGATGAATGGCTCGATCCCATATTCCGCGGTCTTGTGGCCTCGGGTGCGGAACAATGGTCGGTGGGCACGCTACCCGCCATCCGCGCCCGAGTGCATTCGACCTTCAAACCCGAGCACCGCGCGCGATGCGAAGTGCGGTGGATTCCAGGCACCGATGACGAACGCCTGCGCCTGTGCGTCTACCGGCCGGAAGGCCTCGAGCCTGATGCTAACCTGCCGGCGATCCTGTCTATCCATGGTGGTGGCTTCGTACTCGGAAGCCCCGAAATGGCCGATGACTTTCTGGCCGACCTGGCCGACGAGTCAGGTGCGTACATCGTTGCAGTGGATTATCGACTGGCGCCCGAATATCCCTTTCCAGCGCCCCTTGACGACTGTTACAGCGCCCTCGCCTGGCTGTTCGAAAACAGCCAGGACCTGGGCCTGGATCCCCGGCGCATTGCGGTCATGGGTCATAGCGCCGGTGGCGGGCTGGCCGCCGCATTGGCCATCATGGCTCGCGACAAAGCGCGGTATCCGATCGTCGGCCAGGTGCTCGTCTATCCGATGCTCGATCACCGCACAGGCTCGACGCAATCACCCTACCCGAGCCGCGACACAGACACACTCAGTTGGCTGCCGGAGCCCAATCAGTTCTGCTGGCAGTGCCTTCGCGGGGGCGCCCCCCTGGACGATGATCGTGTCGGTCTGTTCTCACCGGCGCTGCAACCAGACCTGCGTAACCTGCCACCGACGTTCATTTCGGTCGGTTCTCAAGATTTGTTCCTCGAGGAGGACGTCGATTTTGCAATGAGGCTGATTCGCGCAGGCGTTGCCACCGAACTTCATGTCTATCCCGGCGCGCCCCATATGTTCGACCAGGTGCCAGGGCGCATCGCGGATCAAGCGTCCCGCGACATCGTCCGGGCGCTGAGCGTTTTTCTGAGGAGGGGGTGAAATCGGATCCGGACCTTCAATCCAACGATGAAAACTTACGCGCCAGCGTCTATGGTAGATACTTGTAATGGCGGCCATCGTCCAATAACAAGATCGCCGTGAAGCCCCTTCGCGGATTCACGCCTGATGGAGCATTTCATGACCCTGCATAGCGCGCAGCCTATCCCGAGCGAACTGGCAGCCTTCGTCAACGACCATTTTTCCGGACGCGGCCTGAAGCCCGATGGCCTCATCGCCCAGTCCTGGTACCGCAGCGTCGTGGAGCACCGGCTCGACCCTGGCGCGGCGAGCCGCAAGAACATCCTCAGCGCCGAGGACATCCGCCGTCATCAGGAACAGCACCAGCAGTATCTTTCCATCGCCAGCCAAGGCGTCAGCGGTCTGGCCCGGCGCGTGGTGCCCGCCGGTTTTGCCGTGCTGCTGAGCGACGAGCGCGGCATTACCCTGGATTCCCGACTGCCCGACCAGCACGACATCTATACGCAGTCCGGGCTGGTGGTGGGTGCGCAGTGGGAGGAATCGGTGGTGGGGACCAATGGCATCGGCACCACGCTAGCAGCCGCGCAGCCGTTGATCATTCATCGGGAGGAGCATTTCCTGGCGTCCAATTTCAGCCTGAGTTGTTCGGTGGCGCCCATTTTCGATGCCCAAGGCCTGTTGCGCGGTTGCCTCAATGCGACCTGCATGAACAGCGCAGGCCCCCGGGAAAGCCAATACCTGACGCTGCAACTGGTGATCATGTATGCGCGTCTGATCGAGAACGCACATTTTCGCCAGAGCTACCGCGACCGCTTGACCTTGTCCCTCAAGCCCCTGGATGAAATCGCCGACCTGGCCAACGAGCAATTGCTGGCGCTCGATGAAAACGGCCGCGTCATCGGGGCCAACCGTGCGGCATTTGTTGCCCTGGAGCTGGCTCAGGGGCCGCAGTTGCTGGGCACGCCCATCGATCGCCTGCTTCCCACCACAATGGACGAATTGCTGAAGCTCACCAATGGCGGCGCCCAGGGCGTGCGTTTGCGTGGCCTTCGCGATGAAGCGCTGCTGGAGGTCGGCCTGCGGATTCCATCCCAACAGCACCGCCCGCGCCCCATCGCCCGCCCTACCCTTGACGCTCACCCGGAGCTGCAACAACTTGCCGGCCTCGACCCTCAACTGCAACAGAGCGTGCGGCGGGTGCGCAAGGTGATCGACAAAGGCATCCCTATTTTGATTACCGGCGAAACCGGCACCGGCAAGGAAGCCTTTGCCCGAGCCATCCACCAGGCCAGCCATCGTCGCTCAGGCCCGTTCGTTGCGCTCAATTGCGCGGCCATCCCGGAGACGCTCATCGAGAGCGAGCTGTTCGGCTATCGCGCCGGCAGTTTTACCGGCGCCAACCGAAAAGGCATGAAGGGCAAGCTGGAGCTGGCGAACGGCGGCACGCTGTTTCTCGATGAGATTGGCGACATGCCCGCCCATTTGCAAACCCGCTTGCTGAGGGTACTGGCGGAGCGGGAAATCGCGCCGCTGGGGGCTGAAGTGCCGGTGACGCTGGACGTCCAGGTCATCTCGGCGACTCACCAGGACCTGCCTACGATGATCGGCGAGAAGCGCTTTCGCGAAGATCTGTTCTATCGCCTCGCCGGCATGAACCTGGCGCTGCCCGCCTTGCGCGAACGCAGTGATCGCGCCGCGCTGATCGATCAATTGCTCGCGGCTCAGGACGAAACTCGTGGGCTACGGCTGAACGCGGACGCCCGCCAATGCCTGCTCGACTATCAGTGGCCTGGCAATATCCGCCAATTACTCAACGCCCTGCGTTACGCGGTAGCCCTGGCCGAAGACGGGGTCATCGACTTGGACTGCTTGCCCAGCGAAGTGCTGGCGCCACGGTGGCTGTCATTGCCCAACAACACCACACCGTTGTCCGGCAAGCTGGGCGAACAGTTGGGCGACGAAGAGGCCCGCCGCTTGCTGGCGACCTTGCGTCAGCATCGTTGGAACATCAGCGCCGCCGCTACCGAACTGGGCATCTCTCGCTCCACGCTGTACCGCAAGATGAAAAAGCACGGCGTCGTCGCGCCCAACGACCAGTTCTGATACGCCCATGAAAATGCCGGCGCCCTTGCGGGTGCCGGCATTTTTTGTCGTCCGATCAGACCTGGATGTAAACCACATGGGTATGGGTGTATTCATACAAGCCGTGCTTGCCGTCCGCGCCGCCAATACCAGACTTGCGCGCCCCCGCATGGAAGCCCTGCATCGCTTCGAAGTTTTCTCGATTGATGTAGGTCTCACCGAAATCGAGCTCATTGCTGGCGCGCATGGCCGCGCTCAGGCTGCGGGTGTAGATCGATGAAGTCAGGCCGTATTCGCTGTCATTGGCCAGGGCAATGGCTTCGTCCAGGTCGTCGACAATCTGGATCGGCAGTACCGGGCCGAAGATCTCCTGGCGCATGATCGCCATCTCGCCGCCGCACCCGGCCAGCACCGTCGGCTGATAGTGAAAACCCTGGCCCTTGTCGGCCACCGCGCCGCCGGTGACCACTTCGGCCCCCTCTCCCTTCGCGACCGTGACCATTCGCGCAACCTTGTCCAGGGCCGCCTGGTTGATCAGCGGCCCCATGTCCAGATTGTCCTCGGCCAGCGGGTCGCCGTAGCGGGTCGCGGCCATCGAGGCGGCAATCTGCTCGATGAACCGATCGGCGACCTTGCGCTCGACGTACACCCGTTCGGCGCAATTGCAGACTTGCCCTGTGTTGATCACCCGCGAAGCCGTGATGGCCTTGACCGCGAGGTCCAGGTCGGCGTCCGCCAGCACGATGGCCGGCGCCTTGCCACCGAGCTCCAGGTTGAGTTTGGTGATGTTTGGCGCTGCCGCCGCCATGATTCGCGAGCCGGTGCCGACGCTGCCGGTGAAGCTGATCAAGTCGATGCCGGCATGACGGGTCAAGTCATGCCCCACGGTCGCCCCCGTGCCGCTGACAACGTTGAACACACCGGCCGGCAGGTCGGTCTCAGCCACCAGGCGAGCAAACTCGAAGCAATTGATGGGGGTTTCTTCGCTGGGCTTGATCACGATGGTATTGCCGGTCACCAGCGCCGGGGCCATTTTGCGAGCAATCAGGAAGAACGGGAAATTCCACGGCAGAATCCCGGCCACTACGCCCAGGGGCTTGCGCAGCAGGAAGATGCTTTCGCCGGCACGGTCGCTGGTCAGCACCTCTCCCTCAAGGCGCCGCGCCCACTCGGCCATGTAGTCCAGATAATCGGCGGTGAAGTTGACTTCCACCCGCGCCAATCCCAGCACTTTGCCCTGCTCGGCGGTGATGATATGGGCGAGGCGTTCGGCGTTGTCGCGCACTTTCGTGGCGATTTTTCGCAAGTAACCGGCGCGCTCGATGGCCGGACGGGCAGCCCAGCTTTTTTGCGCCTTGCGCGCTGCGGCAATGGCCGCTTCGACTTGCTCGCCACTGGCTTCGGGGACCCGTGCGAGCAAACGGCCGTTGGCCGGGTTGCGCACTTCGATGCTTGGGTCGCTGGGAACAAAAGCGTTGGCGATGAAGTTCTGGTAATCGGTGATCTCGGTCATGTGCTTGCTCTCGCGTCAGGTTCGAAATAATGCGGGGGGCGCTCATTTGGCGGTGAAGGTCTTCCAGACCCCGCCTTCTTGCTGCAGGTCGTGGGCGCGCTTGATCAGGTATTGGTGGATCTGCTCCACCTGTTCCGGCGTGAAGGCGTCGGCAAAGGACGGCATGCCGTCCGGCACCCGGCCGCCGTAGAGAATGCCGAGGAACACCTGGTGTTTTTCCGCCGTCAGCTTGCGCAGGTCCGGCAGCACACCGCCGCTGACCGCGTGGATGCCGTGGCACTGAGAACAGTAGCCGTCGTACAGCTTGCCGCCGGCCTCCACTGCCGCCAGGTCGCCGGTCAGGGGTGGCGGTTTCGGGGTGTCGGCGAGCGGTGCCGGCTCGTTGAGTTTCGCGGTGCCGCCCAATTTATAGGTCAACACCTGGGAGAACGGCCGAACCCCGGCGCGTAGGGACAAGGCTCCGGCGAATGTCGAGAAGGCACCGCCCCAACCGGCCATGAACGTCACGTACTGTTCACCGTCCACGCTGTAGGTAATCGGCGCCGCCATCACACCGCTGGCCGCCGGCTGCTCCCAGAGTTTCTTGCCGCTGTCGGCAGCGTAGGCGATCACACGGCCGTCGGCGCTGCCCTCGAACACCAGGTTGCCGGCGGTACTCAAAGTGCCGCCGTTGAAGATCGTCACATAGGGCACTTCCCAGGCCGGTTGCTGCTTGACCGGGTCCCAGGCAATCAGTTTGCCTGACCAGCCCTTGGCCATTTCCAACAGCCCATCGGCGTCCTCCGGCATCATCCCGGTACGCAGGCCCAGTTGGTACATACTCTTGAACGGGTTGCGCTTCGGCGCCTCGGGGATGTGCTCGTAATAGGCGGACATGATGTGCGCGGGGATATACACAAGCCCGGTGTTCGGGTTGTAGGACATCGGCTGCCAGTCGTGGGCGCCCCAGAACGCGGGCGTGACCAGTTTACGTTTGCCGTCCTTCCAGTACGCGGCATTCTCGTCATCGACGATGGGCCGGCCCGTCTTCATGTCCATGCCCTTGGTCCAGCTCTGGGGCACGATGCCCTTGGCGGACAGCAGCTCACCCGTGGCGCGGTCGATCACGTAGAAAAAACCGTTCTTCGGCGCTTGCATCAGCACCTTGCGCGGCTTTCCGTCGATCGGCAGCTCCGCAAGGATCATGTGCTGGGTAGCGGTGTAGTCCCAGGCGTCACCCGGCGTGGTCTGGTAGTGCCAGGCGTATTCCCCCGTATCGGCATTGACCGCGACGATGGACGACAGGAACAGATTGTCGCCCTTGGCCTGGCTCCGCCATTTCGGGTCCCACAACGAACCATTGCCCACGCCGATGTACAGCAGGTTCAGATCCGGGTCGAACGCAAACGAGTCCCAGGCCGTGCCGCCACCGCCTTGGGCCACATAGGCGTCGCCGTGCCAGGTCTTGGCGGCGATTTCCATGGCCTTGTCTTCGGGCGGCAGCTTGGGGTCACCCGGCACCGTGAAGAAGCGCCAGGCCTGCTTGCCGGTCTCGGCGTCATAGGCGGTGACATAACCGCGTACGCCGAACTCGGCGCCGCCATTGCCGATCACCACTTTGCCGTTGACCACGCGCGGCGCACCGGTGATGGTGTAGCTGCGCGAGTGATCGGCACGGGTGTCCACCGACCACGCCCGCTGGCCGGTCTTGGCGTCGATGGCCTCCAGGCGACCATCGAGCACGCCCACGTAAACCTTGCCCTTCCACACCGCGACGCCCCGGTTGACCGCATCGCAACAGGCCTCGCCGGCGCGGTTGCGGTCGGACTTGGGGTCGTACTTCCAGATCAACCTGCCGTCGCGGGCGTCCAGGGCGTAGACCACCGAGAACGGGCCGGTGGTGTACATCACGCCGTCGACCACGATAGGCGTGGCCTCGACACCGCGATCCAGGTCCAGCTTGTAGCTCCAGGCGAGCCCCAACTGGTCGACGTTCTGGTCGCTGATCTTCTTCAACGGGCTGTAGCGTTGTTCGTCGTAGGTGCGACCGGTGCTCATCCAGTTACCGGGCTCCTGGTCGGCGGCGATGATGCGCTTGCCGTCGACATTCGCCGGCATGTCCTGGGCCCAGCTCGGAGCAGTATTGAGGGTAAGCGCCAGCACGACATATAGCGCCTTGAGGGGAGCGCGAAGGGGCGCGTTCCGAGAAGCAGTAGGCACGGCGAGGCCAATCTGTGTCATGGGAGGACTCCTGATTCTTATTAGTAGCGAAGCCATTGCGCTGCGCACTCAGGCAGGAGCAACCCCCATGCCACCGTCGGGAAATGCTCTGCAAGCCCCGTTCTACGGGGGCTGCGCTTGGTGTAGCGGGTTGCGAAGACGTGCGACAGTTGTCGCATTCACCGTGACAGCTGTGCCAGACGTGCGCCAGGTTGCACACGATTCGTGAAGAAAGCGGTCACACGCTGTGCCTTAGCACCTTGGCGCGAGAGGCCTAGAATAAAAGCCACCATCAGCAGGAGAGCCAAGCGATGTTCGCCTCATTTGAATCGGGCCGATGCCAAGTCAACGGCATTACCGTCAACTACCGCAAAGGTGGGAGCGGCCAAGGTCTGCTCTTGCTCCACGGGCATCCCCAGACCCACGTCATGTGGCACAAAGTCGCCGAACCCCTGGCGGAGCATTTCACCGTGATCGCGGCGGATCTTCGCGGCTACGGTGACAGCGACAAACCGGCAGGCGACGCAGAACACGTCGCCTACTCCAAGCGGCAAATGGCCCTGGACGGGCTCGAACTCATGCGCGCGCTGGGGTTCGTGAAGTTTGACGTATTGGCGCATGACCGAGGCGCACGCGTGGCCCATCGCATGGCGATGGATCACCCGGATGCAGTGAAGCGCTTGATCACGCTGGACATCGCTCCGACACTGGCGATGTACGAGCAAACCAACGAAGCGTTTGCCCGCGCCTATTGGCACTGGTTTTTCCTGATTCGCCCGGCTCCGTTTCCCGAAACGCTCATCGAGGCCGATCCGGAGCTCTATCTGCGCAGCGTCATGGGCACTCGCAGCGCTGGCATGGCGCCTTTCACTGATTCAGCATTGGCCGAATACCTGCGCTGCCTGTCACTCCCCGGCGCAGCTCATGGTGTTTGTGAAGACTACCGGGCAAGCGCCAGCATCGATCTGGAGCACGACAAGAGCGACCGACAAGCCGGCCGAAAAGTCTCAGTGCCATTGTTGGCCTTGTGGGGAGCGGACGGCGTCGTGGGCCGTTGCTTCGATCCGCTGAAGGAATGGCAAAAAGTCGCGACCGATGTGCGAGGGAAAGCGTTACCTTCGGGGCATTACATAGCGGAAGAAGCGCCGAAGCTTTTGCTGGACGAGGTGCTTGGATTTTTGCTCCCTTCGATCCCCCGAGGCCGGTAATTTACAGGCGGCAACCGTTCCTACAACGCCTGCCGGCAAATTCCTGGACACTGGGGCCCAATCCATCATCACCTCGACCGTGCATTCCGGCCTGGACGCCGTCGGCTTGACCACAGCCTTCGCAACGGCGTTGGGAAATGCGGGCATCAGTTGCATCGTCATCGCGGCTTACTACCACGACCACTTTCGTGGGGCGGGAAGATGAAAAGCCATCCATTCGCGCTCCCGCCAGCCACTGCCTCTACACCCACCCCTCAAGCCGCAACGTGGCGCGCACCAGGCGTTGTTCTTCGTTTTCGATTTCCTTGAGGTTTTCGCAAATGCTCTGGATGTGGGCGATGGCCGCCTTGCGTGCCTGCTCCGGCAGGCGTCCGGTCACGGCGTTGTAGAGCCGGGCGTGTTGCCGGTCGATCTGGCGCTTCTGTGGTTCACGGTGGTAGAGGTTGTTGACCGAGGCGAACACCGAGCTGAGCAGCAAGTCCGTCAATGAACGCAAGGTCTGCACCAGCACCGGGTTATGTGAGGCCTCGCAGATCGCCAAGTGAAACGCATGGTCGAGCCGGGCATGGGCGCTGGCCTCCAGGGGATGGCTATGGGCGTCGAGCATGGCCTCGTAGCTGCGGGTAATCAGTACGAAGTCAGCCTCGGTCCCGCGCAGGGCCGCCAAGCGCGCCGATTCGCCCTCAAGCAGGCTGCGCACTTCAAACAAGTCGTAGAGTGTGCGTGGCTGCGAGCTGAACAGGTGCATCAGCGGCGACGCCAAGCCATGCCCAGCCAGGTCGGCCACGAAGGACCCCTTGCCCTGCTCGGTCTTGATGATTCCGCGGGCGCGCAACAGCTTCAGGCCCTCGCGAAGCGCAGTCCGGGAGACGCCGAGTTTTTCTGTCAACCGGCGCTCCGAAGGCAACAATTGCCCGGTCTTGAGTACGCCATCGACAATCAGGCGTTCGATGCGCTCACAGACGACGTCGGCGACCTGCGGGTTGCGGCTCGTTTCCACGCTTTCCATCGAATCTCCCACTGGTATTACCAGATTCAGACCAATGTAATCGTCCGTTCGGACATGCTGATAAGCCATTGCCCTATAAGGCTTTTACCCTATAGCCCATGAGAACCGGCTCAAAGAACTGGTTCGACCAGCTGAACACCCCATAGACAGTAGAACGCGTCGGCCTAATGATGCAAGTCAGCCGTATCGGAACAGACCTCTAATAAAAACAACCGAGTGTCGCCTACGAACGATGAATATTCTCTACGACGAACGCGTCGACGGCGCCCTGCCTGACGTCGACAAAAACGCGCTGCTGCAAGCCTTGCAAACCCAATTGCCCGATTTGGAAATCCTGCATCAGCGCGAGGAGCTCAAGCCGTACGAATGCGACGGGCTCTCCGCTTACCGCACCACGCCCATGCTGGTGGTGCTGCCGCGCCACATCGAAGAGGTCCAGGGCGTGCTGCGGCTCTGTCATGAGCGCAAGGTCCCCGTCGTTGCCCGTGGCGCCGGCACTGGTTTGTCCGGCGGTGCGCTGCCGCTGGAAAAAGGCGTGTTGCTGGTAATGGCGCGCTTCAACAACATCCTGCACATCGACCCTGCCGCCCGCACCGCACGGGTCCAGCCGGGGGTGCGTAATCTGGCGATTTCCCAGGCGGCCGCGCCGTTCGGCTTGTACTACGCGCCGGACCCCTCCTCCCAGATCGCCTGCTCGATCGGTGGCAATGTCGCGGAGAACGCCGGTGGCGTGCATTGCCTCAAGTACGGGCTGACCGTCCACAACCTGTTGAAGGTGGACATTCTCACCGTCGACGGCGAACACCTGACGTTGGGGTCGCAGACCCTCGACTCACCCGGGTTCGATCTGCTGGCGTTGTTCACCGGTTCCGAAGGCATGCTCGGGGTGATCACCGAGGTCACAGTCAAACTGCTGCCCAAACCGCAAACGGCCAAAGTCCTGCTGGCGGCCTTCGACTCGGTTGAAAAGGCCGGCCGCGCCGTGGGTGACATCATTGCCGCCGGCATCATCCCGGGCGGCCTGGAAATGATGGACAACCTGGCCATCCGCGCCGCCGAGGACTTCATTCACGCCGGCTATCCGGTAGACGCCCAAGCCATCCTGTTGTGTGAGCTCGACGGCGTGGAGGCCGACGTCCACGACGACTGCGATCGCGTGCGCCAGGTATTGCAGCAGGCCGGCGCCACCGAAGTGCGCCAGGCTCGCGACGAGGCCGAGCGCGTGCGTTTCTGGGCTGGACGCAAGAATGCGTTTCCTGCGGTGGGACGCCTCTCGCCGGATTACTACTGCATGGACGGGACCATACCGCGCCGGGAACTGCCCGGAGTGCTTCGCGCCATCGCGGCGTTATCGGCCGAACATGGCCTGCGGGTGGCCAACGTTTTTCACGCGGGCGACGGCAACATGCATCCGCTGATCCTCTTCGATGCCAATCAACCGGGTGAGCTCGATCGCGCCGAAGCCCTGGGCGGCAAGATCCTCGAACTGTGCGTGAAAGTCGGTGGCAGCATCACCGGGGAACACGGCGTGGGCCGGGAAAAGATCAACCAGATGTGCGCGCAGTTCAACAGCGACGAGTTGACCGTGTTTCACGCCGTCAAAGCCGCATTCGATCCGAGCGGACTGCTCAACCCTGGCAAGAACATTCCCACGCTGCATCGCTGCGCCGAGTTTGGCGCCATGCACGTCCACATGGGTCAGATGCCCTTCCCTGAACTGGAGCGTTTCTGATGGGCAGCGAACATGATTTCGACGACAGCGCAGCGCTGCTGCAGCAGGTCAACCAGGCGCTGGAAAGCGCCACCGCGCTGCGCATCCAAGGCTCCAACAGCAAAGCGTCACTTGGACGCAGCGTCGCCGGTGAGGTCCTCGACACGCGCTCGCACCGAGGCATCGTCAGCTACGATCCGACAGAACTGGTGATCACCGTTCGCTGCGGTACGCCACTGGCTCATCTTTGCGAGGTGCTGGACGCGGCGCAGCAAATGCTGCCTTGCGAACCGCCCTCCTTCGGCGAGAACGCCACCGTGGGCGGCATGATTGCCTGCGGGCTCTCAGGGCCCCGGCGCCCCTGGTCTGGGTCGGTGCGCGATTTCATTCTCGGCACACGGGTCATCACCGGTCACGGTAAACACCTGCGTTTCGGTGGCGAAGTCATGAAAAACGTCGCTGGCTACGATCTGTCGCGCTTGATGGCCGGCAGCTACGGCGCGCTGGGCGTGGTGACCGAAGTGTCCCTAAAGGTCCTGCCAAAACCGCGGCAAACGTTGAGCATCAGCCTGGAAATGGACGCCGCCCGGGCCTTGCTGCGCCTCGCGGAATGGGGCCAGCAACCCCTGCCCATCAGCGCGGCGTGCCACGATGGCGAGCGCCTGCACCTGCGGCTCGAAGGTGGCGAAGGCTCGGTCGCCGCGGCCCGCGACCGTCTGGGCGGCGAGTGGCTGGACTCTTCGTACTGGCAGGATCTGAATGAACACCGGTTGAGCTTCTTCGATGAGGACCGCCCCCTTTGGCGCCTCGCCGTGCCCAATGGCACGCCTCGACTGCCCTTGCCGGGCGTTCAGTTGATCGATTGGGGCGGCGCCCAGCGCTGGCTCAAATCCGCTGCCGAAGCGCCCTTTATCCGCTCGCTCGTCGAACAAGCCGGAGGGCATGCCACCTGCTACACCCCTGGCGTGACCGACACCCCCTTCCAGCCGCTGCCCGACGCGCTGATGCGCTACCACCGGAACTTGAAGCAACAACTCGACCCGCGTGGCATCTTCAACCCCGGTCGCCTGTATGCGGAGCTCTGAACCATGCAGACCAACTTGAGCGACAACGCCCGCCAACTGCCTCGCGCCGAAGAAGCCGAACGGATTCTGCGAAGTTGCGTGCACTGCGGCTTTTGCAATGCCACCTGCCCGACCTACCAATTGCTGGGCGATGAACTGGACGGCCCGAGGGGGCGCATCTACCTGATCAAGCAGGTGCTCGAAGGCAACGAAGTGACCCGCAAGACCCAGGAACACCTGGACCGTTGCCTGTCATGCCGCAACTGCGAAACCACCTGCCCCTCCGGCGTCGACTATCACAATTTGCTGGACATCGGTCGGGCGGTGGTGGATGCGGCAGTCCCACGCTCACCCGGCCAACGGCTGTTGCGCGAGGGATTGCGCGGCGTGCTGCCCAATCCAGGATTGTTCAAAGGGCTGGTGAGCAGTGGCCAGGTTTTCCGTGCCGTGCTGCCCAATGCGCTGCAAGCCAAACTGCCTCGCAACACTCATCGGGCAAAGCCACGACCGACCCTGCGCCATGATCGGCAAGTGCTCATGCTCGAAGGCTGCGTGCAACCGAGCCTGTCGCCCAATACCAATGCCGCCGCCGCCCGGGTACTGGACCGGCTGGGAATCAGTGTCACCCCGATTCGCGAGGCCGGCTGCTGCGGTGCGCTGGATTACCACCTGGATGCCCAGGCCGCCGGCCTCGATCGAGCCCGACGTAACATCGACGCGTGGTGGCCGGCCGTCGAAAGCGGTGCCGAGGCCATTGTGCAAACCGCCAGCGGCTGCGGCGCCTTCGTCAAGGATTACGGGCATCTGCTCAGCACCGACCCAGCGTATGCCGACAAGGCCGCAAGGATCAGTGCGTTGTCCAAGGACCTGGTCGAAGTACTGCGTGACGAGCCACTGGAAAAGCTCGGCGTACACAGCGATCAGCGCCTGGCCTTCCACTGCCCCTGCACCTTGCAGCACGCGCAAAAGCTTGGGGGAGCGGTTGAAGCCATCCTCGAGAGGCTCGGATTCAACCTCACGCCGGTGCCCGACAGTCACTTGTGCTGCGGCTCGGCGGGCACCTATTCGCTGACCCAACCTGCACTGTCCCGGCAATTGCGGGACAACAAGCTCAATGCGCTGGAAAGCGGACACCCCGAGATCATCGCCACCGCCAATATCGGCTGCCAGTCCCACCTCGACGGTGCTGGCCGAACCTCGGTCCGGCACTGGATAGAATTGGTCGAAGCCGCGATGCCTTGACCGAGCACTGGGATTCAACAGGCTTCGCGGCCCGCTTGTATTCAACCCCCGGTCACACTGCAGCAGCCGCAACCACCCTGGAACGCCAGGCAAAAGCCAGCACCATCAGCAACCCCAGGGCCGCCATCGCTGCTCCGGCCAGGGAGATCGCCGGATAACCCAACCCCGCGTTGATCACCGCGCCTCCCAGCGCCGCGCCAATCGCGTTGCCCAGGTTGAAGGCACCGATGTTTACCGCAGACGCCAGGTTAGGCGCGTCCTTGGCGGCTTCCATCACGCGCATCTGCAAAGGCGGCACCAAGGCAAAGCTGGCGATGCCCCAGATCAGGATGGCTACCGCGGCCGGCAGCGGCCAGCGCATCAGCACGGTAAACGTCAGCAGGACAACAATCAGTATGCTCAGCGATACGATCAGCGTGCGGTCTATCGAGCGATCGGCGGCCTTGCCGCCCCACATATTGCCCAGCGTCAGCCCGACACCGAACAACACCAACATCGCGGTGATGAAAGGGGTGCGAGCATGGGTCTCGCTGCTCAGGATCGGGGCGATATAGGTGAAGACGGTGAACATCGCACCTGAACCGACAACGGTCAGGGCCAATGCCCCCAACACCGGGCCACGGCCCAGCACCCGGATTTCCGCCAACACACCGATGCTTTGCGGCGTCGGCACGTTGGGCAGGGCGAACCACAGCGCGGCCATCGCCGCCACGCCCAGGCCAGTAATGCCCCAGAATGCCGTGCGCCAGCCGAACAGTTCGCCAAACCAGGCGGCCAGCGGCACACCGCCGATGGTTGCCAGGGTCAGGCCCATGAACATGGCCGCGACCGCTCCGGCACGTTTCTGCGGCGCGACCACGCTGGCAGCGACAATAGAGCCAACGCCAAAGAACGCTCCGTGATTCAGTGAGGTCACCACCCGGGCGATCATGAGGCTGTAGTAGTCGGTCGCCAGCGCTGACATCAGGTTTCCGAGGGTGAAAATCGCCATGAGCCCGATCAGCAGATAACGTCGGGGAATCCTGCCGGTGGTCAGGGTCATCAACGGCGCGCCGAGCAGTACGCCGAGGGCGTAAGCACTGACCAGCAGGCCGGCGGAGGGAATGGAAACGCCAAGATCCGCAGCGATGCCCGGCAACATGCCCATCGGCGCGAACTCGGTAACGCCGATGCCAAAGGCACCAATGGCGAGTGCAACAAGCGGTGGATTGATACGCATGGAAGTCTCCTCATCTATGTCGCAAATGCTACGATGCGGACTTTCAAGGCAGTAGATAGCCTTTCTGGCATACACCTTTGCGTGCGGAGCATAAATGGACTTCAACGGCAGATCAGGGGAAATGGCTGTGTTCGCCACGGTGGCGCAGGAAGGCAGCCTGTCGGCCGCCGCGCGCGTATTGGGGCTGACGCCCTCGGCGGTCAGCCGGACCATCGCGCGGACCGAACAGCGTCTGGGCACCCGCCTGCTGTTGCGCACCACGCGGGCTATCACCTTCACGGCCGAAGGCGAGGCTTACCTGCGCGGCGCTCGGCGGATCCTGGCCGACATGGCCGAGGTCGAAGAAGCCGTCGCCGACCAGGGCGTGCCCCGGGGCCGCTTGCGCGTCAGTGCCGCCCTCGGCCATGGGCGGCAAGCCATCGTTCCCTTGGTGGCGGCCTTCAGCGCCCGCTACCCGAACATCGTCGTCGACCTCACCCTCGGCGACGAAGTGGTCGACATCCTCGGCGGCCAGGCCGACGTCGCGGTGCGGTTTGGCCACTTGCCCGACAGCCCACTGACCGCGCGCCGGATCGGCGACACCGGCCAGGTGGTGGTGGCTTCGCCCGCCTATCTTGAGCGCCATGGCACACCCCAGGAACCGGAAGACCTGCTGCAACACAACTGCCTACGCTTCAATTTCCGTCGCGCCGAACCCAACTGGCCGTTCATCCGCGACGGCGAAGAATTTTCCCTGAAAGTCACCGGCAACATCGAATGCAGCAGCGGCGAGGCGCTGGCACAACTCGCGCGTGTGGGCGCCGGCATCGCCCGTATCGGCGAGTTCACCGTGGCCGAGGATTTGCGGCGCGGCGATCTGGTACCGCTACTAGGTGCCTGGAACCCCGGGGACCGGGAACCGATCCACGCAGTTTTTGTTGGCGGGACGGCAATGCCAGCGCGGGTGCGGGTATTCGTCGATTTTCTGCTGGAGCATCATCGACTGTGAGCGTAGCCCGGGGGGACCAGGCGGCCTAGCGTCCGAACATTCGCACCAGAACGTCGCCTTCCCCGCCACGCCGCCGATGGATCAGCACCATGGCGACGTGGCCGATGATCAGTAGCAGCAGCAACCAACCCAACCAGCTATGCAGGAGGTTCGCGGGCAACATCATCCATTCGACTTTTTCATCGAAACCCGGCATCAACGGAATGCCCAACGGCGAAAAAGCCCGCCCGGAGCCGTATTGCCGGACCAGTGCGATCAGCGGAATGATGATGACCAGGGCATACATCGCCAGGTGACCCAGTGTCGCTGCGATGCTCAGGGACGCGGGCCTATGGCCGCGATTGTGCAAGGACCAGCACGCCCGCAGTATCACCAGAAGTATCAATACGAACCCGAGTGTCTTGTGGGTGCCCC
Organism: Pseudomonas sp. D1-36; assembly: GCF_051132205.1. Classification (NCBI taxonomy): domain Bacteria; kingdom Pseudomonadati; phylum Pseudomonadota; class Gammaproteobacteria; order Pseudomonadales; family Pseudomonadaceae; genus Pseudomonas; species Pseudomonas sp. D1-36. The sequence continues at coordinate 2,442,198 of NZ_CP071674.1, read as the reverse complement.
ACAAAAATTTCTCGACGGCCGTGTCCTCCAGTAGAAGATGGGAAAACGCCGTAGCAAATTGCCACGCAAGCAAGGCGGCCATTGACCAGTGCAGGAAACGACTGACTGTTCCGTAGCGAACATGGCTGTCGTGTAGTTGCCAGTTTGATGAAGTCATCGTGCAAGCCCAGGGAGTGATCAGCCCAATGATAGATCATGCTGTCGGGTGACGGGCCGTCGTACGGCCGTACCCTGCCGCAATCAAGCTGCTTGGCTGTAGCCTCGCGTTCCTGCCTGGACTGCCCCGGCTAGTTTGGCTTCGCAACGGTAGGCACGGTCATCCGAGCAAAGACATACAGCAGCATGCCCACCAGGATGAGTGCCCCGCCGCGCAGCCAAGTGCCCATGTCTTGCTGACTCAGCAATACGAGACAAGACAGGATGGCTAGCACGGGTACCCACGTAGGCGTCTGATAATGCTCTTCTGCGACCTTGTCCTTGCGTAACACCAGCACCGCTATGTTGGTGCTGAGGAAAACGAACAGTAAGAGCAGAACCACGGTTTGCGCCAGGGTAGCCAAGGTCCCCGTGAGCGTCAGTGCGATTGCTACGAGGGTCGTTGCGACAATGGCCGCCCACGGCGTGCGCCGGTGGGGCAGTACCTTTTCCAGGAAGTCTGGCAAGAGGCCTAGATTTGCCATCCCATACGTGAGACGACTGGCCATGATCATGGTCAGCAGCGCCCCGTTGGCCACTGCGATGAGCGCGATGAACGCGAACAGGCGAGGCGGAATATCTAGCCCGGACGCACGGACCACCTCAAGTAACGGCGCCGAGGTCGCGAGCAGTTTCTCCGTGGACAGTACTGACGAGGCTGCGACCCCAACGGCCATGTAAACGACGCCCGCGGTTATCAGCGCCGCAAACAAGGCGCGGGGGTATACCTTGCGGACGTCCTTGATCTCTTCCGCGAGGTTGGCGGAAGTCTCAAAACCCACGAACGAATAGAACGCGAGCAACGCAGCGCCCAGGACGGCGAGCATCGGGCTGACTCCAGGCTTGAATTCCAGCGACCTTGCGAGTTGCGCTTCGCCAGAACTGAAGAAACTCCCCGCCGCGACGATGACCAGGATCAGCCCCGACAGCTCGATCACGGTCATCACCATATTCGCCCCGAGGGATTCCTTGATCCCTCTGGCATTCAACAGCGCGATGACCAACAAGAAAATCAAGGCTGCGACATGGGCGGGTACTTCAATGAACGCTGCAAGGTAGTCCCCCGCAAAAGCCAGCGAGAGACCGGCAGCGCTTGTCACCGCCGCGGCGAGCATGCAAAAACCAACCAGGAACGATATCAACGGTGACTTGAAAGCCTTTTCGGCAAACACCGACGCTGCGCCCGCGTGAGGGTATTTCGAGACCAGTTCGGCATACGAACCCGCCGTCAGCATTGCGAACAATAACGCGATCAACAACGGCACCCAGATCGCGCCGCCGACTTCCCCTGCGATGGTACCCGCCAGCGCATAAACGCCAGCGCCCAGCACATCGCCAAGTATGAACAGAAACAGCATCGGCCCCGTGACAGCGCGACGCAAAGAGGTCTTGGATTGGGACGTGTTTACTTTCATTGAAGGCTCTGTCACAGATGTGAATGCGCGAAAGCGTCATGCCTGCGCACAACGTCTGCACCAGTGGAATGGATTCGTAGGGTAAAAGTTCACTAAATCACCCGTGCCCTACTTAGCCCATAGCCAAACGAACGGTTATCCATCCAATGCCAACTAGCCGTGCCGTTTGCTACCCAGCACCAAAGCAACACCCCCCAGCACGGCGACGGATGCCAACACCATCCTTACGCTCAGGCTTTCACCCAGAAATACGATACCCGCCAGCGAAGCCAGGATGGGCACGCTCAACTGCACCGTCGCGGCTTGAAACGCCGCAAGATGACGCACCGCGACATACCAGACCGCGTAGCCGACGCCTGACGCCAGCGCGCCGGAAAGAACCGCATAAAACATACCCAGCGCATCCCAACGCAGCGTTGAGAGAAACGGCAAGCTTGCCACCAGGACCAGGGGAATCGACCTCAGGAAATTGCCGGTTGTGGTCGCCAGCGGATCGGCGACAGTTTTGCCAAGCAGCGAGTAGATTCCCCATGCCAGCCCCGATAACAGCATCGTAAGCGCGCTAGCGGGGTCGGGAGCGGCTGCGCCTGGCAGCAGCAGACTGACCAGGCCAGCCATCGCCAACACAAACCCAACGATTGCCCGCGTATGCATCCGTTCGCCTTTGAACAAGCCGAACAGAACCATGCTCAGTTGAACCGCGCCAAACAACAACAGCGCCCCCGTCCCGGTCTCCAAATGACGGTACGCGAAGGAAAAAGCAAAGACGTAAACGAACAAGGCTGCGGCGCCCTTCCAACTGCCTTTGGTTTGGGTTGAGGACCGCCTCATGAGGCACATCAGCCCTAACACCAAGGCCCCGCTGACCAGCCGGACAACGCTGAAGCTCGCGGCATCGATATCAGTGTGCTTAAGCGCCAGGCGGCACAGCAATGAGTTAGCGGCGAAGGCGAACAGGGCGAAACAGGTCATCGCTATCAATCTGGCCGATGCTGACGAGTTGGACGCCAGTGTGGGGTGTTTGCTTATTGTCATGGTCGATCCCAATGCCCAGGCAGGCTCTTAGAACGTTCGACGCCACCGCGCCCGTTGAAACACGTTCAACTACGTTGGGCTTATAGTCGTCCCTGTACCGATCGGTCAATACGACTATCTTCCTACGACCCTCGGATGAGCTTCTCCCATTTGTATCCTTCAACGCGCACGCATGGGTATGATTGCCGCTCAACCGGTTGGAAATGGCCCATGGGAAAAAAGAACGCCGTCGTCGCTGCCGAACCTGCTGAAACCAGCACCAAGGAGCGGATACTGAAAGTCGCTGCGCAATTGTTTTCGACGCGCGGGTTTCACGCGACCGGCATGGCTGAGTTGGAAAAAGCCACCGGCCTGGCTCGAGGCGCGCTGTATTACCACATCGGCAGCAAGGAAGAGCTCCTGTTCGAGATCACCAGCCGGTACTTGCGGGTGCTCATCGCTGAGGGCACGCCTCTGTGCGAGAGTGACCTGCCCGCGGAGGATAAATTTCGCCAGTTCTCGGCCATTGTGATGCGCACGATCGTCACTCACCTGGCCGAAATGACGGTATGTTTCCGGGAGGTGTATTCCGTCATTGGCGAGCGCCAGACCGAGTTGCTCGACCTGCACCGGCAGTATGAAAAGCTCTGGTCGCAAATCCTCAAGGCCGGCGTGAACGAGGGGACCTTCCGTACAGCTGACGCGTTGGCCGTCAAGGCTATCCTTGGCATACACCATTACAGCTACTTGTGGATCAAGCCCGGCGGCCCGCGCTCGCCGGAATCCATCGCGACGTTTTTCTGCGACACCCTCCTGCCCGGACTGAAGGTTGAGCAAGGCAGTCCCTGTAGGTCGGACTGTTGAAAAGCCCACTGACGGATCAAAAAATGTAGAATCCGCTCGCCAAAAAACCGTTCCTTCTCAACGAGCTTTGCTGATGAAGCTGGCCAGCCGCAAAAAATCGATGATTGCCTGGGTGCTGTATTTCAGCGTCCTGTTCGCATCGTTGCTGTGCGCGATGGGCCACGGGCAAATGGCCGGCTTGCGATTGAGCGGTTTGGACGGCGGACTGCTTTGCTCCACAGGCGGCGGTGCAGTCTTCGAAAGCCTGCATGATGCGCCCGCCCCGTCACTGCCCGTCGAGTCTGATTGCGTCATTGCCAGCCTGTTCGGTGCGATCCTGCTCGCGGCGTTCTTCGGGCTGCTCGCCTTGCTTGCCGGCGAACCAGCCTGGCCCTTGCCCGCACAACCTACCCGTTGCTTACCCAGGCAGCGCTGGCCCCTGATCAATCCTCGCGCCTCCCCCGCCCTGCTTCCCTCGCCTTGACATCATCACCACTAGCCGCTGCCTGACGCGCGGACGGTGTGTGCTCATCGAATTAAGCCAGGAAGCTATTCATGTTTCGCTTGACTACTTTGGCGCTGCTCGCGGGCAGCACCTGCGCGTGGGCGCAAGACACAACCCTGAATTTACCCACCAGCTATATCAACGCCTCGGCCGACCAGCCGAAACCGGCGACCAGCCTGGGCCTGGACACCCCCATCGAAAGCGGCTCGCGTCTGAACCTCAGTGCCCGGGAAAACCCGGCCTCTGTGAGCGTGGCCGATCGCAAGACAATGGAACGCATCGGCGCGCGCAACTTTCAGGATGCGGCGAACGCTCTGCCAGGCGTAAACGCTTCTGCACCGCCCGGCTGGGGCGGCTATGTGTCGTATCGTGGTTTCAACGGTGCCCAGATCAGCCAGTTGTTCAACGGAATCAACCTGCAATACGGCGGCGCAGCACGTCCGGTCGGCGCATGGATTTATGACCGGGTGGAATTGCTCGGCGGCCCCTCCTCGTTCCTCAACGGCAGCGGTGCCGTGGGTGGCAGCCTGAACGTGATCACCAAGCTCGCCAACCGCGAGGAAGATACCTTCGAGGGCCGGATGAGCTACGGTCGCTACGACACTTGGGAAACCGCGGTCGGCTTCAATAAGGCGCTCAACAGCGGTGACGGTCCACGTCACTATGCGCGGCTCGACTACAGCCGCACCAGCAGCAACGGCTACATCGATCGCCAGGAGAATGGTGCGGGCAACCTGGCCTTCTCCCTGCTCAGCGACATCAACGACCGACTCTCCCATACGCTGGCGATCGAATACCTGGAGGAGAAGGAAGACAGTCCCTACTGGGGCACGCCGGTATTGCAACCGCTGTCCGGCAAGTTGCACATCGACAAGCAAAACCGCTTCAACAACTACAACGTCGAGGACGGTCGTTACGAGCAGCGCACCCGCTGGATACGTTCAATCACCGACTACCATCTGGACGACAACACTCAATTGCGCAACACCTTCTATCACTACGACGGCCAGCGCGATTACCGCAACCTTGAGGTCTACCGCTACAACAGCGACAACAGTGCCATCGCCCGCTCCGGCGGTTACCGCCAGCGGCACGACCAGGAGGTCAACGGTGACCGTATCGAGCTGACTCACCAGGCTCAGCTGTTCGGCCTGGCCAGCGATTGGGCCCTGGGCGTGGATTACAACACCAACCAGCAAACCAACTACCCACTGTCCAAAGGTGCCTTCGATACCATCGACCCAAATGGCTTTGAGCCGGGCCAGTTTTTGGACATTCCGGGGATGGACGCACCCCGCGCTAAAGGTCGCAGCACCTGGACCGATACCTCCTCGGCTTTCGTCGAGAACCGTACGCGCCTGACCGAACAGCTGGCGCTGATCACTGCGCTGCGCTATGACCACATCGACTTCGAGGTCGTCGATCATATGGCCCAGGCCAGGCTCGACAAGCGTTGGGATGCAGTCACGGGTCGCGTGGGCCTGGTGTACGACCTGACGTCCAATGTCAGCCTTTATACCCAATACAGTACGTCGGCCGAGCCGCCGGGAGGCACGCTGACCAGCGCCTCCATTGCCCAGGTGGGCGATTTTGACTTGAGCACCGGTCGCCAAGTCGAGGTGGGCAGCAAGTTCGATTTTCTTGACGGTCGCGGCTCGGCCACCGCCGCGGCCTACCGCATCGTGCGCAAGAACATCTCCGTCCCCTCCTCGACGGTGCCCAACACCACCGAGCAAGCGGGTCAGCAAACCTCCACCGGCATTGAGCTGGCAGCGTCGTTCAAGGTCACGCCCAAGCTATTGGCGGCCGGCAACGTCACTTGGGTCAGGGCCGAGTACGACGAGTTCAATGAAACCATCGCAGGCGTCGTGCACTCACGCAAAGGCAATAATCCGGTGAACATTCCAGATCGGGTAGCCAATCTATGGCTGACCTATGACGTGGCTCCTGGCTGGCAACTCGGGGCCGACGCGCGCTACGTGTCGTCGGTTTACGCCAACACCGCCAATACGATGTGGGTGCCTTCCTACACCCTGTACGGCCTGTCCATGACCCACGACCTGGACAAACACCTGCAAGTCAGCGCGCGCCTGCGCAACCTGACCGACGAGGTCTATGCCCGTTTCATCCACCAGAGCAACACTCAATATTACGTGGGGGAACCGCGCAGTCTGGAAGTCGCCATGCAGTGGAAGTACTGACAAGCCTGAACGCACTGCAACAAGTCGTCTGACGGCCTGACGTGTCTGATTATGAGTCGGAGCGCAGGCCGTCCCGCGTTGGCTAGCCTGGTAGCATGGCTGAGAGCGCGCTCAAATCCACTGGGTCATCACGAGGATGACAGCTGGAAGTGCCAGTCCTGCCAGCATGGTCTGGCAAGCGATGATCCCAGCCATAAGAGGGGCATCCCCTCCTAACTGCCTTGCCATGATGTAGGAGGACGAGGCCGTGGGCAGTGCTTGGAACAGAAGTGCTGCAACCGCGGCCTTTCCTTCAAGTCCGAATAGGTGGCACGCCCAAAGTGTCACCAGCGGCATGATTAAAAACTTGGTCAGCGACGAGTAACCAACCGGACGCCACCATTGCCTGATGCTTGCGAACTCAAGCGCAGCACCCACGCAGAGCAATCCGAGCGGTAGTGACATTTGCCCCAAGGCTTTGAGCATCGGCTCAATGCCCACAGGTAATCCCCAGCCCGAGAATTGGATCAATCCGCCGGCGAAGCACGCAAGTATCAGCGGGTTCAATGCCAACTGTTTGAGGACTTTGCCCAATGACATCCTGCCGCCTGAGCCGTACTTTGCGAAGACCAATACACACAAAATGTTCACACTGGGCACGATGGCCGCGTTCGCGACCGCGGCCAGGGCTATACCCTGCACACCGAACAAGCCCGCAGCTGCCGACACGCCCACGTAATTATTGAAACGTATCCCCCCCTGAAAAACCGAAGTGAACGCAGCATCGTCCGCGGTGATCAGCGATCTGGCGCTCAACAACATTAGCGATACCACAACAGTCGAGAATACGAGCACCGAAACCATGCTTTGAAACGGCACGCCATCAAGGTTGGCGGTCGCCAGTCCGTGAAAGAAAAGAGAAGGCAACAACACGTAATACGCCAAGCGCTCTGCCTGCGCCCAAAAAGTATCCGCCAGAAACTGACAATGCTTGAGCCACGCGCCCAGCACGATCAATAGCGCGATGGGCAACAAGGCAGTCATCAAGGAGAGGGTCATGCGCGTGCCTTGATTTTCTGTGCCAACGGTTCGCATTCCGCAATTCGTCGGCTCATCAGCGGCATGTCTACGGTAGGTCTACTGATCATGGTGCCCCCAAAAACTCAATGACTGAGGTCCACGATAAGAGGTCGAACTCCAAAATAAAAACGTTTTAAACTTCAGCGATCAACAAGTATTACTCATGGTTAATCGGGCAAGACATGGGCTTTCACCGCGTTCGCCAGCGCTGCCGCCAGTCGCGCAAGCGGACGATCTTCGCGCTCCAGCAATACCACACGCCTGGTTTTTTGAGGGATGCCGAACGGTTGAACGGCCAGTGTTTTCAAGCTTATGACTTGATGCCGGGAGAGCGGAACGATCGATACGCCCAACCCGCTTGAGACCATCTTGATAATCGCATCCTGGCTATCCAGCTCCATGCTGGTCTCCACACGCAGCCGCATAGCGCGAAGCTCTCGCTCAATGGTTCGACCTGCCCAGGCGCGACGATCGAATCGAATGAACGGCTGGCTTTTGAGTAGAAGCTTCAAGTCCTCGTGGGCACGTGATACCGGCGCGATGATCCAGAACCCTTCCTCGTAAAGGACTGTGCTTGCCAGGCCGTAAGGGTGTGGTTTTACCGGTTCGGTGGTGATCGCAACGTCAAGCTCGCCCGCCTCTACGCGCGTGGCCAATTCGGCGGACATTCCCGACGCAACAGTGATGCGCAGGTGAGGATGTTCGGCACGCAATGCCGACAGCGCGAGAGGCAACACGCTCGCCAGCGCTGTATGAATGGCACCGATTCTAAGCCTGCCGCGCAACTCAGTGTCGCCTCCAATCTCGGACGAGATGCCGTCGTATAAGGCTAGAATTTCTCGCGCGCGCTCAACGGCAATATGCCCAGCATCCGTCAGCACCGGCAACCGCCGTGAGCGATCAAACAGAAGTGTATTGAAATCTTCCTCCAAAGACCGGACGTGAAGGCTGATCGCTGACTGGGTCAAATGCACGGCGTCCGCGGCCCTAACAAAAGAACCGTATTGGGCAATGGCAAGCAGTGTTCGAAGTGCGCGTAGAGACATAGCCATTAATCCTGCAGATTGATGGCCGAGCTTGTCATAAAGGGATCAAGCATCAAGGGCAGGTTTCGCTGCTATTACCATGATCTCAACCAGCACCTCGGGTCGCGCCAGATTTGCCTGAACAGTGGCCCGTGCAGGAGCGCAGTCGGTTGGAAGCCAAGCATCCCACACTGAGTTCATCGCCGCGAAATCACGATCAATGTCTTTAAGCCAGATCTGTGCGCTCAAAAGCTGGCCCTTGTCGCTGCCCGCCAACGCCAACAAGGCTTCGATTTTGGCCAGCACCTGCTGCGTCTGCTCTTCGATGCCGGCCTGTAGATCGGTAGGTACCTGGCCGGAGAGGTAAAGCAGATCGCCGTGACTAACCACACCGGACATTCGCGCGTTGCTCTGAAAACGTTCAATCGTTGCCATCGGTTTTAATCCATGAACTGGGAATATTAAGGTCGGGCCGTCAACCAGCCGAACCATACGCTGGGCACCACCAAATGCCAAGGTTATGCCCAGCGCAGCTGGATTTACATCCAAGCGGGCCTTTCATGCCAACGCCTTAGGCCCGGAACAGCCAGGTTTGCGTTTCACGCCAGCGAGTCAGCCACTCCGATCAGTTGAAAGACCTCCTCTTGCGGGGGCTCGGCGAAGATGATGTTCAAGTCACGGTAACCGGAGTGATCCCCGACCAGGCTCAACTCGAATCGAGCCCCTGATGCGTCGGCTTCGTAGCTCTTCAAGTAAGTCAGGTTCTTGGCTTGATTGACAACCACATCCAAGGTGCCGTTGTACCCATTGCCGAGTCGGGTGAAGCCCAAGGCGGACACATCGATCGTGTCTTCACCCGTGGTGTAGTCCATCAGGCGGTCAGTGTGGTTTTCGGTGGCGGTACGGTAGCTGTCGCTCAGCAGGTCGAAGCGGAACACGTCGTTGTTGCCGCCACCGACCAATTGGTCCCGGCCTTCTGCGCCAATCAATACGTCATTGCCTAACGCTCCATAGAGGCGATCATCGCCCGCGTGCCCTTCGATGATTTCGCCTCGGGCGTTGCCTTGTAAACGATCGTCCCCTTCGGTGCCCACCAACCTGGCTTGCTGGAACAGGACGTTGGTTTCATCCAGCGTTTGGCCCAGATTACCCTCGAAGACCACTTCGAAGCGTTCCCCATCCGCGTTGGCCTCGAAACTCTTGAGGTAGGTCCGCGTCCCGCTTTCATTGACGCGTATCGCCAGCGTTCCGTCATAGCCATTGCCTAGCCCGAGGAAGCCCAGGGATGAGAGATCGAGGGTATCGGTGCTGGGGTCGAAGTCGGTGATTCGGTCGCTATGGGCGGTGGTTGCGGTTCGGTAACTGTCTGCGACTGACTCGTAACGGAACGTATCGGCACCGGCCCCGCCCGTCAGCAGGTCACGACCTTCCTGGCCATCGAGCAGATCGTTACCGGCCCCGCCAGAGATCGCATCGTCGAATGACGCGGTACCGGGCAAGAAATCATCATCGCGGCCACCGTCGACGTGGTGATAGCCGTCGTCGGGATTGCCAAAGCTGTGGTCCAGGCTACCGTCGGGGTTCAACTGAACCAGGGAGGCCAGGTAGCCGTCCGCGCTTGTACCTTGGCTTGCGCCAATCAATACCTTGCCGTTGGCCAGCACAATCATGTCGGCGATCGCAAAAGGAGCGTTTTGCGAGCCCCAACTCACCTTACCCTGGTCACCGAAGCTGCTGTCGAGCGAGCCGTCGGCGTTGAGTCGGGTGACGGTCGCCACGCCCCCCGAGGCGCCCGCCAGCAGGATTTTGCCGTCATCCTGGATGACGAGGGCATCCGCATGGACATCCAGGGCCAGGCTGCCCCCGTTCGCGAAGCCGCTATCCAGGGTACCGTCCGGGTTGAGGCGGGTCAGGGTATCTTGCCCTGTGACCAATACTTTCCCGTCTTCCTGCAGCGAAACGTCGATCGTGCCGCCGGGGTGAATGCCGACGGAGGCTGGCAGGTGCAAGACCCCTGCCTCTGCGAAAGACGGGATCAAGGCCCCCGTCGCGTCGAAGCGGGCGATATAGATCTCCCCGGAGGGATACCCCGCGCTTGCGAAAAAGCTTCCGTCGCGTTGCACGGAGAACGACGCTTGCTGGCCTAAATTGTCATTCCAGTAAAAAGGCACGATCGCGGTGCCGCCATTCCCGAAACTCGTATCCAGGCTGCCGTCCGCCAAGGTGCGACTTATCCCCGATACCCAGGCGTCGCCGACTTGCACGTACTGCGCCACCAGGTAACCGCCTCCCGGCTGCACCGCGGCATTACCGCCGTCCTCGATATCGAGCGACACAGGAAGAAGCGATTTACCGTCTCCACTGAAGCTGCGGTCCAGGCTACCGTCGGCATTGAACCGGACCAGGCTACCGGTGAAGCCCGAGTCCTCTTCGCCTCCCAATCCCAGGCGACTGTAAGCGCCCAGCCAGATAGCACCGTCCGGATCGACCGTGATACCTGCGACAGTGTCCGAGCCCCATAAGGTGGTGGCAACCATGCCTGTGTTCCGCGCCGCTGCAGCGGCGGGCGAAATGTCCTGACTCATGTCCATGTCTCCTGTAGCTATTAGGCGCCAAAAACTATAGACATGGGTCAGTCAGGTTGCCACTTTTCATCCCTCAACCGCCTATCAAGGGCATCGGCGAACCGGGCGTTCCCAGTTCCTCTACGCTGATTTCACGCATGCGGAACTTCTGCACCTTACCGCTGACGGTCATCGGAAAGTTGTCAACGAACTTGAAGTGGCGTGGCGTCTTGAAATGAGCGATCCGGCCCTTGCAATAATCGCGCAGCTCTTCAGCGCTTGCCTGGTGTCCCTCGTGCAGCCTGATCCAAGCAACGATCTCTTCCCCATAAACCTTGTCCGGAACACCGATGACCTGAACGTCTGCCACCGAAGGGTGGCTGAAGAAGAACTCCTCTATTTCGCGCGGGTAGACGTTCTCGCCCCCTCGAATGATCATGTCCTTATTGCGCCCGATGATCTTCAGATAACCCTCGTCGTCCATGATTGCCAGGTCGCCGGTGTGCATCCAGCCCGCATCGTCGATGGCCTGCGCGGTCGCCTGCGGGTTGTTCCAGTAGCCCAGCATCACGCTGTAGCCGCGAGTACACAGTTCGCCAATCTGACCGCGAGGAACGACCCGGTTCTGTTCGTCGATGACCTTGCTTTCCAAGTGCGGCTGGGTGCGGCCGACACGGGTGACTCGGTGTTCGATATCGTCCTCCGGCCCGGTCTGGGTGGAGACCGGGCTGGTTTCGGTCATGCCGTAGGCGATCTGCATCTCCTTGAGGTGCAGGTCTTCGATCACCCGCTTCATGACTTCGATCGGGCAGGTGGAGCCGGCCATGATGCCCGTTCGCAGATGACTCAAATCCAATGACTGGCGCTGCGGGTGGTCGAGCATCGCGATGAACATGGTCGGCACGCCATACACGCCGGTCGCTTTCTCCTGTGCGGCGGCCCGCAAGGTCTCCAGAGGATCGAACGCCGCACTGGGGTAGATCATTGTCGTTCCGTGGGTGACACAACCCAGGTTACCCATGACCATGCCGAAGCAGTGATACAACGGCACCGGTATTACCAGCCGGTCTTGCTCGCTGAGCTTCAGGCTTTCACCGACCATAAAGCCGTTATTCAGGATGTTGTAATGGCTGAGGGTGGCGCCTTTAGGGAATCCGGTGGTCCCCGAGGTGTACTGGATGTTGACCGGATCGTCGAACTGCAATTGTTCGCCGCGTTCGCGCAATTGCTCCGGAGCCACTCGTTCCGTCAGGTCTCGCAACCCCTCCCATGACAACATACCGGCGGCTGGCGCATCGCCAAGGCTGATCACGCCCCGCAACTCAGGCAACCGGCCACTTTGCAGTGCGCCTACGGCGCAGCGTTGGAGTTCGGGCAGCAGATCATGAAGCATCGCGTGGTAGTTGGAGGTCTTGAACGAATCGGCACAAATCAGCCAGCGGCACCCCGACTGCTTGAGGGTGTATTCAAGCTCGGTCAGGCGGTAGGCCGGATTGATGTTCACCAACACCGCTCCCACCTTGGCGGTTGCGAATTGGGCAATGCACCATTGCGCGCAGTTCGGCGACCAGATGCCGACCCGTTCACCGGCCTTGAGGCCCAGCGCGAGCAATCCTCGTGCGCAACAGTCCACCTCCTCGGCCAACTGTGCCCAGGTGTAGCGCAGCCCTTGATGCCGTACGACCAACGCTTCGCGATCGCAGAACCGTTCCACCGCTAGGTCGAACGCCGCGCCAATGGTCATCGCCAGCAAGGGTGTGGTTTGCGGTCCACGGGTGTAACTGGGGACACTCATATCTGTTCTCTCTGTACGATCCAAATGTGGTCCGGGGTTTCAACCACGGCGCTTTGTTGAATGGCTTGCCCTCTTTGTTTTTAACGCGTGAATATCTGCGCCGTGGTAATCGCCATATCACCGCCGGGCAATTTGATGTTGCCGATCTGCTTCAAACTGTCGGCGTCGAACACCGCTACGTCGTTGAAGGTACCCGCCAGGTAAATCTTGCTGCCGGCCTTGTTGAACGAAATGCAGTAAAAGGAATGGTCCAGCGTGGCGGCCTGAAGCAGTTTTTTCTGCTTCATGTCGTACTTGGCCAGACGGTTGAGTACACCGAACATCAAGTTCGGGTCCTTGGGCGAACGCATGCCACTGAAATAGATCTCCGTCAGAGGGCCGAAGTCGGTGGTTTCGGTCTTGCCGGTTTTCAGGTCGATGCTGAACAACCCATAGAGGTATTCGGCGGTGGCCGGGTCCTGCTGCTTGTCCTTGAATTTCGCGGCGGTATAGAGCAGCGAAAAATCATGGCGGTACGTTTGCTGGTTCCACACATAAAGCACGTCCGGCGCGCTGTAGTTTTCACGCTTCCAATGACGACTGGGGATCAGCACGTCGAATTTGCCGGTGTTCACGTTGACCTTGTAGACATCCGCTCCCGCCACATACAGCGTGCCATCGTCACCGCTTTGCATGATGGTCAGCTGCCGCGGTGCCGGAAAACTGCGAACAGGTTTGGCGTTCATGCCGGCATCGGTGGCGTACACATCGAGCCGGGGTTGCTGTACTTCGTAACGGTCGTTGAGCATCAACGTCGGGTTGGCGATGGCAAAGAGTTCCTTGCCGTCGTGGCCAACAGTAAAAGCGAACATGGATTTCGCTTTCTCCCCCGGTTTCTGGGTGATGCTGGCGTGAAAGACCTGTTTACAGCTGTCCAGCTCAACACCGTAAATATCCGCGTAATGGTTGTTCAACACGTACGCGGTCTTGCGATCCGGCGACAGTTGCACGGTGCCGGGACCGAAGGCGTCCGGCATCTTGCAGGTCTTGAACAGGCTGTCGGTGGCCAGGTCGATCACGTGCAGGTTGTTCGGATAATTGGTGGTCACCATGTACTCGTGACCGCTTTGCAGTGCGGTGTTTTCATCGGCCAGGACATCGAATGAGATAACGCCCAGGACACCGAACGCGGCCAAGCCGCAGGCTTTGATGCATTGCATGCTGGAATCCTTCTTCATGACCGATCACTTGTCTTTAGGAAAAACGGTGCCGAGGTTGCGCCAGTTTTCGTTGGACGCCTGGGCATCCTTGTTCCAGTCCGGATAGGTGCTCATCATGTCCGGCACCTGGGCCGGCCACCAGCAGGGGTCGGAGCAACCATACAGGTCGGCTTCCATCGGCTGGCACAGCGACGACACGCCGCCGAACGCGTCGATTTCCCAACCAGGATCGGTGGTCGAGGCGCAGCCGGCGACGGAGCTCATCGCCACCACTTCTTCGATTCGGTTCTCGGCCGCGGCCTGATCGAGTTTCTGGGCTTTGTTGTTGATTGCCTTGAGATGTTTCATATCAGTGAGCCTTGCGCGGAGTGATGTAACTGCTGATAAACGCAGGGTTGTGAGCCATGATCCGGGTGTAGACCTCGATGCCGAAGTCGACCCAGTCACGCATCAGTTCGCAGTAGTGGTAGGTCGGATGAGTCGGGTCGCCGTATCGGGCGTAGCTCTCGTGGTAGCAGCCGCCGGAGCAGAGATTGCGGATCTGGCAGTCTTCACAGCCAGTATTGGTACGGTCGAGCCGCTGGGACAGGAAGTCATTCAACTCGACCTGTTTCACCCCGCTGTGAACGTTGCCGAACGTCGGCAGGCTCGAACCGGTAAAGCGGTGGCACAGGTTCAATTCGCCCTTGTGATCCACCGCCAGCATCTTCAGGCCCGCGCCGCACGGCAGGGCTTTCTTGTGGCCCTCATGGATGTCGGTGATCAACTGGTGCAGGTTGGAGAACCCGATGTTGCGGTGCTCCAGTGCCGCTTCCAGGTAACGACGACCGAGCTTTTTCATGTTGGCGAAGACCTCGATCAGTTCGTCGCTGGAAAGGTTGAAGCTGCTGATATCACCGGACGTCACCGGAGCAAAACCGACCTCGGCAAATCCCAGTTCGTTGAACAGGTGGTCCCAGATGGTCTCTACATCGGTAACGCCAGTGGTCAGGGTCACCCGCGCGCCCACTGGACGGCTGTTGTAACGCGACAACAGCATCTCGGCCTTGCGCCGCACCACGTCATACGTGCCCTGCCCACCCACCGTGATGCGATTGCGATCATGCACGGTCTTCGGCCCGTCGATACTCACCGAGAGCCCGAAGCGATGGGCGTTGAGGTAGTCCACGGTGTCTTCGGTGAGCAACGTGGCGTTGGTGGTCATGACGAACTCGACGAACTTGCCCGCCTCGGCAAACCGCTTTTCACAGTAGTCGACCATGTACTCGATCAGCTTGCGGTTGCTCAGCGGCTCTCCCCCGAAGAACACCACAGTAAAACGCTCTTCATCGGGGGATTCGCGCAGCAGCATTTCTACCGAAGCGACCGCCGTTTCGACGTCCATCTTCTTGCCCGCCGAGGGCTTGTCGAGGTCTTCTTTGTAGCAGTAGGTGCAGCTCAGATTGCAGCCCGTGTTGACGTTGAGCACCACGGTATTGATTGCGGTGCGCTCCACCCGTTTGGTACCGATGTCCGGCGACAGCGGTGAGCCGTCGCTGACCAGTTCCAGGGAGATCAGCTCACGCAGGGTTTCGGTGATTTCTTCGCCGTTGAAGCGTGCGGCCAAGCGTTGGATCAGGTCGTCCGATGAACAGCCGGGACCGCGCAAGGTGTCGATGATGGTGCCCGTCAGCTCATCGCTGGCGAACAGCGAGCTGCTGGGAATGTGGAACAGCATGCGGTCGGCGTCGACATGCACTTCGTGCAGATTGCGTTCGACCAGATTCAAAATAGCGCCCATTGCAAACCTCCTGTGCAAGCCCCGATTCACGAGGCCTGCGGTCATTCCGAAAAGTGTCTGGAACCGCTACAAACAGCCAACTTATGGAATGGGTGGATTGTTCCAGCGTTGCACGGTGACGATCATGTGGCCTTCGCCGGTCAGGGATTTCCCTGCGTCGTCGACGGCGGCGATCACCTTGAGATTGCCGGCATTGTTGGTGGACATCTTGCGCTGCGGGTTCGGCCCGGCATCGCCTGGGGTGAACACACCGGTATCGGCCTGCATGGTGCCGGCAAACTTGACGTCTTCATCCTCTTTGGCACGGTCATCGAAAGCCTCGACCTTCCATTGCGCAGGGAATACGCCGATGCGATAGGGCTTGCCGTCAGCGCCCTTGCCCCAGGCTTCGGCATCGAAACGGCCCTGGACTTTTGGCGTCGAACCACCGCCCTCGCCGATCCGCGCCACTGAAAATTCGGGCACGACTTTGACTTCAGCGATCTTGCTATAGACCGACAGTGTCGGGCCTTTCAGCGTGCCGAGCGCGACGTTGCGCAGGCCCGGTTGCGCATTGGCAGCGGCCTTGATCTTGACTCGCAGGCGCTCCGGACTTTGCTCAAGCACCTGAACCACTTCCACGCCTTTACCAAAATCCGGTTTGCCGGTCAGGCCGCTGCCGATCAGGGTAACTTCGGTTTCGCTGCCCGCCTTCAGATACCCCGGCTGCACGGCCAGCAAACGCTTGGAGCCCTGTTTGGCGGCGACAAAGTCCAGGCCCCGCTCGTCGTGCTCGGCCTCGAACATCCGACCCTGCATGGCGTTGCCCTGGGCGGCGAACACCTGACGCATGACTACGCCATCGATGGTCACGTTGCCGCGCCATTCGTAACCGGTGTAGAGAATCGCACTGCCATCGCCGTTGAACGGGCTGCCGTCGGCATACTGACCTTTGACGTTGACCTTGAACGTGTCGCTGCCATCGGCAGTCACGCTCATGACGCCAGCCAGTTCGCCTTTACCCGGCAGGTGCCCGCTGAAGCTCCAGTCGCCGACCAGCGCCTCGGCTTTCGGCGCGCTTTCCACCCATTTCTTCCAGGCCGGGTTGTCCAGCGAATAACGCTTGGCCAGCAGCGGCACCATCTCTTTGCGGGCCAGATCGAACCAATCGCGGTCGCGGGACAGGGCCTGGTATTCGAGGGACGGCCATTGGCCGAGGTGGAAGTTCACCAGGCGCTCCCATTCCTGGGCAGGTCGACGCTGCAGGGCAACCCGCGCACCGGAGTGACAGCGGCCACACATCTGGCTGGTCTGGTCGTCGAACTTCTCGACGGTATTGAGCCGTCGCTCCAAGGCATAACGCACACCATCGGTCTCACTGGGCGCCAGGCCTTGGGTGTCAGCCAGGTATTTGACGAGGGTCCGGCGATCGTCATCGCTGATCTGCACACCATGCATGACCTGCATCCGGGCAATACTCATCAGCCAGCCTTCCGGCGTTTTGCGCTGGTGGCTGATACGGCTCAGGGCGTTATCGGCTTCGGGGATGTGACAGCCCTGACAGGTTTCCCTGAGGATGGTCTGGGCGTCGCGAGCTGCCAGGCTGTAAGGCGAATGCAGCGCTACACAGGCCGCCACGGTCAACAGACTGGCGCTCAGGCCTGATCGGAGTTTTCTCTTCATCAACGTCGAACCTCCCACGGTGCTTTCTTATTTTTGTGGCTTATCGTTTTTATGGTTTCTGCCGTCGGCGACAAGCCGCTGACGGAGGCAAGAGAAACGTCTGCGATGAGCAATACACGGAGCGTGCCAGCTTAACGAACAGCATTTAAATCAATGAGTTATAGGAATATCTTGGCTTTTCTACGCATCAGAACGAGATGACCTGCGTCTTATATCGCGACAGCCGTTGCAGTCTGAGACAAGCATAGGTGCCCCCGGCTGGAATACTTCATGGCCAGCGGCAATGTTCAAGTACACACGCAATGGCTCGCCGTCTCACCGATGTCGCGATTTGCGACAAAACCACTGGGTGCCATTTTCTCCTTTTATCGCTCAACCCCCGCCAACAAGGGGCCTTGGCCCGTTCCCGGTACTTGGCACAGCCATTGCCAACCTTGGAGAGATCCACGTTCTCACGCACAACAAGAGGTCTCATCATGCCCCTGCCTAATCTGCTTCCCGCCACCTCGGCCTTCGTCCAACGCGCCCCACGCATGCTCATCGGCGGCGACTGGGTCGAGGCCGCGGACGGCCAGACCATGCCCCTGCACAACCCGGCCACGGGCGAAGTGTTATGCGTGGTGCCACGGGCCACGCCCGAGGATGTCGACCGTGCAGTGCTCGCCGCCCGTCAGGCGTTCGACGATTCGGCCTGGACCCGCACCCGCCCTCGGGAACGGCAGAACCTGCTGTGGAAACTCGCCGATCTGATGCAGCGCGACGCCGAACTGCTGGCGCAACTCGAATGCCTGAACAACGGTAAGAGCGCGGCGGTGGCGCAAGTGATGGACGTGCAGCTGTCTATCGATTTCCTGCGCTACATGGCCGGTTGGGCCACCAAGATCGAAGGTTCCAGCGTTGACGTGTCGCTGCCGCTGATGCCCAACGATCAATTTCACAGTTTCATTCGTCGCGAAGCGGTGGGCGTGGTCGGGGCCATCGTCGCCTGGAATTTCCCGCTGCTGCTGGCTTGCTGGAAACTCGGTCCGGCCCTGGCCACCGGTTGCACCGTCGTGCTCAAACCTGCCGACGAAACACCGTTGACCGCGCTGAAGCTCGCCGAACTGGTGCTGGAAGCCGGTTACCCCGAAGGCGTGTTCAATGTGGTCACCGGCACCGGTGTCACGGCGGGCTCCGCCCTGACTCATAACCCGTTGGTGGACAAGCTGACGTTCACCGGCTCCACCGCCGTGGGCAAGCAGATCGGCAAGATCGCCATGGAATCCATGACCCGGGTCACCTTGGAGCTGGGCGGCAAATCCCCAACCATTGTGATGGCCGACGCCGACCTGAAGACCGCCGCAGCGGGCGCCGCCAGCGCGATCTTCTTCAACCAGGGCCAGGTCTGCTGCGCCGGGTCCCGGCTGTATGTGCAACGCAAGCATTTCGACAATGTGGTGGCGGACATCGCCGACATCGCCAATGCGATGAAACTGGGCAATGGCCTGGACCCCAGTGTCGCAATGGGCCCGCTCATTTCCGCACGTCAACAGGAGCGGGTTTATGGTTACATCGAAAAAGGTCGGGAAAGCGGCGCGACCATCGCTTGCGGCGGTGAGCAATTCGGCCCAGGCTTCTTCGTCAAGCCCACGGTGATTGTGGATGTCGATCAGCGGCATTCATTGGTACAAGAGGAAATCTTCGGCCCGGTGCTGGTGGCGATTCCGTTCGATGACGAAGCCGATGCGCTGCGCCTGGCCAATGACAGCCCTTATGGCCTTGGGGCGAGTATCTGGTCGAATGACTTGGCGGCGGTGCACCGGATGATTCCGCGGATCAAGTCGGGCTCGGTGTGGGTCAACTGCCACAGCGCCCTGGACCCGGCATTGCCGTTTGGCGGCTACAAGATGTCGGGGGTCGGGCGTGAAATGGGGTATGCGGCGATCGAGCATTACACCGAGTTGAAGTCGGTGTTGATCAAGTTGTGATTGGCGGCGTTCTTTAGACCGCTATCGCGAGCAGGCTCGCTCCCACAGTGGATATTCGGTCGACGCAAAACCATTGTGGGAGCGAGCTTGCTCGCGATAGGCCAGCCCAGGCAGCCCAATGTCAGGGCTTGAACCCCTGCCCCGACAACCAGCTCCGAACCATCCTCCCCTGCTCCACCGTCAACCCCTCCAACACACGCTCGGCTGGCTCGCTGCGCAACCGTCGCACCAAGGGTGCCAACTCCACGCCTTGCAGATGCCAGATACCGAGCGGCTGATCCGCCGTGATCACCACCTCGGCCTCCTCCACGAAGCCATCGCGCAATACCGGTGCCCGCTCAACCCTCAACGTGGCGTAATCCCCCTCGGCGTGGGCGACTTCAGCATCCGGCCACTGACGCCGCGCCAGCCAGAACGGCTGGTCCGGCCAACGCTGCTCATCGGCATAAAAATCCCGCCCGATGCGCGCAAAACGCAAAAACAGCTGCTCGACCCGCCGCTGATGAAAACGCTGCGCCAGCAACGCCCGCTCAGGTTTGCGCAACAGCGTGTTGACCACCGCAGGCGCCTGCAACGCCGAAGACAACGACTGAAAAATGCCATTACCCGACAGTGGATCGACCGCCATGGCCGCGTCCCCTACCCGAATCCAGTTATCGCCACAGACGTGGGGACACAAAATCGCCGTGCTGCTGCGGGCATGCAAATGCAGTCCGGTTTCCGGTTCACTCCCGAAAAACTCCCGGGCCAATGGCGAATCCTGGCGGCGCTGCCGGCAGTGATCGAGCAGCAGCGCCTTACCCGGCAACTCGGCACTGGCCACGTCCACCGTCCATTGCCAGTAACACTGACCGTCAGCCCGACGCGCCATCCAGGCCCAGCCGTCCCCAAGGCTTTCCACGGCACTGGCGGTGATACCCGACGCGCCTCGCCAGCGATTGAGCAAACTGACCGTCTCCGGCCCCCGCAGCCCTTTGCCAAGGGCCGGTGCCTGACGTCCGCGAGCGTCCACCAGAAAATCCGCGAGCAGCGCTTCGCGCCCTTGCAGTTCGATTCGATGCCCCGAAGCGTGCGACTGCACCGTCAGCACTCGGCCTTCGATCAACTCGACGCCGGCCAGCCGCAAATCCTCGCGCAAGCCTCGATCGAAGCTCGGACGGTCCAGCAAAAACTCAATGTTCTGCGCATGCCGCTGACCGTTCCAGGACACCTGCCGTTGGGAAGGCTGCGCCGCGTCCGTCAACGCCTGATGCAGCCCCGCGCCCCGCAACGCATCCAGCACCCGTGCCGAAACCCCTTCCAGCGCCGCGAAGCGCCGCCACTCGCTGACCAGCGTTACGGGTAGCCGAGCCGCCGCAGCCCCAGGGCCACCGCAGCCCCCGCAGGCCCCGCGCCGAGAATCACAATCGGCTTCATGGGCCGACGCGCCGTTCAGGGCCGTGATAACAGGCGTTTCTTTGCAGCCATTCGACAATTTGCGCGTTGCTCGCCTCGGGATTTTCAACGAGAAAACTCGCAATGTGTCCGCTCAATGCCGCACAGCCCAGGCTTGCACCCGACTGCCCCGGGTGGGTGCCGTGAACACACGCGGCGAAATCTGCCTGGGCGCTGTCGAGCCACGACCATTGCTGTTCGGTACAACGCGCATCGCCGGTCACCCGTAGCACTTGCGGATAATTCGCTGGGAACACCCCTTCGCCTTGGGCCGGGCTGGACGCACACAGCAAAACACCCCGCGCCACCGCCGCGGCACAGGCCTCACGCAACAGGCTGCGATCCTGCCGAAGACCGAGGCTCAGGTTGATCACCCGCACGTCCTGCGCCACCAGCCAATCGATAGCGGCAGCGATCTGCAAGGCGCTGGTGATGCCTCGCTGGTCGAACACCTGGGCGATGCAAAAAACCGCCGCCGGCGCTCGTCGGCCGATGGCCTCGATTACCGCGCTGCCATGACCCAGCGGATCGTCGCGTAAATCGCTTTCGGCCAGTCCATCCTCCAGCAGCGAGAACCGTCGACCGGCAATCACCCGCACTCGTTGCGCGGCTGAATGACCGCTGTCCACCACCCCAATCCGCAGCTCAGGTTTCATGCTGCACCGATTTTGACGTGAGCACGCCATCCAGCAGTTCAAAGCGCAGATCGGCATCGGCCAGGGTCGACGGACGATGGCTGATCAGAATTCGCGTGCGCCCGGCGAACAGCCGGTCGATGGCCTCGATCACTTCGCGCTCGGTGGCTTCGTCGACCGCCGACGTCGCTTCGTCCAGCACCAGGATCAACGGATCCTGCAACAGCGCCCTGGCGATGGCGATGCGCTGTTTCTGTCCGCCGGACAACTGTTGGCCACGCTCGCCCAAAGGGCTGTCGAGACCTTCGGGCAGTGACTCGATGAGGCTATCGAGCTGAGCCAGCCGCGCCACCTCGGCGATGGCCTGGCGGCTGGCGTCCGGGACGGCATAGGCCAGGTTGTCCGCAAGGCTGCCGCGAAACAGCACGATGTCCTGACTGACCACGGCAATGCGCCGACGCAGCTGGAACAGGTCCAGTTCCCGCAGATCGACCTCCCCCAGCAAAACCCGGCCGGATTGCGGATCATGGTGCCGTTGCAGCAGATCGATCAGGGTTGATTTACCGACACCGGAGCCGCCGCTCAAGGCGACTTTCAAACCGTAGGGAATTTGCGCTTCAACGCCACGCAGGGTCGTCGCGCGACCGGGATGGCTGAAGTGCACGTTATCGAAACGCAAATCGCCAGAAACCGGCATCGGTTGGGGTGTAACCGGAGTGAGGACGGTTGGCTCTTCACCGCGCAGTTCCATGACCCGCCCAAGGCTCACGGTCATCCGCTGAACCGCGACATAGAGCCCGAGCAGGCTCTGGACCGGGCCCACCGCCATTCCCAGATAGGTCGAAAACGCGATCAGCGCGCCCAACTGCCAAGTCCCTTGCACCACCCAGTAACCGCCAATCAAAAATACACAGGCCCGCGACAACGACGTCAGGGTGCCGGGCACCGCCTGTGTGAAGAACTCGGTCACTTGCAAGCGCAAGAGCTGGCTCATGTACCCCTGGCCCAACGTTTCCAGGCGCCGTGCTTCGCGCCGTTGCTGGCCGGCGGACTGGATGAACTTCATCACCGGCAAGGTCTCGACCATGAATGAGGACATGTCCGCCGAACGCTCGCGCAACTGCCGGACATCGCGCTCGACCTTACGGCGCATCCAGCGTAGCCAGAGCACGTCGATCGGAATCAGTACCAGGGCCAACAACGAGAGTTTCCACGACAAGGTCACCAGCATCGCCACGGCGACCACCAGACCGATCACGCTCGACACCGCGGAGAACAGCGAGTCCACGGCGAAACGCTGGATCTCCGCGACATCACCATCGAGGCGCGACATCAGATCGCCGATTCGCCGCTGGCCGTAGAAACCCGGCGAGAGCGTCTGCAAATGCCGATAAAGGTCATCGCGCAGGGCAAACAGAATCCGTCCGGACAATCGCGTGTGCAGATATCGATTCACGCCCGACAGTGCCGTGCCCAGCAACCCGGCGGCCATCATCAACCCGGCGATCAGCACCAGCATCGTAAAGTTGCGCGCCAACAGACCATCGTCGATCAGCAGCTTGGTCAGCCAAGGTTGCACCAATACCAACGCCGAGGCGCAGGCCGACAGCCCGAGCAGCCCGGCAATCGCCAGCCGGTGCGGACGCACGAAGCCGTAGAGCCAGCGCAACGCCGCTTGCTGGGCCGCAGGGTTCTGGCTGTCGATCAGCCGAACGATCAAACGCAGCATCACGAGCGCAGCTGTTTAAGCTTGCGATACAGGGTCGCGCGGCTGATGCCCAGGGCTTCGGCGGCGGCCGAGACATTACCTTGGTGCGTGTCCAGGGACTGACGAATCAATTCCAGTTCATGCTCTCGAATACTGCCACTTGGAGGGCGCTCGCCGGCGGTGAGCTCATCGAGCGTGCTGTCGGGCAAATGGTCGAGGGTTAACACAGTCTCCCCCGGTTCACGCATGGCCAGCGCGGTGCGCAAGACCATTTCCAGCTGGCGGATGTTGCCCGGCCAGTGATAGCCGCCGAGCAACCGGTTCAAATCGTCATGCAGGACTACCGTCGGCGCATCGAGCTTGGCCAGCAAACGGTCGACCAGGCCAGTGAAGTCGTCGCGCTCGCGCAGGGCCGGGAGCATCACGCTGATGCCGTTGATTCGGTAGAACAGATCCTCGCGAAAGTGTTTGTCTTCCACCAGACGCTTGAGGTCGCGATGCGTGGCGCAGATCAGCGCGATGTCGATGTCTTGCTCTTCGCCAGCGCCCAGCGGCGCGACTTTGCGGTCTTGCAATACCCTGAGTAAACGGGCCTGCAAGGCCAGCGGCATGTCGCCGATTTCATCCAGAAACAACGTGCCGCCATGGGCCTGCTGCAGACGCCCGACCATGCCGCCCCGGCGCGACCCGGTAAAGGCACCCTCGCGATAGCCAAACAGCTCCGACTCGATCAGGCCTTCAGGGATTGCCGCGCAGTTCACCGCCACGAAAGGTTTGTCGCAGCGCGCTCCAGCCGTATGCAACGCTCGGGCGATGACTTCCTTACCGGTGCCCGTTTCGCCCTGCAGCAACACCGGTAATTCATTGGCCAGACCCTGGCGAGCCATGCGCAGCGCCCGGGCATAACGGGCATTGTTGCCGGCCAGGGATTCTAGATCGGGTTGTGGTTTAGCGCTTTTAGCTGGGGTGCGCGATACCGTGCTGACGTTAATCGAGCGCTGCGGTGCCCGCAGGGCTTTGTAGAAAAATTCACCCTTGGCGGTTTGCAGGCTGCCGACGCCGCCCTGATGCAGACGCGATAACAGCTGCAGGCCATCGACACCCAGGAAATCTTCACAGCGCCGCCCCACGAGCGCCGAACGCTCGGCGTGAAGCAACTGACACGCCTGGGCGCTGACCGCGAGAATCTGCCCCCCGAGACTCACCGCGAGCAAGCCCTGCCAAGGGGATTCGAGGTACTGCCGACGGCTGTGGAAGGCGAGAACGATCTGGTCCGGGTAACAGGCATTGAACACGCGACTTTCGATCTGGCTGACGGCCATGGTCAGCAACGCGGTGCTGTCGTGAACACGGCCGAGCGGGCCTTCGCGGGTCAGGTCAAGGACGCCGAGGATGTCGCCCTGCGGGCAATGGATAGGCACCGAGGTGCAGGAAAAATCAGTCAGACGGTCAAGGTAATGTTCGCCGCAATCGATCATCGTCGGTCGGGCTTCCACCAGTGCGGTACCCAGGGCGTTGGTGCCGCGCACCGCTTCGCTCCAGCAAGCCCCCAGCGTGATGTCTTGCAGGCCACTGCCTTTGAAACGGTCGGCGTGCCCTTCGGCTGCAAGGATGGTGGCGTCGGAATTGGCGAGGATGATGAGCCCTTCCTTGCCCTGGCGTTCGGCCAGATAATCGATGGCCGGCATCGCCGCATCGATCAACAAGCGATTGCTCTCCAGCAGCACATCAAGGCTGGCGTTCGACTCCAACGCCAGTTCTTGCTTGGCATTGAAATGCACGCCATGGCTGAGGCTGCGCCGCCACGACGCATCGATTTCCGCACGCAATACGCCATCGGGGACGGTGCCTTCGAGGTGCAGCTTTTCCCGGGCCAGCCGTGCTTCGCGATGAAGTTTGGGATGAGTTGTTTTTATCAGCATCAGCAAGCGCTCCGGATCGGTCCGCCCTGCGCCCTTCTGAGTTCAGCGCTTTGTTGCCATCTTTACGTTAACGTCAGGGCATTGGCAAGTGCCTTACGGCGTTTGTGCTTGATCCTAGGCGGGGTGCTCGCTTCTCGGTCGCTCCTCCTCGCATTGAATACGCAGGGCACTGGTTCGGTGATATCAAGACCAGCTGCACCTCATCCTCGGTTCCGGATTTGCGGATCAAGGACCGTTCGAACTGCTAAGGCTGCGCATTAAGTTGTCGCTTCCAAAACTGCGACTACACTCGGTCTTGCTGGCCAAGAAGGATCGACGGCAGCGTGAGTTTTCGTTGGTCCCGTTGAATTATCTGAGACAAGGAGCAGTCATGACTTCGCTAGACTCAATTGAGCAAAGACAAATCAATCTTACCCACGCGTACGTGGTGAACAATGCGGCGTTGGCCTCGCCGGATTGGCAAAACATGAAGAAACCTTCGCCGACCCAGGTCAAAGACAACATTCTTACGCGCCTTAACGGCTCCAAGTTTGGTGGCGGCTATGACGTAGCCTGGGGACCCGCCCTGGTCCCGGATGGCGAGCATGTGGCCCACATCACGGTGGTGTTGGTCGGCGGGCAGGACAAAAACGACATTGTGGTGGTGACGAGTGGAACCCTCGCCGATTCGGTCAAGGATCAGATAGATGATCTTGATATTTCTTCAATGGTGCCGCTGCAGAGCCTCATCAAGAACTGCCCGGTGCCGGCACACCTGGCGCAGGGAACTGCGGAAGGTGTAAAGGCGATATTGGGTCAGGAATCGACAATCGGTTTCCAGGGCACACTTTGCGATTTTCTGGCGGAACAGCGCAGTGGGGCAACGATCCGGTTGGTCGGGCATAGCCTCGGCGGTGCCTTGATGTCGGTTCTTGCGCTTTATTTGAAAGATAAATTCTCGAACTTTAATTTCCGTTGCGAAACAATTGCTGCACCAACGGCCGGCGACGGTGTTTTTGCAAGCTATTTCAATAAGCAAATGGCCGGCAATGCGCTACGCATCTACAACACGCTGGATGTCGTTCCGATGGCCTGGTGCGCAACCTCTCTCGACTTCTCCTTGACGCTTTATGAGCCGACCAATGTCATCGATGAAAAAATGAAGGGACTGGTTTGCTCCAATATCGATACCGTCACCCGTAATAACTCCAACTACACGCAATGGGGCATGGGCGGCGCAAACATGGAGCTGCGGCTCTGTGGAGAACTTCAATCCCCGTGCCCTAGCTATGAAGCGCAATCGGGCTACCAGCACATCTACGAATACATGACGCTGCTGGGGCTGCAGCTGGGTGATATTCCGATGCCGGCGCCGTCTGGCAGCTAGCGCGCAGCCTCGACGATCAGGTGTCGACTTGCAATTGTCGGCACCTGTTCGGCAAATCACAGAATTGCAATTCGCCTTTTTGTCGCCCGCTTTTTTTCAACCCGCAAACACTCACGAACCTAGGCGGACGGCACCCACTAACGTTACTGAGTGTCCGCGCATGGGATGACTCGTTTAACCACGCTTGCGATAGACATGCCTTGGATCAAAATTGAAAATATCACCACCATGTAGGTGAGTGAAACGACAATATCCCGCGCGCCTCCGGCTGGCAGTGACAGCGCCAAGGCTACCGATATGCCCCCTCGCAAACCTCCCCAGGTCAAAACGCGCCATGAACCGCTGGGTAAACGAAAGCGTCTTCCAAGCGCAGCAATAGGAACGCCTACCGTAAGCAATCGAGACAGCAAGGTAAGTGCTATTACCGCCAGCCCGGTGACGATCAGGGAGTTCGAGAACTGGATGAGAACCACCTCCAGGCCGATCAGTACGAACAAAACGGCGTTCAAGATCTCGTCTATCAGCTCCCAGAACATGTCCACATGTTTTTCAGTCTGCTCGGACATTGCGTAGGATCGTCCCTGGTTTCCGACGATAAGCCCGATGACTACCATCGCCAGGGGGCCGGACACATGAAGATGGTTCGCCAGCGCGTACCCACCTAGCACCGCAGCCAATGTGATCAAGATTTCTTCCTGGTAGCTGTCGATGCTTTTCAGCATCAAATAGGCTAGATATCCAATGGCTGCGCCTAGAAGCACGCCGCCACCGGCCTCTGTCAGAAGCAACTTCGATGCGCCCAACGCCGACGGTGCTTCGCCACTGGCTATCATCGCCACAATGAGTGAAAACAGCACAACACTGACTCCGTCGTTGAACAGTGATTCGCCCGCTATCACCAGTTCGACGCTTTTGGGAGCCCCGGCGGACTTCAGGATACCCATGACCGCTATGGGATCCGTGGGAGAAATCAGGGCACCGAATACCAGGCAGTAGGCAAGGGGAAGTTCCAGAGACGTTAGTGACAGAAGTAGCCACAGCCCATAGCCAATCAACAATGTGGAGGCTGTTGTACCTACTAGTGCCAGAGAAGCCACCTGCCACCGGTAAGAACGCAGCTGCGAAAGATCGACGTGCAACGCTCCAGCGAACAGTAGTAAGGAAAGCATCCCCTGCATGAGCAGTTCGGAAAAATCGATCGATTCCACCAACGATTGCTCAAGCGTGTGGAGTGCATGAAAACCCATCGCATCCAACGCCATATTCAGCACAGAGAGGCCCAGCGCAATGCCCATGACACCAATCGCTGGCGGCAGCCCAACATAACGGCGATTGAGGAAGGCAAGAACCGCCGTGATACTCACAAAGACAGCAACGATATCCAGCATTCGATAATGGCCCTGTTGATGCGGTGCACTACGCTTTCGACAATCCGGGTACTTCCATATTTATCTTGCGCCAAAAGGCTTCAGAGAAGCTGTATGCCGAGAAAGCAATCAATCCGAAGGCCATCACCATCAAAACCAACCATCCAGCGGGCAAACCCTGAAGTGCGTCGAGGGCTTCCTTCATACCGGGTGGATCCATGGCTTGATAGGCCGAGCCGCTAAAGGCCAACAGCAATGCAATCTCTATAAAGACGACGCCACGTGCGATCAGGCCAAACCGAGACACCGGGCGGACGTACCGCATGACGTCTTCGTCAGCCTCGAAATACTTTTCAAACGATGCCTTCCATCCCTTGTAAATGTGAGCAATTCCAACGCCAAGCGGAATGAGAGCAAGCAGATACACCAATAGGTTGGAATGCTTCCAGGACAATAGATGCGCCAGCCAATCTGTGTTCTGTTCTCCTGAGTTGCCAGAGCTACCCACTCCGCTTACAAGTAGGCCTAACGCAAAAAATGCCAGAGCACCATTGACCACCCCCCCCGCAAAAAGACCGGTGCGAATTACCAGTCCCTTGAGATTTTTGCCGTGGTGGTCGACATCACGGGTAGCTTGCAGAACACGCCAAGCCGAAAATGCGAGCAAACCCGCCACGACGATCCCAACTAAAAAATAGCCAAACGGCTGGCCCAATAAGGCTTCCAGGCTTTTCTGGCTATCTTTCGGTTTTGTCGAATCTTGTGCCGCAAGCAATGCGAAGATACCGATGATGAGGTAAATCACACCTCGCGCGGCGTACCCTCCGCGTGCTAGGACAATAAGGCTTTGGTGCGCTGACATTGGCTGCTTTCCCGAAAGTAGTACAGGAACAGACTCGTCTGGCTGGAAGGGGTTCTATCGTTAAATTCAAAACCGCAGCCCTGACCTACGCAGCGTCATTCGCTAACCCCGGGGGCGACAGGTAGCTCCCTCATTGGCCCTCTTCTAAACACCTTGCATTCTATGCGCGATGCACACATATTTAGCCCATGAAAGACATGAAACTAGAAAACATAGTTGGGGCGCTGTCGCTGGCGATTTCTGACTCTATCCACCAAGGCACTCAAGACGAAGCTCCAGAAGTGGGTCCGGCGGCAGCGGCCATCGCCCTACTCGGTCACGAGCCAGGCCTGTCTATAGAACGTTTGAGGCGAGCCTTAGGGTTATCTCATCCTGGAGCTGTGCGCCTGGTTGATAGGCTTGTCACTCAGGGTGTAGTGGAACGCAGACAAGCAGAAGCTGATCGTCGCTCCGTTGCGCTCCACCTTACTGCCGCTGGAAGTACGAACTGTGCTGCGGTGCTAGCGGTCCGCCATGAACGTATAGCGCGTGCTTTGGAAGTTCTTGATCCCGATGAGCGTGAAGTGCTTGAACGGATAACCGAAAAACTACTTAACGGCTTGGTGCATGATCTCGATCAAGCCTATTCAGTTTGCCGACTGTGCGACCCCACGGCTTGCAAGAATTGCCCAGTCGCACATGCGCTGGATGAAGATCACTGAATTCAGTTTTCCAGCAGGTTGAACAACCTTTGTAGGCCCTTTTGCTGACTGCGCTACTCAAGAAAAAAGGCAGCAAATCATTTATCAGAACTTCGACAAGTCTTGCCGTCATCCATCTTCCTGCCGCCCTCTTCGCCTCAGTCCTTCAACTACTCCTGGCTTATCCCAAGTTTGGGCGCAGTCGCTGCAGGCCCTCGGTGAGGATCACCAGGCTCACGCCTAACAACGCAACGTCTTTTATCAGGAACGTGCCTAGGAAGTTCAGCCATGGAAAACCTCCCGATCCCGCCTCCCAGATTGGCAATACAAACAGCATGGAAATGGTCGTGAAGAAGATCAGCGAGGCTAACAAGCCACCCGCGATAGCTGTTCGAGCAGACCAGGGTGAAGCGATAAGCAGCAGTGCAGTCAATATCTCGACTACACCCAGTAAGTAAGAGGTACCGGCTTCGCCAAAAACTGGATAAAGCCAGGCTAGCCAAGGAGTGCCGCTGATAAGGGGTATGAGTGCCTGCACCTCAATCTGTGTGGACTTAAGCAGACCAATCATTAGCAGGGGAAGAACAACACCCGATAAGACAATCGCGCGGCTTACCTTCTGGAGTTTCGAAACACTGGAAATGGAAGCAGCCTGGCTGCTGGTGACGCTCGTGATGTGCTGCATGACATCCTCCGATTGCTGATATGTGCTCGAAGCATATATTATCGAATGGCGAATTGCATGCGCCGTGCATATAATATTTCGCTATGGACTCTGCACGTGTTGTAGGTCTTATTGCGGCTACAAGCCGGTACGGACCATTGAACGGCCAAGGCGTACGCGGTGCCTCACACCGACCGCGCTTTATCTACCTTTATCCCAGCGATCACCAATGGTCGCACTCACAAAGGTACTCATCATGCATAACCACGCGCGGTTCCAACTCGCGGCCCTTCTGACAGCCGCCCTGGTCACGGGCGCAACCTACTCACTGTCGTCCACCGCAGCGCAAGCCTCACAGACATCGACCGCAACGACTGCCTCGACCCATAAGCCCGCACACGCAGGCGTCTATGCCTTCAACCTGGGCAAGTTCCGCATCACCGCACTGAGCGACGGGACGCTGCCCCTCGATCTACATCCGCTGCTTAGAGGCATCAGTCCAAAGCAGATCGACGCAATGCTGCAACGCGGATTTGCTCGCAACCCGCTGGAGACGTCTATCAATGCCTACGTTATCGACACTGGCTCACGTGTCGTACTGGTCGATACCGGTGCCGGTGAATTGTTCGCAAGCGTTGGCGGCAAGCTACCCGAAAGCCTGGCGGCTGCGGGTTACCAGCCGGCGCAGGTCAGCGATGTGCTGATT
Organism: Pseudomonas sp. D1-36; assembly: GCF_051132205.1. Classification (NCBI taxonomy): domain Bacteria; kingdom Pseudomonadati; phylum Pseudomonadota; class Gammaproteobacteria; order Pseudomonadales; family Pseudomonadaceae; genus Pseudomonas; species Pseudomonas sp. D1-36. The sequence continues at coordinate 2,411,630 of NZ_CP071674.1, read as the reverse complement.
ACCCACATCCACACCGATCACTCTGGCGGCCTGACACGCGGCGGCCAGATGATGTTTCCCAATGCGACCATCCACGTCGGCCAGGCCGACGTCGACTTTTTCCTGGACCGCGCCAATCTGGACAAGGGGTTAAAGCCGGCATATCTGGAGGAAGCGTTGAAGACCATTGGCCCGTATCAGCGCGCAGGTAAGCTGAAGCCATTCTCTGCCGAATCCGAAATCCTCCCGGGTATCACTGCCATACCCACGCCGGGACATACCCCGGGCCACAGCTTTTTCCGGGTCACAAGCGAAGGCGAGAGCATCGATTTCTGGGGCGACATCATGCATGTCGGCCTCATTCAATTCTCGAGGCCAGAAGTGACAATAACCTTCGACGTCAATCAGAACGCTGCTCGCGCCCAGCGGCTAGAACAATTCGAGACAGCCGCGAGTGAACGACGGTTGTCAGCAGTCGCTCACTTGCCATTTCCGGGTATCGGCCACATCAGGCGCGAAGCCGGCAGGTATGAGTGGGTACCCGTCCAATACCGCAATCGCGACTAATACCGTAGGCCTGGATCGCAATTGATCCAGAACGAAATACATGGCTCCCCGCTACGCGGGGCCATAGGCTCGCGACGACTAGGTTGATGTCATCAACGCGCGAATTTACTTCAACGCAGCTACCACGGCATCGAAGAACACCATCGGGTCGATCGGCTCTTTGTCAACCGGCTTGGGTTGGGCACCGAAGGTGACAATCACCACGTTATTGGCAGGGTTGAGGTAGATGTTCTGGCCCTGGATACCGACCGCCGCATAGGCGCCGTCTTTCACCGACGGCTCGGTCCACGCCGTCCACCACATGTAGCCGTAGTCCAGGGTCTTACCGCCTTTGAGGGTGGTCGGCAGCGTCGCCTCCTTGACCCAACCTTCGGGCAGAATCGAGGTGCCATTGATCTTGCCGCCGTTCATGAAAAACAGCCCGAAGCGTCCATAATCACGCAGCGTGGCGCTGATACCGCTGCCACCGATTTCCACGCCGTCAGGCGAATCGAGCCACCACCGGGCATCACTTTCCATACCGAACGGCTGCCAGATCTTCTGCGATAGATAATCGGCCAGTGGCATCTTCACAGCGCCACGGACGATCTCGCCGAGTACCTGCGTTTCGCCAGTGCTGTACGTGTTGGCCGTGCCGGGCTCGGCCGCTCGCGGCAAACTTGCCATCAAGGCCATGGCAGAACGCGGTTTCTGCGAAATCTGCGCTTTGAGTAGCGCGCGACGATCAGACGCCGGATCGGTGTAGGTTTCGTTCCACTTCACGCCCGAAGACATCATCAGCACGTCGCGCACGGTCACGCCTTCGTAGGCGCTGCCCTTGAGCTCGGGAACGTAATCCACCACTTGCGCGTCAAGGCTCTTGATAAGGCCGTCTTTGATCGCTGCAGCCGCCAGCGTGGAGGTGATGGATTTGGCTATCGACATCGACATCCATCGGGTTTTCTCCGTGTTGCCACGCTGATAGGTCTCGAACACGATCTTGCCGTCCTTGAGCACGAGCATCGCCGTAATGCTGTCCAGTGCGACAAAGTCATACAGGTCGTACTTTTTGTCCCCGACAGTGAACCGAACGTTGGGCAACTGTTTGTCTGATTTGGGCAGTGCATACGGGTGATCGCCGGCCTTGATCCTGTGGGTGGGGAAAAGCCGGTCGATGTTGCGGTAGGTACTGACCGCCAGATCCGGGAGCATGGCGCCGTCATAGATCTGCTCCACCGTGCCAATCGGTTCCTTGGCGTGGGGATAATCCTCAGCCCATGCGCCCGAGGTGATACCCGCAGCGAGCAGACCCAGTGAGAGAAGCAGCGAGCGACCAGACGCAGTCGCAGTCGCACGAAAAATCGCGGATGAGTGCATAACCGATCCTTTTTTTGTTTTGCTATTCACGCATGTTAAAAAACGCGGCCGCTTGAACCATAGTCTACTCATTGGAATCGCGCCCAAGCTGAAGGACGACACTCATCGCTTCTCGTCAGGTATAAACAACTGCGCGCCACTGAACGGTGAATATGTCGAGAATGACCGCCAATGAGGTGATTGAGCAGCTCAACGGGGCCAAGATCGCATTGTTAGATGTTAGAACGTTCACCGCCTCGGCGCAGTCCGATGCTGTGTCTTTGCTCGGATGACCCGCCTCATGACGAACGCACTGGTTTTTTTCGCGACCCTTATCGGTATGGAGGGTTTTGCGTTTCTCGCCCACAAATATGTGATGCACGGCTGGGGCTGGGGCTGGCACCGCTCCCATCATGAGCCCCGCACCGGCTGGTTCGAGAAAAACGACCTGTACGCGATCGCGTTTGCGCTGATCGCCATCGTACTGATCGCGCTTGGCACCCAGGGCATGCACCCGCTGGAATGGATAGGGGCCGGGATGACGGCTTACGGTTTCCTGTACTTTCTGGCCCATGATGGGCTAGTCCACAAACGCTGGCCATTGAAGTACGTCCCCCGCACCGGCTATCTCAAGCGTCTGTATCAAGCGCATTTGATGCACCATGCCGTGTCGGGCAAGGACCGCTGTGTCTCATTCGGTTTTCTCTATGCCCCACCTACCGCGGTGCTTCGGGTTCAGTTGCGCGATCTGCATGGCGGACCTCTTCGCAAGAATGATCCGGGCGCTGCCACAGGCTCGGCAGACGCTCAGGCCAGTGACGCCCGCGAGCAGTGACGGCGCGGCACAGGCCGCCGAGCACATGCCGCAACTTGTCGACCTTCGAGGTCGACACCCGCGTATCCCAGGCATGCTCGCCCCGCCTTGAGACCTTGATGCCAATTTGCCGATAGACACCCGACGCAGTCGCCACCGCCCACGCGGAGCGCCACGGCAATGCCCTTAATCCCGCCTCGGCACTGGCGTAAAAAGGCTCGGCCAGCTGCACCAGCCGTTGCGCGAGGATGGCCAGACCGGGCCGATGCTGATCGTCGGCAAGTGACGCCTCGGGGATCGAAAGCTCATCCAGCCAGTCTCGTGGCAGATAGCACCGGCCGACGGCAGCGTCTTCGACGATATCCCGGGCAATGTTGGTCAATTGAAACGCCATGCCCAGGTCGCAGGCGCGGTCCAATGTCTTTTGGTCGCTGACGCCCATGACCTGAGCCATCATCAGCCCGACGACCCCGGCCACGTGGTAGCAGTAGTCCAAGGTGTCGTTTACGCTCTGATAGCGGCGCTGGTGTACATCCATCGCAAAACCCGCCAGGTGCTCCAGGGCATAACGCTCCTGAATGCGATGTTTGACCACCACCTCTCTGAAAGCAGCGAAGGCTTCGTGCTGCACAGGCAACCCGGCGTACACCGCCCAAGTCTGAGCGGTAAGGTCGGCAAGGCGCCGTTCAATGTCGAACTGGTTCAACACGGTCGCCGAATGCCCCGCCTCCTGACCATCTATCACGTCATCGCAATGCCGGCACCACGCATAGAGCATCATGGCGCTGGCCCGGGTCGAGGGGTCGAACAAGCGCGAGGCCGCGGCAAAGCTCTTCGAGCCCACAGCAATGCTGCGTTCGGCATGCTCCAGCAGGACTTGGTCCTGGTTAGCATCGCGATTCATGAGTGCAGATCCTCCAGCATCAAACCTGCCGTGGCCTTGGCCGAGCCGATGACACCGGGGACGCCCGCACCGGGGTGAGTGCCCGCGCCCACCAGGTAAACGTTGCCAAGGCTCGCGTCGCGGTTATGGGGCCGGAACCAGGCACTCTGCCAAAGGACAGGTTCAAGTGAAAACGCCGAACCCAAATGTGCGTTCAACTCACTGCGAAAATCATCCGGGTTGAAAATCCGACTGGTCACCAAATCTTCCCGCAGGCCAGGCATGTAGTGTTTTTCCAGATACGCGAAAATCCGATCACGGTAGCGTGGCCCCTCTACCTCCCAGTCGATAGGCGCGTTACCCAGATGAGGAACCGGCGAGAGCACGTAGTGGCTGGAGCAGCCCGGCGGGGCGAGACTCGGATCCGTGATGCAGGGCGCATGCAGGTAGAGCGAGAAATCCTCAGCCAGCTCAGCGCCATTGAATATTTCTTGAATCAATGACCGGTAGCGCGGCCCGAAGCAGACCGTGTGGTGTCGAAGCTGAGGTTGCGGCCGCTTGAGGCCGAAATGGATGACGAACAGCGAGTTGCTGAAACGCTTGCCTTTGAGGCGCGCGCTTTCCTTGATGCCACGGGCATGGCCGCCCAGAAGTTGCTCATAGGTATGCACCACGTCCGCATTGGAAGCGACGCAGTCGGCATTCAGCAAGCGACCGTTTTTCAAGCGCACGCCGCTGGCCCTGCCCGCTTGCACCTCGATGCTGGCGACGTCGGCATTGAGCTCGAAACGCCCGCCGAGGTCTTCGAAAAACCTCACCAGCCCCTGCACTAGCGCCCCCGTCCCTCCCTTGGGAAACCACACGCCCCATTCGCGCTCCAGTGCATGGATCAAGGTGTAGATCGATGAGGTGGAAAACGGATTGCCGCCCACCAGCAGGGAGTGAAACGAAAACGCCTGGCGCAGTTTTTCGTCTTCGATAAATTCAGAAACCATCGAGTAGACACTGCGCCACGCCTGCAGCCGAGCTAGCTGCGGCCCGGCCTTGACCATGTCCCGAAACGACAAAAACGGCACGGCGCCCAGCTTGAGATAACCCTCGCGAAAAACCGCCTTGGAGTACGCCAGAAACCGCTGGTAGCCTTCAACATCCTTGGGGTTGAGCCTGGAGATATTGCGGTCCAGCTCGGCCTGATCGTTGGCATAGTCAAACTGCGTACCGTCCTCCCAGCACAAGCGATAGAACGGCGAGACCGGCAGCATCTCGACGTAGTCACGCATGGATCTGCCGGCCGCTGTGAACAATTCCTCGATGGCGGTGGGATCGGTAATCACCGTCGGCCCGGCATCGAAAGTGAATCCCTCGTCGTGATACACATAGGCGCGGCCGCCGGGCTTGTCGCGTTTTTCCAGCAAGGTGGTTTGCACGCCCGCCGCCTGCAGCCGGATCGCCAGTGCCAGGCCACCAAAGCCTGCGCCAATCACAATCGCGCTTTTCCCCTGGGTCATGCTTGATCCTTGTAATGCCGAGGCAGGCAGCGACGTGCCGCGTGCAGGGCCTCATTGATGGGAACAGGCGGCTTGCCGATCAGCACTCTAAGCTTGTCCTGCAGCGTGCTGTCGCCCGAATAGAAACGCCTGATCAGCCCCTCGGGCAGACCATAAAAACGTTGCATCACCCGCCAGCGGTCCTGGGGTTTGCCTGCCAGGAACAGCATGCGATTAAGCAAACGGTAAAACCCCTGGCGCCGCCACGCCTGTTCAGCGAATGCGCGAATGCCAAGGTATAAGGCGTCCGCCTGCAGGTTCTGCTGGCGGGCGACCCAGTCCGCCAGTTGCACCGCCTGGGGCAACGAATAACCTGTTGTGCAATGGCAAAGACCGGCCCGCAAACCGGAACGCGGCTGGCCGGGCGCCTCGCGCCAGAAGCCGGAAAAGTCGCCTGCCAGGGTGATCGGCAACACGCCTTGCTCTTCGCGAAGGCAGCGGGCAATGATCCATCCGCGATCTTGCACATAATCACGGACATGCTGGCGCAGTTGTTCTGAAGAAAAGCTCTGGCGGTCAACGTAGTGGGTGTCCTCCACCAGCACCGTGTCGGCTGAAAACGGCAAGACGTAGACGAAACGATAGCCCTGTCCTTGAGCCACCCGGGCGTCCATGATGATGGGCACGTCCAGCCCATGAGGGGCCTGTAGCTGCAGCACCTGACCCAGGAACGCCTGTTGGCCCAGCACCAGATGTTCGCTGTGCTGGACGCCACGCCCGTCGATGACGGCTTTGGCCCACAGCTGTTCGCCGTCCTCCAGCAACAGCGAAGTCGGGGTGATCTGTTCGATCCGCTGTGACACACGCAACCCTGCCCGCCCCTCGTCACTGAGCGCCGGTTCGATCACTTGGGCAAAGCGTTCGGAGGTGATGCTGGCATAACCGCTGTTCAGCCGTCGCGAACGCCCCGGGAAATGCACCTCGTAGGCAGGCCAGGTTTGAACCACCAAGGGCCTGATCCACTGATGTTGCTCGGCCGTCAAGTCCGAGTCGTGAAAGGACCAGGTATGGTTACCACCGATCCGGGCCTGCTCTTCAACGCACAGCACCTGTAACTCAGGGCGCAACTGCTTGAGCCGCCAGGCGATCAGCCCATTGGCCAGCCCACCACCGGCGAGGATCAGGTCATAGTTCATGCCACCGCCTGCGTCAGCACGGGTTCGCCGCTACGCACCGCCGCCTCAACGATGTCCGCCGCTTTGCTGGCGCCACCGGCGCGCTGCAACTCAGCCGCCATCCGCTGTAAGGGCTCTCGTGGCAGAACAAGCAGCCGGGCCAGCCCATCAGCAATGGTGGCGGCGCTCGCCCGGCGGTTCAACTTCAGGCCCAGGTCTCGGTAGCTGACACGCGCAGCCACCCCCGGCTGGTCAAAACCGATGGGCATGACGAGCATCGGCGTAGTGGTGGCTATGGCATCCATCACGGTGTTGAGTCCTCCATGGGTCACGACTACATCGGCGTGTTCAAGCACCGCTTGCTGGGGGGCGAACGCAGTGACCCAGGTCGCGCCACTGTCGAGAAGCATGCGTTCCTGAACCGAATCAAGCCTGCCGCAATGGGCGACCAACAATTGCGCATCCAGGCGACGGCAAGCCTTTGCAATCTGCCGGAACATACCCAGGCGCCCGCCCTGCAAGGTACCCAGGCTGGCGAAGACAAAGGGTCGATTTTTATCAATCTGCCACTCGAAGGTTTCATTGCCTAGCGAAGGTTGCCCCGTACCCGAAAAAGGCAGGCGCAACGGTCCGACTGCGTGGAAATGCGCGGGCTGCTGCAAACGGGGAAAATCAAATCCCGCAAGGGTCTGACTGATGTGGGCAAGCGGAGAAAGGCATTCATGCAGCGCATCGCGAGGCACGATGGCAAGCCGTCGACATGCACCCCGCAATACGTCTCTGAGCGGTCGCATCAGCCAATCGTAGACCTGCTGGCTACCGGCGTACATGCGTAGGCTACGTTCGTCGCGACCGTAGGCAAACGGCATCACCGGCAGCGGCAAGCCTGGCTCGCGGTTGACCGGCAACGCGCAAGCCACCGAGACATAAGGTAGCCCCAAGGCCTCGGCGACCAGCCCACCGGCAGCTTCCATCTGATCGCAGAGCAGTGCATCGACCTGCTCGTAAGCCAGCGCCGCGGGTAATTCATTACACAGCATGTTTGTGGTTGCACACATATCGGCAATAACCCGCCGCAAGGTCAGCGGGTTATTAGAGCTGGCCGCGCGCTGCAGCACAGCGTCCAGGCTCCCCGGTGGATGGCTGCTAGCAGCCATCGCATGAAAACCGATGCGCGAATCACCCAGCCAACGGCGCGCGTCGGCCTGCTGGAAGAACGTGACCTGATGCCCACGATTCAACAGCTCTACCGCCAGCGCCTGAAAGGCCTGGAAGTGGCTATGGAACGCCGGGGTCACCACGCCGAAATGGCTCATGGGCGATGAACCGGTGGCAGTAATCTGGCTTGACGCAATGCCGCCAGATCTCCGGAACCGGTGCAGAAACAGGCAATGCGCAGCTGCTTGATGACGATGTCGAAATGCTCGATGACCGACGCTGTCGACACCGTCGCATCGCGCAGCACTCCGGCCGCCTGCCCTACCAGGTCGGCCCCCAGACACAGCGCCTTGGCCGCATCCACGCCGTTGCGAATGCCGCCGGATGCAATCAGCGTCATGCCGGGCAATGCCTCACGCACGCCGATCAGGCTGGTGGACGTCGTTATACCCCAATCGGCAAACGCCATTGCCACCTCGCGATCGGCGGGGCTGCTGGCGCGTTCAGCCTCTACCGCTGCCCAACTGGTGCCGCCGCTGCCTGCCACATCGATCACGCTGACCCCGACTCCAGCCAGGGCCACCGCCACCGATGCCGATATACCCGCCCCGACTTCCTTGACGATCACCGGCACGCCGAGACTTTGCACCGTCAGCCCGATGGCATCCAGCACGCCTCGCCAATCCCGATCACCTTCGGCCTGAACGGCTTCCTGCAACGGGTTCAGATGAATGATCAAAGCGTTGGCCTGCAAAGTCTCCACGGCGCGGCGCGCCAACTCCTGGCCATCCTTTTCCAATAACTGTGCCGCGCCGATATTTCCCAGTAACGGGATGTCGGGCGCCAGCCGCCGCAGCTCACGGGTCAAGCCCTGATCGTTGCCACTGCGCAGACCGACGCGCTGCGAACCTACGCCCATGGCGATGCCAAGCTCCTGGGCGGCCTCAGCCAGATGGCGGTTAATGGCCGAAGAACGCTGCGCCCCGCCGGTCATGGAACTGATCAGCAAGGGCGCTCTGAGGGGGATCCCAACCAGCGCGCTGGCAAGGTCAATGTCGTTCAGATTCAGCTCGGGCAACGCGCAATGCTCGAACTGAAAGGCATCCAGCCCGTTGCCGCCACCCTGTCGTGGGTTATGGCTCACACCACGGCCGTCCAGCACGATATTGAGATGATCATCCTTTCTCCGACTTAAGGGATGCTCGGTCATGAAAGCTCCAATTCGGTTGAATCATTTCGCGGCGCGCGTGGTCATTTTGTTGAGTGGCGTTATACAAGCTTAGGCCGATCGTACAACTTGTGTGCAACGCTGACTGATAATTGAGGCACTGGTTATTCAAAGTGGTTCAGAGTTTGAGGCCCATCACGTGAACCACCAGAAAGCAGATCACCCTTCACAACTGCCCTTAAAGCAAAGGTCAAGACCGATGACCATCGAGCCTGACGCAACCGTCGAATATGGGTTTAGCGAACGTTTGGAAGATGTGCGCGCGGCTATTGAGCAGCGTCTGGACCAACTGCTGCCGAGCAGCAGCGACGAGCGCGACCTTGTCGCGCTGGCCATGCGTGACTCCACGCTGGCGCCCGGCAAGCGGATGCGGCCGATTCTGTTGATACTGGCTGCACAAGGCTTGGGGCACGGTGGTGATCAGGCACTGGAATTGGGCTGCGCCGTGGAATTGATCCACGCAGCGTCACTGGTTCTGGACGACATGCCGTGCATGGACAACGCCCGATTGCGCCGTGGGCAGCCGACCGTGCACCTGAAGTTTGGCGAAGACGTGGCGATTCTTGCCGCCGTTGCCCTCCTCAGCCGCGCATTCGGGGTGGCCGCCGGGATTACCGATCTGGCACCCGCAATCCGCATGCAATTGGTGGAGGTCATGGCCAATACCGTTGGCATGCAGGGTCTGGTCAAGGGTCAGTTCAAGGATCTGCGTGACGGCCAGAAAAACCGCCCCCCCGAGGAAATTGCACTGACCAACAACCTCAAGACGGGGGTACTGTTTAGCGCGATCATGGACATGGCCTGGCTGATCAGTGGTGCCAAAGCTCACACACGCCCGATCTTGCAGGACTTCGCCGTTGAGCTGGGTCAGGCGTTCCAAATGCATGATGACCTTTTGGATCGTTGTCCGGACAGCAATAAGGACCAGGGCAAGGACGAGGGCAAGTCGACGTTCATTGCGCTTTACGGCGAGCAAAAAGTCCGCGAACAGCTAGAGGCTCATCTAATGAGCGCCGAAAGCCATTTGCGAGAAGTTTTCGGGCCCTCGCGAATGATCACCTGGTATGTGCGGATGATCTTCGAGAAAGCGGTGCGACAACGTGGCGCAAGGCTGTAGGGCCTACTTGGCCTGCTCGGCGATTGCTTGTTTCAACTTTTCGGCGTCGGCAAAACGCTGCTCATTGACGACCGCGCCATTGTTCAAGGCGAGCCACTGAACGGTGTCCCGGTCGCCGCCATAGCGGGTGGCAACCCTGCCGTCCTGGTCGAGCATAATTCTGTATTTGGCCGAACGCATGGCCGGTACTGCCACCAGCTTGATCATGGAAGGCATCTTCTCGATATCCGCCAGGTACACAATGTGGCGCGCTTCCAGATAGCCCTCCGGGTGACCGTCCATCGCCGCATCCACTAACTTGGCGGCCGACATACTGCGCGCTATCAACAGCACCTGAGCGCTGTCGTTCAAGGTATACGCCTTCTCGTTCTGATCCAGCAGGGTCCACTTCATCGCCGGCTGGTTTAGATCTTTAGGTTGATCCAGAGCTTTTGATTGGGCTGACTCCTGCGCCAACACGTGGAAGTTCAGTAGTGCACCGATCAGCAGGATCATAAGCCGCATGGTTTCGTACCTTATTCGAGGAAAGTCACGGAGTGAAGCGCTGACGCCATCCTACGTCAGCCTGGCTGTCGCGCTCTAGCGCATTAATGCTTTTGTTGCCTGACCTGCTCGCAAGCGCGTTGCCACGGGGGCGCCGGGCCGAGGATGGCGATGCTGCGCCCTTAGAGCAGCGCAATGCTGTAGCTGACAAACACCCGGTTATGGTCCTGGTCACGGGCGGCTTCGCTATTGGATTTACCGTTACGCCAGCCGAAGCCAACCCCTTTGAGCGCTCCCGACTGAATGACGTAGTCCAGAAAGATATCCCTCTCCCATTCTTTCTGATCGTCACCGGATCTCGTCTTGATGTTGTCACCGGAGAGGTACATGACCGAGGCTTTCAGGCCCGGGACACCCAGGGCGGCGAAGTCATAGACATACTGACCGAATACTGTGCGCTCCCCTGCACGGGTGAAACTCTGGATCAGACGATCTGTGTGCAGGTATAAGGAGCTGCCTGCTGCGCCTTTATCTATCAGGCCACCCTGATTGAGCTGGGTGAAGCTGCTACCGTCCGAGACGCTTTGGTAACCCGCCGTCATCGCATGAGCGCCGATGCTGTAGATCAATGCAGCACTCCAGAGACGATTGTCGATAACGCCATCTCCGTTTTTGGTGTAACCGCTGATTCGGTAGCCCGATGTACCGGAACTGTTTTCACCTGACGCGTCAGTCCTGAAGTAACGCAGGTCGGTTTTCAACGATTGACTGTCCGAGAACGCGAGGGTGTGCGTCAGTCCGAAAAACTGTTGGTTGTAGTAGTTTTCGAGCTGGGCATAGTAGTACTGAGCCGTCAGGTCCTTGGTGACTTTCCAGTCACCCCCGGCGAAGGCGAACTGGTTGCTTTGACGCGTACCGCCCATAGCGGCGAGCCCCGTCTGATCCGTTGAGGCACGACCGGTTGCCCGTTCAATTCGCCCACCCGTCAGGGTCAAGTCCTTGAACTCGCTCGAAGTCATTTGGCCGCCCTCGAAGGTTTGTGGAAGCACCCGTCCATCGTTGGCGACCAGAATCGGAAGTTTCGGAATCAAGGTGCCGTAGCGCAGTTCGGTCCTGGACATTTTGACCTTCGCGGTCAGTCCCAGCCGGCTCCACTCGTCGACGGCGCGGTTGTCACTGTCCGAGGGAATCATCGAACTGCCAACGTGACGTCCCTTGCCACTGTCCAGGGTGACGCCCAGCAACCCAAGGGCATCAACACCAAAACCAACGGCGCCCTCGGTATAACCCGACTTGAAGTCCAGCATGAAGCCCTGCGCCCACTCTTCGGTTTTTGAAGGGGCAGCGACACCATCGCGGTTGTCGTTATTGAAGTAGAAGCTCCTCATGCCCAAGGTGGCTTTGCTATCACTTAGAAAGTCGGCAAAGGCCTGGCCACTGAGGGCGATGCTGCCAGACACCAACGTTGCAGTTATTTTTTTCAGGCTCACTTATAACGCTCCGATTCTTATTTTTAGTAGGTGATGGAAGCGACTACGACCTAGCCATTCGAAGCCAAACGGACAATGGCATCGCGACTGCCTGCCTGCTCACGAAGTACAAACTTTTGGATTTTCCCGGTTGCGGTTTTCGGCAACACCGTAAAGACCACCCTGCGCGGACATTTGAATCGAGCCAGACGTGCTTGGCAGAACTCCATTATTTCTGCTTCGGTGGGAGGCTCGACGCCCGTTTTCAGCTCGACAAACGCGCACGGTACTTCACCCCATTTGTCATCCGGCTGAGCGACTACCGCGGCATACAGAACAGACGGGTGACAGTGGATCGCCTCCTCGATCTCTACAGACGAAATATTTTCCCCACCGGAGATAATCACGTCTTTGCACCGGTCGGTAATCTGGACGTAGCCGTCAGGGTGCACGACGGCGACATCACCCGTATGAAACCAACCGCCTTCGAATGCTTTTCGGGTTGCAATGTCATTCTTCAGATAACCCATCATTACGGTGTTGCCCCTGAGCAGCAGCTCACCCGTTGTCTGGCCATCTTTTGCGACTGGCCGCATCGTATCGGCGTCAGCCACCATCAAACCTTCGAAGGCGGCTGCACGAGCCCCTTGGCGTACTCGCAAAGCGCCTTGCTCACCGGGCGTTAAATCGTCCCAACCGTCTTGCCAGACGCAGCTGATCGGCGTACCGGACACTTCGGTAATTCCGTACACGTGGTCCACGTCGAAGCCTCGTGAAACAACTGCGTTGAGTATGCTGGCCGGAGGTGGAGAACCAGCAGTCAACACTCGAACCGGCGTCTTGAGCGCGGGGCGGTCTTCGGCGTTGGCAATCATGGCCATGACAATCGGCGCCGCACAGAAGTGATCGACACCGTGGTTATCGATCGCATCGAACACCGTCTCTGCGCACACTTTTCTCAGGCAGACGTGCGTGCCGGCCACAGCCGTGATCGCCCAGGTAAAACACCATCCGTTGGCGTGGAACATCGGCAATGTCCACAGGTAACGAGGCGCCCGCGTGAGCGGCCAGTTGGTCATCTGCAGCAGACTCATGAGGTAGGTGCCACGATGGCTCGCGACGACGCCCTTTGGATCACCGGTTGTACCGGAGGTGTAGTTGAGTGCTATCGGCTGCCACTCATCATCCGGCCAGACGCCTTCGAAATCAGGGCTGCCGCTGCGGATGAAGGTTTCGTAGTCAATGTCTGCGACACTCGCGCAAAGTGGCGCCAGGTGATCATTGATATCAATCACCATCGGGGGATGTTCGAGGAGTGCCAATGCAGCCTTCGCAAGCGCAGCAAACTCTCGATCCACCAGCAGCAACTTGCATTCGCCATGACGCAGAATGAATGCCACACCTTCGGCATCGAGGCGGTAGTTGACCGCATTGAGTACCGCGCCGCTGAGGGGGACCCCGAAATGCGCTTCGAGCATGGCAGGAGTATTAGGAGACAGAATTGAAACGGTGTCCCCTGCTCCCAGGCCTTTTTCGCAAAGTGCCGAGGCAAGTCGATAGCAGCGTTCGCGGGTTTCACGCCAGGTTCGTTGCAGTTCGCCATGCACCACCGCTACCCGATCCGGGTGCACAAGGGCTGCCCGATCCAGAAAACCAAGTGGCGTCAGGGGCAGATAGTTGGCCTTGCAGCGATCAAGCCCACTTTCATAAGCACCAGGGGTCATGATGTTGTTTCCTTATTATTGTGATGAAAAGTGCAGAACGCGCTCACCGGCTCCCGATCAGTGACCAAGGTGTTCTCGATGCTGCTCTCGTCGGCGTATCCAAGGCTCATTCCGCAAACCAGCATTTGATCCGAGGGAATCGCAAGGGCTTGCGAAATGACCTGGTGATATTTCAAAAAAGCGGCTTGTGGGCAGGTGTGCAGATGCCTTCCACGCGCAGCGACCATCACGGCCTGTAGAAACATGCCGTAGTCAAGAAGGCTGCCTTCCTTCAACACCCGATCCATGGTGAAGATCAGGCCGACTGGGGCGTCGAAGAACTGGTAATTGCGGCCGTGTTGCGCATGCATCCGCTGCTTGTCTCCCTTTTCAATGCCCAGCAGCCCATAGAGCTCCCACCCGACCTGCCTTCTCCGATCCACGTAGGGTGAAGTCCACTCGCGTGGGTAATAGTCATAGGCATCTTCAAGGTCGTTGCTCTGTGATGGATCGTTGTCAATTTCCGCGATGGCGCATGAAAGACGAGCCTTTGCTTCTCCAGTGACGACATGCACGCGCCAAGGCTGCATGTTCACCCCCGTAGCGCAGAACCGAGCGACATCAAGGATCGCCTCAATGTCTTCGCGCGGTACAGGAGTGGGCAAGAAAGCCCGAATACTGCGGCGCGAAGCGATCGCCCAATCAACCGTTTGAGCAAGCGGTTCAGGCGGTATGGGCGGTTTGGATAAGCGATTCATTTTCATGCATTCAATTCCACGGATTCAGCTACAGACGGGGACATCCATCAGTTCGACAGGGCCGGGGATTTTCTGACTTGGGTAGAGTCGGCGCGTGACTGATTGATCAGGGTTACGGCGACAGCGCCAATGAGGCCAGCCAGGCTGATGGCCATGAAGTTTTTCTCGAGCGCAAGGTTCAACGACACCAGCCAGCCAATCAGGACAGGGGCGACGATTGCGCCTATTCGTCCCACACCAGACGCGAAACCCACGCCGGTTGAACGAATCGATGACGGGTAGAAATCGCCGGCGTACGCATACGCCAGCAATTGAGTTCCCAGGGTCGATGCGCCGACGATGAACACCACTGGAAACAGCAACGACGTTGAACGCGTATAACCCAAAACGGTGAGTGCAATCGCACCGACGATATAGAAGCAGACCAATACGTGCTTGATGTTCAGCTTGTCGCTCAACCACCCTCCGCCTATTGCACCGGCGATGGCTCCCAAGTTGAAAACAATCACAAAATTCAACGCAGAACCCAGGCTGAATCCAGCCATCGCCATCAGCTTGGTTAGCCAGGAGTTAAGGGCGTAGACCATGAACAGGCCCGTCATGAACGCGGCCCAGATCATTAAAGTGCTGAAGCCCCGCCCCTCCCTGAATAAGTTACGAACCGGTGCTTGCTGCTTATCCAGGACCGTGGCGTTCCCAGTCATCAGCGTGTTTTCGTCGATAACGAGAGCAGGGTCCAGTTTACGAGCGATCGCTCGCAGTTCGTCCTGACGTCCGGTCTTGAGCAGGTAGCCGATGGATTCAGGCATGGTCTTCAGGATCAGGGGAATAAGCACCACGGGCAGCAACGCCACATAAAACACCCATTGCCATCCATGACTCTCGATCAGTTGCTTACCCGTCAGCGCGACCAGGATTCCGCCCACGGAGTACCCCGCGAAAACCAGGGTGACCAGCCGAGTACGCAGTTTGAGTGGAGAAAATTCACCCATCTGAGCGGTGCAGATAGGCAGTACGCCGCCGATGCCAAGGCCGGCGATGAAGCGGGCTACGCTGAAGCTGATCGGGTCACTGGTGAGGCCTGCCGCCGCCGTGAAAATACTGAACAAGGCCACGCAGATGGCGATCATCCTGGGACGCCCGATACGATCGGCTAGCGTGCCAAGAAAAATGGCCCCCAGCATCGTTCCGAAGAGCGCAGAGCCCGCCATGACGCCGGCGCTGGTTGGATCGACGTTCATGTCCTTCATGATCGCCGGAAGGGCTGCACCGACGACCGCAAGGTCATAACCATCGATGATCAGAATGAGCACACACCAAAACAGGATGAGCCCATGGAAGCGGTTGAACTTTGATTCAACCGCGAGTGTATAGACGTTTACCGGCTGCATATCGCGTCTCCTTCGATCTTGTTTTTGTTTGTGAGGTGCGAAGAGTTACTGGCTCGCTTGACAGGCGATGCCAGGGCTACCTGCAGCGCATCGTAGGAGTTGCCTTTGCGGCGGCCTATGCCCGACGGCATCGTTGTACGTGACCGTTTTGGACACTCGTGACTTACCCGCCGGGCCCGGGATGACCCTGGTTTGTTGAGGTTTTGGTGGATGAAACGAGTTGCAGATCACAGGAGGTAATCTGGCGGGGACGCAGTGCTTTTGTATAAGCGCAAGAAACGCTTTTAAATCTCGCCCGATTCGTCAGCATTGGAGCGGCGGTAAGCGCCGGGACTCACGCCCGTCCACTTTTTGAATGCACGATGAAAGGCACTGCTTTCCTGGAAACCCGTGAGGGCAGCCACTTCAGTCACGGTCATATTCGGCTGGCACAACAGATTGATCGCCATGTCACGGCGCAGATTGTCTTTCAAACGCTGATAACTGACCCCCTCGGCCTGCAGTCTTCGCTGGAGCGTCGAATAAGACATGCACAGCGTGCTTGCCATCTTGTCCAGCTCTGGCCATTGCTCCGGATCGAGGCCTCTCAATCTGAGGCGGATCTGGGCGCTGATGCTGTCCTCGTTACGATATTTCACCAGCAGACTGGCAGGCGACTCCTTCAAGAACGCCGATAGACTGGCTTTGTTTTGCGCGACTTTGAGGCTTAGAAAACTGCGCTCGAAACGAATCATCGTCACTGGCGCACCAAACTGAATGTCTTCACAGAAGCGCATCCGATAGTCGCTATCGTCGAGTGGTCGATTCGGCCTGAAGCAGAGCTCTTTAATGGGAATGCGTCTGTTACCCAACCAGCAGAGCAGTCCATGGACAAGGATCAGCCATGTTCCATAACTAAAGAGACGACGTTCAATGGCGTTGTCATGGATAACGATAACGGCGAAGTCGCCATCAAAACTCAGCTCACCGTGAATATCGTCCAGTACGAGACGCAAAAATTTCAGAATCCGTCGCAACGCTTGCTCTAACGACTCGCAGTCAATCGACGACTGGCACATCAATCGGAAGCTGCCCCGTCGCATGGGATGGCTATCGATTGCGAAAAACTCATCGTCGAGCAGATCCGAGAGCGCGACCCACAGCCGAGAAAATGCTGCAGCCGAAACCCTGGCTTGGGGGGAAGTGAGGAGTACAGGGTCGATACGTGCTTGCTGCAGTGCAAGGGAGGTGTCCAGCTGGCGACGCAACGCGCCCTCCAGGGCCTCATGCACCAATCCGATTGAAGTCGTTCCTTTATCCTGGATGAGCACGCCCTTTCCCCTCTGCCGGTGGTTGCCTGCTGACTTGATGCTGACTTTTGAATCTCTTCGGCAGTCCCGCCTTGGGCAACCTGACGAGCCTGAACGCTTTCTACGTTCCGACTTCTCGACATGACCTGTCAACCCGAAGGTTTTGTTATCAACAAGCGCATGGGCCCTCTTCCCAGGCTTTGATGGCGGGTCTTGATAGTTGTCCAAAACATTCAACCACGCCGAGGCTTTTGGACATTGTCCAGGCCGTCGCCCACCGACACTATCGGCCGGCAACCTTCGGTTACGTTGAGTCTGACGCTACAGAATCCAGGAGTTACCGTGACAGAGAAAGAGCTGTACTGGGAAGACTTCACGCCAGGTAGCCTCTGGACGGCCAAGCAATCTGCGCCTATTACAACGCAGGCGATCATTGCCTTTGCCGCAGAGTACGATCCTCTCGATATTCACATAGATCCTGACCTTGCCCGTTCGAGTCCGCTTGGCGTGCACTGTGCCAGTGCAGTGCAAACCTTCGGTATTTCGCAGCGGCTGATGTGCGACGCCTTGCTGCTTCAAACCAATGTCGTGGCGGGTGGCAAGATCGATGGTTTCAGGATGGTTGCTCCGGTGGTGCCCGGAGACACGCTCAAGCTATCCGTTCAAGTCGTTCGATCATTCATTCATGCGTCAAATCATCAACGGGGCTGGGTCGTGTTTAAGGTCGATGTCACCACCCATTCCGGAAAAACAGTGCTTGTTTATGAGGTGGCCGTATTGATATTGCGAAGGGGCGACCGACCTTATTGCAGAAGGCATCGATTGTTCCGTGCGGCTCGGTGATCTGGATGATTCGAGCCTGGTTGCCAAACGTATCGGCGAGGTTGCTTTGGTGACCTGCGCGGCTCCCGCCTACGTAAAGAAACATGGTTTACCAGCCACGCTGGATGATCTGCAGGCGCACCTGGCTGTCAACTTCATGGTTGAACAGCGCCGCCAGATCATGCCCTGGCGGTTCAGGGGCAACGGTAAAATTATCAGTGTGAAGATGCGCAGCGGCATCGTCGTCGACAACGCAGAGGCATTGCTTTACTGCGCATTGGCGGGGATTGGGATGGTGCAGGGGCTGCGCCCGGCGCTGCAGCGATACATCGATAGCGGGCGTCTGGTGGAAGTTCTGCCGGATGTTCCAGTCGAGCCGAAAACCGTTTCCGTGTTGTTTCCGGATCGCCGTCATCTATCACCCAATGTGCGGGTATTTGTCGAATGGGTGAGTGCGTTGTTCCAAGAGAAGAGGCATTAGCGCGGCCTCATTGGTGTTGGCCTGATTAACAGTCCCACCTTCCTCTGCCCGCCCCCAAGGCGAATGACTCGCGGCTCGGACCGAACATTTTCAGGTGCCACAACCGGACGAACATCAGGCGATTTTTTCCGGTGAGCATCGTTGGATTTCGCGCGTAGTCAACCGCTGGCGCGTAACGATGAAAATCGAACGCCCTTGCTTTTCGTCCCGCACATTGATGGCCAAGTTGACGGTACCCGCGTATAGCGGGCACCGCTTCCCATAGGGAACAAAGGCTTACACGCCTGCTTACCAGCTGTAACTCACTTTGGCGGTAATCTCGCGACCCGGGTTGTAGAAGTTCGCTGTGCCGGAACCGACCACGTGCTGCTCATCCAGCAGGTTGCTGACGTTCACCGCAAGGTCGGTGCCCTTGGCGATCTCGTAGTTGAACGCGGCGTCGAACAGCGTGGCGCCATCGCTTTTGCCGGAGTTGGCTGCATCGAAGTAATAAGAGCCGACGTAGCGCGCGCCCAAGCCAACGCTGACATCAGTGCCGGGCACGTCGTAATAACTCCAGAGCGAAGCGGAATGCTTGGGTGCCGTGGTGAACTCATTACCCTTCAGGGAGCTGCCGTCGTACAACGAACCGCGCAGTACCTCGGACTCCATATAGGAGTAGCCACCAATCAGGC
The DNA here is from genome assembly GCF_051132205.1 of Pseudomonas sp. D1-36. Taxonomy (NCBI): domain Bacteria; kingdom Pseudomonadati; phylum Pseudomonadota; class Gammaproteobacteria; order Pseudomonadales; family Pseudomonadaceae; genus Pseudomonas; species Pseudomonas sp. D1-36. The sequence goes on along the minus strand of NZ_CP071674.1, from coordinate 2,392,817 downwards.
TGAGGTTCTGCGTCACCTGCGCCTTGGCCTCCAGGTCGAGGCCACGCGCCCGCGATTCGCCCACCGTCTGTTGCTCGATGATGCCGCTCGGCAGCACCACGGCGATGGTGACGTTTTCCTGGGTCAAGTCATAAACGGCCGCGGAGAACAGTGCGTCCATCCCCATCGGCGCATACTTCACGCCCACTTCGTACTGCCTGCCGGTCTGCGGTGTTACGCCAACCTGAGGCGGCGAGACGGACTCCACCATGCTCACATAGGTGGACACCTCATCGTTGACGATATAGGTCAACGCACCTCGGTAGGAGGTTTCGGAGAAGTTGTCTTTTTCGGACGATTGCAAGCCTTTGCTGGTAAGGTCCATCGAATCGTTGCGCATACCGGCGGTGACGATGAAACGCTGGTAGAACGATAGGTTCTGCTGAAGAAATACGGCCTTGGTGGTCGCGTCTCGCTTGTTGACCGCATACGGGGTGATAGAGCGTGAAACGCCAGTAAACACGGGATTTGCAACGTCAATCGGGGTCGTCAGGGCGTAGACCGAGCTTTCCTTGGTAGTCGAATCGAGGTATTCCACGCCCACCAGGCTGCTGCTGTCGATGTTCTCGAAGCGGGCATCGTATTGCAGCATCAGGTTGCCGTTGAACTGGTCGGCCTCACTGTCCGTTCCAAACAAGTACCGGTCAACGGTAGTACCGACACGCGCGGCGCTGTCGCTGATGTAAACGTAGCCAAAATCATCGGTCAATTTGCTGTAACGCAGATTGCTGCGCAATACGAAGCCGTTGTCGAAGTCATGGGTGACGTTACCGCTGAGGCTGGTGCGCTCGACATCGTGAAAGTTGTAGCTCGGCTCACCATAAAACTTGCTGCGGTCGTATTCCTTGTCCAGCGGATAGCCGCCACTGTTGGGCGAACTTTCGGTTTTCAGATAGTCCAGAATCACGGTGGCTGACGTGTAATCCGTGGGCGCCCAGGTGAGGCCACCCATCAGCAACTGGTTGTCGTCCTGTGAGTGATCGTACTCGCGGTCGCTGTTTTGGCCTTTGGCAGTAAAGCGGCCAGCCAAGGTTTTCTCGTCGTTCAGCGCATCCCCCACATCGATGCCTGTCTCGACATGGTCAAACGAACCGTAGGTCACATAGCCTTGGCCAAACTGCTCAAAGCGCGGCTGTTTGGTCACGAAATTCACCGAACCGCCCGGGTCCGCTGGGCCAAACAGCGTGGAGTTGGCGCCACGCAAAATCTCTATGCGTTCGTAAGCGAATGGATCTTCGCGTACGCCGCGCATCGAACTCAGGGTCAAGCCGTCACGGTAGGTGGTGGCCTGGAAGCCCCGGATCTGGAAATAGTCGTTGCGGTCATCCGTACCATAGAAGTCACTGACCACACCGGGGGTGTATTGCAGCGCCTCTTCCGTGGTGCTGACGCTGCGTTGTTCCATTTCCTTGTTGGTAACAACCGACACCGATGCCGGTGTATTGAGAATGCTGGTTGCCACCTTGCCGCCCACCCAGAGTTCCTTGGCGACAACCGAGTTGGCGTCGTCGTCGGCACTGACCCTGACCTTGGCATTGATGATGAGGGGCGCAAGGCGATAGTCCTCGACGGACGTTGTGTCGAGTTCCAGCGGGCCGGCGGGCGTAGGCTGAGGGAACAGTAGATAGGCATTCGGGCCTTGCTGTTGGATTTGCAATTCGCTTCCCTGTAGCAAGGATGACAGCGCTGCCGACGTATCGAGCGTGCCATTCACGCCAGCAGTGGTACGGTTCGCTACACTCGACGCGTCGAAGGAAAGGCTGATGCCAGCCTCGCGCGCAAAGCGGTCAAGCGCCGGCGCCAGCGGGCCGGCAGCGATGTTCCACTGCCTGACCTGATTGCTGTGGTCAGCGCTCGGCGTTTGCGCCAGCGATGGCAAGGCGTAGCTGCTTACGATCAGCCCCAAAATCGCACCGTGCAAGGCACGACTTAATGGATGGCGCTGGGAAACAGGGGACGAACTCATATTCTCGCTCCAAGAAAGGACATCGGCAGACAGGCCTGTATTCCGGCCTTTCTAAGAGGTCGAACGAGAATGAGAATACACCTCATTATTTTTTCAGGTGGCACAAAGTTCTGATGGGCTTAGGTGGCAGCGGTCACGGTCACCCAATAACGGGTCCGATAATCAACGTGCAAATGCAGTGACTGCGCGATCAATGCCAGGACCTGATCGTTGTCGGCGAGTTGGAAGGTGCCGGAAACGCGACGATCCGCGACCTCGTCGGCGCAGCGCAGTACCCCGGGGCGATAGCGCGACAACTCCACGATGAAATCATCGAGGCGCATATTGCGCGCACTGATCACCCCGTCACCCCAGCTCCATAGATCAAGGCCGTTGCCTTTGAACATTCGGGCCCCACTTGATGTGAACAGCAGCTGATTTCCTGCCTGAACACTGCGGCTGGCAGGCGTTTGACTGGAGCCGGGGAAAACCGTGACTGATCCTTCCTGAGCCGCGACCAGCGTGCCATCGTCGAACTCGCGTGCCAGAAAGCGGGAACTCTGAGCGCGCATGATCCCGTCACGTGATTGCACCCAGAACGGTCGCGCTCGAGGCGAGTGTTGATCCGCGCCGACATTCACGATGATTTCACCACGTCGCAGGATTATCAGACGTCGCTGGGCGTCGAAATCGCTGTCGACGGCGCTATCGCTATTGAGCTGGATTAGGCTGCCATCATCGAGTTGGAAGCGCCGTTGCTCGCCGGTACTGCTGCGCTGCTGCGCAAGCATGGCGGGTACGGGTGTGTAGTCCCGGCCGAGCCAGGCTGCAGTGCCAACAGTCGCCAATATGCCCAGGAGTTTCAGGCTTTCCCGCCGCCGCATTCCATGATTGGTCCCATTAAGGGTTTGCCGGGCCAGTTGAGCTGGCACGCCTGCGAATTCATCCCCAAGCGCTTCCACGCGCTGCCACGCCAACACGTGCTCCGGGCACTGCTGCAGCCAGTGCTCAAATGTGCGCTGTGTTTGCTCATCTGGCTGATCGAAGCGCAGGCGCACCTGCCAGTAGATCGCCTGGTCGACAACGGCCGGATCCAGCGTCTGGGACTCACGCCTCGACATAACGCAAGCGATAACAGTGTTGCAGGGCGGTGGCCAGATCGCGTTCCACCGTCGCACGGGAAACACCCAACTTTTCGGCTATTTGCGCGCAGGTCAAGCCGTCGAGCCGGGCAAATAAAAACGCCTGGCGAACTCTCGGTTTAAGCATATCGAGCATGCGATCTATCCGCTCGAGCGTATCGAGAATCAGCAGTCGGCTTTCTTCCGAGGGAACCTCGTGTTGAGGCAGTAATGCGACGCTCTCCAGGTAGGCACGTTCGAGTTCGCGACGGCGATACTGATCAATCATCAACCCGCGGGCGATACTGCTCAAATAGGCGCGTGGTTCACGCAAGGGGCTGGGCTGACGGGATTTGAGCAGGCGTACGAAGGTGTCCTGCGCCAAATCTGCTGCGTTATCGCGACATCCAATGCGTCGGATTAGCCAGCCGTGCAACCACGAGTGGTGGGTTCGATAGAGCAGCCCTAGATCTGCAGTACCTAGTGGTTCATCGCTGCGCATCGGAATCCCGGCAAATACATGATTGATAATTAATCGCATTCTACTCATGCGGTAGGCCTGAGGCAAATACGTGGTGCTTAGTGTCTGCTTTGGGCGAACGCTATCATTCTGTAGAGGCTGCGAAGGAACGCCAGGCACGCAGATGATCATCAGGACGGTGCCCAGTCAACAAGCAAGTGGCGATCTATAGGTTGTGGTGTGACTGGCCCCATAAATGTTATGTTATTACATCTTTATGGGAGAGTTCATTTTGAAACATCACGTTCCGCTGCTGACAGGATTCACCCTCGGGCTACTTGGACAACCTATTTCAGCCGCACAACCTCTGACGCTGAACGCGTTGACTATCACCGGATCCACCGTGGAGGAGCGTGCCGATGGTCCAGTGCAAGGTTATCGAGCAACGCGTTCGAGCACAGCTACTCGCACCGATTCAGACATTCGCGATACCCCGCAAAGCATCGATGTAATACCCGCCCAGGTGATCAAGGACCTCAACACCACGCGAATCGACCGCGCCCTGGATTTCGCAGGCGGTGTCTCACGACAGAACAACTTTGGCGGACTAACTTTTCTCAACTACAGCGTCCGTGGTTTTACCACCGGCGAACTCTATAAGAACGGCTTTGCCATCAACCGTGGCAGCTACAGCGCGCCGGACACTTCCAATATCGAACGTATCGAAGTGCTCAAAGGCCCGGCTGCAAGTCTCTACGGTCGAGGCGATCCCGGCGGCCTGGTCAATATCGTGACCAAGCGTCCGCAGGCTGAGGCGTTCAGCAACCTGAACATCAGCGCCGGCACCTGGGACCGTTACCGCAGCAGCCTCGACGTCAACTCGCCACTCGACAGCGAGGGCAACCTGCTGGCACGAGTAAACATGGCCATCGAAGACAATGGCAGTTTTCGCGATCACGTTGACAGTCAACGACGGATCATCAGCCCGTCGTTGAGCTGGCAGATTTCACCAGACACCCGCCTGATGTTCGACACCGAGTTCTCCCGTACCGAATCGGTGTTCGACCGCGGCATTCCGGCAGTCAATGGTGAGCTTGGCTCGGTCAAGCGGTCGACCTTCATGGGTGAGCCCAACGATGGCCAGATACGCAACGACAACCAGACCATTGATCTGGCGCTGGAACATTATTTGAACGACAACTGGAAGGTTCGCCTGGCCAATCACTACACGCAGGGCACGCTCAATGGCGCGAGCTCGGAACCTCAAGCATTGGTCGGCACCACCATCACGCGTTTCTATCGCGAGCGTGACTTTGAATGGAACGACAACATCACCCAGGCCGAGCTACATGGCAACTTCGAACTGGCCGGCTGGCAGCATCAGACGCTGGCGGGACTGGAGTATGAAAACTACCGCAACAGCCAGAAGTACCCCCAGAGCGCCACGCTTGCAAGCTATGGCTTGGATATCTACAACCCCGTTTATGGTCAGCCCAAGCCGGCCCTGACCCGCGCCAACGATTTCCACGAGCACACCGAGAGCTACGCGCTCAATTTGCAGGACCAGATCGCCTTTACCGATCGTCTGCGCGGATTGATCGGCGTGCGCCTGGAGCGCATCGAGCAGACTTCGCTGAATCGCACGACAGCTGTCAGCAACAGCCAGGAAAAAGACGTCGCCACTCCACGCGTTGGGCTGCTTTACCAATTGGCACCACAGGTCGGCGTATTCGCCAACGCGTCCACGTCTTTCAAGCCCAATACCATCGGCACGCAAGGCCAGGTCTATAAACCGGAAAAAGGCCTGGGTTATGAAACCGGTTTAAAACTGGACCTGTTCGACAGCCGTATTGGCGCGACCATCGCTCTGTTTCACATCGACAAGGAAAACGTCGTGACAACCGACGCGCTCGGTGAAAGTGTCGCAGCCGGTGAGGCTCGCAGCCAGGGCCTGGATCTGCAGTTCAGCGGCCAGATCACCGATGCCCTGCGTGTTATCGGTGCTTATGCCTACATCGACGCCGAGGTGACCAAAGGCGACTCCGCGCTACCCAAAGGCAGCGACCTGTTAGGCATCGCCCGCAACAGCGGTAGCCTGATGGGTGTTTATGAGTTTCAGGACGGCGCCTTGCGTGGATCGGACATGGGCGCAGCCTTCAACTATGTCGGCGAACGCTCAGGCCAGGCTGGCAGTAGCTTCAAACTGCCGTCGTATAGCACTGTCGATCTGCTCGCGCACTACAAAGCCAGCGAAGACGTTACGCTCGGGCTGAACCTGAACAATCTGTTCGATCGCAAGTACTACGAACGATCCTATAACAGTGCCTGGGTCCTGCCCGGAGAGCCGCGTAACCTCAGTGTGAGTCTGAGCCTCGACCTCTGACAGTGATCGCCAAGGTCGCAATGCATTCACCGCTCGAGCGCCAGGAATCGATTTTCAGGAGCGCCTGCTGAGAGGCCTCCTCGACACCTTCGGCAACCAGGGTCAACCGAAGGCTATGAGCCATGGAGATAATCGCCTTGACCAGTTCCGCGCTGTCGCGGTTGTGTTCGATGTCGTTGATAAACGAGCGGTGGATCTTGAGCGTTTCGATGGGCAAGCGACTCAAGTAGCTGAGGGCCGAATAGCCGGTGCCAAAACATCAACCAGCTTCAGTTCCACCGTGAATTCTTCCGTCGGATGTTCCACCGATAGCTGTGGATCAGCGCAGACGGGTACCGTTGCCAAAGGAAAGCGGCTGGGCTAATGAGGTAGCTGTCCATATGCCTACACAGAACGTGAGGCCTCTGCAGGGCTACGGTGTCCGTCTCCGCTCAATCATCGGCATCAGAGGCAAAGGAAAGCGGCTGAATCAGGTGCGAGCCCTGATTGCGAACATTTCCGACATCCTTACCAACCTTGTACCAATGAAAGTCTGTTGCTGGTCGACAATGCTCCATCGCTAATTCGCGCGCTCGGTCAGGTGGCGTGTCGGGATCAATCCATTCACGAGCATGCTCAGGCGCCATGCGTCCGCACATGCTGTCACCCGTCGAATAGTGCTGCTTATGACATTGACCGCAAACGATGCAAATCGTTAACTGTATATACGTACAGTTAATCCCTTTAAGGCTTGCATCATGAGCATCACCATCCTGGGCCTGTTGGCTACCGGCGGCGAGAAGCTGCCTCTTTATTCATTCAAGGTGCCTGCAGGCTTCCCTTCGCCCGCTGCTGACCACATCGAAAAGCACATTTCCCTGGATGAGCTCTTCGATGTACGAGCTCCCCACGTCTATCTCGTGAGGATCGATGGCGACAGCATGCAGGGCGCGGGGATCTATTCGGGGGATATGGTGGTGGTTGATCGAAGCATAGATCCGATCAGTGGGGACATCGTTATAGCTGCGCTTAACTCCGAGCCACTGCTCAAGCGTCTGCATTTGCGCGACAACGCCGTAATACTTCTGTCGGAAAATCCCAAGTATCCGGCAAGGCACGTGATGGAAGGCGACGAACTCATGATTTGGGGTGTAGTGAAATACAGCGTCCGCGATCATGACAACACGTGAACCTGTCTTCGCCCTGATTGACTGCAACTCGTTTTACGCCAGCTGCGAGCGCGTCTTCAGACCGGACCTCGCGAAGACACCTATAGTGGTGCTGTCCAACAACGACGGCTGTGTAATTGCGCGTAGCTACGACGCAAAACCTTTCGTAAGGATGGGCCAGCCGTACTTCCAAATCAAAGATCATCTACGTCGGCATGGGGTTGTGGCGTTCAGCAGTAATTACGCTCTGTACGGCGACATGAGCGAGCGTGTCATGACGATCATTGAATCGTTAGTACCGACGCTTGAGGTCTACAGCATTGATGAGGCGTTCGCCGACCTCACCGGTATCCCAGGTGACTTATCTGCGTTTGGCCGGCACATGCGTTCTACCCTTCTCAAACGCACTGGCATTCCTGTCGGGGTTGGAATCGCGCACACCAAGACGCTGGCCAAGCTTGCCAACCATACCGCCAAGCGGCTGCTGGATATCACGGGCGGCGTAGTGGATCTCTGTGATCCCTTCAAACGGGATTGGACGCTGCGCAACACTGATGTCGGCGAGGTCTGGGGCATCGGCAGGCGCATGAAGGCGCATCTGGAAACAATGGGGATCCAGACCGCGATGGATTTGGCCAAAGCCGACCCGTGGATGCTTCGTCAAAAATTCAGCGTGGTGATCGAGAAAACCGCTCGCGAACTTGCCGGCACCCCATGTTTGGAGTTGAGTGAGGCTGATCCACCCAAGCAGGAGATTTGTTGTAGCAGGATGTTCGGCACGCGGCTCACCGAGATTGAGCCAATCAAGGAAGCTATCGCTACCTACACACAACGCGCGGCGGAAAAGCTCCGAGCTCAAAGCTCACTGTGCAAGAAAATCCGCGTGAGCATTAGAACCGGCATGTTCAACCCTCAGGAAGCGAAGTATGCGAACGGGGCGTTGGTCGAATTACCTTACCCGACCAACGACGTGCGGCTCATGACCAAGGCCGCAACCGAAGCGGTAAACCGTCTATTCCGGCCCGGCTTCAAGTACAGCAAAGCAGAAGTTTTGCTGATGGATCTGCGCCAGCCTGGCGAATTCACTGATGATCTGTTCGCTCATTCTCAACCCGTCATGGCTGATAAGGTGATGAGTGTTTTGGATGAAATCAATGGTCGATGGGGAAAGGGGGTTATTCGGATAGCGAGTGTGCCTGCAGCGCCTGGTTGGGCAATGCGTCGAGAGCTGATGAGTCAGAGCTATACGACGAACTTTGATCAGTTGTGGACGGTGAAAGCCCGCTAGCGAGGACGCGTTCGGCATCTGCAGCTTAAAAAATGCGCCTTCTATGCCGACTACTTACGGCCAGAGTGTGTAAAAACACAACTACGCTCAAAAGCCCTGTATCGAATTTTTCGTTGTACGTTGAAGCCGCGGACGGCTTTGAACTGAATGATGACCGTCCCCTGCCTCAACATTCGCAAAGGAATGCAGATGATCGATGTTCCCGCCGTTTTGACAGTCTTTTTGGTTTACCTGGCCGGTGTCGTTATTTCAGGGCCAAATTTCGTTGCAGTAGTCCACAAAGCGGTAGTTGCTACGCGGTCAGGAGTTTTGGCCTTGGCAGTCATTCATCCAAGGGGTCGTTACGAACATTGGCAATCCTAAATCCATGGTCACCCACGTTTCACCCAGCACGTTTTTGTCGATGCTGGCAGTCGTAGTGGTGGTTTCGATGACTGGTATTCTTCGATGCCGTGGTAGCTGCGTTGGAGTAAATCCGCGCCCCGGATGACGTTAGTCTTCGCGGCGCGGAACGACGACAACTGCGGGAGCAACGAAGATCGACCTTACGCGGCATCGGAGTAAAATTGACTCAACGTAACGGCTCGCCCTTTTTGTGTCGTAGGTGCGTGCAAACCCCATCACCCGTTCAGGAAGTTTGGCTCGCATGATCCCCGTTGCACTGCCCTCCGCCGAACTACTGCTTTACCTTGCCTTTTTCGTCGCCGCGACGCTTTTCTGGTTCGGGTGGACGATAAGGCTGGGGGTTCGATATATCAAAGGTCGCTGGCGCCGCCCTCTCCTCCTGCCTTACATGCTTGTCACCGCGTGTGCGCTTTTTACCCTGTGGCAGTCCGCGGCTTTTTATGTGCAGATGCGCAGCTATGAACGGGATAGAGAGGCAAGTTATCGCCCGGAACTAGTAGAGCCGATGCGCCTTGGCCAGATCGACATGCCCAAAGGCACAAAACTCGAATTAGCCGTTGCGGATCATCGGGAATCCTTCAAACGAGCCGTATTTCCAAGCCCTGTGCGTATGCTCGATATGGATGCCGTCGAAGTAGCCCGCTACATCGCGATTCAAACCAACGAAAAATACGAAACGGTGGGCTTCACGCCAGAGAACATGCGGCTAACCGGCCACGGCACGACGATGCAGATCGGCTGGCGGTGCAATGCGCTGCAACCGGTGGAGTTTGAGCTCAAGCCAGATGGCGGCGTATCGAGGTTCAGCACCTGTACGCTTGCTGATGGCAATGTAGTCGATGGCATCACCTTGCCCGAAGGCACCTCGCTCCGGGCTTCGACCGGCAATGTCTATGCCGATGGGTTTGTAGACTCTGACCGGTGGGTTCTCGATATGCCGGAAGGCGTACCCGTGCGTATCGATAATTTCGAGCTTGCGGATGCCAGTATTGCGCTCGACGCAGAGCGAAGGCTCTATGAAGTCAGAAGTGCGGTGCTTTCGAGCGTTGCCACACTCGCAGGGCGCCGTTATGCGGCGGCAAGCGCTATCCGCTTCAATCCGCTCCATATCCGGGAAGACTATGCGGGTGCCTGGTTGATAACCCCACCGCCGGGCGCCGACGGCTCACAGCCGGTAGCGCCTAAGACCATCGTGCAGCGCAGAGACGGAAAGGTGTTGGCCACACTTACTGACTAAACGCGCGATCGTTTGAGTGAATGGTTGGCCCAGCATGTGCCGGTCACCTTGCCGGGGGTGCCGAAAGGCAGAGCCGACAGCAACAGGTGCAAACCACTTGGTCCTTCTTCACTGCGAGGGCTGGTTGGCCCTGAGCAGGTGCGCCAGTTTTCCCGCAGCGCTTTTTACCTGGGCGCGGGTGAGCGCGGCAAAGCCCAAGACAAACGCTGGTCCTGGTTGAAGGTTGTGACAAGAATGGCGAAGCGGTTGCAGCTGCAGCCCGACCTGTTTCGCTGCTTCGACTAGCTGGTTTTCGTTCTGGTCTGCAGTCAGCCAGAGAATCAAATGAAACCCCGCGTGTTCACCGCTAAGGGAAACCGGGGACAGACCACGATTTTGGCTCACCTGTAATCGGACTGTCTCATATCGTGGTCTGTCCCCGTTTCCTCTCGTTAATCTGTAACCCGCGGGCAAGGGTTAAACACCTCGGTTACGTCGAGTGTTGTATGCCACGGGACGGCAGTGCCTGACACCATTCCGCCTACGGTTTGCTGTCGACCCGACTTGCGCACATATCCGCCATCCGTCCCAGTGAAGACGTGCTGCCCTGGCTTCGTCAGATAATCAAAGAAACTGACTTTCACAGGCACATTCATTTGCCCACCCGGCGTAATGACGGCGAGCATGATCGCTCGGTCTTTGGTGAATACAACGAACGGTTCGACTCCAGGGCGGCCACCAACCGTCTTCACGCACTGCACTTGTTCTGGGAGGATGCGTGCGGTTTCAGTGTAGGTGTGGTTGTTGTAGCGGCTGAGGATCAGGCCTTTGTTGGTCAACACTCCCAGGCCTTGAGTGGCTCTGCAGCTGCCTTCGCTTCCATATGGGAACAAGCACCAGTTCGTTTCCGACACGGCTTGAATATCCGATGGTGCAATTTTCAGATCGCGCTGGATTTGGGCTTTTGATTCCGGCGTGTCGTAAGGGATCATCACGCATCCACCGACTGTCACTGCTGCGATAAGGCCTATGGCCGCAGCTACGTTTTGAACTGACGATTTGAAGGTGTTCATCGTTCGCTCCCCTTGCTGTATTACCACCACTGGAAGGCTGTGGCGATTTTGGTAGCGAACCTTACGGCATGGGCGGCTACCAGTCATCCTCGTGCTTATAGCTGCATCGGTAGATGACTTGACTGGACGCTTACATTACGGTGGCGAAATCGTGGATCAATATTCAGGAAATGCCGAACCTCGCCTTCTGTTCAGATATTGGTGCCAGGCAGATCCAGATCAGGTCTTTTCGCATATCAAGGCCGGAAAAGAGCCACCATCACGTTTTTAGGATTGGCGGTGGACATTTCTTTCGATCAATGCGGTTCAGAGACTGCTATGGGTCGAATGCTGCCTGTGGTGAAGTGCAGCAATCGGCTGATATCGGATGTCCAATTTTGCGGATGATCAGACTGATCATTCTACAGAAAGGCGTCACGTAGATCTTTAATCACACCGCCTACCGTGAGATCTGGAATTTTTGGTGGGGTAGGATTTTCCCCAAACTCTCTCCATATGAACAAGGTCAGCTCTGCGCCGTCAGTTGAAGAGGGGCCATGTTCAGCGTAGGAGAAATTTTCAAGGACCCGATAACGAGCATCACTCCAGAACATGTCTTCGACCCAGTGGTAGACCGGTATGAAATGGAAGTGAATTGGTAAACCTGGTTCATGACCGAAGCGACCGATATATAGCCGCTTGGGCCGGAGTCGCTGCTCAATTATATTTTGAGTATTGGCGAGCAACCCTCCCAACTCTGTAAGCGCATCTGATGACAGGTCAGTCAACGACGTGGTCTGCATTTTTGTTCCCAGCATCAAGTAGCCGGGAAGCGTGCTCACGAGGTGATGGTTGATAATCCAATGATCGGTTTGATGAATAATAAAATGCGGCGCAATTTCCATATGCAGTATGTCCTGATGAACTGACGTAGCAGAATAGCAACGTCATTTCGCTATGTCCGCTCCTGGCCGAAAGCTGCCTGTCGCCATGAATACCAAAACTTCTCAGGCACAAAAAAGCCACTCATTTCTGAGTGGCTTTTTTGTGAATCTTGGAGCGGGAAACGAGACTCGTATCTAGCGTCCGACTCATTGAAATTTAATGGGTTTCTTTTCTTGCCCGGGCAGGAAAAGACTTAATTCTGGACTTGTTTTTGAGGAGTATCAAGGACCAAGAAAGCGGGATTTCGGGCTGTGCCATTTCCTTCGACCCATAGCTAACCAAACTGGAATCGTCCTGGCGACTGGAAAATTACTCACTGCTTCTTGGATACCAGATGGGTCGTCGAGCTGCTCACGCTGTAGCGCCTCCCGATGAGCTCAATGACCCCTTGTCTTGGAACTGCTTCAATCAAAGCCGCACACCATCAGTTGGCGTTGCCATCTCACGCCTGGGCGACCGCTCAAAGGGCTTCTTTCGGCCAAAAACGGTCATTCGAACGTTGACTGACATGAAATATTCGATCTTCGAATAAATGTCATGCATTGGCCGCCACTTCTGCCGCAAAACACTCAGACGTACCTTTAGTTGCGAGTGACGCACGGTGACGTCAATCCCGTTTAATAACCTACCTGCGAAAATACTATGACGATTAAAATCCACGGCGACTTGGGCTCGGGCAGTCTTCGTCGTGTCACGACTGCGGCAAAGCTCATGGGTATCGAGATCGAGCGAATCAATGTCGACCTCTTCAAAGGCGAAAGCCATACACCTGAGTTTCTGAAGCTCAACCCGCATGGTCTGACTCCAGTTCTTCAGGAGGGCGAAACGATCCTCTGGGAGTCTTCGGCAATTAATATCTACCTCGCTGAAAAGGCCAACTCCCCCCTGCTTGGGAAAACGGCGAAAGAGCGCTCGGAAGTCTTGCAGTGGATGTTTTGGTCAGGCGAGCAGTGGCGTGTCTTCTTCGTGCTGCTCTTTGATGAGCGTGTAGGTGCCCGAGCGATGGGCAAACCCCAGAACACTGCTGTGATCGATCTTGCCTTGAGCAAGATTCGCGCGGCGGCTTGGGTTCTTGATACGCACCTCGCAAATCGGCAGTTCATTGTCGGCGATGAACTCACCTTGGCTGACATCGATATCGCCGCGCCGTTCTCCCAGATCAACCGATCCAAGCCGCCACTTGAGGAGTTCCCTAACCTTTATGCATGGCAACAGCGCCTTCTGGATACGGTACCGGCGTGGGCGGAAACCAAGGGGGAGCTAGACGGCCGAATGGATGCATTCTTCAGCGCCGTTGGCCTTACGTTTTGATTTGAATCTGGAGGCGGGAGGGGATCAGTCCTCTCTCGCATCCCTTACCGGCTAATGAAACGTTCCTGCGTATATGCAGGACTTCGCTAGCGTATATGGTTGTGATCGAAGAACGTTTTAAGGACATAGAGTGCCTGCGGGAGTAACACCTTCAACTCACGCCGTATCGCGTAGCTGCAAGTTGATCTTCGACGAAGGCAATGAAAGCGCGGGCGTTGGAGCTCGCGTGGCGAGCCCCGTTTGGCAGCACCATCCACAAATCGAGGCTCTGCATAGTCCAGTCGCTAACTACTTCAACAACCTGTCCGCTCTCCAGCTCATCCTGAACGATCCATTCACTTGCCACTGCCAAGCCCATACCGGCCAGTACCGCAGCCCTCAGCCCCTCCAGCGCACTAACGCGCATCCTGGGCTGGAGCACCACCTCAATCGAAAGGTCATCCTTGGAAAATGCAATATGTTCGCCTCCTTCGCCCCGAGACAAGACGATGGCTGCATGCGTCTCGAGGTCGCTCGGCTTTTTAGGCCTGCCATGCTTTTCCAGATAGCTGGGAGACGCAATGACGACACGACGACATTGGCCTATTCTGCGCGCTGTCAGGTTAGAACTGGCCAACTTACCCATACGTAGTGCGACCTCTGCTCCCTCTTCCACAAGGCCAATGTTTCCATCATCCAGGAGCATGTCGATGGTCAGGTCAGGGTGTCGCTCCAAAAATATGGGCAGTCTTGGGATAATGTGCTGGCTCATGAACGTGATGGTGCCGCTTACCCGCAACCTACCGGTCAACGGCGCGTTCTCACCTTTGACCGCTCTTACGGCCCGGTCGGCCTCATCCAACGTACGGATCGAATGCTCATAGAATTTCTGTCCCGCATCGGTCGGCGTCAGGCCGCGTGTCGAGCGCAGAAAAAGCTGTGTCCCCAGCGCTTGCTCGAGCTGCGCAACTGCCTTGGATACCGAGGGCTGGCTCAGGCTCAAGTCTTTAGAAGCAGCGCTGAAAGACTGCGTTTCGTAGACTCGCACGAACGATCGCATCACATGAATCAAGTCCATCGGCTATTCGAGTTCTGCATATATGGGAAAGGTAGCGCTAGGATACGCCTATTGAGGGAAACAATTGCAGACGCGTACTCGACAACCCAGCAGATCCGCTATCAGGCAATTGCGGCGGAGATTGCTGGGGCTGCATAGCCGCTATCGAGGCGGAAATGGGATGCGCAGAGTCGCTCGCCTACGTACGCAAAGAATATGAGGCAGGACTTCGGCCTGGCTGGATTGATCCATTCACGCCCTGATTTGGAAGCTGCGTTACGACCGCTTCGGGTCGGAATCTGCCGGTCGCGAGTGACTGCTTTCGACCCAAAGTGGACATTGCCTGTAGCTGAAGTTGACCGACCATGAATCCGTATTGCAGCATGGAACTGACGTGTGGCAGCGCGGCCACTCTGTAAGCGCTATCGCACCTAGCCGGAAGAAGCTCATGATCATGGCCATACCGAAGATCGAACTTAAGGAACTGTCGGTGAAAGCGGAAGCAGACGGTTTAACGCTGAGTGATCTTGTCCCCATTTGCGAAAGGTTCGCCGTTGCACCGCATGATGTGCTGAACGAGCTATCCGTCGCGGTTGCGGAAGGCTATCTACAAGGATCTCTGCTCTATGATTTTTGCAACGGCGTAATGAACGGGATCATAAATGCTGTGGTTGAAGTAGGTATGACTAACGACATGCCTCAGCCCGCTTTCTCGCTTTACCAGGCATTCGATCAAGGTGAATGGTTCCGCAGTAACGACCCACCGGAAACTGATCCCAGTGAGAAATACACGAAGCCGGTGGTCGAGGAAATAATGCGTACCCTTAGAGACTAGCTTTCAC
Source organism: Pseudomonas sp. D1-36 (assembly GCF_051132205.1). Lineage (NCBI taxonomy): Bacteria > Pseudomonadati > Pseudomonadota > Gammaproteobacteria > Pseudomonadales > Pseudomonadaceae > Pseudomonas > Pseudomonas sp. D1-36. The sequence goes on along the minus strand of NZ_CP071674.1, from coordinate 2,377,626 downwards.
AGATCGAGAGGTTTTCGCTTTTCGGCTGGAAGGTAGTGGATCGAACGATGCTTTTGGTCGATTGCTGTCTATTGGGACGGGCAACAACCCAAAGCGGATATTGGCAAGTGGTGAGTGTTGGCCGGCAATGGCTCGGTTCCTAGTGGAAACACATTTAGCGCATCCAAGCACGAAGAGCTTCGAACTCGGTTGGGTTCGGATGGCGTAGTCGGGCGGCTAACGATTCCTCTTCTTCTTGAGAGATGAAGGCTTTGACAATTTTCGAGATGCCTTGAGGGCCAGCCTGGTAATTCATAGCGACACACTGTCGACTAAACAAGGTCTCAAGAAGCGCGTAGTCTGCGGGTAGTAAAGCCGTTTCGATCAATGCCACTTCACTTTTCAGTGCGATATTGAAGTCCATTCGAGGCGGTAGCCAAGATAAGTCCGTAGCGACGCGTACGTATTCCCTTGTCACGAACGATGAGATATCTGCATGGGCAAGTGGAGATGGCTGAGCAAAATGAAGTACCTGAGCAATCCCCGAAGTCCCGTTTTCCAATCGAACCAGGCAGTAAGGCTCACCGCCGCCTGTAGCCGCAAAGGGAAGAAAGGTTCGACCTTGCTGGTCATCAGGGTTAAGCCACTCATTGATTTCTCGTTCTGCTTCTTCGGCATCGAGCCAGTGAAAATCTACAAGGCTACTCAGTGCAGCCTTTGAAGGGGGGGTATGCGCTATTCGCATGAGTGCTGCGAGGCGTTCTGGAAATTCAATGTCAATTCTGTGTGCAAGATCTTGAAAGGCTTCGACGACTGCAACAGCTTGTCCATAATTCAAAATAGGAGAATCTCCATATCTGATAGCACCGCAATCGAAGTCTGGATTTTAAAGCAACGCCCTCGATTTCCAGGCTTGACCTGCTGTTCATGTGAACCGCTATTGTCGGGCGCTCGCAGGATCCTACAAAGCTACAGCTAGAGGCGCAAGCACCCTAAATCCACTGACCGCTTCTGGCCGAAAGCTGCCTGTCGCCATGAATACCAAAACTTCTCAGGCACAAAAAAGCCACTCATTTCTGAGTGGCTTTTTTGTGAATCTTGGAGCGGGAAACGAGACTCGCACCTGGCTTCCGACCCTTTGAAATCTAAGGGGTTTCTTTTCTTGCCGGAGCAGGAAAAGACTTGATTCTGGACTTGTTTCACAGCGTATCAAGAGGCAATTGGAGCGGTTCCAAACCAAGCGATTGAGCTTCTTTCGTAGCCAGCCGGACAAGCGTTCATCAAACTGATGGCATCAATGGGCAAGATTATCAGTAGATGATGTTTGCCTATAGCAGCAGCTCAGTTCCCACTAGGGATACTGAGTCAGCGCGAATTGAACGCGGAGGTGTAGCGCAAGCCGCGCCCGCCATTTCTCCACAACCAGACCCGCTAAGTCTTTGATGTTGCCGTCACTTGTATTAGCAATGGCGCGTACGGCAGAAAGCAGGTTATCTGCAAGTGGTGTCGCCCGCGCACCTTCGCTGTCATGTCCGCGAGCAACTCGAAACAGCGCTATCGCAGTACACGTGCTGATATCCACCGGAAAGGCTCCCGGCGCCTGGCGCAGATTCTGTACATCCATTGCCCCGCGCCGCCCTCCCCTCACATATGCAAAGAAATGAAATCCACGAAACAGCGCAGCTTGGGCGTGATAAAGCGATTCGGCGGCCACAGCACACTGAAGTGAATGGTGCGGGTCACCTCTTGGGTCAGCACGGCCTGCAGCGCCCCGGACTCGAGGGCCTCCTTGACGGCAAATTCCGGCAGGCAGGCAATGCCCCGCCCTTCCATGGCGGCGTTGAAAAGCATGTCGATGTTGTTGCAGACCAGCACGGCCCGCAGGTCCTGCGTGCCGTTGTGGGACTTATCCGGTAGCGGCCAGCGCTCAAGCTTTCCGGTGGAAGGCACCCGGTATAACAGGCAGTCATGGTTGCTCAAGTCGCTGGCGTCCACCGGCGTCCCCTGGGCCTGGAAATAGGCCGGGGCGCCCACCAGCAGGAAACGGAAAGCGCCCAATCGCCGCGCCACCAGGCGAGAGTCATTCAACTCACCGGTCCTGACCACCGCATCGAAGCCCTCCTCCACGACATCCACCAGGCGATCGCTGAAATCCAATTCCAGATGAATGTCCGGGTATCGCTTGGCAAAGCTGGACAACAATGTGAACAGGAACTGCCCGGCCAAGGGCAGGCTCACCCGCAGCTTGCCGCGCGGTTCGCTGCTGGTGCTCGACAGTTCCAGTTCTGCTGCTTCCAGCTCATTGAGCACGCGCTGGCAGCGGTTCAGGAAAAGCATGCCCTCCGCCGTCAGGTTGATGCTGCGGGTGCTGCGATGAAACAGCCTGACGCCCAGGCGCTGTTCCAGGCGCGCGACGCTTTTGCCGATCGCCGATGAAGACACGCCTAATAGCCGTCCGGCCGCGACAAAACTGCGCGTTTCGGCGACCTGGACGAAAACCGAGATTCCGCTGAGGTTGTCCACGCTCTCTCCTTGAGTTTCTTGCGCCTTGAATTGCGGAACGAAACGTCCGGTGTGTCCGGAATTCTAGCCTCTGTTTCCCCTGCCGTCTGCGACCTAGCATGGCGACGTCCATTACAGCAGGGGAATCGCGAACATGACCGCCAAAGAAACCATCCTACTCTCCAGCGCTATCGCCACCGACCCCATGCAGGTGCGAATCGACGCTGCCCTGAACAGCGCCATCGAAGAAAAACGCCTGGTGGGGGCCGTGGCGCTGGTTGCTCGTCGCGGCGAAATCACTTATCGCAAGGCCGTGGGCCTGGCCGACCGAGAGGCTGGCCTGCCGATGCGCACCGACGCCTTGTTCCGGCTCTCCTCGGTGACCAAACCTATCACCTCGGCCGCCGCCCTGGCCTTGGTCGCCCAAGGCCGCATTGGCCTGGATGATCCTATCGCTCGCTGGCTACCGGGGTTTCAACCAACCTTGGCGGACGGCACTGGCGTATCCATCAGCGTGCGCCAGTTGCTTAGCCATACAGCGGGCCTTGGTTACGGTTTTCTCGAAGGCACGGGCGGCGGCGCCTATGCACAGGCCGGAGTGTGTGACGGGCTGGAAAATGCGCCGGTGACCCTGGAGGAAAACATTCGGCGACTGGCGACGGCGCCGCTGCTCTATCGTCCTGGCACCGATTGGGGGTATTCAATTGCCACTGATGTGTTGGGCGCGCTTATCGCCAAGGTATGCGGGACCAGTCTGGCCGATGCAGTCAATCAACTTGTGTGCGAGCCACTCGGTCTGTCCGATACCCGTTTCAATGTCGTCGACACTTCCCGCCTGACGGCCGCCTATCTCAATGCCGACCCCGCGCCACGTCGTATGAATGGTATCGAAGTGATCGAGGTTTTCGAGAACACCGCCGGCATCCGGATGGACGCGGATCGGGCCCTCGACAGCAATGCCTACCATTCGGGAGGCTCAGGGATGATCGGCTCCGCCGAAGAATTCCTGACCTTGCTCGAAACCTTGCGCCAGGGTGGTGGCCCGCTCATGCCGGCGAGCCTGGCAAAAGAAATGGGAACCGTCCAGACCGGCAACCTGGAACTCGCCAACTGGCCTGGCCGTGGCTTCGGCCTCGGATTCACGGTGATGACTGACCCGCAAGCGGCACAAGCGCCGGAGTCCGTCGGGACCTGGCGCCTGGGTGGGGCTTTTGGTCATTCCTGGTTTGTCGATCCGGCGCAGCAGATCTCCGTGGTGGCGTTTACCAACACCGCCTTCGAGGGGATGTTCGGACAGTTTACGGTCGATCTGTGCAACGCCGTATACGGCGCTTGAATGAGGCAAATCTGTTGCCGCGATAAGGAGTCCATCATGAGAAGACCGGCTTGAGAGCCGGCCTTCATGCGAATGCAGTTTGAGTTGTTCAGCTTTGTCTTGGCTACCTGCCCCACGGAATTGACCAGGCACTTCGGCTCCCGACAGTGCTGCGGATCTTTATTGAAAGGTATCGACTCATGACGCATTCACGCCTCTACCACAACTACGCCAACGTACGCCTGGACTCCCTGACGGGGTTTCGATTTGTCGCCGCGACCTTGGTGTTTTTCTTTCACGCCTCACTGACGAAAATCATCGGATTCAATCCGTATGCAGACCCACAGATTGTCGCCGGTTTCCAGCGCTTATTCAGTGTGGGTGGCTGGCTTGGGGTCTCGTTTTTTTTCGTGCTCAGTGGTTTCGTCATCACCTGGTCCGCTCGCAGGAACGATACGCTAGGGGCGTTCTGGCGCCGACGCCTGGTGAAGATCTACCCCAACCATCTGGTCACCTTCGTCCTGGCGATGATCTTGTTCGCCGTACCACTGACGGTCGTCAGCGCCTGGTTGCCCAACTTGCTGCTGGTCCATGCGTGGGTGCCGGACATATCAGTGTTCCTAAGCGTCAACGGGCCATCCTGGTCGCTGTGTTGTGAATTGGTTTTCTACTTGGCGTTCCCGTTTCTCTTGCGCGCGTTGTGGAAGGTTGCAGAGGACCGACTCTGGCTGACTGCCGGCCTGACAGTCTGCGCAATGGCTGCGACCCACTGGCTCATCGCCAAGTTTGTCAACGGTACGCCCCAGATCGCCGAGTACCCAATATCACTGAACCAGTGGTGGCTGGCTTATTATTTTCCGCCGCTACGGTTGTTCGAATTCGTTCTCGGCATGCTGATGGCGCGGATCCTGATGACGGGACGCTGGGTTGCTATCCCGGTCGCTCCGACCTTGATGTTGGCGGCAGCGGCTTACTTCCTCGCAGGAGAAGTGCCCTTCATCTATAGCCTGTCCCTCACTACCGTCATCCTGATTGCCCTCCTGATTACCAGCCTGGCCGCCGCGGATATGGCGCAACGAAAGTCCTGGTTTCGTCATCCGCTGATGGTGTGGCTGGGGGAGATTTCGTTCGGGTTTTACATGATCCATTTGCTGATCATGATGGGCCTGACCTCGCTGTTGGACGGCCAACGTTTTTCCGTTGTGCCGGCCTCTTTCATTCTTGCCGCCACGTTCTGCCTGTCGCTACTAGGCGGCTGGCTGCTCTTCGCCTTTGTTGAGCGGCCCGCCATGCAACGTTGGGGCAAGGCCAAGCCGATGGAACGGCCATTGAGTGTCCCTCAAGTCTGATTTTTTACATAGAAAGGATGCTTGCCATGTCATCGTTAATTCGCAGGTTGACCAGCGTGCCCGTTTGGGCGCTGGGTGTATTGGTGCTAGCGGGACTTGCCGGCTTTGCTATCAGCATGCGGGCCCCGGTTGCCCAGGCAAAAACCGCCCCCGCGCCGCTGCCCCAGGTGCAAGTGATGACTGCCGTCACGCGTGATGTTATCGACTGGCAGAGCTACACCGGCCGCCTGGTCGCCACCGACACCGTGGTGATCAAGCCCCTGGTGGCGGGCACCCTCGTCAGCGTGCATTTCAAGGACGGCGCGCTGCTGCGCAAAGGCGACCTGATGTTCGAGATCGACCCCCGCCCTTATGCCGCCACGCTGCAACAAGCCCAAGCCGCGTTGGTGGCTGCCCGGTCGATGAGCCTGTTTGCGCAAAAAGAGCTGCAGCGCTACGAGCATTTGATCACCAGCAATGCCATCGCGAAAACCGACCTGGACAAGCGCATACAAAGCGCCAACGAAGCCCAGGCCAGGGTGAACGAAGCCCTGGCCAGGGTCGAGCTGGCCCGGCTCGATCTCGAGCATACCCGCATCCTCGCGCCATTTGACGGCCGGGCTTCACGGGTAGAGGTGACACCGGGCAACATCGTCGATGTGGGGGAACGCTCTACGGCGCTGACAAACCTAGTGTCGATCTCGCCGATCTATGCCGACTTCGACGTGGATGAGCAAACCTTCCTGCGCTACCTGGGCAACCGTCCGGCGGGCGACCCGGTCCCGGTCATGCTCGGATTGGCCCACGAAGAGGGATACCCACGCAAAGGCAACCTGAGTTACCTGGACAACCGGCTGGATACCCGGTCGGCCACTATTCGGGTAAGGGCCACTTTCGACAACAGCAACGGGGAGCTGCGCCCGGGCCTGTTTGCCAGGGTCCTGCTGCCAGGCAGTGCCAGCCGCTCCGCGACCTTGGTGGAAGACAGCGCCATCGGCACCGACCAGGACAAAAAGTACGTGCTGGTGGTCGATGCCGAGGGTCGCGTCCAGTATCGCCAGGTCAAGCCCGGGATACGCCAGGGTGCGCTACGTGTCATTGACCAGGGCATCGCGCCCGAGGAGCAGGTTGTCGTGAGTTCCTTGCACCTGGCGACGCCGGGCAGCCAGGTTGCTCCGGTACTCGCGCCGTCACAACCACAGGCGCAACAATGATGAACATTTCCGGATTCTTCATCGACCGTCCGATTTTTTCCGGTGTCCTCAGCGCCCTTGTACTGTTGGCCGGCATGCTCTCGCTGGCGCGACTGCCGGTGTCGGAGTACCCCGATGTCGTGCCGCCGTTGATCTTGGTGAACGCCCAATACCCGGGCGCCAACCCCAAGGTGGTGGCGGAAAGCGTCGCCGCGCCGCTTGAAGAGCGCATCAACGGCGTGGAAGGCATGCTGTACATGCAATCCCAGGCCAACAGCGATGGCACCTTGGCGATCAACGTGACGTTCGCCTTGGGCACCGACCCCGACAAGGCTCAGCAACTGGTGCAGAACCGCGTCTCCGAAGCGCTCCCGCGCCTGCCGGCCGACGTGTTGAATCTGGGGGTGACCACCAGCAAGTCGTCATCGACCCAGACCCTGGCGATTCACCTAGTGTCACCCAACAACGAATACGACGCCAACTACCTGCGCAACTACGGCATCCTGAACATCAAGAGCCAGCTCGAACGCATCCCGGGCGTCGGCGAAGTGCGAATCTGGGGCGGCGGCGATTACGCCATGCGTATCTGGATCGACCCCGACAGCGTGGTGCAGCGAGGTCTCACCGCCGGCGAGGTGGTTCAGGCCATCCGGGAGCAAAACATCCAGGTCGCGGCCGGCGTCATAGGCGCTTCACCTATGCGCGCCGGCGTCCCGCTGCAGCTCTCGGTCAATGCCCAGGGGCGGCTGAAAACCGAAGAGGAATTCGGCAACATCGTCGTCAAGACGGTGCCGGACGGGGGCGTGACGTATTTGCGCGATGTGGCCCGGATCGAATTGGCAGCTTCTACCTACGCGCTTCGCTCGCTGGTGGACGGGCAGCCGGCGGTGGGCTTCGGCGTCTTCCAGATGGCAGGCGGCAATGCGCTGGACATCTCTGCCCGTGCCAGACAGATCATGGCTGAAGCCAAGGCCGATATGCCGGCAGGCGTCGATTACAAAATCGTCTTCGACCCGACCCAGTTCGTTCGTTCCAGCATCGATGCGGTCATCAGCACCCTGTTCGAAGCCATCGTGCTGGTCGTGCTGGTGGTCATCGTGTTCCTGCAAACCTGGCGCGCCTCAGTCATTCCACTGCTCGCTGTGCCAATCTCCATTGTCGGCACGCTGGCGTTCTTGCTGGCGTTCGGTTTTTCCATCAACGCCTTGTCACTGTTCGGCCTGGTATTGGCGATCGGCATCGTCGTGGACGACGCGATCGTGGTGGTGGAAAACGTCGAACGCAATATCAGCCAGGGATTGTCACCTCACCAGGCGACTCACCGAGCGATGGCGGAAGTCAGCAAACCCATCGTTGCCATCACCCTGACGCTGGTTTGCGTGTTCATTCCGTTGGCGTTCATGCCCGGTCTCTCCGGCGGGTTCTACCGCCAGTTCGCCTTGACCATTGCTATTTCCACGGTGATTTCGGCGTTCAATTCGCTGACCCTTTCCCCGGCCCTCTGCGCACTGCTGCTCAAACCACACGGCGCGCCGAAGGATCCACTGGAGCGCTGCATCGACAAAGTCATGGGGCGCTTTTTCAAGGGTTTCAATCGTCGGTTCAAGCAGGCCGAGGACCGTTATGGCGCCGGCGTGCGCGGTGTCCTGGCGCACAAAGGCAGGACGTTCGCGTTATTCGGCGTTCTGCTGTGCGCCTGCGCATGGCTCAGTCACACGCTGCCGACGGGCTTCGTCCCGGCCCAGGACAAGGAGTTCCTGGTGGGTTTCGCCCAATTGCCCGCTGGTGCCTCGCTGGATCGCACCGAGCAGGTCATCCAGCAAATGAACGACATCGCGCTCAAGCATCCCGGCGTTGCCCATACCCTCGAATTCCCCGGCATGTCCGTCAACGGCCTGATGAACTCCTCCAGCTCAGGGATCATTTTCGTGATCCTCAAACCCTTCGCCGAACGCTCCAGCGAGGCGCTGGGGGCGAACCAGATAGCGGCGGATCTCAATGGCGAGTTCAGCAGGATCGCGCAGTCGTTCACGGCTGTCTTCCCGCCGCCGCCCGTACTGGGCCTGGGAACGCTTGGTGGTTTCAAACTGCAGATCGAGGACCGGGCGAGCCTGGGCTATGTCGCCTTGGACAGCGCGGTCAAAGCCTTCATGGCCGAGGCTGCCAAAGCGCCTGAATTGGGACCGCTGTTTTCCAGCTACCAGATAAACGTGCCCCAACTGGACGTCGATCTCGACCGGGTCAAAGCCAAGCAGCTCGGCGTCTCGGTGACCGACGTATTCGAGACCCTGCAGATTTACCTGGGGTCTTTATACGTCAACGATTTCAATCTGTTCGGGCGGGTCTACCAAGTGCGGGCACAGGCCGATGCGCCGTTCAGGGCCAACCCGGAAGACATTACCCGCTTGAAGGTGCGCAATGCCTATGGCGACATGGTGCCCCTGTCGACGCTGCTGTCGGTGGACCCCAGCTACGGACCAGAAATGGTCGTGCACTACAACGCCTTTACCGCGGCGGATGTCAACGGCGCGTCCGCCCCCGGTTACTCCTCGGGCCAGGCCGAAGCGGCCATCGAGCGCATCGCCCGGCAAACCCTGCCCCAGGGCATACGCATGGAATGGACCGACCTGACCTACCAGCAGCGGCTGGCCGGTAACGCGACCGGCTGGGTATTGGCGGTAAGCACGCTGCTGGTTTTCCTGGTGCTGGCGGCGCTGTACGAAAGCCTTCTGCTGCCGCTGGCGGTGATTCTGATCGTGCCTATGGGTGTGTTCTCGGCCTTGGCGGGCGTCTGGCTGACCGGAGGTGATAACAATATCTTTACTCAGATCGGCCTGATGGTACTGGTGGGTCTGGCGTCGAAGAACGCCATCTTGATCGTCGAATTTGCCAGGGACCTGGAGCGCCAGGGGCGAACCCCGCTGAGCGCCGCCTGGGAGGCCAGCAAGCTGAGGCTTCGACCGATCCTGATGACCTCGATTGCCTTCGTCATGGGCGTCGTTCCTCTGGTGATCTCCACCGGTGCCGGGGCGGAAATGCGCCAAGCAATGGGTGTCGCGGTGTTCTTCGGCATGTTGGGTGTGACCGCATTCGGACTGATTTTCACGCCGCTCTTCTACGTGCTGGTTCGCAGCGTCGGCCGCCGGCTACCCCAGGGCCAGTCCATTGCCATTGCGGACACATATATCCGTTAACACCGGAACGCCAGCGCGTTTTTCTGCATTGGACGCGCCTCTAGACTGCAAACGTTCCCAATCCTTGCGAGAAATGCCATGACACGTGTCGTTCGATTTTATGAGTATGGTGATCCAGAAGTGCTGCGGATAGAGGACTTGCCGGTCGCCCAGGCGGGCCCCGATGAGGTCCGCATCCGCGTGAAAGCCATCGGTCTCAACCGCGCCGAATCGATGTTCAGGCGCGGCCAGTATCTTGAACAGGCGACGTTTCCCAGCCGACTGGGTTATGAAGCAGCCGGTTTTGTCGAAGCCGTGGGCGACGCCGTAGACGGCTTCGAAATAGGTGATCCAGTCAGCCTGGTCCCACCTTCGAGCATCGCCCAATGGGGCACCTACGCCGAGCAGGCGGTAGTGCCGGCGGCGATGCTGGTTCGTCATCCGGACAACCTCAGCATGGAACAAGCTGCTGGTATCTGGATGCAATACCTCACAGCCTGGGGCGCGTTGCTGCCCGTGGCCGGGCTGGTCGCGGGTGACTACGTACTCATCACCGCGGCTTCGAGCAGCGTAGGCCTGGCCGCCATCCAGATCGCCAACCGCGTAGGGGCGATTCCTATCGCAGTGACCCGTGGTGAAGAAAAGGTGCGCAAACTGCTGGCGGCCGGTGCGGTCCATGTGATCGTCAGCGACCAAGAAGACCTGGTAGCGCGCGTCGAGCACATCACCGCTGGCAATGGCGTGCGGGTTGTCTTCGATCCTGTCGGCGGGCCGGCTATCGAGCAGTTGGCGGACGCCACCCGTCGCGGCGGCATCATCATCGAATACGGTGCGCTGAGCAGCGAACCCTCGCCTTTTCCGCTGTTCACCGTGTTGGGTAAAAGCCTCACGCTGCGGGGCTATCTGCTACACGAAATCATCAACGACCCCGCCCTGTTCGCCCAAGGCAAGGCGTTCGTCTCCAGCGGCCTGGTCGATGGCAGCCTGTCCCCTGTGATCGCCAAGACCTTTGCCTTCGATGAAATCGTCGAGGCCCATCGCTACCTGGAAGCCGGCGAGCAGTTCGGCAAAGTCATCGTGACGCTGGAGGACCGGCCATGAAAATGTTCAACCCGTTGTTCTTCATTGCCCTGGGTTTGTTCGGTGTCTACACCATCGAATTCGGCGTGGTCGGTATCTTGCCGGTGATCATCGAGCGCTACAGCGTCAGCGCATCCGAGGCGGGCTATCTGGTGGGACTGTTCGCCCTGATCATTGCGGTGTTCGGTCCCTTCATGGTGTTGTGGTTTTCGCGTTACAACCGCAAGCGGGTCCTGACCCTGTCGCTGTTTATTTTCGCCGGTGCAAGCGCCTTGTCGGCCTATGCGCCCAATTATGGAACCCTCGCAATCCTGAGGATCATTCCGGCGTTCTTTCATCCGGTGTATTTCTCGCTGGCATTTGTCGCGGTGGTCTCTCTATATCCCAAGGAGCAGGCAACTCAGGCGACGGCCAAGGCGTTTGTCGGCACCAGCATGGGCATGGTGCTCGGCGTGCCTATCACCACCTGGATCGCTGCACGCTTTTCCTACGAAGCGGCCTTCCTGTTCTGCACCACAGTCAACGTGATCGCCGGGCTGGGCATCATCGCCCGGTTACCCGATACCTTTGCCGGGCAGCGGACGCCTTATGGGGAACAGTTGGCTATCCTGCGCAAACCGACGTTGTGGCTCAATATCCTGGCCTCGACACTGATCTTCGGAGCAATGTTTTCGGTGTATTCCTACAGCGCCGAGTATCTGTCTCGGGAAGCCGGAATGAGCGGTGAGGTGATCAGCGCCATGTTGATTCTGTTCGGCGTGGGCGGTGTGGCCGGTAATCTGCTGGCAGGCCGTTTATTATCCAAAAATAAAGTGGGTACCACGCTAATGCATCCGATCATGCTGGGGGCGTCGTATCTGATCCTGCATTTCTTTGCCAGTCCGGACATCATGCCGATGATTTTGATCGTCGTGCTGTGGGGAGCCACCCACACCAGTGGCCTGATCGTGACCCAGGTCTGGCTGACCTCCGAAGCCCCGGAGGCGCCTGAGTTCGTTACGGGTCTCTACATCTCGTTCATCAATCTGGGCGTGACGCTCGGTGCGACTGCCGGTGGCTGGTTCCTCGCACGCATGGGCATGGAAGGCACCATTGTCAGCGGCCTGGTTTTCTGCGCGCTGGCCGCCGCGACCATCGCGACCAAGGTGTTGGTGTATGGGGCACGACAGCCAAGCCTTGCGCCGGAAACCCAAGCGGTTTTGCACTAAAGTCATTCATCGGAGACCGTGGCAAGCCACGGTCTTTCTCGAACTCAGCGGAGTTTCTATCGGTCAGAACCACTCGGACGGAGTCACGATATGGATGTTAGCAGCACCTCACTCACAGCCACCCAGGCCGTCGATTTCCCTGTGGACAGCACCCAGTTCGATTGGGAAAACCTTCGGTACTTCATCGCCTTCGCGCGAATACGCTCCCTGGCCGCCGCAGCGCGATCGCTGAACGTCGAGCACGCTACCGTCTCACGGCGGATAGCAGCCCTCGAAACCGCACTGAAAGTGCGTCTGGTGGACCGACGAAGTCACCGGTACGAGTTGACCGAAAACGGCGAGCGAATCGCCCAGCTGGGCAACCGCATGCAAGAAACCGCTTGTGCCCTGAGTCGAGCAGTCTGCGCGATTCGAACCGACAAGGTCGCAGATGTCACCCTTAGCTCGCCTCCGCACTTGACGACGCATTTCATTGCCCCCCATCTTGGGCGGTTAAGGGAACAATGCCCTGACATCAACGTGCGGATCCTGTCCAATCCGCGCATGGCTTCCATGGCCAGGCGCGAAGCGGATATCGCAATCAGCGTCGGACGACCGACCGAGACGGATCTGGTCGTGCGCAAGATCGGCACCCTGGACTTCGGTTTCTTCGCTGCACAAGCCTATCTCCAGGAACGCGCGCCCTCAGCCTATGAATTCATTGCCCATGACGATGAGCAGGAGCCCTCTCCTCAGCGCATCTGGCTGGAGAATGCCGCAGGCCAAAGGCCCGTGGTGTTAAGGGTCAAGTCCTTCGACGTGCAGGCCGAAGCGGCCAGGGCGGGAGCTGGTATCGCGTTGCTACCGGTCTTCATGGCCGATGCTCCGGGCGGCTTGCAAAGGGTCCCCATCGAAGAGCAGCCGTTACATGCCGAACTCTGGCTGGTGGTCCATCGCGACATGCGAACTGCTCCTGGAATACGGGCAATGATGGATTTCGTCATTCATTGTTTTGCCCGGCAACATCGTTAATCAAGGATTCGGCACGACTGGGATTTTTTTAACAGTCACTGTTAAAAACAACCTGTTTACAACCTGTAGGAGATTGTCCAGTATCGAATCAGGTCAGGCAAACGAACTTTCGCTTGAACCATGACCTCATATAACGCCAAACCTGCTTGACCCCTATAATAATAAATCCCCCTGCCCGTACGACAAATAACGCTGCCTTTGCTGGCATATCGTTATGCGTACTCGGCTGCGCAAGACATTGCTACTCCTGGTTGCCTCTGTTTATTCGAAGTAAAAACGGCACACTTGCGTGCCTTCGAAACATGATAAAGGGACTGTATTCATGAGCCAGATAAAGATTATCGATGTCACGCTGCGAGACGGTGGGTACCGTAATGATTTCAACTTCACCGTTGATTACGCCCAGTCTGCAATTTCTCAAATGATCGAAGCCGGCATTCCTTATTGCGAAATCGGGTACCGCAACGGTTCGTTCGTACGCAAACACGAGCATGGGCTGACCAGCGCTGTCGATGCCCAGTACCTGAGCGCGGTCCAGGCCGCCGCCGCGGGTCGGATCGATTTGTGCGTCATGGTGCATCCGCACAATGTCGATGCCAGTGATTTCCAGCTGCTTCAGGAACATGGCGTGTCCATGATCAGGGTTTGCCTGCGCCGCGACCGCCTGGAAGATGGCTTGGCCACCTTGCGGCTGGCCAAGGCCTACGGCTTCCAGGTCAGCGCCAACATCACCCACGTCACGACCCTGGGGCCTGGGGAAATTTCCGATATGAGCCTTCGCGCGGAAAACGCCGGGGCAGACTTGCTGGTGTTCGCGGACTCCAACGGCAACATGATTCCGGCCGATGTCGACCGGCTGATCACGCGGATTTCCAGCCGGGTCCTGATTCCCTTGGGCTTTCATGCCCACAACAACCTGTCCCTGGCGCTTTCCAATTCCATCGCCGCCATGGATGCCGGGGCCGAATACATCGATGCGTCCATTTGCGGCATGGGCAAGGGGGCTGGCAACCTGCACCTGGGCGTGTTTGTCGCCTATCTGCATCGTGCGGGCATACGCAACGACTATGACCTGGTGAGTGCCCTGCATTTATCCCAGCTCACCGCTGACACGGTGCCAGCCAGCAGCCTCCCCCTGTCGCTGACGGATGTCATGATGGGCACTTACAACATGCCCTTCGATGTTCAGCAACGTTTGGACGAAGTGATAAAGGCGCACAGCCCCGCTTCAACTTTCCATGCCTTGCAGATCTTGCATGAACAAGGTAGCCGCAAACCGGAAAAGTCCATCAAGCCATTGCCGGCAACGCTGTCGCCCTCGCTGGCAAGTGGAGGTATCCGCTAATGAGCCAGCGCCAACAAGTGTGTGTATTGGCCGGTGACGGCATTGGCATCGAAGTTACTGAGGCGGTGCTGCCGTTATTTGAAGCCCTTGAACTTCCCATCGATTTAAAATTTGGAGATATCGGTTGGAGCTGTTGGCAGAAAGAGGGAAATTGCATTCCCGATAAAACGTGGGACCTGATCAACGAAAGTCAGGCAACGCTGTTGGGCGCTATTACCAGCAAGCCTCTTCGTGAGGCGGAAGCAGAACTTTCATCGACACTCAGGGGGACTGGGCGAGTTTATGTTTCGCCGGTTATCCAGCTTCGCCAAAAGCTCGGGTTATTTGCCAACGTGCGGCCTGTTACCGATGTACTGGGCGACAACCGTTATCGTTTTTCGGTGATTCGAGAGAACACCGAGGGCCTCTATGCAGGGCTGGATTTCGCCAGCATTCCGCAAGCCTTCGAGCCGATCCTGGCTGAGCGCGAACGCAATGGAGCGCCATGGACGCGAGAGAGCTGCCGCGATGCCACGATGACGGTGCGCCTGCAAACCCGCGCAGGGCTCTTGCGACTGTTCCGCTTTGCCTTCGAGCACGCGCGCCAGCAAGGCTATGACCGCGTCACGCTGGCGGATAAACCCAACGTCCTGCGGTACAGCGGCGCGTTCGCCCGAGAGATCCTGGAGTCGGTTGCCGCTGATTTTCCCGACATCCAATGCAACATCGATAACGTCGACGCCGTGGCGTTGTGGATGGTCCGACGCCCCGAGCGCTTCGGGGTGATCGTGGCCGAAAACATGTTCGGCGACATTCTTTCCGACCTGGGGGCCGGGGTGATGGGTGGCCTGGGCCTGGCGCCCAGCGCAAACATCGGGGCCCAGGGTGCCTACTTCGAACCTGTGCATGGCAGCGCGCCCACCTATGCAGGCCAGCATCGGGCCAACCCGAGCGCGATGTTCCTGTCGGTCGCGCTGATGCTTGAGCACCTGGGACATGCCCACCCCGCCCAAGCGACGCGCAACGCCGTTGCCCAGGTGGCTCGCAGTGATTGCCGCACCTACGACCTGGGCGGTACGGCCGGCACTTTCGAGGTCGCGGCAGCCATCGTCAAGCAAACCCTCGAATGGGCGGCGCGGCTTGATGGGCCGACCTCCCGGCAGACCGGAAACCAGGACAAGCATGCCCTGAAAAAAGGAGCCCACGCATGAACGCGATCATTTCCCCCGCCGTGCAGAACAACGATGCACTGCTCAAAGCCTGCGAGGCGCTCGACACCGCCAGCCTGTCGGATGCACTGGACAGCCTGGGGCTGGCCGGCGGCCTGGCAGGCCTCAACCAGCAGGTACCGGGAACCCGCTGCGTGGGTTTCGCCTACACAGTGCTGTACGAGCCCCTGCTAGAACGCAGCGGCTTCAGGACCGCCGCCAACTACATCGATGAGGTGCCGTCCGACGCGGTCATCGTGTCCAGCAACCCTGGGCGCACCGACTGCACGACCTGGGGCGACATCCTGACCCACGTCGCGATAAGCAAGGGCATTCGCGGCACGCTGATCGACGGTGCCGCGCGGGACATCGATACGGTCCAACGCCTGAACTACCCGCTGTTCAGTCGCGCCCGCTTCATGCAATCGGCGAAAAACCGAGTGCAGCTCAAGGCGACCCAGGTGCCCGTGCAGATATCCGGGGTAACGGTCAATCCGGGTGATCTGGTGATCTGTGACAGCAGCGGCTGCCTGGCAATACCTGCCGACAAGGCGGAACAAGTCATCCAACGCGCCCAGTCCGTCGAACAAACCGAGAAGGAGATCATCCAGAGCGTGAGCGATGGCTACACCCTGGAACAGGCACGCGCCCTGCACCGCTACGACCAGCCCTGGCTGTCATCCAGGGAAAAGCAGGCCAACGTCTGAGTTGCGACTTATTCCGTTCATTTGAAAGAGTATTGACGACATGACCACTGCAAACGTGTCCATTCGCAAGCCTAACCCGGTGCGCGACAGCCAGAACAAAATCAAACTCGGCGTGTTCGGTTTCAACATCGAGGGCGGCTGCACGCTGACTAGCGCCCCGGAGCGCCACCGGGCGGCCGATTGGCAAAGCAACCTGGCGATCGCCACCCTGGCCGATCGCGCAGGCCTGGAGCTTTTGCTGCCCGTCGGCCGTTGGCGCGGCTGGGAAGGCGCCAGCAACCCGATGGGTGTTTCCTACGAAACCTATACCTGGGCCGCCGGTCTGGCATCGGTCACCGAGCAGATCGCGTTGTTCACCACATCCCACCTGTCCACAGTCCATCCTTTGTTTGCCGCCAAGCAGGCGGTGACCATCGATCACATCAGCGGTGGCCGTTTCGGGTTGAACATGATCTGCGGTTGGTTCGGCCAGGAAATGGGCATGTTCAATGGTCACCAGCGTGACCACGACAAACGCTACGACCACGCCGATGAGTGGATAGAGATCGCTAGAAAAGCGTGGGAAGCCAACGGGTATTTCGACTATGAGGGCGAGTTCTTCAACGTCGAGCAAGGCTACGCCGAACCCAAGCCGATCAACCGGCCTTTCCTGATGAACGCCGGTGGCTCGCCAAGGGGCCGCCAATTCTGTGCCAAGCATTGCGATGCGGCGTTCCTGATCCTCAAGCACGAAGATGACGACGACACCATCCGCGCGCAGATCAAGGCCTACCGCGACCTGGCGCGCCTGGAGCATGGCAAGGAACTGCAAATCTGGGTGTACGCCTACGTCGTTCACGATGACACGCTGGACCAGGCGAACCAGCAGCTCGACTACTACGTGACCCAGCATGGCGACGACGCCGCGCTGGATAACGTGACCCGCGAGATCGGCGTGCAAAGCGGCATGTTCAAGGACGCCGCCGATGCCGAGCGTTTCCGCTTTCATTTCAAGGCGGGGTTCGCTGGCGTGCCGTTGGTGGGTACCTCCGAGATGATCGTCGACCAGATGCAGCGCTGGTCCGACCTGGGCGTGGACGGCATCAACCTGACCTGGCTGGACTACCAGAGCGGACTCCGGCGCTTCGTCAAGGAAGTGCTGCCGTTGATGGAACAAGCCGGCCAACGTGCGCCGCACAAACCGGGCAGGATCATGGAGGCCGTGGCATGACCAGACTCTCCCAGGCCCGCAATGCTTCGGGCAACGTCACGGTCTTGCCCATCGCCACGGATGTCGACGCTGACGAATTGGCGGATCAGTTCAAGAACGCCATGCGCAGGCTGACGTCCAGCGTGGCAATCATTGCCAGCCGCGACGGCAATGACCCGGTAGGTATGGTCGCCACGGCAGTGATCTCAGTGAGCACCACGCCCCCTGCGCTACTGATCTGCGTCAACCGCTCGGCCAGCCTCCACAGCCCACTCATGCTGGCTGGACGCTTTAGCGTCAACCTGCTGAGCGCGGCCCATAGCGCCCTGGTGCCGGTGTTCGCCGGCCAGGTCAAGGGACCCGACCGTTTCGCCCACGGGCAATGGGAAGACATCCAAGGCCTGCCCTGCCTGGCGGATGCGCAATCGAGCCTCATCTGCACCGTGGACAAACGCCTCAGCTACGGCACCCACGACGTGATCATCGGCCGCGTCGACGCAGTCCAGTTCGCCGAGCCTATCCATCCACTGCTTTGGGAAAACGGCAGCCCGGCGATATCCGCCCGGCTGGCGCAATAACCCGCCCTAATCCCCCAGGAGAATGACTCATGACTCAGATCGAACAATTCCAGACACCACAACCGGGCGAAGACCAGGCCATTTTTCTGGTGAACGTGGTCCATGTGAATCCAGGCCAGCAAGATGCAGCCCTCGCCGTCCTGCGCGACACCGTCCAGTACGTGGCGCAAACCTACCCAGCCTTCCAATGGAGCCGACTGTACAAGAGCCTCGATGGGAAGACCGTCATCAACCAGGCGCAATGGACCAGCAAGGACGCCTTTGACTCGTTGTTCCAGGACGAGTCATTCATGTCCCGTTATTCAGGGCTCAAGGACACCGGGACCTGGGAATTCCACCTTTACCAGGTAAGCGATTTCATCCCCCAGGCGCTGACCGCGGCACTCATCGCTGAGTGAATCCAAAAGCCGAAACGGGCAAGCCCGGACGGGCTTGCCCGCACGAGAACAGGAGTATCGATATGGCTGACCTCAACACGCGCCTTACACAACGCTTCAATATCTCCCATCCCATCGTCCTCGCACCCATGGGAGGGGCTTCGGGGTCGAAACTGGCCACTGCGGTCTCCAAGGCCGGTGGGCTCGGGCTGGTCGGCGCCAGCTATGGCGACGAGCAGTGGATGCGCACCGAGCTGGCGCCCATGCGGGAATTGAAGCAGCCATGGGGCGTCGGCCTGGTGATGTTCACTGTGGCCCGGAATATGGCGCTGCTGGACCTGGCACTGGAATACGGACCCAACGCCGTCGCCTTGTCATTTGGCGATCCTGGGGTATTCGTCCCGATCATCCATCGGGCCGGCGCGAAAGCCATCGTCCAGATCCATGAGCTGGACCAGGCCCGTGCGGCCCTGGACGCCGGAGCCGATGCATTGATCGTCCAAGGTGCCGAGGCCGGCGGGCACAGCTTGCGCCGCGGCCTGATGCCACTGTTGCCCGCCGTGCAGGATCAAGTCGGCGACAAGATCCCGCTGATAGCCGCCGGAGGTATCGCAGATGGGCGTGGCATGGCCGCAGCGCTGATGCTGGGGGCTGATGGGGTCATGCTGGGCACACGTTTCCTCGCTTCCGAGGAGGCCCTGCCCTCGGCCGCGTTCAAGAAACGCCTGATCGAGTCTGGTACATCGGACACGGTGCGTACACGGATCTTCGATCTGGTGCGCGGCATCGAATGGCCTGAACACTACAGCGGCCGGGCCATCGCCAACCGGTTTTCGCAAGCGTGGCTGGGCCGCGACGAGGCACTGCGAGAGGCGCCGGATTCGATCCGCCAGGACTACGCCAATGCGGTCCTCGCTGACGATCTCGACAACCGGGCAATCTGGGCGGGTGAGGTTCTGGATCTGGTTGGCGACATCAAGCCGGCACGCCAGATCGTCCACGACCTGTTGAGCGAAACCACGCGCATCTTGCGCAACAGCCAACAACTGTTGGCGCTCGACAAAATCGCCTGAGCACCCGGGAGACAAGGATCATGCAAACGTCCAATGCAGTAAGCAGCCAATGGGGCAACGGCCATCAACTGGCGGTGGTCATGTCGCCGGTCATGCCCGCCTGGGATGAAGGCCAGTTCTTCCAACCGATGATCGCCCCGCTGGTAAAAGCGGGCTACCGGGTGGTGGTATTCGACACGTTATCCCTACTGGTCGACGGGCACGAATCGCTCGAGGCATTTTCGCGCCGTTGGCTGCACGTGTTGTCAACGCTGGGCCAGATTGACCTGCTGGTAGGCTCGGCCCTGGGTGGCGCCGTCGTCCAGGCGCTACTCGGCACCCATCTTGCCCCGCACATCAGCAAAGTGCTGTTGCTGTCCTCCCCTGCCCTGGCGGATGGGATTCTCGACGGTCGACTGGGGAAAATGGCTGACCTGGCCCTGCTCGGCGATCTCGAACAAGCGCTCCAACTACTCGATCAACTCGTACAACCGGCGACCCGTATACGCCCCAGCGGGCCCATCGACATCGACCAGGCCAGTGCCGCATTCCAGGCCAGGCGCCTGCACTTGGGTTTCCGGCTGCTCAATCGCCTCGACCTGCGGCAGGCCAGCCACAGTTTTCCCGGTGAGTTATTGACGGTCTATGGCGAACAGTCACAGCTGGTGCGCGGTATCAACGTGCATGTCAGCGAACAGGCGCGCCATTACCGGTTATCCATCCCCGACGGCGGCATGCGCCCATTGCTCGATGCCCCGGCGTTGGTCATGCGCACTGTGCGCGACCATTTGGGTATCGACCTAGAGGTGGCCGCATGAACCACCCACGGCGTTTGCACGAGGCTGGCTTCATCGATGTGCATTACCACGCCGGTCCCGACGCCTATCTGCGGCGCCATGGGGTGATGGAGGCCGGTCGGCGCTACAGCTCGCTGAACGGGTGGGTGGTGTTGAAGAATCACCTGGGCTGCAGCGCGTCCCAAGCTTGGGAGGCCCGGCAGGAGGGGCTTCCCGTCTCTGGTTCAGTGGTCCTCAACGAAATCGCCGGCGGTATCGATTTCAGGGTGGTACAGCGTTCGCTGTGCCACCACGGAGACAGCGAAGCCCGGCTGATCGTGCACCTTCCCACCGTCACAGGCCGCTCCCACCAATCCCGACTCAAGCGCAACAGCGCTCATTGGATCTTGGATAAATACCCCATCCGGCCACTGACCATCAGCCATGAGGGGAAACTGAACGAGCAAACACTGGATGTGCTGCGGATGGCCCGGGACTACCCGATCGTCATTTCTACCGGTCATGCCGACGCTCAGGAGGTGCGTCTGTTGATAGACGCGGCGGTGCGGTTGGATGTACCCCGATTGATGCTAAACCAGCCGGCCAACCCCTTGACCGGATTGGACGCCAGTGCCCTGCTGGAATTGGCTCAAGCGCCCATGGTTTACACCGAACAAACCGCCCTGACCTACCTGCTCGGCTACCAGCCGTGGGACGACTTCAGCCAGGTCCTGCGCGACGTGCCCAGGGCGCTCTACAGCTCCGACCTGGGCCAGACCTCCCAGCCTGATATCGAACAATGGCAGGTGGACAGTCTGCTGTGGTTCGAACGGATGGGATTAGGCAGCGAGCGAGTGCAGCAGATCAGCCAGGGGAATGCGCGGGAACTGTTGCGACTCGAACCGTAATGCGAATGGGTCGGGACTTGTTCCGAGCGGTCTTACGGAGTCAATATTTGTTAGAGCACGCTCTATGCAAGTGCTGAGTGCCTTCAGCTAAAGGGTCCGCTTTTTTTTCTGTGCACTGTCCCGTCCTGAATAAAGTTTACACCTAGAAGGGTCGCGAATACGGGCTTCCATGATGTCGCGTTTAAACAACAATAATCCTGTTTCGGATTGCAAGGCTGCGCACTGAGGTTCGGGCGTGGCGCTATTGCGGTCAAAGCTTTCACGCGCTGTCCGGCACGAAGGATGACCCCGTAAGACACAGTTCGTCAGATACTGCTCTTAAGCTATGTGCTCCCGGGCAAAATGGCATAATATGCCAATGATCTAAAGAATCTGTTTACCCAGAGTTGGAGCTAATAATGGCGACGCGAAATGTTGTGCTCACTCCTCACCAGGAACAGGTTATCCAGGACCTGGTGCAGTCCGGCCGTTATCAGAATGCCAGCGAAGTGATGCGAGAAGGCTTACGGCTGTTGGAGCAGCGCGTCGCCGAAGACACCGCCAAAATTGAGGCCCTGCGTCAGGCGACCTCGATCGGCATCATGGACCTTGAGCACGGGCGCTTCACTCAGTTGAACGAAGGGGATCTGGA
Source organism: Pseudomonas sp. D1-36 (assembly GCF_051132205.1). Taxonomy (NCBI): domain Bacteria; kingdom Pseudomonadati; phylum Pseudomonadota; class Gammaproteobacteria; order Pseudomonadales; family Pseudomonadaceae; genus Pseudomonas; species Pseudomonas sp. D1-36. Next base: position 2,356,087 of record NZ_CP071674.1, on the reverse strand, counting down.
GCACTACCTCGAGGGCTTGAGCCAGGAGGTCACCCTCCCCGCACGCGAGAAACACTGAGCGTGCCGCAATATCGGATTTCCAACGCGGCGCGCGCCGACATTATCGACATCCTCAAACTCTCCCGGATGCAGTTCGGCGATCAAGCACGCCAGCGCTACCAGGCACTGATCCTCGCGGCGCTGCAAGCGATTGCCGACACGCCTTATCGCATTGGCAGCCACGACCGCGATGAGCTTGCACCGGGCCTTCGCAGCTATCACCTCATCTATTCACGCCAGCAGGCCAAACACCCCCATGGGACGGTCAAAAGCCCACGCCATATCATGTTCTATCGCGTGGGAAACGACGACGTGATCGAGGTCGTCCGACTCCTTCATGACGCCATGGAGGTCCAGTTGCACCTGCCCAACGACTGATCACCGACCTGGCCCAATGGTTTAACTGACCATAAACGACGAAGGTAAGGTGTCGCTCTCTACACCTCAACCTGAGCGCCCTCGATGTCAGCCGATTCGGCGGCCAATTGAAGTGGAAGGTTCTGGGTCCGACCGGCCTGTCGAGACCCACGACCACAAACACGATGTTCAACTATGTGTACCACTTTCAATGCTGAACAACCGTTTCTTAGGCGTTTTCCGTGGCCAGGCGCCTGGCATTACGCTCCAACTGCCGATGGACACGCGGATCAATGCCCCTGGCGACCTGTGCCCGCGCAACATCACGCAGCGCCCGAGCATTTCGCAAGCTGACTTCAGGATAGGTACCGAGCGAAATACGGGGTTGCTTATCCGCCCAGGAAAAGCGGAAGTGCCAGCACTTGGCGCCTTTGGTATTTACGAAAAGGGCAAGGCCGTTGTAGTCAGGGAGGGTGTAGTCCTTTGCACGGGGTTTGGCATGCCGGACTGCAGTGGCGGTGAGAGCCATCTTACAATCTCCGTCTCGTTTGAACAGAGGAGATTTGTACGGTTTCCAGTAAGGTGAGTACCACGAAAAAGCGATTTATCAAATGCCGAATTGATGTACTAAAAAACGTACTAAATAATCGTGGCTATTGATGTATCAGAATGGACTTTACTGGAACGAAAAAAGAGACCGAAGTCTCTTTTTTTTGGTTTCTACAGACTTCAATGGAAGCCTATAGAAAAATAACTGGAGCGGGAAACGAGACTCGCATCTGATGTCCGACCCATTGAAATCTAAGGGGTTTCCTTTCTTGCCGAAGCAGGAAAAGACTCAATTCTGGACTTGTTTTTGGGGAGTATCAAGGACAAGAGGAGTGATGCCGGGCTGCGCCAACTCATGAGACCCATAGCCAATAGGACGGGTGCCTTGGCTCTGGACAATCATCCTGTCAAATGATCCAGAACCCATCGGCGAAATCCGGCCAGCTCGGAGGTCACGAGTGCATCGTCCGCGCCGCGAATGCCATGCATATCAGCAGTTACATTTGCGTCTGATTGGCGCCCACGACGCCCCCTCACACCGAGCCTTAGCCGCTCACTTTTTCATACGTTGAACGAGGATAGACGACCCTACGCACTCCTTGCGCTCCCCCGTCCCTCCCTTCCCAAGCAGGCAAAACGAGGCTAGGTTGAGACAATCACGCTGATTGCGCGCCAGCATTTCCACCGTCAGTTGATAAGCCTGGTCGGCCGCATCCTTGAGCAGTTGCCAATCTTCCAGGCTGATAAATTGTTGCAACACCAACTCATCGGCGCGCCGAATCAGCGTGTTGCGATAATCCTCGGGAAAGTCCAGGCGATACGCATCGTCCTCGAGCAAAAGCCGCCAGGCTTTCAATTCCATCTCAAGGTCGGTCTCACTCATGGGCTGTTGTCCTTTTAAAGTTCGAACCGGCGGTCCACCCCAGACGGGGTGGAGCTAGGTAGAAGCAAGCTCAGCTTACTTGCGCGAGCAGATCTTGCCTGATGAAGTTGCGCACCGTGGCCAGGTGCGTTTCCTCCTGTTCCAGGGCATGGCCGAAGCGCTTGGCGATCAGCGGATGACCGCCTTTCTTCGCCAGTTCGATCAGCAACTCCCAAGCCGCGTTGTCTTCCAGTTCGATGGTCAGGATCGCGCTCATGGATTGGGACACGGTCGTGCGTGGGTCGGTCAATACCTGCAGCACGCCCATCGCCTTAACGCCCGCCACGTCCGCGCAAGGCGTCATGGCCGTCGGGTCGCCGCCGAGGGTTTCGATGGCTTCGCGCACGATGTTCATGTGCTCGAGTTCCTCGGCCTGGATCTGCCGCAAGGTCTCGACCAACGCCGGATCGGCGCCGGGGGCGGACGTCGCCTTGGCGACCATCGCTTCATACAACCGCACGCCGGTGCGTTCGAAGGCCAGGCGTTCGCCGAGCTTGTCCAGCAGCACTTCCGGCGCCTTGCCGATGGTTTTGTCCAGTGCGGTCTTGACCATGCCTTTGACCGAACCCGGTGCCGGTACCGAGCCGATCAGATCGGCCTCGCGAATGGCGCGCTCGCGCTCTGCGGTGTAGTCGCTCATGTCGCCCGGCACATCCGCCGGAAACAGGCGGGTGGCTTCCAGTTGGCGAATAGTGTCTTCGGGAGACATCTGGGCGCCGGTACATCTCTATAAGGAAGGACTTTTATCCGAAATTGTTTACAAATTTCTGACGGTCCACTGCATCGCGTTCGAGCCGTCGTCACATACCGCAACCGCCACCGCAACAATTCTGGAACGCAGGAAAAAGTCACCGCCGTCGGCAGCCCTAGCAATCCATTGCCGCTCCGGCCACGGAATCAACGATGACTCAATTTTCCGTTGGCTACCGCGCCGACCATCGATAGCTTTGCCGGGTTTGTAGGCCTGTTGTTCATCGCCAAGGCTGGATTAGGTATGCACCTCGGCGCCTACGTCCAGCCTCGTCAGACGGATTGAATTAAAAGCCCTCCAAGTACTCAGTAACTCCTCACCGGGAGAAATAACGATGCCCTCAGCCATGCTGTACATCATCGATTACGAAATACATGGAGTGCCGAAGTCTTTCATCATTCGCTTAGACATCATGAATAACGCTGAGGCATGGCATTGGGCGAGTTGCGATGCGGGCGTGGGCCGGATTCCGAAGTTCGGTCGAGAAAAGGTCAGGCGTGTCAGTAAGCCCCTCGCGGAGCGTTTAGGCATTTCCAATGTTCGCTGGCGCTTGTCGGGCGCAGAACCTTTCAAGCCCGCGGCCTACGTCCCACCAAGGTATTAGCTCCTTCATGAAGAGGGTGGTCCTTAAGCTGATTCGCGACCGCCCTCCACCATAAAGCGTCCGGTATCTGAAAGACCTTCTGACTCCTTTGTCGACGCAACGGAAGGGGGATACCGAAGGATTGCGGCCGCATAAATGGTCGATGCTGAGCGGCTTCATGACGATGATCTGCCATGATGATCCTAGTCTCGTATTACATCATTCAGAGCTAAGGGTCTCTGACTTAGCGGTGCATACAAAACACTGTTTAATTGTCAGCATCGTCTCGATGCGGGCAGAAGCACTTCCCCTACCCGCCCAAGCCCCTAAACAAATGCTTGAGCTACTCGATTGGTGCTTTTTCAAGTTAACGAACTCAGCGAGTCAGGCAGGAAGAGTACTCCTCCTGGTCCCCAAAACAGGCGGTCCACTCAAAATCTACGCTTTAATCGTGCAATTTGCTCGGCTAGTTAAGCTTAACAACGGTAGGCACGGTAAGCCGGGTAAACACATACAGCAGCACACCCACTGAAACAAGTGCCCCGCCTCGCAGCCAAGTGCCCATGTTTTGCTGACTCAGCAATACGAGGCAAGACAGGATCGCCAGCCAGGGTACCCAGGTGGGAACCTGAAAATGTTCTTCTGCAACCTTGTCCTTGCGTAACACCAGCACGGCCACGTTGGTGCTGAGGAACTCGAACAGTAAAAGCAGCACCACGGTTTGCGCCAAGGTCGCCAACGTTCCTGTCAGCGTCAGTGCGATGGCGACGAGCGTCGTGGCAATAATGGCCGCCCATGGTGTGCGCCTGTGCGGCAGGACCCGTCCCAGGACATCTGGCAACAGCCCCAGATTTGCCATCCCATAGGTGAGTCGACTGGCCATGATCATGGTCAGCAGCGCTCCGTTGGCCACCGCGATGAGCGCGATAAAGGCGAACAGGCGAGGCGAAATGTCGAGCCCGGAAGCCCGAACCACCTCGAGTAATGGAGCTGAGGTCGCGAGCAGTTTCTCCGTTGGCAATACTGAGGACGCGGCGACCCCAACAGCCATGTAAACCACCCCTGCGGTAATCAGCGCCGCGAACAACGCCCGTGGGTATACCTTGCGAACATCCTTGATCTCTTCCGCGAGATTGGCGGACGTCTCAAAACCCACGAACGAATAGAACGCGAGCAACGCCGCGCCCAACACCGCCAGCATCGGACTGACCCCAGGCTTTAATTTTAGCGCCCTTGCCAGTTCAGCTTCGCCAGAACTGAAAAGTAACCCGCAGCAACGATGACCAACATCAGGCCTGACAGCTCGATCACGGTCATCACCAGGTTCGCCCCCAGAGACTCCTTGATCCCTCGCGCATTCAAAAGGGCGATGACCAGCAGGAAGATCAGCGCAGCAACGTGGGGTGATACCTCGATAAATGCGCCAAGATAGTCCCCTGCAAAAGCCAGCGAGAGACCGGCAGCGCTGGTCACCGCCGCGGCGAGCATGCAAAAACCGACCAGGAACGATATCAGCGGTGACTTGAAAGCCTTTTCGGCAAACACCGACGCCGCGCCCGCGTGAGGATATTTCGAGACCAGTTCGGCATACGAACCTGCCGTCAACATGGCGAAAAACAACACGATCAACAACGGCACCCAGATCGCCCCGCCTACCTCTCCGGCGATGGTACCCGCCAGCGCATAAACGGCAGCGCCCAGTACATCGCCAAGGATGAACAGAAACAGCATCGGCCCCGTCACGGCGCGGCGCAAAGAGGGTTTGGGTTGTGACCGGCTCACTGTCATTTGAGGCTCTGCCAGGGGGATTTTTTTCGCAAGATTCATCCGAGCGTCATGCCCTCGCATAACCTCTGAGGAGCGGAAAAATTCGCAGGGTAAAGGTTCACTTAATCGCCGATGGAGGTGGGACACAAGAGTGGATTAGCTCGCGAACCGCCAGTCTCAAAGTTCTCAAATCCTCAAGTGGCACAAGCGGCAGCGCTTTCGGTCGGCCAGTCACTTTGACGGTGCCACGCGGGTACGGGATTTAAACGCAAATGCTCGATAAAGAAGCCTCGGAATGCGCTCCGACTACTGCAAAGTAAGCGTAATGAAAGCAGGTGGTAGCGCCATGGCTTTGTCCGTTTGCACTCGAATCCATTTAAGGACGAGTCGGGCAATTACTGCCACATAAGTGGATGCCAACTTGATGTGCGTGATGTGAGCGATGCGTAGGCTGACTGCTTACGGTCAGTCTCGACGTTTAGCTCTTTGAGAACACCCTATAGCCGCGAAGACGCAGCCTGGTATCCAAAAGCCAGGATTGCCGGTGCCTAAGCCTACGGCAAGTAGCGAGATGCCTATTGGGAGCATGATGCGTTCTCCATAACCGAACAATCCATTCATAACTGATCTAAATTTAGCATAGGCCCATCGCAATAGTGGAAGAAACCGTCATTTTTGCAGGAACCATGAGACTCATCAGATCGCTAAGATGAGTAAAAAACGTAAATATCTCCCATGCAAGATGAGATGGCTGGACGGTTACTGTATTTTGCCCTAACGCCAACTTTGCTTTCCATTTGTTTGACAGGACGCTCGGGTTGCGGGTACTGAACTGCGACACCTTTGCGGTGTCTGCGGCAGCCAACCAGTCATCGCTGGTGCTTCTGATCGGGCGACGAGCAGCGATCAGCCTGCTGCATCCCATCGAAACTTCTAGCGCTCATGCTTCACCAGAGGCCAGCATTCAACTCTGTTTTTCCCCAACCGCTTGGCTGCGTAAAGCGCTGAGTCAGCCGCCTTCAAAAGAGAGCCTTGGTCCAACCCGCTGGTTTCTGTAGAAGCGACCCCGAACGAAGCAGTCACTGTGAATGTCTGACCGTGATCCGTAAGACTCAACCCTTCAAGAGATGCTCGTATGAGCTCAGCACGTGACGTAGCGCTCTCTGAGGGACATTCTGGAAGAATCACAATCAGTTCCTCTCCGCCAAATCGACATGCGATGTCTGACGACCTCAACGATCGCAAAAGCAAAGCGGAAACCGCACGAAGCACAGCGTCGCCTGCTGGATGGCCATAGGAGTCATTCAGATGTTTGAAGTTATCGAGGTCTAGCATGACGACACTCAGGGCTGACCCGTTGCGCTCAGAGCGCGCCAGCTCGCGCTTTAGCGCCTCGTCCATGAACCGCCGATTATACAGCCCTGTCAGCGGATCCTTGATGGACTGAGTCTCCAATACTTGGCGCATCCGGCCATTCGCCAACGCCAGAGCCGTTTGTTCCGCCACAGCCTCAGCAATCTGTAACCGCTCTTCGGACAGGTCCTGCAGTCCAACCTGACGGATATGCAACAGACCCAGAATCTCGCCATAAGCCATTAAGGGCAAACAGCAATCGGTCACTTGGTCGGTGCCCAACGCCGCTGGGTAATGGCGACAGGAAAGATCGTGGTGATGCTCGGTCAAATGCCATCGCCCTCGCCTGATTGCCCAACAATCCTTTGGGCTGAGCATGACATCAGCATTCTTCCCTTCAGCTTGGCCCCACGACGCCGCTTGCTGAAGGACATCCGCCGAATTGCGATAGAGAAAAAACTCCCCTTCACTCGCAGGTATTAATTGCTGACAGTACGTGCTCGCTAGTTGGAGCGTTTCCGTTTGAGTCAACTCCGTCTGCGCCAACCTCGCCATCTCAGCGAGAAGGCCTATCTCCCCGTTGCGCCGCTCCAACCGCTCCAGGCTCTGGCTGAGTTGATCGCTGACAAGGATGGCCGCTGCGGCGGACTCCGATTGACGTCGGATGCTACGTCGCATGGATGTATAGATAAAGCGACCCAAGCCCAAGGTCACGATAAAACTTATGATGGAAACCGCGACGGCCCAGCGGATGTTGCTCAAAAGTTGACGTTCGAGCGCTGCCAGTTCCTCTGCTTCGTCACTGATTAGTTCCGCACTGATGGTGCGCACCGTGTCCATCAGGGCTTTACCACCGCCAGCAGCAATCTCCGTCACTGCCGCGTCATTTCCGTGGGGGCTTACCAGCTTCACCACACGATCCAAATGCGCCATTTTCATTTCAGCGTGGCGGATGAATTCTTCAACGCGCCCAACCTCTTCCGCTGGATCGCCTTGATAGGATTCGCGCAGGCTCTTGAGGGCCGGAGGCAGTTGGGATATGGCGATATAGTATGGTTGTAGAAAGACTTCCTTTTCCGTCAACACGTAACCGCGCTCACCGGTCTCAGCATCCACCAACAAGCTCTGAACGTTGCGAATACGATCTATCTGGGCCTCGACAACGTTACGCTCCAGGCGCGTCTCATTTGTCCAGAACAACGTGGTGGGACTCACGGCCGCGGTGACGGCCATAACAATACTCGCGGCAGCGGTAGCGATGAGAAGGCTTGCTTTACGATCAGGCATTAACGATTACGCTCTTGGGGACCAATGATGTCGACATGCTAGAGAAAACGGCAGGAGGCAGAGGCAGTTAATAGGTTATGGCACCCAATAATAAGGCAACTAACCGCTATCGCCAGGTGTCGGTGAAGCTAGGAGATTGCGCTAAGAAGCTCCCATTGAATCCTTGAGGCACCACTCATCAGATTTAGACGCTGGACGAGATACTGCCTCGCTACGAGGTTAAAGGGCCGGGGCCAGCATGCGCTGTTCCACCCAAGGGGCGCCCCGCACGGCACAATCCCGAACTACCTTCTCGCAGACAAAACGGATTATAGGCAAATGAACGAGAGAAATCTGTGGCATTGGGCGGGACATGTGAGGGGGAACCCGGCTTGAGATCCCACCACCACCCCAATTATCGCGGTGCCTACTTTCGAGATCTCGATGGCAACATGCTGTGCGTCTGCTGTCATGACTCGTTGCCGACTGGTTCGTGGCACCACGGGCAAAAGCCTTTATAACCGTTGCGCCCGCCCTCCTACCACCTGAGTCAAATTGGCCGTCAGTAAGTCCGATAAAACAGCGACCTTGGGCAGCGCCTCACGGCTTTGTTGCAGGCAAGATTGATCGCTATCCCATCAGTTGCCGACTGGGGCAGTACTTCGACTAATGTTCCTTCGTCCAATTGCCGTTGGACCAACCAGGACGGCAACTGGACGATACCGCAGCCCGCCAACACCGCAACCACCAAGCCCTCGGCATCGCCCACCACCAGCGTTGGAGCCACCAGCATCCTGGCCGTTTCGCCCCTGTGGCGCCCGGCGAAATTCCAAGGGCTGACATTTCCATCCCGCCATCCGTAGGCGATGCACCGGTGCTGTTCCAGATCAAGGTCCGTCAGGGGCGTGCCATGCCTGGCGAGATGCGCAGGTGATGCGCAGAAAATATGCCATTCGCTACCCAGGTACCGATGCCCCCACCGTGTCCGGCCATACCTCTGCGCCGCCCAAACGGATAGCGATGTCCACATCTTCCTGTACGGCGTCGATGAAACTGTCGGAGAACGAAATGTGCGGGACCAATTGCGGGTATCGCTCCAGGCAGCGCAAGACGACAGGCAGTACCTGGGAACGGCCGAAAGCACCGGGAAGGTCGATCCGGCCCCTGCCACGGGGCTCGGCGTTTTCAGCCTGTAGCGACAGCTCGGCTTCTTCGAGGTCGGCAAGCACGCTTGTGCATGTGCGAAAAAGGGGCCCCTCTGCATCGGTAAGCGAAACACGTCGGGTCGTACGGTCGAGCAGTCGGACGCCGAGCCGGCTTTCCAGGCGAGCAACGCTTTTACTGATGGCAGAACCCGTGAGGCTCACCCGTTCAGCAGCAGCCTTGAAGCTGCCGGATTCAGCGACGCAGACGAATACATCGATGCCCTTCAATCGTTCGGAGGAAAACATGGACATCCTTGATTCATGACACGGTGACCAACATCGGTTATACCGTTGGGCCGTTTCTGGGGGCGGGCATGGCCAAGCTGGACATCAGCTTGCCATTCCTGTTATCCGGCATGCTGGGTGCCGGATTCTGTCTGGTCTATTTCGTCTGGGGCGACAGAGGCCTGACGGTCGTTGATGCGAGCCACAAACCTGTGCCTTTCCTGGCCGTAGGCAAGCTTTTGCTCCGGGATAACCGCTTAGTGTGCTTCACCCTCGGCGGTCTGCTCAGCGCGGTGGTCTTCGGCCAGTTCACGGCCTATCTCTCACAGTACCTGGTGGTCACGACACAGCAGAGTTCACCTATCGCACCATCAGCGCCATTGTCACGACCAATGCCCTGATGGTGATCAGCCTGCAATACGCCATTGGCCGAAGAGTCTCTCAACATCATCTGAACCTGTGGCTGGCGGCTGGGCTGAGTCTGTTCATCCTTGGGTTGGCCGGCTTTGCCCTGGCCGATACTCTCGTGCTCTGGGTGATTGCCATGGCGGTGTTCACGCTCGGAGAGATCATCGTCTTCCCCGCTGAATACATGTTCATCGACAACATCGCGCCCGACCACTTGCGAGGCATGTACTACGCTGCGCAAAATCTTGGCAACCTCGGCGCCGCCTTCGGACCGGTGCTGTGTGCCCTGGTATTGGCGACAACCGCCTCACTGCATCTTCTACATGCTCGCCCTCTTCATTGCTGCCGGTGGCGTGTTTTATTTCCTGGGGGCTTGGAGGCTGGTCGACTCGCCGGCCAAGACGTAACGCACGGCTTGTCACGGGCCGGTAAATAACGACCGGACGGGGCGCTAAAGAGAGCAAGACTGGCGGAGCGTATTGTGCCCGTTGGCCTCATGCTGGGTCCTCTCCAGGGGAAAGGCCATGACCGACACACAAACAGATGGTTGCTGCGGTGTGAATTGCCCGACACTCAGGAGCTGAGATTATTCCTGATGAGCAATGCCGCGGACGTCAAAGTCGTGTCGCCCGCACCCCTTCGCTGTCATGTCCGCGAGCAACTCGATACAGCGCTCCAGCCTGATGAACTCCTGCAACACCCGTTCATCGGCGCGTCGAATCATGTGGCGGGGTAATCCTAGGGAAACTCCGGGCGATAGGCGTCTTCGAGCAACAGCCGCCAGGCTTTCAGTTCATTTTCAAGTAGGTTTCACTCACGGGCGGTTGTCCTTTAAAGTTCGAGCCAGTGGTCCCACCCCGGATAAACTAGGGTGGCGCCAGGTGGTAAGCAAGGCTCAGCTCACTTACGCAAGAAGATCTTGCTTGATGAAGTTGCGCACCGGCCAGGTGCGTTTCCTCCTGTTCCAGGGCATGGCCGAAGCGCTTGGCAATCAGTGGATGGGCCCCCTTCTGAACCAGTTCGATCAGCAACTCCCAAGCGGCGTTGTCCTCTAGCTCGATTGTCGGGATCGCGCTCATCGATTGGGACACGGCCGTGCGTGGGGCGGTCAATACTTGCAGCACGCCCACGACCTTGACGCCCGCCACCATCCGAATCCATTTGCATTAAGCAAAAATTGCGTCCATAAACGTAAGCTCCAAAAAACTAAAAGGCGCTCCTCTCTTACTATTTAAAGACCGGATGACACGCGAGGACGATCATGAGAAATAACGCCATTATTTCCGCTTGGCATGAAGCCACCGACCGCACCAACGAGCTGTTTCGAGAGGCTGATCGTCTCAACGCGATCGCTTATGAACTGCTAACCCATGCCACAGATTCGCCTGAAGCCATGATCGCGTTTCAAAACGCGCGCGCAGCAGCTGATGCGAAATGCCTTGAAGGCAAAAAAGCCTGGGACCAGGCGAGGGCCGTATTTCGGAAGAAACACTGATCGCTAGTCGCGCGTCAATCGAACGCTCACCCATTTGTTAGGAGCTAAACCTTTGATCATGGTGCGGCTCGTAATCTTGCGTTTCGCTTTTAGAGAGGGAGGTGTGTATCTATGCAACTCGATAGCCACTGTCGGAATATTATCGTTATTGGGGCTTCCGCCGGTGGAGTCGAAGCATTAAGGAGTCTATTTCGCTCCTTACCCTCTGACTTGCCAGCGGCTTTTTTGGTAGTGCTACATATTCCTCCGCACTCGCCGAGTGAGCTAGGCAGGATACTTGCTCGTGAAACCAGCATGAAGGTCATTTCGGTCCAAGCCAATCAACCGCTCAAGACCTCAACCGTCTACGTCGCCAGCGCTGATCACCATCTGCTTGTGACGAAGGAGGGGGTCCGCCTTACTCGCGGACCGAAGGAATGCAGAGTTCGTCCGGCTATCGATGTACTCTTTCGCTCAGCGTCGGTGGCTTATGACTCCAGGGTGATCGGAGTGATACTGACCGGAGCGCTGGACGACGGAACAGCGGGACTTTGGGCGATAAAGGACAAAAACGGTACGGCACTCGTGCAGGATCCTTCTGAAGCTACTTATGATTCCATGCCCCGTAGTGCAATAGAGCACGTCGAAACAGACTTTGTAGGCACACTCACTGAGCTGGCGAATCAGATAGCAACGCGGGTTAGATTGCCGATCAAGCAACTGGCCACAAGATCCTTAAACGAGCGCCATCTGATCGAGACGAGCATCAGTGAAAATGGCAACGGCTTGGAAGCTGGCGTCATGAGTATAGGGAATATTTCAAGCTATACATGCCCCGATTGTCATGGAATTCTGGTGCAGATAGAAGAAGGATCGATTGTCAGGTTTCGCTGCCATACGGGCCATGCGTTTTCGATCAAGACCCTAATCGCTGAAATTAACGCCGCGATTGATACTGGGCTCTGGGATGCGCTCAGGGCGGTTGAAGAAAGAATTCTGCTGCTTCGTCAAATGGGCGACCTGGCAGAAGCGCAAGGTTCTAAGAAAGATGCCGAGCGTTCCCGTTCACAAGCCAAGGACGCAGAAGACCGCTTGAAGCCGCTCCGCGAACTTGTACTGGACCCAGACTTTTTTCGCACCAGCTGAGTGACCTAATCACGCCCTGCCGAAAAAATACTTAAAGAGATCGAGACTGCCGGATGATGATCCTAGCGGTGAAAAACGGCGCAAAAGCTCATGGGTTTGTGATTGGCCTAAGGTGTGCTGGAGCCATCACAGAGGAACAAGCCGATGTGATTCTGAGTCGGTTTGAACACGCAACAGAGAGCAGGCTCAGAGAGTTGACGCTTTACACTAAATAAAATTTTTCCTGAAGATTAAGAACCGTAGCGGCCACTCAAGCTTGAACGATTGCCTGCCCTACCCTTACGCTGGAGCCAACATCGTATGAGTGCATCCTGCGGAGGATTCGGCCGCTCGTCTGACCTAGCTACCGTATCCGTGATCTATTGTTTGGAGTGGAAAGCCTCTTAGGAGTGACGATGTTCGAAGGTTTCCAGCTAAAAATGATTGACTTGCCTGAGGCGACATTACGCGTTCGCTATGGTGGCTCGGGCCCGCCGTTATTGTTACTTCATGGGCACCCGCGTACGCACACGACTTGGCATAGGGTTGCACCGCTGCTCGCCAGTTCTTTTACGGTGGTCTGTCCCGATTTGAGAGGGTTCGGCAAGTCCAGCCGGCCTGCGACCCCCAATGATCACGAAGCTCATTCAAAGAGAGCGAAAGGACGAGACTGCGTTGCCCTCATGGATAGCCTTGGGTTCGATAAGTTTTACCTAGCGGGTCATGATCGAGGTAGCTACGCTGCTTTCCGCTCAGCGTTAGACCATCCGTCACGCGTGCTAAAACTGGCAATCCTAGACGGTGTGCCTATCTTGGAGGCTCTTGAGCGATGTGACGCGCGGTTCGCATCCAAATGGTGGCACTGGTTCTTCTATGCTCAGCCCGACAAGCCAGAGAGGGCAATCCTCGCGGATCCAAAGGGTTGGTATGGGGGTTGCTCAGAAACGATGGGACGGGAAAATTACGAGGATTTTCAGGCTGCGATTCACGATCATGAAACTATTATTGGAATGCTCGGTGACTATCGCGCGGGTATCGAGCTGGACTACCTGCATGATCGGGAAGACCGTGAGGCTGGTCGAAAACTTCAATGTCCGCTCCATGTTATTTGGTCGTTAAGGGATGACCTAGAGGACCTGTACGGCGATGTGGTTGCGGTTTGGGAGCCATGGGCAGAGCTGAAAGTCACCGGAGAAGGTATCGACTGCGGTCACCACATTGCTGAAGAAGCTCCGGTCGAGTTGGCTCGTGCACTGAAGGCGTTCTTCACCGAGCGATGACCATCGCGACGCCGTTAATGACCGCTTCGGTCTGGAAACAGCTCCGGGTGAATGTTGCATTTGGCCGATCGCTGTCTCTAGATCCTGCAATACTCGCTAGCGCGCACCGACCTTTGGTTTCTGTCCCTTACGCTGCTACGCTTTCGACTCCTTGATTGGAGTCGAGATAATGCCCACCGAATATTCCCTTTCTGATGTTCTTGAGCGGCTTTACCAAAATCAGCTCGCCTTGGAGGCCGCGGTGATGGAGCTGACCTTGAAGGTAGAAGACCAAGGTGCAGCGGAGATTGGTGCCAACGTCCGAGGTGCACTTCAGACCATCGGAGAGAATGCCGGACACATCAAGCAGGGCTTGGCTAAGCTGAGAACCCAGGGTCACTGATTTAACGGCCCACGCGATGGCGAGCTTGGCGGTTATCCTGCACAGCATAAAGGCTGGACTCGCCGAAGTGTCAGAACTCCCGCGCGCTGCGCGGCGACATCGTGAAGATACGGGCGCCCTCAATCTTTGGTTATGAAAAGCGGCGCACCTTGATAATCATGTCCGAAGCTACCTTATGCTTGGGCTTGGCCGCTCGAATAACCTTGTGCTGACCATCGGCCGTTGTTTGAACGAGCATGCCATCCCTGATTTCCATCACATTGAGTCCGGCCGCCAGCGTATTGATATAGGCAGCCTTAATCGCGCCTTTCGCCATGTCTGGAATTTTCTGTTCCAGCCGGCTCACCAGTTCATCACTTAACATCGGGTTGACGTCCATAACAAGCTCCGCATTTCTAGGCCAGCACGGAGCCAGCCATCATGTTATTGCTGCGTGTTCCGGGACAAGCACCGCCCGCTCCTAGAACGCACCGAAGACCTATTTGTTGACCGTCGATGCTACGCAGGCCTGTACGGAAGAATCCATCAATGCCCCCATCAAAGCCCGCCGTCTTCAGCAAGATCTAATGACTGAGGAATGGCAATTCTAGCCTCAGAGAGCGGCTTTCAGGGGCGACTGTTCGGTCATTTTGATTCAGCTTTTTCCCGCGATGATAACGACCCCAATCCGCTCTGCCAGATTGAGCACCGTGTCGAACACAGTCGAGTCGCCGGTCAAGCTGCGTGATGCCCCCTGCGGATGAAGTGCGCCGTCAGGAATCCGGTCACCAAAGAGCACCACCGCACGTGCCGAATCATCTTGTCGCGACACCCAAGACAGCCCTTGGGCATCTGGACACTGACGGTGTATTGCCTCGGCCCATTTGCGTGTCGCAGGATATTGATCTTTCTCGGTGTCGATCAATTGTTTGCGCGTGATGCCCAGTTTCCGCAGGGGCACGCTGGACAGATCAACCAGGTGCAGCGGTTGGCTAACCTGGACGGCAGAATGCACCTGTCCAGTTAGCTTGCCTTTGTCGAAGCTCTTAAACCCAGCCGTATGGGGAACGTCGTGGAAGACGGTCTCCATCAAGGCGCAATCGACTGTCGTGCCTCCATACAAGGTGGGAATCGCCCGCCCCTGATCATCCTGGATCGGGCTGAAGCGTGCGTTGCCGTGCACTCCAGGATTGAATTGATCAGGCTGATACTTATCCTGGTGCACACGGTGAAGCATATCGCCTTTGGCGATCACGGTGAAAGTGACGTGCAACGTAGCCGCAGGCACTGGGGTAACGGACGCCGCCAAATCCGTGGGAGGCGTCGCCCTACCCTCACTGGACTCGGTACGTTGCTTAGCCATGGACAATGCCTTGGATTTCATCCAGTGCTGCAGCAATCACCCGATCAGGCGCCAATGCCAACAGGTCCTGAGGCCTTTTGCCGCCCAGAAAACTGTTATCTGAGCGAAACCAGTAAGCCATCCCCCAGCTGTCCTTGTGGCCAGCGAAAGCCTCAATGATTTTGGCCAGTGCCTTGAACGGCCGATAGCCCGCGTCCGGGTCCAAGCCGTAGCCAGGGAAATAGTCGACCCCGCCGTGGCTGATGGCAAAGATCTGCCCCTGCTTTTTCCATTTGTTGGGCTGGGCACTCGGGTTTCTAGTACTCAACTGGGCCACCTGGGCGATGTCTGCGGCGGTCAGCCAATCACCGCTTTCCAACACCGCTTTGCGGGCTTGGACCAGCATTGCCGCTTCCTTGAGCAGGCGAGGCGAAGGCGGCTTACGCGTCACAAACACCTCGGCCAGTCGCTCCAGCGACTTCGGGTCCTGACGCTCCTGCAGCACCTCGTACATCGAAGAAGCCACATTGGCGAAGTTTTCCGCCAACGCCTCAAATACGCTGAGGTTGACCTGATCAAAAGACACGACCAGTACTCGGTCCGCATGCGAGCGGCTTAAGCTCGCCCGAGCCTCCTTAGGCGTACCGACCAAGGTGGAGACGCCCGACTGCTCTGTAACGCTCATGGAAATCTCCTCATCAGTTATCTACGCTATCCAATCCTAGCATATCTTTGATAACCCCAGCCCTAGCCTAGCCTCCATTCATCTGGATACATAGATAGGTTTGAGGGAGCGCGCCATGCCGTCGATCCGCACGGTGACTCTGGGACTGAAAGTCTAAGGATTACGATCTTAGCTTTCAGGTGTGCGGGCGAGCTAAAGACCAGCAACAGACCGAAAGAGTTGACAACCCAGTTCAGCACCGCTTGAATTCCCGGGCGGTCCCGCTCCCCTAAGGGCCGAAAATTTGTACCGCATCGACCTAAGAATGTGTTCTCTCGGCCAACAGTTTGGCATTGCGCTCAAGGCGTCGCTGATCGCGGGGATCGAGACCCTTCGCGACCAGCGCCCTGGCGATATCGCGCAGAGCGCGAGCATCGCGTAGACCTATTTCAGGATAAGTACCGAGCGAAATACGAGGCTGTTTGCCCGCCCAAGAAAAACGGAAGTGCCAGCTCTTGGTGCCTTTCGTATTCACGAAAAGCGCAAGGCCATCAAAGTCAGGAAGGGTGTAGTTTTTGGCGCGAGGCCTGGCGTGTCGGACCGCCGTATTGGTAAGGACCATTGTACTAACTCCACTCATATGGATGAAGGAGGGTTGTACCGTTTTCGGAGTGCCAAGCAGCTCTAAAAACTGATTTATCAAGCGTCGAATTTATGTATTAAAAAATGTACTAAAAATTCGTGGATATTGATGTACCAAAATAGACTTTACTGGAACAAAAAAAGAGGCCGAAGCCTCTTTCTTTGGTTTCTACATACTTCAATGGAAGTCTATAGAAAAATAATTGGAGCGGGAAACGAGACTCGTATCTAGCGTCCTACCCTTTGAAATCTAAGGGGTTTCTTTTCTTGCCGAGGCAGGAAAAGACTTAATTTTGGACTTGTTCCCGGTAGGTATCAAGAGCGAGAGAGTGATCCCGTACGAGGTGATCAAGAACCATTGATATCCCGCGGAGTATTCCCGCTCAAATGGTCTCCTTCTTAACTCAACAGCGCTCCCTTCATCAGCGAGACCGCCCTTTTTACCGATATGACTTGGGCATGACGATAGGAATAATCATCGGCGCCGGTGCAGCAGGTGGCGTTATCAGGCCTTCGCTTTTCGCGACCGGCACACCTTTCGCTTTAATCGCATCGAACAAATGCTCCGTAGCCTCCGCATCTACGTACCCGCCATCGTCTATAGATGCGCTGAGCGCGATCTGTCGTCTCTCTTCGGTCAGCTGAAGCTGCTTGGTCCGTAAAAAAGTGTAGAGAGACATTTTCTTAAGATTCGTTACGTCTATCTGAACGAGTTCAACATATTTCAACGTTTTAGCATCCCACCCCTGTACGTAAAGCCTATTGGCTGTCAGCGCATAGGTGCAAAAATAGTAGGTGCCAGTGTTCGAATCCGGGGTTGAAACGATCAGAGAGCAGCGACCGTGCTGAAGAACGGGATCAGCCACTCCTAAATCCTTGGAGAGCTGCGCCGCAAATTGCTCTCGCTCGTAATAGATAGTGGACCTATCGTATGGAGTTGTATTGCAACCTGACAAAATCAATGCCGAGCCCAGCGACACCCCTAAGAAAAAAAATCGCATACGACACCTAGACCTCATGATTAACAAAAGAAAAATTCGCCCAGCACACATCGTTAGTTTGACAAAGCTCGCTAACTCTAAGCTCCTACTAAAATACTTTATTGTAGTCATACATATATTCTTCATACTCCTCCGGACTCCAAATATGGCCGTCCAAGCGATCGATCATGAGCACCCCGCCTGCTTTCTTCTCTGAGGAAGATACAGACGCCAAGCTAAAAGACCAAAATAGGGGCGGAGCCCGCGTCTGATCCAGACGCCCGGCAATCGCGTTTTGTTCTATCGCAGATTTTTTTGCAACTTCAAATGCAGCCTCAAACGAAAGATTGCTATCTCTATACTCAATAGGATCGCTAAAACAGGATATATTTTGCCGACGCAAATCGGACACTATCGCAACGAGCTTAACCCTATCAATATTTACAGAGAGATAGCCACTGCGCACCGTGCCTTCCTTTAAAAGGAGACTCTTATCAAATAGGCTCAGCATCGCAATTTGAGATACATCCACCTCAGAACATAGATACAAGTCACATTTTTTCTGCATGCTATATTTCCGCCTTCGGACAAAAAAAATACGCTTTCGCAAGAAGCGCAACCCTTTCAGTTGCAACAATTAATTAATCGATCACCAGGGCAGACTGGATCCTCCACCTAGTCAACGAAAACATATTGAAGAACAATAACTCACCTCACCAACGGACACGTCAGACTTAAAGCTCTAATAATAACAGAGGGGCTGGAAGATCAACTCTATCACCTTCGGCGTAAGCCCAAGACATTGAACAAAGTTTTTTCGACACGCTTCGATCAAACGGCATCAACGCCAACAAAAACTGCTCCAACTCGACGCTACATTTAATGCCTTTTATACCAACAGCCTCATACAACTCTCCTCCCAGCCTAAACTCAATGTCATCAATCAAAAAAGCGTAGCTGATCTCATGCGTATTGGCGCAGTAAGAAATAGATAGGAGAACAACGCTATTGCTTATAAACCGAGCAACCACCCCAAACCTCCTTAAATCTCTCATCCTCCACTGCTCTATCCTCCCTCAGCTATTGTGTTCCCCTCTGGCAAATTATACTTTGCTCCAGCTAACGCCAAATCATCTGCATTAGCAAATTCAAAAAAATTTGCTGTATCTTTTGCACCATCTTAGCCAGGCAGAAGATATTTTTTCCTAACCTGCTCCATACAATCGATTATTTCTGCCAGCGGCTCCCCTTTAAGCCCAACCTCTGCCAAATCATCGAGGCCGCATTTTTCATAGGCACTAGCCAAACCCTCTAACATATCCTCCGCATAAGGACTTTCTCTAGACAGCTCTACCCCATATTTCATACCCTCCCTAAATATCGCAGTTTGCAGAACTGCAAATAAACCCACATCAGCAGACGTGCAAAGAGAGTCTGCTTCATCTTGAACATATGCAAAGGCTTGCTCTGGCCGAAGACGAACCTGAGACATAGCCTTTTCATAAAGCCTAGAGACTATCGAATAAATTTCTTCCACAGCCAAATCGGACGCCACTATTACTTCTCCACGGCAAATACATTCAATTGAATATTAGGATATCGCTCGCGAAACTGAGTAACAACATCGCTACAACTTCGACAAACCATTTTCTCTGAAATCAAATTTATACGTCCCGAGGTCTGCGAGCTCGGACCTAGGCGCTGAGCTAAAGTCTCCAGAATTTTAAATTCTATATACATATCTGGCAGATACCTCTCAGGCGTTCCGACATATTTCGACGTAGAAACTTGAGGCTTCAATATCCACGAATTCAAATCACCATCAGGCTTCGGCAAAAACTCCTCGACCCTATCATCAAACTGACTACAAGGCTTAACGCCCAGGTATAAATCCGCTTAGGACGGAACCTTTTCCACCTAAATTAGTTATGTCCATATCTCCTGACCGTCAGAGGTGAGCCATACTACACCCGCCGGAGCGCCAGTTAAAAACCAAAACCCGAAACCATCAAGGTCATCTTCCTCCGGGCAAATAGGCCATGCGTGCTTGAGAACGTCGATCTGCTCATTAACATCACCAGAGAGACACTTACCATTCGAAGCAAGTTTTAAATTACCATCTAGCATTAGACGCCTCAGCACTTCGAGAAAAACTTCTGCTCTTTCCTCATTACTCATAGCCAACTTCGAAAGCTCCACACCTAGGTGCTGCCAGATGGAGCCCATCGATAGACCGAAGGAACTACTTAGAACAACGGGACACAACTTTTCGATATTCATTTAAATTTGATCTCGATTCGCTTGCCAGCATTAATTGATGGATTTATTACATCTATAGTCCAAGTAGCACCTGATTGCTGAGTAGACTTAGAAAAATTTCTCAAAGTAATTTTACTGCCTGCATTAGCTCCAGTGGTTATCATCGCAGCATAAACATCGCCCTTCCCCGGAATCGACTTTACAACGGGCATACTGACAACACCTGTCAACTGTCTAAAATAGTTCATTACATCTGATGTCGTAGTGCCAGAGTAAACAGGGGCACCAACACTAAGCTGAGGATCAGCTAGGAACGTCTTCCCACCTATAGTTAGATTAAAATCCCTTGGTTGAAGGCTTGGGCTATTGTACTGCGATACAAGCTCGCTAATCCGATTATCCGATTGCTGCTGCAGAATCGTCCCAGGTTGCTTATCCGTCAAATCAGGACCTTTGGGGTTCTGCGCTATACGATCTAGTGCATCTTTCTCCTCATCAACTATCGAACGAGGTTCTTCCTTACCACTTTTTACCAGTCCCTTTTCAGTCGCCTCAGCAAGAATCTCATCCAGCTTCTTACCCGCAGCCTCAGCTGCCGCCCCCGTTAGCTTCCCTCCAACCTTGCCACCTGTACCCGCCAGCGAAACAGCACTAATTGTTCGAATGAGCAGAAGCGCCTGCTGTGCAGTCGATACGTCCTGTCCATAGATCGCGTTAAGTTTGGCCTTCAGTTCCGGTTCTAACGCAACGGCTGCACCTTCTCCAATTGCATTACCGCCCTCGCGAAAACTGTCGACTACGCTTTGGGGCAGACCTTTCACGCCCTCCCAAAGCCCCCCCATTACAGCCGCAGGATGTTCTCTAACAGCATCATAGAGGTTGATGGCACCGTCCTTGATCGCGATACCCGAGTCCTTGAGCTCCTTGGTAAGGCCTGCGCTCAGCTCTCGACTGATGCCGCTCTGTACAAATTTCTTGTAAAAAGCCGGATCCGCCGTATCGGCGAACATTTCCGGACGGAAGAGCTGTTGTCCTGAGGCGGTAAACAGTGCCTGTTTTTCCCCCAGGTCGTTAACGAATGTTTTCCCGGCCCCCGACAGGAACGCCAATGCAGCACTGTCATCGCCATCGCTCAAAACGGAACGCCAAAGGTAGTCGGTGTTCTTCAGCGCCTGCTGGCTAAGGCGTTCCATCGCCACTTGTTCAGTGATGCCCTGCGTTTGCGCGAACGTTTTGGCGTTCTCCTCGAGCCATTTCTGCTCGTCGTAATGCAGCTGTCGGTTGTAAGCAGTCGCGTACTGCGCAATTTCTGCGCCCTTCGACAGATCTCCACCCACCGCGGCGGCTGCGACAAGACCTGTCAACTGCGAAGCCATTGATTCCAGTTGTTTATTTCCGCCCACCATGGTGCTGAGCACATTGATAAGCGCTTCGTTCGCGCCTGCTGCCATGGCCCCCGTTTTGAAATCGCTGCCCGTGGCTTCAGCCAGAAGTCCACCCATCAACGCATGGGCCAAGACCTTCTGAATGCTTCCATCCTCGTATTTTCCTAAGGAATAGTCGCCAACCATCTTGAAGCCAACAGCCATCCCCACATTGCTGGCTTGACTCGCTAAAGCGTTGCCTAGGTTATCGGTGTAGCTTCCCCCGTTGATGACTGTATTCACGAACGCATCAGAAGCTGATTTGAGCAGCACGGCTTGAAGACTTGGCAGGTTAAAACCAAGTGCTGCCGGGTTATACCCTGGAGACACCCCGATCATAGCGGCGGACGTCAGATAGCCCTTCATCGCTTCCGAAGAGGTTATGTCCTTGAACGTCGCCCCTAAATTGCCCTGGTTATTGATAACACTCACCGCTGCGTTGCTGGCCATGGAGGTCAGCACGGCGGAAGCCATCATATTCCCCAGGCCCGCCCCCACTGTTGAACCAACTGCTGCTCCACCAGCTACCGCTGAGGCGGATGCCACACCTCCTGCCGCCATGGCGGTACCTGAGCCCGCCGTGGCACCGGCCGCACTACCCACAGCGGCACTCGCGGCTCCGGCTGTTAGAACGGTCACGATAATGACGATCGCCAGCATGGCGCCCTGCCCCAGGCTTGAGCTGCTGTATTTGAACGATTCATGAGTTTCCTTGACCAGCCGCCAATCCACGTCGCCACGCTGTTCGGCGTCCTTGAGCCAGGCCAATTGAGGATCGGCCTTGACCATGGCATCGATGGTCTGGCTGACGGTGTTCCGGTCAATGTCTTTGATATCGATGTTCAAGCCATCGACGGCTTTGATGACCACGTCGCCATTAGCAATCAGCTGACTTTGACGCAGCGTCTCGTCGGTGTGCCCTTTGCCTTTCATGGAATTCCAAGCAAGGCTGGTGCTGCTCTTTTCGTGGCTCTCTTGAACGAGATCCTTCACGCCCTCGAAGATGATTGACCCGCCGCTGTTCAGCACCAGGTCATTACCGCTCTCGAGCTTGGCCACTTGGTAGGTCTGATCTCCATTGCTGACGATCGTGAGATCGCCCCAAGTATTGATTTCGCTTCCAACGTGGGTGACTTTGGTAACTTCGTCTCGTTGAGTGCGTGTACCGAAACTAGTTTTGTTCTTCCGACTGTAGAGCGAGTAATCGCGGTCCTGCGCCGCCAGTAACTCCAAATCGCCACCAGCAACCAGATAAGCCTCGTCACCCGCCGTAATCCGACTCGAGATCAACGCCATGTCCTTACCAGCAGAGATACCTACATCTCCCCCAGCAGTGATTGAGCTTTGCACCTGACTGACATGATCTTTCTGATCGGTGACTCTTTTAGTTTTGTAGAACGAGTGCTCTTCGTCCGCCGCCGAACTCACTGTGACGTTTTCGATAGCCGCCATGGCGATGTCACGCTTGGCCTCTAGCTGGCTGGCGACGATGGCAAGGTTACGCCCGGTGTCGATCGATATGTCGCGACCCGCGATGAGGCGTGACTCAAATTGGGTGATTTGCTCCTTGGTGTCGTTTTTGCCTTTTTCCTCGGTGTTGTGCTCGGTGGCCGAGGTAATGATGACATCCCGACCGGCGCTGATAGACATATCTCGACCGGCTTGCAAGGTACTGCCGATGTTGGCGACATCGCGCCCTGCCTTGATTGTCAGGTCGTTCGCAGCTTCGATCCGACCCGCGCTGTCGAGGAACTCCTGATGCTGATCCCAGCGGCCCACCTCAGAGTCATAGGTATGGACGCTGCGTTCATTGATGACGTCGCCCTTCAATGCAGTGAGGCTGACATCGCGCCCGGAAATAATCCCTCCCGCCTTGTTCACCAGATCATTGCCAGCCAAGAGGTCAAGGCGATTGCCCGCCTCGATCAAACCGCTGTTGACCAGATCGGTGCCGGCAATAGCGGCCAGATTTTCGGTCGCACGCAAGGTGCCTGAGTTGGTCAGATCCTTGCCGGCGATCAGCGAAACATCCTTGCCCTGGATCAGGGCGCCGTTAGCGGCCAGGCGTTGATTGGCGTTCGCCAGGTAGAGCACTGGCACCAGCACCTTCTCGCCATTGACCTCATGCTCCTCAAGCCAGACGATGTCATGGGTCAGCGCCGCGACCTGCTCGGCGGTCAGCGTTACGCCCAGGCTCAGGTTCAACGCGTCCTTACTGGCTACGGCGTTGTTCATCAGGTATTTGAACAAGCCTTCGTCTGTCGTCTGACCATCGATGTAACGCTGACCGGTGCGAGCCAGGACGGCCTGCTGGATCAGTCTTTGTTCATATAGTCCGTCCCCCAAGCGTTTGGCGCTGTCGTCCGGGTTGTAGCCAAGGTTCGCCAGCAAATAATCCGAGCTCATGAACTGCTTGAGTTCGGTCAGCACCGGGTTGGTTTCGATCAGGTATTTGTGCGAAATACTTGTTGCGGTGCTACTTGGAAGTCCCTGAACACGGTTGAGCGTGAACCCGGAGGAGCGAGCCGGCATGACGCCTGACACCGCGTCTCCCGATGTAGAGGTGTCAAACGTGCTGACCTGATTGTTTACAGTGGCTGCCTGCCGGTCGCCAATGCTCAGGTCTACCACGCGAGCATTGGGCTGGGCGTTGCTGCCAAATTGAAGATCCCGCGCCACGGCGTTGGGTAGCGCTAGTTGACGCTGGGCCGAGGTAACGCTGGTGTCGGCCATTGTCCAGTTGTTCGGGCCACTGGCCACGGGAGTGCTACCGCCCTGCCCGCTCAGGCGGAACATTCCGTTCTGACCGGAGGGCAAGCTGAAGCCCGGCAAGGCCAATGGGTTGACCTGGGATTGGCGTAACTCGGGGGGAAGCAGGCTGACAGGGATAAACACCGCTTGGGACGCTGGAGAGACAGCGGTACTGGATGTCTTGTCACCACCTTTTGTTACTGCGGTGAATGGAGTGATGAGGCTGTTGTTGATGGAAGATGTGGCGTTGATCGAGACTTGTCCACCGGCTTGGATGACGGCGGGCGTGCTGCTTAGGGCGCCGGTGACTTCGCGACTGAGCAGAGGCAGGGAGTTCAGCCAGGACGGCGTTTCCAACAAGTTGTTTTTGTTATACGTCGAACTGGAACTGAAATACGCATTCTCATCGTTCAGATGTATGCGGCTGTACATCAGGTACGGTTGACTTGCCAAAGGCAGATCGGTCGAAACCTCATAGTTTTTATCGAACCAGAAAACCTCATTATAGTCGCCAGCACCATCCACCCACGGCACGTGATGAGCTACAGGAACCATTTCATACTGGATGACACCGGGGGGGCTGTTTCCGTAAACGTCCCCATGCCACTCGTATTTAACGGTTGGGAAATCAGGGTTGTTGCGTTGGTTGTAATAGAGAAACTCATCGGTAATCGCAGCGGCCATATCTCCCTGGGATTCATAGGTGCTCTTTACCGAATACGATCCTACTTGGGCAGCCTGATTCTGAAAGTCATCCGCAATAATCGAAATATTTCCCGACGCTGAAATCGTACTGTAAAGATTTGATATTTTGCTTCCCGCGATCCGGATGCTTCCCCCCGCAGTCATCAGCGAACTGGCACTGTCCTCACTGGTGATAGCTTCGAAATGCTCAGTCAATACGTACGTCCCTGACCCGCGAAACGTCTTGTATCTGGTGTCTTCGCTCCAGCAATCACGGAGACAGATAGCATCTAATGCACCCGATACCTTGTTGGACGTGAAAGCAAAACGATCCTTGGTATTTTCAAAAGTCGTAGCCGAAAGCGAGAAATCCCCAGCCGACTCCATGGTCGAAGATCGATTGGAAACCAGTCGCGCCCGGCCCCCTGCGCTGTCAGCAGCGATATCGATCCCACCCAGACTGTAGACATCGGCATACAGGTTGTTGAAGTCGGTCACCCGCAATGCCATGTCCCCACCGCTGAAGATCAAGCCATGATCGTTCAGCAATGAAGCCGCATTGACCGTCAGGTTCTGCCCACTACCCAGCGTCCCATAGTTATTCAAAACACCGGCATTGGCTGTCAGTGCCACGCTGGAACTGATCCGTCCATAGTTGTTCAACTGGCCCGAGGCACTTACCGAGGTGGTCCCGCCACCTGCAATGCTGCCCAAGCTGGCCAGGCTCAGTTGCCCAACGGCTAGACCTAGCGTGCCCAAACTGCTGACCCGGCCATTGCCAGAATAGGTACCGCCCAAGTTCAGGCTCAGGCTGCCGTCACTGGCAATCACCCCATCATTGCGCCAGTTGCCACCGGTGCCCACCAAAGCTGTTGACGCGAGCAATTGTCCGGTCGCGGTCTGGGTGAAGTTATTGACATTGACGTTCAGCGTGCCGGCTTGCAGGACGCTGGTGTTGGTCCAGCTATCAGCGCTGAGTGTCAAGGCACCACGCGTGACGAAACTGCCGCCTGCATTGATGACATCGGTGATGGCGACACCAAAATTGCCGCTCCCGACGTGCAGGATGCTGCCACCCGCGTTGAGCAGGTTGCCCACACCCAAACTCAAATCGGTGTTTGCACTTTCCAGGACACCGCTGCGGTTATCGAACAACCCATCAATCTGGAAATTGGTCTTGCCGTCGGTACCCAATGCGCGGATCTGCCCCGTCTGGTTATCCAGGCTCTTGGCCTTGATCATCAGCGTGCTGTCGCTTTCGATGATACCCAACCGGTTGTTCAACGCACCGGTCAGGTTCAGGTCGATCTGGCTGCCGGCGATCTGGCCGTCCTTGTCACCGCTGTTATCGAAGTTGTTGGCGGTGACGTTGACCTTGCCTTTGGCGTAGAGGCCGCCGTTACGGTTGTCGAAGTTGCCGGTGGTGATGACGGCATCGCCGGTTTGTGCGGAAACGCGCCCGCCATAGTTGTCGAGACCGCCCAGTGCGCTCAGGTTCAGGCGCTGGGCCTGGGTGATGCCGCCCTGGCGGTTGTTGTTCAGGTCATAGCCGTTTTTCAGCACGCCGGTCAATTGCGTGGTGAGCAAACCTTGCAGGCTAGCGATCACGCCGCCACGGTTATCGAGAT
Organism: Pseudomonas sp. D1-36; assembly: GCF_051132205.1. NCBI lineage: Bacteria > Pseudomonadati > Pseudomonadota > Gammaproteobacteria > Pseudomonadales > Pseudomonadaceae > Pseudomonas > Pseudomonas sp. D1-36. The sequence continues at coordinate 2,330,048 of NZ_CP071674.1, read as the reverse complement.
GGCGCCCCGCTACGGTCACATCCCCAGCCTTGGCTAGAAGGCGGCCGCTCTGGTTATCGATGTCTTGATCAATGGTCAGGATCAGGTCGCCCTGGCTCTGTACGGTGCCCTTGCCATTGGCGAGGCTGTCCGCGTCGATATTTACGCCGCCATTCTGGCTGTAGATCAAACCATCGGCGTTGTTCTGCACCGCGCCAGCGGTGGTCAGAACGAGTTGATCATTGGCCGCGACGGTGCCGCGATTGCGGTTGTCCAGGCCATCGGTGCGCAAGGTCAACAAGCCCTGGCTGGCGATCTGGCCGCCCTGGTTGTTGATCTGTGTGGCGCGCTCGACCCGCAGCGGGCCGGCGCTGGCGAGTTTACCGTTGGTGTTGGTCAAGGCACCGAGCAGGTCCAAGGTCACGGCGGCGTTGCCGATCAGCTTGCCACCGCTGTTGTCCAGCGTGGTGCCGGTGAAGCTCAGTGCGTTTTGCGCGTTGACCGTGCCGCCGACGTTGCCCAGGGTCATGGCGTTCATGACCAGGGTGGCGCCGCTGTCGATCAAACCGCCTTGGGCGTTATTCAGCAAACCACCAATGACGGTCACGGTCTGATCGCCACCGCTGGACAGAATACCGCCGCGGTTGTCCACACTGGCGGTGCTGACGGTCAGCTTTTTCTTGCTCGCCAACGCACCGTCAGCGCTATTAAGCAGCGCGCCGCTCAAGGTGACGCTAAGGTCTTCGTCGCGGCTCGACAGGGTGCCGCTGTTGCGGTTGTCCAGGCTCGCGGCGCTCAGGTCCAGCCCCTTGAAGCCCGAGATCAGGCCGCCCTGGTTGATGACGTCGCGGGCGTTCACCGTCAGCGAACCGTTGCTGATGAGTTTGCCAGCGCTGTTATTGAGATCGCGGGCGACCAAGTCCAGGTTCTGGCTGCTGGACAATTCACCGCCCTGGTTGTTCAGGTCCCGCAGGTTTTTAAGGCTGAGCACGCCGGTGGTGGTGATCAGGCCGGCGCTGTTGTTCAGGTCTCCGGTGGCCGCGCCGAAGTCAATAGCGATGGCGCTGCCCAGCAACGAACCTTGCTGGTTGTTCAGGCCGCTGGAGGTGATGTTCAAAGCGTCGGTGGCATTGATCAAGCCCTGGTTCCGGTTGGTCAGTTGACCGGTGAGTTTCAGGTCCAGGTTGGCGCGGCTGGTCAGGGTGCCGGCGCTGTTGTCCAGGCTGGCAGCCTCGACATCCAAGGCGGCGGCAGCGATCAGGCCCTTGAGGTTGGTCAGCGCGTTATCGATGCGCAGGGTAAGGGCCTGGTTGCTCAGCAATTTGCCGTTGTCGTTGTTCAGGGTTTGCGCAGCCAGGATGAACGCCTGGGCGCTGGAGATTTCGCCGCCGTCGTTGTTGACGCCCTTGAGGTTTTTCAGCATCAGCAACAGTGCGTTGATCAAGCCGTTCTGGTTGTTCAGTAGCCCTTGGTTCAGATCAAGGCTTAGCGACGTGTTGCTGAAAAGCTGGCCGCCCTGCTGATCGAGGCCGGTGACGCTGGCGGTCAGCGCACCGCTGCTGGCGATGCGGCCGCCGTCCTGGTTGGTCAGTTTTTTCGTGGTCAGGTCGAGGTTGGCGCCGCTGCTCAGGCGTCCGGCCTGGCTGTTGTCGAACGCACCGGTCTCAACGACCACCACCTGCTTGGCGCTGATGCTGCCTTTGTTGCGGTTGTCCAGGCTGGCGCTTTTGAGAGTGAGGCCGGCGTCGGTGACGATTTCGCCGCCCTGGTTCAGCAGGGCGTTGTCGAGGGTGAGTGCCAGCGTCCCGGCGCTGGAAACGCTGCCCAGGGTGTTGGTGAGGCTGGCGGCAGTGACTTCAAGCGCGCCTTCGGCACTCAATGCGCCCTCGGCGTTGTTCAGGCCCCCGTCGAGGTGAGCGGTGAGGTTCTGCTGGGTCAGCAGCGCGCCGCCGCTGTTATCCAGCGTCTCGCCAGTCAGGGTCAGGCCGGTCTTGCCGGACAGCAGGCCCTTGGTCCGGTTGAGCACCTGCGTCACCGTCAGGGCCAATGCGCCGTTGGCGAGCACTTGGCCGCCGTCGCTGTTGTCCAGCGCGTCGCCCGTCAACGCTACATCGGCGTGGCCGGATAACTCGCCGCCACGGTTGTCGATCGAATCAGCGTTCAGTGTCAGCGTGTCGGTCGCCCCGACCAGGCCCGCATTGCGGTTGTCCAGCGAGGTGCCAGTCAGCGTCAGTGCGCCGAGGGCGATCAACTGGCCGCCCTGGTTGTTCACGGTCGTAATGTCGGCGGTGACATCGGTTTTGCCGGCGATCTGCCCTGCACTGTTGTCCAGGTTCGCCACTTCGATATGCAAGTCACCGTCGGCGATCATCGCAGCATTGCGATTGATCAACTGACCGTCCACGGTCATGACCAGCGTGCCACGGCTGCTGATCAGACCATCGGTGTTGTCCAGGCTCGCGCTGTGGGTGTCGATGGACTGGCCGGAAACCAGCCCTTTGATGTTGTTGAGCGCCCGGTCGATACGCAGGGTCAGCGCCTGGTTACTGATCAGCTTGCCATCGCCGTTGTTCAGGCTTTGCGCGGCCAAGGTGAAGGCCTGGGCACTGGAAATCTCGCCGCCGCGGTTGTCCACGTCCTGGAGGTTTTTCAGCACCAGGACCGGCGCGTTGATCACCCCCTTGAGGTTGTTCAACTGGCCGTGATTCAGGTCCAGGCTCAAGGCAGTCTTGCTGAACAGCTCACCGCCCTGCTGATCGAAACCGGTGACGCTGGCGGTCAGGGCCTTGTCGCTAGCGATGCGACTGGCAGTGCCGTTGTTGACCTGGGTGGCGGTGAGATCAAGGGTGTCGCCACTGACCAGATAGCCGCCTGAGGTGTTGTCGAACGTACCGGTGGTAACCCCGGTGGCGCCTTTGGCGCTGAGCAGGCCTGCGCCATGGTTGTCCAGGCTTTGGCTCTTGACGCTCAGGCCGGCATCGGTGGTGATGGCGCCGCCACGGTTGACCAACGCGCCCGAGGTGGTGAGTGCCAGCGCACCAACGCTGGTGAGGTTGCCGTCGGTGTTGTCGAGTGTGCCGACGTTGGCGCTCAGGGTGCCGTCGCTGCTGATCAGGCCCGCGACGTTGCTCAAGGCGTTGTCCAGGCGAATGTCCAAACCCTGGCGAGCGACAAGACTGGCGCCGCTGTTGTCCAGGCTTTGACCTTCAACAGTGGTAATGCCCGTGCTGAACAGCAGGCCCTTGGTCTGGTTGATGATGGCGGCGACTTTCAGGCCCAGGTCGGTGCCGGCGAGGACTTTGCCGTTATCGCTGTTGTCCAGGCGCTGGCCGGTGATGTTGATGCCGGCAGTGCTGGAGATCTCCCCGCCCCGGTTGTCCAGCGCATTGACATTGAGTTTTAGCGCTTTGGTCGCGCCCACCAATCCGCCGTTGCGGTTATCCAGATTCTGGCCGCTGACGGTGAGCAGGCCCTGGGCAACCAACTCGCCGCCCTGGTTGGTCAGTTGCGCGACGTTGGCGGTGAGGTCGGTTTTGCTGGAGATTCGTCCGCCACTGTTATCAACGCCCGTCGTCTGCAGGTGCACCGGGCCAACGGCGCTGAGCAGGCCGCCGCGGTTATCCAACTGCGTGCCATCGACACGCAACGCTGCCTGACTGCTGAGCAAACCTTGCTGACGATTGTCGAGCTTGGCGACAGTCAGCTGCAGATCCTTCACGGACTGGACCTTGCCTGCGCGATTGTCCAGGCTGTCTGCCTGGACATCAGCCATACCCTTGGCACCAAGGCTGCCTTGGCGGTTGTCGAACAGGCCGCTGATGCGCGTGGTCAGGTTGCCATCGCTGACCAGGCTGCCCACGAGGGTGTTATCCAGGCTGGCGGCGGTGATCGCCAAGCTCTTGCCAGAACCCAACGCGCCGTTCTGGTTATTCAGGGCGCCGATCAAACCGATATTCAGCGCCACATCGCCGGTGAGCAAGCCGTCACTGTTGTCCAGCGCAGTGCCGGTGACTTGAGTGGCAGCGGCGCTGGAGACTTCGCCGTCGTGGTTATTCAACTGCCCGACATTGGCCGTCAGGTTGCCATTGCTGCTGACCACGCCCTGGGTGTTGAGCAGCTTATCGGCGGTGATGTTCAGCGCACCGCTGCTCAACACGCGGCCTTTGTTCTGGTTATCCAGCGTCCCGGCGTTGAGCGTAGCGGTTTGCCCGGCGCTCAGGGTCCCGCCCTGGTTGTTCAATGTCTGCGCAACATTGGCCGTCAGGTTGCGGCTGGCAATGATGCTCTTGCCGTTGTTATTGAGCGTCTGCGCCGTGACGCTCACGTCCCCCGAAGCATTGCGGGCGTTATCGGCGTTGACCCCGGCTTCAATGATGCCGTTGTTGCTCAACTGCCCACCCGCGTTCAGGACAATGCTGTCCCGCGCCGCAAGGGTTTGTTGGTTAGTCAGCTTGCCCTGGGTCTGGGCGTTCAGGGTCGTGCCAGCATAGACCGGTCCCTGGGCATCAAGGCTCGCGGCTTTGACATTGACCGCCCCGCTGGCCGAGGTCTCGGCCAGGCTCAAATGACCATTGGCATCGAGCTGAATATCCCCGCCGCTGGCAATCAACTTACCGTCCAGCTTCACACCGACGCCGGCCTCGGTGCCCACCAGTTTGATGGCCCCGGCGTACATGCCGCCTAGGGCCGAGGAGTCGATGGCTAGTTGCGGTTTGGTGCTGCCGTCATCCGCGCGGGCGGTGGCGTCGAGGGTATTGGCATTAACGTCATTGCGCCCGGCGACGATGGTCAGGTTCTTGGCCTGGATCTCGGCGTTGATCTTGGCGCTGCGGGTGATGATTTCGAAGTGATCGACGTTATTGGCGTTCAGGCCCGCGCCTTCAATCGTGACGCTGCCCTGGTCCACCTGATAGCGACTCAACTGGCCGTTTTCCACCACCGGTTTGCCGGTGCTCAAGGTCACTTTCGGACTGTTGATAAAGCCGCAACCGTTGCAGGTGATGCCGTAAGGGTTGGCAACGATGACGTGGGCCGACTGCCCCGCCACTTCGGTGTAGCCGCGCAACTGGCTGGGGTTGCCGCCGTTGACTTCGTTGAGGATGGTGGTGGCGGCTGAACCCTGGAGGTTCGGGTTGCCAAGGATGATTCCGCCCAGTTGCGTGGACTGCGTGCGGGCGGTGGCGTTGTTGAGGATCACGCCGTTGCTGCCGACGTTGTAATCCTGGAATTGGTTATGGGACAGGCCGCTGCCGTTGGGCTTGGCGATATTGACGATGGGCACGCCGTTGCCCGCCCGGTCCAGGCCGGTGCCCGGCGCGCTGACGACGATGCCGTCGGCCTGGGCCCACATGGGCTGCCAGAACATGACGTTGGCCAACAGGAACGCCAGGCCGCGCTTGGGCATGCCGAGAAACCGCTCGCGGTTTTTCAGGGCAGCGGAAGGTTGGCGGGCCAGGAAGGCGTATTGGCGGTCGTCCATGATCAGGTCTCGTTGCAGCAAAAATTAGATGGATACATCCACGCGGAAGTAGATCGGCGCCTCGCGCTCGGTCAGGGCATCCGGGCGTTCCAGGGAGTGGGCGAAGATGACGCTGGCGCTCAGGTGCTCACCACGGGCGAACAGTTCCAGCGAGTTGCTCGACATGCGCCCATGCTGATCGCCGTTGTAGCGATCGCCACGAATCACGCCCTGGTCATAACCTAGGCTGGTGCCGTATTCGGCGAACACCGGGCGCAGCCACTCCAGCGTCACCGGGCGGCTCCAGCGTAGGTCGTTGCGCCAATAGCCGCCGCTGTCGCCGGACAGCGACTGATCCTTGTAGCCACGAATCGACGATTGCCCGCCCAGACTCATGCGCTGCGGGCTGAACAGCACGTCTTCACTGCTCTGGCCGGTCATCAGGCTGCTGAAGCTGAAGGATTCGCCCCACACCTGGAACGGTTGCAGGTAACTGGCGGTGGCGGTGTATTTGCGGTAACGGGCATCAGCCTGGCCGGGGCCCGGATCGTTGTCGCCCTGGGCATCGAAGGCGCCGATACCCTCTTGCATGCCCAGGTCCAGGTTGACGAAAGCATTGCCAACCCGCCGGCCATGGTTGATGCCGAACTGGGCTTCGCTGAGCCGATTGCTGCTCACCGCCAGCTTGCTGTCTTCGATGAAGTTGTTGGTGCGCAGGTACGCCAGGCCCGTGTTGAGGGAGGTCTTGCTCAGGGCGTCGCGATGGATCACCCGCTCGACCCGCAACTGATGGTTCTGGCTGTCGCCGGTCTGCTTGAAGTTGAATCCGTTGGCCGGGATCTGCGAGCGGTACTCGCTCTGGCTGTAGGTGTAACTGACGTTCCACCAGCCAAACGGCAGGTTGTAATAGAGCATGGCGTTGCGGGAGGTGTGCTGGTGGTCGGTCATCGCGTCGTGACCGCCGCGCAACATCAACTGATCGGCCAGGCCCAACGGGCTGTCCCACTCGAAACTGCTGCCCCACTGCTGCTCGCCGGTGCTGCGCTGGCCGTCGTTGCTGCGCGACAGTCCGGCGCGCCAAGGCTTTTTCGGTTCGTTGGTAACGCGCACCTCACTGCCGCCGACGTTCTGGCCGGGAGTCAGCTCCATCTTTGCCTGATTCGACGGCAGGCGATTGAGCTGATCGACCATCTGCTCGATCTCCCGCAGGTTGACCCAGTCACCGGCCTTGCCGGGAAAGGCCATCGCCAACTCGCGGTCCGACAGTTTGCTGTTCTCGGCGCCCTTGAGGCCTTCGAGCCGCCCTTCCACCACCAACACGCTCAAATGCCCGCTGGACAGGTCTTGTTGCGGCAGATAAGCGCGGCTGGTGACCAGGCCTTTTTCGATGTAGTGGTCGGTGATGACCTTAAGCAACTCGTTGAGCTGCGGCACGCCCAGGCATTGGTCGATGTAAGGCTTGAGCAGGTGCTCACGTTCGCCGGCGGAAAGACTGTCGGCTCCCTTGAGTTCGATGGTCTTGATGGGGAAGCAACGGGTATCGGCAGGTGCTGTCGGCTGTGTCGGCTTGGCCTCCTTGCCGGGCAGGTCCTTGAGTTCCTCCAGGCGACGGCGCTGCTCTTCAAGCAAGCGATTCTGGCGTTCGCGGATCAAGTCCGTGTCGCCTGGCGTGGGGGCGGCGTGAGCCAGCGAGAGTGGAGAAAGGCACAGCAGCGCTAGACACAACCTAGCTACGACAAGTAAACACATGATCATCCCTGGTCGTGGCTTTTTGATATCACGACGGAAAGGCATGCTAGGCATTTGCCTGATAACTTCAATTACAGTTGCGTGAAATATTTATTTCGGTTCTAGCCGAAAAAAAGCCAATCTGTGCTCCAACGAAGCCTTTACCACCCAATCAGGGATCTCATCCAACTACCAACAAAAGCGCAACTTCACGATCAAGGTGGATACTACGCCACCACACTTCACAAGCTGAGGCACTGGACCGGACACCAGGCTCGGGGGAAGCGTGAAGGCGCAAGATATTCCGTGGGTTCAAACCGACTACTCCAGGGAAGTCATCAACAAGGCGTTCGTTTCACCGTCATGCGTGAATAAGCGTCAGGCGCATTCATCTCAACGTCACCACTCGATGTAAAGCTGGTCTCAACCTAAAAATGCCAGGGCACTGCGTACGCCCAAGGACTGCCAATGAGACTTGCCACGTACAACGTCGAAAACCTCTTCAACCGCGCCGCAATAATGAACCTTGACGGATGGGCAGAAGGTAAACCGACATTGGAGCGCTTCGCAAAACTCAATGGATTGCTGAGTCAAGAAACCTATTCAGCAGCGGATAAGCGACTCATGGTGCGTTTACTAGGCGAGCTAGGACTTAGCCGCTCAGACCAAGGACCTTTCACCTTGCTTCGACAAAATCGCGGCAGCTTGGTCAAACGATCCCGCAACGGGGAAATAACAATTGTTGCCAATGGGCGATCCGATTGGGTCGGCTCGCTGGAATTGGTTCAGGCGCCTGTTGACGAGGAAGCCATGCGTAACACCGCCAGGGTCATGATTGATTTGAAAGCCGATGTACTGGCGGTGGTAGAAGCAGAAAGCAGACCAGCGCTACGCGACTTCAACACTGAGATCATCGGTGGGCTAGGCGGTGACCCGTTCAGCCACGTGATGCTGATTGACGGCAATGACGAGCGCGGCATTGATGTCGGTGTGGCCGCGTGCGCAGGCTTTCCAATTGGAACCATGCGCAGCCATGTGGATGATCGTGGACGCCGGTCCCCTGATTTTTTCGAGAGATTGCCCAGAGTTTTATCTGGCAATGCCATCCGGTCTCCGATTGGTGTTGTTAGTCAATCACTTCAAAAGCAAAGGCTACGGCAGCCTCTCTGACTCGGCCAAAAGAAGACTTGCCCAAGCCAGTCGAGTGAAGGAAATCTATAACTCTTTGATTGAGCAAGGCGAACAATATGTCGCCGTTGTAGGTGACTTGAACGACACGCCGGACAGCGACGCATTGAAGCCGCTCCTTGGAGATACGACGCTGAAGGATGCATTCACTCACAAGCGTTTCGATGACGGCGGTTATCCGGGAACATACGGCTCGTGCACAGCAACCAACAAAATTGACTATCTACTGCTGTCGCCGGAACTCTTTCTGAAGGTAAAAGCTGGTGGGGTTTACCGCAAGGGAATGTGGCCAGGTTCAAGACCGGTACGCTGGGAGACCTACCCGGAAATCATCAAGAAAGAAAATGCGGGGTCCGACCATGCTGCTGTGTGGGTAGATCTAGATATTTGAGCGCTTTGGAGCTAATTGCTAGCTATCGGTTAGCCTTCGCGGCCCCTAGCCGTTGCGACTTGGTCTCGGTTCCGCTCCAGACATTCAAATATAAAGGAGATCAATGTGACGATGGAGCGCATGCACCTGCCCTGAGCGATGGTTCGAGTGATATAACCCAGCTCGACATTGATTGACGCTGCCAGCGCACCACAACGTCAGATCCTCAGGCAGCTCCCCTTGGACCGAGGAATTGCATCACATCCACGCTAAAAGAGCGCTAAGAGAGTGCTTTCCGAGGGCAACAGTTTGGCATTGCGCTCAAGGCGACGCGGATCGTCTATTTCATATGAATGAAGAAGTGTTGTACGGTTTTCAGAGCGCCAAGCAGCTCTAAAAACTGAATTATCAAAGTGTCGAATTGATGTACTAAATAATGTACTGAAAAAACGTGGCTATTTATGTATCAGAATGGACTTTACTGGAACGAAAAAAGAGGCCGAAGCCTCTTTTTTTGCTTTCTACATACTTCAGTGGAAGCCTATAGAAAAATAATTGGAGCGGGAAACGAGACTCGCACCTGGCTTCTGACCCTTTTAAATTTAAAGGGGTTTCTTTTCTTGCCGGGGCAGGAAAAGACTTAATTCTGGACTTGTTCTTGAAGGGTATCATGGTCCAAACAGGGGGTGCTTCGGGCTACGCTATTTGATTCGACCCACAGCCAGATCGGACGGCAAACAATCTCACACCGCCCATACACGCCGACCTAGTAAAAATTTCTGACATCCGCCACAGAGACACGATCTCTGTCGTAGGGCTGTAGGAGACATCGAAGTCCAGCGACATATGCTGTCGCCCCCGTAAAGCAATCTTGCAGCACCGAAGATTGCAGGACGTCGCCATGCTCATGTCGCTCCCTGTCACCACCTCACCTGCCCCAGATGCTCCTGCAAACCATCGTCTTGCCTTGGTGTGATTCACGGCCGACCGTTTAGCCGCCTCCAACATGCTGCCCGGTTTGCCATGACCTGCCGCTTGAATACCGGAAAGCGACCCACAGAAGTGCTAAAAGCGCGTCTGGAAGAATTTCTGGCCCTGAACAATCAAGTAGAGCGCGACACATCTTGCCGCCTCACTGAAGACAATATGTCATGCCTCTTCATAGCCTTCCTTCGTTCGAATGTGTCGGTTTTGCTTACCAATCTGATTCCGTTGACGCTATGGGTCTGTACTTTGCGCGCCCATACGATTTCGCATCAGGCAATAGTGCCTGATTGTGGAGTTCGTCATGGGTACACTGAATCTACCGCCGCGTCTGAAAACGCTCGGCATCATAGCGGTTATGACTGTCGCATCGCAGGCTGCACTCGCAGCTCCAGCCAACCAACATCAGCAGTCAGTCGGCTTTTACCGACAGATGGTCGGCAACACCACTGTGACTGCTGTATACGACGGCTATATCGATCTGAACCCGAAGCATCTCGCGGGCATGTCGCAGGAAAAGATCCACGAGCACATCCTGCGTGAGTATCAGAAGGCGGCTCCGTTCGTACAGACGGCGGTCAATGCCTTTCTTGTCGATGACGGGAAACAGCTGGTGCTTATCGACTCGGGTTCGTCTGATTGCTTCGGCCCCACCATGGGGCGGATGGTCGACAACATCCGTGCTGCCGGTTATAGGCCCGAAGAGGTTGATGCAGTGCTGCTGACGCATATGCATCCTGATCATGCCTGCGGGGTGACGCTGCCAGGCGGCAAACGAGCCTTTACTAACGCAACCGTCTGGGCCGCAGACCGAGATGCGAAGTACTGGCTCGACGTAAAGCAGGAGGGCTCGTTGCCTGAGGAGCAGCGCCCGTTCTTCAAGATGGCGCGCGATGCAATTTCACCTTATTCAGATGTAGGAAAATTCAAAACCTTTAATGAGGGAGACTCCATCACCCCAGGAATTCAGGTCGTGCCGTCAAATGGTCACACCCCTGGCCACACGTCGTACCTGCTCAGTTCGGGAGACGAAAAGCTGCTGCTTTGGGGCGACATTGTGCATGTGCATTCTGTGCAATTGCCGCATCCGGAAGTAACCATCGCGGTGGACGTCGATCCCAAAGCCGCCGTTGCATCTCGCACACGGCTGTTCGCTGAGGCTGCCAGGGAGCGCTGGTTTGTGGCCGCGGCTCACTTGCCTTTTCCTGGTATTGGGCATCTGCGTAAAGAAGAAAAAGGCTACAGCTGGGTGCCCGTTGAGTACCGAAACCCTGTTACCTTTGAACCCTGAATAGGCGCCCGCGGAGTGAAAAAGGCCATGGTATCTCCGTGGCCTTTTTATTGCCTACCGGCCTGGTATTGGTTCTTTTTGAGTACCAATCTATGAGCCATCAGCGCTCTTTCACAGGCAAGAAGGTCAGTAGCATTAGCATATCTTTTCAGAAGTAGCCGTTAATGAGGTGTGCCATGTCCAAGGTTGTCCAATTTCACCGTACTGGTGACGCTGATGTTCTGACCCTCGATGAAGTCGCAGTACCGGAGCCGAAAAGCGGCGAGGTTCAGATCGAAGTCAAAGCCATCGGCCTGAACCGTGCTGAAATCATGTACCGCACGGGGCAGTATGTGATCGAGCCCCAGTTCCCGGCGAAGCTGGGCTATGAAGCGGCCGGGATTGTCCGCGCGGTTGGCAGTGACGTCCGCGACGTTGTTCCTGGTGACGTAGTAAGTGTCGTGCCGGCGTTCTCCTTCGCTGATTACGGCATGTATGGTGAGGTGGTCAATGCGCCTGCGCATGCTGTCGTCAAGCATCCGTCCAATCTCAGCTTCGTGGAGGCAGCGGCCAGCTGGATGATGTTTGTCACTGCGTACGGCGCGTTGATTGAGTACGGAAATCTACAGGCTGGTGAAACCGTGCTGATTCCGGCTGCATCGAGCAGTGTCGGGCTGGCAGCGATCCAGATCGCCAATATGCAAGGAGCCATCCCGGTGGCCCTTACCCGCACAAGTGCCAAACGTCAGGCATTGCTGAATGCGGGTGCAAAACATGTCATCGCCACTCAGGAAGAAGATCTGATTGCCGAGGTGGCAGCGATCACTCGTGGCAAAGGTGCGCGTATTGTTTTCGACCCCGTTGGTGGCCCCGAGGCAACCAAACTGATTAAGTCTATGGCCAACACGGGAATCTTCTTCCAATACGGCGCCCTGGATCATCGCGATATCCCGGTTCCAGTCTTTGACATTCTTGGCAAGCATCTGACCGTGCGCGGCTACGAGCTATTCGAAATCACCATGGATATGCAAAAGCTGGCCAATGCCAAGGCGTTCGTTACCAAAGGCTTGGCAGGCGGCCAACTCAAGCCCGTCATCGACCAGGTCTTCCCGCTTACTGACATCGCGGCAGCACACCGCCGAATGGAATCGAATGCGCAAATCGGCAAAATCGTCGTAGTGGTCGACTGAGTAAAATGCTGCGGCAGTCAGTTTGGCTGCCGTACGCCATCGCTGCCTACCCTCAAGCCATGAGGGCTTTTTTTGGTGCCTAAGAGAGAGGCAGCCCGGCTTCGCTATCATCATGCAGAGTAGGTCTGGCCCGATGCGCAGGTAGATGGAGATTGACGATGAACCTGATTGAAGCCATGCAAATGTTCGTGGCAGTGGTTGAGCATGGCAGCTACACCAAAGCGGCCGAGGCGCTCAATGTTCATCGCCCGGCGCTCTCTAAGAACATCCAGAATCTTGAGCGCGAATTGGGCGTGCAGCTGTTACACCGCACCACGCGTAGAGTGAACACCACGCCAGCTGGCGATGAATTCTATGACCGCAGCCGGAAATTACTCGCTGAACTAGCAGACACACTGGACTCGTTTTCGCCGACTCGTCCGCCGCGAGGCAAGCTCAGGATCGACATGCAGACCGTACTCGGTCACGCGGTCATAATCCCGCGACTGCCCGAGTTCCTGGAGCGTTACCCTGGCCTGGAAATATCTTTGGGAGCCACTGACAACCTGAACGACCTTATCGCAGAAGGCATCGATTGTTCCGTGCGGCTAGGTGATCTGGATGATTCGAGCCTGATTGCCAAACGTATCGGCGAGGTAACTTTGGTGACCTGCGCGGCTCCCGCCTACATAAAGAAACATGGTTTACCAGATACGCTGGATGATTTGCAGGCGCACTTGGCAGTCAATTTCATGGTTGAACAGCGCCGCCAGATCATGCCCTGGCGCTTCAGGGCCAACGGTAACGCTATTAATGTGAAGATGCGCAGCGGCATTGTCGTCGATAACGCTGAGGCTTTGCTTTACTGCGCATTGGCGGGGATTGGGATGGTGCAAGGGCTGCGCCCGGCGTTGCAGCGATACATCGATAGCGGACGTCTGGTGGAGGTTCTGCCGGATGTTCCAGTCGAGCCGAAGACCGTTTCCGTGTTGTTTCCAGATCGCCGTCATCTCTCACCCAATGTGCGGGTATTCGTCGAGTGGGTAAGTGCGTTGTTCCAAGAAAAACTGCCTTAGCGCGCGGCCCCATCGGTGTTGGCTGCTAGGAAGCAGTCATTTCCAATTGAATCGTATCCCATTGCAGTTCAACATCAAAAGTGGCCTCCCCCTTGGCTCATCAAGCTTTGAATAAACATCAACTCACATCGAACGCATCTCCACCTAACGCCGATACTGACGCGTGCGAAATGCCAGGGCGAGCTGTTGCAGGATCAGCGCGCGCAACGGCGACACGCTCGGATCGGGCTTTTTAGCCCGCCTCAGTTTGTGCAACTGAAACTTCACGACCGCCATGTTCGCCAAGGCCGCAAGGGTCTTGTTTTTCCAAGTGATCGGCGGCAATTGCGGGGCGTTCTTTGCCCTGTAGCCAGTCACGCGGCAGGTAAGGATCGATGGCCAACGCGGTTCCGATGCCCACCATGTCGACACCGCTCTGCACGACGCTCTCGGCAACCGGACATCGACGTATGCCGCCAGTGGCCATCACGTATGGGTACCATATGGTGCGGGTCGAGGTCGATGGAAAATACCCAAGCCTTAACGATGCGTTAGAGGGCGCTCCTAAATTCAAAACTGTGGTCTCACGCCTGACAAGCGCATCTGAAAACGATTTTATGGAGCAGTGAAAATCAGATCCACATCTAGCTCATCCGCAGAGCTCAACCAATCCTCGATAAGCTGATACGCCTGAGCCTGCATTTCGCCCCCATAACTGCGAAATTACGCTCCACTTGACCACCTGTTTGCATTTAACCTGACCGGTCATTTGCATTCGTTCTGACCAACGAATGCATTCGGTTTTGACCAACACGGCTTGTCACCATGAGTGGCAGAGCGGCCAGAGTGTGTAAAAGCCATTGTTAGCCGCTTCCATCCGGCATGTTTTGCCCTACTCAGCCCAGGTCAGACATCAGTTGCTCAGATTCAGTATAGAATTACGGCGATCAGCAGGCACGCCGACAGCGCGGGCTAGAGGCTAGAAATCTGGGGGTTGTTTGAAAGGGCAGGGAAACGGATTAAAAAAGAGGCTGAAGCCTATTTTTTAACGTATCACAGCGGCTGTTCCTCGCCCGCTGAGAGTAAACCCACGCAGGAGAGCTAGTTCAGAACGACTGTTGGAAGAACTACTTAAACACCTCGAGAACGCTATTTCCAGTTCACAGCCAGTACCAAATCTAGTTGTGCAGGTTGATCTATAGTAAGACTCGTTTCAGCTCCCGGTGGCACTCCGAACGATGCCATCTTGTCGACAAGGTTCTGAACCTGACTGTTCAAAAGACCTTTGCCGTCGGCCATTTCGAAGACCTCAATCTGGTTAGCCGTGCCTTGGTACCAATTGTTGACTGTCACTTGATCAGTAGCCCCAGTGACTCGGATTTCCATGTTCGAACCGCTACGGCTAAACCACAAATCCTGAGGATTTAGGTCTGCTCCGAATGCAACAGTATCAGTCGCGACGTAGCCACCATCGTCGTCTGTAACAACGTCTTTACCATCTCCCAGGTTGAACACGTAGGTGTCGGCGTAGTAACCACCGATCATGGTGTCATTACCGGTACCGCCAACCATGTTTCCCTTTGAGGCGGTAGCAACCGTGATGATGTCGTCCCCGGGATCGCCGTAAAGCTAGTTGGCGCCTGCGCCGCCTGACAGGGTGTCGTTGCCGTCCCCACCATGAATGATGTCATTGCCGGACCAACCGGTTAGGGTCTCTACAGTTGCTGTGCCGACTTGGCTCAACCCCGTCGCGGCAATATCCGCAGAAGTCCAGAATGTGCCATCAGCAAACTCCACACGCTCAAGGGCGTTGTGGGTAACCACACCTGCGCTGGTATCGCCTATGAAAAAGGCGTGGTCAGCCTGATCGAAGTGCTGGATGCGGATGAATATCTTCTGGTGGCCTCCGATGCCAGGGCCCAGGCGCAAACCTAGTCGGCTCAAGCGGCCGCGGCCACGTTCAAGGCACTGGGTGGTGGCTGGCAGCGGGAAGCATCAGGTGGGCGTATCGGGTCAAGGACTCTGCAAGAATGATATCGCCGTCGGACGATGGGATAGCTGCCTGAAACTCATATCCCTATACCGTAGAAAGGAAGACCAATACGTTCAGGAACGATTTTTCGGCGGCAATGTACCGCCGCCTGCGTAAGAGCCTGCATCACTCAGAAAAATTTTCAGCAGGTCCATTTAAACGTCGCGTGAAATTCAATAACTGGATAACGCTTTAAAATTCGGTTACCAAACGAAGTGTCAGACCACTTACCCCGGTAGTATTTTCCCCCCAAGCCGAGGTGAGGAACTTGGCCATCAAATTGTATGGTTTACCATCAATTTTGAAATCATAGGCCAGCAATGGACCCACGCTGAGTAACGCAGCGCGATTGCCGCCATTGCCCAAATGCTCGCCATTGAGCGTGTCATCACTAAGCTGCTTATAGGCGGTCCCCGTAATACCGTACTGCCATGATCCACTACGTTGAGTGCCCGCAAAATCCAGGCTTACGACATAGCCCGACTGGTAATCAGTATTAGGGTTTTCAGTATAGTAATTAAAGAAGAGCCTCGCACTTAGCTCTGTAGCGTCCCCTGCCCCTTTGGGTAAAATGCTGGGCATGGTATGTGTGATGCCTACGTTTGGCGAAAGAGTGTAAAAATTAGAACCTACGTTGGGCACTCGGTCCTTCTTGAAATCTCCGGTTGGAATATTCAAGCCAAGTCCGACCCAATACGCTGTGCCATAGGGTATGGGGCTATCAGGTGAGAAATTTTTCGACGGGTTAAACAGACTCCAGGCGAACACATCAGAGTAGATGTCTTGAATACCTGAGTCACAGGACACTTTGGAAATACCGAAGCAAGTTTCTAACGCCCCCAGGTAGAGACTGGAAGCGATAGTTCCAGACAGAAAGGTCTGGTTATAGACGTGCAGCAATCCTGTACCAGCAAAGTAGACATGCCCATCCGCATCCATTGATTCCCCGCCGGACGAATACCACTTATCAATATTCATACCGCCCGTGACAGCAGCGCCGTAGTTACCCGGCGGAGGAAGTAATGCGGATCGTATATCGGTTCCTCCGATAGGCCCTGCGGGGGAGATTGATTCTGCGGCATTCACATTTAATGAAATAATCAATATCGCAGCGGTGGAAGTAATTTCTGAAATTCGCTTGGCGCAGTACATAAGTGACTCCGGACTATTATTATTAGATGTATACGTAGTCTTGATCGCGCAGGTCACCGAACCGCGAGGCTATCCTGGTATTCGGGCCTGCGAGAGCATTCTTTACCAATAGATCTTTTATGTGGCATCCCATTGGACTTGGAGGGAACGACGAATCGGCAGCAGTGCCAGCGGCAGAAAGTCCGGTGCCTGATCAGGCTTGGTTTGGAGCGACTTCAGACGTTCATAGGCAACGCGCAGACCAATCGTTCCCTGGAGGCGTCCTAGAGGTGCACCCAGGCAAGTGTGGCGTCCTTTGGTGAAGGCGTAGTGACTCTGCTCATCCAACACTTCGCGATGGATATTGAAAACCATCGGGTCGACTACACCGGCCGGATCGGTGTTTGCACTCACCAATGCAAGCCACACGAAGTCTCCTTTTTTGATTTTTACCCCAGCCACCTCAGTGTCCCTGGTCGCAACACGCGAAGAGAACGGAGCGGATGGCCTGCGTCGAACCGTTTCTTCGAAGACCTTCGGCCACAGGGAGGGATCACCAAGTGCATCTGCCAGTTGATCAGGGTGCTGAGATAAAAACGTGATCCCGTTTGCCATCGCTTGGGCAGTGGTGTCTGTTCCCGCCGCAGCAAACTCCGTCAGGTGCATTGAGATTCGCTCTTTGGAAAGCGCATGCGACCCATCAGGCTCGCGCGCGCGCGCCATAATGGAAATGATATCGCTCTCTTCACTTTCCCGTCGCTCGTCAACAAGTTTGCGCAGATGAATTTGTGCCGCTGCGTACCGCTGCCAGACGGTTGAACGTTCCGGTTCAGGTATCGGTTCACGACCACTGGCGAGAACACGGAAATGATCGTCTCGCAGTTGGCGGATGAAACCTTCATCTTCTGGAGGGAGCGCCAAGAGCGCCATCAAGGTTTGAGTGGTCAATTCCAGACAATAGCTCTCCATGAACTCTGCTGCGCCGGCAGGCGCCAGCTTGTCGAGAATTTTGTTGGCACGAGCCTCAATTTCCGGTGCGAGTTTGGCGATATTGGGCTTGAGAAAACCCTTCTGAGCGACTTTGCGAGCAGCCGTATGCTTAGGCGGGTCCATACCGATCATAATCTCGCTCATGAGCTCGGTACTCACGATCGAAGAGTACTCAGCCGGGATTTCAATGAACGCGCCGTTAGACTGGCATGACCACAGCTCCCAATCCATCAGAGCTGCGTCAACATCCGCGCGGCGAGTAATGATCCATGCACCTATGGGCTCATACCAAAATACCGGGGTATTTTCCCTGGCGCCCTGGAATACAGCTGCAGGATCATTCAAATAGAAATTGCTGAAGAGGTCGAACTCTGCCGGTGCGGAGTGATTAAAAGGGCAACGAATCATGGTGGGGCTCCTGCCTTGAGGAAAACTGGAGAGAGGTATTAGATGGCTGCAGCGATAGCCAAGGTTGAAAGGCGCTGAAATCTCAAAAGGTTTTCACTTTCCTCCATGATCCCGGCGGTCAGGCATACGAATGTGACTTGCCGTGCCGGTTCAACCCAGAAAAGCGTGGAGCCAGCCCCGTAGTTTCCGAATGTCCGGGGGCTGGTAGTTGGTCCAAAATAGGACGGATAGAGACCGGATCCTGAAAGTGCAAACCCCAAGCCGAAGTTGGCAGGAGGAACTTCCCAACCCCGTGCTTCCGCCAGCGCTTTATAGAGGTCGCTTGGCTGGTCACCCGTCTGATTGGTCGTTGCGACGTCCATCATCGCCGAGCTTATGATCGTGCCCTCAGCGCCTTTGACGGCAGAGCGCAGCATTTCGGCAAACTTGAACACATCTCTGGCTGTTGATACCGCCCCAACCCAAGGCATCTCAGCCTCACTGTTGATGATGTCGTTCATCACCTCGATATCTGCCACCGAGAGCCAGCCACCATCAGGAAACCTGGCTCTGATCGGGACATACCGATCGCTCCACGCATCAGGAGCCCCCAAAGCGGTACTGGACATTCCCAGGGAATCGAAGAGATTGCTCTGCAGTAGATCTTTGAACCGATTTACGCCACTGGCGCGCCGAACCATTTCAGCCATCAGTACGTGGTTCAGCGTCGGGGAATAATTGAGTGTCATCCCGGGCTCGCCTGTCACATCCAGCTGACAGATTGCATCAACCACGGCATTCATATCGCCCAGTTGGTCGTAGGGAAGCGGGCAAGGCGTCGGAACCAGGCCAGCACGATGAGTGAGCAGATGCCCCAGGTTGATTCTGTCTTTGCGCCCGCTGCGGAATCGATC
The DNA here is from genome assembly GCF_051132205.1 of Pseudomonas sp. D1-36. Lineage (NCBI taxonomy): Bacteria > Pseudomonadati > Pseudomonadota > Gammaproteobacteria > Pseudomonadales > Pseudomonadaceae > Pseudomonas > Pseudomonas sp. D1-36. Next base: position 2,311,393 of record NZ_CP071674.1, on the reverse strand, counting down.
CCGGCCATAGAACTCGGGAATCAAGTCTACGACCTTGGTGGTCAGTGACAAGATGCCCCTGTCGATGGCCTGAAGCACCATGACATTGGTAAACGCCTTGGTGAGAGAAAACACCCGATAAATATCATCCGGCGCGGAATGTCGACCGCTCTCTTTATCGGCCCAGCCAATCGAGGCTTCATAGCCAATCTGACCATGGCGTGCCAGGATTATATTGGCGCCGTCGTACAGCCCCGACTCGATATCATTCTTGATGGCATCGTCCAGGCGTTGCAAAGCAGCAGGGTCAAAACATTTATTGTTGTTTGGCATGTGACTATTCCTACCCAAGGGTTTGATTACATGTAAATGCCGCCGGATGGGCAGAGCGTTTGCCCCGTGTAATACGCTCCATCGTCGCTGGCGAGGAACAGCAATGTTTGGGCAATTTCCGATGGCTGTGCGGCTCTTGGGATAGGTTGCATTGCGATGATTTTCTCCATGATTTCGGGAGGCTGTGAACTCAGCAGCGGGGTATCGACGGCCCCGGGGGCTACCGCATTGACACGAATGTTGTGAGGCGCCAACTCGCCGGCAGCTGAACGGGTCATGCCAAGGACAGCGGCCTTTGAAGCAGGGTAATAAAGAGGCATGGGCACGCCGACCAAAGCGGCCACGCTCGAGATATTGACTACCGACCCGCCGCCGGCTTTTTTCAGGAGTGGCGCGGCTGCCCTCAGGCAATAAAAAGTACCGGCCAGGTTGACAGCCAGGACTTTAGCGAACTCTTCATCTGTCGTATCTTCGAGAAACGCAGGGAGAAATCGCTCACCTCGAGCAGCTGCTTCAAAAGCGCTGATATTGGCCTTCACCAACTTATCGTTAGCTTCCTTGGTCGGTGCATTGATGCCGGCAGCGTTAATGAGAATATCGAGCTTGCCATATTTTTTATTGACGCTGGAAAACACTGTACTTACCAGTTTACTATTACTCACATCCAACTCCACGCACTCGATCCGTGGATCTTGAAACTTGTCGATCAACTTTGCCAGGGACAGATCTGTGGCAATTACAGTAGCACCCTCTGATACAAAAAGTTCAACCGTTGCGGCGCCAATACCCGATGCGGCACCGGTAACAAAAGCGACTTTTCCTTCAAGTTTCATAGGAACCTCTATAGTTATTTTAATAACGCAGGTGCGCACAGGCCTGAATTACGCATCTCAATCACGATCCAGCGTAACTTTATTAAACTTTCAAAAATCTTGCGTTGCCGGCGACAGCCAACAATAGATACGGGGGCGCGATCAAATATCCAGCACGAGCTTTTTCCCAAGCGCTCGGGAACAACATGTCAGAATCTGATCATTCGCACTTCTCTCGCTAGCCGACAGATAAAGGTCACGATGATCCGGCGTGCCTTCCAGCACCCGCACAAGACAGGTTCCACATACACCCTGCTCACAGGAGTAAGGGATTTCAATATCGTTCTCCATCAGCACCTGCAGGATGCTGCGCTCGGCAGGTACATTCAATACCTGTTGGGTACTGGCAATAGTGATTTCAAAACTTTGATCTGAATTAGTATCAGCGGCCTCGTTGGCAAAATACTCTCTATGCAGCCGGGCCTCTCCCCAGCCTACAGTGCGGGCGGTATCCAGGACGAAGTTCATGAAACCGGTGGGTCCGCAGACGAAGAGATGTTCATCAAGGGTTCGGTTTGCCAGCATCGAGGCCAGGTCCGGTTTGGTATCCGGTTCCGAGTCGAAATACAGGTTGACCCGATCAGAGAAACTGCAATTTTTTAGTTTTTCAGCAAATGCGGCATGTTCCGAGGATCGACTGTAGTAATGTAATTCGAATTCGGCATCTATCTGAGACAGTCTCTCAGCCATGCTAAGTATCGGCGTGATACCTATGCCTCCAGCAAACAACAGCGTCCTTTTCGCCTCATGGCTTAAAGGAAACAAGTTTCGAGGCTGGCTAATCTTTAATTCCTGGCCAGTTTGTAACTGGTGCATCGCGCTAGAGCCACCGCGCCCCTCGGGGGCCAGCAAGACGGCAATTTTGTAGCTGTGGTCAGCTTGCGAGCTATTGTACAACGAGTATTGTCGAATCAACCCATTGGGAAGATGGATGTCAATATGGGAGCCTGCGCTGAAAGGTGGCAACGCCTCTCCACTGGCAGACACCAGTTCAAAACTGAAAATATTATGGGCTTCGCACTTACGGTCGGCAATCCTGACACTTATCACGGTCAGATCTCCTGCTATTTCAAAAAGGTGACACCCACCCACAGACAGTAGGCAAATACGCGAATAACGTCACTGAAGGGTTTTATTTAATTAACTGACTTCTGCGGAAATAAGGCGATCTATCACTCGCCGCGATTGAACACCGCCCGAGTCAATATTAAGTTTAAGCAGCGCACGCTCCGGATACAGCAGCAGATTCTTCTGCTGTTGTTCGAGCATATCCAGATCTTCCGAGAAAATTTTCCCCTGACCTTCACGGATTGTATCCGTCAGCTCATTATCGCCTGGTTTGAAATTGCGAGCCATGCCCCAGAAGTACCAAATAGAAGTCTCGGTTTCCGGAGTGATAAAGTCCACCACGATGGAAGAGGCTTTGTGTTCAGGTAACGCATGAACACCACCCTTTCCTTCAAGGGCAACACCCACTTCGATGAGCACGTGACTCGGGGGAGTAAATCGGCAGATCTGCCAGCGATCGACCAGGGCATTTTCATCCAGATCGTTACCCCGAAGCGCCATCTTCCAAAATGGCGGCGCGATGATGCTGTGCATGTGCCGCTCGGTCACCACTTCATTGTCATTGACGGACGTTTTGCAAGGGACCTCATCAATCTCTTTCTGTCCGATGCTGGAGGCGTGAACATAAGTCTCATGGGTCAAATCCATGAGGTTATCAATCATGAGTTTATAGTCACAGGCGATGTGATACAGACCGCCGCCGTAAGCCCACTCTGGATTTTGCGCCCATTCAAGATGATGAATTTCGTCGGCGTTGGCCAACGATTGATCACCTGGCCAGACCCAGATGAAACCGTATCGCTCAACCGCAGCGAACTTTTGAATGCAGGGGAAACCACCGACTCGCTGCCCGGGCATGGAGGCGGTATGCCCATCGCAGCCCATAGCGAGACCGTGATAGCCGCAGACCAGATTACCGTTTTCGACATACCCCAGAGAGAGTGGTGCCCCGCGATGCGGGCAAAAATCTTCCAAGGCACATACAAGGTCATCAGCGCCACGGAAGAACACCATCTTCTTGCCGCAGATTTGCCTGCCAAGGGGTTTCTCGACCAACTCATCAGGGGTACAGGCGACGTACCACGCGTTCAGTTGAAACATGATTAATCCTCTGATTGGAGTTGTTTTGGGATTGAATTCATGTTGTTTCAGGCAACGCAACTTGTCAATAGACAACTGAGTAGACAGTTGTCTATTTTAGGCGAAATTTTCTCCCCGATGACAAACGGTGTCTCCGAGCTAAGGATGCGTTAGAAAATTATCCGCGGATGCGGGAAAGGACGGCCCACCACTGGGCGGCCAGGACGCGACAGAAAGGCTCTACGTCGAGCAGATTGCCGACAACCGAAAAAAACATCACCCTCTCGAACTGAATCATCAAGGCCAATACTGCGCGATGATTATCGTTGAAATGGTCCGCGTTGGACGCTGGATCAAGCTCGCGTGTGAATCGAGTGGCGGCTTCACTGATGCTATCGATCCATCGCTGCGCGACCTTGGGCTCAGTGGCAACAGCCTGCTCCATGGCCTGGTAGTGAAGGCTTTCCCCCTTCCAACTCTCGATGTTGCCCATCAGCCAAACACAGATATCTCTCTCCGTGCCGCAGCACTCTCTGGCAAAAAGGGTATAGCGCTGGAACAGCTCAGTCTGGTTTCGCTCGATCACATCAACGATGATTTCCGCCTTCGTAGCAAAATGCAGATAAAAGGTCGCTCTGCTGGCTCCTGCGGCAGAAGCGATCTCCGTAGCGGATGTCGCCTGATACCCTTTGACCGAGAATGCCTGAAAGGCCGCTTCTACAATTCGATCCCTGGTCATTCTCGCCTGCGCTTCTCGAATGGGCGAAACCACCGTGGCATCTTTACGATCTTTCAACTCAGCCTCCTCAGGTCGTAGCACATGCAGACCTCATCTATCGTCTGCTCTAACGATTGGTATTACTGGCCAGCGTATCACCTGGCGCCACAGCCCGGAAAACTTGCCAACCCGATGGCCTGCTCCAAGCCATCTGAAATCCGTAGGACTGCCCCTGATGGCATCCTAAACAACACTGCGCTAACTCATGATTCACCACACTATCTTTTGATAGGTGATTGCCTGGCCCTGCTGCATGAATCTCCAGTCTGGATAAGAGAAACACTGGACACGGACCGGAGTGCAGACTTTACAACAGTCAGGCGATGTCCTCAGCTGACCCCAGTTTGGCTGGAGGTCGCCCCGCCATCTCCATGCTCCGGTCCACCCAGCATCGACGCGTAACACCTCAAAATCCGAGGTGAATACCTTTTTTGCGGAGAGATGGATGCAACCATTTGTTTTCAATGCCCTGCCCGGGCGAGTGATTTTTGGATCAGGCACTTTGAGCCAGGTTGGGGACGAGATCCGGGGCCTGGGATGTGCTCGCGCGCTGTTGCTCAGTACGCCTGAGCAACAGACGCAAGCCGAACACTTTGCCGCGCAGTTGGGTGATCTGGCTGTTGGTGTCTATGCGAATGCGACGATGCACACGCCTACTGATGTCACACTCCACGCCCTGCAAATTTTTCGAGAGGCCGAGGCGGATTGCGTCGTAGCGCTGGGTGGCGGCTCCACAATCGGACTTGCAAAAGCCATTGCGCTGCACACTGATGTGCCGCAAATCGTAATTCCGACAACCTACGCCGGATCAGAAGCCACGCCTATTATTGGTCAAACTGAAAACGGTATTAAAACCACTCAGAAGACCCTGAAAGTCCTACCTGAAGTCATCGTGTATGACGTCGATCTAACCCTCGGACTACCGGCTGAGATGACCGTCACCAGTGGGCTCAACGCAATCGCCCATGCTGTGGAAGCGCTGTACGCGAAAGACGCCAATCCGCTGATCTCAATGCTTGCAGAACAGGGCATTGCAGCGATTGCCCGGGCTCTGCCGCGCATCATCAAGAATCCGCAAGACCGAGAGGCGCGCTCGGACGCTTTGTATGGCGCGTGGGCGTGCGGCGTATGTCTTGGTGCGGTCGGAATGTCCATTCACCACAAGTTGTGCCATACGCTGGGCGGTACCTTCAACCTTCCGCATGCCCAAACTCACACAGCAGTGCTGCCCCATGCAACCGCCTACAACTTCGACGCCGCGCCGGCGGCCATGGCTCGAATTGCAGCAGCACTGGGTGTCGATAACGCACCTCGCGGATTATTCGATTTAGCCAAAAGCCTTGGAGTTCCCACCAGCCTTGCCGAGCTGGGATTGAAGCAATCGGACCTTGCAAAAGCGACCGATATTGCCTGCGCGTCGCCCTATTGGAATCCGCGTGCAATTGAGCCGAAAGCAATTGGCGAATTGCTGGCCAACGCCTGGGCCGGTACTCGGCCGTAATCGGCAACTCGATAATTCAACTCGCTCGTGAAGAACGAAAAAGGAGACGACATGGAACTCAATCCCCATATTTTGCGCCATCATCACATCACCCTGAACGTGGGTAGTGCTCAGGATGACTACGACTTTCATACAAAAGTGTTGGGTTTGAAGAGCGTCAAGAAAACCGGCCTCTACGACGGTAACGATCCGATCTACCACTTCTACTACGGAAACGATATCGGCGAAGAGAGTACGTTGGTGACATGCTTTCCGATGCGCCAATCCGGTCGAAAGGGACGCCCGGGAAGTGGACAAATCAAGACCCTCGCGCTTTCCGTTCCGGTGTCATCACTTGTGTTTTGGGCAAAACACCTGGAAAGCCACGGTTTCAAACCCGAGTATCAGGAGCGTTTCGGCGAGAAACTTCTTCATTTCGCCCACCCCTGTGGAATTTGTTACGAGCTGGTAGGTATTGCAGATGATGATCGCAAGCCCTATTCAAATGGTGTTGTGCCTTCCGGGTTCGGCATCCGTGGAACGCACGGCATTACGGTGTCTGTGCGAGACCTGGAGAACTCTTCGGAATTCATGCACTACGGATGGAACGGCACCAGGACCAATACGGACGGACGGTTCACCCGCTTTGAAGTAGGCAACGGCGGCAGCGGTGCGGTCATCGATTATCAACTTGAACCGGACCTGCCCCAAGGTTCATGGGCATACGGGGAAGGTACTGTTCACCACTGCGCGTTCGAGGTGGCGGACCTCGACGTGCAACGCAACGTTAAGTTGCATCTGGAAGGCCTCGGCTACACCGATGTCTCTGACCGCAAAGACCGTGGTTACTTCGACTCCGTCTATGTCCGCACACCCAGCGGAGCATTGTTCGAAGCGACTGTTTCCAAGCCCGCCGGATTCACCGTTGACGAGCCCTTCGAGTCGCTCGGTAAATCCATCCAGATCCCTCCCCAACTAGGGGCCAGGGCACAAGAAATAATCGCTTACCTCGAACCACTGAAATATTGATAGAGGTGGGAGACATGAGCGCAAACCCACACTTGGCATTACCCGTCCATTGCTCAGGTCCAGCGCCTGAGAGCGTTGGCTGGGTGGCGATATTCATCCACGGCAGAACGCAGTCATCCAGCGACATGCTGACTATCGCCAGTCGACTGAACCTTTCGGAAATGCCATGTATCGCGCTGGATGCCGCGGATAATTCCTGGTACCCCAACCCGTTCATGGAGCCGCTGGCGAATAACCAACCACGTCTGGACTTCGCTCTGGAGCGACTCGATCAGTTGCTGAGCGAGTTCAATGAACGCGGGATTGCAAACGAAAACATCGCGATCGTCGGCTTCTCGCAAGGCGCCTGTCTCGCGTGCGAGTACGTCTTCAGGAAACAGCAACGCTTCGCCGCATTGGTGGCGTACACCGGCGGACTGATCGGACCGGAGGAAACCCGTTGGGAAACAACCGGTTGCCTTGAAGGAATGCCTGTATTGCTCAGCAATGGAGATCAAGATCCCTGGGTCCCTTTAGACCGCACCAGGCAAACGTTGGCAGTCTTCAATGCCATGGGCGCCAACGCCGAACTGAAGGTTTACCCCGGGCGAAGTCATGAAGTCTGCGACGACGAAATCATGATCAGCAGGACATTGCTGAGAAGTGCGATGCGACTTGCAACGAAACAGCCTGAATCAGCCCAGTCGCCAGATCGCATGCCCTGGCCATGACCTCGCTTACTCCGTGTCCGTTGCCGTGTGGCAAACCGGAACAGGAGCACACAGGCGACTCATCCCCTGAACAGTTGCTTCACCACTGGTAAAGAGAGCATCAACTATGAACATAGGTTTTATCGGACTCGGAACCATGGGTGAGCCCATGGCCACGCGTCTTGTCCAAGCCGGATTAGCCTTGACGGTGTTTGACCTGAATAACGACGCGGTAAATCGCCTGACCACACTCGGAGCGCAGCGTGCCGAGTCAGCGGCGGATGTGGCGAGTAAGACCGAAATCGTATTTGTAAGCCTGCCCACCCCCGAAATCGTTGAGAAAGTCGCATTGGGTGAAAATGGCGTAGTCGAAGGCAAAAAAGTACGTGTCTATATCGACTTGTCGACCACTGGCCCACGGGTCGCCAAGGTGGTAGCCAATCAACTTGCAGCGCACAAAATCATCGCCCTTGATTGCCCTGTCAGTGGCGGCGCTGCGGGTGCGGCAAAGGGCACGCTGGCTCTAATGGTCTCCGGCCCCGGCGCGGCATTTGATGAAATCGCCCAGACGCTCCATCTGCTCGGTAAAGCGATTTACTGCGGAGAAGGTGCGGGTTTGGGGCAGACGATGAAACTCGTCAACAATCTGGTTTCGGTCACTGCGCTGGCGGTTTCTTCCGAAGCACTGGTGATGGGCGTCAAAGCCGGGTTAGCCCCTCAAGTAATGCTGGATGTCTTCAATGCTGGCAGTGGTCGTAATAGCGCCACTGTCGACAAGCTTCCTCGAGCGGTGCTGCCGCGCACCTTCGACTTCGGTTTCACGACTGCTCTGTCTTTGAAAGACACACGTTTGTGCCTGGATGAAGCTGAAGCGATGGGTATTCCAATGCCGGTCGGCAGTGCCGTTCGCCAGATGCTCAATATGACTCGCGCTGCCTACGGTGACAGTTCCGACTTTACCCGAATGGTCTGCGTGCTCGAGCAATGGGCCGGGATCGAAGTGCCTAAGGTTCCTGCAGTCTGACTATACGGAGAGATGACGATGAGTAACGAAACGTTCGAGAAAGGCTTTGCCAATCGCAAGGCGGTACTGGGTGCTGCACACGTTGAAAAGTCGTGGGCCAGCGCTGACGAATTCAACAAGCCGATGCAGGAACTGGTAACCAGGTATTGCTGGGGCGAAGTATGGGGCGACGACACGCTGTCGTTCAAGACTCGAAGCATCGTAAACCTTGCAGCGTTGACTGCGATGAGCCAACACCACGAGCTGTCCGTACACGTCAAAGGTGCTTTGACCAATGGCGTGACCAAAGAAGAAATTCGTGCAGTGCTAATGCAGGCTGCCATCTATTGTGGCGTGCCACTGGCTTTGGCCGCCTTTCGTGTAGCCAGCGAAGCGATCGCCGCGTGGGAAGCACAAAACTCCTGACAGCTGATACTCCCGTCGAAGCCATGCATTGCCTGACGGGATTTCGACTCCTCAACATTGCAGCACTCAGCGAGCACTTCCACTGCGTGCTCGCGACTCTCACCATAACCATTATCCGGCTGAAGCAGGCCTCCGCGAAACGCAGAACACTATCGCCAAAACGCGGAGCAAACCATCTGCTCTGCAGCCGAGGTCAAAATGATGCGCCCACTGCCTGAGTACGAAATATTTGCCGTGCGCTATGCACATCTCGATCGCTCGCGCCGCGACAACTTTATAGCTCCAGATCCACACGATGGTCCGATGCCCATGGACTATTTCGTCTGGGTAATTCGCGGCTCGTCCAATCACTACCTGGTGGACACCGGCTTTAATCAGGCTGCGGCTGATGCTCGCGGGCGAACGCTGCTGCGCTGTCCAATTCAGGCATTACAGCTACTGGGTTTAACTCCCGAAGACATACGCGAAGTCATCCTTACCCACATGCATTACGATCATGCCGGCAACGTGGATTTGCTACCGAACGCCCGGTTCCATCTCCAGGAATCGGAGCTGCACTACGCGACAGGCCGTTACATGCGCTACTCCCCCCTACGTCACCCTTTCAATGTGAATGATGTGATCAATATCGTACGGGGCGTCTACCAACAACGTGTCGTCTTTCATCAGGGCAGCACAATACTCACTCCGGGCGTTGAGCTGATCCACATTGGTGGTCATACCCAGGGACTGCAGGCCGTGCGGGTCCATACGTCGCGCGGCTGGGTGGTCCTGGCCTCGGATGCGAGTCACTACTACGACAATATGATCGAAGAATCGCCATTCCCTTTGGTGTTCCACGTAGGGGACATGCTCGATGGATATCAAAAAATACTCTCCCTGGCCGACTCGCCGGATCACGTGATCCCAGGACACGATCCAATGGTGCGCAGGTACTTCCCCTTTGAGGGCGACCCGATCAACGACATTGTTGCTTTACACAAAGCCCCCCAAATCGAGCGACGCTGAGGGTCGCAGGACAATGTCTGCGTGATAGTATCGAGGCGCTACCCTGCCCCTTGGCCTCCGTATACAGACCATTCTACAAGAGGTCGAACACATCGACCCGTACTTTTTGGAGGCTTGCTGCGTATGCGCGGTGATAACCATAAGTTCCTTCGGGAACCGCAGGATGCTTTAAACATCGCTCTGCTCAGTTCGAAGTTGTACCCTCCCAGCTTCGCTCAACTTATCCCGCGGCCACACCTCCAGAACCGTCTGATGGAGGCGATCGACACCCCGCTGATCCTGCTGCAATCCCCACCAGGTTATGGCAAGACTTGCGTACTTGCGCAGTACTGCGAGAGTTTACTCGCGCAGGGTAAACGCGTTGCCTGGTTAGCTATCGACAGCTCCGAGCGCGAACTCTCGGTTTTCACCGCGTATCTCAAGGCGATGATTGAACTGGCAGGCCAACCCCGAGCACGATCAGGGCAGTTGACCCGAGTTGGCGACACGGGGTTGATGGATGCTCTCAACGCTTTGCTCGCCTTATTGGATGGGCACCTGGCGACGCCTCTCTATCTGATTTTTGATGACGTTCATCAACTCGCGGGCAGCGATTCCGTCCGGGTCCTTTCCATGCTAATTGAGCGAGCTCCCGCCAACCTCCATTTTGCTCTCAGTTTCCGCGGTGAACCCTGCCTGTCGGTAGCGCGACTTCGAATGCACGGCAAGGTATTCGACCTAGGCGTACGCGATCTCTATCTGACAGACATGGAAACCAGTGCACTACTGGAATTGCATGGCGTTCAAGGAATCGATCAACGCCAGCTTCATACGCTGGGCAGGCGCCTCGAAGGATGGACCGGCGGCCTGGTTTTGAGCGCCATCCAACTCCGTCGCGATCCGGAGTTGATCCACAACCTCACCCACTTCTCCGGCGACAGACGACAGTTCGCCGAGTTTTTTCTTCAGGACGTATTCAATCGACAGTCTGCAGTCATTCGAACGTTTCTCTTGCGCACCTCTGTGGTGGAGCGATTGTGCGCCCCGCTATGCCATCTACTGACAGAAATTGAGCACAGTCAAGAATTGCTGCGCGAATGCGAAGGTCTTGGCTTGTTCCTGACCCCCATAGACGACCAGCAATCCTGGTATCGCTATCACCCACTGTTCGCTGAGTTCCTGAGGAGGGAATTACGCGAACAGGACGGCGGACTGCTCCTGTCCCTGCACGCCCGCGCCAGCGACTGGTTTTCCGAGCAAGGCGATTACCTGGAGGCCTTCAACCAAGCCTTCGCTGCGAGAGAAATGCACCGTGCAGCAGAAATCATGGACACCCATTGTCAGGACATTTTTGCGACCCAGGAGTATGCCTGGCAAATGGTGGATAAACTGCCGAGAGAGATCATCGGGCGCTTCCCCTACATCCTTCTCGCGCAGGTTTGGCAGCTTGAAATGCTCTGGCAATTTGAGACCTGCGCAGAACTGATGGAGAAGGCTCGTCAGCGCATCAATCAGTTAGAACGCGATAAATTGCTACCGGAAGAGAAGCTGCGTTCGCTCAATTACTTACTTCAACACCGTGAGTTGATGCGGGCACTGATGAGTGACGACCTGTCCACTGTGCAAGTGCGTGCCCAGGCCCTGCTTGAGTCTTACGACGACGCCCATCCCGTAGTACGGGCCAGCCTTTACACGGCGCTGATCAGTGCTCAGCGCGAACATTACAAACTGGGCGATGTGGAGCGCTTAAATGCTTTGGCTACGGAGCACCTGAAGCGCTTGCCCAACGACCTGGGCCAAGTATTTCACAACGCGGTTGTCGGCCCCTCAAGACTGATGGTTGGCCGAACACACGCAGCGATCCAGGCACTCAATAACGCTCTCAGAACCGCAGAACACCTTGCCGGCAAGAGCTCACCCCTGGCGGCGATGGTCGCTGTGCTGCTGGCCAAAGTTCACTACGAGCGCGATGAATTGGAACAGTCAGCAAGTTTGCTGGACCACTACCTTCCTCAAGCAACATTTATCGGCTACGTCGATCAGGCAATTGCCGGTTGGTTGACCCGCGCTCGTCTTTTGATGATTGAAGGCAATCAAGCCGCTGCATTCTCCACGCTGGATGAGGCGGATGTGTTTGCGACTGAGCATAACTTCGAACGCCTGCGACTGTTCACCTTGGCCGAGCGCCTGAAGTGGTTACTGCGCCGGGGAGATACCGACGAAGTCATCCGCCTGGGTCGGCGCAATGGACTACGATGCCCGATCAATGACGTCTCGCCCAGCACACGAGCAAATACTCGTGATGAAGCGCGCGCCATAGCGTGGATCAGAATTGCGCAGGCCGAAGATCGCTTACCAGAGGCATTGAACCTGGCAAAGCTTTGGCACCGGTATCTTGAAAATGTCGACGCGATACGAAACATGATTCGCTGGGGTTTACTGATCACCCACCTTTCGGTGCTGTCCGGAGACCATAGGGCAGCTCAGCGCATGTTACGCAGAACGATATTGCAAGCAGCCCCTTGCGGTTTCATCCGCGTATTCCTTGATGAAGGACCGTGGCTGGAAAGCCTGCTTCGAGAACAACTGAAAAATGCGGTCCTGAGTAAGGAACCTGCCGATGCCTTTGCGACTGACTTGCTGAGTCGTATGCAAGGATCCGAGGGCGTCACCCTCAAGCCAAGCCTCGACACGAGCGACCCCTCGCCCATCCTTGGAGCGCTGAATAGCCGCGAGATCGATATTCTGGAAATGGTCGCCATGGGCCTGCTCAATCGGGAGATCGGCGGCAAATTAGGGATGACCGAAGGCTCGGTGAAATGGTACCTCCAACAGATATACGACAAGATCGGCGTCCGTCGTCGCACGCAGGCCGCTGATCGGGCGCGCCAACTCGGCATATTGCGCTGATAACGGTGAAGATTAACGATCGGTTATCAAACATCCTGCCCGTCCTGGACGGATATCGAGCAGTCCCCTCCACCTGCTGCGCAGGGGACAGCCCGGATAGGTCAGGTGAAGTCAGTGTGTCTCTTGCGAGAAGACAATCCCACCATGAGCGCCGAGCTTTGGGGTAGTCCCGGTTTCATCGGCTTTCAGATATACCTCGTTCCAATCGGCGCGATAATCACGACCAGCAAGGTTGAAGACCGAGGTCAACGCTTGGCGTCGCAGGTCGCGATCGTTCACCAGCGTGAAAAAGTTGTCCTCATCCTCCTGACGTTTGACTGGATTCTTTTCCTGCGTGCGGCGTTTCATCTCAATCGCTGTAGGGTTGGCGATCTCGAGGAAACAGCGGCGACGCTCATAGGCGTACCAATCCAGCGCGTCATCGGCATACTTTTCATTGATGACCCCACCCAGGCACTTGCTCAACATGTCGGCGTCTTGAATGCCACTGGTGAACCCCAGGCCACCTATAGGGTTAGTCGCATGGGCAGCATCACCTGCAAGCAACACACGACCTTGGCGATAGGTACTGGCGGAGCGCTGGTGGACTCGGTACGAATTAGCCATTAGTAGTTCGTACGGTTGCTCCGGGTCCGGGAAAAATTGTTGGATACGCTCGGGGATTCGAGCAAGACGTTCCTCCTCGGACAATTCGCCAGCTTCGCCATATGCAATTCGCCACTGATGGTTATTGTCGATCTTGGCAATCACCGCCCAGTTATCACCGTTCGCAAGCATTGTGGAGGGTGCGTAGCCGTGCTTGTCAAAGTCATAGATGACATTGGTTGCCATGAAGACTTCGTCCCAGGTGAACCCCTCAAATGCGATATCCAATTCTTTCCGGACACTCGAGCGGGCACCATCGGCGCCAATTAACCAGTCTGCTTCAAGCGTGCGCGGCCCTTCGGCAGTCAGCACGGAAACCATAACCTGCTCATCGCTTTCCAGCACAGTATCGAAAACGGTATCCCATAAAAGGGCAGTGCCAGGCAGTTTCAGGAATGCTTCCAACACAATCTCGGCCAGCAGATCCTGCCCAAAATGCAGGTTATAGGCATAAGGAGTGAGGTCTTCAATATCGCGAAAATTGAGGCGACCAACAGTGCCCGACATCATAAAACGCAGGTTGTATTCATAACCCCACGCCGCGACTTTCTGAGCGGATTCAAGCAAACCAAGCTCATCCAGCACCTTCAACGTAGATGACAGATACACCATCGCCCGGGGCCAACGCAGGATATCTCGCTCTCGGTCGATAACGGTGACTTGCGCGCCCTGACGGGCCAGCCCCAGCGCCGTGATTAAACCTGTCGGTCCTGCGCCGACGATAATGACTCGTTTACCTGTGGCCATCTAAAACTCCGGTTCGTTGTTCCTTGTGGACAGCGCAGAGCAGTCTGCGAGCAAGACCGCAAATCCGAGACTGTTCGCGCGACGCAGTCTGCATTTACTCCTGAACGGCTTAGGGGATGACCTACCCAAAGATAGCGTTGGCTCACCAGGACCTTGCGAGATTCGCGACAGGTGCACGTCGCTATCCTTCGATAGGTGCAGCTCACGCGGTCTTCATCAAAATCAGTGCTTGCGGACTACTGCATGGATCTGCCCAGTTGCAGCAATGCAGCGGGGATAACAACAATCAGAAGCGCAGGACCTCATGACCCATTCCGATTTTTTTTGTTGCCCACTCAATTCAAATGGCGGCGACGGACCTCAGGTACTTCTGCCTGAGCGAATCCGCGCTGTAATCATCGCTAAATGGCAATCCGAATGAACCGCCGTGACTTTTTGAAAGTTGGGCTCACCTGCGGTGTGGTTGCCGGTTTCAACTCCAACGTGATTGCCGCAAGCCTCGACGCTGCTGCGCTGCGCCAACCCGACTTAGTCATCGCTGATAACCGGTTCGAGGCGAGCCAACGCTTTGGTAGTGAGGCAGCACGCAATGGTCTGCCCCACCACATGATCGACGGAGATATCACCGACCTGTGGTTTGAAACACTGGACCCACAGTGGCGCCGGCATCCCACAATCATTGCAGGCATGACAGCCCCGCAACCGCTCTTTTGCCTTGAGCGCCTTGCTCAGGACCGCGGCATGAGAGTAGTCCTGCGCATCACTCATGAAGCTTTGCCGAACAATCAGCTAAGCCATCAGATTGAAACGACAGAGCATTTGCTTCAGCCATTGAGCCAGCTTCTGGAGGGCCCGGATTGGAGCGAGCGCATGGCCAGGCTGGCCGGTGTCTGCTCGTGGCGTGGTACTCCGGGTTCGTGCAGCTCGCATCGCATCATTTCAGGGACTGCTGACGCCAGCCTGCTTGTCAGTCCACTCGTCAGCTGGGTTATCGCTCCGCTGATCAGCTGACACATCACAGTTCGATTTACGAGGTATAGATATGCAAACCCCGCCCGGCGTCAGCGCCGAAGACTTCGCCCAGGCACTCAGTAAATTCAGGCAAGTGGTAGGAGACGAATGGGTCTTTACCAGCCAGGAAGACCTGCATCTGTATCGCGACTCTTACTCGCCCTATTGGGGAGAGGCCGAAGAAATTCTCGCATCGGCGGCAGTGGCTCCATCAAGTACTGAAGAAGTTCAGCAACTGATGCGCATCGCCAACCAGTTCAAAATCCCGATGTATCCGATCTCCACAGGGAAAAACCTGGGCTATGGAGGGTCAGCACCCACCTGTTCAGGTTCGGTGGTACTGGATCTGAAGCGAATGAACCGGATCCTGGAGGTTAACGAGAAGCAGGCCTACTGCGTCGTAGAGCCAGGGGTCAGCTACTTCGACCTTTACCGTTATCTGCAGGAAAAAAACATCAAGTTGTGGATGGATGTTCCTGACCCAGGCTGGGGGAGCATGTTAGGGAACGCTGTAGATCGCGGAGCAGGTTATACGGCTGCACAGTTTCGCAACCACTTCGATGCTCATTGTGGAATGGAAGTGGTGCTGGCCAATGGCGAGGTAATGAGAACGGGTATGGGAGCGATGCCTGGCGCAGAGACCTGGCAGCTCTACAAGACCGGCTTTGGTCCTTGGGTTGACGGCATTTTCAGCCAGTCAAACTTTGGCATTGTGACCAAGATGGGATTTTGGTTGATGCCTGAACCAGAGGCATTTCTAAAAGGCACAGTGCACCTGTCCAACTATCGGGACCTCATACCGTTGGTGGACATCATGACCGAGATGGAGAATCAAAAGATCTTTACCGGCTTTCCGGACATCAACAGCCCTCTGCTGGGATCGCCAAGTCTGGCCGGCCTGCACGACTTCCTGCTTCACGGGCCGGTGGCGCGCGATGCCGAGTACAAAGCACTGGCGGACCGCGGCGCGAAACCGCAAGAGTATGAAGGCTACGGCAAGCAACATGGCATCCCTTTTTGGAATGGCGCCTTCACTTTCTACGGTCCCGAAAAAATCATTCGCGCTCAATGGAAATATGTCCAGGAACGCTTTCGCAAAGCAATTCCTGACGCCAAATTTGAGGAAAGTGAGTATTACGATCTGCCCCTGTCGCCAGAGCAGCAAAAGCAGGTGCAATATCCCGCTCAGTTTGGCATTCCCAACATGCGCGCCTTTTCGATCGGTGCACGCTCTCACTGGAATCCCGCACCACCTTCCGAAGGTCATGCGTGGTTTTCCCCGATAATTCCCCGAGACGGTGAAGCCATTCTTAAAATCAATGAAGTGCTCGGAACAGCCGCTCGGAAACTCGGCGTGCCATTTGCTTTCGCCCTCAACGTCCCCGTCCCCTGCTGGGAACGGTGCTTTGTTTTCATCATCCCGTTCTGGATCTCAAAAGATCCTGCAAAGAACAAACAGACGCGGGCAGCGTTTCGCGCATTGATCAAAATCGCCGCGGAAAATGGCTGGGGTGAGTACCGAACCGCCACCGCCTTCCAGGGCGATGTCATGGACACCTACTCCTTCAACAGCAATATTCTATTGCGCTTCCATGAAACGCTGAAGGATGCCGTTGACCCTAATGGCATCATCTCTCCGGGGCGCTATGGAATTTGGCCGAAGAATCTACGGCAGGAGAAAAAACCATGAAGCCGTCACTCCTGGCCCTCCTCGCAAGTGCGCCGCTAAGCTGGGCCATAACCGCAGACGCCGCAGAAAGCCAAGGCAAGTTGGTGTATGAGAAGTGGTGTGCTCCTTGCCACTCTCGAGGGGAGGTCTATCCCGGCACTACGGCCTTGGATGCGCGATATAAAGGAGCCGTTCCAGCAAGCCTCGAGGACCGCTCGGACCTTTCGCCAGAACTGGTCAAGTACTTCGTTCGCAATGGCATTTCGGTGATGCCATTTTTCCGCAAAACAGAAATTAACGATATTGAGTTGGACTCCCTGGCGCGCTACCTCGCCGAGCCTGCAAACAAAAAGCAGACTGGCAATTAACGGGAATTGTGCCCATAGCCGTTCGACAAATCGTCCACTTCAGGACTTTAGGAGCGCGATAGCGTCAGCAAATTCATGGCTGACCAGCTACCAAGCTCCTCTTTTTGTTGCGCCACCAAACTTCCTTTGCGCACTGGCATTACGCGCCAGGGCCAACCCCGGCTTTCAATTCACACTAAAGCTGCCAACCCATTGTTGTAGTTCGCCACTCAATTGCGTGAGGGTGAGACCGCATTGGGCGCTGCCTTTCACATTCGAAGCAGTGCTGTCCGCCAAATCCCGCACCCGTGTAACACTGCGCCCGACATCTTCTGCCACTGCGTGCTGTTGTACTGCCGCGGCAGCGATTTGCTGATTCATCTGCTCAATCAGCGAGACTGCGATACTGATTTCTCCAAGCGCTGTGCTTGCCTTGCCTGCGAGTTCTACGGTTTGCCGGGTGAGCGTGAGACTTTCCCGACTTTGCGCAACGGCTTCGCCAGCAATGCTCTGCAAGCTATGTGTAAGCAGGTCGATTTCCACAGTGCACTCCTGAGTCCGCCTGGCCAGGGCTCGCACTTCCGTCGCCACGACGGCAAAGCCGCGTCCCTGATCACCGGCTCGCGCAGCTTCGATTGCCGCATTGAGGGCAAGCAGGTTGGTCTGTTCTGCCACTGATCGAATGACGTCAAGCACGCCACTGATTCGATTGCTTTCCGTCTCCAGGCGAACCACCGACTCGGTAGAGCGCTCAACGCCGAGCGCCAGTCGATCAATCTGCCGTACCGTCTCACCGACAACGTCCACTCCGGCTGTTGCCTGACGTTCCGCCAACTCTGCGGCCTCTCGGGCCTGCTGCGTGTTATAAGCCACTTCCTGAACGCTCGCGACCATCTGCGTCATCGCCGAGGCAGCTTGCTCAGACTCTTGCGCCTGAACATGGGCTGTATTTTGACTGGCAATGCCATATTCAGAAAACGCCTGCGCAACCTGCCCAAGTTGATGGATGCCATCGCCGATTCCAGTCACCAGCCCCCGCAATCCGTCACACATTCGCTGCATGGAAGCATACAACTGACCTATTTCGTCACGACGATGGCTGTCCATCCGAACCGCCAGATTTCCTTTTGCAACTTCTTGCAGTACCCCTACCGCCTTTCGTAAAGGACCCACTATTTGGGCCTGAAGCACGAAGGTAGAGCCTGCCGCGACGAAGAGGAGCAGAAGCACGCTGGCGCCGAGCGACTGGAATATGTGTGCTTTCAAAGCAAGCATTTCATGGCTTTGTGCGGAGTAGACCTCCTTTCCTAACTCGAGAAGCCGCCCAGCATCTTTGTCCAGGCCAGTGTTAAGCGCCTCGATTTCCTCACGCCCAGCAAATAGGCCGACGGAATCGGTCAGGCGGACCAAATCATCCAGGTTTTGAGCATAGTGTCCCGCTGACGACGCCATTTCACCCAGAACATCCGCAGAGGAATGTCCCGGTTGGCTGACCCGCAGGCGATCAAGTTCGTGCTTGAGTTCACTGATCAACTGTTGCGCTTGCCTTGCAGCCTTATTTTCTCGGTAGTGGAATACTGCGGAGGTCCTGTGCAGCGCGAATGGTTATCTGCTGCAGATCCAGGCTGATCCGTTTGTTTAGGTGAATGAGCCCATTGTCATTGCTCATTCCTAGAATCCCATCAAGCATTTTTCGACAACGCCTGCCGGAAGATAGGTGAGGGGAAGAAAGTCTGATCTCGATACTGAACTGGATGCCTATGGCGTCGACGCGGCGTGGACGAAATATGAAGCGAAGGTGCGTTTTTCCATAACGCTACGCCTCCATTCTTCGTATTTATTCAGCGGACCTACCATCAGGAGTGCATTTTATGAGCAGCTTTCCATTCGGCGACCGCAGGGGTGATCACCGCACTTACATCCGAAAAAAATTAAACATTGATAACACTGGAACTGTCGTATATCAAAACGGAACGGGTGAGTCGTTGGTGTATTTCCATGGAGCCGGAACCTGGCATGGAATAGGGTTTTCCGATCAGTGGGACAAGTACTTTACGACGTATCTGCCCTATCATCCGGGTTTCGGCGCGTCGGCAATCAACCCTCGAATTGATTCAATTCAAGGTTATGTCGATCACTACGCCAAGCTATTTGACGTGTTGGGCCTGGATCGCGTTCACCTGGTCGGAACCTCGCTTGGGGGATACCTCGCTGCCGAGTTTGCGGCGCAGCATGGCTCGCGCGTAAATCGGTTAGTGCTCGCGTGTCCCGCCGGCCTTGATGTGAAGGAGCATCCGCCCACTGACCTGAGTAAAGTTCCGCCAGAGCAGATCCCCAACTACCTGGTACACAATGTCAGCAGCCTGGCGCCCTACCTCCCTGAAGGGCCAGATGAAGAATTCAATGCCATGCGCAAGAAGGAAGGAGATTCAGCCTGCCGGTTATTACTCAACGGGAAAATGATAAATACCGCGATGCCTTCGACCCTGCAGAAAATTCAAACGCCTACCCTGGTTGTCTGGGGTAAAGAAGACAGAATTCTTCCGGTCGGCCAAGCCGGACACTGGCAACAAGCCCTTCCCCACTGCGAAGTGAACATAGTGGGAAATGCAGGGCACCTGGTACTGGACGAATCCGAAACCGCTCGCCATGCCGTTCGTGAATTCCTGCTGCGCGATTAATCAATAAGCGCGCAACACCATCGCAATGTCCGACTTCCAGCGTTTCGACAAAACCTCGGGCTATCCACCGCCGAGAGCCGTAAACAAGTGCGGCATCACCCACACGCAGTATTCAAAAAGAACGCCGCACTCAGTGCGGCGTTGATTGAACGATGCTTGCTTAGACGCCTCTCACTTCCAGCGTCGCACGACTACATGTCCGACTCTGAGGCTCTTGTAGCTCGTCGAACTCGCAAGACTCAACGGCGACATGTTGACTCTCGCGAGCCTGAAGCTGTGGTTTCAGCAGGAAACTGGCCAACGCGGGCAGCAAGATCAGCGCACCGAACATGTTTACAAGGAACATAAAGGCCAACAGCATACCCATATCGGCTTGAAACTTGATGGGTGAGAACACCCAAGTCGCAACGCCCGCCGCCAATGTCGCGCCCGTGAGCATCACCACTCGCCCTACGAACAGCAGTGAACGGTAGTACGCTTCACTGAGTGATGCCCCCATACGCATCCAGGCTAACGTCACACTTAAGATATACAGCGCATAGTCGATCCCGATTCCTACTCCCAAAGCCGTTACGGGTAGCGTAGCGACCTTCAGCCCGACGCCCACCCAAACCATCAGCGCTTCGGCAAGAATACTTGTCAATACGAGCGGTACCACTGCGACCACCACCGCTTGCCAGGAGCGAAATGCAACCAGTGCAAGCACAATGACGACGAGATAGACCCCGACCAGCATCAAGTAGTTGTGGTGCTTGACCACTTGATTGGTCGCCGCCTCAATGCCTGCGTTCCCCGCAGCGAGCAAGAACTTCACGTTTGCGGTGTCGTTCTCCTTGGCAAAAGCCTCAACAACTTCCACCGTTTGCTGGAGTGTCTGCGCCTTGTGGTCTTTCAGGTAGGCGTACACGGTAAGGAGATCACAATTGGTGTTAAGCAGCCCCCGAGGCGTTTGACCGATCAGCGAGTTCAACGCCGCTTGATTGGGCAGAATTTCTGCCCATTTGAAGCTGCCTTCGCTGTAAGCAGAAGTCATTTGCCTGGCCAGGTTGGCAAAGGAGTTGGTGGCTTCGACGCCGGGTAATTGCCCCAAAAGGATTTGCAGATCGCGGACCTTCACCAGCGTTTCGTAGTTAACACATTGATCAGGAGGGGTCTTGACCATAATTGCCATGACATCACTGCTGGTCGCGTAATGGCCGGTCAAGTAGGCGTTATCCAGATTATATCGAGAATCGGCACGTAATTCCGGAGCCCCGGCATCCAGATCCCCCACCTGCAACCGCGACGCCACCACTAAACCGGCTACCGCCAATATCACTGCGCAGGCAATCGCGCCAATAGCCCAGCGCCGCTGGGTGAAGAGTGTCAGCACTCGCCACAGGGAAAGCCTTTCATGAGACGCGTCCAGGGAATTTTGCTCTTGGACAAGAGCCCGTTTGGCCGCACGATCGTTGACCCCTGTATAGGTTAACAGGACGGGCAGCAGGATTAGATTGGTGAAGATCAGAATGGCCACGCCGATACTCGCAGCGATGGCTAACTCGCGGATCGCCTGAATATTGACCATGAACAGCACCGCAAAGCCGACCGCATCGCAAACCAACGCTGTAAAGCCTGCCATAAACAAACGCCGGAAGGTATTGCGTGCCGCATGAAGACGATGCATGCCGCGGCCGATATCCTGCATCACACCATTCATTTTTTGCGCACCGTGACTCATCCCAATGGCAAAGATGAGGAACGGAACCAGAATCGAATAGGGGTCCAGGCGAAAGCCAATCAACGGTAAGATTCCCAACTGCCAAACCACAGCGACAAGGGAACAGGCCACAACCAACAAAGTACTTCGCATACAATGGGTGAACCAAAAAACCATCGCAGCCGCAATGGCGACGGCAATTGCAAAGAATATTAATATTTGATTCAAGCCATCAATCAGATCGCCGACGACTTTTGCAAAGCCGACGATATGAATACTGACACCCTGACCTTCGTACTTCCTCCTGATGTTTTCCAGTTGTTTGGATAGCTCACCATAGTGAAGCGCCTTCTGCGCTTGAGCGTCATAATCCAACAAGGGAACAACGATAGCGCTCGACCGAAAGTCGGCAGCCACCAATTTTCCGACTTCTCCCGAACGAAGAATGTTAAGCCTCAACTGCTCCAGGCTGGAAGAACTGCCATCGAACGTATCCGGCATGACCGGGCCGCCATCGATACCCACTTCGGTCACCATCAACCAACGGGTGCTTCGAGTCCACAAGGACTGCAGAAAGGGTCGTTCAACGCCGGGAATGGTGACAATTTCATCGTTTATTTTTCGCAAGGTCTCTAAATAATCAGCGTTCAGAATGCTATCGCCCTGGGTAGCAACCACCACTCTTAGGGTATTTCCCAGGCCTTGCAGATCGGCCTCATTAGCGAAATAGTTTTGGATATACGGGTGATCATTAGGAATCACTGCCTTGAAGCTTGCATTCAGGTCAATATGCTGAGCACTCCATCCCAGGCAAACCGTTACTAACGCGCAGAACATCACGACAAACAAGCGATTGTTAAATAAAACCCGCTCAAGAAGCGTACCGGCAGCAGGATCAAAATCTTCGACCTTTGTCGCCGAGGTCGTCTCAATTTTCATGTCTGGAATCTCACGGCGCAGGGACGGTTTGTGGCCCGAGAGGCCCCACCGCAATCAAACTTTTGGCGGAAACAGGAAGAACGTAAGCAGTGGGCAAGCCTCGAACCGACAGCAAATTGAAAGTGCTTCCACGGTCCTGGCTGGAGATCATTTGACCATTTTCCGCCACTAACAGAAGGGTGCCATCTTGAAGTACCGCCCCCGCTTGAATGGAGGCCTCAATACCACTGCTGACTTTATTCCAGGTCTTTCCGTCGTCCAGGCTGCGTAACACTTTCCCGCGCAATCCATAAGCCACAAAGACGTGATTGCCAGGAGACAGAATGCCAAACAGTGTTCCTTCGAACGGGGTCTCACGGTGAAACTCTTCGGCCCTGATCTGACGCTGAACAATGCCTTGTTCGCCCACCAGCACCAGGCCCTCGTCCGTTTTAGCTATTCCGTAGTAATGCAGGCCCATCGGGTTATCGAGTTGTCTGTCCAGAGATACCCAGTGTTTACCACCATCCAGGGTGCTCAGCGCATAGCCAAAGGCGCCTACGATGGTGACCTTTTGCCTGTCCTCAACATGGAGGGCGAGAAAAGGCTTGTCCGGGCCATCGCTCATCAACCGCTCAGCTTGATCGACGCTAATACCCTTGGCGATCCCTGGGGCACCCGTAGCTGATCGGGAGGCGGCGTCATGGATAAATTGAGCGACTTGAACACCATCCAGTTGGCGGCTCCAGGTTTCACCAGCGTCCTCAGTGCGAAGCACCACCCCTGAATGACCGATTGCCCAGCCAACTTTCGCATCCGCGAACTCGACAGCCGTAAGCAGTACACTGGTCGGCACCTTGGCTTGGCGCCAACTCTGACCCTGATCATCCGACAGGACGATACGGCCCGACTCGCCGACAGCTACCAGGCGCTCGCCTGCTTTGGTCACGCCCAGAAGAAACGTTGAAGCTGGCTGCAGTACTTCACGGGCAGGACGGTCCAACACAGCGGGTCGCCCTTCCTCGGCACTCGCGCCATATGCAGCGACAACCAGATACAATGCGCTCAACCAATGAGCTGCGCGCGCGATCGTATAAACCATCTTATGACCCCTTTGAGCAATAGCTCCGCTCAGTAATGTCCGAGCGACCATGGGCCGCCCGGACCATGGTTTTAACGCAGGGCGTCTTGTACCAATGCTTCAGCGGAATAAAAGGAACGAGGCTTCGGGGTGACCGGAAGGTACTTGGTGTCCAACTCGCCCAAGGTATAAGCCTGTTGTTGAAAGTCTATTGACATAAAAGGTCGCATCACCACACCAGGCAGATCATAGTTCACAACCGGGTAGTTGATCGCACCGCGATAGAGCTTGTTTTGAGAGTCCCAAAGGTCTGCCATAACGATGGCCCATGTATCCTCGTCCATATAGACACGGCGCTTAGGCACAACGTTTCGAACGCCAGGCTTAAGCGTCGCCTCAACCTCCCAAACCCGATGCAGCTCCCAACGAATGACATTCGGATTAAGCACTTTTGGAGTCAACAACTCCTCCGGAATAACGGAAAAAAGCTTGTTGGTATTATAAGGAATATACATCTCCTTCTTTCCGACCAACTTCCAATCGTATTGCTCTGGGGAACCGAAGAACCCATAGGCCTCATCGAACTGAGTCAAGCCGGACATCAGAAAGTTTGGCGTATCAAACTGTACATTAGGTAGTTTTCTAACCCGGCGCTGACCCGGCATATATTGCCATGAGCCTGGCTGCTGGCTGGTGAAGTCTTGCGGCCAAATGCCGATCAATGCCTCACCTGCACTGCGACCCGGAGCGGTGGTTAACGATCGATGCCATTGAAAGAACCCATCAAAATCCTTTTCGCCACCAGGTAACGCATATCGATAGAAGCCGTCCATTTTTAACGCAGCCGTCAACGAAGAACGCCCCTTGCTATCGACCATATACATTCCACCCTCCATTTCCACTCCGACTCCTTTCCAGGAAAGGAAGTGATTCCAAAGAACTTCTGAACCATTCTTCGGTAAAGGGAACGGGATACCACCGTAGGCATGGGTGACACCCACACCGTCGCCACTGAGCTGCGCCGTAGTAGCATTGGTTTTCGTGTAGTTATAAAAAGCCTCTGGAGCCGACGCGGTGCGATGCGTTGGATATACATCAAGGCGCCACTCGGGATTTTGCTGTAACAGTAACTGCACCGTTTGAGATAGTTGATCCTTGTAGGCTGCGGCGTTCTTGCTGTTAATAACCAAAACTGGTTTTTCGTCTGGAAACGGGTCACTGTTCATACTGCCCGGCTTGTGGCCAGTAGGCATGCCTTTGTAACCACCCGACCACGCAGGAATACTACCTGATGCGTTGCCCGATCGCTCGGCACCAAGCGGCGTAAGCTCGCTGTTCAGTTTCGCCGCCTCCACTGGGGTTACAGCGGCTCGAACAGGAGTATTGATAAGCGCTACGAAAAACGCAGCCGATAGCAGAAATTTCACACTGTAATTATTCATGAAAAAAATACCTGATTACATTTAGAAGGATCGACTGACAGACGCCATCAGGAAATCACGCCCCGAGTAGTAATTACCCGACTCACTACCAAAGAAGTGGGTCGCATTAAGGCCCAACTTCCAGTCTTGTTGGTAAGTACCGACCACGCCGACAGTGAGATCGCCCCCTTCGTTACTACCATAATTATTAAAGGCCGCGGAAATCGGAGACTTACCTTTAAAGTTGTAGCCAAGACCAATTGGAAGTTCGATATCCAGACTTGGCATCACCTGGAAGTATTGAAAGGTGGTGACGCCGCGAATATCGTAAACCGAATCATCTAAACTGGTATCACGTTGCTCCTTGTTTTTGGTGACCTCAAGGAGTTTATGTCCTGCCAACTCTGCGGCGATACTGACACCATCCCACGCGGGCCCGGCGTTTCCGACCCAGATTGCCGATACCTGGGCGTGCAGCGTGTTACCCAGGACATCCGGGACAAGTACATTGCCGTTTGCCCGAAGCGGCACACCATCGCGATAAGATACCTCCCCTCCAAGGTTCAGCGAGCCGTACGACATGTTGGCGCTCAAACCATACAGTCCAATCTTCTCCTTATAATCGAGAAAGTACTGTCCAATTGAACCCGTTGCCGGATCAAAGCCGCCTGAAGGGACGGTATTGACACGGGGAGTTTTGTCATTATAGCGAAGTGCATAAGCGCCGATATCGAGGTTCAAGTCGACTGGTCGCCAGCGCACCGACACCCCATATTGCGCAGCGTCCGGTTCTTTATCAGAAGCACGATAAAAATAGGTACCAGAGCCCGCGATGATTCGTTCACCCCCTTCGTCCAAAAGGTCAACTGAGGATAAATAACTGCCCGCCGGGGGAATACGGGTTTTTTCCCATTCAAACTGGTAGTAGCCTTCGACTACCCAGCTATCAGATAACAGCACACTCATTGAAAGCTGGTTGGTCGGAAGGAACACTTCCTGCGCTTTAATATTAGGAACGCTTAACGCTTTGTAAGCATCCACGGGTGCCATACCGGCAGCAATGCCGTTATCGGTAAAAAATAGACTTTCGCCCCAAATAAGCGTGTGTTGCCCTAATCGCATGCTGACCGGTACATCCATCGGCGTAAACTGACCGGATATAAAGGCGTTCATCAGCTCGATTTTCTTACCCGCCCATTTCTCTGTCTGGTCGGCAAAATGATCGTTGCTGACTGAGTACGGGTTAAACGTCGATGGCGAGTTGTTATCGTTGTTGCGGTTGTAGACGTTGTCGTACCAGGCCGCACCACTCAAACTCAGTCCAAAGTTTTTCCAACGCGCATTGAATTCGCTCAACCAGTCAAACCGATTCATCATCAATGATCCTTTATCGAAATTTCGATCAGGATCATCGACGTTCGGATTGGCCAGGTTTTTATCATTAGGTTCACCGAGGCGGGAACCCAGGGAGTACTTGAGGGTGTTGGTCCAGTTAACGTCGACTTCACCCACTTCGAACTGTGCTGCGCGAACAGCTGAACTGGTACTGAGCGTTGCTAACGCGAAGCCCAGAAGCGCAGCGGTGAGCAACGACCTCGACGTAAACTCTCCCTTTTTTCCAGTGTTGAAACAGATACGGTCTTTATTAATCGCCATTATTATTGTTCTCCGATTATCGGTAAGGCTCATATTTTGACCAGGCAGGTGAAGCCTGACTTTTGAGTCCTATCCAGCTGCTAGTTAGCCGCTGTGAGCCGAACGTACGGAGTCGGCACAACCGGGAACACCTATCCAAAGATAGACCCGCCTTTGCTTGAATCTCCCCCAATTCTTGCCAAGGCGTGCGGCTAGCCCGCCAACATCTGTTCACGTCCGCCACCTTTTCTTATTTCTCCAGGCTAGAGCTCTTGCGCTCTCCTGTTCGGCCTTCCAGCGCCGCAGTAAGGCAGGTTGTCATGTCGGTGCAAGCAGACACCCCAGTTCACGTGGCCCAAGGCAAAACGGCTAGCGCGTCGATCCAACCGCCATCCGATAGGTGCTGCATGACCCCGCCTCTCGGTAATAACAACTATCCGTCCAATACAAAAACAGCGAGATTTGAGATGAGTACAGCCTCACGTTTATTCGACGTATCCGGTCGAGTTTGTGTAGTCACTGGTGGAGCAAGCGGTATCGGATTGGCCTGCGCAGAAGCGCTTGCAGAAAATGGTGCAAAAATCACCCTGATGGATATCAATGCCCATTTCCTCGATGACGCGGTCTCTTCGCTCACTCGCCGCGGCTTTGACGTACGTGGTGAACTCGTGGACGTCAGCGACCGGGCGTCCGTCGCCAATGCATTTCAAAACACAGTCAATCATTACGGCAGACTGGACGTGGTGTTCGCGAATGCAGGGATCGATTCGGGTCCTGGTTTTCTTGGGCGCGAGGGGCAGCGACTTTTGCAAGGTAGCCTGGAAAACCTCGACCTCAGCAATTGGGAGCGAGTCATGGCGATCAATCTGAATGGCGTGCTGTACTGTCTGCAGGAGTCAGCCAGACATATGAAGCCCCAGGGTTCCGGCAAGATCGTGGTGACCACGTCGATTGCAAGCTGTCTCAATGCCGCCTGGGTAGGCACGTCTTACTTCCCGGCAAAGGCCGGCGCCTCCCATTTGATGCGTCAAGCCGCTTTGGAGCTGGCCAAGTACAACATTCAGGTGAATGCCATTGCCCCGGGTGCATTCGCTACCAATATCGCAGATGGCCATGTCAACGATCCCGAAATGCGGCGGTTGCTGGAGGCGGGAAACCCGCAGCATCGCGTTGCGGAGCCCGCAGAAATCAAGGGGGTTGCGCTCCTCCTCGCCTCTGCAGCGTCTTCCTACATCACCGGTACCGAAATCGTTATCGACGGTGGCGGCCTGTTAGGCCAGGCAGACTAACCAGAGCCGCAGAGCAAACGCCCTTATCCGCAGTGCCAACCTGATGTTGGCGCTGCTGATTCAGAACGATGATCCAACACACTTGATCGAATCGTTGCGCAAGGGTTGGCCCTCTGCTCAACACCGATGACTACGCCTTGCTATAGCGCAACGGAGGTACTCCAAATCGCCTGCGAAACACCTCGCGAAAGGCACGCTCCGATTGATACCCCACGGCTTCAGCCACCCGGGCAACCGGATTGCCGGCGCGCAGATGCTCCGCCGCCACCAGCATCCGAAGATCTATCAAATAATCGATGGGCGACTGACCCACCAGACGAGTGAAGCGGCGACCGAAGGTATGACGAGACATTCCCGCCTCTTCCGCCAGTGACTCGGTGGTCCAGTGCTCACCGGGGCGCGCATGCATGGAAACCAGAGCCTGGCGAATGCGTCGATCCGCCAGCCCCTGCAGCCAGCCGCTACTCTCCCTTGGAACTGACAGCGCATGCGCTCGGATAAAACTTGTAAAAATCACGTTTGAAAGATGTGCAGCAGTCGCCACGTAACCGGCGCGGTTGGCCGTATCTTCGCTGACGAGAAACTCCAGCATTGAATTCATCCAGGGGAACATGCCACTGGCACTTCCGTGCAGGTGAATCATCCGGGGCAATGACCGTAACAACGGATTGCTGTCCGCGGCCTGAAGTAAAAAGGCGAGAATCATCATCCGCCCCTTCTTTTCGCCCTGTCCCAATTCCAGTCCGGAAATAGGAGCCGACTGTCGTTCTCCGGCGACCAGCAGCGGTAATCCTCTCGCATACCAGTAGTCCATCAAATCGATGCAGTCCGCGTCAGGGCTCGAGGCCACCGTATACGCAGCTCCGTGCAATATCAGAACCGAGTCGCCCGGCTCGAGCCGAACCGGGGCTTGTCCCGAAACCGTCAACCACAGCGGGGCATCAAGGCAACACAACGTGAAGGCGCTGGCGGCAGAAAAGCCGGGAACCCTTAGCCCCCACGGATCCCCCAGCGCATAGATGCCCCCCGAGTTCACCTCTACCTTAAGAGATAAAAGTACTTCGCCTAGAAGATCCACGCGCTCCCCCAATGTGATGAATTCAGCCGAAAAACGATGCTATACGGCATAGAAGACTAATCCTCGCATCCATAAGCTGGCGATACAAATACAACAAGCCACCGGAGGATCTATGTATTTGCACAACTGCTGGTATGTGGCAGCGTGGAACTATGAGGTGACTGACGGGCTGGTTGCTCGAACCATTATCAATGAGCCAATCGTGCTCTATCGCATGGAGAATGGTGCCATCGCCGCTCTCCAGGACCGCTGCTGCCATCGCTCGGCGCCGTTATCTATCGGGAGAAAAGAAGGCGACTCCGTTCGCTGCATGTACCACGGCCTGAAGTTTGACAGTTCAGGCAAATGCACCGAAATACCTGGTCAAGACATCATCCCTGCGCAGACATGCGTCCGTAGCTTCCCTGTCATTGAACAAGACAGTTGGGTATGGGTCTGGCTCGGCGACCCACAGCAGGCAGATCCCACGCTTATCCCTCCAGCTGTAGGTCATGATCATCCAGATTGGATTTTCCGATCAGGCAGCATCGAGTATCAAGCCAATTATCAGTTGGTTAACGACAACCTGCTGGACTTTTCGCACCTCTATTTCCTCCATCCAGAAAGCTTCGGCATGGGCATAGATTGGGCACACGTTCGACCGAAGGTTAGCCGGCTCGATCGCGGAGTACGTGTAGAACGTTGGTTACCTGCCCAACCCACACCGAATCACATCAAAGGAGTCGTGAATTCCGACACGGTTGATAT
Organism: Pseudomonas sp. D1-36; assembly: GCF_051132205.1. Taxonomy (NCBI): domain Bacteria; kingdom Pseudomonadati; phylum Pseudomonadota; class Gammaproteobacteria; order Pseudomonadales; family Pseudomonadaceae; genus Pseudomonas; species Pseudomonas sp. D1-36. The sequence goes on along the minus strand of NZ_CP071674.1, from coordinate 2,281,791 downwards.
TTTTACGGCCTACGATTATTTGGCACCGGGCGTAATGGTGATGAATTCGTACAGTTTTCCGCGTGGAACCCTGGAGCAATTCAATGGTGAAAAACCGCAGGACGTAGCGCCCATTACTCACGACGTGACATGCCAGGCCATCACGCCAACTGATGACACTAACTCAAGATACTTTTTCTCTTGGGCGCCTAATCGCCATGCGCTTGCCGGATGCAGCGAGAAACTTGCCGATGACATGATCGCTATTGCCCGCATGGCCTTCGAAGAAGATCGGATCATGATTGAGGCTCAAGCCCGCGTCCTCCAACACACCCCGAATCCAACGCAAGTCCCCATCGCTTTTGACAATGCCTTGTCCCAAATGCGGTGGGTTTTGAATAAGTTGAAGAAAGATGAACAGGCCCAGGCTGAGCTGATCGCAATGCCCGAATAAGCCTGACGCACGCACTGTGCAAGCCCTAACGAAGCATTAAACGTCGGCCAACTCACAATAAAGGAGAACAGGATATGTCTGATAATCGTGGTGTGGTTTATCTGGGCGCGGGAAAAGTGCAAGTGCAAAAAATCGACTACCCGAAGATGCAAGATCCTCGGGGTCGAAAGATCGAGCACGCAGTTATTCTCAAAGTGATTTCTACCAACATCTGCGGCTCCGACCAGCACATGGTGCGAGGCCGTACCACTGCTCAGGTTGGTCTGGTTCTGGGCCACGAAATCACAGGTGAAGTCATCGAAAAAGGCAGCGACGTTGAAAGTCTGAAGATTGGCGACCTGGTGTCGGTACCTTTCAACGTAGCCTGCGGTCGCTGTCGTTCCTGCAAAGAGCAACACACTGGCGTTTGTTTAACCGTCAACCCCGCCCGTGCCGGTGGCGCCTACGGTTACGTCGACATGGGCGACTGGACTGGCGGACAGGCCGAATATGTTCTGGTGCCATACGCCGATTTCAACTTACTCAAATTGCCGGACCGCGACAAGGCCATGGAGAAAATTCTCGACCTCACCTGCCTGTCCGACATCCTGCCCACCGGTTACCACGGCGCCATTACCGCAGGAGTCGGTCCGGGAAGTACTGTGTACATCGCAGGGGCCGGTCCGGTCGGTCTGGCAGCAGCTGCGTCGGCACGTTTGCTCGGTGCTGCGGTGGTGATCGTCGGTGATATCAACACAATCCGCTTGGCGCATGCCAAAGCCCAGGGTTTTGAAATTGTCGACCTGTCGAAAGACACACCGTTGCACGAGCAAATCGCCGCACTATTAGGCGAACCGGAAGTGGATTGTGCGGTTGATTGTGTGGGCTTCGAAGCCCGCGGCCACGGCCATGACGGTGCGAAACGCGAGGCACCGGCCACTGTGCTCAACTCGCTGATGGGGGTCGTGCGCGTGGCAGGAAAAATCGGCATTCCCGGCCTGTACGTCACCGAAGACCCGGGCGCTGTGGATGCTGCGGCTAAAATGGGCAGCCTAAGCATTCGCTTCGGCTTGGGCTGGGCCAAATCCCACAGCTTTCACACAGGCCAGACGCCGGTGATGAAGTACAACCGCCAACTGATGCAGGCGATCATGTGGGACCGCATCAATATCGCAGAAGTGGTGGGAGTGCAGGTCATCGGTCTGGACCAGGCTTCAGAGGGTTACGGCGAGTTCGATGCCGGTGTGCCAAAGAAATTTGTAATTGATCCCCACAGAACCTTCAGTGCGGCTTAGCACCAACAGGCCTCAATGCGTAGCGGCCAACTACCGCTGCGCCTTGATCGTAACGAGTTATTCACTTCCTTGAACCGCGCACTCCCTAGCCTGTATTCGGGGTTCCAAACCTGTGGTCCGGCCATGTCGCACCGTTCGTCAAAAAACTATCCGCACTACCGAAAGATAGGACTAATTCAACTGCAGACATCGCAGCCTGTAGCTAATTTGTGCCCTCAAGAGACGAAGAAATGAAAACAAGAATAAAAACAATCACGTTGTTGGCTTGTCTATTCGGAGCAATGGCTATTTTATTGGTTTCACCTGCACCCCGCAGGGAAGTCGTCCAAGTGCCTAGTGCCTGTCAGATAGCGAATGCACCCTGCAATCTGCCGCCAGGCTTTCGCGGATGGCCCTCGATCCCCTAGGGGCGACGGCATCTATCCACATGACTGGGAGGTCGGCCTCAGGTTAGCGGCGTCACGTTCGCCTGGGATCGTTAACTAATAGATGATTTTTACTATTGCTCATATACAAATACTTTCCGAGGTGCGATTTGGAGATGAGGACCGAGAGCTGCTCGTGACATACGTCCCCACGCATCCAGGCAACCAAAAGCGCGCTCAGCAAATTCGTTTTAGCAAGGAAGCAACACACCAGTTGATTTGTGCTATCCAGGCGCGTGACTCGGCTGTCGCCCCGTCCTTGGAAACGCTGCTCAGCAAGCGAGATTCGCGGCATCTCCCCCGTTTCGCTACACGACGTGCACTATGCTAGCACCAAAGAAACCAGCTATGACGACATTCAGGCTATGGAGAGTTGAACGCAGCCAAAAGTAATCATCAACGCACGATACGGACACACCTCTGTTCATCCTACCTACGGCCTTAATCGGCCGTTTTCTGGTTCAGATTGCTCAGGTCCCAAGGAGAACTAGATGGTTCAAGGATGCAGTGTCGCATCCGTTTATGCGACATTGAAATGAACGTCATGTCGAAGCAAGCCGCTCAACCTGATAGGTAAACCCCGCGGGAGCCTGAGCCTAACAACACATATTCCGCGGCGACGCTCCTACAACTTCGACGTATCAACAAGCCAGGATATAAAAAACTTGCAAATAATCAGAGCAATACAGGACAGCAACCGCACGGAAGCCTAGGGCACGATGTTTAGATCTTTCGACATTACCTAGCGGGGCTGCCCTTTAATAGGAAGCTACCCCTAATGCACGGACCTAGCAGTTTTAACCCCTACGAAAAGCTCTTTTACAGACCCATCGAGGCGGCCATACGCTGGTGTGACTTGATGGATTACGAGGCAAAAATTCTCGGGTTAGTTTGGGATAGCCCTGAGCGTGTTATCACAGCCTTCCCGCAATGGCCATGCCTTTACAAGAAATTAGAGATAATCCTGGATGCCATACGAAATCAGGAGTTGCGCTACGGTGCTTTAGGCACCACCGTTACGCCAGGCACACCTGTCGACTTCAAATTGCTGACCATCCGACATTCGGACCTAAAGTCATGGATAACCCATCAATATCCAGATCAGCGACCGTCCTTTCTTTTTCATCCAACCGCTACTGACGAGGCTGTCCGCTATGACACCTACCTTATTCTGCAGGCAGATAGGGAAGCCCTTCAGGTACGGTTGAAAGTAACCGAAGCGAGACTGCAGGAGTTAATGGACGAACTGACCGCTGCGGGACTGGAACGCGAAAGTCTTAGCGCGCTTGCTGAGGATAAAAAAGATGTGAGCGAGCATAGCAAAGCCAGCTTTCTCAACATCATTGGAGCGCTACTCGAAACGATGCTCGGCTCCTCCGAAGCAGGAAGACGTCATTCGATATTCAACAGCCAAGCCTCAATCGTCGACTCCATAACCGCACATTACGGCGACGTTCCTGGGCTAGGTAAGCGTTCACTGGATGAAAAATTTGCGGCGGCTCGTCGGAGTCTTGCCCAAGCTAGGCGGTAAGGTTGTATTGCAATATCGTCAATTGCATTGCAATGACTAATCTCATTTTCTGCTATTCACTGCAGGTCACTTCCCACCACGCGCCAAGCGGCGCCAGGAGTGACCAGCATGTCCAGCTCATCCGTCTCGCTCACTGACAGCCCTCAACCACCGGCCGAACGTCACATCATGCGGCGTGACGAAGTGGAGCGAAAAACCGGCTTCAAGCGTGCGCACATCTACAATTTGATGAAGGAGGGTAAATTCCCTCATTCCAAACGCATTGGACTGCGCGCCGTCGGCTGGGACTCGCTGGAGATCGAACAGTGGATCAATGAGCGTTTGGCGCAGCAGGCCTGATGCCATGGTTGTGGTATCAGTGGTGTCCACCAAAGGTGGAGTAGGCAAAACAACAGTGGCTGCCAATCTCGGCGGTCTGCTGGCGGATGCTGGCCTACGCGTCCTGCTGCTCGATCTGGATAGCCAACCCACCCTCTCCAGCTACTACGCCTTGAAACACGAGGCCATCGCCGGTGCTTACGAACTCATCGCGCTCAACCAGACAGATCCTGCGCAGATAATTTCCACGACTGTGGTCGTCGGTCTCGACCTGATCCTCTCCAACGATGATCAAGGCCGACTGAGCACTTTGCTGCTGCACGCCCCTGACGGGCGATTACGGCTGCGCAATTTGCTCGACCATTTCCGCCCCTGTTACGACCTTTTATTAATCGACACCCAAGGCGCACGTAGCGTGCTGCTGGAAATGGCCATCCTGGCCTCCGATCTCGCCCTCTCTCCCATTACGCCGGAGATGCTCGCCGCCCGCGAGCTGCGCCGTGGCACCTTGAAGCTGCTCAGCGAACTCGAACCGTTCCGCCACCTGGGCATTCCACCACCACCCTTGCGACTGCTACTGAACCAGGTGAACGCCATTAGGATCGACACCCGGATGATCGTCTGTAGTTTGCGTGAGACCTTCGCTGGGGCCACCAGCATCTCCGTGTTAGACACTGTAGTTCCAGATGCAGTGGCGTATCTCAATGCTGCCTCCCTCGGTCTGCCAGTCCACCGGATCGAGACGCGCCGGTCCCATAAAAGACGCTCGCCATCGGCACTGGAAACCATGCAAGCACTGGCCATCGAATTGTTCCCGGAATGGCGCACAGCGATAGCTACTTTGAGCAAGTGCGAGGAGGTTCGATGAAGTGAATTGCCAAGCTGTAGTTCTCGAAACGAAATTTGTCTGATCGACGTTGAGGCCAACTGCGTTTGGCAAGGAGTCTTTTGATGTTGGACCAGCTTCCTATCATTGTTCAACCATCCATCCACCCCTGCCGCCCACCTAGCGAGGACTACTGCACAGTGGTCTTTCGTCTACAAGAAGGGCGCTCAGCCATGGGGTCGTTCCTCGCGGAACTGTCTCGTTATTTCGAAGGCTCGGGCACTGCCGAAATCGTCAAGTTCGAGATCGGTGACCATTTGCGCCCTCGACGTTAACTGAGGTTGCTCCAATGAAGAAGCTCACTCAGGAGGAAATCACAGGAAAATTGCACCAGAACTACTTCCCTTGCGGTCCAGAACTGGGGCGGTTGTCCGATCCACTCACTGATACGCCTATGCTGGTCACGCTGGAGCAGTTGCGGCCCTACGAACACAACCCGCGATTCATCCGTAACCCGCTGTATGACGATCTCAAGGCCTCCATCCGTGAACGCGGGCTGGACCAACCTCCACCGATTACCCGCCGCCCGGGTGAAACCCACTTCATCATCCGCAACGGCGGTAATACACGCTTGGCGATTCTGGGCGAGCTGTGGCAGGAAACCCGCGACGAGCGTTTCTTCCGCATCCATTGCTTGTTCCGACCCTGGACCGATGAAATCAGCGCCCTACTCGGCCATCTGGCCGAAAGCGATCTGCACGGTCAACTCACCTTCATCGAACGTGCTCAGGCAGTGGCCAAACTCAAGACCATGCTTGAATCAGATGACGCAACACTCTCGCAACGTGAGCTGGCACAACGTCTTGCCGCTGGAGGCTATCCGATTTCGCAGTCGCACATCAGCCGGATGCTGGACACCCTTGAACATCTTCTGCCCGCCATTCCACAAACCCTGTATGCCGGGTTGGGAAAACCAAAAATTGAACGCCTGATTGGTCTGCGCAGACAGGCTGAACGAACCTGGAATCGTTATCCAACCGACGCCATCGCTTTTCCCGAGTTTTGGCTCGACACCCTAGAGCAATTCGATGCCGATCCAGAGTCTTTCGACCTTGAGCAAATCCAGGATGAACTGCTCGAACGCATGAGTCGCTTAGTCGGACAGTCCTACCGCATGTTGGCCCTGGAGCTGGGCGACACCCATCGGGTTATCCAGACGCCCGGCGTAATCGTCACGCCCCCGCAGAACAACCTACTGCCGAGCGTTGATGAGCCCGCGGCCGAACCTCCTCCACCCGAGCCGCATCCCAAATCAGCTGAAACCGGGGCGCAGACCGAAACAGAGCGAGAGGAGCAGTTCACGCTGCCCGAAACGAATGTCGCATCAGCAATCAGCCCTCCGTCACGTGTCCAGCAGATCCGCGAACAGATTGATCGCGCCACTGCCACCGAACCATCACAGATCGTCGAAACCTGCCCGATCGACGACATCTGGATCATCGCACCAACACTGGATACCCCTGAACAACTGCGTTTAGCCATTGCCGGCCTGGCTAGGGAAATGGCGGCCTACGCCGGACATCCCGAGAGCATCATCGATCAGAAATGTGGTTTGGGCTTCGCCCTCAACATGGAGCAACTAGATCTTGCAGCACCTCGTGCAACCAGCATTCACTTGATGCTCCTGGCCCTGCTGCGTGCCCAAGACGAAGTAAACTGGGCGGATCGCAAGCAATTGCCCTCAGCCCTGTTCGGGCAACTGCTATTGGGAGTTTATCAACTCCCGCTGGCAGATCGTCCCGCCATGGACGTAGGGCTGGAGCGACTGCCCGACAGTCTGTTAATCAAACTGTATCGTCTCATTCGCTTAGCCCGGCGCTTGATCGACTTATCGATTTCCGTTGAAGTCGACTCACCAAGGGAGGAGCCATGAACCTGTCCTTCAATGTGCTCAACCAGGCCATGCTGACTCAGGTCCTTCACGAGTTGCGCCTGGGTAACCTGCAACGCTGCAAAGCACTCGGGCTGGATGAAGAGGACATTTACCTATTGCAGTCCTTACCGCCCACCACGCTGTCACGCCTGGCCCACGCCACCGTCCCCTGGGTTGAGATCAGGATTGATTCGCCGGTGCTGCATCGATTGATCGACCAGGCCGAACGCGACGAACAGAATGAGCGCTTAATCAACCGAGCGCTAAAGCTCGGTGCCAGCAGCACCATCATGTATCAGTGCTTCGGCTTGGCGCATTCGGAGACCGCCCTGCGCCGACGGCTGCTCAAGATAGAAACCCGTAAAGGCCGCCCCCAAAACTTGAGCGAAGCGCAGGAACATGCGCTCTGGCATCGTTGGTGCCAGCTACGCGCTGAGGACGGTGCTGAGGATCAGCTCGACGCCATGATGATGTTGGCCGAGGAGCAACAGATCAGCCTGACCATCGTTTGGCAGCAAATCGACCATTACAACAACGGAACATGAGCACTGTCCCGTCCGGTCGCTGGCAACGCGTCCTGCAGCAATGCACCCAACAACTAAGTGAACGCTGGCCTGCACACCCGACCACCGAACCACCTTCCAACCAAGCTCTCCAAGCTGGCTTTCTGTTCAGTGGCCAATCACACGAAGTCGTACCGCGTCGTCTGCTCCTGGATTGTCGGCTAACGCCGTTGGAACGTAATGCATGGCAAGTCTTTCGACTCATGCTGCAAGGCCATGGCGTGGTCACGCCGCGTTATGAAGATCTGCAACCTTACCTGTCGAGCGTACCCTATGGTGTATCTGCATCCCGTGAAACCATCGCTCGCGTCTTGACGATGCTCAGGTTGACGCGCTGGCTTAGTTTGGTAAGCCGTGGTCGCGATCAGCTCAGCGGACGCCTACAAGGTTCTCTTTACGTCCTGCACGATGAACCGTTAACCCCCGCCGAAGCCATGGAGCTGGATCAGGATTATCTGGAGCTGGTCGGCCATGCCCTCTCTCACGCGACCAAGGCTGTGCGAATTGTCGCTCGGCATGTGTTGGAAGAAATTCGTCAGGACACCGATATCGATTTGGGTCAACTCCCCACCCGGCTCGACAGTTGGGGCGACCATTGGACAAAACAAGGATTGGATAAGGCGCCCAATGAAGCGTCACACGATTCCGAATTGGGTGGCGACCACCTCGTTCGGAATCGTGTGGAACCTCGTTCGGATTCCGAACCGGGTCTGAACGCCAAGGTTTCCGGCAGCGTTCGGAATCCGAACACTGCCTGTACTGTATTTAAAGAAAGTATTTGTACGGTACCGCGCGCGACCCCAGCGGTGGACAACCTGCACTGGCCTGATCCGCTGTACCTGAGTCCGAGCGAGCGGCAGGCCGTCACCGTGACGCTGAACAAGCTGAAACCAGCAGACCGGCAGGCGGTGCTCAACGAAGCGGCCGCGCGGTGTGCGGCAGGTAGCGTCCGCAAACCGGCGGCGTATCTGATGGGCCTGATCCAGCGGGCGCTGAAAGGCGATTTCCGCCCTTGGGCAGGTCAGGCTGAATCGTTACCCGTTGCAGAACCGCCACCCGCTTCCCCGCGCCAGCTTAGGAAAAAGGGCGAACCCGCCTCTGCCCTCGCCCAAGCGTGCCTGGATGAACTACGCCAGCTGCGTAGCAAACGCCCTGGACGTCAGTAGATTTGATGCCACTGGCATCACTAGCGAGCGTCTCGAAAATCAACCGTCTCGAACCAAATCGAACAGACAGCATTCAGCTTTTCGGATGTCCTTTACCTTCGTCTGTCGCAACGTTCCCGTCCAAGCCTATGCGAGGACGACACCGTGGCCGATCACTATCAGCTCAACCTTGGCTCATTGCGCAGCAGCATCACCCTGACACTGCACACCCACCACGCCGCCCGAATCTGGCAAGGTCGAACCGCACGCGAAGGCGTCCACTCGATCATGGGCATGGCGGGCTACATCAGCGTCACTAACCTGATCAAACAAGCCGCAGCGCAGGACGATCCTTATGCCGACTGGGCGATCATGCAGCTCGAAGAAAAATTGATGCAGGCAAAGGCTGGGATGCTGGAACTGACCCAGCAGTTGGGCCGGATCAGACAGGACTTGCCGACACAGATCGACATGGGCGACAACCTCAACATCCATCCCGTCACCTTGCCGTTGTACATCGGCAGCCAGCTGGGCTTCCTCGCCGTCTACCTGCTGACTGACTACGACACCTTGGTGCGCCATACCTTGTTGGCCCATCACACCGCCTTGATCGGCCGCCGAGACATGGAAGCCTGGATAGACGACGGCGCCCATCTGCTGCGCAGCCTGTTCGGCCAGGCCCAGCGCTATCGGCATGCTGGCGTCACCCGTGATGACATGGCGGCGAACAACGCTCGTGCTCTGGCGGCAATCGAGAGAATGGGTTTGCCCCCTACGGACATCCTTGAGGGGCATCGCCGCTCTCAGTTCGCGCCGCCCATCGTTCGTCGTGGTGCTGTGGCAGTGGATGACGCTGACGCGTTGGCGGAGAACGCGGCAGAGCCATCTGCGACAGTAGATGAGCCGGAGGATGAAGTATGAAGCCCCTGATCCCGACTCAACCAATCCCCCTCGAAACACTCACGCCGGATGCCTATCGACACCTCGAACACGCTACCTCCCTAAAAGGCCTTTTAAAACCTTTTAAGGGTAAGGGGGAGTTGGAACTCCTGGCGCAGATGGCGAGGGAAATCGAGGCGCAATTATGTCACCTGATGGAGGCTGTGGCGCAGCAGGCCGGACAACCGCCTTACTCGCTGCTGGATATTCGATTGGTGCTGCAGAACACCAGTGCAGGCAGCACATTTTTGCGTTGGCGTACCCGAGACTTCGGCCGTATGGGGGTTGCGGTTTGGGAACGTCAGGCCTCCAACAAGGCCCTGCCGCAGTCCGTACGCGAGGAGCTGCATCGTTTCGAATGCGAGCGTATCGCACTGAACTTGCAGATGAGCGTGGTGCATTCGCTCTACCGTCAGGCTTCAACCTGCGCGATCAAAATGGCCAGCGCCGAACGGTTGCTGCGCCAGTTCACACCAGCAGCGGAGATATCACAATGAGTACTTTTTTCGTCGGCGAAGGCAACATCGGTAGTGCGCCAGAATTTCAGGAGTTCCCGTCAGGCAATGACGAGCCACGGCGTTTGCTGCGCCTGAATGTATACTTCGACAACCCCGTGCCACGCGATGGCAACTATGAGGATCGAGGCGGCTATTGGGCGCCGGTTGAGCTTTGGCACCGCGAGGCTGAACACTGGAGCACGCTGTACCAGAAAGGCATGCGCGTGTTGGTCGAAGGCCGCACCGTGCGCGATGAGTGGGAGGACAGTGAAGACAATGCGCGGGTCACCTTCAAGATCGAGGCGCGTCGTGTCGGCATCCTGCCTCATCGCGTGCAGAACGTGGCAATGCGGGAGCGCTCCAATGATCCAGCCCAATCTGCGGCTCACGTCGGGCAGGCTACAGACCAGACCAGCTCGCCTGCGTCGAAGTCCAAAAAGCGCAGAGGGCAGCCACCATCGGCATGACGGACTTGAGGCATAAAAATTGCGCCTTTGCGCGAAGTCCCCCCGGACTGTCGTTACTCGCTGCTCGTGAAGCACTGTCGTCCATGTGACTACAAGGTAGCCGCCTCGCCCCCATTCAAGGTCGCCCTCACCGACTAATATGAGGAACCTGCCATTCAGGTTTCTCATAGCTTGCCACTGCTGTTTCCAACAACGCTGCTCCGAACTCAACCCGGAGCAGTTCTATGCGTCTCTTTCTCTGCGAGAAACCCTCCCAAGGTCGTGACATCGCCAAGGTTCTCGGAGCCAGCCGACGTGGCGATGGTTGCTTGATCGGACGCGAGACAACCGTCACCTGGTGTATCGGTCACCTGCTGGAAACGGCCCCACCTGAAGCCTATGGCGATCAGTACAAAATCTGGTCGCTGGATCATCTACCGATCATTCCCGCGCAGTGGAGGGTTGAGGTCAAACCCAAGACTGTCGCGCGGTTCAAAATCATCAAACAGCTGCTCAGCGAAGCTACCACCGTCGTCATCGCCACCGACGCCGATCGCGAAGGTGAAATGATTGCCCGCGAGTTACTGGAGCTCTGCAACTATCGTGGCTCTGTTGAGCGCCTCTGGTTGTCGGCACTCAATGAGGCGTCGATTCGCAAAGCTTTGTCCTCGCTGAAGTCTGGTCAGGAGACCTTTCAGCTCTATCATTCAGCCCTCGCCCGCAGCCGCGCTGACTGGCTGATTGGCATGAACCTCAGTCGTTTGTTTACCCTCCTAGGACGGCGGGCGGGCTATGACGGCGTCCTGTCGGTTGGACGCGTCCAAACACCCACTTTGCGCTTGGTGGTTGAACGAGACCGCGCGATTGCCAGCTTCGTCTCTGTGCCGTACTGGGTGGTGGTTGTGCACCTGTCTTCAATGGAGCAACCCTTCATCGCGTCGTGGATACCACCAGGCTCAGGACGTGACGAAGCCGGTCGCTGCCTGCAGCAGGCGCTTGCCAGTCAGACCGTCCAAGCGCTTTCTGGCAGCAAGACCGCCACCGTAGTCTCGCTGCAGACTGAGCATTTGCGCGAAGCGCCACCCCTGCCCTTCGACCTGAGCACACTGCAAGAAGTCTGTTCACGCAAGTTGGGACTCGGCGCTCAGGAAACACTGAACATCGCCCAAGCCTTGTATGAAACCCACAAAGCCACCAGCTATCCGCGCAGCGATTGCCGCTATTTGCCAGAGAGCATGTTCAACGAGGTAGCCGCAGTATTCGATGCCCTGCTCAGAATGGATGCCGCGTTACGCCCAGCGCTCGGAAGCGTCGATCGATCATTGCGCTCACGAGCGTGGAACGATGCCAAGATCACCGCGCACCACGCCATTATCCCCACCACCGAGCCGGCGAACCTTGAGCGGATGTCTGAACAAGAGCGCCAAGTCTACGAATTGATTCGTAGCCACTACCTAGCGCAATTTCTGCCGCATCACGAGTTTGATCGAACCGAGGTCGAACTGGAGTGCGGCGCCGAGCGTTTGACTGCTGTTGGCAAACGGATCCTCGTCCAAGGCTGGAAAGGCTTGCTCTCCGACAGCACCGAAGACGATGAACCCAGTCAAAAATCCCAGGTGTTGCCCGCTCTACAACAGGGTGTGAAGTGCACAGTGGACAACGTCGAACTCAAATCCATGCGCACCGCTGCGCCCAAACCGCTCACCGAGGGCGATCTAATTAAGGCAATGAAAAATGTGGCCAAGCTGGTCAACGATCCACGCCTGAAACAGAAACTTCGGGACACAACCGGTATCGGCACCGAAGCCACACGTGCCGGTATCATTAAGGGGTTGATTGATCGCGGTTATTTGTTGAAGAAAAAAAGAGCTTTGATGGCCTCCGCAGCGGCCCATACCCTGATCGAGGCGGTGCCCGCTGCAGTCGCGGATCCGGGTATGACAGCAATCTGGGAGCAGGCTCTGGATGAAATCGAAGCGGGACGTCTGACCTTGGATGCATTCGTTGCCAAGCAGGCGCACTGGATTACGCAGCTGATCGCAAACTGCGGAGCGCTCACTTTGTCGGTACCGGTCGAAGCCGGGCCGGCTTGCCCCAATTGCAATGCCTCAATGCTCAGGCGTAAGGGAAAATCAGGGCCGTTCTGGTCATGCTCCCAGTACCCGGACTGCAAAGGCACTGTGCCGATCAGCAAAGGTACGCGTCGTCCATGAGGCGCCATTGGCGTTCACATGAACCCCGGGAGTGTTGTCAGTGCATCATCAACGGCGCCTGATCCTTCTCCAACTCGTCTAGCGGTCGTCCGATTTCACGGGCCAAGGCGATGCCTGTCGCGATCCATATCTGCCCCAGTTCGTTGAACGCTTTCAGGTGAGCAGGATCTTCGTTTAGCCAATGAACAAGGCTGTCGAGATGTTCGGGGCTATTAGGGCAGTCATGGATCTTGATGAACAGCTCCAGTGTTCGATCCCAGATCAGGTCCATGTCGTTCTCGCGCGGCTCATCCATGCTCAACCTTTCCTCCGTTTGGCCCTATCAGGCCACTCAGTCCCGCTGGTCACTTCGGCCTCTGATTCCTGGAGGAATAGATGTCACGTCGCGACAAACAGCTATTTCAGTCAATATAACAACCCTATAAGTCGATACTCAACCGCTAAGGATGTTCATGTCAACGGGTCTTTGCTCAACCATTCGGGTTGAATTGGAGAACTCATCACTTGGCACATAAACATCCAACCCAAGCCCAAATCGGACGCATGATCGCGAAGCACCGCACTCAGCGTAATCTGACCCAGGAAGAGGTCGCTGAACGCCTAGGGATCGGCAGCGAAGCCATTTCGCGCCTTGAGCGGGGTGTGGTGGAGCTTTCCGTGATCAAGCTGATGCAATTGGCGGACATCTTCGACTGCCGGATGGATGAACTGTTGACGGAGTCAAGCAATCGCCCCAACGACCAGGGCCAGATGATCGCGGGCCTGCTGAGCGGCCTTCAAGAACGCGACCGTGCCTTTATCCTGACGACCGTCGAACAGCTGGCCGCTCATCTCAGTAGCAAATAACCGCTTCGCCCACTGGCTTGACGTCGTCACACCCGCTCTGCTGTAGTGCCTCAGGATCATCGCTACGGCGACCCAAGACCGATTCGCTCCGGGTAGCTCGGTCGGACTCCCTGAGTTCGGAGCCTTCTCTTCTGCGGAATTTCATTCCCGCTTTGTGCTCGACCGGATTAATGTGGCGGATGACCACTGTTGCTTCTGCCAGGCAGCAGCGGTCATCCGCTACCGCGATCGCATTCAGTCCCGGAGCCCGCCGGGGAAATACTGGGCACCCTTTGTGCGCGGATGCGTGCCAGCGTATTCCGACCCAGGCCACGATAAGGGTCGGTTGGCGAATCATGGCCCAGTTAAATCAAGTTTTGCGAGGAGCTTGTCGACTGCGTCAGACCGCCTAAGGTGGCTTTTCTATTCCTCGCCTGGCCCCTAGCCAGGCCCATTCTTCGCTTTCTTCAGTCCAGTAATTTCCCCTGTATTCCGGCCATAAAAAAACGGCTTGGGGTATCTTGACGCGCCCCTATGACAGGCTTATACAAAAGGTGTGGTTCGCTGTCGTTGACAGCCCAGCCCAGGTAGCTTGAACCTTCAAGGCTACGCCACGCTCGTGGTGGTTTACCCTAGTGCGATCAGCATTCGGAGGCTCGCACGATTACCGCGTCAGCGGTGATGAATGCCCACTACCCTAGGTCCGCAGACCTGCTGCGGATTTCTCCTCTGCTGCACCTCTATTCTCCAGGCGCATCGAACTGATGGTCATCGACTTGCCGGTGACGAGTCGTTCATCGCTCGCCTTCACCTTACCCACCCTGACGGGGGCTCACTTCCCCCTCAGGGGGCTGTGCGTCGCCGTTTTCCCTTGAAACAGGAGAACCACCATGGCCCACACCAACCAATCCCAAGAAGCGACCACTTACTTCAATCTGCACACCGTCGGTATCGGCTACCTCAACCGTGTTCGTGAAGTACAAGTCCGCCGCGGCCAGCCGTTCATGGCCTGCGATATCGCAGCCCTGCACGGTGCCACCGATGCAGTCGAGTACACCCGCTTCGACTGCAAAGTCGCTGGAGGCGAAGCTGAACGCTTGATTCGTCTCTATATGGACGCCGTCAAAGCCGAGGAAAAGGTCTTGCTGTCGTTCCGTATCGGCGACCTGTGGATCGACCCATTTCTTTATGAGAAAGGCGATAAACAAGGCCAGCCGGGTGCCAGCCTGAAAGGCCGTCTGCTGTACATCGACTGGATCAAGGTCAACGGCACGTTCGAATACAAAGCGCCTGCCAGGCAGGAGGCAACAGCACCTGCTGAGCCCGCGCCAACCAGTGAGCCATCCTCCACGTCAGCTGATGCCGACGCTGAAGATACCGACAACCCAAAGGAATCCAGGATTGAACCTGAATCTCCATCCACTCCCCGCACGGCCCGCCGTGTCGCCACACGTACTGTTCAGCCCGCCTGAACAGTCCACGTTGTTTTACATCAAGGCGCTCAATCGAGCGCCTTTCCTTCAAACCGCACAGGAGAACCCACATGGAATCCTTCTGGCTTTGCGACGACTGCCTCTTCGCTACGGCTTACGAGGACTACAGCACGTTATCGCTCTACTACATGACGGATGAGATCGAGAAACGCATCGCCGGCCTCGATCTTGGGCTGGTTCGGCTAATGCCCATCAGTGCCGACTTCGACCCCGAAACTGGCCAGGGTATAAGACCTGCCTCTCCATTGCCCTGCGACGGTTGCGATTCACACCTGCACGGACAACGCCACCGATTCACTCGGCTGTAAACAGCGCGTCATCGGGCAATGCCTGTGACTCTATATCCACCTCGGGGACACCACTCCCCTCGGGTGTGTACCCCCGGATTATTTTCCTTCGGAGGTACCCCATGAGCACCCAACTTACCCTGATTGAAACCTCGGATGTCGAGACGGATCGTATCGCTCAAGAAAACCAGTTGATTGATGAAGCGCTGCGTATTCTGGATCGTCGGCTGTTCACCCGCGGCCCTAACCTGACGTCACCTGACGCCGTGGCCTCATACCTAAAACTGCATCTTGCACCACAAGAGCATGAAGTCTTCGGTGTGATTTTTCTCGATGCCCGCCATCGCGTTCTTGCGTTCGAGATCCTCTTTCACGGGAGCATCGATGGCGCCAGTGTCTACCCGCGCCAAGTCATCAAGCGCTCCTTAGCACATAACGCAGCAGCTGCCATTGTCGTTCACAACCACCCCTCCGGTTGCACGGAACCCAGCCTGGCGGATCGCGCGTTGACCGCACGGTTGAAAGAGGCCTTGGACTTGATCGAAGTTCGTGTACTGGATCACTTCATCGTCGGTGAGGGTCGTCCTCTCTCCCTTGCCGAGCATGGCTGGCTTTAGCCCCCCAAATAGGCGTCTTCGGACGCCTTGTTTATTCCCTTCTGGAGACCCTCATGACCCACTCATCCCAACCCCCAGCTCTGCCGGAAACCTCAAACCCATTTGCTCGCGGCTACGACAACTTTCATATCGAACGACTGCTACAGATCACCTACGCAAATGACTGCCCTCCCTGCTTTCGCCCCGTCCATGACTCACAAGTCCATCTGCCCGATGATGCGTTAGAACTGTACCCGTGCCTGTTCAATGACGATTTCACTCTGATTAGCGAGGGTCAGTCCATCCCGGATGAATTGGATGAACGCTTCCCGTCTACCGGACTAGTACGGCAAGTGATCTATGCCGTGACTGGTGAAATGCTAAACGATCGACGTCACGTCGGTGACCTGTACTCTCTGGAAGAAGCCCAGGCCATGGTCCATCGTTTGAGCTTCGACACAGGGCATTACAGTCGAGCCTGGGAGATCAGCACCGCACACCTCACTGACGAAGCACTGCGCCACTTGGAAGTCCGGGTTGGCAATTTCGACTCCAAGCCAACCGGACTGCTGTTTGAACCCTTTGCCCTGCCAGACTGCAATGGCGTCGGGTGTAAGCTGATCGGCACGCCCTGGACCGACGATAACTTGGTGAAGATCGAAGGCGCCCCTTACTCGTCGCTGAGGCAAGAGCAGCTCGACGCCGGTACGCCGGAGGCCTTGGTCAATGTGCTGTATCTCGCGGCATTGGCGGATGTAAGGTTGTTGATCTTCGACCCCGACGCTGCCGTCTTGGATGGGCTCGCCATTTTTGATAAATAGCAACGAGTTCAGCGTTAACACGATCCACCTTGAATCAACTTCCTCACTGAATCGCTCCTTCACCTCATGTCAGGTTCTGCACTGAATCTGACATGAGGTTTTTTCCATGGAGCGTTTTTTCACGCCTGTCTGCCTGCTGGGTTTGTTGAGCGCCTGCACTGCGCAAATCCCCAACCCTTTGCCCGCCAATCCTGAGATCGACAGTGGCTACAATCGGGCCCAGCACTCGAAGGGCATAGCCGAAGAAAGCCATCCGGCAGAGCTTCGTTATGGCCGCTACACGCTGGTCAGCACCGAGCCCACCACGGAACAACGCGATCTTCTCGCTCAAATCATTGACGTGAGCATTCCGTCCCACCTGAATTCTTCGGTACAGGAGGCGATGCACTACGTGCTGCAGCGCTCAGGTTATTCGCTCTGCCCTGCTGCCGAACCCGTAAAGATACTGTTTACCCGGCCTCTGCCCGCCGCCCATTACCGGCTCGGCCCGATCTCACTGCGCAACGCGCTACAAGTGCTGGCTGGCCCCGCATGGCAACTCACGACCGATGAGGTCAGCCGTTCGGTCTGCTTCGAACGGGAGAAAAGTGATAGTGGCAAGGTGCGGGTCACACCAACCTCGTCCCGTCAGTCGGAGGCACGCCTATGAAAGCCTCGACATTTCAAACCCTCATTGTCGGCTCACTTTGCCTGGCGGTCTCCGGACTGAGTGGTGGTTTGTATAACCAGTATCAACGCGTGACCGAGCTGGAAAATGCGAACGCCCAACGCCTTCAGACCCTGGATACCCTGCAACGTGATTCAAGCACCCTCTTGAATGCCCAGCAAAAGCTGCAGTACGCACTGAAAGACCTGAAGCAGATGGTCGATACCGGTGAGCAACAGGCCAATACCCTCGATCCGATGTTGGATCAATGGGCGCAAGAGATTCAGGAGCTACGCGACGGTCTGGCAGACCGTGCCACCGTAGCCGATATGATCGCGCTACGCGCACGGCTTGAGCACGTTGAGCAGCGACTCCTGGACCTCAAGCCCCAGTCATCACTCCCATCACCGACGCCTTCCTCAGCCAAGCCGAAAAAAGCCGCTCGCCCCAAGCCTGCCCCGCTCTCGCCGCCATTCTCAGTGCTGGGTGTTGAATCCCGCGGTGGCGAGCGCTTTCTGGCGGTCGCACCTCCTGACAGTCGCTCACTCAAGGATATCCAGTTGCTGCACAACGGCGAGCAGCTCGGCGCATGGCAGCTGAAGGCGCTGGAGCCGAACGCGGCCGTCTTCGCGGTGACCACTCAGCCAGACCAGACCGTGCAACTCCCTTGAGAAACGATCATGAACCGAGCGCTACTGTCCCCCGTCGTCTGTCTCGCTTCACTGCTTAGCACAGCCGCTACGATGGCTAACCCTGTCACGACACCGTCACGGGTCCAGGACACACAGCCCACTTCGCTGGGGCGCTCGCACTCCGAACAGGCGGCAAGCTGGGGTCTAACGGAGCAAGAGTGGACACGCTTCGAACAGATCCAAGCTGGCCCGCGTGGTTTCTGGAGTCCGACCCTCGATCCGCTGACTGCGCTTGGCGTCGAGGCAGCGACCGACCAAGAGCGCCAGCGCTATGCCGAATTGCAGGTAGCGCTGGAAGCCAAACGCGCCGAGCGCGAGTTGTCTTACCAAAATGCTTACACCGCGGCTTGGGCCAAGCTATTTCCTGGACTTTTGCCGATTCAGGGTATGGCATCCCCGCATCCTGCCAGCTCATCGCTAGAGCCGCGCCAAGCGCTGTTTGTCGAGGACCATTGCCCAGCATGCACCGCCGAAGCACAGCGTCTGCAAAGCAGTAATACGGCCTTCGATATCTACCTGGTGGGTAGCCAAGGTGAGGATGAACATGTCCGTGGCTGGGCCCGGCAAGCAGGCATTGATCCGAGCAAGGTCCAACGCCGGCAAATCACCCTGAACCATGATCGTGGTCGCTGGTTCAGCCTAGGTGCCCCGAGACCGCTACCCGTCAAATTTCAGCAGGTGAGTGAACAATGGCAACGCCTAGACTGAGTGGACTTGCGCTCATGCTGACGATGCTCGCAGCCCAGGCTGACGAGCTTCCGCCGCCTGCCTATCAACTAGCGGCGCATGACGCTGGCATCCCTTCAACGGTGTTGTTCGCGATTGCGCTGCAGGAGAGTGGTATCCGCGTCCGTGATCAACTGCTGCCCTGGCCCTGGACCCTGAACATCGCCGGAATACCTTACCGATTCACCACCCGAGCGGCCGCCTGTCACGCCTTGCTTCAAGCACTCGTTCGACATGCCGCCAAGCGGGTTGATATCGGTCTTGGACAAACCAATCTGGGTTACTACGGACAACGTTTTTCCAGCCCTTGCGAAGCCCTTGATCCTTACCGAAATCTCGCCGTGACTGCCGCACTGTTGCAGGAGCATCACGCCGCTACCGGTGATTGGGTGTTAGCTGCTGGCCGGTATCACCGCCCGGCAGGAGGAACGCCGGCCGCGCGTTACCGCGCCGGCTTTACCCGCCAACTCGACAAGCTTTCCTTCAAACAGGGCACACCACCATGAAGCGACTTATCAGTGCGTATCACTTCGCGGTGCTCTTGGCTGCGCTCGCCCAGCCGGAACTATCGTTTGCAGAAGTTCAGCCTGGCGGTTTCACCCGCCCCCAGTTTGAAGCTGTCAGGCCGCCAATAAACAACAAGACCCAGCCTGCTCGGGCCAGACATGCGGACCTATCTGCATTTGCCGATGAGACCTGGATACTGCCCGTGCGCAGCTCTCACTTGAGCCCAGGCCAAATCACAACCCGCACCTTGGACATGCCGGGCTTGCAGCCATTTTTCCTGGTCGGGGAGGATCCCCAATCGTTGGCTTGGCTGCATCAGCGTGCGACTGAACTGCAAGAAATGGGTGCAGCCGGGCTGGCGGTTGAAGTAACCGATACCGAAGCTTTAGCCCGAATTCGCGCAGCCGCGCCCGGTATCACAATCCTGCCGGTCAACGGCAATGACATTGCCACCCGCCTGCGGATTGAGCACTACCCCGTCTTGATCACTGCCACCTCACTGGAACAGTGAGTCCTGGTCATGGCCGAGCATCCGATGGAGTCCAAGCTCCGGCCAGCAGTGGAGCTGTACACCGTAGCGATCTGCATCGCGGCCGCGGTGCTGTGCGTGTACTCACCCTGGGCGGTGGCCCTTTCACCCGAGATCGGGCTGGTTACGGCGCTGGCTTACACCTTGTTCGGCCTTATCCGCCTGCGGCAAGCCTGGGAGGTGCTGCGCTATCGGCGCAATATCCGCCGGCTGCCCCGCTATGAGCTGACCAGTCGACAGATTCCGGTGAGCCGCAAACGTCTGTTCATGGGCCGCGGCTTTCGCTGGACCCGTCTGCACACACAGCGCTTGGTCGAAGCCCAAGACCCGACGGTAGCTCACTATGTCGAGCAACCGGCCTGTTACCGTCTGGCCCGAGAACTTGAACGCCGTCTGGAACATGCACCATTTCCACTCTCGGCTCTGGCTCGTGTCACGGCTTGGGACAGTGCCTTCAATCCGCTGCGCCCTTTGCCCCCCGTAGGCGGCTCACCATTGCTGCATGGGGTCGAGCCCGACGAAACGGAAGTCAGCCTGCCGCTGGGCGAACGGGTCGGACATACCCTGGTGTTGGGCACGACCCGTGTCGGCAAGACGCGACTCGCCGAGGTGTACATCACCCAGGACATACACCGCGTTGAACACGAAGTAGTCATCGTCTTCGATCCGAAGGGCGATGCCGACTTGCTCAAACGGATGTATGTTGAAGCCAAGCGGGCCGGTCGGGATAAGGAGTTCTATGTTTTCCATCTAGGCTGGCCGGAGATATCTGCTCGCTACAACGCCGTGGGACGTTTTGGACGCATTTCTGAGGTGGCCTCACGCATCGCCGGACAGCTCAGCGGTGAAGGCAACTCGGCAGCCTTCCGTGAATTCGCTTGGCGTTTCGTCAACATCATCGCCCGAGCTCTGATTGAGTTGGGCCGGCGCCCAGACTACCTGCAGATCCAGCGACATGTGGTCAACATCGATGCGCTGTTCATCGAATACGCCCAGCAGTTTTTCGCCAAGACCGACCCGAAGGCGTGGGAGGTGATCGTACAGCTTGAGGGCAAGCTCACCGAGAAGAACATCCCCCGGCATATGATCGGACGCGAAAAGCGAGTGGTGGCCATCGAGCAGTACCTGGCGGTGAAGCGGGTATTTGATCCGGTAATGGACGGACTGCGTTCGGCAGTGCGCTACGACCGTACTTACTTCGACAAAATCGTTGCCTCGCTACTACCGCTGCTGGAGAAACTTACCACCGGTAAGACCGCTCAGTTACTGGCTCCCAACTACACCGATTTAGATGACCCGCGGACAATCTTCGACTGGATGCAGATCATACGTAAACGCGGCATCGTCTACATCGGCCTGGATGCGCTGACCGACGCCGAGGTGGCCGCCGCTGTGGGCAATTCCATGTTCGCCGACTTGGTCTCAGTCGCGGGCCACATCTACAAACATGGCATTGACCATGGCCTACCCCAATCGGGCGGCACCGGTGACAAGCTGCCGATCAACCTGCACGCCGATGAATTCAACGAGTTGATGGGCGATGAATTCATCCCGCTGATTAACAAGGGTGGCGGTGCCGGCATCCAGGTAACCGCCTACACCCAGACCCTCAGCGATATCGAGGCGCGAATTGGCAACCGGGCCAAAGCCGGTCAAGTGATTGGCAACTTCAACACCCTGCAGATGCTCCGAGTGCGCGAAACCGCTACCGCAGAGTTACTCACCAAGCAGTTGCCTATGGTGAATGTACTGACAAAGACGCTGGTATCCGGAGCCACAGACACCTCCGATCCTGAGGCCAACACCGATTTCACTTCGTCTTCGCAGGATCGCGTCAGCAGCACCAACGTGCCATTGATCGAGCCCGCTCACATCGTCAGCTTGCCCAAGGGGCAAATGTTCTCCTTCCAGGCCGGTGGGCAGCTTTGGAAAGTCCGCATGCCATTGCCTAAGCCTTCCAACGACGATGCCATGCCCAAGGACCTGCAGGAGCTTACCCAGCGGATGCGGGCCACTTACAACGAACAGGCGGGTCAATGGTGGAGTGCGAGCGGTGGCAGCCCAACAACCAACTTCGATCTGGATCAGGTGGGGTAGCCCGCCCCGCTACAGGTTTTGATTCAGCAAACACGTATTCGGCAGGCGCCGTGGCAGCATCAGCTTAACGGTGCGCAATGGAGTAAAGGATGGCGACTTCCGTACAGAGCACGCCGCCACAGCCGATCCAGCGTCCGGGATTGGTCATCTCGGCGATCAGCGTGGTGCTGCGCATCATCGGCTTGGTGATCGCCTCGTTGCTGTTCTCGATCCTGATCGAATTCGCTGGTTTGCTGCTGTTCTGGAGCGATCAGGGTTGGCGACACAGCCAGGCCATGCTGACTAGTGAATTGGGTTGGCTCAGCGAGCACTTCAAAGCTTCACTCATCATCCAACAACCCGGACAGACGATTGTCCAGTGGCTGGACGTTCTCAATCAGTGGCTGCTAGTCAGGACTGGCTTGGCGGATTTTGCCCAGCAGGCGCGGGTGTCAAACCAGGGCAGTGGTTTCAGGAGTTGGATCAATCAGCTTTACCTAAGCATTGAGGATTTCGCGCTGGCGGCGGTGTATGTCACCTTCACCTTCGTGGTTCGCCTGACCATTCTAGTCCTGTCCATACCATTATTTTTGTTAGCTTCGTTCACCGGTTTTGTCGATGGTTTGATGCGCCGCGACCTTCGCAAGTTTGGAGCCGGGCGAGAAAGCAGTTTTGTCTACCACCGCGCTAAACGAGCAGTGATACCCCTGCTGCTCGTGCCCTGGATCATGTATCTGTCCCTGCCCTTTTCGCTCAATCCAATGACCGTCTTTTTGCCTTGCGCGATGATGCTCGGAATAACGACCGCTATCACCGCGGCGACGTTTAAAAAATACATTTGATGGAACGTACTGCTGGAGTGCTAAACCATTCAGGTCGATCTGCGCAACACGGAGACCAAACCAAAGGCCGCCACAACCAATCAATGGTAGGAGATGGCGGCATTGATTGCTGGTACCCGACTGCTCAGTATTCTGGGTGTTCGTTAGGAACTAGGCAGATCCATGCAAGCATTTGCGCTATGAGCAGCCCGGATCACCTCACCCCTTACTGTCTTAACTCGCTGCGCCGCTTTCTCCCCACCGTCCCATTCATGCGACAATTGTTCAGCCGTCACGGGTGCCCCAGAGGAGAACACCCTGATTGCGGGATCTTTATCCGGCTCCTTAGGCCATGACGTCATTCGAAAGACAATGGGCGGTGCACAGAGCATGCGCAGCGGCTGCGGGGAAGATAGCTCAGAGGTACTACTGAGAACTGGTGATGGCACTTCGTCCTGGTAGAGGACAGCGATAAGCCATGAACTTTCGTCCTCATCGACTCCAAACAATGTACCTATAGGAAATCGAACACCAACGTCGGTTTCCTTAGGAAGCGTTACGAGCGATGCATGAGGATTACTTGAGCTAAAAGCATCGGCGTAGAGCGCAACCCAAGCTCGCGGCGAATCGCGCTGCCCTGAGTTTCTCAGAATTAAGGTTGCCACATAATCATGGACACCTTTCCGATATCCACTTTGGCGAACGGCCGAGACTGTGGTCTGACCAGACAACACTGAAATCGAAGGGTGTCCGAGCGCGATCTGATCACTGTAGAACTTTAGCGTCAGTGCTTGTGAGGCAGCTGAAACTTGGTTGGCGTTACGCGCAGCGTCCCATGCCAGAAAGGCAGCGGCGGTAGATCCAATCGTCGCCGCCAATGAAAGTACGGCGATTACACTCGAGCCAGACATGCGATTGCGAGTTGATTGGTAAAACCGGCTGATGCTGTCGAGCCAATCTTCTATGAGTGATTCGAGACGCCAGAGAAAGGACATTGAGCTTCCCCAGAAATGGATAGCTCTATATCGCCCACTCCTAAGAATTCTTTATCCGCTGAAAATGGAGGTGACTTCGCCAGACGCTTACCACCTGCCGTCTGTCGCGGTCGGCGAAAGACGACCGCTCTCGTTCTCTCCCGTACCACGTCTTTGTTGATTTATCCCCCTTTGGTTGCGCCTGGCATCACGCGTCGAACTCGGAGCTGCTCTTTGTATTGCTCACAATATTCATCGATGAGAATCTGCCTGGGCATATCGCTGAACATGTTGCTTTCGTCAGCAAATTCGTGATTGGGCGGTGGGGCCGTCGCAAAAATTCCATTCATTGCATCAACGACGAGGATATAAGAAAAGAGATGGCGCCCTTCCAGGCCGCGAATCTGCCAGTTCGGCGCAACTTGATTTCGAGCATGGTATTTCGCGGCTTGATTTTTTGACCAAAATAGTAATGCATGGACACCATTATCATGGCCCAACCCAAACGGTGCTCCGGTTTCCAAGTCAAAGAAAGTCCAGAAAGGGGTTCCTACGCTGAGTTCGGTTGGTATTGCATTATGACGAAGCCGCATTCCCAACAGCTGTCCAATTGAGGGGATTTCTTCGATACTCAAAGCTGAAATTCGGTTCCGCTCAGCGAAATCCTTAGCTCCAGATTGAAAACCGCTGGCAGAAACGATGACGCCTATTACATCAGAAAACTCATCAATCTTGGCTTTGAACGCCAACACGTCGTTGCGTTCTAGGCGTCTTTTTGTATTTTTACACTCAATAGCAACTCGATGCCGTATCCCAGCCAATTCAAACTCGTAATAGACGTCAATCTGATACTCGGCGCCTTCTCGGCCCATTAAACAAGCATCCTTCGCGACCAAGATGTTGTGGCCGCCGAGCCTCAGAAGCGTCTGATAAACATATAGAACGTGATCCTCAAAATCCTTCCAATTCAGAGAGTTGGAAGTTTCAGTACGTTGCTGTTCGAGGTTTTCTATCAGGCCTAGCATCGACCGTTGGATTGTCTTAGACATGGAGGGGAAGGTTCGAGTTGGATGCCATTGGAAACCGACGCAATCACGCCGGAGTGCAGGCCTGTATCTTATATGAGTCACATTACGCTCAGCATTAATTCAGAAGAATGCTTCTATCAGATGAATCGCCTGGATGCTTCAGGCACCGAGCTTGCTACACGGTCAGCGCCCGTATCGAAATAAAATGACGCAGCGTGTTTCGTGTTTTTTACTGCTGAGCCCTAGGCGTCAGTTGGATGCTAGCCCCAATAACCAAATGGGCTTTCCACGTGCCAACTGTATTTTGCCAAATCTGCTGCCTGCTCGTACTGATCACGTTCAATAGTGGCAGCTATGCCGCATCTGCTCCTGAACAGGATCAGTTGAGCCTAATTTTGCAGCAACTCGAAACTATCGAACGCCTTGCGACTCGTGCGAAGACGGTCAGTACGGCTGAACCCAACGACCGCTATTGCTTCGACTACTTGCGCCTGTCTCAGGACATCCAACGTATTCGCCAGGGCGTGCAGGGCTATCTGTCCCCCTCCCGAGCTCAGCCCCGCGACCCCGCTGAACTGGTCGGCGACTACCGGCTCGACACTCCGCCTGAGGAACTGTCGCCATGAGCATGACTGACGCCCAAACCGCAGCGTTCCAAAACGCCTCCGGTTTCTCGGCACAGAGCAGTTCGACGCTGTGGCTTTCCCTGGTTCTCGTTCTGGCTTTGCTTTGGTGCGCCTGGGTGATGTGGACGGCCTACCGGGGTTGGGCCGCCGGCAGTTTGCGCTTTGGAGCCTTCGGGGGCAGCGCCGTGCGCGTCTTGCTCGCCTTGCTCGTACTGATGTTCTTCACCCTGTCCTAATCCAGGAGATCGCCGCCATGCTCAAGTGCCTTGCCCCTCTGAAAAACAATCTGCGTGATCGTACGAGCCAACGCTTGATCGGTCTGCTGCTGGTGCTCGGCCCAAGCCTAGCTTTCGCCGAGCTCCCCACTATGGAAGCCCCTTCTCGCGGCGAAGGATCCGGGTTGATCGAGACGATCAAAAACTACGCCTATGACGGCGGCATCCTGCTCGGTCTGCTGATCGCTCTGCTCGCGTTTCTCGGCGTGGCCTGGCACTCCCTGACCGTTTATGCCGACGTGCAGAACCAGCGCAAGACCTGGAAGGACCTCGGCGCAGTGGTAGGCATCGGCGCCTTGCTGGTGGTGATCATTATCTGGTTCTTAACCAAGGCTGCCGCAATCCTGTGAGGCCGACATGAACGACACTATCGAACGCCTTGCCGACGGCACCTTAGTGTTTCTGCCTGAGCGACTCAATCGTGATCCTGCCGTGTTGCGCGGTTTGACTAATGATGAGATGTGGGTAGCGCTCGGTACCGGCGCAATCATTGGGCTGGTGCTGGGAGTTCCTTTGGCGATTGCCACCGCCTCTATTGCCGTGGCGCCAACCAGCATGATCGCAGGCATGGCGGTAGTGTTATTGGCCGGTGGGGCGCTACTGCGTCGGGCCAAACGAGCCCGCCCCGAGACCTGGTTGTACCGCAAACTCGAATGGGTCCTCGCCAGCCGTTGGCGCCTGGGTCGCGGAAGTTTGATCCTTCACTCCGGCGCCTGGACGGTTCGCCGTTCGCGTCGGCTGCGCCCTGCTCTGTGCCGGTGGCAGCGATGAGCCGCTTTCGGAACAAGGTGGATGCCCAACAGGCCCATATTTTCAGCCTGCGCCTGGCAGTAGTGATCCTTGTCCTGGTCTGTGCCGGACTCTGGTACGGCTGGCGCTCGGCACCGACCGATCTGACCGTGCATGTACCACCAGATCTGCGCTCGGGCAGCACTCGCAAGTGGTGGGATATCCCTTCAGAAAATATCTATGCCTTTGCCCTGTATATCTTTGGTCAGCTCAACCGCTGGCCCTCGGATGGCGAGCAGGATTATCGCCGCGCCATCTATGGCTTGCAGTCCTACCTGACACCTGCCTGCAAGGCCTTCCTCGACGGCGACTACGAATACCGCAAGGCCGCCGGTGAACTCCGCCAGCGGGTGCGTGGCGTCTACGAAATTCTGGGCCGCGGTTACAGCGAAGATCCGGAACTCAGGGTCAAGCAACTCGACCGCGATAGCTGGCTGGTCACCCTCGACCTCAACGCTGATGAATATTACGCCGCGGAACCGGTGAAACGGGTGGTGGTGCGCTATCCACTACGCGTGGTGCGGTTCGACCTCGATCCCGAACGCAACAAGTGGGGACTGGCACTGGATTGTTATCAAGGCACGCCACAAAAAATCGCTCTGCCTGGAGGTGATTCATGAAGCGGATGTCTACCCCGGCGCTCACCATCGCACTGATGCTATGGGGAGCTGCAGCGCAGGCAGTTGAGTTGATGCGTTGGGAACGCCTCCCCCTCGCGGTACCGCTGGTGATCAATCAGGAGCGGGTGGTCTTTGTCGATGAGGCTGTTCGCGTCGGAGTGCCCTCAACCCTGACGGGCAAGCTGCGTGTGCAATCAACTGGCGGCACGCTGTACCTGCGCGCGTCGGAGGCCATCGCCCCGACCCGCCTACAGCTGCAATCGGTCGCGACGGGCGAGATCATCCTGTTGGACATTGCAGCCAAGCCTGGCGATCAACCGCTGGAACCCGTGCGTATTCTCGAGAATGCTCAGGAGCAGCCTAGCGAGGCTGAATCCAGCACCGTCCCTGCTCCAGAACGTACGCCAATCCCAGTCGCTTTGACGCGCTACGCCGCGCAAAGCCTGTACGCACCGCTACGCACCGTGGAGTCCCTGCCCGGCGTACGTCGCGTCCCGCTAAAGCTGCGCACAGAACTGCCAACCCTGCTGCCGACCGAAAACGTGTCCAGCACGCCCGTCGCCGCCTGGCAACTCGGAGACTACTGGGTTACAGCAGTGAAGTTGCGCAACCGTGGCTCAGCGACGGTGCAACTCGATCCGCGTTGGCTACAGGCCAAGCTATTCGCCGCGGCATTCCAGCACACCTTCCTCGGACCTGTCGGCAGCGCCGAAGACACTACGGTTGCCTACCTCGTCACCCGCGGCGCCGGTCTTGAACACGCCGCGCTGCTCCTGCCTGTTTCGGAAGGTGCCGACGATGAAAGCTAACGCCTTACTTAAATGGCTAGTACCAGCTGTGCTGCTGGGCGTGGCTTTCATCATCTTGAAAACCTGGATAGCGGGTAGTACCTCCCCTCCAGAGCACCCAGTTGGCCAGGACAATATTCAGTTATCCGCCGAGCAAGCCAAGTCGCTCGGTGTTGCGGGCGACACTCCACGCGATACGGTCGCCACCTTGATCGGCCAAGTGAAGGCCATGCGTAGCGACATGCTCGGTTTGAAGAAACACAACGATTCGCTGCAGGCGGAAAACAATCGCCTGCGGGACAGGGAAAACAGTGTTGATTCGCGAATCCAAACGGCGCTTGGCAGTGTGACCCAGCAGGTCGACGAAGGCCGCCGACAAGCCAACGAAGCCCGACTCAAAGCAGAACAAGACAGTCGTCAGGCTCGCGGTCTGCTGACGCAATTGCAGGAACAGTTGTCGGGGTTGACCGGCAAAGGCAAGGATATGCCGATCGGACTGGGGCTTGAACCGGGCGACGGTGCTCAGTTCGAAGGGCAGCATTCTGCCAATGATGCACTGCAGTGGATTGAGCCCTTGGATGCTATGCCCACTGACGCCCAGGGCAATACCAAGACCGGGGCCGCCATGAGTCTGCCTACTGCTTTCAACTCACTGAAGGGTTTGAAGGACAATGCCATCGACCGCAGCCAGAAGCAGTTACGCGAGGTCTCCAAGGGTGAACGTGACTTGACACGCTCCGCTGATCGTACCGAAGGCGCGAAGCCGGTCTACACCATTCCCGAAAACGCAACATTGATGGGTTCGGTCGCCATGACCGCGCTGATCGGCCGAGTCCCAGTCGACGGCACCGTGAATGATCCTTATCCCTTCAAAGTGCTGGTCGGCCCTGAGAACCTGACCGCCAACGGCATCGATCTGCCGGACGTCGCGGGGGCCGTTATGAGCGGCACGGCCTCCGGCGACTGGACCCTGTCGTGCGTACGCGGACAGGTCGAGTCAATTACCTTTGTGTTTACCGACGGCAGTATTCGCACGGTGCCTCAGCCGAAGGCAGTCGCCAGCCGCAATGCATCCACCGCCCAGAGCTCGAACACCGACAAGATTCGTGGCGGACTCGGTTACCTATCCGATCCATATGGCATCCCGTGCATTGCCGGCGAACGCCGCTCAAACGCTCAACAGTACCTTGGCAGCCAGAGCTTGATCACCGCCGCCGGCGCCGGTGTCGCCGCCTTGCTTGGGGATGAGCAGAACAACAGCAGCTTGATCAGTTCGGGCGGCAGTACGCTTGGGGTCACCAGCAGCAGTGGCAATAGCGCGCTGAATTCAATTCTCAGTGGTGGGGTCAGCGACATTCGCGAGTGGATCAACAAACTGTATGGCGAGACCTTTGCTGCCGTGTACGTGCCACCGGCCGCCCAAGTCGCGCTGCACCTCGACCATGAAATTACTATCGACTACGAGCCCAAGGGCCGGAGCGTTCGCCATGAAAAAGACCACGTTTCTCTGCCTGACCTGGATTAGCGTGTTTTCCTTGGTCCTGACGGGGTGTTCCACTGATAAGGAGACGCTGCTGCCCCATGGCGAGCAAACCATGCTGGACATCTGGAACAACGCCGGGTCGCAAGGCACTCAGCAGCAACTGTTGGATGCAAGGCAGCAGTTACGCCGTCCGCTGGCTCAGGCAGATGTCTCCGCGGCTCTCCAGGAACCGTACACGCGCACAGCGGCGAACGAGATCCGCAACCTGTTCCCGCGCCTGCCCAATCCCGATCTGGTGCTGTACGTGTATCCGCATTTGAGTGGTACCGAGCAAGCACCGGTTCCTGGTTACTCGACCGTCTTTCCGTTCTACCAACGGGTGCAGTACGCATTACCCGGTGAACGTCAGGAAGACTTGTAGTGCGTACCAGCGATGCGGGCAACCGAACTTCTGCATGGAAAGCCTGGCGCCACCCATTGCGCCCTCGGGCCACCTTGGCCGATGAAGCTGCACTCTATGCGCATAACCCCAGCTTCACCGATCACCTGCCATGGGTCGAATACCTCGACACCCAGCAGTGTTTTCTACTGGATGACAACCGCTCGGTGGGTGCCGTGTTCGAGTTGCTGCCCATTGGTACTGAAGGGCGCGAACCCGATTGGTTGATGGCCGCCCGCGATGCCCTCGAGGATGCCCTGCAGGATAGCTTCGATGAGCTGGACCAAGCGCCGTGGGTGGCGCAGTTTTTCTGCCAGGACGATAACGATTTCACCCCCTACCTGACGCGGCTCACCGATTATATTCATAACAGCGCGCGAGGCACGGTCTTCACCGAAACGTTTTTGGAACTCAGTCGTCGTCATCTGAAGGCCATCGCCAAGCCGGGAGGTCTGTTCGAGGACAAGGCCGTCACGCGCCTACCCTGGCGCGGCAATAATCGACGGGGGCGCCTGGTGATCTATCGCTGGCTTGAGGATGGCATTGAGGAGACGGGACTTACCCCGGTGCAATCCCTGCAACAGGCTTGCGAACGTATCGTGGCTTCGTTGCAAGCATGCGGGGTGCAATCGGCGCGAGTCGATGGCCACGGTCTGTATGCTTGGTTGTTGCCCTGGTTCAATCCGGCGCCCAGGCTCACCGATGAAGCGTCCGAGGATTTTTACCAACGCGTGGCCTATCCGGAGTCAGGTGATGGCGAGTCGCTGGAACTGCCCTTCGATCACGACTTCGCCGAACGGCTGTTTTTCAACGAACCGCGTTCGGATGTGCAACAGGGACTCTGGTTTTTCGATGGACAACCCCATCGGGTGATGGTGGTGGACAAACTGCGGCGGGCACCGTCGATTGGCCAACTCACCGGAGAAACCCGCAAGGGCGATGCAGTCAATGCGCTGTTCGACCAGTTACCCGAAGGCACGGTGATGAGCCTGACCCTAGTGGTCAAGCCGCAGGACGTGCTCGAGGATCAGTTAAACCGGCTGGCGCGCAAAGCCATCGGTGAAAACCTGGCCTCGACCCAGACCCGCCAGGATGTTGAAGAGGCTCGCGCGATCATCGGCTGTCAGCACAAGCTATACCGGGGCACCCTGGCATTTTACGTGCGCGGTCACGATGAACAGCAATTGCACCAGCGATCGGTCAGCCTGGCCAACGCGCTGCTGGGTGCGGGGCTGCAACCGGTACGTGAAGGCGATGAGGTCGCCGCGTGCAACAGTTACCTGCGTTGGCTACCGATGTCTTACAACCCGGCCCGCGACACGCGCAACTGGTACACGCGGCTGATGTTCGCCCAGCACCTGGCGAATCTGATCCCGGTGTGGGGGCGCAGTACCGGTACCGGTCACCCGGGCATCACCTTGTTCAATCGTAGTGGCTCGCCGTTGAGCTTTGATCCGTTGTCACGCCTAGACCGGGCCATGAACGGCCATCTGCTGTTGTTCGGTCCGACCGGCGCCGGTAAGTCGGCCACCCTGGTCACCCTGCTGATGCAGGTCATGGCGGTGTACCGCCCTCGCCTGTTTATCATTGAGGCCGGTAACTCATTCGGCTTGCAGGGCGACTACTTCGCAACGCAAGGCCTATCAGTCAATAAGGTCCAATTGAAACCTGGCGCCTCGGTCAGCCTCGCGCCTTTCGCTGATGCTTACCGTCTAGTCGAGCAGCCAGATCAGGTGGCGAGTCTTTCCATAGATGAGTGGGACGATGAGACGGCAGCCAGCAGAGAAGACCAGCGCGATGTTCTTGGCGAACTGGAGATCACCGCCCGGCTGATGATCACTGGCGGCGAGGCCAAGGAAGAAGCCCGCCTGAGTCGGGCCGATCGCAGCTTAATCCGCGAGTGCATTCTCGATGCGGCGCAGACCTGTGCGGCGGCGATTCGCCAGGTACTGACCCGCGACGTGCGCGACGCGTTGCTGCGAGTCGCCGCCGATACGCACTTGCCGGAGAAGCGTCGTGAGCGTGCCCAAGAAATGGGCGAGTCTATCGACCTGTTTTGCCAGGGTTTCGAAGGTGAACTGTTTGATCGCGAAGGCACACCTTGGCCCGAGAGCGATGTGACCATTGTCGATCTCGCCACTTACGCTCGCGAAGGCTACGAGGCACAGATGTCCATCAGCTACATCAGCCTGATGAACACCGTGAACAACCTTGCCGAGCGCGACCAGTACCTAGGCCGACCGATCATCATGGTCACCGACGAGGGCCATATCATCACCAAGAACCCGCTGCTGGCGCCCTTCGTGGTCAAGGGCACGAAGATGTGGCGCAAGCTCGGTGCCTGGTTCTGGCTGGCGACGCAAAACCTTGCCGACTTCCCCACCGCCGCGCAGACCATGCTCAACATGATCGAATGGTGGATTTGCTTGAACATGCCGCCCGCGGAAATCGAAGAAATCGCACGGTTCAAGAAACTCACGCCGGCACAGAAAGCCTTGCTGCTCTCCGCCAGTAAGGAGCCGGGGAAATACACCGAAGGAGTGGTGCTATCGAAGAAGCTCGAAACGCTGTTTCGGGCCGTGCCGCCCAGTCTTTATCTCGCCCTGGCCATGACGGAGCCCGAGGAAAAAGCCGAACGCTGGACACTGATGCAGAGCACCGGCTGCTCGGAATTGGAGGCGGCTTACCGGGTAGCTGAACGGATCGATAGGATGCGAGGAATTAAGTGAAACGGGGCTGATCCTAGGTTTCGATCAACCCGGCAGCAAATCCTTGAACACCTTCTCCACGTAGGCTTGCATGAACCAGTCAGGAATCTCATCAGCCCTGAATTCAAGGTCGGTCCCGTCTGTTACTTCAGCGAGCAGCACAAGATCAGCGCCTGAGTTATCAAAGATATAAGCCCGGTTCGAGGCTGCGAGGGCTGCTGGCAATAGGTTCAGGCAACGACCGTAGCGCTGCACAATTTTTTCCGTGGGGACTGGGTGCCCACCTGCCGCGACACGGTTCTTGACCCTGTTGATATTGATGTCAGGATCTTCAGTGGCGACAAAGTAGAGGTAGGTTCGATATCCCGACGCTTTTGCCTTAAGCATAAAAGCGACTTTGTCCTCGCTAGACATCACCGTTTCGAAGGTGAAAGACAACTGCGCTTCAAGGAGCTTGTGCCGCATGAAATCAGAGAGCACGGAAGCAAAATAGGAGTTCATCGCGACGGACTGGAAATTCAGCCCGTTATTGCTGAAGCCTATTTTGGATGCCTCTTCAACGAGCTGGGTCGACCGAATCAGTCGATGCGCCTTGATAAAGCCGAGAACCTCGTCACCTTCGACTTCCAGTTG
Source organism: Pseudomonas sp. D1-36 (assembly GCF_051132205.1). Classification (NCBI taxonomy): domain Bacteria; kingdom Pseudomonadati; phylum Pseudomonadota; class Gammaproteobacteria; order Pseudomonadales; family Pseudomonadaceae; genus Pseudomonas; species Pseudomonas sp. D1-36. The sequence continues at coordinate 2,248,866 of NZ_CP071674.1, read as the reverse complement.
AAAATCGCTGAACTCCAGGCGTCCACCCTCTTTGGCAGCCTTTTCGATTTCATCCGGATTGATGTAGATACCAATCAGATGGGAAGGAACGGCACTTTTCATCGTGCTTTTGCCAGAACCGTTAGGACCGGCAAACATCCTCAGCCGAGGAACCGTCATGAGCAGTGACGCACCTTGATAATGCCGCCCAAGGTCACTTTATGCTTGGGCTTGGCCACTCGAATAACCTTGTGCTTACCATCAGCAGTCGTCTCAACGAGCATGCCGTCCATGACTTCCATCACGCTGCGTCCGGCCGCCAGCGCGTTGATATAGGCCGTATTGATCGCACCTTCAGCCATAGCTGGGATTTTACCCTCCAGTCGGCTCACCAGATCATCACTCAACACTTGTTCGGCTTTCATATCGAGCTCCACGTTCTCAGAGCGTGCAGAGATCTGCACTTACCAGAATCCTAGCTGCGTAAGTCTATCTGTAACAGCACAACGCTACTTCCGTCAGATCTTCATTCTAGAGGAATGGTGTCTGGAACCATACCTCCCAGTAAAGTTTCGTCTACAAGCCATATCGGCAGGTTTGGAGCCGCACGGCTAAGGTGGAACGCCCTGAAGCCGTTGCTGAATTCTCAATAAAAATCCTGCTTCAAAAGCGTCCTGAGAGTCTCCTGCCGGAAAAGTCTTACGTGCCTGCGCCAGTTCCCACCACAGCGGTACGTCACCGGGTGTATTAAGCCAGGCCTGGGCGCATTGCACGCCACGTTCGATCATGGGCGCAAATTCGCTGCCCCACGGTGTCAGCAGACTCGGGCAACCGTCCGCTGCAGGAATTGAAACGTAGTTTTCGTCCATAGACACCTTAGCTTTCGATTTATTTATTAATGCTGGGTCTGTTCAAAGCAGCATAGAAACAAAACTGGCACTTCGCTTAAGCGCCAAAAAAGATCTCGAATCAGGCCTATGTAGACTATATCCCGTGGATTGAGAGTCCCTCAAGGCGCAGTTTGCGCGCATGACTCAAGACTACGAACAGCTCCGTCTGCAACTCGCGGAAAACATCCGCTCGATGCGACGCGTGAAGAACCTTACCCAGGAGCAATTGGCGCTCATGGCCGAGGTGGATCGTACCTACGTGAGTCAAATCGAACGAGGGGTAGGCAATCCGTCGTTATTGGTCCTCTGCAAACTCGCCAACATTTTCGAGATCAAAACGGATCAGCTGCTCATTGAGTCTGACGTGCTTGCTCGTACACTGAGCGCTGAATGACCATCTGCCGATTTAGAAGGTCGCTGTAAACCGACGATCCCGCGCTCGGCTTTCTCACTGACACCCCTCTCTCGATTATTGAACCTGTCCAGGCCATACACCCAGAGTCTGGATCATGTCTGCTGCCTGCCCGCATATTTCGCCCCAGAAGTTACATCCTTTGGTGCTGAGCATTCTGCTGGCATCCGGGTCAAGCGTAGCGCTGGATACCGGCAGCATTACCGCCTCCGTGCTTTCTCCAGACTGCATCGAGTACAGGGTCGTCGGCATCTGCTTCTGGTTGCTCTGCACCCCTTTTGGCTGCACGGTTAAAACCTCAACCAGGGTTCGTCATTTCATTCCTGAACTGGTGGTCTCCAGCTATGCCACCACCGGTAGCAATCCGTGGACCGAGATGGCCGCTCTCTCATCTCCCACCAGCGGTGCGGAAGGTGGCGGTAACCTAATCACGCCGAACACCCAGCGCGATAACCTGCCTCGTTTCAAAAATGTTGATGGCATCGGCCATCCCGGTGGCTGGGCCGCCACGCAACTTGCCTTGCAAACCGGCTACGCCTGCACCAGCGGCGCCACTGCGTTCATGCCCTACTACCTGAGCACTTGGGACTCACTGGCCTGGCGTCATGGCATCCCGGAAAGCTTTTACCCCGAGTCGCTCGCGCCCGGGATCCGTGAAATCGGTCGTCAGCTCGCGGGAAACATGTGGGGCAACGTCTATCCCCGGCAAGGATTTTTGGTGCAACCCGACGACTTCAAAGCCGCTGCGGTGATGGCGCAGCGAGCGGGTGACGTCATTACCCGCAACTGGCAACCGCACGTGTATGTCCCGCTCACACCCGTACCACGCGATGGTTATTGGCCGCCTGGCCCGATCGTTGAAAACGACGCTTCGACCCACAAATGGCAATTGCTCTACCCCCGGGTTCATCCCACATGCGCCATCTTCCCCAGCGATCCGGTGCAGAGCGCGGATGGCGGCTACGCCTGGTCGCTGTGGCGCCCCTATAGCTGCTGCAAGCGTGAGGGACAGACCTTCCTGTTCAGCATCGACTTCGAAGGTGGAACGTCATGAGTCGACTTCTCGCAGGATCATGGTTGGGCTCGATGATTTTATTGCTCAGCGGGCTGCTCGCCGTGGCCACCCATGCCCATGCCGCCGAGGACGATTACCGTCTAGGCACTCAAGGCGAAGTGCTCGACGACCGGGTGATGTACACCATCGGTGGTGGCTCGGCAGCGGGCTCGCCGAGCTCGCTCTATCGCCCCAACGGGCTCGGTGTCGGCGGATCCTGGCAGGCGAACATGATGTGCGGAAACATGAGCCTCACCAACACCTTGCAAAACCAGTTGAACGGCGTCACCGAAGGTTTCCAGCAGATCATGGGCAGCATCGTGCGAAACGCGACCCAAGCAGTCATGTCGCTGCCGGCGCTGATTATTCAGCGCGCTAATCCCGGACTCTATGAGTTGCTCAGTAACGGGGTGATGCAGGGGCGTATCGACTTCGACCGCTCCAAACTGACCTGCCAGGCCATGGCTGAGAAGATGGCGGACAAGGTCGGTCAAGCCGGCTGGGGCGCATTGGCCAAGAACCAGGAGATGCAGGGCAACCTCGAACAAACCGGCGGTGATGCGGTGGCCGCAGTGAAAAACACCGAGGCCCGTAACGGCAACAATGGGGTGTCATGGGTCGGCGGGCAGAAGGCTGGAGGTAGCGGACAAACACCCATCCGGGCAACCTCCGACGTAGTGCGCGCGGGCTACAACCTGCTGCATAACCGGTCCGTGGATGACAGCGCCTCGATCAGTAGCAGTGATTGCCTGGGCGGCGCTATTTGCCAGGCATGGACCTCACCCCAAGAGGAATCCGAATGGGCTGTTCGAGTGTTGGGCGAGACCGAAGTCGCCACCTGCGACACCTGCGAGACTCTGCGGGCTACCGCTGGCAGCGGACTGACGCCGCTGATCCAGGAGGCCTACAGTGAACACCTCAAGACCCTGCAAGGGCTGTTGTCCGGCTCATTGCCGCCTACCCCTGACAATCTGAGCAACGCCTCCAGCCCGATGCTGCCAGTGACCCGAGGTGTGATCGAAGCCCTGCGCGACGATCCTGATCAGGAACTTCTGGCACGGCGCCTGGCCAGTGAGACGGCCCTATCCAGCGTGCTCGACAAAGCGCTCCTGCTATTGCGCACGCTGCTGGCAGGCAGCCACGAACCTAACATCGCTTCCGCCGAACCGGCCCAAACAGCCTTGACGAAAAACATCGACACGCTGGAGCGCGAAATCCGCCTGTTGCAGACCGAGCTGCAGGTCCGGCAGATGCTCACCACTAATACCGCCAGTCTGGTGCTCGATCGACATGCCGGAGGTGCTGATGCGTCGCGCACCGTCGAACAAGGCGACCCTGAACCTGGCCGACTCGACGACGCTGATGCCAGGCGCAAGTGAGCCATGAAACGCTCACTGCTATTCACTTTGCTTTCAAGTCTCTGGGTTGCAGCAGTGATGATCCTGACCGCCGCAATGGTCGCCTGGATCGGCCGCACTGCGCTGGGCAGTTTCGAGGTCTGGCAGCAAACCTTGGAATCGATACGGCCTTATCTGCGGTGGTGGCGCGCCCTGCTCTATGGCGTCCTCTTTGCGCTCTGGTGGGACCTGCTGAGGCACTACCGATATCGACCGCAGGACCGACTGCGCGTGAAACGCGCCGGGATATTAGGGCTGTTGCTCTTTACCTGCGTCGAGCTCACTCGATTGTGAGGTCACGACCATGCTCATGAGCACCAACAGCTACCTGGAGTTTTACCTCTCCCTGCTGGCATGGATCATTAACAACGGTATCTGGAACGTCCTGTCCGATACTGGACTGTTCGCCGCGCCCTTTGGTGCAATCATCTTGCAAGAATGGTTGTCGGCCCGTCAGCAAGGCGCGGATGAAGGCAACAAGGGATTGCTCTCGGTGCCTCGAATCGAAAACCGGCTTTGGTTGGCTTACATCGTCGTATTGTTCGGCTGCGCGCCGGTCTTCCCGCTAAACCTCGCCTCAATGGCCTTCGATGATGCAGCGAGCCAACGGTGCGGTGTCAGTGTGGCCAAGCCATCGGAAACCGCCTGGGGAATCACTTTCAACACCATCGGCGAACGCTCTGCCAATGTGCCGATCTGGTGGTTTCTGGTGCACGCCTTGAGTAAAGGAGTGACCGCAGCGGCCACCGCCTCCATTCCCTGCGCACCGGACATCCGGCAGATGCGCATGGAGATCGACAGTTCTCGCATCGATAACCAGGTACTGCTACAGGAAGTCGCCGACTTCACTCGCGACTGCTACGGCTATTCCCGCTCTCGGCTGTTCACCAATCGTCCGCAGCTGGACAAGGCGCAAAGTCATGATGCGTCCTGGATCGGCTCAAGCTATTTTCTCGACACTCCGGGCTACTACGACACCGATCGCTCACGGACACCGCGAGTCAGTTGGCCCTATGATGAAACACGCGATATTTCTTTGCCACGGCTGGAGAATGGCGCTGGCTACCCCACTTGCAAACAGTGGTGGAATGATGGCGGTGTCGGGTTGCGAGCACGATTGATCGAGCAAGTTGACCCTTCGCTGCTGACTCAGCTGAACGGCTGGTTGACTGGCCGCTCAAGCAACGAGATCGAGGATGCCACCCTGCGCGAACTGGTCAGCCCGCGCCAGCAATCGATGTCCATGTCGCCCGGACAGGTGTACCAGGACTACGGCTCCAGTGCTCGCGGCGGGTCGATCAATCAGGGGCTCAACAACTTAGCCACCAACACTGGGCTGGCCCTCGGCTCCTTCAGCAACTTCCCGGCAATGAATGCACTACGCGCTGCCCTGCCGATGGTGCAGGCTTTCCTGATCATGGGCGTCATCATCAGCCTGCCGCTGATCCTGCTGGTCAGTACCTACCAATTGAAGACCGTCATGACGGCGACGTTCGCGCTGTTCACGCTACACATGCTGACCTTCTGGTGGGAGTTGGCCCGCTGGGTCGACTCCAGCATGCTCGATACCTTGTACAACCAAGTGTCGGCGTCCAATCAGGTGCTGTTGTCGCTGCCGACATCCGGATTTATGGATGGAACCGTCACGGCACAGGTGATTGAGTATGTGATGGGGGCGATGTTCGTCGTGCTTCCGATGTTGTTTTTGGCTGCAATGAGCTGGGCAGGATATAGCGTTGGCTCAATCGCCGACGGCATGCTTAGCAAAGGAGCAGCTCAAGCGCAGGACGCTGGTGCAAGGGGCACTGGAGCTCTGATGTCTGCCGGAAAGGCCTTAAAGTAGGGACCGAAGAGCTCGACTAAAGGTCTTTTAAATCAGGCTGACCGGGTGCGCGACCATACTCATACTCACCATATGGATCGCCATATGCTTTGTAACGGAGAGCATCCTTAGGTTTGATAGGTGTTCCATTCGCGATGGCCCAACACAAGGCGATAAGGATTATCACCGACACTGTGAGCCATAAGCTAACTAGAAGCAGTCCTGCAGCAACTGCCAACTTGAAGATTAAAAAACTCCCGCGAACAAGCAGCTTGCCTGCGGGCATACCTGCCGTCACCGCACGCTCAGCCGTGCGGGACTCAAATGCTTTCAACTTGCGATACCCGCGTTTTATCGACATGCCACAGGTATATGCCCAGTGGTGGACGCGGGAAACCTCAACACGGTTTTGAGTCGGCATGGTCTCGCCCTCTTCTGAGCGTCTTCATGGTTGAGAGAGGAGTAATAGCCTACTACCGAAAACCGCCCATGCCTGACCGTTTATCAGTTTACCTAGCCGAAAACTCTTCACTGGAAGACAGAAGACGCAGCTCGTGCACCTGCGCCTCCATGGCCGTTGACCCATCCATATCATCCAGCTACATAGAGGGTACGGATCGCTGTTATCGACAGCACCTTCCCAGGTAGCCAGAGCCTTCAAAGCTACGTCACTCCGGTGATGGTTCGCCCCAAGTGCGATTAGCGTTCGGTGGCTCGCACGGTCACGTTTCACGGGTGATGAACGCCTATTGCTCTCCCGAGCGTCTTTCGAGCTCGGCTCGTCCCAAACCCTCTTGCTTTTCTTCAACCCACTGCGGGGAAATTCTTTCCCCTATGGGACAGGTTTCTTCGCGCTTTCAACGGAGGCACACCATGTCCGACTCACTCACAAGCGAAGCACTGAACACTCTGCGCTTGCCCGTTGTGTTCACTCCAGACGCGTGGCAACACGCGGTATTGCTCGATGGTTCAAATCATCCTGAAAAACTGCAGCTCGATAGGCTGAGCAACGTCGTACGCGCAGCCTTCAAAGCTCACCTGGCCGATCCAAACGCACCCTACGTGGTGTTTGAGGTAGCCAAGTTCGGGTCAGTGAGTGATGCAGAACATGAACCATTGCTGCGACTGAGCCTCAGCCTACTTCAGGTATCAGACCAGCCTAACGCCTTACTGATAGCGCTTGCGGAAGAGCAGCAACGCTGAACGCAAACGGCCATACACGGCCGTTCATTCACACTCAAACGGTGCGCGGTATTGCACCAATCCAACCAACACCCACCGGGGAACTCTTCCCCACGGGCAAGGCGTTCCTCCGTTTTCTCTCGAGGAAAATGCCATGCGCAATATCTACCAAGACGTGACTGACAAGATCGTTACCGCGTTGGACCAAGGCGTAGCGCCCTGGATCAAACCCTGGTCCTCAAATGGCTCAGCTGACATTGCCCACCACCAACCCTACCCCATCAACGCCATTACGCAGCGTCCCTATTCAGGCATCAATTTACCGTTGCTCTGGGCCGAGGCCAGATTGCAGGGGTTCACTCAAGATCGTTGGCTGACCTTCAACCAAGCCAAAAAAGCCGGCGGGCACATCCGTAAGGGTGAGCACAGCACTCTGGCCGTGCTCTATAAGCCGATGGAGCGCGAGGAACAGACCGAATCAGGCCAACCCGTTCTTGATGAGAACGGTCAACCCAAGGTCGCTCACTTTGGCATTCTCAGGACGCATTTTCTGTTCAACATCGAGCAAACGGAGGGGCTCGAAACGCTCAACGAAACCGTGCTCGAAACAGAACCGAGCGATCCCTTCTTCCCCAACAGCGCTGCGGAAGATCTGCTGCTAAGTTCGGGCGCAAACATCATTCATCGATTTGCCGACGAAGCCTTTTACCACCCGGTCAGGGATCTCATCCAACTGCCGACAAAAGCGCAATTCCACGATCAAGGTGGATACTACGCCACTGCACTTCACGAGCTGACGCACTGGACCGGACACCACACTCGATTGCAGCGTGAAGGTGTGGCCACACCTCGCCCATTCGGCTCGCCAGACTATGCATTTGAAGAGTTGATCGCCGAAATGGGCGCCGCTTTTTTATGTGCCTACGCCGGTATACGGGGAGAGCTTCGGCACGAGGGCTATATCGACTCCTGGCTCGGCCTGCTGAAGGCTGACAACCGCGCGATTTTCCGCGCCAGTGGCCAGGCCCGATGCGCGTCGGAGTATGTCCTCAACCTGGAACAGCAACGGAAGCAGTCGGGAATGGATGGCTCGCGATGCATGGACGATGGAGCTTGATCGTCACCTCACCGCTGTTCACGCTTCATAGGGTCCAACACGAGTTGGACCCTTTTTCTATGCCCAGAAAAATCCCCACACTGCGGTGTTCTGACGCAAAGAACATGAGGTAATCCCGTAACCGCAATACGCCGTTACGTATCCAGATTCTCCGCCAGGTAATCCACCAGCTCAAGCGGACTTCGGCTGTCGATCACCTTGTAGATCAGATCACGCTTGCTGCGCGGAAGCTTCTTGACCACGCTTTTCGCCGAGGCCCTGACGGCTTCGTCTGTTCCATGGATACGTGCCGCGAGCAGCAATATGAGCGTGGCGTCAGTGAGGTTCATGGCAAGACCCGATAAAATTCGCACCGCAGTGTACCGACACTTTCCTTTTTCGTACCAGCATGCGCATCCAACAAAACGGCACCAGGACAAATCGATATTCCGATTGCCGCACAAAGGGAAACGCGTCAAAAGGACCGGTAAGGGTTGGAAGGGAATGGGGGGTCAAGGGTAAGAGCCCTATCCGAAAAGGCTAAAAGGCCACTGACTCTGCCAGTTCTCGGGAGGACAATAATGCTCAGTCTGTTTCGGCACAAAAGGCAAAAGCCTCCTCCGTCACCAACCGTAAACGTCGCCGATGGGTACCTGCCCATCGAATCGTCCCAGAACTTGTTAGCAGCCGAGCATCGCCGGCAGTTGCTTGATCGCATTTGGCAGTACACCGCCCTCTCCCATTCCCAATTCAGCCAGCTCTATTTAAATCCGATCCATCGCTACGCCGAACTGGTCCAGCAGCTTCCGGCCAGCGAGACGCACCATCATGCTTATCTCGGCGGCATGCTCGACCATGGCCTCGAGCTGGTTGCTTGCAGTTTGAAATTGCGTCAGTCGTATCTGCTTCCCACCGGCGTCGCACCCGAAGACCAAGCCGCCCAGACCGACGCTTGGTCTGCTGGCATCGCCTATGGCGCGTTGCTCCATGACATCGGCAAGATCGCCGTGGACCTGCTGGTCGAACGCCAGGATGGCCGTGTCTGGCATCCTTGGCAGGGATCGCTGGATCAGCCCTACCGTTTTCGCTACCTCAAAGATCGCGACTACCACCTGCACGGCGCGGCCGCAGGCTTGCTCTACACCCAGATTCTCGGCCGCTCAATCCTCGATTGGCTCAGTGGATTTCCTACGATGTGGGCCAGCCTGCTGTATGTCCTGGCCGGCCAGTACGAACGTGCTGGCGTGCTCGGTGAATTGGTGATGCAGGCCGACCGCTTTTCCACTGCGCAGAACATCGGTGGCAACCCAAGCAAGGCGCTGCAAGCACCCATTCATTCACTGCAACATCACTTAATCAGCGGACTGCGTCATCTGGTTCAGCACGAACTGAAACTCAACCAGCCAGGTGCCGCAGGATGGCTGACGCACGACGCACTATGGCTAGTCAGCAAGGTTGTCACAGACAAGCTGCGAGCCTACCTGCTGTCGCAATCGATTGAAGGCATTCCCTCGTCCAACCTCGCGGTGTTTGACGAGCTGCAGTCACATGGATTGGTTGAGTCCACTCCGGAAGGCAAAGCCATCTGGACCGCGCTTGTGACACAGGGAACCTGGCAGCAGAGTTTCACTTTTCTGCGCCTTCAACCGGCGTTGATCTGGGGGAGCGAAGACCGGCCTGAGGCTTTCAGTGGAACGGTGAGCATTGCAGTCCATGACCGTTCAACTGACACCCCGGTACCAACACCAACGCCCGAAACAGCTAGTACAAGGTCAGGTCAAAGCCAACCGCAGCCTGATCTCATGGCGCTAGAGAATGCCGATTACCTCGGCACGCTGCTGGACCTGTTCGAGTTGGGTGAGCATGGGACGAACGATGCACCGTCAGAAAATGCTGACGATACTTCAACGCTTCAATTGGATAACCCAGGCCAGGCATTCCTGAATTGGGTCAAGGAAGGCATTCTGAGCCACAAGCTGATCATCAATGACAGCAAGGCCAAAATCCACACGGTGGGTGGCAGCGTATTTCTGGTCACGCCTGGTCTCTTCCAACGCTATGCGCAGGAGTTTCCAGGCGTTTCGCAGGGTTCAGATCAGGAGGTTGAGGAATGGCGCTGGGTGCAAAAGCAGTTCGAGAAGCTGAAGGTTCACAAGAAGCGAGACAACGGCCTGAATATCTGGGCATGCCAAGTGCAAGGCCCTAGGAAGAAAACAACTTTGAAGGGCTACTTGATTGAGGATCCCAAACTCTTTTTTGAAGTGATGCCACTCGACAATCCGTTTCTTAAAATCGAAAGAGATTAACTTTTACGGCCCCGTGGCTAGGAATCGAAACTCAAGTTTATTCTGAAATGCACACTCGCTGCTTTACCCCTCTGTTATTCATCCCGAGACGCTCGCCGTCTTTTCGTCAACAGCCCCCCTGAGACGAACGCAGCCCTTCGCAACAGGCTACAATCGGCCAATAGCAGTCATTTCGGAAGAGCAAGACACAAGATCGTATTCCATTTTTAGATAGGAACGCGCTTTAGTTCTACTTTTTATATTTGTCGTTCAGTTCTTTTGTGTACTCTTCCATCGCTAGTTTTTTTGCCTTGAATAACTGAAAGACAAATTTTACTATTAATATACCCACAGGAATGGGAGATAAGTACACAATGCCAAAACCTAGGCCAATACCTTGCCTGAAAGCAGCCTCATTTTCTTTTGCCAAGTCTGCTGGAACAGCCATAAAGTAAATTGCATATATGAAACCTAAAGCAATCGATATCAGTACTGCTAACCCGGCGTGAATAAATAATTTCTGGCCAGATGGTGCATTTTTATAGAATTTTTTTATTGGGTCTGTTTGTGGCATAGGGAGCTTATACCTTACTCGGTTATCACAAGTCGTGATGACATAAGGCTACTATGCCTTTTATCAAAGTGCTACTATCATTCTTATCCTTTTTTCACCCCTAGTGATCGGTTGAACGGCTTTTGGCTGACTTAATAAGGTCTCAGCTCAGTAGCAAGGTTTCCGGACTGTGACTGTGGCCAGCCAACCGCCGCAGGTGATTTTTAGATCTGGCTACCGGCATCGTGTCTACCTCAGTTTTTATGAAGCTATCGAATCGATCATGATTTTATAAAACCTCAACGGCCACTCTCGGCCAAAAGCGGACAGTCATTGCGCGGCGGCAATAGATCTAGTGCTCTGGCAGCCTTGCTCTGATAACCCCGTGAACGCGCCACATGCTCTGCAGCTGTAAACAGTCAATAGCGCTGTGGTTCCCCTCAGAACAGGACACCGCCAGTGAGTCGCCGAAGGTACCCACGTTCTCGAAAATGCGTAGGCCAGTGCCCTGGATGGAAAACCCGACCCTTTTCAGATAGGCGAATTGCTCGCCGTGTTTCTCGGCCACGAGTGCTACGACGTCACCCTTCATCGGATCCAGAAGTGACTCACTCGATAACTCAACAGACTCCAGCAACACGAGATCGCCGTTTCTGACGACCGGGTAGCCGCTGTCCTCGATGATGCGTGCGGCGAGGAGCGGCTTGTCCAGTATCGAACAGGCATCGACGCAGCGAGCTTCCTGATCTCCCTCTCGCGATGTGCTGCCGTAGAAAATGCCGACTATAGGAAGTATACGAACCTTATTTTTTGACAACGTCATGGCAGGCGCCACGCGCTCTGTGCCGGACTGGTCGCACGCCAAAGTCAGTTTAGAAGGATCTCTCTGGTCGGAGTGATATCGACGGGCCAAGACGGTGCTCCCATAGAGAGCAATAACAGGGTCACCGTTTTTGGCTTCTTCGCTCAGCGAAACAGCTACCGTCTGGCCCGGCAATGCAAGTGCTCCAAGGCTGGAACTTCGGATGACATAAAGGGCAATCTCACCCAAGTCGGAGAGTGAGACCGTGGTGAGCTCACCCTCTACGGCAACCGCATCCGAATGTGTGCGAGCGCTAAAGTCGCCGAGAACTCGAATCGGACTCTCGTTGAGAGGGATCGGTGCAGGCGCAGGGGGCGAAGCCGCAAAAAAGAAGTCTTCGTCCTCACGGGTGAGTCGCCCCATGAACCGGGCATATGACGCACTGCAACTGCGGATAAATCGGTCGACTTCATCAAAAGCGCCGCTCACTTCTCCGGCATCAAAAGGGGTGACGTCGCGCAGGTGGTGATGCGCGTTATTGATGATTGAATAGAACGTTGAACCTGGGCGCAGTGATTTGCAGTTCAGCAGACGTTCGAACGGTACTTCATTGAAGGGCTGCTCACCGCCGTTGCGAGCACTACTGATGTGGGCGATCAGGTCCGCAAGAGTAGGCTTGTAGATGAGGATCGGATCTGAAGCCAGCAAATCCCACAACCGGTTCTCAATATGAAGGCGTACTCGCTCGACGAACTCCTGCGCCTTGGCAACGTCCGATTCGTCTTCAAGCCATACGGCGCGCCGCTCCAACACCTCCTCGACGGCTGGGGTGAACGCAGCCGTATACCGAGAGGAAGAGATGGGGCTGATTTGCAGCATCGTCCAGGATGGAGAAGCCAAAGAAGTTTTTGGCAATCGGCTCTTTACGGCCGCGATAAACCGGCTGTCATTCGAGGTGATGATCGGAGCCATGCCAGCCTCGACGAGTTTCGGTATAGCGGCAGCCAGGTTCTCGGTATTGATTGGATCGAAATAGGTCTGCGGATCGTCCAACTGAAGCACCTCAAGTACCCCGGCACGATCACGAATACGCTCCCACAGACTGAAGACAAACGCCCAGACGCAAGCGCGAAGATGCGAGGAATTCATCACATCATGAGCGTGCACTCGAACAGATCCGAGGCCAGCGTACAGCCCAACACCTTGGGCCCTAGCGGGATCCAGACCGATATAGGCTGGCCCTCCGACGTAGTGCGGTCTGTAAATGACCTTCAACCACGCCGTCGTCCTTTCATCTAGTACCGTTATCAGGCCCTCTACCTGGTGATGAACGAGTCCAGGCAGTCGTGCGAACTCCTTGATCGCGGCGGCGGCTCGACGTACCAATCGATGTCGCTTGCGAGCTTTCACCCAGCTTTGCCGAATCACTTCGATCTCATTCATCTGGCGCAGAAGCGCAATGATGGGGTCGGCGGATGTAACGGCTTGCTGCAGTGCAATCACCTGGTGCCTTAATGGGCACATGGCCATTTCGAGCTGATCGTCAGAGGCCTTGGCTCGGCTGAACGAGCCGCTACCAAAATAGCGCTGCGTGACCAGCTTGATCTGATCCTCACTGAGCTGTCGATGAAGCGCGAGCAATAGCGCGGCCTGCAGATTGGCAAACCTGGTAGCAAGAGAGGTCGATCGAAGTTCTTGCGGTAACTCTATTGTCTGGGACTCGGGCAACGCGGGTAGAGGATGCGCCTGCACTGAATGGTTCCAAACCTTCTCGGCATTTCGTTTCAGCGAGCGCAACTGGGTGCTAAAGGCCGGATCCTTCAACAGCTCACTTAGGTACGCATCCCGATAGATCTCCAACAACGTTGCACGGGATCTAACGTCAACGAACGGGCGAAGCGAGTTAGGAAGCGCCTCCAGCAGCTCGCTTGCAGCGGCTTGCTGCCAGTCCTGAAGTGTCTTCGTGGCGTCCGTATGCGCGAGCGCGCTCGCTTCCAGCGCATCGAGCACCGCCTTGTCCAGCAATGCATCGGGAGGTACTTGGGTAAGATCTGAACCGCATACCGGGCAATCGCTGAGCGGCTCTTCAGGGTGATGACGGCGATGCCACTGGGAAACTATGGCGTACAGCTGCCACCGTGCGGTTTCCTCCTTTTTCTTCTGTCGTGCAACCTGCTCAAGTGCTCTTCCCCTAATTTCTTCGAGCTTCGCGATCACAACGGCTTTATCGGCGTCTTGGATTTCGCCTAGCCGTTTGAGTGTTTCGATAGATGGCAGAGATCCAAGTGCCACAGTCGCGAGACGCTCCTTCGCCGTCGCGAGGGTGTTTACGAAAGCCTCCACTTGCTCCTTCGTTTCCAACCGGACCGCGCTCGCGAGAATCTCATCTATGTCATTCTGTCCTTGCTGGCGAAGTTCCTCTAGGTGGTTTATCGACGATTCGATTGAGGCTTTACAGCTTTTTTCTTCACTTTCCTGATCGGGGGATATGAGGTCGGGCACATCACCAAGCGCCTCCGCCTGCATTGTCCATGCTTCACCCAATGTGCGTTTGCTGGTCAAAAATCGCAGAAGCGCGGCACTCTCATCCTCTTTGGCCTTGTCGCTTTCTTCACCCGTTAAGCGCTTGGCCAGTCGTTCGGAGCGCTTTCCAAGATCTTGCAATGGCCTCAGTCCAGTCAACTGAGCAATCGCATCCGCAAACGTGGTTTTCTCGTCAAAGCGCATGGTGGTCGCGATCGCGGGCATCAAGGTACCCGCTTCAATTGCCCATTGAGGGAGGCCGAGCTGTTCGATGCCGCTCACTGGGGTGGTGACAGTTCCTCTGGCACCTAGCTTGAGCTCTCGTCGCACCACGACCTCTTGCCCGGAGTGCTCCCTTAGGGTCAGCTCAACCCAGGTATCAACTGCAGGCTTATCCTGCAGCGCAGTTAAATCTTCGGCAGAAGGAAGTGGGACTATGGGGGGCAGAGCGATGGAGTTCGCGACCTCATCCGGTGCAGGATTCTCCTCGTCCGACGCCTGCATCAGTTCAAGGGTTATCGGCTGATGCACAAACGACGGTTTGTGCTGGGAGCGATGTGCCTGACCAGTCAGACACCACATGATCGCGCTTTGAAAGGCCGTCTTTCCGGCGCCATTGAATCCCCATACGCAGGTGACATCACGGTCGAGTTCCAGCGAAACAGGGTCCGGTGCCTGACCATCTGCACCGCAATGTCGGTGTAAGCCCGCAAACCTATGGGCTCTGATCTGCGTGATGCGCCACCGAGGACGCTTCAACGCGGAGGCTGCAACCTGTACTTTAGGCACGGCTGCCTTAGGCGTTTCCAGCGCTTGGAGCAACTGGTCTATCTCGGTACTGGAGAGTTGCTTTTGTTGGGCCCAAAGTTCTCGTCTAGACGCGTAGAAGCGAAATGCTATTCGGGCGTCTTCGGTGCCGAAAAGAAAGCTCCCAGCGTCCTCAGGCAGCGTAATGGATCGACCCAACGACAGCGCCTCGACAACTTCTTCGAGAGTGCTGGATTCCAGTTCCAGGGGCGACTGCTCCACTGCCATGTTTTTTCCTCCTTGAGAGAGTTGGGATGCTACTGAACGGCGCCCGCCTCTGTCACCCGGTTCTGGGACCTGACAACATATTTGTCGCGTCTGGGCCGGGTTTCCGGTTATCGCTAGATTTGTGACAACATAGTCTTTCCAATGGAAACCGCCCAAAATCATGCCCCGGTTACCGGTTCAATCAGGTGGTCAGGTGGTCAGGTGGTCAGGTGGTCAGGTGGTGTGCAATTTCGCATGACTGACTCACCCAGCCCAATAGTCACAAACAATCGTCATGTAGGATGTTCTAACCATTCGGTAGCTTAATAAGGCAGGAAACTGGGGCCGTCTTGAGCAAATCAAATCAACCCCACCCATCCTCCACCGCCGGCGATGGTTTGTATTCGCACCGTTGCCGCACGAAGTCAGTCGGTACTGTTACGAACGCCTCAAAGAACTCCTCGAAGTCAAAATCGGCCAGCCTATATGGGGCGACAAGCACGGATTCTTGGGAGTTTCCTAGGAAAACCACCGGTTGGTTCGCCGCGACGTTGGCGCACTCGTGGGAGTAGTTAAAGTCCAATGCATGTGCCATCAGATAGACTTTCTCCGGCACGCGGGAATCAGCTATCTGATCACTGGACCAGCCCCATCCGAAATAGAGAATCACACCGGACACCAAGAAGGACAGTAACGAGTACAGGGGTGGCTCATCAACGGATGAGCCATCAAGCTTACCTTTGATCCAGCCGGCGCCAATTAGGCCGTGAACCAATGACAGCGTCACTGCCACGGTGAGTATGAACGGCACCAGCCACTTGAGCACCAACAGACCAGTGGTGAGGACCAAGGTAATGGGTAAGGCGGAAGCATCAATGTGGAAAACCCCATTGAGGTAACTCGCAGCTTTACCACGGGCGCAGAGAACTACAACCGAGAGGAGGATTGAAACCAGAAACTTGGTAATGGCGAAGCTCCATAGCGATCTCACCACCGCCGAGCGCTCCAAAGACACCCCAATGAAGATCGTGCACAGGACCACAGCCCATAAGCGAAATGCCAAGGTATGCTCGCGCACCCAGTCCATATCGCTGCTAGCTGATCGAATGATTGCCAACAAGACACCCACAATGCCAATCAAGCCAAGGGCCCAACTGAGCTCATATCGCTGCCTGGCTTTCTCATGCCCTTGGGCGCTCAGCCATTCCCCTAAGCGGTGGTGGATGTCGCGAACGTAATACTTCAAAGACTTCTGACGTTCCCGAGACAGGTCCTGCTCAGTCCCTCGCAGCTCACGATGAATGCTTTCGAGGTGTTTTTCGATTTTTTCGCTCATATTCTAAAGACTATCGCTAAAGTAAACGTTGGACGTGAAACGTATTTTCCGCATGGGTTCATGCAAGCCCGGCAACGGATCTGAGTTGACATGAAGCGATGCAATTAGCCCAGGTGAGAAGACGTCAGGCCAGGCTTGCTGGCGCAGGTGCCGCCGCGTACCGAGCAATCGTTCTCTCGACATGAGCATCGGCGCGGCGATAGATTACCGGGAGCTCCGCGTCGAATGCTCGCGCAACGTCTTCAAATGTCGGCGTCGCTTGCCCGTCGCAACCGCGACGCAGGCGAGCTTTCACTTTGTCGTACAGCTTTGCTAGCACTTGGCTCTGCTCAACATAGCGGCGCAGGCTCGACAGCTTATAGAGGTCAGAGAAGTTTTTAGCAGATGCTTCGATCAGCGCCTCGTATTTAGACATGTCCACGGCGAAAGCAGGTTCAGTGTAGAAGTAGCGATAACAAGCTGCCTTAATTCGTTCGTCCGCCTCGTAGCGCTGCTGCAGTAGCAGATCCTCTTCCTCCTCTGCCTCCTCGTCCGCTTGAATCTTCCTCGTGACCAGCATTTCTGCTTTTGATGCAATGGCCAGCAGCTCCATGTCGTCCCCTTCAAAGGCGATCTGCTTAAGAAAGGTCGCTACGCCCAGCAATTTGTAGTCCAGGAAAAAGTCGTGATCTAGATAATCCCCGTCGACGCTTTGTTGTGATTCCAGTTTCTCGACCCATGCTTCGAGGTTTGCTTTGATCGCGTTGCGCATCCAATTGCCCTATTCAAATTCAGCCCGTGCGTGCTATGTGTCTCTACAGATAAGGCACTATGCCATCATGTGACTGGAGAATCCTAGCCCCCTGCAACAGTGGACTGGATAGTGCGAGAACCCTCGGACTGCCGTCCTGCGGAGTATGGCTCCACGACCTTGTTCGCTAAGGACTGCCTTTTGAACTTCTTGAACGGTTACCGTCCCCGCCGTCACACGCTTGGGCGTTTATCCTTTCTGTGCCAAGTGGCTCGGTCACATGATTCTGGGCACTTTCCACCGTCGAATTCAGGTAGCCCTCGAAAACGCCAACGCTTGCTTTGGTGCTGCCATCACGTTCACGGAAGATCACAAATGCGTGATTTGCCGTACATAAAGGTGCGTCACGCGAGGATGGTTTTCTCGGCCAGAACTATAGGCAAACGAGTGCCTTGAGTCCGTGGTGTGGAGACTCCCGGCGGCGAAGTTCAATCAAACGAGGAGAGTCGTCATGCGAGGTACTATTGGTGACCTATGCACCGTGCATAGGTTCGCCCCCATAGCTACGAAATTACGCCACTTGACCACCCGCTTGCATTCAACCTGACCGGTCATTTGCATTCGTTCTGACCAACGATTGCATCGGATTTGACCAACACGCTTTGTCACCATGATTGGCAGAGAGCGGCCAAAAGGGGACATTAGAGAATATAAAGTCGTCCCCTTTCCGGTTACTGGCAGTCAAAGGTCTGATGGGTGGAGCTGAGTTTTTTGAACGCCCCAAGCGCCGAGACAGCCGAGACAGGCTTGGCACATCCCGCTCGACCTCTCGTAGTCTCTGCTCATTTACCGGATCAAGAGGCCTGTCAGCAGGTGCAGGTGCTCCTCATCATCCCACGACACTGCAATCGAACCTGAGCGCGAGAGTTCAATCTGAACAGGCCTTGAGTCGTACGTATAGACGATTTTGATCTTGTCGATCGGTGCCGCGCGGCCGCCCGTGATCTCCAACAGCTTCGACATCGCGTTCCCCGTCGATGCAATATCGACCCGGTAGCTGCTTTCGATGTCGAACGGCACCGCTCCAGAAACGATCCGCTTGGCCATAACTCTTGCGAAGCGCTTGTCATCCTTGAGCTGCTGATAAATCGAAGAGATGTCCGGCTTCACGATCTCCAGTGCGAAGTTCGTCCCGGCTGCCGCTCGCATGAGCTCCACGAACGGCTTCAAATCCTTCGGTGGCGAACCCATGCAGATCGAATACCGATCCGGCCCAAGCATTTCGAAAACCATGTCGAAGCTGATGAGCGTCGAGTAACTCGATTCGACGGTTTCGCCCAGAGGGTTCGTGAACGACTGGGTGATCTCCCGCTGCTCGTGGTACCGAAAGGTTGCCTTGCCATCCAGGATCTCGATAGCCTCGACACCAACGCGATTCTGGTCGTTGAACGGCTGTTGTCGAAGTCCATGCACAAGGGTCTGAAAGTCAATGCGAGCGGTCAGAACCCAGAGTTTCAGCCGCTTTGACTTCATGTCGTCAGACTCCTTTCGATGTCATTCAGGGTGTTCTGCGCCGCCTCCTCCAGGCGGATCTTAAGCTTCTGCTCGAACACCGGCTCGGCACGTACCAGGTTTTTAGCGTATTTCCCGTTGTGGTAGTTATAGACACCTTTGACGATGTAGGAGAAATCGCAGTACTTGGTCTGGTTACCAAACTGAGCCTCAAACAGGACTAGCTCAGATCCAACGAGCTTCTCACGAGCTTTCCATCGAATCTTCCACATATAGAACCCGTGGCCTTCAAGCTCAAGCAACTGCTTCGACTCCAGGACACCCTTACCCTTCAGGGACGCCTTGTCGATGCGGATGATCTTGTGAATCCTGGCTTCTGGCTGCGGCCTGGCCAGTTCAGCTTCAGGGTCGCCATCCCCCACTTCCTCCCCCTCATCTTCTGACTCAACCTCAATCGAATCCTCGATCACCAGCGCATCGTCACTGAGATCCAGATCATCATCTTCTTGGTCTTTAGGGTTGAACGTGGAGACGTCGACCACATCGACCACCTCCATGTCCTTGAGATTGCGGATCAAGCTGCGAAGAAAGTTCGTCCTGATGCCCGCATCAGGGACCGCCTCCAAGGAAATGGTTCGGGTCGCCACGTCCTGATCAGTGACGATCTCGATTTGGGAATACAACTGATCTGTGATGTCCTTGAACTTGTCGTTCATGGGGCCAGTGATCTTCCAGCCACTGCCCTGCTTCTCGAGGATCACCTCCGCCGTCTTCTCAACCACCTGACGGAACTCTGCCTGACTCAGATCGAGCTTCTGGTATTTGACGGTGAGCTTGAGCTGATCACCGTGGACGGCCACCTCAGCCTGCTCGTGCTGGTCATCCACCAGCCATTCCTTGACGGAGGTGAGAGCGTCGGTCAGTTGGTCTTTAGTAACCGCTGTCGTGACGACCACGTTGGTGGTTTTCTCACGACTGTCACGGCCACCCACCAAGAGCGACAGATTCCGATAATCGTAGTAGTCATGGAATAGGGCACTGAATCGATTGGCTAGGAATTTTTTGTCCGACTCGTTGGAGATCACGATCCCTCTGGAGAGGAAGACTTTTCTGAGCTCAGCGCTCGTCAGGCTTCGCTGCGTTAGCGCATCGTAGATCGCTTTGTCGGATGCAAAGTACAAACTACCCATTCTCATGTCAGTCTCGCTCCCATCCGATCGCTTCGGGCTTATAGTTCGGAATCGCGTGATTCACGATCTCCAGTTCGATCGCCTGCAGTTTCCGTTTGCGGTTTTCGTCTTCGCCCCACTCGGTCACATAGCTGTTGATGGCAGCATTGAAGTTGCTGAGGATGCTGCTGTGATGGTGGCGAGTGGCAACTCTGATTCGGATTTTCAAGTCCTTGTTGGCGTTGAGGATCTGGAACCTGGATAGCGCGTCAAATAGGTACCTGAACTCGATCTCGGTGCTACCATCGCGGCGATAATAGATCAGATAGCCTTCGCTATACGTTTCAGTCACGTCTTTGGCTTTCTCGCAGTACGACATCACCTCTTTGTGGTGAATGATCATATACGGCGAAGCGATGAGCTCTGCGGTTGCCGCACGATCCCAGTACTCACCACTAGCCTTGTGCAAGACGAGGTCAGGGTAATAGAAGGTGTAATTTTCCTTCGGGAATGTCCCTTCTGCTCTGAGGGTGTTTACATCGAGCTGCAGCGTCTTCAGGTAATTGATTAATGAAGGTTCGACGATATGAACCTGCTGAGAATTTTTGATATGCAGATTCTCACCTTTGTAATCCTTGAAGTGATCGTAGAAATTCTTATCGTATTCGTCATCGTGGTTATAGACGAATAGCATCCCACGAATTTCATACTTCTCACGCTTGGCCAAATGGTAGCGAGTCTGCCATTCCAGCGAAGCACGGGCACAGTCGATGGTCTTGCCCAGGGACTTCAGGGCCATCTTGATCGAGTCCAGCGTGATGGAGCCAACCGCATAGCTTTTCAAATCGGTATGAAGGTAGATGGCTTTGTTCAGATAAGGATCTGCGTACTTGAACACCACGTCAGTCGGGTGCGTGTGCTCAGACTTCTTCAAGGGCGCGTGTGTTTCCTTCTTCACACAGGCGAAGTTGAGGTTGGCAGGCCCCTCTTTCTTCCAGCGGAAGAAGTTGAAGATGTCGCTGGAAACGAGCTCCGCGAGCCTCGCAATTTTTTCGGTTTCGCCGCCTGACATGGTCGTTCCTGTCACGAAATGAATGCGCAGGAACGGTACCGGCAAGGAGATATTGGCCCTAGCCGTGGAGGTGCGTCCTGCTGCAAATATGGCCTCATGCCAGCACAAAGTACCGTAAAAAATCGTGCCCGGCCACCAGTTGATGGGTGATTACCCGCGCATCACGTGTTGCGGTGGAGAGGAGCCCCCGGAAGGGACTTCCAATCCAGTTAAAAACGGAAACCTGGCCCCAGTGAAATCAGGATTGCGGATTGAGGATCACATTCGCTCGGCAGGCTGAGCGAAAAAAAACCCGGCACGAGGCCGGGTGGTTACCCGCCATCCCCAAGACGCAGCCCCCAAATGAGAGGGATGGAGAGCTGACAAGAGCGGGCGGGAGCGAGATATTGCCAAAGGGTGTCTTCCTGCGCAATAGAAGCCTCTTGCCGAACATTTTCGCCGCACCTCAGGCAACGCGTGAAATTCACGCATTTACGGCAGCCCGAGCTAGATGGACCCAAGCAAGCAGCGACATCCGTTATCACAGCCCAAAGACAGCACCTCAGCTTGAACCCAGCGCACTGCAAACGATTTGTGCGGTCACATCGAAATTCTCCGTAGTAAGCACATCGATTGGCGCGCGACCTTTTAATCGCTCATGAGGCTTACAAAGGGCGCCATAAAGCCTCCACGCATCGACATCCGGAAACCGCGCTAACGCAGCAAGCACCAACTTGTGCCGCAGTGGATCAAGCTGCCAATCGGGAATACGCTGACCGCGATTCCCCAGGCTCAGCGACAGCAGACGGCGAGCCTTGATGTCGCGATTGATCTGATCTCGGGATTTGCCTGCCAATTTGGCGAAGACCAGCAGCGGCAAATTACTCGAAGCCTCATAGGTGGCCAGCATCTCGGCACGTTCGCGCTGGATGTCAGACACGTGGGATTTTTGCGGTTTTTCAGTCGACACCGAAAGAGGTACGACAGGCGACTGATGCGACACGACAAGAGCCGGCTCGTCGTTAACCGAAGCCTTGGGCACCGAGACCGTTGCCACTGGAAAGTTGCCGTTGAACTGAATGGAATTTGCGCTCACGTTTTCAAGTGACGGCAGCGAAGTAGCCCCCTCCAATCGGATGGTAAGCGGAGAGCTTGCCGCTTTCAGCTGGCCCTGCCCCCAAAGGTCCAGACGATTCGCCCAGTCCTGCATCATGGTCCGGCGCTGTTCAACGTATTCCGCGTGATTGTAGGCCGCGCTCACCTTGTCCGGATCAGCATGAGAAAGCTGAGCATCCACCCAAACCTTTGGATACCCGATCTCGTTCAACGCCGTCGAGATCGTCGCCCTCATGCCATGACCGGTGAGTTGATCGGCATACCCCATCCGACGCAACGCGCCATTCAGCGTGTTCTCGCTGATACGCTTGCTCAGGTCACTTCGATGCGCAAACAAGTAGCGCTGTGCGGGGACAACCTGGTCCAGCAAGTGACGCACGATCTCCAGCGCCTGAACCGACAGCGGGACAATGTACGGCGGTACATTTTGGGTCTGCTTACCTGGCTTCCGCATCGCTAACTGGAGCTGCTTCACCACCTCCGCCGGTATGACCCACAAACGCTTCGCCAGATCGAACTGGTCGGGCGTCGCCAACCGCAGCTCGCCCGTGCGGACACCGGTCAGCAGCAACAACCGAAGGCCAAGCCGAGTTTGGTTGGCGCCACCGTATTTTCGAAGAGCAGCCATCAATGCCAGCAGCTCGTCCATGCGGAGAAACGGATTGTGCGTCACGGAAGGCTTGGGAAGTGCGACCACATCGAGGTCTGAAGCCGGGTTGTGTTCCAACCCCTCGATCTTCACCAGCGCATAGCGGAACAGTTGGTTGAACCAAGTCCGGCATTTTTCAGCTGTCGTTAAGGCCTTGCGCTGTTCGATCCTGCTCAGTAAATCCAGCAGATCGTGACGATTGATCTCGTAGATGGACCGCCCGCCCAGGGTGGGCAAGACGTCTTTATTGAAGATCCTCAATATCTGCGAGAGCGTGCTTTGACGCCCTTCCTTCAGGCTCAGCCTGCGGAACTCCACCCACTGATTGAACACGGCCTCGAAGGTGTGCTCCTTCGCAGCATGAACAGCAAGCCGCTGTTGTTTGCGATGCTCATAGGGATTGATGCCCTGGGCAACCAAGGTACGTGCTGAATCACGACGGGTACGGGCTTCTTTAAGCCCAATTTGGGGGTAACTACCGAGGGACATGCGCTTCTGCTTGCCTGCCCAGTAATAACGGAAGAGCCAGACTTTTCCGCCTCTGGCCGTCACATTGAGCGTGAGACCATCACTGTCGCCGAGGGTGTAGTCATTACCGGTGATTCGGGCATGCCGAACTGTCATTTCTGAGAGTGCCATAGCGAGCTCCTGAACAGAGTCAGGGCCAAATGCTCATCTCGCTACACAATCTGCTCCAGCATTAAACCGATTCGGTGCTCGTCAGAATCCTGGACTCAATTCTGGACTTAAACGCACCGGATAGTGCTGGATTTCAGTGGTTCCCGCTGGAACGAAAAAAGGGCCTGAAGGCCCTGATTTCAATCACTTACAGAATTCAGTGGAACTCTGCAGCGCAATATTTGGAGCGGGAAACGAGACTCGAACTCGCGACCCCGACCTTGGCAAGGTCGTGCTCTACCAACTGAGCTATTCCCGCGTCTTGGTGTGGCGCATTCTATAGAATCCAAACACGCCGTCAACCCTTTGATTCAAAAAAGTTTATTTCGGATCAACGTCAGTCCGCAGGTGCGGCCAGGCGGCGCGCAGGTATTGGACCATCGACCATAGCGTCAGCCCAGCGGACACCAGCAGCAAGGCATAACCCAACAGCACCCAGAAACTGAAATCCGAGGGGTTGGCCAGCAGAATCACCAGGGCCAGCATCTGCGCGGCGGTTTTCCATTTTCCGAGGTTCGACACGGCTACCTGGGCGCGGGCGCCCAGCTCGGCCATCCACTCACGCAGCGCCGAGACGACAATTTCCCGGCCGATGATCACCGCCGCCGGCAGGGTCAGCCAGAGATTGCCGTGTTCCTGCACCAGCAGCACCAGGGCCACCGCGACCATCAGTTTGTCGGCCACTGGGTCGAGGAACGCGCCGAACGGCGTGCTCTGCTCCAGGCGGCGAGCCAGGTAGCCGTCGAGCCAGTCCGTCGCGGCGGCGAAGGCAAAGACCGAGGCGGAGGCCACGTAGCTCCAGTGGTACGGCAAATAGAACAGCAATAT
The DNA here is from genome assembly GCF_051132205.1 of Pseudomonas sp. D1-36. Taxonomy (NCBI): domain Bacteria; kingdom Pseudomonadati; phylum Pseudomonadota; class Gammaproteobacteria; order Pseudomonadales; family Pseudomonadaceae; genus Pseudomonas; species Pseudomonas sp. D1-36. The sequence continues at coordinate 2,224,788 of NZ_CP071674.1, read as the reverse complement.
GAAGATCGGGATGAGCAGGACGCGTAGAACGGTAATCAGGTTTGGGATATTCATCGGCACAACTGGCTACGAGGTTGACGGGCATTCTACTCGCTATGCAGGTTTGCATAAATCGACTCTGCGAGCTTTTTACTGATACCGGGTGCTTTGGCTATCTCCTCGATGCTGGCACGAGACAGTTCCTGCAATCCACCAAAATGTTTCAATAGATCGCGCCGGCGCGTCGGCCCGACCCCTGCAACGCCTTCCAGCGTGGAGGTGCGGCGGGTCTTGCCTCGGCGGGCACGGTGGCCGGTGATAGCGAAACGGTGGGCTTCGTCGCGGATCTGCTGGATCAGGTGCAGCGCCGGCGAATCCCCTTTCAACGTGAACTCGTGGGCCGCGTCGTTCAGGTACAACGTCTCGAAACCGGCCTTTCGCGTCGCGCCTTTGGCCACGCCGAGCAGGATCAGGTCAGGAACGGCCAGCTCGTTGAGGACGTCCCGGGCCATGGACAACTGGCCCTTGCCGCCGTCTACCAGAAGGATGTCCGGCAACTTGCCCTCCCCGTCCTTTATCTTGCTGAAACGCCGCATCAATGCCTGATGCATGGCGGCATAGTCATCGCCAGGGGTAACGCCTTCGATGTTGTAGCGACGGTAATCGGACTTGATCGGACCTTCCGGGCCGAAAACCACGCAGGAGGCTACCGTTGCCTCGCCGCTGGAGTGGCTGATGTCATAACACTCCAGCCGTTGCGGCGGCTCGTCCAGGTGGAGGACATCGGCCAGGGCATCGAACCGCGCCGCGACGTGCTGGCGGTTGGCCAAGCGTGCGCCAAGGGCCTGTTCGGCGTTGGTCACGGCCAGTTGCTGCCAGCGCGCACGGGTGCCACGCACACGGTGGCTGATGGTTAGTTCGCGACCGCGAAGCTTTTCGATGGCTTCGATCAAGGCCGGAAAGTCCTCATGAACCACGTTGACGATCAACTCGCTGGGCAAGTCGCGTTCCGGACTGCTGATGTAGTACTGACCCAGGAAAGCGGCCATGACTTCGGAGACGTCTTCCTCGATCCCTACCTGGGGGAAGAAGTTCTTGCTGCCCAAAACCCGGCCGCCCCGCACGTTGATCAAGTGCACACAGGCGCCGCCCGGGTTGATGAACGCGGCCACGATATCGACGTCGCCGCTGCCGCCTTCCATGCTTTGCTGGTCCTGAACCCGGCGCAGCAGCCCGATCTGGTCGCGAAGCTCAGCGGCGCGTTCGAATTCGAGATTGATCGAGGCCTCTTCCATGGCGGCCGACAGCTCATCGGTCAGCGCATTGCTACGCCCCTCCAGGAACATGACCGAGTGACGCACGTCTTCGGCGTAGACCTCGGGCTCCACCAGGCCGACACAGGGCGCCTTGCAGCGTTTGATCTGGTGTTGCAGGCAGGGCCGGGTGCGGTTCTTGTAGTAGCTGTCTTCGCATTGGCGTACGAAAAAGGTTTTCTGCAACAGGCTCAGGCTTTCACGGATCGCCCCGGCACTGGGGTAAGGACCGAAATATCGGCCCTTGGCCTTCTTGGCTCCGCGATGAATGCTCAGGCGCGGAAACGCCCCGTCGGACAGAAACACGTACGGATAGGATTTGTCGTCGCGCAGCAGAATGTTGTACGGCGGCCGCCATTCTTTGATCAGCGTCTGCTCAAGCAGCAACGCCTCGGTTTCATTGGCGGTGATGGTGGTTTCGATCTGCGCGATGCGACCCACCAGCGCGGCCGTCTTCGGTGCCAGGCCAGTCTTGCGGAAGTAGCTGGCCAGGCGCTTCTTGAGGTTTTTGGCCTTACCGACATAAAGCAGGCGCGCGTCGCTGTCGAACATGCGGTACACGCCGGGGCGGCCGCTGCACGTGGACAGGAAAGCACTTGGATCAAACTGTTCGGTCATTATCAGGCGCTGGCGTCGACCATGCCATGACGCACCGCCAGCAGCGTCAACTCGACGTCACTGCTGATCGAAAGCTTTTCGAAGATACGGTAACGGTAGGTATTGACGGTTTTGGGCGACAGGCACAATTTGTCGGAAATAATCTGGACCTTCTGGCAGCCGACGATCATCAGCGCAATCTGGATCTCTCGCTCGGACAGCGCATCGAAGGGCGAATCGTTGGTCGGCTGGAAAGACTTGATCGCCAATTGCTGGGCGATTTGCGGGCTGATGTAGCGTTGTCCGGCAAATACCAGGCGGATGGCCTGGACCATCTCGTTCAAGCCAGCGCCCTTGGTGAGATAGCCCGCCGCCCCAGCTTGAAGCAGCCGGGTGGGAAACGGGTCTTCTTCACAGACGGTCACCGCGACGACCTTGATGTCCGGATGGCTACGCAACAGTTTTCGCGTGGCTTCAAGACCACCGATGCCCGGCATCTTGACGTCCATCAGCACCACGTCGGGTTTCAATTCACGCGCCTTGATCAGGGATTCTTCCCCGGATTCGGCCTGGCCAACCACCTGCAGGCCATCGATGTCAGCCAGCATTCGTGTTATGCCCGTACGGACGAGATCATGGTCGTCGACCACTAACACCCTAATCAAGCAGACACCTCACGATTTGGTCTTGTATGGGTTGCCCACACCTTAGCAAAAAGCACTCGGCAGACCTAGCGCAAACGGGCAGATAAAAGTTACAACAAGTCTTCAGATCCAATATTCGACGCCTCAAGCCTAGGCGTCTCGCTGCATCCTCAGGAAACACTCATCCTCACCGACCACCCGCAGCCCCATGCGTTCATAGAGCGCGCGGGCCGGGTTGTCCTTGAAAACGGTGAGCCGCAACGCCGGTCGATGCTCATTTGCCACCATCGTCCAGACCTGTCCGATCGCCCAGGTTCCGGCACCCTGCCGACGAAACGCCTCATCGATCTGCAACTCCCGAATGTACAAGGCGCGAGCATCACGACTGAGACTGACGAAACCCAGCGCCTGTTCATTGCGCTGAAGAATCCAGTTCTGGCGGATGACCCAGGCCAGATCGAACGCTTCGTCCTGCCACAGCAAATCATGGCGAAGGTAATAGGGAAGCATATTGCTGCAAGTCAATTGACGTGCGAATTCAACGTCACCGACTTCAGCCGGGCGCCATACAAAACTCATTGAAACCTCGTCACAATGCCACGGGCTCACCCGCCCAACGACCGTCGTCGCGGCGAGCGATGACCAACAGCTCTTCCACGCCTGGGGCCGCTGCCATTAGCGTGCCATCCGGGTCATTGTCGACTTCGGTGATTGAAATTGGCACAACGCTGGAGTTTGTCATAAAGCCCGTCGGATTCAAGCGATGGGGTTGTTATTAAAAGGCCATAGCATTTTCTTATTGAACGGCCGCCCCGCGCTCTTGTAAGCTCCAGATCATTCATCGGAGACACACCATGTCCAGCGCCCTTTCACCGCTTCAACCTACCAGTGCCTCGCGCTCGGTTGTGGCTGCCTGGGCGAACGACGTGCCAACTTCGGTAAGCTTTTATTTTGGGTATTGGTTTAGCCACTGGCGCGCCTGATACCCAACCGGCGCCCATTTTAAACGGGTCGCCTTCCAGAGTTTTCCAAACCCCCGGTCGGCCTCCCGACCGGGGGTTTTGTTTTTCAGGCCCCAGACATACGCAGCATCACACCAGTTGAGGATCGAACCATGAACTACGCCACTTATTACCGTTACGACAGTTTTTCCGCCTGGCGATTTACCAGCCACCGCTCGGGACAGCCTGCCGCCTCCGATCGGTCACCTATCGGTGGCATGCCAACGTTGCGGGCCATTACGGCCAATTGTCGAACACCCAACTAGGGCCGGCGCGGGAACGAACCCGCTGCTCGCCCAGGAAGCCAGATCATGAATTCGTCCGTCTCCGCTTTGCCGCTGTCCACGCTCAGCCCTGCCAATGAAACCCTGACCCTGCGCCTGCCAAGCGCGTTGCAACTCAAGCAACAACTGCCGCTAGACAGCATATTGAGCCAACAAGTTGGCGCCCATCGCCAGGCCATCCGCGCCATCCTCGACGGCGAAGATTCCCGCCTGCTGGTCATCGTTGGCCCATGCTCCATCCACGACCCGAAATCCGCGCTCGAATACGCCGCCAACCTGGCTCGCCTTGCCCGGGAAGTCAGCGACAGCATGCTGTTGGTGATGCGCGCCTACGTGGAAAAGCCCCGCACCACCGTGGGCTGGAAAGGCCTGGCCTACGACCCCCATCTCGATGGCAGCGACGACATGGCCACCGGCCTCGAGCTGTCGCGGGAGTTGATGCGTGAGATGCTCCGACTCGGCCTGCCCGTGGCCACCGAGCTGTTGCAGCCGATGGCCGCCGGTTACTTCGACGACCTGCTTAGCTGGGTCGCCATTGGCGCGCGCACCACTGAATCGCAGATTCACCGGGAAATGGCCAGCGGTCTGGGCATGCCGGTCGGTTTCAAGAACGGCACCGACGGCGGGGTTGGCATCGCCTGCGATGCCATGCGCTCCGCGGCGCACCCCCATCGACATTTCGGCGTCGACAGCCAAGGGCATCCGGCGATCATCCAGACCCAAGGCAACCCTGATACGCACCTGGTCCTGCGCGGCGGCCACCGCGGCCCGAACTACGATTGCCAAAGCGTGGCGCAGATTCACGCCGACCTCGCCCGCCTCAACATCCCGGCCCGCATCCTGGTTGATTGCAGCCACGCCAACAGTGGCAAGGATCCGCTGCGCCAGCCCCATGCGTTCGAGGACGTGCTACAACAGCGCTTGCAAGGCAACAAGGCCCTGATCGGCATGATGCTCGAAAGCCACCTCTTCGAAGGCTGCCAACCGTTGGGGCCGGCGATGCGCTACGGCGTGTCGGTGACCGATGGATGCCTTGGCTGGGAGTCCACCGAGCAGTTGCTGCGCCAGGCTCATCGCAGGTTGCGATTGGGCGTCTGAGTTTCGGACCCGTTCATGCCGTGGCGCGGGAGCTGGCTCCCTCGCCACGGTTTTTTTCATTGCGGATCCTTCGTTACGGCCTGGCGCGAACTTCAATGGTGATCTCCGGCGAGCGCTGGCTTACATCATCCAGACGCTCAACCTGATAGAACAGGCGGACCGATTGGCCGCCCTGCTCCTGCCAATAGGCAATCGGCACCGTGAAGACAACTGGCTGGCCGGCCGTGGCCTCGGTGATTTCCCGCTCCTGGGCATCCGAGTAGCTGCCGTCGCATTGCAACCAGACCCGTTCGCCCGCCTCCAGCCCTACGCCGTCGATCACCACCGTCGCTGCGCCATGGAGCCCGTCGACATCCAGCTCACCCTCCATCAACTCCAATACCCTCGGCGCGACCAGCGCTGGGCGTACCAGAGGACCGATCCAGACGGACAGCGGCTCGGCTCGACGTATCGAATGTCCGCGCCTGACGACATAAGCCACGGTCAACGAGTGCCCGATATGGGAAGCGATGTCTCCATGATCGATCCAGAACGATACTTTTTCTCCCACTGCATGAGCCTCTATGTCCAGCACATCCCGCCACAATGGCTTGGAATCGCGGCTGGCCAGAAGGATCAGTCGATCACCGGCCGCCATTCGCGAATAAGGCCGCACGGTCATCGTCGTGCCTTCAGGCACCCGCCCCGGATCAAGGTGCCCACCCACCGCATCATTGGCGATGGGTGGCAGCAGCAGCGGCGCCACGTCGCCAATTTGCAACTGAAGGGCCTGTGAGGCCAATTCGGTCGGCAACTGCTTGCCAATGACCCGGTACGAAATTTCCAGCGAGCCGCCGTCGAGTTCGGCGATATGCGGTTCGCGTACAACAAAGACAAGCTCGCGCCCGACCTGCCGCTCCGTGACGAACCGGCGAATTTGATGGTGGTACTGCTCGCCTTCGTTATTGAGCCCGCGCCAATACAACATCAGCTCGTCGCCACAGGACATGAGCGGGTACGGCTTGACGGTGATGACGGCCTTGCTCCAGGCAGGGTCGACGATGCCTTCGCGGGCCCTCGCCAGCAAAGGCGCGGGCAGCTTTCGCGATGGAGGCCGGCTTTTTCGTACAGTTGATTCAATGGTCATTTCCAGGCTCCAGTCCCTTGGAAAGGGGCACCGCTTCCATAGCGACACCGGATGAAACCATTAGAACTCTCCGGCCCGGGACGCGCAGCCAGACGAGGCGACAAGTTGCGTGGTCTCTCGCTCCTTGAGATGTGGCTTGAAGGGCAATCGGTTATCGGAAGCGTCCGAAACCGCAGGAGCCGCCTGGCTTTTGAGGAAAATTTCTCGCGCTTTCTATTCCTGTTTCCACAGCTAGTAACGGTTTGGTCCTACACCGCTCACTAACGGCCTGGATTAGAGTGGTGCCGCAAACTCAACATGAACCTCTTCGAAAAAGGTACGAACATGCAACGGAATGCAACCACCCGCTTTCCCATCCTTTTGGTACATGGTTTGTTCGGGTTCGACAGGGTCGGCCCGCTCGAACTTTTTCACGACGTCAGACAGGCGTTGTGCAATGCCGGCGCCCGAGTATTCGTCCCGTACGTGTCGGCCACCCACTCCAACGAAGCGCGCGGCGAACAGTTGCTGGCTCAGATGGACCGGGTTCTCGAAGGAACCGGGGCCGCGAAGGTCAACCTTATCGGCCACGGGCAAGGCGCGTTGGCCGCTCGTTATGCCGCCGCCCTGGCGCCCGGCAGTGTCGCCTCGGTCACCTCCGTCAGCGGCCCCAACCAAGGGTCGGAACTCGCTGATTTCCTGCGCAAGGCCCTCACGCCTGGTCGTTTGCCGGAACACGTGGCGAACCGGGTCGCCACGCTTTTCGCCGATTTCATTTCACTGCTCAGTGGCCAGGCACAGCTTCCGCAAAACGCTATTGCAGCGCTGGCGGCGCTGACTACCGAAGGCGTAGGCGCATTCAATGACAGGTATCCGCAAGGCTTGCCCCGACATTGGGGCGGCAACGGGCCGCAATTGGTTAACGGCGTGCGGTATTACTCTTGGAGTGGCACGGTGCAGGAAACCGTGAAACAAGCCGGCAATAGCGCGCCCGATCCGTTGCATGACTTCTGCCGCGCTTTTTCCGAATATTTCACCACCGAGGCGGGACAGAACGATGGCATCGTCGGACGCTTCAGCTCCCACCTGGGCAAGGTGATCCGCTCCGACTACCCAATGGATCACTTGGACACCCTCAACCAGGGCGCTGACGGAGGCTGGCGCAAGGGAAACGACCCGATGGAGCTCTACGTGAAACATGCAGAACGCTTGCGGATCGTCGGACTCTGACGCAATTTTGGCAACAACCGCGGACTGATTCCGGTAGGCTGGGCGCTTTACGACACTGAAAGGAAATACCTCCATGGCCAAAGCCACTGCCCGCCACATCCTGGTTTCCAGCGAAGACAAGTGCAACGAACTCAAGGCCCAGATTGAAGCTGGCGCTGATTTCGCTGAAGTCGCCAAAACCAACTCCACATGCCCATCCAGCCGTCAGGGCGGCGACCTGGGCTCGTTCGGCCCGGGCCAGATGGTCAAGGAATTCGACACCGTGGTATTCAGCGCTCCGATCAATGTGGTTCAAGGCCCGGTCAAGACCCAGTTCGGCTATCACCTGCTGGAAGTAACCAGCCGCCAGGACTGATTTCGGTTTATCGACACGACGGTCCGCCTTAGGGCGGGCTGTCATGCTTGAGCCATGCGAAGGGCTGGCGATCAGCGCGTCCCTCGCGTACAAATCGCACTCATCGATCACCCGGCTTTAAGGCTGACAATGCGACTGGCTTTTCCCTCCTGGCTGTTCACTGCCGTGGTCCTGCTGACTGGCGCCGCAGGCGTGAATGCCGCCCCCCAACATGCCCTGACCGTTTATGGCGAACCGGCCAAGTACGCCGAAGGCTTCGCCCATTTTGCCTACGCCAATCCCCAGGCCCCCAAGGGCGGGACGATGCGCCGCTCGGCCGTGGAGATCGGCCATTTCGACCATGTGCTGCCTTATATCGACAAAGGCATCGGCGTCAGCCAGGTCGACGGCATGCTCTATTCGCCGCTGGCCCAACGCTCCCTGGACGAACCCTATACCGTCTACGGCCTTGTCGCCGAAAAAATGGAACGCGCCGAAGATGGCCTGTCCCTGCGCTTCTACCTCAATCCCAAGGCGCGTTTCGCCGATGGCAAGCCCATCACCGCGCAAGACGTGCGCTACAGCTTCGACCTGCTGATGACCCAGGGCAGCCTGCGCTATCGCACGCAGTTCGCCGCCGTCAAAGATGTCGAGGTGGAATCGGAACGAACCGTTCGCTTCGACTTCAAGAATAACGAAAGCCGCACCCTGCCCCTGGACATCGCCACCCTGCCGGTTTTTCCCGAGCACTGGTGGAAGAGTCGCGACTTCGCCAACGGCGGCGGTTACGAGGCGCCTCTGGGCAGCGGACCGTACAGGGTGAGCAAGGTCGACTCGGGCCGCAGCATCACCTTCGAGCGCAACGCCGACTGGTGGGGCAAAGACCTGCCGGTCAGCCGCGGGCTCTACAACTTCGACCACTTCAGTATCGAATACTTCGGCGACACCGACGTGGCCCGGCAGGTCTTGCGTGGCGGCGCCTACGATTACAACCGCGAGTTCTCCGCCACGGGCTTTTCCATCGGCTACGACAGCCCGGCCCTGCGCGACGGTCGGCTGCAAAAAGCCCACCTTGCCACCGAGGCGCCCCAGCCGGCCCAGGGTTTTGTGTTCAATCTGCAACGGCCACAATTCCGGGACCGCCGCGTACGCCAGGCGCTGGCCATGCTCTGGGACTTCGAGTGGAGCAATCGCCAGATGATGCGCAACCTCTACGTGCGCCAGCAGAGCTTTTTTTCCAACACCGACCTCGCCGCCCGGGAGCTCCCCGACGCGGGGGAACTGGCGATTCTCGAACCGCTGCGCGGCAAAGTACCGCTAGAGGTGTTCACCCAGGTGTTCCAAGCGCCGAAGACCGACGGCAGCGGGGTCATCCGCGACAAGCAATTGCAGGCCCTGGCGCTATTGGAACAGGCCGGCTGGAAACCTGAAGGCGACCGCCTGGTCAATGCCGAAGGCGAGCCACTGAGCTTCACGTTCCTGGTCACGCAAAACGGAATAGACCGCCTGTTGTTGCCTTACAAGCGCACCCTCGCACAGATCGGCGTCGACATGCACATCCGGCGCATCGACTCGTCCCAGTACGTCAATCGCCTGATGAGCCGCGACTACGACATGATCATTACCGGCTACCCAGTCAGCACTTCGCCGGGCACGGAGCTTTACAATTATTTCGGCTCGGCGGCGGCCAACGACCCGGGAGCCAACAACTACATGGCCTTGCAGAATCCTGCCGTGGACGCCCTCATCGATGGCCTGGTCAAAGCCAGCACCCAGGACGACATGCTCCGCCATGCCCATGCGCTGGACCGGGTGCTGCAATGGAACTACTACTGGATTCCCAACTATTACCCGCCAGGCAGCTCGACGGTCTGGTGGAATCGCTTCGGCATGCCGAAAGTCCAGGCGAGCAATGACGAAGCCATCGAGAGCTGGTGGGAAGTCAGCACCACGCCACTGACCAACGAACAGATGACCGCCGAACGCATCAAGCGTGGCTCGCCTGGAGGGCATCACTGATGTGGGCTTACATTGCGCGGCGCTTGCTGCTGATCATTCCCACGCTGGTGATCATCCTGCTGGTGAACTTCGTGATCGTCCAGGCCGCGCCAGGCGGGCCGGTGGAGCAGGCGATCGCTCACCTGCAGGGCATTGGCGGCGCCAGCGTCGGCAGCTCGGGCAATGCCATGACCGGTAGCTCCCGCGCCAGCCGAGGCCTGGATCCGCAATTGATCAAGGACATCGAAAAACAGTACGGCTTCGACAAGCCCGCCCACGAACGCTTGTGGCTGATGCTCACCAGCTACGCCCGCCTGGACTTCGGCAAAAGCTTCTTCCGCGGTGCCACGGTCACCGACCTGATTCTGGAGAAAATGCCGGTGACCATCTCCCTCGGGCTCTGGGCGACGCTGATCACCTACCTCGTGTCGATTCCCCTGGGGATTCGCAAGGCGGTACACAACGGTTCGGCATTCGATGTCTGGAGCAGCACCGCAATCATTATCGGCTACGCCATGCCGGCGTTCCTGTTCGCGATGTTCCTGATCGTGATCTTCGCTGGCGGCACCTCGCTCAATTGCCTCCCGGTGCGCGGGCTCGTCTCGGACAACTTCGAGTCCCTTTCGACGCTGGGCAAGGTCGCCGACTATTTCTGGCACCTGGTGCTGCCCGTCACGTCGTTGGTCATCGGCGGCTTCGCTACCCTGACGATCCTGACCAAGAACTCGTTCCTCAACGAAATCACCCGCCAATACGTGGTCACGGCGCGAGCCAAGGGGATGAGTGAACGACGCGTGCTGTATGGACACGTGTTTCGCAATGCGATGCTGCTGGTGGTGTCGGGCATTCCCCAGGCGTTCATCAGCGTGTTCTTCGCCGGTTCTTTGCTGATCGAGGTGATCTTCTCCCTCGACGGCCTCGGACGCATGAGCTATGAGGCCGCCGTGTCCCGGGACTATCCAGTGGTGTTCGGCTCGCTGTTTATCTTCACGTTGTTCGGCCTGCTGATCAAACTCATAGGCGATCTTTGCTACACCTTGGTGGACCCGCGCATCGACTTCGCCGCGAGGAACGCCTGATGTTCAAGTTATCGCCCCTGGGGCGGCGGCGTTTCGAACGTTTCAGGAAAAACCGTCGCGGCTGGTGGTCGCTGTGGCTGTTCATCGGGCTTTTCGTCTTGACCCTGGGTGGGGAATTGATCGCCAATGACAAGCCCTTGGTGGTGAGCTACCAAGGCTCGTTGTATTTCCCGGTGTTCAAGCGCTACACCGAACAGCAGTTCGGCGGTCAATTGCCGTTCCAGGCTGACTATCGCAGCAGCTATGTGCAGGACCTGATTCACCAGGGCAACGGCTGGCTGCTGTTTCCGCCTATTCCTTTCAGCGACGACACGCCCAACTATGACCTTGAGCGGCCGGCCCCAAGCCCGCCGTCGAGGGTGAACTGGCTGGGCACCGACGACCAGGCACGGGACGTGATGGCGCGGGTCATATTCGGCGCGCGGGTGTCGATCCTGTTCGCCCTGGCGCTGACCGCCATCAGCGCGCTGATCGGCATCGCCGCCGGTGCCCTGCAAGGTTACTACGGCGGCTGGGTGGACCTGCTGGGGCAACGCCTGCTGGAAGTCTGGTCCGGTTTGCCGGTGCTTTACCTGCTGATCATCCTGTCGGGTTTCGTCGAGCCTAATTTCTGGTGGCTGCTGGGTATCATGGCGCTGTTCTCCTGGCTCGCGCTGGTGGACGTGGTGCGTGCCGAATTCCTGCGCGGGCGCAACCTCGAATACGTGAAAGCCGCGCGGGCGCTGGGCCTGACCGACCGCAAGGTCATCGTGCGGCACATACTGCCCAATGCCATGAACGCCACCCTGAGCTACCTGCCGTTCATTCTCACCGGGGCGATCTCCACCCTGACAGCGCTGGATTTCCTGGGATTCGGCATGCCGGCCGGCAGCGCATCCCTGGGTGAGCTGATCGCGCAGGGCAAGCAGAACCTGCAAGCGCCGTGGCTGGGGCTGACGGCGTTTTTTACTTTGGCGCTGATTCTTTCTCTGTTGGTGTTTATCGGCGAAGCGTTGCGAGACGCGTTCGACCCTCGGTCATGAGCGGAACCTTTAGATGAGCGAAAACCTGATCGAAATCCGTGACCTGAGCGTGGCCTTCAACGGCCAGACGGTGGTGCGCAACCTGTGCCTGGACATCCGCCAAGGCGAATGCCTGGCGCTGGTGGGCGAGTCGGGCTCCGGCAAGTCGGTGACGGCCCATTCCATCCTGCAACTGCTGCCGGAAACCGGCACGCGCACCACCGGCAGCATTTGCTATCGCGGCGAAGAACTGGTGGGTGCCGAGGCCAAGACGCTACGGGAACTGCGCGGCAATCGGATCGCAATGATCTTCCAGGAGCCGATGACTTCGCTGAATCCGCTGCACAGCGTCGAAAAGCAGATCGGCGAAACACTGATGCTGCATCGCGGCCTGGGCGGCAAGGCCGCGCGCCAGCGCATCCTGGAATTGCTGGCCCTGGTCGGCATCCAGAAACCCGCCGAACGACTCAAGGCCTATCCGCACCAGCTATCGGGCGGCCAGCGCCAGCGCGTCATGATCGCCATGGCCCTGGCCTGCGAGCCGGAGCTTCTTATCGCCGACGAACCGACCACCGCCCTGGACGTAACGGTGCAGCGCAAGATCCTGCTGCTGCTCAAATCGTTGCAGCAGCGCCTGGGCATGTCCCTGCTGCTGATCAGCCACGACCTCAACCTGGTGCGCAGCATCGCGCAGCGGGTGTGCGTGATGAAGGCCGGGGAGATTGTCGAGCAGGCACCCTGTGAAACCTTGTTCAGCACCCCCCGCCACCCTTATAGCTGCGAATTGCTGAACGCCGAACCGGAAGGCGAAGCGCTGCCCCGGGACGAACGCGAAGACGTCCTGCAAGTGCAGGAACTGCGCGTCAGCTTTCCCCTCGGTGGCGGATTGTTCCGGCGCAAGCAGTACCTGCAAGCCGTGGACGGCATCAGCCTGAATATCCAGCGTGGCAAGACCCTGGGCATCGTCGGCGAATCCGGTTCCGGCAAATCCACCCTCGGCCAGGCCATCCTGCGGCTGATAGAGTCCGAAGGCAGCATTCGCTTCCAGGGCCAGGCGCTTGATCATCTGTCGCATAAAGAGCTTCGGCCATGGCGCAAGCAGATGCAGATCGTCTTCCAGGACCCGTTCGGCAGCCTCAGCCCGCGAATGTCAGTGCAACAGATCATCAGTGAAGGCCTGGAGGTCCACAGCCGGTCCAGTGCCGAGCAATGCGAAGCCCAGGTGATCCAGGCGCTCAAGGAGGTCGGCCTCGACCCGCAGAGCCGGCATCGCTACCCCCACGAGTTTTCCGGTGGGCAGCGCCAACGCATCGCCATTGCCCGGGCATTGGTGCTCAAGCCCGCCCTGATCCTGCTTGACGAACCTACGTCCGCCCTCGACCGCACCGTGCAAAAGCAGGTGGTCGCCCTGCTCCGCCAGCTCCAGGAAAAATACGGCCTGACCTACCTGTTCATCAGTCACGACCTGGCGGTGGTCCGCGCCCTGGCCCACGACATGATCGTGATCAAGGACGGCAAGGTGGTCGAGCAAGGCCCCAGCCATGATGTGTTCGATTCACCCCAGCACCCGTATACCAAGGAGTTGTTGGCGGCGGCGCATCCAGAGTGGGCATAATGCGGCGCATGGCGTAGCTTCGTGTCGCGCCCATCGCGAGCAAGCTCGCTCCCACATTGGCCGGTGTTGCACTGAAGGCCAAATGTGGGGGCGAGCTTGCTCGCGATGGGGGCCTGACAAGCAACACACAACCCGGATCCGATCATGAACTCCACCGAAAGCCTCAAGGATTACAAGCGCGTGCGTACGCTGGCGATCCGCTCGTTGTTCGAAATCATCGAGCAGTCCAGCGAAGGCACGGTGATCGTCGACCGCGATGCAAACATCGTCTGGATGAACGAGCGCTACGCTCGTCGCTTCGGCCTGAATTCGGCGCAAGAGGCCATCGGCCGGGCTTGCGAAAGCGTCATTCCGGGCAGCTTGTTGCGAGAGGTGGTGCGTACCGGGCGGCCGATCCTGCTGGACATGCAGGACACGCCCAAGGAACCGCTGGTGGTGATGCGCCTGCCGATCCATGACAGTGCCGGCGCGGTGATCGGCGCCATCGGTTTTGCCCTGTTCGACGAGTTGCGCAGCCTGTCGCCGATGCTCAAACGCTACCTGAGCATGCAGGAAGAACTGGCCTCTACCCGCTCGCTGTTGCGGGCACGGCAGACCAAGTACAACTTTGCCCATTTCATCGGCACCAGCGCTGCGGGACTCGAGGTCAAGCGCCGTGCCCGACGCAGCGCCAGCACCGACTCCCCGGTATTGCTCCTCGGCGAAACCGGCACCGGCAAGGAGCTTCTGGCCCAGGCGATTCACGGTGCTTCGCCGCGTGCGCACAAGGCGTTTGTCAGCATCAACAGCGCCGCCATCCCCGAATCCTTGCTGGAAGCCGAATTCTTCGGCACCGCGCCAGGCGCCTTCACCGGTGCCGACCGCAAGGGCCGCGCCGGCAAGCTGCAAATCGCCCAGGGCGGCACATTGTTCCTCGACGAAATCGGCGATATGCCGCTGCCCTTGCAAAGCAAACTGCTGCGCGTGTTGCAGGAAAAGGAATACGAACCGGTCGGCTCCAATGAAGTACTGCAAAGCGATGTTCGGGTGATTGCCGCGACCTCCACCAACCTGGAGGCGGCGATCCAGCGTGGCGAATTCCGGGCGGATCTGTATTACCGCCTCAATGTGCTGCCCATCCAGGTCCCGCCGCTGCGCGAACGCCTGGATGACCTGCCGGCCCTGAGCGAGGCGATCCTCGAAGAATTGCGCAGCCAGCACGAACTGAATCCCGACGCCCTCGACCTGCTGGGCCAGCACGCCTGGCCGGGCAACATCCGGGAGTTGCGCAACGTGCTGGAACGGGCCGCGCTGCTCAGCGACGACCTGATGCTCACCGCCGCCGACATTCGTGCCGCCATCGGTACTTTCACGCCGGTGGTACGCGCGGCGAGTCCGAGCCTCGAGCCGTTGCCCCAGGAAACCTTCAGCCAGGCCCGGGCCCGATTCGATCGACATTTGATCGAGACCACCCTCGCGCAATGCGGTGGGCGGGTGATTGAGGCAGCCGAGCGGTTGGGACTGGGGCGGTCGACGCTTTACAAGAAAATGGTGGCTCTGGGGATTGTTGAGTCTCAATAGAGAGACTCAATTCTCCATATTTGGACATATGGTTTGGAGCGCTTCGCGCTCATCGCGAGCAGGCTCGATCCCACAGGAACTGGCGTTCTCCCTGCCATCCTCGTTTACCTGTAGGAGCGAGCCTGCTCGCGATGAGGCCAGTAATCCCAACAAAAATCTCAAAACAGAGACGCGCTTCCCAAGCTCACGTCGCCCGCCTCAATAAATTCCTTATATTTCAGCAAGTTACCTAACTGGCACAAAACTCGCTATAGCCCTCCCCACCGCATCACCCACAAAAATAACAATCCAGGAGACACACCATGAGTGTGATCATTGCCTTGGCAGCCCTCACGCTGCTGATGGTTGCCGCCTACCGTGGCTACAGCGTCATTCTTTTTGCCCCCATCGCCGCCCTCGGCGCGGTGTTGCTCACCGATCCGTCCGCCGTTGCCCCAGCCTTCACCGGGGTGTTCATGGACAAGATGGTCGGCTTCATCAAACTCTACTTCCCGGTGTTCCTGCTCGGCGCCGTGTTCGGCAAGCTGATCGAGCTGTCGGGGTTTTCCCGCTCCATCGTCGCGGCGGCGATTCGCCTGCTGGGCACGCGCCAGGCCATGCTGGTGATCGTGCTGGTGTGCGCGCTGCTCACCTATGGCGGCGTGTCGCTGTTCGTCGTGGTCTTTGCGGTTTATCCGTTCGCGGCCGAGATGTTCCGCCAGAGCAACATTCCCAAGCGGCTGATCCCGGCCACCATCGCCCTCGGCGCTTTTTCGTTCACGATGGACGCCCTGCCCGGCACGCCACAGATCCAGAACATCATCCCCAGCACCTTCTTCAATACCACTGCCTGGGCAGCGCCGTGGCTGGGCGTGATCGGTACGATATTCGTGTTCAGCTTCGGCATGCTGTTCTTGCAGCGCCAACGCAACAAGGCCCAGCGCACGGGCGAAGGCTACGGTACCGAGCTGCGCAACGAGCCGGAAACCGCCGAAGACATCAAGCTGCCCAACCCCTGGATCGCCGTTTCGCCATTGCTGGCGGTAGGGGTCATGAACCTGCTGTTCACCCAGTGGATCCCACAGTGGTACGGCAAGACCCATAGCCTGGCCCTGCCGGGCATGGCGGCGCCGGTGACCAGCGACATCGCCAAGCTCACGGCGATCTGGGCCGTGCAAGCGGCCTTGCTGGTGGGCATCGTCATGGTGCTGTTGTTCGGCTTCCGAGCCATTCGCAGCAAGCTGGCCGAAGGCAGCAAGAGCGCGGTGGGTGGTGCGTTGCTCGCGGCCATGAACACCGCGTCGGAATACGGTTTCGGTGCGGTGATCGCCTCCCTGCCGGGCTTCCTGGTGCTCGCCGACTGGCTCAAGAACATCCCCAATCCGCTGGTCAACGAAGCCGTGACCGTGACGCTGCTGGCGGGCATCACCGGGTCCGCGTCGGGTGGCATGAGCATCGCCCTTGCGGCGATGTCGCAAACCTTCATCAGCGCCGCCAACGCCGCCAACATTCCACTGGAAGTGCTGCACCGGGTAGCGGCCATGGCCAGCGGCGGCATGGACACCCTGCCCCACAACGGCGCGGTCATCACCTTGCTGGCGGTCACGGGCCTGACCCACCGTGAAGCCTACAAAGACATTTTCTGTATTACGCTGATCAAGACCCTCGCGGTGTTCTTCGTGATCGGTGTGTTCTACGCCACTGGCATTGTGTGAGGTTCCCATGACAACCACCCTTTCCGGCAAGACGGCCCTGGTCACCGGCTCCACCAGCGGCATCGGCCTGGGCATCGCCCTGAGCCTGGCCAAGGCCGGCGCCAACCTGATCCTCAACGGCTTTGGCGATGCTTCGGCGGTGGTCGCCGAAGTCGCTCGACACGGCGTCAAGGTCGGCCATCATCCGGCCGACGTCAGCGACCCCGCGCAGATCGCCGACATGCTCGCCTACGCCGAGCGCGAATTCGGCGGCGTCGACATCCTGGTGAACAATGCCGGCATCCAGCACGTGGCGGCCGTGGAGGATTTCCCGGTGGAGCGCTGGGATTCGATCATTGCGATCAACCTGTCCTCGGTGTTCCACGCCACCCGCCTGAGCCTTCCGGGCATGCGCGCCAAGGGCTGGGGACGGATCGTCAACATTGCCTCGGTGCATGGCCAGGTCGGTTCGGTGGGCAAGGCGGCGTACGTCGCGGCCAAGCACGGGGTGATCGGGTTGACCAAGGTAGTGGGCCTGGAGACTGCCGCCAGCAACGTCACGTGCAACGCCATCTGCCCGGGCTGGGTCCTGACGCCGCTAGTGCAGAAGCAGATCGACGACCGCATCGCCACGGGTGTGGACCCGCAACAGGCCCAGCATGATCTGCTGGCCGAGAAGCAACCGTCCCTGGAGTTCGTGACCCCGCCGCAGTTGGGTGAGCTGGTGCTGTTCCTGTGCAGTGAAGCGGGCAGCCAGGTGCGGGGCGCGGCGTGGAATATTGATGGTGGGTGGTTGGCTCAATAACGCCGCGCCGTCGAGCTTTTGTGGCGAGGGGGCTTGCTCCCGCTCGGCTGCGCAGCAGGCGCCTCTTGGGCCCGCTTCGCAGGCCAGCGGGAGCAAGCTCCCTCGCCACATCCGGCGCCTTGTGCTGAACTATTTGTAAGCCCCAAAACAAGAGGCAAACCATGTCCGACATCCTTTGGCACCCCAGCCCCGAACGCATCGCCCAGTCGCGAATGGACGCCTTTCGCCGGTTCGTCAACGAACGGCACTCGCTGCAACTCAACGACTACCCAACCCTGCATGCCTGGAGCACCGACCACCGCGAAGCCTTCTGGCAGGCCATCGTCGACTTTTTCGAGATCCGCTTCCATCAAGCGCCTGGCGCGGTGCTCGACGAAGGCCCGCAGATGCCCAGTGCCCGCTGGTTCCCAGGGGCGACGCTGAATTTCGCCGAACACTTGCTGCGTCGCCGCGACAGCGCCGTGGCAGTGGTCGCACTCGATGAAAACGGCGGCGAAGAAACGCTGACCTGGGCCGATCTCGCCGCCCATGTCGCCGGCCTGCAAAAAAGCCTGCAAGGCGCTGGCGTGACCCAGGGCGATCGGGTCGCCGCTTGCATGCCCAACACCTGGCAGACGCTGGTGTGCATGCTCGCCACCACCAGCCTGGGCGCCATCTGGTCATGTTCATCGCCGGATTTCGGCACCCAGGGCGTCATCGACCGGTTCGGTCAGATAGAACCCAAGGTCCTGATCACCTGCGCCGGTTATCGCTACGCCGGGAAAACCATCGACCAGCGGCCCAAGGTCAACGAAATCCTCGAACGGCTACCGTCGCTGCAACAATTGATCGTACTGCCCTACGCCCAGCCCGACGCCCGCGTCGAAGATTTCAAGACCCCGGCCCGCGTGGCCCTGTGGGACGGTTTCTACCAATGCGGCGGCGAGCCGGTGTTCAACCCCGTGCCGTTCGATCACCCGCTGTACATTCTCTATTCCAGCGGCACCACCGGGGTGCCGAAGTGCATCGTCCACGGCACCGGTGGCGTGCTGCTGCAACATCTCAAGGAACATGGCCTGCACGTCGACCTGGGCCCCGAAGACCGGCTGTTCTACTACACCACCTGCGGCTGGATGATGTGGAATTGGCTGGTGTCGGCGCTGGCCGTGGGCAGCGCGGTTGTGCTCTATGAAGGGTCGCCGTTCCACCCCAGCCCGGAACGCCTGCTCGACCTGATCGACCGACAAGGCATCAGCGTATTCGGCACCAGCCCCAAATACCTGGCCGCCCTGGAAAGCCAAGGCATCAAGCCACGCCAGACCCACGACCTGGGTAGCCTGAGGACGATCCTGTCCACGGGATCAGCCTTGGCGCCCCACAGTTACGATTATGTCTACCGCGACTTCAAGGCCGATGTTTGCCTGGCCTCGATGTCCGGCGGCACTGACATCGTGTCGTGCTTCGTCAACGGCAATCCGCTGGCCCCTGTGCGCCGCGGCGAGATGCAAGGCAAGAGCCTGGGCATGGCCGTGCAGGTATGGAACGAAGCCGGCGAAGCGGTGGTTGGCGAAAAAGGCGAACTGGTCTGCACCCGGCATTTCCCGGCGATGCCCATCGGGCTGTGGAATGATCCCCAGCGGGAGAAACTTCGCGCCTCCTATTTCAGCCAGTTCCCGGGCGTGTGGGCCCAGGGGGACTACGCCGAAGAGCTGCCCCACGGCGGCCTGCTGATCCACGGCCGCTCCGACGCGGTGCTCAACCCCGGTGGCGTGCGCATCGGCACGGCGGAAATCTATCGGCAGGTGGAAAAAGTCGAGGAAGTCCTGGACAGCGTCGCCATCGGCCAGCAATGGCAGGGTGATGTGCGGGTGGTGCTGTTTGTGCGCCTGCGAGAGGGCTTGGTGCTGGACGACGCCTTGGAGCGGAAGATCCGCCAGGTCATCCGCGCCAACACCACACCGCGCCATGTGCCGGCGAAAATTCTCGCGGTCAACGATATCCCACGCACCATCAGCGGCAAGGTGGTGGAACTGGCGGTGCGCAACGTGGTGCATGGCGAGGCGGTAAAGAACACCGATGCACTGGCCAATCCCGAGGCGCTGGAGCAGTTTCGTGGGCGGGTGGAGCTTGCGACCTGATCTGAATGTTTTGCTGGGCTTGAGGGCCTCATCGCGAGCAAGCTCGCTCCCACAGGGGACTGTTTGCACCCAAATCCCTTGTGGGAGAGAGCCTGCTCGCGATGAACGATAACGCGGGCACTACCAACCGATCAGTCCATGAGCCCCCATTCCCCGCCCGCCGACGGCTCAGCCGGTGGCGCCGCTCCCGATTCGGCATGGAGCTTGAGCCGCAAGCGCAGATTGTTCGCAGAGTCGGCGTTTTTCAACGCCTCTTCTTCATCGATCGCCCCTTCCACCACCAGGTTGAACAGCGCCTGGTCGAACGTTTGCATCCCCAGTTCCTCGGATTTTTCCATGATGCCTTTGAGCTCGCCCAACTCGTTGCGACGGATCAGGTCGGCCACCGTGGGCGAGCCGAGCATCACCTCCACGGCCGCCCGCCGCTGGCCGGTGCGGGTGCGCACCAGCCGCTGGGAGACAAACGCCTTGAGGTTGTTGCCCAGATCCTGCAGCAGTTGCGGCCGGCGTTCTTCCGGGAAGAAATTGACCACCCGATCCAGGGCCTGGTTGGCGTTGTGGGCATGCAGGGTGGAAATCACCAGATGGCCGGTGTCGGCGAAGGCCAAGGCGTGTTCCATGGTCTCGCGGTCGCGTATTTCGCCGATCAGCACTACGTCCGGCGCCTGGCGCAGGGTGTTCTTGAGAGCGGCGTGGAAGCTGCGGGTATCCACACCGACTTCTCGCTGGTTGACGATGGATTTCTTGTGCCGGTGAATATATTCCACCGGGTCCTCGATGGTGATGATATGGCCGCTGCTGTTGCGGTTGCGGTAGTCGATCAGCGCCGCCAGTGATGTGGATTTGCCCGAGCCCGTGGCGCCGACGAACAGCATGAGCCCTTGTTTGTGCATGATGGTTTCGAGCAGCACCTTGGGCAGCTTCAGGTCTTCGAAACGCGGGATATCCAGCTTGACGTTGCGTATGACCATGGACACGTCATTGCGCTGTTTGAAGATGTTGACGCGAAACCGTCCGACACCGGCCAGGGAGATCGCCAGGTTCATTTCCAATTCCCGATCGAACTCAAGGCGCTGTTCGGCGTCCATCAATGACTCGGCAAGCCCAGCGATGTCGCCAACCTTGAACGCCTGGTTGCTCAGCGGCTTGAGCACACCTTCGAAACGCGCGCAGGGCGGCGCGCCGGTGGACATGTAGAGGTCGGAGCCGTCCTGGCTTGCCAGGACTCGCAGTAAAGGATCAATTTCCATGACTATAAAAACTTCCGCGAACTTCAATGGACACGCTGACCCGAGCCAGAAAAACTTCAGATCAACCCGCGCTTACCTTCTTCAGAGGATAGTAGAAGCCGCAGCATCGACATGACATCCAGGGATTCCCGTGATGAATGCAGTACCTGCCAGCAGCGACACACAGCAGTTGATCGCCCGTCTGGACTGGACTTCCAGCCCGCTGGGCGCCCAAGAAACCTGGCCCCCGAGCCTGCGCACCGCCGTGGACATCGTGGTCCATTCGCCCATGCCGATGGCCGTGCTGTGGGGGCCGCAGTTGATCCATCTGTACAACGACGCCTATGCGCGATTGGTCGGCGACAAGCACCCCAGGGCGTTTGGCCAGCCAACCCACACGGCCTGGCCCGAACTTCGCAGCGAAACCGAAGGGGTTTATCGCAGCGTGTTGCAGGGCCGGGTGCGCACCTGCCGCGATCAACGTTGGCGCATGCCATTTGGCGGCCGCCTCTGCGATGTCTGGCTGGACCTGACCTACAGCCCGATCCATGACGAAAACGCCAGCGTCGCCGGAATACTGATCACTGCCATCGAGACGGGCGAGCGGCGACGCCTGGCTCAGGAATTCGAACGGCGCTCCGAGGCCAGCCTCAAGGCCCAGCAGGAAAGCGAAGAACGCTTGCAACTGGCCTTGGCGGCCACCGATGCGTTGGGCACCTGGGACTGGGACATCGGCGAGGATCGCTTCATCGCCGATGCGCATTTTGCCCTCCTCCATGGCGTCGACCCGGCCCTGTCACGGCAATTGCCCATCAGCGCCTATCTCGAGGGCGTCCACCCGGAAGATCGGGCGATGGTTGCGCGCAGCATCAAGCACTGCATCACCCATGGCACCGAGTACGCCGAGGAGTATCGGCTGCAGCAGCCCCACGGCGAGCTGCGCTGGGTGTTCGTGCGTGGACGTTGCTACAAGGATCGCCATGGCCGGCCCAAGCGCTTTCTCGGCGCGGCGCTGGACCTGACCGAACGCAAGCGCACCGAACATGCCTTGCGCCAGAGCCAGACCGAGCTGCAACTGATCATCAACGCCATGCCGGTGCTGATCGGCTACGTCGACCGCGAGGAGCGTTTCCGGCTGAACAACAGTGCCTATCTGAATTGGTACGGGCTGACGCCGCAAGAGCTCTACGGCAAGACCATCCGTGAGGTCATCGGCGACGAGGCCTACGCCGCCCGAGCCGAACAGATCGCCGGCGCCCTGGTGGGCAAGCCGTGCAGTTTCACCGTAGAGTCGCCCCACCGCGACGGCCGGCCGCGCCATGCGTTGATCAACTACCTGCCACGCCGTGGCGCCGACGGATCGGTGAACGGTTTTTACATTTTTGTCATCGACGAAACCGAGCGCAAGAAAACCGAGGAAGCCCTGCGCCACCTCAACGAAACGCTGGAAGAAAGGGTGATCGCCCGCACCCAGCAGCTAGCCGAGGCCAACCATCGACTGCAAAGCGAGATGTTCGAACGCGAACGCGCCGAAGAAGCCCTGCGCCATGCGCAGAAGATGGAAGCCGTGGGCCAACTCACCGGCGGCATCGCCCATGACTTCAACAACATGCTCACTGGCATCCTCGGCAGCCTCGACTTGATGCAGCGCTACATCGCCTCCGGTCGTGCCGCCGAGATCGGCCGTTTTACCGAAGCTGCGATTTCATCGGCCAACCGCGCCGCCGCCCTGACCCACCGCCTGCTGGCTTTTTCCCGACGCCAGTCACTGGACCGCAAGCCTCTGGATGCCAATACGCTGGTTCGCTCGCTTGAAGACCTGCTGAGCCGCACCACCGGCGATCACATTGTGCTGCGACTGCAACTGGCCGGCGAGTTGTGGCCGGTCAGCACCGATGCCAGCCAATTGGAAAACGCCTTGCTCAACCTGGTCATCAACGCCCGGGACGCGATGCCCGATGGCGGCGAGTTGAACATCGAGACCGCCAACGTCTACCTCGACGGCAGCGACATCAGCACGCTGGAGCCGGTGAAGGCCGGCGATTACGTGATGATCGCCGTGCGCGACAACGGCAGCGGCATGACCCCCGCCGTGTTGGCAAAGGCCTTCGATCCGTTTTTCACTACCAAGCCCATCGGCCAGGGCACCGGCCTGGGGCTGTCGATGATTTATGGTTTCGCCCAGCAATCTGGCGGTCACCTGAGCCTGGACAGTGTCCCGGGCCAAGGTACGCGCGTGCAGTTGTACCTGCCGCGCCTGCACGTCGCGCCGGCGGAACAGGCAACGGCACCGACTACCACCGACGCTCCGCCCGCCATCGCCGGCGAAACGGTGTTGCTGGTGGAGGACGAACCGGCGGTGCGCATGCTGGTGCTCGACCTGCTCGCCACCCTGGGCTACACCGCCCTCGAAGCCGAGGACGCCAAGCGGGCGCTGGTATTGCTCGAATCCGAGCAACGCATCGATCTGCTGGTGACCGACGTCGGTCTGCCGGGCATGAACGGCCGCCAGCTGGCGGAAATCGCCCGTCAGCACCGGCCCGGCTTGAAGGTGCTGTTCATGACCGGCTATGCGCAGAAAGCCGCCGAACGCCAAGGTTTCCTGGATCAGGGCATGGACATGGTCGCCAAGCCGTTTACCCTGGACCTGTTGGCCAACAAGATTCGGACGATGATCAACCATGACCACTGACTTGAGGCATAATCGCCGCCCTTTCGCCCCCTTCAGGTCTGTGCCGCAATGAAAGCCCAAGCCCGCCATATCCTGGTGAAAACCGCCGAAGAAGCCGAACAGCTCAAACAACGCATCGCCAAGGGCGAAGCGTTCGACGTGTTGGCAAAGAAATACTCCACCTGCCCCTCCGGCAAGCGCGGCGGCGACCTGGGTGAAGTGCGGCCCGGGCAAATGGTCGGCGCCATCGACGCGGTGATCTTCAAGAAACCACTGCGGGTGGTGCATGGGCCGATCAAGAGCAAGTTTGGCTATCACCTGGTGCAGGTGTTTTACCGGGATTGAAGCGTTGCTGGCCCCTGTGGGAGCGAGCCTGCTCGCGAAGGCGGCGGTCCAGTCAACATTTGTGCAAGCTGACCCAACGCTTTCGCGAGCAGGCTCGCTCCCACAGGTTCTGTGTCATCCCGCTACTTTGGTATCAATGCCCCCGGCACCTGGATCACCCGGCTCGCCAGCAAATGCCCGGCCTCGGCCGCCTCCGCCGGGCTGCCCCCCAGCAAGCGACTCGCCAGGTAGGCGGCGCTGAACGAGTCCCCCGCCGCTGTCGTATCCACCACGCGCTCTACCCGTTGGGCCGGCACGTCATAAGACCGGCCATCACAACGAATCAGGCACGCCTCGGCGCCGCGCTTGAGTACCACTTCCGGTGTCCCCAGTTGCTCATAGGCGATGAACACTGCGTCACTGTCGGCATGGCCGAACAGTGCTTGTTCGTCATCCACGGTCAGCAACGCCAGCTCCACATAGGGCAATACGCTGCGATAGGCCGCCCGGGCCGCCTCGACCGAGGCCCAGAGCCGTGGCCGGTAATTGTTGTCGAACACCACCTGCGCGCCCCGGCGCCGTGCCTCGATCAGGGTCTCGATGAGTTTGCGCCGGCCCTGCTCGCCAATCACCGCCAGGGTGATGCCGCTGAAATACAGCACGTCGTATCCGGGCAACGCTTCCAGGATCGGCACGGCGGCCGGCGTGGTGAAGCAATCCCGCACGGCAGCCTCATTGCGCCAGTACAGGAAACGCCGCTCGCCCGCCGCATCGGTCTGGATGCAATACAGGCCCGGCAGACGACCGGGCAAACGCTGGACCCTTTCCAACCCGATGTTTTCCGAAGCCCAGCTTTGGCACATGGCATCGCTGAAAGAGTCGTCGCCCAGGGCGGTGACGTAATCCACCGAGCCTTTGTCGCCCAACGCACGGGACAGATACACCGCAGTGTTCAGCGTGTCGCCGCCGAAGCTTTGCCGCAGGCTGCCGTCGGCGCGGTGTTGCAGTTCAATCATGCATTCGCCGATCAGGGCGATGCGGGGTTTAGTGTTGCTCATGGATGGTCCTGATGGTTCGGTGGTGTATTGCGGACCGCTATCGCGAGCAAGCTCGCTCCCACAGGGATCGTGGATGAATACTGGTTTTGTATTCACAACAAATCCAATGTGGGAGCGAGCCTGCTCGCGATAGCCGCGACTCGGTCTCAAGCCCTAGAAACAGGTTTCCATGCTCTCAACCACCCGCAACCCCTCATCCACCAGGCACCCCACCCGCCACTTGTCGAATGTCAGGCACGGGTGGGAGGTCCCGAACGCAATGATGTCCCCGACCCGCAGCTCGACCCCCGGCGCCACGGTCATGAACGCATGCTGGTCCATCACCGCCGTCACCTTGCAGGCGCTGACATCGTCGCCTGCCACCGAATCAGAATCCGCCTTGTAGCGCTTGAGCGGCACCGGCAGCCCGGCGTCGTAGGCCACGTCGCGCTTGCCCAGGGCGATCACCGCGAAGCCCGGCTCCGGCATCGACTGCACGTGGGCCCAGACTTCCAGGGCCGGACGCAAGCCTTCGTGCAAATCGCTGCGCCGCTCCAGTACGCAGCACTGGGCCTCCTTATAGATGCCATGGTCGTGGGCCACGTAACTGCCGGGGCGCAGCACGCTGAGGAAACGGCCCTGGGCGTTGCGGGCTTCGAAAGATTCAGCGATCAAGTCGTACCAGGCCGACCCCGAGGCGGTGATGATGGGTTTGTCGATGGCAAACGCGCCGCTGTCCTGCAACTGCATGGCCAGCCCCACCAGGGAAGCGGCGAATGCGCGGATGCCGCTGACGGCATGATCACCGTGGATGACCCCTTCATAGCCTTCGATGCCGGTCAATGCCAGTGCCGGTTGCGCTCCGATGGCCTCGGCCAGGGCCAGCACCTGGGCTTCTGTACGGCAACCGCAACGACCGCCGACGACGCCGTATTCGATCATCACGTTCAGCCGCACGCCGCGAGAAGCGAAATAAGCGCCGAGCTGGGCGACGTTGTCCGGATGATCGACCATGCAATGGAATTCGAACGCCGGGTCGGCCAGCAGATCGGCGATCAATGCCATGTTGGGCTTGCCGACCAATTGATTGGCCATCAGCACGCGCCGTACGCCATTGGCGTAGGCGGCACGGGTCTGCACCGCCGTGGCCAAAGTCAGGCCCCAGGCGCCGGCTTCGATCTGGCGACGAAACAACGCCGGGGTCATGCTGGTCTTGCCGTGGGGCGCCAGCTGCGCACCGCTGTCACTGACAAATTTCTGCATCCATCGGATGTTGTGCTCCAGGGCCTCGCGATGCAGCACCAGCGCCGGCAGGCTCACGTCCCGCAGCAAATGAGCGCCGATGGGCGCGGCGCCCTTCTCGACGGCCGCGTTAGTAATGGCAGAAGACATGTTCGAACTCCTCACACAGCCAAGGCTGTCTATTCGTTGATGCGACGGGCCAGGTGGTTGGCGCTTTCGATCAGCACCCGGCGGTAGTCGGCGTAATTGTTCTTGGCGTCAGCCCTCGGGGCGACGATGCACAGGGTCGCGATGGCCACGCCGTTGGGGTCTTTGACCGGTGCGGCGAAGCAGTGGGTGAAGGTGTCGGCAACGCTATCGAAGGAGAAAAATCCATCGATGCCGGCCTGGCGGATCTCTCCTAGAAACCGCTCCAGCGGCAGGCGTTCGCCGTCCGGCAGGATGAAGTCATTGGGGTCGATCAGGTCGATGATCTGCTGGTCGCTCAGATGCGCCAGCAACAGGCGACCGGAGGCCGTCCAGGGGATCGGCGCGTTTTCACCGATGTCCGAAGAGATGCGAAAGTGCCGCTCGCCCTCCTTCATCAGCGCGACCGTGTATTTGCGCCCGTTGAGCAGACACATCTGCGCGGTTTCCCGGGTCTGCCGGACGATGTCCTGCAAGGCCTGGTCGGCTTCGCGGCTCAGGTCGAAATGCCGCAAATGCGCCTGGCCGAGAAAGTACAACTGGCGCCCCAGGTAGACATGGCCATCCTTGCCCACCGGCTCGAGGATGCGACGCTCCAGCAGCGACGCCACCAGCTCATAGACCGTGGACTTGGGGCTGCCGATGCCGCTGGCGATGTCGTTCGGGCGCAACGGCTGGCCGATCTCCTTGAGGAAATCGAGGATATCGAACGCCCGATCCAATCCCCGGGCCCGGCGTTTGATGGTGTCTTCGGTCATGTCTTTGGTTCCTGAAATTTCACCCATAATCGCATGTATCTTTATTGTGGCGAGGGAGCTTGCTCCCGCTCGGCTGCGCAGCGGTCGTAAAGAATGGGCCTGCTGCGCAGGCCAGCGGGAGCAAGCTCCCTCGCCACAGAAGTGAATTCGCCAGAAGATCGTGGTCAGGCCTTTTTCTTGTAGGCCACACAGTCGATCTCGACCTTGCAATCGACCATCATGCTCGCCTGCACACACGCCCGCGCCGGGGCGTGTTCCGGGCTGAAATACTCACCGAACACCTTGTTGAAGCTCCAGAAATCCCGCGGGTCTTCCAGCCAGACACCGCAGCGAACCACATCTTCCAGGCCATAACCGGCCTCTTGGAGAATGGCGATCAGGTTCTTCATGGTCTGGTGGGTCTGCTCGACGATACCGCCAACGATGATTTCGCCGTTCACTGCCGGCACCTGGCCGGACACGTGCAGCCAGCCATCGGCCTCCACGGCGCGGGCGAAGGGCCGTGGCTGGCCGCCGCCTGCGGTGCTGCCGGTGCCGTAACGGGTAATGCTCATGGATTTATCTCCTTGTTGAATGGAAGTTAAAAACGGGTGTTCTTGAGGAATTCCGCCAGGCGCGGCGATTGCGGTCGCTCGAACAATTGCTTCGGCGGCCCCTGCTCTTCGATGCGGCCCTGGTTCATGAAGACGATCTTGTCCGAAACTTCGAAGGCAAAGCGCATCTCGTGGGTCACCAGCAGCATGGTCATGCCGTCTTCGGCAAGGCCCTTGATCACGTTCAATACTTCGCCGACCAGTTCCGGATCCAGGGCCGAGGTCACTTCGTCGAACAGCATCAGGCTCGGGTTCATCGCAATCGCCCGGGCAATCGCCACGCGCTGCTGCTGACCGCCGGACAACTGACCGGGGAAGTGATCGCGCCGTTCCAGCAGGCCGACCCGCTCCAGCCATTTTTCGGCCAGGGCCACGGCTTCGTCCTTGGGCAGTTTTTTCACCTTGAGCAGGCCCAGGGTGACGTTCTGCAACGCGGTCAGATGCGGGAACAGGTTGAATTGCTGGAAGGCCATGCCGGTCATGGCCCGGTGCCGGGCGATGACTTTCTCGGGGTGGCGCACACGCTTGCCGTCCACCTCGTCATAGCCGATGGACTCGCCGTCGAGCATGATCCGGCCGCCCTGGAATTCTTCCAGCATGTTGACGCAACGCAGCAGCGTGGTCTTGCCCGAACCACTGGAGCCGATCAGCGTGACCACGTTGCCGCGCTGCATGCTCAGGTCAACGCCCTTGAGCACTTCCAGCGGGCCGTATTGTTTGCGCAGGCCACGAATGTCCAGCAACGGTTGGGCGTTGGAGAGGGAAATATCAGTCATGGCAAGGCCACCCGCTTTTCAATGTGCCGCCCGAGCAACTCGATGGCGTAATTGATGATGAAAAAGAGAAAACCGGCGAACAGGTAGAACTCCAGGGTCATGAACGTCCGGGCGATGATCTGCTGGGTGCTGAGCAGCAACTCGGCCACACCGATCACCGACAGCAGGGTCGAGGCCTTGACGATCTCGGTGGAGGAATTGACCCAGGTCGGCAGGATCTGCCGCAACGCCTGGGGCAACAGCACGTAGCCCAGCGCCTGCTGGAATGTCAGGCCAATGGCCTGGCTCGCTTCCATCTGCCCACGGGGCAACGCCTGCAGGGCGCCGCGCACGATCTCGGCCACGTGAGAGCCGCAGAACAGCGTCAGGCCCAGCACACCGGCCTGGAACGCACCAATCTGCCAGCCCAGGGCCGGCGCCATGTAGAAGCAAGCCAGCACCAGCACGAACACCGGCGTACCGCGGATCAAGTCGACATAGAACCGAAACGGCGCGCGCATCCAGACCCGCCCGTATGTCAGCGCCAACCCGGCGAAGAGACCGATCAATGTGCCCAACACAATCGCCAGCGCCGAGCATTGCACGCTGGCCAGGAAGCCACTCCACAAAGTGTCTCGGGCGACCCACAACTCGTGCAACCAACTGGGGGATTCGTACATGGGAAACTCCTAACGGCGGATCGCCAGGCGCTGCTCGAAATAACGCAGCAGCATGGCAATGAGGTAACAGGCCGCGACATACAGGGCCGTGGTCACCAGCCAGGTTTCGATCACCCGGTAGCTCTCCACGTTGATCTTGCGGGCGTAATAGGTCAGCTCCGGCACGGCAATCGCCGCCGCCAGGGAGGTGTCCTTGAACAGCGAAATGAAGTTGTTCGACAGGGCCGGCAACACGTTGCGCAGCATCACCGGCACGGTGACGTAGGCCTTGACCTGCCACTCGCCCAGGCCGATCGCCAACCCCGCTTCGCGCTGGCCCTTATGAATACTCAACAGCCCGCCGCGAAACACTTCGGTCAGGTAGGCCCCGGCGTACAGCGAGAGCGTGATAACGAACGACGGCAGCTTGTCCAGGCGAATGCCCAGGCTCGGCAAGGCGAAGTAGATCAACAGGATCAGCACCAGGATCGGCGTGTTGCGGATCACGGTGACGTACACCGAGGCCAACACCCGCAACAAGCGATGCTTGCTGAGCAGCGCAAACGCCATCGCCAGGCCGATCACGCAACCGATGGCGATCGACACCAGCGCGAGGGAAAGCCCCAGGCCAAGCCCCGCCAGCAAGGTGTCGAAATCGCGCCAGACGGCGGCAAAATTCAACTGATAATTCATGGTCGGCAGTACCTTCGACGGTGCGCCCGCGAGGGGCGCCCCGGGCTCACAGGGTCATTTGAATTCAACAGGGAAACCGATCGCCGGAGACGGCAACTCAACGCCGAACCACTGCTTGAACGACGCCGCATAGGTGGGGAATTCCACACCGGTCATGGCCTCGTGCAGGGTGGTGTTGACGAAGTTCAGCCAGTCCTGGTCGCCGCGCTTGACCGCGCAGGCGTAGGTTTGCGGGCTCCAGGCGTAGGCCGGGCTGCGGTAGCGACCGGGGTTCTGCACCATCAGGTACTTGACCGAGGATTGGTCGGTGGCGGCGGCATCGGCGCGGCCGGAGTTCACCGCCTGGTACATCAGGTCGACGCTGTCGTATTGGTCGACCTTGGCCTTGGGCAGCGCCTGGTGGACCAGTTCTTCGGCGTAGACGTTTTGCAGCACCGCCACGGTGACGTCGTCATCGGCGGCCTTGAGGTCCTCGATTTCCTTGTACTTGCTGTTGGCCGGCAACAGCAGGCCCACCCCTTCGCGGTAGTACGGCAGCGTAAACGCCACTTGCTGGGCGCGGCTGGCGGTGACGGTGATGAACTGGCAGCTCATGTCGACCTTGTCGGTCAGCAGGTTGGGAATCCGCGCATCGGATGATTGCACCACGAACTCGACTTTTTCCGGGTCATTGAACAGCCCCTTGGCGACCATCCGCGCGATGTCGATATCAAACCCCTGCAACTTGCCATCCGCTCCTTGGAAGTGCCACGGCGCATTGGTGCTGCCCGTGCCCACGATCAATTTTCCGCGTTGCAGCACGCTGTCCAGCTTGCTGTCGGCCGCCTGGGCGACACCCATGGCGGCCGTCGTGGCCGCGAAGAGAAAAACACACGCTTTGAACAAGGAAGGTCGGCGTTGCATGGCAAGCACTCCAGGGTGAGTTTATTCCGCTATACCGGAATGTGGTATGTAACAACGGAATAGACAGCAGAAAGTGTGCCACAGCCTTTCGATGCGGTGGAGTGAAAAATGGAACGTCAATGAAATCAGGAAGATAGAAATCCAGCGGATCGGGCGGCGCAACCATGACCCGCTCGCGGCTGCTACCGATGGCTACGGCCCCTGGGTAACAAGGCCCCATTACGAAGCCTATCGGGGGCGCAATACACCCATCGCACCGAAACGGGGCCGCCACCTGTCAACTCTGACAGTAGCGTCGCCGGAACGTGTTGCTTATGGTCCTGGGCACGTCTCGACACAGGGAAGCCGCCATGAGCTCGCTCATCACTCACGTCAGCACTCAAAAGGACTACCGCACGGCGCTCAAGACCTGGCGCCCGGTGGTCTTTTATTTCGGCCATCCGCACTGCTACGCCTGCGGCATGGCCGACCTGCTGTTCTGCAAGGTTGCCGAGACCTTCGAGAATCGGGCCGTGATCTACAAACTGAGCACCGATCAATCGCCTCGGCACCCGGAAGTCACCGGCACGCCCACCGTGCTGTTCTATAAAGACGGAAAACTACAGCGCAAGCTCAAGGGCATCGGTGACCCGGCCTCATTCGTCCAGACCTTTACCGAGCTCGTCGGCCGGACCAGACCCAGGCGCTTGCCGACGCCACGGCGGCACGATTTGCGCTGGTTGCGCCAGCAACTCAAAACACTGTGCACCGCCCGCCGGGCCCCGGCACTTTTGCGGCTGCGGGCGACGCCTCGGTAGCGTCGGGCCTGCGAAGCGCCTTCGCTACGTTTTTGCAAAGTCAGCCCGGCATATTCAGCAGATTGTTCTTTGCCGAGCCAAACAACGGCACAACCCGCCAGGGCCGCTTTGGTAGTTTATCGGCATGCAACCACGACCTGCTGCCGGCAGTGTCATCACCGCTCTATGGGAGCCTGATGGATGACCAAACCCTCATATATTCCGCAAAATACCGGGCAGTTCTACATCGACGGTCATTGGCAATCGCCGACCCGGGGGACGACGCTGGCAGTCGTCAATCCGGCCACCGAAGAGGTGCTCGCCGAGGTTGCCCAAGGATCATCCGACGACGTTGACCGCGCCGTCGCGGCGGCAAAGGCGGCGATGCCCGGCTGGGCCGCGACCGCAGTGGCGGATCGCGCCCGAATCCTCGGGAAGATCCATGAACTGATGCTCGAACGCAAGGAAGCGCTGGCCCAGGTGCTGTGCCTGGAAATGGGCGCGGCAATCGGTTTCGCCCGATCCATGCAAGTGCCGCTGGCGGCCGAACACGTTCGTGTGGCGCGCGATGTGCTGTCCACTTATGCATTTCAGAAAATCGAGAACGGCACCGCCATCGTGCGCGAACCCATCGGCGTCTGCGGTTTGATCACGCCGTGGAACTGGCCGCTCTATCAGATCACCGCCAAGGTCGCCCCGGCGATCGCCGCCGGTTGCACCGTGGTGCTCAAGCCCAGCGAACTGTCGCCTTTGAGCGCCCTGCTGTTCGCCGAACTGGTGCATGACGCCGGCCTGCCGGCAGGCGTGTTCAACCTGGTCAACGGCGGCGGTGCCGAGGTCGGCGCGGCCATGGCGGCGCACCCCGACATCGACATGATTTCCATCACCGGCTCCAATCGCGCCGGCGCCCTGGTGGCCCAAGCCGCCGCCCCCACGGTCAAGCGGGTCACCCAAGAGCTGGGCGGCAAGTCGCCAAACGTGTTTCTGCCCGACGCCGACTTCGCCAAGGCCGTGCCGCCCGGCGTGATGTCGGCGTTGCGCAATGTCGGCCAGTCCTGCAGCGCGCCGACGCGGATGATCGTACCCAGGAACCGCCTGGCGGAAGTCGAGGCACTGGCGGCCGCCACGGCCAATGCCATCATCGTCGGTGACCCACGGTCGGAAGACACCGTGCTCGGCCCGATTGCCAACCAGGCCCAGTTCAAGCGCGTGCAGGCGATGATCGAAGCGGGCCTGGAGGAAGGGGCCAAGCTGATTTGCGGTGGGCCGGGACGCGTCGACGGTTTCACCAAAGGCTTCTACACCCGGCCAACCGTGTTCTCGCAAGTCGACAACGGCATGCGCATCGCCCAGGAAGAAATCTTCGGCCCGGTGCTGTGCATCATCCCGTACGACACGCTGGACGAAGCCGTCGCCATCGCCAACGACACCGTCTACGGGCTGGGCGCGCACGTTCAGGGCCGCGACCTTGACCAGGTACGCGCCGTGGCCAAGCGCATCCGTGCCGGGCAAGTGCTGCTGAACTATCCGACCTGGAACCCCATGGCCCCGTTCGGCGGTTACAAGCGCTCGGGCAACGGGCGCGAATATGGGGTCCATGGGTTCGAGGAGTATCTGGAGATCAAGGCGATTGTCGGGTTCGAGTAACCGCCTACTCCTCTGTCCGCCCGCTGCCCCCGCGATCATGCTGATACCGCCGCGCCAGCGGGAACGCCGGCAGCCAGGACTCGCGGCGCACGGTCCAGCATTCGTAGGTGGGCGTCAGTTGGTCGGGAGTATCGAGCGTGCCGAGGTGCACTTCGATCTCGTCGCCGCTGCGGGCGAACAGCGACGAGCCGCAATTGGGGCAGAAGAAGCGCCCGGCATAATCCCGGGGCTCGCCCGTGACGGTGACGGCGTCCTCGGGGAACACCGCCGCCGCAAAAAACAGTGCACCGTGATGCTTGCGGCAATCCAGGCAGTGGCAAAGGCCGACCCGGTATGGACGGCCAGACGCTTCAAGACGAACGTTGCCGCACAGGCAACCGCCGGTGAATCGTTCCATCGCTGTTATCCTCTGCGATCGAGAAAAATGTCATGACGCCTGCCGATCAAGGATAGGCGCATGCTGCGCCATCAGCTCCATCACCCAGTCAATGAACACCCGCAGCTTGGCACTGATGTGCCGGTTCGGCGGGTAGGCCACGTACATCGGCATCGACTCCAGGCGCCAATCTTCGAACAACGGGACCAACGTCCCCTGCGCCTGGTGAGTCCGCGACATATAGATGGGCAACCAGAGCACCCCCAGCCCCGCCAGGCCGGCGGCCAGGTAGGCGTTGCCATCGTCGATCGCCAGGGCGTAACGCCCCTTGATGCGCAGGTGCTCGTCCTGTCGGTGCATGGCATAGGGCAAGGCCTTGCCGGTGCGTGCCCACAGGAAACCGACGACGCGATGTTGGGAATCCTCCAGCTCACGCGGATGGACCGGGGTACCCAGACGCGCCAGGTAGCTTGGCGCGGCGAAGACCCCAAGGGCCAGGTCGCCGACGCGTCGGGCGATCAGCGATTGGTCCTTCAGTTCGCCGCCGCGAACCACGCAATCGACGTTTTCGTCGATTATGTCAACGATGCGGTCGCTGACGCCCATGTCGATCTGGATGTCGGGGTAACGCTCGTAGAACTCCGGCAGCGCCGGTATCAGGATCAGCGCCGCCAGCGGGCTCGGCACATCCACCCGCAGCCGCCCGCGCGGCAGGGCCTGGGCGCCGGACAAGCTGGTCTCGGCGTCGTCCAGGTCCGCCAACAGGCGAATCGCACGCTCATAGAAGGCCGCGCCGTCCGCCGTGACGTTGACCTTGCGTGTCGTGCGGTTGAGCAACTTGACTCGCAGCCGCGCTTCGAGCTGTTGCACCAGCTGGGTCACGGTGGTCTTGCTCATGTGCAGCGTCTCGGCGGCCTTGGTGAAACTGCCCGACTCCACCACACGCACGAACGCCTGCATCGCATCGAAACGGTTCATTTCCTGCCTCGGATTGTTTGGTTTCTACAAACAGTGATCGCCAAGGTTGCTCGTTTATCGCCCGGGCACAAGCCCCTAGAGTGACTTCATCGTTGAGTTCCGGCCGCTTTCGGCCATTGATGGAGAGATTCCCATGACCACCCGAGACGTTGTTTTCCCGCCCGGACGCCAGGCGCTTTACGAGCGCAACCGCTATTCGCCGGCGATTCGCTCCAATGGTTTGCTGTTCGTATCCGGACAGGTCGGCAGCCGCGAGGACGGCTCGCCCGAGCCCGTGCTGGAAGACCAGGTGCGCCGCGCCTTCACCAATCTTGCGGCCATACTCGCCGCCGCCGATTGCAGCTTTGACGACGTGATCGACGTCACGGTCTTCATGGTTGATCCCGAATCGATATTCGAACGGGTCTGGAGCGTGGTGCCCGAATTCTGGGGCCACGCGCCGCACCCAACGCTGACAGCGGTGGGTGTGACATGGCTGTATGGTTTCCAGTTCGAGATCAAGGTGATTGCCAGGTTGCCCGGAACCGCAAGCTGACTACCCCTTCACCGCCGCCTCGATCGCCGCGATGTCGATCTTGGTCATGTTCATCATGGCTTCGAAGGCGCGCTTGGCGGCGGCTTTGTCGGCGCTGGTGATCGCCTCGACCAGAACCCGGGGGCTGATCTGCCACGACACACCCCACTTGTCCTTGCACCAGCCGCAAGCGCTCGCCTGGCCGCCGTTGTCGATGATCGCGTTCCAGAGGCGATCCGTCTCGGCCTGGTCATCGGTTGCGACCTGGAAGGAGAAGGCTTCGTTGTGCTTGAACATCGCGCCGCCATTCAAGCCGATGCAGGGAATGCCGATCACCGTGAAATCCACCGTGATGACATCGCCCTGCTCGCCCGCCGGATAATCGCCCGGCGCATGGTGGATCGCGTTCACCGCGCTGTCGGGAAACGTGCTTGCGTAGAACTCAGCTGCGTCCTGCGCGGTGCCGTCGTACCAGAGGCAAATCCTGTTCTTGTTGTTCATTGGGATTCTCCGAAAGGGACTGGACCATGAAGTCTAGCAGCCCCTTCCAGAGATGAATGCCCAGGGCTCAGGCAAACAGATCGACGCCCAGTTGGAACGCCACCCACAACGCCAGGCCGGTCGCGAACACCAGCGCGATGTTCTCGAACAGGTTGTTGCGGTATTCCTTGCCCAGCAGCGACTTCTGGTTGGACATGATCAGCAGGCCCAGGGAGATCACTGGCAGGCCGACGATGTTCAGCGCGTTGACACCGATGGTCAGGGTCACGAAGTCTGGCATGCCCGGCAGCGACCAGATCAGCGGCGTGACGAGGATGAACAGCATGAACCACTTGTGCATCGGGTCGCGGTGGAACTCCTTGCCATAGCGCTCGCGACGCTCAGGACGCACGTGCTGGAAGGCATCGGTGATCAGCATCGGGAATGCCGTGGTCTTGCCGGAAATGCTCGCGAACAGCGTGGCGAACACACCGACGAAGAACACATACCAACCGATCGAGCCGAAGAACATTTCCAGGGCCTTGCCCAGGTCGCCCAGGGTTTTCACCTCGATGCCATTAGGCCGCAGGATCTCGGCGCCGACGATCCAGATCGCCAGGTTGATGACGATCCCGACAAACACCGCAAACAACAGGTCGTTGCGCTGGATGCGCTTGTGCTCAGGGCCAACCCAGCCTTTCTGGCGCATGACATAAGGGTGGACGAAGTTGGCGATGGAACCCGCCACCGCGCCAATCACCGACACCGCCACCAGCAGCGCACCGTGCACGCCTTCATCGGGTGGAATGCTGAAGCCGATGGTGCCTTTGACGATCCCGGCGACATCCGGGCCGGACATGACCGCCAAGGCGAGGAACGC
Source organism: Pseudomonas sp. D1-36 (assembly GCF_051132205.1). Classification (NCBI taxonomy): domain Bacteria; kingdom Pseudomonadati; phylum Pseudomonadota; class Gammaproteobacteria; order Pseudomonadales; family Pseudomonadaceae; genus Pseudomonas; species Pseudomonas sp. D1-36. The sequence continues at coordinate 2,188,654 of NZ_CP071674.1, read as the reverse complement.
CAGGGTCATGATCGCCAGCAACACTTTCATCACGCCCTCGATCATCGAGTAGATATTGCGCCCGACGAGCATCCACACCGCCAACACCACCGCCACCGAACACAGCAGCGGGTAGTCGGTCTTGAGCAGCATCGCCAAGGCCTCGCCGGCGCCCTTGATCATGTAGGCGTTCATCAGGTGCCCCATGAGCAGCGCATACACCAGCATGAACCAGGCGAAAAACGGATTGAGCTGGGCGTAACCCTGCAGGATGGTCATGCCCTGGTTATTGCACAGCTGGAAGCGGGCAATGATGTTGACGATCAGGTATCGGAGCAGCAAGGACACCGCCAGCACCCACATCATTGCGTAGCCGTAGTTCGCGCCGGCCACGGAAGATGTGATGAGATCGCCAGCGCCCAGCCATGACAGTACCGCGATGATACCGGGGCCAAGTAGCTTCAAGAGGCGTACGAAGCGGCTCTGCGCGGGGGCCACGGCCTGGCCTTCTGCGGAGGGAATGCTCGACATGGATGGAATCTCCGTTATTTTTTTTGTGAGGAACGGAAACAGTCGACCATATTTCGTACGACATCGTACAACCATAATTAAGCCGGAAGTATGTAAAAATGTTTCAACTCCCCGACATGGTTACACGCCGGGGAGATCGCCCATCGTCACGGCCCGCTGCCCCGCTCGCCATTGTTGATCATCCAACGAATCATGCTCGCCAACGGCACCCGATAGTGCTGGGCTGCACACAGGCCCGGTTGCTGCGGGTCGTACCATTCGACGTAGCGGCTGAGCAGTACGTGCTGGCCGTCCTCGGCAAGCCGCAGTTCGAGCTCGCGGCAATGCAGCGAGCCTTGGTCAATGGTCTTCACCCGCCGATGCAGGACCAGCGCCTGGCTATTCATCGGCGCCACCGCGTTCCGGGCATTGCGGCTCGTCCTGGACGGCGCCCAGTTTGCCATCCGCGACGAAATCAGCACGTCGTTGCGCGATGGCGTCGCGCAGCGCCACGTAATAGTCCGGTCGCGCCTGCAACTGGTCGGTGAGCGGCAGCGCCTGCGCGCGTCCATCGACGACGCCGCCCACGGTCTTGATCGTACCCAGGGTCTGGACGGTATCGCTGTTGTCGCCGAAAGGGTCCACGACGAAGCTCACCACCTTGCCGGTCGCGTCCCTCAGGTTGGCAGTGCCCAGCAGCGGCAATTCCACGATCGGTCCGGGGGCGATATTCCAGACGCCAAACGTCTGGCCGAAATCCGATTCATGACGCGCGATGCCCATCTTGCCCGACACGTCGATCAGCCCGACGATGCCCACGGTGGTGTTGATGACGAAGCGCCCAAGAGTCGTGACCGAACGCTGTCCATTGCCTTGCAGCAAATCGTTGATGAACACCTTGGGCTCACCGAAGTTGGCGACGAAGTTGTGTACGCCAGCCTGGAACATGTCCGGCAGTTTGCGATACCCACGGGCGACGGGGGCCAGGGCGTAATCGTCCACGGTACGGTTGAAGGCGAAGATGCCGCGGTTCACCGGTTCGGCCGGATCGTGCACCGCATAGGGAACACTTTCGCAACTGCCCGGCTTGGCGGTTGGCGTACTGCTGCAGCCGCTGGCGAGTACCGCCAGCGCGACGATGACGGTGGATCGGACAAACAGCGGCGCGGGTTTGAGGATCGACATGCGGGGCTATCTCGGGGAGGAATGGAGGGGTGCCTATGCCGGTTAAAAGCCAAACACCAAACCCGTGGCGAGGGCGCTTGCTCGCGCCTTAGTGCGAAGCGCTCACCGCTGTTTTGGGGCCGCTTCGCGACCCAGCGGGAGCAAGCTCCCTCGCCACGGGTTCTGGGTGGAACTGACTATTTGGAGAGACCGACATCGACCCCATCCTGCCGCCGTTTTCTTGCCCGCAGATTTCCGGAATATTGCCCGCCGGCAGCTTTGTTTCCGGATTGAAATAAATGACGCAGGCCCGGATTGACCCTAGTATTGCACCCCGTATTCATTGCCCGACGTGACCACCGTGAGCCACTTGTTACTGGTGGACGATGACCTCGAAGTCCTCGCCCTGCTGCGCAAATTCCTTGAGCAACATGGCTATAGCGTCGAAGTCGCCGCCGACGGCAACGCCCTGTGGCAAGCGGTGGAGCGCCGGCAGCCAGACCTGATCATCCTCGACGTGATGTTGCCGGGCGACAATGGGCTGGTGCTGTGCCAGCGCCTGCGCAACGAGCACCGGGTCGGGATCATCATGCTCACCGCCATGGGCGAATTGAGCGACCGTGTCGTCGGCCTGGAAATGGGCGCCGACGACTACCTCACCAAGCCCTTCGATGCCCGAGAATTGCTGGCCCGGGTGCGCGCCGTCCTGCGGCGCACCGGCGAAGCCAGGGGCAGCCCGAGCGACCTCGCCCGGCCGACCCTGGAGTTCGAAGGTTGGCAACTGGACGTCACCCGTCGCGAATTGCGCTCGCCCGACAAGGTCATGATTCCGCTGTCTACCGGGGAATTCGAATTACTGCTGGTCTTCGCCGAACATCCACGCCGGGTGCTCACCCGCCAGCAACTGCTCGACCTGGCCCGTGGCGAGACCTTCGATGCGTTTGACCGAAGCATCGATGTCCAGGTCAGCCGTTTGCGGCGCAAATTGGAAAACGACGTCACCGGTCCGTCGATGATCCGCACCGTTCGCAACAGTGGCTACCTGTTCAGTCCCCACGTGGTGAAGCGATGACCACCGGGCCCACGAAGGTCCATCGACCACGGGACACCGTGGCACGCTGGATCGCGCTGACCACAATGGTGGCGATGCTGACGTTGCTGGCGCTCAACGAGCTGTTCAGCCTGTTGGCCGGCGCCTGGGCGCGCCCTCCCCTGATGGAAACCGGCCTGATGGAAAAGGCCGCTGCGATTACCCGCATCATTGATTCGGTCAAGCCCGCACAACGACCCGACATTGCCGTGGCGGCCAGTGACGAGGCGTTCAGCGTCCAGTGGCTGCGGCGCTATGAAGATGCGCGGCTACCGGTGATCGACGACCCGGAGTTCAGCGAAGGCTCGGCATCCCTGCATCGGCAGTTGGGCAGGCCCGACGCACGGATCGACGCCTACGAACCAGGAGACTGGCCAGCCGATGACCCCGCCAGGCGCTACGCCGTAATCATCGAACTGTCCGATCGCTCCTGGGTAACCGTCTCTGTGACCTCGCGCAGCTGGGGCCTGGGAGAATGGGCCCGCAACCTGATCATCATCGCACTGATCATGCTGTCGACACTGATCGTCGCCCTGATCGCCACGCGACACCTCGCCACACCGCTGGAGCGCTTTGCCGAGGGCGCCCGACGCTTTGGCGTGGACTTCCGGGCACCGCCGATCCCGGTCGTAGGTCCCTTCGAAATCCGCCAGGCGATCCTGGCGTTCAACGCCATGCAGGCCCAGCTCAAGCACTTCGTCCAGGACCGCACGCAGATGCTCGCCGCCATCTCCCACGACTTGCGAGCCCCCCTGACCCGCATGCGCCTGCGCGGCGAATTCATAGAGGACCCCGAACAGCAATCGAGGTTGTTCCGGGACGTCGACGAGATGCAGGCGATGGTCAACGCCGCCTTGGAATTCTTCCGCGACGAAGCGCGCCTGGAACACGCCACGGCGTTCGACCTGGCGGAACTGCTGCACACCGTCGTCGACGATTTCCGGGACGCTGGCACCGAAGTGTCCTTCGAAGGCGCCCAGCGGTTCGTGTATGTCGGCCGGCCCATCGGGATCAAGCGCGCGCTGAGCAACCTGATCGACAACGCGGCGAAATACGGCAGCGAACCGGGCGTGCGGTTGAAGTCCTTCGCCGACTGCGTCGAGATCCGCATCGTCGATCGCGGGCCGGGCATCGCGCTCCAATATCAGGAGCAAGTGTTCGCGCCGTTCTTTCGCATCGAAGGCTCGCGCAATAAGACCACCGGCGGCGTCGGCCTGGGCCTGTCGGCGGCACGGGCGACGGTACTGGAGCATGGCGGAACGCTGATGCTCAGGAACCGCAGGGACGGTGGCCTCGAGGTCAGGGTCTCGCTGCCGCTCAATTGACCTCGGCACGGCATTGCGGCGAACAATGTCCTAAACAACACGTGCCTTACTCGGTAGGATGTCCGGCCTTTTGACCTGGCCCTGTCGCGCGGAACCGCCCCGATGATCCTGATCGTTTACGCCCATCCCTACCCCGACCAATCGCGGGTCAACCAACAGATGCTCAAGCGCGCGTCCGACAACCCAGATGTGGTCATACGGTCTCTCTACGAGCTTTACCCAGACTTCAACATCGACGTCGAGGCCGAACAGCGCGCTGCCGAGCAGGCTGACCTGATTGTCCTCCAGCACCCGATGTACTGGTACGGCATGCCGCCTCTCTTGAAATTGTGGATCGATAAAGTGTTCACCCATGGCTGGGCCTATGGCAAAGGCGCCACGGCCCTCAACGGTAAGCGCCTGTTGTGGGCCGTGAGCACGGGTGGCGAACGGGAGCATTTCCAGATCGGCGCGTACCCGGACTTTTCCGCGCTGGCCCAGCCGCTCCATGCCACGGCGCTCTATTGCCACATGCGCTGGCTCGAGCCGGTCGCCGTGCACGGCGCCTACGCCGCCGAGTCCGACACTCAACGGGCACAAATCGAACACTACGGCGCACGCCTGGCCGCTTGGAAGGAAGATTGAAATGCAGACGCACAGCCTGATCGAGATGCTTATCTACCTGGCCTCGGCGACGCTGATCGTGCCGATTGCCGTGCGCTTCGGCCTGGGCCCGGTGCTGGGTTACCTGCTGGCCGGTTGCGTGATCGGCCCGTGGGGCCTCAAGCTCATCACCGATGTAAAAGCTATTTTGGAGTTCGCCGAAATCGGCGTCGTCCTGATGCTGTTCATCATTGGTCTAGAGCTCGACCCCAAGCGGTTGTGGGCGCTGCGCAGGATGGTGTTCGGCGGCGGCGCCCTGCAGATGCTGGCCTGCGGCGGTGCAATCGCCGCGTTCTGCGCGGCCCTGGGGCTGAATTGGACGGCGGCGCTGCTGGTCGGCCTGACGTTGAGCCTGTCCTCAACCGCCATCGCCATGCAGGCGATGAGCGAACGCAACCTGACCGCCACCGCCGTCGGGCGCAGCAGCTTTGCGGTGCTGTTGTTCCAGGACATCGCGGCCATTCCCCTGGTCGCCATGATCCCGTTGTTGTCGGCCCACGGCCAAACCCCGTCAGGCATGGCCTTGGCGCTGTCGATCGTCAAAATTGTCGCCGCCATCAGCGTCGTCGTGCTGCTGGGGCGCTACGTAACGCGACCGCTGCTGCGCTTCGCCGCGCGCTCGGGCCTGCGGGAGATTTTCAGTGCGGTGGCGCTCTTTCTGGTGTTCGGTTTCGGCTTTCTTCTCGAAGAGGCCGGCCTGTCGATGGCCATGGGCGCGTTCCTCGCCGGCGTGCTGTTGGCAAGCTCCGAATACCGCCACGCCCTGGAAAGCGACATCGAGCCGTTCAAGGGCCTGCTGCTGGGGCTGTTCTTTATCGGCGTGGGCATGTCGATCGATTTCGGCACGCTGATCAACGCACCGCTGAAGGTCATCACCCTGACCCTGGGTTTCATCCTGATCAAACTGCTGGTGATCAAGACCGTCAGCCGCTTCCTGAACGTGCCCGCCGGCCAGCGCTCCTGGCAAGCGGTGCTGCTCGGCCAGGGCAGTGAATTCGCGTTCGTGGTGTTCGGCGCTGCAACGTTGGCCGGCATCCTCACCGACCAGTGGGGCAAAAGCCTGACGCTGGCGGTCGCCCTGTCCATGTGCCTGACGCCCTTGCTGATCCTGCTGCTGGACCGCGTGGAATCGGCCACCAAAAAGGACAACCAGCAATCCGATCTCGTCGACCAGCAGAATCCAAGGGTGATCATTGCCGGCTTCGGTCGTTTCGGGCAGATCGCCGGTCGCTTGCTGATGTCCTGCGGCGTTGAGGTGGTGGTTCTCGACCATGACCCCGACAACATCGAGACGCTGCGCAAGTTTGGCGTAAAAGTGTTCTACGGCGACGCCACGCGCCTCGATCTGCTCCACGCCGCCGGCGCGGCCCAGGCGATGGTGCTGATCAATGCGATAGACGATCAGCAGGACAACCTGACGCTGACCCGAATGGCCCAGGAACACTTCCCCGGATTGAAACTGATCGTGCGGGCGCGGGACATGGCGCACCTGATCACCCTGCGGCAGTTGGGCGTGGAAAGCGCCGAGCGGGAGACCTTTGAAAGCGCGCTGTCATTGGGTCGACGCGCGCTGGTGCAGATGGGTGTCGGCGCATACGAGGCGCGCGAACGCGCCGACCAGTTCCGTCGTCTCAACCTGCAGATGCTAGAAGAAATCGTCGCCCAGCCGGAAGACGACCTCAAGTTCCGGCACGACGCCTACCGCCGCGCCAATGCGCTGCTCACGGAAATGTTCAACGAGGACCGCGCGCACCCGGTCGACAGCTGGCCGGACCATCACCGAAACGAGAAGGAGCAGGCGCGCAGCTGACGCGCCCCAGCTTCACACCCGCCCGAACTGGCGCCGGTACTGCACCGGCGTCAGCCCTGTCAGCGCCTTGAACATCCGCTGCAGGTTGGAGCTGCTGCTGAAACCCAGCTCGGCGCCGATGCTGGCCAGGGGCAGCGACGTCAATGTCAGGCGTTCGCCCACCTGATTCAACTTGATGCACCGGGCATACGCGGCGACGGTCTGGCCGGTTGCGTCGCCAACCTTGCGCGCCAGCGTGCGCTCGGACATGGCAAGCCGACTCGCCAGCGCCTTGACCGTGATCTGCTCCGCCGGCATCTGCTCGATCAAGCCATGCAACCGGCGCAGCAATCCGTCGGGCTGCTGTATCAGCGCAATCCCCTGAAACGCCACGTGAGGGACGGCCGGGCGCGGCAACACCATCAGCCGGGTAATATCGCGCAGTGCATCGTGACTGACGTTACGTTCGATCAGGTGCTCGGCGATGGGCAGGTAACCGTTCACCCCCGACGCGGTGGCGGTTCGCTCGTTGAACACGCAGTTCTGTTCGCTCTGCCAGCGCACGTTGCCGTACTGCTCCTGCATCGACTGCGCCAACCACCAGGTGACTGTCGCGCCCTGCCCGTCCAATCGGCCACAGGCGGCCAGCAGACAGACCCCGGTGCAGTAGGCCCAGAGTTGCAAGCGCCGGGGGCGGTTTGACAGCGCTTTCAACAGCGGAGCCTGGCCGGCAAGCACACCCTTGACCTGTTCGGCCGATTCGGCCCAGAAACCAGGCACCATGAGCGCATCCAGGTCGGCCTCGCCCAACGACTTCTCAGCCTGAAGACCGATGCCATGGGCGCAGGTCACCGGGCCGGCTTGCAGCGCGACATAGGTCGCCTCGAACAGCACCCGACCACTGCGGCGGTTGGCCGCGTGCAGCAAATCAGCAAAGGCAAACAGGCCGGCAGGCATGCAACCGGGAAACAGCAACAAACCGACGCGGAGTTTTTTCGGCATGGCTCAAATTGAATCAAGGATGTCAGATCCAGCCATTATGCCCATCGCCCGGGATCGGCACCATGGAACGCTCGCCCAACAAGGAACGCTCCATGAAAATCCAACAGATCCGCAACGCCACGATCATCCTTGAGTTCGGCCCGTACCGCGTGCTCGTCGACCCCATGCTGGCCGGCAAAGGCGCCCTGCCGCCGCTTCGCCTGTTCGGCGCGACCCAGCGCAATCCGCTGGTGGAGCTGCCGGCGTCCACGGCAAGCGCTCTTGAAACCGTGACTCATTGTCTGATCACGCACTGCCAGAAAGGCCACTTCGATCATCTCGATCGGGCGGCGAAACACTGGCTGCGAGAACGCCAGATCCCGGTCATCTGCACGCCCCGCGACGCCGGGTACCTCGCCAGGCGAGGCTTGAACGTCCAACCGCTCGCCAACGATCACGAGCAACCCGGCGCGTTCCTGGGTGGCAGCATTCGGTCCGTCAAATGCACCCACGGACGGGGCCTGGTGGGCAAGCTGATGGAGCACGGCGTCGGCTACCTGATCGAGTTGCCCGACGAGCCCAGCGTCTACCTCACCGGCGACACCGTGCTCACCCCCACGGTGTGCGATTTCGTATTGCGCCATAAGCCGCAGGTCAGCGTGGTCCCGGCAGGCGGGGCACGTTTCGATATCGGCGACGACATCATCATGGGCATGGAAGAAACCCTGGAATTCACCCGTCTGTCTCGTGGGACCGTGGTGGCCAATCACCTGGAAGCCATCAGCCATTGCCCGACGACGCGAGAGGCACTGCGCGCTGCCGCCGAGCGGGCGGGGGTTGCGGAACGGCTGCTCATCCCGGACGACGGTCAGGCACTGGTCTTTTCGTCCCCCCAATGACCCGTCACGGTCATCGGCACGGCCTCTCGGGGCAACATGGGCAGGCGTTGGAAATCGACGGCCTTCACGTCCAAACGCCATTGTAGGTGCCGGCACAAATATTCAAACGTTGCCTGCATCAACGACAAGGTCAACGGCTCGCCAGGACAACGGTGGTAGGTGTACTCGCCGCCGCCCTGGCTGATGACCGACGTTTTCATCGGGCATTGGCCGAAACGTTCGGGCGAAAAACTGTCCGGCGCCTTCCAATGCGCCGCATCGCGGTTGCTGCCGAAAAGGTCCAGCAGCACCCGGGTGCCTGTGTCGAAACGATAGCCGCGCCATTCGAAGCTCTCGCGCACGAACGCGGCCACCATCGGAAAGAACGCGTAGAAGCGCCGCGTTTCCTCGGCGAAGGCCCACGCCGCGCCTTCGTTGCGGGCGATGGAGGTGCGCCATCGCGGCTGTCGCTCCAGCTCGATCAGCCCGAACAACAGGAAGCGCCCCACCGCGACCACCGGGCGCAGAATGTTGAGCAATTCGACGGCCGCTACCCGTGGCGCCAACAATTGCCCTTGCTCATCGCGATGCTGGGCAAGCTTGTGCAGGGGGGACTCCGGCAACGCAGGGTGGGCGCCTCGCCGGCAGTTTTCGATCCAGCGCGCGGCCTCGGCTTCGCAGGCCTTGCGCCGCCACCACGCGGCCGGCATGCGCCAATCCAGGCGACCGCTGCCGTCGATCAGCGAGGCCAACCGCCGGGTCAGCCGGTGCATTTGTTGGTCGCTCATCGTCGCAACGCCGGCCCATTCGCAGACCGACCGACACAACTGGGCCTCGATCCAAGGCAGGCATTCGAACGCCTCGCCCACTGGAAGTCTTGCCGTGGCCTCGCTCAAGCGAGCTTCATAAACCTGGGTCAAACGCTGGACGTTTTCCTTGTCCAGCAGTTCGAGGAACAATTGCTTGCGTCGCGCATGAGGGGCTCCGTCGAGCCCCTGGACCCCACCGGCCCCCAGCAGAATATTGCGCAGCGGCGCAGGCGTGGACGTGGGCGTTCGGACAAAGCGCCGCGCGTCGTAGAACAGCTCCGCCGCCTCCAGCCCGCTGAGGCAAAGCGTGCGCCGACCCAGCAGCCGGGTCTGGAAAACCGGGCTGCCATAGGCGGCGCACCGCTTGCGAATGAACGGGTAGCCCTCGCGTAAAAAAGCCCATGTCGAATCAGCCCAGCGATGGCCGGGAATACCAGGGTCTGCCATGACGAAATCCTTGCCTGACGACGATAAATCTGGGACATCGTCCGGCCGGAGCCTGTTCGATTTTTCAGGCACCAGGCACACCGCCGCGCGGCGCCTGTCGCTACAGCATGGCGTCAAGCTCGGCCAGCATCTGCGCGGGAATTCGCAGCTCACTTGCCGAGAGGTTTTCCTGCAGGTGCGCCACGGATGACGTACCGGGAATCAGCAACATATTCGGCGCACGTTGCAGCAGCCAGGCCAACGCGACGCCCAGCGGTGAAGCGTCCAGGCGCGCGGCGACATCCGACAGGGTTTGCGATTGCAGCGGCGTAAACCCACCCAGTGGGAAGAACGGCACGTAGGCGATGCCTTGCTTGCCCAGCTCTACAATCAGTTGTTCGTCGACGCGATGGGTCAGGTTGTAGTGATTCTGCACGCAGACCACCTTCGCAATGCCCTGGGCCTGCTTGACCTGGGACGCGGTGACGTTGCTCAAGCCCAGATGGCGGATCAGGCCCTGATGCTGCAACTCGGCCAGCGTCGAGAACTGTTCCTCGATGTCGTCATCGGCTGGCGAATGCAAATTGCCCCAGGCGCGCAGGTTGACCACCTCCAACACATCCACGCCAAGGTTGCGCAGGTTGTCATGGACAGCGCGAGTCAGCTCGGCCGGGCTGTGGGCCGGGTTCCATGACGCATCCGTACCCCGGACGGCGCCAACCTTGGTCACGATGACCAGCTCGTCGGCGTAAGGATGGAGCGCTTCACGGATCAGCCGGTTGGTGACATGGGGCCCGTAGAAGTCAGCGGTGTCGATATGGTTGACGCCCGCCGCCACCGCTTCGCGCAGCACGGCGATGGCCGCCGCCGGATCCTTGGATGGCCCGAAAACCTGGGGGCCTGCCAGTTGCATCGCGCCGTAGCCCATGCGCTTGACCGTACGATCACCCAGTTGAAAAGTCCCTGCGGTGTCTGCCCTGCTCATCTCGTACCCCTTGATTAAATGTGCCTGGGCCGACTATAGGCGTTGACCACTCCGCTGATAATCAGGTGCAATCCGAACGGGCTGTACGGTGGAGAGAACAATGGCGACAAATATCCAGGACTTGCTGTCCTTCGTGGCGGTGGTGAACGCGGGCGGGTTTCGTGAAGGCGCGCGGATCAGCGGCAAATCCGCCTCCAGCCTCAGCGATGCCGTGCGACGCATCGAAAGCCGGCTCGGCGTGCGCCTGCTCAACCGCACCACCCGTAGCGTGGTGCCGACCGAGGCCGGCGCGCGCCTGATGGAACGCATCGTGCCGGCCTTGGGCGAGGTGGAATCCGCGCTGGACGTGGTCAACGATTTTCGTGATCGTCCCTCGGGCACCCTCAGGCTGAACGTACCGGTCAGCGCCGCCCGGCTGGTGCTGCCTGCGATCATCGCGCCGTTCCTCAAAAGCTACCCTGACATCCGCCTCGAAGTGGTCACCGAGGAAAGTTTCGTCGACATGCTCGCGGCCGGGTGTGACGCCGGCATTCGCTACGACGAACGCCTTGAGCAGGACATGATCGCCATTCCCATCGGCCCACGCTTGCAGCGCTTCGCCACCGCCGCCTCACCGGCATACCTCGACGCCCGTGGCCGACCCGAGCACCCGCGGGACCTGCTGCGGCACGCCTGCCTGGCCGGCAAGTTTCCCAGCGGGGCCCTACCGCTCTGGGAGTACGAACGGGACGGGGAAACCATCAGCGTCGAGCCGAACGGCCCGTTGATCGTGCGCATCGGCGGCGCCATGGACCTGGCGGTGCAGGCGGCGGTGGATGGGATGGGCATCGTTCATTTGTTCGAGGACTGGCTGCGGCCACACCTGGACAGCGGCCTGCTCGAACCGGTACTCGAACCCTGGTGGCAGCATTTCACCGGGCCGTTCCTCTACTACCCCGGCCGCCGCTACCTACCCTCGCCGCTGCGGGCGTTCGTGGACTTTGTCAATCAGAACCGCGACTAATCCGCTTTGGGAACGAGCCTGCTCGCGATGGCCGCAGTACATCCAACATCTCCACAAGCTGAACCACCGCTATCGCGAGCAGGGCTCGCTCCCACAATAGGTCCTGCGGTGTGGCCAAATTCAACAAACAACACTGCCCCCCTGTGGGAGCGAGCCTGCTCGCGATGGCGGCGGCACATCCAACATCTCTGCAAGCTGAACCACCGCTATCGCGAGCAGGGCTCGCTCCCACAAAAAGCCCTGCGCCGTGCCCGCATCCAATAAACAACACTGCCCCCCTGTGGGAGCGAGCCTGCTCGCGATGGCGGTGGCACATCCAACATCTCTGCAAGCTGAACCACCGCTATCGCGAGCAGGGCTCGCTCCCACAATAGGTCCTGCGGTGTGGCCAAATTCAACAAACAACACTGCCCCCTGTGGGAGCGAGCTTGAACTGGCCTAATGATTTTGGACACTTCAATCGGGCGCTATGATAGCGCCCAAATCTGAGGTGTTTGGATATGCGTAAATCTTATTCGAGTGAGTTCAAGCTCAAGGCTGCCAGCATGGTGCTGGATGAAGGCCAGCCGGTTACCGAGGTCTGTGCCAGCCTAGATATCGGCCCCACTGCTCTGCGCCGCTGGGTCGATCAAGTGCAAAAAGAACGCCTGGGTTCGACCCCGGTAGGGGCCAAGGCGATTACTGCTGATCAGCGAGAAATCCAGAGGCTCAAAGCCCTACTCAGGGAGAAAGACCTGGACATTGAAATCCTAAAAAAGGCCAGTGCTCTCCTGCTTTTGGACGCCAAAGATCATTCACGCTGATCGATGAGCTGGACGAGCAATACGGCGTTAAAAGGTGTTGCCGGGCGTTTGGGATCAACCGCAGTAGTTTCTACGCCTGGCGCCAGCGCCAAGGCAGAGCAAATCCTGAACGGGACAAGCTCAAAGCCGCGCTGGTCAGGCACCACAGGGCGTCCAGAGAGTCGGCCGGCGCACGTACTTTGTCCAAGGAGCTAAAAGCCAAAGGGCATCGTATCGGACGTTATATGGCTCGCAGTTTGATGCGCGAAGCTGGCATCGCTAGTCGTCAGCGCAGGCGCCATAAGTACAAGTCGCCGGGCGTTGAGGCATTGGTGGCGCCGCACGTGCTCAAGCGAAAATTTGATGTAACGGCGGTTAACCAGGTGTGGTGTGGCGACGTGACTTACATCAAGGTCGGCAAGCGGTGGATGTACTTCGCCGCCGTTCTGGATCTGTACGCTCGGAGGATCGTGGGTTGGTCGTTCTCGATGATTTCTGATGCCAACCTGACCTGCGAAGCGCTACGCATGGCGGTTGAGCTACGCGGCCACCCCCAGGATGTGTTGTTTCATTCAGACCAAGGTTGTCAGTACACCAGTCATAAATTCCGAAACGAGCTTGTGAAACACGGGTTTAGGCAAAGTATGAGCCGTAAAGGCGAGTGCTGGGACAACGCCCCCATGGAGCGTTTCTTTGGTAGTTTGAAATCAGAGTGGGTTCCTGAAACGGGCTACAAACTGGAACATGAGGCCCGGGCAGACGTGCAGCGCTATGTCTCGCGCTACAACATCAGCAGGCCTCACAGCTACAACGACTACCGGTCGCCGGTCGCGAAGGAAAGGTTGGCGGCGTGAACCTTAATCGGTGTCCAAGATTACTTGACCAGTTCAGCTTGCTCGCGATGGCGGTGGCACATCCAACATCTCTGCAAGCTGAACCACCGCTATCGCGAGCAGGGCTCGCTCCCACAATAGGTCCTGCGGTGTGGCCAAATTCAACAAACAACACTGCCCCCTGTGGGAGCGAGCTTGCTCGCGATGGCGGCGGCACATCCAACATCTCTGCAAGCTGAACCACCGCTATCGCGAGCAGGGCTCGCTCCCACAATAGGTTCTGCGGTGTGGCCAAATTCAACAAACAACACTGCCCCCCTGTGGGAGCGAGCTTGCTCGCGATGGCGGCCGCACATCCAACATCTCTGCAAGCTGAACCACCGCTATCGCGAGCAGGGCTCGCTCCCACAAAAAGCCCTGCGGTGTGGCCAAATTCAACAAACAACACTACCCCCCTGTGGGAGCGAGCCTGCTCGCGATGGCGGTGGCACATCCAACATCTCTGCAAGCTGAACCACCGCTATCGCGAGCAAGCTCGCTCCCACAATAGGTCCTGCGGTGTGGCTAAATTCAACAAGCAACACTGCCCTGCGGTGGCACATTTGAGGCGCTAGCGCTTGCCCAACTCCATCCCCTGGGCCTGCCACAGCGTTTGGAACGGCCCTGCGCGTTGGCGCAGTTCATCGGGCGCGCCGTCCTGGACGATTCTTCCGGCCTGCAGCACCAGGATCCGATCGAACCTTGCTACCGTCGACAACCGATGGGCCACTGCCAGTACGGTGCGGCCGCGCATCAGGTCGTCCAGGGCCATTTGCACCTTGGCTTCCGATTCCGTGTCCAGGGCCGAGGTGGCTTCATCGAGGATCAGGATCGGCGCGTTTTTCAGGAACGCCCGCGCTAACCCCAGGCGCTGGCGCTGACCGCCCGACAGCATCACGCCGCGCTCACCCACCAGGGTATTGAACCCGTCCGGCAGGCCACGGATGAACTCTTCGCAATAGGCATGGCGGGCCGCGTCGATCACCTGTTCCTCGGTGGCATCGGGCTGACCATAGGCGATGTTCTCGTAGATGGTGCGATTGAACAGCGCCGGTTCCTGGGGCACCACGGCGATCTGTCTGCGCAGGCTGTCCTGGCTGACCGAGCGCACGTCTCGGTCATCGATCAGGATCACCCCGCTGCGCACATCGTCAAGGCGCTGGACCAGACTGACCAGCGTCGACTTGCCCGCCCCCGAAGGGCCGACAATGCCGACTTTCTGTCCGGCGGGAATATCGAGGAACAGGTGCTTGATCGCACCCCGACCGTCGGCGTAGCTGTAGCTGACGTCGATAAAGCGAATGTTGCCGCGCCCCGGCGCCAGTTCTGCCGGGGTGTCGCTGAGGGCGTGCGGCTGGACGATGATGCGCAGGGTCTCGGCGATCACGCCCATTTGCTGCGAAGTATCCACCAAAGCCAGGGCCAGGTCCCGCGAGCCGTGCAGGATGCGAAACGACAATGCACTGACCATCACCACATCGCCCGGGGTGATCTGCCCGTCCTGCCACAACAGGATCGACCAGCCGAGCATGCCGCCGGCCATGATCGACAGGCAAATGTCATGCAGGACTCGGGCTTTTTCAAGGTAGATCCAACTGCGGCGTTGAGCCTTGGCCTCGACACCTATCGCTTGCTCCAGTCGACGCCGTTCCCGATGCCGGGCGGAGAAAGCCTTGATCGTCCAGACGTTGGAAACCTGGTCCACCAGCTCGCCGCCGACGCGCGCGGCCTGGGACGCGAAGTCGATGTGGCGACTGCGGCCTCGCAGGCCCATCACTGTGATCAAGGTTGCCACCACGACCACGGCGCCAATCAACGCGATGCCCATGGAAAGTCGCACGGTGAACAACACCACCACGGCCCCGATGAAATCGACGCAAGGCGGGATGATTTTCCAGGCCAGCCCACCGTAGATGGACCCAGCCGCGGCGCCCGCCGAGGAAATCCGATTGGCCAGGGCCCCGGCAAAATGCTGGGAGAAATAGCGCATTGGATGGCCCGTCAGGTGATTGAACAGGTCGATGCGCAGATCCGCGCAACTGGCGACCACCGTCCGACAACCCAGGTAACCACCGGAGCGCCAGAACACGTTTTCAATCACGATCAAGGCAATGAACACCGTGAACGGCAGCCACACATGCCCGGCGGCCTCCCTGCCCTGGGCCATCGCGTCCACCAACAGCTTCATACCGAACTGCACCGCCACGGCGCAGCTCGCGGCGCCGATAATCAGCAAAAACAAGGTCGCGAAATGCCACGGCCTGAGGGTGACGTAGCGCCAGAGAAAAGCGATCGCCGTATTGGGCAACGGCAGCCCATGGGGTTGCTGGCTGTTCATGGCACTTGTGCCGTCGCCACGGGTGAGGCGAAGCGCGCCTGCAACGCGGTGATCGCCACCAGCAGTGGATGGAAGGACGCGCGGCTTCCCTCATTGTCGGCATAACCGAACACACCGGTGGGACAGTAGCGGTCATCGTCCCAGCCCGGGTAATCGAGAAACGGATACCAACACATTCCCTCCATCGGAATTTTCCGCTCGATGGCCAGCGCCAGTTGCTCGCCGATGTAGTTCAACCACGGAACACGGGCGGTGTCTTCGGCACCGGTTTCCGACAGTAGCATCGGCCTGCGGTAGCGCTGGTGGACCTCGCTGAGCATGCCCACCAACGGGCGATATTCGGGGCTGCCCGGCTCGATCCGATTGCCATGGAGGAACCACTGGTTATGGGGATAGAAGTTCACCCCGACGATATCCAGGTACTCCTCTCGTCCGCCCAGCCCCGGCCAGCTTCTGCCGGTCAGCAGGTCCCAGGCCTCGAACTGGGATTGTCGATACGCCTCGGCGGCCTCGATGTCCTCGGCTCGCCGAGTCGAGGACAGTACGTTGATCAGTGGATCGCACTGGACGAACCGCGTACCGGGCGTGACCTCTCGAATCGCTTCGATGGCCGCGATGCTTGCGCGCACCAACTGATGCTTGAGTTCAGTACCCCGACGCTGCGCGCCTGGGTTGAAATAACCGACGTCGCCGCCGGCCCAGCTCCAGAAAGAAATCTCGTTGATCGGCGAGTAGAACGGGACCTCGATCCCCTCCTCGCGCATCAACCGCGCCACGGCGGCGCAGAAGCGGGCAAACCGCTCCACGAAAGCGGGGCGCCAGATGTCCAGGTCGTCGGGATAGCCGTAATGACACAAGTCCCATACCACTTGCACATCGCAACGCCGGGCGGCGCGCAGCATCGGCAGGAAGCTGCTCCAGTCGTAACGGCCCGGTTGCCGCTCGATCAGATGCCAGCGCAGGCCATCCCTGGCGCAACGGATGCCCAACCTGGCGAGCTGGCGATAATCCTCGCCTGCCCAGCGGTCGTGGCGAGTCGCCGCGAGCATGTCCAATCGGCGCCCATCGGCGCGGCGCTGGGTGGAGCACTCGTAGCCGGCCATCATGAAACTGCTGAAGATCCTGTCCTGCACGTTGCGGTCTCCTGTACGCAAAGGCGGAGCCAGGCATCAACCTGGCTCGACCTCGTGGGCCTTCGCCTGAACACCCTCTTGCTCGGCGATACGCTGGTACAACGCGAGCGCCTGCCCTACCACCTGATCCATGTTGTAGTACTTGTAGGTGCCCAGCCGCCCGAGAAAAGTCACCCCCGGCGTTTCATCGGCCAACGCCTTGTACCGCTTGTACAACTCGGCATTCTCCGGACGCGGAACCGGGTAGTACGGGTCACCGTCGGAGCAGGGAAATTCGTAGGTCACGCTGGTGCGCGGGTGTTGCTGGCCGGTGAGGTGCTTGTACTCGGTGATACGCGTGTAGGGCACGGCCTCGTCCGGGTAATTGACCACCGCCACCGGCTGAAACTGCTCCTGATCCATGGTTTCGTGCTGGAAACGCAACGAGCGGTACGGCAGCCGACCGAAGCAGTGGTCGAAGTACTCATCGATGGGCCCGCAATAGACCAGTTCGCGATGTGGAATGCGCTGGCGCACAGCCCTGAAATCGGTGGACAGCAGCACATCGATGTTCGGATGGTCGAGCATGCGCTCGAACATTCGCGTGTAGCCGTGCAAGGGCATCATCTGGAACTGGTCGGTGAAATACCGATCGTCCGTGTTGGTGCGTGTCGGCACTCGCGAGGTTACCGATTTGTCCAGCTGCGAAGGGTCCAGGCCCCATTGTTTGCGGGTGTAGCCGCGAAAGAATTTCTCGTACAACTCCTGACCGATCTGGTTGATGACCACGTCCTCGGAGGTACGGATCGTCTCGACCGGCTCCGCCCGCTGCGCCAGGAACGCCTCGGCCTGGGCTTCATCCATGGACAAGCCGAACAGCGTGTTGAGGGTGGTCAGGTTGATCGGAATCGGCACCTGGTGGCCGTCGACCTGGGCCAGGACCCGATGTTCATAGGGCCGCCATTCGGTGAACCGCGACAGGTAATCGATAATGCGCTGGGCGTTGGTGTGGAAGATATGCGGGCCGTAGCGATGGACCAGCACCCCCGCCTCATCCAGATGGTCGTAGGCGTTGCCGCCAATGTGATCGCGACGATCGATCAGCAGGACGCGCTTGCCCAACCCATCGGCCAGTCGCTCGGCCAGTACGCTGCCGGCAAAACCGGCGCCGACGATCAGGTAGTCGTACGGCGTGGCATCGAGTGAGTTGTCCAGGGTCTCGAGGGTTATCGTTGGCATTCGATCTGCTCCTTCATCATTGCGCACGTCTTGTCCCAGGACATGCCGTCCAGGGCTTTATCGGCGTACTGCGCAATCACGCCTGGCTGGGTGCGCAGGTCCAGCGCGGCCTGGATCGCCTCGATGAATGCCTGGGGTGAATCAGCAATGGCAACGACGCCACTGCCGCCGTAGCCGTTGACGACATCACGGATCGGCGTGGATACCACCGGGCAACCGCCCGCCAGGTATTCGGGCGTCTTGGTGGGGCTGATGAAGCGCGTGGATTCGTTCAGGGCGAACGGCATCAACGCTACGTCCCAACCCGCCAGGTAAGCGGGCAACTCCTCATATTGCTTGGCGCCCAGATAATGAATATTAGGCGAGCGCGGCAATGTAGCCGGATCGATCTTGACCACTGGCCCGATCAGCACGATCTGCCACTCGGGGCGTTGGGTAGCCAGTTCCCTCACCAGGTCGATATCGAAACGCTCGTCGATGACCCCGAAGAACCCCAGCCGCGGATGAGCAATCGCGGCCTGGTCCGCCGGGTCCGGAATCGGCTGTCGGGCCGCGGCAAAGTGCGCTACATCAACGCTGCTGGGCATGGCGTGGACGTTGTCATGGTGCTGGCGTTTGGCCTCCCACAGGCTGTAGCCGCCGGTGAACACCACGTTGGCCTTTGCCATCAACCGCCGCTCCATTTCCACCAGCGCGGGCGGGGCGAACTTGAAGGCCGAGAGCTCGTCCATGCAATCGAAAATCACCACGTTAGCCTCCAGGTGATCGGTGAAGACCTGGCTCATGGGCGTGAGGTACCAGAGCATCAGCTCACTCGGCCAGTGTTGCGCCAGCCAGGCGTCCAGCAGCTCGCGCTGGGCATCGATCACCTGAGCTTCATCCAGCCCTTCCGGAAGCCTGGGCACCAGCACCGTCACGCCCTCGGCCACCCCATAGTGTTCCAGGTGCGCGGTCTGCCGCCCTTCGAAAATCGGCTCCTCGAAGAACAGAACGTCGTAGTCCCTGGCCAATCGCGACATCACGTGCTGGGGCCGTTGGTAGACGAAACCCCAGCGCAAATGTGACAGGCACAACAGCGTGGGTCGCAGGCTCGTGGTGGAAGCGGCGCTCTGCTTGGGGTGAAGTTGTTCTTGTTGATTCATGTGACGTTCCTTTTCTAGAGATCGATGCTGGGCCCACCGGAATCTGGCGCTGGCCGCCTGGCAAACAAGACCTGAAGACTCCCCTCGCGCTTGGCCTTGTGGACGTTGGAGAAAACCGGTTCCAAAGCCGTTCCAAAACTTGTTGAAGCCAGCCGACAAACTGCACGCACCGATCAGTCAACTGCTCTGAACTCCTGACGCACACCACCACACTCAACAGAACAGGCTGATGTCTCCCACGCGCACCACTGCCGAAGCGAGACCGCCGATCAACGCCGAGTGTCTCGCCCATGAGACATCAGGACAGGGACAACCGAGAGGGATTGAGTGATGATTCTGGTAACAGGTGGTGCGGGCTACATAGGTGCCCATGTGGCGGTCGAGTTGATGAACCAGGGCAACGGGGTGCTGATCCTGGACAATCTCTGCAACAGCTCCCGGGGGACACTGCAGCGCATTGCGGACGTGACGGGACGCGAGCCCGGTTTTGTCTATGCCGACGTGCGCAACCGACGGGCGCTGGATAACGTGTTCAAGGAATACCCCATCGAAGCCGTCGTTCACTGCGCCGGGCTCAAGGCCGTGGGCGAAAGCGTGCGCGAGCCGCTGCGATATTTCGATACCAACGTCAGTGGCAGCGTGACGCTGTGCCAGGCCATGGCCGAAGCCGGGGTGTTCAACCTGGTGTTCAGTTCATCGGCGACGGTCTATGGCGATTGCCCACAGATGCCCATCGCCGAGACCTGCCCAACGGGACAGCCGACCAACCCTTATGGCCAGTCGAAGCTGATGGCCGAGCATGTCATGCGTTGCACCGCGAATTCGGACTCTCGTTGGTCCATCGGCCTGCTGCGCTATTTCAATCCCATCGGCGCCCATTGCTCCGGCCTACTGGGAGAGACGCCGACGCAGACGCCCAACAACCTTTTGCCGTACCTGTTGCAGGTAGCCAACGGTGAGCGGGAGGTGCTGCGGATATTCGGTTCCGACTACCCGACGCCGGACGGCACGGGGATCAGGGATTATGTCCATGTGGTAGACCTGGCCGAGGGACATCTGCGGGCGCTGGAGTTTCTGCGTGGGCAGACCGGTGTACACATCTGGAACCTGGGCACTGGGCGTGGTTATTCGGTGCTGGAGGTGGTCAGCGCGTTCGAGCGCGTGACCGGTGAGACGGTGCCGCTGGCCTTTGAGGCGCGTCGCCCGGGCGATATCGCCCGGTGCTGGGCCGACCCTGGCAAGGCCGCCGAACAACTGGGCTGGAGCGCCCGTCATGGGCTTGAGCGGATGCTGGAGGATGCCTGGCGCTGGCAGTGCCTGAACTTCCCTCGGGCCGAGCGCAAGGAGGTGGTCTGGCCGAGTGTTGAACAGGGATGAATCCAAATGGGGAGATCCAATGTGGGAGCGAGCCTGCTCCGTGCGGCGATCCGACGATGGCGGGGTTTCAGTGAAGGTATATGCTGGATGTACCGGCCTCATCGCGAGCAGGCTCGCTCCCACAGGGGGCAGTGTTGACGTCGGTTGCGCTGCTGCTGAAGGACGAGTGTGGGAGCGAGCCTGCTCGCGACGAGGCCCTCGCATTCAGCCACCAGGCAACCGCATCCCCTTCACATTCAAACAATCGCGCTGGTTCCTCGAAAGCATCTCCACGGTCTGCTGATACGCCTGATCGGCCGCATCTTTGAGCAGTTGCCAGTCCTCCAGGCTGATAAATTGATGCAACAC
Source organism: Pseudomonas sp. D1-36 (assembly GCF_051132205.1). Classification (NCBI taxonomy): domain Bacteria; kingdom Pseudomonadati; phylum Pseudomonadota; class Gammaproteobacteria; order Pseudomonadales; family Pseudomonadaceae; genus Pseudomonas; species Pseudomonas sp. D1-36. The sequence continues at coordinate 2,167,863 of NZ_CP071674.1, read as the reverse complement.
CAATTCATCGGCGCGCCGAATCAGCGTGTCGCGATAATCCTCGGGAAAGTCCAGGCGATACGCGTCGTCTTCGAGCAAAAGCCGCCAGGCTTTCAATTCCATCTCAAGGTCGGTTTCACTCACGGGCGGTTGTCCTTTTGAAGTTCGAACCAGCGGCCCACCCCGGGTCAACCAGGGTGGAGCCAGTTACAAGCAAGCTCAGCTCACTTGCGCAAGCAGGTCTTGCTTGATGAAGTTGCGCACCGTGGCCAAGTGCGTTTCCTCCTGTTCCAGCGCATGGCCGAAGCGCTTGGCGATCAGCGGATGACCACCCTTGTGCGCCAGCTCGATCAGCAGTTCCCAAGCCGCGTTGTCTTCCAGTTCGATGGTCAGGATCGCGCTCATCGATTGCGAGACGGTTGTGCGTGGGTCAGTCAATACTTGCAGCACGCCCATGGCCTTGACGCCCGCCACGTCCGCGCAAGGCGTCATGGCCGTCGGGTCGCCGCCGAGGGTTTCGATGGCTTCGCGCACAATGTTCATGTGCTCCAGTTCCTCGGCCTGGATCTGACGCAAGGTTTCCACCAATGCTGGGTCGGCACCGGGCGCGGACGTGGCCTTGGCGACCATCGCCTCATACAGCCTCACGCCGGTGCGCTCGAAGGCCAGGCGTTCGCCGAGCTTGTCCAGCAACACTTCCGGCGCCTTGCCGATGGTCTTGTCCAACGCGGTCTTGACCATGCCTTTGACCGAGCCTGGCGCCGGCACCGAGCCTATCAGGTCGGCCTCGCGAATGGCGCGCTCGCGTTCGGCGGTGTAGTCGCTGATGTCGCCAGGCACGTCCGCCGGGAACAGTCGGGTGGCTTCCAGTTGGCGAGCCGTGTCCTCGGGAGACATCTGGGTGCCGGTACGATTCATGCCGATGGTGACTTGGCGTTCGCTCATTGCTGTTCTCCCACTGGGTTGAGTTCGGAGCCGGGCTTGAAGGTGTAGCCGGCCGAGGCGATGTTGGCGGGCACGCCTTCGCTGTTGAGCTGGGCGCGGTAGTCGAGGGACGCATGGGCTTCGCGCTCCTTGGGCACGTAGTCGATGCCATGGGCGCGCAGGTCGACTTCCCGGGACAACGTCTCGCGGACAAAATCGCGCTGGCTCTTGAAGGCGATCATGCGTGGCAGCGGACCGGCCAGGATTTCGGCGGGATCGCGCCGTTCGTGCTTCTTGAACAACTCGCAGGCCAGGTTCAAGTGGCCCAGTTCGTAGTCGAGGAAGCGTTCCCACATCGCTTTGATGCGCGGGTTTTCTTCCTGCTCGGCGCAACTGGCGTAGGTGTAGACCTCCATCGCCTCATGCACCAGCCACTTCTCCATGAAGGATTCGCTGGGGTCCTGCAGCGAGCCGTACTGGGTGACGTGCTGTTCCTCCACCGAGGCAATCTCGGCGTACAACGCCCGTGCCACCGGGTCAGCGAACAGCGGGCCGATGTTCATGTAGTAATCGTGGGTCTGGTATTCCGCGCCGGTAATCAGCGCGGCATGGATTTTGGTGATCAGTGCGGCGCTGTCCTTCTGGTAGTTGTCTCGAAGGTCATCGCCGGGGGCGCGGTGGTGCTCGCTGGTGGGCCGGCCGGGCACGATGTCCGTGTAGCCTTGCAGGATGTTATTGGCGTCCTTGCCTTCCAGGCGATCAAGCATCGCGGCGTAACGGTAGAGGTGGTCGAAATCTTCCAGCAAACCGAAGCGGTATGTCTGCGCCTGGTAAGGATCCGGCTCGTTCTGGGCCACCGCGGCGGTGACTTCGATGGCGACCTGTTCGTAGGCCACGGTGGTTTCCAGGGGGGAATGATCCGCCGACAGCAACCAGTTGATGGCCGTCATCTGATGGTGTTCGGCACGCCTGACCTGAGCCAGGGGCAGCTGCAGCTCCTTGTGGAAACGCGCACCGAAATGCTTGAGGCGCAGGGCGTCGGACTCGACGCCGTTCATCAATATCACCCGCACACGGGTGAACGCATCGTCGTCCAGTTTGCTGATCGGTTTGCCGGCCAGCTCACGCCAGGTAAAGGTCTGCTTGTCGAGGGGCGTCCCTTTGTTATCCAGCAGATTATCGATTTTGGTCATGGGTCGATCTCCTTCATCAGAGGCCACGCGAAGCACCGTCGAAGCAACGGCGCTGGGGCACAAAACGAACGACCCTGGAGAAATGCGCAGCTCTCCACGCAGACGATGAGCGGTCGCATAAGTGGATGAAATGCCGCTTGATTTTCCGCTCATCAGGTCGCGACAAGGATTTTCGAACCAAGGGCTGGCGCGCCGGCTCGGAGGTACATAACACCGCCGCAGCCCACCGCAAACGAAGCGGTCCGAGGGCTTTCACGGCGGGGGGTGTCGTACAAATCTGCCTGGAGTTTTCGCGATGTGTGAATGTTTCGTTCAGCCTGTTTCTTCCAAGGATTCCCTGGCGTTCTTTGCCCAGCGCGAGCCCTTCGGCGCCAACCAATCAAGCTTGTCCGCCGACAGCCTTCACGCCGCGACGGCTCCCGCGCTTCATGACCGACAAAGCGTGATCAAGCCGAACATGCAGGTCAGCGCCATCCGCAACCGTGGCGGGCGCCTGGAAAGCATCAAGGTGCGCTGGGGGTGGTCGCCCGTCTGGTCGATGGGCACGATGCCGCCCTTGACCCACCTGCCCTTGCACCTGGTGATGCGCTCCAAAGTGTTTGACCGGATCAAGCGCGACGGCCGCGTCCTGGTAGCGGTGGACGGCTGGTATGAAGCCGCCTCGGACACCATCGCGCCCGCCCAGGCCAACCGCCTGAGCTATACGACTTCGCGGCAGTCGTCGCCCATCTTTCTCGCCGCCCTGGCCCAGGCCAGTGAAACGCCCAACGGTTGCGACGGGCTGGCCTTGGTGACTTATGGCGACATAGCCAATCAACAGCAGCGACTGCTGGCCTTCACTGGCGAAAACGCCCTCCAGTGGTTGCGCCCTGACCTGGATTGGGAACAGGCACGACACATGGCCGCACACGTGGCCGTCGACGAACCGCAACTGGAGCACGTGCTGACCGCCAAGCGGATGGTCCAGGGTCGCCGGTGACCGTTATCCGACCCAGTTGCGGAAATCGCTGACAGCTCGATAATCGGCGCTAAACTGGCGGGCCAGTCGCTTTGAAGTGACTGGCCTTTTTTCTTTTACGAGCAAGAGACTTCCATGGCGAACCCAGACATCACGTTCACTCCCGACCCGGACACGGACTCCATCTCATCCGACGTCGCCGGCTTCGGCGGCCTGCTGGTTTCCACGCAAATCCCCACCCGCGCCGACGGCAGCCTGGAACTGGGCGATATCACGGCGCAGAGCGAATGCACGTTGCAGGCACTCAAGACCGCGTTGGAACGCGCCGGCAGTTCCATGGACCGCGTGTTGCACCTGACCATCTACCTCACCGACATGGCCGACCGCGCGGCCTTCAACGAAGTCTACAAACGCTTTTTTGCCAAGCCCTGGCCCGTGCGCGCGGCTGTCGGCGTGGCGGCGTTGGCGGTTGAAGGGATGCGGGTGGAAGTGACGGCGATGGCGGCGAAGGGCTGAGCGGCAGACCTCAAACAAGCGAGGTGCTTTTGTGGCGGGTTCTGTGTTAACCCATCTTTTCAGCCTACAGAGGGCTGTGTTTATTCGATTGTAGGATCCTTCGGGTTCGGGCTACGTCGCCTTGCGCCCTTACCTACAACTACGCCAGAATCCGCCGGCTTGTGCGCCTTGGGGCCGGGCTTTACTGTTGCTCGGTCGCTGAACATCAGCGATCGGGTTTGGTAGCCCGGCTTCTACATGACGCACAGCTTCACTTTTGAGGTGCCCTTGCGCATCTGTATCAATGGTGGCCATGCGTAGGGCGTCTTCGGGCGCGCCGGTGTTCATGTGGACCGGTCTACCAACCTTCGTATGGCCGCCACCCTTCGTTTGGTAGCGAGGGCGAAAGCTTCTCTAAATTCCACATGAGAACTTCACTATGTTCAAAGTAACCCCCAACCCTCCCGACACCGATCCAGCCGACTCGAAAGACTTAGACGAAGCCGCCGACCGCGCCCTCGACTTCTACCTCAAGCCCAAGTCCAGCCAATCGAAAACTGACCCAGGCCGGCTGTTCACCGTGAATGAAGGCATCGACACCGAAGCCCTGCTCGCCAACCTCAGCGAAACCCTCGCCTCGGCCGATGCCATGATCAACGACCTGGCGTTCGACCTGGACGGCTCGCGACGACACGTTGCCCTGGGCATCCTGCAGTTGATCGAACTGGGCGCGATGCTCGCCAACCGCGCGCTGGAAAACGTCGAAGCGCGATAGCCCCCTCCCCCGAAACCCTGTGGGAGCGAGCCCGCTCGCGATGGCGGTGGCACAGTCAGCATTACTTCCAACTGACCCACCGCCATCGCGAGCAAGCTCGCTCCCACAATGGGTAGGCGGGGCCAACAGGTTCCAATCCCGTCCCCCGATCCCCGCCTATACTTCTCTGCCAATCCCCCCGGGGCCTGCGCTTCCAACAATAAAAAGCAGAGGTGGAACATGGTCTGGCAACAAGTCTACGATCCCTTCGGTAATGCGGTGCTGTCGACGTTCCTGGCGGCGGTCCCGGTGGTGGTGATGCTGGCGTCCCTGGCGTTCTTTCACGTCAAGGCACACCTGGCGGCGCTGTATGCCCTGGCCTCGGCGTTGCTCATCGCGATTTTCGCCTTCGGCATGCCCGCCGACATGGCCGGTTCAGCGGCGCTTTATGGCGCGGCCAACGGGCTGCTGCCCATCGGCTGGATCGTGCTCAACATTATCTTCCTGCACCGACTGACCACCGAGAACGGTTCGTTCAAGGTCCTGCAGGATTCCCTGGCGCGCATCACCGATGACCGCCGCTTGCAGTTGCTGTTGATCGCCTTTTGTTTCGGCGCGTTTTTCGAAGGCGCGGCGGGTTTTGGCACGCCGGTGGCGGTAACCGGGGCGATCCTGATCGGGCTGGGCTTTTCGCCGCTGGCCGCTTCGGGCTTGGCATTGATCGCCAACACCGCTCCCGTGGCCTTCGGCGCGCTGGGCACCCCAATCATTACACTGGCCAAGGTCACCGGCCTGGATGAGATGGAGCTGTCGATGATGGTCGGCCGACAATTGCCGTTCTTCTCGGTGATCGTACCGTTCTGGCTGATCTGGGCGTTCGCCGGCTGGCGCAAGATGCTTGAAGTATGGCCCGCAATCCTGGTGGCCGGTGTCAGCTTCGCTATTCCGCAGTTTCTGGTGTCGAACTACCACGGGCCGATGTTGGTGGACGTGATTGCCGCGCTGATATCCATGGCCTGCCTGGCCGGTTTTCTCAAAATCTGGAAACCGGCCACGATTCACACCTCGGCGGCGCTGACCGGCCGGCACGACGACTCGAAGATTGACGCCAGCGAACAACAAACACCAGTGGCCAGCGCCGCGTTTTCCAATGACGCTCGACCCGCCGTGCTGCGCGCCTGGATGCCGTGGATCATCCTCACGGTGTTCGTATTCGCCTGGGGCACCCAGGGCTTCAAGAACATTTTCGACACCCGCCCGGCCATCGACCCGCAGACGCAATCGGCCAGGCTCGACCCCCAAGGCAAGCCGATGCGCGAGGCGAATCCGATCTTCTCGCCGCTGTTGACCTTCGGCACCATCCACCAACAGATCGAAAAAGTCCCGCCCGTAGTGCCCCAGCCTAAAACCGAGGAAGCGGTCTACAAGTTCAACTGGTTCACCGCCACCGGCAGTGGCATCTTCCTGGCGGCAATCGTGGGAGGCTTGCTGATGGGTTATTCCATCCCGCAACTGGTGCGCCAATACCTGCGAACGCTCTGGGTGGTGCGCTATTCGCTGATCACCATCGTGGCGATGCTGGCGTTGGGTTTCCTCACGCGTTATTCGGGCCTGGACGCCACCATGGGCCTGGCGTTCGCCGCGACGGGCATCTTCTATCCGATGTTCGGCACCCTACTGGGCTGGCTTGGCGTGGCGCTGACCGGTTCGGACACCGCTTCCAACGTGCTGTTCGGCGGTCTGCAGCGGGTCACGGCGGAACAGCTGGGGATCAGCCCGGTGCTGATGGCTGCCGCGAACAGTTCAGGCGGGGTGATGGGCAAGATGGTCGACGCCCAGTCGATCGTGGTCGCTTCCACCGCGACACGGTGGTACGGCCACGAAGGAGAAATCCTGCGCTACGTGTTTTTCCACTCGGTGGTACTGGCGATTCTGGTGGGCGGATTGGTGACATTGCAGGCGTATGTGGCGCCGTTCAGTCACATGGTGGTGGGAGGACGCTGAAAGAGGAGGCATGATCGGGGGCTATTGTGGCGAGGGGATTCATCCCCTCGCCACAGGTAAGCTCGCCTACCTTTAACGCTTGGGTTTACTGAACGTTCTTCAGCTTGACCACATCACCGGAAACCGAAGTGGTGTAACCGGTCAGGACCCAGGCCCAGAACCAGTTTTCCTGGACTTGGGTGTTGATCATGGCGTCGCCGCCCTTGGCCTGGATCGCTGCGTTCTGGGCGCGCACGAAACGGTTGTTCTGGCGAATCGGGATCACGCCGAACAGCAGCAGGCCGGTGGCCTTGGCTTCACTGTGACCGACGACGGTGTATTGGCTGCTGTCGTATTGCTGGGTCTTCATCGGGGTGCCGGTGCAACCCGCCAGGACCAGGCCAAACAGTGCGCAGGCGACAACTTTGCTGAGGTGGTTCATTTGACGCTCCATGGGAAAACGCCCGGGATCCATCTCTCGGGCGGCGCGTACTCTACCCGATCAGCAACAAAATGACACAGGATAACCTGCCCGGTTTTTCGGCCTGAGGGGCTTATCACAGAGCCATCCGTCAGGTACGCCTCCAGCGAAACACGCCCTCGTCGATAACATCAAGACTACGCCACGGAAGGCTGTTTTTTGTCTTGACGGCCGCCAGATAGCGGCCGGTCCCGTTGGAGGGTTTCATCATGATTGACGTGACGGTCTGGAGCGTCACCCTGCCGGTGCAAACGCCCGCGCAGGTCGTGGCGACCAAAGCCATGCCGAGTTTGAAAAACAAGTATTTCGACAATAACGGCCAGAGGATTGTCTTCTGGGCCCCCGTCACCGGCTCTCATACCGGTAACAGCGATTACCCGCGCTCAGAACTGCGGGAAACCAGCCGGGACGGGAAACACCGCAACTGGCGCTACAACAGTGGCGTCAACACCCTCAAGGGTGAATTGACGGTCAACCAGGTGCCTTCGGAAGGCCGTGTAGTGGTGGCGCAGATTCACGCCAAGAATGCGCCGACGCCGTTGTTGAAACTGGTTTACCGCTATGCAAAGGGCACCGGCAACATTGACGTGGAATACCGGGTCAAGCCCAAGGACAAGAAAAGCCCGGTGATCTACACCGTGCCCAAGGTTCCGTTGAACAAGTCCTTCTCCTACACGCTGCAGATGGACAAGCAAGGCCAGCTCTCGGTGCTGATCGGCAACAGTGGCAAAAAGGTGAAGCTCGACAAGTCCTGGTACGGCTACGACTTCTATTTCAAGGCCGGCGTCTACACGCTGGACAACAAGGGTTACTCCAACGAAGGCGGGAAAGTGACGTACACCAAGCTGAGCGTCAGTCACAAGTGACTGACGTTCTGCCCTTGCTCATGCCTCGGACGGTGCCACGACCCCTTGCCGACCACTGAAGGTCAGCAGGAAACACACGAATACCACCAGCGCAAAACCGGCCGGGAACAGCCAGATGCTTTTCCAATCGTGCCCGCCTGCCACGACAAAGTGATCGGTCACCTGCCCCGCCACCCAGAAACCGATCAACATCCCCACGCCATAGGTCGCCAGGGTAATCAAGCCCTGGGCCGAGCTGCGCAGGTGTTTGGGCGCCTTGGCGTCGGTGTAGATCTGCCCCGAGACAAAGAAGAAGTCGTAGCAGATGCCGTGCAGGGCGATGCCGATGAACAGCATGAATGCCAGCTCACCGTTATCGCCATAGGCAAACAACACGTAGCGCAACGCCCACGCCAGCATGCCCACCAGCAACGCCAACTTGATGCCGAAGCGCTGGATGAACAGCGGCAACAGCAACATGAACAGCACCTCGGAGACTTGCCCGATGGCCATTTTCGCCGTCGGGTTGGTCATCCCGGTTTCGGCCAGGAACGGGTTGGCGTTCTGGTAATAAAACGCCAAGGGAATGCAGATCAGGATCGAGGCGATGAAGAACACCAGGTAGCTGCGATCCTTGAGCAGGCCCAACGCATCGAGCCCCAGGGACTGCTTGATGCCGCTGGTGCTCGCCTGCTCCTTGAGCGGTGCCGTGGCGGGCAGCGTGAAGCTGTAGAGCCCGAGGACCAGCGAAGCGACCGCGGCCATCAGGAAAGTATTGCGCAGGCCGCCCGCTGAGATCGACTCGCGTGAATCCCAGGCGAACGCATAGCTGATCACCACGCAGGCGAGGATCCAACCGAGGGTGCCCCAGACTCGAATCCGCGAGAATTCCAGCGCGGGGTCGCGCATCTGCCGGAAGGCCACGGAATTGACCAGGGCCAACGTCGGCATGTAGATCACCATATAAGCCAGCACGAACGGGTAGAACGCGCTGAAATCCTCCGCCGAATACAACCGGTACAACAAGACCGCGCCCACCAGGTGCAACACCGCCAGGATGCGCTCGGCGTTGAAGTAGCGATCGGCGATCAGGCCGATCACGAACGGCGCGATGATCGCGCCCCAGGACTGGGTGGCGAAGGCCCTGCCGACCTGCTCGCCGCTGGCGCCCAGGGTGTTGGACAGGAACGTGCCGAGGGTGACGAACCAGCCACCCCAGATAAAGAATTGCAGGAACATCATCGTACTGAGGCGTGCGTACATCGTCGTCATGACCGTCACCGTCTTGTTGTTGTTTTTGTTGAAACAAAGTCGTGCGCTGCTGTTGCCGCCTGCTTTTTGTGGCCTGCTTTTGTGCCTGCTTTTGTGGCGAGGGAGCTTGCTCCCGCTCGGCCGGTCCAATGCTTCGGGCGCAGCAGTCGTAAAACCAGGCAACGCGGTCTGCCTGGAACATTGTATTTGGGGCGGCTTCGCCACCCAGCGGGAGCAAGCTCCCTCGCCACAAGGCTTCTGCGATCAGCCGTTACCCAGACAACCCCAACAACCGCCGATTGGATGCCTCATCCGCCGTGACCCCGGCAAAATCATCGAACGCCTTGGCCGTCCTGGTGATCATGTGCCGCTGGATAAACGCCGCGCCTTCGGCCGCCCCCTGTTGCGAATCCTTCAGGCAGCATTCCCATTCCAGAACCGCCCAGCCGTCGAAGCCGTATTGGGTCAGCTTGCTGAAAATCGCCTTGAAGTCGATCTGCCCATCGCCCAGGGAACGGAACCGGCCGGGGCGGTCCACCCAGCCCTGGTAGCCGCCATAGACACCGGAGCGGGCGTCAGGGCGGAATTCGGCGTCCTTGACGTGGAACATCCGGATGCGCCCGTGGTAGCGGTCGATAAAGCCCAGGTAGTCCATCTGTTGCAGCAGCAGGTGGCTGGGGTCGTAGAGAATGGCGGCCCGTGGGTGATGATCGACGGCTTGCAGGAAGCGCTCGAACGAGGCGCCGTCATGCAGGTCTTCGCCAGGGTGGATCTCGTAGCACAGGTCCACGCCGGCCGCGTCGAAGCAGTCGAGGATCGGCAGCCAGCGCCGGGCCAGTTCGGCGAAACCTTGCTCGACCAGTCCTGTGGGCCGCTGCGGCCACGGGTATATGTAGGGCCACAACAAAGCTCCGGAAAACGTCGCGTGGGCCTTGAGGCCCAGGCGCTGGCTGGCGCGAGCCGCCAGTTTCAATTGCTCGATGGCCCACTCGGTGCGCGCCTGGGGCTGGCCGCGCAGGTGGGCCGGGGCGAAGTCATCGAACAGCGCGTCGAATGCCGGATGCACCGCCACCAGTTGCCCTTGCAGGTGCGTCGACAACTCGCTGATCTCGACGCCGGCCGCCGCGCAGGTGGTCGTGAGTTCATCGCAATAATCCTGGCTCTCGGCGGCCCGGGCCAGGTCGATGTAACGCGTGCCCAGGGTCGGCAATTGGATGGCCTTGTAGCCTTGCGAGGCGGCCCACCGGGCGATGTCCGCCAGGGTATCGAACGGCGCTTCATCGGACATGAACTGCGCCAGGAAGATCGCCGGCCCGCGCAGGCCGCCTGGTGTTTGGTCGTGTGTATTCACAGCTGCGACTCTCCGGTTTCCAGCGCGGTCCACTTTGTGTCGCCCCGGTGATTGATGAGGGCCGCCTCGATAAACGCCATGCCGCGCAAACCGGTCTCGATGCCGGGTACGCCAGGAACGTCCGGGCCTTCCACCCGCGCCCGAATGGCCCGGGCAAAATCGCCGTACAGATTGGCCATCGCCTCCAGATAACCCTCCGGATGCCCCGCCGGCAGACGCATGCGCTGAGTCGCCGCCTCGCACAGCCAAGGCTGGCCGACACCCCCGCGCAGAATGCGCAGCGGTTGGTCGAAGGCGCGGTGGATCAGGCTCGACGGCTCTTCCTGGCGCCATTGCAGCGCGCCCTTGTCGCCATAGACGCGGATCTTCAGCGGGTTTTCTTCGCCGGTGCAGACCTGGCTGGCCAGCAACACGCCGGTGGCGCCGTCCTTCATCTTGAAGAGCATTGCTGCGTCATCGTCCAACTGCCGCCCCGGAACATGGGTGCCCAGGGTGGCGCAGAGTTGCTGGATGGGTTGGTCCGCGACGAACTCCGCCAGGGAAAAAGCATGGGTGCCAATGTCGCCGATGCAACCGCCCAACCCGGACTGGGCCGGATCATCGCGCCACTCGGCCTGCTTGTTGCCTTGGGCGGCGACGTCCTGGCTGAGCCAGCCTTGGGGGTACTCGACGAATACTTTGCGCACCTTGCCGATCAGGCCTGAGCGAACCATTTCACGGGCCTGCCAGACCATCGGATAACCCAGGTAGGTGTGGGCCAGGCCGTAGAGGCAACGACTGCCTTGCAACACGTCCTTGAGGGCCAATAACTGCTTGAGGTTCAGCGCGGCGGGTTTCTCGCTGAACACGTGGAAACCGGCTTTCAACGCCTGGCTGGCAATCGGTGCATGGAGGTGATTGGGCGTGACGATCACCAGCAATTCCATGCGTTGGTCCAGCGGCAGCAACGCTTCAGCGTCGAGCATCTGCTGCCAGTCGTGGTAACAACGGGACGCGGCGAGCCCCAGGGCCGCACCGGTCTGTCGATTGTTGTGAGGGTCGCGGCTGAACGCGCCGCACACCAGCTCGAAACCGCCGTCCAGGCCCGCCGCCTGGCGATGGGCCTGGCCGATGAACGCACCCTCCCCACCGCCAACGAAGCCCATTCTTATTTTGGGTGCTACAGGATTCATCGCGACTCTCTTCTGTCCGGATCGTTGATGTAACCGGTTACATCATGACGGGAATCTAGGCTCGGTTTTGCCCCGTGTCAAACCCCTTGCATCGCCGATGAGCGTTTGTCAGCTATCGAACCTGCGGTAAGCTCGCGGTCATGCCTGTTTTCAAGGCGCCGAATCGAGGTGAATTTGTCCAATATTCGTGAAGTGGCCCGGCTGGCCGGCGTGTCGGTGGCAACCGTGTCCAGAGCACTCAAGTCCCCGGAGCGGGTGCTGCCCCAGACGCGGGACAAGGTCAACGCAGCCGTGCTGCAAGCCGGTTATCGACCGAACCTGATGGCGGTGCAGTTTCGCTCCCGACGTACCGGCAACCTGGTGATCCTGGTGCCGAAAATCGCCAACACTTTTTTCGCCCGCGTCATCAGCGGCGCCCAACAAGCGGCGCAAGCGGCCGGTTATCGGCTGCTGCTGTGCGACACCCAGGGCCGCGAAGCCATCGAGCAGGAATTCGCTGCCCTGGTCTACGCCCATCAGGCCGACGGCGTGATCCAATTGCGCGCCGGCGACCCTTTCGTCTCCCTGCCTCCCGGCACCGACGCGCTACCGCTGGTCAACGCCTGCGAAGTGGTGAAGGACGCGCCCTACCCGACCATCAGCCTGGATAACCGCAGCGCGGCGCGCGCCATGACCGAGCACCTGATCGGGCTTGGCCACCGGCGCATCGGCATCATCAAAGGCCCGCGCAGCAGCCCTCTGACCCTGGACCGTGTGGCCGGTTACCAGGACGCCCTGCGCAACGCCGGTATCGCCCTTGCACCTGAACTGATCTGCCACGGGGATTTCACTCTCAAGGCCGGCTACGAAGGAGCCGGGACAATGCTCGCCTTGGCCGAACGCCCCAGCGCGCTGTTCTGCGAGAACGACGAAATGGCCATCGGCGCGCTCAAGCGCATCAAGCAGACGGGGTTGCGGGTGCCCGAGGATATTTCCCTGGTGGGTTTTGACGACATTCCGTTTGCCGCGTATTGCGACCCGCCGTTGACGACCATCTCCCAACCGGCCGAAACCTTCGGCCAGAAAGCGGTGGACATGTTGATCGCCTTGATCGAGAACAAGCCCATCACCCAGCGACACGTGCGCCTACCGTTCGAGCTGACCGTGCGCGGCAGCAGCGCGGCCCCAGGCAGCCACCCTGTTTAATCCGACATACCGTTAACTGCCTATTCGCCATCAAGCACGTTTCGACTACAGTGGGGGGACTCTGCATAAAGCCATAACAAGACGGAGAGTTCCCAATGCGAGTCAACAAGCGCTTCACCTTCCTGGCCGCCGCCGCAGCCTTGGCGGTCACCACCGCCGCTCATGCGGCTCCACCGGTGTTCATCAACATCCTGACCGGGGGCACCAGCGGAGTGTATTACCCGATCGGGGTCGGGCTTTCACAGATCTACAGCAGCGGCATCGAGGGCTCCAAAACGTCGGTCCAGGCCACCAAGGCGTCGGTGGAGAACCTCAACCTGCTGCAAGCCGGGCGCGGGGAGCTGGCGCTGGCCTTGGGCGACTCGGTCGCCGATGCGAAAAACGGCGTGGAGGATGCCGGCTTCAAGGCACCGCTCACCAAACTGCGAGCGATTGCGGGCGCCTACCCCAATTACATCCAGATCGTTGCCAGCGAGGAATCGGGGATCAAGACCCTGGCAGACCTCAAGGGCAAAACCGTCTCCGTGGGCGCGGCTAAATCCGGCACCGAACTCAACGCCCGGGCGATCTTCAAGGCGGCCGGCCTGACCTACGACGACATGAAGGTCCAATACCTGCCCTTCGCCGAGTCGGTCGACCTGATCAAGAACCGCCAACTGGACGCCACCCTGCAATCCTCTGGCCTGGGCATGGCGGCGATTCGTGACCTGGCGTCAACGATGAAGCTGAACTACGTGTCGATTCCCACCGACGTGGTGGAAAAAATCGGCAACCCGGCCTACCAGAGCGCGATGATCCCCGCCAACACCTACGACGGCCAGGCTGAGGCCGTGCCCACCGTGGCCATCACCAATATCCTGGTGACACACAAGGATGTCCCGGATGAGGTGGCCTACCAAATGACCAAGCTGATGTTCGACAACCTCACCCGCCTGAGCACCTCCCATTCAGCGGCCAAGGACATCTCGCTGAAGAACGCCGCGAAAAACCTGCCCATCGCCCTGCACCCTGGTGCCGAGCGCTACTACAAGGAAGTGGGCGCGCTATAGCCCCTGGACTGCAACGGCGCTCGGCGCCGTTGCAGCATTGCGTTTCGCATCCGCAAGTCGACAACAGGCAGGCATCTCATGAGTGAAGACCAGCACGGCATCGCCACGGACCCGCGGGACTGGCCCAAGACGCTGTTCTACGTGGCGTTGCTGTTTTCCATCTTTCAAATCATCACGGCAGCTTTTTCACCGGTTTCCAGCATTGTGTTGCGGGCGGTGCATGTGGGCTTTCTGCTGTGGGTGGTGTTTCTGAGCTACCCGGCCCACGGCAAGCAAAGGCCATGGCAACCCCTGGCCTGGGCGTTGGGGCTGGCGGGGATGGCCACGGCGCTCTATCAATGGGTGTTCGAGGCCGACCTGATCCAGCGCTCCGGCGACCTGACGACTGCCGACATGGTCGTCGGCGTCGTCCTGATCGTGCTGGTGTTCGAGGCGGCGCGGCGAGTGATGGGCATCGCGCTGCCGATCATCTGCGGCCTGTTCCTGGCCTATGGCCTGTTCGGCGAACACCTGCCAGGCGACCTGGCCCATCGCGGCTACGGCGTCGATCAGCTCGTCAACCAACTGTCCTTCGGCACCGAAGGGCTCTACGGCACGCCGACCTACGTATCGGCCACCTACATTTTCCTGTTCATCCTGTTTGGCGCCTTCCTGGAAAAGGCCGGCATGATCAAGCTGTTCACCGATTTCGCCATGGGCCTGTTCGGTCACAAGCTTGGCGGTCCGGCGAAGGTGTCGGTGGTGTCATCGGCGCTCATGGGCACCATCACCGGCTCGGGAATCGCCAACGTGGTGACGACCGGGCAGTTCACCATTCCGCTGATGAAACGCTTTGGCTACAAGGCGGCGTTCGCCGGCGGCGTGGAAGCGACGTCGAGCATGGGCAGCCAGATCATGCCGCCGGTGATGGGCGCGGTGGCGTTCATCATGGCCGAGACCATCAACGTGCCGTTCGTGGAAATCGCCAAGGCCGCGTTGATCCCGGCGTGCCTGTATTTCGGCTCGGTGTTCTGGATGGTTCACCTGGAAGCCAAGCGCTCCGACCTCAAGGGCCTGCCCAAGGATCAATGCCCGAGCGCCTGGGGCGCGGTCAAGGAAAGCTGGTTCCTGCTGATCCCGCTGGGGGTGCTGGTGTACCTGCTGTTTTCCGGACGCACGCCGTTGTTTTCCGGCATGGTCGGGCTGGCACTGACGGCCATCGTGATTCTCGGCTCGGCGATCATCCTCAAAGTCTCGAGCTACGCCTTGCGCTGCGCCTTCTGGGTCGCGCTGGGCATTCTGTGCGTCGGATTCTTCCGGATGGGCATCGGCATCGTGTTCGCCGTGATCGGCGTGCTGGTGGTGGCTTGCTGGTTCATGAAAGGCACTCGGGAAACCCTGATCATCTGCCTGCACGCATTGGTGGACGGCGCTCGGCACGCCGTTCCGGTGGGGATCGCCTGCGCCTTGGTCGGCACCATCATCGCGGTGGTGTCGCTGACAGGCGTGGCGTCCACCTTCGCCGGTTACATCCTGGCGATCGGCAAGGACAACCTGTTCCTGTCGCTGCTGCTGACCATGCTCACTTGCCTGGTGCTGGGCATGGGCATCCCGACCATTCCGAACTACATCATCACCAGTTCGATTGCAGCGCCCGCGCTCCTGGAATTGGGCGTGCCGCTGATCGTGTCGCACATGTTCGTGTTCTATTTCGGCATCCTCGCCGACCTGACCCCGCCCGTGGCCCTGGCCTGCTTCGCCGCCGCGCCCATTGCCCGGGAAAGCGGGCTGAAAATCAGCTTCTGGGCGGTGCGCATCGCCCTGGCAGGCTTCGTCATTCCGTTCATGACGGTGTACAACCCGGCGCTGATGCTCCAGGGCGACAACCTGTGGATGACTGCCTACATGCTGGTCAAGACGTTGCTGGCAATCGGCCTATGGGGCATGGCGTCTACCGGTTACATGCAACAGAAAATGCCCATTTGGGAGCGTCTGATGTGCTTCGCCGCCGGTGCATTGCTGGTGGTTGCCCTGCCGCTGACCGATGAAATCGGCTTCGCCCTGGGTGCGCTGTTGATCGGGCAACACCTCTGGCGCGCCCGGCGTGTCGGGCGAGCCTTGGCGTGATTGGCTTGTGCCTGGGCTTGTCCGGCGTGGTCTGGGCACAACTTGAACTCAGCGAGTTTACGTTGGCCTGGAACCACACCATCGAGAAGATCCGTTGGGAGGAGGATTACCGGGTCAGCGAACAGGGCCTGATCCTGGGTGAGGCCAGGGTCAAGGGCAACGGCGCTGGGATGGAAATTCCCGAAGGCGCACGCTTGGAGAACGGCAGCTGGCGATACCATCGCTCGCTGCCGCCCCTGCAACCGTTGAGGCTCGGCCGTACCCCCCAGGCCGGGGATTATCAGCTGTGCGATGACGGCCATTGCCAGCCGATGGCCCATTGGCTGGGGCCGCCCGACGCGCAAAGACCAGCCGTGGAATTATGGAGCTGCCCGCTGTGATCAATCAGTCGCCGCTGATTGAGCGCCACGCCGCTTGCGCCAGTAGCGCCCGGTGAGCCTTCGGGCTGGAGGGCACCCGCCCCGCCAGCCATGCCCGGCAATAACTTTCAGACGCGCCGATGATCAACGAAAACATCAACTCGGCGGGATAGCGCTTGAGCGCCTCGCCCTGCTCTGCCGCGCTCAACCACTGCCAAAGCTGACCGTTACGTGAGGTGTTGCGGCTGGCGAGTTCGTCCTTGAACGGTCCCTTGGTCACCGCAAAGCGCGCGTGATACTGGAAACGCGCCCATTCGGGTTGGCTGTCCACCCAATCGACGTAGCTATAGATCAACGCCTGCACGCCCTGCTCGGCGGTGGTTGCTTCGGACAGATATTGCTCGCGCAAACGCGCCTGATCGTCCAGGGCGGTGAAGAACAGCGCCGCCACCAAGCCTTCCTTGTTGCCGAAATGATGGTAGATGGCACCGACGCTGGTCTGGCATTCGGTGCGGATCATTTCAATAGTGGTCGCCTCGATGCCCTGCTCGTTGAACAGCGCCAGGGCCTTACGAAAGATATCGCGCTTGAGTTCAGCCCTTCTGCCGGGGAAGGCGCGTTCGAGTAGATCTGCTGTTTCCATGCTTGGCATAACCGGTTTTTTGGATGGGACCGGGCACTGGCTGCCCGTGAAGAAGTTGGCACAGCTTGACAGATTCGCCGCCGACAGAATACCGTTCCGTTACAGAATATTATTCTGTATTAGAACACTATTCCGTAACCCCACTTGTCAGCGAGGCTTCACATGAATCAGGTTCTCGGTATGTTCAACAGCACAGGTCCGGATGCTTTCAGCAAAATGGCCTGTCAGATGGCACCGTACTTTTCCACTATCAACCCGCTGGTCACAGAGTTGCGCCAGGGCGCGGCGACCGTGCAGGTGCCGTTTCGCAAGGAAATCACCAATCATCTGGGCACCGTCCACGCCATCGCCATGTGCAACGCCGCCGAGCTCGCCGCTGGCATGATGACCAACGTTTCCATCCCCGACGGCGCCCGGTGGATTCCCAAAGGCATGACCGTGCAATACCTGGCCAAGGCCAAGAGCGACGTGACGGCGGTCGCGAACGGCGACGAGGTGGACTGGCAGACCGAAGGCGACAAGGTCGTGCCGGTGGACATTCATGATGCGCAGGGCAAGAAAGTATTCACGGCGCAGATCACCATGAACGTGAAGTTGGGTTGAAATCGGGGGCGTCGGGGACGCCCTTTATCGATGAAAGCTAGATGTTCGTGGCGAGGGAGCTTGCTCCCGCTCGATTGCGCAGCAATCGCAATGGCAACTCAAGCCCCCAGCCAGTCATTGGTGGTGCCTGAGGGTCAGGCGAAGGTGGCTCCTCGGGTGTTCACGAACAGCGAGTACAGCGAGTGGCTGCCGGCCATGAACAGCCGGTTGCCCTCTCGCCCGCCAAAGCAGACGTTGGGGCAGCGTTCCGGCAACGAAATGTGCCCGATGGCCTTGCCCTCGGGATTGAATACCCGCACGCCGTCGAGTTTCTCCAGGTCGGCCTTGGGGTCGCCATTCCCGCCCCAACCGCACCAGAGGTTACCGCTCTCGTCGCACTTGATGCCGTCGATGGCCGCATAGTCGAGCCCTTCGATATGCTTGCGTCGCTCGCCCAGGGTGCCGTCGTCCTTGACCGTGATCGCCCAGACCAGACGGTTCGGCTTGGCCCGCCCTTCGACCACATAAAGGATTTTTTCATCCGGGGAAAAGCACAAGCCATTCGGCCCCGCCAAATCGTCGATCACCCGGCTGAGCTTGCCGGTCGCGCCGTCGATCCGGTACACCGCGTGGGGCTGCGCCGGGGTGACTTTATGCCCCTCATAGTTATTGCCGGTCTGGAACGGCGGATCGGTGAACCAGATCGAGCCATCCCGCTTGCAGACGATGTCATTCGGCGAATTCAATGGCTTGCCGTCGAAACTGTCGGCCAGCACGGTGATGGTGCCGTTGTGTTCGGTACGGGTGATACGCCGCCCTTCGGTGGACGTGGTCGAGCCCTCACAGACCAGCAACCGTCCTTGGCGATCACGGCACATGCCATTGGAGAAGTTCGAGTTCTCGCGGTACACCGACAAACCTCCGGTGACTTCGTCCCAACGCACGATGCGGTTGTTGGGGATGTCACTGACCAGCAGGTAACGACCGTCACCGATCCACACCGGCCCTTCCGCCCAGCGCAAGCCATCGGCGAGCTTCTCGACGCTGGCATTGAAGATGCGCAAGTCCATGAAGCTGGGGTCGAGGATATTGATCAGAGGGTCTGGATAGCGCTGGCTCAAAGGCGCGGCCTGGGCGAGCCCGGGAAGATTTCCCAGCGTCGCGGCGGCGGCCGAGACCACAAGGGATTTTTTCAGGAAAATCCGGCGCCCCTGATCGGCGGTTGCAGGTTGCGAAGCATCCATCGTACGTCTCCGTTAATTATTATTGGACGGGGAAGATTGTTTTACTCTCTGATAGGACATCGTACAAGGTGTAAAACACGGTGACATCATGGGACTTGCGGCCTGATCCTCTACGATGCGAAATCGCCTTGAACACGCCGGTATTACTGATCTGCACCGAATCAGGGTTTGCGCCAGGCTTGTTCGCTTCTGCCATATGGGGTAAAAATCCGACCCAGGTTGTACGACAACAAAATCAAAAAGCCCTTTGAAGGGCTTAATTCACTCCCCTTTGAGATGTCCTGCCATGACCCGCTCCACCGCCGCATCCAATACCCCTGTTCCCTTTCCCCGCCATATCGCCGTGCTTGTCCTGCTTTGCATGGGGTGCGCCTTTGCCGGCAACCATGTCGCCGCGCGGGCGGCGTTCGATGATGGCGCCGGCGTGCTGCTGGCGATCCTGCTGCGCTCGGGCGGAACGTTGCTGGTACTGGCGGCGATGGTGTTGTGGCAACGGCAAAGCCTTCGCTTGCCCGCCGGCGCCTGGCGCTGGCAGTTGCTGCTGGGCGTGCTGATCGGCGCCCAGAGCCTATGCCTGTATTCCGCCGTGGCCCGGGTTCCGGTGGCGCTGGCGCTATTGGTGGGCAACGTGTTCCCGATCCTCCTGGCCCTGTTGACTTGGGCCCTAGGCGGCCCGCGCCCCACCGCCCGGACGGCGGCACTGATGGGCATGATCCTGGTGGGTCTGGTGTTCGTGCTGGAAGTGCCGACGCGGTTGGCCTCCCAGGCAGACGTCGGCCCGCAGTGGCTGTTGGGGGTTGGCCTGGCCTTCTGCGCCGCGTGCGTCTTCGCTTGTGCGTTGTGGATCACCGATCACAAGTTGTCCCAGGTGCGCGGATCGGTGCGCAGCCTGCTGACGATTTTCATTGTGTTCAGCAGCGTCAACCTCGCCGGCCTGACCGGCGCCCTGCCCGGCGGCCTCGACCTGCCCGCCAGCAGCACCGGTTGGTTCGCGCTCGCCACCCTGGTGGTGCTTTATGGGACGGGGTTCATCGTTTTGTTCATGTGCGTGCCACGCCTGGACATGCCGCGCAACGCCCCGGTGATGAACATCGAGCCGCTGGCGACACTGTTGATCGGCTGGCTGGTGCTGGACCAGATGCTCAACCCGGGGCAGATCCTGGGCGGCGCGATCGTGGTGACCGGCATCGTATTGCTGACCTGGCGCAAGGCCGAGCGGGTCAAGGCGCCGGTGGCTGCACACGATTGAACTGATTGACTGGCGCTCTAGTGCGTAGCAGGCCCAAAGAGTTTGGGCCCGCTGCGCGGTCCAGCGGGAGCAAGCTCTCTCGCCACGGGGGGGCGGTCGTTCAATCTCGAGCCGGCCGACGCACCGCCCTTACCTTGCCGCTGCCACCCCCGCCGCAGAAAAATCGGTCCGCGCCGTCGGACTCCAGCCCCGACACGCCGGTCCCCGGCGGCATCGTCACGCTTTCCAGTACTTGCGCCGTTTGCGGATCGATACGCCGCAATTCGCTATCGTCGTTTTCCCAGGTGCCATGCCACAGCTCGCCATCGACCCAAGTCACGCCCGTGACGAAACGGTTGGATTCGATCGTACGCACAATCCTGCCGTCGGCCGGATCGATCTGCAGGATCTTGCGCGCCTTGTACTGACCGACCCAGAGCGAACCTTCGGCCCAGGCCAGCCCGGAGTCATCGCCACTGTTGGGCGCCGGAATCGTCGCCAGTACCTGGCCAGTGCGCGGATCGATCTTGCGGATGCTGTCGCCGGCGATCTGGAACAGATGCTGGCCATCGAACGCGGTGCCGGCGTTCGCCGGGACGTCGAGGGTTTGCACGGTTTGGCCACTGGCGGGATCGAAGGCGTGAAGCTTTTCGCCCGAGGCGAGCCAGACGCGCTCGCCGTCATGGCTCACGCCGTGGACGCAATCAACGCCAGGGAACGGGCCGTATTCACGCAGGATTTGTGCCTCTGAACGTTTCATCTCACATCGCCTCATCGGTGGGTGTGCTTGCATCCTAACCATCGAACGGCAGTGCAGTGAGTAACAATATGGTCGCGAATCCGGGCATTGACGGTACTGTCCAGCGCCGGGCCCGTGCGCGACCGAACGACTGCGCCTTGCCGCAAGCAGCCAGGTTTTCCAAGGCTCTTTGCACGCTGCGCTGGCTGGTGCCCAAGGCCAGCGCCAGGGCCGAACTGGACCAGGCTTCACCGTCCGCCAACAATGCCAGCACCGCCCCGTGGGGTTCCTCAACGACCCGCGCCAGGATCACGACTTCGTGAGCATGGTGTGGCGACAACCTGAAACCGCGCCGGGTTGCGACTACGCCAGCCATTGGGCGCAGCGCCTCTCGCAACCGTCCCATTTCAACCCGCAACCGGGCGCGATGGGTCTCGTCCGTCAATTTCAAACCAAAGGCTTGGGTCATGAGCGCTTCCCTCGACGCATCGCCGGGCCAGGCCTGGGCCAACCCACGGGCCAGGGCAAACAGCACCGGCCGCCGTACAAGCACGACCTGGACGCCCGCGCAGCGGATACCGAACCGGCAGGCATCTACAACCAGCGCCGGGCCGGCCAGCAGCGATTGCACCTCCTCCAGCACCAGCAAACGCTCTTCGCCTCGAGCGATCAGCCGGGCTGCGGGCGTACTCAGCATCCGCCAGGCGTTGTCGATTTCGCCGTTCAACGCGCTGATCCCTGTTTGTTGCGCGGCTTGCCCGGCCCGTTCCAAAGCCTCACGGGCGGTTTGCGCTTGTAGCCGCCGCATGGCAATTCCCGCAGCCACCAACTGGCACACCGCCCAGGACGCCAACGGCAGACCGGCGGGCTCCAGGTCGATGAGCTTGAGTTGCGCCTCGTCGAGTCGACCGATCAGCAACAGGCGGCGGATCTCGATGATCCGTGCATGACCGGCGTTGGCCCGATCGCCGTGAGCTTCGAGCACCGTACGGGCGGCGTCGAGGCGTTTCGGCGGCCAGGACAGGTCACGAGAGGCCAAGGCGATTTCACCTTCGGCCACGACACAGCGCGCCCGTGCCACGGCGTCCGTGGATCCGAAGGCCGTACCTGCCCGGCGCAACAGGCTTCTGGCTTTTTCCAGGTCCCCCAACTGCGCCATGGCGATGCCGCGGAGCGCGAGGGCCGGGGCATCATTGCGCAGGGCGACACGATTGAGCGCCGCCACGGGATCACCAGCCGCCAATGCGCGCGCCGCCGCGCCAATCGCTTCATCCACGGTCAATGACCTTCATGGCAAGGGCGCTCTCTTCCACTGACCCGCGCAGCCTGATCCCTCGTTGAACGGTCAATAGCCCAACGACAACCCCGTGTTGCGACGCGGGTCGTTGGCGCCGTAGAAACGGTTCTTGCCCACCGGCTTGCCACCCAACGACGGCGCGCCCACGAGGATCGCGGCGATGTGGTTGGAGTCCTGCGGCCCAGCAAACTTATGGCCCCAGCTTTCCAGCAACTTGAGGGTATCGGGGCTCGCCGCGAAGGTTTCCAGGTTGGTCTCCTCCGGCATCCACTGTTGATGGAAGCGCGGCGCGTCGACGGCTTCCTGCAAGTTCATGCCGTAGTCGATCACGTTGAGGATGGTCAGCAAAGTCGCCGTGATGATGCGGCTGCCGCCCGGCGTGCCGACAACCATCACGGTCTTGCCGTCCTTGGTGACGATGGTCGGGCTCATGGACGACAGCGGCGCCTTGCCCGGCGCGATGGCATTGGCCTCGCCCTGCACCAGGCCGTACATGTTGGGCACGCCGACCTTGGAGGTGAAGTCATCCATTTCATCGTTGAGGATCACCCCGGTCTTGCTCGCCATCACGCCGGCACCGAACCAGTCGTTGAGGGTGTAAGTGACGGAGACGGCGTTGCCCCATTGATCGACGATCGAATAATGGGTGGTGTTGCTGCCCTCGTGGGGCGCCACGCCGGGCTTGATCTTCTGGGAGTCGCCGGCTTTCTGCGGCTCGATGGCGGCGCGCAGTTTCGCGGCGTAATTCTTGTCCAGCAGATGATCGATGGGGTTCTGCACGAAGTCCGGGTCGCCCAGGTAGCTGTTGCGGTCGACATAGGCGTGACGCATGGCTTCGATCTGGTAGTGCATGCCTTGGGCCGAATGGAAACCCAGGTCTTTCATCGGATAGCCATCGAGGATGTTCATGATCTGGCAAAGCACCACGCCACCTGAACTGGGTGGCGGCGCGGAAATGATGTGATAGCCGCGATAGTCGCACTCGACCGGCGCCAGTTCACGGGTCTTGTACTTGTCCAGGTCGGCCTGGGTGATGATGCCTTTGTTGGCCTGGCTGGACGTCACCAGCGCATCGGCGACCCAGCCTTTATAGAAGCCGTCGGCACCCTTGTCGGAAATCTCCCGCAGGGTCCTGGCGAGGTCTTTCTGCACCAGCTTCTGGCCGACCTGCATCGGCTCGCCGTTGTGCAGGAAGATTGCGCCGGAATCGCGCGCATCTTTCTTGAAGACATCCGTGGCGGTTTCCAGCAGATCCACGTCGCCCTGTTCCAGGACAAAACCGTCCTCGGCGAACTTGATCGCCGGCGCGATCAATTCCGCCCGGGGTTTGCTGCCGTATTTCTTCAGCGCCAGTTCCATGCCAGACACGGTGCCGGGTACGCCTACTGCCAAATGGCCGCGCGTGCTGAGCTCGGGGATGACGTTGCCTGCCTTGTCCAGGTACATGTCGGCCGTGGCGGCCAGGGGGGCTTTTTCACGGAAATCCAGGAAGGTCTTGCGGCCGTCGGCCATCTGCAAGGTCATGAAACCGCCACCCCCCAGGTTACCCGCCGCGGGATAAACCACCGCCAGGGCGTAGCCCACCGCCACTGCCGCATCAACGGCATTGCCACCGTTCTTGAGCACATCGACGCCGACATGGGTCGCCAGGTGTTGGGCCGTCACCACCATGCCGTTCTCGGCGGCAACCGGGGCCTGGGACGCGGCGTGGGCAGTCAGACAGTAAAGGGAAAGCGAGGTGGCGACGAGGGTCCGGGCCAGGGATTGGAACTTCATGAGTCGGTCTCTTCTTGTTTTAGGGTCGGGATCGCTTCAAAAGCACACAGGAGTATGGCTCGGTTTAAACAATATGCTCGTTTCCTGTAGGCTCGCGTGCTTGATCATCCCCGCACAAGGACATCGCCGATGACGCTGCGAATCGAACGCACGGACGCTCCAACCGATGAAGAACGCCAGGCCATCCTCGCGCCGCTACGCGCCTATAACACCGCCCAGACCGGTGGAAGCGCACCGGAAGCGGTCGCCTGGCTGGTGCGCGACGAGCACGATGAAATCGTCGGCGGCCTGTATGGCCGGGTATTTTTTCGTTGGCTCTATATCGAATTACTGGTGGTGCCCGAACAGGCGCGCGGCCAGGGCACGGGCTCGGAATTGATGCGCATGGCCGAACAACTGGCCAGGGAAAAGGATTGCGTGGGCATCTGGCTCGACACCTTCGACTTCCAGGCTCCGGATTTCTATCGCAGACAGGGTTTCACCCAGTGCGGCCAGATCGATGACTATCCGCCGGGTCACCGGCGCTACTTTTTCCAGAAGCGCCTGGATCTCGAGAATTAAGCTCAACCTATGGGAGCGAGCCTGCTCGCGAAGGCAAACACCTCGGTTTATCGGCTTAGAGACACGTCGCCAACGCCGCCAACCGGCGCTTGGCGACAAAATCATCATGCTTGGCGTAATAATTCAGCGCCGTGCCCGTGGCGCTGGCTTGCAGATCCACAAACGACTCGGCCGATCGGGTGTACACCGTCGAGCCGCCTTGCTTGCCGGGCTGCAGATAGGCGCCGGCATCGACCCCGAACGCCGCTTCGTCTTCCCAGGCAAACTTCACGCATTGGGCGACGTTCTGTTCCGGCTTGTCCGAGGACAGGGTCTTGTAGGGGGCTTGGGTCCGGGCCTGCTCCATCGCCGAACCCGCGCAGCCGGCCAGCAGGGTTGCGGCCACGGCCACCATCAGCATTCGCATTGCATTCACTCTTCTGGAAAAAAACCGACTGTAGCACTGCGCCCCTCGTTGCCGTGCGCCATGATTGAAATTTGCGCGACAACGGCTATCTATTCACGCAACCTGTCAGATCATTGACCCAGGAGCGACCATGGCGACAACCGAACAGCAACACGAACGAGCCCTGCAGATTTTTCTCGAGCAACGCCCCGAGCTGCGCGACGAACTGGACAACCTCAACCCGCTGCTGGCCCAGGCCAAGGGCGAAACCGCCGCGCAGTACCGCGCCGAGCGGTTGCATGAAGCCTTCGAAGCCGAGGCCGAGAGCGCCGGATTGTTCGCCTGGGAACTGACGCTGCTGCTGACGACCGATTCAGCCGAGGACTACCAGGCCCAACGCATGGAAGTTCACAAGGAAGTGGCGGAGATGGCAGGAATGGAATGGCCGGAGTATTGCGAGCTGTATGGCCTCGAGCCCTGAGGTTGAGGCTTTGGGCCAGGTGCTCACGCATGCTCTGAGAATCGCCCCACCGCCCATAAAGCATTATCATGGCCGCAGTTTCGCTGATCGGGTCTGTCATGAAGTTCGCCATCGCGCTGTTTTCCGCCGCCCACGCGCCCTCCTCGCGCCGCGCCTTGCTGTTTGCCCAGGCAGCTTTGGCCGGTGGGCATGAGATCGTGCGGCTGTTTTTCTACCAGGACGGCGTCTACAACGCCGCCAACAGCGTCGTCACGCCCCAGGACGAGCAAGACCTGCCCCAGCAATGGCGCGCCTTCGTCAGCGAGCACCAGCTCGACGGCGTGGTGTGCATTGCGGCGGCGTTGCGCCGTGGCGTGCTTAACGAGGAAGAAGCCCAGCGTTACCAGCGTTCGGCGGCCAGTGTCCAAGCGCCGTGGGCGTTGTCCGGGCTGGGCCAGTTGCACGATGCGATCCAGGACGCCGACCGCTTGATCTGTTTTGGAGGCACATGATGGCCAGGTCTTTGTTGCTCATCAGCCGCCAGGCCCCCTGGTCCGGCCCCGGTGCCCGGGAAGCGCTGGACATCGTGTTGGCCGGCGGCGCCTTCGACCTGCCCATCGGTCTGCTGTTTCTCGATGACGGCGTGTTCCAGCTCGCCGCCGGTCAGGATGCCAAGGCTGTCCGGCAAAAAGACTTGAGCGCCAACTTGCAGGCGTTGCCGATGTTTGGCGTCGAAGACCTGTTCGTCTGCGCCGACAGCGCCGCACAGCGCGGTCTCGCCGTCGATGCCCTGGCGCTGGACGACCTCAAAGCGCTGGGCGCCGCGGACATCGCCGCGCTCATTGACCGTTACGACCAGGTGATTACCCTCTGATGTCGACTTTGCATGTGTTGTCTCATTCCCCTTTCGGCGACAGCCGCCTCGCCAGTTGCCTGCGGATCCTGGGAAGCCAAGACGCGCTGCTGCTGTGCGGCGACGCAACGTATGCGCTGCGAACCGGTACCGTGCCGTTCGACACGCTGCGTGCCGGCGGCGCCAAGGTGTTCATCCTGGCCGAAGATGCACAGGCCCGCGCCCTGCCCATTCCGGACTGGGCCGAGGCCATCGATTATGCGGCCTTCGTCGAGCTCTCGATCCAGCACGACAAGGTCAACAGCTGGCTATGAAGACCCTGAACGTGGGCGAGCGCAGCATTGCGCTGGACAAGGATGGCTACCTGGCTGATCTCAACGAGTGGTCCGCCGACGTGGCCACGGCCCTGGCCACCGCCGAAGACATCGAGCTGAGCCCCGAACACTGGGAAATCCTCGAACTGCTGCGCGCGTTCTACGCTGAGTTCCAGTTGTCTCCGGCCACCCGCCCGCTGATCAAGTACACCGCGCTGAAACTGGGAGCGGATAAAGGCAACAGCCTGCACCTGAACCGATTGTTCAAAGGCACTCCCGCCAAACTCGCCGCCAAGCTGGCGGGCCTGCCCAAACCGACGAATTGCCTATGACCGACTTTCCAGCATTGACCCTCCAAACCCCTGCCGAACACCCGTTCGCCCAGTTCGTGCGCATCCTTGGCAAGGGCAAGCGCGGCGCCCGTAACCTCACCCGTGACGAAGCGCGGGAGGCCATGGGCATGGTGCTGGATGAGCGGGTCGAAGAAACCCAACTGGGCGCGTTCCTCATGCTGTTGCGGCACAAGGAAGAAAGCGCTGAGGAAATGGCCGGGTTTACCGACGCCCTGCGTCAGCGCCTGGTTATCCCGGCCATGGCGGTAGACCTCGACTGGCCAACCTACGCCGGAAAGAAGCGTCATCTGCCCTGGTATCTGTTGGCCGCCAAATGCCTCGGGCAAAACGGTGTGCGAATCTTCATGCACGGCGGCGGCGCCCACACGGCGGGCCGGCTCTACACGGAACAGCTGCTGGATTTGCTGGTCATCCCCTTGTGCCGCGACTGGCAGCAGGTCGGCGCGGCGCTGGACAACGGCGGCCTGGCCTTCATGCCGCTGGTGGACTGGGCGCCGCAAATGCAGCGCATGATCGACCTGCGCAACACGCTGGGCTTGCGCTCGCCGATTCATTCCCTGGCGCGCATTCTCAACCCGTTGGGTGCGCGTTGCGGCCTGCAAAGCATCTTCCATCCCGGCTACCAGGCCGTGCATCGCGAGGCCAGCGGACTGCTGGGCGACACCAGCATCGTGATCAAGGGCGACGGCGGTGAGATCGAGATCAACCCCGACGCCGACAGCCATTTGTACGGCACCACCGGCGGCGCCAGTTGGGATGAAGAATGGCCGCGACTGTCCGAACAGCGCCACGTCAAGCCGGAGCGCCTCGACCCCGAGCATTTGAAAGCGGTATGGCGCGGTGACCTCGAGGACAGTTATCCGCAGCTGGCGCTGATCGCCACCATGGCCCTGGCCTTGCGCGGCTTGGGCCTGACCCGAGAAGCAGCGTTCGACAAGGCCCGGCAGTATTGGGATGCGCGCGATAGATCGATTTAGTCGATCATCGACGCCCAACCTTTGCGCTATTAGTTCGAACCTATCGGAATAGACTCGTCTCCAATGATTATTGAGAGAGGACGTTCAGATGGGTTTGTTGGTCGAGGGTCGCTGGCAGGACCAGTGGTATGAAAGCAAGGACGGCAGTTTCCAGCGTGAGCAGGCGCAACGCCGCGACTGGATCACCGCCGACGGCAAAAGCAGTTTCCCCGCCGAGGCCGGGCGCT
Organism: Pseudomonas sp. D1-36; assembly: GCF_051132205.1. Classification (NCBI taxonomy): domain Bacteria; kingdom Pseudomonadati; phylum Pseudomonadota; class Gammaproteobacteria; order Pseudomonadales; family Pseudomonadaceae; genus Pseudomonas; species Pseudomonas sp. D1-36. The sequence goes on along the minus strand of NZ_CP071674.1, from coordinate 2,140,139 downwards.
ACCACTTGTATGTATCCCTGGCCTGCCCCTGGGCGCACCGCACGCTGATCTTTCGCAAGCTCAAGGGCCTGGAAGCGCTGATCGACGTTTCAGTGGTCAGCTATCTGATGCTGGAAAACGGCTGGACGTTCGACAAGGCCCACGGCTCGACCGGCGACAACCTGGATAACCTGAGCTTCCTGCACCAGCGCTACACCGCCGACACGCCGGACTACACCGGTCGCGTGACCGTTCCGGCCTTGTGGGACAAAAAGCAACGGCGCATCGTCAACAACGAATCGGCGGAAATCATCCGCATGTTCAACAGCGCGTTCGATGGCCTGACCGGCAACGACCTGGACCTGTATCCCGAGCACCTGCGCCACGAGATCGATGGGTTGAACGAGCGCATCTACCCAGCGGTGAACAACGGGGTATACCGTGCGGGGTTCGCGACGACCCAGGCCGCTTATGAAGAAGCCTTCGATCAACTGTTTGCCGAACTGGACCGAGTGGAAGCCTTGCTGAAAACCCGTCGCTACCTGGCGGGTGAATACCTGACCGAAGCGGATATCCGCTTGTTCACTACGATGATTCGTTTCGACGCGGTGTATTTCGGCCACTTCAAATGCAACCTACGCCGCATCGCCGATTACCCGAACCTGTCGAACTGGCTGCGCGAGCTGTATCAGTGGCCGGGCGTTGCCGAGACCGTGGACTTCACCCATATCCAGCGGCACTACTACGGCAGCCACAAGACCATCAACCCGAATGGGATCGTGCCCAAGGGGCCGGAGCAGGATTTTACGGTGGCCCACGATCGAGAGAGGTTGAGCGGGAAAGGGATTTGGCTTCGGGCTGAAAGCTGATCCGCAATCTTTATTGCCTCTGAAGGCCAATCGCGAGCAGGCTCGCTCCCACATTTGGATTCGTGTTGAACCACAATCTGTGGTTGCACACAGCCCCCTGTGGGAGCGAGCCTGCTCGCGAAGGAGGCGACGCGGTCTTCAAACCTGCCCCTGAGCCCCTTCAAACCAAGCCAGCTTCTCGCGTAACTGCACCACTTCGCCAACAATCACCAACGTCGGCGCATGGACTTCATGCTCCGCCACCAGCCGTGGCAAGTCCGCCAACGTGCCGGTGAAAACGCGCTGGTTTGAAGTCGTGCCTTGCTGGATCAACGCCGCCGGCGTGTCCGCCGCGCGACCGTGCTTGATCAGCTCGTTGCAAATCACCGGCAGCCCCACCAAGCCCATGTAGAACACCAGCGTCTGTGCTGGCGAGACAAGATCGGCCCATGGCAAGTCGCTGGTGCCGTCCTTTAGATGACCGGTAATGAAGCGCACCGACTGGGCATAATCGCGATGGGTCAGCGGAATCCCGGCGTAGGCCGCGCAGCCACTGGCGGCAGTGATGCCCGGGACCACCTGGAACGGGATGCCATGGGCCGCCAGCTCTTCGATCTCTTCGCCACCACGACCGAAGATAAAAGGATCGCCGCCCTTCAACCGCACCACACGTTTACCTTGCCGGGCCAGGTCCACCAGTTGCTGGTTGATCTGGTCCTGGGGCACGGCGTGCTCGGAGCGGCGCTTGCCGACGTAGACCCGTTCGGCGTCGCGGCGGCACAGTTCGAGGATGGCCGGCGCCACCAGACGGTCGTACAGCACCACGTCCGCCTGTTGCATCAGGCGCAGGGCGCGGAACGTCAGCAGGTCGGGATCACCCGGCCCGGCGCCCACCAGATAGACCTCACCCGGCGCATTCGGCGCCTGGCCGTCGATCTTTTCCCGCAACAGCCGCTCGGCTTCGGCGCCCTGCCCGGCCAATTGGCGGTCGGCGATGGGGCCTTGGAACACTTCTTCCCAGAAGGCCCGCCGTTGCTGGACATCGGGAAACAAGCCTTTGACCTGATTGCGAAAGCGCGCCGCCAAACCGGCCAACTGCCCGTAGGTCGACGGAATCCAGGTTTCCAGCTTGGCGCGGATCAGCCGCGCCAGCACCGGCGCGTCGCCGCCGCTGGACACCGCGATCACCAGGGGCGAGCGATCGACGATCGCCGGGAAAATCACGCTGCACAGCGCCGGCGCGTCCACCACGTTGACCGGCACGCAGCGCTTGTGGGCGTCCGCCGAGACCTGGGCATTGAGCGGTTCGTCATCCGTGGCGGCGATGACCAGGCCACAGCCGTCCAGGTCCGCTTCCACGTAGCCCCGCAGGACACATTCGCCGCCGCTGCCACCGACCAGTTCCCGCAACTGCGGTTCGATATCGGGTGCGACCACCCGCAACAATGCGCCGGCATCGGCCAGCAGGCGAGACTTGCGCAAGGCAATCTCCCCGCCGCCAACCACCAGCACGCGGCTGCCGCGCAGGTTGTGGAACAGTGGCAAATAGTCCATTTAGCCGATGACCTCGATGCCGCCCATGTACGGTTTCAGCACCTCGGGCACACGGATCGAGCCGTCGGCCTGCTGGTAGTTCTCAAGCACCGCCACCAGCGTACGACCCACCGCCAGGCCGGAGCCGTTGAGGGTGTGGACCAGTTCCGGCTTGCCGGTTTCCGGGTTGCGGAAACGCGCCTGCATGCGGCGGGCCTGGAAGTCGCCACAGTTGGAGCACGACGAAATCTCGCGGTACTTGTCCTGGCTCGGGATCCAGACTTCCAAGTCATAGGTCTTGACCGCGCTGAAACCCATGTCGCCGGTGCACAGCGCCAGGGTGCGATACGGCAACTCCAGCAGTTGCAGAACCTTTTCGGCGTTGGCGGTCAGGCTTTCCAGGGCTTCCATGGATTTGGACGGCTCGACGATCTGCACCATTTCGACCTTGTCGAATTGGTGCTGGCGAATCATGCCGCGGGTATCACGGCCCGACGCGCCGGCTTCGCTGCGGAAGCACGGCGTATGGGCAACGAACTTGATCGGCAGTTGCTTGGCATCGACGATTTCGCCCGCGACGATGTTGGTCAGCGACACTTCGGCAGTGGGGATCAGGTACAGGTCGGCTTCGCCGTCGCGACCGATCTTGAACAGGTCTTCCTCGAACTTTGGCAACTGGCCGGTGCCTTGCAGGGCCGGGGCCTGGACCAGGTACGGCGTGTAGGCCTCTTCGTAGCCGTGCTCGGTGACGTGCAGATTGATCATGAACTGCGCCAGCGCCCGATGCAGACGGGCAATCGGCCCGCGCAACAGGGCAAAACGCGCGCCCGACAATTTGGCGGCGGTTTCGAAGTCGAGCCAGCCGAATTTCTCGCCCAGGGCCACGTGGTCCTGCACGGGGAAATCGAAGGTTTTCGGCGTGCCCCAGCGGCGTACTTCGACGTTGCCGTCTTCGTCTTCACCGACCGGCACCGACTCGTGAGGCAGGTTCGGAATGCCCAACAGGATCGAATCCAACTCGGTCTGGATCGCGTCCAGCTCGACCTTGCCGACGCTCAACTCGCCCGCCATGCGCTCGACATCGGCCATCAGCGGCGCGATGTCTTCGCCACGCTGCTTGGCCTGGCCGATGGACTTGGAGCGCGCGTTACGTTCTGCCTGCAGGGCCTCGGTGCGGGTCTGGACGGTCTTGCGCTGTTCTTCCAGCGCTTCGATGCGCGCGACGTCCAGGGCAAAGCCACGGGAAGCCAGGCGGTCCGCTACGTCCTGAAGGTTGCTACGTAACAGTTTGGAATCGAGCATGTCGGTCTCTCGTTATCAAAGTTTGGTCAAGGACAGGCCGGCCCAGGTGGCGAGCAGCCCGCCGAACACGCTGATGGCCGCATAGCCCAGGGCCAGCGGCACCTGCCCGCTTTCCAGCAGGCGCACCGTATCCAGTGAAAAAGATGAAAAAGTCGTCAGGCCGCCAAGAAAGCCGACCATCAACCCCGCGCGCACCTCGATGGGCACCTCGGGACGAATCAAAAACAGGCCGTAAAGAACGCCGATCAGCAGACAGCCCACGATATTAACGGCCAGCGTCGCGGTATAGAAGTGCCGCGGCCAATTTGCACTGATCCAGTTACCCGTGGCGAAACGCAACAACGTACCGGCAACGCCCCCAGCGGAGACTGCGAGAATCAAGGGGATCACGGTTTTCTCCGCTGTCGTGGACTCAATCGGTCCAGCTGGGCCAAATGGTTGAGCTTTTCGCCAATCTTCAACTCAAGGCCTCGAGGTGCGGGCTGGTAGAAGCGCTGGGGTTCGAGTTCTTCGGGAAAATAGTCTTCGCCGGCGGCATAAGCGTCGGGCTCATCGTGGGCATAGCGGTATTCATCGCCATAACCTAACTGTTTCATGAGCTTGGTCGGTGCGTTGCGCAGGTGCAGCGGTACTTCGAGGGAGCCGTGTTCGGTGGCGCTGCGCATCGCGGCCTTGAAGCCTATGTACACGGCGTTGCTCTTCGGTGCGCAGGCCAGGTAAGTGATGGCCTGGGCCACGGCGAGCTCGCCCTCCGGGCTGCCGAGGCGCTCCTGCACGTCCCAGGCCGCCAGGCACAGGCTCAGGGCCCGAGGGTCGGCGTTGCCGATGTCCTCGCTGGCCATGCGCACCACCCGCCGAGCCAGGTACAGCGGATCGCAACCACCGTCGATCATCCGCGCAAACCAATACAACGCGGCATCGGGGTTGGAACCGCGGATGGACTTGTGCAGCGCCGAGATCTGGTCGTAGAACGCCTCGCCGCCCTTGTCGAAACGTCGGCGGGTATCGCCCAGCAGGCTTTGCAGCAGCTCGACTCCGATCTCGCTGTTGTCTTCGGCCAGGTCCGAGGCGTTTTCCAGCAGGTTGAGCAGCCGTCGACCATCGCCGTCGGCGGCGCTGAAGAGTATCTGGAAACCTTCATCGCTGAGGCTGAGCTGGCGCTTGCCCAAGCCCCGCTCTTCGGTCAGCGCGCGATGCACCAGCTTGCGCATCGCGGTTTCATCGAGGCTCTTGAGCACATAGACCCGCGCCCGCGACAGCAAGGCGTTGTTGAGTTCGAACGAAGGATTTTCGGTGGTGGCGCCGATGAATATCAGCGTGCCGTCTTCCACATAGGGCAGGAAAGCGTCCTGCTGGGATTTGTTGAACCGGTGTACTTCGTCGACGAACAGGATGGTGCGCTTGCCGTACTGGCCGGCCTGTTGCTTGGCGATTTCCACAGCCTGGCGGATCTCCTTGACCCCGGCCAGCACCGCCGAGACCGTTTCGAAATGCGCGTCAGAAACCTCCGCCAGCAGCCGCGCCAGGGTGGTCTTGCCCACGCCCGGCGGCCCCCAGAAAATCATCGAGTGCAAGGCACCCTGCTCCAAGGCTTCGCGCAGAGGCTTACCGCGAGCGAGCACGTGTTCCTGACCGACATACTCATCCAGGTTGGTCGCGCGCAAGCGGGCGGCCAATGGCTGGGCAATCGGGGCGCTTCGAAACAGGTCCATGATTACTACAAAACCTCCGCAGGGTCCTGTTGCCGATCAGTTAGTTGATTGAACACCACAATCCATTGTGGGAGCGAGCCTGCTCGCGATAGCGGTGGGTCAGTCACATCAATTCCAACTGATCCGCCGCCATCGCGAGCAGGCTCGCTCCCACAGGGGCCATTGGGTTATTCCTGGATCACATCCGCACCCTTGGGGATGTCGAACTTGAACTTGGACGCGGCGATCGGCGTATTGGCCTTGACCCCGGTGAACAGGATGTTGGTGCGCTGGCCAACGCTGTCGATCAGCTGCATGTCGTTAACAAGGCCGTTGCGGAACGACAGGCGCAGGCTGTCGAACAGGCTGTCCTTGGTCTTGGGCTTGAGGGTGAAGTCGATCACCCCGCCGGCTTCCTTGGAGGTAATGTCGAAGCTCTGGCTGATCTCCGAGATGTCACCGGACAGCAGCAACGCTGGCGTCTGGGTCAGGCGCTGGTCAAGAGTCTTGATGGTCACCTGCTCCAGGTCCGGGTCCCACAGCGAGACTTTCTTGCCGTCTGAAACCATCAGTTGTTCGGCGGGAGCATCGGTGTGCCAATAGAACAGGCCAGGACGCTGAAGGGCCATTTCACCGGCGGTTTCCTGCAGCTGGGTGCCACTGCCGTCGAGGGTCAACTGGGAAAAACGCGCAGTCAGGGTCTGGGAGCCGCCCAGCAACTGGGTCAGGCGGGCCACGTCCTTTTCGCCGGCGTGGGCCGAAAAAGTAGACAAGGCCAGTACGGGCAACAGCAACATGCGAATCAGGCGCATGGGAGTCCTCATGAATTCGTGGGGGTTCGAGCGACGCATCGTCACGTCGCCCGGGTAATCAGTCGCGCATCGGGCCAGGCGCGAGCACTTCGCGCGAACCGTTGGTGTTCATGGCCGTCACGACCCCAGCCATTTCCATGGCCTCGATCATGCGAGCGGCGCGGTTGTAGCCGATCTTCAGCTTGCGCTGCACGGCGGAAATCGAGGCACGGCGGCTTTCGAGCACGAACTGCACCGCTTCGTCATAAAGCGCGTCGGTCTCTGCGTCATCATCACCGCCTCCACCGCTGCTGCCTTCAAAACCGCTGCCTGCTTCTTCGACACCGTTGAGGATGTCGTCGTTGTATTCAGGCGCGCCGCGCAATTTCCAGGCTTCCACCACGCGGTGTACTTCATCGTCGGAGACGAACGCGCCGTGGACACGGATCGGCAGGCTCGTGCCGGGCGGCATGTAGAGCATGTCACCGTGACCCAGCAGTTGCTCGGCGCCGCCCTGGTCGATGATGGTCCGCGAGTCGATCTTGCTCGACACCTGGAACGCCATGCGGGTCGGGATGTTGGCCTTGATCAGGCCCGTGATCACGTCCACCGACGGTCGCTGCGTAGCGAGGATCAGGTGGATACCGGCCGCACGGGCCTTCTGGGCGATACGGGCGATCAGTTCTTCGACCTTCTTGCCGACGATCATCATCATGTCGGCGAATTCGTCCACCACCACGACGATGGTCGGCAGCTTATGCAGCAGCGGCGCTTCGTCGTGGATGCTTTCGCGGTGATACAGCGGGTCGCTCAGCGGTGTACCGGCTTCCTCGGCTTCCTTGACCTTGGCGTTGAAGCCCGACAGGTTGCGCACGCCCATCTTCGCCATCAGCTTGTAGCGGCGCTCCATCTCGGCAACGCTCCAGCGCAAGGCGTTGGCCGCGTCCTTCATGTCGGTGACCACCGGGCACAGCAGGTGCGGGATGCCTTCGTAGATCGACAATTCGAGCATCTTCGGGTCGATCATGATCAGCTTGGCGTCTTCCGGGCCGGACTTGAACAGGATCGAAAGGATCATCGCGTTCACGCCCACCGACTTACCGGAGCCGGTGGTACCGGCCACCAGCAGGTGGGGCATTTTCGCCAGGTCGGTGATGACCGGCTTGCCGCCGATGTCGTGACCCAAGGCCAAGGTGACCGGCGACTTGTGGTTGTCATATTCCGGCGTCGACAGTACTTCGGAGAAGCGCACAATCTGCCGGTCTTCGTTGGGAATCTCGATGCCCACGGTGGTCTTGCCGGGAATCACCTCCACCACCCGCACGCTGGTCACGGCGAGCGAGCGCGCCAGGTCCTTCGCCAGGTTGGCGATACGGCTGACCTTCACGCCGGCGGCCGGCTGGATTTCGTAACGGGTGATGACCGGGCCCGGGTGGATCGAATCCACCGAGACCTCCACACCGAACTCCTTGAGCTTGATTTCGAGCAAATGCCCGACGGCCGCCAAGGACTCGGGGGAATAGTTGAGCTGTTTCTTCTCGGCCGGGTCGAGGATCGAGATCGGCGGCAAGGTGCCTTCCACCGCGCTGTCGACGAACAGCGGTGCCTGTTTCTCTTTCTGCACGCGCTTGCTTTGCTCCGGCGGCTTGGCCGGGGCCATGGTGATGACCGGCGGCACCTGCTTTTCGCGCTCGGACATGTGCTTGCTCAGGGCCTGCTCACGTTCGATCAGGCGCTCCTTGACCTTGGCCTGCTCGCGTTTGTCAGTCACCGTCGGCGCCACAACGTCATGGACGCGGTCGTCGACTTCACGCAGTTGCGCCACCAGTTGCTTGCGTTCGTTGCGCGCCGCCCACCAACGGTTCAGCGCGCCCTGGATCAATTCAATGAGGTCAAGGGTGATCTTGCCGGTGACGTCCATCACCTTGAACCACGACAGGTCGGTGAATACCGTCAGGCCAAACAGGAACAAGGCGATGAACAGCAGCGTGCTGCCCTGGATGTTCAGGGCATTGCGGGCCAGGTCGCCGAGGCTTTCACCCAGTGCGCCACCCGCCCCTGCGGGCAGGCCAGTGGGGGCGTGGAAATGAATATGGGCCAGCGCGGCTCCCGACAGCACCAGGAAGACCAGGCCGATCAGGCGCCAGGAGAACAGCCAGCCGCTCCACTGCCAGGGCTCATGGCGCTGGCGGAATATCTGGTACGTCTTGATCGCCAGCAGCAGCGGGAAGATATAGGCGAAATAGCCCAGCACCATGAACAGGATGTCGGCGCTGTAGGAACCGGCCGGACCGCCGAAATTCTGCACGTCTTCGATCTTGCTGTTGTGGCTCCAGCCCGGATCGTCCTTGCCGTAGGTCAGCAAGGCCATCATCAGGAACAGGCACAAGGCACCGATGGCGATCAACGCACCTTCCTTGAGCCGGTAGTGCAATTGTTGGCGCCAGAGCGGAACGACTGTCTTGGGTGCTGCGGTGGATTTCTTCAAAACGCTTCTTTTCCTGCGCCCAAGGCGCGTCCATCTGTTGAATGACTATGAAAAACTGCCCATGACGAGCAGGTAAAAAAAGTGAATGTGCCCAACCGGTACTACTTTTACCACTGTGGCATGCGTCCGGAAAACCACAGGAGTCGCTGAAGATTTGATCTTTCGCTCATCCTGCGTTCAAAACCCAAGCATTGTACGGGTTTGTCATGCCCAAGGCATTGCCCGCGCGCTTGGCGACAGCATAGCCATGATCAGGGGGTCTTGGGCGCCAATTTGAGCATGCATTCTCTTTTGTGACAAAGGCTTATGAGGTGTTTTTATGAGCGAAGCGAAGCATTCACGCCTGATTATTCTCGGTTCCGGCCCTGCAGGGTACAGCGCTGCTGTCTATGCGGCCCGTGCCAACCTCAAACCCGTTGTCATCACCGGCATACAGGCCGGTGGCCAGCTCACCACCACGGTCGAAGTCGATAACTGGCCCGGCGACGTCGAAGGCCTGACCGGCCCGGTGCTGATGGAGCGCATGCAACGGCACGCCGAGCGCTTCGACACGCAGATCGTCTACGACCATATTCACACCGCCAAGTTGCAACAACGTCCGTTCGAATTGATCGGTGACAGCGGCACCTACACCTGCGACGCACTGATCATCGCCACCGGCGCCTCAGCCCAGTACCTCGGCCTGCCGTCGGAGGAAACCTTCGCTGGCAAAGGTGTTTCAGCCTGCGCGACCTGCGATGGTTTTTTCTACCGAAACCAGGTGGTGGCGGTGGTCGGTGGCGGCAACACCGCCGTGGAAGAAGCCCTGTACCTGTCGAATATCGCCAAGGAGGTGCATTTGATTCACCGGCGGGACAAGTTGCGCTCCGAAAAGATCTTGCAAGACAAACTCTTCGAGAAAGCCGCCAATGGCAATATCCGTTTGCACTGGAACCAGAACCTGGACGAGGTCCTGGGCGATGCCAGCGGCGTGACCGGCGCGCGCCTGCGGCACAGCGAGACCGGTGAAACCAGCACGTTGTCGCTGGCCGGCGTCTTCATCGCCATCGGGCACAAACCCAATACCGACCTGTTCCAGGGCCAACTGACGATGCGCGATGGTTACCTGATCGTGCGCGGCGGCAGCGACGGCAATGCCACGGCCACCGACATCGAAGGCGTGTTTGCCGCTGGCGATGTGGCCGATCATGTCTATCGCCAGGCCATTACTTCGGCCGGCGCCGGCTGCATGGCCGCCCTGGACGCAGAGAAGTATCTCGATGACATCCCGGCCGTTTGACGGTTAACCTCTAGGCGGGCTCTGGCTGATCTGGAGCCCCGCCCTCCCCTTCTGCAAGCCCGGACAACGATGCTGACTTGGTTACAACGCAACACTTTCGATTTTCCGCCACTGGAAAAAGCCATGCGCGACCCCAACGGCCTGCTCGCCGCCGGCGGGGACCTGTCCGCCGACCGCTTGATCCAGGCCTATCGCCACGGCTGCTTTCCATGGTTCTCCGAAGGCCAGCCGATCCTGTGGTGGTCGCCGGACCCGCGCACGGTGCTGTTTCCCGACGAGCTGCATGTATCGCGCAGCCTGGGCAAGCTATTGCGCAAGCAGCGCTATGAAGTGACGTTCGACCGGGATTTCGCCGGAGTCATCCAGGCTTGCGCCGCGCCCCGGGATTATGCCGATGGCACCTGGATCACCGACGCCATGCAGACCGCCTATCTGGAACTTCACCGACGCGGCTTCGCCCATTCCGTGGAAGTTTGGGATCAAGGCACGCTGGTCGGCGGCCTGTATGGCTTGGCAATGGGTCAGTTGTTTTTTGGCGAGTCCATGTTCAGTCGCGCCGACAATGCGTCGAAATTCGGCTTCGCAACCCTGGTCCAACACCTCAAGGAGGCGGGTTTCGTCCTGATCGACTGCCAGATGCCCACCGAGCACTTGCATAGCCTGGGCGCGCGGCCGATTCCGCGAACCGAGTTCGCGGCTTACTTGAAGGCCCATCTGGACCACCCCAACCATGCCACCTGGGTTTGCTGAGCGATATTCGCGCTCCTGGCTTACACTTGAATTGAAGTTTATCCCGAGGGTTGATCATGACCGAGTTGGCGCGCTTGAAGTTTTATGCCACTCAACCTCACTCTTGCAGCTACCTGCCAGAGGAGCAGGCCACGACCCTGTTCCTCGATCCCAGCCAGCCCATGGATGTGCATGTCTATGCAGACCTGTCGGAGATGGGGTTTCGTCGCAGCGGCGATCACCTCTACCGGCCCCATTGCCAGCATTGCAATGCGTGCGTGCCGGCGCGCATTCCCGTGGCCCGCTTTACCCCGAACCGGCAGCAGAAGCGTATTTTCAAGCGCAACGCCGATTTGCAGGTGCGCCCGGCCAAACCGCAGTTCAGCGAAGAATATTTCGACCTGTACCAGCGCTACATCGAACAGCGCCACGCCGATGGCGACATGTACCCGCCCAGCCGGGACCAATTCTCGACCTTCCTGGTGCGCGACCTGCCGTTCTCGCGTTTCTATGAGTTCCGCCTCGACGGGCGGCTGGTGGCCATCGCCGTCACCGACCTGCTGCCCAACGGCCTGTCGGCGGTCTACACCTTTTATGAGCCCAACGAGGAAAAGCGCAGCCTGGGACGGTTCGCGATCCTTTGGCAGATCAACGAATGTCGGCGCCTGGGCCTGGAAGCGGTGTACCTGGGCTACTGGATCAAGAACTGCAAAAAAATGAACTACAAGACCCAATATCGGCCCATTGAATTGTTGATCAACCAGCGGTGGGTTGTCCTGAACTAGGGGCCGCTCGTAGTTTGCGCCTTATCCATGCGCCGCATTCATTGAGTTACTCCTAAGAACCCCTTGGCTTGCCCCCCCTTTTTCGGGCACAATGCACGCCGCTTTTGCCTGGCGCAGTTGCACCGGGCCATTCACTGGATACCGAGGGCTTTACTGCATGTCGAAAGAAGACAGCTTCGAAATGGAAGGCACTGTCGTCGACACCCTGCCCAACACCATGTTTCGTGTGGAGTTGGAAAATGGGCACGTCGTAACCGCGCATATCTCCGGCAAGATGCGCAAGAACTACATTCGTATTCTTACCGGTGACAAAGTGCGCGTCGAGCTGACGCCCTATGACTTGAGCAAAGGGCGCATCACTTACCGCGCTCGCTAACAAGTCAATACAAAACGCCCGGCTCATGTCGGGCGTTTTTGTTTGCCTGGGTTTTGCTCCAACCATCCACATCACACAGATCCTGTGGAAGCGAGCCTGCTCGCGATAGCGTCGTCACAGTCGGTATTGATGTTGACCGATCCTCCGCCATCGCGAGCAAGCTCGCTCCCACAAGGATTTGGGCTGGACAGCAAAAAGGCGCCTTTCGGCGCCTTTTTATTTTGCTGCAGCTAACGATCAAGCCATCTCGGCCGTGGTTTCGAAGTCGAAGGTCAGCTCGCCGTCCTTGATGTCGATGTGAACCACACCGCCATGCTCGGCCAGTTCGCCAAACAGGATCTCCTCGGCCAGCGGACGCTTGATCTTGTCCTGAATCAAGCGAGCCATTGGCCTTGCGCCCATCGTCACATCGTAACCACCTTCCGCGAGCCAGCTGCGCGCCGCATCGGTGACCTCCAACAGCACACGCTTGTCTTCGAGCTGCGCCTGGAGTTCGGTAAGGAACTTGTCCACCACGCTTTTGATGACCTCATGACTGAGGCGACCAAACTGGATAATGGTGTCCAGGCGGTTGCGGAATTCAGGCGTGAAGCTCTTCTTGATCACTTCCATCGCATCGGACGAGTGGTCCTGATGGGTGAAACCGATCGAAGCGCGCGCGGCGGTTTCGGCACCGGCGTTCGTGGTCATGATGATGATCACGTTGCGGAAATCCGCCTTGCGCCCGTTGTTATCGGTCAGCGTACCGTGGTCCATGACCTGCAGCAGCAGGTTGAAGACTTCCGGATGCGCCTTCTCGATCTCATCGAGCAACAGCACGCAGTGAGGCTGCTTGGTGATTGCCTCGGTCAAGAGACCACCCTGGTCGAAACCGACATAGCCTGGAGGCGCACCGATCAGACGCGATACGGTATGACGCTCCATGTACTCGGACATGTCGAAGCGCACCAACTCGATCCCCAGCGCCTTGGCCAACTGCCGCGCCGCCTCGGTCTTGCCGACACCGGTAGGCCCGGCGAACAGGAATGAACCGACCGGCTTGTCCGGCGACTTGAGTCCCGCGCGGGACAGTTTGATCGCGGTCGACAGCGAGTCGATGGCCGCATCCTGGCCGAACACCGTCAGCTTCAGGTCACGCTCCAGGTTACGCAGCAATTCCTTGTCGGAGCTGGTGACGTGTTTTGGCGGAATCCGCGCGATTTTCGCGACGATGTCCTCGACTTGCGGCACGTCGATGCGCTTGACTCGATTCTCCACCGGTTGCAGCCGCTGATAGGCGCCCGCCTCGTCGATGACATCGATGGCCTTGTCCGGCATGTGCCGATCGTTGATGTAGCGCGACGCCAGTTCGGCGGCAGCGCGCAATGCCTCGTCACTGTATTCGATGCTGTGATGCAACTCGAAACGCCCTTTCAGGCCACGCAGGATACCGATGGTGTCTTCCACCGAAGGCTCCGACACGTCGACCTTCTGGAAACGCCGGGCCAACGCACGGTCCTTCTCGAAAATCCCACGGAATTCCTGGAACGTGGTCGAGCCGATGCAACGGATATCGCCCGAGGACAGCAGCGGCTTGAGCAGGTTGGACGCATCCATGACCCCGCCCGACGCCGCCCCGGCACCGATAATGGTGTGGATTTCGTCGATGAACAGGATCGCCTGCGGACGTTTTTTCAGTTCGCCGAGCAACGCCTTGAAGCGCTTCTCGAAATCGCCCCGGTATTTGGTACCGGCCAGCAAGGCACCCAGGTCGAGGGAATACACCACGCTGTTGGCCAGCAGGTCTGGCACCTGGTTATCGACGATGCGCTTGGCCAGGCCTTCAGCGATCGCGGTCTTGCCCACGCCCGCTTCGCCTACGAGCAATGGGTTGTTCTTGCGGCGCCGGGCCAGGATCTGCGCAACGCGCTCGACTTCCGCCTCGCGCCCGACCAGCGGGTCGATACGGCCCTGGCGAGCCAGTTCGTTCAGATTGCTGGCATACGCGTCCAGCGGATTGCCTGATGAAGAAGACTCGCCGCCCTCGTCATCCTGCATGTCCTGCTCACCTTCGGAATGATCGCCATGCCCCGGCACTTTCGAGATGCCATGGGCGATGTAGTTGACGACATCGATACGCGCAACGCTCTGTTGCTTGAGCAGGAACACCGCTTGGCTTTCCTGCTCGCTGAAAATGGCAACCAGCACGTTGGCGCCGGTGACTTCGCGCTTGCCCGAGCTCTGCACATGAAAGACAGCACGCTGCAGCACACGCTGGAATCCCAGGGTTGGCTGGGTTTCGCGATCCTCGTCGTGGACGGGGATCAGTGGCGTGGTGGAGTCGATGAACTCCTGCAGGTCATGCTTGAGTTTGTCGAGGTTCGCGCCGCAGGCACGCAAAACGGTGGCGGCAGCCTCGTTATCCAATAGGGCCAACAGCAGGTGCTCGACGGTCATGAATTCATGACGCTTCGAACGAGCCTCCTTGAAGGCAAGATTGAGGGTGACTTCGAGCTCGCGGTTTAACATGGCTTCACCTCATACCCAAGTGGTCGGCGTTAACCGTCCTTCTCGATTTCACAGAGTAGCGGATGCTGGCTTTCCCGGGCGTACTGGTTGACCTGCATGGCCTTGGTCTCCGCAATGTCGCGGGTAAACACACCACATACTGCCCGTCCCTCTGTATGAACGGCCAGCATGACCTTGGTCGCCAGCTCGCGATTCAGGTTAAAAAACACCTCGAGCACTTCGACGACGAAATCCATCGGTGTGTAGTCATCGTTGAACAAAACCACCTTGTACATCGGTGGAGCCTGTAAAGCGGGCTTTGATTCCTGAACAGCAATGCCCGCTGAATCGTCATCATGTTGATCCGGGCGATCCTGATTGAATGTTAGTCGAATCTGGCTGATTGCATGCATGGAAAGAAAGGTTCGTTTAGTTGGCAAATACAGTGATGGGGCCGCTTGCGAGCGATTTCAACCGCTACCGCCCGATCACCTTGACTAACGGTGAATCGGTGTTACAACCAATAGAGCCCACCGTGGGTTAAAAAGGTCCGCAAAGTCAATCCGATTTCTTATTTGATCGACAGCGGATGATCAGGATGATACTCCGTTGCAGGGGTGTGTTGCAGAGGGAAAATGGTATGTCAGGTACCACCAGTATGCGAGTCAAGGGAAAGGTCAAGTGGTTCAACAATGCCAAGGGCTATGGTTTTATTATCCAAGACGGGAAGGACGAAGACCTCTTCGCTCACTACTCTGTAATCCAGATGGAAGGTTATAAAACCCTGAAGGCAGGTCAGCCGGTGACGTTCTGCATGATACAAGGGCCAAAGGGTACACATGCCGTTGAGATTTGCCCGGTTGCCGTGGACGTCGACCCCAACAGCACCGAGGCCAGCGTAAAGCCAGAACCGATCAAGGTCCGCCTCAAGCCGCGGGTAACCGAAGACCACTAGAGCCCGGCCCCAACCCATAAAAAATGCCCGGGTTCGATCACTCGAACCGGGCATTTTTGTGTTCAGGCTTCGCTTACATATGGGAAATCAGCGCATCGCCGAAACCGGAAGACGACACCAGCTTGGCACCGTCCATCAGGCGTTCGAAGTCATAGGTCACGGTCTTGGCCGAAATCGCGCCGTTGGTGCCCTTGATGATCAGGTCGGCCGCCTCGGTCCACCCCATGTGGCGCAGCATCATTTCCGCCGAGAGGATCAACGACCCCGGGTTGACCTGGTCCTTGCCCGCATATTTAGGCGCGGTGCCGTGGGTGGCCTCGAACATTGCCACGGTGTCGGACAGGTTGGCGCCCGGCGCGATACCGATACCGCCCACTTCAGCCGCCAGGGCATCGGAGAGGTAGTCGCCGTTGAGGTTCAGGGTCGCGATCACGTCGTATTCGGCCGGGCGCAGCAGGATCTGCTGGAGCATGGCGTCGGCGATGGCGTCCTTGACCACGACATTCTTGCCGGTCTTCGGATTCTTGAACTGCATCCATGGGCCGCCGTCGAGCAGGGTCGCGCCGAACTCTTCGGCCGCCACCTCGTAGGCCCATTCCTTGAAGGCACCTTCGGTGAACTTCATGATGTTGCCTTTGTGCACGATAGTCAGCGAATCGCGGTCATTGTCGACGACATATTGCAAGGCCTTGCGTGCCAGGCGCTTGGTGCCCTGCTTGGAGACCGGCTTGACGCCGATGCCGCAATCTTCGTCGAAACGGATCTTGGTGACGCCCATTTCCTCTTTGAGGAACTTGATCACCTTGGTGGCTTCGGCCGAACCGGCCTTCCACTCGATACCGGCGTAGATGTCCTCGGAGTTCTCGCGGAAGATGGTCATGTCCACATCGCCCGGTTTCTTGACCGGACTCGGGACGCCTTCAAACCAGCGCACCGGGCGAAGGCAGACATACAGATCGAGCTGCTGGCGCAATGCAACGTTCAGCGAGCGGATACCGCCACCGACCGGCGTGGTCAGCGGGCCCTTGATGGAAACCACGTAATCCTTGACCGCGTCCAGGGTTTCCTGGGGTAGCCAGGTGTCCTGGTCGTAGACCTGGGTCGCTTTTTCGCCCGCATAAACTTCCATCCAGGAAATCTTGCGCTTGCCGCCGTAGGCCTTTTCGACCGCAGCGTCCACCACCTTGATCATGACCGGACTGATATCAACGCCAATGCCGTCGCCTTCAATGAAAGGGATGATCGGATTGTCGGGAACATTAAGAGAATGGTCTGCATTGACGGTGATTTTGTCACCGACGGCCGGAACCTGAATCTTTTGATACCCCATGCTGAACTCCATTGCTTGGATTGAACATCTGGCTGCGTTCGAGCGTACCCCAGTTGTATCGGCACGCAAACCCTACGTTCGGCCCATCCCCGGCAATTTAATCAAGTTCGCCGCGTACAAGCCTGAAAACCAAGGGAAAAGCGCCAAATTCGAGCATAGTCCAACTCCCCGGCCTGCGACGTTTAGACCAATGGACGTGTACGGAAGTCTATGAACCGTCGGCAGATCGCCAGCTACCTATGTATAATGCCGCCGCTGACCACAGGGTCACGACGGCTGACGGCTCTATCACGAGACTTTCCGCCACTTTAAAGCCGGACCGTTACCGCGGCCCGACCGCTTGACGCTCGACTGATGCACCCAACATCACCGCGAAGAAACCTCGACATTCGGCTCACGGATGACTTTGAACGAACGCGCTTACCCGGCGCCCCTCGAGTTTCTGCGCATGCTTTAGCAAAGAAGAGAGTTAATCCGAATATGCCCACCCGCTCGAAGATCATCTATACCTTCACCGACGAAGCGCCTGCCCTCGCCACCTATTCGCTGCTGCCGATCGTCGAAGCCTTCACCGCTTCGGCCGATATCGCCGTGGAGACCCGCGATATCTCCCTCGCAGGACGCATCCTGGCCAGCTTCCCCGAGCAACTGGGTGACAAAGCCGTAGCCGACCACCTCGCCGAATTGGGCGACCTGGCCGTCACGCCTGAAGCCAACATCATCAAGCTGCCGAACATCAGCGCCTCGGTGCCGCAACTGCAGGCCGCGATCAAGGAATTGCAGGCCCAGGGCTACGCACTGCCGGACTACCCGGAAACCGTGACCACCGACGCCGAGAAAGACGCTCGTGCCCGTTACGACAAGGTCAAGGGCAGCGCCGTGAACCCGGTCCTGCGCGAAGGCAACTCCGACCGCCGCGCGCCGCTGTCGGTCAAGAATTATGCTCGCAAGCACCCGCATAAAATGGGCGCCTGGGCTGCCGACTCCAAATCCCACGTCGCTCACATGAGCGCCGGCGATTTCTATGGCAGCGAAAAAGCCGCCCTGATCGACGCCGCGGGCACCGTGAAGATCGAGCTGATCGCCAAGGACGGCACTGCCACCGTCCTCAAGGAAAAAACCACCGTACAAGCCGGTGAGATCCTCGATTGCGCCGTGATGAGCAAAAACGCCCTGCGCAACTTCATCGCCGCTGAAATCGAAGACGCCAAGCAAAAAGGCGTCCTGCTGTCGGTCCATCTGAAGGCGACCATGATGAAGGTCTCCGACCCGATCATGTTCGGTCAGATCGTCGCCGAGTACTATAAGGACGCGCTGGCCAAGCACGCCGAGGTGCTGGAGCAGATCGGCTTCAACCTGAACAACGGCATCGGCGACCTGTACGCGCGCATCAAGGCCCTGCCGGCCGAGCAGCAAGCCCAGATCGAAGCCGACATCCAGGCGGTCTACGCCGTTCGTCCGGCGCTGGCGATGGTCAACTCCGACAAGGGCATCACCAACCTGCACGTACCGAGCGACGTCATCGTCGACGCCTCGATGCCGGCCATGATCCGTGACTCCGGCAAGATGTGGGGCACCGACGGCCAACTGCACGACACCAAGGCTGTGATCCCGGATCGCTGCTACGCCACCATCTACCAAGCGGTGATCGAAGATTGCAAGCAACACGGCGCCTTCGACCCAACCACCATGGGCAGCGTGCCGAACGTTGGCCTGATGGCCAAGAAAGCCGAAGAGTATGGCTCCCACGACAAGACCTTCCAGATCAAGGCTGACGGTGTGGTTCGTGTTTCGGACAACAACGGTCAAACCCTGCTGGAGCAGACCGTCGAGGCTGGCGATATCTTCCGCATGTGCCAGACCAAGGACGCGCCGATCCAGGATTGGGTCAAGCTGGCCGTCAACCGTGCCCGCGCCAGCGCCACCCCGGCGATCTTCTGGCTCGACCCGATGCGCGCCCACGACGGTGTGATGATCGAGAAGGTCCAGGCCTACCTGAAGGACCACGACACCAGCGGTCTGGACATCCGCATCATGTCGCCTGTCGACGCGATGAAGTTCACCCTGGCTCGCACCCGCGAAGGCAAGGACACCATTTCGGTGACCGGCAACGTACTGCGCGACTACCTGACTGACCTGTTCCCGATCATGGAACTGGGCACCAGCGCCAAGATGCTGTCGATCGTGCCGCTGATGAACGGCGGTGGCCTGTTCGAAACCGGCGCCGGCGGCTCGGCACCCAAGCACGTGCAGCAACTGCTGGAAGAAAACTTCCTGCGCTGGGATTCCCTGGGCGAGTTCCTCGCCCTGGCCGCATCCCTGGAACACCTGGGCGCGACCTACAACAACCCCAAGGCGCTGGTGCTGGCCAAGACCCTCGACCAGGCGACTGGTGAGTTCCTGGACCGCAACAAGTCGCCTTCGCGCAAGGTCGGCGGCATCGACAACCGCGGCAGCCACTTCTACCTGACCCTGTTCTGGGCCCAGGCACTGGCCGCTCAGGATGACGACGCAGCCCTCAAGGCGCAATTCACCACCCTGGCGAAGACCTTGACCGACAACGAAGAAAAAATCGTTGCCGAACTCAATGCCGTGCAAGGCAAGCCCGTGGACATCGGCGGCTACTACTTCGCCAACCCCGAGCTGACCAGCAAGGCCATGCGCCCAAGCGCCACCTTCAACGCGGCGATTGCTGCGCTGGTGTAAGGTTGTAAGCAAGCACCACAAACCCCGGCCTTGTGCCGGGGTTTGTGTTTCTACCTTCCCTGAAAACAATCCCCTGTGGGAGCGAGCCTGCTCGCGAAAGCGATATACCATTCAACATTGATACTGAGCCATACACCGCTTTCGCGAGCAGGCTCGCTCCCACAGTGATCTGTACTTCATCTAACAAACGAGGCCCCCATGGACTGGAACCCCCACATCACCGTCGCCACCATTGTTGAAGACAACGGCCGCTTCTTGATGGTCGAGGAATCCAAGGGCGGGCGCGCCGTGCTCAACCAGCCCGCCGGCCACCTGGATCCGAACGAAACACTGATCGAGGCCGCCGTGCGCGAAACCCTGGAAGAAACCGGCTGGGACGTAGAGCCCACCAGCGTAACAGGCATCTATCTGTACACCGCCCCCAGCAACGGCGTGACCTACCAGCGGGTCTGCTTCGCCGCCAAGGCCCTGAAACTCCACCCCGAGTATCAACTGGACGATGGCATCCTAGGCGCCAAATGGCTGACCCGCGACGAACTGCTCGAGCAGCGCGACCGCTGGCGCAGCGAGCTCATCATCCGTTGCATCGACGATTACCTGGCCGGCCATCGCCATAGCCTGGAGCTTATCCGCCCTTCTCTTTAGCCTTGCGCGCCCGGGCCTGATAGAATCGCGTCCTTTTTCAAGACACTCATTGAATTCCTATGCGTGATCCAGCCTCTTCGAACACCCCAAAGCAACGCGTCATCGTCGGCATGTCCGGTGGCGTGGACTCTTCCGTTTCCGCCCTTCTGCTGATCGAGCAGGGTTATGAGGTGGAAGGCCTGTTCATGAAGAACTGGGAAGAAGACGACGGAACCGAATACTGCACCGCCATGGACGATCTGGCGGACGCCCAGGCCGTGTGCGACAAGATCGGCATCAAGCTGCACACCGCGAATTTCGCCGCCGAGTACTGGGACAACGTGTTCGAGCATTTCCTGGCCGAATACAAGGCCGGTCGCACACCGAACCCGGACATCCTCTGCAACCGCGAAATCAAGTTCAAGGCGTTCCTCGACTACGCCATGATGCTCGGCGCCGACCTGATCGCTACTGGCCACTACGTGCGCCGCCGCGACATCGACGGCCGTACCGAACTGCTCAAGGGCCTGGATCCGAACAAGGACCAGAGCTACTTCCTGCATGCCGTTGGCGGCGAGCAGATCGCCAAGACCTTGTTCCCGGTTGGCGAGCTGGAAAAGCCCGAAGTACGCGCGATCGCCGAGAAGCACCAACTCGCCACCGCCAAGAAAAAGGACTCCACCGGGATCTGCTTCATTGGCGAGCGCCGTTTCAGCGACTTCCTCAAGCAATACCTGCCGGCGCAGCCGGGCGAGATCAAGACGACCGAAGGCGAGGTCATCGGCCGCCACCATGGCCTGATGTACCACACCATCGGCCAGCGCCAAGGCCTGGGCATCGGCGGGTTGAAGGACGCCGGCGAAGAGCCGTGGTACGTGCTGGTCAAGGACCTGGAGCACAACGAGCTGATCGTTGGCCAGGGTAACGACCACCCGTGGCTGTTCTCCGGCGCCCTGCTCGCCTCGGACATCTATTGGGTCAACCCGATCGACCTCAGCGAACCGCGCCGCCTGACGGCCAAGGTTCGCTATCGCCAGAGCGACCAGGCCTGCACCTTGGAAAAAACCGAGACAGGCTACCGCGCCACCTTCGATGACCCGCAGCGCGCGGTCACGCCCGGCCAGTCGGTGGTGTTCTACGACGGCGAAATCTGCCTGGGCGGCGGCGTGATCGAAGTCGCCGAGCCATGGAGCAGCAAGGCATGACGCCAATCCAGGAACAACTGACGGCGCTGGGCGGCGTCTTCCTGGCCGCCGTGCTGGTGGACCGGATCGCCAAGACCGGCCAGGCCACCGAGGCCGGCCTGGGCTGCATGCTCGGCAGCCTGCTGGTACGCGACCCCAAGGACACCCTGGAGGTCTACGGTGGCGACGACTTGAACCTGCGCGAAGGCTACCGCGCCTTGATCGGCGCCCTGGAGCGCGACCCCAGCGCCCTGCAACGCGAACCGCTGCGCTACGCCCTGTCGATGCTGGGCCTGGAGCGCCAGTTGGCCAAGCGTGACGACCTGCTGGAAACCATCGGCAATCGTTTGCCGCAGATCCAATCCCAGGTCGAGCATTTCGGCCCGTCCCACGAAAACGTGATCGCCGCATGCGGCGCGCTGTACCAGGACACCTTGAGCACGCTGCGCCAGCGCATCCAGGTGCATGGCGACATGCGCAACCTGCAGCAACCGAGCAACGCCTCGAAGATCCGCGCCCTGCTGCTCGCCGGGATCCGCTCGGCACGGCTGTGGCGGCAGCTGGGCGGCCATCGTTGGCAACTGGTGATCAGCCGACGCAAATTATTGAAAGAGCTTTACCCGTTGATGCGCAACGAATAAGTCGCCTCGACCTGCTTTTGTACCTCTTTACGCGTAACACGCCGGTCAGTTGGCGACGGACCGGCGCTGATTTTCATGTATGATACGCGCCCCATTTCGTTGCCCGACTGTCCGAGAACACCCCATGCAGCTCTCTTCGCTCACTGCGGTTTCCCCTGTAGACGGCCGCTACGCCGGCAAAACCCAGGCCCTGCGCCCTATTTTCAGCGAGTACGGCCTGATCCGTGCCCGTGTCCTGGTTGAAGTGCGCTGGCTCCAGCGCCTGGCCGCCCACCCTGGCATTGGTGAAGTTCCGGCCTTTTCCGCCGAAGCCAACGCAGTGCTGAACGCTCTGGCCGACAATTTCGCCCTGGAGCACGCTGAGCGCGTCAAAGAGATCGAGCGCACCACCAACCACGACGTCAAGGCCATCGAGTACCTGCTCAAGGAGCAGGCGGCCAAGCTGCCGGAACTGGCCAACGTCAGTGAGTTCATCCACTTCGCCTGCACCAGCGAGGACATCAACAACCTGTCCCACGCCCTGATGCTGCGCGAAGGCCGTGACGATGTGCTGCTGCCTCTGATGCGCCAGATCGCCCAGGCCATTCGCGAGCTGGCGATCCGCTTCGCCGACGTGCCGATGCTGTCGCGCACCCACGGTCAACCGGCTTCGCCGACCACCCTGGGCAAGGAGTTGGCAAACGTCGTCTACCGCCTGGAGCGCCAGATCACCCAGGTAGCCGCCGTGCCCCTGCTGGGCAAGATCAACGGCGCCGTGGGCAACTACAACGCCCACCTTTCGGCCTACCCGGACATCGACTGGGAAGCCAACGCCCGCGCCTTCATCGAAGACGAACTGGGTCTGAGCTTCAACCCGTACACCACCCAGATCGAACCGCACGACTACATCGCCGAGCTGTTCGATGCGATCGCACGCTTCAACACCATCCTGATCGACTTCGACCGCGATATCTGGGGCTACATCTCCCTGGGTTACTTCAAGCAGCGCACCATCGCCGGCGAGATCGGTTCCTCGACCATGCCGCACAAGGTCAACCCGATCGATTTCGAAAACTCCGAAGGCAACCTGGGCATCGCCAACGCGCTGTTCCAGCACCTGGCGAGCAAGCTGCCGATTTCCCGCTGGCAGCGCGACCTGACCGACTCCACCGTGCTGCGCAACCTAGGCGTGGGTTTTGCCCATAGCGTCATCGCCTACGAGGCCAGCCTCAAGGGCATCGGCAAGCTGGAACTGAACGAGCATAAGATCGCCGCCGACCTGGACGCCTGCTGGGAAGTCCTGGCCGAGCCGATCCAGACCGTGATGCGTCGCTACAACATCGAAAACCCGTACGAGAAGCTCAAAGAGCTGACCCGTGGCAAGGGCATCAGCCCTGAAGCGCTGCAGACTTTCATCGATGGCCTGGACATGCCTGCCGAAGCCAAGGCCGAGCTGAAAAAGCTGACCCCGGCCAGCTACATCGGCAACGCGGCGGCACAAGCCAAGCGCATCTGACACATCGCTTTACCTTTGAGACGCCCGGCCGCGCCGGGCGTTTTTATTCGCGTCTGAAAAGTATATTTTTTCAATAGGTTACACATGAATCCTGACATTCCACTGCAACTTCTGGGCGGCATCACGGCACGGGAGTTCCTGCGCGATTACTGGCAGAAGAAACCCCTGCTGATCCGCCAGGCGATTCCTGACTTCGAAAGCCCGATCGATGCCGACGAACTGGCCGGCCTTGCGCTGGAAGAAGAGGTTGAATCGCGCCTGGTGATCGAGCACGGCGAGCGTCCCTGGGAGTTGCGTCGCGGCCCGTTCGCCGAAGATGAATTCAGCAAGCTGCCGGAGCGCGAGTGGACGCTGCTGGTGCAGGCGGTCGACCAGTTCGTCCCCGAAGTCAGCGAGCTGCTGGAGCATTTCCGCTTCCTGCCGAGCTGGCGCATCGACGACGTGATGATCAGCTTCGCCGCCCCGGGTGGCGGTGTCGGTCCGCACTTCGACAACTACGACGTTTTCCTGTTGCAAGGCCATGGCAAGCGCAACTGGAAGATCGGCCAGATGTGCGACTCCGAAAGCCCGCTGCTGCCCCATGCGGACCTGCGCATCCTCGCCGATTTCGAGGCCACCGACGAGTGGACCCTGGAACCCGGCGACATGCTCTACTTGCCACCGCGCCTGGCCCACTGCGGTGTCGCCGTGGATGACTGCATGACCTACTCGGTCGGCTTCCGAGCGCCGAGCGCGGCCGAAGTGCTCACCCATTTCACCGACTTCCTCAGCCAGTTCTTGCCGGACGAAGAGCGTTACACCGACGCCGACGCACGCCCCGTCGCGGACCCGCACCAGATCCAGCACGACGCCCTGGACCGCCTCAAAGGCCTTCTGGCCGAGCACATGAGCGATGAGCGTTTGCTGCTGACCTGGTTCGGCCAGTTCATGACCGAACCCCGCTACCCGGAACTGGTGGTGGGCCCGGAATTGGAAGAAGACGACTTGCTGGCCGGCCTGGAACAGGGTGCCGTGATCATCCGCAACCCGAGCGCGCGCCTGGCCTGGTCGGAAGTCGATGACGACCTGGTGCTGTTCGCCAGCGGCCAGAGCCGTTATCTGCCGGGCAAGCTGCGGGACCTGCTGAAGATGATCTGCGCCGCCGACGCGCTGCACATCGAAAACCTCGGCCCATGGCTGGACGATGAAGAAGGCCGCGGCCTTATCCACGAATTGGTCAAACAAGGCAGCCTGGGGTTCGCCGATGAATAAAATTCACGTTCGTGTCGCAGACTGGCAAAAGGATAACGCCGAGATCCGGCGCATTCGTGAAACGGTGTTCATTGCCGAGCAATCCGTACCCCCAGAGTTGGAGTGGGATTCGGATGACCAGGACGCCGTGCATTTCCTGGCCTTCGAAGGCGACTTCCCCATCGGTACCGCGCGCCTGCTGACTGACGGCCATATCGGTCGCGTATCGGTCCTCAAGGACTGGCGCGGTCTGAAGGTCGGCGATGCGTTGATGCATGCAGTGATCGCCGAGGCCGAGAGACGCGGATTGCAACAGCAGATGCTCAGCGCCCAGGTCCATGCCACGCCGTTCTATGAGCGACTGGGGTTTGCGGTGGTCAGCGAGGAATTCCTCGAGGCCGGCATTCCCCATGTGGACATGGTGCGGCGCTCGGCCTGAAACCGCTGGAAGCAGCAACACAATACCCTGTGGCGAGGGGATTTATCCCCGCTGGGTTGCGCAGCAACCTTCAAATCAGTCACTGCGGTGTGTCAGGTTGACGAAATTAGCTTGATTGGGGTTGCTTCGCAGCCCAGCGGGGATAAATCCCCTCGCCACAAGTACATTATCAGCATCACAAAACGCCCCGCCATCCACCGATGCCGGGGCGTTTTGCCGTCTACCATTCAACTTGCCCCACCCGGGGCCGACAAACTGGCAATATCTAGCCTTTGTCTCGCGGAGAAATGGACATGTCCCTACGCACCTTGCTGACCACCCTGCTGCTCGGCTGCAGCCTGTCAGTCATGGCCGCAACCGAAATCGTACCGCTGAACTACCGCACCAGCGCGGATCTACTGCCGGTGGCACAGAATTTCCTCGGCAAGGATGGCCAGGTCAGCGCCTACGGCAACCAACTGATCGTGAATGCCGAACCGGGCAAGATCGAAGAACTCCGGCAATTCCTGGCGCAACTGGACACCGCTCCCAAGCGCTTGCTGATCACCGTCGACACCAACGAGAACAACCTGCAAGGCGACCAGGGCTACTCGATCAACGGCGCCGCGCCCAGCCAGACGCGCATCATCAACCGCAGCACCGCCAGCCGTGAGGGCGGCGTGCAGCAGATCCAGGCCAGCGAAGGCCAGCCGGCGCTCATCCAGGTCGGTCAGAGCGTGCCATTCACCAGCAACCAGACCGACGGCTACGGTCGCATGCAAAGCCAGACCGAATACCGCAACGTCACCCAAGGTTTTTATGTCACCGCCAGTGTCACTGGCGAGACCGTTCACCTGAGTATCAGCACCAACCGTGACCGCATGAGCCAGGAACGTCCAGATGTAGTGAACGTGCAAAGCACCGACACAACCGTCAGCGGGCGCCTCGGCGAATGGATCACCCTCGCTGGGGTGAACCGCCAGACTCAAGCCGACAAACAAGGCCTGACCCGCAGCTACTCGACCCAAGGCCGGGATGACATGATTCTGCGGGTGAAGGTCGACACCCTGAACTGAAGCACCAAAAACTGACTGATGAGTCGTATTAGACCAAAGATGTAGTGCTTGAAAAAAAGCACTACAAAACGTTTGACGAGCCAAAAAACCGAAGGCATGATGGCCTCGCTCCCGCTAATCAGGGGCCCTGGCAAGGGCCTTCGGGTCGATGCTTGCAACCACCCTGCGAGCCGATTCGTGTCTGTACCGCCCACAAGGTGTGTTTGACGAGGTTGCGACTGGAACGAAGTTGTCCCGAGGGACGGAAGCGTAACTAGGTAACCCGGCATCACTCTGAGTTCGTATAAAGGCCCACGACGCCCGAATGCGCCCGCAGTTCGCCTCTACCTGCTCACTTTCCCCTCGAGCCCATCGTTCATCCCGTCGCCTCCCCGCCTGAACCGACTTGTACGCCAACCCCTGGTCGGCAGGAGCAGGAATTTTCCACCCCAGACCTATGCGACGAGGTTTATCTCCATGGCACTGACACGCGAACAGCAAATTGCAGCCCTTGAAAAAGACTGGGCTGAAAACCCGCGCTGGAAAGGCGTGAAGCGCAATTATTCCGCTGCTGACGTCGTCCGTCTGCGTGGTTCGGTTCAACCTGAACACACCTTTGCGAAAATGGGCGCCGAGAAGCTGTGGAACCTGGTCACTCAGGGCGCCAAGCCTTCCTTCCGCCCCGAGAAAGACTTCGTCAACTGCATGGGCGCCCTGACTGGCGGCCAGGCTGTGCAGCAAGTCAAGGCCGGTATCCAGGCGATCTACCTGTCGGGCTGGCAAGTGGCCGCGGACAACAACTCCGCCGAATCCATGTACCCTGACCAGTCGCTGTACCCAGTGGACTCGGTTCCAACCGTGGTCAAGCGCATCAACAACTCGTTCCGTCGCGCCGACCAGATCCAGTGGAAAGCCGGCAAGAACCCGGGCGACGAAGGCTACATCGACTACTTCGCACCTATCGTGGCTGATGCCGAAGCCGGTTTCGGCGGCGTACTGAACGCCTACGAACTGATGAAGAGCATGATCGAGGCAGGTGCCGCCGGCGTTCACTTCGAAGACCAATTGGCCTCGGTGAAGAAATGCGGCCACATGGGCGGCAAGGTACTGGTTCCTACCCAGGAAGCCGTACAGAAGCTGACCGCCGCTCGCCTGGCGGCCGACGTTGCTGGCGTACCGACCATCATCCTGGCCCGTACCGACGCCAACGCCGCTGACCTGCTGACCTCGGATTGCGACCCGTACGACCAGCCGTTCGTCACCGGCACCCGTACCCAGGAAGGCTTTTACAAAGTACGCGCTGGCCTCGACCAGGCCATCGCCCGCGGCCTGGCCTACGCCCCGTACGCCGACCTGATCTGGTGCGAAACCGCCAAGCCGGACCTGGACGAAGCCCGTCGCTTCGCCGAAGCGATCAAGAAGGAATACCCGGACCAACTGCTGTCGTACAACTGCTCGCCTTCCTTCAACTGGAAGAAGAACCTGGACGACGCGACCATCGCCAAGTTCCAGCGCGAACTGTCCGCCATGGGCTACAAGCACCAGTTCATCACCCTGGCCGGCATTCACAACATGTGGCACAGCATGTTCAACCTGGCGCACGACTACGCCCGCAACGACATGACCGCCTACGTGAAGCTGCAAGAGCAGGAATTCGCTGACGCCGCCAAAGGCTACACCTTTGTGGCCCACCAGCAGGAAGTCGGCACCGGCTACTTCGACGACATGACCACCGTGATCCAGGGCGGCACCTCGTCCGTGACCGCGCTGACCGGGTCGACCGAAGAAGAGCAGTTCCACTGATCTATCGCGTAAACGGCCCTTGCGGACCGAATAAAAGCTAACCGCAAAGCCGACGATCTGAAGCCCCGACTGGTTCGGGGCTTTTTTTTGCCTATGCTTTGGCAGCAATGTCTTCACATGAAAGGATTTTGTGGCGAGGGAGCTTGCTCCCGCTGGCTGCGCAGCAGCCTTTTTGTGAGCGCTTCGCACTCAAGCGGGAGCAAGCTCCCTCGCCACAGGAATCCAGACAAGCCTTAAGGAAGCGCCCCACAGGAAAAGCAAAAAAATTGATCGAACGCAGTATCGGGCAGTCAGAAAAAGAGTAAAACGGCCAGCGCTGACAACTGCCATCACGGCTATATAAGACAAGTTCTCAGTTGTTGCATCGACTACCTGCGGTGCCGCGCAGCCAAACAGTAATAATTATCATTTGAAGGCGCTTTCATTGTTACATATGAAATGAAATTCTTTTGAGGTATCAACAGCCAATCCCCATGGGGCCGGGGCTGCGGGGCCGTGGAGACGTACTATGTCCTTATTCCAATAAATAATTTCGCCATTGGAATTTTACTTGCCCGGTGTTTAGCCATAAAATCACCGCGATTGATTGCTGCGACATATCGTCACTGCGTTATTTCTTTTTGAAGCTCAGAGACCTTTGCTCTCTGTTAAGGATTTCCAGCATGCCCGAAGCGACAGGACTCATGGCCCACAATTGGGGCTTTGCCATTTTCCTTCTGGGCGTCGTCGGCCTGTGTGCCTTCATGCTCGGCGTGTCGAGCCTGCTCGGGTCAAAAGCCTGGGGCCGCAGCAAGAATGAACCGTTCGAGTCCGGCATGCTGCCTACCGGTGGCGCCCGCTTGCGGCTCTCAGCCAAATTCTATCTGGTCGCGATGCTCTTCGTGATCTTCGATATCGAAGCCCTTTTTCTCTTTGCCTGGTCTGTGTCCGTCCGCGAAAGCGGCTGGACCGGATTCGTCGAAGCTCTCGTTTTCATAGCAATTCTGTTGGCAGGTCTTGTCTACCTTTACCGGGTGGGAGCTCTTGATTGGGCTCCGGAAGCTCGGCGTAAGCGGCAAGCGAAGCTGAAACAATGAGGCTTTGGCAATGCAATACAATCTCACCAGGATCGACCCCGATGCTCCTAACGAGCAGTATCCGATCGGCAAGCGGGAAACCGTCGCCGATCCGTTAGAAGATCAAGTCCACAAGAACATCTTCATGGGCAAGCTCGAAGACGTGCTGAACAGCACGGTCAACTGGGGTCGCAAGAACTCCCTTTGGCCGTACAACTTCGGCCTTTCGTGCTGCTACGTGGAAATGACCACCGCCTTCACGGCGCCCCACGACATCGCGCGCTTTGGCGCCGAGGTGATCCGGGCATCGCCGCGCCAGGCGGATTTCATGGTTATCGCCGGTACGCCGTTCCTGAAAATGGCCCCCATCATTCAGCGCCTGTACGAACAGATGCTGGAACCCAAGTGGGTCATTTCCATGGGCGCCTGTGCCAACTCCGGCGGCATGTATGACATTTACTCCGTGGTCCAGGGGGTCGACAAATTCCTCCCCGTGGATGTCTACGTGCCCGGCTGCCCGCCCCGCCCCGAAGCGTTCCTGCAAGGCTTGATGCTGCTGCAGGAATCCATCGGCCAGGAGCGTCGCCCACTGTCCTGGGTCGTCGGTGATCAAGGCGTCTATCGCGCCGACATGCCGTCGCAAAAGGAACAGCGCCGCGAACAGCGAATCGCAGTCACGAATCTGCGCAGCCCCGACGAAGTCTGATCCAGCTCTGCTCTGTAGAAGAAACGAGAACCTGGCTTCATTCTTTACGTTGACCGAAAGCGATAAATAACCATGACTACAGGCAGTGCTCTGTACATCCCGCCTTACAAGGCAGACGACCAGGATGTGGTCGTCGAACTGAACAACCGTTTTGGCGCAGAGGCGTTCACGCTCCAGTCGACCCGCACCGGCATGCCGGTGCTTTGGGTTGCCCGCGCCAAGCTGATCGAAGTCCTGACCTTCCTGCGCAACCTGCCCAAGCCGTACGTCATGCTCTATGACCTGCATGGCGTGGACGAGCGTCTGCGCACCAAGCGCCAGGGCTTGCCTGGTGCCGATTTCACCGTGTTCTACCACCTGTTGTCGGTGGAGCGTAATAGTGACGTAATGATCAAGGTCGCCTTGTCCGAAAGCGACCTCAGCGTGCCGACCGTGACCGGCATCTGGCCGAACGCCAACTGGTACGAGCGTGAAGTCTGGGACATGTTCGGCATCGATTTCCCCGGCCACCCGCACCTGACGCGCATCATGATGCCGCCGACCTGGGAAGGTCACCCGCTGCGCAAGGACTTCCCGGCCCGTGCCACGGAGTTCGACCCGTACAGCCTGACCCTGGCCAAGCAGCAACTCGAAGAAGAGTCCGCGCGCTTCAAGCCTGAAGACTGGGGGATGAAGCGTTCCGGTGCCAACGAGGACTACATGTTCCTCAACCTGGGCCCGAACCACCCCTCGGCCCACGGTGCGTTCCGCATCATCCTGCAGCTGGACGGCGAAGAGATCGTCGATTGCGTTCCGGACATCGGCTACCACCACCGTGGCGCCGAGAAAATGGGTGAGCGCCAGTCCTGGCACAGCTACATCCCCTACACCGATCGCATCGACTACCTTGGCGGGGTAATGAACAACCTGCCGTACGTCCTGTCGGTGGAAAAACTGGCGGGCATCACGGTGCCGGACCGTGTCAACGTGATTCGCATCATGATGGCCGAGTTCTTCCGTATCACCAGCCACCTGCTGTTCCTGGGCACCTACATCCAGGACGTGGGCGCGATGACGCCGGTGTTCTTCACGTTCACCGACCGCCAGAAAGCCTACACCGTGATCGAAGCCGTCACCGGTTTCCGCCTGCACCCGGCCTGGTACCGCATCGGCGGCGTGGCCCACGACCTGCCGCGCGGCTGGGAAAAGCTGGTCAAGGATTTCGTCGAGTGGATGCCCAAGCGCCTGGACGAATACACCAAGGCCGCCCTGAAGAACAGCATCCTGCGCGGCCGAACCGAAGGCGTGGCCGCCTACAACACCAAGGAAGCGCTGGAATGGGGCGTTACCGGCCCGAACCTGCGCGCCACCGGCCTGGACTTCGACCTGCGCAAGGCGCGCCCGTATTCCGGCTACGAGAACTTCGAGTTCGAAGTCCCGCTGGCGACTCACGGTGACGCCTATGACCGCTGCATGGTTCGCGTCGAGGAAATGCGCCAGAGCGTCAAGATCATCGAGCAGTGCATGCGCAACATGCCGGAAGGCCCGTACAAGGCGGACCACCCGCTGACCACGCCGCCACCGAAAGAACGCACGCTGCAACACATCGAGACCCTGATCACCCACTTCCTGCAAGTTTCGTGGGGCCCGGTCATGCCGGCCAACGAATCCTTCCAGATGATCGAAGCGACCAAGGGCATCAACAGTTATTACCTGACGAGCGACGGCGGCACCATGAGCTACCGCACCCGGATTCGCACCCCAAGCTACCCGCACCTGCAGCAGATCCCTTCGGTGATCAAAGGCAGCATGGTCGCGGACTTGATCGCGTACCTGGGTAGTATCGATTTCGTTATGGCCGACGTGGACCGCTAAGCATGAACAGCACGCTTATCCAGACTGACCGTTTCGCCCTGAGCGAAACCGAGCGCTCGGCCATCGAGCACGAGCTGCATCACTACGAAGACCCGCGCGCGGCGTCGATCGAAGCCTTGAAGATCGTCCAGAAGGAACGTGGCTGGGTGCCTGACGGCGCGCTCTACGCCATCGGCGAGATCCTCGGCATCCCGGCCAGCGACGTCGAAGGCGTCGCTACCTTCTACAGCCAGATTTTCCGCCAGCCCGTAGGCCGCCACATCATTCGCGTCTGCGACAGCATGGTCTGCTACATCGGCGGCCACGAATCGGTGGTCGGCGAGCTCCAGAGCAAGCTGGGCATCGGCCTGGGCCAGACCACCGCCGACGGCCGCTTCACCCTGCTGCCCGTGTGCTGCCTGGGCAACTGCGACAAGGCACCGGCGCTGATGATCGATGACGACACCTTTGGTGACGTCAAGCCGGACGGCGTCGCCAAACTGCTGGAGGGCTACGTATGACCCTGACTTCCTTCGGGCCCGCCAACCGCATCCAGCGTTCGGCCGAAACCCATCCCCTGACGTGGCGTCTGCGTGACGACGGCGAAGCGGTATGGCTGGACGAATACCAGGCGAAGAACGGCTATGCCGCCGCGCGCAAGGCATTCGCCGACATGGCCGCCGATGACATCGTCCAGACCGTGAAGGACGCCGGCCTCAAGGGCCGTGGCGGCGCGGGCTTCCCCACCGGCGTGAAATGGGGCCTGATGCCAAAGGACGAGTCCATCAACATCCGCTACCTGCTGTGCAACGCGGACGAGATGGAACCCAACACCTGGAAAGACCGCATGCTGATGGAGCAACTGCCCCATCTGCTGATCGAAGGCATGCTGATCAGTGCCCGCGCGCTGAAGACCTACCGTGGCTACATCTTCCTGCGTGGCGAATACACCACCGCCGCCAAGCACCTGAACCGTGCCGTGGAAGAAGCCAAGGCCGCTGGCCTGCTGGGCAAGAACATCCTGGGCTCAGGCTTCGATTTCGAGCTGTTCGTCCACACCGGCGCCGGGCGTTACATCTGCGGTGAAGAAACCGCGCTGATCAACTCCCTGGAAGGCCGCCGCGCCAACCCACGCTCCAAGCCGCCCTTCCCCGCCGCCGTCGGCGTGTGGGGCAAGCCGACCTGCGTGAACAACGTCGAGACCCTGTGCAACGTTCCGGCGATCATCGCCGACGGCGTCGACTGGTACAAATCCCTGGCCCGTGACGGCAGTGAAGACATGGGCACCAAGCTCATGGGCTTCTCCGGCAAGGTCAAGAACCCTGGCCTGTGGGAACTGCCGTTCGGCGTCACCGCGCGCGAG
The DNA here is from genome assembly GCF_051132205.1 of Pseudomonas sp. D1-36. Lineage (NCBI taxonomy): Bacteria > Pseudomonadati > Pseudomonadota > Gammaproteobacteria > Pseudomonadales > Pseudomonadaceae > Pseudomonas > Pseudomonas sp. D1-36. The sequence continues at coordinate 2,107,453 of NZ_CP071674.1, read as the reverse complement.
CTGTTCGAAGACTACGCCGGTGGCATGCGCGACGGCTACAAGCTCAAGTGCTGGCAGCCCGGCGGCGCCGGCACCGGTTTCCTGTTGCCGGAACACCTGGACGCACAAATGTATGCCGGTGGCATCGCCAAGGTGGGCACCCGGATGGGTACCGGCCTGGCGATGGCGGTGGACGACAGCGTCAACATGGTTTCGCTTCTGCGCAACATGGAGCAGTTTTTCTCGCGCGAATCCTGCGGTTTCTGCACCCCTTGCCGCGACGGCCTGCCCTGGAGCGTCAAGCTCTTGATGGCCATCGAGAAAGGCCAAGGCCAACCCGGCGACATCGAGACCCTGCTGGGCCTGGTGGGTTTCCTCGGCCCAGGCAAGACCTTCTGTGCTCACGCACCGGGTGCCGTGGAGCCGTTGGGCAGCGCCATCAAATACTTCCGCCCTGAATTCGAGGCCGGCATCGCGCCAACCCGCGCGGACGATCTCAATCAGGTGGTCTCGCCGACCATGGTCGGCGCGTAACGACGCTTAAAAAGGCGAAGGGTCCGTGCCCTTCGCCTTTCGTTCGATGACGCCTCTTTACCGAGGCTGTTTGGATTCGGACGAACGACAAGATTCCATTAGCCACGCCCGCTGACACCGGGCCAACGAAGAACTTTGAACCATGGCCACTATCCACGTAGACGGCAAAGAGCTCGAAGTCGATGGCGCAGACAACCTGTTACAGGCATGTCTGTCGCTGGGCCTCGACATTCCTTATTTCTGCTGGCACCCCGCCCTTGGCAGCGTTGGCGCCTGCCGCCAGTGCGCGGTCAAGCAGTACACCGACGAGAACGACAAGCGTGGTCGGATCGTCATGTCTTGCATGACCCCCGCCACCGACGGCAGCTGGATCTCCATCGACGACGAAGAAGCGAAAGTGTTTCGCGCCAGCGTCGTCGAATGGTTGATGACCAACCACCCTCACGACTGCCCGGTCTGTGAGGAAGGCGGCCATTGCCACCTGCAAGACATGACCGTGATGACCGGCCACAACGAGCGCCGTTATCGCTTCACCAAGCGTACCCACCAGAACCAGGATCTCGGCCCGTTCATTTCCCACGAGATGAACCGCTGCATCGCCTGCTACCGTTGCGTGCGTTTCTACAAGGACTACGCCGGCGGCACCGACCTGGGCGTATTCGGCGCCCACGACAACGTCTACTTCGGTCGCGTTGAAGACGGCACCCTGGAAAGTGAATTCTCCGGCAACCTCACCGAGGTCTGCCCGACCGGTGTGTTCACCGACAAGACCCACTCCGAGCGCTACAACCGCAAGTGGGACATGCAGTTCGCGCCAAGCATCTGCCACGGCTGCTCCAGCGGTTGCAACATCAGCCCGGGCGAGCGTTACGGCGAACTGCGCCGCATCGAAAACCGCTACAACGGTTCGGTGAACCAGTACTTCCTGTGCGACCGTGGCCGTTTCGGCTATGGCTACGTCAACCGCAAGGATCGCCCGCGCCAGCCGCTGCTCGCAAACGGCGCCAAGCTGAGCCTGGACGAAGCCCTGGACAAGGCCGCCGAGCTGCTGCGCGGACGCAACATCGTCGGCATCGGTTCGCCTCGCGCCAGCCTGGAAAGCAACTACGCCCTGCGTGAGCTGGTCGGCGCCGAGCACTTCTACAGTGGCATCGAGGCCGGCGAGCTGGAACGCATCCGCCTGGTGCTGCAAGTGCTCAAGGACAGCCCACTGCCCGTGCCGACGATGCGCGACATCGAAGACCACGACGCAGTGTTCGTCCTCGGCGAAGACCTGACCCAGACCGCCGCCCGCATGGCCCTCGCCCTGCGCCAGTCGGTCAAGGGCAAGGCCGAGGACATGGCCGACGCCATGCGCGTCCAGCCATGGCTCGACGCCGCCGTGAAGAACATCGGCCAGCACGCGCTGAACCCGCTGTTCATCGCCAGCCTCGCTGAAACCAAGCTCGACGACGTGGCCGAAGAATGCGTCCACGCCGCTCCGGACGATCTGGCGCGCATCGGTTTTGCCGTGGCCCACGCCCTGGATGCCAGCGCCCCGGCCGTCGACGGCCTGGACAGTGAAGCAGCCGCCCTCGCCCAACGCATCGCCGACGCCCTGCTGGCCGCCAAGCGTCCGCTGATCATCGCCGGCACCTCCCTGGGTTCCAAGGCGCTGATCCAAGCCGCGGCCAACATCGCCAAGGCACTGAAGCTACGCGAAAAAAATGGCTCCATCAGCCTGGTTGTACCTGAGGCCAACAGCCTCGGCCTGGCCATGCTTGGTGGCGAATCGGTCGACGCGGCGCTGCAAGCGGTGATCGACGGCAACGCCGACGCCATCGTCGTGCTGGAGAACGACCTGTTCACCCGCACCGACAATGCCAAGGTCGATGCCGCCCTGAGCGCCGCCAAGGTCTTGATCGTCGCCGACCATCAGAAAACCGCCACCACCGACCGCGCCGACCTGGTGCTGCCGGCGGCAAGCTTCGCCGAAGGCGACGGTACGCTGGTCAGCCAGGAAGGCCGCGCCCAGCGCTTCTTCCAGGTTTTCGACCCGCAATACCTGGACGCCAGCATTCTGGTCCACGAAGGCTGGCGCTGGCTGCACGCCCTGCGCGCCACCCTGCTGAACCAGCCGATCGACTGGACGCAACTGGACCACGTCACGGCCGCCGTTGCCTCGAGCACTGCGCAACTGGCCGGTGTGGTCGACGCCGCGCCGTCCGCCGCGTTCCGCATCAAGGGCCTGAAACTGGCTCGCGAACCGCTGCGCTACTCCGGTCGCACCGCGATGCGCGCCAATATCAGCGTCCACGAACCGCGTACTCCGCAGGACAAGGACACCGCGTTCGCCTTCTCCATGGAAGGTTACTCGGGCTCCGCCGAACCGCGCTCGCAAGTGCCGTTCGCCTGGTCGCCGGGCTGGAACTCGCCGCAGGCCTGGAACAAGTTCCAGGACGAAGTCGGCGGCCACCTGCGTGCCGGTGATCCGGGCACTCGCCTGATCGAAACCCAGGGCGATGGCCTGGGCTGGTTCGCCAGCGTCCCACGTGCCTTCAACCCGGCACCGGGCACCTGGCAGGTCGTGCCGTTCCATCACCTGTTCGGCAGCGAAGAGAACTCTTCCAAGGCCGAGCCGGTGCAGGAGCGCATCCCGGCCGCCTACGTGTCGCTGGCCAAGTCCGAAGCCGATCGCCTGGGCGTCAACGACGGTGCCCTGCTGAGCCTGAACGTGGCTGGCCAGACCTTGCGTCTGCCGCTGCGCATCAATGAAGAACTGGGCGCCGGCCTGGTGGCCCTGCCGGCTGGCCTGGCGGGTATTCCACCGGCGATTTTCGGCAAAACCGTCGACGGTCTGCAGGAGGCAGCGCAATGAGCTGGTTCACCCCTGAAGTGATCGCCGTGATCCTGACGGTCCTCAAGGCCATCGTGGTCTTGCTGGCCGTGGTGGTCTGCGGCGCGTTGCTGAGCTTCGTCGAACGTCGCCTGCTGGGCTGGTGGCAGGACCGCTACGGTCCGAACCGCGTCGGCCCGTTCGGCATGTTCCAGATCGCCGCCGACATGGTGAAGATGTTCTTCAAGGAAGACTGGACGCCACCGTTCGCCGACAAGGTGATCTTCACCCTGGCACCGGTCGTGGCCATGAGCGCCTTGCTGATCGCCTTCGCGGTCATCCCGATCACCCCGACCTGGGGCGTGGCGGACCTGAACATCGGCCTGCTGTTCTTCTTCGCCATGGCCGGCCTGTCGGTGTACGCGGTGTTGTTCGCCGGTTGGTCGAGTAACAACAAGTTCGCCCTGCTCGGCAGCCTGCGGGCCTCGGCCCAGACCGTGTCCTATGAAGTGTTCATGGGCCTGTCGCTGATGGGCATCGTGATTCAGGCCGGCTCGTTCAACATGCGCGACATCGTCGAGTACCAGGCCCAGAACCTGTGGTTCATCATTCCGCAGTTCTTCGGCTTCTGTACCTTCTTCATCGCTGGCGTGGCCGTGACTCACCGTCACCCCTTCGACCAGCCGGAAGCGGAACAGGAACTGGCCGACGGTTACCACATTGAATATGCCGGCATGAAATGGGGCATGTTCTTCGTTGGCGAGTACATCGGCATCATCCTGATCTCGGCACTGCTGGTGACGCTGTTCTTCGGTGGCTGGCACGGTCCGTTCGGCATCCTGCCGCAACTGCCCTTCGTCTGGTTCGCCCTGAAGACCGCGTTTTTCATCATGCTGTTCGTTCTGTTGCGCGCCTCGATCCCGCGCCCACGCTACGACCAGGTGATGGATTTCAGCTGGAAATTCTGCCTGCCGCTGACCCTGATCAACATGCTGGTGACCGCTGCGATCGTTTTGATGAACGCGCCCGCGGCTGCGGTTCAGTGAGGATTTGACCCATGTTCAAATATATTGGCGACATCGTTAAGGGTACCGGTACCCAACTGCGAAGCCTGGTCATGATCTTCGGCCATGGCTTTCGCAAGCGCGACACCCTGCAATACCCGGAAGAACAGGTCTACCTGGCGCCGCGTTATCGCGGGCGCATCGTCCTGACCCGCGACCCTGACGGCGAAGAGCGCTGCGTGGCCTGCAACCTGTGCGCCGTGGCGTGCCCGGTAGGCTGCATCTCGCTGCAGAAAGCCGAGACCGAAGACGGTCGCTGGTACCCGGACTTTTTCCGCATCAACTTCTCGCGCTGCATCTTCTGCGGTTTGTGCGAGGAAGCGTGCCCGACCACCGCGATCCAGCTCACGCCGGATTTCGAAATGGCTGACTTCAAGCGTCAGGACCTGGTGTACGAGAAAGAAGACCTGCTGATTTCCGGTCCCGGTAAAAACCCTGATTACAACTTCTATCGTGTTGCAGGTATGGCCATTGCCGGCAAGCCGAAAGGCGCCGCGCAGAACGAAGCCGAACCGATCAACGTGAAGAGCTTGCTGCCTTAAGGAAGAAAGATGGAATTCGCTTTCTATTTCGCATCGGGTATCGCGGTGGTGTCCACGCTTCGTGTGGTCACCAACACCAACCCCGTGCACGCCCTGCTCTACCTGATCATTTCGCTGATCGCCGTGGCCATGACCTTCTTCGCCCTCGGCGCGCCGTTCGCCGGTGCCTTGGAAGTGATCGCTTACGCCGGCGCCATCATGGTGCTGTTCGTGTTCGTGGTGATGATGCTCAACCTCGGCCCGGCGGCGATCCAACAGGAACGCGCCTGGCTCAAGCCTGGCATCTGGGCGGGGCCGGTGATTCTCGCCGCCCTGCTGCTGGGAGAACTGCTGTATGTGCTGTTCGCCCACCAGAGCGGCCAGGCCATCGGCCACACCACCGTAGACGCCAAGGCCGTGGGCATCAGCCTGTTCGGCCCGTATCTGCTGGTGGTCGAACTCGCCTCGATGCTGCTGCTTGCCGCAGTCGTCACGGCGTTCCATTTGGGCCGTAATGAGGCGAAGGAGTAATCACATGCCTGCTATCCCTCTCGAGCATGGTCTGGCGGTTGCCGGCATCCTGTTCTGTCTCGGTCTGGTCGGCCTGATGGTCCGCCGCAACATTCTGTTCGTGCTGATGAGCCTGGAGGTGATGATGAATGCCTCCGCCCTGGCCTTCATCGTTGCGGGCGCTCGCTGGGCGCAACCGGATGGACAGATCATGTTCATCCTGGTGATCAGCCTGGCAGCCGCCGAGGCCAGTATTGGCCTGGCGATCCTGTTGCAGCTGTATCGCCGCTTCCACACTCTCGATATTGACGCTGCCAGCGAGATGCGCGGATGAACCTTCTTTTCCTGACTTTCATATTTCCCCTCATCGGTTTCCTGCTGCTGTCGTTCTCCCGTGGACGCTGGTCGGAAAACCTTTCGGCGCTGGTTGGCGTGGGCTCCATCGGCCTGTCTGCCATCGTTACCGCGTATGTGATCTGGCAATTCAACGTCGCCCCGCCGGAAGGTGGCGCGTACGTGCAGGTGCTGTGGCAGTGGATGGCGGTGGAAGGCTTCACGCCGAACTTCGCCCTTTACCTGGACGGCCTGTCGGTGACCATGCTCGGCGTGGTGGTCGGCGTGGGTTTCCTGATCCACCTGTTCGCCTCGTGGTACATGCGCGGTGAAGCCGGTTACTCGCGCTTCTTCGCCTACACCAACCTGTTCATCGCCAGCATGCTGTTCCTGGTGCTCGGCGATAACCTGTTGTTCCTGTACTTCGGCTGGGAAGGCGTGGGCCTGTGCTCGTACCTGTTGATCGGTTTCTACTACGGCAACCGCAACAACGGTAACGCCGCGCTCAAGGCCTTCATCGTGACCCGCATCGGCGACGTGTTCATGGCCATCGGCCTGTTCATCCTGTTCCAGCAGCTGGGCACGCTGAATATCCAGGAATTGCTGGTCAAGGCGCCCGAGCACTTCAAGGCCGGCGACTTCTGGATCGTCCTGGCGACCCTGATGCTGCTGGGCGGCGCTGTCGGCAAATCCGCGCAACTGCCGCTGCAGACCTGGTTGGCGGACGCGATGGCGGGCCCGACGCCGGTTTCGGCACTGATCCACGCGGCGACCATGGTCACCGCCGGTGTCTACCTGATCGCCCGTACCCACGGCCTGTTCGCCCTGGCGCCGGACATCCTGCACCTGGTCGGCCTGGTTGGCGGCGTGACCCTGGTGCTGGCCGGTTTTGCCGCGCTGGTACAGACCGACATCAAGCGCATCCTCGCCTACTCGACCATGAGCCAGATCGGCTACATGTTCCTGGCCCTGGGCGTCGGTGCCTGGGAAGGCGCGATCTTCCACCTGATGACCCACGCCTTCTTCAAGGCCCTGCTGTTCCTTGCCTCCGGTGCGGTGATCGTTGCCTGCCACCACGAGCAGAACATCTTCAAGATGGGCGGCCTGTGGAAGAAACTGCCGTTGGCCTATGCCAGCTTCATCGTCGGTGGCGCGGCCCTGGCGGCCCTGCCATTGGTCACCGCCGGCTTCTACTCCAAGGACGAGATCCTCTGGGAAGCGTTCGCCAGCGGTAACCAGGGTCTGCTTTATGCCGGCCTGGTGGGTGCGTTCATGACCTCGCTGTACACCTTCCGCCTGATCTTCATCGCATTCCACGGTGAAGCCAAGACCGAAGCCCACGCCGGCCACGGCATTGCCCACTGGCTGCCGCTGTCGGTGCTGATCGTGCTGTCCACCTTCGTCGGCGCCATGATCACCCCACCGCTGGCCGATGTGCTGCCGCAAAGCGTCGGCCATGCCGGCGGCGAAGCCAAGCACAGCCTTGAGATTGCCTCGGGCGCCATCGCCCTGGCGGGTATCCTGCTGGCTGCCCTGCTGTTCCTCGGCAAGCGTCGCTTCGTCACGGCCATCGCCAACAGCGGCATCGGGCGTTTCCTCTCGGCCTGGTGGTTCGCCGCCTGGGGCTTCGATTGGATCTACGACAAACTGTTCGTCAAGCCATACCTTGCGATCAGCCACATTCTGCGCAAAGACCCGCTCGACCAGACCATTGGCCTGATCCCGCGCATGGCAAAGGGTGGCCACACTGCCCTGAGCCGTACCGAGACCGGTCAACTGCGTTGGTATGCGGCTTCCATGGCGGCTGGCGCCGTGCTGGTTATCGGCGCCATCGTGCTGGTAGCGGTCTGATATGAACCTTGCGAACTTGCGAAAGGAAACGAGCCCGTCATGATTCTGCCCTGGCTAATCCTGATCCCCTTCATCGGCGGCCTGCTGTGCTGGATGGCGGAGCGTTCCAGCTCTACCCTCCCGCGCTGGATTGCGCTGCTGACCATGTCCCTGGAACTCGCGCTCGGCCTCTGGCTGTGGGCGACCGGCGACTATTCATTCGCACCGGCCCCTGGCGCCGATCCGACCTGGGCACTTGAATTCAAGCACGCCTGGATCGAGCGCTTCGGCATCAGCGTGCACCTGGCCCTCGACGGTCTGTCGCTGCTGATGATCCTGCTGACCGGCTTGCTGGGTATTCTCTCGGTGCTCTGCTCCTGGAAAGAGATCCAGCGTCACGTCGGTTTCTTCCACCTGAACCTGATGTGGATCCTGGGCGGTGTCGTCGGCGTGTTCCTGGCGCTGGACCTGTTCATGTTCTTCTTCTTCTGGGAAATGATGCTGGTGCCGATGTATTTCCTCATCGCGCTCTGGGGTCACAGTTCTTCGGACGGCAAGAAGACCCGGATCTACGCAGCGACCAAGTTCTTCATCTTCACCCAGGCTTCCGGCCTGATCATGTTGGTGGCGATCCTTGGCCTGGTCCTGGTGAACTTCAACAACACCGGCGTGATTACCTTCAACTACGCCGACCTGTTGAAAGTAGAGCTGTCGCGCACCACCGAGTACGTGCTGATGCTGGGCTTCTTCATCGCCTTCGCGGTGAAGCTGCCGGTGGTGCCGTTCCACTCCTGGCTGCCCGACGCCCACGCCCAGGCGCCGACCGCCGGTTCCGTGGACCTGGCCGGTATCTTGTTGAAGACAGCGGCCTACGGCCTGCTGCGCTTTGCCTTGCCGCTTTTCCCGAACGCCTCGGCCGAGTTTGCGCCGATCGCCATGACCCTTGGCCTGATCGGTATTTTCTACGGTGCGTTCCTGGCCTTCGCCCAGACCGACATCAAGCGCCTGATCGCGTTCTCCAGCGTTTCGCACATGGGCTTCGTGCTTATCGGGATCTACTCCGGCAGCCAGTTGGCCCTGCAAGGCGCGGTGATCCAGATGCTGGCCCACGGCCTGTCGGCTGCGGCGCTGTTTATCCTCAGCGGCCAGTTGTACGAGCGCCTGCATACCCGAGACATGCGTGAAATGGGCGGCATCTGGTCGCGCATCGCCTACCTGCCGGCCATCAGCCTGTTCTTCGCAGCCGCTTCCCTGGGCCTGCCAGGCACCGGCAACTTCGTCGGCGAGTTCCTGATCCTGATCGGCTCGTTCGTCAGCGCGCCATGGATCACCGCGATTGCCACGTCCGGCCTGGTGTTCGGTTCGGTCTACTCGCTGATCATGATCCACCGCGCCTACTTCGGTCCGGCCAAGTCCGATGAAGTGCTGCGCGGCATGGACGGTCGCGAACTGATCATGGTGCTTGGCCTTGCGGTGCTGCTGGTTTACCTCGGCGTCTATCCGCAGCCATTCCTCGACACTTCCGCCGCCACGATGCATGGCGTGCAGCAGTGGCTCGGCACCGCCTTCTCTCAACTCGCTTCGGCCCGGTAAGAGCGCTATGGAATTCACGATTCAACACTTTATCGCGCTTGCGCCGCTGTTGATCACCAGCGCCACGATCATCGTGGTGATGCTGGCGATCGCCTGGCGCCGCAATCACGCACAAACCTTCCTGCTGTCGGTGGCGGGGCTGAACCTGGCCCTGCTGTCGATCCTGCCGGCCCTGAAAGTCGCGCCCCTGGCGGTCACGCCACTGATACAGATCGACAGCTTCGCCTGCCTGTATATGGCGCTGATCCTGGTCGCCACCCTCGCCTGCGTCACCCTCGCCCACGCCTATCTGGGTGATGGGGGTTCGGGTTACCCGGGCAACCGCGAAGAACTGTACCTGCTGATCCTGATGGCCGCCGCCGGTGGCCTGGTCCTGGTCAGCGCACAGCACCTGGCGAGCCTGTTCATCGGCCTGGAACTGCTGTCGGTGCCGGTTTATGGCCTGGTGGCCTACGCCTTCTTCAACAAGCGCTCCCTGGAAGCCGGCATCAAGTACATGGTGTTGTCGGCCGCCGGTTCCGCGTTCCTGTTGTTCGGCATGGCCCTGCTTTACGCTGAAGCCGGCACCCTGAGCTTCGTCGGTATCGGCCAGGCCCTGGCGGCCACCGGCCTGCCTAGCCCGATCGCTCAACTGGGCCTGGGCATGATGCTGATCGGCCTGGCGTTCAAGCTGTCGCTGGTTCCGTTCCACCTCTGGACCCCGGACGTCTACGAAGGCGCCCCGGCGCCCGTGGCGGCGTTCCTCGCCACCGCATCGAAGGTGGCGGTGTTCGCGGTCATGGTGCGTCTGTTCCAGATCTCGCCAGTGGCCAGCAGCGGCGTGTTGAGTAACGTGCTGACCATCATCGCCATCGCGTCGATCCTGTTCGGTAACCTGCTGGCGCTGACTCAGAGCAACCTCAAGCGTCTGCTGGGTTACTCGTCCATCGCCCACTTCGGCTACCTGCTGATCGCTCTGATCGCCAGCAAGGGCCTGGCCGTGGAAGCCATCGGCGTATACCTGGTCACCTACGTGATCACCAGCCTCGGCGCTTTCGGCGTGATCACTCTGATGTCCTCGCCGTACAACGGCCGCGACGCCGATGCCCTGTACGAATACCGTGGCCTGTTCTGGCGCCGTCCGTACCTGACCGCCGTGCTGACCGTGATGATGCTGTCCCTGGCCGGCATCCCGCTGACCGCCGGCTTCATCGGCAAGTTCTACATCATTGCCACCGGCGTCGAGGCTCACCAATGGTGGCTGGTCGGCTCCCTGGTGCTGGGCAGTGCCATCGGCGTGTTCTACTACCTGCGCGTCATGGTCACCCTGTACCTGATGGAACCGAACCTGCGTCGCCACGATGCCGAGTTGCACTGGGAACAAAAGGCAGGCGGCGTCATGCTGCTGGCCATCGCCGTATTGGCGTTCTTCCTGGGTGTGTACCCGCAGCCGTTGCTGACCCTGGTTCAGCAGGCTGGTCTGACCGGCTGATAGCTGAAGCGTCATCGATGACAAAATGCCCGTATCGTGAGATGCGGGCATTTTTTTTGGGATGCAAGTTTGAATTTGCGAGAACCGTGGCGGGGGAGCTTGCTCCCGCTCGATTCTGTAGGAGCTGGCTCCTACACCGCTCCTACACAGCGTCTACCGGCGCAGCCCAGCGGGAGCAAGCTCTCTGTCACAGCTGCACTCCCGCAGAAGGGACTATGCTCAAGCGCTATCGTGCCTTTGAAGGAGATCCAGCGTTGAATGTGGATATAGATTGCATGGTCGTCGGCGCAGGCGTCGTCGGCCTGGCCGTGGCGCGGGAGATGGCGCAGGCCGGGCATGAAGTGCTGGTGATCGAAGCAGGCGATGCCATCGGCGCGGGTATCAGCTCGCGCAATTCGGAAGTGATCCATGCCGGGCTGTATTACCCGCCCGGCAGCCTCAAGGCGCAGCTGTGTGTCGAAGGCCGGCGACGGCTGTATGACTACTGCGCCAGCCACGGCGTCCAGACTCGCCGGCTCGGCAAACTGATCGTGGCGAAGGATCAGGCACAACTGGCCGAGCTTGAAAAGCTTCTGGCGCGCGGCCTGGTCAACGGGGTGGATGACCTGCGTCTGCTCGATAAAAGGCAGGCACAGGCGCTGGAGCCGGAGCTGTCCTGTATCGGCGCGTTGTATTCGCCCTCCACCGGTATTGTCGACGCCCATGGGTTGATGCTGGCGTTGCAAGGCGACGCCGAGGCGGCCGGTGCCGACGTCGTGTTCCGCACGCCCTTATTGGAGGCGAACATCCTCGACGGAGGCTTCAGCCTGACATTGGGCGGCACGGCGCAGATGACGTTGTCGTGCCGCCGCCTGATCAATGCCGCCGGCCTCCAGGCCCCTGCCCTCGCCCGCCGGATCGAGGGGCTGGCCCGGCAGTGGATTCCCGATGGTTACCTGTGCAAAGGCAACTACTTCCAACTGGCCGGGCGGGCACCATTCCGCCATTTGGTTTATCCGGCGCCAGAAGCCGCTGGCCTGGGCATTCATATGACGCTCGATCTGGCGGGCCAGGCGCGTTTCGGTCCTGACACCGAATGGGTCGAAGCAGAAGACTACCGAGTGGATCCGGCCCGGGCCGAAGCGTTCTACCAGGCCATTCGAAACTACTGGCCGGGCTTGCCCGACCGGAGCCTGCAACCCGCCTACAGCGGCATTCGCCCGAAAATCTCCGCCCCGGGGGAACCGGCCCGGGACTTTCTTATCAGCGCTGAAACCGAGCACAAGGTGCCGGGGCTGATCAACCTGTTCGGTATCGAATCCCCGGGGCTGACGTCCTGCCTGGCACTGGCGGAACGGGTCAGGCAATCGATCGACAACCCCTGACGGCCTTGGCAGCGCAAAGTGCAACGCGTTTTGATGGTGACTCTTGCAGCCTGCACGATAGCGAAACTGGCAAAAAATATAAGCCACTGATTTTTAAGTGATTAATAAAGCGGCTCGGCTGGCACGACGGATGCACCTGTCATGTTACGTGGCGTCGGCGCTCGAAGCCGGCCCGCATCCGTGAATGACCGAGGAGCAGCACATGAACGCCATCGACCTGTTGAAAGCCGACCATGAACGCGTCAAAGCCATTCTCACTCAATTGAGTGAGTCCACTGATCGCGCGGTCAAGAAACGCACCGAGCTACTGGCGAAGCTGGAAATGGAAGTCACCATCCACACCCGCCTGGAAGAAGAAATCCTGTACCCGGCCTTCAAGCAGGAAGGCGGCAAGGAAGAAGCCGAGATGTATTACGAAGCCAAGGAAGAGCACCGCACCGTCGATTCGCTGGTGCTGCCCGACCTGAAAGCCACCGACCCTTCCCAGCCTGAATTCGCGGGCCGCGTCAAAGTGGTGAAAGAGCTGCTGGAGCACCACATCGAGGAAGAAGAGAAAGAAATGTTCCCTCAAGCCAAGAAGGTGCTGGGCAAGGCTAAGCTGGACGCCTTGGGCGAGCAGATGGAAACCATGAAAGCGCAGTACAAGAAAGAACTGAGCAGCGCCAACCTCGCCGCTTGATCCATGGCCGCGAACGCTTCAGTCACCGATCGGGTTGAAGCGTCGCGGCCTTCATATCGTCTGCTCGCGCAAGAATTCCACCAGCGCCTGCACCGGTCGCGAAGCCTGACGGTGTTGCGGATAGACCGCCGACAGCGTCAACGGCTCGGTTTCGAACCCCTCCAGCACCTTGACCAGGCGACCATCCTTTAGCGCATCGCCGACGATGAAGGTTGGCAGATACGTGATCCCCATCCCGGCAATTGCCGCGTCCCTGAGCAGGTCGCCGTTATTGGCCCGCATCCGTCCCACCACTTCCAGGACCAGCGGTTTGCCATGCCCCTCGAAACGCCACTGCACCTGACGGCTGTGTCCATAAGGCAAACAGTCGTGATTGCGCAGGTCTTCGGGTCGTATGGGTGTGCCTTTGTCTGACAGATAAGCCGGGCTGGCGCAGTACACGCGTTCGATGCTCGCGATGCGCCGGGCGATCAGCGTTGAATCCTCCAGCACGCCGATCCTCAGTGCCAGGTCATAGCCTTCCCCCAAAAGGTCAACCGAGCGGTCGCTCAGGTCCACCTCGACGCTGACATCCCGGTAGCGTTGCAAGAACAGCGGCAGCAGGCTGCCCAGGTGCGCCACGGCGAATGACAACGGCGCGCTGAGCCGGATGGTCCCACGCGGCTCGCTGGTCTGGCCGCTGATGCCCTGCTCCACTTGCTCGACTTCGCTGAGCAGGCGCAACGCCGCTTCGTGGTAGCGCTGGCCGAGCGGCGTGACATCCAGCCGACGGGTCGAGCGATTGAGCAGGCGCACCCCCAGGCGTTGCTCCAGCTCCATGAGCTTGCGGCTGACGAATTGCTTGGACAGCCCGAGCTTGTCCGCTGCGGCGGTGAAACTGCCCGACTCCATGACCTGGGCAAAGATGCGCATCTCTTCGAAGGGGTTCATTGTCATTCCGTGGGTGGACAGTCAGGGGGATGAGTTGGGCATTGTGGTCTTGGTGAGTCTGATTGCCTAGCTGTTGAATGTGCCGCCGCCATCGCGAGCAAGCTCGCTCCCACAATGTTCGAGTCGTCACAAAACCTGTGGGAGCGAGCTTGCTCGCGATGGCGGTGGGTCAGCTGCAAGGCTCTGATGCCGGGCACAAAAACGCCCGCAAAAGCGGGCGTCGTCAAGCATGGACAGCTTACTTGGCCGTCAGTGCCGAGTAGCTGTTCATCAGGTTGCGGTAGTTCGGAATGCGCTGGGACAGCAGGTTGCCCAGGCCTTCGATGTCGTTGCGCCAGTCGCGGTGCAGCTCACAGGCCACCGAGAACCAGTTCATCATCTGCGCGCCAGCAGCAGTCATGCGTACCCAGGCGGCTTGTTGCACGGTTTCGTTGAAGGTACCCGAAGCGTCGGTGACGACAAACACGTCGAAGCCTTCGGCCAGCGCCGACAGGGTGGGGAACGCCACGCAGACATCCGTGACCACGCCGGCGATGATCAGTTGCTTGCGGCCGGTGGCCTTGATCGCCTTGACGAAGTCTTCGTTGTCCCAGGCATTGATCTGACCTGGACGGGGGATGTACGGCGCGTCCGGGAACATTTCCTTGAGTTCCGGCACGATCGGGCCGTTGGGGCCTTGTTCGAAGCTGGTGGTCAGGATGGTCGGCAGTTCAAAGAACTTCGCCAGGTCGGCCAAGGCCAACACGTTGTTCTTGAACTCGTTGGGCGAGAAGTCCTGGACCAGGGAAATCAGACCGGTCTGGTGATCGACCAGCAGGACGACCGCGTCGTCTTTGTTCAGACGGTTGTAGGCGGGAACGTTGCTCATGGGGTGACTCCTTTGGGATGGATGTATTGAAAACCAATGTGGGAGCGAGCCTGCTCGCGATGACGGTGTGTCAGCTGGCGGCGATGTCGGATGTGCCGACGCCTTCGCGAGCAGGCTCGCTCCCACAAGGGGAGAATCGGTGTGTTAGTCAAAAGGCAAAACAGGAACAGCCAAACGCGCCCCAGAAACCCTGGAAGTCGCTGACCGGGACGTTCGACAGGCGCGCCCGCTCGTGGCTATGGGAATGCACCGTGCAAGGACCGCTGCACTGGTGGACTTGCGCCTGCAAGGGCGATGTCGGGCGCCAGTGGCCCGGGACCTTGACCACCGGCGACCAGTCCGGCAACACCGGGACGCTCGCTGGGCCAAGTTTCTCGAAATCGCCAGCCCCGTAGACCACCTTGCCGTCCACCACCGTCAGCACCGATTCGATCCACTTGATGGCTTCTTCCTCGACGCTGAAGAAATCCGCGCTCAGGGCCGCCAGGTCCGCCAGTTGGCCGACCTTGATCTGGCCTTTCTTGCCCTGCTCCGACGAGAACCAGGCACTGCCGTGGGTAAACAGCTCCAGCGCGGTCAGGCGCGGCAACCCTTCTTCATGCAATGACAGGCCGCCGACGGTGCGGCCGCTGACCATCCAGTACAACGAGGTCCACGGGTTGTAGCTGGAGACGCGAGTGGCGTCGGTGCCAGCGCCCACCGGCACGCCTTCGGCGAGCATCCGCTTGATCGGCGGTGTGGCTTCGGCGGCTTTGGCGCCGTAGCGATCGACAAAATATTCACCCTGGAAAGCCATGCGGTCCTGGATTGCGATACCGCCGCCCAGCGCCCGCACGCGTTCGATGTTTTTCGGCGTGATGGTCTCGGCGTGGTCGAAGAACCACGGCAGGCCGTTGAACGGAATGTCGCGGTTGACCTTCTCGAACACGTCGAGCATGCGGCTGATGGATTCGTCGTAGGTCGCGTGCAGGCGGAATGGCCAGCGCTGTTCCACCAGGTGACGCACCACTGGCTCCAGGTCCTGTTCCATGCCCGGCGGCAGGTCTGGGCGCGGTTCGAGGAAGTCTTCGAAGTCTGCCGCAGAGAACACCAGCATTTCGCCGGCGCCGTTGTGCCGCAAAAAGTCATCGCCCTGGTGCAGCTTGACGCTGCCGGTCCAGTTCTTGAAGTCGGTGAGTTCTTCCTTGGGCTTCTGGGTGAACAGGTTGTAGGCGATGCGCACCGTCAACTGTTGCTCGCGGGCCAACTGCTCGATGACTTCGTAGTCGTCCGGGTAGTTCTGGTAGCCGCCGCCGGCGTCGATGGCGCTGGTCAGGCCCAGGCGATTGAGCTCGCGCATGAACTGCCGCGTGGAGTTGACTTGGTACTCCAGCGGCAGTTTCGGCCCTTTCGCCAGCGTCGAGTAAAGGATCATCGCGTTGGGGCGCGCCACCAGCATGCCGGTGGGTTCCCCCCTGCTGTCACGCACGATTTCGCCACCCGGTGGGTTCGGCGTGTCACGGGTGTAGCCGGCCACGCGCAGCGCGGCGCGGTTGAGCAAGGCACGATCGTAGAGGTGCAACACGAACACGGGCGTATCGGGAGCGGCCTGGTTGAGTTCTTCCAGGGTCGGCATGCGTTTTTCGGCGAACTGGAATTCGTTCCAGCCGCCCACCACGCGGACCCATTGCGGGGTCGGCGTGCGATCAGCCTGGTCCTTGAGCATGCGCAAGGCATCGGCCAACGAGGGCACACCTTCCCAGCGCAGCTCCAGGTTGTAGTTCAAGCCACCACGGATCAGGTGCAGGTGCGAATCGTTGAGGCCGGGGATGACGGTGCGGCCCTTGAGGTCGATGACCTGGGTGCCGCTGCCACGCAGGGCCATGGCCTCGGCGTCGGTGCCCACGGCGACGAAGCGGCCCTGGCTGATGGCAACCGCGCTGGCGCGAGGCTTCTCACGGTCGACGGTGTGGAATTGGCCATTGAACAGAATCAGATCGGCGTTCATCGGGTTTCCTTGTGAATGGGAAGAAGCAAGGGACAGGCGCGGCCAGAAAGCGGCGGCGGCGCTGAGCAAGGATCCGGCGGCAAGCAATTGGCGGCGCAGTGGATCGGTTGGGTCGTCGTTATTGGCCATGGCCGGGCTCCAGGTGTTCGTGGGTTTTGGAGGATTCCAACCAGGGCGCGAACAACCGGGTCGCCAACGGCATGCACACGTACACCACCGAGAGCACGATGGTCACGGTGATGAGGAACGTGGCGACCACGTAGTTGGACAGAAATGCGTTGAGCTGCAGCAGCGGGCCCCAGAGCAACGGCACCAGCAAGGTGTGCGGCAGGATGACCAGCAGCGTCACCACCGATTGCTTCCAGCGCGGTGGCGGCGTGGCGGCATCGGCCAGCGGGGCGAACCAGAATTCCTTATGGGAACCGACCTCGATCTTGTCGCCGTCGGCCAAGAGTGGCGCTGCCTCGGCCACCAATTCACGACGCTCGGAGGAATCCAGCCAGCGTTGCATGGCCTCGGTGGAGCGAAAACGCAGCACGCAGGTAAACAACGACAGTCCGTCCTGCTTGCCCCGCACAACGTCGACGCCCAAATGGCCCGGCCACTGGCCGGCCACGGTGACGATGCGCCGCAACCAGGCCTCATAGGCATCGTTCTGCCCGGCTTTGATCCGGTGCTTGACCACCAGGGTGACGATTTCATCGAAACCGGGTACCGCCGGGCTCGCGGTGGATCCGAGGGTTTGGGACTCAGGCATGACGCAGCACTCCAGCAAAGCGCGCGTTCATCGCCAAACGTCCAGGGCCGGCAATGAACACGCTGGTAAATATGATCAACAGCAACCAGCCGAACTGGCCTTCTTCCAGGCTCCACTGCGGATGCACGACCAGCAGCGCCACGGCCAGCAGGAACAGGATGGGCAGGCACGCCAACCGCACCAGCACGCCGGCCATGATCAGCAAGGGACACAGCACCTCGGCAAAAATCGCCAAGACCAGCGTGGTCGCCGCGCCGAGGTGGAACGGGTCTTCGATGCGGGTCAGCTCGGCGCTGTAATTCAGCAATTTCGGCAAGCCATGCACCCATAACAGGAACAGCGCGCCGCTCAGGCGCAGCAACAGCAGGCCAAGGTCCTGCAAGCGGCTTTCGTCAGTGGTATTCATCGGTGGGCTCCGGCCGGGTCCGTCGAAGCGGCGGCCGGCAGCGGTTGGGACATGTGGGCCGCAATGCGCGAGCGCAGCCAGCGCTCGGCGGGGTCGTTGTCATGCACGCCGCTCCAGACCATCGACAACTCGGCGGCATTGATTTCGAACGGCGGATCTTCGGCGCGTAACGCGCACCCTTCCACCAGTGCGCAGGCGGCATAGTCCGGCACGGTGGCGATCAGCTCGGTGCCGGCCAGCAAGGCGCGCAGCCCGCTGAATTGCGGCACCGCCAGCACGACCTTGCGCGCCCGGCCGATGCGGGCCAGGTCCAGGTCGATGTTGCCGCTCAGGTCGCCGGAGAACGAAACCATCGCATGGGGCCGCGAGCAATATTCGTCCAGGGTCAACGGACCCGGGCGCTTGTCGCCACGCAAGACCTTGCAAGGAATGTCCCGCAGTTTCTTGCGCTTGGCGTTAGCAGGGAGATCGGTGGTGTAGCTGACGCCGACGCTGATCTCACCGCTGGCCAGCAGCGACGACATCAGCAGGAAATTGGCCCGGCGCACCACCACGATGATGCCCGGTGCTTCCTCGCGCAGTTGGCTCAGCAAGGGTGGAAACAGGCCGAATTCGGCATCGTCGGACAGACCGATGCGAAACACATCGCAACTGGTGGACGGGTCGAACGCCTTGGCCCGGCTGACCGCACCGGAAATCGTGTCCATGGCCGGCTGCAATTCCTGCAGGATCGCCAGGGCCCGAGGCGTCGGTTCCATGCCCCGGCCATGACGGATCAGCAGCGGGTCATCGAACAGATCCCGCAGCCGCCCAAGCGCCGCGCTCACCGCCGGCTGGCCCATGAACAGTTTTTCGGCAACGCGGGTCAGGTTCTTCTCGAACATCAGCGCCTCGAAGATCACCAGCAGGTTCATGTCGAGACGGCGTAGATCATTGCGGTTCATGGGTGTTGTTCCTGTTTTAACTGTGGGAGCGAGCCTGCTCGCGAAGAGGCCGGCACGGCAAATATCGATGCAAGCTGAGCCACCGCCTTCGCGAGCAGGCTCGCTCCCACAGGTCTTAGCTTGCTTGCGTCAGCCCTGGATGAACGCCAACAGGTCCGCGTTCAAGCGGTCCTTATGGGTATCGGTCAGGCCATGGGGCGCGCCTGGGTAAACCAGCAGCTGCGAGTTCTTGAGCAATTTGGCGGCCGCGATGCCGGCGGTTTCGATCGGCACGACCTGGTCGTCATCGCCATGGACCACCAGGGTCGGCACGTCGATGTTGCGCAGGTCGTCGGAAAGATCGGTCTCCGAGAACGCCTTGATGCAGTCGTAGGTGTTCTTGTGGCCGGCGAGCATGCCTTGCATCCAGAACCAGTCGATCATGCCTTGGGAGACCTTGGCGCCCGGACGGTTGGCGCCGAAAAACGCGCTGGCTACATCCTTGTATAGCTGAGAACGGTCGGCCAGGGAGGCCTGGCGGAAACCGTCGAAGACTTCGACAGGCAAGCCACCGGGGTTGGCCGCGGTCCTGAGCATCAGCGGCGTGACAGCCGAGATCAGGCCAAGCTTGGCGACGCGGGCGGCGCCGTGACGGCCGATGTAGCGGGCCACTTCGCCACCGCCGGTGGAGAAGCCGAGCAACACGGCGTTCTTCAGGTCCAGGCGTTCGATCAGCTCCGCCAGGTCGTCGGCGTAAGTGTCCATGTCATTGCCGTCCCACGGCTGGCTGGAACGCCCATGACCGCGACGGTCGTGGGCAATCACCCGGTAGCCATTGGACGCCAGGAACATCATCTGCGCCTCCCAACTGTCGGAGTTCAACGGCCAGCCGTGACTGAAGACCACCGGTTGACCAGTACCCCAATCCTTGTAGTAGATCTCTGTGCCGTCGCGGGTGATGAATGCGCTCATGACATGACTCCTTGAGGTGGGTGGATTGCTCCATGGTCCGGTCAGGGGGTGTATATGCGTGAGTTAAACGTTGTTAATTTTTTCGGGACGGTGGTGTTAAAAGCCCCAATGAAGATTGCTTTTGTAGGGGGGATTTGTATCTGTCGATGGCTCTGGATAAGGCTGTTCACCGTTGCGCTTGTCACCAAACCTGACGAATATGCTCAGGTACAGCCATCTCCAGGGAACAGAACAATGAGCGCGCCATGAGCCAGTACCTCAGCCTGCCCGTCGAAAAGACGCTGCATTTCGGCCCTTACCGGGTTCATCCCCGCCAGCGCCTGGTGCTGGAGGGCGGGCAGCCGTTGCGCCTGGGTCGGCGCGCGGTGGAGATTCTATTGGTGTTGCTCGAACACGCAGGCCAAGTGGTGAGCAAGCAGCAACTGATCGCCCGTGTCTGGCCCAAGAGCGTGGTGGAAGACACCAACCTTCGGGTTCACGTGGCGGCGCTGCGCAAGGCGTTGGGCGATGGACAGGCAGGCCAGCGCTACATCGTCACCGTGGCGCAGCGCGGCTACAGCTTCGTCGCGCCGGTGACTTTCGAGTCGCCCGAGCCACTGGCACGTATCCCCCACCCTGCCCTGGCGCGCAACCTGCCGCCGCGCCGAACCCGGGTGATCGGGCGCCAGGGGCTGGTGGAAAGCCTGGTCGCCCAGTTGCCGCGAAAACGCTTCATCACCCTGGTCGGCAGCGGCGGCATCGGCAAGACCACCGTCGCGTTGCGGGTCGCCGAGCGGCTGATCGGCCATTACCGCGACGGCACGTATCTGCTGGACCTCGGCTCGCTCAATGACCCTTCCATGATCGCGCCCAACCTCTGCGCCCTGTTGGAGCTGTCGCCACAAGACGGCGAGCCCTTGGAAGCCGTCGTCCGGCCCCTGAAGGAACGGCATCTGCTGCTGGTGATCGATACTTGCGAACATCTGGTCGACGCCGTGGCCCTGCTCTGCGAGACGCTGCTGCGCGCCGCACCGCACTTGCATATTCTGGCCACCAGCCGCGAAGGCCTGCGCGCCGAAGGCGAACATGTGCAGCGCCTCGATTCACTGGCGATCCCACCCCGGGGGATGGTCATCGAAGGTTATCCGGCCCTGGAATATCCAGCGCTGCAACTGTTTGCTGAACGTGCGATGGCCAGCCAGGACGACTTCGAGCTGACCGACCATGAGGTGCCGCTGATCGTCGACATCTGCCAGCGCCTGGACGGCATTCCCCTGGCCATCGAACTGGCCGCTGCCCAGGTCGGGCACTTTGGGCTGGAGCAGTTGTGCCGGCAACTGCGAGACAGCGTCGCACTGCTCGACCATGACAAGCGCGCCAGCGCACCGCGACAGCAGACCCTGCGCGCCACGCTGGACTGGAGCTTCGCGCTGCTCACTGCCTGCGAGCAGACCTGCCTGCGGCGCCTGGCGGTGTTCATGGGCAGTTTCAACCTCGCCTCGGCGGCGGCCGTCATCGTCGGCCAGCATGTCGCGCCCGACCAGGTGCTGGTATCGGTCAGCCAGTTGGTCGCCAAGTCGCTGCTCAACGTGGAGATCGGTGACGACGAGGTGCGCTACCGCCTGCTGGACACCACGCGCAGCTACGCGTTGGAAAAACTGCTGGAGACAGGCGAACTGGCCGCGAGCCAGGCGCGACACGCCGAACGTTGCCTGACGTTGATGGAACAGGCTGAAAAAGATTGGGAAACCACCCCGACGCAGCTTTGGATCGCGCGCTACGCGTCCTACCGAGACGACATCCGTGCGGCGTTGGACCGGGGGCTGGCTGCCCACGGCTCCCACGCCGTGGCGATCCGCTTGACGGCCCGTAGCCTGCCCCTCTGGCAGGAGCTGTCGCTGCTCAAGGAACATGGCCTTTACGTGAGCAAAGCCCGGGCCCTGCTGCACGGCACCGCCTCGCCATGCCCCAGGTTGACCCTTGCGCTGGAACTGGCCCACGCCAGTCTCAACTACCACACCGAGGGCGGCACGCCGGCCACGGTCGAGGCGTTCGTCACGGCCCGGCGCCTGGCCCGGCAGTGCCACGACCTGGCCGGTGAGCTGCGGGCCGTGTCCGGCCACATGGCCGTCAACCTCAGTTGCGGCCGCTACCAACAGGCGCTGGAACAATGCCAGGACTTCGACCGGCTGGGCCCCCCGGGCGACCCGGTGCTGTCCCTGAGCACCCAGCGCCTGCGGGTGCTGGCGTTGCATTTCATTGGCGACCAGGGCGCGGCGCGGCGCGATGCCGAACAGGTCATCCAGCGCCTGGCCCAGAACGGCCACCTGGGCCGCTTCACCCACGGTTTTGGCGTGCAGTACGAACAGAGCGTGGCGGCGCTGACAATCCTGGCGCGCATCCTCTGGCTGCAAGGGTTCGCCGATAAAGCCCGGCGCACCGCCAATCTCGCGCTGCAGATTGCCCTGCAGATCAATCACGGTCTTTCGATTTGTTACACGCTGGTGATCAGCGGTTGCTTGATCGCCCATTACACCGGCGAACATTCAATCGCACGGGAACGGCTCGGTATGTTGAAACACCAGGCCCGGAAGCATTCGGTGATGTTGTTCCATGAGTGGGCCTGCCAGTACGAGAACGCGTTCGATGGAGCGTCCCTGGAGGCCTGCCCGACCAAGAGCGGCTTGATGCAGGACATCGTCGTGACGCTGCGGGCGGATGCCGTGGGACCGGGTCAGATCGAACGCGCCCATAGCGGCGCCGCAGGCTGGTGCTGCGCCGAGATCCTGCGAGCCAGCGCCGAAGCCCTGTTGGCGCAGGATGACCCATCGGCCGAAAAACAAGCCGAAGAGCAACTGCTCGCCGCCCTGGCCGTCGCCCGGCAGCAAGGCGCGCTGGCGTGGGAATTGCGCAGCGCCTTTTCCCTGGCGCGGCTGTGGCAACGGCGTGGCCAGGATGAGGCCGCCGCGGATCTGCTGCGCCCCGTCTATCGGCGTTTCAATGAGGGCTTCGACACGCCCGACCTAAAGCAAGCCGACGCGCTGCTGCGTACGCTGGATGGGCACCTCGGGTCTTGACCGGGTTTGCCACGCCTGTTGCAGTGCGTAACGCCGATGCCAAAGCGGCCACTGCCCACTGTGACGCAGTTTCTCCAAAGCATAGGCGCGGGTGGTGCGCAGCAGATGGAAACGCGTCCCTTCGGCGCGTTGCTCAACCATCACCAATGATTGGATGACCAACCGCGACAACAACCAGGGCAATCGTCCCGCTTCCACTTCAGGGCAGCTGATCACCGCCAGGGCGGTCTTGAGGCTGAACCGTTCTTCGAACACCGCCAGGCGTTGGAACACCGTTCGCTCATCGTGGCTCAAGCGCTCGAAGCTCCAATCCAGGGCAGCTTCCAGGCTACGGTGGCGAGGCACGGCGGTTCGACGTCCGTGGCTCAGCAGCGACAGACCATGGTCCAACTGCTCCAGGACCCCGGCCACGCCCAGCACATCGACTTGGGCCGCTGCCAGTTCCAGGGCAAGCGGCAACCCGTCGAGGCGCCGGCAGATCTGCGCAAGGGCCGCCAGGTCGCGTTCTCCCGGCTGGAAACCCTGCTGGCGGGCGCCGACTCGCTCGACCAGCAACTGCACCGCCGGGCACCCCAGTACATAATCGGACTCATCGGCCGACGCCATCCCCAGACCGGACAGTTGCACGACATTTTCGTCGGCCAGGTTGAGGATTTCCCGACTGCTCACCAACAGTGATACGCCAGGCGCCCCTGCGCGCAACGTCAAGGCCAATTCCCGGCAGGTATCGATCAGTTGTTCACAACCGTCGAGCACCAGCAGTATCCGACGGGCTTGCAGCTGCTGGGCCAAGCAACCGTCCGCCAGGCCCAGGGCATGCTTAATCCGCAGCGCAACCTGCGCCGGGTCGCCGATGCCGGCCAGGTCGATAAACCAGGCGCCATCGGCAAAGTGCTCCAGCAACAGTTCCGCCACCCGCAACGCCACGGTGGTCTTGCCGATGCCACCCGGGCCGGTGACGGTGGTGAGGGATTGGCGCGGCACTTCCACCAACAGCCGGCCCAGGATTTTGTCGCGACCGATCACCGGGCTCAGCCGGGCGGGCAGATTGTGCCGTTCGGAGGGCTCCGCGCTCGATGACTCGCCCACGGATTCCAGGGTCAGGGGCACCGCAAAACAGTAGCCCTGGCGAGGATGATTGAGGATGTAGCGATTGCCTTCGCGCGTCTCGCCGAAGGCCCGTCGCAGCGCGGCGATGTGCACCCGCAGATTGATGTCTTCGACCACGCTGTCGGGCCAGACCTGGTCGATCAGCGCTTGCTTGCTGACGAAAGCGCCGGCGTGCGCGACCAGTATCTGCAGGATGTCGAGGGCGCGACCGCCCAATGCCAGAGGTTGACCTTCGCGAGAGACCAGCCGCTGCTGTCGGTGAAAGACGAACGGGCCAAAGCACACCGTTGGCCCGGTGCAGGGTTTGACGAAACTGTTCATGAGCGATCCAGCGCCAGATGACCGGTCCAGGCATGTCGTTGCGAAGCGCCGCACGCGTCTGCCCTGGCTCTCGCGCATCCTTTCCAGAGGGTTCGCGGTAATCTTGGCAGTCCTGCGCCCGATAACAATGCTGGCACAGGCCCCATCACGGACATCACGGTGCCCTGGACGGACACCCGAGGCTCAACTGAACTGCTGGCGGTACTGGATCGGCGTCAGGCCAAGCTTTTCGCTGAACAGCTGACGCATGTGCCGCACGCTGCCAAAGCCACTGCGAAACGCCACGGTCTTGAGCGGCAAGTCGGTGGATTCGAGCAACTGACGCGCCCGATCGATGCGCGCCCCTTGAAGGAATTCCATGGGCGTCATCTTCACTTCGCGGACAAACAGCCGGGCAAAATGCCGGGTGCTCATGGCCGCGACCGCCGCCATGCGTTCCACGGTGAAGGGCTCCTCCAGATGCTCCATCACGTGGTTCTGCACCCGCGTGACCGCCGACTCCTGGGCCGCCACGGTCGCCACCAGCGGGCTGAACTGCGCTTGCCCGCCCTGGCGCTTCATCAGCACCAGCAGCACTTTGGCGACGTCCAGCGCGACTTTGCGGCCGTGGTCCTGGGCGACGATGGCCAAGGCCATGTCGATGCCGGCCGTGACACCGCCGGAGGTGATCAGCCGTCGGTCGCGCAAGAAGATTTTGTCGGTCTCGATCAATGCCTTGGGAAAACGCTGGATCAAGCGCTCGGTGTAGTGCCAGTGGGTGGTAACCCGGTGTCCATCGAGCAACCCCGCTTCGCCGAGCACAAACGCGCCGGTACAAATCGAGCCATAGCAGGTGGCCCTTGGCGCCGCCGCCCGCAACCATGTGTGCAAGCCCGGGTGCCGGTCGTTATAGGCACCGGGACCACCCGGCACGAGCAGTACGTCGTAGGCGGCCCAGGCCTGGTCGATATGGATATCGGCATGGACAGTCACACCGTTGGACGCCCGCAACGGGCCTCGCTCGGTGCCCAGGGTCAGCAACTGATAGTGCTGGTCGGGTGCAAGAAAACGGTTGGCGATGGAAAACACTTCAAGCGGCCCGGCCATGTCGAGCAGCAGGAAATCGGGGAACAGCACCATTGCTACGGTTTTCATGGGAAGACGCCAATCGAGAAGAACATGCCGGACCCTGTGGGAGCGAGCTTGTTCGCCTGCACAAGGATCATCGGTTGGCATTATGACCAAGCGAAGCGCCCGCTGCGAGATTGTCCACTCATAACGGACAGTATTTCCCTATTCACCTGCTTATTGAACAATACGATAACCATTAACCTTCTTCTGAACCCGGCGAACGGCCACGGCCACCGCCCACTGAACCAGGAGAATTTCCATGCTGACCCTACGCAAAGCTTCTGATCGCGGTATCGCCCGTCACGGCTGGCTGACGTCGTTCCACACCTTTTCGTTCGCCAGCTACCGCGACCTCAATCAACAGGGTTTTTCCGACCTGCTGGTGATCAACGACGACCGGGTCGCCGCCGCCAAAGGTTTCGGCCAGCACCCACACCGCGACATGGAGATTTTCTCCTACGTGCTCGAAGGGGCGCTGGAGCACAAGGACACCTTGGGCACAGGTTCGGTCATTCGCCCCGGTGATGTGCAATTGATGAGTGCTGGCAGTGGCGTAGCGCACAGTGAATTCAATCACAGCGCCGACGAGCCGGTGCATTTCCTGCAGATCTGGATCGTGCCCAACGTGGTGGGCGCCACGCCGCGTTATCAGCAGGAACATTTCAGTACCGAGCAAAAACGTGGTCGCCTGCAATTGATCATTTCGCCGGACGGGGCCCAGGGATCGCTCCACGTTCGCCAGGACGCGCGGGTTTATGCCGGGCTGTTCGACGGCCAGGAAAGCGCCACGCTGACGTTGGCTGCCGATCGTTATGCCTATGTCCACGTGGCCCGGGGCAGCGTAGAGCTCAATGGCGTGCCGTTGCACGAAGGCGATGGCGTGCGGGTGCGCCAGGAACAGGTACTGACGCTGGGCAATGGCCAGGATGCCGAAGTGCTGGTATTTGACCTGCGGCCGCAGGAACTGCCGCAAATGCCGTGAGGCCAGTGTGCGGGACATCCTGTGGGAGCGAGCTTGCTCGCTCCCACAGGTTCTCTTATCCAGCGTTATTCGTTTTCCTGGGAAAACGCCGCGACAATCTCATCGATCACCGCCCGCACCCGCGCCGTGTGGCGCAAGTCCGCATGGGTCACCAGCCAGACCTCGTACGGCAGCGGTCGCGTGCGCTCAGGCCATAGGCGCACCAACCCGTCGCGTTCGCCCATGTACACCGGGATTTCCCCCACTCCGATACCCGCCGCAATCGAGCGACGCACCAACAGGCTCGAACTCAGGCTGGCAACGATCCGCCCGCGACTGACCGGCTCGGCGACCAGGGTAAAATCTTTTTGCGCCTGCAAATACGGCTGGTAGACAACTAGGTCATGGCCCTCGAACGCGCTGCCCGGCGTCGGCTCCCCATGGACATCGACATACTCGCGCGCCGCGAACAACCCCACCGGCCAGCGCGCGATCCGCCGTGCGATCAGGTCAGGGTTTTCTGGCCGGGTGTTGCGCACGGCAACGTCCGCTTCGCGCTTGACCAGGCTGATGATCTGCGTGGAGGCGTCCAACTGCACGCGCACGTCCGGGTGACGTTGGTGCAGGCGGGCAATGGCCGGGATCAGGAAGTCGATCGCCAATGAATCAGTCGTGGCGACGCGCACGTTGCCCACCAGTCGATCGTCCAGTCCTTGTATCCGACGCTCCAGTTCCAGGGCCGACTGCTCCATTTTTTCCACGGACCTGAGCGCGGCCTCGCCCATTGACGTCAGGGCATAACCGTCGGGTGTGCGCAGAAACAGCGCGGCGCTCAGGGATTTCTCCAACGCGGCGATACGCCGGCCCACGGTCGCCTGGTCCACCCCCAGCACACGCGCCGCGCCTCGCAGGGTCGACTCCCGACACACCGCCAGGAATACCCGCGCATCGTCCCAATTCATCCGTCCTCCTATCGATGCATAATTGCATCGCTGCGCCGCGTAATCGCTGCATAAACGCAACAACGATAGCCGATATGCTGGGCGCCATAAACCTTCTATGGGATCGCTACCATGCGTACATCATCCGCGGCGCTCGCTTCATCTTCCACGGGCATCTGGCTACCGATTTTCGCTGGCCTCTGTGCCAGCCTCGTCAGCATTGGCCTGGCGCGCTTCGCCTATACCCCCTTGATTCCGCCGCTGATCCAAGCGCATTGGTTCAGCCCCGGCGACGTGGTCTACCTCGGGGCCGCCAACCTTGTCGGATACCTGATCGGCGCCCTGCTCGGCCGGCCGATGGCCCGTCGACTGTCCCATAAAAACGCCTTGCGACTGATGATGCTGGCCGTGACGGCGGCGTTTTTTGCCTGTGCCTTTCCTGTGTCCGTGGCTTGGTATTTCGCTTGGCGATTGCTGTCGGGCATCGCCGGCGGCGCGATCATGGTGCTGGTGGCGGCCACCGTGCTGCCCCATGTACCTGCCGCCCGCAGGGGGCTGGCCAGTGGCGCGATTTTCCTGGGCATCGGGCTGGGCATCGCCGGCTCCGGAACCCTTGTGCCGCCGCTGTTGAGCCTGGGCCTCGAAGCCACCTGGCTCGGGCTCGGCGTGCTGTCACTGGTCCTGACCGGGCTGAGCTGGTTCGGCTGGCCGCAGGATCTGCCCCAGGCAGCCGTGAGCGTGAAACATGACACGCAAAAAGCACCCATGCCCCGCGCCGTCCATCAATTGTTTGCACAGTACGCATTCATGGCGGCGGGGTTGGTCCCGGCGATGGTGTTTTTGGTGGACTATGTCGCCCGCGGCCTTGAGGCCGGCGCCCGTGTCGGTGCGCTGGTATGGGTGATGTACGGCTTGGGGGCGATTATCGGCCCGGTGACCTATGGCTTCCTGGCGGACCACCTGGGCGCGCGCAAAAGCATCCGATGGGTGCTGGCCGTGCAGGCGACTGCCCTTGTCTTGCTGGCGACCGCCCATTCATTCCTGGCGTTGGCGCTGCTGGCTGTGGTCATCGGTTCGTTCCCACCGGGTATCGTGCCGCTGGCCCTGGCCCGGGTGCATGAACTGGTACCGAACCATCATGGCCAGCAAGTCGCCTGGAGCCGGGCGACCGTTTCATTCGCCACATTTCAGGCGGTGGCGGGTTTTGCGTATTCGGCGCTGTTCAACGCCAGCGGCGGGCATCATGGGCTGCTGTTTTTGATTTCCGCAGGCGCAATTGTCGTCGCGTTGCTGGTGGACTATGTTCCTTCCATTGCGAGTTATGTATCAAAAGATTAAAGTTCCGCACGATCGTCGCCGCCCGACCAACGGTCAACTTTGTCATCATCTTGCAATGTTGACTCGGGCCGACAAGCCAAGCAGAATGATCTCACTTGGCCATCATTCTTTGTTGCAGGCCAATCACGGAAGAAAGAAATGAAAAGGATTGTTTCACTGGTCGCCGTCCTGACCGCTTACCCAGCCGCAGCGGACGTACATAAAATTCAGTACAGCTACGATGATTCGAATGCCGAATACGCCATCGTCTCGTTCGTTGAAAGTGGTTCGGCTGTACAGGCCACGGTAAAAAGAACCGGTGCCTATTTCACCAATTACACAAAGCTTGAACTTGATTGCGCCAGTCGCAATGTCCGTCACATGGGCATGTATAACAGCGTCGAGGGATTGGAAAAGGCTGATTTCGACCAGATGCAGGGCCGCATCGTCGAGGGCTCGATCGCTGACGAAGTGGGCAAGGTGCTCTGCAAAGGCACTACCCTGACCGCCTCGCAAATGGAAGAAGTGCCAACCGAAAATCTGCTGGACGACCAGGGCTGAACCAAAGCCGTTTCCTGGAAGCTTTCTGACATGGAATGTCTGCGCAGTTGATCGACGAGGCTCGCAACCGCTCGCCATCCGCCGCCTTAAGACTCTTTTATTTCTGCCCAGACAGAAAAAAAGCCAACCTGACCGATAGCTTGAACACCCGTCTTTCACGACGGGCGGGGAATTGCAATGCACGCAAGAAAGATCTTCGAACTCCTGATGTCGTCCCTGGCCTATGTCCTCATCTCCTCGCTTTGGTTCGCCTACGCCGTGCCGGGGATGGTCGAGCTCGACTCTGACTTCTCCCTGATAACGGCCGCCTGCGGCTCGATTATCTGGCTGTGCGCCACGGGTTGTATCGCCTTGTACTTCGTTCAGAAAATGCGTACCGCCTGACAAGGCTCACGGCGATATCTGCTTGCGTCCAAACGTCGAGCGATAGCTGCCAGGCGGTACGCCGAAAAAATCCCGGAAGCGTCGTTGGAAATGCGGTGAGCTGACGAAACCCGTCGCGACGGCGATCTCGGTGACGGAGCGGTTGGTCTGTTGGATCAGCTGGCGTGCACGGGTCAGGCGCAGCTCCAGGTAATAACGCGTCGGGGTCGCGCCGAGAAACCGGCAGAACCGCCGTTCCAGCTGGCGTTTGGAAACCTTGACGCACGCCGCCAGCTCATCGATCGTCAACGGCTCCTCGACGTTCTGCCACATCAGTTCCAGCGCCAGCTTGAGGCTTTCCGGCAGCGTCGGGTCCGTCTCGACGAAGATTGGCGGCAGATCCGAGGCGTCATCCCCTGACTCATCGCAGCGAAGGATCTCTTCGATGGCTCCCACCAGCGTCTCCCCGCCCGTGCGGCGGATCAGTTGGAGCATCATGCGCAGCGAACTGTTGGCGCCCGCGCAACTGACCCGCTCACGGTCCACGACATAAGCGCGACTGGACACTTTCACGCCAGGGAACATCTCAGCCATCGTTGCGCGACTTTCCGGGTGGACCGCGCATTCGAAACCGTCGAGCAGGTTCGCCTCGGCTACGAAAAACACGCCATTCCACAACCCGCCCAACCACGCTCCGCAAGCCGCATTGGCGCGCAGCTTGCGCCGCAGTAATGGCGTACCCGCAAGCTTCACGCGAAAGCCGCCGGCGACAATCAGCACGTCCAGGTTGTCCGGCAACTGCGCCAGCTCAAGATCGGTTGAGATGACGATTCCCAGGTCGCTCGTCACCTGCCCGCCCGAAGCGCCTACCGTCAGCACTTCATACAGTGGCGTGTCGTTCATCAGGTTGGCGGTGACCAGTGCGTCCACCGCTCCGGTGAAGGACATCATCGAGAAGTTGTCCATCAGCACAAACGCGACGCGCACCGGCGCCTGGCTGACCGACGCAGTCCCTTGGGGCCGATAAGCCATGTTCTTGTTCTTGAGTACGCTTTCGAATGCGCTTGGCATGGGGCCTCGGATGCAGGAAGGCGATCTGGTGGGGAGCCGGCGCAAAGCCCGGAGCATGCCATCTTGCGGGTTAACCGCAGCAACGGCTTGCGTTCCCGCGACATAACCATCGGCATTAACGACGTCCGACAAATGGTGCTCTCAAGGGAATACGACCTTGGTCGATAGCGTGGATGTAGGCATGGGCGCTTTCCGTTCCAGAGTTCGCAATGCTCACCGCTAATGTTTCCGCCGTTCCAATACCGATAAATACCCGCGGGAGAAGTCATGAATATCAAACAGAAGCTGACCTGGGCGTTCGCAACCATTGCCTGCCTCCCGGTTATCCTGGTGGCGGTGCTCGTGGTGATGAACCTGCGCGATGCGGCACAAGCCAACTTCCTGGACAGCAGCAGCCGCGAAATCCGCCAGATCGACAACGGCATGAAGCAGTTCTTCGACGGCATCATGCAGAACGTTGAATTCTTCGCCAAGGACCCGCGGATCGTCGCGGCCAAGGACCTGAAGAACTACTCCGGCGCTGATGCTGCGCAAATTCCTCTTACCGAGAACAACAAACAACTGCTGGATATCTTCGATCGGTTCGCCAAGAGCCACCCGACCACCGCCTACCTATCCCTGGGCCTGGCGGACGGTGGCTACGCCAGTTGGCCGGATGATCCGAAAATCTCCAACTACGACCCGCGCCAGCGCCCCTGGTACAAGGCTGCCGTTGCCGCGCCGGGCACCACCGTGAAGACCGATGCCTATTACTGGGCCCCCGACGACGTGTCGCTGATCGGCATCGTGCACACCGTCGCCGATGCCAGCGGCAAGCTGGTTGGCGTGGTGGGCCTGGACGTGTCGCTCAAGCAACTGACCGAACTGGTGAAGAACATCAAGCTGGGCGACAGTGGCTACCTGATGCTGGTGGAAGGCAGCGGCAACGTCTTGGTGGACCCCGCCGACGCCAAGCACAACTTCAAACCCTTGGCCGACCTCGGTCCCAACTACGCAGCATTGGCCAAGAGCAGCGATGGCGCTACCCAGATCGAGATCGACGGCGTGCCGTACATGGCCAACATCGTCACCTCTAAAAGCCTGGGCTGGCGGTTCATCGGCCTGATCAAGCGTGACGAGGTGATGGCCGAAGCCGCGAGCCTGACCTGGTTGATCGCTATCATCGCCGCCGCGCTGGCCGTGGTCTTCGCGATCGTCGGCGCCAGCTTCGCCAGCGTTATCGTCCGGCCGATCCGCGGCGTTGCCAACGGCCTGCAGGAAATCGCTGAAGGTGAAGGCGACCTCACCCGCCAACTCGCTGTACAGGGCAAGGATGAAACCGCCACCCTGGCAAGCTGGTTCAACCAGTTCCTGGGCATGATAGCGCAACTGGTTCAACGCATCGGCAGCGCCTCCTCCGACCTGCAAACCGCAGCGGCGGACACCCGCGACGTCGCACAGAACATGAACGAAGCCGCCGGGCGCCAGCGCCAGGCCGTGGAGCTGGTGAGCACCGCGTTCAACGAAATGGTCGCCACCGCCAACGAAGTGGCCCGCTCGTGCAGCCAGGCCGCCGTCAGCGCGGACACCGGTTATCGGGATGTACACGACGGCCAGCACCACATCGGCGAAGCCACGGGCAGCGTGTTGAGGCTCAGTGAAGAATTGCAGCAGTCGACCCAGACCATGCAGGCGCTGGAACAGGACAGCAAGAACATCAACACGATCCTGGACACCATTCGCTCGATCGCCGAACAGACCAACCTGCTGGCCCTCAACGCGGCGATTGAAGCCGCACGTGCCGGCGACCAAGGCCGCGGCTTTGCCGTGGTGGCCGACGAAGTACGCGCCCTGGCGCGGCGCACCGCTGACTCCACCGGCGAGATCGACAGCTTGCTCGGCAACCTCGCCCGGCGCACCCAGGAAGTGACGCAACAGATGCAGAACAGCCTGCACGTGTCGCAAACCAGCGTCGAGCGCATCCAGCAGGCCCGCGACAGTTTCGACAAGATCCGCACCTCGGTGGACTCGATCCGCGACCAGAACACGCAGATCGCCACCGCCGCGGAACAACAGCACCAAGTGGCCGAAGACATCAACCGGCACATCGCGCAGATCCACTCCGATGCGCAGCTGGTTGAAGAGTTTGCTCACACCGCACAAACCGGTTCGGGGCGTTTGACGGATATCTCCGGACAGCTCAAGGGCTTGGTGGGACGCTTCAAGTTCTAAACTGGGCTTAAGTCCACTGAAGATCAAATGTGGGAAGCCTGCTCGCGAAAGCGTCGTCACAATCAGCGAAGGAGCTGAACGTGCCGACCTCTTCGCGAGCAGGCTCGCTCCCACAGGATTATGGGTTTGATGGAATCACTACCCTTTTGCCTTGATCGCATACATCCCGCCGGCAATTACCAGACAGGCCCCTACGACTGTCCATGTGTCGGGCAGCTCGCCGAATACCAATAGGCCAATCAGCGTAGCGAACACCAGAAGAGAATAATTGAACGGTTGAAGTGTGGCTGCCGTTGCAACCTTCAGCGCCTGAAGCAATAACAGCTGGGCCACCACACCGGTCATGGAGAGCACACCTATCAGGCCCCATTGCGCCGGGTTCGGTGCTACCCAACCTGGTAGACCCAACAAGGTGATTGCTATCGCGCCGAAAAAACCCATGTGAAGCATGTTCGTCGCGAACGAGTCCCCCCGGCTGATTCGTCGGGTCAGCACGCTGAAAATCGCAAAACCCAAGGCAGACAACAGCGGAATCAGCGCCGCCAGTTCGAAAACACTGGAGCCGGGACGAAGGATAACCAGCGTCCCCGTGAAGCCAATGGCGGCGGCAACCCATCGACGCACGCCAATGAACTCCCCTAGAAACGCCCCCGCCAACGCCAGTGTCATCAAGGGGAATACCGCGTACAGGGCATGCATTTCAGCGAGTCCCAGATAGCGCAGCCCCAATCCGAACAAGGCGCTCTCACCCACGCCAATGAGCGCACGAATGATCTGCTGGTAGGGATGGCGGCTTCGGCACGCGGTCCATAGGCTGCCCTGATAGGCGCTATAACCGACAGCAAAAGCCAGGAACACCCAATAACGCACCATCACCAATTGTGCGATCGGGAGCTCCTTGACCAGCACTTTGGTGACCCCATCCTGAGCTGCAAAGATCAGCATGGACAGAAGGCAAAGGACGATACCTAAGCGCGGTCGCGGGGCGTCATGATCATGCACCGCGCGCACCAGCCTCGGTCGAGGCCGACTTCAACCTGACGGGCGGTTCTTCATCAAGTTTGATATCCCATGTCGTGACCGTCATCGCTCAGCCTCTGAATAGAACAAGGACTCATCCAGCAGCGCCCTTGGCTCTCGACCAAGGGCACCGGACTGCAACAGCTATCGGACAGCAACGGCCATCACTGGGCTGGTGTCGCGGACGCCGTCTGGCTGCCAAACATCGCTTCGAAACGCGGTTTGTTGGCTGCGTAATACTCTGCCACCACCTTGTCCGCCGAGCTGTCACGGGCGTCCGCCATCAACTTCTCAAGGTCCGCTTTCGGAATCTTGAAGTTGGCGAAGAATCGGGCCACATCAGGGTGCTCCGCGCTGAAACCTTTGCGTGCGAAGGCGTGGATCTGCTCAGCGCCACCGAAAATCTGCTTCGGATCATCCAGGTAGCGCAGCGGCCATTTGGCGAACATCCAGTGCGGGCTCCAGGCGTTGATCAGTGACCATTTGTCACGCTTGAGGTTGCGATCCAATTCACTCAGCATCCCGGACTCTGAAGAAGCGACCATCTTGTAGCCGTCGAGCTTGTATTGCTCGATGGCTTTTTCCGTCAGCTTGTACTGACCATTGCCCACTTCCGAAGTGAGGATCTTGCCGCCGAGTTTCTCCCGCACTTCAGGCTTGTTGAGGTCTTCGACGCTGGCGATCTCGCTGGTTGGAATGGAGGTGGGCACCGCCATGCCGATCCGGCCTTCGTACAGCACGCCGAGGTCTTCGAGCCTGTCCTTGTACTTGTCATAGAACGACTTGTGGGTACTGGGCAGCCAGACCATCGGGATCAGGTCGATATTGCCGTTGGCCAGGGCCTGGAACTGGATGCCGATATCGGCCAGCACCAACTTGACCGGTTGCTTGAGGTGATCCTGCAACGCGGTGTTCGCCAGTTTCACCGCGATCTCCGTATCCGACCAGTTCACCCAGCCGATGCGGATGGGCGCGGGTTCATCGGCCTGAGCGATCAGACTGCCGCAGGCAAATGCAAGGCCTGCAAACCAGCCGATAA
Source organism: Pseudomonas sp. D1-36 (assembly GCF_051132205.1). Classification (NCBI taxonomy): domain Bacteria; kingdom Pseudomonadati; phylum Pseudomonadota; class Gammaproteobacteria; order Pseudomonadales; family Pseudomonadaceae; genus Pseudomonas; species Pseudomonas sp. D1-36. The sequence goes on along the minus strand of NZ_CP071674.1, from coordinate 2,072,836 downwards.
AATTTTTACTGGATAACGTCATCATGTGCATCTCCGCAGACTGTATTAATAGTTATTGGCAGGGCAGCAGAAGCATTCATTTTCCATCACGACCGCAAGCGGCCATCCGGTAAGTTCTAGTTATCAAAATACAGGGACTTGTGTTTTCGGCCCTCCTCCGCCCTTTGGCGTTTCCAACCGCAATGACCGGCTCATTCACAGCGCTTTCTCGCGTGCCGGCAAAGCCTCGAACAAATTCCCCCTCAGCAGGTAATCCGCCCAGCCTCCAGACCGTTGGGGGCAAACCCTGAATCCACCGCTGCGTGGGAGGCACCCATCGCGCCACCACGCTGATGCAGGCGAGCGGCCGCACGTGCCGAATCCCCCTGTTTCGACTGGATGGTAATCCTGGTTTTCCTGCCACGCAAGAAAAATGTACACATGTGTCCCACTCGTTGACACAACTGAACATTCAACATACCGTTATGTCAAAACCCAGCCTGATGTTCTGTTCCCGGAGCAACACCATGTCCAGCGATCCTCTGCTGCAGCCCTACAAAATCAAGCATCTGACGCTCAAGAATCGGATCATGACCACCTCGCATGAGCCCGCGTATCCCGTCGATGGCATGCCGAAGGATCTGTACCGTGCCTATCATGTCGAGCGGGCGAAGGCCGGCGTGGCGCTGACCATGACTGCCGGCTCCGCTGCCGTTTCTCGGGATAGCCCGCCGGTATTCAACAACGTGCTGGCGTACAAGGACGAAGTGGTCAAATGGATGAAAGACCTGACCGATGAGTGCCACGAACACGGCGCGGCGGTGATGATCCAGCTCACCCACCTGGGACGCCGCACGCGCTGGGACAAGGCCGACTGGCTGCCGGTTGTCTCGCCGTCCCATCGCCGCGAAGCGTCCCACCGGGCGTTTCCGAAAAAGCTGGAAGACTGGGACATCGACCGCATCATCAAGGATTACGTCGATGCCGCCGAGCGCATGAAAGCCGCGGGACTTGATGGCCTGGAGTTGCAGGCCTACGGGCACCTCATGGATCAATTCTGGTCGCCACTGACCAATGAGCTTGATGGGCCCTACGGCGGTTCCCTGGAAAACCGAATGCGCTTTACCTTCGATGTGTTGCGCGGTATCCGCCAGCGTTGCGGCGAGGACTTCCTCCTTGGTGTGCGCTACACCGGCGACGAGGATCTTCCCGGCGGTTTTGGTTTCAGCGACGGCATCCAGATTTCCCACATGCTCAAGGACAGCGGCCTGGTGGATTTCCTAAACGTCGTGCGCGGTCATATCGATACCGATGCGGGCCTCACCGACGTGATACCGATCCAGGGCATGCGCAACTCGCCGCACCTGGATTTTGCCGGGGAGATCCGCTCGGCAACCGGTTTCCCGACGTTCCATGCGGCCAAGATTCCGGACGTCGCCACGGCGCGACACGCCATCGCCTCTGGCAAGGTGGACATGATCGGCATGACCCGCGCCCACATGACCGACCCGCACATCGTGCGCAAGATCATCGAAAAACGTGAAGAAGAGATCCGTCCTTGCGTTGGCGCCAACTACTGCCTGGACCGTATCTATCAGGGCGGCGCGGCGTACTGCATCCACAACGCCGCCACCGGCCGCGAAACCACCATGCCCCATGAGATTCCCAAGGCATCGGTCAAGCGCAAGGTGGTGGTGATCGGCACCGGCCCGGCGGGCTTGGAAGCAGCACGGGTGGCCGGCGAACGCGGCCATGACGTCACGGTGTTCGAAGTGGCGGATCAGCCCGGGGGGCAGATCCGCTTGACCGCGCAAAGCGAACGGCGGCGCGAGATGATCAGCATCATCGATTGGCGCATGACGCAGTGCGAACGGCTGGGCGTAAGGTTCCACTTCAACACCTGGGCCGAAGCCGAGACGGTCCTGGCCGAAGAACCGGATGTGGTGATCGTTGCCACAGGCGGCTTGCCCCATACCGAGGTGCTCAAGCTAGGCAATGAGCTGGTGGTGTCGACCTGGGACATCATCTGCGGCGATGTCAAGCCTGGCCAGAACGTGCTGATCTTCGATGACGCCGGCGACCACGCGGCGCTCCAGGCCGCCGAGGTCATCGCCAACAGCGGCGCGAAACTGGAGATCGTCACGCCGGACCGGTCGTTTTCGCCGGAGGTGATGGCGATGAACCTGGTGCCGTACATGCGCAGCCTGCAAGACCTGAACGTCACGTTCACGGTCACGTATCGGGTCGACTCGGTGGAGCAACGCGACGGGCAGCTGGTTGCCCACTTCGGTAGCGATTACGGCCAGGTGCACAAGCAGCGCGTGGTCGATCAGGTGGTGGTCAACCATGGCACCCTGCCGCTGGACGATCTGTACTTCGAACTGCGCCCATATTCGAGCAACAACGGCGCGGTCGAACAGCACAACCTGATCGCAGGGAACCCCCAGAACATCGTGACCAACCCCGAGGGCCGCTTCCAGTTGTTCCGGATCGGCGACGCCGTGTCGGCGCGTAATACCCACGCGGCCATCTATGATGCGCTGCGGCTGGTCAAGGACATCTGAAGTCGTGCCCAACATGATCTTTTCAATTGCTGAAAACTGAAGTGGGAGCGAGCTTGCTCCCACAAGGGTTTTGCGGACGCGGGACTCTTGGGGTCAGGTTTGAAGCCCTTTGCGCGCCACGGCGGCGCCCGCTTGCAATGCCCTTCCCACCTGCGCCTCGAAATGCCCCTGGGTCATTGATTGCAACGCGGCGGCTGTCACGCCGCGGTAGGCAACCAGAGTATCGATCATTTGCTGGGCGTCGCGGGTGGCCAGCAACTGGCTGCTGTTGATCACGACATTGCTTGCGGCAAGCTGCGCAATCTCGCCGGGGATACCGGCTGCCATCGCCTGACTCGCCAACGCTGTCATCAACAAGGCAGGAAAGGCCGGGCCGGTGCCCGAAAGCGCGGAGAGATAATCGATAAAGTCTTCCTGCTGGACCTCTGCGGCAGTGCCCACGCATTCGAACAACTGCTGAATGAGGGTCTTCGTCATCGGTTCCACCGCGCCAGCGCAATACCAAGGCGTAAAGGACTGCCCGATTTCCACCGCCGCGTTGGGCATCGCCCGCACGACTCTTGAGGCCAAGGTCCGTGCGGCGATTGCCTGCGCCGTGATCCCGGCCATCAATGAGATCACCGTCTTGCCCGATGCGTCGAGGGTCAGGCTGGCGAATTGCTCGGGTCTTACTGCGATGATGATGACGTCGCTGCGATCCGCCAGTGCCTGGTTATCGGTGACCAGGCAAACGCCTTGCTTCGCCAATGGATGGGCACCTGAGCGATTGGAAATAATCAGATTACCCGCCGGCAACCAGGCCTTCGCCAACACGGCCTTGGCAATCGCCGCGCCCAACCACCCCGTTCCGCCGACGATTCCCAGCGTCACTTCATTCATTTTTCAGCCGTTTCTTCAAAGGTTTCCATCAGCGGCACGAACACCCCTGACTCTTTTTCGGCATAGCCGAATTTGCCATAAAACCGATCCAGCTCACGCTGCTTGGGCACCTTGCCGGTGAAAATGCTCACGTAATGCGGGATGCGCTGGAAGCGCACGGTGATCAGCTCGCTGGTGTTCATGGTGATGTAGCCGATCTGCGTCAGATAAATCGTCCGAGCCCGTGCGTCGGCCCCCTGGCTGTCGTAGCCGAAGCGCTTGAACATGCTTGCCAGGGCGCCCATACGTTGCTCGTCGACAATGGCGACCTGTTGCGCGACGTCTGCGGACTGGAGCGCCCAACTGCGCACCGCAAATTCAAACTGAGAATCGAACAATCGCGGATTGAGCCAACATTCAAAAACATTCAGGATCGCCTCGGAGATGCTCTCGGCGTAGCTTTCGCTTTGCCGGATCAAACCCCCGGTGTTGGTTTCGCGCCAGCGCGACAGCAAGGCCGCCAGCAACTGTTCGCGATCCTCGAAAAACCAATAGAAGCTGGTGCGTGACAAACCTAGGCGTTTGGCCAACGGCATGACCCGGACCGCATCGATGCCGGACTCCTTCAAAGCCTCATAGGCCGCTTCCAGCCACCCTTCGGGCGACCCTCGCCAACCTGCGTCCTGGGCCTTGCCACGCGCCTTTCCCACCTGGGGCATCTTGCATCCACCTTATTGAACATACGTAACGCGAATGTACTCGGATGACCGCTAAATGTACACCTAAGTACATTTGATTGACGAGCCGTTCCCTCCTCTCCCCGAGGTCGCGAAAGGACCAATGAGAGCAAGTCATGGGTCGCCCAAAGTGTCGCCCTGGCCCGGTCGCGGTTGCTCGGCGATCACTTGCAGACGAGCAACCTGGTCCGTCCCACCCCAACCCTCTTACGCACTGATGCCAAGCTCTGCCTCCTGGGCCCGTTGGGCCGGACGTCTGAGCGGCAAAGTGTCAGGCGTTTTCGCGAACGGCTGATGACACATCTGGCCCAAACGAAGGATGTTTGATCGGTGGCGCCTCGACCCGTTTTTTATCAATCTGCTTAAAAAACCGGGCCTGCGGCCGATACCCATGACAAGAGCCCAGCGACTGGGTAGCTGGATGGCGGCGGGAACCGGTAATGACAGACATATATCTGCTGATAGCGAGCGGTACGGACCAGAGCGATGCGTACGTCCTGGGTTGGTTCGATGACCGAACCAAGGCCCGGGAAGTGGCCGAGCAGAAGGAATGGGAAGCTTATCGAGCCAGTCTGAAGGCGGAACACCCTTGGTCAAGCCATAAACCACTGGCACCGGACAAGACCGAATACCGGCGCTACTGGATCAAGACCGTTTCGAAATTCGAACACGTTTCCATCCCGAGGTCCCTCGCGGTGCACTGACAGCCCTGCCCCTCATAGCATCGATTCATTGCGAAAATTTAACGAACCGCGCGCGCTCGCCAAGGGTCTAGAAAACTAAGCCCATCCGATGAGAGCGTTCCTATGTTGAAATTTCTTGGTGGTACCGTTGGGATCATTTTCCTGATCGGCCTGATCGTGGTCATAGCCTTGTTCAAGTTCATTTTCTGATCCGGCCAGCGGTAGCGCATTGCGCTACCGCTGGCTTTACACGGGTTCGGACGCGGGCAATAACGCCAGGATCCGATCACGGCAGACTTGCAGTATCTCATCCGCCAACGGAGCATCATCCGGACAGGCCCGCGACAGCATGACTGCGCCGACGGCCTGGGCGAACAGGTTGATCATCGCTGCCCGGCCCCCTTCTTCTGTCGCCCCGAGCTTTTCCTCCAGTGCAGCCAGGGTGCCCTCCAATCCAGTGGCAAACGTGGTTTTCACCTCATCGTCCTGACGCGCCGCGTCGCCGCACAATGCCGCCATCGTGCAGCCGTTGCCCCGCGCATCGCGGTGCTCGCGCGAGACATACATGGCGAAAAAACCCGCGACATCCAGTTTGCTTGCGCTGGTCAATGAGCGCGAAAGACTGTCTGCGGCGGCTTCCGCCATCAGGTCGGCTTTCGAACCGAAATGCTTGTAGAAACCACCGTGAGTGAAGCCGGCGGCGGCCATCAGGTCCGCCACACCGATGCCGTCAAAGCCACGTTCACGAAACAGAACAGACGCCGTCTCGACGATATGTTGCCGGTTTGCCTGTGCCTGAGCCTTAGTCACTCTCATTTTTCATCACCTCGTACCGCTCGAATCATGCCTCGCATCATACATAGATGCCGACCATAATCAAATTCATTGACATCTTAGATTTCGGTCATCATCCTAACAACCAACCCACACGCCCCCCTAAGCTCGATGTGGACCGCCAACGGCGGCGAAAAACCCCGCCGTTGATCGCACGTCTTAATCCCTGAAGAGACCGACACCATGACCACTCGCAAAACCGTCCTCATCACTGGCGCTTCCACCGGTATCGGCGCTGTCTATGCCAAGCGCTTTGCCCAACGCGGCCACGATCTCGTGCTGGTGGCCCGTGACAACGCCCGGCTGGAAGCATTGGCAACCGAGCTGCGCAACGAACACCATATTACCGTCGATGTGCTCCAGGCCGACCTCACCCAATCCGCTGACTTGAACCGGGTCGAAGCGCGCCTGCGAGATGACGACCGTATCGGCATCCTGATCAACAACGCGGGCGCGGCCCAATCCGGCAGTTTTATCGAACAGACCACCGACAGCGTCGCGCACCTGGTTTCGCTCAACACCACCGCGTTGGTACGGCTCGCCAGCGCCGTCGCTCCACGCCTGGCAAAGGCCGGCGACGGCGCGATCATCAATATTGGCTCGGTGGTCGGCTTGGCGCCGGAATTCGGCATGTCGGTATATGGCGCGACCAAGGCATTCGTGTTGTTCCTCTCCCAGGGGCTCAGCCTCGAACTCAACCCCAAGGGCGTCTACGTCCAAGCCGTCCTGCCGGCGGCTACCCGGACCGAAATCTGGGAACGCGCGGGCATCGACGTCAATACGCTGAGTGAAATCATGGAAGTGGACGATCTGGTCGACGCGGCGCTGATCGGCTTCGATCGTCGCGAACCGGTGACCATTCCGCCACTGCAGGACGGCGCTCGCTGGGATGCGTTGCAGGCCGCGCGCCAAGGGTTGCTGGGGCAGATCAAGCAATCGGCGGTGGCTGAGCGGTACAAGGCCTGACGGTTCCAAGGTCACCGCTGCGCCGCCGCGGTTCCCTCTATTGGTTAGCCAAATGGCGGTGAAGTGGATTAAGCGCTTTCCATGATCGCTGTTCACCCGCAGGATGTGCTCGGGATCACCACACCTGGACTGGATCATGCCATTTGAGACTTGGTTGCTCTATCTGCTCACCTGCTGCGGCATTGCGGTAGCGCCAGGCCCCAATGCGTTGTTGGCGCTTACCCATGGGGCAATCCATGGAACCCGCAAGACGTTGTTCACTATCGCAGGCGGCGTACTCGGCTTTTCAGTCGTGCTTTCGCTTTGCGCATTGGGGCTGGGTGCGCTGATCCAGGCATCCGCCACTTGGTTCACGGCACTGAAGATCGTTGGCGGGCTCTACCTGATCTGGTTGGGCTTCGGTCTGTGGCGATCCCCGCCCGTCAGTCTCGACGCGACGAGTAACGAAGGCTTTCGACGGTGGTCGCTGTTCCGCCAAGGCTTGGTATCGGCCATCTCCAATCCCAAGGCGCTGCTGCTGTTCACCGCGTTCATCCCGCCCTTCCTTGATCCGCACCGCAATATCATTGCGCAGACACTCACCATTGCGCTGACTTACGCCGTGGTCGAATTCATCGTTGAATACTTTGTCGCCAGCGCAGCTCACCGGGTCAGGCCTTGGCTGGCTCGAACCGGGCGCCGGTTCAACAAAGTCTGCGGTGGCTTTTTTGTGGCTTTTGGGGTGAGCTTGCCCATTCATAGCTGAATACCTAAACCGCAATCATTGCCTACCCATCGGACCATCGCGTAGAAAGCGCCCCCGACTCCAGGCCTGGCTATATCATGAGCTAATGTTCATGATTTGCTTTTGCGCCGAATCGCCGGGATACCTATACATGAGAGACCTGCCGCCGACCGCCACATTGCGTGCCTTTGAAGTCGCAACCCGACACCCCACGTTCACCGCGGCCGCGCAGGAGCTGCACGTGACGCAGAGCGCAGTCAGTCACCAGCTCAAGCACCTGGAGGCGCTTTGGGGGTTGCAGTTGTTCGAGCGTGGCAAGTCACTGACCCTCACGGCAGCGGGGGCTACGCTGGCGCCCATCGTGCGGGAATTTTTCATGAGCCTGGAAGCGACCCTGGGCGATCTGCGCGAGCAGAAAGGCAGGGTCAGGCTCGAAGTCAGCACCACGTATTCCTTCGCGCTGAAATGGCTGCTGCCGCGCTTGCCGGGGCTTTCCCGCCATTATCCGGAACTGTTGGTCGCGCTGGACACCACCGATAAGATCATCCATTTCTCCAACGCCCAAGCCGATGTTGCGATCCGGCTTGGCAAAGGCAACTATCCCGGCCTGTATTCGGAGTTCCTGTTCGGCGAGCAGGTGTTTCCGGTGGCGAGCCCCGATCTGCTGCAGCGCTTGGGCATGCCACATAGCCCCGCCGAACTGCTGCATTACCCGCTGCTGACCCGTGACGGCGCCGAGCTGGTACCAAAATGGGAGGACTGGTTTCAGAAGGTTGGGTTGGAATTGTCGCCGCTCAAGGAGAGCGTCAGGTTCGGCGACACCAACATGACAGTGGAGGCCGCGTTGCTCGGCCAAGGTGTTGCCTTGGTGCGTAGCGGCCACGTTGAAACCGAAATCAGCGACGGCCGCCTGGTGCGGCTGTTCGATGTGCCGTTTGCGTCACCGCTTGCCTATTATTTTGTCTGTCCCAAGGGCATCGAATCGCAACCGCACATCGTCAGCTTCCGCCAATGGCTGGCCAGCGAGGCGTTGAAGGTTCAACACGTCTACGACTGATACATGAGATTTTGCTCATGAACCAATGAGGAGACTTCTCTGTCGCCCGGCCGTCGCGCTGCCTAGAATGGCGACCATGCCTACCCATATCGTCCTGCTGGTCCTGTTCGCCGCGCTCCTGCATGCCAGCTGGAATGCCTTGCTGCGTGGCGGCGCCGATCGACTCTGGTCAATGACGGTCATGTGTATCGTCATCGCCATCGTCTGTGCCATCGCCGCGATATTCATGGTGCCACCGGCGCCGGCCAGCTGGGGCTATGGGTTGCTTTCGGCGTTGCTGCACGTGGGCTACAACCTGTTTCTGGTGCGCAGCTACCGGGTCGGCGACTTGGGGCAGATCTATCCGATTTCCCGCGGATCGTCACCGGCGTTGATCACCCTGGGGGCGGCGATCTTTGCCGGAGAAAACATTACCCCCGGTGAGCTGCTCGGTATCGGCCTGGTGTCCGGCGGCATCATTTCCCTGGCCTTCCGTGGACGCAGCCTGTCGGTTCCCAGCCTGCCTTATGCGCTGGGAACGGGTTGCTTCATCGCAGCCTATAGCGTCATCGACGGCATGGGCGCCAGGCTTTCCGGCGCGCCGCTCGCCTACACGGTGTGGATGTGCGCCGCGTGGGGTGTGCTGACGCCTCTCGTGTACATCGGCCTGCGCGACGCCCGCAGCTTATTCTCCGTCCGGCCCGGGATACTCGCCGCGTCGGTCGGCGGGCTGGTCTCGCTGATCGCCTATGCAATTGTCATCTACGCCATGAACGAAGCGCCTCTGGGCGCGGTATCGGCATTGCGCGAGACCAGCGTGTTGTTCGCGGTATTGATCGGCTACCTGTTTCTTGGCGAGACGCTCACCGCCCGCCGGGTCTTGGCGTGCACCGTGATCGCCAGCGGCACCTTCATCATCGGCTGACCCATCAACTGCCCAGGAGAATATTCCCAATGGCTGACATCCCGCAGGCGCCCTTGATCCTGATAACCGGTGGAAGCCGCGGCGTGGGTGCCGCCACCGCTCGGCTGGCCGCCGCACAAGGCTACGACGTCGCCATCAGCTATATCGCCAACGAGACCGCGGCACTGACCGTGGTGGCGGATGTGGAGGCATTGGGACGGCGCGCGCTGGCCATGCGCGCCGACAGCTCGGACCCCAAGCAGGTAGCCGATCTATTCGCAGCCATCGACCGCTCGTTCGGACGCATCGACGTCCTGGTCAATAACGCTGGGGTACTGTCGGCTCAGTCACGCCTGGAGGACCTCGGCTTCGAGCGCATGCAGCGCATCTTTGCAGTCAATTCCATCGGCCCGATTCTCTGCGCCCAGCAGGCAGTGAAACGCATGTCCCACCGGCACAACGGCCCCGGCGGAGTCGTGATCAATATCTCCTCGGCATCGGCGCGCCTCGGCAGCCCCAATGAATACGTCGACTATGCGGCATCAAAGGGAGCATTGGAGACGTTCACCATCGGGTTCGCCAAAGAGGTGGCCCGAGAAGGCATACGCGTCAACTGCATCCGCCCCGGGCATATCTACACCGAAATGCATGCCAGCGGCGGCGAGCCGGGACGGGTCGATCGGGTCAAGGATTCCATCCCCATGGGGCGTGGCGGTCAGCCGGAGGAAGTGGCGCGGGCCATTCTATGGCTGGCCAGCGCGGAGGCGTCGTTTGTGACCGGGACATTTCTTGATGTGACGGGGGGCAAATGACGTGGATGGCCTCATTGGAACGAAGCCTGGAGGCCAGAGCCGGTCATGCCGCTGAAGCGGAATGACCGGAGGCCTTATCGATTATTTTTGCGCCAACAATGCCTTTCTCGCAGCCTTGTCTTGCTTCATTGCGGCGATTTCACGCTCGCAGGCCTCGACGTCGAAAGAGTTGTCCCACTTGGCAATGGCGATGGTGCCGATGCCGTTGCCAATGAGGTTGGTCACAGCCCGCGCTTCGTTCAGGAACCGGTCAATCCCCAAGAGCAAAACGAGGCCTACCAACGGGATGGAGTGGATGGTCGTGAGCGTTGCCGCCAATGTCACAAACCCAGCGCCCGCCACGCCAGCCGAGCCTTTGGACGTCAGCAGGAACACACCAAGCAGGATCATTTGGTCCACGAAAGTCAGCGGCGTATTGGTGGCTTGGGCAATAAAAATGGCGGCCATGGTGAGATAGATACAAGTGCCGTCAGCGTTGAAGGTATACCCCGTAGGCAGCACCATCCCCACTACTGATTTTTTGCAGCCAAGCTTTTCAAGCTTCACCATCATTCGCGGCAACACAGCCTCGGTTGAACAGGTGCCCAGCGTGATGAGGATTTCATCCTTGAAATAACGCAGAAATTGCAGCAGCGGCATGCCCGACCATCTCGCCACCGTACCCAGCACGACCACGATGAATATCAACGTCGTGACATAGAGCGCGACAAGCAGTTGTCCGAGTGAGAACAAGGTCCCAATTCCGTATTTGCCGATAGTGAATGCCATACCGGCCCCAGCACCAATCGGCGCCAAGCGCATGACCATCGCAACTATTTTGAAGAGGCCTTGCAAGAACAGGTCAATGGTATTGATCAACGGCTTGCTGGTTTCGCCCATTTGAACCAGGGCAACTCCCATCAATACCGAAAGCAGGATGACCTGAAGCATGACGCCATTGGAGAACGCACCAATGAAAGTCTGCGGGATGATATTGAGGAAGAACTCAACGGTGCCGCCCTGTTCATTCGCAACTTGGCTGTATTTGCCAATAGCACTTGCATCAAGCGCGCTGGCATTGATGTTCATACCCACGCCAGGCTTCACGATGTTGACGACGATAAGACCGACAACCAGAGCAATGGTGGACAGGATTTCGAAGTAGATCAATGCCTTCACACCGATCCGACCGACTTCCTTGATGTTGCCCATCTTCGCTATGCCGACCACGACAGTGCCGAAAATAATGGGTGCCAATAGCATCTTTATCAGTTTGATGAAGCCATCGGCAAAGGGTTGGAGCTTGGCTCCGATATCAGGAACGAAGTAACCGATTGCTGCGCCAATCACGATACCGATCAGCACTTGCACGTACAGCTGGCTATACCAGCGGGACTTGGAATTTTCCACGGAAGCACCTCATTTTATTTTTGTGATGGGCTGTGGGCTGGCGCCGGTGGGTGGCGCCTGGTTCTGCGGCCTGCTCCTGCAGGCCGCAGCTTGAGGGTGATCAGCCTTCGCCCAGCTCACGCATGACTGCATACAAGGCAGATTTGGCTTCGAATCCCACACCCGGAATATCCGGCAGACCGACGTAGCCGTTTTCCACCTTGATCCCATCGGCGAACCCACCGAATGGCTGGAACACGTCTGGGTATGATTCGTTACCGCCCAGGTGCAGGCCGGCTGCGATGTTCAGGGACATCTGGTGACCGCCATGGGGCACTACGCGACGGGAAGACCAGCCCAGCTCTTCCATGACTTCAAGGGTGCGCAGGTATTCCACGAGGCCATAAGACAGTGCGCAGTCGAATTGGAGGAAGTCGCGATCGGGCCGCATGCCACCGTGGCGCAACAAGTTGCGAGCATCCTGGTGGGAGAACAGGTTTTCACCGGTGGCCATGGGCAATTCATAGTGATTGGCCAGCTCAGCCTGCAATGCGTAGTCAAGCGGATCACCGACCTCTTCGTACCAGAAGAGGTTGTACTTTTTGATGGCTTCCGCGTAAGCGATTCCCGTCTGAAGATCGAAGCGACCATTGGCGTCGACCGCCAATCGACGACCGTCCCCCACCACTTCAAGTACCGCTTCGATGCGACGGATGTCTTCGTCCAGTGGCACCGCACCGATCTTCATCTTGACCACATCGTAGCCACGATCCAGATAGCTCTGCATTTCCGCCTTGAGCTTTGTCTGGTCCTTGCCAGGGTAGTAGTAGCCACCCGCTGCATAGACCCAGACCTTGTCATCCGCCACGCCATTGCGGTAGCGGTCAGCCAGCAGACGATAGAGCGGTTTGCCTTCAATCTTGGCGACGGCATCCCATACGGCCATGTCGATGGTGCCAACTGCGACGGAGCGCTCTCCGTGTCCGCCTGGCTTCTCGTTAGTCATCAGGGTCTTCCAGATCGCGAACGGATCCAGGTTGTTGTTTTCATGATCGACAAGGGTGTCGGGCTCAGCTTCGGTGACACGCGCCAGGAAACGATCACGCATCAGGGCACCCTGGCCGTAGCGGCCATTGGAGTTGAAACCGTATCCGATCACGGGTTTGCCATCGCGAATCACATCCGTGACCACAGCGACGACCGAGCAGGTCATTTTGGAGAAGTCGATGTAGGCGTTGGCGATTGGGGACGCAATGGAAACGGTTTTTTCACGAATATCGACGATGCGCATGAGGGGTTCCTCTTGTTGTTTGTAGCCCCACGTTAGGCTTTGCGATCTTTCCCGCCCAATGCTATTAATGCCGCACCCTATGCACAGGAGGCATGGCCCTTGGAACTCGTTTGGCTCGAAGACCTTTCAGCACTCGCGGAATATGGGAGCTTCGTTCGGGCGGCTGAAGCGCGGCACGTCACTCAGCCAGCGTTCAGTCGCAGAGTGCGCTCGTTGGAAAATTGGATGGGCGTACAGCTGTTCATCCGCACGCCTCATGGCGCGACGCTGACCGAAGCGGGGAGGCAGATATTGCCGAGCGCCCAGGAAGCCGCGCGGCGCTTGTACCGAATGCGCAACGAGGCTCAGGAAGTGGCGGGAATGGCCGCCAGATCATTGCAGTTCGCTGCAACCCATTCCCTGTCGTTTACCTTTTTCCCAAGATGGCTCCGCGGCGCAGAACACGGCGCCCCCATCGAGGCCGTGCAGTTGCATTCAGGTAGCATGGCCGTCTGTGAGCAAATGCTGATACACGGACAGGTTCAGTTTCTGCTCTGTCACCGCCATCCCGACGTTCCTCCGTTGCTGGCGCCTGACCAGTTCACGGGTAAGAAAGTTGGCGAAGACGTCCTGGTTCCCCTGGCGAGTGCTTCTGCCAACTTTGGTACCTCCCCAGCGGCACTGCCCTACCTCGCCTACACCCATGAATCAGGATTGGGGCGCATCGTTGCTCATCGATTGCAGGGCAAGGAAGACTACCTCCACCTCAAGCCCCTCTTCAGCAGCCACCTCGCGGCGGTGCTGATGTCGATGGCGCTGGAAAGCAAAGGAGTCGCATGGCTACCCAAAAGCCTCACCGAGCAGGAGATCCTGGACGGGCGCTTAGTCAGGGCATTGGACGAGAGTTGGGATATCCCACTGGAAATTCACCTGACCCGCCCGACGGCGCCACTCAGCCAATCCGCAGAAGAGTTCTGGTCCAGGGTGGGCGTCTAGGCTTATCACGCATGGCTTGAGATTAATCTGAAGCCGTTGTATTGAGGGGTTGGGAACAACCATAAAAAAAGGGTCGCGAGATTAAATCTCGCAACCCTTTTGGATTGTATGGTCGGGACGGAGTGATTCGAACACTCGACCCCTAGCACCCCATGCTAGTGCGCTACCGGACTGCGCTACGCCCCGACTAGGCGTGAATCTTGTTCCGCTTCTCAACGGAACGCTCAGGAATATATCGCAAGCTTTTGAAAACTGGAAGTATTTAAAAGCAGAAATTTATTTCTTGAGCACCACCAGTACATCTTCGAGCTCGGCGATCATCTGGCGGATCATCTGTTTGTACTGGGTTGTATCGTCCTTGGCCTCGTCACCGGAGAGGCGCAGGCGCGCTCCGCCGATGGTGAACCCCTGGTCGTACAGCAGCGCGCGGATCTGCCGGATCATCAGCACGTCCTGGCGCTGATAATACCGTCGGTTTCCGCGGCGCTTGACCGGGTTGAGTTGAGGAAACTCCTGCTCCCAATAGCGCAGCACGTGCGGTTTAACCGCACACAGCTCGCTGACTTCACCAATGGTGAAGTAGCGTTTGCCCGGGATGACGGGTAGTTCGTCGTTATGACTTGGTTCCAGCATAAGCCTCAACTCGGGCCTTCAACTTCTGCCCTGGACGAAAGGTGACCACACGGCGAGCCGTGATCGGGATTTCTTCTCCCGTTTTCGGATTGCGGCCAGGCCGCTGGCGTTTGTCCCGAAGGTCGAAATTGCCGAATCCGGACAATTTGACCTGCTCGTTGTCTTCGAGAGCGTGCCTGATTTCTTCGAAAAACAGTTCGACCAATTCTTTGGCCTCCCGTTTATTCAGGCCCAACTCCTCATACAGACGTTCCGCCATCTCAGCTTTCGTCAGAGCCCCCATACGTCACTTCCTTAACGTGGCGTTCAACCTGTGTTCGAGCGAGGTGAGGATATTCTGCGTTGCGGTATTCACCTCATCGTCATTAAGAGTGCGCGATGGATGCTGCCAGGTCAAGCCGACTGCAAGGCTTTTTCTATGCGGATCAATGCCTTTACCTTGATACACGTCAAATAGCCTGAGGTCCGTCAGCCATTCGCCTGCATTTTCACGGATTACTGCCAGTACGGCACTGGATGCAACGCCGACATCGGCTATCAAGGCAAGGTCGCGACGCACTTCAGGAAAGCGCGATAACTCCTGGAATTTCGGCATTTTTCCTTGGGCGACTTCAGCCAGGACCAGCTCGAAAACGAAGATTGGGCGATCAAGACCCAGCGTCTTCGACAACTCAGGGTGGATCGCGCCGACATAACCGACTTCACGACCGTCTCGCTCGATGCGCGCGGTCTGACCCGGGTGCAACGCCGGATGCTTGCCAGGCACGAAGGTGAACGCGCCGAGCGCACCAGCAAAGCCCAGCACCGCTTCCACGTCGGCCTTGACGTCGAAGAAATCCACGCCATCACGACCTTGGGCCCAGCCTTCCGGCAGGCGGCTGCCGCAAACGACACCGGCCAGCATTGGCTCTTGCTTCAGGCCGTCCAACTGACCGACAAAACGCAGGCCGCTTTCGAACAGGCGTACGCGGTCCTGCTGGCGATTCAGGTTGTGCTGGAGCGACTTGATCAGGCCCGGCCACAGGGACGAGCGCATCGCGGCCATGTCATTGGAGATCGGGTTGGCCAACAGCAGTGGCTCAACACCTGGGCTGAACAATTCGAACTGACGCGGATCGATGAAACTGTAGGTGATCGCTTCCTGATACCCACGAGCCACCAGCAGGCGACGCAGCTCCGGCAGGTCACTGCGGGCCTCTGCCTTGGCTTGCGGGGCCAGGCGAGCCTGGGGATAGCGGACCGGCAGGCGATTGTAGCCGTACAAGCGGGCCAGCTCTTCGATCAGATCGACTTCCAGGCTAATATCGAAGCGATGGCTTGGCACTTCGACCTGCCACTGCCCTTCCCCCTCGGCCCGGACGGTCAGGCCCAAGGCGTTGAGCAGACGCTCGACTTCGGCCGGGGCCATTTCCATGCCTAGCATCTGGGTGATGCGTTGGGCACGCAGCGTCACCGGCGCGATATTCGGCAGGTGCTGTTCGCTGACGGTTTCGATGATCGGGCCGGCTTCGCCACCGGTGATTTCCAGCAGCAGGCCAGTGGCGCGCTCCATGGCTTCACGGGCCAGTTGCCAATCCACGCCACGCTCATAGCGGTGCGAGGCGTCAGTGTGCAGGCCGTAGGAACGAGCCTTGCCGGCGACGGCGATCTGGTCGAAGAAGGCGCTTTCAAGGAATACATCACGGGTGGTGGCGGAGACGCCACTGTGCTCGCCGCCCATCACGCCTGCAATCGCCAGGGCGCGGGTATGGTCGGCAATCACCAGCGTATCGCTGCGCAAGGCCACTTCCTGGCCATCGAGCAGCACCAGCTTTTCACCTTCTTCAGCCATGCGCACGCGGATGCCGCCGTTGATTTCGGCGAGATCGAATGCGTGCAGCGGCTGACCCAGCTCAAGCATTACATAGTTGGTAATGTCGACAGCCGCGTCGATGCTGCGCACGTCGGAGCGTCGCAGGCGCTCGACCATCCACAGCGGGGTCGGCTTGGACAGGTCGACATTGCGGATCACGCGGCCCAGGTAACGCGGGCATGCGCTCGGCGCCAAGACTTCGATCGGACGGACTTCGTCATGCACGGCCGGGACACTCGCAACCACCGGGCGAGTGACCGGGGTGGCGTACAACGCGCCGACTTCACGGGCCAGGCCAGCCACTGACAGGCAGTCGCCACGGTTCGGCGTCAGGTCGACTTCGATGCTCGCATCGTCCAGGCCCAGGTATTCACGAAAATCCTTGCCGACCGGCGCATCCGCCGGCAACTCCATCAGGCCGTCGTTGCCTTCGCCAACCTGCAATTCGGCTTGGGAGCACAACATGCCGTTGGACTCGACACCGCGCAGCTTGGCTTTCTTGATCTTGAAGTCACCCGGCAGTTCTGCGCCGATCATGGCAAACGGGATCTTCAGGCCGGGACGCACGTTTGGTGCACCGCACACGACCTGGAACGTTTCCCCGCCACTGCTGACCTGGCAAACCCGCAGCTTGTCCGCGTCAGGGTGTTGTTCGGTGCTCAGCACCTCCCCCACCACCACGCCACTGAATGCGCCGGCGGCCGGCGTCACGCTATCGACCTCAAGACCGGCCATCGACAGGCGAGCAACCAGCTCGTCCTGGCTTACCTGCGGGCTAACCCAGCCGCGCAGCCATTGTTCACTGAATTTCATCCTGCTCTCCTAAAGGTTCGTTACGACTAGCGAAATTGCGCGAGGAACCGCAAGTCGTTGTCGAAGAACAGACGCAAGTCGTTCACGCCGTAACGCAGCATGGCCAAGCGTTCCACGCCCATGCCGAAGGCAAAGCCCGAGAATCCTTCCGGATCGATCCCGGACATGCGCAGCACGTTCGGGTGAACCATGCCGCAGCCCATGACTTCCAGCCAGCCCGTCTGCTTGCAGACGCGGCAGCCCTTGCCGCTGCACATCACGCACTCCATGTCGACTTCGGCCGATGGCTCAGTGAACGGGAAATAGGAAGGGCGGAAGCGCACGGCCAGTTCTTTTTCGAAGAACACCCGCAGGAACTCTTCGATAGTCCCTTTCAGGTCAGCGAAATTGATGTCGCGATCCACCAGCAGGCCTTCGACCTGATGGAACATCGGCGAATGGGTGATATCGGAGTCGCTACGGTACACACGGCCTGGGCAGACGATGCGGATCGGCGGCTGCTGCGATTCCATGGTGCGGACCTGTACCGGAGAGGTATGGGTGCGCAACAACATGTTCGCATTGAAATAGAAGGTGTCATGCATCGACCGGGCCGGGTGGTGGCCTGGGATGTTGAGCGCCTCGAAGTTGTGGTAGTCGTCTTCGACCTCAGGACCCTCGGCAATGCCATAGCCGATGCGGGTGAAGAACTGCTCGATGCGTTCCAGGGTCCGGGTCACCGGATGCAGGCCACCGGAAGTCTGGCCACGGCCAGGCAGGGTCACGTCGATGGATTCGGCCGCGAGCTTGGCCGCCAGGTCCGCCTCCTCGAACAGCGCCTTGCGCGCATTGAGGACTTCTGTGACACGTTCCTTGGCGACGTTGATCAGCGCACCAACCTGCGGACGCTCTTCGGCCGGCAGGTTCCCCAGGGTCTTCATCACCTGAGTCAACTCGCCTTTCTTGCCAAGGTAGTGAACCCGGATTTGCTCCAGGGCATTGATATCTTCAGCGCTTTGCACAGCCTCTAGTGCTTGAGCGACCAGCGCGTCCAGGTTTTCCATGTACAGACTCCAGATACAAAATAGGGGAAGAGCTTTAAGGCTCTTCCCCTATTTATGACGTTTGGCACCCGGGCCCACAGAGGTGAGCCCCGGTGACTGCCGGGGGTACTTAAGCCAAGGTGGCTTTAGCTTTCTCGACAATCGCAGCAAACGCCGCTTTTTCGTTCACTGCCAGATCAGCCAGAACCTTACGGTCGATCTCGATGGACGCTTTTTTCAGGCCGGCGATGAAACGGCTGTAGGACAGACCGTAGGTACGAGCACCAGCGTTGATACGAGCGATCCACAGAGCGCGGAACTGACGTTTTTTCTGACGACGGTCACGGTAGGCGTATTGGCCTGCCTTGATTACGGCTTGCTTGGCAACACGGAATACGCGGGAACGCGCACCGTAGTAGCCTTTAGCAAGTTTCATAATTTTCTTGTGACGCTTACGGGCAATGACGCCACGCTTTACACGAGCCATGAGTTACTTCCTCTATTCTTGATCCAAAAATTAACGAAGGCGCAGCATGCGCTCGACTTTTGCCACGTCAGACGGATGCAGCAAGCTGCTACCGCGCAGTTGACGCTTACGCTTGGTCGACATTTTGGTCAGGATGTGGCTCTTGAAAGCGTGCTTGTGCTTGATGCCGTTAGCAGTTTTCAGAAACCGCTTAGCAGCACCACTTTTAGTTTTCATCTTTGGCATGTTCGGATACTCCGCATTCAGTTGATAAACATAATCGCAAGGCCTGCCGTGCCCTGGTGATTACTTCTTCTTTTTCGGGGCGATGACCATGATCAGCTGGCGTCCTTCCATCTTAGGATGCTGTTCGACCGAACCGTACTCGAGCAGGTCTTGTTCAACCCGCTTGAGGAGTTCCATCCCCAGCTCCTGGTGGGCCATCTCACGGCCGCGGAATCGCAAGGATACCTTGGCCCTGTCCCCGTCACTCAGGAAACGTACCAGGTTGCGCAGTTTTACCTGGTAATCCCCTTCCTCCGTCCCTGGACGAAACTTAATTTCTTTTACCTGAATCTGCTTCTGGTTTTTCTTCGCCGCGGCAATCTGCTTCTTCTTTTCGAAGATCGACTTGCCGTAGTCCATCACCCGGCAAACGGGTGGGACTGCGTCCGCGGAAATTTCCACCAGATCAAGCTTGGCTTCTTCAGCAATACGAAGCGCTTCATCAATCGAGACGATGCCAATCTGCTCGCCATCAGCGCCAATTAACCGAACCTCGCGTGCCGAGATATTCTCGTTGATCGGGGCTTTCGGTGCAGCTCGTTTATCTTGTCTCATTTCACGCTTAATAATAATTACTCCGAATCTGGGCGACCACGCCGGGAAACCGCTTGCGCGAGAAACTCGGCGAATTCGGCGACGGGCATCGAGCCCAGGTCAGCACCTTCACGAGTACGCACAGCGACAGTCTGCATCTCGACCTCCCGATCTCCAATAACCAAGAGAAAGGGAACCTTGAGCAAAGTATGCTCGCGGATTTTAAAGCCGATCTTTTCATTTCTCAAGTCGGACTTGGCACGAAATCCGCTTTGATTGAGAGTTTTTTCGACTTCGGCGGCAAAATCTGCCTGTTTATCAGTGATATTCATGATCACTGCCTGGGTCGGCGCCAGCCACGCGGGGAACGCACCCTCGTAATGCTCGATCAGGATCCCGACGAAACGCTCGAAGGAACCGAGGATCGCGCGGTGAAGCATGACCGGGTGCTTGCGGCTGTTGTCTTCGGACACATATTCAGCGCCCAGACGGATCGGCAGGTTGAAATCGAGCTGCAAGGTACCACATTGCCAGACGCGGCCAAGGCAATCTTTCAACGAGAATTCAATCTTCGGACCGTAGAATGCGCCCTCGCCCGGCTGCAGCTCGTACGCAAGCCCCGCGCTGTCGAGGGCGGCGGCCAGGGCGGCCTCGGCGCGATCCCACAGTTCGTCGGAACCGACGCGTTTTTCCGGACGAGTGGACAGCTTCATTTCAACTTCGGTGAAGCCGAAGTCCCGGTAGACGTCCATGGTCAGCTTGATGAACGCGGCGGATTCAGCCTGCATCTGCTCTTCAGTGCAGAAAATGTGCGCGTCGTCCTGAGTGAATGCCCGCACGCGCATGATGCCGTGCAGCGCACCCGATGGCTCGTTACGGTGGCAAGCACCGAACTCGGCCAGGCGCATCGGCAGCTCGCGATAGCTCTTCAGGCCCTGGTTGAATACCTGCACGTGGCACGGGCAGTTCATTGGCTTGATGGCGTAGTCGCGGTTTTCCGACTGGGTGGTGAACATGTTGTCGGCGTAGTTGGCCCAATGCCCGGATTTCTCCCAGAGGCTGCGGTCGACCACTTGCGGCGTCTTGATTTCGAGGTAGCCGTTCTCACGCTGGACCTGGCGCATGTACTGTTCTAGCACCTGGTACAGAGTCCAGCCGTTCGGGTGCCAGAACACCATGCCCGGGGATTCTTCCTGGGTATGGAATAGGCCCAGGCGCTTGCCGATCTTGCGGTGATCGCGCTTCTCAGCCTCTTCGATACGCTGGATGTAGGCCGCCAGCTGCTTCTTGTCCGCCCAGGCCGTGCCGTAGACGCGCTGCAACTGTTCGTTCTTCGCGTCGCCACGCCAGTAGGCGCCGGACAGCTTGGTCAGCTTGAAGGATTTCAGGAAACGCGTGTTCGGCACGTGCGGGCCGCGGCACATGTCGACGTATTCTTCGTGGTAGTACAGGCCCATGGCCTGCTCGTCCGGCATGTCTTCCACCAGACGCAGCTTGTAGTCCTCGCCACGGGCCTTGAAGACTTCGATGACTTCGGCGCGCGGGGTGACTTTCTTGATGACGTCGTAATCTTTCTCGATCAGCTGCTGCATGCGCTGCTCGATCGCGGCCATGTCGTCCGGGGTAAAAGGACGCTCGAAGGCGATGTCGTAATAGAAGCCTTCGTCGATGACCGGCCCGATGACCATCTTCGCGCTCGGGTACAGCTGCTTGACCGCATGACCGACCAGGTGCGCGCAGGAGTGACGAATGATCTCCAGCCCCTCTTCATCCTTGGGCGTGATGATTTGCAGCGTGGCATCGCTGTCGATGACATCGCTGGCGTCGACCAGTTTGCCGTTTACCTTGCCGGCCAGGGTGGCCTTGGCCAGGCCCGCGCCAATGGATGCGGCGACCTCGGCTACGGAAACCGGGTGGTCGAATGAACGTTGACTGCCGTCGGGAAGAGTAATAGTTGGCATGGCGCCTCCTCTCCTAGTGGTGACCCCTACCAAAGGTCACGTGGGTTGGGATGAGCCAGTACAAGATCCAGTCCAGGCCATTCAATGACGAACGCCTGCCTTACAGCGGCAGGAGCCTTGCGGCCAACCGGGAAAACCGAACCAGAGTGACTGGGATTCAAATCAGGGTTAGTCGAACATTTGCCGCCGCCGGGACTTGTCGTCATCCGGAGCCTGAAAATACCCGAGCCCGGCATGCTAACACAGATGAACGGTCATCGCCGCGCTCGCGTTGGAGCGAACGTAAAAGCGGGGCTTTTATGCCAAAGTGCTGAACTGAAGCGCCCGCAACCCCTCAGATACCAAGACATCGACCCGAAAGGAGCATCTCAGCATGCGTCTGAATACGTTATTCGCAGTAGTCGCCCCCCTCGCCCTGCTGCTCCCGATTGCCGCCCATGCCGACTGGCCAAAGGGCGAGCGCGAAAAATACATGGCCCAGTGCACCCAGGCGGCAACGCCACAGATCGGCGCGGCAGCGGCCAAGTCACACTGCGCCTGTGGCGCCGACGCCATCAAATCCTATCCGGCCAGTGATATCCAGGCTCTGATGGACAACAAGGCCACCCCTGAACTGCAACAGAAAGCCCTCGGCCAGATCGCCAAATGCAAGGCGAATCCGCCTGCGAAAAAATGACGGTTTGGGCATCAGGAAGGCGCCCGACAGGGGTAAAAAGGCTTGAATAAGCGCTTTTTCCTACGATTTTTGCAGGTTTTTCAGCTTTTTTTATCGTCTTTACGTTCGGCTGAAAGCCTTTGAAACCGGGGCTTCCAGCCCGTTCAGACGGTAAAGAAAACACGACTGATTGGCAAACAGCTCGTCCGGGGGGCTCCCAAATCGAACATTTCGACTATGATACCCGGGTGTGCCCAGTTGGCCTGAGCAGCACAGTACACTGAAAATATATGTTTCTTGGAGATACACCATGTCTAATCGCCAAACCGGCACCGTTAAATGGTTCAACGATGAAAAAGGCTTCGGCTTCATCACTCCTCAAGGTGGCGGTGACGACCTATTCGTACACTTCAAAGCTATCGAAAGCGACGGTTTCAAAAGCCTGAAAGAAGGCCAGACTGTTTCCTTCGTGGCTGAGAAAGGCCAAAAGGGTATGCAAGCTGCACAAGTTCGCCCAGAGTAATTTCCCGGCGCGCTAAAAAAACCCCGTCCATGTGACGGGGTTTTTTATGGTCAGCTTAAAACCAATCAGCCGCAATTGACCCGGTTGACCACCAGCTTGGCATCGGTATTGAGGTTCAAGCGATCGGAGCGGTACTCAAGCGTCACCATGTCGTTGGGCTTGAGAATACGGGCGTTTTGCGCGCCGGAACGGCTCCGCGCCTGCTCCAGCAACTGGGGCGAGGCCTGCTTGCCAATCGCGAACTCGGCAGCCTTCGCCTCGCAGCGACTATGCCCGGTTTCGGCCGTCACGGGATCAGGGGTCGATTCAGAGGTGCTGCTGCAACCGCTCAAGAGCGCAGCGGCCAGCAAAGTACTCAGTGACGCGAGCTTCCAAGGCATGAAGCCTCCTTTTTCAGTGAAATAGCAGAGAGCGTGCGACAACCCAAACGAAACTTGGTTTCAACGCCAAGGCCATCATGGTGCCCTCATCTGGAAAAACGGCAGTTTGCCTGAGCCCTGCCCAGCTGTTCACCGCTCAATCGTGACTGAATATGAATGGCGCTCAGTAGATGTCGATGTAATCGAAGGGCGGGTTCGGCCAGTTGTCTTTCAATGCATTGTAGATTTGCATCACCCAGACCTCATCGCTCGCCGCAACGTTTCCGACATACCCCGAACCCTTCGCCCAGGTTTCAAGCCGAAACAACAAACCTGCGATGTCGGCACCGCCTACGACACCCGAGGAAAGATAGGCAATGCCAGCCTTGGTCACACGCAACTGGGTATGTTCGTCATCACTGGCGGACGCGAGCAAATCACGCACGGCCTCGAGGGTGAACGCCTCAGGATCCTTCAAATCGATCTGCACGTAGGAGCCCCCGGGAAAAATAAAAAACCGAGTGTCGCACAGTGCTCGCCTGATGCCTAAGTCGCACTGCCAAACCCACTCCAAAAATGCTTAACTCAGCCTACAGATTTCCCAACCTGCGAGCCCCCGACATGAGCACCGTCAGCATCGAAGCCACCATCAATGCAAAATGGGCGCAGGGCCACAGCTCGTACAGCCCAGGCAGCCCGGAAGAACTGGCGATCCTCAGCATCGAGTTGCTGGTGAAAGAACTCGGGACGCAGGCCGCGCAAAACTTCGTCAAGCAAGCGTTCGAGCGCTATCCGAGCATCATTGAGACAACTGCATAAGGTTCCCGCAGGCAGACGCCTGCGGGGTTGCCTTGAGATGCGTTACTTGAGCCGCGCCAATCGCTCGGTCAGCAGATCGAAGAACCCCTGGGCATCGCCGTCCTTCACCCAAAAAGCATTTTTTGGCGCTTTCAGGCCGTCGTACCAATCGACGACGGTCTGGCCGAAAGTCGGCCCTTCACGGCTGTCCACCACAAGGTTGACCGCACGCCCGCTAAACAGCTGCGGCTTGAGAAGGTAGGCGACCACGGTTGCATCGTGCACCGGCCCGCCCGTCATGCCGTAGTGCTCCATGTCGCCCTTGACGTATTCGTTGAGAATATCGCCGACCAACTTGCTCGCGTTGTTGTTCAGCGCAGCGATCTGCTTCAGGCGTGTCTCGCTGGTAAGGATCTTGTGAGTCACGTCCAAGGGCAGGTAGGTCAGCTTCACACCGCTTTTGGCGACGATCTCCGCCGCCTGAGGATCGGCATATAAATTAAATTCGGCCACCGGCGTGATATTGCCGCCGTTGAAGTGCGCGCCACCCATGATCACCACCTCCTTGATCCCCTGAACGATCCCGGGCTCCTGGACCAGCGCCAAGGCCAGGTTCGTCTGCGGGCCGAGCATGGCAATGGTGATGCTGTGGGGCTTGGCCGCCTTAAGCGTGTCGATCAGGTAATTGACGGCATTGCCCTCGGCCAAGCCTTTCTTCGGCTCGTGCACCGTGACACCCGACAAACCCTCCTTGCCGTGGATGTTTTCCGCGTAGATGGGCGTGCGCATCAACGGTTTCGGCGCGCCGGCATAGACCGGCACCTCTTCGCCACCCGCCCACTCACGGGCCAGGCGCGCATTGCGGGAAGTCTTGTCCAGGCGCACGTTCCCCGCCACGGTGGTCAACGCGCGAACGTGCAACTCCTCGGGGGATGCCAGCGCGAACAACAGCGCAACCACATCATCGGCGCCCGGATCGGTGTCGATGATCAAGTCGATCTTCTCTGCCGCCTGGGCGCTTGTAGCCGTGATGAATGACAAAAGCAGCAGACTCCGCAACAGTTGATGCATTTTTTGAGCATAGCGGTGCATGGCGCACTCCTTGTGCAGGTTGTGAATATCTAGAACGTGACGCCCGCGATCAGCACCACGTTGCAGTACGGTGAGCATTCTCCGGTGCGAATGACCGCCCTCGCCTCGCGAGTAAGCACCTTGAACTGCTCATGGCTGACCAACGCCCGCGCGCCTAAGGCGCCTTCGGCGTGCAGCGCCTCCAACGTCGCCAGGGCTGACGGTTGCTTGTCGATAATTTCCTGCGCCAATACATGGCTTTCGACCTGCATCTCGCTGAGCAGCACGTTCAAGGTACTGACAAAATCGGGGACGCCATGGGTCAACGCAAGGTCGATCAGTTCGACGTGTGGCGGCACCGGCAGCCCGGCATCACCAATCACCACCTTGTCGCCATGCCCAAGGGAAGCGACCAGGCGTGACAGGGCGATGTTCAACAAAGGAGTCTTTTTCATGATTCGAACGCCTGAACTTCCGACAATGCAGGAATAGAGGGCTGCGCGCCCGCGCGAGTGACCGACAGCGCAGCGGCGACCTGCCCGAAACGAATGGCCTCGACTTCGTCCTTACTGTTCGCCAGGGCCGCCGCGAAACCGCCGACGAACGTATCGCCTGCCGCGGTTGTGTCAACCGCCTTGACCCGCGGCGCGGGGAAGTGTTCGAAGCTCGCTCCGTTGGCGAACAGCAACCCTTGGGCACCCAGCGTTACGATGACTTTGCCGGCACCCGCCGCGAGCAACTGCGTCGCGGCGGCTTCGGCGGTCTCCAGGGAATCCACGGCCAGGCCACTGAGGACCATCGCTTCGCTTTCGTTAGGGATCAGGTAGTCGACGTAGGCGTACCAGTCGCCCGGCAGGGCATGGGAGGCCGGCGCCGGATTGAGAATGACGATCTTGCCAAGCTCATGGCCGCGCTTGAGCGCATGCCCTACGGTGGCGTCCGGCACTTCCAGTTGGCAGATAATGACATCGGCGCCTTGCAGCACCGCATCAAAACTATCGAGGACGCCGGGCGTCAGCTCACCATTGGCGCCGGCAACGATGACGATCGCGTTCTGGCTGTTGTCATCGACCACGATCAGCGCAACGCCACTGGAGCCCTCCACCACGCTGACCGCCTGGCAATCGATGCCCTCGGCGAGCAGCGCGCCACGCAACTGCTGTCCATAGGCGTCATTGCCGACGCAACCGACCATGGACACTTGCGCACCCAGGCGCGCGGCGGCCACCGCCTGGTTGGCGCCCTTGCCCCCCGGGATGGTGGAAAACGACTCGCCAATCAGGGTTTCCCCACCACGAGGCAGACGCGGCGCACGCGTCACCAGGTCCATGTTCAGGCTGCCTATCACCACTACTTTTGCTGGCATACATCATTACTCATCAATTCGGTTCAGCGGTATTGGGCGAATGTACCGGGCACCGGTGCAGTCGATTCTCGCAAGACAATGCTGGGCGTCACGATCCGCTGGTCAGTGGCAAGCCCCGGCGTTGCGATGCGCCGCAGCAACACCTCGGCCGCCATCTCGCCCAGGTCCAGGATCGACTGCCCCACAGTGGTCAGCGCCGGGTAGACATAACGGCTCATCTGAATATCGTCGAAACCGATGATCGACAGCTCACTGGGCACGCGCACATTGCGTTCGGCGGCGGCGCGCAATGCACCGATGCCGATCATGTCGTTGGCCGCGAAAATCGCGCTGGGCGGCCGTTGCCCAAGCAATTGGGCCGCCGCACGGTAACCGCCGATGCTGGTGAAATCGCTCTCGAGCATGCGCTCGACGGGCAGCTCGATCCCCGCCTCCTTCAGCGCACGGCAATAACCCGCCAGGCGCATCTGTGCCACGCTGGTGTCCGCCGGCCCGCCAATGAAGGCAATGTCGCGATGGCCCAGGTCCAGCAGATGCCGGGTGGCCAGGTACGCGCCATATTCATGGTCGATACGGACCAGGTCCGCATCGACGCCATCCAGGCCACGGTCAACGATCACCATGGGCGTACGCACGTTGGTCAGGCCCTCGGCCAGGCCGACATCGCCCCCGGCCGACGCCACGATCAATCCGTCGATACGTTTTTCCAGCAGCACCCGCAGATAACTGCGCTGCTTGTCCGGATTGTCGTCGGAATTGCATAGGATCACGCAGTAGCCATTGCGCTCGCAGTAATCCTCGATCCCCCGAGCCAGTTCGGCAAAGTACGGGTTGAGGCTGTTGGGCACCAGCAGGCCAATGGTGGCCGTGGTCTTGGCCTTGAGCGAGCGCGCCACGGCGCTGGGCACATAGTCCAACCGTTCGATGGCGGCCTCGACCTTGCGCCGCACCTCGTCACTGACCGGCCGCGTCTTGTTCACCACATGGGACACGGTCGTGTAGGAAATCCCGGCAAGCGCCGCCACATCCTTGATCGTCGCCATGGTTCAAGCCCGCCGACTGGCGCGCTGGCTGCGGTACGTATCGAGCACCACTGCAATCACGATCACCGCGCCGGTGATGATGCGTTTGGTCGGCTCGGTCGCGCCGATCTGGGCCAGGCCTGCCGCCAGCACCGAAATGATCAGCACGCCGAAAAAGGTGCTGATGACCGAGCCGCGCCCGCCCATCAGGCTGGTGCCGCCGATGACCACGGCGGCGATGACTTGCAGCTCGAGCCCCGAGCCTGCGTTGGGGTCCGCCGCTTCCAGGCGAGAAATCTGGAACAGCGCCGCAACACCGGCCAACAAGCCCATCAGGCTGAACACCAGGATCTTGTAGGGCTTGGGGTTGATGCCGGCCAAGCGCACGGCTTCTTCATTGGTGCCGATGCCAATCAGGTAGCGCCCGAACACCGTGCGGGTCAACACCGCTTGGGCAACAAAGATCACCAGTAAGGCGATGATGAACGAAGGCGAAATACCGAAGCCAATCGGATTGGACAGCCAGGCGAAGGAGTCGCCGATATAGGCGGTCCGCGAGCCGGTCATCTGGTACGCCAGGCCCCTGGCCATTTCCAGCACACCCAGCGAAACGATAAACGACGGGATACGCCATGCCACGGTAATCGAACCGGTGACCGTGCCCGCCAATGCCGCCACGGCCATGCCAAGCAAGGCCGATGGCCAGACGCTCCAGCCCCAGCCCAGCACCGCCACGCTGACTGTCGAAGCCGCCAACGCCAGCACCGAGCCCACCGATAAATCGATGCCGCCGATGATCAGGATAAAGGTCATGCCGACCGCCAGCACCATGAGATCGGGGATCTGATTGGCGAGGGTGCTGAAGGTGTCGTAGGAAAGAAAGTGGCTGCTCAGGACCGAGAACAGCGCGACCATGGCGAGCAAGGCGCCAGCCAGGCCCAGGTAAGTGCCCAGACCATAAAAGTTGCCATTGGATTTGCCGACGGCAGGTGCGGTTTTCATGAGAGATCCCTAGGCGCCGCTTCGTTGAGCAGCGCATCACGTTTCTGGTAGCCGGCGAACGCGGCGGCAAGCAAGTCATCCTGGGTCCAGCTGTCGCGCTCGAATGTGTCGATCAGGCGCCCGGCGGAAAGCACACCGATCCGGTCACAAATCAACATCAGTTCCCGCAGGTCACTGGAGACCACGACCAGCGCCTTGCCCTGGCGAGTCAGTTCACCCAGCAACGCATAAATATCGAACTTGGCGCCGACGTCGATGCCACGGGTCGGCTCGTCGAACAGCAGTACTGAGCAATCGCGTTCGAGCCAACGGCCGATCACCACTTTCTGTTGGTTGCCGCCAGACAATTCGGACACCAGCTGCGTCGGGCTGGAACTGCGGATGCGCATGGCGTCGATCTGCCGCTGCGCCAAGGCCTGCTCCGCGCTGCCATTGACCAGGCCGGCACTGGATATCTCCGGCATGTTGCCCAGCGCGATGTTGGCGGCGATGGATTGGCTCAACAGCAAGCCCTCGCCCTTGCGATCCTCGGTGATCAAGGCAATGCCGTGGGCCACCGCATCGGCCGGGGAACGGATGCTGACCACATTGGCTGGCGAGCCCAGTGCCACCGTACCGCTGTCGGCTACATCCGCGCCGAAGATCAACCGCAACAGCTCTGTGCGCCCTGCCCCGATCAGCCCGGAAATACCGAAGATTTCACCGCTGCGAACTTCGAACGACACATCGCGGACCTTGTCGGAACGGGTCAGGCCCTTCACGGTCAGCGCGGGGGCGCCGATCTGGCGCGGGCCCAGGTCGATATGCTCGCCCAGCTCCCGACCGACCATCAGCGTCACCAACTGCTCACTGTTGTAGTTGGCCATCGGCTCGACGCAGACCAGGTTGCCGTCGCGCAGCACCGCAATGCGCTGGGCCACCCGCGCCAGTTCCTCAAGGCGATGGGAGATATAAATGATCGAGACGCCGCGGGCCTGCAAGCGGGTGATCTGCTCGAAGAGCATTTCGACTTCGCGGGCCGTTAGCATCGCGGTCGGCTCATCGAGAATCAGCACATGGCAATCGCCGATCAGGTTGCGGGCGATCTCGACCATCTGCTGATGACCGATGCCCAGTTCACCGACCAGCGTGTCGGGATCGATTGCATCGAGCCCCACCTGGGCCATGGCGTCGATCGCCGCTTTGCGTAATTGCTTGCGACTGATCCAGCCGCCGTGGCTGGGCAGGTTGTCGAGGAACAGGTTCTCGGCCACGGAAAGAGTCGGCAGCAGGTTGAGTTCCTGCATCACCATGCGCACGCCCAGCTCTTCCGCCTGGGTCCGGCTGCCGGGACGGTAATCCTGCCCGTGGAACTGCATCTGCCCCGTCGTCGGCGTGACCAGCCCACCGATGATCTTGGACAAGGTACTTTTGCCGGCGCCATTTTCACCGGTCAACGCCAGCACTTCACCGCGCATCAACGTCAGGTTGATATCGCTCAGTACCGGCTGGGCATAGGTCTTGCCGATACCGCTGACGCACAGGACAGCGTTCGGGTCGCGAACGGACATAACAAACTCTCCAATGCGCCCGCCCGGACGGGCGAGCGCCGTTGTGTCGCCAGGATTACTGCTTGGTCACCAGCTCGACCGGAGTTTCGATAACGCCGTTGGCGCCGCTGTCGACTTTTTCGCCCTTGAGCATTTTCAATGCGGTCTCGATGCCGAACACAGCCTGCTTGGCAGCGAACTGGTCGGCTGTGGCCAGGACACGGCCGTCCTTGAGCATCGGCTTGATGGCGTTGATATTGTCGTAGCCGACCACTTGCACCTTGCCCGCCTTGCCAGCCGCGCGCACGGCCGAGACCGCACCTACCGCCATGCTGTCGTTGCCGGCCAGCAGCGCCTTGATGTTCGGGTATTCGCTGAGCATCGACGAGGCAACCTGGTTGCCCTTGTTGATCTCCCAATCGCCCGATTGCAGGGAAACGACCTTGATCTGCGCGGCCTCCATCGCATCCTTGAAGCCCGCGGTGCGCGCCTGGGCGTTGGTGGTGGTCGACACGCCTTCGATGATACCCACCTCGTCACCAGCCTTGAGCTCCTTGGCCAGGTATTCACCCACCAGGCGAGCGCCCTTGCGGTTGTCAGGGCCTACGAAAGGCACGGTGATGTTCTTGCTCTTGACCACCGCTGGATCGAGTTGATTGTCGATGTTGATCACAGTGATGCCGGCATCGACGGCTTTCTTGATCACCGGAACCATGGCCTTGGAATCGGCAGGCGCGATGATCAGCGCGTCGACCTTGGACACGATCATCTGCTCGACGATGCGGATCTGGTTGGCGGTGTCGGTTTCATCCTTGATCCCGTTGGAGATCAGGTCGAAGTCGGCGGAGTGTTCTTTCTGATAAGCCTTGGCGCCATCCTCCATCGTCAGGAAGAATTCGTTGGCCAGGGATTTCATGACCAGGGCAACCTTGGGTTTTTCGGGAGTCTGGGCGAGCGCCGAGGAGAAAGGCAGCGCAGCGGATGCGGTCGCGAGCATGGCAACGGCGAGCAGGCGACCAGCGAATGGCAGCTTCATGGGTTCACTCCGATTTTATGATTATTGTGAGCAAAAATCGTCATACGACGACTGCGCAAACGTTTGCGTGGAATGAACTATGGTAAAGCATCGGCGTTTTGTCAACGCTCCGGTTTTATCCGGAACATTGTGGATCAAGCCGTGGTGTTGACCAACGTCCCAGAACTGGAATCCTTCGCCAATTCCTTGATCAAGCTGCCCGTGACTTCCTGCAGCGCACCGGTGGTATCGGCGATCTGTCCCTGGATGGCCATGACCGCGGCAGTCTTGGCTTCAGGCGTGGAATAAGGACGCGCCTGCGCAGCGGCGAGCTGCTGCTGTTGCTCACGCAGTTGCTGCTGTAGCTCTTGCATGCGCTTGAGCAGGACTTTCATGGCGATGCTTTGGGTGCTGTCGCTTTTTTCGGTCTTGCTCTCGGCGTCGGTATGCAGGTTCGCGCGCACCTTACCGGGCGCTTGCGTTTCGCCAAGGGCTTGGTCGGCAGCATCGGCGGTTGCCTCGCTCAAGGCATTCAACGTCGCTGCGGATTTACCGCCGATGGTGACGGCGGCGGCATTTGGAAAGCCGATTGAAAAGCTCATGTCTCGCTCCATGAATGAATTCCTACAAGGTAGATCGTCCATTGGCGCGTTTTCTTTAGCCTCACAACCCAACCTTCCTTCAGACCGTTCTGCTCCGGTTAACCGAACAGCAAACAGCTTGATGTTCGGAAATCCGGCCATGCATCCACCGAAGGGGCATCTTCTCAAATACACATCGTTTTGATTTTCAAGGCGTTAGAAGGTAGACCCACGCTTGCGCAGCAGTGGTACGGATCGTGCTCTGAGAGGAGTGCTCTCGGCATTCAGGTCTGCCGGAGCATCTAGATGAATCCTCATGACTAGAGAGAAAAATAATGACATCTGCCTTAAAGACTCTTGTTCCGGGCGCTTTGGCCCTCTTGCTGCTCCTGCCCAGCGCCCTTCAGGCGAAAGAAAACCCGGTTGAGCAAAAGCTTTCCAACGTCGTCATCCTCGCCACGGGCGGCACCATCGCCGGCGCCGGCGCGAGCTCCGCCAACAGCGCCACCTACCAGGCAGCCAAGGTTGGTATCGAACAACTGATCGCCGGCGTACCGGAGCTCAGCCGGTTGGCCAACGTGCGCGGCGAACAGGTGATGCAGATCGCATCGGAGAGCATCACCAACGAAAACCTTTTGCAACTGGGACGCCGTGTCGCCGAGCTGGCCGACAGCGAGGATGTCGACGGCATCGTCATCACCCACGGCACCGACACGCTGGAGGAGACCGCTTATTTCCTGAATCTTGTCGAGAAAACCGACAAACCGATCATTGTCGTCGGCTCGATGCGGCCCGGCACCGCAATGTCTGCCGATGGCATGCTCAATCTCTACAACGCCGTGGCGGTCGCCAGCAGCAAGGAAGCGCGCGGTAAGGGCGTACTGGTGACCATGAACGATGAAATCCAGTCGGGCCGTGATGTGAGCAAGATGATCAACATCAAGACCGAAGCATTCAAAAGCCCGTGGGGCCCGTTGGGCATGGTAGTGGAAGGCAAATCCTACTGGTTCCGCCTGCCGGCCAAGCGCCACACCTCCGGTTCGGAGTTCGACATCAAGACCATCAAGAGCCTGCCGGACGTGGAAATTGCCTACTCCTACGGCAACGTCAGCGACACCGCGTACAAGGCCCTGGCCCAATCCGGCGCCAAGGCGATCATCCACGCCGGCACCGGCAACGGTTCGGTGTCTTCGCGAGTCGTTCCGTCGTTGCAGGCCTTGCGCAAGGAAGGCGTGCAGATCATTCGTTCGTCACACGCCAACGCAGGTGGTTTCGTACTGCGAAACGCCGAACAGCCTGACGACAAATACGACTGGGTCGTAGCCCACGACTTGAATCCTCAAAAGGCCCGTATCCTGGCAATGGTTGCCCTGACCAAGACCCAAGACAGCAAGGAGTTGCAGCGAATTTTCTGGGAATATTGATTTCCCCCGCCCGACCGAGCCCGGTCGGGCACCGCTTTTTTCATCGTCCGCCCCACGGGCCCATTACCAGGTCCGGTAAAAAATCACCTTCGTCCTACATCAAAATGAAAAAAGCGCTGTCAGACGATTTTCTTGAAATTTAAGCAGTTGCGTAAATGCCTACGGTTAAATACTGTATGCACGTACAGCTTAATAAGGATAATCCTGTGGCCATGCCCTCCGCTGCAACTACCCCCTTAGACTCCTATGCACGACTCGGTCTACGGGTCTCGAAGATCATCAACGCGCCCACCGCACAAAATGCCAAGGCCGCTCTGATCTTTCGCCTGCCCGATGAGCCGGTGGAGGAATGGGAACGCCTGCTGGCAGAAATCGACGAGAACGACAACGTCACCCTCGCCTATCGCGACGATGGCGGCGTGCAGGTTTTCTGGGTTGTGCCGAAGGAAGATTGAGCTTGATGAATTTCCGCTGTCTGGTTTTATTGCTCGTCTTCGTTGCCATGGGCGCACAGGCTGGAGCGCCCCGTACCTTCAACGAAGCCAAGAAAGTCGCCTGGAAGCTCTATGCCCCCCAATCCACCGAGTTCTACTGCGGCTGCAAATACACCGGCAACCGCGTGAACCTCGCCGCCTGCGGTTATGTACCCCGCAAAAATGCCAGTCGCGCCGCCCGCATCGAGTGGGAACATATCGTTCCGGCCTGGCATATCGGCCATCAGCGTCAATGCTGGCAACAAGGTGGGCGCAAGAACTGCACTCGCTACGACCCGGTCTACCAACGGGCCGAGGCCGACCTTCACAACCTGGTGCCCAGCATTGGCGAGGTCAATGGCGATCGCAGCAACTTCAGCTTCGGCTGGTTGCCGGTGCAGAAGGGCCAATACGGCTCGTGCCTGACCCAGGTGGACTTCAAGGCCAAAAAAGTCATGCCCCGCCCTTCCATCCGCGGGATGATCGCCAGGACCTATTTCTACATGAGCAAACAATATGGCCTGCGGCTCTCCAAACAGGACCGGCGCCTGTACGAAGCCTGGGACAAGACCTACCCGGTGCAAGCGTGGGAGCGCCAGCGCAACCAGAGCGTGGCATGCGTGATGGGGCGTGGAAACGAATTCGTCGGACCGGTGGACCTGAAGGCCTGCGGCTGACCTGGCCTATACGAACGGCACAGCTCAACTGTGGGAGCGAGCTCGCGACAGCGGTGGACCCGCAACATTGACGCTGACTGGCAATGGCTCTATCGCGAGCAAGCTCGCTCCCACAGGTTTGGTTTTGTCTGATTATCGTGCTGGCGGAAAGTCCACGACCAAGGTCTCGATGTTGCGCTTCTTGGCTCGTACCAGCGCAGCATTGATCTGCTCCTGTTTCGCCTGAGCTTCAGCCTCGGAACCCAACGGCCCGACCAGGACCCGATCCTTGCCATTTTCCCTGACGACACTGGACATGAAGCTGTGCTCGATCAGCCAGCCCGTCAGGTCGCTGACCGCCTGGGGCGTCTGGCCTCGCACCTCGACAGCCCACTGCGGCGCCGCGACTGCCGGCGTGGAGGTCGCCGCCGGCTTCGGCTTGGGTGCTTCGACGTCGCGCCCTTCCCCACATCCCGCCAGCGCCAGTACCGCAATTACCCAAGCCAATTTACGCACAACGATTCCCCCGCAAGACATGAAGCGAGGATTTTAGCATCCAGTTTCGCCGGAAACGCCCTAAACAGTGCGCAAAACACGAGAATCCTCTCCAACGTCTCTGTATAGTCGCACCCTGGGAATTAATGCAGCATCTGCACGTCAGAAAGAGGCACCCACATTGTGACACTTAGCACTAATCTATAAGCAGTACCGACATCTGCACTGTCTGAATCAGGTGCCCTATAAAGCAATCAAGGAGAACACCATGCTGATACTCACCCGCAAAGTCGGTGAAAGCATAAACATTGGTGACGACATCACGATCACCATTCTGGGCGTTAGCGGCCAACAGGTCCGGATCGGCATCAACGCCCCGAAAAACGTTGCGGTGCATCGCGAAGAAATTTATCAGCGCATCCAGGCCGGCCTCACTGCCCCTGACAAACCGCAAACGCCCTGAGCCCTGCCGCAGTCCGCAGCCAGCCCGTTTGCATCGCCGCAATGGCTGGCTAAAGATGCATGCCGACCGAGCCGCACCCTGTCCAATCCCGCCTTGTAAATCCAATCAACCCGGAACCGATACTACTGGCATGCCCCACACCATGGCTGTCAGACGTTTCGTTTTAATGGCGATGAAGCAGGCGCTAGCGCCGGTCAGCCCAAGCGCACGCCACGGGTCATGCCCGTGGCCGCCACGACCATCACGATCAGCAGCAACGCTTGCAGGTGGCTGATCCGCGCCACCTGCCAGCGCCGCAGCGCCATGCCGAAGGTCAGCACCGCCCAGAACTCGAAGGCAAACGCCAGCAGATGGGTGGCCGCGACAGATCAACGGAAAAGCATGGGAAGGCTCCCGTCAGGGATGTCGAGCGATCGGTCAGAACCAATTGAAATGCAAAAAACTGTGGGAGCGAGCTTGCTCGCTCCCACAGTGGGTATTGCGCGTTCTAAGAGATGTTAGTCCGCCAAACGCCAGGTCGTCCCGCCCTTCCCGTCTTCCAGCACCACGCCCATGGCAGTGAGCTGGTCGCGGATGCGGTCGGATTCGGCCCAGTCCTTGTTGGCCCGCGCCGCGAGCCGTGCTTGAATCAGCGCGTCGACCTCGGCAGCGTCGACGCGGCCTTCGGCACCGGCCTGCAGGAAGTCATCGGCTTCGAGCTGCAACACACCCAGAACACTGGCCAGTTCCTTCAAGCGCGCCGCCAAGCCGGCCGCCGCATCGAGATCGCTCTCGCGCAGGCGGTTGATCTCACGCACCATCTCGAACAGCACCGCGCACGCTTCCGGCGTGCCGAAGTCATCGTTCATCACTTCGGTAAACCGTGCCACGAACGCTTCACCACCGGCAGGTGGCACGCTCGGCAGGCCTTTCAACGCATGGTAGAAACGCTCCAGGGCACCCTTGGCATCCTTGAGGTTATCTTCCGAATAGTTGATGGCGCTGCGGTAGTGGCTCGACACCAGCAGGTAACGCACGACTTCCGGATGGTACTTATCGAGCACGTCGCGGATGGTGAAGAAGTTGTTCAAGGATT
Organism: Pseudomonas sp. D1-36; assembly: GCF_051132205.1. Lineage (NCBI taxonomy): Bacteria > Pseudomonadati > Pseudomonadota > Gammaproteobacteria > Pseudomonadales > Pseudomonadaceae > Pseudomonas > Pseudomonas sp. D1-36. Next base: position 2,037,032 of record NZ_CP071674.1, on the reverse strand, counting down.
TGGACATCTTCTCGCCATTGATGCGAATCATGCCGCAATGCATCCAGGCATTGGCGTAGGTCTTGCCGGTGGCCGCTTCACTCTGGGCGATTTCGTTTTCGTGGTGCGGAAATTCCAGGTCGCTGCCGCCGCCATGAATGTCGAAAGTCTCGCCCAGGCAGCAGGTGGACATAACCGAGCATTCGATGTGCCAGCCCGGACGCCCGGCGCCCCACGGCGACTCCCAGCTCGGCTCGCCCGGCTTGGCGCCTTTCCACAGCACGAAGTCCAGCGGGTCTTCCTTCGACTCGTCGACTTCGATGCGTGCGCCGATGCGCAAATCTTCGATCTTCTTGCGCGACAGTTTGCCGTAGCCCATGAACTTGGCGACGCGGTAGTACACGTCGCCATTTCCCGGTGCGTAGGCATAGCCCTTGTCGATCAAGGTCTGGATCATCGCCAGCATGCCCGGGATGTGATCGGTGGCACGGGGCTCCAGGTCCGGCTTCTGGATGTTGAGGCGCGCCTCGTCCTCGTGCATGGCCTTGATCATGCGCTCGGTCAGCGCATCGAACGCTTCACCATTCTCGTTGGCGCGATTGATGATCTTGTCGTCGATGTCGGTGATGTTGCGCACGTAGGTCAGGTCGTAGCCGCTGAAACGCAACCAGCGGGTCACCAGGTCAAAGGCGACCATGCTGCGGCCATGACCCAGGTGGCAATAGTCGTACACGGTCATGCCGCAGACGTACATCCGCACCTTGTTGCCATCCAGCGGCTTGAAGACTTCTTTGCTCTTGGTGAGCGTGTTGTAGATCGTAAGCACAGGGTTTCCCTTAAGACTTGATCACTGACCCCAGGAGTCGCGCAAGGTCACGGTACGGTTGAACACCGGAGCACCGGGTTTCGAGTCCTTGATATCCGCGCAGAAGTAACCTTCGCGCTCGAACTGGAAACGGTCTTCCGGCTGTGCGTTGCCCAGCGAAGGCTCGGCACGACAACCAGTGAGTACTTGCAAGGAGTCAGGGTTGATGTTGTCCAGGAAGCTGGCGCTGTCTTCGGCCTTCTCCGGGTTCGGCGAACGGAACAGGCGATCGTACAGGCGCACTTCGCACTCGACGCTCGCGGCGGCCGGCACCCAGTGGATCACGCCCTTGACCTTGCGACCTTCCGGGTTCTTGCCCAGGGTGTCGGGATCATAGGAGCAACGCAGCTCGACGATATTGCCGTCGGCGTCCTTGATGGCCTCGTCGGCGCGGATCACGTAGCTGCCACGCAGGCGCACTTCGCCGGCAGGTTCCAGGCGCTTGTAGCCTTTGGGCGGCTCTTCCATGAAGTCTTCACGGTCGATGTAGATTTCCCGGGCGAACGGCAGGACGCGTACGCCCATGTCTTCCTTCGGGTGGCACGGCAGTTCGAGGTTCTCGACCTGGCCTTCCGGGTAATTGGTGATGACGACTTTCAGCGGACGCAACACGCACATGGCGCGCGGCGCGCTGTGGTCGAGGTCGTCACGGATGCTGAATTCCAGCATGCCGAAGTCCACCACGCCGTCGGAACGGTTGGTGCCGATCATCTCGCAGAAATTGCGGATCGACTTCGGCGTGTAGCCACGACGGCGGAAGCCCGACAACGTCGACATGCGTGGGTCATCCCAACCGTTGACGTGCTTTTCGTCCACCAGTTGCTTGAGCTTGCGCTTGCTGGTGATGGTGTAGTTCAGGTTCAGGCGGCTGAATTCGTACTGGCGCGGGTTGGCCGGCACCGGCAGGTGCTCCAGGAACCATTCGTACAGCGGACGGTGGCTTTCGAATTCCAGCGTGCAGATCGAGTGCGTGATGCCTTCGATGGCGTCCGACTGGCCGTGGGTGAAGTCATAGTTCGGATAGATGCACCATTTGTCGCCCGTCTGGTGGTGATGGGCATGACGGATGCGGTACATGATCGGGTCGCGCAGGTTCATGTTCGGCGAGGCCATGTCGATCTTGGCGCGCAGCACGCGGGCGCCGTCCGGGAACTCACCGGCGCGCATGCGGGCGAACAAGTCCAGGTTCTCTTCCACTCTGCGGTCGCGGAACGGGCTGTTCTTACCCGGTTCGGTCAGGCTGCCACGGTATTCCTTGGCCTGCTCCGGGGTCAGGTCGCACACGTAGGCGTTGCCGGACTTGATCAGCTCGACCGCCCAGTCATGCAACTGGTCGAAATATTGCGAGGCATAGCGCACTTCGCCCGCCCATTCGAAACCCAGCCACTTGACGTCGCTCTTGATCGCGTCGATGTATTCCTGGTCTTCCTTGGCCGGGTTGGTGTCATCGAAACGCAAGTGCGTGACGCCACCGAACTCCTCGGCGAGGCCGAAGTTCACGCAGATGGATTTGGCGTGACCGATGTGCAGGTAGCCGTTGGGCTCCGGCGGGAAGCGGGTGACGATCTGCGTATGCTTACCCGAATCCAGGTCCGCCTGGATGATCGGGCGCAGGAAGTTGACCGGCACGGCCGGGCCGGTCTTGGAATTCGAGGTAGGGTCGACAGTGGGCTTGCTCATAGGATCCTTGAACATACAAGTGCGCGGCCGGGTGCGGCCTGATAAATCAAAGCCCGTATCATAGCCGATGCTGTCAAGCACCTGACAGGCCGAGCCGGCAAACGATTGAATTTAATCGATGACCCGATGAAAAACAGCCTCGAAATTCGTGCATGGCACGCTAAACTGCCCAACCTGGCGATTGCGGCCAGACCGGTTGCGGGCGCCCGCGCCCCCCAAACCCACGAATTCCTTGAAGAGTAGTAATCATGACCCAAGTCAAACTGACCACCAACCATGGCGACATCGTCCTGGAACTGAACGCCGAAAAGGCACCGATCACCGTTGCCAACTTCGTTGAATACGTCAAGGCCGGCCACTACGAAAACACCGTTTTCCACCGTGTCATCGGCAACTTCATGATCCAGGGCGGTGGTTTCGAACCGGGCATGAAGGAAAAGAAAGACAAGCGCCCAAGCATCCAGAACGAAGCCGACAACGGTCTTTCCAACGACAAATACACCGTCGCCATGGCCCGCACCATGGAGCCGCATTCGGCCTCCGCGCAGTTCTTCATCAACGTGGCCGACAACAGTTTCCTGAACCACAGCGGCAAGAACGTCCAGGGCTGGGGCTATGCGGTATTCGGTAAAGTCACCGCCGGCACCGATGTGGTCGACAAGATCAAAGGCGTGTCCACCACCTCCAAGGCCGGCCATCAGGACGTCCCGGCAGAAGACGTGATCATCGAGAAAGCCGAGATCATTGAGTGATATTGCTGATTTCAGACTTGCATCTGGAAGAGGAGCGCCCGGACATCACCCGGGCGTTTCTGGATCTGCTCGCCACACGCGCCCGTGCGGCGCAAGCGTTGTACATCCTGGGCGACTTCTTCGAAGCCTGGATCGGCGACGATGCCATGACGCCGTTCCAGCGTTCCATCTGCCAGGCCCTGCGCGAATTGAGCGACAGCGGCACGGCCATTTTCCTCATGCACGGCAATCGCGACTTCATGCTCGGGCAGGCGTTCTGCAAAGCGGCTGGCTGCACCTTGCTCAAGGATCCGAGCGTCGTGCAGTTCAACGGTGAACCTGTATTGCTGATGCACGGCGACAGCCTCTGCACGCGGGATATCGGCTACATGAAGCTGCGCCGTTGGCTGCGCAACCCGGTCACGCTGTTCATCCTGCGCCACCTGCCACTGGGCAGCCGCCAGAAACTGGCGCGCAAACTACGCAGCGAAAGCCGCACGCAGACGCGGATGAAAGCCAACGACATCGTCGACGTCACGCCCGAAGAGATTCCGCTGATCATGCAGCAGTACGGCGTGAAGACCCTGGTCCACGGCCACACCCACCGCCCCGCCATCCATAAGCTGCAACTGGGCGAACACGCAGCGAGACGCATCGTGCTGGGGGATTGGGACAAGCAAGGGTGGGCGTTGCAGGTAGATGAACAAGGGTTTGCGTTGGCGCCGTTCGGGTTTGCCCCGCCGCCACAACTGCCGGCACCCGACGCAATCCCCAGCCACACATAAATCCCCCTTGTGGGAGCGAGCCTGCTCGCGAAAGCGGTGTGTCAGTCAAAACATCACTGACTGATAATCCGCATTCGCGAGCAGGCTCGCTCCCACAGGTTGGACTGCGCCCGCCATCAATGACCGCTGGCGGCAGGCCCCGCCTTCGCCGTGAACGGCGGTTTCGCCAGCCACACCAACAGGATCAACCCCATGAATGCCCAGCCCAGCAACGTGAAGTAATCCACGGTGGAGAGCATGTACGCCTGGCTGGTGAGGATCTGGTCGAGCTGGGCATAGACCGGCGTGCTCGCCCCGCCGAGCTGGTTGATCGTCTCGCGCGTGGCCGGCTCGAAGGTGCTGATGCTTTCGCTCAGGTACGCGTGGTGTTGGTCGGCCCGACGGATCCAGATCCATGTGGTCAAGGATGCGGCGAAGCTGCCGCCCAGGGTCCGCAGAAACGTCGCCAGCCCCGCGCCATCGGCGATCTGGTGAGGCGGCAGGTCGGACATGAGGATGCTCAAGGTCGGCATGAAAAACAGCGCTACGCCGATGCCCATGAACAACTGCACCAGGGCGATGTGCTGGAAATCCACTTCGTTGGTGAACCCGGCGCGCATGAAGCAACTCAGGCCAATCGCCAGGAAGGCCAGCCCGGCCAACAGGCGCAGGTCGAACTTGTGGGCGTATTTGCCGACGAAGGGCGACATCAACACCGGCAGGATACCGATCGGCGCTACAGCCAGGCCGGCCCATGTGGCCGTATAGCCCATCTGGGTCTGCAGCCATTGCGGCAGGATCAGGTTGATGCCGAAGAAACCGGCGTAACCGCCCACCAGCACAATGGTGCCGATGCGAAAGTTGCGATAGGCGAACAGCCGCAGGTTGACCACCGGGTGGCCGTCAGTCATTTCCCAGATCACGAACACCGCGAGGGCGATCACCGAAATCAGTGCGCCAATGATGATGAAGTTCGACTCGAACCAATCCAGGTCATTGCCCTTGTCGAGAATCACCTGCAACGCGCCGACACCAATGATCAACGTGATCAAGCCGACATAGTCCATCGGCTGGCGGCTGGTGACCACCGGCCGCGCCTTGAGCTGCTGGCGCACGACCATCACCGCGAAGATGCCGATGGGCACGTTGATGAAGAAAATCCAAGGCCAGCTATAGCTGTCGGTGATCCAGCCGCCGAGGATCGGCCCGGCGATCGGCGCCACCACCGTGACCATCGCCAGCAACGCCAGGGCCATGCCACGCCTGGCCGGTGGGTACACGGCGATCAGCAAGGTCTGGGTCATCGGATACAACGGCCCGGCCACCAGCCCTTGAAGCACACGAAAGCCGATCAGCTCGGGCATCGATGTCGAGATTCCGCACAGGAACGAGGCCAGGACGAACAACATCGTTGCCCACAGAAACAGCTTCACCTCGCCAAACCGCCGGCTCAACCAGCCGGTCAATGGCAGCGCGATGGCGTTGCTCACCGCGAACGAAGTGATCACCCAAGTGCCCTGCTCCGAGCTCACGCCCAGGTTGCCGGAAATGGTCGGCAAGGCGACGTTGGCGATGGTGGTGTCGAGCACCTGCATGAACGTCGCCAGCGACAACCCGATGGTGCTGAGCAACAGGCTGGGCGGCGTGAAGGACGCGTTATTGCTCATTGCGAGAATCCTATGAAGCGGTGGTGGTGAAATCGAAGCAAAAACCCGCCAGGACCGTGATGCTGTCACTGTCACTTAAGGCCTTTGACAGACACGTGGCGAGGGAGCTTGCTCCCGCTGGGCCGCGGAGCGGCCCCAAAACCTGTCGAGCACGCAACATCAGACACACCGCTCCCACCGGTTTACGACTGCTTCGCAGCCGAGCGGGAGCAAGCTCCCTCGCCACAGGGTTGGCGGCGCTGCTTCAGCGCTGCGCGGTCTTGCCCGCCGCCGCGCTGTTTTCATGAATCAGGCGCGTGATCATCGCGTCGGCGTCGGCCAGCTGGCGGTCGTAGACCTGGGTGCTGAACGTGGCTTTTTGCGGTGGCTGCTGGGCCAGAACCGGCCCGCTCTGGTCATGCAGGTTGACGTCGACCTGGGTCGACAGCCCCACCCGCAGCGGATGCTTGGCCAACTCTTGGGCATTGATATGAATGCGCACCGGCACCCGCTGGACGATCTTGATCCAGTTGCCGGTGGCGTTCTGTGCCGGCAGCAAGGCGAATGCGCTGCCGGTCCCGGCGCCCAGGCTGTCGACCGTGCCGCTGTACTTCACATCGCTGCCATACAGATCGGTCTCGATGTCCACCGGTTGGCCGATGCGCATGTCGCGCAGTTGGGTTTCCTTGAAGTTGGCGTCGATCCACAACTGGTCCAGCGGGATCACGGCCATCAACGCGGTGCCCGGTTGCACCCGTTGGCCGAGCTGAACGGTGCGTTTGGCGACGTAACCGGTCACTGGCGCGATCAAGGTGCTGCGAGCATTGGTCAAGTACGCCTGGCGCAGTTGCGCGGCGGCCGCTTGCACGTCGGGATGGGACGACACCACGGTGTCATCCACCAAGGCGCTGGTGGTCTTGAGCTGCTGCCGGGCATTGGCCAGGGCGTTCTGCGCCGAGGTCAGGTCATCCCGGGCATGGGACAGTTCTTCCTGGGAAATCGCCCCGCCCGCCGCCAGGTTCTTGCGTCGGTTGTAGTTCTCCTGGGCCTTCTGCACTTCGGCTTCTTGCGCATGGACTTGCGCCTTCATGCCATCGACATTGCTGTACAAGCCGCGCACCTGGCGCACGGTACGGGCCAGGTTGGCCTGGGCACTTTGCAGCGCAACTTCGGCATCGTTCGGGTCGAACTGCACCAGCACCTGGCCTTCGCGCACCAGGTCGCCGTCATCGGCGCCGATGCTTATCACGGTCCCGGTGACCTGCGGGGTGATTTCCACGACGTTGCCGTTGACGTAGGCATCGTCGGTGCTTTCGCTCCAGCGCCCATACAGTTCGTGCCAGGCCCAGACGCCCAGGCCACCGAGAATGACGATCACGGCCAGGGCGAGCAGCATGACCTTGCGTTTGCGTGGGTTGCCGGTGTCCTGTGACGTTTGTTGCGTTGTTTCGGCAGTTGCCATGACAAATACCTCGAATCAGTGAGCCGGCGCGGTGGCGGCCGGTGCGGCCGAAGCCACGGTTTGGGTGTCGAAGCCGCCGCCCAGGGCCTGCATCAGTTGGATCGACAAATCAATCTGCTCGGCATTGAGCGTTGCCAGTTGGCGCTGGGCCTGGAGTAACTGCTGCTCGATGCTCAACACGTCCAGGTAATTGCCGATGCCCGAGCCGTAGCGCTGGACCACGGTGTCATAGGAGTTCTGTGCGATATCCACGGCGTGCTGCTGGGTGCCGATCTGCCGGCCGATGTCACGCAACTGATTGATGGTGTCGCTGACATCGCCAAGTGCCGCGACCAGGCTCTTGTTGTATTGCGCCACCGCCAGGTCGTAGTCGGCGTCCCGGGCGTCCAGGTCCGCCCGCAAACGTCCACCGTCGAAAATCGGCAGCGACACCGTCGGCGCCACGTTGAAGAAGCGACTCGCTGAACCAAACATCGCGTCACCCAGCAACGATTGCACCCCGGCCGCCGCGCTCAGGTTGAGGTTGGGGTAGAAGTTCGTCTTGCCGGCCTCAATGTTCTTGCTAGCCGCCTCCACCCGCCACCGCGCGGCGACCAGGTCCGGACGACGGCCCAGCAACTCGGCCGGCAGGTTCGACGGCAAGGCGACCGCGCTGGCCTGCAACACGTGGGGCCGGGCGATTTCGTTGCCACGATCCGGCCCTTTGCCCAGCAGCACCGCCAAGGCGATCTTGGCGCTTTGCAAACGCTTCTCCGCGTCGATCAATGTGGCATCGGCGCTGGCCTCCAGGCTTTCGGTCTGTTGGAACTGATATTCGCTGTCGATTCCGGCGCTGAGTCGGCGCTTGCCCAGGTCGAGCATTTGACGCGTGCGCTTGAGATCTTCGTTGGCCAGGTCATAAATGATATGGGCCTGGCCCAAGTCGCTGTAGGCCCGGGCCACGTCAGCGGCCAGGGTCAGCTGTGCGGCCTGGCGGTCAATCTCGGCGGCGCGGGCCTGGCCGAGGGCAGCTTCCCAGGCAGCGCGCTGGCCACCCCACAAATCGAAGTCGTAGTTGAAATCCACGCTCAGCGAACGCAAGGTGCTGTAGGCGCCGCCCTGCCCTTGCGGGTCCTGGTCGCGAGCCAGGCGCGAACGGCTCACGCTGCCGCTGGCGTCCAGGGACGGCAGACGCGCGGCATTGGCGGCGTAAGCAGCGGCGCTGGCCTGGTGAACACGGGCGCTGGCGATCTGCATGTCAGGGCTGTCACGCAGCGCTTCGCGGATCAGGCTATCGAGTTGCGGATCGCCGAGGCTCTTCCACCAATCGCTTTTGGGCCACGAGGCCGGCGACAACGTGACGCCAGTCAGCGATTGTCCTGCCTGGAGGCTTTTGGCCTCGAGGCTGACACCTTCGGTATTCAGGCCACTGTAGCTGGCACAACCGGCCAGGCTCATGGCCAATAGCACCAGGCTCAGGCCGGTACGCAAGGTTTGACGCTTCATTTTTCCCCCAATCGCAGGACGGTGAAGGGATCACCGGCGGCGAGCAGTATTTTCTTGAGGATGTTCTCGAGGGTTTGCAGCTCCTCGCGGCTGATGGCACCGGCCAGTTGATTCATGGCGTCGGCCCCGATGAATGGCAGGCGGTCAGCCAGCGCTTGGCCGGCCTCGGTCAACACCAGGCGGACCTGCCGTCGGTCCTGGGCCGAGCGTTGGCGAACCAGAAAGCCCTTCTGCTCCAGGCGGTCGAGCATTCGTGTCATCGAGCCGCTGTCCAGCGACAGGTAACGACACAGCTCCACCGGCGTGTCGATGCCGTGCTGGGCCATGATGATCAGCACCTTGAACTGCGCGGCAGTGATGCCGACGGGCTCCATGTGCGTGTCGATGATCCGATCCTTGAGCATCGCGGCACGGCCGAGCAGCATGCCGAGATGGCAATTGTGGAATTCGTCTGGGGTGAAATGCTTCATCTGACCACCTTTTGCTGCCTAGGCAGTGAATGTATGACGAGATGTTACTGCCTAGGCAGCAAATGTCAAACAAATAGTTAGTTAGCTACGCATAAACAAACAGACGCAGAAAATTTCGTGGAGCGAGCCTGCTCGCGATAGCGGTGTGTCAGTCATCGAAGATGCTGAATGTCATTGCGCTATCGCGAGCAGGCTCGCTCCCACATTGGGCATCGGGAATGTAAAAAGGGGATCAGAAATCGCGCTTGTAAAAGATATCCAGCGAACTGGCGACGCCGCTCGCGGCTTCGAGGTAGACCTTTTTGCTCAGCTTGTAGCGCAACGCGATGGTATTGGCCGGTTCGAACACACCCACGCCATAGCGCAGGCTGAGTTTTTCCGACAGGTTGCCGCTGGCGACCACGCTGGTGTCGTTGCCACTGCCTTGGGTGTCGAGCTGGAAATCTTCGATCCCCAGATTGTTGGCCAGGCTGGTGGTCACTCCGGAGCTGCCCATCAAGCCCAGGCCCAGCGCTGCCTGGGCGAGCATGTTGTTGTCCTCCCCCGTGGTGCTCAACGGCCGGCCCAGCACCAGGTAGGACAACGCCTGCTCCTGGCTCATGGCCGGCTCCGAGAAAATCTGCGTGGCTGGCTGTTCGGCGCTGCCGCTCAGGCGGATGCCGGCGATCACATCGTCGGTCTGGCGGATCGCCTCGATGTCCAGGTACGGCTGGTCAATCGGCCCGGCGAACAACAATCGCGCCCGACGCACCGTCAGCCGTTGCCCATAGGCTCGGTATTTGCCGTCGTTGAGCCACAGCTCGCCGCGTGTGTCCATGTTGTCGCCGATGTGGACCTGCCCTTGCACATTGGCCGTCAGGCCGAAACCTGAGAAGGCGAGTTTTTCCTGGCCGACGATCACGTCGATGTCCATCGCCATGGCCATCGGCACCTCGCCCTCTTCAGTCTGGTGGCCGACGATCACCGTGTCATCCGAAACCTTGACCGTAGACGGCGGCAGCTCGCGTATGGTGATCTCGCCCTTGGGCACCAGGACCTTGCCCGCAATCGAAAGCCGCTCCCCTTGCATCGTGATGTTCAGGTCTGGCGCGACATCCAGCACCGCGTAAGGCTCGACGGCGACCGGCAGTTGCGAGCCCTTGAGCGCCAGGTCCAGGGTCAGGGCCTCGCCCCAGCTGATGTTCCCCGTCAGTCGGCCTTGCCCGCTCTTGCCACTTTTCCAATCACCATCGAGCCGTACGGTTTCGCCAGCGATCATCGCTCGCATTTGCAGGGCTTCGAGGCTGACCGGCAGCTCCGGGCCGGACACTTCGCCGTCACTGAGCACGAGGTTGCCGTTGACCTGGGGCGCGAGCAAGCCACCGGACAGCGTGCCGCTGCCGTTCAAACGACCGGTCAGGGTTTCCACCATCGGCACGAACGGCCGGGCTACCGACAGGTCCAGACCGCTCAGCCGGAAGGTGCCGCTCAACGGTTTGCTGGCCGGCAACGGATTGATTCGCGCCTGAAGCGTCAGTTCACCCAGCCTCTCGCCGACGAAATTGACGTCCGTATCGATGCGCGTGGGCGTCAGGCGGCTGTTGAGCGTCAGGGTCTGATAGGGGAAATCCAACCATTGCCCCTTGCCCTGCTCTTCGTCTCGAATCCGTAACGTACCGCCGCTGGCATCCACCAACACTCGACCGTTTGGGCCGCTGGCCGGCAAGTCCAATTGCAGGTCGGCATTGAGCCGGCCCTGCCAGCCGAAGTCCTTGGGCATCCACTGGGCCAGGCTTTCGATGGGGAATTGCTTGAGGTGATAACGCAGCTTCGGCTCCGGCATCAGGCGCTGATCCTCGCCGCAGAGGCTGGCCGGGCCGGATCGCCAACAGTGAGCACCGAAGTTCAGCGTGCCGTTGGCCAGGCGCTCCAATTTGGCCGGCGCCTGCAAGCGCCAGGTTTGCCCGCCGACTTGTACATCTCCCTTGGCAAGGCGTCCGCGCCAGTTGCCTTGGTCGAGCGAACCATCAAGAGCCAAGTTGGTTTCCAACTGAGGCCCTTGCAGGTCGAGATTGAGCCTCTGTTGCTTGATGTCGCCCTGTCCGCTGACCGTCAACACGCCCAGCGATGTTTCGCCGGCCCGGATGCCGCTTGCCTTCAGGTCGACCTTGCCCCGCTGCGCACTGTCGAGCGTCGCGTCCAGGTTCAGGCTTTGCAGGCGGTTGTCCTGAAAAGCCAACTGCGTGCCTTGCACACCGAGCTTGCCTAGGGGCGCCTTGAGCGTTCCGGCCAGGTCGACGCGTCCGGAGACTTGGCCACGCAATTGCGGCCAGAGTTGGGCCAGCCGTGACAGTTTGATGTCGATCTGACCGCTGAGCTTCTGTTGCAGGCTTGCGGTGCCGTTGATGCGATTGTCGCCCAGACGAATGTCCAGGGCGCCGAGGTTCCATTGCTCGCCTGCACCGTTGGCCTTGGCCTGGAACAGCGCCGGTTGGCCGCGCAGCTTGCCCTTGAGGTCCAGGTCCGCGTCGAGTTCGAGGCGGTCGTTTTTCATCGCGCCTTTACTGCGCAACGGCCCGGCCAGCGTGCCGGGAAGCTCGCCAAGCCAATACGCCGGGTTGATGGCCGACAATTGCAGCGCCGTATCCCAAGCGATGCCGTCGGCAAATTGCAGGCTCAAGTGCCCCTCGGCCTTGCCCTCCCCGGCGGCGACCTTGAGCTGCGGCAGGTGGATTTGCGTCAGGTCGCCGCTGAACGGGCTGTCGACGCTGAACGCCCCGGCCGGACCGTCCAACGCCGCCTGGAAGTTGCCGAGGTATTGGCCATCGGTGTACGAGACCTCGCCATTGAAACTGCGCAGCGTGACTTGCGGTTCTTCGATCAGCGGATAGAGGCGATGCCAGGGGAAATCCAGCCAAGCCACTTCCGCTTCGGCGTTCAGGCCCTCGCGCCAATCCAACCGCCCGGTGAGCTTGAGGCTTTGCTGGTCGCCGGCGTCAAGATCAAGGCCGGCGATCTGCGCACCGTTGGCGTCCACCTTGCCCTGCAACAGCAACGCCACCGGTTTTTTTTCGGCGCGAAGGCTCGCCTTGCCATGCAACTGGTAACCCTTTTTCAGGTCGCCTTCGCCGGTCAATTCCACCTGGTCGAGCAGCAGCGTGTCCGGTAAATCGGCGCTGGCCTTGAAGCCATCGGCAGTGATGCGCACCTTGGCCGGCAGGTTATCCGCCAGGGGTTGCAGCTCGCCGGTCAGGCGGCCTTGCAGATAGCCGCTGCTGTCGGCGGCCAGATTTAGGGTCTTGAGCAACTCGCCATCGACTTTCAGATCCAGCGCCCAAGGCGTCGCACCCGGTGCCGGCAACGTCAGCTGGCCCGCGGCACTCAGCGGCCAATCACCATGCGGCTGCAACAGGCCGGAGAGTTTCAGGCTCAGTTCGTCGCGTTGCAGTTGCACCGAGTCGATCTGCAAACCCTCGGCGGTCCAGTGCGCCGCCAGTTGCAGGCCCTTGAGTTGCTCGCTGCCGTTGAACGACAGGCTGCCCACCTGGACGTCGCCCAGTTCGATCGCCAGGGGCAAGTCCAGGTCCGGCAGGCTGATCGGACCGCTGCTCGGCTCGTCGGCAGATGCCGGCAGTTGCACCGCAACGTTGTCGGCCTTGAGCTGATCGATGTACAGGGTCATGCGCAGCAGGCACGACGGCGACCAGGCGAAGATCGGCTGATGAAGCTCCACCCGGCTGGCGTCCTGCTGCCACAGCACCCGGTCGGCACTCCATTGCCCGCCCAACCGCCCCTGGAAACTCTCCACGGTCAGGCCCGGCACCAGGCCGAGTGCCCAGCGGCTTCCGAACGCCGTGCCCAACACGATGCTCGACACGAGCACGAGCGTCGCCAGCAACCCGCCGAGGGCCAGCAACGTTATCTTCAAACCGCGATTCACAACTCTGGCCCCATGGAAAAGTGCAATCGAATGCCGCCGTCGTCGTCCAGCGCGTGGGCCAGGTCGAGGCGGATCGGGCCGACCGGCGACACCCAGCGCACGCCGACGCCGACGCCGGTCTTCAGGCTCGGCAGCTCGAGACTGTTGAAAGAGTTGCCCTGATCAACAAAGGTTGCGACCCGCCATTTTTCCGCGACTGAATACTGATACTCGAGGCTGCCGGCCATCATGTAGCGGCCGCCGATACGGTCGCCCTCGGAGTTCTCCGGCGACAGGCTCTGGTAGTCGTAGCCGCGCACGCTCTGGTCGCCGCCGGCAAAGAACCGTAGGGACGGCGGAATCGATTTGTAGCCATTGGTGGCGCTGCCGCCAATCTGGGCGCGCGCCAGCAGGCGATGCTTGTCGAACACGGTGGTCAGGCCCTTGACCATGGCGGTGCCGTACAAAAGGTTATTGTCCGACCCCAACCCCTCCTTGGCGACCTTGGTGTCAAATTGCAGCCGATAGCCATTGTGCGGGTCGATACGGTTATCGCTGCGCAGGTACGAATAGCTCACACCCGGCATCAGCAACGTGCTCAGGCCCGAATCGTCACCGAGACGGTACTCCTCGCGCTGCCATTTGAGCGACACCACCCGCTGCCAGCCGCTGGGCAACTTGCTGTGCCATTCCGGCCCGACGGTCAGCAGTTTGCTGAGGGTGTCGGTGCCGGCCAGTTCTTCATATTGATAGCCGCCGGCGTAGCGCAGCTTGTCGGTCAGCGGCGGGTCCAGCGGCACGTCATACCAGAGGCCGACGTTCTGCCGGGGCGCCGAGACTTCCGCTTCCCAGCCGTAGCTGTGCCCCTGCGGGTTGACCCAGTGACGCGTCCAGTTGGCCTTGGCCCGTGGCCCGACGTCAGTGGAGAAACCCAGGCCCAGGCCCATGGTGCGCGGCTTGCGAGTATCGAGTTTGACCGCTACCGGGATCACGTTGTCGGTGGCCGCGGTGGGTGCTGCATCGACGCGAACACCTTCGAAATAGCCGCTCGATTGCAAAGCCTGGTTGAGTTCGGCAATGAGCTCGGAGTCGTAGGGCGCGCCCGCCTTGAACGGCACCATGCGTTGCAGCAGGTCTTCGTCGAAGGGCGTGTCGCCTTCGAAACTGACCGGCCCCAGGGCGTAGCGCTGGCCGCTGTCGTAGATCAGCTCGATATCGGCGATACCGGCCTGCGGATCCACGCGCAACGTCTGGCTGACGAAGCGTCCGCTGAAAAAACCATAGCGCGAGGCCTGGTTCTGGATCGTCCGCTTGGCGTCTTCATATCGACCGTGATTGAGCACAGCGCCTGGCTTGAGGCCCGCGCCGCCGGGCACGCGAAACCCCTCGAGCGATGACGCTGGGCCGTCGATGCGGATCGTGACATGACGCAAGTGCACCGGCTCGCCGGGGTCGATGGTCAGGATCAGGCGCGGCGCCTTCCCCGCCTTGACCTCGCTGTCGATCTGCGGCTGGTAGTAGCCCAGCGCCTGGGCCGCTTTGCGCGCCTGCTCTTCGGCGCCGCGACTGAAGCGCAGCAACGCTTCTTCATCACGGTCGCCCACACCACCGATGTAGCCTTCTATGTTGGCCTTGAGTTCATCATTGGACGGTTTGACCCGCACATCCAATTCACTTTGTGCCAGCGCCACGCAGCTGAGAGACAGCAAGAGCGCGCCACCGGTCATTCGTCCTGGGAAGTTCATGGCGCGGATGCTATCACGAGGTTGGGAGCCTGATAGAGCCAGACGACTCCCAAAAGTTCGTCTGATTAAGCCGTCGCGCTCCGCAGAACCTGCGGGTTCGCATGAAAGAACACATGCTCGCGGATCGGTCCTACGGCGACTTCGCCAATTTCCTCGTAACCCTGGCGTTTATAAAATTCGAGGTAACGGGAATTTCCCGTGTCCAGCACCACGCCTTGGGAATGCTCGTCCACGGCGCACCAGTTATGCACTGCTTCGAGTAACTGCTCACCGTAGTGTTTGCCCTGGAATTGCGGATGAACCCCCAACAACGGCAATACGTGCACCGCCTCCGACGGCAGGCAGGCCAGCACCGCGGCGTGGTACTCCAAGTACCGCCGGGTACAGCGAAATCCGGTGCTCAAGACCATGCGCAGGCGCCAGGCCCAGCTTTCGGTAATGCCCAGGCGGCGCTGCGGTGGGGCAATCAGCGCGATGCCGATCAAGCGATCGTCCACCAACAGACCGATCGCCGGCAGATCCTGGAAGAAATGCTGTTTGACCAGCTCTCGCACGGTCGCCCGCACCCGCTGCTCGTAACCGGGACGCTCGGACTCGAACAGGTAGCTGAAGGTCGGCTCGTGGCGATAAGCCTGATACAGCAATGAACGCGCTTCGCGGGAATAACCGCTGTCGAGCATGTGGATATCAGCAGTGGCGGTTTCAGGCATGGCGTTGCGTCTCCTGGGCGGGCTCGGTGAGGCCCTGCTCTTATTGACTACGAACCCGGCAGGGTTGCGATCGTTCCTACATGCCAAGGACATTAGCAGTGCATTTCTCCTACTGCCACGCTGGCTCCGCTCCCACATGTCAGCTAGCATCGCAGTTTTGCCAGGACAGCCGACCATGAAGATCGTCTCCTTCAACATCAACGGCCTGCGAGCCCGTCCCCATCAGTTGGCGGCACTGATCGACAAGCACCAGCCGGACGTGATCGGGTTGCAGGAAACCAAGGTCCACGATGAACAGTTCCCACTGGCCGAGGTGCAAGCCCTCGGTTATCACGTGCACTACCACGGGCAAAAAGGCCATTACGGTGTCGCCCTGCTCTCTCGCCAGCCTCCGCTGAGCTTGCACAAAGGCTTCGAGACCGACGACGAAGACGCCCAGCGGCGCTTCATCTGGGGCACGTTTGCCGATGCCAACGGTGTGCCGGTGACCATCATGAACGGCTATTTCCCACAAGGTGAAAGCCGCGATCACCCCACCAAGTTCCCAGCCAAGGAGCGCTTCTACAGCGACTTGCAACAACTGCTGGAAGCCCGCTTCAGCAACGACCAACCGGTCGTGGTGATGGGCGACGTGAACATTTCCCCCGAGGATTGCGACATCGGCATCGGCCCGGACAACATGAAGCGCTGGTTGAAGACCGGCAAATGCAGCTTCCTGCCGGAAGAGCGCGAATGGATGGCTCGCCTGAAGAACTGGGGCCTGGTGGACAGCTTCCGCCACTTGAACCCGGACGTCACCGACCGCTTCAGTTGGTTTGACTATCGCAGCCGTGGTTTCGAAGACGAACCCAAGCGCGGCCTGCGCATCGACCTGATCCTGGCGTCCCAGGGCTTGCTGCCACGGGTCAAGGACGCCGGCGTGGACTATGAACTGCGGGGCATGGAAAAGCCGTCGGACCATGCGCCGATCTGGTTGGAATTGAACTGAATCCCAGCCTTCGGATTCCCTCCAAAGGCTGCCCTGTGGAAGCGAGCTTGCTCGCGATAGCGGTTTATCTGCCACATCAATACTGACTGTGCTGCCGTCATCGCGAGCAGGCTCGCTGCCACAGTTGCTGCGCCGGTTATTGGCCGGCGTCGCACCGCTGTCATCTTTCAGTAACCCGACTGACTTAATCTTCCGGCATTTCCCAAGGTCAGAAGGTGGCCGGCATGCGGCTGTGCGTTGTGTTTTTCCTGGGCCTCTGGCTGCCGTGCGTGGCATGGGCCGGCCGTTTGCCCATTCCTGAACACGGCCCCGCCCTGCGCCTGCAGGGCTCCAACACCATTGGCGCGGCGTTGGGGCCGGCCCTGGTCCGAGGCCTGATGGAAGACCAGGGATTGCTCAAGGTCAGCACTGAAATTACCGGCCGCGACAACGAGCAACGCATCGTCGGACAAACCGCCGAAGGCCAGCGAGTCTCAGTCGAGATCGCCGCCCACGGCTCCAGCACCGGATTCACCGCCCTCAAGCAAGCCAACGCCGACCTGGCCGCCTCTTCCCGGCCGGTCAAGGACAGCGAACTGCACGACCTGGCGGCCCTTGGAGACCTGAAAAGTCCTACCGCCGAGCAAGTCATCGCCATCGACGGCCTGGCGATCATTCTTCATCCACAAAACCCGTTGCGACAGCTCGACACCCGGCAACTGGCGCGCATTTTCAGTGGCGAGGCGAAAACCTGGGAAGCCGTGGGCAGTGTCGGCGGGGCAATCCACCTGTATGCGCGGGACGAGCAGTCCGGGACCTACGATACCTTCAAGGAACTGGTACTCAACCGACAAGGGAAAAAGCTGGATCCTACAGCTCGGCGCTTCGAATCCAGTGAGCAGTTGTCGGACGCTGTCAGCCAGGACCCGCAGGGTATCGGTTTTATCGGCTTGCCCTACGTAAGGCAGGCCAAGCCCCTGGCAATTGTCGACGGCGATTCCCAGCCGATGTTGCCGCTGAACAACCTGATTGCCACCGAGGACTATCCCCTGTCCCGACGATTGTTCTTTTACCTACCCCCTCTGCAAAGCAATCCCTGGGCCGAGGCTCTGGTCGATTTCACCCAAAGCGAACAGGGCCAGGCCATCGTTGCAGCGAACGGGTTCATTGCACAGACCGTACAAGCGATGTCCGTCACCCCCAACGCGCTGATGCCAGAGGGTTATCAGGCCCTGAGCCGCCATGCCCAGCGCTTGACGGTGAATTTTCGTTTCGAAGAAGGCAGTGCCAGCCTGGACAACAAGGCCCAACAAGACCTGGGCCGCGTACTCGATTACATCAAGCAGCACGGCAAGGCCGACCGGCGCGTGACCCTGGTAGGTTTCGGCGATCTCAAGGACGACCCGGCGCGAGCCGACCTGCTGTCAAGGCTTCGGGCCATGGCGGTGCGGCGCGAACTGGTCAAATACGGCGTGACCTTGCGCGAGGTACGCGGATTCGGCGCGTTGATGCCGGTGGCGGCCAACAGCGAAGACGAAGGAAGGGTCCGGAATCGGCGGGTGGAGGTTTGGGTATATTAAACGCCACAATCAAAAAGCGAACTCGGTTTTGTGGCGAGGAGCTTGCTCCCGTTCGGCTGCGCAGCAGTCGTTGAACGGCCGACGTGGTGTTCCTGATCACCACGCCAGCCCCTTTTGGGGCCGCTGCGCAGCCCAGCGGGAGCAAGCTCCCTTGCCGCAAAAGCCAGTGCGCTACCGCCGGCCGACTCGACCACTGACGCTTTCAACGTTCTCCATGAATCTTGGCTATACATGAAAAAGGAGATTCGCTGGCCGACATCGCGTGTTTCAGCAAACCCGCCCCGTCGTCGCGGTATCCCCAGGTTTGAGCTTCACTTACGTAATGACGCCGCCGACTCAGGAGGCGGGTCGAATCCACCATGACCCATGGAGGTAAAGACATGCTGGTGTTGTGGGTGGTCCTCGCCGTGTTCATCGTCTGGAGCTGGCTGACGTATCCAGGCATCGGACATGTGTTGTACGACCTGGGTATGGCCTTGGAAGCGCGCCTTTATCGGCTGCACAAAATCACCGTGCCCATCAGCGAAATGACCGTGTCGACCTGGCAAGGCGGGCCTTACGAAGCCTCCGGCAGCATCCTGATGTTGCATGGCTATAGCGCCGACAAGAACCTGTGGCTGCGCTTCGCCCGGCACTTCGTCAACCAGTACCGGGTGGTCATACCCGACTTGGCCGGCCATGGCGAAACCGGCTTCAAGGCCGGCGGCGGCTACGACATCCCGACCCAGGCCCGGCGAGTCATCGAACTGCTCGATGCCTGCGGCCTGGACAAGGTCCACGTCATCGGCAACTCCATGGGCGGCCACCTTGCGGCGTGGCTGGCGGCGACTTCGCCTGAACGAGTGCTGACCCTCGCGCTGATCGACCCGGCCGGCGTCACTGCTCCCGAGCCCAGCGACATGGAGCGTCACCTGGCCGCCGGCCACAACCCGTTTCTGGTCCACTCCCGGGATGATTTTGCGCCCTTCTACGCCATGACCATGGCATCCCCGCCGTGGCTGCCCAGCGTTGTACTCGCGGCGTTGGCCCAGCGTTACGAGCAGCGCCGGGAGGAATTGGCGGAAATTTTCGTCGACTTGCGCGCCAGCCCGGCGATGGAGCCTCGCCTGGACGATATCCGCGCACCGTCATTACTGCTTTGGGGACGCAAGGACCGGCTGATCGACGTCAGCAGTGTGCCGGTGTGGAGCAAGGGCATCGCCGACCTGCGAGTGGAAATCTGGGAAGGCGTAGGGCACATGCCCATGGTTGAAAAACCCGGCAAGACCGCGGCGCTGTATCGGGACTTTCTTGAGGGATTAGGGCAGTGAGGAAGATGCAGGACTGAAATGAGCCACCCATCAGTCCTTGGCAGAATGAAGTCCTGAAGATTCTTCGTTTGCCGGCACTGGCGAAGGCTGCGATCTTTCGTCCAACTTTCCCACAGCCCTCGCCAGGAATCCTTACGATGAGCTTCGTCAGCCCCGACTTGATCCGCCAACGCTTCTCCAAGGCGATGTCCGACATGTACCGCGACGAGGTCCCGTTGTATGGGGCATTGATGAACCTCGTGGAGCAAACCAACGCCCAGGCACTGGCCAACGACCCATCACTGGCCGAGCACCTGAGCAGCACCGGCGAACTTCAACGCCTGGACATGGAACGCCATGGCGCGATCCGCGTCGGCACCGCCCCGGAACTGGCGATGCTGGGCCGGCTGTTCGCGGTCATGGGCATGCAGCCGGTGGGTTACTACGACCTGACGCCGGCTGGGGTGCCAGTGCACTCAACGGCCTTCCGCGCCGTTCATGAAAAGTCGCTGCAAATAAGCCCGTTCCGAGTATTTACGTCGCTGTTGCGCCTGGAATTGATCGAAAACAGCGAACTGCGGACCTTTGCCGAGTCGGTGCTGGCCAGACGGAAAATCTTCACCCCGGGCGCCCTTGAACTGATCGATCTGGCCGAACGCCAGGGCGGCCTGACGCAACCCCAGGCTGACGATTTTGTCCTGCAAGCGCTGGAGACTTTTCGCTGGCACCACAGCGCCACCGTTACCGCCGATCAATACCGACAACTCAGCGCCCAGCATCGCCTGATCGCCGATGTCGTGGCGTTCAAGGGGCCGCACATCAACCACCTCACACCGCGGACTCTGGACATAGACGTCGTCCAGGCCCAGATGCCGCTGCATGGCATCACGCCCAAAGCGGTGGTCGAGGGGCCACCGCGTCGCCGGTGCCCGATCCTGCTGCGCCAGACCAGCTTCAAGGCGCTCGATGAACCCGTCGCGTTCACTGACCAACCCCAATCCCAGGGCAGCCACAGCGCCCGTTTCGGGGAAATCGAACAACGTGGCGCGGCTCTTACGCCAAAAGGACGGGCGCTCTACGACCAACTGTTGAATGCTGCGCGGGATGCCTTGGGCGGATTTCCCAATGAAGCCAATGCCGAACGCTACAACGCGCTGATGGCCGAACACTTTGCTCAGTTTCCCGATGATCACCAATCATTGCGCCGACAGGCGCTGGCTTACTTCCGCTATTTCGTGACGCCGGCGGGGCTTGCCGCCAAAGGCGCGATGGAACCGAATGTCTCGCTGGAACGCCTGTTGGAACAGGGCTATCTGCGCGCCGAACCGCTGGTCTACGAAGATTTCCTGCCGGTCAGCGCCGCCGGGATATTCCAGTCGAACCTTGGCGACGCCGCCCAGAGTCACTACGCAGGGCAATCCAATCGACAAGCGTTCGAAACTGCACTGGGACGGCCGGCCATCGATGAGTTGGGGTTGTACGCCGAGATACAAAAGCGCTCCCTCGAGGAATGCCTGTTGGCGTTGGGCGCTCAGCAAGCGAGCCACGAATAAAGAGCAGGAAATGGCACAACAGCTCATCGGCCATGCCCTGTCGTTGCTGTTCGTTGCCCGAGGCAGGCGCCCTGCGCTGCGTGGGCAATGGAACGTGGAGCGCGGTGCAACCTTCTGCGTGAATTTCGCGACTTTGCCGCTATACCCAATCGCAGAAAACCTACAACTGATTGATTTTTAAACATTTTATAAAGATGGCATAGCTCTTGATAACGGTCAGCCGCCTCGGGACGATTCCCGCCCCGGCATCCCGTTATCCAGGAAGGAGAGCATCCATTGGCTACCCCCGCTTACATGTCCATCGAAGGCACCAAACAAGGTCTGATCACCGCCGGAGCGTTCACCGCCGACTCGGTGGGCAATACCTATCAGGAAGGTCATGAAGACCAGATCATGGTGCAGGGTTTCCAGCACCAGGTGACTATCCCCCGCGACCCTCAGTCCGGGCAGCCAACCGGCCAGCGCATACACAAACCCTTGGTCATCACCAAGGTGTTCGACAAGGCCTCGCCGCTGCTCCAGGCAGCCCTGACCAGCGGCGAACGGCTGACGAAAGTCGAAATCCAGTGGTATCGCACCTCGGCCGCGGGCACCCAGGAACACTACTACACCACCACTCTGGAAGACGCGATCATCGTTGATATGAACGACTACATGCTTAATTGCCAGGACCCTGGCAACAGCCACTTCACCCATCTGGAGGACGTCCACTTCACCTACCGCAAGATCACCTGGACCCACGAGGTGAGCGGCACTTCGGGCTCCGATGACTGGCGCACCCCAGTCACAAGCTAAGCCTCACGGGTGTTCGCCCAGTGCGACGGCCTCGGCATTCCATGCACTGGTAAAGAGCCTGGCACTGGGCGAACGCAAACAATGATAGTGGAGCTTGCGAGGGATGTGCGTGAGCCAGGCTTAAATTATTCTTCATGAGGACGGCAAGGCAGCCTGCTCCCGGCAGCGTTATTTGCGCCTTGCTGTTTTCTGCGCGTCGGTTTCCTGCGCATCGGGGTTGCCCTGCTGCTGTTCGCGCTTGGCCGGGTCGTTGGGCCGCAAAGCGTCGTTGTCACGCTCCACTTCACCGGGCAAGGCCGGGGCGTCGGGGTTCTGCTGGGTTTGATCATGGCTGGACTTCATCACGAACTCCTTGGGTTGGCTTGAAAGGTATCAAGCGTCGGGGTCTGCCATTTCCTCGGCAACGTTGGCATCTGGCGAGCGTTGGTGGAGCTCCTCAGCCTTGGTTTTCAAATCTTGCCACCGGTCCAGGTCAATCTCTCCCAGGCCGAACAGGTCGTCGGCGAGCCGCATCAGCTCGGTGAAATGAGCATCAGGCGACTCCTGCCAATAGGCCTTGTCGTCGAATAGCCGCTGCCAGTTGGCCAGCGACGGTTGTTTGATGTCATCGCTCATGACGGACTCCCGCGAGGCATTCATAGGTATGAGGGGCGATGAACGCAGGGAGTTCCGACGAATCAATACCCCGTCATTTCCAGATAACCGGTGCCACCATGACTGCCGCTCAGTTGCACCGGCCCCTCCCAATACGGGATGCGAAGGTTCATCCAGGCATTGGGGTTCAGGGCTCGCGTGGTGATATCGAATTGCTTGCCGGGAATCCTGATTGACCAGCTCACTGGCATGGGCCTTCCCGCAACTTCGGCGGTGTCCAGCGGTGTGAGGCTGATTTGGCTGGCGGCCAGTGTCGTCGCCTGGCCTTGGGCGTCAATCCAGGTGCCGGTGAGGTACGGCTCACCGTCCTTGTGGCGCATGCGGTAGAGCATCACGTGCTCGCCTTTGTCCAAGTGCAAGGAAAACCAGTCCCACCCGGTCTGGTTTTCCGTCAAGGGCTGGCTGCTCCATTCCCGGTCGAGCCAGGCCGGGCCACTGACCTGATAGCGCTGGCCATCGATTTCCAAGTGACCTCCGGCTCGAAAAAACGGTTGGCTGTAATAGTACGAGGCCTGGCCTTGCTCGGATTTCTGACTGAAGCCTTGGTTGCCCTGCAGCACCAGTGGACGGCTCGACGTCAGCCGCAGGTCGTAGCTGAAGCGCGGCCCGCGCGCCTGCAACTGCATGTCTGCGAGCGGGTCCGGGCCAGCGGCTTGAGTACCGAATCGCCAGTCGTCGATCCAGGCCTCGAAGGGCGTGGTACGCACCCCGGCCTGCCCCACTCCACCCCGGGCGTAGCGCTCGGCGGCGTGATGGACGGTGGCGGACGTGACGGCGGCATGGCCGAGCCAGATCGTCTGGTTGCGCCAACCGCTGGCCGGAGGCGCGGCATCCAGGGCGCTGCGGAACAGCGTCCACTGCACACCGAAATCCCGCCCCTCGACGTCCTTGAGATTGGCGGTGACGTACCACCACTCGATGCGAAAGCCTTCATGCGCACCATGATCGGCTGGAAAGCTGAACACGCGCCCAGGTACCACCGGCGTAAAGGCGACAGCCTCGGTACCCAGCCCTGCAAAGCCCTTGTCCGGAGGCGTTGTGTTGTCACAACCGCCGAGCAGCGCCAGCAACACCAGGCCGATTCTAATCCTCATGGGCGAAAGTCCTCAGCAGGTCCGCCGGCCGCGTGCGGTACAACGCATAGAGCGGCCAGGCCGATGCCAGCAGCGTGGCGAACATCGCCAGGCCCAGCAGCTGCGCCAACTGCATCGGAAAGATGCGCAATGGCAGGCGCCAACCAAAGGCCTGGACATTGATGACCGCGTCCAGGCACCAGGCCAGGGCAATGCCCAGCGGCAGGGCCAGCAGCAGCGTCAGCAACGCCAGCAGCCAGGTCTGCCCGAGGTTGAGCAGCATCAATTGCCGCCGCGTGATTCCCAATGCCCATAACGGCGCCAACTGACTGAGGCGACTCTGGCTCTGGGTCAGCAGGCTGATGAACAGCGCAACGCCAGCCACCGCCAGGGTCAAGCTGTTAAGCGCCGCCGTGGCGGCAAAGGTGCGTTCGAACACTTGGGTAGACCAGCCCTTGAGTCGAGCCTGATCGACAATGCGGTTGTCATCCAGGTTGAAGCGGTCTTGCAACGCCGCCAACATCGGGGGGATGGCCGACGGCTCGATACGCAGATTGAAGCGATTGGGTGCGAGCTGCGGCCAATGCGCCCGTAAATGTTCGGCGTTGATGAGCACATGGCCCTTGGGGTTGCCGTAGTCGGCATAAATCCCGACAACCCTTGGGGTCCAGGGCCCTTGCGGGGTCGGCAAGTTCAAGCGGTCGCCGATCCGCACCTTCAGGCGCCGAGCCAGTTGTTCGCTGAGCATCAGCGTGTCGGCTGTTGCCAGTTGCTGCCAGGCTTGGTCACCGGCGGACTCCAGCAACGGCCAGTGCTGGCGATAGGACGAGTGATCGATGATGCCGTAGATGTCCGTCGGCCAACCTTGCAACGGCATCGACACCTGCCAGTTGGGCAACACGGCGGTGATCGTGGGTTGCTGGTTGAGCCAGTCGTGCAGTTCGGCCGCCTGGGCCGGCGTTTGCGGGTTGATGTACAGCTCGGCGGTCAGTCGCTGCTCGAGCCAGTCACTGAACGTCTGGCGAAACCCCGACGTCATGCTGCCAGCGCCGATGTTCGCCGCCAACGCCAGTAGCAGCGCCATCAGCGCCAGGCTCAACGTCGGCAGTTGTTGACGGCAATCGGCGAGGAACCATTGGCCGAGCACCGAACGGCTGCGGCGCAGCAGTCGGTTCAATACGGCGTTGAGCAACACCGGCAAGGCCAACGCCGCGCCCAGCAACAATGCGGCCATCAGGACAAAACCGCTCGCCAGGCTGTCGCCCCAGGCAAGCGCCAACGCGGCGACCAGCGCCGCCAACAGCGCCACCCCACCTTGGCGCCGCAACCAACGCGCATGGGCCTGGTGCCAGGCCTGGGGATTGGCCAGGGCCAACAACGGTAGGCGAGCGGCGCGCAACAGGCTCTGGGCGCCGGCCAGTACAGCGCCGAGCAGGCCCAGGCCGATACCGCCCAGCCACCACCAGGGACTGAGGTTCAGTTGTCCGGGGACTTCGGCGCCGTACAAACCTCGCAGGCTCGCCGCTACATCAGGCAACAACAGGCTGGCCAGCCAATAACCACTGAGCACGCCGGCGATCCCGCCCAGCAGGGCCAGTGCGCCCAGTTCCAACGCCAGGCTGGTGATCAGCACCCGCGCGCTGACGCCGCAGGCCCGCAGGGTCCGCAGCAGGCCGCGGCGTTGCTCCAGGGCTAGGCCAATGGCGGCATGGACGATGAACAGGCCCACCACGAAGGACAAAAACCCCAGTGCGTCGAGATTCAAGTGGAAGCTTTCGGTCAGGCGCGACAGGTTGTTTTCGTCCTCGGCGCGCTTGAATTGCAACAGCCCGTTGAAGGCCTCGGGCAAGGCGGCGGTGTAGGTGCTGGGCAGTACCAATCGTGAAAGCTGGTCCGGCATCCGAAGTAGCGCTTGAGCAAAACCGATGTCCATCAGCAGCACGCCCGGGGCCATGTCCGGCTGCACGTGCAAGGGTGGCAGGGCCTGGCCGTCAACGGTGCGGGGGCGGTCGCCTTCCTTCAACCCCAGGGCCTGCAATGTCTGCGGTGCAATCCAGGTGTGGCCGGCACCTGTGAAAAATTCCACCACCTCGGCAATCTCCCGCCCCTGCCCCGCCAAAGCCGAACCCGGCGGCAGCGACACCGGGTCGATCCCCATCAGTTGCAGGCGTTGGTCTTCGTGCCCCTGGAGCGTCACTCGCGCCTGCAACACCGGCGACACCGGCCAGCCCTGGCGGCGCAGGTCGATGAACCATTGCTGCGCGAACGTGCCACCGCCGGGGGCGCTCAAGCTGGCCTGGGGTTCGCCGCCGATCAACTGACTGGCCCGGGCGTAGCTGTCGCGGGCCTGACTGTTCAACGCCTGCACACCGGTCAGCAGGCTGGTGGCGAGCCAAAGTCCGGTCAATACACTGAAAAACTGCACCGGGTGCCGGCGCCAATGGCTGAGCAGCGCCTTGAGGGTCTGGCGAACGATCATCACCCCTGGGTCGCCTCTGCCAGGCGCCCGCCCTGCAATACCACCCGATGGGCCAGGCGCGCCGCCACCCGCTGGCTATGGGTGACCATCAACAGGCTGGTCGGGCTGCCGTCGAGCAATTCCAGCAACAGCTTCAGCACTTCGTCGCTGGTGGCTTCGTCCAGATTGCCAGTGGGTTCGTCGGCCAACAGTAACGGCGGACGTGACGCCAGCGCCCTGCCCAGGGCGACCCGTTGTTGCTGCCCGCCGGAAAGCTGCTCGGGATAACGCCGCAGCAGTTGCGACAGCCCGAGCCGCTGCACCAGATGCGTTTGCCAGGCCGCGTCGAAACGCCCACACAGGCGCGCCTGGAACGCCAGGTTGTCTTCCACCGGCAAGCTGCTGATCAGGTTGAACTGCTGGAACACCAGGCCGATTTCCGTGCGCCGCCAGTTCGCCAACTCATGTTCACTCATGCCGTCGAGCCGATACCCGCCGCTGCGAATACTGCCGCGATCGACCTTGTCCAGGCCGGCAACCAGGTGCAACAAGGTGCTCTTGCCACTGCCCGATTCGCCCATCAGCGCCAAGCTGCTGCCGGGGGGCAAGGTCAGGTCGATGCCTTGCAACACCGGCAAAAGACCTTGGGGGGTTGGGTAGCTTTTGAATACTTCTCGAACTTCAAGCATTGAAAGGCTCATTGGGTAAAACCATTGGCTCTCAGGATAGCGGAATCGAGGGCCACGGCCATTGGCCGACGTCATCGGCAGTTTCCGTTACCACTGGTCGCCACCCCTGCCTGACGCGCCGGATAATCTTGCGCTTCGTCAACTTTCTGCTATTGATCAATAACTAACGCGCGCCGTTAAAGGCTGTCGGCGCAATCGTCATTAACATGACGCATTAAGGATTCCTCCTTTCACGGACGATCGCCGCCATGCCTCACACCCAATATCGCCCCGATATCGATGGTCTTCGCGCTGTTGCGGTGATCGCCGTGTTTATCCATCACCTCAACGCCAGCCTCTTACCAGGCGGCTTCGTCGGGGTGGACATTTTTTTCGTCATCTCGGGGTTCCTCATCACGTCCCAGGTGTTCAGCGAGATCCAACAGAACACCTTCTCCATGAAGCGTTTTTATCAGCGGCGCATCAACCGCATCGTACCGGCGCTGACGACGGTGGTGGTGGCGAGCGTGATTGCCGGGATCTTCGTCCTGTCTCCGGTCGACCTGACCCGACTGAACATCAGCGCGCTGTCCTCCCTGCTCGGTGTTTCGAATATCTATATCTGGATGAAGTACGGAAATTATTTCGCGGCGGACGCCAGCGAAGCCCCACTTCTGCATACCTGGTCACTGGGCATCGAAGAACAGTTCTACCTGCTCTGGCCGCTGCTGATGCTGATGCTGTGTCGATGGGCACCCCGCTACTTGCTGCCGCTGGTGTGCATCGGCGTTGTCGTGACGGTTGGCGTTTCGCAGTACGCCACGACCCTCGTTCCCTCTGCCTCCTACTATCTGCTGCCCACACGTTTTTTCGAACTGCTGCTGGGGGCGACGTTGGCGATTTATCTCGCGCAGCCACGTACGTTCAGTGACGGGGTGGGCCGGATCTGGGCGCTGGCGGGAGCCGGATCGATTGCCTATTCATTGTTTGCACTGAGTCCGGAAACAACCTTTCCCGGCCTCAATGCGCTTATACCTTGCCTGGGGGCGGCGCTGTTGATCCTCGCTGGCAGCGGCGGAACACGCTCGCGCTGGCTGACCAACCGGCCGATGGTATTTGTTGGTCTGATTTCCTACTCGCTTTACCTCTGGCATTGGCCCTTGATTGCGTACCTGAGATATCTGGATATCAACATCACGCTCCCGCTGGGGCTGGGCCTGATGGCAGTGGCGACGCTACTGGCCTGGTGTTCCTGGCATTTTGTCGAAGTCCCCTTTCGACGAACCGGGGCGCTGTTGCCGTTCACCCGCGCATTTGGCCGTCGGTTCATGGTTCCAGCGTTGGGGCTGGCCGTGCTGGCTGTACTGAGCGTGCAATGGCAGGGGTTCCCACAGCGTTTCGTACCGCAGGTGTCAATCCTTGAAGCGATGAGCCTGACCGAACCGAACAAACTGCGTGAGCGCTGCCACATGCCCAATGCGCGCTACAACGCCGCGCCCGATCCGGCGTGCCACCTCGGGGCACGCAAGGCGCAGATCGACGGCGTGATGGTCGGAGACTCTTTCGCCAACCATTTCACCGGCATGGTCGATGTCCTGGCCGAACCCAACGGCATCGCCTTGATGGATTACACCCTCGACAAGTGCCCGCCCATCTTCGGCCACGCCGCCGAGATGTCGGCGGGTTACGGGGCACGCTGCGTGGCGCGCAATGAGCAGGTGTTGCAGTTGATCGAGCGGAACCGGTATCCCTACGTGGTGCTCGCCGGCGCCTGGCCCCGGGACCCGGCAGCAGGAGCCGTCATCGAGGCAAGCATCCGGCAAGTGGCGGACCGGACCGGCCAAGTCATCGTCGTTCTCAGCAATCAGCCAATCGACAACGCCGCGACGTGCCCGGTGCGCCGCTTGATGTTCGCTCCTCTTCGGCAGTGTTCAACGCGGCTGGACGCCGCGGCGCCCTATTGGACGCAGATACGCGCCAGGCTGCCTCAGGTGCGCTTCATCGATCCCAACCAGGTGATTTGCCCGGCCGGCCTGTGCAGCCCGATCATCGACGGACAACTGCTCTACCGGGATGACGCGCACTTGAACGATGTCGGCTCGCGTTTCATTGGCCGCGCGCTCCGCGACCTGGGCTTCACGCTGCTGTACGACCCAGCGCCAACCACGCCGATTGCTACCACCCGATAGGCGCTCGCTCAATGCCCCGCCGCCATCTCGGTCTGGGCCGGTTCCGGTATGACGATGTTGCCCAGATCGATGTGCTTCCAGGCTGGCTTGGCACCCAGCCGCGCGTTGAAGCGGTAGTTGAACGTGAAGTCGTCCTCGGTGGGTTGGCTCAGGGGTTTTCCATAGCGCGCCACGACCGCCGCCGGGTCGTAGCCCATCAACTCAAGCAGCGTCGCAAAGATGTTGTAGTGGCTGGAACGATCCTTGTTTTGCGCCCAGGCGCCGCGCCAGTCCAAGGTGCGCAGCTGACTGCCCTGGATGACCACCAAAGGCACCAGCCCCTCCTCCTCCACCGGGTCGCCGCCGCAATGCGTATTGAGCCCGGGATTGCCACGCTCGTGCAGATCCTGGCCATGATCGGAGGTATAGATCAGCACCGCATTCTGAAGGTTGCCTTGACGCAACAGGCGCCGGAAGAACTCGCCGACGTTCCATAGGAGCGTGTTCTGGTACGCATTGCGATACAGCAACCAGTCATATTGCTGGCCGTTGAAGCCGTCGCGCTGGCCGGTGTCGGCCACGTCCTGAAACCGCCCCCGGGGCAAGGCCGGACGGTGTTTCATGAATTCGTCGGGGTATTTGTCGTGGACCGGAAAATGCGCCCCTACTTTATTCACCACCACCAGTTCGGCCCGGTCATTGCCCAAGAGCTCGATCAACTGCGCCGCGGCTGCCATGTCGCGGTCCAGCACACGGACCTGGTCGAATTGGATGAATTGGTCGATGTCTTGTTTTTCCTGTTCGGTCATCAGGTTCTGCAAGTTGCCGCCGGTGCGCTGGGCATCGATATAGACGGTATGCAAGCCCGCGACATGGGCGTACTGCCAGATTGACGGCTGCGTGCTGTTGATACGCACGTAATCAGCCCGCGTACCGCCATAACGCAGGGTGATATTGGTGTCGGCGCTGCAATTGGCGATGGAAGCGGCATAACCGTAATTGAAGATGTCCACCCCAGGCGGCGGGGTCTTGAGGCCGCTGTTCACACCGAACGGGGTGTTGATATCGAGATAGTTGCCACCGATGCTTTCGTCGATGATCAACACGATATCGTGCTCGATCGCAGGAGAACGGCGAGCCAAGCTGACCGGCTCGCGGACGCCGACGGTGTCGTGCAGCGCCTCGTAGGCAAACAGGTTCAGATAGGCCAGCGGCGTATACATCACAGGTAGACCACGGGCGCCCTCGCCCGCCCTTGCGAACAGCACACCACTGAGCAGCAATACCCCGAGCAACGGCGCGGCGACCGGTACATAACCGGGCAATGGTAAACGCCGCCGAGGCTTCAGCCCGATGCCCAACAGCAGCAACAGGCCGCCCGCCATCGCGCTGAGAATCACCTCTCGATACTGATAAGCCGCCTCCTGGATAAAGCCGCCCGAATACACCAGCGACACGAACTGGCTGTAGGTCAGGTAACTGTCGGTGACCCGGGTATACACCTCGAAGAACACCGCCGAGGCAAACAGTGTCAAGGCAAACAGATGCCGCACCAACGTCTGGCGGATGTAGGCGCTCATCCACAACGCAAGCACCAGCACAAGGAACATCGCACCGAACAGCACCGTTGCAGAACCAAGACCCAGCGCAGCGAGACGCTCCAGGTAATAGTCATGCCCCCTGAAAAGGTACAGCAACAGCAGCAGTTCCTTGAGGTATCGGGTCATGTTTTTCTCGGCGGTGGCGCGGCGGATGGAAGGTTCGTTTTCTGCACACTAGCAGCGGGATTTCAAAGCGCAAGAAAGAGACTGATCGGTCGCAGCGTCAAAAAAAAGTTACCTCAAAAGTGACACCTTTGACGCATCAAAAACATAAAAATCTATGGATATATACCGTTCATCGGTTACTTAAACGTCTCCAGAGCCCTTTAAAAATGGCACTTTTCCAAGTCAGTCAATGACTTGATATCAAAAAGCCCTAATCCGTCGAGATTTGCCAACACTGACAACTGTCATTTTGCTGACACGTTTTTTTGAAGCTGCGCTATACCCTCTAAACAGTTTCATCCGAGTTACATCAACCGGTTTGAGAGGCGCGCCTAGAATGGACGTGAGCGTATTTGGCACGGGGTATGTGGGGCTGATTCAGGCAGCGGCATTGGCCGACGTCGGGCACCGCGTCCTGTGCGTCGATATCGACCCGAACAAGATCCGTCAACTGCAACAAGCCGTACCGCCCATCAGTGAGCCTGGGCTGTCCGTATTGCTGGAAGACAACATCAAGGCCGGCCGGCTTTTGTTCAGTTGCCAGGCCAGCGATGCGGTCAACCATGGCGAGTTGATTTTTATTGCCGTCGGCACGCCAGCCGACGAAGACGGCTCGGCGGACCTGAGCCATGTGCTGGCGGTGACCCGCCAGATCGCCGACTTCATGGACAGTGACCGCACCCTGATCATCAAGTCGACCGTACCGGTCGGAACAGCCGATAAAGTCGCCGAGTGCGCCCGCCAGGCGCTGGCTCGTCGGGGCCTTAAACAGTTGAATGTGCGTGTGGTATCCAACCCGGAGTTCCTCAAGGAAGGCAGCGCTCTCGCCGATTGCATGCGCCCGGACCGCATCATCATCGGCGCCAGCGATCAACTGGCGCGGGATCAGATGGGCGAGCTCTACGCGCCGTTCTGCCGCAACCACGAAAAACTGATGTTCATGGACAACCGCAGCGCGGAGCTGACCAAGTACGCCGCCAACGCCATGCTCGCCACCCGCATCAGTTTCATGAACGAACTGGCCAACCTCACCGAACGCCTGGGCGCCGACATCGAAGCCGTGCGCAAAGGCATCGGCTCGGACCCACGCATCGGCTATCACTTCATCTATCCGGGCTGCGGCTTCGGCGGCTCGTGCTTCCCCAAGGACCTGCGCGCCCTGCTGCACACGGCCGAACAGAGCGGCATGCCGCTGCGCCTGCTGCGCAGCGTCACCGATGTGAACGACAGCCAGCGGCACATCCTTTTCGAGAAGCTGGCGCAGCAATTTCCGGACGGCTTGGCCGGCAAGTCGATTGCCATCTGGGGCCTGGCCTTCAAGCCCAACACCGACGACATGCGCGAAGCCCCGAGCCGCTACCTGATGGAAGCCCTCTGGCGCGAAGGCGCGCGCGTGCAGGCCTACGACCCGGAAGCCATGTCCGAATGCCGGCGCCTGTACGGTTATCGCAAAGACCTGAACCTGTGCGCCACCCGCGATGACACGCTTGAGGACACCGATGCCCTGGTGATTTGCACTGAGTGGAAGAATTTTCGCGTGGTGGATTTCGACCTGCTGGCGAGCAAGCTGCGCGCCCGGGTCATCATCGATGGCCGCAACCTCTACAACCCCGAGCACCTGGCTGCCGCCGGGCTGCTGTACCGTGGCATCGGCTTGCGCCACACCGTGCCCAGCGCCCCGGGGCCACAAGCGTGAACGTCCTGGTGACCGGCGCCGCCGGATTCATCGGAGCCCACTGCGTCTTGCGGTTGATGCGCGATGGCCATCACGTGTACGGGCTGGACAACTTCAACGATTACTACGACCCGCAGCTCAAGCACGACCGCGTGGCGTGGGTGCGTGACCAGGTCGGCGCATTTCCCTTGGCGCGTATCGACCTGACCGACGCCTCGGCGATCGACGGACTGTTCCAGAGCCATCGCCCGGAGGTGGTGATCCACCTCGCCGCCCAGGCCGGCGTGCGCTATTCGCTGGACAATCCCCGCGCCTATGTCGACAGCAACCTCGCCGGGTTTCTGAACATTCTCGAAAGTTGCCGCCGTCATCCGGTCAAGCACCTGATCTACGCCTCTTCCAGTTCGGTGTACGGCGCCAACCAGCGCACGCCCTATTCGGTACGGGACGGCGTTGATCATCCGCTGTCGTTGTATGCGGCAACAAAGAAGGCCAACGAATCGATGGCCCACAGCTACAGCCATCTGTTCGGCATCCCGTGCACCGGCCTGCGCTTTTTTACCGTGTACGGCCCGTGGGGTCGGCCAGACATGTCGCCGATCCAGTTCGCCACGGCCATCGCGCAAAACCAAGTGTTGCGGCTGTTCAACCATGGTGAGCACGAACGCGACTTCACCTACATCGACGACATCGTCGAGAGCATCGCCCGGTTGATCGAACGTGCGCCGCAGCCAACGCCCCACTGGGATCGCGAGCAACCGGACCCGGCCACCAGCCTGGCGCCATGGCGCATCTACAACATCGGCGGACAGCACCCGGTGGCGTTGCGAACCTACGTGGCGCTGCTGGAAAAACATCTGGGCCGCACCGCCCGGATCGAGCTGCTGCCCCTGCAACCGGGGGACGTGCTCAACACCTGCGCCGATGCCAGCGACCTGGCCCGGGCCACCGGTTTCCAACCGTGCATTGCACTGGATGACGGCCTGGGTCGCTTCGTCGACTGGTTCCTCGATTACTACGCGCAACCCATCGATCACACGCCGCTTGCGGCCGTACCTCAGCGGAGGAGTCTATGACCCGACATGAACAAGACATTCCGATCAGCACCTCCGGACGCGACAAACGTGTCGACCCCGAGCATCGCCGACGCCTGGATGCCGCCATCCACCGCCAGGGCCGTGGCTGGCTCACCGGTCGGGACGGTGGTCGGCCCTGGACGGTTTCGCGGACCAATCGGGTCGTGGCTTGCCTCGGCGCGCTGGCGATCCTGGTACTGCTCACCCCGTTGCTGCTGGGTCTGGCATTGCTGATCAAGTTTTCCAGCCCTGGCCCGGTTTTTTTCGTGCAGAAACGCACCGGTTATCGCGGGCGCGTGTTCGGCATGTACAAGTTTCGCACCATGGTCGTCGATGCCGAGGCCCTGAAAGAGTCGCTGCGCCACCTCAACAAGCACGGCGCCGACGCCATCGACTTCAAGATCGACAACGACCCGCGCATTACCCCGATCGGCAGGTTCCTGCGACGCAGCAGCCTCGATGAACTGCCGAACCTGATCAATGTAGTGACCGGCGACATGCGCCTGGTAGGCCCGCGGCCCACCTCGTTCAACGCCTATCGCTACAAGGACAACCATTTGGTGCGCCTGAGCATCTACCCCGGCCTGACCGGCCTGTGGCAGATCTCCGGGCGCAGCAATATCGACTTCGACCAGCGCGTGGAACTGGACCTCAGCTACATCGCCGAGCAGAGCCTGCTGTTGGATCTGAAGATCCTGATGATTACCCCCTTCAAAGTGTTCAGCGGCCACGGAGCGAGTTAAATGGACGGTTCGACGAATATCCTGACCATAGCCAGCCCGAGCGAGACCAACCTGACCTCGACCGTGCTCGACCCGGATCTGCGGATCCTTCTCATGACAGCGGCCAACACCGGCACCGGCACGAGCACCAGCGCCATGGCGCTGTCCGCCCAGCTGGCGCAGATGAGCAATGGCCGGGTGTTGCTGGTGGACGCCAGCCAGTCGCCGCGCAACCTCAGCCAGCAGCTCTCGCTGCAAAAAGAGCGCGGCTTCAGCGACCTGTTGTTCAACAGCCTGTCCCCACCGTTGTTGCAGGACTGCGTAGTACAGGTGTCGAGCCTGCCCTTCGACGTGCTGCCCCACGGCCGCCTCGGCCACAACGCCGAACGCCTGAGCCCCGAGCGATTGCGCCCGCTGTTCCGGCAACTGGCGGCGCAGTACCGCTTCGTGGTGATCGACGCCGACGCGGTGTATTCGGCCACCGACACGCTGGTGATCAGCACCCAGGTGGACGGCGTGGTGCTGGTGGTGCGCGGCGAAGACACCCGCTGGGAAGTGGCCCAGGCCACCCGACAAAGGTTGGCCCAGGCCGGCGCGAAAGTGGTCGGCAGCGTGTTCAACCGCCGCAAGTACTACATGCCCAAATGGCTCTACAACAACCTGTAAGCCTGCAAAAGGATGACGAGATGAACGCTAGAATGCTTGTCCTGCTGTTGCTGCCGCTTGCCGGTTGCTCCAGCAACACCGATACCCGCTCGATGCCGGTGCAGATCCTCACCGCGGCGCCGGCCAATGCCCAGGCCACCGACATGCCCAAGGTCGAGCAGACCTTGCGGCCCCAGGATGTGCTGGACGTGATATTCCACATCGGCACCACCTCTTCCCAGGCTTATCGCGTGCAGCCTGGCGACCAGGTTGCCCTGAACTTCACCGCCGCCAGCCAGCTCAACGGCACGCAACAGGTGATGCCCGACGGCAGTATCGAACTGCCGGGCGCCAACACCTCGGTGAAAGTCGGCGGCCTGACCACCGACGAGGCGCGCCTGGCGGTGCAGCGCGCCTATGACCAGAAGATGTTGTTCCAGCCCAATCGCAACCAATTGACCGTACTGGTGACGAGCCCGCTCTCCGGCGAGACGAAGCTGCGCAACACCCTGACTCACCCTGGCACGGGCATGAGCCGGGAAATCACCGTGGGCAGGGATGGCTACGCCAGCTTCCCGGAAATTGGCGCCGTGCCTTTGCAAGGCATGACCGTCAGCCAGCTGGAGACTTTCCTCAACGAGCGCTACGCCCAACTGCCCGGCCACATGACGGTGGACGTGCTGCTCAAGTCCACCGCCGGCAACGAAATCTATGTCCTCGGCGAAGTGGCCCAGCCCGGCTCCTACCCGATCCGCCGGCCGATCTCGGTACTCGAGGCCCTGACACTGGCCAGGGGCACGAACGTCAAGGCCCGGCTCGACTCCGTGGTGATCATGCGCCGCAACGGCAATCAGGTCGAAGCCCGCCACTACGACGTGGAGAAAGCCTTGAGCGGCGACGCGTCGCAGATCGCCTATCTGCAACCGGAAGACATGCTGTTCGTGCCCAAGACCAAGCTTGCAAGTGCCGGTGAACTGGCCAGGCAATTGGCCGATGTGGTGCTGTTCCAGGGCACGGGGTTGAGCTTCGGCTACCGCGTCGACAACAAAGGCAGCGACAACTGAGACTCAGGTGACCGACATGAACCCCAAGGAAAATTATCTGCACGAGTTTTTCAGGATCTTCTTCGCCAACAAGCAGTGGGTGAAGCGCATCTTCCTGGTTTTCGCCGTGATCGCTCTGGTGTTGCCGTTGATGCTCAAGCAGAGTTTCGACATCACCGCCCAAGTGATCGTCCAGTCGAAAAAACTCTCCCAAGGCGACGCCACTACCTCGTTGAACCAGGAAAACGCGACTTTCATTCCGCCGTCCCTGGCGGACATGGAAACCGAGAGCAACATCCTGCGCTCACCGGCGTTGATTCGCGAAACCATCAAGACCCTGCGCGACCAGGGTGAATACACCCCGAGCCCAGGGGCCCTCAATAAATGGGTGAGCGAACCGCTCAAGCGCTACATCACCCAGCCACTGCGTGAATACGTCATCAATCCGCTTCGCGACGGCCTCGGGCTGGAAGTCGATCCGGTACGCGACACGATGCTCGATACCCTCACCGACGAGGCCATCGCGAACCTGAAAATCGAGACCCTGCCCGGCTCGAACGTCATCTCCATCATCTACAGCTTCGGCGATCCCGCCCAGGGCACCCGGTTCGTCGCGCAGCTGCTGGAAAACTACCTCACCGGCCGCCAGGACCTGCAATCGATCGAATTGCCCCAGACCTTCTACGAGCAGAAAAAAGTCCAATACCAGACGCGCCTCGACGGTCTGGAAGGCACCCGGCTCGGCCTGCTCGAAGGCGTCGGTTCCTCCGATCCCAAGGAAGAAATCACGTTTCGCCTGAACGCCATCAATACCGAAGAACAGGCCCTGAACCTGTACCAGGATCGCCTGCTGCAAAGCCAACGCTGGCTCGATTACCTCAAGACCAGCCTGGCAGCGGCGAACAGCTCGCGGTTCAACGACTACACGTTCCCGTTCACCTTCACCACGACCGTGGACAACATCGCCTTCGAGGACCGGGAAATCAGGCAACTGGGTGAACAGCTGACCAGCCAGGTCAGCCGCTACATGAACGACCTGGCGATCTTCCAGCCCAGCAGCGAACCGATGCTGCTGGCCCGCGAACAGATCATGCGCACACGCCAGCAGTTCCTCAAAGTGGTGAACAACCGCATCCAGGAACGCACCACCGACCTGGCCGTCGTCAGCTCGGTGATCAACCAGAAGGTCGAGCGCATCGCGGCCTTCAAGGAACGCATCCACCAGTTACAGGAAACCCAGAGCAAGCTGCGGCAGATGGACACCGAGATCAACGCACTCCACGCGGCGTTCTCCACCTATGCCCAACGGTTCGCCGAAGCCAGTTCCGCGCGCTCGCTGGACAATGACCTGTCCAACGCCCGTGTCCTGAGCCCCCCGTTCGAACCCACCGCCGCGGTATTCCCCAAGCCGATGCTGATTATCCCGTTCGGCTTGTTCTGCGGCCTGCTGCTGGCGATCGCTCTGGTCTACGTGCGTGAGTTCTTCGACCATCGCTTCAAGCATCCTGCGCAAATCAGCCAGCAACTGGACCTGCCGGTCTTGCTGGTGATCAATGAGCAGTCGCCCGAACAGGTCAATCCGCACCGCAACTGGAGCCTGCCAAGCCTTGTCCATTGGGTGAAAAATTGAACGCGCCGTTCGGCCCGTCCCACCGCAGCAGCCCCCTGTCGATCATTCATCTGCTCGACAGCGGCGGCTTCTATGGGGCCGAGCGGATGCTGCTCGATCATTGCCTGGCGACACCGGGGCAGCACCAAGTGCTGTTCCTGGCGGCGCCGCCGACCTTGATCACGCGGTTTCGCCAGGCCGGGGTGGATTGCCGACACTGCGCCAGCTTGGGCGAATTGTTGCAGCATCTGCGGCAACGTCGCGCGGACCGGCCGCTGATCAACACCCACAACTTCAAAGGCTTGCTGTTCGGCTGGGCCGCGGCCACGCTGTTGCGCCTGCCCCTGGTGATTACCCAGCACGGCTTCACGCCGCGCAGCACCAAGCAGCGTTTCTACACCTGGTTGAGCCTGCAACTGTGCCGCACCGCGCCGGTCAAGCGCGTGGTCTGCGTCGCCGAAAGCATCGCGGCATTGCACCGCAAGGCCAGCGTCAAGGCGGACAAGCTCGACGTCATTCCCAACGGTTTGCCGGCCGTCACGACACCGCTGCCCCATCGTGACGACAGGCAGCGCTGGCGGGTCGGGTACGTGGGTCGCTTGAGCAGCGAGAAAGGCCCTGACCTGTTCCTCGACGCGATGATCCCGCTCTGCCAGCGCCATGGTTCGCTGCATGCGGTCATGCTCGGCGACGGTCCGGAACGCCAGCCGCTGCTCAAGCGCATCGCCGACGCGGGGTTGCCGACGCGCATCGAGTTGCCCGGTTATCAAACCGACATGAATGATTGGTGGAGCCGCCTCGACGCTTTGGTGATCAGCTCACGCACCGAAGGCACGCCGATGATCCTGCTCGAAGCCATGCAAGCCGGGGTGCCGGTGGTGGCGTTTGGCGTCGGCGGCATTCCCGACATCCTGCAGGACCGCCACAACGGCCTGCTGGCCACGCCGGCCGACAGCGACGAATTGGCCCGCCAGATCGAAACGCTGTTCAGCGAACCGCCCCTGGCGCGGATCCTCGCCGACAACGCCCGGCGCACCCAACGCGACCGCTACGACCTGCGCACGCTGGCCGAACGCTGGTCGCAACTTTATATCCGCACGGCACGGGAGGCTCGACCATGATCGTCCCGCTCTCGATCATCAGTTTGCTGGGGCTGGTCTGCCTGGCATTGCTGGCCAGTCCTTATCCGTTCCTGGCGCCCGGCGCGGTGTTCGGCCTGGTCGGCGTCGCCGTGCTGTACCGCAAGCCCGGCTGGGGCCTGCTGGGCATCGCCGCGCTGGTGCCATTCGAAGGGCTGTTCAAGGAAAACGGATTGTCGGGCAGCAAGTTCTTTGGCCTGGCGCTGATTCTGATCCTGGCACTGCAACTGGCCCTGCACCAGATTCCGGCGACGCGCCTGCGCAGCAATATCTGGAAGCCGCTGGTCGGCTTCATGGCGCTGTATGGCCTGAGCCTGCTGCTGTCGGAAAACATGGACCTGTCCCAGACCCATCTGCGGGAACTGACGGTAGGGCTGATTCTGTTCGTGATCACCTTGTTGATCGGACGCGAGCTGAACCTGGACCTGTTTGCCCGCTTGATGACCGTGAGCGTGTCCACCACGTGCGTACTCGCGATGTTCTCGGCCAAATACCAGGACCAGGGCCGCGCGTCCGGACTGCTGGAGGACCCGAACTCCTTTGCGCTGCTGATCGCGTTCACCATACCGCTGGCCTTGTTGCTGGTACTGCGCAGCCCGAACCTGTTGCACCGGCTGTTCTGGGGCGGCGGTTTCATCCT
Organism: Pseudomonas sp. D1-36; assembly: GCF_051132205.1. Taxonomy (NCBI): domain Bacteria; kingdom Pseudomonadati; phylum Pseudomonadota; class Gammaproteobacteria; order Pseudomonadales; family Pseudomonadaceae; genus Pseudomonas; species Pseudomonas sp. D1-36. The sequence goes on along the minus strand of NZ_CP071674.1, from coordinate 1,998,077 downwards.
GCTGCTGGGCGGCATGACCAAGACCGAATCGCGTTCCGGGCTGGTGGTGTTGCTGCTCAGCCTGATGATCGGCTTGTACCACTACCGCGCGCAGCTACCGCGGATTCGTCCACGGCACCTGGGCTTCGCCATGCTCGGGCTGGCCCTGATAATTCCCCTGGCGATCGCGGTGATGCCCGCCGGCTACGTGGCACGCATCCAATCGTTGAGCATCCTCAGCGCCGGCGCCAGCGCTCACAAGGATGAATCCCTTGGCCGCCGCGCCTCCTACATCCTGGTGGGCAGCCAGATGATCCGCGAGAACCCCATCCTCGGTTCAGGGCCCGGGACGTTTCCCCTGCACTACGCGCCGACCGGTTATGCCAAGGCCTTCTCGGCCAACCGCAAACTGGGCGACCTGTACCGTCGCGCTCACAACACCTACCTGGAAATATTCAGCGAGATCGGCGTACCGGGCGGGTTGATGTTTGTCGGCATGATCGGTCTTGGCCTCTACAACCTGGTGCGCGCGCGCCAACTCTGGCTCCAGCGTCGGGACTGGGCACAGGCCGACCTGCTCACACATTTGGGGATGAGTTTCCTGGCGCTGGCCTTGTTCCTGATGTTTCTCAGCGCGCCGAACCACAAGTTGCTGTGGATCATGCTCGCCTTGACGAGTGTGTTGCGCTACGACGCCGAACAATCCGCGCCACGGGAGGCCCGCCCATGAGCCGCGTCAGTATCGTCATCCCGATGTTCAACGAGGCCCGCCACATCGGCCGCACCCTGCTGGCCGCGCAGCAAGCTGCTCGCCAGGCGCAACTGGAATGCGAACTGATCGTGGTCGACAACGGCTCGGACGATCATGGGCCGCGCATCGCCAACGAACTGGGCGCCCGGGTGCTGATTGTGCCCGGCGTTCACATCGGCGCCCTGCGCAACCGTGGCGCGGCGGTTGCCAGCGGTGAGTGGCTGGCATTCATCGACGCAGACATGGAAATGCCCGCCGACTGGCTGAAGCTGCTCGTCGAAATGGAGGGCCGTCAGGGCGATGTGTTGGGACTGGACCTGGACACGCCCCGACACGCGCCTTGGTTCGCCCAGGCCTGGCAACGCCGCAGCCAACGTCCGGGCGCCCGTCCGCTGCATCGAGTGCAGTGGCTGCCCAGCGCCAATCTGTTGATGCGCCGCCGTTGGTTCGAACAGGTCGGCGGCTTCGACGAGACCCTGCGTACCGGTGAAGACAAGGATTTTTCCCTGCGCTTGCGCCAAGCCGGTGCGCAGTTGTTGCTGGTGAACGAAAGCCTGGCCCTGCATTGGGGTTACGAAGGCAGCTGGCGCGAATGGATGAGCAAGGAGCTGTGGCGCCAGGGCAGCCATTGGCAGTTGCTGCGCAGCCATGGGCCGAGCCTGCGCTTGCTGCGCTTTCCCGCCTTGTCCGTTGGCGCCTGGGGCCTGGATCTGCTGGCGCTCACCGCCCTGCTCCAGGGCCAGGTGCGCCTGGGGTTGACGCTACTGTTCATCAGCACATTGCCGGCCTTGTTTCTCAGCCTGCGCCAGAGCCAGCGCGACCCGCGCCTGGCGTTGCAACTGTGGGCCTTGCACGGGGTGCGCCTGCACCTGACCGGTGCCGCGTTGCTGCTCAATCTTTTTCAATGGAACGTCAGGAGACCCGCCCGTGGCTGAATTCATCTATTGGTCTTGCCTGTTGCTGCCGGTGTACGCCTACCTCGGCTACCCCGTGCTGTTGACCTTGTTGACACCGTTGTTTCCGCTACGGCGCTATGGCAAGCCCCTGCCGATGGACGTCAGCATTGTCATCGCCGCCCACAACGAGGCACGGCACATCGAAGCGAAATTGCGCACGCTGTTGGCCCAGGATTATCCGGCACGCTCGCTGCAAATCATCCTGGCCAGCGACGGTTCCACCGACGAGACGGTGGCCTGTGCGCGCAAAATCGGCGACTCACGCATCACCGTGCTCGACCTGCCACGCCAGGGCAAGGCCGCCGCCCTCAATACCGGCGTGGCCCATAGCTACGGCGAGATCCTGGTGTTCACCGATGCCGACAACCAATGGGCCCACGACACCCTCGGCCACCTGCTGGCGCCGCTGGGCGATCCTGAAGTCGGCGCCTGTGCCGGGCACATGGTCATCCCCGTGCCCGGCAAGGGCCTGAGCCTCGGCGACAGTCTGTATCGGCACTACGAAGGGTGGCTGCGCCGGGTGGAAGCGCACCGGCTGCATGGTCTCGGCCGACGGCGCCTTGCTGGCCTTGCGCAGGGCTTTGTTCCAGCCGATTCCGGCCCAGGTCAACGATGATTTTTTCCTAAGCACCTGCGCGCCGGCAGCCGGCAAATCCATTGTTTATGCACCCAAAGCGCGGGTGACCGACCAGGGCGTGGACGAAGCCGACAAGCAGTTTCGTCGTCGTCAGCGCGTCACTGTCGGCGGATTGCAGAGCCTGGCCCAGCGCCGGGAGCTGCTCAACCCGCTGCGCCATGGGCTCTACGCCATTGGCCTGATCAGCCACAAATTGATCCGCCGCCTGGCGCCGGTGCTGCTGTTGCCGTTGCTGCTGAGCAACGCCTGGCTGTGGAATGACCATCCGTTCTATCGCCTGACGCTGGTGGCGCAACTGCTCGGTTATGCCACAGCGCTGATCGGCTTGCTCGACGCAGGCCACCGCTTGCCTCGGCCATTTCGGTTGGCCGCGTTCGTGCTGGTAACACTGGTCGGCATGAGCATCGGGCTCTGGCAATTCCTGCGAGGCCAGCGCTACAGCCAATGGAACCCCGACCAAAACCGCTAAGGAGTGTGGCCGATGTCGATCAAACATGTTTTCAAGCGCACCGGCGGCTGGCTGTACCTGAACACGTCCATGGGTCGCCATCCATTGCGTGGCGCCGGCGTCATCCTGATGTTGCACCGGGTATTGAACAACGACCGCGCCGCCGAGCTGCCCCACCGCAATGAACTGTGCGTGGGGCCCGAAGCGTTCGAACACCTGTTGATCTGGTTGCAACGGCATTTTGAATGCGTGCCCTTGATGACCTTGCTGCTGGCCGACCCGGAAAGCGTTCCGGACCGTCCTCGGGTGGCCCTGACGTTCGATGATGGCTGGCGTGACAACGCCATGAACGCCTTTCCCCTGCTGCGTCAGTACCAGGTGCCGGCGAGTATTTTCCTGTCCACCGATTTTGTCGGCAGTCGCCAGCATTTCTGGTGGGAAAGCATCGGCGAAACCCTGTGGGGCAGCCACGGGCAAGTGGCGCGGCATTCGCTGATCGAGCACTTGCAGCACGTCGGCCGGCCATTGCCGGTGCTGCTCGACGACATCGACGACGAGCGCCGCAGCCTGGCGCTGCTGCATTACCTGCAAAGCCTCAAGACGCTCGAACCAAGCACGTTGAGCGATCTCACCGAAGCCTGCCCGCAAGGCTCGCAACCCCAGGCGCTGGATTGGCCCCAGGTGCGTATGCTCGAAGATTCCGGGCTGATTCGTTTCGGCCCCCATGGCGCCAGCCACGCGATTCTGACCGGGCTGGACGATCAGCGCCTGCATGAAGAACTGACCCGCAGTTGGACCGCGCTGGAAAATGGCTGCGCCCAGCCGCTGCCGGTGTATTGCTACCCCAACGGTGACAATGATGTGCGCGTGCGCGAGCAGGTGGCGGCCCACGGTTTTCCGTTCGCCCTGGGCACCGAGGCCGGGCTGTATCGCCACGACGGCGACCCGTTGAACCTGCCGCGTTTCGGCGTCAGCCAGCGCAACGCCCATCACCCTGAATTGCTCGCCTGGCGCATTCGCCGAGGAGCCCGTCCATGAGCCGTGCACACTATCTCAAGCATTTGGCGCTAAGCATGGGCACGCGCCTGGCGATGATCGGCCTGCGGCTGTTGCGCAATGTGTTGCTGGCACGAATCCTGGGGCCCAGCGAACGCGGACTGTTCGCGCTGCTCAGCACCCTGCCCGACTTGATCAGCGCCGCCACCAGTGGAGGCCTCAATTCCGCGGTGGGTTACCAGGCGGCGCAGCAGCGCTCCATGGGTCTGTTGCTTTGCCAGGTGTTGGTTTTCGGGTGTCTGCTGGCCGGGTTGCTGACACTGTTGGTGGTGGCGCTGGCGCGTGAGTTCGGCGCTGAGCTGGACATCACCGCGCAGCTGGGATTGCTGGCTTGGCTGCTGTTGCTGGCCGTCCCCCTGACGGTGCTCAAGAGCGGCCTGCTGACATTGCACAATGCTTCCGGCGGCGTAGGCGCGTTCAATGCGCTGCGACTGATGGAATCCCTGGCGCCGTTGCTGCTGTTTGTAGCGCTGTTCTGGATGTGGCAAGACACGGCGCTGGAGGCGGCGCTGATCAGTTGGCTGGCGGGCCTGAGCCTGGTGGTGCTGGCCGGCTGGATGTGGTTGCGGCGCGATCATGTGGTCACCCTGCGCTGGGATCGCACCGGCCAGAACGAACTGTTGCGTTATGGCGCCCGTAGTCATCCGGACCTGTTGTTCCAACAAGTGATGCTGCGCTCGGATTTTTTGTTCATTGGCGCATTGCTGGGCAGCACGGCGCTGGGTCACTACGCCATGGCCAGCGCCGCGGCCGAACTGCTGCTGATCGTGCCCGAAGCGGTCACCACGCCGCTGATGAAACGCCTGCTCCAGCAAGACACCGACATGCAGCGCCTGACCCCGCTGGCCTTGCGCCTGACTGCTACGGTGATGCTTGGTGCCTGCCTGGGCATGGCGCTGATTGGCGAATGGCTGATCATCACCCTGTTCGGCACCGCCTATCAACCGGCGTACCCGGCGCTGTTGGCGTTGCTGCCGGGATTGTTCGGCCTGTGCTACGCCAGCATCTTGCGCCTGGACCTGCTGGGCAAGAACCGTCCCGGCACCGTTTCACTGCTGATGGGCGTGGGCGCGCTGCTGAATCTGGCCCTGAACCTGATCCTGATCCCGCGCTACGGCATCGTCGGCGCTGCCGCCGCTTCCTCGATCGCTTACCTGGGCGTGACCCTGGCGCTGCTGACGATGTACTGCCGTCTCAGCGGTGTGGCGCTGTGGCAGACACTGATCATCCTGCCCAGCGATTTGCTGCCGATGCGCCAGATGTTGTTGGGGAAATCCGCGTGAATATCGTCGCCCGCCAGACCGCCATCGCGAGCAAGCTCGCTCCCACAGGCGCCGGTTGCGTCCAGCCGAGTTCCCCTGTGGGAGCGAGCTTGCTCGCGATGGCGGTGGGTCAGCTTGCTGTGATGATGAAGCTAACCGCCTCTTCGCGAGAAGGCTGGCTCCCACAGAGGAAAATGGCCGCGGGTCTATGTCTTCTGGTATTGGCCACCTCGGCCCATGGCGCGTCCATGCACTGGACCAACATCCGCGACGGCAGCCTGTATCTGCAAACCGATCGCCCGGACCAAGTGACCGTCCGCTGGGTTCCGGCCTGGCAGGCCGAGGCCAATACCGAACACCTGTATCTGCTCAACGGCCAAGGCCGGTTAGTGGGTGAGCGCCTGGTCAAGGCTGCCCAAGTGCGCGGCGAGCAGCAATGGCCGCTGTTGCCCGGGGCGGCCAGCTATCGGTTGGAGATCCCCGGCTACAGTTTCCGGCGCTATACGGTCGAACACGATGCCCGCACCCGCGCGCTGTTCGCCCCGGCCAAAGTGCACTTCAGCTCGGAAACACACGATGGTGATGAGCTTTATTTCAAAGTCGCAGCCGGTGAACAGGCTGTGCTGGCCGGCAAATTCCACGGCGGCGTGCGTGCGCTGCAAGCCCGGCGCGTTGCCGATGGCAAGCAGGTGCAACTGAACCTCAAGCCCTACCGGGCCTATTGGCAATTCGACACAGTGGCCCTGCCGGTGGCGGACGCGGACCAGGTCTGGCGCCTGCATCTGCAAGGCAACGGCAAGGCGGCGTTCTGGCTGGACGGCACCGCCAACCTGTTCGCCCAGGACCCGGCGCAACTGCAGCCGCTGCGCCAGGATCCGGGGCGAACCCACCTGACGCTTCACGCCGATGTACTCGGCACGACTCCAAAGCTGGGGATGTCCCTGCCCTACGTACTGCCTCCGCCCTCCAGCTACGCCGTGCTCGATGCGCTCAACCCCCGGGCGGCCAGCTATTACAGCCTCGTCGATGTCACGGCGGCCAAGGCCGATCATGAGGACGCGTTTCGACGTCTGTACCAGGATCGCTTTGGCATCACCCAAGACATCACTCTGCTCGCTGGCAGCCAGCGCAGGGCCGATCTGCAAGCCGACCGGACCAGCGGCAACGGCCTGCAAGCCTGGCTCGAATCGACCCGCGCCCTGGGCGGCAAAGGCATCCACTATCTCAGCTTTGCCGATGAGCCGAACCTCAACTATCCCGACTTCGACAGTTTCCAGCAGGTGTTCCAAAGCCTGTCCGCCCAGGTCCGCGCCAACCCTGCCAACAGCCGCGCCGGCGTCCGCATCGCCATACCGGCCAGTTCGCGGTTCACCAACGGTCCATTGGCCGAGAACGCCGCAGACAAACGTGGCATCGACTGGGCACGACGGCTGCTGGAAACATCGAGCGCCCAGATCGACGCCCTGGCCTGGCATGAATGGATGATCCGCGACCTGCTGGCGACCCGCGTCTATCGCAACAGTGTTCGTCGGGCCGCCAACCTGGTGGGATTGGACAACCAGGGCCGGCCGCGCAAAGCCTTGCTGCTGGACCAGACCAATATGTCCAGCGGATCAAGCCTCAGCCCTTACGACCAGGAAACCCATTACGCCGCCCTGTGGTGGACGTCGGTGGCCATCAACGCCTCGGCCGACGGCTGGCTGGACATGCTCAACTGGTTCATGTCCGCCGACGAACCGGAGTACCCCAAGGGCATGGTGCGGATACTGGACAACCAACGCTTCGAGCTCAAGCCGGTGGGGTTGGTCCAGCAATTCATCCAACAGCATTGGCTCGGCCAGGTGCTGCGCATGGACAACGATGCGTTTGAGGTCGATGCACTGGCCATGGCCAACGGCCTGGAGCGCAGCCTGCTTGGCGTGAACAAAAGCGTCCGGGCCCATCAAGTCAGCCTCGACGGCATGACCTGTCCGCAGCCCGGCGCTGCCCTGGTTTATTTCGGCCCGGACAACATCAGCCGCAACGTTCCATTCGAATGCAAAGCCGGCCAACTCGGTTTCCTTTTGCCAGGTGAAACCGTCTTCGCCCTGAGCTGGACGGCCTCTGTTTTTCCTCAACCCGCCACCCGTCAGGAGGCACCATGAAAGCTCTGCAAAAATTGCGCGACCGCATTCAGAAAAAAGGCTTGCGCTCGGTTATCAAACTGCTGGTACGCCGCTTCGTGTTCTTCCATTCGCGACTGGTATGGCTCGAACACGATGTAAGGATCCCGCTCAAACCGCATAACCTGCGGCCCTACCCACCGGTGCGCCGCGAGTTCATCACCGTTAGCAATGCCGATGCCTTCGCCACGCATTTCGGCGACCGTGTCGAAACCATGCGCGAGTTGGCAGCCGAAGGCTATACAGGGTTCATGTACCTGGATGACAAGGGCAACACCGTGGGGTTTGCCTGGGCGAGCACGCGAGACTATTTCGATCGCCATTTCTATCGCTGCTGGTTTCCGGTCAAGCCCGGTGAATACTTTCAGTTCGGTGGCGAGATGACCCGTGCCTACTGGGGTTCGCAGCTTTCGGCGGATGTCCAGGCCGACGTTTGGAAAGTCATGGCTGACCAGGGTTGCAACAAGATGGTCGATGTCTGCGACCTGGAAAACACCCCGGCGATCAAGATGCATATACGCATGGAGTTCGTGGAGCGTGGGCAGATCACCCATGTGTACTGCCTGTTTGGACGCTTTCGGTTTTTCCGCGATACGTTCTACACCGGCTCGGTACTGGACGCCTTCCGTAAACCGGCTCGGCCGGTTGCATCGACTGCGACGGCTTGATGCTCATGGCGATCCGGTTCCAATGGTATGGCTCTCTGAGCGCGGCGGATTTCCCTGTAACGGCTTTTGAACAGCTGCGCGCACAGGTGACCGACGCAACGCCGTTCAACACCTTGGCCTGGCTGCAAGCATCGGAGTTCGCGCTGTTGCCCGACCAGCAGTTGCATGTTCTGCTGGGCTGGCAGGACCAGGACCTGCTGCTGTGCCTGCCATTGATCAGCGGACAGGAGCGTGTCGGCGGCCTGCGGTTCCGGGTCTTGCATCACCTGGGTTACCCCTTGGCCGACCGTATCGCCTTACTGGCGCGCCTGGACGCCGACGGCATGGGCCAGGCGCTGACGCAGATCCGCCAGTATTTACCGCATGCGCTGCTGCAATTGAACGAAGTGGTCGAGCCGGTGGGCGAGCAAAGCGTGCTCAGTGCATGGATGGCGATGAGCTCCACCGGGGAGCGGCGGCTCAGTTGCCGGGTTCCGGTGCACTTGATCAGTGCCAGCGATCACCAGGAAATTTCCGGCGACCCACGCTACAAGTTGCGCCGGGCGCGCAAGCGAATCGCCGCGTGTGGTGCACAGATTCGCCGCATCACGCCGGACGCCATCGGCATGGGGCCGCTGCTGCGGACCCTTGCCGAGGTGGAGGCCGCCAGCTGGAAAGGCGAGGAAGGCGTCGGCATCTTCGCCGCCCCCAGGCGTCGGCAATGGATGAACCATGCCTTCACCGCCCTCGCCGCCCAAGGCCTGGTGCGGGTGGTGACGCTGGAGCTGAACGGCGAATGCATCAGCTATCGCCTGGGCCTGTTGGATCAAGGGCGACTATATGACTACAACCTGGCGTTCCTGCCACAGCACGCCGACCTGGGCAGCGGCCGCGTATTACTCGAGGAATGGATTCGCTGGGGGCTGGACGACAACTGGCGGTGGATCGACGCTTCACGGGTCAGCCTGGAAAATTCGAGCCATCAACTGCACGAACGCATGACCGGACAACTGGAACATTGGCGTTGGAGTTTCTATTCCTGGCAGCCCGATGGCCTGCTCATGGGATTCGCCTTGCGGCTATGGAAAAGCCTGAAGCCTTGGCTAGGCAAGCGCCGGGCCAGACCGACCGCGACGACGGCCTCGTCCTCTTCCAAGCGCCAGGAAAACACACATGCCTCGCCAAGTGATCATCAACGCTGACGATTTCGGACTCAGCCTCAGTGAAAACGAACTGATCCTGCGGGCGTTCGAAGCAGGCGTCATCAGCTCCGCCACCGCCATGGCCAACATGCCGGCCTTCGACCAGGCCTGTGAACTGTCCCGGCACCCGTTGCTTGAAGGACGCATCGGGTTGCATTTCAATCTCAGCTACGGACCGCCACTAAGCCAGGCAATCAGGGCGCGACGGAGGTTTTGCAATGCCAACGGCGAATTCGACCTCAACCTGTCACGCTACTGCCTGCACTTGGGAGCGGCCGATCTGGCAGCAGTGCAAGCAGAACTTCAGGCGCAATGGCAGCATTGCCTGGACCGCGGCCTGCGCCCCAGCCACCTGGACTCGCATCAACACGTGCATAACATCTGGCCCGTCGGAGAACTGGTGGCACGCTTCGCAGCGCGACAAGGCGTGCCTATGCGCCTAGCACGCAACCTCGGCCCCAACCTGAGCGTGCCCAAGCGCATCTTCAAGACGCTGCTCAACCATCGTCTGCGCCAGCTCTGCGGCGCAACCGCCGATTACGTCTGCACCCCGGCGGACCTGCACCACGCCGCACCGCCGGTCCATGGCTCGCTGGAAGTGATTGTCCATCCACTGGAACTGGACGGGGATTTTGGCGATGCCAGCCTGGCGCCTGGCAATTCATTGACCCAAGTGCTTCAGCGGCGCCTGGCGGGGGTGCCAAAGGTCGGGTATGGCGGGAATGGCCGCAGGTTGGCGCTGGTTGAATTTGGGGATGTGCACTGAAGGGGCACGTGGCGAGGGAGTTTGCTCCCTCGCCACGGAGGGGCGTGTGTCAGTGGTGCAGGCTTGCCCGCGCCAGCGAGGCGCGGCGATCGATGGCTTCGCGCAGTCGACGTTTTTGCTCCTCCCATACGTCGGCGTCGACCCGGGCCGAACGCATCAATGCGAGCATCGCTTGCTTGGCGTTGACGTATTCAGCCCATGCATCCCGAGCCTTGAGCCGGAGTCGTTCTTCATCGCTCATGTCCATGCGCCGCAGGGCCAAAGCGCATTCGTCCTTGATCAAGGGGCCCAGGGTCGTCTGGATCTTGTGCGGTGCCTTGAAACCTGCCGTACCGGCGACGATTTCCCGCGCCCGGCCCAAGCCCCACTCCAACGCCTGGCACAGCGGCTCGCGCATGCTCCGGTCATGGAATTGTTCGACCCAAACGGCGCCGTTCGGACGATAGACACAGACGAAGACCTGCGTGACGGACTGGTGATTGATCCTCGCCTGGACCTCGACATGGGTGCCGTCGTCGAGGATTTCTTCATGGTTGCGGCCCGGCAGCCGACTGTTCACCCAAAGCCAATACTGTGCGCTTCTACGTCGCATCCCGTCGCCCTCCCCTAAGGAACAGGCAGTAAGGCACACGGGTGGAGTAATTTCCAGTTGCGCAAAGCGCCCTCCGGACGAATGACAGGCTTGCCTAGCGGTCGAGCTTTTTCTCCACTTGAGCCACCTCGTCCTGCAGTTTTTCGGCATCCTGCTCGTGGCTTTTGATCGACTTGGGCGTGATGGTCTTATCCACCTTGTCGGTCGCCGGATCGGGGTGGTGAACGTCGCGCTCCACCACTGGCACCGGGGCGCCGGTGGCATCCTTGGCGGGTGCATGATTGTCGGCTTGGGTTTGTCCTTTGGAATGTTCGTTCGTCATGGCGTCGTCCTCGGTAAGGATGGATATTGAGTTTCGAGTGGGACGAAACGGCGAGAGTTCGATCGGCTTGCACTCGCCCTCCCAAGACAGAGCGAGGCATCCAGTGGCAAGTTGTCCGAAACTCCTGCGCGCCCCTGCGCGAATCTGCTAAAAGGCAACTTCTGTTACCCGTAGCGAATCGCATCGATGCCTTCTTTATTCTCTCGTCTCAAACAGCGCTGGCTGGCCTGGTCGTTCATGGTCGCGATAGTGGCCGGTCTGCCGGTGGGCTGTGCAGTGTTGCAACACAAGGAGCGCGAGCTGGTGTTTCGCATCGAGCCGGGGACGGCGAGCTGGTTCAGTGGCCTTCCCAGCGGTGTGCAGGAATTCGATCTCAAGCCCAAGCAGCTCAGGGCCGGGGAAAACATTCACGGCTGGTGGTGGCCGGCCGAACGCAAGGACGCGCCGGCCATCCTGTACCTGCACGGCGTGCGCTGGAACCTGACGGGCCAGTTGTTTCGCATCCAGCAGCTGAGGGCCTTGGGCTATTCGGTGCTGGCGATCGATTACCGTGGCTTCGGCAAAAGCCAGGGCGACCTGCCATCGGAATCCAGTGTCTACGAGGACGCGCGAATCGCCTGGGAGCGCCTCGAAACGCTGCAACCGGACCCGGCCTTGCGGCTGATCTACGGTCATTCACTGGGCGGTGCCGTCGCGGTTGATCTCGCTGCGGATCTGGCTCAGAAAGCCGCGAGCAGTGGCAGCGCCGTACCGGCCAGGGGCCTGGTGATCGAATCCACGTTTACGTCGTTGGGTGATGTCGCCACTGCGATGGCGGACACATCCTTGCCGGTGCGCTGGTTGCTGTCGCAGAAGTTCGATTCCATCGACAAGATCGGCCAGATCAACATGCCGCTGCTGATTGTCCACGGTGCCGCCGACCGCTACGTACCGCCGCGTTTCAGCGAGCAGTTGTTCAACGCCGCCCGTGAACCCAAGCGTTTGCTGTTGGTGCCAGGAGCCACGCACAACAACAGCATGAGCCTGGCGGGCCGCACGTATCGCCAAGCGCTGGATGCGTTGATGAAACCCCAGCCAACACCGGTGGCCAAACACGCTCAAGCAAGCGCCGCCAAGGCGGGTTGATGCGCAAATCCCACGGGGGATTGGTTTTGAGTTCAAACTCGCGAAAAAAAACGGCACCTTTCGGTGCCGTTTTTTCATTGCCGTGCAACGTTATTTACGCGCCGCTTCCCACGATTTCAGCAGCTCGGTGTAGCTCACGGTTTCACCTTTAGGCTTCTCGTTCGCCAGTTTCGGCTTCGGTGCGCCCGGCTGATCGAACCAGTATTGCGCGTCGCGCTCAGGGTTCATCTTAGGTGCGCAGGTGGCTTGAGCCTTGGAGCGTTCCAGACGCGTCATGATGGCGTCCTGGTCCTTGGCCAAGCCATCGAGGGCTTGTTGCGGAGTTTTCTCGCCGCTGGCCGCTTCGGCGATGTGGCTCCACCACAACTGCGCCAGGCGTGGGTAGTCCGGCACGTTGGTCCCGGTCGGCGACCATTGCACGCGGGCCGGGCTGCGGTAGAACTCCACCAGGCCACCGAGCTTCGGCGCCAGGTCGGTCATCGCTTGGGAGTTGATGTCCGATTCGCGAATCGGCGTCAGGCCAACGATCGTCTTTTTCAGCGACACGGTCTTGGAGGTTACGAACTGTGCGTAGAGCCAGGCCGCGAGGCGCTGTTTCTCAGGCGTGGACTTCATGAACGTCCAGGAACCCACGTCCTGATAGCCCAGCTTCATGCCCTCTTCCCAATACGGACCGCGTGGCGAAGGCGCCATGCGCCATTTCGGCGTGCCGTCGGCGTTCACCACCGGCAGACCCGGCTTGGTCATGTCGGCGGTGAAAGCGGTGTACCAGAAAATCTGCTGGGCGATGTTGCCCTGGGACGGCACCGGGCCGGATTCGGAGAAGGTCATGCCCGCCGCTTCCGGTGGCGCGTACTTCTTCATCCAGTCCACGTACTTGGTGGTGGCGAACACGGCCGCGGGGCCGTTGGTGTCCCCGCCACGGGTCACGCTGGAGCCCACTGGATGGCAGTCCTCGACGCGGATACCCCACTCGTCCACTGGCAAACCGTTGGGCAGGCCCTTGTCGCCGCCGCCGGCCATGGAGAACCAGGCATCGGTGAAGCGCCAGCCCAGGGACGGGTCTTTCTTGCCGTAGTCCATGTGGCCGTAGACGCGCTTGCCGTCGATCTCCTTGACGTCCTCGGAGAAGAACTTGGCGATGTCTTCATAAGCCGACCAGTTCACTGGCACACCCAGCTCGTAGCCGTACTTTTCCTTGAACTTGGCCTTCAGGTCCGCACGCTCGAACCAGTCGGCGCGGAACCAGTACAGGTTGGCGAACTGCTGGTCCGGCAGTTGATAGACCTTGCCGTCCGGCGCGGTGGTGAAGGAAATGCCGATGAAGTCCTTCAGGTCCAAGGTTGGCGAAGTGAAATTCTTGCCTTCGTTGGCCATCAGGTCGGTGATCGACTCGGTCTTGCCGTAGCGAAAGTGCGTACCGATCAGGTCCGAGTCGTTGACCCAGCCGTCATAGATATTCTTGTCCGACTGCATCTGGGTCTGCAGCTTCTCCACCACGTCGCCTTCCTGCAGCAGGTCGTGGGTCAGCTGGATCCCGGTGATTTCGTTGAAGGCCTTGGCCAGCACCTTGGATTCATACTCGTGGGTGGCGATGGTTTCCGACACCACGTTGATTTTCATCCCGCGAAACGGCTCGGCCGCCTTGATGAACCACTTCAACTCTTCGAGCTGCTGCTCGGCTGTCAGCGTCGACGGCTTGAATTCACTGCCGATCCATTTTTTAGCGGCGTCTTCATAGGCGTCGGCCCAGGCCGTAGCGCTCAGCCCGCTGAGTGCCAGCGCGGCTGCCAATGAAACGCTATGTCGCAGCTTATTGTTTTTATCGAACATAGAGACCTCCTGTTTGGGTTTAAGAGCCTGATCGTCGAGCGACTAGCCCCACCGCATCACTGCCAACAGCCACACCAAAGACAACGCGAACGCTATCCAGATGCTCCAGTCAGTGGCGCCGATCACCAGCAGATGCAGGTAGGCGCTACCGAGAAGACCGATAAACAACCGATCACCACGGGTGGTGGCAATCGGCAGGAAACCACGCCGAGGGATACTCGGCGAACGCAGTTCCCAAGTGGTCATGCCTATCAACAACAAGGCGATGACACCAAAAAACGCCGCCGTCGGGACGGTCCAGTTCATCCATTCCATCATCGACTCCTCAGACCCGGCCCAGGGCAAAGCCCTTGGCCACGTGGTTGCGAACGAACCAGATCACCAGCATGCCCGGCAGGATGGTCAACACCCCCGCCGCCGCCAGCACGCCCCAGTCGATACCCGACGCCGACACCGTGCGCGTCATGACCGCCGCGATCGGCTTGGCATTGACCGAGGTGAGCGTGCGCGCGAGCAACAGTTCGACCCAGGAAAACATGAAGCAGAAAAACGCCGTGACACCGATGCCGGAGCCGATCAACGGGATGAAGATCTTGACGAAGAACTTGGGGAAACTGTAGCCGTCAATGTAGGCGGTCTCGTCAATTTCTTTTGGCACCCCGGACATGAACCCTTCGAGGATCCACACCGCCAGCGGCACGTTGAACAAGCAGTGAGCCAGGGCAACGGCGATGTGGGTGTCGAACAGGCCGATGGACGAATACAGCTGGAAGAACGGCAACAGGAACACCGCCGGTGGCGCCATGCGGTTGGTCAGCAGCCAGAAGAACAGGTGCTTGTCCCCCAGGAACCGATAGCGGGAAAACGCATAGGCCGCCGGCAACGCAACGCCCAGGGAAATCACCGTGTTCAGGCTCACGTAGTACAGCGAGTTGAGGTAACCGGTGTACCAGCTCGGATCGGTGAAGATCACCTTGTAGTTCTGGAAGGTGAAATCCTGCGGCCACAGGGACAGGCCGCCGAGGATCTCGGTGTTGCTCTTGAACGACATGTTCAGCAGCCAGTAGATGGGCACCAGCAGGAACAGGATGTAGATCAGCAGTGGAATCAGCTTTCTCTTGCTCATTTTGCGGGCCTCAACGGTTGGCGTCGGCGTGCGTCATGGCGGTATAGAACAGCCAGGACACCAACAGAATGATCAGGAAGTACACCAGGGAAAACGCCGCCGCCGGGCCCAGGTCGAATTGACCGATGGCCATCTGCGTCAGGGTCTGGCTGAGGAACGTGGTAGCGTTGCCCGGCCCGCCGCCGGTGAGGACGAACGGCTCGGTGTAGATCATGAAGCTGTCCATGAAGCGCAGCATCACGGCGATCAGCAGCACGCTTTTCATCTTCGGCAGCTGGATGTGCCGGAACACCGCCCAGTTGGACGCCCGGTCGATCCGTGCCGCCTGATAATAGACGTCGGGAATTGCCCGTAGCCCCGAATAGCACAGCAGCGCCACCAGCGACGTCCAGTGCCAGACGTCCATCACCAACACGGTGACCCAGGCATCCATGGTGTTGGCCGCGTAGTTATAGTTAATGCCCAGCCCATTGAGCGTGGAGCCCAGCAAGCCGATGTCGGCGCGGCCGAAAATCTGCCAGATGGTGCCGACCACGTTCCACGGAATCAGCAGCGGAATCGCCAGGATGATCAGCACCAGGGACGACCACTTGCCTTTGGTCGGCATGGTCAGGGCAATGGCGATACCCAGGGGAATTTCAATCAGCAGCACGCACGCCGAGTAGATGAACTGGCGCAACAGCGAATCGTGCAGCCGTGGATCGAGCAGCACCTGCTTGTACCAGTCGGCGCCGACGAAATATCGGCTGGACTGGTCGAAGATGTCCTGCACCGAATAGTTGACCACGGTCATCATCGGGATCACGGCACTGAAGGCCACCAGCAGGAACACCGGCAACACCAGCCACCAGGCCTTGTTGTTCTGCACCTTGTTCATGGCTGCACCTCGCCCACCGGTTCAAGCAAATATTCATCGGCATAGACCATCAGCCATTGGCCCGGAAAACTGATGTACGCCGTGCCTTCCGGCACCGGCTTGTCTTCGGCCAGGCGCACTTTCAGCGGAGCGCCATCGAGGTTGAGGGTCAGGATCTTGTAGGTGCCCAGGTCTTCGACGTGGACCACGTCAGCGCGCATCGCGTCGTCGTAAGGGCCATCCCAAACGTGGACGAACTCCGGACGGATGCCGACCTTCAGGCTTTTGCCCTCGGCTTCGGCGACACGCCGTTGCAAGGTTTGCGACAGGGGCAAATGGGTCGACCCGAAGCCAACGCCACCGGGCTGCGCCGTGACCTCTATCAGGTTCATTCCCGGGCTGCCGATGAAGTAGCCGACGAAGGTGTGGCTCGGGCGCTCGAACAAGTCCCGGGGTGTGCCGAACTGCACGATCTGCCCGCCGTACATTACGGCGATCTTGTCGGCAAACGTCGAGGCCTCCAACTGATCGTGGGTGACGTAGACCATAGTGATGTTGAACTGCTCGTGGATCTGCTTGAGCTTGCGCCGAAGTTTCCATTTCAGGTGCGGGTCGATCACCGTCAACGGCTCGTCGAACAGAATCGCCGACACATCGTCGCGCACCAACCCACGGCCCATGGAGACTTTCTGTTTCTCGTCGGCGGTGAGGTTGCGGGCCTTTTTATCCAGTAGATTCTGCAGGTCCAGGACCTCGGCGATTTCCTGCACCTTGGTGTGGATCCGCGCCTCGGCCATGCCCTGGTTGCGCAGCGGGAATGCCAGGTTGTCGAACACCGTCATGGTGTCGTAGACCACCGGGAACTGGAACACCTGGGCGATGTTGCGCCGCTCCGGGGACAGTTCGTTGACGACTTTGCTGTCGAACATCACTTGCCCTTCGGAAGGGCTGAGCAAGCCGGAAATGATGTTGAGCAAGGTGGACTTGCCGCAGCCCGAAGGCCCGAGCAGCGCATAGGCACCGCCCTGCTCCCAGATGTGGTTCATCTCGCGGATCGCGTAGTCCTCGGGGCTCGCCGGGGTGCTGGTGTAGCTGTGGGCGAGGTTCTGCAAACGAATTTCGGCCATCAGGCAACCCTCGCAATACGCTGACCCGGGGCTTGGACCAGCTTGCCCTCGGCGTCGAAGACAAACAGTTTGTGGGTCGGAATGTAGATGCGGATCGGCGCGTCCACGTCGTATTCATGCACCCCCGGCAAATGCAGCACCAGCAGGAAATGTTCGTTGCGCACGTGCAGGAATGTCTCCGAGCCGCTGATCTCGGCCACCTCGACGGTCACCGCCAGTTCAAGGTCATCGTCGTTGCTCGGCACCAGGGAAATATGGCTGGGGCGCACGCCGAAACGGAACTCGCCCTCGCCCACCGGGCGCAGGTCGACGTTCAGCGGGAAATGCACGAAATTGGCGAAGCTGACCTCATTGCCGGCGATACGCCCCGGCATGAGGTTGATCGGTGGTTCGGAAAACAGTTCGGCGGCCAGCACGGTTTGTGGCTGGTGATAGACCGAAGAAGACTTGCCGCTCTGGATCACCCGGCCTTCGTGAAGAATGGTGGTGGTGCCGCCCAAGGCCAGCGCTTCGTTAGGCTCGGTGGTGGCGTAGACGGCGATGGTATGACGGGCCTCGAACAGCTCGCGCATTTCCTGGCGCAGCTCTTCGCGCAACTTGTAGTCCAGGTTCACCAGCGGCTCGTCGAACAGGATCAACTCGGCGTCCTTGACCAGGGCCCGCGCCATGGCCGTGCGCTGCTGCTGGCCTCCGGACAATTCCAGAGGATGGCGCTTGAGGAATTTCTCGATCCGCAGCATTTTCGCGGTTTCCAGGACCTTGCCCTGGATGATCTCCTCGGCCACGCCTGCCTGGCGCAACGGCGAGGCGATATTTTCGAAAACGGTCATGGTCGGGTAATTGATGAACTGCTGGTAGACCATCGACACGTTGCGCAACCGCACCGGGCGCTGGGTGACGTCAACGCCGTTCATCAGGATGCGGCCGCTGTCGGGCTTGTCCAGCCCGGCCATCAAGCGCATGAGGCTGGTCTTGCCGGACAGCGTGCGGCCCAGCAAAACGTTGAAGGATCCGGGTTCGAAATTCAGATTGGCATCGTCGATCCAGGTCTGGCCTTCGACGGTGCGACAGATGTGCTCAAGCTTTAATGACATGGCTCGGCCTTTTTATTATTTGGAGTCAAGCGACCCAAGTAAGAAAGCGAAAGCCGTGCCAGAAATCATAAATCACTGATAAAGCTGGTATTTCGTTTGATCCACTGAAAAAAGACGTTCACTGATGAACACAAGTGAACAACCATGAATGAACAACTGAACAACCAGTCGGTTGACAATGAACAATTTTGAACAACACTCAATGAACGCTTTCGGCTAGCCTGCCATGCCCTTGTGGGAGCGAGCTTGCTCGCTCCCACAAGGGCCG
This sequence comes from Pseudomonas sp. D1-36, assembly GCF_051132205.1. Lineage (NCBI taxonomy): Bacteria > Pseudomonadati > Pseudomonadota > Gammaproteobacteria > Pseudomonadales > Pseudomonadaceae > Pseudomonas > Pseudomonas sp. D1-36. The sequence continues at coordinate 1,979,868 of NZ_CP071674.1, read as the reverse complement.
AACACCTATGTGGTGTTTTGGGCCTGCCCCAGCACAAGGACTCTGTGCGAGACTTGCCACAACAATAAAAACAGCACCTGCGAGAGTGCCCCATGGCCGCACCTGCTCCTGCCTTGTCCCACGAGGCCATCATCCAGGCTTCCTGGTCCCGTTGCCGTGCCTTTGGCCTGAACCACCAGAGCGTGCCCGCGTTCGACCAACTGCCGGCCGAAGGTATTGCCCAGTTGTTGGAGAGCCAGCATTCACTGGTGCAGACCACTCACCAGGAAGTGCTGCCGTACTACGAGAACATCCTGAGCAACTCCAATTGCCTGATCATGCTGGCCGATAATCAAGGACAGGTCCTGACGTCCTGGGGCACCCAGCGCTTCATCGAACCGAAACTGGCCCATGGCTTCAGCGCCGGGGCGAGCTGGATGGAGCGCTGCACCGGGACCAACGCTATCGGCACAGCATTGGCTTGCGAGCAGGCCGTTCACATTGAACACGATGAACACTTCCTCAAGGCCAACCGGTTCATGACCGGCTCCGCCGCCCCGATCTTCGATGCCGAGCGCAAGGTCATCGCCGTGCTGGACGTCTCCAGCGACAGCTACCTGCCGCCCTCCCATACCCTGGGCATGGTCAAGATGATGAGCCAGACCGTGGAAAATCGGCTGATCCTCAACCTGTTTCGCGGTGAACATTTCCAGCTGACGTTCAACACCGGCCTGAACAACCTCGACAGCCAATGGGCCGGGCTGCTGATCTTCGATGAAAGCGGCCAAGTGCTCTCGGCCAACCGCCGCGCCGACAACCTGTTGGGCCTAAGCCTGTCGCGGGTGAGCATTGAAAGCCTGTTCAAGGTCTCGCTGATGGAATTGCTGAACCAGCCCGACGGCCTGCCGTTCGCCTTGCAGGCCTCCGGACGCAATCGGTTCCAGTGTGTGCTCAGGCGACCGAAACAGGTTTCGGTCAAGCCGCGCATCTTCGCCGAACCGGCGCCCTCGCCCACGCCAGCACCGGCCAATACCGGCATCAGCCTCAACTCGCTGCACTTCGGCGACAGCCGCGTGGAAAAAGCCGTGCGGCAGGCCGAGCGTTTGCTGGAAAAAGATATTCCGCTGCTGATCCACGGCGAAACCGGTGTCGGCAAGGAAGTGTTCGTCAAGGCTCTGCACCAGGCCAGCTCGCGCTGCCAACAGCCGTTCATTGCGGTCAACTGCGCGGCCATTCCAGCGGAGCTGGTGGAATCGGAACTGTTCGGGTATGAAAAAGGCGCCTTCACCGGCGCCAATCAAAAAGGCAGCATCGGCCTGATCCGCAAAGCGGATCGCGGCACGTTGTTCCTCGACGAGATCGGTGACATGCCCCTGCCGACCCAGGCCAGGCTGTTGCGGGTCCTGCAGGAACGTTGCGTGCAACCGGTGGGCAGCGCCGAGCTGTTCCCGGTGGACATTCGCATCATCTCCGCCACCAACCGTTCGTTGCGTGAACAGGTGCAACTGGGGCGTTTTCGTGAGGACCTGTACTACCGCATCGGCGGCCTGACCCTCGAACTGCCGCCCCTGCGCGAACGCAGCGACAAGCAGGCGCTGTTCAAACGCCTTTGGGAACATCACCGCGAACCGACCCAATGGGCCGGCCTGAGCCGTGAAGTGACGGATTTATTCGAGCGGCATCCTTGGCCCGGCAACCTGCGGCAAGTCAGCAGCGTGCTGCAAGTCGCCTTGGCGATGGCCGAGGAACAACCGATCCGCCCAGAGCACCTGCCCGACGATTTTTTTGTCGACCTGGACATGGAGCCGGTGGAAACGCCCGAACCACTTACGGTGGACCTCAACGATGCTGAAGACTTGAACCGCCAGTTGCAGGCCGTGGGCGGGAATATTTCGCATCTGGCGAGACGGCTGGGAGTCAGCCGCAATACCTTGTACAAACGCCTGCGGCAGCTGGAAAGCTGATACAAATCCTGTGGGAGCAAGCTCACTCCCGCAGGGGGAAATGCGCTACCCGAGAACACCTGGAAAAAATGTGGAAGCGAGCCTGCTCGCGAAGGCGTCGGGTCAGCCAACCTCAATGCTGAATGACACACCGCTTTCGCGAGCAGGCTCGCTCCCACAGGTTTCATTTCCTAACTGGAAGCACCGGCTCAGTCGAACGCACCGTTGAGCACTTCATAAATGATGCCAGTGGCAATCGCCACCAGGATCAGGTCCGAGCCGACCTGCTGCCATTCATAACCGTCATAGTGCGGCAAGCGTCCCAACAGCCGGCCATCGAGCTTCTTCGCAATGCCGGGGGGCAACGGCTTGCCTCGGGCCAGGTTTTTCTGAATGCCCGGCGGCAATGCCGGGCCGGGGCTCCAATAATCGCGATAACCGCCAATCACACCCAGGATGCCGCCACGATCGATGCTGGGGCCGTTATGCCAATCGCCACCACCTTGGTTGCCCTTGTTCCCAGGATTCCCTTGCCGCCCCTTGTTGCCTTGCCCGCCCTTGCCTCCTTGCCCTTGACCGGGACCTTGATCAAATTGAGCGTTTCCCTTGCCGTTTCCCGGGTCCGCGACAACAATGCCAGGGCTGGCCGCCAGGGCGAAACAGGTCACTGCGGCAATCAACGAGCGCGATTTGAACATGGCAGTTCTCTCGAAGAAGGGACATCCCCTGTAAAGATATAGAGACTGACGGTGATATTAGTTCCATATCACGCTGCGCGTCGCTTGCCTGGACCGGACAACCCCTGAACACCGCAATCAAGGAGCTTCATGCGCAAGGATTACCTGGCTTTTTTCGTCTCGATGTTCCTCTCGCGGTTGGCCGATCAGATCTTGCTGTTCATCGTCCCGCTGATTGTCTTCCAGACCACCAACAGCGTCTCCTGGGCGGGCCTGGCGTTCTTTGTCGAATCCTTGCCACGCTACCTGGCGTTCCCGATCTGCGGCGCGCTGTGCGACAAGTTTCCGCCGATTCGCATCCTGCACATCAGCCAGGTCTATCGCGCCGCAGCCTGCGGCGTCGCAGTCTTGCTCTATGGCGTCTTTGGCGGTGTCTATTGGATCGTGGCCCTGTCGGCCCTCTGTGGCGTGTTGACTACCCAAGGCATCATGGCCCGCGAAGTGGTCATGCCTTACATCTTCAAGCACTACACCTACACCAAGACGCTGTCCTATTCGCAAATCGCCGACCAGACCGGCTTGGTACTGGGCCCGCTGGTCGCAGCGCTGCTGCTTGAAGTGTGGGCGTGGCACTGGGTGCTGCTGGCGATCGCCGGACTGTTCCTGCTGGCAGACCTGGCCATGTTGTACTGGCAACGCACCAGCTCGGTCACCCTTGAGTCCTTCGAGCAACACCACGACCTCTGGTTGAACCCGTTGCGCATTGCCCTGGGTCACATCCGCAACTTGGCGGAACTGAAAAAAGTCATCAGCCTGGCGGTGGGCGTCAACCTGATCATCGGCGTCACCCTCGCCACGTCGGCGGCCATGGTCATCGGCCACTATGGCGCCGGAAAAGATGATTACGCCGGGCTGCAGGCGGCCGGTGCCGTGACCACCATAGTCATCCTGTTTCTCCTGGCCCGGGTCACCTTGCCTTTGAAACTTCTCGGCGCCCTCTCCTACACGCTGATTGCCCTCGGCGCTTTCATCACCGCGCTCAGCCCGAACATCTGGGGCTACGTCGTCGGTTTCCTGCTGATCGTCGGTTTCGACAAGATGTTCAACGTGTACATGCGCAGCATCCGTCAGCAGGTCATTCCCCCACAGGACTTTGGCAAGACCGTCGGCGTGATTACGCTGCTCAACAACCTGTCGCAACCGTTCGCGGGCTTGCTCGTCGCGGTGTTGGCGGCACCGGTTGGGACGCAGGAGGTGATTGTGCTGCTGGCGGTGGTCACCAGCCTGATCGGCGTCGGTGTGGTCGTGATGAACAGGCAATCAGCACAGGGGACAAGCGTCTAGCGCACCGATTCAGATTAACCCCGCCGGAGCCTCGGCTTGTATTATCAGTGACTTATTCTTGAGGCATGGTTGCATCGTTGCCAGCGTCGATGCGCGTCTACCCACCATTCGTCACCTGTTAAATGTTGGAATCTACAGGCGGCCATGTCTGGCTCAGGGTTTGCACTGGCCTGTCTCAGCAGCCAAGAACGACATGATTCTGACGCGGCAGCACATTTATCAATGCTTGGTCAGCAAACGGAGATGTACCGTGTCAACTCTCAACGAAATCGCAGCGAACCACGCGAGAATGGCAAAGTTAAAGGAAGAGGAGTCGATGCGGTTGAGTGCGCTTCAGGGACAGGTGGTGGGAAGTTTTGAAATTCCGCCCATCGAGGCGCCACAGGAGATGTCGCTGCACTTCATGACGGGTATACAGGATCACTCGTTCGGGGAGGCGGCTGCGCTGAGTTTTTGACTGTTGACAGGGCGCCGTCGCCCGTTTGTAAGCGGGCGACTCGGCCGTTCAAAACTGTCTGGCTAAAGCCGCTGCAAGTATGCCGGCCGCAATTGCCGGCAGCGGTTTTTTCAGCGTCAGCATGACGATTGCGGTGGCCAGCAAAGCCAGGCGTGCGCCGTTGTCACCTTTAACCGCCAGCGGAGCCAGCACGGCCACCAACACCGAGCCGGACATGGCCGTGATGAACTGCTGCACCCGATAGTTGATCGGCACGAACGACATCACGAAAACACCGCCCCACCGAGTGGCCAAGGTTACTGCGGCCATGATCAAGATGACAAGCAAGGTGCCATAACCCGCCGTTTCAATGTTCATTGTTGTTTCTCCATCCACACTGCGCCCAGAACGCCCCCCGCCAGAGCACCCACCACGACATGGCTGTTAGCCGGCAAATACCAGTAGGCCAATAGCGATGAGCATGCCGCCACGGTCCAGATGATGAACATGCGCAGGTTCTTCTTCCCACCCACGACCATCGCCAACAAGAAACAGCCCATCACCATATCGAGCCCGAAACTGACCGGGTTCTCGATGACGCTGCCAAAATGAAGTCCCAGCCAACTTCCCAGGATCCAAGTGATCCAGAGTGCAATGCCGCCACCGAATAAAATCCCCAGTCCCGGCTTGCCCCGGTTGAACGCCTGCATCGCCATGGCCCAGTTGGCGTCCGAAACAACCAACATGACACCGTATCGTTTGGCAACGGGTAGCTCCCGTAACCACGGATAAAGCGTCGCGCCCATCAACAAATGCCGGGCGTTGATGGCGAAAACAGTGATCATCAGCGGAACGACCGGCACTTGCTGGCCCCACAGATCCAGCGCGGCAAATTGAGAAGCGCCGGCAAAAACCAGCGTGCTCATGAGCACGGCTGACGTGTCACTCAGGCCCGTTTGTGCAGCCGCCAGGCCGAAAGCAACACCGAACACGACGACAAAAAGAGAGATGGGGATCAGTTGCTTGAAACCGTCGTAGACTTGCTTCAGCGTCAGCTCATACAGATGGGATTGATCGTTCGACAAAACATCGCCTCTTCTGGTTTTCCACGGCGTAAAACTGGGAGTATGAGGCTGATTCTGTATGCCGAGAACTTTTTAGCGGGCAATCCAGCAAATCAATAGAGTGAAGCCCGTCACAGACCAGGCGACCGCACAAGCGGCCAGTGCGGAATGTTCCACACCTCCAGCCTTAAAGCGGCAAAATGGGCGCCTCTGAAAGATTCACGTGCGTTTTCGACAAATAGACCAAAGCAGCCAATGTTCTAAACCAGAGCACAGGATTTCTTGGAAGAAAGAAAAATTAATTATGGAAAACAGGAACCTTGAAAATGAGCACGACTGAACAAGTACAAAGCACTGGTAAATACAGCACCAAGTGGCAGGAACGCTTCGACTTCTTTAACACCTACGGTGCGCCAAGCGACCCGCGCTACAAGGAAGCCTTCAAGGCGCTGCCTGGCTTCAAGAAAAAAATACTGATCAATGCAAACGTGATCGCATTTTTCTTCGGCCCTATCTACCTGTTCGTCCTGGGCCTCTGGAAGAAGAACCTGGCCCTGCTGGGTATTTTCCTGGCGATCAACATCGCCTTGAGCGTCATTTTCGCCATCATTGGGATGGAATTTCCGCGGCCGTTGAGCACGGGTCTGAGCATCGCCATGTCGATGATGTATGCGCTGATGACCAACTACGCGTACTACCTCAAGGAAGTGAAAGGCGAGCAAGGCTGGAACCCGTTCAAAGGCATGCGTCTCTGAATGCAGGCTTGGGTCTCAAGAGCCCGCACCTCGTTATGAGTGTGCGGGCTCTTTGTTTCCGAGTCGTGGAAATTTGGGCAATTTTATTGCGCAGATAGCGCCTCCCAATTGTCTACCCCATGTCGCCTGGCGATACCAGGCCTTACATAGGGAACTCGACAATGGCAGATGACCTGAGCAACCGCGGGCCGCAGGACAGGAACCGCATCAACATTACCGAAGCTTGGGAGTTGAAGTACTGGGCGAATGAGTTCGACGTGACTGAAGAAGTACTCAAGGCAGCGGTGAAGGCTGCTGGGCCGATGGTGGCCGATGTTCGCGAACAACTTAAAAAATGATGCATTGGCCCTACGGTGCTCCGTAGGGCATGCGTTGGCTACATATTGAGTCTGGTTAACACGAGTCACTTTAAACCACAGGCTGATGCCCAACCATGCGCCAATCACCGGCGTGAGGATCAGCGTCAAGCCGCCTTCAAATCCAAGGAAATGCAGCAACCGCCGCTGCCAGTTGCGATGGCGGCTGGGTTGGCGGCGCTCCCACTCCGGACTACCTCTCCTACAGAAAACCGAGACCGAACGAAACTCAATCGGTGGCCTTATCAACGGCCAAAGCAACCAGCGCAAACGGCAACAGGGCGATGACGAACACAGTCATCCCGACGGCCCCGTAGGCATCGTGGATCTTATCGCCCAGGCTTCGTTTCGAGGGAGCGGCGACGGTGTCCACGGACACGATCAGGGCATAACGATAGGTTTGGGATTGATCATACCGGTCAACATTGCATGGCGTGGTGCTCAAGCTGACATAACGATCACCCGTCACTGGCGTACGGTCTTCGTGACTGGCAAGGAGCTGCTTCAACTGGGCGACCTGCACCTCAAATTCAGCCTCACATTCAGGCTGACTGACAAAAGCACGACTCGCCTTCGTAATGAGATCTGGGCGAATCTGATGATCGAGGAAGACCTCGTAGGTATCGCCTTGCTCATCGACGCGCTTGTAAATCTTGGAGCCCGTGAGCGACTCGCCTCCGGTAGCGGAAAGCGCCTTGAACTCATCGCTGGAAAGCGGCTGACCCAAGGTATAACCGTAAATCTGGGGCGCTTTAAACGGTTCCTTTACAGCTTGTGAGGCGCACCCGGCAGATGACGCAATAATCGAAAGACTCAGTGCGGTACAGAGCGTCCTGTTCATGTCTCTTCCTTGAGTTGCGTGGGTGATCCGGGTTCCGGCGTGAAAGATTATCGGAAATAGACAGCGACCGCCGCTATTGAAGGCTTTTTTCATACGCGCTGGCGTAGAAAGCAGAAACCGCAAGAACGATCAAATGTTCTCCCCATGCATTTGATAACGTCGCTTCAGCATTCATCGAGATCGTCATGCTGAGTATCGAGAGGGCCCGGAGGTACATCGGATTGGAGCTGGGATCCCAAAGACCAGGTAGCGGCAATTCGTGTAGTTGTACGGCATTAACGGTCCTCATTCCGAATAGACATCGGAACACATGGTTTGCCCATTCAAACGGCCCATTCATGGCCCTTTTACACGACGCTATCAGATCACGGACGTCCCTTGTTTATGCTTCTCACGACCTGGATCGCCACGGTGGGAGAGCCCCTTCGAAAAGTGAAAAAGCTCGATGCACGAAACGGTTGAAACGAGCGGCATCACGCCGCAGCCCCGCCTGTTGCCCCCCAATCAGGCACAGGTGGGCCACCTGCCCCATCACTTCTGCTTCGCCTGGCCTATGGGCCAAGCGACGACACGTCCGTATCGCGAAGTCCAATCGTCGTGTGTCTACACGCTGCTGAAACTCGGCCACCAACGGATCGTGCAGCGACCAGGCTCGGATGGAGACTTCCCGCCCAGGTTGTTTCTCAGCGGCAATATTCAAATAGCGTTTCAAGATTTCGCCCGCGCTACGACCCTGGGCCGCAAAAGCGAGCATGCGCTCCGTGTAGTCTTCTTCCCAAGCGGCCAGCAAGGTGCGGACAAAATCATCGCGATTGCGGAAATGGTGATAGAACGATCCGCGGGTCACATTCAAACGGCGCGATAGACTCTCGGCTGACACGCCAATATGCCCTGTCTGATCGAGGGCCTCGAAACCTGCCGCGATCCAATGGTGACGCGTTAGTTTTTCCATTCGTTATTTCACTCCCTATTTAGCACCATACAGACTGTGTATGGCGCGCAACCGATAGATACCCTGCGAACACCAGCAAAGATGGCCGTTGCGTTTTGCACGCCAGCACTTTTCATGGAGCTCGCCTTGAAGAAAATCGTCCTGGTTGCTTTCGACCAATTCACCGATATCGACCTATTCCTGATGTGGGACATCTTAGGCCGCAACACCGAGGACTGGCACGTCCGAATATTGGGTTCCAGCCCTGTCGTACGATCGGCGCATGGCCTGCCTGTTTCGGTGCACGGTCCGCTTTCCGAGGCCAATAATGCCGACGCGGTATTGTTCGCCAGCGGCAAGGAAGGAATACCCGCCGCACTGGCCTCCCCGGATTTCCTACCGTCGTTTGAACTTGACCCGAAACGCCAGCGAATCGGCTCCATCTGCGCCGGCGCTTTCATTCTCCAACGGCTTGGGCTGCTCAGCGGCCGAGCAACGACACACCCGGATGCACGATCGGGCTTGCAAGCCCTGGGACTTGAGCCCGTGGACCAGCCTCTTGTATGCCAGGGCAACGTCGCAACCGCTGGCGGATGCCTTTCGGCGCTCTATCTGGTGGGATGGTTGGTTGAGTCCTGGTTCGATGCCGACAAGCGCCGCGCGACGTTGCTCCCTGTCCTGCCCGCCGGGCAGCAGGCGCTGTATGATGCGCTGATCGGGCTCAGTATCCGACAAGGAGAAGTGGCCGCCTCCCAACAAGAAACGCGACAAGGCATGTCATCTAATTGGTAGTTAGCACTCAGGAAGAGATCTCCGATGCCCCGAGAATTTGAGCTCATTATGTCCGTGCCCGTCCCCTCGAGGTCCGGCGTCACCCACCTTTACAAGTCGACGAACCTGGCGGACGCTTTTGCGATTCGCCTCCCTGCGGGCACATCCAGCGATCCAGAGGTGCTCGCTCGATTCATCCTTTCCCACCAGCCATCCTGGATCGGATGGCTCATGAAAGTCCGAGACACTGTCGTTGCCTGTTTTAGGCTCAAGACAGCCAGGCATTTGGCAACACTTGCTCATCGTATTCAAATCTTCAAGGTCTACAGCACCGACCAGACTGAAATCGTGCTGGGAGAGGACGACAAGCACCTCGACTTCCGGATATCGATCCTGTGCTCTGGAGAGGTAGAGCAGGAAGGTAGTCGCCAACTGGTTTTCTCAACCGTGGTCCAGTGTCACAACCGTCTGGGCCGGGCCTATATCTTCGTGATTGCGCCATTTCATCGCTTGGTTGTTAAGGCGAGCCTGCGCCGCGCAGCGCGCATTGGTTGGCCTTTGGCTGCCTGAGCCGCGACACCACAAACCCCGTGGCGAGGGAGCTTGCTCCCGCTGAGTGGCGAAGCCGCCCCCAAAAAGGGACGGCGAAAGACTAGGAACAGACCAGGGTTTTGAGCTAAGAAATTGGCAAAGGGGATTCATACGGCGCGAATGCCAGGATCATGTATCGGTCTTCGTAAAGCTCGCCCTGTACGTAGACTAAAGCGGCATCCAACTGCGGCCGCTTTATGTCGCATTTTCTTTAGGCTTGCCGATCGGAAGCCCTGAACTTTTGGGGTGGTAGAGCGATATGAATATGGCGAAGTTGGCCGGATCGAGCCGCTGCCGGCTCGTGATATGGCTGATCACACCCCATGTAACTGGGAAGTGTCTGACCTTTGCTAACCATGCAGACGGTAAAAACTTTAATTATCCGGTCTTAGTGCAAAAGGATGGGCTGCGAGTGCCAACTCGATATCAGCCCGCAATTCAGGATGGATTTCGACTCGAATAACCACTATCCGACTTGATCGATCAGACGCTGTGTGTTGCGGGTCGCCAGGGTGGGCCTGATTAGCGCGCTTGAGGACATTTTCAGAAATCTCCTACATCGAAGTTTTACAGCAGCGGCAAAAAAAACCGTCCCCTTTTCCCTTCCTCGTCGGCCATTGGTGTGCCCTCTCGCTCATTGATATGGGGTTGGGCAGACCATGGCGCTGGCACTTCAATCAGAACGCGGTTCGTCCCCCTGCACATCCCCCAATCTCACCTCGCGTATACCGCCGTCTGCAATGAACCGAACCACGACACCCTCTCCCTGCGTCAAGGCAAGAACATGATCGATCAACTCGCCTTGGCTGTCCGCTTGGCGGATCGGTTTGTAGCCATGGGATTTATAAAGTGTCCAACGGTCGTTCTCGAACTCGATCCTGTACACATCCACTGCCGAGCACTCCGATTGTGCGTTTTTCGGTAGATGCGCGACAGTGCTGGGGTGTTCCGGCCATGTGCTGAGCGGACTGCGCCGTAGATCCCTGATCTGACTGCGCCGAAAGTGGCACATCGAACACTCGATCAAATATCAACTGAAAACCCAGCGAATAAAAAAAGAAAAACACAAATAATCCAAGATTCGTCACCAGCGCCAACCACAGGCCGATACCCAACCAGGCTCCAATTACCGGCGTCAGAATCAGGGTCAAGCCGCCCTCGAACCCAAGGGAATGAAGCAGTCGGCGCCGCCAGTTGCGATGGCGGTTGGGTTGACGACGCTCCCACCATTCGAACAGGCCGTTGAAAAGCATGTTCCAGCCCAGCGCAACGGCGGAAATCACCAAGGACAGCAGGGTTGAATAGCCCATTCCCTGCTCATAGATAAGCGCGAGGGATGGCGCGACAAAAAGCACACCACCGGCCTCATAGAGCACGGCCTGAAGAATTTTGCGAGAGGCGCCTTGCATCGATTGTCTCCACGAATGGCGGACGGGAACCACAGCCTGGCAAGTTGAGCGCCGGCCCACAATTGAGCTAAATTGAGCCTCGCTCAACCTGAGTAACTTCCCCGCCCATGTTCGCCAAACTACCCCTTACCGCCTTGCGCGGCTTCGAATCCGCCGCACGGCTGGGCAGCTTCAAGGCGGCGGCCCAGGAACTGAACGTCAGCCCGGCGGCGATCTCCCATCAGGTCAAAAGCCTTGAAGCGTTTCTCGGCGTGCGACTGTTCGAGCGTTCCAGTCAAAATGTGCGGCTGAGCGCGGACGGCGAACGCCTCCAGCCCTACATGCACCGCGCGCTGCTCGATATCCAACATGGCCTGCAAACGCTATCGCCATCATGTACCGCACAATCGCTGGTGGTGAGCACAACGCCAGCGTTCGCCAGCCTGTGGCTGATACCTCGGCTCGGAGATTTTCATCGAAGACATCCTGAGATCGACCTCAGGCTGCACAGCAGCAACGACGTGATCGACCTGCGACGTGACGCCAGCATCGACCTGGCGATCCGCGCCCTCTTCACCTCGGATCCTCAACTGCTCGAGCAACCTCTACTGGAAGAATATTTCGGCGCGTATTGCCACCCCGACTGGCAACCACCCGCAGCGGGCTCGCCCATCGAACTGATTGACGTCCCCTGGCTGAGCAGCACAAACGTCACGGTGGACTGGGCTGCATGGTGCGCCAAGTCCGGCACCCTGGGTTGGCTGCAAAACGCGCGCCTGCGCCGCTATGACGAGGAACAGCACGCTCTGCAGGCAGCGGTCGCCGGGCATGGGCTGGTGCTTGCCAGTAATGTGCTGGTTGCGGAAGCGGTTGCACGCGGGCAACTGGTTGGTTATCAGCCTGAGATTCGCTTGGCGGGTGCGCGATATACGGTGGTGTGCGTACCGGGGCGGGAGCGGCAGGTTGAGGTGAGGGCTTTCAGTGAGTGGGTGTTGGGGCAGGATGTTGATTGAGTCGGAACGCACGAAGAAAGGAGCTATTGGCGGGTAAAGCCTGAACCAATGGGCGGACGAGGTGCTTGAACGAGCGACTCACGCCTGACGATAAAACAAAGTAGCCCGGCATCACATCAGGCCTTCAATGGAGCACTCTACGGCTTTCCCCGATTCTTATACGATCAAGGGCGAGGTTTAACGCATCCAGAGCCTTTAACAGCGCCTGTGCTTCAGCTTCCCGGCCATCTCCCCACAGGCGCTCAGCCATCTTGTTGAGCGCCTGGATAGATCGCTCGATTTCGGCAGCGCTTGCTGTCGTTTTGTTATCTGGCTGTTTCTTTGGCATGTCATGGACGCTTCTTTCAGGGTGGTTCGAGGCCTTTAGCGTTGCGGCCTATACCACCTGCTAGCCGAAAGCGCGCATAAGCATCGAAGAGCGCGCCACTCAAGCCCAGATGGCCGTCTCTGTGTTGATCTCGGCGACAGAAGTAGCATTAAACTGCCGCTGACGGTGAAGGTCATCGCGCATTTTAGAATAATCGAACTTCTTGTTCTCCAACTCTTTGAGCACAAGACTTGAAATTTTGTAGGTGCCGCAGTCACCGCAGTCGACAAGCTCTCCACTTTGATCCGCTTCGGACCGCTTCGCTTCCATCGCGCACAGATAGCACTTCATGACTGATCTCCTGTTCAATGATGTTTAGGAGATCGTCTCGTAACGGCGGAAGTTTCAACTGGCTGACCTTCGCTCAGTGACTACGCCAAATCAATCGTCCACCCGTCAGATGATAAAAACCCGGCTCCGTGGCCGGGTTCCATGGAATCATCAGCATCCGCTGTAGCTTACTTCGCACCGCCGTTGCCACGATTCGTCTGGGCATCCTGGTCGGATCCGGGGTTCCCAGGCGGCGGATTCCAATCCTCTGGCCTCTCGCCAGTGCCCTGCTTTGGCTCAGACTCAGCCTGATCGAGACCAGATCCATGTCCTTTGCCTGTGTCAGGCGCTTCCTCACTTGGCCCTGGGTATGGCGCTTCCGGACCGTTATTGTCAATCACCATAATCTCTCTCCTGTCTGCGGCGCAGTTCTGCGCATACATTTGAGAGGGCTTGCTTGGGCAGGAAGTGCTATGTCTGCGACGAGTGGATGAGCGATCAGGCCAGGACACCTCCGCTCAACTTCTTTCTGTTGCTCGTCAAGCGGCATGCCTTGGGCCCGCATCCTGGAAGAGGTCGTTCGGAAAAGGGGAAGGCTCGATATAGGAGACTGTTGAGGCAAGCGGCATTACGCCGCAGCCCTGCCTGCTGTCCTAATAAACGCTCTATGATGCCTTGACCGGGCTCAGTATCCGCCAAGAACAACCCATCCCCGTGGCGAGGGAGCCTGTTTCCGCTGGGGCGTATTCATACTCTTCCTTGAACTAGCCAAAAACGGCTTCAGCGCAGCTAAATAAATCGGCCCACGTTCCCGTATTCAGCACGTGAAAAATACATTACACCGGCTACACCACCCTTCAGCTGCGCTCCGGTTCATTGGAAAACGCAAGAGAGGATGACTCGTATCGGCAACCGTCAGGATTAGCGAGAACTTTATGTATCTGCGCCGAATTTCGTCGGCTGGAACGCTCATGCCTGCCCCATCGACTATTTGAAGGACTCCGCCTGTCACCCTGCTGTCGATCCGTTGCCACTCAAAATGCCAGCCCGTCACCCACATGAAGTCTCGAATTTGATAATCGCCGGCGGTGCTTTGGCATTGAGCGAGTTTTTTGTTAGAGACGTCAAAGACGAAAAACAGGGGGCTGGGATAGCCGAGCAGCTGAGTATCGTCCAGGCTCAAGCCTTCTTTTAAATTGATGGATGCTACAAGTGCTTTTGCTCGTCTCTTGCGCCGTATCAGATACCCTGTGGCGAGGAAAAAAATAGAAAAAGAAGCCAGCAAGAGCTGACGGCCTTCGACTGTAAGCTTATCGGGCGAAAACCGTATCATGCCCCACAAGAGTCCTATCGTCGTAAGCCCGGACACCCAAGCGGCGGGGATCACTATCCTGCGGAATATGGCTATTTGCCGTCTGCTCATTCGTTAGTCGCCGGAAAAATACATCCACCCCTACGCAATAGCGTCTTCACCTCTTCGATCGCCTGTACGGGATTTAGGCTCAACTGTTCAAAAAGCCTGGAGCCCGGGCGCACGTACGATTGCGAATAGTGCTTGGCGCTCCACATGACGATGTTGAGCAGATTCCCTCCTCCGATTTTAGGAATTGGCCGTAGGTCTTTTTCCCAGTGAAGACGATGTCGCGGATGATCCCCGGCCAACTCACATGTCGTCAAGGCGTTCAATACCCTGTCCGGCCACGTCCTTGCGAAGAATGAACGTCTGGACGCGTTTATCGCGACGGACGATGCGAACCCCAAGGCGCTCGTTTCAGCCCTTCTCACGAGCCTCGGCCTGCGTCCGTTGGATGTCGGTGGCTTGCAAGTGGCCCAGTCGCTGGAGTGGCTTGGACTGATGATGATCGGCTTGGCAAAGAACGGTGCTGGAAGCTGGGATATCGCTATGAATGTGGATATTGGGGTCAGGTCGGCATCGGAACCAGCGGTTACATGGCGGCCATTCGCGCCATCAAGGCTCATGTCATAGATGATGAAGAAGCCTCAACTACCTGAGGTAGAGGAGCACTAATGATTAAGGAGGGGTCCAGGCTACGAATCCTGTTCTCGATATGGTAGGCCCCCCTCTCGGTGTAGCGTAAGAAACAGCGACCGCAAATAGAGCACTCAGAAATCTTGCATAGATTGTAGGGAAAGTAGAGCGGTGCAATCGGAGCATCCAACGACCAGTAATTAGTATTGCTCGGATGATACTCAATGAGTGTCATTTCTTCCTCGACGTCATACATGAGCGTACCAATATCGACTAATAACGTCTCCGGCAGGGAAATCAGAGGACTTTCCCACCCTACCAGTGCCTTTTTCGTGCAAATGCAGACGTCACGAACGGAATGGGAGCGTTCTGCTAATGCATAAAGCTCTGAATGACTTAGATATTTGAGAGTATTCAAGCTCGACCCTTTCCTAGCAATGGTTCAAAAAGCCAACGGCTACTTATTACTCAGCGACGGTGATTTCGAGAGGCCAAATGTGCTCCAGGCTGTGCAAACCAGTGCGGTTAGAGTCATGATTATTAATACGCTCCACCCTGGCAGATAACTATGAGACAAGTCCTTCAGGAAACCCAATGCGGGTGGCATTATGACAATCGCAACTTGATTTATCGCCATGGCTAAACCTAATGCGAATCCAGTCTTATCCGGTGGTGCAGAATCAGCAACGTAGGCTACCCAAGGACCATACCAGCCAAAACCGAAGAATCCGAGCCAGCCGACTAATACGCTCAACATCCAGAAAGAACGCATAGGAGCCCAAGCGAGAATGATCAAGCCAAAAATAACTGCGAGCATACAGATCAACACAGGGAAATAGCGGCCCGATCTACAGCGATCACTCCATGCAGCCAAGATGATACGCCCCGCTATGCCCGCTCCCTGGGCAATCAACAGCAATGTGGCAGCGGCAGTGATGCTCAAATCGAGCAAATCATAAAGATAAAGTGCGGTGAATATCAAAATCCCATACTGGACCGAAATAAGGCTAACCCCCGAGAACATAATATTCTTCATCGCAGGATCGTTTAGCATGGATAATCTCGAAGCCAAAACTGCTTTTAATTGCTTTCCTTCAGCTTTCACCGGCGGGGGCTTGTTAGCATTGGCAGACCGATAAAAACTTAAAAAAGTCAGAGTTCCAAACAGCGCAACAAGTCCCCCCGCTAAAAAGGAGTACTGCCACCCCCAATGGGTGGCAATGTAGGGGAGTATCGCCGCTGAAAGCGCACCACCCAAAGGCAAGCCAGCCTGGCGGATACCCATAGCAAATCCTAACTGGCTTTTTGGAAACCAGCTAGAAACGGATTTGCTGCCGCCTGGTTGCGCGGTGCTGTAGCCAGCACCGACCACAATCAAAAACATAAGCAATGACAGGTAACTGCTAGCAAGCGTTGATGCGCAAAGTGCAACCGCAACGATTAAAGTTCCCACACCTACAACTTTGCGCTCTTCAAATCTGTCCAACAACTCCCCAGCAACTAGCAAGCCGAGAATGGGAACTAACTGTGCAGCTGAGACCAATAATCCTATTTGCATCGTGGACAGGTTCCAATCCTGCTGGATGAAAATAGCAATAGCACCGATACCTTGTACAAAGAAACAGGCGCTCGCTTGGGCCACCGTGGCGATCAGAAGAATAACCCAGCGATAACTGGCTTTTGGGTGCACACCGTTTACATCAGTCATTGAAAAGCTCCGGCATTTTCTGGTACGCCGAGAGGCCTTTGACGTTGTGCTGTGAAGTACTACCGTAGTCAGCCCCCTTACTCGTGGAGTTTGTTCCCATGGTCGCCTGTACAACACGGGCAGACGGCACGTATTTTTTTATATCGTCAAGAAAAGCAGAGCTGTACATATATTCAAAGTCGAGTTTTTGCGTTTTCTTTTCCAACTCACATATGATCTGCAGTTCTATCGCGGCTTGGATGGTGACGAAATGAGCTCCGCCGAAATGTAAAGGCAAAGCACATTGGCTAACCCGTTCCCATTCCCCAAAAGCCCTGATGTTTTCTTGAACCTCTTTACCGTTGCGACTAGCCCCGAAGCTCAATAGAATGTCTTTGCAGGAGCGCTGTACATTTCGGCTCACCGCCTGATAGATATCATTATCGGTGGTTTGCTCCTGCGTGATCGGGTTTCGAGCATGATAGTGATAGTAACGGCACCCGAGATCATAAAGTTCGATTGCTTCGTTAACGATGGCGTCTTGGCCTCCCTTAATAGTCATGCCTGTACAAATAGAGTCGAGAAGCTGATCCCCAGTAAGATAATGGTTGCGAGGCGTAAATTTTGCGCCCGTGGATGCGCACCCTAAGATAAGAGTGTTCTGTGGATTATTCATATTACTTCCCTGTCAAATGGCCAGATACCCTCTAATCGACTGTGCCGGTAGGCTGACTAGTACCTTGTCAGTATCGGCGTCGGCTGGGCCTTGACGTTTTATCAGTTTGCCACTTTCGCACGTTGCGGATTAAGCAAGGTTTTTTGATAAAACCTCATGCCAGAGGGTTTTTTTTGACTTTCAGACCCTGGGTTGCGCATGTCATGATACGACCACCAAAAAATTGCGAGATCAGCAACATGACGGATTTTCGGACCTTAAAGGATTTTATTGTGCTGGCCCGCGTTCGAAGCTTTTCCCAAGCCTCGATACATTGCAATGTAACAACCTCTGGCTTGAGCCGTAGGATCACCGCTTTAGAGGAATGGTTAGGTGCTTCGTTGTTTGATCGTGCACGTCACCAGCTAGAGCTTACCGATGCGGGTGCCGAGTTCCATATCGCTGCTGTCGAAATTGTAGAGCTGTTAGAAAAAACGAGAAACTCGGTTATCCGTACCCAAGAGAAGTTCAGGCGGCAAATTTCTATTGTTGCGCCACATATCATGTCGAGAGCGTTTTTTCCGGCTTGGTTGCCGAGGGCGAGCAAGCAGTTAGAGGCCACTCGTTTTTCCATAGACTTCGCCAATCTTCCTGAATGTTTCAAGCAACTAACCAATCGCTCAGTGGATTTTGTCGTCGCTTTTGATGACAAACATAATGGCATTAACGAACATCTTAATAAAACATTACCACTAGGGGAACTCGAATGCTTGAAAATTGGCCGCGAGTGGCTAGTTCCTGTGAGCGCACCTAATTTGCTAGGAGAACCTCTAAATAGCATTGGTTCACCTAGAGGTGAAATCTCATATCTTCATTACCGCCAGGATTGCTCTTTAAGTTGGGCGCTTGAAAAAATGTTAAAAGTCGCTCCAAACTTACCAGCACTTCGTAAAATTCATGATAGCTCTCTGGCCGATGGTCTTCGTTCTATGGCGATAACCGGATTAGGCGTTGCATGGCTTCCTTTGGAGATCGTTCGGAACGATCTGGAAAGGAAAGATTTGGTTCGGGCGGGCACTGCCGATTTTGATATAGCGTTAGAAATTAATATTTATCGTCGCAAAGAAAAGCTTGGCGCGAATGCTGAGATCTTATGGGACAATCTAAGTAGCATGACAAATGATTCCAGATTTACCGTAGCGAGCCCCGGCACCTCGTACACTTCACTAAGCTAACCAATTCCTACACGCCATTTATAAGATCAATCATCGCGCCATAAAAACGAAAAGCTGATCCACAGGTCATTAGCTGTGTCAGCACCAAGCCTATATGCGAAATGATTGCCCAGGCAAAAGCTACCGTCCCTGAAGAGCCGTTTTGAGCCTGAAGCGGCTCTTTGGTAGCTTCAGCTGCCGGCCCACCAGGGCGAGCGCCATCAGAGGTGCCAAAAACGAGTTCATAGGTCAAACCTGACTCGAGAAATTATGCTCGCCCATCCAAGAACCCTCAGCGTCTCTCGTCGACTTGCCAGTGCTAAACCTCAGCCTAATTAGATTAAAGACTCCAGCATTGATCTCAACCGCGCGAGCGCCGGCATTCATCGATTTTCTTGTCGATACGTTTGGCGGTGAGCCGTTCTGGGGGATTCGGCAGCCGGCTGAGCTCATCAGTTTTTGCAAACCACCTGCGGAGGCGCTGCAGGCTCTAACTTTCGGGGGATCACAATTGAAGTACCAGGCAAAGTGGTAACTTCGAGAACCGCTAACACGCAGAGAAGCGCTTGCTCGCCTCTTTGTTTGGCCTGGTGCCCACCCCGACAAAAGGGGTCGGATTTATTTTCTAGCCGTGCAGCCGTTGATCCAAGCTAATCGATTAATAGCGACTCGTAATGCAGCGAAGCTAAAATAAATCTGTAGTCTTTTCTGTCGTCCCCTTTCTGCCTTTTTCTGTGTCCCCTTTTCTCCAAACCTAACTGTCAAGCAGATCCCGATCCCAGAATGGCTCACCGCCAAACGTATCGACAAGAAAGTCGATGAATGCCCGCGCTCGCGCGGTTTGATTACGCATTGACGGATGCACCGCATACATTGCGATTGGTGGTCGCATATATTGCGCGAGCACAATAGAAAGCGCTCCGCGCCGTACCGCGTCATGGGCGATGAAGGTTGGAAGTACCGCTACGCCAAGCCCTGCGATGGCCGCTTCGCGAATGGCATCGCCGTTGGCGAAGTCGAGCCGGCTGGTCACTGATGGCACGACGTTGCCGGTGAATTTCCAATAGTGAGCGTCCTCGACATTAGAATAAGTCACGCCCGGAAAGCGCGACAATTCAACGGGACTTTGCGGTGTCCCGAGGCGCTCTAGAAGTGCCGGACTGGCGACGCACACGTGCCGGATGGTAACGAGCCGCCGAGCCACGAGAGATGAGTCTGGAAGCCGCGCGATGCGGATCGCGAGATCGAAGCCGTTGCGTATCAGATCGACCGTTCGATCATCGGTGTCGATGGAGACCGAGACTGCGGGATGGCGGTTCAGAAACTGGCCTATTGCCGGTGCCAGGCAGTGCGCTGTGAATGAGACCGGAGCGGCGATACGGATACGCCCCCTCAACGCCTTGCTTGCGCTCGAAGCGGCTTCCTCGGCCTCTTCAAGCCCCGCAAGCAACTCGACGGCGCGATCATGAAAATCACGGCCCGCTTCCGTGAGCTGGACACGGCGCGTCGTCCGGTCAAATAGCCGCGCCCCAAGCCTGTCCTCGAGGTCCCGAACTCGGCGACTCACCGCCGACTTGACGATGCCGAGGCGTTCCGCGCCCGCAGCAAACCCGCCGGCTGAGACGACAGCAACAAACGCCCGCATATCTTCGAATCGGTCAGCCATTGGCGGATTGTGCGTGCCGCAGCATCAGGAATCAACTGACAGCCCGTTTATTGAATATTTCCCGATTGTGCTCCAAACGAGAACAGTCAATCCTTGGATTGGTAGTTTTTCGAGAACTGGAACTGGCGTACTTTTGCCGCAGTTCGATTTCTGCCGTCGCAAGGCACGTCGGCAATTCACGATTCAGGGGGCTTCGTTGTTTGCCCTCGGTCAGACCGTTACGTCCACTGCTAGCGCCATATTCCTAGGACTCTCATGCCACATCCGAACGTCGCCGCGAACACCACTTCTCGACTCGCCCAAGCGGGCGCTTTGGCGTACATCATCTGGGCTCTGCTACACGTCAATGCCGCTTGGTCCATCTATCAGCTCGGCCAATCCATGGCTGAAGGCATGCCTCGGGGGCGCGTGCTGCAGGACGCCTGGAATCTCTTCTGGCTTTCAATTATCGCGCTCATCGTCGCAGTCGTCTTGAACTGGCGTAACGACGTTCGCGGGTGGTGGATCAACCTCTTGGTCATCAGCGTGGTCGATCTCGGTTTCATCTTTTACATGCTCTTTCCCGGCTATGTTTCGATGTGGCCCGGCCTGTCGGGCCCACTGTTCTGGGTTCTGGGGCTCGCACTGTCGAGCCTGGGGCTATACCGCCCGATGCGCCCCGCATAAAGCCTCGCTTTACCTGATCGCTACACCCTGAGCCGCACGGATCCAAACCGCGACCCGCCCCTTAAAAAAGCTAAAGCACTCCAAGGCATTCGACATATGTATGTCGAGTTTGGACCGGCTTCGCCTAAAGAAAACAGGCATGAGCTGATCTTCCATTTCACCCAACAAGGATAGCTATCCATGACAAGCGAAACGATGCGTAATCCACATACCGACCATCTCATCACGCCTCAGAACTCAGCACTTCTGATCATTGATTATCAGCCGATTCAGGTCTCCTCCATCCGCTCGATGCCGCGCGAGGAATTGGTCTTTAACATCACCAGCCTTGCAAAAGCGGCGGTGAGTTATGGCGTTCCAGTCGTTCATACGACGGTGAATGTCTCGTCCGGCCTCAACAAACCACCGATTGAGCAATTGCAGGACGTCCTCGGTCACCTTCCGATCTACGACCGCACCACCGTGAATGCTTGGGAAGATGTCGAATTCAAACAGGCTGTTAAAGCGCTCGGGCGTCGCAAACTTATCGTGACCGCGCTGTGGACAGAGGTGTGCTTGGCGTTCCCTGCGCTTGATGCGCTTCTGGAAGGCTACGAAGTATATGTCCCCGTGGACGCAGTGGGCGGTACCTCGGTGGCGGCCCACGAGGCTGGGCTCCGTCGTATTGAGCAAGCCGGCGGCAAGATGACCAGCCGCGTCCAGTTGTACTGCGAGTTCCAGCGCGATTGGGCTCGTAAGGAAACCGTCCCGGGCTTCATGGAAGTTTTCCAAAGTTATGACGGGTTCAACCCGGAGAAACCCGTCGCAAAAGGCGCCAACTAAGACCGGCCTCACCTTCGGGTGGACAGTAGCGGCGGCTCGAGCAGCCGCCGCTACCCTGTGTCGAGGAAATCCAAGAGCCAGTCCTCCATCGCCCCGTCCCCCCAACGTACTGCAAACAATAGTTAAAAACGGAGAATGCACATGACCATGTCTGAGACCAATTTGTCACCTGACGCTTCGACTGCTAACGCTGTGGCGGCACCGTCCACTAGCGAAGCGAAGGCTGCTGCTGCGCTATCGGTAGTCATGGAATTTCTGGCCAATACCGCGCCCGATAAGGTTGAAGCCGCTGCAGCGAAGCTGGCAGCTCCGGACGCAACTTACGTTTCTCTCAACTTCGACAATCCAGAATTAAAAAAAATCATGCCCTGGACCGGAACTAACAAGGGCCCGAAAGCCTTTAGTTCCTTATTCATGCAGGTATCGGATTATTGGAAGATTGAAGACTTCATCATCAGCACTAAAATGGCATCCGGTGAGGATGTTGCGGTTTTCGGCAAGTTCACCTACCGATCCGTGGCAGTGGGACACGTATTCACATCGCCGTTTTCCATCCATGCCAAGGTACGTGACGGCAAGATGATTTATTTCCAGTTTATGGAAGATACCTATGCATCGGCGAGTTCGTTCAGACAGTCGGGTTCGTGGATGGTAAAGACATCAGCGGATTCAGCCCCTTTTACGGTGAAGGCAGATTAATCATCCGCGAGCACGCGAAAACCATTTGATAGGAAAAGCGGGACATGGGCCGAGTTTATCTTCTAGCCGGCTCCTGATCCAACCAAGCGAATCCATTTGACGGAACTCACAGCGCAGCGAAAGTAAATCTGTCCCCTTTTTCGTCTTTTTTCCTAGGGGGATTTCGGCAGCCGGCTGAGCTCGTCAGTTTTTGCAAACCACCTGCGGAGGCGCTGCAGGCTCCAACTTTCGGGGAATCACAATTGAGGTTCCAGGCAAAGTGGTAACTTCGAGAACCGCTAACACGCAGAGAAGCGCTTGCTCGCCATCTTTGTTTGGCCTGGTGCCCACCCCAACCAAAGCCTCGTAATCCTTCCCTGGCTCCAGCTTATAAACGAGTGCCTGGCCACCGCAGGACCAGTAAGTGCTGCCATTGCCACCTATGGTCGCGCCCAGGGTCGCAAGTTGAAATGGAAGGTCAGCCCTGACGCGATACTCGGCTACGACCTCTTTGTATGCCCCTTCGCCCATCCGAATGGCAGGGATGTACTGGGCAAGAGTAGGCGAAACTCGTTTCGGCATGCCAATGCTTGCCGAATTAAGAGGGTACTGCGGATAGTTGATGTTCGCCGTCCCGTCACGCCCGAAACGTCCGGCCTGAGCCATCTTGTGCCGTGTAGCAGGAGCACAACTGCCAACGATGCTATCGCCGTACACATCGGAGTTGGTGATGACACGAACACGCGCAATTGCCTCGGATTGAGCAGGCTCTTCGTATGGAACTGAAGGAATTCCAGAACAACCCGCAAGTACGACACCAAAAAGCGTTACGAGAGTGACAACTCGCATGACCATATCCCTATGTATTCGAAGTTCGCTGATTGGAAAGGGAACAAACCCAGCCGTAAAGAGCGGCAACAAAAAAGGGCCCACCTTTCGGTGAGCCCTTCTAGACCGCCCAGCAGAGCGGATTTTGTTTGGTAGGCGCGATTGGACTCGAACCAACGACCCCCACCATGTCAAGGTGGTGCTCTAACCAACTGAGCTACGTGCCTGCTGTGAGGCGGCATTCTACGGAATTCCAAAGGGGTGTCAACACCTTTTTTTCACCTAAGCCTATGAATATGCAAAATATTTAATTGCGCCGAAGCGACAAGGATTTTGTGGTGGCTGGCGGCGGATTTTTATCTCGGGTAGGATCGCTGCATTCGTAAAAAATATAAAACAGAGGTTCCAGAATGGCGAACACATCCTACCCAGCGTCCTATTACGCCGCATCGGCCAATGCGACGCCGTCGCGCCCTGCCCTGCAGGATGATGTCGAAACCGATGTCTGCGTGATCGGTGCGGGATACACGGGGTTGTCTTCCGCGCTGTTTCTGCTGGAGCACGGTTTTAAAGTGACGATCGTCGAGGCGGCGAAGGTCGGCTTCGGCGCTTCGGGTCGCAACGGTGGGCAGATCGTCAACAGCTACAGCCGCGACATCGATGTGATCGAGCGCAGCGTCGGTCCACAGCAAGCGCAGTTGCTCGGCAACATGGCGTTCGAGGGTGGGCGGATCATCCGTGAGCGGGTGGCTAAGTATCAGATCCAGTGCGATCTGAAGGAAGGCGGTGTATTCGCGGCCCTCACCACTAAACAGATGGGGCACCTGGAGTCGCAGAAGCGTTTATGGGAGCGTTTCGGTCATACACAGCTGGAGTTGCTGGATCAGCGGCGTATTCGCGAGGTGGTGGCTTGCGAGGAGTATGTCGGCGGCATGTTGGATATGAGCGGCGGGCATATCCACCCGCTCAATCTGGCGCTGGGCGAAGCGGCGGCGGTGGAGTCACTGGGTGGTGTGATCTACGAGCAGTCGCCGGCGGTGCGCATCGAGCGCGGTGCCAGTCCGGTCGTGCATACGCCGCAGGGCAAGGTCAGGGCCAAATTCATTATCGTGGCGGGCAATGCTTACCTGGGCAATCTGGTGCCGGAGTTGGCGGCCAAGTCGATGCCTTGCGGTACGCAGGTGATCGCCACTGAGCCGCTGGGGGACGAGTTGGCCCATCGCCTGCTGCCTCAGGATTACTGCGTCGAAGATTGCAACTACCTGCTCGACTACTACCGGCTGACGGGTGACAAGCGCCTGATTTTCGGTGGTGGCGTGGTGTATGGCGCAAGGGATCCGGCCAACATTGAAGCGATCATTCGGCCGAAGATGCTCAAAGCGTTCCCGCAGCTCAAGGATGTGAAGATCGATTACGCCTGGACCGGAAATTTCCTACTGACTCTGTCGCGTCTTCCGCAAGTCGGGCGGCTGGGGGATAACATTTATTATTCCCAAGGCTGCAGTGGTCATGGCGTGACGTATACGCATTTGGCGGGCAAGGTACTGGCAGAGGCATTGCGAGGGCAAGCAGAGCGTTTCGACGCGTTTGCGGACCTGCCGCACTACCCCTTCCCCGGCGGTCAATTGCTGCGCACCCCGTTTGCAGCGATGGGGGCTTGGTATTACGGGTTGCGGGATCGGTTGGGGTTCTGAAGCGGCCGACACAAGGGCTGCTTTGCAGCCCAGGGGGAGCAAGCTCCCTCGCCACGGTTGTAGGCCCAATACTGTTCAGCCAGACACAAAAAACCCCGGTCTTTCGACCAGGGTCTTTGCTATCGATTGGAAGAAGCTCTTCAGCTTTCTTCTTAGCTTCAAGGCGTTCAGTGGGCCTCGAAGCAGATATGGCGCAGCGGACGGGACTCGAACCCGCGACCCCCGGCGTGACAGGCCGGTATTCTAACCGACTGAACTACCGCTGCGTATCGCTGTGGACTTGCGTCCATTAAACTCGTCTGATCCAAACCCGCGGGCTTGGATCTCGAACCAGGCGAACCTGCTTCGGAAAATATGGCGCAGCGGACGGGACTCGAACCCGCGACCCCCGGCGTGACAGGCCGGTATTCTAACCGACTGAACTACCGCTGCGCGTCGGTGGATGCTTTTGACAGCTTCCATCTTGCTTTCGCAAGACTCTCAAGAAACATGGTGGGTGATGACGGGATCGAACCGCCGACATTCTGCTTGTAAGGCAGACGCTCTCCCGGCTGAGCTAATCACCCTTTGCTGCGTTGAGGCCGCGAAATTTACGCAGGTACCGAAGCTAAGTCAATAGCAGGGTTGGATTTTTTTCAGAAACAGTTTCAAGCGACAAGTGCCAAGCTACAAGTAAAAAGCACCGGACCCGCACCACGCTGCTTGCAGCTTGAAACTTGCCGCTTGCAGCTGCTCCTTACTCATAAATCATTTTCTTGGTCATGCCGCCATCCACCACGAACTCCTGCCCCGTGACAAAACCGGCGTTGCGCGAAAGCAGCCATGCCACCATCGCCGCCACGTCCTCCACCGTACCCACCCTGCCCGCCGGATGCTGGGCGTGATCGGCATCGGTGAGCGGCTGCGCTCGACGTTGCGATGGGTCTCGCGCGTCGATCCAACCAGGGCTGACGGCGTTGACCCGAATCTCCGGCCCTAGACTGATCGCCAGGGCATGAGTCAGGGCCAGCAAGCCTCCTTTGCTGGCCGCATAGGCCTCGGTGTCCGGTTCCGACTGCGCGGCGCGGGTCGAGGCCAGGTTGACGATGGCCCCGTTGTGGGCACGCAGGTAAGGTGCGCAGTGCTTGGCCAGCAGCATCGGCCCACCCAGGTTCACCGCCAAGACCCGGTTCCAATGCGCCAGGTCCAGGCTTTCCAGGGTGATGTTGTGCGGGTCGGCGATGGCGGCGTTGCACACCAGCGCGTCGAGCCGCCCGAACTGGCCGAGCACTTCAGCGATAGCGGTGGCAACCTGGGCCTCGTCCGACACATCCATGGCGATGAACCAGGCATTGTCACCCAAAGTTTTCGCCACCTTGGAACCGCGCTCGCGGTCCAGGTCGGTGAGAACCACCTGCCAACCTTCACAGATCAGCCAGGCGGCAATCCCAAGGCCGATACCCCGCGCGGCGCCCGTCACCAGGGCTACCCGGCCATGAGTACCGCTCGGCGGCGTAGCCAGCTCGATCACAAGGCCGCCAACCCGCGGGCCAGGTCGGCTTGCAGGTCCGCCACGTCTTCCAGGCCGACCGCCACGCGGATCAGGCTGTCACGGATACCCGCCGATTCACGCTCCTGGGGCGACAGGCGACCGTGGGAGGTGGTGCTCGGGTGGGTAATGGTGGTTTTGCTGTCACCGAGGTTGGCAGTGATGGAGATCAACCGGGTCGCGTCAATGAAACGCCAGGCGCCCTCCTTGCCGCCCTTGACCTCGAAGCTCACCACCGCGCCGAAACCGCGCTGCTGACGCAAGGCCAGTTCGTGTTGCGGATGGCTCTTGAGGCCGGCGTAATGCACTTTCTCGATACCGTCCTGCTGCTCCAGCCACTCGGCCAGGGCCTGGGCATTGGCGCAATGAGCCTTCATCCGTAGGCCGAGGGTTTCCAGGCCTTTGAGGAAGATCCAGGCATTGAACGGGCTGAGGGTCGGCCCAGCGGTGCGCAAGAAGCCCACGACCTCTTTCATTTGCTCGCCACGACCAGCAACGACACCGCCCATGCAACGACCTTGGCCGTCGATGAACTTGGTGGCCGAATGCACCACCACGTCCGCGCCCAGCTTGAGCGGCTGTTGCAGCGCCGGTGTGCAGAAGCAGTTGTCGACCACCAGCATGGCGCCCTTGGCATGGGCAATTTCCGCCAGCGCGGCGATGTCCACCAGCTCAGCCAGCGGATTGGACGGCGACTCGACGAAAAGCAGCTTGGTATTGGCCTTGATCGCGGCATCCCAACCGGACAGGTCCGCCAGGGGCACGTAATCGACTTCCACGCCGAAACGCTTGAAGTACTTTTCGAACAGGCTGATGGTCGAGCCGAAGACGCTGCGCGACACCAGCACATGATCGCCGGCGCTGCACAGGCTCATCACCACCGCCATGATCGCGGCCATACCGGTGGCAGTTGCCACGGCCTGCTCGGCGCCTTCCAGGGCGGCGATACGCTCCTCGAAAGCCCGCACGGTCGGGTTGGTGTAACGCGAGTAGACGTTGCCCGGCACTTCCCCGGCAAAGCGCGCCGCGGCATCGGCGGCCGTGCGGAACACGTAGCTGGAGGTGAAGAACATCGGATCGCCATGTTCGGCTTCCGGTGTCCGGTGCTGGCCCGCGCGAACCGCCAGGGTATCGAACGCTACGCCTTCAAGGTCGCTGTCCAGCCGACCGGCATCCCAATCCTGACTCATGCTGCCACTCCTGTAATCGGTTAAACGCAAACCGGCCCCTCGGGGCCGGTTCGTGACTCAGTTGTTGTACAGATCGATGATCGCGCTGACCGCCTGCGTCTTGGCCTTTGACGCATCGTTACGCGCGTTCTCGATCCGATTCAGGTAGGCCTCGTCGATGTCGCCGGTGACGTACTTGCCGTCGAATACCGCACAATCGAACTGCTCGATCTTGATCTTGCCGCCACCCACCGCTTCGATGAGGTCCGGCAAGTCCTGGTAGATCAGCCAGTCGGCGCCGATCAGGTCGGCCACTTCCTGGGTCGTGCGGTTATGAGCGATCAGCTCATGGGCACTCGGCATATCGATGCCGTAGACGTTCGGGTAGCGCACGGCCGGGGCCGCCGAGCAGAAGTAGACATTCTTGGCGCCGGCTTCGCGGGCCATCTGGATGATCTGCTTGCAGGTGGTACCGCGCACGATGGAATCGTCCACCAGCATCACGTTCTTGCCGCGGAATTCCAGTTCAATGGCGTTGAGCTTCTGGCGTACGGATTTTTTCCGTGCAGCCTGACCCGGCATGATGAAGGTGCGGCCAATGTAGCGGTTCTTCACGAAGCCTTCGCGGAACTTCACGCCCAAGTGGTTCGCCAGCTCCAGGGCCGCGGTGCGGCTGGTGTCCGGGATCGGGATGACCACGTCGATGTCATGGTCCGGACGCTCGCGCAGGATCTTGTCGGCGAGCTTCTCGCCCATGCGCAGGCGCGCCTTGTAGACCGAGATACCGTCAATGATCGAGTCCGGACGGGCCAGGTAGACGTGCTCGAAGATACACGGCGTCAGGCTCGGGTTGGTCGCGCACTGGCGGGTGAACAACTTGCCGTCTTCAGTGATGTAGAC
The DNA here is from genome assembly GCF_051132205.1 of Pseudomonas sp. D1-36. Lineage (NCBI taxonomy): Bacteria > Pseudomonadati > Pseudomonadota > Gammaproteobacteria > Pseudomonadales > Pseudomonadaceae > Pseudomonas > Pseudomonas sp. D1-36. The sequence continues at coordinate 1,951,645 of NZ_CP071674.1, read as the reverse complement.
CGCTTCGCCCGGGGCCAGGTCGCGAATCAGGGTGAAACCAAGCACGTCCAGGGACACGCTCTCGGAGGCGATCATGTACTCGACGCCTTCGTCGGTGTGACGCTGGCCGAACACGATCGGACGAATACCGTGCGGGTCGCGGAAACCGACGATGCCGTAGCCGGTGATCATCGCCACCACCGAGTAGCCACCCACGCAACGGTTGTGCACGTCGGTCACGGCGGCGAACACGTCTTCTTCGGTCGGCTGCAGCTTGCCGCGCTGGGCCAGCTCGTGAGCGAAGACGTTGAGCATCACTTCCGAGTCGGAACTGGTGTTGACGTGGCGCAAGTCAGATTCGTAGATCTCCTTGGCCAGTTGCTCGACATTGGTCAGGTTGCCGTTGTGCGCCAACGTGATGCCGTACGGCGAGTTGACATAGAACGGCTGGGCTTCGGCCGAAGTCGAGCTACCCGCTGTCGGGTAACGCACATGGCCGATGCCCATATGCCCGACGAGGCGCTGCATGTGACGCTGATGGAACACGTCGCGCACCAGGCCATTGTCCTTGCGCAGGAATAACCGGCCGTCATGGCTGGTCACGATACCGGCAGCGTCCTGGCCGCGGTGCTGGAGCACGGTTAGCGCGTCATACAGCGCCTGATTGACGTTCGACTTACCGACGATACCGACGATGCCACACATGCGACGCAACCCCTACTTAATGGATCTGAACTGAACAACACTCACTGCGGCGTTTTGGCCATCGGCAAGAGCTGTTCCTTGAACGGTATTTCAGCGGGTACGCTGATACCGCTGGCAAGCCACTGACTGCTCCAACCCAGGATCAGGTTCTTGGACCAGTCTGCGACCAATAGAAATTGTGGCACGAGCCGGGACTCCTGCCACCACGTATCCTGCTGTACCGGCCCCAGGCTCAACAGCCCGACGGCCACGACCACCAGCAAGGCGCCACGCGCCGCGCCGAAAGCCATGCCCAGGAACCGGTCCGTCCCGGAAAGCCCGGTGACGCGAATCAGTTCGCCGATCAGATAATTGATCATTGCGCCCACCAGCAAGGTGGCGATAAACAAGATGGCACAGCCCGCGATCACGCGGGCCGAGGGTGTTTCGATGTATCCGGCGAGGTACTGGGACAGCGAGCCACCAAACATCCAGGCCACGACTCCCGCGATGATCCAGGTCAGCAGCGAGAGCGCTTCCTTGACGAAGCCGCGACTCAGACTGATCAATGCGGAGATGGCGACGATCGCAACGATCGCCCAGTCAACCCAGGTAAATGGCACGGTGCAGCCTACAGACGGATAAGGCGGCGCATTTTAGCAGAGCGCAGGGCTGTCGGTAAGCTGCGTGATTCAAATCGGCTAAATGGCTGTCAACCGCGCTCTGGCTGGAAGCGAACCACAAAACCCTTGAGGTTCTGCTGGCGATTGAGCAAGTCGCGCAGGCGGTCGGCCTCGGCACGCTCGATCAACGGACCGACAAAGACCCGATTCTTGCCATCGGCGGAACGGATGTAGGCGTTGTAGCCCTGGCTGCGCAGGCTTTTCTGCAGTTTTTCCGCGCTCTCGCGACTGGTCAGGCTGGCCAGTTGCACCGACCAGCTCACCGACAGGCCGTTGGCATCGACGCGGCTCTGGGTGGTGTCTGGCTTGGGGGCAGCGGTGATCGGCTGGCTTGGCGCCGGTTTGATCGCCGGCGTCGCCGGGATGGGCGTTGGCGCTACAGCAGGCTTGGCGGGTGCCGCCGGGGCAGGCGCGGCAGCGGCAGATGCGGGCGCTGTCGGCGTGGACCCGACCGGCGCGGTAGGCGCGGCGGATTGTTCAGCCAATTCCGCGTCGCTCGGCACCGGCTCCTGGGGCAGTGCCTGCGGCTCGGGCACTGGCACGGGCTCGACTTGCACGGGTGGCACCGCAGGCGCTTGGGGCGCGGCCGGCGCATCAACCGTGACCTGGCGCTGCTCGTCCTGCCGGGAAAACAGCATCGGCAGGAAAATCACCGCCAGGGCCACCAACACCAGGGCCCCGACCATGCGCTGCTTGTAAGCCTTATCCAGCAATGCCATCTGCAGCTTCCTCCGTGGAGCGCCGGGCCAACCATTGAAGGGCCTCGGCAACGCAATAAAATGATCCGAACAACAGAATCTCGTCGTCTGCCGTCGCCAGGGCGCACTGCCCTTCCAGCGCGTCGGCCACGCTGCCATAAGCTTCCACCGAAGCGCCACGATGCTGCAACACCGCCTGCAACTCGCTGGCCGGACGCGAACGCGGCGAATCCAGTGGCGTCACGGCCCAGTGCTGGACACTAGCATCCAACGCATCGACAACGCCATCCAGGTCCTTGTCCGACAGCAGGCCAAACACCGCCAGCCGCTTGCCCGCCACGGGTCGACGCGCCAGGCGTTCAGCCAGGTACTGCGCCGCGTGGGGGTTGTGACCGACATCCAAGAGCACGTCGAGGCGCTTGCCTTGCCAATCGATCGAGCGGCGATCAAGACGACCGACAACGCGAGTCGCCTGCAGTGCCTGGATAATCCGTCCGGTGTCCCACGGCAGCCCGAGCAGCAGGTAGGCCTGCAGTGCCAGCGCGGCGTTCTCCATTGGCAAGTCCAGCTGCGGCAGGTCACGCAGCTCGACCGGGTTGCCCCGAGCATCGCTGCCACGCCATTGCCAGTGCCGCTCCGTCATGGCCAGGTCGAAGTCCCGCCCACGCAGGAAGAACGGGCAGCCCAGCTCGCGCACTTTATCCAGCAACGGCTGCGGCGGATCGAGATCGCCGCAGAGTGCCGGCGCGCCCTGGCGAAAAATGCCGGCCTTCTCGAAAGCCACGGACTCGCGGGTATCGCCCAGGTAATCGGCGTGATCCACGCCAATACTGGTGACCAGCGCGATGTCCGCGTCCACGAGATTGACGGTATCCAGGCGACCACCCAGGCCGACTTCCAGCACGACCGCATCCAGGCCGGCACGGGCGAACAGCCAGAACGCCGCGAGCGTGCCCATCTCGAAATAGGTCAGGGAAGTCTCGCCCCGCCCGGCTTCCACCGCCGCGAAGGCTTCACACAGATCGGCGTCGGAAGCTTCGACACCGTTGACCTGCACCCGCTCGTTGTAGCGCAGCAGGTGCGGCGAACTGTAGACGCCGACACTTAATCCCTGGGCCCGCAGCAGCGAGGCCAGAAAGGCGCAGGTCGACCCCTTGCCGTTGGTGCCGGTAACCGTGATGACCCGAGGCGCCGGCTTGGCCAGTCCCATGCGGGACGCTACCGCTTGCGAGCGCTCCAGCCCCATGTCGATGGCCGATGGATGCAACTGCTCGAGGTAGGCAAGCCAGTCGCCCAGGGTACGTTCGGTCATAGGCCAGCAGGCGCCGGCGGAACCACGATCGGCTCGATTGGCGTGGCGACGAAGGTCGGCGTCGGCAGGCCCATCAGTTGCGCCAGCAGATTACCCAGGCGTGGACGCAGCTCCTGGCGGTGAATGATCATGTCGATCGCGCCATGTTCCAGCAGGAATTCGCTGCGCTGGAAACCTTCCGGCAGCTTTTCACGCACAGTCTGCTCGATCACACGCGGACCGGCGAAGCCGATCAGGGCTTTCGGCTCGCCGACGATGACGTCGCCCAGCATCGCCAGACTGGCGGACACACCGCCGTAGACCGGATCGGTCAGCACCGAGATGAACGGAATGCCTTCTTCACGCAAGCGCGCCAGTACCGCGGAGGTCTTGGCCATTTGCATCAGCGAGATCAGGGCCTCCTGCATCCGCGCGCCACCGGAGGCGGCGAAGCAGATCATCGGGCACCGGTTTTCCAGAGCGTAGTTGGCGGCGCGAACGAAGCGCTCGCCGACGATGGCGCCCATGGAACCGCCCATGAACGAGAACTCAAAGGCCGACACCACCACCGGCATGCCCAACAGGGTGCCGCTCATGGAAACCAGGGCGTCTTTTTCACCGGTCTGCTTCTGGGCAGCGGTCAGGCGATCCTTGTATTTCTTGCCGTCGCGGAATTTAAGGCGGTCCACGGGCTCCAGGTCGGCACCCAGCTCAACACGGCCTTCGGCGTCCAGGAAGATATCGATACGGGCACGCGCGCCGATGCGCATGTGGTGGTTGCACTTGGGGCAAACGTCCAGGGTCTTTTCCAGCTCGGGACGGTACAGCACCGCTTCGCAGGATGGACATTTGTGCCACAGACCTTCAGGCACCGAGCTTTTCTTCACCTCGGAACGCATGATCGAAGGGATCAGTTTGTCTACCAACCAGTTGCTCATGCTTCTTTCTCCAGTACCGGCGGCCCGAACGCTCTGGTTCGCGGCCCCGCGTATGCCCTTGAGCTCAAATTCATTGTGCGGCGAGGAACGAGGATCGTCGCGGTCAGTGCGAAACATGACCTGCGCCCAGCCCAACCATCCCCCGCCATCCCGGCAACCGCTGCACTGCGATTGCCACTACGCTATCGGCCCACCCGTAGGCGGCGCCTGCCTGCTTTGAACAGTGCAGGTATGGACGGCGGCAGTCTGCCAGCCGTCACATTGACGACTGGCTGCTGCGCACAGCCGCCATGAACGCCCGGATCTTCGCCGGGTCCTTGATGCCCCTGGCCTGCTCCACCCCGCCACTGACGTCCACCGCGTAGGGTCGAACCTGGGCGATGGCGTCAGCCACGTTGTCCGCCGTCAGGCCGCCGGCAAGGATGATCGGCTTGTCCAGGCCCTGCGGCACCAACGTCCAGTCGAACGCTTCACCGGTCCCTCCCGGAACGCCCTCCACGTAGGTGTCCAGCAAGATACCGCTGGCCCCGGAAAAGGCTTTGCAACTGGCGGCGATGTCGTCGCCGGCCTTGACCCGCAACGCCTTGATGTACGGTCGATGCCAACCCTCGCAATCGGCGGGTGTCTCGTCGCCATGGAACTGCAGGAAGGCCAGCGGCACCGCATCGAGGATTTCGCCCAGCTCGCAACGACTCGCATTGACGAACAGGCCGACCGGCGTGACGAAGGGTGGCAGCGCCTGAATGATCGCTCGTGCCTGCTGCACCGTCACCGCCCGCGGGCTCTTGGCGTAGAACACGAGCCCGATGGCGTCCGCACCGGCGTCGACCGCCGCCAAGGCGTCTTCGACTCGGGTGATTCCGCATATCTTGCTGCGAACGACCGACATGGTGGATAAAACCTCAGGCAAATCCGTGGAAGTCCCGGATGGTAACAAATGCAGCGGAGGGCGTCAGCCGTCGAGTTCCGAGAACCCCGTGAGGAAATGTGGCCCGATGTAACGCTCAGGCAACTCGAATTCGTCGTGATATTCAACCTGGACCAGGTACAGGCCAAACGGGTGCGCGGTCACGCCTCCCGAGCGGCGAATGCGGCTTTCGAGCACTTCCTTGACCCATTCCACCGGCCGCTCACCCGCGCCGATGGTCATCAGCACACCGGCGATGTTGCGCACCATGTGGTGCAGAAAGGCGCTGGCGCGGATATCAAGCACGATCATCTTGCCGTGACGGGTTACGCGCAGGTGATGCAGTTCCTTGATCGGCGACTTGGCCTGGCACTGCCCCGCGCGAAAAGCGCTGAAATCATGGACGCCGACCAGGTATTTCGCGGCCTCGGCCATACGCTCGACATCCAGCGGACGGTGGTTCCAGGTGATTTCTTCATTCAGGTGCGCTGGGCGGATCTGATCGTTGTAGATCACGTAGCGATAGCGCCGGGCGATGGCCTTGAAGCGCGCATGAAAATGCGCGGGCATCGCCTTTGCCCAACTGACGCTGACATCGTGCGGCAGGTTGATATTGGCCCCCATCACCCAAGCCTTCATCGAGCGCTCGACTTGGGTGTCAAAATGCACCACCTGGCCGCAGGCATGCACGCCGGCGTCGGTTCGTCCGGCGCAATGCAGCGACACGGGCGAATCGGCGACTTTGGACAGCGCGTCTTCAAGGGTTTCCTGCACCGTTAATACGCCGGAGGCCTGACGCTGCCAGCCGCGATAGCGCGAGCCTTTGTATTCAACGCCCAAGGCGATTCGGAAAAAGCCGTCGGCCGCCATTTCGGCGGCCGGGTTGTCTATGTTTGCCAAGGAATTACAGCCTGCTGAGGTACGCAAAGGCGGGCATTATAAAGCGGGTGCGGTGGGATGCCAGTGTAACCGGCGGTCCTGCGGTGAATGGCCTGGCGCCATCGCGAGCAGGCTCGCTCCCACAGGGGTTTCCAGCGACCACAACACCTGTGGGAGCGAGCCTGCTCGCGATGCCGCCAGCCCAGACGCTACAAAACCTGCAAATAAAAACGGCAGCCTCACCGGCTGCCGTTTTTGTTTAACCGCTGACTCACGCCAGGCGCGACAGCATCTCCTTCGCTTCGCTCTTCTGCGTGGCATCGCCTTCACTGAGCACTTCGCCGAGGATATCCCGGGCGCCGTCATTGTCGCCCATGTCGATGTAGGCCTGGGCCAGATCGAGCTTGGTTGCCACTTCGTCGGTGCCGCTGAGGAAATCGAAGTCCGGCTCGTCGTCGGCAGTCGCCAAGGCGTCTTCAGCAGTGAAGGTTGGCTGGCCTATGCTGTCGGACAGGCGATCCAGCTCGGCGTTGACATCGTCCAGCTCGGACTCGAAGGCATCCTTAGGCTGATCGTGGGCGTCCATCTCGTCGGCCAGGGACAGATCGAAATCCGCCGGCAGTTCAAGATCGTCGGCCGGCGTGTCATCCAACGCGGGCGTTTCGGCCGCTGGAATATCCAACCCCTTGAGATCGTCGTCCAGGTCCAGCAGGAAGTCTTCATCCGCCAAGGCGGGTGCCGGAGAATCCACGCCCAGGTCCAAATCGAACTCCGACAGATCGTCGAGGCTTTCGTTGGCCTCGGTCTGTTGCTTGAGCACCGATTCAAAACTCAGGTCATCGTCTTGCGGAAACGCATCCAGTTCGGCAAGCGGCTCGGGGGCTGGCGCGACCGGAGCGGTGTCCATGTCCTCCAGGCTCAGATCAAAAGCGCTGTCGAGCTCGTCGTCGGTCGGCGATTTGTCTTCCAACAGCTCCTTGACGTACTGGGCATCCAACTCAGCGGCGACGGCTGCCGCAGCCAGGCCTGCACCGGCGGCGACCGCCATGGCCGGGAAACGGCTCTTGAGCTGTTCGACCTGGGCGTAATTGTCGCCATTGGCGACCAACTGCCGCTCCTGGGCGACAAAGGCGTCGCGGTCGCCCTGCTGGCCGTAGACTTCCATCAGCTTCAAGCGCAGGTCGCTGCGCTGGGGCTCGGCCTTGATGCCTTGCTCAAGCAGGTCGGCGGCCTGATTCAAGCGACCACGATCGATGTGCGACTGAGCCTGGGGCAGCACGTCGTCCGAACGCTCCGCGGCCGGCGCTACCAGCGGTGCGGCTATGGGGGGCGTGACGACCACGGGCGCAACCACCGGGGCAGGCCTAGGGGCTGGCTTGGGTTCGAGCTTTACGCTGGGTGGTGGTACTTCAATGCCCTCGAAGCTGCTCGGGGGCAGATCGAGCTCCGGGGAGAAGTCGGCCTCCTCCTCGAGGGCTCGGGCCATGCGCAAATGTTTCTCGGCTTCCTGCTGGGCCTTGCGGCGGCGAGCGAGCAGCAGGAGCAGCAGCAAGAGGAGCAACGCACCGCCGCCAATCAGGCCCAGCAGGATCGGATTGGTCAGCAGGTCGTTGTATTTTTTCTCGTCGGCTGCGGCCGGCGCCGGTTCAACCGGCGGGGTCGCTTCCGGGGTGGCCTGGGGTGCCGGGGCGGCGGACGGTGCTTGTGCCGCTGGCGCGGGGGTCAGTTCCGCCGACATCGCCGGGGTGGCTTCGCCAGTGGGCGGGACCGCGACGCCTTCGGCCTGCATTTTCGCCAGTTGATTGTTCTTCAGCTCGATCAGGCGCTGCAGTTTGTCCAGCTGGCTCTGAAGATCGGCCATGCGGCTCTTCAGTTCTTCATTGTCGCGACGAGCCGAATCGAGGCTTTCCTGAGTCACGGCAAGTTGGTTACTCAGGGCCTGGGCATCACCGGCTGCGCCTTTGCCTTTGGCACCCGCTTTCGCCGACTCGGCGGAAACCAGGCTCAGGTTATCGCGAGCCGCGCCCTGGGCCGGTGCGTTATCGCCACCGCCACGCCGGGTGGCGTCCACCTGCTGGCGTCCGTTACCCGCCCCGCTCCGACGCCCCTGGCGCCAGGCGGCGTTTTGAGCGGCCACTTCGGCGATGGCCTGGGGCTGCGGCAATGCCGTGCTTTGCACCGGATCGGGCAGGCGCAACACCTGGCCGGTCTTGAGCAGGTTGATGTTGCCGTCGATGAATGCGTTCGGGTTCAACGCCTGGATCGCCAGCATCGTTTGCTGCACCGAACCACCGTTGCGCACCTTGGCGGCGATTTCCCATAGGGTATCGCGCGGCGTCGTGGTGTATTGGGACGGCTTGGTAGCCCCGGTGACCGGCGAAGACACCACCTGGGACGGCTTCGCCCGAGCGGCGTCGGCGGCCTGCGGCGAGAACTTAGACGGATCGAGCAGTACGCTGTAGTCGCGCAGCAAGCGGCCGTTGGGCCACATCACCTGCACGAGGAATTTGACCATCGGTTCGGTCAGCGGCCGGCTGGAAGTCACCCGCAGGACACTCTTGCCGTTGGCGTTGATCACCGGTGTGAAGCTCAATTCATTGAGAAAAGCTTGGCGGTCAATGCCCGCCTTGGCGAATTCTTCAGGTGGGGCCAGGCTCGGCACCACCTCGGCGGCGGTCAGTTGCTGGACATCGAGCAGTTCGATCTCGGCCACCAGAGGCTGGTTCGGCGGCGACTTGAGGGTCAATTCCCCCAGCCCGAGCGCTTGCGCCATACCGGAGGACAGCGCCGAGGCGGCCGCTATTGCTAACACCAGTTTGCGAACTTGAACCATAGCCTCTTCCTTTGTTTGAACATTCCTCGGCCAGCGAGAAGGTGTTGATGCCGCTGCCGTAAGGCATTGCGCGCAGCCCCAAGCGACGGTGCGCGCGATCGTTTCACTCATGCCCGAGGCAGTCCCCGGGAGGGAGGTTCGCCTTCAGCACTCTGGCCAAGCATAGCGCCCAGCTAGAACCATTCGACAAATTGTTGCCAAGTATCTTTTACAGCAGGTCTTTTATCAACAACTCAGCCACCTGCACCGCGTTGAGCGCCGCGCCCTTGCGCACGTTATCCGACGTCAGCCACATATTCAGCTCCGACGGATCATCGATGCCGCCGCGCACGCGACCGATATAGACCACATCCTGCCCCACCGCATCACCCACCGGCGTCGGATAATCACCCACCTCCACCAGCTCGATGCCGGGGACCGCTTCCAGGGCGGCGTTGACCTTCGCCAGGTCGACGGGACCGGCAGACTCCACGGTCACGCTAAAGCTATCGCCAAAAAACACCGGGGCTTGAATGCAAGTCGCGGAAATCTTTAACAAAGGTTGCTCCAGCACTTGGCGCAGCTCACTCACCAGTCGCTTTTCCAGTGGGGTATGGCCCTGCGCATCGGGACTACCCACCTGGGCCAACAGGTTGAACGCCATCTGCCGGTCGAAGAACGTCGGTTCGAGCGGACGGGCGTTGAGCAATTCCGCCGTCTGGCGCGCCAGTTCAGTGACCGCAACGCGGCCTTGGGCCGATACGGCGAGGCTGGCAGTCAGGCTCACGCGCTGGATATCCAGGCATTGGCGCAACGGTGCCAAGGCAACGGCCAGGACCGTCGCCGAGGGGCTGGGGCTGCTGACCTGCACGGGCCTGGACAGGTTCGCCAGCAGGTGCGGGTTGGCCTCCGGTACGATCTGCGGCGCCTGTTCGGCCGGCAGCGCACCGGACAGGTCGATCAGCGCGCAGCCGGCCGCCGTGGCGCGCGGAGCGAAGCTCAGAGTGACCGCCGGCCCCGCCGCGAAAAACGCCAGTTGGACTTTGCTGAAATCGAACTCATCGACCTCGCGCACCCGCACGTTTTTACTCCGGAACATCACCGAGCTGCCCGCTGACTCGCTGCTGGCCAACAGGTGCAGGTTGCCGATCGGGAAGTCGCGCTCTTCAAGGATCTGGACGAGGGTTTCGCCGACAGTACCGGTGGCGCCGATCACGGCAATATCAAAGGACTGGCTCATGGGTCTACCTCAGGTAAAACGTGGGGAGCGGCACTTTACCGGGTGGTGGGTGGGCAGGCAATTGGCGGGAAGTTTGTGGTGACTGTGCCGGCCCCTTCGCGAGCAGGCTCGCTCCCACATCGGATCTTCAGTGAACACAAAACCTGTGGAAGCGAGCCTGCTCGTGAAGGGGCCGGTCCAGACACCCAAAAACTGCCCCAATAAAAAACCCGCACCTCTTACAAGGCGCGGGTTCTTTCACAGCGACAATCGATCAACGCTCGAGCAAAATCCGCAGCATGCGGCGCAGCGGTTCGGCCGCGCCCCACAACAGTTGGTCGCCAACGGTGAAGGCACCGACGAACTGCGAGCCCATGTTCAGTTTGCGCAAGCGGCCCACTGGCACGTTCAGGGTGCCGTTGACCTTGGTCGGGCTCAGCTCCTGCATGCTGGTTTCACGGTTGTTCGGCACCAGCTTGACCCACGGGTTGTGCTGGCTGATCAAGCCTTCGATGTCGGCGATCGGCACGTCTTTGTTCAGCTTGATGGTCAGCGCCTGGCTGTGGCAACGCATGGCGCCGATGCGCACGCAGATGCCGTCCACCGGGATCGGGCTCTTGAAGCGGCCCAGGATCTTGTTGGTCTCGGCCTGGGCCTTCCATTCTTCACGGCTCTGGCCGTTCGGCAGTTCCTTGTCGATCCAAGGGATCAGGCTGCCGGCCAGCGGCACGCCGAAATTCTCGGTCGGGTAGGCATCGCTGCGCATCGCTTCGGCGACCTTGCGGTCGATGTCCAGGATGGCACTGGCCGGGTTCGCCAGCTCGTCAGCCACGGCGCCGTGAGTCACGCCCATTTGCTTGATCAGCTCGCGCATGTGCTGGGCGCCGCCACCGGAGGCTGCCTGATAGGTCATGGCGCTCATCCACTCCACCAGGCCCGCTTCGAACAGGCCGCCCAGACCCATCAGCATCAGGCTGACGGTGCAGTTGCCGCCGATGTAGTTCTTGGTGCCCGCATCCAGCTGCTGGTCGATGACCTTGCGGTTGACCGGGTCGAGGATGATCACCGCGTCGTCCTGCATGCGCAGGCTGGAAGCGGCATCGATCCAGTAACCCTGCCAGCCGGCTTCACGCAGTTTCGGGAAGACTTCGCTGGTGTAGTCGCCGCCCTGGCAGGTCAAAATCACGTCGAGGGTCTTGAGCTCGTCGATGCTGTAGGCATCCTTGAGCGCACCGGTGTCCTTGCCCACGGACGGGCCCTGGCCACCCACGTTGGAAGTGGTGAAGAACACCGGCTCAATGAGATCGAAATCCTGCTCTTCCAGCATTCGCTGCATGAGCACGGAACCGACCATGCCGCGCCAACCGATCAGACCTACACGTTTCATCGCAACTACACCTATACAAAAGTGGGCCACCGTCGAGGCGGTGGGCCCGAAAGATTACAGATTCCGCAGCGCGGCGACTACTGCATCGCCCATTTGCTGCGTACCGACTTTGGTACAGCCTTGCGACCAGATATCACCGGTGCGCAAGCCTTGGTCCAGGACCACGCTGACGGCTTTTTCGATCGCGTCGGCGGCATCGTTCAAGTTGAAGCTGTAGCGCAGCATCATCGACACCGACAGGATGGTCGCCAACGGGTTGGCAATGCCCTGCCCGGCGATGTCCGGCGCCGAACCGTGGCACGGCTCGTACATGCCCTTGTTGTTGGCGTCCAGGGAGGCCGACGGCAGCATGCCGATGGAACCGGTGAGCATTGACGCTTCGTCGGACAGAATGTCGCCGAACATGTTGTCGGTGACGATCACGTCGAACTGCTTCGGCGCACGCACCAGTTGCATCGCCGCGTTGTCGACGTACATGTGGCTCAGTTCGATGTCCGGGTAATCCTTGGCCACCTGCTCGACCACTTCGCGCCACAGTTGGCTGGAAGCCAGCACGTTGGCCTTGTCCACCGAGCACAGTTTCTTGCCCCGCACGCGGGCCATGTCGAAGCCGACCCGGGCGATACGGCGGATTTCGCTTTCGCTGTATGGCAGGGTGTCGTAGGCCTGGCGCTCGCCATTCTCCAGCTCACGGGTGCCGCGCGGGGCGCCGAAGTAGATACCGCCGGTCAGTTCGCGGACGATGAGGATGTCCAGGCCCGAGACGATTTCCGGCTTCAGGCTCGACGCGTCAGCCAGTTGCGGATAAAGGATCGCCGGACGCAGGTTGCCAAACAGACCCAGTTGCGCACGAATCTTCAGAAGGCCGCGCTCCGGGCGGATGTCGCGTTCGATCTTGTCCCATTTCGGGCCGCCCACGGCGCCCAGCAGCACGGCATCGGCGGCACGGGCACGGTCCAGGGTTTCATCGGCCAGGGGTACGCCGTGCTTGTCGATGGCCGCGCCACCGATGACGTCGTGGCTGAGTTCGAAGCCCAGGCCGTACTTGTCGTTCGCCAACTCCAGGACCTTGACCGCCTCGGCCATGATTTCCGGGCCGATGCCGTCACCTGGGAGAATCAGAATCTGTTTGCTCATGCTTTCCTCGTTTGTTCGGTTTTCGGCACAACCCCTGGGGCCGACCGGTAAAAATCCTATCGCTCGGCCCACAGCACCAGCACATCTGTACTGAACGAACCATCGGCCTCAATCTGAAAATATTCACGCACTTCGTCGCCCATCGAACGCTGCAGCTCAAGAATCGCCGCACGCATCACCTCGGGGGTGCGCATGCGCTCGACCCAGGACTGGTACTCCAGGCGCAGGCGCTGGCGCGACGTGCTGCGAGTGTGCAGCCCCGCTTCGCTGACCTGGCGCAACCATTCGGCGGCCGAATAGTCGCGCACATGGCTGGTGTCGCGCAGCACTTCGATGCTTTGCAGGTAGGTGTCCAGTAACGGCGTGCCAGGCGACAGGATATCGATGAACGCTACCACCCCGCCCGGCTTGAGCACCCGGCGCACTTCCCGCAATGCCAGGCCGAGGTCGCTCCAATGATGCGCCGAATAGCGGCTGAACACGAAGTCGAACTCAGCGTCGGCGAACGGCAACCGCTCGGCGGCGCCACGAACCGTGCTGATATTGCCCAGGCCACGCTCGGCAGCCGCCGCCGTCACCACGTCGAGCATCTGCTGGGACAGATCGTACGCCACCACCTCACCGGCCAGCGGCGCCACGTGGAAACTCACATGGCCGGCGCCGCAACCCAGGTCCAGCACACGGGCATCGCCACGACCGGCCAGCTCGGCCTGTAGCAGGGCGAACTCGGTGCCCTGGGCGTGCACGGCACTGCTCAGGTAGGCCGAGGCCTGTTCACCGAATTGCTTTTGGACGACTTGGCTGTGGGCGGTGCTGGTCATGGGGACTTCCTTTTTGGGTATAGCCTTGTGGTGTCAGTGCCGCCGTCTTCGCGAGCAGGCTCGCTCCCACACTGGACTTGCAGCGTCCACAATCCCTGTGGGAGCGAGCCTGCTCGCGAAGACGGCGGCACTGACTACATCTATCTCAGGTCAATCAAGCATCGCGAAACAACCAAGGCTGGCTCGCCCGATGCTTGGCCTCGAACGCGGCAATTGCCTCGCCGTCCTGCAAGGTCAGGCCGATGTCATCCAGGCCATTGAGCAGGCAATGCTTGCGAAACGCATCGATCTCGAAACCCAGCACCTTGCCGTCGGGGCGGGTCACCGTCTGCGCGGCCAGGTCGATCTGCAATTGATAACCAGGATTGGCCTCGACCTGCTGGAACAGCTCGTCCACTTCGGCATCGCTGAGGATGATCGGCAGCAGGCCGTTCTTGAAGCTGTTGTTGAAGAAAATGTCCGCGTAACTCGGCGCGATGATGCTGCGGAAACCGTACTCTTCCAGGGCCCACGGCGCGTGCTCGCGGCTCGAGCCGCAGCCGAAGTTCTCACGGGCCAGCAACACGCTGGCGCCTTGGTAGCGCTCGGCGTTGAGCACGAAGTCCTTGTTCAGCGGACGCTTGGAGTTGTCCTGGTACGGCTGGCCGACATCCAGGTAGCGCCATTCGTCGAACAGGTTCGGGCCGAAGCCGGTGCGCTTGATGGATTTCAAGAATTGCTTGGGGATGATCTGGTCGGTGTCGACATTGGCACGATCCAAAGGCGCGACAAGACCGGTGTGCTGGGTAAAAGCTTTCATGCTGCGCTCCTTCAGATCAATTCGCGGACGTCGACGAAACGGCCGTTGACAGCTGCCGCAGCGGCCATCGCCGGGCTAACCAGGTGCGTACGACCACCGGCACCCTGACGGCCTTCGAAATTTCGGTTGGACGTCGAGGCGCAATGCTCGCCCGACTCCAGGCGGTCCGGGTTCATTGCCAGGCACATCGAGCAACCCGGCTCACGCCATTCGAAACCGGCTTCGAGGAAAATCTTGTCCAGCCCTTCCGCTTCGGCCTGGGCCTTCACCAGGCCCGAGCCCGGCACCACGATGGCCTGTTTGATGGTCGAGGCGACCTTGCGGCCCTTGGCGATGACCGCCGCGGCACGCAGGTCCTCAATCCGCGAGTTGGTGCAGGAGCCGATGAAAACACGGTCGAGCTGAATGTCGGTGATCGCCTGGTTGGCGCTCAAGCCCATGTACTTCAAGGCACGGACAATGGAGTCGCGCTTGACCAGGTCCGTTTCCTTGGCCGGATCCGGCACGTTCTGGTCCACGGCCAGGACCATTTCCGGCGAAGTGCCCCAGCTGACTTGCGGCTTGATCTGCGTCGCATCGAGCTCGACCACGGTGTCGAATTTGGCGTCCGGGTCAGAGACCAGGTCTTTCCAGGCTTCGACCGCCATGTCCCACTCCGCGCCTTTTGGCGAGAACGGACGGCCCTTGACGTATTCGACGGTTTTTTCATCGGCGGCCACCAACCCGACGCGCGCGCCGGCTTCGATGGACATGTTGCAGATGGTCATGCGGCCCTCGACGGACAAGTCGCGGATCGCGCTGCCAGCGAACTCGATGGCATGGCCGTTACCGCCAGCGGTACCGATCTTGCCGATCACGGCCAGGACGATGTCCTTGGCGGTCACGCCGAACGGCAACTTGCCCTCGACGCGCACCAGCATGTTTTTCATTTTCTTGGCGACCAGGCACTGGGTGGCGAGCACGTGCTCGACCTCGGAAGTGCCGATGCCGTGGGCCAAGGCGCCGAATGCGCCGTGGGTCGAGGTATGGGAGTCACCGCAGACCACGGTCATGCCGGGCAAGGTCGCGCCTTGCTCCGGGCCGATGACATGGACGATGCCCTGGCGCACGTCGTTCATCTTGAATTCAACGATGCCGTATTCATCACAGTTGTCGTCGAGGGTCTGGACTTGAAGGCGCGAGACCTGGTCGGCAATGGCTTCGATGCCGCCCTTGCGCTCCGGGGTGGTCGGTACGTTGTGGTCCGGGGTGGCGATGTTGGCATCGATGCGCCAAGGCTTGCGCCCAGCCAGGCGCAGGCCTTCGAAGGCTTGCGGCGAAGTCACTTCATGGATGATGTGACGATCGATGTAGATCAGCGCCGAGCCATCGTCGCGCTGCTTGACCAAATGCGAATCCCAGAGCTTGTCGTAGAGCGTTTTGCCGGCCATCACACGGTTTCCTCATCAGCTTGTTTCTATGCCCCGGGTCTTGAGTGAGTAAATGACCCCTTGGCTTGTGAGGCTGATGTTATGAGGCTACATTAAATAACTCAAATTCATATTTTTCATGCTTTGCATAACCAACAGGAATTCGACCGGTACGGCCATGGACTTAGCCAACCTCAACGCCTTTATTGCCATCGCCGAGACCGGCAGTTTCTCCGGAGCCGGCGAGCGCCTGCACCTCACCCAGCCCGCTATCAGCAAGCGTATTGCCGGGCTGGAACAACAGCTCAATGTGCGCCTCTTCGACCGGCTGGGCCGTGAAATTGGCCTGACCGAAGCCGGCCGGGCGCTGCTGCCCCGGGCCTATCAGATTCTCAACGTGCTCGACGACACCCGCCGCGCCCTGACCAATCTGACCGGCGAAGTGACCGGGCGGCTGACCCTCGCCACCAGTCACCACATCGGCTTGCATCGCCTGCCCTCCTTATTAAGGGAATTCACCCGACGCTACCCACAGGTGGCATTGGATATTCAGTTCCTTGATTCGGAAGTGGCCTACGAGGAAATCCTTCACGGTCGCGCGGAACTCGCCGTCATCACCCTCGCCCCCGAGCCCCACGCACTGGTAAGGGCCAAGCCGGTGTGGGACGACCCGCTGGATTTCGTCGTAGCGCCGGAACACGCGCTGCTGGAAAACGGCGCAGTGAGCCTGGCGGACATCGCCTTGCATCCGGCGGTGTTCCCTGGCGGCAATACCTTCACCCATCACATCGTCCAGCGACTGTTCGAAGCCCAAGGCCTGACACCGAACATCGCCATGAGCACGAATTATCTGGAAACCATAAAGATGATGGTCTCCATCGGCCTGGCCTGGAGCGTCCTGCCGCGCACCATGCTCGACGAACAGGTGGCGCGCATTCCTTTGCCGGGCATACAGCTCAGTCGCCAGCTAGGCTATATCGTGCACACCGAACGGACGCTGTCGAATGCAGCACGGGCTTTCATGGCTCTACTGGACGCACAAATCGATCTGCCAGGGACAAGGGCATAAGTTGTGCTACTCCTATAGGGCCACTACGCCTGTGCATCACACCCACCCGCCCAAGGCCCGCTAGAGAATGCCCAAACCCGCCGACCATCTTCCGCCCCTGCCGCGTATCCAGGCGCTCGACCCGAAGCGGTCCGAGCAAAGCTGGGACAGCGCGCCACAGCTGCTGGCCGCCCTGAACGGAGCGCGGCTGGGGGCTTGGTCGTGGGACATCGATACCGGGCAGATCAGTTGGTCCCGAGGCACCCAGGCACTGTTCGGCTTCGATCCGCGCCAACCGTTACCCGCCGACGTGGACTACCTCGATCTGTTGCTGCCCGAGGACCGGGCCCGGGCCATGCGCGCGTTTCACGCGGCGGTGGCCGGCGCACCGCTCGAGCAGGCCATGCACCACCGAATCGTCTGGCCCGACGGCAGCCTGCATTGGCTGGAAATCAGCGGCAGCGTATTGCCCGACAAACATGGCCGTCCACGCATGATCGGGGTCATTCGCGAGATCACCCACCAGCGCGAACGGGAACAGGCGCTGCGCAGCTCGGAAAAACGCTTCGCCACGCTTTTTCATCTTTGCCCGAACATGGTCTTGCTGACCCGCCAGGAGGACGGCCTGATCAGCGAAGCCAACCAGTATTTCGAAAGCCTGTTCGGCTGGCCGGTTCACGATGTGATTGGCCGCACCACTCTGGAACTGGGCCTGTGGGTCGACCCCAGGCAACGGACGAAGCTGGTGGAGGCGACCAAGGCCAAAGGCGAACTGGTGAGCATGGAAGTGGAGTTCCGGGCCAGTAACGGCCAGGTCCACAACGGCATCCTTAGCGCGCAGAAAGTCGAACTCGAAGGCCAACCGTACCTGCTGAGCACGTTCCTCGATACCACCGAGCGCAAACTCGCCGAACAGGCCCTCAAGGACAGCCAGGAACGCCTGGACCTGGCCCTCGACTCGGCGCAACTGGGCACCTGGGACTGGCACATTCCCAGCGGCATGCTCTACGGTTCGGCCCGGGCCGCGCAGCTCCATGGCCTGGAGCCCAAAGCCTTTCATGAATCGTTCGACGCGTTTTTCGAGGGCGTACCCACCGAAGAACGCAACAACATGCGCAACGCCTACCGCAGCCTGCGCGAAGGCCCGGCGGGCAACTATCAATTGACCTATCGCGTGCAGCTGCCGGACGGCAGCTCACGCTATCTGGAGAGCCGCGCCCGCCTCTACCGCGACGACGACGGCAGCCCCTTGCGCATGGCCGGCACTTTGCTCGACATCACCGATCAGGTGGAGCGCGAACAGAGCCTGGCGGCATCGGAAGAAAAATTCGCCACACTGTTCCAGGTCAGCCCCGACCCGATCTGCGTGACCCACCAGGACGATGGTAGATTCCTGGAAATCAACTCCAGCTTCACCCAGACCTTCGGCTGGGCGGCCAGCGACGTCATCGGCCGCAGCGCCGACGAGATTGGTCTGTGGGACGCGTCCGGCAGCAGCCTGCAACGCATCGAACGGGTGATCCGCGAGCAATCGCTGAGCAATGTCGCCATCGTCGTCCACCACAAGAACGGCCAGCCGCTGACCTGCGTTATTTCCAGCCGGCAGATCCACGTCGGCAACCAGCCCTGCATCGTCACCACCCTGCGGGACATCACCCAGCAGCAGCGTTCCGAGGCGGCGCTCAAGGCCAGCGAGGAAAAATTCGCCAAGGCTTTCCACTCCAGCCCTGACGCCATCACCATCACTGAATGCGAAAGCGGCCGCTACCTTGAGGTCAACGACGGTTTCTGCCGCCTCACTGGCTATCGCGCCGACGAAGTGGTCGGCCACACAGTGTACGAAGTCGGCATCTGGGCCGAGGAAAAACAACGCACGGCGCTGCTGGCAGAGCTACAGCTCAAGGGCCGGGTCGTGCATCAGGAAATGCTCGGGCGCAACAAGCGTGGGGAAATCCTCACGGTGGAAGTGTCGGTGGAACCCATCACGCTCAACGAGACCGCCTGTCTGCTGCTGACAGCCCGGGACGTCAGCCTGCTGCGCAACGCCGAAGCGCAGATCCGCCACCTGGCCTATCACGACCCACTCACCAACCTGCCCAACCGGGCGTTGTTGATGGACCGCTTGAGCCAGCAGATCGCCTTGCTCAAGCGCCACAACCTTCGCGGAGCCCTGCTGTTCCTCGACCTGGACCACTTCAAGCACATCAATGACTCCCTCGGCCATCCGGTGGGCGATACGGTGCTTAAGATCATCACCGCACGCCTCGAAGCCAGCGTGCGCCTCGAAGACACCGTGGCGCGGCTGGGTGGCGACGAGTTCGTGGTACTGCTCAGCGGCCTCGAAGGCACACGGGCCGCGGTCAGCAAACAGGTACAGAACCTGGCCGACACCCTGCGTGACCTGCTCTCGGAGCCGATGTTCCTGGACGGCCAACGGCTTCAAGTCACCCCCAGCATTGGCATGGCGCTGATTCCGGACCACGGATCCACCCCGACCGACCTGCTCAAGCGCGCCGACATTGCCCTCTACCGCGCCAAGGACTCGGGGCGCAACACGTCGCAGATGTTCCACGCCACCATGCAAAAAGCCGCGAGCGAGCGATTGCGCATGGAAACCGACTTGCGTCAGGCCCTGGCTCGCAACGAGTTCAGTTTGCATTTCCAGCCCCAGATCGATGCCCGGGACAATCGCATCATCGGCGCCGAAGCCCTGGTCCGTTGGCATCATCCGGACCTGGGTGCGCAGTCGCCCAACGAGTTCATCAAGGTACTGGAAGACAGCGGCTTGATCCTGGAGGTCGGGACCTGGATCCTCGATGAAGCCTGCAACGGCTTCAAGCAGTTGATCGCCAAGGGCAAGGTCGATCCGCAGCGCTTCAAATTGTGCGTCAACATCAGCCCACGGCAGTTTCGCCAGAGTGATTTCGTCGAACGCATCGAAAGCAGCCTCTCCCGTCACGGC
Source organism: Pseudomonas sp. D1-36 (assembly GCF_051132205.1). Lineage (NCBI taxonomy): Bacteria > Pseudomonadati > Pseudomonadota > Gammaproteobacteria > Pseudomonadales > Pseudomonadaceae > Pseudomonas > Pseudomonas sp. D1-36. Next base: position 1,931,992 of record NZ_CP071674.1, on the reverse strand, counting down.
CTGCCCTATTGCGTGCTCAAGCTGGAAATCACCGAAGGCATCGTAATCCAGAACCTGGACGACACCATCGGCAAGATGCGTCGCCTCAAGAAACTGGGCGTGAGCTTCGCCATGGATGATTTCGGCACGGGATACTCGTCGCTGACGTACCTCAAACGCCTACCGGTCGACACGTTGAAAATCGATCAATCCTTCGTGCGGGACGCCACCAGCGACCCCAACGACGCCGAAATCATCCGCGCCATCGTGGCCATGGCCCGTAGCCTGAACCTGGAAATGATCGCCGAAGGGGTGGAAACGCTGGAACAATTGCAGTTCCTGCAGGGGCTCGATTGTCATTTGTACCAGGGTTACCTGCACAGCCGGCCGTTGCCGCTGGAGGCGTTTGAGCGGTTGTTGCCCTAATTTTGAACCGCAATACAAGACGGGCTTTTGTGGCGAGGGGATTTATCCCCGCTGGGTTGCGAAGCAGCCCCAAAAAAGAACAGACGACGCTGTTTAGCCTGACACGCCGAGGCGACGGCTTTAAGGGCTGCTTCGCAGCCCAGCGGGGATAAATCCCCTCGCCACGATTAATCTTCCACCGATCTCAAAAATGAAGAAGGGCGCCATTCGGCGCCCTTCTTCAATTGCGATGGATCAATTCTCCAGCGCGGGTTTTTGCTGCGCACCGTTGATCGGGATGCGCTTGGCTTTCGCCTCTTCCGGTACCACGCGCAACAGGTCGATGCTCAACAGACCGTTGCTCAGGCCGGCGGCCTTGATCTCGATATGATCCGCCAACCGGAAGGACAGCTTGAACGCCCGCTGGGCGATGCCTTGGTGCAGGTAGGTCACGCTGTCGTTGCTGGCCTCGCGCTTGCCGCCGCTGATGGTCAGCACACCTTTTTCCACTTGCAGGTCCAGGTCTTCTTCCCGGAACCCGGCAGCGGCGACTACGATGCGGTATTCGTCATCGCCGTGTTTTTCCACGTTGTAAGGTGGATAACTGCTGCCCGGTTCGTTGCGCAGTGCGGTTTCGAACAGGTCGTTGAAACGGTCGAAGCCCACCGAGGAACGGAACAGAGGGGCCAGCGAAAATGCAGTACTCATGATTCAAATCTCCTGAAAGTTCAGCAAGGTTTTTTGTCTCCGCGACCCGAATTCGGCATCGCGTACCCCCTATCTAGGGTCCGCCAAAAACTTTTCAAGAGCTTTTCCTGAGATTTTTTTCAGGCCGCTTCGGTGCGCTGCACACCCAATAAATGGCCCACCGCATCCAGTTCCGTTTCCCGCCGTAGCGCGCCGAACAACTCCACGGCTTCGGGGTAATTGCGGGTCAGCATGGCCAGCCATTGCTTCAAGCGACCCGGCGCCTGGCGAGGGGTCAATTGCTCCACCACCTGTACCCAGAAATCCTGGAGCATCGGTTGCAGGTCGGCCCAAGACATCTCGATAACCTCTTCACCCGCCCGGGCGGCGGCGATCTGCCGCGCCAGGTCGGGACGGGAGACCAGTCCACGGCCGAGCATGATGTCTTCGACACCGCTGATTTCCCGGCACCGACGCCAGTCATCGACGCACCAGATATCGCCGTTGGCGAACACCGGCACCTTGACCACTTCCTGGACGCGGGGAATCCACTCCCAGTGGGCCGGTGGCTTATAGCCGTCGACCTTGGTCCGCGCATGCACGACGATGTGCGCCGCGCCGCCCTCGGCCAGCGCCGTGGCGCAGACCAGCGCGCCGTCCGGGCTGTCGAAACCCAGGCGCATCTTCGCCGTAACCGGAATGTGCTTGGGCACCGCACGACGGACATGTTCCACGATTTCGTTGAGCAGCTCTGGCTCCTTGAGCAACACCGCCCCGCCCCGTGACTTGTTCACTGTCTTGGCCGGGCACCCGAAATTCAAATCGATCACCTCGGAGCCCAGCTCGCAGGCCAGCGCCGCGTTTTCCGCCAGGCATACCGGGTCGGAACCGAGCAACTGCACACGCAGGGGCACACCCGCCGCTGTTTGGGCACCGGTCAACAGTTCAGGGGCAAGCTTATGGAAATAGGCCGGCGTGAGCAGACGGTCGTTGACGCGAATGAACTCGGTGACGCACCAATCGATGCCGCCAACACGGGTCAGGACGTCCCGCAGGATGTTGTCGACCAACCCCTCCATGGGCGCCAAGGCAATTTGCATGGGAAACACACTCAACGAAAAAACGTGCAGCAGTTTAGCGGATTTCCTTCACAAAATCGGAATCCACCACGAATCACTGTGGGAGCGAGCCTGCTCGCGATGGCGGTGTATCAGCTTGGGAAGATGCTGGATGTGCCGCCGCCATCGCGAGCAAGCTCGCTCCCACACCGACTCCAAGGCGCCCACAAAACCGGAATCCACCACCAAACCCTGTGGGAGCGAGCCTGCTCGCGATGGCGGTGGGTCAGTCTAAAAAGAGGCCAGATGAATTCAGCGCCACGCCATAACCTTCGATGAACTCCGGCGGCATGCGCTTGGGCCGGCCGGTAGACAGTTCGATGCAGACGAAAGTGGTCTGGGCCCGCAGCAATGTGGTGTTATCACTGGGACGGACCAGCTGGAAATGCCGGGTCATTTTCAGGCGCTGGTCCCAGTCGACGATCCAGGTCCCCAACTGCAATTCGTCGCCCTCGTAGGCGGCCGCCAGATAATCGATTTCATGCCGCACCACCGCCATGGCCCGATCCAGTCGCCGGTATTCCACCAGATCCAGGCCCAGGCGCTGGGAATGCCGCCACGCGCAACGCTCCAGCCAGGTGACGTACACCGCGTTGTTGGCGTGGCCTAGCCCATCGATATCTTCTGGATTGACCTGAAGATCAATAATGAACGGCGTTGCCCGATCCCAGCCCATGCCCCTCTCCCGGTCGAATTTGGATCGGGGCAGTGTAACGGAAGCTCAAGCCGATTGCCGCGCTTGCAGGCTGCGCCCCGCCAGCAGTGATAACACGCCATCAATGACACGGGGATCGGCCAGGACTCGCTGGTGTCCACCCTCGGACAACCGCAGCAAGCGACTGTCGAACCAGGCTTCATGGATCAGTTGCGATTCCCTGACCGAAACCGACGTATCGTCCTCGGCATGGACAATCAACCCTGGAATATCCAGCTGGTATTGCGCAACATCCATCTTCGAAGCCTGCATGCCCACATCCTGCTCCACCTGGCGAATGAACGCCGAGCGGGCCCTGGCGGGCATTCCCATCATCCGGGCGAACCCACGCAGCACGCCGAGGATCCGCGCAGGCGCGGCGATGCTGACCAGCGTCTCGGTCCGCAAGCCCAACTGCACCGCCAGCATGGCACTGGCGCCACCCATGGAGTGTCCGATCACCGCTTGCAGCGGTGGCAACTCAGCTGCGGCTTCGAGCATCGCCCGGGCAAACAACAGGACGTTGGCTTCGTGGCCCGGCGAGCGACCATGGGCCGGTCCGTCCAGCGCCACCACGGTATAACCAGCATCCACCAGCGCGGTTATCAAGGCAGCGAACTGCGTCGGCCGTCCTTCCCAGCCATGCATCAGCAGGACCGCCGGGCCTTTGCCCCAGCGCAAGGCAGACAGGCCGAAGCGCAAGGTAATGCGCTCGGACGAGGCAAGCAATGGCAACTCCCAGGCCCTCGGTGGCAGGTTGCGTGGACTCATGAAGACCCTGCGCATTTTCTTCGCCACCAGGCGCGGTGCTATCCAACCAAGGGTGCCATTGACGCCACGAATCCAGCTCAACCTGTCCATGCTCATCTCCAGGGCTTGCGCCTTAGCTCAGCGCACCGCCGACTTGGCGGCGCGCAGCAAACGATCCGATAACTCACCCGGGCCCAATGCCCGTGCCAGCGCCAGGCCGCCGACCATCAAGGCAATGTCAGCCAGGGCTTTGTCCGCGTCTTCGGGGCTGGCGGCCAATTGCGCGACCATCAGCTCGATATGCTCATTGAGCACCTCACGAAATGCATCCGGCAGCCGCCCGAGCTCCCCGACCGATGCCGGAATCGGACACGCCTGCTCGGTTGAATCGCGGTGCTTGCGCGACAAGTAGAAGGCCGCGACCAAGGCGCGCCGTTCTTCACCCGTCAGCTCGGCATCCATGTCGGCGATCAAACCACGGCGGCGGTTCAGCAACTGCTTGAACGCCTCCAGCATCAAGGCGTCCTTGCTTTCGAAATGAGCGTAGAAACCACCCACCGTCAGCCCGGCCGCCCCCATCACCTCGCCCACGCTCGGCTCGGCCGGCCCGCGCTGGATCAGCGCATCGCTGGCGGCCTTGAGAATGCGTTCGCGGGTCTGTGCTTTTTTATCGCTCATCGCTGCCTCCGAATATTACGATTGAAATATTATTCCCATAATAAATTTTCGCAAGCGAAATGTTGACCGCCGGTCAGAAGTATTTTCAGGAGAATAGGAAATTGGCTGAACGCCAGGCAAACAAAAGGGCCATTCAAGAATTGAATGACCCTTATAAAATCCCGCAGAGCGGGTAATCGTGGCGTCCCCTAGGGGACTCGAACCCCTGTTACCGCCGTGAAAGGGCGGTGTCCTAGGCCACTAGACGAAGGGGACACAAACCTTCTTACTTGATCAGCGCTGAGAGCTGATCGATTCAAGGCCGGAGTGGCCAGACCTTGAACCTGAAATTGGTGGAGCTAGACGGGATCGAACCGTCGACCTCTTGCATGCCATGCAAGCGCTCTCCCAGCTGAGCTATAGCCCCGGATTTTTCGCCTCGCGGCGGAGCGACATCTTGCAACATCGCTTCTGTAAAACTGGCGTCCCCTAGGGGACTCGAACCCCTGTTACCGCCGTGAAAGGGCGGTGTCCTAGGCCACTAGACGAAGGGGACGCAAACCCTTCTATACAACTGATCAACGCTGAGAGTTGATCGCTTCAAGGCCGGTGTGGCCAGGCCTTGAAGTGTAAATTGGTGGAGCTAGACGGGATCGAACCGTCGACCTCTTGCATGCCATGCAAGCGCTCTCCCAGCTGAGCTATAGCCCCTCATCGCTGAGGACGGGGCGAATCTTAAGGGCGTATCGGAGGGCTGTCAAATTTATTTTCAAAGAATTTGAAAATTTTTTGCCGGGATAACAATCACTTACCGACAAACCCCGGAAAACCGGGGCATGCCCTCCTCCATCAGCCGCTTAAGCGATCGCGCCCAGCAGCTTTTCCCACTCCTTGTTCTCCTTCTTGGACACGCCACCGAGCAGATCGATGGCCTGGCGCAGGCGGAAACGGGTCAGGTCCGGCCCGAGGATTTCCATGGCATCGAGCACCGACACCGAGCTCGCCTGGCCAGTAATGGCGGCAAACATCAGCGGCATTGCGTCGCGCAGTTTCAACTCCAGGGATTCGACCACTGCCTGAATCGTCGCGGTGATGCTGTCCTTTTCCCACTGGCGCAGGCTTTCGAGCTTCCAGAGGATCAATTGCATCAACTGCCGCACCTGGTCGCCCGAAAGCTTCTTGGATTCGAACAGCTTCGCATCGGGGGTCACGCCACCGGCAAAGAAGAACCCGGCCAATGGCGCGATCTGGCTGAACGTCTCGACCCTGCCCTGCACGTGCGGGGCAATCTTCATCATGTATTCAGGGTTGAACGCCCACTTCTGCACGCGCGCGGCGAACTCTTCCACAGGCAGGTCACGCAGCCATTGGCCGTTGAGCCAGGACAATTTCTCGACGTCGAAGATCGGCCCGCCCAGGGAAACACGCGAGAGGTCGAAGTGTTCGACCATTTCCTGCAGCGAGAACTTCTCGCGCTCGTCGGGCATCGACCAGCCCATGCGCCCCAGGTAGTTGAGCATCGCCTCGGGCATGAAGCCCATGCGCTCGTAGAAGGTCACCGAGGTCGGGTTCTTGCGCTTGGACAGCTTGCTCTTGTCCGGATTGCGTAGCAGCGGCATGTAGCACAACTGCGGTTGCTCCCAGCCGAAGTACTCGTAAAGCAGGATCAGTTTCGGCGCCGACGGCAGCCACTCCTCACCGCGCAGGACGTGGGTGATGCCCATCAGGTGGTCGTCGACCACGTTGGCCAGGAAGTACGTCGGCAGGCCGTCGGTCTTCATCAGCACTTGCATGTCCATGCGGTCCCATGGGATCTCGACATCGCCACGCAGCATGTCCGGCACCACGCAGACGCCCTCGGTCGGCACCTTCATGCGGATCACATGGGGCTCGCCAGCGGCCAGGCGACGGGCGACTTCTTCCTTGGACAGCAGCAGCGCGCGACCGTCATAGCGCGGGGTTTCGCCACGGGCGATCTGCTCGGCGCGCATCTGGTCGAGCTCTTCGGCGGTGCAGAAACAAGGGAATGCGTGCCCCATGTCCACCAGTTGCTGACAGTACTGCTTGTAGATCTCGCCGCGCTCGCTCTGGCGATACGGGCCATGCGGGCCGCCAACATCCGGGCCTTCGCTCCAGTCGATGCCGAGCCAGCGAAGGGCGTCGAAAATCTGCTGTTCCGACTCGCGGGTCGAGCGCAACTGATCGGTGTCCTCGATCCGCAGGATGAACTCACCACCGTGCTGCTTGGCAAAGCAATAGTTGAACAAGGCGATGTAAGCGGTGCCGACATGGGGATCGCCAGTGGGCGAAGGCGCGATGCGGGTACGGACGGTGGTCATGGCATGTCTCGGAAAGAAGATAAAAGCGAAGATCAAACAGGGGGCGAATGGTAACAGGCGATGGTGGGCGGGCTCCAGTGAGAGGCCGATTTGAGTAAAGCCTGCCAGACCGAGTCGCCCTCATCGCGAGCAGGCTCGCTCCCACAGGAAACCGAGTTGTCTGGACTGGATGCGGTCCACTGTGGGAGCGAGCCTGCTCCGGGCGGCGTTCCGACGATGAGGCCTTCGAAGCCACTGCAAGAGTCAGACAGTCAGCAACCGCTCGCGCAACTTGCCTATCTCATCGCGCAACTGCGCCGCGGCCTCGAACTCCAGGTCACGGGCCAGTTGGTACATCTTCTCTTCCAATTGCCGGATACGCTTGGTGATTTCGCTCGGCGAGCGCAGTTCGGCTTCGTAGCGGGCGCTTTCCTCGGCGGCTTTGGCCATGCCCTTGCGTTTCTTGCTGCGCGAGCCAGGCACCGTGGCGCCTTCCATGATATCGGCGACGTCCTTGAACACGCCTTTAGGCGTAATGCCATTGGCCAGGTTGAAGGCGATCTGCTTGTCGCGGCGGCGCTCGGTCTCGCCAATGGCCCGCTCCATGGACCCGGTGATGCGATCGGCGTACAAAATCGCACGGCCGTTGAGGTTTCGCGCCGCGCGACCGATGGTCTGGATCAACGAGCGCTCGGAGCGCAGGAAACCTTCCTTGTCAGCGTCGAGGATCGCCACCAGCGACACCTCCGGCATGTCCAGACCCTCGCGCAGCAGGTTGATGCCCACCAACACATCGAAAGTGCCCAGGCGCAGGTCGCGGATGATCTCGACCCGCTCCACCGTGTCGATGTCCGAGTGCAGGTAACGCACCCGCACGCCATGGTCTGCCAGGTAATCGGTGAGGTCTTCGGCCATGCGCTTGGTGAGCGTGGTGACCAGCACCCGCTCTTCCAAGGCCACGCGTTTCGTGATTTCCGACAGCAAATCATCGACCTGGGTCAGTGCCGGGCGCACCTCGACCTGCGGGTCCACCAGCCCCGTCGGCCGCACCACTTGCTCGACCACGCGACCGGCATGCTCGGCCTCGTAATTGCCAGGAGTGGCCGAGACGAAAATCGTCTGCGGGCTGACGCTTTCCCATTCGTCGAAACGCATCGGCCGGTTATCCAGGGCCGAGGGCAGGCGGAAACCATATTCCACCAGGGTTTCCTTGCGCGAACGGTCGCCTTTGTACATGGCGCCAACTTGCGGCACGCTGACGTGGGACTCGTCGATCACCAGCAGGGCGTCAGGCGGCAGGTAGTCGTACAAAGTGGGTGGCGGTGCGCCCGCCGGACGGCCCGAGAGGTAGCGCGAGTAGTTCTCGATGCCGTTGCAGTAACCCAATTCCAGGATCATTTCCAGGTCGAAGCGGGTCCGCTGCTCCAGGCGTTGGGCCTCCACCAGCTTGTTGTTCGAACGCAGGTATTCCAGGCGTTCTTGCAGCTCGGCCTTGATCCCCTCGATGGCGCCCAGCAAGGTTTCCCGTGGCGTTACGTAGTGGCTCTTGGGATAGAAGGTGAAGCGCGGCATCTTGCGGATCACTTCGCCGGTCAGCGGATCGAAGGCCGAGATGCTTTCCACTTCGTCGTCGAACAGCTCGATGCGGATCGCTTCCAGGTCCGACTCTGCCGGGTAGATGTCGATCACATCACCCCGCACGCGGAACGTCGCCCGGGCAAAATCCATGTCGTTGCGGGTGTACTGCAAATCCGCCAGGCGCCGGAGCAAGGCGCGCTGGTCGAGCTTATCGCCCCGATCCACGTGCAGCACCATCTTCAAGTACGTTTCCGGGCTGCCCAAGCCATAGATGCACGACACCGTGGTGACGATGATCGCGTCCTTGCGCTCGAGCAACGCCTTGGTCGCCGACAGCCGCATCTGCTCGATGTGGTCGTTGATCGAGGCGTCCTTTTCGATGAAGGTGTCCGACGACGGCACATACGCTTCGGGCTGGTAGTAGTCGTAGTAGGAAACGAAGTATTCCACCGCGTTGTTCGGAAAAAATGCCTTGAACTCGCCGTACAACTGCGCCGCCAGCGTCTTGTTCGGCGCCAGCACCAGCGTCGGGCGCTGCACCTGGGCGATCACGTTGGCGATGCTGAAAGTCTTGCCCGAGCCGGTCACACCCAGCAACGTCTGGTGCGCCAGCCCGGCCTCAATGCCTTCGACCATCAGGCGGATGGCTTCCGGCTGATCGCCGGCGGGCTGGAAGCGGGTGACTAGCTGGAATTCAGACATAACATAACCCCTGGGTTCACTCCTGTCGGCCAGCCGACGGGAACGAGGAAGACCGAATTGACTGACGTCGGCCGATGAAAAAGCTGGAATTCACACAATGTGGAGGTGAATGCCTTCGCTTTCAAGACGAGCGTCCTACACGCCTTGCAGACTTTGACGCGGCGAAGGGACTAACGGTCGAAAAAAAACGAAAATACTTACGGTAAAGACCGATTAGCCTGTCGCCCTGCCCGGTGATGGCCTCTATACTAGCTCCCCGTTTGTGCACCGCTCTAGTGCATCCGGCTGGAGCGCGACACGTCCCCTCACTCTCCATTCAGAGCCGCGCACTAATGAGCCTGTTTTCCGCTGTCGAATTGGCACCACGCGACCCCATCCTGGGCCTCAACGAAGCTTTCAACGCCGACACCCGTACCAACAAGGTCAACCTGGGCGTAGGTGTTTACTGCAACGAGGAAGGGCGCATTCCATTGCTGCGCGCCGTGGTTGAAGCCGAGACAATTCGCGTGGCTCAGCACGTGTCCCGTGGCTACCTGCCGATCGACGGCATCGCCGCCTATGACCAGGCGGTCCAGACCCTGCTGTTCGGCAAGGACTCCCCGCTGATCGCTTCGGGCCGCGTCATCACCACCCAGGCCGTGGGCGGCACTGGCGCACTGAAGATCGGCGCCGACTTCCTCAAGCAACTGCTGCCAGACGCGGTCGTGGCCATTAGCGACCCAAGCTGGGAAAACCACCGCGCCCTGTTCGAAACCGCCGGTTTCCCAGTACAGAACTATCGCTACTACGACGCCGCCACCCACGACGTGAACCGCAGCGGCCTGCTGGAAGACCTCAACGCCCTGCCCGACCGCTCGATCGTTGTGCTGCACGCCTGCTGCCACAACCCGACCGGCGTGGACCTGAGCCCCGAGGACTGGAAAAACGTGCTGGCCGTGGTCAAGGCCAAGAACCACGTGCCGTTCCTGGACATGGCCTACCAGGGCTTTGGCAAGGGTATTGATGAAGACGCCGCGGCGGTGCGCCTGTTCGCCGAGTCGGGCCTGACCTTCTTCGCCTCCAGTTCGTTCTCCAAGTCGTTCTCGCTGTATGGCGAGCGCGTCGGCGCCTTGTCGATCGTCAGCGAGTCGAAGGAAGAAAGTGCCCGCGTCCTGTCCCAGGTCAAGCGCGTGATCCGCACCAACTACTCCAACCCGCCAACCCACGGCGCCAGCATCGTCGCCGCCGTGCTCAACAGCCCTGAGTTGCGGGCCCAGTGGGAAGAAGAACTGGCCGAGATGCGCCTGCGCATCCGCGGCATGCGCGACCAGATGGTGGACATGCTGGCCAAGGCCGCGCCGCACCACGACTTCAGCTTCGTCGCACGCCAGAGGGGGATGTTCTCCTACTCCGGCCTGACCGTTGAACAAGTGACGCGCCTGCGCAACGAGTTCGGCATCTATGCCCTGGACACCGGCCGCATCTGCGTGGCCGCGCTGAACCAGAACAACATCGATGCGGTAACCAAGGCCATCGTCCAGGTGATCTGACACCCCGGCGCTGGATGAAAAGCGGGAAGCCATCGAGCTTCCCGTTTTTTTTGGGTGTCCTCTGTGGCCAGACATTTATCCCCTCGCCACAATGGTCAGCGTCCGGCCGGTAATGTGTGGAGCAGTAACATTTGCTACCTGAACACCTCAACCACGAAAATCCCGCCCAATCATCAACCCAAGCTTGACTTCTCTTTTCCAATCAGTAACATACGCATCATTCCGCGATAGCTCAGTTGGTAGAGCAAGTGACTGTTAATCACTGGGTCCCTGGTTCGAGTCCAGGTCGTGGAGCCAGACAGCAAAAATCAAAGCCCTTGAATCGAAAGATTCAGGGGCTTTTTTATGGGCGCCTTTCGGCGGTCAGAGCCCGCTGATAGCCGTAGAGCGCCTGTCTGAGGTCGCTACCAGAACAATAATTTGGCGCCAATGCGGCATCATGGTCTGAATCCTGCTTTGTTTTTCCCAATCCCAAGCTGTCACCTGAGCGTCATGGCCGTGCCGCAAACTGTCCCGGTCCGCCATTGCAGCTTCATAACAACAAGGACGAAGCCATGCCAACACAAAACCCTCACCGCATCGTGGGACTGTGCACCTCGAGCAAGGTGTACAACGCACTGACCGAGCTCAAGCACCTGGAAGGCCACCGCAGCGCCAAGTTCCTCTCGCTGCTCGCGGAGAGCCTGGTCCGCAAGGGCCTGCTCAACGAGCAGGAAGTGGTGCACATGCTGGACCTGGTGGTCGATTGAGCGGCATCGATTCCTACTATTGAAGCCGTTGATTTTTCCCCATCCTTCATGAGACGTAAGGTAGCCCCATCGATTGATGGAGGTTTCCCATGCCCAAGGTTCAAATCATGTCTGTCATTGGCAGCGCCGTCCCCGCCCCGCTCAGGGAACGAGGCCTGCTGGCTTGCTGGTATCTGGTGCAGGACGGCGTGACCATCAGCGGTCCGCTGACTTCACTGCCCGCTGCCCAGGCCATGTCGCAACGCATCGGTCCCTATCTGCTGCGCGCCTAAGGCAATTGCACCCGAGGCGTATTTTCGACGAACAACGCCCAGCACGACAGGAACAGTGCCGCGATCAACGGGCCGATGACGAAGCCGTTCAGGCCAAACACCGCCAGCCCGCCCAGTGTCGAGACCAGGACCATGTAGTCGGGCATCTTGGTGTCCTTGCCCACCAGGATCGGTCGCAGGAAGTTATCCACCAGGCCGATCACGAATACACCGAACAGGGTCAGCACGACGCCCTGCCAGATCGCCCCCGACAGCAGGAAATACACCGCCACCGGCGCCCAGACGATGCCCGCTCCCACGGCTGGCAGCAGCGACAGGAACGCCATCAGCACCGCCCAGGGCAGCACTGTCGGAATGCCAAGCACCCAAAAGATCAAGCCGCCCAGTGCGCCCTGGGTAATCGCTACCAACAGGTTGCCTTTCACCGTCGCCCGCACCACCCGGTTGAATTTCAACTGCAGGCGGCGCTTCTGGTGCTCCGCCAATGGCACGGCAAAGCGAACCTTGCGCACCAGTTCCGGACCGTCGCGCAGGAAAAAGAACAGCAGGTAGAGCATCACGAAAAAGCTCACCAGGAATTGGAACGTCCCCTGGCCGAAACTGAACGCCTGGGTGGCGAAGAATTCGCTGCCCTGCATCGCGCTCTTGACGATCTTGTCCCGCAACCCGCTCAGGTTGCCCAGGCCAAAACGGTCCAGCAGGTGCTGGAAGTACGGGGGCAATGCTTCCTTGAAGCGGGCCAGGTAATCGGCAACGTCCAGCTCGCCACTTTCCAGGCTCTTGTAGAGTGCCGCGCCTTCCTGGACCAGCAAGGTGCTGATGACGATGACCGGCAAGACAGCGATCAGCATGCAACTGGTCAGGGTCAGCAGCGTCGTGAGGTTGCGCGGCCAGTTGAGTTTCAATTGCAGCCGCCGCTGCAGCGGCGCGAAGACGATGCCCAGGATGACGGCCCAGAACACCGCTCCGTAGAACGGCAGCAGGATCCAGACGAAGGCGATGCTGACCAGGATCAGCAGCAACATCTGCGATTTGTTTTGGAGGTTCTTGCGGTTCATTTGCTTTCCATGTCCTTGGCAGATACACATTAGTCCGCCAGGACTCGCCGGAGTGCCGTCGCGTCTGCTGCGCGCCATGAACACAAATCAATACCGCCTGGCCGGACGTGGCCTACCCCGCCGCTTTTCGACCCGACATTGCGGTGGATGTGCCGTTCGGCGTGTTGATACAGGGTGCGCGAGCCATAGCCCAGGCACTGATCCGGCAATGCAGGCGGCGAAGAACAACTGTGGGAGCGCGCTTGCTCGCTCCCACAGGATGACCGACAGAAACTGCCGAAGGCTGCGATCCTCCGCTTCCGATAGGGCCTGGCAAGCCAGGCGGCACATCTGGATCGAAAGCGAAAGATCGCAGCCTTCGGCAGCTCCTGCTGCCCGGATCAGATCCGGAACTGCCCCACCAGCTTGCCCAGGCGCTGGCCCAGGTCGGCCAGGCTGCGGGAGGTCTGGGCGCCGAGTTGGGTTTCGTCGGCAACGCTGTCCACGGCCACGGCGATCTGGTGAACGCTGCGGTTGATTTCTTCGGCTACCGCGGTCTGTTCTTCCGCGGCACTGGCGATCTGGGCGTTCATCGAGTTGATGGTGCCGATCAGCTGCGCCATGGTGTCCAGTGAAGCGCCGGCCTCATTGGCCCGTTCCGACGTGCCGTCGCCGGCCTCACTGGAACGGCGCATCGCTTCCACCGCCGCATGGGTGCCGGACTGCAACCGGTCGATCATCCCTTGAATTTCCTGGGTGCTTTGCTGGGTCCGGCTGGCCAGGGCACGGACTTCATCGGCGACCACCGCAAAACCGCGTCCCGCTTCGCCGGCCCGCGCGGCCTCGATGGCGGCGTTAAGGGCCAGCAGGTTTGTCTGCTCGGCGATCGAACGAATCACTCCCAGGACACTGACGATCGAGGCCACGTCCTGTTGCAGACTGTCCAAGGACACGCCGCTGCTGCGGATATCGTTCACCAACGCATGGATCTGCTGGATACTGCCGGCCACCACGCGCTTGGCCGACTGGCCTTCTTCGTCGGTCTGCTGGGCCGCGATGGCGGCGCCCTGGGCACTGCGGGCGACTTCCTGGGCGGCGGAGGACATCTCGTTGATCGCGGTGGCGACCTGGTCGGTTTCGTGGCGCTGGCGTTCCATGGCCTGCTCTGAACGCTGGGCTTGCTCGGAGACTTGCGTCACCAGCCCGGTCAGCTGCGAGGTCATGTCGGTGATCTGCCGCACCAGGCCGTGGATCTTGTCGACGAAACGGTTGAACGAACCGGCCAGTTGGCCCAGTTCATCCTGGCTGGTAATCGCCAGGCGCCGGGTCAGGTCGCCTTCTCCCGCCGCGATGTCGTCGAGGTTGTCCTTCATCAGGTGCAACGGACGCAGGATGGTGTTGGCGAGCACCAGGCCCACCACCGCGATCACCAGCAACACCACGGCGGCAATCCCGACGATGCTGAGGATCACGCCTTGCAGCCGATCGTGGACCTTGGCTTCCACCAACGCCACCTGACCTTCGATGCCATCCAGATTCACCGAGCTGCCCACCGCCAGGTCCCACTTGGACAAGTATTCGGTGTAGCCGAGCTTCGGCACCAGGTCTTTGCTGCCCGGCAGCGGCGAGCTGTATTCGAGGTAATGCGTGCCGTCCTTGGCGACTTTCACCAGGTCACGGTTGACGTAGACACCGTTCGGATCGCGGTTGTCCTTGAAACTCTTGCCCACACCATCAGGGCTGTTGGCCTTGAACAGACGAATGGTCTCGGAGTCGTAGCCGAAGAAATAGCCGTCCTTGCCGTAGCTGATATTGGACAGCAACTTGATCGCCTGGGCACGCGCCTCGTTATCGCCGGGCGCGGCGGCATCGTAGAGCGGCTTGATGGCCGTCAGCCCGACCGCGACATAATTCTGTAGGGTGGCCTTGGCCTCGCTGAGCAGGCGCTCGCGGGTTTGCTGGACTTCTTTGCTGGCCTGTTCCTTCAAGATGAACGCAGTGGTCAGGCTGATGATCACGGCGGACAGCAATACCGGCAGTATTGCCAGGGACAGGACTTTAGCCTTCAAGCTCAGGCGCATGCTGTTCACTCTTGTAGGTTTTATGGTGTGGTTAGCTGGGTTAACGGCAGCCCACGGCAAAACTGTAGGACAAGGTGAACAGTCAGTTGGCAGGGTCGCTGAATTCAAGGGCCCCATCGCGAGCAAGCTCGCTTCCACAGGAAAATGCGATCCAATGTGGGAGCGAGCCTGCTCGCGATGAACGCAACGCGGTCTTGGCCTACAACACCATCGCCGCCACCCAACCAAACACCAGCAACGGCAGGTTGTAATGGATGAAGGTCGGAACCACGGTGTCCCAGATGTGGTGATGCTGGCCGTCGATGTTCAGGCCGGAGGTCGGGCCCAGCGTCGAGTCCGAGGCAGGCGAGCCGGCATCGCCCAAGGCGCCGGCGGTGCCGACGATGCAGACGATCGCCAGCGGGCTGAAACCCAGTTGCAGGCACAGCGGCACAAAGATAGTCGCCAGGATCGGCACCGTGGAGAACGACGAGCCGATGCCCATGGTCACCAACAATCCCACCAGCAACATCAGCAATGCGCCGACGCCCTTGTTGTGGCCGATCCAGGCCGCCGAGGTTTCAACCAGGCTCTGGACTTCACCGGTGGCCTTCATCACCTCGGCGAACCCCGACGCGGCGATCATTATGAAGCCGATCATCGCCATCATCTTCATGCCTTCGGTGAACAGGTCATCGGTCTCGCGCCAACGCACCACACCCGAGACAGAAAAGATCAGGAAGCCGGCCAGGGCGCCGATGATCATCGAGTCGAGCAGCAGCTGGATGGCAAAGGCCGCCGCGATCGCCAACCCCGCCACCCACAGGCTGAGCGGGTTATAGCGCACCGCCACCTGCTCGGCGCGAGCGATTTTCTTCAGGTCATAGACGCGTTTCTTGCGATAGGTGATAAACGACAGCGCCAGGCCAAACACCATGCCCAGCGCCGGGATGCCCATGGCGTGGGTGATGTTGATGCCGCTGACGTCCACGCCACTTCTCGCGACGTTGGCCAACAGGATCTCGTTAAGGAAAATATTGCCGAAGCCCACCGGCAGGAACATATAGGGCGTGATCAGGCCGAAGGTCATGACGCAGGCGATCAACCGGCGGTCCATCTGCAACTTGGTCAGTACATATAAAAGTGGCGGCACCAGCAGCGGGATGAAGGCGATGTGGATCGGCAGGATATTCTGTGAAGCGACCGCGACGGTACCCAGCAGGCCGATCAGCACCCACTTGACGCCCGTGCCGCCGGCGGCGTCCTGGCGGTCGACCATGGCCAGGGCTTTGTCGGCCAAGGCGTGAGCCATGCCGGACTTGGCGATCGCCACGGCGAAAGCACCCAGCAATGCGTAGGACAACGCCACCGTAGCGCCGCCGCCCAGGCCTGCATTGAACGCCTTGAGCGTCGCCTCGATCCCCAGGCCGCCCGTCAGGCCGCCCACCAATGCGCCGACGATCAGCGCGATCACCACATGCACGCGGGACAGGCTGAGCACCAGCATGACGCCAACCGCCGCAATTACTGCATTTATCATCGTTACCTCAAAGCACAGCGATGGAAAGCCACCGGACAAAAAGGTCGCGACTTTGCAGGAAGCGGCGGCAAGCTGCAAGGGTCATGCGGCGGGTTTCGCATTCACTGCCGATCCAGTGTGGGAGCGAGCTTGCTCGCGATGGCGGTGGGTCAGTTGATATTCATTTGGCTGAACTGACGCTATCGCGAGCAAGCTCGCTCCCCCAGGGCTCAGCGGCACCATTAGCGTGTTTCAGCGCTTGGGCAAGTCGATCACGACCTTCAAGCCGCCCCACTCGCTGTCACCCAGCGCCAGCGTCCCGCCCCAGGTGTCGACGATGTCGCGCACGATGCCCAGCCCCAGGCCGTGGCCGTCGGTTTGCTCATCCAACCGCGTGCCTCGGCTGAATACCTGGTCGCGGCGCTCCGCGGGGATGCCCGGCCCATCGTCTTCCACCACCAGGCTGAAGCCCTCGACCGTCTCGCTCACGCTCAGGCGCACTTCGGCGTCGGCCCATTTGCACGCGTTGTCCAGCAGGTTGCCCAGCAGTTCCAGCAGGTCTTCACGATCCCAAGGCAGGTGCAAGCCGGGCGGCCCGACGTAGGCC
This sequence comes from Pseudomonas sp. D1-36, assembly GCF_051132205.1. Taxonomy (NCBI): domain Bacteria; kingdom Pseudomonadati; phylum Pseudomonadota; class Gammaproteobacteria; order Pseudomonadales; family Pseudomonadaceae; genus Pseudomonas; species Pseudomonas sp. D1-36. The sequence continues at coordinate 1,915,331 of NZ_CP071674.1, read as the reverse complement.
AGATGCAGATGCTCGCCATGGATCATGTTCAGCGTCGCCAGCAATCCCGGCAGTTCGGCGTCGCAGTCCAGGTGCGCCCCGGGCAACGCATCACCGGACAACCGGGCGCGATTGAGTTCGCGGTTCAAGCGCTGGCGAACCTGCTCCAGTTGTTCGAGCAGCAACTTGCGCAGTTCCGGATAAGGGTCGAGCTTTTCGTTCGACGCCAGGCTTTGCAGCACCGCCAGCGGGGTCTTCAAGGCATGGCCCAGGTTGCCCAGGGCGTTGCGTGAGCGCTTGAGGCTGTCTTCGGTGTGGGCCAGCAGATGGTTGATCTGCGCCACCAGTGGCTCCAGCTCCCTGGGCACTTGCTCATCGAGCTGCGAGCGCTGCCCGCGCTGCAACTGGGCAATCTGCTCCCGAGCCTTTTCCAACGGACGCAACGCGCGATGTACCGTGAGGCGCTGGAGTAACAGGATCAGCAGCAACCCGGCCAGGCCGAGCCCCAAGCCGACCTGCTGCATCCTCAGGAAGCTGTCCCGCACGGGCGTGTAGTCCTGGGCCACGCTGATGGAAATTGCCTGGCCCAAGCGCCGATAGTCGGTGCGCAGTACCAGCAGCCTCTGGCCTTCGGGGCCCAGTTGCAGATTGCTGTGCAGGCCCGGATGGTCGAGCCGGGGCAGTTCCTGGTCCCACAGGGAGCGGGAGCGCCAATGCTCGTTGGCGAAATCGATGCGGAAATAGTGCCCGGAAAACGGCCGCAGATACGCCGGTGACAAGCGCCGCTCGTCCAACTGCAAACCTTGCGGGCCACGGACCAAAGCCACCAACAGGTTCTCGCTGTCGTTACGCAGCCCCGCTTCCAGATAACGCTGCAAGCCCAGTTCGAACAGCCACAGGCTGGTCTGCGCCAGGACGAGGCCGACCACGACCATCACACCGATCAGCCCAAGGCTCAGGCGCCGTTGGATGGATCTCACTGCGTCTGCCCGCCGAACAGGTATCCCTGGCCGCGACGGGTTTCGATCACGTTGCGCCCCAGCTTGCGCCGCAAGTGGTTGACATGGACTTCCAGCACATTGGAATCGCGCTCGGTTTCTCCGTCATACAGGTGCTCGGCGAGATGACTCTTGGAGAGGATTTGCTCGGGGTGCAACATGAAATAGCGCAACAAGCGGAACTCGGCGGCGGTCAGCTGGATCTCCGCTCCGTCACGAATCACGCACTGGCGCCCTTCATCCAGGTGCAACCCGGCCGCCTGGAGCGTCGGTTGATTGGCCTGGCCGTGGGAACGACGCAGCAGCGCCTGGATGCGCAAGTGCAGTTCTTCGGGGTGAAAGGGCTTGGTCAGGTAATCATCGGCCCCGGCCTTGAGCCCTTCGATGCGCTCGGCCCAGGAGCCGCGGGCGGTGAGGATCAACACCGGCGTGGCCAGGCCACCGGCTCGCCATTGCGTCAGCACCTCAAGCCCAGGAACGCCCGGCAGGCCCAGGTCCAGAATGATCAGGTCGTAGGGCTCGCTGCTGCCCTGGTAGATCGCATCACGACCATCGGCCAGCCAATCCACCGCATAACCCTGCCGCGCAAGCCCGGCCATCAGCTCATCGGCCAGGGGAACGTGGTCTTCCACCAGGAGCAGGCGCATCAGTCTTCCTTATCTTTGAGTAAACGGCCGGTAGCGGCCTCCAGGTCCAGTTCGCGCACTACGCCGTCGGTATCCAGCAGCTCGACCTCATAAATATAGACGCCGTGCTTTTCCTCCAGCTCGGCCTCCAGCAACTTGGCGCCAGGATGGCGGTCCAGCGCTTGTTGGAGCAATTGCTCCAGCGGCAGGATCACGCCCTGTTGGCGCAGTTGCAGGGCCTCGTCCTGGTCCAGGTCCCGGGCCATGGCGAGTGAACAGAACGCCAGCAGCGCCAGCGCCCAGCGGCTGCGGGCGCGTAAACTAAGCTTCATTACGTATCCTGATGATTCTTGAGCACCTTGCCGCTGACGGCGTCGAGTTCCAGTTCCCATTCGATGCCATCCGCATCGCGCAGGTCCACCTTGTAACGGTACTTGCCGTATTCATCTTCCAGCTCTGAATCAATCACGGTGCCGTCAGGGTGTTCGGCCAGGGCCGCTTCGTTGAGCTTGTCAAAAGGCAGGATGGTACCAGCGTCCACCAGCTTTTTGATCTCATGGCGATGGAGATCTCGTGCTTGAGCCAGGCCAGCGCCAAAGGCCATGAGCGTCACGAGAATAAAGGCAGTCAGGCGGTTCACGGATTATCTCCTTCTTATAATCTTCACCGGGAAACTTTATCGGGATGAACTTAACTGAAACTGAATTGCCATCATTGGACACACATCAATTGAGAGCGAGCTTGCTGGCAACAGCGGTTTTTGCGTTGCCATCGATGCAACTGGGCTGACGCTATCGTGAGCAAGCTCGTTCCTACGGGGTTTTGTGTCGTTATAATTCATCGCTTGCCAGTATCAGAGATCGGTATGACCGCCATCCATATCAAATTCCCAGCCCTCACCGTCAAGGCCGGCTCCCGCGCCTTCAAGCGTATCCGCGAGGCGGGCCTCAAGGCCGCCGATGTTGGCATCCTGCCGGGTGCCGCCGGTGGCCCGAAAGCCTTGGGCATCCAGGGATTGGACCTGGCCCTGTTCGGCGAATGGCTCCCCGCCGCGCCGCGAGAGCGGTCGCTGATCGGGGCTTCGGTTGGCTCCTGGCGCTTTGCCAGCGCCTGTCTGCCGAACGCCGCCGAGGGTATCCGGCGCCTGGGCACTTTGTATAACGAACAGAGCTTCGCCAAAGGCGTGACCATGGCCGGCGTCAGCCAAAGCTCCCAGCGCATGCTCGACGACCTGCTGGAAGGCCGGGACCTGACGATCCTCGACAACCCGCTCTACCGGCTCAATATCATGGTGGTCAAGAGCCACGGCTTGCTGGCACTGGACCACCGTGGCCGGCTGGGCCTGGGCTTGTCATCGGTGATTGCCGACAACTTGCGAGGCCGCGCACGCTTGTCGCGGCATTTTGAGCGGCTGATCGTACACGATCCTCGGTTGGCGCCTCCGCTGAATCCGCTGACAGACTTCCCGTCGCGCTTCGTGCCGCTGGCCGCCGATAACCTGCGCCAGGCGTTGCTGGCGTCGGGCTCGATCCCGATGGTAATGGAAGGCGTGCGCGACCTCCCCGGCGCCGGCGCCGGCACCTACCGCGACGGCGGTCTGCTGGACTATCACCTCGACCTGCCCTACAGCGGCGACGACATAGTCCTTTATCCACACTTCACCGATCGGGTCATTCCCGGCTGGTTCGACAAGGGCCTGCCATGGCGCAGGGGCAACGCCGAACGCCTCCAGAACGTGCTGTTGCTCGCGCCATCGCGCGAATACCTGGCTCGCCTGCCCTACGGCAAACTGCCGGATCGCAACGACTTCAAGCGCTTCATGGGCGATGACCCGAGCCGCCGTAAATACTGGCGCACGGCGATGGACGAAAGCCGCCGGCTCGGCGATGAGTTCCTTGAACTGACGGCCAACGGTGGATGGGGCGAGCGTTTGCTGACCCTTTAGTCAGCATGCTCGCGCATCACACGGATCAACCTGATAAACTCCGCCGCCTGCCTCGCGACCGCTACCTTAAAGAGCCTGAACCTGTGGAAATCTTCAAAGAATTCACCTTCGAATCCGCCCACCGCCTGCCCCACGTACCCGAAGGCCACAAGTGCGGCCGTCTTCACGGTCACTCGTTCAAGGTGGCTATCCACCTCAGCGGTGACATCGACCCGCACACTGGATGGATTCGCGACTTCTCGGAAATCAAGGCGATCTTCAAGCCGCTCTACGAGCGCCTGGACCACAACTACCTCAACGACATTCCTGGCCTGGAAAACCCGACCAGCGAAGTCCTGGCCAAGTGGATCTGGAATGAGTTGAAGCCGCTGCTGCCGGAACTCAGCGCCATTCGCATCCACGAGACCTGCACCAGCGGCTGCATCTATCACGGGGAGTAACCAAACCTGCTGTGGCGAGGGAGCTGCAGCTTTTGTGTCTATGCTCTCTGGCTTAAACATGCCGAGAGGATACGATCATGACTCACTGGCCGCTGGATCAGGTCTACCAGTTCAACGGACACCCCGTCCGCTACGCCATCCACGGCGACGGCCCGCCGCTGGTGTTTGTCCACGGCACGCCCTTTTCTTCCCATGTGTGGCACCGCATCGCCCCGCTCTTCTTCGCCACGCACAAAGTGCATTACTTCGACCTGCTGGGTTATGGCCAATCTGCGCAACCGGACGCCGACGTGTCCCTGGGCGTGCAGAACACACTGCTTGCCCAATTGCTGGAACACTGGAACCTGGAGCGTCCAGACGTAGTGGCCCATGACTTTGGCGGCGCCACCGCGCTGCGTACACATCTGCTCGATGGCAAGGATTACCGAAGCCTGACCCTGATCGACCCGGTGGCCCTGTCGCCCTGGGGTTCGCCTTTCGTCCAGCATGTGCGCCAGCATGAAGCGGCGTTCAGCGGCCTGCCCGATTACATCCAGCGCGCCATCGTGCCGACCTATGTCCGCGGCGCGATGAAACGAGACATCTGCGACGCAGAACTGGCGCCCTACGTGAAGCCGTGGCTTGGCGATCCGGGCCAGGCGGCCTTCTACCGGCAGATTGCGCAGATGGACGAGCGCTACACCCGTGAGGTCGAAGGGCTGTACCCCAGCGTACGCTGCCCGACCCAGATATTGTGGGGTGAAGATGACCAGTGGATCCCCATCGAGCGTGGCCGCGCGCTGCACAAGATGATTCCGGGGGCGCTGTTTCAGGCCGTGCCGAACGCTGGACATCTGGTTCAGGAGGATGCGCCGGAAGCCATCGTCGCGGCGGTGTTGCGGTTCTTAAGGCCGCTTTCCCCTACCTGAAATCTTTACGGTGTGGGAGCGAGCAAGCTCGCTCCCACACGGCCCCTCCGTGTTCCAACGTGAACCATCCCTGCACCACTTTTGTTCCTCGAAACCCACCCAACCCAACGGGATTGTCTATAAATAACCGGCGATCGCTCGCTTGGCACGGCCGCTGCACGCTTGCGCTTTTTCTCTCTCCGCAAGGACCCGCCACATGACCCAGAACGATCCCGGTAATGACTACCCCTTGAGTGAAGTCCCGTTGAGCGCACGCAAGGGCCTGGCTTCCACGGCCATGGTGCTGCTGGGCTTTACGTTTTTCACCGCCACCATGTTTGCCGGTGGCAAGCTGGGCGTGGCGTTCGGTTTCGCGGACATGCTCGGCGTCATCGTCATCGGCAATCTGTTGCTGGGCCTTTATGCCGCGGGCCTGGGTTACATCGCGTTCAAGAGCGGGCTCAATTCAGTGTTGATGGGCCGCCTCTGTTTTGGCGAAGTAGGCAGCAAGCTCAGCGATCTGATCCTGGGCTTTACCCAGATCGGTTGGTACGCCTGGGGCACGGCCACCGCTGCGGTGGTGCTGGGCAAGTACTTCGAGTTGGGCCAGGGCACGGTGCTGGGGCTGATGGTGCTGTTCGGCCTGGGATTCTGCGCCACGGCTTATATCGGCTATCGCGGGCTGGAGATCCTGTCGTACATCGCCGTACCGGCCATGCTGTTGTTGCTGATGCTCTCGATGTGGGTCGCGACGCAGAAGGTCGGCGGCCTCGATGGCCTGCTGGCGGTTGTGCCAACGGGTAATCTGGATTGGTCTACGGCAATCACCCTGGTTTTCGGCACGTTCGTCAGCGGCGCCACGCAGGCGACCAACTGGACACGTTTTTCCCGCTCGGCGAAGGTCGCGGTGCTGGCGAGCCTGATCGGCTTTTTCCTGGGCAATGGCCTGATGGTGTTGATCGGCGCATACGGTGCCATCGTCTACCAGCAGCCCGACGTCGTCGAAGTCCTGTTGTTGCAGGGCTTCGCCATGGCCGCGATGGCAATGCTGCTGCTCAATATCTGGAGCACCCAGGACAACACCATCTACAACTTCGCCGTGGCCGGTTGCAACCTGCTGCGCACTCGCCGACGCAGGGCGGTCACGCTGGTCGGCGCCGCGATCGGCACCCTGTTGGCGTTGCTGGGCATGTACGATTTGCTGGTGCCTTACCTGATCCTGCTCGGCACCGTGATTCCACCGATTGGCGGGGTCATCATGGCCGACTTCTTCTTCCGCTGGCGTGGGCGCTATCCTCGCTTGGCGCAGGCGCAACTGCCTGCGTTCAATTGGCCTGGGCTGGGTGCCTATGCCGTCGGCACCGTTGCGGCGTTCAATTCGCCATGGATCGCACCGCTGGTAGGAATCGCCACCGGCGCGCTAACGTATGTGCTATTGATCGGCGTAACAGGCACTCGCACCGCTGACGCGCCCCTACAAGACCTCTAAAGGATTCGCCTGATGCACATCATCAACGCCCGCCTGCGCAACCGCGAAGGCTTGCATGAATTGCACCTGGAAAACGGCCTGATCGCCAGCATCGCCCGCCAGACCGAAGCCCCCAGCCTGGGCCCCGAAGACATTGATGCCGGAGGCAACCTGGTGGTGCCGCCTTTCGTCGAGCCGCACATACACCTGGACGCCACACTGACCGCCGGTGAACCGCGCTGGAACATGAGCGGCACGCTGTTCGAGGGCATCGAATGCTGGGGCGAACGCAAGGCCACCATCACCCAAGAAGACACCAAGACCCGCGCCAAGAAGACTCTCCAGGCCCTGGCCGCCCATGGCATCCAACACGTGCGCACCCACGTCGACGTGACCGATCCGGCGCTCACGGCGCTCAAGGCAATGCTCGAAGTGCGCGAGGAAAGCCGCCATCTGGTCGACATGCAAATCGTCGCGTTCCCCCAGGAGGGCATCGAGTCCTACCGCAACGGCCGCGAGCTGATGGAAGAAGCGATCCGCATGGGCGCCGACGTGGTGGGGGGCATTCCGCATTTCGAATACACCCGCGACCAGGGTGTCAGTTCGGTGAAGTTCCTGATGGACCTGGCCGAGCGCACCGGCTGCCTGGTGGACGTGCATTGTGATGAAACCGACGACCCACACTCGCGCTTCCTCGAAGTGCTCGCCGAAGAAGCGCGCAGTCGCGACATGGGCGCGCGGGTGACCGCCAGCCATACCACGGCGATGGGCTCCTACGACAACGCTTACTGCGCCAAGCTGTTCCGCCTGCTCGGCCACTCTGGAATCAGCTTCGTATCGTGCCCGACTGAAAGCATCCATTTGCAAGGACGCTTCGACAACTTCCCCAAGCGTCGCGGCGTCACCCGGGTCAATGAACTGCTCGAAGCCGGAATGAATGTTTGTTTCGGCCAGGATTCGATCGTCGATCCATGGTACCCGCTGGGCAATGGCAACATCTTGCGCGTGCTCGAAGCCGGGCTACACATCTGCCATATGCTCGGCTATCGCAACCTGCAAAGCGCCCTGGACCTGGTCACCGACAACAGTGCCAAGGCCATGGCCCTGGGCGAGCGCTACGGGCTGGAGCCTGGGCGTCCGGCGAACCTGCTGGTCCTTTCGGCCGACAGCGACTACGAAGTGATCCGCAGCCAGGGCCTGCCGCTTTACTCGATTCGCAAGGGCGAAGTGCTGATGAAGCGGCAGATGCCGGTGGTAGAGTTCGGGCCGCAGCTGAGCTGAAATCCCCTATACCTGTGGAAGCGAGCTTGCTCGCTATAGGGGTCTGTCAGTTGATGTCTATGTGACTGAGCTGACGCCATCGCGAGCAGGCTCGCTCCCACAGGGGATTGGTGTGATACCTGAAATCTGCGCCCGCTGGAGATCTACTGTGGGAGCGAGCTTGCTCGCGATAGGGGGCTGTCGGTTGATATCTATGCGGCTGAGCTGACGCCATCGCGAGCAGGCTCGCTCCCACAGGGGATTGGTGTGATACCTGAAATCTGCGCCCGCTGGAGATCTACTGTGGGAGCGAGCTTGCTCGCGATAGGGGGCTGTCGGTTGATATCTATGCGGCTGAGCTGACGCCATCGCGAGCAGGCTCGTTCCCACAGGGGATTGGTGTGATACCTGAAATCTGCGCCCGCTGGGGATCTACTGTGGAAGCGAGCCTGCTCGCGATTGGGGCCTGTCAGTTGATGTCTATGTGACTGAGCTGACGCCATCGCGAGCAGGCTCGCTCCCACAGTGGATTGGTGTGATACCTGAAATCTGCGCCCGCTGGAGATCTACTGTGGGAGCGAGCTTGCTCGCGAAGACGTCATCGGCCGCGCCGCGCCAAACAACCTGACCCGCACCAGCCCGCCTGCCTCTTCCTCCAGCAGGATCGGCGCCGTACCGCCGGGCATCACCACCCTCACCACCCCCGCCCTCACCCACCCCAACCGCCAGGCGGCACTGGCCACGGCGCTGGCGCTGGTGCCTGATGACGCGGTAGGGCCTTCGCCCCGCTCGAACACCCGCGCCGCGACTTGCCCTTCGCCCGCGCGCCACGCCCATTGCAGATTGATCCCCGCCGGACAAGGATCGCCCGCCCCGCCGGGGGTGGCATAGGCAATGGCGGTCAGGCTCTGCGACAGCATCGGCGCGCGCATCTGTGAAAGATTCGGCAATGCCTCCACGTCATCGACCAACGTCACGCAGTGGGGGTTGCCGATGCGCACGAACTGGCTATTGCCCCACGCCGGATCCAACGCATGAAGCGCAGGCACCCGGCTTGTTTCGCACCGGCCGGACGTCACTTTGTCCACCCCTTGGGCAGCGACGGCACGGGGTCCGAACAGCGGTTTGCCCAGATCCAGCCAGAACCCTTGCACGCCTTCGAACTCGGCGGCGCGAACCGTCGTTTGCAGCGGTGAGACACCTTCGGGTTTGTCGTGATGGACCCTTAGCAAAAAGTCCATGTCCTCCGGCAGCAGACCTCGCTCTTGCAGGGCCAGGGAAAAAATCGTCAAGCCATTGCCACTGCGCTCGGCCAGCGTTCCATCGGTATTAACGATCAACACATCGAATGGCGGCTCGTCCTGGAACGGGCCAATCAGCAGGCCATCACTGCGATGGGCCTTGGCATCCGGCGGCGCTTCGCCCGGCGCCCATGCGCAAAAAGCCTGCACCGCGGCACAACTCCAGGCTTGGCGCGTTCGCGCTGCCTGGACGGCAGACGGCGGAAGATCGATCCCCTCGGCACGGATTTGCTGCGGGGAAACGACTCCATAAACATTGCCGCGTGCGTCGTAGAACTGTGCCATGCGTCGGTCCGGAATAAGCCTGAGGAAGTCGCTACTCTAGGCCAATCCACCGACCGAGCACACACGGATATAGCATCAATAACCCTGTCATCGGTTCTGCACATCCTCCAGCGCCAATCGGATCTGCCGATGGAAATGCTGCAACGCCGGTTTGGTACACGCAAAACACCGGGGCGTCACCTGTAAGGTCCGACAGGTGCGACTTGGCTGGCTAGCTCGTAACGTAGGCAAGTCACGCCCGGACAAGGACTCATCATGAAAGACAAGCGCACCTCAACGCCCATGGCAGAGCTCTACAGCGAAGGCCGAAAACACTTCATCGAACTGGTACCCGACGGCGGCGCGCGCCTCGACGCGTTGTTCCACACTGCTCCGGCGCTTGGCGAACTCGCCGTCGGTGTGGTGTACGGTCATTTGCAGAGTCGTCCCGGCCTCGACCCGCGCCTGCGAGAAGGCGCAACGCTGGCCGCCATCGTGGCGGCCGGAATGGTCGGTCCTCCCCTTAGCGTGCATTTGAAAACCGGGCTCGCATCAGGGTTGGCGCCGGGAGAGATGATTGAACTGGTGGTACAGGCCTCGGCGTTCGCGGGTTTTCCGCGAGCCGTCTCCGCGGCCGATCAGCTCAATCGGTTGTTTGCAGAAGCGGGCCTCGCCTCGCCACCGCCACCCACGCCCCGGGAAGTGACGCTGGACTTTTGCGAGCGGGTGCGCAAGGGCCGTCCGCCCATCCCGGTCCAACCTCAGATCAAGCGGTTGCTGCGCAAAGCCCTACGCTTGTCGGTTCATGGAACGTCGGCCCGGAATGTGGTCGTCGAATGCTTCGATGCAGAATCCGACTTCCCCACCGCCCTGGTGTATTTCGAGGTGGAGGCTGACCATGTGATCAGCCTCAGGTTGTATCAGGCGCGATGACTCGCGCGGGTTCCGACAGGACACCTCCAGTGCCTTGGCACGTTGGGGTCGCGGTGCGGTCAGTGGATATGCAAGCATAGGCGCCTCCCTGCCCGCTTGACCGCACCGCACGAACGCCAAGGACGATTCATGACCGCTATCACCCCTCCACCTACCTTTGTTCCAGGGCGCCTGGAGCAGATGTCCACCCGTGTCGCCTACCTCATCGCCGGAATCGGCATCGCCGCGTGGGCACCGCTGGTGCCTTATGCCAAGGTGCGGGCGAACCTCGACGAAGGCACCCTCGGGTTGCTGCTGCTATGCCTTGGAGTCGGATCGATCCTGGCGATGCCGATTTCCGGCGCGCTGGCGACACGGTTCGGTTGCCGTCGAGTACTCAGTGGCGGCACGCTTCTGGTCTGCCTGGCGCTGCCATTGCTGGCGACCATGAGTTCCTTGCCGTGGCTGGTGGCGGCGTTGTTCCTGTTTGGCGCCGGGCTCGGCACCGTGGACTCGACGGTGAACCTGCAAGCGGTCATAGTCGAGCGCGCCAGCGGCAAGACCATGATGTCGGGTTTCCACGGCATGTTCAGCCTCGGCGGGATCATTGGCGCCGCCGGTGTGAGCGCCCTGCTCGGCCTGGGACTTTCGCCGCTGGCGGCGACGCTTGTCGTCAATGGCGTGCTGTTGGTGGCGCTGTTCAAGGCAGCGCCGCACCTGCTGCCCTATGGCAGTGAAAGTGCTGGGCCGGCGTTTGCCATTCCCCACGGCGTGGTGCTGTTTATCGGCATCCTGTGCTTTATCGTGTTCCTGGCCGAAGGCGCGGTGCTGGATTGGAGCGCCGTGTTCCTGACCGCCGAACGCGCAGTGGATAGCGCCTATGCCGGGCTGGGTTACGCCGCGTTTGCCTTGACCATGACCATTGGCCGGCTGACGGGCGATTCGGTGGTGCATCGACTGGGGGCCAAGCGGGTGATCATTTACGGCGCAACGATGGCCGCCGCGGGATTTCTGATGGCGACCGTCGCGCCCCTGTGGCAAGCCGCGCTGCTGGGTTATGCATTGGTCGGTGCCGGGTGTTCCAACATCGTGCCGGTGCTGTACACGGCCGTTGGTAAACAGACGCTGATGCCCGAAGCCATCGCCGTGCCGGCTATTACCACCATCGGTTATGCCGGCATTCTCGCAGGCCCGGCATTGATCGGCTTCGTCGCCCATGGCAGCAGCCTGGGCATCGCGTTCGGCTTGATTGCGCTATCGCTGGTGGCGGTGGCGTTTAGCGGTAAGGTGTTGAAAGTCTGAAGCCCTGAGATGTCCCCGTGGCGAGGGAGCTTGCTCCCGCTCGGCTGCGAAGCAGTCGTAAACCGGTGAATGCGCTGTGCCAGAGGCTTCGCATTCGAACGAGCCTGCTCGCGATGGCGTCGGGTCAGTCGACATCCAGGGATGACTGACAATCTGCCATCGCGACCAAGCTCTCACAGGGCTCGGCTTACTTCACGTATCGGTCAGAACCGGCACACCGCGGCCGCCCCGGTGTCGGTCGGCATGACATGCTCGGGCGGCACCACGACCACTTCACCGCCTTGACGCGTCACCGCGAGGATCAGTTCGTCCAGCACATCCGGAGCCTGTTCATCGCCCGTCTCGTCGATGATCAACCGGCCTTTGTCCGGGTCCAGCTGGCCGGGAACCTGGCGCTCCGCCTCCACCAGCAACATCGCGACACGGCCCTCCCAAGCGGCCTTGGCGATGTCGGCCAGCTTGTCCAGGGCGCGTCCCTGGCCGACCGCGACGCCATAGCGATTCAGGCTATCGACCACTTGGTCGGCGTGACTGTGGGCCATGAGCTTGGCGCATTGGACCCGCAACTCTTCGACGCTCAACCGCGAAGGATCGCCCTCGATACCCTGCGTCAGCAGGTGCTGGTTATGACTGACGGCACGGAACACTGCCTGGTTTTCCGGCAAGGCCACCAGGATCATCGGCAGGCCCGAAGGCTGCGAGTGATGTTGCAGGATAGCTTTGTCCACCGCGCGGAAAAACCGTTCGCGATCCAGGTTGATTTCGTCCTGCTTACCGCCACCGGCGGACTCATGCATCATCGCATCGCCACGCTCGCCGCTGCGGCTGAAACCATTGGGGAAGCCCTGCTGGTCACCCGACGTCAGCTCATCGCCCAACGCCTCGTTCTGGTTGCGCGGGACCGGATCGGCCAGCTCGATTTTTTCCAACTGCTCGCTGGAACCTTCATACAACCAGATCTCGTTGCGGGTCAGGCACAACGCCTGGTAACGCTCGGTGGACTGCACCAGGCGCAACAACGGCTTGAGATAAGGATGGCTGTTGGCGAACGCGCATTCCGGCAAGCGCTGGCTCACCGAAACGACTTTGAAATAGTCACGGGCACCGAACACCGCGATGCCGTCGCGGTTGGAATTCCAGAAACCCTGGTCCTCCACCAAGGCCAGGAACGGAGCCAGCAACGGCGCGCAGTCCATGCCAGGGTGCTGTTGTTCAAGTTGGGTTTGCAGGTCACGCACCAGGTTCTTGTAGCGGATCGGGTCCTGGCTACGCTCGGGGAATGTGCGATGGGTGGGCATGTACAACGAAAGGCTCGGCTGTTCGTCGAACGCCAGGAGCTCGGCCAGCACCTGCCGGCTGAAGGGTTGATGAGCGGTCATGATCGTCTCCTTTATTCTTTACCACGAGCCTCTTGGTTTTCGAGGAAGTCCTCCTCCAGCATGGCGTCCACCATCTCCGGCGGCGCCTCATCGACGGGTGCGGTCACGCGGCCCATCGATTCGACGGCGGGGTTGAGCTTGCCGATCTGATGATCGAGCGCGTGCAGCATTTTCTCGGCAGCGCCCTCCACGGCCAGCTCCAGGCTCTCGGCCTTGTGACTGACCGACAATGATGAATGGCCCTGTACGCGTGCCTCGATCTGGCAACGCTTGTCAGCGGCACCGCCCTTCTGGGCATTTTCATCACTGACGTGAATCTCGACGCGGGCCAACTGATCTTCGAAACGCTGCAACGCGTCCACCACCGTACTGCCAACCCATTCCTGCAAACGGGCACTGCCTTCAATATGGTTGCTGTTGACTTGAACTTGCATGATCGACTCCTTTGCAAAAGACGGCTGACGCCGCCTGTTGTAGGTAGAAGAAGATCAAACGGGCGAAGTTCCCGGCGCGGGATGACTGGAGCCTGAGAGGCTGTTGATTACCCTTTGTGGGAGCCGGTATTACCTCGCTTTTCAGACCTCCGGCATTTTTCGGAAGCCCACCGCCAAGCGGTTCCAACCGTTGATGGCGTTGATCGCCACGGTCAGGTCGACCATTTCCTTGGGCGTAAAGTGCTCGTTCAGCAGCTCGTAGTCGGCGTCGGGCGCATGGGTCTCGCTCAGGCGCGTCAGGGCTTCGGTCCAAGCCAGCGCGGCGCGTTCACGGCCGGTGAAAAACGGCGCCTCGCGCCAGGCGGTCACGGCATACAGGCGCCGCTCGGTCTCGCCGTCCTTGCGCGCATCGGCGGTGTGCATATCGATGCAGAACGCGCAGCCATTGATTTGCGAAGCGCGCAGCTTCACCAGCTCGATCAGGGACTTTTCAAGGCCCAATCTGGAGACCGCGTTCTCCAGGGCCAGCATGGCTTTGTAGGCATCAGGGGAAGCGGCATAAAAATCGATACGCGGTTGCATGGGGGAACTCCTGAACAATTGGGTGTGGCGCTACGTTAGCCCTGCACTGGCGCAGGACAAATAGCCAATTGTGGGGAAGTTCGAGTGACCAATGAAGCGTCGTTGCCTGCCGGTGGAGATAGGTCAGGCCCGGCTGCGCAACCATTGCAGAAAGCGCTTCTTGGCGACCGGCTTGGGTATGTCACGGGTCAGGTTCTGAGCCAGGTGGATGCGTACGTCCAACAGGTTTTTCATGGCGTCGCCGATGTCACGACGGGCCTCGAGACAGGGTTTGAGGTAACTGTTCTCGATGCGATACAGGGTGCAGAACGTCTTCGCGGTGAAACTCGCCAACGCCGCTTGCTCGGCGACGACCCCGGCTTCGCCGATGACTTCACCCGGCCCCATGCGCCCGCCCTCGATGGGCTGGCCATTACGCATGAGGCTCGCGCTGACCACGCCGGACTCGATGATGAACAGGTGGTCGCTGACCTCTCCGGCCGCCAGGATCACGTCGCCGGCGCGGAACGTCTGCAGGGTCATGTTCTGGCTGAACGTGTCTTTCTCGTCCGGGCGCAGCGTGGAAAAGATGCTGGAGCTTTCCAGCAATGCCCGAGGACGCGACACCGCCACGGCCGCCGCGCTTTCGCCAGTAGACAGCAGGCTCACGCCCGATGCATGCAGATGCCGGAACGCCAGATCGAACAGTTGGTTGCGGACTTCGCGTTTTTGCCCCATCGAGGCCACAAAACCGCTGATCTCGTATTCCGCTCCGGCGCTGCCGGCGCTCTTGAGCGTGACGCTGGGCGCCGGGCTGGCGAGCAGCGCCCGGCAGCCGATCATTGCCCGCTCCAGCGCTTCGATCACTTTTTGTGGGCGCGCATGCGGGCTGATCTGGAGGCTGATGGACAAGCCATGCATGTCGCTGGGACGGCTGAAGTTGACGATCTTGGCTTTCGCCGCCAAGGAGTTGGGAATCACCGCCATGCTGCCCTGGGAGGTCTGCAATCGCGTGGCCCGCCAGTCGATGTCGGTGACCCGGCCCTCGGTGCCGTCGATGGAAATCCAGTCATCGACTTGATAGGGCTTGGTGGTGTTGAGCACGATGCCGGAAAACACATCGCTGAGGGTGCTCTGCAAGGCCAGGCCGACGATGATCGCCATTGCGCCGGACGTCGCGAGCACGCCCTTGACCGGCAGATCCAACACATAAGCCAGCGCCGCGATGACAGCGACCAGGAAAATCACCGCCCCCAGTAGATCCTGCAACAGCCGTCCCGTATGGCCGACCCGTTGCATCATGACCGCGCCGATCATCACCGTCAGGGTTCGCGCGGCGAACAACCACCACGCAATCTGCAGGCCGGTCGCCGCCAGGTGCCGAGGTACGTCGTCGACCCACTGTGCGGTCTGCATGGGGTTGAGGCCTTCGTTGAACAGCAGCATGCTGAACAACATGAAAATCGCCAGCCGCACGCCGATTTTCCAGTAGGTCCGTTCGGCACTGACCAGCCGCCACGCCAGCAAATCGAGCACGAGCAATGCCAGGGCACACAGCAGCGGATGGTCGGTGATCGGGGCGAGCATCGGGACAGCTCCAGGAAGGCGATTGGCGAAGATTGGCACAGATTCAAGCGGCTGTAGAGATCACCCCCAAAATGGATTCGCGTTGCTGCTTGACTAGCCATCCATCCGGCCGAAGCGCCCGGAATGGAAATCCTCGAAGGCCCGGTGGATTTCCTGCTCACTATTCATCACGAACGGACCATGGCCGACGATGGGCTCATCGATCGGCTCGCCACTGAGCAACAGCAGTACCGCGTCGTTGTTGGCTTGCACCCTCAACTGGTCGCCTACCCGATCAAACAGTGCCAGTTGCCCGGCTTCGACCCGTTCGCGGCCGTTGGCCTGGATCGAACCTCGCAGCACGACCAACGCGCTGCTGTGGCCGTCATGCAGGTCCAGGGTCAGCTCTTTCCCGGCGTTCAGTCGGATATCCCAGACGTCGATGGGTGTAAAGGTTTTCGCCGGGCCTTGGTGCCCCTCGAAGCGCCCGGCGATTACCCGCACGCTGCCGGCCGCGTCTTCTAGCGTGATGTTCGGAATGTCCTGCTTGAGAAGGGTCTGGTAGCCGGCCGGCGCCATCTTTTCCTTGGCTGGCAGGTTGACCCATAACTGGACCATCTCCATGAAGCCACCCTGCCGGGCGAACGCTTCGGAGTGAAATTCCTCATGGATGATTCCTGAGGCAGCGGTCATCCACTGCACGTCGCCGGGGCCGATCTTGCCTCCACTGCCGGTAGAGTCGCGGTGCTCCAGTTCGCCCTGGTAGACGATGGTCACGGTTTCGAAACCACGATGAGGATGCTGGCCGACGCCACGGCGCTCGGTGGTGGGCGTGAATTCGCTGGGGCCGGCGTGGTCCAGCAGCAGGAACGGGCTGATGTGCTTGCCCAGGTTGTCGTAGGAAAACAGCGTACGGACCGGGAAGCCGTCGCCAACCCAATGCGGCCTTGGACTGGTATAGAGGCCTATGATCTTTTTCAAGCTGCGTCTCCAAATCAAAGGTTGAGATTTGATGGACACAGCTTAAAACCCATACCAATAACGCACCAGACTGCAAAAACCGGCCTTAGCGTTCTACCTACGGAACGACGATCGACACTGCAAGGGCGAACTCGGTTCTGACGCTCAAAGCTGATTGCGCTTGGCAAATTCCGACAGGCCCACCAGGGAACTCAAGCCGAGCTTTTCCAGCAAACGGGTCTTGTAGGTGCTGACTGTCTTCGGGCTGAGGAACAAAGTCTCGGCGATGTCCTTGCCACGCATGCCCATCGCCAGCATCCGCAGGATGGATAGCTCCCGGGTGGAAAGACTCTCGAGTGCTTTCTGCTCGGAACGTTGTTGAAAGTCCAGCCTGACGGACATCTGCGGAAAATAGGAATAGCCGGACTTCAAGGCGTGGATGGCCTTTATCAGCTCCTTCAGGTCACTTTTCTTGGTCACGAACCCCCTGGCCCCGGCAGAAATGCAGCGGTTGCAGAAATGCTGGGCATCCTGGGAGGTGAACACCAGCACAGCGCAACCGGGAAATTGGCCGGTGATCCAGACAAGCAGGTCCAGGCCATCGAAACCATTCATGACCAGGTCCAGGATCACCACGTCCGGGATATCCTGCTTGATACATGCCCGCGCATCGGCCACGCCGCTGACATCAGTGACCTGGCTGAATCCCTCGTTCTGGCATACAAGCCGCAGCGCCCCCCGGATGACGGGGTGATCGTCCACAATCAATACGTTTTTCAAGGCAACTCCCCGGGGACAATGCAAACGGCGCCGACGCCATGACCGCATCGACGGTGACACAAATGGCTGACCCAGCCACCTGTAAGATCTGACAGTGCGGACTAACGGTGCCGTCAGGTTCCGTGACGCTGTTCGACGGTGCGAGCCCAGGACGGAACCGGCTCGTTGGCCGCTGGATCGACGCTTTTCATCAAGCGCTGCACGGAAATCGCATCGGGCAGTCGGGCGTTGCTTACCTGGAGAAAAGGCTGGCGAGTCGCCGGGGTGCCCTGCTGGGCGTTGTAGATCAAAGCATGACGAACCAGAGGGTTGTCGAGGAAGAATCCGGGCAGGTCCAAGGCGTCATCCGCCACGCTGGCATTGACGATGACCAGGTCGAACGGCTCACAGCCGCAGTCCACCAACGTCAGGAGTTCATGCACGTCGCTCACCGGAGCGATGCGGAAATAGCCTTGGTGATTAAACAGGCGTTCTAGTTGCAGTCGATGATAATGCTCAGGATCGGCAATCATGATGCGTAGAGCTTTATTTGGCATGGCAGGCATTCCAATGGCAACGCGGCAGGTACGAACCGGCTCGGGAACGTTAAGTCGCGTCAGGCTAGAGGAAGGTCTTTAGGCACGCTGTAGGACAAATCTCAAAAACAGGAAGAAAAATCGCCTGTCGACCTGCGGCAGTGTGCGTTTTCTATCAATGCCGGTCGCGCGTAGGGTCGATGGCGCCGGCGTTGCCTTGCGCAACGGGCTTGCTTGTCATGTAAGCCTGGAGCCGCCCAGTCAGGTGCTCCATCGCCTCGTGCAACTCATCCGCCGCAGCAGCGAGCGATGACGTTTCGCCCGCGCGGCAGGCGTTTTCCAGTATTTCGCAAGCGGCAATCAAGCGCTGTGCCTGGATCAACCTGGCCCCGCCCTTGATCCGATGCGCCAGATCGGACAGCCCGGGCACGTCATGGCGCGAAAACAATGTCTGCAACCGCGCCTTGTCCTGTCCATTGCTGTCGATCAGTTCCAGCAACAGGCCCTGGGTGGAAACCCAGTCGCCGCCGGTCAGTTGTTCCAGGCTGGTCAGGTCGAAGTCTGCGTCAGCAACACGCGGTTCCACCGCACCGTTGGGCACAACCGATGCCAGACGCGCGTTCAATTGGTTCAAGCCGATGGGTTTGAACAGACAATCGTCCATTCCCGCCGCAAGGCAACGGGCCTTTTCCTCGGGCTGGGCATTGGCCGTGAAGCCGAGAATCGTGGTCGGCGCCAGGCCTCGGTCCCGCTCGTCGTCGCGAATGGCGCGGGCCAATTCATAACCGCTCATCTGCGGCATGTTGCAATCGGTGATGACTGCGTCGAACTGCCCGGCGCGCCACGCCCGCAACCCCTCGGCACCGTCTTCGGCCTCCCGCAGCCGGTGGCCCAGGTAGTTTATTTGCTGGACCAGCAACAACCGGTTGGCCGGGTAATCATCGACCACCAGGATGTTCAACGGCCGTGCGGGCATCACAGGCTCGGTCTGCGCCACCGGCGCTTCGCCCACCGTTTCAAGCAATGGCAACTCCAGGCGGATCTCGACCTGCGTACCCTGTCCCGGCACGCTATCGAGCAGCAATGTGCCGCCCATCATGCCGCATAAGGTGCGGCTGATGACCAGCCCCAACCCCGAACCGCTGCGCGCCGCCTGGGTGCTGTCGCCGACTTGAGCGAAGGGGCTGAACAAGCGTTGCTGGTCGTGGACTGAAATTCCGCGGCCGGTGTCTTCGACCCGCAGACGGATGGCCAGGCGCTGCCCTCCCTTTCCCGGTTCGGCTCGCAGCACCAGGCGCACGTGGCCCTGCTCGGTGAACTTGATCGCATTGCTCAGCAAGTTCGAGAGCACCTGCTTGAAGCGCATCGGGTCGATCAATACGTCCTGATTGCTCGCCGCGTCCACATCCAGTCGCAGGTTCAATTGTTTTTGCCGGGCCAGGCCCTCGAACATCCTCGCCACGGCCTCGACCATCGTGCGCAGGTTGGCGCGCTCAGGTGTCAGCGACAGCCGCCCCGATTCGATGCGGGCGATGTCGAGAATGTCGCCGATCAAATCCAACAAGCCTTGGGCGGCGCTCGACGCGACTTCAAGGGCGGCCCGGTCCATGACGCCTTGCTCGGCTTTTTTCAGCGCCATTTCCAGCATGCCGATCACGGCGTTCATCGGCGTGCGGATTTCGTGGCTCATGGTCGCCAGGAACGTGGTCTTGGCCCGGTTGGCATCATCGGCGCTGGCCTTGGCCACGCGCAATTGCTCGAGCAGGCGCCGCAGGTAAACAACCCAGCCCAATGCCAGCAGCAACAGCAAGGCGGCGATGGCGAAACCCTGGACAATCGCGGTGCGATGACGCAGCCAATAGCTGTCATCGATTACCACTTCACTGCGCCAACGGTTGGTCAGCTCATCCATTTCCTCGGGGGAAATACTCAGCAGCGCCTTGTCCAGGATCGAATAGAGCTGCGCTGCGTCATGACTGGTCGCCAGCGCGACGCGGGCGGGCACCGTGCCGACGGTGCTGGTGACTTGCAGCTTCTCGCGGTACTGGCGAGAGATCATGTAGCGAGCGCTGATCAGCGAACTGATCGCGCCGTCCGCCGCGCCTGTGGCGACCATGGACATGGCCTCGGCCAGGTTCTGCACCGGCACCAACTGCACCGTGGGAAACTGCTCCAGCAGGTATTCGCGCAGCATGTTCCCGCGCACCAGTGCCAGTCGTTTGCCGGCCATCCGATCCATCGTCAGCGAGTCATTCGCCTTGACCGGCACCACCAGCACGAAGGGGTTCGTCAGGTACGGACGGGTAAAGCGCAACTCATCTTCGAGTTCCGCGCTGGGGATCGCGGTTGCCAGAACGTCGGCCTTGCCGCTGGTGATCCTGCCGACCAGGTCATCCACCGAATCGCCATGCTGGATGTCGAATTTCAGGCCGGTGCGCAAGCTGATCCTGGCCAGCACATCGGCTCCGATGCCGCGGAGTTGGCCGTGCTCATCGAAAAACGTCAACGGCAGGAAATTTTCGCTGACAGCCACCTTGATTCGCGGATGGGCATCGAGCCAGCGCTGTTCATTCACACTGAAATGCAACGCCTGCTGGCCCGGCACGCTTGCCCCGCCGGCATTCCAACGCCGCAGGATGCCCATGCGTTCGCCGATGGGGATGGCCTGTAACGCGGCATTGACGATGCGCAACAGCTGCTTGTTGCCACGACTGACCGCGAAGGCGAACGGTTGCACTTCCATGCGGGAAAGATCCACCAGCTGGACATTGTTCAGGTAGTTCTTGCTGATCAGGTAGTGGGCGCTGATCGAATCCCCCAGGTAGACGTCGGCCTGGCCGAACGCCACGGCGCCGATGGCGCTCAAGGTCGAGGGAAACAACTGCAAAGTGGCGTCGGGATAAAAAGCCTCGACCTTGTCCGGGGGCAAGTAGTGATACAGCATCGCCACCCGTTTGCCCGCCAGGTCCGCGGGCAGTTCCTCGCCGGCATCGACCCTGGCCACCAGCGTAGGAATGTCATCGGCATAGGCCTGGGACATCGCCAGCCCCGGATCGCTGGCCTCGAAGCCATTGGCGGTGCCAAGCACATCGATTTCCCCGCTGCGCAGGGCCTGGAGCGATGCATCCCGCGAGGCGTACCGCTGCACCCGCACCTCGACGTGCAACAACTGCCCCATCAACCGGGCGTAGTCAGCGGTCAAGCCTTCGTAATCGTTGCCATTGCCGGTGATGCTGAACGGCGGATAATCCGGTGCCGAGGTGCCCAGCAGCAACGTGCCCTTGCGCCGCAGCCAGGCCCAGTCGGCTTCGTCCAGGCTCACCGAATAATCGCTCACAGTGGATCGTCCGAGCACCTGCAGCGACTCGGGTTTAGCGCCCACCTGTGGCGCCATACAGGATAGACCCAGCCATATCGCCGCCAGGCCCGTGCGCAGCAACAGCATCATTCGATCAGGTTTCGCTTGGCGAAATCGGCCCGGAACGCTACTTCAGCGACCGGCTGATCGGTTCGGACTGCCAATGCGAGGGAACAGCGAACCGTTTACGTTCCTCCCGGGGCTACCGAGAGGGACGTAAGATGAGTGTAGGAAGTTTCTCAAGAATTTCCTGAGGAATGTGCAAGCTCGGTGAGACTTAAGCCGTGGCCAGCTTCAGGTCACGTACCGAATGCCCCTGGCCACGATGCCTTGCGTGCTCATAGAGCGAGCCGGCGATCTCATCGGCGCGCACCGGCAGGATCGAAAGCAATGTGTCGCTCAGGCCATGGCTGGCCTGGCAGAAGCCCTGCATATAGATCGCGGCCTTGCAGCGCTCATCGGTGATCAGCTTGTAGTTGCGATCCACCTCGAAATCCCCCAGGTATTGCGCCAGCGGCTCTAGCAAGGTGCGATGCATCTGGCGTTCGTAGCCGGTGGCGAGCACCACCGCGTCATAGCAGCGTACCGTCAGCTCGCCGGTGGCGTTGTTGCGCACCGCCAGCTCCACGCCCGCGTCGGTGGCCGTGGCTTTCTCAATGGTGGTGAGGGTGCGGAACGCATGACGGGCGATGCCAGAGACTTTCTGGCGGTAAAAAATCCCGTAGATGCGTTCGATCAAATCGATGTCCACCACCGAATAGTTGGTGTTGTGGTACTCGTTGACCAGGCGCTCGCGCTCGCTGTGGGGTTGCTGGAACACCAGGTCGGTGAACTCCGGCGAGAACACTTCGTTGACGAACGGGCTGTCATCCGCCGGCTTGAGGGCCGAGCCCCGCAGAATCATGTCGACCTGCACCGACGGGAAGCTGTCGTTGAGGTCGATGAAAGCCTCCGCCGCGCTCTGTCCGCCGCCGATGATGGCGACCTTCATCGGCTGACCGCTCACGCAGGCCTGGTTCGCCATGCGCGCCAGGTACTGCGAATGATGAAATACCCGGGCGTCGTTCTGGAACGACTTGAACGCATCGGGGATGCGCGGCGTGCCACCGGCACTGACCACCAAAGAGCGCGTGGCGCGCACCAGCTCTTCGCCCTGGGCACCGCGGGAAATCACCCGCAGTGCTTCGACCTGCTGGTCATGCAGCACCGGCTCGATGCGCAGCACTTCTTCGCCATAGCGGCTCTGCTCGGTGAAGTGCCCGGCCACCCAGCGCAGGTAGTCGTTGAACTCCATGCGGCACGGATAGAAGGTGCCAAGGTTGATGAAATCCACCAGGCGGCCGTGGTGCTTGAGGTAGTTGACGAACGAGTACGGGCTGGTGGGATTGCGCAGGGTCACCAGGTCCTTGAGGAAGGAAATCTGCAGTTCGCTCTGGGTCACCAGGGTGTTGCCGTGCCAACGATAATCGGCCTGTTTGTCGAGGAACAGCACGTCCAGTTCACCCTGGACCGGCCCTCGTTCCTGTAGCGCGATGGCCAGCGCCAGGTTCGAAGGGCCGAAGCCAATGCCGATCAAGTCGTGAACGATGGGCGATGCAATTGCCTGTGTCATGTCCAGTGTCCTCTGGAAAAGTCCCTCAACAGGGCGCGGAAAGCCTGGGGAACCGGCCGGCATTTCAAGCGCCGGCGAGTCGTCTGTTGAGTGGAACGAGGACAATGAAAAAAAATTTACCGCCGTGCGACCGGCGAGGGACGAATCAGGTCGCGTCCCACTGCCGCACACGAACGCGGCAATGCTTCATGGCGTTGACGATGTGTTTCTCCACCAACGCCCTGGAAATGCCCAGGCGCTCGGCGATTTGCGGGTGGGACAGGCCTTCGAGCTTGCGCAGCAGAAAGCTCTCGCGGCACATCGGTGGCAGCTCGGCCAGGGCGCGTTGCAGCATGTCCAGGCGCTGGCCATGGTCGAGGCTGGTGTGGGGCGATGGCGTGAAGAAGCGTTCTTCACTGTCCAGGACATCGAGGGACTCGACCTGGCGCAAGGTGTTGCGCCGATGCCCGTCGATCACCAGGTTCAATGCGGTGCGATAAAGGAACGCACGGGGTTGCTCGATGGGCGTATCGCTGGCGCGCTCCAGCACCCGCACATAAGCGTCATGCACCACGTCTTCGGCCGCCTGGCGGTTGCCTAGCCTGGCGTTCAGGAAACACACCAGTTCGCGATAGTAGTTTTCCAACATGACTCCCGTGCGCAATGACTGCGACAGCTATCCCTGTGCCACCCCGGCATGCCTGAAACGGACATGGCACGATAGTGGCAGATTCAATTGCGTAATTTATAGTAATTCTCATATAGATTTAAAGCTTTGGTTTGTATCAGGGCTCAATCGTTCAGGTCATCGGGCATCGGAACCTGCATTTGTGGCGAGGGAGCTTGCTCCCGCTGGCCTGAGCAGCAGGCCCAGGGCAGGCGACACATTTCAGGAGAGAACTCAGGTTTTGGGGCCGCTTCGCGGCCCAGCGGGAGCAAGCTCCCTCGCCACGGGGTGGGTGCCGTTCAAGCGCTACCATGGGTTACCCTCGTTAAATTCCCGCCCACAACGCTCGTTTACCAGAACAGCCACCCGTCCCGGCCTTCCGTGCGATGGGCCCGATATCACCGGCCGGAACCCTGCATGAAACGTCCCCGCCCTACCCGACGCGCCTGGCTTCTCACCTTCGCCCTGCTTCCGGCCGTGGCTTTCGCTGCGTGGCAAGTGGTTGTGCCGGACCGCGCGCCGCTCGACACCGTCCCGGTCACCCGTGGCGACATCGAAAACAGCGTAACGGCCCTGGGCACCTTGCAGCCCCGGCGCTACGTGGACGTCGGCGCCCAGGCGTCCGGGCAGATCCAGAAGATCCACGTCGAAGCCGGCGACGAAGTGACTGAAGGCCAGCTACTGGTGGAAATCGACCCCTCCACGCAAAAAGCCAGGCTCGACGCCGGGCGATTTTCCATCGAGAACCTCAAGGCCCAGCTTCAGGAACAGCGCGCCCAGCACGACCTGGCGCAGCAGAAATTCCGTCGCCAGCAACAGCTCAAGGCCGGCGGCGCCACCCGCGAAGAAGATGTGCAGACTGCCCAGGCCGAGGTGCGCGCGACCCAGGCGCGCATCGACATGTTTCAGGCCCAGATCCGCCAGGCCCAGGCCAGCCTGCGTAGCGACGAGGCGGAACTGGGCTATACGCGCATTTATGCGCCCATGGGCGGCACCGTGGTCGCGGTCGGCGCCCGGGAAGGTCAGACCCTCAACGCCCAGCAGCAGACGCCGTTGATCCTGCGCATCGCCCGGTTGTCGCCGATGACGGTCTGGGCCGAAGTCTCGGAAGCCGACATCGGCCACGTCAAGCCGGGCATGACCGCGTATTTCACCACCCTGGCCGGCGGCAGTCGCCGCTGGAGCAGCACCGTTCGCCAGATCCTTCCCGTGCCGCCGCGCCCATTGGAAGCCAGCCAGGGCGGCAGCCCCACTGGCGGCCGCAGCGGCAGCGAGCGGGTGGTGCTCTATACCGTGCTACTCGACGTGGACAACGCCGACCGCGCCTTGATGGCCGACATGACCGCACAAGTGTTTTTTGTCGCCGCCCAGGCCAAGGACGTGCTGACCGTGCCCATCGCCGCCTTGCAAGAGGCCGACCAGGTACGCGTGCTCGCCGACAATGGTGATGTCCAGCCGCGCACCGTCCGTACGGGCGTCAGCGATCGCCTGCGCACCCAGGTCCTCGACGGCTTGAGCGAAGGCGAGCGCGTGCTGATCGGCCCATCCAGCGCAAGCGGAGGCTGAGTGGACACGCCCCTGATCGAACTGCGGGACATTCGCAAGGCCTATGGCGGCGGCGACAGCCCCCGGGTGGAAGTGCTGCGCGGCATCGACCTGTCCATTCATGCCGGTGAGTTCCTGGCGATTGTCGGGGCGTCCGGCTCCGGCAAATCGACCTTGATGAACATCCTCGGCTGCCTCGACCGTCCTACCAGTGGCGAGTACCGCTTCGCCGGCGAAGACGTCGCCGGCCTGGGCAGCGACGAACTGGCCTGGCTGCGGCGCGAAGCATTTGGCTTCGTGTTCCAGGGCTACCATTTGATTGCTTCCGGCACCGCCCAGGAAAACGTCGAGATGCCCGCAATCTATGCCGGCACCTCCGCCGCCGAGCGCCACGCCCGGGCCAGCGCCCTGCTCGACCGCCTCGGCCTGGCCAGCCGCACCGGCAACCGCCCCCATCAACTCTCCGGCGGGCAGCAGCAACGAGTGTCGATTGCCCGGGCCTTGATGAACGGCGGCCACATCATCCTCGCCGACGAGCCCACCGGCGCCCTCGACAGCCAGAGCGGGATTGAGGTGATGGCGTTGCTCGACGAACTGGCGAGCCAGGGGCACGTGGTGATCCTGATCACCCACGACCGTGAAGTGGCGGCCCGGGCCAAACGCATCATCGAGATCCGCGACGGTTTGATCATCAGCGACACCGCTACGGCCGCACCGCAGGCCAATCCGAACGCCTTGCACGCCGTGGACCTGCGCCAACGCCTGAGTGCCGGCAGCGAACACAACGGCGCCTGGAAAGGCGAGCTGGTGGACGCGGTGCAGGCCGCGTGGCGGGTGATGTGGATCAATCGCTTTCGCACCGCCCTGACCCTACTCGGCATCGTCATCGGCGTGGCCTCGGTGGTGGTCATGCTGGCCGTGGGCGAAGGCAGCAAGCGCCAGGTCATGGCCCAGATGGGCGCCTTCGGCTCGAACATCATCTACCTCAACGGCACGGCCCCCAACCCGCGGGCCGCCAAGGGCATCATCAGCGAACAGGACATTGCCGCCCTCGCTGCCCTGCCCGAAGTGCAACGCATCATGCCGGTCAACGGCAAGAACGCCAGCGTGCGGTTCGGCAACCTCGACCACACCAGCTACGTGGGCGGCAACGACACCCACTTCCCGATCATCTTCAATTGGCCAGTGGCCGAGGGCGCCTACTTTAGCGACGCCGATGAACGAGGCGCCGCGGCAGTGGCGGTGATCGGCCACAAGGTCCGGCAAAAACTGCTCAAGGACGTCGCCGACCCCATCGGCCGTTACATCCTGATCGAGAACGTGCCGTTCCAGGTGGTCGGCGTACTCGCGGAAAAAGGCGCCAGCTCCGGGGATTCGGATGCCGACAATCGCATCGCCATCCCTTATTCCGCCGCCAGCGTTCGGCTGTTCGGCACCCGTCATCCCGAGTACGTGGTGATCGCCGCCCGGGATGCGGGCAAGGTCAAGGAGGCCGAGCAGGCGGTCTCCCGTACCCTGTCGCGCCTGCACGACGGCAAGCGGGATTTCGAGCTGACCAACAACGCCGCGATGATCCAGGCCGAAGCTCGCACCCAAGGCACGCTGTCTTTGATGCTTGGGGCCATTGCGGCGATTTCGCTGTTGGTGGGTGGCATTGGCGTGATGAACATCATGCTCATGACCGTGCGCGAACGGACCCGGGAGATCGGCATCCGCATGGCCACCGGCGCCCGCCAGCGGGACATCCTGCGCCAGTTTCTCACCGAAGCGGTGATGCTCTCGGTGGTCGGCGGGCTGGCCGGTATCGGCCTGGCCCTGCTGGTGGGCGGCGGCCTGCTGCTGGGCAAGATCGCCGTGGCCTTCGAATGGCTGGCGGTGTTCGGCGCCTTCGGCTGCGCCCTGGTCACCGGCGTCGTCTTCGGTTTCATGCCCGCCCGCAAGGCCGCCCGCCTCGACCCGGTCGCGGCCCTCACCAGTGAATGAACCCCTCCTTATGAAAGCGCACCTGACTCTCCTGGCCGCCAGCCTGATGCTGGTGGCCTGCGCCACGCCGGTGTCGGCACCGGACAGCGGCATCCAACCGCCCGCAGCCTGGCAGAGCCTCGATACGCCCGGTGTCCGAGCGGATAACCAACAATGGTGGACGCAGTTCGGCAGCCCGTCATTGAACCGCTTGATCGAACAGGCGCGTCGGGACAGCCACGACCTGGCCGCCGCGATGGCTCGGGTTCGCCAGGCCCAGGCCAGCGCGGTGATCGCCGGCGCGCCGTTGCTGCCGCAAATCACCGCCGGGCTCAACGGCAATCGCCAGGAATTGCTGCGGGGCCAGGGCTATAGCCAGCTAGACGTGGATCGGGACAACCGCACCATCGATTACTACGACGCCAACCTCAGCGCCACTTATGAGCTGGATTTCTGGGGCGGTAAACGGGCGGCCCGGGACAGTGCGCTGAGCACGCTGTCGGCCAGCCAATCCGACCGCGCGACCGTGGAGCTGACCCTGCTCAGCGGCGTCGCCAACAGCTACACCCAGGCGTTGTCCCTGCGCGAGCAACAGCGCATCGCCAAATTGAACCTGGGCAACGCCCGCAATGTGCTGGACCTGGTGCAGACTCGCTACGACGCGGGCAGCGCCACGGCCCTGGAACTGTCTCAACAGAAGAGCCTGGTGGCGGCCCAGGAACGCCGCCTGCCGCAAGTGCAGCAACAGGCCCGCGAGGCGTTGATCACCCTCGCGGCATTGTTGGGCGAACCGGTGCAATCGCTGCAACTCGACGATGAACCATTCGACGCATTGCGCTGGCCCGCCATCGATGCCGGCGTGCCCAGCGACCTCTTGCTGCGCCGTCCCGACATCGCCGCCGCCGAAGCGCGCCTTGCCGCCGCCCAGGCCGACATCACTGTCGCCCGCGCCGCCATGCTGCCCTCCGCCACCCTCGGCCTGAGCCTGGCCACCGGCGCCGACATCGCCGACCAGTTGCTGCGCAACAACGTCTACAACCTCGGCGCCGGGCTGGCCGCGCCAATCTTCAACAATGGTCGCCTGAAGGCTGAGCGAGCCCGGGCTACCGCGCGCCAGGAAGAACTGCTGGAGGCCTACCGCGCCGCCATCATCAACGGCTTCGCCGACGTCGAAAAAGCCCTGAACGGCATCCACGGCCTGGACCGCCAACGGCAATGGCAAAGCGAAGAACTGCACCAGGCCCAGACTGCCTTCGACATTGCCCAACGCCGCTACCAGGCCGGCGCTGAAGATTTACTCACGGTACTGGAAACCCAACGTACCCTCTTCGCCGCCCAGGACATGAACGTGCAATTGCGACTGGCGCGGGTGCAGGCGAGCGTGGCGTTGTACAAGGCGTTGGGTGGGGGTTGGCGGGTGAAGCAGATCTGAAGAGGAGCACTATCGTGGCGAGGGAGCTTGCTCCCTCGCCACAAAAGCAGTCATTGCACACGGCCCCAGGTTCGGTCGGTTCGAGCCTGGGCTCACACCACCTTGGCCTTGAGATTGCGCGCATACCAAGGCCTCTGCGGTACGCGGCGAAACAGTTGAGCCAGCTTGTCGTCATCACTGCCAAACGTAATACGCAACGCCAACTTCATGGTTTCCGGATCCATCTCCACCGAGCGCCCGACCTGCAGCCCCGGCGTGGTGCTGCAGCCATGGGTGTCCGGGCCGAGCCAGGGGTCGGCGATTTCGACCCAGCGGCCCGGGGCGAACCAGGGCACGCCGTTGACTTCGAGCCGGCTCACTTCTCCCGGATGAAAGCGTTCGTGGGCGCAAAACCAGTCTTCGAGGCGATCGTCGATCCAGCCGTGAAAAGCCCAGAACACCGGGTTTACATGGGAGGAAAACGGATCGCCTAAAAAGTCGTTTTCCGGTTCGAACCAGCGTTGGGCGAAGTCGGCCTGATCACGGGCGAATGGCACCGGATGGCCGTTTGACGGATCTCGCGGCACCGAGGCCCAGCGCATATGCAGCCAGTCATGCAGCCCCAATTCCACTTCCGAACCGAACTGGCCCAGGGTCAGTTTGGATAAATAGCGTGGGTCGCGGTAACGGGATTCCCAGACCTGGAAATTGCTGTGATAGGTCTCGGCGGTCTTGATGTCGCTGACCCATTGGGCGTATTGCTCGTCACCACGGGCGAGCCACGTTGGTGGCAGTGCCGTCCCGTCGACGTTGTCGAAATACCGGGCAAAGCCCAGGCGATCACGCTCCAACTCAGGTTGCGGCAATGGAAAACGTGGCCATGACGGCAACGGCTGGAAAGAACGCGCCGTGCCGAGCATATGCCGATGCATGAAGAAGAAATCCACGCCCGAGCCGTTGCGATCTTTGCGCGGCCCGCGAGCATCACGTTCGTTGTCCCGCGGCCCGGGTTGCCAGCCGATGCCACGCAGGGCGTCGCGCTTGTCTTCGTCGAGGGTGTGCCATTTGTCTCGCGTGGCATGCCAGAGTTGATGGAACAGCCGGTGCTCGGGCGACACCAGCCAGTCCAGCAACTTCAGGCTCAGCGGCGTACGTTCCCGGGCTTCGGGGAACCGCTGTTTGACGGCGACGAACTGATTGTCGAGCTCCGGCAACGCCAACGGGCGATCCAACCGCAACACCCGGCCGCTGAGGGTGGCCGTGCCGGCGTTGCCGAAACCGGCCCAGACTTCGTCCAGGGTCATGATGAATTCGTAGTCTGGCGTGCCATGCCCGGCACCGATCAATCGCCAGCTCAATTGCTTCGGGTCGCTGCCGGCCAGGTCGCCCAGCACCCGATAACGCGGCTCATCTCCACCGCGCAGCCGTTCGGCGGTGTCGAGGTAACCCACCAGGCCACGGCCCTTGTGGGCGATGTCGAGAAACATCTCCAGATTGTCGCCCGGCAAGCCGTCGAGGCCGGCATCGCGCCCGCTGAAACGGATCGTCCAGATTCCCCGCAACGTGTTCGCCCGCCGCTGTCCGGCGACGTCCGCCACATCGAAGGAAGCTTCGCCGGGTGTGATGGTCGGGTCCGGCCGGGTCAGTTCGCGATGCCCGTAATACACCGCAGGCACGGCGGCACCGGTCAGCGCCAGGCCTGCCATGAACCATCGTCGAGAAATCGTCATTGCCTTACCTGTGTTCGCCCTGGGGTGGGCTTTATCCAAGCTAGAACGATGGCTGGGGCGACAAATTTATAGGCAGCCATGAGGCCGCCTTCGCGAGCAGGCTCGCTCCCACATGGGAACGCGATCCTCTGTGGGAGCGAGCCTGCTCGCGAAGAGGCCCTTGAGAACACCTAAATTTCCCGCCCGATCACTCGTTCCCCCCAGATAGCAAAGGCCCCCGCGCCTGTCCTTCCAAGGCGAACCAGACTGAGATCGGCAATGACAATACCACGTTCGAAAAAGGCTCTTTTCACCGGCGTGCCCCTGGCCCTGGCGCTGGTCGTCGGGGCTGGCGTCGCGGCCTGGGACCATTGGTGGCGGGACAACCCCGGCTACTCGGTCAAGGTGATGAAAGAAGCGCGCGAGCTGCACGAACGCCTGCTGTCCTTCGACAGCCACATCACCGTGCCGCTGGATTTCGGCACCGCCGGCAACGAAGCGGACAAGGACGGCGAGGGCCAGTTCGACCTGGTGAAAGCCAATCGCGGCCGCCTCTCCGGCGCCGCGCTGACGATCTTCGGCTGGCCCGAACTGTGGAACGGGCCCAACGCGCCACACAAGCCCACCGCCGGGTTCGTCGAGGAAGCGCGCAACCAGCAAGAGGTGCGCTACAGGATCATCACCGGCATGGTCCGGGACTTCCCCAACCAGGTCGCCATCGCCTACACCCCGGACGATTTCCGGCGCCTGCATGGCGAAGGCAAGTTCGCGATTTTCATCAGCATGCTCAACGCGTATCCCCTGGGCCACGACCTGAACCTGCTGGACCTGTGGACGGCGCGGGGCATGCGCATGTTCGGCTTCAGCTACATCGGCAACAACGACTGGGCCGACTCCTCGCGCCCGCTGCCGTTCTTCAACGACTCGCCCGACGCCCTTGGCGGGCTATCGGACATCGGCAAGCAAGCAGTGACACGACTGAACGACCTGGGCGTGATCATCGATGTGTCGCAGATGTCGACCCAGGCTTTGGAGCAAGTCGCGCAACTGAGCCGCACGCCGCTGGTGGCGTCCCACTCCGCGCCACGGGCGATGGTGGACATCCCGCGTAACCTCAGCGACAAGGAAATGCAGCTGATCAAGGCCAGCGGCGGCGTCGTGCAGATCGTTGGTTTTTCCCAATACCTGCGCCCACTGACGCAAAAGACCCAGGACAGACTCAACGTCCTGCGCGAACGCTTCGACCTGCCGCCACTGCCCAACCTGGCGATGGCGCTGATGCCGGGCGACCCGATCATCGCCGCGTGGCCGGAACAGAAGTTCGGCGAATACGCCGGCCAGCTCTACGGCATTCTCGAAGAGGAACCCAAGGCCAGCCTCAAGGATTTGGGCGATGCCATCGACTATGCCGTGCGCAAGATCGGCATCGACCACGTCGGCATCAGTTCGGACTTCAACGAAGGTGGCGGCGTGAAAGGCTGGCAGAACGTCAGCGACATCCGCAACGTCACCGCCGAACTGCTGACCCGCGGTTACTCCGAAGCCGACATCGCCAAGCTGTGGGGCGGCAATTTCCTGCGGGTCTGGGATCAGGTGCAGAAAGCCGCCCGCCCTGCCATCGCCTCGGCGCAGAAGGCCCCTCAGCCATGATCGAGCGCCGCGCCTTCCTCAAGCACGCCGGTATTATCGCCGCCGGCCTGCCATTGGCCGCAAACCTGCCTTCGAGTGCCGCGGCCGACTCTCCGCCGCCGCTGTCCCGGGACAAATGGGCGCAGCTGCGCTCGCTGTTCAACCAGGACCCGAACTACCTGCACTTCTCCAATTTCCTGGTCACCACCCACCCGCGCCCGGTGCGCGAGGCCATCGAGCGGCACCGCGCCGCCCTGGATAAGAACCCCGGGCTGTTGATGGACTGGGACTTGGGCGTCACCGAAGCTCGCGAGGAAAACGTGCGGACCTGGGCCGGTCGCTACCTGCAAGCGAACCCGAAGCAGATCGCCCTCACCGGCAGCACCACCGAAGGCCTGTCGATGATTTACGGCGGGGTCCATGTCCGGCCCGACCAGGAAATCCTCACCACCGCCCACGAACACTACGCCACCCACACCATTCTCGATCTGCGCAAGCAACGGGACGGAACACGGGTGCGCAAGATCAAGCTGTTCGAGAACGCCCATGGCGTCAGCGAGGCGCAAATCCTCACGGCCATCGACCGCAACATCCGTCCCGAAACCCGCGTGCTGGGCATGACCTGGGTGCACTCAGGCAGCGGCGTCAAGCTGCCCATCGGCAAGATCGGCGCCCTGGTGGACAAGCACAACCAGGGCCGCAGCGATGAACAGCGCATCGTGTACGTGGTGGACGGCGTGCACGGTTTCGGCGTCGAGGATTTGAGTTTCCCGGCGATGAATTGCGACTTTTTCATCGCCGGCACCCACAAGTGGATGTTCGGCCCACGGGGCACCGGCGTGGTGTGCAGCCGCAGCGAAGAGGTCAGGTACGTCACGCCGATCATCCCGACCTTCTCCGAAGCCACGGCGTTTTCCACCACCATGACCCCGGGCGGCTACCACGCCTTCGAGCATCGCTGGGCGGCGGACGAAGCGTTCAAGCTGCACCTGCAACTGGGCAAGGCCCAGGTGCAGGCGCGTATCCACGCGCTCAACACTTACCTGAAAAAACACTTGCTCGCGTTGCCGCAGATCGAGCTGGTGACGCCGCTGAGCCCAGAACTGTCCGCCGGCTTCACCTTCTTCCGGGTCAAGGATCGCAAGAGCGACGAGATCGCCGCCTACCTGATGCAAAACCGCGTGGTCGCCGATGCCGTGCACCGCGATGCCGGACCGGTGATCCGCACCGCGCCGGGGCTGCTCAACACCGAAGCCGAGATTGATCGCTTCCTGGCGCTGTTGGGCAAAACACTCTGATGACTGATCGAGAGCAATCGATGAACCGCTTTTTATTGAAGACACTCCCGGCGTTGGCCCTCGCCGCCCTGCTGCCCTCCGATGCCCAGGCCTCGCAACCGGGCCAGGTGTTTCGCGACTGCAAGGACTGCCCGGAAATGGTCGTGCTGCCCACCGGCACCTTCCAGATGGGCACCCCGGAAGACGAAGTGGGCCGCGAGCCCGACGAAGGCCCGCTGCACCCGGTGACGTTCGCCAGGCCCGTTGCGATCAGCCGTTTCCAGGTGCTCAAGGGTGAATGGTTCGCCTACCTGCGCGATACCGGCTACGTGATGCCCGACGGCGACAAGCGCCCCGGCCGCGCGTGCCGGGCCGGCGTGCCGGACTACCAGGGCAGCGACCCGCGCAAGCAATACACCGACCGGCACCCGGCGGTGTGCATGAACCTCCAAGAGGCTACTGCCTACGTGGCGTGGCTTTCGAAGAAGACCGGTAAGCCGTACCGATTGGTCAGTGAATCCCTGCGCGAATACGCCGCACGTGGTGGCAGCACCGGCCCGTTCCCCTTCCCGTTCGATAAAGGCAAGGACTACAGCATCGCCCAGCACGCCAATACCTATGGCGCCGCCGACGGCTTCAACTTCACAGCGCCGGCCGGCAGCTTCGCGCCCAACGCCTTTGGCGTGTACGACATGCACGGTAACGTCTACGAATGGACCGCCGATTGTTTCAACGAAAACTACACCGATGCGCCGAGCGACGGCAGCGCCGCGCTGATTGGCAACTGCAAGGTACGACGCATCCGCGGCAATGACTGGGGCGAAGCCCCGGTGTTTTCCCGTTCGGGCAATCGCAATGCGGTGTTTTCCGATGCCCGCGGTGACTGGCTGGGGTTTCGGGTCGCCCGGGATATGTAGCTCAACCGGACCATCTGAAGATCCGCTTTTTGTGGCGAGGGAGCTTGCTCCCGCTGGGCTGCGAAGCGGCCCCTAGATTTTGCGGTCGCTGCGCAACCGAGCGGGAGCAAGCTCCCTCGCCACAATAATGTGTGTCAGGAGACTCTGGTTAAATCCCCTTCCCCTCCAATCGTTCCATAGGTGGGCGCGCCCCGACCGGCGTGCCGCTGTCCTCCAGCCCTTGCGGTGAAAGCCCGCGGTGGCCTTTGCCTTTTTTCATCTAGCAGGGAAACCTCATGAGCCAACCAAAACGCGGGGTGATCACTGAGCTGTTCATTCTGCTCAAACCCTTCCGGCTGATTGTCGCAGGCTCCATTCTCCTGGGCATGCTGGGTGGCTTGAGCATCACGGCCCTGCTGGCAACCATCAACGGCGCCTTGAACGCCGATGCGGGGCCCACCCCCCAAGTGTTGGCGACCTTCGCCGGCCTGTGCGTGGCAGCGCTGCTGACCTCGATCCTGTCGGACATCGGCACCAACCACGTCGGCCAGAACATCATCGCCAGCCTGCGCAAATCTCTCGGCCAGAAAGTCCTGCTGGCGCCCATCGAGCAGATCGAGCGGTTCCGCAGTCATCGGCTGATCCCGATCCTGACCCACGACGTCAACATGGTCAGCAACTTCGCGTTTTCCTTCGCACCGCTGGCGATTGCCTTTACCGTCACCCTCGGTTGCCTGGGCTACCTGGCCTACCTGTCGTTGCCGATGTTTGCGCTGCTGTTGGTGGCGCTGGTGATCGGCACGGTCATCCAGTACGTGGCGCGCGCTCGTGGCATTCGTGGTTTCGAAGCCGCCCGCGAGGCCGAAGACGCCCTGCAAAAGCACTACAGCGCCATCGCCGCGGGCGCCAAGGAGCTGCGCATCCACCGCCCGCGCCGCCAGCGCATGTTCAGCCAGCGCATCGAAGCCACCGCCGAGCAGATCTGCGACACCAACATCCGCGCGGTCAATACCTTCGTGGTCGCCAAGACCTTCGGCTCGATGCTTTTTTTCGTGGTCATCGGCTTGGTCCTGGCCCTGCAATCGCTGTGGCTGGGCACCGACAAAGCGGTGCTCAGCGGTTTCGTGCTGGTGTTGCTGTACATGAAGGGGCCGTTGGAATACCTGGTGATGACGTTGCCGGTGATCAGCCGCGCCAACATCGCCTTCAAGCGCATTGCCGAATTGGCCGAGCAGTTTTCCTCGCCGGAACCGCACCTGCTGCTCAACGACAAAAGCGCCCCCAAGCCGACAATTCAGCGGCTCGAATTGCGTGACGTGCATTATGCCTTCCCCGCGGTCGACGGCACCCAGCCCTTCGCCCTTGGACCGGTCAACCTGACCATCGCCCAGGGCGACATTGTGTTTATCGTCGGTGAGAACGGCGGCGGCAAGACCACGCTGATCAAATTGCTGCTGGGCCTTTATGCGCCCCAGGGCGGCGAAATTCTCCTGGATGGCGAGCCGGTATCGGCGGCGCGACGTGACGATTATCGCCAGCTTTTCACCACCATCTTCGCCGACTATTACTTGTTCGATGAACTGGTGCAGGGCGATCAAAACGTACCCGGGGATGCCAACCGCTACCTGGATCGCCTGGAGATCGCCCATAAAGTCAGCATTCGCGACGGCGCTTTCA
This sequence comes from Pseudomonas sp. D1-36, assembly GCF_051132205.1. Classification (NCBI taxonomy): domain Bacteria; kingdom Pseudomonadati; phylum Pseudomonadota; class Gammaproteobacteria; order Pseudomonadales; family Pseudomonadaceae; genus Pseudomonas; species Pseudomonas sp. D1-36. The sequence goes on along the minus strand of NZ_CP071674.1, from coordinate 1,880,032 downwards.
GCACCACCGATCTTTCCACCGGGCAGCGCAAGCGCCTGGCCCTGCTCAATGCCTGGCTGGAAGAACGTCCCGTGCTGGTCTTCGACGAATGGGCCGCCGACCAGGACCCGGTGTTCCGGCGCGTGTTCTACACCGAACTGCTGCCGGAGCTGAAGGCCCTGGGCAAAACCATCATCGTCATTTCCCACGACGATCGTTACTTCGACATCGCCGATCAACTGGTGCGAATGCAGGCCGGCCGGGTGGTGAGTGAGAAGGTCCCGGCAGCCTTTGCCTGAGCCTGCCCGACGCCAATGCTGTTTTACCGCGAGAACACCATGAACGAACTGCTAGATGATGATCTGTTGGCGCTGTTGCTCGATGAGGTCGCCGATGACAGGCACGCCCTGGCCAGCCGCGGCAGGCTGGATCGCGCGCCCCTGTCTTTCGCCCAGCAACGCTTGTGGCTGGAGCAGCAGCGGGACCCGACCCGTTCGGCCTACAACCTGCCACGGGCCTTGCGCCTGAGCGGCGAACTGAACGCCGATGCCTTGGAAGACGCCCTGAACCGCGTCATTGACCGACACGACATCCTGCGCACCGCGTTCATTGAAATCGACGGCGCCGCCACTCAGGTAATCGAGCGCAGCGCCTGCCTGACCCTGCATCGCGAAGACCTTGCCGGGCTCGACCAGCCGGCACTTTCGCAGCGCATCGAGCAACACGCCCGGCAACCGTTCGATCTCACCCAGGCGCCGCTGATACGGGCCACGTTGCTGAGATTGAGCCGTACCGAACATGTGCTGCTGCTCAACATGCATCACATCGTTTCCGATGCGTGGTCCAATACCATCCTCATGCAGGACATGACCCAGGCGTACGGCCGGGCGGTGCTGGGTGATCCGTCTGCGCTGCCACCGTTACCGATGCAATACGCCGATTACGCGATCCACCAGCGCGGCGACTATCTGCAAAGCGCTGCCCGCCTGCGCAGTGGCGAATACTGGAGCGAGTACCTGGGCCGCGACTTGCCCACCCTGGAGTTGCCCCAGGACTTTCCACGCAACACAAGCCAACAACACAGGGCCGGTCGCGTGCACGTATCGCTGGCGCCGTCGTTGGCGCGAGCACTGGACGCTTTTTGCCAACGCCAGGGGCTCACGCCGTTCGTGGTGGCGCTGGGTGCGTGGCAATTGCTGCTGGCCCGCTACAGCCGCCAGGACGATTTTGCCGTCGGTGTCCCCAACGCCAATCGCAACAGCCATGAAAGCCAGGCGTTGGTGGGATTTTTCGTCAGCAGCCAGGTGTACCGGGCGCGGATCGACTCGAGCCGCAGCGCATTGGATTACCTACGAGCGCTGCGCGGCCAATCCCTCGCCGCGCTGGAGCATGCCGATTACCCGCTCGAACTGATCCAGGATCAATTGGGCGCCAACCCGTTGTTCAAGGTCCTGTTCAACTGGCGCACCGGGTCACAGACGGCATCGCTGCCAAGCCTGGATCTACTGACGCTGGAGTTCCTCGACACCGGTGAAGGCCAGGCCAAGTTCGATGTGTCACTGGATGTCGACTATTCACAGCAGCAGATACTCGCGACGTTCGAGTACAGCCGTGACCTGTACCGCGCGGACACCATCGAGCGCATGGCCGAGCATTGGCAGAACCTGTTGCGGGGGCTGATCGAGACGCCCGAACGCGCCCTCGGCGAATTGCAATTATTGAGCGCCGAAGAACGGCGGCTGACCCTGGACGACTGGAACCGCCAACCCACCCGGCTGCATAGCGAAGAATGCCTGCATCGCATGATCGAAACCCATGCCGCCAACACAGGTGAGGCGATAGCGCTAACGTTCGACGGGCAGCAAATGAGCTATGCCGAGCTTAACCGCCACGCTAACCGATTGGCCCATCGATTGATCGAGCAAGGCGTCGGCCCCGATGTGCTGGTGGGCATCGCCGTCGAGCGGACACCGCAAATGATCATCGGCCTGCTGGCGATTCTCAAGGCCGGTGGCGCCTACGTGCCGCTGGACCCGGCCTACCCGGCCGACCGACTGACCTACATGATCCAGGACAGCGGCGTCAGGCAGATCCTGACTCAGGCCCATCTGCTTGAATCGCTGGCGTTGCCGGCCGACATCGACTGCCTGCTGTTGGATACGAGCGATGCCGACAACGCCTGGCCTGAGCACAATCCCGATGTGCCAATGGATCCGGACAACCTGGCGTACGTGATCTACACCTCCGGTTCGACCGGCAAGCCCAAAGGCGCGCTGCTCGCGCACCACAACGTCAACCGCCTGTTCCAGGCCACTGAACAGTGGTTCGGTTTCGACCACCGGGACGTATGGTGCCTGTTTCATTCCTATGCCTTCGATTTTTCCGTGTGGGAGATTTTTGGCGCGCTGCTGCACGGGGGGCGGCTGGTCATCGTGTCCCACGCCGTGAGCCGGTCGCCTGAGGATTTTTACGCCCTGCTCTGCCAGGAAAAAGTCACGGTGCTCAACCAGACGCCTTCGGCGTTCAAGTCGTTGCTGCGAGTTGCATGTGAGCCTGGACAGCCCCTCAGCCACCGGTTGCGGCAGGTGATTTTCGGCGGCGAAGCAGTTGATGTGCACAGTCTGCGCCCTTGGTTCGAACGTTTCGGCGATCAGGCGCCACAATTGATCAACATGTATGGCATCACCGAAACCACCGTTCATGTCACCTGGCGACCACTGTCGATGGCGGACTTGCACGGCGAGGCCGCGAGCCCCATCGGCGAGCCCATCGTCGACCTGTCCTGGTATCTGCTCGATGCGCACCTGAACCCGGTGCCGAGGGGGTGCAGCGGTGAGCTGTATATTGGGCGCGCCGGACTGGCCCGTGGTTATCACCAGCGTGCCGACCTCACCGCCAGCCGTTTCATTCCCGACCCGTTCGACCCCTCGCCAGGTGGACGCCTGTACCGCACCGGGGATCTGGCCCGCTACCTCAGCGACGGCAGTATTGAATACATCGGGCGCCTGGATCACCAGGTCAAGATCCGCGGCTTCCGCATTGAACTGGGCGAGATCCAGGCGCGCCTGCAAGTATTGCCGGGCGTGCGCGAGGGCGTGGTGCTGACCCACGACGGCCCGGGCGGCCTGCAACTGATCGCCTACGTCATCCCGACACAACCGGCCACGGCCGAACTGCGCGATAGCCTGCTGATCGCGCTCAAGGCGCATCTGCCGGATTACATGGCGCCCAGCCATCTGTTGTTCATCGATCATCTGCCGCTCAACGCCAACGGCAAGCTCGACCGCAAGGCCTTGCCCGAACCCGACGCCACGCTTCGGCATTCGAACCACGTGGCGCCCCGCACGCAGATGGAGCAAGCGTTGGCGCAACTCTGGCAGCAGTCCCTCAAAGCCGAGCGCGTGGGTATCAGCGACAGTTTCTTTGAACTGGGCGGGCATTCGATCCTGGCGATCGAGCTGATCGCCAAGCTCAAGGCGAACCTGAACATCACCGTGCGTCTTCAAGAGTTGCTGGCCAACCCGACCATCGCCGAGTTGGCCCTGTTCATCTCACAGAAACACCGTGAACAGACGCAATGCCTCGTTGCCCTGAATAACGCGCCCGCCAGCGCACCGCAGCTGTTTTGCCTGCACCCCAGCGGCGGCATCGTGTTCTGCTACCAACCGCTGGCGCGCAAACTGCAAAACCGGGCGCGCACTGTCGGCATCATGCACCGCGGCTTCAGCGAACCCCATGCACGCCCCGAGGCCTGGCAGGAGATGATTGCCGACTACAGCAAGGAAATCGTCAGGGCCCAACCTGAAGGTCCGTATTACTTGATGGGCTGGTCCCTCGGCGGGGCGATCGCCTTCGACATCGCGGCGGTGCTGGAAAGCCAGGGGCACACGGTTGATTTCCTCGGGTTGGTGGACAGCACGATTCCAGAACACCTGTATCCCTCAGAGCTGCCGCGCCATCGGCATCTGGCGGGTTACGAAAAAGACGATGCGGCCTCCCAGGATCTACTTGAAGCAATTGAATACTTCGACTTGCTGTTTCCTTCGCTGACGGAGCGCACGGCGGCTTATCGACGGGAGCGACCGGACAGTTCGGTCAAGGCGTTCCATGAGTGGGCAGCCGGACAGATCGAGCCTGAGCGAGGCGACCTGTTGTCGATCGTGCAGAGCGTCAAGGAAGAGGTCATGAATGCCCAGGCGTTCTCGGTGCATGATCGGTTGCTGGAGGCATTTGCGGGATTTACTTTCAAGCCTGTGAGGGTTCGACCGAGCTGCTGGTGGACACAGGCGGAGAAAACCCCGCAAGAGCTGGCCTTTTGCGAGGCACTGGTTCGAGAGCATAGCTTGACGGGGACGTTGCGGTGTTCGGTGCAGTCTCCGCTGGGTCATCGCAGCATGATTTTTGATGAGGGGTTGCTTGGGGAGCTGGTCGAGGTTTTTCTGGCCAGTACGGTAGAGAAGCTTTCTTGAGCAAAAAATGACCCTGTGGCGAGGGAGCTTGCTCCCGCTCGGCTGCGCAGCAGACGCCGCTTTTCAGTTCAGGAACTCTGGGGTCGCTTCGCGGCCCAGCGGGAGCAAGCTCCCTCGCCACGGGGGGCTGCGGTGCTGCGGCTAGCGTGGAGGCTGGGGCAGCTCGATGTCATCCAGTGCCCGATTGGCCAGTAGCGTTCCTAGCTCGATCAATTGCTGGAGCCCCAACGCCACATGCCGCCGCGAGCCTTCCAGGTCGAAGGCCAGGTCGTTGGCCATGGCATTAGCGCAAGCCAGGGTCTCGCTGAGGGTGGTCAGTATGGATTCGGTGTTGAGCCCTTTGACCACGGTAAAGATCTGGCCGTCCTGGGTGTCGGGCTTGGCTGGCTTGTTGGGCGATAAGTGGATGTCTAGTGCTCGATCCGCCGCTTCGCGACGCTCTGCTGAGTCGAGGCTGGTGTAGGCGGAGAGATCTTTGGCTTTTTTTGGAGGGTTGGGGGTGTTCTTGACCATCTTGAAACTCCTGACTTGATAGTGAGCTTAACCACCTCGTGACCAAACGAGGGTGGTGGGCTATACGCAGGTTGGTCAACCGGGAAGTCAGGCACCCGGCGCACTCGAGAGTGCCCCGCGCACAGCCCGCCGCAAAGCATAACGGCAAAAGCGCCGAGATGCTGAGTTGCGCATGTGCGCCTGACTTCGGACAGGTGACCAAACCCGGTCGCTGATTTTGCAGCGACGGACAAAGCCTATCCCCATCGCTTCCGAACCACCAACCGACACGACTCGTCAGAAATGTCCGGCTCGCCACATTTTTTGTAGGACACAGGTTCCTGTGGCGAGGGAGCTTGCTCCCGCTCGGCTGCGCAGCAGACGCCGTTTTTCAGTTCAGGAACTCTGGGGTCGCTTCGCAACCCAGCGGGAGCAAGCTCCCTCGCCACGGGGTTTGCGTTTTCAGCGAAATTAATCCCATAAAAAAACCGACCCGCGTAAGTGGGTCGGTTTTTTTTCTTTGCAGGCAATCAGAACTGCGGCGTGTACTTCACTGTGAACATCAAATTACGCGGATCGCCAAAGTTGTTGTTGCCATTGAGTTGGTTGTAAGCCGGCGTTATGTAGGTCTTGTCGAACAGGTTGTTGGCGTTGACCGCCAGATCGATCTCAGACGTCAACTTGTAGCCGACACGGGCGTTCCATACGGTGTAGCCCGGGATTTCACGGTCATAGTCGTAAACCAGCGTGTGGCTTTGGGTGGTGAAGCCCAGGCCGGTGCTGACACGGCTCCAATCGCCGGTGAACTGGTAGTTGCCCCACACGCGCAACATGTGTTTTGGCGTCCAGGTGCTGAAAACCTTGCCTTCCTTACTGTCGATACCGCCCGTGTCTTCCAGGTACTTGGTGGTGTTATAGGTGTAGCCCGCGAACAACTGCAAGTTTTCTACCACTTCACCGCTGATTTCGGCCTCGATGCCTTGGCTGCGCACTTTCCCGGAGGCAGAAGAGCAGTTCACCCCAGTGCAGCTAGGGATGTTGACGGCGCGGTTTTCGTGGTCGTAGCGGAACACAGCCAAGGAGGTATTGACCCGTCCATCCATCAACTCGCCCTTGAGGCCGACTTCGTAGTTTTTGCCAACAATGGGCTTGAGTACCGAACCACTGGGATCGACGTTGGTCTGCGGTTGGAACACGTCGGTATAGCTGGCGTAAACCGCCCACTCACGGCTCAGGTCATAGACGACACCGGCATAGGGCGTGACCACGCCGGTTTCGGTTGAGTAGCTTGGCGTGTTGCGTGTAATTCCGGCTGCGAGTTCATTTTTCGACTTGTAACTGAAGTCGTACCAGCTGACCCGGGAACCCAGGATCAGTGTCAGGTCATCCACCGGCTTGACGCGCCAGGTGCCGTATATGCCTTTCTGGCGCACGTCGTACTTGCTGAGGACGCCCATGCCACCCGCAGCGATCAAACTGTCGTAGCTGATGTCCGGGCGGTCATTGTCAAGGTCGAAGATCGAGTCGCTGGTGCTGTTGAAGGTACGGGCATATTTATCATCCGTCTCCAATTGGGAGAAGTTGCCACCCAGCATGACCTCCTGTTCCATCGACAAGGCTTCGAACTTGCCGGTCAGGTTCATGTCGAGACCGGCCTTGGTAGACTGGAAGTCGGTCAGGAAGTCGGCATATTGCACGCCACTGCCATCGGGCAAGAGACCACCGACTCTTTGGACGCGCTGGTTCTTCGCCTGGTTATCCTCGGTCATATACACGCCCCCCACCTTGAACGCCCAATCCTCATTGAAGCGATGCTCCAGATCGGCATAGTAGGTGGTGACATCGATTTCCGAACGGTTCCAGCGCGCGCCGGTGTAGGTGGAGCGCGACACGTCCGGCATCGAGCCATCGGCGTAGCGCGGCAGACCACGGATGTTGCCGCGCGATTCGCCATTGGATTGGCTGACCGCCAAGCCCAAGGTGGTGTCTTCGCTCAAGTCGATGTCCAACGAGCCGTACAGCGAGTGGGTTTTGGTCCACGCGTGGTCGATGAATGAGTTGCTCTGGTCTTCGTCGGCAACTATACGGCCGCGGATGTTGCCAGCGTCGTTCAGCGGACCGCCAGCGTCCAGCTGCAAGCCGTAGTGGTCCCAGGAACCGGCCTTGCCCCTCAGGGTCACGGTCGGTGTGCTCTGGCCACGCTTGCGCACCAGGTTGACAGCGCCGCCGGGGCTGCCGGTACCTTGCAGCAAGCCGGACGCGCCACGAAGGATCTCCAGGCGGTCGTAGAAAATCAGGTCCTGGGTCGCCCAGTTGCCCAGCGAGTAGGTATTACGCGGGATCGGCACACCGTCGTACTGCCAATCGTCGATCTGGAAACCGCGCGACGACAGGATCATGCCCTGCCCCACGCCCTGGAGGCCAACGATGCCGGTGGTCTGGTTGACAGCGTCCTTGAGGTTGACCAGGTTCTGGTCATCCATCTGCTTGCGCGTCATCACGGTAACCGACTGGGGAATTTCCTTGAGGGTGTGGGTGCCCTTGCCGATCGTTACGGCGTTGCTGGTGTACGAGTTGCTGCCTTCGGTCGTTGCAGCCAACTGTTCGGCGTTGATGGTCGTTGCGCCCAGTTCCAGGCCCGCGGGGGAGCCCTTCACCAATATCAGGGTGTTGCCCTCGAGGCTGTAGCGCACGCCGGTGCCCTTGAGCAACTCGGTGATGGCCGCCTGCGGGCTCATCTTGCCGCTGACCCGGTTGCTTTTCAGGCCGGCCAACTCGTCGACGTTGTAGATCATTTGTTGGTTGGTTTGCTGGCCGAACGCTTGCAGCGCCTGCGGCAGCGGTTGCGCTGGGATGTTGACACTGACGTCTTCGGCCATCACCTGGGTGCTCAACGGCAACACACAGACCAGACCCAAGCCCGTCAACACCCGCCGCGAACGCAGGCCGCGGGACATGACAAGTGCCTTGAACAGCGGTTTCAACTCATGAATTGCCGACATCGTGCTCTCTTATTGATAGAAGTGAAAAGTCCATGGGGCCGAAGGGCCTGCCGTTCGCCAGCGCGGATTACCTGCTGACCGACCCCTCCCCGGGCACGGTCATCCGGCTGTACGACAGCGACATGTTTTCTGGACACAACCGGCGCCTGGGCTGCCTTGCCCGAGCCGATTCGCCCGCATTCCTTAGTAAGACGAAGCACCTTGGAAAAACCGGAATGAGTTTATTTATCATTTGCACGAAAGTTACAAAAAAGGCCGACGCGTGCTGGCGTCGGCCTTTTGTTGGTTGAGCATCGTTCCCAGGCTTTCGCGTGGGAACGCCGCCAGGGACCCTCTGCACTGCGTTTCTCTCAGATCAACGACCCTGCGCCGCTTTGGCCGCCTGCTGTTGCCGAGCCTGTTCGGTCAGTCGAGCCTTTTCTTCGGGACTCATCGCCTCCAAGCGCAGGCGGGCCTGGGCGATTTTCTCCAGTTGTCCCGGGCTGTTCTCCTCCGCCCGCAAGGCCGTCGCCAGCGACGCCACGGTCGGATGATCGAAGACCAGTCCCGGATGGATGTCGCACTGCAACAGCTTGCGAATGCCGGCCACCAACTTGATCACCAGCAGCGAGTGACCGCCGGCCGCGAAGAAGTCGCGATCGATGCCCAACCGTTCGAGCCCAAGCAATTGGGCCATGCGCGCAGCGAGCAATTGTTCGAGTCCATCACGGGGTGCGACGCCCTCTTCATCGCTCGTCGCGACGGCCAAGTGCTGCAACGCCTGGCGATCGATCTTACCGTTGGCCAGCCGTGGAAAGCGTTCGATCAGGTGCCAATGCTGCGGCACCATCACGCCGGGCAAGCGTGCGCTCAGCTCGGCGCGCACGGTGTCCAGCACATCCGTAGGCAAGCCTTGCGCTGCCACGATAAATGCCAGCAAACCTTGCTCGGCCGAGGTGGCTGGCACCACCAGCGCCTCGGTTACTTGTGGCAGGCGCAGCAGCTGGGCTTCGATTTCCGCCAGTTCGATACGGAAGCCCCGCACCTTGACCTGCTGATCGCGCCGCCCCTGCAGTTGAATGCCGCCGTCCGGGCGATAACGCGCCAGGTCACCCGTGCGGTAGAGGCGCTGCGCCGCATCGAACGGGCTCTGGATGAACGTCTGTCCATCGGCCCCGGCGTTCAGATAACCCCGGCACAGTTGCGCCCCGCCCAAGTACAACTCACCCGGCACGCCCACCGGTGCCAGGCGTAAATCAGCATCCAGGATATAAACCTGATTGTTGCCCAGCACCTGGGTCAGCGCCGAACAATCCTCAGCGGCACCCTCCAGCGACACCGGATGGATCATCACCCCGACCGTGGCTTCCGTCGGCCCGTAGTGGTTGAACACTCGGCAATCGCTACGAAACCGAGCGATGCGCTCGATCAATGTCGGCGCAATCGGCTCACCGCCGAGCACCAGGGTACGCGGCAATGTCGCCTGCTCGCTGTCGAGCAATGCCGCGAGGTGCGATGGCACGATTTTCAGGCAATCGATCTGTTGCCGCCGCATGAACGCGGCAAACAACGCGCCGTCCTGCATCTGCTCGTCATTGGCAACGTGCAGCGTCGCGCCATTGAACAGCGCGCCAAACAGCGCCGTGTTGCCCAGGTCCGCCGCCACGGTGGAGCTGAAGGCGACATGTGTGCACTGATCCAGCGCCAACGCCTGGCTGGCCTGGGCGGTGTAGTTGAGCAATTGCCGATGTTCGATCACCACGCCTTTGGGCACACCGGTGGAGCCGGACGTAAACAACACATAGGCGGTGTCGTTGCCCTTGGTCGCCAGCGCCGGCAAGGGCTCGCTCGACGGACTCAGCCCGGCCAACGTCAGCACGTTACATGGCGGGTCCTGCCACGCCGGCAGGTGCGCCGCATCGGTGACCACCACTTCGGCGCCCGCCTGCTCCAACATCAACGCCTGACGGGCCTGAGGCCATTGGATATCCAGCGGCAGATAGGCCGCACCGATGCGCCATGCCGCCAGCATCGCGATCACCAGATCCGCCGAGCGCGGCAAGGCCAGGGCGACGATCGAGCCCTTACCCAGGCCTTGCTCTTGGAGGCCGAGGGCCACGCGTTCGACCTGCTCATTCAACTGGCCGTAGCTCAAGGACTGGTGGGCGTCGGTCAGCGCGATGGCCTCCGGCGTCCGTAGCGCCAGGTCCGCGATGCGTTGCGGCAGATAGCGGTTATCGCCCAATACTTGCATCGGCGGGTTGATCGCGCGCAAGCGCTGTTCCTCGCTGTGGCCCAGCAGGTTGAGCTGCGCCAGCGGCGTTTGCGCATCCGCCAGAATAGAGGCCAGCAGCACGTCGTATTGTTCCAACACGGTGCTGGCGGTGGCTTTCGAATAACGAGCGTCGGCGTATTGCAGGTCGATCGCGGCAAGCTGCTGGGCATCCTCCAATCGAACCTGCAGCAGTAGCTCAAGCGGATCGGTCCGGACAGGCAAAGACTCCTTCCACTTCAAACCGGCGTCGCTGTGGACGAAACTTGCTCGACCGATCGCAAAGCCATAGGCCGGATACGCCGCGTAAGGTGCCAGTTCCGGCACCCAATATTCCTGCCAGGTGCGATGCGCCTCAAGGCCCGCCGCCAACTGCACCAGCCACTCACTGAACGGCGCGTTGGGGGGCAACTGCACGCAAAGCGGCAGGGTCTTCTCGAACACGCCAATGGCGCTGGCGAAGTAGTCGTAATCGCTGCGGCTGTCGTGACGCACGCCCACCAGTGCCTGATCGGAACCGCTCAGGCGTCCCAGCAGCACCCACCATGCGCCCTGCAATAACGTCTCCAACGGTTGCCCGAGCTCATCGGCCAAGCGCTGCAAAGCATCGCGCCGGACCGGTTCCAGCTCCAATGAAACACGGGCATCGGCGGTCCCGCTGCCGGCGCGGCGTGCCGCCAGCCATGGCGTGTCGATCTGCGCCTGCAAACCTTGCAGATGTTGCTGCCAATAGGTTCGCGCGGTGGCGGCATCTTCATCCAGGACCACTTCGCTGCGCCATTCCAGGTACTGGGCGAACTCTCCCGGCGCTTCGTCTTCCGAGCACTGGCCCGCATACGCTTGCCGTACCTGTCCAAGCAGCAGGTTCATCGATGGCGCATCGGCACTGTAGCGGGCGATGCCCAGCAGCAATTGCCATTGCCGTGGCGCCAAACGATAAAGCACCGCCTGGACGCCAGCCGATTCGCCGACCACGAACGCCCGGCCGAGGGTTTCGTTGAACTGTGCCTGGACCTCTTCAACGGGCTGTTCGCTTGCGTTTATCGTCAGCGGGAAGCGCCCGGCCTGGGCAACCTGACGCAAGCCGTGGAAACCTGCGACCTTGACAAACCGCGCCAGCAGCATCGGCTGCTGCGTCGCCACCCTGTCGAAAGCGTCCTGCAATCGCTGCGGGTCAAGGTCGCCGTCGATAGCCACGCTTACCCAACGCAAGGCCTCGCCAGTGGTCACCGTGCCCGACAATTGCTCAAGGACCCGTTGCTGCTCGGGCGCCAGGGCGAAACCCGCGTCCTGCACGTCCATCATCACCTCGTTCATGCTCCGGTTTCCTCGGTACTGAATACGCCCCGGGCGGATTGCCCGACGGTCGCGGGCCGTTGCAGGCTGGCGTGGTCGTACATATCACCCATGGCGACCACGATCTTGCGTGGCCCTTCGAACGGGTCGCGGGCATGGGCCACCAGCATGTTGTCCAGCAGGATCACATCGCCTTTGCGCCAGTCGAAACGCACCGCGCAGGCTTCGTACAACTCACCGATACGCGCCATCACCTCGTCTTCGATCGGTGTGCCGTCGCCGTAGTAGACATGCCGGGGCATGCGGTCCAGGCCGTACATCGACAACAGGTCCTGGCGCACGTCCGGCTCCAGCCAATGGATGTGATGCAACTGCACTTGGTTGAAGAAAGATTTTTCCCCGGTGATCGGGTGCGTGATGATTGCCGGCCCTGGCGTACGGGTTTGCAATTCATCGTTATCGAGCCAACGCCACTGGATGCCGCCGGCCCGGCAACGGGCCTCCACTTCGCGGCGATCCTCGGTCTTGAAGAAGTGCTGCCACGACACGTCGAGTTTGTCGGTGAAGGTGCGTACGTAGAGCAGCCCCTTGTCCTCGAATTTTTCGCGCAGGTCCGCCGGCAGTTTTTCGTACATCAGGCGGCAGTCCACCACCGGGGTCGCGCCGCCCACGGGCGCCGCTTGCTCGCAATAGAACATCTGCTTGCGCGGCCAGCGATCCTGGTGGGAGCTCTCGTTGTGGAACAGGATCATCTTGCGTTCCGGGTATGGCGTGGAACGGTAGGTGTTCTTGCCGCCTTCCTTTTTCGGCAAATCGCCGTACTGGCCGTACAACCCCGGTTGAATCGCTTCGGCGAACGCTTCGAAACCCTGGATGCCGTCCAGCTCGAAACCACGGAAGAGGATGCCAGCGTGTTCGGCCAGCTTCTGCTCGATCAATGGCCGGTTTTGCCGGATCCACTCGATAACGTCGAGGTGCGGGTCGCCGGGCTCCAGCATCAATGGGAACCGCTGTGGCGCTGCCACCAGGGATTCACGCACCAGCGCCGGACGCGGCCGCGCGGCCGGTGTCGCCGATCGCTTGAGGAACTTGCCCAGTTTGTCGGCCTTGGGCCCCGGGACGTTGGCAGGCGTGGCGGATGTCGCCACGTTGTCGACTGGCATGCTGATAGCTCCCAATTGAATATCCTGATCAGCGACGATCTGTTCCAACAGGGTCGTCCAGGCCCCGATCAGGTACTGGACGCGCCCATGTCCGAACAAGCGTGTGGCGAACTGCCAATTACCGCGCAATTGCCCTTCTTCTTCGTCAACGAACAATGCCATGTCGAATTTAGAATGGTTCTGCAGCGCTGGCAGGAACTCCACGCTCAAGCCCGCCATGGAGCGCGTGCGCACCGGCACGTTGTTCATCACGAACAGCACCTGGAGCAACGGGTTCATGCCTTTGTGACGAGGCACGCCCGAGGCATCGACGATCTGGTCGAACGGCAAGTCCTGATGCTCCAGCGCGCCGAGCAAGTCGTCCTGGGTCTGGGCCAGGAACCGCGTGAACGTCATGCCCGCATCGAAGCGCGAGCGCAGCGGCAATACGTTGACGAAGAAGCCGATCAAGCGCTCCAGCTCCGGTTGCTCGCGCCCCGCCACGTCAGCGCCCACCACCAGATCCTGCGCGGCGCAGAGGCGATGCAACAACAGTTGGAACGAGGCCAGCAGCGTGCTGTACAGCGTGACGCCGGCTTCGCTCGATAGCCGCCGCAATGCCGCGCTGAGGTCGGCAGACAGTTCGAACTGCAACGCATCGCCCTCATACGACGAGGTCTGCCCACGAGGGTTGTCCAGCGGCAGGTCGAGACGCCCGTTGTAGCCATCGAGCCGTTGCTTCCAATAGTCGGCCTGGCGCGCCAGAACGCCTTGCTCTTCCAACGCCTGTTGCCAGAGGGCGAAGTCATGGTATTGGACCTCCAGCGGCGCCAGCGGCATCGGTTCATGGCGCGAAGCGGCTTCGTAGATCTGCACCAGTTCGTTGATCAACAGCCCCATCGACCAGCCATCGGAAATGATGTGGTGCATGGCGTACAACAACACGTGTTCGGTGGGGTTCAGGCGCAGGATTCGCCCACGCAGCAGCGGCGCCTGCTCCAAGTCGATCGGCGTGCGAGCATTATCCAGCGTCGCCTGGGCCACCTGTTCCAGCTGGGCACCGGGCGATAGATCGCAGAGATCGACCAGCGGGAAATCCAACCGGACTTCGTCGGCAATCAGCGCCAGCGGATCGCCTTCGTCGTCCTGGACGTACGCGGTGCGCAGTACGGCGTGACGGCGCGTCACTTCGGCAAAACTGCTCATCAGGCGTTCGACCGATAACTCGCCGCACAAGCGCAGGGCCATGGGCATGCCATACGCCGAAGTGCCACCGGACAGCTGCTCGGCGATCCACAACCGCCGTTGCACCAGCGACAGCGGAGCCGATTGCCTTGGCCCGTGGGCCTTGAGCCGGACCTTGCTGGAGTCGCCGGCGCGCACGCTTGCATCACCGGTCCCGCTCATCAGCGCCGCCAATGCGCTGAGGCGTGGATGATCGAACAGATCACGCAAGCTCAGCGGATAGCCCGTGAGTTTGCGCAGCCGAGAGATGGCCTGGGTCGCCAGCAATGAGTGACCGCCGCGCTCGAAGAAATGATCGTTGCGACCGACCTGGTCCACTTCCAGGACTTCGCGCCAGACGTCGGCGATCTGTTGCTCCAGTTCGCTTGCGGGTGGCGCGTAACCGTTTTGCATCGCCCCGGTTTCCACAGCCGGCAACGCCCTGCGGTCGAGTTTGCCGTTGGGGGTCAACGGCAGGTGATCGAGGAACAGCCAGTGCGCCGGGATCATGTAGTCGGGCAGATGTTCCTTGAGGCGGGCTTTGAGTGGATCGCGCAGGGTGTCGGCGTCCAGCGAGGCCACCACGTAGGCGACGAGTTGCTGCCCGCCCGGCCCTTCCTGGGCCAGCACCGCCACCTCCTTGACCTCGGGCTGTTGCAGCAGTCGTGCCTCGATTTCCCCCAGCTCGATACGGAACCCGCGGATCTTCACCTGATGGTCGATGCGGCCTTGGTATTCGAGCACGCCGTCGGCGCGGTAACGGCAGAGGTCGCCGGTGCGGTACAGGCGTTCGCCGGTGGTGGAGAACGGGTTGGGCACGTATTTTTCGGCGGTCATCGCCGCGCGGCCAAGGTAACCCCGGGTGATGCCCGCGCCGCTCAGGTACAGCTCAGCCGACACGCCCTGAGGGACCGGTTGCAGGTTGGCGTCGAACAGGTAGCTGGCGGTGTGCTTGAGTGGGCGACCGATATTGGCCGTGCCGCCTTGGGTGCGGCGGGTCCAGGTTGAATAGGTGGTGTCTTCCGATGGGCCATAAAGGTCATAGACATGCTCAATCCCCTGTGGGAGCGAGCCTGCTCGCGAAGGCGTCCTGTCAGTTTGCATCGGATTGCCTGACCCACCGCTTTCGCGAGCAGGCTCGCTCCCACAGGTTAGGGGTGTTGGGTAGAGGGCATCCACCAGGCTTTGCTTCAGCGGCTCACCGGCCAGGTTGATGATGCGCACGCTCTGCGGGATATCCCCACTGCGCTGCAACGCCGCGATGGCCGAGGGTACGGTGTTGATCAGGCGCACCTGGTCGCGGGCCGGCAGGTGCGGCAGTTCCAGGGCATTGCGAGCGATGATCAGCGAACCGCCGTTGGCGAGGGTCACGAACAGCTCCCACACCGACAGGTCGAAACACACCGAGGTCGAGGCCAGCACGCCTTGGATGTCGTCGCGGCTGTAGACGGTTTTCGACCAGTCGATCAGCGCCAGAACGTTGCGGTGGGCGATGGCCACGCCTTTAGGTTTGCCGGTGGAGCCGGAGGTGTAGATGACGTAGGCGAGGTTGTCCGCTGAAACGTGAGTAACCGGTGCGCTCAATGGATAACGTGAAAGGTCGAGTTGATCGAGGATCAATACTCGGGTTCCAGTCGGCGCCGTCAAAGCCACAGCCTGCTCGGTCAACAGCACCTTCGCCCGACTGTCGTCGAGCATGTAGGCCACGCGTTCGGCCGGGTAATCCGGGTCAAGCGGCACATACGCGCCGCCAGCCTTGAGCACCGCCAGCAAGGCGATCAGCAGTTGCTCGGAGCGCGGCATCGCCACGCCCACGCGCACTTCCGGGCCGACGCCCAGCTCGATCAGTTTATGGGCCAGACGATTGGCGCGGCCGTCGAGTTCGCTGTAGCTCAGGCGAATATCATTGAACGTCACCGCCAAGGCGTCCGGGGTGTTTTCCGCTTGGCGGGCAATCAATTGATGGATGCATAGGTCTTGCTCGAACGGCGCATCCACCGGATTCCAGTCATGGATCAGGCGCTGGTGTTCATCGAATTCCAGCATCGACAGCTCACCCAACGGGCGCTCGCCATTAGCCGTCATCTGTCCGAGCAACTGAGCCAAATGCCCCGCCAACCGCTCCACGGTAACCGCCGAGAAACTCGCCCGCTGATAACTCATATGCACCGACAACTGCCGCTCCAGCCCCACCAACAGCGTCAACGGATAGTTGGTCTGCTCCTGAGTGATCGGCGAACCAAAACGCAAACCGTCCGGTGCGCCCTGCTCCAGGGCCTCGGCGATCGGGTAGTTCTCGAACACCAGCAAACTGTCGAACAACGCGTCGCCGCCCTGCCCGGCCCAGCGCTGGATGTCCAGCAACGCGGTGTGCTCGAACTCGCGCAAGGCGAGGTTCTGCGCTTGCACCGCTTGCAGCCAGCTGTCCAAAGACTGCTCGGCCCGAGGGCTGGCGATCACCGGCAAGGTGTTGATGAACAAACCGATCTGCTGCTCGATGCCAGGCAGGTCCGCCGGACGACCGGCCACCGTCGCACCGAAGGCAACCGTTTCCCGACCGGTGTAGCGCTGCAACAGCAGCAACCACGCCGCCTGCACAAGCGTGTTCACCGTGACTTTCGAGGCACGCGCGAAGGCTTCCAGGCGACGGGTCAGGGCTTCGTCCAGCACCTGCACATGATCGCCATAACCAACACCAGCGTCCGTGGGTTTGGCCACCGCGTCAGCCAGCCGCGTCGGCGCCTCCAGGCGTTGCAGCAAAGGTTTCCAGAACGCTTCGCTGACCGCCGCGTCCTGGCATTGCAGCCAGGCGATGTAGTCCCGATAACGACCGCCCGATACGGCAACGGACTGCCCGCTGTAGCGTTGCAGCACTTCGCCGAGCAACTGCGAGTTGCTCCAGCCGTCCATGAGGATGTGATGGCAGGTGTAGATCAGGTGATAACGATCGTCCGCCACGCGCACGACCACCAACCGCAACAACGGCGCCGCGTCCAGGGCAAACCCTTGTTGGCGCTGGGCCGTTGCGAGGTTTTCCAGACAGTGAGCCAGGTCAGCATTTGCGCGCCCGTCCTCAAGCTGCAACACAACGTCGACGCGCTTGTACACCACCTGCAATGCATGTTTGAAATCGCCGTCCCAGACAAACCCGCTGCGCAGCACGTCATGGGTATCCGTGGCCGCCTGCCAGGCCAGGCGGAAGCGTTCGACGTCCAGCCCTTGGACCTCCACGCGCATCTGGTTGATGTAGTGGCCGGCCTGTTGCTCGTACAGCGTGTGAAACAGCATGCCCTGCTGCATCGGCGATAGCGGATAAAGGTCCTCCACCTCTCGCGCCACCAGCGGCAACGCGTCCAATTGCGCCTGGTTCAGCCCGGCGAGGGGGAAGTCCGACGGCGTGAAGCCGTGGCGTTCGGTCTGGCAACAGTGGTCGATCAGCGCCCGCAATTCCCGAGCGTAATCCTCTGCCAGCGCCTGGATCGTCGCTTCGTCGAACATCTGCGTGCTGAAGCTCCAATCGATGCTCAACTCACCGGCATAGACGCTGCCATTGAGAGTCAACCAATTATCCAGCGGTGCCAACGGACTTTGCGCCGCGCCCGCCGATTCGCTGGCCGGGACA
This sequence comes from Pseudomonas sp. D1-36, assembly GCF_051132205.1. NCBI lineage: Bacteria > Pseudomonadati > Pseudomonadota > Gammaproteobacteria > Pseudomonadales > Pseudomonadaceae > Pseudomonas > Pseudomonas sp. D1-36. Next base: position 1,862,555 of record NZ_CP071674.1, on the reverse strand, counting down.
AACAGCCCATTGGCCGCTTCGTTGAAGCCGCTGTCGAACTGCCCCAAGTAATTGAAGGTGATGCGCGGCACCGGCAGTGCCGCGAGGGCACGACGCGTCGGTTCATCGCCCAGATAACGCAGCACGCCGAAGCCAAGCCCTTTGTCGGGGATCGCCCGCAGTTGCTCCTTGATCGCCTTGATCGAGCCTTCGGCGGTCGCCGTCGGGGTCAGACGCACCGGGAACAGGCTGGTGAGCCAACCCACGCTGCGGCTCAGGTCCACATCATCGAAGAGGGCTTCGCGGCCATGGCCTTCCAACTGGATCAAGGTCGACGCCTGGGAAGTCCAGCGGCCGATCACCCGGGCCAGCGCCGTCAATAGCAGGTCGTTGACCTGGGTGCGATAGGCCGCGGGGGCTTGCTGCAACAATCGTCGTGTCAGTGCTTTGTCCAGCCGCGTCTGGACTTGCGTCCCATGACACCTACGCAAATCACCGTGGGGGTAGTCGCAAGGCAGGTCGGGGCGAGCGCCGTCCAGTTGCGCCTGCCAGTAAGCGACTTGGCCTTGCAACGCCGCACTGCTGGCATGGGCCTGCAACCGTTGCGCCCAAGTCTGTGCAGACGTGGTCTTGGCCGGTAACGTCGGCATCTGGCCGGCCTGCAATTGGTCGTATGCCTGTTGCAAATCTTCCAGCAGCACCCGCCAGGACACGCCGTCCACCACCAGGTGATGAATCACCAATAACAACCGTTGGCTGCCATCGGCCAGGGTCGCCAGGACACCGCGCAGCAGCGCGCCACTGCCCAGTTCAAGACTGCGCTGAGCGTGTTCGGCCAGGCGTTCGAGGGCCGGCGCGTCGGGAACCTCGGCGGCCCACAACAGCGGCGAGCGTTGCCACAACGCACGTTGATCGGCCAGGGTGTTATGGCGAGCGATCCAGGCGCCATCCTCATGGGTGAAGGCCAGGCGCAACGCATCGTGATGTTCGACCACGGCCTGCAACGCCTGCTCCAGATGCCCGGCGTGCACCGGCCGCACGCCTTTGAGCAGTACCGACTGGTTCCAGTGATGGGGCTCGGCCATGGCCTGCTCGAAAAACAACTGCTGGAACGGCAGCAGCAGCGCCTCGCCTGTCACCGGGCCCTGGTCGATGACCGGCCCGCCGTCTCCCGTTGTCGCCACGCCGGCCAAACCCTGGATGGTCTGGTGCAGGAACAGGTCCTTGGGGCTCAAATGAAGGCCGGCCTGCCGGGCCCGGCTCACCACCTGAATGGAGATGATCGAATCGCCGCCCAGTTCGAAGAAATTGTCGGTCACACCCACGCGCTCGCGTCCAAGCACGCTTTGCCAGATATCGACCAGCGTCTGCTGCTGCGCCGTCATGGCTGCGATGTAGGCCTGGGGATGGGCGCTCGGCTCGGCCTTGGGCAGTGCCTTGCGCTCGAGCTTGCCGTTGGGGCTGACCGGCATTTTTTCCAGCCACACCCAGTGTTGCGGCACCATGTAGTCGGGCAAGGATTGGCTCAGATGTTCCCTGAGGCGTGCTTGCAGCGCCTGGCGAACGGCGCCATCGGCGGCGAGCAGCTCGGCGCGCGCCGGCACCAGATAAGCCACCAGCAGCGTGCCGTCCTGGGCCAGGACCACGGTTTCGCGCACGGCATCGTGTTCGGCCAGGCGCGCTTCGATTTCACCCAACTCGATGCGCAGGCCACGGATCTTCACTTGATGGTCGATCCGCCCGGCGTATTCGATCACGCCGTCGGGGCGATAGCGCGCCAGATCGCCGGTCCGATACAAGCGCTGACCATGGCCGAACGGCCCGGTGACGAAGCGCTCGGCGGTCAACGCCGCGCGTCGGTGGTAACCCCGCGCCAGCCCTTCGCCCGCCAGATACAACTCGCCGGTCACCCCCACCGGAACCGGCGACAATTCATCGTCGAGAATGTAGGTGCCGAGGTTGGCGATCGGTTGGCCGATGGGCACGCTGTCGCGGCCCTCCTCGACACAGGTCCAGTGAGTGACGTCGATGGCCGCCTCGGTCGGGCCGTAGAGGTTGTACAGGTTGGCGTTCGGCAATTTGGCGAACACCTGCTGCTGGGCATCCACCGGCAGCGCTTCGCCGCTGCAGACGATCCGCTTCAAACCGCTGCATTCGGCCACGCGCGGGTCCTGCATAAACGCCTGGAGCATTGACGGCACGAAGTGCAGCGTGGTGATGCCATGGGCCGTGATCAAGTCGATCAACTGCGCCGGGTCACGGTGGGCGCCCGGCGCGGCCACCACCAGCGTCGAACCGGTCAGCAGCGGCCAGAAAAACTCCCACACCGACACGTCGAAACTGAACGGTGTCTTTTGCAGCACGCTGTCCGAGGCATCGAGGCCATAGGCCTGTTGCATCCAGCACAGCCGGTTGACCAGGGCACTATGGCGATTGCCTGCGCCCTTGGGCTTGCCGGTGGAACCAGAGGTGTAGATGACGTAGGCCAGGTTTTCGCCATGGACTTCGATATCGGGATTGCCGTCGCGGCTGGCGTACAAGCCGTCATCGGGCGAGTCCAGCACCAGGCTGCGCAGCCCGTCCGGGATCGGCAAGGCATCCAGCAGGTGTTGCTGGGTCAGCAGCAAGCCGATGCCGCTGTCTTCGAACATGTAGGCCAGGCGATCGCGCGGATATTCGGGGTCCAGGGGCACGTAGGCGCCGCCGGCCTTGAGGATCGCCAACAGCCCCAGCACCATCTCCACGGAACGCTCCACGGCGATGCCCACCAGCACGTCGGGGCCGACGCCCTGGTCGATCAACCGATGGGCCAAACGGTTGGCCCGGGCGTTGAGTTCACGGTAGCTCAGGCGCTGCTCGCCGAAGACCAGCGCAGGCGCGTCCGGGGTCCGGCGCACTTGCTCCTCGATCAGGCTTTGCACGCTGCGGTCGAGCGGGTAATGCTGCGCCGTCGCGTTCCAGTCGCTGAGCATGTGCCGGCGCTCGTCCTCATCCAACAGCGCCCACTGCACCACCGGGCGATGCAGGTCTTGCACCAGCTCGTGCAACAGGTTGAGCCAATGCCGGGCCATGCGCTCGATGGTCGCCGGCTCGAACAGATCCGTCGCATAGGTCAGGGCCGCGTGCAAGCCCTGCGGGCCCTCGACCGTGTCCAGGCTCAGGTCGAACTGCGCGGTACGCTGCGTCCAGCCCAGGGGCTCGACGCAAAGGTCCGGCAAGGCATTGGCGAACGCCGAATCGGTTTCGTTGCGGTGGTTGAACATCGCCTGGAACAACGGGCTGTGGCTGAGGTTGCGCTGCGGCTGCAAAGCATCCACCAGTTGCTCGAAAGGCATGTCCTGGTGCATCTGCGCGGCCAGGGCCGTCTGCTTGAGCTGCTGCAACAGAGCGGCGCCGGTCAGCCCATTGTGAAACTCGCTGCGCAGGACCTGAGTGTTGACGAAGAAACCAATCAGTCGCTCGGTTTCCAGTCGTTGACGGTTGGCGATCGGCACGCCGACGCGGATGTCGGCCTGGCCGCTGTAGCGGTGCAGCAGCGCCTGGAAAGAGCCGAGCAACAGCACGAACAGCGTGACGTTTTCCCGTCGGGCCAGGGCCTTGAGGTTCGCGCTCAAGGCAGCGTCCAGCCTGATCGGCAGGCGTGCGCCGCGCAGGCTTTGCTGCGCCGGGCGCGGACGGTCGGTGGGCAGTTCCAACAGCGGTTGCTCACCGCCCAGTTGCCCGGACCAATAGGCCAATTGGCGATCCCGCTCACCGGCCGCCATCCACTGCCGCTGCCAGACGGCGTAGTCGGCGTATTGCATCGCCAATGGCGGCAGATGCGCTTGCTGGCCTTGGACGAACGCCGAATACAGGCTCATCAGGTCATCGACCATCACCTGCAAGGACCAGCCATCGGAGACGATGTGATGCAGCGTCAGCACCAGGATGTGATCCTGCTCATCCACCTCCAGCAGTGCCACGCGCAGCAATGAATCAGTCAACAGATCGAAGGGGCGCTGTGTCTGCTGTTCGACAAAGGCCTGGATCTCATCCTCTTCCAGGCGCTGCTCGACGAAGTCGACCTCACCCTGTTCGCGAATGACTTGGCAGGTGCGGCCATCCTCTTCGGCGAATACGGTGCGCAAACTTTCGTGACGCGCCACCAGCGCGGCGAAACTCTCGCGCAGCGCATCCTTGTCCAGCGTGCCGCGCATCCGCAGGGCCGTGGGGATGTTGTAGGCGGCGCTGTCCGGGTCCATTTTCCACAGGAACCATTGGCGTTCCTGGGCAAACGACAGCGGCAGTGGCGCATCGCGAGGCACCGGCACCATTGCCGGGGCCTGTTCGCCTGGCGTGGCCTCGAAGGCTGCGACAAACGCCTGCAAGGTGCTGTGTTCGAACAGGCTGCGCAGCGGCACCTCGATGCCCAGCACCCGACGGATTCGCGAGACCACTTGGGTCACTAGCAGCGAATGCCCGCCCAATTCGAAGAAGTTGTCCTCCAGGCCCGCGCGCTCAAGCTTGAGCACGTCCTGCCAGATCGCCGCGACTTGTTGCTCGACCTCACTGCGAGGCGCCACGTAGGCCTGTTGCAGATCGCTGGCGTCGGGCGCCGGCAAGGCCTTGCGATCGATCTTGCCATTGGGTGTCAGTGGCAATCGGGCCAGGAACAACAGGTGCGCCGGGACCATGTAGTCCGGCAACTGCGCCTTGAGGGCTGCCTTGAGCGCGACGCGCAACGGCGCATCGGGCTCCGGCACCGCGCCGCTGGCAGGCACGACGTAGCCCACCAGTTGCGCACCGGTCGGGCCCTCGTGGGCGACCACCACGGTTTCGCGCACGCTGTCCTGGGCCAGCAGCGCGGCTTCGATTTCCCCGAGTTCGATGCGCAGGCCGCGGATCTTCACCTGATGGTCGATGCGGCCGAGGTATTCGACCACGCCTTCGGGGCGATAGCGGGTCAGGTCGCCGGTGCGGTACAGCCGTTCGCCGGCGGTGGAAAACGGGTCCGGTACGAAGCGTTCGGCGGTCAGCCCCGGGCGCTGGAAATAACCACGGGCAAGGCCGGCGCCGCCGATCAGCAGCTCACCCGGCGCGCCGGGCGGATTGAGGGTCAGGTCGCCGCCGACGATGTACAGCGCGGTATTGTCCAGCGGCTGGCCAAGGAACGGCCGGTCGCGCTCGGGGCTCAATGGATGCGCGGCCGACCAGATGGTGGTTTCGGTAGGGCCATAGAGGTTCCAGAGCTTTGGCGAAAGCGCCAGCAGTCGCTGCGCCAGTTCCTGGGGCAAGGCTTCGCCGCCGCACAGGAATGTCCGGCCGGCGAGCACCGATGCCCGCTCATGGTCGAGCAGCATGCGCCAGCTCGACGGCGTGGCTTGCAGCACGCTGATGTCGTGATGCTCGACCAGCGCCAGCACCGCTTGCGGATCCTGATGCACGTTCTGCCCGGTCAGGACGATGCTGGCCCCGCCGCAGAGCGGCCCGTAGATTTCCAGGCCGAAAATATCGAAGGAGAAGGTCGTCAGCGACAACATGCGATCGCTGGCCGCGAGCCCCGGCTGGGCGATCATGCTGGTGATGAAATTGCTCAGCGCACCATGGCGCACCATCACGCCCTTGGGCTTGCCGGTGGAGCCGGAGGTGTAGATGACGTAGGCCAGGTGCTCGCCGGTCGGCGATACGGCCGGGCAGGTTTTCGGAGCCTCTTGCAGCGCGGCGTCCCGCTGATCGAGCAGCAGGGTCCGGAGCGTCGACGGGATCGGCAATCGCGCCTGCAAACGGGCCTGGGTCAGCAGCAACCCGATGCCGCTGTCTTCGATCATGTAGGCCAGGCGATCCTCGGGATACGCCGGGTCCAGCGGTACGTAGGCGCCGCCGGCCTTGAGGATCGCCAGCAGGCCGACAATCATCTCAATGCTGCGCTCCACCGCGATGCCCACCAGCTCGCCAGGGGACACGCCCAGATCAATCAAGCGGTGGGCCAGTTGATTGGCGCGGGCGTCCAATTGCCGGTAGCTCAGGGATGGTCCGTCCACGGTCAGTGCCAGTGCGTCGGGGTTCTGCTGCGCCTGTTCAGCGATGCGCTGGTGCACGCACACGGCTCCGGCGCCGTGGTCGGCGACGCGCAGCCATTGCTGTTGCGTGAATCGCTGTTGCGCCGGGTCGAGCAGCGGCAGTTCGCCGACCCGCTGGCGGGGTGCATCGACAATGCCTTGCAGCAGGTTTTGCCAATGCGCGGCCAGGCGCTCGATGGTCTGCGGTTCGAAGAGGTCGGTGGCGTAGGTCAGCTCCGCAACGATGCCCTGCTCGGTTTCGTAGGTACCGAGGGTCAAGTCGAACTGGGCGGTGCGCCCTTCCCACGTCAGGTCCTCGACGCGCAGTTGCGGCAGGTGCGTCTGCCGGCGACCCTTAGCATCGGCGTTCTGGTGGTTGAACATCACCTGGAAGATCGGGCTGTGGCTGAGGCTGCGCTCTGGTTGCAACGCCTCGATCAGTTGCTCGAAAGGCAAATCCTGATGGGCCTGGGCCGCCATGGCCGCTTGCTTGACCTGGGCGAGCAAGCCGTCGAATGGCTGCTGCCCATCGACGTGGGCGTTAAGCACCTGGGTATTGACGAAAAAGCCGATCAGCCCTTCGGTCTCGACCCGGTTGCGGTTCGCCGTCGGCACGCCGACGCGGATCTGCGGCTGGCCGCTGTAGCGGTGCAGCAACGCCTGGAACGAGGCGAGCAAAACCATGAACAGGCTGGCGCCTTCTCGCTGGGCCAGTTGTTTCAGCGAGGCAGCCAGCTCCGGCGCCAGTGTCAAATCCAGCCGCGCGCCACGAAGGCTTTGCACCGGGGGACGCGGATGATCGAACGGCAGCTCCAGCACCGGTTGCTCGTCGCCCAGGGTCTGCACCCAATAGGCCAACTGGCGCTCACGCTCGCCGGCTTCCAGCCAATGGCGCTGCCAGATGGCGTAGTCGGCGTATTGCACCGGCAGCTCCGGCAATACAAGCGGCTGGCCGTCTGTGTCGGCGGCGTAACAGCGCACCAGTTCGTCTACCAACACGCGCATCGACCAGCCATCGGCAATGATGTGATGCTGGATCAGCACCAGCACGTGGTCGTCCTCGGCGACTTTCAACAGCGAAACCCGCAGCAACGGCCCCTGGCGCAAATCGAACGGACGCGCGGTTTCGCCTTCGACGTATGCCTTGATGCGCGCGTCCTCGCTGATCGGTGAACCAGCAGGCAGCGCCTCGACAGCGATGCTCAGGGGCATCTGCCGGTGGATAACCTGAACGGCTTGCTCGCCGTGCTCGCTGAACGTGGTGCGCAAGCTTTCGTGGCGCTCGACCAAAGCGTTGAAGCTGCGTTCCAGCGCCGGCACGTCCAATCGACCTTTGAGGCGCAGGGCGCTGGGGATGTGATAGGCCGAACTGTGCGGCTCCATTTGCCAGAGGAACCACTGACGCTCCTGGGCGTAGGACAGCGGGATATGCTCGAACCCGGAACGCACCTCGGGGATCGGCAGGTTGGCCGGCGAGACGCCCTCTTCCAGCATCTTCTCAAGGTACAGCCTGCGTTTGTCCAGCGGCAGAGTGATAAAGCGCTTGGCGACCCTCAAAGCAACACTCTTGTCCATCAGACTTCCTCCATTTCATCAAGCAGGGCGTCCAGCTTGTTCAGTTTCTCTTCATTGATTGGCCCGTTCGTGCTGTCGAGTCGGGCGACGAAATCCTGCAGGACGGGGTGCTGGAACAGCAGTTGCGGGGTCAGGCTCAACCCCAGTTCGAGGGTCATGCGCGAGACGGCGGTGACCGCCAGCAGCGAGTGGCCGCCCAACTCGAAGAAGTGATCGTTCAGGCCCACGCGCTCGACGGTGAGCACCTGGGCCCAGATCGCCGCGACTTGCTGTTCCAGTTTGCTGATCGGTGCTTGGTATGCGTTTTGCGATCGCCGGGCCTCGATGCCCGGCAACGCCTTGCGGTCGAGTTTGCCGTTGGGGGTCAACGGCAGGTGATCGAGGAACAGCCAGTGCGCCGGGATCATGTAGTCGGGCAGATGTTCCTTGAGGCGGGCTTTGAGTGGATCGCGCAGGGTGTCGGCATCCGCCGAAGCCACCACATAGGCCACCAACTGCTGCCCGCCCGGCCCTTCCTGGGCCAGCACCGCCACCTCCTTGACCTCGGGCTGTTGCAGCAGTCGCGCCTCGATTTCCCCCTGCTCGATACGGAAGCCGCGGATCTTCACCTGATGGTCGATGCGGCCCTGGTATTCGAGCACGCCGTTGTCGCGATAACGGCACAGGTCGCCGGTGCGGTAGAGGCGTTCGCCGGTGGTGGAGAACGGGTTGGGCACGTATTTTTCGGCGGTCATCGCCGCGCGGCCAAGGTAACCCCGGGTGATGCCCGCGCCACTCAGGTACAGCTCAGCGGACACGCCTTGGGGGACCGGTTGCAGGTTGGCGTCCAACAGGTAGCTGGCGGTGTGCTTGAGTGGGCGACCGATATTGGCCGTGCCGCCCTGGGTGCGGCGGGTCCAGGTTGAGTAAGTCGTGTCTTCCGATGGGCCATAAAGGTCATAGACATGCTCAATCCCCTGTGGGAGCGAGCCTGCTCGCGAAGGCGTCCTGTCAGTTTGCATCGGATTGCCTGACCCACCGCTTTCGCGAGCAGGCTCGCTCCCACAGGTTAGGGGTGTGGGGTAGAGGGCATCCACCAGGCTTTGCTTCAGCGGCTCACCGGCCAGGTTGATGATGCCATGGACATGCTCCCCCCCTTGTGGGAGCGAGCCTGCTCGCGAAGGCGTCCTGTCAGTTTGCATCGGATTGCCTGACCCACCGCTTTCGCGAGCAGGCTCGCTCCCACAGGTTAGGGGTGTGGGGTAGAGGGCATCCACCAGGCTCTGCTTCAGCGGTTCACCGGCCAGGTTGATGATGCCATGGACATGCTCCCCCCCTTGTGGGAGCGAGCCTGCTCGCGAAGGCGTCCTGTCAGTTTGCATCGGGTTGCCTGACCCACCGCTTTCGCGAGCAGGCTCGCTCCCACAGGTTAGGGGTGTGGGGTAGAGGGCATCCACCAGGCTTTGCTTCAGCGGCTCACCGGCCAGGTTGATGATGCGCACGCTCTGCGGGATATCCCCACTGCGCTGCAACGCCGCGATGGCCGAGGGTACGGTGTTGATCAGGCGCACCTGGTCGCGGGCCGGCAGGTGCGGCAGTTCCAGGGCATTGCGAGCGATGATCAGCGAACCGCCGTTGGCCAGGGTCACGAACAGCTCCCACACCGACAGGTCGAAACACACCGAGGTCGAGGCCAGCACGCCTTGGATGTCGTCGCGGCTGTAGACGGTTTTCGACCAGTCGATCAGCGCCAGAACGTTGCGGTGGGCGATGGCCACGCCTTTAGGTTTGCCGGTGGAACCGGAGGTGTAGATGACGTAGGCGAGGTTGTCTGGTGTGACCGCTGTGTCCGGTGTTTTTAAGGGATATGAGGTCAATTCAACCCGATCCAGCATCAGCACTTCGGTTCCAGCCGGAACGGTCAACGTCAAAGCCACAGCCTGCTCGGTCAACAGCACCTTCGCCCGACTGTCGTCGAGCATGTAGGCCACGCGCTCGGCCGGGTAATCCGGGTCAAGCGGCACATACGCGCCGCCAGCCTTGAGCACCGCCAGCAAGGCGATCAGCAGTTGCTCGGAGCGCGGCATCGCCACGCCCACGCGCACTTCCGGGCCGACGCCCAGCTCGATCAGTTTATGGGCCAGACGATTGGCGCGGCCGTCGAGTTCGCTGTAGCTCAGGCGAATATCATTGAACGTCACCGCCAAGGCGTCCGGGGTGTTTTCCGCTTGGCGGGCAATCAATTGATGGATGCATAGGTCTTGCTCGAACGGCGCATCCACCGGATTCCAGTCATGGATCAGGCGCTGGTGTTCATCGAATTCCAGCATCGACAGCTCACCCAACGGGCGCTCGCCATTAGCCGTCATCTGTCCGAGCAACTGAGCCAAATGCCCCGCCAACCGCTCCACGGTAACCGCCGAGAAACTCGCCCGCTGATAACTCATATGCACCGACAACTGCCGCTCCAGCCCCACCAACAGCGTCAACGGATAGTTGGTCTGCTCCTGAGTGATCGGCGAACCAAAGCGCAAACCGTCCGGTGCGCCCTGCTCCAGGGCCTCGGCGATCGGGTAGTTCTCGAACACCAACAAACTGTCGAACAACGCGTCGCCGCCCTGCCCGGCCCAGCGCTGGATGTCCAGCAACGCGGTGTGCTCGAACTCGCGCAAGGCGAGGTTCTGCGCTTGCACCGCTTGCAGCCAGCTGTCCAAAGACTGCTCGGCCCGAGGGCTGGCGATCACCGGCAAGGTGTTGATGAACAAACCGATCTGCTGCTCGATGCCAGGCAGGTCCGCTGGGCGACCGGCCACCGTCGCACCGAAGGCAACCGTTTCTCGACCGGTGTAGCGCTGCAACAGCAGCAACCACGCCGCCTGCACAAGCGTGTTCACCGTGACTTTCGAGGCACGCGCGAAGGCTTCCAGGCGGCGGGTCAGCGCTTCGTCCAGCACCTGCACATGATCGCCATAACCAACCCCAGCGTCCGTTGGTTTGGCCACCGAGTCGGCCAGCCGCGTCGGCGCCTCCAGGCGTTGCAGCAAAGGTTTCCAGAACGCTTCGCTGAGCGCCGCGTCCTGGCGTTGCAGCCAGGCGATGTAGTCCCGATAACGACCGCCCGATACGGCAACGGATTGCCCGCTGTAGCGTTGCAGCACTTCGCCAAGCAACTGCGAGTTGCTCCAGCCGTCCATGAGGATGTGATGGTGGCTGTAGATCAGGTGATAACGCTGCTCGTCGAGACGCACGATCATCAGCCGCATCAGGGCCGGCGCACTCAAGTGAAGTTGCTGGCGTTCGGCATCGGCCAGGGCCCGCAGGGTCTGGTCAGGCGATAACTCACCGCGCAGATCCTGCACGTTGTAAGGCAGTTGCAGGTACTTGCTGACCACTTGCACCGGCGCCGGCAAATCACCCTGCCAGACAAACCGCGTGCGCAGGATGTCATGGGCATCCACCGCCGCTTGCCAGGCCTGGCGGAAGCGTTCCGGGTCCAGCCCTTCGACGTCCAGGCGCAGTTGGTTGATGTAGTCGCCGCTCGCGTCGCCATACACACCATGGAACAGCATGCCTTGTTGCATCGGTGACAACGGATACAGGTCGACGATCTGCGCTGGAGGCAGCGCCAGTCCGTCCAGTTGCTGCTGGTTCAGGCTCGCCAGCGGGAAGTCCGACGGCGTCACGCCGCTGTGCTCGCCCCGGCAGCAATGCTCGATCAGCCGCTGCAGTTCCATCCCATAATCGTCGGCCAGCGCCTGGATGGTGGACTCGTTGAACTGCTCGCGGCTGAAGGTCCAGCCCAGGTCCAGTTCGCCGCCGAACACCTGGCCGTTCAAGGCCAGCGCATTGGACAGCGGTGCTTCGGCGTCCAGCTCATCGCCGGCGGCTTCGTCGGCCAGCACGAACAAAGCGCCGTCGGCTTCGTTGAAGCTGGCGTCGAACTGGCCCAGGTAGTTGAAGGTCAGGCTGGGCGTCGGCAGCCCGGCCAGGATCGCCCGCGTCGCGTCATCCGCCAGATGGGCCAGGGCGCCGAAACCGAGGCCCTTGTCGGGCATCGCCCGCAGTTGTTCCTTGATCTGCTTGAGGCAATCGCCCAAGTCCGCCCGAGGCGTGAGCCGCGCCGGGTACAGGCTGGTGAACCAGCCGACGGTGCGAGTCAGATCGACGTCGTCGAACAAGGCTTCGCGGCCATGGCCTTCAAGCTGGATCAGCGCACTGTCGCTGCCGGTCCAGCGCACCATCACCCGCGCCAGCGCGGTGAGCAGCAGGTCGTTGACCTGGGTGCGATAAGCCTTGGGCGCGTCTTGCAGCAGTTGCCGGGTCAGCGTGGCGTCGAGTCGTGTGCGCACCGTCACGGCCAGGCGGTTCTGCTGGCCGCCCGCCGGGTTATCCATCGGCAACGAGGCATCGACGTCTTCGAGCTGGGCTTGCCAGAACGCCAGTTCCTGCGCCAGCCGGTTGCTGCCGGCATGCGCTTGCAGGCGCTCGGCCCAGGCCTGCGCGGAGGTGGTCTTCAGCGGCAGTCGCAGCGCCGCACCGCTGGACAACTGACGATAGGCGGTTTGCAGGTCCTCGAACAGGATTCGCCACGACACGCCGTCGATCACCAAGTGGTGCACCGCCAGCAACAACCGCTGGGTACCATCGCCCAGCGTCGCCAGGACTGCCCGCAGCAACGGCCCATCTTGCAGGTCCAGGCTGCGTTGGGCCTCATTGGCGATGCCTTGCAAGGCCTGCGCATCAGGTGCGTCCACAGTCCAGAGCAGGTCTTGGCATTGAATGTCGGCGAGACGGTAAACCGCCCTCCAGCCTTCGGCCTGCTCGGTGAAGCTCAAGCGCAGGCCATCATGATGCTCTAACAACGCATTCAAAGCCTGGTTCAAAACCGATGCATCCAGGCGTTCGGTCGCCTTGAGCATCACCGCCTGGTTCCAGTGATGACGCTGCGGTATCGCCTGTTCGAAGAACACCCGCTGCACCGGCAACAGCGCCAGTTCACCGGTCACCGGACCCTGATCGATGACTTGGGCGGCTTCACCCTGGCGAACCACGGTGGCGAGTGTTTCCAGGGTCTGGTGCTGGAACAGGTCCTTGGGCGTGAAGTGCATACCGGCCTGGCGGGCGCGGCTGACCAACTGGATCGAGACGATGGAATCGCCGCCCAGTTCGAAGAAATTATCCCGCAGGCCCACGCGTTCAAGCTTGAGCACGTCCTGCCAGATCGCCGCCAGTTGCTGTTCCAGCGCAGTGCGCGGCGCCAGGTAGGCGTGTTGCGATTGGCTGGCGTCGGGCTTGGGCAGGTTCTTGCGGTCGAGCTTGCCGTTGGGGGTCAGCGGCAGGCATTCGAGCAGCAGCAGATAGGCCGGAATCATGTGCGCCGGCAACGTCGCCTTGAGCTGCTCACGCAAGTGCTCGGCGAAGTCTTCACGGGCAGGTTCTGCCGCCACCACATAGGCGACCAGACGCTTGCCGCTGCCGGCGGTGCCTTCCTGGGCCACGACCACCGCTTCGCGCACGCCATCGAGGGCTTGCAGACTGGCTTCGATTTCACCGAGTTCGATGCGGAAACCACGGATCTTCACTTGGTTGTCGATGCGGTCCAGGTAATCGAAAGTGCCGTCGGCGCGCTGGCGCACCAGGTCTCCGGTGCGATACAGCAAGCCGCCGGCGCTGAACGGGTCGGCGACAAAACGCTCGGCGGTCAGCCCCGGTCGGTTCAGGTAACCGCGAGCCAATCCCGTGCCGCCCAGATACAGCTCACCGGCCATGCCTTGGGGCAACAGGTTAAGGTCGGCATCGAGCACGTAGGCACTGCGGTCGCCGATGCGGCTGCCGATGGGCGCGTAGGCAGCGCCACAACACGCCTCGCGACCGGCCTTCCAGATCAGCGGCGTGACCACCGTTTCGGTCGGACCGTAACCGTTGATGATGTACTCAGGACGCAAGGCGCGCTTGACCCGCTCGAAACTGGCGTTGGGCACCGCGTCGCCGCCGAAGCAATAGATGCGCACCTTCGGCGGGTTGCCTTCACGCTCGGCGTGCTCGGCCAGTTGTTGCAGGTACACCGGCGGGAACGCCACCACCGTCACACCGTGCTCGTGCATGGCGTTGTAGGTTTGCTCCGGGGTCCAAAGGCTGTCGTCGCGAATCAGCAGCGACGCACCGTGGGTCAGGCTGGTGAGCCAGCGCTCGTGGGCGCCGTCGAACGCGAACGACATGAAATGGAATTCGCAATCGCTGTCGCGCATTTCATAACGCTCGCCAATGGCCTGGCAGTGCATCGCCAGCGGACCGTGGGCCACGCTGACACCCTTGGGGTTGCCAGTGGAACCGGAGGTGTAGATCACGTAGGCCAGGTTGTGCGGGTCGAGTTGGACGTCGGGCGCGCTGGTCGGCAGTTCGCGCAGATCGATACGGTCCAGCTCCAGCAACGGCAACGACTCATCCACGGGCAACTGGGCCGATACCGAGGAATCGCTGACCAGCAGCGCCAACCCGGCGTCCTTCATCAAATAAGCCAGGCGTTCGCGGGGATAGCTCACGTCCAACGGCACGTAGGCAGCGCCGGCCTTGAGCACCGCCAACAGCGTGACGATCACCTCTTCGCTGCGCGGCAGGGCCACGCCGACTCGGGTTTCCGGGCCGACGCCGCGGCTGATCAAGGTGTGGGCCAGTTGGTTCGCGCGCCGATCGATCTCGCCGTAGCTGACGTGTCGGTCGTTGAAAATCACCGCCGTGCGTTGCGGGCCCTCGGCGGCCAGCGCGGCGATGCGCTGGTGCACGGGGATGTTTACCGGGTACGGCTGCGGGTGGTTGTCGGCACGTTGGCGCGCATGTTCGGCACCGCTGGCCAGGGCGATTTCACCCAGATTGCGTCCGGCGTCCTGGCTGAATTGCTCAAGCAGATGCAGCAGATGAGTGCCGATGTGATCAATCATCTCGTCGGCGAACTGCCGACGCTCGTAACTGAAGTGCAGCGCCAATTGTTCGCCGAGGGTAACCGCCACGCTCAGGGCGTAATGCGTCTGCTCACGGTTGGCAACGTCGCCGAATGTGACATCGCTGGCAGTGCCTTGCTGCAAAGCCTGGGCAATCGGATAGTTTTCGAATACCAAGAGGTTGTCGAACAGCGCCTCGCCGCCCTGCCCGGCCCAACGCTGGATGTCCGCCAGCGACGTGTGCTCGAACTCCCGCAGGCTCAGGTTCTGGTCCTGCACCGTTTGCAGCCACTGGCCGACCGTCTGGTCCGGACGCGGGCTGCCGATGACCGGCAAGGTGTTGATGAACAGGCCGACCTGCTGCTCGATCCCCGGCAGATCCGCCGGGCGACCGGCAACCGTCGCGCCAAACGTCACGGTCGGGTGCCCGGTATAGCGTTGCAGCAACAGCAGCCAAGCCGCTTGCACCAGCGTGTTTAGGGTGATTTTCTGCTGGCGGGCAAACGACTCCAGTGCCTGGGTGCGCGGCATGTCGAGGATCAGGAAATGATCGCCGTGACCGCTCTCGCCGCTGTCCGAGGCCGCGCGGGCGAGTCGGGTCGGCTCTTGCAACGGGGCCAGCTGTGCGCTCCAGAAATCCTGGCTGAGCTGGCCGTCCTGGCGTTGCAGCCAAGCGATGTAGTCGCGATAACGCCCAACAGTGCTGGCCGGGGCGCGGCCGTTGTAGCGCTGCATCACCTCGCCGAGCAACTGCGAGTTGCTCCAGCCATCCATCAGGATGTGGTGATGGGTGTAGATCAAATGCCATTGCGCCGCTCCGGTCTGCACCAGCACCAGGCGCAACAGCGGCGCCTGGCTCAAGTCGAAACCTTGGGCACGCTCGGCCTCGGCTAACGCGGCGAGGGCGTGGGCCGGGTCGGCATGCTCGCGCCAGTCCAGCACCGTGAACGGCAACTGCACCTGCTTGTGAACGATCTGCAGCGGTTGCGGCCATTCACCTTCCCAGACGAAGCCGCTGCGCAAAATATCCTGCGCCGCGACAGTGGCCTGCCACGCCGCACGGAAGCGCTCGGCATCCAGGCCTTGCACGTCCACCCGCAATTGATTGACGTATTCGCCAGCCGCCTGCTCGTACAACGTGTGGAACAACAAGCCCTGCTGCATCGGCGACAGCGGATAGACATCATCCAACTGACCGGCCGCCACTGGCAGATGATCGAGTTGCGATTGGGTGATCCGCGCCAGCGGAAAGTCCGACGGCGTGGCTTGCGGTTCCGCCAGGTTGACGCAATGGTCGATCAGCGCCTTGAGCTCGACGGCGTATTGATCGGCCAGTTGCTGCACGGTCGTGCTGTCGAACATGTCACGGCTGAAGCCCCAGCTCATCGCCAGCTCGCCGCCATGCACCTGCCCTTCCACCGTCAGCCAGTTGGCCAGCGGTGCCGTCGGGTCCTGGGCGACGCCACTGCCTTCGCCGGACGGCAGGAACAGCGCCGCCTCATCGAACTGGCGGTCGAACTGGCCGAGGTAATTGAAAGTGATGCGCGCAGGCGCCAGATCCGTCCATTGAGCTTGCACCGACGTCGCTGCCAGATGACGCAGCACGCCGTAGCCCAGGCCCTTGTCCGGGACGCTGCGCAGTTGCTCCTTGATGGTCTTGATCGAGCCGCCGATGTCCTCGGTGGCTGTCAGCTTGACCGGGAACAGACTGGTCAGCCAACCCACCGTGCGGGTCAGGTCGATGTCATCGAAAAGGTCTTCGCGGCCATGACCTTCGAGCTCGATCAATGTGCTTGGCTGCCCGCTCCAACGGCTGATGGTGCGAGTCAGCGCGGTGAGTAGCAGGTCGTTGACCTGGGTGCGATAGGCAGCGGGCGCCTGTTGCAGCAGTTGCCGGGTCAGTTCGGCCTCCAGGCGCCATTGGATTTTCTCGCCGTGGATGTTTTGCAAGCTGCCCTGCGGGCGTTCGCATGGCAGGTCCCACGCGGCCTCGTGCTGGTTTTTCCAATAGGCCGACTGGTCATCGAAGCGCGATGCTTCGGCCCTCAGACGCGCCGTCCAACTCTGGAAGGCGCTGGTCTTGGCCGGCAACGTAACGCCGCCACCGGCCGCCAGTTGCTCGTAGGCCTGCTGCAAATCTTCCAGCAGCACGCGCCATGACACGCCGTCCACCACCAAGTGATGGATAACCAGCGCCAGGCGCTGGCTGCCGTCGGCCAGGTTCACCAGCATGGCGCGCACCAGTGGCCCGTCTTGCAGGTCCAGGCTGCGCTGCGCCTCGTCGCACAGCGCATTCAGGTGCTCGATGGATCGGGCATCGCGTTGCCACAGGTCGGCGCTTTGCAAAAACGCGGCATGGCTCTGCCGCCAACCGTCGGCGTCTTCGACGAAGCGCAGGCGCAAGGCGTCGTGGTGGTTGATGACGCAGGTCAGCGCCGCGTCGAGCCATTGTGCATTCATCGGTTCGCGTGGGGTCAGCAACAGCGATTGGTTCCAGTGTTCGCGGGCCTGCATCGCCTGGGCGAAAAACTGCTGCTGGATCGGCCCGAGCATGGCATCGCCAGTGACCGGACCTTGGTCCAGGGCGCTGTGGTTGTCGTGGCGGGCGACCAGCGCCAGGCTGCGCACGGTCTGGTACTGGAACAGGTCGCGGGGATGAATATGCACACCAACCTGTCGTGCGCGGCTCACCACTTGGATGGAAATGATCGAATCGCCGCCCAGTTCGAAGAAGTTGTCTTCGAGACCGACGCGCTCAACGCCAAGCACGCTCTGCCAGATTTCAGCCAAGACGGTTTGCAGTGCATCTTGCGGGGCGATGAATGTTTGCCGGGGCGCGGCGTCGGGTTGTGGCAAGGCCTTGCGATCGAGCTTACCGTTGGCGGTCACGGGCAGGCCGGCCAATGGCATCAGGTAGGTCGGCACCATGTATTCCGGCAGGCCGACGAGCAGCCAGGCCTTGAGGTCCTGTTGCCACTGCTCGTGCGGGTCGCCGTTTTCCAGCACCAGGTAGCCCACCAGATGCTTGCCGTCCTGCACCAGTACCACGGCCTCGCGCACCAGTGGATGTTGCAGGAGACGGGCTTCGATTTCCCCCAGTTCGATGCGCAGGCCGCGCAGCTTGACCTGATGATCGAGACGGCCAAGGTATTCGATCACACCGTCGGCGCGCTGGCGCACGCGGTCGCCGGTGCGGTACAGGCGCGCGCCGTCATGGAACGGGCACGGCACGAAACGCTCGGCGGTCAGCGTCGGACGCTGGTGATAACTGCGCGCCAGCCCCGCCCCGCCCAGGTACAACTCGCCCGCCACGCCCCACGGAACCGGCGACAGATCGGCGTCGAGCACATGGGTACGCAGGTTGGCGATGGGCTGGCCGATCGGTACGCAATCGGCGCCCTCATCTACGCAAGTCCAATGGGTCACGTCGATGGCCGCTTCGGTCGGGCCGTACAGGTTGTAGAGCGCTGCGTCCGGTAGTTTGGCGAAGACCTGCTGCTGCGCATCCAGCGGCAAGGCTTCACCACTGCAGACGATACGCTTCAAGCTTTCGCAGGATTCCACGCCAGGTTCATGGATGAAGGCCTGCAGCATCGACGGCACGAAGTGCAGCGTGCTGATGCGATGACGGTTGATGCTATCGATCAGTTGCCGCGGATCACGATGGGCACCGGGCGCGGCAATCACCAAGCGTGCTCCGGTCATCAGCGGCCAGAAGAACTCCCACACCGACACGTCGAAACTGAACGGGGTTTTCTGCAACACCGCGTCGCTGCCATCCAGGCGATACGCCTGTTGCATCCAGCACAAGCGATTGACCAGTGCCGCATGGCTGTTGCCCGCGCCCTTGGGTTTGCCGGTGGAACCAGAGGTGTAGATCACGTAAGCCAAGTTCAGCGGGTCGACCGCGACGTCGGGTCGACTGTCGCTGTAACCGTCGAGCCAACCGTCCGGTTGGTCGAGCGCGATGACCTCGATCCCCTCGGTCAGCAGCTCCGCCGACAGCGCGCGCTGGGTCAGCAGCAAGCCGATGCCGCTGTCCTCGATCATGTAGGCCAGGCGATCCTGCGGATATTCCGGATCCAGCGGCACGTAGGCGCCGCCGGCCTTGTGGATCGCCAGCAGGCCAAGCACCATCTCAACCGAACGCTCGATGCAGATGCCCACCAAGCTGTCCGCTCGTACACCGCGTCCGCGCAGCAGATGGGCCAGACGGTTGGTGCGGGCATCGAGCTGGGCATAGGTCAGGCTCTGGTCGCCAAACATCAGCGCCTGAGCGTGCGGAGTGCGCGCCACCTGGGCTTCGATCAACTGATGCATGCACAGTTCGGTCGGGTAGCGTTGGGCCGTGGCGTTCCAGTCATAAACCAGAGTGGCGTGCTCGTCGGCATCAAGCAGCGCCAGCTCCCCGACACGCCGGGACGGATCGGCAATCATCGCCGCGAGCAATCGCAGCCAATGCCGCGCCATGCGCGCGACGGTCGGCGCCTCGAACAGGTCCTCGGAATAAGTCAGCGCGGCGCGCAACGTGCCTGCTTTTTCGTAAGTGTCCAGGGTCAAGTCGAATTGGGTGGTGCGGGTCTGCCACTCGATCATGTCCAGTTCCAGCCCGGACGCCGTTCGGATCGTGGTGACATCCGCCACTTGGGGCTGATGGTTGTACATCACCTGGAACAGCGGCGTATGGCTGAGGCTGCGCTCCAATTTCAATGCCTCGACCAGGCGCTCGAAAGGCAGGTCCTGGTGGGCCTGGGCACCGAGCGCGGTCTCCTTGACCCGGCGCAGCAACTCGTCGACCCGGATCTGGCCATCCAATTCGGTGCGCAGCACCTGGGTGTTGACGAAGAAACCGATCAGGCCTTCGATTTCGTCGCGGTTGCGGTTGGCAATCGGCACGCCCACGCGGATGTCGGACTGGCCGCTGTAGCGATGCAACAGCACGTTGAACGCGCCGAGCAGCAGCATGAACAGCGTGACGCCCTGCTGCTGGGCCGTGCTGCGCAGTTGCTCCGCCAACCCCGGCTCGATGGCGAATTCATAACGGCTGCCGCGATAGCTTGGCATGGCCGGGCGCGAATGGTCGGTGGGCAATTCCAGCACCGGATGCTCATCACCCAGCTGGGCCTGCCAGTACGCCAGTTGTCGGCCCTGCTCACCGGCCTCCAGCCAACGGCGCTGCCACAGCGCGTAGTCGCTGTACTGGATCGGCAAATCGGCCAGTTGCGGCGGCACGCCGGCTTCGTGGGCGTCGTAGCAGCGGATGAACTCTTCGATCAGCACGTTCATCGACCAGCCATCGGAGACGATGTGGTGCAGGGTCAACAGCAGTACGTGCTCCTGCGCATCGATCTTGAGCAACTCGACCCGCAGCAAGGGGCCGCTGGACAGGTCGAAGGGCCGCATCGATTGTGCTTGCGCAGCCTGGCGCACCGCTTGCTCGCGATTGCCTGCCGGCAAGCCGCTGAGGTCCTGATGCTCGATCAGCAGCGGCGCATCGGTCGCCACTTGCAAGAGGCTGTCGTCGGCCTGGCGCCGGAACACCGTGCGCAGGGTTTCATGACGCGCCACCAAACTGGCAAAAGCCTGCTCCAGCGACGACAGACTCAACGCGCCCTTGAGCCGCACCGCCCCGGGCAGGTTGTAGGCGCCGCTGTCGGGATCCAACTGCCAGAGAAACCACATGCGCTGCTGGGCATAGGACAGGGCCTGGCGATCCTCGGCTTCGACGCCCTGGGGAATGGGAAAGCTGCTGAAATCCACGCCCTCCTTGTCCAGCGCCGCCAGGAACATCTGGCGCTTGTCCAAAGGCAACCCGATAAACCGGCGAGCAAGTTTCAAGGCGTTTTCAGCATTCATTTCTGGGTATCCGGAATCAGTGGGCACAAGGCACAGAGGCATGTCGTCCCTATGAAACGAATGCAAACCGGAAAAATTAGCGATTGGGAACAAGTGTCAGGAAGGAAGAAAACCGTGGCGAGGGAGCTTGCTCCCGCTCGGCTGCGCAGCAGTCGTAAACCGGCTGATGCGGTCTGCCTGGGTTAATGCGCCATTCTTTTTGAGGCGGCCCGGCCGCCCAGCGGGAGCAAGCTCCCTAGGTCACGAAAGCGGGTCTTTAACGGGTTATGCGCTGATCGCCAACCCATGCCGCCGATGATGCACGCTCAACTGATCCTTGATCAGCCGCAGCACCTTGGCCTCGTGCTCGTGGATGAAGAAATGCCCGCCGGCCAGCATGTCCACCGAAAAGCTGCCCGTGGTTTCCTGACGCCAGCCCATCAGTTGCGCCGTGGTGGCCTTGTCGGCGGTGCCGCCGAGCACGTGCACCGGGCATTTGAGCAACGGTCGCTGCCGCGGCTGAAAACGTCCGCACAGCAAAAAATCGGCCCGCAGGATCGGCAGGGTCAGGGCCATCAGTTCTTCATTGGCCAGGATCTCCTCGCTCGTGCCGTTGAGGGTGCGCAGTTGCTCGATCAACTCAGCGTCGGTCTTTGCCGTGGCAAAATCGCGATCGTAGTCGGCCCGCATCGTCGGCGCGGCGGTGCCGGATGCAAACAGCGCCACCGGTTCCGGGCAGCCGAGTTCACGCAGGGCATGGGCGATTTCACAGGCCAACAGCGCACCCAGGCTGTGACCGAACAAGGCGTACGGCGCCTGGAGCGTCGGGTAAAGCTCCCGCGCCAGTTGCATCGCCAACGGGCCCATCTCGGTGTGCAGCGGCTCGTCGAAGCGCGCCCCGCGTCCCGGCAACTCCACTGGTTGCACGTGCAGCCATTGCGGCAATTTGCGCCGCCACCGGCTGTACACCATTGCGCTGGCGCCGGAATAAGGCAGGCACAGCAGGGTCAGTTGGGTCACTGCGGTTTTCTCCGATCGTTCGAGTCAAAAGGATAACGAGGCCGGGCCGTAAAAAATTAGTCGCCGGCCTCTCCCCTGGATGCGTCTTATACTGCAAACCCCATGGTTCTGGTCTGCCCAAGGAGAACACAATGAGCTGGTCCGCCCAACAATATGTCGCTTTCGAACAGGAACGCACCCGCCCGTCCCGCGATCTGCTGGCGGCGATCCCGCCGGTACAGGCGCGCCAGGTGATCGATCTGGGCTGCGGCCCCGGAAACTCCACCGAACTGTTGGCGGACCACTTCCCCGGCGCGACGGTGCGTGGCCTGGACAGTTCCGCCGACATGGTCGAAGCCGCCCGCAAGCGCTTGCCCGACGTGACATTCGATACGGCAGACATCGGCCTCTGGAATGAAAGCGGCCCCTTCGAGGTGATCTTCGCCAACGCTGTGCTGCAATGGCTGCCGGACCACGCCACCCTACTGCCGTCACTGGTGGACAAACTCGCACCAGGTGGCAGCCTGGCGATCCAGATGCCCGACACCCTGCATCAGCCGTCCCACCGCTTGATGCGGGAGATTGCGGCCAACGGCCCCTGGGCCAGCCAACTGGCCGGGGCCGCTGATTCTCGGACCGAGGTGGAGGACGCCAGCACCTATTATTCGATCCTCAAGCCCCATTGCAGCCGGGTCGATGTGTGGCGCACCACCTATCATCATCCACTGGCCGGTGGCGCTTCGGGCATCGTGGAATGGTTCAAGGGCAGCGGCTTGCGCCCGTTTCTCGAACCGTTGGACGAGGCGCAACGCGAGCAATACCTGACGCAATACCTCAAGGCTGTCGAACAGGCCTACCCGACCCTGGACGATGGTTCGGTCCTGCTACCGTTTCCACGGGTCTTCATCGTCGCGACACGCTAGGGCGGCGATTGGGGGCACAGGCTAAATTTTCGGTCACGGCCCTCGTTACCTGCTAGACCGAAAACCCGCAAGAGTGACCGCCGTGGACCTGCAAACCATCCTGGGCAAGCTGTTCGCCAATGCCGGCGCCGTTGGTATCGAAGGCGTCTTCCAGTTCGTGTTCGGCCCGCACCAGGCGTACTGGTCCGAGGTCAAGGCCACCAGCCGCACCCAGGCCGGGCGCCACGCCAGCCCCGACGTCACCATCGAAGTGGCGGAAAAGGACTTCCTCGGGATCATGGCCGGCCTGGCCAATGTCGAGGAACTGTTCGCCAGCGGTCGTTTGAAGATCGGCGGCAACATGGGCCTGGCGACGTTGCTGCCACAGATCATCGACCAGGCGCGCCATGGCAGCCGCCCGGTGGAAAAGGTCGACATGAACAAGCGCTATCCCACTCCTTCGCGCTTCAGCGAAAAGCTCACCGCCAGCCTGCCAACCCAACACAGCGTGGAACGTCGGCCGTGCAGCGGGTTGTCAGTCCAGGAATTCAAGGCGCGCTATCTGCCCCATGGCATCCCGGTGGTCATCAGCGATGCGCTGCAGGACTGGCCCTTGTTCAAGCTCAGCCGGGAAGAAACCCTGGTGCATTTTGCCGAGCTGCAAGGCATCACCCGCCACGGCGACTACATCAAGAAAACCTTCTCAACGGAGCGGGATTTTCGCTCCACCTCCATGGCCGATTTCATCGCCTCCCTCGACAACCCGGTGACCACGGCCGCCAACGGCGAGCCGCCGGCGTACATGGGCAACAACATTCTGCCGGCGCAGTTGATGGAGTTGATCAAATACCCGCCTTACTTCGACGCTTCGCTGTTCATCCCGCCACGTATCTGGATCGGTCCCAAGGGCACCCTCACCCCACTGCACCGCGACGACACCGATAACCTGTTCGCCCAGGTCTGGGGCCAGAAAACCTTCACCCTCGCCGCGCCCCACCACCGCGAAGCCCTGGGCACCTGGTCGACCGCGCCCCAAGGCGGGCTGGACGGCTGCGACTTCAATCCCGACGCGCCGGACTATGCACGTTTCCCCAGCGCCCGGGACGTGACGTTCCTGCGGGCCACACTGGAGGCCGGTGACCTGCTGTTCTTGCCGGAAGGCTGGTTTCATCAAGTGGAATCGGTGTCCACATCGCTGTCAGTCAATTTCTGGGTGAATTCGGGACGGGGTTGGTAGCGGTCGAGGTTGCACTCGTGGCGAGGGAATGTGTACGGCAAACCTGTCGCTTACCTCTGCTGGCGATAACTTTGCACCGCCGCCCCCAGCACCACCGCCCCGGCCGCTATCGCCAGCCAGAACCCACTGCGCGCGCCGAACGTATCCACCAGCCACCCCGAACCGGCCGCGCCGATCGCCACGCCGATGCTCAGGCCAGTCACCAGCCAGGTCAGGCCTTCGGTCAGCCGGGCTGGCGGCACGATGCGCTCCACCAAGGCCATGGCGACGATCAGCGTCGGCGCGAAAAATAAACCGGCAACGAACACCGCCAGGGACAATCCGAGGATATTGCTCGCCAACAACAGCGGCAGCGTGGTGACCGCGGTCGCCACGCCGCCATACAGGAACAACCGCGGCAGAGGCAGCTTGGAGCGCAGCGCGCCGAACGCCAGCCCGGCCAGGCACGAGCCAATGGCGTAGACCGACAGCACGATGCTCGCCGCCGCCGGTTGCCCCTGCTGCTGGGCGAACGCGACACTGACCACGTCCACCACCCCGACAATGACGCCCATGGCGACCATCAACAACAGCAGCAAAAGCACATCCCCTGAACCAATGATCGAGCCCTGATGATGGGCCTGGTGCGGATGCACCGGCGGCTCGGTCCCACGTTGCAGCACAAACGCGGTCACGCCGATCGCCAGCAGCAGCACCGAGGCCAGGGGCCCCGCTTCCGGGAACGCCACCACGCACAACCCCACCGACAGCGGCGGCCCAACAATAAAACAGACCTCGTCGAGCACCGACTCCAGCGCATAAGCGGTGCGCAGTTGCGGCTGGCCGCGATACACCTCGGTCCAGCGCGCTCGGACCATCGCCGACATACTGGGCATGCAACCGGCCAGGGCAGCGAACAGGAACAGCGTCCAATGGGGCGCCTGCAATCGCGTACACAGCAGTAGCATCAACAGCGCCCCGCCCCCCAGCAACGCCGCCGCCGGCAAGACCCGTCCCTGGCCGAAACGGTCCACCAGCCGCGACACCTGAGGCGCGCAGAACGCGGTCGCCAAGGCAAACGTCGCCGCCACCGCGCCGGCCAGACCATAGCCGCCCTTGAGCTGCGAAAGCATGGTGATCACGCCGATGCCGGTCATGGATATCGGCATGCGCGCGATCATCCCCGCCAGCACGAAGCCGCGGCTGCCAGGGGCAGTGAATAATTCACGATAGGGGTTTGCCATGGGACACGGTCTCAACAAGGGCCTGCAACTTGCCATAAACGACCGGGACGGGCAAAGCGTAAAACTGTGGGTGAAATGTGAAGACTGTTTCCTGCAAATGAACTCTCGGCACCTGGCGCCAGTCAGCAAGTAAGGCCCTCAGTTCAAGGTGCTACCCATGCAGATTTCCCTCGCCCGACAAGTTGCCCTGGTCACTGGCGCCAGCTCTGGCATCGGCGCCGGCTCCGCCCGGGCATTGGCGGCGGCCGGTGCCGCCGTGGTGCTCAACTACCATTCCAGTGCAGGCCCGGCCGAAGACCTGGCCCGCGAGATCAACGACAGCGGCGGCCGCGCCATCGCCCTCGGCGCCGATGTATCGAAGGAGCAGGATGTCGAACGCTTGTTCGCCCAGACCCTCGACGCCTTCGGCACGCTGGACATCCTGGTCGCCAACTCCGGCCTGCAAAAGGACGCCGCCGCCGTGGACCTGACCCTGGACGACTGGAACACCGTCATCAACGTCAATCTCACCGGCCAATTCCTCTGCGCCCGCGCCGCCCTGCGAATCTTCAACCGCCAGGGCATTCGCCAGGGCGTGTCCCGGGCCGCCGGCAAGATTATCCACATGAGCTCGGTGCACCAGCGCATCCCCTGGGCCGGTCATGTCAACTATGCGGCATCCAAGGGCGGCATCGACCAGCTCATGCAGACCCTGGCCCAGGAAACCAGCCACCAGCGCATCCGCATCAACAGCATCGCCCCTGGCGCCATCCGCACGGCCATCAATCGGGAGGCCATGGCAGGCGACAATGAGGACAAAATCCTCGAGCTCATCCCCTACGGTCGGGTCGGCGATGTGGAGGATGTCGCCAATGCGGTGGTCTGGCTGGCATCGGACTTGTCCGATTATGTCGTGGGCACCACGCTGTTCATCGACGGTGGAATGAGCCTCTATCCGGGGTTCCGCGGCAATGGTTGATCATGACGAGCCGCAAAGCCCCATCGAGAACCACGGCATCATTGGCGACATGCGCACCGCCGCGCTGGTCAACGATCGAGGCAGCGTGGATTTTTTCTGCTGGCCGGAATTCGACAGCCCGTCGATCTTCTGCTCGCTGTTGGACACTCCCGAGGCCGGCATCTTTCAACTCGCGCCGATCTTGCCGGACGCCCGTCGCCAGCAGATCTACCTGCCCGACACCAACGTCCTGCAGACCCGCTGGCTGAGCGACGGCGTGGTGGTGGAAATCACCGATTTGCTGCCCATCGGCGACAGCGAGGATGACCTGCCGGTGCTGATGCGTCGGGTGCGCATGACCGTCGGCAGCGCGACGTTTCGCATGCGTTGCGCGGTGCGCCATGATTATTCCCGCGCCGCGACAACGGCGCGCCAGGAGGGCGATCACGTCATTTTCGAGGCACCGCAACAACCGAGCCTGCGCCTGTGCGCCGACCAGCCCCTGACGCTGGACGGCCAGGCGGCAGTGACGGAGTTCACCCTGGAGCAAGGCCAGACCGCTGAGTTCCTGCTGGGCAGCATCGACGACCCTCGGCTGGTGGACGATACCAGTGCCCTTTGCCTGGAACGAACCCTGGCGTTCTGGCGCGGCTGGATCAGCCAATCGAACTACCGCGGCCGCTGGCGGGAAATGGTCAACCGTTCCGCCCTGGCGCTGAAACTCCTGACATCGCGCAAACAGGGCGCCATCCTCGCCGCCGCCACCTTCGGCCTGCCGGAATCACGTGGCGGCGAGCGCAACTGGGATTATCGCTACACCTGGATCCGCGACGCCTCGTTCACCGTCTACGCCTTCATGCGCCTGGGCTTTGTCGACGAAGCCAACGCTTACATGCGCTGGCTGCGTGGCCGAGTCAGCGATTGTCGCGACCAACCGACCAAACTCAACATCCTCTATGGCCTGGACGGTCGGCTTGAATTGCCCGAAACCGAACTGACGCACCTGAGCGGCTACGGCAACGCGCAGCCGGTGCGTATCGGCAACCTGGCCTACCAGCAGGTGCAGCTGGACATCTTCGGCGAGCTGATGGACGCGGTGTACCTGGTCAACAAATACGGCGAAGCCATCTCCCACCAGGGCTGGAAACACACCGTCGATGTGGTGGATCAGGTATGCACGATCTGGCGGGACGCGGATGTCGGCATCTGGGAAATGCGCGGTGACAAGCAACATTTCCTGCACTCGCGCTTGATGTGTTGGGTGGCCGTGGACCGCGCCATCCGCCTGGCGAGTAAACGCTCCCTGCCCGCCCCGTTCGCCCGTTGGGATGAGACCCGCCAGGCCATCTACGAAGACATCTGGACGAACTTCTGGAGCGACGAACATCAGCACTTCGTCCAGTGCCTGGGCAGCACCGCCCTGGACGGCTCGATGCTGCTGATGCCGCTGGTGCGCTTCGTCAGCGCCCGCGACCCGCGCTGGTTGTCGACGCTGGACGCCATCGAAAAAGACCTGGTGCGAGACGGCATGGTCTATCGCTACCGCACCGACGACAACCCCATCGATGGCCTCAGCGGCACCGAAGGTTCGTTCGTGGCCTGCTCATTCTGGTACGTCGAATGCCTGGCCCGCGCCGGCCGGGTGGAAAAAGCCCAACTGGAATTCGAACAGCTGCTGCGCTACGCCAATCCGCTGGGCCTGTATGCCGAGGAGTTCGACAGCCACGGTTATCATCTCGGCAACCTGCCCCAGGCCTTGAGCCATTTGGCGCTGATCAGCGCGGCGAGCTTTTTGGATCGCAAGTTGAGCGGGGAGAAAAATCATTGGCAGCCGTGAGCTGCGGTTATGACCAATGACGATTCCGTGGCGAGGGAGCTTGCTCCCGCTCGGCTGCGTAGCACACGCCGCTTTTCAGTTCGGAAATTTGGGGTCGCTTCGCCCGAAGCGTCGGACCGTCCCAGCGGGAGCAAGCTCCCTCGCCACGTTGGATTCCAACAAAGCTGAACGCATTTCGCTGGCTGCAGGTTGCCAGTCCTCCAACCCTCTCCTAAGATCGATGCACTCACGGGTGCAGCGGAGCTGCCCGATAAAACCCGATTCAAGGACCTGACATGACGCACATCAAACGCTCCATTACCACCGAGCCCCGAACAGGGCTGACCCGGGGAGAACTCTGGGACGACCACGACAAAGGCTTGATCAAATGCTGGGAAATCGGCCGCGACCGGGCGGCGAGGTTTCCGGAACTGGCTCAACGCTGCCGGGACGGTGAACTGCCGGTGCTGGGCTGGAAAGGCGGGGTCAGCCGCAGTCTGAAGAAAACCGCCAAATTCGGTTGTCTCAAGTACCTGGCCCAATGGCAGGGCCTGCGCGGGGAGGACCTGGACATCGACCTGGCCCAGGAACGAACCCTGACCTGCTCCAGCACGAACATGATCGTGACGTTCACACCGGAGCGGGCCAAATACGTGAACCAGGAGCCCGCCTGACAACAATCGAGCGATGCCGGAGGCAGATATGACAACTGCGCCCAAGGTCAATTTCGCGGTGACGCCACTGCTGCGCATCGCCTATGAAGAACATGGACCCGCCAGCGGCGAGCCAATCATCCTGCTCCACGGTTTCCCCTACGACCCGCGCGCCTTCGACGAGGTGGCCCCGGTCCTGGCCCAACGCGGCTATCGGGTCATCGTGCCCTACCTGCGCGGCTATGGCCCGACCCGGTTCAACAATCCCGCCATCGCCCGCTCCGGCCAACAGGCGGCACTGGCCCAGGACCTGCTGGACCTGATGGACGCGCTCGACATTCCCCGAGCCGCGCTGTGCGGCTATGACTGGGGTGGCCGCGCCGCGTGCATCGTCGCTGCCTTGTGGCCCGAGCGCGCCCGTTGCCTGGTAACGGGCGATGGCTACAATCTGCAGGACATTCCCCATTCAACCCAGCCGCTGAGCCCCGAAGATGAATACCGTCTGTGGTACCAGTATTACTTCCACACCGCCCGGGGCGTCGAAGGCCTGACGCAGAATCGGCGTGAATTGTGCCGATTGCTCTGGCGCCTCTGGTCGCCAACCTGGAAACGCGGCGCCGAGCTGTACGCTCTTAGCGCACCGTCATTCGACAATCCGGACTTCGTCGAAGTGACGATCCACTCCTATCGCCATCGTTTCATGTACGCGTCGGGGGATCCGACGCTCGAGTGGATGGAGGAAAAACTGACAGAGCAACCTGTCATCAGCGTGCCAAGTATTTCCCTGTGCGGCGGCGATGACGGTGTGGGGCCTGCGACGGAGGACGATGAAGATACAGGCCACTTCAGCGGGTTCTATGAACGCCGCGTACTGCCCGGCGTCGGCCACAACATTCCTCAGGAAGCACCCGAGGCCACGGTCAAGGCGTTGCTTGATCTGCTTGGGCACTGAACCGCTCCCGATAAGCCTGGGGTGTCACGCCCACGGCTCGCAAAAAGCTGCGGCGCAGGGTTTCTTCGCTGCCGAAGCCACATTGCAGGGCGACGCGCTTGACCGGCACCGCACTGTCGGCAAGCAGACGGCGAGCGGTCTCCACGCGGATCAGTTCCACGGCGCGGGCCGGGGTCTGGCCGGTCTCGGCGCGGTAATGGCGGACAAAACTTCGCTCACTCATGCCCGCCTCGGCAGCCAGGCTCGACAGGCCCAGGTCCCGCGTCAGGTTCTCGGCGATCCAGGCGTGCAATTTGTCGAAGCGACCGCCCTGCTTTTGTAGCGCCAGGGTGGCGCTGAACTGCGATTGCCCGCCGGGGCGCTTGAGGAAAACCACCAGATGCCGAGCCACCTCCAAGGCCATCGCCCGGCCCAAGTCCTCTTCGACCAACGCCAATGCCAGGTCAATTCCGGCCGTGACCCCGGCCGACGTCCAGACAGGACCATCCTTGATGAAAATCGGATTGGGTTCGACCCGCAGTTGCGGATGTTGCTGGGCCAACTGTTCACAGCGGGTCCAGTGAGTCGCCACCCGTCGTCCGTCCAGCCAGCCACTGGCCGCCAACAGGAACGCTCCGGTACACACTGACGCGACCCGTCGCGAGCGCATCCCTTGATGTTTGACCCAGGCCACCAGGGCTGGATCCTCGGCGGCTTCGTACACGCCCCAACCGCCCGCGATCAACAAGGTGTCGCTGACGTCGTTGGGGAGCGGCTCGGCCATCAGCGCCAACCCCGCCGACGACATCACTGCCCCGCCACCGGCAGCGACCACGGTCGGCGCGTACGGCGCCGGCAGACCCTGCCCACGAACAAGATCGTTGGCCGATGCAAATACTTGCAGGGGGCCGGTGACATCGAGCACCTGCACATTGGCGAAGGCCAGCACATGAATGGATTTCGGTGTATTTGGCATATTGGCGTGATTCGTGGGCTTATTGGCGAATACGCCAGATCCTACGAGCCTACAGTAAAACCGTCTACCCCTCGGCCATCATCCAAAGGAGCAAGCCACATGACGTTGCAGATCGGTTTTCTGTTGTTCCCTCAGGTCCAGCAACTGGACCTCACCGGCCCTTACGATGTACTGGCCTCGTTGCCGGATGTAAAAGTGCACCTGATCTGGAAAGACCTGGCGCCCGTCAATTCCAGCACCGGGCTGGTCTTGCTGCCGACCACCACATTTGAGGACTGCCCGAGGCTCGACGTGATCTGCGTCCCCGGCGGCAGTGGCGTCGGTCCACTGATGGAAGACGAGCAGACCCTGTCCTTCATCAAACGTCAGGCGGCCCATGCCAAATATGTCACCTCGGTGTGCACAGGTTCGCTGGTGCTTGGTGCGGCGGGATTGTTGCGTGGCAAGCGCGCCACCACCCACTGGGCCTTCCACAGTTTGTTGCAGCCCCTGGGCGCGACGCCGGTCAAGGACCGCGTAGTACGAGACGGTAACCTGCTCACCGGGGGCGGCATCACGGCAGGCATCGATTTTGCCCTGACCTTGGCGGCGGAGCTGTTCGATCGAGACACCGCGGAACTGGTCCAGCTGCAACTCGAATACGCTCCCGCACCGCCGTTCGCCTCAGGGTGTCCGGACACGGCGCCGACGAAAGTATTGGAAGAAGCCAACCGGCGTTCGGCAGAGTCTTTGCGGGTACGTTCGCAGATCACTCACCGGGCTGCGGCGCGGTTGGAAAAGGTGTAGCGGGAGGTTGAGCCAGGTAAGCGAGCGTTACCTGGCTGGAGCCGATGCTGGATCGATTCGCCTCAGTAAGGGCTTGCCGTCGGCCGCACCACCAGTTCGCTGACATCGACGTCCGCCGGTTGTTCGATGGCGTAGGAAATCGCCCGGGCGATGGCCTCGGCGGGTATGGCGATCCGACGGAACTCACGCATCTCGGCGCGTCCGCCTTCATCGGAAATGCTTTCGGCCAACTCCGACTCGGTGACACCGGGGGAAATCACGGTCACGCGAACATCCCCACCGACTTCTTGACGCAAGCCTTCGGAAATCGCCCGCACGGCATACTTCGTGGCGCAGTACACCGCGGCAGTCGGGCTGACTGCGTAGGCACCGATGGAAGCAATGTTGATGAATTGGCCGCTGCGCTGACGCTGCATCAGTGGCAGGCCGGCAGCGATACCGTGGAGCACCCCGCGGATGTTGACGTCGATCATGCGATCCCACTCATCGACTTTCAATGCCTCGAGTTTGGAGAGGGGCATGACCCCGGCGTTATTGACGATCACATCGAGTCGGCCGAATTTTTCGACGGCGAAATCGATCAGGCTCTGCACGTCATCGCGACGGCTCACATCCACGGCTTTGCAAGCAGCCCGTTGGCCGGCGGCCTCAAGCTCCTGCACGACTGCCTGCAAACGTTCCTCGCGCCGGGCGCCCAATACGACGCAAGCCCCCCGGGCAGCCAGCAAGCGTGCCGCCGCCTCACCAATCCCGCTGCTGGCGCCAGTAATGACCACGACTTTGTTTTGAATATCGGACATGATGAATCCCTCGTCTGGATGTGTTGGCTCCCGGTGGAGCGTTTTGACAGGTCCAGATTAGGGATTCGTTCTGCGCTTCGGTTAGCCGGATTCTCCTGCGCATTTGCACGATCCTGTAACGATAGCGCCTCTGGTCGTCGCAGTTTCAATCGGCTTTACTAGCGCGATCCATTCAATTGGCCAGGGAGATTGATCGGCATGTCGGTATCCACGTCCATCACCATCACGCCTGATAACCGCATAGACGTGCGTCGCGCCGAACTGGCGAACCTGATGAAGCGCTTCGCACCGGAATTTGGTGTCCACGCCACGGCTATTGAAGCGTTGCACCTGATCCGCTGCGACCAACCCACAGAAGCCCTGCACGTCGTGCACAAGCCGGGGCTCTGTGTGATTGTGCAGGGTCGCAAAGAAGTCACGCTGGCCCACGAGCGCTATGTCTACGACCCTCTCAATTACCTGGTGGTCTCGGTGACGCTGCCGCTGGCCGGCCAAGTGATCGTGGCCAGTCCAGAGCAACCGTACCTGTGCATTCGCCTGGACATTGAGCCGGCCCAGATCTGTCGGCTGATTGCCGATGCCAACCCCATCGGTTTGCCGGCTGAAAGAACTGACCGCGGATTATTCCTGGACCGAATTGACGAACCCCTGCTCGACGCTATGCTGCGTTTGCTGCGGCTGCTCGACAGTCCGGACGACATCGCGACACTTGCGCCCTTGGCCCAGCAGGAGATTTTCTATCGACTGTTGCGCGGTGCCCAAGGCCGGCGCCTGCATGAAATCGCAATTCCTGACACCCAGACCCACCGCATCAGCCGGGCCATCGAGTGGCTCAATAGCCATTACGCCGAGCCATTGAGCATTGAGAGTCTGGCGCAAATGATCAATCTCAGCCCTTCGGCGCTGCATCACCGCTTCAAAGCCGTGACCGCCATGAGCCCGCTGCAATATCAGAAACAGCTGCGCCTGCAGGAAGCCCGACGATTGTTGTTGGCCGAGAACTGCGACGTTTCGTCAATTGGCTACAAGATGGGCTATGAAAGCCCTTCTCAATTCAGTCGGGAATACAGCCGCCTATTCGGCGCCTCGCCGAGCAAGGACATCGCTCGTCTGCGGGCGATGGCATTACAGGCCAGCAGCGCCTGATCCGGCATGCAAAACCCGACGCCAGGCCTTATGGAATATCTTTCTCGCAGACGAAAAAAAACCCGCCTAAGCGGGTTTTTCCAAGACCATTACGACTCCCTGTCGATAGCTATCCTTGCAAGGTCGATCATCCCTGATCCTGAGCACTCCCTGTGCTTCAGTGGATGAGCAAAGATTACGCGTCGGATCCAAAGTGAAATAGAGGATATAACTACCAAGCCGTGTAAGACATTCGCTATACCCTCCCTTCCGAAAACCCTTAGTCAATCGGGCATCGGATCGATAAAGGCTCCGAAGCCATATCATGCCTTGCTCAGGAATTCCTCGATGTTGGCCATTTGCTCATCCCAACCCCGACTATCCATTCGAAAGGCCTTGAGTCGACGCGCTTCAGGAATACCGTTGAATCCCGACTCCACCACTTTCAACAACGTCCCCCCCTTAAAGTCTTCGAGTTCGAACTCCACCTGAGTCTCGGACTCTTGGGAGTAATCCGTCTGTGGCTCGATAGCGTAGGGATGCCAGCGAAACGAAAACACCCGCTCGGGCTCGACACGCTCCACCATCACATCCCAAACGAGGTGTTCGTAGCCCGGATAAGTAATCTGCCCTTGGGTGCGCTCTCCGGCGACAAACCGTTTCCCGTCGAGATTCACACCAAACCATTGGCCGAAGGTCTCAGCATCGGCCAGTGCGCGCCAAACCTGCGAACGGGGCGCCTTCAATAAGATCTTTCTTTCGATACGGTCAGGTAAATGCATGGGTCACCTCCTTGTTCAACACTAGGCTTGTAAGACCACGAGGCCAACCGGAAAGTTGTGTCAGCGCATTGTTTGGGTACACTCCCTCCGGCAGTTTTACCCGTCAAGGAGAGATTGATAATGTCCAAACGCTTGCTGCTGCCCCTTATTCCGCTGCTGTTCGTCAGCCCCGTCCAAGCTGATGATTGCGCAAACGCCACGACCCAGGGCGAGTTGAACCAGTGCGCAACCCAGGAAAACAGGGCCGCCGATAAAGAGTTGAACCGCTTGTACCAAAAAATCACAGCGCGCCTGAAGGATAACGCTGCGGCCAAACAATTGTTGGTCAAGGCACAGCGCGCCTGGATTGACTTCCGTGACGCTGAATGTAGCTTTTCGGCGTCCGGTGTCGAAGGCGGAAGCGTCCATCCCATGATCCACAATGAGTGCATCACGACGCTGACCAAGGCGCGGATTGACGCGTTCAACACCTATCTCAGCTGCAAAGAAGGGGACCTGAGCTGTCCGGTGCCTGAAGCTTGATTGAGGACAATGAGAGGGATGACAAGCCATCCGGTTTTAATCCAAGCGCAAAAACAAAACCCCTACCTGCATCAGCAGATAGGGGTTTCGGAATTTAATCTTGACGATGACCTACTCTCACATGGGGAAACCCCACACTACCATCGGCGATGCATCGTTTCACTTCTGAGTTCGGGATGGGATCAGGTGGTTCCAATGCTCTATGGTCGTCAAGAAATTCGGTAGCCAGCGCGTGCCTTACGGTCACGTTCCAGCAAATGGGTATGTGATAGCGTGTTGCTTGTGAGTATCTCGAACTTTCGGTTCGTTTCGTCTTCACAACACCGCAATCTGGCCTCTTTCGAGTCTACAAATTGCTTGGGTGTTATATGGTCAAGCCTCACGGGCAATTAGTACAGGTTAGCTCAACGCCTCACAGCGCTTACACACCCTGCCTATCAACGTCGTAGTCTTCGACGGCCCTTCAGGGAGCTCAAGGCTCCAGTGAGATCTCATCTTGAGGCAAGTTTCCCGCTTAGATGCTTTCAGCGGTTATCTTTTCCGAACATAGCTACCCGGCAATGCCACTGGCGTGACAACCGGAACACCAGAGGTTCGTCCACTCCGGTCCTCTCGTACTAGGAGCAGCCCCTCTCAAATCTCAAACGTCCACGGCAGATAGGGACCGAACTGTCTCACGACGTTCTAAACCCAGCTCGCGTACCACTTTAAATGGCGAACAGCCATACCCTTGGGACCGGCTTCAGCCCCAGGATGTGATGAGCCGACATCGAGGTGCCAAACACCGCCGTCGATATGAACTCTTGGGCGGTATCAGCCTGTTATCCCCGGAGTACCTTTTATCCGTTGAGCGATGGCCCTTCCATACAGAACCACCGGATCACTAAGACCTACTTTCGTACCTGCTCGACGTGTCTGTCTCGCAGTCAAGCGCGCTTTTGCCTTTATACTCTACGACCGATTTCCGACCGGTCTGAGCGCACCTTCGTACTCCTCCGTTACTCTTTAGGAGGAGACCGCCCCAGTCAAACTACCCACCATACACTGTCCTCGATCCGGATAACGGACCTGAGTTAGAACCTCAAAGTTGCCAGGGTGGTATTTCAAGGATGGCTCCACGCAGACTGGCGTCCACGCTTCAAAGCCTCCCACCTATCCTACACAAGCAAATTCAAAGTCCAGTGCAAAGCTATAGTAAAGGTTCACGGGGTCTTTCCGTCTAGCCGCGGATACACTGCATCTTCACAGCGATTTCAATTTCACTGAGTCTCGGGTGGAGACAGCGCCGCCATCGTTACGCCATTCGTGCAGGTCGGAACTTACCCGACAAGGAATTTCGCTACCTTAGGACCGTTATAGTTACGGCCGCCGTTTACCGGGGCTTCGATCAAGAGCTTCGCGTTAGCTAACCCCATCAATTAACCTTCCGGCACCGGGCAGGCGTCACACCCTATACGTCCACTTTCGTGTTTGCAGAGTGCTGTGTTTTTAATAAACAGTCGCAGCGGCCTGGTATCTTCGACCGGCGTGGGCTTACGCAGCAAGTGCTTCACCCTCACCGGCGCACCTTCTCCCGAAGTTACGGTGCCATTTTGCCTAGTTCCTTCACCCGAGTTCTCTCAAGCGCCTTGGTATTCTCTACCCAACCACCTGTGTCGGTTTGGGGTACGGTTCCTGGTTACCTGAAGCTTAGAAGCTTTTCTTGGAAGCATGGCATCAACCACTTCGTCACCCAAAGGGTAACTCGTCATCAGCTCTCGGCCTTGAGATCCCGGATTTACCTAAGATCTCAGCCTACCACCTTAAACTTGGACAACCAACGCCAAGCTGGCCTAGCCTTCTCCGTCCCTCCATCGCAATAACCAGAAGTACAGGAATATTAACCTGTTTTCCATCGACTACGCTTTTCAGCCTCGCCTTAGGGACCGACTAACCCTGCGTCGATTAACGTTGCGCAGGAAACCTTGGTCTTTCGGCGTGGGTGTTTTTCACACCCATTGTCGTTACTCATGTCAGCATTCGCACTTCTGATACCTCCAGCAAGCTTCTCAACTCACCTTCACAGGCTTACAGAACGCTCCTCTACCGCATCACTTACGTGATACCCGTAGCTTCGGTGTATGGTTTGAGCCCCGTTACATCTTCCGCGCAGGCCGACTCGACTAGTGAGCTATTACGCTTTCTTTAAAGGGTGGCTGCTTCTAAGCCAACCTCCTAGCTGTCTAAGCCTTCCCACATCGTTTCCCACTTAACCATAACTTTGGGACCTTAGCTGACGGTCTGGGTTGTTTCCCTTTTCACGACGGACGTTAGCACCCGCCGTGTGTCTCCCATGCTCGGCACTTGTAGGTATTCGGAGTTTGCATCGGTTTGGTAAGTCGGGATGACCCCCTAGCCGAAACAGTGCTCTACCCCCTACAGTGATACATGAGGCGCTACCTAAATAGCTTTCGAGGAGAACCAGCTATCTCCGAGCTTGATTAGCCTTTCACTCCGATCCACAGGTCATCCGCTAACTTTTCAACGGTAGTCGGTTCGGTCCTCCAGTCAGTGTTACCTAACCTTCAACCTGCCCATGGATAGATCGCCCGGTTTCGGGTCTATTCCCAGCGACTAGACGCCCTATTAAGACTCGCTTTCGCTACGCCTCCCCTATTCGGTTAAGCTCGCCACTGAAAATAAGTCGCTGACCCATTATACAAAAGGTACGCAGTCACCCAACAAAGTGGGCTCCCACTGCTTGTACGCATACGGTTTCAGGATCTATTTCACTCCCCTCTCCGGGGTTCTTTTCGCCTTTCCCTCACGGTACTAGTTCACTATCGGTCAGTCAGTAGTATTTAGCCTTGGAGGATGGTCCCCCCATATTCAGACAAAGTTTCTCGTGCTCCGTCCTACTCGATTTCACTTCTAAGATCCTTTCGCGTACAGGGCTATCACCCACTATGGCCGCACTTTCCAGAGCGTTCCGCTAAAATCAAAGAAGCTTAAGGGCTAGTCCCCGTTCGCTCGCCACTACTAAGGGAATCTCGGTTGATTTCTTTTCCTCAGGGTACTTAGATGTTTCAGTTCCCCTGGTTCGCTTCTTGCACCTATGTATTCAGTACAAGATAACCATCTTATGATGGCTGGGTTCCCCCATTCAGACATCTCCGGATCACAGTCTGTTTGCCGACTCCCCGAAGCTTTTCGCAGGCTACCACGTCTTTCATCGCCTCTGACTGCCAAGGCATCCACCGTATGCGCTTCTTCACTTGACCATATAACCCCAAGCAATCTGGTTATACTGTGAAGACGACATTCGCCGAAAATTCGATC
Organism: Pseudomonas sp. D1-36; assembly: GCF_051132205.1. Taxonomy (NCBI): domain Bacteria; kingdom Pseudomonadati; phylum Pseudomonadota; class Gammaproteobacteria; order Pseudomonadales; family Pseudomonadaceae; genus Pseudomonas; species Pseudomonas sp. D1-36. The sequence continues at coordinate 1,825,204 of NZ_CP071674.1, read as the reverse complement.
TGGCTCTAAGAGCCAATCACAAATTTTACCTTAGCCTGATCCGTTACCAGTGAAAGTAACGTTCAGTCTATCTTTCTATCACATACCCAAATTTTTAAAGAACGATCTAATCAAAAGACTAGAAATCAACATTCATCATCCCGCGGATGGAATGCTCATTTCTAAGCTTTAAACGTTGGAACCAATCTGTAATGGTGGAGCCAAGCGGGATCGAACCGCTGACCTCCTGCGTGCAAGGCAGGCGCTCTCCCAGCTGAGCTATGGCCCCGTATCGCTACAGGGTACACCATGAAATTGGTGGGTCTGGGCAGATTCGAACTGCCGACCTCACCCTTATCAGGGGTGCGCTCTAACCAACTGAGCTACAGACCCAATCGTCTTCTTCAATGAATCAAGCAATTCGTGTGGGAGCTCATGGAGCCGCTGCTGTCGTCGATTAAGGAGGTGATCCAGCCGCAGGTTCCCCTACGGCTACCTTGTTACGACTTCACCCCAGTCATGAATCACACCGTGGTAACCGTCCTCCCGAAGGTTAGACTAGCTACTTCTGGTGCAACCCACTCCCATGGTGTGACGGGCGGTGTGTACAAGGCCCGGGAACGTATTCACCGCGACATTCTGATTCGCGATTACTAGCGATTCCGACTTCACGCAGTCGAGTTGCAGACTGCGATCCGGACTACGATCGGTTTTGTGGGATTAGCTCCACCTCGCGGCTTGGCAACCCTCTGTACCGACCATTGTAGCACGTGTGTAGCCCAGGCCGTAAGGGCCATGATGACTTGACGTCATCCCCACCTTCCTCCGGTTTGTCACCGGCAGTCTCCTTAGAGTGCCCACCATAACGTGCTGGTAACTAAGGACAAGGGTTGCGCTCGTTACGGGACTTAACCCAACATCTCACGACACGAGCTGACGACAGCCATGCAGCACCTGTCTCAATGCTCCCGAAGGCACCAATCCATCTCTGGAAAGTTCATTGGATGTCAAGGCCTGGTAAGGTTCTTCGCGTTGCTTCGAATTAAACCACATGCTCCACCGCTTGTGCGGGCCCCCGTCAATTCATTTGAGTTTTAACCTTGCGGCCGTACTCCCCAGGCGGTCAACTTAATGCGTTAGCTGCGCCACTAAGAGCTCAAGGCTCCCAACGGCTAGTTGACATCGTTTACGGCGTGGACTACCAGGGTATCTAATCCTGTTTGCTCCCCACGCTTTCGCACCTCAGTGTCAGTATCAGTCCAGGTGGTCGCCTTCGCCACTGGTGTTCCTTCCTATATCTACGCATTTCACCGCTACACAGGAAATTCCACCACCCTCTACCATACTCTAGCTCGACAGTTTTGAATGCAGTTCCCAGGTTGAGCCCGGGGATTTCACATCCAACTTAACGAACCACCTACGCGCGCTTTACGCCCAGTAATTCCGATTAACGCTTGCACCCTCTGTATTACCGCGGCTGCTGGCACAGAGTTAGCCGGTGCTTATTCTGTCGGTAACGTCAAAACACTAACGTATTAGGTTAATGCCCTTCCTCCCAACTTAAAGTGCTTTACAATCCGAAGACCTTCTTCACACACGCGGCATGGCTGGATCAGGCTTTCGCCCATTGTCCAATATTCCCCACTGCTGCCTCCCGTAGGAGTCTGGACCGTGTCTCAGTTCCAGTGTGACTGATCATCCTCTCAGACCAGTTACGGATCGTCGCCTTGGTGAGCCATTACCTCACCAACTAGCTAATCCGACCTAGGCTCATCTGATAGCGCAAGGCCCGAAGGTCCCCTGCTTTCTCCCGTAGGACGTATGCGGTATTAGCGTCCGTTTCCGAGCGTTATCCCCCACTACCAGGCAGATTCCTAGGCATTACTCACCCGTCCGCCGCTCGCCACCAGGTACAAGTACCCGTGCTGCCGCTCGACTTGCATGTGTTAGGCCTGCCGCCAGCGTTCAATCTGAGCCATGATCAAACTCTTCAGTTCAAACATCTTTGGGTTTTGAGAAAACCCTAAACTTGGCTCAGCAATCGTTGGTTACATCTTTGATTTCTCGCGGAGTAACTTGTGATGCTGATAATCTGTTGACTAGCAGTCTGACTCCACAAGCACCCACACGAATTGCTTGATTCAGTTGTTAAAGAGCGGTGGGTTGAGCCTTTCGTCTCAACCGAGGCGCGCATTCTACAGCGCCCCGTGTATCTGTCAAGCGGTTATTTTAAGAAGTTTTCAAAGTTTCGCTTGGAAATCCTTAACAACTTCAACCACTTGCGCTTTCGATCTCTCGTTAGCGGGAGGCGAATTCTACAGCGTTACTCGCTGCTGTCAACACCTCTTTTTTACCGCTTTCGACCGAGAAGATCGAACCGTCGATAGCGCCCAACAAACCGGCCTACCCACTCCTTCCGTGCTTCGATGAACTGAAGCGAAGCACTTACCGAAACCTGGCTAACTCATTGAAACTCAAGGAGTTTTCCGTTTCGACTGCGCCGGAAGTGGGGCGAATTATAGACATCCAGAATTTGCCGTCAACCGTTATTTTTTCCTTTCTTTATCTTTCCGGCTGAACGGGTCCAAACCCGCCTGATATATAGACTGCGCCGCTTGAAATGCGCACTATATTGCTCAAACCCGTTTCTCTTGCCCTTTTATTGGATGACACCCCGTAATGACTCCAGCCAATCGCAACCTGGTTTCTTCTTTATTCCCGGTTGCCTTGCTAATAATCGCGATGGCCTCGATCCAGTCTGGCGCGGCTCTTGCCAAAAGCATGTTCCCGGTAGTGGGCGCGCAAGGAACCACGACCCTGCGCCTTATCTTCGCCAGCATCATCATGTTGTTATTGCTACGCCCTTGGCGCGCCAAGCTCACCGCTCAATCCCTGCGCACGGTGATGGTCTACGGGATGGCGCTCGGCGGCATGAACTTCCTCTTCTATATGTCTCTTCGTAGCGTTCCGCTGGGCATTGCCGTGGCACTGGAATTCACCGGCCCGCTGGCGGTTGCAATCTACGCCTCGCGTCGGGCGATCGATTTCCTTTGGATCGCCTTGGCAGTGATCGGATTGCTGCTATTGATACCTACCGGGGCAGCTGACACCGGCATCGACTTGGTAGGTGCCGGTTACGCCCTGGGCGCAGGCGTGTGTTGGGCGCTATACATTCTGTTTGGCCAGAAGGCCGGCGCGGACAATGGCGTTCAGACCGCAGCATTGGGAGTCATGATAGCGGCTCTGTTTGTCGCCCCTATTGGTATTGTGCACGCCGGTGCCGCGCTGCTGACGCCGAGTCTGATTCCGGTCGCCATCGGGGTCGCCATCCTGTCCACAGCCCTGCCTTATACCCTGGAGATGATTTCCCTGACCCGGATTCCAGCCCGCACGTTCGGCACGCTAATGAGCGTCGAGCCCGCGATCGGCGCCTTGTCGGGATTTATCTTCCTTCAGGAATACCTGTCGCTGGCGCAGTGGGCCGCCATCACCTGCATCGTCCTTGCATCAGTCGGCGCGACACTGACGATGGGCGATACCGCAAAGCCCGCCATCGCAGCAGATTGAGCAGTTTTTATATAGCTCTGGTATTTACCGCACATTTAGGCCATGTTTAGCCCCGTAACCTAATGCCAGGCATGGATTTTTTTATACAGGACGTCATGAACGCTTCAAGCGAAAGCGAACACAGCCGTACGTAGACACAAGATCCACGACGGCATAAGGACGGGAATGAAACGAATCTTGATCTTAATCGCCGTGCTGGCAGTTGCGGGCTGCGCGGCGACATCGAAAACCGAAATGAAACGCGGTAAAAAGGGCCTTCACATCAATTGCTCCGGTCTGACTTCATCCTGGGACCAATGCGCCGCCACGGCGGCCAATTCATGCGCCCCCAAGAACTACAAGGTGATCGCCAAATCCGGTGATGCCGTCGAGGAACCGGGTGACTATCCCTTCGGGCTCAACCCCGCCGGGTATACCAGCCGCAGCATGATCGTCATCTGCAAATAATCAGCGGATCAGTCAAAGGGTCGCTCGGCGATTCGACGACTGATTTCCTCACGGCTGGATTTGAGGACATCGCGCTGAATCTCAGGCGATGCCAACATGCGTGCCACCAACAATGCCCCGACACATTGTGACAGGACCGCCCATGCCAGGCTGTCACTTCCCATTATCCGCGCCCAGCCTTCATGCAACCGGCAGATCCAAGTCTGTGCCGCCTCCCGTACCTGAATATCCGAGCGCGCGATCTCTGCCCCCAACACGGGCAAGGCACACCCCACCTCCGGTTGCTCCACATGGCTCATGCTCAAGTACTGCTTGAGGCAACGCTCCAGTTTCGTTGAGTCCATGATCCCATCGCCACTCAAGCGGTCCAGGCTGTGGGCCAGCTCTCGTTCGACAATCGCCCTGAAAAGCTCATCCTTGGATGAGAAATGGCTATAGAACGCGCCGCCGCTCAACCCGATCGCCTTCATCAGGCCATCAACGCCCACCGTTGCAAATCCGGATTTCTTAGCGGAGATAGCGCTGCTGGCGAGCAGTTTTTCGCGAGTTTCCATCTTGTGGTTGGCTGAATAACGCATCGTCCTGCCTCTGAATGCACACCTTGACGTTGGCCGGATCTTAACATAACGTCCGTTTAGTTAACGATCGTTTAGCAATGGGACGGACTATGAATAACAAGAAGGTCGTACTGGTTGTGGGTGCTGGCGATGCCACCGGCGGGGCAATAGCCAGGCGTTTCGCCCGGGAGGGTTTCGTTGCCTGCGTCACGCGTCGAAGTGCCGACAAGCTTGAGCCGTTAGTTAACAGCATTCGGGACGAGGGAGGTGATGCTCACGGTTTCGCCTGCGATGCGCGCAACGAAGATGAAGTCATCGGGCTGATCGAGCAAATTGAAGTACAGATCGGACCGATCGAAGCTTTCATATTCAACATTGGCGCTAATGTGCCCTGCAGCATTCTGGAGGAGACGGCGCGCAAGTATTTCAAGATCTGGGAAATGGCTTGCTTCTCCGGCTTTCTCAATGCTCGGGAAGTGGCCAAGCGCATGGTCAAGCGCCAGCGCGGGACAATCCTGTTTACCGGAGCCACGGCCGGATTGCGCGGAGCGTCAGGGTTCGCCGCGTTTGCCGGGGCCAAGCATGGCGTGCGAGCGTTGGCGCAAAGCATGGCGCGCGAACTGGGCCCGATGAACGTCCATGTCGCTCACGTAATAGTGGACGGCGCCATCGACACGGCCTTCATTCGCGACAACTTCCCGGAAAAATATGCCACCAAGGACGAAGACGGCATTCTCGATCCGGAACACATTGCTGAAAATTACTGGTACTTGCATACCCAGCCCCGCGATGCCTGGACATTCGAGCTGGATCTGCGTCCCTGGAGCGAACGCTGGTAAGCCTCCACCTCATAACAAAAAAGAGCAGCCCATGAGCAAATCCGTAGAGTTTTTCTTCGATCTTGGCAGCCCCACCACCTACTTGGCCTACACGCAGTTACCTGCGCTTTGCGCACAAGCGGATAGTGAGCTGATCTACCGCCCGATGTTGCTGGGGGGTGTCTTCAAGGCAACCGGCAACGCATCGCCTGTTACCGTACCGGCCAAAGGGCCTTATCTGTTCAAGGATCTGAATCGCTTTGCTACCCGTTATGGCGTTGAGTTCAAGCTCAACCCCTATTTCCCAATCAACACGTTGCTGTTGATGCGCGCCGTAACCGGGATGCAATTGCGCCACCCAGACCGATTCGAGACCTTTATCGATTGCCTGTTCCGCGCGCTTTGGATTGACGCCCGAAATCTCAACGATCCAGCGACAGTTGCGGCGGTTCTGGAAGACGGCGGTTTTGATCCTGGGTATGTACTGGCCTTGACCTCTGATCAACAGGTCAAGGACCAGCTCAAAAACTCCACCGAAGAAGCGATCCGCAGAGGCGTGTTTGGCGCGCCGAGCATGTTTGTAGGCAACGAGCTGTTCTTCGGCCAGGATCGGCTGGACTTCGTCCGTGAAGCCCTAGCCTGACCTTTTTGCATCAGATCGCCGCTGTCCGGGTGTTCAACCATTGCAGCGCATCGCCTTGCAGCAATGGGCTCAACCGACGCTGAACCTCGGCGTGGTAGGCGTTGAACCAGTCCCTTTCATCCTGGGTCAGCAACGCTGGCTCAAGGCAACGGGTATCGATCGGGCACAGCGTCAGGGTTTCGAAGGACAGGAACTCACCGAACTCGCTACTGCCTGCCTCGCGGTTGAGGACCAGGTTCTCGATGCGCACACCCCAGCGACCCGGGCGATAAGTGCCCGGTTCGATGGACGTGATCATACCCGGCTGCATCGCGGTTTGTGGCGCGGCAGCGGCTTGATAGGCAATGACTTGTGGCCCCTCGTGCACGTTCAGGAAATAACCGACGCCATGGCCAGTCCCATGACCGTAATCCACCTGCTCGGCCCAGATTGGCGCGCGGGCGATGGCATCGAGCAAAGGCGATAGGATACCCTGGGGAAATTTGGCCCGCGATAACGCGATCACACCTTTGAGGACTCGGGTGCAATCACGCTTCTGCTCCGGCGTTGGCGTTCCGACCGGTACCATGCGTGTGATGTCCGTGGTACCGCCGAGATACTGGCCACCCGAATCGATCAACAACAGGCCATCGCCTTCGATAACGGCGTGCGCTTCTTCCGTGGCGTGGTAGTGGGGCATTGCGCCATTGGCATTAAAGGCAGCGATGGTATTGAAGCTCAGGGAGACGAAATCCGGCCGGCGTTTGCGTGCCGCGGTCAGATGTTCATCGATAGTCAGCTCGGTGATGCGCTCGCGGCCCCAGGCGCTTTCCAGCCAGGCGAAGAATTCGCAGAGCGCCGCACCGTCCTGTTCCATTGCCTGGCGGATATGCTCGGCATCCGCCGAGGTTTTGCGGGATTTGGCCAGGGTCGTGGGGTTGAGACCTTCGACCAGCTTGACGCCACTGTCCAGGTTATCCAGCAAGCCGACCGTGACCCGCGCCGGATCGATCTGCAGGCTCGCACCGCTTGGCACTTCACGCAGCGCGGCCGCGGCTTCGCTGTAATCGCGCAGCGTCACGCCATCCTGTTCAAGAGTGGCACGCAATGGCGCACCGACTTTGTCCAAGGCTACGAACAACGTCGCCTGTTGTTGGCCAATCAACGCGAAGGAGACAAACACCGGGTTGAACGACACATCCGCGCCACGCAAATTGAACAGCCAGGCAATGTCATCCAGGGTCGCAATGAAATGCCAATCGGCACCGCGTTCCTTGAGGGATTCGCGCAGTTTGGCAAGCTTCTCTACACGACTCACCGTGGCTTGGGGTGGCAGGTGGGCGTAGACGGGCTGATCCGGAAGGGCTGGACGATCGGTCCAGATCTTATGCAGCAGGTCGACGTCGGTACGCAACCGCGCGCCGCGCGATTCAAGCTTACTGCTCAGCGTGCGGGCCGACGCAACGGCCATGACTGCACCGTCGACCGCCACAACACCACCCTCGGGTGTTTGTTCACCCAGCCAGTCCAATGGGCCGGGCTGACCTGGCATGAGCTTGACCAACTCGATCCCACTGCCCTCCAGTTCCTTCGTGGCCTGTTCCCAGTATCGACTGTCGGCCCAGACCCCGGCGAATTCCCCCGTCACGATCAAGGTGCCGACCGATCCATGGAAGCCGGACAACCACTGACGCCCTTGCCAATAGCCTGGCAGGTATTCGGACAGATGCGGATCGGCCGACGGGACCAGCAGCGCATGAACGCCCTCCTCGCTCATCAACTGGCGAATTCGGGCCAGGCGCTGGGGCACCTCTCCTGGGGTCAAAGGCTCGGTACTCATTATTACTCCTGCTAATCGATTTTATTGTTCGTTGCAAAAGGTCGGTCGGTTCAAGGGGTCGTCGCCCAAAACGCCGGCGCAGCAGCGCAGGCTTCCTTGATAACCCGCACCGCCTCATCAATATCCTGTTCGCTAGTGAAACGCCCCAGGCTCAAGCGGATAGTCCGCCCGGCCGCACGTGCATCATGCCCCAGGGCCAGCAGGACATGGGATGGGCTGTTCTGCGCTGAATTGCAGGCCGAAGTAGCCGAAAATGCAATCGACGCACCCAATGTCGCCGAGTTGAATTCACCTTCATTGAACGTCAGGCTCAACGTGTGGGGAATACGGCAGCTCGCACTGCCATTGATACATACACCGGGTAATGCCAATAGCGGCTCGAGCAAACGATTGCGCAACCGGGCGATCTGGGCAAGCTCCTGGTCGAACGACTGCGCCGCCAGCTCGAACGCAGCGCCCATGGCTGCAATCTGATGGGTCGCCAGGGTGCCGGAGCGCAAACCACCTTCGTGGCCTCCGCCATGAATCTGTGCCGATACCCGAGGCCGCGCACGGTCGCCAACGTATAGCGCGCCGATACCCTTGGGTCCGTAGATCTTATGCGCGGAAAAGGACATCAGGTCCACCGGCCACCGGGCCAGGTCGATGCCCACCTTTCCCGCCCCTTGGGCGGCGTCCATGTGGAACAGCGCGCCGTGCTCGCGAACGATCTCACCGATGGCAACGGCGTCGTTGACGGTCCCCAACTCATTGTTCACCAGCATCAGCGACACGAGGAACGTGTCTTCGCGCAGGGCCTCGCGAACCGCGCGTGCAGTGATCAGGCCATCAGCGTCTGGCGCCAGCCAAGTCACCTCGACGCCACTTTCCTCTAGTTGCCTGACCGTATCGAGAACCGCCTTGTGTTCGATCAGGCTGGTAATGACATGCCCACCACCGGCACCGCGCGCCTGCGCCACGCCCTTCAAGGCCAGGTTATTGGATTCGGTGGCACCGGAGGTCCAGATGATTTGATCGGCTCGAGCGCCAACCAACCGGGCCACCTGCTGGCGTGCCTGCTCCACGGTTTGTCGTGCCTCCTGGCCGAACGCATGGGAGCTGGAGGCTGGGTTGCCAAAGTTACCGTCGAAGCCCAGGCATTGGATCATGACCTGGATAACCCGCTCATCCACCGGCGTGGTGGCGGCGTAATCGAAATACAAAGGACGCTTATTCATAAGGAAACTCGCAGAGCCGGTTCCAAGACCAGGGTGCCCTCGTTGGATTCGAGACAAGCATTACCTGATCAAGACCTTTAAAGAAGTCGGACTTCATTTATAAGTGCGTAGGAACGCTCCTGGAACAGCGAGCTTAGCAGGCATCGCGCCGAAGCTCAGCCCTCACTCATGCTTTCGAGCAACAACGGATACAGCGACGCGACCAACAGCAGCGCCATGCCCCAGTTGAACAGGCGCAACCATCGACGATCACGCAACAGGTTTCGCAACAGGCTGCCACAAACGACCCAAAGGCTGACGCTTGGCAGATTGATCAAGGCAAACACCGCCGCGATCACTACCACATTGAAAAAGTAGCCTTGCAGCGGTGTATAGGTGCTGATTGCACCGATGGCCATGATCCAGGCCTTGGGGTTGACCCATTGGAACGCCGCCGCGCCCCAGTAACCGATCGGCTTGTTGTTGCCCGTTGAGCTGTCCGAGACCGGGCTGGAATGGGCGATTTTCCATGCCAGGTACATGAGATACGCCGCGCCTATGTAGCGCAGCACGGTGTACAGCAATGGATAAGTCTGGAACACCGCGCCCAGGCCAAGGCCCACCGCCAGCACCAGGGAAAAAAAGCCGCAGGTGATGCCCAGCATGTGAGGGATCGTACGGCTGAAACCGAAATTGACACCCGAGGCCAGCAACATGGTGTTGTTGGGGCCTGGTGTGATCGAGGTCACCAGGGCAAACAGGGCGAAGCCCAGCAGCAGGTCAAGCGAGAGCGTCATGGCAGGTCAATCCGTTGGGGCAGTCAAATGATGACCCTACCCCACGTCCCGGCACGCGCCCATGGACAGTTAGGCAAAACTTCGAGCGGTACAGTCCTTCAGCTTGGTCGGCCAGGCAGTTGAACGGTCCGTTCGGCATTCATTTCGCCACGCTCGTCGAAACCGGTATTTTTCTGCGACGGTCCCAGCAATTCGGCTTTCTTCGCGTGATATTCCTCAAAAGAAAGGCCTCGGCGATTCAGCGCTTCGAGCGCCAGCTCACGAGTTTCCTCAGCTGTGTAAGGACGCAGCTCCGGAGACGACGAGGCGCAACCGCTCAATACGGTGACGGCCAACAGTAGCAAGACAGCAAGGATACGGTTCATGGCGGGCGTCCAATGTTCTGTAGTGGGGCGATGAACAAAGGCTACCCGCCAGCATGGAACGGCAAAAATCAACGGTTTCGATAGTGGGTATCGCCCTCTCGTATCTCTCGTTGCGCTTGGCTGACCCAGGGGCAATGCAGAGCGCCGTCCAGGCTGCGCTCGATAATGCGCAGTACCTGAAATGAGCCGAACGTCACCGCTTTGGCCCGATGCTTGTGAACCAGCCACCAGAAATTCCCCTCGCCATCTGAAATGACGATTCCTATAAACCTCCACAAGGAGCCCACCGTTGGCCACGTCGCCGCTCGCAGCGGCGTAGCGGTCACGGCGCTGCACTTCTATGAGTCCAAGGGGCTGATCAAAAGCACCCGCAACCAGGGCAATCAACGTCGCTACCCTCGGGAAGTGCTAAGGCGGGTGGCGCTGATCAAAGTCGCCCAACGCCCGGCCATTCCCTTGGCGGAGATTGGCGAGGCGCTGAAGAATCTGCCGGCGGATCGCGCCCCGACAGCAGCCGACTGGCAGACCTTGTCGGCGCAGTGGAGCCGGAATCTGGATGAGCGCATCAATCAACTGATCGCTCTGCGCGACCGACTGACGGCTGCATCGGTTGTGTGTGTGATCGTTCGGGAGCTTGATGGCTCGCCACCCAAACACCAAACCACGCTTATCGCTAACGCGAAACATTTTCTTTCAACTTACTCTTCAGGATTTGAGTGTCTCGTTCGTCTTAATTAGATGCAGCAGGCCGCGTCGGCAAAAGCCACGGCCTGCTTTTCCAGGGTTCAGGCCGTTGCGAAGCCCGCGACACGGAACCTTCCATCGAATCAAGACGTTCAATCATGTCGAAGAAGTCCCGCTCCAAACTCTGGTTTCTCGTTCATAGCTGGTTGGCGTTGCCCATCTGGTTTTTTGTCCTGATCGTCTGCGTCACCGGCACTCTGGCGGTGGTCAGCCAGGAGATCGTCTGGCTGGTCAATCCTGAGATGCGCGCCAGCAAGCCCAGCGATGACGCCCCGTTGCTCAGCTATGACCAGGTCATGGCCGCCATCAAGCAAGCCCAGCCGCTGACACAAGTGCAAAGTATCGTGCGTCCGGATGAGTCGCATTTTGCCCTTGAAGCCAAAGTCACCTACCCCGACGGCCGCCCGGACACCGTCTACGTCAATCCCTACAGCGGCGTCATCCAGGGATCGGCCCCGGCGTTCAATTTCAGGGCTTTTACCCGCGCCATGCATGGATGGTGGCTGGTGCCGTTCACCAACGGCTACAGCTGGGGCTGGTACCTGGTGTCTCTCCTCGGCCTGCCGATGCTGGCATCACTGGTTACCGGGCTTGTCGTCTACAAACGCTTCTGGAAAGGTTTCCTGCGCCCGACCTTGCGTATCCGTCACGGCGCGCGGATTTTCTGGGGCGATTTCCATCGGCTCAGCGGTATCTGGTCGATCTGGTTCATCGCGGTCATTTCCGTGACCGGCACCTGGTTCCTGATCGAAGCCACACTGGCCGACAACGGCATCTCGATCTCCAGCGCGCCGGTCGTCCCGGTCGTGGCTCGTGAAAGCGTTCCACTGTCAGCCGATGGTATTGCTCCACCACGATTGAACCTGGACCGAGCCATCGAGATCGCCCGGCAGCAAATCCCGGGGTTGGACGCGAGTTTTGTCAGCCTACCCGGCAATGCCTACAGCCACGTCGAAATCGGCGGGCGCGGCTGGTATCCATTGATGTTCCAGACCGCGACCATCAATCCCTACAGCGGCGAGGTGGACGCCACGCGATTGTTGGCGGACCGCACGCCCCTGGAGTTCGTCACCGAATCCATGCGGCCATTGCACACTGGGGACTTCGGCGGCCTCTGGATCAAGCTCATCTGGTTTTTCTTCGGGCTGATCCTGAGCATGATGGTCCTCAGTGGGTTGCTGATCTGGACCAAACGCACCGCCCTGGCCACTGCCAACGCCGTCAAGCGCAGCCAGAAACCTGCCCGGCCCGCCCGGATCGCCCCCCCATTGCAACCCTCCCTCCACCGTGACTCGCCGGAGGGCAGCCTGTGAATCCGTCCACCACAACCCTGCCACCCTCTCGCCTGGGCCGGTTCTGGCATAAATGGCGTTTCCATCTCAATGTGCTGTTGCTGCTGATTCCCCTGGGCTTCATGCCCAAGTATTTCTCGGAAGCTGCGTTGTTCCGTGGCGACGGCGGGCTCGGCGAGCGGGAAGTCGGTGAGATCCAGATCGGGCCGTGGAGCTTGCGCCTGGCGGAATTTCGCAACGAAGCCCCTCGTACCCAGGGTCCCGCCGGCCCCATGAAGCACTTCAATGCCGCGCTGTGCCAACGCTGCATCAGCCAGGTGAAAGCCACCTATCTGCGCATTGGCAAGCCCCGCAGCCTGCGGGCCGCCGGGGTGATTTTCTTTGGCTCGCCCTATCGCATGGGCGCGTTGTTGCCAGTCCCGCCGAAGACCCAGCCCGATGCCGAACTGTGGATAACCCTCGAGGGTTGGGACGGTTCGATGCACCAGGCCTCGATTCCACTGAACCAGGCCTCCCCGGCCACCGTTGCCTGGCTGAAAACCCAAGGAGCCCGACCATGACCCTCCGCGCCTTCCTCAACAGCATGGCATTGCTCCTTTGCGCAAGCTTGAGCACCAGCGCACTGGCCCATAACCCGATGTGCGAGTGCAAGGCCATCGACGCCGAGCAGATCCAATGCACCGGCGGTTTTTCCGACGGCAGCGGTGCACCCGGAGTGACGCTGGACGTGATTGGCTATGACGAAACCATCCTCGTTCCCGGCAAGCTCGGCGCCGACTCAACGCTGACCTTCAAGAAACCGGACGCCGAGTTCTACGTACTCTTCGACGCCGGCCCCGGGCACGTCGTGGAAATCGACCAAGCCGACATCGAGGCCCCATGAGCACACCTACCCACCACGTCGTTCGCCCCGCTGGCGCGGGCCACGAAACCCTTTATGTCTTGCTGCTGTGCCTGATCATCGTATTGGGAGCCGGGTCGGTGGTGGCCTGGCATGGCGAAACCCAGGACGTCACTCACGTGCAAAGCAACCAGTTGGATGCCCGTCGCGACCTCAGCGCCGCCGAGCAAGGCATCTATGCCGACCTGCGGGTCACGCTGGACGAGATCCGCATTCTGCGCGAAAGCGAGCTAGCCCTTCCCGGCCCGCAAGCGTTGGCGGACGAAGGTTTTGCCCCGTTCGCCCAAGATGCCAGTTCTGTCACCCGCGGCGGCCACGCCTGGCAACTCCTGGGTGAAAAAGCCTACTTTGGCGCGAGTGCTACCCCGTCAATCGCAGGCTCCTTTCTGATGCGCATCAGCGAAACATCCGACGCGCCCCCGGACATCTGGCTCAACCGCAGCAATCCTGCGACCGCCCCTGCCGTGTTGGACGACGCTGCTTTGTCCGCATCCGGCTGGCAACAGATCGTCGCGCAATTCGATGCCGGCGTGACCCGCCAGCACCGGCATTGACCCCTCGCCCTCATCCAAGAGAAGACCGCTTGCCCATGTCTATCGCCTCTCCACGCCGCCCGTTCCTGTGCCTGCTGTTGCTTGGCCTGCTGGCCTGCCTGCTCGCCCCGATGGCCAGCGCCGAAACGTCCAAGCGCCTGCGCATCGGCATCACCTTGCACCCTTACTACAGTTACGTGGCGAACATCGTCGGTGACAAGGCCGAAGTGGTGCCGTTGATCCCGGCCGGATTCAATCCCCACGCCTATGAACCCAGGGCCGAAGACATCAAGCGCATCAGCGGTCTGGATGTGATCGTGCTCAACGGCGTCGGCCATGACGATTTTGCCGACCGCATGATCGCCGCCAGCGAAACACCAGACGTGAAGGTCATCGAAGCCAACGAAAACGTGCCCTTGCTGGCCGCCACCGGCACTGCCGCCAGGGGCGCGGGCAAAGTCGTCAACCCGCATACGTTCCTGTCCATCAGCGCGTCCATTGCCCAGGTCAACAACATCGCCCGGGAGCTGGGCAAGCTCGACCCCGATAACGCCAAGACCTACACGCAAAACGCTCGCGCCTACGGCAAGCGCCTGCGGCAGATGCGTGCGGACGCCCTGGCCAAGCTGACCCAGGCGCCGAACGCCGAGTTGCGGGTCGCGACTGTACATGCCGCCTACGATTACCTGCTGCGCGAATTCGGCCTGGAAGTGACCGCCGTGGTCGAGCCGGCCCACGGTATCGAGCCGAGCCCCAGCCAGTTGAAAAAGACCATCGATCAGTTGCGCGAACTGGATGTGAAAGTGATCTTTTCGGAGATGGATTTTCCCTCCACCTACGTCGACACCATTCAACGTGAATCAGGCGTAAAGCTGTACCCGCTTTCGCACATTTCCTACGGTGAATACAGCGCCGAGAAATACGAAAAGGAGATGACCGGCAACCTCGACACCGTGGTCCGGGCGATCCAGGAGTCCGGCGCATGACCGTGCAGCAAACCCTTATCCAGCCAAAGGCCGGCCCGCTGATCGAGTTCATCGACATCAGCCTCGAGCTGGGGCGCACCACGATTCTCGACAACGTGGGCTTGCTGATACAACCTGGCAGCGTCCATGCCCTGGTCGGCCCCAACGGCGGCGGTAAGAGTTCCCTGATCAAGACCCTGCTCGGACAAATGCCGCACAAGGGGCGCCTGAGCTTGCAGTGGCCAGGTGAGCCCGGCGTCATCGGCTATGTGCCCCAGGCCCTTGAGTTCGATCGTGGCCTGCCCATGACGGTGGACGATTTCATGGCCGCGATGTGTCAACGGCGCCCGGCCTTTCTCGGCTTGAGCAAGCATTACACCGGTGCCATCGGCCAGGCCCTGGAGCGGGTCGGCATGCAGGATAAGCGCAAGCGCCGGATGGGCGCGCTGTCCGGCGGTGAGCGCCAGCGGGTATTGCTCGCCCAGGGCTTGATCCCTTCACCGCAACTGCTGGTCCTGGACGAACCGATGTCAGCCCTCGACGAGGCCGGCATCCAGGTGTTCGAGCGGTTGCTGCAGGACTGGCGCCAGGCCGGGATCACCGTGCTGTGGATCGAGCATGACCTGGACGCCGTCGGGCGGCTGGCCGACCGGGTCACGGGCCTCAATCGCCGGGTACTGTTCGACGGCCCGCCACGCCAGACCCTGACCCCGGAGCGACTGCTCACGCTGTTTTCCACCCATCCACGCACCAACGGGAGCGCGGCCTGATGAGTTACGAAGCCTTTCGCTTGATGGTCCAGGGCTGGGCCTCGTCCGGCTATCTGCCCGAAGCGCTGGCCTATGGGTTTGTGGTCAACGCATTGTTGGCCGGGTTGTTGATCGGCCCGGTGCTTGGCGGCCTCGGTACGCTGGTGGTGGTCAAGCGCTTCGCGTTTTTTTCCGAAGCCGTGGGCCATGCGGCGCTGACTGGCGTGGCCGTCGGCATCCTGCTCGGCGAACCCTACACCGGGCCATACGGAAGCCTGTTCGGCTATTGCCTGCTGTTCGGCATCCTGCTCAATTACCTGCGCAACCGAACCGGCCTGTCGCCGGACACCCTGATTGGCGTCTTCCTTTCGGTGTCCCTGGCCCTGGGTGCAAGCCTGCTGTTGATCCTGGCGGGCAAGATCAACGTACACATCTTGGAGAACGTGCTGTTCGGTTCCGTGCTGACGGTCAACGGCAACGACTTGCTGGTGCTGGCGGTGGTCGGTTCACTGGTGATGGCGCTGGCGTTGCCACTGTACAACCGCATCATGCTCGCCAGCTTCAATCCGCAACTGGCGGCGGTGCGCGGGGTGGCGGTCAAGGCCCTGGACTACCTGTTCGTGATCTTGGTGACATTGATTACCGTGGCGGCGGTGAAAGTCATTGGCGCCATTCTGGTGGGGGCGCTGCTGGTGATCCCGGCGGCTGCCGCGCGCCTGCTCAGCCAATCGTTGAAAGGCTTCTTCTGGTGTTCGGTACTGATCGCCACCGTCAGCACGTTGTGCGGGATTCTCGCGCCGATCGTCTTCGACCTGCCGATCCCGTCCGGTGCCGCGATCATTCTGGTGGCCGGCATCGCCTTCGCCCTGAGCGCCATCGCCCGTGGCATCGTCCCCAGCCTCAAAGGGAATCTTGGATAAATGGTTTTTTCATTGCGACAACTGACCCTGGCCGTCGCGTTGTGCGGCGTGGCCGTCACTTCATCATTCGCCGCCGAAAAGGTCCGTCTGCTGGCGTCGTTGCCGGTCACCTACGGGTTGGGCGAGGCCTTGCTCAAGGGCACCGAGGTCAGCCTGGAGCGGGCCGCGCCCGCCAATCTGCCTGGCACCCGCCAGAATGCCTATTTCAGCGGCCGTGGCGCGCCGGCCCTGGGCAAACTGGCCAGTGATGCCGATGCCGTGATCGGCCTGCGCTCGTTATGGCCGGACGATCCGCTGTACCCCATGGCCCGACGCAGCAACATCCGCATCGTCGAAGTCGACGCGGCCCGCCCGGTGGACGGCGCCCTGCCCGGTATCGCCGTGCAACCGGGGATGGCTGACGGTTTGGCGAGCCAGCCATGGATGGCCAGCCCCAACCTGGGGCGGATGGCCGACGTGATCGCCGCCGACCTGGTGCGCCTGGCCCCAAACGACAAAGCGAAAATCGACGCCAACCTGGCGGCCCTCAAGCAACGCCTGCTCAAGCTCAGCGCCGACAGCGAAAAACGTCTCGCCAGTGCCGATAACCTGAGCGTAGTCAGCCTGAGTGAGCATTTTGGTTACTTGATCAGCGGGTTGAATCTGGATGGCATCAGTACTGACGCCCGGCCCGACGCCGAGTGGACGCCCGAGGCCTTGAAGCAATTGATCACAACGTTGAAAGACAATGACGTGGCGCTGGTGCTGCATCATCGCCAGCCGTCGGAAGCTGTGAAAGCGGCCATTACCGAGGGCGGCAGTCAGTTGCTGGTACTGAGCACCGATGGCGCCGACCCGGTGGCGGAGTTGGAAACTAATGTGGGGGTGGTCGTCACGGCATTGATGGGAGGCTAACCACAGCCACGATGGGAGCGAGCCTGCTCGCGAGAAGCGGTGTGTCAACCAACATAGATGCTGGATGTGCCGGCCTCATCGCGAGCAGGCTCGCTCCCACAGGTCTTGGGTTATGTCTGAAGGAACCCGTTAAAAAACATCCCCGGGCACCCGCACGAACCCTTCCATCAATACCCGCGCGCTGCGGCTCATGATGGCTTTTTTCACAGTCCATTCGCCGTCGACCTGGCTGGCCTCGGCGCCGACACGCAAGGTGCCGGACGGGTGGCCGAAACGCACGGCGTTGCGCTCGATACCGCCGGCGGCCAGATTCACCAGGGTGCCGGAAATCGCGGCGGCGGTGCCGATGGCGACGGCGGCGGTGCCCATCATGGCGTGGTGCAGCTTGCCCATGGACAACGCCCGCACTAGCAAATCGACGTCGCCCGCCGCCACGGCTTTCCCGCTGGACGAAAGGTAATCCGCTGGCGGCGCGACAAACGCGACTTTGGGGGTGTGCTGGCGCTGAGCCGCTTCGTCCAGATGCTTGATCAACCCCATGCGCAAGGCACCGTGGGCGCGGATGGTTTCGAACATCGCCAGCGCCTTCGGATCGCCGTTGATGGCGCCCTGCAATTCAGTACCGGTGTACCCGATATCCCGGGCATTGATGAAAATCGTCGGGATGCCTGCGTTGATCAGCGTCGCCTTCAAGGTACCAACACCGGGCACTTCCAAGTCGTCCACCAAGTTCCCGGTCGGGAACATCGAGCCGCCACCGCCCTCCTCCTCGGCAGCCGGGTCCATGAACTCCAGCTGTACTTCAGCCGCCGGAAAGGTCACGCCGTCGAGTTCGAAGTCGCCGGTTTCCTGCACCGCGCCGTCGGTGATCGGCACATGGGCGATGATGGTCTTGCCGATGTTGGCCTGCCAGATCCGCACCACGGCCACACCGTTTTGCGGAATCCGGGCCGGCTCCACCAAGCCACTGCTGATGGCAAACGACCCCACCGCCGCCGACAGGTTGCCGCAGTTGCCGCTCCAGTCCACGAAAGGCTTGTCGATGGACACCTGGCCGAACAGATAGTCGACATCGTGGTCGGCCCGGGTGCTCTTGGACAGGATTACCGTCTTGCTGGTGCTGGACGTCGCGCCGCCCATGCCATCGATCTGTTTTTCGTACGGGTCGGGGCTGCCGATCACCCGCAGCAACAGGGCATCCCGGACCGGGCCAGGGACTCGGGCGGCTTCGGGCAGGTCTGGCAGGCTGAAGAACACGCCTTTGCTGGTGCCGCCACGCATGTAGGTCGCGGGGATCTTGATTTGAGGCGAGTGAGCCATGTGCTCCAACTCCTTAAAAACGGGCGGCCGGAAAAACCGGCCACCCAGGCGATTTAAACGGCCACCGCCGACTCGAGGAAGTCCTGGGCAAAGCGCTGCAACACGCCCCCGGCTTCGTAGATCGACACTTCCTCGGCGGTATCGAGGCGGCAGGTCACCGGCACTTCGACGCGCTCGCCGTTCTTGCGGGTGATGACCAACGTCAACGTCGCGCGCGGGGTGCGCTCGCCGATCACGTCGTATATTTCGCTGCCGTCGATGCCCAGGGTCTTGCGATCTGTACCGGGCTTGAACTCCAGCGGCAACACGCCCATGCCCACCAGATTGGTGCGATGGATGCGCTCGAAGCCTTCGGCAACGATCGCCTCGACACCGGCCAGACGCACCCCCTTGGCCGCCCAGTCCCGCGACGATCCCTGGCCGTAGTCGGCGCCAGCGACGATGATCAACGGCTGCTTGCGTTCCATGTAGGTCTCGATGGCTTCCCACATGCGCATGACCTTGCCTTCCGGCTCGACCCGGGCCAGGGAGCCCTGCTTGACCTTGCCGTTTTCAACGACCATTTCGTTGAACAGTTTCGGGTTGGCGAAGGTCGCGCGCTGCGCGGTCAGGTGGTCGCCGCGGTGGGTCGCGTAAGAGTTGAAGTCCTCTTCCGGCAGGCCCATTTTTGCCAGGTACTCACCGGCGGCGCTGTCCAACATGATGGCGTTGGATGGCGACAGGTGATCGGTGGTGATGTTGTCCGGCAGCACCGCCAGCGGGCGCATGCCCTGCAGCGGCCGCGCACCGGCCAATGCACCTTCCCAATAAGGCGGGCGACGGATGTAGGTGCTTTGCGGGCGCCAGTCGTACAGCGGCGTGACTTTCGGGCCGGTGTCTTCCTGGATGGCGAACATCGGGATGTAGACCTGGCGGAACTGCTCCGGCTTCACCGCCGCCTTGACCACGGCTTCGATTTCTTCGTCGCTTGGCCAGATGTCCTTGAGGCGGATTTCGCGACCGTCCACCACGCCCAGCACATCCTTCTCGATGTCGAAGCGAATGGTCCCGGCGATGGCATAAGCAACCACCAGCGGCGGCGAGGCCAAAAACGCCTGCTTGGCGTACGGGTGGATACGCCCGTCGAAGTTGCGGTTGCCCGACAGCACGGCGGTGGCGTACAGGTCGCGGTCGATGATTTCCTGTTGGATCACCGGGTCCAACGCGCCGGACATGCCGTTGCAGGTGGTGCAGGCAAACGCCACCACGCCGAAGCCCAGCTTCTCGAGCTCGGGCGTAAGGCCGGCTTCATCCAGGTACAGCGCCACGGTTTTAGAGCCCGGTGCCAGGGATGACTTGACCCACGGCTTGCGGGCCAGGCCCAGGCGGTTGGCGTTGCGCGCCAGCAGGCCTGCGGCGATCACGTTGCGCGGGTTGCTGGTGTTGGTGCAACTGGTGATCGCGGCGATGATCACCGCGCCGTCGGGCATTTGCCCAGGCACGTCGTCCCACTGGCCGGAGATGCCTTTGGCGGCCAGATCCGACACCGCGACACGGGCGTGGGGGTTGCTCGGGCCGGCCATGTTGCGCACGACCGAAGAAAGATCGAACGTCAGGCCACGCTCGTATTGCGCGCCCTTGAGGCTGTCTGCCCACAGGCCAATGGTCTTGGCGTAGTGTTCGACCAGCTGCACTTGCTGGTCTTCGCGCCCAGTGAGCTTCAGGTAGTCGATCGTCTGCTGATCGATATGGAACATTGCCGCCGTGGCGCCGTACTCAGGGGCCATGTTGGAGATGGTCGCCCGGTCGCCCAAGGTCAGCGCGCTGGCGCCTTCGCCGTAAAACTCCAGCCATGCGCCCACGACTTTTTGTTTACGCAGGAATTCAGTCAGCGCCAGCACCATGTCGGTGGCGGTGATGCCCGGTTGCAGCTTGCCGGTCAGCTCGACGCCGACAATTTCCGGCAAGCGCATCCACGAGGCGCGGCCAAGCATGACGCTTTCTGCTTCCAAGCCACCAACGCCGATGGCAATCACGCCCAGTGCATCGACGTGGGGCGTGTGGCTGTCGGTGCCGACGCACGTGTCCGGGAAGGCCACGCCGTCCCGCTGCTGGATCACCGGCGACATTTTCTCCAGGTTGATCTGGTGCATGATCCCGTTGCCCGGCGGAATCACATCGACGTTCTTGAAAGCTTTCTTGGTCCAGTTGATGAAGTGAAAGCGGTCTTCGTTGCGGCGGTCTTCGATGGCGCGGTTCTTGGCGAAGGCCTGGGGATCGAAACCGGCGCTCTCGACCGCCAGGGAGTGGTCAACAATCAGCTGGGTCGGCACCACCGGGTTGACTTGCGCCGGGTCGCCGCCCTGCTGGGCAATGGCGTCGCGCAAACCGGCCAAGTCCACCAGGGCGGTCTGGCCGAGAATGTCATGGCACACCACCCGCGCCGGAAACCATGGGAAGTCCAGGTCGCGCTTGCGCTCGATCAGTTGCAGCAGCGATTCACGCAGCGTGGCCGGGTCGCAGCGGCGCACGAGATTCTCCGCCAATACGCGAGAGGTGTACGGCAAGCCATCGTAGGCGCCGGGGCGGATGGCCTCCACGGCCGCGCGAACATCGAAATAATCCAGCGAAGTGCCAGGCAGCGGTTTGCGAAATTCTGTGTTCATCGTCAGGACTCGGGTCACGGTGGTTTCAGAAGGGTTGGCGCAGCTACTGAAGTGAACATGTTCCCTTGTGGGGGCGAGCCTGCTCGCGATTGCGGTGTGTCAGCCAACATTGATGCTGCTGACCCGACGCCATCGCGAGCAGGCTCGCTCCCACAGGGTTGTGGGTTTATCCAGTTCCCCAGTTCCTGCGGCTAGCCCTCCAGCTCAGCGTTGTTCGATTGGCACGAACTTGCGCTGTTCGACGCCGGTGTATTCGGCGCTCGGTCGGATGATGCGGTTGTTGGCGCGTTGTTCGAACACGTGGGCGGCCCAGCCGGTCAGGCGCGAGCAGACGAAGATCGGCGTGAACAGCTTGGTCGGGATGCCCATGAAGTGGTACGCCGAGGCATGGTAGAAATCGGCGTTGGGAAACAGTTTCTTCTGCTCCCACATGGTCTTGTCGATGGCTTCGGAAACCGGGAACAGCACCGTGTCGCCCACTTCATCGGCAAGTTTTTTCGACCAACCCTTGATGACCTCGTTGCGCGGGTCGTTGTCCTTATAGATCGCGTGGCCGAAGCCCATGATCTTGTCCTTGCGCGCCAGCATGCCGAGGGTGCCTTCGATGGCATCCTGGGGTGAGCTGAAGCGCTCGATCATTTCCATCGCCGCCTCGTTGGCGCCGCCATGCAACGGGCCGCGCAACGAGCCGATGGCGGCCGTGATGCAAGAGAACAGGTCCGACAGCGTGGAGGCGCAGACGCGGGCGGTGAAGGTCGAGGCGTTGAATTCGTGCTCGGCGTAGAGAATCAGCGACACGTTCATCACCTTGACGTGCAGCTCGCTCGGCTTCTTACCGTGCAATAGATGCAGGAAGTGGCCGCCAATGGACACTTCGTCAGTTACGCATTCGATGCGCTGACCTTCGTGGCTGAAGCGATACCAGTAGCACATGATCGCCGGGAACGCCGCGAGCAGGCGGTCGGTCTTGTCGTGCTGTTGGGAGAAATCGTGCTCGGGCTCAAGGTTGCCGAGAAACGAGCAACCGGTGCGCATCACGTCCATCGGGTGGGCGTCGGCGGGAATGCGCTCCAGCACTTCTTTCAAGGCTTGGGGCAAGTCGCGCAATTGGCGCAATTTACCGGTGTAGGCGTCCAGCTGTGCCTGGGTCGGCAGCTCGCCGTACAGCAGCAGGTAGGCCACTTCTTCAAATTGCGCATCCGCCGCCAGGTCGCGGACGTCGTAGCCGCGATAGGTCAGCCCGGCGCCCGACTGGCCTACGGTGGATAGGGCAGTTTGCCCAGCTACCTGGCCACGGAGCCCGGCGCCACTGAGTACTTTTGCTTCGGCCATGTTCTGTCTCCATTTTCTTGAATTTGTAGGGAGTCGCGCCTTACTTCTTCGCCGCGAACAGCGCATCGAGCTTCTGCTCGAAGGTGTGGTAGTCGATGCGATCGTAAAGCTCCATGCGGGTCTGCATGGTGTCGATGACATTCTGTTGCGTGCCGTCGCGACGGATGGCGGTGTAGACGTTTTCGGCCGCCTTGTTCATGGCCCGGAAGGCCGACAGCGGGTAGAGCACCAGGGACACGTCGGCCCCGGCGAGTTGTTCGGTGGTGTAGAGCGGGGTCGCGCCGAATTCGGTGATGTTGGCCAGGATCGGCGCTTTCACGCGGCTGGCGAACAGCTTGTACATTTCAAGTTCGGTGATGGCTTCGGGGAAAATCATGTCGGCGCCGGCCTCGATGCATGCGGCGGCGCGGTCCAGGGCCGATTCCAAGCCTTCCACCGCCAGAGCGTCGGTACGGGCCATGATCACGAAGCTGTCATCGGTGCGGGCATCGACGGCGGCCTTGATGCGGTCGACCATTTCCTGCTGCGAGACGATTTCCTTGTTCGGGCGATGGCCGCAGCGCTTGGCGCCGACCTGGTCCTCGATATGAATCGCCGCCGCGCCAAACTTGATCATCGACTTGACCGTGCGCGCCACGTTGAACGCCGAGGAACCGAAACCGGTGTCCACGTCCACCAGCAACGGCAAGTCGCAAACATCGGTGATGCGGCGCACGTCGGTCAGCACGTCATCCAGACCGGTGATGCCCAGGTCCGGCACGCCGAGAGAGCCGGCTGCCACGCCGCCACCCGATAGGTAGATCGCCTTGAAACCGGCGCGCTTGGCCAGCAGCGCGTGGTTGGCGTTGATCGTGCCGACCACTTGCAGCGGATGCTCGCTGGCGACCGCATCGCGGAATCGCTGGCCTGGAGTGCTGTTGCTCATGACTCACCTCGTTCAGTGGCGGCGCTGTCCTGGAAATGACGCGCAATGTTGCGTTTGGACGCGCCGATGTGCCGGCGCATCAATAATTCAGCCAGTTCGCCGTCACGGTCGGCGATGGCATCGAGAATCCGATGGTGCTCGGCAAAAGCCTGGCGCGGACGGTTGGGCGTGGTGGAGAACTGGATGCGGTACATGCGCACCAGTTGGTACAACTCGCCGCAGAGCATCTGCGTCAGGGTGCGATTGCCGCTGCCCTGGATAATCCGATAGTGGAAGTCGAAGTCGCCTTCCTGCTGGTAATAGCCGACACCGGCCTGGAACGCCGCATCGCGCTCGTGGGTTTCCAGGACCCGGCGCAGTTCGTCGATTTCCTCCAGGGTCATGCGCTGCGCCGCGAGGCGACAGGCCATGCCCTCCAGGGACTCGCGAATTTCATAGAGCTCCAGCAGCTCGGCATGGCTCAGCGAGACCACTCGTGCCCCGACATGGGGGATGCGCACCAGCAGGCGCTGGCCTTCGAGGCGATGGATCGCCTCGCGCAGCGGCCCACGGCTGATGCCGTAGGTACGGGCCAGTTCGGGCTCGGAGATCTTGCTGCCCGGGGCGATCTCGCCCTTGACGATGGCAGCCTGGATGCGTCGAAAAACGTTCTCGGACAAGGTCTCGACATCGTCTTGGACGAGGACCGGCGTTTCGAGCTGATCGAGCATATTGTCGACACCTTTAAAATCAATACGGCAAAAACTAAACGTATAACCCTCAAACGTCAAAGCAAAAAACCATATTGTCGACAATCGTCTAATAACGCGTGCTGACATAACTTGCCGCTTCGAAGTATCGTAGCCCCCGGCCAGCGGTGGCGTCAGAAAACCACCGTGCTAGAATGCCGCCGCATTTGCCACTCTTCTATATAGAGAAGGCACCTAGGGAGCTTGTGCAGTAATGCCAGGGCCTGAACCGAAAACGGAACGCTGCGCACCAGGATTTATGACACTCAAGCCCTTATCCGCTGCCTTTTGCTTCATGTGCCTGCCGGGGCTCGCCGCGGCGGGGGAAAAAACCGTGTACGGCCTCAACGAATATGCGGCGCTGCAGGGCATTGACCTGGAGGTTGCCGCCAAGCTGGACACCGGTGCCAAGACGGCCTCGCTCAGTGCCCGCGACATCAAGCGCTTCAAGCGCAACGGCGAATCCTGGGTGCGCTTTTACCTGGCGATCGACGCCGCCCATTCGCACCCCATCGAACGCCCGCTGGCCCGGGTCAGCAAGATCAAGCGCCGCGCCGGTGACTACGACCCCGAAGAAGGCAAGAAGTACACGGCCCGGCCGGTCATCGAACTGGACATCTGCATGGGCTCGGTCCTGCGCAGCATCGAAGTGAACCTGACCGACCGCAGCGCCTTTCAATACCCGTTGCTGATCGGCTCCGAGGCGCTTAAACGCTTCGACGCGCTGGTCGACCCCAGTCTCAAATACGCAGCCGGCAAACCCGCCTGCGCCAATGCCGCTCACACCGCAGAGTAATTCCAATGCGCTCCCTTACCCTCCATTTGAAAATGCTGATCGCCATCCTAGTGGTGCTGGGCCTGTCGGTAACGGCCTATCAGATTTTCGTGCTCGGCATCCCGGTGACCGAAGACGCCACCGATGACCTCTGGAATATCGATGCCAAGGTCGAGTTCGTGCCCAACGCCAAGGATCCGGTGAAGATCCAGATGTTCGTGCCCCCCTTGAGCCGCGACTATGTGAGCCTCAACGAGAGCTTCATTTCCAATAATTACGGCGTGGCGGTGAACCGGGTCGACGGCAACCGCAAGGTGACGTGGTCGGCCCGTCGCGCCAAGGGCAACCAGACCCTCTATTACCGCTTGGTGCTGACCAAGCGCTACAGCGCCGAGAAAACCAAGGTCAAGGGCCCGACCTTCCGCGACAGCATTGCCGTCGAAGGGCCGGAAAAACTCGCCGCCGAAGCACTGCTCGCGCCGATCCGCCAGCATTCGGCCGACGTCGAGACCTTCATCAGCGAAGCGATCAAGCGGGTCAACAACCTCAATGACGACAACGTCAAGCTGTTGCTGGCCGGTGATCCTTCGTCGGCCAACAAGGCACGCATCGTTGAATTGGTGCTGTCCATTGCCCACGTGCCGGTGGAAAAGGTCCACACCATCCGGCTGGTGGCTGACCAACCGCAGACACCCGAGCTGTGGCTGCGCAGTTTCAACGGCACCGATTGGCTGTATTTCAACCCGGATACCGGCGAGCAAGGCCTGCCCACCGACCGTTTGCTGTGGTGGACCGGCGATGAGAACCTGATCACCGTCGATGGCGGCAAGAAAGCGACCGTCACCTTCAGCATGAACAACAGCGAAATGAACGCCATTCGCCTGGCCAAGCTGACGGATGAGAACACCGACGCCAACTTCCTCGAATATTCCCTGTACGGCCTGCCGCTGCAGACCCAGCAAACCTTCATGATCATGGTGATGATCCCGATTGGCGTGCTGGTGATCCTGGTGCTGCGCAACCTGATCGGCCTGCAAACCCTGGGGACCTTCACCCCGGTGCTGATCGCCCTCGCCTTCCGCGAAACCCAACTGGGTTTCGGCATCATACTGTTCACGGTGATCACCACGCTGGGCCTGTCGCTGCGTTCGTACCTGGAGCACCTCAAGCTGCAAATGCTGCCGAGGCTCTCCGTGGTGCTGACGTTCGTGGTGGTGCTGATCGCCGCCATCAGCCTGTTCAGCCATAAGTTGGGCCTGGAACGCGGCTTGTCAGTGGCGCTGTTCCCGATGGTGATCCTGACCATGACCATCGAACGCCTGTCCATCACTTGGGAAGAACGCGGCGCCGGCCACGCGATGAAAGTCGCCATCGGCACCTTGTTCGCCGCGTCGCTGGCGCACCTGATCATGAGTGTTCCTGAGCTGGTGTACTTCGTGTTCACCTTCCCGGCGATCCTGCTGATCCTGGTGGGCTTCATGCTGGCCATGGGTCGCTATCGCGGCTATCGCCTGACCGAGCTGGTTCGGTTCAAGGCCTTCGTCAAGGCTGACTCCTGATGTTCGGCCTCTGGAAGACCTGGAAAGCCCTGGAAGCCCGGGGCATCATGGGCATCAACCGGCGTAACGCCGACTACGTGCTCAAGTACAACAAGCGCAGCCTGTACCCCATCGTCGATGACAAGATCATCACCAAGGAACGGGCTATCGCCGCCGGCATTCATGTGCCGGAGCTGTACGGGGTGATCTCCACCGAGAAGGAAATCGACAAGCTCGACGAGATCATCGGCGGGCGCACCGACTTCGTGATCAAGCCGGCCCAGGGCGCCGGCGGCGATGGCATCATCGTCATCGCCGATCGCTTCGAAGGCCGCTACCGCACCGTGTCCGGCAAGATCATCAGCCACGAGGAAATCGAGCACCACGTCTCGAGCATCCTCACCGGCCTGTATTCCTTGGGTGGGCACCGTGACCGGGCGCTGATCGAGTACCGCGTGACGCCGGACCAGATCTTCAAGAGCATCAGCTACGAAGGCGTGCCGGACATCCGCATCATCGTGTTGATGGGCTACCCGGTGATGGCCATGCTGCGCTTGCCGACCCGTCAGTCCGGCGGCAAGGCCAACCTGCACCAGGGCGCCATCGGCGTCGGCGTCGACCTCGCCACCGGCCTCACCCTGCGCGGCACCTGGCTGAACAACATCATCACCAAGCACCCCGACACCACCAACGCGGTGGATGGCGTGCAGTTGCCCTACTGGGACGGCTTCATGAAACTGGCCGCCGGTTGCTATGAACTGTGCGGGCTGGGCTACATCGGCGTAGACATGGTGCTGGACCAGGAAAAAGGGCCGTTGATCCTCGAACTGAACGCCCGCCCCGGGCTGAACATCCAGATTGCCAACGACTGCGGGCTGACCCTGCGCACCCATGCCGTGGAAGCACGCCTGGAAGAGCTCAAGGCCCGAGGCGTGATCGAAACCGTGGAAGAGCGCGTGGCGTTTGCCCAGGAATTGTTTGGGCACATTCCGCCGGTAGAGGGGTGAAGCTGAGGATGAAAACCGAAGCTGAAGGTTGAACCCTGTGGCGAGGGAGCTTGCTCCCGCTGGGTTGCGCAGCAACCCCAAAGCCCAGCACCTCGGTGTATCAGAATGATCGCGCTCAACTGCCCAGGGGGCCGCTTCGCAGCCCAGCGGGAGCAAGCTCCCTCGCCACGGGTCTCATTGAAGCTTCAGACCTGTTCAATACCGACATCCCTCTAGGAGCAATTCCTACAGGGGATTACAATCGCCACCCCGCCTGAACGGCCGACCCACCCCGCCCATGCCAACCTGCTTCGTACACCCGCTGCCCTACCGCGCCAACCCCGCCGATTATTTCGCGGCGATCCGCCATGCCCCGGGAAGCGTGCTGCTCGACAGCGGCCGGCCGAGCGCCGAGCGGGGGCGTTATGACCTGCTCAGTGCCTGGCCGCTGGAACAACTGGCGGTGGTGCCGGATGAAAGCGGTGGCCATTTCCTACAGCGTCTTCGGATGCATCTAACGCAGCTGGGCCACGCAGAGCTACCTGGCACGGTGCAATTGCCCTTCGCTGGCGGCCTGATTGGCTACTTGAGCTACGACTTCGGCCGACACCTCGAAGCACTGCCGTCCCATGCACACGATGACCTGCAACTGCCCGACGCACGTTTCGGCCTGTACGACTGGGCATTGATTACCGATCACCAGGCCGCTACCAGCCAACTGGTTTTCCATCCCCATTGCGGCGAAAGTGAACGCCGACGTTTGATTGAACTGTTCAGCCAGCCGCTCGCGGCGCCTGCCAAGGCGTTCAGTCTTGAGGGCCCGATGGCGCCCGACCTCAGCGCTGAAGCCTATAAGCAGGCATTCGAACGTATCCAGGCGTATATCCAGGCCGGCGATTGTTATCAGGTCAACTTTGCCCAGCGCTTTCGCGCCCGGTGCCAGGGCGATGCGTGGCCCGCTTACCAGGCGCTGCGGGCGGCCTGCCCGACGCCTTTTTCCGGTTTCCAGAGCCTGCCGGAGGGCGGCGCGGTACTGAGCCTGTCGCCGGAGCGTTTCGTCAAGGTCAGCGAAGGCCACGTCGAAACCCGCCCGATCAAGGGCACCCGACCCCGCGGCACAACGCCCGAGGAAGACACGGCCCACGCCGCCGAACTGCTGGCCAGCCCCAAGGACCGAGCGGAAAACCTGATGATTGTCGACCTGCTGCGCAATGACCTGGGCCGCACGTGCCGCATCGGCTCGGTGCGAGTGCCGGAGCTGTTCAGCCTGGAAAGTTATCCGAACGTGCATCACCTGGTCAGCAGCGTGACCGGCGAACTGGCGGATGACAAGGACGCCTTGGACCTGATCGCTGGTAGCTTTCCCGGCGGCTCGATCACCGGCGCGCCGAAAATCCGCGCCATGCAGATCATCGACGAACTCGAACCGACCCGACGCGGGTTGTATTGCGGCTCGCTGCTGTATCTGGATGTGCGCGGGGAAATGGACAGCTCGATCGCCATCCGCAGTTTGTTGGTCAAGGATGGACAGGTGTGTTGCTGGGGCGGTGGTGGGATTGTCGCGGATTCAGATTGGCAGGCGGAATATCAGGAGTCGATGACCAAGGTGAAGGTCCTGCTGGAAACCTTGCAGAACCTGTGAACCCTGTGGGAGCGAGCCTGCTCGCGAAGGCGGTGGTTCAGCCAGCATTGATGTTGACTGACAAACCGCTTCGCGAGCAGGCTCGCTCCCACATTGAGAAGTGTTACAGGCCGAGGGGGCGGTTCGAAGCCTTGATGAATTCCTGCTTCAACTCGGCAAACGTATGCACCGCCGGGAATTGCGGAAACTCGCGGATGACGTTTTCAGGCGCATGGAACAGAATCCCAGCGTCGGCTTCGCCCAGCATAGTGGTGTCATTGTAGGAATCTCCCGCCGCGATCACCCGATAGTAAAGGCTCTTGAAGGCAAGGACCGACTGACGCTTGGGATCTTTCTGACGCAGCTGATAGCCAGTCACTCGCCCGCCGTCGTCGGTGATCAAACGATGGCAGAGCAGCGTCGGGAAACCCAGCTGACGCATCAGCGGTTGGGAGAACTCGTAAAAGGTGTCGGAAAGAATCACCACCTGGAACCGCTCCCGCAGCCAATCGACGAATTCGATGGCGCCGTCCAGCGGCTGGAGGGTGGCGATGACTTCCTGGATATCGGAGAGCTTGAGACCATGCTCGTCAAGGATGCGCAACCGTTGCTTCATCAGCACGTCGTAGTCGGGAATGTCCCGAGTGGTTGCCCTGAGGGATTCAATCCCGGTTTTTTCAGCGAAGGCGATCCAGATCTCCGGGACCAGCACACCTTCCAGGTCGAGACAGGCAATTTCCACAAGACACTCCCATTTTTTGATGTTTATCGGTTGAGCGAACAAAAGGCTTGCCGACTCTAGCCATTCGACGAAGCCCGCGCAACGCACAGGAGCGCGCCAGCCCCCGTTGCTTTTGTTACCATCAGCCCCATATAGAGCGCCCAGCGCCACCGACCTGTAGGAAACCGCCCTGATGAGCCCATCGTTTGACGTCGTGGAACTCGCCACGACCTATGCCAATAAGTCCCCCCAAGACATCCTCAAGCTGGCCTTCGCCGAATTCGGCGATGACCTGTGGATATCCTTCAGCGGCGCCGAAGACGTGGTGCTGGTGGACATGGCCTGGAAACTGAACAAGAACGTCAAGGTGTTCAGCCTCGACACCGGCCGCCTGCACCCGGAAACCTATCGTTTCATCGACCAGGTCCGCGACCACTACAAGATCGACATCGAATTGATCTCGCCCGACCATACGAAACTGGACCCTTTCGTTAAGCAAAAAGGCCTGTTCAGTTTCTATAAGGACGGCCATGGCGAATGCTGCGGCATCCGCAAGATCGAGCCGTTGCGGCGTAAACTGACCGACGTGCGCGCCTGGGCCACCGGCCAGCGCCGCGATCAGAGCCCTGGCACCCGCAGCCAGGTGGCGGTGCTGGAAATCGACACGGCATTCTCTACGCCCGAGCGCACGCTGTATAAGTTCAACCCGCTGTCGCAGATGACCAGCGAGGAAGTCTGGGGTTATATCCGCATGCTCGAGCTGCCTTATAACAGCCTGCACGAACGCGGTTTTATCAGCATCGGCTGCGAGCCATGCACCCGCCCCGTCCTGCCGAACCAACATGAGCGCGAGGGCCGCTGGTGGTGGGAGGAAGCCACGCAGAAAGAATGCGGGCTGCACGCCGGCAATATCATCGCCAAATCCAAGACTGTTTAGCCCTTCCTCATTTTCTGTACACAAAAATGTCACTTCAGGTGCCATTTTTGTGTGCATGCCCCGCTTGAATGCCCCTAAAAGTTACACCGACTCTAAAACCCTACCTGCTGCCTCCCCCCGCTTGACGCTAGCGTTGAAAATAAATACCTGTTCGAACGGTCAAATTTTACCTTCGACATTTCAGGCGGTTACTTGCAATCCATAACAAACCGAAATCAACGACCTATTCGTTAGATCCTAAAGTGGCATATATCTGGCTTAAGACGACCAGTGTTTTGTATACAAATACAAAACAAAATACACACACTTTTCGATCCGCAAGCCTGAAGCGCCCTATC
Organism: Pseudomonas sp. D1-36; assembly: GCF_051132205.1. Taxonomy (NCBI): domain Bacteria; kingdom Pseudomonadati; phylum Pseudomonadota; class Gammaproteobacteria; order Pseudomonadales; family Pseudomonadaceae; genus Pseudomonas; species Pseudomonas sp. D1-36. Next base: position 1,794,152 of record NZ_CP071674.1, on the reverse strand, counting down.
CCGTACAGGCTGCAGATGCCCCGTAACCAATGATGCTCGCCGCCGCGACGAAGATCTGCCGAGCCTCGCGCTCATGCACAGTCACCGTGGCCCGAGACTCTGGAGCCTGCCGGAATGCGTACAAGTCTTTCTAATAACATCGCGCTGGATCTGCCCTCCCCAACCACTGCGCTCGAAGAACGAGCAGCAGCTCCTCTCGCCTTGAGCCCCAGATTGCATAACAAGGATTTAGCACCAACCAAGGTCGAAGGCCGGCGCTGGGGTCGCTACAGCATCTTTGCCCTGTGGACCAACGACGTACACAACATCGCCAACTATTCATTCGCCATCGGCCTTTATGCCCTGGGCCTGGGCGGCTGGCAGATCCTGCTGTCCCTGGGGATCGGCGCGGCACTGGTGTATGGCTTCATGAACCTGTCCGGCTACATGGGGCAGAAAACTGGAGTACCTTTTCCCGTCATCAGCCGGATCAGTTTCGGTATCCACGGCGCGCAGATTCCTGCGCTGATCAGGGCCGTTATCGCCATCGCCTGGTTTGGTATTCAGACGTACCTGGCTTCAGTGGTATTTCGCGTGTTGTTGACCGCGGTCCACCCTGGCTTCGCCGAGTACGACCAGAACTCCATCCTCGGGCTGTCGAGCCTGGGTTGGGTGTGCTTCGTGGCCATCTGGTTCGTGCAACTGGTGATCCTGGCCTACGGCATGGAGATGGTCCGGCGCTACGAAGGCTTCGCCGGGCCGGTAATTCTGGTGACGGTCGCGGCACTTGCCGGTTGGATGTATCTGCAGGCCGACGCAACCATTGCCTGGTCGATCCGCGAGCCCCTGACCGGAGGCGAGATGTGGCGCAACATATTGGCGGGCGGAGCGCTGTGGCTGGCGATCTATGGCACGCTCATTTTGAATTTCTGCGATTTCGCCCGCTCGTCGCCGTGCCGCCGAACCATCGTCGTAGGAAACTTCTGGGGCTTGCCGGTGAACATTCTGGTGTTTGCCGCCATTACCATCCTGTTGTGCGGTGCGCAGTTCCAGATCAACGGCCAGATCATCGAAAGCCCGACCCAGGTCATCGCCTCGATTCCCAATACGTTCTTCCTGGTGCTTGGCTGCCTGGCCTTTTTGATCGTCACCGTGGCGGTGAACATCATGGCCAACTTCGTCGCCCCGGCGTTCGTGCTCAGCAACCTGGCGCCCAAGTACCTGACCTTCCGCCGCGCGGGGTTGATCAGCGCCGCCATTGCCGTGCTGATCCTGCCGTGGAATCTCTATAACAGCCCGCTGGTGATCGTGTATTTCCTGTCCGGCCTCGGCGCCCTGCTCGGGCCGCTGTATGGCGTGATCATGGTCGACTACTGGCTGCTGCGAAAAGGCCGCATCAACGTGCCGCAACTGTACAGCGAGGACCCAAATGGTGCGTATTTCTACAGCAACGGGGTCAACCTGCGGGCGGTGGCGGCGTTCATTGCAGCGGCACTGATCGCGATTGTCCTGGCGCTGGTGCCCGGCTTTGACAGCATTTCACCATTTTCCTGGCTGATTGGCGCTTCGATTGCAGGGTTGTTGTACCTGATCATCGCCAAGCGCGAGCCGCACTACGAGGACGTAAGCGGCGAATCCATCGCTGTGGATAACGTCAGCCATTAATCCATGGAAATGGCTCGTCAGGTACGGGCCTCCTGTTTTCGTTCAAAAGGAATAGCTCATGCGAATTCTAGTGGTCAACGTCAACACCACCGATTCCATCACCCAGGCCATTGCCCGACAAGCCCAGGCCGTCGCCGCGCCGGGTACCGAGATCATCGGGCTCACGCCGCATTTCGGTGCCGATTCCATCGAAGGCAACTTCGAGAGCTACCTGGCGGCCATCGCCGTCATGGACCGGGTGATGTCCTATGACCAACCCTTCGATGCGGTAATCCAGGCCGGCTACGGCGAGCATGGTCGCGAGGGCTTGCAGGAGTTGCTCGACGTGCCGGTGGTGGACATCACCGACGCTGGCGCCAGCACCGCCATGTTCCTGGGCCACGCTTACTCGGTCGTCACGACGCTCGACCGCACAGTGCCGCTGATCGAAGATCGTCTCAAACTCTCCGGCCTGTTCGATCGCTGCGCCTCGGTGCGGGCCAGCGGCCTTGCGGTATTGGAGCTTGAAGAGGACCCGCAACGGGCGGTGGAAGCGATCGTGCAGCAGGCCGAACTGGCGGTCAGGCAGGACAAGGCGGAAGTGATCTGCCTGGGCTGCGGCGGCATGGCCGGGCTCGATGAGCAGATCCGCCAGCGCACCGGCGTGCCGGTGGTCGACGGGGTGACCGCGGCCGTGACGATTGCCGAATCGCTGGTGCGGCTGGGGTTGTCCACCTCTAAGGTGCGCACCTACGCGACACCTCGGCCGAAGAACATCATCGGCTGGCCGGGGCGGTTTGGGCGGTGAGTGTGCGGCACTAGCCCGTGGCGCGCTCCCACATGGATTCCAGCGGCCACACAAACTGTGTTATTGCGAAATCCTGTGGGAGCGAACTTGCTCGCGATTAGAGCCAACTTCGGTCAACGTCCAAATCAGACCGCGCTAAACCGCCGAGCCAACCCCTGTTCGCCAAACTGCTCAATGATGAAGTCCACGAACGCCCGAGTCTTGCCTGGCAACAGTTTATGCTCAGCGTAATAGATGGAAATGTTGCCATCATCGACGTACCAGTCCGGCAGGACCCGTTGCACGGCGCCGCTGTCGAGGAAGGGAAGAGCTACTGGCATGCTGACCAGACCGATGCCCAACCCCTGAGCCGCGGCGGCGCAATCGGCCTCTGAATCACTCATTGTCATGCCGGGTTTAAGCATGAGCGGGCTATGTTGTTGGTCGCGGCTGGTCAATTGCCATGAACGGACACGCCCGGTTTGGGGCGAGCGAATAAGAATGCCTCGATGGTGCGCCAGATCCCCGGGCTCGATGATCTCTGGATATTTCTGCAAATAATCGCCTGACGCAACCAGCACCCGGTGGGCCACGGCCAATTTTCGAGCAACGACGCCCTGAGGCAACTCAAAACCGCCGCCGATAGCCGCGTCGAAGCCCTGGCCGATCAAGTCCACCTGCCGGTTATCGAAATGCCAATCCGGACTGATCGCCGGGTACCTGCGCAGCAATTCCCCCAACAACGGCACGACATACAACCGCCCGAACGCCGTGCCCATGCTCACTTTCAGCGTTCCCGCCGGTTGTCCGCCGGCGCTGGCCAGGTTGGCGACGGCATTCTGGATGGTGTTGAAACTGCTGCCAACTTCTCCTAGAAACAACTGGCCGGCTTCGGTCAGCCTCAAGCTGCGGGTGCTGCGCTGGAACAGGCGCACCCCCATCCGCGCCTCCAACTTGGCGACGCTTTTACCCACCGCTGCCGGGGTCACGCCCAAACGTCGTGCCGCCTCGGCAAAGCTGCCGACTTCGGCGCTGCGAACAAAACATTCGATACTGCTGAAACTCTCCATGGCGCCCACTACCAACTTTGGGTTTACACAGACTATATCAACGAAGGTCTACCCAGCCGATAGCCTAGTCTTGATACTCGCCCCATCACCGCGGCACCTCGCCCCGGCACCTTATGGAGAACATCATGAATACCCAAGCACTGAACGGCAAAGTCGCATTGGTCCAGGGCGGTTCCCGTGGCATCGGCGCCGCCATCGTCAAGCGCCTGGCTGCGGAAGGCGCGGCAGTCGCCTTTACCTACGTCAGCTCTGGCGCAAAATCCGAAGAACTGCAGAACAGCATCACCGCAGCGGGCGGCAAGGCCCTGGCCATCAAGGCTGACAGCGCCGACGCCGACGCCGTGCGCAACGCCGTCGCCGCCACCGTCGAGGCTTTTGGCCGCCTGGATATCCTCGTCAACAATGCCGGCGTGCTGGCAATGGCGCCGCTGGATGAGTTCAAGCTGGAAGATTTCGACCAGACCCTGGCCGTCAACGTGCGCAGTGTGTTCGTCGCCACCCAGGCCGCCGCGCGGCACATGGGCGAAGGTGGCCGGGTCATCAACATCGGCAGCACCAACGCCGATCGCATGCCCTTCGCTGGAGGCGCCACGTACGCCATGAGTAAATCCGCGCTGGTAGGCCTGACCAAAGGCCTGGCCCGTGACCTAGGCCCACGGGGCATCACCGTCAACAACGTGCAGCCCGGCCCGGTGGACACTGACATGAACCCGGCCGACAGCGACTTCGCCTCCAGCCTGATAGACCTCATGGCGGTTGGCCGTTACGGCACGTCGGAAGAAATCGCCAGCTTCGTTGCCTACCTCGCGGGCCCGGAAGCTGCCTATATCACCGGGGCCAGCCTGACCATCGACGGCGGTTTCGGCGCCTGATCCGAGGCAACCCGCAGGGCTGCACAGCAGCCCTTTCGCATCAAGCCCATTCCAGTTCCGGCAAACCGCACAGGCTTGGCTGGAACAGTTTGAGTGATCGGATGATCGCATCGGCGTGGGCGTACTTTTCGTCGGCCATGGCCGAATCCGGAATAGCGATGGCGGTCATGCCCGCCGCTTTCGCCGCCGTGACGCCGAACGGGGAATCCTCGAAGACCAGGCAATCGCGAGGATCGACGCCCAGGCGTCGGGCCGCGGTGAGGAAGATATCCGGAGCGGGCTTGGCCGCACCCACTTCCGGATCATCTGCGGTCACGATGCAGTCGAACAACGCGAACCAGTCCCGATGCAGGGTGGTTTTCAGCTCGAACGATGGGCGAGCCGAGCTCGTCCCTACCGCAATCGGGATGTGGTGAGCCTTCAAATGCCGCACCAGCTCCTCAGCGCCAGGCATCCCCATGGCATGAGGAAAACGCTCGCGCATCAAGGGTTCGCGAATGGTCAGGAATTCTTGGGGGGTGATTGGCAACTCCAGCGCCTGGACAACGTAGTTGGCCAGGTCCGTGGCGCCACGCCCGATGATGTTCTGCTTGACGCTCCAGTCGAACGTGCGCCCGTAGCGCTCGGCAATGATGGACGTGACTTCGGTATAGATGCCTTCGGTGTCCAGCAGCAAGCCATCCATGTCGAAAATCACGGCCTTGATCGGGCCAAACTTTTTCAGCGGTGCATTCATCGCATCTGATCCGTTATCAACTCAGCATTTCAGGGATGGCTCAGGTGCGCCCGGCGCAACGTATTCGCCTTAAAGGATTCAGCAGAATAACGAGGCGCGCTCGATACAGGCAATGGGAAATTTTAGTAGGACGGTGACGGGGGATTGGCAACTGCAACCCCCCGTCACGAACAGTTGGGATGATCGACGGGAACGTGCGTCAGCTGCCGGAACCACCTGAGCCGGAGCCCGACCCGCCGCCGCTTGAGCTACCGCCGCTACCGCTGCTGCTGCCGGTCCCACTGCTTGAGCCGGAACCGCCGCCCATCGTGCTGCCGCCGCTGGTGGAACCGCTACCGGTTCCCGGGCTGGTGCTGCTGCCGCTGGCATCACCACCGTTGCCTCCACCCACGGAGCCGGGTGGCAGGGCGTTGCCGGTGGTGTCGGTGGTGGATCCCGCATCCATCTGCGTCGAAGGCGGCATGCCTCCCTTGTCCACGGGCGCGTTGTCCGACGATTGGGCGAAAGCCGCCAGTGAACTGGCGCAGAGGACTCCGGCGAATGCCAGAGCCGTCAGGTTTGACTTCATCATGGTCAATCTCCTTTTCAGATGATTACTTCATGTCAGGCAACCCTGGCGCGCCGATGGTGCCGCGAAATCGACGGGCGGATGACGATCAGCTGGGCGTGCCCGAAGCGTCGTCACCGGCAATGTCCGGATCGTCCGGCGTCGCCTCGACATCCTGATCATCGCTTGGCACCTGCTCGACTCCAGTGTCGTCGTCATCAGGGGGTCGCTGGTCGCGGCTTAGCGGGTCGGTGGGTGAACGCAGCGGATATTCCGGCGTCTCGTCGTCCGGTACGGGCGTATCAGCAGTCATGGCAACCTCCTGGTATTTTCAGTAAGCGCAAGCAAGACGGACTTATTTGTAGGACTCATCCTCAACCTCGGCATCTTCATCGTCGATCAAGGGAACCTGAGCATCATCCATCAGGGAACCAGGGTCTTCGTTACCCGGATCGTTGACGCCCGGATCGTTGATGAAGGGAACACCCGACGGGCCCTTTTCTTCCTTGCCTTCAGTTTCCGGCGTCATGGCACACCTCCAATCACACGTGAATGTATGAATTCGAGGCGATAGAAAGCTAATCGTTCCGGGTAAATGCCCATAAGAAAAAACCGGCGCTGGGCCGGTATTTTCAATGCGTGGATCGCTCAGCGATGCTTTTTCTTGTGCTTGTGCTTGTGCTTGTGCTTCTTGCCGCCCAAGTGTCCATCATTATCGTTGGACAGGTTACTGCCCAGCGCACCGCCTGCCGCCCCACCAATGCCCGCGCCGATGGTGGATCCGGTCGATCCGCCCAAGCGGTTGCCAACGATCGAGCCACCCGCCGAACCCAGGCCACCACCGATGGCTGCTTCCGTACGGCTGCCCTTGCGCGCGCCCACCGCACTACCGGCCGCACCGCCGACACCCGCGCCAATCGCGGCGCCAGTGCTGCCGCCCATCTGTTGGCCAACCACATTACCCAACACACCGCCCAGACCACCGCCGACCGCAGCAGTACCGTCGCCAGCGGCCATCGCGCCCTGAGCGAGCACAAGCCCAAGCGCCAAGGTGGACAAAGTCAAACGCATGATAAAAACCTCAAGAATGCCGCATCGGGGGAAAAGGCCGGCGCGCGCGGGCGCGAGTGTACGCCAAACCGCGACAGCCATGGCGGTTGGACCACAAGCAAGGGGGTAGTTTTATGACAGGCAAAAAAAAGCCCGCTGGGGAAACGGGCAGGTACTGCTTTCTAACGGATGAGCTGAGACTACGCGACCGACTGTGAAAGAAACGTGAAAGCAAATCTCTGTAGGAAAAAAATGAAAAATTTCAGGAAACGTCCCGTTTTTACGAAACGAACGGGTGAAAAAAGCCCCATTCGATGACGGGGCTGCGCTGACGATTATTTCCTGACGGGGATTCGGGGCAGGAATTTGGCTTTTTCCCCTCGCTGTACCTTGGATACTCTCGTCTTGATGGACTTGATCGGCTCGTCGCCGAAATCCGATCGATAGGCCGACTGACCACACTGTAGACCTTCGTTGACCGGATACGCGGCGCCATTTTCCTCGCTGTACTGTGCTCCCATCGCATTTCCCCTTTCGACGAAGCCGATACCGGCAACAACGATTGCCTATAAATATCGACCTTCACGTCAGTGAGACTAGCGGGTCATCAACAGACTGCCTGTCCGCAACCCGCCCTGACCGACGAACGGAACCCACTGTTTCAAAAAGGAAACACTCACTCCGCGCCCAGTATGGTGCGGCTCAGAACCCTGGAAACCTGATCAGCCGAATAAGGCTTGGACAGAAACTCGAAACCTTCATGCCCGCTTCGAGCCAGCTCCTCGCTGTAACCAGACGTCAACACCACCGGCAGCTCCGGGCGACGCTTGTGCAATTCCCTCGCCAGGGCGATTCCGCTGATGCCGGGCATGACGACATCGGAGAATACGGCGTCGAACCTCGTCGCATCCTGGCCAATCATCTCCAACGCCTGCTCGGCATTGGTCGCCCAGGCCGTTTCGTATCCCAGGTCTTGCAGGATCTGGTTGGCGAAACGCCCCACTTCCAAGTTGTCTTCCACGATCAATACCCGACGCCGGCCCTTCTCCAGCACCATAGGCGTGGTTTCCTCGCGTTTGGGCGCCTGGACTCCTTCTGGTTCGACTTCCGGGAGATACAGCGTAAAGACGGTGCCCTTACCGACGACGGTGGAAACATCGACGTTGCCTCCCGACTGCTTGGCGAAACCAAATACCTGGGACAACCCCAGCCCCGTGCCCTTGCCCACTTCCTTGGTGGTGAAGAACGGTTCGAAAATATGCTCGAGTATTTGCGGGTCGATTCCCGTCCCGGTGTCCTCCAGGGCGATGGCGGCGAAGGCCTGCCCTGCCCCGGCATGGCCTCGGATCGGCGGCATGCTGTGCCCACAATCGAGCCTCAACCACAACGTCCCCTGGCCGTTCATGGCATCCCGGGCGTTCAAGGCCATGTTGATCAGCGCCGTCTCGAACTGGCTCAGATCCGCGCGAATGTAGCAAGGCTGTTCACACAATTGGACCTTGACGTGGATGCGCGCCCCCGTGACCGTTTCCAGCATGTCCCCCAGGCTTTGGACTTGCTTGCCCACGTCGATGATTTCCGGCTTCAACGGCTGTCGCCGTGCAAACGCGAGTAACTGGCTGGTCAGCTTCGAAGCCCGCTCCACCGTTTCGGAAACCGCGACCATGTAGCGCTGCCGGCGCTCGTCGGACAGGTTGGGCATGCGCAGGAAGTCGACCGAGGACCGGATGATGGTCAGCAGGTTGTTGAAGTCATGGGCCACACCACCGGTGAGCTGGCCGATGGCTTCGAGCTTTTGCGACTGGCGAAGCGCCGCTTCGGTCTGTTGCAGCCGCGTCGTGCGCTCCTCGACCCGTTGTTCCAGGGTCGCGTTCAGTTCGGCCAGTGCCGCCAGGCCTTCACGCACCGCAGCGTCCGCACGGGCGCGTTCGATGTGGGCCCAGCAGCGCTCGGTGACCTCCATCAGCAACGTCAGGTCGTTCGACGTCCAGGTTCTCGGTGTTTTGTCATGGATCGCCATCAGCGCAGTCAAGCGACCATCCTTGATCAGCGGGACGCAAATGGTGGCCGCGATGCCTATCGACTGGAACGCAGCCGCTTCCTCAGGCGCCAGCTCCGTCAGGTTGTCGTTGATCACCAATGGCTTGCCGGCCCGCAGATTGGTGACCGCCAACCGGCCGAAATCCAGCAGACGGTAATGCCCGATAATGCTGGGCGAACCAGCCTTCGCCCAATCGCCACGAATCGTGAAGCCATCCTCGTCCTCATCCATATCGGCATAGGCGCAGTTGGACAGGTTGAGGTGCGCCGCGAGAATGCGCGCGGTGGTCGCCATGATCGCCTGCGGATCCGTGGCATTGGCCACGGCACTGCCAATGGCATCGAGCACCGCCAGGCGTTGGGTCATGAGCACCGTGGAAGTCGTCTCGGTGACCGTGTCCAGCATACCCACGACCTTGCCGAACTGATCCCGGATGGGGCTGTAGCAGAACGTGAAAAAAGCTTTCTCGGGGCCACCGCCACGTTCGATGACCAACGGAAAATTCTCGATATAGGTCGCTTGTCCCTCGAAGGCCGCGCCCACGATCGGCCCGATATCGCTCCAGGCTTCCTGCCAAACCTGATCGAACGGACGGCCCAATGCTTCGGGTTTGCTACCGAGGATGGGCAAGAACGCATCGTTGTACAGCATGACCAGCTCGGGGCCCCAAACGATTGCTTGGGGAAAATGGGACGCAAAGCTCAGCGCCACGGTGGTCTTGAGCACATCTGGCCATTTTTCGAAGGGTCCGAGGGAGGTGTCGTTCCAATCGTGACGGCGCACCCTTTCAGCCATTTCTCCATAGCTCTGGAGCCAATCTGTCATTGCGTTCGATCCTTCTGGCACGCCAATACCCAGCGAGGGGAAAAGCTTGTGACCCCAGGCAGGGCCGTATTATCCCGCGCGGGGTAGGAAAGTGCGATTGGATTGTGGGATGTGTCGGGCTGCAATTACCCAACAAATGACGATTCTCGACCGAAAGGCTACAGCAACGTCCTACAAACCAACGAAAGTGGCGGGCTTTCGCCTCCTCTGGCGACCAGTACGCATCGTCGGATCAAGGCGATGCAGCGACTCGAAAAGATGTGGATCATGGGGCTAAAGATCGGCTTGCAGGCGCCGATAAAACAGGCGCACTTGGTATTTGCCATACCCGCCCGAGATATGGAGACGAAGGCGCAAGCGGACGAGACTGCGATAACGCAGGTGTCCGACGAAACAGGCGAAGGACATATAGATAAGAAAAAAAATCAGGGGCGAAACGGTGAAGAACACCAAACCCAGAAGTGATGTATCTCCAGTATCACGCAACAGGTTTTTCGCCCTTGAACAACGAATGCTATTCGACGGCGCGGCGGCGGTCATCGCCGATACTGCGGTCGTGGCACGTAGCGGCGCCGAAGATGCTTCCGTCGCGATTAGCGGCATCAGCGTCAGCGACACCGATAGCGCAACACAACACGTCACCTTGAATGCCAGCCATGGCACGCTGAACCTGGCCAGTACCAATGGCCTCACCGGCTTGACCGGCAATGGCGGCGCCAGCATCAGTTTCAGCGGCTCGCTGGCAGACATCAACGCCGCCTTGAACGGCATGTCGTTCCGGGGCGACAGCAACTTCAATGGTGCTGCCTCGTTTACGTTGACCAGCAACGACGGCAGCAATACCACCAGCAAAACCATCGACATCAACCTGACCCCGGTCAATGACGCACCGACGATTTCCGGCAGTGGCCCGGCGTTGCAGGTGGACGAAGGCGGGACGGCGAATTTCTCGCCGGCCACCAGCTCCCCCGACGGCAAGGGCTTCACCCAAAGCAACCTGGGCATGACCGACGTCGATAACGTGCAGCAACAGGTCATCATCAAGCTCACCTCCCTGGCGAGCAATGGCACCTTGTTGCTCAACGGTAAGGAGCTAGGGGTAGGGTCGAGTTTTTCCATCGACCAGATCGCCAACCTCAGCTATCGCCACAATGGCGACCAGGTCATCAATCCCGCGGGCCTCACCGACAGTTTCACCATTACCATCGATGACGGCGCCGGCGGCGTCGTTCACGACCACAACGTGCAGGTTCACGTCAATCCGGTGAACCAGGCGCCGACATCGAGCGGCACCATCACGATCATCGAGGGCGAGCAAAGCGTCAACCTGACCGACAACGGCAATCTGGTCAGCCCGATCGGCACGCCCCGTGGCACGATCCAGATCGGCGATCCCGATCAATCCCCGGGTGTCGACTTCATCTATACGCTCAACTCCCTGCCGACCCACGGTACGTTGCGCTATGACGGCGTGGTGATCACCGACAGCAGCTTCGTCATCCTGGACCTCTCCAAGCTCACCTACAGCCACGACGGCAGCGAAGCCAGCGGGGCCGGCGCCACCGATAGCTTCTTGCTCAATGTCACCGATGATGGCGGCGGCACCGGTGTGCCCAAGACGTCGACGTTGACCGTCGATCTCACCATCCTGCCCAACAACGACGATCCGGTCCTGGATCACAGCATCGACCAGAACCTGAATCCTGGGGAAACGATTCGCGTCGTCACCAACGCCATGCTGCAGGTCACCGACAACGACTCCTTCGATTCCAGCCTCAGGTATACGCTCACCGCCGTGCCCGACAGAAACGTCGGTTATTTCACGCTCAACGGTGGGTTGCTGGTGGTGGGATCGAGCTTTACCCAGGCCGACATCAACGCAGGCAACGTGGTCTATCACGTTCGGGCCTATACCGGCACGGCGCGAACCGACAGCATGAGCTTTACCGTCAAGGACGGCGGCGTACGCCTGTATCCAAGCGCGCGCGATGGCGGTATCTACGACACCGACGCGGCCAACAGCTCGTTGACGGTCAAGACGTTCAACGTCCACGTGCCGGCCGAGCCATCGACGTTGCCGGGGGCACTGCCGGCCGACCCCGCGCCTAACCAGGCGCCCGTCAGCGGCGGCGACAAAACCGCGACGATCGACGAAGCCGCCAGCTACACGCTGACGACCGCCGACCTCAACGCCACGGATGACTTCACCCCCGCCGACGGTTTGACGTACCGGGTGCTGGTCACGCCGGGCAGCGGCACATTGCTGCTCGACGGTGTGGCGATCGGTGCGTTCGGCACCTTCACCCAGGCCGACGTGGACGCTGGACGCGTTACGTTCCAGCACAGCGGCGACGAACACTTTGTCGACAACTTCCAATTCTCGGTTTCCGACGGGACGCTGACCACCGCGACCGAAAATTTCAGCCTCAGTATCGTGCCGAAAAACGACACACCGACCGCCACCAATGACGATCGGGTATTCACGGCCGAAGGCGGCACCGTCACCATTACCAACGGCAACATCGTGGTCGCCGATACCGACAGACAAGCCGATGCCAGCGGCGGCACCCAGTACGCCACGAGCAACGACGTCATCTTGCAGATCAGTGCGCTGCCACAATTCGGTCACCTGACGCTTGGCGGCGTGACCGTGACGTTGAATCAGACCGTGACCTCGGCACAATTGGCCGCGGGCGACCTGAAGTATGTCCATGACGGCAGCGAAAACTTTACTGACAGTTTTTCCGTCGTGCCCGTTGACGACCAGGGCGTGGCCGTCGGAGCGGGTACCAACCAATCCAGCACCGGCTCGGCTTTGGTGGTGCCGATCACCATATCACCGGTCAACGATGCGCCCGCGTTCAATTCCAAATCCCAACTGGTCGCCGGTGAAGCGGGCGCCATCCACGAAGGGGAATCGGCAGTGATCGGCGGTGCATCGGGTTATGCCAATGCCGATGGATCCGGGACGATAAATGGCTCGGTGGGCGGCGCGCACCTTGTGTACGGCGATGACGATAACTCCAGCCTACAGCGCCAATACCGGCTCACCGCTATTCCGGAGCATGGCAGGTTGATGCTCAACGGCGGCGTCCTCGGGCTCGGCTCGGTCTTCACCCAAGCCGACCTGGACGCCAATCGCGTCACTTATCAACATGACGGCAGTGAAACCAGCAACGACTCATTTTCCTACATCGTCAGTGACGGTGATTTCAGCGCCAACGACAGTGGCTCATTCGCCCAGGGCGTCACCGCCACGGCATCGACCTACAACATCGAAATTCTGCCGACCAACGACAAGCCAACGGTGTCTGCCCCCAACAACCCGGTCAATATCGACAGCACCGTCGCTGGCAACAATCCGGTGGGCGGCTTCACGGTGGGCGATCTCGATGACTTGAGCGGCGTCGGCACGCAGGATTCGGTGCAAGTCATCGTGCGGCTGACCCAGACCGACGGCACCGCTTTCACGGCGGGCGAGTATGCGGGCGTCACCCTCTCCGTCGGCCTGGGCGGCGGCGCTACCCGAGACGCCGATAAAGACGGCAATGGCGATTACCTGGTCCTTCGCGGCACCCGGGCCGAAGTCAACGCGGCGCTGGCGACCCTGACCGCCAGCGTCAACGACCCCAGCAACGAGGACCATCAATACCGTATCCAGGTCGTGGTCGATGATCGGCTGCGTGACGCCGGCGGCAACCTGACGACGGGGGCCAATGGCGGCAGCGAAAACCAGGCGGCCACCCCCGGCGGCAACGGGCAGCCGATCTCCGCCGTCGAATTCGATGGATACACCGACAGCGTCACCGGCACCGACCTCAACCTGGCACAGGCCAGCGTGTTGGTCCGCGTGTCGACAATCAACAGCCTGCCCAGCGTGGGCATCCCGGCGTCCCAACTGATCAACGAAGATCGCTCGACCGCCGTCACCGGCATCTCGGTGGTCGATACCGAGTCCACGGCCCTCGACGTTCCGGTCTCCGTGACGGTCAGCGTGCCATCGGGCCAAGGCATATTGGGGATTGGCGGCGCGGGTACGCAGACCACCATCACCCTACCGTCAGGACGGACGGTGAACATCAGTGGCGACAACAGCAACAGCGTGACCCTGATCGGGCGTGCCGACGATATCCAGTCGCTGCTCAACGCCGCCGGCACTGGCTTGACCTACACCAGCGCACCCCACGCCAACCACGACTACAACGGTGCCGCTGCTGGCGACGTTACGCTCAGCGTGCAATTGAACGAAGGCACCGCCGCCATCGGTGGTGACGTGGGCAGTGGCAGCGTTGCGTCGCCCGCCCAGACCAGCGAACTGGCAATCACCCTGCAAGCGACCAACGACGCCCCTACCGTAACCGCAGGCAGCGGTAGCCTGGCGATAGGCCAAAGCGGCGCAGCGGTGGCCGTGCCGGGGTTCTCGGTCTCGGATCGAGACTACAACGACGGTGGGGGCATCAGCGCACCGCCAGGCGAGAGCGCTTCGCCGGAACAGGACTTCACTCAGGTGACCGTGCGCCTGACCGATGCCAATGGCGTGCCGCTGAGCCAAGCGAGCTACACCGACATCATTCTCGGCTCCACCAGCTCGCCCACGGAAGATCACACCAGCTTCGAAATCGATGACACCCATTCCGGCACCGACAGTGCACTGGTCATCCGCGGCAGCCTGGCCAACGTCAATGCTTACCTCGCGGGTTTGCAGGTTACCCTCAGCGGCACCCTTGCCAACACCGACACCAGCTACAGGGTGCAGGTGATTGCCGACGACCGCATTCGCGACGTTGCCACCGGCGTGCTGGATGCCAGTGGTCTGGCCAACGGCGGCTTGAATCCGTCCGGTGCTTCGACCGCCGTGGTCCCCGCCACCGTTATCGATCCCTACGCGGCGTTGCCTGGCTCGCTCACGCTCAATATGGGCAGCAACACGCGGACGTTGTTTGTTTCCAGCCTCAACGACCCGACCCAGGTTACCGCCAGCGACGTCACCGTCAGGGAAGGCTCGGCGACCCTCAACCTGACCGGCAGCGTGGGTGGGTTCACCATCAGTGACCCGGACGCCAACGGTGCCAATACGTTCTCGGCCACCGTACACGTCAGCCAGGGGGTGATTTCCGGCGTGGGCGGCAGTGGTGGTTCGATCAGCGGTGTGGGCAGCGATACGGTGACGATCAGCGGGGCCACCCAAGCCGAAGTCAACGCTCGCCTTCAGGCCCTGACGATTACTTACCCGACGGCCACGGGCGCGCCGGCAGGCAGCGACTACACGGGCAACTTCACGGTGACGGTTTCCGTCAACGATGGCGGCAGCACCGGGCAGCGTCCTGGAGCGTTGACCGGCGACACCGACGATGCCAACCAGAACCCGGGCGATTTCGACTACGCCGACGGCACCACCGCCGCGCTGATCACCACCCGCACGATCAATGTAACCGTGCTACCGGTCAACGATGCGCCTTTGGCCTCGGGCCTCGACAGCTCGCAAACCGTAACCAAGGGCGGCAACCCCGTTCGTCTGGATGGCGATGGCAATGTGGCCGTCAGCGACCTCGAACTGGATGTGAGTGCTGACAAATGGCAGGGCGCGACGCTGACCATCAACCGTCAGGGCGGCGGCAATGCCGATGATGTCTTTGGTCTTTTCGACAGCGATGCGGGGGACGATGCGGTCGGTGTTCAGGTCAACGGCAGCGACCTGCTCGTCGACGGGGTTGTCGTGGGTAGCATCAGCAATGCCTCGGGCACGCTGCAAGTCACCTTCAACGCCGATGCCGACGGCTCAGTGGTCGGCAAAGTGATGGGCGCCGTCACCTACAGCAACACCAACGCCTCGACATCGGCCAGCGCCGACGTAGCCGTCGACTTCGTGCTCAACGACCAGAACCCGAACACCACCGACAGCGGCACTGCCGGCAGCGGCCAGGACCAAGGCGCCGAAGGGCGGAAAATCGCGACGCAAACCATCACCATCCACCTCAACACCGCGCCGGTGGCCGTGGACGATGGCCTGCAAACCGTCCAGCAAGGCGATCCGGCCAGCGGCAATGTCCTGCCCAATGACAGCGACCCGGACGGCAACCCTTTGAGTGTCACCGGGTTCACCGTCGCGGGGGTCGTCGGCACGTTCAATCCTGGCGATACCGCCACCATTGCCGGCGTCGGCACCCTGACCCTCAATGCCAACGGCAGCTACTTGTTTACACCAGCGCCATCCTTCCACGGCGATGTGCCGGTGGTGACCTACAGCATCACCGATGGCACGGGCGGCGCCGACACCGCCGACCTCACCATCCGGGTCAACGCGCCACCGGTTGCGGTGGACGATGGTCTGCAAACCGTCCAGCAAGGCGATCCGGCCAGCGGCAATGTCCTGCCCAATGACAGCGACCCGGACGGCAACCCCCTGAGTGTCGGCGGGTTCACCGTGGCGGGGGTAGTCGGCAGTTTCAATCCTGGCGATACCGCAACCATTGCCGGTGTCGGCACCCTGACGCTCAACGCCGACGGCAGCTACCTCTTCACGCCGATCCCCACCTACCACGGCGATGTACCGGTGGTGACCTACAGCATCACCGACGGCGTGGGCGGTACCGACAGCGCCGACCTGACGATTCGGGTCAACGCGCCGCCAGTGGCGGTAGACGATGGGCTGCAAACCGTCCAGCAGGGCACGTCGGCCAGCGGCAACGTCCTGCCCAACGACAGTGATCCGGAAGGTCATCCGCTGAGCGTCGCCGGGTTTACCGTCGCGGGGGTTGCGGGCACTTTCAATCCTGGCGATACCGCAACCATTACCGGTGTCGGCACCCTGACGCTCAACGCCGACGGCAGTTACCTCTTCACGCCGGTTGCGACCTTCCACGGCGATGTGCCGGTGGTGACCTACAGCATCACCGACGGCGCGGGCGGTACCGACAATGCCGACCTGACCATCCGGGTCAATTCCACGCCTGTCGCCAACGATGACGGGGTGTTGCTCACAGACCGCGACACGCCCATCCAATCCATACCGGTGTTGGCCAACGACACCGATCCGAGCGGCCATCCGCTCACCGTCACCCACGCCCAGAGCGCTGACGGCAGCGTTACGATCAACCCAGACGGAACCCTGGATTTCACCCCGGCACCCGGCGTCACGGGCGATGTCACGATCACCTACGTGATCAGCGATGGCGTGGGTGGCAGCGACACCGCCCAAGTGCGCATCCATATCAATGAGCCGCCCGTGGCCGTCAACGACGGCGTTCATAGCGCGCCCCAAGGAGACCCGATCAGGGGCAGCGTGCTCGGCAACGACAGCGACCCCGAGAACGATGCGATTCATGTGGTCGACTTCACCGTGGATGGCGTGACCGGCACCTTCGCGGCCGGCGACAGCGTGGCAATCCCAGGCGTCGGCACGATTAGGCTCGACCTCGATGGCCGCTTCGTATTTACACCGAACGCCAATTATCTCGGCGCGGTGCCGACCATCGATTATCGGATCACCGACGACCATGGCGGCTTCGCAACGGCGCAATTGAGGCTGCGCATGGACTCCTCGACATTGCCGCTGCCGCCCACGTCCGATGTCTCGACGGATCGGAACGCGCCCACCGGCGACGTTCTGCGTCATGAATACCCGGATTGGCAGCTTGATTCGTTGAGCGTACGGCGCGACATGGTGCCGGGCTTGTTCGTCACGCTTCCGGTGATGGATTCGCAAATCCAGGCCGATGAACGACTCGACCCGCTGCGCTCCGGCTATGCCGAAGCCTACAGCGGCGAAATACGTTCGGAGTCGATCGGGATCGGCCTCGGTTTCGTTCCTAACCTGCACGTCACGCTGGCGGTACAGGATTCGCAAAAAACCGTCGATTACCAGGAAGGTTCGCTCAAATTCAAGGACAGCCTGTATTTCACCGGTGGCCATAGCTTGTTCGGCGATTTCGATGCCTTGCAGCCTGTGGCTGAAGAGCCTTCAGCAAGAGAAGTCAAGCCCAGCCCGCCGTCTGATCAGCCCAAGGCGGCCGTTTCCTTCAGTGACCAAATCAGCCAGGCCGCCAAACAGCGCCAGCCTCATTCGTCCACTCAAGTCGAACGGCTACCGGCGCCCCAGCGCAAAGGTTGACCCAACGTCCTCTACTTTCCTTATAAAAACGGTAATCACATGTCTTTGATGGAAAAAAATCGTTCAGTACTGGGCGCAGGCTGGGTCGCGGCCATGGTTATCGGCCTGGCGGGCTGCTCCGTTGCGCCGAAACCGTTGCAACAAGATGAAATTCACCAACGAGTGGCCGGTGACCAGCTCCAGCTTTACGCCGACCAGGAACCGATCAAGGGGCCATTGACCTTCGCCGACGCGCTGGCACGCTCGCTCAAATACAACCTCGACTATCGCCTGAAGTTGATGGAATCGGCTCTGGCGGCGGGCCTGCATGACGTTTCACGTTACGACATGCTTCCCAAGATGCTGGTCTCGGCTGGCTACACGTCGCGCAACAACGAGTCGGGTGGTACGAGCGTCGGCATTGAAACCAACACGGTTTCGTTGATCCCCTCCTCCTCCGTCGAGCGTAACCGGACACTGGCCAACGCTGAGTTTTCCTGGAACCTGCTGGACTTTGGCGTCAGCTACTACCGCGCCAAGCAGAGTGCCGACCAATACCTGATCGCCGAGGAGCGACGCCGACGCGTGATGCAAACGGTTCTGCAGGACTTGCGCACCTCCTACTGGCGCGCCCTGGGCGCCCAGCGTCTTGAAAGCCAGGCCGACGAGCTGCTGAACCGTGTACGCCTGGCGCTGGGCAAATCACGGGAGGCCGAGGTACAGGGTCTGCTACCGCCGGCACAGGCGTTGGCTTACCAAAGCGCCCTGCTGGACGCGACCACTTTGCTCAACGCTCGCCGCCAGGATCTGGAATTCGCCAAACGCGAATTGGCCGCGCTGATGAGCATTCCACCGGGCACCCAATTCACGCTGGCTGAAGAAAGCGAGCCCTCGCTGCCTGGCGTCCCGGTCGACATGGCCAAACTTGAGGAAATCGCCTTACAGGCGCGTCCTGAGCTGCGTGAGGAAGACTATCGCAAGCGCATTTCGGCGGACGAAGCGCGACGCCAATTGCTGGCACTGCTGCCCAGCCTTGGAATCAACATCAACGATCAGTACGACTCCAACAAATATCTCTATAACAGCAACTGGGTCGACAGCGGCGTACAGGTCAGCGCCAACCTGTTCAAGCTGGCGGCCATCCCGGCCACGCAAAAAGCCAGCGCCTCCCAGGAAAAAACCGACAACGCGCGCCGCCTTGCGCTCTCGATGGCCGTGCTGACACAAGTGCGCATCTCGGTGGAGCGCTACAAGCTCGCCTTGGTCGATTACGACCTGGCCGACCAGTCGAGCCAGGTCGATCAACGCATGGCCAAGTTCGCCCGCGCTTCGGTGTCGTCCCGCACCGATTCCGAGCTTGAAGTCATTCGCACCGAAACCCGCGCCCTGCTCGCACAGTTCCAGCGATACTCGGCCTACGCCACGGCGCAGACCGCTTTCGGGCGCATCTACAACTCCCTGGGCCTGGACGTGCTACCCGAAGACGTGCGCGACGCCAGCGACTTGCAGCAACTCTCGCAACAACTGCAGGAAAGCCTGAGCCGTTCAGAACGCCAGGCGTTCACGACGGCGATCGGAGAGTTGCCTTCGCAGCAACCGCTGGCGGTACGCCTGGAATACTCAGGCGATGCTCGGGCAGCCAATGACATGCTCGAAGTGGCTCGCCAAGCATTGAAACGCAACCAGTTCGTGCTTGCCGAAAACAACCAGCCCGGGCCTACGCTGATCATGCAACTGCGTATCGCCAACGTTCAGGACGGTATCCGTCGCGGTGAATGGAGCGTCAGCCTGCGCCGTGCCGACGGAAGCGTGGCAGGCACCAGTCACTACCAGAGCACATTGCGCGCCCAGCCAGACAGAGATTCCTTGAACGCATTCTGCGAAGCCGCCACGGTCGCTGAAGTGCCGAATTTGCGCGCGTGGTTGAAATCGGGCCCAACGCAGGTGGCCTCGAAATGAAGATCCGATCACGTTGTGTTTCTCTTTCTGTGATCGGCGGTTCGTTGCTCGGCCTGGTCGTGTCAGCGCAACCGGCATGGGCACAAAGCGAAACCGATGCCGGCGTACGCGTGCTGCTGGTGGCCGACCAGGAAACCACCCTGGCGAGCCAGCTGGTGGGGCGGGTACGCGCGGTCAACGCGTCGCTGGGATCGACGTTCAGCAAGGGTGACGTGCTCGTCAGTTTCGACTGCGACGAACAGGTCGCTCGCCTGAAGATGGCCCAGGCCGACCTGAGCTCCGCCCGTGAAACCCATGACGCCAAGTTGCGCTTGCAAGGGTTGCAGTCCGCCGGCGAGGTGGAAGTTTCGCTGGCCGCCAGTGCCGCAGAGAAAGCCGCTGCCCAGGTGGCCCAGTACCGGGCCCAGCAACAACAATGCAATGTGCTCGCACCGTTCGACGGGCGCGTGGTCAAGGTCCAGGTCAAAGCCTTTCAGGGCGTCAACCTGGGCCAACCACTGCTCGACATCATCAGCAAAGGGCCATTGAAGGTACGTGTGAATGTACCTTCCAAATGGTTGGTCTGGCTCAAGCCCGACCTGCCCTTCCAGGTTGATTTGGGTGAGACCGGCAAACGTTATCCCGCCAAAGTCAGCGCCATCAACGGCCAGGTCGACGCCGTCAGCCAGACCATCGAGCTTGAAGGGGTGATCGAAGGCCGGCCCGTCGATCTGCTCGCCGGCATGAGTGGCACTGCGCTGTTCGAAGCGCCGCAATGAACGCCCAAGCCAATACAGCGCCCAACCCGGTCGCGGTGCTGCTGCATCTTGAGCAGCGCGCACAAGAAGCGCGCAGTACCGCCGAGCTGGGTTTTGTGATGGTCAACGAAACGTGGCAACTTTTGCGTTATCGCCAAGGCTATGTATTTGTCAGCGATGTGCTGGGCAAGCCCTCGCTGAGCAACGTTTCCAGCTTGGCGGTGCTGCCTGAAGAGACACCGTTTACCGTCTGGCTCAAGAGGCTGGCCCAGCATCTCTGGACGCAGCCCGCGTTATCGGCCGAATCGACACCAGCCACCGTCTTGCATCTGTTGCGAGCCCGGGACCTTCCCGAAAGCTTCGCCGAGGGCTGGACCGAATGGATGCCGATGCATCTGCTGTGCGTACCGCTACCGCCTCGCGATCATTCACGTCGTGGCATGTTGCTGCTTGCCTGCGATACCGAGCCGGACGAACATACCCAGGCCCTGCTCGCCAGACTGGGGCAAACCTATGCCTACTGCCTCGCGGCGCTGACCAACAAACGCCCCACGCTCGGCGCCCGCTGGCAAGTCTGGCGACAGCGCCCGTGGCGTTTATTGGCGTTGGGGACGGCCATGGCCCTGGCGTGCCTGGTGCCGGTCCGACTGAGCGCCCTGGCACCGGCCGAGATCGAAGCCCATAACGCGATGGCCATCGCCTCCCCGCAAGATGGCGTGGTGCACGAGTTCCTGGTGCAGCCCAACCAGATGGTGCAAAAGGATCAACCGCTGTTCAGCCTCGACGACACGACCCTGCGCAATCGCCGCGCCGTTGCCCGGCAAGCGCTGGAAGTCGCCCGGTCCGAAGCGCTGCTCGCCGCGCAAAAAGCCTTTGAAAGCGCACAGAGCAAGGGCGAGCTGGCCGCGCTCAATGGGCAAGTCCAGGAGAAACAGGCCGAGGTCGCTTGGCTCGACGAAATGCTTGAGCGCAATGTGGTCCGAGCGCCACGCGACGGCATCGCGATATTTGGCGACACCAATGATTGGATCGGCAAGCCGGTGGTCACTGGCGAGCGCATCATCCAGCTGGCCGACCCGCAAGATGCGGGGGTGCTGGTCTGGCTCCCGGTGGCCAATGCCATCAACCTCGATACCGGTTCTGAAATTCGTCTGTTCCTGCACGTTGCGCCGCTATCGCCCTTGACCGCCAGCCTGATCCAGACCAGCTACCAGGCCACGCTTTCGCCAGACAACATTCCCTCGTATCGCATTCGGGGGCAGTTCCAGGGTGATGCCAGCCAGTTGGCGCGGATCGGCCTCAAGGGCACCGCCAAGCTGTATGGCGAATCGGTACCGCTGATCTATTACGTCATGCGCCGTCCGTTGGCCGCCCTGCGTGAATGGAGCGGGCTGTGAGCGAACTGGACCTGGCGACTCTACTGTCGGGCTCATCGGCCGGATCGACATTGCAAGACCCAGACGTACATCTTCCCGAACACCTGCCCGCGGTGCGCGAAGACTTGCGCCTGATTCCCGCGGCCTCGCAACGTGATGGCTCGCCAGCCTGGATGATCCAGGACCCGGTCGGTAACCGGTTCTTCAACATCGGCTGGCTGGAGTTCGAGATCCTGTCACGTTGGTCCCTGGGTAGCCCGACCCGCTTGCTCGAGGCGCTCGCGGCCGAAACGCCCCTGAACGTCAGCCGAGCGGAACTGGCGGCCTTGTTGGCGTTTCTGAGCCGCCATCAGTTATTGCATGTCAGTGACGTCACCGGTACCCGACGCCTGGAAGAGATGGCCCGGCAAGGCAAGCACACCGGTTGGCAATGGTTGCTTCACAATTACCTGTTCATGCGCGTGCCGCTCTGGCGTCCGCAGCGCCTGTTAGAAAAAACCCTGCCCTGGGTCGCGCCACTGTTCAGCCGGACCTTTCTGGTGTGCATCGCCCTCGCCATCGTGCTGGGCCTGTTCTTCGTCGAACAGCAATGGGATGTGTTCGTTGCCAGCTTCCAGCAAAGCCTGTCACCGCAAGGCCTGGTCGGTTATCTGGTAGCCCTGGCGATTACCAAGTGCCTTCACGAGCTCGGCCATGCCTATACGGCTACGCGCTACGGCGTGCGCGTCGCGCACATGGGCGTGGCGTTCCTGGTGCTATGGCCGGTGCTCTACACCGATACCAGCGAATCCTGGAAGCTCGCCGACCGCCGTCAACGCTTTCACATCGCCGGTGCCGGCATTCTCGTGGAGCTGCTGGTTGCCGGAGTTTCGACGCTAGGTTGGGCCTTGTGCGAAAACCCAATGCTCAAGAGCGGGCTGTTCTTCCTGGCGACCACCAGTTGGATGATTTCATTGGCCCTCAATGCCAGCCCCTTCATGCGCTTTGATGGGTATTTTTTGCTGTCGGACTGGCTCGACCTGCCCAACCTCCACGAGCGCTCGGGTGCCTTGGCGCAAGCCTGGATGCGCCGTCGCCTGTTGTCCTGGGACGAACCCGATCCGGAAGTCGTAGCGCCGCGCCTGCGTGGTTTTCTCATTGCCTTTGCCATCGTCACCCGTATCTATCGCCTGGTAGTGTTTCTCGGCATCGCCGTCGCCGTGTATTACCTGTTTTTCAAGGCGCTGGGTATCTTGTTGTTCCTAGTCGAAATTGCATGGTTCGTCGTCATGCCTATCCAGCGTGAACTCAAGGTCTGGTGGGATCGTCGCAAGGAGATCCCCACGCGGCGAGGTCGTCTGCTTTTGCTCGGGCCAGGCGCGCTGATGCTATTGGCCGCCTTGCCGTGGAGCACCCAGGTGCAGGCGCCCGCCTGGCTGCATGCAGAGGTTCAATACACGCTCTATAGTCCCTTGCCGTCCCGGCTGGTGGAAATGCCTCTCGCCGGGCAACCGATCGAAGCCGGTTCAACCTTGGTCGTTCTGGATTCCCCGGTCATACGCGACAAGGCCGAACGGTCTCACAAAGCGACCCTCGCCTTGCGCGCGCAACTCGCCGGACTCCCCGGAACTGCCGATGGGGCCGAAAAATATGCCTCGATTGCCAGCCAGCTCAACCGTCAGCAAGCCGAGTCCGCCGCCCAAGCGGCCGAGTTGCAACGCCTGACATTGCGCGCCCCGATGGCCGGAGTGCTCATCGACATCGACCCCGCCGTGCAGCCCGGCGTCTGGGTCAAGCCCAATCAGCCGCTGGGCGTCTTGGTCAGCCCCGATAGCTGGACGGTGGAAGCATTCGTTCGCCAGCAAGACCTCTCGCGCGTGGCCGTTGGCGCTCGCGCGCGCTTTTATGCACAGGGAGGCAGCGGCACGACGCTTGAGGGAGAAGTGATCGGCATTGACGATTCACGCACCCAGAACGTCCCGCATCTCATGCTGAGCACGACCTACGGCGGTCCCATCGCCGTCTCCGCAAAACAGGACCGGAACCTGCAGATCCGTGATGCCCTTTACCGGGTGAGAATACGTTTGGACGCCCCTCCCGCCCAGATGATGATGCGCCTGGGCAACGTGTCCATCGAGGGGGCCCGCATCAGCCCGGTTGCAGAGCTGTTCACCGATGCGTTGTCGATTCTGATCAGGGAAAGCGGGTTCTGATGGGGGCTTTCACCTGCTCCCCCGTGGCGAGGGAGCTTGCTCCCGCTGGGCCGCTCCGACGCCTTGGGAGCAGCGGCCCCTTTTCTGTGAGCGCTTCGCACTCAAGCGGGAGCGAGCTCCCTCGCCACGGGTGCATCGTCGGCTCAAGGCTTGAGCACCACCTTCACGCAGCCGTCTTTTTTGTCCCGGAAGGTGTTGTACATTTGCGGGCCGTCTTGAAGGCTCACGGTATGAGTGATGACGAAGCTTGGATCGATCTGCCCCTCCTGGATGCGCCGGAGCAGGTCGTCGGTCCAGCGGTTCACGTGGGTCTGCCCCATCTTGAAAGTCAGGCCCTTGTTCATGGCCGCGCCGAACGGGATCTTGTCGATCAAGCCGCCATACACACCGGGGATGGACAACGTGCCGGCGGGGCGGCACACATACATCATCTCCCGCAGCACGTGGGGGCGGTCTGACTCCAGCATCACCGCTTGCTTGACCCGATCGTAGATGGAATCGAACGAACGGGTCGCGTGGGATTCCATGCCTACCGCGTCGATGCATTTCTCTGGGCCCTTGCCGCCCGTCAGCTCGGCCAAGCGGTCCAGCACACTTTCGTCATCGAAGTTGATGGTGATGGCGCCCCCGGCCTTGGCCATGGCCAGGCGCTCGGGCACGTTGTCGATGCACACCACCTGCTTGGCTCCCAGGATCACCGCGCTGCGCACCGTGAACTGTCCTACCGGACCGGCGCCCCAGATGGCCACGGTGTCGGTGGGCTGGA
Organism: Pseudomonas sp. D1-36; assembly: GCF_051132205.1. NCBI lineage: Bacteria > Pseudomonadati > Pseudomonadota > Gammaproteobacteria > Pseudomonadales > Pseudomonadaceae > Pseudomonas > Pseudomonas sp. D1-36. Next base: position 1,769,482 of record NZ_CP071674.1, on the reverse strand, counting down.
TATCGCATTGCACGGCCGCCTGCCAACCGGTGGGGAATATATCCCCTAGAAACAGCACTTGCTCATCGGTCAGGCCGTCCGGAATCACCACCGGGGTAAAGTCCGCATAAGGCACCCGCACGTACTCGGCCTGGCCGCCAGGATAGCCGCCAGTCAGATGGGTATAACCGAACAGCCCGGCAGTGGTGTGGCCGAAGGCCTTGTCGGCCAGGTCCTTGTTGCGGTTGCTGCGCTCGCAGACCGAGAAGTTACCCCGACGGCATTGATCGCATTCACCACAGCAAATCGTAAAGGGCACCACCACGCGATCGCCAATTTTCAGTTTCTTGTTGGCCGAACCCACTTCCACTACTTCACCCATGAACTCATGGCCCATGATGTCGCCATGCTTCATGCCGGGCATGAAGCCATCGTACAAGTGCAGGTCCGAGCCGCAGATGGCGCACGAGGTGACCTTGATAATGGCGTCACGTGGGTCTTCTATGGTGGGGTCGGGCAGATGATCATCACAGCGGATATCTTTTTTTCCATGCCAGCGTAACGCTTTCATCTTGGTACACCTCCTGAACAGGTCGGTGCGCCAGCCATGAACATTCTCGTTATGCGCACCTACTGATGTTTTCGGTCGGAGGAAAACGCGACAAGTTCAAAGCATGTCTGCACACATCGGTAAAACGCGATAGACGGTTGCGCCGTCGCTCGGGTTATCAAGCGGCTCTTCCCTCCGCTCACCCCAGACTCATTGCCCCCGAAAAACTTGCCTCCACCGGCCCGATAAGAAAGACCGCGCCCAAAAATCCGGGTTCATTCAGGTACGACTGGGTATCCTTGACACAGCTTTTCCCCAAACCACTCCTCACGCGTCATCTCCCAAACCTCCTTGAGCGACGCCCCAAAGACAAAGTCGCCCTGCTGCGTCCCGACCATCCGCATGCCTTCACGCTCCGAAATCCTGCGAGAAGCCAGGTTACCCACCGCCTTCGGCACTTGCATGACCGGACGCTCCAGCGTTTCGAACCAATAGATGTTGATCGCCGCGCAAGCCTCGCGCATGTAGCCTTTTCCCTGCCATTGCGGCGCCAACCAGAAACTGCGGTTGTTGCCGGGCTGGTCGTACAGGCTGATGCTGCCGATACGCTGAGTGGGATCTTCGGCCAAGCGAATCATCCAGTGCCACTCGCGTCCGGCGGCAACAGCGGGGAGCGCCTGATCGCGCACGTAGGTCAGCGCGCCGTCATCCGGGTAGGGCCAGGGCACACGACTGTCGAGGTAGCGGACCACTTCCCAATGCGGAAATAGCCGTTGAATTGCCGGTGCGTCCGACAGCGCCAGGGGGTAAGGATAAGACGGCGGGTTTGGAGCGTGGGAATGGGGCTCATGATGAAAACTCCTTTTTCAGATGTTATGGCGTGCCCGCCCCCCGCTACAGGTTATCCGTAACCCTGCACAATTTGCTGTCCTTCAAGAATGAAGGGGGCAGTTGCGTCGTCGCCGCGGGCAGTTGCTTGAGCCTCACTTCACATTCAAAACGGCCCGCGGCGTCCAGTTGGTAATCCTCCCCTGCCTTAGGGACAAAGCTGAACATGTTGTAGCATCGATCGCCGATGTAATGAAAAGCGATGGGCTGCCCGGCCGGTATCAACAGCTCAGTCATGACCGTGGAAGATGAATGCTTGTCGTCGTCTGGCATGCCCAGGCTTTCGCCGTTGCGATTGGCATAGCCATCCCGGAACGCCACCATGACCCCGGCGCCTGGCTGGCGGAAGTCCACGCAGTCAGACTTGGGTACGGCCCTGACCATGCCGTCGCTGATCACCCGCAAACGCGCGGTCTCGCCACCGTCAGGCGTTGAGTAAGGGGTGGAGAAAGAACGGACATCCGACAGCGCTCCGCAACCGCTGAGCAGGGCCAGGAGGCTGATGCTCCAGGCCTGTCGCAGCACGCGGGACGTCTTGCGCGAGCAAATGTTGAGTCGGGGGTTGAGGGGGTGCGGTGATTCGCTCACGATGATGCTCCATGCAGGTCTGTTATCCAGGGCCAACGACGGTCGAGAGGGACGCGATGTCAGCGCGAGATTTTATAAGGGGTTCGCAGACACTCTGCAATGGCCGATGTATCGGGGCGCACGCCTGATGATCCAGGCTCAATCAAACCTCATCGCGGGCTTGGCCCTCGCAATCATCGCGACGCTGAGCTGGGCCTTGAACTTCATTGCGCCTTACGTCACCGGTGCCTACACGATCTACGACTTGTTGGTCGTACGGTTCCTGGTTGCCGGTGCCCTGGGCCTGGGTGTCGTGCTGCTCTACCGGGCCCAGCTTCGGCACCTGCGGTGTGATCAGATGCTTGTGGCCGCAAGCCTGGGCGTGATCGGCTACCTCGGCTATAGCGCGTGCATCGCCGCCGGCATCATCTTCGGCGGGCCGGTGCTGACGCCGGCCTTCATTGGTATGGTGCCCGTGTTGCTGGCGCTGCTGGGCAACGCCACGGCCAAGACCCTCCCGTGGCGCAAACTGGCGATCCCCTTGGTTTTCTTGACGGTTGGGCTGCTGGTGTCGAATCTCGGGGCTCTCCATCATCCCGCTGCGGGCGCAGGATCGTGGCTGATGGGATTAATGTTCTCAATCGCAGCCGTGCTCTTATGGCTCGCATTCAGCGGGTTGAACCAACGCGCCTTGCTCGCGCTGCCACCCCACGCATCCGGTGCGTGGACTGGCCTCATGATGGTCGGTGCCGGACTGGGCACCTTGTGCTTGTTACCGGCGGTACAAGCGTTCGACCTGCTCAAACTGCCGAGCCTGGGGTTCAGCGTTTCCGTTGCGGGCCGTTTATATCTCTGGGGTTTCGTGATTGCGCTGATGTCGTCCTTAGTCGGTGCCTGGGCTTGGAACGCCGCGTCCCAGCGTTTGCCCATGGTGCTTTCCGGGCAATTGATCGCCTTGGAATCGGTGTTCGCCACGCTGCTTGGCCTATGGTTTCACCACCGACTTCCGACGCTTCTAGAGGCATCAGGACTTGCGGCTGTACTGGTTGGGGTGGTCATGGCGGTGCGGATCATCCTGACGACGCGGGACCATGTAAGCGTTATTGCGGCGTCACCCGACGCATGAGCTCATCCAATGCGTAAGTATCCAACAACGCCGTCACCTGTGTGATTTGCCCATCCTTGAGCGTCATGTGCCACAGGTAAGTGTTGTAATAGGGCTTGTGATCAAGTGCCGTGGCTGTGCCGTTCCAAAGAACAACCACGACGTCGTTCTCGGCAATGATGCTTTGCACCGTTGGCACAATCGGCGTAGCCAGCCGAGCAGTGATCGGGCGCACGGCTTGGGCCAACTCAGCCTTGCTGGTGTAGACGCCTGACACCGGGCTTGTGCCGGCCACGGTCCATTTGGCATCCGGCGCCAGCAGGTCGAAGACCGTGCCCTTGCCCTCCTGCCAATTCGCGAAAGCCTGGCGAACCAGATCCGTATTGGTACGTTGAACATTGTCCGAAGCCCAGCCGTTGCCCGCTGAGAATATAAAAGAAAGTGCAAGCACTTGGGCTTGCCAAGCCAAACTCATCCACCGGGTCATGATGTTCTCCCACAGCCATTAAATTTCAATAGAACCTTAACGGCATACGGGGAGAGGTCTTTGCTCGATACTGCAGTGGGGTTGCCTGATGCTGTTTGGCGCTGAGCTATCACGTGGATACCGCCATCAACGCCGTACAACGTCCTCGTAGAAACCCTGCGCTGCCAGATTCTTGTCCTTCGCCTCCAACATAATGTCGAACCGGTCCAGAAACCTGAGGGCGTACTGGTTCGTCCAGCGATTCCACATCTGCGCGCTGTGGCCGTACAGGTCACGCTTGGACACGACCCTCAACAAGGCATCCATCTCAAGCTTATCGTCGGCATCGAAACCCAACGCCTGAAGCCGCTCCGGGGGTTGGGAGTAATGCATGGTGGGCCGCACGCCGCGCCAACTGTCGATGACGCGATCGACTCGTGGGGAATCCGGCGCGATGTAATCGTTCTCGTTGATCCAACAGTGATGAATATCCAGCACGATGGGTGCGAGGTCGGCAAGTTCCAGACAATCATCCAGGCCGTAGGTCTTTTCCTCGTTTTCGAAGGTAATGCAATTGCGCGCCGCCTCCGACAACCGTGGCCAGACCGAACGTATCCCCTCGCCCCCCAGCCGCCCGGCAATGTGCACGTTGCATTTGAAATCCTGGAAATGCCGACCAAAGCCCATCATCCGGATCATGTCGGCGTGGTACTCGAACTCGGCGAGGCTGTTCTCCACCACCGGCGGTTTATCCGAACCGAGCACGCAGTATTGCCCAGGGTGAAAGGACAGCCGGATATCCGCTGAACGCGCCAGGTCCCCGATCGCGCCAAAGCGCTCTTCCAGTTGGGCTTGGATGGCAGGGTCCTGATAGAACGCGCTCACCTTCGGATGACTGTAGAACGGCAATAGATCGCTACTCAGCCGAAGCATGCGCAGGGTCGGGGGAAGCTCGGCGACGTAGGCGATAAGGCGTAACTGCGCGTCGAGATTGTGCGTGATGATTTCCAACAGCTTGTCGCGGGCGACCTGTGGGGAGACGCTGTCCATCCAGCGCAACGTTGTGGTGCGCGGATTGAAGGGGGCTTCGATTGTCTTTAGCGCGGCCGCCGAGAGGCCGCGATCAGGGTGCCGGTATTGGCAGGCGAAGCCAATTCGGGGGTGGGTCATGGGAAGTCCTGGCCGTTGAGTCTGTGTTGGCGGTAGACATCCTGGCGGCCGAGTCGTCGTTTTTGATTGGTCGTTGAAACAGCTTTCCTCGGAAAGTGTTCGAGATCAGGCAGTGGCAGCCCGAACAGAAACGTGGGCTGGTCCCACATTGTTCCCATACCGCCCCTTTTCCAGACGCCAAAAACCACAAACCCCCGACTTTCTCTAGGAAAATCAGGGGTTTGTGTTTGTAGAATGTGGCGGTGAAGGAGAGATTCGAACTCTCGATACAGTTTCCTGTATACACACTTTCCAGGCGTGCTCCTTAAGCCACTCGGACACTTCACCGTGTCTCGGCAAACTGTTCAGTCTGTCGAGGCGCGCTAATGTAGTCGAAAGCCTTGGCGATGGCAAAGGTTTTTTTCAGAATTTTCATGTGCTTAAGGCAGGCCAGCATTTCAAACGGGTCGGGGCATGGCAAACCGGCCAAACTTCGGCTTTGTCCGCAGGCCCGCTTATAGAAGCAAGCGCGGCCCATCGGGCGGGCGAGGCCGTTTGAAAGGGGCGGGGCTGACCGGTGAGTCAGTCACGGCGCTTTACCTGGCCTGCGACGGTGGGTAACGTCTGCTGACTTCTCTTACAAGGAATAGCGTCATGAGCGACCTGATTGCCTACCATCTCGAAGACGGTATCGCGACCCTGACCTTGAACAACGGAAAGGTCAATGCCATTTCGCCTGATGTGATTGCCGCGTTCAACGCTGCGTTGGACCAGGCAGTGGCCGATCGCGCGGTGGTGATCATTACCGGGCAGCCGGGGATTCTGTCGGGCGGGTACGATTTGAAAGTAATGACCGCAGGTCCCAAGGAAGCGGTGAGCCTGGTGGCGTCCGGTTCGACCCTGGCTCGCCGCCTGTTGTCGCACCCCTTCCCTGTCATTGTCGCTTGCCCGGGGCATGCGGTCGCCAAGGGAGCATTCCTGTTGTTGTCGGCGGATTACCGCATTGGTGTCGAAGGGCCGTTCACGATCGGCCTGAACGAGGTGCAGATCGGCATGACCATGCACCATGCCGGTATCGAGCTGGCCCGGGATCGGTTGCGCAAGTCGGCATTCCACCGCTCGGTCATCAATGGCGAGATGTTCAATCCCCAGAGCGCCGTGGATGCGGGCTTCCTCGATAAGGTGGTGTCGGCGGACGAATTGCAAGCTACGGCGTTGGAAGCGGCGCGTCAGTTGAAAAAGATCAATATGACTGCCCACAAAAACACCAAGCTTAAGGTTCGCAAGTCGCTGCTGGATGCGTTGGACACCGCGATATTGCTGGACCAGGAATACATGGGCTGAACCCTGGCTTAAGTGAGGTTCCGACACGTGCGGCTTAAAACCCGGCGACCGCTCTAAGCCGCTTCTTACGCGCCATTTCGAAACATCAGCTTAAACATCGCCCATCTCCTACCTCTGTAGGGGCAATTGCTGAAAACAGTGCACATCCGTACACTGCGCCACCTTTTGTCCCTGTGGGGCCTGTTGATGTTGTTTGCACTGCGTATGTCTTTGATGGGCCTGCACTTTATCCTGGCGGGTGTGTTGGGGGTGATTCTGGGTGTGTGTCGCCCGTTCAACCCTGACAACAGCCGTCTGTGCGCCAGGCTGTATGCGGTACCCGCGATGTGGATCCTGCGCCTGCGGGTCAAGGCCGAAGTCGACACACTGGCGAATAAAGCCCAGAGCAGCGTGATCATCGCCAATCATCAATCCAACTATGATCTGTTTGTCTTCGGCAATGTGGTACCGCGTCGTACCGTGTGCATCGGCAAGAAGAGCCTGAAATGGGTACCGCTGTTCGGTCAATTGTTCTGGCTGGCGGGCAACGTGTTGATTGATCGGGGCAATGCAATCAAGGCCCGCAAGTCGATGCTGACCACCACCCACACCCTCCAGCATGAAGACACCTCGATCTGGGTGTTTCCGGAAGGCACACGCAACTTGGGCGCTGAATTGCTGCCGTTCAAGAAAGGCGCGTTCCAGATGGCGATTGCTGCCGGAGTGCCGATCATCCCAGTCTGTGTGAGCACTTATATCAAGCATATGCAGCTCAATCGCTGGCGCAGTGGTGACATTCTCATACGCTCCCTGCCGGCAATTCCCACGGCGGGCCTGAGCATGGACGACATGCCTCGCCTTATCGCTCAATGTCGTGAGCAGATGCGCGAGTGCATCGAGACGATGGACCGGCAGTTGCAGCCCATGTGAACAAGAAACCCGCCCCTACGGCGGGTTTTCTTTTACGCGAACTTCGCGAATTTCGCTGACTCTCAATCAGCGTGGCGCGCTAAGCTGGACGCTGCCCCCACTGCCAATTTCCAAGAAGAAGCGAACCACATCATGGGTAGAGTTGTTGCTGCTGCGGTTTACAGCGCCGGTAAGAAAGTCACCAATATCACCCTCGATGAAGGCAGCGCCTGGGCGGCGAAGCCCGGACACTTCGTGTGGATCGGCCTCGAAGAGCCCAGCACCCAGGAACTGACCAACCTGCAGCGCCAGTTCAACCTGCATGAGCTGGCGATTGAAGACGCGATGGAGAAGCACAGCCGGCCCAAGCTGGAAACGTTCGGCGATGCGCTGTTCATCGTCACGTATTCGCCGGTGCGCAAGGACGGCAAGCTGCAGTTCATCGAAACCCATATCTTCGCCGGCAAGGGCTACATCATTACCGCCCGCAACGGTCACTCGGCGTCTTACGCCCATGTCCGACAACGCTGTGAGGCACGTCCTATCCTGCTGGAGCACGGGGAGGATTTCGTTCTTTACGCAATCCTCGATTTCGTCATTGAAAATTACCTGCCGGTGGGCGAAGCCATTCATGCCGAGATCGATGAACTGGAGCGCAACGTGCTATGCAGCGCCCTGAATGAGCGGGACATCCAGAACCTGCACAGTTTGCGCCGCGACGTGCTGCGCCTGCGTCGCTATGCGGCGCCGATGGTGGAGATCAGCGAAGAACTGCAGCGCCTGGATTTCCCCTTCATCGACAAGAACATGAGCCCCTATTTCCGCGACGTGCAGATCCACGTCACACGGCAGATGGAAGACTTGGCGACCCTGGCGGACATCGCCAGCCAGACGATTGAAATCGGCGTGCTGCTCGAAGCCTCGCGCCAGAGCGTGGTGCAACGCAAGTTCGCCGCCTGGGCGGCAATCCTGGCGTTTCCGACGGCGGTGGCCGGCATCTACGGGATGAACTTCGAAAACATGCCGGAGCTGACCTGGCACTATGGATATTTCCTGGTGCTCGGGTTCATCGGGGTTGGATGTACCGCGTTGTGGGCAAGTTTCAAGCGGTCGGGGTGGTTGTAGGATTTTTCGACGGGATTTGCGTAGCCTTCTTCGCGAGCAGCTTCACACCGTTGATCAGCAGTGAACCGCTGATCAACGGTGGCATGCCCGAGTAGTCAGCCCTGGGCGGCATCGGCTTGGGGTTTATGGGCGACGAAACGCATCATCCACTCCGCTACCGTCGTACCGTGATGTTCCTGTTCCAGGCTCGCCACGCCCTGGCTGTAGATCTTCTCACCGAGGTGTTGCTGGCGAATCTCCAACAAGGCCCGGGAATAGTCGTGGATGAATTCCGGATGGCCCTGGAAGCACAGGACTTGATCATTGATGTGATAAGCCGCGTACGGGCAGAAATCGCTCGAGGCTATGACGGTGGCATTTTCCGGGAGCTCGGTGACTTGATCCTGATGGCTGATCAACAAGGTCAGCTCCTCCTTCACCGGGCTCATCCAGGGGGCCTTGGCCGCGAGTTTGTAGCGATGGGTGCCCACCCCCCAACCCTGGCTGGCGCGCTCGGTCTTGCCGCCCAACAGCAGTGCCAGCAATTGATGGCCGAAGCAGACGCCTAGCAGCTTGTCGCCACGCTGGTAGCGGTCCAGGAGATAAGTCTTGAGCGTCTGTATCCACGGATCGGTCCCGAAGGAGTCCGCCTTGCTGCCGGTCACCAGATAAGCGTCGAATTGTTCATCGACGCTTGGATACTGCCCTTCCACCACGTTGTACACGACAAATTCTGCCGCAATGGGCTGCTGCGAAAACAGGCGCTGGAACATCTGCCCGTAACCCTGATACTGGTCGACCAGTTCTGGACGCAGGATATCGGTTTCCAGAATGCAGATGCGTAGCGACATAAAAAATACCTGACACGATGATGGGAATATTGCACACCCCAGAGCCTGCCCTGAAACACCGTCCCAAGGCAAGCCCCCCGCGCATAGTCAGAACAGTGCTTGAGCGGCGGCCTTTTCCAGCAACAGTGCCGGGGGTGAAAAACGTTCGCCGTATTGCTCGGCCAAGTACTGGCTGCGGGCGATAAACGCCTGCAAACCGTACTGGTTGATAAACTGCAACGCCCCGCCCGTCCAGACCGCGAATCCGATGCCGAAGACCGAGCCAATATTGGCGTCCGCCGTCGAGGTGACAACGCCTTCCTCGACGCAACGAACGGTTTCCAGGGCCTGGATGAACAGCAGGCGATCACGGATATCCTGGGCTGGAATCTGCCCCGCGGGTTTGTCGAAACGCGCCTTGAGCCCCGGCCAGAGATATTTCTGCCCTTGGGTTGGGTACTCATAGAAACCGGCTCCGGCCGCTTTACCTGGCCGTTTGTATTCTTCGAGCAGCAGATCGATCACAGCGAATGCGGCGTGCTCAGTCGGAGCTTTCCCCTCTGCTCGCAAGTCTTTGGCAGTCTGCGTGCGGATATGCCTCATCAGGCTGAGTGAAACTTCGTCGGAGACAGCCAGCGGCCCGACTGGCATCCCGGCCTTGCGTGCCTCGGTTTCGATCATCGGCGCGCTCACGCCTTCGCCGAGCATCGCGATGCCTTCGTGGGTAAAGGTGCCGAACACCCGCGAAGTGAAAAACCCACGACTGTCGTTGACGACAATCGGCGTCTTGTCGATTTGCCGGACGAAATCGAAGCCACAGGCAAGCGTTTCGTCAGAGGTGCGGGCACCCTTGATGATCTCGACCAAGGGCATTTTTTCCACTGGACTGAAGAAATGCAGCCCGATGAATTTGCCCTCGTCCGGCACCGCCATCGCCAGGCCGGTGATGGGCAAGGTCGAAGTATTGGACGCAATCACCGCGTCCGGCCCGGCCACTGCTTGGGCTGCGGCCGTCACGCTGGCTTTAAGGACGCGGTCTTCGAATACGGCCTCGATGACCAGGTCGCAGCCGACCAGGTCCGCATCGCTGTCGGTCGGCTGGATCCTCGCCAGGATGGCGTCGCGCTGTTGCGCGGTGAGTAGGCCATGGACGACTTTCTTGTCCAGCAGCAACGCCGCGCGGCACTTACCCTTTTGCGCTGCGTCCAGGTCAATGTCCTTGAGTACCACGTCGATGCCGGCCGCAGCACTGACATAGGCGATACCCGCGCCCATCATCCCGGCGCCGAGCACAGCGACTTTTTTCGTCAGAAAAGGCGCAAAACCCTGCGGGCGGGAACCTCCGGCCTTGATCTCGTTGAGTTGGAACCAGAACGTACCGATCAGGTTTTTCGCCACCTGGCCAGTCGTCAGCTCGGTGAAGTATCGGGTTTCGATCAACTGCGCCGCATCGAAGCCTACCTGCGCGCCTTCCACCGCCGCACAGAGGATTTTTTCCGGTGCGGGCAGGCAGCCCTGGGTCTTGCTGCGCAGAATCGAAGGCGCGATCGCCAGCATCTGGGCGACCGCCGGGGCGGACGGCGTGCCCCCAGGGATCCGATAGCCCTTCATGTCCCACGGCTGGGCCACGCTCGGGTTAGCGAGAATCCAGGCCCGGGCCTTGTCCAGCAGCTCGTCGCGATCCGTCGCCAGCTCATCGATCAAACCAGCCTGCAGCGCTTGTTGCGGACGAACCCTGGTGCCTTCGAGCAAATACGGCAATGCCTTCTCCAAGCCCAGCAAGCGCACCATCCGCACCACACCGCCGCCGCCCGGCAACAGGCCAAGGGTGACTTCCGGCAGGCCGATCAACACCGAGGGATGGTCCAGCGCCACCCGATGATGGCAGGCCAGGCAGATTTCCCAGCCGCCGCCCAGGGCCGCACCGTTGATAGCGGCGACCACCGGTTTGCCGAGGGTCTCCAATGCGCGCAGCTGCGCCTTGATCTCGGACACCGTTTCGTAAAAGGCCTGGGCCTGGGATTTGTCGACTTGGACCAACTCGTTCAGGTCGCCGCCTGCAAAAAACGTCTTTTTGGCCGAAGTGATGATCACGCCGGCGATCGAGTCTTTTTCGGCGGTCAGGCGAGCAACGCAGGCGCCCATGGCCTCGCGGTATATCGCGTTCATGGTGTTGGCCGCCTGCCCCGGCATGTCCAGGGTCAGCACGACGATCCGGTCCGGGCCGGTTTCGAAACGAATGGCATGGGTCATGAAAAGTGTTCCTTCAAAATCGGGGCTCAGAGGCGTTCGATAAGGGTGGCGATGCCCATGCCGCCGCCGACACACAGTGTCGCGAGGCCATAGCGCAGGTGACGCGCCTCCAACTCATCGAGCAGCGTGCCAAGGATTGCGCAACCGGTGGCGCCCAACGGATGGCCCATGGCGATCGAGCCGCCGTTGACGTTGACCTTGGCGGGATCGATGGCCATGTCCTTGATGAACTTGAGCACTACCGAGGCAAAGGCTTCGTTGACTTCGAACAGGTCGATGTCCTCGACCCGCAGGCCAGCCTTGGCCAATACCTTGCGAGTGGCAGGGGCCGGACCGGTGAGCATGATGGTCGGCTCGCTGCTGGTGACGGCAGTGGCAACAATCCGCGCCCGGGGTTGCAAGCCCAGCTCGCGACCTTTGGCCGGGGAGCCAATGAGCATCAGCGCGGCGCCATCGACGATGCCCGAGCTATTGCCCGGCGTGTGCACATGATTGATCCGCTCCACATGGCTATAGACGCGCAATGCCGTGGCGTCGAAGCCCATCTGGCCCATCGCTTCGAAGCTTGGCCGCAGTTTGCCCAGGCCTTCGAGCGTCGAGTCAGCGCGGATGAATTCGTCATGGTCGAGCAGCACGATGCCATTCTGGTCCCGTACTGCCACCAGGGATTTATCGAACGAGCCGTTCTCCCGTGCTCGCGCGGCTTTTTGCTGGGATTGCAACGCAAAGGCATCGATGTCCTCGCGACTGAAACCTTCGAGGGTGGCAATCAAGTCGGCGCCGATGCCCTGGGGAACGAAATGGCCGTGCAGATTGGATTGCGGGTCCAGCGCCCATGCGCCGCCATCGCTGCCCATAGGCACACGGGACATGGACTCGACGCCCCCCGCCACTACGAGGTCTTCGAAACCGGAACGAACCTTCATCGCGGCCAGGTTCACCGCTTCCAAACCCGAAGCGCAAAAGCGGTTGAGCTGAACGCCGGGCACGCTGACATCCCAGTCAGCCACCAGGGCGGCGGTCTTCGCGATGTCGGCACCTTGATCGCCGATCGGCGTCACGCAGCCGAGCACAATGTCGTCCACCTGGCTGGTGTCCAGGCTCATGCGGTGGCGCAACGCCGTCAACAGGCCACCGACCAGGTTCACCGGCTTGACGGTGTGCAGGGCGCCGTCAGCTTTTCCCTTACCGCGAGGCGTGCGTAATGCGTCAAAAATCATAGCTTCGGTCATGACATCCTCAAACCGCGATCGGCTTTTACAAACACCTCTAACCTTAAGCCCAGCGGCGGCGGATTCAATGACCTCAGTGCTCAACGACATTGACAGGCACGCTCAGACGAACGGTAGCGAGCTATCGGATTAACCGTTTCAGGTAAGCAAGCTGTCTAGCAAAAGGGCCCGCAAGCAGCTGGCAATAGGCCTCATGCTGTTTTGATAACCTGGACCCATAAACTGATACTAATTGGGTCTAAGCGAAGCCAGCTGCGGCCCCTAATGTAAACCTTGTACAAGTAAGTCGTCGGGTTTTGCCGAGGCGCTTGTCAGACAGGAAGTGCAACGCCAGCCGTCACGGAGTAATGCAGGCTGGCCTCAGGAAATAACAAAAAGGCGGGTCAGCCATGTTCAAACATACGAAAGTTCGTCAAGCCGGACTCATTCTCTTCGCCACGACGCTGCTGTTGATCTTGCCGAACATCACTAAAGTGATCGGCTGACCCAGACGCGCGATGTCCGCTTTATTACAGTCGTTTCGCTAAATAAATGTGAGAGGGTTGATTGTTCCGGCAACGGTGGCTGTGCCAACCTTTGCGCCTCCCTCTCGACATGGACGGCGATTCACTTGAAAGCACTTATTGTCCTCGGGGCACTGCTGATCAGCGGCCCTCTGTACGCGGCGCAGCTCACGCTGGAGCTGGGCGCGGGTACCCGCACCTGGCAGACTGAAGAGCTACTCAAGCATCCCGACGTTCAAACGGTTCAGATCAACGAAGACGTTTCCTACAAGAAACCCATGAGCTATCGCGCCGTGCCGTTGACCTCGCTATTGACCGGGGTGCAACCGAACGATCATCTGCAAGCCGTAGCCCTGGACGGTTTCGCAGCTGAACTGCCAGCGGCGCCATTACTCAATGCACACGGCGCCCGCGCGTGGCTGGCGATCGAGGACCCGACCAAACCCTGGCCGGCGTTGGGGGAAGGCAAGCAAAGCGCCGGTCCTTTCTATCTGATCTGGACCGATCCTCAAGCGGGCCATATCAGCCCCGAGCAATGGCCGTATGCGCTGGCAAGCATCAAGCGCCTGTCACCAGTGGCCGACCGCTTCCCCGCCCTGCTGCCCTCGCCCAGCCTGGCCAAAAACGATCCGGTCAACAAAGGCTTCGAGTTGTTTCAGAAAAACTGTTTGGCTTGCCATCGACTCAACGGCGCGGGTGATGCACAGTTCGGACCGGACCTGAACATTCCCTTCAACCCTACGGAATACTTTTCGAAAGATTTCCTCAAACGTTACATCCGTGACCCTCAAAGCTTGCGCCACTGGCCACAGGGTAAAATGCCGGGATTCTCCGCAGCGGTGTTGCCGGATTCTGAGCTTGACCTGTTGGTGGGGTATTTGAAGCACATGGCAGGACGCAAGCAGCCGTTGAAGCCGTAGGCGCGTTCCTTCGCCGCAAAGCCCGTTACCACTGGGCGTTGTGGCGGATCGCAGACCGATTGTGGGAGCAAGCTTGCTCGCGATGACGACAGAAAATCGATCAGCACCCAACATGAAAACGGCCGACACAAAGGTCAGCCGTTGCTGGATGCATAAAACATTCAGGCCTGCAGGCGACGGATCTCCTGCTTGACGCCCCACCCTTCGATAACGCCACCCAAGGGCTCGACCACGGCCTCGAAGTTCAACTCGAAATCGCCGATGTCATCATAAGTGGCGTACATCACCCGGCTCAGTTCGAGCGACCAGGCTCCATCGTCCCGCGCGCTGATCTGCGCATTCAGCGATTCCCCCCTGAATTGGCCTGCCGCCCTGCGCGCCCGTTCCTCGTCGGGGAAAATGGCATAGAACTCGATGGGATGAAATTGGGAGAAATCGAAACCGCCTTCTTTCATGCGGCGCAGCACACTGGTGCTGATGTCTTCTTGATAGGCTGTGCTCATGAAACGTCCTCCTCAGACCGATGGATAGACTTTCCGTCTTCCCGTGCGTGCAACCGCTGGTTACAAGCAGTACGGCATCAACTGGCCGTCGGGACACAAGCATGTAGCTGACAAGACCGGACCTTGGCGATCCTTTCGCTGATCTCGGTTGCAGAGTAGCTTCAAGTCATCGCCACTGCCAAGCGGGACCGAACAATGAATTTCATGAAATCGGTTTAATACTGATGATTTCAATGCTGTTTTGGGTCTTGAGGCTTTTGAGCGTAGGGTCTTGCGTGCGACCTTCCAGATCGTTGAGATCAAGCTTGGCGGGTACGGGGAGCAGTCTCTGGCGGATCAATTGGGCGGCCTGTTCCATTGTGGGCTCCTGGTCGTAATCGAACTGCTCGGCGACGGCTTCGCCGTGATCATCAACGAAAGTGATTTCCCACTTCTGCATCGGTGTCTCCTCGATCAATACATGGCCGGGCTTACGTCTATCTCGACATTGATGGCGAAACAATCGTTCCGCTGAGTTCGCTGACGGCACCAATGAAAAAACCGCCTCGTGGGGCGGTTTCTTCATCGCGGCCTACCGATTATTTTTCGGCACGCTCTTTCAGCGCTTTCAGCGTATTGAACGGCGCGTCCACCACGAACTTGTTAGCCAGCCAGGACGGTACATCACCCCCCGGCTCGGTGTGGACTTGGTAAGTCACTTCGATCTGGTTCGCCGCCTTGGGGGTGAACTTCCAGAAGCCTTCGACCTGCGTCACGCGCACAAAGCCTTTCTCTTCCGGCAGATAGGTAGGCACGCCCTTGAGTTTGCGAGTGAGGCTGCCATCAGCTCCTTCAACGGTAGTGACTTCCAGCACGGAGTCGCGGGCCGTGACCGGCCACGGCGTATTGAATTGGGTGTACGTCCAGCTCTTGTCGCCCTCGTGCTTGAGCAACTTCTGGCTTTTGCATTCATGGATCCATCCACACGCATCCGCAACGTCTTCCTGCAGGGCCCGCAGTTTGGCCATGGTGGTTTTCATGACGGTCACGCCGCGATAGGCCTTGTACTTCGAGCCAGCGACCTCACTCAGCGACACCTGGATACCTTCCTTTTCTTTGGCGACTTGCCAGTCTTCTGCCTGGGCGGTAGCTGTTGCCAACAGGACGGTCAATCCACACAACACAGCCATACGATGCAGCGAACCCATAATTATTTTCCTTATCGTCCAAGTTCGTTCATGTCGTTTCCGATCGTTGCCCCACTACGCTGCCGTGACCTGCTCCCACCAGCCAATCAATCGAATGGCTTCTTCGCTGCTATTGCCGCAGACCTCAAGGTCCGCCTCAAACGCCGAACACACCGCCGGGCGTTCAGGCTGGCCGAAGATCAGGCAGAGATTACCGGCCGACAACTGCACGCAACGTTCTCCCGCCGGCTTGCCTTGGGGCATGCCAGGGATGGGAGAGCTGATGGAAGGGGCGATGCAACAGGCGCCACAGCCTTCACGGCACTTCATGACGACAGGATCCTCACGACAAGTAATGATTGGTATCAGGACACAGGGTAACGGCTAAAACAGCCGTTTGAAATCGCCGTCCGGGGGTTTTTTTCGTAGTGGGTGGAGTGACCCGGCAGTCAGCGACGAACAGCAGCATTGCATGGCCTTATTGCTTGAATTCGAATTCCAGTGCCGCGCCTTCCACTTCGTTGCGCTCCTGATTGCGCAAGGGCAGCTGCATCTCGTTGCTCAACAGACGGCCGTTGAGCTGGAACGGGCCCGGCTTTTCCCCAAACATGGACGGCAAAAGTGGCTCACGCTTGGGCAGGGGCACCTTGCCGGGTGGCTGCAACTGATCGACCATATCGTGTGGCAGGCTCAGGTCCAGCCTGGCCGGTGGTAAAGGGGTCTTGGCGACTTCGCGGGCCGATTTGCTCTTGGAGGCAATGGGGGCGCGCTTTTTCTTTGCGGCGGCCGTTTTGGCGGGCGTCTTTTTGACAGTCTTCTTTATCTCGGCGGTTTTCTTCGCGGTGGGCTTGGCGGCGCTGGCGGCCGGTTTCTCTTGGGCCGAAGCTGCCATGGCACTCCCCATGTCGAGGACACTCAACAGGCCGATCAAAACCCACGCAGCAGGAACAATGGCTTTCATAGACACGACGACACCTACGGCAGAGATGTCCATGCTCGCCCGATATTGAGGCGCTGACAAGCACATCGGGCCAAGCCGCTGATTTCTATAAAAACCCGCTGCCGGTCTCCTGGCACAACTGGGTCGCCAGCAACCCCAGGGTCATCAACGCACGCTCTGCCTCGCGATTCCAGGGTATGCCGCAATTCAGGCGGATGCAGTGGTTGAATTGCTCGGTATTACTGAAAATCAGCCCGGGGGCGATGCTGATGCCCTGTTGCAGCGCGCGGACGTGCAGTTCCTGGGTGTTGACCCGCCCCGGCAGGCTGACCCAAAGAATGAACCCACCGGTGGGACGACTCATCTGCGTGCCTTCCGGAAAGTGCTGTTGCACCGCCAATTGAAAAGCGCTGAGGTTCTTGCGGTACTCCTGGCGAATATAGCGCAAGTGCCGGTCATAGCCGCCATTCTCCAGGTAAGCCGCGATCCCCATCTGAGTGACGCTGCACGCCGAATGGGTGCTGAACGTCTGGAGTCGCTGGATCTCCTGCTGGAACTTGCCGGCGATCATCCAGCCAATCCGAACGCCGGGCGAAAGGGTCTTGGAGAAACTCGAACAGTAGATCACCCGATCCAAGCGATCGTAGGCCTTCAATGCCTTGGTCCGGCCCTGTTCGAACATCAGTTCGCCATAGATATCGTCCTCGACGATCTGGATATCGAAATCCGATGCCAGGCGCAGCAGTTGTTTTTGCCGCTCTTCGGGCATCGTGCCACCCAGGGGATTGCTCAGGCGCGTGGTCAGGACCAGCGCCTTGATCGACCATTGGTTGGCCGCCAATTGCAAGGCTTCAAGGCTCATGCCAGTGACCGGGTCGCTGGGGATCTCGATGACCTTCAGGCCCAGCAGATCCGCCAGTTGCAGCAGCCCGTAGTAAGTGGGCGACTCGGCGGCGATCAAATCCCCGGGACGCGTCAGCACGCGCAAGGACATCTGCAGGGCGTCGACGCAGC
Organism: Pseudomonas sp. D1-36; assembly: GCF_051132205.1. Taxonomy (NCBI): domain Bacteria; kingdom Pseudomonadati; phylum Pseudomonadota; class Gammaproteobacteria; order Pseudomonadales; family Pseudomonadaceae; genus Pseudomonas; species Pseudomonas sp. D1-36. The sequence continues at coordinate 1,752,081 of NZ_CP071674.1, read as the reverse complement.
CATGGGTGATGACGACCTCGGAAGGATCCACCACCACGCCGGCGTCACGCATGCGGATCGCGACTTGGCGGCGCAACGGCTCGAAGCCGGGACTGAACATGTAGCTGAACGCCCGCGGGCTGTGGAAACGCGTGACCTTGGCTAACTGCTGATGCAACGCCCGCACGGGCAGATAATCAACGCTCGGCACCGCCGCGCCCAGCGGAAACACCCCTTCGCGGCGCGACTCGACCAACACCTGTTGGATAATGCTGCTGCGCGTCACCAATCCGGGGCGCTCGACCCGGGCAATGTCCGGCGTCGGCGCGGTCAACGCCGGCGTCTGGTGCACGTAATAGCCCGATTGCGGCCGCGCGCGAATCAGCCCCTGGTCTTCAAGGTTCGCATAGGCCTGGAGGACGGTGGCATGGCTGACGTTGAGCTGCGAACTCATCTTGCGCACCGAAGGCACGCGTTCACCCGGCTGATACACCCCACGCCGGATGTCTTCCGCCAACTGTTGCGCAATACGTTGATAGAGCAGGAGGTTGGTCATGACGCAGTACTCGATTTCGCAGGCGTTTTATTCTTGTCGGAAATTCTACCGGCACAGTTTAGAAGTGTACTGGGACAGTTGCCAGATTACTCGACAGTACAGTGGGTTGACAGCCCCAACTGTACTCATCCCAAACATCAGGCGAAAAAAAACCCGGCGCCTCGAAGGGGCCGGGTTTTCCAGTGACGCCGTCCTCAACGGGCGGCGCCGAGCTGGCCCTTGTCATCGGAGAATACGATTTCAACGCGACGGTTCTGCGCCCGGCCACGCTCGGTTGCGTTGACGTCCACCGGGTATTGATCGCCGTAGCCCTCGACCTGGATGCGCTTTTCGTCAATGCCAAGGTCCACCAGCACGTCCGCCACGGCCTGAGCGCGGTCGCGGGACAGCTTGAGGTTTTCCTGCTTGCCGCCGGTGCTGTCCGTGTAGCCCTCGATGCGCACCACGCGCTTGGGATTGAGTTGCAGGAACTGCACGATCTTGAGCACCACGCGATTGGCCGAGTTTTTCAACTCGGCTTCGCCGGTATCGAACAGCACATCCCCGAGGGTCATCACCAGGCCGCGATCGGTCTGGGTGGTCGCCATCGCCATGATCTGCTCTTCAAGCCACTTGCCCTGCTGCTGGACACTCAGCAGCTTGGATTCGCGCAGGGCCAGCTGCAGGCGCTGGCGCTCCAGCTCGAGCTTCGTCGCGCGCTCTTCGTTGAGCACCTGGTTGCTGTGCTCACGGGCAATCTGACTGTAGCGCTGACTCAAGTAGGCGTAATGCTGCACGTCCTCACCGCTACCCCAGTAGCTGGACAAGCGATCGGCGCGGGCCAGGGATTCGCCGGCCCGGATCACGTCCCGGGGCGCCGCACGCAGCACGTTGGCATCTTCCTTGACCTTCTGGAAGTCATCGCTGGCCTTTTCCAGCGCCACCTCGCTGCGCTGTCCGGCGCAACCGTACAGACTGGCCAGCCCCGCGAGGACCAGGCCGCCCAATACTTGGGAGTGCTTCATTGGGCATCCTCCCTCAGCTGTTTGCGCAAGCGCTTGATGCGAGTGTCGAGCACGTTCAATTGCTCCTGGCTCTTGAGCGTCAGCACCTTCGCTTCGGCCAGGCGTGCATCCAACTCGGCCTGTTCAGCGCGCATGCGCGCCTTTTTATAGGATTCATCGGCCATGTTGGATTTGGCGCGCGTGAATTTTTCTTCAGCCAGTTTCAATTCGGGTACTTCGTCGGTGGTGGCACCCACCGCACGCGCTTGCTCAATGGCCTGTTCAGTCAGGCGGATCTGTTCATTCGGCGCTGGATCGGCTGCGCAACCCGCCAGAGCCAGAACGGCCAGGGCAGCGAAAAGAGGTCGAATAGTCACTAATATTCCCTACTGTTTGGGGGCGCTGACGGGGGACTTCAACTGTGCTCTCCAACGCTCCAGATTGCGCTGCAACACAGCCTCCGCCAGGCCAGACGCGGCCAATTCTGTCATCTTTTGCGCCAGCTGTCCGCGTAACCATGGGTCATTGCAGGCGGAGTTATGGGAAAGCGCGAGGAACAAGCCCGGCTTGTCCACCGCTTGCGGCGCGGCTTGCAAGTCATTAGCCATCCCTAGCGTCTGCGCCATCGCCAGGCCCGAGTAGCGCCCCGCCAGTACATATTCCACTTCACCCAGGAGCAGTTTCTGAAAGGCCTGGGTCAGGTTGGGCGTACGGGTCACGGTTAGATTCTGCTCAGCGAAAAGGCCAAATCCTTGTGTCATGCGAGCCTTTTCCGACAAGGCGCCGTTATGCCCGTGAAGATCCTCCGGTCGCTCGACCACCAGCGTCGAATCCTTGCGTGTCCAGACCAGGTAATCGTTCTCCAGCAGTGGCGGGTGCACGTAATCCAAGGCTTGCAACCCAGTCGTGGTCAGCGGGGCATCGGTGAGCAGGTCCATGCGTCCGCTGCGCACTTCGTCCAAGGCCTGGGCGCGTTTGCCGGCGTAGAGCAATTCGATCTTGATCCCCAGCGCCTGCGCCACCTGCGCCAGCAGGTCGGCCCCGGCACCGATCAAATGCTTGGGATCCTGGGGATCTTGCCAAAGATAAGGCGGCGCATCGGGGCTGCCAGTAGCGATCAGGCGCTCGCATTTGCCAGCGGCGGCAGACAGCCCTGGCGCGCACGCCAACGCCCAGAACAACGACGAGCAAGCCAAACGGCGAAGATCCATGGCACTAAGCGCTCCGGAAACAGAAATAAAAAACCCGGCCAAAAGGCCGGGCTCTTTATAAGTGAAGATGCCGGATTAGACCAGCTTCTCCAGCTCAGGGATGGCTTCGAACAGGTCCGCCACCAGGCCGTAGTCGGCCACTTGGAAGATTGGCGCTTCTTCGTCCTTGTTGATCGCAACGATCACCTTGGAGTCCTTCATGCCGGCCAAGTGTTGGATCGCGCCGGAGATACCGACCGCGATGTACAACTGTGGTGCAACGATCTTGCCGGTCTGGCCGACCTGCATGTCGTTGGGAACGAAACCGGCGTCGACCGCTGCGCGGGATGCGCCAACGGCAGCGCCCAGCTTGTCGGCCAAGGCGTACAAGTGCTTGAAGTTGTCACCGTTCTGCATGCCGCGGCCGCCGGAAACGACGATCTTGGCGGCGGTCAGCTCAGGACGATCGGACTTGGCCAGCTCTTCGTTGACGAAGCTGGAAATGCCCTTGTCGTGGGCAGCGCCCACGGCTTCAACGGCAGCCGAACCACCTTCGGCGGCAACCGGGTCGAAACCGGTGGCGCGAACGGTGATGACCTTGATCGCAGCGGTCGATTGCACGGTGGCGATGGCGTTGCCAGCGTAGATCGGACGCTTGAAGGTGTCGGCGCTTTCTACCGAAATGATTTCGGAGATCTGGTCGACGTCCAATGCAGCAGCTACGCGAGGCAGGATGTTCTTGCCGTTCGATGTCGCGGCCGCCAGGATGTGGCTGTAGCCACTGCCCAGCTCAGCTACCAATGGAGCAACGTTTTCCGGCAGTTGGTGCGCATAGGCAGCATTATCGGCGTTCAGGACTTTGCTCACGCCAGCGATCTTGGCGGCGGCTTCGGCAACGGCGCCAGCGCCCTGCCCGGCCACCAGGACGTGGACATCGCCACCGATTTTGGCGGCGGCAGCAACGGTGTTCAGCGTGGCCGGAGCCAGCGCCTTGTTATCGTGTTCGGCGATTACCAAGATAGTCATATCAGATTACCTTCGCTTCGTTTTTCAGTTTCTCGACCAGTTCAGCCACCGACTTGACCTTGATGCCGGCGCTGCGTGCAGCCGGCGCTTCGACTTTCAGGGTCTTGTTCGTGGAGGCGGTGGAAACGCCCAAAGCGTCAGGAGTCAGCACTTCAAGCGGCTTCTTCTTGGCTTTCATGATGTTTGGCAGGGACGCGTAACGCGGCTCGTTCAAACGCAGGTCGGTGGTGACGATGGCCGGCAGTTTCAGGGAAACTGTCTGCGCGCCGCCGTCGATTTCGCGAGTCACGGCAACGCTGTCGCCCGACACTTCGACTTTCGACGCGAAGGTGCCCTGGCCGTAGCCGCTCAACGCAGCGAGCATCTGGCCGGTCTGGTTGTTGTCGCTGTCGATGGCCTGCTTGCCGAGGATCACCAGCTGTGGCTGTTCCTTGTCAACTACGGCTTTCAACAGCTTGGCAACGGCCAGGGAAGTCAGGTCTTCGGCGGATTCGACGAGGATGGCGCGATCGGCACCCAGCGCGAGCGCGGTGCGCAGTTGTTCCTGGGCGGTGGTCGGGCCGATGGAAACGACGACGATCTCAGTCGCCACGCCTTTTTCTTTCAGGCGTACGGCTTCTTCTACGGCGATTTCGCAGAAAGGGTTCATCGACATCTTGACGTTGGCGAGGTCGACGCCGGAGTTGTCCGCCTTGACGCGAACCTTGACGTTATAGTCGACCACTCGTTTGACAGCTACAAGAACCTTCATGGATTCCTCGTTACTCTCCGGTGAAAAGAAAGTCGCCTGGGCGAACCTGGCGGTTGATGATCATGGGCGCAAGGGCACCTCTAAAAACGCCGGCATGAACCACACATGACCTTTGCTCACGGGAGTGAAGACCATTCGTCAGTGATGACCGATGAGTCATTCATTATCGCGGCGTGTAAACTGCGCGTCCGAACCGCGCAACTCGTCACTTTGTGCTGCCTTCGCCCTGTCTTTAGAGGTGCTCTTGGAACCAACAGTCAGCCTACGGCGAGCGCAAAACCGCCCGTATCTTGACCGGAACGTCTATTCCGGTCAATACGGCAAAATGGTCAGTCATAAGCCGTACGTCAGTGATTTATCTGGGCTGCGGCAATTTCAAACAAACGTTTGTATTGGACCCTGAGAGTGGTGTAGATATAATGCGCCGCTTAAGAGAGAAGCGCGGGTCATCCATTGTCGCTTTCGTCGCTTCGCGAAGGAAACAACGGATGCAACGCCAAACCTCCAATTAGAAAAAACTGTTGAGCCTTGAGTAGGAGATAGCCTGTGGAACGCGAATACATGGAATTCGACGTGGTCATCGTCGGTGCCGGCCCCGCTGGCCTGTCTGCCGCTTGCCGACTGAAACAGAAGGCCGCCGAAGCCGGTAAGGAAATCAGCGTCTGCGTGGTCGAAAAAGGCTCCGAAGTCGGCGCGCACATCCTCTCCGGCGCAGTGTTCGAACCGCGCGCCCTGAACGAACTGTTTCCGGATTGGAAAGAGCTCGGCGCTCCGTTGAACACGCCGGTCAAGCGCGATGACATTTATGTCCTGAGAAACGCCGAGACCGCGAGCAAAATCCCTGACTTCTTTGTGCCCAAGACCATGCACAACGAAGGCAACTATATTATTTCCCTTGGCAATCTTTGCCGTTGGCTGGCCCAGCAGGCCGAGAACCTGGGCGTGGAAATCTACCCGGGATTCGCCGCCCAGGAAGCGTTGTTCGACGAAAACGGCGTCGTCCGCGGGATCATCACCGGCGACCTTGGCGTCGACCGCGAAGGCAATCCGAAAGAAGGCCTCTACACCCCTGGAATGGAGTTGCGCGGCAAGTACACGCTGTTCGCCGAAGGCTGCCGTGGCCACATTGGCAAGCAATTGATCAAGCGCTTCAACCTGGACAGCGAAGCCGACACCCAGCACTACGGCATCGGCCTGAAGGAAATCTGGGAAATCGACCCGGCCAAGCATCAACCAGGCTTGGTGGTGCACACCGCCGGCTGGCCGCTGGACATCATGGGCACCGAAAATACCGGCGGCTCTTTCCTTTATCACCTGGAAAACAACCAGGTGGTCGTCGGCTTGATCGTCGACCTGTCCTACAGCAACACCTTCCTGTCACCATTCGACGAGTTCCAGCGCCTCAAGCATCACCCTGTGCTCAAGCAGTATCTGGAAGGCGGCAAGCGCGTCAGTTACGGCGCTCGCGCCATCGCCAAGGGCGGCCTGAACTCGCTGCCCAAGATGGTCTTCAAGGGCGGCGCGCTGATCGGTTGCGACCTCGGCACCCTGAACTTCGCCAAGATCAAGGGCAGTCACACCGCGATGAAATCCGGCATGCTCGCTGCCGAAGCCGTGGCTGATCGCCTGTTCGCCGAGTCCGAAGGCGGCGATGAACTGACGGCCTATGTCGACAGTTTCAAGAACAGCTGGCTGTATGAAGAGCTGTTCGCCAGCCGCAACTTCGGCGCGGCGATCCACAAGTACGGTGCGATCATCGGCGGCGGTTTCAACTGGCTCGACCAGAACATTTTCGGCGGCAAGATTCCATTCACGCTGCGCGACACCAAGCCAGATTATGCTTGCCTGAAACCTGCGGCCGAATGCAAGAAGATCGACTACCCGAAGCCGGACGGCAAGATCAGCTTCGACAAGCTCAGCTCGGTGTTCATCTCCGGTACCAACCATGAAGAAGAGCAGCCTTGCCACCTGAAGCTGACCGACCCGAGCATCCCGATCAGCAAGAACCTGCCGCTGTACGACGAACCGGCCCAGCGCTACTGCCCGGCCGGCGTTTATGAAGTGATTACCAAGGAAGATGGCGAGAAGCGCTTCCAGATCAACGCCCAGAACTGCGTTCACTGCAAGACCTGCGACATCAAGGACCCTGCACAGAACATCACCTGGGTCACGCCGGAAGGCGCCGGCGGACCGACTTACCCGAACATGTAAGCCGGAACGCTGAACATCGAGGCTCCCGCAATGGGGGCCTTTTTGTTGCCCGCGATTCCGGGAAACTCGCTCCCACAGGGTTCCCTGCACAATTCAGGCGGCGCGTTCGTCCCCTGGGTTGCGCTCGAAGTAACGCTTGTACTCCCGGCTGAATTGCGACGGGCTCTGATACCCCACCTGGTGCGCGACCTGGGCCACGCTCATGCCCTCGCAGAGCAGCAGCCGCTGGGCCTTGAGTAGGCGCAATCGCTTGAGGTACTGCACCGGCGATAGCAACGTGCTGCGCTTGAAATGCTCGTGAAAGGTCGAAGCACTCATGTTCGCGCGACTGGCCAGGATCTCGACGTTCAACGGCTCGGTGAAGTGCGCATGCAAATGGCCCAGGGCAGCGGCAATCCGGGCGAACTGGCCCTGTTGCTCCACCAACGCCCGCAGCACATCGGCCTGGGGTCCGCGCAACGCGACGAACAGCAGCTCCCGCAGCCGCGCCTGGCCCATGACCTGGCATTCCAACGGGTCGTGCAAGCAGCGCAACAAGCGCTCGACACACCCACGCATGGCGTCATCGAGCACTGCGCAAGTCATGGACTCCGGCGTCTGAGGCGGCAGATTCCGCCCCGGCATCAACCCCATGGCCAGCACCAGGTCGCCCAGCATCGCCCGATCGATCGCGACGGAAACTCCATACAGCGGAGCATTGGGCATGGCGTAGGTTTCGCATTCGAACGGCACCGGCAGGGCCTGGATCAGATAATGCCCCGCGCCATATTCCATTGTGCGGGGCCCCAGGTACGCCAGTTTGCTGCCCTGGGCAATGATCACCAGGCTCGGTTCGTAGAGCTGCGGGCCACGAGCGACGTCCTGGCTGGCGCGAAGCGCGTGCACCCCTGGCAGTCGCGTAGGAACAAAACCGTCGTGGGTCGCCAAAGGTTCTATCAGCGAAACCAGCGTGGCGTTGGCATCGAGATGACGGGTCAGCAGCATGAGCGAAAACTTCACGAAGAAAGGGATGAAAACATCATCGCAGGTCTGGCGCCACATGGAATCGAATCCTGGCCAACGCCGTAGGATTAGGCATGACAGGCGTAGGAATCGCCATCGCCACCGGCCGCCCTGCCTCCCAGAATGAACCCCTCACCGTTCAATGATAGCGAGGTCCATCATGTACACAGCCATCGGCTATGCCGCCCAATCGGCCACCACGCCCCTCGCCCCCATGAAGTTCGAGCGCCGCAGCCCGCGCGCGGACGATGTGGCGATCGAAATTCTCTACTGCGGCGTCTGCCACTCCGACATCCATCAGGCCCGGAACGAATGGGGCATCGCCGTCTATCCGCTGATGCCCGGCCACGAAATCATCGGCAAAGTCACCGCCGTGGGGGCGAATGTCACCCATCACAAGGTCGGCGACCTGGTAGGCGTAGGCTGCATGGTCGACTCCTGCCGCGAATGCGAAGCTTGCCGTGCCGATCTGGAACAATACTGCCTGGAAGGCATGACCCAGACCTACGCCAGCCCGGACCACGTGAGCGGCGGCCACACCATGGGTGGCTATTCCGACAGCATCGTGGTCAGCCAGCATTTTGTACTGCGCGTCCCTCAGACACTCGACCCGGCCAGCGCCGCGCCGCTGCTCTGCGCAGGCATCACCACCTACTCTCCCCTCAAGCATTATGGCGTGAAGGCCGGAGACAAGGTCGGCGTGCTGGGGATGGGTGGCCTGGGCCACATGGGCATCAAGTTCGCCAAGGCCATGGGCGCGGAAGTGACGTTGTTCACCCGCTCGGCGAGCAAGGCAGAAGAAGCCCGTCGCCAAGGCGCGGACCATGTGATCGTGTCCACCGACGCCGAACAGATGGCGGCCGCCGCCGGACGTTTCAACTTCCTGCTGGACACCATTCCGGTGCAGCACGACCTCAATCCCTACCTCGATACGCTGCATTTCAACGGCGTGCACATCATCGTCGGCCTGGTCGAGCCGGTCGACCCACCCGTACACGCGGCAAAGCTGATCCTGGGTCGCCGAGTGTTGGCCGGCTCGCTGATTGGCGGCATCGCCGAAACCCAGGAAATGCTGGATTTCTGCGCAAAACACAACATCAGCTGCGACATTGAAATGCTCGACATCCGCCAGATCAACGAGGCCTACAGCCGCATGATCGCCGGGGATGTGAAGTACCGCTTCGTTATCGACATGGCGACGCTCAAGGCCTGACGCTCGTCAAACCTTGGCACCCAGTTCCGCCGACAGCCGGGCTGTGACCCCTTTGACCAGGGGAATCAGCTCGGCCATCTTTTCCAAAGGCATGTACGGCACCGTGCTGGCGATGCTGATACCGGCGACGATGCGCTTGCCGGCGTCACGGATCGGCGCCGCCACACAGCGGATCGACGGTTCGTTGTCCTCCAGGTCGAAGGCATAGCCCCCCGCCACATACTCCACCATCCGTTGCTGGAACTGTTCCCAGGATTGCTCCTGGTGCTGGGGCCAGAATTGATTCTTCCCACCCGCCGGCAGGCTGATTTCGTACAGCCGCTTCCATTGTTCCTGGGCATCATCGAGCATCAGCGCCTTGCCGATCCCTGTCCGCGCCAACGGCATGCGATGGCCCACGCGCGAACGCATTTCCGGCCCGTTACGCCCCGGATTCTTCAGCAGATACAAGACTTCATCGCCCTCGCGAATCGCCAGGTGAACGGTGTCCCCGGTGAGCGCCGACAACTCGTCCAGGTACGGCCCCGCCAGGCTCACCAGTGGCAACTCTTCCCGAGCCTGGAAACCCAGCTCGATCAACTTCGGCCCCAGCAGGTAACCCACTTGCGGCACCACGCGCAGGTAACGTTCGTCCACCAGGCAACTGGCCAGGCGGTGGGTGGTGCTGCGGGTGGTGCCGATCAGCCGGGCGATTTCCTTCAAGTCGCGAGCACCGCTGGCGACCGCCTGGACCACGCCCAGGCCGCGCAGCAAGGTCTGCGTGCCAGTAGGAGCGGCATCCTTGATGATTTTTGGATCGTCTTGCTGCATATCCGGCCTTCAACAGTGCGGGGAACGGGCGGCATTATGGTCGCCCGCCCCGTCGGACTACAACTCGATGCGCTCGACCTTCCCGACCAGCAGGATGTAGGACAGCGCCCCGGCCAATGCCAATACGGCGATATAGGTAATGGCCGGGGCAAACGAATCACCGCTGGCAAGGAAGCCGATGACAATCGGCGTGGCGATGGCCGCCAGATTACCGATGAGATTGAACACCCCGCCGGTCAAACCGAGCAACCGCGCCGGTGCCAAGGTGGAAACCAGTGACCACGTGATCGACGCCAGGCCATTGCCGAAGAACGCCAGGGCCAGGAAGGCGATCACCAGGGGCGTCGACTCCACGAAGTTGGCGCCGATGATCGAGGTGGAAATCAGCAGCCCGCCAATGATCGGCAGCTTGCGCGCAAAACCCACCGTGGCGCCTCGGCGGATCAGCCAGTCCGAGAAGAAGCCGGAACACAGCACGCCGACGAATGCCGCAAGGAACGGCAACGACGCCAGCAAGCCGGACTTGATGAAGTCCATGCCGCGATACTTCACCAGGTAGGTCGGGAACCACGTCAGGAAAAACCACAGCGTGGAGTTGAGGCAGAACTGCCCCAGGTAGATACCCCATAACTTGCGTTGGGTCAGGACGATGCCCAGGTCGCTCCAGCTGAATTTGGCCTTGGCCTTGGCGGTATCGGCCTGGATGTCCACCAGCCCCCCACCCTCACGGATCAACTCGATTTCCGCGGCATTGGCGCCCTTGAAATCCCGAGGCTCGCGATATACCGCATACCAGATCACCGCCCAGAGAATGCCCACCGCGCCCGTGGCGACAAACACCATGTGCCAACCAAACGCGTGTTGCAGCCACGCCAGCACCGGTGTCAAAAATGCGAGCCCAACGAACTGCCCGGAGGTATAGAAACCAATGGCCGTGGCCCGCTCGCGCTCGGGAAACCAGGTGGTGACCACGCGGCTGTTGATCGGATAAGCCGGCGCTTCCAGGGCACCGACGGCCATGCGCAGCACGAACAGCGCGATGAAACTGGCGGCAAAACCGAGCATCACCGTGGCCGCCGACCACAGCAACAATGCCACGCTATACAGGATGCGCGGCGGCACCCGGTCCACCAGCCAGCCGCCGGGGATCTGCATGGCGGCGTAGGTCCAGCCGAACGCCGAGAAAATCAGCCCGACGTGGATCGGGTCGATGCCCAGGTCGCTGGTCAATGCGGGGGCCGCGATCGAGAGATTGCTGCGGTCCAGGTAGTTGATCACCACCGTGATGAACAGCAACACCATGATGAAAAAACGCTTGCGGCTGGGCGTCACCGACGACGCCTGCGCGCTCAGGGTGTGCGCTTGCATGTGAGGTGCCTCTTTTTATGTTTATTGAGGAAACGGGCGCATCGAAGAAGATCTCCCTGCTTGCGAAGATCAAATTGTGGGAGCGAGCTTGCTCCCACAGGGTCAGGCGTGACTCACCATTCGGCAAAACTGCCATCGGCATGGCGCCAGATCGGGTTGCGCCAGCGATGGCCAATGGCCGCGCGCTCGATGACGTATTCCTCATTGATCTCGATACCCAGGCCAGGACCGTTCGGAATTTTTACGAAGCCTTGGTCATAGTCGAACACTCGCGGGTCCTTGATGTAGTCCAGCAAGTCATTGCTTTCGTTGTAATGGATGCCCAGGCTCTGCTCCTGGATAAACGCGTTGTAGCAAGCCGCGTCCAGTTGCAGGCACGCCGCCAGGGCGATTGGACCCAACGGGCAATGCAGTGCCAGCGCCACATCGTAGGCCTCGGCCATGTTGGCGATCTTGCGGGTTTCGGTGATGCCGCCGGCGTGGGACGCATCCGGCTGGATGATGTCCACATAGCCTTCGCTGAGCACCCGCTTGAAATCCCATCGCGAGAACAACCGCTCGCCCAGGGCAATCGGGGTACTGGTCAGCGGCGCCAGTTCCTTGAGGGCTTCGTAGTTTTCGCTGAGCACCGGTTCTTCAATGAACATCAGCTTGAAGGGGTCGAGCTCCTTCATCAGAACCTTGGCCATTGGCTTGTGCACACGGCCGTGGAAATCCACGCCAATGCCGACGTTCGGCCCGACCGCGTCGCGCACCGCTGCCACGTTGGCCAGGGCCAGGTCGACTTTTTCGAAGGTATCGAGGAACTGCAGTTCTTCGGTGCCGTTCATCTTCACCGCCGTGAAGCCGCGTCCCACCGCCTCTTTCGCCGCTCGGGCGGTGTCCGCCGGCCGGTCGCCGCCGATCCATGAATAGACACGGATCTTGTCCCGCACCTGGCCGCCCAACAGATCGCTGACCGACACACCCAGGGCCTTGCCCTTGATGTCCCACAACGCTTGGTCGATACCGGCCAGGGCGCTCATGTGGACGGCCCCGCCGCGGTAGAAGCCACCGCGATAGAGCACGGTCCAGATGTCTTCGATGTTGCGTGGGTCTTTGCCGATCAGGTAGTCGGACAATTCTTCAACCGCAGCCGCCACTGTGTGGGCACGGCCTTCGACCACGGGTTCGCCCCAACCGGTCACGCCCTCATCGGTCTCGACCTTGAGGAAGCACCAGCGCGGCGGAACGATAAACGTGGTCAGCTTGGTGATTTTCATCTTGTTGTCTCTCTTGTCAGATGCAGCGCTCGGAGCGCTGGAAAAGTCTTCAGTTCAAGGCATTCCATGCGGCCACATAGGCCTTGGCGCGCACCGCCACTTGATCTGCTGTCAGGCCCGGCTTGAACAACCCGGAACCCAGGCCGAAACCCTTGACGCCGGCTTCGACGAACACCGCCATGTTGTCCGGCGTAATCCCGCCCACCGGCACCAGCACGGTCCCGGCCGGTAAAACCGCGAGCCAGGCCTTGACCACCGCCGGGCCCATTTGCTCGGCGGGGAACATCTTCAGCACATGAGCGCCCTCGGCCAGCGCGGCGAAAGCTTCGGTCGGCGTGGCGACGCCGGGCGACAGGTACAGCCCCGCCGCTTTTGCCGCCCGCAAGACCTTCGGGTCACTGTGAGGCATGACGATCACCTGGCCACCGGCCGCCTTGACCTGCTCCACCTGCTCCGGGGTCAGCACGGTACCCGCGCCGATCAGGCAATCGGCGGGCAAGGTACTGCGCAGGATGCGGATACTTTCGTACGGTTCGGGGGAATTGAGCGGCACTTCGATGACTCGAAATCCCTCGCTATACAGGACTTCGCCGATAGATGCCGCCTCCTCGGGGCGCAGGCCGCGAAGAATCGCGATCAGCCCGTTGTGCGCCAATGCTTGTTTGAGCATGTCAGGTCTCCAGTCAGGTTTAACGCGACGCGGTGGGTCCGAGCAGCCCGGCCGCCAAGGCCAGTTGCCACAAACCGCGTTCGGTGGCCTGTTCGGCCAGGATCACGCGGGCGAAACCGCAGGCGTCGAGGGCCCGCTGGTAACGGGCGCAGAGTTGAGAATTACCAATCAGCACGACCGTCGGCAGGTGAACGCTGTTGCGCCGTTGACGTTGCACGGCGGCCAGGGCCGTCAACTCATGGCCGATCAGCACACCCGACAGGTAATCGGCCTGGGCGCTCGCGCCGAGCTCGCCGGTCAGGCCCAGGCTGCGGGCGCTGAACACGGTGGACAGCGGGCCAATCTGCCCATCCGACGACAGCGCCACCTGCACGCCGCGATCGAAAGCCACGCCATCGAACGCCGCGCCGCGCTGCTGGGTGCGGCCGAGAATGCTGTGGTCGCTGAGCACGGCGAAGATCTCGCCGGTCATGAAGGTGTCGAAATGGACGATGCAGCCCTCGGCCGCTTCCACCCATTTCGAATGGCTGCCCGGCAAGCCGATCAGCACCGCTTCGTTGGGCAAGCCAGGCAACGCACCGAGCACCTGGGTTTCTTCGCCGCGCATCACATTGGGCAGTCGGGAGCGTTGGATTACCCCTGGCACGATGTGAACATCAACACCGCGAAGGCTCCGGATAATTTGTAGGGAATGTCCGAGATTGGCGACGTTTGCCGGCGTGTCGCAGTAAGGCGCTTCCCGCCAACCTTGGGCGCTGCCCACCATGCCGCAGGCGATGACGGGCAAGCCTGGCTGCGCATCGAGCCAATCGCCGCAGGCTTCATCGAAGGCCAGCTCAAAACCGTCGATGCAGACCTGGCCCGCTATCGTCCGCGGCCCGGACGGCAACTGCATGATCCCCGACGACAGCGAACGCTGCTCGAGCACCTCGCCTCCCGCGGCTAGTTTGTAAGCCCGTAATGAGGTCGTTCCCCAATCGAGCGCGATCAATTGCGCCTGCATCCGCTTCACCTGTTTTGTTTATTGGGCAGTGAGTGACGCGGACTATAAACCCGGACGCAGGAAAATCTCAATATATAAATATCTCTCCCACATATTGGGATATCAATTCTATCGTGAAGGCATCGCCATCCACCCAAGACCCTGCTACGTTTCTGACCGGACGCCAAACAACTCAGGGAAAAAGTGATGGGACAATTGTTGAAGATCCTCGGCCGCACTTCCTCGATTAACGTCAGAAAGGTCTTGTGGACTTGCCAGGAACTGGAAATCTCCTACGAGCGCGAAGACTGGGGCATCGGCTTCGCGTCGACCCATGACCCGGCGTTCCTGGCATTGAATCCCAACGCCCAGGTGCCGGTGATTGTCGACGAGAGCGGCGTGCTCTGGGAGTCGAACACCATTTGCCGCTATCTGGTGGGCAAGCACGGGCGCAGCGACCTGCTGCCTGTCGAGCCTGCCGCACGGGCGCGTGTAGAGCAGTGGATGGATTGGCAAGCCACCGAGCTCAATCCGTCGTGGGGCGATGCGTTTTACGGACTGGTGCGCAAGCACCCGGATTTCCAGGACCCACAACTCATCGCCGCCGGCGTCAAAGGCTGGAATGAGAAGATGGGCTTGCTGGAACAACAGCTGGACCACACCGGCGCCTACGTAGCCGGTGCGGACTTTTCCCTTGCAGACGTACTCATTGGCCTATCCGTACACCGCTGGCGGCAGACGCCCATGGAGCGTCCGGACTATCCAGCCGTAGCCGCTTATTGCACGCGACTCCAACAGCGACCCGGGTTTACCCAGTGGGCGTCCGACGCGTACTCATGAACGTCAGTTGCCGTTAGCGAAGTCCCGGAGCACCTTGCCATCCATCCGGTAGCGCACCCACTCTTCCTGCGGTTGCGCGCCGAGGGATTTGTAGAAGTCGATGGCCGGGGTGTTCCAGTCCAGCACGCTCCACTCGAAGCGACCACAATCGTTGTCGCAGGCGATCTTCGCCAGATGTCGCAATAAGGTTTTGCCCGCCCCGCCACCGCGCTGTTCAGGCGTGATGTACAAGTCTTCCAAGTACAGGCAATTACTGCCCAACCAAGTGGAATAGCTGAAGAAAAACACCGCAAAACCGATCGGCACGCCATCGCGCAGGCAGATCAAGCCGTGGGCGGTGGCGCCTTCGCTGAACAGGCTGCGCTCGATGTCGGCCACGCTGGCGATGACTTCGTGGCGAGCTTTTTCGTAATCGGCCAGCTCAGTGATGAAAGCAAGGATTTGCGGCGCATCGCTGGGCTGCGCGGGACGGATCTCGATGGACATGAACAGGCCTTGTCGCCAATTGAAAGCATCATACTAAGCCGCTCTGCGGCGCTCGTCACATCTTCTAAAGACACCCCAATAGCGCCGTTCGTCGCCCCTGCGGCACCAACCCCACTCCAGCGCGGCCAAAAATCTGGCAAGCATTTCAAAAAATGGAGGCGACACCATGATCTATTCAAGGCTGACTGCACTCACATTCGCCACGCTGCTGTCTTCGGCGGCTTTCGCGGCCACGACCAGTGGCACCGGACCGACCGACCCGGTTCAGGCACCCAACTCGCCGGCCACCCAAGGTTTGCCCAAACTGAACACCGATGGCACGGGCGGCACCTTGAACAATGGCCAGCCGCCTGCTACAGGCACCGATCCGAGGGTCCAAGGCAACGACACGGGCCGCCAAGGCGGGATGAACACACCTGACTCCACTGCGCCCGACAATGCCGATACTGGCGTGGGTTCGAAAACCACAACCGGAGGTTCAGGCTCTGAAGGTGGTGGGGCCTCCAGCCAATAACTTCTACCCAGCCATTGAGGAGGACCGTTCCCATGCCTCGTGGAAGCAAAGACAAGTACACCGATGAGCAGAAGCGCAAGGCCGAGCACATCGAAGACAGCTATGAGCAAAAAGGTGTGTCGGAAGGCGAGGCCGAGGCTCGGGCCTGGGCCACGGTGAACAAGCAATCGGGAGGCGGCGAACGCTCTGGTGGATCCGGCAAGAAGAAACCCGCCGAAGCCAAGCAATCCGACCGCAAGGAGTCGGCCCGGCGCGCCGCCAAGAGCCGCGAAGGCCAGCCGCGCACCAGCAAAGCCTCCCATGAGGCCCAGACCGTGGACAGCTTGATGAAAGAAGCCCGGGCAAAAAATATTCCCGGACGCTCGAAAATGCGCAAGCAGGAACTGGTCGAGGCGTTGCGCAAGGCGGGGTAGAGCGAAAACTGTGGAAGCGGGCCTGCTCGCGAATGCGGTGGGTCAGCTAAGGAAGTGTCGGATGTACCGACGCCTTCGCGAGCAGGCTCGCTCCCACCGGTTTTTCGCCTGGCTCAGGACTTCGGAACAGTGCAGAGCCAGTGTGGGAGCGAGCCTGCTCCGGGCGGCGATCCGACGATGGCGGCAGGTCAGCCTCCAATAATCTTCAACGCTGTTTCAACCTGTCAATCACCACCGCCAACAGCAGGATCGAGCCGCGGATGACGTACTGGTAGAACGTATCGATGTTCTTCAGGTTCATCGCGTTCTCGATGATCGCCAGGATCAGCACGCCGGCGATGACATGGCGAATCATGCCGATGCCGCCGCTCAACGAAACGCCACCCAGAACACAAGCAGAGATCACGGTCAGTTCGAAACCCTGGCCGATCATCGGCTGGCCCGAGGTCATGCGCGACGCCAGGATGACGCCTGCCAGCGCACCAATCACACCGTGCACGGCGAAGATGATGATCTTGGTGCGATCAACGTTAACGCCTGCCAGCAATGCCGCTTCCTGGTTGCCGCCGATGGCCATGGTGTTGCGCCCATAAGTGGTGTAGTTCAGCAGCCAGCCGAAGAACAGAAAGCAGGCAATGGTGATCAGGATCGGCACCGGCACACCGAACATCTGGCCGTTACCAAAGACGAAAAACGATTCTTCCGACACCCCCACCGCCTTGCCGTTGGCAAAGATGTAGGCCAGGCCGCGTACGATCTGCATGGTCGCCAGCGTGGTAATCAGCGCATTGACCCGCAGTTTCGCGATGACGATGCCGTTGATCAGGCCGACAATCAGCCCCATCACCAACGCCGCGCTCACGCCGAGAAATACGCTATTGGTGTCACGCATCACGACGGCCGCGACGACGCCGGCGCAGGCAATCACCGAACCCACCGACAGGTCGAAATGCCCGGACGCCAGGCAATACAGCATGGTGCATGCCGCGATGCCGGTGGTGGAAATCGCCAGGCCCAGGCCGCGCATGTTCAGCGGCGACAGGAAGTTGTCGATCATCAGGGTGCAGAGCACGAAGATGCCGATGGCCGCCAGCAGCATGACCCAGTCGTCGAGGAAGCGGCGCAGGTCCAGGGGTTTGCGCGCCGTTGGCAGTGCATTGTTTTGGATGGTCATGATTTACCTCTCAGTTCGCCGCGTCGGCAACGCGTTGGCGCGGCAGCGCCAGTTGCAGCAGGTTGGATTCGTCGGCCTGGTCACGCGGCAACTCGCCGCGCATGGCCCCTTCGCACAGCACCAGGATCCGGTCGGAAATGCCCATCACTTCCATCAAGTCACTGGACACCACAATCACCGCGATGCCATCGGCCGCCAGGTTGTGGATAATCTGGTAGATCTCGGCCTTGGCGCCGATGTCGATGCCTCGCGTCGGCTCGTCAAGCAGCAGGACTTTCATCGGCATGGAAAGCCAGCGTCCCAGGATTGCTTTCTGCTGGTTACCGCCGGACAAGTACATGATTTTCTGGCTCGCCGCCGGGGTCTTCACTTTGAGCGACTTGATCTGCTTGTCGGCATTGCCCCGCTCCCACTCGCCACGCAACAGGCAGCCGAGCGCGGAATGAGCCGGACGGGCGCTGATGTTGATGTTCTCGGCCACGCTGCCCAACGGAATGATGCCCTCCTTCTTGCGATCTTCCGGACAGAGCAGCACACCAGCGGCGATGGCATCCCGGGGGGAACGCAGTTTCAATTCCTTGCCGTGCAGGACCAGGCTGCCCTCGCTCTGACGTTCCAGGCCACTGAGCAAACGCAGCAGCTCGGTACGACCGGCGCCGACCAGCCCGAACAAGCCGAGGATCTCGCCCTTGTGTACATGGAAACTCACCGGTTCGCGCAAGCCCGGCCCGAGCAGGCCTTTCACCTGCAACGCCACATCGCCGCGCTCCCGGGGGCGGTAGTCATAAATGTCTTGGATATCGCGACCGACCATGCACGTGACCAACTGATCGTGGGTCAGCTCGCTCATGTTCTCGAAGGTGCGGACATAACGACCGTCCTTGAAGACCGTCACCGCGTCACAGATGCGGAACACCTCCTCCATGCGGTGGCTGACGTACAGCACCACTTTGCCCTCGTCTCGAAGGCGGGCAATGATCGTCATCAAACGGTCGATTTCCCGGGCCGACAGGCTGCTGGTCGGTTCGTCGAAGGCAATGACGTGGGCGCCACGGGACAAGGCCTTGGCGATTTCCACCAACTGGCGCTGGCCAAGGGACAGACGACCGACTTTTTCCTGCGGGTCGATTTCGTCCGCCAGGCCTTTGAGCAATGTCAACGCCTGCTGACGCAGTACGCCGCGATTGACGAGGCCG
Source organism: Pseudomonas sp. D1-36 (assembly GCF_051132205.1). Lineage (NCBI taxonomy): Bacteria > Pseudomonadati > Pseudomonadota > Gammaproteobacteria > Pseudomonadales > Pseudomonadaceae > Pseudomonas > Pseudomonas sp. D1-36. Next base: position 1,733,455 of record NZ_CP071674.1, on the reverse strand, counting down.
AAACGCGCCGGCAAATGACCGAGGAACAGGTTCTCCGCGACGGTCATTTCCGGCACCAGGTGCAATTCCTGGTGAATCACCGCCACACCGCTGGCGATACTGTCGGCGGTGCCTTTGAAGGCCATCGTCTGCTCGCCGATCTGCAAGTCGCCGCTGCTCGGGATGTAGGCGCCCCCGAGGATTTTCAGCAACGTGGACTTGCCCGCGCCGTTCTCGCCCATCAAGGCATGCACCTGCCCCGGATGAGCAACGAAACTGATATTGGCCAGCGCCTGCACGCCAGGAAAGGACTTGCCGATCCCGTTGAATCGCAAGCTGCCGCCGATGTTGTGTTGCCGTGTCGCTGTTTGCGCTTGCATAACCACCTCGAACTCACAGAGATCAAGCGACCCTGCCACTCATGTGGCCAGGGCCGCTTTTGAATCAACCGGCCGTCAGTTCCACAGGCCGATCTTTTCCAGCTCTTGCTTGAAGTTCTCCCGGGTGATCAGCGTCACCTCGTCCATGGCGGTGTACTTCGGCGGTTCCTTGCCGGTGGTGATCCACTCGTACATCATTTCGGCGGTCTTGTAGCCTTCGATGTGCGGGCTCGGCAACATCGAACCGAAGAAGCCGCTGTCCGGTTTCTTCAACTCGCCGATGGCGTCGGTGCCGTTGATGCCGATGCCGATCACGTTGGCCGCCTTGAAGCCGGCTGCTTCGGTGGCGCGCACGCCGCCCAGCACGGTGTTGTCGTTCATACCGCCGATGATCAGGTTTTTCGCAGCGCTTGGCAGCTTCACCAGCGCCGAGTTGGTGGAGTCCATGCTGCCGGGGACGTCGAGGGTCTTGAGCGCCGCAAACAGAATGTGGTCTTCCGGCATCCCGGCTTTCTTCAAGGCATCGACCGAACCGTCGGTGCGCTTCTTGCCGGTGTCCAGTTCGTTGAAGGTGTTGATCACCGCGTAGGTGTCTTTCCAGTCCCAGTTACGCTTTTTCGCCTCGGCGGCCATCGCGGCGCCCTGCTTCTGGCCCACCTCGAAGGCCGCCATGCCCAGGTATGGCACGTCCTCCATGAACTTGCCTTTGGCGTCGACGAAACGGTCGTCGACGGCGATCACCTTGAGATCGTTAAGCTTGGCCTTGGCCATGATGGCTGGGCCGAGAGACACGTCCGGCGGGCAGATCACGAAGCCCTTGGCACCGTTGGCGGCAAGGCTGTCGATGGCCGAAAGGGTTTTTTCGCCATCGGGCACGGCGATTTTGATCAACTCGAAGCCTTTGTCCTTGCTCGCCTTCTCGGCGAAAGCCCACTCGGTCTGGAACCAGGGCTCCTCCGCCTGCTTGACCAGAAAACCGATTTTTACCGGATCCGCTGCCAGCAGGCTGCTGCTAAGGCTGACCGCGGTCACCGCCAGGGCGGCACGACACAGGGAACGGATCCCACGACGATATTTCATAGCTGACTCCTTGTTTTTTTTATTGAAAGCCAAACGTCCAGGGATCTGCTCCACATGGGTGGAATTGCGCAGGCTGGCCGGTCAAATCGTGTTACTGCACAAGCATAGGTGTAAATAGTCATATCGTATGATGATTGGATTACAGGCGAAGTTTCCCTCCGCAATCCAAGAATGTTCAGTCGTGGTACATGACCGAACGCCCACCATCGATGGTGATGCATGAGGCATTGATGAACGGTGCTTCGTCACTGGCCAGGAATACGGCCGTCATTGCCACTTCGATCGGCTGCCCGATGCGCCGTGGCGGGTGCAGGTCCAGCGCGCGCTGGCGTTCGGCCTGGGGATCGGCAAAGCCGTTCCAGTAGTCGACGTTCAGTTGAGTCTCGATGTAGCCCGGCGCAATGGCATTCACCCGCACGCCCTTGGGTGCGTACTCGATGCCCAGGGCACGGGTCAGGCCCAGCAGGCCATGTTTGGCTACGGGGTATGGGAAACAACCGGGAATAATGTGGGACGAATGGGTCGACGCGATGTTGATGATGCTGCCCACGCCCTGTTCGATCATCTGTGGCAACACCGCCTTGCAACCGTGCCAAGCGCCATCCAGGTCGATGGCGAAGCAACGGCGCCAGTCCTCTTCGGTCATTTCCAGCGGATCGCGGAACACGTTGATGCCTGCGCAGTTCACCAGCACGTCGATGCGACCATGCAACTCGACCGCCCGGCGGGCCATGACGTGCAAATCCTGTTGGTTCGAGACATCAACCTTCAGCGCTTGGACATCCGCACCCTGTCGACGCCAATGGGCGGCGACGGTTTCGACCTTTTCCCCCTGGATATCGCTGATGACCAGCCGGGCCTGTTGCGAAGCGAACGCGGCGACAATGGCTTCGCCGATGCCCTGGGCAGCGCCGGTCAACAGCACGACCTTGTCTTTCAGGCGTTCGCCCTTCACGGGCTCAGGCACCGGCGGCAAGCAAAGCGCTTCAGCCATGGACGGGGCCTCCAGTGCAAACACACGACAAAAACCGGACACCCAACGATGGCCGGTTCAAAAGCTGTGGGCTCAACACTGATTCGCGAACACCGCCGAGGCGTTCCGGGAAAAAACGATGCATCACTTCACCTGTTTTGTTTTTTTAAGTGTGAGTGCGTATTGCTGATGGAGCCGACTATAAACCCGACCGCCGAATAATCTCAATATATATATTTACATCCCATATTTTGGGATTTACCCCGCGAACCGCGTACAAGCCACGCCCGGCACATCGACGCGCATCGATAGCACCGCCCCGTCCAATGGGTGATTGAGGGGACTTTGCGCACTGGTGATATACAAAGTCCGTAGGTCTTCACCACCGAATACACAACTGGTAGGGCGACTGACCGGCAATTCGATCACCTGATCGACGTGACCCTCCGGATGCAACCGCAGCAGGCAACTGCCGTCCCAACGGGCGTTCCAGATATAGCCCCGCGCATCCATCGCCGAACCATCCGGCCCGCCACGGGAATGGGGTCCGAACCAGACTTCGGCGGGCGCGAGTTTTCCATCGGGATAAATAAAGTGCCGATAAAGGGTCCCGTCCAGGCTCTCGCCGAAATAGACGGTCGTGCCATCAGGGCTCCACAACAATGTGTTGGGGATGCCCAAGCCACGCAACAGCGGCATCACGCGGCCATCGCCGCCGACACGAAACAGCCCACCGGAGCGCTGCTCGATGGGCAAGTCTTCGCCATCTTCCCCGATGTTGTTCTGCATGGTGCCCAGCCAGAGCTGGCCCAACGCATCGCAGCGGGCTTCGTTGGCGCGATTGCCCGGCTGGGGATCGGCCATGCACAGCAACTTCAGGCGCGGTTCCAGGCCTGGGGAGTCCAGGTCCAACCGGTAAACGCCACTGCTCAACGTCACCAAGGCATCGCCGCTCTGGGTCGGGATGAATGCAGAGACGTGCTCAGGCATCTGCCAGATCTGCACGTTCTTGCCAATCAGCCGCAACGCCTGCTTGCCGGCAATATCGACCCAATACAGCGCCTGGGTCGGCTCGTCCCAAAAAGGCCCCTCGCCCAGCTTCGCCCGATGCTCCGTCACAGCCGTCCACTTCATTTAAAACCTCCTGTTCCCGAGTTTCCCGGCGTTGTCTGTTCGACCGGCCATGACATTGGGGTAAAAACGCTTGATGGCCAGGTCTGCGTTATCGATCAGCGTCATGCAGGCCCAGACGCCTCGCGTCGCGTCCCGAGCGGCGATGGCTTCGGCGATGTCCTTGTGGATCGGCAGCGTGCGGCGCAGTTCGTCCGGGTCGGCGGCCGACACCTCGAACGAAACCGCCAACAACGCTCCGAGGGCTGGGACCATTTGTTCGATGAATTGATTGTGGCTGGCCGCGAGGATGCATTCGTGGAAGAACTGGTCGGCGCGGTTGTAATCCGCACCGCTGTCCACCGCCCGCTCAAGCGCATGATAGGCCAGGCGGATCGCCTGCACCTGGTCGGCCGTCGCCCGTTCACAGGCCCAACGCACGGCCATCGGTTCGATGGTGCGGCGCAGGTCCAGCAGATCGTCGACAAAATTCTCCGGCAAGCCGCTGCGCGACAGCCAGCCCACCACTTGTGGATCAAAGAGGTTCCAGCGGCGCACCGGCAACACCCGCGTGCCGACCTTCGGCCCGACTTCCAGCATGCCTTTGGCCACCAAGGTTTTGATGGCTTCGCGAATCACCGTGCGGCTGACGCCCAGTTGCTCGCCCAGATCCGCCTCGACCTTGATGGTTTGCCCAGGCTTGACCTGGCCGGCGGCGATCCAGCCCCCCAGCCAATCGACGGTCGACGCGTGAAAACTGCTGGACATGAGCACCCCGTGGGCATTTCTTGTTAGGTGCCCACGCTAATCATCATACGATTGGGTGTCAATTTGAATTTTTGGCGCCTTGTGAAAGCGAACAAGCTCGCTCCTACAGAAAAATCAGGGCTCCAGGCCGATGGGGAAAAACTCGCCACCACTCCAGACGCCCAACCAGCGCTGCCCATCTATCTCACGGCTGACCGCAAGCTCCACCAATTGATAGAACACATTGCGATGAATCAGCGCTTCAAGATTGCTGCGCACATGAATGTAAGGCGCCGGTTCCCGGGTCTGGGGATCGATCATCACCCGCATCGGATGTTCCGGGCCGGCTTCGGTGACTTCCTCGACATTGGTGGTAAAGCGCAACAACTGCCCTTCCCCCTCTCCTTCGACCTCCAGGGTCACGGCCACGAACGGCGCGTCATCGACCTTGATGCCGACTTTTTCCACAGGGGTAATCAGAAAGTAATCATCGCCGTCGCGGCGAATGATGGTGGAGAACAGCTTGACCATCGGCTTGCGTCCGATGGGGGTGCCCAGGTAGTACCAAGTGCCATCCCGGGCGATTCGCATGTCGATGTCGCCGCAGAAGTCAGGGTTCCACAAGTGGACCGGCGGCAGGCCTTTGGTCTTGGGGATCTGCCCCAGCAGGTCATTGGCTTTTTGCGGTCCGCTCATGGTGCCCCCTTCTGTTTATTCGTTGCTCATCCCCAACAAGCTGCGGGCGTACTCACGCAACGGCGCGGCGATGAGGTCTTGTGGCTGCTTGTCGTGCAACGTCAGCAAACCGCCACGACTCTTGATGCGTGCAGTATCAATCAAATACTGGGTGCTGGTCTCGATCAACATGATTTGAATCACACTGGTGTCGACACCCAGGCGATCCACCGCCTCTTCATCCAGCCATTCGTCGGTGTTGCCGATGCGGTTGTCCGCCTTGGCAAATCGGGTGTAGAGCAAATAGTGGGCACCGGCGGCACGCGCTTCACCCATCGCCTGATCGAGGCCTTCCGGGACCCGGGCGCGACGAACCATCGGGAAATATTCGATGAATCCATTGAAGGCTTCTTCAGCGACGACGTTGGGTCGCGGATAGGCGCTACCTGGCGGAGCAAAAGCGCCCTGAGCGATGTAGATGAAGGAATCCGGCTGGATGCGCAGGTTGTTTACACGGCGGCTGTCGCTATGGTCCAGCAGGCCGGCATCGCTCATGTGATAACGAACGCCCTCCCCCATATCGCTGACATTCATGCAGCCACCAAGCGTCAAAACGGTCAGCAGCAAAAACAGGCTACGCATCCTATCCTCCAAAAACCGGTGACGGAAAACCGGCGAATGGCCGTGGGATGCAGCTTTTGCGCCAGCTTGCAGGGTATGCGCCTTGGAATACCTGTGGCGAGGGAGCTTGCTCCCGCTGGGCCGGTCCGACGCTTCGGCGTAGCGGCCCCTTTGCACGTTGCGACTGCTTCGCAGCCGAGCGGGAGCAAGCTACCTCGCCACGAGAAGCCAGTCAGCCGCCAATGATCTTCATGATGGTCGCGCCACCCGAGAACGCTACTTCCTGCTTGTCTCCCAACGCCTTGACCAGCAAGCGCTGGAGCGCCGGCAACGCCTGGTGTCGGGGCTTGTCCAGCAGATCGCCGACGTAATGACGGTTGCTCGACGACAGGCAGCCGTGCAGCCAGCCAGTGGACGACAACCGCAGTCGCGAACAGGTTCGGCAGAACGGCACGCTTTCGTTGGCGATCACGCCAAAGTGCCCGAGCCCGGGAATTTCATAGCGCACAGCCGTGGCATCGACGGGAGCGTCGGCTTGCAAATATTCGTATTGGTCGCCAATCAGGCCCAGCAGTTGCTGAAGGCTGACGAATTGCTGAAGGAACGCATTGGAATCCTTGGCCAGGTGCCCCATGCGCATCAACTCGATGAAGCGCAACTCATAGCCACGTTCCAGGCAGTATTCAAGCAACGGCATCACCTGATCGAGGTTCTGCCCGCGCAGCGGCACCATGTTGACCTTGATCTTCAGGCCCGCCGCCCGGGCCTGCTCCATGCCATCGAGCACAGTCGCCAGGTCTCCTCCGCGGGCTATGCTGCGAAAGGCAGCGGCGTCCAGGGTGTCGAGGGAAACGTTGATCCGGCGGATACCGGCATTCATTAGCAGGGGCAGCTTCCTGGCCAGCAACTGGCCGTTGGTGGTCAGGCTGATGTCCTCAAGGCCCATCTGCCCTACCGCTGTCATGAAGCTCTCAAGCTTGGGGCTGACCAGCGGCTCGCCACCCGTGATGCGCAACCGCTCGATTCCAGCCGCTTCGATCAGATACGCCACGCCTCGCGCCATGGCCTCGGCCGACAGTTCATCCTGCGCAGCCACCAGCCGCTTGCCATCAGGCACGCAGTAGGTACAGGCGTAATTGCAGGCTGAAGTCAGGCTGATCCGCAAATTGCGAAAACGCCTGCCTTGACGGTCAACGATCATGGATCACTCCGGCGAAAGAAGAATCGAGCCCGTGAAAATTGACCTAGAAATCAAGTTTTCGCAAGACCCAAGCCCGAGTATATTCCTGGGGCACTGCGCCATGTAAGCGGACATGGCGCAATTAAGCAGCTGAATGCCTCAACTGCTCGGCGTATCCGTGTCGCGCTTGCGCTTGTTTCCCATGCGCACACCGATATCCATCAGGAATTGGAAGAAGCCTTCCTGGTCTTCCAGCACATTGCTCCAGAACGGCGAGTGGTACAGCGCCACCGCGCCGTGCACCAGCGCCCAGGCAGCGCAGTAGTGGAAATACGGCGGGACGTCTTCAAGCTTGCCTTCGCTGATCCGGCCCTTGATCAGCAAGGTCAGGCGATCGAAGTTCGAGGCGCGGATCTTGTGCAGCTCCTCGACCATTTCCGGCACCTGGTTGCCCTTGACCACCTTTTCTTCCAGGCGATCGAACAAGCGGTAACGCTGCGGGTCGCGCATGCGGAACTCGAAGTACGCTCGGGACAGCGCTTCCTTGTCCTTGTCGACATCGGCCGAATGCAACAGCTCGTTCAAATCCCGCTCGTAATCGAGCATCAGCCGCAGGTAGATCTCTGCCTTGGACTTGAAGTGTTTGTAAATCGTGCCTTTGCCGATACCCACGGCATCCGCAATCATCTCGACGGTGACGCTGTCTTCACCCTGATCGAGGAACAACTTGAGCGCGGTGTCGAGAATTTCCTGCTCGCGGCGACGAAACTCACGGACCTTACGAGGTTCTTTGTGCATAAGAAAAAGGTCTGAAGGGTCAAAATTCGAAGCCGGGTATTATGCCTAACTTACGCAAAAATGCACGGATCATCCGCGCACGGCCACAGTTCTTCACAAAACGGTGCGACCCCAGCTCCTCAGTTGGTAAGCGCGGACCCGCCTGGGCAGGCTTTGCCGGCAATGAGAACTTATCCGAAGCGAACGTATTCCAAATTTGTTTAAAAACGACCTCGGTCAAACTGGACTCATCGCCAGACTGATCAATACTTGAACTGTCGGCACGACATCTCCCCCAAGTGACGCGCCGATAAAGGTACCAACGGACCGCGTGCCTTTGTTTTACTCCTAATGGTCTTAACCCGGATTCACCCCCCAGAACCCGGGTTTTTTTTGCCTCGATTTCAGGCTCTTGCCGTACGGACCCGAGCCAACGGGAACAGCCGCTTGAAATTTTCGGTGGTTTGCTCCGCGAACCGGTCGTACGGTTCCCCCCGCAGCATCGCCAGGTATTCGGCAACCTCCCGGACATACTGCGGAAGGTTGGGCTTGCCACGATAAGGGATGGGCGCCAGATAAGGCGAGTCGGTTTCCACCAACAAACGATCGGCTGGCACTTTGCTTGCGACGTCGCGCAGGGCGTCGGCATTACGGAACGTGACGATGCCGGACAAGGAAATGTAATAACCCATGTCCAGGGCAGCCTTGGCCATATCCCAATCCTCGGTGAAGCAATGAAGCACACCGGCGTGGGGCAGCGCCGCGTCCCGCAGCAATGCCAAGGTATCGGCCCGCGCGCCACGGGTATGGATGATCACCGGCTTACCGGTCTGCCTGGCGGCCTCCAAGTGCAACCGGAACGACGCCTGCTGGACTTCGGCGGCCTCCGGCTCGTAGTGATAGTCGAGCCCGGTCTCGCCGATAGCCACGACTCGCGGATGATCGAGTTCGTGCAACAGCCAATCCAGGGCCGGCGTGGCATCGGGCTGCACATCCAGTGGGTGGATGCCCACCGAACAATCGACGTCTTCGTATCGTTCAGCCAGGCGCTTGACGTCGGCGGCGTTGTCGGCGCTGACACCGATGCAGAGGAAATGCCCCACCCCTCGCTGGCGCGCCGCATCCAACGCGGCGTCGAGGGATCCGCCATGGGCGGCGAGGTCAAGGCGATCGAGGTGGCAATGAGAGTCTACGAGCATAAGGGCCAGGCTACATCGTATGGGTGGGACGGTCGGACTTGAGCGTTCCGGCCAGGTGGGTTTCGATCTGGTTGCGAGCCGAGTTGTCGCCTTCGTTGAACTGCACGCCAACGCCGGCGGCCCGGTTGCCCTGGGCGCCTTTGGGAGTCATCCAGATCACCTTGCCGGCGACCGGGATTTTTTCCGGTTCGTCCATCAGGCTCAACAGCATGAACACCTCGTCGCCCAGGCGATAATTCTTGTTGGTGGGAATGAACAGGCCGCCGTTTTTAATAAACGGCATGTAGGCCGCGTAGAGCACCGACTTGTCCTTGATGGTCAGGGACAGAATGCCGTTGCGTGGTCCGGGACTGACAGGTTCGTTCATGCTGGTCTCCGCTGCGATTGAGCTGAGTCTAGTGCCTCTGTCAGGTACGACCAGGCAAACTCGCCCATTGCACCAACAGCGCCTCCAACAGCAATACGCGATTGAGGTTGGCCTTGCTCAACACCTTCTGACGTTGGGCAAGAATCCAGTCCTGGATGTTCAAGATTTTGTCCTGGCTGCTTTTTTGCGCCAGGTATTGGATGACTTTACGCATGTCGGTCAATCCGAGGCCGGCTTCGTCCTCGGTAAGCTGATAACGCAGGATCAGGCTCGACCAATCGCAGAACCAGTCAAACAACAGCAACAGGGGAATGGCGTTCCAGCCTTCGGCCAGTTGCGTTGGAGATTGTTGCTGCTTGAGCAGCTTCTTCACGCCGTCCACCACCAACGCCCGCTGCTCGCGCACGCTTTGGGCCTGCAGGCTGACGGCCGCCAGCGGCGAACCGGCGGCCAGGGTCAGCAGTTCGCCACGTTCCTCATCGGTGCTGTCAGGCATGGCCTGGGCGAGCCATTGCAAACTCATCGCCTGGCTGGGCAGCGGGCAGGCCTGCTGCACGCAGCGGCTCTTGATGGTCGGCAGCAAACGGCTCGGCTGATGACTGACCAGCAACAGGACGGTATCGCCGGAAGGCTCTTCGAGGCTCTTGAGCAAAGCGTTGGCGGCGTTGATGTTCATTGACTCAACCGGCTCGACCAGCACGACTTTGCGCCCGCCCATTTGCGAGGTCTGGACCACGAAGCTGACCAAGTCACGGACCTGGTCGACCTTGATCGCTTTGTCCGCTTCTTCAGGTTCCAGCACGTAATTGTCCGGATGACTGCCAGCCTTGAGCAGCAGGCACGATTTGCATTCCCCGCAGGCATTCGTGGCCGTCGGGGCCTGGCACAAAAGGCTCGCCATCAGGCGCTCGGCCAACGCCCGCTTGCCAATACCGGCCGGGCCATGCAACAGGTACGCGTGGGCATGCTGCGTGCGGCCGGCCAGTTGCTGCCAGAGACCGTCCTGCCAGGGATAGGCTTCAGCCACGGGCACGCTCCAGCAACCCGGGCAACACCGCATCCAGCGATTGCTGGACCTGGGTCAACGGCTGCGCGGCATCGATCAACAGGTAACGCGTCGGATCGGCCTTGGCGCGCTCGATGAAGGCGTCGCGCACGGCATTGAAGAACGTTGCCCCTTCAAGCTCGAAGCGATCCAGCCTGCCACGAGCGCTGGCCCGCGCCAGGCCGATTTCCACCGGCAGGTCGAAAACCAGGGTCAGGTCCGGCCGCAGGTCGCCCTGGACGAACGTTTCCAGCGCAGCGATACGCTCGACGGACAAGCCTCGGCCACCGCCCTGGTAGGCGTAAGTCGAATCGGTGAAGCGGTCACAAAGCACCACGGCTCCTCGGGCCAGCGCCGGTCGAATCACTTCGGCCAGGTGCTGCGCCCTGGCAGCGAACACCAACAACAACTCAGCATCAGGGTTCATGACTTCTTCAAGGGGCGCCAGCAACACCTCGCGAATCCGCTCGGCCAGCGGCGTACCGCCCGGCTCGCGGGTCAAGACCACCTCGATGCCGGCGGCCTGGAGGCGTCCGGCGAGGTATTCGCGGTTGGTGCTCTTGCCGGCGCCTTCCGGGCCTTCCAGCGTGATAAACAAACCAGTCACGGGGCGATCCTTAGTCAAAGTCATTGCGGGTTCGGTGGCTCACTGGCATCCGGTTCGGGGGCCGGATCCTGAGGCGGCACCTGGGGCCCGTCTTGCGGCGCGGTATCAGGTGACGCGGCGGGAATCGGCGCCGAATCTTCAGGTGTGGCCGGGGCCGGGCTGGAGCGGTAGTCGGCGCGACGTTTGAGCTGGTATTCACGCACCGCATTGTTGTGCGACTCCAGATCATCGGAAAACACATGGCTGCCGTCGCCCCGCGCAACAAAGTAAAGGCTGTTGCCGTCGGCCGGGTTCAATGCTGCGTGAATCGCCTCGCGCCCGACCATCGCGATAGGCGTAGGCGGCAGGCCCGGCACCAGGTAGGTGTTGTAGGGATTGGGTTCTTTCAGATGGGATCGGGTGAGCTTGCCGGTGTAGCGCTCCCCCAGGCCGTAGATCACAGTGGGATCGGTCTGCAGCAGCATGCCCAGGCGCAGGCGCCGCACGAACACCCCGGCAATCTGACCCCGTTCCTGGGGCACACCGGTTTCCTTTTCTATCAGCGAAGCCATGATCAATGCTTGATAGGGTTGGGTGTAGGGCACGTCGGCAGCCCGTTGCGCCCATTCCTTGGCAAGCACATCATCGAGCCGCTCGTAGGCTTTCTTCAGCAGGTCGGCATCCGATGTACCGCGCACGAATCGGTAGGTGTCCGGAAAGAACCGACCCTCCGGAAATACGCCGGAATGGCCAAGGCGATCCATGACCTGGCTATCACTGAGGCCGGCGAGCGTCTGCTCGAGCTTTTCATCCTTGGCCAACGCCGCGCGCACCTGGCGAAAGTTCCAGCCCTCCACCAGCGTCACGCTGTACTGCACCACTTCACCGCGCTTCCAGACGCCGATCAGGCCTTCCATCGTCATGCCCGGCACCATCCGGTATTCACCAGTGTGCAACGGCTGGCCGGCAAGATTGAAACGCCAATAGACGCGCAGCCAGAACGCATCCTTGATCAGGCCATCGGCTTCGAGACGATTGAGGGTTCCGGTCGGCGTGGTCCCATTGGGCACATCCAGCAACTCTTCCTGGGTGATGTTCAACGGCTGCTGCAGCGCCGAATGAATTTTCCAGGCCGAAGCGCCCAACAACAGCCCTGCCAGAACCAGTCCGGTCTCCAGCAACAACAAGAATTTACGTCTCACGAATCAAGCATCCAATAGCGCACGGGCAAGGGCCTGCAGTTTACGGGTGAGCGGGCCAACGGGCCAGCGCGCCGAACCGCACCCGCGTACCGGCCACACGCCATAAACGCTGTTGCAGACCATGACTTCATCGGCCTGGTGCAGCTGTTCGAGGCTGATGTCGGTGATTTGCGTGGCGATGCCTTGGGACTTGGCTTGAAACAATAATTCGGCGCGCATCACACCGGCCACGCCACAACGGCTCAGGTCCGCTGTGAACAGAACGCCATCGCGCACCAGGAACAGGTTGCTGAAGACGCCTTCGATCACCCGTCCGGACGTATCAAGCATCAATCCCTCGGCATGCTCGATGTCGCGCCACTCGGCGCGGGCCAGCACTTGCTCCAGGCGATTGAGGTGCTTGAGGCCGGCGAGCAAGGGCTGTTCGGACAAACGCACGGTGCAGGGGAACATTTGGATGCCTTGTTCGGCATGGGTGGCGGGATAAGCAGCCGGCAGGCTTCCTTGCAGAATACGCCTGGCCGGACTCGACGGATCGGCCGCATAACCACGCAGGCTGTTGCCCCGGGTCACGATGAGTTTCATCACGCCATTGCCCAGGCGCTGGGCATAGGCGCTCAGCTCAGCACCCAGCACACTCAAGTCGACGTTGAACGCCAGACGCTGGCAACCGGCCTCCAGACGCTGCAGGTGGCGTTCCAGCAGTACAGGTACGCCATTGCGCACGGCGATGGTCTCGAACAGCCCATCGCCATAAGCCAGGCCGCGATCTTTCAGCGACAGGACGTCTGCCGGCTGACCGTCGACCCAGCTTTCCATCAACCGGCGAACCGGCGGAACACCAGCGATCCGTTGGTTCCGCCAAAGCCGAAGGAGTTGGACAACACCACATCGATGTCCATGCTGCGGGCCGTATGCGGCACGAAGTCAAGGTCGCAACCTTCGTCCGGCTCATCGAGGTTGATGGTCGGCGGCGCGGTCTGGCTATTGATCGCCAGTACGCTGAAGATGGCTTCCACCGCCCCCGCCGCACCCAACAAGTGACCGGTCATGGACTTGGTGGAACTGACGGCCAGCTTGTAGGCGTGCTCGCCAAACACCGTCTTGATCGCCTGGGCTTCAGCCAGGTCACCCGCCGGGGTCGAAGTGCCGTGGGCGTTGATGTACTGGACCTGCTCGCCATTGATCTTCGCATCACGCAAGGCATTGGCAATGCAGCGGGCAGCACCAGCGCCATCGGCCGGTGGCGACGTCATGTGGTACGCATCGCCGCTGGTACCGAAGCCGATCAGCTCGGCATAAATGGTCGCACCGCGAGCCTTGGCGTGCTCCAATTCTTCGAGCACCAGCGCACCGGCGCCATCGGACAGCACGAAGCCGTCGCGGCCCTTGTCCCAAGGCCGGCTGGCCCGTGCAGGCTCATCGTTGCGGGTCGACAGCGCGCGGGAGGCGCCGAAACCGCCCATGCCCAGACCGCAGGCCGCCATTTCGGCGCCGCCGGCGATCATCACGTCGGCTTCGTCGTACATGATGTTGCGCGCGGCCATGCCGATGCAGTGGGTGCCGGTGGTGCACGCCGTGGCGATGGCATAGTTAGGCCCCTGTGCACCGAGGTGGATGGACAGGAAACCGGAAATCATATTGATGATCGAGCCCGGCACGAAGAACGGAGAAATCCGTCGCGGCCCCGAATCATGCAGCGTGCGGCTGGTTTCTTCGATATTGGTCAAGCCACCAATACCTGAACCCATTGCCACGCCGATGCGCTCGCGGTTGGCGTCGGTGACTTCCAGGCCGGCGTTACGCACTGCCTGAAAACCGGCAGCCAAACCGTATTGAATGAACAGGTCAAGCTTGCGAGCTTCCTTGACCGACAGGTATTCCTCGACATTGAAGCCCTTTACCGAGCCGCCAAAACGGGTGGAATAGGCAGAAAGGTCGGTGTGTTCGATCAGACCAATGCCACTACGGCCAGCCAGAATGCCCTGCCAGCTGCTCGGCACATCCGTGCCCAGTGGCGACAACATACCCATACCGGTGACTACGACGCGTCTACGCGACACAGCACTCTCCTTTTTCAAATGACGACTTTGCATCAGGCCTAAAGAAAAAACCGCACGCCGTGATGGCAGTGCGGTTTTTCCATGACAGCTAGCGACGACTGAATACGATTACGCCTGGTGGCTGGTAACGTAGTCGATAGCAGCTTGTACAGTAGTGATCTTTTCAGCTTCTTCGTCAGGAATCTCGGTCTCGAATTCCTCTTCCAGAGCCATCACCAGCTCAACGGTGTCAAGGGAGTCGGCACCCAGGTCTTCAACGAAGGAAGCGGTGTTCACAACTTCTTCTTCTTTAACGCCCAGTTGCTCGGCAACGATTTTCTTGACGCGCTCTTCGATGGTGCTCATACCTTGTTTTCACTCCTAATGGACAAATTCAGGCAGCTGGCCGGTGGGTAAGTGTATAGAAAGACTTTTCGGTTTTTCAACCGAAAGCTTCACTCCTCGAACCTGGGGCCCGCCGCCTATAAATAGATTGCAGCTTTATAACGGATTTTAGACAGCTCGTATGACATTTTTTTGAAGCAATCCGTCACATTTAACTCATGTACATCCCGCCGTTCACCGGGATTGTAGCCCCAGTCACGTATGCCGCACCGTCCGAAGCAAGAAAAGCGACCACGGACGCGATTTCTTGAGCTTGCCCCAGACGACCCAGCGGAATCTGTGTCAACAAGGCTTCACGCTGCGCTTCCGGCAGTTCACGGGTCATGTCGGTGTCGATGAAACCCGGTGCGACCGAGTTTACCGTAATCGAGCGCGAACCGACTTCTCGTGCCAGCGCACGGCTGAAACCTTCCAGACCGGCCTTCGCTGCAGCATAGTTTACTTGGCCTGCGTTGCCCATGGCACCCACAACCGAGCCGATACTGATAATTCGGCCCCAACGAGCCTTGGTCATGCCACGCAGGACGCCCTTGGACAGCCGGTACAGGCTGTTCAAGTTGGTATCGACCACGTCGAACCACTCGTCATCTTTCATGCGCATCATCAGGTTATCGCGGGTGATACCGGCATTGTTGACCAGGATCGCCGGCGCGCCGAACTGCTCCTGAATGCTGGACAATACCGCCGCAACAGACTCATCGCTGGTCACGTTGAGCTCAAGACCGGTGCCCTGGATGCCGTTTTCCTTCAAGGTGGCGGCGATACGCTCGGCGCCCGAAGCGGACGTCGCGGTGCCGACAACGATGGCGCCTTGGCGACCCAGTTCCAGGGCGATGGCCTGGCCGATGCCGCGGCTTGCACCGGTCACCAGTGCAACTTTACCTTGCAGACTCATGCAAGCTTCTCCTGTTCAGGCTTGCGCTGCGCGAGCGGCAGCGAAAGCGTCTGGGGTGTTGAGGTTGGAAGTGGACACGCCTTCGGCGCAGCGCTTGTTCAGGCCTGCCAGCACTTTGCCAGGACCGCACTCGACCAGTTCGGTCGCACCCTTGGCTGCCAGCATCTGGACCGATTCAACCCAACGAACCGGCTTGTAGAGCTGCTCCAGCAGGTCCCGCTTGAGGGTTTCCAGGTCTGCTGCGACGTTGGCGCTGACGTTCTGCACCACGGGAATCTGCGGAGCCTGCCAGTCGATGGCGGCGATGGACTCGGCAAAACGCTCGGCGGCTGGACGCATCAGCTCGCAATGCGACGGCACACTGACCGGTAACGGCATGGCGCGCTTGGCACCACGGGCCTTGCAACCCTCAATGGCGCGCTCGACGGCGGCCTTGGCCCCCGCGATGACCACCTGGCCCGGGGAGTTGAAGTTGACCGCACTGACCACGTCACCCTGAGCCGCTTCGGCACACGCTGCCAACACGTCGGCGTCTTCCAGGCCGAGGATCGCGGCCATGCCGCCCTGCCCGGCCGGAACGGCTTCCTGCATCAATTGGCCACGACGTTCCACCAGCTTCACCGCGTCGCCGAGACTCAGGCTACCCGCAGCCACCAGGGCGCTGTATTCGCCCAGGCTGTGGCCGGCGACAAACGCCGGGCGCGCGCCGCCCTCGGCCAACCATAGGCGCCACAGCGCAACGGAGGCCGTCAGGATTGCCGGCTGGGTTTTATCGGTTTGATTGAGTTGCTCTTCCGGCCCTTGCTGGGTCAGTGCCCACAAGTCGTAGCCGAGTGCATCGGATGCTTCTTTGAATGTTTCGAGGATCAGCGGGTATTGCGCGCCCAGCTCGGCCAGCATGCCGAGGGACTGCGAGCCCTGTCCTGGAAAGACGAATGCGAGGGAAGCAGACATGAAAACAAAGCCCCTAATGATCTTGTCGTCAAAAATTGACGCCCCTGGGGGCGCTAGGAAACTGACAGTTGGATGACGGCTTGAACCGACCGGTCACATTTAAGCATTGTCGGACGAAAACGCCTAAGTTAACAAATCCTCGAGGCGCCCATGAAGGCGTTCCGGCAGGTTTTCCTGGATCTCGATCACCGCCCGGTTGATGGCGCTTTGGAACCCCTGCACCCCGGCCGAACCATGGCTCTTGATCACGATACCTTGCAGCCCCAGGAAACTTGCACCGTTGTGCCGCGCCGGCGCCAGGTCCGCCTGCAACCGGCGCATCAACGGCAGCGCGAGCGCACCCACCACCCGCGAGGCCAAACTCTGCTTGAACAACGCCTCGATGCGCTGCCCGATCATGGTGGCCAATCCCTCGCTGGACTTGAGCAGAATATTGCCAACAAAGCCGTCACACACCACCACATCGGCCTCGCCGCGATACAAGCCATCGCCTTCGACGAATCCGATGTAATTGATGCCCGGTGCATTTTGTAACAAAGTCGCCGCCAGCTTGACCTGCTGGTTGCCCTTGATCTCTTCGGTGCCAATGTTCAGCAGCGCCACGCGAGGACGCGCAATGCCAAGGGTCTGCGCCGCAACCGAACCCATCACGGCGAATTGCAGCAGGTGCTCGGCGCTGCAATCGACGTTCGCGCCCAGATCAAGCAATTGGCAGAACCCGCGCTGGGTCGGGATCGCCGCCACCATTGCCGGACGATCGATGCCCGGCAACGTTTTGAGCACGTAGCGCGACAGCGCCATCAGCGCCCCGGTATTGCCTGCACTGACGCACGCCTGGACCATGCCATCGCGCAACAACTCCAGGGCCACCCGCATCGACGCGTCAGGCTTGCCGCGCAGGGCCTGGGCTGGCTTTTCGTCCATGGCGATGACTTCGGACGCGGGCATGATCGACAGGCGCGCGCGATCCGCAGCCGATTGGCCGCCGAGCAGTTCTTCTAGAAGGGAGGGTTGACCGACGAGGGTCAGGTGCAGCGAGGGCGTGGCACGCAGGCAAGCAAGGCTGGCCTGGACAATGCTGCGGGGACCGAAGTCCCCGCCCATTGCGTCAATCGCGATGACTTGAGCGGACAAGTGATTACTCGTCAGCGCCCTTGTCGATCACTTTACGGCCACGGTATACGCCTTCTGGCGATACGTGGTGACGCAGGTGAACTTCACCAGTGGTTTTTTCTACAGACAGGGTGCTAGCCTCGAGAGCGTCGTGCGAACGGCGCATGTCACGGGCAGAGCGGGATTTTTTGTTCTGCTGAACAGCCATAATTGATTAACTCCTAAACGTTTGGGTCACGCTTTAACTGCGCCAATACACTGAACGGGTTGGACCGCGTTACCTCGTCCTCGCTCGGTTCGGGCTCATCTGCTCCCGCCGGCTGCTGGCATTCTTCCGGATGATGAGCAGGCACAATGGGCAAGGCGAGCAAAAGCTCCTCCTCGATCAGTGACTGCAGATCCAAAGGATCTTCGCCCAGTTCCAGCACGTCATAACCTTTCGGCAACGACTGGGTATTCGCACCCTCCTTCACCACCGCGTAACTGCATTCGCTGTGGATCGGCAGGGTGACCAGCTCAAGACAACGCTGGCAAACCATTTTGACTTCAGTGTCGATAAAGCTGTGGATTACCACAGATTTACGTTCATCTCGTTCAAAAACGAATTTGGCCTGGACCGTACCGACATCGTCGGAAAGCGGGTCGCAGAGTCTCTTCAAATCGGCCAGCAGCAGTTCACCTTGGAGGGTGGTGCCACGATCAGCCAATTTGCGCGGGTCAACGTGAGGTGGAATCGGGTCATTCAACATAGGCGCAGCATTATAGGGATGCACCGGGCCATGTCAAAGGAAATTCAGCCCTGTCCGTCACTTGCGTGCCTGGCTAGAATCCTTCCCTGCCCATCGGAGATAGCCATGCTGCCCTTATTACTCGCTTCAAGCTCGGTTTACCGCCGGGAACTGCTGGCCCGCCTGGGGCTGCCATTCGTCTGCAGTTCGCCGGACATCGACGAAAACCGTCACGCCGACGAACCTGCGGCCCAACTGGTAAAGCGCCTGGCCCGGGAGAAAGCCCTGGCACTCGCCGATAGCCACCCAGGCCACCTGATCATCGGCTCGGATCAGGTCGCCGTGCTCGGCGACCGCATTCTGGGCAAGCCTCACACATTCGAAAATGCCCGCGAGCAACTGATGGCCGCCAGCGGCGCCAGAGTGACATTCCTGACCGGCCTGGCCCTGCTTAACAGCCAGACCGGCAGATGCCAGGTCGACTGCGTACCCTTCACCGTGAATATGCGGGCATTGGATCAAGCTCGCGTAGAGCGCTATCTGCGCGCCGAGCAGCCGTACGACTGCGCCGGCAGCTTCAAGGCCGAGGGCCTGGGCGTGAGCCTGTTCCAGAGCACCGAAGGCCCGGACGCCACAAGCCTGATCGGCCTACCGCTGATTCGCCTTGTGGATATGTTGCTGGCTGAGGGCGTGCAGGTTCCCTGAAACCCCAGACAACCCATTTGTGGCGAGGGGCCCCGCCAGAGCCTAGCGCAACGCCGGCCCCTGGAAGCCCATCCACATCGCCAAGTGCTCAGCGATGCTCGCCCCCAACTTCTTGGAGAAGCGATCGAACGGCGATTCTTCGATAGTGAAATCCACCAGGTCTTTCTGGCCGATTACATCCCGAGCCACGGAGCTGGCACTGCCCAGGCCATCGATCAAGCCCAGCGGCAGAGCCTGCTCGCCAGACCAGACCAGCCCGGAAAAAAGCTCCGGATGCTCCTTGTCTTTCAAACGCTCGCCCCGACCCTTCTTGACGCTGGCGATGAATTGCTTGTGAGTGGTGTCCAGCACGCCTTGCCAGAATGCGGTTTCCTCCGGCTTTTGCGGCTGGAACGGATCAAGAAACGATTTATGCTCGCCTGAGGTGTAGACCCGCCGCTCCACGCCCAGCTTCTCCATGGTGCCGACAAACCCGTAGCCGGCCGCCGTTACACCAATGGAGCCTACCAGGCTGGCCTTGTCGGCGTAGATCTGGTCCGCCGCACTGGCGATGTAGTAGGCCCCGGACGCACCGAGATCGGCGATCACCGCGTAGACCTTGATGTCTGGATGCAACCCGCGCAACCGAACGATTTCGTCATAGACGTAACCCGACTGAACCGGGCTACCGCCCGGGCTGTTGATGCGCAACACCACACCCTTGACCTTTGGATCCTCGAACGCCGCCCGCAGGCTGCCGACAATATTGTCCGCGCTTGCAGGTTCCTTGTCGGCGATCATGCCTTCGATGTCGATCAGCGCCGTATAAGCCGAGCCGCTCACGGCCCCCTTCTCTATGCTCATCAGCGGCGTAAACAGCATTAGCGCGACAAAGAGATAGATGAACGTCAGCAGCTTGAAGAAAATCCCCCAGCGACGGGACCGGCGCTGCTCCTGGACGCTAGCCAGCAACGTCTTCTCCAGCAGCTTCCAGCTTTTATCGTCACCGCTCTCGGCGCTCGCCTTGGCCGGTGCCTTCCATTCATCCGTCATGCATGCATCTCCATCAGAACTTAATCGGCACGCTGGCTCAACCAAGCGTGCAATCGCGCAAAATGGTCGATCGCCAGGCACGGCTCGAAGGCCTTGAGCGCCTCGATCGTCTGCGCGCCATAGCTGACAGCCACCGACCCCATGCCTGCGTTACGGGCCATTTGCAGGTCGAACGATGAGTCGCCGACCATCAGCGCCTGGCCAGCGGACACATTGCAATGAGCCAGGATCTGCTCAAGCATCAGAGGATGTGGCTTGCTCGCCGTTTCATCCGCGGCACGAGTGATATCGAAATAATCTTCCCAACCATGCGCCTTCAATACCCGATCCAGCCCACGCCTGGCCTTGCCGGTCGCAACCGCCAGCCGATACCCCTCCTCCCGCAAGGCCCCGAGGGTTTGCACCACGCCGTCAAACAGCGGCGAAGGCTCGGCTTCCAGGGCAATGTAGTGATCGGCGTAGTGCTGGCGAAAAACGATCAGCTCTTGATCATCGATTTCCGGGTACAGGCTTCGAATCGCCTCCGGCAAGCCGAGACCGATGATGCCTTTTACCGCGAAATCATCCCGCCGGGGAAACCCCGTGCGATCCGACGCAACGTGCATCGCATCCACGATCCGACCGATGGAGTTCGCCAGAGTGCCATCCCAATCGAATATGAGCAGCTTGTAGTCAGGATGCACTCAACCGCTCCACGGTCTTGGCCCACATGTCATCCACGGGAGCCTGCAGCTTCAGCTCGCCGCCGTCAGGCAACGGCACCGTCAACATATAGGCATGGAGAAACAGGCGCTTGCCGCCCAAGTCACGGATTTCCTTGGTGAAATCGTCATCGCCGTATTTGCTGTCGCCGGCGATGCAGTGCCCGGCATGCAGGGTGTGCACGCGGATCTGGTGGGTACGCCCGGTGACCGGCTTGGCCTCGACCATGGTGGCAAAGTCGCCGAAGCGTCGAAGCACCTTGAATACGGTCAGCGCTTCCTTGCCTTCCTCGTTGACCTCCACCATGCGCTCGCCTGAACGCAGGTTACTCTTGAGCAACGGGGCGCGGACCTGCTTGACAGAGGTCTCCCAGCGGCCACGCACCAACGCCATGTAGCGCTTGTCGACGCCATCGCCGCGCAATTGCTCGTGCAGGTGGCGCAGCATGCTGCGCTTCTTTGCGATCATCAGCAGGCCGGAGGTGTCGCGGTCGAGACGATGGACCAACTCCAATTCCTTGGCGTCCGGACGCAACTGACGAAAGGCTTCGATCACACCGAAATTAAGGCCGCTGCCGCCATGGACCGCAATACCCGCAGGCTTGTTGACCACGATCAGGGTCTTGTCTTCGAAGACGATGGCAGCCTCCAGGCGTTGCAACAGGCCCTGGGCCAAAGGCACCGGCTCGTCACGTTCCGGCACGCGAACCGGTGGTACACGCACGACATCACCGGCCTGCAGCTTGTATTCGGGCTTGATCCGACCTTTGTTCACCCGCACTTCGCCTTTGCGCAAAATGCGATAGATCAAGGTCTTGGGCACACCTTTGAGCCGGGCAAGGAGAAAATTATCGATTCGTTGGCCGGCATATTCCGGCGAGACCTCGAGCAGTTGAACGCCAGGGGTCGAAGGGGCAGTAGTCGTCATGGCGGCGATCATAACAATTTTTTATGGAATTGAAGCACTTAATCATTGCTGCTATAGTCGCGAACGCCGCCAAAAGTGGCTGGACAGCGGACTAACGGTCAAAAACCGGCCCTGACCAACGCAATTCACGAGGACGAGAGGCCGTCCTACGGGGTTCTTGCTACGTAACGGCAGAGTTTGCAGGTGCAACGAGCGCAGGTGACATGAGGCCTGAAATACGCCGCAAAGCAGAGTTCTGACTCGCCTTGCGCGCCACATTCACGGCCAGTTCACAAAGTGCAGTCACCCGGGAACGACCCCGAGCGAGAGCTTCGGAAACAACGCCTAAATTAGCCATGATGCGTGACTTCCCCTTTCGGAGCTCACGGTAAATGCCAACCCGCTGCGGATTCTGCGCGCGGCAGCACCCGAACTATCAGGGATACGTGTAGGGTGGAGATGTACAACCGTCGGACTGTGTAGCACTAGGCTTATATTTAGACGCTTCATCTCGTCCACAGGCGCCGGTTGATTCCTCCTCCTGACTGAGTGCTTGAGTACCAGCAAGCAGGACGCGTCCGTCGCGACTTCGCCATCATTGGGTCGAACTCGCTGGACACTGGAATGGCCCCGCCATTTCCAGGACGCACCTGACACCGACCGTGAGAAGTCGTGTGTGCCGAACGCCGTTTCCGGCAGCCCGGAAACCGACGGTACTACATGAAAAGAATGCTGATTAACGCAACTCAACCCGAAGAGTTGCGTGTTGCACTGGTAGACGGCCAGCGCCTCTACGACCTGGATATCGAATCCGGTGCACGCGAGCAAAAGAAGGCCAATATCTATAAAGGCCGGATTACTCGCATCGAACCAAGCCTTGAGGCTGCCTTTGTCGATTTCGGCTCCGAGCGCCATGGCTTCCTGCCCCTCAAAGAAATCTCCCGCGAATACTTCAAGAAAGCCCCTGAAGGCCGCGTCAACATCAAGGACGTGCTGAGCGAAGGCCAGGAAGTCATCGTCCAGGTTGAAAAAGAAGAACGTGGCAACAAGGGCGCCGCCCTGACCACCTTCATCAGCCTCGCTGGCCGTTACCTGGTCCTGATGCCGAACAACCCACGCGCCGGCGGCATCTCCCGCCGCATCGAGGGCGAAGAGCGCAACGAACTGCGTGAAGCCCTCAACGGCCTGGTAGCCCCCGCCGACATGGGTCTGATCGTGCGCACTGCCGGCCTGGGCCGCAGCAGCGAAGAAATGCAGTGGGACCTCGACTACCTGCTGCAACTGTGGACCGCCATCAAAGAAGCATCGCTGGATCGCTCCGCGCCGTTCCTGATCTACCAGGAAAGCAACGTGATCATCCGCGCCATCCGCGATTACCTGCGCCAGGACATCGGCGAAGTATTGATCGACAGCGTCGAAGCCCAGGACGAAGCCCTGACCTTCATTCGCCAGGTGATGCCGCAGTACGCCAGCAAGATCAAGCTCTACGAAGACAGCGTTCCGCTGTTCAACCGCTTCCAGATCGAAAGCCAGATCGAGACCGCCTTCCAGCGCGTCGTCGAGCTGCCGTCCGGCGGTTCCATCGTCATCGATCCGACCGAAGCCCTGGTGTCCATCGACATCAACTCGGCGCGCGCCACCAAAGGCAGCGACATCGAAGAGACAGCCCTGCAGACCAACCTTGAAGCCGCCGAGGAAATCGCCCGTCAGTTGCGCCTGCGCGACATCGGCGGCCTGATCGTCATCGACTTCATCGACATGACCCCGGCCAAGAACCAGCGCGCCGTGGAAGAAAAAGTCCGTGAATGCCTGGAAGCCGATCGCGCCCGCGTACAGGTCGGCCGTATCTCGCGCTTCGGCCTGCTGGAAATGTCCCGTCAGCGCCTGCGTCCATCCCTGGGCGAAAGCAGCGGCATCGTTTGCCCACGCTGCAGCGGCACCGGCATCATTCGTGACGTTGAATCGCTGTCCCTGGCGATCCTGCGCCTGATCGAAGAAGAAGCCCTGAAGGACCGCACCGCCGAAGTTCGCGCCCAGGTGCCGATCCCGGTCGCTGCGTTCCTGCTCAACGAAAAACGCAACTCGATCACCAAGATCGAACTGCGCACCCGCGCCCGCATCGTGATCCTGCCGAACGATCATCTCGAGACGCCGCACTTCGAAGTGCAGCGCCTGCGTGATGACAGCCCGGAAGCCCACACCAACCAGTCCAGCTACGAAATCGCCGCTGCCGCTGCCGAAGTGGAAGACATCCAGCCGGCCGCCGCCACTCGCACCCTGGTTCGCCAGGAGGCAGCGGTCAAGACCGCTCCGGCCCGCGCCAACGCTCCGGTTCCGACCGAAGTGACCGCTCCGGTTGCCGCCCCGGCCGCCGCCCCGGAACCGAGCCTGTTCAAAGGCCTGGTGAAGTCGCTGGTCAGCCTGTTCGCCACCAAGGAAGAGCCGGCTGCCCCGACCGTCGTCGCCAAGCCCGCCGCTTCCGAGCGTCCGGCCCGCAACGAAGAACGCCGCAACGGTCGCCAGCAGACCCGCAACCGCAACGGTCGTCGCGACGAAGAGCGCAAGCCGCGCGAAGAACGTGCCCCGCGTGAAGAGCGTGCGCAACGTGAGCCGCGTGAAGAGCGCCAACCTCGCGAAGCCCGTGAGGAAGCGCCGGCCGTAGCCCGCGAAGAGCGCGCACCGCGTCCGCCGCGTGAAGAACGCCAACCGCGTGCGCCGCGTGAAGACCGCAAGCCTCGCGGCGAGCGTGAAGAGCGCGTTCGCGAACTGCGAGAGCCATTGGATGCGGCCCCGGCCGTTGCCGCCGCCGTCGCTGAAGAGCGTCCGGCTCGCCAGCCTCGTGAAGAGCGCGCACCGCGTCCTCCACGCGAGGAACGCCAGCCACGCGCCGAGCAGGCAGCCGCCGCTGCCAGCGAAGAAGAAGTGCTGAACACCGAAGAGCAGTTGCAGGAAGACGGCCAGGACACCGCCGAAGGCGATCGTCCACGCCGCCGCTCCCGTGGCCAGCGTCGTCGCAGCAACCGTCGTGAGCGTCAGCGCGACGCCAATGGCAACGTGATCGAAGGTTCGGAAGAATCCGAATCCACCGAGAACGCCGAAACGCCAAGCGCTGCTGACCTGGCCGCTGGCCTGGCGGTCACTGCGGCAGTTGCCAGCAGCGCGATCAGCGCCCCGGCCGAAGCCCAGGCAAACGAGCAGGCTGAACGTGCCACCGCTGCGGTGGAAAACGCGCCGGTTGAAGCGCCTGTGGTCGAATCCTCTGCCCCGGTGGAAGCTACCGCTTCACCTGAAGTGGAACTCGCACCGGCATCCGAAGCCCAGCCTGAAGTTGAAGTCGCCGCCGAGCCTGCGCCGGTTGTCGAAGCACCGATCGAGGAAAAGGCGCCAGAGCCTGCCCGCGAAGAGCAGACTGCGTTCAACTGGACCGCGGAGCCAGCCGCAACGGCCGCCGTTGTCGAGCCTGAGCCGACGCCAGAGCCCGTGAAAGCGGCCGAGCCAGAAGTGGTCGAACCTGCTCCAGTGGTCGAAGCGCCCGTGGTTGTCGAAGCACCTGCCCCGGTTGAAGAGCCTGCCCCTGTCAGCGCCTTGACTCCGAACGGTCGCGCTCCAAACGATCCGCGCGAAGTGCGTCGCCGCAAGCGTGAAGCCGAGCGTCTGCAGAAGGAAGCCGAACAAGCTGCCGCCGCCCAAGCCCCTGCTGCCGAGCCCGCTCCGGCCGTGGAAGAAGTCGCCGAGGCAGCTCCTGCCCCGGTCGCCGAAACCCCGGTTGAACCGGCTCCGACGTTTGACGAACCTCAGCACACCGCTGAAGAAGTCGCACCGCGTCACACTGAAGCGCTGGAAAAAGAGCACGAGCCTAAACCTCACGCTTAATCCCACCGCCCAGTAAAAAAGCCCCGCCTGGTGATGCCAGGCGGGGCTTTTTCATGCACGCAGATATACAAACACATCCTTGCTCGCGATGGCGCCGGCTCAGCTTGCAACCATGGTGAATGCTAGACCGCTATCGCGAGCAGGCTCGCTCCCACAGGGGATTCGGGCCGGCTTCAGGATTCATATCCACTGAAGATCCAATGTGGGAGCGAGCCTGCTCGCGATGGCGCCGGCTCAGCTTGCAACCATGGTGAATGCCAGACCGCTATCGCGAGCAGGCTCGCTCCCACAGGGGATTCGGGCCGGCCTCAGGATTTATACCCACTGAAGATCCAATGTGGGAGCGAGCCTGCTCGCGATGGCGCCGGCTCAACTTGCACCCGTGGGGAATGCTAGACCGCTATCGCGAGCAAGCTCGCTCCCACAGGGGATTCGGGCCGGCTTTAGGATTTATATCCACTGAAGATCCAATGCGGGAGCGAGCCTGCTCGCGATGGCGCCAGCTCAGCTTGCAACCATGGTGAATGCCAGACCGCTATCGCGAGCAGGCTCGCTCCCACAGGGGATTCGGGCCGGCCTCAGGATTTATATCCACTGAAGATCCAATGTGGGAGCGAGCCTGCTCGCGATGGCGCCGGCTCAGCTTGCAACCATGGTGAATGCCAGACCGCTATCGCGAGCAGGCTCGCTCCCACAGGGGATTCGGGCCGGCTTTAGGATTTATATCCACTGAGGATCCAATGTGGGAGCGAGCTTGCTCGCGATGGCGCCGGCTCAGCTTGCAACCATGGTGAATGCCAGACCGCTATCGCGAGCAGGCTCGCTCCCACAGGGGATTCGGGCCGGCTTCAGGATTTATATCCACTGAAGATCCAATGCGGGAGCGAGCCTGCTCGCGATGGCGCCGGCTCAGCTTGCAACCATGGTGAATGCCAGACCGCTATCGCGAGCAGGCTCGCTCCCACAGGGGATTCGGGCCGGCCTCAGGATTTCTATCCACTTAAGACCCAATGTGGGAGCGAGCCTGCTCGCGATGGCGGCGGCTCAACTTGCAACCAGGGTGAATGCCAGACCGCTATCGCGAGCAGGCTCGCTCCCACAGGGGATTCGGGCCGGCCTCAGGATTCATATCCACTGAAGACCCAATGTGGGAGCGAGCCTGCTCGCAATGGCGCCGGCTCAACTTGCAACCAGGGTGAATGCCAGACCGCTATCGCGAGCAGGCTCGCTCCCACAGGGGATTCGGGCCGGCCTCAGGATTTCTATCCACTTAAGACCCAATGTGGGAGCGAGCCTGCTCGCGATGGCGCCGGCTCAGCCTGCAACCATGGTGAATGCCAGACCGCTATCGCGAGCAGGCTCGCTCCCACAGGAGATTCGGGCCAGGCGCAGGATTTATATCCACTGAAGATCCAATGTGGGAGCGAGCTTGCTCGCGATGGCGGCGGCTCAGCTTGCAACCAGGGTGGATGCCAGACCGCTATCGCGAGCAGGCTCGCTCCCACAGGGGATTCGGGCCGGCTTCAGGATTTATATCCACTGAAGATCCAATGTGGGAGCGAGCCTGCTCGCGATGGCGCCGGCTCAGCTTGCACCCATGGTGGATGCCAGACGGCTATCGCGAGCAGGCTCGCTCCCACAGGAAATTCGGGCCAGGCGCAGGATTTCTATCCCCTAAAGCTCTCACACGGGATGTGCAGCCGACACCAGTCATGGTCCATCGTCGATGGTTTATTTGAAGGCCAGCGCATCTGGCACATCGACATCCCAGGTTACGCCAGGGTCGTCCACCGGAACCTCAAGCACTTGCGCTCCGATAAACAGCGCCTTGGCACCAAAATCCCCGGTCAGTGCCATCAGTTTCGGCCCGAACCCACGACCAAATCCCACCGGGTGCCCGTACTCACCGGTGAGGACCGGCACGCTGATGCCCTCCTCGCTAATTACCGCGGCCACTTGCTCGATGCTCGACGACAGGATGAAAGGCATATCGCCCAGCATAATCAGCCAGCCATCGGCATCCGGGCAGGCCTGGACACCCGCGGCAATGCTATCCCCCAGGCCGGGGGAGTTCAGTTCCACAATATCGCAGCCATAGGCCTGGGCCATGCGAATGGCTTGCGGCCGGTCGTTGTTCACCACCAGAACGCGCCGTTCCAAGGATGCCGGCAGGTTGACCAACACATGCTCGATTACCGATCTGACGGCGCCGTCACGCCCCGTGCAGTCGGCCAGCAACTTATCCTTGTCCGCGCCGGCTACCTGACGAAAGCGACTGCCCGATCCCGCCGCCAGGATGATCACGCCAATCGACTTTTCCATACGCCCTCCTCGTCCACGGCCTACAACGTTTTTTTCTGCCGCAGTTCCACGCCATTTTTGATGGCCACGATTTCAGCCAACAGCGACAAAGCGATCTCCGCCGGCGTGTGGCTGCCAATGTGCAGGCCGATTGGTCCATGCAAGCGTCCGATCGCCTCTGCGGACAAGCCTAGCTGAGCCAGGTTATCTCGGCGCTTCTGGCTGTTGACCCGCGAGCCCAGGGCGCCGACGTAAAAGGCCTTGGAATCCAGGGCGGTGAGCAGTGCCATGTCGTCCAGGCGCGGATCATGGGTCAGGGCCACGATCGCCGTGCGTTCGTCGGTCTGGATGTCCAGAACCGCTTCGTCGGGCATGCCGGGAACGAAGCGGCCATGTTGTTCTTCCCAACCGTAGACAAACTCCTTGCGCGGATCGCAGATCAGCACCTCGAAATCCAGCAATCGGGCCATTTCCGCCACGTAACGGGACAGTTGCCCAGCGCCGATCAGCAGCAAGCGCCAACGTGGGCCATAAATGGCTCGCAGCAGCTGCCCGTCGAACACCAGGGCGTCGGTTTTGCTCGCCGGCGCCAGAGTCACATTGCCACTGGCGATCGTCAGCTCCCGGGCGACGATTTCATGGGCCTCGCATCGCTCAAGCAATTCGGCGACCCAGGCAGGATCGCCGACCCGCTCTTCGGTCAGGCGCAACGTACCGCCACACGGCAGGCCGAAGCGCGCCGCCTCTTCGCGGGTGACGCCGTAGGTGATGAGTTGCACCGGCGGACCGTCCTCGGGAATACGGCCGTCGTGCAGCCGGGCGATCAGGTCATCCTCGACACAACCGCCCGATACCGAACCGATCACCACGCCGTCCTCGCGCAGGGCCAACATGGCCCCCGGAGGTCTGGGCGCGGTGCCCCAGGTCTGAACCACGGTGAACAACACTACCCGCTGCCCAGCGCGGCGCCATTCCAGGACGCTGCGCAATACGTTCAGGTCAACGCTGTCCATCAGGCTTTGGCCTGTTGCCAGCCTTGCAGCTGATAACGCACGGGCAGATTGCGGATACGCTTGCCAGTGGCAGCGAAGATCGCGTTGCACAAGGCCGGCGCAATGGGCGGCACGCCCGGTTCGCCAACACCGCCCAACGGCACCTCGCCCGGCGGAGTGATCAGATGCACCGCCACTTCCTTGGGCGCCAGGGACATTCGCGCCACTTCGTACATATGGAAATTGTCCTGCTGCACCTTGCCATCCTTGAAGCTGATCTCGCCGACCATCGCATTGCCCAGCCCCATGACGCAGGCGCCTTCGAACTGCGAGCGGATGCGCTCAGGGTTGATCTGCGGGCCGCAGTCCACGGCGATGTCCGCCTTGTGCACGATCACCGTGCCGTCGTCCTTGACCTCGACTTCGATCGCCGCTGCCACATAAGTGACGAAGCTGTAGTGCACCGCCAATCCCAATCCCCGCCCCTTGGGTAGCTCACGTCCCCAACCGGCGGCCTTCGCGGCGGTTTCCAGCACGGTACGGATCCGCGCCGTGTCGATGGGATAACGCTCGGGGGATTCGCCGTAGTTCCAACCGTCATTCAGGGAATTCGGATCGATCTTGCGGTCCGGGCCCAGCAACTTGAGGTGGTATTTCAGCGGATCCTGGCCGGCCTTGTGGGCCAGTTCGTCGATGAAACTCTGGATCGCGAAGCCATGGGGAATGTTCGAGACCGAGCGATACCAGCCAACCCGGGTATGGGCCACCGCCTCGGGGTTTTCCAGGCGCATGTTGGGAATGGCGTAGGCCATGTTCGTCACGCCCATGCCCACTTCGAATGGTGCTTCATGGGTCATGCCGGGCGCGAACAGCGCGGTGATGGTCGGGGCCACGGTGCGGTGCAGCCAAGCGGAGGGCATGCCGTTCTTGTCCAGGCCGGCCTTCAGGTATTCAGCCGATACCGTATGGAAATACGAGTGATGGATATCGTCCTCGCGGGTCCATTGCACCCGTACGGCCTGGCCGGGAAATTCCTTGGCGAGGACAGCCGCTTCGACGACGAAGTCGGGTTTCGACTTGCGTCCGAAACCGCCGCCCAGCAGCGTGATGTTCACCGTGACCTTTTCGAAAGGAATGCCCAGGCGCTCGGCCACGCGTTCACGGGTCACCTGCGGTGCCTGGCTGGGTGCCCAGGCCTCGCATTGACCGTCCTTGAACCGGGCGACGGCCACCATCGGTTCCATGGGCGACTGGGACAGGTGCGGCAGGTAATACGACGCGTCAAGAGTTGAATCAGCCTGGGTCAGCGCACCGTCGAGATCGCCGGTGCTGCGCAGGACTTTTCCGGGCTTGAGGGCGGCCGCTTCCAATTCCCCGCGGTAGGCAATGGAGTCATAACCAGCGTTCGGGCCATCGTCCCACTGGATCTTCAGTGCATCGCGGCCCTTGATCGCCGCCCAAGTGTTCTTCGCCACCACGGCGACGCCGCCCAGGGGTTGGAACTCGGAAGGCAACGGGCGCCCTTCGATCTGCAGCACTTTGACCACACCAGGTACTTTCAGCGCTGCGCTGCTATCCACGGACTTGACCTTGCCGCCATAGACCGGCGGACGGGCCACGACGGCGTAGAGCATTCCGTCGAAATGCACATCGGCGCCAAAGACCGCACGACCGTTGACGATGTCTGCGCCATCGATGGCGCGGCTCGCTTGCTTGCCGATGTAGCGGAACTCCGAGGGCTGCTTGAGGCGTAGGCTGTCGCGAGCCGGTACCGGCAGGGCACTGGCGGCGGCAGCCAGCTCGCCATAACCCAACTCGCGCCCTGAAGGTTCATGCACCACTTTGTGCAGCTGTGCACGGCATTCTTGCGCCGGCACCTTCCACTGCGCAGCGGCGGCGAGTTCGAGCATGGTCCGGGCCGCGGCACCGCAACGACGCATCGGCTCGTACCAGTGACGCATGCTGCGTGAACCGTCGGTGTCCTGGTTGCCGAAACGCGCCTCGTCCGCCGGCGCCTGCCGGACCTTGACGAGCGCCCAGTCGGCATCCAGTTCGTCGGCCACTACCATGCTCAGGCTGGTACGCACGCCCTGGCCCATTTCCGAACGGTTGCAGGTCACTGTCACGCTGCCGTCGGCGGCGATACTGACGTACACCTTCGGATCATCGATCGCGCCATGGGGCATGCCCTCGGCGCCGAACTTCTTCTCTTCGGCAAAGGCATCCGGCAGGCCCCAAGTGGCGGCCAGGACCAGCACGCCGGTGGCGCTGGCGCCCTTGAGAAATCCACGACGGCTGAGGTTGCTCAGCGCGAAATCAGCGGGCAAGCGGCTCATGCCTTGGCCTCCTTCAAGTGAGTGGAAGCCTGGCGGATCGCGGTCTTGATCCGGTTATACGTACCGCAGCGGCAGATGTTGCCAGCCATGGCTTCTTCGATCTGCTCGTCGCTGGGGTTGGGGTTGGTCTTGAGCAACGCGGTGGCGGACATGATTTGCCCGCCCTGGCAATAGCCGCATTGGGCGACGGCGGTATCCAGCCAGGCCTTCTGCACGACCTGCCCGACCGGATCGACGTGAAGCGCGTCGATGGTGCTGATGTTCTGGCCCTTCACTGAGCCGATCGGCGTGATGCAACTGCGCGCCGGGGCGCCGTCGATGTGGATGGTGCAGGCGCCGCACAGGCCCATGCCGCAGCCGAACTTGGTGCCGTTATAGCCGGCCACGTCTCGGATCGCCCATAACAGAGGCATGTCCTCGGTCACATCCAGTGAGTGATCTTTTCCATTGAGTTTCAGGGTAATCATGGGCACGCCCGCATCGTTATCGAGTTATGAGGGTCGAGCCATCTGCCGTTGGGTAATCGGTTCGGTATCGCAGATTGGCTCAGGCTAATCGGGCTCTTCGTTGCGCATACGCAAGCAAGCGTCTGCACCGGGCCTTGGGACGCGAATGCTCGCATCATCAGCCAGTTAAATTAACCCAGGAACATGCAAAACGCCCTGCACAATCCTGCACAAATCACATTGTGCGGGCGGTGCAGGGCGTTTTTCCTGACGCGATTGCGAGGGCTATCAATACCGATTAGGTTCCATTTCCAGCTCGACCTGGAAACGCTCGGCGATGTCTTTCTGAATCCGTCGAGCCAGATCCAGCAGCTCCAGCCCCGTGGCATTGCCATAGTTGACCAACACCAGCGCCTGCAACTTATGCACTCCGGCGTCGCCTTCGCGGAACCCTTTCCAACCGGCCCGCTCGATCAGCCAGCCGGCGGCGATTTTCATCTGCCCACCAGCCTGTGGATAAGCCACCAGGTCGGGGTATTGCGCCTTGAGATGCGCCACGTGAGCGGCCGGCACCAATGGATTCTTGAAAAAACTCCCGGCGTTGCCGAGTACGGCGGGGTCTGGGAGTTTCTCGCTGCGGATGCTGCAGATCGCCCGGCTGACATCGGCAGGCGTCGCCTGGTCGATGCCTTGTTCGGTCAAGCGCTGGCGCACCGGGCCGTATTCCAGGTGCAAATGCGCGATACGGCTGAGGGCAAAGCGCACCCGCAGGATCAACCAGCGGTCCGGCTGCTGCTTGAACAGGCTGTCGCGGTAGGCGAAGGCGCATTCGTCGACGGTGAAATCGCGCAGCTCGCCGGTGTAGCGATCCAACGCGGTGAGGCCGGCGAAAACATCCTTTATTTCCACACCGTAGGCACCGATGTTCTGCATCGGCGCCGCCCCCACCGTACCGGGAATCAGGCTGAGGTTTTCCAGGCCCGACCAACCTTGCGCCAGCGTGTGCTGGACAAACGGATGCCACGGCTCCCCGGCCTCGGCCTCGATCACCACCCGCTCGCCGTCATCGACGAGCAAGCGAATCCCCCGGCTGGCCATGCGTAACACGAGCGCGTTGATGTCGCCGGTCAGCAACAGGTTGCTGCCGCCGCCAATGACCAGCAGCGGCACGTCGTGGCCGGCGGCATAGGCCAAGGCTTCCCGAACATCCGTATCGCTGTGGGCTTCGGCGAACAGCCGGGCGCCGACATCCACGCCGAAGCTGTTGTACGGCTTGAGGCTGACGCCCGTCTGGACTTGCAAGGTCATAACCGCCCCTTCAATTCGATCACCAGACGATCCGTGGCGCGCTCGATCAGATCCAGCACCTGCTCGAAACCTTGCTCACCGTCGTAGTAAGGGTCAGGCACTTCATCGAGTTCGGCTTCGTAGCGACGCAGGAAAAGGTCCAGCTCTGCTCGGGCATTGGCCGGTTGCAAGACCTTGAGGTTGCGCAGGTTGCTGCTGTCCATCGCCAGGATCAGGTCATAGGTGGCGAAATCGGCGCGGGTCACCTGCCGGGCTCGCTGGGCCGATAAATCGTAGCCGCGACGCAGGGCCGCGGCCATGCTGCGTTTGTCCGGCGCTTTACCGACATGCCAGTCGCCGGTGCCGGCGGAAGCGACTTCCACCTGCTCTTGCAGCCCGGCTTCGCGCAATTTGTGGCGCAAGATACCTTCGGCTGTGGGCGACCGGCAGATATTGCCAAGACAGACGAACAGAACCCGCATCAAGCCTCCAGCAGGCGACGAACGCGCTCAAGGTCTTCGGGGGTATCCACCCCGGTCGGAGGCGCGATCAAGGCATCGGCAACGTGGATCCGCACGCCATGCCACAATGCGCGCAGTTGCTCCAGGGCCTCAGTATTTTCCAGCCAGCACGGCCCCCACGCGACGAAGTCCTGGAGGAAACCGGCGCGGTAGGCATAGATGCCGATATGGCGGCGGTACGGCACACCGTCGGGCAGCACGTCGCGGCTCTGCGCGAAGGCCTCCCGGGCCCAGGGCAAGGTGGCGCGACTGAAAGTGAGCGCGAGGCCGTTGAGGTCGCTGACCACCTTGACCACATTGGGGTTGAACAGCGTCGGCACGTCCTCGATCGGCTCGGCCAGGGTGGCCATGCGCGCCTCGGGATGGGCCGCCAGGTTCGCGGCCACCTGGTCGATGACACTTGGCGGTATCAATGGCTCGTCGCCCTGCACGTTGACGACGATGGCATCGGGCGCCAGCCCGAGCTTCGCGGCCACTTCCGCCAGGCGATCAGTACCAGAGTTGTGGTCCTCGCGCGTCATCACCACCTCGGCGCCAAAGCCCTCGCACGCCTCAACGATGCGCGCATCGTCCGTCGCGACCACTACGCGTTGGGCGCTGCTCTTGCTGGCCTGTTCCCAGACATGCTGGATCATCGGCTTGCCGGCGATCAACAACAACGGCTTGCCAGGCAGGCGCGTCGAGGCGAAGCGCGACGGAATGACGACGGTAAAGGCTGTGGTCATTTATCCAGGCGCTCATCGGTGGTCAGGGTGCGGGCTTCGCTCTCGAGCATCACCGGGATGCCGTCGCGAATCGGATAGGCCAGGCCGGCGCCCTTGCTGATCAGCTCGGTCTTGTCGGCGCTGAGCTTGAGCGGGCCTTTGCAGACCGGGCAAGCCAGGATATCGAGCAGTTTGGTGTCCATGAAAAATCCCCTGGAAAAACGTTTAAGGCAAGAGCCGATCCGGCAACAGGCGCATCAGCTGCGTATCGAACCAGGCCGCGAAGGCCGGCGAAGGTGCTGCGTCCACCGCCAGGTACCACCAGTCGGGCGCGGCGAAGGCACGGCACTTGACCGCGTCCTTTTCCGTCATGACCACCGGCAGGGACGGCGTAAAATTCAACGCCTGGGCACTGTATTCGGCGTGATCGGCAAACCCGTGCGGTATTGGCCGCCAGTGTAGCGTTTCAAGGGTCGTGAAGAAACGCTGCGGATTGCCGATGCCGGCCACGGCGTGCAGGGCCTGGCCGGGTGGAAAATGATCGAGGGGGCGCCGTTCGCCGCTGGCCAGGTTGACCAGCAGGGTGGGTTGGAGCTGGAAGGCGAAGCCGTCCTCGCGATCAGCGCTGGCGCCGTTGAACAGTACGGCGTCGACCGATTGCAGGCGCTCGACCGGCTCGCGCAGCGGACCGGCAGGCAGGCAACGCCGGTTGCCCAGGCCCCGGGCATTGTCGATCAATACCAGTTCAAGGTCCCGCGCCAGGCGATAATGCTGCATGCCATCGTCGGACAGGATCAGATCCAGCGGCTCGCTTTCCAACAAAGCCCGGACAGCGCGGCTGCGATCGGGATCGATCATCAATGGCACGCCGGTGCGCTGGACGATCAGCAGCGGCTCGTCGCCCGCGATGTCGGCGCCCTGGTCCGCCGCGACCCGCCAGGGCAATTGCGGCGGCTTGGCGCCGTAGCCCCGGCTGACTACGCCGACCCGCAGGCCACTGCGCCGGCAATGTTCGATCATCCACAGAATCAGCGGCGTCTTGCCAGTGCCGCCAACGGTGATATTACCAACCACGATCAGCGGCACGGGCGGCTGGTAAACCTCACCCTCGCCTGCCAGGAAACGCTCGCGTTTGCCGACCACGACGCGTCGGTACAGCCATTCAAGTGGCCGCAGTAGCGCGAGGGCGGGATGCCCTTCATACCAGGCGGCAAGCAATCGATCGGACATGGCCATCAGGGTGCGGGCGCCGCCTCGACGGTGGTCATGCGCAGATGGCTGAAGCCGAGCTTGCCGGCGGCGTCCATGGCGGTGATGACCGATTGATGAGGCGTCTTTCCGTCGGCGCTGATGGAGAGCGGCAGGCTGGTATCGCCGCCGGACTCCCTCTGCAGGGCCTCGATCAGGCTCGCCAGGTCACTTTTAGGCAACAGATTGTTGTTGACCGAGAACGTCCCTTCGGCGCTGATGGTGACCTCCAGGTTCTTCAGTTGCTGGTCTTCGGCCGGCGAGCCACTGACGGCCTGCGGCAATTCGACCTTGAGCTGGGTCTCCCGGGTAAACGTGGTGGTCACGACGAAAAACAGCAGCAGGATGAATACCACGTCGATCAGCGACGCGAGATTGATCTCGATGTTTTCCCGTGGTTTGCGGCGGAATTTCACTTCTTCCCCCCGGCCAGGTCCACATCGCGGTCGCCCTGCACCACCTCGACCAACTTGATAGCTTCCTGCTCCATGCCCACCACCAACTCATCGACGCGACGTTGCAGAAAACGATGGAAGAATACCGAGGGGATTCCCACCATCAAACCGGCTGCGGTGGTGATCAACGCCTTGGAAATGCCACCGGCCAGCACCGATGCATTGGTGGTCATGCCGGTCCCGGTAAACGCACTGAAAATATCGATCATGCCCAGCACCGTGCCCAGCAATCCCAGCAACGGGGCCATGGCGGCAATGGTTCCCAAGGCATTGAGGTAGCGCTCCAGCTCATGGATGACCCGGGCAGCCGCCTCTTCGATGCACTCCTTCATGATCTCGCGGCCATGCTTGGAGTTCGCCAGGCCCGCCGCAAGGATTTCGCCCAGCGGCGAACTGGCACGCAACTCCTTGAGCTTGTCCTTGTTCAACTGCTTGTCCTTGATCCAGACCCAGACCTGCCCGAGCAGATGCTCCGGGGTCACGCGGCTGACCCGCAGGGTCCACAGGCGTTCGGCAACGATTCCCAATGCCGCGATGGAACTCAGAATGATCGGCAACATCATCCAGCCGCCGGATTTGACCAATTCCCACACAGTGACTGCCCCCTCGAAAAAGTGCGCCACTTTATCATACAGACGCGCGGTGCAGACCCGTGCCGCCGACAACACGACCATGACTGACGAGCTGGGTCAATGTTCTGTCCAAGCCCCCGCGGCCAGCCGGTCACGCCAGTAACGCCGAACACCTGCCTGGGTGCGCGCCGGCGCGAAGGCGCCCAGTTGCAGACGAATGGCGCCCTGCTCGGCGCTGTCGAAAATCGACAGGCCCAACCTCCTGTATCGCTCGATCACCCAGGGGTGCGGATGGCCGAACGCGTTGCTCCGCCCCCTGGATATCAACACCGAATGAGGTTTGAGCCGCGCCAGCAGCGCCATCGACGATGAGCTGCGGCTGCCATGGTGCGGTGCCGCCAGCCATTGGATCGGTCCCGCCAAGGGACCTTCGAGCAAGGCGCGCTCGGCGTGGGTATCGATGTCGCCGGTCAACAGCAGTCGCTCCTCGCCCGCCATGACCACTAAGACACAGGATTTCTGATTGCTTTCGACAGCTGAATCCCAGCGCCAGAGCTCGAACCTGACCCCGTCCCATGCCCAGCTCTCGCCGCTATCGCATGAACCCGCCTGCAAATCCCCGGGCAGCGCTTGCGGATCACCGCTGATGACCCGAGTCGTTGGCAATCGGTTGCGCACGGCCTGGGCTCCGCCGGCGTGATCGGCATCGGCGTGGCTAAGCAACAGAAGGTCGATCTTTTCCACACCAAGCTTGTGCAAGGTCGGCACGACCACGCGCTCGCCTGAATCCGCCTCGCCAAAGCGCGGCCCTGCGTCGTAGAGCAAGGTATGCCGATGGGTGCGCACCAGGATCGCCAACCCCTGGCCGACGTCCAATTGCCAGACTTCCGCTTGGCCCGGAGGCACTTCGTCCCTGGGAGGAAAAACCATCAGCAACAACATCGGCCATCCGAGGAGGCGTAGGGGCACGCCCTCGGGCAGCAACAACAGCAGAGCACCGGTCGCTGCAATGCACCACGCCCACAGCGGTATGGCGAGAGGCACCCAGGCCGGCACCTGCCCGGCAGCCAAGCCGAGCCCATTGAACAGCAGATCGAGCAGCCCGCCGGCGATCCAGAGCAGGCTTTCACCGACGAAGGGGATCGGCAGCAACGCCGTGCCAAGCAGTGCCGAGGGCAACACCAACAGGCTGATCCAGGGCACCGCCAGCAGGTTGATCAAAGGACCGCTGAGGCTGACCGGCAGTCCCAGGATCAATAACAGCGGGCACAGCCCCAGGGCAATGAACCACTGGGCGCGGGTCCACGTCTGCCACCAGCGCCACGGCCCCAGGCGACCGCCAACAGTGAACATCAATATCGCCACCGCAGCGAACGACAACCAGAAGCCTGGCCGCAGGCTGGCCAGCGGATCCAGCACCAGCACCCCGACGAACGCCGCCATCCAGGCCCACCAGGGTTGAGCCTGGCGGAAACGCAAGCGCCACAACAGCACCAGGCCAATCATTGCGCAGGCCCGTCGCACCGGCACATCGAACCCGGCGAGCAGGCCGTACCCCAGGGCCGCGGCAAATGCCAGGGCGCACGCCCAGGGCAACCACGGCAAACGCGCCGGCCAGACGCCATAACGCGCCGCCCCCGCCACCAGCAGATAGACCAGGCCGGCAAGCAGGCCAATATGCTGCCCGGAAATCACCAGCAGATGGACGGTGCCGGTGTCTTGCAGCACCCGCCATTCTTCGCGGCTCAACCCGGCGCCGTCGCCGAGGATCAACGCCAGCAGCGCACCGGAACGGCCCTGGGCATCGACCTTTGCCAGTGCCTGGCGCACCCCATCGCGCCAGGCGCCCTTGGCCGGTTGTAGCAGCGAACCATCCTTGACGGTGCCGGTCGCACCGATCCCCCTGCTCAACAGCCAGGCCTCATAGTCGAAGCCATGGGGATTGAGCAACCCCGCGGGTCGCTTGAGTTTCACCGCCAGGCGCCACGTCTCTCCACTACTGACCAGCGGCCCGCCATACCAGGCCAGGCGCATCGACGCCGGCAAACGCGTACGCCGGGAATGCGCATCGGCGAGCTCGAAACGCACGACGCCATCACCCTGTTGCGGCAAACCGACGACCCGCCCCTCGACCCAGCGAGTCTCACCCTCCAGCGCGACGGACAACCGATCGTCCAATGCGAGCTGTGCGCAAAAACAGGCCCAGGCCAGCCCGATGAAGAACAAGCCTGCCCAGTACGTACGCGTCGGCAACACCAACAATGCCGCCACAGTCATGGCTGCAATCAACCAGGACGGCGGCAAGGCCGGTAGAAAAATCGGGGCCAGCAGCCCCAGTGCAAGCGCGACCATTGCCGTGCGCATAAGCCCATCCTTGAGAGTTCCCTCTCCAGGCTTAGACGCTCAATGGCACCCTGCGCGTTATCAATTGTCACAAAGTCTGAATCTGTCAGTCGTAGAATCCGGACATACTTGCGGCCTGACTGCTGTGATCCGACCGAGAAGCCTTATGCCCCGGCGCCTATTCAAACGTTACATGCCTGACCCAGCGAGCATTCGGGAACACAAATCCTTACGCTTTCTCGGTACGCTGCTGCACGACCCCAACCTTTGGCACCTCAATCGCCATTCGGTCGCCCGGGCGATGGCCGTCGGCCTGTTCGCCGCTTTCTTGCCCATTCCCCTGCAAATGCTGCTGGCCGCGGCGCTGGCCATCACGGTTCGCGGCAACATTCCGATTGCCGTGAGCCTGGTCTGGCTGACCAACCCCATCACCATGCCGGCGGTGTTCTTCTGCACTTATCAAACCGGCGCCTGGCTGATGGATGTGCCAGCCCGGACGTTGCCGGACGAATTGACCTGGGAGTGGATCACCCACCAGCTGGCGACGTTGTGGCAGCCGTTTCTGTTGGGTTCGGTGGTGACCGGGTTGGTGCTTGGGGCGCTGGCATATTTCGTGACGATGGCGTACTGGCGCTGGTGGGTTACCAGACAATGGAGGCGGCGCAAGCGGAGTCGGATGTGATGATTTTGGGGTGTGTGTATTCACGCACCCCAAAAAAACGAAGAACCCAAGACAATCTCAGGTACGCATTCCCCGCCCACTCACCAGCAACCGCGCGCACCCCACGTAAAGCACCACGGTCGCAACCAGCATGAAGGTGATCGCGATACTGATGCGAATGTCCGACACCCCAAGGATCCCGTAGCGAAACGCGTTGACCATATGCAACACCGGGTTGGCCAGCGATACGGTCTGCCAGAACGGGGGCAGCAAGGAGATCGAATAGAACACTCCACCCAGGTAGGTCAGCGGCGTCAGTACGAAGGTCGGGATGATGGAGATGTCGTCGAAGTTGCGCGCAAACACGGCATTGATGAAACCCAGCAGCGAAAAGATCGTAGCCGTCAGCACCACCACCAGGATCGTCACGCCCAGGTGATGCACCTGCAGGTCGGTGAAGAACAGCGACAGCAGGGTCACGATCAGGCCCACCGCCAATCCTCGCAACACACCGCCCAAGGCAAACCCGATCAGGATCGTATGGGGCGAAACCGGTGAGACCATCAGTTCTTCGATCGAACGCTGGAATTTGCTGCCGAAGAAACTCGACACGACGTTGCCGTAGGAGTTAGTGATCACCGACATCATGATCAGCCCCGGCACGATGTAGTCCATGTACGTAAAGCCGCCCATGTCGCCGATCTGCCGGCCGATCAGGTTACCGAAGATCACAAAGTACAAAACCATCGTGATGGCCGGGGGCAGCAAGGTCTGCGGCCAGATCCGCATGAAGCGTCGGACTTCGCGATAAACGATCGTATTGAGGGCGATCAGGTTGGGGCGCAGTTCCGAACTCATACCGCCACCTTCGCCAGGTTTTTTTCCACCAGGGACACGAACAACTCCTCAAGGCGATTGGTCTTGTTGCGCAGGCTCAGCACTTCGATGTTTTGCAGGGCCAGCTGGGTGAACAGCCCGGTAATGCCGACGGATTTGTCGACCTGGACTTCCAGGGTGTGGCCGTCCAGCAGCCGGGCCGGATAGCCTACGAGCTGAGGGGTGACGCTCAAGTCATGCTTGAGATCCAGCAAAAAGGTTTCCACGTGCAATTGGCTCAGCAACTGCCGCATGCTGGTGTTCTCGACGATAGTGCCGTGGTCGATGATGCCGATATTGCGGCACAGCTGCTCGGCTTCTTCCAGATAATGCGTCGTGAGGATAATGGTGATGCCTTTCTGGTTCAGCTCGGTCAGGAAGGTCCACATCGAACGGCGCAGTTCGATGTCCACGCCCGCGGTCGGTTCATCGAGGATCAGCAGGCGCGGTTCATGCACCAGCGCGCGCGCAATCATCAAACGTCGCTTCATGCCACCGGACAACGAACGGGACGGCACGTCGCGCTTGTCCCACAAGCCCAGTTGGGTCAGGTACTGTTCGGCGCGCTCGTTGGCAATCTTCGGTGGGATGCCGTAGTAGCCGGCCTGGGTCACGACGATGTCGAAGGTCTTTTCGAACTGGTTGAAATTGAATTCCTGAGGCACCACGCCGATGCAGCGCTTGAGCGCGGCGGGCGCGCGGTCCAGGTCGTGGCCGAAGACATTGACCGTGCCGCTGGTCTTGTTCACCAGAGTGGAAAGAATGCCGATGGTCGTGGATTTGCCTGCCCCGTTCGGGCCAAGCAAGGCGAAGAAATCACCTTCGGCGACGTCCAGATCGATACCACTCAGGGCCTGGAAACCGTTGCCGTAGGTTTTGGTTAACTGCCGTATGGACAGAGCGGAACTCATATCGGATTACGCACCAAGAAGGGGGAAGAAGAACACTAGATAAGGGCGCACGGCGAGCAATGCAACCATGGCGCACGAAGGCAATGGTGCGTGGCGTCGCCGCACAAGTACAGTGAAGTGTGTCGATAGTAACTATTAAGTCAACGCGGTCATGACAGCTTTCTGATAGGCCGGACGCTGCCTGAGCCGTGCATACCAGGCTTGGAGGTTCGGCAGCGCGGCGCGCTCGATGGGCATCTCGAACCAGGCATAAATGAAACTGCCGAGGGGAATGTCGCCCATGCCGATTTCATCACCGCCAAGGTAAGGCTGTTCGGCCAGGGCCTGGTCGACCATCGCCAGCAGGTCGTCGCACTCCTTGATCGCCGCCTTGATGGCAACCCAGTCCTGCTGCTCGGGCGGGGTGCGCAGGACGCCCCAGAATACCGTGCGAAACGGGGCCGCGAAGCTGGACGTGGTCCAGTCCATCCACTTCTCTGCCTTGGCCCGGGCCTGGACTTCGTCGGGGTACCAAGCCGAACCCGATGCATGACGAGCGGCCAGGTAGCGAACGATGGTATTCGACTCCCAGAGCACGAAGCCTTCGTCTTCCAGCATCGGAACCCGACCGTTGGGGTTCTTGGCGCGGTACTGCGGCGTATCCACCACACCGAAGGCCCCGCCGGCATCGATGGCCTCGTAGGCCAGTCCCAGTTCCTCGGCACACCACAACGCCTTTCGAACATTCGATGAGTTCTTCCGGCCCCAAATCTTCAGCATCTCGGCTTCCTCAAAGGATAAATGCCGCAGCAGCATACGCCGGATGAGGAACGGCTCAAATCATTACCCGCCACGGAGCCGACCCGCGCTGTCGACCCATCCGGGGCCGACACGGCATTTGTGCCAAACAATGGCGTTTTCTCACGCTGGCAACGAACGATTTCCCACGGTTGTTGCCAACCAGACTGGCGCGATACGTCGAGGGTTTCCCACGAAATCAATCACATCGCGCCGACTGCCGGTTTTGCAGGGGCCGTCTAAGCTCTGAAGGTCGGTTTTGCCTTGGTTCACGGAGGATCACTTATGCTGTTGTTGTGGATACTGGTTCTGGTCGTCGGGGTAGCCTGGCTGGCGCATCGTCGTACCGCCCCGCTACCGGCGCTAGGCATCGTCGCCGTCTACCTGCTGGTGATGGGCATCGCCAGCCATGCACCCGGCTGGCTGATGCTCGCTCTCTGGCTGGTGCTCGCCGCCATCGCGGCACCGCTGCTGCTACCGGACCTGCGCCGCAAATACTTCAGCGCGCCGATGTTCGACTGGTTCCAGAAAACCCTGCCGCCCATGTCCCAGACCGAGCGCGACGCCATCGACGCTG
The DNA here is from genome assembly GCF_051132205.1 of Pseudomonas sp. D1-36. Classification (NCBI taxonomy): domain Bacteria; kingdom Pseudomonadati; phylum Pseudomonadota; class Gammaproteobacteria; order Pseudomonadales; family Pseudomonadaceae; genus Pseudomonas; species Pseudomonas sp. D1-36. Next base: position 1,691,172 of record NZ_CP071674.1, on the reverse strand, counting down.
GCACGGTATGGTGGGATGGCGAGCTTTTCAGTGGACGGCCAGACTGGGACACGCTGCTGGCTTACCCCAAGGTTCGTCTGACCGACGAGGAGCAGGCGTTCCTCGACGGCCCTACCGAAGCGCTTTGTGCGATGGTCAGCGACTGGCAGATCGGCCAGGCGATGGACCTGCCGCCCGAAGCGTGGGCACACATCAAGGAGCATGGTTTTTTCGCCCTGATCATTCCCAAGGAATACGGTGGCAAGGGGTTCTCCGCCTATGCCCACTCCCAGGTGGCAATGAAGCTCGCCACCCGCAGCGGCGACCTGGCTTCCACCGTCATGGTCCCCAATTCCCTCGGCCCCGCGGAACTGTTGCTGCATTACGGCACCGACGAACAACGCAACCATTACCTGCCGCGACTGGCCCGTGGCGACGACATCCCCTGCTTCGCGCTGACCGGCCCACTGGCCGGGTCCGACGCCGGGGCGATGCCCGACACCGGGATCATCTGCAAAGGCGAGTGGCAAGGCGAGGAAACCCTTGGCCTGCGCCTGAACTGGGAAAAGCGCTACATCACCCTAGGCCCGGTCGCCACCCTCCTCGGCCTGGCCTTCAAGGCCTATGACCCGGACCGCTTGCTGGGCGACGAAGAAGACCTGGGAATCAGCCTGGCGCTGATCCCCACCGACACGCCCGGCGTTCAGATCGGCCGTCGCCATCTGCCCCTCGGCGCCGCCTTCATGAACGGGCCGAACTGGGGCAAGGATGTCTTCATCCCGCTGGACTTTCTGATCGGCGGCCAGGCCATGCTCGGCAAGGGCTGGATGATGCTGATGAACTGCCTGTCGGTCGGGCGCTCGATTTCATTGCCCGCGGTCGGTACCGGCGCGGCGAAGTTCACCAGCCTGGTCACCGGCCAGTACACCCAGGTGCGTGAACAATTCAACGTGCCGTTGTCGGCCTTCGAAGGCATCCAGGAAGCCATGGCGCGCATCGGTGGCAATGCCTGGCTGATGGACGCCGCGCGCATGCTGACGGCCAACGCGGTGGACCTCGGCGAAAAACCTTCGGTGCTGTCGGCGATCCTCAAGTACCACCTGACCGAACGTGGCCGCGAATGCATCAGCCACGCCATGGACGTTCACGGCGGCAAAGGCATCATCATGGGTCCTAACAACTACCTGGGACGCAGTTGGCAAGGCGCGCCGATTTTCATCACGGTCGAAGGCGCGAATATCCTGTCGCGCAACCTGATGATCTTCGGCCAGGGTGCCATCCGCTGCCATCCGTTCGTGCTCAAGGAGATGGCCCTGGCCACCCGCGAGGACAAAGACCAGGCATTGCTCGAATTCGACGCACTGCTGCTCAAGCACATCGGTTTCGCGGTCAGCAATGCCGCCAGTACCTTGGTGCTGAATCTCGGCCTGGGGCATTTCGATAACGTGCCAGGCAACGCCTTGAGCCAAGGCTATTTCCGCGCCCTCAACCGGCAAGCGGCGGCATTTGCCTTGCTGGCGGACCTGAGCATGATGTTGCTGGGTGGTGAGCTCAAGCGCCGCGAGCGCTTGTCTGCCCGATTGGGTGATGTGTTGAGCAACCTTTACCTGGCCTCGGCTGCACTCAAGCGCTACCACGATCTCGATTCGCCGGACCATATGGCGCCACTGTTCCAGTGGGCCATGGAAGAAAGCCTGGGTCAGTCGGAGCGGGCGTTGGACGAGCTGCTGGCCAACTTCCCAAGCCGGCTGCTGGGCTGCCTGTTGCGTGTGGTGGTGTTTCCTTTCGGCCGGCGTCATAAAGGTCCGAGCGACCGGCTCGATGCCGAGGTGGCAGCGGTTATCGGTCGCGCCAAGGGCGATCCGACTTTGGAGGAGTTGCTTCAAGGCTGCTATCGCCCACAGTCACAGGATGATCCTGTCGGTGCGCTGCAATACGCCGCCGACCTGCTGGCCACCGCCCATCCACTGCACAAGAAGTTGCACTCGGCACTGAAGCAGGGTCAGCTCGACCCGGCACCTGGAGAGCCCCTTATCGATGCAGCGCTCGAAGCGGGCGTGCTGAATGCAACTGAAGCGCAGACCCTGCGAGCCGCTGAAACGGCACGCCGCAAGGTCATCGACGTGGACGACTTCGACCCGCAAGCGCTGACGCTCACTGAGGACAAAGTCCGTTGATCCGGACGACCAGCATGTAAAAGCGGGCGCAGGCGCTTTATACTCCTGCGCCCGTTTTGCTCTTGAGGACTTATCTCGTGTCCAACGTCGTTGCCGATCACCTCGTCTTGCTTGACCACTTGCGCAGCATCCTGGTCGCCGTGGGTGAGGCCGAACAGGTGCCTGAAGAAAGCCATGCGCTGTTTCTGGAACGCTTTGATGATTTGCGCGCGCAGTTGCCGGTCGATCCGATCGAAAGCCAATACCTGGGCCAGGACCTCTTGTGCCAAGTGATCGTCCGATATCCGCAGATTGCCCACTTGGTGCCTCGCGACCTGCTGTGGTACTTCGGCGGCGATTGCCTTCACTACATGCCCGACGAAGAAATCAACCTGTACCAGGCCTTGGAGGAACGTCGGTTCGAAGCTGAGCAGAACGACGAGCCCTTCGATTGGAACCAGGAAAAACAATTGCTGGCGATGTCGGACCAGGACAGCAAACACTGATCGCAGCCAGTAAAAAACAGGCCCGCACGGCTTACACCTTGCGGGCTTTTTCTTTGCTGTGGAGCAGCGCAACCCAGCCCGATCGCTGAGTCATCGCGGCTCGCGACCGCCTGGAGGGCTAGGAGACTTTTTATAGGCGCATAAAAAAACGCCGCTCGAATGAGCGGCGTTTTCTTGAATTTGGAGCGGGAAACGAGACTCGAACTCGCGACCCCGACCTTGGCAAGGTCGTGCTCTACCAACTGAGCTATTCCCGCAAATGGCGTCCCCTAGGGGACTCGAACCCCTGTTACCGCCGTGAAAGGGCGGTGTCCTAGGCCACTAGACGAAGGGGACACACTAACTGGAACACATGGTGTGTATTCCAGTGCCCAAATCCGCATCCGAAGATGTCGGCTCTGGCTTCACTCAGCCCCGCCCGAAAGCAACGCTGTTTAAAATTGGAGCGGGAAACGAGACTCGAACTCGCGACCCCGACCTTGGCAAGGTCGTGCTCTACCAACTGAGCTATTCCCGCATTGGCGTCCCCTAGGGGACTCGAACCCCTGTTACCGCCGTGAAAGGGCGGTGTCCTAGGCCACTAGACGAAGGGGACACACGTACAACATTCACTGCTTATCGCGTTTGGCTAGGTGCTTTACGCTGTAAGTGGCGCGCATTCTATGGATGGATTGGAGGGTCGTCAACCCCCAGATATAAATTTATTTAAATCAATGACTTCCCCCGCTTTGAAGCGGCTTCGCGAATTTTGTCCGCCCGGTCTCTGACGCCTATATTCTGTCACCCGCCAAGGCGCTATAGTCGCACCAGGCAAATAGTGGCAATGTGCATCTACTCCGCTGTAAGCCCTATAAACAGCACGACGCCCGTCTAATCGCGTCGCTCGGGCCTATGCGCTTAAAAGCCAAGCCACTACACTCATGACATGCGTTCCCCATTAAAGAGGTCTTACCGGTGACACCACTCATGATCACCCTGCTCGTCGTAGCCGGGATCGCACTGTTGATCGCCATTGGCTACATGAACCATGTGGTGGAAAACAACAAGCTGGAAAAGGCCCGCACCAAGGTCGAGCTCAACGACCGCCTGCGTCGTTGTGGCGAGCTCACCGAAACCTTCCCCGGCCAGTTGATGACCCCTGCCCTGAAGCTGTTGATCACGCGTCTTGAGCTGAACGTCTGCCAGCGCCTGCTGAATCTCGACAAGTCCAACGCTCAGGTCAAGGCACGCCTGGACGAACTGACTGCACTTGCCGCCCAGGGTGAATCGATTCCGGTCAACAACCCGCCGGCGCCGATCCAGACCGAAGCGAAGGCCAAGGATGTTCGGTTCCTGCTCGAGGCCTTGCACGGCCAGATCACCCGCGCGGCCCAGGACGGTTTCCTACCGCCCAACGAGGCCAAGCGCTGGGTTCGCGAGGTCCGGCACATTCTGGTGCTGCTGCACATCGAATTCTTCAACAACCTCGGCCAGCAGGCGCTGCAGCAGGAACAGCCCGGGCAGGCTCGCCTGGCGTTCGAGCGTGGTGTCCAGTATTTGCGCAAGCAGCAGGAACCGCAGGTCTATGCTGAACAGCTGGCTTATCTGGAAAAGCTTCTGGCTCGGGCCAATGCCCAGGTCCTGGCGAGCACTCAGCCTGTGGAGGGTGAGGTGAACCAGTTGACCGAGGGGTTGAAGGAAGACGAAGCGAACGACGAGTGGAAGAAAAAGAAGGTCTACGACTGAGGTTGGGGTGCGGAGCGGGATGGGGTGAGAAGGTTGGAACGTGCTGGCCTCTTCGCGGACAAGCCCGCTCCTACAGGATTTGCGGCGACATGAACCTTGTGTTCACCGGACATCCCACGTGGGGGCCAGCTTGCTGGCGATAGTGGCAGCAACAGCTCCCCAACTCACAACTTGAAATGCCCCACCATTCCTTTCAACTCAACGCCCAACTGCGCCAGTTCAACGCTGGAGGCAGCATTACCCTGCATGGCCACGGATGATTGATCGGCGCTGGCGCGGATGCTGGTGACGCTGCGGTTGATTTCTTCGGCCACGGAGCTTTGTTGTTCGGCGGCCGCTGCGATCTGCTGGTTCATTTGCTGGATCAACGACACCGCCGCCGCGATGCTGCCTAGCGCGCTTTCGGTCTGCAATGCATCGCTGACCGCCATTTTTACCAGCTCGCCACTGCTCTGGATTTGCTGTACGGACGCTTGAGCAGCAGAGCGTAGCGCGCTGACCAGGCGCTCGATTTCCTCGGTGGACTGTTGCGTGCGCCTGGCCAGGGCCCGCACTTCATCGGCCACCACCGCAAACCCCCTGCCCTGTTCGCCAGCCCGCGCCGCCTCGATAGCTGCGTTGAGCGCCAACAGATTGGTTTGCTCGGCGACACTCTTGATCACGCTCAGCACGGTGCCGATGTTTTGTATCTCGGCGCTCAGGCTTTCGATGCTGGTGCTCGCCATGGTCGCCGAGTCAGCCAGTTGCTCGATACGGACCATGCTCTGGCGCACGACCTGCTGGCCGCTTTCGACTTTATCATCAGCCGTCTGGGCCGCTTGCGCCGCCTCCTCCGCATTGCGGGCTACATCGTGAACCGTGGCAGTCATCTGGTTCATCGCCGTGGCCACTTGCTCGGTTTCTTCCTTCTGGCTGCTGACTTCCAGGTTGGTCTGTTCAGTGACGGACGACAGCGACTGGGCGGAGCTGGCCAGTTGGTCGATGCCAGCCTGCAAACCGCTGACGATACTGCTCAAGCCGGCACCCATCTGTTGCATCGCCAACATCAGCTGGCCAATCTCATCCCGGCGCATCACTTCGACCTTGGCGCTCAGGTCCCCGGCGGCGATCCGCTGGGCGACACGGATCACACTGCGCAGCGGGGCGACGATCAACCGGGTAATCACCCAGGCCGCGACCAATCCAACCAGCAGCGCCAAAGCCGACGAGCCGATGATCATCAACGAATTTTTCTTAAGTTCCGCCTGCATGGCACTGTCTTCGGCGCTGTAGGCCTGGTCGACCCGCGCCATCACCTGATCGGCCCGCTCATGCAATTGCTGGTAGACGATTTTTTCCTTGGCCAGCAGCGCGGTGTATTCCGCCAGTTGCTGATTGAACCCGCCGATGTGCCCGGCGACCTCGTTGAGTACGGTCTGGTAACCCGGATCCTTGACCGCGCCCTTGAGCGCTTCCGCCAACTTCATGGCCTGTTCGGCCTGTTCGATATTGCCCTGCCCGGCAGCCTCATCACTGCCTTTACGGCTTTGGTCCAACCGAACGCGCGCTTCGTTCATCGACTGCAGCATAAGTCGCGACACTTCGCTGACCTGGTTGGCCTGCTCGATGAACTCTGCACCCTCCTTGCCCTCGGAATCCTTCAAGGTATAGGCGCCATCATCGGCGAGTCCGGCCTGCAATACATCCAGGTTGTTGGCGACACTGGACACCGACCAGCTGGCCATTTCCAGCGCCAGGTCCTTGCTCTGGCTCAGCCCGACGAACTCATCGAAGGCCTTGCGATACGCCGTCAGCGCCTGCTCCACCTCATTCATCACCGCCGCATTGCCGTCTGACCGTGTCCTGAGGTCGTTCGCCAGGGCCAGCAAGCCATCGACCCCCTGTCGCAGGGCATCGGCGGACTTGGGGTCTGAACGCAAGGCAAATTCCTGCTCCAGCAGCCGGACCTTGAGCAACCGGCTGTTGAGGGATGACATCTGCTTCAAGCCGTCGAAGCGATGACTGATGGTTTGCAGGGACCAGACGCCAATGGCCGCCACTACTGCGGTAAGCAGCAGCACCAGGACAAAGCCGATACCCAATTTCTTTGCCATACCCAGGTTGGCAAAACGTCCTTGCACGGCCGAAATCATTGCGCCCAGTCCTCTGCCGGTGTGTGTTGATTGCAGATTCGCAACGAGACGCCCCGCAACACAAGATGCTGGCGTCGGAATAATGGCAAAAAGCTACAGCCGCGTCGTTTTCAGGACATTTGAGGTCGATCCAGAGCCGTGGCCCGGAAGAAAGCCAAGGCCCTGGGATCCCGGGCATAGGCGACGTTGACCCGCAGCCAATCCGTCTCGGCACCCGATGGGCTGAACGCCGTGCGGGATGACAACTGAATGCCGCACCGCCTGGCCAGACGCTGTACCTCAGCATAGTCACACAGCGGCGGACGCGCCCAGATGAACAGGCCTCCCGCCGGTTTGCCGAATACTTTCCAGTCGGCATCCTCCAAAAGCTGCAACGCCACCGCCATGTCGGCATTGAGGCGCTGGCGCTGGCGCTGGACCAGCTTGCGATAGGCGCCATTGGCCAGGAGGCTGGCCAGCACGGACTCGGCGAATCGGGAACCGCCCCGGCAAGTGATCTCCTTGATCTCGCCCAGACGCGCGATGACGGAGGGCGTCGCCACCATGAACCCAACGCGTAAAGAGCTGCTCAAGGTCTTGGAGAAGCTGCCCAGGTAGACCACGTCGGTATCCAGCGCCGCCAATCGGGCCCGCGTTGGCCCCTGGAAATCGGCGTAGACATCATCTTCGATAACCAGCATCGCGTGCTCTTGCGCCAGTTGCAGCAGACGCTGGGCCACCGCCGGCGCCAGGCTGCTGCCGGTTGGGTTGTGGCAGGCGCTGTTGACGAAAATAGCGCTGGGTCGATGAATCGCCAGCAGGCGTTGAAGGGCGTCGACGTCCGGGCCACGGGGTGTCCTGGGCAGCTCGATCATGTCTATCTTGTGCAGCCTGAGCAGGTCGAACAGCTTCGAGTAACCGGGGCTCTCCACCACCACGCAGCAGCCCGGTCGCAGAAGCGTGCGCACGATCAGGTCGAGCCCGTGGGTAGCGCCCAGGGTGGTCAGGATGCGTTTTTCATCGGCATCGATATCGAACTGTTTCAATCTCCTGGACAGCTGCTCACGCAGGGCTGGCAGTCCCAGTGGCGTGCTGTAGTTGAACAACCCCGCCATGTCGGTGCGAGTCACCTGACGTATCGCATACCCCAGGTCATCACTTTCGCGCCAGCTTTCAGGCAGCCCGCCGCCGCCCAGCTTCAGCGCTTGATACATAACGCCTGCCGGGGCGTCATGATCGGCCAATACACCTTGCAGCCAGCCATGGGCCAAGGCTTCTTCCGTTGCGCAAGCGGCCGGAGCCACGACAAAACTCGAACCATGGCGCGACGCCAGCAAGCCCTGGGCGACCAAACGCTGGCAGGCTTCATGGACGCTCGCCTGACTCAGCAGGTTCTCCCGTGCCAGCTGGCGGATCGATGGCAGGCGAGTCCCCGGCTCCACCGCGCCCTGTCGAATCCAGCAGGCCAACGCATCGACAATTTGCTGCACGACGGGCACCAGGGCCTGCCGGTCGATTCTCAACTCCATGAGTAACCAAGCTCCTAAGCGTTTGTTTTATTTCCACAAACAGTTAAGCACAGGGCGATGCTGGGCGATGTAAGAGAACACGCAAAAACGGCTGATTCTCATTTCTTGAAATACAATGGCAAACCCATCAGGGGAACCTTTGCCCTCCAAAGAAAAACCCGCAACCAGTGCGGGCTTTGTCCTGCAGCGAGAAAAGCGCTTGTCGGTATCAGATTGCCGTAGCCCCCCCATCCACCGCCAACGCCTGGCCCGTGGTGAATGCCGCGCCGTCGCAGCATAAATACAACACGGCACTGGCGATTTCCTCGACCTTGCCGATTCTGCCCACCGGATGCATCGAGTTGGCGTATTCGCCTTTTCTCGGGTCCGCCTCATAGGCCCGACGGAACATGTCTGTATCGATCACCGCCGGGCACACCGCATTAACGCGGATTTTCTTCTTGGCATATTCAATCGCCGCAGACTTGGTCAAGCCGATCACCGCATGCTTGGACGCCGCGTAGATGCTCATCTTTGGCGCCGCCCCAAGCCCTGCCACCGAGGCCGTATTGACGATCGCGCCGCCGCCCTGGGCAAGCAGCAAGGGCAGTTGGTATTTCATGCACAACCAGACGCCTTTAACGTTGACGCCCATGATCGCGTCGAACTCATCCAGCGTCCCGTCAGCCAGTTTGCCCTTCTCGATTTCGATGCCCGCGTTATTGAATGCGTAATCGAGGCGACCGTAGGCGCCGATGACTTCATTCATGAGATTTTGCACGTCGCTGTCCAGTGTCACGTCGCAGCGCACGAACACAGCCTCGCCACCCGCATCGCGAATCAACTGCACCGTGCCTTCGCCACCCGCGACGTCCAGGTCGGCGACGACTACCTTCAGGTGCTGTGCTGCGAACGCCTGGGCCGTGGCGCGACCAATGCCCGCCGCGCCGCCCGTCACCACGGCAACCTGTCCGGAAAACGTCATGCTCATCGTCAATGCCTCGAAGAATTACCGTTGTCGCTGCAATATAGCCATCCATCGCTTCGGTGCGGCAGCACTATCCAACCGCCGGTTGGCGTCGCATGAACGCCAGTGATAACGATACCCGGCGGATTATCACTGGGTTGGATCGATGTGCATTCGCTGTATCGGCAAACCTTGCAGCGAAGGCTCCAAGCGTCTATCAACAAGACTTCATTCATCTTGAGTGCCTGTCATGACCGCCCTGACCAACCGCCAGTTCCTGCTCGCCAAACGCCCGGTGGGCGCCGCTACCCGTGAGACGTTCACTTATCAACAAGTCCCGGTCGGCGAGCCGGCACCCGGCCAGATCCTGGTCAAGAACGAGTACCTGTCCCTGGACCCGGCCATGCGTGGCTGGATGAATGAGGGAAAATCGTACATCCCGCCGGTCGGCATTGGTGAGGTCATGCGCGCCTTGGGCGTAGGCCAGGTCGTCGCCTCGAATAACCCCGGATACGCGGTAGGCGACTACGTGAACGGTGCCTTGGGTGTGCAGGATTATTTCCTCGGCGAGCCGCGAGGCTTCTACAAAGTCGATCCGAAACTGGCGCCGCTGCCACGTTATCTGTCAGCGCTGGGCATGACGGGCATGACCGCCTATTTCGCTCTGTTGGATGTCGGCGCACCGAAGGCCGGCGAAACCGTGGTCCTGTCCGGTGCCGCCGGGGCGGTAGGCAGCATTGCCGGGCAAATTGCCAAGATCAAAGGCTGTCGGGTGGTCGGCATCGCTGGCGGCGCCGACAAATGCAAATTCCTGATCGATGAGCTGGGCTTCGACGGTGCCGTCGATTACAAGAGTGAAGACGTTCACGCCGGCCTGAAGCGCGAATGCCCCAAAGGCGTGGATGTGTACTTCGATAACGTTGGCGGCGACATTCTCGATGCGGTGCTCAGCCGTTTGAACCTCAAGGCCCGCGTGGTGATCTGCGGCGCCATCAGCCAATACAACAACAAAGAAGCGGTCAAGGGCCCGGCCAACTACCTGTCGCTGTTGGTCAACCGCGCGCGGATGGAAGGGTTCGTGGTCATGGACTATGCCTCGCAGTTCGCCGCCGCCGGGCAGGAAATGGCCGGCTGGATGGCCAAGGGGCAGCTCAAGAGCAAGGAAGACATCGTCGAAGGGCTGGAGACATTCCCCGAGACGCTGACCAAATTGTTCAGTGGTGAGAATTTTGGGAAGTTGGTGTTGAAGGTCTGAGGCACATCACTGTGAGTGGCCGACGCAAAACAACTGTGGGAGCAAGCTCGCTCCCACAGGGGCCCGCGTAGTTGGGTCAGGCCAGCTCCGCCACTACCGCCGCCAGCGCCTTGGCCGGATCGGCTGCCTGGCTGATCGGCCGGCCGATCACCAGGTAGTCGGAGCCAGCGTCCAGTGCCTGGCGCGGGGTCAGGATGCGGCGCTGGTCGTCCTGGGCACTGCCCGCCGGGCGAATGCCCGGGGTCACCAGCTGCAACGAGGGGTGGGCCGTTTTCAGGGCGTTGGCCTCCAGGGCCGAGCAAACCAGGCCGTCCATTCCCGCCTTTTGCGCCAGCGCCGCCAGGCGCAGCACTTGCTCCTGGGGCTCGATGTCCAGGCCGATGCCCGCCAGGTCTTCACGCTCCATGCTGGTCAGCACGGTCACGCCGATCAGCAACGGCTTGGGGCCGTTGCGCTGGTCCAGCACTTCACGACAGGCAGCCATCATGCGCAGGCCACCGGAGCAATGCACATTGACCATCCACACGCCCATTTCCGCAGCGGCCTTGACGGCCATGGCGGTGGTATTGGGGATATCGTGGAACTTGAGGTCCAGGAACACTTCGAAACCCTTGTCCCGCAAGGTTCCGACGATTTCCGACGCGCAGCTGGTGAACAGCTCCTTGCCGACCTTGACCCGGCAGAGCTTGGGGTCCAACTGGTCGGCCAGCTTCAGGGCGGCGTCACGGGTAGGAAAATCCAGGGCGACGATGATAGGCGTCTGGCAGGCGGACATGGATGAGCTCTCAGGCAAGTCGAAATCGGCGCGCATTGTAGCGGAACCAGCGCCCTAACGGGACCCGATGATCGGCAAATCATTGATCGGCCCTGCCGTCATGTGTGTCAACGCCGATACATTCATGACATGCGCACAACACGACGGGACGCTACCCTCAGCCGCCGAACGCCGCTCTTTCAACGCTTCACGGCCCACCGCCGCGAAGCTTATGCTCACCCCACCCCCCCGCCGCCTTCTTTCGGTTGGCAGCCCCAATGGCAGATGATGCATCTCATGCAGTACACCCCTGTTGCAAATTCTGGCGATCAGAAAGTGTCCGACGACGACAGGCGCTGGAGCACCCGCGCGCTGATCGTCGATGACGACGTACCGATCCGCGAGCTGCTGATCGACTACCTGGGCCGCTTCGGCATTCGCGCCAGTGGCGTAACCGATGGCGCGGCCATGCGCCAGGCGATGCAGGCAGAACACTTCGACGTGATCGTGCTAGACCTGATGCTGCCGGGCGAAGACGGCTTGCAACTGTGCCGCTGGCTGCGCGCCGAGTCGAATATTCCAATCCTGATGCTGACGGCCCGCTGCGAACCCACCGACCGCATCATCGGCCTGGAGTTGGGCGCGGATGATTACATGGCCAAACCTTTTGAACCCCGGGAGCTGGTGGCGCGAATCCAGACCATCCTGCGCCGGGTGCGCGACGATCGCAGCGAGCAGCGCGCCAACATTCGCTTCGATAGCTGGCGGCTCAACAGCGTGCTGCGCCAACTGGTTTCCGCCAACGGGCTGGTAGTGCCCCTCTCCAACGCAGAATTCCGCCTGTTGTGGGTGTTCATCGAGCGACCACGCCGAGTGCTCAGCCGTGAACAATTGCTGGACGCCGCGCGCGGTCGCTCGATCGAGGCCTTCGACCGCAGTATCGATCTGCTGGTCTCGCGCTTGCGCCAGAAACTGGGGGACGATCCGAAGGCTCCGCAGTTGATCAAGACCGTGCGCGGTGAAGGCTACCTGTTCGATGCGCGGGATATCGGTTGATGCGCCTGCGCTTCGATTCCCTGTTTGGCCGCCTGTTCGGCGTGCTGCTGGTGGCGATCGTGCTGGCGCACCTGCTGGCCTTTGCCTGGTTTTTTCATTACGACAAGCCACCTCCCGGGCCGCCCCCGGAATTTTCCCATCAAACCGCAGGTCCCTCGCACTCCGGCCCGCCACCCGGCCCACGCCCCCGGTTTGGCGGGCCTGTGGTGCCCCTGACGTTTCAATTTGTGTTCCTGATCGTTGCGGCCTGGTACGGCGCCAAGCTGTTGACTCGGCCCATCCAGCGACTGAGCGACGCCGCCCAACGGCTGAGCGAGGACCTCCATAGCCCGCCATTGGAAGAGAACGGTCCGCGGGAGGCCCGCCAAGCCGCCCATACGTTCAACCTGATGCAACAACGGATCCGCGAGCAGGTACAGCAACGCTCGCGCATGCTTGGCGCGGTATCCCATGATCTGCGCACCCCACTTGCGCGACTCAAGCTGCGCCTGGAGCAGATCAACGACCCCCGGCTGCAGGATCAGATGCGTCAAGACCTGGACGATATGATCGGCATGCTCGACGCGACCCTGACCTATCTCCACGAACAACGCACCAGCGAAGCGTTGCAATGGATGGACGTGCAGGCGCTGGTTGAATCATTAAGCGAAAACGCCCAGGACCACGGCGCCAATGTGCATGCCAGCGGTACCTGCGCGCCCTTGCGGGTGCAACCGATGGCACTGCGTTCATGCATCAACAACCTCATCGACAATGCCGTGCGTTACGCGGGCGACGCATCGATCGTGCTGGACGATCAGCAGCACCAGTTGCTGATCCGGGTGATTGACCACGGCCCTGGCATCGCGGCGGACAAGCGCGAAGCGGTATTCGAGCCATTCTTTCGCCTGGAGGGTTCGCGCAACCGCAACTCGGGAGGCGTCGGCCTGGGCATGACCATCGCCCGGGAGGCCGCCGAACGCCTGGGCGGGCACTTAAGCCTGGAAGAAACACCCGGCGGCGGGTTGACGGCGGTGATTCGCGTGCCCCGTGTGGCCTGAACCGCTGCGTTACCGCGCCTGGCTCTTGCTCCAATCCGTCAGCAAGCTGTACGCCACCGCCAGCAGGGTCGGACCGATGAACAACCCGATGAAACCGAACGCGATCAAGCCACCGAACACCCCGAGCAACACGATCACCAGCGGCAGGTTTCCACCACGACTGATCAGGTAGGGCTTGAGCACGTTGTCCACGCCACTGATGATGAACGTGCCCCAGATACCCAGGAACACCGCCATCCCATACTCGCCCTTCCACGCCAGCCAGGCCGTGGCAGGTATCCAGACCAGCGGCGGCCCCATGGGAATCAGGCTGAGCAGGAAGGTGACGATACCCAGTACCAGCGCACCCGGCACCCCGGCGATCAAAAAGCCGATCAGCGCCAGTACCGCCTGAGCCGCGGCGGTACCGATCACCCCGTTGACCACTCGCTGCACCGTGCCGGCCACCAATTCGACATAGTACCCGGCACGATCACCGATCAGCCGCTCCAGCAGCCCCTGGACAAACGCCGCCAATCGCGGGCCGTCCCGGTAGAAAAAGAACACGAACACGATGCTCAGGGTCAGTTCGAGGATTCCGCCGCCGATCTGCGCGCTACGGGCCAGCAACCAGTTGCCGACACGTCCCAGGTAGGGCTTGATGGACACCATCATCGCCGCGCCCTGCTGGTCGATGCTGTTCCAGAGCGTTACCAGGCGCCCGCCCACCAGCGGTACGCCGGCGAGCCAGTCGGGGGCTTCGGGCAGGCCATCGACCTGCACATCCCTGACAAAGGCCGTGGCATCGCGCACATGATCGGCGAGATTGAAGCCCAGCCACACCAGCGGCACCGCCACCAGCAACATCCAGCCGACCGTCAGCAAGGCCGCCGCCAAGGATTCGCGACCGTTGACCCAACGGGTCAGCAGGCGCATCAGTGGCCAACTGGCAAAAGCGAGCACAGCCCCCCAGAACAGCGCCGACCAGAACGGAGCCATCACCCAGAGGCTGGCCCCGAACAACACCAGGAGCAGTATTTGCACCAACAGCCGATCGTTATTGAGCATGTAGGGTCTCGAGAAATGAACAAGGCCGGGCTAGGACGACACGCGCGTTTGCCACGTCAGCTTATCGCAACAGCTCCAGGTGCAAGCCCGCCGTGTTACCGCCGGCCGCTTCCATTCTTGCCGCCCGGACGCCCTGCTCGACCAGCGCCTGGCGCCACGCCTCGGCGTGTGGGCCGGCGACGCTGACCCGAAGGCCGGTGTCCAGGTTCAAGGCCCGAGACAACAGGCGTAGCCAGGCTTCCTCCGGTTCGCCGGCAAGACGCGGCAAGTCCAGCACGCCGGTGTCCTTGAGCTGGCGCAACAACGTGGCAGAAGTCGGCAGCACATCCCCCAGGGGCGCGCTCGCTTCGAACTGCTCGACATGCAGGTAGGCCTTGCGGTTGCCACGGGTGATGGCATACAGCGCGATCAGCGTGTTGTCCGCCGGCGGCGCCAGGCGCAGCAACAGGTAGGCCTGGCCATTGTCGGCGCCATAGAGCTTGGCATTGCCGAACACTTCGTTGGCCCACAGGCTGCTTTCGCCACAATCGCGGGCCTGGCACCAGAACAGCAGCTCGGCGCCCTGTTTCTGCAAGGCTTCGCGGGCGGCGGTGAACGCTTGTGTGGCGGTATGTTCCGGCGGCAGTTCGTAGGTCACCGAGGTGGCGTTGCCACGGGCATCGACCTGCCCGTCGAAACGCAGTTGGCCGCTGATCTTGCGAATCGACCCCATGGGGTAGATACGCTCAAGGTCGCTGGTTTGCCGATAATCGACGATTTGCGCGTCGGGCATGCGCGGCACGCGTTCCAGATCCTGGCTGCCGGGTACATCGGCAGCCAGGGATAGCGGGCTGAAACCGGCCAGTGCCAGCAGGACGAATGAACGAATGGATAGTTTCATTGGATCGGCTTGGCCTGGGTCCGCGCGACGCAAAGGCGTTCATCAATGCACAGCAAGGCAAGTGAATGGATATCTGTCATGGTTGGCTCCCTTTCAACCCGCCCAGCCTCGACACTTGCCCGGCGCAAGTCAAGAAACGCTGAAGAACCGATTGAAACAGTCTGCTACAAGAGCGGCACCGACCTCGTCGTTCAGGTGCAAATGATGGCCGCCAGGTAACTGTTCATGACTGAAGGGTAGACGTTCCAGCAATTCGGGGTGCTGGGCAAGCATGCCGTCGGCCGCGACTACCAAGTGCGCGGGGCAAGCGACCCGCGCGACGAAGGCCATGGCCTGTTCGTCGGTCAGGCGCAGCGGCGAGGGCAAGGTCAGGCGATTGTCGGTGCGCCAGGTGAACCCTCCCGGCACCGGCATCAAGCCGCGCTGGGCCAGTAGCTCGGCGGCTTCGCGACTGACTGCCACCAGTCCCTTCATACGCGCTTCGATGGCCCGGTCGAGGGTTTTGTAGACGGGTTTGCGTTTTTGCGGCAAATCCAGTTGCGCTTGCAGGGCCATGCCCATGCGCTCGGCCGCATTGTCGCCTTTCGCTGTAGGAGGAATCACCCCATCGATCAATGCCAAGTGACTGATCCGCTCCGGCAAAGCACCGGCCAGGACCAGCGAGACAATGGCCCCCATGGAATGCCCCAGCAGCCCGAAACGCTTCAAGCCCAGTTGCTCGGCGACTTGCAGCACATCGTGGGCATAATCCCACAGGGCATAGCCGGCGCCAGGCGGACGGTGCCCGGAATGTCCGTGACCGGCCATGTCCAAGGCAATCACCCGTACGCCCTGGAGCATAGGCGCCAGCCGGGCGAAGCTGTTGGCGTTGTCCAGCCAGCCATGCAGGGCAATCACCGGCCGGCCATCTTCCGGCCCGAACAAATGGGCCGCCAACTCGATATGGGGCAGGCTCAGGCGAATTTCTTCGACGACGCTCATGGGCTACGACCCTGCCAGCGCTGCAGCAGGCCCTTGAGCAAGTTGGCCGTGTCCTGGGGATATTCGAGTGGAAACATGTGACCACCCGGCATGGTCAAGGATTCGCCCAAGGGCATGCGGCTCACGGATCGGGCGTGATGACGCATCACCACCCGACTCTGTCGGCCCCGCACTACCGCCAACGGCATGTCGAGCTTTCGAGCCCTCCCGGGGCTGGTGTGCGGCACGCCTCGGTAGATGCTGATTTCCGTGGCCGGGTCGAAGCGCAGCCGCAACCGATCACCAACAGGCTGCAAACCATGTTGCAGGTACGCTTCGAAGCACTCCGGGTCGAAACCGCGAAACAACGTCTTGCCGGCAAAATATTCCCGCGCCGACGCCAGGTCGTTGAATTCTTCCCGCCGCCCCAGGGTTCGCCCGGCCGGCGTCAAGCGATCGATGAAGCCCAGGCGCTTGGCGGCAAGAATCAGCCAGCGGTCGGCGCGGGTCAGGACCGGGGAATCGAGCATGACCACACCACGATACAACTGCGGGCAGCGCAACGCCGCATGCAAATGCAGTACGCCGCCCAGAGAATGCCCGACGCCCCACACCGGCTGCGATTGCCGCTCAAGGTGGTGAATCAGTTCGTCCACCAGATTGTTCCAATTGTCGTCGACCGGGAATCGCGGGTCATGGCCGTGCAGTTCGAGGTGGGAAACCTCGTACTGCGGCGCCAGCGCGGCAAACAACTTACCGTAGGTGGCGGAGGGGAAACCATTGGCGTGGGCGAAAAACACCTGTTGCGACATATTGGCCGATCCATTGCGAGAACTGCGACCGATTTTGCGCAGAACCTGATGGTGCGGCAATGACCGGAACTGACAGGAATGATGACAGCAACATTGACCCTCGAGCTGCAAGCTACAAGTAAAAGCGGGACTGCTTAGCTTGTAACGTCTCTTAGCGCGCCGGCGGCTGCTCACCCAATGGAACCACCGCCATGGTCAGGCGCGATACGCAGTTGACCTTGCCGTCATCATTGACCAGGCGGATGTCCCAGACCTGGGTGGTGCGGCCCAGGTGAACCATCCGGGCCGTCGCGGTTACTCGCCCGCTGCGCACGCCACGCAAGTGGTTGGCGTTGATTTCCAGGCCGACGCAGTAGAACTTGCTCGTGTCGACGCACAGATAGGCCGCCATGGAGCCGACTGTCTCGGCCAGCACCACGGACGCGCCGCCGTGCAACAGGCCGAACGGTTGATGGGTACGATGATCGACCACCATGCTCGCGGTCAGGGATTCGTCGTCGAAAGATTCGAAACGGATGTCCAGCACTTCGCTGATGGTGTTCTTACCGGCCGCGTTCAGTTGTTCAATATTGGGGGTGGTGCGCCACAGACTCATCGCTGCCCTTCCTTTATGTTTTTGTTTTGTCTTGGGACGGTTGTTCTCAGGGGTGCCTGAGGCTCTTGAGTTTCATCGAACCGGCCAGCGGCAGGTCGCCCTCCAGCTCGGCCAGGCCTGCCGTCGATACTTGTTCCGGTTGCTGCAGATGACCGTGCTGCAAAAGCCCCAGCAAGCTGCCCACCAGTGGGTTATGGCTGACCAGCAGCACGTTGTCTTGATCATCCAGGTGTTTCAATACCTCGGCCGGACGGGTTTCCGGCGTGAGCCAATCAACCGTGACCAACTCCGGCTCGAACCCCAGCGCCTCGCGAACCAATTGCGCGGTCTGTTGGGCACGTACATAGGGGCTGGCAAAAATGGCCCGCAGGGGCTCGCCCATCAACCGACCGGCGCTGAGCAAGACTTCCTCGCGGCCATGGATGGTCAGCACCCGTTCAGGGTCGGGACGAACACCGTGGGGCTCGGCCTCGCCATGACGCAACACCCACAATTTCATAGCTTCGGCTCCTCGTCCCGGGCGGGATGTGGTGCCGGTGCAACGGTGTGGGGGGTTTCACCTTCCGGTGTGCGTGGGGTTGGCCAGTCGGCGAATGGCCAAGGCTTCTGGTCGCTATGGAAAGTGCCGAAGCGACCGATCTGCGCCAGGAACTGGCTCAGGCTGTCGCCAAAATTCATCAGGCTGGCACTCGGTGCGCCGTAGATCAGCCGGTAGATCAATTGCACCAGCACCACGGCGCCGAGGATCAATTGCGCCACCTGCCAGACCAGCAGGTAAATCACCATCCACAGCACTCGCAGCAGGATGGATTCGTATTGCGGCTGCCCTTTCGGATCGTTCATGGTTCGCTCCTGCTTGCGGTCAACGGAATCAGTTGAAACCGCTGGTGGAAATGAAATCGACGTCGGTCTTGGGTTCGCCACGCATCAACAGTTCGATCACCTGCTCCAGCGTGCGCCCTTCGAACAGAATCGCATGCAGACCGGCGACCAGCGGCATGTACACGCCGGCTTCCTGGGACTTGGCCTTGAGCACCTTGAGGGTGTTGACCCCTTCGGCCACTTCGCCCAGGCGCGAGACGGCCTCGTCCAGGCTCAGGCCTTGGCCGAGTGCGAAACCGACCTGATAGTTGCGGCTCTTGGGCGAGGAACAGGTGACGATCAGATCGCCCACGCCGGCCAGGCCGAGGAAGGTCATCGGGTTGGCGCCCTGGCTCACGGCGAAACGGGTCATTTCCGCCAGCGCCCGAGTGATCAGCATGCTCTTGGTGTTCTCGCCCATGCCCAGGGCGACCGCCATGCCGGCGATGATCGCATAGACGTTCTTCAGCGCACCGCCCAGCTCCACGCCGAAACGATCCGCGCTGGCATAGACCCGGAAGGTGCGGCCATGCAGCGCGGCCTGGACCTGCTGGCACAGCTCTTCATCTTCGCTGGCGACGACGGTGGCGGTCAGGGCGTGTTCGGCAATCTCCCGCGCCAGGTTAGGCCCGGATATCACGCCGATTCGCGCCTTGGGGGCGATGTCCGCAAGAATCTCGCTCATCAGCTTGAACGTTTGCGCCTCGATGCCTTTGGTCAGGCTCACCAGCAATTTGCCGCTCAAGCGCTCGGCGTGCGGTGCCAGCACCGAACGCAGGGCGCTAGAGGGCAAGGCGACAAAAAACAGATCGCTATTTTGGAGCGTGGCCTGCAAATCGGTCACCGGCTCGACTTCAGGGCGGACCTTGATGCCTTTGAGATAACGCGGATTTTCCCGGTTGACCCGGATGGCCTCGGCCTGCTCCGGGTCACGCATCCACTGGCGCACCGCGTGGCCATTCTCCGCCAGCAGGTTAGCCACGGCGGTGCCGAAACTCCCGCCTCCCAGGACCGCAATCGGGCGCTGTTCAGTCATATGCAATCCGCTCTTCCATACCAAGTGGCAATGCCGGGCATTATACGGAGCAGCCAGAGCGCGACCAGCCCCGTCCGCAATTACCCATCGCTGTAGGAAGCTGACCACCAATTCCTAGGAAAATGCTGTCAACGTGAATGGAAAAGTCGTTCGGCTCGGTTAACATGCCCGCCATCCTTCTTCTATCCAAAGGCTGTGCCGTGTTCGTTGGCCCCACCCGTCCAGGCTCATCACTGCTATTGGCGCTGATCATCAGCCCGCCAGCGGTGGCCGACGACTTGTTCGTGGACAACCAGCCCCTCCCCCAGGTATTGACCGCCACGCGCCTGAAGCAGTCGCCGGCGGCGGTACCCGGCAGCATGACCGTGCTGGACCGTGAATTGATCAAGGCCAGCGGCGCTCGGGAGATCAGCGAATTGTTGCGCCTGGTGCCAGGCATGATGGTCGGCAACATCAGCGGCAACCAGCCCACCGCCAACTACCACGGCACCAGTGCCAGTGAAGCGCGGCGCATGCAAGTGCTGATCGATGGTCGCTCGGTGTACCGGGCCGGCCTGGCGACAGTGGACTGGAGCGATATACCGGTCGCCATGGAAGACATCGAGCGGATCGAAGTCTTTCGCGGCCCCAACACCGTCAGCTATGGCGCCAATGCACTGATGGCCGTCGTCAACATCATCACCCGCGCCCCGGCCGACAGCCACGGCACCCGTTTCAAGGTTACCCGAGGCCAGAACGGCATCAGCGACTGGTACGCCAGCCAGGGCACAGGCTGGGAAGACGGTGACATGCGATTGTCGCTGTCCGGCCAGCAAGACGACGGTTTTGACAGCAACCGCAACGGGGCCGACTACCGCGACAGCCGTCGCCTGAACCGCTTCAACCTGTCCGTCAGCCAAACCCTGGATGAATACCAGAGCATTGACTGGCAGTTGAATGCCAAGGAAGGGACCAACCAGCGGCCCTACACCTACCGTCCGGTGTTTGCCGGGATTACCGAAGCTGGGGATAACTCCGACGTCAGCGCCAAGGATTACGCCGCTTCGCTGCGTTGGAACCTGGACCTGAATCCTAACCACAGCCTTTATATCCAGGGTTCGATGCAGCATTGGGATCGCCAGCAGACTTGGCGCGCCTGCGATGCGGAGGTGTCGTTCAGCCCGCAATTGACCGATCTGTGGCAGCTCAACCCCAACTATGCCGAGAAGCTGGCGCGCAATATTCCCAGTTTCCTGAATACCGGGGTCCCCGCCGGCACGGCCCAGGAACAGGCACTGGCCAATCAAGTGCTCGACCAATGGCGAAACGGTGCTTCCCGGACACTGTGTGGCGATATCGACCAGAGCGCCCGGGAGTCGCGCTACGACCTTGAGGTTCAGGACACCCTCAGTCTTTCCGACAGCCTGCGGCTGGTCACCGGCGTGAATTATCGTTACGACCGGGCCGATTCGCAGACGTACTTCAACGGCACCCTGGACGACACCACCTACCGTTTGTTCGGCCAGCTCGAATGGCGGGCCAGCGAACACTGGTTGTTGCAGGGCGGCGCGATGTTCGAGGACGCACGCCTGACGGGCAGCTCGCTGACCCCTCGGATGGCAATCAACTACCTGATCACCCCGCGACACGGCCTCCGGGCGGTCTATTCCGAGGCGGTGCGCTCGCCGGACATGTTCGAGAACAACGTCAACTGGAGTTATCAAGTCACCAATCTACGGCCGGCCGCCTTTGGTCAGGACAGCGCCCGTTATTTCGTTCGAACGCGCGGCCCTGGCAACCTGGATCAGGAGCACATGCGCTCGCGTGAGCTTGGCTACAACGGTTATTTCATGGATTTGGGCCTGGCGGTGGACGTGAAGCTGTTCCACGACCAAATCACCGGAATGATCAGCGAACCATTGCGCAACAACCAGTACATCGCCAGCAACAGCAACGAATCGCAGTTCACCGGCGCCGAAACCCAATTCGATTGGCGGATGACAGCGGCCGACCGGCTGCGCCTGACCTACGCCTATGTCGATGCGCTGGCCAGCAACCCCCTCGACGAACAGCTGACCGCCCGCAACAGCGGTTCGGCCGGCTGGCTGCGCGATTGGGGCCGGGGCTGGAACAGCGCGGTTTTCTATTACGCCGCCGACGCCCTCAACGGTTACCGCTACGAACGGATCGACAGCCGCCTCGCCCGGCGCATTCCCCTGGGCAAAGCCAGCCTGGAAGTCGCGGGGACCCTGCAGCAACGCCTCGATGACCAGCCGACCACGTTCGTCGACAACCGCTACGATTCCCGCCATGTGGTGTATTTCAGCGCGGAGTTGTCCTTCTAGATGTCCCGGTGCCAACCCCGCACGACGCCCTTTCGTGGCCGCCTGTGGTGGTTACTGTGCCTGGCATTTGCCGGCCTGCTGGTCACGCTCGAGGCTCGGGCCGCCGAGGTCCTGTTGACAGGCGTCCAGGACAGCCCCGGCGTGCAGTCATTCACCCAGGCCTTGCAGGCCCGGCGTCCCCAGGACCGCGTGCGATTCACCCCATTGGCCAACCTGCCGGCGCCGGATCGGTTGCCGGATGACGTGCGCCTGATCCTGCTCGACCCGCCGAGCCTCGACTGGCGCCTGCAAACGCCTCGCGGGCCGGCCACTCTGGTGCTGCGGATCAGCCGTCAGCAAGCCCGGGAACGCCTGGGTGACGGGACGCCCGGACACCTGAGCCTGCTCTGGAGCGATCCACCGATGGGCCGGCAGTTGCGCCTGATTCGTCAGGTCCTGCCACAAGTACGGCGGGTCGGCGTGCTGTACGACAGGCACAGCGAGTTCCTGCTCAAGGACCTTCAGCAGGCAGCGTTGCCGCTGGGCCTGCAAATCGTCAGCGAACGCTGGGACGACATCAACGACAGCCGCCCTTTGCAAAACCTGCTGGGCCAAAGCGACGTCTTGCTGGGCCTCGACGACCCCGACCTTTATAACCCCAAGACCGTGAAGAACCTGCTGCTGAGCAGTTACGCCCGGCAACGCGCGCTGATCGGGCCAAGCGCCGCCTTCGTCAAGGCCGGCAGCCTGGCCAGCACCTACAGCGGCCAGGAAGACTGGCTGGCGATTCTCGACGAATTGCTGGACCGCCCCGCCGCCACGTGGCCGCGCAGCCTGTATCCGCCCCGCTTCAAAGTCTTGAGCAATCAACAGGTCGCTCGCTCGTTGGGGATCGAACCGATTGACGTCGAATCCGTCGCTACGCAGCTGGCAGAAGGAGAACACCGTCCATGACCTTGCGTCGCCGCTGGGATATCAATACCCGTACCCAGCTCATCGCCCTGGGGCCGGCACTGCTGCTGACGGTGCTGTTGATCAGCTTCTTCACCTTCGTGCGAATCCAGGACCTACGCCAGGAACTCAACCACACCGGGCAGCTGATCGCCAACCAACTCGCTCCAGCCGCGGAGTATGGCGTCATATCCGGTAACAATGATGTGCTGGAAAGCCTGCTGACGGCCACGCTCGCCACGCCTCACGTGCGCTTTTTGGAAGTCCAGGACCGCACCGAGCGGGTTCTCGTGTACGTGGAACAACCGTCGCAAACCCGCAACCATTCCCAGCAGGTCGAAGTATTCCAGGCCCCCGTTCGCCTGCAGCGCATTGCCCTCAACAATGATTTCCTGCAAGGCAACAGTCCGCCCACCGAGGCGGCCGGCGAGGATTACCTGGGCCGCGTCATTGTCGGCATGTCCAGCGACGCCTTCAGCCAACGGCAGCAGGAGATCCTGCTCAAGGCAGCGGTCCTGGCCCTGTTTGCGCTGCTGTTCACGTTCCTGGTGGCGCGCCGCCTGGCAGCGAGCCTGTCGCAGCCGATTCGCGACATCGGCCATGCGGTCAAGGCCATCCAGCAGGGTGATTACAGCAGGCCCTTGCCTATTGTCGACGACGGGGAATTGGGCGCCCTGTCGCGGCACATCAACAACCTGGCCGCGGGCCTCGAACAAGCAAGCCGCGAACAGCACCAGGCCATGGCTCAATTGATCAAGACCCGGGAGGAAGCAGAAAAGGCCAACAGCGCCAAGTCGGAATTCCTGGCGATGATGAGCCACGAACTGCGCACGCCCATGAATGGCGTATTGGGCATGCTGCAATTGCTGGAAACCACCCATATGACCGATGAGCAGCATGAATACACCGCGCTGGCATCGGAATCCACCGAGCACCTGTTGAAGGTCATCAACGACATTCTCGACTTCTCGCGCATCGAGCGTTCGGCGCTGGAGCTGGAGCACATCCCGTTCAACCTGGCCGAGCTGGTGGGCAGTTGCGCGCAGTCGTTCCAGCACAGCGCCGCGCAGCGCAAGCTGGGCCTGGACCTGCTGGTCCCCGACGACATGAAACCGCTGCAGGTACAAGGCGACCCGACGCGGATCCGGCAAATCCTGGTGAACCTGATCGGCAACGCGTTGAAATTCACCGACCAGGGCCGCGTTACGGTGCAGTGCCAGTGGCAGGCCCTTGATCACGAATTGCTGTGGTTCACCTGCACCGTGCGCGACAGCGGCATTGGCATCCCGGCCGAAAGCCTGGAGCGCATGTTCGACGCCTTCCAGCAGGCCGACAGTTCCATTTCAAGACGCTACGGCGGCACGGGCCTCGGCCTGCCGATCGCCCGCACCCTGGCCGAACGCATGGGCGGCACGCTGCGGGCCCAGAGCCAGGAAGGCCAGGGCTCGGTGTTTACCCTGGAAATCCCGCTGGCCCTGTCGCGCCTGGCGCCACCGACCCTGCCCCCGCGCCTGCCCGGCGGCGGTAGCAACGGAGAAGGCCGCAATGTCTTGTTGGTGGAAGACAATCCGGTTAACCAGACGGTGATCGAAGCGATGCTGCGCAGCCTCGGCTTCAAGGTCAGCGTCGCCACCGATGGCGCCCAGGCCGTACGTAGCGCCGAGAGCCTGATTTTCGAAGCGATCCTGATGGACTGCCGGTTGCCGGTCATCGACGGTTACGAAGCCACGCGGCAGATCCGCCAGTTGCCCGGCTGCACCGACGTGCCCATCATCGCCCTGACCGCCAATGCACTGCAGGGTGATCGCGAAGCGTGCCTGGCAGCGGGCATGAACGATTACCTGGCCAAACCCTTCAAACGAATCGACTTGCAGCAGATTCTGCAACGCTGGGTCGGGTAAATGCAGGGCCTAGGACTATCTGCGACTGGCGTGAAAGGCGAAAGTGCGGCAGTCTTAAGCACCCGGCCACGCCTCGATCGGGGAAGGAATAACTATTTCAGTGCACAGGTGTACATTGATTTTCCCGTGTGCTGTGACTTTCACTACAACGCAATAGTCTATGAGTAGGCTGCCGACTCGAGGCATGAACGCTTCGATCGGTCGGGAAGATTTGCCCCACCCTGCCGCATGGGACTATTGAGGAGCTCGCATGACCAAACAAAACGCCTTTACTCGGGAAGATCTGCTGCGCTGCAGTCGCGGTGAGCTGTTCGGCCCAGGTAACGCGCAACTGCCCGCCCCGAACATGCTGATGGTGGATCGCATCACCCATATCAGCGATGAGGGTGGCAAGTACGGCAAAGGTGAATTGGTCGCCGAGCTGGATATCACTCCGGACCTGTGGTTCTTCGCCTGCCATTTCGAAGGCGATCCGGTGATGCCCGGCTGCCTGGGCCTGGATGCCATGTGGCAACTGGTCGGCTTCTTCCTCGGCTGGCAAGGCCTGCCGGGTCGCGGCCGCGCCCTGGGTTCGGGCGAAGTGAAGTTCTTCGGTCAGGTACTGCCGACTGCGAAGAAGATCACCTATAACATCCATATCAAACGCGTCCTCAAGGGCAAGCTGAACATGGCCATCGCCGATGGTTCGGTGGCTGTCGACGGTCGCGAGATCTACACCGCCGAAGGCCTCCGGGTTGGCGTTTTCACTTCCACTGACAACTTCTAAGGGTTATCCGCATGCGCCGCGTCGTTATCACTGGTCTGGGCATCGTTTCGTGCCTGGGCAATGACAAAGAGACCGTCTCCGCTAACCTGCGTGCAAGTCGCCCTGGCATCCGGTTCAATCCGGAATATGCCGAAATGGGTCTGCGTAGCCAGGTTTCCGGCTCCATTGACCTGAACCTCGAAGAGCTGATCGATCGCAAGATCTACCGTTTCGTCGGCCACGCAGCGGCTTATGCCTACCTGGCCATGAAAGACGCCATCGCTGACTCCGGCCTGACCGAAGAGCAGGTCTCCAACGTACGGACCGGCCTCGTAGCAGGTTCCGGCGGCGCCTCCACCTTGAACCAGATGGAAGCGCTGGACATCCTGCGCGAAAAAGGCGTCAAGCGTGTCGGCCCGTACCGCGTCACGCGGACCATGAGCAGCACCGTTTCGGCCTGCCTGGCCACGCCGTTCAAGATCAAGGGCCTGAACTACTCCATCGCTTCCGCCTGCGCCACCAGTGCCCATTGCATCGGTACCGCCATGGAACAGATCCAGATGGGCAAGCAGGACATCGTGTTCGCCGGTGGCGGTGAAGAAGAACATTGGAGCCAGTCGTTCCTGTTCGACGCCATGGGCGCCCTGTCCAGCAAGCGCAACGACGCGCCGGAAAAAGCCTCCCGTGCCTACGACGCCGACCGTGACGGTTTCGTCATCGCCGGCGGTGGTGGCATGGTCGTGGTCGAGGAGCTGGAACACGCCCTCGCCCGTGGCGCGAAGATCTACGCGGAAATCGTCGGCTACGGCGCCACCTCCGACGGCTATGACATGGTCGCACCGAGCGGTGAAGGTGCCGTGCGCTGCATGCAGATGGCCATGTCCACCGTCGATGCACCGATCGACTACCTGAACACCCACGGCACCTCGACCCCGGTCGGCGACGTCGCGGAAATGAAGGGTGTGCGCGAAGTGTTCGGCGACAAGGCCCCGGCCATCAGCTCCACCAAGAGCCTGTCGGGTCACTCCCTGGGCGCCGCCGGCGTTCACGAAGCGATCTACTGCATGCTGATGATGGAAGGCAACTTCATGGCCGGTTCCGCCAACATCGACGAACTGGATCCGGAAGTGGCCGACCTGCCTATCCTGACCCAAACTCGCGAGAACGCCACCATCAACACCGTGATGAGCAACAGCTTCGGCTTCGGTGGCACCAACGCTACCCTGGTGATGAAGCGCTGGCAGGGCAAGTAATTCCCGCTGGTACGCCACACACGAAAACGCCCCGACTGGTTCGGGGCGTTTTTTTGTCTGACGGATATGCCTGAATTCCTTGTGGGAGCGAGCCTGAACTGGTCAAGTAATCTTGGACACCGATTAAGGTTCACGCCGCCAACCTTTCCTTCGCGACCGGCGACCTGTAGTCGTTGTAGCTGTGAGGCCTGCTGATGTTGTAGCGCGAGACATAGCGCTGCACGTCTGCCCGGGCCTCATGTTCCAGTTTGTAGCCCGTTTCAGGAACCCACTCTGATTTCAAACTACCAAAGAAACGCTCCATGGGGGCGTTGTCCCAGCACTCGCCTTTACGGCTCATACTTTGCCTAAACCCGTGTTTCACAAGCTCGTTTCGGAATTTATGACTGGTGTACTGACAACCTTGGTCTGAATGAAACAACACATCCTGGGGGTGGCCGCGTAGCTCAACCGCCATGCGTAGCGCTTCGCAGGTCAGGTTGGCATCAGAAATCATCGAGAACGACCAACCCACGATCCTCCGAGCGTACAGATCCAGAACGGCGGCGAAGTACATCCACCGCTTGCCGACCTTGATGTAAGTCACGTCGCCACACCACACCTGGTTAACCGCCGTTACATCAAATTTTCGCTTGAGCACGTGCGGCGCCACCAATGCCTCAACGCCCGGCGACTTGTACTTATGGCGCCTGCGCTGACGACTAGCGATGCCAGCTTCGCGCATCAAACTGCGAGCCATATAACGTCCGATACGATGCCCTTTGGCTTTTAGCTCCTTGGACAAAGTACGTGCGCCGGCCGACTCTCTGGACGCCCTGTGGTGCCTGACCAGCGCGGCTTTGAGCTTGTCCCGTTCAGGATTTGCTCTGCCTTGGCGCTGGCGCCAGGCGTAGAAACTACTGCGGTTGATCCCAAACGCCCGGCAACACCTTTTAACGCCGTATTGCTCGTCCAGCTCATCGATCAGCGTGAATGATCTTTGGCGTCCAAAAGCAGGAGAGCACTGGCCTTTTTTAGGATTTCAATGTCCAGGTCTTTCTCCCTGAGTAGGGCTTTGAGCCTCTGGATTTCTCGCTGATCAGCGGTAATCGCCTTGGCCCCTACCGGGGTCGAACCCAGGCGTTCTTTTTGCACTTGATCGACCCAGCGGCGCAGAGCAGTGGGGCCGATATCTAGGCTGGCACAGACCTCGGTAACCGGCTGGCCTTCATCCAGCACCATGCTGGCAGCCTTGAGCTTGAACTCACTCGAATAAGATTTACGCATATCCAAACACCTCAGATTTGGGCGCTATCATAGCGCCCGATTGAAGTGTCCAAAATCATTAGGCCAGTTCAGCCTGCTCGCGAAAGCGGAGTATCAAGCAACAACGCTCTGACTGTCATACCGCCTTCGCGAGCAGGCTCGCTCCCACACTTTGATCTGTGCAAATGAAGTTTCAGCGCACGACAAACCGTTGCTGCGTCAACAGCCGATCCCCCTGGAACACCATGAACCGCCACTCCCCCGGCACCACTTCGTGGCTTTCGGTAAATTCATAGGCCATGACGTCCTGGGGCGCGCCGGCCACCAGTTTCTGGATGACTTCGAATTTGTCGTGGCGTACGCCATCGGGTGTGCGGATACCGGGGGTGAAGTACAACAGGGTCAAC
Organism: Pseudomonas sp. D1-36; assembly: GCF_051132205.1. Lineage (NCBI taxonomy): Bacteria > Pseudomonadati > Pseudomonadota > Gammaproteobacteria > Pseudomonadales > Pseudomonadaceae > Pseudomonas > Pseudomonas sp. D1-36. The sequence goes on along the minus strand of NZ_CP071674.1, from coordinate 1,663,119 downwards.
GGCTGGCCGTCAGCGACCTTGCCCGCCAACTGATAGCGCATGCCGAACTTGGTGCCCAGCTTGGCCGGAACACTTTCGGTCTGGCGGATCTGCTCATTGCTGCGACGCAAGACCCGCTCGCCCGATTGCAACTCGGCCTTCGGCCCTTCGAATACCCCATATTCCACCGGGCCTTCGACACGAACTTCCGCCTGGGCCAGGCCGCAGGTCAACAACAGCGCGAGCAGTGCGCTTGAACGGGTGAGGTGCATGGTGCGCTCCTTGATTGAGATGAGCGCGAGGGTATGACGCGGGGGTGACAGGCTGATGACAAAGCGGTGTTCAACAGGCCAGCTAACGCCCGGATACAGGGTTGACCTGTGGCGAGGGAGCTTGCTCCCTCGCCACAAGAGCGGGCTCAGCGGGTGACTGAGCGCGGCAACACGGCCAGAAAGTTGTCCCGCGCCACCTTCCGCGCCACATCCTCAGGCAAGGCATCCAGGAACGGATCGAAGCTGTGCAACTCCTTACCCAATTTGTTGAATCGTCCTACCACGTCCGATCCCACCATGAACCGCTCCGGGAAGCGCTCCACCAGTTTCAACCATTCATCCCGGGGCTTGCCCGCCTCATCCAGTAGATACGGCGTGAGCATGCTCCAGGACAGGTCGATGAAAAGATTGGGATAAGACTCCAGCATCCGCGTCAGGGTCGGCAGCAGAAAATCCAGCCGGGTCTGGTGCCGGTGAATTTCCATGCTCGTGCCGGCATGGGCCCAGATGAACCGTGTGTGTGGATGGTTGCGCAGCGGTTCTTCGATTTCTGCCAGGTACAGCGGATTTCTCTCACGCTTGGACGTGATGTTGGAATGCAGCATCACGGGCAGATCATTCTCCGCCGCCAGGTGATAGATGCGGGTCATGGCTTCGTTGTTGGCGCGCGGCGTGTCGCCGGAGGTCAGCGCCGTCAGGTCGTCATGACGGGTGAACACTTCGCCGATGCCTTGCCACAGCCCCGGATAGAGATCGAGCATGCGTTGGATATGCGCATCGGAGTTCTTGTCATTGGGGTTGAAGCCCGACAGGAATGGATGGAAATGCTGGCGTTGCTCAGCGGGGAGCTTGGACACCGCGGCAGCGACAATCACATCGGTGGCGCTGTACCAATAGGCGTCCGCATCGTCACCGGCGTAGTAACGCGGTCGCTTGGGTTCGTCTTCGTGCCATTTCTTCGCCACGGGCACGCCGGAAATCATCACATGCTCGATGCGATTGTCCGCCATGGCCTTGAGGAGCTTGGCCATGCCGGCGGTTTCCTGGAAGAAATCGACGTAATGCAGGTGCGCATCACTGTAGGCATATTCGCGAGCCGAGGCGGTGCTGCACGTAACGGCCAGCAGGCAGGCGAACATCAAACGGATCGAGGGCACGGGCATTCTCCATAGGCCATGAGCAGCATAGACCCCAGCCGTCCCGCCTGGGTTCAAGCCGGCGCTGCCGTCCGTTGCAACCTCGGGTTATGCTCTGCCCATCCGTCGTTCAACCTGGAAGACACCATGACCGCTCCCCTCATCGTTCGTCCCCGCGCAGAAGACGTGGAAGGCCAGCCGATTCTTCGGCCCTTGCCGTCCGCTAAATGCCGCAGCGTTGGACCTTTCGTGTTTTTCGACCATATGCTGCAAACGTCCTACCCGGCCGGTCGAGGCATGAACATTCGCCAACATCCACACATCGGTCTGTCCACCCTCACCTACTTGTTCGAGGGCCAGATCCAGCATAAGGACAGCCTGGGTTCCGATCAGGTGGTAAACGCCGGGGATGTCAGTTGGATGACCGCCGGCAGCGCCATTGCCCATGTCGAGAGGACACCAAAAGCGTTGTTGGAGAGCGGCTTCGTGCTGCATGGGCTGCAAATCTGGCTGGCCTCGCCCAAGTCTCACGAGGAAGGTCCGGGGCACTACAGCCATCATCCGGCACAGAGCCTGCCGGTCAGTGAGAACCTGGGGGTGAGCATCCGCATGATCGCCGGGTCAGGCTTTTGCCTGGAATCGCCGGTGCCGGTGCTGTCTCCTACGCTTTATGCCGAACTGAACCTGCAGACCGCAACGACGTTGCTGATTCCCACGGAACATGAAGAACGCGCACTGTACATCCTGGACGGCGAGGCGCAGTTGGACGGTGAGCCGCTTGAGCCCCATTCGCTGGTGATATTGCCTGCCGGGGAAGAAATGACGCTGTCTGCCGACACCGAGTGCCATGCCGTGCTGTTCGGCGGTGCGCCCTTGGATGGGCCACGGCGGATGAATTGGAATTTCGTCTCCAGCGACCCGGCCCGCATAGACGAAGCCCGCCGACGCTGGGCGGCCGGTGACTGGCCAACCGTACCAGGGGAAAGCGAGCGGATCGAGTTGCCCTGATTCAAGGGTTGCCTGTCAGGCAGACATCGCGAGCAAGCTCGCGCCCTCACTGAATCGGTGCGGTTCACAAATGCCGAGAACAACTTGATCCAATGTGGGAGCGAGCTTGCTCGCGATGGCTTTGTACCAGACAAAAGAGATCCGGGCCCGACGTCAGCCCTTGAACACTTCATCCAGCAGGTTATGCATCGAGCGGAACGCCCGTCCGGCGACCTTGGCGTCGTACATCATCTTGCCAGGCACATTGGCCTGCGGGTCGGTGAACGAGTGCACCGCACCGCCGTAGCTCAGCAATTGCCAATCCACCCCAGCCGCGTTCATTTCATCTTCGAAGGCCGGCAGCTGTTCCTTTGGCACCAGCGGGTCGGAGGCGCCGTGCAGGACCAATACCGCGCCCTCGATGTTCTGGGCATCAGCCGGGTTCGGCGTATCCAGGGTGCCGTGGAATGAGATCGTCGCTTTCAGGGGTGCGCCAGTGCGAGCCAACTCCAAGGCGCAGCATCCCCCAAAGCAAAAACCAAAAGCGGCCAGCTTCGCCGTGTCGACCTTCGCTTGGTCCTGGCTCTGCAGTTGCTCGAACGCTGCCTGCATGCGCTTGCGCAACAACGCCCGGTCGTTCTTGAGCGGCATCATCGCCGCTCCCGCCTCATCGGCATTGCTCGGGCGCACTGTTTGCCCGTAAAGGTCGGCAATCAGCACCACATATCCGTTTGCCGCCACAGACCTGGCGATTTCCTCGGCCCCCGCCCCAACACCCATCCAGTTCGGCGCCATCAGCAAACCCGGACGTGGGCCCTGTTGATTGACGTCGAAGGCCAGGCGCCCCTCATAACTTTGACCATCGACCTGATAGACCAGCGAACGAACCGTAACCTGACTCATGACGGACTCCTCTTTGACTGAACACCAGAAATGACAAAACCCGCCGAAGCGGGTTTTGTCTCACTTGATCAAGCTGACAGTTCAACCAACAGCTTGTTCAGGCGACGTACATACGCAGCCGGGTCTTTCAAGCTGTCGCCAGCCGCCAGGGCCGCCTGGTCGAAGAGAATGTGCGACAGGTCGCCGAAACGCTCTTCGTTCTGCTCGTTGTCGAGCTTCTCCACCAGCGGGTGGGCCGGGTTGAATTCAAAGATCGGCTTGGAGTCCGGGACTTTCTGTCCGCTGGCTTCGAGGATCTGGCGCATCTGCAAACCGAGGTCTTGCTCACCGATGGCCAGGATCGCCGGGGAATCGGTCAAGCGGTGGGAAACCCGCACTTCGCTGACGGCTTCGCCCAAGGCAGTCTTGATCCGCTCGACCAGGCCTTCCTTGCTCTTGGCGACTTCTTCGGCAGCTTTCTTGTCTTCTTCCGAATCCAGGTTGCCAAGGTCGAGATCGCCACGGGCCACATCGACGAAGCTCTTGCCGTCGAACTCGTTGAGGTAGCTCATCAGCCACTCGTCGATGCGATCGGTCAGCAGCAGCACTTCGATGCCTTTCTTGCGGAAGACTTCCAGGTGCGGGCTGTTCTTGACCTGTGCATAAGTCTCGCCGGTCAGGTAGTAGATCTTGTCCTGTCCTTCCTTGGCGCGAGCCAGATAGTCGGCCAGGCCAACGATCTGTTCGCCATCCTCACCCTGGGTCGAGGCAAAGCGCAGCAGGCCAGCGATCTTCTCTTTATTGGCGAAGTCTTCGGCCGGACCTTCTTTCATGACCTGGCCGAAGTTTTTCCAGAAGTTCTTGTACTGCTCGGGCTCGTTCTTCGCCAGTTTCTCCAGCATGTCCAGCACGCGCTTGGTCAGCGCCGACTTCATGGAGTCGATGATCGGATCTTTCTGCAGGATTTCCCGCGAAACGTTCAGCGACAGGTCATTGGAATCCACCACACCCTTGATGAAGCGCAGGTAAAGCGGCAGGAACGATTCGGCCTGGTCCATTACGAACACGCGCTGCACGTAAAGCTTCAGGCCACGTGGCGCTTCGCGCTGGTACAGGTCGAACGGCGCGCGGGCCGGCACGTACAGCAGCGAGTTGTATTCCAGCTTGCCTTCGACCTTGTTATGGCTCCAGCTCAGCGGATTTTCGTAATCGTGGGCGATGTGCTTGTAGAACTCCTGGTATTCCTCGTCCTTTACCTCGGTGCGCGGACGGGTCCACAAGGCACTGGCGCGGTTGACGGTTTCCCATTCCACTTCGGGCTTTTCTTCGCCTTCGGCAGCGGTGGCTTCCTTCGGCAGCTCGATCGGCAGCGCGATGTGGTCGGAGTACTTCTTGATGATGTTGCGCAGGCGCCAGCCATCGGCGAACTCGTCTTCGCCAGACTTGAGGTGCAGGACGATGCGGGTGCCGCGATCGGCCTTGTCGATGGTCGCGACCTCAAACTCGCCCTCGCCCTTGGAGGACCAGTGCACGCCTTCGCTCGGGGCGAGGCCGGCACGGCGGCTGAACACTTCAACGTGATCGGCAACGATGAACGCGGAATAGAATCCGACGCCGAACTGACCGATCAGGTGGGAATCCTTCTTCTGGTCGCCAGACAGGTTTTTCATGAAATCGGCGGTGCCGGACTTGGCGATGGTGCCCAAGTGCGTGATCACCTCGTCGCGGCTCATGCCGATACCGTTGTCTTCGAGGGTGACGGTCTTGGCGTCCTTGTCGAAGCTCACACGGATTTTCAGCTCGGCACCGCCCTCCAGCAGTTCTGGCTTGGACAGCGCTTCGAAACGTAATTTGTCGACAGCGTCGGAGGCGTTCGAAATCAGCTCGCGGAGGAAAATTTCCTTATTCGAATACAGCGAGTGAATCATCAGGTGCAGCAGTTGCTTCACCTCGGTCTGGAAGCCCAGGGTTTCCTTTTGAGTTTCCACGCTCATGGTCATCAAACTCCAAGTGGATGGTGGTGTCCGCCTCGCAGAGAATGGCGGCGGGATGTCCACAAGGTGGGGGCAACGTTGATGATTTCAAGGGCCGCTCGGCCTGGAGGGCGCCGGGATCTTGAAATGGGCACGGGCGGTGGCAATGGGTTCGGCTTCGGACTCTTGCCAGGCCGTGACCGCCACGTTGGCCACGCGCCGCCCTTGGCGCCAGACCTGGCACCGGGCAAAGGTGTCGCGGAACTGCCCGGCACGCAGGTAATCCAGGGAAAAATCGATGATCTTCGGCACACCAGTCGCACGGGTGGCAATCAGCAGATGAACGGCGGCCGACAGCTCCATGAATCCGGCGATGACCCCGCCGTGGATAGCGGGCAGTAAAGGGTTACCGATGTTGTCTTTATTGGCCGGCAGGCGAAACAGCAGATCATCACCCTGGCGGGTGCATTCGACGCCGATGAGCCGCGCATAGGGAATCGAAGCCAGCAGCATCGCGACGTCACCCTGCTCGCAAGCCTGGCGCAGTTGCACCTCGGTAAGATCGGTCATGGTGTCAGCGCGGCAGCCGTGGGGCCGCCTCCCTTGAGTCCTCGGGCGCTATCGCCCAGGCGCATGAAAGTACCCACGACGTGGGCAATGGGCTGCTCGGGATCATCCTGATAGGCAAATCCCCGGCTGAAAATCACATCCGGCGTCACCCGATAGCATTGGGCGAAGCCATAGATGGCCTTGTTGGGCCTGGCAGCGTGCATGTAGTCGATGCGCAGGTCCAATGTCGGGCAGACTTCGAATTGCGGCAGTACACATAAGGTCGACATGCCGCAGGCGGTGTCCATCAATGAAGTCAGCGCTCCGCCATGGACAATGCCCGTCAGGGGATTGCCGACAAGATGCGCGCTGTAGGGCAACTCCAGCGTCAACCCATCGCGACTGGCGCTGTGCAGTTTGATGCCTAGCACGTGGCAATGCCTGAGCGCCGATAAAAAACGGGTCGCGCGCTCAAAAACGGGATCTTCAGCCATTGACCGATAACTCCTTCAGGGACTTTCAGGTGCACCCGGCAAAGTTCCATCGGTGTGCAAAGTTATATATCTAACGAGCGAGAGGAACTTAACCCTGAGGGCACGGTTCAAAAGGCCAGTAGTTATATCCATAAGGAGAAACACCCCATGCGTAAGACTTTAGCTATTGCCTTGATGTTGGCCGCCTCTCTCGGTCTCGCTGCCTGCGATAAAAAATCCGAGGACAAGGCTCAAGATGCCCAACAACACGCTGAACAAGCTCAGCAAGACATGAACAAAGCACAGGATAAAGTGAACGACGCGGCGAAAGAAAACGCCGAAGCCGCCAAAGATCAGGCTGAATCGAACAATGCCGCGCAACAGGAACAAGCCCCTGCCGACGCGCCTAAAACCAACTGATACGGTTTTAGCAGTAAAAGAAAACCCGCCTGGTGCGGGTTTTCTTTTGCCTGCGATTCAACCAGCCACGCCGTCAGGCGGTTTCCTTGCCGGTTTCGGGCGCTGGCGCCTCGGTAGGCGTATAGACCATGACGTTCAGCACGTCCGAATGGAACTCGCGCTGATACAACACAAAGACCACGCCGGCGCTCATCAACATGAACAACCACGGGCTGACGAACCAGGCCAACATGGTCATGCCGAAATAATAGGAACGCAAACCGAAGTTGAACTGGTTGGCCGCCATGGAAATAACCCGCGCCGCCCTCGAAGCAAAGGCCTTGCGCTCAAGCTCGGACACGTGCCGCTCACCGATCATCGGCGCCGACCCCACCAGGACGGCGGCGAAATTGTATTGGCGCATGCACCAGCTGAACGTGAAGAACGCATAGACGAACACCAACGCCAGACACAGCAGCTTCACTTCCGCCATGCCTTGGGAGGCCTGCTGCACCAGCGGCAGGTCAGCCAGCAACGAAACCGCTCGATCAGACGCTCCGAGCACCGTCAGGATACCCGCCAGGATAATCAACGTACTGGAGGCAAAAAACGACGCGTTGCGCTCCAAGTTGCCGATCACGCTGGCGTCGGCGATGCGGTTGTCACGCAGCAACATGCGTCGCATCCAGTCTTCACGGTACAAATGCATAACGCTGGCCAAGCATGCCGTGTCGCGAGCCTTCCAAGAGGCATACCGGGTATAACCGGCCCAGCAGATGACGAACCATACCGCGGCCAGGAGATGGATCAGGTTGGCTTGGATGAATGACATGCAATTCCCTGTGGCAGAAACAAATCGGTGGCAATAGTATCAGCGAACCCTGTGGGAGACACCGCGGGCAAAAAAATGCCCCGTATCGACTGATACGGGGCATTTCGGTCTTATCGGTGAGCTGCAGCGAGACGCTTAAGCCAAGGCTTCGCTGCGCTTGCCCAGCAACCGATCGCACACCACAGCGACCGCCAGGGTCATGACCGAAGGCACCAGCCACGCCAGGCCTTGCTCGCTCAACGGCAGATGGGCCAGTTGCGCCGGCATCCAATCCGCCAGCCCTGCCCCCTTGAGCGCATCGATCAAGCCGAACAGGAACGACACCAGCATGACCGGGCCGACAATCCGACCTTGCTCGTGCCAGAAATCCTTGCAGAAGCTCAGGGCCACCAGCGCGATACAAGGTGGATAGATCGCAGTCAGGACCGGGATCGAGAAGGCAATCAGCTTGGTCAGGCCCAGGTTGGACACCAGCAGCGAAAATGCCGCGAGGATGATCACCAAGGTCTTGTAGGACAGCGGCAGTACACGGCTGAAGTACTCGGCGCAGGCGCAGGTCAGGCCGACGGCGGTCACCAGGCATGCCAGGGAAATCAACACCGCAAGGAAGCCGCTGCCCAGGCTGCCGAAGGTGTGCTGTACGTAGGCGTGCAACACAGCGGCGCCGTTGGTCGCGCCCGCCGCCACTTCGTGGCTACCGGAGCCCAGGCGGAACAGGCTGACATAAACCAGCGCCAGCCCCACACCGGCAATCAGCCCGGCGATGATGGCGTAACGGGTGATCAAGGCCGGCGACTCGACGCCCCGAGAACGGATGGCGTTGACGATAACAATGCCGAACACCAGAGCGCCGAGGGTATCCATGGTCAGGTAACCATTGATGAAGCCTTGGGAAAACGGAGCCGCCACGTACTCGGGTGTCGCCACGCCGATATCGCCTGCGGGCAGCGCAAACGCAGCGATGCCGAGCACGGCCAGGGCGATGATTTTCAGCGGCGCGAGAAAGCGCCCGACGGTATCGAGCAGGCGCCCTGGATAGAGCGAAATGAAGAACACCAGCAGGAAGTACACCGCGCTATAGAGAAACAGCGCCAACGGACTTTCGCCGGTCAGCGGCGCCAGGCCTACTTCAAACGATACGGTGGCGGTTCGGGGCGTGGCGAACAGCGGGCCGACCGCCAGGTAACAGACTGCCGCCAGCAAGCCACCGGCAATCTTGCCGATTGGGCTGCTCAACGCGTCCATCGCGCCACCGACTTTCGCCAGCGCAACGACGGTGATCACCGGCAACCCAACCGCAGTGATCAGGAAGCCCAACGCCGCCATCCAGACATGAGGCCCGGACTGCAAACCAACGATAGGCGGGAAGATGATATTGCCGGCCCCGACGAACAGGGCAAATGTCATGAAACCAAGCGCCAGGATGTCCTGACCTTTCAACACTTTCATTAAGGAAACCACACTACTGAATCGGAATTTAGAGAGGGATTTCCCTGAAGGGTGAGGGAAATGCTGCCGATCCGTATGGGATCGACCCGTTGAGCGCATCGCCGCCTTGTGGGCCGCGGTCGCAAAATTGGCCGCCAGACTAACGAATTTGGCGGAAAAACGCACTGTTACAGGGCGAACTATCCGATACACGACGTTTCTGTGTCGCGTTTACGTATCTATTTTTCCGGTTAACCGGGTTCGCACAAGGGCAAACGCGACCCAATGCCAGAAACGACAAAGGCCACCCGAAGGTGGCCTTTGTTGCTGAAACAAAAAAGTCAGCCGAAGCTTACTTCTTCATTTCCCAGCCAGTCAGCTCGGCCAGGGCCTTGCCGATGTCTGCCAGCGAACGCACGGTTTTCACGCCTGCGTCTTGCAGCGCAGCGAACTTCTCGTCTGCAGTGCCTTTGCCGCCAGAGATGATTGCGCCAGCATGGCCCATGCGCTTGCCCGGAGGAGCAGTCACACCAGCAATGTAGGAAACAACCGGCTTGGTCACGTTGGCCTTGATGTAGGCAGCGGCTTCTTCTTCAGCGGAACCGCCGATCTCACCGATCATGACGATCGCTTCGGTCTTCGGGTCTTCCTGGAACAGCTTCAGGATGTCGATGAAGTTGGAGCCTGGGATCGGGTCACCGCCGATGCCGACGCAAGTCGACTGACCGAAACCGGCGTCAGTGGTCTGCTTCACGGCTTCGTAAGTCAGGGTACCGGAACGGGAAACGATACCGACCTTGCCTGGCAAGTGAATGTGACCTGGCATGATGCCGATCTTGCATTCGCCTGGAGTGATCACGCCTGGGCAGTTAGGGCCGATCAGGGTGATACCCAGTTCGTCGCACTTGACCTTGGCTTCCAGCATGTCGATGGTCGGGATGCCTTCGGTGATGCAAACGATCAGCTTGATGCCGCCGAACGCTGCTTCAAGGATGGAGTCCTTGCAGAAAGGAGCTGGAACGTAGATCACGCTGGCGGTGGCGCCAGTGGCCGCTACGGCGTCTTTCACGGTGTTGAAGACAGGCAGGCCCAGGTGTTCGGTGCCGCCCTTGCCCGGAGTTACACCGCCAACCATCTGGGTGCCGTACTCGATGGCTTGCTGGGTGTGGAAACTACCTTGCGAACCGGTAATGCCCTGGCAGATAACCTTGGTGTCTTTGTTGATCAGGACGCTCATTATTTGCCCTCCGCAGCTTTAACGACTTGTTGAGCAGCGTCGGTCAGGCTGGTAGCAGCGATGATGTTCAAACCGCTTTCTGCCAGTACTTTAGCGCCCAGCTCAGCGTTGTTGCCTTCGAGGCGAACAACAACCGGGATTTTCACGCCGACTTCTTTCACGGCGCCGATGATGCCTTCGGCAATCATGTCGCAACGAACGATGCCGCCGAAGATGTTGACCAGTACTGCAGCGACGTTGGTGTCGGACAGGATGATCTTGAACGCTTCGGTAACGCGTTCCTTGGTAGCACCGCCGCCCACGTCGAGGAAGTTGGCTGGCTTGCCGCCGTGCAGGTTGACGATGTCCATGGTACCCATGGCCAGGCCGGCACCGTTGACCATGCAGCCGATGTTGCCTTCCAGGGCTACGTAGTTCAGTTCGAACTTGGCAGCGTGCGCTTCGCGCGGATCGTCTTGCGACGGATCGTGGAAAGTCTTCAGCTTAGGCTGACGGTACATGGCGTTGGCGTCGATGTTGATCTTGGCATCGAGGCAGTGCAGATCGCCGTCGGCCTTGATCACCAGCGGGTTCACTTCCAGCAGTGCCAGGTCGTGGTCCTGGAACAGCTTGGCCAGGCCTACGAAGATCTTGGCGAACTGAGTGACCTGCTTACCTTCCAGGCCCAGCTGGAATGCCAGCTCGCGACCCTGGAACGGCTGTGCGCCAACCAGTGGATCGATGGTGGCCTTGAGGATTTTCTCAGGGGTGTCGTGAGCGATTTTCTCGATGTCCACGCCACCTTCGGTGGAAGCCATGAACACGATGCGGCGGCTCGAACGGTCAACGACAGCGCCCAGGTACAGCTCTTTAGCGATATCAGTGCACGATTCAACCAGGATCTTGGTGACTGGCTGACCGTTGGCGTCGGTCTGGTAGGTCACCAGACGCTTGCCCAGCCACTGCTGTGCGAAGGCTTTGGCGTCTTCTTTGCTGCGAACCAGCTTGACGCCGCCCGCTTTACCGCGACCACCGGCGTGAACCTGGGCTTTGACGACCCATTCGCTGCCGCCGATTTTGTCGCAAGCTTCTGCTGCCGCTTCCGGGGTGTCTACAGCGTAGCCGGTGGATACTGGCAGGCCGTACTCAGCGAACAGCTGCTTACCCTGATACTCGTGAAGATTCATGCTTATTACCGTCTTCGTTAGGTACTGCGCATTCGGTGCTGCACCGTTGTGGTGCCGCACCACCTGTGACTGCTGCTTGCGTAGCGTTCCGGTCAACCGGTGCTGCTACGCAAGACTGCGTCCAGCGGACATTCCGCGGTGAGTCTTGCGCGCAAGGCTCACGACGGGCCGATACCGCCGTGGTTTCTTATTATCTATTAACGCTTCTTGCGGTTGGCCACGTGGATGGCGCCGCCATTCACAGCCAGGGCCGCTTCGTGCAAGGCTTCGGACAGGGTCGGATGGGAGAAGACCATCATGCCCAGGTCCTCGGCGCTGGTGCCGAATTCCATACCGATCGCGCCTTGCTGGACCAGCTCGGCAGCGCTTGGGCCGATGACGTGAACGCCCAATACGCGATCCGTCTTGGCATCGGCGATGACTTTCACGAAACCACCGGTATCGTTGGCTGCCATGGCACGGCCACTGGCGGCGAACGGGAAGGTGCCGACGTTAACTTCAACGCCTTCGGCTTTCAAGGCCTGCTCGGTTTTACCAACCCATGCGATTTCCGGGTGGGTGTAGATAACCGATGGGATCAGGTCGTAGTTCATCTGGGCCTTGTGGCCCTTGATGCGCTCGACGACCATGATGCCTTCTTCGGAAGCCTTGTGGGCCAGCATCATGCCGCGAACCACGTCACCGATGGCGAAGACGCCCGGTACGGCGGTTGCGCAATGGTCATCGACCGCGATGAAACCGCGCTCGTCGATTTCCACGCCGCAATCGGCGGACAGCAGGTCGGTGGTCACTGGACGACGGCCGACGGCCACGATCAGCTTGTCAAAGGTGATGGTCTGTTCGCCGTTGGCGTCGGTGTAGTTCACCACGACTTCGTCGCCGTTGACCTTGGAGCCGGTCACGCGGGCGCCCAGTTTGATGTCCAGGCCTTGCTTGGTCAGGGTCTTCAGCGCTTCCTTGGAAACCGCGGCGTCGGCGGCCATCAGGAAGGTGTCGAGGGCTTCGAGCACGGTCACTTCAGCGCCCAGGCGCGACCATACCGAACCCAGCTCGAGGCCGATCACGCCAGCGCCGATCACGCCCAGGCGTTTTGGCACGGTCTGGAATTCCAGGGCGCCGGTGGAATCGACAATCACATTCTGGTCGACTGGAGCAGGCGGGATATCGATCGGACGCGAGCCTGGCGCCAGGATGACGTTTTCGGCTTCGATCACTTCAACCGAGCCGTCCGGCTTGGTCACTTCGACTTTCTTGCCCAGCAGCAGTTTGCCGTGGCCTTCGATGGAGGTCACGCCGTTGGCCTTGAACAGGGTGGCGACACCGCTGGTCAGGTTCTTGACGATGCCAGCCTTTCGGCCAACCATCGCGGCGACGTCCATTTTCACTTCACCGGTAGAGATACCGTGAACGTTGAAGCTTTCTTTCGCTTCCTTGTATTTCCAGGAGCTGTCCAGCAGCGCCTTGGAAGGAATGCAACCGACGTTCAGGCAAGTACCGCCCAAGGCCTGTTTGCCTTCCTTGTCGGTGTATTTCTCGATGCAGGCAGTGGTAAGGCCCAGTTGCGCAGCCTTGATGGCCGCTACGTAGCCACCAGGGCCCGCACCAATCACTACCACGTCGAATTTCTGAGTCATGAGTCATTCCTTTTCGAATCAAACCGGACGATCACTTGTGATGACCGTCGAGGGACGAAACCGGTTGTTTCAGCAAGAGGCCGGTCGACAGACCGGCCCTCGCGGCGAAAATCAGATATCCAGCAGCAGACGAGCCGGGTCTTCAAGCAGGTTCTTGATGGTTACCAGGAACGTCACGGCTTCTTTGCCGTCGATCAGGCGGTGATCGTAGGACAGTGCCAGGTACATCATCGGACGAATCACGACCTGACCGTTGATCGCCATCGGACGCTGCAGGATGTTGTGCATGCCCAGGATAGCCGCTTGCGGCGGGTTGACGATCGGGGTCGACATCATCGAACCGAATGTACCACCGTTGGTGATGGTGAACGTACCGCCGGTCATCTCTTCGATGGACAGCTTGCCGTCACGGGCCTTCTTGCCGAAGGTAGCGATGCCGCCTTCGATTTCGGCCAGGCTCATCAGCTCGGCGTTGCGCAGGACCGGAACCACCAGGCCACGGTCGCTGGAGACCGCAACACCGATGTCGGCGTAGCCGTGGTACACGATGTCGGAACCGTCGATCGACGCGTTGACGGCCGGGAAGCGTTTCAGCGCTTCGGTGGCAGCCTTGACGAAGAACGACATGAAGCCCAGGCGTACGCCGTTGTGGGACTTCTCGAACAGGTCCTTGTACTTCGAACGCAGGGCCATGACTTCGGTCATGTCGACTTCGTTGAACGTGGTCAGCATCGCCATGTTCGACTGGGCTTCAACCAGGCGCTCGGCGACCTTGGCACGCAGGCGGGTCATCGGAACGCGTTTTTCAACGCGGTCACCGGCAGCGAACACTGGCGCGGAAGCGGCAGGCGCGGCTGGCTTGGCCGGGGCAGCGGCTGGAGCGGCTTTCTTGGCGGCAACGGCTGCAACCACATCTTCCTTGGTCACGCGACCGCCTTTGCCGGTACCGGCAACGGAAGCGATGTTGATGCCGTTTTCTTCAGCCAGCTTGCGAGCGGCCGGAGCGGCGACTGGATCGTCTTCGCCCGAGGCAGCAGGCGCGTCGGCTTGAGCAGCAGCCGGTGCGGCAGCGGCGGCTGGAGCGGCGGCGGCAGCACCGCCCTCTTCGATGGAGCCCAGGACTTCAGCGGACAGCACGGTGTCGCCTTCGTTCTTGACGATAGCGCCCAGGACGCCGTCAGCTTCGGCCAGTACTTCCAACACGACCTTGTCGGTTTCGATGTCGACGATCAGTTCGTCGCGCTTGACCGCGTCGCCCGGTTTTTTGTGCCAGGTGGCAATGGTGCCATCGGCAACCGATTCCGGGAAAGTGGGGGCTTTGATCTCGATAGCCATTATCTGTGGTTCCTTAAATTCGGTTTCAGGTGCGCGAAGGCATTAAACGGTAAAGGCATCTTGCAGCAGCTTTTCCTGCTGCTCGGCGTGCATCGATGCATAACCACAAGCAGGTGCCGCAGACGCATCACGGCCGGCATATTCAAGGCCCAGGGCCTTGTTATGGTTGCCGATGCTGCGACGCAGGTGATGCTGGCTGCTGTACCACGCGCCTTGGTTCATCGGTTCTTCCTGACACCACACCACATGGGTGAGGTTGGTGTAAGGCGCGATGGCCTCCATCAGGTCCTCTTCCGGGAACGGGTAAAGCTGCTCGATACGCACGATGGCGATGTCTTCGCGGCCTTCGGCACGACGTTTTTCCAGCAGGTCGTAGTAGACCTTGCCGCTGCACAGGATCAGGCGAGTCACCTTCGCTGCGTCCAGGGTATCGATTTCCGAAATGACGGTCTGGAACGAGCCTTCGGCCAGGTCTTCGAGCGTGGAAATCGCCAGTTTGTGACGCAGCAACGACTTCGGTGTCAGCACGATCAGCGGCTTGCGCAGCGGACGGATGACCTGACGACGCAGCAGGTGGTAGATCTGCGCCGGGGTCGTTGGTACGCAAACCTGGACGTTGTGCTCGGCGCACAGTTGCAGGTAACGCTCCAGACGCGCCGAAGAGTGCTCCGGCCCCTGCCCTTCATAACCGTGTGGCAACAGCATGGTCAGGCCGCAGAGACGACCCCACTTGTGCTCGCCGCTGGTGATGAACTGGTCGACAACCACCTGGGCACCGTTGGCGAAGTCGCCGAACTGGGCTTCCCAGATCACCAGCGCATTCGGCTCGGTGGTGGAATAGCCATATTCGAACGCCAGGACGGCTTCTTCGGACAGCAGCGAATCGTACAGGTCGAAACGTGGCTGGCCCTTGTACAGGTGTTGCAGCGGGATGTAGGTGCTGGCGTCTTTCTGGTTGTGCAGCGCCGCGTGACGGTGCGAGAAAGTGCCGCGGCCTACGTCCTGGCCGGTGATGCGAATCGGGTGACCTTCGAACGCCAGGGTCGCGTACGCCATGGTTTCGGCGTAACCCCAGTTGATCGGCAGGCCGCCGGCTTGCATCTTCTGCCGGTCTTCGTAGATCTTCGCGACCTGACGCTGGACCACAAAGCCTTCCGGGATTTCCAGCAGCTTGGCGGACAGTTCCTGCAAGGTCTTGAGATCGAAGCGCGTGTCGTGACGAGCGGTCCAGGCGTGGCCCAGGTAAGGACGCCAGTCCACGAACAGTTCCTTGTTCGGTTCCTTGACCAGGCTCTTCACAACGTGCAGGCCGTTATCCAGGGCGTTGCGATATTCATCGACTTTTTCCTGGACGCGCTCGGCATCCAGAACACCGCTCTGGGTCAGGCGCTCGGCGTACAGCTCACGGGTGGTGCGCTGCTTGGCGATCTGCTGGTACATCAGCGGCTGGGTGCCGCTTGGCTCGTCGGCCTCGTTGTGGCCGCGACGACGGTAGCAGACCAGGTCGATCACCACGTCGCGCTTGTACTGCATGCGGTAGTCGATGGCCAGCTGGGTCACGAACAGCACGGCTTCCGGGTCATCGCCATTCACATGGAGAATCGGCGCCTGGATCATTTTCGCGACGTCGGTTGCGTACTCGGTGGAACGCGAGTCCAGCGGGTTGCTGATGGTGAAACCGACCTGGTTGTTGATGACGATGTGAACCGTACCACCGGTCTTGAAACCGCGGGTCTGGGACATCTGGAAGGTTTCCATGACCACGCCTTGACCGGCGAATGCCGCGTCACCGTGGATGGAAATTGGCAATACCTTCTCACCGGTCGGATCGTTGCGACGATCCTGACGCGCACGGACGGAACCCTCGACCACCGGGGAAACGATTTCCAGGTGGGACGGGTTGAACGCCATGGCCAAGTGGACTTCGCCACCTGTGGTCATCACGTTGGACGAGAAGCCCTGGTGATACTTCACGTCACCGGAACCCAGCTCGACCTTCTTCTTGCCTTCGAACTCGTCGAACAGCTCGCGTGGGTTCTTGCCGAAAGTGTTGACCAGTACGTTCAGACGGCCACGGTGGGCCATGCCGATAACGACTTCCTTGGTGCCGTAGGAACCGGAGCGCTGGATCAGCTCGTCCAGCATCGGAATCAGGCTTTCGCCGCCTTCCAGGCCGAAACGCTTGGTGCCTGGGTATTTGGTGCCCAGGTATTTTTCCAAGCCTTCACCGGCGGTGACGCGCTCGAGCAAGTGGCTCTTGATGTCGGCGGAGTACGTCGGACGGCCACGAACGCTTTCCAGACGCTGCTGGAACCACTGGCGCTGCTCGGAATCGGTGATGTGCGTGAATTCAGCGCCGATGGTGCGGCAATATGTCTGCTGCAACGCTTCGTGAATTTCGCGTAGGCTCGCTTCCTCTTTGCCGATGAACAGGTCGCCGGCACGGAAGGTCGTATCAAGATCGGCATTGGTCAAGCCGTAATGAGTGATCGACAGGTCTGCAGGAGCAGGACGCTGCCACAGCCCCAGCGGGTCCAGCTGGGCTGCCTGGTGGCCACGCATCCGGTAGGCCTGGATCAGTCGCAGCACTTCAACTTGCTTCTTCTCATGCTCGGAGCTCACGCTGCCGGCAGAAACCGGTTGAGCGCGGCGCTGGTTCTTTGCCAGCAGCACGAAATGATCGCGAATCGTCGAGTGCGAAACATCGGTGGCAGAGTTACCGTCAGCCGGCAACTTCTGAAAGTAGGTGCGCCATTCTTCTGGCACAGCGTTAGGGTCGTGCAGGTAGAGCTCGTAGAGCTCTTCCACATAGGCAGCGTTACCACCGGAGAGGTGGGCACTGTTCCACATGCGCTGCATCACGCTTTCTTGCATGCTTGGTCACCCTCGATTAGGGGAACACCACCGGCGAAAACACCGAGCAAACTTGCAGAAGTCCGAGTGCAGCGACTAAAACAAGCCACTTAGGATCACGCTGATAGTCCGGGTACCAGCCCGGATGCCCCTGCTTGTCTCATTTCTTCAAAATAAGAACGACCGCTTTGTGAGCGGCTGTTCTGGTTATAGCCAGGACGTGGGTTGAAGCCCACGCCCTCGCCTCTACGGGTACAGCGGTTCTACGGGTACAGCAGCTGAATCACACGCCGTTTTGCAGCAGCATGTTACGTACGTGACCGATGGCCTTAGTCGGGTTCAGGCCTTTCGGGCAGACGTTGACGCAGTTCATGATCCCGCGGCAGCGGAATACGCTGAACGGGTCATCCAGTGCGGCCAGACGTTCGGACGTCTTGGTGTCACGGCTGTCTGCCAGGAAGCGGTACGCTTGCAGCAGGGCGGCCGGGCCCAGGAATTTGTCCGGGTTCCACCAGAAGGATGGGCACGAGGTCGAGCAGCAAGCGCACAGGATGCACTCGTACAGACCGTCGAGCTTTTCACGCTCTTCAGGGGACTGCAGACGCTCGATGGCCGGAGCCGGCGTGTCGTTCTGCAGGAATGGCTTCACCTTCTCGTATTGCTTGTAGAAGATGCTCATATCGACGACCAGGTCACGGATGACCGGCAAACCTGGCAGCGGACGAACGATCAGCTTGTTGCCCTTGACCACAGCCGACAGCGGCGTGATGCAGGCCAAGCCGTTCTTGCCGTTGATGTTCATGCCATCGGAGCCACAAACGCCCTCGCGGCACGAGCGACGATAGGAAAAACCTTCGTCCTGCTCTTTGATCAAGGCCAGCACGTCCAGCACCATCAGGTCTTTACCACCGGTATCGACCTGGAAGTCCTGCATGAACGGCGCGGCGTCCTGATCAGGGTTGTAGCGATAAACACTGACTTGCAACATAGCGGTCACCCTTAATAAGTCCGGACTTTTGGTTCGAAAGTCGGAACAGTCTTCGGCGAGAAGTTCACGGCACGCTTGGCGACGCGTTTTTCACCTGGGAAGTACAAGGTGTGGCACAGCCAGTTTTCGTCGTCACGGTCTTCGAAGTCTTCGCGGGCGTGGGCACCACGGGACTCTTTGCGCACTTCTGCGGCGATGGCGGTGGCTTCGGCCACTTCCAGCAGGTTCTGCAGCTCCAGCGCTTCGATACGCGCAGTGTTGAACGCCTGCGACTTATCGTTGATCTTCACGTTGGCGATTCGTTCACGCAATTGTGCGAGCTGGGCAATACCCTTCTGCATGTACTCGCCGGTACGGAACACACCGAAGTAGTTCTGCATGCAGCTTTGCAGCTCGCGGCGCAGGGTGGCGACGTCTTCGCCTTCGGTGCGCTCGTTGAGGCCAGCCAGACGCTTTAGGGCCACGTCGATGTCGGTGTCGCTGGCGTCGCGGTATTCGATACCGTCGGTCAGCGCTTTTTCCAGGTGCAGGCCGGCAGCGCGGCCGAACACCACCAGGTCGAGCAGCGAGTTGCCGCCCAGGCGGTTGGCACCGTGTACCGATACGCAAGCCACTTCACCCACGGCGAACAAGCCAGGGATGATTTCGTCCACGCCTTCGGCGTTCTGAGTGATTGCCTGGCCATGAATGTTGGTGGCAACGCCGCCCATCATATAGTGGCACGTTGGAACCACTGGAACCGGCGCAACGACTGGGTCGACGTGAGCGAAGGTCTTCGACAGCTCGCAGATACCTGGCAGGCGGCTGTGCAGCACTTCCTCGCCAAGGTGGTCGAGCTTGAGCATCACGTGGTCGCCATTCGGGCCACAGCCGTTGCCGGCGATGATCTCTTTAACCATCGAACGAGCCACGACGTCGCGACCGGCAAGGTCCTTGGCGTTCGGAGCATAACGCTCCATGAAACGCTCGCCGTGCTTGTTGATCAGGTAACCGCCTTCACCACGGCAGCCTTCGGTGACCAGTACACCAGCGCCGGCGATGCCGGTCGGGTGGAACTGCCACATTTCGATGTCTTGCACCGGCACGCCAGCACGCAGGGCCATGCCAACGCCGTCACCGGTGTTGATCAGGGCGTTGGTGGTGGAGGCGTAGATACGGCCTGCACCGCCGGTCGCCAATACGGTGGCTTTCGAGCGGATGTAGGTGGTTTCGCCGGTTTCGATGCAGATCGCGATCACACCGACGAACGCGCCGTCCTGGTTTTTCACCAGGTCAACGGCGTAATACTCGTTCAGGAACGTGGTGCCGGCTTTCAGGTTGCCCTGATAAAGGGTGTGCAGCAGAGCGTGACCGGTACGGTCGGACGCCGCGCAAGTACGCGCCGCCTGGCCGCCCTTGCCGTAGTCCTTGGACTGACCACCGAACGGACGCTGGTAGATGCGGCCGGTTTCGGTACGCGAGAACGGCAGGCCCATGTGGTCCAGCTCGAACACAGCGGCCGGGCCTTCTTGACACATATATTCGATAGCGTCCTGGTCACCGATGTAGTCGGAACCCTTGACGGTATCGTACATGTGCCAGCGCCAGTCATCGTTCGGGTCGGCCGAAGCGATGGCGCAGGTGATGCCACCCTGGGCGGACACGGTATGCGAACGGGTCGGGAAAACCTTGGTGATCACGGCAGTCTTGTGACCGCCCTGTGCCAGTTGCAGCGCAGCGCGCATGCCGGCACCGCCACCACCAATGATGATGGCGTCGAAAGAAATCGTTGGAATGTTAGCCATGAATCAGATACCCCAGAGAATCTGCACACCCCAGACGAAGTAAGCGAACATCGCAACGCCGCATACTGCCTGGAAGAGGAAACGTACGGCAGTCGCCGACTTGCCGAACGCCATCTGCGTCAGGTAGTCGGTCGCGATGGTCCACATGCCGACCCAGGCGTGGGCGCCCAGTGCGACAAGTGCCAGCAGACTGAAGATACGCATCCAGTTGTTTGCAAACAGTTCATGCCATTGGGCGTAGCCCAGGCCGGGGTTGGCGACTACATATCCAATCAGAAAGATGAAATAAGCCGCGAGAACGACCGCAGACACACGCTGCGCCATCCAGTCATACAGGCCAGAACGCGAGAGGTTCGTGACGTTGGTTACCATATCCAGACTCCTGCCAGAACGATTACCACCACCGAAACGGCGATAACGATTTTCGAGCCCAGCTTGCCGCCTTCCAGCGTCTCACCGATGCCCATGTCCATGATCAAGTGGCGCACACCGGCGACCAAGTGATACAGCAAGGCGGACAGGATGCCCCAAATCACTAGCTTGGCTAGCGGACTGGTCAGACACGCTTTCACCTGACCGAAGCCTTCTTCCGAATCGAGCGACTTGTCCAATGCATAAAGCATGATGGCCAGGCTGACGAAGAGGATGACACCGGAAATACGGTGAAGAATGGACGTGTAAGCAGTGACTGGGAGTTTGATGGTCCTTAGGTCTAGGTTTACAGGTCGTTGGCTTTTCACGGCTTTTTTTTCACACTGAAGAGCCCCTAACAATCAGGGCAAAGTTGTTGGGGCGCGCACTGGTCAGGTACTCACCACCCAGGGAGTGACGACCCCCAAGAAAGCAGGCCCAAAAGCCCCTGGCGGTCGGTGGCCGAGTATAGACAGTTAGGCTACTAATGACAACGCGTTCACCTTCCCCTAATAGCGCATTGCACATATGAGGCAAAAGGCGTAAACGGCAGGCAATTTCGCGGAAAAAGTCCGGTTAAAGCCTTCTGGAGCAAGACTTTAGGCAAATTGACATTCGGATTTATCTCACTATAGTGGTGCGGGCCCTGCGTGGGGGGTCTGTCTGATGATTCCAAGCATTAATAGGAGGCCACATGGCTGACAAAAAAGCGCAGTTGATCATCGAGGGCGCAGCCCCCGTCGAGCTGCCCATTTTAACCGGCACCGTTGGTCCCGATGTAATCGACGTACGGGGCCTGACGGCCACGGGCCGTTTCACCTTTGACCCAGGTTTCATGTCGACCGCCTCGTGCGAATCGAAAATCACCTATATCGACGGCGACAACGGCATCCTGCTGCACCGCGGCTACCCGATCGAGCAACTGGCTGAAAAATCGGACTACCTGGAAACCTGCTACCTGCTGCTCAACGGCGAATTGCCGACCGCAGAGCAAAAGGCCCAGTTCGTCAGCACCGTGAAGAACCACACCATGGTTCATGAACAGTTGAAGACCTTCTTCAACGGCTTCCGTCGCGATGCCCACCCGATGGCCGTCATGTGCGGCGTTGTCGGTGCCCTCTCGGCCTTCTACCACGACTCCCTGGACATCAATAACCCCCAGCATCGCGAAATCTCCGCGATCCGCCTGGTGGCGAAGATGCCGACCCTGGCAGCCATGGTCTACAAGTACTCCATGGGCCAGCCCATGATGTACCCGCGCAACGACCTGACCTATGCAGAGAACTTCCTGCATATGATGTTCAACACCCCGTGCGAGATCAAACCGATCAGCCCGGTGCTCGCCAAGGCCATGGACCGGATCTTCATCCTCCACGCCGACCACGAGCAGAACGCCTCCACGTCCACCGTGCGCCTGGCCGGTTCGTCGGGTGCCAACCCGTTCGCCTGTATCGCCGCCGGTATCGCCGCGCTCTGGGGCCCTGCCCACGGCGGTGCGAACGAAGCGGTACTGACCATGCTCGATGAAATCGGCGATGTCTCCAACATCGACAAGTTCATCGCCAAGGCCAAGGACAAGAACGATCCGTTCAAGCTGATGGGCTTCGGTCACCGGGTCTACAAGAACCGCGACCCACGCGCCACCGTCATGAAGCAGACCTGCGACGAAGTGCTCAAGGAACTGGGGATCAAGAACGATCCGCAACTCGAACTGGCCATGCGCCTGGAAGAGATCGCCCTGACCGACCCGTACTTCATCGAGCGCTCGCTCTACCCGAACGTCGACTTCTACTCGGGGATCATCCTCAAGGCGATCGGCATTCCAACCAGCATGTTCACCGTGATCTTCGCCCTGGCGCGGACCGTGGGCTGGATCTCCCACTGGAAGGAAATGCTCTCCAGCCCGTACAAGATCGGCCGCCCACGCCAGCTGTACACCGGCTACGAGTCGCGTGACATCACCAAGCTGGAAGACCGCAAGTAAGACCTGCCTTGCGATAGGTCCCAAGCTGCACTGAAACAGCCCCCGCTTCTTATATAAGAGCGGGGGCTGTTTTGTTTATGCCTCTTTTAATCTGATCCGGTAACTGCATTGGCAGACCCGGCGCCATCGCGAGCAAGCTCGCTCCCGCAGGATGAACGTGCTCCAGTGTGGGAGCGAGCTTGCTCGCGATGGGGGCAGGCCTGCCTTCCATAAACCTTACACAAAAAAATACCCCAGCCTCTCGACCGGGGTATTTCTTCAAGCACTTACCTCTGCATCAGTGGTTCACCGCCCCACTCGCCCCCAGGCCAGTCTGCGAACGCACGAACTGCGGGAAGAACAGCGCCCGCTCGTTGACGCCTTCGGCCGACTTGTCGGTAACGGAGAAGAACCAGATGCCAACGAACGCGATGATCATCGAGAACAGCGCAGGGTATTCGTACGGGAAGATCGCCTTCTCGTGACCCATGATCTGTACCCAGATGGTCGGGCCGAGCACCATCAGGCCCACGGCACTGATCAGGCCCAGCCAGCCACCGACCATGGCGCCACGGGTGGTCAGCTTCTTCCAGTACATCGAAAGCAGCAGCACCGGGAAGTTGCAGCTTGCCGCGATGGAGAACGCCAGGCCCACCATGAACGCGATGTTCTGCTTCTCGAACAGGATGCCCAGGCCGATCGCCAGCACTGCCAGGGCAATGGTGGTGATCTTCGAGACGCGAATCTCGTCCTTCTCGTTGGCCTTGCCCTTCTTGATCACGCTGGCATACAGGTCATGGGACACCGCCGAAGCACCGGCCAGGGTCAGGCCCGCTACCACCGCCAGGATGGTCGCGAACGCCACCGCCGAAATGAAGCCCAGGAAGATGCTGCCGCCAACCGCGTTGGACAGGTGCACCGCCGCCATGTTGTTGCCGCCCAGCAAGGCACCTGCCGCGTCCTTGAAGGCCGGGTTGGTGCTGACCAGCAGGATCGCGCCGAAGCCGATGATGAAGGTCAGGATGTAGAAGTAGCCGATGAAGCCAGTGGCATACAGCACGCTCTTGCGAGCTTCCTTGGCGTCGCTCACGGTGAAGAAGCGCATCAGGATGTGTGGCAGGCCAGCGGTACCGAACATCAGCGCCAGGCCAAGGGAGAAGGCCGAGATCGGATCCTTCACCAAGCCGCCGGGGCTCATGATCGCCTCGCCTTTAGGGTGAACCTTGACCGCTTCGGCGAAGAGCATGTTGAAATCGAAGTTGACGTGCTTCATCACCATCAGGGCCATGAACGACGCACCCGACAGCAACAGCACCGCCTTGATGATCTGCACCCAGGTCGTCGCCAGCATGCCCCCGAACAGTACATAGAGGCACATCAGGATGCCGACCAGGATCACCGCAACGTGGTAGTCCAGGCCGAACAGCAGCTGGATCAGCTTGCCGGCACCGACCATTTGCGCGATCAGGTAGAACGCCACCACCACCAGCGAGCCGCTGGCGGACAAGGTGCGGATCTGGGTTTGCCCGAGGCGATAGGACGCCACGTCGGCAAAGGTGTATTTACCCAGGTTACGCAGGCGTTCGGCGATCAGAAACAGAATGATCGGCCAGCCCACCAGGAAGCCGATGGAGTAGATCAGGCCATCGTAGCCGGAGGTGAATACCAGCGCGGAAATCCCAAGGAAGGACGCCGCCGACATGTAGTCGCCCGCAATCGCCAGGCCGTTCTGAAAGCCGGTGATCTTGCCGCCGGCCGCATAGTAGTCGGCCGCCGAGTTGTTTTTCTTGGAAGCCCAGTAGGTGATGTACAGGGTCGCGCCCACGAAGGCCACGAACATCAAGATAGCCGGGACGTTGAGGGGTTGTCTCTGCACGGCGCCGGTCAGGGCGTCAGCCGCCCAGGCACCCGGTGCAAATGCTGCAATGCTGAAAAGAGCCAGTAGACGCCGGATCATTGCTGAGCCTCCTTGAGAATCGCATTGTTCAGGTCGTCGAATTCGCCGTTGGCGCGTCGCACGTAGATGCCGGTCAGAACGAAGGCCGACAGAATCAAGCCAATCCCGATAGGGATACCCCAGGTGATGGTCGACTCGGGCGACATCTTGGCCCCGAGAATATGCGGCCCATAGGCGATCAGAAGAATGAAGCCGGAATACAGCCCTAGCATGATCGCCGAGAGAATCCAGGCGAACTTCTCTCGCTTTTTCACCAGCTCCTTGAAGCGCGGGCTGTTTTGAATCGAGAGGTAAATGCTGTCGTTCATTGTTTTTATCCTCGCAGCACAGATTTATTTGGTACCGCTCTACTCTATGCGGCTGAAGGCCAGGTTCCAGACGACCTTAGTATTAGAACGACATGACGGTTGCGCCAGTTTGCCGCACATTTCCATAATCACCCTCCTGTGGGAGCGAGCTTGCTCGCGATAGCGGTGTGTCTGCTTGCATCTCTGTTGAATATTGCGTCGTCATCGCGAGCAAGCTCGCTCCCACAGTGTTTTGAGGAGAATCCAGGAATCGCGGGCACAAAAAAGCCGCATGACACAACGTCATGCGGCTTTTGGAACAGTCAAACCAGGCCGATTACTTGCCGGTCCACTCCTTCACGCGGTCCGGGTGCTTGGCGACCCAATCCTTGGCGGCGGCGTCCGGCTTGGCGCCTTCCTGGATCGCCAGCATGACTTCGCCGATTTCGTCTTTCGAGGCCCACTGGAACTTCTTCAGGAATTCGGCCACTTCTGGCGCCTTGGTGCCCAATTCCTTGCTGCCGATGCTGTTCACGGTTTCAGCCGCGCCGTAGACGCCTTTCGGGTCGTCCAGGAAGCGCAGTTTCCACTTGGCGAACATCCAGTGCGGCACCCAACCGGTGACGGCGATGGACTCGTTCTTTTTCTCGGCACGGGTCAGCTCGGCGATCATGCCGGCGCCGGAACTGGCCTTGAGTTGATAGCCGGTCAGGTCGTAGTCCTTGATGGCCTGGTCGGTCTTGAGCATTACGCCTGAACCGGCGTCGATGCCAACGATGCGCTTCTTGAAGGAGTCATCGGTCTTCAGGTCTTCGAGCGACTTGGCCTTGACATACTCCGGTACGATCAGGCCGATCTTCGCGTCCTTGAAGTTGGGACCGTAGTCGACGACCTGGTCTTTGTTCTTCGTCCAGTAATCGCCGTGGGTCACCGGCAGCCAGGCCGACAGCATCGCATCGAGCTTGCCGGTGGCAACGCCCTGCCACATGATCCCGGTCGCGACAGCCTGCAACTTCACATCGTAGCCAAGTTTTTGCTTGATCACTTCGGCGGCCACGTGAGTGGTCGCAACGCTGTCGGACCAACCGTCAACGTAGCCAATGCTCAGGGTTTTGGTTTCGGCGCTGGCCAAGGTGGAGCTGATCGCCAGTACCAGTGCGGCACCTGCGCCCAAGAGTCGTCGCATCTTCATCGTTACTTCCCCGAAAGTGCTGCGCCCGGCGGATGCCGAGCGGCTTCAACGTATTGTTATGGTGCCCAGCGCCCCCATCACGCTCGCCTGCAAACCGCTCCGAACGCCAGTGGAGTACTGACCGACTGATCATCAACCTGCGCCGATCTGGAACCTGCTCTGTCTGCGACGCCGAAGCAGCGAGAAACGACATCAGAAAGCCAGCAACCCATCTAACCGGTTTAGCAGGGTCATTTTCGCCCAAACTTTGCATGCCAGTACCAGGAAGCTGGCGGCTCCACTAGCCGCCTCCACGCTCCAACGTGTATTGTCCCGCTACTGTCGCGCCTCGCACGCGCTTGTTTTGCAGCCGTCATGGCACTTGGCTTCACTTCGATGGTCATAGGCTGCGAACCTCATTCGGCACCTTCCTCTAAGGGATCCAGTCATGCTCCGTTCCTTGCGCTTCGCTGCCCTCCTCGGCGGCCTTATCCTGAGTGCGTCCGCGCTGGCGGTGGATGTCGACGCCGCCAGCTATGGCTACCCCCTGACCAACCCGTTCGAGGCGACGATCGCGACAACGCCGCCAGACCTTAGACCGGAACTGCCGCTGAACGAAGACATCGACCAGGCGGACTACAACGTCACCCTGCGCCCCGAACGGGAGTTCATCCTGCCGGACAATTTCTGGCCGGTGAAAAGCCTCACCTACCGCATGGCCACCCAGGACAAACCGGCGCCGCTGATCTTCCTGATCGCCGGCACCGGCGCGCGGTATGACAGCACGCTCAACGAATACCTCAAGCGCCTCTATTACAAGGCCGGTTACCACGTGGTGCAGCTGTCTTCGCCCACCAGCTTCGACTTCATGAGCGCCGCTTCGCGCTTCGCCACACCGGGCATCACCAAGGAAGATGCCGAAGACATGTATCGAGTGATGCAGGCCGTGCGCGCGCAAAATCCAAAAGTGCCCGTGACCGAGTACTACCTGACCGGCTACAGCCTCGGCGCACTGGACGCAGCGTTCGTCGCGCACCTGGACGAAACCCGACGCAGCTTCAACTTCAAGAAAGTGCTGCTGCTCAACCCACCGGTGAACCTCTATACCTCGATCACCAACCTGGACAAGCTGGTCCAGACCGAGGTCAAGGGCATCAACAGCACCACCACGTTCTATGAACTGGTCCTGAACAAGCTGACCCGCTACTTCCAGCAAAAAGGCTACATCGACCTCAACGATGCGCTGCTCTACGACTTTCAGCAGTCCAAGCAGCACTTGAGCAACGAGCAGATGGCGATGCTGATCGGCACGTCGTTCCGTTTCTCGGCGGCCGACATCGCCTTCACTTCGGATTTGATCAATCGTCGCGGCCTCATCACCCCGCCCAAGTTTCCGATCACCGAGAGCACCAGCCTGACGCCATTCCTCAAGCGCGCGCTGCAATGCGACTTCGATTGTTATCTCACCGAGCAGGTGATCCCGATGTGGCGAGCACGCACTGACGGCGGCAGCCTGCTGCAACTGGTTGACCAGGTCAGTCTCTATGCACTGAAGGATTACTTGCAGGCCAGCCCGAAGATCGCGGTCATGCACAACGCCGACGATGTGATCCTCGGCCCGGGTGACCTGGGCTTCCTGCGCAAGACCTTTGGTGATCGCCTGACGGTCTACCCGCTGGGCGGCCATTGCGGCAACCTTAACTATCGCGTCAACAGCGACGCCATGCTGGAGTTCTTCCGTGGCTAAATACCTCCTGCTGATCGCCGCGTTAATGAGCGCGGGCATGGTCCACGCCGATAACAGCAAGGCCGACGCGCCTGTGGTGGTGGACTCGGACGGCTTCAAGGAGCCGCTGACCAAACTCAAGTTCAACCCGGGCCTGGATCAACGGGAATTCGAACGCTCGACGCTCAACGCGCTGAACGTCTACGACCCGTTGGAATCCTGGAACCGACGCGTCTACCACTTCAATTACCGCTTCGACCAGTGGGTGTTCCTGCCCGTGGTCGACGGCTATCGCTACATCACCCCAACCTTTGTGCGCACCGGGGTCAGCAACTTCTTCAATAACCTGGGGGACGTGCCGAACCTGATGAACAGCCTGCTGCAATTCAAGGGCAAGCGTTCGATGGAAACCACGGCGCGGCTGCTACTCAACACCACCGTCGGCATCGCCGGCCTGTGGGACCCGGCCACCGCCATGGGCCTGCCGCGCCAGAGCGAAGACTTCGGCCAGACCCTTGGCTTCTACGGCGTACCGGGCGGCGCGTATTTCGTGCTGCCGATTTTCGGCCCTTCGAACCTGCGCGACACGTCGGGCTTGTTGGTGGACTACACGGCGGAATCGGCGATCAACTTCCTCAACGTGTCGGAGGTCAGCTCCAACCACCCGGAACTGTTGTTGCTGCGCGGCGTGGACAGGCGCTACCAGACGAGCTTCCGCTACGGCCAGCTGAATTCGCCGTTCGAGTATGAAAAGGTGCGGTACGTGTATACCGAGTCGCGGAAGTTGCAGATCGCCGAGTAACGTTCGCCCCCAAAAAACACTGTGGGAGCGAGCCTGCTCGCGAAGGCGTCGTGTCAGTTTACGAATAGTCGTCTGACACGCCGCCTTCGCGAGCAGGCTCGCTCCCACAGTTGCTTAGTGTTGGCGGCCCTAGCCTTTCAGCGCTTTCCAGATTTTGCCCACGACGAGCACACCCGCCAACACCATCGCCCCCGCGACAATTCCCGCCACCGCATTGAGCAGCATTGGCACGATGAACCCGGCGCCACCGGCACTCGCGGCAACGCCTTCGATCCAGTGATGCACCGCCGGCACGCCATGGGTGAGGATGCCGCCGCCCACCAGGAACATCGCTGCCGTGCCGATCACCGACAGGCTTTTCATCATGTAAGGCGCTGCGCGCAGGATCGCCCCGCCAATGCTCTTGGCGGCCTGCCCTGGCTTCTGGGTCAGCCACAAGCCCAGGTCATCGAGCTTGACGATTCCCGCCACCAGGCCGTAGACGCCGACGGTCATGACAATGGCGATGCCCGACAGCACGATCACCTGCTGGGTCAACGGCGCATCGGCAACAGTGCCGAGAGTAATGGCGATGATCTCCGCCGAGAGGATGAAGTCGGTACGCACCGCGCCCTTGATCTTGTCCTTTTCGAAGGCGACCAGATCGACCGCTGGATCCGCCACCGCCTCGACCAGTTGCGCGTGCTCGGCCTGGTCCTCGGACTTGCTGTGAAGGAATTTGTGGGCGAGTTTTTCGAACCCTTCGAAACACAGGTAGGCGCCGCCGACCATCAACAGCGGCGTCACCAGCCAAGGGACGAAGGCACTGATGGCCAGCGCCGACGGCACCAGGATCAGCTTGTTGATAAAGGATCCCTTCGCCACCGCCCAGACCACTGGCAGCTCCCGCTCGGCACGCACGCCTGACACCTGCTGGGCATTGAGCGCCAGGTCATCGCCCAGCACGCCGGCGGTTTTCTTGGCGGCCATCTTGGTCATCAATGCCACATCGTCGAGCACGGTAGCGATGTCGTCGATCAAAACCAGCAAACTGCTTCCAGCCATGGGGGGCTCCTTGAACAAATAATGCTGCGAAGCATAGCGCGAGCCACGCATCCTAGGGGCATTCTTGAGCGTCGCGCGAGGCCGGTGCTACCATGCGCAACCGCCAGAACCGGCAAGGAAACCCAGGGTTTATGAGCACTATCCGCGAGCGCAACAAAGAACTGATCCTGCGTGCCGCCAGCGAAGAATTTGCCGACAAGGGCTTCGCCGCGACCAAAACCAGCGACATCGCGGCCAAGGCGGGCCTGCCCAAACCCAACGTCTACTACTATTTCAAGTCCAAGGAAAACCTCTATCGCGAGGTCCTGGAAAGCATCATCGAACCCATCCTCCAAGCCTCGACACCGTTCAACGCCGATGGCGAGCCGGGCGAAGTGCTGAGCCACTACATCCGCTCCAAGATCCGTATCTCACGCGACCTGCCCTTCGCCTCGAAAGTCTTCGCCAGCGAAATCATGCACGGCGCCCCGCACCTGAGCGCGGACCTGGTGGAACAGCTCAACGCCCAGGCCCGGCACAACATCGACTGCATCCAGACCTGGATCGACCGCGGCCAGATCGCCCCCCTCGACCCCAACCACCTGATGTTCAGCATCTGGGCCGCCACCCAGACCTACGCCGATTTCGACTGGCAGATCAGCGCCGTGACCGGCAAGGCCAAGCTGGATGAAGCGGATTACGAAGCGGCGGCGCAGACGATTATCCGGTTGGTTTTGAAGGGGTGTGAGCTGGATCGCTAGCTAGGCTGGGGACCGAGTCGCCATTATCGCGAGCAGGCTCGCTCCCACACGAGACTCAGGTTGCTTGCAGATTCTTTTTTCACCACAAAACCCCTGTGGGAGCGAGCCTGCTCGCGAAGAAGGCAACTCGATATCCAGTCAAAGCCAAATGGCATCCCAGAGCGGATAGTCACCAAGCCTTTTCACCAACCCTGCCCGCAAGGGGTTGCAGATGACATAGCGAGCCATGAACACCAAATCTTCATCTCGCCGCAATGCCCGGTCATGAAACCCCTGCTGCCAAAGGCTGATTTTATTGTCCAAGCGTAGGTTTACCGCTTTGGTGCTCAATGATTTGGTCCGTTGCATCAACTCACTCAAAGATCCCTTGCGCAACTCGATCAGCCAATGGAAGTGGTCAGGCATGACCACCCAAGCCAATGAATCGGCCCAGCCTTGCTCCTGAGCTTTTCGAAATTGATCAACCACCAACCTGCCGAGGACAACGTCCTTGAAAACAGGCTCCCGCCCAAGTGTATTCGTGGTTAATAGGTAGATCCGATTGGACTCAGAATAGCGGCCGACGCGAAGCCGATGTGAAACAGATAAACCAGACATTCCATGTCCTTTTTTGGTTGAGTCTGGAGGAAGGCTAGCCCGCCGAATGACCAGGCGCAGTACCAACTTTTAGCTGGATGTGTCAGCAGGATTGCCTTCGCGAGCAGGCTCGCTCCCACAGGGTTCGTTGTTGACTCCGAAACTGCGAACAACCCAAATCCCTTGTGGGAGCGAGCCTGCTCGCGAAATGGCAGGCTCAGTCAGAGCAAATCAAGCCCCCGCATCCGCCCTCAACTGCACCGCCTCCACCGCCCTCACCGCCACCTGCTCATCCACATCCGAAACATCCCCACTCACCCCGATCGCCCCCAACACCCTGCCCTCCTGATCCCTGATCAACACCCCGCCCGGGGCCGGCACGATGTTGCTTTGGCCCAAGCCATTCAAAGCGGCAAAGAACGCTGGGCGTTGCTGGGCGTCCTGGGCGAGAAGCCGCGAGCCTTTGCCCAGGGCGATGGCCCCCCAGGCCTTGCCGATGGCGATCTGCGGGCGAAGCAGGCTGGCGCCGTCTTCGCGTTGCAAGGCAACCAGGTGCCCGCCGCTGTCCAGGACCGCGACGGTCAGGGGTGCGGCGCTTATTTCACGACCGATGGCAAGGGCTTGCCCAGCCAGGTCGAGGGCGATTTTCAAAGTCAGAGCGCTCATGGGTGCTGTCCTTCTTTTGTCATGGGAAAGCCTCGGGCTTCACTTTGCAGCAAAACCGAACCCCACAAATAGAACACAACACGTTGTGTTTTTGTATACAATAATTTTCTCAAACCCACCTTATTCAGCAAAGAGCCGTTATAAACCAGCTCGGCCGACGAATGAAACAGCTGCTTGAGGAAAGGGATTGACCTGCGCCATCCGCCGTGAATAAACTCTTCGCACAGCCACTTGTATACAATTACAAAACGTAAGAGGCACAAAATAATGAGCAAAATGAGAGCAATCGAAGCCGCCGTTCTGGTGATGCG
Organism: Pseudomonas sp. D1-36; assembly: GCF_051132205.1. Taxonomy (NCBI): domain Bacteria; kingdom Pseudomonadati; phylum Pseudomonadota; class Gammaproteobacteria; order Pseudomonadales; family Pseudomonadaceae; genus Pseudomonas; species Pseudomonas sp. D1-36. The sequence goes on along the minus strand of NZ_CP071674.1, from coordinate 1,631,558 downwards.
CCGTGAAGGCGTGGACACCGCCTTCGGCATCCCGGGTGCTGCGATCAACCCGCTGTACTCCGCCCTGCAGAAGGTGGGTGGCATCGATCACGTCCTTGCTCGCCACGTTGAAGGTGCCTCGCACATGGCCGAGGGCTACACCCGGACTAAGGCCGGCAACATCGGCGTGTGCATCGGCACCTCGGGCCCGGCTGGTACGGACATGGTGACCGGCCTCTACAGCGCGTCGGCCGACTCGATTCCGATCCTGTGCATCACCGGACAAGCGCCCCGCGCCCGGATGCACAAGGAAGACTTCCAGGCTGTGGATATCACCAGCATCGTCAAGCCAGTGACCAAGTGGGCCACCACTGTCCTGGAACCCGGCCAGGTGCCCTATGCCTTCCAGAAGGCTTTTTATGAAATGCGCTCCGGCCGTCCCGGCCCGGTGCTGATCGACCTGCCGTTCGACGTGCAGATGGCCGAGATCGAATTCGACATCGACGCCTACCAGCCGCTGCCCCTGGCCAAACCCGCGGCCAACCGCGTGCAGATCGAGAAAGCCCTGGCAATGCTCAATCAGGCCGAGCGCCCCTTGCTGGTGGCCGGTGGCGGCATCATCAACGCCGATGCCAGCGACCTCCTGGTGGAATTCGCCGAGCTGACCGGCATCCCGGTCATTCCTACGTTGATGGGCTGGGGCACCATCCCCGACGATCACCCGTTGATGGTCGGCATGGTCGGCCTGCAGACCTCGCATCGCTATGGCAACGCTACGTTGCTCAAGTCTGACGTCGTGCTGGGCGTCGGCAACCGCTGGGCCAACCGTCACACCGGTTCGGTGGATGTCTACACCGAAGGCCGCACGTTCATTCACGTCGACATCGAACCCACCCAGATCGGCCGTGTATTCACCCCCGACCTGGGCATCGTCTCCGACGCCGCTTCGGCCCTGACCGTGTTTATCGAGGTGGCCCGTGAATGGCAAGCGGCCGGCAAGCTGAAGAACCGCACCGCCTGGCTGCAGGACTGCCAGCAACGCAAGGCCAGCCTGCAACGCAAGACCCACTTCGACAACGTGCCGGTCAAGCCGCAGCGTGTCTACGAGGAAATGAACCAGGTGTTCGGCAAGGACACCTGCTACGTCAGCACCATCGGCCTGTCGCAGATCGCCGGGGCGCAGTTTCTTCACGTCTACAAGCCACGCCATTGGATCAACTGCGGCCAGGCCGGTCCCTTGGGCTGGACCATCCCAGCCGCCCTGGGAGTGGTCAAGGCCGATCCGAACCGCAAAGTCGTAGCGCTGTCGGGCGACTATGATTTCCAGTTCATGATCGAAGAATTGGCGGTGGGCGCGCAGTTCAAGCTGCCGTACATCCATGTCGTGGTGAACAATTCCTACCTGGGCTTGATCCGCCAGGCCCAGCGCGGTTTCGACATGGACTACTGCGTGCAGCTGTCGTTCGACAACCTCAATGCCCCGGAACTCAACGGCTATGGCGTTGACCACATCGCCGTCGCTGAAGGCCTGGGCTGCAAGGCTCTGCGAGTGTTCGAACCGTCTGGCATCCAGCCGGCACTGCGCAAGGCTCAGGAAATGATTGAGGAATTCAAGGTGCCGGTGATCGTCGAGATCATTCTGGAACGCGTGACCAACATTTCCATGGGCACCGAGATTAACGCCGTCAATGAATTTGAAGACCTGGCGCTGGTAGGCAACGATGCACCTACGGCCATCTCATTGCTCGACTGACCGAGTGGCCCCCTTGTGGGAGCGAGTAAGCTCGCTCCCACAAGGGGGCCTGCCAACTATCCACAGGAGACAACCATGCCGCGTTTCGCCGCCAACCTGTCCATGCTGTTCACCGAACAGGATTTTCTCGCCCGTTTCGAAGCGGCCGCCAAGGCCGGTTTCAGTGGAGTCGAATACCTGTTCCCCTACGATTACAGCTCTGCCGAACTCAAGGCCCTGCTCGACGCCAACGGCCTGACCCAGGTGCTGTTCAACCTGCCGGCCGGCAATTGGGCCGACGGTGAGCGCGGCATTGCTTGCCTGCCGGACCGAGTCGAAGAGTTCCGCGCCGGGGTCGACCTGGCGATCGCCTACGCAAAAGTGTTGGGCAATACCCAGGTCAATTGCCTGGCCGGGATTCGTCCACAGAAGTGCGACGAGGCACTGGCGGAAAAAACCTTCGTCGCCAATCTCAAATACGCCGCCGAAAAGCTGCAAGGCGAAGGCATCAAGTTGGTCATGGAAGCCATCAATACCCGCGACATCCCGGGCTTCTACCTGAACAACACGGCCCAGGCCCTGTCGATCCGCGAGCAGGTGGGCAGCGCCAATCTGTTCCTGCAATACGACATCTACCACATGCAAATCATGGAAGGCGACCTGGCCAGGACCCTGTCGGCGCACCTGGGCGAGATCAACCATGTGCAATTGGCGGACAACCCGGGCCGCAACGAGCCGGGCACCGGCGAGATCAACTACCGCTTCCTGTTCGAACACCTGGATCGCATCGGCTACCAGGGTTGGATCGGCTGCGAATACAAGCCGCTCACTACGACCGAAGCAGGTTTGGGCTGGTTGAAAACCCATAACGCAATCTGACTGGCGAGAGCTCGTGTGGCGAGGGAGCTTGCTCCCGCTCGGCTGCGAAGCAGACGCATGTTTTTTCACCGATGGATTTCTGGGGCCGCTTCGCGGCCCAGCGGGAGCAAGCTCCCTCGCCACAGAGTCCGTGGGCACTTTAATAAGAGAGGATTTTTCTCATGGCTAAAATCGGATTCATCGGCACCGGCATCATGGGCCACCCAATGGCTCTCAACCTGCAAAAAGCCGGTCACAGCCTGTTCCTGACCCAGCACCACGACGCCGCCCCGGCCGATCTCGTGGCCGGTGGCGCGGTGGCATTGGCCAATCCTCGGGAAGTCGCCCAGGAAGCCGAATTCATCATCGTCATGGTCCCGGACACGCCACAGGTCGAGGACGTGCTGTTTCGCGCCGATGGCGTCGCGGCCGGCGTGGGTGCGGGCAAGGTAGTGATCGACATGAGCTCGATCTCGCCGACCGCCACCAAGACCTTCGCGGCGAAAATCAATGAAAGGGGCGCGCAGTACCTTGACGCCCCGGTGTCTGGCGGCGAAGTCGGCGCCAAGGCCGCGACCCTCAGCATCATGGTCGGTGGCGACAACGCTGCCTTCGAACGAGCCTTGCCGCTGTTCCAGGCCATGGGCAAGAACATCACCCTGGTCGGTGGCAACGGCGACGGCCAGACCGCCAAAGTGGCGAATCAGATCATCGTTGCCCTGAACATCCAGGCCGTGGCCGAAGCCCTGTTGTTCGCCTCGAAAAACGGTGCCGACCCCGCCAAGGTCCGTGAAGCGCTGATGGGTGGTTTCGCTTCGTCGAAGATCCTCGAAGTCCATGGCGAGCGCATGATCAAGGGCACCTTCGACCCGGGCTTCCGCATCAGCCTGCACCAGAAGGACCTGAACCTGGCCCTGCAAGGCGCCAAGGAACTGAACATCAACCTGCCCAACACCGCCAACGCCCAGCAAGTGTTCAGCACCTGCGCGGCCATCGGCGGCAGCAACTGGGACCACTCGGCGTTGATCAAAGGGCTGGAGCATATGGCGAATTTCTCGATTCGCGACAACTGACACTCAAATAACCCTGTGGGAGCGAGCTTGCTCGCGATAGCGGTCGTTCAGTCAGCATCATTGTTGGTTCTGAAATAGCCATCGCGAGCAAGCTCGCTCCCACAGGAGTCTGCGTTGCCCTCAAATAACAAGAATCTCGGGAGCCCGCCATGTCGGTCGATCCGCAACAACTGCTGCGCGAGCTGTTTGCCACAGCCATCGACGCGGCTCATCCGCAGCAAGTCCTCGAACAATACCTGCCCAGCGACCGCAGCGGCCGAGTGATCGTCATCGGGGCCGGTAAGGCGGCGGCGGCCATGGCGCAAGTGGTCGAGCGTTGCTGGCAAGGCGAGGTCAGCGGCCTGGTGGTGACCCGCTACGGCCATGGCGCGCCCTGCCAGAAAATCGAAGTGGTCGAAGCCGCTCACCCTGTGCCGGACGCCGCGGGCCTGGAAGTGGCCGGACGGGTGCTCGAACTCGTCAGCAACCTCAATGAAGACGACCGGGTGATTTTCCTGCTGTCCGGCGGGGGCTCGGCGTTGCTGGCCTTGCCAGCGGCCGGCATCACCCTGGCCGACAAACAATCGATCAACAAAGCCTTGCTCAAATCCGGCGCCACCATTGGTGAGATGAATTGCGTGCGCAAACACCTCTCGGCCATCAAAGGCGGACGCCTGGGCAAGGCCTGCTGGCCGGCGACGGTGTACACCTATGCGATTTCCGATGTGCCCGGCGATCTCGCCACGGTCATCGCGTCCGGCCCCACCGTGGCCGACCCCAGCACCTCGGCCGAGGCCCTGGCGATTCTCAAGCGCTACAACATTGAAGTGCCGGCCTCGGTACGCACCTGGCTGCAAAGCCCGGAATCGGAAACCGTCAAACCCGGAGACCCAAGCCTGGCCCGCAGTCATTTCCAACTGATCGCTCGCCCCCAGCAATCCTTGGAAGCCGCAGCCGTGAAGGCGCGCCAGGCTGGTTTCAGCCCATTGATCCTCGGTGACCTGGAAGGCGAATCCCGGGAGGTGGCAAAGGTCCATGCCGGCATCGCCCGGCAAATCGCCCTGCACGGCCAACCGTTGGCGGCGCCGTGCGTGATCCTTTCCGGCGGCGAAACCACCGTCACCGTGCGCGGCAACGGCCGTGGCGGGCGCAACGCCGAATTCCTGCTGAGCCTGACCGACAGCCTCAAGGGCCATCCCGGCATCTATGCGCTGGCCGGCGACACCGATGGCATCGACGGCTCCGAGGACAATGCCGGCGCCCTCATGACGCCTGACAGTTATCGCCGCGCCGCCGAGCTGGGCCTCAACGCCAGCGACGAGTTGGACAACAATAACGGCTACGGCTACTTCGCCGCGTTGGACGCGCTGATCGTCACCGAACCGACCCGCACCAACGTGAACGACTTTCGCGCCATCCTGATCCTCGAGACCCCAAAAAATGACGCCTGATAAAAAGGTCAAGATCCTCGCGACCCTCGGCCCTGCCACCCGTGGCATCGATGACATCCGCGAACTGGTGCAGGCCGGTGTGAACATCTTTCGCCTGAACTTCAGCCACGGTGATCACGCCGACCACGCCCAGCGCTATCAGTGGATTCGCGAAGTCGAGCAGCAGCTCAATTATCCGCTGGGCATCCTGATGGACTTGCAGGGCCCGAAGCTGCGGGTTGGCAAATTCGCCGACGGCAAGGTGCTGCTGCAACGGGGCCAGGCCCTTCGACTGGACCTGGACCCGACGCCGGGCGATCAACGCCGGGTGAACCTGCCTCACCCAGAGATTATCGCGGCGTTGGAGCCTGGCATGGACTTGTTGCTGGACGACGGCAAGCTGCGCCTGCGGGTAATCACCCAGCATGCCGACGCCATCGACACCGAGGTGCTTAACGGCGGCGAACTGTCGGACCGCAAGGGCGTGAACGTGCCCCAGGCCGTGCTTGACCTGAGCCCGCTGACCGCCAAGGACCGCCGCGACTTGAGCTTCGGCCTGGAGCTGGGCGTCGATTGGGTGGCGCTGTCGTTCGTGCAGCGCCCCGAGGACATCCGCGAAGCCCGCGCGCTGATCGGCGACAAGGCGTTCCTGATGGCCAAGATCGAGAAACCCTCGGCTGTCACCCAATTGCAAGAGATTGCCGAACTGAGCGACGCGATCATGGTGGCCCGTGGTGATCTCGGCGTCGAGGTGCCGGCCGAGAGCGTGCCGCATATCCAGAAAAACATCATCGGCGTCTGCCGTGCCCTGGGCAAACCGGTGGTGGTGGCCACGCAGATGCTGGAGTCGATGCGGTTCTCCCCGGCGCCGACCCGCGCCGAAGTCACCGACGTTGCCAACGCCGTGGCCGAAGGTGCCGATGCGGTGATGCTGTCGGCGGAAACCGCCTCTGGCGATTACCCCCTCGAAGCCGTGCAGATGATGAGCAAGATCATCCGCCAGGTGGAAAACGGCCCCGACTACCAGGCGCAACTGGACGTCAGCCGGCCGAAAGCCGAGGCGACAGTGTCGGACGCCATCAGTTGCGCGATTCGCCGGGTCAGCAACGTCCTGCCGGTGGCGGTGCTGGTGAATTACAGCGAGTCGGGCAGCTCCAGCCTGCGGGCCGCACGGGAACGGCCGACAGTGCCGATCCTCAACCTCACGCCGAACCTGCAGGCCGCTCGCCGCCTGACCGTGGCCTGGGGCGTGCATTCGGTGGTCAACGATCGGCTGCGGCAGGTGGATGAAGTGTGCTCCACGGCGCTGGAAATCGCCCAGGCCCAAGGCATGGCCCAGCGTGGCGACACCTTGCTGATCACGGCGGGCGTGCCGTTCGGGCAGCCGGGGTCCACCAACTCGTTGCGCATTGAGACGTTGATCTAGCGCCTGTACTGGCCCTATCGCGAGCAAGCTCGCCCCACACTGGATTTGCGGCGATCACAAACCCCCTGTGGGAGCGAGCTTGCTCGCGATGAAGGCGACTCGGTCCCTCTGACATCACCTATCATGCCCAACCCCCACTGCCCCGACTGGGCCACCGCCCTGCTCAACGGCTTCAGCCAGATTTTCCTCCAGCGCCATCCGCTGTGCGGCTTGCTGTGCCTGTTGGCCATCCTGCTCACCGCACCCACCTTGCTCGGCGGTGCGCTGCTGGGCGGCGTGGCTGGATTGCTGACGGCGCAACGACGCGGCTATACCAAGGAAGATCGACAAGCTGGCCTCTTCAGCTACAACGGCATCCTGCTGGGATTGCTGTTGAGCCTGGCCCTGCCGTGGTCGGTGTTGCTGCCACCGTTGATCATCGCCGGTGGCGGCCTCGGTGCGATGCTGACCCAACAATGGCTCAAGCGAACCACCGGCCCTCGCTGCTTGCCCGCCTACACCGCGCCCTTCGTGGGGATGGGCTGGTTGTTGCTGGGTTTCCCCCCGCCATCGCCCTCACCCGCGGCGCTGGACATGACGTTACCCGATCTATTGACGGCCCCTTTGATCGGGCTGGGCCAGGTCATGTTTCTCGACCACCCGTTGGCCGGAGCGCTGATCGCGATCGGCCTGTTGATCGCCAATCGCCGCGCCGCTGGCTGGGCGCTGTTCGGCTCCGTCGTCGGCCTTGGGTTCGCCTGGCTACAACACGACAGTAGCCTCGCCCTGTCCGGATTGGGCGGCTATAACCCGGCGCTGGTGGCCGTGGCCCTGGGTCAACGGGCCCGTGGACCATGGAAGCCGCTGACGGGCATTTTACTGGCGGTCTTTCTCACGCCGGGCTTCGCCGCCCTGGGCCTGGCCCCACTGACAGCGCCATTCATCCTCGCCTGCTGGCTGGTTCACTCAACAGAGCGGCTCTGGCACCAGGCCATCCTTGATAACGAGCCTTGCGCTCTGCGGGGCAATCGCCCTAGGCTTCGCTGATCATCGATTCAGGCGAAGGTTATGGACAGCAGCAACAACTGGCGTGAACGCCTCTATGTGATCATTTTCCAGACCGACACCGTGGCCGGCCGGCGCTTCGACAGTACGCTGCTGCTGATCATCCTTGCCAGCCTGGTGATCGTGATGCTCGACAGCATCGACAGCGTGCACAAGAACTACGCGGCCCTGCTGGCCTACATCGAATGGGGCTTTACCTTCATCTTTCTCGTCGAGTACGTCCTGCGCCTGTACTGCTCGCCGAAACCGCTGCGCTATGCGTTCAGTTTCTATGGATTGGTGGACCTGCTGGCAATCGTGCCGGGGATCCTGGCGCTGTACTACAGCGATGCCCAATACCTGTTGATCGTGCGGATCATCCGCATGCTGCGGATCTTCCGGGTGCTCAAGCTCAGCCCGTACCTCAAGCAAGCCAACTACCTGATGGCGGCGCTACGGGGCAGCAAGCAGAAGATCATCGTGTTCCTCGTCAGCGTCTCGACCCTAGTGACCGTATTCGGCACGCTGATGTACGTCATCGAGGGCCCCGAGCACGGTTTCACCAGCATTCCCAAGGGCATCTATTGGGCTATCGTGACATTGACCACCGTAGGATTTGGCGACATCGTGCCCAAGACACCCCTGGGCCAAGTGGTGTCGTCGCTGGTGATGATCACCGGTTACTCGATCATCGCCGTGCCCACGGGTATTTTTACGGCTGAACTCGCCACGGCCATGCGGGGCGACCAGCTCAAGCACGATTGCCCGGTGTGCAGCAAAAACAACCATGAACATGGCGCTGCTTTCTGCTCTCGTTGCGGTAATGCGCTTTTCAGGAAAACGGAATAAGCAAAGTACTTTTAAATTCTTGAAGGCCTATAGACTTGCCATTAGTGTGCTGGCTACTCGCCCGCCTCCCCCTATAAAAAGGAATTCGCAGTGAAGAACTTCTTTGGCGCCTCCCTTCTCGCCGCCGGCCTGACCTTCGGCAGCCTGGCCAACGCCGCCCCAACCCTGCTGAACGTTTCCTATGACGTGATGCGCGATTTCTACAAGGACTACAACGCTGCGTTCCAGAAGCACTGGCAAGCCGAGCACAAAGAGAACATCACCGTGCAGATGTCCTTCGGCGGCTCCAGCAAGCAGGCGCGTTCGGTGATCGATGGGCTGCCTGCGGATGTCATCACCATGAACATGGCCACCGACATCAATGCCTTGGCGGACAACGGCAAGCTGGTTCCGGAAAACTGGGTCACTCGTTTGCCGAACAACAGCGCGCCGTTCACCTCGGCCACGGTCTTCATCGTGCGCAAGGGCAACCCGAAAGCGCTCAAGGACTGGCCTGATCTGCTCAAGGACGGCGTGCAGGTGATCGTGCCCAACCCGAAAACCTCCGGCAATGGTCGCTACACCTACCTGTCGGCGTGGGGTTACGTGCTCAAGAACGGCGGCGACGAGAACAAGGCCAAGGATTTCGTCGGCAAGCTGTTCAAACAAGCCCCCGTGCTGGACACCGGCGGCCGCGCCGCGACGACGACCTTCATGACCAACCAGATTGGCGACGTGTTGGTGACCTTTGAAAACGAAGCGGAAATGATCGCCCGCGAGTTTGGCCGCGACCAGTTCGAAGTGGTCTACCCAAGCGTGTCCGCCGAAGCCGAGCCGCCAGTGAGCGTCGTGGATAAAGTGGTCGAGAAAAAACGCTCCCGCGAAGCCGCCGAGGCGTACCTCAAATACCTGTGGTCACCCGAAGGCCAGGAAATTGCCGCCGCCAACTACCTGCGCCCACGGGATCCGGCCGTGCTGGCCAAATACACGGACCGCTTCCCGAAAGTTGATTTCCTGTCGGTGGAGAAAACCTTCGGTGACTGGCGCACCGTGCAGAAGACTCACTTCAATGACGGTGGGGTTTTCGATCAGATCTATAGCGGACAGTAAGACTCGACTCACATAAACACCGCCTGTCAGCCAAGCCCCATCCTGTGGGAGCGAGCTTGCTCGCGATACGGTCTGTCTGCATCAACGATGCTGAATAAGCAGCCGCTATCGCGAGCAAGCTCGCTCCCACAGGAATTTGATGGCCATCATTAATCTCGGGCATGACTGATATCAGCCGCAAAGCCTGTTCCAGAGCCCTGCAAGTCTTTAGCCTCACGCCATCCTTTCAATCGATCGACGAGATTGCCATGAGTGCTCATCCCTCTTCGCCCGGCGTCACCCTGACCCGCGGCATGGTCCTGCTGTTCGCCTTCTGCTGCGGCGCCATCGTCGCCAACATCTACTACGCCCAACCCATCATCGAACTGATCGCTCCCGACGTCGGCCTGTCCAGCACCATGGCCAGCCTGATCGTCTCGCTGACCCAGATCGGTTATGCCCTGGGCCTGTTTTTCCTGGTGCCATTGGGCGATCTGCTGGAAAACCGGCGCTTGATGATCCTCACCACCGTGGTCGCGATAGCCAGCCTACTGGGTGCGGCCTTCACCGATCAGCCGAATGTGTTCCTGCTGGTCTCGCTACTGGTTGGCTTCAGTTCTGTCTCGGTGCAAGTGCTGATTCCACTGGCAGCGCACCTGGCACCCGAGGAATCCCGGGGACGGGTTGTCGGTGGGATCATGGGCGGCCTGTTGCTTGGAATTCTGCTGGCGCGGCCGATCTCCAGCGTCGTCGCCGATCATTTCGGCTGGCGGGCGATGTTCATGATCGCCGCCGTGCTGATGGCGGCCATCAGCATCGTCCTGGCGCTGACCGTGCCCAAGCGCCAGCCCGATCACAGCGCTTCCTACGGCCAGCTGCTGGGATCGCTCGGCACCTTGTTGCGCCAACAACCGCAGTTGCGTCAACGGGCGTTCTACCAGGCTTGCATGTTCGCCACGTTCAGCCTGTTCTGGACCGCCGCGCCCTTGGAGCTGGCGCGCAACCATGGTCTCACCCAGACGGACATCGCCTTGTTCGCCCTGGTCGGCGCCATCGGTGCCATAGCCGCACCCATAGCCGGGCGCCTGGCGGATGCCGGTCACACCCGCGTCGCTTCGCTGCTGGCGATGCTGTTCGCCAGCTTGAGTTTCCTGCCCGCCTTCATTCACCCGGCCTACAGCGTGATTGGCCTGGCGGTGACCGGCGTGGTCCTGGATTTCTGCGTACAGATGAACATGGTCCTGGGCCAACGCACCATCTACGCCCTCGACGCCAAAAGTCGCAGCCGACTGAACGCGCTGTACATGACCAGCATCTTCGTCGGCGGTGCGTTCGGTTCGTCCATCGCCAGTGCGGTCTACGAACACGGCGGCTGGCTGTGGGTGGTGATCGTCGGCAGCGCCTTCCCGCTGCTGGCTTTGCTGCGTTTCTTGAGCGCTTCGCAGAAGGCCTCGTTGGCGACAGCCTGATAACGGCGCGCAAATAAAAATGCCCGACAGGTCATGACCTGTCGGGCATTTTTTTTATCGGGCGGTCAGACCCGCACGTTGCCACGCGGCCCGGCAATCGCCCAGATGATCAGGCCCAACACCGGCAGCAGCAGGATCAGCAGTACCCAAAGGACTTTCGCCCCGGTGCCCGCGCCACTCTTGAGTACGTTGATGATCGCCCAGATATCGAGCGCCAGGATAATCAGGCCAATCAGGCCGTTGAAAGTGGAACCCATGGTGTCGCTCCCGAATGGTGATATGCCCATTTAGGATAGCGGCCCCTGGGCAAGGGTTCCGTTTTATTGCTTCAGACGTGAACCGCGACCTTGAGCGCTTCCAAGGACGGTGCCGCGGCGATGCCCACCTCGGCGCACAACTCCAGCACGCGCGGCACGTCGTTGCCGTACACCAGCACCATCTGCAATTCATCGTCGAGCAACTGGCTGAAATTCATCAGCACGTAGCCACCGTTTTCCTTGTTCAGGCTGCTCATCTGGATCTGGATGCGGTTGAGTGCGGTCAGGGCTTCAGTCTTGGCCAGTTGCTTGGGCTTGAGGTTGAACGCGACGCCGGGGCCGAACGAGGCGACGATCTGCTCGAACAACTCGACGTAGGTATCCGCCTGGAACAACACGGTATCGGGCAAGCTGCCCACCACCACCCACTCGCCCAGCGCGATGGGGAAAGTGTCGTCGTAATTGATGTCCGGGTTGGCCGCCAGGAACGCCACCGGGTCGGCGTAGGCCTGGGCCGCCTCATCGGCAATCTTCTCGATGTCCGCCTCGCCCAGGCAGCCGGAGCTGATTTTGCTGATGAGTTCGATGAGTACGGCTTTCATGGGCGGATCCTGTGGCGATGTGTTTTTTTCGGGCGCGAAGGATAGCGCATCCCCCACTCCCTTTGGCGAGGTCAGCCCAACAACTTCTCCAATTGCGCCGTGGTGTCCACCGCGCCCATGGTCCTGGCCGCGTCGAGTGCCGAGACGCCGTTGGCATCCTTGGCCTTCGGGTCGGCGCCTTTGCCGATCAGGTAATCGACGATTTCGACTCGGTTGAACATCGCCGCCATCATCAATGCCGTGCGACCGTCGAACGAGGAACCTTCCACTTGCGCGCCACCGTCCACCAGGGCTGAAACCACCGCAAGGTCACCCTTGAACGCTGCACCGGCAATGGGACTCTGACCGTTGTCGTTGCGGATTTCCGGATCGGCCTTGTGTTCCAGCAAGACTTTTACCGTCTCGACATGCCCGTGGTACGCGGCCAGCATCAGCAAGGTATCGCCCTTGTGATTGCGCAAGTTCGGCGGCAAGCCCTTGCTCAGCAGCGCGGCCATCATCGCGGCGTCGCCCTGGCGGGCAACGTTGAAGACCTGCTCGGCAAATTCCGCTGCTTCTTCCGGGGTCATCTGGCGGCTTGTATCAGACATGGGAAAACTCCATCAGGCTCATCACAAAGCCGCTAGTTTCCCGAGGGACTCCGGGGCTGTCATCCCTTTTTTCTCTGCGATGCTCATAGCCAGAATCAATAGCGGTACTGTCCCCCTTGGATGCGCATCGCCAATTGCCGGTCCACGGGCACATAGGTCGAGGTCTCGGGCAGCCAGGCGTAGATCGGCTCATCGCCTGTCTGGCACGGGTCGAAAGCCTCGGTCTTGAGACGGGTTTTGCGGTATTTGAAGGTGCCGGTGGTGTCCATCTTCACCTTGATGCGCAAGAACAGCGGTACCGCGTAGGCGGGCAGTTTGCACTGGAGAAACCGCAGCAGTTCATTGAAATCCAGGGTCGCCAGGGATTCGGCCGGTGTGATCGCGGCCATGCCGGCGCGACCATTGGTGCCGTTGATCTCGACGCCATAGGCCACCGCCTCGGCAATCTGCGGATGTTGCAGCAACACGTTCTCGACTTCCGTGGTGGAGACGTTTTCGCCTTTCCAGCGGTAGGTGTCGCCGAGACGATCGACGAACTGCCCGTGGCCGAAACCGATGTTGCGCAGCAAATCACCGGTGTTGAAATAACGGTCGCCCGGGACGAAAACGTCCCGGTGGATGGTTTTCTCGGTCTTCGCCGGATCGGTATAGCCATCCAGCGGCGCCTTTTCGTCGATGCGCGCCAATAGCAGGCCCGGTTCGCCCTTGGGGACTTTTTGCATGCGGCCTTGCAGGTTGCGCAAGGGCGCGCCGCTGTCGTGATCGTATTGCACGAGCTCCCAGGCCATCAGTGAAAACCCGACCGTATTATCGAAGTTCAGGATGTTGGTAAACCCGATGTTGCCGTCGCTGGCCGCGTAAAGTTCACAGATGTGGTCAACGCCGAAACGTGTCTTGAACGCCGCCCAGGCGTCAGGGCGCAGGCCATTGCCGATCATTTTCGTCACGCGGTGCTGCCGGTCCGTGATGCTGGCAGGCTGATCGACCAGGTAACGGCACAGCTCACCGACGTAACCCAGGGTCGTCGCTCGATACTTTCTCACGTCGCTCCAGAACTGGCTGGCGCTGAACTTGCGGCGGATCGCGAATCCCGAGGCACCGCAGATCGCCGCGCCCCAGCACACACATAACCCGGTGGCGTGATACAGCGGCAGCGTGCAATAGACAATGTCGTCGGGCTGCATGTCCAAGGCGATCAGGCCGAAACTGGTGGACGTGCGCATCCAGCGGCCGTGGCGGAACACCCCCGCCTTCGGTAGCCCCGTGGTGCCGGAGGTGTAGAGATAGAAACAGGGATCGTTGAAAAACACCTGCTGGCTGCTGGCCGGGTCGGCGCCGGGGAATTGCTGGCTTGTGCCCATCAGGTCGACAAATCCGGACGGCGCCGAGGAGGCATCCTGGTCCGCCACCCACCACGTTCGAGCATCCGGTAGCGCGGTTCGACCGCGCACATCGTTGAACACTGCGACCCGCTCATCCCCGACCACCACCGCAACAGGCGCGACCAATGCGAGGCTGTGGACCAGTGCATCCCCCGTTTGCGAGGTATTGATCATCGCGCTGACCGCGCCGACTTTCGCCACCGCCAGCACCGTGATCAGCAATTGTGGACGGTTCTCGATGAAAATCGCTACGCAGTCGCCCTTCGCGACGCCTCGCGCCAACAAGCAATGGGCGATGCGATTGGCCTGCTCGTTGACCTGTGCATAACTCAGCACCGTATCGCCACACAGTAGCGCCGGGCCTCGGGGGTTGCGTAGCGTGGCTTGTTCGAAGCACCAACCCAGGCCGCAGGGCTGCGCGGGGTCCTGGACGTTGGCGAGTTTCATGCCTTTGACAATGCGGGGAACAGCTCTGGCGATGGCGGGCAACTTGCGCAACATCATGCCCCAGGTAATAGCGTCGCTGGGTGTACGACTCATGGGTGATCCTTCCCCGGCCGACCTTATGGGTCGCGGTTCTTGTGTGGGGTTATGCGAAATCTGGATCGAAAGTACGCCAGCGATTCCAAGGCTGTACACGCGGTTTTTGCAATGTTTTGTATCCGCTGCATGGAACAGGCGAAGCGTGAGCGCGGGGACACGGTTTGGTTCCAAAAATAATTGTCGGACCACGCAAAATGCAGGATGCACGATGGCCGTTCATGCAACTTGCACGAAAGCAAAAATATAGATATTTATTAAGCCATTGTTTTAAAAGGATTTTTTAACAAATCAAATACTGGCACAGACACTGCAACTACCCCTCCACGGTTTGCCATACCATGGAGCAATGAACGATGAACATGATTCAAGAGAAGTTTGCATCGCTGTTTTCCAACTACGAAGTCACTACCCAGGCACGCCCGGATGGCGGGATCCTGCTGACCTTGCGCAACAGCGACGGCAAACTGTTCAAACGCACGATTTCCTATGCGCAATTGCACGCCGGGGACCAGTTGTCCTGGGCCATCAGTGCCATTCGCCGCGATCTGGCTGAACAAGCCAGCGAATTGCCGCCTGTGGCGATGCTGCAAAGCCAGCATCGTTTCGCGCTACCGACCTATCACAGCGCCTGACACGCTGTGCCGGGATCAGGCCTGGAGCTTATGGCTCCATGGCCTGATTTTTTTTGTCCGCCGTTCAAGCGCCGAACCGGGACGGATCGATTCGAGCAAAACTTTCAACGGTTTCGTGCCCGGACAGGTCGCCCCCGTCACGCGCCAGGCCACACGTGGCCATCCCGGCGCCACGAGCCGCGTCTAGTTCCTGGACGATATCCGACAGAAACAGGATTTCCCCCGGCGCGACACCCACCGCCTCGCTGATCCGCTGGTAGGACTGCACGTCCCGCTTGGGCCCCGAGGTCGTGTCGAAATAACCGCTGAACAGCGGCGACAGGTCACCGGCTTCGGAGCAACCGAAAATCAACTTTTGCGCCTGGATCGAGCCCGAGGAATACACAAACAACCGGTAGCCTTGCTGATGCCAATGTTTCAGCGCATCCACCGCATCCGGATAAACGTGACCTTTCAATTGCCCGGCCTCGTAGCCCTGCTCCCAGACCATGCCTTGCAACGCCTTGAGCGGCGTAGCCTTGCGGTCCTCGGCGATCCAGCCCAAGAGGATCGCGATAACCCGTTCGATATCAGCGTCCGGCTCGCCGCTGTCCCGACGCACCGCGTCCAATTGTTGAGCAACGTCGGCGCGCCCGGCGTTGTGGCGGATAAAGTCCGGCAGGTGCTCGGCGGCATAGGGAAACAGCACGTCGAAGACAAAACTCACCGCGCTGGTGGTGCCCTCGATATCGGTGAGGATGGCTTTGATCGTCACGACGTCAGTCCTCCAGGCGCGGGAAGCGGCTGGCGATGTCATCGCCGGTGAATTTCGCGACCCAGCCTTCCGGGTTGTTGAACAGGCGAATGGCGACAAAATGCGGGTGCTCGCCCATGTCGAACCAGTGCGGGGTACCGGCGGGCACCGAGATCAGGTCGTTCTTCTCGCACAGGACCGCGTAGACGTAATCGTCGATGTGCAAGGTAAACAGGCCCCGACCGGCGACGAAAAATCGCACCTCGTCCTCGCCATGCCGGTGTTCATCAAGAAACTTGGCCCGCAGTTCGGCTTTCTGGGGATGGTCGCTGTTGAGGCTGATGACGTCGACCGTGACGTAGCCGCGCTCGGTCATCAATTGGTCGATCTGGGACTTGTAGGCGGCGATCACCTCTTCCGGGCTGGCGCCGGGCTGGATTTTCGCCGCGGCTTCCCAACGGTCGAACCGCACGCCCTTTTCGGCCAGGGTCGAGGCGATGTCCTCGAAGTGGGTCAGTACCTTGTTCGGGATCTCGGGACTTGAGACGTGGTAGACGGACAGGCTGCTCATGGCAATGGCTCCAGCAATTATCGGTTCAGGAGTGCGCGGGTCTTGAGTTCGCACTCGAACAGGAATTCGAACGCTTCGATCTGGCGCAGCGCATCGTTCATGCCCGCCCCCCAGGTGTACAGGCCGTGGCCACGGATCAGGTAGCCGGCGCAATCGGGATGCGCGTCCAGCCAGGGTTGGACCTTGGCGGCCAGGCGCGCGATGTCCTGGTCGTTGTCGAAAATCGGCACGCGGACCCGGGACTCATGGGTCGTGACGCCGCTGAAGGCTTTTTGCAGTTCATAGTCTTCAAAGTCAAGGAACGCTTCGCCGGTCAGGCGCGACAGCACCGTGGCGTTTACCGAGTGGGTATGCAGCACCGCGCCGATCTGTGGGCGCCAGCGATACAGCTGGGTGTGCAGCAAGGTTTCAGCCGACGGTTTCTTGCCCGGCTCCAGGCTGTTGCCATCCAGGTCGGTGGCGAGCACATCGTCGATGCCCAACTGCCCTTTGTGCTTGCCCGACACGGTGAGCAAGGCTTGGTCGGGCGCTAAACGGGTCGAATAATTGCTGCTGGTGGCCGGGGACCAACCGCGACCGTACAAAAAACGCCCGGCGTCGATGATCTGCTGGGCGAGCTGTTCACGGGTAAGGCTCATGGCCTGTCCTCTTGCATGCGTGTGGCAATGATAACGGCTGCAGCGAAGGCTGCGAGGCTGGCGATGTTGAATGTCCAACCGGCGCCCATGGCATTCCAGCTATAGCCGGAGTACAACGCCCCCAGCGCTCCACCGGTGCCGGCCAGCGCGGCGTACAGCGCCTGGCCCTGACCTTGTTGGCGCGGGCCGAAACTACGTTGCACGAAATGGATGGCAGCGGCGTGAAAGCTGCCGAACGTCGCGGCGTGGAGCACCTGGGCAAACAATAATACCCAGAGGAATTCGGCCAGCGAGCCGAGCAGCAACCAGCGCAGCGCCGCCAACAGGAAACTGACCATCAGCACCCGACGCACGGAATACCGCGCCAGGATCCGGCTCATGAACAGGAACACCAACACTTCGGCCACGACGCCGACGGCCCAGAGCACGCCGATCAATCCACGGCTGTAGCCCAGGCGCTCCAGGTGCAGCGTCAGGAAGGTGTAATACGGCCCGTGGCTCATTTGCATCAGGCCGACGCAGGCATAAAACGCCAGCACCCCCGGGTTGCGCAACTGCCGCAGGAATCCGTCCCCGGCCACCCGCGGCCCCTGCACCGGCTGAGCGTTGGGCACCCAGAAGCTGCTCAGCACGATGCCACCCATGATCAAGGCCAGGGCCACCGGATAAATGTCCAGGCTCAGCCATTGGAACAGGCGGCCGAGCACAACGACCGTGATGATGAACCCGATGGAGCCCCACAGGCGGATCTGGCTGTAGCGCGAGGCTTGTCCGCTCAAGTGAGCCAGGGTGATGACTTCGAACTGCGGCAGCACCGCGTGCCAGAAGAATGCATGCAGCGCCATGACCATCGCCAGCCAGGCGTAGCTTTTGTCGATGAAGATCAGGGAGAAGCTCAGCAGCGTGCAGATCGCGCCGAACCGCACGATCGCCAGGCGCCGGCCCGTGTAGTCCCCCAGCCACCCCCAGAGATTCGGCGCCACGCAGCGCATCAGCATGGGGATCGCCACCAGCTCGCCGATGCGTGCCGCGTTGAACCCCAGGTGATCGAAGTACAGCGCCAGGAACGGCGCAGTGGAACCGAGCAACGCGAAATAGAACAGGTAGAAACTGGAAAGCCGCCAGTACGGCAACGCCGCCATGGTCGTCAGGCCACGGCGGTCGGCAGGCCAGCCATCAAAGCTGACCCAGCACCGGGGTGCCGACGTGAACGTCGGCATTCTGGCCGCGATGGCGCAACAGATGATCCATCAGCACGATGGCCATCATCGCTTCGGCGATCGGCGTGGCGCGGATGCCCACGCACGGATCATGGCGGCCCTTGGTGATGACGTCCACCGGGTTGCCATGGATATCGATGGAGCGCCCCGGCGTGGTGATGCTGGACGTCGGCTTCAAGGCCAGGTGCGCGACGATCGGCTGGCCCGACGAGATGCCGCCGAGAATCCCACCGGCGTTATTGCTCAGGAAACCTTGTGGCGTCAGTTCGTCACGATGTTCGGTGCCGCGCTGGGCGACGCAGGCGAAACCGGCGCCGATTTCCACGCCCTTCACCGCGTTGATGCTCATCAGCGCGTGGGCCAGCTCGGCGTCGAGACGGTCAAAGATCGGCTCGCCAAGGCCAGGCATCACGCCTTCGGCGACCACGGTGATCTTCGCGCCAACCGAATCCTGGTCCCGGCGCAGCTGGTCCATGTAGGCCTCCAACTCCGGCACCTTGTCCGGGTCGGGGCTGAAGAAGGCATTCTGTTCGACCGAGTCCCAGGTCTTGAACGGAATTTCGATCGGGCCCAGTTGGCTCATGTAGCCGCGGATGACGATGCCCTGGCTGGCCAGGTATTTCTTGGCGATCGCCCCGGCCGCCACGCGCATCGCGGTTTCCCGGGCCGAGCTGCGCCCGCCGCCGCGGTAGTCGCGCTCGCCGTACTTGTGATGGTAGGTGTAGTCGGCGTGAGCCGGGCGGAACAGATCCTTGATGGCCGAGTAGTCCTTGGACTTCTGGTCGGTGTTACGGATCAGCAGGCCAATGGCACAGCCGGTGGTGCGCCCCTCGAAGACGCCGGAAAGGATTTCGACCTCATCGGCTTCCTGGCGCTGGGTGGTGTGGCGGCTGGTGCCGGGCTTGCGGCGGTCCAGGTCACGCTGAAGGTCGTCCAGGGAAATCTCCAGGCCCGGCGGGCAGCCGTCGACAATGGCGACCAACGCCGGGCCATGGCTTTCGCCCGCGGTGGTGACGGTGAACAGCTTGCCGTAGGTATTGCCGGACATGCAGGGTGCTCCGAGAAATCGCTGAGAAATCGAGATGGGCGCCAGTATACGCAGGCTCCCCGAGTAGTTCATCCTCGAACCTTATCAGTGCCCGCCAGTCCAACCGGCACCTTCGCAACTCATGGCGTCATGATGTTAAAACTGTTTGTGTTGAGCCTTACCCTCTTCACGGGCCTGGTCTGCGGCGTCGCCCAGGCCACCGTCCTGCAACGTCCCATCAGCCTCGACACCGGCAACGGTGAACTTTTCGGCTCCCTGCTGCTGCCAAAGTCCGACACGCCGGTGCCCGTCGTCCTGATCATTTCTGGCTCAGGCCCTACGGATCGTGACGGAAACAACCCCGAAGGCGGGCGCAATGACAGCCTCAAGCGCCTGGCCTGGGTGTTGGCCCGGCAGAACATCGCCAGCGTGCGCTACGACAAGCGCGGGGTGGCCGCCAGCCTCGCCGCCACACCGGACGAACGCAACCTGAGCGTCGAAGCCTACGTAGCCGACGCCGTGGCCTGGAGCCACAAGCTGGCCGCCGATCCTCGCCTGGGCCCACTGATCCTGCTGGGCCACAGCGAAGGGGCGCTGATCGCCAGCCTCGCCGCGCCCCAGGCCAACGCGGCGGCGGTCATCTCGGTGGCCGGCAGCGCGCGCCCCATCGACGAGGTCTTGCGCCAGCAACTCAGCGCCCGCCTGCCACCGCCGCTGATGCTGCGCAGCAACGAGTTGCTCGACAGCCTCAAGGCCGGCCGTCCCGACCCGAATGTTCCTGCGCAACTGCAGGTCATCTTTCGCCCCAGCGTGCAGCCTTACTTGATCTCGCTGTTCCGCCAGGATCCGGCCCAGGCCTTCGCAGCCCTGAAAATGCCGGCGCTGATCATCCAGGGCAGCCACGATATCCAAGTCAGCGTCGACGATGCCCGGCAATTGAAAGTGGCCAAGCCCGACGCCGAACTGGCGCTGATCAAGGGCATGAACCATGTGATGCGCATCGTGCCCAACGACGTCAAGCGGCAACTGGCCTCCTACAAGGATCCGAACCTGCCCCTGGCGGCGGAGCTCAGTGCCCACATCCTGAGTTTTATTGGCACGTTGGCCGCCCGTTAAGCGCGTTTGGTGGCCTATAGCCCTCTAGTCTTGGCAAATCCGGCCGATAAACCGGTGTCGGACAGCGCAATGGCTGCCGACAAGCCGGCCTGGACAGGATTTTTGCCGTTATGACTGAGACTCAGACTTCTCCCGACATCGCCGCCGAAGCGGCCGCGCCAGCAGGCCCATCGGCGCCCGAGCTGCCTTGGACGGACGTTGAGGCCGAACATCACAAGATGCTTCGGCTGGCCCCGCTCAAGACCGATCGCGCCACCGGTGCGCGGCCGCTGCGGTTTGTCGAGTTCAGCTATGCCGAGCGCCATAGCAAGGAACGCAGCTTGCTGCGCATGAGCATTCAGTTGCCCGGCCAGCGAGTGCGCAAGGAACAGAATCACCTCGACGTGTGGGCCGACCACGTCGAGAAACGCCTGTTCTTCTCGCCCGACAGCTTGCAAGTCGAGCCCTTGAACCGGGGCATTGGCCGCTTCCTCGCCGCCCAGGGCATCACTTGGGCCAAGAAGCGTTGGTCGACCTATCGGGTTGACGGCACTGACCTGAACAATAAGGACGCGCTGAACGAAGACACCCGCTTGCGTCGTGATCACTTCCTCAAAGCCCACGGCTTCGAAGTGGTCTACGCCGATGCCCAACACCTCAAGGGCAGCGTCAAGCAAGCCCAGGTTGGCGAGCTGCTGGGCGACTGGAACACCGAGAAGCTGCAGTTCGTCGAGATTCTCGAAGCCGCGCAGATGTTGCAACAGGCCGAGCAGAATCTGGCGGAGCAGGAAGTCAAGCTGCAGAAGCAGGAAGAGAAGGTCAATAAGTTCAAGCGTGAAGACACGGGCCTGCGCTTCACCATCACCTGCCTGGTGGCGTTTGCGATGTTCCAGGCCGGGTTGCTGATCTGGATTGCTACACGGCATTGATGGCTGCTCAGAAGTGTCTGACGCAACTCCCGTGGCGAGAGGATTTATCCCCTCGCCACGAATGGGGTCGCCCACACAGCCAGCGTCAAACCCGCGAAGCGAACAACGCCTGGTGCTCACGGCATTGCTCGGCGCTGAGCATGAACACGCCGTGCCCACCGCGCTCGAACTCCAGCCAGGCGAAGTCGACTTCTGGATAAAGCGCCTCGACATGAACCTGGCTGTTGCCCACTTCGACGATCAACAATCCTTTGTCCGTCAGATGATCGGCCGCCTCGGCGAGCATCCGGCGTACCAGGTTCAAACCGTCGTCGCCACAGGCCAGGCCCAGCTCAGGCTCGTGCTGGTATTCCTGAGGCATGTCGGCGAAATCTTCCGCGTCGACGTAGGGCGGGTTCGACACGATCAGGTCGAAACGTTGCCCAGGAAGCCCATCGAAACCATCGCCCTGGACGGTAAACACCCGTTCGTCCACACCGTGGCGCTCGATGTTCTGGTTGGCGACTTCCAGCGCTTCGAACGACAGGTCGGCCAACACCACCTCGGCCTCGGGGAACTCATAGGCGCAGGCAATCCCGATGCAACCGGAGCCGGTACACAAGTCGAGGATTCGCGCGGGCTCCTGGCCCAGCCAAGGCTCGAAGCGTTTTTCGATCAACTCGCCAATGGGCGAACGAGGAATCAGCACGCGTTCGTCGACGATGAACGACATGCCGCAGAACCAGGCCTCGCCCAACAGGTAAGCGGCCGGAATGCGCTCAGCGATACGTCGGCGCAGCAGACGCTGCACATGCACCAACTCCTCGTCTTCTAGACGGCAGTCCAGGTAGCTGTCGGCAATTTCCCAAGGCAGGTGCAACGCGCCCAGGACTAGCTGGCGCGCTTCGTCCCAGGCGTTGTCGGTGCCATGGCCAAAGAACAGATCCTCCCCATGGAAACGGCTGACGGCCCAACGGATATGGTCGCGCAGGGTACGAAGGCGGGAAGTGATCACGGCGGCAAACTCCAGGAAAATCGACGGGCGAGTCTACCAGCCAAACGCATGCCTACCCAAACGCGCTCCAAGGACGACAGTAAATATCGCTGCAATCGTAGGATCCTTCCGTTTTCCGTCAACCCTATTGAACAAGATGCCTGTCTTGACAAGGCTGTAGGCCAGCAACGACGGTGCTTGTGATGGAAGCGATTCACAGAACCGCTCCGCCAGAGGACAATGTCGCAAAAGCCCCACTCGAAGGAGCCCCAGAATGTCCGTTCCAAAAACGATGTTTCAACTCAGCGGCCGCGGTTACGCAGCGGCCAACCTGAGTCAAGCGACCCTGATCATCATCGATGCCCAGAAAGAATACCTCGCCGGCCCCCTCGCCCTGAGCGGCATGGATGCGGCGGTCGCGAACATCAAGCAATTGCTCGGCGCTGCCCGCGCCGCCGGCCGGCCGATCGTACATGTGCGCCACCTGGGCACCCATGGCGGGCTGTTCGATCCACAGGGCGAGCGCGGCGAATTCATTCCGGGCCTTGAACCCCAGGGCGACGAAACCGTGATCGAAAAACTGCTGCCGAGCGCTTTCCACGGCACTGACCTGAAGAAGCGCCTGGAAGACCTCGGTCCCCTGGACCTGATCGTCTGTGGTTTCATGAGCCACTCCAGCGTCAGCACCACGGTGCGGGCAGCCAAGAACCTGGGTTTTCGTTGCACCCTGGTCGAGGACGCCTGCGCCACTCGTGATCTGCCGCACAAGGGCGGCGTACTCAGCGCCGACCACGTGCACCAGACCGAAATGGCGATCATGGCAGACAACTTCGCCACACTGGCCTTGACCCACGATTTCACCTGATAGCGCTCGATGAGCGGCCTGCTGCGCCGCTCATCCGCAAAAGCCTCTCATTTGCTTCAATTACTGGAGTATCAGGAACAACCCGAACATCTTCCGGTCGAAGGGCCGATACCCATTGAGGAAGGTCGGAATGAAGATATCCGATGGTTTTGACGCACGTCGCTTGCGGCCCAAGGGCCCGAGCAACTGGCGATTTCGTATCGGCGCGGGGATCGCGGCCCTGCTGGCGACGCTCGGCGTGCTACTGGCGATGGCTGGCGCCGCAAGCCTACTCGGTCGCCCGCCCGCACTGGGCGAGCTGAACGCCACACCGCTGGGTTCGGCGGTCATCCTGGCAATCGGACTGCTGGTACTGCTGTTGGGCATCTGGCTCTGGCGGCGCTGCCGCCGTCGCGCCCGCCAATCCCTGGAGCTGGCCATGGCTCCGCATCTGATGAAAAAACACGACTGATCCGCCATCCGACGTTTTGTCGCGCCCTAATCCCCGGGAGTTGGGTAAACTGGCCGGCCTTCGCGGAGGCTGACATGCAAGACGACGACTTTTCCCTGTTCAAAAGTGCGATCCAGGGCGTAAAACCAATCAAACACGATCGCGCCGAAACGGGCAAACCCAAGGCCGATCGCGCACAAATCGCCAAGCTGCGCCAGGCCGCAACCGTGCGCACCGACGCGACAACCGTGGATGGCTTGTCCGATCAGTTCGTCATCGACGTCGGCCCCGAAGATGAATTGATGTGGGCGCGCGACGGCGTTCAGGAAAGCCAGATGCGCAAGCTGAAGGTAGGCCAGATCCCCTTCGAAGGCAGCCTCGACCTGCACGGCATGACCGTCGAAAAAGCCCGGGAGACCCTCTGGGCCTTCCTGGCCGAAGCCACCAGATTCGAAATCCGCTGCGTACGCGTCACCCACGGCAAAGCCGTGCGGCTGGACGGCAAGCGCCCCATGATCAAGAGCCACGTCAACACCTGGCTGCGCCAGCACCCACAAGTGCTCGGCTTCACCTCCTGCCAGGCGAAGCACGGCGGCGCCGGTGCGGTCTACGTGATGCTCAAGCGCACCATGATGGAAGGCCGCGACGAGTAACCGCTCGATTGCCGAGCTTGCAGCGCCGTGTCCGCCACCGTACCCTTGCCCTTTGCGTAAAATCCCACAGGTAGTTTCATGTCTCTGGAACAGAATTACACCGCGATTCTCGGCCAATTGGGCGAGGACGTTTCCCGCGAGGGCCTGCTCGACACGCCCAAGCGCGCTGCCAAGGCCATGCAGTACCTTTGCCGCGGTTATGAACAGACCCTGGAAGAAGTCACCAACGGTGCCTTGTTCAGCTCCGACAACAGCGAGATGGTGCTGGTCAAGGACATCGAGTTGTACTCGCTGTGCGAACACCATTTGCTTCCGTTTATCGGCAAGGCCCATGTGGCCTACATCCCGAGCGGCAAGGTATTGGGCCTGTCGAAGGTCGCGCGCATCGTCGATATGTACGCCCGTCGCCTGCAGATCCAGGAAAACCTCAGTCGCCAGATCGCCGATGCGGTCCAGCAGGTGACCGGTGCCCTGGGCGTGGCGGTGGTGATCGAGGCCAAGCACATGTGCATGATGATGCGCGGTGTGGAAAAGCAGAACTCGTCGATGATCACTTCAGTGATGCTGGGCGAATTCCGCGAAAATGCGGCGACCCGCATGGAATTCCTAAGCCTGATCAAATAAAAACGTCGCTCGAAGAAAACCGGCATTGATCGCCGGTTTTTTTTCGCCTGCGAAAAATCAGGTAAGCTGCGCGCCCTCTTCTTCCCTGCCGTGAGGCTATAACGTGATCGTCAAAGCGCTTCGAGTTGGCCTGGGCCAGCTCATCATCCTTATCGATTTCATCACCCGCCCCGGCAAGAAACAGCGCCCGGCCGACGCCCAGGCGCAAGTCGACCAGGCCGCTCGCAGCCTGACCCTGTATCAATTTCATGCCTGCCCCTTCTGCGTGAAGACTCGCAGGACCCTGCGTCGCCTGAACGTACCGGTGGCCTTGCGCGATGCCAAGAACAACGAGCAGGATCGCCAGACGCTGCTGGAACAGGGCGGCAGGATCAAGGTGCCGTGCCTGCGCATTGAAGAAAATGGCGAGACCACCTGGATGTATGAATCCAAGGTGATCATTGATTATCTGGATAAGCGGTTTTCGGCGGTCTGATTGTTTTGTAGTGAGCTTCAAGGCCTCATCGCGAGCAAGCTCGCTCTCACAGAAGGCTGGTGCTGATTACAAATCTGCAATCATGCACGGTCCCCTGTGGGAACGAGCTTGCTCGCGATGGGGTCGGCCCATCCACTGGATATCTCAGGCTGCCCTGGCCGCCAACGCCCCCCGTACCACCCCCGCCAACCGCTTCAACCCTTCATCCAGTCGCGCCGGATCGATGTGGCTGAAGTTCAAGCGCAAGTGGCCAGGATGCTTGTCTGGCTCAGGGAAAAACGGTTCCCCTGGCATGAACGCCACGTCAGCCGCCAGCGCTGCGGCGAGCAAGGTGCGGGTGTCCAGCGGTTGCTTGAGCGTCAGCCAGAAAAATAGCCCACCCTGGGGCGTGTTCCAATCGGCGATGTCGGCAAAATGCCTTTGCAATGCAGCCTCGAAGCGGTCGCGCCGATCCCGATAGAAATCTCTCAACTCCTGCATATGGCGGCGATATTGCTCGGTGCCAATCCACTGCAGCGCCTGCCATTGGCCGATGCGATTGGTGTGCAGGTCCGCCGACTGCTTGAGCCGCAGCAGGTGCGGGAACAGGTCCGGACTGGCGATCAGGTAACCCACGCGCAGCCCCGGCAGCAGGGTTTTCGACACGGTGCCGGTGTAGATCCAGCTGGCCGTTTTCAAGCGACTGGCGATTGGCGTGGCGCTGCCACCGTCGAAGGTCAGTTCGCGATAGGGTTCGTCTTCGACCAGGGTCACGCCGAATTCATCCAGCAGCGCCGCCACGGCATCGCGCTTGGCCTCGCTGTAGCGTACCGCCGATGGATTCTGGAACGTCGGGATCAGGTAGATGAACGCCGGGCGATGCCGCTCCAGGCGCGCCCGCAGTTGTTCCAGGTCCGGGCCATCCGCCTCAAGGGGGACGGTGATGCAGTCGGCGCCGAACAGTTGGAAGATCTGCAAGGCCGCCAGGTAGGTAGGTGCCTCGAGCATCACCTCGGTGCCGACGTCGATGTACAACTTCGCCGTCAGGTCGAGGGTTTGCTGGGAACCGCTGACCACCAAAACCTGGCTCGCCTCACAAGCCAGCCCTAACGACCGCGCCTGCGCCGCCAACGCTTCGCGCAGGGCCGGCTCACCTTCGCTCATGCCGTATTGCCCCATGGACAACGGCATCGCCGCCCACTCCACTTTTGGCAACATGGCTTCGGCCGGCAGGCCACCGGCGAACGACATCACTTCCGGGCGCTGCGCCGCGGCGAGGATTTCGCGGATAAGAGAACTTTTGAGGCGCGAGACACGTTCGGAAAAAGCCATGGGGTCACCTGTAGCGAAGCGTTGGAAATATAAGTCAAACTGCTTGACTGAAATTACCCCGCTCTTTCTGGAAACGTCAATATGCTTGACCTTAAAAACCCCACCTCCCAGCAAATGGCCATGGAAGCATTCTTCTTTGGTTACCAGGCTTTCACCGCCAAGGCCGATGAAATGCTCGAACGCCGGGGCTTGAGCCGAGTGCATCAGCGCATCGTCTTTTTCATCGCCCGTTACCCATCCTTGAGCGTCAAGGAGTTGCTGGCGCTGCTGGGCGTGACCAAACAGGCATTGAACATGCCATTGCGGCAATTGATGGAAATGCATCTGGTCAACAGCGTCGCGTCCGAGGCCGACAAGCGCAAACGATTGTTGGAGCTGACCGCCGAGGGCCAGCGATTCGAACAGGCGCTGCGCCGCGAACAAGTGAAATTGCTGGAGCGGGTGTTTGCCGAGGCCGGGGAAGCGGCGGTGGATGGCTGGCTGGCGGTGAACCTGGCCTTGGGTAAATCTGGCGAGTGAAAGCGTCTGGTCCAACGCTATCGCGAGCAAACTCGCTCCCACAGCGTTCAGCGGTGATCACAAATCTCGCATTCATCACAGCCCACTGTGTGAGCGAGCTCACTCGCGATAGCGTCCGCAGAAGGGATATATCCCTATCGCTCGAAATTTCGTCAACAAAACAGAAAACATTATTTGCTTTATTTGTATACAAAAGCATAATTCGCTTCGTGCGAGTTCCTGACCAACAAGTCAACTACTACGCCAGCCTTACCTGCCTCAATGCCTCGCCGCCACCCTCAGGGGGCGTGCGGTGCCGGAAATAACAATAAAACTCTTGAGGAGTACTCGCTGTGGAAAGCCGCAAACCCGAAGCCCAGACCTTGGATCTTTCGCCGCCATCACGCAGTGGCTGGCTGGAGCGCATCTTCAAACTCAGCTTGCATGGCACCACGGTGAAGACCGAGTTGATTGCCGGTGTGACGACTTTCATCACCATGGCCTACATCATTTTCGTCAACCCCAACATCATGGCCGACGCGGGCATCGATCATGGCGCCGCGTTCGTCGCCACCTGCATTGCCGCCGCCCTGGGTTGCCTGCTGATGGGCCTCTACGCGAACTGGCCGGTGGGCCTCGCGCCGGGCATGGGATTAAACGCCTTTTTCACTTACACCGTGGTCGGCACCATGGGCTACAACTGGGAAACCGCCTTGGGCGCGGTGTTTATTTCCGGCGTGCTGTTCATGTTCCTGACCTTGTCACGGGTGCGTGAATGGCTGCTCAACAGTATCCCGGTGAGCCTGCGCTACGCGATGGGCGCGGGGGTCGGGCTGTTTCTCGGGCTGATCGGCCTGAAAACCGCCGGCATCATCGTCGACAGCCCCGCCACGCTGATCAAGCTGGGCTCGCTGCATGAACCGGGACCGCTGCTGGCTGCCGTATGCTTCCTGATGATTGCCGTGCTGAGCTACCACCGCGTGTTCGGCGCGATCCTCATCAGCATCATCGCCGTGACCCTGGCCGGTTGGGGCCTGGGGCTGGTGCAATACAACGGCGTGATGTCCACGCCGCCCAGCCTGGCACCGACCTGGATGGCCATGGACGTGGCCGGTGTATTCAACGTCAGCATGATCAGCGTGGTGCTGGCTTTCCTGTTCGTACATATGTTCGATACCGCCGGGACGCTGATGGGCGTGGCCCAGCGCGCCGGCCTGGTGAAACCGGATGGCAAGATCGAAAACCTGTCCAAGGCGTTGAAGGCGGACAGCGCCTCCAGCGTGTTCGGCGCCATGGTCGGCGTGCCGCCCGTGACCAGCTACGTGGAAAGCGCCGCCGGAGTCGCGGCCGGTGGCCGCACGGGCCTTACCGCAGTCACGGTCGGTGTGCTGTTCATCGCCGCCATGTTCTTCGCGCCGCTGGCCGGGATGATCCCTGCTTATGCGACAGCCGGCGCCCTGATCTATGTCGCCATGCTGATGATGGGTGGCATGGCCCATATCGAATGGGACGAAGCGACCGACAGCATTCCAGCGATCGTCACCGCCATCATGATGCCTCTGACGTTCTCGGTCGCCGATGGCATCGCGCTCGGCTTCATCACTTACGTCGTGCTCAAGGCTGGCACCGGTAAACACAAGGAAATATCCGTCAGTCTCTGGGTGCTTTGTGCGATCTTTATCGCCAAGTTCATCTTCTTGTAAGCGGCACGAGCCTTACCCGCCTCACCCTGTCGGGTGGGGCTTTTGTACGTCAGGAGCAAAGCAATGAATCTGGAAACCTGGTTGTTGTTCAGTGGTGCCGCGTTGGTGGTAATCCTTATCCCCGGCCCGTTATCGTTACTGATGATCAGCAACAGCCTGAACTACGGCTTGCGCCGATCCTACCCGGCTTTCCTTGGTGGAGTGGTGGCATCGATCTGCTTGTTGAGTGCGTCGGCGCTGGGGCTCGGTGCCCTGTTGCTGGCGTCGGAGCAGTTGTTCAGCGCCTTGAAAATCGTCGGCGCGCTGTACCTGTTCTACCTCGCCTGGCAGAGCTGGCAGCAATCGCGCCAGCCTTCCCAGGGTGCCGAGGTACCGCAAGCCGCCCCCATTCCGCGTTTCCGCGCGCTGTTCGGCCGTGCGTTCGTACTCGGCGCGAGCAACCCGAAGGACATCCTTTTCTTCGCGGCATTCCTGCCGCAATTCCTGAGTGCCGAGCAGCCGTTCTTGCCGCAACTGCTGGTGATGATCGCCACTTGGACCGTGCTCGACCTGCTCTGCAAGCTGGCGTATGGCCTCGGTGCCCATGGCGCTGCCCGCTATCTGCGCACGGGCAAGGGCCAGAGCTGGTTCAACCGGGTCAGCGCCGGGTTGTTCAGCGGGGCCGGGGCGGCCTCCTTGCTGAGCCGCTGAGAAAAAAATCTTCGCGAGCAGGCTCGCTCCCACAGTTGAAACGCATTCGATTGTGGAAGCGAGCTTGCTCGCGATAAGGCCCTCGCCTATTTGATAGGCGAAAAAAAGCCCGCAGTGTGAGCGGGCTAAAAACCAAAGAAGCTCTATGCGCAGTCGCTTCCAGGGCAAGGCAGCTGCTTGGGGGCTCAGCTGCCTCGATAGGTTGAATAGGCGTAGGGCGAAATCAGCAACGGCACATGGTAATGCTCCTGCTCTTGCGAAATGCCAAAGCGCAGCACCACCACATCCAGGAAGGCCGGCTCGGACAGTTGCACGCCACGGGCGCGGTAGTAATCGCCGGCGTGGAATTGGATCTGGTAGACCCCGCTGCGGTAGTCGTCTCCTTGCAGCAGTGGTGCGTCACAACGGCCATCGCTGTTGGTCACTGCACTGGCAACCCGTTGCAGTTCTGAACCTTCGACGCGATACAGTTCGATCTTGATCGCGCTGCCTGGACAGCCGTGTGCGGCATCTAAAACGTGTGTAGTCAGACGTCCCATCGATTGTGCGTGCCCGGATGCGGAACAGCCAGGCACGGCGCCTCCTGAATCAGTTGAAAGACAAGCCGCACCATTTCGAAGCACGAAAGATCACGGCAGTGAGCGAATTAAGACACTTTAAAGCTGAATTGTACACAATAAAAAACAGATATCTGCTTCACTTCGCCAACCACGGCAATCGTCATTTGTTTTTACCCCAACCCCAGGCATATAAGGGCTTATGCAACATTAGCTGACTGGGTAGGCAAGTTTCTTGCAGCACCGATACGGCAACGTTGGCGGTAAAAAATGCAAAAAACAGGCTTACAAGTCGAAGACAAAGTTGTATACAATCAGTCCATCGTCGTGACGCCAGCCCGATATCCATCGCCAGGGCGCCACCTACATGGTTCGAACAAGAAGGAAGACTGCAGTGAGCGCTGACTACCCACGCGACCTGATCGGTTACGGCAGTAACCCTCCCCATCCCCAATGGCCGGGCAATGCCCGCATCGCCCTCTCCTTCGTACTCAACTATGAGGAAGGTGGCGAGCGCAACGTGTTGCATGGCGACAAGGAGTCCGAAGCGTTCCTTTCGGAGATGGTCGCGGCGCAACCGCTGCAGGGCGAGCGCAACATGAGCATGGAGTCGCTGTACGAGTATGGCAGCCGCGCAGGGGTCTGGCGGATCCTCAAGCTGTTCAAGGAGTTCGATATACCACTGACCATCTTCGCCGTGGCCATGGCTGCCCAGCGTCATCCGGACGTGATTCGCGCGATGGTCGCCGCCGGCCACGAAATCTGCAGCCATGGCTATCGCTGGATCGATTACCAATATATGGACGAGGCCCAGGAACGCGAGCACATGCTCGAAGCGATCCGCATCCTCACCGAAATCACTGGCGAGCGTCCGCTGGGCTGGTACACCGGCCGCACCGGCCCGAACACCCGCCGGCTAGTGATGGAAGAAGGCGGCTTCCTCTACGACAGCGACACCTACGACGACGACCTGCCCTACTGGGAGCCAAACAACCCCACCGGCAAGGCGCACCTGGTCATCCCTTACACCCTGGACACCAATGACATGCGCTTCACCCAAGTGCAGGGTTTCAACAAGGGCGACGATTTCTTCCAGTACCTCAAGGACGCTTTCGACGTGTTGTATGCCGAAGGCGCCGAAGCGCCGAAGATGCTTTCCATCGGCCTGCATTGCCGCCTGATCGGCCGCCCCGCGCGCCTGGCCTCCCTCAAGCGTTTCCTCGAATACGTCAAGGGTCATGAGCAGGTGTGGTTCAGTCGCCGCGTCGACATCGCTCGCCATTGGCAGCAGACCCATCCGTATCAGGGAGCGTCCAAATGACCGCTTTCCAAACCCTCAAGCCTTCCACCTTGAGCCGCGAAGCGTTCGTCAAAGCCTTCGCTGACATTTACGAACATTCGCCATGGGTGGCCGAAAAGGCCTTCGACCTGGGCCAGGACCCTTCGATCGACGAGATCGAAACCCTGCACCAGCGCATGAGCGACATCCTGTTGAGTGCCGATCACGCCAGCCAACTGGCCCTGATCAACGCTCACCCGGACCTGGCCGGCAAAGCCGCCGTCCAGGGACAACTGACCGAAGCCAGCACCAACGAACAGGCTGGCGCCGGTATCCACCAATGCACGGCCGAAGAGTTCCAGCGCTTCACCGAGCTGAACGAGGCCTATAAAGCCAAGTTCAAGTTTCCCTTCATCATGGCGGTAAAAGGCAGCAACCGGCACCAGATCCTCGCCGCGTTCGAGACGCGCATCCACCACTCGGCAGACGCCGAATTCAAATGCGCGCTGGCAGAGATCAACAAGATCGCGTTGTTCCGATTACTGACCCTTTAGCGAGCGGCTCCTGAAGACAGGTCCTGCAAGCATCCCCAGCCAACTTATCAAAGGCAGACAAGAAGAATGAAAGCTTACGCCGTACCGTTCGAAAAGTTCGTCAACCTGGCCGACGCCCGTCTGGGCACCAAGATCATCTCGGTCACCGACGACTGGTTCGCCGACGCCAACCGCCTGTTCCAGCCGACCCCGGCCGTGTGGAAGGAGGGCGTGTTCGATGACAACGGCAAGTGGATGGATGGCTGGGAGTCGCGCCGCAAGCGCTTCGAAGGCTACGACAGCGCGGTGATCCGCCTGGGCGTGCCGGGCTCGATCAAGGGCGTGGACATCGACACTTCATTCTTCACCGGCAACTACCCGCCATCGGCTTCCCTGGAAGCCTGCTTCCTGGCCGAAGGCGAGCCGGACGAAACCACCCAGTGGACTGAAGTGCTGTCGGCCGTCGAGCTGCAAGGCAACAGCCACCACTACCACGAAATCAGCAACGAGCAAGCATTCAGCCATCTGCGCTTCAACATTTATCCGGATGGCGGCGTGGCTCGCCTGCGGGTCTATGGTGTTCCGTATCGCGACTGGTCCGCCGTGGGCGACAACGAACAGATCGACCTGGCCGCCGCCCTCAATGGCGGGCGCGCCCTGGCCTGCTCCGACGAGCACTTCGGCCGCATGAGCAACATTCTCAACCCTGGCCGCGGCATCAACATGGGCGATGGCTGGGAAACCGCCCGTCGTCGCACGCCTGGCAATGACTGGGTAATCGTCGCCCTGGGCCATGCCGGTATCGTTGAACAAGTCGTCGTCGACACCCTGCACTTCAAGGGCAATTACCCGGACAGCTGCTCGATCCAGGGCGCATTCGTCAAAGGTGGCACCGACAGCCAGATCGAAACCCAATCGCTGTTCTGGCGCGAGCTGCTGCCGAGCCAGAAGCTGGAAATGCACGCCGAACACACCTTCGCCGAACAGATCAAGGCGCTGGGGCCAATCACCCATATCCGCCTGAACGTGTTCCCGGATGGTGGCGTGAGTCGCCTGCGGGTGCTTGGCAAGGTCGCTAAATAGCGGTGAAGCCAATCGCGAGCAGGGCTCGCTCCCACAGGGTAGGCGGTCAAATGTGGGAGCGAGCCTGCTCGCGATAGCAATAGAACAGACAACAATGAATTCAAGGTAAAGAAGACCAGCATGCGCACTCTCAAGATCGAACCATTGACCAAAGAAGCCTTCGCCCCGTTCGGTGACGTGATCGAAACCGACGGCAGCGATCACTTCATGATCAACAACGGTTCGACCATGCGCTTTCATCGCCTGGCGACGGTAGAAACCGCCACGCCGGACGACAAGGCGATCATCAGCATCTTCCGCGCCGACGCGCTGGAGATGCCACTGACCGTGCGCATGCTGGAGCGCCATCCGCTGGGCAGCCAGGCCTTCATTCCGCTGCTCGGCAACCCCTTTCTGATCGTGGTCGCGCCACTTGGCGATGCACCTGTATCAGGCTTGGTCCGCGCCTTCGTCACCAACGGCAGGCAGGGCATCAATTACCATCGCGGCGTCTGGCACCACCCGGTGCTGACGATCGAAAAGCGGGATGACTTCCTGGTGGTTGATCGCAGTGGCACAGGCAACAACTGCGATGAGCATTTTTTCAAAGAGGATGAGTTTTTGATCCTCGCCCCCCACCAATAAGAGAAGGTCCGATCACGCGAAAACAAGCGTGACGGGCGAGAGGTAAAGACTGTGGAAGCACATATGCTGGAATGGCTGAACCTGAGCATTCGCTGGGTTCATATGATCACTGGCGTAGCCTGGATCGGCGCGTCGTTCTACTTCGTCTGGCTGGAAAACAACCTCAATCGCGTCAACCCCAAGAGCGGCCTGGCCGGCGACTTGTGGGCCATCCACGGTGGCGGTATCTATCACCTGGAAAAATACAAACTCGCACCACCGGCCATGCCGGACAACCTGCACTGGTTCAAGTGGGAAGCCTACTTCACCTGGATGTCGGGCATCGCACTGTTGTGCGTGGTGTTCTATTGGAACCCGACCGTCTACCTGCTGGCCCCCGGCAGCAGCCTGAGCGGCCCTGAAGGCGTCGCCCTGGGCCTCGGCTCGTTGTTGGTCGGCTGGTTCATCTATTCCTTTCTCTGCGATTCGGCCCTGGGCAAGCGCCCCGCCCTGCTCGGCCTGATTCTGTTCGTGCTGTTGATCGCCGCGGCCTATGGCTTCAGCAAGGTGTTCAGCGGTCGCGGCGCCTACCTGCATGTCGGTGCCGTCATCGGTACGATCATGGTCGGCAACGTGTTCCGCATCATCATGCCGGCCCAGCGTGCGCTGGTGGCGGCTATCGCCGAGAACCGCACCCCCGACCCGGCGCTGCCGGCCAAAGGCCTGTTGCGTTCGCGCCACAACAACTACTTCACCCTGCCGGTGCTGTTCATCATGATCAGCAACCACTTCCCAAGCACCTACGGCAGCCAATACAACTGGCTGATCCTGGCGGGTATCGCAGTGGCGGCGGTGTTGGTGCGGCATTACTTCAACACGCGTCATGACAGCAATCGGTTTGCCTGGACGTTGCCGGTGGGCGCCTTGGCGATGATCTGCCTGGCTTATGTCACAGGTCCCAAGCCGATGCCTGGCGCGCCGGAAGTCGCGAAGGTTCCCGGCGTGATCGAGTATCAGCCACTGCCGGAGACGGCGGTGGGCGGCGGCGCCAAACCCGCAGTACCAGCGCAGGCGCCCGCGCCTGCCCAGGCTGCCAATGCCCAGGGCCCGTCATTCGATAAAGTCCACAGCGTGATCCAGGAACGCTGCTCGGTCTGCCATTCGGCCAAGCCCACCAGCCCGCTGTTCAGCGCGGCGCCGGGCGGGGTGATGTTCGATACGCCACAGCAGATCCAGCAGGAAGCCGCGCGCATCCAGGCCCAGGCCGTGACCACCCAGATCATGCCACTGGGCAATATCACCCAGATGACCCAGCAGGAGCGCGATTTGATTGGCGCCTGGATCACCCAAGGTGCACGGACCAACTAGTCCACCCGAGCAAGCCTCGATCCACAGCAATACCGCTGACGGGCAGACCGGCACACGCCGGTCGCCCGTCAGCGGCCGCCTGCGCCTCAACAATAACAACAAGAGGAAAGCACCCCATGCACACTTTCCACACTCACGCCCCGCATCCGTTGCCCATGCGCTGTCGCAACGCACTTGAGCCCCTCCATGCAAGCCCGTATCCTGCGCGGCCGTTCGAATCCGGACGTCTCCAAATAACAATCGGATCCTGACCGACGCCGCTGTTTTCAGCTCTTGTCACAAACAAAAAGCTGACCGAACGGATGTTTATCCGTAGAAAAAGCGCCACACCAGAGCGCTGACGACAAGAAACGCGATACCACTTACCTTTGGGAGCAAACCGAATGAAACGCACGTGCACCAACCTGATCGTTGCGGGATCTTTGTTGGCAGGGGGACAGGCCGTGGCAGGCGACCTGCTCCAATGGCAGAGCAACAGCCTGAGCTACCTGTATGGCAAGGATTTCCAGATCAACCCACGCATCCAGCAGACCGTGACGTTCGAGCATGCCGATGCGTGGAAATACGGCGACAACTTTTTCTTCCTCGACCGGATCTTCTACAACGGCCAGGACGACAGCCAGTCCGGCCCGAATACCTATTACGGCGAGTTCAGCCCACGCTTGTCGTTCGGCAAGATTTTTGACCAGAAGCTCGAACTGGGTCCGATCAAGGACGTGCTGCTGGCGATGACCTATGAGTTTGGCGAAGGCGACAACGAGTCTTACCTGATCGGCCCGGGTTTCGACCTGGCCATTCCCGGTTTCGATTATTTCCAGCTCAATTTCTACAACCGCCAGACCGAAGGCTCGCGTGCCGGCGACAACGTCTGGCAGATCACACCGGCCTGGGCCTACACCGTGCCCGTGGGGTCGTCCGATATCCTGATCGATGGTTTCATCGACTGGGTCGTGGACAACGACACCAACTCAAAGGGCACCTACCACGCCAACCTGCACATCGTCCCGCAGATCAAATATGACTTGGGCAAGGCCTTGAAACTGGGCGCCAAGCAACTGTATGTCGGTGTGGAATACGACTACTGGAAAAACAAATACGCGATCGAAGACAGCGGTAGTTTCAAGACCAACCAGAGCAATACCAGTTTCTTGCTGAAGTACCATTTCTGATCGACCAAGGCTCGCTGCCACAGTGATTCCCGGAGCGGAAACCCGCTCAGCATCCACAGGGAATTCCTTGTGGGAGCGAGCCTGCTCGCGATGGCGTCAGACCCGCTACTCCTGAGCCAAGCCCAGGAACCGGCTCAACGCCTCACGCTGCGCCAACGCATCCTGGCGCCCCAGCTCGATCAGCTCGCCGCAGTACCCCGCCTCGAACAGCAGATAGCTCAACACCCCAGCCCCGCTGGTCTTGGTCGCGCCCGGCCCGCGCAGGAACACCCGCAACGCGCGGGGCAGTTCCTGGCGATGACGGGCGGCGATCTCGTCGATCGGTTGGCTTGGCGAAATCACCAACACCTCCACCGGTGCCGCACCGAGGGTATGGGCAGGCACGCCCTCGGGCAGGAGGTGACTGAACTGGTTGAGGCGCCCAAGCAACTCGATGTCGCTTTCCAGGCTGTCGATGAACGTGCTGTTGAGCATGTGTCCGCCGATCTGCGCCAGGGTGGGTTGCTGGCCGGTGTAGCTGCGCTCCTGGGGCGTTTGCCCACCCGCGCCGCGGGGGTTGCCACTGACGCCGATGACCAACACACGATTGGCTCCCAGGTGCAGGGCTGGACTGATCGGCGCCGATTGGCGCACCGCGCCGTCGCCGAAGTACTGGGGGCCGATCTTGACCGGTGCGAACAGCAAGGGGATCGCGGAACTGGCCAGCAGATGCTCCACCGACAACTGCGTCGGGACACCGATGCGCCGGTGCCGCAACCAGGCATCTATAGTGCCGCGACCTTGATAGAACGTCACCGCCTGTCCGGACTCGTAGCCGAACGCGGTCACCGCCACCGCTCGCAGCTGGTGCTCGGCGATCGCCTGCTCGATACCCGACGCATGGAATTGTGCCCGGAGCAATTCGCGCAACGGTGAACTGTCGACCAGCGCCACCGGCAACTTGGCCCCCAGGCCCAACAGGCTGTGCGTTATGAAACGCGTCGCCTGGACGAGCACGCCACGCCAATCGCTGCGCATCACCTGGTGGCTGCGCACCGCTTGCCAGAACGCCGTCAGCCGCTCGATGGCGCTTTTGAAATCCATCGCACCGCTTGCCAGGCTGACCGCGTTGATCGCGCCAGCCGACGTGCCGACGATCACCGGGAACGGGTTGTCTGCGCCGTCTGGCAATAACTCGGCGATGGCCGCCAATACGCCCACCTGATATGCCGCTCGAGCCCCGCCGCCGGAAAGAATCAAACCTGTTACCGGTTCAGCTGGGGTCATCGCGATGCTCCGTGCTCAGTCAATTAGGCTACATTTCAACCGCGTTTTTCGTACAACTTCGGCTCACCCGGCGGACGGGTCTTGAAGCGCCGATGGGCCCAGAGATATTGCCCGGGGCATTGGCTGACCGATTTTTCTACCCACTGGTTGATGCGAATGCAATCGGCTTCCTCGGTCTGACCCGGAAAATCCTCCAGCGGCGCCTGGATCACCAGACGATAGCCGCTGCCATCAGCCAGGCGCTCCTGGACGAACGGCACGACCAGTGCCTTGCCCAAGCGCGCAAATTTGCTGGTGGCGGTGACCGTCGCCGCCTGGATGCCGAACAATGGCACGAATACACTTTGCTTGGCGCCGTAGTCCTGGTCCGGTGCATACCAGATCGCCCGGCCCGCGCGCAGCAACTTGAGCATGCCGCGCACATCATCGCGTTCCACCGCGAGGGAATCGAGGTTGTGCCGTTCGCGACCGCGGCGCTGGATATAGTCGAACAACGGGTTCTTGTGCTCGCGGTACATGCCATCGATGGTGTGCTGTTGGCCCAACAACGCCGCGCCGATTTCCAGCGTGGTGAAATGCAGCGCCATCAGGATCACACCCCGGCCCTCGCGCTGGGCCTGCTTGAGATGCTCCAGCCCTTCGACATGGGCCAGCTTCGCCAGGCGCGAACGCGACCACCACCAGCTCATGGCCATTTCGAAGAACGCGATGCCGGTGGAGGCGAAGTTTTCCTTGAGCAAGCGCTTGCGCTCAGCGGCGGACTTCTCGGGAAAACACAGTTCCAGGTTGCGACTGGCGATGCGCCGCCGGTCGCCGGCCACCCGGTACATCAGCGCGCCCAGCGCCCGGCCGATCCGCAGCAGCAACGGATACGGCAACTGAACGATCAGCCACAACAGCCCCAGGCCGCACCACAGCAGCCAGAAACGCGGATGAAAAAATGCAGCTCGAAGACGCGGGCGATCCATTACAGCTTCCACAAAGACTTGGGCCGCGCATTCTACATTGTTCGACCCGGGTTGCGGCTGACGGGCGATCTCGTTATAAGTCTCGGCACTTTTAGTGACAAGTCGTTGTACGCCGACCATGAGCCAAACCGAACCGCTAGACCAAGATCCCGTGTTCCAGCTGAAGGGCAGCATGCTCGCCATTACGGTGCTGGAACTGGCCCGTAACGACCTGGAAGGTCTTGACCGGCAGTTGGCGGCGAAAGTCGCCCAGGCCCCGAATTTTTTCAGCAATGCCCCCCTGGTACTGGCACTGGACAAGCTGCCTGCCGGCGAAGGTTCAGTGGACTTGCCTGGCCTGATGCGCGTCTGCCGCCAACACGGCCTGCGCACGCTGGCGATCCGCGCCAGCCGCATCGAAGACATCGCCGCCGCCATCGCCATTGACATCCCGGTGCTACCGCCTTCCGGTGCTCGTGAGCGGGTGCTGGAACTGAGCCCGGCCGAACCGAAGAAACCCGAGAAACCAGCAGAGCCCACCGTCAAGCCAACCCGTGTGATCACCACGCCGGTACGCGGCGGACAGCAGATTTATGCCCAGGGTGGCGATCTGGTCGTCGTGTCCTCGGTCAGTCCGGGCGCGGAACTTCTGGCCGATGGCAACATCCATGTATACGGCCCGATGCGCGGCCGTGCGCTGGCCGGTGTCAAGGGCGACACCAAGGCAAGGATCTTCTGTCAGCAGTTGAGCGCCGAACTGGTCTCCATCGCCGGGCATTACAAGGTTTCCGAGGATTTGCGTCGCGACCCGTTGTGGGGGGCTGGCGTCCAGGTCAGCCTGTCGGGCGACGTGTTGAACATCATTCGGCTTTAACGGATACTGCCGCATTTTCCAAGCATCTCTAAAACGTAGCGAAAACAGCTTAACGACGTAGGAAAAAGGATCAGGCAGTGTTTACCAGAAGTAGACCCGGCCCAATGTCCTATTCCAGCCAAGCCTGTGCAGTTGCAGCAGTTTTCCAGAGATGTTTTTCAGGGGCTGACAAAGTCCTTTTTCCTTAGGGGTGAAACACCTTGGCCAAGATTCTCGTGGTTACATCCGGCAAGGGTGGTGTGGGTAAGACCACCACCAGCGCCGCTATCGGTACCGGCCTCGCCTTGCGCGGCCACAAAACAGTCATCGTCGACTTCGACGTCGGCCTGCGTAACCTCGACCTGATCATGGGTTGCGAGCGTCGCGTGGTCTATGACTTCGTCAACGTGGTCAATGGCGAAGCGAACCTGCAACAAGCCCTGATCAAGGACAAGCGCCTTGAGAACCTGTACGTGCTGGCCGCCAGCCAGACCCGCGACAAAGACGCGCTGACCCAGGAAGGCGTGGAAAAGGTGCTGATGCAGCTCAAGGAAGACTTCGAATTCGTGGTCTGCGACTCCCCGGCCGGTATCGAAAAAGGTGCCCACCTGGCCATGTACTTCGCTGACGAAGCGATCGTCGTGACCAACCCGGAAGTGTCGTCGGTGCGTGACTCCGACCGCATGCTGGGCCTTCTGGCGAGCAAGTCCCGTCGCGCCGAGCAGGGCGAAGAGCCGATCAAGGAACACTTGCTTCTGACCCGCTACAACCCTCAGCGCGTCAGCGACGGCGAAATGCTCGGCGTCGAGGACGTCAAGGAAATCCTGGCGGTCACCCTGCTGGGCGTGATTCCAGAATCCCAAGCGGTACTCAAGGCCTCGAACTCCGGCGTGCCGGTCATTCTTGACGACCAGAGCGACGCTGGCCAGGCGTACAGCGATGCAGTCGATCGTCTACTGGGCAAAACCGTCGAACATCGATTCCTCGACGTCACGAAGAAAGGTTTCTTCGAGCGCCTGTTTGGAGGTAGGTAATGAACCTTTTTGACTTCTTTCGTGCCAACAAAAAGCCAAGTACCGCCTCGGTCGCGAAAGAGCGTCTACAGATCATCGTGGCGCACGAACGCGGCCAGCGCAGCACCCCTGATTACCTGCCGGCCTTGCAGAAGGAACTGGTGGAAGTGATCCGCAAGTACGTCAACATCGGCAACGATGACGTGCATGTGGCGCTCGAAAGCCAGGGCAGCTGCTCGATTCTGGAACTCAATATCACCCTGCCGGATCGCTGATCGACCCTGCGGGAGCCACGGCGGCTCGGGCCCTCTCCTCTCCCCCTGGGATTGGAGAAGGGCCCGAGCCGCCGTTGCCGTTTGTTACGAGACTGTTTAATGCCCCTGTCCAACATCCGCATCCTCCACCAGGACGCCGCCGTACTCGTGGTCGACAAGCCGACCCTGCTCCTGTCCGTGCCTGGCCGGGCGGACGACAATAAAGATTGCCTGATCACTCGCCTGCAGGAAAACGGCTATCCGGAAGCGCGAATCGTGCACCGGCTCGACTGGGAAACCTCCGGCATCATCCTGCTAGCCCGCGATCCGGATACCCATCGCGAACTGTCCCGCCAGTTTCATGACCGCGAAACCGAAAAAGCCTACACCGCGTTGTGCTGGGGCCAGCCCGAGCTGGACAGTGGCAGCATCGATCTGCCCTTGCGCTACGACCCACCGACCAAGCCCCGTCACGTCGTGGACCATGAGCACGGCAAGCATGCCCTGACGTTCTGGCGTGTACTCGAACGTTGCGGCGACTGGTGTCGGGTCGAACTGACGCCTATCACCGGACGCTCACATCAGTTGCGCGTGCACATGCTGTCCATCGGTCATCCGTTGCTGGGCGACGGACTCTATGCCCATCCGCAGGCATTGGCGGCCTGGCCGCGCCTGTGCCTGCACGCCAGCATGCTCAGCTTTACCCATCCGCAAAGCGGCGAGCGCTTGCGTTTCGAGTGCCCGGCACCGTTCTGAACAAGGGATCAAACGAAGTCGAGCCTTCTGGCGATACGCGCCAGAGGCCTCGACCGGGACACCGTGTGTAGGAAAAGTCTTCACATTCAATGGAATATGCTTAAGATGGTGGCATTTAGCCAAGGCCAGGACGCCCGTGCCAGATTCTCCACCGCTTCAGCAGGACTACCGTTATACCTTCCGCTTCTTGAATACGGATTTACATCTACGGGACGAACCTTGTCATCGCACCGAGCAAGCGCTGCGCCAGCTCATCATCAATCGCCGCAAGCGCGCGGTGACCAGGGCGACGGCAATCATTGCGGGCAGCAAACAGGCTTTGTTTGCCAAGGTCCAGCGCCTGGGCAGTTGGCGAAGCAAAGTACGCGTCACATTGGGCACCCCCCAGCGCAACGGGCGCTTTGACTGGCCACTGGAAGAGCTGCAGAACACGCTGCTGGCCCAGCATCGCGGCGTCCGGATGCCGACGCTCCAGGGGTTTGGCTACACCAGGAGTGGATTAGGCCTGGCCCAGGATTACTTCCTGATCACCGAGTTGCTGGAGGATTACACCGACGGCGCAAAATGGCTGGCGGAACATCCCGGACAAATTGAAACATTCACCCACAAAGCCTTCGAACTGCTGGATTCCCTGACAAGCAGGAACATAAGCCACATGGATTTCTGGGCTGGCAATCTCATGCACCCGGCTGATCCACAACGTCCGCTGATGGCGATCGATTTCGAGAACTGTTTTTCCCGGCCGACGCCGTTTCACAGCGAAACACTCGGCTTCCAGCTCGGGTTCCTGTACCACCGTGAAATCTACCGGTACATCACCGAAGCACGGTACGACAGCCTGGTCGAGGAATACCTCGATCGCAAGCCAACGGTCTCGATGGAAAACTTCAACAAGGTGTATCAGGTCAGCAAGCACTGCCACCTGGGCCGCAAGGAGCGCCGAGAAGTGTTCCTGCAAGGCCGGCTCCTGCTTGACTGAGCCATTCGGGGCGCGGCATTGGCCCTGCTATGTCGCTGCCCGATGGGGTAAACTTGCGCCCATTGCTGTCTGGAGTTATTTATGCGCGCAGAGTTGAACCAGGGCCTGATCGACTTCCTCAAGGCCTCCCCCACCCCGTTCCATGCTACCGCCAGCCTTGCCCAGCGCCTGGAGGCGGCGGGTTACCAGCGTCTCGATGAGCGCGAAACCTGGGCCACCGAGGCCAACGGCCGCTATTACGTCACGCGCAACGATTCCTCGATCATCGCTTTCAAACTGGGCCGCAACTCTGCGCTACACGACGGCATCCGCCTGGTCGGCGCCCACACCGACAGCCCTTGCCTGCGGGTCAAGCCCCAGCCGGAACTGCAACGCCAGGGATTCTGGCAACTGGGCGTGGAAGTGTACGGCGGCGCACTGCTGGCGCCGTGGTTCGACCGCGACTTGTCGCTGGCCGGCCGCGTGACCTTCCGCCGTGACGGCAAGGTCGAGAGTCAGCTGATCGATTTCAAGGCGCCGATCGCCACGATTCCAAACCTGGCCATTCATCTCAACCGTGAAGCCAACCAAGGCTGGGCGATCAATCCGCAGAACGAGCTGCCGCCGATCCTCGCCCAGTTTGCTGGCGACGAACGCGTCGACTTCCGCGCCGTGCTCACTGACCAGTTGGCCCGGGAACACGGCTTGAACGCCGACGTGGTGCTCGATTACGAGCTGAGCTTCTATGACACCCAAAGCGCAGCGGTCATCGGTTTGCATGGTGATTTCATCACCGGCGCGCGACTGGACAACCTGCTCTCCTGCTATGCCGGCCTGCAAGCCTTGCTGACCGCCGACACCGAAGAAACCTGCGTGCTGGTGTGCAACGACCACGAAGAGGTCGGTTCTACTTCGGCGTGTGGCGCGGACGGCCCGATGCTCGAACAGACCCTGCGCCGTCTGCTGCCCGACGGTGAAGATTTCGTACGCACCATTCAGAAATCCCTGCTGGTCTCCGCAGACAACGCCCACGGCGTACACCCCAACTATGCCGACAAGCACGACGCCAATCATGGCCCCAAGCTCAACGCCGGCCCGGTGATCAAGGTCAACACCAACCAGCGCTACGCCACCAACAGCGAAACCGCCGGCTTCTTCCGCCACCTGTGCATGGCCGAAGAAGTACCGGTGCAGAGTTTCGTGGTGCGCAGCGACATGGGTTGCGGCTCGACCATCGGCCCGATCACCGCCAGTCAACTGGGTGTGCGCACCGTGGACATTGGCCTGCCGACCTTTGCCATGCATTCGATCCGCGAACTGTGCGGTAGCCAAGACCTGGCGCACCTGGTGAAAGTGCTGAGCGCGTTCTACGCTTCTCGCGAGTTGCCATAAAGCCTTCGTGGCGAGGGAGCTTGCTCCCGCTGGGTGGCGCAGCCACCCCAAACCGGTTTTGCCAGTGCTGCGCACTGGAGCGGGAGCAAGCTCCCTCGCCACAAGGGTATCCAGCGAAAAGGTCTGGATAACTCATGACACACCTCACCACACCCCAAGCAAACCCGAACTAGACTGACCTTATCCCTCCCGACAAGGCCGTCGCAATGATCTCCATGTCCTCGTTCAACGCCATGCTCGTGCCCATCATCGCCGGCATGATCCTGCTGGCCATTGGCTTCAACTTCCGAGACAAAAATGTCGGGGTGTTCGCCATGTGGATCGGCATGTTGCTGATCCTTATCACAGTGCTGTTCAGGATTATGGCGAAGCTCAACGAGTCCTCCTGAATACGCCTCAGGCGGGTTGTTCCGGCACGTCCACGCCAACGTGGATCGCGTCGTGCCGCCAGAATTCCAAGTCACAATCGATCAGCCGTTGGTGCTGGTCATAGTTGACCCGAGCAATCCGCAGCCCGGGGCTGCCGACCGACACTTTCAGCGCCGCCGCGGCCTCGG
Source organism: Pseudomonas sp. D1-36 (assembly GCF_051132205.1). Taxonomy (NCBI): domain Bacteria; kingdom Pseudomonadati; phylum Pseudomonadota; class Gammaproteobacteria; order Pseudomonadales; family Pseudomonadaceae; genus Pseudomonas; species Pseudomonas sp. D1-36. The sequence goes on along the minus strand of NZ_CP071674.1, from coordinate 1,587,643 downwards.
GTTGCAGCGAGGTAGGCACGATGTCGAATTTCACCCGTCCGTAATGCAAGTCGTAATGGCGGGCGTACAGCTCGGTCATGGACTGGTTGAGATCGAACGCGAGAATGTCCGGAAAGTACGACGGGTTCAGATAATGCTCCACATAAAGCACCAGTCTTTCATCGATACGCCGGGTGCGACAGATCTGGATGACGCTGGACAGCGCCGGCAGTTGAAGCCAGGCGCAGATTGCCGCCGAGGCGGGTTGCAAGCGGGCCGATATGACTTCGGTGCGCGGCACCCGGCCTTGAGCGGCAACCATCGCGTGGAAATGGCTGCGCTGCATCAGGTTGTAGGCCAGCCGCGGTGGCGAAACGAACCAGCCCCGACGTTCCTCGCGGTAAATCTGCCCTTGGGCTTCCAACTGCAACAATGCCTCGCGCACGGTAATCCGAGTGGTGCCGAACAGTTCGCTGAGTTTGCGCTCGGCTGGCAATTTGTTGCCGGCCGCCAGCAAGCCGTGGTCGATCTGCTCTTGCAGGACTTGTCCGATGGATGTCACCGCTTTGGTTGCCTCAACGCGCATCAACGTTACCTATCTGGACTAGACCAGCACTGTTTCGGGGCGGGATCTTTGCCGCTTCGATCCGTATCGCATGCCTGCAAGCCTAGGCGCTGAGCATGACTGAGAGATGACACAACCGCTGAACGGTCTATTTGCTGGCTTGCAATTAAACGGCCAAGTCCTTGCAGATCAGTTGTTTACTCATGGTCTACGCTTATGACGCAGCGACCCTCCGTGAGCCCGACGATTGCTGGCGCGCTTGCAGTCGACATCAAAATGTCATGGGAGACACCTACATTGGCTCAGGTATTGCTGACCTAGACCAACACAACCGCAATCGCAGCGTTGAAAACGCCCATAGGAGCTTCGGATGAAACAGCTTTTCCTGGCATCAATGTTAGGCTCGACCATCGCCATGTGCACAGCCGCCATGGCCGCTGATACCGATCTGAAAACACTGGAAGCCGCTGCGAAAGCGGAAGGCGCCGTAAACAGCGTCGGCATGCCCGATGACTGGGCGAACTGGAAAGGCACCTGGGACGACCTGGCCAAGCTCTATGGCTTGAAGCACATCGACACCGACATGAGCTCCGCCCAGGAAATCGCCAAATTCGCGGCCGAGAAAGACAACGCCAGCGCCGACATCGGCGACGTCGGTGCCGCTTTCGGCCCGATTGCGGTCAAGCAGGGCGTGGTCCAGCCCTACAAGCCAAGCACCTGGGAACAGGTGCCGGACTGGGCCAAGGATAAGGACGGCAACTGGGCCCTGGCCTACACCGGCACCATCGCCTTCATCGTCAACAAGAAGCTGCTGCATGGCTCCGACGTCCCGACCAAATGGGCCGACCTGAAAACCGGTAAATACAAAGTCTCGATTGGTGACGTGAGCACCGCTGCCCAGGCGGCGAACGGTGTGCTGGCCGCGGCCCTGGCAAACGGTGGCGACGAGAAGAACATCAAGCCCGCGCTGTTGATGTTCGCCGAGATTGCCAAGCAAGGGCGCCTGTCCATGGCCAACCCGACCATTGCCACGATGGAAAAAGGTGAAGTCGAAGTCGGCGTGGTCTGGGATTTCAACGGCCTGAGCTACAAGGCCAAGATGGCCAACCCGGATGACTACGTCGTGTTGATCCCGTCCGACGGCTCGGTGATCTCCGGCTACACCACCATCATCAACAAATACGCCAAGCACCCGAACGCCGCCAAGCTGACCCGCGAATACATCTTCAGCGACGCCGGCCAGATCAACCTTGCCAAGGGTAACGCCCGCCCGATTCGCGCCGAGCACCTGAAACTGCCGGAAGAGGTCCAGGCAAAGCTGCTGCCGAACGAGCAGTACAAAGGCGTGACCCCGATCAAGGATGCGGATGCGTGGGAGAAGACCTCCAAGGCACTGCCGCAGCAGTGGAATGAAGAAGTCATCGTCGAGATGAAGTGAGGCGCTAGCTTCCACTCCCGGATCACCGCTGATCCATTGTGGGAGCGAGCTTGCTCGCGATGAGGGAGTATCAGTCGACATGAATATTGGCTGACACACCGCAATCGCGAGCAGGCTCGCTCCCACATTGGACGCTTGGTGAACCCGGTTTTTTGGTTCTTGCCCGGAGTCCCGGTCCCCATGAAGCACAACGTCATCCTGGTGGTGCTCGACGGTCTCAACTACGAGGTCGCCCGGCATGCCATGGGACATTTGCAGGCATATGTCGGCGCAGGACGCGCGGCGCTCTACAAACTGGAATGTGAATTGCCCGCACTGTCCCGCCCGCTCTATGAATGCATACTCACCGGCGTCGTGCCTATCGACAGTGGAATCGTGCACAACAACGTCTCGCGCCTGTCGAACCAGCGCAGCATTTTCCATTACGCCACCGAGGCCGGCCTGAGCACGGCGGCCGCTGCCTACCATTGGGTCAGCGAGCTCTATAACGTTTCGCCCTTCGTTGCCGGTCGCGACCGCCATACACATAACTCCGACCTGCCGATCCAATACGGCCATTTCTACTGGAACGACCACTACCCCGATTCCCACCTGTTCGCTGATGCCGAACACCTGCGGCAGCGCTACTTGCCGAATTTTCTGTTGGTGCATCCGATGAACATCGACGACGCCGGCCACAAGCACGGCCTCGACACTGCGCAATACCGCAACAGTGCCCGCTCGGCCGACATCAACCTGGCCGTCTACCTGCAAGCCTGGCTCGACGCCGGTTACCAAGTGCTGGTGACGTCCGACCATGGCATGAACAACGATCGCTCCCACAACGGGCTGCTGGCGGAAGAACGGGAAGTGCCGCTCTTTGTCCTCGGGGATGGTTTCAGCCTGAACGCCGACGCGGCTCCCCTGCAAACCGAACTGTGCGGCACGATTTGCCAATTGCTTGGCATCGCCCACGACAAACCCTTTTGCCAGGAGTTGCTCAAGTGAACGCCATGACGCGCGGCAAATGGCTGGCAGCGTTGTGCCTGGTGCCCTTCGCGATATTCTTCATCGTCTTCCAGATCGCCCCGCTGCTCTGGGTGCTGGTCAACAGCTTGGAATCGGAAGAGTTCGGCTGGGGCCTGGCCAACTTCAGCAAGATCTTCAGTTCGAAGTTTTATCGGCAAGCGATCCAGCACAGCCTGGAAATCAGCTTCTGGTCCAGCGTGTTCGGCATCGTTATCGCCGTGCTCGGCAGCTACTCCCTGCGTCGGGTGGATTCGCGGCTGCGCAACTTCGTCAACGCATTCGCCAACATGACCAGCAACTTCGCCGGCGTGCCCCTGGCATTCGCCTTCATCATCTTGCTGGGGTTCAACGGCAGTATCACGATCATGCTCAAGCAGGCGGGCATCATCGAGGATTTCAACCTGTACTCGAAAACCGGGTTGATCATTCTCTATACCTATTTCCAGATTCCCCTGGGCGTACTGCTGCTTTACCCGGCGTTCGACGCGCTGCGTGAAGACTGGCGTGAGTCCGCCGCCCTGTTGGGCGCCAGCGGCTGGCAGTTCTGGCGGCACATCGGCTTGCCGGTGCTGACCCCGGCGCTGCTGGGCACGTTCGTGATCCTGCTGGCGAACGCTCTCGGCGCCTACGCGACGGTCTATGCATTGACCACCGGCAACTTCAACGTCCTGCCGATTCGCATCGCCGCCATGGTCTCCGGCGACATTTCCCTTGACCCGAACATGGCCAGTGCATTGGCCGTGGTGCTGGTGGCGCTGATGACTCTGGTAACCATCGTCCATCAATTGCTGCTCAAGAGGAGCTACCATGTCTCGCGCTGAATCGGGCTCCGTCGGGCTCTATCATCGAGCGGTGGTGTACCTGCTGTTCGCCATTCTGTTGCTGCCCCTGGTCGGGACACTGGTCTACTCCATCGCTAGCAGCTGGTCGGCCACCGTGTTACCCAGCGGCTTTACCTTCAAATGGTACGTGCAGTTGTGGAGCGATCCGCGCTTTCTCCATGCTTTCGGCCAATCGCTGGTCGTCTGTGTGGGGGCGCTGGTGCTCTCGGTGGTGCTGATCCTGCCGCTGCTGTTCGTGGTGCATTACCACTTTCCCAAGCTCGATGCGCTGATGAACATCCTCATCCTGCTCCCCTTCGCGGTGCCGCCGGTGGTGTCGTCGGTGGGGCTGTTGCAACTCTATGGTTCCGGGCCTCTGGCGATGGTTGGCACGCCGTGGATCCTGATCGGCTGCTATTTCACCGTCGCCCTGCCGTTCATGTACCGAGCAATCACCAACAACCTGCAAGCCATCAACCTGCGTGACCTGATGGACGCTGCCCAACTGCTCGGCGCCAGTACTTTCCAGGCCGCCCTGCTGGTGGTGCTGCCGAACCTGCGCAAGGGCCTGATGGTGGCGCTGTTGCTGTCCTTCTCGTTCCTGTTCGGCGAGTTCGTGTTCGCCAACATCCTCGTCGGCACCCGCTATGAAACCCTGCAGGTGTACCTGAACAACATGCGCAACAGCAGCGGCCACTTCACCAGTGCGCTGGTGATTTCCTACTTTTTCTTCGTACTGGTCCTGACCTGGGCGGCCAACATCTTGAACAAGGACAAAAGCCAATGAGCTACGTCAGCGTCCAACACCTGCAAAAAAGCTACGCCGGCACGCCGGTGTTCAGCGACATCAACTGCGAAATCCAGAAGGGCGAATTCGTCACCCTTCTCGGCCCCTCGGGCTGCGGCAAGTCCACATTGTTGCGCTGCATTGCCGGCCTGACGGCGGTGGATGACGGCAAGATCCTGCTGGACGGCCAGGACATCGTCCCGTTGAGCCCGCAGAAGCGTGGGATCGGCATGGTCTTCCAGAGCTACGCCTTGTTCCCGAACATGACCGTGGAACAGAACGTCGCCTTCGGCCTGCGCATGCAAAAGGTGGATGCCTCGGACAGCCGTCAGCGTGTACTGGAGATCCTGCGTCTGGTGGAGTTGCACGATTTTGCAGCGCGCTATCCCCACCAGCTTTCAGGAGGCCAATGCCAGCGTGTCGCCCTTGCCCGCTCCCTGGTGACCCGGCCGCGCCTGTTGCTGCTGGACGAACCCCTCTCGGCCCTCGACGCACGGATTCGCAAACACCTGCGTGAACAGATCCGACAGATCCAGCGCGAACTGGGCTTGACCACGATCTTCGTCACACACGATCAGGAAGAAGCCCTGACCATGTCTGACCGGATTTTCCTAATGAACCAGGGAAAGATCGTACAGAGCGGCGATGCCGAGACCCTTTACACTGCGCCAGTCGATGTCTTCGCCGCCGGCTTCATCGGCAACTACAACCTGCTGGACGCCGACAGCGCCACGAAGCTGCTGCAACGCCCAGTGAACGGTCGCATCGCCATTCGCCCGGAAGCCATCGAACTGAGTCGCAATGGAGAGCCCGATGCACTGATCCGCAGCCACAGCCTGCTGGGCAACGTCATCCGCTACCGGGTCGAGGCCCGTGGCGTGGAGCTGGTGGTCGATGTGCTCAACCGTTCGGCCGCCGACCTGCATCCTGACGGTGCGCGGTTGGCACTTTCCATCGATCCGTCGGCGCTGTGTGAGGTAGCCTGACGGCCTTGTTGATTTTTGAAGCTGATCTTGAGAAGGAAAACGCGCTGATGGCCCTGGCAATTTTTGATCTGGACGAAACCCTGATCCACGGCGACTGCGCCACCCTCTGGAGCGAACAGATGGGGCGCCTGGGTTGGGTCGATCCCGAGTCGTTCATGCGTCGCAACAACGAGCTGATGGATGCCTACAGCCACGGCAAATTGCGCATGGAAGAGTACATGGACTTCAGCCTGGAACCGATGATCGGCCGCACGCCCGAAGAGATCGAGCACCTGGTGACACCGTGGGTGGAAGATTTCATCGAGCCGATCATCTTCAGCGACGCCACCAAGGCCATCGCCGAACACCGCAAGGCCGGCGACCGGATCCTGGTGATCTCGGCTTCGGGCACGCACCTGGTCAAGCCGATTGCCGACCGCCTGGGCATCGATGAGATCCTGGCGATCGACCTCGAAGTGGCCCATGGGGTGTACAGCGGCAAGACCGTGGGCACCCTGACCTACCGTGAGGGCAAGATTTCCCGCTTGCTGGATTGGCTGGATGCCGAGGAAGAGAACCTCGAAGGCGCCAGTTTTTACTCCGATTCGCGCAATGACCTGCCGTTGCTGTTGCGGGTGGATTACCCGCATGTGGTGAATCCGGACCCGGTATTGAAAGCTCACGCTGAGTTGGCTGGCTGGCCGATTCATACCTGGAAGTGAAGCGGATCAACTCCAGAACACCTGAAGCGTTTGTGGCTTTGTGGCTTTGTGGCGAGGGAGCTTGCTCCCTCGCCACAGGGGACCGATCAGCTCAAGCTCTCGTCGATCACCAACACCAACTTCCCGGACACCTGATTGGTCGCCAGCTCCGCAAACGCCGCCTCGGCATCGGTGATTGCAAACGTCCTGGCCAGCTGCGGACTCAGGCGTTTATCGGTAAACAGCGGCCATACGTTCTGCCCCAATTCGCTGATCAAGTCAGCCTTGAACTGATCGTTGCGACTGCGCAGGGTCGAACCCAGCAGTTGGATGCGCTTGCCCAGCACCTGGGCCAGGTCGAGTTCGGTCGTGCGGCCGCCCATGAGGCCGATCAGCACCCAGCGGCCGTCAACTGACAAAAGTTTCACGTTGAGGCCGGCGTAGTTCGCGCCGACCGGATCGAGAATGACGTCGAAGGGCGCGAAGTCGTTCAGGCTGTTGATATCGTCGGTGCGAACCACGCCGCCCTGGGCCCCCAATGCTTCGCAATAGGCCAGGCGATCCGCCGAACCGACGCTGACCCAGCACGGGTTGCCAAACGCCTTGCAGAGCTGGATCGCCGCCGAACCGACGCCACTGGCGCCGGCATGCAGCAACACTTTTTCGCCTGGCCGCAGGCCGGCAAGCTGGAACAGATTCAGCCACGCGGTGCCGTAGACCTCAGGCAGCGCGGCCGCTTCGGCCATCGACAGGCCTTCCGGCACGGGCAAGACATGGCGGCCATCGACCACTACCTCTTCGGCCATTCCCCCGCCAGCCAGCAATGCGCAGACCCGGTCACCGACCTGCCAGGAGGAGCCCGGCCCGACTTCACTGATCACTCCCGAACATTCCAGCCCCAACACCTGGCTCGCGCCGGGTGGCGGTGGATAATGCCCGGCTTTTTGCAGCAAATCGGCCCGATTCAGGCCGGCGGCAGCCACGCGGATGCGAACTTGGCCCGCATCGCAGGCCGGACTTGGCTCATCTGCCCATACCACTTGGCCTTCAACGCCTTGCAATGCTTTCACGGTGCCTCCATAGTGAGTCTCGACTGGGCCCGCTGCTATAACGCCGGGCTTTCTTGCATTATGCGCCCGGGCCACATGGAACCGGCGACTTCAAAGACGGCCTAATATGCGTTATCAATTGTCCCTGCGTCGAATCAGCATGAAGCACTTGTTCCCCAGTACTGCACTTGCCCTCTTCATTGGCCTCGGCGTTTCGACGCTTTCGAGCACTGCGCTCGCGGCCAACAGCTGGGACAAGCTTCAGCCCGATCGCGACGAGGTGATCGCCAGCCTTAACGTCGTTGAGTTGCTCAAGCGTCATCACTACAGCAAGCCGCCGCTCGATGACGCGCGCTCTGTCATCATCTATGACAGCTACCTGAAGCTGCTTGATCCGTCGCGCAGCTATTTCCTGGCCAGTGACATTGCCGAATTCGACAAGTGGAAGACTCAATTCGACGACTTCCTCAAAAGCGGCGACCTGAACGCCGGGTTCATTATCTACAAGCGCTACCTGGACCGCGTCAAGGCGCGCCTGGATTACGCCCTTGCCGAATTGAACAAGGGTGTCGACAAAATCGATTTCAATGCCAAGGAAACCTTGCTGGTCGACCGCAAGGACGCGCCTTGGCTCAAAAGTACGGCCGAACTCGACGACCTGTGGCGCAAACGCGTCAAGGACGAAGTGCTGCGCATGAAGATCGCCGGAAAGGATCCCAAGCAGATCCAGGAAACCCTGACCAAGCGCTACAAGAACCAATTGGCGCGTCTGGACCAGACCCGGGCCGAGGATATCTTCCAGGCCTACATCAATACCTTTGCAATGTCCTACGACCCGCACACCAATTATCTGTCGCCGGATAACGCGGAGAACTTCGACATCAACATGAGCTTGTCCCTGGAAGGCATCGGCGCGGTCCTGCAAAGCGACAACGACCAGGTCAAAATCGTGCGCCTGGTGCCCGCGGGCCCGGCGGACAAGACCAAGCAGGTCGGTCCGGCGGACAAGATCATTGGTGTCGCCCAAGGCAACAAGGAAATGGTCGACGTGGTCGGCTGGCGCCTGGATGAAGTGGTCAAGCTGATCCGTGGCCCGAAAGGCTCGGTCGTCCGCCTGGAGGTCATTCCGGCCAGCAATGCGCCAAATGACCAGACCAGCAAAGTCGTGTCCATCACCCGTGAAGCAGTGAAGCTGGAAGAACAGGCCGCGAAGAAATCGGTCCTGAAACTCAAGCAGGACGGCAAGGACTACAAGCTCGGCATCATCGAGATCCCGGCGTTCTACCTGGACTTCAAGGCTTTCCGCGCCGGAGATCCGGACTACAAGAGCACCACGCGCGACGTCAAGAAGCTGCTGACCGAACTGCAAAAGGAGAAGGTCGACGGCGTCGTCATCGATTTGCGCAACAACGGCGGCGGCTCGCTGCAGGAAGCCACCGAATTGACCAGCCTGTTCATCGACAAAGGCCCGACCGTGCTTGTGCGAAATGCCGATGGCAGGGTCGATGTGCTGGAAGATGAGAACCCGGGCGCCTTCTACAAAGGCCCGATGGCCTTGCTGGTCAATCGACTGTCCGCTTCGGCCTCGGAGATTTTCGCCGGTGCCATGCAGGACTACCACCGCGCCTTGATCATCGGCGGCCAGACTTTCGGCAAGGGCACCGTGCAGACCATCCAGCCGTTGAACCACGGCGAACTGAAACTGACCCTGGCGAAGTTCTACCGTGTTTCCGGCCAGAGCACTCAGCATCAGGGCGTGCTGCCTGATATCGATTACCCGTCGATCATCGACACCAAGGAAATCGGTGAAAGCGCCCTGCCCGAAGCCATGCCGTGGGACACCATCCGTCCCGCGATCAAGCCGGCCGTGGACCCATTCAAGCCATTCCTGGCCCAGCTCAAGTCCGAACATGACACCCGCACCGCCCAGGACGCTGAATTCGTGTTCATTCGCGACAAGCTGGCCTTGGCGCAAAAATTGATGACCGAAAAAACCGTCACACTCAACGAAGCCGACCGCCGCGCACAGCATGCCGACATCGAGGCCAAGCAACTGGCGATGGAAAACCTGCGTCGCAAAGCCAAGGGCGAAGAGCCGCTCAAAGAACTGAAGAAAGAAGACGAAGACCTGATTACCGAGCCGGAAAAGACCAAGCCGGAAGATGATGCCTACCTGAGTGAAACCGGGCGAATCCTTTTGGATTACCTGAAACTCAACACGGCGGTCGCCAAGCACTGAGATGATGGCCATTTAATGGTGATGCTCGTCGGAGTGTCATCAAACTGACATCAGTCTGTCGTGAAATACAGGACCGGGCGCGCCCCAGCAGGGGTTGCGCCCGTCCTTTTTTTATCGCCAGAGACTGCCATGACCACGATAGAACAGCTGGGTGCCTTGAGCTCGATCCTGAGTCACAGCGGTTTGCACAGTCTGTTCCAACCCATCGTGTGCCTCTCCGAACGACGCATCCTGGGTTACGAAGCGTTGACTCGCGGCCCGTCCAACAGCCCCTTGCACTCCCCTGTCGCATTGCTGTCGGTGGCTCGCCAGGCCGGGCGACTCAGCGAACTGGAGCTGGCCTGCCGTCGCAGCGCCTGCCAGCGCTTCAATGAGCAAAAACTGCCGGGCAAGCTGTTTCTCAACGTCTCGCCCGAATCCCTGCTTGAATCGGCACACCAGACCGGTCGTACGTTGCAGTTGTTGCAGGACTTCGGCATCCCGCCCAGCCAGGTCGTCATCGAACTGACCGAACAAACCCCGATCGATGATTTCCAGCTCCTGCAAACCGCTCTGCATCATTATCGGGCGATGGGTTTTTCCATTGCGCTGGACGACCTTGGCGCCGGTTATTCAAGCCTGCGGCTCTGGTCGGAACTGCGCCCCGATTACGTGAAGATCGACCGGCACTTCATCGATGGCATTCACCAGGACGCGCTCAAGCGAGAATTCGTGGGTTCCATCCTGAAAATCGCCCAGGCATCACGGGCCCAAGTGATCGCCGAGGGAATAGAACTGCCGGAAGAACTGGCCGTGCTGATCGAGATGGGCGTCGATCTGGTCCAGGGTTATCTGCTTGCCCGGCCCCAGGAACACCCGTGCCAGGATGCCAAAGCGCTGATGCCCCGGCAGGACAGCGGGGTGGTGCCCTTGGGCGATGAAGTGAGCGACCTCGGCGCCCTGCTCAACGAACAACCGGCGGTGGCCCACGACACCCCGACGGCGGCAGTCCTGGATGCGTTCCGCCGCCAGGCCAACCTCAACTCCCTAGCAGTGTTGGATGACCGTGCCCAGCCGTGCGGCATCGTCCATCGTCATTCGCTCTCGGACGCGCTGCTCAAACCCTTCGCCACCGACCTCTTCGCGCGCAAGCCCATCAGCCGCCTGATGAGCGACGACTTCCTCGCGGTGGAACTCAACCAATCCTTGCAACAAGTCAGCCGCCTGATCACCAGCCGCGCCCGACAACGCATCGAAGAAGATTTCATCATCACCCTCAATGGCAGCTACATGGGATTGGGGCGCGTGATCGACGTGCTCAAGCTCATCACCGAACTGAAGATCCAACAGGCCCGCTACGCCAACCCGCTGACCTTGCTGCCCGGCAACGTGCCGATCCAGCAATGCCTTACCCGCTTGCTGCAGCAGCGTCAGGAGTCGGTAATCTGCTACGTCGACATCGACAGCTTCAAACCCTTCAACGACATCTACGGCTACGGTCGCGGGGACGAAGTCCTACTGTGCCTGGCGCAATGCCTGAACGAACGCATCGACCCCAGCCGCGACTTCGTCGGCCACATCGGCGGCGACGACTTCCTACTGGTCCTCGGCCCGGATGATTGGCGCAAACGCCTGACCCAATTATTGAAAGACTTCCAGAACCACTGCCGCCGCTTCTACCGGCCCGAGCACTTGGAGGCTGGTTGTTTTACTGCGCTGAACCGACAGGGGGTGCGGCAGGAATTTGCGTTGCTGTCGCTGTCGATTGGGGTGGTGCACCTGCGCTCGGAGGCTTGTGCGGGGCTGGATGCCAGTCAGCTGGCCGAACTCGCTTCCCAGGCCAAGCATCATGCCAAGGAAATTGTTGGGGGGAGTTTGTACTTGATTAATGGTGCGATCGAGCAGGTACCGGTCCTGGAGTTGGGGCTGTCGGTGTGAAAATGGGTGCCTTCACCCCAACGGCATGGCAGCTACAAATCCTGTGGCGAGGGAGCTTGCTCCCGCTGGGCTGCGTAGCAGCCCCTCTTATGGAAAACGTTGTGTGTCTGGTTAATTGCGTAGGCTGTTTCTAGATTTATAACCAACCCTAACTTAATCAGATTGCCTCGGCTCTATACTTCATTAAAGAAGCCAGTAGAACCCTCATAAATCTGCGCTGATCTTCAACCTTCTGATCGAAGTATGTATCCAAATTTAAAAAAACTCTATCAAAACTGTCATCGCACCCTAAGAAATAGGCAAGAGTATCAATTAGTAAAATCTGCTCTTTTGAAGTGTGACATAAAAAATCCGGACGAATCAACAAGTCAAATAGCTGGCTCAATTCCTCGTCATCATTTACATTTTTTGAAGTTATTATTTCCTCACGCGCCACATCATTAGTATTCTCAATACTAAAAACAAAAAGCAACCCCCAAATACAGTGCAAATCAAACGGTTTTTTCATGTGCTCGGTCCTGTATAAGCTGTCTTAGGTAGGCCACTTGTATCAAGAATAACAATCGCCTTAGTTTGCTGTATATACTCCAAACCATCTATTTTATAACCCTCACCAATTACCCGCCCCATTTCAATTGGTTCTTTAGACTCGGCGATTCCTGCTCGCCTGAAAATCAATTGAGCTCGATAAATAGCATTGAGCTGATCACGATGATTAAGGAAACGAGTTGCGGCAGACGGAATAGCAGGTAGCCCTGCATTACTTCCACTGTGATATACATCGATTTGCCCAGTGCCAGGATTTCGCCCTGTCGTAACGCGCTCCAACTGAGCCTCCGTAGTAGTCTGAGCACCATGTTTCTGTAGGAAATGCGCGCCTGGTATCGATCGCTCCATCTCATCCAAACGCCGATAAGCATTCGCTTCCGCCAACGCATCAATCCGAGCCCTCCGCTGCTCCGCCGTCATCGGCAGCGCAGGCTCACCCTCATCCACCCCAACCTTAGTCGCCGGGTCTTGTTTACCAATGGCAGGTTTTTTACATCCGTCGCCAGGGCAACCTTCCAACCCCAACGGATCCACCCACCCCGTCGGGTTCAGGGTGTACCGATACCCATTGAGCCCACCCTTGAGCTTGCTCGGATCCAGCGTCAGATACCGCCCCGTCTCCGGATTGTAGTACCGGTGCCGGTTGTAATGCAGGCCGCTTTCCCGGTCGTGGTATTGCCCCTGAAAGCGCAGCGGTTGTTCCAGGCGCTTGCCGTCGCCGTGGCGCAGTTCGGTGAGTTTGCCGTAGCCGTTGTAGCGCGCGGCCCACACGACTTCGCCTTGGTGGCTGGTCAGTTCCTGGGGGGTGCCGAGGTGGTCGAGGTGGTAGTAGAACGGCGTGGCTTTTTCCGGGCCTGCGCCTTCCAGCAGGGCCAGGGGGCGGAAGGTGCCGGGTTCATAGACGTAGCTCTGGTAGTGACGGTCGCTGCTTTCAGCGATGACCTGGTCGCCCTGCCAGATGAATTCCGTGGTGAGGCCGTCCACGGTCTTTTCGATGCGTCGGCCGAAGGCGTCGTAGCGGTAGGAGGTTTCGCTCCCGTCGGGGGTGGTGACGCCGATGAGCCGATGTTGGCTGTCGTAGCGGTATTGCGTGACGAGGCACTGGGCATGGCCGCGGCGTTCGCGGACCAGGTTGCCGTAGGCGTCGTAGTCATAGTGACGATCGCCCTCCATCAGTAGGCGGTTGCCCTTGAGGGTGGTCGGGCCGGGACGGTCGTTGAACAACACATTGCCGGCCGGGTCGTGGGAAAAGTGTTCCGGGGGTTGGCTGTGGGCGTAGTCGATGCGCACCAGGCGATCCAGCGCGTCGTACTGGTAGCCGCGTCGGTTTCGCGTGTCGGAAAGCGCGGCGAGGTTGCCGTTGGCGGTGTAGGAATAGTCGCGCCAGAACAGTTGTTTTTGCTGGCTTTGCCACACGGTCTGGGCCTTGAGGCGACCCTGTTCGTCGTAGCTGTAGTCGCTGAGCAGCTGGCCCTGCTGGCGCTGGCGTTCGCGGCCGCCCTTGAAGCGGTGTTCGGTCAGGCACGTGCCGTTGAGGTCGATGGCGATCAGCGCCCCGCCTCGCAGGTGGCGGTAATCCAGGGTGCTGCGATCGGGCAGGCGACAATGGACCAACCGGCCGACATTGTCGTAGCGATAATGCTGGCTCGCCCAACCCTGATGTTCGGCGACGAGGCGGTCCTGGTTGTCGTATTCGTAGGCCAGCGGCCAATGGCCGTCTTCAACGCTGATCAGTCGCCCGAGGGCGTCGTAGCCGTACTCGACTGTGGCACCGTCGGGCAAGGTCTTGCGCAGCAGGCGGCCGGCGGTGTCGCGTTGGTAGGCGGTGATCCGCTGGCTGCCGTCGGCGCCGAACTCGGTCTTTTCCAGCAGGTGGCCGTTGAGGTCGTAGGCGTAGCCGGTGCGCTGGCCGTCGAAGCCGGTTTCCTGTCGGATCAGTCCGTTGGGCGTGTAGTCCAGCTGATATTTTTCGCCGGATTCGTTCTCGATTTCGGTCAGCAACAGCCGCGCCGAGTCGTAGCGGTACTTCAGTTCACTGCCGTCGGGGTTGAGGCGGCGGCTGACCAGGTGCAGATCGTCGGCGTATTCGTAGCGGGTGATGCGCCCCAGTTCGTCCCGCTCCGCGGTGACCTTGCCGTAGGCGTTGTAGCTCCATGCACGGGTCGCGCCGGTGGGCAGGGTGGTCTGTAGCAAGCGGCCCACGGCGTCCCATTGGTAATGGGTGACGGCGCCGCGTTCGTCTTGACGGGTCAGCAGACGGCCCAGGGCGTCGTAGGAAAAAACTCGCTGGCCGTCGTCCGGCAGGATTTCTTCCGTCAGTTGGCCCAACGGGTTTCGCACAAAATGATGGGCACCGCCGTCCGGGTAGCTGATGGTGTTCAGTTGCCCCTGGTCGTCGTAGTGATACCAGGTGCTTTGGCGAGCCGGGTCGACGACTTCGATGATGTCGCCCTGGGCATTGCGCCAGTAGGTCCACACGGCCTTGCCGCGAGTCCGGGCGTGCAGGAAACCGTTTCGGTATTCGTAGGACGTGGGCTCGCCTTCCGGCGGAATCAGCGCCACCAGCCGTCCGACTTCGTCGTAGCGGTATTCGGTGACGGCGCCCAGCGGGTCTTGCTCGGCGATCAGCCGGCCCTGTTCGTCATAAGCCTTGAGGTGTTCGCCGCCGGCGGGATCGACCTGGCGCACCAGCCGCGCGCGGTCGTCGTGGACATACACGTCCTGGCTGCCATCGATATGCCGGACCGTGACGCTGCCGTCGTCGCCCCAGGTGTAGCGGCTGTCCATCTGCGCGAACGAGGCCCAATGCCGGACACAGCGCGCCGCCGGGCCGAGGCCTTGCCACTCCCAGTAGAAACTCGCGCCCCCGGCCAGTTGCCGCTGGAGGATGACGTGCTGGTCGTCGTAGTCGTAGCGCTCGCTCTCGCCGGCGGCGTTGGTCGCTTCGATGAGGCGTAAACGCGCATCGTAGCGGTAGGTCACCAGGGTCTGTTCGGTGCGCCAGGCTTCGTCGAGGGTCAGCGCCGGGTGAAAGCTCTGATAGTCGATGGCGACCAGGTGCCGATGCTCGTAGCGCAAACGCAAACAGCGGCCGGCACCGTTGTCCAGACGGCTGATGTCGCCGTAGATGTTGCGTTGGACGGTCAGGCGGTTGTCGTACCGATCGCTCAGGGCGATCAGATGACCGTCGCGAAAATGTAGGAAAGGAGCGTCTTCGCCGGGCTGGGCGACGATCAATTCGTCCGGCTCGTTGCTCAGGTAAATCGCCGCGCGGGCCAGGCTGTTGTGGATGGCTGGGCGTTGCAGGCTGGGCCGGGGAAACGTGGTGCGGCGGTTTTCCTGGTCGACCCAGGTCACCTGCTCGCCGTCGATCAAAAGGCGATGGGCCAGGGCATGGGTCCATCCGCGGCCGAGCCCGATGTCCAGGTCGGCGGCGCTGGTGCGGTAGAGGCGGGTGAAGACGAAGGGCAAGCGGCCGTCGAGGGTGCCGTCTTCGAGGGTGAGCAGCTCTTCGCCGGTGACCATGGACACCGGGCAACCGTCGGTGCGGGTCTGGGCGGCGCTGTCGGCGGGGTCGCCGTTGGGGTTTTTCGATTGGGCGGGGGCGTCGTCGTGGTGTTCTTGCTTTTTCAGCGTGGTGTTGCGCTGCGCATCCCAGCGCAACTGCATGCGTCCCTTCTTTACGCCGGCGGCAATGCCCCGCGCGGCCACAGCCTTGTAGCGGTCAACGTAGCCCATGAAGCCGTTCACCAGCTCGAAAATGGCACTGATAAAACGCTTCACGGCATCCAGCAGACGAGCACCGTGCCGGCCCAGGCGCATCGAGAGATAAGCAATGCCCGCGCCTGCCCCGACGAAGGTCAGCACCACGCCGATCAACAGGTCGATGACCAACTGCACGACCACTGTGGATAACACCGTCGCCGTGTCGCCCGCCAGTTCACTGGGGGGCAGCATGTCCAGCCAGAGACTGGCGGTGCGCACCAACAAGCACAGCGCCGCTTCGTCGCTGGCGAGCAATTGCAGCTTCGCCATGACCAGCGGCGCCGACTCGGCAAGCTGGGCCAGCTCGGCTGCGCTGCTGCCCAACCGTCCGCCGAACCGGGAGGGATCCTTGAGGATGTCCGACAGCAAACTGATGCTGTCCCACACGCCTTCGATCGCCGCCCAACCGCCGGCGAGCAAGCCATTGCCCACCGCTGCCGCCGAAGTCGCCAATGACTGCTGGGCCCACTGCGGCTTGAAGCCCTGCCACTCGCCGCGAAGCCAGTCCGTCAGATCATTCGTCAGGCCGTCGTAGGAAGAAAACAGCTCATCGATTCGCTTGGGGGACACTTCGCCCTGGACACGCACCCGGTAAGACCGCCCCGCCTCGCCCTTGAAGCGACCCACGCCCTGAGCATCCAGCGTGACCGGCGTGGCCTCGCCCGTGTCCACCGCCACCACATCCACCACGATATCGCCCAGCGGGATGTCGTACACGGACTCGAGCTTGCTCTCGATCGTCATGATCCCGCCTTGCGGGCACTGGGCGACGACGGATAAAAAGTCCCTGTCCCGGACGTCGACTGCCGTAGTGCTTTGGCCGAAACGAATCAGTCGTTCCATGCCCATCAGCGAAGGCAGGTCGGCCGCTTGGCTGACGCGATCCGCAGCCCGGCTATACCAACGATCAAACTGCTCGCGATAAAGCGAAAGGGTGTCCTGGAAGCTGTCGAGTTCAGCCTCGATGCGGCGCGCCTGATCCATCAGCGCATGGCTCGATCAAGAACCGGCAGGAGAAAACGATCGGGCATGGGCAAGCGTCTCGCAAGAAATCGGAGCGCGAGACTTTGCCGGGGACGGCTTGGGAAATAAGTCAGATAAGGAGGCGGAGCGCGTAGGACAATTCTTTGATTAGCCCCGCAGGGCAATCCCCCTCAGAACGGGGGAATAAAGACTGAGGAAACTAAGGTTCCTGGCCCTTGAGCGACTTGAGCTTTATTTCAGCCAGTGGGTGCCCAGCCTTTGCGGCCAAGGTCCACCAGCGAGCCGCTTCCACCGGATCCGGCGCGCCAGTGGTGCTGCCGGCAAGGCTGATGACACCGAGCTGGTATGCGGCTTTGCCATCGCCGGCCAGTGCGGCGAGGCGCAGCAAGCGAATGCCCTCTTCCCGGGCGCCCAGCCCTTGGCCACGAAATGTCAGGATGTGCCCGTAGAAACTCTGGGCGCCAACGTCGCCCAGGTTCGCCATGCGTGCGAACTGACCTTCGAGCCAGGCCCAGCCACGCGGCTGTCGAACGAACCATGGCCAATGAAACAACCGGCGCGCGAGCCAATAACCAGCCCGGGCCTTGATACGCCAGAGCACTAGGCTTCCGCCGATTCGGGATATTCGTACTCGAACACCCGGACCACTTCCGAAGCATGCCAGGACGCGGCGGCTACGCCGTCGGAAGGACCGGAAAAGCGCCCAAGACGCTCGACGCATTCGAAAAATCCAGTACGCGGCAGCCGGCTGGCGCCTTGGCTGATGACCAGCGAACTGCGCAGCGGTTGTTCGGCGCGGGCGTCCAGCGCGGCCAGGTGTTCAAGCGCTGCGGTCAAGGTCTGCATGGCCGGGCTGGGGAGTTGCAAGCGTTCCAGCAAGGCGCGATAGGTCAACAAATGGCGCTGGCGCCGCGCCTGGTCCAACTCACCCAACAACCCGTCCCAATGTTGCCGACTGATGCGTACACTCACGATTCATCCCTCCAACCCGGCACCGTCAGTTCCCAGGCCAGACTGCGCTTGATAGCGGCGTCGGGCTGACGCTCACCACTCTCGATCATGGCCAGATAAGACGGGCTGATGCCTACCGTGCGGGCCAACGCCTCGATGGCGATGCCCTTCCCTTCGCGCAGACTGCGCAATTGATCCAGACCAGGGAGAACCTGGCCGGGTGCCGCCGCAGGCTGGACGTCTGCCTCGCGCGGCGGAGCTTGTTTAATGCCTGCTGCCTTCAATGCCGACTGGTATTGATCCCACGGTAAAACCGCGTACTCGGGCTCTCCGTCGCGTGTGATTACTTGAATATCCATGACTACCCCGTAGGACAACAACACTTAGCGAGTCAGCTTTTTTCCTAGGAAGTGTAATCCTAAATAGCGGCTAAGGTCGCGGGGGCGATGATCTTCTGAAGGGATAGGGCTGGATCAGATCTTTTTCGGGCGTTGGAGCTGAAGTTGTTCCGGGGTATCGGGAAGTCTTTCCACCAACGCGAGCTTCTCGGGTGACTGCCGGTCTCGCCAGGCACGGAAGGCGCTCAGTTCGTCGTCGAGTGTCTTCATGATCCACGCCAGCACGGCGATGTCGTCGAACATGCCGAGCATGGGCAGCAAGTCCGGAATCGCGTCCAAGGGACTCAGGAAATACATGAGCCCGGCCACTATCGAAAGCAACGACTTGGCGCTGACTGCCCGGTATTCACCACGCCAGTAAGCCAGGCACAACGCCTGAAGCAAGCGCAGGTCGTCCTTGAGCTTGCCCAGCCGCCCTCCTTCACGCGCGCCCTTGCTGGCGACGGCAAACAGTAATGTCGGCAATCGGCCGCGGGCCAAAAGCCGTCCCGCCAGGGGCAGAAATCTCGTGAAATTCCACGGCGCCTTCATTTCTTCTCCCACTGAAATGTTATCCACACAAATTGTGGATAACCTTGTGAACAGAGCTGCATTTCACCGCTGAAGCCCACGGTTCATAAGGGCTCGGCTTAGATCGGGCGTTTTTTACTCACATAAAAAAACCCAATATTTCATTGACTTGATTGGCCGACTGGGTCTAGCACGACGCCTGTATTGCCTATGACTGTGGTCGCTGCCGGGCGTTCGGTTTTTTTGCTCATTTACCGAAAGCCGAATGCAACAACGCCCCGCATGAGCGAGGCGTTGTCTTTATAGCAGACGCGATTACTTGGCTGCGTCTTCTTTTGCCGGGTCCTTGATGGCCAGCAGCTCCAGGTCGAACACCAGGACCGAGTTGGCAGGGATCGCCGGGCTCGGGCTCTGGGCGCCGTACGCCAGGTCACTTGGGATGTACAGCTTGTACTTCTCACCGACGTGCATCAATTGCAGGCCTTCGACCCAACCTGGGATCACACCGCTGACAGGCAGGTCAATCGGGCTACCACGCTCCACGGAACTGTCGAAGACAGTACCGTTGGTCAGCTTGCCGGTGTAGTGAACGGTCACTACGTCGGTCGGCTTGGGCTGAGCGCCGTCGGCTTTCTTGACGACTTCATACTGCAGGCCCGAAGCGGTGGTGGTCACGCCGGCCTTCTTGCCATTTTCTTCGAGGAATTTCTTGCCAGCCGCAGCCGACTCTTCGCTCATCTTGGCCATGCGCTCTTCGGCACGTTTTTGCAGTGCGGCAAAGGCCTCGACCAACTCTTCGTCTTTCAGCTTCTGTTCTTTCTTGCCGACGGCATCTTCGATGCCCTGGGCCACTGCTTTGGAGTCCAGGTCATCCATACCTTCCTGAGCCAGGCTCTTGCCCATGTTCAGGCCGATACCGTAGGAAGCTTTCTGCGCCGGGGTTTTCAGCTCTACGCTGGTCTGCGAGTCGCAACCCGCCAGTACCAGGCCAACCAGGGCAACCGCCGCCGCCAACCGATGCTGTTTCATGCTATTTCCTTGTTCATGCGCCTAAAGGGCAATCGAGTAAAGCCGCGAGCTTATCAGGCGGCCACGACCAATGGCTACCGGCATGTGAGCCGCAAAGTGATGATAAGTTCAGGCCGGCAAACGCTTTTTAATCCTGGGCAGATGAAGCATCTGTCATCTATTACGAACCGGGACAAATAGCCGCCCCGCCGCCAGCCCAGGGTAATGGCCACTTGCCGGCCAAGCGGCACTGAGGCATAAGGGCATATCAAAAAAAACAAGGACGTTACCGTGCGCCTCCTCTCTCGCATTCTTTTGCTGATCCTCACACTGCTTGTCGTCGCCGCGGCCGTGGTGCTTTATTACGTCGCCAACCCGCGCCTGCCCGCCTATACACCTGTCGAACAGGTGCATTACCTGGAGCAATGGAGCCCCGCCGAGCGCCAAACCTACTACTTCACGCCCCAGGGCACCCAGGTCAAAGGCCTGCGCTATGACTGGTTCACCGCCTTGGAACTTCCTTTTTCGCAACAGCGCTTCGCTTCGCCGGAGTACCTGGCGCGCTTCGGTTTCCTCGTCGATCCGGCGCAGAAGGCCACGCCGGAAAACCCCGGCAACCTGCCGGTAGGCTTCACGCGGCACCAAAATGCGAGCAGCAGCGAGCAATATCTGGACATCACCTGCGCGGCCTGCCACACCGGCGAATTGCGCTTCAAGGGCCAAGCGATACGGATCGACGGCGGTTCAGCCCAGCACGTGTTGCCATCGACTGTTCCGACGCTGCGCGGAGGTAGTTTCGGACAGGCATTGGTCGCGAGTCTCGCCTCGACTTACTACAACCCATGGAAATTCGAACGCTTCGCCCGCCAGGTGTTGGGCAACGACTACGGCGCCCGCCATGAAGAGTTGCGCAAGGCGTTCAAGGTGTCCCTGAACACTTTTCTGCGCACGGCCTGGAACGACACCCACCGCGGCCTCTACCCTACCGAGGAAGGCCCTGGCCGTACCGACGCCTTCGGCCGTATCGCCAATGCAAGCTTTGGCGATGCCATCTCGGCAGAAAACTACCGGGTCGCCAACGCGCCGGTGGATTACCCGCAATTATGGGAAATGTGGACATTCGACTGGGTGCAATGGAACGGCTCGGCCCAGCAACCGATGGCCCGCAATGTCGGCGAAGCGTTGGGCGTCGGTGCCACGTTGAGCTTCTTCGACGCCCAGGGCAAACCGCTACAGGGCGACGCACGCTATCCATCCAGCGTACGCGTGCGCGACCTGAACAAGATCGAAGAAACCCTGCAACTGCTCAAGCCCCCAGCGTGGCCGGAAGCATTGCTGGGCTCGATCGACAAGCCGTTGGCCGCAAAAGGCCGGGAGCTGTTTACCGAAAACTGTGCCGGCTGCCATGTGCCCAAGGTTATCCAGGGCCCCGACAGACCGGTCCAGCAATTGCACATGCTGCCGGTGAAAGTGATCGGCACCGACCCCGGCACTGCGAACAATATCGCCGACCACCGTTTCAATCTGACCAGTCTGCAATGGGATCCGGCCGAACTGGCGAAGCTGGATGTACAACTGCACCCGACCCCGACAGAGCCACTGGACCTTAGCCGGGTCTCGGTCGCCAAGGGCCTGGCCTATGTCACGGCATTCGTCGAAAACCGCGCCTATCGCGACGCCGGCGTCACGCCAGCCGAGCGCCCGGCCCTGGATGGTTTTGGCCTGCCCATCGGCGTGCGTGAACTGCGCGCCTACAAAGCGCGACCGCTGGCGGGCGTCTGGGCCACCCCGCCCTTCCTGCACAACGGCTCCGTGCCAACCCTCTATCAATTGTTGTCGCCCCAGGCTGAGCGGGCCACCACCTTCTATAAAGGCAGCTTCGAGTACGATCCGCGACACCTGGGCTATCGCACGGAGGCCTTTGCCAATGGATTTCTCTTCGATACGCGGGTCACTGGCAATCACAACAGCGGCCATGAGTTCCGCGCGGGCGAGCGAGGCAATGGCGTTATCGGTCGCTTGCTGCAACCGCAAGAGCGCTGGGCCTTGCTGGAGTATTTAAAGGTGCTCGGCGGGCCACTGGAGTCGCAACTGTAATGACGAACCCCACAGGTAAAAGGATGTTTGCATGCTGATCACGCTCTGGCTGCGCCTCGGCGCCTTTTTGGGCAAGACGCTTCTATGGCTGCTGGGCATCGGGCTGCTCGGCTGGGCCCTGGCTGCCGCTTGGTTCGCCTGGCAACACAGCGGACCGGTCCCGGACAAGGAACAGATACCGCCCGCCGAAAGCGCCATGACCCAGGACATCATCCAGACCGCCATCCGCATCGTCGACCAGCACCGCGAAGGTACCCGCTACCTGCGCGATGCCCATGCCAAAGCCCACGGTTGCGTCATGGCCGAAGTCCAGGTGCCCAGTGACCTGCCTGCGCCATTGCGCCAGGGTGTGTTCGCTGAACCGGGCAAGACTTGGCAGGCAACGATCCGCCTCTCCAATGGCAACGCTTATCCCCAGTTCGATAGCCTGCGCGATGCGCGGGGAATGGCGATCAAACTGCGGGACGTGCCCGGCAAGCAACTGCTGGCTGATCGGCAAACACAGGGCGAGCAGGATTTCGTGATGTTCAATCATCCGAATTTCTTCGTCAGTGATGTCGCCGAGTACCGTCAGAATGTGGCCGCGCAAGCCGATGGAAAAAAGGCAATGGCGTTCTTTCCAAGCCTGGACCCACGCACTTGGCAGATCCGCCATCTGTTTATCGCCCTGGCGACACTTTCGCCGCCTCCGGCAAGCCCGACCCAGACCACCTACTTTTCGGTTTCGCCTTACAAATTCGGCGAAGCCAATGCCAAGTTTCGCGTCGCGCCGGATCCGGACAGTTGCCCAGGCTACACCTTGCCGCCCCAAAACCAGGATCTGCCGAATTTCTTGCGTAGCGCGCTGAATCAGCAGTTATCCACCGATCGCGTGCCGGCCTGTTTTGTCTTGCAGATCCAGCGCCAGGACCCGAGCAAATACATGCCGATCGAAGACACCAGTATTGAATGGAAGGAAAGCGATGCGCCGTTCGAAACGGTGGCGCGGATCAAGGTTCCGGCACAGGATTTCGATACGCCCAAGCTGAACCTGGCGTGTGACAACCAGTCTTTCAACCCTTGGTTTGGCATCGAGGCCCATCGCCCCATTGGTGGGATCAACCGTTTGCGCAAGGCAGTGTACGAGGCGGTCAGCGATTACCGCCACAGCCGGAACGCTGAGCAGTAGCAAGGGGCCAAATGACAGGCAACAAAAAGCCCGCTCAATGAGCGGGCTTTTTGGTTAGCACTTGGCGTTCAGTGTTCCAAGTGCCGAATATGGCGCAGCGGACGGGACTCGAACCCGCGACCCCCGGCGTGACAGGCCGGTATTCTAACCGACTGAACTACCGCTGCGCGTAACATTGAAAGTTTGGTGGGTGATGACGGGATCGAACCGCCGACATTCTGCTTGTAAGGCAGACGCTCTCCCAGCTGAGCTAATCACCCTTCACTTTCGATGCGGGGCGCATTCTCTCACAGTTTTTTATAACGTGCTGATTTAATTGATAAATTCAGCAAAAAAATGTGATTCACACGCACCGCGGTAACTGCAAACAGCAAAAAGCCCGCGTTAGCGGGCTTTCTGTGGTGACCTGGTGTTCAGTGTTCCAGGTAACCGAATATGGCGCAGCGGACGGGACTCGAACCCGCGACCCCCGGCGTGACAGGCCGGTATTCTAACCGACTGAACTACCGCTGCGCGTAACACTGGAAGCGAATGGTGGGTGATGACGGGATCGAACCGCCGACATTCTGCTTGTAAGGCAGACGCTCTCCCGGCTGAGCTAATCACCCTTCACTTTCGGTGTGGCGCGCATTCTACGGAGCACTCCCCGACCTGGCAAGCACTTTTTAAATTAATTTTTTCAGGTCTTCCAAAGGCTTAGCGAAGGGTTGGCCTATGACGCCGCGAAGAGAATAATGCCCCCCTTTGTATAAAGGAGAGACTCACCCCATGTGGTTCAAGAACCTGCTTATCTATCGCCTGACCCAAGATCTGCCTTTTGATGCCGAGGCGTTGGAAACTGCACTGGCGAGCAAACTGGCGCGCCCCTGTGCAAGCCAGGAGTTGACCACTTACGGTTTCGTCGCGCCATTTGGCAAAGGCGAAGACGCCCCCCTGGTCCACGTCAGCCAGGACTTCCTGTTGATCGCCGCACGCAAGGAAGAACGCATCCTGCCGGGCAGCGTCGTGCGCGACGCGGTCAAGGAAAAGGTCGAAGAGATCGAAGCCGAGCAAATGCGCAAGGTCTATAAAAAGGAACGGGACCAGATCAAGGATGAAATCATCCAGGCGTTCCTGCCTCGTGCGTTTATCCGACGCTCGTCTACCTTTGCCGCCATCGCGCCAAAACAGGGCCTGATTCTGGTCAACTCCGCCAGCCCGAAACGTGCCGAAGACCTGCTCTCCACCCTGCGCGAAGTCATCGGCTCACTGCCGGTACGCCCACTCACAGTGAAGACAGCGCCTACCGCGATCATGACCGACTGGGTCAAGACGCAGAAAGCCGCGGATGATTTCTACGTGCTGGACGAATGTGAGCTGCGCGATACCCATGAAGACGGTGGCATCGTCCGTTGCAAGCGCCAGGACCTGACCAGTGACGAGATCCAACTGCACTTGAACACCGGCAAGGTGGTGACGCAGCTGTCGCTGGCCTGGCAGGACAAGCTGTCCTTCGTGCTCGACGACAAGATGGTGGTCAAGCGCCTCAAGTTCGAAGACCTGTTGCAGGACCAGGCGGAGCAGGATGGCGGCGATGAAGCCCTCGGCCAACTGGATGCCAGCTTTACCCTCATGATGCTGACGTTCGGCGAATTCCTGCCGGCGTTGGTTGAAGCGCTGGGTGGGGAAGAGATTCCGCAGGGGATCTAAGAAGTAACGATTGCCCTGTGGGAGCGAGCCTGCTCGCGATAGCGGTATGACAGCCACCGAGGTGTTGACTGACACGCCGCTATCGCGAGCAAGCTCGCTCCCACATTAGTATTTGGTGTTCTTAATAATAAGGATCAGGTCATGCGTGCGTTGGCTGCGTTAAGCCGCTTTGTCGGCAATACATTCGCTTATTGGGTGCTGTTCTTTGCGGTGCTGGCGTTCATGCAACCGCAATGGTTCGTCGATTTGAAAGTCGCCATCGTGCCACTGCTGGGACTGGTGATGTTCGGCATGGGCCTGGCACTCAAGCTGGAAGACTTCGCCGAAGTGGCTCGTCGTCCAGGACGCGTGGCCCTGGGCGTGATTGCCCAGTTCGTGATCATGCCGGGCACCGCGTGGCTGCTCTGCCAAGCGTTCAGCCTGCCGCCGGAAATCGCCGTCGGGGTCATTCTGGTGGGTTGCTGCCCGAGTGGAACCTCGTCCAACGTCATGACCTGGCTCGCACGCGGTGACCTGGCGCTGGCCGTGGCGATTTCCGCCATCACCACCCTGCTTGCCCCTTTGCTGACCCCGGCGCTGATCTGGCTGCTGGCGTCGGCCTGGTTGCCGGTGTCGTTCTCCGCCTTGTTCTGGTCGATCCTGCAAATCGTGTTGCTACCCATTGCCTTGGGCATCGTTGCCCAGCGCTTGTTGGGTGCGCGGGTACGTCACGCCGTAGAAGTCCTGCCGCTGGTATCGGTAGTCAGTATCGTGATCATCGTCGCCGCCGTGGTGGCGGCCAGCCAGGCGAAAATCGCCGAATCCGGCCTGTTGATCATGGCTATCGTCATCCTGCATAACAGCTTCGGTTATCTGCTGGGGTATTTCACCGGTCGGCTGTTTGGATTGCCACTGGCCCAGCGTAAAACCTTGTCCCTGGAAGTAGGCATGCAGAACTCCGGCCTAGGCGCGGCATTGGCCAGTGCGCACTTCTCGCCGCTGGCGGCGGTGCCCAGCGCTTTGTTCAGCGTCTGGCACAACATCTCCGGCGCCCTGCTCTCGACCTGGTTCCGTCGCATGAGCGAAAAGCAGGACAGAGAAGAGCTCTCCCGGCAGACGGCGGACTGATAGGCGGACTTGACCGAACAGTCAGCATTGGGCATTCTGGCGCCCGATGCGGGGACGACCCTGCGCGCCATAGCGTTTTTGTCTGGGGACGACCCCATCCATCGATGAGGTGTGTGATGTCCTGGATCATTCTGTTTTTTGCCGGCCTGTTCGAAGTCGGCTGGGCTGTCGGCCTTAAATACACCGACGGCTTCAGCCGCCCGCTTCCTACCGCATTGACCATCGCGGCCATGGCGATCAGCCTTGGCCTGCTGGGCCTTGCCATGAAGGAACTGCCGCTGGGCACGGCCTACGCAATCTGGACCGGGGTCGGTGCCGTAGGCACGGTGATCGCCGGGATCATTCTGTTTGGTGAATCGATGGCACTGATCCGATTGGCCAGCGTCGCGTTGATCATTGCCGGGCTGATCGGGCTCAAGGCCAGCGCTTAAGCCTCCACCGCCTTCGCGAGCACGCTCGCTCCCACAGTCGACCGAGTGAATGCGGTCCATTGTGGGAGCGAGCCTGCTCGCGAAGAGGCCCGCAAAATAACAGCTATTACCTGACAGCCCCACGCAACTCGCCCACCAACGCCTGCAACTTCGCAGGCTCAGCCGACTCGACCGCTACCGCCGTCCCCGCCACCAAGGTCACGCGGGACCAGAACCGACGGAACATCCCTTTACCTGGGTCGCGACTGAAGAAACTCCCCCACAACCCCTGCAACGCCAGCGGAATCACCGGCACCGGCGTTTCCTGAAGGATGCGCGTCAAGCCGCTCCTGAATTCATTGATCTCACCGTCGGCGGTCAACTTTCCTTCAGGGAAGATGCACACCAACTCGCCGTTTTCCAAATATTGGGCGATGCGGCTGAAGGCCTTTTCGTAGATATGAATATCTTCCTGGCGTCCGGCAATCGGAATCGTCCCAGCGGTTCGAAAGATAAAGTTCAGGACCGGCAGGTTGTAGATCTTGTAGTACATCACGAAGCGAATCGGCCGACGCACCGCACCGCCAATCAACAAGGCATCGACAAACGACACGTGATTGCACACCAGCAGCGCGGCACCCTCATCGGGAATCGCCTCCAGGTTGCGATGCTCCACACGGTACATGGAATGGCTGAGCAGCCAGATCATGAAGCGCATGCTGAACTCGGGGACGATCTTGAAGATGTAGGCGTTGACGCCAATGTTCAGCAGCGACACCACTAAAAACAGCTGTGGGATCGACAGCTTGGCCAGGCTCAGCAGGACGATGGAAACGATCGCCGAGACCACCATGAACAAGGCGTTGAGAATATTGTTGGCGGCGATCACCCGCGCCCGCTCGTTTTCAACGGTACGCGACTGGATCAGCGCATACAGCGGCACGATGTAGAAGCCGCCAAAGATACCCAGGCCGAGGATATCGATCAGGACCAGCCAGGCGTGGCCAAACCCGAGAATCTGCAGCCAGCCATGGCCGTCGGCGCTGTCGGGGATTCCACCGGAGTGCCACCACAGCAGCAGGCCGAACACCGTCAGCCCGAACGAACCGAACGGCACCAGGCCGATTTCCACTTTGCGCCCTGACAGTCTTTCGCAGAGCATCGAACCCAGGGCAATCCCTACTGAAAAAACCGTGAGAATCAGGGTCACCACGGTTTCGTCGCCGTGCATCCATTCCTTGGCGTACGCGGGAATCTGCGTCAGGTAGATCGCCCCGACGAACCAGAACCAAGAGTTGCCGACAATGGAGCGGGACACCGCCGGAGTCTGCCCGAGGCCCAGCTTCAAGGTCGCCCACGATTGGCTGAAAATATTCCAGTTCAAGCGCATCTGCGGCGAGGCCGCCGCCGCCCGTGGGATGCCGCGGCTGGCGAGGTAACCGGCCACGGCAATGCCGACAATGGCCACCGACACCACCGGCGCGTAGTGCGCCGAAGACATCATGATCCCCGCACCGATGGTCCCCGCCAGGATGGCCAGGAATGTACCCATTTCCACCAGGCCATTGCCACCGACCAGTTCGTCTTCGCGCAGGGCTTGCGGCAGGATCGAATATTTCACCGGCCCGAACAACGCCGAGTGGGTGCCCATGGCGAACAGCGCCACCAGCATCAGCCACAGGTGATCGAACAGGAAACCCACCGCGCCGACCGCCATGATCGCGATTTCGCCCAGTTTGATCAGGCGGATCAAGGCGTCCTTGGCGAACTTCTCCCCAAACTGCCCCGCCAGCGCCGAGAACAGGAAGAACGGCAGAATGAACAGCAGCGCGCAAAGGTTGACCCAGATCGAGCGGTCGCCCTCGATGGCCAGTTTGTAGAGGATGGCGAGGATCAATGATTGCTTGAAGACGTTGTCGTTGAACGCGCCAAGGGACTGCGTAACGAAGAACGGCAGGAAGCGCCGCGTGCGAAGCAAGGTGAACTGTGAAGGGTGACTCATCTTCCATGTTCCTGAGTGGCGTGGACGCTTATTGGAATGACGCTTTTTCGATCCAGGCCACACATTACCTGTCTTTGGCGATTATTTCCCCAGCACTGAGAGTGTCCTGTTTCGCAAATACGTTTCTTTTTGGCGAGTGGCTGTTGTCGTCAGGCAAGGCGCAGCAACGAGTCATAGCCCGTTATGGCAAGGAGCAGCAACGCTGCATGACGACAACAGACGCAGTCAAGAAGGAGCAGTATTTGAGGTACAGGACACTAGGCACGGCGACACAAACAACTCGCCATGCCAGGCGCCGACCAGCGTGCGCCAGCTGACGATCAGCCACATCACCACCAGCAGCGCCACCAGCCCGCAGCCGAACACGCTGAAGAAATCCAGGTCCAGAAGGCTTGCCAGCTTCAGCGTCGTCAGCGCATACACGCCCAAGGGAAAGGTGAAGCCCCACCAGCCGAGGTTGAACGGGATGCCTTCACGCAAATAGCGCGCGGTGATCAATAGCGCCATCAACATCCACCAGAATCCGAAGCCCCACAGGGTGATACCGGCGACCAACCCCAGGCCCGATGCAACCTCGCCCACGCCCGGCAGGCCATTGGCGGCAAGGATCACCGGCGCATCGCCGCCCAGCACCAACATGCCCAGTGCGCCGGTGCCGATGGGGCCGAGGGCCAGCCAGCTCGAAGCGGCCATGTTCTCGTGGGGCAGTTTGTGCAAGGCCATGCGCAACACCAGGATGGTCAGAATGCTGAACGCCACCGGTAGGGAAAATGCCCAGAGTATGTAGCTGGTGACCAATATGATCAGTTGCGAATGCACGTCAGCCAGGTGCGGCGCCAGCAGGCCACCGCTGACGGCGGCGACTTCGGCGGCCACCACGGGCAACAGCCACACGGCGGTCATCTGGTCGATGCGGTGTTCCTGGCGGGTGAACATCAGGAACGGAATCAGCACACCGCAGGCCAGCGACATCGCCACGTCAGTCCACCACAACGCCTCGACCAGCGACAACACGCCCTCGCCCCAGCGCGGTACGCCGAACACCAGGAAACCGTTGATGATCGTTGCCAGCCCCATCGGGATCGTGCCGAAGAACATCGACACGGTTGAATGCCCGAAAATCCGTCGGGCCTCGTCGAAGAACAGCACCCAGCGAGCAGTGTAGAGCCCGGTGAACAGGGCAAACAGGACGATATTGAACAGCCACAATCCTTGCGCAATCGCATATACGCCAGGGTTGGCCCCAGGCAGTTGCGCCAGGGCCAACGCCAGCACACCGGTGCCCATGGTCGCGGCAAACCAGTTCGGCGTGAATTGGCGGACGACTTCCAATGGCCCCGGCAAATGGCTCAGCGGTCGAAAACGGTTTTCAGCAAAGCAGGTCATGATCACTCCTCTCCTCGGATGAGGTGGAGCTATGCTAGAACCGGATCGAATATCTATATAACGGGTAATTTCTCTATATCTATTCTGTTCTATAGATAACCAATCAGGGCCGAAGCCCGTCCGCCAGCGGCCGTGCGGGTTCACGCAACAAACCCACCAGCGCGCCGGCGGCCATGACAATCAACACCGCGCCGTAGCCGTCCGTGGTCGGAATCAGGCCGAAAATACGGGTCAGATTCCCCGCCAGCAACGATGGCAGGCTGAAGGCCAGATAGCTGAGCACATAGAACGCCGACATCAAGCCAGCCCGCTCGTGGGGCAAGGCCAAGGGCATGATGCTGCGCAGCGCGCCGATGAATCCCGCGCCGAAACCGCTGCCGGTCACCAGCGTGCCGATGAAAAACAACGGCAGGCTGGCCGCGTGTACGGCAATCAACACCAGGGCCAGGCCAAGCACCAGCAGCGTCGCGCCAAGACGCAGCATCATTTGCGCGGCGCGGTTACGCAACATGTAGATCGACAATGCGCCGCTGAGTGTCAGCACGGCCACCAGCGAGCCGCCGATCAGGTTCGATGTCGAACCGGTGGCGGCGCGAACCAGGGACGGCGCCAGGGACAGATAGAAACCACCGACCGCCCAGGCCGCCAGGTCCAGCGGCAGGATCAGCCACAACGCGCGCCGGGCCTGGACCGGCACATGCAAGGTGGGGCGCAACGACCGCCAGGCCCCGGGCTGCGGGCTAACGCTTTCGGCCAGGCGCCAGAGATAAACCGCCTGGACCAGAAACAACGCCAGCAGCAGCCAATAAGTCAGTTGCAACGGCATCGGCGCAAATTCTGCCAGCAGGCCACACCCCATCGCGCCACACGCCATGCCCAGCAGGGGCGCAACGCTGGTGACTAGGGGGCCTTGCTGGCGATCGAAGTCGAGCAACGCGGCGCCCAGCACACTGGTGGCCATGCCGGTGGCGAAGCCTTGTATCAGTCGCGCGCCCATCAACCAGCCCACACTGTCGGCATTGATGAATAGCAGCATCGCTAGCATGTTGAGCAATAATGCCGCGAAGATCACCGGTCTGCGACCGAGGTAATCGGACAACGAGCCGACGACCAGCAAGGCCGCCAACAGACTGAACGCATACACACCGAAGATCAGCGTGAGGATCGCCGAAGAGAACTGCAGATGTTCCTGGTAGAGGTGGTACAACGGCGTCGGCGCGCTGGAGGCCGCCAGAAAACCGAGCAAGGTGATCGCCAGGAAGATGAGACTGGCGCGGGTCGAAGCTGGACGAGACATGGGCACGCTCCACGAGGAGATTCATAAAAGCTAATTTTTTGCTTTTGCGGAGTGTGCTACCGGCATGCGCTTAAAGCAAATTCTTTGTGTTAAGGTCCGATGCATGGCTATTAAAGAAGGTTTACGCCCCGGCGGAAGAAGTGCCCGGGTTCAGGAGTCGATTCACTCGGCGGTACGCGCCCTGCTCCAGGAGCAGGACCGCGCCACCTTGACCGTGCCGCAGATCGCCGCGCGCGCCGGGGTCACGCCGTCCACCATCTACCGACGCTGGGGCGATCTGCCGGCGCTGTTGGCCGACGTTGCCATCGCGCGCATGCGCCCGGACAGCGAGCCAGCCAACACCGGCAGCCTGCGCGGCGACCTGCGCGCCTGGGCCGAGCAATACCTCGACGAGATGAGTTCAGAACCTGGCCGCAATATGATGCGTGACATCCAGGCTTGCGCCACGCCGGGGTATTGCGTGGGCATTATCAGCGGCCAGTTGCAGATCATCCTGGATCGTTATCCCGACGAGCCGAATCCCGGGATCGAGCGGTTGGTGAACGTGATCGTGGCGCCGACGGTGTTTCGCATCCTCTTCGCCACTGCGCCGCTGGAGGTCGAGGAGCTGTATCGGTTGGTGGATATGGCGTTGGATCAGTGAAAATGCCATCGCGAGCAAGCTCGCTCCCACATTGGATTTCGGTGTGCCACAAATCTTGTATTCGATAAATAGCCATTGTGGGAGCGAGCTTGCTCGCGATGAGGCCGGCAACATCGCTGCATAAAAAAATCCCACCCGCGACACCCCGCCACGCCTCGACCTTGGTCGACACTGACGAACCCGAGCGGGCGTGCGAGACTGTCTTGCCGGGCCCAAGCCCGGGCGTATTTGTCTGGGAGTTTCCATGTCGCTGTCCAGCGGGCTGATCGCCGTTGTCGCCCTGGCCTATATGGCCATCATGTTTGCCATCGCCTTTTACGGCGACCGACGCAGCACACCGCTGCCACCACGTGTGCGCGCGTGGGTCTACAGCCTGTCGCTGGCGGTGTATTGCACCAGCTGGACGTTTTTCGGCGCCGTGGGCCAGGCCGCCGAACAGCTCTGGTCATTCCTGCCGATCTACCTCGGGCCGATCCTGCTGCTGGTACTGGCGCCGTGGGTCTTGCAGAAGATGGTGATGATCAGCAAGCAGGAGAACATCACCTCCATCGCCGACTTCATCGCCGCCCGCTACGGCAAATCACAATCACTGGCAGTGGTGGTCGCCCTGATCTGCCTGGTCGGCGTGCTGCCTTACATTGCCTTGCAGCTAAAGGGCATCGTGCTCGGCGTGAACCTGTTGATCGGCGCCGGTGCCGACGCCATGGGCACCCGAGCGCAGGATACTGCGTTGATCGTCTCGCTGATCCTGGCGCTGTTCACCATCGTCTTCGGCACTCGCAACCTCGACGCCACCGAGCACCACCGCGGCATGGTGTTGGCGATTGCCTTTGAATCGCTGGTCAAGCTGTTCGCCTTCCTGGCGGTTGGCGCGTTCGTCA
Source organism: Pseudomonas sp. D1-36 (assembly GCF_051132205.1). Lineage (NCBI taxonomy): Bacteria > Pseudomonadati > Pseudomonadota > Gammaproteobacteria > Pseudomonadales > Pseudomonadaceae > Pseudomonas > Pseudomonas sp. D1-36. The sequence goes on along the minus strand of NZ_CP071674.1, from coordinate 1,555,329 downwards.
CGTTTGGCCTTTATGACGGCTTCGACGACCTGTTCAACCAGGCGATGCTCGCGCCACGGTTGGAGCAGTATTGGAAGGAGACCATCAACTGGCCGTCCATGGTGGTGCAAACCGGCGTGGCGATGATGGCGATCATCTGCCTGCCACGGCAGTTCCACGTCACCGTGGTGGAGAACATCGAACCCCAGGACCTGCGCCTGGCCAAATGGGTGTTCCCCGCCTACCTGGCCCTGGCCGCCCTGTTCGTGGTGCCGATCGCCCTCGCCGGGCAAATGATGTTGCCCAGCTCGGTACTGCCGGATTCGTTCGTCATCAGCCTGCCACTCGCCCAGGCCCATCCGGCGCTGGCGGTGCTGGCATTCATCGGCGGCGCCTCGGCCGCCACCGGCATGGTCATCGTGGCGAGTGTCGCCCTGTCGACCATGGTCTCCAACGACATGCTGCTGCCATGGCTATTGCGCCGCAACAACGCCGAGCGGCCTTTCGAAGTGTTCCGCCAATGGATGCTGTCGGTACGCCGGGTGAGCATCGTTGCGATTCTCCTATTGGCTTATGTCAGCTACCGGCTGCTGGGTTCGACCGCGAGCCTGGCCACCATCGGCCAGATCGCCTTCGCCGCCGTGACGCAACTGGCACCCGCCATGATCGGCGCGCTGTACTGGAAACAGGCGAATCGACGCGGCGTGTTCGCCGGCCTCGCCATGGGCATATTCCTGTGGTTCTACACGCTGGTGCTGCCGATCGCCGCCCATAGCCTGGGCTGGTCACTGAGCAGCTTCCCCGGCCTGGCCTGGCTGCATGGCAATCCGCTGGATTTGCCGATCACGCCGCTTACCCAAGGTGTCGTCCTGTCCCTGGCGGGCAATTTCATATTGTTCGCCTGGGTTTCGGTCCTGTCGCGCACACGTGTGTCGGAGCATTGGCAGGCTGGACGCTTCATCGGTCAGGAGATCAGCGCCCGACCCAATCCTCGCTCGATGCTGGCGGTCCAGATCGAGGATCTGTTGCAGCTGGCGGCCCGCTTCGTCGGCGAAGAACGGGCGCGCCAGAGCTTCATTCGCTTTGCCTATCGCCAAGGCAAAGGCTTCAACCCGAGCCAGAACGCCGACAGCGAATGGATCGCCCATACCGAGCGGCTGCTGGCCGGTGTACTCGGCGCGTCGTCGACGCGAGCCGTGGTGAAAGCGGCCATCGAAGGCCGCGAGATGCAACTGGAAGACGTCGTGCGGATCGCCGACGAAGCGTCCGAAGTGCTGCAATTCAACCGAGCGCTGCTGCAAGGCGCCATCGAAAACATCACCCAGGGCATCAGCGTGGTCGACCAGTCCCTCAGGCTGGTGGCCTGGAACCGTCGATACCTGGAACTGTTCAACTACCCCGACGGCTTGATCAGCGTCGGTCGGCCGATCGCCGACATCATCCGTTACAACGCCGAGCGCGGCCTTTGTGGCCCGGGCGAGGCCGAAGTCCATGTCGCCCGGCGCCTGCACTGGATGCGCCAGGGCCGCGCGCACACCTCGGAACGCCTGTTCCCCAACGGCCGTGTGATCGAGCTGATCGGCAACCCGATGCCCGGCGGCGGTTTCGTCATGAGTTTCACGGACATCACTGCTTACCGCGAAGCCGAACAGGCCTTGACCGAAGCCAACGAAGGGCTGGAACAGCGGGTGGCCGAACGCACCCGCGAACTGTCGCAACTCAACCTCGCGCTGACCGAAGCCAAGAGCACGGCCGAAGCCGCGTACCAGTCCAAGACCCGCTTTCTGGCCGCTGTCAGCCATGACTTGATGCAGCCTCTCAACGCCGCGCGCCTGTTCTCCGCCGCGCTTTCCCATCAGCACGACGGCTTGCCGAGCGAAGCCCGGCAGTTGGTGCAACATCTGGACAGCTCGTTGCGCTCGGCCGAGGACTTGATCACGGACCTGCTGGACATCTCCCGATTGGAAAACGGCAAGATCAACCCCGACCGCAAGCCGTTTGTCCTCAATGATCTATTCGATACCCTCGGCGCCGAGTTCACCGTGCTGGCTCGAGAGCAAGGCTTGAAATTCCGGGTTCGCGGCTCGCGGCTGCGGATCGACAGCGACATCAAGCTGCTGCGCCGCGTGCTGCAGAACTTCCTCACCAATGCCTTCCGCTACGCCAAGGGCCCGGTGCTGCTAGGCGTGCGCCGGGGCAACGGCGAGCTGTGTCTGGAGGTCTGGGACCGCGGGCCGGGGATCGCCGAAGACAAGCTGCAGGTCATCTTCGAAGAATTCAAACGCCTGGACAGCCATCAGACCCGGGCCGAAAAAGGGCTCGGCCTCGGCCTGGCAATTGCCGATGGACTGTGTCGCGTGCTCGGCCATACCTTGCGCGTGCGTTCCTGGCCAGGGCGCGGCAGCGTGTTCAGCGTCAGCGTGCCATTGGCCAGTAGCCAAGCCGTCGAGCCCACTGTCGTGATCGAAGCCAACGGCCATTTGCCCAGCGGCGCACAGGTGCTGTGTGTCGATAACGAAGACAGCATCCTGATCGGCATGAACAGCCTGCTGACCCGCTGGGGGTGCCGCGTATGGACGGCGCGTAATCGTGAAGAATGCGAGCGCTGGCTCGCCCAGGGCGGGCGGCCGCAACTGGCGCTGGTGGATTTTCACCTGGACGACGGCGAAACCGGGACCGAACTGATGGCCTGGTTGCGCACGCGCATGGGCGAGCCGGTGCCCGGAGTGGTGATCAGTGCCGATGGCCGGCCCGAGACCGTGGCACAGGTGCATGCGGCGGGATTGGATTACTTGGCCAAGCCGGTGAAGCCGGCGGCGTTGAGGGCGTTGTTGAGCCGGCACTTGCCGTTGTAATACGGGCATAAGTAAACCCCTGTGGCGAGGGAGCAAGCTCTCTCGCCACAGGGGTCCGGTGCAAACCTTGGAGGCTACTGACCCTGGCTTTCTTCGCCGGTCTCCTCTGGCAACCCATCCACGTCCGCCATCGCCCGTTCAAGCAACTCCGTAGGCAAGCTCTTGCTCGCCCTGGCGCCGAGCAGTTTCAACTGCTCGCTGCGGCTGACCAAGTTGCCGCGCCCTTCCGTCAGCTTATTGCGTGCGGCGCTGTAGGCTTTGTCCAACTGCTGCAAGCGACTGCCGATTTCGTCCAGGTCCTGGATAAACAGGACGAACTTGTCATACAGCCACCCCGCCCGTTCGGCGATTTCCCGGGCGTTCTGGCTCTGGCGCTCTTGCTTCCACAAGCTGTCGATCACCCGCAGCGTCGCCAGCAGCGTGGTCGGGCTGACGATCACGATGTTGCGGTCGAAAGCTTCCTGGAACAGGTTCGGCTCGGCTTGCAAGGCTGCGGAAAATGCCGCTTCGATCGGCACGAACAGCAAGACGAAATCCAGGCTGTGCAGACCGTCCAGACGCTTGTAGTCCTTGCCGGCCAAGCCTTTGACGTGGGCTCGCAATGACACGACGTGCTGCTTGAGAGCCAACTGGCCGATGGCATTGTCTTCGGCCGCCACATATTGCTGGTAGGCCGTGAGGCTGACCTTCGAATCGACCACCACCTGCTTGTCGCCGGGCAGATAAATCAATACGTCCGGCTGGAACCGTTCGCCATCCGGCCCCTTGAGACTGACCTGGGTCTGGTATTCGCGGCCCTTCTCCAAGCCGGCATGTTCCAGGACCCGCTCGAGAATCAACTCGCCCCAGTTGCCCTGGGTCTTCTGACCCTTGAGCGCACGAGTCAGGTTGGTGGCTTCATCGCTCAGGCGCAGGTTCAGCTGTTGCAGGCGCTCCAGTTCCTTGCCCAGGGAAAATCGCTCCCGGGCCTCGGCCTGGTAGCTTTCCTCGACGCGTTTTTCAAAGGACTGGATGCGTTCCTTCAGTGGGTCGAGCAACTGACCCAAGCGCTGCTGGCTGGTTTCGGCGAAACGCTGTTCACGCTCGTCGAAGATTTTTCCCGCCAGCTCGGCGAACTGGGCCCGCAATGCGTCCCGCGAGCCTTGAAGATCGTCCAGGCGCTGCTGATGGCTCTCCTGCTGTTCGCGCAATTCGGCCTGCAACGAAGCAGCCTGGGCATCCAGGCGTCGCAATTCAGCTTCCTTATTGGCACGCTCCAGGTTCCAGGCATGCGCCGCGTCCCTTGCGTTGTCACGCTCGATCTGCAGCAGTTCGACCTCGCGACACGCAGCCGCAAGCTCGGCTTGCCTGGCGGCATTGGCCTGGCCCAAGTCACTGATTTCGTCGCGGCAGGCATCGAGCTGGGCATTCAACCCATCGTGTGCCATGTGGGCGGTCGCCAGGCGTTCTTCCATCAACGCCAGCTCGGTCTGTGCCGCGCTTGCCTGGCGTTGCAGGTGCCAGGCCAATGCCAACAGCGGCACCGCAGCGCCTGCCAGGCCAAGCAACAGGCTGGTCAAATCCATCGCCATGACAATTCCCGCGCAAGAGATAAAGCCCGAAGGTTAACCAAGCAACCCGGCGTTGCCCAGCTCAGTCTTCGATCTCGCCCAATGCCTGGCGGGCACGGTGATCGCCGGCCCGCGCGGCCTGGCGCAGCAGGTCCTGGCCAATACGCCGGTCCCGTGCATTGCCGCATTCGCGGCACATCAGCTGACCGAGGCGACTTTGTGCGGCCACCACGCCTTCGCGCGCCGGTTGTTTGAGCAGGCGTCCAGCCAGGTGCTTGACGCTGGGACGCTCTCCCAGGCTCGGGCTGTCCAGCAGCCACTCGGCAACTCGCATCGATATGCGCTTGGGAGGGGTAACACCTGAGGGTACGGAGGTAACAGGATTTGATACTGAGCGAAACTTCATAACGCACTACGGGACAGATCGGAAGGCGCGCCACTCTACTCCTTTTTTCGTACGGGTAAAGTCGAAAAAAACCGGCACGCCCGTTCTAGAGCAAGCGCTTGGGACAATCCACAGAAGCTGTGGATAACTCAGTGGACAACCTACCCTGAACTCGCCGCAAGCCCTATGGAACGGGGCCTGCGCTCAAACTGTCGATTTTTTCACCAGTAAAAAAAAGCGATGTTTTTCATTGACTTAAATTTTGGATACAGGCACCCGCCCCGGATTGTTCAAAGATGACAATACGGTGACAGCGGCCAATAGGAGTGTGTACAAGTAACAGCTGAAGTGGTTATATCGCTGCGCTTTTTTGACGCATCTGGCGCTCAAGACCCTGTGGAAAAGCCCCGATCCCAGACTTTTACACGCTGCGCGCTTTCGCGCCCCAGCGGCAGCACCGGCATTTTTCTGACCAACGGCCTTCCCTAAAGCGGCTTGATTCGATAGTATCCGCGGCGTTAGTACCAAGCTGAAAGTCAATTCCGGGTCGGAAACATCTCAGCGGTCAGCTATCCCCACGGGAAGCCTGCCGAAAAAGAGACCGCCCCCCTCGATGGTTTCCAGGTAATGCTCGCGCTGCGCACTTCGAACGAATCCGAAGCTGCCGCCAGGCTCATTATTCTGACCGAACCAACCTGCAAATTGATCAGGATCTTCACCCCGGGCCCAGAACCTTTGCCCTCGATGTGTTGCCTGCCCTCCTAAGTACCTACCTGCCAGCCCAAGCGCGCCCTTTTATAGCGCTCAAACTGGCTGCTTTGTTCCAGTCGGGTTCTTCGTTCGACCAATAGTGGTCGACGTTACTGGAACGTTTTAACGTTGCACGGTTCTTAATCGTGTCATTTGTAGGAACACCCATAACATGTCTAATCAAATCCAGACACAGGATGCCATCCGCACCCTAACCAACGCCTTTGCTCCAATGAACTGCCTGATCATGGCCGCTCGCAAAGGCTGCTTCAGCTTCACGCTGGTCAACGAACACGGCATCGCCCGTCACAGCGAACGCTTGTATCCCGACCAGTACTCCAGCGCAGAACCGCTGCAGGCGGTCATCGAGCGTACCCGTCAGGCACTCGTTGCCTGACACGCCAGGACACTGAAGCATCCAAGGCCCCGCCCAAAACGCGGGGCTTTTTATTGCCCGGCATTTCTCGATAAAGCGCAACGGCTTAAGCACAAACAGCTATAACGGTCATAACCGTTCGATGAACATGGTTTAAAAACAGGCCTTTACAGCGCAGATATGACACTACACTTCAACTCGAGCGGCATGATCCGCTTCGGCGGAGCCTGATCCGATCCACCCGCTGCCAAGCCCACACCGTCAGGCTCCGCCCATTTCCCGTTTCGAGGATTTTATGGGTATCGCTGCCAGCGAACTGTGTCGTTATGTGATCCGCCCGACGCTCCTTTACCTGGGGAGCCACAGCACAACGGCGGAAAACCTGTTGCTGGGGATCGCCGCCAGTCAATCAGGCCTGGGCGCCGCGTTGCACGATCGTCGTGGGCACGGCTTGTACCGCATCACTGAACCGCGCCATCAAGCCCTGTGGGACGATTATCTGGCGTTGGATCCGGAACGAGCCAGCCTGGTGCGGGGCCTGGCGAGCCAGCATGCTTTCCTGAGCGGCCCTCATCAGGAATTGACCGTCAATTTGCGCTACGCCACGGCCATCGCTTGGTTGCTGGTGGAGGAACACGCCACCCCGCTTCCCGATTCAAACGATTTGCTGGCCATGGCCCGCATCTGGCGCCAGGTTTTTCATCCCACTGGTCGCCTGCGGGACTTCACCTGCGCGTGGCAAAACTGTGTTTCACCCTTGAACCAGGTCGCTTGCTGAATGGAAAAAAGGAAACTTCCTACAACTGCGACGATTTTGGTCGGATTGTCCTACAAAACCCCTCTAAATCAAGCCATACAAGCTATAGCGCTTGGGCAAAAATGTTGGTAATTTTCGCCCCGGTGATCACCTGGAGTTCTAACAATGAAAAAAATGATGCTCAAAACCACCCTTGGCCTTGCCGTTACCTTGGCATCCACCCAAATTTTCGCCAGTGGCTTTGCCTTGAACGAACAAAGCATCAGTGGCATGGGCACTGGCTTCGCGGGTCGTTCTTCTTCTGCCGATGATGCGAGCACTGTGTTTGGCAACCCTGCCGGCATGTCGCGCCTCAAGCGCCAACAAGTCACCGGCGGCTTCGCCGTCATCGACGCATCCACCGACATCAACGATGCCAGCGGCACCCAGTCCGGTACGAACGATGGCGACATGGTCCCGTTCACCGGCGTTCCGATGGGCTACTACGTCAAGCCAATCGACGATCAATGGGCATTCGGCCTGGGCGTCTATGCCCCCTTCGGCCTGATCACCGACTACGAAAGCAGCTTCCAGGGCCGCAATTTCGGCAGCAAGAGCGAAGTGAAGGTCGTGACCTTCCAGCCAACCATCAGCTACGCCTTCAATGACAAGGTGTCGATCGGTTTTGGCCCGACTATCAACCGGATTTCGGGCTCGCTGGAGTCGGCGTTGACCACGCCATTCTCGCCTAATGATGGCAACGTCCAGATCAAGGGCGACGATATTGGCTACGGCTACAACATCGGTTTGCTGGTGCAAGCCACTGACACCACCCGTGTCGGCCTGACTTACCACTCGAAGGTCAAATACAAGCTTGAGGGCCACACCGAAGTGAGCCCGGGTGCTGGTACGCCAGGCTTCCTGTTGAGCGGTGACCGATACGACGCATCGCTGGACATCACGACCCCTGAGTCCGTGGACTTCTCGGTAACCCAGGAAATCAACGATGCCTGGACTGTCTATGCCGGTAGCACCTGGACTCGCTGGAGCCGCCTGAAAGACATCACCGTGAACAACGACATCACCGGCGGCGGCGCATTGAACCCAACCCTCTTCGGCACCATCACCGAAGAACAGAACTGGCACGACACCTGGGCCTACGCCATCGGTACCTCCTACCAGTTGAACAAGCAATGGGTACTGCGCACCGGCCTGTCCTTCGACCAGTCGCCGACCAACAACGCCGACCGTTCGCCTCGCATTCCTACCGGCGACCGGACCATCTTCAGCCTGGGTGCCGGCTGGAGCCCAACCGACGACCTGACCATCGACGTGGCCTATTCCTATCTCAAGGAAGAAAAAGTCAACGTCAACAGAGCCAACGCCCTGGGCCAGGCCTACAACGCTGAATACGAAAACAGCGCCAACGGCTTCGGCGTCGGCGCAACCTACCGCTTCTGATGATCCACGGCGAGCAGGCATAAACAGCCGGTCGCCACCTGAAGCAAAAAAAAAGCCCCGCTCTCTGTAAAGAAAGCGGGGCTTTTTCGTGGTTGAGGATCAGGGTTTGGAAGCGATAGCCGTCTCCACCGCCTTGATGAAATCAGGATCGTCGGGTTTTATCCGACTGGAAAAGCTGCCAACCACCTTGCCCTGGCGATCCACGACGTATTTGTAGAAATTCCATTTCGGCGCGCTGGACTGTTCGGCCAGGTGCTTGAACAAGGGAATGGCATCCGCGCCCCGTACCGGTTGCGGTTCGGTCATGGTAAAGGTCACGCCATAGTTGACGTAGCAAACCTTGGCGGTCTCCGCGCCGTCCTTGGATTCCTGCTTGAAGTCGTTGGACGGCACGCCCAGCACTTCCAACCCTTCACTTTTATAGCGCTGATTAAGCGCCTCGAGCCCTTTGAATTGTGGAGCGAACCCACAGAAGCTGGCCGTGTTGACCACCACCAAGGGTTTGCCAGCGAAACGCTGGCACAAATCGACGGTTTCCTTGGCCCGCAGCTTGGGCAGCGAACCCTCCAAGAGTGACGGGCATTCAGCCGCCCATACATGCCCGGTCATAGCCAGCAACAGGGTGGGAACAGCAAACCAACGCATCATGTCGGATTTTCCTTGTAAGCCTGTCAGACCACGACGTTACTCCGCGCGCCCGATGCCGTCCACACGTCAGCAGCTGCCCATGCCCAGCTGCATCAAAGCCAACCCGCCCTGGCGCCAGCCCCACCAGGCGACCGCCAGCAGCGCGGCGGCGCCGGCTGCGATCAACCATGGGCCGACGCGGCTCATGCCGCACCCGCCTGGGCTTGCAGGCGGGCAACCGGGCGCTCACGCACCGGCCAGTTCAACGCAGCCGCGAGCAGGCTGAGCAAAATCGACACCTGCCAGATCAAGTCGTAGCTGCCCGTGCGGTCGTACACGACGCCGCCCAGCCAACCACCGAGGAACGAGCCCAACTGGTGGAACAGGAACACGATCCCACCCAGCATCGAGAGATTTCGTACACCGAACAACGTGGCGACCGTCCCGTTGGTCAATGGCACCGTCGATAACCAGAGAAAACCCATCGCCATGCCGAACAGATAAGCCGTGGTCGTCGTCACTGGCAACCACAGGAACAGGCCGATCACCACCGCCCGCACCAGGTACAGGCCAGTCAGCAGGCGCGGCTTGGACATGCGCCCGCCCAGCCAGCCGGCGGTGTAGGTGCCGAAGATATTGAACAGACCGACCAGTGCCAACACGGTGGTGCCGACGCTGGCCGGCAGGTGCTGGTCCACCAGATAGGCCGGCAGATGCACGCCGATGAACACCACCTGGAAACCGCAGACAAAAAAACCGACCGCCAACAGCCAGAAACCGGAATGACTGCACGCCTCGCGCAACGCTTCGGACAAGGTCTGCTCGTTGCCGCTCAGGGGTGCCGGTGCATCCTTGAGCATACTGACCAAGGGCACGATCAACGCCACCAGCAGGCCCAGCGCCAACAGCGCCGCGGACCAGCCGAGCCAACCAATCAGCCCCAGCGTGCCCGGCAACATCGCGAACTGGCCAAACGAGCCGGCCGCACTGGCGATACCCATGCCCAGGCTGCGTTTCTCTGGCGGCACGGCCCGCCCAACCACACCAAGGATTACCGAGAACGAAGTGCCGGACAGGCCGATGCCGATCAACAGGCCGGCGCTCAACGACAGCGACCAGGACGAGTCGGCCATGCCCATGAAGACCAGGCCGACCGCATACAGGACACCACCGATCAGCACCACTTTTGCCGCACCGAAGCGATCCGCCAGGGCGCCCGTGAAAGGCTGCGCCAGGCCCCAGATCAGGTTCTGCAAAGCGATGGCGAAGGCAAACACCTCCCGGCCCCAGCCGAATTCGTCGCTCATCGGCGCCAGGAACAACCCGAAGCCATGCCGCACGCCCAGGGACAACGCCAGGATCAACGCACTGCCCACCAGGACCCAACCACAGGTACGCCACATCGATGTCATTCTTATTCTCCGGTCGCGGGTATATACCCACTTATCATCGGACGAACCGGCGTCACGCCAACTCATCCAGCAAGGCGAGCAAGGTCGCGCGCTTTTCGGCACCGAGCTTGTCGATCAATTTCTGTTGTGCCGCTTCCCAGGCCGGCAATGCCGCCGCCAACCGGGCATTTCCCGCCTCGGTGAGCACAACGATGCGGTTGCGCAAATCGTCGCCCTCAGCCAACTTCACCAACCCCTCGCCTTCCAGCACCCGTAGGTTGCGCCCTAGGGTGCTGCGGTCCAGGCCCATGGCCTCGGCCAGGGACGAAATGCTCGGCTGGTCCAGGCGCGCCAGGTTATTGAGCAAAGAATACTGGGCAACGTTGATCCCGAAGCCATCGAGAGCGCCGTCGTAGTACCTGCTGACGCCACGCGCGGCGCGACGCAGGTTGATGCACAGACATTGGGAAGGAAGCATGATGCGTGTATATACCCGCGACTAAATGAATGCAAATTTAAATGAGGCCCTGACCGCTGACAAGCCGGGATTCAGCTCAACGCCAACGCCACCAGAACCGCCATTTCCAGCAATTCCAGCAAGGCGCCCGCCGTGTCGCCGGTGCATCCCTGCAGCCTGCGCAGCATGATGTGGCGCAAACCGATAAATACCAGCACGGCGACCGCCAACGTCCACAGCCCCGCCCATCCCATCACCAGCACGCACCCCAGCGCTCCGGCCCACAACACCTGCCAGCCCGAGCGGCGCGGCAAATGATCGGCCAACGCTTGGCCCAGCCCACCGGCACGCACATACGGCGTGGTGAGGAACAACCCCAGCAAGGCGCTACGCCCCAGCACCGGCACAACGAGCAAGGCCAACGCATCCTCCTGCTCGATCAGCGCCACCAGCGCGGTCCATTTGAGCAGCAACACCAGCACCAGCGTGACCACGGCGATCGGCCCGCTGCGTGGATCCTTCATTATCAGCAACGTACGCTCACGATCGCCGAAACCGCCGAGCCAGGCATCGGCGCTGTCGGCCAGGCCGTCCAGGTGCAGCCCGCCGCTGAGCAGCACCCACGCCATCAGTAGCAGCGCGGCATGCAGCATCACCGGCGCGCCCGCCAACAGCGCATCGAGCAACCACAGCAAACCGCCGAACAACAGCCCCACCACGGGATAGAACAACAGCGAACGCCCCAGCTCGCGGGGCTCAGGCATGCCCGGCAAGCGAATCGGCAAGCTGCTGAGAAATTGCAGGGCGATCCAGAAGGGCAACATGCTCAGCCAGCCTCTCTAAGCACGGGGCCGGAGGACACCGCCAGGGAAAACAGCGCACCATGGCCGACTTCGACATTCAGTAATTGCTCGCGTGGCAACCCCCGGGCCTGGGCCAGTAGCAAGCGCATCACGCCGCCATGACTGACCAGCAACACGCGCTGACCGGCATATGCGAGGTGCAAGCGCTCGACCGCCGCCAGCACCCGCGCCGAAAACGCCAACACCGGCTCACCTCCGGGAGGTGTGAAGGCGTAAGGATCGGCCCAAAAGCGACCGAGGGCCTCGGCGTCGGTCTCCATCAATGCCGCCGCGCTGCGACCTTCCCAGGCGCCGAAATGCAACTCTTGCAAGTCTTTGTCCGCCTGCACCGGAACGCCAAGCCGGGCGCCAAGGTGTTCGGCGAAACGGGCGCATCGCTGCAATGGCGAGCACACCAGGCGATCCCACGGCCCGCCCTGGGCGACCGCCTCGTGCATCTGCTCCCAGCCCCTGGCCGTCAGGGCGTCGTCGAGGCTGCCGCGCAAGCCGCCGCCCAGCTCGGTTTCACCGTGACGCAGCAGGTCCAGGCGCAAGGTCATGCCGGGCGATCCGCCACGGCCGCTTCGGCAAACGTCGCCATCTGCCCGTGAAGGTCACAGGCCAGGCGCAACAACGGCACCGCCAGCGCCGCGCCACTGCCCTCGCCCAGGCGCAAGCCCAAGTCCAGTAGCGGTTCGGCGCCGAGGGTTTCCAACACGTGCCGGTGACCCGGCTCGGCACCGCGATGACCGAACAGCAGCCATGGGCGGCATCCGGGATTGAGCCGCACCGCCACCAGCGCCGCTACGCTGCAGATAAACCCATCCACCAGCACGGCGACGCCCTGCTGAGCGCAGGCCAGGTACGCACCGACCAACGCCGCGATTTCGAAACCGCCGAGGTTGAACAATGTCTGCAACGGGTCGCCGCTCGCACCACCGTGCAACGCCAGGGCCCGCTCGATCACCTGGGCCTTGCGGCTGACACCTGCCGCGTCCAAGCCCGTGCCCGGCCCGACCAGGTGCGTCACCGGGCAGTCGAGCAAGGCACAGGCCAGGGCACTGGCGGCAGTGGTATTACCGATGCCCATCTCGCCGCCGATGAACAATTGCGTTCCAGCCGCGACCGCGCGCGCCACGCTGTCGCGTCCGGCTTGCAGGGCCTGTTCGCCTTGCGCCAGGGTCATCGCCGGCCCCCGGACGAAATTCGCCGTGCCAGGACCCAGGTTCAAATGGCGCACGCCGTGCAAATTCAGCGAAGGCGTTACAGTGCCCAGGTCGATCACTTCCAGGGACGCGCCCAATTGCCGCGTCAGAACGCTGATGGCCGCGCCGCCGTTGACGAAGTTGAGCAACATCTGCCCGGTGACTTCCTGGGGATACGCCGAGACACCTTCGGCCACGACGCCATGATCACCGGCGAAAATCGCAACCCACAACCGGTCAAGGTTCGGTTTGACCTGCCCTTGCAGGCCCGCCAGTTGCACCGCCATCGATTCCAGTCGCCCCAGGGAGCCGGCCGGTTTGGTCAGCTGTTGCTGACGGGCCGCGGCCTGTTCCAGCGCTTGGGTATCGACGGGCTTGCACGGGTCCAGCCACCAGCGGTGATTCATAACGCAGTTCCTTTAAGGGTCAGGGGCAAGCCGGCGACGGTCAACACGACGCGCTGACAACGTTCGGCCAGGGCTTGATGCAGCCAACCGGCTTCATCGACATAACGACGGGTCAACTCCCCCAGCGGCACGACGCCCATGCCGGTCTCGTTGCTGACGAATATGACCTCGCCAGGAAGCGCACTGATGCAATCCAGCAGCGCTTCACGCTCGGCGACCAGCCGGTCGGCGTCATCAAGCATCAGCAGGTTGGTGAGCCAGAGCGTCAGGCAATCCACCAACAGGCATTGATCATGTGCGGCGTTTTCTTCCAGCACCCGCGCCAGCGCCAACGGTTCCTCCACCAGCGCCCATTCGGCGGGGCGCCGGGCGCGGTGCTGGGCGACACGCTCGTTCATTTCGCCGTCCAGGGGTTGGCTGGTGGCGATGTAAGTCACCGGCAAGCCTGTGCTCGCGGCGAGTTTTTCGGCCAGGCGACTCTTGCCCGAGCGGGCGCCGCCGAGGATCAGTTGGAGCATGTTCATACCCTTTCAAAATAGGCGGTGTGGGTGCCGGCCCCTTCGCGAGCAGGCCCGCTCCCACAGGATCTCTGTGCGCCGCAAGACCAATGTGGAAGCGAGCCTGCTCGCGATGACGCCAGCCCAGCCACCCTAGATCCCACAGAGCTCACGCAGCAGCCCGGTGTCCAGATGCCGCTCCACCAAATCCGCCAACCGTTCGATATCTCGCTCGCGCAAGCCGTGGTAATCCACCGTCTGTACGTCCTCCAGACCCGACCAACGCAGCAATGCACTGCTGGCTGCCGGCGACTCAAAGAGCCCATGCAGATAAGTACCAAAAATCTGCCCATCGCGGCTCTGGGCGCCATCGCAACGGCCATCGTCCAAGCACACCGCCGCATGTTCCAGGGCCGCGCCGACGGTGACGCCCGCGTGGATTTCATAGCCGCTGACCTCGGCGTCTTCCAGGTTCAGTCGCCCGCGGACGTTGCGCAGTTGCTTTTCGCGCTCCAGGGTCGTTTCGAAATCCAACAAGCCCAACCCGGCGCTGGAACCCGCCACGCCTTCCAGCCCGAGCGGATCGTGGACCTGCTGGCCGAGCATCTGCAAACCGCCGCAGATACCCAATAACTTGCCGCCGTAGCGCAAGTGGCGCTGGATGGCCGTTTCCCAGCCATTAGCCCGCAGGTAGGCCAAATCGCTGCGCACGCTTTTGGACCCGGGCAGGATAATCAGGTCGGCAGGCGGGATGGCCTGGCCAGGGCCGATGAATTGCAGGTCGACCTGCGGATGCAGGCGCAGCGGGTCGAAATCGGTGTGGTTGCTGATGCGCGGCAGCACCGGCACCACCACCTTGAGCACCTGTTCAGCCTTGTCGGCCTGGCGCTGGTCGAGGCCATCCTCGGCCTCCAGGTGCAGGTCCATTACATACGGCAACACGCCGATCACCGGTTTGCCAGTGCGCGTTTCCAACCAATCCAGCCCCGGCTGCAGCAAGGCGATATCGCCGCGAAAACGATTGATGATGAAACCCTTTACCCGCGCCTGCTCGCTGGGCGAAAGCAACTCCAGTGTGCCGACCAGATGGGCGAAAACCCCGCCACGATTGATGTCGGCGATCAGCAGCACCGGGCAGTCCACCGCCTCGGCAAAGCCCATATTGGCGATGTCCCCGGCCCGCAGGTTGATCTCCGCCGGCGATCCCGCGCCTTCCACCATGACGACCGGGTATGTCGCGCTCAAGCGCGCGTGGGAGGCCAGTACCGCTTGCATCGCGATGGCTTTGTAATCGTGATAGGCCACCGCGTTCATGGTGGTCACGGCACGGCCATGGATGATGACCTGGGCGCCCGTATCGCTGTTGGGCTTGAGCAGCACCGGATTCATGTCGGTATGGGGCTCGAGGCCACAGGCCTGTGCCTGGACAGCCTGGGCCCGGCCGATTTCGCCACCGTCGGCGGTCACCGCGCTGTTGAGCGCCATGTTCTGCGGCTTGAACGGCACCACCTTCACACCCTGGCGCGTAACCCAACGGCAGAGCGCCGTGACCAGGGTACTTTTGCCGGCATCGGAGGTGGTGCCCTGCACCATCAAGGTTGTCATCGAATGTCCTTGGCGTAGGCCTCGAAAGCCTGCTCGAGGCGCAGGAACCCGGCATCATCGGCGGGCAACCCGAAACGCAGGCTGCTGGTGTGGGTGAACAGGCGCAGCAGAATGCCGCGATGGGCCATGAATTCATACAGGGCCTGGGCGTGCGGGGTGACCAGCCACTGGAACAATGCGCAGCCGCCCTGGGGCTTGAAGCCGAAGCGTTGCAGCGTCGATGCCAGGCGTTGGCTGGTTTCTTCGCAGCGCTGTCGTTGACGAACCTGGGCCTCGGTATCCAGAAGACACGCCTCGCCCAGGACCCGGGTCGGCCCGCTCACCGCCCAGGGTCCGACTTGCTCGGCGAGCAGCTTGAGCAAACGCCGCTCCGCCAGGACAAACCCCAGGCGAACCCCGGCCAGGCCAAAGAACTTGCCAAACGATCGCAATACAATCAGCCCGACCTGATGGGCGTGGGCGCTGAGGCTCAGATGCGGTGTCATGTCCATGAACGCTTCATCCACCACCAGCCAGCCACCGCGCTGGGCCAACCGTGCGTGCCAATTCAGCAAGCGTTCGGGGCTCAGGCTCAGGCCCGTGGGGTTGTTCGGATTGACCACCACCAGCACGTCGAGGCTGTCGAGGAAAAAATCGACTTCCGTCTCCAGCACTTCGCGCACGATGTACCCGCTGCGGCGCCAGGCTTCGGCGTGCTCGGCGTAACAGGGCGACAAAACACCCACCTTGCCGGCCCGGCGCAGGCGCGGCAACAGCTGGATGGCCATCTGCGAACCGGCCACCGGCAACACGTGCGTCGCTTCGTAATAATCGCAGGCGGCCTGCTCCAATCCATCTTCGGCCTCGGGCAGGCGCGCCCAGGCCCGCAGCGGGATCGGCGGAACGTCGAAAGGCCAGGGCGCCAGGCCGCTGGACAGGTCGAGCCAGTCGGCCTCGGCAATGCCATATTGCCGGGAAGCCTTGCGCAGTCGTCCACCATGCTCAAGCATAAAACTCGGCTCCGAGGCAGAGAATCAGCAGCCATAACCATACGCCGCGTTGCACCAATTGCCAGCCGCGATCAATGGAATCGGCACTGGCCGGCACGCCTTCGCCCAAGGACGGACGTTGGTGCAGCTCGCCGTGGTAGATCGCCGCGCCGCCCAGTTCCACGCCCAGCGCTCCGGCGCCGGCGGCCATCACCGGCCCGGCATTGGGGCTGTCCCAGGTTGGCCCCTGGGTGCGCCAGCATCTGAATGCCAGTCGGGTCTTGCCGAGCAACGCGTAGGTCAGGGCCACCAGGCGCGCGGGAATATAGTTGAGCATGTCGTCGATCTTTGCCGCCGCCCAGCCAAAACGTTCGAAGCGCTCGTTGCGATAACCCCACATGGCGTCGAGGGTATTGCTCAACCGATACAACACCACGCCAGGCGCGCCAGCCACCGCGAACCAGAACAAGGCGGCGAACACCGCGTCGCTGCCGTTTTCCAACACCGACTCGGTGGCGGCGCGGGCCACGGCGTTTTCATCCAACTCGGCGGTTTCGCGGCTGACCAGATAACTCACCCGCTGGCGTGCCTCGTCCAGATCGCCACTGCGCAACGCCCGGGCCACTGGCTCGACATGTTCACCAAGGCTGCGCAAGCCGAGGGCGCAATACAACGCGAGAATGTCCACCAGCCACCCTACCAGGGGCGCCCAGGACAAGGCTGTGGCCAGCAACGTCAAGGGCAGCACGGCGATGATCCACGCCGTGACACCGTGACTGCGCCAGCCCCGTCCACCGGAGTTGAAACGCTGTTCGATACGATTGGCAAGACGGCCGAACGCGACCAGAGGATGCCAGCGCCGGGGCTCGCCCAGCAACGCATCCAGCGCCACCGCGGCGGCACTGAGCAACGCTACGCTCATGGACGCACTCCCCAGCGATTTTCATAAATCAGTTCCTCGAGCGGCCGCGGTTTCGCCCAGCCTTCCAAGGCGAGCATGGGCGCTGGGTAAAAGCCCTCGACCGGCCCCAGGCACAGAATCGCCAGGGGCTTTGCGCCCTCCGGCAGGCCCAACAGATCGGCCATGGCCTGGGGCTCGAACAACGACACCCAGCCCATCCCCAGCCCTTCGACGCGGGCCGCCAGCCACAGATTCTGGATCGCGCAGGACAGCGAGGCCAAGTCCATTTCCGGCAAGGTCCGGCGACCGAAAATGTGCCGCTCGCGGTCGTCCATCAACGCGGCCACCAGCACTTCGGCGCAGTCGTGGATACCTTCCACCTTGAGCTTCATGAATTCATCACTACGCTCGCCCAGGGCTTCGGCGGTGCGAATGCGCTCTTCTTCCACCAGGTTCTGGATTTCGCCGCGCAAGGCGCGATCGCTGATGCGCAGAAACCGCCACGGCTGCATCAGCCCGACGCTAGGCGCCTGGTGCGCGGCTTCGAGCAGCCGGCGCAGCAATTGCGGCTCGACGCTGCCGCCGATGAAATGACGCATGTCTCGGCGTTCGGCGATGGCGCGGTAGACGGCCTCGCGTTCGGCCTGGGAAAAAGTGCTGTCTGTCATGGCCGATTCGCGAGCAGGCTCGCTCCCACACTGGCAGGCGTCGTACTGGAGATCACACCATCCCCTGTGAGAGCGAGCCTGTTCGCGAAGGCTGCTTCTCGGTCCGGCGCAAACAAAGCGGCAGTCGCCCTCGGATTGGACGGAAAATAAAAATGCACGTACGAAGCCGTCATCCGCCCTTGTCGGAAAACCGCCTCCGCCCCTCGCCCGCCATTGGGGCTATGCCCACGGGCAATCGGCTCAAGCGTGGTGCTGGTCAAGGAATGATGATAGGTATGCCCGCGCAGGTTGCCTTCCGGCAGATCCACCGATTGCAGCGCGAGGGCCGCCAAGCGTTTTTGCATCTGCGCATCGCCGCTCAACATACCCACCAGTTCGGCGCGCGTGCCGTCGACGTCGGTGAGTGAATCGAGCAGATACAGCATGCCGCCGCATTCGGCGAGCAAGGGTTTATCGGATGCATGGTGGGCACGGATCGCCGCCAGCATGGGCGCGTTTTGCGCCAGGGCAACGTGGTGCAGCTCGGGATATCCACCGGGTAGATAGAGGCTGTCCGCCTCGGGCAATTGGGTGTCGTGGATCGGCGAAAAGAAACTCAACTGCGCGCCCATGGCTTGCAGCAGATCGAGGCTGGCGCCATAGGTAAAGGCAAATGCCTCGTCACGGGCCACGGCAATGCGGACGCCGTCGAGCCACCGCTCAACGGCCGTCAGTTCCGGCGCCGCGAACTCCACCGAAGGCGGCAATGCTACTTCACAACTGCCCGCCAGCGCCTCGGCGGCGGCATCGAGACGCACGTCCAGGTCATTCAATTCGCTGGCCTGCACCAGACCAAGATGGCGGCTCGGCAGCTCGATGCCGGTTTCCCGCGAAAGCGCGCCGTACCAGCGCAAGCCTTCGGTCAGGCTCCCTTCGAGCAATTGCGCGTGGCGCAAGGTGCCGACCCGATTGGCCAAGACCCCAGCGAAGGGCAAATCCGGCTGATACCGTGCCAGGCCCAAGGCCAAGGCACCGAATGTCTGGGCCATGGCCGTGCCATCGATAACCGCCAGCACCGGCACGCCGAAATGCCGGGCCAGGTCGGCGCTAGACGGTGTGCCGTCGAACAGCCCCATCACGCCTTCAATCAAAATCAGGTCCGCTTCTGCGGCGGCTTCCCACAACAACCGGCGACTTTCCTGCTCTCCGACCATCCACATGTCCAACTGATAGACCGGCGCGCCACTGGCTCGCTCAAGGATCATTGGATCGAGGAAGTCGGGACCACACTTGAACACGCGCACCTTGCGCCCCTGGTTGCGGTGCAACCGGGCCAGAGCCGCGGTGACGGTGGTCTTGCCCTGGCCTGAAGCCGGGGCGGCAATCAAGACCGCCGGGCAATGGCGGCTGGCGGTCGACACTCGGCTCACAGTTCGACGCCTTTCTGCGCCTTTATCCCGGCCTGGAAAGCGTGCTTGATCATGCCCATTTCGGTCACGGTGTCGGCCAGCTCGATCATCTCGGGCTTGGCGCCGCGGCCTGTCACGATCACATGTTGCATGGGCGGACGAGCCTGCAGATCACTCAAGACCTGATCCAGGTCGAGGTAACCGTGCTTGAGGGCGATGTTCAGTTCGTCGAGCACCACCAGCCCAATGGACGGGTCGCTGAGCAACTCACGGGACACCGCCCACGCGGCTTCGGCGGCGGCAATGTCGCGCTGGCGATCCTGGGTTTCCCAGGTAAAGCCCTCTCCCATGACATGGAAGCGCACCTGCTCCGGGAAGCGGCGGAAAAACAGCTCCTCGCCGGTGCTGTTGCGACCCTTGATGAATTGCACCACGCCACATTGCATGCCGTGCCCCATGGCCCGGGCCAGCATGCCGAACGCAGAACTGCTCTTGCCCTTGCCGTTGCCGGTCAGCACCAGCAGAAGGCCGCACTCGTTGGGCGAATTGGCGATGCGCTCGTCAATCACGGCTTTCTTGCGCAGCATGCGCGCCAGGTGGCGTTCGTCGCGATCGGGCGTGTCGGTCATGGGGGAGCTCTCCGTTGGGACTGGATAACGGCGGGCGGGCATAAAAAAGGACGGCAACGAGCCTGGCATCGCCCACCGTGATGCCGTTGGATGAATCAGGCCGGTCTCCGGGCTCATGAGCGGCGTAACGCCTGGCTGTGCGCCTTCCCATGTCATGCGACACAGTGGCCTATACGCAGCCTTGACTCATCTACCGTTGCGGGGGCAGCGCCGGGTTTGTGTGCACGCACCGGCTTCCCTGTTTCACCCTATCGGCCATTGCCATAGAGCACCTGAAACAAGCCGCGAAGGTTAGAGGGTTGGGGGTTGAGCGTCAATTAAAGCCGCGATGGGCAGCGCAATGGATATTGGCCGGGATCAATAAGCTGACGTCAATCTTGTGTGATCCTGCGGCAAGTGATATCAAAGAGACACTACGACCCGATATCACAAGAACAAGAGGGCAAATGCGATGCAAGGCATGATCATCAGCAATCCGAAACTGGAATTCCTGCGCCCGGTGCTGGAACGCTGGTTCGATTGTATCGACCGCTACAACGCCGTGCGCGGCGATAACGACACACCCTATTGGCACAATGAAAAAGCCAATCTCGGTCTGCTGTCGGCCGCAGCCTGGATGGCGGAGATGGTCACGCTGCAGGACGCAGCGACTCGCAAGCAGAATGAAGAAGGCGAACGTAATGTCAGCGCCGATCTGTTGATTGCCAGCAGCGATGAACGCGCCTACATCCAGAGCACGCAGCGCTGGCCGAAGGTCAACAACCTGAACCTGACCCAACCGTTGCTGGAAGCCACCAGCGACGCCAAGCGGATCAGCTACGCCAGCGACCTGAAACTGGGTTGCCTGTTCATCGCCCCGCAAAAAGCCCAGCAAAGCGCGACGCCAGAAGAGTTGCAGGACATGATCGATGACCTGCAAAAGGAAAACACCTGCGCCGTGGCCTGGTACTTCCCTTATGCCTACCGCAAGTTGCGCAACGAGGCCGGACACTATCACCCAGGGGTCGCGGTGCTGTTCAAGCAGGCTCATGGTTGATTGTGGCAGCGAGCCTGCTCGCTAGACGGGGGAGCAACCCGCATTTCACTGCCAGGTTGACCTGCTTTCGCGAGCAGGCTCGCTCCCTCAGGAAATTCGTTTGCCAGGCGGGTCGACCCACCGTTGAACCATCCCACGTCTACGCTTCTCTATGAGTAATCACATGCACTCATAGGGAAGTCCGCATGCTCAAGCCAAATCACCTGTTGATCGCCGCCCTTGCTACAGGGCTTGTCGCTTGCGGCGAGTCGTCGACATTGCAGGTTTCCGACGGCATCGGCCCGTCACCGAAACTGCCCGAGCCGAACAAGACCCTGATGCCCACGGTGAACATCGCTGAAGCCATCGGATGGCCGGACGGCGCCAAGCCAACCCCGGCCCCAGGCCTGAAGGTGGTTGCCTTTGCCGAAGGCCTGGATCATCCGCGCTGGCTTTACGTGCTACCCAACGGCGATGTGCTGGTGGCCGAAACCAACGCTCCCCCCAAGCCCGACGATACCCAAGGCATTCGTGGCTGGGTCATGAAGAAAGTCATGGACCGCGCCGGCGCTGGCGTCCCCAGCCCCAATCGCATCACCCTGCTGCGGGACGCCAATCACGACGGCGTCGCCGAAACCCGGACGATTTTCCTGGAAAACCTCAATTCCCCGTTCGGCATGACGCTTGTGGGCAATGACCTCTATGTGGCCGACACCGACCGGTTGATCCGTTTCCCTTACAAGGAAGGCGATACGCAAATAAAGGCGCAACCCACCAAGGTTGTCGATTTGCCCGGCGGCCCCCTCAACCACCACTGGACCAAGAACGTCATTGCCAGCCGGGACGGTAGCAAGTTGTACGTCACGACCGGCTCCAACAGCAACGTCGCGGAAAATGGCATGGACGCGGAAGAAGGCCGCGCGGCCATCTGGGAGGTGGATCGGGCCACCGGCAGTCACCGCATCTTCGCCTCAGGGCTGCGCAACCCCAACGGCCTGGCCTGGGAGCCTCGCAGCGGCGCCCTGTGGACGGCGGTCAACGAACGGGATGAGATCGGCAGCGACTTGGTGCCGGACTACATCACCTCGGTGAAGGACGGCGGCTTTTATGGCTGGCCGTACAGCTACTACGGGCAGAACATCGACGTGCGCGTCGAGCCGCAAAATCCCGAACTTGTGGCCAAGGCCATTGCTCCCGACTATGCCGTCGGCCCTCATACGGCTTCATTGGGCCTGACCTTCGCCGAAGGCAGCACATTGCCCGCGCCGTTTACAGAAGGCGCCTTCATCGGGCAACACGGCTCCTGGAACCGCAAGCCCCACAGTGGTTACAAAGTAATCTTCGTCCCGTTCAATGCCGGCAAACCCGTGGGCCAGCCCGTGGACGTGCTGACCGGTTTCCTCAACGCAGACGAAAAAGCCCAGGGGCGGCCGGTGGGCGTGGTGATCGATAAACAAGGTGGGTTGTTGGTGGCTGATGACGTAGGGAACAAGATCTGGCGGGTATCGAAAAATTAACGCTCAAACCGATCCCCGTGGCGAGGGAGCAAGCTACCTCGCCACAAGAGCGATCCAGCGTCGCAAAAAATCAATCGTCAGGGTCAGGGATTACGCGCCAGATGTTCCGGTTGCAACACCCGCTTGGCACCGAGGTAGGCCTTCTGCCAATAGGCCTTGGACAGACTGTCGAGCTTGACCGTGCCGCCGGTGGCCGGTGCGTGGACGAAACGTCCCTCCCCTACATAAATCCCGGCATGGCTGACCTGGGATCCACCATTGGTGGCGAAGAACACCAGGTCGCCCGTCTGCAACGCATCTTTGCCGACCTCTGGCGCGTGCATGCTGATCATTTCGCGGGTGGAACGCGGCAAAGAGATCCCGGCAGCGTCACGGTACACATAGCCGATCAAACCGCTGCAATCGAAACCTGAGTCCGGCGTGTTGCCACCCCAACGATAGGGCGTCCCCACCAAGCCCAGCGCACGGAAAAGCACGTCTTCAGCGGCGGGAGAAAAAGTCTGGGAGGGTGCGAATACCACTGGAGCCCGCACCGGCGCGGGCGGTGGGGTGCGACTGGCGCAGGCGCTTAGCAGCGCGGCAAGAACAATCAGAACGAGGCGGGCCGACGTCGACATATGCGGAACAATCCTGATCTGGATGCGGCTTTTCTGCCGTGGAGATGGAAACAAATCCGCCCGCGTAGTACGCAGGCGGATTGCCATCAATCAATGATCTAGGATTCTAGCGGCTATGGGACAAACTTCAAGTAAGACTTTAAGTTTGCCCTACAAACTGTGCGCTTACTTGCGAGCCGTGACCACGGTCGGTGCCATGGCAAGGGCACGCTTGGCTTCGATGAAGGTCTTGCTCCAGTAGCTGTCGCCCAGGCTGTCGATTCGCACCCCACCGCTGCGGCGGCTGCTGGAGTGGATGAACTGGTTGTCGCCCAGGTAGATACCGGCGTGACTGACCCGACCGCGACGACCATTGGTGCTGAAAAACAACAGGTCGCCAGGCTCAAGCTGGTTGCGAGCAACCAGCGGGGCATTTACGTTGATCATTTCGCGGGTGGAACGGGGCAGGTTCATGCCCGCCTCTTCACGAAACAGGTAACCGATGAAGCCACTGCAATCGAAGCCGGCCTCGGAGGTACCGCCAAAACGGTAACGAGTGCCAATCAAGGACATGCCGCGTTCCAGGATGCTGTCCGCCAGCACCGGAAGCTGATAAGGCTTGCTGCCGGCGAAGTCTGCCAGCTCTTTATCGGAGGCCACTTCTTCCTGGAACGCAACGGAGGAAGATTGGGCAGTTACAGAACTCTTGACTTGGGGTTGCTGCGCTTGCTGGGACACTGGAGAGTGGGCAGCGCAACCGAACAACAGGGTAACGAGTGCGAGAGGCACGAGGGGTGCGAAGCGACTGAGCATGGGCACGACCGTGGCTGAAGTAGTAAAGATGGCGAGACTATGCCTTCTATCAACCTCATTTGCAAATTCAATCGATGCAAATGTGACTTCTCGGTTTTGCGTTTACATCTAAGCGCTTAAGCCCATTTTGAACATCACGTGGCCTGCCGTTCAGCAGGACCGCGGGTTTTGTCGCATTCAGAGCAGGCCATCAGCCACTACGAATAGTGGTTCTACCATCCCAAGGTTTCTTTCAAAAAAGGAATAGTCAGCTTGCGCTGGGCCTGGAGCGATGCCTGGTCGAGGCGTTCGAGCAACTCGAACAACGCGCTCATGCTGCGCGTGCCGCGGGTGAGGATGAAATGACCAACCTCGTCGGTCAGGTGCAGGCCACGTCGCGAAGCACGCAGTTGCAATGCCCGTAGCTTGTCCTCATCGGAAAGCGCACGCATCTGGAAAATCAGCGCCAGGGTCAGGCGCGATTTCAGGTCCGCCAGCTTCACCGGCAATTCCCGTGGCGAGGTCGATGCGGCGATCAACAGGCGTCGGCCGCTGTCGCGCAGTCGGTTGAACAAATGAAACAGCGCCTCTTCCCAGTCCGCCTTGCCGGCCACGGCCTGCAGGTCATCCAGGCAGACCAGTTCATACTGCTCGAGGTTGTCGAGGATTTCAACGCCGCGATCCATCAGTTCCGCCAACGGCAGGTAGACGGCCGGCTCGCCCAGCTGCTCGAACCGCAAGCAGGCGGCCTGCAAAAGGTGCGTGCGCCCTACTCCGTCCTTGCCCCACAGGTAGATCAGGCTTTCGGTCCAGCCAGCGTCGGCTTCGCAAAGCCGCTCGACATAGCCGAGTGCAGCGGCATTGGCGCCTGGGTAGTAGTTGATAAAGGTGGCGTCATCACGCAGACGCACACCAAGGGGCAGCTGAATCGGTTTCATGCTGACTGAACGGCTCCAAAGGAACCATTAGTGGCCTCTGTGTAAAGTTTGCAAAGTTTATACCCGTGACGCAGACCGCACAATGCGCCGGACCACGAGCAAAATCAAAGGTTTGCAGCGACAAGGGAGCGAAGCGTCAGTTTCCCTGACGTCCCGCCCTGGATTAAACCTACAGTTCGGGGTCTTCAACGCCGCTGTAGATGTCCGAATCCTTGTACAGGTCGTGCATATGCCGCACCAGCACCATGATCACCGCCGCCACCGGCAGCGCCAGCAGGATCCCGGTAAAGCCGAACAGCTCGCCCCCCGCCAGGATCGCAAAGATCACCGCCACCGGATGCAGGCCAATACGATCACCCACCAGCAACGGCGTCAGCACCATGCCTTCCAGGGCCTGCCCGACCATGAACACCGCCACGATACCAACCATGGGATACAGGTCCCCGCCAAACTGGAAGAGTCCGGCGATCAACGCCGCGCCAATTCCAATGACGAAGCCCATGTAGGGCACGATGGCCGCCAATCCGGCGATCATGCCAATCAGCAACCCCAGCTCCAGCCCTACCAGCATCAACCCCGCCGCATAAATAAAGCCCAGCGCGACCATGACCAGCAGTTGCCCGCGCACGAACGCCCCCAACACTTCATGGCATTCGCCGGTGAGCGTCATGATGCGTTCTTCACGGTGACGCGGCAGCAGGCTGCGGATCTTGGCCATCATCAGGTCCCAGTCGCGCAGCAGATAGAAAGCTACCACCGGAATGAGCACCAGGTTCGCCAGCCAGCCGATCAACGCCAGGCTCGAAGCCGTGGCCTGGCTCAACACCACGCCGACGATGTCGGTGGTCTGTCCCATATGTTCGCTGATGGCCGCCTTGACCTTGTCGAACTTCCAGAAGCCATCGGCCAGCCCCAGTTTCGACTGCACCCAAGGCACCGCGGTGTGTTGCAGCCAATCAAGCATCTGCGGCGCCAGCTCATACAGGCGCAACAGTTGCTTGGCGAGCATGGGGATCAATACCAGCAACAGGGCACTGACGATCAAGGTGAACAGCGCGAACACCGCCACCACGCCCCACGTCCTGGACAAGCCGAGTTTTTCCAGGCGATCCACCACCGGATCGAACAGATAGGCCAACAGCAGCGCAACCAGGAACGGCGTGAGAATCGGGTGCAGCAAGTAGATAAACGCAATCAGCAGGGCGACCCCACCCAACCAGAACCAACGCCGCGTATCGCCCATGAACCACTCCTGACTCTATAAAGGAAGAAATCCTACCAGCGAAACCGCAGGTTCGGGGTCGGCGCCGGTGTTGGCTGCGCGGGCGAGATTGTTCCATCGCCAGCAGGCTGAGCCACGGGCGGCGGCGCGACAACCTCACCGGCGGGTACTTCCTGGAGTTTCGCCAAGGCCAGTTGTGCCTTCAACTGCTCGGCGCTGCCATTGACCTTGTAGACGATCACGTCGCCTTCGACCCGCTGCAACTGCCCACCGAACGGTTCGAGCAACCGCCCTAGCGCCGCGTAACGTTCGAGGTTCATGCCCTGCACTTCGAGCAATTGTTCCGTCGCCACCCCCGGCTTGGCCACGAAGCGCGGCGCCAAGCGCTGGCTCACCGCCAACATCACGGCGTCGGCCAGTGCGGCAGAATCGCCGCCCTGGGCACTGCCCTGCTCGCGCTGGTCGCCCAGCCACAGGCGCCACGTCGCTTGCCACTGCCCACCCTCTTCCTTGGCGTGGACCGCCAGCAACGCGTCGGAACCATAACGCTCCGACACCTCGCGCAACGGCGCCGGGTCGTTGCCTTCAAGGTTCGGCGCAGTGGCGACAATCTGCTCGCTCAAGTCCGCCAGCGGCAGGTGCAGCGGCAAGCCCCGGTGCTGGGCAGCGCGGCGCAACGGCGTGGCGCTGGCCTGTCCATCCCCCACCAGGCTGGAACCTTCTACCGAGTCGTTGAGCCACCAGCCCAGGATCGAGGGGCGATTCGCGCCCCACAGCGACAACCCCGCCGAACGCAACGCCCGGTCGGTGCTGGCGGGATCGAAATCCACCTGCAGACTTTCCGGCGGGCCGGCGTCGTAGCCATATTGAAGAATGATTTGTTGCGGGTCCTTGCGGATCGCCGCCAGGCCAGGGTTCTGCGCGGCCTTGGCGTCGCCGGTCAGGCGCAGCACCAGGGTATCCAGCGCTCGCAATGTTGCCTGGTTACGCTCGTCCGGTGCCTGGCTGCTGACCGGTTCACGTACCTGATAAAGGTTGTTGAGGGTTTCGGCATGGCTCGCCAGGCTGATCAGCGACAGGCAGCCAACAGACAAGAGTTTGAACAAACGCATGGAAAATTCCCGGACAAAACGGCTGGCACCGGCCGTGTGGAGAAGACTGAGCATGGCTGTGACACGGCGCCCGGCAAAACATTCAGCCGCCCGAGGCAAGTTTCGACACCGTCACAACCACAGTCGCTTACCGCTACACCTTATACAGACGCACCGTGCAGTACCAACAGAAGAAATATCGGTTTTTTTGGCGGATATGACCCTGCCCGTCGGCGCGAGGATGGCCGCTGCCCCACAAGCCTGATAAAATCGCGCGCCTTCGCAGACCGGCAATGGCTGGGCATCCGGAATAATCGTACATCGGTTATCCAAGGGCCCCGGCGATCGGTCGTTACCCAGAATTCCCCCCTTTAAAGGCCTGGATCATGAGCAAGCAACCTTCCCTGAGCTACAAGGACGCCGGTGTGGACATCGACGCCGGTGAAGCATTGGTCGAACGCATCAAGAGCGTCGCCAAGCGCACTGCGCGCCCGGAAGTCATGGGCGGCCTGGGCGGTTTCGGCGCCCTCTGCGAGATCCCGGCCGGCTACAAGCAACCGGTACTGGTCTCGGGCACCGACGGCGTCGGCACCAAGCTGCGCCTGGCCCTGAACCTGAACAAGCACGACAGCATCGGCATCGACCTGGTGGGCATGTGCGTGAACGACCTGGTGGTCTGCGGCGCCGAGCCGCTGTTTTTCCTCGATTACTACGCCACCGGCAAACTGAACGTCGACACCGCTGCCCAGGTCGTGACCGGCATCGGCGCCGGCTGTGAGCTGTCCGGCTGCTCCCTGGTGGGCGGCGAAACCGCTGAAATGCCTGGCATGTATGAAGGCGAAGACTACGACCTGGCCGGTTTCTGCGTAGGCGTCGTGGAAAAAGCCGAAATCATCGACGGCTCGAAAGTTGCCGCCGGCGATGCCCTGCTTGCCTTGCCTTCTTCCGGCCCGCACTCCAACGGCTACTCGCTGATCCGCAAGATCATCGAAGTCTCGGGCGCGGACATCGAGAACACCCAGCTCGACGGCAAGCCGCTGGCCGACCTGCTGATGGCCCCCACCCGCATCTACGTCAAGCCGCTGCTCAAGCTGATCAAGGACACCGGCGCCGTCAAGGCCATGGCCCACATCACCGGTGGTGGCCTGTTGGACAACATCCCGCGCGTGCTGCCAAAAGGCGCCCAGGCCGTGGTCGACGTGGCGAGCTGGACCCGCCCGGCGGTATTCGACTGGCTGCAGGAAAAAGGCAACGTCGACGAAACCGAAATGCACCGCGTGTTGAACTGCGGCGTGGGCATGGTCATCTGCGTGGCCCAGGAGCACGTCGAGACTGCCCTGAACGTGCTGCGTGACGCAGGCGAACAGCCTTGGGTCATCGGCCAGATCGCCACCGCGGCCGAAGGCGCTGCGCAAGTCGAGCTGCAAAACCTTAAGGCACACTGATGTCCGCAACCTGTGACGTGGTGGTGCTGCTGTCCGGCACCGGCAGTAACTTGCAGGCCCTGATCGACAGCACGCGGACCGGCGACAGCCCGGTCCGTATCCGCGCGGTGATTTCCAACCGCGCTGATGCCTACGGCCTGCAACGTGCCACGGACGCAGGGATCGACACCCGCGTCCTGGATCACAAGGCATACGAAGGCCGCGAAGCCTTCGATGCCGCGTTGATCGAACAGATCGACGCCTTCAATCCGCAACTGGTGGTATTGGCCGGTTTCATGCGCATCCTCAGCGCCGGCTTCGTGCGTCATTACCAAGGCCGCCTGTTCAATATCCATCCTTCGCTGCTGCCCAAATACAAAGGGTTACACACTCACCAGCGGGCGCTGGAGGCCGGAGACACGGAGCATGGCTGCTCGGTGCACTTCGTCACCGAGGAACTCGATGGCGGACCACTGGTCGTACAGGCAGTAATACCGGTAGAGTTGCACGACACGCCGCAAAGCCTGGCGCAACGGGTCCATGCCCGCGAGCACCAGATCTACCCGATGGCCGTGCGTTGGTTTGCCGAAGGCCGGCTGGCCCTCGACGATCGGGGAGCCTCACTGGACGGCCAGTTGCTCGCCGCCAGCGGCCATTTGATTCGATACTAGGAGATTTTATGCGTCGCGCCCTGCTCTTCGCTTGCGCTCTGCTTGCCCTGCCCCTGGCACAAGCGGCAGACCTTCAACCGTTCTCCGCCAGCTACACCGCCGACTGGAAGCAGTTGCCCATGAGCGGCACCGCCGAACGCAGCCTGACCAAAGAGGCCAACGGCATCTGGAAGCTGAGCTTCAAGGCTTCGATGATGATCGCCAGCCTGACCGAAGAAAGCACCCTGACCCTGGACAAGGACACTCTCCTGCCACAGTCCTACCACTTCGAGCGCGGTGGTCTGGGCAAGGCAAAGAAGGCTGATCTGGACTTCGACTGGAACACCAAGATGGTCACCGGCACCGATCGCGGTGACGCGGTCAAGATCCCGCTGAACCGGGGCATGGTCGACAAATCCACTTATCAGCTCGCCCTTCAGCATGACGTCGCGGCCGGCAAGAAAAGCATGAGCTACCAGGTCGTTGATGATGGCGAAGTCGATACCTATGACTTCCGCGTGCTGGGCTCGGAGAAAGTCGACACCAAGGCCGGCCAGATCGACGCGATCAAGGTCGAGCGCGTGCGCGACCCGACACAGAGCAAGCGCATCACCGTGCTTTGGTTCGCCAAGGACTGGGACTACCTGCTGGTACGCCTGCAACAGGTCGAGACTGACGGCAAGGAGTACAACATCATGCTCCAGGACGGCACGGTCAACGGCAAGGCTGTTAAAGGCAGCTGATCCACATCAACAACACGAAGCCCCGCATACGCGGGGCTTTTTTTTGTTCGCTATTCCAAGCCCACCACCTACCCCTGTGGGAGCGAGCCTGCTTGACGACATGAAAACTTCTTCATGAAAAACCACCTGCGACCGAATGCCGCGCACCGCCTGGCCTCCAGGATCGTTGGACTTTCCATGAAAACTTCTTAACGAACCGAGGGATTTACCTAGCACGCTATCAAAATCTATAACAAAACCCTGCACACGCCTTGCTGCAGATAACAGAGATTGGAGCTTGCAAGATGACTGTGAAAGTAACTGAACGCGACGACGCCCACATGTCCCACGAAGGCATTGCCGCCGGCATCCGGATCTGGGATGTGCATCAACAGGATTTGCTGGTGGGGATGTTCCACTCCGAAACAGATGCCCGCAGCTATAAGGCCGAGCTGGAGCGAGAGGAACTGCAGCGCTTGCGTGAGATCGCGCAATCCTGAAAAACAACATATACCCTAATGTGGGAGCGAGCCTGCTCGCGAAAGCGGTACATCAGTCAAACAGTATTGGCTGACACACTGCTTTCGCGAGCAGGCTCGCTCCCACAGGTCGTCCACAGGTCTTGCGATCAGTTCATCCTCACCACATCAAATCATCAGGAATCTGATAAGCCGCGTACGGATCATCGGCATCGACTTCTTCAGTCTGGGTGTTGAGCTGGACGATGCGCTTGGGATCGCGCTCCTGGATTTTAAGCGCCGCTTCACGCGGAATCACTTCATAGCCGCCGGCGTGGTGGACGATCGCCAGGGAACCGCTGCTCAGCTTGTTGCGCATCAGCGCGTTGACCGAAATGCGCTTGACCTTCTTGTCATCGACAAAGTTGTAGTAGTCGTCAGTGGTCAGCTTTGGCAGGCGCGAGACTTCAATCAATTGCTTGATCTGCGCCGCACGGGCTTTCTGCTCGGCCTTTTCCTGCTGCTGACGGTTGAGCTCCTGGTCGCGCTTGACCTTTTCGGCCATGGCTTCCTGAGCCGCCCGCTGCTGGGAATCATCCAGTTCGACCTGGCCTTTGTGGGCCAGGCGCTGCTGTTTCTGTTTCTCTTTGCCGACCTGCTTGGCCTGCTTTTGGTTGACCAGCCCTGCTTTGAGCAACTGGTCGCGAAGGGAAAGGCTCATGGTGCTTACTCACTTAGGCAACGGCCTCAGCCACAGCTGGGCAAATTCTTTTCCTGACGTTTGGCTTCGCCCCACAAGGCGTCCAACTCTTCGAGGGTGCAATCTTCCATGGGACGACGGGTGTCGCGCAATGCCTGTTCGATAAATCGGAACCGTCGCTCGAACTTTGCGTTGGCGCCACGCAGGGCAGTCTCGGGATCGACCTTGAGGTGTCGCGCCAGGTTGACCACGCTGAACAACAGGTCACCCACCTCGTCATTGATGGCAGCCGGATCATTGTCCGCCATGGCTTCGAGCACTTCGTCCAGCTCCTCGCGAACCTTGTCCAGTACCGGCAACGGCCCCGGCCAGTCGAACCCCACCTGTGCGGCACGCTTCTGCAACTTTGCCGAACGGGACAAGGCCGGCAGCGCCGCTGGCACATCGTCGAGCAGTGACAATTGCTCGGGCGCCGACGTCTTTTCAGCTCGCTCCTGTGCCTTGATTTCCTCCCAGCGCTGCTTCACCTGCTCTTCGCTCAGGCGCGGAATATCCACGGGCGCATACAACTCGCCGGTGGGAAACACGTGGGGATGGCGACGGATCAGCTTGCGGGTGATGCTGTCGACCACGCCGGCGAATTCGAAACGGTTCTCCTCCCGGGCCAACTGGCTGTAATACACCACTTGGAACAGCAGGTCGCCCAACTCACCCTGCAAATGATCAAGATCGCCACGCTCGATCGCGTCAGCCACTTCATACGCTTCTTCCAGGGTATGGGGAACGATGGTGGCGTATGTTTGCTTGATGTCCCAGGGGCAACCGTACTGCGGGTCCCGCAGCCGGTTCATCAGGTGGAGCAGGTCTTCGAGGCTGTACATCAATCCGTCCCGTCACAAAAAAACATGTGGGAGCGAGCTCCCACATCAACCAAGACAACCAGCGATCAGCCCGGCGTCCGATTACGCCGGGTCTCGATGATGTTCGGCAACTGGGAAATCCGCCCCAGCAACCGCCCCAACGCGTCCAACCCCGGAATCTCGATGGTCAGGGACATCAGCGCGGTGTTGTCTTCCTTGTTCGAGCGGGTATTCACCGCGAGCACGTTGATGCGCTCGTTGAGCAATACCTGGGACACGTCACGCAGCAAGCCGGAACGGTCGTAGGCGCGGATGACGATGTCCACTGGATAAGTGAGCACCGGCACCGGGCCCCAGCTGACCTGGATGATCCGTTCCGGTTCGCGACCCGCCAATTGCAACACTGACGCACAGTCCTGGCGGTGGATACTCACGCCGCGACCCTGGGTGATGTAGCCGACGATCGCATCCCCCGGCAGCGGCTGGCAGCAACCGGCCATCTGGGTCATCAGGTTGCCCACGCCCTGGATCTGGATGTCGCCGCGTTTGCCCGGCTTGTAGCCGGTGGCCTTGCGCGGAATCAGCTCCAGTTGCTCGTTGCCCCGCTCCGGCTCCACCAGCTGCTGGGCCAGGTTGACCAGTTGCGCAAGGCGCAGGTCGCCGGCACCAAGGGCGGCGAACATGTCCTCGGCGGTCTTCATGTTGGCCTTTTCGGCCAGCTTGTCGAAGTCCACCTGCGGCAGGCCCAGGCGACTCAGCTCGCGCTCGAGCAAGGTCTTGCCGGCGGCGACGTTCTGGTCGCGGGCTTGCAACTTGAACCAATGGACGATTTTCGCCCGTGCCCGCGAGGTGGTGATGTAGCCCAGGTTCGGGTTCAACCAGTCGCGGCTCGGCGTGCCGTGCTTGCTGGTAATGATCTCGACCTGCTCACCGGTTTGCAGGCTGTAGTTGAGCGGCACGATCCGCCCGTTGATCTTGGCGCCACGGCAGTTGTGGCCGATCTCGGTGTGCACCCGGTAGGCGAAATCCAGCGGCGTCGCGCCTTTGGGCAAGTCGATGGCATGGCCGTCAGGCGTGAAGATGTAGACCCGGTCCGGTTCGATATCGACCCGCAATTGCTCGGCGAGGCCGCCGATGTCGCCCAGTTCCTCGTGCCATTCCAGCACTTGGCGCAGCCAGGAGATTTTTTCTTCGTAATGGTTGGAGCCGGACTTGACGTCGGTACCCTTGTATTTCCAGTGGGCACAGACCCCCAGCTCGGCTTCCTCGTGCATGGCGTGGGTGCGGATCTGCACTTCCAGCACCTTGCCCTCCGGGCCGATCACGGCGGTGTGCAACGAGCGGTAGCCGTTTTCCTTGGGGTTGGCGATGTAGTCGTCGAATTCCTTCGGAATGTGCCGCCACAACGTGTGGACGATACCCAGCGCGGTGTAGCAGTCGCGCATTTCAGGGACCAGCACGCGAACGGCGCGAACGTCGTAGATCTGGCTGAATTCCAGGCCCTTGCGCTGCATTTTTCGCCAGATGGAATAGATATGCTTGGCCCGGCCGCTGATATCGGCTTCCACGCCGGTGGCCTGCAGCTCTTCGCGCAACTGGGTCATGACGTCGGTGATGAAGCGTTCGCGATCCAGGCGTCGCTCGTGCAGCAACTTGGCGATCTGCTTGTACTGGTCGGGCTCCAGGTAGCGGAAGGACAAATCCTCCAGCTCCCATTTGATGTGACCGATACCCAGGCGATGAGCCAGCGGCGCGTAGATGTCGAATACTTCCCGCGCAACGCGATTGCGCTTCTCGTCGTCGGCGGATTTCACGGCGCGGATCGCGCAGGTGCGCTCGGCGAGCTTGATCAACGCGACACGCACGTCGTCGACCATGGCAACGAGCATCTTGCGCAGGTTTTCCACCTGGCCCTGGGTGCCCAGCACCATGGACTGCCGCGGGCTGAGGCTGGCGCTGATTGCCGCCATGCGCAGCACACCGTCGATCAGCTTGGCGACCACGGTGCCGAAGCGCTGGCTGACGACCGGCAGTTGGATCTGCCCTTCGCGCACGCCGCGGTACAGCACCGCGGCGACCAGCGAATCCTGGTCCAGCTTGAGGTCGGCGAGGATCTCGGCGATCTCCAGGCCCGTCTGGAAACTCGACGTGCCTTCGGACCACAGGTTCTTCGCCGCATTGTGTTGCTGCTCCGCCTCGCGAGCGAACTCGCAAGCGGCCTTCAAGGCTTCGCGATCCAGTGCCGTGTCGATACTGACCGCGTGATCGAGCCAAGCCTCGAGATTGATACTGCCGTCAGTGTTGATCGGCTGGTGTGCTCTCACCTGTACCATCTTTACTTACCTTCCCTACGACGCAGATTCAATGCGTCAACATCGCTGACCTTCGTTGCCCGTGTTTCCGCCCAGGGCCGTGGCGGAGTGCACGAACGGGTCAGTCGGACAAGCCATCCTGGCTCGCTTCAAATAACGCCATGGCCTCGACATGCGCCGTCTGAGGAAACATATCGAGAATCCCGGCACGTTTTAACCGGTAGCCCTGCTTGATCAATTCGACCGTGTCCCGCGCCAAAGTTGCCGGGTTGCACGATACATAAACCAACCGTCTGGCACCCAGGGATGCCAGCTTGCGCACCACCTCGAAAGCACCGTCACGGGGTGGGTCCAAGAGTACCGCAGAAAAGCCTTCGCCGATCCATTCGGCACCCGCCAACGGCTGGGATAAATCGGCCTGAAAAAAAGCAGTGTTATGCAAATTGTTGCTGACGGCGTTGGCCGCGGCACGGTCGACCATGGTTTGCACGCCTTCCACCGCCACCACCTCGCGCACGCTTTTGGCCAGTGGCAAGGCAAAGTTGCCCAGGCCGCAGAACAGGTCCAGCACCCGCTCTTCGGAGCGAGGCGCTAGCCATTGCAAGGCCTGGGCGACCATCGCTTCGTTGACGGCGGCGTTTACCTGGATGAAGTCCCCTGGCCGGTAAGCCAGGTCCAGGTCCCAGGTTTCCAGGCGATAGCCCAGGGAGCGTCCCGGATCGACCGGTTGCGGCTCGCCTTCGCCATGCAGCCACAGTTGTGCTTCGTGGAACGCACAAAAATCCTTGAGAATCGTCAGGTCGGCTTCCGACAGTGGCGCCATATGCCGCAACAGCAGCGCGAGGGACGAGCCGGCGAACAATTCCACATGGCCCAGCGCCTGGGGCTTGCCCAGGCGACGAAGCATCTGGGGCAAGCGGCTCATGATCGGTTGCAAGGGCTGTACCAGCACCGGACATTGGTCGATGGCGACAATGTCCTGGCTGCCGACGGCACGCAAACCCACTTCGAGCTTCTTCGCTTTCTGATCCCAACGCACTGCCACGCGGGCTCGACGCCGGTAGCCAAACTCCGGCCCGCTCAAGGGCTCGGCCCATTCTTGCGGCTCAACGCCCGCCACCCGTGACAGCTGCTCGGCGAGCATGCGCTGTTTAAGGGCGAGTTGTTCGTTGTGGGGCAGATGCTGCACGCTGCATCCACCGCAGCGACCGGCATGGACACACGGCGCGGCACGACGCAGCTCGCTGGGCGAAAACACCCGTTCAGTGCGGGCCTCGACCACCTTGCCGTGGGCACCGAGCACCCGCGCCTCGACTTCTTCACCGGCCAGGGCGCCGATGACAAACCAGGTGCGCCCGTCGACAAACGCAATGCCCCGGCCATCGTTGGCCAGGCGTTCGATGGTCAAGCGCTGCTTTTTACCGGTGGGCACTTGCGGGGCCCGGCTTCCGCCGCTGGGCTGGAAGCGCAAGCCTCTTTCTTGCTTGGCCATCAGTTGGGCGCGTCGAAAATGCCGGTCGACAGGTAACGGTCGCCACGGTCGCAGATGATCGCGACGATCACCGCATTCTCGACTTCCCGGGACAGGCGCAGCATGCCCGCCACGGCACCGCCCGAAGACACGCCGCAGAAGATGCCTTCTTCTCGCGCCAGGCGCCGGGTCACGTCCTCGGCTTCGCTCTGGGCCATGTCGATGATGCGGTCCACGCGGTCGGCCTGGTAGATCTTCGGCAGATACTCTTCGGGCCAGCGGCGGATGCCGGGGATGGCCGAGCCTTCCATTGGTTGCAGGCCAACGATCTGTACGTTCGGGTTCTGTTCTTTCAAATAGCGCGACGTGCCCATGATGGTGCCGGTGGTGCCCATCGAGCTGACGAAATGGGTGATCGTGCCGTCGGTCTGGCGCCAGATCTCAGGGCCGGTGGTGGTGTAGTGGGCTTCTGGATTGTCGCCGTTGGCGAACTGATCCAACACTTTGCCACGCCCCTCGGCCTGCATGCGTTCGGCCAAGTCCCGGGCGCCCTCCATGCCTTCTTCCTGGGTTACCAGGATCAATTCGGCGCCATAGGCTGTCATCGCGGCCTTACGCTCGGCGCTGGAATTGTCGGGCATGATCAGGATCATCTTGTAGCCCTTGATCGCCGCCGCCATCGCCAGGGCGATGCCGGTATTGCCGGACGTCGCCTCGATCAGCGTATCGCCGGGCTGGATCTGGCCCCGCAATTCGCCGCGGGTGATCATCGACAGCGCCGGTCGGTCCTTGACCGAACCCGCCGGGTTATTCCCTTCGAGCTTGAGCAAAAGCGTATTGCTGGTCGCGCCAGGCAGGCGCTGCAGGCGAACCAGCGGAGTGTTGCCGACGCAATCGGCGATGGTTGGGTACTGCAAAGTCATGGCGTATTCGCAATCCGGGCTGCGGGGGCGCCTATCATACCGGCAAACCGGGCGAGGCCATATCACGCAAAGTGAGGGGGTTATGGCTTATGGGAATAAGCCTTTAGGAATCGGTGCAGTCCCGTGGCGAGGGAGCTTGCTCCCGCTGAGTGGCAAAGCCGCCCCAATCGGGACTTCGCGGTATTTCAGGCCGTTTTTAAGGGGCCACTTCGCGCCCCAGCGGGAACAAGCTCCCTCGCCACGTCGGCGGTGTGCGGCTCAACGGCCAGCAGCCGCAGATTCAAGCGCAACCCTTTCACGCCATTGTGCGCCCACACCCGCCCGCCTTGGCGCTCCACCGCGTTGCGAGCGATACTCAACCCCAATCCAAACCCGCCGTTCCCTGGCCGGGAGCCATCCAGGCGGATGAACGGATCAAAGATGCGGTTGAGATCCTGCTCGGCCACGCCGCCGCCTTCATCTTCCAGCCACAGCAACCAGAACCCATCCTCACGCCGACCATCCAGGCGCACAATGCCGCCGGGCGGTGAATGGCGAATAGCGTTACGCAGGATGTTTTCCAAGGCCTGAGCCAAAGTATTGAGGTTGCCTTGCACCCAGCAGCTGGCGTCGACGGCGCATTGCAACTGGCTCGCCGGCCAGCCGGTTTCGTAGCAGGCGTTTTCGGTGAGCATTTCCCACAGCGCCTGGACCTGGATCGCCTCGGCGGGCAACGGCGCCCGGTCGGTATCGAGCCAGGCCAGTTGCAAGGTGTCTTCGACCAGCCCCTGCATGCAGTCGACTTCCCGGGCGACGCGCTCGCGCAGGCGAATCAGGTCCTGCTCACTGTCGCCCGCCACCTGCAAGCGACTCAAGGGCGTGCGCAATTCATGGGACAGGTCTCGCAGCAGTTGCTGTTGCAGGGCGACGGTGGATTGCAGGCGTTCGGACATTTGATCGAAAGCGCGGCCCAGTTCGCCCAGTTCGTCGGCGCGATCGGTGGTACGGGCAGGCAGGCGCACGTTCAACTGATCGGCGCGCCAGGCATTGGCCTGTTCGCGCAGCTGATTGAGCGGCACCACCAGCAAGCGATACAGCCCGACACACAGCAGCAGGGTAAACAGCCCAGGAATGACACCGTTGGTGATCACGCGCCAGAACACTCGATAACGTCCCGGCAGGAAACGCTCGGGCAGTTCGATCACCAAGCTGCCGATGGACGGATTCTCTGGGAAAGGCACCCGCAACCACGGCCGTCCCTTTTTGTGGATGGGCCAATCGAGGCCGCGCAGAAAGGTGAGGCGCTCGATTTCCCTGTCCGTGAGCGGGTGTTCGCTCAGTGACTGCAAGTCACCGCCAATCACCCCTACCCAGCTCGCTTCACGATATTGCATAGCGTAGACCCATTGATCGACGCCCGCGCTTCCATCGGTCAGCCACGCCTGCTCAGCTTCGGCGGCGTAACGCGTGAGGGTGCCGCGGGCTTCGTCCGAAAGGAACTGATTGCGCACTTCCATGTAGCGCCCCCAGGACCAGCTCAGCCAGATCATCAGCAAGCAGAACGCTACCAGCAGGCATGCCAGCTTCCAGAACAGCGAGTGCCTGCCGGGCAGGTCAGACCATTTCATCGACAACACTCAAGACATAGCCTTTGCCCCACACCGTGCGCAATTCGCGCTGGGTATAGCCGATGGCCTTGAGCTTGCGGCGTATC
Organism: Pseudomonas sp. D1-36; assembly: GCF_051132205.1. Taxonomy (NCBI): domain Bacteria; kingdom Pseudomonadati; phylum Pseudomonadota; class Gammaproteobacteria; order Pseudomonadales; family Pseudomonadaceae; genus Pseudomonas; species Pseudomonas sp. D1-36. The sequence goes on along the minus strand of NZ_CP071674.1, from coordinate 1,517,268 downwards.
TGGCTGACATGCATGTCCAGGCTGCGATCGTGGGGGGCGTAACCGCGCTGTAACACGTGCTGGTACAGGAAGGCCTTGCTCAACACTTCTTCGCCGCTGCGGTGCAGCACGTCCAGCAAGCGATATTCGCTGCGCGTCAACCCCGCCCATTGTCCCTGGACCTGCACATCGCTGCGCTCTTCGTCGAAACCCAGATCCTGGCTCTGGCGCAGGATCGCCACCTGGGCCGGACGTCGGTCCAGCGCGACTCGCCGCAGGATGGCCTCGATGCGCACCCGTAGCTCCACCATGCTGAAGGGCTTGGGCAAGTAGTCGTCAGCACCAAGGCGAAAGCCACTGATGCGATCCGCTTCGGCGCCCAGCGCGGACATCAGCAACACCGGCGTCGCCTGGCGCTTGCGCAAATGCGTCAACACCGCGAGACCGTCCAGGCCGGGCAGCAGGATGTCCATCAACACGACGTCAAAAGCCTGCCGGCAGGCGATTTCCAGGCCTTCCTGGCCGTTCTGGCACCAAGTGACGTCGAACCCGCTGCGGCCCAGATGCTCATGAACATAAGCACCCAGTACGGGGTCGTCTTCTATGGAAAGGATACGGGGCGGCACGGTGGCGTGGGGGCTCATCAGTTTCTGCAAATAATTCTCAGTTGAGCAATTATTCAAGATCGCTTCCCTACAGGCAACCGCCGCGTATCGCCCCGCTCAATCCTGGCAGCGACGCGGATGCACGGCGACATGAATTTTACGGAGAAGGCTCGCCTGCAAATCGCTACACTGCGCAGGTGTTGCGTGCCGGATGCGCGCAAAGCTCAATCAGACCGCTGGATGCAGGAGACAAGGTGTGCTCAAGAAACTGGGAATCAAAGGCCGCGTGCTGTTGCTGACCCTGTTGCCAACCAGCCTGATGGCGCTGGTTCTGGGCGGCTATTTCACCTGGATGCAGCAATCGGACCTGCACGCCCAACTGCTGCAAAGGGGCGAAATGATCGCCGAACAGCTGGCGCCGCTGGTCGCCCCCGCCCTTAGCCGCCAAGACACCGAACTGCTGGAGCGCATCGCCACCCAGTCCCTCGAGCAAGCCGATGTCCGGGCCGTGACCTTCCTGGCCCCCGACCGCGCTCCGCTGGCCCACGCCGGCCCGACCATGCTCAACCGGGCACCGGAAGGCAACAGCAGTCAACTGCTGCAACGCACCGGCAACGACGCCACCCGCTACCTGCTGCCGGTGTTCGGCAAGCACCGCAACCTGGCCGGCGAACTGATCCCCGAAGAGGCCGACCGCCTGCTGGGCTGGGTCGAGCTGGAGTTGTCCCACAGCGGCATGTTGCTGCGCGGTTACCGCAGCCTGTTCGCCAGCCTGCTCCTGATCGCCGCCGGGCTGGGATGCACCGGGCTATTGGCCTTGCGCATGGGCCGCACCATCAACCGTCCGCTGAGCCAGATCAAGCAGGCCGTGGCGCAGCTCAAGGATGGGCACCTGGAAACCCGCCTGCCACCGCTGGGCAGTCAAGAGCTGGATGAATTGGCGTCGGGCATCAATCGCATGGCCGGGACCTTGCAGAACGCCCAGGAGGAATTGCAACACAGCATCGACCAGGCCACCGAAGACGTGCGCCAGAACCTGGAAACCATCGAGATCCAGAACATCGAGCTGGACCTGGCCCGCAAGGAAGCCCTGGAAGCGAGCCGGATCAAATCCGAGTTCCTGGCGAACATGAGCCATGAGATCCGCACGCCGCTCAACGGCATCCTGGGTTTCACCCATCTATTGCAAAAAAGCGAACTGACCCCGCGCCAGCTCGACTACCTGGGCACCATCGAAAAATCCGCCGACAGCCTGCTGGGCATCATCAACGAAATCCTCGACTTCTCGAAGATCGAGGCCGGCAAGCTGGTGCTCGACAGCATCCCGTTCAACTTGCGGGACCTGTTGCAGGACACCCTGACCATCCTCGCCCCCGCCGCCCATGCCAAGCAATTGGAATTGGTGAGCCTGGTCTACCGGGACACGCCGCTGTCGCTGGTGGGCGACCCGCTGCGTCTCAAGCAGATCCTCACCAACCTGGTGAGCAACGCCATCAAGTTCACCCGGGAAGGCACCATCGTCGCCCGCGCGATGCTCGAAGACGAGCACGAAGACAGCGTGCAGCTGCGCATCAGCATCCAGGACACCGGTATCGGCCTGTCCAGCCAGGACGTTCGCGCGTTGTTCCAGGCGTTCAGCCAGGCCGACAACTCCTTGTCCCGGCAACCCGGCGGCACCGGGCTGGGCCTGGTGATTTCCAAGCGGCTGGTGGAACAGATGGGCGGCGAGATCGGCGTGGACAGCACGCCAGGCGAAGGCTCGGAGTTCTGGATCAGCCTGCGCCTGCCCAAGACCCGCGACGACGCCGAGGATCTCCCCGGCCCGCCGTTGCTGGGCCGGCGGGTGGCCGTCCTGGAAAATCACGAGTTGGCGCGCCAGGCTTTGCAGCACCAGCTCGAAGACTGTGGCTTGCAGGTCACGCCGTTCAACACGCTGGAGAACCTGACCAACGGGGTCACGGTTGCTCACCAGACCGAACAGGCCATCGACCTGGCGGTGCTCGGCATCACCAGCAACGACATGCCACCCGAGCGCTTGAACCAGCACATCTGGGACTTGGAACACCTGGGCTGCAAAGTCCTCGTGCTGTGCCCTACCACCGAACAAACGCTGTACCACCTCTCCGTCCCGAACCCCCACAGCCAATTGCAGGCCAAGCCGGCCTGCACGCGCAAGTTGCGGCGGTCGCTTTCCGACCTGGTCAACCCGCGCCCAACGCGCAACGAACCCAATGAACCGGTGGCCAGCCGAGCGCCAAAGGTGCTGTGCGTGGACGACAACCCGGCGAACCTGCTGTTGGTGCAAACCCTGCTCGAGGACCTGGGCGCCCGGGTGCTGGCGGTGGAAAGCGGGTACGCCGCGGTCGAGGCGGTGCAACAGGAAACCTTCGACCTGGTCCTGATGGATGTGCAGATGCCCGGCATGGACGGTCGCCAGAGCACCGAGGCGATCCGCCAATGGGAAAGTGAGCGGCATTGCACACCGCTGCCGATCGTTGCCCTCACTGCCCACGCCATGGCCAACGAAAAACGCGCCCTGCTGCAAAGCGGTATGGATGACTACCTGACCAAGCCCATCAGCGAGCGGCAGCTGGCCCAGGTCGTGCTCAAATGGACCGGCCTGGCCTTGCGCAACCAGGTGCCGGACCGGGGCGCGGACGCCCATCGCAGCGGTGAGCTGCTGGTGCTCGATCATGAAGAAGGCCTGCGCCTGGCCGCCGGCAAGGCCGACTTGGCGGCGGATATGCTGGCGATGCTGCTGGCATCCCTCGAAGCCGACCGGGAGGCGATTCGCCAGGCCAGCGAAGCCAACGATCACAACGCCCTGATCGAGCGGGTCCACCGCCTGCACGGTGCCACGCGCTACTGCGGCGTACCGCAACTGCGCGCGGCCTGCCAGCGCAGCGAAACCCTGCTCAAGCAGAAGGATCCGAAGGCCGCGGCGGCCCTGGAAGACCTGGAGCTGGCCATCAATCGCCTGGCCAGCGAGGCTCGCATCAGTGCCTGACCCACGAAGCGTTGGCCGCCATCGCCACGACCACACTGGATAACATCGCAGCCTGGGCCGCCGGCGCGCCGCAGAACCTGATAGATAGCTGACTCGCCTTTCTTTGAAGCGAGCTTGCTCGCGATAGCAATGGATCAGCCAGCTTTGAAGTGACTGACACACCGCTATCGCGAGCAAGCTGGCTCCCACAGTGAATGGAGTTTCGTCGGCCAACCTTTCATCGAGTCCATGCCCCAGCCATGCCCCGTGCTAGCATGTCGCGCCTATTTGGAGGACCCATGGCCGAACACGATTTTCGCTACACCCTGATGAACCCGCAGCACACCTTGACCGAGGTCCGCGCCCTGGCCCCAGGCCGTTACCAGGTCACTGGCAATGGCGGTTCGATCCAGGCCAACGACGTATTGCTCGTGACCCTCAAGGGCAGCAAGGACCTGTCCATGCGCCTGACCGTGGACACCGTTCGCCATCTGCTCAAGCCAATGGGCCAGTGGACCGCCATGACTACCGGCCCGGTATTCGGCGAACTGGCGATCCACACCTGGCAGGTCAATTGCGACCGCTGCACCAAGGAACTGAGCTTCGAATTCGCCGTCGATGCCAAGCTCGGCACCAAGGCCCAGAAACCGGCCGCCACCGCGCGCATTGCCGAGCTGGGCTGGCAGACGGTCGGCGAGAGGCATCTGTGCCCCCAATGCCAGGAAGCCGCTTGATGAAACGCCTGTTCCTGGCCACGCTGGTCGGCGCTGGCCTGATGGGTTGCGCCGCCGATCCGGTGCAGCTGCAGCAAAACCGCAGCTATATTCTTGAATGGATCGGTGAGCGGCCATTGATGGACTACAGCCACCTGACCATCACCCTCGGCGATGATGGCCGGGCCTATGGCAATGCCGGCTGCAACCATTGGTTTGCGCCCTACACCCTGGAAGGCGACCGGCTGAGTTTCGGCAAGATCGGCAGCACCCGCAAACTCTGCCCCCCGGCAGTGATGGAGCAGGAGACGCGATTCTTGCAGGCGCTACAGAAAGTCGAACGCTGGGATGTTTCCCCTATCGAACAGATGCGTTTCTGGCCCGCCCAGGGCAAGCCGCTGCGCTGGTGGTTGGAGGAAGGCTGAAGCCTTGCCTGACCAGGCACTGGCGAGGAAATTGCTCCCTCGCCACTGAACCCGCTATTTCAGCGCCTGCAACGCCTCCAGCTTCGCCATCACCGCCGCCGCCGTCTGCTCCCCAAGCAATTGCTCACGCACCTTGCCCTGGTTATCGATGATGTAGGTCACCGGCAATCCTTCGCTGCGAGGGATATCGAAGAATTCGGCCGGGTCCTGGGCCAATACGCTGAAGCGAATCCCCATTTTTTCGCTGGCGCTCCTGAGCTCTTCACCCTGTACCTGATCGAAGTTGACACCGAACACGCCCACGTTTCGACCCTTGAGCTGCTCGGCGAGCGCGTTGAATTCCGGAATTTCAGTGCGGCAGGGTGCGCACCATTCGGCCCAGTAATTGAGCACCACCCATTGTTTGTCCAACCGCTTCGAAGCGATCGGCTGGCCGTTCTGGTCCACCCCATAATCGTTTCCACAGCCGGCGAGCAATAGAATGCCGAAAAAAGCCAGTGCCGCCGCCAATCGCCTTGTCATGTGCCAATCCTTGTCTGAAATGTGAACGCTGGCCGCCCATCACGTGCTAGGCGCCGCGCTGCACAGTAGAATAGCCGCCACCTTACGCAAGATGCGACCTGCTCATGACTGATCTGACGCTTTATCACAACCCGCGCTGCTCCAAATCCCGCGGTGCGCTGGAACTGTTGGAGGCCCGCGGCCTGACGCCCACTGTCATTCGTTATCTGGAAACCCCGCTCGACGCCGAGCAGCTCAAGGCCTTGCTGGGCAAGCTTGGCATCAGCGCGCGGCAATTGCTGCGCACCGGCGAGGACGAGTACAAGGCGCTGGACCTGGCCAACGAGAACCTGGGCGAGGACGATCTGATCGCTGCCATCGTCGCCCATCCAAAGCTCATGGAACGGCCGATCCTCGAAGCCGGCGACAGAGCCGTGATCGGCCGTCCGCCGGAAAAGATTCTGGAGATCCTGCCGTGAGCACGCCGTACATCCTGGTGTTGTATTACAGCCGCAGCGGCTCCACCAACGAAATGGCCCGGCAGATTGCCCGGGGCGTCGAGCAGGCCGGCCTGGAAGCGAGGTTGCGTACGGTGCCGGCGATCTCCGCCGAGTGCGAGGCGGTGTCGCCGGACATTCCGGAACAAGGCCCGCTGTACGCCACGCTCGATGACTTGAAAAATTGCGCCGGCCTGGCCCTCGGCAGCCCGACCCGTTTCGGCAACATGGCCGCGCCGCTGAAATACTTCCTCGACGGCACCAGCAACCTTTGGCTCACCGGAGCCCTCGTCGGCAAGCCCGCCGGCGTGTTTACCTCCACCGCGAGCCTGCATGGCGGCCAGGAAACCACCTTGTTATCGATGATGCTGCCACTGCTGCATCACGGCATGCTGATCACCGGCCTGCCTTACAGCGAGTCAGCCTTGATCGATACCCAGGGCGGCGGTACGCCCTACGGGCCGAGCCACCATGCTGGCGCCGATGGCAAAAGCGGCTTGAACGAACACGAAGTTGCCTTGTGCCGCGCCTTGGGATTGCGCCTGGCGAAAACCGCCCTGTTGCTGGAGAACGGCCGTGGCTAAGAAGCCGAAAATCCTGCCGCCCATCCAATGGCTGGAGCCACGCGTACGCATCGCCCGCGCCGTCAGCCTGCTGTGCTTTTTCGGCTTGGTGGGGTTGCTCAGCGCGTATTACTTGCTCATCGCCGACCTGCACGGCGCGCGCCCGTGGGTGATCTTGCTGATCGAATTGGTGCCCCTGCTGATCCTCGCGCCGGGCATGCTCAGCGGCAGCGCCCGCGGGCATTCCTGGATGTGTTTCGTGGTCAATCTGTATTTCATCAAGGGCGCCCTGGCCGCCTACGATCCGAACCGGCATGTGTTCGGCTTGCTGGAAATGGCAGCGAGCGTGGCGGTGTTCTGCTCGGCGTTGCTGTACGTACGCTGGCGGTTTCAGTTGAAGCGGCGGTTGGCTGGCGAAGGCGATATCGCCGTCGCCTGATACGCCGCCTTCGCGAGAAGGGCTCGCTCCCACAGTGGACTTGTAAACGCCGAAAATCCCCTGTGAAAGCGAGCTTGCTCCGGGCGGCGTTCCGACGATGGCCGCAACCCGGTCTCAATGATTCACGGTATAAGCCAGCATCATCGAAATCTGTGACATCGGCCGCCCGCCACTCTCCTCGTGCCACTGATTGAAAGCTGCCTGCACCGTCGCAAGATCCCGAAGGCTCGTGGGGGCTTTGTCGATGATGTCTTGGGCATTGAGCGCCGCTACCACGTCATAACTGGGCACGAATGTGTCCTTGCCCATCATCCGCAGGAAACGCGGTGCCGACAGGCCGCCCAGTTGATGGCCGTGTTTCTTCAGATAAGTCCACAGGCCCACGATGTCAGTCACAGGCCAGTCGGCGACCAGCGCCCCAAAGCTGCCCTTTTCGTGGGCCACGTCCAGGATCAACTGCGCGTTGCGCGGTACGCTCTTGAGCTTGCCCAGGTGGCGAATGATCCGCGCGTCCTGCATCAGCCGCTCCAGGTGCTCGGCGCCCATCAGCACGACTTTCTCCGGATCAAATTTGAAGAACACCTCTTCAAACGCCGGCCACTTGGCGTCCACCAGGCTGTGCTTGAGCCCGGCGCGAAACACCCGCAGGGCCATGGTCGAGAGGTAGCGGTCGTCGCTGATCTTGCGCAGTTGCGCCGGGGTCTTGGGTACAGGCAGGTGGGCTTCCAGTTCAGCCGCCGAACCGAAGCGGTTCAGACAATACTCGTGCAGCCACTTGTAATCGCGCATGCCCTCTCCTGGTATTGAAAAAGAAACGGCGCTCGCAAGCGCCGTGGATAAAACCGGTTGGCAACCTTACAGGTTCACCACATTGACGAACCGCGGCGTGGCGTTTTCGTCGATGCGCAGGTTGGTGAAGTCGAACAGGTTGCGGTCCGCCAGTTGCGACGGGATGACGTTCTGCAAGCCGCGGAAAATGCTCTCGGTACGGCCCGGAGTCTTGCGCTCCCATTCCTGGAGCATTTCCTTGACCACCTGGCGCTGCAGGTTTTCCTGGGAGCCGCACAGGTTGCACGGGATGATCGGGAATTGCTTGAAATCCGAATAGGCCTGGATGTCCTTCTCGTTGCAATACGCCAACGGGCGAATCACCACGTTGCGCCCATCGTCGGCCCGCAGCTTGGGTGGCATGGCCTTGAGCGAGCCGTTGTAGAACATGTTGAGGAAAAAGGTCTCGACGATGTCGTCGCGGTGGTGACCCAGGGCCATTTTGGTCGCGCCAATCTCGTCGGCGAAGGTGTAGAGCGTTCCGCGGCGCAAGCGTGAGCACAGCGAACAAGTGGTCTTGCCTTCGGGAATCAGTTCCTTGACCACCGAATAGGTGTCTTTCTCGACGATGTGGTACTCGACGCCCAGCGACTCGAGGTAGGCCGGCAGCACATGTTCCGGGAACCCAGGCTGCTTCTGGTCCATGTTGACCGCGACGATGTCGAACTTGATCGGTGCAACCTTCTGTAAATGCATCAGCACGTCGAGCAAGGTGTAGCTGTCCTTGCCGCCGGACAGGCAGACCATGACCTTGTCGCCGTCCTCGATCATGTTGTAGTCGGCGACCGCCTCACCGGCCAGGCGGCGCAGGCGCTTTTGCAGTTTGTTCTGGTTGACCGTAAGAGTGCCCATGACGCGAAATCCGTGAGGTGTGACGAAAGGCCGGCATTTTACGCAAAAAACTGGCTGTCGGCGAAGGCTGACGACAGGTGCCTTTATGGCGAGGGGATTTATCCCCGTCGGGTTGCGCAACCCTGCGCACAGACCTAACGGCGATTAGCGTTCCCGGCTACAGCGCGATTTGCTCTAAGCGCCCCATCCCCTTGAGGGCCACTCCTTCTTATACTGCGGCATAAGGTCGCACACACTTACAGACCTTTACTTACCTGGCCAATTGGCCCGTAGGCGCTCCGTTGGGGGGCGATGGCAATAACAAAGGAGTGACTGACTATGATCCATCATGTCGTGGGGCTCTTTACCCACCCTGATCAAGAATGGAAGGAAATCCGTGGCGATCAGGAGGAAAGCATCAGCCACATGTACCTCACCCACACGCTGATCCTGGCGGCCATCCCGGCGGTATCGGCGTTCATCGGTACCACGCAGGTAGGATGGGTCATCGGCAATCGTCCACCGGTCATGCTCACCCAGGAAAGCGCCCTGTGGATGACCATCATGTCTTACCTGGCCATGTTGGGCGGCGTGGCGGTGATGGGAGCGTTCATCCACTGGATGGCTCGCACCTATGACGCCAACCCGAGCCTGGCTCGCTGCGTCGCGTTCGCCACGTACACCGCGACACCGCTGTTCATCGGCGGCCTGGCGGCGCTCTATCCCCACATGTGGCTGGGGATGATCGTCGGGACCGCGGCGATCTGCTACACGGTCTACCTGTTGTACGTAGGGCTGCCGACCTTCATGAACATCCCTCAGGACGAAGGTTTCCTGTTTTCCAGTTCGGTGCTGGCCGTGGGTTTGGTGGTGCTGGTGGCGATCATGGCGTTCACGGTGATTGTCTGGGGGCTGGGCGTGGGCCCGGTCTATACCAATTGAAGGATTATTGAAGGATTAAGGCTCTCCAACCAAAATCGATCTGCCACCACAGGCCGCCGCAAGGCGGCCTTCCTCTGTGCGTGGTTCTGCCTGGGACGACCGCTGGGCGCCTCAACGATTCGCAACGGCCAACGCTTGCGGCATACTCGGCTTTCTGGAGACCCGTAAAGCATGCTCGAGCAACTCAATACCCGCGTCGAAGAGTGTTATCAACAAGCTGAATCCTTTTTCAAACGTCCTTTCAAACGTCCGGTGGTCAGCCTCAAGTTGCGCGGCCAAAAGGCCGGTGTCGCGCACCTTCATGAAAATCTGCTGCGCTTCAATCCACAGCTGTACCAGGAGAACGCCGAGGATTTCCTCAAGCAGACGGTGGCCCATGAGGTCGCGCACCTGATCGCCCACCAACTGTTTGGCGACCGTATCCAGGCCCATGGAGAGGAATGGCAACTGATCATGCGTGGGGTCTACGAACTGCCACCCAACCGTTGCCACACCTACGAGATCAAACGCCGTACCGCAACCCGGTACATCTACAAATGCCCTTGCGACGGCAGCGACTTCCCATTCACGGCGCAACGCCACCGCCTGGTGCGCCAGGGGCGGCGGTACTTGTGCCGTAGCTGCCGCAATACTTTGGTGTTCAGTGGGGAGACGCGGGTCGAGTAGCTGTTTTTTGTAGTGTCCAGGCTGACGCTTTCGCGAGCAGGCTCGCTCCCACGCTGGATTTTCGGCGTCCACAAGTGGGAGCGAGCCTGCTCGCGATGAGGCAGAAAGGACGCTACACAACGACCCTGTCATCACGCAGCCGGGCAATCCGCTCCTCACTGAACCCCAACTCACCCAACACCTGGTCCGTGTGCGCTCCCAGCCTCGCGCCGATATGCCGAGGCTCGGGCAGTCCTTCGGAAAACTTCAACGGACAGGCCATCTGCGCCTGAGTCGAACCATCCCCTCGGGGCACCTGCTTGACCAATTCCCGAGCCTGCAATTGCGCATGCCCCACGGCCTCCTCCAGGCTCAGCACCGGCTCGACGCAGGCGTCGACCCTCGCGAACAAGCGGCACAGCTCGTCGAAGTCGTGTTTCTCGAACTCGGCTTGCAGTGCCAGTTTGAGGGCCTGTTGCTGTTCAAGCTTGGGCGATAGCCCCTGGACCGCCAGTTCCGGCCGCCCCAGCGTCTCGCAAAGGGCCTGCATGAAGACCGGCTCCAGGCTGCCCACCGACATCCATCGCCCGTCGCGTGTACGGTAATAGTCATAGAAGCTGCCGCCGTTGAGCACATGATTCTCCCACCCAGGCGTCACATCGCAGGCCAGGTAACCGGCGCCAGCCAGTGCGTTCAGGCTGAAGACGCAATCGGTCATGCTCACGTCCAAGTGTTGCCCCTGCCCGGTCTGCTGACGTGCAATCACCGCGGCCAACAGCCCGATCACCCCGTGCAAAGAGCCGCCGGCGATGTCGGCCACTTGCATCCCCATCGGCAACGGCCCGCTGCCGACACGCCCGGTGTGGCTCGCCAGACCCGCCAATGCCAGGTAGTTGATGTCATGACCGGCACGCGCCTGATAGGGGCCGGTCTGGCCGTAGCCGGTAATCGACACATAGATCAGCCGCGGATTGATCGCCTTCAGGGCTTCATACCCCAACCCCAATCGCTCCATCACGCCGGGACGGAACTGCTCGAGCAGGATGTCATGGTCGTCCAACAGTCGCTTGATGATTTCCAGCGCCGCCGGTTGCTTGAGGTCCAGTGCCAGGCTGCGCTTGTTGCGGTTGAGGTAGGCATGGCTGGCCGAGACGTCCTGATCATGGGGCGGCAGAATCCGCAACAGATCCGGACGGTCCGGCGACTCGATCCGCAGCACCTCGGCGCCCATGTCTGCCAGCAACAGCGAGGCGAACGGCCCCGGCAGCAGGGTCGAGAAATCCAGTACCTTGAGCGATGCCAGTGGGCCTTGCATGGAAAATCTCCGCTTCGGATGTGCATCCAAGACTAGGCAGGGGCTTGCGTTGAGGCAATTACCAAGCGTGTCGTTTAGGCTGACAAATCCGCTCAATCCAGAGGGCCGTCGTGGCGAGGGAGCTTGCTCCCGCTGGGCTGCGCAGCAGCCCCTTGCGTATTACACGAAGCCCCTCAGTGGCAGGTACATCCTGGGGTCGCTCCGCAACCCAGCGGGAGCAAGCTCCCTCGCCACAAAAAGCACTTCACCCGGAAAGCACGGCCCAACAAAAAACCCGCCGAAGCGGGTTTCTTGTTACGGGCTGAAGCTTACTTGGTTGGCAGCGCGGTTTCGGCCGTTGCAACCGCGTCGTCGTCTTCACGCACGTCGGAGATACCGCGACCACCGGAGGCCAGTTCGGTCTGCAACTGGTCTTCGTCCAGCTCCTTGACCCACTTGGCGACCACGATCGTGGCAACGGCGTTGCCCACCAGGTTGGTCAGGGCACGGGCTTCGGACATGAAGCGGTCGATACCCAGGATCAGCGCCAGGCCCGCCACAGGCAGATGGCCCACGGCCGACAGGGTTGCCGCCAGCACGATGAAACCACTACCGGTCACGCCGGCAGCGCCTTTGGACGACAGCAGCAGGACCAGCAACAGGGTGATCTGATGCGTGATGTCCATTGGAGTGTCGGTGGCCTGGGCGATGAACACCGCGGCCATGGTCAGGTAGATCGAAGTACCGTCGAGGTTGAACGAGTAGCCAGTCGGGATCACCAGACCCACCACGGATTTCTTGGCACCCAGGCGCTCCATCTTGATCAGCATGCGCGGCAGGGCCGATTCCGAGGAGGAGGTACCCAGCACGATCAGCAGTTCTTCACGGATGTAGCGGATCAGCTTGACCACGCTGAAGCCGTGGGCGCGGCAGATGGCGCCCAGCACCACCAGCACGAAGACCACGCAGGTGATGTAGAAGCAGATCATCAGCTGGCCCAGTTGCACCAGCGAACCGACACCGTAGGCGCCGATGGTGAAGGCCATGGCGCCGAACGCACCGATCGGGGCCAGCTTCATGATCATGTTGATGATGATGAACATCACGTGGGCGAAACGGTCGATGAAGTCCAGCACCGGCTTGCCATAAGAACCCAGGCGATGCAGGGCGAAACCGAAGAGCACCGAGAACATCAGCACTTGCAGGATGTCACCGTTGGCGAACGCGCCGACGATGGTGTTAGGGATCACGTTGAGAATGAAGGCAACGATGCTCTGGTCTTTACCGGCATTGATGAAGCCGGCGATCTTGCTGGTGTCCAGGGTCGTTACGTCGATGTGCATGCCGTTGCCCGGTTGCACGACGTTGACCACGACCAGGCCGATCAGCAGGGCAATGGTAGAGACAATTTCGAAATACAGCAGCGCGTAGCCGCCGGTCTTGCCGACCGACTTCATGTTTTGCATGCCGCCGATACCACTGACGACGGTACAGAAGATGATCGGGGCGATGACCATCTTGATCAACTTGATGAACCCGTCACCGAACGGCTTGAGGGCAACGCCGGTCTGCGGGTAGAAGTGGCCGAGCAAAATGCCGATGGCAATGGCTACGATTACCTGGAAATACAGGGATTTGTACAAGGGCTGACGAGTCGTCATGGCAAACCTTCCTCAAGAGTCCCGTATGACAACATCCACCTGTTGTCCACGACACCTCAATTGCGAACCCTCCTGCACTGGAGGGATTTGTTTTGTCGGCTGCACGGGGCAGACCTGCACAGGACATCGCAAGGCCCGTGCCATTTTTAAGAAATGCCCTACAACCCGCGTCCCATAACGTTTTTGTTTATTCATCGTCGATTAAACAGGTGGCGAAGGATGGCGGATTCCCGCCAAGACTCCATTTCTCACTCCTGGATTTGGCGGATATCCGCCTTGTCCAGCGCAGACGCCCTGCTACCATCGCTCGCCTAACGGACGGATCTATGCCTCATGCGCCAACGCACAATTGCCAGCCATTTCGCCCGCGCAGCCCTGGGTGGCGCGCGCCGGCAAGGCTTTGACTATTCGTCGCTGCTGCAACAGCTGGGCATCAGCCCGGAGTTGCTCGACGAGCCGCGGGCACGCATCGCGCCCGAGCAGTTCGCCCGCCTGTTGCAGGCGCTGTGGGTGGCGTTGGGGGACGAATACCTGGGATTCGGCAGCGCCCCGAGTAAACCGGGGACGTTTGCCATGATGTGTCACACGTTGATCCACTGTCGGACCCTGGGCAAAGCCCTGCAACGCGGCCTGTTGTTCTACAGCCTGTTTCCCGATGCGCCGAGCCTGATCCTGGAGAGCGAAGGCGACCGGGTACGGTTGACCCTGGACGAGTCGACGCTACGCGACCCTGATCACTTCCTGGCGGAAAGCCTGCTGGTCATCTGGCATCGCCTCGGCAGTTGGCTGATCGGCCAACGGATCGGCCTGGAACAGGCCACCTTCAGCTACGCCAAGCCCAGCCACGGCGCAGAATACGACCTGCTGTTCCCTTGCCCGCTGGTCTTCGAGGCCCGACGCAGCAGCTTGTTATTCCATGGTCGCTACCTGGAAATGCCCTTGCTGCAGGACGAGCGAACCCTCAAGCATTTTCTCGAACGCTCCCCCGCCGACCTGCTGTCGCGCCCAGACGACGGCCACAGCCTGACCAGCCAACTGCGCCGCCTCCTCAGCCGCGACACGGCGCGCTGGCCCGACCTGGACACCGTCGCCGCACACCTGCACATCAGCGCCCAGACGCTGCGCCGGCACCTTCGCGAAGAAGGCACCAGCTTTCAGGAGCTCAAGGATCAGTTGCGGCGGGATATCGCCATCTACCATTTGGGCCGGGCGGATCTGTCGTTGCAGCAGATTGCCGAACAGTTGGGATTCTCCGAGCCGTCGGCGTTTCATCGGGCGTTCAAGAAGTGGACCGGGGTGACGCCGGGGGCTTATCGGGAGTTGGAAAACTGATGGGGGATATCCCACTTCTGTGGTGTGCTGCCCTGTGGCGAGGGGATTTATCCCCGCTGGGCTGCGAAGCGGCCCCCTGCATTCTGTCTGACACACCACCGCCACCCATTTGGGGCTACTGCGTAGCCCAGCGGGGATAAATCCCCTCGCCACAGGGGCCCGCGACACACTGAAACGCCACTCAAACCACCGGAAAAAGAATCCGAAACGCCGCGCCGCCCAACTCCGAATCCCCCAGGGTCAATCGCGCGCCGTAGCTTTCGATGATGTCCTTGACCACCGCCAACCCGATTCCCTGCCCCGGATGCTGGCGATCCAATCGCTCGCCCCGTTGGAGAATCCGCGCACGCTGGTCCGGTGGCACACCCGGGCCGTCGTCCTCGACGCTCAACTCCGTACCGCCGAGGGTCTGGTGCATGCTGACCCGAACCTCCCCCAGGCATAGCCGATAAGCGTTCTCCAAAAGGTTGCCGAGCATCTCCAGGAGGGCGCCCTGTTCGATCGGCACCTGGCCCTGCTCAGGCAGATCGAAATCGACCCGAACGCGCTTGTCGCAATAGACCTTGTCGAGGGTGTCGCACAGGCTTTGCAGCACTGGACGCAAGGGCACCTGGTGCCGCACCAGACCGCTTTTACGCAGGCTGGCGCGCTGCAACTGATAGCCGATCTGCTGGCTCATGCGTTCGATCTGGGTTTGCAGCACCCACGCCTGTCCGCGGTCCTGGGGGCGCCGGGCCATGTCTTCGCTGACACCTTGCAACACCGCCAGCGGGGTCTTCAGGCTGTGAGCCAGGTCATCGAGGGAGTCCCGATAACGGCTGCGCTGCTCGCGCTCGCTGTGCAACAGGCGGTTGAGGGAGCCGGTCAGGCGCAACAGTTCGCGGGGGTGAGCGGAGCTGAGGCTTTCGCGGGTGCCTGCTTCGATTTCATCCAGCTCCTGGCTCAGGCGCCGCAAGGCGCGCAACCCCCAGGTCAGGCCGATCCACAACAGCGCCAGCAATACCGCCAGGGCAGCGCCAAATCCCAGGTAAAGATTGTCCCGCAGTCCTTGCAAGGTGACCTCATAATCGCGCACCGGCTGCAGGGTAACGATGCTGAACGCCGCGCTCTGGCCGCCCAACAACTTGACCTCGACGTCATAGACGAAGAACTCCTGGCCGTTATCCTCGCGGATCCGCGCGAACTGGTTGCCCTGCCCGTCGTAGCGCGGCACGTAATTGATGCGCTCTTCCTGGGTCGCCTTCGAACGCCAGACCAGGCGTCCGTCGCGATCATAGATGTAGCCCAACAGCCGGGCATCGGCGAGGTTGTAGCGTTCGTCGGGCAATTGCGCCGGCATCTTCAGTCGATTGTTTTCCACCCGGGCGGCGGAAATCAGCGTGGTCACATCCGACGCCAGGCGTTGCTCGATGGATTCCTGCAACGCCAGGCTGAACGCGCCTTGCATCGCCGGCAGCAACGCCAGCATGAACAACACCGCCAGGGTCATGGCGGCCAGCATCAAGCGCAGCCGCAGGGAACGAATCACTGGCAGCGCTCGTTGAACAGGTAACCCAGGCCCCGCACGGTGTCGATCGGTTTGAAGCCGGCCGGGGCTTCCAGTTTGCGGCGCAAGCGGCCGACCAACACTTCGATGACATTGGGATCGCGCTCGTCGTCATCCGGGTACAACTGCTCCATCAAGCGGTCCTTGGCGACGACCTGCTGGTGATGGCGCATCAGGTATTCGAGGATGCGGTATTCGTAGGCCGTCAGCGCCAGCGGTTCTTCATCGAGGGACGCCTGCTTGCGGTTGAGGTCGAGCAGCAATGGCCCGGCGACGATGGTCGACTGGGTGAAACCGCTGGAGCGGCGCAGCAGGGCGTTGAGCCGGGCCTCCAGCTCTTCGAACTGGAACGGCTTGACCACATAGTCGTCGGCCCCGGCGGCGAGGCCTTCGACCTTGTCCTGCCAGTTGCCGCGGGCGGTCAGGATCAGGATCGGGAAGGACTTGTCCTGGGAACGCAGGCGGCGAATCAGTTCCAGGCCGCTGATACCCGGCAGGCCCAGGTCGATCACCGCCAGGTCATGATTGAACTCGCGGACCTGATACAAGGCCTCTTCGGCATTGGCCACGGCCTGCACCACATGGCCGCTGTCGGTGAGACGGGTTTGCAGGTGATGACGCAACAGCGCTTCGTCTTCGACAACCAATAGTTTCATGGGCCTCTCCCAGGCGATTCAAGACAGCAGGTATCGAACAAGGCGCCGGGTCGTCTTGGGCCGACCCGGCTGCACGTCTCCATTGCCTGCCGCCTAGAACGTGTAGTTCGCGGACAGGTAAGTCTGGGCGCTGCTGGTCAGGTCCAGGGAGCCGACCTTCGCGCCCCCGTGCGGGCTCATCTCAGTGCTGGCATTGCTGCGCAGGTAACGGTACCCCAGTTCCACCGAGGTGTTTCGCGAAATTTGTTGCAGGACGCCGCCCTGCAAGCCAACGGCGTAGCCGATGTCGGTGTCGCGGCTGAAGCCCGGGGAGTCCTGGGTCAACTTGGTCAGCCCCGCCGTGCCACCGCCGAACAATTTGGTGCTGCTGGTCACTGGATAAAACACATCGTAGCTACCCAGCAGGTTTTCCTGGCGCAACTTGATGCCGTTGTGGCTCCCCGACACGTTGTCATAGGTAGCGTAGTAGCGGCCTTGATCGTTCTGCCGGCCCAGGCGCAGGCCGTAGGTGGTGTCCTTGCCAATGACGCCATCGGCGTTCGGATTGCCCAGGTTCCGGTCCAGCGCATTGGATTTCTTGACCTTGTCACTGGTCTGGCCGAGGGTCAGGCTGGCGAAATTGTCATCGGCATGGGCCATGGCAGTGGCACCCAATACAGTGAATGCAAGCAGCAGTTTTTTCATATGAGTCATGATCAGTTCCTTTTGAAGCAAGGGTTGTGTGAAGTCGCCGCCACGATAGCCATTGCTCCCTGAACCCTCCTTGAACGTTCTCTGAACCTGGGCTGAATGAATCGGCTAGTCTGTGTGCACCCACTTTTTTAAGGAGATCGATCATGCGCAGATTGCTTGCCGTTGTACTTCTGGCCTTGAGCAGCGCCAGCCACGCCGCCATCCAGACCCAGGAGATTCCCTACACCAGTGCCGACGGCACGAAGCTGATCGGCTATTACGCCTACGACGACGCGGTCAAGGGCCCGCGCCCGGGCGTGGTGGTGGTGCATGAATGGTGGGGACTGAATGATTACGCCAAGCGCCGCGCCCGCGACCTTGCCAGCCTGGGCTACAGCGCCCTGGCGATCGACATGTACGGTGACGGCAAGAATACCGAGCACCCCAAGGACGCCCTGGCCTTCATGCAGGCCGCGCTCAAGGACGGCAAGGCGGCTAGCGCGCGCTTTCAGGCCGGGCTCGACCTCCTGAAGAAACAACCGCAGACCGATCCGGACAAACTTGCCGCCATCGGCTATTGCTTCGGTGGCAAGGTGGTGCTGGACGCCGCTCGCCAGGGCGTCCCATTGGCTGGCGTGGTGAGTTTCCATGGCGCCCTCGTCACCAAAACCCCGGCCACCCCAGGCAGTGTCAAAGCCAAGATCCTGGTGGAGCACGGCGCGCTGGACAGCATGGTCACCGAAGACAACGTGACCGCGTTCAAGAGCGAGATGGACAAGGCCGGCGCCGACTATAAGTTCGTCAGCCTCGACGGCGCCAAGCACGGCTTCAGCAACCCCGACGCCGACCGCCTGAGCCATGGCGAGCATGGCGGGCCGGACATCGGCTACAACAAGGAAGCCGATGAGAAGTCATGGGCGGACATGCAGAAGTTCTTCAAGAAGATTTTCTGACACATACCGTTCTTGTGGCGAGGGAGCTTGCTCCCGCTCGACTGCGTAGCGGTCGCCTACAATCTTGGGGCCGCTTCGCAGCCCAGCGGGAGCAAGCTCCCTCGCCACAAAAGCATCCGGCTCCCAGCCTCCCCCACTACCCAGCCTCAAGCCAACCCGGCAAAATGCCGGGCATGAACCCACTCCCCGCCCTACCCGCCTGCTGCTCGCCTCTGGATGAACAGTGGCTGCTGCCCGATGCCCTGGCCGATACGGTGCTGCTCAGTACGCGTTTCGATCCGCTGCTGCTCGTCGCCGCCGATTTCCCCAACAGCGCTATCGAGCCGCCAGCGAGCATCCAGCGCTCGGTGGCCAAGCGCCAGGCGGAGTTCCTCGCCGGGCGAGTCTGCGCCCGGGCGGCCTTGCATCGGCTTGATGGAATCGCCTGTATTCCCGCCATCGGCGAAGACCGCGCACCGGTGTGGCCCGCCCATGTCAGCGGTTCGATCACCCACAGTACCGGCCGGGCGGCCGCCATTGTCGCGAAGAAGCAGCGTTGGCAAGGGCTGGGCATGGACCTGGAAAACCTGCTCGACCCCGAACGCGCCGAGCGCCTGGCGGGCGAAATCCTCACGCCTGCGGAACTGCTGCGCATGGCGACCGTCTCGCGCGATGATCGTGCGCTGCTGGTTACGCTGACCTTCTCGGTCAAGGAAAGCCTGTTCAAGGCGCTGTACCCGGTCGTTGGGCAACGTTTCTATTTCGAACATGCCGAGGTGCTGGAGTGGTCCCATGATGGGCAGGTGCGGCTGCGACTACTGACCGATCTTTCGCCCGAGTGGCGCCATGGCAGTGAGTTGCAAGGGCAGTTCGGGGTGAGGGATGGGCAGTTGTTGAGCCTGGTGGGGATCGAGGCCTGAGACCTCCAGTGCCTGCTCTCGAAGGGGCGGCATAGGCGCCGCACCTTTCAGGACCGATCCTGATGCCTCGGCCAACTCAAGCTGAAACACGCCCCGCCCAGGCTTTTGCTCTTGTTGATCAAGGCCCGGCCGTCATGCCAATGAATGATCCGGCGCACGATCGACAGCCCCAATCCATGGCCACCCGAGGCGCGGGCCCGGCTGTCGTCCAGGCGCAGGAACGGCTTGAATACCCGTTCCCACGCGGCCTCCGGCACCCCCGGCCCGTCATCCTCGACGTCGACCCGGCAGCGCAACTGGCCCACCTGGTAACTCACTGTCACCCGTGATCGGGCATGGCGCATGGCGTTGCCCACCAGATTCTGCAGGGCGCGATGCAGGAAACGCGGCTCAGCCTCGACCCAGGCGTCGTCGCAATCGGCGGCCGACAGGCACAGGCCACGCTCCACCGTGATCCCGGCGCGTAAAGGTCCCAGTTCTTCTATGACCTGATTGACCAGCGCATCCAGATCCACCCGCTGGAAGTTCAACGCCGGCGACCCCTGCTCCAGGCGCGCATACGTCAGCATTTCATCCACCAACCGATCCAGGTCTTCGATGTCGTGGTCCATGCCCGCCAGGTATTTGTCCCGGGCCTCGGGCGTGCTGGCGCTGCCGAGCATTTCCAGGCCGAAACGCAGGCGCGCCACCGGTGTGCGCAATTCGTGGGACACCGCGCGCACCAGCTCCCGCTGGATCGCCAACAACTGCTGCAAGTGCTCGGCCATGGCGTTGAACGCAGCGGCCAGACGCCCCACCGAATCGGCGCCCCGGGCCGGCACGCGGGTCTCCAGGCTGCCCTGGGCAATCTGGGTGGCGGCCGATTCCAGGCCGCGCAGCCGTCGCTCCAACTGGCGTACCAGCAGGTAGACGATCAAACCGATCAGGCTCAAGCCCAGCGCCGCGATCAGCACCAGCCATTCGGGCGGGTACGGATTCATCTGGTACAAGGGGCCGATTTCCAGGACCCACGGCGTGCCAACCATCCCGGCGAATACCCGGATCGAGTCGCCGCCCTTGCCCAGGGCCATCACCGTATCGCCCTCGGACACCCGACGACGCTGGTCTTCGTCCATGTCCGCCTGGTCGACGGTCATCAGGCGCAGATCGAAACCGAAGCCCTTTTCCTGTTTGAGTTGTGCAAGCCGCTCGGGCTGCTCGGCCACCGGGTAACGCACCAGTTCGTCGGCCAGTAAATAGATTGTCGCCCGGGCCAATTGCTCACTGATCTGGCGAACCTCCCCTACCAATGTCAACTGCTCGCCGTCGCTGACCAGCCGATAGACCTTCGCCGCGTGGGGGCCGGTCTGTTCCACCAGGACCTGCCCGCGCAGCACGCGGGTGCGCTGGCCCAGGTCGAGGTCGGCCTGGCTGAGCGCCTGCAGTTCCAGCGGGATGCCCAGCAGGCGCGCCCACACCGCCAGGGCACGACGGCGCTCCGTGCCGTTCATCGGCCGCAGATTATCGGCCATCAAGGAAAACGTGCCATGGGCCAGGCGCTCGCGGTACTGCTCGGCACGCGTCTGGTTGAGCTGATGCAGCGCCAGTACGCCCAGTACCGCGACCAACACCAAGGCCGCGCACATGCCGCCATAGATGCGCAGGAAGATCGAGTTCACGGAGCGGCGTCTACGCAAGCTTCGGGAACGAACAGGTAGCCTTTGCTGCGAATGGTCTTGATCAACCGTGGATGGTCGGGGTCGTCACCGATCTTGGGGCGGATGCGCGAGATGCGCACGTCGATGGAGCGGTCCTGGCCGTCGTAGCCGATCCCGCGCAGGGCAGTGAAGATTTCCTCGCGAGACAGGATGCGTCCGGCATTGGACACCAGCAGCCACAGCAGGTCGAATTCGGCGCTGGTCAGCTCGATCCCCTTGTCCTGCAACCAGGCTTCGCGCAAGGCGTCGTCGACCACCAGCGGCCCGAACTCCAGGCGGCGCGGTTTCTGCGGCACGGACGGCTCCGGCTCGCTGCGCCGCAACAGGGCTTGGATGCGCGCCAGCAACAGGCGTGGCCGCACCGGCTTGCAGACGTAGTCATCAGCCCCAAGGTCCAGGCCCTGGATCTGGTCGGTGTCGTCGGTACGCGCCGTCAGCATGAGGATCGGGCCGTCGTAGTGCTCGCGCACTTTGCGGCAGATGCTCAGGCCATCTTCGCCGGGCAGCATCAGGTCGAGGATCACCAGGTCCGGCTGCTCGTCGATGATCCGCTGCGCCGCGACCGCGCCGTTGCCCTCGATGGCGACGCGAAGGCCATTGCTTTCCAGGTATTCGCGGGTCAGCTCGGCCAGACGCTGGTCATCCTCGACAATCAATATCTGCCAGGCTTCTTGTTCCACTGGGGGCCTCTTATTGTTGTGGGGCACATGGAACTCTGTGGGAGCGAGTTTGCTCGCGATGGCGGTGGGTCAGCCAGCATCACCGTTACCGGTCCGACGCTATCGCGAGCAAGCTCGCTCCCACAATGCCCACCGCCCCTCCATCGTTTGTCATGTTAAAGGAGGATAAACACGCCCATGCACCGGCCGATTGTATAAACGCGGCTTGCGCAGAAAACAAGCGGACAAATGCGTTCGGTCGGGTTGGATTTGTGTGGTAACGTCCGCGCCCGCAAAAAACTCCGGCCGGTTTTCGAGTCGTCAGAATCGTTGAAAAAAGGCTCGCTCCAGCTAGGTCGCGGCCTACAGAGGAGTTCCTAGTTTCGCACACAAATTACGCACAGGCTTATCCACAGGCAGCACGTTGATTCATGTCCGAAAACGCATTATCTTGTAGCCCGCCGCGTAAAAAACCCTACATGTAGGGTTTTCGGCCAAAAACCAAACACAAGTCGGATAGAGAATTCAAGCGCTTTTCTCGCCTCTGTCCTTCTGCAACACCGCTGTTTCACAAGTCCAGACCGCCCCTGCGGATGGCAACCGTTTCCAAGGTCGAAAACGACCGGAACGGTACGGGTGTTGCAGTCCTTTGCTGCCACCTTGATAAACCAGGTTCCGAGCCCAGGCTCGCGATCCAAGAACTTCGGATGGACGCGACGCCGCAGGCCCGCGCCCTACTGTCCCGAAGTTGTTATACCCGGCGCCAGTCGGTTGTAGTGCTTCAGGACGGAACGGTGGGCACCGTGATGGTGCCCAAATAAACATAGAGAACGTGGAGACACCCATGCACACCGACACAACTCGCGAGAACCCGCAGGGCACCGCGCCGCTGGCCGCCGATTCGAGCCCGGATCTGTCCGCCACCGCGCCGGGCCAACTGCGCGTGATCAAGCGTAACGGCACTGTCGTTCCCTACACCGATGACAAGATCACCGTCGCCATCACCAAAGCGTTCCTCGCAGTTGAGGGCGGCACCGCTGCCGCCTCGTCGCGAATCCACGACACCGTCGCCCGCCTGACCGAACAGGTCACCGCGACCTTCAAACGTCGCATGCCTTCGGGCGGCACCATCCACATCGAAGAAATCCAGGACCAGGTCGAACTGGCCCTGATGCGTGCCGGCGAGCAGAAAGTGGCTCGCGACTACGTGATCTACCGTGACTCCCGCGCCAAGGAGCGCGCCACCCGCGCGCCGGCCGACGCGCCGGTCCAGGCTCACCCTTCGATCCGCATCGCACGCGCCGACGGCAGCCTCGCGCCGCTGGACATGGGCCGGCTGAACACCATCGTCACCGAGGCCTGCGAAGGTCTGGAAGAAGTCGATGGCGACCTGATCCAGCGCGAAACCCTGAAGAACCTCTATGACGGCGTCGCCCTCAAGGACGTCAACACCGCCCTGGTGATGACCGCGCGGACCCTGGTGGAACGCGAGCCGAACTACTCGTTCGTGACCGCGCGCCTGCTGATGGACACCCTGCGCGCCGAAGGCCTGAGCTTCCTGGAAGTCGCCGAGAGCGCGACCCACCACGAAATGGCCGACCTGTACGCCAAGGCCCTGCCGGCCTATGTCGCCAAGGGTATCGAGTACGAATTGCTGAACCCTGTCCTGGCCGAATTCGACCTGGAAAAACTCGGTAAGGCGATCAACCACGAGCGTGACCAGCAATTCACCTACCTGGGCCTGCAAACCCTGTACGACCGTTACTTCATCCACAAGGATGGCGTGCGCTTCGAACTGCCGCAGGTCTTCTTCATGCGCGTGGCCATGGGCCTGGCGATCGAAGAGAAGCAGCGTGAAGACCGTGCGATCGAGTTCTACAACCTGTTGTCGTCCTTCGACTACATGGCCTCGACCCCGACCCTGTTCAACGCCGGCACCCTGCGTCCACAGCTGTCGAGCTGCTACCTGACCACCGTGCCGGACGACCTGTCGGGCATCTACGGCGCAATCCACGACAACGCCATGCTGTCCAAATTCGCCGGTGGCCTGGGCAACGACTGGACCCCGGTCCGCGCATTGGGCTCGTACATCAAGGGCACCAACGGCAAATCCCAGGGCGTCGTGCCGTTCCTCAAAGTGGTCAACGACACCGCCGTTGCGGTCAACCAGGGCGGCAAGCGCAAGGGCGCGGTCTGTGCCTACCTGGAAACCTGGCACATGGACATCGAAGAGTTCATCGAGCTGCGCAAGAACACCGGTGATGATCGTCGTCGTACCCACGACATGAACACCGCCAACTGGATCCCTGACCTGTTCATGAAGCGCGTCTTCGATGACGGCAAGTGGACCCTGTTCTCGCCGTCCGAAGTGCCGGACCTGCATGACCTGACCGGCAAGGCCTTCGAAGAGCGCTACGAGTACTACGAAGCCCTGACCGAGTACAACAAGATCAAGCTGTTCAAAGTCGTCCAGGCCAAAGACCTGTGGCGCAAGATGCTGTCGATGCTGTTCGAGACCGGCCACCCATGGCTGACCTTCAAGGACCCGTGCAACCTGCGCAGCCCGCAGCAGCACGTGGGCGTGGTCCACAGCTCGAACCTGTGCACCGAGATCACCTTGAACACCAACAAGGACGAGATTGCGGTCTGCAACCTGGGCTCGATCAACCTGCCGAACCACATCGTCGACGGCAAGCTGGACACCGCCAAGCTGCAACGCACCGTGAACACCGCCGTGCGCATGCTCGACAACGTGATCGACATCAACTACTACTCGGTGCCGCAAGCGAAGAACTCCAACTTCAAGCACCGTCCGGTCGGCCTGGGCATCATGGGCTTCCAGGACGCGCTGTACCTGCAGCACATCCCGTACGGTTCGGACGCTGCGGTCGAGTTCGCCGACAAGTCCATGGAAGCGGTCAGCTACTACGCGATCCAGGCTTCCTGCGACCTGGCCGACGAGCGCGGTTCGTACGAGACGTTCCAGGGTTCGCTGTGGTCCCAGGGCATCCTGCCGCTGGACTCGCAACAGATCCTGATCGCCCAGCGCGGCGAGAAGTACATCGACGTGGATCTGAACGAAACCCTGGACTGGGCACCGGTTCGCGCCCGTGTGCAGAAAGGCATCCGTAACTCCAACATCATGGCCATCGCACCGACCGCCACCATCGCCAACATCACTGGCGTGTCGCAGTCGATCGAACCGACCTACCAGAACCTGTACGTGAAATCGAACCTGTCGGGCGAATTCACCGTGATCAACCCGTACCTGGTTCGCGACCTCAAGGCCCGCGGCCTGTGGGACTCGGTCATGATCAACGACTTGAAGTACTACGACGGTTCGGTGCAGCAGATCGAGCGCATCCCGCAAGAGCTCAAAGCGCTCTATGCGACCGCGTTCGAAGTGGACACCAAGTGGATCGTAGACGCCGCCAGCCGTCGCCAGAAGTGGATCGACCAGGCTCAGTCGCTGAACCTGTACATCGCCGGCGCCTCGGGCAAGAAGCTGGACGTGACCTACCGCATGGCTTGGTACCGTGGCCTGAAAACGACTTATTACCTCCGTGCCTTGGCCGCCACCAGCACCGAGAAGTCGACCATCAACACCGGCAAGCTGAACGCGGTTTCCGCTGGCGGCAACCACGGTGATGACTCAGTCCTGGCTGCTCCAGCAGGACCTGCGCCAGTGCCAAAAGCCTGCGCGATCGATGAGCCGGATTGCGAAGCTTGCCAATAAGCTGAGCGGGTGGGCGCGTAAAGGCGCCCGCTGAAAGAAGCCCCCGATAGACCGCTGGTTTATCGGGGGTTTTCTTTTGCCTGGCGAAAAGTAGGCGCCTGGGCCTGCCTCTTCGCGAGCCTGCTCGCGAAGAGGCAGGCCCAAACAATACAAAACTGAAGCTCATGAAAAAGCCCCTCTTTCGAGGGGCTCCTTGTGCAGCTTTCAAGCGACCTTCGGCATCAAGCCATCTGAATGATGGTCTGCATGATGGTGCTCTGGGTAGAGATGGTCTTGGCGTTCGCCTGGTAGTTGCTCTGCGCCTTGATCAGCTCGACCAGTTCGTTGGTCAGGTTGACGTTGGACTCCTCCAGGGAGTTGGAGACGATCGACCCCAGGGTGCCGGTCTGTGGAGCATCGTAGCCCGGGATACCCGAGGCGAACGTTTCCTTCCAGCTGGTGCCGCCTACTGGCTGCAGGCCTTGCTCGTTGGTGAAGCTGGCAAGGGCGATCTGGCCGATCGGCTTGGTCTGGTTGTTGCTGAAGTTGGCGAGCATCACACCGCTGCCATCGATGGTCAGGTTGGTGATCTGGCCGGTGGCGTAGCCGTTCTGGGCAGGAATCGAACGAGCGGTGTCGGCGTTGAACTGAGTGGTGTTGCCCATCGAAATCGTGATGGTCGGTGCGCTGGCGGCGCCGTTGGCGGTCCAGGTTCCGTTGGTCACGGTGCCCGGAACCCAGCCGGTCAACACCAGATCGCTATTGACGGTCGCTGGCGGAGTGGTGACCGTGGTCAACTTGCCGCTCGAATCGAAGTTCATGGTCGAAGGAACAGGCGCGGTCGCACCGGTCGTGGTCGGCAAGCTGCCATTGAGGTTACGACCATCGATCAAGGTATAGACGTTCCAGGTATTGGAGCCTGTCTTGACCATGTATTGGTCCATCGAGTGCTGGTTACCCTGGGTGTCGTAGATCGGGGTGGTGAACTGCTTGGTAAAGGTCGCCGTGTCAGCCGGGTTGAACGCGGCAGTGATCGGCGTCGCCGTCGAGTTCAGGTTGATGGTCGACGAAACCAGGCTGGTGGCTTGCGGCGGCAGGTTCGAGGTGTCGATGCGCAGGTCGGTCAGGATACCGTTGAGGATCTTGCCGTTGGCATCCACGCCATAGCCCTGCAAACGAGCCGTGCCATCGCTGTTGGTGACGTAGCCTTCCTTGTCGGTCTTGAAAGTACCGGCACGGGTGTAGCTCAGGGAGCCGTCGTTGCTCAGGACAAAGAAGCCCTGGCCCTGGATCCCCATGTCCAGCACGTTGCCGGTGTTGTTCACGTCACCCTGGCCGAACTGCTGGGAAACGTTGGCCAGGCGCACGCCGTTGCCGACGGTCTTGCTGCCCGAACCCAGCTTGGTGGCCGAGTAGACGTCTTCGAATTCCGCGCGGGACGATTTGAAACCGGTGGTCGCCACGTTGGCGATGTTGTTGCCGGTCACGTCCAGCTGTTTGTTGGCTGCATAGAGACCGCTAAGGCCGATGTTGAAAGACATGTTGACTCCTTTTGCCGGTTAGTCGGCTCTACATACCAATAGTTTGTACTTTGGACAGGGCGATGCTGCCCAGCCCGGCCAGGTTGAGCATCAGCTCACCGCCCGTCTGGCTGATCGTCACGCTGCTGACCGTGGCCGGCAGGTTGGTGATCAGCGACGTGGCCTTGCCATCGATGGTGGTCGAGGCCGCGAAGGTGTACGTGCCCGACTCTACCGTCGTGCCCGCGTCGTTCTTGCCGTCCCAGATGAAGGCAGAGTTGCCCGACTTCTGGCTGCCCAGGTCGATGGTGCGGACGGTCTTGCCATCCTTGTCCATGATCTTGACGGTGAGGGAGGACACCGCCGCCGGAACCACCACGGTGCCGTTGAGGCTCTTGGAGGTGTCGACCACGGCCTTGTCACCCGGAGCGATCACCGAGCGGCCGACCAGGGACGAAGCCTGCAACGCTTGTGACGAGTTGTAGTTGCCGGCAATGCCGCTCACGGTTTCGTTGAGCGTGGTGATGCCTTCCAGGCTGCTGAATTGCGCCAGTTGGGCCACGAACTCACCGTTGTCCTGGGGTTCCAGCGGGTTCTGGTTTTTCAGCTGGGTCACGAGCAGTTGCAGGAACGCATCCTTGCCCAATTCCTGGTTGCCACTCGCCGCATTGGTCGCCGCACCCAGGCCATCGGCCTTGGTATTGGTCTTGACCGAGGAGTTGGCCAGAATCTCGTTGAGGCTCAAACCGCCTGTTGTATTGGTGACGCTCATATGAATCGCCCCTTATCACTGACCGAGGGTCAGGACCTTCTGCATCATGGTTTTGGCGGTGTTCATCATTTCGACGTTGGTCTGGAACGAACGACTGGCGGAAATCATGTCGGCCATTTCTTCGACGACGTTGACGTTCGGGTAATAGACATAACCCTTGGCGTCCGCGGCCGGATGGTTTGGCTCGTAACGTGCTTCGAGGTTGCTCTGGTCTTCAACGACGCCGAGCACCTGTACGCCCTGCCCCGCCGCGTCCTGGTCCTGGAACAGCGAATCGCTGCCGCCGGATTGGCCACCCTGGAACATGGTGGCGAACACCGGGTGACGGGCGCGGTAGGTCTGGTCGATGCTTGACGAAACGGTCTCGGCGTTGGCGATGTTACTGGCGACGGTGTTCAGGCGAGTGGTCTGGGCACTCATGGCACTGCCGGCGATGTTGAAAACGCTCGCGATCGACATGACTTACTCTCCACGCAGGGCCGATACCAGCCCTTTGAATTTACTGTTGAGCAGGGTGAAGCTGGCCTGGAAGTTCACGGAGTTTTCCGCGTAGTTGGACTGTTCCAGTTGAGCGTCCACGGTGTTCTGGTCGACCGAGGGCTGCATCGGCGTGCGATACATCAACGATTCGTCGCCGCTGCCTACGCCTTCGGCTTCGATATGACGGCTGTTGGTCATGTTCAAGGCGAAGTGGCCGTTCTTGGTCTTCTCGTTCTGCTCGGCGAGTACCTTGGAAAAGTCCAGGTCACGGGCCTTGTAGTTCGGCGTGTCGGCGTTGGCGATGTTGTTGGCCAGGACTTCGGCACGCTGGGCGCGGAAGCTCAGGGCCTGTTCGTGGATACCGAGCGCTTTATCGAAGCTGATGCTCATGTCGGAAACCTTTGGGTGACCAGAATGTACGTACGAAGGCTTTAGCAAGCGCCGTGCCACTTTCCGAAAGCCCGTAAACCGGGGCTTTGCGGGCAACGGCAAAGCGGCAATGCCAGAAAAGCGGCAATCGGTTTCCGCCGGATGCCGCTTTTCTGCCGCTTTCATCCAGGCAAAGGAAATCAAAATGTGGGAGCGAGCTTGCTCGCGATGGCGGTCTGTCAGTCAACGTTGATGTCGTCTGCAATACCGCTATCGCGAGCAAGCTCGCTCCCACAGGGGACAGTGGTGATTGAATATGAGCACGCAAAAAAAAACGGGAGCCCCTAGGGACTCCCGTTCTACCATCCAAGCCAATCACTTCGCCTGGTAAATGATCCCCGGGCTGCACTGGACCATCTGGTAATGGTCCGGCAAGCCGTTCAACGCCTCGGATGCACCCAGGAACAGATAACCACCCGGTTTCAGGGTGCTGTGGATGCGCGTCAGGATGTCCTTCTTCACCTCAGCGGAAAAGTAGATCAACACGTTGCGGCAGAACACGATGTCGAACTTGCCCAGGCTGGCGTAACTGTCCAGCAAGTTGAACGAGCGAAACTCCACGCGGCTCTTGATGGGCGCCTTGACCACCCATTTGCCCGGTCCCTTGGCGTCGAAATAACGTTGCAGGCGATCGGGCGACAGGCCGCGGCCGATGGCCAGGCTGTCGTACTCGCCGGTCTTGCAGTTGTTGAGCATGGTCCCGGACAGGTCGGTGGCGACGATCTGCACGCCGCCTTTCAACTGGCCAATGTTGGTGCGCTCGAACTCATCAATGGACATCGACAAGGAATAAGGTTCCTGCCCCGACGAACAGGCCGCCGACCAGATCCGCAGGCGCTGGCCCGGGCTGGCCTTGATGGCCGCCGGCAATACCTTGTTCTTCAATACCTCAAAGGGATAGGTGTCACGAAACCACAGGGTTTCGTTGGTGGTCATGGCGTCCACGACCATCTCGCGCAAGCCACTGCGCGGCTGGGTCTGGATACGCTGAACCAACTCGCCCAATGACTTGATGCCCTGTTGTTCCATCAACTTATTGAGACGGCTCGACACCAGGTACTGCTTGTTTTCACCAAGCAAGATGCCACAGGCTTTTTCCAGGAAGACCCGGAACTGTTCGAAATCCAAATTACCCGTAGACAAAATACCGCCTCTTTTCACTGTATTGACTTGCCGGGCGCACAACGCGCCCGACCTTTAGCCTGCTGACTTGATTCGCTCGACGACTCGGGAAGCGAGGTCATCGGGCCGGAACTTGGCCAGGAAGTCATCGGCGCCGACCTTCTTGACCATTGCCTGGTTGAACACCCCAGACAACGAAGTATGCAAGATGATGTGCAGCTTTTGCATGCGCGGGTCGCTGCGGATTTCCGATGTCAGCGTGTAGCCGTCCATCTCCGGCATCTCGATGTCGGAGATCATCATCAGGAACTCCTCTTCCGGCTTCTTGCCTTCGTCGACCAGGTTGCGCAGGTAATCCAGCGCTTGCCGCCCATCGTTCAGCGCAATCACTTCGACGCCGACCGTTTGCAGGCAACGTGTGACCTGCTTACGGGCCACCGAGGAATCGTCGACGGTCAGCACCCGCAGGGAAACCGCCTTGTGCTGGGTCTCGGCATCTATCACGCCAACGGAAATCGTTTCCGGGGTCGGCGCCACTTCGGCGAGGATTTTCTCCACGTCGATGATTTCCACCAACTGGTTATCGACCCGGGTCACCGCCGTGAGGTAGTGGTCGCGGCCGGTCCCCTTGGGTGGTGGATGGATCTCTTCCCAGTTCATGTTGACGATGCGCTCCACCGATCGCACCAGGAACCCTTGGGTCTTGGTGTTGTACTCGGTGATGATCACAAACGGATTGCTCTGGTCCAGCAGTCGGCCGGAACCGGTCGCCATCGCCAGGTCGAGAATCGGGATGGTCGCTCCCCGGATATTCGCCACACCGCACACGACGGGACTGGATTTCGGCATCAGGGTCAGCTTGGGGCATTGCAGCACCTCGCGAACCTTGAACACGTTGATCCCATACAATTGTCGGCCGTCGAGACGGAACAACAACAGCTCCAGGCGATTCTGACCCACCAGCTGTGTGCGCTGGTTTACCGAATCCATCACTCCCGCCATGCCCTGACTCCTACCTAACGCTAATGTGTCCGACGCGCATTCATCACTAAACGGCACGGGGCTTGCTATTGAACCGGCATGAACGCACAAACGACATTTTCTCGACGCCTGACCACTCACTGCCGCCACTGGCTCGGTGCACTGCTGGCTGCCTGCCTGCTCGCTTCGGGCGGTCCTGCCCTTGGTGCCGCTGCGGTAACCTTGCCTGATCTCCTTATCGGCGTCACTCAGGGCTTTCTTGAGTTCACCGTAGAAGACTATCTGGCAACCAGTCAAACCGAAGGTCGCTACGAGATTGAAGTCAACCAGCTCGACCCGCGCCTGCGGATGCCGATGTGCGACAAGGAATTGACTGCCTCGCTGGAGAGCCCGGCCAGGCCCCTGGGCCGCGTCACGGTGAAGGTTCGTTGCGATAGCGCCGCGCCCTGGACGGTGTTCGTGCCCGCTCAAGTGCGCCTGTACCGGGAAATTGTCACCACCACTCGCCCACTCAAGCGGGCCGGGATCGTCGAGCCGCAGGACGTGGTGCTGCGTGAGCGCGACGTCAGCCAGATCAGCCAGGGTTTCCTGACGTCCGTCGATGAGGCCATTGGGCAGAAACTTGTCCGACCAATGGTCGCCGACCAGGTGGTGACCCAGGTGCATCTGGAACAGGCCGAGGTGGTTCGCAAGGGCGACCAGGTGGTCATCACCGCTCGCAGCGGCACCCTGGCCGTGCGGATGCCCGGCGAGGCCCTGGCCAACGGTGGCATGCGCGAACAGATTCGGGTGAAAAACCTCAATTCCCAACGGGTCATCAAGGCACAGGTGATAGCGCCTGGCCAGGTGGAAGTGGCTATGTAAGAGGCTGTAAGGAGGGTAGACAGGCTGGCGCTTGACCTCGGTGTTCCCTAGACTGTGCCTTGTACGAAGGCAAGCGCGGACGTGCGCTCGTTCATTTGAAAAATGAGCCTAAAGTTTTTTTGGGGATGGCCGAAAACATGGCAAGCGTCCAAATACCCAGAGGTTTTTTACCATGGTCATCGATTTCAATCGTTTAAACAGCTCCTCGCCCCTGACAGGCACTGCGCGCACCAGCGCCAGCAAGGAAACCGTCGAAACCGACAAATCCAAGCCAGCCGACCAGGCCGCCACTGTCAGCAACGGGGAATCGGTACACCTCAGCAATGAGGCTCAACAGTTGCAGAAGGTCACTGACAAGCTGCGCGATCAACCTGTCGTCGACAACGCCCGCGTGGCCGCGTTGAAAGCAGCAATCGCCGATGGCAGCTATCAAGTCGACAGCAACCGTGTAGCCAGCAAGCTGCTCAACTTCGAAGCCCAGCGCTAGGCCCCCGCCTGCGCCAGGCTTTTGGACGCTTAAGACCCAAGGCCAGCCATGCACGACACTCATTTATTGCAACTGATCATCGACGACTTTGCTCCAGCGCAACAATTGTTGGAGCTGTTGCAGACCGAAGCCCTGGCATTGCACGGGCGGGACATGCCCCTGCTGGAAAATATTCTGGCGCAAAAGCAGGCATTGATCATTTTGCTCGACCAGCATGGCCGCAAGCGCAGCGAAATCCTCGCCAGCCTCAACCTGCCCGCCGATAACAGTGGCCTTGAGCAATTGGCCAGCCAATCGTCGATCGGCGATCAGCTGTTGTCGCAAAGCGCCGTGCTCAACGACCTGCTCAACCAGTGCCAGGCCGCCAATGCTCGAAACGGCCAGTCTATCCTGATGCAACAGGCCGCCACCGCCAATCAGTTGCGTATTCTCAATGGCGGCGAAATCCCGACGCTCTATGACGCTCGCGGCTCGACCGCGAAAATGGTCAAGCACCGCCCGCTCAGCCAGGCATGAAGCGAACGATGCCGGAGCACTATCAACGCGCGATACATGCTGGCAAAATGCTGGCTCTTTGTAGTCGTATTTTGCCTGGAGATTGACCCACCGTGTTCAATGCCTCAAACGCGGATGATGCTCCGCAGCCGCCCAAGGTCCTCGCCACCCCTCTGGAAATCTCCGGCAATCTGCGGATGCTGCAAGACAGTCACGACCCGCTGATCATCACCTTCCACGAGCGCAGCCAGCGGTTCCAGAGTTACCTGGTGGATGTCGATCGCGAAACCAACACCATCGCCCTGGACGAAATGATTCCTCGGGACGGTGAACGTTTCCTACTGGCCGGCGAGCCGTTTCGCGTCGAGGGTTTCCATGACGGCGTGCGCATCGCGTGGGAGGGCAACGGCCCATTGACCATTCAGGAATCGAGCGATGGCCGCTGCTATCGCGGCGCCTTGCCTGAAGAAGTGGTTTATCACCAGCGCCGCAACGCTTTCCGGGCCGCATTGAAACTGGCGCAACTGGTGAACGTGGAGTTGGGTGGCGACAAGCTCAAATCACCGGTGAATGGCAAGCTGCTGGATATTTCCGCAACCGGCTGCAAGCTGCGCTTCGATGGCGATATCACTGAACGGCTGCAGCTGGGCCAGGTTTACGAGCGCTTCATCGCCGCCCTACCGTTTGGCAGCATGACCGCGCCGGTGGAACTACGGTACCTGCATTTCGAAGAGCGGATCAACACCACGTTCGCAGGCGTGCGCTTCCATAACATCAGCGGCCTGGTACAACGCCAGGTGGAACGCTTCGTGTATCAATTGCAGCGTGAAGCCCGTCGGTTCGATAAAGACGACTTCTGATTTCCGGCGCGCTATAAAAAAACGGGCAATCCCTTTGCAAGGATTGCCCGTTTTTTTTATGCCGGTCTCAGGGCCTGGCCTGGGTGAAATCGGACGGTGGCAGTTCGTCGTCGGCGCCTTCGGTGACCGGCTCCAATTCAGGTTGAGGCTCGGGCTCGACGTCCGGATTGGGCGAGGCCTGCATCTGCTCCTGCACCACTTGCTCGTCGACCCGCGGATCGAGGCACGCCACCAAGGGTGAACTGGTCATGTTGTCCGGCATGGCCACGTGATGCAGCGGCGCGTCGTCGACCTGGTGCAGGTTGGTGACCGCTTTCGGTCGGATCCGCCATACCAGCAGCAAGGCAAACAGGGCAAAAAAGCCATAGAGCATCTGGCTGCCGTACAGCTTCATCAGCACCCCGGCCACCAACGGGCCGATGCTGGCGCCCACGCCGTAGGTCACTAGCAGCATCGCGGTGAGCGACACCCGGCGATCACCCTCGACGTGGTCATTGGAAAACGCGACCGCCAGCGGGTACAGGCAAAACTGCACCAACGAACAGCAGAAACCGGCGATGAACAATACTTCCAGCGGCGCCTTCGACAGGATGGCCAGCGGCAAGGCACACACCACCAGGGCCAGTGCGAAGCAGCGGATCAACAGGGCCCGATCGTAACGATCCGACAGCCAACCCAGCGGCCATTGCACCAGCAGGCCGGCAAAGATGCAGCAGCCCATGAACAAGCCGACCTGCTCGGTACTCAGGCCCTGCTGGGAGGCGTACAGCGGTGCCAGGCCGTAGAAGGAGCCGACGATCAGCCCGGAGCCCAACACCGTGGTCAACGATTGCGGTACGCGCTTGATAAAGAAGCGCGGCTCCATCGGAGCCGGATGCAACGGCGCCGGGTGAATCCGCCGGGTCAATGCCACCGGCACCAGGCACAGGGCGAAACACAACGCCACCAACATCAGCAATTCAAGGCCCAGGGCCGGATGCATGACCAGGATCAGTTGGCCCAGCACCAGCCCCAGGTAAGAAGCAATCATATAGCCGCTGAACACTACCCCGCGTTGCTTGGCATCGGCCTGCTCGTTGAGCCAGCTTTCGATAACCATGTACTGGCACATCATGCCCAGGCCGACAATCATCCGCAGCACGATCCAGGCCGGCAGCCAGTTCACCAGGCCATGGCCCAATACCGCCGCACCGACGATCCCGGCGCAAGCCGAATAGGCGCGGATATGCCCGACGCGGCCAATCAGCCGGTGGCCGATCTTGCCGCCCAGCACCAGGCCGAAATAGTTCGCCGCCATCAGCGCACCGACCCACAGGCTGTCCACATTGTCGGCGGCCAGGCGCAGGGCCAGGTAAGTACTCAGAAGGCCTGAGCCAATGAGCATCATCAGCGAGGCGAAATAAAGCGCTCGAAAAGGTTTCCAGATTTGGCGCATCGGCGTTCCGAGCGGCTCCTTGAGGTAAGTAAGGGCTATCTTTGGAAGATAGCCCGAATGCGACGGTTCGTTATGCCTGGGCCGCCAAAACGCGCCGCTCCCAGGGCGTGATTTCGTCAAAGAAACTGGTCAGTTCCAGGGTTTTCGAGGCAACGTAACCTTCGATGAACTCGCTACCGAACAGTTCCTTCGCCAAGTGGCTACGCTTGAGACGTTCAAGCGCTGCATGCAAGGTACATGGCAGGGAAAGATTCTCCGGCACCTCGAACTCGCCCTGGATCGCGGCACCCGGTTCCAGGCGATTCTCGATGCCATGGAGCCCCGCCGCCAGACTGGCGGCAATCGCCAGGTAAGGGTTGGCATCGGCTCCCGGCAAGCGGTTCTCGACCCGCCGGGCTACCGGCGCACTCGCAGGAATGCGCAGCCCGGCCGAACGATTGTCATGGGACCAACAGGCATTGTTTGGCGACGCGAATGGATGGCAGAGGCGGTGGTAGGAATTCACGTTTGGCGCGAACAGCGCGGTGAAATCCGCCATGCCGGCCTGCTGCCCGCCAATGAAGTGCCGGAACGTCGCGGTCGGCTCGCCCGCATCGTCGCTGAATACATTGCGACCGCTGCCCAGCTCGACGATGCTCTGGTGAATGTGCATCGAACTGCCCGGCGTTCGCGCCAGCGGCTTGGCCATGCAGACCACCGTCAGGCCATGCTTGAGGGCCACCTCCTTGAGCAAATGCTTGAACAGGAACGTCTGGTCGGCCAACAGCAGAGCATCGCCGTGGAGCAGATTGATTTCAAACTGGCTGACGCCCATTTCATGCATGAACGTGTCGCGCGGCAGGCCTAGCGCCGCCATGCATTCATAGACTTCGGTGAAGAACGGTCGCAGGCCGTTGTTGGAACTGATGCTGAACGCCGATTGGCCATCTTCGCGACGACCATCCAGGCCCATCGGCGGCAGGAATGGCTGGGAAGGATCCGGGTTGGGCGCGAACACAAAAAACTCCAGCTCCGTCGCCACTACCGGCGCTAGCCCGAGCGTCGCATATCGAGCGATCACGGCCTTGAGCTGACCGCGCGTCGACAGAGGTGAGCTTTCGCCGCTGAGCTCATCGGCGTCGCAGATCGCCAAGGCGCGTGGCGGATGGCTCCACGGCAGCCGGTGGATCTGCTGTGGATCGGCCACCAACGCCAGGTCGCCGTCGTCACTGCCGTAAAAGCGCGCTGGCGGATATCCGCCCATGATGCATTGCAGCAGCACACCGCGCGCCATCTGCAACCGCCGGCCTTCAAGGAAGCCCTCGGCGCTCATTACCTTGCCCCTGGGTACGCCATTCAAATCCGGCGTGACACATTCAATCTCATCAATGCCCGTCAATCGCTGTGCGAGTGAACACTGGCCATCGGTCGTCATGACGCAATCCTTGTTATGTGCGAGCCGCGAACGGCAACCCGTACAAAATAGGCTCCGGCTGTTCGGAATATCAAGCATCCCGAGACAATAAACATCTGACGGGGATATGGACAGCTCAGGGCAGGTAAAGCCTGAACACCCCACCGCCCAGCACACCGCCATTGGCAATCTCGGTATGCCCGCTCAAGCCGCCACGCTGATGCAACCCGGCGATCCTGGCGGCGAAATACAGGCCAAGGCCGGTGCTGCCGCTGCTGTGGTTGATGCCCTGCACATACTCGGCCTGGCGCTCAATCATTTCGGCCGGGTAGCCTTCGCCGTCGTCATTGATGGTCAGCACCAATTGCCCAGCCTCGTCGCTCACGCTGATCAACAACGCCTGGCGCGCGTGGCGAATGGCATTGTTGATCATGTTGTCGAGCACCGACGCGATCAGCTCACGGTCGAAGAAACCCAGCGGGCTCAGCGGATCGACCTCATAGGTGGCCATGATCCCGCGACTGCGGAACACGTCCTGATGGCCGGCCAACTGCGCTTCGATGAAGTCATCCAGTTCGTGGTAGGCCGGATGCAGCGGCAATTGATTCACGCCCAGCTTGTATAACCCGAGCAACTGCACCAGCAGCCCATTGAGATGGGCAAACTCGAACTCCATCACGCCCTGCTCCGAGGTCTGCCGCGAAGGTTCCGGCAGGCGCTCGAGCCATTGCGTATGAGCCTGCATGAGCAGGGTCAGGGAGTTTTTCATGTCATGCACGGTAGACGCGATCACCGTGGAGAAATCGAGAGCTTGTTCGCTGTCATTCATCGCCAAATGCCTTGCTTCGCAGTTTCTGATAACGCGCAAAACGCGCATCGGTGTCGGGCATCATGCCCACCAGTTTCAGGCAGGCACGGCATTCCTGCAGCAGCTGCGATTCAACACTGGTATCGGTGCCGTGCAGCAGGGATTGCGCCATGTTCAGGGCAATACTGATGTTCTTCGGCTGCAGCTTCAGTGCACGCCGGAACAATTCCCGCGCCTCGGGTAACGCGCCGGTCTTGTAGACACGCACGCCTTCGCGGTTCAGCTCGGCGGCGGCGTTGCCCTGGTTAAGGATATTCGGGTCGTCGGTGAGCTTGGCAATGCCCTGCATCACGGTCGGATCATCGCCATAGATCTCCGCGCAGTTCTTGAGCATCGATTCGCCGGCGCTGGTCTGGCCGAGCATCTGTAGCTGCTTGGCCACCAGCAGCGCGGCTTCGGCACTCATGAACTGTTCCATGCCGTCGAGACGCTGCAAGGCTTGCTCGGTGAGCTTTTCGGCGGTTTCGGCATCATTGAGCAACAGGCTCGTTGCTTTCATCAGCCGCGCCCGGACCTGCAGGCCCGGATCGCTGGGGTTATCTTTCGCCACCGCGCTAAGCGTGGTGTTGATTTCCAGCCTCGTCCGGGTGTCCAGGCCCTTCTCGCTGCCCTTGCTGATCAAGGCATGGGCCAGGCCAAGGTTGCTCTCCGGATCCTTGAATCGCGATTGCGCCCCCTGCCCGACCGCCTGGCGATAGGCTTTCGACGCGGTCTCGTAATCCTCGTTGGTCATCGCCAGCTTGCCCAGCAGTGACTGCCGACGCACCGCCAACGGCGACAACCGCACCGCTTCCTCCAATACGTTCTGGGCCTGCTTCGTGTCGCCTTCAGCCACCAACACGTCGGCCATGCCGTCGTACAGGGCCGGCATCATCGGAAAGACTTTCAGGGCCTTTTCATAGACAGCCTTGGCTTCGCCTATCTGCCCGCGCTTGAACAACAACTTTCCCAACCCCGCGTACGCCCACGGCAACGGGCGATCCGCGATGATGGAGTTGTACAACCGCTCAAGGGCCTCGTTCTGATTCAGGTCGCGCAGCGCATCGGCCCGATAACGCAGGCACAGTGGCCCGTAGCGCGGGTCCTGCTTGCACAGGGCGATGCAAGCATTGAGCACTTCCATCGGCTTGCCACGATCGAGCGCCTGCAGGATCGGTTTGAGCAACGTTTTGCGCTGCTCCAGGCGCTCCAACCGCTGGGCCAGGCCGGAGCGATTGAATGGTTTGGTCAGGTACGCATCCGGCTCATGTTCCAGGGCGCTGAGCACCATGGCCTGGCTGGTCTCGGCGGTCACCATGAGAAACACGCTCTCATGGCTGATCAACTTCTCGACCATCAGGTCTTCCAGCACCTGCTGGCCGTTCTTGCGCCCGTCGCCCAGGTGATAATCCTGCAAGATGAAGT
The DNA here is from genome assembly GCF_051132205.1 of Pseudomonas sp. D1-36. Taxonomy (NCBI): domain Bacteria; kingdom Pseudomonadati; phylum Pseudomonadota; class Gammaproteobacteria; order Pseudomonadales; family Pseudomonadaceae; genus Pseudomonas; species Pseudomonas sp. D1-36. Next base: position 1,479,120 of record NZ_CP071674.1, on the reverse strand, counting down.
CATAACGCTTCTGCGAACACATGCGCAGCGCCACTTCACCGGTATCGGCGGTGTCCACGTCCTTGACGCCCAACTCCCGCAACATCGACCGGACGGAGCTGCGGAAATCCGAGAAATCATCGACGATCAGAAAACTTTTTTGGTGGTACGCCAGCATCGAGGATGTCCAGGCAAATAAGAAAATGAACTCAATGGCAAAACAAACAAAACACCGCCTCACGGCCGGCAAAGCGCGCAGATGATAGACAGCCGCGACGCATACCGCGAGCCGTTCCAGGACGCCGGGACGTCAGGAAAGGAGACTCATCGGGTTATCGGCCGCAAACGGGGTTCCGTTAGAAGATCGTGGGGACTTGCAGGGCTGCGGGATAATAATGGTGTCCCAGGGCAGGTTCGAACTGCCAACCTTCCCCTTAGGAGGGGGATGCTCTATCCAATTGAGCTACTGAGACACGGGTCGACCACGAGAAACGCGGTGCGTTGGACGGCGAGCATGTTAACGGTCACTCTCGCGTTTGTCATGTCGTCGCTGCCTATTAAGTGTAGGCAAATAGTACGACCCTTACGCCACGCCAAGGGAAGGCCGCCCAAATATGGCGCCATTCATCTATCCACAGCCTCCGGGCCTAGTAAATCGGCCTTTTGCCACTATCCTATACGTAACTAGAAAGGCAGACGTTTAGTTGCGTATCGGTTATCCGCCCAACGGTATGGCACAACGACACGATGCAGTGGTCACAAAATGCGGAACCTGTGTGTTTTTCAAACCAGTCCGCATTTTTTGAGAAGAGTACTGGCATAACGCCTTTACCCGGATCAGAATTTGTCACAGAATTGGCGCCAATGATCTGGCAATTTTGAGGCATGATGCGGCCTCTTAACATTCAGGTTGAACATTTGGCAACGGGCCTTGTCCTATCGACATCCTGCGGCCAATCCCCAGAACCGCTCCCCTGAACTAACCGGTTAAATAAATATGCGCCCATTGAAACAGGCAATTTATTCCAGCCGTACGGCTGACAAGTTCGTCGTGCGTCTGCCAGACGGAATGCGGGAACGCATTGCCGAGGTGGCTCGTAATCATCACCGCAGCATGAACTCTGAAATCATCGCGCGCCTTGAGCAAAGCCTGATTCAGGAAGGTGCGTTGGGTGAAGAATTGAGCATGCGCCTGGACAGCCCGGAGCTGTCGCTGCATGAGCGCGAGTTGCTTCAACGCTTCCGACAACTCTCCCATCGCCAGCAGAACGCCCTCGTTTCGCTGATTGCTCATGATGCCGAAATGGCCGCTGACGCGTCCTGATCGTGTCCAGGGTAATAAAGCCAGCTTAACGCTGGCTTTTTTTTCGCCCGGCGTTTGGCGACCTGGGGGGCGGGGAAACCATCACCCAGAAAAAAACCCGCCAGTCAGGCGGGCTTCTTGATAAGCCACTCAGAGCAGGAAAATCGTCGCCAAGCCCAGGAAGATGAAAAACCCGCCGCTGTCCGTCATGGCGGTGATCATCACGCTCGCACCCATTGCTGGGTCGCGCCCCAGGCGCGCCAGGGTCATGGGAATCAAGACGCCCATCAGCGCGGCCAACAGCAGATTGAGCGTCATCGCCGCAGTCATGACCACGCCCAGCGACCAGCTGCCATACAGCAAGTACGCCACGACCCCGATCACCCCTCCCCAGATGACGCCATTGATCAACGCAACGGCCAGTTCCTTGCGCATCAAACGCGATGTATTGCCGGTACTGACCTGGTCCAATGCCATGGCGCGGACAATCATGGTGATGGTCTGGTTGCCGGAGTTACCACCGATACCGGCAACGATGGGCATCAACGCCGCCAGTGCGACCAGCTTTTCGATGGAGCCTTCGAACAGGCCGATGACGCGGGACGCGACAAAAGCCGTGATCAGATTGATCGCCAGCCAGGCCCAACGGTTACGCAGGGACTTCCAGACCGAGGCGAAAATGTCCTCTTCTTCCCGCAGACCCGCCATGCTGAGGACTTCGCTTTCGCTTTCCTCACGGATCAAGTCCACCATTTCGTCGATGGTGAGACGGCCGATCAGCTTGCCGTTCTTGTCCACCACCGGCGCAGAAATCAGGTCGTAACGTTCGAATGCCTGGGCCGCATCGTAGGCGTTTTCGTCAGGATGGAAGCTCACAGGGTCGCTGGCCATCACCTCGGCCACTTGCTTCTCCGGATCGTTGACCAAAAGACGCTTGATAGGCAGAACGCCTTTGAGCACGCCGTCATAATCGACCACGAAGAGTTTGTCGGTATGGCCCGGCAATTCCTTGAGTCGCCGCAGATAACGCAAAACCACTTCAAGGCTGACGTCCTCGCGGATCGTCACCATCTCGAAGTCCATCAGCGCACCGACCTGCTCCTCGTCATAGGACAATGCCGAACGCACACGCTCGCGCTGTTGACCATCAAGAGCTTCCATCAGCTCATGGACAACGTCCCGTGGCAATTCGGGAGCAAGGTCGGCGAGCTCGTCGGCGTCCATCTCCTTGGCCGCTGCGAGAAGCTCATGGTCATCCATGTCTGCGATCAGGGTTTCACGAACCGAGTCGGAGACTTCGAGCAGGATGTCGCCGTCGCGATCGGCCTGGACCAATTGCCAGACGGTCAGACGCTCTTCCAGCGGCAAGGCTTCAAGGATGTAGGCAACGTCGGCCGAGTGCAGATCATCGAGCTTACGTTGCAACTCGACGAGATTCTGCCGATGTACCAGGTTCTCGACCCGATCGGAATGCGGACCTTCCTGGCGATGCGTGAGGTCTTCCACGACGCGCTGGCGATGCAACAGCTCAACGACTTGAGCGAGGCGATCCTGAAGGCTTTCCTGCGTTTTTTTTACTTCTATTTCAGTCATAGGCGAACTCCACTCCCAGCAGTGGAGCACGCCGGAAGGATCAATCAGTTAATTCATGATTGGCAAAAAGAGATATTGAGTAACTACTGGGTAAGTCCATGAAGATATTCCAAAGCCCCGGCGGGGCTGACGGGCGCAATCATACACCGCTTGGCGCCGTAACACGTTAAAAAATCATGGCAAGAACAAGTGCTTGCGAGACAAACCTGAACACAGGCTGAACGTCTGTTTCTACGACGACTTATCCTGAAAAGAAAACACAGCCCCAGGGAGAAATGTCACAGCTATCCTTTTTTATTTACCGTCAAGGAGGACGGCAGCATGCCCGTAAGCCGCTATCTGCTTCTGCTCGCCACCCTGCCCTGCCTGCCTCTCTGGGCTGCCGATCACGTTGTGCACCGCTGCGAAAACAGTGCTGGGAAAATCACGTTCACAACCCTCAGTTGCGAGCCGGGAGAAACCCTGACAATGCAGCAGGTTCATACATACAGCCCGCCCCCTATCGAGCCGATGCTGCCCGAAGCCGAAGGTCGGCAAACATCCAGCAACAAAACCAGACGCAAGGAACCGACCATTGTTGGACAACTCGAGGACAGCTGTGGAAACCAGATCAACACCAACCAGCGCCGCGAAGCCATCCTGAAGCGACGAATCGTTGTCGGCATGAGCGAACAAGACGTCGTCAGCGCGCTTGGCAAACCGGATACGATCAAGGTTCGAAATTCGAGCACTCGGTACACCTACAAGACACAGAAAGGTCGGAGCGCAGAGGTCGTGTTCGACGAGAAGGGATGCGTGAAAGGCAAATCGTAGACAGCAAAAAGCCCGCGTTAAACGCGGGCTTTTTGGTGTATGGTGCACTCGACAGGATTCGAACCTGTGACCGCTCGGTTCGTAGCCGAGTACTCTATCCAGCTGAGCTACGAGTGCAAGTTGTGGTTTTATACCAGATCACAACTGGTTGAAGCCAAGTTATTTGCATTGCTGCAAGCAACTCTTAAATGGTGCACTCGACAGGATTCGAACCTGTGACCGCTCGGTTCGTAGCCGAGTACTCTATCCAGCTGAGCTACGAGTGCATTTGTTGCCGCGCATTATAGGTCGCCGAATCTTTTTGTAAAGCGCTTTTTTCAGTAATTTCAATCACTTACCGATCAAGCAAGATAACAGCGCACTAAACGAATAATGGCGGAGAACGGGGGATTCGAACCCCCGACACCCTTTTGAGGTGTACTCCCTTAGCAGGGGAGCGCCTTCGGCCACTCGGCCAGCTCTCCGCAACACGGGGCGTATATTAACCACCTTCATCCCCGTTTGCAAACATAAAAATCGATAAAAATTAATGGCTTGGTTCGTCGTCCTTCTCTTTCTTGATACGCAGGTAGATTTCCTCCCGGTGCACAGCGACCTCCTTCGGCGCATTGACGCCGATACGCACTTGGTTTCCTTTGACGCCGAGCACGGTCACGGTGATTTCGCCATCGCCAATAATCAGGCTCTCTGCGCACCGACGGGTCAGAATCAGCATACGTTTCTCCTCACGCGATTCAGTTCAGGAACAACAGTCTGCAAAAAAAGGGCATGGGTCCTACAACCGAAACGCTCGCGGCCCACAGGCCTAGTATTGACCAGCGGGTGCAAAAGAACAGTTTTGGAACATGCCATTCAGAAAAACAAAGGGCGCGGTCGAAGCCGCGCCCTCAGGCAACGCCTTACTCGCCCTGTCGGGCTGCGGCGTCGAGTTCAAAAGCCGTGTGCAGGGCGCGCACGGCGAGTTCCAGGTACTTCTCCTCGATCACCACGGAAACCTTGATTTCCGAGGTGGAGATCATCTGGATATTGATGCTTTCCTTGGCCAGGGACTCGAACATGCGGCTCGCCACGCCCGCGTGGGAGCGCATGCCAACACCAACGATCGAGACCTTGGCAATCTTGGTATCGCCCACCACTTCCCGGGCGCCAATCTCGTCGGCCGTCTTCTTCAGCACGGCTTCGGCGGACTGGTAGTCGTTGCGGTGCACGGTAAAGGTGAAGTCGGTGGTGTTATCGTGCGCAACGTTCTGCACGATCATGTCGACTTCAATGTTGGCGGCACTGATCGGCCCCAGAATCTTGAAGGCCACGCCGGGGGTGTCTGGCACGCCACGGATGGTCAGCTTGGCTTCATCGCGGTTGAAAGCGATGCCGGAAATGATCGGCTGTTCCATGGATTCCTCTTCATCAATAGTAATGAGGGTGCCCGGACCCTCCTTGAAGCTGTGCAGGACGCGCAGCGGAACGTTGTACTTGCCGGCGAATTCAACCGCGCGGATCTGCAATACCTTGGAACCGAGGCTGGCCATTTCCAGCATCTCTTCGAAGGTAATCTTGTCCAGGCGCTGAGCCACGGGCACAACCCGTGGGTCGGTGGTATAGACGCCATCCACATCGGTGTAGATCTGGCACTCGTCAGCCTTGAGGGCTGCTGCCAGCGCGACACCAGTGGTATCGGAACCGCCACGACCAAGGGTGGTGATGTTGCCGTGCTCATCCACGCCCTGGAAACCGGCGACAACCACGACACGACCGGCCTTCAGGTCACCACGAATTTTCTGATCGTCGATCTGCAGGATACGCGCTTTGTTATGCGCGCTGTCCGTCAGGATACGGACTTGGTTGCCGGTGTAGGACACCGCCGGCACGCCACGCTTGATCAGCGCCATGGCCAGCAAGGCGATGGTCACCTGCTCGCCGGTGGAAACGATCACATCCAGCTCGCGGGGGACCGGTTGCTGGTCGCCGCTGATTTGCTTGGCCAGATCGATCAGACGGTTGGTCTCGCCGCTCATTGCCGACAGCACGACCACCAGGTCATCGCCAGCGTCACGGAATTTCTTAACCTTGTCGGCGACTTGTTCGATTCTCTCGACGGTGCCGACCGAGGTGCCTCCAAATTTCTGTACGATCAAAGCCATTTCAAAGCCGCCTCTGCCCGTGAAGGGCGCCCAAATAATCACTCAACAGCGGCCGGGTCCGCCTTGGCGAACCCGGGGCGCCGCCTTAAATACCCTGCTCTACAAATGCAACGGTCTGGGTCAATGCCGCGTCCAGGGCGCCGGCATCGGTACCGCCGCCTTGCGCCATGTCTGGACGACCACCGCCCTTCCCGCCCACTGCCGCAGCGGCCTGCTTCATCAAATCACCGGCTTTGAGTTGGCCAGTCAGGTCTTTGGTCACGCCTGCGACGAGAACGACCTTTTCCTCATGGACACCGCCGAGCAGGATCACTGCGCGGCCGAGTTTGTTTTTCAGTTGATCGACCAGCGCCAACAAGGCCTTGCCGTCTTGGCCGTCGAGACGCGCGGCCAGCACTTTCACGCCCTTGACGTCCACGGCCTGGGCTGACAGATCGTCGCCCGCGGCGCTGGCGGCCTTGGCCTGCAACTGCTCGAGTTGCTTTTCCAGCGCGCGGTTGCGCTCCAGCACAGCCGACAGCTTGTCGATCAGGTTGTCGCGACTGCCCTTGATCAGGCTGGCCGCTTCCTTGAGTTGTTCTTCCGCCGCGTTGAGGTACGCCAGCGCCGCTGCGCCAGTGACGGCCTCGATACGTCGCACGCCGGAGGCCACGCCGCCTTCGCTGATGATCTTCAGCAGGCCGATGTCGCCGGTGCGATTGGCATGGATGCCACCGCACAGCTCAACGGAGAAGTCGCCCATGCTCAGTACACGGACACTGTCGCCATACTTCTCGCCGAACAGCGCCATCGCGCCCTTGCGCTTGGCGGTCTCGATATCGGTTTCTTCGGTTTCTACCGGTGAGTTCTTGCGGATCTGCGCGTTGACAATGTCTTCCAGCGCCTTGATCTGCTCAGGCTTGATGGCTTCGAAGTGGCTGAAGTCGAAGCGCAGGCGCTGGCTGTCCACCAAGGAGCCTTTCTGCTGGACATGCTCGCCCAGCACCTGGCGCAACGCTGCGTGCAGCAAGTGCGTGGCGGAGTGGTTCAGGGAAGTCGCGTGGCGAACCTCGGCATCGACATGAGCGGCCACTGGGGCGGCGATCATCAGGCTGCCGGAAGCCAGCACGCCGTGGTGCAGGAAGGCACCGCCGGTCTTGGTGGTATCGCGTACATCGAAGCGCGAATTGCCCGCCTGCAGGTAACCGCTGTCGCCGATCTGGCCGCCGGATTCGGCGTAGAACGGTGTCTTGTCCAGCACGATCACGCCTTCCTGGCCTTCGCTCAGGATGTCGACCGACTGCCCATCCTTATAGATGGCGACGATCTTGGCCGAACCGGTGGTCGCGGCGTAGCCAGTGAACTCGGTCGCCACGTCAACCTTGACCAGGCTGTTGTAGTCCATGCCGAAGGAGCTCGCGGAGCGCGCACGCACACGCTGGGCTTCCATCTCGCGCTCGAAACCTTCCTCGTCGAGGGTCAGGTTGCGCTCGCGGGCGATGTCGCCAGTCAGGTCCATCGGGAAGCCGTACGTGTCGTACAGTTTGAACACCACATCGCCCGGGACCACGTTGCCCTTGAGTTCGGCCAGGTCCTGCTCGAGGATCTTCAGGCCTTGCTCCAGGGTCTTGGCGAACTGCTCTTCTTCGCCCTTGAGCACGCGCTCGATATGCGCCTGTTGGGTCTTGAGTTCCGGGAAGGCTTCGCCCATCTCGGCCACCAGCGCCCCGACGATCTGATAGAAGAAACTGCCCTTGGCGCCCAGCTTGTTGCCGTGGCGGCAGGCGCGGCGGATGATCCGGCGCAGCACATAACCGCGGCCTTCGTTGGAAGGCAGTACACCGTCGGCAATCAGGAAGCCGCAGGAACGGATGTGGTCAGCGACTACTTTCAGCGAAGCCTGGTTGTCGTTGGTGCAGCCGATGGCCTTGGCCGACGCGCTCAGCAGGCTCTGGAATAGGTCGATTTCGTAGTTGGAGTGAACGTGCTGCAGCACCGCGCTGATCCGCTCCAGGCCCATGCCGGTGTCCACCGACGGTGCTGGCAGCGGATGCAACACGCCATCGGCGGTGCGGTTGAACTGCATGAAGACGTTGTTCCAGATTTCGATATAGCGGTCACCGTCTTCTTCCGGCGAGCCCGGTGGGCCACCCCAGATGTCGGCGCCGTGATCGTAGAAGATCTCGGTGCAAGGGCCGCATGGGCCGGTGTCACCCATGGTCCAGAAGTTATCCGACGCGTAGGGCGCACCCTTGTTGTCGCCGATGCGCACCATGCGCTCAGCCGGGACACCGACGTCCTTGGTCCAGATGTCATAGGCTTCGTCGTCGGTGGCATAGACCGTTACCCAAAGTTTTTCCTTGGGCAGGTTCAGCCATTTGTCAGACGTGAGGAACGTCCAGGCAAAGGTAATGGCGTCACGCTTGAAATAATCACCGAAGCTGAAGTTGCCCAGCATCTCGAAGAACGTGTGGTGACGAGCGGTATAGCCGACGTTTTCCAGGTCGTTGTGCTTACCGCCGGCGCGCACGCACTTCTGGCTGCTCACCGCACGGGTGTAGGCACGTTTTTCCTGGCCCAGGAAGCAGTCCTTGAACTGGTTCATCCCCGCGTTGGTGAACAGCAGGGTCGGGTCGTTGCCCGGAATCAAAGAGCTGGAGGCTACTCGGGTGTGGCCTTGCTCTTCGAAGAAGCGAAGGAAGGCTTCACGGATTTCTGCGCTTTTCATTAGGTTCTTCCACGGAGGCTGCGGCCAAAGGCCTGTGCAAAACGTCAACAGACGGAGCAACGGCAAAGGGCCGCATTATATCGGCCCTTCGCGTGGGGTACAGCGTGTTTATGCGATAGAAACTATCAATTACCCCGGTTCCCGGGTCATTGGCGGGAAAATTCGACGAAAGTGGTGATCACGTGATCGATTTGCGCCGCGCTCACGTCCATGTGCGTCACCATTCGCAGCCGTGAAGCCGCGCTGAGCTTGACGCCCCGCTCATCGGCAAACGCCTTGATCGCCTCGGCCCGCTCACCCATTTGCACGTAGACCATGTTGGTATGCACCGGCTCGACCTCGTAGCCCGCCGCGCGCAAGCCTTCGGCGAGCCTCTGAGCATTGGCGTGGTCATCAGCCAGGCGCTGGACGTTATGGTCCAGGGCATACAGCCCCGCCGCAGCGAGGATTCCGGCCTGGCGCATCCCCCCGCCAACCATTTTGCGCAGCCGGCGGGCCTTGCGGATCAGCTCGACCGTGCCGCACAGCACCGAGCCCACCGGAGCACCCAGCCCCTTGGACAGGCACACCGACACCGAATCGAAATGTTGGGTGATTTCCCGGGCATCGACATTCAGCTTGGCGGCGGCGTTGTACAACCGTGCCCCGTCCAGATGAAGGGCAAGCCCATGCTCCTGGGTAAAGCGCCGGGCTCGGGCCAGGTAATCCAGCGGCAGCACCTTGCCCTGCATGGTGTTTTCCAAGGCTAGCAGTCGCGTGCGGGCAAAGTGGAAATCGTCGGGCTTGATCGCCGCCGCGACGTGCGCCAGGTCTAACGAGCCGTCCGCCTGCACTTCGAGAGGTTGCGGCTGGATCGAACCAAGCACCGCCGCGCCGCCGCCCTCGTATTTGTAAGTGTGGGCTTGCTGGCCGACGATATATTCGTCGCCGCGCTCGCAATGGGCCATCAACCCCAGCAGATTGCTCATGGTGCCTGAGGGCACGAACAGTGCCGCGGCAAAACCCAAGCGCTCGGCGAGCTCGGCTTCGAGACGGTTGACAGTCGGGTCTTCGCCATACACATCGTCGCCGGTCGGCGCGCTGGCCATGGCATCCAGCATGCCGGCGGAGGGTTGGGTGACCGTGTCGCTGCGAAGATCGATAACACTCATGAATCTGGCCTCGGGTTCTGGTGGGGAAAATTCCCTTTCTAAGGGCAATTACTGCGGGCATGGCGCGGAATAATCAAGCCCAGGACCACACGGACCATCCAAATCACCTGTGGTAGCGAGCTTGCTCGCTCCCACAGGGGTTATGTGTTAAAAATCCTCCGCCGTCACAAAATGTGTCGGCAAAACGTTCTCAGGGCGGGGTGCGATTCCCCACCGGCGGTAATTGCGCGCAATGCGCATAGCCCGCGAGCGCTTGGCACTACACGGCTTTCGCGGTGCAGCGGCAAGGTCAGCAGACCCGGTTTGATCCCGGGGCCGACGGTCATAGTCCGGATGAAGAGAGAACGGGATCGACACCCAAGGGCCGACTGCGACTCTGTGCGCGGCGTACCCTCGAATCCCCTTCGATTCATGACGCCCTGTTTTTTACACAAACAGGAACCAGAACATGCAACCCACCGCAATCGACAGCAAGACCAAAACCCATCCGGGCGAGCGCGTCGCGTTCATCCAGGCCTGCTGGCACAAGGAAATCGTCGACCAGAGCCGCAAAGGCTTCGTCGCCGAAATGATCAGCCAGGGCTACCAGGAAAGCGACATCGACTTCTTCGAAGTCGGCGGTGCCTTTGAAATCCCGCTTCACGCCAAGTTGCTGGCCAAATCCGGCCGTTACGCCGGTATCGTCGCTGCCGGCCTGGTGGTGGATGGCGGGATCTACCGCCACGAGTTTGTCGCCCAATCGGTCATCACCGGCCTGATGCAGGTCCAGTTGGAAACCGAGGTACCGGTGTTCTCGGTCGTGCTGACGCCGCATCACTTCCATGCAGGCGAAGAACACCAGAAGTTTTTCTTCGAGCACTTCGTACACAAGGGTCAGGAAGCGGCGAAGACGTGTGCCGATACGCTGCATAAGACTCGGGCGTTGCGTCGCAGTGAGCAGCGGGCGGTAGCGGTTTAAAAGCCGCTAAAAAACCTGTGGGAGCGAGCTTGCTCGCGATAGCGGTGCTCCAGCCGACATCCTTGTCGCTGACACTCAGCTATCGCGAGCAAGCTCGCTCCCACAGGGGTTCAGCGGCGTGCGTGAGATTCGGGTCAGGCCAAGTTTTCGTCAGTCGCTGGCACGATCAGGATGCCGGCCCGCAAACCATTCTTCACCTTGGGGTTCGGGAAGATGATCCGGGCGCCCTCTTCTTCGATCACCCAGCGGGTCTGGGCGATGTCTTCGGCCAGCACATAGCCTTTATCCAGCTCCGAGAAATTCTCGATGTCCGCGGGCAGATTCAGGCGGAAGCTGTCGCTGTGCTTGATGATTTCCCGCGCCACGCTGAACAGTTGCAGGCCGTCCAGGCTGTCCTCCAGCTCGGGCTCATTGCCTTCGATGATCTGCTGCAGACGGGTTTCCAGCAAGTTGACGTTGACGCCGTTGTTTTGCCCGAACGGCCGGGCCTTGCCCAGTTCCAGGGTGAAGGACTCGGCACCGAGCTGGTCGTAGGTGTAGGCGCTGAATACGATGGAGGGCTTGTTCTGCAGCAACACTGCTTCCATGCCCGCCGCGCGCAGGCGCGCCAGCTCACGGCGTGAGTGCTGGCGGCCTTCTTTCCAGGGGTACAGGGCGAACTGCTCGATCTTCGAGCCGCGAATGGCGGTGTGCAGGTCGTAGTGCAGACGGCTGCGGTCCGGCACGCTGAAAAAACTTGCGGCCAAGCGCTCCAGCTCACAGGCGCGCAACGCCTCGGGCCCGCCACTCAACTCATGGCGACCATTGAACAGCCGGTTGACGTCCTGCTCGACAAAGCGCTCGCCGCGACGGATTGCCTCGGGATTGCCGAACAGGAACAGAATGCGCGCCCGGGGCTTCAGGTCGCCACGGGCAATGTCATGCAACAGCCGGTCAAGCAATTCGATCGGCGCGGTTTCGTTGCCGTGGATACCCGCCGACAGCAGCAGGTCCAGGCCATTATCCCGGGCTTCGGGCGGCTTGACCTCCAGCGCGCCCTCGCTCAGCCAGCGCATCCGTACGCCTTCGACAGTCAGTTGAGTCTTCTCCGCCGGTTCACGGCCGGCGAGGGTCAGTTCAAGCAGTTTGCCGAGGGCGAGCATAATGCGGTTTCCTTAATGGTCGTGGCCGCAATCCGGGCCATGGACATGGTCATCGTCGCCGACGTCCGCCGGTTCCATTTCCAGTTGCAGGCTGACCAGGTTGGTCGCCAACGGACGCAACAGCAGGTTGGCGTATTCCTCGTCTCCTTCCTCCACGTCGACGCCGATCAGCAACTGACCACGGCCGTCCTGCTGGATCCACAGTTCCTTGCCCTGCCACATCACCGCGACGCGGGTGCAGGAGGTTTCCAGTTGCGTGCCGTCGGTGTCTTCAAGAATCAGCTGCAGGGTATCGCTCATGTTTTTACATTCTCGTCTGGGGATAAGGCAACGCGCCCTGCTTTGACTGTAGTCAGGTCGCGCGCGCTTTCAATTGATCTGGAAAGGATAGACCGAGCCAAGTTTAAGGATTTGTGTCAGCTCATCCAGGGCCGACCGGCATTCAAGCAGCAACTGCGGGTCCGCCAGGTCGTTTTCGGCCATGCGGTCGCGGTAGTGGCGCTCGATCCACTGGGTCAGCGAATCGTACAGCGGCGCGGTCATGATAACCCCTGGGTTGACGGCGGCCAGCTCGGTTTCGTTCAACGCCACGCGCAACCGCAGGCACGCCGGGCCGCCACCGTTCTGCATGCTTTGCTTGAGGTCGAAGACCTTCACTTCCCGGATGACACCGCCAGAACCCGTCAGGCCTTGCAGGTACTGCCAGACGCGTTCGTTGCTGCGGCACTCTTCCGGCACGATCAACAGCATCGAGCCATCGGGACGCGACAGCAATTGGCTGTTGAACAAGTAGGAACGCACCGCGTCATCCACGGTGACCGCCGAACGCGGTACACACACCGACTGAAATTTCCCACCAACCTTGGCGAGTTTGCTGCTCAGCTCGGCCAGCATCTTGTCGGTCTCGAGGAACGCATCCTCGTGATAGAACAACACCTCGCCATTGCCCACTGCGATCACGTCGTTGTGGAAAACCCCCTGGTCGATCACCGCCGGGTTCTGCTGGGCGTAGACCACGCCCTCTTCGCTCAAGCCGTGCAGGCGGGCAACGGCGCGGGACGCTTCGAGGGTCTGGCGCGCCGGGTATTTCTGTGGCGAAGGGAAACGGCTGTCGAATGCACTGCGACCGAACACGAAGAACTCGACACCGGCTTCGCCATAGGCGCGACAGAAACGCGTGTGGTTGGCCGCGCCTTCGTCGCCGAACTGTGCCACCGCCGGCAATGCGGCGTGGTGGGCGAAGTGTTGCGCGTTGGCAAACATCGCCCCCAGCACGCGACTGGTGGTCGGGTGTTCGATGCTGCGGTGGTATTTGCAGTTGAGGTTGGCGGCGGTGAAATGCACGCGACCGTCAGCCGTGTCGGCGCTCGGGCTGACGGTGGCGGCGTTGGCTACCCACATGCTCGAGGCCGAGCAACTGGCAACGAGCAACGGCATGGCTTCTTTGGCGGCCTGCTGGATGACCTGGGCATCGCTGCCGGCAAAGCCCAGCCGGCGCAAAGCCGCTACGTCCGGGCGCTCCTGCGGCGCCAGCACCCCTTGCTGGAACCCCATGTCCATCAGCGCTTTCATTTTCGCCAGGCCTTGCAATGCCGCTTCCTTGGGGTTGGAAGATTGCTGGCTGTTGCTCTGGGAGGCGACGTTGCCGTAGGAAAGCCCGCCGTAGTTATGGGTCGGCCCCACCAGACCGTCAAAGTTGACTTCATAGGATTTCATCAGCGAGGCTCCACGAGAATCTGTTTTTATAGGCATCAGTAAAGACCGCAGTGCGGGCTTCGTCGGATCGCCGCCCGGAGCAGGCTCGCTCCCACAATGGATTGTGCAATCCCTGTGAGAGCGAGCCTGCTCGCGAAACGGACTACACCATTTTTACGCCAGGCGTCAGGCTCGCCGGCATGACCAGGCTCGGCGTTTCCAGGGAAGCCACCGGATACGCGCAATAATCCGCCGCGTAATAAGCACTGGCGCGGTGGTTGCCCGAGGCACCGACACCGCCGAACGGCGCGCTGCTGGCGGCGCCGGTCAGTTGTTTGTTCCAGTTGACGATACCGGCGCGGCTTTGCAGCCAGAACTGCTCGTAGCGCTCCTGGGAATCCGAAAGCAAGCCGGCGGCCAGGCCATATTGAGTATTGTTGGCTTCGCTGATCGCGCCCGCGAAATCCTTGAAGCGAATGACCTGCAGCAACGGCCCGAACAATTCCTCGTCGGGGCGCTCGGCCACGGCAGTGACATCGAGGATCCCTGGCGTCAACAACGCAGCCTGGGGTTGCGGCTGGGTCATGGCCAACAGCGGCACGGCGCCCTTGCCCAGTAAATGGTTTTGCGCATCCATCAGAGCCTTCGCGGCGGCAAGGGAAACCACCGAGCCCATGAACGGCGCCGGTTGCTGGTCGAAGGCCCCGACGTCGAGGGTCGAGCTGACCTGCACCAGGCGCGCCAGCAAGGCATCGCCCCAGGCGCCTTCCGGCACCAGCAAGCGGCGCGCGCAGGTGCAGCGCTGGCCGGCGGAAATGAATGCGGACTGGATGATGGTGTACACCGCCGCATCGACGTCGGCCACCTCATCGACCACCAACGGATTGTTGCCACCCATTTCCAGGGCGAGGATCTTGTCCGGGCGACCGGAGAACTGTTGGTGCAGAAGATTGCCGGTACGGCTGGACCCGGTGAAGAACAGCCCGTCGATCCCTGGTTCCGCCGCCAGGGCAATACCGGTTTCCCGCGCGCCTTGCAGCAGGTTCAACACGCCTGCCGGCAGGCCCGCCTCCGCCCAGCACTTGACCGTCAACTCGGCGACTTTCGGCGTCAGCTCACTGGGCTTGAACAACACGCAATTGCCCGCCAGCAGCGCAGGCACAATGTGCCCGTTGGGCAAGTGACCAGGGAAGTTGTAAGGACCGAACACCGCCACCACACCGTGGGGCTTGTGGCGCAGCACGGCGGTAGCGTCGCCCAGAGGGCCGCTTTTCTCGCCGGTGCGCTCGCGGTAGCTCTGCACTGAGATGGCGACTTTGTTGATCATGCTGGTGACTTCGGTGGCGGCTTCCCACAAGGGCTTGCCGGTTTCCTCACCAATGCAACGGGCCAATTCGTCAGCGTGCGTCTTCAGGGTGTCGGCGAACGCTTCCAACACCTGGATGCGCTCATCCAGCGAGCGTCGCGCCCAGTCCGGGAATGCCTGGCGCGCCGCCTGCACGGCGGACTCCACCTGCGCCGCCGTCGCGCCTTTTCCAGACCACAGCACTTGCTGGGTCACCGGGTTCAACGACTCAAAGACGTCGCCCTGGCCTTCCAGCCAACTTCCAGCGATGTACAACGATTTCATTATTTCGACTCCCGAGCGGCAGACAACGCCACGGCACGCAC
Source organism: Pseudomonas sp. D1-36 (assembly GCF_051132205.1). Taxonomy (NCBI): domain Bacteria; kingdom Pseudomonadati; phylum Pseudomonadota; class Gammaproteobacteria; order Pseudomonadales; family Pseudomonadaceae; genus Pseudomonas; species Pseudomonas sp. D1-36. The sequence goes on along the minus strand of NZ_CP071674.1, from coordinate 1,463,967 downwards.
CTGGTCGCCAGCGTTGAGTTGAAGACGTTTGGCGGTCAGTGGATCGACCACCAGGGTGCCCGCGGCGAAACGCGCCGGCGCCGCCGTGATGCGGCAGTCCTGGCATTTGCGGTTATGAATGAGAAATGGCGTGGCGTCATCGCCGGGCGTGCCAACGGCCAGAACCAGCGCCTGGCTGTCGCGGATCGCGCGGATCTTGCCGGTCTCGCACTCGATGGCCGGGCCAGCGTCGAAGATGTCGACGTAGCCCTGGTAACTGAATCCTTCGCTCTTGAGCATCGACAGCGCCGGCTCGGTGTCGGGATGGACCTGGCCGATCACGGCCCGGGCGTCCTCGGACAAGAAGCAGGTGTACAGCGGGAACTTGGGCATCAGCTCGGCGATGAACGCTTTGTTACCGACCCCGGTCAGGTAGTCGGCCTGGCTGAACTCCATCTTGAAGAAGTGCCGGCCCAGGCTTTCCCAGAACGGCGAGCGCCCGTTGTCGTCGGACATGCCGCGCATCTCGGCGATGATCTTGTTGCCGAACAGTTGTGGGAATTCGGCGATGAACAGCAGCCGCGCCTTCGCCAGCATCCGGCCATTGAGGCCATTGCGGTAGTCCGCGTGGAGGAACAGCGAGCACAGCTCGGAATTGCCCGTCAGGTCGTTGGCCAGGAACAACGTCGGGATCTCCCGATAGATGTTCAGCTCTTGGGAAGCACTGACTGTCAGGCCAACCCGGAAGTTGTACCAAGGCTCACGCAACCCCACGGCGCCTGCGATGGCGGAAATACCCACCACGCGACCGTCATCGTCTTCGAGCACGAACAGGTAGTCCGCGTCGCCACGCCCAGCTTCGCCGCGAAAGGTCTTTTCGGCCCAGCCAACCCGATGGGCCAGACGCTCTTCATTGGCCGGCAAGGTGGTCAGGCCGGTGCCGGTGCTGCGGGCCAGGGCGATCAGAGCAGGTAAATCGCTGCTGCGTACGGGACGAACGATCATGCTATCTCCTCGAACGGGCCGCTCATGCCACCCGCGAAAACTGCTGTTTAAACCGCTACCAGGCGCACGCTGGCGCCTTCGCCAACACCCAGGGCTTCGGCTGCTTCCATGTCCAGCGTCACAGGTTTGCCTGGCGCGTAGTCGAGGTCGAGCAACACGGCGCGGTAATCCTGGAGTTGGGCATTGGCCACCAGGTACTGCCGCCCGGCGCCCTTGACGGTTTCGCCGATCTTCACCGGCACCACGCGGCTCTGGGCGATCGAGCGGATCCCCGAGACGCGAGCGTGCAGGGTCGGGCCGCCGTCAAAGATGTCGATGTAGTGATCGGTCTCGAAACCCTCGCGCATCAGGATGTCGAAGGTGATCTGCGCGCGCGGGTGGACCTGGCCCATGGCTTCCTGGGCGGCATCCGGTAACAGCGGCACGTAGATCGGGTAATGCGGCATCAGCTCGGCGAGGAAGGTCCGGCTTTTCAACCCGCACAGGCGCTCGGCTGCGGCATAGTTGAGGTCGAAGAAGTTGCGACCGATGGCGTCCCAGAATGGCGAGTCGCCGTTTTCGTCGCTATAGCCGACGATCTCGGTCACCACCGAATCGGCGAAACGCTCCGGGTGGCTGGCGACAAACAGCAGACGCCCGCGCGAGTTCAGCTCCGACCACGGCGAACCCACCAGTTCCGGGACCACGTAGAAGCTGGTCAGCAAGCTATTGCCGGTCAGGTCGTGGCACTGGGAGAGTACGTGGATCTTGTTGTGGATCTTCAGCTCACGGGAAGCGTGGACGAAGGTCTCGTTGCGGAAGCTGTAGAACGGTTCGGAATAACCCGCCGAAGCGACAATGGCCGAACAGCCGGCCAATCTGCCGGTGGCGGTGTCTTCGAGAACGAAGAAATAACTTTCTTCACCATTGAAGCTGACTTCGGCGGCAAACGAGGCCTCGCTTGCGGCGATCTTGTCGCTCAAGCGTTCCACGTCATCCGGCAAGGAAGTGACACCGATCGGACTGTCCGCAGCCAGACGCTGTACCTCGCCCAGATCAGCCATTTGCGCGGGGCGCATCACCAGCATGGTGTCACTCCTTAACTTGAAATAAAGGGTTCGACCGTAAGATCGATACACAGAAAATAAAACCGGACATTAACCCAGACATTGCAGTGGATCTCCTGTGGGAGCGAGCCTGCTCGCGATGCCGACGGCTCGATCTGCCTGGCGGACCGAGGCGGCCGCAATCGCGAGCAGGCTCGCTCCCACAAAAGCCGGCCCCAATGGAGCCGGACAAGTCTGAACTCAGCCTTGGGTCAACTTCACCGCGGCCCGCTCGAAGCGGTCCAGGCCGGCGTCGATGTCGGCGTCTTCCACCACCAGGCTCGGAGCGAAGCGGATCACGTCCGGGCCGGCTTGCAGGATCATCAGGCCTTCCTGTTCGGCGGCGTTGAAGATGTCCTTGGCCTTGCCCTTCCAGGCGTCGTTCAGCACGCAACCGATCAGCAGACCCAGGCCACGCACTTGGGTGAACAGGCCGTACTTCTCGCCGATCTGCAACAGCCGGGTCTTGAATTTGTCGTGCTTGGCCTTGACGCCATTGAGCACTTCAGGGGTATTGACCACATCGATTACCGCTTCGGCCACCGCGCAGGCCAGCGGGTTGCCGCCGTAGGTGGTGCCGTGGGTGCCGACGACAAGGTGCTTGGCCAGCGCTTCGGTGGTGAGCATCGCCGCGATCGGGAAACCGCCGCCCAGGCTCTTGGCGCTGGTGAGGATGTCCGGGACCACGCCGTAATGCATGTAGGCGAACAGCTCGCCGCTACGGCCCATGCCGGTCTGCACTTCGTCGAAAACCAGCAGTGCGTTGTGTGCATCGCACAGTTCACGGGCGCCCTGCAGGTAGGCCAACTCGGCCGGCAACACACCGCCCTCGCCTTGGATGGGTTCCAGCACCACAGCGCAGGTCTCGTCCGAGACCGCCGCTTTCAGAGCCGCCAGGTCGTTGTAAGGTACGTGGGTGATGCCCGTGATTTTAGGGCCGAAACCATCGGAGTACTTCGACTGTCCGCCTACGTTGACGGTGAACAGCGTCCGGCCGTGGAAACTGTTGAGCGCGGCGATGATTTCATATTTTTCGCTGCCGAACCGATCGAACCCGACCCGGCGGGCCAGCTTGAAAGCGGCCTCGTTGGCTTCGGCGCCGGAGTTGCAGAAGAATGCGCGCTCGGCGAAGGTCGCATCGACCAGTTTATGCGCCAGGCGCAGGGCTGGCTCGTTGGTGAACACGTTCGATACGTGCCACAGCTTATTGGCCTGCTCGGTCAGTGCACCGACCAGCGCCGGGTGGGCATGGCCCAGTACGTTGACCGCGATACCGCCCGCAAAGTCGATCAGCTCGCGACCGGACTGGTCCCACACGCGCGAACCGGCACCACGCACAGGAATGAAGGCTGCAGGTGCATAGTTGGGAACCATCACCTGGTCGAAATCGGCGCGTTGTACCGCGGCTTGCTCAACGGACATCGGAGTCTCCTGAAGAGGAACACCCGCCTGGAACTGGCGAGCTTGGTAAGGATTGTAAGGACAGTTTTCAGCCCGGCCTTGCCGCCAAGCGACAACTTCTTATAGCGCCAACCCACGTTTTGCGCGGGTTTACGGCAATGCGACAAATAGCGTCGCAATGGCGCAGTTTAAACGTTGCGGTTGTATTTGAGGCACCTGCATCCACATTTCCGCTGCCAGGCACAAAACACCTGTGGGAGCGAGCTTGCTCGCGATGGCGCAGTGTCAGTCACCTTCAGCATTGACTGACACTCCGTCATCGCGAGCAAGCTCGCTCCCACAGTTTTTGTGTTGACCGCTCTATCCGCAGTCTTACCATTTAGCCGCGCTCGGACGGCACCGAGGACAATTCGAACGGGCTGCTGCTACGCCGCTGGTTGCGATCTTCCCGCGGTGTCGCGCCGAAGAAGTTGCGGTAGGCGCTGGAGAAGTGTGGCCCCGAGGAGAAACCACAGGACAGGCCGATCTGGATGATGGATTTGCTGGTCTGCATCAACATCTGCCGGGCCTTGTTCAGGCGCAGCTCCAGGTAATACTGGCTCGGCACGCGATTGAGGTACTGCTTGAAGATCCGCTCCAGCTGCCGGCGGGACACGCACACATGTTGGGCGATCTCGTCGGTGGTCAACGGCTCTTCGATGTTGGCTTCCATCAACAGCACGGCCTGGGTGAGCTTCGGATGACTGGAACCCAAGCGGTTCTGCAACGGAATACGCTGGCGCTCGCCGCCTTCACGGATGCGCTCGACCACCAGTTCTTCCGACACCGCGCCAGCCAGTTCGGCGCCGTGGTCCCGGGCCAGCACCGCCAACAGCAGATCAAGCACCGACATGCCGCCGCAAGCGCTCAGGCGATCACGGTCCCAATCAAACAAATGGCTGGTGGCGATGACCTTGGGGAAGCGCTCGGAGAAGTCATCTTGCCAGCGCCAGTGAACGGCAGCTCGATAGCCATCGAGCAAACCCAACTGCGCCAGCGGATAGACGCCAGCGGACAAACCGCCGATGACGCAACCCGCGCGCACCAATTGCTTGAGGGCGCTGCTCAGCGGCGAGGCCAGCGTCGTTGGTGGCTCGTCGGCCACCAGAAACAGTTTCTGAAGACCTTCGAGCTTGCCGACCCAGGATTCACCGGGTAACTGCCAAGCGCCCTCGGCCGGTGGCTCGGCTTGCAGGAACGACAATTCGTAGACCACGTCCGGATGCACGCGCTGGGCGACACGCAAGGCCTCCTCGGCCAGCGCCAGCGTCAAGGCTTTAGTGCTGGGCCAAATCAGGAAACCTATTCGATGGGCAGTCATGGCGGGCAATCCGAAGCGAAAACAGTGTTAAAGCCGAAAGCGGCTGCAACCAAACTAGACCATCTGGCGCATGGCGCGCAGCATGATCCAATCCGGTGCGTAACGGGAGCGATTACTTGAGGCTGCCCGACAGAAATTGTTGCAGGCGCTCCGATTGCGGGTTGACCAGCACTTCCCGTGGGTTGCCGCTTTCTTCAACGATGCCTTTGTGCAGGAATACCAACTGGTTCGACACTTCGCGGGCAAAGCCCATTTCATGAGTCACCACCACCATGGTCCGGCCTTCCTGCGCCAACGCCTGCATCACTTTGAGCACGTCGCCCACCAATTCAGGGTCGAGGGCCGAAGTCGGCTCATCGAACAGCATCACCTCCGGCTCCATCGCCAGCGCCCGGGCGATCGCCACGCGCTGCTGCTCGCCGCCGGACATGTGGCCTGGGTAGGCGTCCTTGCGATGGGCCACGCCGACCTTGTTCAGGTAGTGCTCGGCCTTCTCCCGCGCTTCGGCCTTGGCCACGCCCAATACATGCACCGGCGCTTCCATGATGTTTTCCAGGGCGGTCATGTGGGACCACAAGTTGAAGTGCTGGAACACCATCGACAACCGCGAACGCATGCGCTGCAGTTGCTTTGGGTCCGCGGCCTTCATGGCGCCGTCCTTGCCTGCTACGAGCTTCAACTCTTCGTTGTTGAGCAAGATCTTGCCGGCATGGGGTTGCTCAAGCAGGTTGATGCAACGCAGGAAGGTACTCTTGCCGGAGCCACTGGAGCCGATGATGCTGATCACATCGCCGGCGGCGGCTTTCAAGGACACGCCCTTGAGCACTTCGTGACTGCCATAGCGTTTATGCAGGTCTTGGACTTCAAGCTTGTACATGCGGTCGGTTCTCACAAAACGTCAATCGTTGAGCAGTCGATCGGATCGATGCGTTATCAGTGCTTGCGCGGGGCCAGGTAACCCAGCCAGCGGCGCTCGGCCAGCTTGAACAGGCGCACCAGGATGAAGGTCAGGCACAGGTAGAACACGCCGGCCGTGATGTAGGCCTCGAACGGCAAGTAGTACTGCGCATTCACCGTGCGCGCGGCACCAGTGATGTCGATCAAGGTGACGATGGACGCGAGACTGGTGGTCTGCAGCATCATGATCACTTCGTTGCTGTATTGCGGCAGCGCCCGGCGCAGGGCCGAGGGCAGCAGGATCCGGCGATACAGCTTGTAGCGCGACATACCCATCGCCTTGGCCGCCTCGATCTCACCGTTGGGCGTGGCCCGCAGGCTGCCGGCGATGATTTCGGCGGTGTAGGCGCTGGTATTGATGGCGAACGCCAGGCACGCACAGAACGTCGCGCTGGACAGCCACGGCCAGAGGAAGCTTTCGCGCACGACGGCGAACTGCGCCAGCCCGTAATAGATCAGGAACAACTGCACCAGCATCGGCGTGCCGCGAATCACATAGGTGTAGAGCCACGCCGTCATGTTGACGACCGGCTGCTTGGACACCCGCATCAGCCCCAGGGGCAGCGCCGCCAACAGGCCGAAGAACAGCGACAAGGCCAACAGCTTCAGGGTGGTCAGCAAGCCGTTGAAGTACAGCGGCAAGGCTTCAATGATGACGTTGTAGTCGAAGATCATAGATCAGCCGCCCTTACGCCTACCGAGTAGCGCTTCTCAAGGTGACGCAATGCCAGCAACGAAACGCTGGTGATCACCAGGTACATCGCCGCCACTGCGAGGAAGAAGGTGAAAGGCTCGCGGGTGGCATCCGCCGCCTGCTTGGCCTTGAACATCATGTCTTGCAGGCCCACCACGGAAATCAGCGCGGTGGCCTTGGTCAGTACCAACCAGTTGTTGGTGAAGCCCGGGATCGCCAGTCGGATCATCTGCGGCACCATCACCCGGAAAAACACCTGGAACCCACTCATGCCGTACGCCATGCCCGCCTCCGCCTGGCCCTTGGGGATGGCCATGAACGCGCCGCGGAAGGTTTCCGACAGGTACGCGCCGAAGATGAAACCCAGGGTGCCGATACCGGCCGCCAGCGGATTCAGGTCGATGTAGTCGTCATAGCCAAGCATCGGCGCCACACGGTTGAGCAAGTCCTGGCCGCCGTAGAAAATCAGCAGGATCAACACCAGGTCCGGAATGCCGCGGATTACCGTCGAATACAGGTCGCCCAGCCACGCCAGCCAACGGACCGGCGAGAGGCGCAGCGCGACACCAATCAACCCCAGGACGATGGCCAGGGCCATGGACGACAAGGCGAGCTGAAGCGTCAACCATGCGCCATCGAGGATGACAGCCCCGTAGCCTTTCAACATGATTCAGGTCCTCGAAAGTGGGATGAAAAAATGGCGCAAACCGCAGAAATCCTGTTGCTTGCGCCATTTCGCCGCAGTGGCGGGACGTGTTACTTGCCGTAGATGTCGAAGGCGAAGTATTTATCCTGGATCTGCTTGTACTTGCCGTTCTCGCGAATGGCAGCGATTGCAGTGTTGATCTTGTCTTTCAACGCGTCACCTTTGCGAACCGCGATACCCACGCCGTCACCGAAGTATTTGACATCGGTGAAGGCCGGGCCAACAAACGCAAAGCCTTTGCCCGCGTCAGTCTTCAGGAAACCGTCATCCAACAGCGTGGCGTCGGCCACGGTGCCGTCGAGGCGACCGGCGGAGACGTCCAGGTAGATCTCGTTCTGCGAACCGTACGGCTTGATCTCGGCACCCAGCGGGGCCAGGACTTCACGTGCGAAACGCTCGTGAATCGAACCGCGCTGCACGCCAATGTTCTTGCCCTTGAGCTCGGCCAGGCCGTCGCTGACCTGGGTGCCGGCCTTCATCACCAGACGGGCCGGGGTGTTGTAGTACTTGTTGGTGAAATCAACGGATTTCTTGCGATCTTCAGTGATCGACATCGACGACAGGATCGCGTCGATCTTGCGTACCTTGAGCGCCGGAATCAGGCCGTCGAACTCTTGCTCGACCCACACGCACTTGACCTTCATCTCTTCACACAGCGCATTGCCGATGTCGTAGTCGAAGCCGACGATGCTGCCGTCCGGAGCCTTGGAGGCAAACGGAGGGTAAGCGGCTTCGATACCGATTTTCAGGGGCTTCTCATCAGCGAAGGTCGGCAGGGACAGCACGGACAGTGCCAGGGCGCCAAGCAGCACAAGTTTCTTCATCTTGGGACTCCATCGGTAAAGGGCGAAAACGGCAGAGTGAGCAACAGCCCAATATGCGAATGGGTGGAACGAACTTTGGTGCTGCGTCCGACAAGCGCGCATTTTATTCAACGCAGGCCACGACGAGCGAGTGATCGGCATTCTAACGACAGGCCCGAAGCCGATATTTCTTCAATGCGACAACAAATTACAGAAGCACCGAGAAAGCTGTTCGAGCACATTGACAGCCCCGCAAATACATGCAAGAGCAAAGGAAAGGGAACCGATCCATGCTGCAAATAGCGGGCCCATTATTGGCAAACCCTTCTAATCCGGCAAGCACAGCGTGTCGGCTTGTTTTTCGAGATGCGTGAAAACGCCCTGCGACGGGGCTTGGCGTTTCACATCGCCCCGTTGTGGCGCCTTTGGTTACACATTTCGAAACGTCGGTAACGTTCCGACGCTTCTTACATTGAACGCCGATATTTATTCATCCACCAAACCCGTGGCGAGGGAGCTTGCTCCCGCTGGGCTGCGCAGCAGCCCCAAAAGCCAGGCACCGCGTTTGTTCAGGCATACCGCATTGACCGGTTTACGACTGCTGCGCAGCCGAGCGGGAGCAAGCTCCCTCGCCACAAAGGCACCACACTTCAAGCCCTCCCAGCGCGCCCATAAAAAACCCCGCCTGGCAAATACCGGGCGGGGCTTTTTGGTGCTACATGCGACCGTCAGGCGACGTTCATGGTCTTGTGCGTCTCGATCAGGTGCGCCACCACACCCGGATCGGCCAGGGTGGAAATATCACCCAAACCGTCGTATTCCGCCGTGGCAATCTTGCGCAGGATGCGGCGCATGATCTTGCCGGAACGGGTCTTCGGCAGTCCCGGTGCCCATTGGATCACGTCCGGCGAAGCAATCGGACCGATCTCCTTGCGCACCCAGTTCTTCAGTTCCAGACGCAGGGCCTCGCTGGTTTCTTCGCCGGCATTGAGGGTGACGTAGACATAAATGCCCTGCCCCTTGATGTCATGCGGCACACCCACGACCGCCGCTTCGGCGACTTTCGGGTGGGCGACCATTGCGCTCTCGATCTCGGCGGTGCCCATGCGGTGACCCGACACGTTGAGTACGTCATCCACCCGGCCGGTGATCCAGTAGTAGCCGTCCTCGTCGCGACGCGCACCGTCGCCGGTGAAATACATGCCGCTGAAGGTCTTGAAATAGGTATCGACAAAACGGTCATGGTCGCCGTACAGGGTACGCGCCTGGCCTGGCCACGAATCGAGGATCACCAGGTTGCCTTCGGCAGCGCCTTCGACCAGGTTGCCGAGGTTGTCCACCAGTGCCGGCACCACACCGAAGAACGGCCGAGTAGCGGAACCTGGCTTCAGCGCCGTAGCGCCTGGCAACGGGCTGATCAGCACACCGCCCGTTTCGGTCTGCCACCATGTATCGACGATCGGGCAACGCTCCTTGCCGACATTCTTGTGGTACCAATCCCACGCTTCCGGGTTGATTGGCTCACCCACCGAACCCAGCAGGCGCAGGCTGCTGCCATCGGCGCCTTCGACGGCGGCGGTGCCAGAGGCCATCATCGCGCGAATAGCGGTAGGCGCGGTGTAGAGAATATTGACCTTGTGCTTGTCGATCACCTTGGCCACCCGGGTGATGTCCGGGTAGTTCGGCACGCCCTCGAACAGCACCGTGGTCGCGCCGTTGGCCAGCGGGCCATAGACGATGTAGCTGTGGCCGGTGACCCAGCCCACGTCGGCGGTGCACCAGTAGATCTCGCCTGGCTTGTAGTCGAACACCCGCTCATGGGTCAGCGCGGCGTACAACAAGTAGCCAGCCGTGGTGTGCTGCACGCCCTTGGGCTTGCCGGTGGAACCGGAGGTGTAGAGGATGAACAGGGCCTCTTCGGCGCCCATTTCCTTCGGCGCGCATACGGTGCCGGCGACCTTCATCAGGTCCTCGTACCAGATGTCGCGGTGCTGGTTCCACTTGATGTTGCCCGCCGTGCGCTTGCACACGATGACTTTCTGGATGCTGCTGGTTTCCGGGTTGGTCAGCGCATCGTCAACGTTCGCCTTGAGCGGGATTTTCTTGCCAGCACGAATGCCTTCGTCGGCGGTGATCACCACTTTGGATTTGCAGTCGATGATCCGACCGGCCAGGGCCTCGGGAGAGAAGCCACCGAATACCACCGAGTGAATCGCGCCGATGCGGGTACAGGCCAGCATCGCAACCACGGCTTCAGGGATCATCGGCATGTAGATGGTCACCACGTCGCCACGATGCACGTCCTGCCCGCGCAAGGCGTTGGCGAACTTGCAGACTTCTTCGTGCAGCTCGCGATAGGTGATATTGCGGCTCTCGGAAGGATCGTCGCCTTCCCAGATGATCGCGACTTGATCGCCGCGCTCGGCCAGGTGTCGGTCGAGGCAGTTATAGGAAACGTTCAAGGTGCCATCGGCAAACCACTTGATGTCGACATGGTGGTCGTCGAAAGAAGTCTGCTTCACCGTGGTGAAAGGCTTGATCCAATCGAGGCGCTTGGCCTGCTCGCGCCAGAAGCCGTCCGGGTTGACGACCGACTGCTGGTACATGGCCTTGTAGGTCGCCTCGTCAGTCAGCGTATTGGCCGCTACCTCGGGACGAACGGGATACACAGAAGCCGCACTCATCTTTCTTACCTCGGTGACAATAGTTGTTTTTGTATGATCCCGTTGTAGCCCGGGGCGGGCCTATAGAACCATTCGACGATGGTAGTAACAAGTCCCTACAAAATGTCGGTACTAACTGGCAAACGCACTTGAAGATATCTTCATGTGGCGAGCAAGCCTGCTCGCGAAGGCGCTGGGTCAGCCATCATCGATCCAACGAAAAGTCAGCCGATTGTTACCAGATCAACCAACAGTGTTTATCAAAACCGAGTCTGTTTGCCCCCGCCCCCAACTTCTAAAATCCACCTCGCCAACCGGCAAACACGATTGACGCAACACAGCCCCCACGAAGGCCGTTGATCCAACTTCCAAAACTCGCTCCACACGCAGCCCCAAAAAGGCTGCGTGCCCCCACTCGACCTCAACAAAGGTGAAATACAGATGAAAGCTTTATGGGTTCTGGTCCTCGGCAGCCTCTGCACCACCGCGATGGCTGACGAAACCCCGACCGATCTCGCGCAGCAAAAACCGGCTATCGAGGAGTACACCTACTCCAGCCACTTGGACATTGCCAAGGTCCTTTCCATGAGCACGATCCCGAACGTTTGCGAAGTGGTCCCGGCAACAATGGAATACGAAGACTCCAAGGGCCAACGCCACATCCTGCGCTACCGCGTCCTGGGCAACGGTTGTTCCGACAGCTGATCACAACCAGCAATCCCACGGCCCGATACCGATCGGGCCTGGTTGTGTCTGGAGCCACCAAAAAGCGCCAGAAAACACAACATGTAGTGCAAAACGGCAAAAATCGATCATTTTGTGATCAAAAAAAGTCGTCACCCTATCCATGCGAAAAAAAACTTCAGCGGTCAAAGCCTTGTAAACCCGCGCTCCCATGCGGATACGCCCCTCACCACCCCTCCCGTGAGCTATTTCGCCGCACCACGTAGGCAAAAAAGTCCTTATAATGCCGCCTTAAACGGGCCTGCAATATTCCCTTACAGGGATCACGCCAGCCTGGAGCCAACGCAGGGGGCAATCGCCTTCCCGCTCTACCGCCGCTCCGGAATGACCCGTACATTTTTCTGTTTATTGCCTGCGTCAGCTGCTGCAACAAACGATTTTTCAAGATCCACCGCGGCCAGTAGGCCTTATCGGGCATCTGGCCCTCACGCAGGAGACGACACGTCATGCTGAGCTGGGACGAATTCGACAAAGAAGACGGCGAAGTTGCCGTAAAAGGCGCCAACGCCGGCCACGCTTCTGAAGCCAACATGGACCGCCTCGACAGCGCCGGCGGTGCCGCCGCCCTCGAAGCCCGCGCCGTGACGGCCAGCGACTCGGCCGCGATCATTCGCGCCAAGGCGGCCCTCGACAAACTCGACGTCGCCGAAGGCCTCGCCGAACTCGAAGGCGCCTCCGCCCGTGTCGCCGTCGATGAAAAGCGCATGATCAACTGCCGCGCCGACCTCAACCAGCTCGTGCCATTCAAATACGACTGGGCCTGGCAGAAGTACCTGGACGGCTGCGCAAACCACTGGATGCCGCAAGAAGTCAACATGACCGCCGACATCGCCCTCTGGAAAAACCCGGAAGGCCTGACCGACGACGAACGCCGCATCGTAATGCGCAACCTGGGCTTCTTCTCTACCGCCGACTCCCTGGTTGCCAACAACCTGGTCCTGGCCGTGTACCGCCTGATCACCAACCCGGAATGCCGCCAGTACATCCTGCGCCAGGCGTTCGAAGAGGCGATCCACACCCACGCCTACCAGTACTGCATCGAATCGCTGGCCATGGATGAAGGCGAAATCTTCAACATGTACCACGAGATCCCATCGGTCGCGAAGAAAGCCGCCTGGGGCCTGAAATACACCCGTTCGATCTCCGATCCGAAGTTCGAAACCGGCACCCCGGAAACCGACAAAGAGCTGCTGCGCAACCTGATCGCCTACTACTGCGTTCTGGAAGGCATCTTCTTCTACTGCGGCTTCACCCAGATCCTGTCCATGGGCCGCCGCAACAAAATGACCGGCGTCGCCGAGCAGTTCCAGTACATCCTGCGCGACGAATCCATGCACCTGAACTTCGGCATCGACGTGATCAACCAGATCAAAATCGAAAACCCACACCTGTGGGACGCCGAGATGAAGGAAGAAGCGACCCAGATGATCCTGCAAGGGACCCAACTGGAAATCGAATACGCCCGCGACACCATGCCTCGCGGCGTGCTGGGCATGAACGCGGCGATGATGGAGGACTACCTCAAGTTCATCGCTAACCGTCGTCTGTCGCAGATTGGCTTGAAGGAAGAGTATCCAGGAACGACCAACCCGTTCCCTTGGATGAGCGAGATCATGGACTTGAAGAAAGAGAAGAACTTCTTTGAGACTCGGGTGATTGAGTATCAGACGGGTGGGGCTTTGAGCTGGGATTGATTCGAAAGGAAAATCCTAGGCTGCATGCGTCACTGAAAACCCCGTGAAAGCGGGGTTTTTTACATTCAAAACCAGGCTTGGTTCAGCGCCTCCGATTTGGGGCGCTTGATGAGCAAGCACCTCGATGAGCGCATGACCCGAAAGCTTGATCCTGTCCAGCGCCGGATCATGCTCGTGCATGTCCACGGCTTGACCGAAGAGCATCTGATGCTGAGCGAGTCGGGCGTCTAGCGTTACTGGTTTATCACTACTGCCCTGAGTATCGGTTGCTGCGTGAGTGGGTCACGCATCAGGTGGTGCCAACCCTGCGGGATGAACGCTACTCCCATAAGGTGGAACGGCCTAAATTGAGCGTGTTGGATTGGCCGAGGATGTCGCTCTGCATGCTGCACTGGCAGGATGAGCCATGGATTCGCTTGCGGGATATGCCGGCGGTGCTGGTGGATGATCCGTTTAGTCAGCATGAGTCTTGGTGGCCAAAAGCTTCTCGGATTTTGCGAGGGTTTTGAGTATTCAATCATTAGCTGCCGTCCGTGTTCGGGCGGCGGTTTTTTTGTTGGGAATATTGAATTGGGGCTGCTGCGCAGCCCAGCGGGAGCAAGCTCCCTCGCCACGGGTGTAGGCTCTGAGAGCTTCAGCGTCTGTTGATAGAAAAGAATTGATGGGGATATGTAATGACGAAAAAGATAAGAAGTGAGGCCTTCGAGTCGATTCACAGCTCGGCCGAAGCGCTGCTGAAAATCGGCGCTATCAACGAGGTCACCATGCGAGAGTTCGACGAGGCGTGCATGGCTGAGGTATCTGCTGAAATCTCAGATCAAGAGGATTTACCTACAGTCAGAGCCGGCACTCAACCCTTGAGGATGTCCTCAGGGGTGCGGTCGAAATCCGCCGGCATCCGAATCTGCCCCTTTAACCGCCCAGGCTTGCGCGCCTGCGGTGTATCGACATGAGGCAGCAGATCCAGATAAGGCTTGCCGGCCTTGGTGATCACCACTCTGTCGCCCTGCCATGCACGCGCACCCAGTTGTAAGAGCTGGGACCTCGCTTCGTGCAGGGTTACTTGAACCTGTTCGCTCATACACCGTCTTCGCTCATTCGCCTGGGCCATTCTCGCCACCCTTTACCTTTTTAGTGGCTCTGAGAGTAGCAACTCTACCGGGCTGCTCTGTGGACTTTCGTTTAGGGTTGGCGCCGCGAGCGGGCGCTTTGGGGTCCGGTTTTTGCGGTCGGGGTGGCGGCGTGTAAAGAGGTACAGCAGCCATCAACCCCAAGCGCAGTCCAAACTTTCTCAGGATCGCGTCGAGGGTGCTGATGCTCGGATTACCCTTGTCCTTTTCGATCTGGTAGAGAGCCTTTGTCGACATCTTGCACATAACTGCGAACGTCTCTTGGTCGAGACCAGTAACCTCAAGTCTCAGCCGGCGAATAGAGGTTCCCAGGGTTTGGGTCCCTGTCACATGTTGCATGACGATGTCGTCAATGATCGCCCTGCGTCGTTCACCCGTGTTCTCTTTCATCGCAATTCTATTTGTTGTTTCGGCAATATAATGCCGGTTATCCGGAAGGTCAGGCCATAACCGGTATTATGATACCGATTACGTCAATCTGGGACCGGAAAAGGGGCCGCTTCGCAGCCCAGCGGGAGCAAGCTCCCTCGCCACGTGTTGATGTCAGGGCACAGGTGGGCGGCAGGCTTGATGGTTGGGTTGGGTTTGGGAATCGCGAGCAGGCTCGCTCCCACAGGAGTTCTTTGGTGGGTTGAAACTTTGGGTGCAGCCCGCCACGTCCTTCGGTATTAATACACTTCCTCTCACGGACCCGAGCCCCGATGAAATTCGACACCGCCTATTGCCTCAGCCTCGATGCCAAGCTTTCGATCTATGACGTTCGGGACCTGAATTTCGACGAGACCATGGCCTTCGATTCGGCCAAGGAGCGCTTTCAGTGCCCCAACGATGCCTGTCGGGCGGCGTTTGATGAGGGGAATCGGCTGACGACGTTCAATGCCAAGAACGTCAATTACATCCGCACGCCGCATTTCAAGAATCAGCCGACGACCCAGCATATCGAAGGCTGCCCTTATGTCAGTCCGAAAACGCCAGGGCTTGATGCGCAAAGCGTTGAAGCAGATGACGACCGCGAGGAGCATTTTCCGTCGGAGTTGTTACTGACTCGGCGTCAGTACGTGCGCAAGCCGTCCGCCCCGTCTGACAACGTTGAAGCGAATCGGCCTACGCTCTCATCCGTATCTTCCCACGGTGATAACGCTCATTCCGCGCAGGATTCAACACCGGACAAAACCAGTGTCTTCGCCCACCCGGTGGAATGTTTCGTTTCGAATTTCGATAACAAGGACCTGCTCAAGCGCATGCCGTTGAAGATTGGCGAGCACACTGCGCCCTACGGATCGTTCTTCAAGAAGATCGAGTATTTGCAGGACAATAAGGGCTTGATTTACTGGGGCAAGATCAAGGAGATAAAGGATTACACCCTGAGCTTTCGCATCGACTTCGAAGCAAAGGTCTGGTTCAAGCAGCCGGACGAGGCGAAGAAAAAACCTTACTCGGTCAACGTTTACCTGAGCAAGAAGCTGATCGATAACTACCGCAAGCGCAAGGCGTTCCTGGCAGAGATCAAGCACGCCATCGACAGTGATGCGCCGTTGTATTGCTTCTTTTATGGCGTCACGCCGGAGTTGAGGCAGGTGCCGAGCAAGAAGAACCCCGAAGAAACGTTCGGGGTGTTCAGTGCCAATATCGAGAACCTGGATCACTTCATTATTCGGGAGGCGCCGGGGTTGGCTGAAGACTGATCCGGCAGAAGGCCCGTACGAGCCTGCGTAAACCCATTGCCCTGGACCTGGGCTATGACAGCCCAGCGGCGTTTTCCACCATGTTTCGCCGGACGCTCGGCCATGCTCCGAGCATCTGGCTGGAGATGACCGCCGGTCATTGATCAAAAAAATGAGATTGATCGGGACTCAAAACAACTGTACAAAAACACAGTATTTTCGAATCCCACAGCTTTGGAGCACCCCATGGCCTCTCTCGCAATCAAAACCACCCTGGAACGCATCGCTGTCTATCAATTCACCCCCGCCCACAGTGCGCAGGCCCGAGCCATGCTGGGCTGGAGCGTCGAGGAGCTGTCCCGGCAATCCGGTGTATCGGTCCAGGCCATCCGCCGCTTCGAGGCTGGTGGCGAGTTGCTCGATGTGACCCGCTTGGCCCTGGCCTTTCGCCTGGAGGCCGAGGGCCTGGTGTTCTTCCCCGGCTTCGCACCGGGGCGCGGCATGAACATCAAGGGTGCGACGCCGGACCCGATGGGGCGGCCTGATTACGCGATGATCGAATAACACCGTTTGTGCAAGTGCTAGGCGATACCCGCTTGGTCCTGGTACGCCGAGGGTTCCACATCCAGCCACCAGGCGCGGCCACGTTGCGGTTGCGTCAGGGTGAAGGCTTCGCCCATTTGCGGCGTGGTGATACAAACGTTGCGTTCCGCGGCCAGGGCCAGGATGCGATTGAAAGGCTCATACCAGGCATGCATCGCCAGGTCGAATGTGCCGTTGTGGATTGGCAGTAGCCAACGGCCCTTGAGATCGATATGGGCCTGCAAGGTCTGCTCCGGCTGCATATGGACATGGGGCCAATCCACGTTATAGGCGCCGGTTTCCATCAGCGTCAGGTCAAAAGGGCCGTATTGCTCGCCGATGCGCTTGAAACCTTCGAAGTAACCGGTGTCGCCGCTGAAGAAGATTCGCGTGTCACCATCGATCATTACCCATGAGGCCCACAAGGTGCTGTTGCTGTCGAACAGGCCTCGACCGGAAAAATGTTGGGAAGGCGTGGCGATGAAATCGATACCGTCCACCTCGGTGCCCTGCCACCAGTCCAACTGGCGCACCTTGCCGGCGTCGACGCCCCATTTGACCAGAGTGTCGCCCACGCCCAGGGGCGCCAGGAAGTGACGGGTCTTGGCCGCCAGCTTGAGAATGGCTTGATGGTCGAGGTGGTCGTAATGATCGTGGGACAGAATCACCGCTTCGATCGGCGGCAATTCTTCCAGGCTGATGGGTGGTTGATGAAAACGCTTCGGGCCGGCCCATTGCACGGGTGAAGCACGCTCGGAGAACACCGGGTCGGTCAGCCAGAACTTGTCCCGCAGCTTGAGCAGCACCGTGGAATGACCGAGGCGGAAGGCGCTGTGGTTCGGCGCGGCCAGCAGCGCGGCTCGAGTCAACGGTTGTACATCGATGGCGCCCGCAGGACGGGTGGAGCGGGGCTTGTGGAAAATCATGTTCCAGATGATGCGCAGGGTCGTGCCAAATCCTTCACGCGGCGTGAAGGCATGGTTGCGATATTTGCCCTGGTCTTGCCGCGAGGACTCATGGGCAGGAGGATGGTTGGTCGAACAAGAGGGATGGGTCATGGTGCGATAACTCCAAAGGCGTCCGCACGTATGCGCTTCGCCGTTGCGGGACGCTGAATGGCCGTTGCATGTACCCTCAGCCGCCTTATTCAAAACTACACCACTCGGTGTAGTTTCCAGATTGCATGAATCGAAAGAGCAAGTAAACTACCGAGTGTAATTTTCCTTTGCCGACGAACTGCCCATGACCGCACCGCAGCGCCTTACCGAGCGAAAACGCGAAGCCATTCTCCAGGCCGCGATTGCTGAATTCCGCAACAGCGGTTTCGAAATCACCAGCATGGACAAGATCGCGGCGACGGCAGGCGTGTCGAAGCGCACGGTGTACAACCACTTCCCAAGCAAGGAAGAACTGTTTGCCGAAATCCTGAATCGGTTATGGAACAGCATCACCGCAGAACAGGACATGCCCTACAGCCCGCAAACGCCGCTACGGGAGCAGCTTCAAACGTTGCTGCAAGCCAAACTGCAATTGCTGGCGAACGAGAATTTTCTCGACCTGGCGCGCATCGCCATCGCCGCAACCATTCATTCCCCGGAGCGAGCCCAGGACATGGTGTCGCGCATGGGGCAGCGCGAGGAAGGCCTGACTGCCTGGATTCGCCAAGCCCAGGCCGATGGCCGCTTGAAACCCGTGGAGCCGGCATTTGCCGCCCAACAGATGCACGGGTTGCTCAAGACGTTTGCGTTCTGGCCACAGGTGTCGATGGGGCAACCGAGCCTGACCAAGGAGGAACAAACCCACGTGATCGAATCGGCCCTCGACATGTTCCTGAATCGGTACCAAGCCTGAACCTCAGCCCCACCGCAAATTGCGCCCCAATTCATCGAACAAGGTCACCACCGAGCGCAGGGCCCGGCAGTCCGGTCGGGTCAGAAGCCACAAAGCCGTGTCATAGCCCTTCAACGGTTCGCCAAGTGGGATCAGTCCTTTATCTTCATTGATCAGAAAGTCAGGCAGCGCCGCAACCCCCAGACCTGCCCTCACCAGTTCGGTGACCGACAGCATGCTGTTGCAGCGATAGGCAGGCACTACGCCGGGTAGATGCTGGCGACGCCAGGCCACCGTGGGGTGGTCGGGGAGGAAATCGTCCGGTGCGATCCAGGTCATGGCGGCCAGGTCATCCGCATACGCCGCGCGAAGATACGTAGCGCCGGCGCATACCCGGTAAGCCACATGGCCCAGGTTGCGACCGACCAGGTGTTCCGGCGGTGTACGGGTCAGTCGCAACGCAATGTCGGCATCGCGGCGGCTGAGGTTGGCGAAGTCGTTCGAAGTGCTCAACTCAAGACTCAACGCCGGATAAGCGGGCATGAAACGCGCCAGCGCCGGCAGCAACAACGTTTGCAGGACTGAGTCGCTGCAGGTCAGGCGTACCGTCCCGCTAATCACCTCACCGCCCTGCTCCACGCCCACTCGCGCCGCCTCCAACGCCTGCTCGGCGCGCTCGGCTTGTTCGGCCAACGCCTGGGCCAGGCTCGTGGGCAAATATCCAGAGCGGCTTTTTTCAAACAAGGGCAGGCCCAAGGCCGCCTCCAGCCGACGTACCGAACGAAACACCGTGGACACGTCCACCTGCAGGAGGCGAGCGGCCCGGGACAGCGAGCCGCCACGGACCAGCGCGAGGATCAGGGATAGATCGGGGTAGTCCAGACGATAGTGCGCCGCTGCATTGATCACTTGGGTGAACGCCAATATTGATTGCGTGAACGCCAATCTATAGTGGCCACCAGGAATCAACAAGCGGCGAGCCTCCCATGGATAAACAACGTCCTTTAAACATCGCCCTGATCGGCGATCACGACCCTCAAATCACCGCTCACCGGGCGATCCCCCTCGCACTCGAGCTCGCGGGCAAGCAAACCAGCCATGAAATCCGGTTTCAATGGCTGGGAACGTCGCACATCACCAACACCGCCGTGCTGGAGGATTTCGACGGTGTCTGGTGCGTACCCGGCAGCCCGTACCAACATGAAGAAGGGGCCTTACGGGCCATTCGTTTTGCCCGCGAACAGCATCGGCCTTTCCTCGGCACCTGCGGCGGTTTTCAACATGCGGTGCTGGACTACGCCCGCAACGTGATGGGCTGGGCCGACGCCGTCCACGGCGAAACTTCTCCCGAAGCTGAACGGGCACTGTTGACGCCGCTGAGCTGTGCGCTGGTGGAAACCATCGACAGCCTTCAACTCGATGCGGAGTCGTTGATTGCCAAGGCTTACGGCCGTCGGACGGTATCGGAGGGCTACCATTGCCGTTTCGGCGTCAACCCGGATTTGGAAAAGGATTTGTTGAATCAGCGGCTGCACGCCGTTGCCCGGGATTCGGCCGGCGGCCTGCGAGCGGTTGAACTTCAAGGCCATCCGTTTTTTGTCGCGACGCTGTTCCAGCCTGAACGCGCAGCATTGGAAGGCCGCGTGCCGCCGCTGGTAAGCGCGTTTGTCGAAGCCTGCGCGGAGCAAACGCCATGAGCGCCCATTATTACGCCGTGATTTTCACTTCCCTGCGTACCGCCGGAGACCAAGGCTACGCCGAAGCCGCCGAGCACATGTTGAACCTTGTCCAGGAGCAACCCGGATTTCTCGGCATCGAATCAGCCCGTGGCGACGACGGCCTGGGAATTACCGTGTCCTATTGGCGCGATGAAGCTGCAATCCTGGCGTGGAAGCAGCATCCCGAACACAGCGCGATCCGTGAGCGAGGCCGCGCCACCTGGTATGCCCATTGCCAGACGAGGGTGTGCAAAGTCGAACGGGACTATGCCTTCCAACGCCAGACTTGATATCGGCCTCAAAACCAGTGTGGGCGAGCTTGCGATGGCGGTGTGTCAGTCACGATGATGCTGGCTGATCCACCGCTATCGCGAGCAAGCTCGCTCCCACACTATTCCCCGGTGGTCACACCTTCGTTGTTGAGCACCAATTCCTTGTGGGAGCGAGTCTGCTCGCGATGGCGGTGGACCGGGTCACGATGATGCTGGCTGGTCCACCGCTATCGCGAGCAGGCTCGCTCCCACACTATTCCCCGGGGTGCACGCAGTCATTGGTCAGTACCAATTCCTAGTGGGAGCGAGCTTGCTCGCGATGGCGGCGTGCCGGGTCACGATGATGCTAGCTGGTCCACCGCTATCGCGAGCAAGCTCGCTCCCACACTATTCCCCGGGGTGCACGCAGTCATTGGTCAGCACCAATTCCTTGTGGGAGCGAGCCTGCTCGCGATAGCGGTGTGTCAGTCACATGATGCTGGCTGATCGACCGCTATTGTGAGCTAGTGGCGTGGGAAAAATCTGCTTTACGCAGATCAATGTCGGTATGGCGATAGCGTCCGCAGCGTTCAGTTGTTAAAAGAGAGGTTTACAGAAACCTGCGAAAGGATCTCGAGCATGCCCCTCACCTTTACTCGTAGCGCCCTGATGTTGAGCCTGTTGCTCGGACTCGGTCCGACACATGCCGCCGAGGCGCCGCAACCCAAAGCCCTGGCGAACCGTCAGGGCATTCCACATCCAGCGGTCATCGCCCATCGCGGCGCATCGTTCGACGCACCGGAATCCACCGCCGCCGCCTACAAGTTGGCCCGCGACCTGGGTGCCGACTACCTTGAGCTCGACCTGCAACGCAGCAAGGACGGCGTTCTGTTCGTCTTGCACGACGACAGCCTGCTGCGCACTACCGATGTCGCGACCAAGTTTCCAGAACGCAAGGACAGCACCGCCAACGCCTTCACCATGGCCGAACTCAAGACGCTGGACGCCGGCAGCTGGTTCAACGCGGCCTACCCGGACCGTGCGCGGCCTTCCTTCGTTGGCTTGAAAATCCTTACGCTGGACGAAGTCATCAACATCGCCGAGGGCAACCCTCAGCAAAAGCCAGGGCTGTACATCGAGACCAAGGAGCCCAAGCTGTTTCCCGGCATCGAGCGCGACCTGAAGGATAAATTGCAGGACCGAGGCTGGCTGAGCCCATCCGGCTCCAAGCTGGCCAAGCGCGCCCTCGGCGTGGGCCAGGGCAAAGGCAAAGTGGTCTTGCAGACCTTCGAGAAAAGCAGCCTGGAACTGCTGCACAAGGAAATGCCGAAGGTTCCGAAAATCCTGCTGCTGTGGGTGGGCGAAGGCAACATCGAGCCTAAATCCAAAGTGACGTTCGCCGAGTCCGGTGAAACCGACAAAGCCGTGTACTACGCCAAGCAAGAGCCCAAGGACAAGGGCGAGTTCGAGCAATGGGTCCAGTACGCCAAGACCCACGGCGCCATCGGCACCGGCCCTTCGGCGGCGTTGACCCATGGCGGGAGCCAGAGCTATGCGGACCTGGTGAAACCGTGGATGAACCAGTACACCCACGACCAGGGTTTGCTGGTACATGTCTACACCGTGGATGAGCCGGTGGACTTCAAGAAAGTGATGGATGCCGGCGTGGATGGCATTTTCACCAATCGGGCCAGTGAGTTGCTCAAGTACTTCAAGCGTCCCGAAACAGGAACCGTGGCGCAACTACTGAAGAAGAACGGTTACTGAGCGAGTGCTGGATCAGGGCATTTAACAAAGTTTTTCGAATTAAGGATGAATTAAGTTGCCAGAGATAATCTGAACCCACTTAAACGACTCACCCTTTGACGACACCAAGGAAATACAACATGAAAACTTTGACTGCCCTGTTCACCGCTGCTGCCCTGACCCTCACCGCTGGCCTTGCCCAGGCTGATGTTCGCGTCGACCAGATTCCTCAATTGGTAAAGGAAGGCAAGATCAAATCCCTGGAATCGATGAATGCCGAAGCCCTGAAGTTGCACCCGGGCGCGACCATCACCGATACCGATTTGGATAATCACTTCAACGGCTACGAATATGAAGTGGAACTGCGCGACGCCAAAGGTCAAGAATGGGATGTAGACTTTGACGCCACCACTGGTAAAGTTCTGAGCAACAAGCAAGATAATTAATCAGTCGCGAAATGAGCCGCCCAACTTTCAAGTTGCGCGGCTTTTTCACGTACGTATGTAAAGCTGTGCCAGGCCGGGACGCCACAGCCCAACCGTCACAAAACCTTCAAAAATCCCTGCAATGATGCCGCTCAAGTGAACCTGTCGCCGCGACAGGCACTCCCCGCCAGCGAGCCTCAATGAACCACAGCATCGACCAAAGCCATCGCGACCCGGATCTGTTCGGCCTGCTCTACGGATTCAGCTTCCGCCCCGGCGAGCGCGGGCGAGAGATCGGTTCGGCCCAGGCCCTGCAAAGCCTGCAGCAACCCCAGGATCCTGATGAATTCCTCTGGTTGCACTTGAACCTCGCCCACGCCGCGTGCGAGCGCTGGATGAAAAATCACCTGGCCTTGCCCCAAGAGTTCTTCGAAGCCTTGCACGAAGGCTCGCGCTCGACCCGCATCGAGCACGTGGATTCGGCCTTGCTCGCGGTGGTGAACGACGTCGTATTCAACCTCAGCAACATGGTGTCTTCGGATGTGTCCACGTTATGGGTTTGCGTGAGCAGTCGGCTGATCGTCAGCGCACGGTTGCAGCCCTTGCACTCGGTCGACAAGCTGCGCTCATCGGTCAAGGCCGGGGAAAGCTTTCGCTCGCCACTGGAATTGCTCGTGCATTTGCTGCGCGACCAGGGCGAGGTACTGACCCAGATCGTGCGCAAGACCAGCCTCAGCGTCGACCAGATCGAGGACCAGTTGCTGTCTTCGCGGGTCTCGACCAACCGCGCCGAACTGGGCAGCCAACGCCGGGTGCTGGTGCGCCTGCAACGCCTGTTGGCGCTGGAACCGGGGTCGTTGCTGCGACTGCTCAATCGCCCGCCGCAATGGTTGCAGAAAGAAGACGTCAAGGAGCTGCGCAAATCCACCGAGGAGTTCGCCCTGATCATCAACGACCTCACCGCGTTGGGCGAGCGGATCAAGCTGTTGCAGGAAGAAATCGCCGCCAACCTCAACGAACAAAGCAACCGCACACTGTTCACCCTGACGGTGGTCACGGTGCTGGCACTGCCGATCAACATCATCGCCGGTTTCTTCGGCATGAATGTCGGTGGCGTGCCGCTGGCGAGCGATCCCGAGGGTTTCTGGATCCTGGTGGCGCTGGTCGCCACCTTCACACTGTTCGCCGGCCGCTGGGCGTTTCGCAAGCGGCGCGATTATTGAACTGGTTCACTTCAAGTTTGCATGGAACCTTGTGGCGAGGGAGCTTGCTCCCGCTCGGCTGCGCAGCAGTCGTAAAAGCTGTCGCACCGCGCTGAATGGCTTTGGGGCAGCTGCGCAGCCCAGCGGGAGCAAGCTCCCTCGCCACGGGTGTTACCAAGCCCTATTCAAAACAGATCAATGCCATCAGGCACTCAGCCGCGCCGTCACTTCGTTCAGTTGGCCCGACAACCCTTGCAAATCCCGACTGGCCGCTTCGGTACGCTGGACGTTATCCAGGTTGGTGCTGGCGATACAGGTGATTTCAGTCAGGTTGCGCGAGATGTCCTCAGCCACGGAGGTCTGCTCTTCGGCCGCCGTGGCAATCTGGCGGTTCATGTCGCGAATCGCTTCGACGGCCTGGGTAATGCGTTCGAGCATTTCGCCGGCCTGGGTCACTTGCTCGACACTTTCCTCGCTGCGCGACTGCCCGCTTTCAATGGCCTGGGCCGCGTCCACCGCACCGGTTTGTACCGTCTGGATGATCTGGTTGATCTCGATGATGGACGCCGCCGTACGCTGGGCCAGGCTGCGCACCTCATCGGCCACCACCGCAAAACCGCGCCCGGCTTCACCGGCCCGGGCCGCTTCGATGGCGGCGTTGAGGGCCAGCAGGTTGGTCTGTTCGGCGATCCCGCGAATCACTTCCAGCACCTTGCCGATGCGCCCGCTGTCGGTTTCCAGGCGACGGATCACCGTGGCGGTGTTCGCAATCTCGCCGCGCATCTGGGTGATGGTGTGGATGGTGCCGTGCATGACCTTCTCGCCCAACTGTGCCGAGTGATCGGCATCATCGGCCGCCCGCGCCGCGTCGGCGGCATGGCGGGCGACTTCCTGGGCGGTAGCGGACATTTCATTCATCGCGGTCGCCACTTGATCGGTGCGTTCGAATTGCTCGCTGGTGCCCTGGCTCATCAGGCTGGCGATGGCGTTGAGCTCGCCGCTGGCGCTGTCCAGCTCCGTGGCGCTGCGTTGCAGGCGGTTGAAGGTTTCAGCGAGGAAGTCACGCAGCGTATTTGCCGCGAGGGCCAGGTCGCCCAGTTCATCTTGACGCGTGCTCGATACACGCTCGGCGAAACGCCCACGGCTCAGTTGAGTCACGTATTCGATGAGGTTACGGATTGGCTGCACCAGGTTGCGGTTGACCAGCCAGAGACTCAGCATGCCGACCAGCAAAGCCGAGACCAGCATGATCACGGTGCCCAGCAGGATCGTGCGATCAGCACCGGCACTGATCAGCGCCGATTGCTCATTGCCCAATTTATGCAGCTCCACCACCAACTCGCTCATCTGGTCACTGGCGGCACGGTCGAAGCCCTTGACCGCCGCATCCCCCGCCGCGGCGTCTGCGCCAGAGGCGACAAACGCATCACGGCCTTTTTGATAGGCGGCGCCCAGTTGTGCGTGCTCGCTTTGCAGACGTTCGATGCGTGTCCTGATCGGTGCCGGAACACCGTCATGCTTGATCAACTCACCCAAAAGGTTCTGGACATCGCGCTGGCGATCGTCGAACTCCTTCCAGTATTTTTCCAACTCTGCCGGCTGCTTGCCGCGCAACAGAACGTTTTTCCACTCCTGGACCTGCACCTTGAATTGCAGGTTGGCCTCGTCGATCAACTGCGAGGCGCGCAAAGGGCCATCGATGAGGTTTCGATAATTGTGGATGCCATCGGAAAGAAAGTGAAAGGACGCCAGGGCGATCAACAGCATCGCCAGCAGGCTGCCGCTCAGGAGAGCCAGAATCTGGGCTCTCAGGGATTTTTGTACAAACATGGAATCGATCTCTTCGAATAAAAGGACGTCCATGTCCTGGGGCTGCTCTCGCAACTGCATGTGCAGAATTCCTAGACGAGATCGGCTTGAATGCCTTGTTCTTGAGCCTCGCCGACCACCGGTAGCAAGCTTGCTTTCGCTGGCTGGACATGACCTGTCCAGACAAGCCCATCGGTCGCTCCATCTGAATTTAAAAGTCTTTTTGTCATTTCTACTGGGGTATCCTGCCCAGGCTTTTTAAAAGCGCGGATCTACCAGATCTATCCAACAGACTTTGCGAGGAGCGCGATATGCACGAGATTCCTAATCTCCCCTTCCCTAGCCTGCACGAACCTGAGCAGACGACCCCGCTACAAGCCGGAGGGCAACCCGCCTCCCAGCAAACCGAGCCGCAGCAAGCCACTGAACGCCGTCAGGCCGACAGCGAAGACTGATCCACCCGCACCACCAGACTGTGTGGAAAGCGCTAAGATGCGCTTTCCACACCGCCTGAATCCGAGCCCCACCATGACCGACGAAACTTCCTCCTTCAGCCCGGCCCAGGCCAGCGTGTTGATCGGCACAGCCGAAAAAATGGTCGAGATCTGGACCCGCCTCTCTCCCGAGAAACAGGCCGCCCTGCTGGCGCGGTTCGGCACGCAGGAAAATGCCTTGGCCGCACTGGTCACCACGCACCTGGTCGCTGGCAAGACCACACCTGAATCTCCGTCCGGCAAATAGTTTTACTTTTCCACGCTCCATCCTGTCGGTCGCCGTTATCATAAGCAGCCTATCTATCCTGCTGCCCCGTGGACCTTCCCCCATGCCAGATTCCCAGCGCCCCATGGCGGTCACGCTGCAAGTCGTTTCCATTGTCCTGTTTACCTTCATCGGCTATCTGAACATCGGCATTCCCTTGGCCGTGTTGCCCGGATTCGTCCACGGTGAGCTGGGATTCGGCGCGGTGATCGCCGGACTGGTGATCAGCGTCCAGTATTTGGCTACTCTGCTCAGCCGTCCTTATGCGGGACGCATCATCGACAACCTCGGCAGCAAGCGCGCGGTCATGTTCGGCCTGGCCGGGTGTGGTTTGAGCGGCGTGTTCATGCTGGTTTCTGCCTGGACCGCCGGCATGCCGGTCCTGAGCCTGACCAGCCTGTTGATCGGTCGCCTGGTGCTGGGCAGCGCGGAAAGCCTGGTGGGCTCGGGCTCGATTGGCTGGGGCATCGGCCGGGTCGGCGCGGCGAATACCGCCAAGGTCATCTCGTGGAACGGCATCGCCAGCTACGGCGCGCTGGCGATCGGCGCGCCGTTGGGGGTTTGGCTGGTGAAATCCCTGGGGCTTTGGAGCATGGGCGTCAGCATCCTCCTGCTGGCCGTGCTCGGGCTGGCGTTGGCCTGGCCAAAAACCGCGGCCCCCATCGTCGTCGGCGAACGCCTTCCGTTCATGCATGTGCTGGGGCGAGTATTACCCCACGGCTGCGGCCTGGCCCTGGGCTCCATCGGTTTCGGCACCATCGCCACCTTCATTACCCTGTATTACGCCACGCAGCATTGGGACAACGCGGTGCTGTGCCTGAGCCTGTTCGGTGCCTGCTTCATTGGTGCGCGCCTGCTGTTCGGCAATTTGATCAACCGCCTCGGCGGGTTCAGGGTCGCGATCGCCTGCCTGTCGGTGGAAACCCTGGGCTTGTTGCTGTTGTGGCTGGCGCCGGATGCGCAGTGGGCCCTGGCAGGCGCGGCGTTGAGCGGTTTCGGCTTTTCCCTGGTGTTCCCGGCGTTGGGCGTGGAAGCGGTCAACTTGGTGCCGGCCTCCAGCCGTGGAGCCGCGGTGGGGGCTTATTCGCTGTTCATCGATTTGTCGCTGGGCATCACCGGACCACTGGCCGGGGCAATCGCCGCCGGTTTCGGCTTTGCCTCGATTTTCCTGTTCGCTGCGCTGGCGGCCCTGGGTGGGCTGGGCCTGAGCGTCTACCTGTACCGGCAGGCCCCTCGCTACCGCGAAGAGCGGGAGAAGAACTAGAAATCCACCTTGCCGCGTCCGGCCTTGATCGAGCCGCGTTTGGTCTTGGATTCGAGGCGACGCTTTTTCGAGCCCAGGGTCGGTTTGGTCGGACGGCGTTTCTTTTCGATCTTGGTAGCGCTGAGGATCAGTTCGACAAGGCGCTCCAGTGCGTCCGCCCGGTTCTGTTCCTGCGTGCGGTACTGCTGGGCCTTGATGATCAACACCCCGTCGCTGGTAATGCGACTGTCGCGCAGGGCCAGCAGCCGTTCCTTGTAGAACTCGGGCAACGACGAGGCCGGAATATCGAACCGCAGGTGCACGGCGCTGGAAACCTTGTTGACGTTCTGCCCACCGGCGCCCTGGGCGCGAATGGCCGTCAGCTCGATCTCGGCGTCCGGGATGTGCACGGTATTGGAGATGACAAGCATGGAAAGTGTCCGGTGTCAGGGCCCACAGGATACCGCGAATTCCCAAGGCAACACCTGATCCCTGCCAGATACAACAAACCCGGCACTCGGCCGGGTTTGTCTTCTTTCAGCAGTGCTTACTTGGCGGCAGCCGCCACAGCGAGCTCATGCCGAGCCTCGCGCTTGTTCTTGATCACATAGCACACCCACATGAACACCACCCACACCGGAATCGCGTAGACCGAGATCTGAATGCCGGGGATAAGCAACATCACGCCGAGGATGAACACCACGAAAGCCAGGCAGACGTAGTTGCCATACGGATACCACAACGCCTTGAACAAAGGCGCCTGGCCAGTCTGGTTCATGTGCTGACGGAACTTGAAGTGCGAGTAGCTGATCATTGCCCAGTTGATCACCAGCGTGGCGACCACCAACGACATCAACAACTCCAGCGCATGCTGCGGGATCAGGTAGTTCAGCAGAACCGCCACCAGCGTGATCGCCGCCGAAGCCAGGATCGAACGCACCGGCACGCCCCGCTTGTCGATTTTCGCCAGCGCCTTGGGCGCATCGCCCTGCTCGGCCATGCCCAGCAACATGCGGCTGTTGCAGTAGGTGCCGCTGTTGTACACCGACAGTGCAGCGGTCAGCACCACGAAGTTGAGGATGTGCGCCGCGGTGTCGCTGCCCAGCATCGAGAACACCTGCACGAACGGGCTGCCGCTGTAGGCGTCGCCCGAGGCGTTGAGCGTGGTCAGCAGGCTGTCCCATGGCGTCAGGGACAACAGCACCACCAAGGCACCGATGTAGAAGATCAGGATCCTGTAGATCACCTGGTTGATGGCCTTGGGGATCACGGTTCTCGGCTTGTCGGCTTCAGCCGCGGTGAACCCGAGCATCTCCAGGCCGCCGAAGGAGAACATGATGATCGCCATCGCCATGACCAGCCCGCTCACGCCATTGGGGAAGAACCCTCCGTGGGACCAGAGGTTGGTCACCGACGCTTGCGGGCCGCCGTCACCGCTCACCAGCAGATAGCTACCCAGGGCAATCATGCCGACAATCGCCACGACCTTGATGATCGCGAACCAGAACTCGGCCTCGCCGAAGACCTTGACGTTGGCCAGGTTGATCGCATTGATCAGGATGAAAAACGCCGCCGCCGACGCCCAGGTCGGGATATCGGGGGCCCAATAATGGATGTACTTGCCGACCGCGGTCAGCTCGGACATGCCCACCAGGATATACAGAATCCAGCAATTCCAACCCGACAGGAACCCGGCGAAACCGCCCCAGTACTTGTGGGCGAAATGGCTGAAGGAGCCGGCCACCGGCTCTTCGACGATCATTTCGCCCAACTGGCGCATGATCATGAAGGCGATGAAGCCGCAAATGGCATAACCGAGGATCATCGACGGGCCGGCTGATTTCAGCACCCCCGCCGAGCCGAGGAACAAGCCGGTGCCGATCGCGCCACCAAGGGCGATCAGTTGAATGTGGCGATTTTTCAGGCCGCGTTTCAGCTCGCCCGAATGCGAGTTTTGTCCACTCATGAAAAGGGTCTCACGCAAGGTTTGATGATGTTCGTTAGACGTTGCCGCTCGAATCGGATCTCAAGCAGCGCCGATCAAACCCCAGCGCAGGCACCAGGAATTCAGCGTTTTTACAACGGTCATGCGTCACCTGTTTGTTTTTATCTGTGACGAAATCGAACCCGACACGCTTGTGGCGTGGCGGAATGAACAAGGCGGATAACCTTGAAAATGCGTGGGTACGCGAAGGGTCACAGTAAAACGCGGCGCATTGTACACCGCTGACCCCCTGCTGCCAGACATCACCGGATCAGCGTGTCGTTTGCCGGGATCGCACGGGGCCGCCTCGAACGTGTCGGGCGGCTGCGAAAAGATGTCCGGGCTCTTGCGAGCCGTTGATGTGAGCGATGCAAAAAGCGTCACCACAGAAGAATGGAAACGGAGCTACGGCGTTCATTGCGCCTCCTTGTTGTTATTCGCCTGCACGACAGGCATGGGACGCATCTCACCCTTGAAGCGCCCGTGAAACAAGCGGCCCGGCGCCTTTCGAAATAAGAACGCCAAGCCGGCGCGGAAGTTTTTTCTTACAGCTGGGAGAAGCGCCGGGCATTGCCAGCGAGACGGGCAATCTCCGTAAGCATTTCTTTACAAGCCGTAACGCAAACTTTCCGTTCGGGAGGTTTTCGGAAGCTGACTGCAAATTGACGGTAGATAGCTGCCTAACCAAAAAGGAATGCCAGTCGGCTGTTTTGAAAGGGGTAAACCGGGTCGCAGAAAATGGAACAAAAAGTTCAAACGAAAAAAATAAAATAATTTTTTGCATTCCAAAAAACCGTCGACTAGGTTTTCAGCCACTTGCCAAGGCATCTTGCCGGCGAGTTTTTGCGGTGCCGATTCCGCCGGGCATGGCTCGCCGGATCGGCCCGCGTTTTCCGCAAAAGTCATCTAGGAGATTCACTATGCAAGCACTGGACAAAGACTTGGAAACCGAACTGCAACTGGACGAATGGTTCGAGGCACCGACCCATGAAGCCGCCGTTGAAATGATGCAAGCCGATGCCGTCGTTCCGTTCGGCACGGCGATGTGGCCTCTGTAAGCGATACCCGGCGGAGCTGATCCGGCCGGTCGGCTCCGCCACTTGCTGTCAGGACGCCAAATCAATCGTCAGGGAAGAATAAGCATGGACACACAACGAGCCATCTCACATTTCCTTTACTACCTCGAACATCATCCCGCCCTGGCCGGTATCCAGTCCGCCAAGGTCTTGCTCGGCCACACCGCAGACTACGAAGCGCTGGTCGCCAGCATCTCCGAACAGGCCGGCGCCTCGCCGTTCCGGTTCAGCACCATGCGCCTGGATCTTGAAACCACCGAGCGGCTGTCCCAAGCCATTGCCGACAGCGATCTGTACATTTTCTTCTACGACTCATCCACCCTTCCCAACCCGCGCCCCGATGGCCCGGACTTCGTCCGCGCATTGCAGGGAGTGATGGCGGACAACTGGAAGAAATCGCTGCTGTTCAAGGACTACGGCGAGTACTTCCATGACACCTTCAGCGTTATTCCCCAGCGCATCGCCGGGCTCAACAGCCACCTGATCCGCCGCATGTCCCAGGCCACCACGTTGAGCTTCGAGGACCACCACGGATCGTATTTCGACACCCCACTGAACAGTGTCAAGAAGTGGACGGACATCAACGGCGTCGGCAACTACGACCTTGCGCCTGGTGAAATCGCCACCCACAGCGACACCATCAATGGCCGTGTGAAGTTCGTCGGGACCTTCCTCAGCACGATCCCATTCGCCCGCAAATACGGCGTGCTGCAATCGCCATTGGAGCTGTGGATCGAAGATTCCACGATCCAGAAAATCGCCACCGATGTCCCAGGCCTGGAACACGATTTCAACCGGTACCTGGACGCCAATCCTTCCAACCGGCGCATCGAGGAACTGGGGATCGGCACCAACGAAGGGGTCAAGAGCCTGTATGCCCGCAATGCCGGTTTCGAGGAGCGCCATTGCGGCTTGCACCTGGGCCTCGGTGGCGGGGCCAAGGGCAGCCATCATCTGGATCTGATTTTCGAAGGCGGTGTGCTGGCGCTGGATAACGAGCCGATGTTCGACGGGCGGTTTGTGCTTTAGGCTGAAATTGATCGTGGGGGCTGCTGGCGCCATCGCGAGCAAGCTTGCTCCCACAGTTGATCATCAGTGAACCATGGGGCTGTGCTCGACGCGGTCCTTGTGGGAGCGAGCCTGCTCGCGAAGGCTGACTCAAAGGCATCACATCACTAAAAGCCAGGCAAAAAAACGCCAACCCAACGGTTGGCGTTTTTCCTTGCAGCTAAAAGCCAGAAGCCCGCAGCTGTTTTACTCCGGCTTACGACGCCCAAACCCCGGACGCTGTCCCGAACCCGCCGGCGCACCACGACGCTTGCCCGACGGTGCATCGCGATCGGCCAGGATGATGCCCGGACGCTTTTTCGGCGCAGGCTTGGCCGGACGCTTGGTGTCGGCCGGGCGATCCGCGACGGGCGTACCACGGCCAGCCGGGGCGCGGCCTTCGCCACGCTCGGTACGACCGTTGGCCGGACGCGGTGCGCGAGGACCACGCTCGCCGTCCTGGCGAGGTGCTGGCTTGCGCGCCGGGCGCTCGCCTTCGATCTGCGGCTCGCGGGAAGGACGCGGGCCGGTCGCTACGCCGTCGGCCGCCGGGCGCAGCGTACGCACGCGCTCGGTCTTGCCCATCGGACGCGAGGATTTGCGCTGCATCCGCTCCAGCTTATCCTTGCTCTTGGCGGTCATCTGCGGCATCGCCACAGGCTTGAGCCCCACTTCGGCCGCCAGGATGTCGACTTCCTGTTGGGTCATTTCACGCCAGCGACCCATCGGCAGGTCGGAGTTGAGGAACACCGGGCCGAAACGCACGCGCTTCAGGCGGCTGACCACCAGTCCCTGGGATTCCCACAGCCGCCGCACCTCACGGTTGCGACCTTCCATCACCACGCAGTGGTACCAATGGTTGAAACCTTCACCGCCCGGCGCCTGCTTGATGTCGGTGAAACGCGCGGGACCGTCTTCCAGCACGACGCCGGCCTTGAGGCGCTCGATCATCTCGTCGTCGACTTCGCCACGCACACGCACGGCGTATTCGCGGTCCATTTCGTAGGAAGGGTGCATCAGACGGTTCGCCAGCTCACCGTCAGTAGTGAACATCAGCAAACCGGTGGTGTTGATGTCCAGGCGGCCGATGTTGATCCAGCGGCCTTCTTTGGGGCGCGGCATCTTGTCGAACACGGTCGGACGGCCTTCCGGGTCGTCACGGGTGCAGATTTCGCCGTCGGGTTTGTTGTACATGATCACGCGGCGCACCGTTTCGGCGGCCTCTTCACGCTTGATCACCTTGCCATCGATGGTGATGGCGTCGTGCATGTCGACGCGCAGGCCCAAGGTGGCGTCTTTGCCATTGACCTTGATGCGGCCCTGGGTGATCCACGCTTCCACGTCACGGCGCGAACCGACGCCGATGCGGGCAAGGACCTTCTGCAGCTTTTCGCCTGCTGGGCCGATTTCCTGGCTGTCGTTCTGGTCTTGGTCGTTCATTTCTGGGCACCTCCCGGTGTGGTCGAGCCAGGCTTGGCCTGGCACTTGAAAACAGGTCGTTCGGCGAAGGGATCGCCAAAGGGTCGCGAATCATACGCTCGTTGAGGTGATTGCGCATCAGAGACTAGCTGATCTGAATGCACGTAGCGTTTTTTCCGCTGATCGGTGGTGCGCAGGTTGGTGGAGTTTCATCGCTCCCACAAGGGGACAGCGGTGTGTCAGTCGATAGATTCAATCCTCAAACTGACGCCGTTCGTTTTCGATCGCTTCAGCCAGGGCGCGGGCTTCGGCCTCCTCCTCGCTCAGTTCGGGTTCCGGCGGCGCAAGGGCGGCGACGGCGGCCAGCAGTTTTTCCCGGGCCTCGGCAACGCCGAGAATGTCCCCTTGGGGCTCTGGCTGCGGCGCGTGCTCGGTTTCACTCAACAGCGGCGTCGGTTCATCCGTCTCCTCCTCAGGGGCCGGACCTTCACGCAGCAGGTCGTCGAAGTCGGTCTTAAGGCCCTCCTCCATGCTGTCCAGTTCCAGGAGCAACGAATGGAAACTGGTCTCTTCCTTCGGTTCCTCCGGCTCGGCACTGGCATCGGCCAATTCCTGCAGGCCCTGGGGCACTGGAGCATCGTCGAATTCCAGCATCGGCTCGGGTTCCAGCTCACGCAATTCGGCCAGCGGCGGCAAGTCGTCGAGGTTCTTCAAGTTGAAATGATCGAGAAAAGCCTTGGTGGTGGCGAACATTGCCGGCTTGCCCGGCACGTCGCGATAGCCGACGACGCGGATCCACTCGCGCTCCAGCAACGTCTTGACGATGTTGCTGTTGACCGCCACGCCGCGCACGTCCTCGATCTCGCCGCGCGTGATCGGTTGGCGATAGGCGATCAGCGCCATGGTTTCTAGCAGCGCCCGGGAATAACGCTGAGGCCGCTCTTCCCACAGGCGCCCTACCCACGGGGCAAATTTCTCACGGATTTGCAGGCGGTACCCGGACGCCACCTCCTTAAGCTCGAAAGCCCGACCCTCGCAGGATTTGCCCAACAGCGTCAGGGCTTTTTTGAACACGGCGGGCTCGGGCCGCTCGCCTTCTTCGAAGAGTTCGAACAGCCGCTCCATCGATTGCGGCTTTCCAGAGGCCAACAGGAAAGCTTCAAGCAACGGCGCCAGCTCGCGGGGTTCAGTCAGGTTCATTGATTTGCTCGTTATTCGGCTCGGGCTCGCACATGGATCGCTGCGAACGGCTCATTCTGCACCAGCTCGACCAAGGATTCCTTGACCAATTCCAGGACTGCCATAAACGTTACCACCACGCCCAGCCGC
Organism: Pseudomonas sp. D1-36; assembly: GCF_051132205.1. Taxonomy (NCBI): domain Bacteria; kingdom Pseudomonadati; phylum Pseudomonadota; class Gammaproteobacteria; order Pseudomonadales; family Pseudomonadaceae; genus Pseudomonas; species Pseudomonas sp. D1-36. The sequence goes on along the minus strand of NZ_CP071674.1, from coordinate 1,429,662 downwards.
CCCTCTTCGGCGGTGAACAGCTCGACGAAGGGCACAAAACCGCCGCCCTTGAGCCGCTCCAGCACATCGCTCATGCGCTCGCGGGTGGACAGCGCCTCGCGGCTGACCTGGTGACTTTCAAACATATCGCCCCGGCGCAGAACCTCGGCCATGGACATCAACAACTCTTCGAGGCTGACGTCGGGCAACAACTTGCGCGCCCGCGCCTCGGGGGCATCGAGCTTGGGCACCACCACATCGCGCCCCACCCGGCTCAAGCCGTCGATGCCTTCGGCGGCCGCCTTGAAGCGTTCGTATTCCTGCAAGCGGCGGATCAGCTCGGCCCGGGGATCGTCTTCTTCCTCTTCGACCTCGGCCGAGCGCGGCAGCAGCATGCGTGACTTGATCTCGGCCAGCATCGCCGCCATCACCAGGTATTCCGCCGCCAGCTCCAGACGCACCGATTGCATCAACTCGACGTAACCCATGTACTGGCGGGTGATTTCCGCCACGGGAATGTCGAGGATATTGATGTTCTGTTTGCGGATCAGGTACAGCAGCAGGTCGAGCGGGCCTTCGAAGGCTTCAAGGAAAACCTCCAGCGCATCCGGCGGAATGTACAGGTCCAACGGCATTTCCATGACCGCCTGGCCGTAGACCATGGCGAACGGCAACTCCTGCTGCGCGCCGGCCTGGCTGTCTACGCTGTCGACAACCGTTTCCACCACCGACATTCAGGCCTCGACCATGAACGGCGTCGGATCACCGCAACCGACGCGCACCACTTGCGGCTCGCCGTCAGCCAGATTGATCACGGTGGACGCTTTCATGCCACCGGAACCGCCGTCGATGATCAGGTCGACCTGGTGTTCGAGCAACTGGCGAATCTCGTAGGGGTCGGTCAACGGATCGGTCTCGCCGGGCATGATCAGTGTCACGCTCATCAAGGGCTCACCCAGCTCCGCCAACAGCGCCAGGGCAATGGGATGGCTTGGCACCCGAAGGCCGATGGTGCGCTTTTTCGGGTGCAGCAGCAGCCGCGGGACTTCCCGCGTGGCATTGAGAATGAAGGTGTACGGTCCCGGTAAATGGGCCTTGAGCAAGCGGAAGGTGCCGGTATCGATCTTGGCGAACAACCCCAACTGTGAAAGATCGCTGCAGATGAGCGCGAAGTTGTGCTTGTCATCCAACTGACGCAGGCGTCTTACCCGCTCGACGGCGTTTTTATCGCCGATCTGGCAACCAATGGCGTAGGACGAGTCGGTGGGATAAACCACTACGCCACCGCTACGGATGATTTCCACCGCCTGTTTGATCAGGCGCGCTTGCGGGTTTTCCGGATGAATCTGGAAAAATTGACTCACGTGTTCTACCTGTTCAGACGTCAGCGATAACGGGATCATGTTTGAATCTACACCATAGTGGTGGCAGATCTTCCGGCAAGGGGCGGTATTCGCCAATCTCGGACCAGCCCCCCGGGCCATGGAAATCGCTGCCGGCGCTCACCAGCAGTCCAAACTCCCGGGCGAGGATCGCCAGGCTGCCGACCTGTTCGGCCGGCTGATGGCCATTGACCACTTCGATGGCATGGCCCCCTGCTTGAATATAGTCGGCTATCAGGCGCCGGCGTTTGCTGCGGGTGAAATCGTAGTGCCAGGGATGCGCCAGGCTGATCCAGGCTCCGGCGGCCCGCAGCGTCCCGACCGTTTCCTCGAGCGTCGGCCAATGCTGCTTGACGTCCCCCAGCTTGCCGGCCCCCAGCCATTTGCGAAAGGCTTCGGCGCGGTCCTTGACGAAACCTTCGCGCACCATCCAGTCGGCAAAATGTGGCCGGGCCGGCGCGTTGCCGCTATCGCCCAGCTCTTGCTGGATCTGCCGGGCGCCTTCCAGCGCACCGGGCATGCCCTTGAGGGCGAGCTTGCGGCTGATTTCTTCGGAACGCAGCCAACGACCGTCGCGCAGCTCGACAATGGCCTGGACCAGGGACGGTGCGTTGACATCAAAACCGTAGCCCAGCACGTGGATGGTCGCTCCGCCCCAGGTACAGGACAATTCGACCCCGTTGACCAACTGCATGCCCAAGGCGGTCGCGGCGCTACGCGCCTCATCGAGGCCTTCCAGGGTATCGTGGTCGGTCAGGGCCAGGACTCGCACGCCGTGCTCGTACGCCCGCGCCACCAGAACCGCAGGCGCCAGGGCGCCATCGGAGGCCGTGCTATGGCAGTGCAAATCAACATTCACGAGACTTTGTTACCTCAAATCAGCTGGCCCTATCGCGGCCAAGGATGTTTGTTATTATGCCGCCACATCCTGCTCCTGGCTGCCACTGTGAAACAATTCATCGATTTCATCCCGCTCCTGCTGTTTTTCATCGTCTACAAGCTTGATCCTCGAACCGTCGACATTGCCGGTCACTCCTTGACTGTAGGTGGTATCTACAGCGCCACCGCGGTGTTGATCATCAGCTCCCTGGTGGTCTACGGCGCGCTGTTCATCTCCCAGCGCAAGCTGGAGAAAAGCCAGTGGCTGACCCTGATTGCCTGCCTTGTATTCGGCAGCCTGACCTTGGCCTTTCACAGTGAGACCTTCCTTAAATGGAAAGCCCCGGTGGTCAACTGGCTGTTTGCCCTGGCCTTCATCGGCAGTCACTTCATCGGTGATCGCCTGTTGATCAAGCGCATCATGGGGCACGCCATCAACCTGCCAGAAGTGATCTGGACCCGCTTGAACATCGCCTGGATCGCATTCTTCCTGTTCTGCGGCGCCGCCAATCTGTTCGTTGCGTTCACGTTCCAGGCGTACTGGGTCGACTTCAAGGTCTTCGGCAGCCTGGGCATGACGTTGCTGTTCCTGATCGGCCAGGGGATCTACCTGTCCCGCCATCTGCACGATGCCGACCCCACCACGCCAAAAACCGAGGACTGACATGCTCTACGCAATCATTGCTACCGATGTTGCCGATTCCCTGGAAAAACGCCTGGCCGCCCGCCCCGAGCACCTGGAGCGCCTGCAAAAGCTCAAGGCCGAAGGTCGCGTCGTGCTGGCCGGGCCGCACCCTGCGGTGGACAGCAACGACCCAGGCGCCGCCGGTTTCACTGGCAGCCTGATCGTGGCGGAGTTCGACTCGCTGGCCGCCGCGCAAGCCTGGGCCGAGGCCGACCCGTTCGTGACGGCCGGCGTCTATGCCAATGTCATGGTCAAGCCGTTCAAGCAAGTCCTGCCGTAACCCTCCGGGCGCGATGAGCCGTCCTGGCTCATTGCGCTCATTTGCTCATTTGCTCATTTGCTCATTTGCTCATTGTTCTCGTCGGCCTGCCGACAACCTGTCTAATCAGCCTAATCTCGATTGGAATTCAGGAGTTGCAATGCGCAAAGGTCCGTTGTGCCTGTTGTTGGTCACGTTAGCGATCGGGGCGCCCGCCCACGGCGAGGAAAGCATGGAGGCCGCTCATTCGGCGCCCTTGTCCTTGAGCGCGGGTGGCCATATCACCGAACTGCAGCAACGCTTGAAAGACAGCGAGCGCATGCGTGAAGAACTGACTCAACAACTGCAGAACGCCAACGGCGAGCGCGAAACCGCGCTGGTGGGACGGCTGCGTCAGGAAAACCAGCGCCTGAGGCTGCAACTCAAGGAAGCCCAGGCCAACCCCCTGCCACGCCTGCTGACTGACCAACAGCAATGGTTCGTCATTGGCGCCGGGGTAGCGCTATTGGCCCTGCTCTGCGGTATCTTTGCCAGCGGTGGACGTAGACAACGTCGGCAATGGCTAAATTGAGTGAGTCATGAGCGAGCTGTTACTGATAGATGATGACCAGGAGCTGTGTGAGCTCCTTGGCAGTTGGCTGGGCCAGGAAGGTTTCCAGGTCCGTGCTTGCCACGATGGCCTGAGCGCCCGCAAGGCCCTGGCCGAAACCGCCCCCTCGGCGGTGGTGCTGGATGTGATGCTGCCCGACGGCAGCGGCCTGGAACTGCTCAAGCAACTGCGCAACGATCACCCGGAGCTGCCGGTGCTGATGCTCTCGGCCCGTGGCGAGCCGCTGGACCGCATCCTTGGCCTGGAGCTGGGCGCTGACGATTACCTGGCCAAGCCCTGCGACCCACGGGAACTGACCGCCCGCCTGCGGGCCGTGTTGCGTCGCAGCCATCCGGCGGCGGTTTCCAGCCAGATCGAACTGGGTGACCTGACCTTCAGCCCTGTGCGGGGGGTGGTCAACATCGATGAACAGGAACAAACCCTCACCGTATCTGAAAGCCGCCTGCTCGAAGCGTTGCTCAAGCAGCCGGGCGAGCCCCTGGACAAGCAGGAGCTGGCGCAGATCGCCCTGGGCCGCAAGCTGACCCTGTACGACCGCAGCCTCGACATGCACGTAAGCAACCTGCGCAAGAAAATCGGCCCCCACCCCGACGGCAGGCCGCGCATCGTGGCCCTGCGTAGCCGGGGGTATTACTACAGCCTTTGAACACGGCTTGAACCAAGAGACATGGCTAACCCTGTGGCGAGGAAGCTTGCTCCCGCTCGGTTGCGCAGCAACCGCAAGATCTTTGGAGCCGCTTCGCCCGAAGCGTCGGACCGGCCCAGCGGGAGCAAGCTCCCTAGCCACGGGGATTATGTTCAGACTCCGAGATTTGTCAGGTCTGCACAAAAACGTCTTTACCCAAGCTTTACCCACCCCTGACCGCCGCTGACCTTGATCTCCGTAATCTGCACACATCCGGAACTGACCGGGAATGAGACAAGGAGAGACACCATGCGCAAGACCCTTACCGCCCTGCTGTTCGCCGCTGCCCTGCCGACCGTCGCCATGGCCATGCCCGAAGGTCCAGGCCCGATGGGCCCGATGGATGGCCCGCGCCACGGCGGCCAGATGCACGATAAAGGCCCGTACAGCCAACTGGACCTGAGCCGTGAACAACGCCAGCAGATCCGCCAGATCATGGGCGAGCAACGCCACGAGCAACGGGAACTGGTGGACAAATACCTGGCCAAGCTCTCGCCAGCCGACCAGAAAGCCATGAAAGATGAAATGGACGCTCGGCATCAGAAAGTCGATGCGCAGATCCGCGGTCTGTTGAAACCCGAGCAGCAAAAGGCGTTTGATGCGCTCCAGAAAAAACGCGCCGAACGTCGGGCCGAGTGGGCCGAATTCAAGGCCTGGAAAGCGCAACAGCCGCAAAAAGCGCAATAATGCACTGAAGCACCATCAGCCCAACGGCACATCGCCGTTGGGCTTTCTTTGTTTTCGAGGATAACTCCGTGCGTTCATTGTTCTGGCGCGTCCTGGCCAGCTTCTGGTTGGCCATCGCTCTGGTGGCGGGACTTTCGATTCTCTTGGGCCATATGTTGAACCAGGACGCCTGGATCCTCAGCCGCCATCCGGGCCTCAACACCCTGGCCGAAGAGTGGACGCAGACTTACGAAAGCCAGGGCGAAGATGCCGCCCAGGACATCCTCAAACAACGCAAGCGCGAGTATCACGTCGATGTCCAGGTGCTCAACGAAAGCGGCGACCCGGTGGTGCGCGGCACGTTCCCACATCGGGCCGCTGCCTTCGAGGCGCGACAGAACAACGACGAACGCCGCCTGCCCTGGCGGCGCCTGACCGACGAATTCACCAGCGCCAAGACCGGCGACACCTATCTGTTCATCTATCGCATTCCCCACCCCGAATTGGACGCCTGGCATCGCGACAGCCTGCTCTGGCCCCTCAGCGCCTTGGCGATTGCGCTGGTGGTGCTGACCCTGTTCAGCCTGCTGGTGACGCTTTCCATCACCCGGCCGTTGAGCCGGCTGCGCGGCGCGGTGCACGATCTGGGACAAGCGACCTACCAGCAGAACAGCCTCGCCAAGCTGGCCAACCGACGGGACGAGTTTGGCGTGTTGGCCACCGATTTCAACCGCATGGGTGCGCGCCTGCAGAGCCTGATCGCCAGCCAGCGCCAATTGCTGCGCGACGTGTCCCATGAACTGCGCTCGCCCTTGGCCCGACTGCGCATCGCCCTGGCGCTGGCGGAGCGGGCCAGCCCCGAAGAGCGCGAAAAACTCTGGCCGCGCCTGACCCGCGAATGTGATCGCCTGGAAGCGCTGATCAGTGAAATCCTGGTTCTGGCGCGGGTCGATGCCGACAACGCCAGCGCCGAAGAAGTTGATCTCAACGGTCTGCTGATCAACCTGCAAAAAGACGCCCAGATGGCTTCACCGGAGCAGATCGTGCAGTTGGAAACGGAACCGGGCCTGACCCTCAAGGGCTGGCCGACCATGATCGAGCGGGCCGTGGACAACCTGTTGCGCAATGCACAGCGCTTCAGTCCCAACGGGCAGCCCGTTGAAATGCGCGCGGTGCGCCAGGGGGAACGAATTCTTATCAGCGTGCGCGATCACGGGCCTGGCGTGGAGGCGGAGCATCTGGGCCAGTTGGGCGAACCGTTCTACCGCGCCCCCGGCCAGACCGCCGCTGGCCACGGCCTGGGCCTGGCGATCGCCCGCCGCGCCGCCGAGCGCCATGGCGGCACGCTGGGACTGGCCAACCATCCCGAGGGCGGATTCATTGCGACGCTGGAATTGCCGTTGGTGCCAGGGGCGGTGGTCTCCCCTACAGAACAACAGTGAACCCGTGGCGAGGGAGCTTGCTCCCGCTCGGCTGCGCAGCAGTCGCAAACCGGTTGGCTGGATTTACCTGTTGCACCGCGGCGCCTGGTTTTGGGGCTGCTTCGCACCCCAGCGGGAGCAAGCTCCCTCGCCACAGGAATCAAGTGCACCCCGATCAAACCAAACGATAATTCCTCTTATTCAAACTGCCCCGCCCTGTTAGACTTTGCGCCCGCGTTTCACTCGTCCCGCAGGATTTCCGATGTTGTCGTTGCCTCTTCGCTTATGCGCTCTGTTCCTGGCCCTGGGCCTGAGTGCCTGCGATGACGCCCCGCGTTTCACCCAGGCCGAACCCGGCGAAGCCAAGTCCGGCGGCGGCGCGACGGTGCGCAAGGCTGATCAGAACGCGTTCTCCCTGCCTTCGGCCAACCTGCCCCCCTCGCGACGCGTGGATTTCAGCGTCGGTAACAGTTTCTTCCGCAGCCCGTGGGTGATTGCGCCCTCGACCACGACCGCCCGCGACGGCCTCGGACCGCTATTCAATACCAACGCCTGCCAGAATTGCCATATCAAGGATGGACGCGGCCATCCACCGGCACCCGATGCGAGCAGCGCGGTATCGATGCTGGTGCGCCTGTCGATTCCTGACGCGCCCCCCTACGCCAAGGTCATCGAGCAGCTCGGCGTCGTGCCGGAGCCGGTCTATGGCGCGCAATTGCAAGACATGTCGGTTCCTGGCGTCGCGCCGGAGGGCAAGGTACGAGTCGACTACACCCCGGTGCCGGTGCGTTTTGCCGACGGCACCGTCGTGGAGCTGCGCAAGCCGGCCTTGCAGATCACTCGATTGGGTTATGGCCCGATGCACCCCGACACGCGTTTTTCGGCCCGCGTCGCCCCGCCCATGATCGGCCTGGGTTTGCTCGAGGCCATCCCTGAAGACGCCATCCTGGCGAATGCCCAGGCTCAGGCGCGGGCGAAAAACGGTATCGCCGGCCGTCCGAACATGGTCTGGGACGATGTCCAGCAAAAGGCCGTGCCGGGGAGGTTCGGCTGGAAGGCCGGCCAGCCGAACCTCAATCAACAGAACGTTCATGCGTTTTCCGGGGACATGGGCCTGACAACCAGTCTGCGGCCGTTCGACGATTGCACCGAGGCCCAGGCTGATTGCAAACGCGCGCCCAACGGCAACGGCCCACAGGGCGAGCCGGAAGTCAGCGATAACATCCTGCGCCTGGTGTTGTTCTACAGTCGCAACCTCGCGGTGCCGGCCCGCCGCGATGTGGATTCGCCCCAGGTGCTGGCGGGCAAGAATCTGTTTTTCCAGGCGGGCTGCCAATCCTGCCACACCCCCAAATACACTACGTCCGCCAATGCTGCCGAACCAGAGCTGGCGAACCAGGTCATCCGCCCCTACACCGACCTGCTGCTGCACGACATGGGCGAAGGCCTGGCTGACAACCGCAGCGAGTTCAAGGCCAGCGGTCGTGACTGGCGGACCCCGCCGCTCTGGGGCATCGGCCTGACCGAGACCGTCAACGGCCATACCCAATTCCTGCACGACGGTCGCGCCCGCAACCTGCTCGAAGCCGTGCTGTGGCATGGCGGCGAAGCCCAGGCGGCGCAGCGACAGGTCCTAGCATTCAATGCCGAGCAGCGCGCTGCGTTGTTGGCTTTCCTGAATTCTCTTTAAACTTGATTTCCGAAACGGGAGCCCGACATGTTCCGTCCCAAGCTGTTATTCACCAGTCTCGCCGCCATCGCCCTCGGCGCTTGCTCGCCCCAGGACCCGCAGGCGGTCACGTCGGCCGCCATTGCCAAGCAGGTGATCCTGCCGACCTACAGCCGCTGGGTCGAAGCTGACCGGCAGTTGGCGACCAGCGCCCTGGCGTTCTGCCAAGGCAAGGAAAACCTGGAAACCGCGCGCGCCGATTTCCTCAAGGCGCAAAAAGCCTGGGCAGAGCTGCAACCGCTGCTGATCGGTCCGCTGGCCGAGGGCAACCGCGCCTGGCAGGTGCAATTCTGGCCCGACAAGAAGAACCTGGTCGGTCGCCAGGTCGAGCAATTGGTCAACAGCCAGCCGCAGATCGACGCCGCCGGCCTGGCCAAGTCCAGCGTGGTCGTGCAAGGGCTTTCGGCCTATGAATACCTGTTGTTCGACGCGAAAATCGACATGGCCGACAGCGCTCAGAAAGCCAAGTACTGCCCGCTGCTTACCGCCATCGGCGAACGTCAGAAGCAACTGGCCGAAGAAATCCTGTCGGGCTGGAACAGCAACGACGGCATGCTCGCCCAGATGAGCAAGTTTCCCAACCAACGCTACGCCGATTCCCACGAAGCGATCGCCGATCTGCTACGGGTCCAGGTCACTGCGCTGGACACCCTGAAGAAAAAACTCGGTACGCCGATGGGCCGCCAGAGCAAGGGCGTGCCGCAACCATTCCAGGCCGACGCGTGGCGCAGCCAGTCTTCGCTGCAAGGGCTGGAAGCCAGCCTGAAAGCCGCCAGGACCGTGTGGGCCGGCGTCGACAACAAAGGCCTGCGCGGCCTGCTGCCAAGCGACCAGAAACCGCTGGCCGACAAAATCGACGCTGCCTACGACGCGTCGCTGAAGCTTTTTGCCAGCAGCCAACGCTCGCTTACCGAAATGCTCGGCGACGACGCCGGGCGCCAGCAACTCAACGAGTTGTACGACAGCCTCAACGTCGTCCACCGCCTGCATGAAGGCGAATTGGCCAAGGCGCTGGGCATTCAACTGGGCTTCAACGCCAACGACGGTGACTGATCATGTTTCGACGTCAGGCTCTGGCGCTCGGCAGCTTGCTGCTGGGCGCGGTTACCCTGGGCGGCTGGACGCTGTTCAAGCAAAAGGACAAGAGTCCGCTGCTGCTTTCGGCACGGGACGATGGTGAAGGCAATCACTTCGCCGTCGGCTATCGATTGGACGGCACCCGGGTGTTCGCCACCCAGGTCGGCCAGCGCTGCCATGACATCATCAATCACCCGACGCTGCCGATCGCGTTTTTCGTTGCCCGCCGTCCAGGCACCGAAAGCTATCTGATCGACCTGCGCGACGGCAGGCTGCTACAAACCATCGCCTCGCGGCCGAACCGGCATTTCTACGGCCATGCGGTGATCCACAAGGGTGGCGAATGGTTGTACACCACGGAGAACGACACTCGCGATCCGGGCCGCGGCCTGCTGGGCATGTACCGCTTCGAAGGCGAGCGGCTGGTGCACAGCGGCGAAATTCCAACCCATGGCATCGGTCCTCATCAGGTGTCGTGGATGCCCGACGGCGAGACGCTGGTGGTGGCCAACGGCGGCATCCGCACCGAGGCCGAGAGCCGGGTCGAGATGAATCTCGATGCCATGGAACCCAGCCTGGTGCTGATGCAGCGCGACGGCACGTTGTTGAGCAAGGAAACCCTCCCTCAGCAAATGAACAGCGTGCGCCATTTGGGCATTGCCAGCGACGGGACCATCGTCTCCGGCCAGCAATTCATGGGGGCGGCCCACGAGCCGTCGGAACTGCTGGCGATCAAGCGCCCGGGCCAACCCTTCAAGGCGTTCCCGGTGCCCGAATACCAATTGCAAGCCATGGGGCACTACACCGCCAGCGTCGCCGTGCACAGCGAACTGCGCCTGGTGGCCCTGACGGCTCCACGGGGCAACCGCTTTTTCATTTGGGACCTGGATAGCGGCGAGGTTCGCCTGGACGCGCCTTTGCCGGATTGCGCCGGAGTCGGCGCGGTGGCCGACGGCTTCGTCGTGACGTCGGGCCAAGGGCGCTGCCGCTACTACGATTGCCGTCAATCACAATTGGTTGCAAAACCGCTGGACCTGCCGGCAGGGCTCTGGGACAACCATTTGCACCTGGCCTGAGCGAGGGAGCGAAGGGCGTCGGTGCAAGGCGCCCTGATTTTTCGGAACAATCCTACACCCCACCGACCCTAGAGCATCTGGAATACCCCGCGCACTCAGGGTAATGTGCCCGCCTATCTGTATTTTCTCTCAGCTCTTTTCCAAGGAAGTGGAACATGCTGCGACGCCGCATGCTGATCATGTTGGGTGTTGTCCTGCTGGTGGTGCTGTTGCTGGCAGGCTACAAGGCCTTCTCCATCTACCAGCAGATCCAGATGTTTTCTGCCCCGAAACCACCAGTCAGCGTTGCCGTGGCCAAGGCCACCGAGCAGCCCTGGCAGTCTCGCCTGCCCACCGTCGGCAGCCTCAAGGCCTCGCAAGGCGTTGACCTGAGCCTGGAAATTGCCGGGACGGTACAAAAGCTTCAGTTCGAATCGGGGCAGAAGGTCAAGGCCGGCCAACCGCTCCTGCAACTGGACACCGAAGTCGAAAGCGCCCTGCTGGAAACCGCCCAGGCGGACCTTGGCCTGTCGCAGCTGGATTTCGGCCGGGGCCGGCAACTGGTAGGCAGCCAGGCGATTTCCAAGGGTGAGTTCGACCGGCTCTCAGCCCAGTTGAAGAAAAACCAGGCCACGGTCAACCAGCTCAAGGCCTCGCTGGCAAAGAAACACATCGTCGCGCCGTTCAGCGGCACCATCGGCATTCGCCAGGTGGACATCGGCGATTACCTGGCCAGCGGCACGGTGATCGCCACCCTGCAGGACCTCAGCAGCCTGTATGTGGATTTCTATGTCCCGGAACAGTCGGTGCCTCGACTCGCCGTGGCCCAACCCGTCAATGTCAATGTCTCGGCCTACCCAGGCCAGACGTTCGTCGGCACCATCAGCGCCATCAATCCCAAGGTCGAGGACAGCACCCGCAACGTGCTGGTGCGCGCGACCCTCGCCAACCCCGACGGCAAGCTGCTGCCCGGCATGTTCGCCGACCTGCAGGTGATCCTGCCGGACGTGGCTGCCGGGATCGTCGTACCGGAAAGCGCCGTGACCTACACCCTCTACGGCAACTCCATGTACGTAGTGACCCAGAAGAAAGCCGCCGACGGCAATGTCGAGAAAGATGACAAGGGCCAGCCGGTCCTGATTGCCGAGCGCCGCTTCGTCGAAACGGGAGAGCGCCGGGACGGGCAAGTCCTGGTGACCAAGGGCCTGCAAAGTGGCGAGGAAGTGGTCATCGGCGGCCAGATCAAGCTGGACAACGGTACGCCCGTCGCCATCAGTGACGACAAGACCCTGACCGAACAGAACAGCTCGCCGCGCGCGGACTGATCAAGGAACCCCCATGGCTTTTACCGATCCGTTCATCCGCCGCCCGGTGCTCGCCACCGTGGTCAGCCTGTTGATCGTGCTGCTGGGCTTCCAGGCCTGGAGCAAACTGCCCCTGCGTCAGTATCCACAAATGGAAAACGCGCTGATCACGGTGACCACCGCCTATCCCGGGGCCAACGCCGAGACCATCCAGGGCTACATCACCCAGCCGATGCAACAGAGCCTGGCCAGTGCCGAGGGCATCGACTACATGACCTCGGTCAGTCGGCAGAATTTCTCGGTGATCTCGGTCTATGCCCGCATTGGCTCCAACAGCGACCGGCTCTTCACCGAACTGCTGGCCAAGGCCAACGAAGTCAAGAACCAGTTGCCCCAGGATGCCGAGGACCCGGTGCTCAGCCGTGAGGCTGCCGATGCCTCGGCGCTGATGTACATCAGTTTCTTCAGCAAGGAACTGAACAACCCGCAGATTACCGACTACCTGTCGCGGGTGATCCAGCCGAAGCTGGCGACACTGCCCGGCATGGCCGAAGCGGAGATCCTCGGCAACCAGGTCTTTGCCATGCGCTTGTGGCTGGACCCGGTCAAGCTCGCGGGCTTTGGCCTGACCGCCGCCGACGTGACCAACGCCGTGCGCCAGCACAACTTCGTCTCCGCCGCCGGCGAGGTGAAAGGCGAATACGTCGTCACCAGCATCAACGCCAACACCGAACTCAAGTCCGCCGAAGCCTTCGCAGGCATACCCCTCAAGACCGACGGCGACAGCCGCGTCTTGCTACAGGACGTGGCGCGGGTGGAGATGGGCGCCGAAAACTACGACACCATCAGTTCCTTTGGCGGCACGCCCTCGGTGTACATCGGCATCAAGGCCACGCCCGGCGCCAACCCGCTGGATGTGATCAAGGAAGTTCGCAAGATCATGCCGGAGATGGAAGCCCAGCTTCCGACCAACCTCAAGGCCGAGATCGCCTACGACGCCACGCTCTTCATCCAGGCCTCCATCGACGAGGTGGTAAAAACCCTGTTTGAGGCGGTCCTGATCGTCATTGTCGTGGTGTTCCTGTTCCTCGGCGCCTTGCGTTCGGTGCTCATCCCGGTGGTGACCATTCCCCTGTCGATGATCGGGGTCATGTTCTTCATGCAGTTGATGGGCTATTCCATGAACCTGCTGACACTGCTGGCCATGGTGTTGGCGATCGGCCTGGTGGTGGATGATGCCATCGTGGTGGTGGAGAACATCCATCGACATATGGAGGAAGGCAAGACCCCGTTCGACGCTGCCATAGAAGGCGCCCGGGAAATCGCCATGCCGGTGGTTTCGATGACCATCACGCTGGCGGCGGTTTACGCGCCTATCGGCCTGCTCGAAGGCCTGACGGGCGCGCTGTTCAAGGAGTTCGCCCTGACCTTGGCCGGGGCGGTGGTGATATCCGGCATCGTCGCCCTGACCCTGTCGCCGATGATGTGCGCGATGCTGCTGCGCCATGACCAGAATTCCTCGGGGCTGGCCCATCGGCTGGACGTAATCTTCGAACGCCTGAAGAACCGTTACCAGCGCATGCTTCATGCCACGCTCGAAACCAGGCCCGTGGTGCTGGTGTTTGCGGTGATCGTGCTGCTGTTGATACCGGTATTGATCATGTTCACCAAGTCCGAGCTGGCGCCAGACGAAGACCAGGGCATCATATTCATGATGGCCAATGCACCAAAGACGACCAACCTCGATTACCTGAACGCCTATACCGATCACTTCATCACGATCTTCAAGGAATTCCCTGAGTACTATTCTTCCTTTCAGATCAACGGCTATAACGGCGTGCAGTCGGGCATCGGCGGGTTCCTGCTCAAGCCCTGGAACGAACGCAACCGCACCCAGATGGAGATCCTGCCGGAGGTCCAGGCCAAGCTGGAAAGCATCCCGGGCCTGCAGATCTTTGGCTTCAACCTGCCCTCGCTGCCGGGCACGGGCGAAGGGTTGCCCTTCGAGTTCGTCATCAATTCGCCGAAGGACTACACGACGCTTCTGCAAATTGCCGAGCGAGTCAAGAAACGGGCGCTAGAGTCCGGCAAGTTCGCCTTCATGGACATTGACCTGGCTTTCGACAAGCCCGAGGTCGTGGTGGATATCGATCGGGCCAAGGCTGCCCAGATGGGTGTTTCCATGCAGGACCTGGGCGGAACCCTGGCGACGTTGCTGGGCGAGTCGGAGATCAACCGCTTTACCCTGGAAGGACGCAGCTACAAGGTAATAGCCCAGGTCGAACGACCGTTCCGGGACAATCCGGACTGGCTGAACAACTACTACGTCAAGAATGCCCAGGGTGAATCGCTCCCGCTCTCGACGCTGATCAAGGTCAGCGACCAGGCACGACCGCGGCAACTGAACCAGTTCCAGCAGCTCAACGCCGTGACGATCTCGGGTTTCCCCACGGTGAGCATGGGCGAGGCCATCGAGACGGTCCGCCAGATCGCTCGCGAGGAAGCACCGGTGGGGTTCGCCTTCGACTACGCAGGGGCTTCACGCCAATTCGTACAAGAAGGCAGCGCGTTGTGGGGAACCTTCGCCCTGGCCCTGGCGATCATTTTCCTGGTGCTGGCGGCGCAGTTCGAGAGCTTCCGGGATCCGCTGGTAATCCTGGTGACGGTGCCCTTGTCAATCTGCGGCGCATTGATCCCGCTGTTCCTCGGCTGGTCGAGCATGAACATCTATACCCAGGTAGGCCTGGTTACGTTGATCGGGCTTATCAGCAAGCACGGCATCCTGATCGTCGAGTTCGCTAACCAGCTACGCAAGGAACAAGGGCTGAGCCCGCGCGAGGCCGTGGAACAAGCCGCATCGATTCGTCTGCGGCCAGTGTTGATGACCACTGCGGCGATGGTATTCGGCATGGTGCCGTTGATCCTGGCCACCGGTGCCGGGGCGGTGAGCCGCTTCGACATCGGCACAGTGATCGCCACGGGAATGTCGGTGGGTACCTTGTTCACACTGTTCGTATTGCCTTGCGTCTACACCTTGCTGGCAAAACCGCAGAAGCGGTAACACAGGCTGCCGGAACAATGCTGACCTAAAAAAACAAAGGCCTCGCAAATGCGAGGCCTTTGTTTTAAGTCATGAAACTCAACTTTGCGGCTTCATGCCTTGAGACAGGCCAAACATGAACAACAGCAGATCGTTGTCCGGTTGGATCGCCTCGCTGGCCTTGGCAATCCGAGGCACAGGGCAATGGGCGCCCACCGTGGAGGCACTGAGAATCTGCGAGCGCGGCTGTTCCCATACCGCCACCGCCATTGACGTAACTGCCAGGGCTCCGATCAAGAACAAACCTCTAGCAATTTCTACTTTCATCGCTATAAACCTTTGATAGCGCTGCCAAACGCCGTTGTATAAAAGTAGACGAGTTTTTTCCAGTCGCCATCGTGGAACGACGAATGGCGCCGCAGCTGCCTCATGTCGTGGGCGGCCGCGCTGCGGGCAGTCAGGCGTTGACGGCATTTTTCCAGGTCCAGCAGTGCGATTTCAGCCTTGGCCGACTCGCCCTCCCCTGTTACACGCACGAATACGTGCTTGATATAAAGACAGCCATGCTGCCAGCGCCCTTTGTGCATGCGAGCCAGGTTTTCGGCCAACGCCTGGAGGATACGGTCATGCACCGCCTCGCCATGACGTTCGCGCCCACCCGCGGCGTACCATTGTTCGATTTCCTCGAAACCGTCCAACGCTTGGGTAACCAACAGCGCGCGCCATTTATGTACCGGGTCCCTCTGCGCACCGCAGAAAACCACCTGGGGCACCGTGACATTGAGTTCTGTCAGGGCCACCAAGGCTCGCTCTTCGCGCAAGACAGTCGGACGGCCGAAGGGGTGCAACAAGCTGCGGTAGATATGGCCGGTCTGGCGCTTGGAATAGAGCAATCCGTCGCCGTCGTTGATCCGTTGCACACCGCTTTCACCGCCCCGCCGCGTGTTGGGTTCCTCTACCCAGTCACCCCTTTGATTCCAAAAATGATCAAAGCAACTGCGAGAAGCCGCCGGGGCTTCTACTGCTTGTACAACCATGCCCATTACCCCTTGCGTAATACATAAACTCGCCACATGGCATAGAGCGGTAGGAAATCCAGTTGTTCCTGGATGCGGAAGCCAGCTTGTCGAAATTCGGCCTCCACTGTAGCAACCGGTAACACAAATCGGTTCTGGTAGTCTTTCTGCCCACGGGTTCGCTCAAGACGCTTGCGTTTCCAAGCCTTGAAATTGCCATCGACCCACAATGAAACGATGACGCTGTCGCGGCTGACACGCCCGAATTCACGCAGGATTGCCAGGCGATGCGCGGGTTCACCGATGTGGTGCAACAAACGCATGCAGAAAATGCTGTCAACGGCGTTATCAGGCAAGGCGATGTCGAACGCAGAAGTGTGCAAAGGTTGTACCCGTTTTACGACATCGGCGGGTTGGACGCTCATTGCTGTTTGCAGCATGGCTGCGGAATTGTCCGCGCCGATGATGACCCGGTTCGATTTCTCGGCCAACAAGGGCCAGAAACGTCCGGCGCCACAGGGAAGGTCCAGTACCAGGCCAGGGTCACCGGCCAGGGCCAAGGCGCGGCGCGCCAGTTGCTGGTCGCGCCGATTGGAGAGGCGGCGGCTGAACCCGCTGCGGTGTTTGTGGAAATATTGCCTGGCGTGTTGCTCGTCGTACTTTTCGGAAAAATCCAGCTTGATGGCTTTGGACATGGGGGGCCCTCCGTTGTTGATGGGCCCAGCCTATGAACAGATGTGTCATCGCCTCGTGAAAAAACCGTCATGGATCTGAACCAATCATTTCAAGGCTTTTCCGGGACGCACTTCAACCCTTTGGATTCAGCTCCACCTCGAAACGGCAACCGTTGGGCTCCATCGTACTGAGGCTCACTGTCCAGCCCTGGTCCTCGCAGATTCGCTGTACCAGCGAAAGGCCCAGCCCCAAGCCCTCGCCACGCTTTTCATTACCTCGCACGAATGGCTCGAACATCGCCTCGCGCTTCTCTTCGGGGATGCCCACGCCGCTGTCCTCGACCATGAACCCAGTGACCGTCAGGGAGACGCGGATAAACCCCTGGTCGGTGTAATGCAAGGCATTACGCAGCAAGTTGCCCATGACGGCGGTCAGGAATGTGGCGTTGTACAGCGTATCGGCCGTTTGCCCGGGCTCGAAGATCAACGTCAAACCTTTGGACTCGATCGGCGCGCGCCAGACACCGAGCAGGTTGTCCGCTACCTGTCCAAGGGTCGAGCGAGGGGAGATTCCATTGTCTTCGCGCTGGGCCCGGGCAAGCATGAGGAAGGTCTGCACCAACTCACGCATCTCCTCACTGGCCCGGTTGATGCGTTCAACCTGGGTACGCCCCCGCTGGTCAAGCGCCGGGTTTTCCAACAGCAATTCGCAAGACGTGGCCAGGACCATCAACGGCGTGCGCAATTCATGGCTGACGTCGCTGGTGAACAAACGTTCACGGGTCAAGGCTTGGCGCAATCGGCCCAACGTAGCGTCGAACGCCACGGCCAGCTCGCCCACTTCGTCGGCGGCATAGTCCGGCGCGAGCGGCGGGGCAAGTCCAAGGAGCTGGTCGCGATGCCGCACTTGGCGAGCCAGACGCACCACAGGTGCCATCACTCGACGTGCCAGCACCCATCCGAGGAATACCGCCAGCGCCAGGCTGAGCACGAAGCCCACCAACACCACGGCGAACAGTACCCGTTCGCGCTCCTCGAAATCGCTCTGGTCTTGCAGCAATACGTAATGGCGACCGTCAACGATTTCCACCATCGCGTGGTAGGACAGTTGCTCACGAAACACTTCATGAAAGCCCCGATCCAGGTGACGCAGGTCCTTGGGCAACTCGAAGTCACCCGGACCGCCGCTGAAATAGAACAACTGATCGGGTTCAGGCCGATGACTCCAGTCGGAGACGCTGTCCATCAGCAGCAGACGTTGCAGGTCACCGCCAAGGCCGGCGGAAATCAGTTTTTCCTCCACCAGGTGAACGGTTGCCACGATGCCCAGGGCAAATGCGCCCGCCACCAACGCGCTCATCAAGGCGAACGCGATGATGATCCGTTGGGCAAGGCTCTGCTTAAACTCCATCCCGGCCCTCGGCCAAGCGGTAACCGACGCCATGCACCGTGTGCAGCAGTGGTTTCTCGAACGGTTTGTCGATCACCTGGCGCAGTTGGTGGACGTGGCTGCGCAGGCTGTCGCTGTCCGGGCAATCATCGCCCCACAGGGCTTCTTCGAGGATTTCCCGGCGCAGCACGTGGGGGCTTTTCTGCATCAGTACCGCGAGCAACTTGAGGCCAACGGGGTTGAGCTTGAGCAACCGGCCCTCACGGGTCACTTCCAACGTGTCGAGGTCGTAGCTCAGGTCGCCGACCTGCAACGCGCGACGCCCGCCACCCTGGGCCCGACGCATCACCGCTTCGATCCGCGCGGCCAATTCCGACAACGCAAAAGGCTTGACCAGGTAATCGTCAGCCCCGGACTTGAATCCCTGCAGGCGGTCGTCCAGCTGGTCCCGCGCGGTGAGCATGATCACCGGCGTATCACGCCGGGCGTCTTCACGCAGGCGCTTGCACAAGGTGTAGCCATCGATGCCTGGCAGCATGATGTCGAGCACGATCAGGTCGTAGTGCTCGGTCGCGGCCAGGTGCAAACCCGACAAACCATCCTGGGCACAATCGACGGTATAACCCTTGAGTCCCAGGTAATCGGCCAGGTTGGCCAGGATGTCGCGGTTGTCTTCGACCAATAGAATTCGCATGGGCATCTCTCCTGCACACGTAGGCAATCGTCGTGGCCCGCGCAGCTTAAGGCCAAGCGTGTTCCGCGGCTAGAGTTGTCTCGGCTGGGGTTGGGGCATTGACGAGTTTTTCACCCCGCATTCACGCCTGCCCAACGCGACGCGGACGAGACTGGGCGCAACCTGCTGCTCAAGAACATCCACAAAAGGTACTGTCCATGGTTTGCGCTAGCCTTCGCCCTGTTTCAAGGCCATTGAATTTCGGAATCGCGCTGGGGGTGCCTGTAGTTGTTGCGCTGATCCTGGTGGTGCTGGAACTGACTACGCTTGACATGGACCTTGCCAGGCTTTTTTACAGTGCGGCCGAGGGCGGATTCATCGGACGGCATAGTTTTTTTCTCGAAGACATCCTGCACGACCGGGCCAAGCAGATGGTCATCGTCTTCTGCATCCTGGCGGTCGCGGGGTTCATCGCTTCGTTTTTTGTCGATCGCCTCACACCGTTCAAGCGTGAACTCGGTTGCCTGGTCTTATCGCTAGCGCTGGCAACGGCGTTTGTCACGCCGCTGAAGGCCGTGACGGCGGTGCAATGCCCTTGGAGCCTGAAGGAGTTTGGCGGCAAGGAAACCTACAGTGAATTGCTGAGCCCGCGCCCGGCCACTGACAAGCCCGGCCGTTGCTGGCCCGGCGGACATGCCGCAACGGGGTTCACGCTGTTTGCGCTGTTCTTCGTATTACGCGACCGCCGTCCCCGCCTGGCCCGTCAATCACTGGTATTTGCCTTCGCACTGGGCACCGTTTTCTCCGTGGGTCGGATGATGCAAGGGGCGCATTTTTTCTCCCATAACGTGTGGACAGCGGTGTTCTGTTGGCTGATCTGCCTGGGGTGTTACTACTTCGTGCTGTATCGACCGGCTGCCATGGCTGATCGCGCAGCGCTGAACCAACCCGCTAACGCCTGAGCATGGAATAACCCTGTGGGAGCGAGCTCGCTCGCGATTGCGGTGTGTCAGTTTCCATATCTGGCACTGATGTACCGTCATCGCGAGCAAGCTCGCTCCCACAGGTCCCCCAGGAAAAATGCGCCCCCGCGTCAAAATCCAAGGCAATAAAAAACCCCGCTTGCTTTCGCAGGCGGGGTTTTTCGCTACAGGGGTAAGGCTGGCTTACATCATGCCGCCCATGCCACCCATGCCGCCCATGTCTGGCATGCCGCCGCCAGCTGGAGCGTCTTCCTTGATTTCAGCGATCATCGCCTCGGTGGTGATCATCAGGCTGGCAATCGACGAAGCCGCTTGCAGAGCCGAACGAGTCACTTTGGCTGGGTCCAGGATACCCATTTCGATCATGTCGCCGTATTCGCCGGTAGCAGCGTTGTAACCGTAGTTACCCGAACCCTGCTTGACCTTGTCGACCACTACGCTTGGCTCGTCGCCGGAGTTGGCAACAATCTGACGCAGAGGTGCTTCGACAGCGCGACGCAGCAGTTGGATACCGACGTTCTGGTCGTCGTTGTCGCCTTTCAGCTCGCTGATGGCTTGCAGAGCACGAACCAGTGCCACGCCGCCGCCAGGTACCACGCCTTCTTCAACGGCTGCGCGGGTTGCGTGCAGGGCGTCTTCAACGCGGGCTTTCTTCTCTTTCATTTCAACTTCGGAACCGGCGCCAACCTTGATCACCGCAACGCCGCCGGACAGTTTGGCCAGACGCTCTTGCAGTTTTTCACGGTCGTAGTCGGACGAGGTCTCGGCCACTTGTGCACGGATCTGGGTCACACGAGCCTGGATATCGGCATCGTTGCCAGCACCGTCGATCACGGTGGTGTTTTCCTTGGACAGGATCACGCGCTTGGCGTTACCCAGATGCTCCAGGGTGGTGCTTTCCAGGCTCAGGCCGATCTCTTCGGAGATAACGGTACCGCCGGTCAGAACGGCGATGTCCTGCAGCATGGCCTTGCGACGGTCGCCGAAGCCTGGAGCCTTGACGGCTGCAACCTTAACGATGCCACGCATGTTGTTCACAACCAGAGTCGCCAGGGCTTCGCCTTCGACGTCTTCAGCCACGATCAGCAGTGGGCGGCCGGCTTTGGCAACGGCTTCCAGCACTGGCAGCATTTCGCGGATGTTGGAGATCTTCTTGTCGACCAGCAGGATCAGCGGGCTGTCCAGCTCGGCAACCATGGTATCTGGCTTGTTGACGAAGTACGGGGACAGGTAGCCACGGTCGAACTGCATGCCTTCAACAACCGACAGTTCGTTTTCCAGGCCCGAGCCTTCTTCAACGGTGATCACGCCTTCCTTGCCGACTTTTTCCATGGCTTCGGCAATGATGTCGCCGATGGAGTTGTCGGAGTTGGCGGAAATGGTACCAACCTGGGCGATCGCCTTGGAGTCAGCGCAAGGCTTGGCCAGACCCTTCAGTTCCTTGACGATGGCGATGGTCGCCTTGTCGATGCCGCGCTTGAGGTCCATCGGGTTCATGCCGGCAGCGACGGCTTTCAGGCCTTCGTTGACGATCGACTGGGCCAGTACGGTCGCGGTGGTGGTACCGTCACCAGCGTCATCGTTGGCACGGGAGGCAACGTCTTTGACCAGTTGCGCGCCCATGTTTTCGAAGCGGTCCTTGAGCTCGATTTCCTTGGCTACGGAAACGCCGTCCTTGGTGATGGTCGGAGCGCCGAAGCTCTTCTCGATGATCACGTTACGGCCTTTCGGGCCCAGGGTCGCTTTTACTGCGTCAGCCAGGACGTTGACACCGGCGAGCATTTTCTTGCGGGCGGAATCGCCGAATTTAACTTCTTTAGCAGCCATGATCGATATTCCTTAAATACTTTGTAGTAGCGGGAAAATGAGCGGGGAAATCAGCCTTCGAGAACAGCGAGGATTTCGTTCTCGCTCATGACCAACAGGTCTTCGCCGTCGACTTTCACAGTGTTGCTGCCGGAGTAAGGGCCAAACACAACCTTGTCACCCACTTTCACGGCCGGCGCACGTACTTCACCGTTTTCCAGTGCCTTGCCTGGACCTACAGCGAGAACTTCACCGTGGTTGGCTTTTTCAGCAGCCGAACCTGGCAGGACGATACCGCCAGCGGTTTTCTTCTCTTCTTCGCTGCGACGGATGACGACGCGGTCATGCAGAGGACGAAGCTTCATTGTCGATCTCTCCTAATTTTGGTTTTCATCGGCCGGTGTAGTCCCGGCGGGTTTAACAAAAGCCGGCGGAGCCGGGGTGCGGTTCGTCAAGCGAACCGCGGAAGTCTGTCCAGTGTCGCCACCGGAAACCTTGCGGTGACCCATACATAAGGGCGTGCAAGTCGATTACAAGGGGCGGCGATGAAAATTTTTGCTTTACGAAGGCTCAAACGGACACGGCACCCGAAGGTGCCGTGCTGCTCGATAGTTGCTTGGGAAAGTTGATTGAAGGGTCACTTGGGATCGCGATGTTCGAATTCGCCTTCGATCACGTTCGGCTCGCGGCCCACGGGCTCCCTGGGGGCCGGGCCGCCCCGGGACTGAAGATCATCGGCGAACGCTCGCTGGCGCATCGCCTGCTCTTCGGCACGCTGGCGCATCTTGTTGGCGAGCAAGCGGCGGGTGAACGGCAACAACATGACCAGGCCCAGCACGTCGCTGATAAAACCAGGCAGGATCAACAGGCCGCCACCCAAGGCCAGCATCAGTCCTTCGAGCATGGTCTGCGCAGGCAGCTCGCCACGGTTCAGGCTTTCACGGGCACGCAACGCCGTGGCGAGGCCGGCGATGCGCAACACGAAGACGCCGAGCATCGAGCCGAGAATGACCAGCAACAGCGCCGGGAAAAACCCGATCGCACCGCTGACCTTGACGAATACGAACAGCTCCAACACCGGGAACAGCAGAAAGAGCAATAAAAATGGGCGCATCAAAGGGTTCCTCAACGCAAGAAGACCTTGCTATGAAAACCTAAATGACGTCGCCCTTTCGTGAATTCAAGCATCGACCTCGGCATTTTTTGGCCATTGCTCGGCGTGAGCCAGATAAACCAAGGCTTCGCGCACTTGTGTCGGCGTGTTGCAAGGGTTCGGAAACGCCAGCCAATACAGCCCTTGTCCGATGCGCAAGTGCATACCTTCGCTGTCGATGCCGACCAAACGCGCCGGTTCGTTTTTCGGCAGGCCGCTCAACTCCACGTAATGGGCGATGGCCTTGGCGTGATCAGCGTTCATATGGTCGATCATGCTGGTTTCAGCCTTGCCGGCGAACGGGTTGGAGAGGATTACCTGATCGATCCAGTGAATGGCGCCGAAACCCCCGATGTAGCGATGGCGCACCGGGTCGAGCACCCAGAAGTCGAAGTCGTGGGCCTTGTGATAGTTCTGCGACTCGGGAAAGTAGCGGTAATAACGCTCGGCGGCGGCATCGATGGCAACACTGTCTTCGAGTTTACGGGCCTGCGCCAGGTAGGTCAGGCGCCCCACGGCCTGTACATCCTCAGCGCCCCGCTCGCCCACCAGCATGGAACACTTGGGGTCTTTTTGCAGGTTGTGAGTGTGCTGGGCGATACGGCTGATCAAGACCAGCGGCCGGCCCTGGTCGTCCAGGCAATAGGGGACCACGGAGCCGAACGGAAAGCCGGGCATGGATTTGGAATGGGTGGAGAGCACTCCACGGTACTCCTTGAGCAACAGTTCCCGGGCATGCTTGGCTGCTTCGACGCTCAATTTATGACTCCTTTAATGAAATCCGTCTAGAAAACGATCAGGCGAGTGGAGTAATGTTCCGACACCTCTGGACTGTCTCGCTTGCAGCCGGGCCAAACCCGCAAATCGAGCGCTACCTAAACAGTCCCTCCACCGCTGCGCCATCTGGACATGAGAATGCAACTCACTGACAAAGTAATCATTATCACTGGCGGTTGCCAGGGCCTGGGGCGTTCCATGGCCGAGTCTTTCGCCGGCAAGGGCGCGAAGCTGGCGCTGGTCGACCTCAATCAGGAGAAACTCGACCAAGCGGTCGCCGCCTGCGCCGCCAAGGGCGTCGAGGCTCGCGCCTACTTGTGCAACGTCGCCAATGAAGACCAGGTGATCGACATGGTGGCCCGCGTTGCGCAGGACTTCGGCGCGATCCATGGGCTGATCAATAACGCTGGCATCCTGCGCGATGGCCTGTTGCTCAAGGTCAAGGACGGCGAAATGACCAAGATGAGCCTGGCCCAGTGGCAGGCCGTGATCGACGTGAACCTTACAGGTGTGTTCCTGTGCACCCGTGAAGTGGCGGCCAAGATGGTCGAGCTGAAGAACAGCGGCGCGATCATCAATATCTCGTCGATCTCCCGCGCCGGCAACATCGGCCAGACCAACTACTCGGCCGCCAAGGCCGGCGTGGCCGCTGCCACCGTGACCTGGGCCAAGGAACTGGCGCGCTACGGCATCCGTGTGGCGGGCATCGCGCCGGGGTTCATCGAAACCGAAATGACCCTGGGCATGAAACCAGAGGCCTTGGAACGAATGACTTCGGTGATCCCGCTCAAGCGCATGGGCAAGCCTGAGGAGATCGCGCATTCGGCGGCCTACATCTTCGAAAACGACTACTACACCGGTCGGATCCTGGAGATGGATGGTGGAATGCGGATCTAAACCCACCGCCTAGCAAAATGTGGGAGCGAGCTTGCTCGCGATGGCGCCGGGTCAGCTTGCATCAATGTTGAAATGTCAGACCGCTATCGCGAGCAGGCTCGCTCCCACAGTGGATAGGGTTTCACTCTATCAATCGTCGCTGACGGTGATGTTCGGCATCACAGGCGACGCGGCTTCCTGCAATACGATCCGCGCGCCGACGTGGCGAGCCAGCTCCTGGTAGACCATGGCGATCTGGCTGTCCGGTTCGGCGATGACGGTTGGCTTGCCACCGTCTGCCTGTTCTCGGATCACCATCGACAACGGCAGCGAGGCCAGCAGTTCGACGCCGTACTGGGTTGCCAGTTTTTCCCCACCGCCTTCACCGAACAGATGCTCGGCGTGCCCGCAGTTCGAGCAAATGTGCACGGCCATGTTCTCCACCACGCCCAGCACCGGGATGTTCACCTTGCGGAACATCTCCACGCCTTTGCGCGCATCCAGCAAGGCCAGGTCCTGGGGCGTGGTGACGATCACCGCGCCGGCCACCGGGACTTTCTGTGCCAGGGTCAGCTGAATATCGCCGGTGCCTGGCGGCATGTCGATGACCAGGTAATCCAGGTCGCCCCAGGCGGTTTGCGTGACCAACTGCAACAAGGCGCCGGACACCATCGGCCCGCGCCAGACCATGGGGGTGTTGTCATCGGTCAGGAACGCCATGGACATGACTTCCACGCCGTGTGACTGGATCGGCACGAACCATTTCTGATCCTTTATCTGTGGGCGAGTACCCTCGGCGATGCCAAACATGATGCCCTGGCTCGGACCATAGATATCCGCATCGAGAATCCCGACCTTCGCACCTTCACGGGCAAGCGCCAGCGCCAGGTTGGCGGCAGTGGTGGACTTGCCCACGCCGCCCTTGCCCGAGGCGACCGCGATGACATTCTTGACGTTCGCAAGTCCAGGCACTTGGGCCTGGGCCTTGTGAGCGGCAATGACGCTGGTCACTTCGACCTTGGCGGCCGTGACACCGTCCAGCCCCTCGATGGCCATTTGCAGCATTTGCGCCCAACCCTTCTTGAACAGATCGGCGGCGTAGCCGATTTCCAGATGGACAGTGACGCGATCGCCCTGGATATCGAGGGCCCGCACGCATCCGGCGCTGACCGGGTCCTGGTTCAGGTAAGGGTCGGTGTACTGGCGAAGGACGGCTTCCACCGCTGCGCGATTGACGGCGCTCATGGGCAACTCCGATAGCAAGACTTGAAAACAGGCCGCTATCCTACGCCGCACATGCTTTTGTGGCGACCCGATTACCATTCGAACGCTGACCTTCTTTGGCGAGGGGATTTATCCCCTCGCCAAAGGTTGGGCCTGTGCTCTCCAGCAATGCATCTGGAAACAGGCCCGTGGGGTGAAATATATTTCCCGGCGCTTTATAGTGGCCGACCTCCGTTTCATCAAGTAGCCGAGCCCCATGTCCGAGCCACGCAAGATCCTCGTCACCAGCGCCCTGCCCTACGCCAATGGTTCGATCCACCTTGGCCACATGCTGGAATACATCCAGACCGATATGTGGACGCGCTTCCAGAAACATCGCGGCAACCAATGCATTTATGTCTGCGCCGACGACGCCCACGGCTCGGCCATCATGTTGCGCGCGGAAAAAGAAGGCATCACCCCGGAACAACTGATCGCCAACGTCCAGGCTGAACACAGCGCCGACTTTGCCGAGTTCCTGGTGGACTTCGACAACTTCCACTCCACCCACGCCGAAGAAAACCGTGAGCTGTCGAGCCAGATCTACCTGAAGCTGCGTGACGCCGGGCATATTTCCACCCGGTCAGTGACCCAATATTTCGACCCGGAAAAGAAAATGTTCCTGGCCGACCGCTTCATCAAGGGCACCTGCCCGAAATGCGGCACCGAGGACCAGTACGGCGACAACTGCGAAAAATGCGGCGCCACCTACGCCCCGACCGACCTGAAAGACCCGAAATCGGCGATTTCCGGTGCAACCCCGGTGCTCAGGGACTCCCAGCATTTCTTCTTCAAGCTGCCGGATTTCCAGCAGATGCTGCAGACCTGGACCCGCAGCGGCACGCTGCAGGACGCGGTTGCCAACAAGCTCGCCGAGTGGCTCGACTCGGGCCTGCAGGAGTGGGACATTTCCCGCGATGCGCCGTACTTCGGCTTCGAGATCCCTGGCGAGCCAGGCAAGTATTTCTATGTGTGGCTGGACGCGCCCATTGGCTACATGGCCAGTTTCAAGAACCTCTGCGACCGCACCCCGGGGCTGGACTTCGACGCCTTCTGGGCCAAGGATTCCACCGCCGAGGTGTATCACTTCATCGGCAAGGACATCGTCAACTTCCACGCGCTGTTCTGGCCCGCCATGCTCGAAGGCGCCGGTTTCCGCAAACCGACCGGCATCAACGTCCACGGCTACCTGACCGTCAACGGCCAGAAGATGTCCAAGTCCCGCGGCACGTTCATCAAGGCGCGGACCTACCTGGACCACCTGTCGCCGGAATACCTGCGTTACTACTACGCCGCCAAGCTCGGCCGTGGCGTCGACGACCTGGACCTGAATCTCGAAGACTTCGTGCAGAAGGTCAACTCCGACCTGGTGGGCAAGGTCGTCAACATTGCCAGCCGTTGCGCCGGTTTCATCCACAAAGGCAACGCTGGCGTGCTGGTTGCCGGTAACGCCGCGCCGGAACTGACCGACGCCTTCCTCGCCGCCGCGCCAAGCATCGCCGATGCCTATGAGAGCCGCGACTTTGCACGCGCCATGCGCGAGATCATGGCCCTGGCCGACCGCGCCAACGCGTGGATCGCCGACAAGGCACCCTGGTCGTTGGCCAAGCAGGACGGCAAGCAGGATGAAGTCCAGGCGATCTGCGCCCTGGGCATTAACCTGTTCCGCCAACTGGTGATTTTCCTCAAGCCGGTGCTGCCGCTGCTGGCCGCCGATGCCGAAGCGTTCCTCAACGTCGCGCCCCTGTCCTGGAACGATCACCAGACCCTGCTGAGCGATCATCAGTTGAACGAGTTCAAGCCGCTGATGACCCGCATCGACGCGACCAAGGTGCAAGCGATGATCGACGCCTCCAAGGAAGACCTGGCCGCCAGCCAGACCGACACCGGCGGCCCGAGCGGCAACGGCGAACTGGCCAAGGACCCGCTGTCGCCTGAAATCGACTTCGACGCCTTCGCGGCGATCGACCTGCGCGTGGCGCTGATCGTCAAGGCTGAAGCGGTCGAAGGGGCCGACAAGCTGTTGCGCCTGACCTTGGACATCGGTGACGAGCAGCGCAACGTGTTCTCCGGCATCAAGAGCGCCTACCCTGACCCAGCCAAGCTTGAAGGCCGGCTGACGATGATGATCGCCAACCTCAAGCCACGCAAAATGCGTTTCGGTATTTCCGAGGGCATGGTGATGGCGGCGGGCCCCGGCGGCGAAGAGATCTACCTGCTAAGCCCCGATAGCGGCGCCAAGCCGGGCCAGCGGATCAAGTAACGCAACTGCACGCGGCACCGATCCCACAGTCGCTAACGAGTGACTGTGGGATTTTCATATCTGGCTCGCCGTCACGGTGTGCCGGATAATGCCCATCCTGTCACAGGCCCTATCGCCCCATAGCCATGACCGAAATCCTCTTATCCCTGTTGAGCGCGGCCCTGATCAACAACCTGGTGTTGCATTGGCCGCTGGGCGTCGATCCGTTGCTGGCAGCCAAGGGTCGAAGCCAGGTGCATGCCCTGGGCCTGGCGACGGCGTGCCTGATGCTCTGTGTCGGGAGCGTGGGCTATCTGATCGACCAATGGTTGCTGGTCCCGGCCGGCCTGGCGTCAATGCGGCTCTTGCTATGGCTGCCCCTGAGTGTCTTGCTGATCAGGCCGGTGCTGGGGCTGCTGAAGCACTGGCTGCCCATGCTGCCGCTTGCTGGCTTGTGGCCGCTGCTACTCGGCAATGTCGGCATATTGGGCGTCACGCTGCTCAATAGCCGGGAGGCCACCGGCCTGGGCCACGCCATGTCCTTGAGCCTGGGTGGTGGACTGGGTTTCTGGCTGGTGTTGAGCCTGTTCGAAGACTTGCGACAGCGAATCCACGACAACGATATTCCCATGCCCTTGCGGGGGCTGCCGATCCAACTGATCAGCGCCGGCCTGATGGCAGTGGCGTTTCTCGGATTGCGCGGGCTGGTCAAGACATGAACCTGATTCAACACATCGATGCCCTGCTTCCGCAAACTCAATGCGGCAAGTGCGGTCACCCCGGGTGCAAGCCCTATGCCGAAGGGATCGCCCAGGGTGAGCCGATCAACAAATGTCCGCCTGGCGGACGGGAAACCATCGCAGCCTTGGCCGAACTGATGCGGGTGCCGGCCTTGGAGCTGGACGCCAGTCGCGGCGCGGCACCGGCGCAAATCGCGTTTATCCGGGAAGCCGAATGCATCGGCTGCACCAAGTGCATCCAGGCCTGCCCGGTGGATGCGATTGTCGGCGCGGCAAAGCTGATGCACACCGTTCTCATCGACGAATGCACCGGCTGTGATCTTTGCGTGGCGCCTTGCCCGGTGGATTGCATCGAGATGCGGCCATTGCCGGTGGCGACGGTAACGCCGATCGTGGGAGGACTCGCCTCCAGCGACGAGGAGCGGCAAGCGCGAGCCGCCAAGCGCAATCACGCTCGTCAGCGTTTCGAGCAACGCAACGCGCGCTTGCGTCGTGAAGATGAGGCGCGCCAAGCCGAGCGCCTGGCCAGAATCCAGCGGAACGCCCAACCGGCCCGGGCGCAGCCACTCGATCCCGTGCAGGCAGCATTGGAGCGAGTGCGCGCGCAGAAAGCCGCCACTGCGGATGCCGCCCTGAAGAAAGCCAAGGTCGATTTGGCCATGAGTCGGGCACAGTTGCACAAGTCCTTGAGAGCGTTCGGCCATCCGCCGACCTACGAGCAACAGTCACGGCTGATCGTGCTGCAACGTCAGTTCGAAGCGGCAGAACAGGCATTGGCCCAACTGGAAAGCGCTGCGTCGCCCGCCACGCCGGCACCGGCACCGGTGCCGGCAAATGACGCCGAACTGAAGCGGGCCAAGATTCAGCTGGCGATGCGTCGCGCCGAACTCAGCAAGGCCCGGGCGGCCGCTGCCTCTGCGGAGCAGCTTCAAGCATTGGAGCAAGCCGTCAAGGACGCCGAGCGGCAGGTGGATGTCCATGCCGCTCGCTGATCCGCTGGACGAACGGCTGCGCCAGGCGATGCGGCGTGTACTGCTGGCGACGTTGCCCGGCGTACTGGCCTCGATGTGGTTCTTTGGTTGGGGTGTGTTGCTGAACCTGTTGTTGTCCGGGCTGACCGCGCTGGCGATCGAGGCGCTGATATTGCGTTTGCGGCGACGACCCATCAAGCCAGACCTGGGCGACGGCAGCGCATTGGTCAGTGCCACCTTGCTGGCCCTGGCCTTGCCAGCGTATTGCCCTTGGTGGCTGACCGTCACGGCGGTCGCCTGCGCCTTGTTGTTTGGCAAGCACCTTTGGGGTGGGGTCGGCAGCAATCCGTTCAATCCAGCGATGCTCGGGTATGCCCTGGTATTGATGGCGTTCCCCCAATACATGAGCCAATGGCCAACGACCCATGGCCTGGGCCTGATGGACGGTTTGCGCCTGGTCGCCGACATGGGCCAGCCCCCCGATGGCTGGGCCGGCGCCACCGCGTTGGACAGCCTGCGGGTAAACACCAGCCTGACCATCGACGAGCTGTTTGCCAGCGACCCGGCGTTCGGCCGCTGGGGCGGACACGGTGTGGAGTGGATCAACCTGGGGTTCCTTGCCGGCGGCCTGTTCCTGTTGCAACAACGGATTTTCACGTGGCACGCCCCCGTGGGCATGCTGGCCAGCCTGTTCACCGTCAGCCTGTTGTTCTGGAACGGTTCGGGCTCGGATTCCCACGGTTCGCCACTGTTTCATCTGCTGACCGGCGCAACCATGCTCGGCGCGTTTTTCATCGTGACCGAACCCGTGTCGGGCGCCAA
This sequence comes from Pseudomonas sp. D1-36, assembly GCF_051132205.1. Classification (NCBI taxonomy): domain Bacteria; kingdom Pseudomonadati; phylum Pseudomonadota; class Gammaproteobacteria; order Pseudomonadales; family Pseudomonadaceae; genus Pseudomonas; species Pseudomonas sp. D1-36. Next base: position 1,399,505 of record NZ_CP071674.1, on the reverse strand, counting down.
AGCCCCGTTTGCCCGACTGTTGTTCGGCGTAGGCGCGGGGCTGCTGGTCTACGTGATCCGCGCCTGGGGTGGGTTGCCGGACGGCATAGCGTTTGCGGTGTTGTTAATGAATCTCGGCGTGCCGGCCCTGGAGCGCTTCGTCGAGGCACGACAAAGGCGCCCGCTGACATGAAAAAAATCGCCGGCGTTACGATCCTGGTGTTGCTTGGCGGCCTTGCCATCGGCGCCACGTACCTGGTGCAAACCGGCACCGCCGGGCGCATCGAGGCGCAGCGCCAAGCCATCGCCAACCGGACCTTGCTCGACATACTGCCGCCCGACCGTTACGACAATCAGCCGATGGCGCAACCGCTCATCGCGGCTCCGGTGGCGCTGCCCCGCAGCACATTGCTGGGCGCTTACCTGGCAACTCGCGACGCAGTGCCCAGCGCCGTGTTGCTAAGCAGCCAGGTACAGGGCTACGAGGGCAGCATCGAGCTACTGATCGCCGTGGATCCGACAGGACGCGTATTGGGCGTAAAAACCCTGCGCCAGTCGGAAACTCCCGGCCTCGGCGCGGCGATAGCCGGCTGGCCGAATGCCTGGCTGCAAACCTTCGAGGGCAAGTCGAGCCAGGTGCCTGCCGATGAGAGTTGGGCGTTGAAAAAGGATCACGGCCAGTTCGACCAGTTGGCTGGCGCGACGGTCACATCCAGGGCGGTGCTCCAGGCTGTCCACGATGCGTTGCGTTACTTCGACGGGCATAAGACGCAGCTGACGGGAGCGATCAGTCATGAATAACTCCATACCCTGGTCCCGCGGCCTCGTGCTCGTTCCTCTGGTGGGAGCCAGCGACTCGCTGGTGAATGCGCTGGTCCTGTGGCTCGCCTGGGTCTTGATCAGCCTCGCCCACGGCTCGACACTGGCATTGCTGGGGCCGCGCCTCACGGACCGCCAGCGACTCATCGCATCCTGCGTCGTGGCCGCCGCCATGACCGCCTGCGCCGACCTCCTCGTCCAGGCCTGGATGTTGGAGCGCCATGGCGCGCTGAGCATGTACACCGCATGGATCGCACTGAGCTGCGTGACCCTGGAACAAACCGCTGTCGTCGAGCGCCGCTGGCTTGCTCACCTCAGGTTGGCGGCGCAGTTCGGCCTCTTGATCGTCAGCCTGGGCGCTTTGCGCGAGCTGATCGGCAGAGGCGTGCCAATGGCCCTGCTCGCCCCCGGCGGATTCATTCTGCTCGGCCTGCTGCTCGCCGCCTATCAAGCCTGGACAGGCATCAAACCCCGTTCGACCCAAGAGGAAACGCCGCGCCCATGAACGCCGCAAAACGTCTGGAAATCTTTCGTCGTTTTCATGAAGACAACCCCGAGCCAAAGACCGAACTGGCCTACTCTTCCCCTTTCGAGTTGCTGATCGCGGTGATTCTATCGGCCCAATCCACCGACGTCGGTGTCAACAAAGCCACGGCCAAGCTTTTTCCCGTAGCCAATACACCGCAGGCGATCCTTGCCTTGGGCGTCGAAGGGCTGTCCGAGTACATCAAGACCATCGGGCTTTTCAACAGCAAGGCGAAAAACGTGATCGAGACCTGTCGCCTGCTAATCGAGCGTCACGGCGGTGAGATTCCCCAGTCCCGCGAAGCGCTGGAAGCTCTTCCAGGTGTCGGTCGCAAGACCGCCAATGTGGTTCTCAATACCGCATTCCGTCAATTGACGATGGCCGTCGACACCCACATTTTCCGCGTCAGTAACCGGACTGGGCTGGCGCCGGGCAAGAACGTGGTGGAAGTGGAAAAGAAGCTCATGAAATTCGTCCCCAAGGATTACCTTCTGGATTCACACCACTGGCTGATCCTGCATGGGCGTTACGTCTGCCTGGCCCGCAAGCCCCGTTGCGGGAGCTGCCGGATCGAAGACCTATGTGAATATAAGCACAAGACATCGGACGATTGATGCGCTATTGCTTTTACGCATCCGCCGATTGAAAAAATCTTTTTTACCCGCCGGTTGTTTATCGATATAAGGAGCGCCAATGGCAGTCTTAGCCTGGAGTCGACCCCATGAGTACTGGCAAAGAACAACTGGATGTAGTGGAAGACGATTTCGTCGCCGTTGAAGGTGACGATGCGGAACCTGTTGTCGTGGAAGTGGCAAAAACCAACCTGAGTAAACGCCGCACCATCGACAACCTGTTGGAAGAGCGTCGTCTCCAAAAGCAACTCGCCGATTACGATTTTGATCTCTGACACGTAAAAGCCTCCCAGATGGAGGCTTTTTACTGTACGCATGCCCGATTCAGACCAGTCCATTTCGTTGTGCCAGTTCAATCAGGTCCACCAGCGAACGGGCATTGAGCTTCAACAACAAGCGGGTTTTGTAGGTGCTGACGGTCTTGTTGCTCAGGAACATCCCATCCGCGATCTCTTTGTTGGTCTTACCGCGAGCCAGTTGCTGCAGCACCATCATCTCTCGCCCGGACAAACGTTCCACCATATCCGACTCGCTGGCATTGCCAAGGCTTGAACGCACCGTGTGCAATGCCTGGTTGGGAAAATAGCTATAGCCCGACAGCACCGCTTTTATCGCACTCAACAGTTCGGTCAGGTCCTGCTGTTTGCATACATAGCCGGCGGCCCCCGTTTGCATGCAGCGCATCGAAAAATGTCCAGGGGCCTGGGAAGTCAGCACCAGCACTTTCAATGGCGAAGGATTGATGGTCAGGCGAGCGATAACCTCCAATCCATCCAACTTCGGAATTCCAATATCGAGAATAACGATGTCGGGCATTTGTTCCCGGGCAATCTGCAATGCATCGACGCCGTTATCCGTTTCGGCAATAACTTCATATCCATGACGCTCCATCAGCAAACGTACAGCAAGACGAATGACGGGATGATCATCCACGATCAGCACTTTATTCATGGGCAAATCCAACTTCGCTGTTCGAATTTTTAGAGCACGCACAATAGCCTAGTCATTTCTTCCTTGGCATGTCGTCCCCCCTTACCGCTCGCAGCGAAAGACGCAACCTACAAGCAACGCAGAAAAATCCTACAAATAACCTTCGAAATAATGTGCCATGAATTTTCCCGAGGGGTGCGAACGGCAATTCTCACGCGTCGAACACCCTATGAATAATGCGCCTTCTCGTCAAAAACCTGATTACCTGCCACCCAGGGAAAAGCATTTCCCTCATAAAAAGTTACCGATTTATTTATAGACAAACCGCAAAAGTTTAGCTCGGAAGATTCAGCTTTCTGTATAAAAAAGACTCCACTTACCAGCACACGAAAGAGAACGCTGCCCGATCGCAGGGTTATTCTAGCGGCCCGGCAATTTCATTATTCGATCAACTCAAACATTCGAGCACACTATTACTTATGAGCACTCACCATGAAAAGATCATTAAGAACCATCGCCAACCCCCTGACACTGATCGCTGTATTCGCAACGATCTCCGAAACTTCCGCAGCTATTTCCCTGCCGTTTCTGGATGATGAAGAGCGAGAGTACTATGTATGGTTCCTCATCAGCTTCCCGTTTTACCTGTTATTTCTTTTCTTTATCACACTCAACTTCAACTACCGTTCCTTGTACTCGCCCTCGGATTTCCACAAGACCAAGCACTTCATAAGGGGTGCGGCTGAGTCATCCTGTCGGCGTAGACGTAGATCACGCCAAGGAAGCAAGGCTGATTTCCTGTCGCAGTCTTATCGATGGAATAAGTGCACGGCTCTGGACGATGCGTTCAAGCACACTTCATCCCACCCGTCGGTCGACATGTATTGGGCTAAGGACTCGGGACGGCGTCTTGAGGGCAAGACCATCATCGTCTTCGTTGTTTACAACGGGAACGGCGCAGGGACACTGCCGGATAAACAGGCGGGGTGAGCCATAAGGGAAACGGCTGCAGCGACACACGGGACGGGGAAATAACAGAAAACGGCCTGCCATGCGGCAGGCCGTTTTCGGATTGCATCAGAACAGCTTGCGACCCTTGTTCGCCGCGATGCGCATGCGCAGGGCGTTGAGCTTGATGAAGCCGGCCGCGTCGGCCTGGTTGTAGGCACCACCGTCTTCTTCAAAAGTGGCGATGTTGGCATCGAACAGCGAGTCGTCGGACTTGCGCCCGGTCACGATCACGTTGCCCTTGTACAGCTTCAGGCGCACGACACCGTTCACGTTGACCTGGGAGGCATCGATCATCTGTTGCAGCATCAGACGCTCAGGGCTCCACCAGTAGCCGGTGTAGATGAGGCTGGCGTACTTGGGCATCAACTCATCCTTCAAGTGAGCCACTTCGCGATCCAGGGTGATCGATTCGATCGCCCGGTGGGCGCGCAGCATGATGGTGCCGCCTGGGGTTTCGTAGCAACCACGGGACTTCATACCGACATAGCGGTTCTCGACGATGTCGAGGCGACCGATGCCGTGTTCGCCACCGATGCGGTTCAGGGTCGCCAGCACAGTGGCCGGGCTCATTTCCACGCCATCGAGCGCAACGATGTCGCCATTGCGATAGGTCAGTTCCAGGTATTGCGGGGTATCGGGAGCCTTCTCGGGGGAGACGGTCCAACGCCACATGTCTTCTTCGTGCTCGGTCCAGGTGTCTTCCAGCACGCCGCCTTCATAGGAGATGTGCAACAGGTTGGCATCCATCGAGTACGGAGATTTTTTCTTGCCATGACGCTCGATCGGGATCGCGTGCTTCTCGGCGTAGTCCATCAGCTTTTCACGGGACAGCAAGTCCCACTCGCGCCATGGAGCAATGACCTTCACGCCCGGCTTGAGGGCATAGGCACCCAGCTCGAAACGTACCTGGTCGTTGCCCTTGCCGGTCGCCCCATGGGAAATGGCATCGGCACCGGTTTCGTTGGCGATTTCGATCAAGCGCTTGGCAATCAGCGGACGGGCGATGGACGTGCCCAGCAGGTATTCGCCTTCGTAAACAGTGTTGGCGCGGAACATCGGGAAGACGAAGTCGCGGACGAATTCTTCGCGCAGGTCATCGATATAGATCTCTTTGACGCCCATGGCCTGGGCCTTGGCGCGTGCAGGCTCGACTTCCTCGCCCTGTCCCAGGTCAGCGGTGAAGGTCACCACTTCGCAGTTATATGTGTCCTGCAGCCACTTGAGGATCACCGAAGTGTCCAGGCCGCCGGAATACGCCAGAACGACCTTGTTTACGTCCGCCATGCCATCACTCCACGGGTTGTACGGAAAGCCGGCAAGTCTAACGTCCACCGCGGATAATTTACAGAGGCGCGACAGCTTATGACGACGAAGCGACAGATTATGTCAGCTGCGCGACGATCAACGCGCGATCAGGAAGTGCGCGCAGTAGCCGCAGCAGGCGTAGCCGCCTTGGCCGGGGCCACTGGCGTCGCCGGCTTGCCCGGCGCGGCAGCGGGCGCCACGGCAGGCACCGCAGGCGTTGTCGCAGGGGTTGGCGGCTGTGGGGCCGAGGCCGGTGCGGCGCCCCGCTCCAGTTTTACCAGCACACGACGGTTCTTGGCCCGATTGGCGGCGTTGGTATTGGGCACCAGCGGATAACGCTCGCCATGGAAGCGAACGGTAAACTGAGACTCCTGGAAGCCGTTGGCCTTGAAGAAGTCCTGGACGGCCAGGGCCCGGCGGCGCGACAGCTCGCGGTTGGTCAGGCGGTTGCCACTGTTGTCGGAGTGGCCGTCGAGTTCGACATGATTGACGCTCGGGTCAGCCTTGATGAAGTCGAGCATGACCTGCAACTGAGCCTTGGCCTGGGCGTCGAGCTCGATGCCTTCGCCGGGAAAACCGATCTGGGTTTGCTTGATCTGTTCGAAGTTCTTCGGCAACAGCTTCGCGACACAGCCCTGGTAATCGTTGAACGCCTTGTTGAAGCGCACGGGCAACAACCGGACTTCCGACACCCGCCCATCGTCGGTGTTACGCCGCACCACGGGGCTGCGACCTTCCATCAGCCCGCTGATCAAGCGGCCCGCCTGCACCTGGGAGCTGTTGAACAGCACATCGCCGCTACCGATCCTGACCGAGCCGAGGTTGATATCGCCTCGTCCTGGCTGCCAGGGCGCCGCCGCCGCCAGCAACGTCGCGGAGCCGCCACCGAGCATCGGGTTATAGGCCTTGAGCCGGAACGTGGCCTGCTCGCCCGCCTTGCGCACGAATTCGCCGCTGCCAAAATCGGTGATCGGCTGACTCAGCCGACACTCGAACTTATCGCCTTCGACCGTCCACTCAATGCTCTCCAGACGGGTCTGGAAAGTGAGCGCCATCGCAGGAAGGCTGGCAAACACACTGAGCAAGGCTAGATAACGCTGGCGCACGGGAGGCTCCACTGGCTTTTATACGGAAATCGAAAAACGCTGGGCATGCCGCTTGGCCTAGACACTGCACGCAATCGTGGCACACCTGAAGGGGCTATCGGTAACTTGCGGCAAAACTTGATAGCGGGTGCCCGGATCGGTCTTTTCCGGTAGCATTCGCCAGAGATTTACCCGCCTGGAAGCCCCCCATGTCCGACCGCCTGACCCTGCTGCGTCCCGACGACTGGCATATTCATCTTCGCGATGGTGCTGTGTTGACCCATACCGTCGCCGATGTCGCGCGCACTTTTGGCCGCGCCATCATCATGCCTAACCTGGTTCCGCCCGTGCGTAACGCTCCCGAGGCCGATGGCTATCGCCAGCGCATTCTGGCTGCACGCCCGGCTGGCAGCCGCTTCGAACCGCTGATGGTGCTTTACCTCACCGACCGCACCCAGCCCGAAGAAATACGCGAGGCCAAGGCCAGTGGTTTCGTCCACGCGGCCAAGTTGTACCCCGCTGGCGCCACCACCAACTCGGATTCCGGTGTCACCAGCATCGACAAGATCTTCCCTGCGCTGGAGGTCATGGCCGAAGTCGGCATGCCATTGTTGATCCATGGCGAGGTCACCCGGGGCGACGTCGATGTGTTCGACCGCGAGAAGATCTTCATCGACGAACACATGCGTCGCGTCGTCGAACGCTTCCCGACGCTAAAGGTGGTGTTCGAGCACATCACCACCGGCGATGCCGTGCAATTCGTCAACGAGGCCTCGGCCAACGTCGGCGCGACCATTACCGCACACCACCTGCTGTACAACCGCAACCACATGCTGGTGGGCGGGATCCGGCCGCATTTCTACTGCCTGCCGATCCTCAAGCGCAACACCCATCAGGAAGCCTTGCTGGACGCCGCCACCAGCGGCAGCGCCAAGTTCTTCCTGGGCACCGACTCGGCGCCCCACGCCCGTCACGCCAAGGAAGCCGCCTGCGGTTGCGCCGGCTGTTACACCGCCTACGCCGCCATCGAGATGTATGCCGAGGCATTCGAGCAGCGCAACGCCCTGGACAAGCTCGAAGGTTTCGCCAGCCTGCATGGCCCACGCTTCTATGGCCTGCCGGTGAACACCGATCGTATTACCCTGGTTCGCGATGAGTGGACCGCCCCTGCCAGCCTGCCGTTTGGCGAGCAGACTGTCATCCCGCTGCGCGCCGGTGAAAAACTGCGCTGGCGCCTGCTGGAGGAAAACGCGTGAGTGAAGATCATTTCGATGACGAACTGGACGGCAACGGCGGCTCAGGCGGCCCGCGCCATCCAATGGCGGCTCGCTTCCGGGGTTATCTGCCGGTCGTGGTCGATGTAGAAACCGGCGGTTTCAACTCGGCCACCGATGCGCTGCTGGAAATCGCCGCGACGACCATCGGCATGGACGAAAAAGGCTTCGTCTTCCCCGACCACACCTATTTCTTCCGGGTCGAACCGTTCGAAGGCGCCAACATCGAAGCGGCTGCCCTGGAGTTCACCGGGATCAAGCTCGATCATCCGCTGCGCATGGCCGTCAGCGAAGAGACCGCGCTGACCGACATCTTCCGTGGTGTGCGCAAGGCGCTGAAGGCCAACGGTTGCAAGCGAGCGATCCTGGTTGGCCACAACAGCAGCTTCGACCTGGGCTTCCTCAATGCCGCCGTGGCGCGCCTGGACATGAAGCGCAACCCTTTCCATCCATTCTCCAGCTTCGACACGGCCACCCTTGCAGGCCTGGCGTATGGCCAGACCGTGTTGGCCAAGGCGTGCCAGGCAGCCGACATCGATTTCGATGGCCGTGAAGCCCATTCGGCCCGCTACGACACCGAGAAAACCGCCGAGCTTTTTTGCGGCATCGTCAACCGGTGGAAGGAAATGGGTGGCTGGCAGGATTTCGACGACTGACATCAGCCTGGCTCTTTGTGGCGAGGGATCTGTGCTGCGCCAAGAAACGTCCATAAAAAAACCGGCCCATCGAGGGCCGGTTTTTTTATGCATGGGTGCGCTTACAGCTTGTCGCTGTGCTCGCCCAGGTAGGCAGCTACACCTTCAGGCGATGCGGTCATGCCCTTGTCGCCTTTTTTCCAGTTGGCCGGGCAGACTTCGCCATGCTCTTCATGGAACTGCAGGGCGTCAACCAGACGGATCAGCTCTTCCATGTTACGTCCCAGCGGCAGGTCGTTGATGATCTGCGAACGGACCACGCCTTTGTCGTCGATCAGGAACGCGCCACGGAAGGCCACGCCGCCTTCGGACTCAACGTCGTAGGCCTTGGCGATTTCGTGCTTCATGTCGGCAGCCATGGTGTATTTCACCGGGCCAATGCCACCGGCATTGATGGCGGTGTTGCGCCAGGCGTTGTGGGTGAAGTGCGAGTCGATCGAAACGGCGACCACTTCAACGTTGCGCGCCTTGAAGTCGTCCATGCGGTGATCCAGTGCGATCAGCTCGGACGGGCAAACGAAAGTGAAGTCCAGCGGGTAGAAGAACACCAGGCCGTATTTGCCTTTGATGGCCGAGGACAGGGTGAAGCTGTCGACGATTTCGCCATTGCCGAGGACGGCGGGAACGGTGAAGTCAGGGGCTTGTTTGCCTACGAGTACGCTCATTGGATATCTCCTGGTGTAGTAACGTGAAAACAAGGTCCGCGCCAGCCTGCCACCCCTCAGGCGACAGCCCTGTGACACGAACCCGCTTTGCAAGGACCGACCATCATACACCGCACGTTTGGCCTGTCCTCAACGGTTTTTTGGCGGCCCAAGAAATCCGATGCCCGCTTGATGGCAGGCGCTCGACACCGTTCGTCAACCAGCGCGGGAAACCACTTTGACAATCATTCTCGTTAACATTAAGATCCGTCTCAATTGAGTCACAACCAGCGACGGTTCTCACTTATGTATGTATGCCTCTGCACTGGCGTCACCGACGGACAAATCCGCGAAGCGATCTATGAGGGTTGCTGCAGCTACCGGGAAGTCCGCCAGGCCACCGGCGTAGCCAGCCAATGCGGCAAATGCGCCTGCCTCGCCAAGGAAGTGGTGCGTGAAACCCTCGCCAAAGTTCAGACCGCGCAAGCCTCGATCCCTTATCCGGCAGAATTTACGGCCGCATAAATCCAGATATTCAAAGAACCGGACTCAATGTCCGGTTTTTTTATGCCCGAAAATCAAATGCTTAGCTTCCAGACGCGGAACACAAACATTCTTATTCCGATTAATTTTCATTTATTATTCAATAACTTAGGTTTGACACTCGTAATAGCTCGGCTCAAACTCCGCCTTAATACACAGTTATCAGGGCAGGCCCTCATCATGAAAGGCGACATTACAGTCATCCAGCATCTCAACAAGATCCTTGCCAATGAGCTGGTCGCGATCAATCAGTACTTCTTGCATGCACGCATGTACGAGGATTGGGGCCTGAACAAGCTGGGCAAGCACGAGTACCACGAATCCATCGATGAAATGAAACATGCGGACAAGCTGATCAAGCGAATCCTGTTTCTCGAAGGCCTGCCGAACGTCCAGGACCTGGGCAAGCTGCACATCGGCGAACATACTCGTGAAATGCTCGAGTGCGACCTGCGCATCGAGCGCACCGGCCACGCCGACCTGAAAGCCGCCATTGCCCATTGCGAAAGCGTTGGCGACTTCGGTAGCCGCGAACTGCTGGAAGACATTCTCGAATCCGAGGAAGAGCACATCGACTGGCTCGAAACCCAGCTGGGCCTGATCGACAAGATCGGTCTGGAAAATTACCTGCAATCGCAGATGGGCGAAGAATAAGCGCCCTCGAAAGCAAGCCACTAAAAAGCCCCGCCCTCTTTCGAGGTGCGGGGCTTTTTATTGCCTGGATGGCCAGGCTCCTACAGTACTGCGGTCGATCAGGCTTCGGACTTGTTAGCCGCCGCTGCTTCCACAGCTGCCTTGATCGTGGACTGCAACGAACCGTCGGCGGCCATCTCGGTCATGATGTCACTGCCGCCGATCAGCTCACCGCCAACCCACAACTGTGGGAAGGTTGGCCAGTTGGCATACTTGGGCAGGTTGGCGCGGATTTCCGGGTTCTGCAGGATGTCCACGTAGGCGAACTTCTCGCCACACGCCATCACCGCCTGAGCAGCCTTGGCCGAGAAGCCGCACTGTGGGGCGTTCGGCGAGCCTTTCATGTAGAGCAGGATGGTGTTGTTGGCAATCTGTTCTTTGATCGTTTCGATGATATCCACGGAGCACCTCGGCTTGAACTTTTGCGACTACAGATGTCGACACGGTGGCGCATTGTAACGGAAAGCCGAGCACCTTGCTCGGTCCGCCCCGGGGACAATTTTACGCAGCCGCCACCTTCACCGGAACACCGTTCAGCGCCGCGTTGCCGGATAACTCATCGAGCTGGCGCTCATCGGTCAGGTCGTTGGCGCTGGACCCAGGCTGTCCGCTGGCGATGGTCATCTGCACGCCAGGACGAGCATGCCCCCAACCGTGAGGAAGGCTGACCACGCCTTTCATCATGTCCGGGCTGCTCTGGACCTCCACTTCAATCACGCCGACCCGGGAGCTGACCTTCACGCGCTGCCCATCGACAAGCCCCCGGCTGGCAAGGTCTTGCGGATGCATCAGCAATTGATGACGCGGCTTGCCTTTCACCAGCCGGTGGAAATTATGCATCCATGAGTTATTGCTGCGCACATGGCGCCGGCCAATCATCAGCAACTCGTCCGCTGCCGGCGCTCGCAACGCGGCAAAGCGCGCCAGGTCGGCGAGGATGACGGCGGGCGCAGCCTGCACGCGGCCATTTTCGGTTTTCAACCGGGCCGTCAGATTGGGCTTGAGCGCACCGAGATCGATACCGTGGGGATGATCGAACAGCGTTGCCAAGGACAACCTGTAGGGCGAAGCATCGCCATACATCCCGGCTCGCAGGCCGAAATCGATCATCTGCGCCGGCGGCATCGTCGGCTTGAGCTCCTTGCCGGTCCGGGCGGCAAAAGCCTTGGCCAGGCCGACAAAAATCTCCCAATCGTGCAGCGCTCCCTCGGGCTTGGGCAGGATGGCCCGGTTGAAGCGGCTGACGTTACGCACGGCGAACAGGTTGAACGTGGTGTCGTAATGATCATTTTCCAGGGCCGAGGTCGACGGCAGGATCAAGTCGGCGTAGCGCGTGGTTTCGTTGATGTACAAGTCGATGCTGACCATGAACTCAAGCCCATCCAGCGCTTGCTCGAGCTGCCGTCCGTTAGGCGTGGACAGCACGGGGTTGCCGGCCACGGTGACCAGCGCACGGATCTGCCCTTCGCCCTCGGTGAGCATTTCTTCAGCGAGGGTCGATACAGGCAACTCGCCCGCATATTCGGGACGCCCGGATACACGGCTTTGCCAGCGATTGAAATGCCCGCCCGAAGTGGTCGCCACCAAATCCACCGCTGGCTCGGTGCACAGTGCCCCGCCCACTCGATCGAGATTGCCGGTCACCAGGTTGATCACCTGGATCAGCCAGTGGCACAGCGTGCCGAAAGCCTGGGTCGAAACACCCATCCTGCCATAGCACACGGCCGACGGCGCGGCAGCGAAATCACGGGCCAATTGGCGGATCTGCGGGGCAGGCACCCCACAAAGCGGGCTCATGGCCTCTGCGGTGAAAGGTGCAACGGCCTGGCGCACCTCTTCGAGGCCGTCCACCGGCAAATGACTGTCACGCGTCAGTCCTTCGCTGAACAAGGTGCCAAGCAAGCCAAACAGCAGCGCGGCATCGCCGCCGGGGCGTACGAATACATGCTGGTCGGCGATGGCCGCCGTCTCGCTGCGCCGCGGATCGACCACCACCACCCGGCCGCCCCGGGACTGGATTGCCTTCAGCCGTTTCTCCACATCCGGCACGGTCATGATGCTGCCATTGGAAGCCAGCGGATTACCCCCCAGGATCAGCATGAAATCGGTGTGATCGATGTCCGGTATCGGCAGCAGCAAGCCGTGACCGTACATCAAGTGACTGGTCAGGTGATGGGGCAATTGATCAACCGAAGTCGCCGAAAAGCGGCTGCGGGTTTTCAACAAGCCGAGGAAATAGTTGCTGTGGGTCATCAATCCATAGTTGTGCACGCTGGGGTTGCCCTGATAGACCCCCACCGCGTTCTGGCCGTGGCGCTCCTGGATCGCCGCAAGGCGTTCGGCCACCAAGGCAAAGGCGTCGTCCCAGGCGATGGGCTGCCACTCGCCGCCGACTCGTTGCATGGGCTGGCGCAGACGGTCCGGATCGTTCTGGATATCCTGCAACGCCACGGCCTTGGGGCAGATGTGCCCACGACTGAAACTGTCCAGCGGATCACCCTTGATCGAGGTGATCGCCAGGCCTTGGCCTTCGGTTTCGGTGGTTTCGAGAGTCAGGCCACAGATGGCCTCGCACAGATGGCACGCACGGTGATGGAGGGTCTTGGTCATGGCCAGCCTCTGTTTTATTCGTAGCGGGCACTTTGGGCCGCGGGAACAAAACTATGGCGCGGGATGCCCGGTAGCGCCAGCGACGTTCGTCCTGTGAATCGCCAGGCATCATGCCCGCCGATGCGTCGCTGTCAAGGCTGCTCGGGAGGAGGCGCCAGCAGTTGGATTTCCTCGATGGTCTGCACTTCCTCCTGGGCCATGGGCACCCCGGTCAACTCGCCAATCAAGCGCCAGTGCTCATCGAGACCACCGCTGATCGTGGCCATCCGATCGATCATGCGGCGCCCCGCCGCCTTGGTCACTTCGTCATCGCTGCGCAGCAATTCGAATGACATGGACGTCACCGAAGCGGTCAGGTGGGTCAGGGTGCGTGCCGTCAGCCCCAACAGTTCCATCAGTCGTTGCTCTTTCGAATCCATTTCGGGGCTCCTGCGGCTAGGGGTTCATTTATAACTCAGGGTCCTGCATTAGGAAATATTTCACATTTGGCAACAGACCGACGACCCGGGCCAGCGGGTCAAAAACCGACCGCCAACCACCCGATGCCCGCCCTGCTCGATTGCCAAGCGACGCAACGCCAGTGTACAAATGAACCCGCTGCTGTCAGGAAACCGGCCTCAACCACGCCAATGCAACTCTGCATTGGCCTCGCTGAAATCCCTCATAACCGTAGCCCTATTGGTAAGACGCGACATTTAATGTCAATATCGCGCCTTTCCCCTATTTCGTCGCCCCGTGCGGCTTTTGCCGCAGGTCTCGCCCGTTTTTCCATGAAACAAGGCTCTGAGCATCTGCGGTCCGTTACAAAAAGGTAGTCAATCATGAGCGCAAGGCACTTTCTCTCCCTGATGGATTTCACGCCCGATGAGTTGCTCGCCGTGATCCGTCGAGGCGTTGAGCTCAAGGACCTGCGTAAACGCGGCGTACTGTTCGAGCCCTTGAAAAACCGTGTGCTGGGGATGATTTTCGAGAAGTCATCCACGCGCACGCGCATCTCTTTCGAAGCCGGCATGATCCAGCTTGGCGGCCAGGCGATTTTCCTGTCGCCCCGCGACACTCAACTGGGACGTGGCGAGCCGATCAGCGATTGCGCCATTGTCATGTCGAGCATGCTCGACGCCGTGATGATCCGTACCTTTGCCCACAGCACCCTGACCGAATTCGCCGCCTATTCCCGCGTGCCGGTGATCAACGGCCTATCCGACGATCTGCACCCTTGCCAGCTGTTGGCCGACATGCAGACCTTCCTCGAGCACCGCGGCTCGATCCAGGGCAAAACCGTTGCCTGGGTCGGCGATGGCAACAACATGTGCAACAGCTATATAGAAGCGTCGATGCAATTCGACTTCCAGCTACGGATCGCTTGCCCTGAAGGCTATGACCCGGATGCAGAACTGCTCGCCAAGGCCGGGGACCGGGTGTCGCTGGTCCGTGATCCGAAGCTGGCCGTGGCCGGCGCGCACCTGGTGAGCACCGACGTCTGGACCTCCATGGGCCAGGAAGAGGAAGCCGCCAAGCGCGTCAAGCTGTTCGCGCCGTTGCAAGTCACACGGGCCCTGCTCGACCTGGCGGACGCCGAGGTGCTGTTCATGCATTGCCTACCCGCCCATCGCGGCGAGGAAATCAGCCTCGACCTGCTGGAAGACCCGCGATCCGTCGCTTGGGACCAGGCAGAAAACCGTCTCCACGCACAGAAGGCCCTGCTCGAATTCCTCGTCGAGCCGGCGTATCACCACGCATGAGTCACTCCTTGTTACTGAATCTGCATAACCTGGCCTGCGGGTACCAGGACCAGCGAGTCGTCCAGAACCTCAACCTGCACCTCAATGCGGGCGACATCGGCTGCTTGCTGGGCTCGTCCGGGTGCGGCAAGACCACGACCCTGCGGGCCATCGCCGGTTTCGAACCGGTACACGAAGGCGAGATCCAGTTGGCCGGGGAAATCATTTCCCGCGCGGGTTTCACCTTGGCCCCGGAAAAACGTCGCATCGGCATGGTATTCCAAGACTATGCACTGTTCCCGCACCTCAGCGTCGCCGAGAACATGGCATTCGGCATTCGTAAACACCCTGGCAAGAACCGTGTGGTCGAAGAGCTGCTGGAACTGGTCAACCTGAAGAACCTCGGTAAACGTTTTCCCCATGAGCTCTCCGGAGGCCAGCAACAACGCGTGGCGCTCGCCAGGGCATTGGCGCCCGAGCCGCAATTGCTGCTGCTCGACGAGCCCTTCTCCAACCTCGATGGCGAGCTGCGACGCAAGCTCAGCCATGAGGTGCGGGACATCCTCAAGGCTCGCGGCACCAGCGCGATTCTGGTGACCCATGACCAGGAAGAAGCCTTCGCCGTGAGTGATCATGTCGGCGTATTCCGGGAGGGTCGGCTGGAACAGTGGGATACGCCCTACAACCTTTACCACGAACCCCTGACGCCTTATGTCGCCAGCTTTATCGGCCAGGGCTATTTCATCCGAGGCCAGCTCGACAGCCCGGAATCAGTGCAGACCGAATTGGGGACGCTACGGGGAAACCGGGCCTATACCTGGCCCATCGGCAGCGCCGTGGATGTGCTGCTGCGCCCGGACGATATCGTCTACGCGCCTGACAGCCCGCTCACGGCTACCATCGTCGGTAAGACTTTTCTGGGCGCTTCGACCTTGTATCGCCTGCAATTGCCGACGGGTGCGCAACTGGAATCGATTTTCCCAAGCCACGCCGACCATCAGGTCGGGGCGACTGTCGGTATTCGCGTGGCCGCCGAACACCTGGTGCTGTTCCAGGCCTCGGGCAGTACGGCAGCGCATTTGCCGTCGATCGACAGCGGCGTGCGACGGCATAGCGTCGCCAATTGACGCTACACCCTGTGGGAGCGAGCAAGCGCGCCCCCACAGAACCTCATTGACCTCAACCGACTGATAGGGTCCCGCTGGCCACCAACGTGGCATGCCCGCCGATCTTCACCCGGTCACCCTCCAGCCGGCAGAACAATGCCCCTCCCCTGGCCGAGCATTGATACGCCGTCAGCCCGAGCTTGTTCAGCCGCTTGGACCAGTAGGGAATCAGGCTGCAATGAGTCGACCCGGTGACCGGATCCTCATTGATACCAATCGCCGGAGCAAAATAGCGCGAGACGAAATCGTGCTTGCTCCCCGGCGCGGTCACGATCGCGCCAGGCCATGGCAGTTTCGCGAGGGCCGCCATGTCCGGCTTGCACTCGAGCACCGCCTGCTCCGACTCCAATACCAAGAACAATTCGTTGGAACTCAGCACATCCACCGCCTCGACACCCAAGGCACTCTGGACCGCCAGGGACGCCCCCAATTCGGCCGGCACGATGGCAGGGAAATCCAACCACAGCCGTTCGCCCTCGCGCGTGACGCTCAGCGCTCCGGATTTGCAGATGAAGTCCAGCCGCTCCACGGTTTCGTGATAGACCTCGAACAACACATAAGCGCTGGCCAACGTGGCATGGCCACACAAGGGCACCTCGGTGGTCGGGGTGAACCAGCGGATATGCCAGTGCTGGTTTTCGCGCACCATAAACGCGGTTTCAGCCAAGTTATGTTCGGCGGCAATCTTTTGCATCAGGTCATCGGCAAGCCAGGCATCGAGCCGATAGACCATCGCCGGGTTACCGCCAAAGGGCCGGTCACTGAACGCATCGACCTGATGAAACGCAAGCTGCATGGCACATCTCCTTTTTTATGATGCGTGAGCATGAGCTGCGCAGGCACCGTTTATCCAGTGACAGATCGACACAATTTTCGCCTTACACATTGAAAGGTTGGACGCCTGGACGGTTGGAAAGATTCATCCTGGCAGAGGCGCTTGCTCCTCACCCGCGGCCAATATCCGCAAACGCCGCTCCGGTATGCTCCGCCAGCAACGCGGGCGCCAACTCCACCTCCAGGCCTCGTCTTCCCGCGCTGACGAACACAGTGGGAAACGGCTGTGCGGATGAGTCGATAAACGTGCGCAGGCGCTTCTTCTGTCCCAGCGGACTGATGCCCCCCAGCAAATAACCTGTCGAACGCTGCGCGGCGGCTGGATCGGCCATCTCGACTTTCTTTACCCCGGCCGCATGGGCCAACGCTTTGAGGTCCAGACTCCCGGCGACCGGCACCACCGCCACCAGCAATTCACCTTTCTCGCTCGCGGCCAACAGCGTCTTGAACACTCGCGCCGGTTCCAGAGCCAGTTTCTCTGCGGCTTCCAGACCATAGGACGCGGCCTTGGGGTCATGTTCGTAACTGTGAATACGATGTTCGGCACGCACTTTTTTCAGCAGATCCAATGCGGGGGTCATGACCGCTCCTGACAGGGAAACAACAAAAAGAGTGGCGAGAATTCTAAGCGATCCCCAGGCAAAAGGCTGCGCAGACGGCCGATGGCGACGCCGCGCCACGCCGGAAAAATTCATTCATGGAACGAATAATCCTAATATGACCGACGGTTCACTTTCGACCTTTGACAGCGGCGTTTCTTGTCTATATTTTTTCGAAACTGAAAGCAGAAACGCGTGTCTCAAGCAACACCCCGAGCGCAGGATGGGGATCCGGCACTCGGCGAAAAGGCGACGACGGGTTGTTTTCCGCCGCGCAGGACAACAAAAAGAACCGAGGTTTGAATGACGACTGCTTTACAACAACCTTCGCTCTCCAGCCAATGCCTGGCGGAGTTCCTGGGTACGGCCCTGTTGATTTTTTTCGGCACCGGTTGCGTTGCAGCGCTCAAGGTCGCGGGCGCCAGTTTCGGCTTGTGGGAAATCAGCATCATCTGGGGCGTCGGTGTCAGCATGGCGATTTATCTCAGCGCGGGCATTTCCGGCGCACACCTGAACCCCGCCGTCAGCATCGCCCTGTGCATTTTCACTGACTTCGAAAAACGCAAACTGCCTTTCTATATCGTTTGCCAAGTGACCGGCGCGTTCTGCGGCGCACTGCTGGTCTACACGCTGTACAGCAATTTGTTCTTCGATTTCGAACAGTCCCGCCACATGATCCGGGGCACCGTGGCCAGCCTCGAACTGGCGTCGGTATTCTCCACCTACCCCCACCCGGCACTGTCCACCGGCCAAGCTTTCCTGGTCGAGATGATCATCACCGCCATCCTGATGGGCGTGATCATGTCCCTGACCGATGATAACAACGGCCTGCCGCGCGGCCCGCTGGCGCCGCTGCTGATCGGCTTGCTGATCGCCGTGATCGGCAGTTCGATGGGACCACTGACAGGTTTCGCGATGAACCCGGCGCGGGATTTCGGTCCGAAATTGATGACTTTCTTCGCTGGCTGGGGTGAAATTTCACTCACCGGGGCGCGTGACATTCCATACTTCCTCGTACCGATTTTTGCGCCGATCCTTGGCGCATGCCTGGGTGCTGCTGCTTATCGCGGGCTCATCGCTCGCCACCTGCCCAGCGCCGTGGTTGCTGCAAAGGAGCCAGAGCCGGCCATTGATGGCAAGCCCAGAACGTCCTGAAACAGTCGGCGCGGGCGCCTGCCATTCGAGCCCCCGCCCTGGCCTCTTCCTTAATTACGTTACCTAAGTCCCAAGGCAATCGACATGACCGACATTGAGAATAAGAACTACATCATTGCCCTCGACCAGGGCACGACCAGCTCACGTGCCATTATTTTCGACCGTGACGCCAACGTGGTCTGCACGGCCCAACGAGAATTCGTCCAGCATTACCCACAGCCAGGCTGGGTCGAACACGATCCGATGGAGATCTTCGCCACCCAGAGCGCGGTCATGGTCGAAGCGCTTGCCCAGGCCGGGCTGCATCACGACCAGGTCGCCGCCATCGGCATCACCAACCAGCGCGAAACCACGGTGGTCTGGGACAAGTCGACCGGCAGGCCGATCTACAACGCCATTGTCTGGCAATGTCGGCGCAGCACTGAAATCTGCCAGCAGCTCAAGCGTGACGGCCATGAGCAATACATCAGCGAAGCCACCGGCTTGGTCACCGATCCGTATTTTTCCGGCACCAAGCTCAAGTGGATCCTGGATAACGTCGAAGGCAGCCGCGAGCGCGCACGCAACGGCGAGTTGCTGTTCGGCACCGTGGACAGCTGGCTGATCTGGAAATTTACCGGCGGCAAGGTCCATGTCACCGACTACACCAACGCCTCGCGCACCATGCTTTTCAACATCCATACGCTGGAGTGGGACGCGAAGATGCTCGACATCCTCAACATCCCTCGGGAAATGCTGCCGGAGGTCAAATCGTCCTCACAAATCTACGGCCGCACCAAGAGCGGCATCGCCATCGGCGGTATCGCCGGTGACCAGCAGGCCGCCCTGTTCGGCCAGATGTGCGTGGAACCGGGCCAGGCGAAAAACACCTACGGCACCGGCTGTTTCCTGCTGATGAATACCGGTGACAAAGCGGTCAAATCCAATCACGGCATGCTCACCACCATCGCCTGCGGCCCTCGCGGTGAAGTGGCCTATGCCCTGGAGGGCGCAGTGTTCAATGGCGGGTCTACCGTCCAATGGTTGCGCGATGAACTGAAGATCATCAACGATGCGCTCGACACCGAGTACTTCGCCAACAAGGTCAAGGACAGCAATGGGGTGTATCTGGTCCCGGCGTTCACTGGCCTGGGCGCGCCGTACTGGGACCCTTATGCCCGTGGCGCGCTGTTCGGCCTGACCCGTGGCGTGCGGGTCGACCATATTATCCGGGCCACGCTCGAATCCATCGCCTACCAGACCCGCGATCTGCTCGACGCCATGCAGCAGGACTCCGGCGAGCGCCTCAAGTCCTTGCGCGTGGACGGCGGCGCGGTGGCCAACAACTTCCTCATGCAATTCCAGGCGGATATCCTTGGCACCCAGGTCGAACGCCCAAAAATGCGCGAAACCACCGCCCTCGGTGCAGCGTACCTGGCCGGCCTGGCGTGCGGTTTCTGGAGCAGCCTGGAAGAACTGCGCGGCAAAGCGGTAATCGAGCGTGAGTTCGAACCGCAACTGGACGAGCAAGCCAAGGAAAAACTCTACGCTGGCTGGAAAAAAGCCGTCAGCCGCACCCGCGATTGGGAGCCCCACGAAGACGCCGAATAAGGCCCGTTAAAGTTCTGAAACTGGTCGGGAGGGGATTCCTGCGGCATCATGGGCAAATTTTGAATGGCAGCCCAAAGGAAGCCCCATGAATCTGCCTCCCCGCCAGCAACAAATCCTCGAACTGGTCCGCGAACGCGGCTATGTCAGCATCGAGGAAATGGCGCAATTATTCGTCGTCACCCCACAGACCATCCGCCGCGACATCAATCAATTGGCGGAAGCGAATCTGTTGCGCCGCTATCACGGCGGCGCGGCTTACGATTCAAGCGTGGAAAACACCGCCTACGCCATGCGCGCGGACCAGATGCGCGATGAGAAGCAACGCATCGCCGAAGCCATCGCCGCCCAGATTCCCGATCACGCGTCGCTGTTCATCAACATCGGCACCACCACCGAATCCATCGCCCGGGCGCTGCTCAATCACAACCACCTCAAAGTCATCACCAACAACCTGCACGTGGCGTCGATCCTCAGCGCCAAGGATGATTTCGAAGTCCTGATCGCCGGGGGCAATGTGCGACGCGACGGCGGCGTGGTTGGCCAGGCCAGTGTCGACTTCATCAGCCAGTTCAAGGTCGACTTCGCCCTGGTGGGCATCAGCGGCATCGATGAGGACGGAAGCCTGCTGGACTTCGATTACCAGGAAGTGCGGGTGTCCCAAGCCATCATCGCCAACGCTCGGCAAGTGCTGTTGGCAGCAGATTCCAGCAAATTCGGGCGCAACGCCATGGTCCGCCTGGGCCCGATCAGCCTGATCGATTGCCTGGTAACCGACCAGCAGCCCGTGCCAGCCCTGGCGCATCTGCTGACCCAGCACAAGATTCGATTGGAAGTGGTCTAGCTCCGCGCCCCATGCCCAGAACCCTGGTGGCGAGGGGGTCTATCCCCTCGCCACAGAAGCATTCCGCAATTCTCTTTTTGTTCGAAAATTTTCCTTTCGGCGGCATTCGATCAGTATTTTCAATCGAATCCAACTGGCCGTTGCCGTTTTTATGGGCTAGTATTTTTCGCAAATGAACATTAATGTTCGAATTCAAATATTTCGAAAAGAGCCCGAGGCCAGCCGATGCCCACTACCACCTTGCCTACGCCCCCTCTCGCAGAGATCTATGACATCGCCGTTATAGGCGGCGGCATCAATGGCGTGGGGATCGCTGCGGACGCGGCCGGTCGCGGCCTTTCGGTGTTCCTTTGCGAAAAGGACGACCTCGCCAGCCATACTTCTTCAGCCAGCAGCAAGCTGATACATGGCGGCCTGCGCTATCTCGAACATTATGAATTCCGCCTGGTGCGCGAAGCGCTGGCCGAGCGCGAAGTCCTCCTGGCCAAAGCCCCACACATCGTCAAGCAGATGCGCTTCGTGCTGCCCCATCGGCCGCATCTTCGCCCCGCCTGGATGATCCGCGCCGGCCTGTTCCTTTACGATCATCTGGGCAAGCGCGAGCAGCTCGCCGGCTCCAGGAGTTTGAAATTTGGCGCTGACAGCGTACTGAAAAGCGAAATCACCAAGGGCTTCGAATACTCGGACTGCTGGGTTGACGACGCCCGGCTGGTGGTACTCAACGCCATGGCGGCGCGGGAAAAAGGCGCCCACGTACATACCCGCACCCGCTGCGTCAGCGCCCGTCGCAGCAAGGGCCTTTGGCAGTTGCATCTGGAGCGTGCCGACGGCAGCCTGTTTTCGATCCAGGCCAAGGCCCTGGTCAACGCCGCCGGCCCGTGGGTGGCCAAGTTCATTCGTGACGACCTGAAGATGGAATCGCCTTACGGTATCCGCCTGATTCAGGGCAGCCACTTGATCGTTCCGAAACTCTACGAAGGCGAGCATGCGCATATTCTCCAGAACGAGGACCAGCGCATTGTCTTCACTATCCCCTACCTGAACCAGTTCACCCTGATCGGCACGACAGATCGCGAATACACCGGCGATCCGGCGAAGGTCGCAATTACCGAAGGCGAAACCGATTACCTACTGAAAGTGGTCAACGCCCACTTCAAGAAACAGGTCAGCCGCGACGACATCCTGCACAGTTATTCCGGCGTCCGGCCGTTGTGCAACGACGAGTCCGACAACCCTTCCGCCGTAACCCGGGATTACACCCTGGCGCTTTCTGCCGCAGGTCAAGAGGCGCCACTGCTTTCGGTATTCGGTGGCAAGCTGACCACTTACCGCAAGCTGGCCGAATCGGCGATGGCGCAACTGGCGCCATACTTTACGCAGATGCGTCCAAGCTGGACCGCCCTGGCAACCTTGCCGGGGGGCGAAAACATGACGACCCCGCAGGCGCTGTGCTCGGCGATTCGCGACAAGTTCGACTGGCTGCCGACCGACATCGCCCGCCGCTGGGCCACCACGTACGGCAGCCGCACCTGGCGCATGCTCGAAGGCGTACACAACCTCGTCGACCTGGGCGAGCACATCGGCGCAGGCCTCTACACCCGCGAAGTCGATTACCTGTGCAGCGACGAGTGGGCCATCGATGCCCAGGACATCCTCTGGCGCCGCAGCAAGCTGGGCTTGTTTACCACCGCCGCAGAGCAGGACAAGCTCCAGCAGTATCTGCAAAAGGTCGAGCACAATCGGCGCAAAATTGAAGCGGCGTGACAGTACCCGCAAGACCAAAAGCCCCTGAATCTACGATCCAGGGGCTTTTTGCATTTTGGAACACACCGCCTCTCCCACGGATTGGTGGGGCTCAAGCCATTCGGTTTTCCGAACACGACCCAGCGGTCAGTTCGGCAAACCGGATAAACAAAAGACCAAAAAGCTGAAACAAAACATTAATTTCCTTTAAAAACAACATGATAGTGATAGGCCACTGGCCTGGCACGAGTCATGCTCTACACTCGTGGAGACGAACGCCTGTTACGCCAACACAACAGGAGCTTTCAGGCATTCGAA
Organism: Pseudomonas sp. D1-36; assembly: GCF_051132205.1. Taxonomy (NCBI): domain Bacteria; kingdom Pseudomonadati; phylum Pseudomonadota; class Gammaproteobacteria; order Pseudomonadales; family Pseudomonadaceae; genus Pseudomonas; species Pseudomonas sp. D1-36. The sequence goes on along the minus strand of NZ_CP071674.1, from coordinate 1,376,792 downwards.
GCACTCAGGGCCGGTGAACCGGCCGAATACAAAAAAAACAATGTCGAGGAAACATCGATGCGCATCGTTCCCCATCTCCTGGGCGCAGCCGTTGCTGCTGCTCTGATCAGCACTCCGGTTTTCGCAGCCGAACTGACCGGCACGCTGAAAAAGATCAAAGAGTCCGGCGTCATCACGCTCGGCCACCGCGACGCCTCCATTCCGTTTTCCTATATCGCGGACGCTTCCGGCAAGCCCGTCGGCTACTCCCATGACATCCAGCTGCAAGTCGTCGAAGCCCTGAAAAAAGAGCTGGACGTGCCGAACCTGCAGGTCAAGTACAACCTGGTCACCTCGCAGACCCGTATCCCACTGGTGCAGAACGGCACCGTGGACCTGGAGTGCGGCTCCACCACCAACAACGTCGAGCGTCAGCAACAAGTCGCCTTCTCGGTTGGCATCTTCGAGATCGGCACCCGGCTGCTCTCCAAGAAAGATTCCAAATACAAGGATTTCGACGATCTCAAGGGCAAGAACGTCGTGACCACCGCCGGCACCACGTCCGAGCGCATCCTCAAGGCGATGAATGCCGACAAGCAAATGGGCATGAACGTCATCTCCGCCAAGGACCACGGCGAATCCTTCCAGATGCTGGAATCGGGCCGTGCCGTCGCGTTCATGATGGATGACGCCCTGCTGGCCGGCGAAGCCGCCAAGGCCAAGAGGGCGACCGACTGGGAAGTAACCGGTACTCCCCAATCCTACGAAATCTATGGCTGCATGATGCGTAAGGGCGACGAGCCGTTCAAAAAGGTTGTCGATGACGCCATTGTCGCCAGCTACAAGTCTGGCGAGATCAACAAGATCTACGACAAATGGTTCACCCAGCCTATCCCGCCTAAAAATCTGAACCTGAACTTCCCGATGAGCGACGAGCTCAAGGCTTTGATCGCCAACCCGACCGATAAAGCGGCTGACGATAAGAAATCCTGATTTCTGACTAACCTTACCTCCTGGAAGGGCCCGGCCCTTTCCAGGAGTGTGTCATTCCCTGCTGGAACCAAAGGAAACACTCGCAACGGTAAGTCGAGCCGTGAGTGTGTGCCCGATCCTCAAGATTGGGCGGGAAAGGATTTCCCCCTGCAGATACTTGTACATCGAACGATCTGAGGGGAGACCCTAATGAATTACAACTGGGACTGGGGCGTGTTCTTCAAGTCCACCGGCGTGGGCAGCGAGATTTATCTCGACTGGTACGTGGCCGGCCTGGGCTGGACCATCGCCATCGCCGTCGTCGCCTGGATCATTGCCCTGCTGCTGGGCTCGATCCTGGGTGTGATGCGTACCGTGCCGAACCGGCTGGTATCGGGCATCGCGACTTGCTACGTGGAACTCTTTCGTAACGTGCCACTGCTGGTTCAACTGTTCATCTGGTACTTCCTGGTGCCGGACCTGCTGCCAGCCGACATGCAGGAATGGTACAAGCAGGACCTGAACCCGACCACCTCGGCCTACCTGAGCGTTGTCGTGTGCCTGGGCCTGTTCACCGCCGCGCGGGTCTGCGAACAGGTGCGCACCGGCATCCAGGCGCTGCCGCGCGGCCAGGAATCCGCTGCCCGGGCCATGGGCTTCAAACTGCCGCAGATCTATTGGAACGTGCTGCTGCCCCAGGCTTACCGGATCATCATTCCGCCGCTCACCTCGGAATTCCTCAACGTCTTCAAGAACTCCTCCGTGGCGTCGTTGATCGGCCTGATGGAGCTGCTCGCGCAGACCAAGCAGACCGCCGAATTTTCGGCCAACCTGTTCGAAGCCTTTACCCTGGCGACGCTGATCTACTTCACGTTGAACATGAGCCTGATGCTGCTCATGCGCATGGTCGAGAAGAAAGTCGCGGTGCCCGGCCTGATCTCCGTGGGGGGTAAATAATGGAATTCGACTTCACAGGCATCATCCCGGCCATTCCCGGCTTGTGGAACGGCATGGTGATGACCCTCAAGCTGATGGCCCTGGGTGTCGTCGGTGGGATTATCCTGGGGACGATCCTGGCGCTGATGCGCCTGTCCCACAACAAGCTGATCTCCAACATCGCTGGCGCCTACGTCAACTACTTCCGCTCGATCCCGCTGCTGCTGGTCATCACCTGGTTCTACCTGGCGGTCCCGTTCGTGCTGCGCTGGATCACTGGCGAAGACACGCCGATCGGCGCGTTCGGCTCCTGCGTCGTGGCGTTCATGATGTTCGAGGCGGCGTACTTCTGCGAAATCGTCCGGGCCGGCGTGCAGTCGATCCCCAAGGGCCAGATGGGCGCGGCACAGGCACTGGGCATGAATTATGGCCAGGTCATGCGCCTGATCATCCTGCCCCAGGCGTTCCGCAAGATGACCCCGCTGTTGCTGCAACAGAGCATCATCCTGTTTCAGGACACCTCGCTGGTCTACACGGTCGGTCTGGTGGACTTCCTCAATGCTTCGCGAGCCAATGGCGACATCATCGGCCGCTCCAATGAGTTCCTGATCATCGCAGGTCTCGTGTACTTCACAATCAGCTTTGCCGCCTCGCTGCTGGTCAAGCGTCTGCAAAAAAGGTTCGCCGTATGATCTCTATCAAAAACATCAACAAGTGGTATGGGGACTTCCAGGTACTGACCAATTGCAGCACCGAGGTCAGCAAAGGCGAGGTTGTGGTGGTGTGCGGGCCGTCGGGTTCGGGCAAGTCCACGCTGATCAAGTGCGTGAATGCCCTTGAGCCCTTCCAGAAAGGCGACATCGTGGTCGATGGCACGTCCATCGCCGACCCGAAGACCAACCTGCCAAAACTGCGTTCGCGGGTGGGCATGGTGTTCCAGCACTTCGAACTGTTCCCGCACCTGACCATCACCGAAAACCTGACCATCGCGCAGATCAAGGTGCTGGGCCGCAGCAAGGAAGAAGCCACCAAGAAAGGCCTGCAACTGCTAGAGCGCGTCGGTCTGTCGGCCCACGCCCACAAGCACCCGGGCCAGCTCTCCGGCGGCCAGCAGCAGCGCGTGGCGATCGCCCGTGCGCTGGCGATGGACCCGGTGGTAATGCTGTTCGACGAACCGACCTCGGCGCTTGACCCGGAAATGGTCAACGAAGTGCTCGATGTGATGGTGCAACTGGCCCACGAAGGCATGACCATGATGTGCGTGACCCACGAAATGGGCTTCGCCCGCAAAGTGGCGAACCGGGTGATCTTCATGGATCAGGGCCAGATCATCGAAGACTGCCCGAAAGAAGAGTTCTTCGGCGACATCAGCGCCCGCTCCGAACGTGCACAGCATTTCCTTGAGAAGATTCTGCAGCACTAAGCATCGCCTTTTCTAGGCGCGCTTGTCCTTGTGGCGAGGGAGCTTGCTCCCGCTGGGTCGCGCAGCGGCCCTAAACCGGAAATGCAATGTCTCTGGCATACCGCATGAACCGTTTTGCGGCTGCTTTGCAGCCGAGCGGGAGCAAGCTCCCTCGCCACAGGACCGCGTTCGAAGGACGACCGCCGCCACACTGGTTGACCCAAGGCTTCTGTGATGAAATGCGACCCCACTCTTTATCGCGCCGCGCCGCCATCACTCGCCGTGAAACCCCGCCTGATCCGCCATCTGTTCCTGCCGCCGCTGGTCATAGCGTTGATGATCGGCCTGGGTTACCTCGGCTTCTGGATCAGCGAGCACTATGGCATTCGCGGCCTCGCCGAGAATGGCGAGCGTCAGTTGGAGCTGCACGCCCGCGCGGTGGAGAGCGAAATCAGCAAATACACCTATTTGCCCAGCCTGCTGGAACTTGAATCCAGCGTCTCGAAATTGCTCGACGACCCGACGCCCGAGCATCGCCAGACCGTCAACGAATACCTTGAGGGCCTGAACCGGCGCAGTCGCAGCCGGGCCATCTACGTCATGGACACCACCGGCCGCGTCATGGCCACCAGCAACTGGCGCGACGTCGACAGCTACCTGGGGGAAGACTTGTCTTTCCGCGCCTATTTCCAGAACGCCGTGCGCGGCCAGCCGGGGCGCTTCTATGGCATCGGCAGCACCAGCGGCGAACCCGGCTATTACCTGGCCCATGGCCTGGAGCAACAAGGCAAGATCATCGGCGTGGCCGTGGTCAAGGTCCGCCTCGAAGCCATGGAGGAGCGCTGGCAGCGGGCCCGCCTGGAAGCCTTCGTCAGCGATGAGAACGGCATCATCATCCTCTCCAGCGATCCGGCGCGGCGGCTCAAATCGGTGCGTCCGCTGAGCGACGAAACCAAGGAGCGCCTGGCCCGCAGCCTGCAATATTACTGGTTCCCGCTCAACGAGCTGATCCCTCTGGCGCGGGAACGGCTGGCCGAGGGCATGGAGAAGCTGACTTTCCCCGCCAACACCGAAATCGCGGCTGACCAGCGCGCCACCAGCTACCTTTCCCAGACCCGGCCGCTGAGCGACACACCGTGGAATTTCACGTTACTGACCCCGCTCGAAGACCTGCGCCGCCAAGCGATCAACCAAGGCATCCTGGTGGCCGTGGCGTTTGCCCTGGTGGCTTTCCTGCTGATCGCCTGGAACGAACGTCGCAAAGTCATCGCGACCCGCCTCGCCGCTCGCGAAGCGTTGCAAGAGGCCAACAATCAGCTCGAACGTCGGATTACCGAACGCACCACCGACCTGCGGGCCAGCAACGAACGGCTCAAGGGCCAGATTCGCGAACGACGGCAGGCCGAAGAGACCTTGCGGCGCGCCCAGGACGAACTGGTGCAAGCCGGCAAGCTGGCGGCCATCGGCCAGATGTCCACCAGCATCGCCCATGAACTCAACCAGCCTTTGGCCGCCCTGCGCACCCTGTCGGGCAATACCGTGCGCTTTTTGGAAAGGGGCCAGCTGGATATCGCCAGCGCCAATCTCAGGACCATCAACGACCTGATCGATCGCATGGGTCGGATCACCGCCAGCCTGCGCGCCTTCGCCCGGCGCGGCGACGACAAGGGCCGGGCGAGCCTGGGCAAGGCTGTCGGGGCCGCGCTGCAATTGCTGGGCGCGCGCCTTGAAAAACTCGACATCCAGATCCACACGGCATTCGAAGACGTTCAGGTCCAGATCGACCAGACGCGCCTGGAACAGATCCTGGTGAACCTGATCGGCAATGCCCTTGACGCCATGCAGCTACAACCCGCGCCGAAGCTGTGGCTCGAAGGCCAAGGCAGCGATGGCAAATATCGTCTGCGGGTGCGGGATAATGGCCACGGCATCGACCCGGAGGCTCGCAAGCATCTGTTCGAACCGTTCTTCACCACCAAACCCGGCGAACAAGGCCTGGGCCTTGGCTTGACGCTTTCGGCAAGCCTGTGTGCCGCCGCCGGCGGACATTTGGGAGTCGAGCATCCGGAGGATGGTGGCACCACGTTTATCCTCAGTTTACCGTTGGTAAGCCTTTTACCTGCCGAGCCGCTATGAACAACGACCTGAGCGTATTGATCGTCGAAGACGACCCCCACGTCCTGCTGGGCTGCCAGCAGGCCTTGAGCCTGGAAGATATTCCCTGCATTGGCGTGGGCAGCGCCGAAGAGGCCCTTGAGCGGGTCGGCGATGATTTTGCCGGCATCGTCATCAGCGACATCCGCCTGCCGGGCATCGACGGCCTGGAGCTGCTGACCCGCCTCAAAGCCCGGGACCGCAGCCTGCCGGTGGTGTTGATCACCGGCCACGGCGATATTTCCATGGCCGTAGGCGCGATGCAGAAAGGCGCCTACGATTTCATGGAAAAACCGTTCTCCCCCGAGCGCCTGGTGGACGTTGCACGCCGCGCCCTGGAACAGCGCAGCCTGGCCCGGGAAGTTTCTTCGCTGCGCAGGCAACTGGCCGAGCGTGATTCCCTGGAAGGCCGCATCATCGGCCGCTCGCCGGCCATGCAGCACCTGCGCGAGCTGATCGCCAACGTCGCCGACACCTCGGCCAACGTGTTGATCGAAGGCGAAACCGGCACCGGCAAGGAATTGGTCGCCCGTTGCCTGCATGATTTCAGCCGGCGCCACGACAAGCAGTTCGTCGCGCTGAACTGCGGTGGCCTGCCGGAGAACCTGTTCGAAAGCGAGATTTTCGGCCACGAGGCCAACGCTTTCACTGGCGCGGGCAAGCGCCGGATCGGCAAGATCGAGCACGCCGATGGCGGCACGCTGTTTCTCGATGAAGTGGAGAGCATGCCCCTGCCCTTGCAGATCAAGCTATTGCGCGTGTTGCAGGAACGCACCCTCGAACGCCTGGGGTCGAACCAGAGCGTGTCCGTGGATTGCCGGGTGATTGCCGCCACCAAGTCCGACCTGGACGAAATGGGTCGGACCGGGCAGTTCCGCAGCGACCTGTATTACCGCCTCAATGTGGTGACGCTGGAGCTGCCGCCCCTGCGGGAGCGGCGCGAAGACATCCTGCAACTGTTCGAACATTTTCTCCAGCAATCGTCCCTGCGCTTCGACCGTACCGTGCCGGAGCTGGACAACCACACTCTGTCGAACCTGATGAGCCACGATTGGCCGGGCAACGTGCGCGAGCTGCGCAACGTCGCCGAACGTTACGCCCTGGGCTTGCCGGCGTTCAAGAAAGCCGGCACCAGCACCGGTAGCCAAGGCCTGGCCTTCGCCGAAGCGGTTGAAGCCTTCGAGCGCAACCTGCTGGTGGATGCGTTGCAACGCAGCGGCGGCAACCTGACCCAGGCCAGCCAGGAACTGGGCATGGCCAAGACCACGCTCTTCGACAAAGTCAAAAAATATGGCCTGAGCCACTGACCTGGGACATGAACCTGTGGATCTTATTTTCAAGGCCGCGCTCGGCGCAGCCGTTGTCGTCATCCTGGCGATGCTCGCCAAGACCAAGAACTATTACATTGCCGGGCTGGTGCCGCTGTTTCCGACCTTTGCGCTGATTGCCCACTACATCGTCGGCAAGGGCCGCTCGGTGGATGACCTGAAGACCACCATCGTGTTCGGCATGTGGTCGATCATTCCGTATTTCGTCTATCTCGCGACGCTGTACGTGATGGTCGACCGGATGCGCCTCGAAGCGTCATTGGCCGTGGCTGCCGTCGCCTGGTTGATGGCGGCGACGGTGCTGGTCAGTGTCTGGGTGAGGATCCACGGGTGATTCGCTGCACGGATCGATGGCTCAATAGCCGACAGTGAACCGCGTCCGCGAAAACTGCGGCGCCTGGACCTCATCGATCATCGCAATGGCGTAGTCGGCGAAGCCGATCCAACTGCGCCCGGCGTTATCGAACAGCAAGTGATCCTTGCCGACGCGGAACTGGCCGGTGCGTTCGGTTTCGACGAACTCCGCCGAGGGCGAAAGGAAGGTCCAATCGAGGTCCTGCTCCTTTCCCAGCACGTCCAGGAACAACGCTCCGGCCGTGGCTTCGGCCAGGTATTCCTCCGGGAAGCCCTTGCTGTCGATCACGCGGCTGTTATCCGGCAACAACAACGAACCGGCACCGCCCACAACCAGCAGGCGCTTGACTCCGGCGGCCTTCACCGGTGCGACAACCTTGTCGGCTGGCACCGTAGCGAAATGCGCGGCACTGATGACCACGTCGTGGCCTGCTACCGCTGCGGTCAGTGCCTCGCTGTCCAGTACGTCCAACTGCTTGCTGACCACTCCCGCCCGTGTGCCGATTTTTCCGGTGTTGCGGGCAATGGCCGTCACGCTGTGACCACGGCGCAAGGCTTCTTCCAGCAGTTGGCTGCCGGCCCGGCCTGTAGCGCCGATGATTGCGATGGTGCTCATGGGATTCTCCTATGGTTATTCGTAGTGATTACTTCAACGCGTTCTAGAACCATGAACACGTTCGTGGCGAGGGAGCTTGCTCCCGCTGGGCTGCGCAGCAGACCCAGTATTTTTGCGACTGCTTCGCAGCCGAGCGGGAGCAAGCTCCCTCGCCACAAAAGCGTCCAGATCAAAGTTCGGGTTTCACCACCTCATTTCGCCCTTCGCCACCTTGGCGCTCAGCTCCAGGGAACTGTCCCCCCCCAGCTGTGGATAGCGTAGTTTCATGGCGGCGATCAGTGCGGCGGAATTCTTGGCCTTGGCGGTTTCTTCGTCGAAGGCCTTGATGTAATCGGCGGTGAAGCGCACTGGCGCCAGGGAACGAGCGCTTTCGCCCAGGTAATGGCCGGGGATCACGGTGGTCGGTTGCAGCTTTTGCATGTTATCCAGCGTCGCCAGCCAATCCTGGTGGGATTGCGGCGTCTGGGTATCGGCCATCCAGACGTGAATGTTCTCCGCCACCACCACACCTCCCACCACCGCCTTGATCGACGGAATCCACACGAAACTGCGGTCCGGCTGAGGGCCGTCAAGGCCGATGACCTGCAAGCGCTTGCCTTCCAGCGTCAAGCTGTCGCCCTTGAGCACTTGGGGCACCAGCGTCTTGGACGGCGCGTCGGTCTTCAGGATCGGCCCCCAATATTTCAACTTGCCATCGGCAGTGGCCTTGATGTGCTCCACGGTTGGCGCGGATGCGAGGACTTTGGCTTCCGGGAAAGCGGCTACCAGGGTTTGCAGGCCAAAATAGTAGTCGGGGTCGCCGTGGCTGATGTAGATCGTGGTCAACCCCTTGCCACTGGCGCGGATTTTTTCCACGACCTGCTCGGCCTGGGTTTTGCCAAATTGGGCGTCCACCAGGATCGCCTCTTTTTCACCGCTGACCAATACCGAAGTCACCGGGAAAATCGCCGCCGCGCCGGGGTTGTAGACGTCGAGCGTCAAGTCGGCGGCCCAGGCCTGGGCCGTGATGGCCAGCGCTGCGGTCGCCAGCGACAAGCGTTTTAGAAGAGTGAAACCGGTCATGAGGTGCTCCGTTGTGCAATGGCCCGCAAGGGAATGAACGGAGCTTAGTTGCCAGACTCAGTACAAAAAATGCGATGCTGGGACATAGTTTGTTTCTAAAATCGGGCAGATCATGGATCGTCTACAAGCAATGCGAGTGTTCGTCACCGTGGTGGACCTGGGCAGCCAGTCGGCGGCGGCCGAGCACCTGGACCTGTCGCGGCCGGTGGTATCGCGCTATCTGGCGGAGCTGGAAGATTGGGTCGGTGCCCGGCTGATGCACCGCACCACGCGCAAGCTGAGCCTGACGGCCGCAGGCACGGAGACCCTGCCCCGCTGCCGGCAGATGCTGGAGCTGTGCGGCGACATGCAAGCGGCCGTCAGCACGCCCGAAGACGCGCCACGGGGCATGCTGCGCATCAGCGCCAGCCCCTCGTTCGGCCAGTCGCAATTGGCGAGTGCGATGGCCGAATACGTCCAGCGCTACCCGGGCGTGAGCGTTGACCTGCAAATGCTCGATCGCACCGTCAACCTGGTGGACGAACGCATCGACCTGGCGATCCGCATGAGCAACGATCTCGATCCGAACCTGATCGCCCGGCGTCTCACGGTCTGCCGTTCGGTCATCTGCGCCTCCCCCCGCTACCTGCGCGAACATTCGACACCGCAACGGGTGGAAGACCTGAGCCAGCACAACTGCCTGACCCATTCCTACGTAGGCAAAAGCCTGTGGCATTTCGAGCAGGACGGCGAACAGCTGTCGGTGCCGGTACAGGGCAACATCAGCGCCAACGAAGCCAGCACCTTGCTCCAGGCAACGATAGCCGGCGCCGGTGTGGCGATGCTGCCCAGCTACCAGGTCGGCCCTCATATCCAGAACGGCGAACTGGTGCGCCTGCTGCCCCACGCCGAACCGCGCCGGATGAACATGTATGCGGTGTATGCCTCACGCAAGCACATGCCCTCGGCGTTGCGCAGCCTGCTGGATTTTCTGGTGCTCAGGTTTCCCGAAACACCGGCGTGGGATGTGGGGTTGTAGCTACCTCTGCGGGAACCTTTGTGGGAGCGAGCTTGCTCGCGATAGCGGTGTATCAGTCAATAAAAGGGTGGCTGACACTCAGCCATCGCGAGCAAGCTCGCTCCCACAAGGGATCTCTGTACAGCCTTAAGCCTTGCGCCAGGATTTCACCATTAGCCCGCCCCAAGGCATACTTGCCACCCTCCGCATTCCAGAACCCAAAGCCGCCCCATGCGTATCCACGTCAGTTTCATCGACCGCGTCGGCATCACCCAGGAAGTCCTGGCCTTGCTTGGTGGGCGCAATCTCAACCTGGATGCGGTGGAGATGGTCCCGCCCAACGTCTACATCGACGCCCCGACTCTCAGCCCACAGGTGCTGGATGAGTTGCGCGAGGCGCTGTTCAGCGTGCGCGGCGTGCAGGCGGTCACGGTGGTGGACATCCTGCCGGGCCAGCGCCGGCACTTGCAGCTCGATGCCTTGCTCGCCGCCATGACCGACCCGGTGCTCGCCCTGGACAGCGCCGGCAAGGTGTTGCTCGCCAACCCGGCGCTGATCGCCCTGTACGGTCGCGAACCGGCCGGTGAAAGCGTCGCGGAGCTGTTCGATGACGCGGCGCTGCTGGACGCGCTGTTGGAAAACGGTTTTCGCTTGCCGCTGCGGGAAATCACCGTCAACGGCCAGACGCTGCTCCTCGATGCCACGCCCATCACCGATGCCGGGGCGCTGCTGACGCTTTATCAGCCCAACCGTATCGGTGAACGCCTGTCGGCGCTGCACCACGATCACGCCGAAGGCTTCGACGCGCTGCTGGGCGAATCCCCGGCGATACGCACCCTCAAGGCCCGCGCCCAACGGGTCGCGGCCCTGGATGCACCGCTGCTGATCCAAGGCGAGACGGGCACCGGCAAGGAACTGGTGGCCCGCGCCTGCCACGCCATCAGTGCCCGACACAGCGCACCGTTCCTGGCCCTCAACTGTGCGGCACTGCCAGAAAACCTGGCCGAAAGTGAACTGTTCGGCTACGCCCCGGGCGCCTTCACTGGCGCGCAACGGGGCGGCAAGCCCGGGCTGATGGAGCTGGCGAACCAGGGCACGGTATTCCTCGATGAAATCGGCGAAATGTCGCCGTACTTGCAAGCCAAGCTGCTGCGTTTCCTGAACGATGGCAGCTTCCGCCGGGTCGGCGGCGACCGGGAAATCAAGGTCAACGTGCGGATTCTCAGCGCGACCCACCGTAACCTGGAGAAAATGGTCAACGAAGGCTCGTTCCGCGAAGACTTGTTCTATCGCTTGAACGTGCTCAATGTCGAAGTCCCGCCGCTGCGTGAACGCGGCCAGGACATCCTGCTGCTGGCGCGGTATTTCATGCAGCAGGCCTGCGCGCAGATCCAGCGCCCGGTCTGCCGCCTGGCCCCTGGCACTTACCCGGCCTTGCTGGGCAACCGCTGGCCGGGCAACGTGCGGCAATTGCAGAACGTGATCTTCCGCGCCGCCGCCATCTGCGAAAGCAGCCTCGTGGATATCGGCGACCTGGACATCGCCGGCACCTCCGTGGCGCGTCAGGGCGACGTCGAAGTCGAAAGCCTGGAGCAGGCGGTGGAAAGCTTCGAGAAGCATCTGCTCGAAAGCCTCTACGCCAATTACCCTTCTACTCGCCAGCTCGCCAGCCGACTGCAGACCTCCCATACCGCAATTGCCCATCGGTTGCGCAAGTACGGGATTTCCGGGAAGCCTTAGCTTTACTCGGCTACCTGTGGGAGCGAGCCTGCTCGCGAAAGCGGTATATCAGCCAACATCATTATTGACTGAAAAACTGCTTTCGCGAGCAGGCTCGCTCCCACATTGGTCTGAGGCGTATTTGAAAGTTAGTCAAAAACGACCTCCATCTGTACTGAAAGCGCTACAGCGGAACGATATCGCTACACCCCGCGCTGACCTGCTCTGCGCAAGGCTTTGATCCCGCAACGATTTTTTCCAGGCGCCTAGCTGTAGCGTTTTCGCTACAGCTTGTAATAGCGAGTGCGCTGGAAAACCATCCAATGCATTGATAAACAAAGACTTTTAAACATTGGCCACGTTCTTGCTAAAGGTTTAACCATTCGGCCGGGCCAAGCCCCGCGCCTTTCTTCGCGTCCACCAGACGAGTCTGGCCCCAGGAGTTTCCATGAGCGAGTTGCGTTTCACTGAAGATCACGAATGGCTGCGCGCCGAAACCGACGGCAGCGTCACCGTAGGCATTACCGCTTTCGCGCAGAACGCGTTGGGCGACGTGGTTTTTGTGCAACTGCCTGAATTGCAGGCCTACGCCAAAGGCGACGAGGCCTCCACCGTTGAGTCCGTCAAGGCCGCCAGCGGCGTGTACATGCCACTGGACGGTGAAGTGCTGGAAGTGAATGAAGCACTCGGCGACAGCCCGGAGCTGGTCAACGAAGATCCGATGGGCGAAGGCTGGTTCTTCCGTTTTAAACCGACCGACGCCGATGCAGTGGCTAAGCTGTTGGATCAAGACGCCTACGACCGCCTGATCAAAGCCAACGCCGAAGCCTGAGGAGCGCACCATGACCGTTAATCTCGGCACCGCCAACGAATTCATCGCCCGCCACATCGGCCCGCGTGCAGGCGACGAGCAAGCCATGCTCGAACGCCTGGGCTACGACTCCCTGGAAGCCCTGAGCGCCAGCGTGATCCCGGAAAGCATCAAAGGCACCAGCGTCCTGGACATGGGCGACGGCCAGAGCGAAGCCGATGCACTGGCCTCGATCAAGGCCATCGCCGGCAAGAACCAACTGTTCAAGACCTACATCGGCCAGGGCTACTACAACTGCCATACGCCGGCACCGATCCTGCGCAACCTGCTGGAAAATCCGGCCTGGTACACCGCCTACACCCCTTACCAGCCGGAAATCTCCCAGGGCCGTCTCGAAGCACTGCTGAACTTCCAGACCTTGATCAGCGACCTCACCGGCCTGCCGATCGCCAACGCCTCCCTGCTGGACGAAGCCACCGCCGCCGCCGAAGCCATGACCTTCTGCAAGCGCTTGAGCAAGAACAAGGGCAGCAATGCGTTCTTCGCCTCCGTGCACAGCCACCCGCAGACCCTCGACGTGCTGCGCACCCGTGCCGAGCCCCTGGGCATCGACGTGGTCGTGGGCGACGAGCGCGAACTGAGCGACGTCAGCAGCTTCTTCGGCGCACTCTTGCAGTACCCGGCCAGCAATGGCGACCTGTTCGACTACCGCGAGCTGACCGAACGCTTCCACGCCGCCAATGCCCTGGTGGCCGTGGCCGCCGACCTGCTGGCCCTGACCCTGCTGACCCCTCCGGGTGAGTTCGGTGCCGACGTTGCCATCGGCAGCGCCCAGCGCTTCGGCGTTCCCCTGGGTTTCGGCGGTCCGCACGCGGCCTTTTTCTCCACCAAGGATGCGTTCAAGCGCGACATGCCGGGCCGGCTGGTCGGCGTTTCCGTGGACCGTTTCGGCAAGCCGGCCCTGCGCCTGGCGATGCAGACCCGCGAGCAACACATCCGCCGCGAGAAAGCCACCAGCAACATCTGCACCGCCCAGGTTCTGCTCGCCAACATCGCCAGCATGTACGCTGTGTACCACGGTCCCAAGGGCCTGGTGCAAATTGCCAACCGCATCCATCACCTGACCGCGATCCTTGCCAAGGGTCTGGGCGCAATGGGTCTGAAGGTCGAGCAAGAAAGCTTCTTCGACACCCTGACGCTGCACACTGGCGCGCAAACCGCCGCGCTGCACGACAAGGCCCGCGCCCAGCGCATCAACCTGCGTGCAGTGGACGCCGAACGCCTGGGCCTGTCCCTGGACGAAACCACCAACCAGGCTGACATCGAAGCACTGTGGAGCCTGTTGGCCGACGGCAAGCCTGTGCCGGACTTCACCGCACTGGCCACCAGCATGCAAAGCCGCATCCCGGCCGAGCTGGTGCGCCAATCGGCGATCCTCAGCCACCCGGTGTTCAACCGCTACCACTCCGAAACCGAGCTGATGCGCTACCTGCGCAAGCTCGCCGACAAGGACCTGGCGCTGGATCGCACCATGATCCCGCTGGGTTCCTGCACCATGAAACTCAACGCCGCCAGCGAAATGATCCCGGTGACCTGGGCAGAGTTCGGCGCCCTGCACCCGTTCGCCCCGGCCGAGCAAAGCGCCGGCTATCAGCAACTGACCGACGAGCTCGAAGCCATGCTCTGCGCCGCCACCGGCTATGACGCGGTGTCGCTGCAACCCAACGCCGGTTCCCAGGGCGAATACGCCGGCCTGCTGGCGATCCGCGCCTATCACCAGAGCCGTGGCGAAGACCGTCGCGACATCTGCCTGATCCCGTCTTCGGCCCACGGCACCAACCCGGCCACCGCCAACATGGCCGGCATGCGCGTGGTCGTGACCGCCTGCGATGCCCGTGGCAACGTCGACATCGAAGACCTGCGGGCCAAGGCCATCGAGCACCGCGAGCACCTCGCCGCGCTGATGATCACCTACCCGTCCACCCACGGCGTGTTCGAGGAAGGCATCCGCGAGATTTGCGGCATCATTCATGACAACGGCGGCCAGGTGTACATCGACGGCGCCAACATGAACGCGATGGTCGGCCTCTGCGCCCCAGGCAAATTCGGCGGCGACGTCTCGCACCTGAACCTGCACAAGACCTTCTGCATTCCCCACGGCGGTGGCGGCCCGGGCGTCGGCCCGATTGGCGTCAAGTCGCACCTGGCGCCGTTCCTGCCGGGCCACGCCAACATGGAACGCAAGGAAGGCGCGGTGTGCGCGGCGCCGTTCGGCAGTGCGAGCATCCTGCCGATCACCTGGATGTACATCCGCATGATGGGCGGCGCGGGCCTCAAGCGCGCTTCGCAGCTGGCGATTCTCAACGCCAACTACATCGCCCGTCGCCTGGAAGAGCATTATCCGGTGCTCTACTCCGGCAGCAACGGCCTGGTGGCCCACGAATGCATCCTCGACCTGCGCCCGCTCAAGGACAGCAGCGGCATCAGTGTCGATGACGTGGCCAAGCGCCTGATCGACTTCGGTTTCCACGCCCCGACCATGTCGTTCCCGGTGGCCGGCACGTTGATGATCGAGCCGACCGAAAGCGAATCCAAGGAAGAGCTGGACCGCTTCTGCGACGCCATGATCTGCATCCGCGAAGAAATCCGCGCGGTGGAAAACGGCAGCCTGGACAAAGACGACAACCCGCTGAAGAACGCCCCGCACACCGCGGCGGAACTCGTCGGCGACTGGACTCACCCCTACAGCCGCGAGCAGGCGGTGTACCCGGTGGCGTCGTTGATCGAAGGCAAATACTGGCCGCCCGTAGGCCGGGTCGACAACGTGTTCGGCGACCGCAACCTGGTCTGCGCCTGCCCGTCGATCGAAAGCTACGCTTGAGGTAAGTGGAGGGCGGTCCATCCGCCCTCCGAATCTTCCCCTGTGGGAGCGAGCCTGCTCGCGAAGGCGATATGTCAGCCAATCAGATGTCAACTGACACGCCGCCTTCGCGAGCAGGCTCGCTCCCACAGGGAATCTGTTTTCAAATCTTGTAAACCGTCGAACCCATAAAAAGAAACCGGAGAAACACCATGTCGTTAAGCGTGTTCGACCTGTTCAAGATCGGCATCGGTCCTTCCAGCTCCCACACGGTCGGTCCGATGCGTGCCGCGGCCCGTTTCGTCGAAGGGTTGCGTCGTGATGAGTTGCTCAATACCACTGCCAGCGTCAAAGTCGAGCTGTACGGCTCGCTCGGTGCCACCGGCAAGGGCCACGGCAGTGACAAGGCCGTGCTGCTGGGACTGGAAGGCGAGCACCCGGACACCGTGGACACCGAAACAGTGACCGCCCGGCTCCAGGAGATCCGCAGCAGCGGTCGCCTGAACCTGCTCGGCGAACACACCATCGAATTCAATGAAAAACTGCACCTGGCGATGATCCGCAAACCGTTGGCCTACCACCCCAACGGCATGATCTTCCGCGCCTTCGACGCCGCCGGCCTGCAAGTGCGCAGCCGCGAGTACTACTCGGTGGGCGGCGGCTTCGTCGTGGATGAAGACGCCGCCGGCGCCGACCGTATCGTCGAAGATGCCACGCCCCTGACCTTCCCGTTCAAGAGCGCAAAAGATCTGCTGGCCCACTGCAGCACCTACGGTCTGTCCATCAGCCAGGTCATGCTGACCAACGAAAGCGCCTGGCGCCCCGAAGCCGAGACCCGCGCCGGCCTGCTGAAGATCTGGCAGGTCATGCAGGATTGTGTGGCGGCGGGCTGTCGCAACGAGGGGATCTTGCCGGGCGGCCTCAAGGTCAAGCGCCGGGCTGCGGCGTTGTATCGCCAGTTGTGCAAGAACCCTGAAGCGGCCTTGCGCGATCCGCTGTCCGTGCTGGACTGGGTCAACCTGTATGCCTTGGCCGTCAACGAAGAAAACGCCTTCGGCGGCCGTGTCGTCACCGCGCCCACCAACGGTGCGGCGGGCATCATTCCGGCCGTGCTCCACTACTACATGCGCTTCATTCCCGGGGCCAACGAAGATGGCGTGGTGCGATTCCTGCTGACCGCCGCCGCCATCGGCATCCTCTATAAGGAAAACGCCTCCATCTCCGGTGCTGAAGTCGGCTGCCAGGGTGAAGTTGGCGTGGCCTGCTCCATGGCCGCCGGTGCGCTTTGCGAAGTGCTGGGCGGTACCGTGCAACAAGTGGAAAACGCCGCCGAAATCGGCATGGAACACAACCTCGGGCTCACCTGCGACCCCATCGGTGGCCTCGTCCAGGTGCCCTGCATCGAACGCAATGCCATGGGCTCGGTAAAGGCCATCAATGCGGTGCGCATGGCCATGCGCGGCGATGGTCATCACTTCGTCTCCCTCGACAAAGTCATCCGCACCATGCGCCAGACCGGCGCCGACATGAAAAGCAAATACAAGGAGACCGCCCGCGGCGGTCTGGCGGTCAACATCATCGAATGCTGATGCGTGCCCCTTTCATTTTCCAGGAGCTGATATGTCCACCGAACAACTGTTGAAAACCCCGCTGCACGCGCTGCACCTCGAACTCGGCGCCCGCATGGTGCCATTCGCCGGCTACGACATGCCGGTGCAATACCCCTTGGGCGTGATGAAAGAACACCAGCACACCCGGGTTCAGGCCGGGCTGTTCGATGTGTCCCACATGGGCCAGATCCGCCTGACCGGCGCGGGTGCGGCCAAGGCACTGGAGACGCTGGTGCCGGTGGACATCATCGACTTGCCCGTGGGCATGCAGCGCTACGCCATGTTCACCAACGACAACGGCGGCATCCTCGACGATTTGATGGTCGCCAACCTGGGCAATGATGAGCTGTTTTTGGTGGTCAACGCGGCGTGCAAGGATCAGGACCTGGCCCACCTGCAAGCGAACATCGGCGGTCAGTGCAGCATCGAGCCGCTGTTCGAAGCCCGCGCCCTGCTCGCGCTGCAAGGCCCAGCGGCCGTGACCGTGCTCGCGCGTCTGGCGCCGGAAGTGGCGAAGATGACCTTCATGCAATTCCAGCGCGTCACTCTGCTGGGCGTGGATTGCTTTGTCAGCCGTTCGGGCTACACCGGTGAAGACGGTTTCGAGATTTCCGTGCCAGCCGCCGATGCGGAGAAACTCGCCCGCGCCCTGCTGGCCGAACCGGAAGTCGCCGCCATCGGCCTTGGCGCCCGTGATTCCCTGCGCCTGGAAGCGGGCCTGTGCCTCTACGGCCACGATATGAACACCGAAACCACACCCATTGAAGCCAGCCTGCTGTGGGCGATTTCCAAGGTCCGCCGCGCCGATGGCGCGCGCGCCGGGGGCTTCCCCGGAGCGGAAACTGTTTTTGCCCAGCAACAGCAAGGCGTGAAGCGCAAACGTGTCGGCCTGCTGCCCCAAGAACGCACACCGGTGCGTGAAGGCGCGGAGATCGTCAACGAAGCCGGCGAGATCATCGGCACGGTTTGCAGCGGCGGGTTCGGGCCGACATTGGGCGGTCCATTGGCGATGGGTTATCTGGACAGCGCCTTCGTCGCCTTGGACACGCCGGTCTGGGCCATTGTGCGTGGGAAAAAAGTGCCTTTGCTTGTAAGCAAAATGCCATTCGTTCCGCAGCGCTACTACCGTGGTTGATTGGTTGTTTCTATAAGTAACGCGGTTTCGTTATACGTGCACTAATGTGTAACGCAACCGCCATAAAAAGGTGCATGTAGTGATATTCAACCGGGCTTATAACGCTACGGAACTATCGGACTAGCCTTTTGAATAAGCCCCCTCCCGCAAAACATCTAAAACGCCAGCAAGCTGAGCAAATCCGGGGCCTTCAGGGGGGTTGTTTTTTCCTTGGAAGTTGGCGTAGAGTTTCGTCACTGTGTTTGCATGGGTCGCTTGGATCGTGACCTGGGCAGTAGCCTAAGAAGTTAGCTACAACCCGTTCGACGTCATCTTACTTTCCTGCAACCCAGCCCCAGTACTCTTTCGTCTGGAAAGAGGCTGTCATTAATTTAGCGTCAAGGAAATAAGAAAATGGCTGAACGTCAGAGCGGTACCGTCAAGTGGTTCAACGACGAAAAAGGTTTTGGTTTCATCACTCCTGAAAGCGGTCCGGATCTGTTCGTGCACTTCCGCGCCATCCAGGGCAACGGCTTCAAGAGCCTGAAAGAAGGCCAGAAAGTCACTTTCGTTGCCGTGCAAGGCCAGAAAGGCATGCAGGCTGACGAGGTTCAAGCCGAAGGCTAAGCTTTCGCAAACTAAAAAGCCCCTGATTGATATCAGGGGCTTTTTTATGGGCGTAAATCCGTAAAATGGCTTCTTTTTGGTTCGAGGCCGTCATGTCCAAACACGTGCTCACCCCACAGGGTGACTTCCCTCCCGCCGGCCTGGGTCGTCGCCTGGCCGCGATGTTCTATGATTTTTTGCTGTGCACGGCGCTGCTGATCGTCACCGGTGGCGTGTACAAGATGATCCAGATGATGATCATCGGCGAAGAAAAGATGCGTGCCCTTACCGACGCCGGCGCGCTGGATGGCGATCCGCTGCTGTCCACGGTGTTGCTGTTCGTGCTGTTCGGCTTCTTCGCCAAGTTCTGGACCCACAACGGCCAGACCCTGGGCATGCAGGTCTGGTGCATCCGCGTGCAGAACACCGATGGCACCGCCATTAGCTTGTGGCAGGCGTTGTTGCGATTCGTGGTGTCGATTGCGTCATTGCTGCTGGTGGGGCTGGGCTTCATCTGGGCGCTTTTCGACAAGCGCAAGCGGGGCTGGCATGACATCTATTCGGATACGCAGTTGGTGCGGATTCCCAAGAAGACCAAGTAGGAACTCACTACAACCCCGTGGCGAGGGAGCTTGCTCCCGCTCGGCTGCGCAGCAGTCGTAATCCAGCCAATGCGGTATGACTGAATAACCCCGCAGTGTCTCGTTTGGGGCTGCTTCGCAGCCCAGCGGGAGCAAGCTCCCTCGCCACAAAAAGCCCGGCAGGCCTCAAATCTGTTCAGCGTCAGGCATTACCCGCCAACTTCATTCGCGCCGCCTGGGTGAAGTCCAGCATGCGCTTGAGCGGGCGAATCGCCTGGGGGATCAATGCCGGGTCGACGAATATTTCGTTGCTGCCTTCCTTGAGCGCCTGAAGCGTGCGCTCCAGCGTGTTCATCGCCATCCATGGGCAGTGCGCGCAACTGCGGCATGCCGCGCCGTTGCCGGCGGTAGGGGCTTCGATGAAGACCTTGTCCGGGCACAGCTGCTGCATTTTGTAGAAAATGCCGCGGTCGGTGGCGACGATCAGCGTCTTGTTCGGCAAAGTCTGGGCGGCGGCAATCAACTGGCTGGTGGAACCCACGGCATCCGCCAGTTCGATCACCGACGTCGGTGACTCCGGGTGCACCAGGATGGCGGCGTCCGGGTACAGCGCCTTCATATCTTCCAACTGCTTGGACTTGAACTCTTCGTGGACGATGCAGGCGCCGTCCCAGAGCAACATGTCGGCGCCGGTCTTGCGCTGGATGTAAGTGCCCAAGTGCTTGTCCGGACCCCAGATGATCGTCTCGCCGTTGTCCATCAGGCTCTCGACGATTTCCAGGGCACAGCTGGACGTCACCACCCAGTCCGCACGGGCCTTCACGGCCGCCGAAGTGTTGGCATACACCACCACGGTGCGCTCCGGATGCTGGTCGCAGAACGCCGAGAATTCATCCACCGGGCAACCCAGATCGAGGGAGCAAGTGGCTTCCAGAGTCGGCATCAGCACGCGTTTTTCTGGGTTGAGGATCTTGGCGGTCTCGCCCATGAATTTGACCCCGGCCACCACCACGGTCTTGGCCGGATGGGCGTTGCCAAAGCGGGCCATTTCCAGGGAGTCGGAGACACAGCCCCCAGTCTCCTCGGCCAGGGCCTGAATAACCGGGTCACAGTAGAAATGCGCAACCAGCACCGCGTCCTGAGCCTTGAGCTCGGCGGCAATGGCGGCGCGGTACCAGGCCTCTTGCTCGGCGGACAGCGGCTTGGGCTGCTTGGCATCGAGGTGAGCCTGGACCAGAAGGCGTTCGGAAATCTGCGTCATGTTCGCAAGACCTATAGGCGCGTTTAGCGCGAAAGTCGAGTATACACCCGGCTCCGGACCACTCGGGTACCGCTGGGAAAGTGAGTGTCATCAGGCACGGGACAGCGTGAAGCCGGCAAGGCTACAGAATATCCCGCCGTTGCAAAAGATCATTCTGACCTGTGCCCCGGCAGACGACTTTGCGCCTGCGCCTGTGGTTCTGAGCGTGACGTATTTAATTATTCAATTCCCCCAGCCAGTTTTCAGTTTGCCGAGCCCAACGCGGCCGGGCCTAAATGGCGCTTTCTTCCCCGCCAAGGCCTTGTCATGGAAAACGTTCAAGCCTCAAGTACCCGCGTATTCTGGCTGATGACCAGCATCGTATGCGTGGCGCTGAATCTGCGCCCTTCGATGGCGGCGGTCGGGCCTTTGCTATCCGCCATTCGGGGCGAAGTGCCCCTGACGTTCAGCATGGCATCGTTGCTGACGATGTTGCCGGTCATGGCCATGGGCTTGGCAATGTTCCTGGGCCTGCGAGTCGCCCTGCGCATTGGCGAACACCGCACCATCGTCCTGTCGCTGGTAGTCATCGGCCTTGCCACGGTCTCGCGCCTGTACCTGGATAGCGCCGAAGCGCTGATCATCAGCGCCGTTTTGGCCGGCATCGGCATCGCCCTGATCCAGGCGGTGCTGCCAGCCCTGATCAAGTCGCGGCTTGGCGATAACGTCTCGTTGTTCATGGGGCTGTACGTCACGTCGATCATGGGTGGCGCGGCCATCGCGGCGTCATTTTCCCCGTTCGTCCTGGCGCAGACGGGCAGCTGGCGCATCGGCCTGGCGATCTGGGCATTGCTGGTGCTGGTCGCGCTGGGCTGCTGGCACGCTCAACGCTCGGTCGTCATGCCATTACCCAGAGCACCGGGACGACAACAGGGCTCGTTCTTTGCCAACCGCCGGGCTTGGCTGCTGGCCCTGTTCTTCGGCCTGGGCACCGCGTCCTATACGTGCGTACTGGCCTGGCTGGCGCCGTATTACCTGGAAAAAGGCTGGAGCGAACAGCAGGCCGGCCTGGTCTTGGGGTTCCTCACAGCGATGGAAGTGTTGTCCGGCCTGGTCACCCCGGCAATCGCCAACCGCAGCCAAGACAAACGCCCGATACTGACGGTACTGCTGACATTGATCATGGCTGGCTTCTGCGGCTTGATCCTCAGCCCGGATCGCTTCAGCCTGCTGTGGCCATGCTTGCTGGGGCTCGGTATCGGCGGTCTGTTCCCGATGAGCCTGATCGTCTCCCTCGACCACCTGGACGACCCGCGCCGGGCCGGCGCGTTGACGGCATTCGTGCAAGGCATCGGTTACCTGATCGCCGGCCTGTCGCCATTGATTGCCGGAGTGATCCGTGACCAATCGGGCAGTTTCGAATGGGCGTGGTGGTCGCTTGCGGTGGTGATGGGGCTGATGATCCTGATGGTGTTGCGCTTCAACCCCAGGCAATACGCGCGGCATATTGGCTAGTCGTCGCTGTCCTAGCAAAACATCTACCCTGCCGAAAGATAAACGGCCAAGGCTCCTGTATAAAGGAGGCCTTCGTGGGAACAGGATGTTACGCAAGGATGGCGCCGAGATTAGCTGATGCTCATTAGTAACCTGCTTCGAAAGCTGGATATGCAAGACCTGATGGTGTTCGTCGCCGTGTTCGAACAGCGCAGCGTCACCCTGGTTTCCGAAGCCCTGTGTGTCAGCCAGTCGACCGTCAGCTATTGTCTGAAAAAACTGCGCACCAGCTTCGAAGACGAACTGTTCACCGTGACACGCGCAGGCATGAGCCCCACTCGGAAGGCCATCGTCATGTATGGCCAGGTGCTGGGGGTGCTCAACACGATCAACCAATGCCACTCCGGCATCCAGCCATTCGATCCACGTCAGGAAGAGATCACATTCAACCTCTGCGCGCCGGAATACTTCGAACTCCTGATCCTTCCGAAGCTGGTCAAGCGCTTCATCGGCAACCGTGTTCCGGTGGTGATCAACACCACGAAGTTCCGGCGCGATATTCCGGTCGACGCGCTGAGGGACGATCGCTTCGATCTTGCAGTGGGTTTCGGCCCGCATTTCCATGGCGATGCCAAGGGTCTGCAATCACGGGTACTGCTGACGGATGAGCTGGTGTGCGTGGTGGATAAACATTTCCCCGGCCCTGGGCAAGCGTTCAGCCTCGACGCATTTGTCGCGGGGCAGCATGTATTTCCGACCCCTTGGACATCCGACACCAACATGATCGATGGCTGGCTCGCTCGCCAGGGCTCCAGGCGACAGATCGTCGCGCGCGCCAATAGCTACGTGACAGCCTTGGCCCTGGTCACTGGAACCGACTATATCCTGACCCTGCCCAAACGCATCCAGGCATTGCTTTGCGACGACCAACGATTCGGCGAGCGCCAGCCGCCACCAGGGCTGCCGGGCTTTACGCTTGAGATGATGTGGAGCGAAAAAGCGAGCCAGGACAACCGGAACACCTGGTTGCGCCAGCAGGTCATGGACGTTTGCGCCGAGGTCGGCCAGCGCTGACCACGGCATCGATCCGACTTTTTCGCGGGCAAAAAAAAATCCGGAAATCCTCACTTTCGTGGGCCTTCCAGACTTTTAAAACTACAGAAAATGGTGGGTCGTGTGGGATTCGAACCTACGACCAATTGGTTAAAAGCCAACTGCTCTACCAACTGAGCTAACGACCCTCTGTGTGGTGGCGCGTATAATACTGATTTTTAAGGACTATTCAACACCTAATTTCAAAAAAATCAAAAATAAGGTGTTGGATCGCTCACACCCGCCGCAGCGAAGCCTTCGGCACGCAGCCGGCAGCTGTCGCACTTGCCGCAAGCGCGCCCTTGATCGTCGGCCTGATAGCACGAAACGGTAAGCCCATAGTCGACGCCAAGGCTCACGCCCGCCTTGACGATTTCGGCCTTGCTGAGGTTTTGCAGCGGCGCCAGGATGCGGAAACCCTGTCCCTCTACACCGGCCTTCGTCGCCAGGTTGGCCATGCGCTCGAACGCCTCGACGAACTCCGGTCGACAATCCGGATAACCGGAATAGTCCACCGCATTGACGCCGATGAAAATATCCCGCGCCTCCAGCACCTCGGCCCAGCCCAGCGCGAGGGACAGAAACACGGTGTTGCGCGCCGGCACGTACGTCACCGGGATACCTTCGCTCGGCGCTTCGGGAACGTCGATGGCGCTGTCGGTCAGGGCCGAACCGCCAATGCCGTTGAGGTTCAGGCCGATGACTTTGTGCTCGACCACGCCCAGATCCCGGGCGACCCGTTCAGCGGCCTGCAATTCTGCACGGTGGCGCTGGCCGTAATCGAAACTCATGGTGTAGCAGCGATAACCTTCGGCACGAGCCATGGCCACGACGGTTGCCGAGTCCAGGCCGCCCGACAGCAGGATGACCGCGCGTTTTTCAGCAGTGGTTGAATGTTCAGTCATGTCAGCGCCCCGGCTCGTCGTTCCAAAGATATTTATGCAACTGCAATTGCAGGCGCACCGGCAAATTGTCCGCCACCACCCAATCCGCCAGATCCCGCGCATTGAGGTCGTGATGACTTGGCGAAAACAACACCTCGCCGGCTCGCTGGTCGAGTCCATGCTGGATCAGCTTGGACACCGCCCAGTCATAGTCTTCCCGGGAGCAGATGACAAACTTGACCTGGTCGTTGCGGGTCAACAGTTCAATGTTCTCGTAGCGGTTGCGATGGGCTTCCTTGGAACCAGGCGTCTTGAGGTCCACGACGCGACTGACGCGGGGATCGACCGCCGAGATATCCAGCGCACCGCTTGTTTCCAGGGAGACCTCATAGCCGGCGTCGCACAGCTGCTTGAGCAAAGGGATGGCATTGGGCTGCGCCAATGGCTCGCCCCCAGTGACGCAAACATAGCGCGGACGGAAGCCGGCCACTTGTTCGAGAAGATCGTCGAGGGTTCGCATTGTGCCGCCGCTGAAGGCATAGGCGCTGTCGCAGTACTGGCAACGCAACGGGCAGCCGGTGAGGCGCACAAAAACAGTGGGCAGCCCGGCCGTTCGCGTTTCACCCTGCAAAGAGTAAAAAACTTCGGTAATTCTCAATGTGTCTTGCATAGTCGCCACGGGCGTAACAGCTAAACAGGCTGTCCGCCTCCGTCAGGCACTTCGAGGAACCCCGCCAACGCGTAGATCCCAGGAAGCGTGTTTCATAAAAAGGGCGTGAATTCTAACGAAAAAACCCGCGACAGGCGCGGGTTTCTTCAAAGCAGGTCAAACAGCCTTACATGCGTTGCAGATCACGCTGGGCCAACTGGGCGGCGGAAGTCCCCGGATACTGGGCCACCACCTGCTGCAGAATGCCCTTGACCTTGTCGGTGTGACCGAGGCGGCGTTCTACGTCAGCGAGCTTGTACAGCGAATCCGGCACCTTGGCGTGCTTGGGATACAGCTGCGAAACCTTGGCGAACGCCTGGCCGGCGCCTTGCAGGTCGCCCTTGGCCAGGTTCACTTCGCCCAGCCAGTATTGGGCGTTACCCGAATATTGACTGTTGGGGTATTTGCGCAGGAAAGCGGTAAAGGCCTGGCTGGCCTTGTCGAAATCCTTGGCCTTGATCAGGTCGAAGGCAGCATCGTAATAGAGCTTTTCCTTCGCCGGGTCCGCCGGTTCGCCACCGGCTGCAGGTGCTGCTGGAGCGCTAGCCCCAGCGCCTGCGGCTGCACCGGGGGCGTTCAAGTCGCCACCGGCTGGAGAATTCTCAGGAGTCGCGGCAGGTGCAACGCCGGTTCCTATGCGCCGATCAAGATCCTGGTATCGCTCCAGGCTTTCCTGCTTCATGCGCGACACTTCATTTTGCAGAACTTCAATCGCGCCTTGTTGGCGTGACAGTTGATCCTGCATTTGCTGCAGTTGGTTGAACAGCTCGCCCTGTGCCGAGACAGGGGCCGAAACCCCTCCCCCGGCATAGGCGCCGTTCGTACCGTAACCCGCAGGCGGATAGCTGCTCCCGCTATTGTTATAGCCGGAGTCGTTATCGACCACAGGAACCGCAGCCCACGCCGCAAGCGGCGCGAGGCTGAGAGCCAGGACAGTTACAGCACGACGGCACGTTCGCATGACGAATTACTTACGCAGTTCGACGCGACGGTTTTGAGCCCAGGACTGCTCGTCGTTGCCGGTAGCAACTGGACGCTCTTCGCCGTAGGAAACCAGTTCCAGCTGAGCTGGGGAAACACCTTGCAGAACCAGGTAGCGTTGAACGGCTTTCGCACGACGCTCGCCCAGTGCCATGTTGTACTCACGAGTACCACGTTCGTCGGTGTTGCCTTCCAGAACAACGCGAGCGCCGTTACCTTTCAGGTCTTTGGCGTGAACGTCCAGAGCGCGCATGGCTTCTGGCTTCAGGTCCGAGCTGTCGTATTCGAAGTAGAAGGTGGTGATTGCGCGCAGAGCAGCTTCTTCGCTCAGGGAGCCGTCAACTGCACCAGTGTTAGCGCCGTAACCAGCGTTTGGATCAACAGCGCCTTCACCGGCGTTGTCGCCGCCTTTGGACGAGCAACCTACAGCTACAGCCATGGCCAGAGCCAGCGCAGCAAATTTACCAAACTTCAGCATTTCCATCGTGAAACTCCTAATGAACCCCAGTGTGTTAAGTAAAACGTATTGCGCCGCGTCAGTTCAGGTAAGGGGACCAGGACGGTTCTCTGACTTCGCCTTGAGCGGTAGGAAGCGGGAGCCTCACGCGTCCATTAATGGACACGAGCATCAAGACTCCCCGGCCCTGCTGGCGGGTGGCGTAGATTACCATGGTGCCGTTGGGCGCAACAGTAGGTGACTCGTCCAGAGTGCTATCAGTTAGGATTTTTACGCTACCGCGCTGCAAATCCTGGGCCGCCACCTTGAAATTGGTGAAACCGTCCTGGCGATGGATCATCACCAGAGTCTTTTCGTCCGCCGACAATTTAGGGTTGGCGTTGTAGTTGCCGACGAAAGTCACGCGCTCGGCACCACCGCCACCGGCGCTGGTCTTGTAGATCTGTGGCTTGCCACCGCGGTCGGAGGTGAAGTAGATGGTCGAACCATCCTTGCCCCAGAACGGTTCGGTGTTGATGCCAGGGCCATTGGTCACGCGCGAGATCGAGCGCGAAGCCAGGTTCATCACGTAGACGTCCGGGTTGCCGTCCTTGGACAGTACGAACGCCAGGCGCGAACCGTCCGGCGACCAGGCTGGCGCGCCGTTCAGGCCTTCGAAGTTGGTGATCTGCTCACGGCGACCGGTGTCGATGTGTTGCACGAAGATACGCGGACGCTTCTGCTCGAACGATACGTAGGCGATGCGCTTGCCATCGGGGGCAAAACGCGGCGACAGGATCGGCTCGCGCGATTGCAGCAAGGTCACCGCGCGCGCGCCGTCATAGTCGGAGCGTTGCAGGGTGTAGCGGGTGTTGTTCTCGGAGAAGCGCTCGGCCGTCACGTAAAGCATGCGGGTAGAGAACGCGCCCTTGATGCCGGTGAGTTTTTCGAACGACTGGTCGGAGATGTAGTGGGCCATGTCGCGCAGTTGGTCGACACTGCCCGATACGCTGCCGGTCAGCACTTGCTGCTCGGTGGCGACGTTGAACAAGGCGTACTGCACCTGCAGGCGACCGCCCGCCGGAACGATGCTGCCGACCATGATGTACTGGGCGCCCAGCGCCTTCCAGTCACGGTAGATGACTTCGCTGGCCTGGGTCGGCAGGCTGATCATGTTCTGCTTCGGAATCGGCGCGTAGTAACCGGAGTTACGCAGGTCGTTGCCGATGATCTCAGCCATGTCATCCGGCAAGACACTGCCGCCCTGCCAACCGAACGGAACGACGGCGATCGGCGTCGCCCGGTCGCTGCCGCTGGTGACCAGGATGTTCTTTTCCTCTGCTACCGCTATCCCTGCCAAGCAGCAGATAACGACGAGCATTGATCGAAGAAGGTTTCTCACAAGGCTAGATCCTCAGGTGTGAATGTCATCTTGAACGAACGATACGGAGCAAAATCGCTCGGCTTCATCCCTTGCATTTCCGTCAACCGCCCAATGTTCTTGACCGCCGCGACCGCCGAAGCGTCGAACGGACCATCGCCACTGGACTTGGCTACGCTGACCGAGGTAACCGTACCGTCGGGCAACATGCCGATTTGCAATACAACTGTCATGCCTTTGCGCGCCGAAGGCGGACGAGCCCAGCCTTCCGCCGCCCGGGCGCGAATCAGATCGTCGAAGCTACCGGCGACTTCATCGCCCTGCTCGTCGGCCAACGCCTGCTCGCGTTCCGGCGTGTCGGAAAGCAAATCTGCCAGGGCCTGGGCCTTTTTCTCTTCGGCGGATTTACGCGCTGCGTCCTGGGCCTTTTTCTTGGCGGCGTCGGCGGCGGCTTTCTTCTTCGCGTCTTCGGCGACTTTCTTCTTCGCCTCTTCAGCTTCAGCTTTCTTCTTGGCGTCCTCGGCCGCTTTTTTCTTCGCGTCCTCGACAATCTTTTTCTTCGCTTCTTCAGCGGCCGCTTTCTTGGCCTCTTCTTCAGCGGCTTTCTTGGCTTCTTCTTCGGCCTTCTTCTTGGCTATATCAGCCAATTGTTTCTCTTCTGCCTTCTTGGCCTCGGCGGCTTTCTTCGCGTCATCGGCTTTCTTGGCTTCGTCTGCCTTTTTAGCCTCGTCCGCTTTTTTTGCCTCATCGGCCTTTTTCGCTTCTTCGGCCTTTTGAGCAGCTTCCTCTTTCTTTTGTTCCGCTGCCCTTACGGCTTCCTGCTCGACCTTTTTCTGCTCCATCTGCTCGACTTCGGTCTGGCGCGCAGCGGATTTCTTCGCCTCGCCGGCAAGCTTCTGGTTGGTCTGCGTGGTGGCCTGGCTTTTGGACTTGAGCTGGTACAGGGTCGCCTGCACGATCGGCTTGGCCGGCGGCAGCTCCGGGGTCATGGCAAAGCTGACAAACAGCATGCCGAACACCAGCACATGCAGGCCGATTGCCAGAACACTGGGCCAGAAGTAGCTTTCCGAGGCGGACGGCTCTCGCTGTTGCTGCATCAGGGGGCCTCGGTGATCAAGCCAACATTACCGACCCCGGCTTTCTGCAGGCCGCCCATGGCGCCCATCACGGCGCCGTAGTCGACGGTCTTGTCGCCACGAATGAAGACCTGCGTACGCTTGCCATTGCTGTTGCCGGCATTGATGATCTTGGTCACCGCGTCGGTCATCTGCGGCAAGGTCATGGCCCGGTCCTGCTGCTTCTCGGTGTCCACTTCACTGCCAAGATTCCAGTAGTAGGTCTTGTCAGCCTTGATCGAAATGGTCAGTACCTGGGTGTTGTTGTCCTGCGGCAAGGCTTCGCTGGAAACCTTGGGCAGATCGACCTTCACGCCCTGATTGAGCATGGGCGCGGTCACCATGAAGATGACCAGCAGCACCAGCATCACGTCGATGTAGGGCACTACGTTCATCTCGGCAACCGGCTTGCGCTTGTTTCGGGCTCGAGCGATTAAAGCCATCGGGAAATACCTGCTTATTCTTCGCTGGTGTGCACTTTGCGGTGCAGGATCGCCTGGAATTCATCGGCGAAGGTGTAGTAGCGGCTGGTCAGCGTTTCGCTGCGGGCAGCGAAACGGTTGTAGGCGATAACGGCCGGGATCGCCGCGAACAGGCCGATGGCGGTGGCGATCAGTGCCTCGGCGATGCCCGGGGCCACGGTGGCCAGGGTCGCTTGCTGGGCGGATGCCAGGCCACGGAAGGAGTTCATGATCCCCCAGACGGTACCGAACAGGCCGATGTACGGGCTGACCGAACCGACGGTCGCCAGGAACGGCAAACCTTGTTCGAGCTTTTCTTCTTCGCGGGAGATGGCCACGCGCATCGCACGGGCCACGCCTTCCATCACCGCTTCAGGGTCGACGCCCGGTTGCTGGCGCAGACGGGAGAACTCCTTGAAGCCGGCGCGGAAGATCTGCTCGACGCCCGAATCCGGGTCCGGGTTGCTGCCGGCCTGGCGGTACAGCTTGGACAGGTCGATACCGGACCAGAAGCGCTCTTCGAAGCTCTCCAAGGCACGGCGACCGGCGCGCAGCATGTTGCTGCGCTGAAAAATCATGATCCATGAGGTCACCGATGCGGCTACCAGGGTCAGCATTACCAGTTGCACCACGACGCTGGCATTGCTGACCAGGCTCCACATGGAGGAATGGTCGACGACGTTAGCTTCCACGCTTTATCTCCTGCTCTGAGTGTGTACCCGCGCCGCTCACGCCGGCAAAGGCCGCGCGTAGAGCTTCGGGAATGGCCCGGGGTTTCAAACTATGGGTGCGCACACAGGCCACCAAAAACTGCCCTTCGCAGAGCAGCACATTATCCGCAGCGCGCCTGACCTGCTGCTTGAAGCGCAGGCTGACGCGGTTCAATTCGATGACATCGGCAGTCACCACAAGCTCGTCGTCCAGTCGCGCCGGCGCGTGGTAGCGCGCTTCGCTGGAATGCACGACGAATAACAGGTCCTCCCCTGCCAGCGCGGATTGGGCGAAACCCAGTTCCCGCAGCCGTTCGGTTCGAGCCCGTTCCATAAACTTGAGGTAATTGACGTAGTAAACGATGCCGCCGGCATCGGTGTCCTCGTAATAAACGCGACAGCGATGTGCGAACGACTCCAGCCCGTTTTGCGCGCGCATACTCTAGTGCTTACTCCTCAGGTTGCCAATCCGGCCAGGCAACTGTTTTTTCATTCTCGAACGCATTGACGCTCCAGGCGTGGTCTGGGACAGCACGAACTGAAAAAAAGTCGTCGTACAGCGCGCGCTCAATCGTCTACCGCATCGAGGAACTCGTCTACCACCGGCATCTCCCCCATTCGTGTCGGGATGTTTAAGCCGAAGTGCAGATAAGCATGACGCGTCACCACGCGCCCGCGTGGGGTGCGCATGATATAGCCCTGTTGGATCAGGTAGGGTTCCAGCACGTCTTCAATGGTGTGACGCTCTTCGCTGATGGCGGCCGCCAGGCTGTCCACGCCCACCGGGCCACCGTCGAATTTCTCGATCATGGTCAACAGCAGGCGCCGGTCCTGATGATCGAAACCGCGCTCGTCGATGTCCAGCAGGTTCAAGGCCAGGTCCGCGATCGGCTTGGTGATGTGGCCCTTGGCCCGGACTTCGGCAAAGTCCCGGACCCGACGCAGCAGGCGGTTGGCGATACGCGGTGTACCCCGGGCGCGCCGGGCGACTTCGTACGCACCGTCCGGGTCCAGCGGTAACCCGAGGATGCCGGCCGAGCGGCTGACAATCGTTGCCAGGTCGGCGTTGCTGTAGAACTCCAGGCGCTGGACGATGCCGAAACGGTCCCGCAACGGATTGGTCAGCATGCCGGCGCGGGTGGTGGCGCCCACCAGGGTAAAAGGTGGCAAGTCGAGCTTGATGGAGCGCGCCGCAGGCCCCTCGCCGATCATGATGTCGAGCTGAAAATCTTCCATGGCCGGGTACAGCACTTCCTCGACGATCGGCGACAGCCGGTGGATTTCGTCGATGAACAGCACGTCATGGGGCTCCAGATTGGTCAGCAGCGCCGCAAGGTCGCCTGGCCGCTCGAGCACCGGCCCGGACGTGCTCTTGATCGACACGCCCATCTCCTGGGCAATGATATTGGCCAGGGTGGTCTTGCCCAGGCCCGGCGGGCCGAAGATCAGGGTGTGGTCCAGCGATTCGCTGCGTCCACGGGCTGCCTGGATGAACAGTTCCATCTGCTCGCGCACGGTCGGTTGGCCGATATAGTCGGCCAGGCTGACGGGGCGAATCGCGCGGTCCTGGACTTCCTCGCGGTCTCGGGGCGCGCCCGTGGCGGCAATCAGACGATCGGCTTCAATCACTTAAATCATTCCCTTCAGGGCGCGGCGAATCATGTCTTCGGTACTCAAGCCTTTTTCCTTGATCGCGGAAATCGCCTTGCTGGCTTCTTGAGGCTTGTAGCCCAGGGATATCAGCGCGGTGACCGCATCGTTTTCAGCACTGGCTGCCGGTGCGGGCGCATCCGGCTGGTTCGGAACGAGCGCGAACATTGCCGGCACGGCTTCCCAGGCCTTGAAGCGGTCCTTGAGCTCCACCAATAAACGCTCGGCGGTTTTCTTGCCGACCCCCGGCACCTTGGTCAAGGCCGAGGTGTCCTGGGATTGCACGCAACGAATCAACTCGTCGACTTCCAGGCTCGACATCAAGGCCAGGGCCAGTTTCGGGCCAACACCATTGAGACGGATCAACTCGCGGAAGAAATCGCGTTCGCGCTTGCCGACGAAGCCATAGAGTAACTGCGCATCCTCGCGCACGACCAGATGAGTGTGCAGCGTCAGCGGCTCACCGACCGACGGCAAGCGATACAGCGTGGTCATCGGCACCTCGAGCTCATAGCCCAGGCCGTTTACATCCAGAATCAGGTGCGGCGGCTGTTTTTCAGCCAGGGTGCCGCGCAAGCGTCCAATCACGTTTCAGATCCTTGGGCGTTGGCCAGCCACTGGCTGGCGAATAACAACACGAGCAGAAGGCCGACGACACAGGCGCAATTCGCTCGGGCTCATGAATGAAGCGCTGATGCTATCAGAGACGCAGGCGCCCGCCACGACTGCGTGCGGTTCCCAGGCCATGGGGCAACAGGCTGGAACGGGTGTGGGCATGGCAAATGGCGATGGCCAGGGCGTCAGAGGCGTCTATCTGCGGCTTGCTGACCAGTTTCAACAAGTGCATCACCATCATCTGCACCTGCTCCTTGTTCGCCGCGCCAGTGCCGACGACCGCCTGCTTGACCTGGGTCGCCGTGTATTCTGCAATCTCCAGGCTTTCCTCGGCGCCCGCCACAATGGCCGCCCCCCGGGCCTGCCCCAACTTCAGGGCGGAGTCGGCATTGCGGGCCATGAAAACCTTTTCGATGCCCATCGTCACCGGACCGTAGGTCTGGATGACTTCGCGCACGCCGCGATAAACAATCTGCAAGCGCTCGTGCAGCTCGCCCGCGCCGGTGCGGATGCAACCAGAGGCGACGTACACGCAGCCGCGACCGGTGTCGCGAACCACGCCATAGCCGGTGATGCGCGAACCAGGGTCGATACCAAGGATTAAAGTCATAACGCCTGCGAAAGGTAATGCGGTTGCAAAAGGATACAGCTCATCAAAGGCTTTCAGTGAATCCGTGGCGAGGGAGCTTGCTCCCGCTTGAGTGCGAAGCGCTCACAAAAAAGGTCTGCTGCGCAGCCCAGCGGGAGCAAGCTCCCTCGCCACGATGATTTCAAACAAACCTCATGCAGCATTACGCCTATCAGCCGAGTTGTTCAGCCACCGACTCAGGAATATCAGCGTTGGAATAAACGTTCTGCACGTCATCCAGGTCTTCCAGCATGTCGATCAGCTTGAGCACTTTCTCGGCGCCTTCCAGGTCGAGTTCGGCGCTGGTGGTCGGTTGCATCACGATTTCCGCGTCGGCAGGCTTGAAACCGGCCGCCTCAAGGGCGTTGCGCACGGCATAGAAGCTGGCGAACGACGTGAACACGTCGAACGAACCGTCCTCGTGACCGACCACATCATCGGCATCGGCCTCCAGGGCCGCTTCGGTCAGGGCATCCTCATCAATACCCGGCGCGAAGCTGATCTGCCCCTTGCGCTCGAACAGATAAGCCACCGAACCGTCAGTGCCCAGGTTGCCGCCGCATTTGCTGAATGCGTGGCGCACGGCCGCGGCGGTGCGGTTGCGGTTGTCGGTCATGCATTCGACCATCACCGCCACGCCGCCCGGGCCGTAGCCTTCATAAGTCAGCTCCTCGACATTGTCGGCCTCGGTCGCACCGGCGCCACGGGCGATCGCTCGGTCGATGATGTCGCGACTCATGTTCGCGCCCAAGGCCTTGTCCAATGCCAGGCGCAAGCGCGGGTTGGAGCCCGGATCGCCGCCACCCTGGCGGGCCGCGACTGTCAGTTCACGGATCCACTTGGTGAAGATCTTGCCTCTCTTGGCATCCTGACGTTCTTTGCGGTGCTTGATGTTCGCCCACTTGGAATGACCTGCCATAACTCGCTCCGGTTTTTCTCTGGAACATTGCCCGCCCCCGCGCATGCGCGGTAGCCGACAAGCAAAAATATCGACCCCAATGAAAAGGCGCATCCGAAGATGCGCCCTCTCAAGAGCCAGCCTTACTCAGCCTTTGGCTGTTCACGCAGACGAATGTGCAACTCGCGCAATGCCTTGGCATCCACGACGCCAGGCGCCTGGGTCATGACATCCGCCGCGCTCTGGGTTTTCGGGAACGCGATGACTTCGCGGATCGACTGGGCGCCGGTCATCAGCATCACCAGGCGATCCAGACCGAAGGCCAGGCCACCATGGGGCGGCGCGCCGTACTTCAAGGCGTCCAGCAGGAAGCCGAACTTCTCTTCCTGTTCCGCTTCATCGATACCCAACAGGCGGAACACGGCCTGCTGCATTTCCTTGCGGTGGATACGGATCGAACCGCCACCCAGCTCGGTGCCGTTAAGGACCATGTCGTACGCACGCGACAGGGCGGTGGCCGGGTTGGCCTCCAGCTCTTGTGGCGAGCACTTCGGCGCGGTGAACGGGTGGTGCAGCGCGGAGAAGCTGCCGTCCTCGTTTTCTTCGAACATCGGGAAATCAACGACCCACAGCGGAGCCCACTCACAGGTCAGCAGCTTCAGGTCGTGACCCAGCTTGATGCGCAATGCGCCCAAGGCTTCGCTGACGATCTTGGCCTTGTCGGCGCCGAAGAACACGATGTCGCCATCGACCGCGCCCACGCGATCGAGGATCACGTTGAGGTTGTCCTGCGGGATGTTTTTCACGATCGGCGATTGCAGGCCATCGACACCCGCCGCGCGCTCGTTGACCTTGATGTAGGCCAGGCCCTTGGCACCGTAGATGCCGACGAACTTGGTGTAGTCGTCGATCTGCTTGCGCGGCATGCTCGCGCCACCGGGAACGCGCAGGGCAGCGATACGGCATTTCGGATCGTTGGCCGGGCCGCTGAATACCTTGAACTCCACTTCCTTGAGCTGATCGGCCACGTCCACCAGCTCCAGCGGAATACGCAGGTCTGGCTTGTCGGAACCGTAGCGGCGCATGGCTTCTTCGAAGGTCATGTGCGGGAAATCGCCGAATTCCAGGTCCAGCACTTCCTTGAACAGGTTGCGGATCATGCCTTCGGTCAGGCCCATGATGTCTTTTTCATCGAGGAAGCTGGTCTCGATGTCGATCTGGGTGAACTCAGGCTGACGGTCGGCACGCAGGTCTTCGTCGCGGAAGCACTTGGCGATCTGGTAGTAGCGATCGAACCCGGCCACCATCAGCAGTTGCTTGAACAGCTGTGGCGATTGCGGCAAGGCGAAGAAGCTGCCGGGGTGGGTACGGCTCGGCACC
The DNA here is from genome assembly GCF_051132205.1 of Pseudomonas sp. D1-36. Taxonomy (NCBI): domain Bacteria; kingdom Pseudomonadati; phylum Pseudomonadota; class Gammaproteobacteria; order Pseudomonadales; family Pseudomonadaceae; genus Pseudomonas; species Pseudomonas sp. D1-36. Next base: position 1,342,017 of record NZ_CP071674.1, on the reverse strand, counting down.
AGGTAATCGCGGGCGCCTTCCGGCGTGGCGCGGGTCAGGATCGGCGTCTCGACGTCGAGGAAGCCGTTCTCGTCCAGGTAACGACGGATGCTGGTGGTCATGCGCGAACGCAGACGCAGCTTCTCGGCCATTTCCGGACGACGCAGGTCGATGAAACGATAGCGCAGGCGGGTTTCCTCGCCTACGTCGGAATATTCGTTGAGCGGGAACGGCGGGGTTTCCGCCTCGTTGAGCACTTCCAGCTCGTAGCCCAGCACTTCGATCATGCCGGACGCCATGTTGGCGTTGCCAGCGCCAGCCGGGCGCAGGCGCACCTTGCCGGTGATCTTGACGACGTATTCGCTGCGCACGCGGTCGGCGGTGGCGAAGGTTTCGGCGCGGTCAGGATCGAACACTACCTGGGCCAGGCCTTCACGATCACGGATATCGAGGAAAATCACCCCGCCATGGTCACGGCGACGATGGACCCATCCGCAAAGAGTAACTTCCTGACCTTCCAGGCTTTCGTTCAGTTGGCCGCAATAATGGCTGCGCATCATGGTAGTGGTTTCACTTCTCGTAATTCGAAATTCGGTTGGAGGCCCTGCCCGTGCAAGAACCCGCGCGTGTTCAACTCAGTCAGCCTTGTCGCCACCGGCCAGGTTCTTCTTGGCGCCGGTCTTGAAGTCGGTTTCATACCAGCCCGTGCCGCCGAGGCGGAAACCAGGCATGGACAGCATCTTTTTCAGCTCCGGCGCTTGGCAGGCGGGGCAATCGACCAGCGGTGCCGCGCTGATTTTTTGAATGGCTTCCATCTGATGACCACAGGAAGCACATTGATAGTCGTACATCGGCATGGGGGTTGTCTCGGCGATCAGGTTATTCACGCAAAGCCCGGCTTTGCGGCAAAGAGCGGGATTATATCCATTAAATGCGGCCTGTGCAGCCGTAAGACCGCACAGTCATTGCCGATAATATCGTTCAGCCAAGACCTGGATCACTCCCGTGCATTTCCTTCAGGCTGTGAACCACGCAGACAACGCGCACCAGCCCACTGAAATTACGCACGCCGCCATGACGCAGGTGGACCTCCCTGTCCACATGGGACAGCAAGGTGCTGACGGAGCAGCTGTTGAGCTGCGCCAGGTCACCGAGAATATCCCAATAGACCTGCTCCAGCCGCAGGCAGGTGGCGAATCCGTTGAGTCGGATGGAGCGGGCCAGCGGCCGCGCCAATTGCATGTCAAAACCACTGACGAACGGGTCGATCTTCACGGACTGCGGTCGTCCGCGCACACTTTCCCTGGGGTCTTTTCCTTGGATCATACCGTTGACACTCCTTTGCCATACGAACCTCAGTCGGAACAACCGATCTGTGGTGCTATGGAAGCTCAACTGGATCGCCAGTTCCAGATGACTTTTTGACCATCAACGTAGGACAAGCCAACAGGGCGCTGGCGATGAATCATGCGTTCCTACACGCAGTGGCGGGCGATGACGCCAACGGCAGCACCATCGCCGGCCCGGGGCTTAGCGATCTTCCAGCAACGAACGCAACATCCACGCGGTTTTTTCGTGAACCTGCATACGCTGCGTCAACAGGTCGGCGGTGGGCTCGTCGCTGACCTTGTCCAATAAAGGAAAGATACCGCGGGCGGTGCGCGTCACCGCTTCCTGCCCCTCGACCAATTGCCGGATCATATCCTCTGCCGCCGGTACGCCCTCTTCCTCCTTGATGGAAGACAAACGCGCATACACCGAATAAGCGCCAGGCGCCGGGAAGCCGAGCGCACGGATTCGCTCGGCGATCGAATCCACCGCCAGCGCCAGCTCGTTGTATTGTTCTTCGAACATCAGGTGCAAGGTGCGGAACATCGGCCCGGTAACGTTCCAGTGGAAGTTGTGGGTCTTGAGGTACAGCACGTAGGTGTCCGACAGCAGCCGCGAAAGTCCGTCGACGATGGACTTGCGATCTTCTTCGCTGATACCGATATCAATTGCCATGGTTGATCTCCTGACGATGGTGAATTCACTCTAGCGGGTGTCGCCGTCGATAGCCTGCGACAAATCGCCAGCCATCCTGAACCGACAAGCCGGGATGTCGGACGGTTCCGGCAAGACGGTGAAAATTCAACATCCATTGCCCGTCGCCGGCAAGCGTCCCTCCCATGCCCCTGGCCGACGAACAGCGTGCCGCGCCTCTGTAACACGTTTGAGAAGGCCCCGGCTTTGCTGTTAAATAGGCAGTGTGTCGCTACGCCTATTTTTCCGGGCGTCGCGCATAGGCTGATCCGGGTGCGTGTTCCTACGCCTCTCATTTCTGGAGCGAACCGCCCCCGACCAGCTCTTCCTTGTGATCTGTCTTAACCGTGAGCCAATCAAAATGTTGAAAATCGTCCACTTGCTAATGGGCGCAGCTGCCCTGCTGCTGTCCTTCATCCCTAGCCTGGGTTCCGAAGCCACACCTTACCTGCAACATCCCGACGCGCTGTACCTGGCCTTTTTCGGCCTGCTCAACCTGACCCTGGCACCCGTCATCCCTTACTGGAACAAAGGTCCACGTCATCAACTGCAAAACCTTGTCAGCGGCTTGCTGGTACTGGCTGTTGCCTTGCAAACCCTGTCCTTGCTGGCGCCCATGCCGGAAATCGGCGGCCAACCCGCCATCCTGTCCAGCCTGGCCGCGGCATTGCTCGCTGTCTTGCTGCACCTGGCCGTCAGCTTCTACAGGAAGTCGTCGCCAGCGGCCGCCTCCCAGAACTACGACATGTCCAACCGCGATACCGGCACCGTGAAGTGGTTCAACACTTCCAAGGGGTTCGGCTTCATTTCCCGCGACTCCGGCGATGACATTTTTGTGCATTTCCGGGCCATTCGTGGCGAAGGCCACCGCGTTCTGGTCGAAGGCCAGCGCGTGGAGTTCTCGGTGATGCATCGCGACAAGGGCCTACAGGCCGAAGACGTGATCGCCGCGCTGCCGCGCCGCTGATCCGGGCGTAAAAAAACCGCGACGCAGCCTGGCTGCTCGCGGTTTTTTATCGACTGCCGTTCGGACCGGTCAGTAATGCGGCGGTGGCGCGTCTTCCTCGAAGGATTCGAACTGTCCGGCCATTTCCTCCTGGCGCTTGAGTAGCGCCGCCATCTGCAGCTGCAAACGCTCAACGACTCGTTGCTGCTCCACCAGCACGTCATTTAATGCCTGGATAGTGTCATCCTGAAACGCCAGGCGGCTTTCCAGGTCTGTTACGCGCTCTTCAAGATTCATGGTCTCAGCCCTCCAGAAACTTGAAATCATCGGTCAACACCGCTCGCAACCGTTTGCGGATGGCCGCTACCTGCCCGGCATCATAAGGCTGGGCCGGGTGCTTGCCCCAGACCGGCGCCGGCCAGGCGGCATCCTCTCGCTTGCGTACGATCACGTGCATGTGCAATTGACTGACGACGTTACCCAAGGTTGCAACATTCAGCTTGTCGGCATCGAACGAGTCCTTGAGCGTTTCAGCCAGTGCCGTGGTTTCTTTCCACAACTGCGATTGATCAGCGTCATCCAATTGAAACAATTCACTGATATTTTCCCGTCGCGGCACGAGGATGAACCACGGGTAGTTCGAGTCATTGGACAAGAGCAAGCGGCACAGCGGGAAATCGCCGATGGGCAATGTGTCTTGTTGCAATCGTGGATCTAAGGCAAACACCGGCGTACTCCTCGCTCGTTGATCGATGGCCCGATGCGACGCCCTTCGGGCTGCCACCGGACGCAGGCCGCCAGCATACCTGTGAACGGCGCAACGTTCACTGCGCACCAATACCGGGCGCCCGGAATCGTAAAAGCGCATTTTGCAGCTAGCTGGCACAAGCGCTGTTCTCTTTTCGTCCAGCGTTGAGAATTTTTGCACCAAAACAGCACAATGCGTCTACGCTTTGTGATCGTGGCATCCGTGTTTTACCCACTGACGGGGTGAACCGGTAACGTTTTTGGTTGTCCCGCGAGGTTTATCGGCTTCAAACATGTCAGCTGCCCAGCAGTCAACCCCATTTAAAACAAGGCCTTTGGAGCCCGGTTTCATGAGGTTTCGCCGCAACCGCAGCTAAAATGTGAAAAAAATGTGAACGAAAACCGGGTTTGTGCATGCTTGTTGCATTCATGCCCATATCGCCTACAGGGCATCGCCGGACGCGAAACCTGCAGGCATGAGAATTAAAGTGGCAAGGCTGCCCTCAGGAGCTTCAAGCGTTGTACTTATGGACTCTTTACGCCGATGGTGGAAAAAAGAGCAACTTGAAGTTGTCTTCCACCTACCTCGGAGCAGCTGAATTACGACATGGATCGAGCCATTGGCGACATGGTCGTAAAGAAGCTGAAAGGTTGAATGGGCAAGTATCGCCAAAGAATGTCGGCGTGATATAAGTTTGCGCCGACACAAAAAGAAAGAGCCGCCCAGATAATAAAACAGGTGGGACGGCAGTACTCTTAAAACCAAAGGAGCAAATCACGATGCGCGTGATGAAGTGGAGCATGATCGCACTGGCCGTTGCTGCAGCAGCCAGTACTCAAATGGCTACGGCCGCACCTTTCGTAAGTGACCAGTCTGAAGCCAAAGGCTTTGTCGAAGACGCAAAGTTCGACTTGCTGCTGCGCAACTATTACTTCAACCGTGATAACAAAAACGGTGGCAACGACCAGAAAGACTGGACCCAGGGTATCTGGGGCAACTTCAGCTCCGGCTACACCCAAGGTACTGTTGGCGTCGGCGTCGATGCATTCGGTTACCTGGCATTGAAACTGGACGGTGGCGACGGCACCGGCGGCACCGGCAACATGAGCCGCGACGCCGATGGCGATGTAAACGACAGCCAGGGCAAGGCCGGCGCAGCGATCAAATTCCGCGTCTCCAAGACCGAGCTGAAAGTCGGTGACATGCAGCCAAGCACTGCTCCAGTGTTTGCCGTTGGCGGTTCCCGTATCCTTCCTCAAACTGCCAGCGGTTTCCAACTGCAGAGCAGCGAAGTCAAAGACCTTGACCTCGAAGCCGGTCACTTCTACTCGGGTACCAGCCAGGATCGTAACTCCCGCAATGGCGGCCTGTACGCAACCTACGCTGGCGTCGAAGCCAACACCATCGACTACCTGGGCGGCAAATACGCGATCAGCGACAACCTGAGCGCATCGCTGTACGGCGCCAAGCTGGAAGACATCTGGAACCAGTACTACGCCAACCTGAACTACACCATCCCAATGGGTGGCGATCAGTCGTTGAACCTGGACGGTAACATCTACCGCACCACCGATGCCGGCAGCGCCGAAGCCGGTGACATCAGCAACACGACGTTCTCCCTGGCAGCTGCTTTCTCGTTCCTGAAAGCACACACCATCACCGTGGCCTTCCAGAAGGTCAACGGCGACACGCCGTTCGACTACATCGGCGTGGGCAAGAACAACCGCGGCGGCGACTCGATCTTCCTCGCCAACTCCATCCAGTACTCCGACTTCAACGCGCCTAACGAGAAATCTGCCCAGATCCGTTATGACCTGAAAATGGCTGAGTACGGCGTTCCTGGTCTGAGCTTCATGACCCGCTACGTTAAGGGTTGGGACATTGATGGTACCGATCTGCCTGCTAACAGCGTATACCGCGACGAGGACGGCAACCCTCTGTACGGCAATAACGGCAAGCACAACGAAACCAACTTCGAAGCCAAGTACGTTGTCCAGTCTGGCCCAGCGAAAGACCTCTCCTTCCGCATTCGTCAAGCTTGGCACTACGCTAACGAAGACGAAGGCGAAGGCGACGTGAAAGAGTTCCGCCTGATCGTCGACTACCCGATTTCGGTTCTGTAATTGCCGAAAGTCAGTTTGCGGTAATCAAAAAAGGCCCATCTTCGGATGGGCCTTTTTTATGCTCGCTACTTTTGGATGCCTGGTCGGATCCGACAAGCGAAGCGGTTACGCCGACGTGGATTCATGAACCATCCGGATCACCCGCTGCGGAAACGGAATATCAATGCCCGCCTCCTTCAAGCGGTCCCGCGCCTGTTCGTTAAGCATGAACATCACGTTCCAGTAATCCGCGGTCTTGACCCAGATACGCAGGGAAACCGTGATCGAGCTATCGCCCAAGGTCGAAATCACCGCTTCTGGCGCAGGATCAGCCAATACGCGCTCGTCCTTGGCCAACTCCAGCAATACTTCCCGAGCCTTTTGCAGGTCGGCCTGGTAATCCACGCCCACGTCGAACACGACTTTGCGGGTGGGCTGGCGATTGGTGTTGGTGATGATGCCGTTCGACAGGTTGCCGTTCGGCACGATAACTGTCTTATTGTCACCGGTACGCAGCACCGTGTGGAATATCTGGATACTGTCGACCGTGCCGGCCACGCCTTGGGCTTCGATCCAATCGCCAATGCGGAACGGACGGAACAGCAAAATCAGCACGCCGCCGGCGAAGTTCGCCAGGCTGCCCTGCAAGGCCAGGCCAATCGCCAGGCCTGCCGCACCGATGGCCGCGACGAACGACGTGGTTTCCACGCCAATCATCGACGCGACGCTGACGATCAGCAATATCTTGAGGATGATGTTTGCCAGGGTACCGATGAACCCTTGCAAGGCGAGGTCGGCGTTGCGCAAAGCCAAAAGCGCCCCGAGTTTCTGCGTAACCTTGTTGATCAGCCACCAACCGATGGCCAGGGTAACGATTGCCAGCAGTACACGACTGCCGTACTCCATGATCATCGGTATCCAAGCCTGGGAGGCCTTGACCAGGTGGTCCACTTCAGCGTTCAAGTCCATCGTGTTCTCCTTTTTTCCCGTTGCACGCAACACCCGTGCAAACACTGTGTGGCCAAACATCGCCTCCGTTGGTTACCCAGCAGCGCCTTTTTGATGGGTCGCTGCCTTACCGGCGGGAGCAGCATCGGGCCACTGTCATTGCGAACAGCCTGGTGTCAGTCGCGGAAGTTATTGAACTGTAGCGGCATGCCGAACTCCTTGCCGCGCAGCGCGGCGATGGCTTCCTGCAAGTCGTCACGCTTCTTGCCGGTCACCCGCACTTGCTCGCCCTGGATGGCGGCCTGGACCTTGAGCTTGGCGTCCTTGATGTGGGCAACGATCTTCTTTGCCAGTTCCTTGTCGATGCCTTCCTTGAGCACGGCTTCCTGCTTCATCAGCTTGCCCGACGCGTAGGCGTCCTTGACTTCAAGGCACTGCACATCGATCTTGCGCTTGACCAGCGCCAGCTTGAGGATTTCGATCATCGCCTCGAGCTGGAAGTCGGCCTCGGCGGTCAGGTTGACAGTCAGATCCTTTTCCTTGAACTCGAAGCTGCCCTTGCCCTTGAGGTCATACCGACGGTCGAGTTCCTTGACGGCGTTTTCAACGGCGTTGGTGACTTCGTGCTTGTCCAGTTCGGATACCACGTCGAATGACGGCATGTAGTGTTCTCCAAATAAAAAGGCGCGCTCATGACAAAGGCGCGCACTTGGCTTGTGGTTAAAATCGGGCTCATTATAACGGGTCTTTTCCCGCCTTTACCGCGAGCCCTTCAGATGCCTGCGCCAAACCGAGTAAAAAACTGATGTCCACCACCTGGCATGTCCTTGGAGCCGGCAGCCTCGGCACGTTATGGGCGACGCGCCTGGCCCGGGCCGGCCTGCCGGTGCGGCTGGTGCTGCGCAATGAAAAGCGGTTGCAGGCTTACCGCGAGGCCGGCGGCCTGACCTTGGTGGAACAAGGCCAGGCGCAGTGCTACCCGGTGCCCGGCGAAACCGCGCAAGGCACCGAGCCTGTTCAGCGGCTGCTCCTGGCGTGCAAGGCCTACGACGCGGAAGCAGCCGTGGCTTCGATTGCCCATCGACTGGGCGCCGAGTCGGAACTGATCCTGTTGCAGAACGGCCTCGGCAGCCAGGACGCCGTGGCGAACCGCGTGCCCCAGGCCCGCTGCATCAGCGCTTCCAGCACCGAAGGCGCGTTTCGCGATGGCGATTGGCGCGTGGTGTTCGCCGGCCACGGCTTCACCTGGCTGGGCGATCCGGCCCAGCCGGTGGCACCGGTCTGGCTGGATGACTTGGCCGCCACCGGCATCCCCCATGAATGGAGCGCCGATATCCTCACCCGCCTTTGGCGCAAACTGGCCCTCAACTGTGCGATCAACCCACTCACGGTACTGCAACATTGTAAGAACGGTGGCCTGCAGGACCACCGCTGCGAAGTGGCGACCCTTTGCGCCGAACTCACCGACCTGCTTGAACGCTGCGGCCAGCCTGCGGCGGCCGAAGACTTGCAGACGGAAGTCGAACGGGTGATCCAGGCCACCGCCGCCAATTATTCCTCGATGTACCAGGACGTCGCCAACCAGCGGCGCACCGAAATCAGCTACCTGCTCGGCCATGCCTGCGCGGTCGCCCAGCGGCATGGCGTGGCGGTGCCGCATCTCGGACAAATGCGCGAGCGACTGATCGCCCACCTGCACAACCTTGGATTGCCCAGCGACTGAGCAGCGGCTACGCTGGCCCTCGTGTTCCTTGTTAGCGACGAGTCCGATGCCATTGCGCCAGCGCCTTGAAAATCTACCGGTCGGCCAGAAACTGCTGGCGGCCCTGTTGGTGTTGTTGACCACCGTTTTGCTGGTGGCCAACCTGACCTTCATCAGCGCGGCCTATTACATTTCCCAGGAAAGCATGGCCCCCCAGGCGTTGCAGACCATTGGCCGGCTGGTGGCCAACCCGAGCCTGATCGCCGACGCGCTGCAATCGCCGCAAAGCGCCCAACGCCTGCTCGATGAGCTCAACAGCTACGCCCCGCTGCGAGCAGCGGCACTCTACGATGGGCAAGGCGAACGGCTGGCCCAGCTGCAACAGGGCGAAAAACTCAGGCTGCCGGAACATTTCCGCCACATGCAAACCTGGCAGGCCGGCGAGTTCCGCAGCAACCAGGTCATTACCCTGCCCCGTCCCGGCACCACGCCGGGCCATCTCTTGCTGGTCGCCAGCAGCGAATTGCCCACCGCGTTCTACACCGGCACGTTGACCGCCAGCCTCGGCATCCTCATCTTCAGCGTGCTGCTGTGGCTGGTCATTGCCCAGCAGATCAAGCGGCTGATCACCCAACCGATCCACCAGCTCGAAGAGTTGTCGCGCCAGGTGACCCGCGAGGAAAACTATTCCCTGCGCGCCGCCCGGGGCAACCACGACGAAATCGGCAGCCTGGCCGAGGCGTTCAACACCATGCTGTCGCGCATCGAAGCCCGCGAACAGCAACTCAAGCGAGCCCGTGACGATTCCCAGGCCGCCTATGACCAGGCCCAGGGGCTGGCGGAGGAAACCCGCCACACCAACCGCAAGCTGGAACTGGAAGTCCAGGTGCGCAGCAAGATCGAGAAAAAACTCACCGGCTTCCAGAACTACCTCAACAGCATCATCGACTCCATGCCGTCGGCCCTGATCGCCCTCGACGAACAGCTCTACGTCACCCAATGGAACCAGGAAGCCAGCGCGCTCTCCGGCACACGATTGGACGAAGCGCTGAACCAGCCGATCTTCCTCGCCTTCGAACCGCTCAAGCCCTATCTGCCACAGCTCAAGCAGACGGTCGAACAGCACACGGTGGCCAAGATCGAACGTGTCACCTGGACCAAGGACGACGAAGCCCGGCACTACGCCCTCACGTTCTATCCGTTGATGGGCGGTGCCGGGCGGGGCGTGGTGATCCGTATCGATGACATTACCCAGCGCTTGTCGCTGGAAGAAATGATGGTGCAATCGGAGAAGATGCTCTCGGTCGGTGGCCTCGCGGCGGGCATGGCCCATGAGATCAATAATCCGCTCGGAGCGATCCTGCACAACGTGCAGAACATCCGCCGACGCCTGTCGGCGGAACTGCCGAAGAACCTCGAACAGGCCGAGCAGTTGGGCATCGAGTTGCCGGTGATCTACCGTTACCTGGAGAGCCGGGAAATCCCGCAACTGCTCGACGGCATCCAGCAGGCCGGTGCCCGGGCCGCGAAGATCGTCACCCACATGCTCAGCTTCAGTCGACGCAGCACCCGGCAGATGGCCCCCTGCGACTTGCCCGCTTTGATCGACCAGGCCGTGGAGATTGCGGGCAACGATTTCGACCTGGCGATCGGTTTCGACTTCAAAGGCCAGGCCATCATCCGTCAGTTCGACCCGAACCTGGGGCCGGTGCCAGGCACCGCCAACGAACTGGAGCAGGTGTTGCTCAACCTGCTGAAAAACGCTGCCCAGGCCATCCATCAGCGCCAGGACGACGGCGAGCCCGGCCGTATTATCCTGCGCACCCGGCTGAATCCACCGTGGGCGGAAATCCAGGTCGAGGACAACGGCATCGGCATGAGCGAGAACGTGCGCAAACGCACCTTCGAACCGTTCTTTACCACCAAGGAAATCGGCCAGGGCACGGGCCTCGGGCTGTCGGTCTCGTATTTCATCATCACCAACAACCACAAGGGCCAGATGGAAGTGCAATCCGCGCCAGGCCAGGGCACTTGCTTCACCCTGCGCCTGCCGCTGGCGGGCACTTCGATCGTGGCCCAGGAACACAAGCAAGTGGAGCGCTGAACAATGGGTTTTCGCCTGTCGAAGATTTACACCCGCACCGGTGACAAAGGTGAAACCGGGCTGGGGGATGGTCGCCGCGTGGCGAAGGACCACCCGCGGGTCGAGGCGATCGGCGAAGTGGATACGTTGAACAGCCAGTTGGGCCTGTTGCTGTCCGGTCTGGCCGAGGAAACGGCCCGGCATCCCGCGCTGGAAGACGTCATCACGGTGTTGGCGCCATGTCAGCACCGCTTGTTCGACCTAGGCGGTGAATTGGCGATGCCCGCCTATCAAGCGCTTAACGTGGCGGAAGTCGAACGGCTGGAAGCGGCGATTGACAGATGGAACGAGGAATTGGGTCCGCTGGAGAACTTCATCCTACCCGGCGGCTCGACGCTGATCGCCCAAGCCCACGTCTGCCGAAGCATGGCCCGCAGCGCCGAGCGTCGTTGCCAGCAATTGAACGCAGTGGAGCCGCTGGCCGGGCCGGGGCTGGCCTACATCAATCGATTGTCGGATCTGTTGTTCGTGGCCGCGCGGGTCATTGCCCGGCGCCAAGGGGTGGCTGAGGTACTTTGGGAGGCGGCGGCCAAGCCTGGGGGCTGATCTGTCAGTCCGCCATCGCGAGCAAGCTCGCTCCCACAGGGGTTTTGTGACCGCCTAAAATCCAATGTGGGAGCGAGCTTGCTCGCGATGGCGTCAGTTGTTGCACACTCTCACGCCTCAGGCCAAAACGCCCGAATCCCCGCCACGCCCTGGGCCCCGGCGTCCCATGCCTTTTGCCGCTCATCCGGCCCTACTCCGCCCAACAGGTAGACCGGCCTGTCGAAGCCCTCGATCAACCGCGCCGCTTCGTCCCATCCCAGCGGCTTGGCATCGGGATGGGTCTGGGTCGGCTGCACCGGCGAGAGCGTCACGAAATCCACGTCCATCTGCTGCGCCAGGGACAGCTCTTCTGCGTTATGGCACGAGGCTGCCAGCCAGCGATCCTTGCCGAACGGTCGACCGGCCGCCGCATGCTTGCGCAGTTGTGCGGCGGTGATGTGCCAGCCGGCCGACGGGAAATCCCCCAGCCATTCGAACGGCCCCTTGAGCATCAGCTGGGCCTTGCCGGCACACAGCCCCACCGCGTCCACCGCCAGATCACGGTATTGCGGATCGTAGCCGTTGGGCGCGCGCAGTTGGACCAGCTTGATCCCACCCCCGATCGCCTTCTGCAAGCCGCGCAGCAACGCCGGCGTTTCGAGGCCTTCGGGCGTAATCAGGTACTCGCCCGGCAAACGGGCCGCCGCGACGATCGGCTGATTGGCCGCCGGAAATTCATAATTCGTCAACTCACGGGCCGTCACCCAGGCCAACGGCTGGCCTTCGGCACCGTGGGGCTCGCCACTGAACGCCGAGACTTCCCAGACGTCCAGCAACACCTGCTTATCCGGGTAGTCATGACGCACCTTGATCAGCGGCCGAGCGGCGCCGACAACGATGCCCAATTCTTCATGAAGCTCCCTGGCCAGGGCGATCTCGACGGATTCATCCGCCTCGACCTTGCCGCCAGGAAACTCCCACAGGCCACCTTGGTGCTGGGTATCGGCCCGCCGGGCGATCAGGATTCTGCTGGCGGCATCGCGAATGACCGCCGCCGCTACGTGGATTCGTTTCACCGCGCTATTCCTCAGCGTTGATGGAGTCGGTTCCCGCCCATCGCGAGCAAGCTCGCTCCCACACGAACGACACTGTTGCCCTGTGGGAGCGAGCTTGCTCGCGATAGGAGCGCCTCGGTCTTAAGTCCGATACTCAGCGTTGATCTTTACGTACTCGTGGGACAGGTCAGTGGTCCAGATGGTTTCGCTGCAATCACCCCGTCCCAGCTCGATGCGGATAGTGATCTCTTCCTGCTGCATCACGGCCGCGCCCTGGGCTTCGGTGTAGGTTGCGGCGCGGGCGCCCTGGCTGGCGATGCACACTTCGCCAAGGAACACGTCGATCTTGCTCACGTCCAGCTCAGGCACGCCGGCACGGCCGACAGCGGCGAGGATACGGCCCCAGTTCGGGTCGGAGGCGAACAATGCGGTCTTGATCAGTGGCGAGTGCGCCACGGTGTAGCCGACGTCCAGACATTCCTGGTGATTGCCCCCGCCGTTGACCTGCACGGTCACGAACTTGGTCGCGCCTTCGCCGTCACGGACGATGGCCTGGGCCACTTCCATGCACACTTCGAACACCGCCTGCTTGAGGGCCATGAACAGCGGGCCGCTGGCCTCGGTGATCTGCGGCAGGTTGGCCTTGCCAGTGGCGATCAGCATGCAGCAGTCATTGGTAGACGTGTCGCCGTCGATGGTGATGCGGTTGAACGACTTGTTGGCGCCGTCGAGCATCAGGTCTTGCAGCACCTGGCGCGAAACCTTGGCGTCGGTGGCGATGTAGCCGAGCATGGTCGCCATGTTCGGGCGGATCATGCCGGCGCCTTTGCTGATGCCGGTGACCGTGACGGTGACGCCGTCGTGCTGGAACTGGCGGCTCGCGCCCTTGGGCAGGGTGTCAGTGGTCATGATGCCGCTGGCGGCGGCGGCCCAGTTGTTTTCCGAGAGGTCATCAAGGGCGGCTTGCAACGCGCCTTCGATTTTCTCGACCGGCAGTGGTTCGCCGATTACACCGGTGGAGTAAGGCAGTACCTGGTTGGCGTCGACGCCCGTCAGTTCAGCCAGCTTGGCGCAGGTGCGCTCGGCGGCGGCCAGGCCTGGCGCGCCGGTGCCGGCATTGGCGTTACCGGTGTTGGTCAGCAGGTAACGCACCGGTCCCTGCACGCGTTGCTTGGCCAGGATCACCGGCGCGGCGCAGAACGCATTGAGGGTAAACACGCCCGCGACCGTCGAACCCTCGGCGCAACGCATCACCACCACATCCTTGCGCCCGGGGCGCTTGATGCCCGCCGAGGCGATACCGAGTTCAAAACCGGCAACCGGGTGCAACGTTGGCAACGGACCAAGACCAACAGCCATGAATGCGCTCCTTAATAGATAAATCGACGCCGTTTTCATCGAAACGGCGAATCAAATGGCAAAACGCCGCGACAGGGGTTACCTGTCGCGGCGCGGGTCGTTCAGCGTTGAAACGGGATTATTGAATCTGCCCGTGGCAATGCTTGTATTTCTTGCCCGAGCCGCAATAGCACAGCTCGTTACGGCCCAGCTTCTGCTCGTTGCGCACCGGCGCGGTGGCCAGTGCAACATCCACGTCGACACCTTCTTCCATCGCCTGGGCCACTTCCAGCCCTGGCGCTTCGGCGTGTTCGAACTGCATGCGGGCAGCCAAGGCTTCGGCTTCCTGGCGCAGGCGAGCTTCTTCTTCAACCGGGTCTTCGCGGCGAACCTGAACGTGGGACAGCACACGAATCGAGTCGCGCTTGATGGAATCCAGCAGCTCGGAGAACAGCGTGAAGGACTCGCGCTTGTATTCCTGCTTCGGGTTCTTCTGGGCGTAGCCGCGCAAGTGAATACCGTGGCGCAGGTGATCCATGGTCGACAAGTGGTCTTTCCACAGGTCGTCCAGCACGCGCAGAACGATCTGCTTCTCGAAGGAACGCAGCGCCTCGGCGCCGGCCTGGTCTTCTTTTTCGTTGTACGCGGCGATCAGTTCGGCCAGCAGCTTCTCGCGCAGGGTTTCCTCGTACAGGTGATCGTCTTCGTCGAGCCACTGCTGGATCGGCAACGACACGCCAAAATCGCTGCGCAGGGAGGCTTCCAACCCAGCGACGTCCCACTGTTCCGGCAACGATTGCGGCGGGATGTGGGCGCTGATGGTCGCGTCGAGCACCTCACGACGGAAATCGGCGATGGTTTCGCCAATGTCGTCGGCGGCCAACAAGCTGTTGCGCATGTGATAGATCACTTTACGCTGCTCGTTGTTGACGTCGTCGAACTCCAGCAATTGCTTGCGGATATCGAAGTTGCGGCCTTCGACCTTGCGCTGGGCCTTTTCGATCGCGTTGGTCACCATGCGGTGCTCGATCGCCTCGCCTGGCTGCATGCCCAGAGCCTTCATGAAGTTCTTCACCCGGTCAGAGGCGAAGATGCGCATCAGGCTGTCTTCCAACGACAGGTAGAAGCGGCTGGAGCCTGCGTCACCCTGGCGACCGGCACGGCCACGCAGCTGGTTGTCGATACGGCGGGATTCGTGACGCTCGGAAGCGATCACCTGCAAGCCGCCGGATTCGAGCACTTGCTGGTGACGCTTCTGCCAGTCGGCCTTGATCTGCGCGATCTGCTCGGGGGTCGGGTTTTCCAGGGAAGCGACTTCCACTTCCCAGTTGCCGCCCAGCAGGATGTCGGTACCACGGCCGGCCATGTTGGTGGCGATGGTCAACGCACCCGGGCGACCGGCCTGGGCGATGATCTCGGCTTCCTTCTCGTGGAACTTGGCGTTCAGGACCTTGTGCTCGATGCCTTCCTTGGTGAGCAGGTTGGACATGTGCTCGGAGGTCTCGATGGTGGCGGTGCCCACCAGGATAGGACGGCCCTGGGCCATGCCTTCCTTGATGTCATTGATGATCGCCGCGTATTTCTCTTCGGCGGTCAGGAACACAAGGTCGTTATAGTCTTTGCGCGCCAGCGGCTTGTTCGGCGGAATAACCACCACTTGCAGGCCGTAGATCTGGTGGAACTCGAACGCTTCGGTGTCAGCGGTACCGGTCATGCCGGACAGCTTGTTGTACAGGCGGAAGTAGTTCTGGAAGGTGGTGGAGGCCAGGGTCTGGCTCTCGGCCTGGATGTTCAGACCTTCCTTGGCCTCGATGGCCTGGTGCAGGCCTTCGGACAGGCGACGGCCCGGCATGGTGCGGCCGGTGTGCTCGTCCACCAGCACGACCTGGCCGTCCTGCACGATGTATTCGACATTGCGGTGGAAAAGCTTGTGGGCACGCAAGCCGGCATAGACGTGGGTCAGCAGGCCCAGGTTATGGGCCGAGTACAGGCTTTCGCCTTCTGCCAGCAGGCCGACGCGGGTCAGCATCTCTTCGATGAACTGGTGGCCGGATTCGTTGAGCTCGACCTGGCGGGTCTTCTCGTCGACGGTGTAGTGACCGGCCTGAGTGACTTCGCCCTCGACCTCTTCCACGTGCAGCTTGAGCTGCGGGATCAACTTGTTGATCTCGATGTACAGCTTGGAGCTGTCCTCGGCCTGACCGGAAATGATCAGCGGGGTACGGGCTTCGTCGATGAGGATGGAGTCGACTTCGTCGATGACGGCAAAGTTGAGTTCACGCTGGAATTTTTCTTCCATGCTGAACGCCATGTTGTCGCGCAGGTAATCGAAGCCGAATTCGTTGTTGGTGCCGTAGGTGATGTCCGAGGCGTAGGCGGCGCGTTTCTCTTCCGGCGGCTGGAACGGCGTGACGACGCCGACGGTCAGGCCGAGGAACTCGTAGAGCGGGCGCATCCAGTTGGCGTCGCGGCGGGCCAGGTAATCGTTGACCGTGACCACGTGTACGCCCTTGCCGGACAATGCATTGAGATACACCGCCAGGGTCGCCACGAGGGTCTTGCCCTCACCGGTACGCATTTCGGCGATCTTGCCTTCGTGCAAGGTCATGCCGCCGATCAACTGGACGTCGAAGTGACGCATGCCCATGACCCGCTTGCCGGCTTCGCGGCAGACCGCAAAGGCTTCGGGCAGGATCTGGTCAAGGGTCTCACCCTTGGCGATGCGGTCCTTGAATTCGGCGGTCTTGGCGCGTAACTGATCGTCCGAAAGGGCCACCATTTGCTCTTCGAAGGCATTGACGATCTGTACCGTCTTGAGCATGCGCTTGACTTCACGCTCATTCTTGCTTCCAAAAAGTTTCTTTAACAAAGGCGCAAACATATCGGCAGGATCTTCCACACTAAAGGGATGGAGGGCGGCCCCGTGAGTCGCCCGTGCAGCCCTCATGGCCGCATGCGAACGAGCATTCTACCCGGAAACGATGGTGAGGAAAGTGGCGTTATTCCACGATGCTGGCACAGCGCTGTGACGGGGCCTCCCTAAAATAAGGGCTTTTGCGCGAACTTCAACCCACAAAGCGCATAAGTTACTTATTGATTGTGTGGGATTAAAGCCGCTGGGCGACAGGGCGGCGGGGCGACCGGTGCTTCTGCTACCATGGCGCCTCTGTCATTTTGCGGTATTCAACCATGGCCTTCCGCCCTCTTCCAGCCAAGGCGCCCGCCGTTCTGCTGCGCGAAGCCAAGCCGCTGAAAGCCATTTTCGGCCACGCCAGGCGCCTCGGTCATCTGCAACGGCTGGTGGACAGCCAGTTGCAGCCCGCCGCGCGTGAGCATTGCCACGTAGCGTCCTGGCGCGAAGGCAGCTTGTTGCTGATCGTCACTGACGGCCATTGGGCCACGCGCCTGCGCTACCAACAGAAGCGCCTGCTGCGTCAATTGCAGGCATTCGATGAATTCGCCAACCTGACGCGGATCCTGTTCAAGGTCCAGCCGCCGACCATACAGGCCGGCGCCAAGGGACATACCCTGGACCTGTCCACCGACGCGGCCGCGACCATCCAGGCCACCGCCGAGGGCATCAGCGACCCTAACCTGAAGGCGGCGCTGGAGCGGTTGGCGGCACATGCGCGGCCCAAGGATTGAGATTTCTGGCGCCTGTTAGATAGCTATCGCGAGCAAGCTCGCTCCCACAGGGGATCTGGCGAACACAAATTTTGTATCTGGCAGAAACCTACTGTGGGAGCGAGCTTGCTCGCGATGGGGCGACTCGGTCTCGACTACCGCCGCTTGCTGCCCCCAAGCAGCGACCCCATCAACCCCCGCACCAACTGCCGGCCCAGTTGATTGGCCGCCTGGCGCATCGCTGATTTCAAGGCCTGGCCCGCCGCGGTGCCAAGGAACTCCCCGGCCTTTTCGGTAAAGCTTGGCTCTTCAGCGGTGGGCTTGCCCGGTGTCGCTTCGGCTTGCGGTTCCAGCCCCTTGCGGCCCATCAGCACTTCATAGGCCGACTCGCGATCAATAGGCTTGTCGTAGCGTCCCTGCAACGGTGAACTGGCAATCAACCCGGCCCGCTCGGCCTCGCTCAGCGGCCCGATACGCGACTGCGGTGGCGCCACCAGCACGCGCTGGACGATTTCCGGCGTGCCTTTTTCTTGCAGGGTGCCGACCAGGGCTTCACCGATGCCCAGTTCGGTGAGTACCGCCAAGGCATCGAATTGCGGGTTCGGTCGGAAACCCTCCGCCACCGCCCGCAAGGACTTCTGTTCCTTGGCGGTAAAAGCCCTCAGGCCGTGCTGGATGCGCAATCCCAACTGTGCCAGCACATCGTCCGGCAGATCCCCCGGCGACTGGGTCACGAAATACACCCCGACGCCCTTGGAGCGGATCAGTCGCACCACTTGTTCCAGGCGATCCTGCAGCGCCTTGGGCGTGCCGGCAAACAACAGGTGCGCCTCGTCGAAGAACAGCGCGAGCAAGGGTTTGTCCGCGTCGCCGCGCTCGGGCAGTTGCTCGAAAAGCTCGGCCAGCAGCCACAGCAGGAATGTCGCGTAGACCTTCGGCGCTTCATGGACCAGGCGGCTGGCGTCCAGCAGATGAATACGGCCGCGACCATCGCTGGCCGGTTGCAGAATGTCCTCCAACTGCAACGCCGGCTCACCGAACAAGGCGTCGGCCCCTTGCTGTTCCAGCGTGGACAAGCGTCGCATCAGCGCCTGGCTGGAACCCGTGGTCATCAAGGCGGCATCGTCCCCTAGCAATTCGGGGTTGTCCTTGAGGTGGTTGAGCAGCGCCTTCAAGTCCTTGAGGTCCAGCAGCAGCAGGCCTTCCCGATCAGCGACCTTGAACGCCGCGTACAACGCCGATTGCTGGCTGTCCGTCAGTTCCAAAAGGCTGCCGAGCAACAACGGGCCCATTTCACTCAAGGTAGTGCGCAGCGGATGACCCGATTGGCCGTGAATGTCCCACAGCGTCACCGGATAAGCCTGGGGCTTGTGGCCAAGCCAAGGCATGCCGGCGATACGCTCGGCGATCTTGCCCTGGGGAGCGCCGGCAGCACCGAGGCCGCACAAGTCGCCCTTGATGTCTGCCGCGAAGACGGCCACGCCGGCATCGCTGAACATCTCGGCCAGGCGCTGCAGAGTAACGGTCTTGCCCGTGCCGGTGGCACCCGCCACCAGTCCATGGCGGTTCGCCAGGCGCATGGCCTGGGCGACAGGTTGGCCGGCAAGATCGGCCCCGATGATCAGTTGCGATGAGTCAGGCATTTCGTCACCCGTGGTGTTTGCGATATGACGCCATTCTGCGCGCTTAAATAAAAGCATGCCTGGGCATTAAGGCGTTGGCAGCAGGAATAATAGCTGCGAATCAGGGCGGGCCCTATCGCGAGCAAGCTCGCACAGGGTTGTGGTACGCACAGGTCCCATGTGGCAGCGAGCTTGCTCGCGATGAGGCCTTGTCAAACCCAGCAATACTCCACTGACAACCCGCCCTCACAACCCCAACCGAACATCTATTCTTACTAAAGGTCAACACAGGAGAACACAGACCGGAGGGACGTTCATCGTGCATATAGCGGACATAACCATGTTCTACGCCCCCGCCAGCGGTGGCGTGCGCACTTATCTGGATGCCAAGCACCGGCGCCTGGGCAATCGGCCCGGTATCCGCCATAGCCTCTTGATTCCTGGCGCTCACCTGAGTGAGCAGGACGGAATCTATAAAGTTCCAGCCCCTCCGCTTCCCTTTGGCAAGGGTTATCGCTTCCCGCTTCGCCTGGCGCCCTGGCGTAATGTCCTGCGCGACTTGCAGCCTGATCTCATTGAAGTAGGCGATCCCTATCTCACCGCCTGGGCGGCCCTCGATGCCCGGCGCCAGCTCGATGTGCCTGTCATCGGTTTTTATCATTCAGACTTGCCGCTGCTGGTCAGCAACCGCATGGGAAGCTGGTTCACGCCCAACATCGAGGCCTACGTCAGCAAGTTGTACGGCAACTTCGACCGAGTCCTGGCCCCCAGCCAGGTCATGGCCGACAAACTGACCGGGCTGGGCGTCAAGAACGTCTATGTACAGCCCTTGGGGGTAGACCTCCAGACCTTCAACCCCGCCGCCCGCGACCCCGAATTGCGGGCGGAGCTGGGCATCGCCGAAGACGCGCGATTGCTGATCTTCGCCGGTCGCGGCTCCAAGGAAAAAAACCTGCCGGTGCTGCTCAAGTGCATGAAACGCCTGGGCGAGCGCTACCACTTGTTGTTGGTCGGTTCTTCGATGCCCGCCCTGGTGCCGGACAATGTCACCGTCATCGACGAATTCTGCCCGGCGCCCCAGGTCGCCCGGCTGATGGCCAGCGCCGACGCGTTGCTACATGCTGGCGACCAGGAAACCTTTGGCCTGGTGATCCTCGAAGCGATGGCCAGCGGCATCCCGGTGGTAGCGGTCGCCGCCGGCGCGTTCAGCGAAATCGTCCAGGAGGACTGCGGTCTGCTGTGCACACCTGACAATCCGCAGGCCATGGCCAATGCCGTTCGACAGCTGTTCGCCGAAGGTTGCGAGCAACGTGGCGCCAGGGCTCGGCGACACGTAGAGCGTCATTACGCCTGGGACACGGTGGTCAATAGCCTGTTGGGCCATTACTACAGTGTGCTCGGCGCAGAGATGCCGCTGCTGGCCAATGGTTGAGGCGACGTCGATGGCAATGAATCCCACCCCCAGCCTGCTGTTGGTGCTCCATGACGTCGCGCCCCAGACCTGGCCCGACTACCAGCCCTTCGTTGAAGCCGTCGACGCCCTTGGCCAGGTGCCGATGACCTGGCTGGTGGTGCCGGATTTCCATCATGCCAATGCGCTGGACGATCACCCCGGCTTCAGGCGCTTGCTGGACGGCCGGGTCGAGCGCGGCGATGAATTGGTCTTGCACGGTTACTACCATTGCGACGACGGCCCGCCCGCCCTTCATCCCAAGGACTTTTTCATGCGGCGGGTCTACACCCACGAAGGCGAGTTCTATGGATTGTCCGAAGAGGCCGCCCTCGCTCGCCTACGAGCCGGTATCGAAATCTTCCAGCGGTACCAATGGCCGCTCCAAGGTTTCGTCGCGCCCGCCTGGCTGATGAGCGAAGGCACCCGGCAAGCCTTGCGCCAGCTGCCTCTGAGCTACACCAGCGATACCCAACACCTTTACCGTTTGCCAGAGTTCACCCAGATCGATGCGCCGGGCCTGGTCTGGAGCGCGCGCAGCGCCTGGCGCCGGGGCCTGTCGAAAATCATCAGCGACCAGCGCAAACAGCGCTGGCGCCAGGCACCTGTGATTCGCCTGGGGCTGCACCCGGTGGACATGCGCCACGGTTTTTCCCGGGATTATTGGCTACGCACCCTGCAGCGCCTGCTTGAGGACGGACGTGTGCCGATGACCAAGGCCGGCTGGCTGGCAACCCAGGGCCTGCGGGTCAGTAACGCCGCATGAAGCGATTGATCTGGCTGGTCGCCGCCCTGCTCATCGCGCTTGTGGTGCCGATGCTGGTGGGCGGTGGGGAAATGTGGTCGCGGGTGCAGCGCTTTCCGTTGTCGCTGCTGTTGGTCATGCTCGGCATGATTGTGCTGTGCTGGGCGCTGAACTCGATGCGCCTGCGTTTGCTGCTGGGCGAGCACCGTGGGCGCATCGGCGCGGTCAAAAGCATGGGCGTGGTGATGTCCACCGAGTTCGCCATGTGCGCGACGCCCGGCGGCAGCGGCGGCCCCTTGACGCTGATGGCCCTGCTGGCGCGCAACGGCATGCGCCCGGCCCATGGCAGCGCCGTATTCGCGATGGATCAGTTGAGCGATCTGCTGTTTTTCCTGTGTGCGTTGCTGGGCATCCTGTTCTACGCGCTGTTCCAGAACCTCAGCCAGCGCATGGAATGGATGCTGGCGTTGAGCGCGATTTCGATGTTCGGCGGCCTGGCCTGCTGCGCCCTGGTCGCGCGCTACCATCGCCGGCTGATTCTGCTGGGTGCCCGAGTGTTGCGCCATCTACGGGTGAAAACCAGCACTCGCCGGCGTTGGGGGCGCAAGATCCTCAATTTCCTGGCGGCGTTCACCGATACGTTGAAGTTGCCCCGAATGACACTTTTCCAAGTGTTCGGCTTGACCTGCCTGCACTGGGCGCTGCGCTACAGCGTGCTTTATCTGGCATTGAAAGGGCTGGGGGCGGATTTGCAATGGGCGTGGAGTTTCCTGATCCAAATGCTCTCTCTGAGCGCGGGGCAGTTCAGCCTGCTGCCGGGCGGCGCCGGAGCGGCGGAGTTGACCTCGGCGGCGCTACTGGCGCCCATGGTAGGAAAATCCACCGCGGCGGCGGCGATTCTGATCTGGCGAGCGGTGACCTATTACTTCTATCTGCTGGCCGGAGGGCCAGTGTTTTTCCTGATGGTCGGGCGACCATTGATCAAGAAGCTGATCAGGCTCAGGCAGGCCTGACCCTTTATTGATTGGGTTCGGAGTCGCCCTGAGGCTTGTCGTTCAGCTCGTCCCAGAGCTTCGCGGCGTCGGGAAACTCAGTGCCGTCCTCGGGGCTCAACGCGTCGGGATCGTAGCGGCTCAGGCAGCCCTCGCCCACGGTTGGCGGAGCTTTGGCGGTGGCTTTGTCCAAGGGATCGGTCATGGTCCATGCCCTCTCAAGGCTAATCGTGGCGAGGGAGCTTGCTCCCTCACCACCGGGTTCTGCGTTGGATCAGAATACGACGGTCTTGTTGCCGTGTACCAACACGCGGTCTTCCAGGTGATAACGCAAGCCGCGCGCCAGCACCATCTTCTCCACGTCGCGACCGAATCGCACCATGTCTTCAATGCTGTCGCTGTGGCTGACGCGCACCACGTCCTGCTCGATGATCGGGCCGGCGTCCAGCTCTTCGGTCACGTAGTGGCACGTTGCGCCGATCAGTTTCACGCCGCGCATCGATGCCTGGTGGTACGGCTTCGCGCCAACGAAAGACGGCAGGAAGCTGTGGTGGATGTTGATGACTTTGTGCGCGTATTCGCTGCACAGCGATGGCGGCAGGATTTGCATGTAGCGGGCCAGCACCACCACTTCAGCGTCATGCTGCTTGACCAGCCGCGAGACTTCAGCGAACGCCGGCTGCTTGTCCTGCGGATTGACGGGGACGTGGTAATAAGGAATGCCGTGCCACTCCACCATGCTGCGCAAGTCGTCATGGTTGGAAATGACGCACGCGATGTCGCAATCCAGCTCATCGCTGTGCCAGCGGTGCAGCAAGTCAGCCAGGCAATGAGACTCGCGGCTGGCCATCAGCACCACGCGCTTTTTCTGCGCGGTATCGGTGATACGCCAATCCATCGAGAACTCTTCAGCAATCGGGGCGAATGCCTCGCGAAAGGCTTCGAGGCCAAAGGGCAGCGAGTCGGCGCGGATCTCGTGGCGCATGAAGAACCAGCCACTTTGGTTGTCCGAGTGATGGCTCGCTTCAGTGATCCAGCCATTATGGGACGCCAGAAAGTTACTGACTTTAGCAACGATACCGACGCGGTCCGGGCAAGCGATCACCAGCCGAAAAGTGCGCATGAGGGGAACTCCAGAACTTCGCAAAAAGGCGGCCATTCTAGCCATTGCGTAGCAAAACTGCAGTATCGATCGCACACCCTGCCCGCCCGGGACCACCGAGGCTGCGCGCGACGTGGCCTGTGGCTGCGCCGCAATTGTGTGAACGGATATGAAGACAGCATCGAGTATTTATTTGCGATGCCCATTTCCATGGCACCCGCACTATTTAACTAAATAAACACGGCTTAAATGTTTACTTGATGAAACTGTCTGATTACTATTGCTTCACTGTCTCCTTGTCACCAGCGTCCTACATAAGGTAGTCCCCATGTCTCTGATCACCGAATACAACGCCACAAAACAAGCTATTGAAGAATTGCAACAACGTCTGGCCGACCTCTCCAAAGACGACAAACTGCAAAAAGAATTGGAATTCGAAGGCAAACTGCGCACGCTGATGGGCGAATATTCCAAGTCCCTGCGCGATATCATTGCCCTGCTGGATCCAGAAGCCAAGTCGGGTAAAGCACCCCGCGGCGCGGTAAAAACGACCGGCACCAAACGTGCTCGTAAAGTTAAGCAATACAAAAACCCGCACAATGGCGAAGTCATCGAAACAAAAGGTGGCAACCACAAGACGTTGAAAGAGTGGAAAGCCAAGTGGGGCGGTGACGTGGTAGAAGGCTGGGCAACCCTGCTGGGCTAAGCCTCGCCAGCGGCGCCGCGCGTTAAGAGGTGGAGCCTGCAAGCAGAAACGCCAGCGATTTGCTGGCGTTTTTTTATGCCTGGGTTTTTACCCTGGCTTTCAATAGCTGCGTGGCAGTTTAGAGGCTAAAACGTTTGCGCAATTGTTGGCTGTAGCCCTGCCATTGCATCAGCACATCGCGCTGCAACGGCGAAGATTGGTCCATCCACTCTGTCATCGCCTCATCAAAATTGCTCAGCGTATTCGGCGCGCCCCATTCAGGGAAAGACAGGCGTTGCTGGCAAAAAAGTGTCCAACGCTGTTGTTCCGCTGGATCCAAGGTCTCCGGAAAGTTGCGCGCACGATATCGAAACAATAATTCCGGCAGGCGTTCATCATCGAATGGCCACTGCTGTTGGGCCAAATCAGACGGATCCGCCATGCGAACTTGTTCACATAAACGGCGATCTCGATCACCGAGAAACCCTGCATATAATTGCTGCTCGGGATCTTCGCTGGCAGTGAAGTCTTCTTGCCCGTAAATAGCCTGGAGTTTGTCTTGCCAGACGTGTTGTGCGTCACTTAGCCGCAGCGCCCGCTGATGCACGCCCTCCATGTCCAGCTGCAGCCGTAGTTGGTCCTCGGCGCGCAAGACAGCCAGCGGCGCAACCACCGGGCATTTGTTGATGTGGATGAGTTTAAGGGGGACCGGCAGCTCACCGTCGAGCAAGTCTTCGCGGCGGGTGTACAACCGCTGGCGCAAAAGCTGCGCGTCATGGTCAAGCAAGCCCTGGGGGTCCAGGTGTAAGTCACAGACGATCAAGGCGTTGCGGTTCTTCGGGTGCCAGGCCAGCGGCAGCACGACGCCAATGTAGTTTCGCGCCGCCGAGAAGCGCCCGGATATATGCACCATCGGCTGCAACAGGCGGATCTGGTCCATCACCTTCTGCTTGCCGCGCAACTGGAACAACCAGTCGTAGAGCCGGGGTTGTTTTTCGCGGATCAACCGGGCCAGGGCGATGGTCGCGCGCACGTCCGACAGCGCGTCATGGGCCTGGCCATGATCGATGCCGTTGGCGGCCGTCAGGCGTTCGAGCTTGAGGGTGACGCGGCCATCCTCCTGCGGCCAGACGATGCCCTCGGGACGCAGCGCATAGGCGGCGCGCACCAGGTCGATGAGGTCCCAGCGGCTATTGCCCCCCTGCCATTCCCGAGCATACGGATCGAAGAAATTGCGATACAGGCTGTAGCGAGTCATTTCGTCGTCGAAGCGCAAGGTGTTGTAGCCGGCACCACAGGTCCCAGGCGCAGCCAATTGCGCATGGACGCGTGTCATGAAGTTGGCTTCGCTCAAGCCCTTTTCCGCCAGGCACGCGGGCGTAATGCCGGTGATGGCACAGGCCGCCGGGTGGGGCAGGATGTCATCGCTGGGCCGGCAATACAGGTTCACCGGCTCGTCGATTTCGTTGAGGTCGAAATCGGTACGTATTCCCGCCACCTGCAAGGGGCGGTCGCATCGTGGGTTGATGCCGGTGGTTTCGTAGTCGTACCAGAAGATGGAAGTCACGGGGTGTTCCTGGGCTGAGGACTGGCGAAGTCTAGGCGTTCGTACCCTGCGCCCGCCAGCCTTCGCGCCTTTAATCCTGTTGCAGGCCATGAAATGACATACACGGCCATATCGTGCGCCCGCCCGAAGACTGATAGGCTCTGTACGAAATGTATCCGCACTCGCCCATACTGCGTTGAAACGGGGCTCGGAATGCTCATGTACTCCTGTACATTCCACTTCCTCCCCCGTTTCGCCTTGTCTGGCCTTCCGCGAACACATTCATACAGACCCTAGCATCTGCGCCGAGATCGAACGTTCGAACGGCCATCACAGGTTGCCCATGCTCGAGACACCAGCACTGCAAAGGAACGCGCCGCTACCGCCGCCACTGGACACACGTTACCAGGTCGAAACGCCCGAAGGCATCGACCTGCCACTGCGCCCGGCGGGGCTGATGCCTCGTGCGCTGGCCTTCGCCATCGACCTGGTGATACGCGGGCTGGTGCTCGGCCTGTTCT
Organism: Pseudomonas sp. D1-36; assembly: GCF_051132205.1. Lineage (NCBI taxonomy): Bacteria > Pseudomonadati > Pseudomonadota > Gammaproteobacteria > Pseudomonadales > Pseudomonadaceae > Pseudomonas > Pseudomonas sp. D1-36. Next base: position 1,316,222 of record NZ_CP071674.1, on the reverse strand, counting down.
TTGTCGTCCTGGCGTTCTTCGGCGAACTGGGGATCGGCCTGGGCTCGATCCTGCTGTTCATCGTCAGCTGGTGGTACATGGTGTTGTTCGAGGTGCTGAACCAGGGCCGCTCCCCCGGCAAGCAGATCATGGGGTTGCGCGTGGTGCAGGATGATGGTCGGCCGATCGGCTGGTCTGCCTCGTTGATCCGCAACCTGCTGCGCTTCGTCGATATGTTGCCGTTCGGCTACACCTTTGGAGCGCTCTGCTGCCTGCAACACCCGACCTTCAAGCGCTTGGGCGACCTGGCCGCTGGCACGCTGGTGGTTTATCGCGAGCAACCGGTCAAGCGTCCCGAACTGCCAATGGCCCGGCCGCTACGCCCGCCCTTTGCCCTGGCCCTGGTGGAACAACGCGCCGTGCTGGGTTTCGCCGAGCGCCAGGCACAATTGTCCGACGCCAGGGTCACCGAACTGGCGGCAATCCTGGCCGCGCCATTGAAGGTGCACCCCACCGGGGCCGTGGCTGAACTCAATGGCATCGCCCGCGGCCTGTTGGGGCCGACATGAAGCAAAGCCTGTTCGAAAGCTGCCACCAAGGGGAATGGGAACACCTGTCCCGCCTGCTCGACCAACTGGAGCGCCGCCGCAATGTCCCCCAGAGCAGCGACTTTCCCCACGCCTATCGACAGCTCTGCCAACACCTGGCGCTGGCCCAGGCCCGGGGCTACAGCAGCTTGCTGGTGGATACCTTGCAGCAACTGGCGCTGCGCGGACACCAGCAACTCTACCGGGACCGCAGCCACCCCTCGACCGGCCTGTCGACTTTTATCCTGGCCGGCTTCCCCCGCCTGGTGCGCGAACAATGGCGATTCGTCCTGGCGGCGGGCCTGATGTTCATCGGCAGCCTCGTCGGCGTCGGCTTGCTGGTGTACCTGTTCCCCGAGCTGGTCTACAGCTTGCTGAGCGTCGAGGAAGTCAGCCAGATCCGCGGCATGTACGACCCGGCGGCGGGGCACCTGGGGCGCTCGATCGAGCGGGCCGCCAGCGAGGATTGGGTGATGTTCGGCTACTACATCATGCACAACATCGGGATTGCCTTTCAGACATTCGCCAGTGGTTTGCTGTTCGGCCTGGGCAGCGCGTTCTTCCTGTTCTTCAATGGCCTGACCATTGGCGCGGTGGCCGGGCACCTGACCCAGATCGGCTCGGGCGCAACGTTCTGGTCGTTCGTCATTGGCCATGGCGCTTTCGAATTGACTGCCATCACCCTGGCCGGTGCCGCGGGCCTGCAACTGGGCTGGGCGCTGATTGCGCCGGGACGCCTCACGCGGGGCGAAGCCTTGCGACTGGCCGCCGGCAAAAGCGTGCTGATCATCGCCGGGGTGATCCTCTTCCTGCTCATTGCAGCGTTCGTCGAGGCCTATTGGTCCTCCAGCGCCGCGACACCCTCCACCAAATACACCATCGGCGCGCTACTGTGGCTGCTGGTGATCGGTTACCTGCTGTTCGCCGGGCGAGGCCAGCATGCGCCTGAGTGACGTCACGGTAGCGATCCGCCCACGCACCACCTGGGAAGCCATGGACCTCGGCGTACTGATGACCCAGCAGCACCGGCGGCTGCTGATGGCCAGCTGGGCCATCGTCACACTGCCGGTGTATGCGCTACTGACCTTGTTGCTGTGGGACTCGCCCTCCTTGGTGGTGTTTATATTCTGGTGGCTGAAACCGGCCTTCGAACGCCTGCCCCTGTACATCTTGTCCAAGGCGCTGTTTGGCGAGACGCCGACCTTGAAACAGGCCTTGCGCCAATGGCCGACGCTGCTCAAGCCACAATTGCTGGCCAGCCTGACCTGGCGCCGGCTGAGCCTGAGTCGCAGCTTCCTGATGCCCGTCGTACAACTCGAAGGGCTCGCCGGCGAGGCACGAGAGCAGCGCTTGCGCGTGCTGCTGCAACGCAACGGCGGCGCCGCGCAATGGTTGACCATCCTCGGCGTGCACCTGGAGACCGTCTTGTGGTTCGGCCTGATGGCCTTGTTCTATCTATTCGTGCCGCAACAAGTCGAACTGGAATGGGACTGGCAAACCCTGATCGCCGTCGCCGAACACGATTGGCTGTGGCTCGAACACCTGCTCAATGTCCTCTATCCGCTGCTGCTGATTGTCTGGGAGCCGATCTACGTCGCCTGCGGCTTCAGCCTCTACCTGAATCGACGCACCCTGCTGGAAGCCTGGGACATCGAGCTGGTGTTCCGCCGCCTGCGCCAACGCCTGGGCACCGTAGCGCCTGCCCTGGCGCTGCTCGCCCTGACCCTCCTGCCGCTGGCGCCACCCGCATGGGCCGATGACAACAGCAACGCACCCCAGAGCCCTCGCCTGCTCAACCAACCCGTCACCAGCCAAGCCTCCCGCGAGAGCATCAAGGCAATCCTTGACGCACCCCCTTTCAAGAATCCGGAAACCGTGACGCGCTATCGATTCGGCAAAGAAGCCACCGAATCGGCCGAAACCGATGAAGCCCCCGGCTGGCTGAAATCGATGCTCAACTGGAGCGCCAAACGCTTCGAAACGATCGCTGCGCTGATCCAGGCGCTGCTCTGGGCCACGCTGGTGGGCGCGATCGTCTGGCTGGCCTGGCGCTATCGTGAACGGCTCAAGGCGCTCGCCAACTACCGGCCAACGAAACGCCTGCCGGCGGAGCGCCCCGCGCCGGCACGCATGTTTGACCTGGATATCCGCGAAGAGAGCTTGCCAAACGATGTCGCGGCCAGCGCCGAGCAGTTGTGGTCCGACTCGCCACGCGAGGCGTTGGGCCTGTTGTATCGAGCGCTGCTCAGCCGCTTGCACCATGAGTTCAACATGCCCCTCAAGCCGGCCGACACCGAAGGCCAGGTGTTGCAACGGGTTGAACAGCTCCAGCACGAACCGCTGATGGCCTTCAGCAGGCACCTGACCCTGCATTGGCAGAACATTGCCTATGGACACCGCCCTCCGCCCGCCCATCTGCAACAGCAGTTGTGCAATGGCTGGCGCGAATTGTTCGGCCCCGGAGCGTCCCGATGAGCCAGCGCACGGGGTGGGTGATCGGCGCAGTCGGTGCCGCGTTGACCTGTGCGTTGGCGGTGTACCTGTACCTCAAGGCCGTGCCCTATCAGGAAACCATCGAGCACGGCCCCTCCCCCGAAGCCCAGGCCAACCCGTACCTGGCCGCCGAACGATTCTTGCGCCAGCAAGGCATCAATGTTGAACACGCCAACAGCCTGGACGTGCTGCCCACGCTCGAACCGCACCAACGCAGCCTGTTGCTGTTGGGCGAACGCAGCAACATGACGCCACGGGACGTCGACCAGTTGATGAACTGGACCCGCGCCGGCGGGCGCCTGCTGTTCGTCGCCGAGGCCTTGTGGGACGACAGCACGAACAGCAGCGGCGACCTGCTGCTGGACCGCGTGCGCCTGCGCCAACTTTTGAGCAAGGACCTCAAGGCACCGGAGCCGGAGCTGATCAAGGATCCCTACCCCGAATTGACCAAACTGTACCTGGAAGACGAAGAGGCGCCGGCCTACATCGGCTTCGACACCGACTTTCACCTCGAAGACCCGCTGAACCTCGCCCAGGCCTGGGCCAACAGCGCGGCGGCGACTCACCTGATGCAACTGAACCACGGTCTGGGCACGATCACCGTGCTGACCGACGCCGAGCTGTGGAAGAACGACCAGATCGACCAGTACGACAACGCCTGGCTGCTCTGGTACCTGAGCGCCGATACCGACGTCACGCTGCTGTTCAATACCGACCACGACAACCTGCTGACCCTGCTGCTGCGCTACTTCCCTCAGGCCATCGTGGCGCTGCTGGCCTTGATCGCCCTTTGGCTGTGGCGGTCGGCGGTGCGCCATGGCCCGCTGCAACAACCGGCGCCCAAGGCGCGACGCCAACTGCAAGAACACCTGCAAGCCAGCGCCGCCTTCCAGTTGCGCCACAACGGCCAGCAACACCTGTTGCACAGCCTGCAACAGGACGTGCTGCGCCGGGCGCGCCAGCTTCATCCGGGTTTCGAACAACTGGTGGTCGCCGAACAATGGCAAGTGCTAGCACGTCTGACGCGCCAACCCACGCGAACCATCAGCCAGGCCCTCAGCCCCCGGCCGAAACGACGCCTGTCCAGCGCCGACTTCTGCCGTCAGGTCGGCCTTTTGCAAACCCTTAGGAATGCCTTATAAACCGTTAGGAGAACGCCAGAATTGACGACTGAACAGAACGAGCCCTCAGACAGCCAGGCCCACGCCGCCCAGCAACGCCAGCGCGCCAGTCAACTGGCCCAGGCGATCCGCACCGAGCTGCATAAGGCCGTGGTCGGCCAGGCAGCCGTGATCGATGATGTGCTCACGGCGCTGATCGCCGGCGGTCATGTCCTGCTCGAAGGCGTTCCCGGGCTGGGCAAGACGTTGCTGGTGCGCGCCCTGGCCCGCTGTTTTGGCGGGGAGTTCGCGCGTATCCAGTTCACCCCGGACTTGATGCCCAGCGACGTCACCGGACATGCGGTGTACGACTTGCAGAGCGAGCAGTTCAAGTTGCGCAAGGGGCCGGTGTTCACCCACCTGCTGCTCGCCGACGAAATCAACCGCGCACCGGCCAAGACCCAGGCGGCGTTGCTCGAAGCCATGCAGGAGCGCCAGGTCACCCTCGAAGGCCGCGCGCTGCCGATCGCCCAGCCATTCATGGTGCTCGCGACCCAGAACCCGATCGAACAGGAAGGCACCTACCCGTTGCCGGAGGCCGAGCTCGACCGTTTCATGCTCAAGGTGCGCATGGACTACCCCGACGCCGATCAGGAATTGAACATGGTGCGCCAGGTCAGCCGCTCGACCCGCGCCGACATGCTCGACGTTCAGCCGTTGCGCACGGTGTTGCAAGCCAAGGACGTGCAAGCGCTGCAACGCATCGCCAGCGAGCTGCCGATGGACGACCAGGTGCTCGACTACGCCGTGCGCCTGGCCCGCGCCACCCGCACCTGGCCGGGCCTGACCCTGGGGGCCGGGCCTCGGGCTTCGATTGCCCTGGTGCGTTGCGCCCGCGCGCGCGCGATGTTGCGCGGCGGCGAATTCGTGGTGCCGGACGACATCAAGGGCTGCGCCCTGGCCGTGCTGCGCCACCGCGTACGGCTGGCGCCGGAGCTGGACATCGAAGGGCTTTCGGTGGACCAGGTGCTGGGGCAGTTGCTCGATCAAGTGTCGGCGCCAAGGTTGTGATGAAGGCGTCTGTGCCAGGCGTGCTTTTTATGCCAGGAATACCTTCTATGGCAGGAATGTCTTCTGTACCAGGCATGCTTTTTGTGGCGAGGGAGCTTGCTCCCGCTGGGCTGCGAAGCAGCCCCCAAGTTCTATCTGACACACCGCAAGGGGACGCTGCGCGTCCAGCGGGAGCAAGCTCCCTCGCCACAGGAAACCTCACTGCAGTAAATTTCTTTGCCAAGGCCAACATCTCCTGCAAGGGCACGCCCCCATGAAACCCTCCCGCCTGCTGCTCGCCTGGCTCGCGATCCTGCTGACCGTCGGCATTGTGCTGGGTGCACTGCGCGCGCTGGGCATCGCGGTGCCCTCGACTTTGCTGTCGATCCACTGGGGCTTACTGTTGGCGCTGCTGGCCCTGTCGATACTCGACGCGGTGCGCGTCCGGCGCCTGCCCTCGCCCCGAGTCCAACGCCATTTGCCCGGCAGCCTGGCCCTGGGCCGATGGAGCGAAGTGCGCCTGGACATCCGCCACGACCTGCCCCAGCCATTGGAAATCGAGATTTTCGATCACGTGCCCAATGGCCTGGACTTCGAACAACTGCCTGTTTCAGCACAACTACAACCCGGCCGGCTCACCCAGCTCGGCTACCGCGTCCGCCCGCTCAAGCGCGGGCACTTCACCTTCGAACATTGCGAAATCAACCTGCCCAGCCCAATGGGCCTGTGGAGCGACAAACGCCTGATCGACGCGCTCGACAGCACCCGCGTCTACCCGGACTTCGCCCGTCTGTACGACGGCGAACTGCTGGCGGTGGACAACTGGCTCAGCCACCTCGGCATCCGCCAGCGGCAGCGGCGCGGCCAGGGCCAGGAATTCCATCAATTGCGCGAATTCCGCGAAGGCGACAGCCTGCGCCAGATCGACTGGAAAGCCACCGCCCGCCACCGCACGCCCATCGCCCGGGAATACGAAGACGAACGCGACCAGCAAATCATCTTCATGCTCGACTGCGGCCGGCGCATGCGCAGCCAGGACGGCGAGTTGTCGCATTTCGATCACGCCCTCAACGCCTGCCTGCTGCTCAGCTACACCGCCCTGCGCCAGGGCGATGCGGTGGGCCTGAGCACTTTCGCCAGCGAACAACCCCGCTACCTCGCCCCGGTCAAGGGCAGCGATCAACTCAACGTCCTGCTCAATAGCGTCTACGACCTGGACAGCAGCCAACACCCCGCCGACTACCAGGCCGCCGTCACCCAACTGCTCGCCCGGCAGAAACGCCGGGCTTTGGTAGTGCTGGTGACCAACCTGCGGGACGAGGACGACGAAGAATTGCTGGCCGCCGTCAAACGCCTGGGCCAAAGCCATCGCGTGCTGGTGGCAAGCCTGCGCGAAGAAGCCCTCGACCGCCTGCGCCAAGCGCCGGTGCACACCGTGTCTGACGCGCTGGCTTATTGCGGGACGGTGGAATATTTGAGTGCGCGGGCGACGTTGCATGAACGGTTGAGTGCCCATGGGATGGCGGTGTTGCAAGCTCGGCCCGGGGAGTTGGGGGCCGAGCTGGTGACGTTGTATCTGGGGTGGAAGAAGGGTGGGGATTTGTAGGCAACAGACGATTCAGTCGTCATAAAAAACAAAGCACTGTCCCGGTAGCCGTTGCCCAAAGCCAATGGAAGTGATCGAACATAACGTCAGATCTTACGCAAGACAGTGCCAGAAACTGGGGGAGACGGGGAAATCTCTCTGAACAAGGGCATCAAGAATTGCAACGCAAACGAATAGTCTCGCACCGTGTTGGTTGAAACAGTCCACCTCAACGGACTGCTCCCCCGCTCCATTACCAAAAGTTCTCCCAACGGCGGATCAAACACCAGGTTCTCGGACTCACTCCCCCGCACGTATTTAAGACAGACCTGGGCATCCGGAGCACCCGCTAAAAAACTGTCGCCGTATTCCAGCTCTATCGTGATCTCGACGGGAGCGGATAGTCGCTCGGCTATGAAAAACGCGTGTGCACAAGCGTCATCCAGTCGGGCCAAAGTCCCGCACTTGATGGTGGCTGTTCGCAGGGCGCCCTTGGGCGCGCCGGGCTTCGTTTTTCCACCGGTCGACTAACCTGCGTCCAGCCGCCACCCCTCGTTTAGTCGCGAAACGGGTGGCAGCCTTAATTACGGAAAAACGTTCATGATCAAACCAACCCCCAATCCCCCAAAACCCGCTCCCCGTAAAACCGTCGACGAGCAAAAGCTCGACAAAGCCGCGAAAAAAGCCCTCGACCACTACCTGAAACCCAACCCCACCCAACCAGCCAAAAACCAACGACAACTGGACTGTTTCATCGTCGCCCCCGATGCCGACCCGGAAGGCTTGCTGGTACACAGCTACGAAACCTTCTGCTCGGTGAGCACGCTGATTCTGGATTTATCGGAAGAACTGGAAGGCGCCCCGCGCAACCTGGCGTTGGCGATTCATCAGATGGGCGAGATGGGGGTGTTGTTGCTGGAGAAGTTGTTGGATGGCGAGGCGAAGGTGCAGCGCTAAAGGCTACGCAGGCACAGGCGACTGAATAAGTATCTAGAAGTTAATGCAGAACCTGTGGGAGCGAGCTTGCTCGCGATGGCGATTTCAAGACCGCCATCGCGAGCAGGCTCGCTCCCACAGGATTGATGACAAACGGGAAAACCGGGCTCACGCCGATTCTGGTAGCTGATAGAAGCTGAAGTACTGCCGCAATGCGCTCACCAGTTGTCCGTATTCAGGCGGTGCCCACTGCAGGCTGAAGCCCGCGTCGAAATGTTGCGGTGTCACGTCCTCGCGGCACCACAGGCAATGGGCTTTCAAACGGATCTGCTGCTGCGGTCCTTCCTCGGCGGGCAGTTTCAGGCGCAGGTCGAAATCCGCACCGATCATCAAGGGCAAATGGCTGATGAGCATCAGGCCGTTTTCCGAAACGTTGCCCAAAAAACCAATGGGTTTGCCGTTTATGCCGTTGAACACCTCAAGGAAATACGCCAGCTGATGTCGTGCAATCTGCCGCTCTTTGTACATGTCTTGTATCACTTTTTGAGTAGCCGATAACCCGGCCAATCCAGTGCTTCGGAACGGGCTCATCCCTGCCCGCTCTCCCCGACTCCGATGCCAGACACCCTCTGGCCGGCCAAATGCTACCGGTGACAGGTGACGCTTCGAAATTAGAGTTCTGGCTCTAGCCACGTTTTGTACAACTATAGTCCAAGCGCGAGCATCGGCCAGCCGGATTCGATACCAGTCATCGGTCGACAACTGGCTCGCGGAAGGGTTTCGAATAAATCAAATTCAGTACGACGTGGGACGGATCGCCGAGGCGCTGCGGGTGGGGTAATGACCCAGGCTCTGCAGGGTTTCGAGCCGTGCGCGGGCGCGGTAGGCGTACTCGCTGTTGGGGTATTGGGTGAGGATGAACTGGTAGGTTTGCGCCGCGTCGACGTAGAGCTTCTGCCGCTCCAGGCACTGGCCGCGCATCATCGAGACTTCCGGCTGCATGTAGCGACGGGCACGGCTGGCGCGGTCGACTTTGGACAGCTCGAGCATCACCTGCTCGCAGTTGCCCCGCTCATAGGCCTTGTAGGCCAGGTTCATGTGGTGGTTCATCGACCAACGGGTGCAGCCCGTGATACTCAGGGCCAGGGCAATAAAAAGCACGAATCGCATGGGGAGGTTCTCCTGTCTTGAGCTCTGTATCGACCTGGCGGGGAAAATCTTCAGCACGAAAAACCTCCACGGTGAACACGTGTGTGGCGAGGGAGCTTGCTCCCGCTGGGCTGCAGAGCAGCCCCGGATTTTTGCGGTCGCTACGCAACCGAGCGGGAGCAAGCTCCCTCGCCACAAGAGCGATGTTCGGCTTAAGCAGTTAAAGGCGCAAAAATTTTCAGGAATGTTCATTTCGAAAAAGAAACGAATAAGTAGTGCATATGAACAATGACTACACCCAAAGACCATAGTAGCCTTCGCTGGCGCTTGAACTTGAGGAGTCTTGCATGTCCGTCCGTCGCACCAAAATCGTCGCTACCCTTGGCCCGGCCAGTAACTCGCCGGAAGTTCTCGAACAGCTGATTCTGGCTGGCCTGGACGTTGCCCGTCTGAACTTCTCCCACGGCACCCCCGACGAGCACAAGGCTCGCGCCAAGCTGGTGCGTGACCTGGCCGCCAAGCACGGCCGTTTCGTTGCCCTGCTGGGCGACTTGCAAGGCCCGAAGATCCGTATCGCCAAATTCGCCAACAAGCGCATCGAGCTGAAGATAGGTGACAAATTCACCTTCTCCACCAGCCATCCGCTGACCGAAGGCAACCAGCAGGTGGTCGGCATCGACTACCCGGACCTGGTCAAGGATTGCGGCGTGGGCGACGAACTGCTGCTCGACGACGGGCGCGTGGTGATGCGCGTCGAGACCGCCACCGCCACCGAACTGAACTGCGTCGTGACCATCGGTGGCCCGCTGTCGGACCACAAAGGCATCAACCGTCGCGGCGGCGGCCTGACGGCACCGGCCCTGACCGATAAAGACAAGGCCGACATCAAGCTGGCCGCGGAAATGGAAGTCGACTACCTCGCCGTGTCCTTCCCCCGTGACGCGGCGGACATGGAATACGCCCGTCAACTGCGCGACGAAGCCGGCGGCACCGCCTGGCTGGTGGCGAAGATCGAACGCGCCGAAGCCGTGGCCGACGACGAGACGCTGGACGGCCTGATCAAGGCGTCCGACGCCGTAATGGTGGCCCGTGGCGACCTGGGCGTGGAGATCGGCGACGCCGAGCTGGTGGGCATCCAGAAGAAGATCATCCTGCACGCACGCCGCCACAACAAAGCGGTGATCGTCGCGACCCAGATGATGGAGTCGATGATCCAGAACCCGATGCCGACCCGCGCCGAAGTGTCCGACGTAGCCAACGCCGTGCTGGACTACACCGACGCGGTGATGCTGTCGGCCGAAAGCGCCGCCGGCCTCTACCCGCTCGAAGCGGTGCAGGCCATGGCGCGTATCTGCATCGGCGCCGAGAAGCACCCGACCGGTAAGACCTCCAGCCACCGCATCGGCAAGGAATTCACCCGCTGCGACGAAAGCATCGCCCTGGCGACCATGTACACGGCCAACCACTTCCCGGGCGTCAAGGCGATCATCGCCCTCACCGAAAGTGGCTACACGCCGTTGATCATGTCGCGCATCCGCTCCTCGGTGCCGATCTACGCCTTCACCCCGCACCGCGAAGCCCAGGCGCGCGCCGCGATGTTCCGTGGCGTGTACACCATTCCGTTCGACCCGGCTTCGCTGGAGCCGCACGAAGTCAGCCAGAAAGCCATCGACGAACTGACCAAACGCGGCGTCGTGGAAAAAGGCGACTGGGTCATCCTAACCAAGGGTGACAGCTACCACACCACCGGCGGCACCAACGGGATGAAGATCCTGCACGTTGGCGACCCGATGGTTTGATGATCGGTCGCTGAACACAAAAAGCCCCGCCATGTGAATGGCGGGGCTTTTTGTTTTTGCCTTTGGACGTTGGGTGTCTGGACGGGCGCTATCGCGAGCAGGCTCGCTCCCACAGGGGTTCTGTGTGCGCCGCAAATCCTATGTGGGAGCGAGCTTGCTCGCGATGGCGATCGGTCAGACGCCGCCATTGTCACGGGTAACAAACACATCCGCCAACAATTGATTCCTCGGCAACCCCGCCAGGTACAAGCGCTTGGCAAACGCCTCGACCCAATCCGGATGGCCGCAAACCAACGCCTGGGTCTGGCGCGACGCCAGGCGCAGCTGTGCGAGCGTCGCTGGCGCCTCGGCTGCGGTCAACAGCTCGATGCTCAGGTTCGGATGCTTGGCCGCCAGTGCCGCCAGGGGTTTGTCCAGATAATGCCCGGCGGCATCGCGGGCCACATGAACCAACCGGATCGCGCCCCGATGCTGTTGGCGCAACGCTTCGCGCAAGATGCCGAACAGCGGCCCCAAGCCCGTGCCGGAGGCCAGCAGCCATAGGGGTTTTTCATGCCAGTCGGGGTCGTAGTGCAACGCGCCGCCGCGCAGTTCCCCGAGACGGATCGGGTCACCACTGTTCAATTGTCGCGCCGCGTCGATGAATTGCCCGGGCGCGCGGCAATCGAGGTGAAACTCCAGGAAGCGGTCTTCCTCGGGCAGGCTCGCCAGGGAATATGGCCGGGCGACGTCACCAGCCCACAGCACCAGGTGTTGTCCGGCGCGATAGCGCAGCGGTCGCTCCGGGGTAATGCGCAGGCGCAGCACGTCGGAGCCCAGCCAATCCACCGCCGCCACTTTGGCGGCTTGGCCGTCGCGTTGTGGGTCGAAGGTGTGGATTTGCACGTCCTCCACCACCTGGCATTGGCACGCCAGTCGCCAGCCTTGATCACGCTGCGCCGGGGCCAGGGCATCGGGGCGACTGTCGCGCACGTCGCCGCTCAGGCATTGCACCAGGCACGCATGGCAACTGCCGGCGCGGCAACTGTAGGGCACGGCCACGCCTGCCTGGTTCAACGCATCCAGCAGGTTACTGCCCGCCGCCACCGACCATTGCCGGCCGGCGACTTTCAACTCAGGCATCGACGTTCTCCCAGGCGGCGGCACAACGGTTGCGGCCGTCTCGCTTGGCACGGTACAAGGCCTGGTCGGCGCGCTGCAAGGCGCTGTCCAGGTCATCGCCCATTTCCAGCATCGTCATGCCCACAGACAGGCTGAGAGTGCCCACCCGCAGGTCGGTCAATTCCACTTGGGTGAACGCCAGCCGCAAGCGCTCGCAACAGGCCGTCAGGCGCGCGGGGTCGCAGGCGGGCAGCAACATTACGAATTCTTCGCCACCGTAGCGGGCCAATACGTCGCCTTCACGCAGGCACGCCGTGGCGACACCGGCAAACGCCTGGAGCACCTGGTCGCCTGCCGCATGGCCGTGCAAATCGTTGATGCGCTTGAAATGGTCCAGGTCGATCAAGGCCAGGCCATGGGCGACGCCGGGCCTGAGGGTATTGAGTTCGCGGCTCGCCAGGCGCAGGAAATGCCGGCGATTGAACAGCCCGGTCAGTTCGTCGGTGGCGACCAGGTCTTCGAGCTGGCGCATCATGCCGCGCAGGGTATCCTGGTGCGCCTGCAAGGCAAACCGGCGCTGGCGCATGCGTTGGCGTGAGGTCTGGACATAGCGGGCATACAACACCAGCCACACCAGCACGATGAACAGCACGGACACCTGCAGACCGGCCAGCGTCGGATCGGGCAGCCGAAAGAAGTAACCGTCCCACAGCGTGATGCCGGTAAAGCTGATGAACACCAGCGTGGCGCAGCGCACAAAGGCCCGCCGCGTCAGGTGGAACAGCCCGAACAAGAGGATCAGCACATAGAACACCAGGAACACGCCGCGGGCCTGGTCCAGGTGCGCCATCATCCAGGTCTGCCAGCCCAGGCCGATCCAGACCTGTATTTCCGTCAGGCTGGGGTCGGCGAAGCGCAGGTTGCGATCGGTGATGAACAGCGCGAACAAACCAGCCTGGCACAGCACCACCAACAGCGTGCCGATGATGGCGCCACGCAACGAGTCGAGGTAATGGCCACTGAAAAACGCCAACCACAGCAACACCAGTGCCAGCGCATAAGTCGTGGCGGCCAGGGCGAAGCGTTTGAGCAAAAGACGTTGAATGGCGTTATGGGTCAATCGGTGACTCACCATGGGAAAGAGGAACTGATAGAGCTGTCCTACGCTACAGGCCAGACGCCACTTTAGTGGCGTGTTCGACAAATGACCATTCAATTCTGGCTCAGAAAAATGGCGTCAAAGCAATGGCCCAGATTGACGCATCGCCAGGCTTCGCCGATGCCCCCGTGGCGAGGGAGCTTGCTCCCGCTCGGTTGCGCAGCAACCGCAAAATCCGTGGCCGCTTCGCAGCCCTGCGGGAGCAAGCTCCCTCGCACAGGTTTCCACTTTCCAATGGTTCAATCCGTCGTGATCACGAGCAACCTCGCCCCCACAGGCTTCCCTGCCTGCGATATACTGCCGCGCCTTTTTAGCGTCGCGCCAGCATGCCCGGCGTGCCTTAAGAGGTGCCGTCCGTCGACCGATGCACCCAAGCGGGCGGCACCTTATTGAATGTTCCCGTCTTAGAGAGGAGCGCGACTCATGACCGTGATCAAGCAAGACGACCTGATTCAGAGCGTTGCCGACGCCCTGCAGTTCATTTCCTATTACCACCCCGTGGATTTCATCCAGGCGATGCACGAGGCCTACCTGCGCGAAGAATCGCCGGCGGCCCGTGACTCCATGGCGCAGATCCTGATCAACTCGCGCATGTGCGCCACCGGCCACCGGCCGATCTGCCAGGACACCGGCATCGTGACCGTGTTCGTGCGCGTGGGCATGGACGTGCGTTGGGATGGCGCGACCATGAGCCTGGACGACATGATCAACGAGGGCGTGCGTCGCGCCTACAACCTGCCGGAAAACGTCCTGCGCGCATCGATCCTCGCCGACCCGGCAGGCGCGCGCAAAAACACCAAGGACAACACCCCGGCGGTCATTCACTACTCCATCGTCCCGGGCAACACCGTGGAAGTGGACGTGGCGGCCAAGGGCGGCGGTTCAGAGAACAAGTCGAAGATGGCCATGCTCAACCCGTCCGACTCCATCGTCGACTGGGTCCTGAAGACCGTTCCGACCATGGGCGCCGGCTGGTGCCCACCGGGCATGCTCGGCATCGGCATCGGCGGTACCGCCGAGAAAGCCGCGGTGATGGCCAAGGAAGTGTTGATGGAATCCATCGACATCCACGAGCTCAAGGCCCGCGGCCCGCAAAACCGCATCGAAGAGATGCGCCTGGAGCTGTTCGAGAAGGTCAACCAGTTGGGCATCGGCGCCCAGGGCCTCGGTGGCCTGACCACCGTGCTCGACGTGAAGATCATGGACTACCCGACCCACGCCGCCTCCCTGCCGGTGTGCATGATCCCCAACTGCGCCGCCACCCGCCACGCCCACTTCGTGCTGGACGGCACTGGCCCGGCCTCGCTGGAAGCGCCACCGTTGGACGCCTACCCGGAAATCGTCTGGGAAGCCGGCCCGTCGGCACGTCGCGTGAACCTCGACACCCTGACCCCGGAAGACGTGCAAAGCTGGAAACCGGGCGAAACCGTGCTGCTCAACGGCAAGATGCTCACCGGTCGCGATGCGGCGCACAAGCGCATGGTCGAGATGCTGAACAAGGGTGAAACCCTGCCGGTGGACCTCAAGGGGCGCTTCATCTACTACGTCGGCCCGGTCGATCCGGTGGGCGACGAAGTGGTTGGCCCGGCCGGCCCGACCACGGCCACGCGGATGGACAAGTTCACCCGCCAGATCCTCGAACAAACCGGCCTGCTGGGCATGATCGGCAAATCCGAGCGCGGCCCGACCGCCATCGAAGCGATCAAGGACAACAAGGCCGTCTACCTGATGGCCGTTGGCGGTGCCGCTTACCTGGTGGCCCAGGCGATCAAGAAATCCCAAGTCCTGGCCTTCGCCGAACTGGGGATGGAAGCGATCTACGAGTTCGAGGTCAAGGACATGCCGGTGACTGTCGCCGTGGACAGCAAAGGCGAGTCGGTACACATCACAGGCCCGGCGATCTGGCAGCAGAAGATCAGCGAAAGCCTGGCGGTGGAAGTGCAGTAACACGCACTTTCTCGCGCTGAAGAAGGCCGGTGAGCGACACGCTCATCGGCCTTTTTTATAGGCGCACAACAACCCCCTGTGGGAGCGAACCTGCTCGCGATGGCGGTGGGTCAGTTGGTGAAGATGTTGGCTGTACCGCCGCTTTCGCGAGCAGGCTCGCTCCCACAAAGTCATTGAGCACACTATTCATCGGGCAAACCCACCGACCTGTCAGATCTGACAGGTTACACCCCCGCTCTCCCTTGGCATCCTCATCCTGGCCGGGAATCGCCCCCGGCCAAGGTCAAAGGGATGAACGACAAATGGCCGAACAAGCCCCCCTTCAAATCATCACGCCAACAATCGCCGGTAGTGCGTCAATCGCCACCTTCGGCAACAGCCTCGGCCCGGTCGGCACGCGGGGCGCCGCTTCCTTCGAGTTGCCCCTGCCGATATCGAGTGCCCGTCACCTGACGCCGGCGCTGGCCCTGCATTACAACAGCCAGGGCGGCAACGGTGTGTTCGGCATCGGCATGCAACTGTCGATCTCTAGCATTCGGCGCAAGACCAGCAAAGGCGTCCCGCATTACAGCCAAGACGACGTCATGGTCGGCCCGGACGGGGTGGATCTTTGGCCGGATCTTGAAGCACAGACCAGCCGCAAAGTCCGCGACGATATTTTTGAGGTCGTGCGTTATTACCCCAGAATCGAAAGCACCTTCGACATCTATGAACTGTGTACGAGCTTCAACATCCCACCGTTTTGGCGAGTTCAGGGCAGCAACGGCCACGTGTATTGCTATGGGAAAAGCCCGAACTCGCGCATTGCCGACCCGCAAGTCCCCTCGCGTATCGCCGAGTGGCTGTTGCTGGAAGAGGTCAGCCCCCTGGGCGAACACATCTACTACGAGTACCAGGCCGACCCCTGCCCCTCGCAAGGCCCTCACGACTACCGTGCCCAGCGTTACCTGCGGCGGGTGTGCTACGGCAACGCCACGGCCAGCGAAACCTTGTATTGCTTCGAAGATGAAGACCCGGCGAACCTCCCCTGGCACTTCCACTTGCTGTTCGATTATGGCCAACGAGCCCTCGGTCTGGATGAAAAACCCGCTTGGTCGGCCCTGGACGAAAACGCCTGGCAACTGCGCAGCGACCCGTTGCACGTGTATCGATATGGTTTCGAGGTGGGCACGCGGCGCCTCTGCCAGCAGGTGTTGATGTTCCATCAGTTCCCCGCCGAAACCCACAACGAACCCGCGCTGGTGCGCCGGCTGCTGTTGGAATACACCAGCACCCCCCTGTGCTACAGCCTGTTGACCGCCGCTCATTACCAGCACTGGGACGCCAGGGATCGGGTGGAATACACGCCCCCCGTAGAACTCCAATACAACGCGTTCGAGCCGAACCTGATACCCAAGGTTTTTTTTGCCCTGGAGAACATGCCCGCCCTGGAGGACAGCCGACGCTACCAGTGCGTCGATCTCTACGGCGAAGGCATTCCCGGCTTTTTATGCCGCTACAGCAACGGTTGGTACTACCGCGAGCCCGAGCGCGCCCCCGGTGAGGATCCAGACGAAGTCGGTTACACCCCGTGGACACTTCTGCCAAACATTCCAATCGCCGCCGACAACACGCCGGTGATGCAACTGCTGACCGATCTATGCGGCGATGGCCGCCTCAATTGGGTCATCGCCCAACCCGGCATGAATGGTTTCTACACGCTCAACCCGGACCGCAGTTGGTCGACGTTCAACGACTTCAAGCGCTTCCCCACGGAGTTCCTGCACCCCGCCGCGCAATTGGGCGATTTGACCGGCGACGGCCTGCGCTCCCTGGCGATGGTCGGCCCCAAAAGCGTGCGGCTCTACGCCAACCTGCGCCAGGACGGGTTCGCCGCCGGCGTGGACGTTCCCCATGAACCGGACAGCACCCTGCCCTTGTTCAGCGATGTACGCAGCGAACTGGTGCTGTTCGCCAACATGCTGGGGAGCGACAGCAGCGAGCTGTGCCGTATCCGCTCCAATGAAATCAAGTGCTGGCCGAACCTGGGCCATGGGCGTTTCGGCAAGGGCTTTGTGATGAGCGCGCTGCCCTTCACCTACACCGAGTTCAACGCCGAACGGGTGCGGATCGCCGACCTGGACGGTTCCGGCGCGCCGGCGCTGATCTACCTGCGCAGCGACTGTTTCGAAATCTACTTGAACCATGGCGGCAATTGCCTTGAACAGACACCCGTGCGGGTGCCCTGGCCGCAAGGCATGCGCTACGACAACCTCTGCCAGGTCACCCTGGCCGATCTGCAAGGTTTGGGCTGCGCCAGCCTGCTCCTGAGTATTCCCCATCACAGCGCGGACATGAAACCGCGCCATTGGCGCTACGATTTTGTCGCCGCGCGGCCCTACCTGCTTAACGCCACCAACAACAACATGGGCTGCAACAGCACCCTCGCCCACCGCAGCAGCGCGCAGTTCTGGTTGGACGAAAAAGCTCAGCGCGCGGCGAAGGGCGAAGCGCTGGACTGCTACCTGCCCATGGCTTTGCCACTGGTGGCCCGGCAACAACAGGAGGACGAAATCACTGGAAATTGCCTGACCCAACGCTTCACCTACTACGAAGGCGACTACGACGGCTATCACCGTGAGTTCCGGGGATTTGGCCGGTTGTACCAGCTCGACAGCGAGTTGCCTTCGGTTGAGCGCGACAGCGGTTTCACCGCACCGGTGCTGGTCAAGACCTGGTTCCACACCGGTCGCACCGTCGACCAAACCCTGAAGGACTGTTTCGACGCCGACCCCGACGCGCCGCCCCTGGGCCGCACATTGCTGACCCGGCTCCACGAACAGGACAAGGCTGACGAAGTTATCTTTTCCGACCCGGACACCGCTCGGGACATGGCCTACGCCCTGGGCGGTCACGTACTGCGCAGCGAGACCCACGAGGGCGAGTCGCCCGACATGACCAAGCCCCAAACAGTGGCCCGGCGACGTTATTTACTGCGTTCCCCCCATGACCGCCAGAAGAGCCTTCAGGTACTGGAACTGGAAATGATCAGCCATCAATACGATGGTTTTATCAACGACCCCCAAACCCAGCACATCGTCAACCTCGGCTGGAACCGCTACGGTCAGCTGGAGCACGGCTTCGTCGTCCACTACGCGCGGCGCCTGAGCGCGGCGGACGATCCACCCTTCGGGGACGAAGACCAGGATATCTGGTGGCGCGACGCCCACGACGATCAGCAACAGGTGTATCACCTGACCGAAAGCCTGGCCGCCTATAAGCACTTTTTCGAGAAAGAAAGACCGCCGCGTCAACGGCTGGGCCTGCCCTGGCGCGCTCGGACCAATGGGTTCCAATTGCCAAAAGGCTCACTCCCCGCAGGGCTGAACCCGCAGCAGGTCAGCTACGAGTGTTTCCTCGAACACCACGAGAGCGAGCACTGGAACACGGCCCGCGTGCTGATCGCTCTCGAGGAGCAAACCTACTTGAGTGATGCCCCGTTCCAAGCCTTGCGCGGTCCGTTGGAAGTGGCCGAGTTCGACAAGCAGGCGCTGGAGGCCTACGACGTCGTGCCCGAACCGTTCGATATCCGTGAACAACTGGAAATGGTCGGCTACGAGCCGATGAGGCTGTTCCTGCCTGAAGACCCAGAAGAGGACGAGGCCCGGAATCTCTGGTCGAAGAAAGTCGGTTTCGCCACCTACCGGCCACTCGCAGGCTTCTTCCATATCAGCGCGTTGCAAGAAACCCAGAGTCATGGCCTGACAAGCACCGAATACGACTCTTTTCACTTGATGCCCATCACCGTCACTGTGCCGGACGGCTGCGCGACCCACGTCGAGTACGACTATCACTCGCTGTTGCCCTGCCGCATCATTGACGCCAACGACAACGTGCGCGAGGCGCTTTATGGTCCCTCCGGCGTGCCCTTGGGCGTCAGTTTCCATGGGACCGAGAACGGCATCCCCGCAGGTTTTTATCCCATCGATGGCTATGAGCCACCCGATGATTTGTCGCCCGGCCACGCCATCGAGGACCCCGAAGCCACCCTGGGTGATATCGCCAGCGCAGCGCGCATCGACAACCTGAGCTGGATGGGCGAGCTCGATTTGTCGCTGGTCCTGCCGGCGCAGCGCGACGAATGGATCAATGCCCGATATCTGCTGCCCAGCGGCCACATCCGAGCCTCGGCGCGGGTGCGCCTGGCCCGGCTTAAAACCCGCACCGCCGGCGAAGAACTGCTGTGGGCGCTCATCCAGGCCACCACCCAAGAGCCGGCCCACAGTGTCGTGCTCAGCGCCGATCGCTACCCGGACGACCCCTTGCAACAAATCCGCATCGCCCTGAGCGCCGTCGATGGATTCGGACGCGCTTTGCAAACCAAACAACTGGTGGAGCCCGGCGTCGCCTACGCCGTCGCCGAGAACGGCACGCTGCTGTTGGGCCCCGATGACAAACCGATACAGCACGAGGCCGACCCGCGCTGGCGCGTCAGCGAACGGGTCGAGTACAACAACAAGGGGCTGGTGACCCGTGTCTATCGCCCCTACTTCGCCGATGCCTGGCGCTACATCAAGGACGCCTCGCTGCGCGAGCACGGCTATCACGACCAGCAGTTCTATGACCCGATCGGACGCTTGGTCAAGGTCATCAATGCCAAGGGGCACGAGGCTTGGCATGTCTACCATCCGTGGTACCGGTGTGATCACGATTACAACGATACCGATCCGGGGCCAGCCCAATGACCCCCCAGGTTCATCGAAAGACGCCGGTCGTGGCGGTGTTCAACGGCTGGGCTGGGCCGGTACGGCGGGTGGATTACCTGCGCGGTTCGACCAGCGACGAAACCCAACGGCTGGTCACGGCCCAGGCATATGACCTCGCCGGACGCATCGTCGACCAATGGGACCCTCGCTTCCACGGCACGAAAACCGTCAACCTCCACAGCATTTACAGTCTGTCGGGCACACCGCTGCGCACTGAAAACATCGATGCTGGGCTGCGTTGCGAACTGCCTGGCCTGGCCGGCCAGCGCCTGCACAGCTGGGATGCCCGTGGCAGCGAGCAGCAAACCGAATACGACTCGCAATTGCGGCCCACGCTGATCCGCGAGCGCGGCCCGGACCAAGCCTGGGCCACGGTTGGCCGCCTGCGCTACGCCAGTCGTTCGACCGAAGACGCCCTGCACAATCGATGCGGTCAATTGGTGGAGCACTACGACACGGCCGGGCTGGTCACCGTTGACGACTTTTCGCTGGCAGGCTTGCCGCTGGATCAAGGGCAACGGTTCCTGGACACGCTGGAGCTACCCGACTGGCCGGACGATGAAGCAGGCCGCGAGCGTTTGCTGGAGCCTGCCCGCTACGACACACGCTGGCGCTACGACGCCGTGGGGGGAGCCCTGAACCAGACGGATGCCAAGGGGCATAAGCAAAGCATCGAGTTCGATGTGGCCGGCCAACCCAAGCGCGTGCATTTGCAATGGGCCGGCAGCCCGACTGAAGAGCTGATTGCTCATGAATTCCAACACAGTGCCGAGGGCCAGCGTCAAGCATATACAGCCGGTAACGGCAGCAAGACAACCTTTGCCTACGACCCGGCCGGCGGACATCTGATTGAGCTCAAGGCCACGAAAGGCAGCGATATCCACCAACACTTGAGTTACCTCTACGACCTCGTCGGCAATGTCACCTCCATTACCGATCACACCCATGTCGTGCGTTACCACGCCAACCAGCGCAGCGAAGGCGTTCGGACCTTTGTGTATGACAGCCTCTATCGCCTGGAAAGCGCCACGGGACTGGAAATGTCCGGGGCAGGTACGCAACCGCAATTGCCGGGGCTCGTCCCGCCCTCAGACCTGACCCTGCGAACTCCGTACACCCAACACTACGAGTATGACCACGGCGGCAATCTGGAGAAACTGATCCACAGCAGCGCCACGCCGGGGCAGGCGCACACATTGCGCCTGACCATGGACCCGTCAAGCAACCGCTGCCGGCAATGGCAAAAGGGCGACGCAGCTCCCGGCGACAATCTGGACTTCGATGCCGGTGGCAATCAACTGAGCCTGCCCTCCTCCAGACCACGCTTGACCTGGAACTGGCGCAATCAATTGCAGAAGGTGACCCAGGTCCACCGTCACAACGCCGAGGACGACGCCGAATACTACAGCTACGACGCTCAGGGCATTCGCATGCACAAGCGGCAGACCACCCAGGCCGCATCCGTCGTCCATGTGCGGGACGTGCGTTATTTGCCTGGCCTGGAAATCCGCATCCTGGATGACAGCGAAGAACTGCACGTCTGCACATTCCAAGGCCCTGCCTCCAACGTGCGCGGATTGTATTGGGTCAAAGGCCGGCCGGCTGAAATCGAACAAGGCCAACTGCGCTATTGCCTTGAAGATCATCTGGGCTCGTTGGTCATGGAACTGGACCAGGATGCGCAACTCATCAGCCATGAAGGTTACTACCCCTTCGGCGGCACGGCGTGGTGGGCGGCGGATTCCCAAGTGCAGGCCAGTTACAAGACCGTTCGTTATTCCGGCAAGGAGCGCGATGCCAGTGGGCTCTATTACTACGGGTTTCGTTATTACGCAGCATGGATGATGCGTTGGATCAACCCGGACCCGGCGGGGCCGGTGGATGGGTTGAATTTGTATGCGATGGTGGGGAATAACCCTGTTCGCTATAGCGACAACCTGGGGCTGATAAAAGGAGAGCAGCTCATGGACAAGATGACCCGGCGCACTCAGCACATCTTGAAAGGCGGAGATGCCCCGTTTGATGAGAACCAGATCAAGGGTTCAAATGCCAAAAAACTCAAGGCGCGGGAACAGCATTACCAAAAACATCCAGAGGCAGAGTTATTCGCTAAAACCAGTAGAGACATACTGAGTGCCCATGCTGGCTTTGAAATTCCTGGCAATAACCCTGACGAAACCCGTTACTTGACTGACCTCTACAACATTCCACTACCCGACTCATTGGAACTTATGTCCGAGGGGGTTCGGGTGTCCCGTGATCCCGTTCAGAACACCGAGGAAGATTTCCTGACCTCGGGGGGCATATTCCAGTTTGGAGATATCACCCGTTACGAAGCTTTCCTGGAAAACAAGCTCATTGAAACGTTCAGGGACGCCAAACGCCCCATGAAACTCTACACGGGATCAAACCCAACGCCGACGAACTTGACGGGGATTGAACACGAAGCCCCGGTGTTGCATCCCTTGGTCAAACAGCGGCTCGAAAATCACATCAGTGCGGGCAACAACTACCTTCCTAAGGTCGCAGGACTTCCCGGCCTGCATGCTGAAAGCATCGGCGCGAACGTCGCGCTGAATATCCAGCAGAACATCACCGGGGCGACGGATCCATCGCAGATAATTGTCGTCACCCAAAAGATTGCCGGCAGCAAGCGAGAACTGGGTCGAGGCTTTCCCGCCTGCTTCAACTGCACCAATATCCTTAGAGGCCCCTCGGACGCCGCAGACGATCTGCTGAAATTTGACATCGTGACCGAATGGGTGCAGACAACTCATTCACAGTGGAATGACCTGGCCAGGCCGTACATCAACTAGGCCCTGCCATCGCATCTAATGTCAGTTGCCGTAACAAGGCCTTCCGTTCATGGGCCAGTTCACTCATGCCTCGTTCGTAGTCGGCTTGCGAAAGCGAGCCCGCGACTTGCTGATCCAACAGGGCCTCGGCTTTCTGCTGATACACCGAGGCATTGCGCTCAAAGGCGTGTGGGTGCCGACCTTTAAGATAGGTCCGCCAAAACCGCTGCCCAATGATTTGGTCCACCAATCCGTCGCCGGTTTCCAGTTCCAGGACCGATTGATAAGCCAGGTCCATGGCAGCGTCATCCACGCCGGAAACACATCTGAACAACATCCCTTGCGATTGCCATGGCAAACCCAGACGCTCCGCTAATCCGGTCTGGAACGCCAGGTAGACCTCCACCTCATCGATGCTTCCCGAGAACTCCCCGTCCTCGTCCAGGGTGATAAACGTCTCACCCGCCTGCAATCGATTCTGAATCGTCGCGCGGGCAATTTCATTGACCTGATCCAACCGCGACTTGCCCTTGGCCAGCGCCAGCAGCTTGGCCTCGACCTGAGTAGCATCGCTCGCCCGATACGCTTCATGGACCAAAACCTTGATGCCCATTTCGTTGAACAACTGCGCCCCGGCGTCGGCACAGGAATCCGGGTTGATCGCCATGCGGAACAGCTCCTCGCGCAATGTCGCGTCTTCGGACACGGCGTCGAGCATTCTCCAGACTCGCCCTATCAATTGAGGACGATAGTCCTCTTCGACGTAATCGGCGGCCTCTGTCAGTTGCTCCAACATCTCAAAAAAACCCTGGGCGCCAGGTTCGCGCTCAAGCTCGTCCCAGGTACGCTGACGGGAAACTCGCGCGTCATCGGCAAGGCTCTCAAGCCAGTATTGGCTGGTTTCCTCGCCCTTGGGTGGATAGCTGCGCGCCGGGTCATAACCCACCGAACGCATATAGCCTTGGAATTGGCGCAAACTGTCTTCTGGAAGCTGGTCGCGACTCAAGCGAGTCCGGGCGATCAACCGGGCCTGTTCGGAGCCGGGCGTGACCTCTGGAATACGGTCTATGGAATTACCCTCCAGATTCAGCTCGAAGGAGCGGGGTCGTGTGACAGTCAGTAAACCTGGCGGCCACTCAGTAACACCAGTCTGTTGCAAGTCAAGCATGGCGAGCTCCGACATGCGAGTGATGTCGGGCAGCAGGTTCAAGGCGGGGTTGTTGCCCAACTTCAACACCTCAAGGCGACTCAAGCCTCCCAGGTCAGCGACGTTTTGAGCGGTGAGACTCAATTGATTATGTGCGAGGTCCAACACCCGCAAATCTGCAAGATGGGGCTCTAGCCGTGGTAACACCGTCAGATCGTTATGACTCAGGTCCAGCGTCTTGAGATTGGGGAAATAACCGAGAAACGCTGTCAGATCAGTATCCAGCGCGCCATGGCGCCACTTCAGTTCGCTCACATGGGGGAACGCCGTTTCCAGGGTTGGAAAGCAATCGAAAGTGTTACTTGACCAGAAGTAATCCAGATTCAGAATATACCCCTGAGGCGGCGTATCCACTCCAGCCCGCCAACACTGCTTGAGCGCCGAAGCGAGTTTTCCCTTGTGGTAGAGCTGATCAATGGCAACCACATCGCCCCTCTTGATCGCCACCCAGTTTTCCAGCGAGTTGCTCAGCCCCTCAAGCTCCAATTCGCGACCCACGAGGTTTTGTATTGCCAACTGTTCAGAGTGGAATGACTCAACAAACCGGGCAAAACTCTGAGTCGACGCTTCCGGATACAGCACCTTGAACCGCGCCTCCAGACTCAACGCATCACCGGTTCCAAGCAATTGCTCATCGAGCCGCCCATAGCCCGGTTGCTCCCCGAGCAAACGTGCGACTATCGGTGGATCCTCCGCCGTCCCGGCAGCGTTCAGAAGGACTTTGCGAAACGTCGTCCGGTCTAGCGGCGCTTGTTGAACAGCCTTCCCCAGCAAGGACCCATCGCCGAGCTTGTAACCCAACGCCCGACGCTCGGCCTCGGTCAAGGCGCTCAGGATTTCGGTATAGAAATCGTCGGCACTGTCCACCGAGTTACCTTGCTCGCCAAACAACCCAGGCGTCGCTTCTTCCACCGGCACGAGCACCTTGCGCACCACCGATGACGACGGTCCGACGCTGTCGAGCAGCGGCCCCTCCAGCGCCCCGTCGCGAATCTCGATACGCACCTGCGCCGGCCAACCCGGCAGATGCTCCAGGCTGTGCAACGCCAACCGCCAGGTGTCGGGGTTGCCCTTCGTGGGCAAATACAAGCCTTCGTAGGCCTGGACAATTCGCCATTCGCCCATGGCCGTACGGGCCGCCTGGCGCAGGCGCAGAGGCAAGTACCCTCGCTCACTCATCTGCCGGCGCTCCACCTCGGTGACGTCAACCAGCAGCTCGTCCGCCACCGCGCGGGGCAACTGGGGAAACTCGCTGCGCAAGACCTGGGCGCCAGCACTGCCCGCCTCGTCGACCGGCTCGATACCGGTTGGACTGCCCTGCGCGGCCCGGAAGCGCTTGACGGTTTCGGCCAGCAACACCGGAGGTCGGGCATGTTCGACGTGGAGTTGACGCAGGCTTGCCTCTTCGACGCCGCTGACGATACGGATCTGCTCCAGGGTTTCATCCGAAAAAGACTCGACGCTGTGCCCCAGGCGCCGCATCAGTGTTGGCCCTTGCCAGCTCAGCGGGCGTTCGCCCTCATGAACCCAGGCACCCGCCTCGTTATGGGCGAGCTTTGGCGCATACGCATCGACGCGCACGGGATGTTGAATCCGATACTGCCCAGTGTCCGCGGCCTGCTCGACCACGAACGGCCGGTCGCCGAGCAACAGCACCTCTTGTCCCTGATGAAGATAAAGGCCATTGGCTTGTGGCCGAGCGTTCGTCTTGAGGTCCAACGACTGCTCGTAGGGCGCGAGATCGGGGTGCCATAGACGCGACTGCCCATCGTGGCTCTGGACCACTTTCATCTGCTCGACAAACGATGAAGGCCGCGTGGAACGCACAGCCCCCACCACTTTCCCCCCCGCCACGAAAAGCCCCATGAGCGCCATGTTTTCGGCCACCCCGAGCAAATGCGCGGCCGCTTCGGCACGTCGGCCTTGGGACCAATCGACGATGCCTTCAAACGTGTCATCGAGGAGTTGATAGGCGGTATAGGCCATCAATGCTTCGCCCAGTACCGGCACAAACGACGCTGCCGTAAAAGCGGCCATTTCCAGCACCGTCTCGGCCACCTGCATGAAACTGTCCCAGCGAGCCCACCGGGACTTGAGATCTTCGTCCCCCGTCGGCACGGCTATCAGGCGAGCGTCCTGGAAGATCTGGTTGAGTCGTTGTTCGAACCCATGGTCCCAAAGATCGTCCTTTACCCGCCGGCAAGTCATCCGCAGCGTGGGATTTTCCACCGGCTCACGCCGGGCCTTGAACAACCGGGCATCCAGCGCGGCGAAAAAACGTTCGCGGTGGGCCAGGGAAATGAAGCGGCTGAAAAACTGCTGGTAACGTTGCGCGCGCAATCGAACGGCCAGCGCTGCCAGGAACGCCGCCGTGGAGCTGTACTGTTTTAGCGGATGCTCGGGATCGTGAGGGATATAGACCACGACCGGTTCGACTTGCCGGCTCTGCTCAAGATCCGGGGCGATCATCACGATGCCGGTCAGGCGAGTGTCGAGTAGGTAAAGGTCGTGGCAATACTGCGTCTTGCCGCCATGGCTGACACTTCGCTGGCCAGTCATCAAGCCTTGCAAAGCTTGGTAAACCTGCGGGCTTATATCGCCTTTGATTCGCGCCAACGTCGCGGCCGTCCGGAAGGCATCCCTGTCATCGTTCTGGAAACACTCCTGCGCCACGGCACTGCCGACAGGCTCGTCAATCAGAAGGCTCTTCAGGTACGCCTGATAGCGCCCGCCAATGTCCAAGTCCCGGCAAAGCGCGACGAACACCGGCAAGGTCAAGGTGGAGCCAACAGACAAGATATCGAACTGTCCACTCGCGGTGGGTTGGCTAATGAAGCAGGACGCTTCGTCGAAGTAGCCCGGGCGCGCCTCTTTTGCCTCGAAATTTTGCAGGGCAGCATCCAGCAGGGAAATCGTGCGGATCCTGTAGGCGACGGCCACCCCCTCGGGAATGTAGAGCCGCACATAGGTTTGCCTGACGTCCAGCGTCAGGTTGCAACGCTTTTTCAACGCGGCGACCAACAGCGGCTCGGCGAATGCCTCGATCGACCGGAGCCGGCCGAGCATTTGCGTCAGTTTGCCGTGGGATGTCCAACTGGCTTGCAACGCGCTTTTAAGGTGATCCCGATCCGCGGCGCTGGCCTGGGCGAGCCCCGGTGGTATCGGGCCTACGGCTTTTGCCAGTGCCGTGCGTTGTTGTGATGAAAGCCCGGACAGCCAATCGGGCATCGAATGGACGAGCCATTGCTGGGGGTTGGTCAGTAGGGAGGTCTTCGTGACCAATGTTTGCAGGGTAGTCATGTATTGCCGTCGTCCGTGACAAGTGAGCCCGGGAAGCTAAACGATGCGGCCCGTCGGAACCAGCCGAAACTTGTGTCTGGACACAACACGGCGGCGCGGACAATCGGGCTACAAAAACCATCGGGAGCCAGCACGCCAAGCCTGTTTGGCGCACGCAAGCAACATGGTATGGTTCGGCCCCGACTTCTACCGGTTCGCGCCTGCATGCTGCCGACTCCCCGTACCTTGCGCCTGTTACTTGCCATCGCCCTGATCCTCATCGGCGCCGCCCTGGCCGCCACCCTGGCCGTGCGCCACGCCGAGCGCGTGGCCCTGGAAGAAGACGCCAGCCGCGCGAGCCAGCAATTGGCGCTGTACGCCAACTCATTGCACACCTTGATCGAACGCTACCGCGCCCTGCCCGCCGTGCTGGCGCTGGACCCGCAGTTGCGTGACGCCCTCAAGGGGCCGGTCAGCGCGGCGCAACAGGATGCCTTGAACCGCAAGCTGGAAAAAATCAACGGCGCCGCGCAGTCCTCGACCCTGGAGCTGCTGGACCACACCGGCCTGGCGATCGCCGCCAGCAACTGGCAGTTGCCCAGCAGCTACGTCGGCCACAACTATGGCTTTCGTCCCTATTTCCTCCAGACCCGCACCCAAGGCACCGGGCGCTTCTATGCGGTGGGTGTGACCAGCGGCATCCCGGGCTATTTTCTGTCCAGCGCGGTCACTGGCGATAGCGGCGAGTTCCTCGGCGCGATGGTGGTGAAGCTCGAGTTTCCCGAGCTTGAGCGCGAATGGCGCCAGGGCAGCGACACCCTGTTGGTCAGTGATGCGCGCGGGGTCATTTTCATCGCCAATCGCCCCGGTTGGCGCTATCGCCATCTGCATCCCTTGACCGACAGCGACCGCGCCGAGCTCAAGGCCACGCGCCAGTACGACAAGCAACCGTTGCAACCCCTGGCCTTCGATCCGCTGCGACGCTTTGACGACAACAGCCACCTGACCCGGGTCGAGGCGCCCGAGGGTACGGCGCAGTACCTCTGGGAATCCCTGCCGTTGGCCGGCGAAGGCTGGACCCTGCATTTGCTGCGTCGACCACAGATCGCCTTCGAAGACCTGCGCAACGCCGGGCTCGCCGCCGCCGGGTTGTGGCTGGCGCTGGTGTTTCTGTTGCTGTTTCTGAACCAGCGTTGGCGCCTGGCGAAACTGCGCCAGCGCAGCCGCCAGGAACTCGAACGACTGGTGGACGAACGCACCCGAGAATTGCGCACCGCCCAGGACGGCCTGGTGCAATCGGCCAAGCTGGCGGCGCTGGGGCAGATGTCGGCGGCGCTGGCCCACGAGATCAACCAGCCGTTGACCGCCCAGCGCATGCAACTGGCGACCCTGCGCCTGCTGCTGGAGCACGGCCGCGTCGACGATGCCTATAAAGCCCTCAAGCCGGTGGACGACATGCTGACCCGCATGGCGGCCCTGACCGGCCACCTGAAGACCTTCGCCCGCAAGAGCCCCAGCGGCCTTCGCGAACGCCTTGACCTGGCGGCGGTAGTCGACCAGGCCCTGCAATTGCTCGACACACGCCTGCGGGACGAAAACGTCAGTACCGTCTTGCACCTGACGCGTCCGGCGTGGGTGCGCGGCGATGCCATCCGTCTCGAACAGGTGTTGATCAACCTGCTGCGCAACGCCCTCGACGCCATGGTCGAACAGCCCCTCAAGCGCCTTGAAGTGCGCCTGCAAGCCGATGAACAACTGTGGCGCCTGACCGTCAGCGACAGCGGCACCGGGATCGCCGGAGAACATCTGGCCCAGGTGTTCGACCCGTTCTTCACCACCAAGGCGGTGGGCGATGGCCTCGGCCTGGGGCTCGCGGTTTCATTTGCGATCATCCACGAATCCGGCGGGCGGCTGACAGCGGACAATCATGACAACGGCGCGGTATTCTGCGTGACCTTGCCCATCGATCAGGAGGCGCAGCTGCATGCTTGATTCGGTCATAGTCGTCGATGACGAAAACAGCATCCGCACGGCCGTGGAGCAATGGCTGAGCCTGTCGGGGTTCCAGGTGCAGTTGTTCAGCCGCGCCGAAGACTGCCTGGCGCGGTTACCGGACAACTTCGCTGGCGTGATCCTCAGCGACGTACGCATGCCCGGTCTCAGTGGTCTCCAATTGCTTGCGCAAGTGCGCAAGCGCGACGCGGACCTGCCGGTGATCCTGTTGACCGGCCACGGCGACGTGCCGATGGCCGTGGAAGCCATGCGCGACGGCGCCTATGACTTTCTCGAAAAACCGTTCAGCCCCGAAGCGCTGCTAAGCAGCCTGCGTCGGGCCTTGGACAAGCGCTTCCTGGTGTTGGAAAACCGCCGCCTGCACGAGCAGGCCGACGCTCGGGCCAGGCTCGACACCACGCTGCTGGGCGTCTCCCGCGCCTTGCAGAACCTGCGGCGCCACGTGCTGGACCTGGCGACATTGCCGGTCAACGTGTTGATCCGCGGCGAAACCGGCAGTGGCAAGGAATTGGTCGCCCGCTGCCTGCACGACTTCGGCCCGAGAGCGAGCAAACCCTTCGTTGCGCTGAACTGCGCGGCCATCCCCGAACCGCTGTTCGAGGCTGAACTGTTCGGTCATGAAAGCGGCGCCTTTACCGGCGCCCAAGGCAAACGCATCGGCAAGCTCGAATACGCCGACGGCGGCACGCTGTTTCTCGATGAAATCGAAAGCATGCCGCTGGCCCAGCAGGCCAAGTTGCTGAGAGTCCTGCAGGAGAAGAAGCTCGAACGCCTGGGTTCCAACCAGAGCATCCACGTGGACCTGCGCATCATCGCCGCGACCAAGCCAGACTTGCTGGACGAAGCCCGGGCCGGGCGATTTCGCGAGGATCTGGCCTACCGCTTGAACATCGCCGAGCTGCGCCTGCCGCCCTTGCGTGAACGGCGCGAAGACATTCCATTGCTGTTCGAGCATTTCACCCACGGCGCCGCCGAACGCCTCGGCCGCCCCGCCGTGCCCTTGAACGGCCCGCAACTGAGCCATCTGCTCAGCCACGATTGGCCGGGCAACGTGCGCGAACTGGCCAACGTCGCCGAACGCCAAGTGCTGGGACTCGACCGGCCGCCTGCCCTGGACACCGAACCGGGCCAGTCCCTCGCGGCCCAGCAGGAAGCGTTCGAAGCCCAATGCCTGCGCGCCGCGCTGACGCGGCATAAAGGCGACGTAAAAGCCGTGCTCGAGGAACTGCAACTGCCGCGCCGCACCTTTAATGAAAAGATGCAGCGGCATGGTTTGAGTCGGGAAATGTTTGTGCGGGACATCTAAGGAGGCGTGGCGGCTGGCCGCGAAGCCATCGCCAAGCCTTGCACGAACCTCCAGCGCCGTCGGCTAACCCGAGATCAGACGGGCGATCATGCGCTTGCGCCCCGCCACATCCAGCGCGCGATAGCTTTCCAACAACAGCTCTTCATCAGGCGCCAGTGCCGGCGCGGCCTGGACGCGTTCGCCCGTCAGGACGTATCGGACGTCCACTCCGATAGCCGCCAGTTTCGCCACCAGATCGGCCGGGCATTTCTGCCGCCCGCAAACCACTTCCTTCAAGCGCTGCGGGCTCGCTTCGCCCGCCGCCCGGGAGGCGGCAGCCAACGAAACACCACAACGGTCAATCTCTTCGCGCAGGCGAACGTGGATATATTCCACCAAAACTATTGACATGGTGGATATATCCCACCAAAATCGCCGACATAAACCACGACCATCATCGCCTCACAGGAATCGGCACCTTGGCCGTGCTGAGACTGCGCGCACTCGGAATCCTATCCATTTCGCAGTAGCACGCACGCTGGGTGCATTGAGCATGAATCTACTCCGGAAATTTCCTACAGGAAATAGCAGGAGCCTGAAAATGAAAAGAAACAAGACGCGTGTTCCTGTGCGTCGTTGTCGAGGCGCCGGTTTTTCTACAGGTCTGGTTGAAACAGGCGCGCTGCACTCAGTGCAGTGAAACGTTGACCGTACATCTTCGCTGTTTGAGGTCTGAAATGCATTCGAATCAAACGTTTACCCGTCGCTGGACTGTGCTGGGCAAGTTGGCGCTCATGACACTCGCTGTCACCCTGTCGTTTCCGGCAGTCGCGAATATGGTGGTCTACCCGATGAACAGTACCATCGGGACCGAGCAGGACGGCATTGGCCAGATCCAACTCCATTCCAAGTCCGACAAGGTGCAGTACATCAAGGTCAGCGTCACCCAGATCCAGCGCCCCGGCACGCCGGACGAACATGAAAGCCCGCTGTCGCCGGCGGATGCGCTGGGCATCGTGGTTTCGCCGCAACGCACGGTACTGGCTCCCGGCGCCAGTCGCACGGTCCGGATCATCGCCCAATCGATGCCCACCGAGGAAACTGTCTACCGAGTCTATTTCGAGCCGGTGGGAGCGCCCGACCTGATCGACGAAGACGTCCTGGAACAGTCAGGCGTGCAGCCGAAAGTCGGCGTCAACCTGGTTTGGGGCGCCCTGGTACGGCTACTACCCGACGAGCGCCGCACCAGCATCAAGCTGCAACCCAAGGGCAATGAGCTGCGCAACGACGGCACTCTTCGCGTCGGAGTGTTGCAGGTCGGTCGCTGCACCGACATGGCGGGTGAGAAGGATTGTATCTGGAATGATATCAACCGCAGCCTGTATCCCGGCAACACCCTGCCTGTCTCCGCCCCCGGTTCGAACGGCAATGTCATCGTACGTTTCGTGACCAGCGACGACAGGCGTCCGCGCACCCTCGCCATTCAGCCGTAACCCCAACGTTATTGACCCGAGCTACGTGCAGCGCACGTGGTTGGGCCCCCGCTCACCCACAGCAAAAGAGGAACACCCATGAAATTGATGAAATTCGCCCCATTGGCACTGGCCGCCCTGACCTCGCTGCCCGCCATGGCGGTGGAAAAGAGCCTGCTGGTCTACGCCGATGTCGACCCGACCCTGGAGATCCTCCAGTCGGACGGCAGCCCGCTGCCGGCGTCCATGGAGATGGCTTATCTGCCAGGTGCCGGTCTGCAACCGACTCGGCTGGGTACGCGCATCTACAGCAATGACACCGACAACGACATGACCTTGCGCCTGATCACCAATCCGGTCCTGGCCAACATGACCAACCCCGCCGCTACCGGCATCCCGCTGAGCGTCAGCTATGGCGGACGAGCGCTGAACACCACTGGCGTCACGCTGCCCGCCGCCGACCTGTTCCCTGGCGGTGACGCCACCGGCGGCTCGGTCGAGCAACTTCTGGACATCCGTCAGACAACAGCTGGCGCAATCACCAATGCCGGTCGCTACGAAGGCATCGTGAGCCTGGTACTGACCCAGCAGCCGTAAGCACCGCCGGTTTTTCCTCAAGAGGGAAGTACGGCGCCGTCGTGCTTCCCTTTTCCTTCGTCAAGGCCCTGTATGAAACGCCACTTCACCGCACTCTCCATCTCCCTGACCTGGGCGCTGGCCGATGCCGTATCGGTCGCGTCCACCGATCTGCCCCAGGTGCCGGCCGGTTTCGAGGCCCTGGTCGAGGGTCAGGTGGAACAACTCGAACTTCAACTGCTCAACCGCAACCTCGGCCTGCACCCTGTCGTGGTGCGCCCCGGCCGTATCGAATTCCAACAACCCGAGCGAATCGCAGCCCTGCTGATCGAGGCAGGGGCATCGGCGTCATCCGAAGAGTTGCTGCCGCTGCTGTCCGAACCGTTGCCCAGCAACAGCCAGTTGGCGTGCTCCTACGGCCTGGCCAGCGAAGCGAGCTGCGGTTACCTGGACACCGACGCGGTGGCAGTGATTCTCGACGAGGCCGGCGCGCGCCTGCAAATACTCATGCGCAAGGATTGGCTGCCGGCCAGCGATACGGCGGCGCTGCGCCTGCACACTCCGACCGAGGCCGCGAACGCCTTGGTCCATCGACAGAACATCAATATCGCCCAGGCCGACAGTTACCGCGCTCTGGGCGCCAGCGGCCTGGGCGCGGTAGGCCTGGGTGAAAGCAGCCATTTTGGCTTTACCTGGAACTACCAGGCCTACCAGAACAAGCGCGGCAGCGACAGCAGCCTGGAATTCAACAACGCCTACTACCGCCAGGATTTCGAGCGCGAACACTACGCCCAGGCCGGGCGCATGGACATGAGCAACCTGTCCAGCGCCGAGGGCGGCAACTTCAGCTTCAGCCTGTTGCCCCTGGGGCGAATCGACGGTGCCCGAGTCGGCACTACCCTGGCCTACCTCAACCGCGAGGTCGTCGGCCAAGGCACGCCCATCTCGCTGATCCTGACCCAACGCTCGCGCGTCGATGCGTTCCGTGGCGAGGAGCTGTTGTCGACGTCCTACCTGGATGCCGGCGTGCAGAATGTCGACACCCGGACCTTCCCCAACGGCAGCTATCCGGTGACCTTGCGGGTGATCGAAAACGGTCAGGTGACCCGTACCGAAACCGTGCCTTTCAGCCGTACCGACGGCAATGGCCTGGGTGACGACACCGTGCAATGGTTCCTGCAAGGCGGACGCACGGCGGAGCATTCACTGTACGAACAAGACCCTTCCGGCGTGGCCCAGACCGGCCTGCGCATTCCGTTGCGCGATGACCTGGCGCTCACCAGCGCGATCACCTGGCTGGACTCGGCGTTCTACAACGAAAGCCGCCTGGACTGGGCCGGCACGCTGGGCGCCAGCAGTTGGTCGTTGTCCGGCGCCCTGTTGCGCGGCAACGACGGCGCGAGCGGCAACAGCCAACAAATGACCTTTACCCACGGGATCTCCTGGAGTGTGTACCGCTACTCGCTGAAGAGCCCATCCTGCGAGCGCACCACCCGCGCCTACCAGCAGAGCGGCTGCAACGAATCATTGACCGCCAGCGCCTCGTTGCCGCTGGCCGGTGGCACCCTCAGTGCCGGCTACAACTACAACCGCTACGCCCAGGTGAATCCGTTTTCCTACTGGAACGACTTTCCCGAAGAAGACGACCCGACCCGCGACCTGACCACCTCGACATGGGCCCGGACCTTCCAGGTCGGTTTTTCCCGAGGCCATGCCCTGGGACCGTTCCAGCTCATCCATCGCGTCGGCGCGTTCCGCAATGCAAGCGGCAACCGCGAGACCGATCATGGCCTGTACCTGAGCCTGAGCCTGTCCCACAACGAACGCTCGCCCACCGGCGGCTACCGCCAGAGCAACATCAGCCTGGACGCGCGCCGCGAGCAGAACGCCCCCGACAGCCTGCGCACGAGCCTGGGCCATACCCGCGCCTGGGACGGCGAACAGGGCAGGAACGAAGTGAACACCGGCGTTGGCTACGATGACCTGGGCCGCTGGGACGCCGAGCTGGGCGGGCGTATCGAGCGCAACTGGGGCGAGACCAGCCTGACGGTGGCCCAGCGTGGCGGCGACCAACAAGACTCGCGACCTGGATTCAGCGGCAACCATTCTTCGTCCCTGGCCCTGGGCCGCGACGGCTTCTTCTGGGGTCAAGGCCAGGGCGGCACAGGCCCCGGCGCGGCGGTGGGCATCATCGCCGCGCCGGTGGAAAATGCCACGGGCGCGGCGGCCAAGGTCAGCGGCGGCTACGGCGCCCAGACCAGCATCGGCTTCGGTGAGAAGCGGCTGATCCCGGTCAATGGTTTCGAAGCCACCCACACCCGCATCAGCGACGCCGATGCCTCGCGCCAGAACCTCAGCACGGTGAACGTCGGCAACGGCAACCGCGAGTGGTTCCTGCCACCGGGCAAGCTGGCCGTGCAACGGATCGAGTCCACCCTCAGTTATACCTACGTCGGCCGCCTGGTGGATGCTCGGGGAGAGCCCTTGGCCCAGGCCGCGATCCTCAATGCATCGATGATGGAAACCGGCGAGGACGGCAGCTTCGTCGTCGACCTCAATCACCACCCCGATCCCTTGTTCGCCCTGGACCTCAACGGCGTACACGCCTGCACCGTACAGACCCGCGCCGCCCAGAGCAGCCTGCGGCGGGTCGGCACGCTGACCTGCGAAAGCACCACCCTGGATGCCTTGCCCAAGGACCTGAACGACCCCGACCGCCTGGGACGCTGGACCGCGCGTCGCAGTGCCGCGTTGTCACTAGATAAGAGGAGCCAGCCATGAGCGGAGCCATACATTGGGGGCGGCGCCTGATCGCGTTCATCGCTGCGGTCACCGCACTGCCAGCCTTCGCAGACATTCATCCCAGCGACTACTACCAGTCCGTCGTTCTCGAGTTCGACCGTTCAACGCCGAATCCAACGTATTACCTTTGGGAAAAAATGATCCATGGCTGGAGCGCACAACACAAACCGGGGGCCGGTTATACCAACATGCACTTTGTTTGCCTGTCCAACACGGACCCGGCAAACGGCCAGTGCTCAACGACGACAGCTGGACGGCTCGGTACGACCAGCATACCGCTGCGCTTCACCGAACGGCGCAGCGGCCTGAGCTACGTACTCGTTGTCAAAGGCCAACTCTACCGCAAGTATCCGAACAATCTTTGCAATGGGAGCTGGGATGGAAGGATATTCGTATTGACTACCAACGGCGCTGCTTATTGCAATCAGGAAGAGGAAGATATCACCCGCCGATCGGAGGGAACAGGATCAACACTCTGGATTCCTCAGTCGGAATTCGCCAAGTTACCCACCGGCGGTATCTGGACGGCGAAGATGATCTTGAGACTCAAGATGTATGCTTCACAGCCGATCGAAAGAGCCTATACCTACACCGTCGACTTCAAGCTCGATGTCACCGACCGCGACAACATGCAGATCTACCTGCCCGCCTACGGCATGACTACTCCACAGGTGGACCTCAACCTGCGCACCCGCCCGTTGAGTACCGCCCCGGGCGGTATCGTCTCCGGGCGGTCCGTGGTCGATGCGTGTCTGTACGACGGCTACAACGCCAACAGCCAAAGCTATGAGATTCGAGTCACCGGCACCACCCCCGTGCCCGGCATGGAGGGTCGCTTCTTCGTGCACCACACGTCCGGCGGCAGCGGCGAGCGCAACCGCATCGAATACACGGTCCGCACCCGTACCGCCAACCTGGGGGAGACGCAGCATGTGTCCGGGCAACCGGTGAGTTTCAACGGCATCAACAATGCGGAAATCCGCGCCGTGAAGCTGCCCAATGTGCCGTATCCAGTGGTGTGTACGCCCTGGCCCATCACCTTGGACACGCCGCCGTTCAATCAGATCGACAAGAACACCGGGCAGTACCGGGGGGAGCTGAAGTTGGAGTTTACGCCCTCAACCTCTTCGCCCTGAGGCATCGGTGGTGTCTGGACTGGCCTCATCGCGAGCAGGCTCGCTCCCACACTGAATTTGTGGATACCGGGCGAATGTGGGAGCGAGCCTGCTCGCGATGGGGCCGGTGGAGCCGCCGATTTTTTTCCCATTCAAAAAATGCAGTCATTAGAACCCGCAATGAACACATTCTTTATCCGTTGGGCCCACCGGCTGAGCGCGCTCATCGTTGCAGCCACCGCATTGCCGACGCTTGGGGACAGCATCCCCAGCGACCATCATCAGTCCGTGATACTCAACTTTGACCGTTCGGCGCCACCGGCCGATCACTACCTTTGGACCCGAATGGTCCATGGCTGGAAAGAGCAAGATTTGCCTGGCGCAGGCTATACGACCATGCACTTCGTTTGTTTGTCCGATACGAACCCAGCCAACGGCCAGTGTCAGACCAGAGGCGATACAGGGAGGTATGGCATCACAGACATTCCGCTGCGGTTTACCGAGAGACGTAGCGGCCTGTCGACTGTCTTGTCGGTCAAGGGTTACGTCACCCGCATGCATGCGCTGAACAGCAGTTGCGGGATCTGGGAGAAGGACTACGTACTGAACGCAACCGGGTCAGGCTGGTGCGACGAGGTCAGAACCACGGGCACCGCGTCGACTGTCTGGATTCCGCAATCGGAACTCGCCAAGCTACCTTCAGGTGGTATTTGGTCGGCGAAGTTGATCATCAAGCTCAAGCGCTATTACTCGGAGCCGATTGGCGCCGCCAGAACCTTCACCGTCGACTTCAAGCTGGACGTCACCGACCGCGACAACATGCAGATCTACCTGCCCGCCTACGGCATCAGCACGCCGCAGGTGGACCTCAACCTGCGCACTCGCCCGTTGAGCACTGCCCCGGGCGGTATCGTCTCCGGGCGGTCCGCGGTCGATGCATGCCTCTACGACGGCTACAACGCCAACAGCCAGAGTTATGAAATCCGTGTCACCGGCACCAACCCCGTGCCCGGCATGGAGGGCCGCTTCTTCGTCCGCCACGCGTCCGGCGGCAGCGGCGAGCGTGACCGCATCGAATACACGGTGCGCACCCGTACCGCCAACCTCGGCGAGACGCAGCATGTGTCCGGGCAACCGGTGACCTTCAACGGCATCAACAATGCGGACATCCGCGCCGTGAAGCTGCCCAATGTGCCGTATCCGGTGGTGTGTACGCCCTGGCCCATCACCTTGGACACGCCGCCGTTCAATCAGATCGACAAGAACTCCGGGCAGTACCGGGGGGAGCTGAAGTTGGAATTTACGCCCTCAACCTCTTCGCCCTGAGGCATCGGTGGTGTCTGGACTGGCCTCATCGCGAGCAGGCTCGCTCCCACACTGGATTTGTGGATACCGGGCGAATGTGGGAGCGAGCCTGCTCGCGATGAAGCCAACCCATTTCTTGTTGATAAGCGGATCCCCGCCCACACCTCTGGCTGCAATAAGCGGATTTCCGCTCACTAAACAGCCACATCCCCTCTAGACCGGCCTTCTTCCACCTGGCACAGCTCCTGCTATAGCCCTGGCAGGCTGCGTTCCTACGCGCTCCACAAAAACAATTAAACGAAGGATCCTTCAATGGATAACTCAAACGCCCTTCCCATTGGGTCGGCTGCCGCGCCCGCCCGTGAAAGAACCACCGCCAGCCGGATCAAGTCGATCTTCAGTGGCTCGGTCGGCAACATGGTCGAGTGGTACGACTGGTACGTCTACGCCGCGTTCTCGCTGTACTTCGCCAAAGCCTTCTTCCCCAAGGGCGACACCACCGCCCAGTTGCTCAACACCGCCGCGATCTTCGCCGTCGGCTTCCTGATGCGCCCGATCGGTGGCTGGCTGATGGGCCTGTACGCTGACCGCGCCGGTCGCAAACGCGCGTTGATGGCCTCGGTGTACTTGATGTGCTTTGGCTCGCTGATCATCGCCCTGAGCCCCGGTTACGAAACCATCGGCGTCGGCGCGCCGATCCTGCTGGTGTTCGCCCGCTTGCTCCAGGGCCTGTCGGTGGGTGGCGAGTACGGCACCTCGGCAACGTACCTGAGCGAGATGGCGACCAAGGAACGTCGCGGTTTCTTCTCCAGCTTCCAATACGTGACGCTGATTTCCGGCCAGCTCATCGCCCTCGGCGTGCTGATCGTGCTGCAACAATTGCTGACTACCGAGCAGCTGTACGCCTGGGGCTGGCGCATCCCGTTCGCCATCGGCGCGCTGTGTGCAATCGTTGCGCTGTACCTGCGTCGCGGCATGGAAGAAACCGAGTCGTTCACCAAAAAGGAAAAGGCCAAGGAAAGCGCCATGCGCACCCTGATGCGCCACCCCAAGGAGCTGTTGACCGTGGTCGGCCTGACCATGGGCGGCACCCTGGCCTTCTACACCTACACCACTTACATGCAGAAATACCTGGTGAACACGGTGGGCATGAGCATCTCCGACTCCACCACCATTTCCGCCGCCACGCTGTTCCTGTTCATGTGCCTGCAACCCGTCATCGGCGGGCTCTCGGACAAGATCGGTCGTCGGCCGATCCTGATTGCCTTCGGCATCCTCGGCACGCTGTTCACCGTGCCGATCCTCACCACCCTGCACACCATCGAGACCTGGTGGGGCGCGTTCTTCCTGATCATGGCCGCGCTGATCATCGTCAGCGGCTACACCTCGATCAACGCGGTGGTGAAAGCCGAGCTGTTCCCTACCGAAATCCGCGCCCTGGGCGTCGGCCTGCCCTACGCACTGACCGTATCGATCTTCGGCGGCACCGCTGAATACATCGCGCTGTGGTTCAAGAGCATCGGCATGGAGACCGGCTACTACTGGTACGTGACGGCGTGCATCGCCGTGTCGCTGCTGGTGTACATCACCATGAAGGACACCCGTAAACACTCGCGGATCGTGACTGACTGACAGGCCAGTCGTACAAAAAAAGGGGCGAACCTGCACGGGTTCGCCCCTTTCGTCGTTCCGGGCCGGCGTCATTTCCTACATTAATTTCCACTTAATGGCTGCACTCCACCCTTGCGCTCATCAACTATCGATGCCTGGAGTATGACCATGAAAACCAAACTGATCTTCGCCCTGACCCTCACCGCACTGGCCAGTAGCGCGTTCGCCGACGACGGCTTCGAGCGTACCGGCACGGCCGCTTTCATCGCCAGCAGCCATGAGCGCGCCGGTTCCGCCGTCGTTGCCAAGAAGGACGAGAACCACGCCATCGAGCCCACCGTGGCTGCCGACGGCTCCGACCCTAGCGATGCGGCGTCGACCAACTGATCCCAACCGGCAACACCAAGACCTGTGGGAGCGAGCAACCTCCCACCGGTTTTTTGTGGTGCTGACAAAAGGGTCAGGGCGCTGCACTATCGTCGGATCCTTCTGACACGCACCGGACCTACATCCTTCATGCCCGACGACATTCACTACTACGAACCCGCCCAAGGCCATGGCCTGCCCCACGACCCGTTCAATGCCATTGTCGGCCCACGGCCCATTGGCTGGATTTCTTCACAAGATGCAGAAGGCCGCCTGAACCTGGCGCCCTACAGTTTTTTCAACGCCTTCAACTACGTTCCGCCGATCATTGGGTTCTCCAGCGTCGGTCGCAAAGACAGCCTCAACAACATCGAACAGACCGGGGAATTTGCCTGGAACCTGGCCACGCGCCCACTGGCCGAGCAGATGAACCAGAGCTGCGCGATGGTCGCGCCGCAGGTCAACGAATTCGAGCTAGCGGGCCTGACGCCGGCGGCATCGCGGATCATCCAGGTGCCGCGCGTCGCCGAGAGCCCGGTGTCCTTCGAATGCAAGGTCACGCAGATCATCCAGTTGCAGCGAGCGGACAAGGCGCCTGTGCCGAGCTGGTTGATTCTGGGCGAAGTGGTCGCCGTTCACATCGCCAAGTGGCTGTTGAAGGACGGCGTCTACGACACCGCCGCCGCCGAGCCGATCTTGCGCGGCGGCGGGCCGGCGGATTACTTCCAGCTGGGGCCGGAGGCGTTGTTCAAGATGCATCGCCCGCGATAAGGATGGGCGGTGAGATCACTTGTGGCAATCCTTGAAATGCTGCTTACCAGACCAATCCGCCTTCGTCGTCGACACCCTTGAGGTGAGTCAACTGCTGGGCAGCCGCTTCATCGGCTTTGAAAGCGGTCTCGAAGGTCTGCTCTTCGAGCACTTTATTGAAACGCGGCTTCTCGGCACTGCCGATGGCCTTGGTGGCGATGGCTGCGTAGTAGCCGCCACCTTCCTTGGGAACAACAGCGGAAACAGCTTCAAAAGTTTCAAAGGCTTTGCGTGCCATACTTCGCATCCTGGCGGTGGGAAATGCCTGTCATTAAACCTTCAACCGGCCAGTTTGTGTACCTTCGCCATGCACCCTTCGGTCGCCTGGGCGGCGGACACTTCCCGAAAGGTGTGGAAGTCCAGGCTGCTGACCACCAGGTCTTGCACCAATTGGGCGAAGATCGCCATGGCCGGTGAGTTGAAATAAGCGTCCATCGCCTGTTGGTTGACCCACAGCCCGGACACCAGCCACAAATCGGCGTCGCATTGCGATTGTTGCAAGGCAAAGTGCAGGCAACCGGGCGCCTGGCGCGAAGGTACGATCAAGCTGCTGAGGCGTGCGCCCAATGGCTTGGAGCAACCGGCGCGGGCCCGGACAAAAGCCATGTGACTGACGGGGATCTGTGTAGTCATGTTCAACCCTCCCAGGTCATCCGTTGGCAGCCGGGGACAGGCTGCGACAGGATCAAAGGTTAAGCGGGCTGCCGCCAGCTTCGTTAGTCGATTCCTGCCGACTCATTGCACGATTCTGCGGCTGGGAATTCACCCATCCGTGCCTGATGGGTGGGAATTGCCGGGAGTTGAAACAAAAGGTTTCAAGCAAGTTTCGGCCAGGCTGCACAGCCCTTCACCCCCCCGCCTTGCAGGATCAGGCAAGCTTTCAACAGGATGTGACTACCGCCATGCCTTGCACAAACATATGCTTTGTCCTATCGCTCCCTTCGCCATGAGGATCCCGGCATGTCGCCACTCGATCACGCCCACGCCCCGCTGGACACGTACCTGGAACAGCAGCGCGCCGAGCTGGCTTCGATCATCGACCGCAACACCAGCGAGGACGGGAGCTACGCCACGGCCATCGGCTCGCTGAACCTGTCGCGCCACAGCCAGCCACACAAGTTTGCCCCGGTGCTGGCGCAACCGGCGCTGTGCATCATGGCCCAGGGCAGCAAGCAGGTGCGCCTGGCGGACGAATTTTTCAACTATGACCCGCTGCATTACCTGGTGGTCTCGGTCTCGATGCCATTGAGCGGTTGCATCGCCGACGTCTCGCCCGAGCAGCCGATCCTGGCGCTGCGCCTGGACATCGACCCGGCGGAAATCACCGCGCTGATCGCCGATGCCGGCCCCCTGGGCGTGCCGACTCGCCCGGCCGGCCGTGGCCTGTATGTGGAACGCCTGGACACGCCGATGCTCGACGCGGTGCTACGCCTGACGCGCCTGCTCGATACGCCAAAAGACATCGCCATGCTCGCGCCCCTGGTGCGCCGGGAAATCCTTTACCGCCTGCTACGCAGCCCGCAAGGCTATCGGTTGTATGAAATCGCCATTGCCAATAGCCAGAGCCATCGCATCAGCCAGGCGATCAAATGGCTCAACGGCCATTTCGAACAACCGTTGCGCATCGATGACCTCGCTCGGGAGGTCAACCTCAGCGTTTCGACCTTGCATCACCGCTTCAAGGCCATGACGGCCATGAGCCCATTGCAATACCAAAAACAATTGCGCTTGCAGGAGGCTCGACGGTTGATGCTGGCCGAAGGGCTGGAAGCGTCGGCGGCGGGGTATCGAGTGGGGTATGAAAGCCCGTCGCAGTTCAGCCGGGAGTACAGCCGCTTGTTTGGCGCGCCGCCGTTGCGGGATCTGGCGCGGTTGCGGATGACCGTCTGATCCTGGACTTGCACGGCATTCGCCGCCTCGGCTTCGCAGCCTTCAGACCGCCCGGATCACGTGTTTGATTTCCTGGAACGCGGCCAGTCCCCAAGGTCCCAATTCACGACCCAGGCTGCTCTGCTTGTAGCCGCCCCAAGCGGCCTGGGGGAAAATCACTTGCGGTGCGTTGATCCACACCAGCCCCGCCTGCAAGGCGTCGGCGACCTTCCCGGCCGCCTCGGCATCGCGGCTGACCACGCTCGCCACCAGGCCGAAACGGCTGTCATTGGCCAGGGCAATCGCCTCTTCCGGGTGGCCGAAACGACGCACGCACAACACCGGCCCGAAGATCTCCTCGCACCACAGCGCACTGTCGAGGGGCACGTCGGTGAAGATCGTTGGCTGTAAAAAAAAGCCGCGTTGCAGATGCGCAGGTCGTTGACCGCCGCACACCAACGTTGCGCCGTCGCTCACGCCTCGATCGATGTGCCCGAGCACCCGTTGGTATTGCGCCTGGTTGACCAGCGAGCCCATCTCCACGTCCGGATCGAATGGATCGGCCACGCGGATCGCCTCGGCCCGCGCCTTGAGCCGTCGCATGAATTCATCGGCCAGCTCATCGGCGATCAACACCCGAGTGGTGGCCGAACACATCTGCTCCGCGTTGAAGAAACCGCCGCCACAGGCCAGCTCCACCGCCAGGTCCAGGTCGGCGTCGGCCAGCACCAGCAAGGACGATTTGCCGCCCAGCTCCAGGCTCACGCCCTTCACGGTTTCCGCCGCCCGTTGCATCACTTGCACCCCCACCGCGTTGCTGCCGGTGAAGGAAATCTTCGCCACGCGCGGGTCGGACGCCAGCGGCGCCCCGACCGCCAACCCCGTGCCGCAGACCAGGTTGAACACGCCATCGGGCAAGCCGCATTCGGCGATGATCGAGGCCAGCGCCAGCTCCGGCAGCGGCGTGACTTCCGAAGGCTTGAGCACCACGCAGCAGCCGGCGGCCAAGGCCGGGGCAAGTTTCCAGGCGGTGGTGACCATCGGGAAATTCCACGGCACGATCAAGCCGACCACCCCACAAGGTTCGCGGCGTAGACGTGCGCTGAAATCATCGCTGGGTAACGCCAGCGGACCGTCCTGACGAACGTCCAGTTCTTCGGCCAACCCGGCGTAGTACTCGAAGGTCGCGACCACGTCGTCGACGTCGATGGCCGCTTCGAACAACGGTTTGCCGTTGTTGCTCGATTGCAAATGCATCAGCCGCTCACGAGCATCCCGCACGCTGGCAGCAATACGCCGAAGCACCGCGCCGCGCTCGGCACCCGAGGTGTTCGACCACGGGCCGAAAGCCTGGGTAGCGGCCTCCAAGGCTTGATCCACGGCATATTCATCGCCGCCGTAAACAGTGGTCAGCAGCGCCTCGGTCGCGGGGTTGATCACCCGCAGCGGTTGATCGCCCGCCAACCACTCGCCGTTGATGTACAGGCCGTCTTGCGTCGTCGGGAAATTCATTCGGCCACCTCCGCCATCCAGCGCGCCTGGTCAATCTCGAGCAACGTCGGACCCTGGCGGTGACTGGCGGCCAGCAATGCGCTGCGCAGGGAATGCACGCCGTCGATCGTCTCGGCGCCGCACCCCAGGGCTTTGGCAACGCCGATGAAATCCGGCGTGTAGATGTCCACGCCCACCGGTTCGATGGCGCGGTTGACCATGTATTTCTTGATCTCTTCGTAGCCCTGGTTATTCCACAGCAGCACGATCACCGGCGTGCGCGCTTCCACCGCGCTGGCCAGTTCCGGCAGGGTGAACTGCAACCCACCGTCGCCGATCAGGCACACCACGGGCGGGCGGCCATGGCCGTTGTCGACACCACCCAGCCAGGCACCAATGGCCGCCGGCAACGCGTAGCCGAGGGTGCCGTAGCCGGTAGACGAATTGAACCAGCGGCGCGGGCGTTCGGGATTGAAGGTGAGGTTGCCGGTGTAGACCGGCTGGGTGGAATCGCCAACGAAAACCGCGTCGGGCAAGGCCTGCAATACCGTATCGAGGAACACCGTCTGGGCGCGGGTCGGGACGTCCCATTGCTGATCGAGTTCGGTCCGCAGCCGTTCGACACGAATCGCTCCCCAACTGTCGTCTCTCGCGCCGGACACGCCGCGCTTCAACGCATCGAGCAATGCCCGCGCAGCACTTTGTGCGTCGGCCACCAGCGCCAGTCTTGGCGCGTAGTTGCGCACGGTCTGGTCGGGGTCGATGTCGATGCGCAACAACGCACCGGGAATCTCGAAGCCGCCGGCAAAGGTGACGTCGTAATCGGTCTCGGCCAGCTCGGTGCCGATCGCCAGCACTACATCCGCTTCGGCCACCAGGGCACGGGTGGCCACCAGGCTCTGGGTGGAACCGATCAGCAACGGATGACGGG
This sequence comes from Pseudomonas sp. D1-36, assembly GCF_051132205.1. NCBI lineage: Bacteria > Pseudomonadati > Pseudomonadota > Gammaproteobacteria > Pseudomonadales > Pseudomonadaceae > Pseudomonas > Pseudomonas sp. D1-36. Next base: position 1,271,665 of record NZ_CP071674.1, on the reverse strand, counting down.
ACGGCAGCAGGCCCTTGGCATTGATGGTCAGCGCCACGGGGGCGCTGAGGCGTTCGGCCAGTTCGGTCAATTCAGTCCCGGCGTCCAGCGCCCCCCCTCCGGCAAGCACCAACGGCCGCCGGGCCGTCGCCAGCAAGGCTGCCATTTGCTCCACGGCACTGGGCGCGGCCCCGGCGCGATTGATGCTCACTGGCGTGCTGGCGAGCAGGTCATCGGCTTGTTCAACGAGCACATCCAACGGAATCTCGATGTGCACCGGCCGCGGACGCCCGGCCTGGAACAAGGCAAAGGCCCGGGCCAGCACACCTGGCAATTCGGCGGCTGACATCAGCGTGTGGGAAAACGCCGCGACCCCGCCCACCAGCGCGCTCTGGTTCGGCAGCTCATGCAGCTTGCCGCGCCCACCGCCCAACTGGCTGCGCGACTGCACGCTGGAGATCACCAGCATCGGAATCGAATCGGCATAGGCCTGGCCCATGGCAGTGGTGATGTTGGTCATGCCCGGGCCGGTGATGATGAAGCACACGCCCGGCTTGCCGCTGACACGGGCATAGCCGTCGGCCATGAAACCGGCGCCCTGTTCATGGCGCGGCGTCACATGGCGGATGCTTGAACGGGCCAGCCCGCGATACAACTCCACGGTGTGTACGCCAGGAATGCCGAATACCTGCTCCACGCCATAGCCTTCCAGTAACTTGACCAATACCTCGCCGCACGTCGCCATTGCCATTGCCTTTTTGTTATCTTGAAAAGGACCCCGCACGACACCTGCGGGCCGCTTTTGCTCTGAGGGAATGGCGTTATTGGACGGCCAAGCCGTAGCGGCAACAATGGATAAAAAGTCATACTAGCCATGTCCTCACGTCATGGCTTGGATCCAGATGAAACGACTCCCACCGCTGCCGACGTTGCATACTTTCTTGATCACGGCCCAGTGCTGCAACTTCACTCGCGCCGCCGAACAGCTGCACATCACCCAGGGCGCGGTGAGTCGGCAGATCGCAGGGCTGGAGGATCATCTGGGTTATGCGTTGTTCCAGCGCCAGGCACGCGGGTTGAGCCTGACCGCCGAGGGCCAGGCGTGGCTGCCCCGGGTGCAGCAGGTGTTCGGCCTGATCGGCGAGGCGGTCGAGCAGATCGGCGAGAAGCGCCAGACCCTGAAGCTCAAGGCCCCGACCTGTGTGATGCGCTGGCTGCTGCCGCGCCTGTTGCAATGGCAAAAAGAGCGCCCGGACGTGCCGGTGGAGCTGACCACCACGGTCCGGCACGGCGTGGATTTCCAGCGTGAGGCATTCGACGCGGCGGTGGTTTACGGCCCGCCGCCCGACGCCTCGCTTGACTGCCTGCACTTGTTCGACGAACAGCTTACACCGGTGTGCTCGCGCCCCTTGCTGGAAGGTCCGGTCCCGTTGAATTCACCCCTCGATCTGCAACAACACCTGCTGCTGCATCCCACCACCGACGAGCGCGACTGGAACGCCTGGCTGGCCGCGGCCGACGTGCGGTTGAGCAACGTCAGCAAAGGCCAGCATTTCGAAACCCTGGACCTGGCGATGTCCATGGCCTCCCAAGGCACCGGCGTGGCGATTGGCGACTGGTCGCTGATCGGCGAAGACCTCAGCGCCGGTCGGCTGGTGATGCCGTTCGAACTGAAGGTCAGGACCGGGCTGGGTTATCACTTGGTCTATCCGCGCCGGCCGCAGGTGTCGGGCCAGTTGCGGGAGCTGATGGACTGGTTGGTGGAGCAGGCTCAAGCACGGTAGTAACGCCACTGCAGCCCTTTTGTGGCGAGGGGATTTATCCCCGCTGGGTTGCGAAGCGACCCCAAAATTTTGGGCCTGCTGCGCAGTCCAGCGGGGCGGTGCGACGTTTCGCTAAATCCCCTCGCCACAAAAGCACCCCCCGGTGTCAGTTAGAGCACATTCGGCGCCTGCGCCGGCTCGACCTGCGCCCAGTGCGAGGTGTTTTCGCGGTGTTGCTGCAAATAGGGCAGCACCGCCCCCAGCAATGGTTCCTTGAAAGCTTCTTGAAAGCGATGGGCAAGACCCGGGATCAGCTTCAAGCGGCTGCCGCGAATATGCGCCGCGAGATGCACCCCATGCATCACCGGCAGCAACGGATCGGCCGTGCCGTGGACCACCAGGGTCGGCACTTGCAGCTGATTGAGCAGCGCCACCCGGCTTGGCTCGGCCATGATGGCCATGATCTGGCGCTTCACACCCTCGGGGTTGAAGGCCCGGTCGTAGGCCACCGCAGCCTGGTGCAGCAGAGCCTGTCGATCGTCGACCACCATCGGGCTGCCCAGCGCGGCCAGCAGGTCGGCCTGCTGTTCGAGCGCCACTTCACGATTCGGCGCACTGCGCCGCGACAACAGTTGCACCAGCGTTTCACTGGGCGCCGGCAAGCCCGCGGCGCCGGAGCTGGTCATGAGCAATGTCAGGCTCTCGACCCGCTGAGGCGCCATGGCGGCCATGTGCTGGGCGATCATTCCGCCCATGCTGACGCCCAACACATGGAAGCTTTGCACCTGCAAGGCGTCCATCAAGCCCAGGCCATCGGCGGCCATGTCCGTCAACGAATAAGACGCCGCCACGGGCAGACCGAGCTTGTAGCGCAACGCTTCGAATGCCAGGTTGGCGCTGCCGGGCGCCTGGCGCCAAGTGGAGAGACCGACGTCCCGGTTGTCGTAGCGGATCACCCGAAAACCCTGTTCGCACAACGCCACCACCACTTCATCCGGCCAATGGATCAACTGCCCACCCAAGCCCATCACCAGCAGCAACGCAGGGTCGGACGCACGCCCGATGCTCTGGTATGCCAGGCTTACCTGATCCAGGTCGACCCGCTGGGTCGCGACATTGACATCACAACGAGAAGCCGCCAACGACGGCAAGCCGCACAACAAGGCGGCCAGGAAAATGAATACACGCATGAACAAACACCAAAACGCAGAACCCCAGTAGAGCGCGAGTCTGATGAAGTTCGCTCAAGCGCGCTGCCACAGTTGCGTGACAGTTTGATGAAGATTGCCGAGTGGTAGTCTGAAGCTTCGCGAAGAACCGTAGCGAGGACGGTTGCTTCGCTGGACCACCGCACGTCTCATCTCCCCCCAGCGTGGCCATTTACCTGTCAGACCTGACAGTAGCCAAGCACTCCCGGCGCGCGTTTACTACGGGTCAACGCAATAGCTTTCAGCCTTGCGATCACAGAGAGCGCCAGCATGAACCTGTATGAGCAAATCCAGGGGAAACCCGCTGTGGTGTCGATGGGAGCCCTCAACATTCCCGACGCTATCGTTCTGGATGCGGGAATTTCGGGCATCAATAAGGCGTTGCTCAAGGCTGATCCTGCAGGCTTATGTGTCCATGTGCCGTCCGCCCACCTGATCAACGGTGACAAGGTGGATATCTATTTCTCCAACGTGTCTTCGCCTGTCCTGTCGCTCGTGGTGCCCAAGGACCATGACGCCAACAAGCCACTGTCCGGCTTCATTGATGCCAAACAAGTGCCGGAGGGCTTCAGCGAACTGTTCTATCGGGTCAATGGCGCGGAGTCGGCACATCTGAAAATACTGACCAGAAAACGTTCGCCGGGGGGGAGAGATCCCGAGCCACAACGTCCCGGACACGGGTTGCTAACGGCACCTCGAACCGCTGACACCGAAGTTGATGGCGCAGAAGATGTTCCTGTGGCGATTGACCCGTGGCGAGGAATGCGGGCGGGACACAAACTGAATTTGCAAATCGCCAACTGGTGCTTGCCATATACCGTAGAGTCTGGGGAAGAGGGCCAACCTGTGGTCTTTATCCTGACCCGGGAGATGATTGCCGAACTGGGCAATCGTGACGTGCTGATGTTCTACAGGCTATGGGATGAGGTGGGTAATCCAGCGACCGACCGCTCCCTGACCCGTACGATCCGCGTCCGGCCAACGGTAGGAACAATGGGCGTCGCGCTCAATGCTCCACGCATTGGCGATGTAGACCTGGACAATGTGATCGACCTGGGAAAAACCGGGGAAAGCGATGTCCTGGTGGAAGTTGACGTCGCGGCCAATGGCTTGACTGCCGGTCAGCAGATCAAGCTCAACTGGCGCGGCGAGCCACTCGATGGACCGCCGCAGCTGTTGACCCTGAACCAGACCGTAGGCGAAGCGCCCAGTGTCGTTTTCAGCATCAGCCCGTCCATGCTTTCCCAATGGGTGGGGAGCTGGGTTTCTGCCACATGGATGCCCGCCACGGGTGATGGGTTCCACGCGTCTGCGGCGGTTGAGTTCCTGCTCATCGACACTTCGAATGTCGTACCTCTTGAAGCCCCGGACGACTCGGCATTAGTCCTGTGGTTGCCCATAATCCCTGGACAGGTGGAGCCAGTGGAAGGCGGGCTCGCAATGGTCGGCATTCCCAAAATGATCTACGACGATAACCCCGCCGGCCTGGCAGTCATCATTGACCCCTGGGACGGCATGGCACCCAACGAAACGTGCCGGCTATTTCTCAACGGCGAAGCGACGCCCGTCGACATTCATCTTGTGGGTCCGGGAACGGAAAACGACCCATTCACGATGCATGTCCCGCCCCAACGTCTCATCAACGGCGTCAATTCGCTGGTATACAGCGTGGAGCGCCCAAGCAGTAACGACGAGTTCAGCAGCCCGCTGACCATGCTTTATCACGAGGTGCGCCCTGGCTACGTCGATCAGGACCCCGCTACGGAAGGACACTCCGAACTCGCGCTGGCGTTTCCTATCGCGCAAAACAACGGCATCGATATAGTGAAGGAAGGCTTGGACGGCACCTTGCAACAGCTCACGGTGCATTGCCGCTACCCCTTCTGCAGGCTGTACGACCATGTCGACATCGACTTCGGCGGGCACATCGTCCATTTCAGCGTTCCCGCCGACCAGGCCCCACCGGTACCGTCCATCACTCCCACGACAGTGACGGTTATCGTCCCGGCATCGGAACTGGACCAGATCGAAAACCGCCGAGCCTTGCCAGTCCGCTTTACCGTCACGGACTTGATAGAAAACAGCACCGATCCTTTGTCCATCTGGTCGGCGACAACCTATATCGATGTCGACCGCCGAAACGAACGCTTGCCAGCGCCCATCTTCCGCGAAGACCTCGCTGACGAAAACGACGATGCCAGCTTGATCGACCTGGACAAACTCGCCGGGCGGCCCTTGTCGTTAATCATCAGTACCAGCCACCCGTCATACCGGGCCGGGGACGAGGTGAGCGCTATTTTCAAGAGTCCACCCGATCCCGACTACATCGTTCCAGTTGGTATTGTCCAAACAGAGCTCGGCCAGCCCAAACCCTTGGTTCTACAGGTGCCCAATAACCTGCTCGTCGCCGACAGAGACGTCAGCTGCGCCTACGATGTCCGGTTCAAGACCCTCAACCGGGAAGGCTATTCCACAACCGCGTTCGCCAAAGTCGTCGGTTTCGGCGAACTGCAACTGCCCAACCTGCTCGAAGCAGACGGCATGGGCGCGAGTCAGGTCCTGGCCCCCCTGGATGCGATCAATGGCGCCACCGTCCGCATCGCGTTGGCTGGCTTGCTAAGCACCGACATGATCAAGTTGATCCTCACCGGCAAGCCTGGCGAAGGCACCCCGGACCTCGCGCCAGTTCCCGGAGAAGTCGACGGTAGCGTTGATATTCCAATTCCCGCGTCGGTGATCGCTGCGAACATTGGCAACGGCATCAACGCCACCTTTACGCTCAGGTACGAATTACTGCGGGGCGGCGAGACCTTTGCGTCGGGCACCGTTACTGTGACGGTCACTCCCCTTCCCGCCACCAGCCTGAACTTACCGGTGTTCTTCATCAACAATGCCGAAGAACTCAACGTACTGAACCTGAACAGCTTCACGGGGGATGCGGTTATTCGCGCAAAACTCTGGTCCTTTATTGCGGCTGGACAGCAGGTTCGCATGAGCCTGGAAGGCAGGACACCGGATAATAATCCCAGCAATCGAACGATTTGGAATGGCGCTGGCAGCAAAGTGACCCCTGAATGGATCACGAACGGGTTCTGGCCGGTCACCGTACCTCGTGCCTACCTCGATACCCTGGGCGACGGGACTCAGCTGATCATTAAATTCAGCGCATCCCTGGACTTGAGGGACGACGCCGGCACGGACATCGATTTCCCCGACCGTGTCTATCGTGTCGGCATCGCAGGACAGGCGCCCGTCATCACCTCAGTGAAGGCAGGCGCAACCGAAATACCGCCTGGAAGCGATACGTTCGAAACCCGGATTACCGTGAGCGGCACCATCACACCCAGCCGGGGCGTGGACCTGTATGACGGTGATATTCGGCTGGGCTCAGCGACTGTCACCGGTAATACATGGTCCATGGGTCCGTTGACGTTCTTGCCGGCCCTGCACACCCTGACCGCGAGGGCTCTGGATGGAACCACGTCGTTCCCTGCATGGGCCTTCACGGTCAAGGTCGAGACGCAAACGCCAACCATAACCGCGGTGATAACGGACGAAGGCGTGGTGGCCGACCAAGGCGAGACCTATTACCGGAGCGCGACAATTACCGGCAGCGGCACCGGAACGACAGGACAAGAGATAGAGCTCTTGGATAACAACGTCTCCATCGGTCGCTTCCCCGTCAACTCGGCTAACGAATGGACGGTGCAGTGCCGGCTGTTCAGCGCAGAAACCCACACCCTCACCGTACGAGCGGTCGACGGGAGCGGCAAGCGCTCGACACGCGTGTTTCGAGTCCTGGAAGGACTGTCACTGCACATCGCGAAATTCTCCGAACGCCTATCGGGCGGATGGCTATGGGGTGGGGCCGGCAGTTCGAGCGATCTGTCGTGGTACGCATACCCCAACCAGACCGTTTACTTTATGCTTAACATAACCAGGACAAACAATTCCGCTGGAACATTCTTGACTCGGACTTTTACCGGGATGACACCTGGAGCCACCTACCTCTTGTCTTCCTCGGCCTTCCGATACAACGCAGCGGTCGGAGCGATCACACGTCTTCAATTGGGAACCAGCCATGGAGAACGGTCGGCAGAGGTGGTGCTGGATACGCTCCAAGTTGCAAAGCAAATCCTGCTAAGCTTCGTAGCGACCTCGCCCACCATGACCATGCTTTACATCAACAATGAAGCGTTAGGGACGGGGAATGATTTTTGCATGACCCATATTCAGATCCAAAGAATGCAGCTTCCCTCATGAATCACAGACCTCAGCGTTGAGTGGATGTTGCACACAACCGGCCGATGTCGTTGGGGTAGTCGGTCGTCAGCCCGCGCTTGAATCCGAGGCTTTCGCGCTCCAGACTAGGCCTGTGCAGGAAGCGCTGACCCAAAGGTTCTCGCCAAAACGCGCCCGGGCCGGTCGCAACTGCGCAAGTGCCTGCTCGTGTTCGCAACGCCAGTCGTCGTGGCCAGTGACCAGGCCCGCCGAGAGAATCTTGTAGGTGCACCTGGCCCAGTGGGTCCGAAGCGCGCAGAGGCAGATCGAGGGTGGGGATCGGTTCATCAATCTGCACCCACTCCACACCTCGGGTATCGAGGCGATGGAAAATATCACCGTAGACCGGCAGCCGCCGCTCCAGCAAGTCGAGCTTGTCCAAGCCGCCGTGCTTGGCCTTGCTCAACCAAAGGTACGTCAGCGGGCCGATGACTGCCGGCTTGACCCGATGGCCCTGGGCGCGGGCTTCGTCGATTTCGTCGAACAGCCGCTCCCAGCCCAGCGTACCTTTCCAATCAGCTTCCAGGTCGTTCAATTCGCGGTCGGCGCCGATGCGGGGAAAACCGAGGGTATGGGCCAGGGCCATGGGAATGTCCTCCTTGTAAAAGATGACGCCATTGTCGACAGCCAGCCCCACATGAGACAAACTCAACCTTTTCGTGTTGATCACAAGTTTTACTCATGGAGCAACCCAGTGCTTGAACTCCGCCACCTCAAGACGCTGCACGCCCTGCGCGAAGCCGACAGCCTGGTCGAAGCCGCCGAACGCCTTCACCTGACCCAGTCCGCCCTCTCCCATCAGTTCAAGGAATTGGAAGAGCGCCTGGGCATGCAGTTGTTCGTGCGCAAGACCAAGCCGGTACGCTTCACCAGCGCCGGCCTGCGCTTGCTGCAACTGGCCGATGCCACCCTGCCGTTGCTGCGCAGCGCCGAACGGGACATCGCGCGGCTGGCCGGCGGCACCGCCGGGCGTTTGCACATGGCCATCGAGTGTCACAGCTGCTTCCAGTGGTTGATGCCGACCATCGACCAGTTCCGCGATGCCTGGCCGGAAGTCGAGCTGGACCTGGCCTCGGGCTTCGCCTTCGCCCCGCTGCCGGCCCTGGCCCGTGGCGACCTGGACCTGGTCGTCACCTCCGATCCCCTGGAACTTGCGGGCATCACCTACGTGCCGCTGTTCACCTACGAGGCGATGCTGGCGGTGGCCAACCAGCATCGGCTGGCGGGCAAGGCCTACATCGTGCCCGAAGACCTCATCAGCGAAACCCTGATCACGTATCCGGTGGAACGCGATCGCCTGGACATCTTCACCCGCTTCCTCGAACCGGCCGACATCGAACCGGCCCAGGTGCGCACGTCCGAGCTGACGGTGATGATGATGCAACTGGTCGCCAGTGGCCGTGGCGTCTGCGGCATGCCCCATTGGGCGCTGCATGAATACAGCTCACGGGGCTACGTGAAGGCCAAGCGGCTGGGGGAAAAAGGTTTGTTCGCCACGCTCTACGCGGCGGTGCGCACCGACATGCTCGACGCGCCGTATATGCGCGACTTTCTGCTGACGGCAAAAGACACGTCGTTTTCCACACTCGACGGTGTCAGCGCGGTGCGGTAATTGCCACAAAGCTCCATCACTCAAACTTGCGGTGAGATCAGAGTTCAAGCCACATATGGATCTTGTCGAGGTACTCGTCCCCCACGCGAATCGCCATCGGCTCTAGGCCATACAACAGAAAGCCGCAGCGCTGGTAAAGCTCGATGGCCGGGTCGTTGCCGGCGGTGACGGTCAATTGCACAAGGCGCAGGAAGGGATGGCGACGGGCTTCGTCGAGGGCGGCCCGCATCAACTGTTCGCCGAGCCCGGCGTGACGATGGGCCTCGACGACGTACATGCCGAACAGCGTCGCCTTGTGCCGCGCCTTCAGCCGAGGCTCCAGGGCCAGGCCGACGATACCCACCAGCTCGTGCGCGATGAACGCGCCGAGGATCACTTCGAGCCGGCTGGTCAGGCGCGACTCCCACCAATTTATGGGCAGCGTCGCCCGTTCGCTGGCGCTGGAAGTGAAGGCCTGTGGATGGAATTCATAGGCCTGGAGCATCAGCTCCCGATAGCTCTGGGCGTCACCCGCCTTCAGCCGTCGGATGCTCACGCCGAACGCCGTTGCTCAAGCATCAACCGCAGGGCCAGCGCACCGAGCACGAAGCCCATGAAATACCGTTGCGCCGCCAGCCAGGTCGGGTTGTGGACGAACCATGAGGCGATGCCGGCGGCGAACAGTGCGATCAGCAGATTGACACTGAAACTGACGCTGATCTGGGTCAGCCCGAGGATGATGCTCTGGGTGAACAGTGAACCGTGCTCCGGGCTGATGAACTGCGGGAACACCGAGAGGTAGAACACCGCGATCTTCGGGTTCAGGGCGCTGGTGAGAAAGCCCATGGTGATCAGCTTGCGGGTCGAGTCCGCCGGCAATTGCTGGGCCTGGAACGGCGAGCGGGCGCCGGGTTTCACCGCTTGCCAGGCCAGCCACAGCAGGTACAGCGCACCGGCCCATTTGAGGACTTCATAGGCCATGGGCACCGCGAGGAACACCGCCGTCAGCCCCGCCGCCGCCGCGAACATGTGCACGAAGAACCCCGCCACCACGCCCAACAAAGAAGTGACGCCGGCCTTGCGCCCCTGACAGATCGAGCGGGAAATCAGGTAGATCATGTTCGGGCCGGGCGTGAGCACCATCAGCAACGCGGCGGCGGCGAAAATCAGCAGGTCCGGCAAGGGGATCATGAAGGCGTCGCTCCTTGAATCAGCAGGTCGAGAGGCAGTGGGTTCGATAAAACGGCAGGATCACTTCGCCTGTCAACGGCGCCAGCAGTAAACCGCTGTCGCGGGACGGGTCGATCCAATGCACTTCTTCAATTTCGGCAGCCGGGGAAACCGCTGCATCGGTCTCCAGCAAAAACACCTCGGCCTGCACGATAAATCCCGGCTCATTGGAGGCCGGCGCGCTGAATTGCCCCAGATGACGGGCCTGGGCCGGATCGATCCTGAGCCCGAGCTCCTCGTCCAATTCCCGAGCCAGGGCCTGGATCGGTTGCTCATGGGCTTCGATCTTGCCGCCGGGTTGCATGAAGGCCTGGGTGCCGCGCTTGCGCACCAGCAGGGTCCGGCCGTCCGGGCCGATGAGCAGGGCGGCGGCGATGCGGATCAGAGGGGTGGTCATGTACAAGGGCCTCGGGCGGAAAATGCCGGGCAGGTTACAGATCAAAGCGGCGGGAGCAAAGCCTGGCGCCATCTGACAACCCACCGCAGCCCCTGTGGGAGCGAGCCTGCTCGCGAAAGCGGTGTGTCAGTCAAATCATTCCAACTGGTAGGCCGCCTTCGTCGGATCGCCGCCCGGAGCAGGCTCGCTCCCACAGGTAATCACCGTGCTCATTGAAGCCGCATAATCACCCCAAGATAGGCTTCGGCGTCGAAGGATCCGCCTCCTCCTCTGGGATCTTGACGAACACGCTGTACCGCGCCCCTTCCATTGCTTCGAAGGCGATGAGCTTTTCGATCAGCGGGCCGCTCATGACCTTTCCGGCGTTGAGTAGCAGCATGCCATTGTCGGCATTGAGGTTGCGCGCCAGAACCATGCCTGCCTCCAGTTCACGAGTGCTGGTGACTTTCACGGTCGGGTCGGACAGCGTCACGTCTTCCAGGTATTCGCCACAGGCCTTGATGAAGTCTTCGACCATGTTCGGGTCGTACAGCTTGCCACCGTATTTGCGGATGTAGACCAGCGCTTCGTCGCTGTTCATCTGCCGCTCCAGGATCAACCCGCGCTGCAACTCGATGAAATCCACCGCCAGTTTCAACAGGCGCGAGCCGAACGGAATCGCCTCGCCCTTCAAGTGATCGGGGAATCCGCTGCCGTCCCAACGTTCCTGGTGATGAAGGATGATCCGCGCCGCGTCCTTCATCGGGTCCAGGGTCATCAGCAGCGATTCGCTCTGCTTCGGATAGGCGCGGTACAGCTCCAGTTCGCTGTGATGCAGCATGTCCGCCGGCGTGACCATCATGTTATCGGTCCAGCTCAGCTTGCCGATGTTGTAGAGCGCGGCGGCCATGGTCAGGTCGCGGTCGGTGGACTCGTCGAGGAAATTGAGCCGGCTATAGACCCGGATGAGTTCGATGATCTGCCGGTTGGTCTGCTTGGCCTTGGGCAGGCGCAGGTTGGCGATCAGCGAGAACACCTCGGTGCCGGTCACGTAGCTGCGCTTGAGCTCTTCATAGGCCAGGTCGAGCATGTCGGCGGTCTGCTGCAACTCGGCGGTCCGCGACGCCACGCGTTTTTCCAGGGTGGCGTTGAGGGTCTTGAGTTGCTGGTTCTGCTCACGATTCAGGGCTTCGAGGCGCTGACGCTCGCTCTCCGAATGCTGGTGGGCCAGGGCTTGGCGCAGGGCCTGCACCAACTCCTCGTCATTCCAGGGCTTGCTGAGGTAGCGGTAGAGCTGCCCCTCATTGATAGCCTTGGTCATCATGTCCACGTCGGCATAACCGGTGAGCAGGATGCGCAATGTCGAAGGATAAAGCTTGCGAATTTCCGCCAGCAGCGTGGCGCCGTCCATGTTGGGCATGCGCGCATCGGTCATCACCAGATCGACCGGCCGCTCCTTGAGAATTTCCAGGGCCTTGGCGCCACTGTCGGCCACCAGGATTTCGTACGGCTGGCTGCGCAACAGCCGACGCAGGCTGTTGAGGATCGATTCTTCGTCATCTACCAACAACACCGTCGGCTTTGTTGCCGGAACGCCCGGCGCTTGATCTTCCATTGGAACCCCCTCCTGTCATCGACAACCGTTCTACCTTAGCCCCAAAAAACAGGCTAGTAGATTGCGAAAATTTAGACACAATTCGCCATCACTCACCTCGCGCTTCCGACGAGCCGACTATGCTGTACCCCATGAAGGGCCAAGTACAGGCCGAATACTCATGCCAGCGAAAGGGATATCAGATGTACCCACGGTTCCGTAGTCAGCATCTCGACGGTGCACGGCCATGAGCCTGCCGATGGAAAGATCCAATCGGCGGATACTGATCGTTGATGACACGCCGACAATCCATGAGGATTTTCGAAAGATTCTCAGCCCCCACGCAGCGCCCGAAGACAGCCTGAGCAATGCTGAAGAAGCCTTGTTCGGCGCCCCCGTGGTGGTTTGCGCCCAGAGCTTCGAGCTCGAATCGGCGTTCCAGGGCATGGAAGCCCTGAACAAGGTCGAAACCGCCCTTGCCCAGGGCAAACCGTTCGCCATGGCTTTCATCGACATGCGCATGCCGCCGGGTTGGGACGGCCTGGAAACCATCGAGCGGCTGTGGCGCGCCGACCCCAAGTTGCAAGTGGCGTTGTGCACGGCCTACTCGGATTATTCCTGGGAGGACATCGCCGACCGTCTCGAACTGGGCGACCGCCTGCTGATCCTGAAGAAACCTTTCGATGCGATCGAGATTCGCCAGATGGCGAGCACCTTGACCGTCAAATGGCAGATGACCGAAGACGCCGCGTTGAAAATGGACATGCTCGAACGGGCAGTGGAAGAACGCACCCGGGAGCTGGCCGACGCCAACATCATCGTGCAGAACAGCCCGACCATCCTTTATCGCCTGCGCGGCGAGCCGCCGTTCCCATTGATGTACATCTCCCACAACATCACCAAGTTCGGCCATGTCGCGGCGCGCCTGATCAGCTCGCCGGACTGGGCGCAAACCTTGATCCACCCCGACGACCAGGCCAAGGTCGACGAAGCCATGGTGCGCGTCCTGGACCGCGACACCGCGGGCGCCTCCATCGAATTTCGCATGCGCACTGGCGACGACACGTTCCGCTGGGTAGAGAACCGCTACATCCCGGTGCGCAACGAGCAAGGCCTGCTGCTGGAAGTCGAAGGCATCATCCTCGACATCACCGAGCGCAAGCTGGCCGAGGAAAAGATCGCCTTGCTGGCCCGCACCGATGGCCTGACCGGGCTCGCCAACCGCGCCACCATGATCGAGCGGCTGCACCAGGCCTTTGCGGCCGCCCGTAGGGGGGCGGCGCCCTTCGCAATGTTTTACCTGGACCTGGACCACTTCAAGCGGATCAACGACACCCTCGGGCACCCCATCGGTGACCTGCTATTGCAACAAGTCGCAGCGCGGCTCAAGGGCTGCACCCGGGAAAACGACGTGGTGGCGCGCCTGGGTGGCGACGAATTCGCCATCCTGCAACTGGACGTCCACGAAGCGACCCACTGCGCCGCGCTGGCGGCCAAGATTCGCGACACGCTGGTGGCGCCCTATTCCCTGGATGGCAACGACGTACGCATTTCCGTGAGCATCGGCATCAGCCTGTACTCCTCGCAGAGCCCAAGCGCCGACAGCCTGATGGCCCAATCCGACATGGCCCTGTACCGCTCCAAGGAAAAGGGCCGCAACCAGTATCACTTCCACAACGAGGAAATTAACCAGGAGGTCACGGATCGGGTCGCCCTCGCCAATGACCTGCGCCTGGCCATCGAAAACAACGAGTTGCACTTGCACTACCTGCCGGAAGTCGACCTTGGCACCGGCCGGATTCTCGGCATGGGCGTGCAGGTGCGCTGGAACCATCCCGCGCGCGGCTGGCTGGAACCGGCCGCCTTCATGCCGGCCGCGGAAAAAACCGGAATCATCATCGGCCTGGGCCATTGGGTCCTGGACCAGGCCTGCCAGCAGATGCGCCAATGGCGAGACCAGGGCATGTCGCCACCCGTGATCGCCATCGACCTGTCCCTGACCCAGCTCAAGACCGGCCCGGAACTGATCTACGACGTGCTGCGTACCACCGCGCGCTGGGAGCTGGCGCCCTGGGACCTGCGTTTCGACGTCACCGAAGCGACCCTGGCCCAGACCAAATGGACCCATAACGACGTGCTGCCACGCCTGTGCGAGTTGGGCGTGCAGGTCGCCATCGACGATTTCGGCACCGAGTACTCATCCTTCGATTACCTCAAGACTTACCGCGTGAACCACCTCAAGCTCGCCCAACGCTTCCTCGACAGCGCCAACGCCGATCCGGAGAACGCCACGACCCTGCGGGCCATCATCAACTTCGCCCGGGACGTGGGCATCGGCATCATCGCCGAAGGGGTCGAGACCCAGGAGCAACGCACGACGCTGATGTCCAGCGGCGGGTCGATACAAGCCCAGGGGCACTATTTCAGCACTGTGGTGGACAGTGAGCAGGCCGCCGCCCTGCTCAAGGCGGGCGCCATCGTTCCGGTGGCGGACCACTGGACCCGGCCGGCGAGCCAGCTATCGGAGAGCAGCCCATGAACCCCATGTCCGTACCGGCAAACAGGCGCATCCTGGTGGTGGACGACACGCCCGCCATTCACCACGACTTTCGAAAGATCCTCAGCCCCAGCGCAGGCAACGATGACTCGCTGGACGACACCGAGAGCCTGTTGTTCGGCACGCCGCAGGTGAACCGGGTGCAATTCCAGATCGACTCGGCCTACCAGGGCGAGGAAGCGCTGGAACTGGTCAAGCGCGCCCAGGCCGAAGGCCAGCCCTATGCCCTGGTGTTCGCCGACATGCGCATGCCGCCCGGCTGGGACGGCCTGCAGACCATCGAACAACTGTGGAAAGCCGACCCGCGCCTGCAGATCGCCCTGTGCACCGCGCATTCGGATTACTCCTGGGAGACCATGTCGGAACGCATCGAATTCGACGATCAGTTGTTGATTCTCAAGAAGCCGTTCGACACCCTGGAAATCCGCCAGATGGCCAGCGCCATGACCTGGAAATGGCAATTGGCCCAGGACGCCGCACGCAAGATGCGCAGCCTGGAACGCACCATCGAAGAGCGGGTCCAGGAGCTGCTCAAGGTCTCCCACCTGCTGCAATATGACGTGCTCACCGAGCTGCCCAACAGCATGCTGCTCGGCGACCGCCTGACCCAGGCCTTGGCCCAGTGCCGCCGGCATGACCGACAGTTGGCGGTGATGTTCATCGGCCTGGACCGCTTCAAGCGCATCAACAATGCGCTGGGGCACCCGGTGGGCGACGAGATGCTCAAGCGCGTGGCGCGGGCGTTGGCGGCCGTGGTGCGCGAGTCCGACTCGGTGTTTCGCTACGGCTCCGATGAGTTCGTGGTGATCCTCGGCGACATCGCCGACCCACAATTGACCAAGGGCGTGGCGGAAAAGCTGCTGGGGGCTATCAACTCCCCGCACCCCATCGACGGTCACGACCTGACGGTGACAGCGAGCCTGGGCATCAGCGTGTATCCGGCCGATGGTTTCGATGCCGTGGCGCTGATCAAAAAGGCCGAGACGGCAATGCGCAACGTCAAGGAAAACGGCCCCAACGATTTCCGTTTTTTCACCGAGGACATGAATCGCCGCGCCCGTCAGCAGCAGACCATCGAATCTGGCTTGCGCCTGGCCTTGCAGCGTAAGGAGTTCGTGCTGCATTACCAGCCCAAGCTCGACCTGACGAGCGGTAAAGTGGTCGGTGCCGAGGCGTTGGTGCGCTGGAATCGCCCCGATCAGGGGCTCGTCTATCCGTCGGATTTCATCCCCGTGGCCGAGGACAGCGGCCTGATCGTCCCGCTGAGCCAGTGGGTGCTCCAAGAGGCCTGCCAGCAGGCCTGTCGCTGGCAGGCCGAGGGCATGCGGCCGCTGTACCTGTCGGTCAACGTCTCGGCGATCGATTTCCGCCAGCGCGGTTTCGTCGACGGCATCGCGCGCACCCTAAAGGAAACCGGTCTGGACCCGACACAGTTAGAACTGGAGATCACTGAAAGCGTGCTCATGCAGAACATCGACACCACCGTCGCCACGCTCAATGCCATCAAGCATCTGGGCATACGGCTGGCCATCGATGACTTCGGCACCGGCTATTCGAGCCTGAGCTACCTGCAGAAATTTCCGGTGGATGTGTTGAAGATCGACCAGTCGTTCGTCGGTGACCTGAGCATCGACAGCAACGACGCGAAACTGGTGAGCACCATCATCAGCCTGGGCAAGAGTTTGAACCTGCACATCATTGCCGAAGGCGTGGAAACCCGGGAGCAGCTGGAATTCCTCAAGATCCACCAGTGCGAGGAAGCCCAGGGCTACTACTTCAGCAAGGCCGTGGCACCGCAAGCCTTCAGCCAATGGATGGCTGAATGGGAACAACGCCCGAACCCGTTTTCGTGAGCGCCAGCGTCATAACCCCCTTGTTTCAAGGGACAGCATTTCAAAGGAAAGCACCCCATGGCGTCACACGGACTGATTCTGGCTCTCGGCCTGCTGGTGGGACTGAGCGTGACCGCTCGCGCCGAGCCATTGGACGAACCGCTCAAACCCCTGCCTCCCGCTCCCGCCCTGGACCCCAAGCGAGTCCAGTTGGGCCAGCGGCTGTTCAATGACCCACGGCTGTCGGTCAACAACACCCTGTCCTGCGCCAGTTGCCATCGCCTGGACAAGGGCGGCGCCGACGACAAAGCCTTATCCCTGGGTTTCGACGGCAAGCCAGTGGAGGTCAATACGCCCACGGTGTTCAATGCCAGCCTGAATTTCCACCAGTTCTGGGACGGTCGCGTCGACACCCTGGAAGAACAGGTGCATATCGTCGTCACCAGCCCCGGTGAAATGGGCAGTAACTGGGAAACGGTGGTCAAGCGCATCGCGGGCGATACGGGCTATGCCAGGGATTTTGCCGACGCGTACCCAGACGGCGTGACCCAACCCAATATCCAGGGGGCGCTTGCCGACTACGAGCGCACCCTGCGGACACCCAACTCGCGCTTCGATAAATACCTGCTGGGCGATACCGACATCCTCACGCCTCGGGAAAAGTTCGGCTACCAGCGCTTCAAGGAGTACGGCTGCATTGCTTGCCATCAAGGCGTGAACATCGGCGGCAATATGTTCCAGAAATTCGGCGTGATGGGCGACTACATCCAGGACCGGGGCAATCCGACCCGAGCCGACGAAGGACGCTTCAACGTCACCGGCGACGAAGCCGACCGCCAGGTCTTCAAGGTGCCGAGCCTGCGCAACGTGGCCGTCACCGCGCCGTATTTCCATGGAGGATCGGCACAGACTCTGGAGCAGGCAGTGAAAGTGATGTTCAAGTATCAACTGGGCCGCGAACCCCTGAAGAACGATACTGAACTGATCGTCGAATTCCTCAAGACCCTCACCGGCGAATGGGAGGGCAAGCCGCTATGACTCTCGCACGCCGCCTCGGCCTGGTTTTCATTGGTGTATTGCTGGCCTCGATCCTCCTGTTCATGTACATCCAATCGGGTGCCCAGCAAGCCGCCTCGCACATTGAATCCCGGGACCTGATCCGCCTGCTCAAGCAGCAGGACGGTATCTGGGACAACGAAGTGCTCAAGTCCCGGATCGCCCTGAGCCACAATTATGACCCGCTGGTCTCGCCATTGAGTGAAATGACGCGCCTGTGGCAGCGTCTCGATGCCATTGAGTCGGAGCCCGGCCGCCACGCGCCTACGCTCTGGTCGTCCCAGCGCGACGAATACCTGAAGGCGATCAAGGAAAAAACCCGCCTGGTGGAACAGTTCAAGTCCCATAACGCGGTACTGCGCAACTCCCTGGCATTCCTGCCCACCGCCGAGGACGACATCCAGCGCCAGTTCACCCAACTGTCCGACGGTGAAAAACTGGAACTGCAAAACGTTGCCATCGACACCTACGACCTGCTGCTCAGCACGATGGAGTTCGCCCAGATCACCACCCGCGAGCAGGCCGCCGAAGTCTTGCTGGGCCTCAATCAGCTGGACGTCAATAAAGAGCGGCTGCCGGCGGGGATCGTCAGCTCCGTCGACATCCTGGGCAGGCACATCGCGTTGATCTTGCGCGAGCAACCGTTGGTCAATCAGCTGTTGCATGACTTCGAGGCGGTCCCCCTGGCCGCACGCCTGGACACCATCACCAGCCTGCTGGAAAAAGATCAGGAAAAAGCGGCTGCCAAACATCAGCGCAACCACATTCTCTTGCTCTTGTTCGCCACCTTCCTGACGTTGATATTGATTTGGCTGGCGGTTCGGCTGGTGCGCAGTTTCGGCGAGATCAAGCGGGTCAACAGCGCCCTGCAAACCGCCAACGACGAGCTCGAACAACGGGTCGAGGAACGCACCCGCCAGCTCAAGGACACCCAGAGTGAACTGATGGACACTGCCCGCCAGGCCGGCATGGCGGAGATCGCCACCAACGTGCTGCACAACGTCGGCAACGTGCTCAACAGCGTGAACATTTCCGCCGACCTGGTCAGCCGAAAACTGCGCAGCAGCAAGGCCCTGGGCCTGGGCAAGGCGATGAACCTCATCAACGAGCACAGCCACGACCTGGGGCACTTCCTCACCGAGGACGAAAAAGGCAAGCTACTACCCGGTTATCTCAACCAATTGGTGGAAGCCATCGCGACGGAACAACAAAGCCTGACCGACGAGCTTGCGCAACTGAGCAAGAGCGTCGACCACATCAAGGACATCGTTTCCACGCAGCAGTCCTACGCCGGCGCCAATAGCCTGATGGAACCGCTGGTGGTCAGCGAACTGCTCGAGGACGCCCTGCGCATGAACTCAGGGGCCCTGACCCGCCACCATGTGACGGTGATCAAGGAGTACGGCGAGGTGCCACGGATCATGGGCGACAAACACCGCATGCTGCTGATCCTGATCAACCTGATCAGCAATGCCAAATACGCCATGGCGGGGGTTTCCAACCATGCGCGGAACATGACGCTCAAAGCCAGGGTCGTAGATCAAGAACTGCAAATCAGCGTGAAGGACGAAGGCGAAGGAATCCCGGAGGAAAACATGACGCGCATCTTCGCCCACGGTTTTACCACCCGTAAGGACGGTCACGGGTTCGGCCTGCACAGTTGCGCACTGGCGGCGATTGAAATGAACGGCCACCTCACCGCGCACAGCGAGGGGCCAGGGACCGGGGCGACATTCGTATTGCAACTGCCCTTGAAACTCGCAGAAGGTGAGCCATGAATAGCCTGAGTAACCGGCGCATCCTCTTGATCGACGATACGCCAGCCATCCATGACGACTTCCGAAAGATCCTGACGCCCGAGGACGAGAGCAACGCTGATCTACAGGACATGGAAAGCGCGCTGTTCGGCGAAGCGCCGAAAGTGGCCGCCACCGTTTTCGAACTTGACTCCGCCTACGGTGGCCAGGAAGGCCTGGCCAAATTGCAGCAGGCGCTGGCCAAGGAGCATCCCTATGCCCTGGCCTTCGTCGACATGCGTATGCCCGAAGGCTGGGACGGCGCCAAGACCATCGAGGAACTGTGGAAAGTCGATCCGCAACTGCAAGTGGTGGTCTGCACCGCGTACTCGGATTATTCCTGGGATGAGCTGCTCGACCGTCTCAACGGCCACGATCGTCTGCTGATTCTGAAAAAGCCCTTCGACAACATCGAAGTTCAGCAGATGGCCAACACCTTGACCACCAAATGGGAAATGACCTCCCGCGCCCGTTTGAAAATGAACAAGCTCGAAGACCTGGTGGAACAACGCACCCTGGCGTTCAAACAGGCCAGCGAGTTGCTACAGATGGAAATCGACGAACGCAAGATGCTCGAGAGCCAGCTGGTGCAATCGGAAAAACTCGCCTCCCTGGGCCAACTGGCCGCCGGCGTGGCCCACGAGATCAACAACCCGATCGGCTTCATTTCCTCCAACCTCGGCGCCCTCGGCGGCTACTTCAGCAAACTGGAGGAAATGCTCCAGGCCTACGGCAGTGCCGAGCAAGCCATCGCCTCGCCGGAGTTGGTGCTGAATTTGAAAAGCCTGCGCGAGCAGGTGGAACTGGACTTCCTGGTGGAAGACATCCCGGTGCTGATCAAGGAATCCAAGGACGGCATCGCCCGCGTCGGGCAGATCGTCAAGGACCTCAAGGACTTTTCCCGCGTCGACTCCAGCCAGGAATGGCAGATGGCCAATTTGCAGCAAGGCATGGACTCGACCTTGAACATCGTCGCCAACGAGATCAAGTACAAGGCCGACGTGGTCAAGCAATACAGCCCGTTGCCGGAGGTCGAGTGCCTGCCGTCGCAAATCAACCAGGTGATCATGAACCTGATCGTCAATGCCGCCCAGGCCATCGGCCCGGAACGCGGCACCATCACCCTGCGCAACGGGGTGGAAGGCGACAACGTCTGGATCGAAGTCGCCGACAACGGCTCCGGCATCCCGCCGGAAACCCTGCAGAAAATCTTCGACCCGTTTTTCACCACCAAGCCCATCGGCCAAGGCACGGGACTTGGATTGTCGCTGTCCTACGGCATCGTGAAAAAACACAACGGCGACATCACGGTGAGCAGTGAAGTGGGGGTGGGAACGACCTTTCGGGTGGAGTTGCCGGTGCGGCAGATGAAATTGGCGGGGTGAGCGACCGCAGTTTCCAATTTCAGCGAGAGGGCTCCGTGGCGAGGGGATTTAGCGAAACGTCGCACCGCCCCGCTGGGCTGCGCAGCGGCCCCAAGAATTTCAGGGCCGCTTCGCGCCCCAGCGGGGATAAATCCCCTCGCCACAGGGTTCTTGTTGCCTGCCGTTTCACAGCAAGCGCAGAATCTCTGCTTCGCCCCACCCATCGCTCGCCCCCAAGGAACCCGCATGAGCCTGTCTTTGCTGAGCCGCTACGCCTTCTTCGCTGGCTGCGTGATCTTCACCCTCGCCAGCTTGCCGTTCCTGCAACATGACTGGCTCTGGCCGATAGCGCTGGTGACGGGGCTGCTGAGCCTGCTGGGGTTGTTCGACCTGCTGCAAACCCGCCATGCCGTGCGCCGCAACTATCCGATCCTGGGCAATATCCGTTACCTGGTCGAAGGCATCCGCCCGGAGATCCGCCAGTACCTGCTCGAATCCGATAGCGATGCCCTGCCCTTCTCCCGTGCCCAGCGCTCGCTGGTGTATTCACGGGCCAAGAACGAAAGCGCCGACAAACCGTTCGGCACCTTGATCGACGTCTACCAGGCCGGCTTCGAATTCATCGGCCACTCCATGCGCCCGGCGCCGTTGAGCGACCCCAGCGGCTTTCGCGTCACGGTCGGCGGCCCGCAATGCACCCAGCCCTATTCGGCCTCGGTGTTCAACATCTCGGCCATGAGCTTCGGCTCCCTGAGTGCGAACGCCATCCGGGCCTTGAACCAGGGCGCCAAGCTCGGCAACTTCGCCCATGACACCGGCGAAGGCAGCATCAGCCCCTACCACCGCGAACACGGCGGAGACCTGACCTGGGAATTGGGCAGCGGCTATTTCGGTTGCCGCAGCAGTGACGGGCGCTTCGACCCCGAGCGCTTCGCCACCCAGGCCCGGAACCCGCAGGTGCGGATGATCGAAATCAAAATGAGCCAAGGCGCCAAGCCCGGGCACGGCGGGATCCTGCCCAAGCACAAGGTCACCCGGGAAATCGCCGAGACCCGTGGCATCCTCATGGGCGAGGACTGTGTTTCGCCGTCCCGCCACAGCGCGTTCTCCACGCCAATCGAGCTGATGCAGTTCGTCCAGCAATTGCGCGAACTGTCCGGCGGCAAGCCGGTGGGCTTCAAGTTCTGCCTGGGGCATCCGTGGGAATTCATGGGCATCGCCAAGGCCATGCTGGAAACCGGCATCCTGCCCGACTTCATCGTAGTGGACGGCAAGGAAGGCGGCACCGGCGCGGCACCGGTTGAGTTCACCGATCACATCGGCGTGCCGCTGCGCGAAGGCCTGTTGTTCGTGCACAACACCCTGGTGGGGCTGAACCTGCGGGACAAGATCAAGCTCGGCGCCAGCGGCAAGATCGTCAGCGCCTTCGACATCGCCAGCGTCCTGGCCATCGGCGCCGACTGGGCCAACGCCGCGCGCGGCTTCATGTTCGCCATCGGTTGCATTCAGTCCCAAAGCTGCCACACCAACAAATGCCCCACCGGCGTCGCCACCCAGGACACCCTGCGCCAACGCGCCCTGGTCGTCCCGGACAAGGCCCAGCGGGTCTACAACTTCCACCGCAACACCCTCAAGGCCCTCGCCGAAATGCTTGCCGCCGCGGGGCTTGAGCATCCTTCGCAATTGCAGCCCAAGCATCTGGTGCGGCGCATGTCGGCGACCGAGGTGAAGTTGTTTTCTCAGTTGCATGTGTTTTTGAAGCCGGGGGAATTGCTCACGGGCGAGGTTAATGGAGCGTTTTATTCACGGATGTGGCAGATGGCGCGGGCGGACAGTTTTGAGCCGCGGGAAATTGCGGCGGCTTAAGCGCCGCATAGTTACTGATACGCACCAGCTTTTGTGGCGAGGGAGCTTGCTCCCGCTGGGTTGCGAAGCAGCCCCAATTGCCGAACACGGAGTGTCAGCCAAACCACGCCGACCCGTTTGCGACTGCTACGCAGCCGAACGGGAGCAAGCTCCCTCGCCACGGGGCTTTACGGTGCGTCTGCTAACGCGGATCCACCCGGTCCAGCGCCCGGTTTGCTCGTAACTTGAATCCAGCAGATCAACTACCAAACCCCGACTGACCCAAAGTCTCGGCAAATATTTGTCTTGCGATCATCTCGGACCGGCTCCTTCATAACGATAAAGCCATAATCGCCGAGCAGAAAAATTCGGTAATACTGACTTTCCACGATTGGGATGTATCTTTGATAACCGACATGGGTAGCATTGCGCCGCTCACTCTCGGTCGTCACATTAGTGATCCCCATGAACTGCAAGTTTTCCGAAAGCATATAGTAGTCAACATTAAGCAGGTAATGCAGAACCGGCAGGTGTTTGAACGAGCCGCAAGCACTTATCAGCCATGCCCCAGAATAATTAACCGACATGTAGATCCGCTTGGCTTCGTACAGCTCCCGACGGGAAGTGATGTCATGTCCCAAGCTATAAAGCGCACCGTTGCCAAAGTCCTTTTGAAGCGTTAGCACCCTGCCATAAGCAAAGGACAGTGAAAGTGTTGCCAGAAGCGGAATAGCTAGCAGCAAGGGCAATCGGCGATGAATCGGTGAGAGGGCCAAAAACGCAAGATAGAACACAACCGTTAACAGCACACCAAAGCCCATCAGTGTCCGGGCACCTCCATTAAAATCCCGAAAAAACAGAGTAATACCGGGCACCAGCAGAGCTAGTAAGGGCAGCGTCAGAAAACATCCCAGGGTCATCAGGCCCGTTTTCCAACGCTGCTCTTCACGTGCCAACACCCGACGACCCAGTTGAGCTAAGCCGACCAACGCAAACAGGGTGAGCACGGTTATTGTCCACGTGTATCCGCCATGAAACAAAAGCGCGGTTTTCTCCAGCACCCTGCCAACATTGATGCTGACCTGTAAAAACGGATTGGCTTCCCAGTTCAATAATGCGGTTCTCTCCGCGCCCATGAACAAACCGGTCATTGTGAGATAAATCAGCATGGCCAATCCAAGCTGAGCAAGCTTCCAACCCAGCATTTTTAGCCACTGTGGATATGGCTCGCACGTGTATGCAGATCTAAGCAGCTCCACGCAACACAACCCCAAAAACACATTCACACTAACTTGATAGAGCCCGAACGCAAGCACCAACAACGCCGCAGGCACCAACAATTGACGCACTCTCGACGCACTCTTGAAAACCACAGCATAAATAACTGGCACCAGGCTTAAAGCAATACCAACCCCATCATATTGATACGACAATCCCTGCAATAAAAAAGGGTTATACCAAAGAGGTAACGGCACCAAGCAGCAAGCTAGCGTCGGCTCAGAAAAGTAGTGATACGTTAGACGGGTCAAAGCTGAAGTCATAGCCAATACGGCGAACAACAAAGGCAGCGGAAATATATTAGGCGCAGCACTGGTAAACGACAGCGCTTGATAGAACAACTCAAGAAACCAACGACCTTGTCCAGCCCAAGCAGTTCCAGCCCCCAGCGTCCGCCAGTTATCGTCGATATAGCGAAAGTCAGCGAGAATTAACGGCAGCACATAAGCCGAAGTTGCCAGTAAGAAAAAAATCACAACCTGATGACAATCGAGCTCACGCTCCCAAAGACTGTTCATTCTCCGCATCATGATTCATTCCGCACGTTGGGTTGCCCGCCGCAGACCATCTCCTTGATGACATACCGAGGCCGGTGCTTTGTCTCTAAGTAGATCCGCCCGATGTACTCGCCCAACACACCGATGCCGATCAGTTGCACCCCGCCCAAGAATAGGATTGCAGTCATCAGCGATGGATAGCCGGGCAGATCGTTTCCAAAGATCAACTTGTCCAGCACCATGTACCCGGCATACGCCAGCGAAACCAATGAAATGAAACCGCCGAGGTAAGTCCACAACCGCAACGGCACAGTGCTGAACGACGTGATGCCTTCGAGCGCCAGATTCCATAACTTCCATCCATTGAATTTGCTGCTGCCAGCGGCGCGACCGGCGCGGTCGTATTCGACGATAACGGTGGTAAACCCCGCCCACGACAACACGCCTTTCATGAACAGTTGGTATTCGGGAAGGGTCTTGATGACGTCCACGACCTTGCGGTCCATCAGCCGAAAATCGCCGACGTTTCGCTCGATATGGGGATAGGCGATTTGATCGAGCAAGCGATAGAACAGCGCAGCGCATCCGCGCTTCAGGTAACTGTCGGATGAACGATCACGACGCTTGGCCAGCACCACTTCGGCGCCCTTTTCCCATTCGGCAACAAGCTTGGGAATCACCTCGATGGGGTCTTGCAGGTCTACGTCCATGGGAATGACCACGTCCCCGTCGGCGTGTTCGATTCCGGCAAACAAGGCGGGCTCCTTGCCGAAGTTTCGGGAAAAATTAATCAACACGACCAGGTTATCGACCAGCGCGATGTCACGTGCAAGCGCATCCGTCTGGTCAGCGCTGCCATCGTTGATGAAGATGATCTCTACGCTGTAACCGGCCAACGCCGGGTGCTGACGGACACTTTTGTAGAACAGTCCCAGGGTCTGCTCTTCATTGAACACCGGAACAATCAGCGAGATCTTCATGGACGTTGCCCACGAAACACCACGAACCGGGAGAGCAGAAATCCGAACACCAGACTCAGCAGCGAAAATACCCCCACCGTCAACAACCCATGGAGCCGCCAGCGGTCTCCCAGATAACCCACGGCATAACTGAGCGCTCCCATGACACACAGGAAAATCACATACCCCGTTACCGAGAGTTTGGCCTCGAAGGTATAGAGCGCATTGAGGTAATAGGAGAACGAAGCGGCCACGCAAAACGCAGCCAGATTACTGATCGACTGATCGAGACCGACCGCTACGCACAGCACAAAAAATACCTGCCAATGGAGCAGCGTATTGGCGAGGCCGACCAGCGAGTACGTAAAGAAAGTGCTCCACCTCGCGTTTCGGGATTCGTTCATGGCTGCTGAAAGTCATGAAGCGATTTGAACCGGAACAAGCTGTACCCCATCGCCAGGTTCAACAGGCAATACAAAACCACCGTTACCCATCCAGGCGAATCCAGCGCGTCGCCCATCGAGCCGACCGCGTAACTCAAAATCCCCATCAGACCATTGCACAGCAGATAGCCGCGCCATGACTCTCCGGGCTTGAAGATGTATAGCGCATTCACATAAAACGAAAACGCCGCAGCGAAGCAAAACGCTGCGAAGTTACTGGTCGCCTGTGCCAGTCCGACGGCGCCATACAAAAGAAAAAAAACCTGGCCATGGATCAGTCCATTGACCAGTGCGATAACCATCAACGCAGAAAAACCGTTCATTGTGCAGCCTTGCCATTTGCCAGTTGGCGGGCTTCCACGCTAGGCGACGGGCCTACGGCGGTCTACTGTCAGATCTTACAGGTCGGGCACCGAATCCGACGGACGGTCACGCCCCATATCTACGAAAAAGCCCCAGCCATCTGACCGCAATGCCATTCACTTAAGAAAAATGATGACCCTGTGGCGAGGGAGCTTGCTCCCGCTCGGCTGCGAAGCAGTCGTAAACCGGCGGGTGCGGTGTGTCTGATACGCCGCACTTGGCAGGTTTTGGGGCCGCTTCGCGGCCCAGCGGGAGCAAGCTCCCTCGCCACGGGTTTGCCGATTGCCTTAAGTAAACAGCATTGCAGTCATCTGACCGGGGCTTTATTTCACATCGCGATTTATCTTACGAAACCGAACGCACCGAACCCCGCACATCCCCGGTCGGCTGCAACTTGAAGGTGTAGAACAGCACCGTCAGCAACACCAGGAACGCCGGGCCGATATACAACGCCACGCGCGTATCGGGGAAGTACGCCATCAGGCCCACCACCAGCACCAGGAATGCCAGCGCAAGATAGGAGCTGACCGGGTACAGCCACATGCGATATTTCAGCGTGGCACGCTCGGAAGCGCTCAGGCCTTTGCGGAACTTGAGCTGGGCCAGCAGGATCATGACCCAGGTCCAGATCGCGCCGAAAGTGGCGATGGAGGTCACCCAGACGAAGACTTTTTCCGGCACCAGGTAGTTGAGCAGCACCCCCAGCAGCAAGGCGGCGATGGACAGCAGCAGTGCGCGGCGTGGTACGCCGTTGCTTGAGGTCTTGGCGAAGCCGGCCGGGGCCTGGCCATTTTGCGCCAGGCTGTAGAGCATGCGACCCGTGCTGAAGATTCCACCATTGCAGGACGACAGCGCGGCGGTGATCACCACGAAGTTGATGATGCCGGCGGCGGTCTTGATGCCCAGGCGCTCGAAGGTCATCACGAACGGGCTGCCCTGGGTGCCGATTTCGTTCCACGGATAGATCGACAGGATCACGAACAACGCGCCGACGTAGAACAGCAGGATCCGCCAGAACACCGAGCCGATGGCGTTGGGGATGGTTTTCTGTGGGTTGCGTGCTTCACCGGCGGTCAGGCCGATCATTTCCACGCCCAGGTAGGCGAACATGACCATTTGCAGGGACATCAACACGCCGGACACGCCGTTGGGCATGAAACCGCCGTGGGTCCACAGATTGGAAATACCCAGTGCCACGCCGTCGTTGCCGAAACCGAAGGCGATGATGCCGACGCCGCCGATGACCATGGCGATGATGGTCACGATCTTGATCAGGGCGAACCAGAATTCGAATTCACCGAAGGCCTTGACCGCGATCAGGTTGATCGAGCCCATGCTGACCAATGCGGCCAGGGCCCAGATCCAGCGGGGCACGTCGGGGAACCAGATGCCCATGTACACCGCCACCGCGGTGATCTCGGCCACGCAGGTCACCAGCCACAGGAACCAGTAGTTCCAACCGGTCAGGAAACCGGCGAGCGGGCCGAGGTAATCCTGGGCGTAGCGGCTGAACGAACCGGCCACCGGGTTGTGCACGGCCATTTCGCCGAGGGCGCGCATGATCACCAGAATCGCCAGGCCACCGATGATGTAGGACAGCATGATCGCCGGCCCGGCCATCTCGATCGCCTTGGCCGAACCTAGGAACAGCCCGACACCGATGCAGGCGCCAAGCGCCATCAAGCGGATATGCCGCTCGCCGAGCTCACGTTTGAGCGGACCACCCTGCGCGGTCTCGCCATGGGGCAGAGGATTGCCGACTGGCATAGGGATACAACCTCGTCTTGTTATTGGATTGACCACCGAGTCTCCAAAGCCGCGGGCGGATGGGCCTGCGGGCATTGCCGAAACCGGGCCTGCCTTATGGGCAGACCGTCCTGTAGGAAAATTCCTCAAGATCAGCGGGTCGTGCAGTATAAAAAGCTCGGATCAGAAAGTTTCACTATAAAAGCAGGTTAATTCAGGTAGTTCCTCAGCCGAAAATGACTTTCTGGAGAGGCATTATCTGAGCTGACGATCTTTGAGAAGCTGCGCCGAGTATTGCACAGTGATGGTACAGCGTCATGCGCTGGCATGGGTCGATGGCTCTGGTTCAAGGCTTTCAGACCCAACCAGCCCGTGGCGAGGGAGCTTGCTCCCGCTGGAGGGCGAAGCCGCCCTCGCTTTTCAGCTTTCAACTGCAGGCGGCCGCTGCGCGACCGAGCGGGAGCAAGCTCCCTCGCCACGATGACTACGTTGTTTTCGGAAAAGTCGTTCAACCATCAACGCGCCGGGTCGGAACAAGCACGGCTACCGTTACGGTTAACTCAGCCAAAGGAAGCACGGAATGCATCCTCTACGTCCAAACTCTCACCGGCTACGTCATGGACGTTCATCAGAACCGGGGCGAGGTTATCTTGTCACCACGGTAATCCACCGACGCGTACCTATCTTCAAAGATTTTCAGCTAGGCCGTTTGCTGGTTGCAGAAATGCGTCTGGCTCATGAGCGATATCAGGTCAATTCGCTTGCCTGGGTTGTGATGCCGGACCACCTTCATTGGTTGGTGCAGCTGGAACAACCTCGACTGTCTGAAGTGATGCAAGGGGTCAAGTCTCGCAGCACCCTTGCGATCAATCGAGCCATGGGCCGGACGGGCGCCATCTGGCAAAACGGGTTCCACGACAGGGCAATCCGCGACAATCAGGATTTGCAGCCCTGCGCTCGCTACATTATCGCCAACCCCCTTCGCGCTGGCCTGGTAGATCGCATTGGCGATTACCCGCTCTGGGATGTCATTTGGCTCTGAGTGCTTTTGTGGCGAGGGAGCAAGCTCCCTCGCCACAGGAACCTCAGCGCTCATGATTTCGGTGTCCACAATTTCCCCTCCCCCCACGCCAACCACCGTCTAAGCTTCAAGCAAGTCCGATCAATCTGCGTGAATGGATCAGTCGACTATGGGCGCTTTGTGGCAAACCGATTCGAATAAACCTGTGGTCCCGACTGAACGTATGGAAGAAGCGCCTTTACCCAAAAAAACTCGCCGCGCCCGGCATGGCTGGCGGGCGTTCTGGTTGTTGTTGCTGATTATCGTGGTGGTGGTCGGCCTGGCCGTGGCCAAGGAGATGCGCACGTCCCGGTTCCAGGCCCAGGAGCTCAGCAAATACGCGGCGTCCCTGACCTATGCGGTGCAACCCGGCCCCAGCGACGCCATCGTCTACCCCGGTGCGGGCCCGTTCGATCAGCGATTGGGCTACAGCTCTCTGGGGGAATTCCTGCCTCGTTTGCTCAAGCGTGACTACGTGATCGAGGCCCAGGCGCGTTTTTCTCCGGCCTTGATGGACTATGTCGACAAAGGCCTGTTCGTGCCCTACGCGGAAAAGATCCAGGCTGGCTTGACCATTACCGATTGCCGCGCCGCGCCGGTCTATCAGTTCAAGTATCCGCAACAGCTTTACGCCAGTTTCGATGACATTCCTCCGGTCGTGGTGCAAAGCCTTTTGTTCATCGAGAACCGCTTCCTGCTCGACCCCAAGCAACCATTGGCCAACCCCGCGGTGGACTGGCCACGCTTCGGCATGGCGGCGTGGTCCCAGGTCGCCAAATTGTTGAGCCTGCCAGGGCAATCCGCCGGCGGCAGCACGCTCGCGACGCAGTTGGAGAAATACCGGCATTCCCCCGAGGGCCTGACCGTGTCGGGCGCGGAGAAGATCCGTCAGATGATTTCCGCCAGCGTGCGCGCCTATCAGGCCGGCCCGCAAACCCTCGAGGCCCGCCAACGGGTCATTCGTGACTACCTCAACAGCGTGCCGCTTTCCGCCGTGCCGGGGCATGGCGAGGTCCACGGCATGGCGGAAGGGCTGAGGGTCTGGTATGGCGCGGATTTCAGACGGGCCAACGAACGATTGTCCAGCACCGCCACCGACCCCAAGAGCCTTGCGGAAAAAGGCCTGGCCCTGCGGGAAATGTTGTCGTTGATGATTGCCCAGCGGCGCCCGTCGCACTATCTCTCGAAGGGGCACGACGAGCTCGCCCATCTCACCGACAGCCACATCCGGCTGCTGGCCCAGAACGGCGTGATCGATGCCGCGCTGGCAGATGCCGCACTGGCCAGTAAGGTCAGCTACCGCGATTGGGTCCAGGACCCGACCGTCCAGCCTATCGAAACCAACAAGGGCATCAGTGCCGCCCGCAGTCGCATCGCCGCGCTGCTCAATCGTCCGCTGTACGACCTCGATCGCCTCGACCTCTCCGC
The DNA here is from genome assembly GCF_051132205.1 of Pseudomonas sp. D1-36. Taxonomy (NCBI): domain Bacteria; kingdom Pseudomonadati; phylum Pseudomonadota; class Gammaproteobacteria; order Pseudomonadales; family Pseudomonadaceae; genus Pseudomonas; species Pseudomonas sp. D1-36. The sequence continues at coordinate 1,241,419 of NZ_CP071674.1, read as the reverse complement.
CACCAGCACGTTGCAAAGCGATTTGCAGGCCCAGGCCACCGAGTACCTCAAGCGATTGGCCGACCCGGCATTCGCCGCCGAGATCGGCCTGATGGGAGAACGCCTGTTGACCCCCACCAGCACCACGCAGGTGCGCTACAGCTTCACCTTGCTGGAACTGACCCCGGACGGCTCGCGAGTGCGGATCCAGACCGACAGCACCGACCAACCCTTCGACATCAATGAGGGCAGCAAACTGGAACTGGGCTCCACCGCCAAGTTGCGGGTGCTGACCACGTACTTGCAGATCATCGCCGAACTCCACGAGCGTTATGCGCAACAGGCCCCGGCTATCCTGAAGAAAACCGAGATCACCGACCAGGACCGCCTGTCCCGCTGGGCCGTGGACTACCTGATCGAAAACACCGACCGCAGCCTGCCGAAAATGCTCGAAGCGGCGCTGGACCGCACGTATTCAGCCAGCCCCGGCGAGGCGTTTTTCACCGGCGGCGGGCTGCACACTTTTCATAACTTTCGCAAGGAGGACGACGGTCGCAACCCCACGCTGCGCGACGCCTTGCGCGAATCCATCAACCTGCCTTTCATTCGCCTGATGCGCGACCTGGTGCGCTACGCCACCTACGCCGGCCCGAATAACAGTTCCGAACTGCTCAAGGACGACAAAGACCCGCGTCGCCAGGAATACCTGGCCCAGTTTGCTGATCGTGAAGGCACTTCGTTCCTGCTCAGGTTCTGGAAGAAGTACCAGAAAAAGGACACCGGCCAGCGCCTCGAGACCTTCCTCGACGGCATGCGCCCCACCGCCATCCGCCTGGCCGCCGTACACCGCTATTTCTTTCCCAGCGACAGCCAGGAAAGCTTCAACCGCTTCGTGCGCGCTCATTTGAAGTCGGCCAAGAGTGCTGAAAAACTCACCGATGAACGCCTGGAACGGCTCTACCAGAGCTACGGCCCCGGCGCCTATGACTTGCCGGACCAAGGCTTCATCGCCAAGGTCCATCCGCTGGACCTGTGGCTGATGGGCTATCTGTTGAACAACCCCGACGCTAAGTTCAGCCAGATCGTCAAGGCCAGCCGGTTCGAGCGCCAGGAAGTCTATAGCTGGTTATTCAAAAGCCGGCACAAGAGCGCCCGGGACAGCCGTATCCGCACCATGCTCGAAATCGAAGCGTTCCTGGATATTCACCAACGCTGGCAGAAGGTCGGCTACCCGTTCGACCATCTCGTGCCGTCCCTTGCCACCGCGATCGGCAGCTCTGGGGATCGCCCCGCCGCGCTTGCGGAGCTGGTGGGGACGATTCTCAACGACGGCGTCCGCCAGCCTGCGCTGCGGGTCGACAGCCTGCAGTTCGCCGTCGACACGCCCTATGAAACGCGAGTGGTCAGCGACCCGGACAACGGCAAGCGCGTGATGCCGGTCGAAGTGGCCCGTGCGTTGCGCGGTGCATTATCCCAAGTGGTGGATGCCGGCACCGCGAAACGGGTGGCTGGAAGCTTCAAACTGGCCGATGGCACGCCACTGGCCATGGGCGGCAAGACGGGCACCGGCGACAACCGTATCGAAGCCGTCGGCTCCGGTGGACGGGTCATCAGCTCCAAATCCATCAACCGCACCGCGACGTTCGTGTTCTACATCGGTGACAGCCATTTCGGCACGCTCACCGCTTACGTACCCGGCGTGTCGGCGCAGAACTTCAAGTTCACCTCCGCCTTGCCGGTCCAGGTGCTCAAAGGCATGGCGCCGTTTCTCTCGCCGTACTTGCAACCGGGCACGCATACCCAGTGCCAGCCGTTGGTGACGAGCCGTTAGGCCAGGACGCCATACCACACGGTGTCCCCGTCATTGAGCTGCGCTACGGCGCAAGGGCCTCGAACACAATATTGACAGTGCCGTGGTACTGGCCAGGCCTATAACCACCGTCCGGCTTGATGGCGGTGATGTCCAGGTCCACTTGCAACCAACCGCCCGCTTCGGAGGCTGTCGCCACCTGTTGGGTCTGAAGATTCAACTGCACGTTATGGAACATCACACGCAGGTCAATGCGCTCGTGACCGTTGGACAGGTATGCCGGCTCCGCAAGGCGGGCGCCAACGGCGCCGTTAGTGTTCTTTACTCGATAATGCTTCGACAGCGCTCCTAGCTCTCCGGTGATGGAATTGTAGGGCAGCCTCTGTTCCAAGTGGATCCAGCCCGTCTGAACCGGATGCACATAGAAGCTACGCGTCGGGATGACGACGGAAACCTCAAAGGTTTCCCGTTCAACCGCTCCCCAAGCCGTAAAACTTGAGACCATCAAAAAAATGGAAAGGAGCGTACGTGCCAATGTCTCGGACATAATGATTACCTGTGGCGAACGGCGGCGAGCCATCAGCCCTTGATCTCGATTTCTTTCTGTTGATCACCCTCGATCAGGGTGAAGCGGTATTCACGCCCTGGCTGCTTGTCGATGGAGAATGTCTTCCCGGCCATGACGTGATGCTTGAGGGTCGGCTCGCAGTCGTTCGTTTTTTGGACCGAACAGTCCTTGAACTCGTCGATCACCACCACGCTGTTGCCGTTATTGCGCAACGAATAGCGACTGCCGGTGTGATCGATGACGGTCTCGAAAAGGGTGTCCTTGGGGCGAACGAAAAACACCGTGCCGTAGCCGGCCAGGACCTTGACGCCGGCCGCCATGCGTTCTTGTTTATATTCCTCGCGCTCCTCGGCGCTGATGGCGAACTCATCCTCGGCCTCGGGCACCACCGGCACGAAACGCAGCCGGAAGTAGCGTTCCTCGCTCCGATCGCCCATGAACAACAAGCGGGTGCCCTGCACGCCATTGGCCGGCACGATCAGGCGCGCCGGGCTCGCCATCAGGCCATCACGGGCGATGACACCGGCCTGGTTCTCAACGGGCACTTCTTGATAGCTGCCGTCGTCGTTGTAAATAATTTCCAGGACACTGACCTTGACGAATGCAGTAGACGTCCCGCCGTTGAACACCCGTTTCATGTAGGTGCTCTTGTCGCCCTGAAGATAGTCATAGACCACGCCGACACTGATCTGCGGCCCAGCCACGGCCACGCTGCAAAACATCGAGAGCCCGACCCATGCCAATAAATGCTTCATTACTTCTTAACCTCATGTATTAAACGCAACTCACCGAATACTGCCGGTAGTCGGGCTATTTAAATTTCTGAATTCCATATCACCGTGACGGTGCCGGCATACGTACCAGGGCCCCGATCGATCATGTTCGCGAAGTTGGCGCTGTTGATAACAAAGTGCAGAGTTCCGGGTTTACGATCGACAAACCTATCCACGGAAATTTTTTGATTATTCGTCCCCGAAAACAGACGTATACGGTTGATCGGTTGGCCGGTGCTATTGGTAAAACCGTCAGGTAGCGTCATATAGATATACACCGGGACAGTAGAAATGCCTGGGCGGTCTATCCCGCAATCACCGTTCATGTTGTACTGGCACTCAAGATTCACCGTGAAAGGTGAAGACGCCGAGATAAGGAATGTCTGGTCTCGAAACAATTCGGTCGGCTTGACTCCGCTGTCCAGCCAGGCTTGCCAGCCCTGCCGTGGTTCCAGCACAACCCGGTTTCCGCCCGGTGGCACTTCAATCTTGAGAACATGCTCGACATCCAGTGTGAAATTGACGGTCAGCACCGGATCATTGGGGATCACCACATCACCGAAATCGAAATCCTGCCCCGGCCCCAGGGTTAACGTAAGCGAGCCCTGGTAACGGCCGCCGGCCATTCCGATGGGGTTGGGGGTACGCAGCTCATAGGCAAGACTTAAAGCCGCGAACTCGAACCGATTAATCGAATATCGGGCCGGTTTGGCACATGTGGCTTCTGTCGGGGTTTTCCAGAAGAACCACAAGGGGGACGGATGGAACCCGCTCCCGTTCGGCGTGATGCAGGGCGAAGGTGCGTCCCGCCAAGTAGAGCCAAAAATCATCTGGACGGCGGTAGACTCGTCAACGCCGCCACCCACTATCTCGCTCGCCCGGGGAGTGAGCCCAACGCCTGCGCCTAATCCGACCACGCGGAATTGAAGGTTCTCTGTATGGCCTGTACCGGCGTGGGTGACCTGCACCGTACGCCAGATGGCCGGTGCTTTAACCATCGGACCTTGCCGGGGATTTTGATGGTTGGCTTGAATAGGCCCGCCTGAAGCCACACCGGCCCACCCCAGGCTGAAGATACCCGCCGACTCGCAGTAAGCGGGAAGTTGCGCGCAATACCCGCTGTTTCGCGTGGTGTTGACGAATGTATTCTCGTTGGGCTTCCCGCTATCCGCCCTGAATTGCGCGGTGATGTCCAGCGTGGCGGCATGAACAAGCGGCAGGCCGGCCAACCAGGCCACCGCAACCGCGCCGCTTGCCAGTCTCCTTAAAAACTTCATCTATACAACCTCATGCATCAAAGCGAATCGTTGCGAGCCATCGCGGGAAAGCAGCGCAATCCCAGCATTCAAGCGGCTCATGAAGGCCGTTTGGCCGCGCCGGCATCGGTAATCGTGGTATCGGCCAAGGTGTCCGGCGTACAACGCAAGTCACCGATCATCAGCACATCCCCCTCGTCGCTGGCGTTGTTCGGATCGAAACGGAACTGGCAGAGCAACTGGTTGCCGTGGCGCACTTCCAGCGTCGGCGAGCCGGCATTCATTTCCATGGAGAAGAACCCGTCCACCTCGCTCACCCCGCGGCTGGCATGGTTGATGACGTGGTGGCCCTTGAGCGGTTGCCCCTGTTCGTCGAGCAAGCGACCGAGCACGGTCACGGTTCTCATCACGCTGATCCGGCGATAATCCACACCGCCCTTGTTCAGGTGATAACGGGTGCGCGACGGCGCGATGTTCGCCGCCGGGGGATGCACGCCGTCGAAGTCGAAGGTCACCATGCTGTTCTGATAGGCGGTGATCGGCACAAAATTTCGGCCTGGATGCAACACGGTGCTGCCACCGGTCAAGTCATCGGCGCGCAGGACAACGTGGTCCAGGTCGGTTTCCACGTCGACGATCATCCCCGCGCCGCGCCCCTGGGGCTCGCCGGTGAATGCGGCCTTGCTGCCGCCGACGGCCACGGTGCTGCTCAGGTTCAAGCCACCGGCCAGGTTGTCGTTATAGGACGAGCGCTGGACGAACCCGTCGCCGTAAAGAGAGTCGGTCTGGAAACTGGCGAGACCGGACAGGCCCACGCCATAGGTGTCAGCCAGCACCGTGCCGGAGACACTTTGCAAGACGTGGTCCTCCAGGCTGCGCCGATAGGACAGCGAGGCATTGTTGTCCCGCTCGCCGTCGCGCGAAGTGCGGGTGCCCACGCTGCCCGACCAGTACTCGCCCCGCCCGCCCAGCGCAACGCTGACACTTAGGTCGATGCCACGATTACGTTTGTCGCCAGTGCTCGACGTCCCGGGGCGGTCAAACACCGAAAAACGCCAGTTGGCGTCGCTGCCACGCAGCTTGCCGCGCTGGGTCCAGCCCAAGTCAAGGCCCGTACCCTGGACATTGCCTTCGCTGTAAGCGATCCGGCCATTTAACGAGCTCTTGTTGCTCAGCCGATGATTGACCGACAACGAAGAGTTGCTGGTCTGGCCGATGAACACATTGCGCTGGCGGATACGGGTGCCGTCGGGCAAGGTCTCGTAGGTTTTGCGGGTATCCAGCCAACTGCGGTTGTGGCTGGCGACCACGCTGCCATTGCCGTAACTGTACAAGCCCTGCACATCCATTCCGGTGCCGTACTGCTGGGTCTGATAGACATTGGCGTACAGGCTGGTGCTACTGCCCAGGGTCCAGTCCACCGACGTGCCGACTTGCAATTTATCCTGCACCTGGCGCGTGGAGGCGCCCAGGATCACCCGGGGATGGAGCAAGTAATTGAGCCCTAGCCCCGCGGTGTTGAAACCCGAGGGCTGGTCTTCCCAGTTGCTCCACAGCCGGGTCTCGCGTCCGGCGAACAGGTTGTAGCGCCAGCGGTCCTCGACATTGGTCCAGTTGTTGGGCTTGTAGACCAGCTCCTGGCTGGTGGCGGTGGTTTGCCCGTCCTCGACCAGACGGACTTCCACTTCATAAATCCCGCCGGGCAAGGACCGGGTGTCGAGGCTCTGCAAGCCAGCGCCGACCGCTTGGGTGTTGATCAACAGGCCGTTGCGATAGATCTCCACCGATGCCTGACGACTGGCGGTGACGTAAATGGGGTAGACACTGGGCTTGGGATTGTCGATGGCCAGGCTGTCGGAGCTGCCATACATCACGCCCAGCGCGGTGTCGGGGTTGGCGCCGAACGCGCGAATCTGGCGATTTAAGCCATCGGAGCCGGGGGTGAAATAACCCAGGCGAAAAAAACTGCCTTCCAGCTCTCGCTGGGTATAAAGCTCGTGGACGGCGTGGTACAGCTTGTCGTCCGGGCCACCAAGACGAGACAGCTGGAGGTCGAGCGATTGGCTCCAGTTACCGATACTGGAACTGGCGTTGAGGCCATAACGCCCACCGGTGTCCTGTTCCTGGCCGCCATTGATATTGAGTTGGTTATTTAAGATCAGCCCGAAGCTACCGTCTTGCGGTTGATCGTAATAACGCTTGGTTTCGCTGGTTCGCTCCACGTCTCGGGTGAGGATCGAGACCAAGGAGTTTTCAAGACTGTAATGCACGGCGAGCAACCCAGATGCGCAGTTGGCTTCGCATGCGCCCAGCGGCTGCCCTTGCTTGAGTAATTGCTCCCATTGATCACGCTCGACCGGTTTTATCAGGCTGTCCTGGGTGTCGGTGAATTCGAGCAGGGTGACCCGATCATCCCGAGTCAAGACCACCATGGCTTCACCGAGATAGTGTTGATTGAGTTCAACACGAACCGCCAAGGGCACGTCAAAGAAATGCGATTCGAACTCCGCCGGCAGTCCCTTGGCCTGGGATAACAGACTTGTCGGCGTCGTACCGGGGGCAGTCGGCGCGGCCAATGCGGTCGCGCACAACAATAGCGCGAGCGCACCCGCGATGGGTGTCATCGAAAACATCAACGGACTCTCATAATCAACGAGTGATCAGGGCGTTTCAGGTACAGGCCGGTCGGTTGGGGAGGACCGGCCGGCCTGCGGTCATGCCATGGAATGGATGAGTTCCATCAGGCACTGAGTGGCATCAACGCGGAGCGCGAGGTACCGCATCGAAGATGACCGTCATGTCAGCGACGTACCGGCCAGTCTGGTTGGCCAAGGGCTTGGCCGCGGAGATAAGCATGTCAGCTGCGGTACCCCCGTTCGACGATGCGTCGTCCACCACTTCTTGAGGCGTGGCGGTCAAAGTGACACCGTTGAATGTGGTGGTCAGGGCGATGTCGTTGCTGCCATTGGAGAGCGACTGCGGACCGCCGTCGATGTAGGCATGGACCGAACCATCGGTGTTCTTCACGTCGAAAACCTGTCGCAATGGATTCAAGGTGCTGCTCGCCGGGTTGTAGCCCATGTATTCGTCCTTACCGAAGTTTGGGTTGCGCGGCAGGACGTGGAACGAATTGGTCGGGATGTCCGCAGTGATATGGATGGCCGAGCGCGCATCATCAGCAGCGAATGCCAACGACGAACTCAGCGCGGCGGCAGTCAGGGAGGCAGCGGTTACGAATTGCTTAAGCATGTTGTTAACACCTGTTCTTAGCATAAAGAGAATGGTTGCAACGGCAGACAAAGAGCAACTTTGCCTGCCTGTCCAACGCCGAGCATGATGGCCTCTCTTCAACTAAAAAAAAGCAGGGCATTTCCCACAAACTTGTAATAAATCCGGCAAACGCAACAGGGAAAAAAACGCAAAAATCTATAAAAAACAAGTTCATCTGTCAGAAACAGACCACAATCCGGACCTACACCCTTTTTGTCATGGCAAAAGCCTATTAGCGCTCCCGTGCGCATTGAGCATTGCTGTAAGGTCCGCTCCTGAGAACAACTTATCCTTCTCGCCGACAAGATATATCTTAGTTCCAGAAACTTAACAAGACGAAAGATATATCTTTGTCCGAGATATATCTTTTTTATTTATATGCAGAACGGAGACAGCATATGAAGAACCTCTATTCTCACCCCACTCCCGCCTTCGAACTAGAATACGACCGTTTCGAACCGCGCCCGACCGCCTCGCGAGGCAACCGGGCCCCACGGGTCTTCGCCTCGGGTGATTTAAAAGTGTTGCTGCTGGCGCTGATTGCCGAACAGCCTTGCCACGGCTATGACCTGATCCGCCGGATCGAGCACCTGTTCGAGGGCGCCTACAGCCCCAGCCCGGGCGTGGTCTACCCGACCCTCACCTTTCTGGAAATGAACGCTTTGGTCAGCTGCAGCGTCGAAAATGGGAAAAAAAGCTACAGCGTGACCGATGCCGGACGTCTATCACTGGAGAACCAGGCCCAAGCGCTGGATGAAGTGCGCTCGCGCATCGAAATCAGCAAGCGCACATTGCGCGGCCATGACCGCCCCCCGGAAATCCGCGAAGCGGTGTATAACCTGCGGCATGCCCTGCAAACGCACCATGGCCGTTGGAGCCCTGATGAAATCCTGCGGGTACGCGACCTGCTCAACGACACCGTCAAAGCCATTGTCGACGGCCCTGGCAGTCCAACCGTTTCGGAGTAAAAGCATGACTGGAGTTGATCCAAACACCATCCACCGCGTCAGCCACGAGATCAAACGCCGCCGCCTGCAAGTGCTGCGCGTGGTCGACCTGACACCGCGCATGCGCCGCATTACCGTCGGCGGGCCGGAACTGGCCGGATTCGTCAGCCTGGGCACCGACGATCACATAAAACTGTTGTTCCCCCAGAACGCCGAGGAACACGCCGCCCTGGAAAACTTCGCGCCCGGTGCGGGCAAGGCGCAGGGTCCGATGCCAGAAATGCGCGACTACACCCCGCGCCGCTATGACCTGGACGCCCTGGAGCTGGACATCGATTTCGTGCTCCATGGCGACGGCCCCGCTTCGACCTGGGCGGCCCAGGCCGCGCCCGGCCAATACCTCAACATCGCCGGGCCACGGGGGTCGATGATTGTGCCGGACGTCTTCGACAGCTACCTGTTGATCGGCGACGAAACCGCCTTGCCCGCCATCGCTCGCCGTCTCGAAGGCCTTGCCCCCAATCGGAAGGCCTTGGTGGTGGTGGAAGTGGAAAATGGCGCCGAACAGCAGGTGCTCCACAGCCCCGCGCAGGTGCATGTGATCTGGGTATTGCGTGAGGGGCGCCAGGACAGCCTGCTACGCACCGTGCAGCAGTTGGAAATGCCCGGCGGCAAGCTGTACGCCTGGGTCGCGACCGAGAGCAAGGTGTCCCGGCAGATCCGTAAGGTATTGCTGGAAGAGAAAGGCCTGGACCAGGATTTTGTGAAGGCCGTGGGGTATTGGAAGCTGGATGACAGTGAGGAAGATTGAGGGATGGCTTGCTGCTGAAGTAACCTTCTGACACTAATGGCCCTTGTGGCGAGGGAGCTTGCTCCCGCTGGCTGCGCAGCAGCCCCCCAAAAAACAGTCACCTCGATCTATCTGATCCACCGAGTTGTCAGGTTTTGGGTCTGCTTCGCAGCCCAGCGGGAGCAAGCTCCCTCGCCACAGGGGGCTTCGTTGTCCTTGAGGGTTCACCCGACATTCCATCCCCACCAGGTACCCGGTCCCATGCTTTACCTGATCGCCTACATCGGCAGCGTCGTGCTGATCAACTTCGCATTTTCAGCCGCGCCGCACCTGGACATCATCTGGTCGGCCTGGGGGGGCCTGGTGTTTATCTTGCGGGACATGGTGCAGACCCGCTTCGGCCATGGCGCCATCGTGGCGATGCTGGTGGCGCTGGTGCTGTCCTACGTCACCTCCGACCCAACCATCGCCCTGGCCAGCGCCACGGCGTTTGCCGTCTCCGAGTGCATCGACTGGCTGGTGTTCACGGTCACCAAGCGTCCGCTGCATGACCGGTTGTGGATCAGTTCGGCACTGAGCATCCCTCTCGATACATTCATTTTCTTCGGCCTGATCGACGCCCTGACGCCCGCCGTGATAATCACCGCGCTGCTCTCGAAATTCGCCGGGGTCACGGCCGTCTGGCTGATCATGGCCTGGCGTTTGCGCAAACAGGCCGTCGCCGGCTGACGCGGTTCATGTAAAATGCCGCGTTTTCTCCCCATGGGAAGCTCGCCCGGCGCGCGCCCCCGATGATCCGCTCCTGTTTTGAGGACCTTCAGATGACCCGTATCGGAACTCCATTGTCGCCCACCGCGACCCGCGTTTTGTTGTGTGGCAGCGGTGAGCTGGGCAAGGAAGTGGTAATCGAACTGCAGCGACTGGGCGTTGAAGTGATTGCCGTGGATCGCTACGCCAACGCGCCGGCGATGCAAGTGGCCCATCGCAGCCACGTGATCAACATGCTCGATGGCGCCGCCCTGCGTGCGGTGATCGAGGCCGAGAAGCCGCACTACATCGTGCCGGAGATCGAAGCCATCGCCACCGCCACCCTGGTGGAGCTGGAAGCCGAAGGTTTCACGGTGATTCCTACGGCCCGCGCCGCGCAACTGACCATGAACCGTGAAGGCATCCGTCGCCTGGCCGCCGAAGAGCTGGGCCTTCCGACTTCCCCGTATTTCTTCGCCGACACCGTGGAAGACTACCGCAAGGCCGTCGAGACCCTGGGTTTCCCCTGCGTGGTCAAGCCGGTGATGAGTTCCTCGGGCAAGGGCCAGAGCCTGCTGCGCGGCGTTGAAGACGTGCAGAAAGCCTGGGACTACGCTCAGGAAGGCGGCCGCGCTGGCAAGGGCCGGGTGATCATCGAAGGCTTCATCGATTTCGATTACGAAATCACCCTACTCACCGTGCGCCATGTCGGCGGCACCACGTTCTGCGCACCGGTCGGCCACCGTCAGGAAAAGGGCGACTACCAGGAATCCTGGCAACCACAGGCCATGAGCCCGGCGGCGCTGGCCGAATCCGAGCGCGTAGCCAAGGCAGTGACCGAGGCCCTGGGTGGCCGCGGCCTGTTTGGCGTCGAGCTGTTCATCAAGGGCGACCAAGTGTGGTTCAGCGAAGTCTCCCCGCGCCCCCACGATACCGGCCTGGTCACGCTGATCTCCCAGGACCTGTCTCAGTTCGCCCTGCACGCCCGGGCCATCCTCGGCCTGCCGATTCCGTTGATCCGCCAGTTCGGCCCATCGGCTTCGGCGGTAATCCTCGTGGAAGGCCAATCGACCCAGACCGCGTTTGCCAACCTCGGCGCCGCCCTGAGCGAGCCGGACACGGCGCTGCGTCTATTCGGCAAGCCGGAAGTCAACGGTCAGCGCCGCCTGGGCGTGGCCCTGGCCCGCGACGAATCCATCGAAGCCGCCCGCGCCAAGGCGACCCGGGCTTCCCAGGCCGTCAAGATCGAGTTGTAAAGCCCAGGGCTGAACACAGTCCTTGTGGTGAAGGGATTTATCTGTGGCGAGGGGATTTATCCCCGCTGGGTTGCGCAGCAGCCCTAAACCCAACAACTCGGGGTGTCAGGCAGATTGGGTTTGCTGCTTTGGGGCTGCTGCGCAGCCCAGCGGGGATAAATCCCCTCGCCACAAAAGCGTGTTGTGTTCACAAAGGCCAAGGCTTGGCGTGTTCACAAAAGCCAGCGTGAAATCGAGGGATTAAAAAAGGCGACACCCGCAAGGGTGTCGCCTTTTTCATGAGCGCCGGTAGGGCTTAATCCGGCAGTTTGTAGGCAATCACATAGTCACCCTGCTTGGTGCCCAGGGAACCGTGCCCCCCTGCAACGACCAGCACGTATTGCTTACCGTCCTTGCCGGTGTAGGTCATCGGCGTGGTCTGAGCGCCAGCAGGCAGGCGGCCTTCCCACAATTGCTTGCCGTTCTTCACGTCATAAGCGCGCAGGTACTGGTCAAGCGTGCCGCTGAGGAATGCCAGGCCACTGGCGGTGGTGAATGTGCCGCCCAGGCTTGGAACACCCATGCTCAGCGGGATCGGAACCGGCGAGCTGTCGCGCACCGTGCCGTTCTTGTGCATCCACAGGGTCTTGTTGTTGGTCAGGTCCACGGCCGCGACATAACCCCACGCAGGCGCCTGGCACGGCAGCCCCATGGGCGAGAGCAGCGCTTCGAGGATCACGCCATATGGCGCGCCTTTGTTTGGCTGCACGCCTTCGGTCTCGCTCTTGCGACCCGGGCCACCGGCCACTTCCGCCGCCGGTACCAACTTCGATTTGAACGCCATGTAGCTCGGGTTGACGAAGGCGATCTGGCGCACCGGATCGACAGAAATGCCGCCCCAGTCGAACACACCGAAGTTGCCAGGATAAACAATCGAGCCCTGCAACGAAGGCGGTGTGAACATACCGTCATAGCGCAGCGACTTGAAGTCGATCCGGCACAGCATCTGGTCGAACGGCGTGACGCCCCACATGTCCCGCTCCTTGAGGACCGGCGGCACGAAGTTCAGGTCGGACATCGGCTGGGTCGGCGAGGTGAAGTCGCCTTCCACCGCGCCTTGGGGCACCGGGACCTCCTTGATCGGCACGATCGGCTGGCCGTTACTGCGGTCCAGCACGTAGATGCTGCCCTGCTTGGTCGATGCCAGCACAGCCGGCTTCACGCCATCGGCGGTTTTCATGTCCATCAGGGTCGGTTGACCGCCAACGTCCATGTCCCACAGATCGTGGTGAGTGAACTGGAAGTACCAGCGCACCTTGCCGGTGGCGATGTCCAGGGCGGTCAGGCCAGCGGCGTATTTTTCCGATTCAGGGGTACGGAAACCACCAAACTGGTCGGGGGTCTGGTTGCCCATCGGCAGGTAAAGCATGCCGAGTTTTTCATCGACGCTGAACATGGACCACATGTTCGGCGAGTTGCGGGTGTAGGTCTGGCCTTCGGCAATCGGCGTGGTGTCGTCCGGGTTGCCGCTGTCCCAGTTCCACACCAGCTTGCCGGTGTGCACGTCATAGGCGCGGATCACGCCGCTTGGCTCGTCGGTGGAGACGTTATCGGTGACATGGCCGCCGATAACGACCAGATTCTGGGTGACCGCCGGTGGCGAAGTGGAGTAGTAACCTCCGGCCGTGAAACCACCGATGTTGGCGCTCAAGTCGACCTGGCCTTTATCGCCGAAGTCTTCGCACATCTTGCCGGTGTCGGCGTTGAGGGCGATCAGGCGGGTGTCGGCCGTCGGCAGGAAGATCCGCCGTGGGCAAACGGTGCTGGCCGGCGTAGTGCTCGCGGCGCCGGTCGGGCTCTGCTCGGCCGAGGCGTAGACGGCGTCATCGTGATAGCTCACGCCACGGCAGGTCATGTGGGCCCAGCCCTTGAAGTTTTCCGCGTTCTGCGTAGAAAGCTTCGGATCGAAGCGCCAGATTTCCTTGCCGGTTTCTGGCTCCAGAGCGATGACCTGGCTGTGGGGCGTGCACACATAAAGCATGCCGTTGACCTTCAGCGGGGTATTTTCCGCGGTGGTCTCGCCTGGGTCGTTCGGCCCTGGCAGGTCACCGGTGCGGAACGTCCAGGCTTCCTTCAGCTTGCTGACGTTTTCAGGGGTGATCTGCGCCAGTGGCGAATAACGGTCGCCATGGGCGCTGCGGCCGTAGGAGTTCCAATCCCCGTCCGGCATGGCCGGTGCGGTGTTGGTCACGCCCGGTACGCTGTCGCGGTCCAGTTGGCCCTTGATCTCACCAGGGTTGGTGAATTGGCTGGCGAGGGCGGCGATACCCGCGATGACAACGGCCGCACCCAGCGCTCGGGTGCCCATCGGCGATGCATCGGCGGTCAGCAACGGGCGCCGGAACCACGGCAGCAGCATGACGATGCCCAAGGCGAACAGCATGGCCAGGCGCGGCACCAATTGCCACCAATCCAGGCCCACTTCCCATAACGCCCACACCGTACTGGCGAATAAAACCAGCGCGTACATCCCCAGCGCTGCACGGCGCGCCAGAATCAGCAGTACACCAGTAATCGCCAGGCCGATGCCCGCCAGCAGATAATACAGCGAGCCGCCGAGCGTGCTCAGTTTGATCCCACCAGCCAACAAGGCCAGCCCCATCAATAGAAGCAGAATGCCGAGCAAGCTCGGTAGCAGACGGCTTCGACTCAAAGCACCCTCAGCGCTCATAGTGTGTATCTCCGTGACGTTTTAAAGAGTCCCGCGCAAGTAGTCACTTTAGATGACGATCTTGAGGGGGCATGGTTCAGTTGGAAAAAGGCAAATTCGATGACGCGGTCGCTGTAGGAACGGACTTGCTCGCGATCAAGGCGTGTCAGTCGACTCGGATGTTGAATGTGCAATCGCTATGGTGAGTAAGCTCGTTCCCGCAGGAATTTACCAAGACAGCGCTGTCTCTCAGGATCGCGACATTCGGCATTCTTTAGACCTTTCAACAGGAGTAGCTGGACGCAGAGGCTCTGGTACGCCAGAAGAAGCGTTTCAGCAAGCGGCGCAAGGATAATGTCCTGTTACAAATAGCGAAAGCGCTTTTGTTGACATGGATCATCTCGAATTCGGTAACAGTGTGCCGGGGATACAAGCCCTGATAACGGCGGCACTTCCCCCCGCAGAGCGCCTCGGCTAAGGTGCGCGGCTTCACAGCTCATCATGCAAGGCTTGCCATGACCGAACCGAACAACAACCCACTGCACGGCGTGACCCTGGAGCAGATCCTCAATGCCCTGGTGCAGCACTACGAATGGTCAGGCCTGGCGGAACGCATCGACATCCGTTGCTTCAAGAGCGACCCGAGCATCAAGTCGAGCCTGACCTTCCTGCGCAAGACGCCATGGGCACGGGAGAAAGTCGAGCGCTTGTACGTCAAGTTGATGCGCACCAAGCGGCCTATCTGAACCATGAACGTGCGAACCGGTTTCGTGTCGATGCTGGCATTGCTCGGCTGGGTGGGATTGAGCATTCAGCTCTACCTGATCCTGCTGGGCCGATGGGAACTGGGCGCGAGCCTGTTGGGCGGCCTGGTCAACTTCTTCAGTTTCTTCACCGTATTGACCAATACCTTGGCCGCCGTGGTATTGACCTGGGAAGTGACCCGCCGTGAATCAGCGGTGAGGCGTTGGTTCCTGCGTCCAGCGGTACGCAGCGGCATCGCGGTGAGCATCGCCTTGGTCGGCCTGGCCTATAACGTATTGCTGCGCCATCTCTGGCAACCGGAAGGCTGGCAATTTATCGCCGACGAACTGCTGCACGACATCATGCCGGTGCTGTTCATCATCTATTGGGGGCTCTGGGTGCCCAAAGGCACGTTGCGCCTGGGCCACGTCGGGCTGTGGATGATTTACCCGCTGGTGTACTTCGCCTACATCCTGCTACGGGGTGATCTGCTGGCGGCCTATCCCTACCCTTTCATCGACGTGACGAGCCTGGGTTATCCACGGGTGTTCATCAATGCCGGGGGCGTGTTGGCCGGGTTTGTCGGGATTGCGCTGGGGGTGGTGGGGTTGGATCGGTGGTTGGGACGACGATCGATTAAAGCCTTGTGAGACGCCCTTGTGGAAAGGGAGCTTGCTCCCTCACCACAGGGATTTTGTATTCTCAAGTGGACATCAACGCCTCGCCGGCAGCATCCACACCAATCCATTGGCCTTGGCCCGTTCATGACACAACGCCAGGACGCTGCGCCGTTCATCGTTGCTCATCTTGCGCCATTGAGTGATCTCGGAGACGGTGCGCTGGCAACCGGTGCAGACGTCGTCATCGTCCAGCGAGCAGATGTTTACGCAGGGCGACGGAACCGGGCGTTCAGGTGTGTTCATTGTTCCTGCTCGATCAGGTCGCGTGCGTAGCGCTGCGAGTTGTGAACGTAGTGCGCCGCACTGGCTTCAAGCATTTTTTTCTGGGCCTCGGTCAGTTCTCGCACGACCTTGCCCGGCGAGCCCATGACCAGCGAACCATCGGGTATTTCCTTGCCTTCGCCGATCAGCGAGTTGGCGCCGATGATGCAGTTCTTGCCTATTTTCGCGCCGTTGAGGATTACCGCGTTGATGCCGATCAGGCTGTAGTCCCCGACTGTGCAGCCGTGAAGCATGGCGTTGTGGCCGATGGTCACGCCAGTGCCGATGGTCAGCGGATAACCCATGTCGGTGTGCATCACCGTGCCGTCCTGCACGTTGCTGTCCTTGCCAATCAGGATCAATTCGTTGTCGCCACGCAACACCGCGTTGAACCAGACGTTGGCGCCCTCTTCGAGGCGGACCTTGCCCACCAGCGTGGCGTTGGGCGCGACCCAGCTCTGTGGGTGGGTTTCGACACGGGCATCGCCCAAGCGGTATTTCATGGGAATCCTCGGGGCATCAGGTGTTGATGAAAGTCTTGGGCGGCGTGTGCAGGTCGATGCCGGCGTCGTACAGCAGGTTGACCAACTCCACGATCATGATCGCCGTCAGCCCCCAGATCTTGTACCCCTCGAAACGGTAGCTGGGCACGTACCAACTGCGGCCCTGGTAGTCGATGCGGTGGGTGTGCTCGCGCGGGTCCTTGCGGAAAAATTCCAACGGCACGCTGAACACGGCGGCGATCTCGGCGTCGTTGGCCTGGTATTCGACGTAATCCGGAATCACGCCGACGTAAGGCGTGACCTTGATACCGTGCAACGAGATCAGTGGACTGAGGGGACCAATCACCTCCACCAGGCCGGGGGGCAGGCCAATTTCCTCTTCGGCTTCGCGCAGGGCGGTGAAGATCAGGTCGGGGTCTTCCGGGTCTCGACGTCCACCGGGGAACGCCACTTCGCCGCCGTGGGTCGAGAGACCGCTGGCGCGCAGGGTCAGCACCAGCTCCGGTTCATCACTGCGCGTGATCGGCACCAGCACCGCCGCTTCAGGAAAACGCCGATCGGTCTCCAGATCGCGCGGCGTATGGTTGCTTACTCGATGCAGTAGCTCGTCCAGCATGAGACTTCTCGATTTATTCGCTGCCTAGCATCATGCACCAATCAGGCAAGCGGCCCAAGCCCCGGACCGCGTCATGTCGCGAAACGACAACTTGCCGATACCGGCCCGCACACGCCAAGATAGGCGCAGCCTTCAGGAATCCAAGCATGAAATTCTGCAGCCAGTGCGGTAACCCGGTGACCCAGCGCATACCCGAGGGCGACTCGCGCCTGCGTTTTGTCTGCGACACCTGCCACACCATTCATTACCAAAACCCCAATATCGTTGCCGGATGTGTACCGACCTGGGGCAGTAAAGTCCTGTTGTGCCGGCGCGCCATCGAGCCACGGCGTGGTTACTGGACCTTGCCGGCGGGCTTCATGGAAAACGGCGAAACCGTCGAGCAAGCCGCCGTGCGCGAAACCGCCGAGGAAGCCTGCGCCCGGGTGCGAAACCTTAGCATCTATACGCTGATCGACGTTCCGCACATCAGCCAGGTGCATGTGTTCTTCCGCGCCGAGCTGGTGGACGAGGATTTCGCCGCGGGCCCCGAAAGCCTGGAAGTGAAGCTGTTCGAAGAAGCTGACATCCCGTGGAACGAGCTGGCTTTCCGCACCGTGGGCCGTACCCTAGAATACTTCTACGCTGACCGGCGGGCCGAGCAATACCCGGTGCGATCCGAGTCGATTCCGCCGCTGACTCAGCCTGCCAATACGTAGGCTCTGTACGAAATGTGTTCGCGCGAAGGCCAGACAAGGCGAAACGGGGCGAGGAAGCGCAGTGTACTGGAGTACATGAGCATTCCGAGCCTCGTTTCAACGCAGTATGGGCGAGTGCGGATACATTTCGTACAGAGCCTAGAAAATCCAATATAGCCGCGACACCTCTAGGGATATCGTTTCAATGCGCTGGTTGCTTGTGCTGTTCTGCTTGTCGTTCACCGCCCTGTCCCAGGCCGCCGCCGTGGGAACCTACAACGGCAAAGTCATCGAAAAAGTCCTGGTGCTCAAGTCCGCCCATCAATTGCAATTGATCAACGACGGCAAGCCCCTCAAGACCTATCGCATCTCCTTGGGCAAGGGCGCCAAGAAAGGCCCCAAGTTGATCGAGGGCGACAAGCGCACCCCCGAAGGTTTTTACTGGATCGACTGGCGCAAGGTCAGCGACCGGTTCTACCTGTCGATGCACATCTCCTACCCCAACATCAGCGACGCCGCCCGCGCCCGCCGCGAAGGCGTGGAACCGGGAGGCATGATCATGATTCATGGCACGCCGGACTCGGAGGAGAACCCTGAGCAGTTGTTCCACACCCTGGACTGGACCGACGGCTGCATCGCCATGCGCAATGTGGACATGCGTGAGGTGTGGAACCTTGTGCCGGATGGGACGATGATCGAGATTCGGCCGTAGCCCATTTTCTTGCGGCAAGAAGTTCCTGTGGATAAGAGCTCTTGTGGCGAGGGAGCTTGCTCCCGCTGGGACGGTCCGACGCCTCGGGCGCAGCAACCCCAAAGTAGTCAACTCGATCTGCCTGACACACCGCGCTGTCAGGTTTCAGGGCCGCTTCGCAGCCCAGCGGGAGCAAGCTCCCTCGCCACAGGGTTCGATGTCGATTGGCATATTTGTCAACGACACGAAACCACTGTGGGAGCTTGCTCGCGATGAAGATCAAGGCTCGTCCCGAGGCGGCCTGGTTCTGGGTGTTCGCGTTTCCCCTGTGGGAGCGAGCCTGCTCGCGATAGCGGTGGCTCAGTCAATGAGAATGTTGGATGTGCCGGCGGATATACACACAAAACGCACTACCACCGGTCGCCATAAAAATAAATATCAAACTTCACAACCCGCCCTCCGTGCATACCACTGACCTACAAAAAACCCATCCCAACGCTGTAATTCCACGCCCCACAAAAACCACCCTAATACCACTTAAATAACACCCGAATGAATACCCAGAAAACACAGGCCAGCCCTAGAAAAGCAGCGTTGACATGGTATTCAAGTGGTATTAGCTTCCACCCCACCCACCGAGCGACAACGCCCACAAAAAACCGCATCGGACACCCAAATGAATATCCAGACCCTGCGCCCCGACGACACCCAACCTACCCCGCTCTACCTGCAACTGGCCCGCAATCTGGAAGCCGCCATCCACGCTGGCCAGTGGAAAGCCGAACAAGCGATGCCGTCCGAGCGCAGCTTGAGCGAGCAATTGGGGATATCCCGGGTCACCGCGCGCAAGGCGCTGGAAGTGCTGTTCGAACAAGGCCTGATCCGCCGCAACCAAGGCTCGGGTACGTTCATCACCCCACGCCTGGAACAACCGCTCTCACGCCTTAGCGGTTTCAGCGAGATGCTCCGGCTCAAAGGCTTTGTGCCCGGCTCCCAATGGCTGGAGCGGGAGATCACCCCGCCAACCCATGAGGAATTGATACGCCTGGGCCTCTCGCCCACCGACAAAGTCGCCCGGCTCAAACGGCTGCGCAAGGCCGACGACACGGTCATGGCCATCGAGATGAGCACCCTGCCCGCATCGATCATTGCCAAGCCGCAGGCGGTGGGCGATTCGCTTTATGAATTCCTCGACAGCATCGGCAAACCGGTAGTGCGCGCCCTGCAACACATCCAGGCCATCAACGCCTCGGACGAATTCGCCGCCCTGGTGGGCATCGCCCCCGGCACCGCGATGCTGTTGATGACGCGGGTCGGCTACCTGGAAGACAACACGCCCATCGAAGTCACCGACACCTATTGCCGCAACGACTATTACGACTTCGTCGCAGAGTTGCGGCGCTAGACGACCCGAGAATCCCATGTCCGAAAACAACATCCTCACCGCCAACGGCTGGATACGCGGCCGCCTGATCCATGAACGCGGCAGGGTCGTGTCCATCGAAGGCCAGCCCTGCGACCCGACGAGCAACGACCTGCCCTACCTGCTGCCCGGCTTCATCGACCTGCATGTGCACGGCGGTGGTGGCAAGGACATCATGGAAGGCGCGGCGGCGTTCGAAACCATTGCCCGCACCCATGTGCGATTCGGCACAACGGCGTTGCTCGCCACGACGATGACGGCGCCGAGCGAAGAAATCATCCGCGTACTCAAGGCCCTCGGTGAATTCTGCGAACAGCGGCCCAGCTGCAGCGCACGGGTGCTCGGTGTTCACCTGGAAGGCCCTTACATCAACCCCGGCAAACTCGGCGCTCAACCGAATTTCGCCCACACCGCCTTGATGGCCGAGGTGGAAACGTACCTGGCCCTGGCGCCGATCCGCGTGATCACCATTGCGCCGGAAATCGCCGGTCACGATGCCTTGATTGGCGCCGTCAGCGCTCGCGGCGTGCGCATGCAGATCGGCCATACCCTCGGCAGCTATGAAGAAGGCGTCGCGGCACTCGCGGCCGGGGCCAGCAGTTTTACCCATTTGTATAACGCCATGAGCCCACTGCATCACCGCGAGCCCGGCATCGTCGGTGCGGCGCTGGCCCATGCGCAATACGCCGAACTGATCCCGGATTTGCTTCACGTGCACCCCGGTGCGATGCGCGTGGCGTTGCGTTCGATCCCGTGCCTGTATTGCGTCACCGATTCCACCGCCGCCGCTGGCATGCCCGACGGCGAATACAAGCTGGGCAGCCACACCGTGACCAAATGCCTGGGCGGCGTGCGCCTGGCCGATGGCACCCTGGCCGGCAGCACCCTGACCATGGACCAGGCCCTGCGCAACCTGGTGAAAATCGGCCTGCCCATCGACGAAGCTTCCCGACGCCTGTCGCAATTTCCCGCCGACTACCTCGGCCTGCCCGAGCGCGGACGCCTGCAACCCGACGCCTGGGCCGACTGTGTGCGCCTCGACCGTAACTTGAACCTGATCGACGTGATGGTCGAAGGAGAAGCCATTGACTTGCAAAATGCTTGAAGAGGCCCAGGCCTCAGCCGAAGCCGTCGAGCGCCAACTGCAGCGGCTGGACCCAACGCTGGAGGAAATCGCCGGACGCCTGCGTCGTCAACCGCCGCAAGTGGCGATGACCATCGCTCGGGGCAGTTCCGACCACGCCGCCAGTTATTTCGCCTACCTGACCATGCAGCAATTGGGCTTGCCGGTGGCGTCGCTGCCGATGTCGGTGGTGACCCTGCAACAGGCGCCTTTGAAGGTCAGTGGCCAGGTGGCCTTCGCGTTCTCCCAGTCGGGGCAGAGCCCGGACCTGGTCAACAGCCTGCGCCTGTTGCGCAAACGCGGCGCGTTGAGCGTTGCGATGGTCAACGCAGAGGATTCTCCGCTGGAGGCGGCCTGTGAATTCAGCGTGCCGTTGTGCGCCGGCGTCGAAAGCAGCGTTGCCGCCACCAAGAGTTTCATCGCGACCCTCAGCGCCAGCGCGCGTTTGGTGGCGCACTGGAAGGATGACGCCGAGTTGCTCGACGCCGGCGCTGCGCTGCCAGAAGGTTTGCGCGAGGCCGCAGGCCAGGACTGGGGCGCCGCCGTCGAAACGCTCCGTGATTGCCAGCGGCTCATGGTGATCGGCCGTGGCGCCGGGTTCGCCATCGCCCAGGAAGCGGCGCTCAAATTCAAGGAAACCTCGGCGATCCAGGCCGAGGCCTTCAGCAGCGCCGAGGTCCGCCACGGCCCGATGGCGCTGATCGATGAAAACTACCCGCTGTTGGTGTTCGCCCCGCGCGGTGCCGAGCAGGCCGGCGTGTTGGGTCTGGCCGCCGATATGCGCCAGCGCGGCGCCCGGGTGCTGCTGGCGGCTCCCGATGACATCGTCGAGCGCGACTTGACCTTGTCCCGCGCCGATCACCCGGCCCTGGACCCGATCCTGGCGATCCAGAGCTTTTATGGCATGGCTGCCCGGCTGGCCCTTGCCCGGGGCCTGGATCCGGACAAACCACGGCATTTGAGCAAGGTCACCCGGACCCACTGACCCGACGGCGTTCTTCCATGCAAGGCCCATGAAATTACACAGAGAGCGAGCCCATGCCCAACAACAATAAAGAGCTGACCCTCAGCGCCCCGCTCAGCGGCCCGGTGCTCACCCTCACCAACGTTCCGGACGCCGTATTCGCCAGCGGCGCCATGGGCGACGGGATCGCCATCGACCCGCTGAACGACACCCTCTACGCCCCCTGCGACGGCGAGGTGATCCACGTCGCTCGCACCGGCCACGCCGTGACCCTGCGGGCCGACAACGGCGCCGAATTGCTGCTGCACCTGGGGCTGGACACCGTCGAGTTGCAGGGCGACGGCTTTTTCATGCTGGTCAAGGAAGGCACGCGCGTCAGCAACGGGCAAGCGCTGCTGCGCTACGACCTGGACAAAGTGGCCCAGCGCTGCAAAAGCCTGGTCAGCCTGTTGGTCATCACCAATGGCGAACATTTCCAGGCACGGCCCATCACTCTTAAAGGAGTCAAGGTCGGCGAACCTCTGTTGCACGTCGTCCCCAGGGCGCCCGGTGCAGGACAGCTTGACGACCTGGAAGTCGGCATCGAAGTGTCCGGCCAGATTCGCATCGCCCATCGAGGCGGCTTGCATGCGCGGCCGGCGGCCTTGGTTCGCCAGACCGCACGGGGATTCAAAAGCCGCTCGCAGTTACACTTTGGGGGGCGGTCGGCGTCCTGTGACAGCGTCATGGGCATGATGGGCCTGGCGATCACCGAACAGGCCGAAGTGCATGTCAGCTGTCGCGGCAGCGATGCCGAAGCGGCGCTGCAAGCGCTGCTGGCGAGCTTGTCCACCGCTCTGGCCGAAGAGGCTCACAGCAGGGCGCCGCAGGTCCTGACAACCCGGCACGCCGCCGAAGAAGGCGTATTGCATGGCGTCTGCGCCGCGCCCGGCCTGGCGAGCGGACCGCTGGTTCGATTGGATGGCATTCAATTACCCAAAGATCCCGGCGGCCACAATGTCGAAGAACAACGCCAACGACTGCTCGATGCCCTGGCTCAAGTCAGTCAGGATATCCAGCTGACACTCGAAAACGCCAAGGCCCGGCGCCACGTCGATGAGCAAGCGATCTTCAGCGCTCATTTGGCGTTGCTGGAAGATCCGGCCCTGTTGGATGCCGCGTACCTGTCTATCGAGCAAGGGAGCGCGGCGGCCCACGCCTGGAGCCGGTCGATCGACGTACAGTGCCAAGTGCTGCGGCAATTGCAAAGCATGCTGCTGGCCGAGCGCGCCAATGATTTGCATGACCTGCGCCAGCGGGTCCTGCGGGCACTGCTGGGCGAAGCCTGGCAATTCGAGGTGCCGGCGGGCGCCATTGTCGTCGCGCAGGAACTGACCCCGTCGGACCTGTTGCAACTCTGCGCCCAGGGCGTGGCAGGCGTATGCATGGCCGAGGGCGGCGCGACGTCCCACGTGGCGATCCTGGCTCGCGGCAAAGGCCTGCCCTGCCTGGTTGCGTTGGGCGATGCCCTGCTTGAGCAGTTGCCCGGTCAATCGGTGGTGCTGGACGCCGACGGTGGCCGCCTCGAACTCACACCAAGCGCCGAGCGCCTGGCCCAGGTGCGGCAAGCACAAAGCCAACGCGCAGCGCTGCGGGCCCAGCAGCAAACCCTCGCCCACGCCCCGGCGCGAACCCTCGATGGCGTAGATGTCGAAGTCGCTGCCAACGTGGCCTCCAGCGCCGAAGCCGGCCAGGCCTTTGCCAACGGCGCCGATGGCGTTGGCCTGCTGCGCACTGAATTCCTTTTCGTCGACCGTCACACCGCCCCCAACGAACAAGAGCAGCGCCAGGCCTATCAAGCCGTGCTCGATGCCATGGGCGACAGGCCGGTGATCATCCGCACCATCGACGTCGGCGGCGACAAGCAATTGGACTACCTGCCGCTTCCGGCCGAAGCCAATCCGGTGCTCGGCCTGCGAGGCATTCGCCTGGGCCAGGTGCGCCCGGAACTGCTGGATCAACAATTGCGCGCGCTGTTGCAAATCCGTCCGTTGCATCGCTGCCGGATCCTGTTGCCGATGGTCACCGAGGTCGCCGAGCTGCTGCACATTCGCCAGCGCATTGACGTCCTGGGTGCGCAAATGGGCCTGGAGCAGCGTCCGCAGGTGGGCGTGATGATCGAAGTGCCAGCCGCCGCATTGCTCGCCGAGCAACTGGCCGAGCATGCGGACTTCCTGTCCATCGGCACCAACGACCTTTCCCAGTACACCCTCGCCATGGACCGCGACCACGCCGGTCTCGCCGCCCGCGTCGACGCCTTGCACCCCGCGCTGTTGCGGCTGATCGCCCAGACCTGTGCCGGCGCCGCCCGCCATGGGCGTTGGGCTGGCGTGTGCGGGGCCCTGGCCTCCGATCCCCTGGCGACGCCGGTGCTGATCGGGCTGGGTGTACGGGAGCTGTCGGTCAGCCCGCCGCAGGTAGGCGAAATCAAGGACCGCGTGCGCCGCCTCGACACAGCGCAGTGCCGCCGCGTCAGTACCGATTTGCTGAACCTGCCCAGCGCCGCCGCCGTGCGCCAGGCCTGTCATCAACATTGGCCCCTGGGCTGAGACCGTCGCAGAACAATAAAAGGAGAGACGCCATGTACCAGCATTTCATCGAAGGGCTGCAGCGCCTCGGCAGGGCGCTGATGCTGCCGATCGCGATTTTGCCGATTGCCGGCCTGCTGCTGCGCCTGGGTGACACGGATCTGTTGAACATCGCGATCATCCACGATGCCGGCCAGGCGATCTTCGCCAACCTGGCGCTGATCTTCGCCATCGGCATCGCCGTGGGCTTCGCCCGGGACAATAACGGTACGGCCGGACTGGCCGGGGCCATCGGCTACCTGGTAATGGTCGCGACATTGAAGGTGCTCGACGCGACGATCAACATGGGCATGCTCGCCGGGATCGTCAGTGGGTTGTTGGCCGGCGGGCTGTACAACCGCTTCAAGGACATCAAGCTGCCGGAGTACCTGGCGTTTTTTGGGGGCCGGCGCTTCGTGCCGATTGTCACCGGTTTCAGCGCGGTGGGCCTTGGCGTGATGTTCGGCCTGATCTGGCCGCCGATCCAGCACGGCATCAACAGCTTCGGCGAGCTGTTGATGGCCAGCGGCAGCTTCGGCGCGTTCGTCTTCGGTGTGTTCAATCGACTGCTGATCGTCACTGGCCTGCACCACATCCTCAACAACATGGCGTGGTTCATTTTCGGCAGCTTCACTGACCCCGCCACCGGCGCCGTGGTTACCGGTGACCTGACCCGTTATTTCGCCGGCGACCCCAAGGGCGGCCAGTTCATGACCGGCATGTTCCCGGTGATGCTTTTCGGCCTACCCGCTGCGTGCCTGGCGATGTACCGCAATGCCCTGCCCCAGCGGCGCAAGGTCATGGGCGGGATTCTGTTGTCCATGGCGTTGACCTCGTTCCTGACCGGCGTCACCGAGCCGATCGAATTCGCCTTCATGTTCCTCGCGCCGCTGCTGTATCTGGTCCATGCGTTGCTCACCGGCCTGTCGATGGCGGTGACCAATCTGTTGGATATTCACCTGGGCTTTACCTTCTCGGGCGGTTTCATCGACATGGTCCTGGGCTGGGGCAAATCCACCAACGGGTGGCTGGTCGTACCGGTGGGCCTGGTCTATGGGGCGATCTATTTCCTGGTGTTCGACTTCTGCATCCGCCGCTTCGACCTGAAGACGCCGGGACGTGAAGACGTGGCGATGGGCGAAAAGCCGATCATCGCCGAAAACCAACGTGCCGCCGCCTACATTCAGGCCCTGGGTGGCGCCGACAACTTGATTACCGTCGGCGCCTGCACCACGCGCTTGCGCCTGGACATGGTGGATCGCAACAAGGCCTGCGACGCCCAGCTCAAGGCCCTTGGCGCCATGGCGGTGGTCCGCCCCGGCAATGGCGGCAGCTTGCAGGTGGTGGTGGGGCCGATGGCCGATAGCATTGCCGATGAGATTCGCTTGGCGTTGCCCTCTTCCGATCAGGCCGTCAGTACGCCCGCGAACGCGGTGGTCGAGCCGGCCTTAACGACAATTGTCCCGGAGGCCGAAGCACAGCAATGGCTCGATGCCCTGGGCGGTGGCAGGAATGTGTTGCAGCTCGATTGCGTGGCGATGAGCCGTTTGCGCGTGCGGTTGGCCGATGGCAAGGGGTTGTCGGAAAGCCAGCTCAAGACGCTGGGTTGCCAGGGGGTGAGTTCGCTGGAGGATGGCGTGTGGCATTTGCTGCTGGGGGAGAAAGCGCCGGGGTTGTGGCGGGCGTTGGAGGCGGTGGTGCCGAGTCGTCAGGCGGGTGTCAAAGCCTAGGCCTTCGCCGACTGTCTGGCCCCTGTGGCGAGGGGATTTATCCCCGCTGGGCTGCGCAGCAGTCCCCTAAGCAGCAACCCCATCTGCCTGACACACCGGGGAATCAGTATTTGGGGCTGCTGCGCAGCCCAGCGGGGATAAATCCCCTCGCCACAATAAAAAACCCGCTGATCCAATCAGCGGGTTTTTCATTTAAACGGGGAGGATCAGAAATCCTCCAACCGCCACACCTCATACGCCGGTGTCTCGTAGGGATGGCTCTGTCTCAATGCCTCCACCACGGGGCGAATCAGATCGTCAGCGACAACAAGCTCAACCTTCCATTCCTCGACCTGCTCGACCTGCCCCGCCTCGCCAATGAACGGCTGGCTGCCGTCCAACGGGCGAAACTGGCCCAGGCCCAGCACTTGCCAGGCGCAGTGGTCATAGTCGCCGATTCGCCCACCACCGGCAGCGAATACGGCGCTTTTGACCTCGTCCACGTGGCTGGCCGGGACGAAGAAGCAGAGCTTGTACACCGCCTCAGTTCACCCAGACGCGCGCGTTGCGGAACATGCGCATCCATGGCGCGTCTTCGTTCCAGTCGTCCGAACGCCACGAGTTCTGCACCGCGCGGAACACCCGCTCCGGGTGCGGCATCATGATCGTGACGCGGCCGTCGCGGCTGGTCAGGCCGGTGATCCCGCGCGGCGAGCCGTTCGGGTTGGCCGGGTAGGTTTCGGTGACCTTGCCGTGGTTGTCGACAAAACGCAGCGACACACAACCGGACAGGTCGGCTTCAAGCAACGCTTCCTCGCTCTGGAACTCCGCATGGCCTTCACCGTGGGCGATGGCGATCGGCATGCGCGAACCGGCCATGCCCTGCAGGAAGATCGAGTTCGACTCCTGCACCTGGACCATCGCGACGCGGGCTTCGAACTGCTCGGAACGGTTACGCACGAAGTGCGGCCAGAACTCGCTGCCCGGGATCAGCTCGTGCAGGTTGGACATCATCTGGCAACCGTTGCACACACCGAGGGTGAAGCTGTCGTTGCGCTCGAAGAAGCCCTGGAACGCATCGCGGGCGCGGCTGTTGAACAGCGCCGACTTGGCCCAGCCTTCACCGGCGCCCAGCACGTCGCCGTAGGAGAAGCCGCCGCAGGCAACCATGCCTTTGAAATCGTTCAGGTCGACACGTCCGGCGAGGATGTCACTCATGTGCACGTCGATCGCGCTGAAACCGGCGCGGTCGAACGCCGCCGCCATCTCCACCTGGCCGTTGACGCCCTGCTCGCGCAGGACCGCCACTTGCGGGCGAATGCCTTTCTTGATGTAAGGCGCGGCCACGTTTTCGTTGACGTCGAAGCTGAGCTTGGCGCTGAGGCCCGGGTTGTCTTCTTCCAGCAGCGCGTCGAATTCCTGCTCGGCGCATTCGGCGTTGTCGCGCAGGCGCTGGATCTGGTAGCTGGTCTCGGCCCACTGGCGCTGCAACAAGCGACGCTGGCCTTCGAAGACGGTGTCGCCGTTGAAGGTGATATTGATGTGGGCGTTGTTGATCGGCTGGCCGATGACCGAGACGCACTCGGCCAGGCCGGCGGCGCTGAACTGGGCGAGGATGTCCGGGGTGGCGTCCTGGCGAACCTGGATCACCGCACCCAACTCTTCGTTGAACAGGATCGCCGGGATCTCACTGGCCGACTCGGCCACGCTGTCCAGGGTCAGGTTCAAGCCGCAGTGACCGGCGAAAGCCATTTCCATCACGGTGGTCAGCAAGCCGCCATCGGAACGGTCGTGGTAGGCCAACAGGTGACCGTCGGCGTTCAGGCCCTGGATCACGGCGAAGAACGCCTTCAGGTCTTCGGCATCGTCGACGTCCGGTGCTTGCGAGCCGAGCTTGCCGTGCACCTGGGCCAGGATCGAGGCGCCCATGCGGTTCTGGCCACGGCCCAGGTCGATCAGGATCAGATCGGTGGTGCCCTTGTCCATGCGCAGTTGCGGGGTCAGGGTCTGGCGGATGTCGGTGACCGGGGCGAAACCGGTCACGATCAGCGACAGTGGCGAGGTCACGCTCTTGTCCACGCCTTCGTCGTTCCAGCGCGTGGCCATGGACATGGAGTCCTTGCCCACCGGAATGGTGATGCCCAGTTCAGGGCACAGTTCCATGCCGACGGCCTTGACGGTGTCGAACAAGCGCGCGTCTTCACCGGGGTGACCGGCGGCGGACATCCAGTTGGCCGACAGCTTGATGTCGGAAATCTTGCCGATGCGCGAGGCCGCGATGTTGGTCAGGGTCTCACCGATCGCCATGCGGCCCGACGCCGGGGCGTCCAGCAGCGCCAGCGGCGTGCGCTCGCCCATGGCCATCGCTTCGCCAGTGTAGACGTCGAAGCTGGTGGCGGTCACGGCCACGTCGGCCACCGGCACCTGCCATGGGCCGACCATCTGATCACGTGCCACGAGGCCGGTGATGGTGCGGTCGCCGATGGTGATCAGGAAGCTCTTGCTCGCCACGGCCGGGTGATGCAGCACGCGCTCGATGGAATCGGCGATGTCGAGGGTGGACGGATCGAAATCGTCGCCCAGCTCGGTTTCGCGAACCGCCGAACGGTGCATGCGCGGGGCTTTGCCCAGCAGCACTTCCAGCGGCATGTCCACCGGGCTGTTGCCAAAGTGGCTGTCGGTCACGGTCAGTTGCGGCTCGGCGGTGGCTTCACCCACCACGGCAAACGGGCAACGCTCGCGTTCGCAAATGGCCTGGAAGCGCTCGAAGTCAGCCGGGCCGACCGCCAGGACGTAACGCTCCTGGGATTCGTTGCTCCAGATTTCGTGCGGGGCCATGCCCGGCTCGTCGTTCGGAATGTTGCGCAATTCGAAGCGGCCACCACGGCCACCGTCGTTGACCAGTTCCGGGAAGGCGTTGGACAGGCCGCCCGCGCCGACGTCGTGGATGAAGCTGATGGGGTTGTTCTCACCCAACTGCCAGCAACGGTCGATGACTTCCTGGCAACGGCGTTCCATCTCCGGGTTTTCCCGCTGGACCGACGCGAAATCCAGGTCGGCGGAGCTGGTGCCGGTGGCCATGGACGAAGCCGCGCCGCCGCCCAGGCCGATCAGCATGGCCGGGCCACCGAGGACGATCAGCTTGGAGCCGACCACGATCTCGCCTTTCTGCACGTGTTCGGCGCGGATGTTGCCCATGCCGCCTGCGAGCATGATCGGCTTGTGATAACCGCGAACCTCTTCACCGCGAGGGGTGGTGATGGACTGTTCGAAGGTACGGAAATAACCGGTCAGGGCCGGACGGCCGAATTCGTTGTTGAACGCCGCGCCGCCCAGTGGGCCTTCGATCATGATGTCGAGGGCGTTGACGATGCGCTCAGGCTTGCCGTACGGCTTTTCCCACGGCTGTTCGAAGCCAGGAATCTGCAGGTTCGACACGGTGAAGCCGGTCAGGCCGGCCTTGGGCTTGGCACCACGACCGGTGGCGCCTTCGTCGCGGATCTCGCCACCGGAACCGGTGGACGCGCCCGGGAACGGGGCAATGGCGGTCGGGTGGTTGTGGGTCTCGACTTTCATCAGGATGTGCACCGGCTCCTGGACCGCACCGTACTGGCGGGTCTCGGGGTTCGGGTAGAAGCGACCGGCAACATTGCCGACGATCACCGCGGCGTTGTCCTTGTAGGCCGACAGCACACCTTCGTTGTGCATCTGGTAGGTGTTCTTGATCATGCCGAACAGGCTCTTTTCCTGGCTCTGGCCGTCAATGTCCCAACTGGCGTTGAAGATCTTGTGGCGGCAATGCTCGGAGTTGGCCTGGGCGAACATCATCAGTTCGATGTCGTGGGGGTTGCGCTTCAAGCCCTGGAAGGCGTTGACCAGGTAATCGATCTCGTCTTCGGCCAGGGCCAGGCCCAGCTCGGCGTTGGCTTTTTCCAGCGCGGCGCGGCCACCGCCCAATACGTCGATGGCGGTCAGCGGCTTGGGTTCGGCGTGGCTGAACAGGCCGGCGGCCTGCTCCAGGTTGCCCAGTACGACCTGGGTCATGCGGTCATGCAGGCCTTCGGCGATCAGTTGGGCCTCGGCCTCGCTGAACTCACCGGCGACATAAAAGGCAATGCCGCGCTCCAGGCGCTGGATCTTCGACAGGCCGCAGTTGCGGGCAATGTCACTGGCCTTGCTCGACCACGGCGAAATGGTGCCGAAACGCGGCAACACCAGGAACAGGCGGCCGGTTGGCTCCTGGACTGGAACACTTGGGCCGTACTTCAGGAGGCGCGCGAGCACCTGCTGTTCGTCGCCAGTCAAACCGCCGGTAACTTCGGCGAAGTGAGCGAATTCAGCATACAAGCCACTGACAGCCGGTACTTTCTGGCTCAGTTGCTCAAGAAGTTTGCTGTGGCGAAAGGCAGAAAGGGCAGGAGCGCCGCGCAGGATCAACATCTTCGGGACAGCCTCGGGAAGGGGTGTGCTTTGAGGCCGTGCATTCTAGCCTAAACCGCTGCCAACGGCACCCGAAACGCTACGTCAGGTGCGAGCCGAACGTCGGTCGTGGCGCGGATAGCTTGATTACCCGGCCATCCGGCCCGCGCCACAGAGATATTTTTTATCCCTGCGGGGCCCTGCCGCGCGCCGGCCCGCTTGGCTTGCGGACACGTTTTGCAACCTCTATCAGACTGGCCTTTTGCTGTCGATATATGGCGGTCGAGGCCGTTTGCGTATACTGCGCAGATGTTTTCCCCAACGGCTTTGCGTCCGCGGTACGCCAGATGGCTGATCGCAACCGGACTCTTCCTGGTGCTCAGTGGCTGTGTTGAGAAACCCAACACACTGGAGCGCGTAAAGGAGGATGGCGTGCTGCGGGTCGTTACCCGGAACAGCCCCGCCACCTACTTTCAGGATCGCAGTGGTGAAACCGGCTTCGAATACGAGCTGGTGAAGCGTTTCGCCGAGGATTTGGGGGTCGAGCTGAAAATCGAGACCGCCGACAACCTCGACGACCTGTTCAGCCAGATCGGCAAGCCCAACGGCCCGGTGCTGGCCGCGGCAGGCCTGGTCAGCAGCGAACAGCGCAAAAAACAGGTTCGCTTTTCCAGCCCTTACCTGGAAGTCACCCCGCAGATCATCTATCGCAACGGTCAGTCGCGCCCCACCGACGCGGCGGCCCTGGCCGGCAAGAAGATCATGGTGCTCAAGGGCAGCTCCCATGCCGAACAATTGGCACAGCTGAAGCAGCAATATCCTGGGATCGAATACGAAGAATCCGACGCCGTTGAAGTCGTCGACCTGCTGCGCATGGTCGACGAGGGCCAGATCGACCTGACGCTGGTGGACTCCAACGAAGTGGCGATGAACCAGGTCTACTTCCCCAACGTGCGCGTGGCGTTCGACCTGGGCGACACCCGCAGCCAGAGCTGGGCAGTGGGCCCCGGCGAAGACAACAGCCTGCTCAATGAAATCAACGCCTACCTGAACAAGGTGCAGAAGAATGGCACGTTGCAGCGATTGAAGGATCGCTACTACGGCCACGTTGACGTCCTCGGCTATATGGGCGCAACGACGTTTGCCCAGCACCTGCAGCAGCGGCTGCCCAAATACGAACAGCATTTCAAGACCTACGCCAAGAAGGAAAAAGTCGATTGGCGGTTGCTGGCTGCCATCGGCTATCAGGAATCGCTCTGGCAACCGACGGTGACCTCCAAGACCGGTGTGCGCGGCCTGATGATGCTGACCCAGAACACCGCCCAGGCCATGGGTGTATCCAACCGCCTCGATCCGAAGCAGAGCATCATGGGCGGCGCCAAGTACCTGGCCTATATGAAGGAACAACTGGATGAAAGCATCGAGGAACCGGACCGCACCTGGTTCGCCCTCGCCGCCTATAACGTGGGCAGTGGTCATCTGGACGACGCGCGCAAGCTCGCCGCCAAGGAAGGGCTGAATCCGAACAAGTGGCTGGATGTGAAAAAAATCCTGCCGCGCCTGTCCCAGAAGCAGTGGTACAGCAAGACCCGCTACGGCTACGCCCGGGGCGGGGAGCCGGTGCATTTCGTGGCGAACATCCGTCGCTACTACGACATCTTGACCTGGGTGACGCAGCCACAGCTCGAAGGCAACCAGGTGGCCGAGGGCAACCTGCACGTGCCGGGTGTCGACAAGAGCAAGCCGAGCCAGGAATCCCCGCAACTCTGACAGCCATACACTCTAAATGTGGGAGCGAGCCTGCTCGCGAAAGCAGTGCATCAGTCGACATGATTGTTAACTGACACTCCGCTTTCGCGAGCAGGCTCGCTCCCACAGGGTGTGGTGATGGGTCAGGATCTGGCGGCCGCCAGGATCAGCGCCTTCATTTCCGACACAGCTGACTTGAACCCGACAAACAACGCATGGGCCACCAGCGCATGGCCGATGTTCAGCTCGTTGATGCCCTTGATGGCGGCGACAGCTTCGACGTTGTGATAATGCAGGCCGTGGCCGGCGTTGACGATCAGGCCCTGGGCCAGGCCAAAGGTGACGCCGTCTGCCACCCGTTGCAGCTCATCGGCCACATCCGTGGGGGTCTGGGCATCGGCGTAGCGCCCGGTGTGCAGCTCGATGGCCGGCGCGCCGACCCGCTTGGAGGCTTCGATCTGCCGCTCGTCGGCGTCGATGAACAGCGACACCTCGGCGCCCATCTTCGACAGCCGCTCCACCGCAGCCTTGATCCGCGCCTCCTGCCCCGCCACGTCCAGGCCGCCTTCGGTGGTCAGCTCCTGACGGGTTTCCGGGACCAGGCAGATGTGCGCAGGGCGGATGCGCTCGGCAAAGGCCATCATTTCTTCGGTCACGCCCATTTCGAAGTTCATGCGGGTTTGCAGCACATCCTTGAGCAGCAGCACATCGCGCTCCTGGATGTGGCGACGGTCCTCGCGCAGGTGCACGGTAATGCCATCGGCGCCCGCCTCTTCGGCATCCAGTGCGGCCTTGACCGGATCCGGGTAGCGAGTACCTCGGGCCTGGCGCAGGGTGGCGACATGGTCGATGTTCACGCCGAGAAGAATGCGATTGCTGGTGCTCACGAAAAGCGCTCCTGAATGGACAGAGATTCGGCCCACAGCATACGGGTAGATCAGGGCTTGCGAAACAGCTCGCGACTGACCAGCGGCCGGCCGCCCAAATGAACCGCCAGGGCTTGGCGCATCAAACGCTTGGCCGCCGCCAATGCACCGGGCGCGGTCCAGTCGGCCTCGGCCATGGCAAGAAGCTCAACGCCATTGAACAACCCGGGTTGCAACTGGTAGACCTGCTCCAGGCCCGCGTCCACCTGTAAGCGGTAGAGGCCGTCCGCCGCGATGGGTTGTCCGTGCAGGTCGGTGTCGAGGGAAAAACCGTAGCCCAGATCGTCCAGCAGGCGCCATTCGAAAGAGCGCAGCAATGGCTCCAGAGGGCGACCTTCGGCCAGGGCCAGCAGCGTGGCGGCATAGTGGTCGAAGACCTCAGGATGAGGATCCTCGGCGGGGAGCAGGCGGATCAGCAGTTCATTGAGGTACAAACCACTGAACAGCGCTTCGCCGTTGAGCCAGGCCGCGACGCCGTTGCTTTCCATGCGCCCGACATTCTTCAATTCGCCCCTGCCGCGAAACTCGACGTCCAATGGGACGAACGGCCGCGCCAGCGTCCCGGCCTTGCCCCGAGCCCCACGCAACACCGCTCTCAGCCGCCCTTGGGGCGTGAGGAAGTCCACCAGGGCGCTGCTTTCGCGGTAGGCGCGGCTGTGCAGGACATAGGCGGGTTGGGCGGTGGGTGGGTTGGGGGACATCGGGGGCCTGAATATCAACAAGACATCAATGGTTGAAGAAATCCTGTGGCGAGGGAGCTTGCTCCCGCTCGGCTGCGAAGCAGCCGTGAAACCAGGCCATACGATGGGTTTGGCTAGATGAGATCGCAGATCCGGGGGCTGCTTCGCAGCCCAGCGGGAGCAAGCTCCCTCGCCACAGAAGCTCGCTCCCACAGTGGCATTCATGTACTCACATTAACGATTACAGGTCGCCGTAACCCAGCGAACGCAACGCGCGCTCGTCATCGGACCAGCCGCCTTTCACCTTGACCCACAGGTTGAGCATGATCTTGGAGTCGAACAGCAGCTCCATGTCCTTGCGCGCCTCGGTGCCGATGCGCTTGATGCGCTCGCCCTTGTCGCCAATGATGATCTTCTTCTGGCCATCACGTTCGACGAGGATCAAGGCATGGATGTGCAGGGTCTTGCCCTGTTGCTTGAATTCCTCGATCTCCACCGTGATCTGGTACGGCAGCTCGGCGCCCATCTGGCGCATGATTTTCTCGCGCACCAGCTCGGCGGCGAGGAAACGGCTGCTGCGGTCGGTGATCTGGTCTTCAGGAAAGAAATGATCGTTTTCCGGCAGGTGCTCGGCGATCACCCGTTCCAGCGCGTCGAGGTTGTGACCGTGTTGGGCGGAAATCGGGATGATTTGCGCGTTCGGCAACTGTTCCTGCAACCAGGTCAGGTGCGGCATCAGCTCTGCCTTGTCTTCGATGCGGTCGGTCTTGTTCAGCGCCACGATCAAGGGACCGGTCACGTATTGGACGCGCTCGAGGACCATCTGGTCTTCTTCGGTCCACTTGGTGCGGTCTACCACGAAGATCACCACGTCAACGTCTTTCAACGCTGCCGAGGCAGTCTTGTTCATGTAGCGGTTCAGGGCCTTCTCACCGCCCTTGTGCATTCCCGGAGTATCGACGTAGATGGCCTGCACATCGCCTTCGGTCTTGATGCCCAGCATGTTGTGGCGCGTGGTCTGAGGCTTGCGCGAGGTGATCGCCAGCTTCTGGCCCAGGATGTGGTTCAGCAACGTGGACTTGCCCACGTTCGGCCGACCGACAATGGCGACATAGCCGCATCGGGTGACGGTTGTATCAGTCATTGCCATTCTCCACGCCCAAGGCGATCAGTGCTGCGGCGGCCGCTACCTGTTCGGCGATACGACGGCTCACGCCCTGGCCACGGCTTTTTTCATTCAATAAGACCACTTCGCATTCGACGAAAAAGGTTCGGCAATGCGGTTCCCCCTGGATATCCACCACTTCGTAGCGTGGCAGTTCGCAACTGCGCGATTGCAAAAATTCCTGCAAGCGGGTCTTGGGGTCCTTGTTGGTGTCCACCAGCGTCAGGCTGTCGATCTCGGAAGTCAGCCAGGCCAGCACGCGCTCGCGCGCCATTTCCATGCCCGAGTCCAGGTAGATCGCGCCAATCAATGCCTCCAGGGCGTCGGCGAGGATCGATTCGCGGCGGAAACCACCGCTTTTCAGTTCGCCGGAACCCAGGCGCAGGTACTCGCCCAAGTCGAAACCCCGCGCCAATACGGCCAGGGTCTCACCTTTCACGAGCCTTGCGCGCAAACGCGACAACTGGCCTTCGCGAGCCAGGGGAAAGCGTTCGAACAACGCCTCGCCGGCGACGAAATTGAGGATGGCATCGCCGAGGAATTCCAGGCGCTCGTTGTTGCGCCCGGCAAAACTGCGGTGAGTGAGGGCCAGGAGCATCAGCTCCTGATCCTTGAAGGTGTAGCCGAGCTGACGCTCGAGGCGGCTTAGAGAAACGCTCACGGTTTACCCACGCTGAGTTCGTGGCTGGATTCCACCGCCACGGCGGCAAGGCGCCGTTGGCTTGGGACAATTAACGCTGTGTTCAAAAATGACGTCCTGACTATCGTTGGCTTCATGCCTTCGGGCAGCCTTGTGCAGGCTCCAGAAATGCATTCGGCGCTGTGTTCAACAGCGCCGTGTGTGATTACTTGATCAACCCTACCCGCGAGAAGTTCGGCAGGTGGCTGAGTTTGGGTTCCGGCCAGCTCATCCAGACCGCAAAGGCCTTGCCGACGATATTGCGGTCGGGGACCATGCCCAACATGTCCTTGGGTATGTTCGGATCATCCCAGTAACGACTGTCGTTGGAGTTGTCGCGGTTGTCGCCCATCATGAAATAGTGCCCGGCCGGCACGGTCCATGAATGGTCCGGCGTGGCGCGGTAGCGGCTCATTTCCTTGCGGATCTGGTGTTCTGCCTCGCCAAGTTTTTCCTTGTAGAGCTCGGCACTGCCCAGCGTGCCCGGTTCGGAACCGATCAACTGCTCGGCCACCAGTTCGCCATTGACGAACAAGCGTTTGTCCGCCGTATAGCGGATCTTGTCGCCCGGCAGACCCACCACACGCTTGATGTAGTTGACGTTCGGGTCGCTTGGGAAGCGGAACACCATCACGTCGCCGCGTTGCGGGTCGCCGATCTCGATGACCTTCTTGTCGATCACTGGCAGCCGGATCCCATAGGAAAACTTGTTCACCAGGATGAAGTCGCCCACATCCAGGGTGGGCTTCATCGAACCGGACGGAATCTGGAACGGCTCCACCAGGAACGAGCGCAGCACCAGCACGATGAACAGCACCGGGAAGAACGACTTGCCGTACTCGACAAGCAGCGGTTCCTTGTTGAGCTTTTCAATGACCACGCCGTCAGGCTGGCTGACACTGCCCTGATAAGAGGCAATGGCGGCCCGGCGCCGAGGCGCCAGGAACAACAGATCAAGCAACGCCAACAGGCCGCAGACAAACACGGCGATAACCAGCAACAGCGGGAAATTTAGCGACATAGGACCTAACTATCCAACCTGAGCACCGCGAGGAAGGCTTCCTGTGGAATTTCCACGTTGCCGACCTGCTTCATGCGTTTTTTACCGGCCTTCTGCTTTTCCAAC
This sequence comes from Pseudomonas sp. D1-36, assembly GCF_051132205.1. Lineage (NCBI taxonomy): Bacteria > Pseudomonadati > Pseudomonadota > Gammaproteobacteria > Pseudomonadales > Pseudomonadaceae > Pseudomonas > Pseudomonas sp. D1-36. The sequence goes on along the minus strand of NZ_CP071674.1, from coordinate 1,204,593 downwards.
AGCTTGCGCTTACGGCTGACGTCGCCGCCGTAGCATTTGGCCAATACGTTCTTTCTGAGTGCCTTGACGGTTGTACGCGCCACAATCTGCCCGCCAATGGCGGCCTGGATTGCCACATCGAACATCTGCCGCGGAATCAGTTCCTTCATCTTCTCGGTCAACGCACGACCTTTGTAGTGCGCGTTGTCGCGGTGCACGATCAATGCCAGGGCATCGACTTTTTCGCCGTTGATCAGCACATCCAGTTTCACCAGATTAGCCGATTGGTAACGATCGAAATGATAGTCCAGCGAAGCATAGCCGCGGCTGGTGGATTTCAGGCGATCGAAGAAGTCCAGCACCACTTCGTTCATCGGCAGGTCGTAGGTCACCTGGACCTGCGAGCCGAGGAACAGCATGTCGTGCTGCACGCCGCGCTTCTCGATGCACAGGGTAATGACGTTGCCCAGGTGCTCCTGAGGCACAAGGATGTTGGCCCTCACGATCGGCTCGCGCATGTCTTCGATAGCCGACAGGTCCGGCAGCTTGGACGGGTTGTCGACGTAGATAGTCTCGCCGTTCTTGAGCAGCAGCTCGAAGATTACCGTCGGCGCCGTGGTGATCAGGTCCAGGTCGTACTCGCGCTCCAGGCGCTCCTGGATGATTTCCATGTGCAGCATGCCGAGGAACCCGCAACGGAAGCCGAAGCCCAGGGCGTCGGAACTTTCCGGGGTGTACTGCAGGGACGAGTCGTTCAGGGTCAGCTTTTGCAGGGCTTCGCGGAAGTCCTCGAAGTCGTCGGAACTGACCGGGAACAGGCCGGCGTAGACCTGTGGCTGGATGCGTTTGAAACCGGGCAGGACGTCGACATCCGGGGTGGAGCTCAAGGTCAGGGTATCGCCCACCGGCGCCCCATGAATGTCCTTGATGCCCGCGATGATGAAGCCCACTTCACCGGCCTTCAGGTCGGTGGTAGCGGTGTGTTTCGGGTTGAAGACACCGACGCTGTCCACCAGGTGGATCTTGCCGGTGGACTTGACCAGGATCTTGTCGCCCTTCTTCACGCGGCCATGGCGCACGCGAACCAGGGAAACCACGCCCAGGTAGTTGTCGAACCAGGAGTCGATGATCAACGCTTGCAGCGGATCTTCGATATTGCCGGTCGGCGCGGGAATGGTGGTGACGAGGCGCTCGAGCACTTCATCCACGCCCAGGCCGGTCTTGGCGCTGCACGTGACCGCGTCGGTGGCATCGATGCCGATGATTTTTTCGATTTCTTCCTTCACGCGGTCCGGATCGGCCTGGGGCAGGTCGATCTTGTTCAGCACCGGCATGACTTCCAGGCCCTGCTCGATGGCCGTGTAGCAGTTGGCGACCGACTGGGCCTCGACGCCCTGGCCGGCATCGACCACCAGCAACGCACCTTCACAGGCCGCCAGCGACCGGCTGACTTCATAGGTGAAGTCGACGTGGCCCGGGGTATCGATGAAGTTGAGCTGGTAGGTAATGCCGTCGCGAGCCTTGTAGTAAAGGGTAACGCTGTGGGCCTTGATGGTGATCCCGCGTTCACGCTCGAGGTCCATGGAGTCCAGGACCTGGGCTTCCATTTCACGCTCGGCCAGGCCGCCGCACATCTGGATGAAGCGATCAGCCAGCGTCGACTTGCCATGGTCAATGTGGGCGATGATGGAGAAATTGCGGATATGACTCAAATCACTCACGGATCAACACTCAAAAAGGCTGCAGGCATGGCCCGCCGAAAAATAGCCGGGAATTGTACCCGATACACCGCGCAAGCGTCACGCTCGCCTGTCGATGAGCATGTGTGGCGAGGATGCTTGCTCGCCACATCGAGCGTTGAATCAACCTGCCCGGCGCAACAGCCAGAGCCCGGCCAACGCGCAGACGCCGGCCGGCACCAGCACCGCGAACAATGGCGAGAAGCCGAACACCAGGCTCGATGGCCCGAGCAGATCCTGGGCAATGCGGAAAGTAAAGCCCACTAGCACACCGGTGAATACCCGTTGGCCAAGGGTCACGGAGCGCAGCGGACCGAAGATGAAGGAGATGGCCATCAACACCAGCGCAGCGGTCACCAGGGGTTGCAACACCTTGACCCAAAAAGCCAGCCAGTAGCGACCGTTGTTCAGGCCCTGGTCCGCCAGGTAATGGATGTACCCCCACAACCCGGTGATAGACAACGAGTCCGGCGCCATGACCACGGTGCTGAGCAGCTGCGGGCTGAGCGCCACGTCCCAACGCTCCTGCGGTGCGGTGACGACTTCGGTGCGCTTGTCATGGAACAGCGTGGTGGTGACATCGCTCAGTTGCCAGTGATCGTCGGCGAATTGGGCCCGCTTGGCGAAGCTGGAGGACAACATATGCCGCTGATCGTCGAAACGGTAGCGGGTCACGCCATACAAGGTTCCGTTGGGTTGGACCGAGTTGATATGGATGAACTCTTCGCCCTGGCGGTGCCACAGACCGTGCTTGGCGCTTTGCGCGTCACCGCCGCCCTGGGCCAGGGAGCGGTTGGCCTGGGCGGTATTCTCGGTGGCCGGGGCGACGTACTCGCCGATCAGCACACCTACCAGCATCAGCACCAGCATGGGTTTCATCACCGCCCAGACGATCCGACCGATGGACACGCCAGCGGCGCGCATGATGGTCAGTTCGCTGTTGCTCGCCAGGCTGCCCAGGCCGATCAGGCAGCCGATCAATGCGGCCATCGGCAGCATGTCGTACAAGCGGCGCGGCGCGGTCAGCAATACGTAGCTCGCCACGTCCAGCAGCGTATAGGTATCGCTGACATCGCCCATTTCATCAATGAACGCGAACAAGGTCGCCAGGCCAAGAATGATCCCCAATACGGCGAGGATCGCCATGAATACGCTGCTGCCGATGTAGCGATCGAGCTTAACCACGGGCCACCTCCAGCGCGCTGCGACGACTTGCGAGCTTCAGGCGCAGGGGCTCCCAGTAGAGCAGCCCCAGGCCAATGGCCAGGAATATCGAATGCACCCACCACAGGCCCAGCGTCGGCGGGATCTTGCCTTTCTCCAGGGCGCTGCGGGCGGAAATCAGGATGGTCAGGTAAGCCATATACAAAAGAATCGCCGGCAACAACTTGAGGAAACGGCCCTGGCGCGGATTGACCCGCGACAGCGGAACCGCCATGAGCGTCACGATAAATACCAGCAGCGGCAGCGACAGGCGCCATTGCAGCTCGGTGCGGGCGCGGATGTCGTCGTTGCCCAGCAGGCTGGCCGTGGACATGGCGTCACGATCGGTGACTTCGTCGCTGGCCTCCGGCTTGGGTAGCAATACGCCGTAGGTGTCGTACTTGATCGCCCGGTAGTTGGCCTGGCCTGGCGTGCCATCGTAGCGATAGCCATTTTCAAGGATCAGGTAGCGGTTGCCGTCGGGGTTGATTTCCTGGCGACCTTTTTCAGCCACCAGCACGGAAATGCCCCGATCCTTCTTGGTGTCCGAAGACACATTCTTCTGGGTAATGAAGACGCCGCCCAGGTCGATGCGATCGTCCGAGAGCTGTTCGGTATAAGTGACCCGCGTCCCGTCCCGCAGGGCCTGGAAGCGCCCCGGTACCAAGGTGTCGAATTCGGTCATGGCGTCCTGCTGGTTGATCAACAGCTGGAACTGGTTGGCCCCTTGCGGCGACAGGCTCAGGCTCAGCCACGCGACCACCAGCGCCACGAGCGTTGCCGGGAACAAGGTGATGCGGAACAGCCGTTGCTGGCTCATGCCGGTGGCCGACAGCACGGTCATTTCGCTGTCCAGATACAAGCGCCCATAGGCCAGCAGGATGCCGAGGAACAGCCCCAGCGGCAGAATCAATTGCAGGAAGCCCGGCAGGCGGAACCCCATGATCAGGAACAGGGAGCCCGGGTCCAAGGCACCGGAGGCCGCCTGGGCGAGGTATTTGATGAAGCGCCCGCTCATGATGATGACCAGCAGCACGGCGCTGACGGCGCTCAGGGTCAACAGGACTTCGCGGGATAGGTAACGGAAGACGATCAAACCAGACACTCCAGGATTGTCAGGCTGGGCCTTGTACGAGAAGCGCCTGCGCGACTTTTCATACAAACCCTAAGGCGGCCAAACTAGCAAACGTATCGAGCCGGCCCACAATGCGAGCCGCCGAAAAAAGAGCCGCATTATCCTGTGATTGGAGGCGCCTGTCACTGCGCACGCTTTAAGCAGACGCTTCATGGCCAAAAAGTTAACGATTGCCAGGGTTGTCAGGCTCGGGCGCCGAGGTTCAAACTGCCGCCTTTGTCGCCGGCAAGCCCGGCGCTTCTTTTTATAGAAGACAGCTGTTCAGCGCGCCAATGTCGTCGTGGCGCCTGGCCTCTTGACCATTGACTCAAGGATCCGGACATGGAACTGGTTGTAAAAAGCGTCAGCCCAGAAACGTTGAAGACCGCCACCCTGGTGGTTGCCGTGGGTGAAAACCGCAAGCTCGGCGTCGTTGCCAGCCAGCTCGACGCCCTGAGCGGCGGTGCAATCAGCGCCGTGCTCAAGCGCGGCGACCTGGCCGGCAAGGTCGGCCAGAGCCTGTTGCTGCACAACCTGCCCAACCTCAAGGCCGACCGTGTGCTGCTGGTGGGCGTGGGCAAGGACGCCGAACTGGGCGACCGTCCGTTGCGCAAGATCATCGCCGGCGTGCTGGCCACCCTGAAAAACCTCGGTGGCGGCGACGCTGCACTGGCGCTGGACGAACTGATAGTCAAAGGCCGCGACAGCTACGGCAAGAATCGCCTGCTGGCCGAAACCCTGATTGACGGCGAGTACCAGTTCGACCGCTTCAAGAGCCAGAAAGCCGAACCGCGCGCCCTGAAGAAAATCACCCTGCTGACCATCAAGGCCGCCCAGGCCGAAGTCCAGCGCGCCGTGACCCATGCCACCGCCATTGCCAACGGCATGGCTTTCACCCGTGACCTGGGAAACCTGCCGCCGAACATCTGCCACCCGACTTTCATGGGCGAACAGGCCAAGGCGCTTGGCAAGGAATTCAAGGGTCTCAAGGTCGAGGTCTTCGACGAGAAGAAGATCAAGGACCTGGGCATGGGCTCGTTCTATGCCGTCGGCCAGGGCAGCGCCCAGCCGCCGCGCCTGATCGTCATGCAATACAACGGTGGCAAGAAATCCGAGAAGCCGTACGCGCTGGTCGGCAAGGGCATCACCTTTGACACCGGCGGCATCAGCCTCAAGCCCGGCGCCGGCATGGACGAAATGAAATATGACATGGGCGGCGCCGCCAGCGTGTTCGGCACCCTGCGCGCCGTGCTCGAACTGCAATTGCCGATCAACCTGGTGTGCATCCTCGCCTGCGCCGAGAACATGCCCAGCGGCACGGCGTCGCGCCCTGGCGACATCGTCACCACCATGAGCGGCCAGACTGTCGAAATCCTCAACACCGACGCCGAAGGCCGCTTGGTGCTGTGCGACGCCCTCACCTACTCCGAACGCTTCAAGCCGCAAGCGGTGATCGACATCGCCACTTTGACCGGCGCCTGCGTGGTTGCCTTGGGCGCCCATACCTCGGGCCTGCTGGGCAACAATGACGAGCTGATCGCCCAATTGCTGAGCGCCGGCCAGCAAGCCGACGACCGCGCCTGGCAACTGCCGTTGTTCGACGAGTACCAGGAACAGCTGGACAGCCCATTCGCCGACATCGCCAACATCGGCGGCCCGAAAGCCGGGACCATCACGGCGGCGTGCTTCCTGTCGCGCTTCACCAAGAACTTGAATTGGGCGCACCTGGACATCGCCGGCACGGCCTGGACCAGCGGCGGCAAGGACAAGGGCGCCACCGGCCGTCCGGTCCCCCTGTTGACCCAGTACCTGCTGGACCGCGCCAAAGCCTGACACTGATGATCGCCGGTACGTCGCCTTCGGGCGGCGCATCGGCGATCCAGGAACCGCAATGACCAAAGTCGATTTCTATATCCTGCCCAGCGCCGATCCCTCGGCGCGGCTGGATTTCGCCTGCAAACTCACCGAAAAGGCCTGGCGCATGGGCCATCGCATCTACCTGCATTGCAGCGATGCCGCCCAGCGTGACGACCTCGATGCGCGCTTGTGGGCGTTCAAGGGCGAGAGCTTCGTGCCCCATGGCCCTGCCGAAAACGAACCCGAGGGCTTGATCGTACTCGGGCTTGGGAATGACTGCGGGCAACACCACGACCTGCTGGTCAACCTCGACCTGAAAGTGCCGGCCTTCGCCCAGCGCTTCGCCCGCGTGGCGGAAGTGGTGGTGGAAGACCCGGCCATCCGGCAAGCCGCTCGGGAGAGTTTCCGTTTCTACCGTGAACAGGGCTATCCTCTGCAAGACCACCGTTTACAGCGACTCTGAGCCTACGATGGATACTCCAAAACCTTCGCAAAAACCCGCGCAACTGTTGGATGACCTCGAGTCGATCCGCCAACTGCTCGGCGATGACAACCTGCAACCGCCGCTGCTGACCGATACGGTGGAGCACGAGCCGGTGCATGACGAACAGATCCCGCTGCTGTTCGACCCGATCAACGGCCAGCCTGAACCCCAGCCAGCCACCAAGGCAGAACCGAAAGGCCCCGACGCCTTGCTACACCTGGACCGAGAACTTCGCGCCGCCGCGCAGTTGATCATGCAAGACGTCATCGACGACTTCGCGCCGCATATCGAGACCGAGATCAAGCGCCGGTTGGATGCGCGGATGGAGCGGTTGTTGAGCCAGTACGAATAGCGTCCTCCGCCTCATTGTGAACATCCTGTGGGAGCGAGCCTGCTCGCGATAGCGGGCTGTCAGTCACCATCAATGTTGAATGTGATGGCCTTATCGCGAGCAAGCTCGCGCCCACAGGGGTCAACTGTCTCCGCATTCATCGCAGCTTGTGGCTTGCACCAGCCCTGCCCGCTATACTTCCCGGCTTTTCCTGAATAAATGCCTATAGGGTCCCGCCGCGCATGGATAAGACCTACCAGCCGCACGCCATTGAAACTTCCTGGTACAACACCTGGGAGTCCGAGAATTATTTCGCTCCGCAAGGCGCGGGCGATTCCTACACCATCATGATCCCGCCGCCGAATGTCACCGGCAGCCTGCACATGGGCCACGGTTTCAATAACGCGATCATGGACGCCCTGATCCGTTTCCGTCGCATGCAAGGTCGTAATACGTTGTGGCAACCGGGCACCGACCACGCCGGTATCGCCACCCAGATGTTGGTGGAGCGCCGCCTCGAAGCCCAGGGCCAGAACCGTCATGACCTGGGTCGCGAAAAATTCCTGGAGAAAGTCTGGGAATGGAAAGAGGAGTCCGGCGGTAACATCACCCGCCAGATCCGCCGCCTCGGTTCGTCCGTGGACTGGAGCCGCGAGCGCTTCACCATGGACGACGGCCTCTCGGAAGCGGTGAAGGAAGCCTTCGTGCGCCTGCATGAAGACGGTCTTATTTACCGCGGCAAGCGCCTGGTCAACTGGGACACCAAGCTGCACACGGCGATTTCCGACCTCGAAGTGGAGAACCACGACGAGAAGGGTTTCCTGTGGAACCTGAAGTACCCGCTGGCCGACGGCGCCAAAACCGCCGAAGGCAAGGATTACCTGATCGTTGCCACTACCCGTCCGGAAACCATGCTCGGCGACGCTGCCGTGGCGGTGAACCCGAACGACGAGCGCTATAAGGCATTGATCGGCAAGTTTGTCGAGCTGCCGTTGGTGGGCCGTCGTATTCCGATCATCGGCGACGATTATTGCGACCCTGAATTCGGCACCGGTTGCGTGAAAATCACCCCGGCCCACGATTTCAACGACTACGAAGTCGGCAAGCGCCACAACCTGCCGCTGCTGAACATCTTCGACAAGAACGCCAATGTCTTGCCAGCAGCCCAGGTATTCAACCTCGATGGCACGCTGAACGAGAACGTCGACGGCCAGATTCCGGCCGAATTCGCCGGCCTGGAGCGCTTCGAGGCACGCAAGCAGATCGTCGCGGCCTTCGAAGCCGCCGGCCTGCTGGTGAGCGTCGATGATCACGCCCTGAAAGTCCCGAAAGGCGACCGTTCCGGCACCATCATCGAGCCGTGGCTGACCGATCAATGGTACGTGTCCACCAAGCCATTGGCCGAGCCGGCGATTGCCGCCGTGGAAGACGGCCGCATCCAGTTCGTGCCCAAGCAATACGAAAACATGTACTTCTCGTGGATGCGCGACATCCAGGATTGGTGCATCAGCCGTCAGCTGTGGTGGGGTCATCGCATCCCGGCCTGGTACGACGAGTCGGGCAAGGTCTACGTTGGCCGCGATGAAGCCGAAGTCCGCGCCAAGCACAACCTCGGCCCGGACGTTGCCCTGCAACAGGACAACGACGTTCTCGATACCTGGTTCAGCTCCGGCCTGTGGACCTTCTCCACCCTAGGCTGGCCGCAGCAGACCGAATTCCTGAAGAAATTCCACTCCACCGACGTGCTGGTCACCGGCTTCGACATCATTTTCTTCTGGGTCGCCCGGATGATCATGATGACCATGCACTTGATGAAAAACGAAGACGGTACCCCGCAGGTGCCGTTCAAGACCGTTTATGTCCATGGCCTGGTGCGCGACGGCCAGGGCCAGAAGATGTCCAAGTCCAAGGGCAACGTCCTGGATCCGCTGGACATCATCGACGGCATCGACCTGGAAACCCTGGTGCAAAAACGCACCTCCGGCCTGATGCAGCCAAAACTGGCGAAGAAGATCGAGAAAGCCACCCGCGAAGAATTCGCCGACGGCATCGCCAGCTACGGCACCGATGCCCTGCGTTTCACTTTCTGTTCGCTGGCATCCACCGGTCGCGACATCAAGTTCGACATGGGCCGCGTCGAAGGCTATCGCAACTTCTGCAACAAGATCTGGAACGCCGCGCGCTACGTGTTGGATAAAGGCGAAGATTGCGGCCAGAACGGCGAAGCCTACGAGCTGACCCTGGCGGATCGCTGGATCATTTCCCAGTTGCAACGCACCGAAGCCGAAGTAACCCGCCAGCTCGACCAGTTCCGTTTCGACCTGGCGGCGCAAGCGCTGTACGAGTTCATCTGGAACCAGTATTGCGACTGGTACCTGGAACTGTCCAAGCCGGTTTTGTGGGACGAAAACGCTCCGGTCGAGCGCCAGCGCGGCACCCGTCGCACCTTGGTTCGGGTATTGGAAGTGGCCTTGCGCCTGGCGCATCCGTTCATGCCGTTCATCACCGAGGAAATCTGGCAGCGCGTCGCGCCGCTGGCTGGTGCGCAGGGCAAGACGATCATGCTGCAACCGTGGCCGGTGGCCAACGAGAGCCGCATCGATCCGGCGGCCGAAGACGACATCGAGTGGCTGAAGACCTTCATGCTCGGCCTGCGCAACATCCGCGCCGAAATGAACATCGGCCCGGGCAAGCCGCTGACCCTGTTCCTCAAAAACGCCAGCGCCGAAGACCTGCGCCGCCTCAATGAGAACGAAGCGCTGCTCAAGAAGCTGGCGAAGCTTGAATCGGTGACCGTGCTGGCTGCCGGCGAAGAGGCGCCGCTGTCGGCCACCGCATTGGTCGGCGAGATGGAAGTGCTGGTGCCGATGGCAGGCCTGATCGACAAGGCGGCCGAACTGGCGCGCCTGGACAAGGAAATCCTGCGCCTGAAGGGTGAAGTCCAGCGCGTTGGCGGCAAGCTGTCGAACGCCGGCTTTGTCGACAAGGCGCCGGCCGAAGTCATCGAGAAGGAACGGGCCAAGTTGGCCGAGGCTGAGCTGGCCCTGGGCAAGCTGGCTGAGCAGCATGCGCGGATTGCCAGTCTGTAACGGCAGATCGCAGTTAGAAAGGGAGGCCGCGAGGGCCTCCTTTTTTATTTCTCCTTTACCTCATCACAGGTTTGACCGGAACTATTGAGCAAATTAACTTCAACTTTGGCCATCACTTCAATCGTGTAAGAGGCTTTTCCCCAACCGTATCGAATCGGTTTGATGTGTTTAAAATACTCTCCGATTTTTCCCTCCAAAAATCGTTTATCGATATCACTTTGTTCAACAACATATTCGCCTACGGTCCGCGTTCCTCGTATAGGATCCGTTAGCGCTTGATCACGGAATCCTTGCCATGAAAATAGGACGACCGCACCGACTTGTACTCCCGTCAGGTCGATCCTGAAACTGATGCCCTCCATCGGATTCGATCTGCATGAAATAATCCCGGTAGGGTCGGTACCGGGAAAGGTAATAGAGCGAGATTGGTCCATAAGTGTTCTCCCTGAATCTGCAAAATAACGATCGGTTTTTGATAAGCCGAGTTCTTGCAGTCGAGACGACGTGCCCCTTGAACCCAGCCCCTTCAGTACACTCGGAGGCCGCGGGGTCCACCACTGTAATAACTAACAGTTTTTTAGATCCATTACGTATAAAAATCACGGAGAAGGAACATTGCAAGTTGGACCGAGGGTAGATGTGGGACAATAGTCGCCATTTTCAGCCATACCCGAATCGGCCACGCCCATGAACGCCCCCCGCACTTCCAAACCTGCGCGCAAGAAGCCTGACGCCGCGTCCTCAAGCAAAGCCGTCGAGCCGCGCGAGAAGGCCGGCCTGCACCCACGCAATCGTCATCAGGGTCGTTACGACTTCCCGGCGCTGATCAAGACCTCGCCCGAACTGGCGAAGTACGTGATCACCAACCCGTACGGCAAGGAAAGCATCGACTTCGCCAACCCCGACGCCGTGCGGGTGTTCAACCGGGCGCTGCTCAAGGCGTTCTATGGGATCCAGCATTGGGACATCCCGGCGGATTACCTCTGCCCTCCGGTTCCAGGCCGCGCCGATTACGTACACTTTCTCGCTGACCTGCTGGCGAGCATGAACGACGGCAAGGTGCCGCGTGGCGCAATCGTCAATGTGCTGGACATCGGCATGGGCGCCAATTGCGTTTATCCGCTGATCGGCAACAGCGAATACCGTTGGCACTTCCTCGGCTCGGAAATCGACCCGACAGCCGTGGCGGCCGCCCGGGCCATCGTGCTGTCCAACGATCTGAACAAGGCCATCCAGTTGCGCCAGCAAACCAACCGCAAGCAGATTCTGCTGGGCCTTCTGGAAAGCTCTGAACGCTTCGACCTGACGATGTGCAACCCACCGTTCCACGCCTCCCTGGAAGAAGCGACCAAGGGCAGCCAGCGCAAATGGCGCGCGCTGGGCAAAGCGGATCCGAAGCGCAAGTTACCGGTGCTGAACTTCGGCGGCCAGGCGGCGGAGTTGTGGTGCGAGGGCGGCGAGGCGCGGTTTGTCACGCAACTGATCAGCGAAAGCGCACAGGTGGCGGGCCAAGTGTTGTGGTTCAGCACCCTGGTATCGAAGGCGTCGAACCTGCCGGCCATCGAGACAGCGCTGAAAAAGGCGGGGGCCTTGCATAGTCAGGTGGTGGAAATGTCCCAGGGACAAAAACAGAGCCGCTTCGTGGCCTGGACCTTCCAGACCGAGGCACAGCAACAGGCTTGGCGCCAGTCGCGTTGGGTTCGCAAGGGCTGAGTGAAGCCACCCAATACAAAGTACTCGCAGTTGGGGCTGCTGCGCAGCCCAGCGGGAGCAAGCTCCCTCGCCACGGGTTTACTATGACAGCATTGCCGTCTCACTGGTTTTTCCAAGGCAATAAAAAACCGTGCCCGGATCGCTCCGCGGCACGGCTTTTATCGGGCGGTCTTACTTGTTGACCGCGTCGGTCAGGCCTTTGGCCACAACCAGCTTGATCACTTTCTTGGCCGGGATTTCGATGGCTGCGCCAGTCGAAGGGTTGCGACCGGTACGGGCAGGACGCTCGGTGACTTTCAGCTTGCCAACGCCTGGCAAGGTCAGTTCGCCGCCGTTTTCCAGCTGATCGGCAACGACTTGGCCCAGTTGGTCCAGCAGAGCACGCACGGTAGCTTTAGGTGCGTCTACAGATTCAGCCAAATCAGCGATCAGTTGGTCTTTAGTAAGAGCCATGTAGTGTTCCTTCCCTATCAAATTCATATGGATTGCAGAGTGCAGTGTCAGCCATCGAGCCCGATCTGTCTGATCAGCCGCCCTCGGTCATCACCACGACGGATCGGGGTAATAGATGCCGAAATCCGGGTTTGGTTCGACCTGACAAATGCTGAATGCACGCTTAACGCAGTGACATCGCGTAAGACCGGGCAAAACTAGCACAACGCCTGTGAAATATCCGCCTCTACCTACCCATTTGGTCAGCTTTATTGCGCTAAATCGGTAAAAAAATGCTCGCAGGGTGTCGGAAGGGTCTGAAAGGGCCTTCGACGCGTTGCAAAACCAGTGATTGCGGTACACTGAGCCCTTTTTCGGGGAGCGCGCCCTCCTCTCTTTCACCAGCCGAGAAATCCATGCCGATCCGTCATTGCATCGTCCACCTGATCGACAAAAAACCCGACGGCACGCCTGCTGTGCTTCATGCCCGCGACTCTGAACTCGCCGAATCCACGGCCATCGAGAACATGCTCGCCGATCTCAACGAGAGCTATAACGCCAAGCAAGGCAAGGCCTGGGGATTTTTCCATGCCGAGTCCGGCGCGCATCCGTTCAGCGGCTGGCTGAAGGAGTACCTGGACGGCGGTAAGGACTTCACCGCCTTCAGTCGTGTGGCGGTGGAACACCTGCAAAAACTGATGGAAGAGTCCAACCTGTCGGTAGGCGGCCACGTGCTGTTTGCCCACTACCAACAGGGCATGACCGATTACCTGGCCATCGCCCTGCTGCACCACAGCGAAGGCGTGGCAGTCACCGACGAGCTGGACGTGACCCCGTCCCGCCACCTGGACCTGGGCCAGTTGCACCTGGCGGCGCGGATCAACGTGTCGGAATGGCAGAACAACAAGCAATCCAAACAGTACATCTCGTTCATCAAGGGCAAGAATGGCAAGAAGGTCTCGGAGTACTTCCGCGACTTCATCGGCTGCCAGGAAGGCGTCGACGGCCCTGGCGAGACCCGCACCCTGCTCAAGGCCTTCAGTGACTTCGTCGAAAGCGAAGACCTGCCGGAAGACGATGCCCGGGAAAAGACCAAGACCCTGGTGGACTATGCCAGCAGCCAGGCCAAGCTCGGCGAGCCGATGGGGCTGGAAGAACTCTCCGAACTGATCGACGAAGATCGCCCGAAAGCCTTCTACGACCACATCCGCAACAAAGACTACGGCCTGTCGCCGGAGATCCCGGCGGATAAACGCACCCTCAACCAGTTCCGCCGCTTCACCGGCCGCGCCGAAGGCTTGTCCATCAGCTTCGAAGCGCACTTGCTGGGCTCGAAGATCGAGTATGACGAAGAGGCTGGGACGTTGATCATCAAGGGGTTGCCGACTTCGTTGACTGATCAGCTCAAGCGTCGTAATTGATGCAGACAGGGTGCTGAAGAAGTGCCCGCGATATAGGCTTAAGGGCCTCATCGCGAGCAAGCTCGCTCCTACACAGTGATTAGCGGCAAACGCAGATCCTCTGCCCCCCCCTGTGGGAGCGAGCTTGCTCGCGATAGCGGACTGACATTCAACATCAATATTGATTGCCCTGGCCCATCGCGAGCAAGCTCGCTCCCACAAGATCATTCGTTGTTCATCGGGTCTCGACCCGAAATCCAAACCGCGGAAAGTGCACATGCACCACCCCGCCACGCTCATCTTCGCGACGCAAAATCAATTCCTCGCGACCGGCAAACAGCAACTCCCCAGCCACCGGATCGACACCATAGTCCGTCGCGGCGATGGTTACCTGCTGCCCTGCTGTGAACCCGTCAGGCTCTTCGAACGACTCATCCGGCAGCGCAGCCGGTGTCGCGTTGCGGGCAACCCCCAAGGCTTCTTCGGCACTCATCTGGCTCGACGCGCCGTGGCCGAAACCCAGCACTCGCGCGAGCCATGCCGAAACAGCCGGATATACGTCCACCAGCGGCGAGGTCACCGGCGTGCCTTTGAGGAACCACAGCGGATGAGCCATGGCAAAGTCGGCAATCGAAGGATCACCCAGCAGGAAATCCCCCTCTTCGCGCTGCAACTGCTGCTCAAGCCGCGCCATGATCGTCGGCCATTGGTGCTTGGCCTGCTCGGCGGACAAGCGCGTGGCCGTGCCGCCACTGAACAGGCCAGCGCGGTCGCTGATGAACGCCTTGATCGCTTCAGGCGGCAACTTGGCAAAACGCACCGCCACCGACTCCGGCTGAAACACCAGACTCACCGCATGCTGGAACACCACCGAATCGGCCCACGCCGCAAAGGACGCCGCGATCATTTCACGACCTTCAGGGAACAGCGCCGGCGAGGCTTTTTCCCGCTCCAACCGACGGGCCATCAAGGCGGTGTCGCAATAGATATCCGCGCCGATTTGCAGGACCGGTGTCTTGCGGTAGCCGCCGGTGAGCGCGGTCAGGTCGGGCTTGGGCATCATCGGCGGGATGTTCACCGAGCGCCAGGCCAAGCCTTTATAACCCAGCAGCAGGCGGGCTTTTTCCGCGAAAGGAGATGTCGGGTAATGGTGAAGAATCAGCTCTGACATGAGATTCGCCAATGCAGGTAGGAAGTCCCGCACTTTAGCGCGCCAAGGAACAACAGCCTACCGGCGTGATGAAGGACTATCAGCGCGGTTGATCAAGAGCCGTTGCGCTGGCTACCAGGCATTCCTTGGCGCTCTTCCTGAGCTTCTTGATCAGCCGTTCCTGGCGCAGGGCCTCGCCCTTGTCGCGGCAGGCTTCGGTGTACACCAGCGCCACGGCCGGGCTGGAAAGAAAAAAGCGCGCGCCCTTGCCGCTTTGATGCTTGGCGAAGCGCCGCACCGGGTCATCGCTGATGCCGCAGTACAACGAGCCATTGGCGGCCCGCACCAGGTAGACGAACCAGGGCTTGCCCGGCTCGGTCGCCTCGGGCACGCACAGCTCGGAAGATTCGTTGGCGGTCGTCACGGATGTTCAACAAGCAGGTAGGAAACAAGCCGCGATCTTATCAGCGACTGGCCTGGAACGCCCGCAGCCCCTTGAGGGCCTGCGCCCTGACAGCGTTGCGCACCAGCGGCGTCCAGCCCAGCAAGAGACCCTTGGCGCCCAAAGCCTGGCGAGACCAGCGCCACAGATCGAAATTGTCGTGGTGCTCGCAGATCTTGTCATCGCGAAACACAAAGCGCGCCTGGATATCGTTGACCACGATATTGCCGGTCTGGCTGAACAGGTACGTTGCCACCCAATGGGCGCCGCCGCTGCGCTCGTCGCTGCGCACGTTGTCGAACGTCAGGGAAAAATCCTTGGCCCGAGTGGTCAACATGCGCCACATGTCACCGGCATCGCGCCCGCGCAGTTCGCCGAACGCCGGATCGCTGAACACCACGTCATCGGTATAACAAGCGCTCATGGCCTCGGCATCCAAGCGTTGGAAGGCCTGGTAGAAACGGGTGATCAGGGCGTTATGGGCATCACTCATGGACAGGCTCCGGGAAACGGTTCGACAGGCCTGCACGATAATCCCCCGCCGCCGGGAAGACCATCGTCATTCGCCATGAAAATGATATCAATGAGGCTCGGTGACTCTTTCGCTGACCACGCCGACGTACAGAGCCCGACCGGCACCGATTCCCGCGATGATCGCCCCCAGGCCAATCACGCCGAAGATCCAGCCCAGAGCACTCCAGCCGCCAGTCCAGTCATGTACCACGCCCACCGCGAACGGCCCCAGGGACGCCAGCGTGTAACCAAAGCCCTGGGCCATGCTCGAAAGGTTCGCGGCCACGTGGGCGTCGCGCGAGCGCAATACGATCAGGGTAAGGGCCAGGCTGAACGTCGCGCCCTGCCCCAACCCCAACAAGATAGCCCAGCCCCACAGGCCCTCGATAGGGGCATAGAGGCAACCGAACAGACCGCCGAGGGCCATGACCATCACAATCACGATGGCGAGCCGTTGGTCCTTGCCGCGCGTTGCCAGCCATGGCGCCGCCAGCGAGCTGATCAATTGCACGATCACCGAACCGGACAGCACCAGCCCGGCCTGGGTAGGCGTCAGGCCCCGGCCGATGAGAATCGACGGCAGCCAACCGAATACGATGTAGGCCAGGGAAGACTGCAACCCCATGTACAACGTCACCTGCCAGGCCAATGGATCACGCAGCAGACCGCGGACACGATAGGCCACGTTGTGAGCGCCGTGCTTGTACCCCACTTGCGGTAACCAGAACACCGCGGCCAATAGTGCAGGCAGCATCCAGAAACCCAGGCCAAGCGACCAGCTATCGCCCATTCGTTCGCTCAAAGGCACCGTAGCCCCGGCCGCCATCGCGGCGCCCAGGCACAGCGCCATGGTGTAGACACCGGTCATGGCCCCAGCCTGTTTGGCGAAGTCGCGCTTGACGATGCCCGGCAGCAGCACGCCGATCACGCCAATGCTGGCACCTGCCAGGATGCTACCGGCGAACAGCCCGAACTGGCCGAACGAACTGCGCAGAATGATCCCGCCAGCCAACGTGAGCAAAATCCCCAACACGACGCGCTCTGCGCCAAAACGCCGAGCCAGAACCGGAGCCAGCGGTGCAAACAACCCCAGGCAAAGCACGGGCAGCGTAGTCAGCAGGCCCGCTTGGGCAGCCGACAGTCCAAGGCTTTTTGATACATCACTGAGCAGCGGCGCCATGCTCGACAGAGCCGGACGCAGGTTCAGCGCCACCAGAATCAGCCCGAGCAACAACAGCCAGGGCCGGCGCACCAATGGATGGTTCTGCTGGGCTTGCTCATCGTCGGCTTCGGCGTCGATCAGCAGTTCTTCGAGTTCGGCGGCACGTTTGTGCGTCGTCGCGGTGGCGTGGTCAAGCGGGTCGCGGGACATGGAAAGCTCTGGTTCAGGGTTCATTGATCAACTGCCGGCAAAGGGCCTTGGCCCGCTCCGGCTCCTGTCGTTCGACGGCGTCGAGGATTTCGACATGCAGGTCAAACACGTGTTGATGGCGAGGAATGACGTTGAGGCTCTGGCGCAACTGCGCGCCGATCACGCTGGAAAAATAACGATAGAGCTCGCTGAGGGCCGGGTTATGCGCGGCATCCACCAGAAGCCGATGGAAAATCAGGTCGCAGGCGATGTAGTGCTCCAGGTCGCCGTGGTAATGCTCTCCGCTGGTTTTCAACGCTTGGCGCAAAGCAGCCAAATCCGCCTCGGTGCGCCGCAGCGCCGCCAGGCCAATGGCCTCCACTTCCAGGATGTGCCGGGTTTCTCGCGCCTGCTCCAGTGAGCAGCGCGACAACGCCTTGAGCGTGTCCAGCGGATCGACCACCGCCCGCACATAGCTGCCGTCGCCCTGACGGATTTCGATCAACCCGGAAAACGCCAGCACGCGCATGGCTTCGCGCACGGTGTTGCGGCTGATGCCCAACTCGGCAACCAGCTCCGGCTCGGTGGGCAGGCGCTGGCCGACGACCCACACGCCGTCGCTGATGCGTTGGCGCAATTGCTCCAAGGCCTGATCGACCAACGAGCGCTTTATCAATGGAGAAATGTCGGACATGGGCTTCGCCTTTTCATCCAATCATGGGATGAATTTTCTGACATGTTAGTCAGCTTCGTGTAGGACAGCAACCGCCTACGTTTTATTGGAGGTAAAGATCCTGAAAATTCGATTGGACACAATTACCCGATATGGGTAATTTCAGAAACAGGGCAAATGACTTCTTATGGAAAAGAGCACACCCCATTACGACCTGGCGGTGGTCAAGGTCGAGACTCGCAGGTTGGGAAGCAAGGCCTTCACGCTAAGTGCGCGGGAGGGCGGCAGAAGGATGTCGCTGAGTCTTCCCCAAATGCTGCGAATCGTTCAATTGCTCGAATACAGAATGTTTCACAAATCAATGACGACCTACGCCGATCACCGAATCTGGCAAGACGTCTATCACACAACATTTCAGGATCGGGAGATCTACATCAAAGTGTCCTATCGCCCCGGCGGTGGGCATCCGGTGATCTCCTTCAAGGAGAAAAACCAATGAAAACCCAGCAATGCGTCAGCTGCGGCACTCTCGAAGCGATGCATCACTTCCAAGGCCGCACATTTGCGGTCGACTATAAGCAGGTTACCCGGCAAGTATCCGACATCGCCGGATGGGAATGCCGGATCTGCGGGGAAATCGAATTCGATCACGACACTGACAGTGCCGAGCGTTACTCCAAGGCCAGCGACCTGTTGCTCGAAGATTATGCGCTGGCCATAGGTGCGGAAATCAAACGCATCCGGCGCAAACTGCACCTCACGCAAAAAGACGCAGTGAAGCTGTTGTCGGGAGGCGGACACAACGCCTTCTCCCGCTATGAGCGCGGCGAAGTCGCCCCGGCTCAATCGCTGTTCGTGCTGATGCGGCTGCTTGATCGCCATCCGCATCTGATGGCTGAGGTCGTTGCGCTGAGTGACGGAGCCGATTTGCAGCGACTGCTGTCGAGTCGCCATGGGGAACGCGACACGGCGGATCTCTGACCTGCGGACAAAAATAAACCCGGACAAGTCCGGGTCTATTTCGCCGCCTGATCAGATCAATGCAGGATCTGGCTCAGGAACAGCTTGGTGCGGTCGTTCTGCGGGTTGTCGAAGAAGTCGTTCGGCGCGGCCTGTTCGACGATTTCACCCTTGTCCATGAAGATCACACGGTTCGCCACGGTACGGGCGAAGCCCATTTCGTGGGTTACGCAGAGCATGGTCATGCCGTCTTCGGCCAGGCCGATCATGGTGTCCAGAACCTCTTTCACCATTTCCGGGTCGAGGGCCGAGGTCGGTTCGTCGAACAGCATGATTTTCGGTTTCATGCACAGGGCACGGGCGATCGCCACGCGCTGTTGCTGACCACCGGAGAGCTGACCCGGGTATTTGTGCGCCTGCTCTGGAATGCGAACGCGCTCCAGATAGTGCATGGCGATTTCCTCGGCCTTGCGCTTGGGCATCTTGCGCACCCACATGGGCGCCAGGGTGCAATTCTGCAGAATGGTCAGGTGCGGGAACAGGTTGAAGTGCTGGAACACCATGCCGACTTCACGGCGGATCGCTTCGATCTGCTTGAGGTCGTTGGTCAGCTCGACGCCGTCGACCACGATGCGACCCTGCTGGTGCTCTTCCAGGCGGTTGAGGCAGCGGATGGTCGTGGACTTGCCGGAACCCGACGGGCCGCACAGCACGATGCGCTCGCCCTGCTTGACGTTCAGGTTGATGTCTTTCAACACGTGGAACTGGCCGTACCACTTGTTCACGCCCTGCATCTGAATAATGCCTTCAGGGCTCACAGGCTGTTTGATCGCTTCACTCATGAGTCAACTCCTAACGCTTGTGGCCAGTGTCCAGCTTGCGTTCCAAATGCATGGAATAGCGGGACATACCAAAACAGAAAATCCAGAACACCAGGGCGGCGAACACATAGCCTTCAGTGGCCATGCCCAGCCATTTCGGGTCGGCGGCAGCTTGTTTCACGCTGTTGAGCAGGTCGAACAGGCCGATGATGATCACCAGGCTCGTGTCCTTGAACAACGCGATAAACGTGTTGACGATCCCCGGGATCACCATTTTCAGGGCTTGCGGCAGAACCACCAGGCCCATGCTGCGCCAGTACCCCAGGCCCATCGCCGCGGCCGCTTCGTACTGCCCCTTGGGAATCGCTTGCAGGCCACCGCGCACCACTTCGGCCACGTAGGCCGACTGGAACAGGATCACGCCGATCAGTGCCCGCAGCAGCTTGTCGAAGTTCATGCCTTCAGGCAGGAACAACGGCAGCATGACCGAGGACATGAACAGCACTGTGATCAACGGCACGCCGCGCCAGAACTCGATGAACGTCACGCAGACCACGCGGATCGCCGGCAGGTTGGAGCGACGGCCAAGCGCAAGGACGATACCCAGCGGCAAGGCTCCGGCGATGCCGACGGTGGCGATCACCAGAGTCAGCATCAGGCCGCCCCACTGGCTGGTCGCCACGGTATCCAGGCCCAGCACGCCGCCGTGCAACAGGCACCAGGCGATGATCGGGTACAGCACGAGGAAGCTCAGGCCGTAGATCGCCTTGCGCGGGAAGCGCGAGATGAACAGTGGCGCCACGCCGATCACGGCCAGCCACACGGTCAGGTCCACGCGCCAGCGCAGGCCCGTCGGGTAATAGCCGTACATGAACTGGCCGAAACGCTGCTGGATGAACACCCAGCAAGCGCCTTCCTTGGTGCAGTCGGCCTGGGTGGTGCCGACCCAGTTGGCATCCAGGATCGCCCATTGCAGGATCGGCGGAATGATCAGGTAGATCAGGTAGAACGCAAACAACGTCAACAGCGTGTTGAGCCAGCTGGAGAACATGTTGGCGCGCATCCATGCCACCACGCCGATACTGCTGCTCGGCGGTGGCATGTCGGGTTTGAAAGTATGAGATGTCATGCGCGTTTCCTCACCGCTCGATCAGCGCAATGCGCTTGTTGTACCAGTTCATCAGCAAGGAAATGCTGATACTGATCGCCAGGTACACGCTCATGGTGATCGCAATCACCTCGATGGCCTGGCCGGTCTGGTTCAACACCGTGCCGGCAAACAGCGAAACCATTTCCGGGTAACCGATACCAGCCGCCAGGGAAGAGTTCTTCGCCAGGTTCAGGTATTGGCTGGTCAACGGCGGAATGATCACACGCAGGGCTTGCGGGATGATGACTTTGCGCAAGGTCGGACCGTTGCGCAGCCCCAGGGAACGGGCCGCCTCGGTCTGGCCATGGCTGACCGACTTGATGCCCGAGCGCACGATCTCGGCGATGAACGCCGCGGTGTACACGGTCAAGGCCAGGGTCAACGCAAGCAGCTCCGGGATCAACACCCAGCCGCCGACGAAGTTGAAGCCCTTGAGCTGTGGCATTTCCCAATGCACAGGCGCCCCGAAGACCAAAGCGCAGATTGCCGGGATCACCAGGAACAGCGCCAGGCCGACCCAGAATTTGTGAAACGGCTCGCCCGTCGCTTCGAAGCGCTTGTTGGCCCAGCGCGTCATCAGCACGATCGCGACAATCGCCAGCACGATGCTGATCACGAACGGCCAGAACCCATCGGCCACCAGCGCCGCCGGCATGTTCAGGCCCCGGCTGCTGACGAAGAACGTGTCACCGAAATTGTGGGCAGCCCGTGGTCCCGGCATGGTCAGGAATACGGCGAAGTACCAGAACAGGATTTGCAACAGCGGTGGGATGTTACGGAAAACCTCCACATAGACGGTCGCCAGCTTGGAGATGATCCAGTTCTGCGACAAGCGTGCGACGCCGATGATGAACCCCAGGATGGTCGCCAGGATCACGCCAATGAAGGTCACCAGGAGGGTGTTGAGCAGACCGATGACAAAGACGCGGGCATAACTGTCCGCTTCGGTGTAGTCGATCAGATGTTGGGCGATGCCGAACCCGGCACTGCGCTCCAGAAAACCGAAACCGGACGTGATGCCCCGGTGTTCCAGGTTGGTTTGTGTGTTATCGAACAGAAACCAGCCCAGCGAGATGACCGCCACGATGGTGACGATCTGAAATACCCACGCACGCACTCGTGGATCGCTGAGGCTGAACCTCTGCTTAGGTGCGCCGATTGAATTTTGCATGAAGTGCCCCGCAAAGAATGGAACAGAACATCACCCGGTGGTTGGCCCACCGGGTGATAGAACCATCAGCGCACTGGTGGTGCGTATTGGATGCCGCCTGCGTTCCACAGAGCGTTCAGACCGCGATCGATTTGCAGCGGGGTGTCTTTGCCGAGGTTGCGCTCGAACATTTCGCCGTAGTTGCCGACTTGCTTGACGATCTGCACGACCCAGTCCTTAGGCAGCTTCAGGTCTTTACCGTATTCACCGTCAGCGCCCAGCATACGAGCGACGTCAGGGTTCTTGGTGGACTTGGCTTCGGCTTCGACGTTTTTCGAAGTCACGCCTGCTTCTTCGGCATTGAGCATGGCGAAGCCAGTCCAACGCACGATAGCCAGCCACTCGTCGTCGCCGTTACGCACGACCGGGCCCAGAGGCTCCTTGGAAATGGTTTCCGGCAGAACCACGTAGTCCTTTGGCGAGGCCAGCTTGCTGCGCTGGGCGAACAGCTGGGACTTGTCGGAGGTCAGCACGTCGCAACGACCGGATTCCAGCGACTTGGCGCTTTCATCGGAGGTGTCGAAGGTGATCGGGGTGTACTTCAGGCCGTTGGCGCGGAAGTAGTCGGATACGTTCAGTTCGGTGGTGGTACCGGCCTGGATGCAGATGGTTGCACCGTCCAGTTCTTTGGCGCTCTTGACGCCCAGTTTGCTGTTGGCCAGGAAACCGATGCCGTCATAGTAGGTGATGAAGCCAGGAAACTTCAGGCCCATGCCCGCATCACGGGAGCTGGTCATGGTGGAGTTGCGCGACAGCACGTCGATTTCGCCCGATTGCAGCGCGGTGAAGCGCTCCTTGGCGTTCAACTGGCTGAACTTGACCTTGGTCGCATCGCCAAATACCGCAGCGGCAACGGCACGGCAGAAGTCAGCGTCGATACCGACGATCTTGCCGGTGGAATCTGGCACCGAGAAGCCCGGCAAGCCATCACTTACACCACATTGCACAAAACCTTTCTTCTGCACGGCATCCAGGGTTGCACCCGCCTGAGCGAACCCGCTGACGCCGAGGACTGCTGCTGCAGTCACGACTGCCAGGGTGGATTTCAGTAACTTCATTCAAACCTCCAGTTTTGCTCTTGTTGTGTCGGAGCTTGAGCCCTGTCGCACCCTTTTGAGGCATTGCCGACCCTTGTTGGCTTTTTTTAGGGTCGACCCGACGTCTGGGCCTTCGCTATGAGTCTATTAATGAGAGCGCCCATCAACAGCGGCCTGCTCACTTCTCACCAATCGGCCGAACGGGCTGTAGCCCTTCACGTTCGCGAAGCCCGTAGCGGCTATTGGCGAACATCCATCACCGGATTTCTGATATCCCATGCGTCGCGTCTAGCTGATAGTGTTACCGCGCAGCGTAAGAATCATCACTCAGCTACCCCATAGCAAAGCCCGTACCATACCGCTGCGCTTACCCCATACCGGGTACGTCAAGACAAAAAGTTGTAGCATTGCGACATGTAATTAACTGAGGCACCAAGCGCGCACCGTAAGCATGCACTGATCGAGCGCGCCCGCACATTTTTGGAGCACACCATGACCGACCCCTTGATTCTCGAGCCTTCTGGCACCGCCGATGCCTGCATTATCTGGCTCCACGGCCTGGGCGCCGATCGCTACGACTTCATGCCGGTAGCCGAAATGTTGCAGCAAAGCCTGCTCACCACACGTTTCGTCCTGCCTCAAGCACCCACTCAGCCCGTCACCATCAATGGTGGCTATGCCATGCCAAGCTGGTACGACATCCGCGCCCTGAGCCCGGCTCGAGCCATTGACGAAGATCAACTCGAAACCTCGGCCCAGCGGGTCATCGACCTGATGGAGACCCAGCGATCCAGCGGAATAGACGCTTCGCGAATCTTCCTCGCGGGTTTTTCCCAAGGTGGCGCGGTGGTCTATCACACAGCGTTCGTCAAATGGCAGGGGCCCTTGGGGGGCGTTATCGCGCTGTCCACTTATGCGCCAACTTTCAGCGAGCAATTGCAACTCTCTGCCAGCCAGCAGCGCATCCCGGTACTGGCGTTGCACGGACAATACGACGAGGTGGTCCTTAACCCGATGGGCCGGACGGCGAAAGAGTATCTGAAGCAGCATGGTGTCACCGTGACATGGCAGGAATACCCAATGGGCCACGAAGTGTTACCCGAGGAGATCCGCGACATCGGCGCCTGGCTGGATAAGCAGTTGCGCTAAGAGGCCTATCGCACGCCAGCGCTTTGATGAACACACTACGCCGCGCCCGTTTCTTGCATTACACTGGCCGGCGTACATTCCTTAACCAATCGATGAGATGACCGTGCTCAAAGCACTCAAGAAGATGTTCGGTAAAAGCGAGGCCGAGCAGCTCGCGCCTGTCGCCAGCGCGCCCCAGGCCCCGAACCGCGCCGATGCGCAGCAGTCGCGCCGGACCGCACCGCCGGTTGCGGAGGCGAAAACAACGCCGCCAACCGCCACCGCAGCCCAGCCTGTCGCGGCCCCTGCCCAGGAAAAGCCACGCAGCGAAGCGCCAAGGCCGCGCCGCGAACGCGCACCAAAACCGCCCGTCGTCGCCTGGAAGCTCGAGGACTTTGTCGTAGAGCCCCAGGAAGGCAAGACCCGCTTCCACGATTTCAAGCTCGCCCCTGAATTGATGCATGCCATCCAGGACCTGGGCTTTCCCTATTGCACGCCGATCCAGGCGCAGGTGCTCGGTTACACCCTCGCTGGCAAAGACGCCATCGGCCGTGCCCAGACCGGTACCGGCAAGACCGCCGCATTCCTGATTTCCATCATTACCCAATTGCTTCAGACCCCACCGCCCAAGGAACGCTATATGGGCGAACCGCGCGCGCTGATCATTGCGCCGACCCGCGAACTGGTGGTGCAAATCGCCAAGGACGCCGCCGACCTGACCAAGTACACCGGTCTGAACGTGATGACGTTCGTGGGCGGCATGGATTTCGACAAGCAGCTCAAGCACCTCGAAGCCCGCCACTGCGACATCCTCGTGGCCACGCCGGGCCGCCTGCTGGATTTCAACCAGCGCGGCGACGTGCACCTGGACATGGTCGAAGTGATGGTGCTGGACGAAGCCGACCGCATGCTCGACATGGGCTTCATTCCCCAGGTCCGCCAGATCATTCGCCAGACCCCGCCGAAAAGCGAACGCCAGACCCTGCTGTTCTCCGCCACCTTCACCGACGATGTGATGAACCTCGCTAAACAGTGGACGACTGACCCGGCCATCGTCGAAATCGAAGCCGAGAATGTCGCCAGTGAGAACGTCGAGCAACATATCTACGCCGTTGCCGGTGCCGACAAGTACAAGCTGCTCTACAACCTGGTCAACGACAATGGCTGGGAGCGGGTGATGGTATTTGCCAACCGCAAGGACGAAGTGCGCCGCATCGAGGAACGCCTGGTGCGCGACGGCGTCAACGCCGCCCAGCTCTCGGGCGACGTGCCGCAGCACAAGCGGATCAAGACACTGGAAGGTTTCCGCGAAGGCAAGATCCGCGTGCTGGTCGCCACCGATGTGGCGGGTCGGGGCATTCACATCGACGGCATCAGCCATGTGATCAACTTCACCTTGCCTGAAGTACCGGACGACTATGTGCATCGCATTGGTCGCACGGGTCGTGCCGGGGCAGCAGGTGTATCGATCAGCTTTGCCGGCGAAGACGACTCTTACCAGTTGCCGTCGATCGAAGCGCTGCTGGGTCGCAAGATCAGTTGCGAGATGCCACCGACTCATCTGTTGCGGCCGGTTGAGCGCAAGCGGCCCTAACGTCGAGACGGACGCAACGCGTCCACTGAGGCATTCCCACGCAGCGCGTGGGAACGATCAGCGCAGCCAACACAGGCTGCGTTTTTTTTTGCCCGGGGATATTGCTCGGATAAACTAAAAGTCCATAATGGACAAATTAGTTTACTCGAGACACCCGGAGTCTACGATGACCAATACGCCTCATGTCATGACCCAAGCCCAGGCCCGAGAACTGCTCGGGCACGTCGATGTGCTGGCAGTCCTGCGCAAGCTGTTCCGCGATCTTGCGGCCGGGCAAGCGGTGCAGCCGCCCCAGCAAAGGGTGGTGTTTCCCGAGGGCGCCGGGGACTTCATCAACTTCCTCGGTGTGCTGGCTCAAGACCAGGTCTATGGGGTCAAGACCTCGCCCTACATCGTGCGCGAGCAAGGGCCACTCATCACCGCCTGGACTTTGCTGATGTCGATGCAGACCGGCCAGCCGTTGATGCTGTGCGATGCCGCCGAGCTGACGACCGTCCGCACCGCCGCCACCACCGCCGTCGCCATCGATGCCCTCGCCCCGCACAACGCCAGGCGCCTGGCGGTGATCGGCAGTGGCGCGCTGGCGCGCGCCCATGTGCAGTACGTCAAGGGACTGCGGGATTGGCAAGGCATCAGTCTCTATTCGCCAAGCCTCAAAGAGCGCTCAACCCAGGATCTCGCGCAAATCACCGGGCTCGACCCGCGCCTGCACATCGCCGATACACTTGAAGCCGCGTTGCACGACGTCGATGTGGTGATGCTCTGCACCTCGTCCGCCGTAGCGGTGCTAGACCCGCAGACCCTCGGCAAACCGACGTTGATCACATCCATCAGCACCAATGCCCCGCGCGCGCATGAAGTACCGCCCCAGAGCCTCAACGACATGGATGTGTTCTGCGACTATCGTCAGACCACTCCGGGCTCGGCTGGCGAGATGTTGATCGCCGCTGAACAGCATGGCTGGGAGCCTTCAAGCATTGTGGGTGACTTGCCCGATCTGCTGAGCGAACGTGCGGCGCGACCAAACTATGAGCGCCATGTGTTTTTCCGTTCCATTGGGTTGGGGCTGGAGGATGTTGCGCTGGCGAATGCGCTTTACCAACTTCTCGACTGACACACCCATTTTCCCTTGTGGGAGCGAGCCTGCTCGCGAAAGCGGTTTATCAGATAAATACGCGTGACTGACACACCGCTTTCGCGAGCAGGCTCGCTCCCACGGGTTCTCGGAAACTCCCGGCAATGTGCTCGACAGGAGAACTTTATGATCTCAGCAGACTTCATCATCATCGGCGGCGGCATCGCCGGTGCTTCCACCGGCTACTGGCTCGCACCCCACGGCCGGGTCATTGTGCTTGAACGCGAATCCCATCCGGCCTATCACTCCACCGGACGCTCGGCGGCGTTGTACACCGCAGCCTACGGCACCCCTCAGGTACGGGCATTGACCCAGGCCAGCCGGGATTTCTTCGACGCACCACCAGCCGGGTTCTGCGTACACCCGTTGCTCACCCCGCGCGGCGAAATGACGGTGGACTTCATCGGCGACCCGGCCGAGCTTGGTAACCAATACCTCAGCGCCAAGGCCACGGTGCCGCAAATGCAATTGCTCAGCGCCGAAGAGGCCTGCCTGCGCCTGCCGATCCTGCGACGGGAAAAAGTCCACGGCGCGATCTACGACCCCACGGCTTGCGATATCGATACCGATGCGCTGCACCAAGGCTATCTGCGCGGTATCCGTCGCAGCGGCGGTGAGGTACACACCGACAGCGAAGTGCTGGACTTGATCCGCGACGACCAAGGGCGATGGCAGGTCAGGACCGCCAGCCAGACGTTCTACGCGCCGGTGCTGATCAACGCGGCCGGCGCCTGGGCCGATCAAGTGGCCGAAATGGCCGGCGCGCGCAAGCTGGGCCTGCAACCCAAGCGGCGGGCGGCGTTCATTTTCGCTGGCCCCGAGGGTGTGGATATCCACGACTGGCCGATGCTGGTGAGCCTCGACGAATCTTTCTATATGAAGCCCGACGCTGGCATGTTTCTCGGCTCTCCGGCCAATGCCGACCCGGTCGAACCACACGACGTACAGCCCGAAGAGCTGGACATCGCCATGGGCATCTACCAGATCGAAGAGGCGACCACCCTGACCATTCGCCGTCCGACCCGCACCTGGGCCGGATTGCGTAGCTTCGTGCCTGACGGTGATCTGCTGGCCGGCTTCGATCCACAAGTGCCCGGCCTTTTCTGGGTCGCGGCCCAGGGGGGCTATGGCATCCAGACCTCCCCTGCCATGGGCCAGGCAAGCGCGGCACTGGCGCGCGGTGAACCACTGCCTGAGCCTTTGACCCGTTTCGGCCTGAACGCCGCGATGCTATCGCCCACTCGCCTGGGTTGACCTTCGGTGAGGTGACGCATCGCCACGATTGCGGCACACTCCCCCGCGCCCCTGTTCCACGGGGCGCTGACCGTCTGGAGTCCTGTCATGAATGCCCCGCAAGCCAATCCGACACTCGATAACTTCCGCACTATCGCCGATGCCATCGCCACACTGTTCTACCCCCACGCGGAAGTGGTGTTGCATGACCTGCGCACCCAGAAGGTCGACTACATCGCCAATAACCTGTCCAAGCGCGAAATCGGCGATGACTCGTCCCTGGAAGACATGCTCAGTGAGGACGTCAGCGAACGTAACATCGGGCCGTACGAAAAACTGAACTGGGACGGACAGAAGATTCGCAGCCTCAGCAGCGTCCTGCGTGATGCCAACGGTCATCCGCTGGCGGTGCTGTGCATCAACCTTAATATTTCGCTGTTCGAGAATGCCAAGGCCGCGCTGGATCTGTTCCTGTCGCCAGGCAAATTGATTCCCCAGCCGGATTCACTGTTTCGTGATGACTGGCAGGAGCGGATCAACACTTTCCTGCACGCCTGGATGCGCGAGCGTCAACTGAGCCTGAACCTGCTGACCCGCGACCACAAACGCGAGCTGGTGTTGGCGCTGCATGCCGAAGGCGCGTTCAAGGGCAAGAGCGCGTCCAACTATGTGGCCAATGTGCTGAACATGGGGCGGGCGACGGTGTACAAGCATCTGAAGGAATTGAAGGGCTGAGGTTTTGGGTTGCCTGGCCTGACGCCATCGCGAGCAAGCTCGCTCCCCCATTGAATCGCTTTGCACACATATCTCGTGCACGACACAAATCCTCTGTGGGAGCGAGCCTGCTCGCGAAGGCTATCGATCAATCGCCGTAGATATCCGACTTGAAATACTTGGCCTGGATTTTCTGATACTCGCCATTGGCCCGAATCCCATCGATGGCCTCGTTCAAATCCGCCACCAATTGGGTGTTGCCCTTGCGCACCGCAATCCCGGCGCCCTCGCCGACGTATTTCGGGTCCTTGAGCTCCGGCCCGACGAAGGCATAGCCCTTGCCACGAGGCATCGACAGGAAGTCTTCCAAAGGAATGGTGTCGGCAAAAATCGCATCCAGGCGACCCGACGCCAGGTCCATGTAGATTTCTTCGTTATTGCTGTAGCGCTTGACCGTAACGCCCTTGGGCTCAAAGACCTCCGTGGCGAAACGGTCCGTGGTGGTGGCGCGCTGCACGCCGACGGTCTTGCCCTTGAGGCTGGCGTACTGGTCATCGACCGACGCCCCTTCCTTCATGACCAGGCGCGATGAGGTGAAGTAGTACTTGTGGGTAAAATCCACCGACTTCTTGCGCTCTTCGGTGATGGTCATGGACGACAGGGCCAAGTCGATCTTCTTCACTTTGAGGGACGGGATCAGCCCATCGAACTCACCCTCGACCCACTCGCACTTCACCTGCATCTGTGCGCACAAGGCATTGCCGATGTCGTAGTCAAACCCCTCGATTTTCCCCTCCGAGGTTTTCGAAGCAAACGGCGGATAAGCCGCCTCGATACCGATGCGCAAGGTTTTATCGGCGGCGAACAGGCTACCGGAGGCCAACAGACTCAAGGCCAGACCAGTGATGAGGGGGAGTTTCTTCATAATCGTTCTCTCGCGGGTTGTTGTTGGTTTGGCAGAGAAAGGCAGGTGCGACTGATTTTGTACTGATAAATCCATACTGGACTTTAATGTACACATCGTCAATTGGGGAAACAGGCGAAAGTGATGGGAGGCTACCGGCCTCATCGCGAACAGGCTCGCTCCCACAGGGGGATCTGTGTCAGACACAAACATTGTGTGCAACGAAGCGCCACTGTGGGAGCGAGCTTGCTCGCGATGCGGGCATAAGTATTGCGAAGAAACGACGTGGACTACTGCTTCCAGCGATCCGCCGCCGCATGATCACTGTCCCGCCCTTCGACCCAGCGCGGGCCATCGACGGTGTTTTCTTTTTTCCAGAACGGCGCGCGGGTCTTGAGGTAGTCCATGACAAAGGCGCAGGCGTCGAACGCCGCCTGGCGGTGGGCGCTGGCGGCGCCGACAAAAACGATCGGCTCACCCGGCTCCAAGGCGCCGATGCGGTGCAGCACTTCAAGCTTGAGCAATGGCCAGCGCTGCTCGGCCTCGATGGCGATCTTGCCCAGCGCTTTCTCGGTCATGCCCGGATAATGCTCCAGGAACATCCCGGACACATCGAGGCCGTCATTGAAGTCGCGCACGTAGCCGACAAAACTGACCACAGCACCCACGCCGACATTGGCCGCGTGCATCGCGTTGACTTCGCTGCCCGGGTCGAACGGTTCCACCTGTACCCGAATCGCCATGGCTCAGCCTCCGGTCACGGTGGGAAAGAACGCCACCTCATCGCCGTCCGCCACTGGCTCGTCGAGTTGACAGAGATCCTCGTTGCGGGCACACATCAGGTTTTGCTCTCTCAGCACTTCGGCGCCGTCACGCTGCGCGAGCAAGGCGCGCACGTCGTCAATCGTGGCGAAACCGCCTTCCACCTTAACCGAGTCCACGCCGAGCGCTTCGCGGTAGCGAGCAAAAAACTTCACAGTGATTTTCATGATGCATCCGCCTGGAAATGACCACTCTTGCCGCCAAGCTTTTCCAGCACCCGCACGCCTTCGATGGTCATGCCCCGGTCCACGGCTTTGCACATGTCATAAATAGTCAGCGCGGCGACGCTGGCGGCGGTGAGCGCTTCCATTTCCACTCCGGTCTGCCCCGACAGTTTGCAACGGGCAACGATACGTACCCGGTCCTCGCCTTCGGCATTGAGCTCGACCTTGACGCCGGTGAGCATCAGCGGGTGGCAGAGCGGAATCAGGTCGCTGGTTTTCTTCGCAGCCTGGATGCCGGCGATGCGGGCAACGGCAAACACGTCGCCCTTGGGATGGCCGCCGCTGACGATCATCCGCAGGGTATCGGGCAGCATTCGCACAAAGGCTTCAGCCGTGGCTTCACGGAACGTCACGGCCTTGTCGGTCACGTCGACCATATTGGCGCGACCTTGGGAATCGAGATGAGTCAGCACAGGGTTACTCCTGATCAGGAGCGTCGATTGTAAACCCGTGGGTCAGATTCTGGCAGGGCTGATTGTCGTGCCCGTAATTAGCAGACCACTGAAGATCCTTGGTGGGAGCGAGCCTGCTCGCTCCCACAGGGTTATGTGGTGCATGGAAGAACCGGGCGACGGTGAGGTCGCCCGGTTCGGCTGGTGTTACAGATGAGACTCAGCGTATTCGGCCAGGATCGAGCGCGGTACGCCTTGCAGGGTGATATGGACCCCGTTGGGGAAGTCCTTGAAGCGTTCGGTCAGGTAGGTCAGCCCGGAGCTGGTCGCGGACAGGTATGGGGTGTCGATCTGTGCCAGGTTACCCAGGCACACCACTTTGGAACCGGCGCCGGCACGGGTGATGATGGTTTTCATCTGGTGCGGCGTCAGGTTCTGGCATTCGTCGATCAAGATCAGGCTTTGCTGGAAGCTGCGGCCTCGGATGTAGTTGAGGGATTTGAACTGCAACGGCACTTTGCTGAGAATGTAGTCGACGCTGCCATGGGTGCTTTCGTCATCCATGTGCAAGGCTTCGAGGTTGTCGGTAATCGCGCCCAGCCACGGCTCCATTTTTTCCGCTTCGGTGCCGGGCAAAAAGCCAATCTCCTGGTCCAGGCCCTGCACGCTGCGGGTGGCGATGATGCGCCGGTAACGCTTGCTGACCATGGTCTGCTCGATAGCAGCGGCCAGGGCCAGGATGGTCTTGCCGGAACCAGCCGCACCGGACAGGTTGACCAGGTGGATATCCGGATCGAGCAAGGCGAACAGCGCCAGGCTCTGGTAGATGTCACGAGGCTTGAGGCCCCACGCCTCCTGATGCAACAAGGGTTCCTGATGCAAGTCGAGGATCAGCAGTTTGTCGACCTGGATTTCCTTGATCCAGCCGACGAAGCCTTGTTCGTCGATGATGAATTCGTTGATGTGCACCGCCGGCAGATTGTCGATCAATTGCACCTGGTGCCACGTGCGGCCATGGTCCTGGCGGGTCTCGACCTTGCTCACGCGGTCCCAGAAAGAGCCGGTCATCGTGTGGTAGCCGTTGGGCAGCAGCGACACGTCGTCGACCAGCTGGTCGGTGCTGTAGTCCTCGGCCGCGATCCCGCAGGCGCGGGCCTTGAGGCGCATGTTGATGTCTTTGGTCACCAGCACCACGGCCTGATCCTTGTTGCGCGCGTGCAGGTCGATCAATTGGTTGATGATGATGTTGTCGTTAAGGTGTTCAGGCAGCACCAGGTTGGGTTCGGTGCGCTTGCTCATCAGGATCGAGAGCAGGCCCTTGGGGCCGCTTTTGCCACGTTGGATCGGTACGCCGAGTTCGACGTCCTCGGGAGAGGCGTCCCCCAGGGTCTTGTCGATCAGGCGGATCGCCTGGCGACATTCGGCCGCCACGCTGTGATGCCCACTCTTGAGCTTGTCCAGCTCTTCAAGGACGGTCATCGGGAGGGCTACGTGGTGTTCTTCGAAGTTCAGGAGCGCGTTTGGATCGTGGATCAATACGTTGGTATCGAGTACATAGAGGATTGGCTGGTTGGAGGAAGGGCTACGTCCGTGGTCATCCATACTCGGTCACCTATGTGGGGGCCATTCGACGCAATACCGTGACAGTGCTGCGCCTCGAGGTAGCCACCGAATTCACCCGCGAGGATTCAGGTGAACTGCACACAATCTGGGTCTTGGAAGACGCCACCTGTGTTGCAGGTTTCGGCGGTCTGACTTCTTGATACTCCAAAACACATGACAGGAAAAAGCACTTTGACGCTTTTTTGAAGTTTATTTTTCAGAGTGACGAATAACCCTTGGCGTACCGCTGTCGCACCGTTAAAGTCGGAAGTCGGGTCGCACCGAATGCATGCCAAAAAACCCGCCCCGCCCAATGTTTCCGGGCCTTTCCCATCTTTCAGCGAAACGCGTCCTGACATTCCTCCCAGCCGATCCCGCTCTGCGCCGTTTGCGCTACGAGCCAGGGCAGTGCGATTTTCACCGCATCCTGCTTGGCGTTGAAGTTGATCACGCCATGGCGCCACAACAGCATCAAGGTCAGCGCCCGCTGGGCACTCTGTTCGGGCTTGAGGCGGTTGGTGCTGTCCTGAGGATCGATATCCCACAGCGCCACTTGCAGGCCCTGTGCCTGGAAGAATGATTGCGCATCGCCCCGGCGTTGGCCTTGGGGCGGGCGGAACAGCGGCACGAAATTCTCCGGCAGCTTGCCCTTGACCAGGTCGACACTGCGCCGCACCGAGTCTTGCCAATCCTGCCAATAGCTGTGAGAGCGAAACTCCCAGCCCTGCACACCGACGCATTGTCTGGAATAGAGGCTCTGCAGATCATTGACCGAGCGATCCGCCAGCCGCGCCTGGATATCCTTGCCGAGTACGAAGAACGTACCGTTCATGTTCGATTTTCGCAGGTATTCGGTCAGCCACGGGGTGTTATCCGGCGCGATATTGGCCCCGCTGTCGAAGGTCAGCAAGAACAGCCGGTCGTTCATCTGTTCGCCGTTGCGCTCGTAATCGCCGAAACGCTCGATTTCACTGCTGACCTGGGGAAACAGCGCCGCCTTGCGCAACAACTCGTCCCGATAGTGGGTGTGGAAGGTCCGGCTCGGCTCGGCCCACTTGATGTAGTAGGAATTATCATCGAGTTGGAACCTGCCCGCTTCTTCTCGCAGGGTCGCCATGTTTTCCACCAGATAGCAGAAGGAGGCATCCAATTCACAGCTTCGCTGGGCAAAGTTGTAACTCGATAGCAGACGCTGCCACAGCCGTGTGCGCAGCGCGTCGACCGCCGCCATATTGACCGAGCGCAGCCCAAGGTACTGCTTGAGCGCCACTTCATCCATGGCATCGACGTCCAGCAATACCCGGGCGAACATCAGGATCTCGGCGCGCGAGGCAACATCGAACAGCGTCGGATTGGTGAGTTGCTCAGGCCAGGTGCTGCGGTCCAAGGTGGCGACGTCGTTGGGTGCGGCGATCGCAGCGAAACTCAACAACCAGGCCGACAATAGAAGGGCGATACGCAAAGGGGATGTCTCCATAACGAAACCCGCGCGGCATGATAGCTGATCCTTCTTGGAGAACCTGCCTTTGTGGCGAGGGAGCTTGCTTGCTCGCCACAAAGGCACCACCACCATCCATCCCCTATCACCCCAATAGCTGGAGTCCACCCGGACAACCCCCTAGAATCGCCGCACCCTCAAAGGAGACGTCTGCATGCTGATGGTGATTTCCCCCGCCAAGACCCTCGATTTCGAAACACCGCCGGCCATCGAGCGCTTCACCCTGCCGCAATACCTTGACCACTCCCAGGAGCTGGTCGAGCAACTACGCGAACTTTCGCCGGCCCAGATCAGCGAACTGATGCACGTTTCCGATAAGATCGGCGGCCTCAACGCAGCACGGTTCGGCAGTTGGAACCCGGCGTTCACCCCCGCCAACGCCAAACAGGCATTGCTGGCCTTCAAAGGCGACGTCTATACCGGCCTCGATGCGCAAAGCCTCGGTGACGCCGATTTCGATTTCGCCCAACAGCACCTGCGCATGCTGTCCGGTTTATATGGCCTGCTGCGCCCCCTGGACCTGATGCAACCTTATCGCTTGGAGATGGGCACGAAACTGGCCAATGCCCGGGGCAAGGATCTTTACGCCTTCTGGGGCACCCGCATCAGCGAATGGTTGAACGAAGCCTTGGCCGAACAGGGTGACGACGTGTTGTTGAACCTGGCCTCCAATGAATACTTCTCGGCGGTTAAACGCAGTGCCCTGAAGGCACGGGTGATCGATACCGAATTCAAGGACCTCAAGAACGGCCAGTACAAGATCATCAGCTTCTACGCGAAAAAAGCCCGGGGCCTGATGAGCCGATTTGTCATCGAACAACGCATTAATAATCCCACTGCACTAAGGGAGTTTGATGTGCAGGGTTATCGCTACAACCCCGAACAATCCACCCCGGAAAAACTGGTCTTCTTGCGCGACCACGCCCCGCAATAACGCAATACCTCTTTCAGGCCCCGATAAGGGGCCTCGATCACTTCGCTAGATGTCATCCCGATTCCCCTCCCTACTTGCCACTTTCTTGGCGCCAATAAAACAAACACACACCGCGCTAACTTTTCTTTCACTCGACAAATGTCAGATTTTTCCGTAGTGGCACGGAATTTTTTCATCAGTAGTGGCACAAAACTATCTACCCCCCTCAACTCCCCGAAACTAAAGGCTAAAAACGCGAGTGCTATCACTATGAGGGCAGTGCCATCTAGGCAGATATTTCGAAAAATTTCGAAAATGGCGATGAGCGGATCGGAACTATGTCAAAACGCACGGCTCATACCACCCGTAACGATTCTCGCCGAGGATGTACGAGATAACTTACGTGGCACGTCGTCCGGAGTAACAGAGTTGTAACGACAACTTAGCGAAACGGTCGTCTAATTGGATCCACCCTGAAGGACGGGAGATAATGCACCATTAGTATCCCCTACAAGGCCAAGGCTGCGCCCCTATTAACGTGCTCCCCCGAGCACACAAGCTTCTGATTTTGTGGGCTTTTTGCCAGGAGTCTGAAGTGAAGGATCTTTTGCACCGACGTCCCGCCAACGAGGACTGGCTGCATAACAGGGCAGGTCATAACAACTAGGCCGCTTTGCGCACAACTTGAGTGCAATTATTTAGACACTCGGAACTTTGTATGCCTGCACACGGCACTGTGGCGCCTGCATTCCACACTTCCGAGTGCACGATGACCGCTGAACACTATTAACTCCGGCCATTTAATGGCGTGAAAACAGAGGTAAATGCGATGCGCATTAGCATATTTGGTTTGGGTTACGTCGGTGCAGTATGTGCCGGTTGCCTGTCTGCACGGGGCCATGACGTAGTTGGCGTAGATGTCGCCAAAGACAAAATCGACATGATCAACGCGGGTAAATCCCCGATCGTTGAACCGGGTCTTGGCGAGCTGTTGGCGCAAGGCATTCAAACAGGTCGGTTGCGTGGTACTACCAACTTCGCCGAAGCAATTCGTGATACCGATCTGTCGATGATTTGCGTCGGCACGCCAAGTAAGAAGAATGGCGACCTGGAACTGAACTACATCGAAGCAGTGTGCCGTGAAATCGGTTTTGTACTGCGCGAGAAAACCACCCGCCATACCATCGTGGTCCGCAGTACCGTACTGCCAGGCACCGTGGCCAACGTCGTTATCCCGATCCTCGAAGATTGCTCCGGCAAGAAAGCCGGCGTTGATTTCGGCGTTGCGGTCAACCCTGAGTTCCTGCGCGAAAGCACCGCGATCAAGGATTACGACCAGCCGCCAATGACCGTCATCGGCGAGTTCGACAAAGCCTCGGGCGACGTCCTGCAATCGCTGTACGAAGAACTCGATGCGCCGATCATCCGCAAGGACATCGCCGTCGCCGAGATGATCAAGTACACCTGCAACGTGTGGCACGCCACCAAGGTCACCTTCGCCAACGAGATCGGCAACATCGCCAAGGCTGTCGGCGTCGATGGCCGTGAAGTAATGGACGTGGTCTGCCAGGACAAGGCCCTGAACCTGTCCCAGTACTACATGCGCCCAGGCTTCGCCTTCGGCGGCTCGTGCCTGCCCAAGGACGTGCGCGCCCTGACCTACCGTGCAGGCTCCCTGGACGTGGAAGCACCGCTGCTGAACTCGCTGATGCGCAGCAACGAATCCCAGGTTCAGAACGCATTCAACATCGTATCCAGCCATGACAAGCGCAAAGTCGCCCTGCTGGGCCTGAGCTTCAAGGCCGGCACCGATGACCTGCGTGAGAGCCCGCTGGTAGAGCTGGCGGAAATGCTGATCGGCAAGGGCTACGACCTGCGCATCTACGACAGCAACGTCGAATACGCCCGTGTCCACGGTGCGAACAAGGATTACATCGAGTCGAAGATCCCTCACGTCTCGTCCTTGCTCAACTCCGACTTCGACGCGGTGATCGACAGCTCCGACATCATCATCCTCGGCAACCGCGACGAGAAGTTCCGCGCGCTGACCGAGAACGTACCGGAAGGCAAGCAGGTCATCGACCTGGTTGGGTTCATGTCCAAGGCCACCTCTGCGAATGGCCGGACCGAAGGCATCTGCTGGTAAGTCTGTTAGCCGGCCGGGGCTCGCCCCGGCCGGCCTTTCGCCTGCCTTAACCCATCGGGCCGCCCCCAGGGCCCGCCCGAGATAGAGACGGATGCAGATTATGCACAGGCTAAAGCACGGCCTGCTTCAGGCCGCCGGTTGGCTGTTTTACTTGAGTTTACTGATGGGCATCGCCACGGCGTTGCCCACGTCCACGTTCGACGCCGAATCCAAGGACTTCATCTTCCTGATCGGCGCCGTGGGCATTTGGCGTTACTCCATGGGAGCAACGCATTTCGTGCGCGGCATGATCTTCCTGTACATCGTCTACCCACACCTGCGCCGCAAGGTTCGCAAGTTGGGCAAGGCGGCGGACCCGTCCCATGTGTACCTGATGGTGACCAGCTTTCGCATCGATGCGCTGACCACCGCCCAGGTCTATGGCTCGGTAATTCGCGAAGCCATCGAGTGCGGGCTGCCCACCACCGTGGTCTGCTCCATCGTGGAAATGTCCGACGAGTTGCTGGTCAAGAGCCTCTGGGCCCGCATGAACCCGCCCGAGCACGTCAAGCTGGACTTCGTGCGCATCCCTGGCACCGGCAAGCGTGACGGCCTGGCCTACGGCTTTCGCGCCATCTCCCGCCACCTGCCGGACGATCGCGCGGTGGTCGCGGTGATCGATGGCGACACCGTCCTCGCCGAGGGCGTGGTGCGCAAGACCGTGCCGTGGTTCCAACTGTTCGGCAATGTCGGCGGCCTGACCACCAACGAATATTGCGAAGTACGCGGCGGCTACATCATGAGCGAGTGGCACAAGCTGCGTTTCGCCCAGCGTCACATCAACATGTGCTCCATGGCCCTGTCCAAGCGCGTGTTGACCATGACCGGACGCATGTCCGTATTCCGCGCGACCGTGGTCACCAACCCGGACTTCATCGCCGACGTGGAAAGCGACTCGCTGCAACACTGGCGCCTGGGCCGCTTCAAGTTCCTCACCGGCGATGACAAATCGAGTTGGTTCAGCCTGATGCGCCTGGGCTACGACACGTTCTACGTGCCAGACGCGGCCATCAACACGGTTGAGCATCCGCCGGAAAAAAGCTTCATCAAGGCGAGTCGCAAGTTGATGTTCCGTTGGTACGGCAACAACCTGCGGCAGAACTCCCGGGCCCTGGGCCTGGGTCTGCGGCGTCTGGGCCTGTTCACGTCGGTGGTGCTGTTCGACCAGCGCGTCTCGATGTGGACTTCGCTGCTGGGCTTGACCGTGGCGATCATCGCCAGCATCAAGTACGGCACCGCGTTCATCCTGGTGTACCTGCTGTGGATCGGCATCACGCGGCTGCTACTGACCCTGTTGCTGTCGTGCTCCGGACACCGGATCGGCCCGGCCTACCCGGCGATTCTCTATTACAACCAGATCGTCGGCGCGATGGTGAAGATCTATGTGTTCTTCCGCCTCGATCAACAGTCCTGGACCCGCCAGCCCACCCACCTGACCCGTGATCTCGCCAGCTTTCAACGTTGGTTCAACACCTGGTCGTCTCGGACCATGACCTTCTCCGCCGGCAGCATCTTTGTCGCCGTGCTGCTGACGATGGTCTGACCGAACTTGCCTGAATTAACTAGGAAATCGCCCCTATGAACACCGCCGTGAATGTCAACGTAGTGCATGAATCCGAAGCCCAACGCCAACACGCCCGGGTCAAAATCCCGGCCAAGTTGCGCTTCTTCGGCCCAGACCGTACGCCCATGGAAGTCAAGGTCCTGGACCTGTCGGCCGGTGGGCTGTGCTTCAACGCCGGCCAGATGCCGCTCAAGGTTGGCGAGACGTACAAGGCCCGCCTGCAGTTCGTGATCGACAACCTTGGCCTGGCCATGGATGTGGAGCTGCAAATCCGTTCCCACGACCGCCAGACCGGCCGCACCGGTTGCCAGTTCCAGAACCTGGAGCCGCGTGACATCTCGACACTGCGCCATATCATCACCTCGCACCTGGGCGGCGACATCGTGGGCGTCGGCGACGTGCTGGCGACGTTGCAACGCGACAACTTCACCAAGGCCCGCAAACAGAAAGATGACAACGGTGGCATGAGCGCCTTCGGCCGCCTGCGCGCCGTGACCTTCAGCCTGGGCATCTTCATTGTCGGCCTGGCGGCGTTCGGTTTCATCTTCAAGTCGGTATACGGCATGTACTTCGTCAGCCACGCCCAGGCCGGCATCGTCAACGTACCGGGCATGGCCATCACCATGCCGCGCGACGGCACCGTGCAGAGCCTGGTCAAGGCCGACGGCCTGGCCGCCAAAGGCGCTCCGCTGGCGACTTTCAGCACCAGCATGCTGGACGTACTCAAGGGTCACCTGGACGACAACCAGCTGCAGCCGGCCAAGGTTGAAGAGCTGTTCGGCAAGCAAATGACCGGCACCCTCACCTCGCCATGCGACTGCATCGTGGCCCAGCAACTGGTTTCCAACGGCCAGTACGCCAGCAAGGGCGACGTGATCTTCCAACTGGTTCCACGTGGCGCCGAAGCCAACGTTGAAGCGCGTTTCTCCTATCGCCAGTTCGGCGACGTGCGCCCAGGTACACCGGTCAGCTTCCAGG
Source organism: Pseudomonas sp. D1-36 (assembly GCF_051132205.1). Lineage (NCBI taxonomy): Bacteria > Pseudomonadati > Pseudomonadota > Gammaproteobacteria > Pseudomonadales > Pseudomonadaceae > Pseudomonas > Pseudomonas sp. D1-36. The sequence continues at coordinate 1,165,059 of NZ_CP071674.1, read as the reverse complement.
TGGCCGGCGAAGACACCACCCGTACCGGCAAGATCGTCAGCAGCACCAGCCTGAAAAGCGCCGACCTGTCTTCCGATATCCGCGTGCTGATCCAGCCCGACGAAGCCCTCGACAGCGCGCTGGCCGGCCGTCCCGTGGAAGTCGTCAGCGATCGTGGCCCAAGCCTGAACTGGCTGATCGACAAAGCCATGGCCGTTGGTCTTTAAGTCGAGGATATGCCCGTGATCACTCCACAAAACAACAATGCGCCGCGTTCCCTGTGGGAGCGAGCTTGCTCGCGATGGGATCGACGCGGTCTGTCTGAGACTCCGAGCAGCCTGCATCGCGAGCAGGCTCGCTCCCACACAGGCTATGCGTTGTGTGCCCTGGCACTGGCCGTCAGCCTGGCCGGTTGCGCCGGCCTGCCCGACCAGCGTCTGGCCAACGAAGCCCTCAAGCGCGGCGACACGGCGTTGGCGCAGCAGAACTATCAGCAACTGGCAGACCTGGGCTACAGCGAGGCCCAGGTGGGCCTGGCCGATATCCAGGTGGACAGCCGCGACCCCGAGCAGATGAGAAAGGCCGAGGCGACCTACCGCGCCGCCGCCGATATCTCGCCGCGCGCCCAGGCTCGCCTGGGTCGCCTGCTGGTGGCCAAGCCCGGATCCACCGAGGCTGAAAGACACGAAGCCGAAGGCCTGTTGAAAAAAGCCTTCGCCAACGGTGAAGGCAATACCTTGATCCCGCTGGCGATGCTGTACCTGCAATACCCCCACAGCTTCCCGAACGTCAACGCCCAGCAGCAGATCAGCCAATGGCGCAGCGCCGGCTACCCGGAAGCCGGCCTGGCGCAGATCCTGCTCTACCGCACCCAGGGCACGTACGACCAGCACCTGGACGAAGTGGAAAAGGTCTGCAAGGCCGCCCTGGCGACCACCGATATCTGCTACGTCGAATTGGCCACGGTCTACCAGAAACGCGGCCAGCCGGAACAACAGGCCGAGCTGATCAAGCAGATGCAAGCCGGTCACGCCCGCGGTGTGGTCTCGGCCCAGCGTGTAGACAGCGTCGCCCGCGTCCTGGCCGATCAGAGCCTGGGCAAGACCGACGAGAAAACCGCCCAGTCGTTGCTCGAAGGCATCGCCCCCGGCTACCCCGCTTCCTGGGTCAGCCTGGCGCAGCTGCTTTACGATTTCCCCGAGTTGGGTGACGTCGACAAGATGATGCAGTACCTGGAAAACGGCCGCGCCGCCGACCAGCCGCGCGCCGAGCTGTTGCTGGGCAAGCTGTATTACGAAGGCAAGTGGGTGCCCGCCGACGCCAAGGTCGCCGAGGCGCACTTCCAGAAAGCCGTGGGCCGTGAAGTGGCGGCCGATTATTACCTCGGCCAGATCTATCGCCGTGGTTATCTGGGCCAGGTGTACTCGCAAAAGGCTCTGGACCACCTGCTCAAGGCCGCCCGCAACGGCCAGAACAGCGCCGATTACGCCATTGCCCAGCTGTTCTCCCAAGGCAAGGGCACCAAGCCCAACCCGGTCAACGCTTACGTGTTCAGCCAGTTGGCCAAGGCACAAAACACCCCGCAGGCCACCGAGCTTGCCCAGACCCTCGAAGCACAATTACCGCCGGAACAACTTGCACAAGCGCAACGCCTGCTACAACAAGAGCAGGCCATTCGCGGCGCCATGAGCCCCGATACGCTTGAACTGCAAGCCCTAAAAGAAGATGACGGCGAGGAACCTCTATGAAGCTTTTGAAGCTCAACCCTTTTGTACAGGCTGGTATTGGCCTGTCGTTTGCCCTGCTGTGGTCCTGCCCGACCCTGGCGGCGCTGACCGAAAGCAAGAATTTCGGCCTGGAAGTGAAGATCACCGGCCAGTCCGAAGATGACCGCGACCTCGGCACCCAGAGCGGTGGCGACGTCAACGGTATCGGCCTGGACCTGCGCCCTTGGATCTATGGCGAAAGCGGTAACTGGAGCGGCTACGCCATGGCCCAGGCCGTGACATCCACCGACATCATTGAGACCGACACGCTGCAGCAGTCGGATGACGCGACCCAGCAAACCGACAGCGGTGATCGCGAAGCCAAAAAAAGCTACCTGGCAATGCGCGAATTCTGGATTGGCTACAGCGGCCTCACGCCTTATCCGGGCGAACTGTTGAAGTTCGGTCGCCAGCGCCTGCGCAACGACGACGGGCAATGGCGCGACACCAACATCGAGGCCCTGAACTGGACCTTCGACACCACCCTGCTGCGCGCCAACCTGGGCGTGGCCGAGCGTTTTAGCGAATACCGCACCGACCTCAAGGAACTGTCGCCCCAGGACGAGGATCGCCTGCACGTCTACGGTGACGTGGCGTACCAATGGATGCCAGGCCAATGGGCCGGGATCCGCGCGCACCACACCCATGACAACGGCAGCCTGGACTACCCGACCCCGGGCGAAGCCACCGACACCCTGGACAAGACCCAGAATGGTGACCTGACCTGGCTCGGCCTGGAAGCCAACAGCGATGCCTACAACTGGCGCAACACCAACACCGTCAATTACTGGGCAAGCATCACCGGCATGACCGGCGACCGCGACACCGTCAACCCGCTCGACGCCGACGGCACCCGCCCCGCGCAGCTCAAGCGCAGCGACGACGTTGACGGCTGGGCCACCGACCTGGGTATCCGCCTGCGTCTGGATCCGCAATGGCAAGTCGGTGCGGCCTACGCCCGCGCCAGCGAGGACTACGAGCAGAACGGCCTGCAGAGTAACCGCTCGAACTTCACCGGCACCCGCTCGCGCGTCCACCGTTTCGGCGAGGCCTTCCGTGGCGAAATGGCCAACACCCAGAGCGCCAGCCTGTTCGGCTCCTGGCAACTGCGCGACGAATACGACGCCAGCCTCGTGTACCACAAGTTCTGGCGCGTGGACGGCAACAAGGCGGTGGGCAGCAACGGCATCAATGCCGTGCAAAACAACACCGACGACGTGACCGGCGCCATCTTGTCCACCTCGACCCTGCCGCTGCGCGACGGCGAGAAGGACCTGGGCCAGGAAGTCGATCTGGTGGTCACCAAGTACTTCAAGCAAGGCCTGTTGCCGGCTGCGCTGAGTCAATCCATAGATGAGCCGTCGGCGCTGGTGCGCTTGCGTGGCGGCGTGTTCAAGCCAGGCGACGCCTACGGCAAAGAGGTCGATTCGTACATGCATCGTGCCTTTGTCGACGTGATCTGGCGCTTCTGATGCGAACGGCCATGGGAGTGCCCGATATGAACCGCTACCTCAGGAACAGCCAGGCGATGAAGGGTTCGATCAGCCTGTTGGCCGCAGCGATGCTGCTGGCCGGCTCATCGGCGTTCGCCAACGTTGAACCGGCGGTCAAGCCGGGCAACGTGGTCAAGGAGCTGCAACGAGCCAAGACCTACACCGTCAGCAGCGCGCCGACCGCGCCGCTGGAACTGGCCGCGCCAACCCTGCCCGACCTCAAGGGTTATACCGCCGAAGCGGTCGCGGCGAAGATCGTGCGCAGCAAGCCCGGCAAAGTCAGCGTGCGCCGGATGATGCAGGAAAACGCCTTGAAGGACTTCATCGGCGGCGACAACAAGATGGCCGAGTGGGTGGTGCGTCAGCACGGCATCCCGCAGGCCATCTTCATCGACGACGGTTACATGAACCTCAAGGACCTGGTCAAGAAAGTGCCCAAGCAGTACCTCAAGGAAACGTCGCCAGGGGTGTTCCTGGCGCGGATCCCGATTGTCGTGGGCGAAAAAGGCATCCTGGAAATCGACAAGCAGACCCAGGAACTGCGCCTGTCCCAGGAGGGCGGCTCGTTCCTGGTCAACGATGGGCACATGTTCATCCGCGACACCAAGGTCACCGGCTGGCGCGAAAAGGACAACGGCCCCGCCACGTTCCGTTCGCCCAACGAGTTCCGTCCGTTCCTGCTGTCCTGGGGTGGTACCGAGACCTACATCGTCAATACCAAGATGGCCAGCTTCGGCTACGCCAACAGTAAGTCGTACGGCGTGAGTATTTCCCAGTACACGCCGAACATGGCCAAGGTCCTCAAGCGCCCGGAACCGACCGGCTGGATCATCGGTTCCGAGTTCTCGGACATGTGGTACGGCTTCTACTGCTACGAAACGGAAGACTTTGTGATCAAGGGCAACACCTACAAAGACAACATCGTCTACGGCATCGACCCCCACGACCGTTCCCATCGGCTGATCATTGCCGACAACACCGTTTACGGAACCAAGAAGAAGCACGGGATCATTATTTCCCGTGAGGTCAATGACAGCTTCATCTTCAACAACCGCAGCTACGACAACAAGCTCTCGGGCGTGGTGATCGACCGCAACAGTGTGAACAACGTGATCGCCTACAACGAGATCTACAAGAACCACACCGACGGCATCACGCTTTATGAGAGTGGTGACAACCTGTTGTGGGGCAACAAGGTGATCAGCAACCAGCGCCACGGCATCCGGATTCGTAACAGCGTAAACATCCGACTGTACGAAAACCTGTCCATGGCCAATGGCCTGACCGGTCTGTATGGCCACATCAAAGACCTGTCCGACACCGACCGGGACATCAAGCTCGACCCGTTCGACACCGAGGTGTCGCTGATCGTGGTCGGCGGCGAACTGGCCGGCAACGGCAGCGGCCCGCTGTCCATCGACTCGCCTTTGAGCGTCGAGCTGTACCGCGTGTCCATGCTCGCGCCGACCAAATCCAGCGGCATCAGCTTCACGGGGATCCTGGGCGAACGCCAGGACGAAATCCTCGACCTGCTGGTGCGCCAGCAAAAAGCCGTGCTGATCGACCCTGTTGAAAGCCAGACCGAATTGCGGGACTGAGGAATGACCTTTATGAACCCACACATGATCAAACTTCTGGGCCTGTCCGCCCTGACCGCCGGCATTCTCGCCGCCGCAAGCGGCGCGCGCGCCGATGAAGTCAAAGCACCGACCTTTACCGCCGAACCTTGCTGCAACCTGTGCCCGGCTGCCCATGACGCGAAAAACTACACCACGCGCTACCAGCAGAACTTCACCACGCTGGTCCAGGCCCAGGGCGATTGGCTGTTCCGTACCCAGGAAGACCTGCGCACGGAGTTCAACACCACGCCGGCCGGCTACAAGCGCATGCAGCAGTTGCACGATGCGTTCAAGAAAAAAGGCGTAGAACTGGTGCTTGTCTACCAGCCGACCCGGGGCCTGGTGAACCGCAACAAGCTCAACCCGCAGGAAAAGGCCGCCTTCGACTACGAGAAGGCGCTGACCAACTACAAAACCATGCTCGGCCGTTTCGCCCAGATGGGTTACGTGGTGCCGGACCTGTCGCCGCTGACCAACGAAAACCTGCCCGAAACCCTGCCGGCCCATGATTTCTACTTCCGTGGCGACCAGCACTGGACCCCGTACGGCGCCCAGCGCACGGCGAAGATCGTGGCCGAGAAGGTCAAGCAGATCCCGGCATTCGCCGACATTCCCAAGCGTGAATTCGAGACCAAGAAGTCCGGCCGCATGGGCAAGACCGGCACCCTGCACAACATGGCCGGGCAACTGTGTGGCACCAGCTATGCGATCCAGTACATGGACCAGTTCACCACCGAGCCCAAGGGCGAGGCGGGCGATGGCGACCTGTTCGGCGATGCGGGCGACCCGCAAATCACGCTGGTGGGCACCAGTCACAGCGGCAAGAACTACAACTTCGCCGGGTTCCTGCAAGAAGCCATCGGCGCCGACATCCTCAACGTAGCCTTCCCGGGCGGCGGTTTCGAGGGTGCGATGATCCAGTACCTGGGCAGCGAAGAGTTCCAGAAGAACCCACCGAAGATCCTCATCTGGGAATTCTCGCCGCTGTATCGCCTGGACCAGGAAACCATCTACCGCCAGATGATGGCGCTGCTGGACAACAACGGTTGCGAAGGCAAGCCGGCATTGATGAGCAGCAAAGCCAAGCTCAAGCCGGGCAAGAACGAATTGATGGTCAACAGCAAGAATATGGACCTGCGTAACGGCAGTCACCAGATCGACATCCGCTTCGCCGACACCTCGGTGAAAACCTTGCAAGCCACCCTCTGGTACATGAATGGGCGCCACGAGGACATCAAGATCGAAAAACCGAACACCTCCGAAACCGACGGACGTTTCGCCTTCCAATTGCGCACCGACGAAGACTGGGCCTCGCAGAACCTGCTGGCTGTCGAAGTCCAGGGACCCGAAGCCGGTAAAGAACCACTGCAAATCGAAGCGAAAGTCTGCAAACGCAATGCATCTCCGCAAGCCGAGCAACAAACGGCTCAAATCGGACAATGAGGTCTCGTCTCATGACCAGAACCATGCGCACCCGAACGTTGAAAACGCTGTTGGCTCCGTCCCTGCTGACCTTGGCGATGTTCGCCGGGGCCACGCAGGCCGCGGCGCCACTGCGCCCGCCACAGGGCTACTTCGCACCGATTGAAAAGGTCAAGGAAGGCGACGGCGGCAAGGGCTGCGAGGCAGTGCCGACGCCATACACGGGCTCGCTGCAGTTTCGCAGCAAATACGAGGGCTCCGACAAAGCTCGCGCAACGCTGAACCTGCAATCGGAAAAAGCCTTCCGCGACAGCACCGCCGACATCACCAGGATCGAGCGCGGCGTGAGCAAACAAGTCATGCAGTTCATGCGCGACGGTCGTCCCGAGCAGCTTGAATGCACGCTGAACTGGCTGACCGCCTGGGCCAAGGCCGATGCGCTGATGTCCAAGGACTTCAACCACACCGGCAAGTCCATGCGCAAATGGGCCTTGGGCAGCATGGCTTCGGCCTATGTGCGCCTGAAGTTCTCCGAGTCGCGCCCGCTGGCGAACCATCAAGAACAGGCGCAACTGATCGAAGCCTGGTTCAGCAAGATGGCCGACCAGGTGGTCAGCGATTGGGACAACCTGCCGCTGGAGAAAATCAACAACCATTCGTACTGGGCCGCCTGGTCGGTCATGGCCACGTCCGTGGCGACCAACCGTCGCGACCTGTTCGACTGGGCCGTCAAGGAATACAAGGTCGGCGCCAACCAGGTTGATGCCGAGGGCTATCTGCCCAACGAACTCAAGCGCAAGCAACGCGCCCTGTCCTACCACAACTACGCCCTGCCACCGCTGGCGATGATCGCCAGCTTCGCCCAGGTCAACGGCGTGGACCTGCGCCAGGAAAACAACGGTGCCCTCAAGCGACTGGGTGAACGAGTGCTCGCCGGGGTGAAAGACCCGGACATCTTCGAAGAGAAAAACGGCGAAGAACAGGACATGAAGGATCTGAAGATCGATTCGAAATTCGCCTGGCTCGAACCGTTCTGCAGCCTCTACACCTGCTCCGAGGACGTGCTGGAACGCAAGCACGAAATGCAACCGTTCAAGACCTTCCGCCTCGGCGGGGACTTGACCCGGGTGTATGACCCTTCGCGGGAGAAAGGCGAGAAAGGAAGCTGACACTGGTCTCCCTGCCTGAAAGGGAACCCTGTGGGAGCGAGCTTGCTCGCGATGACGGCGGCACATGCGACTGCGATGCAAGCTGAACCACTGCTATCGCGAGCAAGCTCGCTCCCACAAGGGAAAGTGGTCTGTTTCAAATGCAATAACCCCCCGGTTTTCATGGGGGGGTTTGGGGGGGCTCTGGCCCTTGACTGTTGATTCAACAAGGAGAGATCGGGATGGTATTTTCATCCAATGTGTTCCTGTTCCTGTTCCTGCCGATCTTTCTCGGCTTGTACTACCTGAGCGGGCAACGCTATCGCAACCTGCTGCTGCTCATCGCCAGCTATGTGTTCTATGCCTGGTGGCGCGTGGACTTCCTGGCCCTTTTCGCCGGTGTCACCCTGTGGAACTACTGGATCGGCCTGAAAGTCGGTGCCGCCGGCGTGCGCACCAAGCCGGCCCAGCGCTGGCTGCTGCTCGGCGTGGGCGTGGACTTGGCCATCCTGGGCTACTTCAAGTACGCCAACTTCGGCGTGGACAGCCTCAACGCGATCATCACCAGCTTCGGGCTCAACCCGTTCATCCTGACCCACGTGCTGCTGCCGATCGGCATCTCGTTCTACATTTTCGAGTCCATCAGCTACATCATCGACGTGTATCGCGGTGATACGCCGGCCACGCGCAACCTGATCGACTTCGCGGCATTCGTGGCGATCTTCCCGCACTTGATCGCAGGCCCCGTGCTGCGTTTCCGTGACCTGGCCGATCAGTTCAACAACCGCACCCATACGCTGGACAAATTCTCCGAAGGCTGCACGCGCTTCATGCAGGGCTTCATCAAGAAAGTCTTCATCGCCGATACCCTGGCGGTGGTGGCGGACCACTGCTTCGCTCTGCAGAACCCGACCACGGGCGATGCCTGGCTTGGCGCCCTGGCGTACACGGCGCAGCTGTACTTCGACTTCTCCGGCTACAGTGACATGGCCATCGGCCTGGGCCTGATGATGGGTTTCCGCTTCATGGAAAACTTCAAGCAGCCCTACATCAGCCAATCGATTACCGAGTTCTGGCGTCGCTGGCACATCAGCCTGTCGACCTGGCTGCGCGATTACCTCTACATCACCCTGGGCGGGAACCGCAAAGGCACGCTGATGACCTATCGCAACCTGTTCCTGACCATGCTGCTCGGTGGTCTGTGGCACGGCGCGAACATCACCTACGTGATCTGGGGCGCGTGGCACGGGATCTGGCTGGCGATCGAAAAAGCCGTGGGCATCGACACCAACCCGCGCAGCATCAACCCGATCCGCTGGGCACTGACGTTCCTGCTGGTGGTGATGGGCTGGGTGATCTTCCGCGCCGAGAACCTGCACGTCGCCGGCCGCATGTACGGCGCGATGTTCAGCTTCAACGACTGGTCGCTGTCGGAACTGACCCGCGCCAACCTCACCGGTTTGCAGATCGCCACGCTGGCGGTGGCCTACATCACCCTCGCCTTCTTCGGCCTGCGGGACTTCTACACCAACCGTCCGCCGGTCAAGGCCAAGCCTGAGGTGAGCGCCGAAGCCAATGGTCCGGCCACCGCGCAACCGGGGCTGATCAAAGCCGTACCCGGCGACAACCCGTCGACCATCCATGAACCCGGCTACACCGTGGGCGTCGAAGCCCAGGTGCAACCGGCCTACTGGACCGTGGACTGGTCACGCTATGTGATGCGCGCCCTGGTACTGCTGTTGTTCATCGCCTCGATTCTCAAACTGTCGGCGCAAAGCTTCTCGCCGTTCCTTTACTTCCAGTTCTGAGGGATCCGGACATGACCCGCTCATTACGCATCTTCTACGTCGCGCTGTTTATGTTGATCCTGACGGCGCTGGGTATCTGGTCGATGCGCAGCTTCCTAGGCTTCAGCACCAACCCCGATGCGACCGTGCTCAACGGTCGCTGGGCCAAGGCCGTGGAAACGCATTACGACGATGAATTCCCGATCAAGCGCCTGGGCACCAACATCTGGGCCGCGCTGGACTACAAACTGTTCAACGAAGGCCGCAAGGGCGTGGTCCTGGGCCGCGACCAGTGGCTGTTCAGCGACGAAGAGTTCAACCCGATCGTCAACGAAGAGCAGAACCTGCAAGGCAACTACGCGCTGATCGAAGGCGTGCGCCAGAAGCTCAAGGAACAAGGCATCACCCTGGTCATGGCGATCGTGCCCGCCAAGGCGCGGCTGTATCCCGAGCACCTGGGTGAAGTGAAGCCGTCGAGCATCCACGCCAACCTGTACCAGGACTTCCACGCCCGCGTGGCGACGGACAAGATCCTCGCTCCTGATCTGCTCGGCCCGCTGCAACAGGCCAAGCAGAGCGGCCAGCAGGTGTTCCTGCGCACCGACACTCACTGGACGCCGGAAGGCGCGCAAATTGCCGCGGAACATCTGGCCAAAGCCATTGCCGAACGCACACCACTGAATGGCGAACCACAGCGTTTTGTCACCGAGCCTGCGGAGAAGATCATCCACAAGGGCGACCTGCGTCAGTTCCTGCCGCTCGATCCCCTGTTCGAAAACCTGATGCCGGCCCAGGAGCCGCTAGTCAAGCGCAACACCCGCGAAGCCGACGACCAGCCGGCCAGCGATGACGCGTTGTTCGCCGATGCCCAGGTGCCCGTGGCCCTGATCGGCACCAGCTACAGCGCCAACCCCAACTGGAACTTCGTCGGTGCTCTCAAGCAAGCGCTGCACAGCGACGTCGTCAACTACGCCGAAGACGGCCATGGCCCGATTCTGCCGATGCTCAGCTACCTCAAGAGCGACGCCTTCAAGAACAGCCCGCCACAGGTGCTGATCTGGGAGTTTCCTGAACGTTATCTGCCCGTGAACAACGAGATCGGCGACGCCGATCCGCAATGGGTCGCCGAACTCAAGCAAGCCGGCACCCGCCAACAGAACGTAGCTGCTAACACACAATCCGAGACGCCCGACCGGGCGCAAAACTGAAAGAGAGGTCCATCATGACTTTCAACACTACTCCTCGTCGTCTCGCTGCTCGCTCCTTCAAGGCCGTTGCCCTGGTCGCCAGCATGAGCGCCCTTTCCTTCTCAGCCTTCGCCGGTGACTCGGCCCTGTATGGCCCTGTCGCGCCGAAAGGCTCGAGCTTCGTGCGGGTCTACAACGCCAGCAACGCCGAAGTCAGCGCCACCGTCGGCAGCACTAACATCAGCGACGTCGCCCCCTTGGCCAGCAGTGACTTCAGCTTCATGCCTGGCGGCGACTACAGCGCCAAGGTAGGCAGCCAGACCGTACCGGTTAAACTGGCCTCCGATCACTATTACACCCTGGTCAACAACGCCAGCGGCCAGCCACAACTGATCGAAGAACCACCGTTCAAGAACAAGCAGAAATCCCTGGTCCGCGTACAGAACCTCAGCGACAAGAAGCTGACCCTCAAGACCGCCGACGGCAAGACCGACGTGGTTAAGGAGGTAGCGGCCAAGGGCCGTGGCGAACGTGAAATCAACCCGGTGAAAGTGTCCCTGGCTCTGTACGAAGGCGACAAGAAAGTCGGCGATGTGAAGCCAGTAGCCCTTGAGCGCGGCGAAGCGGCCGTACTGTACGTGACTGGTTCTGGCAGCAGCCTGTCGCCGGTCTGGGTCAAGCGCCCGGTGTCCACCCGCTGATGAGTTTTTCTGACTGACGCTTCACCTGTGGGAACGAGCAAGCTCGCTCCCACAGGACACAGGTGTCATTCGGATACGGAACAAAAACAAGAGAGTGAAACGACAGAACGCAGTAGCTCTAAAACCATTTTTGCTTCAAAGGAGTAACAAACATGATTCCGGTGATCTTGTCAGGTGGTAGTGGCTCACGTCTTTGGCCGCTTTCGCGCAAGCAATTCCCTAAACAGTTCCTGGCCCTGACCGGCGAACACACCCTGTTCCAACAGACCCTCGAGCGCCTGGTGTTCGAAGGCATGGACACGCCGATCGTGGTCTGCAACAAAGAGCACCGTTTCATCGTCAACGAGCAGCTGTCCGCCCAGAATCTGGAAGCCCAGCGCATCCTGATGGAACCGTTCGGTCGCAACACCGCGCCGGCCGTGGCCCTGACCGCGATGATGCTGGTCAACGAAGGCCGCGACGAACTGATGCTGGTACTGCCGGCGGACCACGTCATCGAGGATCAGAAAGCCCTGCAACGCGCATTGGCCCTGGCCACCGTGGCGGCCGAGCGTGGCGAAATGGTGCTGTTCGGCGTCCCGGCCACCAAGCCGGAAACCGGCTACGGCTACATCAAGTCGACCAACGACGCCTTGCTGCCTGAAGGCGTGAGCCGCGTGTCCCACTTCGTCGAAAAACCCGACGTCAAGCGCGCTACCGAGTTCGTCCAAGCCGGCGGTTACTTCTGGAACAGCGGCATGTTCCTGTTCCGCGCCAGTCGCTTCCTCGAAGAGCTGAAAAAACACGATCCGGACATCTACGACACCTGCCTGCTGACCCTTGAGCGCAGCGAGCAGACCGCCGACACCATCACCTTCGACGACGCCACCTTCGCCTGCTGCCCGGACAACTCCATCGACTACGCGGTAATGGAAAAAACCCAGCGCGCCTGCGTAGTGCCACTGTCGGCGGGCTGGAGCGACGTCGGTTGCTGGGCATCGCTGTGGGAAGTCAATGCCAAAGACACCAACGGCAACGTCACCAAGGGCGACGTCGTGGTCCAGGACAGCCGCAACTGCATGATCCACGGCAACGGCAAGCTGGTGTCGGTGATCGGGCTGGACAACATCGTCGTGGTCGAGACCAAGGACGCCATGATGATCGCCCACAAGGACAAGGTCCAAGGCGTCAAGCAGCTGGTCAACACCCTCAATGCCCAGGGCCGCACCGAAACCCAGAACCACTGCGAGGTCTATCGTCCGTGGGGTTCCTATGACTCGGTGGACATGGGCGGTCGCTTCCAGGTCAAGCACATCTCGGTCAAGCCGGGCGCGTGCCTGTCGCTGCAGATGCACCACCATCGCGCCGAACACTGGATCGTGGTCAGCGGCACCGCTGAAGTGACCTGCGACGAGAACGTGTTCCTGCTGACCGAAAACCAGTCGACCTACATCCCGATCGCGTCGGTTCACCGCCTGCGCAACCCGGGCAAGATCCCGCTGGAAATCATTGAAGTGCAGTCTGGTAGCTACCTGGGCGAAGACGACATCGAGCGCTTCGAAGATATCTACGGTCGTTCCACCCCACTGGAGCGCGGCGTGTCGGTGAAGACTATCGCCCAATAAGATCAGCAACGATCAGCCAGACAAGAAGCCCTCATCCAGCCCACTGCGTCCCCTATCCGCAGTGGGTTGGGTGGGGGCTTTTTTTGCCTGGTCACATTCTCAGAGGTCTTCGATTCTGCTTGGCAAAGTCTTGCCATTTTGACATTGATGAAGCTGACAATTTTTTCAGCTTCCCTGTTCGAAAGTACCCATTTTCCAAGTCGGCACGCGTTAGATGGCCAGAGTCAATCATATATTTAGCCATGTTACCGCCCCAATGCAGGTATCCATTATTCCCACTTGTAAAGTAGCCGGTCTTGTAGACTCTACCGGGAAACATTTCAGTAAAAATCTCATTGGCGAAATAGTCCGTTACGTATTCATCATAATTACCGTGCGCCACAGTCATATCAGTTACCGCCTGAAGACCTACATGTTCAAAGGAGGAAAAATGCAGACTTTCGTGAATGATGGTCGATATGATTTTATCCGCATCAATCTGACCGTTATTCGAATAATCCGGTGCGGCCGCCACCATATAAATCCGCCCGTCGGGTGCCGTCCATGCGGGAGCTCCAAACTCATTAAACTCTCCGTCTGGACTCATTCGCCTATCCGCACTCATCAATGTATTAAGTCTATGCTGTGAAACTTGCTCTAAGGCAATTACCTGTCTTGGCAGCTTGAACCTATCGCTTATCTTCCTGGAAAGCTCAGCAAGATCCACATAATTTTCTACGTTCCACGAAGCTGTGGGCTCATAATCCCGCACCTCAGGAGGCGCTAAGTTAATGGGCGAAAATATTTCGCCCTGCTCCGGTGGACGAGCCACTGATAAAGCGGATGACGCGCCTGCCGCAGGTGGGGGCGGAGGGCCCGGCGCTAAAGGCGGTGGCGGAGGAGGCCCCGGCGCAGAAGGCGGTTGGGGAATAACTGATAGCGGCATAAACGGGGGAGCACTGGGTATAAACGGTGTTGTGCCTCCTTTATCACTCGCCGCCTCTTCCTTTATGTGCCCATCCGTATCCACAAATGTCAGCGGATTGTTACCCACCATCACAAACAGGTTCAAGCCATCCACCGTCCCCGCCGGATCGGGATTCATCCACCGCTGCAACCCAGGGAGGTAATAACGAAAACCATAATAATAAAGCCCCGTCGCATCCCGCTCCTTGCCCGAATAACGAACCGTCTTGTACCCCACCTCGATCGCATCTTCTCCCGCCAGATAAGCCGTTTCACCAAAAGGATAAAAATGCTCACGGCTGATAATCCGCCCATCAAGGGCGACCTCCAGGCCGACCGAGCCCAGATGATCGGCCACGCTGAACCGGTAAGCGTCGTTCTCCCCGGTCGGCGGCGTACTTTCCCAATGCAGGACCCGAACCTCGCTGAGCCCGCCCTGGGCGACGATCACTTGCAATGCCTCGCCCGTTCCACTGTCGACACGCAGTTCCAGCCCCGGCAGATATCGCACCTCGGCAGCCAGCGTGCGGGTGCCGGTCTGCAAGGTGCGAAGTTTGCGCGCCCGTTGTCCGCCGCCGTCGTAGACATACGCTTCGCTGTCGTTGAGCCCCGAGTCGCGCTCGATGGGGGTGACCGACCTCAACTGGTTGCGCAGATCCCAGGCCAGGAACCGAGCGGCGTCCAGCTCCAGGCAATTGCCCCGTGCATCGAACGCGGCGGCGATTTCGTCCTCGGTGGGCGGCACGCCGTTGCGGTAAGGCAGGCAGCGATTGCTGTAGCGAGCCGCTTTGATTTCCCGGCCATGGCTTTGGGCGCCGACGTGAGTCAGCTCCAACAGGTTGCCGGCCTCGTCGTAGCGGTAGGTCTGTCGGTAGTTGCTGACCGCCGCCGGGTCGTTGCGTCTCAGCGAATCGGGGCCCTGATTGGCCGTTCCCGCCTCCCACCCCGTAGCTTCGATCAGTTGATAGAGGCTGTCGTAGACAAAGCGACTGATCGGATCGATGCGTTGGTTGGCGAAGTAGCGGATCGGCAGGATTTGGTCTTCGATGCCCAGCACATTGCCCACTGGGTCGTAGTCGTAGCGCAAGTGTTGCAGCACCTGGTCGGCACGCTTGGCTTGGCGTTCCGACAAGCGTCCGTCCTCTGGGTCATACGTGAGTGAGGTCTGCACGCCGTTGCCGGCTGTTTCCTGCTCGATTTGTCCTTGGGCGTCGTAGCGAATGTCGCTCACCAACGCCTGCCAATCGTCTTGCCCCTCCAGCAGCAATTGGCTGCCGGACAGCCGGCCATCGAGCGTAAGGCCTTGTCGGTGTCGATTGCCCCTGGCGTCGACCCGCTCCAGCACATCACCCAACGGCCCAACGCGCCACGTCGAAACGGCGCCGTCTCCCGGCTCCAGCAGGTGCTCGCGATCGCCCTCGGCTTCCGGCCAGTCGGGCAAATCCGCATCGAGGATGAAGCGGCGATCCTGCATGAGGTTTTGCCCGGTCAAGGCAAAGGATGCCAGTGACAAGGTGCCCGCCGTGTCGTCGTGGCGGATCAATTGCCCGTACTGGTTGTGGTCTTGGTCGCCCTGGCCCGGATAGCCATACGTCAGGCGTTCGGTACACCGGCGTGGCTGCCCGCTGCCGTGCTCGAACACGGCCACGGGACGCAACAGGTTGTCATGTGAGACCTCACGCTGCGTGCCTCGTCCATCCCAACCCAGCAAGCCTTCGCCAGCGAGACCGGGCAGACCCGTCTGAATGCCCGCGTCGACGCTGTCCGTATGCAGCGTGGCGCCGGACAGCGAATAGATCGCCGAGAGATTGGCCGGCGCCGTCTCATCCGTTCGTTGCAAAACCCACAAGCGGGGATCCCACTGTTTCACCGCGCGCCCGGCCATATCGAACCGGCTGCGGTTGATCCGCCGCTGCGCAGGGCCATGCTCAACGTTGCGGCAATAGCCCACCGAACGAACCGGCAAGCTTCGCGAGTCGACAGCGATTAACGTCGGCGTTCGATAATCCATGCCCATCAGCAGCAGCTCCGTAAAGTGCCAGGTAACCCGGCACATCTAACCAACGGTCGCGCAAGGCTGCCTACTGTCATGTATGACAGTGACGACGGACGGTGCAGGGCAGATGAATATCCATCGCCCGCGCCCTTCGGTAGGATGTGGCGATAGGAACGGAGGCTTCAACATGCTTATCGGCGTCGCGCTGGTCATCACCTGGCTCATCCTGCTATTACGCTACCCGGCCAAGGCCTTGCCGGTTTCCCTGGCGGCGTTCGTCGGGCTGGGGCTGGTCGCGGCGTGGGTGCTTTGGCAGGAAAACCGCGAAACCCGGCAACTGGATCGCCTGGATGTGCGCATTGCCTATGCGCCTGAGCGCTGCCCTGCTGATCGTCCGCTGTCGTTGAGCCTGAAAAATGGCAACGACGTGCCGTTGACCGAGCTGCACTGGCGTATAGCGGCCTATGCGCCCGGCGACACCATCAACCTGGCCGAAAACGTCTACAGCTCACCCCGCTATCGCGGCCCTGGCGAACTGCAACCAGGCGCCGACTGGCAAGACTGCCTGCCGTTGCCGCCGTTGCGCCCCGGCTATCGCCCGCAAACCTTGGAGTTTCGCGCCGAGCGGTTGCAGGGTAGTTTTTCCAACTGATTCCATCACAACGTTACCCAAGGAAAGCGCCATGCCCGTTGCGTTGATCACCGGATGTTCCAGCGGCATCGGCCGCGCCCTCGCCGACGCGTTCAAGGCCGGCGGTTACCAGGTCTGGGCCAGCGCGCGCAAGACCGAAGACGTGGCGCAGCTAAGCGCTGCCGGCTTCACAGCGGTGCAACTGGACGTCAACGACGGCCAGGCATTGGAGCAGTTGAGCGAGCGGATCAACCAGCAACACGGCGGCCTCGACGTGCTGGTGAACAATGCCGGCTATGGCGCCATGGGCCCGCTGCTGGACGGCGGCGTGCCGGCCATGCAGCGCCAGTTCGAAACCAACGTGTTCGCCATCGTCGGCGTGACCCGCGCATTGTTCCCCGTGCTGCGCCAGGCCAATGGGTTGGTGGTCAATATCGGCAGCGTGTCCGGTGTGCTGGTCACTCCATTCGCCGGCGCCTACTGCGCCTCCAAGGCAGCGGTACACGCCCTGAGCGATGCGTTGCGCATGGAACTGGCGCCGTTCGGCATCCGCGTGATGGAAGTCCAGCCCGGCGCCATCGCATCCAGCTTCGCCAAGAACGCCGGGCACGAGGCCGAACAGTTGATCAGTGAGCAATCGCCCTGGTGGCCGCTGCGCGACGGCATTCGTGCCCGCGCCAAGGCATCCCAGGACAACCCGACCCCGGCCAGCGAATTCGCCGCCGCGCTGCTCAAGGCTATCCAACAGCCCAAGCCACCCCGCCTGCTGCGCCTGGGCAATGGCAGTCGTGCATTGCCGCTGATGGCCGGCCTGCTGCCCAAGGGGTTACTGGAGAAAGGCTTGATGAAGCGGTTCGGTTTGGGTCGGTTACTGTAATCGTTCCGGTCTTATTTGCCGTTGTGGCGAGGGAATTAGCGGTGACTGTATGGCTCCACCACCACGGTGCAGGTCATCCCCGCCGCCAGCAGCACGTCATCCGGCACTTCGTCCAGATGAATGCGCACCGGCACCCGTTGGGCCAGGCGTACCCAGTTGAACGTGGGGTTCACGTCGGCGATCAATTCACGGCTCTGGGGATTGTCGCGGTCGTAGATCCCCCGGGAAATACTTTCCACGTGGCCCTTGAGCACCTCGCCACTCA
This sequence comes from Pseudomonas sp. D1-36, assembly GCF_051132205.1. NCBI lineage: Bacteria > Pseudomonadati > Pseudomonadota > Gammaproteobacteria > Pseudomonadales > Pseudomonadaceae > Pseudomonas > Pseudomonas sp. D1-36. The sequence goes on along the minus strand of NZ_CP071674.1, from coordinate 1,147,639 downwards.
TCAACTGCAATTGCGCGGAATCCCCGACCCGCACCTTGGGCAGCTTGGTCTCTTCGAAAAAGCCATAGACCCAGAACGAATTCATATCCACCACGGCCATTTTTGCCTCGCCGATGCGCGCGTAGTCGCCACGGTGCACGTTGAGGTTGGTGACGTATCCGTCCACCGCCGCCCGAACCTCGGTGCGGGCCAGGTTCAGCTCGGCCGCCTCCAGCTGCGCCTGGGCGTGCTGGTAGTCAGCCTGGGCTGAATCGGCGATGTTGCTGGCGTCGTCACGGTTCTCCCTTGAGATCACCAGGCTGTCCAGATCGGCGCGCCGATGGGCATTGACCTTGCGCATCTCCCAGGTGGCCTTGCGTGACGCCACCAGGGAGCGCGCCTGCTTCACCGCGATGCGGTAGTGCTCGGGGTCGATGCGCATCAACAGGTCGCCTTTTTTCACCAACTGATTGTCGCGCACCGGCACCTCGACCACCTCCCCGCTGACATCGGCAGCGACATTGATGATGTCGGCCCGTACCCGGCCGTCGCGGGTCCAGGGCGTGTTCATGTAATGCACCCACAATGTCCGGCCGATCCACAGCGCCAGGGCCACGATCAACAACGTCGCCAGCAGGCTGAAAAACTTTTTCATCGCATCGATCTCAACGGTAGACCGTCAGCGCCAGCGCGCCGAACAGACAAGTAAACAGACTCAGGCGCAGCAGCGCCGGGTGCCAGAAAAAACGGTACAGGTCCAACCCCGACAGGAACCGATCCAACGCCCAGGCCAGGCCGGCGGCGATAAAGAACATCAAGGTCATGGTGGGCATGTAGACGCCGTGGAAGGCGATTTCACGGGGCATGTTCAGGTTCCTGGGAAAGCGGCATTGCATGGCCGGCCAATGGCGATTGCGGGTCGAGCAAAGAGGTACGTATGAAGTGCAGGTAGCTTTTCACCCGGCGCAGGGCCGAGGTGTCGAAATGCGGGGCGAAAGGTTCGTCGGTGGCCTGCACGCGGCTGATGGCGTGGTCCACCGCCACCAGCGCGCGCTCCAGATTGTTCTGGCCGGGCTGGCGGAACAGCCGCACCAGCGCACGCCCCATCCCCCGAATCGCCTGGCGCCATGGCTGGCTCTCGGCGTAGGCCGGATGCACCGGTAGCGTCGCCTGCTCCTTGCGCAACTCGATGATTGCGTGGCCGATTTCCAGCACTACGAACATCCAGCGCAGCAAATCCCTTTGCACTCGGGGTTGCCCCGCCGCCAGTCCGTAGGCTTGGTGCAGCAAGTCCCGGCTGCGGCTCTCGAAACCCGAGGCCAAGCCCTTGAGCTTGCCGCTGATGGCGAACACCACCTGTTCGCGCAGGTCCTGTTCAAGCCGACGCCACAGCCAGCGGCTGTTGGGCGGCAGGATAATCGCGCCGGCGGCGGCACATACGAGCATGCCGAGGATCATCGCAATGTAATCGTTGATGAAGGTGTACGGGTTGTAGACCGTCAGGTTGTCCGGCACCGAGCCGGTGCAGAAAAAGATCAGCAACCCCAGCCCGACTCCGGCGTATTGCGGGCGGGAACTGAGGAACGAGCCCACGACGATCACCGGCGTCAGCATCACGCAGAGCAAGGGAAAACCGTCGATCAATGGAAAGACGAAAAACATTTCGACGAAGCCGATCAGCGCCCCTAACAACGTGCCGCAGGCCATCTGGAACGCCATGCGCTTGGGGTTCGGCGTGGCGGCGGACAGCCCGACGGTGGCAGCGGCAATCATCGTCATGGTCGCGCCGCTCGGCCAGGCGGTGGCGACCCAATAGCTGCCCAGCACCAAGAGGATGAACGCAGCGCGAAAACCGGAAGCGGCTGCCGCCAACCCGTTGGTCTGCGACACGAAGGGCTCGTCCCAGCGTTCGCGTTCGTGGCGGTGGTCGGCCAGGGATGCGTGGGTCTGGGCGTAGCCGTGCAGGTCTTCGACAAACCGATATAACAGCTCGTAGGCGGTATGAAAATCCAACTGCTGCGCGTCACTGGGATCCGTCTCCAAAAACTGCGCGCGCAGTCGACGGACCTGGGCCGGCAAGTCGGCCTTGTAGTCTGCCAACGCGGCCGCCAAGCGCGCCGCATCAGCATCAATCAAGGGCCGTGCGCTGAAACCGTCGAGCAGTTCGGCGAGGGTTTGCAATCCAGGCTCGATGGCGCTCGCCACCGAGTCCGCCGTGCCAGTGCGCAATCTTTCGAGCAATTGGTGCAAGGCGTTGAATCGGGTAGTGATGCCCATGAATTCGCTGTTCAAGCGACTGAGCCGGCCGTTGCGCCGGCGCATGTGCGGGTCTTCGAACACCGTCACGCTGCGCAGGCCCTCCAGGCCCACCGCTTCGGCGATGAAACCGACGTTACGCGCCTCGAATGCCTCGGGTTGGCTGCGCCCGCGCAAGCCGTCGGTGACGAACAGGGCGAACACACCAAAGCGCTGGTAAAGCGCGTTGCGCATGGCGGCACTGGCGGTTTGCGGCAGGATCGCGGCGCTGACCGCGGTGGAACAGAGGATCCCCAGGGAAATTTCCAACACCCGCCAGACCGCCGCCATGAAGGCACCCTCGGGATGGGCCAGGGCCGGCAGGCCGATCATCGCCGCGGTGTAGCCGGCCAGCACGAAACCATAGGCGCGAAAGTTGCGATAACGCGCCGCCCCCGCCGAACAGATGCCCACCCAGATCGCCAGGCACCCGAGGAACAGCTCGGTGTGCTGGGCGAACAAGGCGATTAACGCAACCATCACCGCCGAGCCGGCCAACGTGCCGAGCAAGCGATAGAAACTTTTGGCGAACACCTGCCCGCTCTGCGGTTGCATGACGATGAACACCGTGATCATCGCCGTGCGCGGCTGCGGCAGCTCCAGGCGCATCGCCAGCCACAACGTGAGGACCGCGGCCAGCAAGACCTTGAAGATGTAGACCCAGGTCACGCCGTCGCTGCGGGCCCAGTCGAAGAAACCACGGCGCCATTCGAGGCGATACAGCATGAGTAAATACGTCACGGAGGGAGCACTCAACATCGTGGCGAGGGAGCTTGCTCGCGCTTGGGTGTGCAACACCCATGGGCGGAAACCGGGGCCGCTTCGCAGCCCAGCGGGAGCAAGCTCCCTCGCCATGGGCCATTGCTTGCAACAGGCATGTCACTGCCAGCCTCCAGCCCGCCGCCCAACGCGGTGACCAGATCGGCATGGGCACTCAGGCGCGCCGCCTCCACCCGTTGTTGCACCTGTTGTCGCTTGAACAACAGGCTTTGGGCATTGAGCACGTTGAGGTAATCGGTGAGCCCACGCTGGAACGCGACCAGCGCAATGTCATAGGTGCGCTGTGCCGCGGCAACGGACTCGGCGGCGAAAGCCTGTTGTTTGTCCATCGACTCGCGGCGGATCAACTGGTCGGAAATGCTCTTGAGTGCGTTAACCAACGTCTGGTTGTAGTGCGCCACGGCAATATCGTAGCCGGCGGTCGCCTCGCCCAATTGCGAACGCAGGCGACCGCCGTCGAAGATTGGCAACGAGATCGCCGGGCCGACGTTGTAGGTGAGTTTCTTGCCGGTCAGGAACTCCAGCGCCCCGCCGCCGGTGGCCATGTAGCCCAGGCTGCCTACCAGATCGACGTTGGGGTAAAAGCCGGCCCGGGCCACATCGATACCCCGTGCCTGGGCTGCCACTTGCCAGCGTCCGGCAACCACATCCGGGCGTTGGCCGAGCAGTTCGGCGGGCAACGTGGACGGCAGCTTCAAGGCAGCACCCAAGGCCAGGGTCGGACGGTGCAAGCGAGCACCGTCTCCCGGTCCCTTTCCCGCCAGCGCGGCCAGTTGATTGCGGCTCAAGGCGATGGCTTCGTCGAGGGCGTCGAGTTGACGATGGGTTTCGGGCAATGGCCCTTGGGCTTGGCTGACTTCGAAGTGCGTGCCGATGCCACCATCCAGGCGTTTCTGTGCGAGTTCGAGGATCTGCTCTTGCTGACCTAGGGTCGCAGCGACGATGTCGCGCTGGGCATAGTGCAGCGATAACTGGATATAGGCGCGCACGATGTTGTTCTGCAATTCCAACTGCGCCTGGCGCGCCTCGGCGACGCTGACATGGGCCAGGTCGACGGCCCGCTCGCTGGCATTGCGCTCGCGACCCCACAAGTCCAGGGCGTAGCTCAACCCCAGGGCGGCGTTATTGTCCCAAGTAGTGGTATCGGCCAGCCCGCCAGGGCCGTAGAACTGGTCGGTGGGCCAGTTGTGGCGCTTGAGTGTGGACTCGCCATTGATCTGCAGTGACTCGGCGGCCTCGGCGATTCCGGCCATGGCCCTGGCCTGGCGGACCCGCGCGGCGGCCATGGCCAGGCTCGGGTTGTCTGGCACGGCCAAATCGATCCAACGATCGAGTTGCGGGTCGCCATAGGCTTTCCACCACTGGCGGTTGGGCCAATGAGCGTCGTGGGCAGCCTCGCGAATCGCCTCGTCGGTCGCCAATTGGTCGGGCGACAACACCTTGCCTTGCGGCGCAATTGCTCCCGTGCCGATGCAACCACTGATGGTTAACGTCAAAACCCAAACACTGAGAGTCTTCAGCTCTCTGCTGATGCAACGCGGCACGGGCGCAATATTCCTAAAAGAAGGGGCTGACGACGGTCTGCGGATGACTGCAAGGCCTGTGGGAGCGAGCTTGCTCGCGATGGGGTCCTCGCATACAACACTGAAGTGAATGCACAGACGCCATCGCGAGCAAGCTCGCTCCCACAGGTCCTTGACACCAGATCGCTCTGCATTGGCAGCAATTCTAGGGACCGCCCCCGATAGCGATAAGCCGACCTTTCTGTGAATCTTTGTTACCGTAAACGCGATAATCAATAAGTCGGGTCCCGTCACGCTGTAACTTCATGTCACAATTTGACACCTCCCAAGAGAGCCCTCCATGGACACCTTGCAAAACATGCGTGCGTTCAGCTGTGTTGCCGAAGCCGGCAGCTTCACCGCCGCCGCCGCGCAGCTCGACACCACCACGGCCAATGTCTCGCGTGCGGTTTCCAACCTGGAAGCCCATCTGCAAACCCGCCTGCTCAATCGCACCACCCGACGCATCGCCCTGACCGAGGCCGGCAAGCGCTACTTGCTGCGTTGCGAGCAGATCCTGGCGTACGTCGAAGAAGCGGAAGCGGAGGCCAGCGACGCCCATGCGCGTCCGGCCGGGCAATTGAAAGTGCACACCATGACCGGCATCGGCCAGCATTTCGTGATCGACGCCATCGCCCGGTATCGCAAGACCCATCCGGATGTCACCTTCGACCTGACCCTGGCCAACCGCGTGCCGGACATCCTCGACGAGGGTTACGACGTCTCGATCGTGCTCGCCAGCGAACTGCCCGATTCAGGCTTCGTCTCCCAGCGCCTGGGAATCACCTACAGCATCGTCTGCGCATCGCCCGCCTACGTGAAGGCCAGCGGCTGCCCGCAGAAACCCGCCGACCTGCTCAACCATGCCTGCCTGCGCCTGGTCAGTCCGGTCATTCCGCTGGAGAAATGGGTGTTCGACGGCCCGGAAGGCCAGGAAATGGTCACCGTCAACAATTCACCGTTCCTGGTGAATTCCGCCGATGCCATGAAAACCGCCATCACCAGCGGCATGGGCGTGGGTGTGCTGCCGGTGTACGCCGCCATCGAGGGTCTGCGCAACGGCACGCTGGTGCGGGTCATGCCCAACTACCGTTCCCAGGAACTGAACCTCTACGCCATCTACCCATCGCGCCAGTACCTGGATGCGAAGATCAAGACGTGGGTCGAGTACCTGAGGGGATCGTTGCCGGAGATTCTGGCGGCGCACCAGGCCGAATTGACGGCTTATGAATTGAGTGGAAGCCTGACGGGGCCACGGGTCGCTAACTGAATCCGCGACCGGCGCCGGGGGACAATATCAGCGTTTGCCCATCGAGCGACGCGTACCGGGAGGCGCGGCGCCGGGGGTCTTGGTATGGCCGTTCTTTGCGCCATTCTTGTACCAAGGCTGTTGCCCGGCCCCCTTGGCGGCCGCCAGTTCGCCGGGCTTGAAGGGAAACTTGAACGCCGGGATCGCCGGTTTTTCTTCAGCGCTGGAAACATCGCTGTCCGTCTGGGCAGACGGTTCGCCTTGCAAGCGTTCGTCCGCGGACGATGGTGTCGGGGAAGTCATGTAAGGCTCCGGGCGGGTATGCCGGGCTCGCTAGGTGAGCCGCGAAACGCAGCAGTATACCCGCCCGGAATCGCGGTGCCACGAAGCAGATTCCATAGCGGCGCTCCGTCCGACGGAAAACCGGGACGAAACTGACAGCCCTGACAGCTAGCCGTCACCTTCCTGACCGCCTCGCAACGCTATATAAGACAGATAGAAATCCCACCGTCCCGAACCGGCTCTTCGCATCCATGCACATTCAGAAAAAAACCGTCCTGCTCGTCGCGCTGTTGGTCGCCTTGGGCGCACTGGTCCTGTGGTTCTCGATGAAACCCGCCGCCACCAAACCTAGTGCTGCCAGCGCCGTACCGGTAAAGGTCGTGAGCGTGGTGGAAAAGGACGTGCCGCGCTTTGCCAGTGGGATCGGCACGGTGTTGTCGCTGCACAGCGTGGTGATCCGTCCGCAGGTCGACGGCATCCTTACCAAGCTGCTGGTCAAGGAAGGACAATTGGTCAAGAAAGGCGATCTGCTGGCAACCATCGACGACCGTTCCATCCGCGCCAGCCTCGACCAGGCCCGCGCCCAACTCGGTGAAAGCCAGGCACAACTGGCGGTGGCCCAGGTCAACCTCAAGCGCTACAAAGTGCTGAGTGTCGATGATGGCGTATCCAGGCAGACCTACGACCAGCAACAGGCGCTGGTCAACCAACTCAAGGCCACCGCCCAGGGTAACCAGGCGGCCATCGACTCGGCGCAGGTGCAACTGTCCTACACCCAAATCCGCTCGCCGGTGACTGGCCGTGTCGGCATTCGCAATGTGGATGAAGGCAATTTCCTGCGCACCAGCGACACCGAAGGGTTGTTCACCGTGACCCAGATCGACCCGATCGCCGTGGAGTTTTCCCTCCCGCAACAGATGCTCCCGACGCTGCAGCGACTGATCGCTGCCCCGGACCAGGCACTGGTCAAGGCCTACATCGGCGCCGACGGGGCCACCGGGCAATTGCTCGGCGAAGGCCGACTCAGCCTCATCGACAACCAGGTCAATACCAGCACCGGAACCCTGCGGGCCAAGGCCGAATTCAATAACGCCGCACAACGGTTGTGGCCGGGGCAGTTGGTCACGCTGAAAATCCAGACCGCCGTCGACAAGGGTGCGCTGGTGGTGCCGCCGACCGTCGTCCAGCGTGGGCTGGAGCAACCTTTCGTCTACCGGGTCAACGGCGACAAGGTGGAGAGCGTGCCGGTTGAAATGGTTTACCAGGACAGCGACATGCACATCATCAACGGCGTGAACGCGGGTGACCAACTGGTGAGCGACGGCCAGTCACGGCTCAAGCCAGGCGCCAGCGTCCAGGTGATCGGCGACCCGCCCGCCGTGGCGAAGACCGGGCAGGCGCAACCATGAAGGGGCGTGGTTCGGTATCGGCGTGGTGCATCGACCATCCCATCGCCACGGTGCTGTTGACGTTCGCCCTGGTGCTGCTGGGGCTCATCGCCTTTCCTCGCTTGCCTGTCGCGCCCTTGCCCGAAGCGGAATTCCCGACCATCCAGGTCAATGCGCAACTGCCCGGTGCCAGCCCCGAGACCATGGCTTCGTCGGTGGCGACCCCGCTGGAGGTGCAATTCAGCGCCATCCCCGGCATTACCCAAATGACCTCCAGCAGCGCGTTGGGCTCGACCAACCTGACCCTGCAATTCAGTCTCGACAAGAGCATCGACACCGCCGCCCAGGAAGTCCAGGCCGCCATCAACACCGCCGCTGGCAAGCTGCCCAACGACATGCCGAACCTGCCGACCTGGCGCAAGGTCAACCCGGCGGACAGCCCGGTGCTGATTTACAGCATCAGCTCCAACCTGATGCCCGGCACCGAACTGAGTGACTACGTCGAGACCCTGCTCGCCCGCCAGATCAGCCAGATCGATGGCGTCGGGCAAATCTACATCACCGGCCAGCAGCGCCCGGCGATCCGGGTCCAGGCCTCGGCCGACCGACTCGCGGCCATTGGCCTGACCTTGGCCGACGTTCGCCTATCCCTCCAGCAGGCCAGCCTCAACCTGGCCAAGGGTGCGCTGTACGGCGAGTCGAGCATCTCTACGCTGTCCACGAACGATCAGTTGTTCAAGCCCGAGGAATACGGTGAGCTGATCGTGGCCTACCGGGACGGGGCGCCGGTTCATCTCAACGACATCGCCAAAGTCGTCAACGGTTCGGAAAATGCCTACGTCCAGGCCTGGTCCGAGGATCAGCCCGGGGTCAACCTGGTCATCTTCCGCCAACCGGGGGCGAACATCGTCGAGACCGTCGACCGCATCCAGGCGGCGCTACCCACCCTGGAGGCCATGCTCCCCGCCGCAGTGCAGGTCAAGGTCATGATCGATCGCACCCAGACCATCCGCGCCTCGTTGCATGAAGTGGAAATCACCCTGCTGATCGCGGTGCTGCTGGTGGTGGCGGTGATGGCGCTGTTCCTGCGCCAGCTCTCGGCGACCCTGATCGTCTCGGCGGTGCTCGGGGTGTCGTTGATCGCCAGTTTCGCCCTGATGTACGTGATGGGCTTCAGCCTGAACAACCTGACCCTGGTGGCGATTGTCATCTCGGTGGGATTCGTGGTGGACGATGCCATCGTGGTGGTGGAGAACATCCACCGGCACCTGGAAGCCGGCGAGGGCATGCGCGAGGCGGCCATCAAGGGCGCCGGGGAAATCGGCTTCACCGTGGTGTCCATCAGCTTCTCGCTGGTGGCGGCATTCATTCCGCTCTTGTTCATGGGCGGCGTGGTCGGGCGCCTGTTCAAAGAGTTTGCCTTGACGGCTACCTCGACCATCCTGATTTCGGTGGTGGTGTCCTTGACCCTGGCGCCGACCCTGGCCGCCTTGTTCATGCGCGCGCCAAAGCACCCCGCTCACGCCCAACCGGGCTTCGGCGAACGCCTGCTGGGCTGGTATGAACGAGGCCTACGCCGGGCCCTGGCTCACCAGAAGCTGATGATCGGTGTGTTCGGCCTGACCCTGGCGCTGGCGGTGGTGGGCTACGTGTTCATCCCCAAGGGCTTCTTTCCGGTACAGGACACGGGCCTGGTGCTCGGCACCAGCGAAGCCGCCGCCGACATCTCATTCCCGGACATGGTGGCCAAGCACAAGGCCCTGGCCGAGATCGTTGCCGCCGACCCGGCGGTGCAGACCTTCTCTCACTCCGTCGGTGTCTCGGGCAACAACCAGACCATCGCCAACGGCCGTTTCTGGATCGCCCTGAAGCCTCGGGGCCAGCGCGATGTATCAGCCAGCGGCTTCATCGATCGGATCCGACCCAAGTTGCTGAAGATTCCCGGCGTGGTGCTGTACCTGCGGGCCGGGCAGGACATCAACCTCAGTTCCGGCCCCAGTCGCGCCCAGTATCAGTACGTGCTCAAGAGCAACGACGGGCCGACCCTCAACGCCTGGACGCAGAAACTCACCGACAAGCTACGCAGCATTCCGGCGTTCCGCGACATTTCCAATGACCTGCAACTGGGCGGCAGCATCACCCACATCAACATCGACCGCAGTGCAGCGGCGCGCTTCGGCCTCACCGCCACGGATGTCGACCAGGCGCTGTATGACGCGTTCGGCCAGCGGCAGATCAACGAGTTCCAGACCGAGACCAACCAGTACAACGTGATTCTCGAACTCGACACACAACAGCGTGGCAAGGCCGAAAGCCTGGCGTATTTCTACCTGCGCTCGCCCCTGACCGGGGAGATGGTGCCGCTCTCCGCCCTCGCCCGCTTCGACGCTCCCACCAACGGCCCGTTGTCGATTGCCCACGATGGCATGTTCCCGGCCGCCAACCTGTCGTTCAACCTGGCACCAGGCGTGGCATTGGGTGATGCGGTGCGGCTGCTCGACCAGGCCAAGAACGAAATCGGCATGCCTGCGGCCATCACCGGCAATTTCCAGGGTGCGGCCCAAGCCTTCCAGAGTTCGCTGAAAAGCCAGCCATGGCTGATCCTCGCCGCCCTGGTGGCCGTCTATATCATCCTCGGCGTGCTCTACGAGAGTTTCGTGCATCCGTTGACCATTATCTCCACGCTGCCCTCGGCCGGCCTTGGCGCGCTGATCATGCTTTGGCTGCTGGGTCAGGATTTCTCGATCATGGCGTTGATTGGGCTGGTGCTGCTGATCGGGATCGTCAAGAAGAACGGGATCCTGATGATCGACTTCGCCATCGACGCCCAGCGAAACGGCGGGATGACGCCCCAGGATGCGATCTTCCAGGCCTGTATGACACGGTTCCGCCCCATCATCATGACCACCCTCGCCGCGCTGCTCGGTGCGCTGCCGCTGATGCTCGGCTATGGCGCCGGCGCAGAGCTGCGCCAGCCGTTGGGCATTGCCGTGGTCGGTGGCTTGCTGGTGAGCCAGGCGCTGACGTTGTTCACCACACCGGTCATATACTTGTGGCTTGAACGACTGTTACATCGACCCGCCCCTCGAAACGGCCCTGCGCCGACGGCGGCGCTGGCGAATACAGACTGAGGCCGGGCCATGCGCGTTCTGATCATCGAAGACGAAGAAAAAACCGCCGACTACCTGCACCGCGGCCTGACCGAACAAGGCTACATCGTGGACGTGGCGCGCGATGGCGTCGAAGGGCTGCACCTGGCCCTGGAAAGCGATTACGCAGTGATCGTGCTCGACGTCATGCTGCCAGGCCTGGACGGTTTCGGCGTGCTGCGTGCGTTGCGCGCCCGCAAGCAGACACCGGTCATCATGCTCACCGCCCGCGAACGGGTCGAGGACCGTATCAAGGGCCTGCGCGACGGGGCCGACGATTACTTGGGCAAACCGTTTTCCTTCCTCGAACTGGTGGCGCGCCTGCAAGCGCTGACCCGCCGCAGCAGCGCCCACGAGCCGGTGCAGGTGAGCATCGCCGATTTGTGGATCGACCTGATCAGCCGCAAGGCTACCCGGGCCGGGCAGCGCCTGGACCTCACCGCCAAGGAGTTTTCGCTGCTCAGCGTCCTCGCCCGTCGCCAGGGCGAAATCCTTTCGAAGACCGCCATTGCCGAGATGGTCTGGGACATCAACTTCGACAGCGACGCCAACGTCGTGGAAGTTGCGATCAAGCGCCTGCGGGCCAAGCTGGACGGTCCTTTCGAGCACAAGCTTCTGCACACCATCCGTGGGATGGGGTATGTGCTGGAGAATCGAGGTGAGTAACAGCATCGCGCTGCGCCTGAGCGGGCTCTTCACGCTGGTGGCGGCGCTGGTGTTCCTGTTGATTGGCGGTGCACTGTACCAGCAGGTCGACAAAGGCCTGGGCCTGCTGCCGGAAGCGGAGCTCGACGCCCGCTACAGCGTGCTTGAATCCACCGTGGGTCGTTATGGCACGCCCGAGCATTGGGTGAAGATCAACAACAAGCTGCGGTTACTGGGGGAGGAAGACAAGCGCATCCATTTCTGGATCGTCAGCGGCGACCCGCGCTTTGAATATGGCAGCCCCGATCCTCGGATTCGCGCCGTCGCCCAGGGCCCCTTGGGCAAGCATGACCTGATGTTGCCCGACCGGCACTATCCAATGAAAGTCCTCGTGAGCCAGTTCCCCGCCAAGGACCAGCGCCCTCCCCTGCGATTCATGATCGGCATCGATACCGAGACGTTCTACCAGACCCAACACCACCTGCTGGTGGCCCTGGTGAGCCTGGCCTGTATCGGTGTGCTGCTGGCCTCGTTGCTGGGTTATTGGGTGGCGCGCATCGGGCTCAAGCCGCTCATCAAGTTATCGGACGAAGCCCAACGCCTGGCGCCACCGCGCCTTTGCGGGCGGCTGCGATTGTCTCCATTGCCACCGGAGCTCGGCCAGTTCGTCAGCTCGTTCAACGCCACTCTCGACCGGGTCGAGCAGGCTTACTCCCGGCTGGAATCATTCAACGCCGACGTTGCCCATGAACTGCGTTCGCCGTTGACCAACCTGATCGGCCAGACGCAAGTGGCGCTGACCCGGGGGCGCTCGGCGGAGCATTACTTCGAAGTGCTGCAATCGAACCTCGAAGAGCTGGAACGCTTGCGCTCCATCATCAACGACATGCTGTTCCTGGCCAGTGCTGACCAGGGCAGCAAGGCCACCAAGCTGATCACGACCTCCCTGGCCGACGAAGTGGCAACCACCCTCGACTACCTGGACTTCATCCTGGAAGACGCCCAGGTCGAGGTTCACGTCAGTGGCGACGCCCAGGCCACCATCGAAATCGCCCACCTGCGAAGGGCCTTGATCAACCTGCTCAGCAACGCCGTCCAGCACACCGCGCCCGGCCAGGTGATCGCCGTGCGCATCGAAGCCATCGGCGATCAGATCACCCTCGCCGTCACCAACCCCGGCGCGCCCATCGATGGAGAGCACTTGCCGCGCTTGTTCGAGCGCTTCTATCGCGTCGACGCCTCCCGCAGCAACAGCGGCGCCAACCATGGATTGGGCCTGGCCATCGTCAAGGCCATTGCGCTGATGCATGGCGGCGACGTTTTCGTACACAGCGAGCGGGGCGCAAACACCTTCGGGATCCGTTTGCCGGCTTGAAATAAGCCACGATGTGGATTGCTCAATTCCGGTGTCACAAGCACAATCTTGCAAAAGGCCAGCATTGTTTGATGCCAGTCATCCGCGGCTGTGGATGAGCAGCCTATGGGAAGGATCCCAGCCATATGACAATGCAGATCGGAATCATGAGCGCGAGCACTGCAACACCCGCCAATATCCCACTTCCTATACGTTCGGAACGGGTACTCGTCTTGGCCAGCTCGCTGGCTGTGATTGCCATCCTGAGTATCGTGACGTTCCTGCTGATCCGTGAACACGCCAGCGCCCAGCAGGCCGCGATCCGTGCGGCGAGCAACATCGTGCAACTGATCGACGCCGACGTGCTGCGCAATGTCGAACTCTATGACTTGTCATTGCAAGGTCTTGTCGCTGCCGCAAAGCGCGACGACCTGAATGATGTATCACCCACGATTCGTCATCTCGCCCTCTTCGACCGCGCCACCGCCGCGCCTTATAAAGGCGACATATTGCTGCTCGACAAGCGTGGTGATGTGATCGCCGATTCCGCCTCGATCCAGCCACGCAAAGGTAATTACGCCGACCGGGAGTATTTCCAGTCTCATCTCCAGGATCCACGCCCGGGCATGATGATCAGCCGGCCCTTCCGCGCCCGTAGCGAACCCCACGACTGGCGGATCAGCTTCAGTTATCGCTTGAACGACGAACGTGGCGAGTTCATGGGCGTGGCCGAAGCCGCGATGCGCTTGAATTACTTCAACCAACTGTTCAAGAGCCTGAACATCGGTCACGGCGGGACGGTCAACCTGGTCAGCCGCGACGGTATCCTGCTGGCGCAAGAACCGCAGTTGGCCGAAGACGTGATCGGCAAGGATTTCAGCAAACGGCCAAACTTCGTACGCATCCTGCGCGAAGGCGACGGCAGCTTCACAGGCCTATCCAGCGTTGACCAGACCCAGCGTCTGTATACCTTTTCCCAGGTGGGTGACTTGCCGCTGATCGTGGTGGTCGCGCTCTCTTCCCAAGAAGTCTTCGCCTCGTGGCAACGCACGGCGCTTCTGGTCAGTGGCGCCACTGGCGCGCTGTGCATCAGCCTGCTCTGGCTCACCTGGCTGCTGCGCCGGGAATTGAAACGCCGCCGCAACGCCGAATGGGAGTTGGCCCAGTTGGCGTCTGTCGATCCTCTGACCGGCCTGGCCAACCGTCGAACCCTGGACCACATGCTGCAACTGGAATGGCTGCGCGCCCAACGCTCCGGCCAGCCGTTGTCAGTCCTGATGATCGACGCGGACCACTTCAAGACATTCAACGATCGCCTCGGCCATCAACGCGGTGACGAGGCGTTGCGAAGCCTGGCTCAGTTGATTGGCGAGCATGTCCGTCGCCCCGCCGACCTGGCGGCGCGTTACGGTGGCGAGGAATTCTCGGTGGTACTGCCGGAAACCACGACGGCCGGGGCATTCACGACGGCGCAGAACATTCGCGAGGCCGTGGAACAGATGCCTGGCGAGATGCCCATGACCGTCAGTATCGGCATCGCCACCTGGGTCCAGGGGCCTTACAGCGAGTTGGAAGAATTGCTGTTCGCCGCCGACAAGGCGCTTTACCAGGCCAAGGCCAGCGGACGCAATCGGGTCGTCTGCGCGATGTAGATCTATCCTTCCGCCGCCCCGCGCCCATCCAAAAATATCCGCCCCGGCAACGTAAACCCTCGCAACTTCAGAAGCGTCATCGGCCCGGCATCCAGTTCGGTGCGCAGGTGCCACGTCAGGCCCAGGCCATCGGGCGCCTTGAGCACCATGCGGTAGCGGCTGTCGCCATCGTCCAGCGCGGTGAACGTGGCCTGTTCCAGCAAGCGGATCAGCCCCCAGGCGCCGGCGTAGTCGGCGAACAACCGTTCGCCGGTGTGGACGCTGGTCCACGTCAGGCTGACGCCGGGGTAGTCGCTGCGTCCTGGCCAGCCGAAGCGCTGCCAGCGCTCCTTCTGGTTGAAGTAGTGGTGTTTCTCTCCGTTGAGGATGAAGGTGGTTTGCACCACATCGCGCACGCCTTTGCCGCTCAGTTCAAAACTCAAGCCCAGGCCGCCGTCGGTGTAGAGCACGTCGGCCAGATCGCTCAGTTGATTGACCGCCTCCAGGAATTGGGGATTGACGCGCAAACCGCGACCGTGGCGGGGATCGGCCACCCAGCGGTTGCCTTCCTTGCGCAACACGCCGCTCAACTGGCTGTGGAGAAAACGCTCGATGCGCCCCGTGTCGGCGCGGATCATTTGCCCCAGCATCGGCAACGAAGCATCGCTGGCCGTCGCGGCGAAGGGATAACGCCCGGTAAAGGCCGCGTTCCAATGCTCGACGATCGAACGCCGCCATTGGCTGTTGAGGCCCGCCGCCGACGGTTGCAGCACTCGCTGCCAAGCCTGTTCCAGCGGTTGCACGAACAGCGTTTCGCCCACGCCGGCCCATTGCGCACCGAGGCTGGCGGCCATAAGACGGCCATAGGACTGGGTATCGGTGAGGTCGATGCCCCGGCCCTGGAACACCGTCTGCGCCAGGGCCTGGGTCATTTCCATGGGGTCGCTGGCCGTGTTGATCTGTTGCAGTTTCAGGCGCACGCGGGTCACTTGGGTGAGGTAGGCCTGGAGGCTCAAATGGTCAGCGCCACCCTTGCCCAGCAAGGCCAACAACGGGCCGAACGTCGGATCCAGCGGGCCGCTCGGCAGGTCGGCCAGCGGGTCTATGGGCGGGGCCTTGTCCGGGCCGATGAGCTTGTGCGCGGACCTCATCAGCGAGTCGCCCAGGGCCGGGACGCGGGTGCCCGCTTGCCCTTGATAGGCCAGGGTATTGATCAACGCGAGCAACGGCGATTGGCGCACGTCGCTCATCAGCGTCAACTGGTCGATGACCTGATCCAGGCTTTTGGGTTGATTGCCCCGCAGGCTGTTGAGAAACACCAGCCAGGCGCCCGCGTAGTCCTTGAAATAACGTTCGGTCAGGCGCGCCTTGAGCTCGCCGGGCGTCAAGCGCACATCGATGTCACCGGGGCGATCACTGAGCACCCAATCGATTTCTTCGCGGCGCGCCTGGGTGATGTCATCGATGGCCTGGCGCACCTGGCCCTCCCAGGCCTGGCGCGTGAACACCCCCGGCACGCTGGCCTTGCTGGAAAACAACCCGGCGGCTTCGGTGTCGCCCACCATCTGTTGCAGGCCCAGGGCTGGATAGTGCGGGGTGGCGTCGTCCAGCACCCGTTGATACAGGCTGGCCTCGGCGTTGCGTTGGCCCAATTGGTCGAGCAGCACCTGGCGCACCTGCGCCACCAACCGCGGGTCGGCCTCGATGCGCCAGTCCGGGTGCGCGGCCAGTTGCTCGGCGTAGAACTGCCACAGGTTCGGTGCGAGGGTCCGCCAGAGCCCTGGCGAAATTCCGTCACGCGTGGGTTCGGCGTGGCCCAGGGTCTTGACCAACAGGGGCGCCACGGCTTTGTCCGGGCGCGCCATCATCAGGTAAGTCTTGAGCTGATCGTAGGCCATACGCGTGCGCTCAACGCGCTCGGGGCTGCCCGGCGCCAGCTTGACCAGCGCCTCCAGTTGCCCGCGCAACCTCGCCGCCGCCGGGTCTCGCACCAGGCGGTTATTGGCCTCGACATACCGGGGCCACAACAGTTCGAGCAAGGTTTCATTGCGGTTCAAGCCAAAGCGCTGGTACCACGGCGCACCGGACACGACACGGTGATCCAGGCGAGCCAGCACATGGACGAGCGCTTCGAGCGCCAACAGTTGCTCCTCTTGGGTGGATGACTGTTGCAACGCCGTCGACAAGGCCTGCGCCTCGACGATCTGCGCCCGATTGCTCACAAAGGACAGCGCCATCCCCGCGCCCCACACCAGCGCCAGGCCCATGAACAGCCCATAGACGACTCGCGGCGCGCCCCACCCCAACCGCGCGCCGACGGCCTTGTCGCGCTGCACGCCGTGCCACGCCGGGTCCGGCCACCAGAAATGCTCGCCGTCAGCGCTTTGCGTCACGCGCAGTGGCAGGCTGAACCACAACCCTCGCAGCATCACCCCCGGGTTGAACCCACTCAACGACGGCGCCAGCGCCTGCCGCCAACGGGCAATGCCCTCGGCCTGCAAATCCCGGGACAGGCGCAGCAGGAAATCGTGGTGCATCCGCTTCTTGATCTTCATCTGGGCAAAGCCCTGGCAACGCAACGGCTCGACCAGATCCTCCAGGCACGCCTCCAACAGAGACGGCGTCACCTTGGCCGGCAACAGACAACCCACCGGCTGGCTCTCGCGCCCGTCCTGGGACCAGCCGCTCTCGCACACCTGCCACAAGTGCAACGGCAACCGTCGGCCTAGCCGCCGAGCCAGCCCCTGCAACTGCCGCATGCCCTTGGCCAGCGCCACCGCATCGGTGCTTTGCGGTTTGTCCAGCGCCCAGACCACCCCGTCCAGCGCCCGCCAACGGCGCAAGGTGAGCCATGGGTTCAACAGTGGGGTTGGCAATTCTTCCTGGACGCTGCCGCCCCATAGCAGCACGGTGCGTTCGCCTTCGAGCCATTTCTTTTTCGCCAGCTCCGGGGCGATGGCGGCGATCTGGGTGGGCTCACCGACGATGAGCAGCAGGCGGACCTTGTGGCGCCAGAGGGGGCCGTATTGGAAGCGGAGGTTTTCGCGTAGCCTGGCCAGCTTCTCTTCGTCGTCTTTCAAATCCGGCTGTGGATTCAATCGGGACGCAGCGACGCTGCCAATGCCTCCCGGCGTGGTCCGCTGCGCCTGGCGTACCGTCAAACGATCCCAGGCCAATAAAATCATCGGGCAGAACCAAAAGAGCGCAACCCATGTCCCCAGCCCCCACAACATCAATTGCTGGAACGCGACTGGCGGCAATTCCAGGTGATGGCCCGCCAAGCGATACAGCAGGCAACCGAGCAGCACCATGAATGTCATGACCAGCAGGTAGCCTGACCCCAACCCTATCAATGAGCCCTTGGGCTCGCCGTTATCCCTTGCCATGAGGTTTTGCCACTCCAATTGCCAATCGTTTGTCCGCATCCTGGCTCAGCCAGCCACAGGGCTGTCCGGCCTCCTTTGCATGCAACAACGCCAACGACATGCCGATAAACGGCGCCAGATGCGCCAATTCACCCCAGTGCGCTTCCAATTGATGCTCGATCGCCGACCAGCCGCCGGCCATGAAGGCTTGCTGACTGGCCTGGTCCATGGCCAGACAGGTCGGCGGGGCTTGCAGCCCGGCATAACGCTGCATCTGTGCGCTGAGCTCAGCGGGGGGGTCGTCAGTCTCGCCCGACAGGTATTCACCACGATGCAACAGCTGCCGCCCTTGACGACTCACCACCCACAAAAAACCACCTTCGCCAGGTGGCGTTGCCGCTTCGGCGCCCTGCACCGAAACCACCCCGGCGCACAGCAGCCAGTCCTCGGCGTGACGGCATTCTTGATTGAATATGTCGATCAGTTCGTCCAGGTCCGCCAGGTCTTGCAACGGCAAGCACACCTTTGGCAGCTCGGTGCCGTGGCTGCCCAGCACCTTCTCGAAGGCAGCCAGTTCGATTTCGTCGCCCGCCCAGACAATCGCCCGCAACCTCGGCCACCGCTCCAATATTCCGGTTTGCTCAAAAACCAACCGAGCCAGGTGTTGCGCCAGCGCCGGAGCACGCTCGGCGGACTGGCTGAGTATCACCGGGCAATTCAATGACGGCACCGCAGCCTTGGATCGCGCCATGGGCGTCGGCAGCGGCGTGTCGTTCATCAGGCCCCGATAGTGGATTTGATCATCACCGGCCGGCCCCAACACCAGCACCTCTTCCACCGGCAACCCCAGGCTTCGCCAGCGCCACCAGCGCTGTGTATCGTCGTCCTGGGTGCGGCGAAATACGTCGCGCCTGAACAAGCCGATCTGCCATGGCAACACCCGCAACGACAACGCCAGCGCCCAGCTCAAGGGCAACACAGCGCTCCACAACCACAATGCCAGGCGTGGCTGATCTTCGGGCCAGAACGGCACCAGGATTGCCAGCTGGACAATCCACAGTAGCGGCAACGCCAGCCACCAGCGGCCCCAGCGCGGTTCCCTTGGCTGGGCGAACGGCGGGTAACGCGGCGGGCGATTCATGGCTTCACCGATATAAACGACAGCGCCAAGGAGCTGACCAACGTACAACCGCAATCGCAGCGGTACCCGTCCAAGGCCAACAACTGCCCGTTGAAGCTGAACCCTCCCGCGCCTTGGGCGATGCGATTCTCGCCGTGCTTTTCGCAGCGGACCTTGTCCCCCATGCAGGACAGCGGCCGGCCAATCGCCAGGAAACGACCTTCGAGCACTTTGCCGCCGAAGGAGTGTAGAGAGTCGCCTAGGCGGATCACGGGGATCATGGCGCCACCTCCCCATCAAACTCCACCAGCACGCCGGCGAGCCGCAGCATCTCGTCGGTCCGATCGAGGCGCTGCAGATAGTCGTCCTGGGCGATCTGTTTCTTCTGCTCGATAACCACTTCGCCGATATGGCGCGTCGGCTGCAAAATCTTTTCCGCCCCCGGCAGAAACGGCACTACCGCCCCGCTGACCTGGTCGATCACCTGATAACCAATGGTCGCCGCGCCCATACCGGCCGCCACGCCACCCACCCCGCCCAGCGTGCCGCTGCGCTTGATGCCATACACCGTGGCGCCCGCCAGCACCGCCACCCCCAGCATCCGCCCGGCCACCACCACCGGAGACAGGTCACGACTGTTCTCATTGCCGAAATAGGTCATGCGATAAAAGAAGTAGCCGGCCCATAGCTCACGGGATGCCAACTTGTCGTGCATAAACCAGGCCCGTGAATCGTGGATGTGGTCATCGAACAACGCCACCAGCAGCGCCAGGCCAGGGTCCCGGCTGGGCCTGCCGAACCTGTCATCGAACAGTTGCTCGTAACGCAGCTCGCCCGCCGCCTTGATGTTGGCGTGGTCGCGCACCTCATCGTTCTCGTTGAGCAGATAGATCGTGTCGCGCATGACCACGTCCAGGACCGTACCGTACTTGCTGGTTTGTTTGCGTTCGATATCCAGATAGTCGTGCTTGAACTCAGTGGCGGCCTGGCTCAGTTGGGTCTGGTCGATCTGCGGTTCGTAGATCGGCGGGCCGGGATGATTCATCGCCGCCACGGGTTCTTTCTGGCGGTTCTTCAGCACGGTCCGTTTCTGGTCTTCATACTCGCTACGCTGTTGGTCCGTATCGTAGGCCGTGGCTTCCTGGGCCTCGGTGAAGAAAGGTTGATGCTTGTAGCTGTCGTCGTATCGATAGTGATCTTCAACCTGCTCGCGGTCATTGGCATAGCGGCCGATGCGCCAGCCGGTGATCCAGCCCAGTTGCTCGGCCAGGGTGTCTTCGACGGTGGTCGTGAGCAGCAAGGGGTGGTAGCCGTCAGTGGAAATGCTGCCCTGGTCCTCGGGCGAGGTCGTTTGCAGGGTCTGGTGGTGCCAGGCGTTGAAGCGTTCGATGACTTGAGGGCTTATATCGAATTCCTCTGCCACATCCAGCCCCAGCGCTCGCCAATGTTTCTGACTCCTCAGGCTGTCCGGCAGCACTGTTCCCGGTACCTGCAATGGCGCCCCGGCGGCGAAGGCCGCGGCATACAAATCGTGCAGGACGATCTGCGACACCAACTCATCCGTACCGCCACGCGCCTTGCCCTGGTCGTTTTTCGGGTACCCACCGCCCACATCGGAGTGCACGCCGGGGTACACCACTTCATAGGTATTGGATGGGTAGTTGCCGTCCTCGTTACGAACCGAGTCCAGTGGGAAACAGGCACGTTGTTCGAAGGCCGCCACAAAGTGCCGGCAGCATTTGACGAAATCGGGAAATGTCTTCGCGTCCGGCAAGAGCTGGGTGTCATCGGCCCAGTCCATGTGCCCGGCAAAAAAAGGCGTGACATGGGCGATACCCACCGACGCCACGGTATCCAGCAGGCCGAGGAACTCGATGCTCACCGGCAGGCCCAGTAAAGTCTGTTCCGGTTTCTCGGCCTCATCCGGCGTGTCGAACAGCTGGCTCAGCCAGCTCACGAAAGTGCGCGCTTGCGCCGCGCCGCGGGAAAATCCATAGACGAAGAGCTTGACGCCCAGGACTTCAGGCCTGGCTTGACGGACATGGGTTTTCAGGGGTTCCAGCAGGCCCTGCATGACTTGGCGCCGCCGACCAGCGCCGAAGATGCTCATCATAGGAGCTATGTACGTGTCCATGGACTCGACGGCTTTTGCTCGACGATCTTGGGACAATGGCTTTTTGATCAGGGCTGTATGCAAGGCATCAGCCAAAGAAACAAGGGCCCAATTGATACGGTTTTCGCCACCTGTGGCGAACTTCAACCCCTCCTCGCTGTAATCCAGCTCGCCGATTTCTGGAAAAGGGGTTCCGACTCCGGGCATGTAGTAGGAAAAATAGCCACGTTCTTTTGCCGGCGTACCTCTGAGCGACGCATGGAACAGCTTCGCAATATTACTGGGATGCCCTTTCTTCGTATCGTTGTCCTCGTTATTGTTGGTCCCATCAAAAAACAAACTGATGTGCAAACTGTAGCAGCACGCGGAGTGCCGCTTTTGCCCTCGGGCATTGGTCGTTCGACGAAAAGCATTTTTCTCTGCAGTTTGTTTATTGTAGTTCTCGGTCACCTTTCGCATCTCTACGGGCAGACGTCCCCCGACGGGAAAAATCGGCGGCGCCCAAGCCTTAGCCTTCGAGTTATTGACTTTTACTTCGGGCATGTGGAGGGCTCCTTTATTTCCAACAGTTCTTTAATAGGGTAATTGGGTTGACCGTATACCGCACACGCGGTAGTAACCTTGAGTCGATTACAAGTCAGGAAATGCACTTTCAGATCACAGGACTCCGTCCCCAGCCATTCCGGAATTTCTACCGTAGCGCTATGCCGCCGGTAGTTAGCCGAATGCTTGGCATATGCTTCGCGAAACTCAATTGAGGTGACCGAAGGTAATTTTGCGTGTCGATTAGGATCCACCTCCCATTCAATATAAGCCTTCAACCCTGGACGCCATTTGGTCGGCATAATGATGCAACATGAACTGCCTCCTCCCCCGTCCGCCCTATATCCGTTAACCGACAACCAATTGATCGCATTCAACGTATGGTTAACGGCTTCTATATTCCCACCCGCCATCTCGTTGTCCGGTGAAGAACACCCATGCAGCATCAATCCCAGCGAGGCATAGAGCCCCTGCGACGCCCACCTTCTGAGCACCAACAACGGCCGCACTCTGTATGCCTTCGAATTAGTTTTTATTTCGGGCATACGGCTGGCTCCTTCATCTGTTTTTTTTCTTTGATGGGATAGTTTGGCTGGCCGTACACCGCACACGCGGTAGTAACCTTGATTTGATTGCAAGTCAGGAAATGGACTTTCAGATCGCAAGACTCCGTTCCTGGCCATTCCGGCATCTCCACCATGGCGCTATGGCGCTGAAATTTTGCCTCGTGGGCAGCCCAAGCTTCTTCATCGAAACCGAAACCAGCGGTCTTTCGCTTAATTCTTGCAAAACGATTAGGATCTACTTCCCACTCGATATAAGCCTTCAACCCTGGACGCCATTTGGTCGGCATAACGATGCAGCACGAGCTGCCCCCACCGCCGTGAGCCCTATAACCATTAACTGAAAACCAATTAATTGCGCCCAAGGTGTGGTTGACGGCAGCCAAGTTCCCTCCCGCCATCTCGTTATCCGCAGAAGAACACCCCAGCAGCATCAATCCCAGCGAGGCATAGAGCCCCTGCGACGCCCACCTTATGAGCACCGACAACGGCAGCACTTTGTAAGCCCTCGAATTAGTTTTTATTTCGGGCATACGGCAGGCTCCTTCATTTCAAGCGGTTCTTTAATAGGATAATTGGGTTGACCGTATACCGCACACACGGTAGTAACCTTGATTTGATTACAAGTCAGGAAATGGACTTTCAGATCGCAAGACTCCGTTCCTGGCCATTCCGGGATTTCTAACGTTGCGCTATGCCGTTGATAATTAATCTTGTGCCTTACCATAAAAACTCGAAATTCATCGGTTCCTAAAGGCGGTGCATCCGCAAAAGGATCAGGATCCACCTCCCATTCAATATAAGCCTTCAACCCTGGACGCCATTTGGTCGGCATAATGATGCAACACGAACTGCCTCCTCCCCCGTCCGCCCTATATCCGTTAACCGACAACCAATTGATCGCATTCAACGTATGGTTAACGGCTTCTATATTCCCTCCCGCCATCTCATTATCCGCAGAAGAACACCCATGCAACATCAACCCCAGCAAGGCACAAGAACCTCGCACTATCGATTTGCGGAACATCAACTGCCTCATGGAAAAGTCCTTTTTATCAACTTCCTAAATCACGCAAAAAACCGCTTCGTCCGGAATCTTTTTTTTGCATGCGATCCGTTATGCAGCAATAGCCACCGCGACCATTGCCGGTCCTCCTTGGAACTAAAAAGCGCGGTTGCGCACATACTCGCTGAGATCGTTGAAGTAATTCTCTTTGGCTGCCTTTACGACCAGCCGATATAACAACGCGAAACGCTGCTCCTGACTTTCCTCAAGCTGATCAAATTGGCCGCTATCAAAAAGCTGCTGCGCATCGGAGATGCATCCGATCAGGTCGCATTGCTCATCACTCAGTTCGACGGTGGGCGGTATGTCGATGCGCCCCCGTGTCTGGCTGGCGCCCCGTCGCCATTGCGGCTGGCCGTCCCGATCCAGCCAGCTCCAGTAACTGACAGGGAGCAGGAATTGGAGGCGCTGTTGGTCGCTCAAGATGGAGGAAATCAACAGAGGGAAGATTCGCGGGTCGTAGTACCGCAACAAGCCTGGCTGCCCACCCCAGTTCATTTGGGACAAGGTTTGCAGGGCCAAGCTGAGCGCGTCGAAGGGCAACGGGGAGATCGCGACCAACAGCCGGGCATCGGCTGCACAGTGAGTCATGAGTTCTTCCAGCCAGGCTCGATGTTGCCAATGCGCCAGATCCAGCCGCATCAACAGCGGCGCTTGCTCCAGCAGGTTTTCCTCCGGTGTACCGGTAAACAACGAATGCCATGCTATCTCTGGCATTATTTGTTTCAGGGCCGGGATAGCGCAGCTGTCCCAGTCGGACTGGTCCAGCAAAAGGTCCACTCGCTGTATGTCCGCAGTCACGCAGACGTGTTCTATCTGCTGTTGCCATTCGCTTGGCGCTGCCATGTATGTATTCCTTATTTCAGCTTTCACGCGGAAGAATTCCCACGGCGTTTTCGCGGGCCATCTCCAGGCATTCCTTGCACACCGATTGCGGCAAATCCGCCAGTGCAAAAGATTGCCCGGCAGGCAGTTCCCAGACGTGCTGCCCCTTGAGGTTCAGCTTGCCGGGGCTATGGATATCGATTGCGCCGGTCGGGGTAATCCGAATGAACCCACCCCCACACGCCAGGGTGAGGCCATTCTTCGCCGTCACCTGCACATGCCCCTGCACCGACTGCACGGTGATGTCCTGCTGGGCTTTCATGCCCATCCCATCGCCGTGGGATTCGATGTCCAGGGGTCCTTTGCCGGAGACCAGGCGCAGGCCTTCCTGTTGGGCCAGCAGCGAGATGCCCTGGTTGGCGTGGGCCGACAGCCGCTTGGCGGCGGCGAGGTTGATTTCGTTGTGGCTTTGCAGGTACAGCGCGTCGCCGCTCTTGAGCAGCAGGCTGGCCGGGGTGACGGCGCCGATGCCCTGGGGGGCGCTGAGCAGGATGGCGGCGGCCGAAAGGTCTTTTGCGTCGGCCTGGAGTTGTTCCAAGCCGCGCAGGTCGGGTTTGCGGCTGTGGTGGGCCTGGGCGATGTCCTGCCATTCGGCCATCTGCTGTCTGGCACCTTCGACCTGGGCGGTGGCCGGGTCCATGGTGAGGACGTCGCCCTTGGCCTGGGTTTGCTCATCAGCACTGATAAACACCCCCTTGCCCGCACGAAGGGCGCCATGTCCATCGGTGCGCAACTCAAACCCTTCCCCCCGCTTCGTCTGCTCGGCATCCACCAGATGCCCCAGGTTCAACTGGCTCTTGCCGCTGTGCTCGGTGCTGAGCTTGATGTGCTCCTGCCCGCGGGTGTCGTCCATGCGTAGTTTGTTGTTGGTCGGAGTGCGCAGCACGTTGCGGCGCTCGTTGCGGGCGGTGACGGGGTCCGGGTGCCGGTCGTCGTGCAGGGCGTGGGCGATGTAGGGGCGGTCGGGGTCGCCGTGCTCGAAAGCCACCGCCACTTCGGTGCCGGCCTGCAGCGGGAAATGCAGGCCGTGGGTGTCGCCGCCGTAGGGTCGGGCCAGGCGCAGCCAGGCGCTTTCGCGGCCGGCTTGCCAGGTGTCGCGGTCGAACAGGAAGCGCACCTTGTAGCGGCCCTCGAAGTCGAGGTCAGCGTACGGCGGGTTGACTTCCGGGTGACTGACGCGGGCGGGAATGGTGCCGCTGATGCGCGGCTTGGGCGGCAGCGGTGGGCGAAAGCACACGGTTTCCGAGTAAGGAATCGCTTGGAAGGTGGCGATGAAGCTGCGGTCCCGGGCCGCTTCGGTGCGCAGGCTGACGATCACCGCGCCGAACTCGAAGGCCTGGGGCGCGCCGCCGGTGATTTCGAGCATCTGGGCCGGGGCCAGGGTGGCGCTGCTGGTGGTGCCGCTGAGGCGGGTCTGGTCATTGAGGTAGAGTTCATGGCGCAGGCGCGCGTAGAAAAAACCACTTTCGCTTTGCAGGTCCTCGTCCAGGGCGTAGCGCTCGCCCAGCACCGTGTAAGGTTCGCCGTAGTGATAGGCCTCGCCGTAGGTGCCCTTGGCGCGGCGGGTATGGTCGACCTCGCCGTCGAGGAACGCGTAGGCCTCGCGATGGTGGTAGGCGCGAAAGTTGATGTTTTTTTCCACCACCTGGTGGGCGGTTTGCAGGTGCCAGACCGCGTCCTGCTCGTTGGCGCACAAGCCGGACGGCGGGCGACACGGCAACTTGACGCCGCGCTGGTAGTGCCGCTGATCGTCGTGAAACTCCACCACGTCGATGCTCAGGCGGTCATCGCTGACCACCCGGTACCAGATGCCGACATCAGCCAGCAGGCGCTCGATGAAGGCCAGGTCGCTTTCGTCGTATTGCATGACCTGTTCACGCCGGGGGTAGTCGCGCACCACATTGAAATAGAAATGCTGGCCCCGGAAATCATGGCGCGTGCGCAGGATGTGTTCGACGATCTGCGGCACCGACTGGTGCTGGTAGATCCGAAACTGCTTGCCCCGCGCCAGCAGCGCGAAACGCGGTTGCAACGTGATTTCGTAGCGGGCTTCGTCGTTGGAGCCGGACAGGCGCTTGAACGCCGTGATCGCGCCATTGAACGTGCGCAGCGGCTTGATCTCCGGCGGCGCGAAGCCCTTGGGCGTCGGCGGTGGCGGCAGCGGGTAAAGACTGAAGTAGGCATCCCGGTTGAGCAGGTCGGTGACCACCAGGTCGCGCTCGGTGCAGGTGAATTCGATGCGGTAGTGGTAGGGCCGGCTCAGGTGCTCCTCGCCGGTGAAGGCCAGGACGTCGAGATGGGCTGTGAGGTCGCAGACGCTCAGGGTGTGGCGGCTGTGGTCGAAGAAGGTGGGCCGTTGATCAAGCATGTTGCCGATCCCCCCAGGCGTTTGCAGCCGCTTGTTCCAAGAGGGAACGTGACGGGGCAAAAACCGTGTCGGCGTCGCTTTGATTGAAATCGAGTTGGTGCTGTTCAGATCGGTCTGCTGGCATGACTTCCCTTGGTGCCCGCGTCTTACGCGGGATTGGTTTTCAAGGGCATTCAGCGTGACTTACTTCAGAGGGTTGTTCCATCGAGTAACAACGGGTTCGGCGACGTTTGGGAAGCGTCCTATAGGGGAATATCGCAATCCCTTAGGAAATGACCCACACGGGGTTCATTGCCGCCATAAAAAAGGGCCACCCGAAGGCAGCCCTTAAAAAACTAGAGAGGTTTTTTGCTTACACGGCCGCGACAGGACGCATGTAAGAGATGGGTGCGGTGCTGGCGTCTTCGAACGTCACGACTTCCCAAGCATCTTTCTGCTCAATCAACTTGCGCAGCAGCTGGTTGTTCAGTGCGTGGCCGGACTTGAAGCCCTTGAACTCACCAATCAGGCTATTGCCCAGCAGGTAGAGGTCGCCGATTGCATCGAGGATCTTGTGCTTGACGAATTCGTCTTCATAACGAAGGCCGTCTTCGTTCAACACGCCATCGGAGTCGACCACGATCGCATTTTCAACGCTGCCGCCGAGTGCGAGGTTGTGCTTGCGCAGGTACTCGATGTCACTCATGAAACCGAAGGTACGGGCGCGGCTGACTTCTTTTACGAACGAAGTGCTGGAAAAATCCACGCTTGCACTCTGGGTGCGGTCACGGAAAACCGGGTGATCGAAATCGATCTCGAAGCTCACCTTGAACCCTTCGAAAGGGACGAAAGTGGCGCGCTTGTCGCCGTCTTCCACTGTCACTTCCCGCAGGATGCGGATGAATTTCTTGGCCGCGTCCTGCTCTTCCAGGCCAGCCGATTGAATCAGGAATACGAAGGGTCCGGCACTGCCATCCATGATCGGGACTTCGGACGCGGAGAGCTCGACGTAGGCGTTATCGATGCCCAGGCCAGCCATGGCCGAGAGCAAATGCTCCACCGTGTCCACTTTGACGTCACCGTTGACCAGTGTGGTCGACATAGTGGTTTCACCGACGTTTTCCGCGCGAGCAGGAATCTGCACCACAGGGTCGAGGTCGGCACGACAAAACACGATGCCGGTGTCGACAGGCGCGGGCTTGAGGGTCAGGTAGACCTTCTCGCCGGAGTGCAGGCCGACACCTGTGGCACGGATAATATTCTTCAGGGTGCGTTGTTTAATCATGGCATGGGCCGCTTCAGCGCAAATTGCGAACTGGTATCAACAAAGGCTGGCGATGATAGCAGACCAGACCTTTGCTGAACACCAATCACCCGTATACCCCTGATACATTCCATCAATCGGCCTGACGACGCAGGAAAGCCGGGATGTCCAGGTAATCCAGATCATCTTGCGGATTCATCTTCGCGGCAGTCGCAGCACCCGCCTGGGCCTGGTTGCGCATGACGGTCGGACGGTCCAGGTCACGGTAGTTCACCGCAGGCGTTTCCTGACGAGCGGCAGCTGGCTGCTGTGGCTGCGAAGCCATGGCAGTCTGCACGGTGTTGTCGATCACCTTCATCGGCTTCTCGATTTTCGCGCCCAGGCCAGTGGCAACCACGGTCACGTGCAGCTCGTCACGCATGTCCGGATCGATCACGGTGCCGACCTTGACCATCGCGTGGTCGGAAGCGAATGCCTCGATGATGCTACCCACGTCGGAGTACTCGCCCAAAGACAAGTCCGGACCGGCGGTGATATTCACCAGGATGCCGCGGGCGCCCTGCAGGTTTACATCTTCCAGCAGCGGGTTGCGGATGGCCGCTTCGGTGGCTTCGCGAGCACGGTTCGGACCGCTGGCGCAGCCAGTGCCCATCATTGCCATGCCCATTTCGGACATCACGGTGCGCACGTCGGCAAAGTCGACGTTGATCATGCCTGGACGCTTGATGATGTCGGAGATACCGCGAACGGCACCGGCCAGTACATCGTCAGCCTTGGCGAAAGCCGACAGCAGGCTTGCGTCTTTACCCAGGATGGTCAGCAGCTTCTCGTTGGGGATGGTGATCAACGAGTCGACGCTTTCGCTCAGCGCGCGGATGCCTTCATCGGCGATCTGCATGCGCTTGCGGCCTTCGAACGGGAACGGACGGGTCACCACCGCAACGGTGAGGATGCCCATTTCCTTGGCCACTTCGGCAATGATCGGCGCTGCACCGGTACCGGTACCACCGCCCATGCCCGTGGTGATGAACACCATGTTGGTGCCGGCCAGGACTTCAGCGATGCGCTCGCGGTCTTCCAGGGCAGCCTGACGGCCAACCTCGGGA
Organism: Pseudomonas sp. D1-36; assembly: GCF_051132205.1. Taxonomy (NCBI): domain Bacteria; kingdom Pseudomonadati; phylum Pseudomonadota; class Gammaproteobacteria; order Pseudomonadales; family Pseudomonadaceae; genus Pseudomonas; species Pseudomonas sp. D1-36. The sequence continues at coordinate 1,118,953 of NZ_CP071674.1, read as the reverse complement.
TTCGCGCCGGCACCCAGGCCCTTGGTCACGCCGGTGCCCAGTTGAAGGATGGTCCGCGCGCCGATGTTTTTCAGCGCTTGAGCATCGGTGTTGGCGCAGATGAATTCGACGCCTTCGATGTTGCTCTTGACCATGTGGTTGACAGCGTTGCCGCCGCCACCGCCGACACCGATTACTTTGATAACCGGGCTAGCGGGGATGTTGTCTACGAGTTCGAACATGTTCCCTCTCCTTTCATTCTCTAGTTTTTTCGCCTACTGCGTTTTATTGCCGTCTTGCAACGCCGAGCCTGAAACCCGGCGCCTGAAGCTTGAATCTTTAGAAATTGCCTTTCACCCAGGCCTGGAGCCGCTCGAACAACGGAGCCTTGGGCTCGTCGCTGCTGTAGCTATCGCGGCTGCCAATCCCTGAGAACGAGATCCCGTCGGATTGCTTCTGCAGGCCGTACATCAACAGGCCCACGCCGGTGGAATAGATCGGGTTGCGGACCACGTCGTCCAGCCCCTTGACGCCATGCGGCACGCCCAGGCGCACCGGCATGTGGAAAATCTCTTCGGCCAGCTCGACCGCGCCTTCCATCTTCGACGTACCGCCGGTCAGCACGATGCCGGCCGGGATCAGGTCTTCGTAGCCACTGCGACGCAGTTCGGCCTGGATCAGCGTGAACAACTCGTCGTAACGCGGCTCGACCACTTCGGCCAGCGCCTGGCGCGACAGTTCGCGCGGCGGACGGTCGCCGACGCTCGGCACCTTGATGGTTTCACCGGCACCGGCCAGTTTCGCCAGGGCGCAGGCGTAGCGGATTTTGATTTCCTCGGCGTACTGGGTCGGGGTGCGCAGCGCCATCGCGATGTCGTTGGTCACCTGATCGCCTGCGATCGGGATCACGGCCGTGTGGCGAATCGCGCCTTCGGTGAAGATCGCGATGTCGGTGGTGCCGCCGCCGATGTCCACCAGGCATACGCCCAGCTCTTTCTCGTCGTCGGTCAGCACCGAGTACGCCGAGGCCAGCTGCTCGAGGATGATGTCGTCGATTTCCAGGCCGCAGCGGCGCACGCATTTCTCGATGTTCTGCGCGGCGTTCACCGCACAGGTCACCACGTGGACCTTGGCTTCCAGGCGCACGCCCGACATGCCCAGGGGCTCGCGCACGCCTTCCTGGTTATCGATCACGTAGTCCTGCGGCAGGGTGTGCAGCACGCGCTGGTCGGCCGGAATCGCTACGGCCTGGGCCGCGTCGAGTACGCGCTCGAGGTCGGCGGAGCTGACTTCGCGATCACGAATCGCCACGATGCCGTGGGAGTTCAGGCTGCGGATGTGATTGCCCGCCACGCCGACGAACGCCGAGTGGATCCGGCAACCGGCCATCAGCTGCGCTTCTTCGATGGCGCGCTGGATCGATTGCACGGTGGACTCGATGTTCACCACCACGCCTTTTTTCAAGCCGCGGGACGGGTGTGTACCGATTCCGACGATGACCAGCGTGCCGTCGTCCGCGACCTCGCCTACCAGCGCAACCACCTTGGAAGTGCCGATATCCAGACCGACGATCATTTTCCCGCTTTGCACGTTTGCCATGGGTCCTGCCTCTTCTTAATTCTTCGCGACGGCGGGTTCGGCCGTCGTCGGCGCTACAGGTTCCCGCCAGCCAACAGCGAGGCCGTTGGCGTAGCGCAGATCGATGCGCGCAATGTTCGTAATCTGTTCTTTGAGCGTCTTGTCATAGATGGCGATGAAGCGGCGCATCTTTTCCACCAGGTTGCCGCGCCCGAGCAGCAGCTCGATGCCCGGCCCCGAGCTGCCCGCGCCAGTGGTCAGGAACCAGCTGCCGCGTTCACGCAATTCCAGGCGCGCGATGGAGAAGCCCAATGGCCGCAACATCTGGCTCAACACCTGGTATTGCTGCATCACTTGTTGCTGGGCCCGCTGTGGACCGAACAGTTGGGGCAAATGTTCATAATTGGCCAGTTCCCGTGGCGTAAACGCCTGGCCCTGGTTGTTCAACAGCGACTCGTCGCCCCAACGGGCCACCGGCAATTGCTCTTCCAGGCGGATCGACACCTGGTCCGGCCACACTCGCCGGACTTCGGCGTGGGCGATCCAGGGCATCTGCTCCAGTTCCGTGCGCATGCCCGCCAGGTCGATGGTGAAGAAGCTCGACGCGACGAACGGGGCAATCCGCTGCTGCACCGCCTGCTGGCTGATGTAGCTCAGGTCGCCCTGGACATTGATCCGGGCAATCGGCCGGTCGGCATAAGGCAGCAACCGTTGCGCGCCTTCATACGTACCGAACCCCAACGCCACCAGCAGCACCGGCCAGAACAGGCTCTTGAGAAAACCAAAATTGGCTTTCGGCAAGCGCGCCGACATCGGCTCTTTGGCCACCATTCGGCTGGCACCCCGCGGCACCGGCTTGCGACCGGGTGCGGATGGCTGATGACGAAGCGATGCGCCTTGCATGGCTTAACCTCTTGGCTCTTGATGGCCGACACTGGCAGCCAGGATCGCCAGCACCAGTTGCTGGAAATCCAGGCCGGCGGCACGCGCCGCCATCGGCACCAGGCTGTGATCGGTCATGCCGGGGGCGGTGTTGACTTCCAGGAACCAGAACTGCCCATCGGCGTCCTGCATCACGTCCGCCCGGCCCCATCCGGCGATGCCCAGCGCCTCACAGGCCTTGGCCGTGAGGTCCATCAGTTCTTTTTCCTTGGCGGCATCCAGCCCGCAGGGAATGCGGTACTGGGTGTCATTGGCGATGTACTTGGCGTCGTAGTCGTAGAACGTGTGGGGCGTGCCCAGGGCAATCGGGGGCAACACCTGATCACGCAGGGTGGCGATGGTGAACTCCGGACCGGTGATCCATTGCTCGACCAACACTTGCGAATCGTAGGAACTGGCGTCCTTCCAGGCTGCGGTCAACTCAGGCAGCGAATTCACTTTCGCCATGCCAATACTGGAACCTTCATGGGCCGGTTTGACGATCAAAGGAAAGCCCAGTTCCGTGGCCGCCGAAATACAATCGGCCTCGCTGGCGAGCACGGCGTGACGCGGCGTCGGAATGCCGAGGCTGTGCCAGACCTGCTTGGTGCGCAGCTTGTCCATCGCCAGGGCCGACGCAAGGATGCCGCTGCCGGTGTAGGGAATGCCCACGCATTCGAGCAGCCCTTGCATGCTGCCGTCTTCGCCGCCGCGACCGTGGAGAATGATGAACGCACGGTCGATTTTTTCGCTCAGCAGGCGCTGCAGGAAATCGTCGCCCACGTCGATGCCGAAGGCGTCGACGCCAGCGCTCTGCAAGGCTTGCAACACGGCGTTACCGGACTTGAGGGACACCTCGCGCTCGGCACTCTTGCCGCCGAACAGCACGGCGACGCGGCCGAAGGCTTTCGGGTCAAGGGTCGAGGCCAGGTTGGCGTATGCAGCAGTCATTTCAGTTTCCCCTCGCTGGAGGCCACGATGGCTCCGGCGAATAACGGACTATTCAACAATTTCGGGGCCAGGCCACCGATGTCACCCGCGCCCTGGCACAGCAGGATGTCCCCAGCGCGCAGCAATGGCTTGACCAGCGGCGCGAGGTCCACGCCACGGTCGATGTAGATCGGGTCCAACTGGCCACGCTGGCGGATGCTGTGGCACAGCTGGCGGCTGTCGGCGCCGGGGATCGGCTCTTCGCCCGCCGGATAGACTTCCATCAACAGCAGCACGTTGGCATCGGCCAGGACCTGGACAAAATCGTCGTACAGGTCGCGGGTGCGGCTGTACCGGTGCGGTTGATAGACCATCACCAGACGCCGCTCCGGCCAGCCACCGCGCACGGCCTTGATCACCGCCGCGACTTCGGTCGGGTGGTGGCCGTAATCGTCCACCAGCATCACGTTACCGCCGTCCACCGGCAGCTCGCCGTAGACCTGAAAACGTCGGCCCACGCCCTGGAAGCCCGACAAGCCCTGGACGATGGCTTCGTCGCTGACGCCTTCGTCGGTGGCTATGCAGATGGTGGCCAAGGCATTGAGCACGTTGTGGTTGCCGGGCATGTTCACCGAGACGTCCAACGGCTCGCGGTCAGGACGCAACACGGTGAAGAAGGTCTGCATGCCCTTCTGGCGCACATTGATGGCGCGCACATCGGCTTCTTCCCCAAAGCCGTAGGTCACGGTTGGGCGCTTGATCAGTGGCAGGATTTCACGAACCACCGGGTCGTCCAGGCACACCACGGCCAAACCATAGAACGGCAGGTTGTGGAGGAACTCGACGAAGGTTTTCTTCAGTTTGTTGAAGTCGCCGTCGTAGGTCGCCATGTGGTCGGCGTCGATGTTGGTCACCACGGCCACCAGCGGTTGCAGGTGCAGGAAACTCGCATCGCTCTCGTCGGCTTCGGCGATCAGGTAGCGGCTGGTTCCCAGCTGGGCATTAGTGCCCGCGGCATTCAGGCGACCACCGATCACAAAGGTCGGGTCCAGGCCACCGGCGGCGAACACCGAGGCGATCAGGCTGGTGGTGGTGGTCTTGCCGTGGGTGCCGGCGACGGCGATGCCGTGGCGATAACGCATCAGCTCGGCCAGCATCTCGGCCCGTGGCACCACGGGAATACGACGTTCCAGGGCGGTGGCAACCTCCGGGTTGGAGGTGTTCACGGCGCTGGACACCACCAGCACGTCGGCATTGGCGGCGTTCTCGGCACGGTGGCTGATAAAGATCTGCGCACCGAACGATTCCAGGCGTTCGGTGACCGGGGAAGCCTTCAGGTCGGAACCCGAGACCTGGTAACCCAGGTTCAGCAACACCTCGGCGATCCCGCACATGCCCACGCCGCCGATACCGACGAAGTGGATGCGACGGATGCGGCGCATTTCCGGTTGTGGCATGGCTTTGCGATTCTCAACCATGGGCCACCTCCAGGCAGGTGTCGACCACTTGGGCCGTGGCATCGGGTTTGGCCAGGCGGCGCGCGGCGCGAGCCATGTCTTCGAGTATTTGCGGCTGCATCAAGACCTCTGTCAGGCGCGCGGCAAGATCCGCGGCGCCAGTCGTTCTTTGCGGCATCAGGAAGGCAGCGCCTTCACGGGCCAAATAATCGGCGTTGCGAGTCTGGTGATCGTCGATGGCATGGGGCAAAGGCACCAGCATCGAGGGCAGACCGGCGGCAGCCAGTTCACTGATGGTCAGCGCGCCTGCGCGACAGACCACCAGGTCGGCCCAGCCATAGGCCTGGGCCATGTCTTTGATGAAGGGCTGCACTTGCGCCTCGACGCCAGCGGCGCGATAGCGTTCGGCAGTCACTTCATCGTGGTTTTTGCCGGCCTGGTGAAACACTTCCGGCCGCAGTTCGGGGGCAACCTGCGACAGGGCTTCGGGCAGCAGCTTGTTCAACGGTTCGGCCCCCAGGCTTCCGCCCAGGACCAGCAAACGCGCCTTGCGTCCGGCCAGGGCCGGGCGCGGTGCAGCGAGGAACAGCTCCGTACGCACGGGATTACCCGTGGTGCGACGGCTGCCCGACAGGGTAAAGGTGTCCGGGAAGGCTTCACATACCCGGGCGGCCAACGGCACCAATAACCGATTGGCGGTACCGGCCACGGCATTCTGCTCGTGGACGATCACCGGCACACCGGCCAGTTTTGCCGCAACACCGCCGGGGCCGGTCACATAGCCACCAAAACCGACCACGCACACCGGCCGCAGCCGACGAATGATCGCCCGCGCCTGCCAGACCGACTTGAGCAGCATCAGCGGCGCCTTGAGCAGCGACAGCTTGCCTTTGCCCCGCAGGCCGCTGGCATTGATCCGGTGCAGCTCCAGGCCAGCGGCGGGCACCAACTCATTCTCGATGCCCCGTGGCGTACCCAGCCAATGCACGGTGTAGCCGCGCGCCTGGAACTCCCGGGCACAGGCCAGCGCCGGGAACACATGCCCGCCGGTACCGCCCGCCATGATCAGCACGTTAGCGCCCATGAGTCGGCTCCTCGGCGAAGTCGCTCTCCTGGAAATCCATCTCTTCGCTGCCCAAGTGGGTTCGGCTCTCCCATTCGATGCGCAGCAACAGGCCAAGACAGGCACAGCAGATCACCAGGGAGCTGCCGCCATAACTGAGGAACGGCAGCGTCAGGCCCTTGGTCGGCAACAGGCCGACGTTCACGCCGATGTTGATCAGGAACTGGCCGATCCACAGGAACGACAGGCCATACGCCACATACGCGGCGAAGAACTGCTTGGCCTTCTCGGCCCACAAGCCGATGTACATGCCGCGCACGCAGACGAACACGAACAGTGCAACGGTGCACAAGGAGCCCACGACGCCGAGTTCTTCGGCCAGTACCGAAAACACGAAGTCGGTATGCGCTTCCGGCAGATAGAACTGCTTCTGCACACTGTTGCCCAAGCCCACGCCCAGCCACTCGCCACGGCCGAAGGCGATCAAGGCCTGGGTCAATTGATAGCCGGAACCGAACTGGTCGGCCCACGGATCGGTAAACGTGATCAGACGCGCCATTCGATACGGTTGTGCCTGCACCAGCACGGTCACCGCCGCCACGGCCAGCGCCACCATCAGGATGAAGCGGAACAGCCCGACCCCACCGAGAAACAGCATCGCCGCAGCCGCGCCCATCATCACTACCGTGGCGCCGAAGTCCGGCTCCATCAGCAACAGGCCTGCCATGGGCAGCAACACGATGAATGGCTTGAAGAAGCCCATCCAGCTTTCGCGCACTTCCTTCTGGCGACGCACCAGGTAACCGGCAAGGAAAATCACCACGAAGACCTTGGCGATTTCCGAAGGCTGGACGTTGAAAAAACTGAAGCCGATCCAGCGCATCGAGCCGTTGACCTCGCGGCCGATGCCCGGCACCAATACCATGACCAGCAGGCCGAAGGCCCCCAACAGCATCATCCAGCCCAGGCGTTGCCAAGTGGCGATCGGCACCATCATGGTCACGATGCAGGCACCCAGGCCGATCACCAGGTAAATCAGATGGCGGATCATGTGGTAAAGCGTGTTGCCCGACTGAACGGCAGCCACTTCCGACGACGCAGAGGTGATCATCACCAGGCCCAGGCCGAGCAATGCCAGGCAACCGGCGAGCATCGGGAAATCGAGGTCGATGCCACGGCCGGTGATCAGCGGCGACGGGTACGGCTTGATGATGTTCAGCAAGCTCATGCCAAGTCCTCCACGGCCTGGGCGAACTGGCGCCCGCGCTCTTCGTAGTTCTTGAACATGTCGAAACTGGCGCAGGCCGGCGACAACAGGACGGCATCGCCCGCTTGCGCGAGGGCGCGGCATTGCTGCACTGCCTCATCCAGCGAAGCGACACGAACCAGCGGCACCGCATCGCCCAACGCCTGGGCGATCAGTTCGCGGTCGCGGCCCATCAGCACCACGGCACGGCAATTGGCGGCCACGGGGCCGCGCAGGTCCTTGAAGTCGGCGCCCTTGCCGTCACCACCGGCGATCAGCACGAGCTTGCCGTCGATGTCCGCGCCCAGGCCTTCGATGGCCGCCAGCGCGGCACCGACATTGGTGGCCTTGGAATCGTTGTACCAGGCCACGCCATCCAGATCGCGCACCCATTGGCAGCGGTGTTCCAGCCCTGCGAACTGGCGCAAGGCCGAGAGCATGGCGTCGAACGGCAGACCGACCGCGTGGCCCAGGGCCAGCGCCGCAAGGGCATTGGCCTGGTTGTGGGCGCCGCGGATTTTCAACTCACGCACTGGCATTAGGTTCTGGAATTGGAAAGCGAGGTATTTTTCGCCGTTCTCTTCACGCAAGCCGAAGCCTTTGAAATCCGGAACACCCAAGCCGAAGGTCCAGCACGGCAGCCCTTCACCCATCAGCGGACGGGTCAACGCGTCCTGGCGGTTGAACACGACCTGGCGGGCGCCACGGAAAACCCGGTGCTTGGCCAGGTGATACGCCGGCAGGCCGCTGTAGCGGTCCATGTGGTCTTCGCTGATGTTGAGCACCGTCGCCACTTCGGCGCCGAGATGGTCGGTGGTCTCAAGCTGGAAGCTCGACAGTTCCATGACATACAGCTCGATGTCATCGCCGAGCAGGTCCAGGGCCGGGGTCCCCAGGTTGCCGCCCACGGCGACGCGCTTGCCGGCCGCCGCGGCCATTTCACCGACCAGAGTGGTCACGGTGCTTTTCGCGTTGGAGCCGGTGATGGCGACAATCGGCGCCTTCGCGTTGCGGGCGAACAGCTCGATGTCGCCGGACAGTTTCACGCCTCGGGCAGCCGCAGCCTGCAGCGCCGGAGTCGCCAGGGCCAGGCCGGGGCTCACGTAGAGCTCATCGGCGCGGCACAGGAACTCGACGTCCAGCTCGCCACAACGCACGTCCACCTGCGGATAGTCACGGCGCAGCGTGGCCAGCTCAGGGGGATTTTCCCGCGTATCGGCCACGGCAAACGACACGCCCCGGTTCGCCAGGAAGCGAACCAGGGACATGCCGCTCTTGCCGAGGCCGACAACGATGCGGAAGTGGTCAGAAGCGATCAGGGACACTCGTTCTACCTCAGCTTCAGGGTGGCAAGGCCGATCAGCACCAGAATCACGGTGATGATCCAGAAACGGACGATCACGCGCGGCTCGGGCCAGCCCTTGAGTTCAAAGTGGTGGTGGATCGGCGCCATGCGGAATACGCGGCGGCCGGTCAATTTAAAGGAAGCAACCTGAATGACGACTGACAGGGTCTCCATCACGAACACACCGCCCATGATGAACAGGACGATTTCCTGGCGAACGATGACGGCAATGGTGCCCAGGGCCGCGCCCAGCGCCAACGCGCCGACGTCACCCATGAAGACTTGCGCCGGGTAGGTGTTGAACCAAAGGAAACCGAGGCCGGCACCGATCAGCGCGCCGCAGAACACGATCAGCTCGCCCGCGCCCGGTACATAAGGGATCAGCAGGTATTCGGCGAATTTCACGTTGCCCGACAGGTAGCAGAAGATCCCCAGCGCGCCGCCAACCATGACCGTCGGCATGATCGCCAGGCCGTCGAGGCCATCGGTGAGGTTGACCGCGTTGCTCGATCCAACGATGACCAGGTAGGTCAGCACGATGAAGCCAGCGCCCAGCGGGATGCTGTAGTCCTTGAGCATTGGCAGGATCAGGGTGGTTTCCACCGGCGAAGCGGCAGTCATATAAAGGAAGATCGCCGCGCCGAGGCCGAACACCGACTGCCAGAAATATTTCCAGCGGCTCGGCAGCCCACGGGAATTCTTCTCGATGACCTTGCGGTAGTCGTCTACCCAGCCGATGGCGCCGAAGAACAGGGTCACCAGCAACACGACCCAGACATAGCGGTTCGCCAGGTCGGCCCAGAGCAAGGTGCTGATGCCGATGGACGAGAGAATCAACGCGCCGCCCATGGTCGGGGTACCGGACTTGGACAGGTGCGATTGCGGACCGTCGTTGCGGACCGACTGGCCGATCTGCAGGTTCTGCAAGGTGCGGATCATCCACGGGCCCAGGAACAGCGACAACGACAGCGCGGTCAGCACACCCAGGATCCCGCGCAGGGTCAGGTACTGGAAGACCGCGAAGCCTTTGTGGAACTGTTGCAGGTACTCCGCTAGCAGCAGCAGCATTAATGTTTCTCCATACGGGTGCCGCACAAAGCCGCAACGATGTTTTCCATCGCCGCACTGCGTGAGCCCTTGATCAATAAGGTGGTGTTCGGGTCTTGCTCGGCACCCAGGGCCTGGATCAACTCGGCCTGGGTGGTGAAATGCTGTGCATGCTCGCCAAACGCCGATACCGCATGGGCCATCATCGGGCCAACGGCGTACAACGCATCGACCTTGCCGCGGGCATACGCGCCGACATCATGGTGGCCTTGCTGCGCCCACTCACCCAATTCCCCGATATCGCCGAGCACCAGCACGGTGCGGCCGGAGAAACCGGCAAGGATGTCCACGGCCGCGCACATCGACGTCGGGTTAGCGTTGTAGGTGTCATCGATGACGCGCATGCCGTTGCTCGCCAGTTGGGCGACGGTGCGTCCCTTGACCGGTTGCACCGCGTTCAATCCCGCGGCGATGCCTGGCAACGAAACACCCAGGGCATGGGCGGCGGCGGCGGCGGCCAGGGCGTTGGCAACGTTATGGGTGCCGAGCAGGTTCAACTGCACGCGCTCGGCCCCGTCGGGGCTGTGGAGGTTGAAGGCCGGGCACCCGCGAGCATCGCGGTCCAGGTCGCTGGCGTAGAAGTTCGCGGCAAGGTTGCTCAAGGCAAAGGTCAGCACCTTGCGCTCGCCCGCCCGGGTTTTCCAGATTTCGAAGGCCTTGTCGTCGAGATTCAGCACGGCGACGCCATCGGCAGCCAACCCCTCGATGATCTCGCCCTTGGCCTCGACGATCTTTTCCGGGCCGCCGAACTCACCCACGTGGGCGGTCCCGGCGTTGTTGAGCACCGCCACGTGGGGCTTGGTCATGCCGACGGTGTAGGCAATCTCGCCGAGCCGCGAAGCACCGAGTTCAATGACGGCGGCGCTGTGCTCCGGCGCCAGCTCAAGCAGCGTCAGCGGTACACCGAGGTCGTTGTTCAGGTTGCCACGGGTCGCCAATACCGGGCCGCGCGTGCGCAGGATGCTGGCGAGCATTTCCTTGACCGTGGTCTTGCCGCTGGAGCCGGTGATGGCTGCGACCGGGTTGGTGAACGCCGCGCGATTCAACGCGCCGAGCTGGCCCAGGGCCTGGCGGGTGTCGCTGACCAGCAGTTGCGGCAGTGTGCTGTTGGTGACTTCGCGCTCGACCAACGCCGCGACCGCGCCTTTGCCAGCCACTTCGTTCAGATAATCGTGGCCGTCGAAACGCGGCCCGGCCAGGGCGACGAACAATTGGCCCGGCGCAATCGCCCGGCTGTCGATGCTGACGCCGTTGAACGTGGCGTCCGCCGCGATCAGGCGCGCATTCAGGGCGTTGGTCAGCTCGCTGAGTTTCAAGGCCTTAAGCATGGGCCACCTCCCATGCGGTCAGGGCGTGATCGGCTTCCACCAAGTCGGAGAACGCATGGCGTTCGCCGTTGATTTCCTGATAGTCCTCGTGGCCCTTGCCGGCCAGGACGATGACGTCATCCGCCGAAGCACTGGCAATCAATTGCGCAATGGCCTGGCCGCGTCCGGCCACGAAAGTGACGTTATCCTGCCCCGAGAAACCGGCGCGAATATCGTCGAAGATCCGCGAGGGGTCTTCGCTGCGCGGGTTATCGTCAGTGACGAGTACTCCATCGGCCAGCCGCTCCACGACTTGCGCCATCAGCGGACGTTTGCCACGGTCACGGTCGCCGCCACAGCCGAACAGGCACAGCAGCCGACCCTTGGCGTGAGGACGCAGCGCCGTGAGGACTTTCTCCAGCGCGTCTGGCGTATGGGCGTAATCGACCACCACCAGTGGCTGGGTGCCTCCGCCCAAGCGCTGCATGCGCCCGGCCGGGCCCTCGAGTTTTGGCAATACCTTGAGAATTTCATCCAGCGCGTAGTCCAGCCCGAGCAAGGCCCCGATGGCGGCCAATACATTGCTCAGGTTGAAGCGGCCCAGCAACGTGCTGCGCAGATGGTGTTCGCCCTGGGGCGTGACCAACGTGGCACGAACGCCTTCGTCGTCGAACTGTGCCTGGCGTACATAAAGGTAGGCACCGGCATCTTCGAGGCTGTAGGTGATCAACCGCGACTCGCGACTCTCGGCGGCCAGCTGGCGGCCGAATTCGTCATCGACATTGATAACCCGGCATTTCAGGTTGTTCCAGGCAAACAGCTTGGCCTTGGCCTCGCCGTAGGCCTGCATCGTGCCGTGGTAGTCCAGGTGATCGCGGGACAGGTTGGTGAGCACGGCAACGTCGAAGGCCAACGCGGTGACGCGACCTTGATCGAGGCCATGGGAGGAAACCTCCATCGCGACGGCCTTGGCGCCAGCCTTCTTCAGGTCGGCCAGGGTCGCCTGCACGGCGATCGGGTTTGGCGTGGTGTGCAGCCCGCTTTTCAGCGCCCCGTGGAAACCGTTGCCCAGCGTCCCCACGATGCCACAATGCTGCCCGAGCAAGTCGAGCGCCTGTGCCACCAGTTGCGTCACGCTGGTCTTGCCGTTGGTGCCGGTCACGCCGATCAGGTTCAGGTGACGGCTCGGCTCGCCATAAAAACGCCCGGCGATATCCGACAACTGCGCCACCAGGCCCTTGACCGGAATCAGCGGGACATCGGTGATCGGCAGCACGGTCGCGCCGTTCACTTCATAGGCCACGGCAGCCGCACCGCGTTTCAAGGCATCAGCGATATGGTCGCGGCCATCAACACGGGCGCCCGGCACCGCCAGGAACAGGTCCCCGGCACGCACGTCGCGACTGTCCAGCGCCAGCTCGCGAATCAGCAGGTCATGACCGGCATGGGCAAAAATCTTGTTCAGGCTCAGGGACATCAGCCACGCCCTCCGTCGGCTTTCAAGGGAACGACCGGGGCGGTACTCGCCTGCTGGGTCGGCGGCAGATTATCCGGAGTAATGTTCATCAGGCGCAGGGTGCCGGACATCACTTTGCTGAACACCGGCGCAGAGACCAGGCCACCGAAGTAGCCTGCCTTGCTCGGTTCGTCGATAACCACCACGATGGCGTAGCGCGGGTCGCTCATCGGACCGAAGCCGGCGAACAGCGAACGGTAGGAATTCTCGGCATAGCCCTTGGTACCCACGGACGTCTTGCGCGCCGTACCCGACTTGCCGGCAACATGGTAGGCGGGCACTTGGGCACGATAGACACCACGCGGCGCCTCGATCACCTGTTGCAGCATGCCTTGCATCGTCTTGGCGACGTCTTCCGGAATCACTTGGGTGGTTTGCGGCGCCTTGTCGGTCTTGACCAGGGTCAGCGGTGCGATCCGCCCATTGTTGGCCAGCGCCGAGAAGGCGTGGACAAGCTGGATCGCCGTCACCGAAACACCATAGCCATAGGACAACGTGGCGGTTTCGGCCTTGCGCCATTCACGGTAGTTGGGCAGGTTGCCGACGCGCTCGCCCGGGAAGCCCAGGCCGGTGTCCTGGCCGAGGCCGATTTTCTGGGCCAGGCGATAGATCGCTTCGCCACCGATATCGAAGGCGATCTTGCTCATGCCCACGTTACTGGAATTGATCAGGATGCCGGTCAGGTCGAGCACCGGGCCTTCAGTCTTGGACACGTCGCGAATGGTGTATTTGCCGATCTGCAACGTCCCCGGATACACCTCGACGGTGTCACCCGGTTTCCAGCGCCCGGTTTCCAGGGCGGCGGCCATGGACACGGCCTTCATGGTCGAACCCGGCTCGAAGACGTCGATCATTGCGCGGTTACGCATCATCGCCGGTTGCAGGTTACGGCGGTTGTTCGGGTTGTAGGTCGGCTGGTTGACCATGGCGAGGATCTCGCCGGTCTTGACGTCCATGATCACCAGGCTGCCGGCCTTGGCGCCGTTCTCGACGATGGCATTGCGCAGCTCGCGGTTGGCCAGGTATTGCAGGCGCAGGTCAATGGACAACGCCAAGGGCTTACCGGCCTTGGCGTTTTTAGTGACTTGGACATCCTTGATCAGCCTGCCGCGCCGATCCTTGATGACCTGGCGCTTGCCGGCAACCCCGGCCAGCCATTCGTCATAGGCCAGTTCGACACCTTCTCGGCCCCGGTCATCGATGTCGGTAAACCCGACCATGTGGGCGGTGACTTCTCCGGCCGGGTAGAAACGCCGGAACTCTTCGATGCCATAGACACCAGGTACTTTCAAATCGAGCACACTCTGGCCTTGCTCGGGCGTCAACCCGCGCACCAGGTAGATGAATTCTTTATTGGCCTGGGCTTCAAGGCGCTCGGCCAAAGCCTTGGGATCCTGGCCGAGGGCGGCGGCCAACGCCGGCCACTTTTCCTTGGCCTGCTGCATTTCCTTGGCGTTCGCCCACAGGGTGGTCACCGGGGTGCTCACCGCCAGGGGTTCACCGTTGCGGTCAGTGATCAGGCCACGGTGGGCCGGGATCGGAATATGACGCACGCTGCGGGCATCGCCCTGCTCCTTGAGGAAGTCGCGGTCGACGACTTGCAGGTCGATGATGCGCCACGCGATCGCTGCGACCATGATCCCGAGCAAGCCCAGGACCAGACGGAACCGCCACGGGAAAAGTGCCCCTTCGAGCTTCATCATGGCGCCACCATCTGCACTTCGGCGGCGCCGGGGATGCGCATCTTCAGTTGTTCGGTGGCCAATACCTCGATACGGCTATGGGCGGTCCAGGTGCTCTGCTCCAGGATCAGCCGGCCCCACTCAGCCTGCGCCTTGTCGCGCACGCTCAGTTCGTTATAAAGGGTGTTGAGCAACTGGCGGTTCCAGTGCGCGCTGTAAGACACGGCGATGGCCGAGACGAGCACGCCGATGAACAGCAGCAGCATGAAAAAGCTGCCGCCCGGCAGGGGCTTGGCGAAGAGCTTGCTCACCGCAGCTTCTCCGCGACACGCATGACAGCACTACGGGCACGCGGGTTGGCCTTGAGTTCGGCCTCGGAGGCGAACTGCGCTTTGCCATGGATCTTGATTTTCGGTACGAAAGCCTCGAAACGCACCGGCAGGTTGCGCGGCAGGTTGTCGGCTTCGCCTTTGGTGAGTTTGCGCATGAACAGCTTGACGATGCGGTCTTCCAGGGAGTGGAAGCTGATCACCACCAACCGGCCACCGATCTCCAGCGCCTCAAGGGCGGCCTCGAGGCCAGCCTCAAGATCACCCAACTCATTATTGACATGGATACGCAGGCCCTGGAAGGCGCGAGTCGCTGGATTCTTGCCCTTCTCCCACGCAGGGTTGGCAACCTTCAGCACTTCGGCCAGGTCACCGGTGCGCTCGAATGGCTTGGTCTCGCGACGCTCGACCACGGCTCGCGCCATGCGGCCGGAAAAGCGTTCCTCGCCGTATTCCTTGAAGACACGGGCGATTTCTTCGACGGGCGCGGTGTTGACGAACTCAGCGGCACTGATGCCGCGGGACGGATCCATGCGCATGTCCAGCGGGCCGTCATTGAGGAAACTGAAGCCACGTTCCGGGTCGTCCAGTTGCGGCGAGGACACGCCGAGGTCCAACAGCACGCCGCTGATCTTGCCAGCCAAACCACGCTGGGCAACTTCCGAACCCAACTCGGCAAAGCTGCGCTGCACAACGACAAAGCGGCCGTCTTCGGCCGCCAGCGCTTGCCCGGTGGCAATCGCTTGAGGATCCTTGTCGAACCCCAGCAACCGGCCATCAGGCCCCAACTGGCTGAGGATCAATCGGCTGTGCCCGCCACGCCCGAACGTGCCATCCAGATAGCACCCATCAGGACGTACGGCGAGAGCCTCGACGGCTTCGTCAAGCAGTACGGTGATGTGGTTAAAGCCGCTATCAATAGTCACAGGATCAAATCACGCAGTTCATCAGGCATGGCGCCCGGTTGTTGAATAGCAGCAAGGTCGGCGGCAGAAACCGCATTCCAGGCATCTTCGTCCCACAGTTGGAACTTGTTCAGCTGGCCCACCAGCATCGCGCGCTTGTCCAGCTTGGCGTATTCGCGCAGGCGCGGCGGGACCAGGAAACGACCACTGCCGTCGAGCTCAAGATCAACGGCATTACCGATCAACAAGCGCTGCAAACGACGGTTTTCTTCACGTAGCGAAGGCAGTGCGCGCAGTTTGGTTTCGATGATTTCCCACTCATCCAGCGGGTAGACGCACAAACATGGGTCAACGGCGTCGATCGTGACGATCAACTGCCCCGAACTTCGCGAAACGAGCTCGTCACGATACCGGCTGGGCATGGCGAGCCGGCCTTTTGCATCGAGACTGATTGCGTTAGCTCCGCGAAACACGTCAGCGTTTCTCCACTTTTTGGCGTTTTACCTTCAAAAAAACCCACTTCATGCCACTTTCCGCCACTTGCGCACACTATAGGAATGCGCCCACCGCACCGTCAAGGCGCGGAATGAAGGAAAAGCCTTATAGATCGGAGATTTAGGAGCGTTTCAGGAGGGGCAACAAGAATCTGACGTAGGAAATTTCGCTCCAACCTGAGGCGGTACAGGGGACTGCGCGCACAAGTTAAAGTAATTTGTTAAGAGTAAGATTTTTTTGGTATTAGGAACTGCGTCTGCCAGCGATTCCGGCAGGGAGGGAAAAAGGTGGAGAGTCGATCTGTAAGCCGGGTTCTGTCTTGAACAGTCATTCGTCTACGATGGCCATCACTGGACATCTTTAGCAACCTACCCGGTCCCAGCGCGGGCCACGCCTTGGGACCCTATTTGGTCTTGCTCCAAGTGGGGTTTACCTAGCCACGAACTGTTGCCAGCCGTGCGGTGCGCTCTTACCGCACCTTTTCACCCTTACCGGCGCCGAAACGCTTAGGCGGTTATTTTCTGTGGCACTTTCCGTAGGCTCACGCCTCCCAGGCATTACCTGGCACTTCGCCCTATGGAGCCCGGACTTTCCTCCCCCCCCTAATTTTCATAGAGGGCAGCGACTGTCCGATCGACTCTCCGCCGCGAAGGTTAACGGTACAGCGCCTCAAGAACAAGCGCTAAAAGCCCGCAGCCAGCCGGGCATGGCGGTTTCATTGGTCCTTCTGCTTTTGCAGCGCGACCTGATACAGCACATTCTTGCGCTCGCCGGTGATCTGCGCGGCGAGGGCCGCCGCACGTTTCAATGGCATTTCCTCTAACAACAGATCCAGGACGCGCATCGCTTCGCCACTTACGGCGTCTTCGCTTTCCGGCGGCGTCCACCCGGCCACCAGTACAACGCATTCACCGCGCTGTTGGTTGCTGTCGCTTTCGACGAAACCTCGCAATTGCGCCAAGGGCAGCCCCTTGAGCGTCTCGAAGGTTTTCGTCAGCTCCCGCGCCAGCAACGCCTGGCGCTCGGGACCAAACACCAGCTCCATATCCTGGAGGCATTCAAGGATACGGTGCGGCGCTTCATAAAAGATCAATGTGCGCGGCTCTTCCTTTATAGCTTCCAGGCGCGCTCGTCGCCCCACCGCCTTGGCTGGCAGAAAGCCCTCGAAGATAAATCGATCCGACGGCAAGCCGGCCGCCGACAGCGCCGCGATCAACGCACACGCCCCGGGTACTGGCACCACATTGATGCCAGCAGCACGAGCCTGGCGCACCAGGTGATAACCCGGATCGGAAATCAGCGGCGTGCCGGCATCAGAAATCAGCGCCACGTTATCGCCCGCCAGCAGCCGGGTGATAAAACGACTGCCCTCGTCCCGCTCGTTATGTTCATGACACGCGGCCAGCGGCGTGGAAATGCCGAAATGCTGCAGCAAGCGCTGGGAGTGACGGGTATCTTCAGCGGCGATAAGGGCGACGTCCTTCAGGATCTTCAGCGCACGGGCGCTGATATCGTCCAGGTTGCCAATAGGCGTCGCCACCACGAAAAGCGAGCCAGCAGCGGAATTCGAAGCACCTGGAGCAGTCAAAACGCACACCTCATGAGGGTAAAAACCGCCATTGTAGCGTGTGCCGCCATTCTCGGCCGGTCACATTAGCAGTTGTGGCGAGGGAGCTTGCTCCCGCTCGGCTGCGCAGCAGCCGTAAAAATCTGACAGCCACATTCTGATGTACCGTGTTGAATGGTTTTGGGGCCGCTGCGCGGCCCAGCGGGAGCAAGCTCCCTCGCCACGGGGAATCGACACCCTCGGATTTATGCTGCGCCGCACTCTTTGAAATACCTAAATTGATCGATTCACACCACTAACATCGCGCCCCAGCCGCTGCTTGGGTACAATTCGACGCTAATTTGATCTCGTATCAGGAACACTTACATGATCGCTTGCCTGCGGCTGCTCTCCGCCCTCTGCCTCGCTGCCCTCCTGGCGGCTTGCGCCAGTTCGCCTTCGTCCAGCCTTGGCGAACTCCCACGGACCCCGGATGCCAGTATCGAGCAATTGCTCGAACAGGCCACTCAAAGCAAAAACCCGGAAAAAGCCGCCCTGCTGCGCCTGAGCGCTGCGGACCTGGCCTACCGCCAGGGCAATGCCGGCCAGTCCGCACAGATCCTGCAACAAGTGCCGCTGGAGCAACTCAAGCCCGGCCAGCAGATTTTCGCCAGCACGCTGTCAGCCGAACTGGCGATGACCCGCAACCAGCCCAAGGCAGCGCTGACGTCCCTGGGCCATCCAAGCCTGCAGCACCTGGGCGAAATGCCGGTGGAACAGCAAGTGCGCACCGGCACCGTGCGTGCTCGCGCCCTTGAAGCCGATGGCCAGACCCTGGCGGCCGCCAAGGAGCGGATCTTTATCGCGCCGTTGCTGGAAGGCGAAGCCGCGGCGAAAAACCACGAGGCGATCTGGTCGCTGATCGCTTCGCTGCCTACCGATCAACTGCAACCGACCACCGACGACCTCGGTGGCTGGTTGAGCCTGGCCAAGGCGGTGAAAACCGCCGGCACCCTGGAGCAACAACAGGCCGCCATCGACAGCTGGCGCGAACAAAACCCGAAACACCCAGCCGCGCTTCAACTGCCGACGCCACTCGTCAAGCTCAAGGAGCTGGCAAGCCAGCCGCTGAGCAAGATCGCCTTGCTGCTGCCGCAGAACGGCCCGCTGGCCTCGGTTGCCAAAGCCCTGCGCGAAGGGTTCATGGCTGCGCACTACCAGGCCCAACAGGCCGGACAGAAGCCGCCAAGCATTCAGGTCTATGACAGCGCCAGCCTGACTTCCATGGACGAGTTCTACCGCAAGGCCCAGGCCGACGGCGTACAACTGGTGGTCGGCCCGCTGGAAAAACCACTGGTCAAGCAGATCAGCCTTCGCCCGCAATTGCCGATTACCACCCTGGCATTGAACTACAGCGAGGGCGAACAGGGCCCACCCCAACTCTTCCAGTTCGGCTTGGCCCCGGAAGATGAAGCCCGCGAAGTATCCCGTCGTGCTCGCGCCGACGGCCTGCATCGCGCCGCCGCCATGGTGCCGAAAGGCGAATGGGGCGATCGGGTATTGAAAGCCTTCAGCCAGGACTGGCAGGCCAATGGCGGCACCATCGTTGCGATCGAGCGTGTCGACCAGCCTGTGCAACTGGCCCAGCAGATCGCCGACATGTTCCAGTTGCGCCAGAGCGAAGGTCGCGCCAAGAGCCTGCAAAGCACGGTGGGCACCGCAGTAGCGGCCCAGCCTTCGCGTCGCCAGGACATCGAGTTCATTTTCCTGGCATCGACTCCGCAGCAGGCCCAGCAGATCAAGCCGACCCTGAACTTCCAGTACGCCGGCGACGTGCCGGTCTATGCGACGTCTTCGGTATTCAGCGTCAGCGGCGACCAGAACCAGTACAACGACATGAATGGCGTGCGTTTCTGTGAAACGCCATGGCTGCTCGACGCTAACGACCCACTGCGTCAGCAGGTCACTGCACAATGGCCGCAGGCCGGTGGCAGCCTGGGCCGACTGTATGCGATGGGTGCCGACGCCTATCGCCTCGCTCCACGCCTGGGCCAGCTCAAGGCACTTCCGGACAGCCGCATCGAAGGCCTGTCAGGCAGCCTGGCGATCTCGCCAACCCAACGCGTGCAACGTCAATTGCCGTGGGCCCAGTTCATCAATGGCCAGGTGCAGCGCCTGCCGGACACCCAGCGCTGATGCTTGACCGATCACACTTGCAAAGCGGAAAGGATGCCGAGGGCCAAGCCCTCGCGCATCTGCAACAACAAGGTCTGCGCCTGCTGGCACAGAACTGGTTGTGTAAACGGGGCGAGCTGGATCTGGTCATGCTTGACGGCGATACAGTAGTATTCGTCGAAGTCCGCTACAGAAAAAATACCCAATGGGGCGGCGCGATCGAGAGCATCGACGAGCGCAAGCGCCAGAAACTGATTTTCGCCGCGCAGTACTTTCTGCAACGCGAGTCTCGCTGGGCCGATTACCCCTGCCGCTTCGACGTGGTCGCCATCGACAGCAACGCCGACCAGTTGAACTGGCTGCAGAACGCCTTCGACAGTTGAACGCCCAGCCTGGCCGGACACCTTCATTCAACTTTTTTGCTCTTTGCTTTGCGCGCCGCACATGCTTGTGCCGATAAGTCGCGCTACTTAAGGTCACACAGATGGACATGCAATCGCGAATCCGCCAGCTTTTTCAGGCCAGTATCGACACCAAGCAACAGGCGATGGACGTACTTGCACCACACATCGAGCAAGCCAGCCAAGTGATGGTCAACGCCTTGCTCAACGAAGGCAAGATGCTCTCGTGTGGCAACGGCGGTTCGGCCGGCGATGCCCAGCACTTCTCATCGGAGCTGCTCAACCGCTTCGAACGCGAACGCCCG
Organism: Pseudomonas sp. D1-36; assembly: GCF_051132205.1. Taxonomy (NCBI): domain Bacteria; kingdom Pseudomonadati; phylum Pseudomonadota; class Gammaproteobacteria; order Pseudomonadales; family Pseudomonadaceae; genus Pseudomonas; species Pseudomonas sp. D1-36. Next base: position 1,098,666 of record NZ_CP071674.1, on the reverse strand, counting down.
AGCCTGCCGGCCATCGCATTGACGACCGACAGCTCGACGATCACCTCGATCGCCAACGATTACAGCTACAACGAAGTGTTCTCCAAGCAGATCCGCGCCCTCGGCCAACCCGGCGATGTGCTTCTGGCGATTTCCACCAGCGGTAACTCGGCCAATATTATTCAAGCGATCCAGGCCGCACATGATCGCGAAATGATTGTCGTAGCATTGACCGGTCGCGACGGCGGCGGCATGGCATCCTTGCTCTTGCCCGAAGACGTCGAGATTCGCGTACCGGCCAATGTCACCGCACGTATTCAGGAAGTCCACCTGCTGGCGATCCATTGCCTTTGCGACTTGATCGACAGCCAACTGTTCGGGAGTGAAGAATGACCCCTAATCGCCTAGGCCTTCTGGCCCTGACCCTGTGCCTCGGCATCAGCGGCTGCACATCGGTGGTTAACGCCAGCCGGGAAAAGCCGATCGAAGATGACCGCGGCACCCGCACCTTCGGCAGCAAGATCGATGACTCCCTGATCGAAACCAAAGTCGGCGTGAACATCGCCAAGGCCGACCCGGACCTGGACAACAATTCGCACATCGTCGTCACCAGCTTCAACGGCGTCGTGCTGCTGGCCGGCCAGACGCCACGGGCCGACCTCAAGGCCAAGGCCGAGCAGGAGGCCAGCGCCGTGCAGCGGGTCAAGACCGTGCATAACGAATTGCAGGTCTTGCAGCCCTCTTCCCTGCTGGCGCGCCAGAACGATGCCTGGCTGACGACCAAGATCAAGACGCAGATGCTGACCGACGCCAGCATTCCAGGGTCGCGCATCAAGGTCGTGACCGAGAACGGGATTGTCTATCTGCTGGGGCTGCTGACCAAGCAGGAGGCTGCGCAGGCGACCAATTTGGTTCAGGGTGTCTCTGGGGTACAAAAGATTGTGAAGTTGTTTGAGTACATCGACTGATATAAATGCTCGCACAAGAACGGCGCTTTTCCTGGAAAGGAAAGCGCCGTTTTTTTATGCGTCGTTGGGGGGGGTGGGGTCAGCGCGCCCGCTCGCTCTCGCTCTCGCTCTTGCTCTTGCCGTTGCTTTTGCTTTGGACTTTGATCTTCGACGCCCCGTTAACCACGATGGCCGAACGCAGGCCTTGCGCAGTGGGCATCCCGGCATGGATGCCGGGATAGCCGCGCTGGGCCAGGGACGGCCCTTCGCGGCGGGCCCACGGAGCAAGGCCGGAGTGAGGGAACACCTCGCCTGGGCGAGGTGCCGAGTGGTGGGGCAAAGCCTTTTTGGTTACTTTTTTGGCGTCTGAAAAAAGTGACCCGCCGTAAGGGCGGAACCATAAGCAGCCGTTACCAAAGAAACGGATACACACACCACACTCAACCAAAAAAACGCCCGCATCTCGCGACACGGGCACTCTTCTCAACTAGCCGGCAAACTGCTAAACCCGCCAGCTATTTCACCACCTTCAAGCTCGGACGCCCACTAGGCCGCGGCGGTTCGTCATCGGGTGGCGGCATATCATCATCCGCCTCGAACTCTTCTTCGCCATCCAACGGCACTTCCAACTCGAACACCATGCCCTGCCCGTTCTCCCGAGCATAAATCCCCAGGATCGAAGCAATCGGCACATAAAGCGTATGCGGTACCCCGCCAAAACGCCCTTCGAAGCTGACCGCATCATTATCCATGTGCAGATGACGCACAGCGGCCGGCGATACGTTCAATACAATCTGCCCGTCGTTGGCAAAACCCTGCGGCACCTGGACCGAGGGATACTCGGCATTGACCAGCATGTGCGGGGTGCAATCGTTGTCCACAATCCACTCATAGAGCGCGCGGACCAAATAAGGTCGACTGGAGTTCATAGCGGCTCCCTAAGCCTTAGCGCATGTCACGTTCGGCAGCAGACAGACTCGCCTGGAAAGCCTCACGCGCAAATTGGCGCTCCATATAATCAAGCAGCGGCTTGGCGGGCCGCGGCAGTTCGATACCCAGGATCGGCAAACGCCAGAGTATGGGCAATAGGCAGCAATCCACCAGACTTTGTTCCTCACTGAGGAAAAACGGCTTGTCGACAAACAGCGGCGACACGCCCGTCAGGCTTTCGCGCAATTCTTTACGCGCCACGACCCGTGCCGGTTCCTTGGTTCGCTGATCCAGGATCAGATCCACCAACCCGCACCAGTCACGCTGGATGCGATGGATGAGCAAGCGACTGTTGGCACGCGCGACGGGGTATACCGGCAGCAAAGGCGGATGCGGATAACGCTCATCCAGGTACTCCATCACCACGGTCGACTCCCACAAGGCCAGGTCACGATCGACCAGCGTTGGCAGGCTGCCGTAAGGGTTTACCTCGATCAGCTTCGGCGGCTGACGGCCCGCTTCAACGTAAATGATCTCGGCGCTGACACCCTTCTCGGCCAGTACGATGCGTACCCGGTGGGAATAGTGGTCGGCGGGGTCGGAGTAACAGGCCAACCGATTGGTCACGCCCATGGCGATCCTCCTCGCTTGTTGAAATTTTCGAAAAACGGAAAAACGAGCGCGCCCAGAGGACGTCTCCCGTAACCACCTGGCCGACCAGGCTCGTTACACCTTCAGAGACGCCCTTGGGCGCGCACGATTAACAGCAACGGCTTACAGCTTTATCAATGCACGTCTTTCCAGTATTCACGCTTGAGCAGATAAGCGAATACGAAGAAGAACGCCAGGTACAGCAATACATACGTACCGATGCGCTGATGCTCCAGCTTCACCGGGTTGGCCGAGTAGGCCAGGAAGGTCACCAGGTTCTTGACCTTCTCATCAAACTGCTCAGGCGTCAGAGTGCCAGAGTTTGGCACGATGGTCAGCTGGTCGCAGGCCTCATGAGTCAAAGCCGTGCCGGTCAGCGGATCATATTGCTTCTTGCCGTCCTCGACGATCTGGACCTGCTTGCAGCCTACCACTTGGCGACCTTGCAAGCCGACCAGTACGTTCGGCATCCCGACGTTCGGGAAGACCTTGTTGTTCCAACCCAATGGGCGCGCAGGATCTTCGTAGAACGAGCGCAGGTAGCCGTAGAGCCAATCGGTACCCCGCACGCGGGCCACCAGGGTCAAGTCCGGCGGCGCGGCGCCAAACCATGACTTGGCGTCCGCAGGCTGCATGCCGATATTCATGTGATCGCCCAGCTTGGCGCCAGTGAACACAAGCTTTTCGAGCATCAGCTCGTGGGGGATGCCCAAGTCATCGGCCACGCGCTCGTAACGCTGGAATTTGGCGCTGTGGCAGCCCATGCAATAGTTGGCGAACGTACGAGCGCCGTCCTGCATGGCCGCCTTGTCGGAAACGTCGATGTCGACTTTTTCCAATTCCGGACCACCGTGTTCAGCCGCAAAGGACAGTGCTGGCATGGCAGCAAGAATCAGTACAGCAAATAGTTTTTTCATCAGCCAGTCACCCTTTCCGGAACCGGTTTGGTCTTCTCGAGCCTGGTGTAGAAAGGCATCAGAATGAAGTAGGCGAAGTACAGGAATGTGCAGACCTGCGACAGCAGCGTCCGGCCCGGTGTCGGCGCCAGTACGCCCAGCACGCCCAGGATCACGAACGAAATGCAGAACACCCAGAGCCAGATCTTGCTCAGCCAGCCTTTGTAACGCATCGACTTGACGGGGCTGCGGTCCAGCCACGGCAGGACGAACAGCACGGCAATGGCGGCGCCCATGGCGATGACGCCCAGCAGCTTGTCAGGAACAGCCCGCAAAATTGCGTAGAACGGCGTGAAGTACCAGACCGGAGCAATGTGCTCGGGGGTCTTGAAGGCGTTGGCCTGTTCGAAGTTCGGCTTCTCGAGGAAGTAACCGCCCATTTCCGGGAAGAAGAACACGATGGAGCAGAAGATGAACAGGAAGACCACCACGCCGACGATGTCTTTCACGGTGTAGTACGGGTGGAAGGCGATGCCATCCAGCGGTACGCCGTTTTCGTCCTTGTGCTTCTTGATGTCCACGCCGTCCGGGTTGTTCGAGCCCACTTCGTGCAGCGCCAGGATGTGCAGCACTACCAGGCCGAGGATCACGATCGGCAGGGCAACCACATGCAAAGCGAAGAAGCGGTTCAAGGTGATGCCCGAGATCAGGTAGTCACCGCGGATCCACTGGGTCAGGTCATCGCCGATGACCGGGATCGCACCGAACAGCGAGATGATCACCTGGGCACCCCAGTAGGACATCTGGCCCCACGGCAGCAGGTAGCCCATGAAGGCTTCAGCCATCAGCGCCAGGTAGATCAGCATGCCGAAGACCCACACCAGTTCGCGCGGCTTCTGGTATGAACCGTAAAGCAGGCCACGGAACATATGCAGGTAAACGACGATAAAGAACGCCGAAGCGCCGGTGGAGTGCAGCAGGCGCAGGATCGAGCCGTACTCGACGTCGCGCATGATGTATTCAACGGAGGCGAACGCCTCTTCTGCCGAGGGGGTGTAGCTCATCGTCAGCCAGACGCCGGTGACGATCTGGTTGACCAGGACGAGCAACGCCAAGGAGCCAAAGAAGTAGAAGAAGTTGAAGTTCTTCGGAGCGTAATACTTGCTGAGATGGTCTTCCCACATTTTGGTCGCGGGAAAGCGCGCATCAAACCAGTCCATTAATTTGCTCATCACGCTTTCTCCGTATCGACGCCAACGACAATGATGTCGTCCGACTCATAGGAATGCGGGGGAACTGGCAGGTTCAGGGGTGCGGGCTGCGATTTGTAGACGCGACCGGCCAGGTCATAGTGGGAGCCGTGGCATGGGCAGAAATAACCACCGACCCAGTCTTTACCCAGGTCGGCAGGGGCCACTTCGGGACGGAACGTTGGCGAGCAACCCAGGTGCGTGCAGATCCCGATCAGCAGCAGGACTTCCGGCTTGATCGAGCGCGTTTCAGGGTTGACGTATTCCGGTTGGACCGAGTTCTTGGAGGAGGGATCGGAGAGCTGGCCCTCGATCTTTTTCAGATTCCCCAGGATTTCCTCTGTACGGCGGACGATAAACACCGGCTGACCGCGCCATTCAGCAATCATCTGCTGGCCTGGCTCGATCTTGCTGACATTCACTTTCACCGGTGCACCTGCGGCTTTCGCCTTGGCGCTGGGAAACCATGACCCCACGAACGGGACCGCAGCCCCCACCGCTCCTGCAGCACCCACCACGGATGTGGCTGCTACCAGGAAGCGACGCCGGCCTGCATTCACGCCGTCATTGCTCATTCAGTCCTCTCCCATCAGCTTTGTGGCCTGTTAAATCAGGCGTCTACTAAGTAAAAATCTGAACTTATAAAAATTTTGCCGAATGGTAATGAAAACCCCCAATTCTGACAAGGTAATTACCAAGCGGCTAAACCGCCAAGCCTTGTAGTATAGGGGCTCTACGAATGTGGCAAGTTGTCACAGAGCATTTATTTCGCACATAAAAAAACGCCCAGCTCCGTGAGGAACTGGGCGCCTTTTGAACGCGGAAGCGAAATTAACGCTTCGAGTACTGCGGACGCTTACGCGCTTTACGCAGACCGACTTTCTTACGTTCAACTTCGCGAGCATCGCGAGTTACGAAGCCAGCTTTACGCAGGGCGCTGCGCAGAGTTTCGTCGTAATCCATCAGGGCGCGAGTGATGCCGTGGCGGATTGCGCCAGCCTGGCCACTTACACCACCACCGATAACGGTGACGTAGATGTCGAATTTTTCGACGGTCTCGGTCAGTTCCAGCGGCTGACGAACTACCATGCGGGCAGTTTCGCGGCCGAAGAAGTTATCCAGGGAGCGGTTGTTGATGGAGATGTTACCAGTGCCCGGACGCAGGAAAACGCGTGCGGTTGCAGTCTTGCGACGGCCAGTGCCGTAATTTTGAGTCGCCGACATAATGAACTATTCCGTTAAAACTTCAGTTCTTGGGGCTGCTGAGCAGTATGAGGGTGAGCAGCGCCCGCATAAACCTTCAGCTTACGATACATGTCGCGACCCAGCGGGTTCTTAGGCAGCATGCCTTTAACCGCGGTCTCGATCACGCGCTCAGGGGCTTTGGCGATCAGCTTTTCAAAGTTGATCGACTTGATGCCGCCAGGAAAACCGGAGTGGGAGTAGTACATTTTGTCAGTGGTTTTAGCGCCAGTAACACGTACTTGCTCGGCGTTGATTACGACGATGTAGTCGCCGGTGTCAACGTGAGGGGTGTACTCAGGCTTGTGCTTGCCACGCAGACGGCTCGCGATTTCGGTGGCCAGACGACCCAGGGTCTGACCAGCAGCGTCGACGACAAACCAGTCGCGCTTTACTGTTTCCGGTTTAGCAGTAAAAGTTTTCATTCTTTATAGCCTCAGGGGCCGCCCTGTAAATTAGACGGCGGATCTTACTGAATAGTGCGTACTTTGACAAGTCAAAGGCAGCCGGATACAGACGCTTTCGGGGGCTCGGGTCGGCGCGTCCGTTCAACGGCAAGATTCTTCGGCGGCGGCGCATCACTTCCACTGCAGAAAGAGGTGCGCAATTATGCAGATTGCGAAAAATATTTCAACCTGCTTTTATGATTGTTTTGCCCAAGGAGTCCCCGATGGACTATCGCAAGCTAGGCCGTACCGATCTGAATGTCAGCGCCCTGTGCCTCGGCACCATGACCTGGGGTGAGCAGAACAGCGAGGCCGAGGCATTCGCCCAAATCGAACGCGCCAAGGGTGCCGGCATCAACTTCATCGACACTGCCGAAATGTACCCCGTGCCGCCCAAGGCCGACACCTACGCGACTACCGAGCGCTACATCGGCAACTACTTCAAGAGCCGTGGCGACCGCGCCGACTGGATCCTGGCGAGCAAGATCGCCGGCCCAGGCAACACCATCGACTACATTCGCGACAAGAACCTCAAGCACAACCGCCGCCACATCGTCGAAGCACTGGACGCCAGCCTCAAGCGCCTGCAGACCGACTGGATCGACCTTTACCAACTCCACTGGCCGGAACGCAGCACCAATTTCTTTGGCCAACTGGGCTACACCCACAAGGCCGACGAAGACTTCACGCCCCTGGAGGAAACCCTCGAAGCCCTCGACGAGCAGGTCCGGGCCGGCAAGATCCGCCACATCGGCCTGTCCAACGAGACGCCGTGGGGCACCATGAAATTCCTCGCTTTGGCCGAGGCCCGTGGCTGGCCGCGCGCCGTGTCGATCCAGAACCCGTACAACCTGCTCAACCGCAGCTTTGAAATCGGCCTGGCCGAGGTTGCCATCCGCGAACAGTGCGGCCTGCTCGCTTATTCACCGCTGGCGTTCGGCTTCCTGTCGGGGAAATATGAAAACGGCGCGCGCCCCGCCAAAGGCCGCCTGACGCTGTACAGCCGCTTCATGCGCTACTTCAATCCGCAGTCGGAAGCCGCGTGCAGCCGCTATGTGGCCCTGGCCCGTGAGCACGGCCTGGACCCGGCGCAGATGGCGCTGGCGTTCGTCACCCAACAGCCATTCGTCACCAGCAACATCATCGGCGCCACCACGCTGGAGCAACTGGACAGCAACATCGCCAGCTTCGACTTGAAGCTGTCGGATGAAGTGCTGGCGGGGATCGAGGCGATTCACAAGGATCAGCCGAACCCGGCGCCTTGATTGACTCATAGGCCCAATCGCGAGCAGGCTCGCTCCCACACTGGCTTTATGTTCGACCGCTAGATCGCGAGCGACACAAACACCTGTGGGAGCGAGCCTGCTCGCGATAGCGGACTCAAGGCCACCCCCTTATCAAAGCGACCGCGCAATGATCTCCTTCATGATTTCATTGGTCCCGGCATAGATCCGCTGCACTCGCGCATCCGCCCATGCCCGGGCAACCGGGTATTCCCACATGAAACCGTAACCGCCATGCAGCTGTACGCATTCGTCCAGCACTTTGCATTGCAGATCGGTGCCCCAGTACTTGGCCATCGCCGCCGTCGGCACGTCGAGCTTGCCTTGCAGGTGAAGCTCCAGGCAACGGTCGACAAAGACCCGGCCAATCTGGATTTCGGTGGCCATTTCGGCGAGTTTGAAGCGGGTGTTCTGAAACTCGGCAATGGACTTGCCGAATGCCTTGCGGTCGCGGGTGTAGTCCAGTGTCCATTGCAGCGCCGCTTCGGCCGAGGCGAGGCCACCAATGGCGACGGTCAGGCGCTCCTGCGGCAGTTCCTGCATCAGGTAGGCGAACCCCATACCCGCCTGCCCCAACAGGTTCTCCTTCGGCACCCGCACGTCCTGGAAGAATAATTCGGACGTGTCCTGGGCTTTCATTCCCACTTTTTCCAGGCGCTTGCCTTTCTCGAAGCCGGGCGTCCCCGCTTCCACCAGGAACAGGCTGGTGCCCTTGGCGCCAGCCTTCGGGTCGGTCTTGGCGACGACGATGACCAGGTCCGCAAGGAAGCCGTTGGTGATGAATGTCTTGGAGCCGTTGATGACGTATTCATCGCCGTCCAACACCGCGGTGGTCTTCACCCCTTGCAAGTCGGAGCCCGCGCCCGGCTCGGTCATGGCAATGGCGGTCACCATTTCGCCGGATACCAGTTTCGGCAGATATTTATGTTTCAACGCCTCGCTGCCGTAATGAAGGATGTACGGCGCAACGATATCGGAGTGCAACGAGAAACCGATCCCGGTCAGCCCCAGGCGACCGATTTCCTCGATCACCACCGCGCTGTAGAGAAAATCCGCTTCCAGCCCACCGTAGGCCTCCGGAAGGTGCGAGCACAACATCCCCGCCTCCCCTGCCTTGTTCCAGAGTTCACGATCGATGTGCCCCTGTTTTTCCCACTGGCTGTGGTACGGCACGGCTTCTTTTTCTAGGAAAGTTCGTACGCTGTCGCGAAACAATTCGTGCTCGGGACTGAACAGGGTTCTGGGGATCATGGCGCACCTTTGGTTATTGTTGGATGGCTTATCCGACAGAGCCTAAGCCTGCCGCGCACAACGGGACACTGGACACTTGCGCCAAAAAATAAGACGATCCAGCCGTTTGATGACCACTATCCCCTATAAAAATAAAGATGAATTATGTCCATGCACGTCTCCACGCCCTTGCGGCGCGTCAGCATCCTGGCCATCGACCGGGTTTTCGCTTCCACCCTCATGCAAGCCAAGGATTTTTTCCACCTGGCCAGCCTGCGCTATGGCAAACAATTGGGCCACGGCCTGACGCCGGCGTTTGAAACCCGCCTGGTCAGCCCCGATGGCCAACCGGTGAACAGCTTCAGCGATGTGATCATGCCGGTGGACGGCGGCCTGGAAAACACCGACGTCATCATCCTGCCGGCCTTCTGGGATGATTTCGCAACCCTCAGCCAACGTTACCCACAAGTCCTGCCGTGGCTGCGCGAACAACACGCGCGCGGCGCGGTGCTCTGCGGCGAAGCCACCGGGGTCTTCTGGCTGGCCGAGGCTGGGCTTCTCGACGGTAAGGAGGCCACCACTTATTGGCGCTTTTTCAATGCCTTCAAGGAACGTTTCCCCCAGGTCCACTTGAACCAGGACAAGCATTTGACCGACGCGGACAACTTGTTCTGCGCAGGTGGCACCACGTCGGCATGTGATCTGTATATCTATTTGATTGAGCGCTTCTGCGGCGCCAACGTCGCCCAAGCCGTGGCGCGGGACATTCTCTATGAAGTGCAACGTAGCTATTCACCAGGACGGATCGGCTTCGGCGGGCAGAAGCTGCATCAGGATGTGATCATCCTGCAGATCCAGCAGTGGCTCGAAGAGCACTTCGCCGACAAGTTCCGCTTCGAGGACGTCGCCCGCGAGCACGGCATGAGCATCCGCAATTTCATGCGTCGCTTCCAGACCGCCACGGGCGACAAGCCCCTGCATTACCTGCAACGGTTGCGGATCGAAACCGCCAAGGGCCTGCTGTCCGGCAGTCGAAAGAGCATCAAGACCATCAGTTATGAAGTGGGTTACGACGACGCGAGCTTTTTTGCGCGACTGTTCCGGCAACACACCGACCTGTCGCCGAACCAGTATCGGCAGCAGTTTCAGCAGGCGGCGTAGCCCAAGTACCGGGCAAAAATCCATTGTGGGAGCGAGCTTGCTCGCGATGGCGGTGGATCAGCAGCATGGATGTTGACTCACACATCGCCATCGCGAGCAAGCTCGCTCCCACAGGGGTTAAGTGGGGAACCAGCAAATAAAAAGGCCTGCAATCGCAGGCCTTTTTTGATTTTCCGATCTCTTAAGGCTTATGCGCCCGCGACAGGAATTCGTGGGACTGCATCTCCAGCAAGCGACTCAGGGTCCGCTGGAACTCGAACGTCAGGCGCCCGCCCGTGTACAGGTCCTTGAGTTCGACTTCGGCCGAGATGATCAGCTTCACGTTGCGGTCGTAGAACTCGTCAACCATGTTGATGAAACGCCGAGCGATGTCATCAGTGGTGACGCTCATCTGCTCGACGCCGCTGAGCAACACAGCGTGGAAGATCTTGCCCAGCTCGATGTAATCGTTCTGGCTGCGAGGGCCGTCGCACAATTCGCGGAAGTCGAACCAGGCCACGTCGTCACAGGTGCGGATGGCGCGGATTTCGCGATTCTCGATGATCAGCACATCGTTCTCGACCGCCTGGGTGCATTCCGGCGTGAGGGCGCGGAAGCTCTTGCGCAGGCTCTCTTCGGCGGCGGCATCCAGCGGGAAATGGAACAGCTCCGCTTGCTCGAGGTGACGCAGGCGATAGTCCACGCCGCTGTCGACGTTGACAACTTCGGTGTGTTCTTTGATCAGCTTGATGGCCGGCAGGAAACGCGCCCGTTGCAGGCCGTCCTTGTAGAGGCCATCGGGCACGATGTTCGAGGTGGCGACCAGGGTCACGCCGTTCTTGAACAGCTCTTCCATCAGCGTGCCCAGGATCATGGCATCGGTGATGTCGGAGACGAAGAATTCATCGAAGCAGATCACCCGGGTTTCGGCGGCGAAGCGCTTGGCGATGATGGTCAGCGGGTTCTTTTCGCCGCCCAGGGTTTTCATTTCTTCGTGCACGCGCTTCATGAAGCGGTGGAAGTGCGTCCGCGTCTTTTCCTTGAACGGCAGCGCTTCGAAGAAGGTGTCCACCAGGTAAGTCTTGCCACGGCCGACGCCGCCCCAGAAATACAGGCCCTTGACCGGCGCCTGGTCTTTCTTGCCGAACAGTTTGCCCAACAAGCCCGGCTTGTTGTTCGACGCGGCGATCAGGTCGTCGTACAGGCGCTGCAAGTGCCGCACGGCCGTTTCCTGGGCTGCGTCGTGAAAGAATTCCGGGCGTTTCAGATCAGCTTGATATCGTTCTAGGGGCGTCATATTCGTTAGCAAGGCAACAAAAACGGGCCGTCACTGTAGCGATGGCCCAGAAGAATGGCAATCGGCCCTTATTCGGGCCGATGGTCGGGTGACGTCTTCGCTTAGTCCTGGGCAGGCGTCAGGGCCACGCGCAACGCGTCGATGGCCGCATCCCGAGCGGCGCTGTCAGCAAACGCCGGGCTCTGGGCCACGCATGCACCGTCGAGCCAGACACCGAAACCCAAGTCGTCACTGCGTACGTCCAAGGGTTGGCCGGACTGCAACTGCTTGGTCACCTGCCCCGCTGTCTTGCCGTCGGCAAAGTTGTTGGAGAGCAACAGTTGCTCGCCATCGGCGGAAAGCAGGCGGAATCGGAAACTCCCGTCCTCGTCGCGGAAGCTGACGAAGCGCGCTGCCTTGGCTGCTTTCTTTTTGGTCTGGGTCGCCACTTGGACCTGGCTGACGAAGGAGCGCAGGCCGACGGCCTCCCGCAGCTCGTTGAGGAACGGTGTCGCCACGGCCCGGGCCTTGCTCGCGCCCAGTTGCAGGATGTCTTCGAGGTCCGATGGGCGCTCGATGAACTGGTGATAACGCTCGCGCGCTTCGCCCAGCTCGCTGTCGAGCAACTGGAACAGACGATTCTTGGCTTCGCCCCAACCCAGGCCCTGCAGCAGTTCGCTACGGAACTCGGCGGACTGTTCGGCAGTGGCGAACGCTTGGAACAAGGTGAACAAATGCGAGTTGTCCGGATCCTTGGCTTCGCCTGGTGCGCGGGAGTCAGTGACGATCCGCGAGATCGCATCCTTCATGTCCTTGGCGCTGCTGAACAACGGGATGGTGTTGTCATAGCTCTTGGACATCTTGCGGCCATCGAGCCCCGGCAACGTGGCGACGCTTTCCTCGATCAGTGCCTCGGGCATGGTGAAGAACGCCTTGCCCTTGCCGAACAGGTGGTTGAAGCGCTGGCCGATGTCGCGGGCCATTTCCACGTGCTGGATCTGGTCGCGACCGACCGGCACCTTGTGAGCGTTGAACATCAGGATGTCAGCCGCCATCAACACCGGGTAGCTGTACAGCCCCATGGTGATGCCGGCGTCCGGGTCTTCGCCGGCCTCGACGTTCTTGTCCACCGACGCCTTATAGGCGTGGGCACGGTTGAGCAGGCCCTTGGCGGCGACGCAGGTCAGCAGCCAGGTCAGCTCCGGAATTTCGGGAATGTCAGACTGGCGATAAAACGTCACACGGTCCACATCCAGGCCGCCAGCCAGCCAGGTGGCGGCGATTTCCAGGCGCGAGCGCTGGATGCGCATCGGGTCATCGCACTTGATCAGGGCGTGATAGTCAGCCAGGAAGTAGAACGAATCGGCATTGCTGTCGCGGCTGGCGAGGATCGCCGGACGGATGGCGCCAGCATAGTTGCCCAGGTGCGGGGTGCCAGTAGTGGTGATGCCAGTCAGGATACGGGTACGCGTCGTCATGGATTATCGCTTGTCAGACTGCTGTCAATTCGAGAGGCGCGGCAAGAGCAGATCCTTGAGATCGGTCAGCTTGCCATGGAAAAAGTGTCCGCATTCTGCCACTTTCAGCAGCTCATGGGGGCGTTCGAGCGCCTCGGACCAGGTGTAAACCAGTTGCGGATCCACCACTTCGTCGGTTTCCGGCTGGATCACGGTCAACTCTCCCCCCTTCGGCAAAGGCGATTGCTCGTTCAGGCGCATCACCGCGGGGGCAACCATGAACAGGTGCTTGAGGGATTGACCCTGGGCTTCCAGGCGCCCGCCGAGGGTCGCGGCAACGAAGCCGCCGAAAGAGAAACCGAACAGGGTCAGCGGCAGGCCGGGGTGTTTTTCCAGCAGCCAGGCGGCTGCGGCCTGGGCGTCATCCACTTCGCCGGTACCCATGTCATGACTGCCGGCACTGGCGCCGACGCCACGATAATTGAAACGCAACGTAACCAGGCCGGCATCCCGAGCGGTGCGTTGCAGGGTCGACACCACTTTGTTGAGCATGGTCCCACCCTGTACCGGGTTCGGGTGGCAGATCAGCGCCAGGCCGCGGGGAGCCTCGCTGTCCAGGTACAAGGCTTCCAGTTGGCCCACCGGGCCATCGATGACTACAGGGGTTTCGCGCATAAGCAAGGAAAGAACTCCGTGACCCCGAATAGGGTCGACTCGTCTAGCTAAAAGTCTGTGCCTGGCATGATTGCGATGTTCTTCGCGGTATACAGCGCAGGTCCGAGCCGTTAACGTAAAGCAAAGCCGTTTATAGAGGAAGGACTCGTGGAACACTCGCTCTTAGTTTGGCTGTTGCCGACTCTTGCCCTGGTTGCCGGTGTCGCCATTGGTTTCCTGATTGCCCGCCTGCTGCCCAACGCGGTGCCCAACAGCACCCAACGTCAGCTGGACGACATCCAGGAACGTTTCGACAGTTATCAGAATGAAGTGGTCACTCACTTCAACAGCACCGCCTCCCTGGTGAAAAAACTCACCCAGAGCTACCAGGAAGTCCAGGATCATCTGTCCGAGGGCGCCAACCGCCTGGCCCTTGACGAACAGACCCGCCAGCGCCTGCTCGCCGCCCTGCAAGCCGATGCGACGCAGAGCCCACGGGAACGCCTGACCCCACCGAAAGGGATCCAGGAACCGCCACGGGACTACGCCCCAAAGGCCCCGAATTCGCCCGGGATGCTCGATGAGCATTACGGTTTGAAGAAGTAATTTCCAAGCGACACCAAAAAGCCCGCCCGATCCCGTGATCAGGCGGGCGTTTTTTTGCCTCAAGAAAATTCCCTGTGGGAGTGGTGAACAAAAATCCTGCGACCACTGACAATCCCTGTGGGAGCGGGCTTGCTCGGGAAGGCGGCGGCACATCCAACATCATCGGCTCAGGCAGACCGCTATCGCGAGCAAGCTCGCTCCCACAGTTTTGATCGGGGCTTGCGCAAATATAGCGTCCACCACAAATTCCCTGTGGGAGCGAGCCTGCTCGCGAAGGCGTCGGCACATCCAACATCACCGGCTCAGGCAGACCGCTTTCGCGAGCAGGCTCGCTCCCACAGGTTAGAGAGGATTCAGCGCAACACTTCTTCCGCCACCTGATCGATAGCCGCTTTGGTGATGTCGACGATCAGGTCCGCATCCTCGCGAGTCAGGATCAATGGCGGGGCGAAACCCAGGATGTCGCCGTGGGGCATGGCGCGGGCGATCATGCCGCGCTCCAGGCAGGCCGCCGAGACCTTCGGGCCAACCTTGAGGGCCGGGTCGAACGCCGTGCGTTGTTCACGGTCGGCCATGAACTCCACTGCGGCCAGCATGCCGTCGCCGCGAACCTCCCCCACCAGCGGATGACCTTCCAGCGTTTCACGCAACCGACGGTTCAAGTAGCCACCAACATTCTCGGCGTTGGCCGTGAGGTTTTCCCGTTCGAGGATGTCGAGGTTGGCCAACGCCGCCGCCGCGCAGATCGGATGCCCGGAATACGTCCAGCCATGGCCCATGGCGCCTTCGGCCTGGGAGGCTTTTTCAATCACGCTCCAGACCTTATCGCCGATGATCACCGCCGACAACGGTGCATAAGCACTGGTCAGCCCCTTAGCCGTAGTGATCAGGTCCGGCTTCATGCCGTAGCGCTGGCTGCCCATCTTCGAACCCAGGCGACCGAACGCGCAAACCACCTCGTCGGCAATCAACAGCACGTCGTATTTTTTCAGTACGGCCTGGATCGCCTCCCAGTAACCGGCGGGCGGGACAATGATGCCGCCAGTGCCCATCAGCGGTTCGCCGATGAGTGCCGCCACGGTGTCGGGGCCTTCGGCGAGGATCATTTTTTCCAGTTCATCGGCGCAATAACGCACGAACGTCGCTTCGTCCATCCCCGCCGGGGCCTTGCGATACCAATGCGGGCAAACGGTGTGCTTGATGCCCTCCGCCGGCAGGTCGAAATGTTGGTGGAAGGCGGGCAGCCCGGTCAGGCTGCCGGTCATGATGCCCGAGCCATGGTAGCCACGGTCGCGGGAAATGATTTTCTTCTTTTGGGGCCGGCCCAGCACGTTGTTGTAGTAACGCACCAGTTTGATCTGGGTTTCATTGGCATCGGAGCCGGACAAGCCGTAATAAACCTTCTTCATCCCCTCCGGCGCCCAGTCCATGATGCGGCTGGACAGCTCGATGATCGCCTCGCTCGAATGGCCGACATAGGTGTGGTAATAGGCCAGTTCCTTGGCCTGCTTGTAGATGGCATCGGCCACTTCGGTACGCCCGTAGCCGATATTCACGCAGTAGAGGCCGGCAAAGGCATCGATGAACTCGCGGCCTTCATGATCGCGAATGCGGATGCCCGACGCGCTCTTGATGATCCGCCCCTTGAGCGCGCCGCTGGCATGGTCATGGGCGTGGGTTGACGGGTGCATGAAATGCGCACGGTCTTGTTCGAACAGCGTGTTGAGTTCTTGGCTCATGCGGACTCTCCTGGGAACTGGCCTTGATGGTGCAGGCAAAAGTATTTGATTTCGACAAAGGGCTCGAAGCCCTCGCTGCCACCCTCGCGACCGAGGCCCGAGGCTTTCATGCCACCGAAGGGGATCGGGTGGCCGGTGAACTTGACGCCGTTGACCGCAACCATGGCGTGGTCGAGACGGCGGATCAGTGGGTAAATGACATCCAGGCGGTTGGAGCAAATATAGGCGGCCAGTCCGTACTCGGTGTCGTTGGCCATTTCGATGGCTTCGTCCAAGGTGTCGAACGGCAGCACCCCGGCGATCGGCGCGAAGTTTTCTTCACGGTAGATGCGCATCTGCGGCGTGACATCGGCCAGCACGGTGGGTTGGTAGAACAACCCGCCCAAGGCATGGGCCTCGCCACCCACCAGGCGTTGAGCGCCCAACGCCAGGGCGTCGGCCACACGATCGGAGGTCGCATCGAACGCGGCCTGATGCATCAGCGGACCGACGTCCACTTCCTGTTCCTGCTGATCGACCATGGCCGGCCCGACCCGCAAGGCGCGCACCGCTGCGGCGAAGCGAGTGAGAAATGCCTGGTAGACCGGGCGCTGCACCATGATCCGGTTGGCCGCGCAACAATCCTGGCCCGACGTCTGGAATTTCGCCTCGACGGCAACTTTCACCGCCAGCGTCAGGTCGGCATCGGCGCAGACAATGAACGGCGCGTTGCCGCCCAGCTCCAACGCGACTTTCTTCACATCATGGGCCGCCGCTTGCAGCACCAGTTTGCCGACCCGGGTCGAGCCGGTAAAACTCACCGAGCGTACGCGGCGGTCCTTGACCAAGGTCTCCATGACCATTTGCGGCTCGCCCAACACCACGTTGAAAACTCCGGCGGGAAAGCCGGCCTCTTCGGCCAGTTGGGCCAGGGCCAGGGCTGAATACGGGGTTTCGTGGGCCGGTTTGATCACCACGGTGCAACCGGCAGCCAGCGCGGCGGCGGCCTTGCGGGTGATCATTGCCGAGGGGAAGTTCCACGGCGTGAGCAGCGCGCAGACGCCCACCGGTTCCTTGATCGTGCCCAGGTGCGCGTTGGGGATATGGCTGGGGATGTTCTGGCCGTAGAGGCGTCGGGCTTCTTCGGCGAACCAAGGGATAAAGCTGGCGGCATAGGCGATTTCGCCACGGGACTCGGCCAACGGCTTGCCCTGCTCCAGGCTCAGGATGCGCGCCAGATCCTCGCGGTGCTCGGTGATCAACTGCGCCCAGCGCCGCAGCAACGCGCCACGGCTATCCAGGCCCAGTTCGCGCCACGCTGGGAATGCGCGATGCGCCGCGTCCACCGCCGCGACGATCTGCGGCGGGTCGAGCATCGGCACATGGCCGACGACCGTGCGGTTGGCCGGGTTGTGGACGGCGACGCTGTGGCCGCTGTCGCTGTGGACCCAATGGCCGTCGACGTAGCAAAGCGCTTTGAACAACAGCGGATGTTGGTAAGGCATGGCGTTCACTCCAGAGCGTGTGCGTGAACCCATGCTAGGGCAGCGACGCTTGGGTTTTCGGGCGTTTGAGCAGCCTCAGACCTTGGTTTTTTTCTGGAAAGAACAGGGCGTAAAGTGGTTTCTGCGGTGCTCAGGAGGGCGATGCCAGCTCCGCCGGCAACGCACCGGCGGTCTTGATGGTCTTGGTGACGATGTAGGTGAAGTAGCGTTCGATGCCAAGGTGTTCGAGCAGCAATTGGTCGACGAAACGTTGATAGGCATCGACGTCGGGCGCCTGGATCATTGCCAGGTAATCCACCCCGCCGCCGGTGGCATAACAGAACGCCACTTCGGGCGCGGCGACCATGCGCTGTTCGAAACGACGCATGTCCTGGGCGGTGTGCCGGGCCAGGGAAATCTCCACCAACACTTGTTGACGCTTGAACACCGCGCCCCAATCGATCTGCGCCCGATAGCCAACGATCAGGCCCGCCGCTTCCAACTTGCGCACCCGCTCCCAGGCCGGCGTCACCGACAGGTTGATGGCTTCGGCCAGGCTCGACTTGGTGATCCGTCCGTCGTCGGCGAGGATTTGCAGGATCTTCAAGTCGTAGCGATCGAGCTTGTGCATGGGGCAGGGCTCTCCAGACAATTCAAATTTCACACCGTCCCTGTGGCGAGGGAGCTTGCTCCCGCTGGGCCGCGCAGCGGCCCCAATAGCAGCTTCGTAATCGCTCAGATCAAAAAGCGACGACTGCTTCGCAGCCGAGCGGGAGCAAGCTCCCTCGCCACAGTGTGTGTGTGTCAGTTGAGGTGCATTACGCCAATACATCCGCAATCACCACCAACGTATCGCCACACTGCACCAGCCCGGGAAAATGCCGGGCCGCGAGCAGGCCGCTGCGGGCGGCGCGGTACTCGACCGGGGCGACGCCGCTGCGGGTGGTGTCATGGATGCGCGCCACCACCTCGCCTCTGCTCACGTTTTCACCGAGGTCGCGGCACATCTCCAGCAAACCGTTGTGCTCGCTGGCGATGAAACAACTGGCGTCCGGCATGTCGAGCACCAACGACGGCTGTAACTCGATAGAGCCCCGCAGGATGCCGGCGTGGATCAGCACGTTGCGCACCCCACGCTCGGCAATCGCCACGCTGCGGGCGGTGGACGAACCGCCGCCGCCCAGCTCGGTGGTGACGAACACCTTGCCCTGGGACTCGGCGGCGGTGTCGTACATCGACCCTGCGTCCAGCTCCAGCATGCGCATGCAATACGGCGCGTTGAAGGCCAGCATCCCGGCCTCGCAGCGGGCCTGTTGCTGTTTGTCCGGCAAGACGTGGCAGGCGGCGAATGGCAGGAAATCCAGGGTCCGGCCACCGGAATGAATGTCCAGGACAATGTCGGCCAGGGGCAGCAAGGTGCGGTTGAAGTAGTCGGCGATTTTTTCCGTGACGGTGCCGTCTGGCCTCCCGGGAAAGCTGCGGTTGAGGTTGCCCTTGTCGATGGGCGAAGTCCGGCGCCCGGCATGGAACGCCGGGGTGTTCATGAACGGCACGATGATCACGCGTCCGCTGATTTCATCGGCGGTCAATTGCTGGGCCAGTTTGCTCAGGGCCACCGGGCCTTCGTATTCATCGCCGTGGTTGCCACCACTGAGCAGCGCGGTCGGGCCGCTGCCGCGCTGGATCACGGTGATGGGAATCATCACCGCGCCCCAGGCCGAATCGTCCCGGGAATACGGCAGCTTGAGGAAGCCGTGTTGCACGCCTTCGCGGGTGAAATCCACCGTGGCGCTAATGGGGTTGATCGGCAATTCAGTCATGGGTCAATCCTTCACGAACAATTGACGAGGCACATTGCACAGCGTCTCGACGCCA
Source organism: Pseudomonas sp. D1-36 (assembly GCF_051132205.1). NCBI lineage: Bacteria > Pseudomonadati > Pseudomonadota > Gammaproteobacteria > Pseudomonadales > Pseudomonadaceae > Pseudomonas > Pseudomonas sp. D1-36. Next base: position 1,079,602 of record NZ_CP071674.1, on the reverse strand, counting down.
GTCTCGGTGATCAGGATGCTCTCGGTGATCTCCAGGCCCCAATCATCCATCCACAGCCCGGGCATGAAGTGAAACGTCATGCCCGGTTGCAACACGCTGTTGTCGCCGGGACGCAGGCTCATGGTGCGCTCGCCCCAATCCGGCGGATAACTGATGCCGATGGGGTAGCCGCAACGGCTGTCCTTGTGGATGCCAAACTTCTCCAGCACCTTGAAAAACGCCACGGCGATGTCGCCCGTGGTATTGCCAGGCTTGGCCGCGTCCAGGCCGGCGGCGATGCCCTCGACCACGGCTTTTTCACCGTCGAGGAAATGTTGCGGCGGCTTGCCCAGGTAAATGGTGCGCGACAGCGGGCAGTGGTAACGCTTGTAGCAACCGGCGATTTCAAAGAAGGTGCCGGCGCCCTTTTCGAACGGCGAATCGTCCCAGGTCAGGTGCGGCGCGCTGGCGTCGGCGCCGGTGGGCAGCAGCGGCACGATGGCCGGGTAGTCGCCGCCATGGCCGTCGGCACCGAGGATGCCGCTGCTGTAGATCTCGGCCACCAGTTCGTTCTTGCGCATGCCCGGCTCTATCCGTTCCAGGATCCGCCCATGCATGTTCTCGACGATGCGCGCGGCGATGCGCATGTAGGCGATTTCCTGGGGCGACTTGACGGCGCGCTGCCAGTTCACCAACCCCGCCGCATCCACCAGCGTCGCGTCGGGCAGATGTTTTTGCAGGGACAGGTAGGCGGCGGCGCTGAAGTAGTAGTTGTCCATCTCCACGCCGATGCTCAGGGCGCCCCAGCCACGGGCGATGATCACCTCGCGGGACAAATAGTCCATGGGGTGGCGCTCGCGGGACTGCACGTAGATGTCCGGGTAGCCGACGATGTTGTCGGCCTGCATGAACACCGTGCGCCTGGCACCGTTGGCATCCTGGCCGCGACCGAACCACACGGGCTCGCCGTCCAGCGCCAGCAGCACGCACTGATGCACATAGAACGACCAACCGTCATAGCCGGTGAGCCAGGCCATGTTCGACGGATCGGTGACCAGCAACAGCTCCAGACCTTGGGCCTGCATGGCCGCGCGAACCTTTGCCAGGCGCTGGGCGTATTCCTCCCGCTGGAACGGAAGATTGACGACTATCTCTGACATCCACCTGCCCTCTGTTGAATGACTCATGAACAAAATGATCTAGCGACCGAACGCAAAGCCCTTGCCCGCCACCCGCGCCCGCTCGAACGCCAGGTTGGCGATGGCGGTGTCCTGGGCGCCGGTGCCGGTGAGATCGCACAGCGTCACTTGCGCGGCATCGGAGCGCCCCAGCCGTTGCCCCGCCAGGACTTGTCCCAGCTCCGTCAACGCCAGCTCATCGCGAACGGTGCCGGCGGCCAAGGCGTGGTGCAGCTCGCCGAGCACGCGGGTCTGGCTCAGGCGATCGGCGACATAGCAATCGACGGCCGCCAACGCTTGCGGGGAGATTTCGTTTTTGTGTTCGGCGTCCGAGCCCATCGCTGTGATGTGCAGGCCCGGATGCAAATGACGGGCTTCGATCAACGGCTCGCGACTGGGGGTGCAGGTGATGGCGATGTCCACGCCTTCCAGGGCGGCGTCAATGGCGTCGCACGGCGTGACGGCAAGCCCCGTGTCCCGCGCCAGCGCAAGGCCGAATGCCTGGGCTTTTTGTGCATCACGCGCCCAGATCCGCACCTCGTCGATGGGCCTTACCAGCCGCAACGCCTGAAGCTGCAACGCCGCCTGTTCACCCGCACCGATCAGCGCCACGCTGCGGCTGTCCTCGCGGGACAGACAACGCGCCGCCACCGCCCCAGCCGCCGCCGTACGGACGGCGGTGAGGTAACCGTTGTCCAACAGCAGCGCTTCCAGCAGGCCGGTGCGCGCCGAAAGCAGCATCATCATGCCGTTCAGGCTGGGCAGGCCGAGCTTGGGGTTGTCGAAAAAGCCCGGGCTGACCTTGATGGCGAAGCGTTCAAGGCCTGGCAGGTAAGCGGTCTTCACATCCACCTCGCCGTTGTGCTCGGGAATGTCCAGCCGCAGGATCGGCGGCATCGCCACGGCGGCGGTGGCCAGCAGCACAAAAGCCTGCTCGACGGCGTCGACGCTGGCCAGGTCGAGGGCCACGCAGCTGCGCAGGTCAGCTTCGCTCAATAGGGTGACTTCACTCATGGCAGGCTCCGTTAAAGGGGATCAGGCGTTGGCGCCAGCGATGACGCGGGCATGTTGTTCGGTGTCGACGTTGCGCCCGCTGACCACCAGGACAATGGGTCCACGCGGCTCGACCAGGCCGTCGAGCAGCGCCGCGATGCCCACCACCGCGGCGCCTTCGAGCACCAGGCGTTCATGGTGATAGGCGTGGCGGATGGCATGGGCGATGGACGCTTCCGAGAGCAGGTGCAGGTCATCGATCAACTGCCGGGTCATGGCGAAGGTGTAGCGGTTGTCCAGCCCGATACCGCCGCCGAGGGAATCGGCCAGGGTCGGCAGTTCTTCGACATCCACGGGCTGCCCAGCGGCAAGGCTGGCGTGCATCGCCGCGCCTCGGGCCATGCTGATGCCGTGGACCTGGATCGCTGGATTGGCGCTTTTGAGGGCCAGGGCAACGCCGGCGAACAGACCGCCGCCGGACAACGGAACGAGGGCCTGGGCCACGTCCGGTTGCTGTTCCAGGATTTCCAGGCCGAGGGTGCCTTGGCCGGCGATGATCGCCGGGTGATCGAAGGGCGGCAGGAAGGTCGCGCCCTGCTCGTTCGCGATGCGCTCGGCTTCGCGCTGGGCATCGTCCTGGGACTGGCCGACGATGCAGACCTCGGCGCCGAGGTCACGAATCGCTTGCACCTTGTTGGATGGCACCAGGTGAGACAGGCAGACAATCGCCCGCACGCCTTGTTGCGACGCGGCGTGCGCCAGCGCCCGGCCGTGATTGCCAGTCGACGCCGTGACCACGCCGCGCGCCTTCTGCTCGACGCTGAGCTGCGCCACCGCATTGCTCGCGCCACGCAGCTTGAAGCTGCCGGTGATCTGCAGGGCTTCCAGCTTGAGGAATACGGGCACGCCCATCCGTCGCGACAGGCTAGGGGAATGCTCCATGGGCGTGCGCCTGACCTGCGACTCGATGCGCTGGCGAGCGAGGTAGATGTCCTGAAGCTGCAACCCTGTCATGACCGCGTCCCGAGCAGATGTGTTGGGCGCAGTCTAAGAGGGCCGGATTGTGGTGATGAATGTACTAGGGCAATTTAGTTTGCATTCACTATCGACCAAAAGAGATGACCACAATCCTCAAAGAACACCTCGCTCCCTGTGGCGAGGGAGCTTGCTCCCGCTGGTCTGCGCAGCAGACCCAACTCCTTTCAACCAGACGCACCTGCAGACGTTTAACTGTTTCTACGACTGCTTCGCAGCCGAGCGGGAGCAAGCTCCCTCGCCACAAAAGCACCTGCAACTTTGGAGTAAGCCCACCGCTTACCCATCAAAAATCATGAATCTGCGGATATTGATTGAAGATCTCCCGCATGCCGATCAACGCATGGCGCATTTCTTCATCGCTGCATTCGGCGCCGACGCACACCCGCACCGCGCGCGGCCTGGGGGTGCCGCGTACAGTGAACGGATCGGGGGACGTGACGGCGATATGCTTGTGGCGCAACGCCCGCACCAGGCTGTCCACTTCCCAGTGCGGCGGGATGCCGATCCAGGCATTCAAGGCATGAGGATGCTGGGCCAATACATGCTCACCCATGTATTCGGTGACCATCGCCTGGCGTCCGGCCAACAGGCGCCGTTGAAGATGCAGCAGCGAATCGGCGCGGCCGTCGCGGATCCAGCGGGCGGCGATTTCCGAGACCATCGGCGTGGCCATCCAACTGTTGACGCGCAGAATGCTTTCGGTGCGCAGCGCCAGGCGCTTGGGCACCACCAGATAACCGATCCGCAACCCCGTGAGCACGGACTTGGTCATGCTCGTGCAATAGAACGACAGCTCCGGCAGGTAGTGGCTGATGGGCGGCGCGCGGCGTTCGTCCAGCAGCGGACCGTACACATCGTCTTCGATGATATGCACGCCAAACCGTCGGGCGATCTCGGCGATTTCCCGGCGACGGGCGTCGGGCATCAGGCTGGTGGTGGGGTTGTTCAAGTTTGGCGTGCACACCAGGGCGGTGATGCGCTCGTTGCTGCACATGTCCTCGAAGTGTTCGGGATCGATGCCATGGCGGTCAGTGTCCAGACCCTTGAGGGTAAAGCCCAGCACCTGGGAGTTGCCGATCACGCCGTGGTCGGTCAGCCCTTCGCAGAGCACCACATCGTCGGGCCCGGCGAGGGATGCCAGGGCGAGAAAAATGCCATGGGCGGCGCCATTGGTGATCAGCACATCGTTGCGATCGACCTTCAGGCCTTGGCGCCCGATCCATTGCACCGCCGCTTCGCGATGGGATTCAAAACCGGCTATCGGACGAAACGCATGGATCCAGGGCTGGTCTTCTTCGGTGCTCAGCTCGGCGCAGGTGTCGCGCCAGAACTGGTCGTGCTCGCGGGTGTGGAGAATGCGCGTGATGGAAAAATCCACCAGCGCCCGCTCGGGGCTGTCGAGTATGTAAGTGGCGACCCGGTCGCTCATGCGCCGCGAGACGAAACTGCCGCGCCCTACTTCGCAACGTACCAGCCCTTGGCGCTCCAATTCTTTGTAGGCATTGGTGACGGTCTGCACGCTGATGCCCATGGCGTCGGCTACCTGCCGTTGCGGCGGCAGGCGCTGGTCGTTGGCCAAGGCGCCCTGTTCGATGTCATCGGCGATCGCCTGCACCAGGATCTTGTATTTGGATTCACCACTGCGGGCGAGGTCCAGGGCTGACTTCCATTTATCCATAACGGCTGCAACCAGCGTGAGAACGGGTGCGCACAGCATTGCGCGGCCATCGCGCCAAAGCAATTGTCCTAGTGCAATACAATCCGCGCCGGGGCTTTTGTATGCTCGGTCCAAGGTCATCGTCCAGGCGGGTTCATTACCCCGACAAAAAGCCGGATCGACCTGTACCGGCGCCGCTACCGATTCCAGGCCTCGCCCGGATCCGCCGCCGTACGCTTTGCTCTTGTCACACTGCCTCCTAACACAGAACCGTCCGCTGACGGATCCACAAGAAACAGGAGATTTTATCGATGAGCAATTTTCTTCCCGGCACCTGCGCACCCTTGCGTCGGATCTTGTTGACCTGTGCCGCACTGGGCCTGGCCGGCAGCGTCCAGGCCGCCACGCTGGACACCATCAAAAGCGACAGCAGCATCCGCATCGGCTACGCCAACGAAACCCCGTTTGCCTTCACCGAAACCGACGGCACCGTCACGGGTGAATCGCCGGAGATTGCCAAGATCATCTTCGCCAAAATGGGCATCAAACAGGTCAACGGCGTGCTCACCGAATGGGGCTCGCTGATCCCTGGGCTGCGCGCGGGTCGCTTCGATGTGATTGCCGCCGGCATGTACATCACCCCGGCACGCTGCAAGCAAGTGTTGTTCACCGATCCGCAATACCAGCTGCCCGATGCCTTGCTGGTGGCCAAGGGCAACCCGAAAAAACTTCACAGTTATGAAGACATCGCCAAGCAACCGGATGTGAAGCTGGCAATCATGGCCGGCACGGTGAACCTGGCGTACGCTCGTGATTCCGGGGTCAAGGATGAACAGATTCTCCAGGTGCCCGACACCACCGCGCAATTGCAAGCCGTACGCGCCGGTCGCGCCGACGCCGCTGTCGGCACCCAACTGACCATGAAAGGCCTGGCCGCCAAGGGCGGTGACAAGGTCGAGGCGATGACTGAATTCAAGGACGACCCGTCCCACATCGGCTATGGCGCCCTGGCCTTCCGTCCCGAAGACAAGGACCTGCGCGACGCGGTCAACGCCGAGCTGAAAAAATGGCTCGGGTCGGAAGAACACCTCAAGGCCGTCGCGCCGTTCGGTTTCGACAAATCCAACGTCACCAGCAAGACCGCGGCCGAGCTCTGCGCTCAGCCCTAATGGCACGCCGAAACGGGCATGACGCGCGGTGCGTGATGCCCGTTCCCTGCTTCATCGGACATCGGGTTGAACCATGGGCGAATTACTTCCGTTATTGATTCAAGGGGCCTGGGTCACACTCCAGGTGACTTTCTTCGGCTCGCTGCTGGCGATTGTCGCGGCGGTACTCGCAGCCCTCGGACGGCTGTCGCCGTGGCGCGCGTTGCGCTGGTTTTCCATCACCTACATCGAAGTGTTCCGAGGCACGTCGCTGCTGGTGCAATTGTTCTGGCTGTTCTTCGTGCTGCCGCTGCCGCCGTTCAACATCGAGCTGAGCCCCTACGCCGTGGCGATTGTCGGCCTGGGCCTGCACATTGGCGCGTACGGGGCCGAGGTGATGCGCGGCGCCATCAGCTCAGTCGCCAAGGGCCAATACGAGGCCTGCACGGCGCTGAACTTCAGCGGTTTCACGCGCTTCAAGCGAATCATCCTGCCCCAGGCGTTGCTGGCGGCCATTCCACCCGGCACCAATTTGTTGATCGAGTTGCTGAAGAACACGTCGCTGGTATCGCTGATCACCTTGTCGGACCTGAGTTTCCGGGCGCGCCAGTTGGATCAGGCAACGTTCCAGACCCTGGAGATCTTCAGCCTGGCGCTGGTGATGTATTTCATCCTCGCCCAGGCCATCAACTTCGGCATGCGCAACATCGAGCGGCGGCTGAGCCGGGGCCGGATGCGTGGAGGTCTGTCATGACACTGTTCGACTGGTCTTACGCCGCGCAAATTCTCCCGGACCTGCTGCGCGCCTCCCTCAACACCGTGGGCATCACCTTGATCGGCTTTGTGATTGCAATCGTGCTGGGGCTGTTCCTTGCGATTGGCCTGCGCAGCCGCCGATTCTGGCTGTCGTGGCCGGCCACGGCGGTGATCGAATTCATCCGCAGCACGCCGTTGCTGATCCAGGTGTACTTCCTCTACTACGTGCTGCCCAACTACGGCCTGAGCCTGACGGCCATGCAGGTTGGCATCGTGGGCATCGGCCTGCACTACGCCTGCTACATTGCCGAGGTCTATCGCAGCGGCCTCGACGCGGTGCCTCGGGCGCAGTGGGAAGCGGTGACAGCATTGAACATCGCGCCATACGACGCGTACCGCAACATCATCCTGCCCCAGGCATTGCGCCCCATCGTGCCGCCGCTGGGCAACTACCTGGTGGCAATGCTCAAGGACACGCCGGTGCTGTCGGCGATCACCGTGGTGGAAATCATGCAGCAGGCCAAGAATATCGGCTCCGAGCACTTCCGCTACCTGGAACCGATCACCCTGGTCGGCCTGTTCTTCCTCGCCCTGAGCCTCGCCTTGGCTTATCTGGTACGGCGCCTTGAAACGCGCATGGAGCTACGCTAATGACTTTACCTCTGTCCACGCCCACCGATCTGTCCCGGCGCAGCACGCTGGCATCGCAGCAGGAGGCCCCGGCCATGAACGTCCCGACACCGTCCCGGCCAATTGTGAGTTTCCAGGACGTGACCAAAAGCTACGGCAGCTTCACAGTGCTCGACCATTTGAACCTGGATGTCGCGCCCGGTGAAAAAGTCGCGATCATCGGCCCCAGTGGTTCCGGCAAATCGACGCTGTTGCGGGTGTTGATGACCCTGGAGGGTATCGACCAGGGCCAGATCCGCATCGAGGATGATTCGCTGACCCACATGCCCAACCGCAACGGCGTGCTGGTGCCCGCGAACGACCGACACATCCGCCGGGTGCGCGGCAAGATCGGCATGGTATTCCAGAGCTTCAACCTGTTTCCCCACATGACCGCGCTGCAGAACGTCATCGAGGCGCCCGTGCAAGTGCTGGGCATGAACCCGAAAGAAGCCCGCGAGCGTGCCGCCGACCTGCTGGAGCTGGTGGGCCTGGGCAACAAGCTAGACCATTACCCGTCGCAGCTGTCTGGCGGCCAGCAACAGCGGGTAGCGATTGCCCGGGCGCTGGCGATGCGGCCCAAGGTGATGCTGTTTGACGAAGTGACCTCTGCGCTGGATCCGGAGCTGTGCGGCGAAGTCTTGAACGTTATCCGCAAACTCGGCGCCGAATACAACCTGACGATGCTGATGGTGACTCACCAGATGGGCTTTGCCCGGGAGTTCGCAGACCGGGTGTGCTTTTTCTACAAGGGCCAGATTCACGAACAGGGCACCCCGGCGCAGATTTTCGAAAACCCGCAGCAGGAGCGTACGTGTGCGTTCTTGAGTGCGGTGAAAGAGGCGAATTGACCCCTAATTACTCAAGTGAACACCTCCGTGGCGAGGGAGCTTGCTCCCGCTGGACTGCGCAGCAGGCCCAAATCAGCGAACACGGTGTGTCAGGAGAATCAAGGCGAATGATCTCAGGACTGCTTCGCAGCCCAGCGGGAGCAAGCTCCCTCGCCACAAAAGCCCAAACGCCAGTCGCAAAAAAAGAGGGACCCCATTTTCGGGGGCCCCCTTTCGTTTACAGCCCAGCGATCAAGGATACTGCTGGTAAGTCTGCCCCTGCTGCTCCGGCGCCTGGTACTGCTGCCCCGGAATAGCCTTGAGGTTGACCTCGACGCGACGGTTCTGCGCACGGCCGTTGACGTCGCTGTTGCTCGCCACCGGGTTGTCCGGGCCGGCGCCACGGGCCGAGAGGTTGGCACCGCTCACGCCCTGGGACGTCAGGTAGGTCGCCACGCTCTGGGCACGGCGCTGGGACAGGTCCATGTTGTGCTGACGGCTGCCAGTACTGTCGGTGTAGCCGACGATTTCGATCTGGTTCTGGTTGAATTCCTTGAGGGAGTTGGCCAGGTTGTTCAGCGGCTGGTAGAAACTGGAGGCGATGTTCGCCGAGTCGGTGGCGAAGGTGATGTTGCCCGGCATGATCAGCTTGATCTGGTCGCCCTGGCGCTGCACCTCAACGCCGGTATTGGCCATGCTCGCACGCAGCTTCTTTTCCTGCTGGTCGGCGTAGTAGCCGTAGCCGGCCGCCGAGGCGCCAACCACCGCAGCGCCGATCAACGCACCCTTGCCCCGGTTATCGTGACCGATGGCCGCACCGGCCAGTGCCCCGGCCAGCGCACCGAGGCCACCGTACTTGGCGGTTTTGCTCATGCCCGACGAGTCGGTAGAGGCCTGGCCCTGATTGTCATAGGGGTTGGGCGACGCACAGCCGGACAACAGGGCCACGGCGGTAGCGACAACGATCAAGCGACGCGAGGTGAACATGAAGATGCTCCTGGGATTTTCAGTCTGGTTGCCAAAGTGTAGGCAATCGACTCTGGCGGGCGTTGGAACGCGGCAATCGTTAAAAATTCCGTCCCGTTGCGCTGCGTTTCGCCCTGACTGAACAACACCCGCCATCGCCCGACCTTGAGCATTCACACCTGCGCAAGGCTGCGGCTCACGCCCCTGGCGATCATCTCCACTTCCCGCCCGTCAATCGTCAGCGGCGGCAACAGGCGGATGGTCTTGCCCCGGGTGACGTTGATCAGCAGGCCATGGTCCCGGGCAGCACGAAGGGTCAGGTCACGGACCGGTTGCTTGAGTTCGATGCCAATCATCAACCCTTGGCCTCGGACCTCCAACACGTTCGGGTTATCCGCCAACTCAGCCCGCAGCCGGCTGAGCAACTGTGCGCCCTGACGCCCGGCGTTCGCCACCAGGCCTTGCTCCTCAATGATGTCCAGCACCGTGCAACCCACACGGCAGGCCAGGGGATTGCCGCCAAACGTACTCCCATGACTGCCGGGCGTGAACAGCTCGGCGGCTTTGCCCCGGGCCAGGCAGGCACCGATGGGGACGCCATTGCCCAAGCCTTTGGCAAGAGTCATGACGTCCGGCACGATGCCTTCGTGCTGGAACGCAAACCATTGGCCGGTGCGGCCGATGCCGGTCTGGATCTCGTCGAGCATCAGCAACCAGGCGCGCCGGCTGCACAGGTCCCGCAGCGCCCGCAGGTAACCCGGCGGCGCGACTTGCACGCCACTTTCCCCTTGGATCGGCTCCACCAGAATCGCGACGATACGCTCGCCATGGGTTTGCTGGATTTTTTCCAACGCCGCGAGATCGCCAAACGGCACCTTGATGAAATCCCCCGGCAACCGATTGAATCCCAGCCGCACCGATGGGCCGTCGCTGGCGGACATCGTGCCCAGCGTGCGCCCATGGAAGGCGTTGTCCATGACCACCACCAGCGGCTGCTCGACGCCTTTGTGCCAGCCGTGCAGACGCGCCAGTTTCAGTGCGGTTTCGTTAGCCTCGGCTCCGGAGTTGTTGAAAAATGCCCGGTCCATTCCCGACAACTGCGTGAGTTTGCCGGCCAACCGTTGTTGCCAGTCGATGCTGTACAGGTTGGAGGTGTGCAGCAACAGGCCGGCCTGCTCACTGATGGCCGCCACCAGCCGGGGATGGGAGTGCCCGACGTTGGTCACCGCCACACCCGCCACCGCATCGAGGTACTCGCGGCCGTCCTGGTCCCACAGGCGAGTCCCCAGGCCATGGGTGAAACTCAGTGCCAGAGGTTGGTAAGTGCTCATCAGGCAAGCGGCGGTCATGACATCTAGCTCCATCGGGTGGTTTTTTCCAGTATGGTTAGCCACCCTCGATGGATAAACGCTGCTTCACTTCAATCATTTATAAGCCGAGCTTGATAATGGACTTGTTCCAGGCAATGACTGTTTACGTAAAAGTCGTGGAGACGGGCAGCCTGACAGCGGCAGCCCTGGCGTGCGAATTGTCGACCACCATGGTAGGCAATCATCTTCGTGCGCTGGAACAACGCCTCGGCGTGCGCCTGATCAATCGTACGACTCGTCGTCAACGCTTGACGGAATTCGGCTCAGCCTATTACCAACGTTGCCTGGAGGTGCTCGGGCTGGTCGCCGACTCAGAGCGCCTGGCGGAACAGACCCAAGGCGACCCCACCGGCACCTTGCGCATCACCGCGCCGCTGACCTTCGGCACGGAGCGCCTGGCGCCAGCACTGGCCGAGTTCAGCCAGCGCTACCCACAGGTCAAGCTCGATGTGGTACTGACCAACCAGCGCCTCGACCTGCTCGACCATGGCTTCGATGTCGCCATCCGACTGGGGCTCCCCGATCCGAAGCTGATCGCCCGCCCCTTGGTGGACTACACCCTGACCATCTGCGCGTCTCCCGTTTACCTCGCTCGGCGAGGCACACCGTGCAAGCCCGACGATTTGCGACTCCATGATTGCCTGTCGTTTGCCTATTCCGCCGGCGATGAATGGCGCTTCGCCCAGGAGCACTGGCCAATCAACGGCCCGGAAGGCGAAGTCAAAATCCCGGTGACCGGCCCGATGCTGATCAATAGCTCTTCGGGTTTGCACCGTGCCGCGCTGGCCGGCATGGGCGTGGTAATGCTGCCCGACGCGCTGGTGGCAAAGGATCTGCAGGAAGGGCATCTGGTGGCGCTGCTCCAGGACTATCAACTGCCTCATCGCCCGATGAGCCTGATGTACGCCCAGGATCGCTACCGTTTGCCGAAGCTGCGCAGTTTTGTCGAGTTTGCCCTGGAGTACTGGGCGAGGCCCGTCGGATAGAGAAATTTGCCTTTTAAGGCTACTATTGTAGAAGTAGCTTTTAAAGGCTACTTTTTAGATTCTAACGACTGAGCACATTCAATCAATGAAGCCAGAAGCGGTATTGACCGGTGACCTGATTCACTCGCAGAGCGCAGGGAATACCCTTGCGTACATCGCACGCCTGGAAAAGGTGTTGGGACAGCAGGAAAAACGCTACCAAGCGAAAGCGGACATTTTTAGAGGTGACGGTTTTCAACTTTTGATGAGCCAGCCCGAACAAGCTTTCCACTGTGCCATCGCCTTGCGAGCCGCCTTGATCGAGGCCAGCCCCGAAGGCGAGCGTTGGGATGCGCGCATCGCCGTGGGCATTGGCTCGGCACGCAAATCGCAAACCTATGGTGAAGCTTTCGTCCTTTCCGGCCAAGGGCTCGATAGCATGAAAAAAAATACGCTGGCCGTGTTCTGCAATCACCAGGAATTCCAAGAGCGCGCAGGATTGGTAACAGAGTTCGTTGCAGCCGTACTGGAGGAATGGACAGTGGTCGAAGCCCAGACCTATGCGCTGCACCTGATAGAGGAAACCAACCAACAAACCATCGCCCACAGCCTAGGCAAGTCCCGGGTCACCATCAACAAAGCTCTGCAGCGCGCCCAAGCGCGTTTACTGGACAAATACCTGGCAAGCACCAGCCGGTGGATCAAGGAGCTGGGCAGTGATTGAATCGTCAAGATTGCTCGTAATCCTGTTATTCGCGCATGTGCTTCTGGACTTCTGAATATCCGGTTATTTCACATCAAAAACCTCCGCCAGCCGTACCCGACAAATCGCCTGCAACCTGATCATGCTAGGTATCTATTTCGCAGTTTTTTCCCTGCTGCTGATACTGGCGGGGCAAACCGGTGCTTTAGCCACTAAAGCCGGATTGTTGATGGCAACCGCCAAACTGATTACCCTCATCTTTATTCATGACCCTACCAAATCACCGCTATGGGCTCTGCTTGCCCGACAAACTGTTCTAGTTGCCAGCCTGGCCACGATCTGCCTGCTCTCTGACAGCAGTGCTGCGAGTGTTCAAGGCGCTCTGGCAAAACTAATGACCACGACAAATCTTACGGTTGGCCTCGCCTATCTCGCGATGCTACGACCCGCTTCAGCATTGATTGGCACAGTACTCAGTCCATGGATTAAAGAAATCGACACTGTAGGCTCCTTGACCAACGCAGGGACATTGATCGGCTATCTGGAGCGATTACTCATATTGACATTTGTCTTGCTGGAGCAATGGGAGGCCGTCGGTTTTCTTCTCACCGCAAAAAGCATCCTTCGCTTCAATGAAATCCAGAATGCCAAAGTACGGTCCATCAGCGAATACGTATTATTAGGCACCCTACTCAGCTTTACCTTGAGCATAGGAACAGGGCTGCTCGTCATGAATGCATTAAAGTTGATCGCCGACCAGTAGCCTGAAAAGGCTACTTCTTGATTTGTAGCCTTAAGGCGCTACTTCAGATGCACCATGTCACCCCTAGTGACCCCTAAGCCCATCGGCTACTCTTCACCCTCGGAGAGCATTTTGATATCAGGGCTGATTGAGGGAACAATGATGGACGACGCCTCGAAGATCGATTTGCTGCGGTTCGATTTGTCCGATCTGGACGAAAGCGTGCTGCACACCATCATGGAACTGGTCAGCGATGGCATCTGGGACTGGAACGCCAATACCGGGTTCGTTTATCGCAACCCCGGTTGGTACACCATGCTCGGCTACTCGCCTCATTCGCTGAGCAACACCGTGTTGACTTGGGAGAGCGTGATCCATCCGCAGGATTACCCCCAGGTGATGTCACTGTTCGATGACTACCTTCAACAACGCTCGGCAAAATACCAAGCCGAATACCGCTGTCGCACGCATGACGGCTCGTATATCTGGATCGAAGACCGCGGCTACGTCATCGCTCGCAACCCCGACGGCAGCGTGGCCCGAATGATCGGCGCCCATCGCAGCATCGACGACAAGAAGCGTCTGTTCGAGCAACTTGAACGGCGCAACAAATCCCTGGAAGCGGTCATCGAAGAGCGCACCCGTGAGTTGTCGCGGGTCAACCATCAATTGCAGATCCAACTCGACGAAAACCGCAGGCTCGCCGAAACCGACGCATTGACCCTGGTCGCTAATCGGTATCGCCTGGAGCAGACGCTGCCTCAGGCTTGCGAACGCGCCCAGCGCTTTCGCGAACCGTTGTCGCTGATCGCCATGGACATCGACGATTTCAAGGACATCAACGATCGATACGGCCATGCATTCGGTGATGCGGCGCTGGTGCAAGTGGTGCAGGCGGTCAAGCGTTGTGAGCGCGACAGCGACCTGTTGGTGCGTTGGGGGGGCGATGAATTCATCATGATTTTGCCAAATACATCCTTGGCCGATGCGGTCTTGATGGCCGAAACCATACGCCGCGGCCTGTCCGACCTGCTCCCGGTAGGGGATTTCCAGATCACCATGAGTTTTGGTGTGGTGCAGCGGATCGAAGACGAAACCCAAGAGGTATTGATGGATCGGGCGGACCAGGCGCTGTATCGCTCGAAGATGGCCGGCAAGAACGTGATATGCGACTGACCTCTGCTTGCGAAGAATGAATCCATGAGGCGTTTGTTGCGGTCATAGCTTTGTCCCCGCAATCAGGCCTCCCACATTGGCAACTCGACTCTCACGCTCTTCAATCCATTTCCTGGGCTGCGCGGGCTGGTCATTGCCCAAGGCGCAATGGCCGTCCTTTCCCGATGAAGGCACCCATCTGCAGCGCTACAGCGCACGCTTTCCAGCCGTGGAGATCAACAGTTCGTTCTATCGCCCGCACCGCCCCGCCACGTATGCAAAATGGGCGGACAGCGTGGCCGCAGAATTTCGCTTCTCGGTGAAAATGCCAAAGCAGATCACTCACGAACGACGCTTGGTCGATTGCGAGGGGCTTGTGGAAGAATTCCTCGGGCAGTGCTCGCAACTGGGGGAAAAACTCGGTTGCCTGCTGATTCAACTGCCACCATCGCTGGCCTTTGACGACGCCCAGGCCGAGACCTTCTTCAAGGTTTTGCGTGATCGTTACCAAGGCGATGCGGTGCTTGAACCTCGACACCCGAGCTGGCTCGCACCACCCGCCATGGCGATGCTGCAGACCCAGCGAATCGGTCGCGTGGCCGCCGATCCCTCGCCGCTGCCGGGGGGCGACCAACCGGCGGGGTGGCCCGGCATTCGTTATTACCGTATGCACGGCTCGCCGAAGATTTATTACACCCCTTACGATGATGTCCGGCTCAAGCAAATCGCCCAAGCCTTGAAAGCCGCCCCGGACACACCGACCTGGTGCATATTCGATAACACGGCCAGCGGCGCAGCGACCCCGGACGCGTTGCGGTTGATGGCGCTGTTGCGCGGATGAAATGCGTACCGGCGACCGGTCCGACCGTGACAACGCCGCCCGCGTCCAATAGATTAGGCGGCCGGAAAAAAGCTCAACCCCTTTCTCGCCATATCCCGCTAACAGAAGTAGTGAAATTTCAATGTCCGATTCCAATACCGCTGAATCCGTAATCACCCTGTCGTCCAAAGCGGAATACGAAAACTCCATCAATCTTTCACAGCATCTGCCCCAGGCCAAGACCATCAGCGAGATGGTCCTGGATGCGTTCCAGTCGAACCGCGAAAGCGACCAGATCCGCGAACTGCGCACCGCCATCCGCCAGGCTCACGACGCGTTCGATGACGACAAGGCCTACGAACTGATGGGCCAGCTCAAGCAACTCAAGGACGCCGAAGCTGCGGATTTTGCTGCTTTGGAAGACCTGAGCAGCCGCTTCCCCATCAGCCGCATTCTCTCCAGCTACAAGGATGATGCGGATTTCCAGGAACTGGTCTACGGCCTGGCCTTGAAAGTGCTGAACCAGACCCACCAGGCGATCAGCAACCCAAGCGGTAGCAAAGGCAAGGCCTCGCGGCCCAAAAAGGAAGCCGAGGTGTTCGTCATCAGCAAGGACGGCATCAGCGTCACCCTGCCCCTGCGCACCCCGCGCTCCAAGCCGAACGTCGACCGCGAGGCCTTCGAGTTCCTGGGTTTCAACTTTGTTGGTGAAGGCGACGAAGCCGAACTGGAAAGCGAGACCTTCCTGGACAATGACGGCACCGAACAACCAGTTACCCGTAAAAGCATCGTCACTGCCCTGCAACAGCAGAAAGCGTTCGACGGCTACAGCATCGCCCAGCAATAAAATAAGCCCGCGTCGAGTCGAGTCCCTTGTGGGAGCGAGCCTGCTCGCGAATGCGGTGGATCATTTGAGGTGATGTTGGCTGAACGGGCGCATTCGCGAGCAGGCTCGCTCCCACAGAAGTCCCAAGTAACACCCAAGAAAAAGCCCCGCACTTCTCTCGAAGGCGGGGCTTTTTTTACTGCCTCTGTCGCTTAAGGCGCGTAAGTCAGCAACAACTCACTCGACACCTTGAAATCCAGGGACATCATCACGCTCAGGGCAGTGATGGTGAAGATCGAGAACACGAACAGCTTGCGTGCCCAGACCGTGTCATCCACCGCCTTGTAGCCGGTCCAGGCCATGTACAGCCAGTACATGCCCATGGCAGCGGCGACGGCGAGGTAGCTCATGCCGGCGTAGCCGCTGAAGGTCAGCATCAAGGTCGCCACGAGGAAGGCCAGGATGTAGAGCAGGATGTGTTTCTTGGCCACCTGGATACCGCGCTTGACGGGCAATACCGGAATCGAGGCCGCCAGGTAATCATTGAAGCGGAAGATCGCGATGGCATAGGAATGCGGCATCTGCCACAGGCTGAACATCACCAGCAGCGTCACCGCCGCCATGTCGAAGCTGTTGCTGACCGCGACATAACCGATCACCGGCGGCATCGCCCCCGACAGACTGCCCACCAGCGTGCCGTGAACCGACTTGCGCTTGAGGTACAGGCTGTAGAGGCCGACGTAGATGACAAAGCCGATCACCGCGAACAACGCCGCCAGCGGGTTGGCGACCCAGTACAGCAGCGCCACGCCGGCCACACCCAGCACCGTGGCAAACGCCAGGGCCAGTTGCACCGGAATCAGGCCTTGGACCAGCGCCCGGTTCTTGGTGCGTTCCATCTTGATGTCGATATCACGGTCGATGCAGTTGTTGAACACGCAACCGGACGCCACCACCAGGGAAGTGCCGATCATCGCCGCCAGGAAGATGGCCAGATCGACATGCCCCTTCGAGGCCAGGAAAAACCCGCCCGCCACAGAAAGCACGTTACCGAAAATGATCCCCGGCTTGGTGATTTGGATAAAGTGCTTCAGTGACATCCGGACTTTCCTCAGTGCGCCATCATGTTGGTGTGGATGCTGAACATGATCCACAGCGACAAGCCGACCAGCAGTACGATCACCAGCGCAGCGAAGACAAACGCAATCACGTTGTTACGCTGGGCGGCCGAACGGTCCAGGTGCAGGAAGTACACCAGGTGGACCAATACTTGGACCACGGCGAAGATCAGAATGATCCAAAGCGTCAGGCTCTTGGGCAGCGATGGGTACATCACCAGGCCGAACGGAATGACGGTCAGGATCACCGACAGGATGAAACCGATGGCGTAGGACTTGACGCTGCCGTGGCCGGCGTCGTGGCCATCATGGGAATGAGCGTTAGCCATTTACAGGGTCCCCATCAGATAAACAACGGTGAATACGCAGATCCACACCACGTCCAGGAAGTGCCAGAACAGGCTCAGGCAGCTCAGGCGCGTCTTGTTGGTGGCGGTCAGGCCGTTTTTCTGGACTTGGTACATCATGATCGCCATCCAGATCAGACCGCTGGTCACGTGCAGACCGTGGGTGCCGACCAGGGTGAAGAACCCGGACAGGAAACCGCTGCGGCTCGGGCCGTAGCCTTCGGCGATCAGGATATGGAACTCATTGATCTCCATGGCGATAAAGCCGGCGCCCAGCAGGAAGGTCATCGCCAACCAGCCCAGGACCTGGGTCTTCTTGCCCTTGTACAACGCCAGCATGGCGAAGCCGTAGGTGATCGAACTGAACAGCAGCAGCGCGGTTTCGCCCAGTACATAAGGCAGTTCGAAGATGTCGTGGCCCGACGGGCCACCGGCGACGTTGTTAACCAGCACCGCGTACACCGCGAAGATCGACGCAAACAGAATGCAGTCGGTCATCAGGTAGAGCCAGAAACCGAATACGGTCATCTCGCCCGAGTCGTGGTGATGGTCATCGTGCCCATGGTCATGACCATGGGCGTGTCCAACATTGGTCACTAAGTTCGACATGGTTTAAGCCTGTTCCAACGAGGTTTCAACACGGGTGGCGGTGGCAGGGACTTTCCCGGCCGCGACCAGACGCTTGTGCTGCTCGGCTTCGATGCGTTCGATGACATCCACCGGCACCATGTAGCCCTGATCGTCACGGGCGGCATGGATGGCGAAATACACCACGGTGCCGACCAGGCTGGCGATGGCCAGCCACCAGATGTGCCAGATCATCGCGAAACCGAACACGGTCAACAGCCCGCCCATGACCACACCGGTGGCGGTGTTGTTGGGCATGTGGATCGGCGAGTACTTGGCCGGAGCCTGGTACGCGGTGCCGTTTTCCTTGGCTTCGGTGAACGGGTCGATGACGTCCGCTTTCGGCAGCACGGCAAAGTTGTAGAACGGTGGTGGCGAAGAAGTCGACCATTCCAGGGTATGGGCATTCCACGGGTCACCGTGTTCGCACATGTTTTCCGGCTTCTTGCGGTCACGCACGCTGACGTACAACTGGATCAGCTGGCAGGCGATACCCACGGCAATCATCACCGCGCCGAACATGGCGACGTACAGGTACGGCACCCACTCAGGGTTGGTGGTGGCGTTCAGGCGACGGGTCATGCCCATGAAGCCCAGTGCATAGAGCGGCATGAACGCGACGAAGAAGCCCGAGATCCAGAACCAGAACGCTGCCTTGCCCCAGCCTTCGTGCAGCTTGAAGCCGAACGCTTTCGGGAAATAGAACGCAAAGCCCGCGATGTAGCCGAACACGGCGCCGCCGATGATCACGTTATGGAAGTGCGCGATCACGAACAGGCTGTTGTGCAGCACAAAGTCAGCACCCGGAATGGCCAGCAGTACGCCGGTCATACCGCCGATGGCGAAGGTCACCATGAAGCCCAGAGTCCACAGCACATGGCTGGTGAAACGCAGGCGGCCCTGGTAGATGGTGAACAGCCAGTTGAACAGCTTCACACCCGTCGGGATCGAGATCAGCATGGTCGCCAGGCCGAAGAAGGCGTTGACGCTTGCACCCGAACCCATGGTGAAGAAGTGGTGCAGCCAGACCATGAAGCCCAGTACCGAGATCGCGCCCGAAGCGTAGATCATCGAGTGGTGGCCAAACAGTTTCTTGCCGGAGAAGGTCGAAATGACTTCGGAGAAGATACCGAACGCCGGCAGGATCAGGATGTACACCTCAGGGTGACCCCAAGCCCAGAACAGGTTGACGTACATCATCGGATTTCCACCTAGTTCATTGGTGAAAATGTGGAAATCCATGTAGCGGTCAAGCGTCAGCAGAGCCAGTGTAGCGGTGAGGATCGGGAACGAAGCGACGATCAGCACGTTGGCCCAGGTGCAGGTCCAGGTGAAGATCGGCATGTCCATCAGCTTCATGCCAGGGGTACGCATCTTCAGCACGGTGGCCAGGAAGTTGACCCCTGTCAGCGTTGTTCCCAACCCGGATAGCTGTAGCGCCCAGATGTAGTAGTCCACCCCCACGCCCGGACTGTATTGCAGCCCCGACAACGGCGGATAGGCAACCCAACCGGTCTTGGCGAATTCGCCGACACCCAGGGAAACGTTGATCAGCACGACGCCGGAAACCAGCAGCCAGAAGCTCAAGGAGTTCAGGAACGGATAGGCAACGTCACGGGCGCCGATCTGCAGCGGCACTGCGAGGTTCATCAGGCCGGTGAAGAATGGCATCGCCATGAAAATGATCATGATCACACCGTGGGCGGTGAAGATCTGGTCATAGTGTTCAGGCGGCAGGTAGCCGGGCGAGCCCTCGGTGGCCATGGCCAACTGGGTACGCATCATGATCGCGTCGGCAAAACCGCGCAGCAACATGACCATGGCGACGATGATGTACATCACGCCGATCTTCTTGTGGTCGACCGAGGTCAACCATTCAGTCCACAGGTACGTCCACTTCTTGAAATAAGTGATACCCGCAAACAGCGCCAGGCCACCGAGCCCGATGATGGCGAGGGTCACCATGACAATCGGCTCGTGGAACGGGATCGCTTCCCAACTTAATTTACCAAACATCGTTTACTCCTCTGCCCCGGCAGCTGAATGCGAGCTCATGTCCATCCCTTCCATGTTGTGGGCCACTTCCTTCTCTTTCTTCTCGTGATGCATCGGCTTGCCCGGATTCATCCCTTCATACTTATCGATGATGGTCTGGAACAGGTTCGGCGTGACCGACGAGTAGAGTTCGACTGGGTTGTTCTGGCTCGGCTTGGAAAGGGCTTCGTATTCAGCTTTTTCAAGCTGTTTAGGTGCCTTCTTCACTTCGTTTACCCAGGCGTCGAATTCTTCCTGGGTGGTGGCGGTCGCCTTGAACTTCATGCCGGTGAAACCCGCGCCGCTGTAGTTGGCGGAGATACCTTCAAGTTCGGTGTTCTGGTTGGCGATCAGGTGCAGCTTGGTCTGCATGCCGGCCATCGCGTAGATCTGGCCGCCCAGGCCCGGGATGAAGAACGAGTTCATCACGGTGTCGGAGGTGACCTTGAAGTTGATCGGCGTGTGGGCCGGGAACACGATCTTGTTGACCGTGGCGATACCTTGTTCCGGATAGATGAACAGCCACTTCCAGTCCATCGAGACCACTTCAATGGTGATTGGCTTGACGTCGGAATCCAGCGGACGGTACGGGTCCAGTGCGTGGGTCGACTTGTAGGTGATGTAACCCAGGGCAATGATGATCAATACCGGAATGGTCCACACCGCGACTTCGATCTTGGTCGAGTGGGACCATTTCGGGGTGTAGGTGGCACTGGTGTTGGACGCGCGGTATTTCCAGGCGAACAAGAACGTCATGACGATAACCGGCACAACGACCAGCAACATCAGCAGCGTGGCGGTGATGATCAGGTTTCGTTCATCCAGGCCGACCTGGCCCTTGGGATCGAGCAGGGTCATGTTGCAGCCTCCCAGCAGCAACGTGCCGAGCAGCGGCAACAAGCCTAGTAATCGGGGGTACCTGTTTTTACTCATCTCACGACCTCTAAAGCAGCTTGCGCAATGCAGTTGGGTTTTGATCGCCAACACTTCACCCTGCCAAGGGTTGGCATTTTCTTGGATTGAATAAGGGCTGCCCGTCGAACGTCAGCGGCTGTTCGACACATCCCGGGCCAGCAGTGAGTTCTTATTCGTTGGTCAAAGGCCTAGTTCTCAAGCCCAATTCCATTTGGTGCGGGTAGTTGGAGGCACCGACACCTGGGGTCGCATGGGGCGCTGGCGCCCTTCGACCACTCTCGTGCTCAAGCCTGAGCCGGGTCGGAAAATCGGTGCGGGCGATTGTAGTGAGCTGCGGCGTTGGAGACCATGTCTTAACCCGAAATAATTTTTATCCGATCCGGCAACAATCTATCGCCGATATTGCAACGGGCCAGCATGTTATCGAAATACATTCTCAACAAGAACCCCAAAAAACGTAAGGCTACTACGCCCGATTTAGACAGCTGCGTACGTTTTCGCCGGGCTTGCATGACCCGTCAGCGCCCGTTTTACGGGGCCTAGGCGTCACGGCGCTTCGCTGTTAAAAATGCCTGCTTGGAAGATGACAATATTGCGGTCTGGGAGGATAACAGGCCGTTTTTTTGTTACAGGTTGCAGCGTCAATTCACCGCTTGAAAGGAACGCAGAGGCACGATGTGTGACAACGTGTCGCACATCGTCGCAGGGCATTCTTGCTTCGGATCAAGGCGGGTCCCAGACGGCGCCGAAATGAAAAACGCCCCGGGTCTTGGTGAAAAAACCGGGGCGTCTGTGCAGATCGACTCTAGCGTAGGGCTTTGCGATTACGGGACACCAGCAAGGGCACCAGCACGGCGGTCAACACGAATGCCACCAACGCCCACTGCGCCAGCGACAATCCCAGGACAGGGGGATACGGCGTGGAGCAGAAACCATCAACCTGAAAACCCAGCGGGAAGATCTTCGCCAGTGGCAGGTCATCGACAATCGGCTGCAAGACGTCGACGCCACAACTGACCGCCGGAAAGAACTGCGTGTAGACGTGATGCCCCGCCACGCCCGCGCCGGCCAACGCACACAGCACGACCAACCCTTCGAAAATCGTCAGGCTGCGGCGGGTGCGCATGGCCGCACCGATGAAGGCAAAGAGGGCGATCAGCAACAACGCATAGCGTTGCAGGATGCACAGTGGGCATGGCGCCTCACCCAGCACGACCTGCATATACAGCGCGCCGCCGATCAGTGCGAGGCAGATCACCCCCAGCAACACCAGGTAGCGCCGCTCACGGCCCAGGCGCATCATTTGTTCACTCATTGCGTTTCCCTTCATCTGCATGGATCGACGCGCCGCATGACTGTGCTCGGCGCGTTGTCGGATGGCCGAAGTCTACACGCAGATAGTGAACGAGCGGCAGCCGGCAGCATCGAGGGAATAAACAGGAAGGGGGTTAAGCGCGGATTAATTCCAATGGCGCGTCGGCAGAGCTACCGCTATCGCGAGCAGGCTCGCTCCCACAATGTTCATCGCAGCGACACAGTTTTGTGCGCGCCACAATTCCCTGTGGGAGCGAGCTTGCTCGCGATAAAGGCTATTCCAAAGCCGCCGCCGGCCCGAAGAACTCGTAGCGGCTTTGCTCCGCCGGCACGCCCAAGGCCTTGAGATGGCGCTTGATCGCCGCCATGAAACCTTTCGGTCCAAGGAAATAGACGTCCAGGTCACGCTGTTCCGGCAGCCATTGCGCCAGTTGATCCTGGCTCAACAGCCCCACCTTGTCAGCCGCAGGGCTCGTGCCGTCATGCTCGTCGTAGCAATAGAAGCGCTTGAGTTGCGGATGCCGCCCGGCCAGGTCGTCGATCCAGTCGCGGAAGGCATGTACACGGCCGTTGCGCGCGCAGTGGATGAAATGCACCGGGCGTTCGGTTTGCAATGCCGCCTGCAACATCGCCAGGGTCGGAGTGATGCCAACGCCCCCGCTGATCAGCACCAAAGGCTTGTCGCTGTCGGTGAGGTAGAAGTCTCCGGACGGCGGAAACAGCTGGATGCCGCTGCCGATCGGGAAATGGTCGTGCAGGTAGTTGGACACCCGGCCACCCGCCTCGCGCTTGACGCTGATGCGGTACCGACCATTGTCAGCAAGCGCCGACAAGGAATAGTTGCGGCGTACTTCCTCGCCATCCAGGAGCAGCTTCATGCCGATGTACTGGCCTGGCTCCGCTTGCAGGATGGGCCCCTTGTCTGCCGGCTCGAAGTAGAACGAAGTGATTTCCGCGCTCTCCTGTACCTTGTCGACCAGGATAAACGCCCGCTCACCGCGCCAGCCACCCGGTGCCGCGGCCTTCTGGTCATACAGGCCAGCTTCGGAACCGATCAGGATATCGGCCAATTGGTTATAGGCGGCGCCCCATGCCGAAATCACTTCAGGCGTGGCGATTTCTTCGCCCAGCACCTCGGCAATCGCCCGCAGCAGGCAGGCGCCGACAATCGGGTAATGCTCGGGTTGAATCTGCAAGGCGACATGCTTATTGACGATTTTCGCCACCAGGTCGCCCAGTTGGTCGAGCTGATCGATATGCCGGGCGTACATCAGCACGCCATTGGCCAGCGCCCGAGGCTGGTCGCCGCTGGCTTGGTGAGCCTGATTGAACAGTGGGCGCACTTGTGGATATTCGGACAACATCATGCGGTAGAAATGAGTGATGAGCGCTTCCCCGCCGCTCTCGAGCAACGGAACGGTGGAACGAATGATGGCGCGCTGTTCTTGACTCAGCATGGGTAAACCCCTCACGTGACATAGATAACTGATATCTTGTTTATCACATTCCATGCCAGAAAATTTATGCTTGTTTTTCAGTAAGTTGAAAACAACATAGTCATAAAGACACGGCAGCGTTTATAGTCATTACGACCAGATGGAGTCATTATGACCGCGACCTCCCTGCTAACGTCACTGCTGCCACTGGTGGCAGACCTCTCCCGCGAGCTGCCGGAGGGCGAGCGCTACCGCCGCTTGCTCGGCGCCCTGCGCGCCCTGCTGCCGTGCGATGCCGCCGCGCTGTTGCGCCTGGATGGGGATTGCCTCGTGCCGCTGGCGGTGGATGGCTTGAGTACCGATACGCTGGGGCGCCGGTTCCGCATCAGCGAACACCCCCGCTTCGAGGCATTGCTAGGCAATCCGCTACCCACTCGCTTTGCAACCGACAGCGACCTGCCCGACCCTTACGATGGGCTGGTCGAAGGCTTGGACGAGCATCTGGAAGTGCATGACTGCATGGGTTGCCCGCTGTTCGTCGATGAGCAGCCGTGGGGCTTGCTGACGCTGGACTCGCTGGACCCGGAACGCTTTGAGCCTATCGACCTGAGCGCCTTGCAAGCCTTCGCCAGCCTCGCCGCGGCCACGGTCAGCGCTGCCGAACGTATCGAGCGGCTGGCCTTGAAGGCTGAAGACGAGCATCACCGCGCCGAGGTCTATCGTCAGGCGAGCGGCCAGCAGCATCGCGACATGGTCGGCCAAAGCAAGGCCCACAAACGCCTGGTGGAGGAAATCAAGCTCGTGGGTGGCAGCGACCTGACGGTGCTGATCACCGGCGAAACCGGGGTCGGCAAGGAATTGGTCGCCCAAGCCATTCACGCCGCCTCCAACCGTGCCGACCAGCCGATGATCAGCCTCAATTGTGCCGCCCTTCCGGATACCCTGGTGGAGAGCGAGCTGTTTGGCCATGTACGCGGTGCTTTCACCGGTGCCACCAACGACCGTCGGGGCAAGTTCGAACTGGCCGATGGCGGCACGTTGTTCCTCGATGAGGTGGGCGAGCTGTCCTTGACTGTCCAGGCCAAATTATTGCGCGTCCTGCAAAGTGGGCAGTTGCAACGCCTGGGCTCGGACAAGGAACACCGCGTCGACGTGCGTCTGATCGCGGCCACCAATCGCGACCTCGCCAAAGAAGTGCGCAACGGCCGTTACCGGGCCGATTTCTATCATCGACTGAGTGTGTACCCGCTACAGGTGCCCGCGCTGCGCGACCGCGGACGCGACGTGCTGCTTCTTGCCGGTTTTTTCCTCGAGCAGAACCGTTCACGCATGGGCCTGGGCAGCCTGCGCTTGACCAGCGACGCCCAAGCCGCACTCCTGGCCTACGATTGGCCTGGCAACGTGCGCGAGCTGGAACACCTGATCGGTCGCAGCGCGTTGAAAGCTTTGGGCAACCATCCGGTACGACCGAAAATCCTCAGCTTGAGCGCCAATGACCTTGACTTGCCCCATGCCGCGCCGAAAGACCTTCCTACCGCCGGCCCAGCATCCACTTGCACGGTGCCGGTGACAGGGGATTTACGCCAGGCCACGGAGAACTACCAGCGGCAGATGATCAACGCCTGCCTGGAACGCCATCAGCATAACTGGGCCAGCGCGGCCCGTGAGCTGGGCCTGGACCGGGCCAATCTGGGACGAATGGCGAAGCGGCTGGGCTTGAAGTAGCGACACGCCCGCCCTGGTAATCGGCCATCTATGGCTTTCGCCCTAAAGCCTGCCCTCAACACGTCGATAACCCGTTATCAAAAGCTGTCTTGGCGATGTTCGCGCTCGCCCCACCTTTTCAACAGAAGGTTTTTATGTCCTCCAACAAAGCCCGCGCAGATTCTCTTTCGCTTCTGCTCTTTACCTTGCGCAGCGGCAAGCTGATGGCGATCAACCTGCTCAAGGTCAGTGAAATCATTCCCTGTCCGCCCCTGACCAAGCTGCCGGAGTCGCATCCGCACGTCAAAGGCATCGCCACGCTGCGCGGGGCATCGTTGTCGGTGATCGACCTGAGCCGTGCCATCGGCGAGCGGCCGCTCGAAGACCCGGACGGCGGCTGCCTGATCGTGACGGACGTCAGCCGCTCCAAACAAGGGCTGCACGTACAGGCGGTGAGCAAGATCGTCCATTGCCTGACGACAGACATCAAGCCACCGCCCTACGGCTCTGGCGGCGTACGGGCGTTCATTACCGGCGTGACCTCGGTGGATGGCACCTTGGTGCAGGTGTTGGATATCGAAAAAGTCATCCACGGCATCGCCCCGGCGCAAATCGAGACAGCGCCGACCGAGCTGAGCATGGAAGACGCCGAAGTGCTCGGCGATGCTCGAATTCTGGTGGTCGACGACAGCCAGGTCGCGTTGCAACAATCGGTGCATACCCTGCGCAACCTGGGCCTGCAATGCCACACCGCACGCAGCGCCAAGGAAGCCATTGACTGCCTGCTGGAACTGCAAGGCACCGCACAGGAGATCAACCTGATCGTTTCGGACATCGAGATGTCGGAGATGGATGGCTACGCCCTCACTCGGACCCTGCGCGAAACGCCCGATTTCGCGCATATCTACGTGCTGCTGCACACGTCGCTCGACAGCGCGATGAACAGCGAAAAAGCCCGGCTGGCCGGCGCCAACGGCGTACTCACCAAGTTCTCTTCGCCCGAACTGACCAAATGCCTGATCACGGCGGCCAAGGCCGTTGCCGAACAAGGTCGTTGATTTCACCGGCGCCGATCGCAGGTTTCGTTGTCGCTTTTAGGCACAACGAGACCGCGATCAGCCTCGATAACAGCCCTCTCTTGCAACCTCAGGCATACTCTTGTTTTGGCATCCCAGTACAAGGATTTTCCTGATGAAAGCCCCTACCCTGATTCTTTTCGCCCTGGCCGCGGTGTCTTCGCAGGTTCATGCATCGAGCTCCGATGCCTGGGCCGCCTACGACAAAAAAGTGCTCGCCAGCTGCGTCAAGGCCAGTGGATTGAAGAACGCCGAACCGGTCGGCACCGCCGCTCAATTCGACGACCGGGTCGGCTACACCGCGCTGTTGCTGCAAGGCCAGTACCCTCAGAAACACATGAACGGCGCCACCGGCACCGAGCTGTGCCTTTACCGCAAGAAAACCAAGACCGCGGTCGTGACCGAATGGGACTCGATCCGTCCGGCCGGTCCTGCCCGGTGACTGGCGCATAATTTGCTACGCAGGGCTCAGCCGGCGTTTTTCCGACGCCTTCCAGCCTTTCCCATTCGGTCAGTCAATGAACACAACGTTTTCCTGTGTAGGGTGTGGTAAATGCTGCACCGGTCACCACGTCCCCCTGACCCTCGACGAGGCGCGGATGTGGGCCAATGATGGC
This sequence comes from Pseudomonas sp. D1-36, assembly GCF_051132205.1. NCBI lineage: Bacteria > Pseudomonadati > Pseudomonadota > Gammaproteobacteria > Pseudomonadales > Pseudomonadaceae > Pseudomonas > Pseudomonas sp. D1-36. The sequence continues at coordinate 1,052,619 of NZ_CP071674.1, read as the reverse complement.
GGCCAGGTGATCGTCCTGGCCGAGGCCTTCCTGCCCAATGGCCTCGGCTTGCCGGTGGCTCAACGCGAACATGCCGAACGCCGTTCCACCGTCGTGCGCAGTGGCACGAGCGAAGCCCTGGTGGCGATCACCTTCGCCGCTTATAACGCCGGCCCCTGCCATAACCTGGACGCCGACAATCTTTGCCGTATCTACGAACGCCGCCCCCTGGTGTGTCGTATCTATCCCATGGAAATCAACCCGCATATCCCGCTCAATCCCGCCGCCAAGGATTGCCCGCCGGAGTCGTGGGAAACGGGCCCGAAGTTAATCATCGGTGGGGAGCTGGTTGACCCGGAACTGGCCGGGCTGATCGCTCGTTCACGCCAGGCCGATCGTGACGAAATCGGCACCAAGGCGCGCATATGCGCGTCCCTGGGCATCCACACCACTGCGCTGAAAGGCGACGGGTTTACCGCGTATCTGCCGGACATGGCGGCCTTTGCCGTGGCTATCGACCAGGCCCGTTTGCAGCCACTGGAGCAGCAAGCCGAGTGGCAGTTCCACTTGTCGGGAGATGATATCGCCAGCCAGGTCACGGCCAGTGGCGCAAGCGTGGTCACCGAGGCACCGGCCAATTACGCCTTCATTTCCCTGCGGGCCGCCTGATTTCGTAGAGACTACCAGTGGGAGCGAGCTTGCTCGCGATGGCGATATCTTTGCCAAGCTCCCGGTGCCTGATGCACCGCTATCGCGAGCAAGCTCGCCCCCATAAAGGACTTGCGCTGCTGCGATTACTCCCCGCCTCTCGCCTAACCCGCGCCAAGAATGTTAGCGTGCTTGGTATCCCATGCAGAGAGCCTTGCACGATGAAAAAAACCGTACTTGCCTTCAGCCGTATCACGCCTCCCATGATCGAGCGCCTGCGACAGGACTTCGACGTGATCGTGCCCAACCCAGCGAACGGCGACATCAACGCGCAGTTCAACGAAGCCCTGCCCCACGTCCACGGACTGATCGGTGTCGGTCGCAAGCTTGGCCGCGAGCAACTGCAGAACGCGACGAAACTGGAAGTGGTTTCCAGCGTGTCGGTGGGTTACGACAATTATGACCTGGCGTATTTCAACGAACGCGGGATCATGCTCACCAATACCCCCGACGTGCTCACTGAAAGCACGGCCGACCTGGCCTTCGCCCTGCTGATGAGCAGCGCCCGCCGCGTCGCTGAACTGGACGCCTGGACCAAGGCCGGACAGTGGCAGGCGTCAGTCGGGCCGCAGCTGTTCGGCAGCGATGTGCACGGCAAGACTCTGGGCATCGTCGGCATGGGCAACATTGGCGCGGCCATCGCCCGGCGTGGTCGACTGGGCTTCAACATGCCAATCCTGTACAGCGGGAACAGCCGCAAGGTTGATCTGGAAAATCAGCTGGGCGCGCAATTCCGCTCCCTGGACCAGTTGCTGGCCGAAGCGGACTTCGTCTGCCTCGTGGTGCCCTTGAGCGAGAAGACCCGCCACCTGATAGGCCAACGCGAGCTGGCCCTGATGAAACCGAGCGCTATCCTGGTCAACATCTCCCGGGGCCCCGTGGTGGACGAGCCGGCGTTGATCGAAGCCTTGCAGAACAACCGCATTCGCGGCGCCGGGCTGGATGTCTATGAAAAAGAGCCACTGGCCGCTTCGCCGCTGTTCCAGTTGAAGAATGCGGTGACTTTGCCCCATATCGGCTCGGCTACTCACGAAACCCGTGAGGCCATGGCCAATCTCGCTGTGGAAAACTTGCGCAGCGCCTTGATGGGCGATCGACCGGCGAACCTGGTCAACCCGCAAGTCTGGAAATAAACACACTCCAGGCCCGCCCCAGCGGGCCTGCATCCTTGCCCGCTCAGCGGGCACCCAAGGCAACCTTCATAGCGACCGGGCGCACTTTGCGAAACACCAGCACATTGCCCAGCATCACGAACAGCAGCCCAACCAGCGCTGGCGCCGTCCATTGATAGCCTTCGGCGAATGCCGAGACGTTCAGCGCCACCACCGGGAACAGGACCGTGCAATACGCTGCTCGCTCTGGCCCCATGCGGCCGACCAAGGTCAGGTAGGCGGTAAAACCGATGACCGAGCCCGGGATCACCAAGTACAGCAGCGAGCCGACATATCGCACGTTCCATTCCATGTCGAATGGTATGCCGTTGAACAGGCACCATACCGCCAGCATCGTCGCCCCATATGCCATGCCCCATGCATTGGTGGTCAACGGCTTGAGGCCGGCCTTCTGTTGCAAGCTCGAAAGCATGTTGCCCGCCGAGAAACACAAGGTGCCCAGCAGCGCCAACCCCAACCCTAGCAACGTCTGCGGGCTTGCGCTGTGGCCAGCCAGTTCCGGCCAGAACAGCAGCCCCAATCCCAACAATCCCAAGGCTCCGCCCAGCAAGACATTACGGGCGATCCGCTGGCCGAAGAACACCCGGGCATTCAGAGCGTTCCAGAGGGTTGCGGTGGAGAACACCACGGCGATCAGCCCACTGGGAATCCACTGGCTCGCGGTGAGGAAACACATGAAGTTGACGCAGAACAGGCACAGCCCCTGCGCAACGCAAATCAGGTGGCCGCGCCGGTTCATCACTTGCAGGCGCCGGCTGAGCAACAGCATTACAAACAGGATCAGCGCTGCAAGACCGAAGCGGTAGACAATCGACACAGGGATGGCAACGACGCCTAGCTGCAACTTCAGGGCGATCCAGGTAGTGCCCCATATGAGCACGGTGAGCAGATACAACGAAAGGTTCATGACGGTAACTCCTGGCATTGGCCTCCAGTGTCATGCCGACACCTGCCCCGCGCTTGCGCAAACTTGCGGTTTTTACCGGTGACGGGCTGGCACCGGGCTTTCGACAGAGTAGGATGCAAGCGTTGGAGAACCGATCATGGCCACGCTGCAAACCCTACAAGTCTTCCAAGCCCTCAACAGCTCGCCCAATGCTCGCCTCGAGCACAGCGCCGAGCTCGGTGACGGCATGGCGGCTGCCTTGTGGAGCAATCATCACGACGCCCGGGATTACGAGGCGCCGACTCACCATACCCTGTCATGCTACATCGCCGGTGGCACCGGTACGTTTCGTCGCGAGCGGCCCGATACCACCGGGGCGCCGGGCAAGCTCTGCGTCTTGCCGGCCGGGCATGAGTCGGCGTGGGTCATCAATGGCGATATCCGTCTTGCCCATCTGTATTTCAGTTCCGAACAATTTGCCGTCGGTTGCGTCACTTTGCTCGACCGCGAACCCCGGCAGGTGCAGTTGCACGAGGCGACCTTCCTTGACGACCCACAGCAAGCGCGGCGCTTTCATCAGTTGATCAGCCTGAACTGGGAAGAGCCCGCCGAACGCCTGCTCTGCACCAGCCTGGCCCACGACCTGCTCGGTCATCTGCTGCTCAGCCAGGTCAGCCCGCGCCAGGGGCTGCGCTTGAAGGGAGGGTTGGCGCCTCATCAACGGCGTCTGCTGGTGGACTACATCGACAGTCATCTGGGCGAGGCCGTCAGCCTTGGGCAACTGGCAGCCCTGTGTGCCTTGTCCGAATACCATTTCGCCAGGATGTTTCGCGAGAGCTTTGGGCTCCCGCCCCATCAGTATCTGCTGGCGCGGCGCCTTTCACGGGCGCGACACCTGCTGCGCACCACCCCACAGCCGTTGGGCGACGTGGCGCTGGCCTGCGGATTCGCCAGCGCCAGTCATTTCGCCAATCGCTTTCGCCAGTCCCTGGGCGCGACGCCCGGAGAATATCGACAGGCATTTTTGCGCTGAACGTAAACGGGCCTGCGATTGCAGGCCCGTTTTCAGTCAGACGTCTCGATAGACGGAAGGATCAGCCGTTGAGCGCGGCTCGTTCGTTTTCCAGGAATTCTTCCTCCAGCATTGCATCGGCCAGGGCAATCGATTCTGTCTGGCCATTGCCGGCGCCACGCTTGCCGCGTAATTTTCCGAACAGATGCTCCAGCTTATGTTCCAGCTTGGTGGCAGCACCTTCGATGGCAAGTTCCAGCGATTCAGCCTTGTGTGTCACCGAAATTGGCTGATGGCCTTTTGGCCGGGCTTCAAGCTGGCATCGCAAATCGTGGGGACCAGGCTTGTCGCCGTTCTCATCCCCCAAATGAACCTCGACCCGTGTCAGGTCTTCTTCGTAACGTTCGAGCGTGCTTTCAATGGTAGTACGTACCCACTCCTCCAGTCGGATGCTGCTTTGAATATGGTTATCGCTGTTGACTTGGATTTGCATAGTTCATCCCTTATTTCGGCTAGCTCGCCAGGGGCCCATCGACGTTAGCGCAACGGCCCCTTGAATACAGAGTCGGGCTGGCAGCGGAACAATTCAAGCCCCAAAAAAAGATAAATATTCATTTGCAAATAAAGCCGGACAATCGCCAGAAGCGCTGTTAATGTCGGGAGTTGCCTCGCCACGCATCCCTCCCGACAATCCTCTCTTTAGCCTGCACCGCAAGGGAACATCCGCCCCTCGTTGCCCTGAAAAGGGCTACGCCCAGACCTGCATCGCAGAGCATTCGCCAGCCCGCCCCCCGGCTCATTGGTCCGAAGTTATTCCGGCATGCGCCTTGCAAACTTCATGGCGGAGCTGCCGCAGGCAGGGATCTACCGATCCATCGCCTGCCCGGCCCCTCGATTGCTGGATGAACACGAACATGGAATGGCCGACGGTCCGGTGTTGCGAACTAATCCCGATCAAGGCCGGTCAACAACTGCACGTTCAATCAGGCGGTGACGCATCATGGACAATCCTTTTCAGATCATTACGGACGCCTTCGCGCCGCAATACCAAATCAACTTGAGCATCCAGGGCCTGGATGGCAGCATCATGCTGACCCTGTCCAAGGGCGGGCGCATCGTCGCCAAGCGCATGATCAGCGCCCAGCAACGCAACGATCCGGAACGGCTTCGACGCCTGGTGCAAAGCATCCAGTTCGGCATTGCCATCGAACAGGGCCATAGCGCCGTAGCGATTCTCGAGGCCATGACCGGCGGCGACAACATCAAGGTGCCACCACCGCAATCACAAGGCCCGGCACCCTCCGCTGTCGGCGTTTAGATCTCGCCTTTCTCAACCTCCGAATGCTCGCTGGAACCCGCACCGATCTTGCGGTGCGGATGTTCGATCTTTACCGACGGAAACTGCGACGAGGCGTAGCGCACCACCAGAATCGCAAACGCCAGCAACAAAATGCCGCCGCACAGGTAGATGATTCCCAGGTCCGGCGGGCTGTGGTGGGAGACGTTGGAAATCAACAGTCGCGTCAGCGCGGTGATTGCCACGTAGATCAGGAAACGCACCGGCATGTGGTTGGTCTTGAAGTAAATCCCGACCATTGCCCCCAGTTCCAGATAGATGAACAACAGCAAGATATCGTCGATCTTGATGTGCCCCACCTCGATCATCTGCATAAACTCCATCACCGCCGCCCAGGCGGTCACCGCACCGATGGCGAACAACGCCAGGTAATGGAACGTCTCGACGAACAGGTTGCCCAGGGATTCGGCCAGTTGATGCACGTTCTGGCGCAGGTTCTCGGCCCAGTTGATTTTCACGATGTAGTTTCCTTAGGTCGACTCGACCGGATGATGCGGGATGGACGTGACGGTTTTCTGCATGCAGAAAAAAGGCCATTGTCAGAGATGAGATGGCGATGGGCTGGTATTCGACACGTGCCGACCTGAATCGGCCACGCCGAGCACCAACATGGCGTGCGCGACAAGTCTGGAAACCGGTCTACATTAAAAAGCCACTACCCAAAGGGAAAGGATTCGCTTATTCTTTGCCCTGTATATAAATACAGTAGTCACACAGACAAACCAATGTGAAGGCATGTGAGGTGGTGAATGGCCGTCGAAGTGGTATACCGCAGCAGCCGAGATCTGGAGCGCTTGTTCATGGATAAAGCCGAAGCTGACCGTCATGACAAAATGCTGGAGCTCGCCGAATTGCTGGCCGAGGTGTTGCAAAAAGCCGTTCCATCGCTGAGCGAGCAACAGGTGGAGGAAGCAGGAATCTACATGGCGAAGAATCGCGATGTATTCGCCAAGGCATTCAAGAGCCAGCCGGACGCCCTGTCCGAATTGCTCAATCCGTCGGACGAATGAACCAACAGATCGCAGCCTTCGGCAGCGCGTGCATTAGATATTCCATGCACACGCTGTCGAAGGCTGCGATCTTTTTTTATCGGTACAACAAACGCTCCGCCAATTCGTCGGCCACTCGGGCCGGCGAGCGTTTTTCCGCCTGGGCGTGGGCGTAGACTTCCGTGAGCCGCGCACCGATCTTCGACAGGTGCGCGGTGATGGTTGGCAATTCTTCACCGCGGTGCTTCAGGGCGACGTAGATCAGGCCGCCTGAGTTGATGACGTAGTCCGGGGCATAAAGGATCCCGCGCCTTTCCAGCTGATCAGCGACTTGCAGATTGCTCAATTGATTATGAGCCGAGCCCGCCACCGCCGAGCAGCGCAGTTGCGCCACGCTGTGGCTGTTCAACACGCCGCCGAGACCGCACGGCGCCAGGATGTCGCAAGGGGTACTGAGCAAGGCATCGTTGGCAATGGGATGGGCGCCCAATTGTTCCATTGCCAATTGGACCTTGCCGGGATCGATGTCGCTGACCAGCAATTCCGCGCCCGCTGCGTGCAGTTGTTCGGCCAGGGCATAACCGACATTGCCCAGGCCCTGGATGGCAACCCGCAGGCTCTCCAGGTTATCGCTGCCCAGGCGGGCCATGGCCGTGGCACGGATGCCGGCGAAAACGCCCATCGCCGCGTGGGGCGCCGGGTCTCCCGCGGCGGTGGTGCTAGTGACATGACGGGTCTGCTGGGCAATACAATCCATGTCGGCCACGGACGTGCCGCTGTCGATGGCGGTGATGTAGCGTCCGTCCAACTGCTCGATGCAGCGCCCGAAGGCTTCGAACAGTGCGGCCCGGCTGTCGACATGCGCCGGACGCATGATGACCGCCACTCCCCCACCCACCGGCAAACCAGCCAAGGCGGCTTTATAGCTCATGCCTTGGGCCAGGCGCACCGCATCCGCCACGGCACTTTCGTCGTCGGGGTAGGAAAGATAACGACAGCCACCCAGGGCAGGCCCCGGACGGCTGCAATGAATGGCAATCACCGCCTTCAACCCGCTTGCCGGGTCTACGCTCAAGTGCAGCGATTCAAGGCGGGAGCTTTGCATGAGAGCAAACATCGACAGGCTCCCGAATCACTTTTGTCTGTTTCGCCAGTATAGGCGCGCGGTCGAAATTTGCTGGAGCACGCCGGAATAAGCCCAAGTGTCGCGCAGCTTTTTAGGCATAACCTGTTACTGCGTATTTGCGAGACTGGACGAAAAGCCACGGCAGAGCTAAAACGAGGCATAGTCCGGAGACTGTGATGAAGCCGCGCCAAGCCTTTTTTGACTGTCTGCACCGTTCCCCACCGGCGTTGTTCGAAGCCGCGCTATGGATTGCCGCCGAACACGATCGAGAAGTGGACGTACCGGCGTTGCTGCAGGTGTTTCAGGAGCTGCAACGGCACGTCAGCCATGGCCTGCCCATGCTGCCGGCCAGCGAACTGGGCCAACCGTTGCTTCGACGCCTCAATGACCTGGGTTTCGCACAGGACGACTCCGCCCCGCTACGCCCTCGCGCGGCGTTGCTGGACAAGGTCCTGGCGCGCAAGCACGGCCAGCCGCTAGCCCTGGGCCTGATAGCCTTGGAACTGGCTCGCGGCTTGGAAATCCCGCTGGCGGGCGTCAACTTTCCCGGCCATTTCCTGTTGCGGGTGCCCGGCGCCGATCATCTGCTCGACCCATGCGGTGGCCGTCGGTTGTACCCCAACGATTGCCGGGAATTACTGCAACGCCAATATGGCCCGAACCTGCAGCTCAAGGCTGAACATCTGATCAATGCCGAGCCGATGCAAATGCTGCAACGGTTGTCGCGCAACCTGCGGCAATTGCATCTGGCCAATGATGATTACATTGCGGCACTGATCGACGCCGAACGCGTCTTGGAAATGGGCAACGCCAACGCCGCCGACTACCTGGCGCGCGCCAGCCTCTATCAACGGCTCGACTGCCCCAACGCCGAACGTTTTGACCTTGAGCATGCCTTGATGCTCAGTGAAGATCCAATTCAACGGCTGCGCTTGACCGAGCGACTGGGGCATCTGCCGCCCAATTCGATTGTGCATTGAACGGGCTTTTTGAATCTTGATGATTGTTGTATCGCCATAGCGAGCTCCCACGAAGGGCTTGGGTCTGGCGTGCCCTGTGTGGGAGCGAGCTTGCTCGCGACGGCGATAGGCCGCCTTATGCCAAATCAGGCAGGGGTATCGGGCTGGTTCGCCGGATGCGCCCGCGTAAAGGCCTCATGCCCAGCCGCCAACGCCGCGATACGGCGGATCCGCGGGTAGGCTTGCAATGAAACATTGAACCGCTCGGCGGCGTACAGCTGCGGGATCAGGTACACATCCGCCACGCCAGGCAATTCGCCGAAACAGTAGCCGTTGTCACCAATCAATTGCTCCACCGCCGTCAGCCCCTGGCTGATCCAGTCCGCGATCCACTCAGTCACCTGCGTTTCATCGTGTCCCCATTTGCGCAGCTTGTTGAGCACGCTGACGTTGTGCAGGGGATGGATATCGCAACCGATCAGCGCCGCGACGCCACGTTCATGGGCGCGGGTCGCAAGGTCGCCGCTGAACAGCGGCACCTGTGGATAACGTTCCTCCAGGTATTCGATGATGGCCGGCGATTGCACCAGCAGCGCCCCCTCATCGGTGCGCAGCGCCGGTACCCGCCCCTGTGGATTGATTGCCAGGTACGCCGGCTGGCGATGCTCGCCCCCCGGCGCGGCGATCAGGTTGACGGGCAGGGCCTGGTAATCCAGGCCCTTGAGCGCCAAGGCAATACGCACCCGGTAGGACGAAGTGGAACGGTAATACGTATAGAGCTCCATTCCCATGCCTCACCGTGCCGACAGGATCTTGCCGCGGCACTCGCCGAAGCCGATGGACGCGACGCCCTCGCGGCTGCAACGGGCGCGCAGGATGATTTCATCGCCATCTTCCAGGAACTTGCGGACTTCGCCAGATGCCAGTTCGATCGGCTTCTTCCCGCCCTCGGTGATTTCCAGCAGGCTGCCAAACTGACCGCTTTGCGGTCCCGACAGCGTACCCGAGCCAAACAGATCGCCCGCTTGCAACTGGCAGCCGTTGACGCTGTGGTGCGCAACCATTTGCGCCACCGTCCAGTACATGTATTGGGTATTGCTCAGGGTCAGTCGATGAGCCGGCAGGTTCTGCTCACGCATGGCTTCGGTCAGCAGCAGCACTTCCAACTCGATGTCGAATGCCCCTTCAGCCTGGTCACGTTTGTCCAGCAAGTACGGCAACGGTTGCGGATCGCCCTCGGGACGCGTTGGCTGCGGACGGCGGAACGGTTCGAGGGCTTCGGCGGTCACGACCCATGGCGAGACACTGGTCAGGAAGCTCTTCGACAGGAACGGCCCCAGTGGCTGGTATTCCCAGGCCTGGATATCCCGGGCCGACCAATCGTTGAGCAGGCAGAAACCGGCAATGTGCTCGGCCGCGTCGCCGATGGCGATCGGCTCGCCAAGGGCGTTGCCTTTGCCGATCCAGATCCCCAGTTCCAGCTCGTAGTCCAACCGCGCGCAGGGGCCGAACGTTGGCTCGGCCTGCCCAGCCGGCAAGGTCTGGCCCTTCGGGCGGCGTACATCGGTGCCCGACGGCCGGACCGTCGAGGCACGTCCGTGGTAACCGATGGGAACGTATTTGTAGTTAGGCAGCAGCGGATTGTCCGGCCGGAATAGCTTGCCGACATTTTGCGCGTGCTCAATGCCGACGTAGAAATCCGTGTAGTCGTTGATTTTCGCCGGCAGGTGCATCTGGCAGCTCGCTGCCAGTGGCAGCAGCTTTTCACCCTGGGCCACGATCTCGTCCCGCCGAGGGCTGCCCTCGCGCAGCAACTCCAGCAACTGTTCACGCAAGGCAACGCGGGCGCCACGGCCGAGGTCGAAGAACGCATTCAACTGGCCGTCTTCCATCGCCAGGATGGCTTCGCCCGCAGCGCCGTCGAACAGGCCTGCTTGCAGCGCCGCCTGCAAGTCGAAAATCCGATCGCCGATGGCAACGCCGCTGCGCGGGGATTCGCCAGCCGGACTGAAAATACCCAGCGGCAGGTTCTGCAAGGGAAAGTCGGCATGGCCGTTGGCGGAGTCGACCCAGCTACGGGTGGATGAAACTTGAGTCATGGATTATCTCCGGGTCGGGTCAAAGGTGACCGGCAACGAGGCCCAGCAGGCATCGTAGTCCGTTTGCAATTGTGGGCAGTCCAAGGCGAAACGGCTCGGGCGCAGCACTTGGCTGGTCTCGAACATGAACGCCATGGTGTTGTCGATTTTTGCCGGTTTGAGTTCGGCATTGATGGCCTTGGTGCAAGTTTCGCCGTCGGGACCATGGGCGCTCATGCAGCTGTGCAGCGACGCGCCTCCCGGCAGGAAACCTTCAGCCTTGGCATCGTAGGCGCCCTGGATCAGCCCCATGAATTCATTCATCAGATTGCGGTGGAACCAAGGTGGACGGAAGGTATTCTCGGCCACCATCCAGCGCGGCGGGAAAATCACGAAATCGAGATTTGCCAAGCCATGGACGCTGGTGGGCGACGTCAGCACGGTAAAAATCGACGGGTCCGGATGGTCGAAGCTGACCGTGCCGATAGTGTTGAAACGGCGTAGATCATATTTATATGGCACGTTGTTGCCATGCCAGGCCACCACGTCCAACGGCGAATGGTCCAGTTCGCAGGTCCACAGCTCCCCGAGAAATTTCTGGATCAACGTAGTGGGTTGGGCGAGATTTTCGTATTGAGCGACCGGCGACAGGAAATCCCTCGGGTTAGCCAGGCCATTGCTGCCGATGGGCCCCAGGTCCGGCAGGCGCAACGGCGCACCATGGTTTTCGGCGATATAACCGCGAGCCTGGGCGTCGAGCAATTCGATGCGGAATTTCAAGCCACGGGGCAATACGGCGATTTCCAAGGGCGCCAGTTCCAGCACGCCCAACTCGGTGGCAATCCGCAACCGCCCTGATTGCGGCACGACCAGCCATTCGCCGTCGGCATTGAAGAAAACCCGCTCCATGGAACGGTTGGCCCGGTAGTGATAAATACTGATGCCAGCCGGTTTGTCCGCGCCAGCGTTGGCGGCCATGCGCACCAGGCCGTCGATGAAATCGGTCGGTTCGCCGGGAATTTCGAGGGGGCTCCAGCGCAGGCGATTCGGCGTGACCTCGCCCAGCGGGCCGCCGGCCATCTGATGTTCCAACCTGGTAAAGGCCGGATGGTTGGCCGATGGCCGGATGCGGTACATCCAGGTTCGCCGCGCTTCGCTGCGGGCCATGGTGAAGGCGGTACCGGAAAACAATTCGGCATACAGCCCGTACGGCGCTTTTTGCGGCGAGTTCTGGCCAACCGGCAAGGCGCCAGGCAGCGCTTCGCTGGAAAATTCGTTACCGAAGCCAGACTGATAAAGCACGTCCGACGGCGTGGAATCGAGGTTCATGGAGCCTCCTGAGATGCGGCCCGTCACTCAATGAAAAACTTGAGGCGTACCGGGTTGTTTTTATCGTAATCAAATTACGCACAACGTAATTTGCTCGGCGACGACCGTCAAGCTATAAAGACGCCCATTCGCCCTACGGACCCGAACCTCCATGGAAAACCCGCCCGGCAACGGTAAACAGAAAGTCCGCTCCGCTGAGGTCGGCACCGATATCCTCAAGGCCTTGGCCGAGCTGTCGCCGTCCACGTCGCTGTCGCGCCTGGCCGAACACGTGCAAATGCCCGCCAGCAAGGTCCATCGTTATCTTCAGGCGTTGATCGCCAGCGGATTTGCCGAACAGAACACAGCCACCAATCACTACGGCCTGGGTCGCGAGGCCTTGCGCGTGGGCTTGGCGGCGTTGAATGGCATGGATGTATTGCAGGTGGCAGCCCTGCCCTTGGCCGAGTTGCGCGATGACTTGAACGAAACCTGTTTCCTGGCGGTATGGGGTAACCACGGTGCAACGGTGGTGCGGATCGAGCCCGCCGTGCGGGCCGTGACCGTGGTGACGCAACTGGGCTCGGTACTCCCTTTGCTCAGCTCATCCACCGGGCTGGTTTTCAGCGCCTATCTGCCGGAGCGCGAGACCATCGAGTTGCGCGACCAGGAAGTACGCGCCACCCACGGCCATGTCCTGGCCGACGAGCAGGCCTATGCAACGCTGTGCGAACACATCCGCAATCGTGGCCTGCATCATGTGCATGGTTTGCTGATGCCCGGAGTGGATGCGTTGTCCGCACCCGTGTTCAACGCCATGGGCGACGTCGCGGCGGTGATCACGATTGTCGGCCCGACATCGCTGTTCCACGCCGATGAGAACGGCCCGGCGGCGCAGCGCCTGTTGGCGGCGACCCGGGCCGTGAGCTGGCGCATGGGCTACGAGGGCGCCCCGGGATCAGCCCAGCAAGTGCGGCACGATCCGGATCAGTAGGTCGTTGAGGTGGCCAGTGGTCAGCTGCGGATGAGCGTGCCTGGCTTCCCCGCTGAAGGCCACCGTGTACACGGCCTGATGGTCGCCCTTGGCATGAAAGGGAATATTGTCATCATCGAAGTGAGCCAAGAGATAGTCCGCCAACTTCTGCGATGAGGTTATCACCCGGCCGCCAAGACCGTCGGGCGCAAAACCGGTGACATAGGTTTCATTCAGGTCGATGCCTGGCAGGTGGTCCTTCAGGATCGACTCAAGGTCCGCAACGGCGAGTGACTTCAGGCCAGGCCGGGATAGATCCATCGAGGGACCGTCAGTCAGGCTGGAGACGATATCGATGACGATCCTCTCAAAACCGATCACGTCCAATCCCTTGATCCGATCCTCAGCGGCGAAAGAATAACGCTTGCTGAAGACTTCACTAACACCTTGGGTGTAGTGAGGGGCAAGTTGTTTTTCAACGCAAGCCAGCGCTTCATCAAACAAGGTGACGGAAGAAACCACCTCGGCGCCAGAAACATCAGTCAGCGTGTTCAAATAATTGTTGTGGGGATTGACTTCCAGCCCTTCCAGGGCCTCTCCCAATAACACCTGCACAGCGAAGTCCACTCGCGTTTTCTTGAGGGCGACGAGCCTTTGCGAATGTGAAGCAAACAATGGAGCGTACATAAAACTTCCTTGTTCTGTATCGAATCAAACTTCCCGTTCGATTCTTGAATTGACGACACTCGTTACGGTGCCGGGGCAGCTGAACTTCAGTCGAACCAACTTCAGCCCGGAACTTATACACCAACACGCTTCGACCTTTCCCCGATGATATGTAAGCGGGCGTAAGTTGTTTATTTAACTCATCATGCCCAAGACCTTGGCTTTGGCGACAGCTTGTGTACGTCGTTGCACGCCCAACTTGCTGTGGATGCGACGCGAATGGGTTTTTACTGTGTGCAATGAGATGAACAGTTGTTCGGCGATCTGTTGGTTAGAATAACCCTGTGCAATCAACTCGAGCACTTCCAACTCACGGTGGCTGAGCACGGTTTCCTCGGGCACCGTGGGTGGCGGTTCGAGTTGTTCACCGGATTGGGCGGCGCGCACCAGATCCGGTTGACGCAGGCACAGCTCGCGCAAGGCTTGTTGCGCCCGCCAGCAGGCAACCCGCTCAAGCCCTTCTTGCATGAGAGCACGCGCCTGGGAGTGATCGGCCGACAGCCAGACGACTTCCGCCAATACCAGTACCAGTTCGGTCTCCAACCCATGCATTTCGCAACGTTGCGCCTGGGCGATCATTTCCCGGAGCCGAGCCTGCGGATCCTGCGCCCGGTGCAGATAGACTTCGGTCAGCACCAGCAAGTATTCGAGGCGCGGAATCAACTCCAGGGTCGCTGGCGGCGCGTGCTTGGCCTGCGGTCCGCGAAAATGCCGCAACACTCGGGTCAAGACTTCATGGGCCAGTTCCGGGCGCCCCTGCTGCAGCCAGAATTGACAGCTGACTTGCAGCAGTACACCACGGTATACCGTCTCGGGGATGTGCCGCTGTTGCATGATCCGTTCGGCGTCGCGAAGCTGCATGAAGGCTTCGCCATAGTTGCCCTGGTTGGCGGCCAGGCTTGCCTTGCCGAGAAAGCCATAGAGCACTTGCTTGTCCTGGCTGCGCAAGCCGGCTTCGAGCCCTGCCTGAAAATGCTCGCCAGCCTGCTCCTCAAGCCCCATGCGCAACGCCAGGCGTCCCCGCCGCAAGGCGATACGTCCCAGCAACGCAGAGAAATCCTGCCCTGGTTTATCGAGCAACGCCTGAACAGCGCCCAACAAGTGGTCGGCCCGGTGAGGCGCGCCGCGCTGCTCCAGGATTTGCGCGTGGTCCAACTCCAATAGCCCTTCGAACACCAGCGAGCCCCCGGCGCGCGCGACACATAGCGCCTGGCGATTGATCGCCTGCGCCAGCGCCAATTCACCTTGAAGCAGCGCCTGTTGTGTCTGGCCAATCAGGCACAGCACCTTGAGGGCCCAAGCCTCCGGGTCCAGGCCGGCCTGGGCCTGGAAAAAATGTTCGCGCGCCTGTTCGCCGTCTCCGCGCAAGTGCAACAACCAACCACGCAAGACCTGCCAGCGGGCAATCAGCTCTCGCTGCTGACAAGCCAGCGGTTGGGGCAGGAACCTGGTCAGCTGTTCGATACAGCCTTCAGCCTGGTCGAAGCGTCCGGCGAAGAGCAAGGCGGTCGTGATCACCCCGACCGATTGCGCGGTTCCGAGCGACAGCGCTTCGCCCTGCTGATCATGCAGGGCTAGCAGCAATTGGGCATTGCTGCCTTGCAGGACATGTTCGAAATGCAAGTGTTGCAGGAGACTGACGGCGGTCTCGAATTCCCCGGCTTGCATGGCCTGTTCGAATGCCATCGGCCAGTCCTGCTCGGCCGCAAACCACTGGCAGGCTCGTCGATGCCAGGAGCGGCCTTGTGGCCAGGGCTCCTCACGCACCAATCGCGCCAGGGGCGGGAAAATCCGCAGCCAATCCGATGACTGCTCCCAGGGTCCGATAAAGCATCCCAGGTCCAGCAGCAACGGAAGGCATTCGGCGCCCACCGTATCGCCGAAAAGATGGGCGCAAAGCTGCCCGTTGAAGCGCGGCAGGTGCGCCAGCACGCGCCAGGCCTGGGCCAACTCCGGGGTCAACGTACCGAACAGTTCGTATTCAAGGTAATCCAGCAAAGTGCCGGGCCGCCCCGGCGTTGCGTGCCGGCGTGCCCATTCACAGCGTTCGAGCAAAGTGATGCGCACGCCGGCACACCAGCCGCCGCTACGCTGTATCACTTCCCGGGCCGTGCGCGCTGCCAGCGGGCCGGGCAGATGCGCCAGCAGTTGCTGGATATCGTCGCAAGAAAACGCGAGGGCCGGGGCGTCGACTTCATACAATTCGTCATCGAGCAACAAGCGTGGCCAGTTGCAATGGGGACGACGGCGTCCATTCAACCACAGGTGCAATGCCGGGCTGCTGGTGCTCAACAAACGGTCAAGCAACAGGTCCAGCTCAGGATTGGGCGTGCGGCAATAATCGTCCAGGAACAGCCACGTCGGGATTTGCAAACGCGCCAGATGAGCCAACAGGCTTGTCTCATCCGTCACCGGCAGCCCGAGGGCTTGCGCCAGGCATTCGCACAGTTGCGCGGCGTCCATCACCGCGCCCGCCAAGGGTAGCCAATGCAAGCGGCACCCCGCGGGCGCTTGCAGGAAACACTCGGCGAACAATGCGCTCTTGCCACTTCCCGCCGGTGCGCAAAGCAGTTTTACCCGCGCCTCGGAAGCCAACAGGGGCTCGCTCAACGACCTGCGCGGCACGTGTGTCGAAGACAGGCGAGGCAGCAGCCCTGGACGGTCCGGACACGGGGTCATGGCGGTCATTGCGAGGTCCCTTTTATTGTTGTTCCTTCACCCTAGACCGGTGTCGACCACCTTAGGAGAAGTATTCAGCGCGCTGATTGGCGGCCATAAAAAAAAGACCGGCAACTCGGTTGCCGGTCTTCCTTTCGCTGTCCCGCCAGTAGGCTTACCGGACCCCACTCGAACGCAACGCCGCCGGGGTATAGTCAGCCGCCCGAGCCTCGAACCCATATACGTAGGCGTGTTTCTCTTCGTTCTTCATGCCCAGCGCGATGTAGCGGCCGGCGATGATGTCGTAGAGCGCCTCGAGGGTGTAGCCCGGGTTCTGATGGTCGTAGTAGAACTGGGCATGCCCCTCTGCCACGCGCCACAACTGGCCGCGACCGTCGTAATGGTCCACCAGCGCCGCTTGCCAGCTGTCCTCGTCGATGTACATGTGACGCTTGGCGTAGATATGCCGCTCGCTGGGCTTGACCGTCCCGACCACTTCCCACACCCGGTGCAATTCGTAGCGGGTCAGGTCCTGGTTGATGTGGCCGGCCTTGATCACGTCATCGTATTTGAGGCTTGGCGAATCGAGCTTGTAGCTGTTGTACGGGATGTACATTTCCTTCTTGCCGATCAGCTTCCAGTCGTAGCGGTCCGGCGCGCCGGAGAACAGGTCGAAGTTGTCGGAGGTACGCAAGCCGTCGGCGGCCGTCCCCGGGCCGTCATAGGCCACCTGCGGGGCACGTCGCACCCGGCGCTGGCCGGCGTTGTAGATCCACGCCAGGCGCGGTTCCTTCACCTGGTCGAGCGTCTCGTGTACCAGCAGCACGTTACCGGCCAGGCGCGCCGGCGCCGTGACCTCCTGCTTGAAGTAGGTCAACACGTTGCTGGCTTTTTCCGGGTCGGCGTCCTTGATCAGGAACGGCACGGCGATCTCTTCTTCGAAGCGGATCGGCGTGAAGCTGCCATTGGTCTGTGGCGTGGCCTGGGTGATGACGCGCCGCAGGTTACCGCCGTGGTACCGGGTGATGTGGTTCCACAGCACTTCCACGCCGTTTTTCGGGATCGGAAACGCGTAATACCGGTTGCCGGTGAAGTTGGCCAGGCCGTTGCCGTCGTTGATGGCGTTCACATTGAGCGCGCTGCGCTTGGCCGCCTCATAGATCTCCGGCGGCAGGCCGACACTGCGATGTGTCGGGTAGACCGGGATCTTGTAGGTTTCCGGGTAGCGCTTGAACATCGCGACCTGGCCGTCGGACAGCTTGTCCTTGTATTTGTCCACGGTCGCGGCGGTGATGGTGAACAGTGGTTTTTCATTGCCGAACGGATCGGCCAGGAAGCCTTTGCTGTCCACGGCGCCAGCGTTTTTCGGAATGCCGCCGGTCCAGGCCGGGATCGAGCCGTCAGCGTTGCCGGCCTTTTCCGCGCCCAGAGGCGTAAGGCTGGTGCCCAGCTTGTTCGCTTCCTCCGGCGAGACCGCCGCCATCACGTTCACGGCCAGCAGGCTCAGGGCCAGGGCACCGCATTGCAGGATCGTCTTGCGCATTGGGTTTTCCTTGTCAGCCAGATCAGAAGTTCACGCCGAAGCTCAGCGCGAGGAAGTCGCGGTCTTCGAGAACGTTGTAATCGCCGCCGAAGAAGTCGGTGTAACTCAGACTGGCGGTGTAGGTATTGCGGTAATCGGCATCGACGCCGACGCTGACGGCCTTGGCGCCTTCGTTGAACAGGCCGTTGGGCCCATAGCCGGCCACATCGTGGGACCAGGACACGTTGGGCTTGAAGTTGACCCCGCCGATGACGTTGGAGTAGTCGAGAATCGCCCGAGCGCGGTAGCCCCATGACGTCGACGTGACGAATCCATCGGTGTCACCGTTGAAGCCGTACTGGCCATAGACCGAGTCGCGGCCGTAACGCAGCTCGTCTTTCGACTCGAGACCACCGACATGCACGACCGCCGCCTCGCCTACCACGGTCAGGCGATCGGCGCCCAATACCTGGTCGAAGAAGTGGGTCAGGGTGCTCTGGAGCTGGGTGACTTCCTTGCGGCGGTAGCCGGTGTTGTCGGCGCCCGGCGAGGTGGCGATGGGGGACGCGGCGCCACCGGCGATCGGGTTCACCAAGGCGAGCGTCAGGTCATTGGTGTTGACCTGCACCGGTGCATTGGGGCGATAGCTGATCTCGCCGGTCCACGCAGTGCCTGTCGGCAGCGTGGTGGAGAAGCTCGCGCCGTACAGGCGGATGTCTTCAGGGTATTCAAGATAATACCCACCGCGACCCAGCATTACGCTTTGTGCCAGTCCCGCGCCGCTGCCCGGAGCAATCCCCTCGGCTATCGCAATCATGCCGGGCAGCGCGGACAACGTGGACAGTCCGGCCGTAGTGGTGCCCACGGTAGGCGTACGACTGTGGTAATTCATGAAATACAGGCCGTACTCGGTGTCATCGCCGAGCCAGCGCAACGCCGTCCCCCACTGGCCGGAATCCCGCGCATCGCGGTCACCGCCGCGGGGAATCACAACCCCTTCGCTGGTCACCTGGATGCCCTGGCCAAATGCCTCGGTCAGCGGTACGAACGGCGCAATCGCCGGGCTGCCTACGGTGTAACCAGTGGTGCATCCATCCGCCACCACATCGTTGCCGAAGAACGTACCGCAGTTATCGACGACCGTCTGGTCCCACTCTATCTGGTAGAAACCTTCGACAGTGAGCTTGTCCGTCAAGCCCTGGGAAGCAAACAGCATGTTCACCGGGATCAAGCCTTCCTTGATCTCCGCGCCCGGACGACGGAACGCAGACACGTCCACCGGGTTGATGCTGTTGATGGAGTTACCGATGAAGGTACTTTCACCCCAACTGACCACCTGCCTGCCGGCGCGCACGGTGCCGGGCAAATCGGCGATGGAATAGTTGTGATAGACAAAGGCATCGAGAATCTGCGCGCCCGATGACTTGGCGCCTTCTTTGCGATTGCTGTCGCTGATGTCCTTGAACTCCCGGTTTTCGTCCTTGAGTTCGAAGTCGTACCAGTACTTGCCGCGCACGAACACACCGGTGTCGCCGTACTTGAGTTCCAGGTCGTGCAAGCCCTTGAAGATTTTCGAGAAGGTCTCGCCTTTCTTGAAGTTAAGTCGCCCATCGTCACCGGTGGAGGATTGCCCCCTCCCCCCGTTGACCGTACCGACCAGATCCTTGTCGGCATCGCGCATGCCCCAGCTCGCGCCGACGGACAGAGAGGAGTCGAACTGCCCCTCGATCTCGCCAATGTTGAAAGAAACGGCCTGCGCCTGGGCACAGCAACCCAAGGCCACCGCGACGGCCAGCGCCTGCGGCTTGAAGATGGCGCGCATTGTTATTGTTGTCATGCGTCTTCCCCGGTGAGTGACAGAGCCTTCACCCTACTGCCGCCGGCATTGGGCGATAAGCGCACCAAGGGGGTATTCGCGCTGTACCCCAAAAGGATTACTGCCCGTGCGGGAACGGCTTATGCGGCAAGCATGAACGGACTGGATGATGGGTCATCAATGCCGCGCATGACCAACATGGTGCTCGCAACTGTTGCGCGCACTGCAACAGTGCATGTCCGTAACCGGACTGTTTCCTACAGCCTGCGCCTACTATGCTGGCCGGGCTTGCAGGACAACGGGCCCGCAAGCACAAGTCGCCTGGCGTCCCCCGCGCCTGACGCACCGTCATTCGGATGGATTGCGCATCAATCCATCGTCCCCGTGTACAACTGACGTTGATTTGTAGCTCCTTTCCAACGTCATGCTTAGGCCGCTGCTTTTGCAGCGGCCTTTTTTATTTGTAGGTTATTTTTCTCGATAAAAACTTCTCGATTCCTACAACACTTAGGTAATCCCTCAGCTGCCGAGTTTATTTAATTAGCCATTATCAACTTTCGCGACGGGACGCTAGGAATAGCTATTTCGGCCATTCAAACTCTTCCTATCTATCTAACCCTCACTGCCATTAAAAAATCCTCAACCACCTAGCGCCAGTTCCTACAACAAACCGAGAACCCAACTACGCGCACATAAAAATTTCACTGTTACGCTGAAGTCAATCGCGGCACTTCGCTTCGATTTTCATCAGTGGATTATTGATATGCAGATAAACAATACAAGTTATCGCTCAAGAAAAGGTTTTAATAGCCGCATTCGTTTTCTGGTCTTCCATTACACAGCCGGCAACTTCGCCTCTTCCATCACCGCACTGACCGGTCCTTCGGTCAGTGCTCATTACCTTATCCCCGACTTTGCCGACCCCACTTACTTGAAGGCTGGCTTCAAAGAGCCACAGATCTTCAACCTTGTAGACGAAAACCAGCGGGCCTGGCATGCCGGTGTGAGCAGTTGGGGCAACCGCAGCAATTTGAATGACACTTCGATTGGCGTTGAAATTGTCAACCTGGCCACCGACAACCAAGGCCAATTTACCTTTCCGCCCTATAAGGCCCAGCAAATCGAGGCCATCGAGTATTTGGCATCCGACATTCTCAAGCGATATCCGGACATCAGCCCGGTCAACGTGGTGGCGCATTCGGACATCGCTGCGGGGCGAAAAAGCGACCCGGGCCCGATGTTTCCTTGGCGCGCGCTGTATCTCAAGGGAATTGGGGCTTGGTTTGACGATTGCACCCAGAAAACTTACATGCAGGCATACCAAACCCAGGGAATCCCGCTTCGCGAACAATTGCTGGGATTATTCAGGAGGTATGGCTATGACACGTCGGCGGCCACCACAACCGTAGGCTTTCAACGACTCGTACGCGCCTTCCAACTGCACTTCCGCCCGGCCAAGTATGACGGTGTGATGGACATCGAGACCGCCGCGAATCTGGCTGCCCTGGTGAAGAAATACTTCCCCTGAATCGGTCACCGCTGCTGACGGCAACCGGTCCGGGCGATGGGTTTAAACGGCGTAACGCTGCAGGTTAGCCATCATCTCTTTCAAGGCTTCGAGGTTGTCATTCGGGTGAACAGCATCCTGGAAGTCACAGATCTGCTGCCAGTGGGCGGCGACGTCTTGCGGCGAGAAACCTTCGCGCGGGTCGAACCCCGCGCCGAGGCTGCGCTCCCAGCGCACCTTGCCCATCCAGCCGCCGCCCACTTCGAACAATCCGGAGGTTTCCTGGCAGGCTTCACTGGCCAGGTACACCACCAGTGGGCTGACCAGTTCAGGCTTGAGTTGCTCGAACACTTGAGGCGGGATCAGGCCTTCGGTCATGCGGGTGCCGCCGGTGGGAGCGATGGCATTGACCAGGATGTTGTTCTTGCGACCTTCGATGGCCAGGGTGCGAGTCAGGCCATAGAGACCAAGCTTGGCCATGCCGTAATTGGACTGGCCAAAGTTGCCGTAGATGCCAGACGTGGAAGCCGTGAAGATTACCCGGCCATAATTCTGCTCGCGCAAATGCGGCCAGGCCGCACGAGTAACTTTGTAAGCGCCTTCGACATGAACGCGATACACCAGGTCCCAATCGGCATCGTCCATTTTGTGAAAAGTCTTGTCTCGCAGGATACCGGCGTTGTTGACGACAACATCAACCCTGCCGAACACGTCGAGGGCATTCTGTACTAGCTTGTCGCCATCGGTAACCGAATCGTGATTGGCTTCGGCAACGCCGCCGGCTTCGCGAATTTCACTGACCACCCGATCCGCCGCCGAAGCGTTGGCTCCCTCCCCCTGCGCCGAACCGCCAAGATCGTTGACCAGCACTTTTGCGCCATGCCTGGCGAACAACAGCGCATGGGCGCGACCCAGGCCGCCACCGGCTCCGGTGACGATCACGACTTTATCTTCGAAGCGCACAGAATCATTCATGGGCAGAACTCCAACAGGCCGATAGGACATTGCCACGAGTCTCCTGTACAAGCCGACCAGTCACAATCAACAAGGGAGAAAGTGAATAGCAGCCGATAAGGTGCAGGGATGATGCCCCGGTTGCGCTACGTCGCCCTGAGGCAAGCGTCAGGAACACGCCAGTTGCCGGGAAGGCGCAGCGATGGCTTCACGAAACGCGAGGTAATGCTTGAGCACCTGTACAGGCGCCTCGGTGTGGGGGTAGTGACCAATATCGGGCAACAACACTGTGTCGGGGTTGGGAACCAGGGCTTGGTAGCGCGCCACCATATGCGCGCCGGAAATGGGATCGAACGCCCCATCGATCACCCGCATGGGCACCTCGCCGCGCTGCATCGCCTTGACCCAGCGATCACGCTGCACGCGCCGCTCCGGGATATAGGCAATGAGTTTGTGCATGATCCGTGGCCCGCGATGGGTTTCGACCAGGCTCCAGTAATCATCCAGTTCACTCTCGGTGGGAGCAGTCCAAGGGCCGAAGATCCGTCGGAAACTCTTGACCAGGCCATCCCTGGAAAACGCCCGGCCGATCAGCCAACCCAGAGGGCTGAGCAACAGTTTTTGCATCAGCACCGGACGATGGGTTTCCGGGAATAAACCGCCATTGAGAAAGGTGCAACTGGCGACATTGGCGCGTGCCTCGCCATGCCGGGCGATGAGCTCCTGCGCCACACTGTCGCCGTAGTCATGGGCCAGTATATGGATCGCTTGCGTCACATTCAGGTGGGCCAGCAGTGCCTGTTGCAGATCGGCCTGTTCGAGCAGGCTGTAGACATGGTCCACTGGCTTGGCGGAGTCACCAAAACCGAGCATGTCGCAGGCAATCACCCGATAACGTTGTGCCAGCGGCTGCCAAAGGTAGTGCCAATCCCAGCTTGCGGTAGGGAACCCGTGGATTAGCAGCAATGGCTCGCCGTGCCCCGCAGTCCAGTAACGGATAGCGTGGCCACGAAACATGAACGTCTGGCCGCGCTGGCGCCAGATACGCAAGGGGATCTGGACCATGGGCATCAGCTCTTATAACTCGGATCTTGCAGGTCGAGTTTGCGCAGGAGCGCCGGCCAGGCCAACGCGCCTCCCATGCCCTGGGCGCTCTTGGTCACGCCGGCCACCATCGCACGGGCACCGGCCAGCACCTGCGGCTCGATGGCAATCAGCTCGGCGCCGCCGGTCTGGGCAAGGACCTGGATTTCGCAGGCTCGCTGGAAAATGAACATCATCAGGAACGTATCGGCAATCGTCCCGCCGCAGGTCAGCAGGCCATGGTTGTGCAACATCAGGAAATTGTTCTCACCGAGGTCAGCTTGCAGGCGGACTTTTTCCTCAGGATTCAAAGCCACCCCTTCATAAGGGTGGTACGCCAGGCTCGACAATACGAACAACGACTGCTGGCTGATCGGGAGCACTCCTTGCTTCTGCGCCGACACCGCGACGCCGGCGGCGGTGTGGGTGTGCAGCACACACGCCACGTCGTGCCGCACCTCGTGAATCGCGCTGTGGATGGTATAGCCCGCGGGGTTGATCTCGTAGGGGCTGTCCATTAGCTTGTTGCCAGCCTGATCGATCTTGACCAGGTTCGAGGCGGTGATTTCCTGGAACATCAAGCCGTACGGATTGATCAGAAACTCTTCCGTGCCAGGCACCTTCGCAGAGACATGGGTGAAGATCAGGTCGTCCCAGCCATGCAGCGCGATCAGCCGATAACAGGCCGCAAGATCGACTCGGGTTTGCCATTCGGCTGCACTGACCTGATCCTTGATGCTGGCTGCCAATTGAAGGGACGCTACGCTCACGGCTATGACCTCTCTCTGGCTTCTTGTTATAAGAAAACGTCCACTTCTTCGTGAACAAAAAAACCAGTCTAGTCAGCTCCAGCGAGGGCGGTAGTTGCATTGGCAGCCAGCTTACTGGCCGAGCGGGTCACATCAGGCCGGCTTCAATTTGCCGATCAACTCCTTCAGCCAGGGTTCGGCATCCGACTCAGGCGTAACGCTTTCACTGGCATCCAAGCGCAACATAGGCAGTACTTGCTGCACGCCCAGCTCGGCGAACAATTCACACATCTGCTCGCCGCCGCCGCAGAACGTGTCGCCATAACTGGCATCACCCAGGCCGATGACAGCGCCAGGCAAGCCGCGGAACGATGCGGGCAACTGGTCGCGAATCATTGAGTACAGCGGCATCAGGTTGTCCGGCAGCTCACCCATGCCCGTTGTCGACGTTACGGCCAGCAACGCTTGTGGTCCGAAGGACAGAATATCCGCCAAGGTTGCCCGCGGATTAAGGAAGGTTTCGAAATCGGCATCACGCAACATTGTTTCGGCGTGGCGGGCAACTTCTTCGGCCGTGCCGTATACGGAGCCGGAAAGAATCGCGACTTTCATCAATCTGATCCTGAAGCTGAATAGAAGACCGGAATAGTAACAGGCTGCGGGTGAAAGCTGCGATTGACTCTCAACACCAGATAATGGCAAATAGACATCGCTGGACGTTCTTTTTTATAAAGCGTTTATTCGGCTGCTCAACAGGGAAGGTTTCATGATCAACGCTCATCTGATGCAATTGGTGATCAACGCTTCGAACGACGGGATCGTCATCGCCGAGAAGGAAGGCGAAGACAACATACTGATCTACGTGAACCCTGCATTCGAGCGGCTGACTGGCTATAGCAGTGACGAAATCCTCTACCAGGACTGCCGTTTTTTGCAGTCGGGTGATCGCGACCAGCCTTCCCTCGAGTTCATTCGCACAACGTTGAAGCAAGGCGGCTCCTGCCGGCAGATCCTGCGCAACTACCGTAAGGACGGCACACCGTTCTGGAACGAGTTGTCGCTGTCCACGGTGAAAAACGAGGCTGACGGCCACACCTATTTCGTCGGTGTGCAAAAAGACGTAACGGCCCAAGTGAAGGCTCAACAGCGCATTACCCAATTGGAAGCGGAGTTGGCTGAAGCCCGGGAAACCGTCGCGCGCCTCCATGCGACGAATGGCGAAAACAAAACCGCGAATTAGCGGTCAGTCACTACAATCACCGGTGAAAGTAATTTTTTTCGAGCACCTTATGCAGCGCGACGCCCTTCTCACCCAGGATGAGCTGGATTTCATCCGGACCATGCAGCACAACCCGCAGTTGAACGAGCGGGATGTCACGTCGAGCTTGCTGGTAAACGGTGGGTCGCAGATCCGTGATCTGCTGACACGCCTGGCGGCGAATGAACAGGTCACGCTGCAGGCCAATTTCGAAAATCAACAGATGACCTTTCCGTTACAACTCGTCGAAGATGAATTCCACGCGATGCACCTTCGCCTGGGTGTGCCGAGCATCTATGAAGAGGGGCCGAAGGTGCGCCCGTGGCGCCTGACGCTTGATGAGCCAGTCGCCCTGGAGAACGCCAAGGGCCAGCCAGGGCCCTTATGGGTGCACGAGGTCTCTTGCAAAGGCGTATTGCTGGAAATACGCAATCGCACCAAGCCGCCCAAGCAATTCGCCCTGTGGTTCAGCCCGTCTGGCTATGAAAGGATTTCTCTTCGCGGGACTTTCGAACGGGAAACAGAGCAAGGCATGTATGCCTATCACCTGGCCCAGCATGACCAGGACGAAACCGAGCGCCTGCGCCAATACATCCTGCAACAGCACCGCCTGACCCATCCGGCGATGCACTTCTAAACGCGGTTCACGTATCCAGGTTACCCGCCAGGAACTGATGCAAGCGCTGCCCCATCACCGAACCCTCATTTCCCAGACAAGCGATCGGCGATCCCGCCAGGCTTTCCTGTGCCAGATCGGAGGCTTCGCCGGCCAGCAACAGGGGACAATCCAGGCCCATCGCCAATTTGGTCAGCCGCCTGGGCAATTCGGCGGCCGGTGCATGATTGGAGACCAGCACCAACGCCAACGGCCGGATCTTCTGGCAAACCAGCGTCAGTTCATCAAAGGGCTGCCCGACGGGCATGACCCGCACGCCCACCTCTGCCTTGGAAACGAACAGCGCTGTTACCAGCAACTCCAACTCCCGGCATTGACCAGCAACGGCACTGACCAGCACTCGCCGCGAGGTTGCCTCACGCTTGAGCAAGAGACGGTGCATGACCCGCGAACGCAAGAAACCGTCGAAGAACAGCCATTCGCTGGTATGCCCGAACTCATGCTGGCGATGCAGCAGGTCTCGCCAGAGCGGCATCAGAATGTCCTGGAATACCACGGGCTCGGCGTAACTCGAGAAAATCTTTCCGTAGACACGATCCAGTTCGATGTCGTCAAAATTGCCGACCGCATCCGACACCTGCTGCTGCCAATCGCTGTAATCGGCACGAACCAGATCGGGTGAAATAAACTTGGAGACTGGCCGTACCGATTCGGTTTTCGCAAGGATCTTACCCACCTTGCTCACGGCGACCCCGCGCTCGATCCAGGCGAGAATGCTCCGCACCTTTTCGATATCGATCAAAGAATACAAGCGATGCCCGCTTTCGGTGCGTGTGGGCTGGATCAGGCCGTAGCGACGCTCCCATGCACGCAAGGTCACCGGGTTGACCCCCGTCAACCGGGCGACTTCCCGAATCGGAAGCAAATCCTCGCGGGTCGAAGCGACAGATGCCTGAGAAGGGTGGTTTTCCTCGACTATCGCGCTCATTTGCCTGGATTTCCCAGCTGGAAAATTGGATCCCAGTTTACCCCTTTCCTGCCATGGGCTGACAAGGACAAACACGTCCTCCCTGCGGATTCGTTGTTTATTGCTCGAAAGGAACAACGCTCGCGCACCCTGCTACCAGGCGCAGCCCAACGCCCACGGGGCGTTTTTCCCATAGCCCTCGTTACAAAGCGAAACAAAATGTCTGGGTCCCCGGTCAAGGGAACCGGTCTCGAAATCGTTAACCCCTGACAGCGCCCCAGCGCTGGACTCGTCTTTACGCATAGGAGGCGCCGGCCGTCGCTGTTATAGTTTTTGCTTGTGCCGCGAACCGAGCCGAACCGTCCCATGTCCACCGCCCCGATCCTGATCACCGGCGCAGCCCAACGCGTCGGCCTGCACTGCGCCCGACGTTTATTGGAGGACGGGCAGCCGGTCATAGCCACTTACCGCACCGAACGCCCGGGCGTGCAGACGCTGCGGGACCTGGGGGCCACGGTGCTGTTTGCCGATCTTGCCAGCGAACCGGGAATCCTGGCCTTCATCGATCTGCTCAAGCAGCACACCGACCAGTTGCGAGCCATCGTGCACAACGCCTCGGCCTGGCTGGCAGAGACGCCGGATAGCGAAGCCACCGCGTTCAACGCCATGTTTGGCGTCCATATGCTCGCGCCTTACTTGATCAACCTGCATTGCGCCGAGCTTCTGCGCCGTTCGGTCCCAGCGGATATCGTGCACATCAGCGATGACGTGACACGCAAAGGCAGCAGCAAGCACATCGCCTATTGCGCCACCAAGGCCGGCCTCGAAAGTCTGACACTGTCATTTGCGGCGAAGTATGCACCGGCCATCAAAGTCAACGGTATCGCCCCGGCCCTGCTACTGTTCAATCCCGGCGACGACCCAACCTATCGTGCCAAGGCCCTGGCCAAGTCCGCGCTGGGTATCGAGCCCGGCAGCGAAGTCATGTACCAGAGTTTGCGTTATCTGCTGGATAACTCATATGTCACCGGCACGACCCTGACGGTAAATGGCGGGCGGCACTTCAAATAGTCACGGTTCGAGGAAGTATCCATGGCGCTTTCGCCCCAGCATTACCGTGAGATCCTGATCGGCCTGGGCGAAGACCCGGAGCGCGAAGGCCTGCTGGATACTCCGGTGCGCGCGGCCAAGGCCATGCAGTACCTGTGTCATGGCTACGAGCAAAGCGTCGAGCAGATCGTCAACGGCGCTCTGTTTGCTTCCGACAGCGATGAAATGGTGATCGTTGCCGACATCGAGCTTTATTCACTGTGCGAACATCACCTGCTGCCCTTCATCGGCAAGGCCCATGTGGCTTATATTCCAACGGGCAAGGTCCTGGGGCTGTCGAAGGTCGCCCGGCTGGTGGACATGTTCGCCCGCCGCCTGCAAATCCAGGAGAATCTCACCCGGCAAATTGCCGACGCCGTGCAGGAGGTCACCCAGGCTGCCGGCGTTGCGGTGGTGATCGAAGCCCAACACATGTGCATGATGATGCGCGGTGTGGAAAAACAGAACTCGACCATGAACACCTCGGTGATGCTCGGTGCCTTTCGCGAATCCAGCACCACGCGTCAGGAGTTTCTGCAATTGATTCGACGGAGCCAATAAATGCCTCAACTTCAACCCGCCATGGCGCGTATCAAGGTCAAGGACCTGCGCCTGCGTACGTTCATCGGCATCAATGAGGATGAAATCCTCAACAAGCAGGATGTGCTGATCAACCTGACCATCCTCTACGCGGCTCAAGAGGCCGTGCGCGACAACGACATCGACCACGCCCTGAACTACCGCACCATTACCAAGGCAGTCATTGCCCATGTGGAAGGCAATCGCTTCGCCCTGCTCGAACGCCTCACCCAGGAGTTGCTGGACCTGGTCATGGCGAACGAGTCGGTGCTGTACGCCGAGGTCGAAGTCGACAAGCCACACGCGTTGCGCTTCGCCGAGTCCGTATCGATCACGCTCGCAGCAAGCAGGGCTACTCCGTAGCCGCCAACAGTCTCAAGCTGTAACCTTCAAGCCTGAACGCCGCAAACCAACTAGCAGCTTGAAGCTCGCCGCTTGAAGCTGTCTCGCAGAGACCCTCATGAACGACCAACAACGCCTCGAACTTGAAGCCGCCGCTTTCCGCCGGCTGGTTGCCCACCTCGACAGCCGCAAGGATGTGCAGAACATCGACCTGATGAACCTCGCCGGTTTCTGCCGCAACTGCCTGTCCAAGTGGTACAAGGCCGCCGCCGATGAGCGCCAGGTCGAGGTCAGCCTCGATGATGCGCGCGAAGTTGTCTACGGCATGCCCTATGCCGAATGGAAAGCCCAATACCAGAAAGAAGCCAATGCCGAGCAGCAAGCGGCGTTTGCCAAAGGAAACCCCGATGCTTGACCTGAACACTTTCCGCGCCAGCCTCGAGAGCGGTGAGCATGTCTTTGCCGACACCCTGGCGTTCATTGCCGAAGGCTACGACTACCAGCCCCAGGCCTTCGACAACGGTGGCGTGAAGAACGCGGCCGGGCAGAACGAAGGCTCCTGCAAGACGTTGGGCCTGGCACTGCTTGAAGGCTTGAGCGACAAAGAGGCGCTCCTGGCATTCGGCGAGCACTACCGTTCGGTACTGAACACGCCCGAAGGCAGCGACCACGGCAATATCCGCGCGCTGATAGCCCACGGGTTGGCGGGGGTGAAGTTCGAAGCCCAGCCATTGCAACGCCGCTGATTCACCCGCTGTCGTAGCGAGGGAGCTTGTTCCCTCGCTACGGGGAATACGTCTCAAGTTAAGTGGCACCTCACCACATCCCGACTTTTATGATTGACCCGGCGACTTTATTTCGTTTGCCGGGCACTGCTTCTCGCGGCTTAGATAAGGCAAATCCTTTCTTCTTCCGAGCCGTCATCCATGAGCCGCGACAGCATCAGCCAATCGATTTCCTTCGTTCACCCCGTCAGTCTCAGCCACGGGAAAAATGCCGAGGTCTGGGATTGCGACGCCAAGCGCTATATTGATTTCGTGGGTGGCATTGGCGTGTTGAATCTGGGCCATTGTCATCCTCGCATCGTCGAGGCGATCCGCGAGCAAGCCACCCGCCTGACGCACTACGCCTTCAATGCCGCGCCCCACGCGCCTTACCTCCAATTGATGGAGCGCCTGGCCGCATTCATCCCGGTCGGTTATCCGGTGAGCGGCATGCTGACCAACAGCGGCGCCGAAGCGGCTGAAAATGCCTTGAAGATCGTGCGCGGCGCCACGGGACGCACTGCCGTGATTGCTTTCGACGGCGGCTTCCATGGGCGAACCCTCGCCACCCTCAATCTCAACGGCAAGGTCGCGCCGTACAAACAGAAAGTCGGCGTACTGCCCGGACCGGTCTATCACCTGCCCTACCCCAGCCACGACAATGGCGTGACGTGCGCCGAAGCGCTGAAAGCCATGGACAGGCTGTTCAGCGTCGAGATCGATGTAAACGACGTGGCCTGTTTCATCGTCGAGCCGGTGCAGGGCGAAGCCGGTTTCCTGGCGATGGACGTGGCGTTCGCCCAGGCGTTGCGGCAGTTCTGCGACGACAAGGGCATCGTGCTGATCGTCGATGAGATCCAGTCCGGTTTCGGCCGCACCGGCCAGCGCTTCGCGTTCTCGCGACTGGGGATCGACCCGGACCTGATCCTGCTGGGCAAAAGCATCGCTGGCGGTGTCCCTCTGGGGGCGGTGGTAGGGCGCAAGTCGCTGATGGATAACCTGCCAAAGGGTGGGCTCGGTGGGACCTATTCTGGCAACCCCATCGCCTGCGCCGCCGCGCTGGCAACGCTGGATGAAATGACTGACGCCAATCTCCACGCGTGGGGCGCACAACAGGAAGAAGCGATCGTCAGCCGCTACGAGTCGTGGCGCCGCCGTGGGCTGTCGCCGTACCTGGGCCGCCTGACCGGCGTCGGCGCCATGCGCGGGATCGAACTGGCCCACGCCGATGGCACCCCGGCCCCGGCACAACTGACACAACTGCTGGCCCTGGCACGTGAGTCGGGCCTGCTGCTGATGCCCAGTGGTAAATCGCGGCACATCATCCGGCTGCTGGCGCCGTTGACGACCGAAGCGGCGGTGCTGGAAGAGGGCTTGGACATCCTGGAGGCGTGCCTGGGGGAACTGGCCTGATCAAGGTTTTCCTGACCACACATAACCTTGTGGGAGCGAGCCTGCTCGCGATCGCGGTATATCAGCCAACACCGACATTGACTGGTTGACGCCATCGCGAGCAAGCTCGCTCCCACAGAAACCGCCTATGAAGTTGCGTTAAATACCAAGCACAAAAAACCGGCCGAAGCCGGTTTTTTTAATGCCCGATGAATCAGAACGAAACGTTCTGCAGGCCGTCCAGGTAACGTTCGGTGTCCAGGGCCGCCATGCAACCAGCGCCAGCCGAGGTGATGGCCTGGCGGTAGACGTGGTCGGCCACGTCGCCGGCGGCGAAGATACCTTCGACGCTGGTGGCGGTAGCGTTGCCGTCGCGGCCACCCTTGACGACCAGGTAGCCGTCCTTGAGCTCCAGCTGGCCTTCGAACAACGAAGTATTCGGCGTGTGGCCGATGGCGATGAATACGCCGTCAACCTTGATTTCTTCGAAGCTGCCATCGTTGTTCTTCAAGCGCGCGCCGGTCACGCCCATGTTGTCACCCAACACTTCGTCCAGGGTCGCGTTGAGCTTGAGGATGATCTTGCCTTCGGCGACGCGGGCGTTGAGCTTGTCGATCAAAATCTTCTCGGCGCGGAATGTTTCGCGACGGTGAACCAGGGTGACCGTGCTGGCGATGTTGGCCAGGTACAGCGCTTCCTCGACCGCGGTGTTGCCGCCGCCGACCACCGCCACGGGTTTGTTGCGGTAGAAGAAACCGTCGCAGGTAGCGCAGGCCGAAACGCCTTTGCCCATGAACGTTTCTTCCGACGGCAGGCCCAGGTATCGAGCGCTGGCGCCGGTGGCGATGATCAGGGCGTCGCAAGTGTAGGTCGCGCTGTCGCCGGTCAAGGTGTATGGCTTGGCGGCGAAATCCACGGCATTGATGTGGTCGAAGACGATCTCGGTCTCGAAGCGCTCGGCGTGTTCTTTCATGCGCTCCATCAAGGCCGGGCCGGTCAGGCCGTGGACGTCGCCTGGCCAGTTGTCGACTTCGGTGGTGGTGGTCAATTGACCGCCGGCTTGCATGCCGGTGATCAACAACGGCTTGAGGTTGGCACGTGCCGCATAAACCGCGGCGCTGTAACCGGCAGGGCCGGAACCGAGAATAATCACACGCGAATGACGGACTTCAGACATGACCTGCTCCTGTTGACCGGACCCTGCGGCCCGGAACGCCGGCTGAGCGGCGGGAATAAAAAAAGACTGTTGATGCACTTGGGGAAGGCTTGGGTTCGACAGTCCTGTAAAAAAGAATGGGTGCAGCGTATCGAGGGACCGAAGATTAAGGAAATACGGTTTAACAATCCAGCTCATAGGTGAGCTCTATCCGCCGCGACGTTGCCGATAGCGACAAACCTGCGCTAAACCTTTGTTACACGCCGTGTCGCGACTTTCCCGCACAAGGCAAAGTCGGTAAGGTCGGGCGCGTCCACTACCCTTGGAGCCACCTATGCCCGCCCCCGTCCTGTCCGGCCCGCAATATTTGCGCGAAGGGCTCAAATTGGTCCTGAGCCCCAGCCTGCGCCTCTTTGTTCTGCTGCCGCTGGCTGTCAACCTGGTGTTGTTCGTCGGGCTGATCTACCTCGCCGGCCACCAGTTCAGCTTGTGGGTCGACACGCTGATGCCGTCGCTGCCGGATTGGCTGAGTTTCCTGAGCTATGTCCTGTGGCCTCTGTTCGTCGTCCTTGTGGTGCTGATGGTATTTTTCACTTTCACGATGCTTGCCAACATCATCGCGGCGCCTTTCAACGGTTTTCTCGCCGAGAAGGTCGAAGTGGTAGTACGCGGCACGGATGATTTCCCAGCGTTCAGTTGGGGCGAGTTGGTCGCCATGGTCCCGCGCACCCTGGCTCGAGAGGCGCGCAAGCTCGGTTATTTTCTGCCCCGGGCCCTGGGGCTGTTCGTGCTTTCGTTCATCCCGGTGGTCAATCTGGTGGCCGCGCCACTGTGGTTGCTGTTCGGGATCTGGATGATGGCGATCCAGTACATCGACTACCCGGCGGACAACCACAAGCTGGGCTGGAACGAAATGCTCGCCTGGCTGCGGGAAAAGCGCTGGCAGAGCCTGGGTTTTGGCGGCAGCGTGTACCTGGTGCTGCTGATTCCCTTCGTGAACATTCTGATGATGCCGGCGGCGGTGGCCGGGGCGACGTTGTTCTGGGTGCGGGAGCAAGGCGCCGAGACGGCGCTGGCGCGACAGGGCTGACCCGGTCACAAATCCGTCATCCTGACGTCACACTGGCGAAATGGCCCCGGTCGACACTGGGGCCATGACCACACTCCTGCACGTTACGCTCGTCACCGAAACCTTTGCGCCGGAAATCAATGGCGTAGCCAATACCCTGGGTCGTCTTCATGACGGTTTGCGCGCCCGCGGGCATCGGGTAGAACTGATTCGCCCTCGCCAGGCGGGAGACCAGGGTCTGACCAGTGATGACCAATTGCTGCTGTGCCGGGGCTGGCCATTGCCGGGGTATCCGGGTTTGCAGTGGGGACAGGCTTCGATACACAAGCTGTTGCGGCGCTGGAAGCGTCATCGCCCGGACGTGTTGTATATCGCCACCGAAGGGCCGCTGGGCTTGTCTGCGTTGCGTGCCGCGCGGCGCCTGGGTATTTCGGTGGTCAGTGGCTTCCATACCAACTTCCAGCAATACACCCAGCAATACGGCCTCGGCCTGCTGAGCCGTGGGCTCACGCATTACTTGCGCTGGTTCCATAACCGCTCAAGCCTGACGCTGGTGCCCAGCGTCAGCCAGCGCCTGGAACTGGAACGCCGGCATTTCGAACGCGTGGCATTGTTGTCCCGTGGCGTGGATAGCCATTTATTTCATCCGGCCAAACGCTCAGCCGCCTTGCGCAAGAGCTGGGGCCTGGATGATGACGCTATCGCGGTGCTTCATGTGGGACGCCTGGCGCCGGAGAAAAACCTGGCGCTGCTCAAACGCAGTTTCGACACCCTGCGCAGTGCTTTTGCGACACGGCAAATCAAACTGGTGATCGTTGGAGACGGCCCACAGCGGCTCGCTCTCGAGCAACAACTGCCCGAGGCGATATTCTGCGGGGCGCAACGAGGCGAAGCGCTGGCCGCCCATTACGCGTCCGGGGATGTGTTTGTCTTTCCGAGCCTGACCGAAACCTTCGGCAACGTTGTGCTGGAAGCACTGGCATCCGGGCTGGGCGTGGTGTCCTACGACCAGGCCGCGGCGGCGCAGCACATCCGTCATGGCTATAACGGCGTATTGGCGATGCCTGGGGATGAAGAGGCATTTTGCGACGCGGCCCGTTGGCTGTTGGAAGAGCCAGAGGCCTTGCGTTGCGTGAGGCTCAACGCGCGCCAGCATGCCAGCCGCCAGGGCTGGGGGGCGGTGATCGAGCAGTTCGAGGCGTTATTGCGAAGCGCTTGTGTCGGCGAGCAGGTGCTGCCTGCTGCGCCGACTGTGCGTTAATTATCCGATGATGCCGAGGCAGCCATCGCGAGCCTGCTCGCGAAGGCAGACGCCGCTTACACCAAGGTCATCAACGCCTCGCGACTGAACGGCAGGATGTCCTGCTCACGCCCGTCACGCACTTTCTGCGCCCAGTCGGGATCCACCAGCAGAGCACGGCCCACCGCCACCAGGTCGAACTCTTCCTTGTTCAGGCGCTCCAGCAGGTTTTCCAGGCTGGCCGGTTGGGCAACCTTGTCGGTATTGACCATGAACTGCAGGAACTCGCCGTCCAGGCCGACGCTGCCGACGGTAATCGTTGGCTTGCCGGTGAGCTTGCGGGTCCAGCCGGCCAGGTTCAGGTCCGAACCGTCGA
The DNA here is from genome assembly GCF_051132205.1 of Pseudomonas sp. D1-36. NCBI lineage: Bacteria > Pseudomonadati > Pseudomonadota > Gammaproteobacteria > Pseudomonadales > Pseudomonadaceae > Pseudomonas > Pseudomonas sp. D1-36. The sequence goes on along the minus strand of NZ_CP071674.1, from coordinate 1,018,209 downwards.
ACTCAGGCTCCCAGAACCGACGCGTGGAGCAATGGAAAATATCCACGCCGGCATCGGCCAACGGCTTGAGGAACGCTTCCAGCGCCTCAGGCGTCTGCACCAGGCGCGCTGTGTAGTCCTGCTGCTTCCATTGAGAAAATCGGAAAATGATCGGAAAATCTTCGCCCACCGCAGCGCGCACGGCGCGGATCAGCTCGATGGCGAAGCGCGAACGGTTGGCCAGGTCGCCGCCGTAACCGTCCGTGCGCTGGTTGCTGCCTTCCCAGAAAAACTGATCCACCAGATAGCCGTGGGCGCCGTGGATCTCGACGCCGTCCATGCCGATACCCTTGGCATCTTTTGCCGCTTGGGCGAAGGCGGCGATGACTTCGTCGATGTCTGCCTGGGTCATGCCGTGAACCACGACCTGGCCATCCTTGAGCTTTTCAGTCGGGCCATAGCCTGGTACGGCGCCGTCCGGCTCGGTACCGAGGCGTCGGACATTGCCTACGTGCCACAGTTGCGGAACGATCTTGCCGCCTTCGGCGTGCACCGCATCGACTACTTTCTTCCAACCCGCCAGCGCGGCGTCACCGTAGAAATGCGGTACGTTCGGGTAGCCATTGGACGCCTTGTGACCGACCGTCGTGCCCTCGGTGATGATCAGGCCAACCCCGGCCGCCGCGCGACGACGGTAGTACTCGATCACCTTGCTGTTCGGTACGCCGCCCGGCGAAAAGGAACGGGTCATCGGCGCCATCACGACCCGGGTCGGCAGCTGGAACGTGCCGAGCTGAAAGGGTTTGAACAGGGCTTGTACAGGCATGGGGCACTCCACGGGATCGGTCACGGTTCATATATGACGACGATAATATGAAACTGAAGCAGAGCTGGGTAGCACTATTGATTGGAGTGATTAAGGATCAGAAGGGAGCCGAGAGAACGCTTTTGTTTTGAGGCCCGCAATACGTGGCGAGGGAATGTATCCTCTCGCCACAAAGGTTCGCCTGACGGTTTAGCTCAGGGCTTTTTCGATCGCCTGGATCACCGCAGGATCATCGGGCGGCGTGCGCGGCGAGAAACGCGCCAGCACCCGGCCGTCCTTGCCGAGCAGGAATTTTTCGAAGTTCCAGGTAATGTCTCCAGGGAACTCGGCGCCCTCGCCCGCCAGCAGACGATAGAGCTGATGACGTTCGTGACCGTTCACTTCCAGCTTGCTGGACAGCGGGAACGTCACGCCATAGTTGAGGCTGCAGAATTCCTGGATTTGCTGCTCGGTTCCAGGCTCTTGTCCGGCGAACTGGTTGCAGGGCAGGCCCAGCACACTGAAGCCCTTGTCCTTGTACTGCTGGTAGAGATTTTCCAGCGCCGCGTATTGAGGCGTCAGGCCACATTTGGAGGCAACGTTGACCACCAGCACGACTTGCCCTTTGAACGGTGCCAGAGGAAGCTCCTGACCATCCAGGGTTGTCAGTTTAAGGTCGTGGAAAGCACTCATGACGAAACTCCAGGTTTGCAGATCTTTTCGATACAGCCATGGGTGATGCTAACAGCAAGCGACTAAAAAGGCGCCGTATGGCGCCTTTCCAGTTCACTGGTTCCTTGAACGTAGCGCAGGAATCAGTGGTGATGGCCGCCTTCGCCATGGACGTGGCCATGGGCAACTTCTTCCTGGCTGGCGTCACGGATATCGACGATCTTGACTTGGAAGTTCAAGCGCTGGCCGGCCAACGGGTGGTTGCCGTCAACGGTGACGTCATCGCCGTCCAGGTCGCGAATGGTGACGATCTGCATCTGGCCATCCGGCGCCGAAGCGTGGAACTGCATGCCGACTTCCAGCTCATCCACACCTTCGAACATGCTGCGGCTCAGGGTGCTGACCAGTTCGGCGGAGTACTCGCCGTAGGCGTCTTCCGGCTCGACGGTCACGTTCAGCTCGTCGCCGGTGGTTTTGCCTTCGAGGGCTTTTTCCAGGCCCTGGATGATGTTGCCTGCACCATGCAGGTAGACCAGCGGAGCGCCGCCGGCAGAGCTGTCGATGACCTCACCAGCGTCGTTGGTCAGGGTATAGTCGATGGAGACAGCCTTATTGGCGGCGATCAGCATGGGGCGAGACCTTTTGCATAAGAATGAAGAACGGACAAGTCTAAACAAGGATTTGCCCGAAAGCGAACGGAACCCGGACAAACGGGCTAGCTCGAACAGACCAACGGTCACGGGTTTCCGCCAGGATGAGGACGGACACTGGGTCGTCGAGCTGTCATGCGGCCACACCCAGCACCTGCGCCACCAGCCACCGTGGCAATCCCGGGCCTGGGTACTGGACCCGGCGCAACGTATTGAAAAAATCGGCCAGCCCTTTGCTTGCGGCTGGTGCGCTCAAGGCCCGGTTAGCGATAACCTTGGCGACTGAATTGTGGGTAGATGACCAGTCATAGGTCGCGCCCTGGTGCCCTGTTTCGCAAATACAGGGCACTGGCCATGCACCCTTAGAGAATCCGCATGCAAACTTTTTTTATCGCACCCACCGATTTTGGCGTGGGCCTGACCTCCATCAGCCTCGGGCTGGTGCGTACCCTGGAACGGGCCGGGCTCAAAGTCGGCTTTTTCAAACCCATTGCCCAGCCTCATCCTGGCGATACCGGCCCGGAACGCTCCACCGAACTGGTGGCCCGCACCCACGGCCTCAAGCCACCGCAACCGCTGGGCCTGGCTCACGTGGAGCGCATGCTCGGCGATGGCCAGCTCGATGAGCTGCTGGAAGAAATCATCACACTCTACCAGCAGGCCGCCGTCGGCAAGGACGTACTGGTCGTCGAGGGCATGGTCCCGACCCGCAGCGCGAGCTACGCCGCCCGGGTCAACCTGCACCTGGCCAAGAGCCTGGACGCCGAAGTGATTCTGGTGTCGGCGCCGGAAAACGAAGTGCTGACGGAGCTTTCCGGTCGCGTCGAGTTGCAGGCACAACTGTTTGGCGGCCCCAAGGACCCGAAAGTCCTCGGCGTGATCTTGAACAAGGTTCGCACCGACGAAAGCATGGAGGCGTTCACCGCGCGCCTGAAGGAACATTCGCCGTTGCTGCGCAGCGGCGACTTCCGCCTGCTCGGCTGCATCCCGTTTCGCCCCGAGCTCAACGCCCCGCGTACCCGCGACGTGGCCGACCTGATGGGCGCGCAGGTGCTCAATGCCGGCGACTACGAAACGCGGCGCATGAGCAACATCATCATTTGCGCCCGCACCATGCGCAACACCGTGGAACTGCTCAAGCCCGGCGTACTGGTGGTGACCCCTGGTGATCGCGACGACATCATCCTCGCCGTGAGCCTGGCGGCGATCAACGGCGTACCGCTGGCCGGCCTGCTGCTGACCAGCGACACCCTGCCCGATCCACGCATCATGGACCTTTGCCGCGGTGCGTTGCAGGCCGGGTTGCCAGTGCTGTCGGTGAGCACCGGCTCGTACGACACCGCCAATCTGCTCAACGGCTTGAACAAGGAAATCCCCATCGATGACCGCGAACGCGCGGAAATCATCACCGATTTTGTCGCCAGCCACCTGGACGCCAGATGGCTGCACCAGCGCTGCGGCACGCCACGGGAGATGCGCCTGTCACCGGCAGTGTTCCGCTATCAACTGATCCAGCGCGCCCAGGCTGCCAACAAACGCATCGTATTGCCGGAAGGCAGCGAACCGCTGACAGTGCAAGCCGCCGCCATTTGCCAGGCGCGGGGCATCGCCCGCTGCGTGTTGCTGGCAAAACCGGCCGACGTCGAGGCCGTGGCCCGCGCCCAGGGTATCGAACTGCCGCCGGGGCTGGAGATTCTCGACCCGGATGTGATTCGCGAGCGTTACGTCGAGCCCATGGTGCGGCTGCGCAAGAGCAAAAGCCTGAACGCTCCCATGGCCGAGCAGCAACTGGAAGACACCGTGGTGATCGGCACCATGATGCTGGCGCTGGATGAAGTGGACGGGCTCGTCTCCGGCGTCATCCACTCCACCGCCAACACCATCCGCCCGGCGTTGCAATTGATCAAGACCGCGCCGGGCTGTTCGCTCGTGTCGTCGGTATTCTTCATGCTGTTTCCCGAGGAAGTGCTGGTGTACGGCGATTGCGTGATGAACCCGCACCCAAGCGCTGCGGAACTGGCCGAGATCGCCTTGCAAAGCGCCGACTCCGCCGCGGCGTTCGGCATCACGCCACGGGTCGCGATGCTCAGCTATTCCAGCGGTGAGTCGGCCAGCGGCGAAGAAGTGGAAAAGGTCCGCGAAGCAACGCTGCTGGCCCATGAGGCGCAACAGGGGCTGTTGATCGACGGCCCGCTGCAATACGATGCCGCCGCCAACGAAGCCGTGGCACGGCAACTGGCGCCCAACAGCCAGGTCGCAGGTCGGGCCACCGTGTTCATTTTCCCGGACCTCAATACCGGCAATACCACCCACAAGGCCGTGCAGCGCAGCGCCGATTGCGTCAGCCTCGGGCCAATGCTGCAAGGTCTGCGCAAGCCCGTGAATGACTTGCCGCGTGGCGCCCAGGTCGATGACATCGTCTACACCATCGCCTTGACCGCGATTCAAGCCGCCAACCGACCTCTGGATATTTAAATGCTGGATTTCCTGCCTCCCCCTGTACGGGGCGTGATCGCCTCGCTGCTGTTGGCGTTGAACACCATCGCCTGCTGCACGCCGCTGTTCATCGTGGCGATCTTCAAACTGTTGCTGCCCTTCCCCGCTGCCCAGCGTATTACCGACTGGCTGATGAGCCATATCCACGAAGCCTGGATCAGCAACAACAAGGCCTGGATGAACCTGTTGCGCCGTACCCGCTGGCATATCAGCGGGCTGGAAGGCCTGGACTACCAACACTCATATCTGGTCACCAGCAATCATCAAAGCTGGGTCGACATCATGGTGTTGCAGTACGTGCTGAACCGACGCATCCGACCGTTGAAGTTTTTCCTCAAGCAAGAGCTGATCTGGGTGCCGGTGATTGGCCTGGCCTGGTGGGCACTGGGCTTCCCGTTCATGAAGCGTTACTCCAAGGCTTACCTGGAAAAACATCCGGAAAAGAAAGGCAAGGACCTGGAAACCACCCGCAGGACCTGTGCGAAATTCCGCAACAACCCGGTGGGTATTTTCAATTTCGTTGAGGGCACGCGCTTCACCGAAAGCAAGCATGCCCAGCAGCAATCACCGTTTCGCTACCTACTCAAGCCCAAGGCCGGCGGCATCGCGTTTGTGCTCGATGCGATGGGCGAACAATTGGAGTCGATCATCAACGTGACGATTCATTATCCGGGCGGCCGCCCGGGGTATTGGGATTTGCTCTGCGGCAACGTTGGCGAGGTGGTGGTGCACTTCCAGGAGCTGAAGATACCGCCGCAGTTCATTGGCAAAAGCTACGACCAGGACGGGGAATATCGCCTGGAGTTCCAGGGTTGGATCAACCAGCTGTGGCAGGACAAGGATGCATTGCTTGAGCAGATGCATCGGGAATATCCAGACCGCCACTGAACTCCTTGTAGGAGCGAGCCTGCTCGCGATTGCGGTTTCAGCCGGCATAGATGGAGACTGAACCACCGCCATCGCGAGCAGGCTCGCTCCCACAGTTGATCGAGTCGAACTCCAGATAAACGAAAAAGCCCGCAGATGATCACTCATCCGCGGGCTTTTCATTTACAGCGGCGTTGCTTAGATCGCGCCACGCTTGCGCAGCAGATCCAGCACTTGCTTGACGCTTTCTTCCAACGTCAGCGACTGGGTGTCGATCACCAGGTCGGCATCCAGCGGCACGTCGTATGGGAACGACTCGCCCGGAATGTTATCGCCGGCAGCCGCGTACAGCCCTTGTGGATCGCGCTGGGCACATACCGTTGGCGAGGCCTGGACGTAGACGGTCACCAGGCGCTCGCGGCCGATCAAGTCCTTGGCCTGTTCACGGCCTTCGGCACTCGGCGCGACGAACGCAGCCAGGGTCAGCAGGCCGGCTTCGTTGAACTGACGGGCGACGTGAGCCGCGCGACGCCAGTTCTCGGTACGTCCGGCACGGTCTTGCGGCAGCCCCTTGTTCAGGTCGTGGCGCAGGTTCTGGCCATCGAGTACAAACACCGCACGGCCCATGTCGAACAGCTTGCGTTCCACCGCATAGGCCAACGTGCTCTTGCCCGCGCCCGACAGGCCGCTGAACAGCACCGTGGCCGGCTGCTGGCCGAAGCGCTGGGTACGTTCTTCCACCGACACATGGGCCAGTTTGCCGTGGTGCGTGCTGCTGCCGTGGGCCAGCGGCTGGGCCACGATCATGCCCGCGCCCACGGTGCCGTTGGTCAGACGGTCGATGACGATGAACGCGCCAGTGGTGCGGTTGCTCTCGTAACCGTCCAAGGCGATCGGCGCATCCAGGGCGATCTTCACCTTGCCGATTTCGTTGAGTTGCAACGCGCTGGCCGGACCTTCCTCGAGGGTGTTCACATCGACTTTGTTGACGATGCTGGCAATCGAACCGGGCACGTAGCTCGTGGCGCGCTTGATGTCATATTTCTTGCCCGGGAGCATCGGCTCCTCGGCCATCCACACCAGCATCGCTTCGAAGCTGTCGGTGACCGGCGGGACATTGTCGGCATGCACCAGCAGGTCGCCACGGGAGATATCAATCTCGTCTTCCATGGTCAGCGTGACAGCCTGACCCGGGCCGGCGTGCTCCAGCTCGCCTTCGAAGGTGACGATGGATTTCACGCGGCTGCTCTTGCCGGAAGGCAGCACCACCACTTCGTCGCCCTTGTGCACGATGCCGCTGGCGAGGGTGCCGGCGAAACCGCGGAAGTTCAGGTTCGGACGGTTGACGTACTGCACCGGGAAACGCAGGTCGGTGAAGTTGCGATCGCCCGCCACTTCCACGGTCTCGAGGATTTCCATCAGCGACTGGCCGGTGTACCACGGCGAGCGCTCGGACTTGTTCACCACGTTGTCGCCCTTGAGGGCCGACATCGGCACGAAGTGCATGCTGGTGGGCTTCATCTTCAAGCCTTCGGCGAACTTGAGGTAGTCGGCCTTGATCGACTCGAACACGCCCTGGTCGAAGTCCTTGAGGTCCATCTTGTTGATGGCCACGACGATGTGCTTGATGCCTAGCAACGAGGCGATGAAGCTGTGGCGACGGGTCTGGGTCTGCACGCCGTAGCGGGCATCCACCAGGATGATCGCCAGGTCACAGGTGGAAGCACCGGTGGCCATGTTGCGGGTGTACTGCTCATGGCCGGGGGTGTCGGCGATGATGAATTTGCGCTTGGCGGTGGAGAAATAGCGGTAGGCGACATCGATGGTGATGCCTTGCTCGCGCTCGGCCTGCAGACCATCGACCAGCAACGCCAGGTCGATATCGTCACCGGTGGTGCCGACTTTCTTCGAATCACGGGTAATGGCTTCCAGGTGATCTTCATAGATCATCTTGGAGTCGTGCAGCAGGCGCCCGATCAGGGTGCTCTTGCCGTCATCGACGTTACCGCAGGTCAAAAAGCGCAGCAGCTCTTTACGCTCGTGCTGGCCCAGGTAGGCGAGGATGTCCTCGCTGATCAAATCAGATGCGTGCGACATGACAACCCCTTAGAAATAACCCTGACGTTTTTTATCTTCCATCGAGCCTGCGCCATCGTGGTCGATGACCCGGCCCTGGCGCTCGGAAGTTCGCGTCAGGAGCATTTCCTGGATGATGTCCGTCAGGCTCTCGGCCTGGGACTCCACCGCGCCCGTCAACGGGTAGCAGCCAAGGGTACGGAAACGTACTTTCTTCTTGACGATTCGGGCTTTGTCTTCGTCGGACAGGTGCTCGAGGATGCGCTCGTCATCGATCATGATCAGCGTGCCGTTCTTCTCGATCACTTCACGCTCGGCGGCGAAGTACAGCGGCACGATCGGGATGCCTTCGAGGTAGATGTACTGCCAGATGTCCAGCTCGGTCCAGTTCGACAATGGGAAGACGCGGATCGACTCGCCTTTGTTGACCTTGCCGTTGTAGACGTTCCACAGCTCCGGGCGCTGGTTCTTCGGGTCCCAGCGGTGCTTGCTGTCGCGGAACGAGTAGACGCGCTCCTTGGCGCGGGACTTCTCTTCATCACGACGGGCGCCACCGAAGGCTGCGTCGAAACCATGCTTGTCGAGCGCCTGTTTCAGGCCCTCGGTCTTCATGATGTCGGTGTGCTTGGCGCTGCCGTGGGTAAACGGGTTGATGTTCTGCGCCACGCCGTCCGGGTTGATATGGGTGATCAGGTCCAAGCCGAGTTCTTCGACCATGCGGTCGCGGAACTTGTACATTTCCTGGAATTTCCACCGGGTGTCGACGTGCATCACCGGAAACGGCAGCTTGCCGGGGAAGAACGCCTTGCGTGCCAGGTGCAGCATCACGGCGGAGTCTTTACCGATGGAGTACAGCATCACCGGGTTATCGAACTCGGCGGCCACCTCGCGGATGATGTGGATGCTTTCCGCCTCCAGCTGTTTCAGATGCGTCAGTTTGTCGACCATGGCTACTCACGAAAGCTTTCTTATGAACGGCCAGCGGGCCGTGTTCGAGCGGGGAATCCTAGCACAGCGACCTCTTCTAATCAGGGCGCCAACTAGATCGAAACAGCATATGGATATGCCTGCCGGTTCGGGTGCCGCATTGGTCTTTTGTGGGAGCGAGCCTGCTCGCGAAGGCGGTGTCTAAGTCAATATCAATGTGTCTGGTATAACGCTTTCGCGAGCAGGCTCGCTCCCACAGGGGGCAATCAGTGGCTCAGATCGGATTCGGGCAGTCGATGAAGATGTGTTCCAGCGCAAAACGCCGCGCCAGGTAGTCGCCCAGCGCCTGGACGCCGTAGCGCTCGGTCGCATGATGCCCGGCGGCGATGAAGCTGATGCCGTTTTCCCGCGCGCTGTGGAAGGTCTGCTCGGACGCCTCGCCACTGAGGTACAGATCGACGCCGGCCAGTACCGCCTGGTCGATGTATCCCTGGCCGCCACCGGTACACCAGCCGACTCGGCGGATCATCTGTTCCCCTTCTATCAGCAACGGCTCGCGGCCCATGACTTCCTGGACCTTGCGGGCGAAATCCCGAGGCGTCATCGGTTCGGACAGAGAACCCACGAGGCCGACGATCTTTGGATTATCCGGATCCAGCGGCCCTTCGACGGTGATGTCCAGTTGTCGGGCAAGTTGTACGTTGTTGCCGACTTCGGCATGCAAGTCCAGGGGCAAGTGATAGGCCAGCAGGCTGATATCGTGCTTGAGCAAGGTTCTCAGGCGCCGCTGCTTCATCCCGGTGATGCAGGGATTCTCGCCCTTCCAGAAATAGCCGTGATGCACCAGGACCAGGTCGGCCTCGGCCTCCACGGCAGCATCGAGCAACGCCTGGCTGGCCGTCACGCCGCTGACGATACGCATCACCTGCGGGGCGCCTTCGACCTGCAAGCCGTTAGGGCAATAATCGGCGATCCGGCTGCTTGCCAGGTAACGGTCCGCTTCTTCTACCAGGGTGTTCAGGGCGACGGCCATGAAAAGACTCCTAAATATCCCGTCCAGAGGCGCGCGCGGCCTCGTATAATGCGCGACATTATGGGCGGTCCCATCCCGCCTGCAACCTTTGTAGGACGTGCTTAATGTTCAAGGCGCTGCGTTTTTCCGGCTGGCCGCTGTTGGCCGGCGTGCTTGTCGCTTTATTGATTATCCAGCGCTACCCGGAATGGGTCGGGCTGCCAAGCCTCGACGTCAACCTGCAACAAGCGCCCCAAGCCAAGGCGCCGCAGCAGGGGCCGGTGTCCTATGCCGACGCGGTCACCCTGGCGGCGCCGGCGGTCGTGAACCTGTACACCACCAAAGTCATCAACAAGCCCAACCACCCGCTGTTTGAAGACCCGCAATTCCGGCGTTTTTTCGGCGACAACTCGCCCAAGCAGAAGCGCATGGAGTCGAGCCTGGGCTCGGGTGTGATCATGAGCCCGGAAGGTTATATCCTGACCAACAACCACGTCACCAGCGGTGCCGACCAGATCGTGGTAGCACTCAAGGACGGCCGTGAAACCCTGGCCCGGGTGATCGGCAGCGATCCGGAAACCGACCTCGCGGTACTGAAGATCGATCTGAAGAACCTCCCCGCGATCACCATTGGCCGTTCCGACAGCATCCGAATCGGCGACGTGACCCTGGCAATCGGCAACCCGTTCGGCGTTGGCCAGACCGTGACCATGGGCATCATCAGCGCCACCGGCCGAAACCAACTGGGCCTGAACAACTACGAAGATTTCATCCAGACAGACGCTGCCATCAACCCTGGCAACTCCGGTGGCGCCCTGGTGGATGCCAACGGCAATCTCACCGGGATCAACACGGCGATCTTTTCCAAATCCGGTGGCAGCCAGGGCATCGGTTTTGCCATTCCGGTGAAGCTGGCCATGGAGGTAATGAAGTCCATCATCGAACACGGCCAGGTGATTCGTGGCTGGCTGGGCATCGAGGTCCAACCGCTGACCCAGGAACTGGCGGAGTCGTTCGGCTTGTCCGGGCGACCCGGCATCGTGGTGGCGGGCATCTTCCGCGACGGTCCGGCGCAGAAGGCAGGCCTGCAATTGGGTGATGTCATCCTGAGCATCGACGGCGAACCGGCCGGCGATGGCCGGCGCTCGATGAACCAGGTGGCGCGGATCAAACCCACCGACAAGGTCACGATTCAGGTCATGCGCAACGGCAAGGAACTCAAGCTCACGGCTGAGATTGGCCTGCGCCCGCCACCCGCGCCGGTGGTGCTTAAAGAAGAACAGTAAGCACGCCACTTTGGCGAGATTACTTGGCGAGGGGATTTATCCCCTCGCCACATCTTCTCGATATCCAGCGACCACAACCACACCTGAAATTACAGATAGCATAAATTCTCATTAGTAGTGTTATATTGTTTCAATGCTAAAAATTGGAACAACATAACATGTCATCTCTGAAACGGATTTCCATTGCCAGCCTCACCCTGGGGTTGCTCGGCGATCCGGCTTTTGCCGAAGAAATCCAGCCCCTGGAACTGGATGCCATCAATGTGCATCTGGCCAGCCATTACAAGCAGGGTGAACTCTGGGGATTCGCTTCCGAAGCGCGCCCGTTGAATGCCGACGGCCACACGGTGAACCGTCGTTACCGTGAGCGAGACAACAATTGGCACGACAGCATTACTCAACTTGAAGTACGGGGGATGGTCGACCTCGGGGCCTGAACCTGAACAACATTTTCGACGAAAAATACTACGAACGCTCCTACAGCAATTACTGGGTCACGCCCGGTGATCCACGCAACTTCACTGTCAGCCTCACCCCCAATCTATAAGGAAGTCAGCATGAAATACCCCAAGACCTTCACCCTGCTCGCCCTGCTCCTGGCCACCCAGGCTTCGGCCCATGGCCTGTGGACAGAACAGCGACGCGGCAACATCGAAGTGATCTACGGTCACGGCGCCGAGGACAACGCCTTCAAGGCGAAGAAAATCAGTGGCGCCTGGGCCTACGACCTGGGCGGCAACATGATCCCCGTCACCGTGGAGCGTCTGCCGGACCACGCTCGCCTGCAACCCCTCAAGCCGCCGGCCGTGCTGGCCGTCGCCCTGGACAACGGCATGTGGTCACAGACCGCCGACAAGAAGTGGATCAACGAAGGCCGCAGCAAGGTACCCGGGGCGATCGAATCGACCCAGACCTTCAAGTACAGCCTGGCGATCTATGAGCCGGGAGCGAAGCTGCCGAAACTGGATCAGATCAAGTTCGTCATCGTACCGGAAGTCGACCCACTGACCGTCGGCCCCGACCAGCCTTTGCCGGTGCGGGTGCTGATCGATGGTAAACCTGCCGCTGGCGTGAAACTGGTAGGCGACTATCGCAGCGCGCCAGGTACTGTCACCACGCAAACCGACGCCGAGGGACGGGCCAAGGTACCGGTACGTAATGAAGGGTTGAATGTCATTGCCGCGCAGATGGAAATCCCGCTCAAGGACAATAAGGATGTCGCGACGCGCGGGGTGTTTACGTCGCTGACGTTCCTTGGCGAGCCGCATCACGAGTAAGCGCTGAAATTGTGGGAGCTGATCTGGCCACTATCGCGAGCAAGCTCGCTCCCACAAAGGATTTCAGTGTCGCTGATCGTTAGGACGCCCTGAAATCAATGTGGGAGCGAGCTTGCTCGCGATGGCGTTGGGTCAGTCATCCAGGCGTTAACTGACACACAGCCTTCGCGAGCAAGCCCGCTCCCACAGGATCCATGCAGCGCTTTAGAGCTCGCCTAGGCCGTCGATCAGCGCCTGGTTCTGCTCCGGCGTACCGATGCTGATCCGCAGGAACTGCGCGATGCGCTCCTGCTTGAAGTGCCGCACGATCACGCCCTGCTCACGCAGTTTCGCCGCCAACCCCGCTGCGTCGTACCGGGGGTGACGAGCGAAAATGAAGTTGGCCGCCGATGGCAGCACTTCAAAGCCCCTGGCCTCCAGTTTGGCCACCACCCACTCGCGGTGCTCGATCACCAACCGGCAGGTTCGGTCGAAATACTCGCGATCGTCGAACGCCGCCGCGCCACCGACATTTGCCAGACGATCCAACGGATAGGAGTTGAAGCTGTTCTTGATCCGCTCCAACGCTTCGATCAGATCCGGATGCCCCACCGCCAGGCCCACTCGCAATCCCGCCAACGAGCGAGACTTGGACAGCGTCTGCGTGACCAGCAGGTTCGGATACCGATCCACCAGGCTGATGGCCGTTTCGCCACCAAAGTCGATGTAAGCCTCGTCGACGACCACCACCGAATCCGGGCTGCCCTTGAGGATCTGCTCGACCGCGTCAAGCGCCAGCAGGCAGCCGGTCGGCGCGTTCGGGTTGGGGAAGATGATCCCGCCGTTCGGCTTGGCGTAATCCGTCGGGTCGATCCGGAACTGTTCATCCAGCGGCACCGCGTCGAACGCGATGCCGTACAGCCCGCAATAGACCGGGTAGAAGCTGTAGCTGATGTCCGGGAACAACACCGGTTGGTTGTGCTGAAGCAGACCGTGGAAGATGTGCGCCAGCACCTCGTCCGAACCGTTGCCCAGGAACACTTGGTTGGTTTGCACACCGTAATACCGGGCGACGGCGCTTTTCAACAAATCGCTATTGGGGTCCGGATACAGGCGCAGGTTGTCATTGAGTTCGGTCTGCATCGCCGCGAGGGCCTTGGGCGATGGGCCATAGGGATTCTCGTTGGTGTTGAGCTTGACCAGGCGGGTCAGCTTCGGCTGTTCGCCTGGCACATACGGCACCAGGTCCTTGACGAACGGGCTCCAGAATCTACTCATTTCAGTTCCCCTTCCGTTCGTCTTTGATGCGGTATTCGGCGCTGCGGGCGTGGGCGCTCAGCGATTCGCCACGGGCCAGCACCGACGCGGTCTTGCCCAGTTCGGACGCGCCCTGCTCCGAGCAGAAAATGATCGAGGAGCGTTTCTGGAAGTCATAAACCCCCAGCGGCGACGAGAAGCGCGCGGTGCCGGAGGTCGGCAGTACATGGTTCGGTCCGGCGCAATAGTCGCCCAGCGCCTCGGAGGTGTGACGGCCCATGAAGATCGCGCCGGCATGGCGGATCTTCGGCAGCCAAGCCTGGGGATCGGCAACCGACAGTTCCAAGTGCTCCGGCGCGATGCGGTTGGCGACTTCGATGGCCTGTTCCATGTCATCGACCTTGATCAGGGCACCACGGCCATTGATGGAGGTGTTGATGATCTCGGCGCGGTCCATGGTCGGCAGCAACTTGTCGATGCTGGCGGCCACTTTGTCGAGAAATTCGGCGTCCGGGCTGACCAGGATGGCCTGGGCATCTTCGTCATGCTCGGCCTGGGAAAACAGGTCCATGGCGATCCAGTCCGGATCGGTCTGACCGTCGCACACCACGAGGATTTCCGAAGGGCCAGCAATCATGTCGATGCCGACCTGACCAAACACGTGGCGCTTGGCAGTGGCGACATAGATGTTGCCCGGACCGACTACCTTGTCGACCCGCGGCACGCTTTGCGTGCCATAGGCCAACGCGGCCACGGCCTGGGCACCGCCGATGGTGAACACCCGGTCCACGCCGGCAATGCAGGCGGCAGCCAGCACCAGTTCGTTGATTTCGCCGCGCGGGGTCGGGACAACCATGACCACTTCAGTCACGCCGGCGACCTTGGCCGGGATCGCGTTCATCAGCACCGAGGACGGATAGGACGCTTTGCCACCCGGCACGTACAAGCCGGCGCGGTCCAGCGGCGTGACCTTCTGGCCCAGCACCGAGCCGTCGGCCTCGGTGTAGCTCCACGAATCCTGTTTCTGCCGCTCGTGATAACTGCGTACCCGGGACGCGGCTTTTTCCAAGGCTTCGCGCTGGGCCACGGTGATTCGGGTCAAGGCCAGTTCCAGACGCTCGCGCGGCAGGATCAGGTCGGCCATCGACGCCACGTGCAGGCCGTCGAACTTCTGTGTGAATTCCACCAAGGCATCGTCGCCACGCTCGCGCACGGCCTTGATGATGTCCAGCACCCGCTGGTTGACCGAGTCGTCGGACACACTCTCCCAGCTCAGCAGATGATCCAGATGATGTGCGAAATCCGGGTCGGCAGCATTGAGTCGGCGAATCGAGGTGGGAGCGGTCATAGCGAGGGCCTCATTAATGGCAAATGCTCAGGCGCCCTAAGCTACCAGTCCATTCGCGGGGGCACCTGAGAAAATTGGCTATGACGCGGATAGACGGGCGCGACTCAAGGTCGCGCAGGTGAATCAGCCGCGGTGTCGCGATTCCACTGCCTTGCGCAGGGTATCGATCAAAGCCTGGATACGGGCGTGCTGCATTTTCATCGAAGCCTTGTTGACGATCAGCCGGGAGGTGATGTCGGCGATGAAATCCTGGGGTTCCAGGCCGTTGGCGCGCAGGGTGTTGCCCGTGTCGACCACGTCGATGATCTTGTCCGCCAGGCCGATCAACGGCGCCAGCTCCATCGAGCCGTAGAGCTTGATGATGTCGACCTGGCGGCCTTGTTCGGCGTAGTAGCGCTTGGCAACGTTGACGAACTTGGTCGCGACCCGCAGGCGCCCTTTGGGCTCGGGCGCGCCGACCTTGCCAGCGGTCATCAGCTTGCAGCGAGCGATGCGCAGGTCCAGCGGCTCGTACAAACCCTGGCCGCCGTATTCCATCAGTACGTCCTTGCCGGCAACGCCCAGGTCGGCGGCGCCATGCTCCACGTACGTCGGCACATCGGTGGCGCGCACGATCAACAAGCGCACGTCGGCCTGGGTCGTGGGGATGATCAGCTTGCGGCTCTTGTCCGGATTCTCGGTCGGCACAATGCCCGCTTCAGCCAGAAGCGGCAGGGTGTCGTCAAGGATGCGGCCCTTGGACAGTGCGATGGTCAACATGGGAAACGTCAGTCCTAATCAAGGTACTCATGCCCGGTCGCAAGCGGCGCCGGACATACATCGAGGGCGCAACCACCCTCGATTTGAAACGAAATCCTGGCACATCCTTGTGCCATGCAGCCGGAACTAGCCCGGCACGCGACGGATCTTGGCGCCGAGCATCTGCAGTTTCTCTTCGATGCACTCGTAGCCACGGTCGATGTGGTAGATGCGGTCGATCAGGGTATCGCCCTCGGCGATCAGGGCCGAGATCACCAGGCTGGCCGAGGCCCGCAGGTCGGTTGCCATGACCGGCGCGCCCTTGAGTTTCTCGGCGCCGGTGACGATGGCGGTGTTGCCTTCGACCTGGATCTTGGCGCCCATGCGGTGCAGCTCATAGACGTGCATGAAGCGGTTTTCGAAGATCGTCTCGATCACCGCGCCCGTGCCTTCGGCAATGGCGTTGAGGGAGATGAACTGCGCCTGCATGTCGGTCGGGAACGCTGGGTATGGAGCGGTCCGCACGTTGACGGCTTTCGGCCGCTTGCCGTGCATGTTCACTTCGATCCAGTCTTCGCCGCACGTGACTTCGGCGCCAGCTTCCTTGAGTTTTTCCAGCACAGCTTCAAGGATGGTCGGATCGGTGTCCTTGACCTTGACGCGGCCGCCGGTGACGGCGGCGGCAACCAGGTAGGTGCCCGTTTCAATACGGTCCGGCATCACTTTGTAAGTGGCCGAGTGCAGTCGCTCGACGCCATCGATGGTGATGGTGTCGGTGCCAGCGCCGCTGATCTTGGCGCCCATGGCGATCAGGAAGTTCGCCAGGTCCACCACCTCGGGCTCGCGAGCGGCGTTTTGCAGCACGCTGCGGCCCTTGGCCAATGCGGCGGCCATCATGATGTTCTCGGTCCCGGTCACGCTGACGGTATCGAAGAAGAAATGCGCGCCACGCAGGCCCCCTTCAGGGGCCTTGGCCTTGATGTAGCCGCCCTCGACATCGATCACCGCGCCCATGGCCTCCAGGCCACGGATGTGCAGGTCCACTGGACGCGAACCGATGGCGCAACCGCCAGGGAGCGCCACTTCGGCTTCACCGAAACGGGCGACCATCGGGCCGAGCACCAGGATCGAGGCACGCATGGTCTTGACCAGTTCGTACGGCGCGACCAGGGTCTTGATGGTACGTGGGTCGATTTCGACGGCGAGTTTCTCGTCGATCACAGGTTCGATGCCCATGCGGCCGAACAGCTCGATCATCGTGGTGATGTCGTGCAGGTGCGGCAGGTTGGCCACGGTCACAGGGCCATCGCACAGCAGCGTCGCGGCCAGGATCGGCAGCGCGGAGTTCTTTGCTCCGGAAATACGGATTTCGCCATCGAGGCGAACGCCGCCGGTAATAATCAATTTATCCATAAGAATCTCGACGCCCTTGGGCTCAGGTGCGCTCGGCCCAGGCCGCGCGGCTGAAAAATTTCATAGTGACCGCGTGGATACTGCCATCGGCGATCCATGGGTTCAAATGGGCATAGATGCTCTGCTGACGCTTCACCGGGCTCAACGCCGCCAGTTCATCGCTGATCACGTTCAGCTGGAAATTGCAGCCTTCGCCTTCAACTTCCACCTGCGTACCAGGCAGCTTTCCTTCAAGGAAGCTCTTCACTTCTACAGCCTGCATGCTCAACCTCAATCGGCGCCCTGTGCGCACGGGTCGCACATCATACAAAAAAGCCCCGCGCCTGCGAACCCCGCGAAGCAGGACTCTGACGGGGGGCTTTTACGAAGTTGTGAATCAGGGGTGCTCCAACAGCTCGGTCAATTCGCTGACCTGGGCTATTTCGCGCATGTCCTCAGGCATCCCACGGATGCTCCACGTCTTGCCGGCGGCCTTGGCGTCGCGCATGAAGCACAGCAGGAGGGACAGACCGACGCTGCTGGACTTCTCCACCGCCGAGCAGTCAATGACCAACTCGGCGGCCTTGGCGGATTGGATCAACGCCTGGCCCTGCTTGCGCAAACCCGGGCCGGTGCGGTAATCCAGCACGCCACTGAGCAGCAACTCGCCAGACTCGCCCAGGCGAATGGCCGACTCACTCACCGACGCATTCATTGTTGCTGCTTCTCTTGGGCATCTTCGGCAACTTCCTTCGCCTTGGCGACTTCACCCGCCCAACCGTCGATGGTCTTGTTCAGGTCGTTGCCGTTGCGCTGCATCGCATCGGCGAATTGATCGCGGAACAACTTGCCGATGTTGATGCCGTTGATGATCACGTTGCGTACTTTCCACTCGCCGCTGATTTTCTCGAGCGTGTAGGACACCGGATATACGGCGCCGTTATTGCCCTTGACCGTCATGCCGACGCTGGTGCGATCACCTGACTCATCCTTGGCCGGATCGACCGTGATGCCCTGGTTGTTGTACTCGAGCAAGGCGTTGCCATAGAACTGGAACAGGCTGCGCTTGAAGTTTTCCTGAAAGCGGGTCATCTGCTCGGGCGTAGCCTTGCGCGAGTATTTGACGGTCATGATGCTCTTGGAAATGCCATCGGCATCCACGACCGGCCCGACGATACGGTTCAGGGATTCATAGAACGCACCCGGGTCCTGCTTGTACTTTTCCTTATTGGCAGAGAGATCCGCCAGAAGTTGATCCGTGGTGGTCTTGATGATGTCGTGCGCCGAAGGCGCCGCCACGGCATTGCCCATCAGCGGCAGGGCCGCCAGCAAGACCAGCAGGCTGCGTCGCAGGATAGAGATCATTCAATAGCTCCTCATTTGGCGTCTTTGTTCACGGTATTGAGCAGGAATTTACCGATCAGGTCCTCGAGCACCAGGGACGACTGTGTATCGTGGATGGTCCCACCGTCCTTGAGCAAGGCATCTTCCCCACCCACGCTGATACCGATGTATTTCTCGCCCAACAGCCCAGCCGTGAGAATCGATGCAGTGGAGTCAGTCGGCAGGTTATCCACCCGCTTTTCCAGTTGCAGCGTTACCCGACCGGTGAAACTGTCGCGGTCCAGATCGATTGCCGTGACCTTGCCGATGGTGACACCGGCCATGGTTACCTTGGCTCTGACCGTCAAACCGGCGATATTGTCAAAATAAGCATAAAGTTTATAAGTATCGGTGCTCGCGGTCGGCGCCAGTCCACTGACTCGCAGGGCCAGCAGCAGCAAAGCCAGGATGCCAGCCAGCAAGAAAAGGCCGACACCGATTTCCAGGGTGCGGTTTTGCATCAGAAATCTCCAAACATCAAGGCGGTCAGAATAAAGTCAAGGCCCAGGACGGCCAACGAGGCATAGACCACGGTCTTGGTTGTGGCACGGCTGATCCCCTCTGACGTGGGCTCACAGTCATAACCTTGGAACACGGCGATCCAGGTGACCACGAAAGCGAATACGGCACTCTTGATCACACCGTTGAGCACATCGTCGAGAAAGTCGACGCTGTTCTGCATGTTGGACCAGTAGGAACCTTCATAGACCCCCAGCCAATCGACGGCCACCCAGGAGCCTCCCCAGATCCCCACGACACTGAAGATCATCGCCAGCACCGGCAGCGAGATGAAGCCGGCCCACAGGCGCGGGGCAATGATGTACTTGAGTGGGTCGACACCAATCATTTCCAGGCTGGACAACTGCTCGGTGGACTTCATGTTGCCGATTTCAGCGGTCAACGCCGACCCGGCACGCCCAGCGAACAGCAGCGCCGTCACCACGGGCCCGAGCTCGCGCAACAAGGTCAGCGCGACCATTTGCCCGACCGCTTGCTCCGATCCATAGCTGGACAGGATGCTGAAGCCCTGGAGCGCCAGTACCATGCCAATGAAGATGCCCGAGACGACGATGATCACCAGGGACATCACCCCCACCGAATGCAATTGCTTGACCAGCAGGCCAAAACCGCCTCCGGTCGAATTGCGTCCGAGCAGTGCGTGCATCAGGAACAGCGTGGAACGCCCCAGCACGGCCAGCACGTCGATGCCGGAACGGCCGAACAGGCGAATTCTTTCTATTAATGATTTCTTGCGCATCAGCGCTTCCCCAGCAGATCGGTACGGTAATCCGTGGCCGGAAAATGAAACGCCACCGGACCGTCCGGGTCACCTTTCATGAATTGGCGAATGCGTGGGTTGTCCGAATCCTTCAATTCCTTGGGCGTACCCTGCCCCAGCACCTGGCCATCGCCAACGACATAGATGTAGTCGGCGATGCTCGCGGTTTCGGCCAGGTCGTGGGACACCACGATGCTGGTGATGCCCAGGGCGTCATTGAGCAGGCGGATCAACCGCACGAGCACGCCCATGGCAATGGGGTCCTGGCCAACAAAGGGCTCGTCGTACATGAGGATTTTTGGATCGAGGGCGATGGCCCGCGCCAACGCCACGCGACGCTTCATGCCACCGGACAGTTCATCCGGCATCAAATCCAGAGCCCCGCGCAGCCCGACGGCCTGCAGCTTGAGCAAAACGATGTCGCGGATCATTTCGTCCGGCAGTTCGGTATGGACCCGCAGGGGAAACGCCACGTTCTCGAACACATCGAGGTCGGTAAACAGCGCGCCGCTCTGGAACAGCACCCCCATATGCTTGCGCGCATCGAACAGATCGCTGCGCGACAACTTTGGAAGGTTCTCGCCATTGACCCAGACTTCGCCGGCGCTAGGGCGCAGTTGTGCCCCCATCAGCCGCAGCAGCGTGGTCTTTCCGCACCCGGAAGGCCCCATGATGCCGGTCACCTTGCCGCGCGGGATGCGAATATCGATGTCATTGAAAATGCTGCGCGTCCCTCGCTTGAAGGACAGTCCCTTCAGCTCGACCGCGTAGGCGTTGTCGGCACTCATCTAAACTCCTTGCGATGCAGCCTCATATCCGAATGCCCAGGCCAGCCGACAAATGCCGGTACCGCCGGGCACACGAACCGGCGGCGAACTATATCACTGCAAGCGTCAGGCGCCCAAGGCCAACCCCCCGCCCGTTAAGCCTGGCTTAAGGTAAAACACCACATTTTATGTCCAGCCTTGCAACCGTTCGAACAAAGCGTGACGAACTAACGTGAGGGAATCGTTCATTACCGCTATAATCGCCGCCTTTTCATCGGGCTATACGATCTGACATGAGCCAATCCAGCGACCTGATTCAATCGGCACAACGTACCATCCGCCTCGAGCTCGAAGCCGTACAAGGCTTACTGGCCCACATCGACGCTGATTTCGTACGTGCCTGCGAGATGATTCTGGCCAGCAAGGGCCGCGTGGTCGTGGTCGGCATGGGTAAGTCCGGCCACATCGGCAACAAGATCGCCGCCACCCTGGCGAGCACGGGCACGACGGCATTTTTTGTCCACCCGGCCGAAGCCAGCCACGGCGACATGGGCATGATTACCCGGGACGACGTCATCTTGGCCCTGTCCAACTCCGGCTCGACCAATGAAATCCTCACGTTGCTGCCGCTGATCAAGCGCCTGGGCATCCAGATGATCAGCATCACCGGCAACCCGGACTCCCCGTTGGCCAAGGCCGCCGAGGTGAACCTCAATGTCCATGTCGAGCACGAAGCCTGCCCGCTGAACCTGGCCCCGACCTCCTCCACCACCGCGGCACTGGTCATGGGCGATGCCCTGGCCGTGGCCCTGCTGGAAGCCCGTGGCTTCACGGCGGAGGATTTCGCCTTTTCCCATCCCGGTGGCGCGCTGGGCCGTCGCCTGCTGCTGAAAGTCGAAAACGTGATGCACGCCGGAGAAGAGCTGCCGCAGGTGCAACGCGGCACGCTGCTCAAAGATGCGCTGATGGAAATGACCCGCAAGGGCCTGGGCATGACCGTGATCCTCGAAGCCGACGGCAAGCTCGCCGGGATTTTCACAGACGGCGACCTGCGCCGCACCCTCGACCGCGCGATCGACATTCGCAACGCAACCATCGACGAAGTCATGACGCTGCACGGCAAGACCGCCCGCGCCGACATGCTTGCCGCCGAAGCCCTTAAAATCATGGAAGACCACAGGATAAACGCACTGGTGGTAGTGGATGACGAAGACCGCCCGATCGGCGCCTTCAACCTGTCCGACCTGCTGCGTGCTGGAGTAATGTAATGACGACCGACCTGCTGCAACGGGGCAAGACCATCAAGCTCGCCGTATTCGACGTCGACGGTGTACTCACCGACGGCCGCCTTTATTTCCTCGAAGACGGCAGCGAATTCAAGACCTTCAACACACTCGACGGCCAAGGCATCAAGATGCTGATGGCCTCGGGCGTGCAAACGGCCATTATCAGCGGCCGCAAGACCCCGGTGGTCGAACGGCGGGCGAAGAACCTGGGCATCCCCCACCTTTACCAGGGCCGCGAAGACAAACTGGTGGTTCTGGACGAGCTCCTTGGCCAACTCAATCTAAGCTATGAACAGGTCGCCTACCTGGGCGACGATCTGCCGGACCTGCCGGTCATCCGTCGGGTCGGCCTGGGCATGGCAGTGGCCAACGCAGCGGCGTTCGTGCGCGAGCACGCCCATGGCGTCACCACGGCAAGGGGCGGCGAAGGTGCAGCCCGTGAATTCTGTGAACTGATCCTGCGTGCCCAGGGCCACCTCGAAGCGGCCAACGCCGCATACTTGTGAGCCATTTATGCTAAGCAAGAAGATTCGCACCATTCTGGTGTTCAGCTGCATCGCCGCGATTTTCGCTGCGGTGGGCTATTGGAACATCAGCCCGGAACGCTTCCTTGACCAACCCGCGGCCAAGGTCGAGGAAAATGACATCGACTGGTATGCGACCAATACGCATACCCTGCAATACCTGCCGGACGGAAAGGTGCAGTACGAAATGACGGCCGACAAGGTCGATCATGTAAAGGCCAGCGACGTCACGCTGGTGACCAAACCGGACCTGAACATGTTCCGGGGTACCGAATTTCCATGGCACGTGCAGAGCGAACGGGCCGAGGTCAATCCCGGCGGCACCGAAGTCGAACTGATCGACTCGGTGCGCATCGCACGGACCGATGAAAAGAACCGTACGACCATCATCACCAGCAGTCGCATGACGGTCTTCCCGCAGCGAGAATATGCGCAGACCGAGCAACCCGTTAGAATCGACGGCGCTGGCGGCGTGTCGACCGGCGTGGGAATGAAGGCGTATTTGAAGGAAAGCAGGATACACCTGCTATCGAAAGTAAGAGGACAGTATGAAGCTCGCTAAAACCCTCCCTATTTTGCTCAGTCTGGGCGCTGCACTGGGAAGCGCGAGCGCCTGGGCCCTTCCCAACGACCGCGACCAGCCTATCCGCATCCAGGCCGACGACGCGCAACTGGACGACAAGAACGGTGTCGCCACCTATAAGGGTGACGTGATCATTACCCAGGGCTCGATGAAGGTGACCGGCAATACCGTCACCATCACCCGCACCCAGTCCGGCGATATCGACGTAGTGACATCCGTGGGCAACCTGGCGTACTTCGAACAGTTGCAGACCGCAGGCGACACCAAGCCTGTGCAGGGTTACGGGGTCACCATCCAGTATCACGCCGCCCAGGACCGCGTTGTATTGATCGACCGCGCCAAGGTCGTCGACAAGGACAACAACGTGACCCAAGGCGAGAAGATCGTCTACGACACGGTCAAGAAGCTGGCCAGCGCCGGCCGTGCCACTGGCAGCAAGGTGACCGAACAGCGTCCGCGGATCGACATGGTGATCCAGCCGAAAAAGAAAACCGACGAGCAGAAGGCGCAGTAATGGCAACTCTGAAAGCCCAGCACCTGGCCAAGAGCTACAAGAGCCGCCAGGTTGTGCGCGATGTCAGCCTGTCCATCGACAGCGGCCAGATCGTTGGCTTGCTCGGCCCCAACGGCGCGGGCAAGACAACCTGTTTCTACATGATCGTCGGGCTGGTTCAGGCCGACCAGGGCCGCGTACTGATCGACGACCTGGATGTCAGCCACCAGCCGATGCACGGCCGGGCGAAGGCCGGTATCGGTTATCTGCCGCAAGAAGCGTCGATCTTCCGCAAACTGTCGGTGGCCGACAACATCATGGCCATC
This sequence comes from Pseudomonas sp. D1-36, assembly GCF_051132205.1. Lineage (NCBI taxonomy): Bacteria > Pseudomonadati > Pseudomonadota > Gammaproteobacteria > Pseudomonadales > Pseudomonadaceae > Pseudomonas > Pseudomonas sp. D1-36. The sequence goes on along the minus strand of NZ_CP071674.1, from coordinate 994,807 downwards.
CTCGAGACCCGCAAGGAGCTCGACAAGGCCGGCCGCCGTCAGGAATTGGAGAGCTTGCTGCAGGAATTCCATATCAGCCACATTCGCGACAACCTGGGCATGAGCCTGTCCGGCGGCGAACGTCGTCGCGTGGAAATTGCCCGCGCCCTGGCTACCGCGCCGAAATTCATTCTGCTCGACGAACCCTTCGCCGGCGTAGACCCGATTTCGGTGGGCGACATCAAGCAGATCATCCATCATCTCAAGGCCAAGGGGATCGGCGTGCTGATCACCGACCACAACGTGCGCGAGACACTGGACATCTGCGAGACCGCCTATATCGTCAACGACGGCCAGTTGATCGCCGAGGGCGACTCGGCCACCATCCTGGCCAACGAGCTGGTCAAGGAAGTGTATCTGGGCCACGAGTTCCGCCTTTAAGCCACGAAGCCTCAGGCGAAGGCCTGGGTGGCGCCGAATGTCCGATGACGACCCGTGGGGCACTCTCAATTAATTGAAGACGCCCCCTAGGCAAACACTTCAGTTTCAGGCATATAATTTGCTTAAGTTTGGCGCTCCGGCGCCCTGTAGTGGATGGCGCATGTGCGCCGGCAAATAAGGTGTTAAGCCCCTGCCATGAAACCATCGCTAGTCTTGAGAATGGGCCAGCAGCTGACGATGACACCGCAGCTGCAACAGGCCATCCGCCTGCTCCAATTGTCGACCCTGGACCTGCAACAGGAAATCCAAGAGGCCCTGGAATCCAATCCGATGCTCGAACGCCAGGAAGAGGGCGACGACTTCGACAACACCGATCCACTGGCCGACAATGTCGAGCAGAAAACCACCCCGGAAATCCAGGAACCAACCTACCAACAGGAAGCCGCCCCCACGGTGGACAACCTTGAGGATGGCGAATGGAACGAGCGCATTCCCAACGACCTGCCCGTGGACACGGCTTGGGAAGACGTCTATCAGACCAGCGCCAGCAGCCTGCCGAGCGGCGATGACGACGAATGGGATTTCACTACCCGCACGTCCGCCGGCGAGAGCTTGCAGAGTCATCTGCTCTGGCAATTGAACCTGGCGCCGATGTCCGATACCGATCGCCTGATCGCCGTGACCCTGATCGATTGCATCAACAACCAGGGTTACCTGGACGAGACGCTGGAAGAAATCCTCGAAGCCTTCGACCCCGAGCTCGACATCGAGCTGGACGAGATCGAAGCCGTCTTGCATCGCATCCAGCAGTTCGAACCCGCCGGCATCGGTGCTCGCAACCTGGGCGAATGCCTGTTGCTGCAGCTGCGCCAATTGCCCGCCAAAACCCCGTGGCTGGCCGAAGCCAAGCGCCTGGTGACCGATTACATCGACCTTTTGGGCGGACGCGACTACAGCCAACTGATGCGTCGCATGAAGCTCAAGGAAGATGAACTGCGCCAGGTCATCGAGCTGGTGCAAAGCCTCAACCCGCGTCCTGGCTCACAGATCGAATCCACCGAGCCCGAATACGTCGTCCCCGACGTAATCGTGCGCAAGCACAACGATCGCTGGCTGGTGGAGCTCAACCAGGAGTCGATGCCCAAGCTGCGCGTCAACGCCCAGTACGCAGGTTTCGTCAAACGCGCCGATACCAGCGCCGACAACACCTTCATGCGCAACCAGTTGCAGGAAGCGCGCTGGTTCATCAAGAGCCTGCAGAGCCGCAACGAAACCCTGATGAAAGTCGCCACCCAGATCGTCGAGCATCAGCGCGGCTTCCTGGAATATGGCGACGAAGCGATGAAGCCGTTGGTCCTGCATGACATTGCCGAGGCGGTGGGCATGCACGAATCGACGATTTCACGGGTGACCACCCAGAAATTCATGCATACCCCTCGGGGCATCTATGAATTGAAATACTTTTTCTCCAGCCACGTCAGCACCTCCGAAGGCGGCGAATGCTCGTCCACGGCCATCCGCGCGATCATCAAAAAACTGGTCGCGGCGGAAAATCAGAAAAAGCCGTTGAGTGACAGCAAGATCGCTGGTTTACTGGAGGCACAAGGCATTCAGGTGGCCCGCCGTACCGTCGCCAAATACCGCGAATCCCTGGGGATCGCACCTTCGAGCGAACGCAAGCGGTTGATGTAACAGGCCACGCCACAGCGTTCCAGTGGCAGGCACCCAGCCTGCCGCTTTATGCACTGGCAACGAAGGAGAAGCTGTATGCAAGTCAACATCAGTGGACACCAACTGGAAGTGACCGAACCCCTGCGCACCTACATCGGCGAAAAACTCGACCGATTGGAGAGGCATTTCGACAAGATCACCAACGTGCAAGTCATTCTGAACGTCGAAAAGCTGAAGCAGAAGATCGAAGCCACACTGCATATTCCCGGCGGAGAAGTGGTTGCCAATGCGGAGCATGATGACATGTATGCCGCGATTGACCTGCTGACCGACAAGCTGGATCGCCAACTCAAAAAGCATAAGGAAAAGACCCAGAGCCTCCTCCAGGGCGCAACCGGTCGTTAACCCCCCCAATCCATGATCCGACTAGAAACCATCCTGACCCCCGGCCGTTCCCAGGTGAACGCGCCGGGTGGCAGTAAGAAGAAAGCCCTCGAACAAATTGCCAACCTGATCCACCGCGAAGTGCCGGATCTGGAAATGCAGGACGTCTTCGAGGCCCTTATCGCCCGTGAAAAACTAGGCTCCACCGGTTTTGGCAACGGCATCGCCATTCCACATTGCCGCCTCAAAGGCTGTACGTCGCCCATCAGCGCGCTACTGCACCTTGAAGCACCCATAGATTTCGACGCCATCGACGGCGCCCCGGTCGACCTGCTGTTCGTATTGCTGGTTCCGGAAGCGGCGACCGATGCGCACCTTGAGCTGCTGCGCCAGATCGCCAGCATGCTGGACCGCAAGGAAGTGCGCGAAAGACTGCGCAGCGCAACGAGTAACGACGCTTTGTATCAGGTTGTCCTGGACGAGCAGAACGGTCATTAAACATGCGCATGATCATCGTCAGTGGCCGCTCCGGCTCCGGTAAAAGTACCGCCCTCAATGTGCTCGAGGACAGCGGCTACTACTGCATCGACAACTTGCCGGCAGGCCTGCTTCCGGAGTTGGCCGAGCGCGCCCTGATCCACACCGAACTGGCGCAACCGCTGGTCGCCGTGTCGGTCGATGCCCGTAACCTGCCCAGCCACTTGTCGCGCTTCCCCGAACTGCTCGAGGAAGTGCGCAGCCGCCATATCCAATGCGATGTGCTCTACCTGGATGCCGACGAAGAAACCTTGCTCAAGCGTTTCTCCGAAACTCGCCGGCGCCATCCACTGAGCAATGCGAGCCGCTCCCTGGCCGAAGCGATCCATGACGAAAGCCAACTGCTCGGGCCCATCGCGGACCTGGCGGACCTCAAGCTCAACACCACGAACCTGAACCTGTATCAACTGCGCGACACCCTCAAGTTGCGCCTGCTGAACCAGCCAGAACCGGGTACGGCCTTTCTCGTCGAATCGTTCGGTTTCAAACGCGGAATGCCGGTAGATGCCGACCTGGTGTTCGATGTCCGCTGTTTACCCAACCCTTATTGGAAACCGGAACTGCGCGAGCAGTCCGGGCTGGACCAACCGGTAATCGACTACTTGGCCGCCCAGCCGGATGTCGAAGAGATGTACCAGGACATTTCCAGCTACCTGCTCAAATGGCTGCCCCGCTTTGCCGCTAGCAACCGCGCCTACGTCACGATCGCCATTGGCTGTACGGGTGGCCATCACCGCTCCGTCTACCTGACCGAACGCCTGGGTCAGCTCCTGCAACAATCCCTGAAGAACGTCCAGGTTCGCCACCGCGACCTCAGCTAAAGGATTCACACCGCGATGCCTGCTCGTGAAATTGAAATCATCAACAAGCTGGGTTTGCATGCCCGAGCGTCGGCGAAATTCGTAGGTGTGGCGGGTCAGTTTCCTGAGACCACGATCCGGGTCGGGCGCACGCCTGAGAGTACCGTCGATGGTAAAAGCATCATGGCGATGATGATGCTCGCCGCTGGCAAGGGCACCAAGATCCACTTGAGCACCGAGGGCGAACAGGCCCAGGAGGCGATGGATGCCTTGGTGGCGCTGATCAACAACTATTTCGACGAGGGGGAATAACTCCTCCGGACCCAAGGCCATTTCGTCGCGAGGGAGCTTGCTCCCGCTCGGCCGGGCTGGCGCTCCAGTGCGCAGCGGCCGCAAGATGTTGGGGCCGCTTCGCGGCTCAGCGGAACAAGCTCCCTCGCCACAAAAACGGACTTGCCATGAGCTCTAATCGACACAAAAAAGGCGCGTCATCCACATGAATGACGCGCCTTTTTTTGTGGCCTTGAGTATCAGCTACCCGCCACGGTCATCCGCTCGATCAACACCGAGCCCGTGCGGATGTTGCTGCGCAGCTCCAAATCATTCCCCACCGCCACGATCTGCTTGAACATGTCACGCATGTTTCCGGCGATGGTGACTTCCTGAACCGGGAACTGGATCTCGCCATTCTCGACCCAGAAACCCGCCGCGCCACGGGAATAATCCCCGGTCACCATGTTCAGCCCATGGCCCATCAACTCCGTTACCAACAGCCCCCGGCCCATGCGCCGAAGCAATGCCGCCTGGTCTTCTTCGCCATGGGTAACGAAAAGGTTATGCACACCGCCAGCGTTGGCGGTGCTCGGCATGCCGAGTTTGCGGCCCGAATAGGTACCAAGGATGTAGGACACCAGCTCGCCGTTTTCCACGAACGGCTTGGCGTAAGTGGCCAGGCCATCGCCGTCGAATGCCGAGCTGCCCATGGCCTGCATCAGGTGCGGACGCTCGTCAATGGTCATCCACTCCGGGAACAGCTTCTGCCCCAGCGCGCCTTCCAGGAACGACGACTTGCGGTACAAGTTGCCGCCAGACACCGCCGACAGGAAGCTGCCAAACAGACCACCGGCCAGCTCGGCAGAAAACAACACCGGCACCTCACAGGTCGGCACCGGCCGCGCGCCCAAGCGGCTGGCTGCCCGTTGTGCGGCTTTCTGGCCGATGCTCACCGGGTCCGCCAGCAACGTGCCCTGGCGACTGACGTCATACCAGTAGTCGCGCTGCATCTGCCCGTCCGCCTCGGCGATCATCACACAACTGAGGCTGTGACGGGTCGAAGCGTAACCGCCGATAAAGCCATGGCTGTTGCCATAAACCCGGCAACCCTGGTGCGTATTGAGCGTCGTACCGTCGGCATTCTTGATCCGGCGGTCGGCATCGAATGCCGCCGCCTCACAGCGCAGCGCCTGTTCGATGGCTTGCTCGGGCGTGATGTCCCAGGCGTGGAACAGATCGAAATCCTTCAGTTCCTTGCACATAAGGGCGGCATCGGCCAACCCCGAGGCGTCATCCTCGGACGTGTGCTTGGCGATCGCCAGCGCCGCGGCCACCGTTTCACGAATGGCGTCGGGCCCGCTGGCCGAAGTGCTGGCCGATCCCTTGCGCTGGCCTACGTACAAGGTAATGCCGAAACCCTGATCCCGATTGAACTCAACGGTTTCCACTTCGCGCTGGCGCACCGAAGTCGACAATCCCTGCTCCAGCGATACCGCCACCTCACAGGCGCTGGCACCTTGTCGCTTGGCCTCGGCGAGAATCTGCTCGACTTGCTCCTGCAGTGCCGGCAATGCCTGCGGACCGACGCTCTGAACTGCACTCATGGTGTTCTCCACTCAAATTCTGCTTTCGGTATCGGGTTTGCACGCAAACTGCCTGCGCTGTTTTTCGTACAAACCCTTGGCCTTCTAGCGACCGGGCCGGACAAGCGGCCCCCGACTGGTTATCATGGCGGCGTTTCTTTGCGGACTGCCACCATGGTTGATTCTTACGACGACTCCCTCTACGAGGGTGAAAAAAGCAAATCCCAGGTCAAACGCGAGCTGCATGCTCTGGTTGACCTCGGCGAGCGCCTGACAACACTCAAGCCTGACTTGCTGGCCAAACTGCCGTTGACCGACGCCTTGCGCCGGGCCCTGGCCGATGCGCCCAAGCACACCGCGAATATCGCGCGTAAACGGCACCTGCAGTTCATCGGCAAACTGATGCGCGACCAGGACACTGACGCGATCCTGGTTTTGCTAGACCAGCTCGATGCCTCCACCCGGCAGTACAACGAGCGCTTCCACAACCTGGAACGCTGGCGTGATCGCTTGATCGCTGGCGATGACGGCACCTTGGAAAAATTCGTCATCGACTACCCGGAGGCCGATCGCCAGCAATTGCGCTCCCTGATCCGTCAGGCCCAGCACGAACTGGCGCACAACAAGCCGCCGGCCTCGAGCCGTAAAATCTTCAAATACATCCGTGAGCTAGACGAGACTCAACGCGGCCTGCGCTGAGTCTCGTCCTTGGGTGGAGGCCTTGCACTCCACCCAAGGCTCCGTCATGCGCCCGTGCCACCCACGGTGATCGCATCGATCTTCAAGGTCGGCTGGCCGACACCCACCGGCACCGACTGGCCGTCTTTGCCACACGTGCCCACGCCACTGTCCAGCGACAGGTCATTACCGACCATCGACACTTTGCTCATCGCCTCCGGCCCGTTGCCGATCAGGGTCGCGCCCTTGACCGGCGCGGTGATCTTGCCGTCTTCAATGAGGTAGGCCTCGCTGGTGGAAAACACGAACTTGCCGCTGGTGATGTCCACCTGGCCGCCGCCGAGGTTGGCGCAATAGATGCCTTTTTTCACCGAGGCGATGATTTCCGCCGGATCGCTCTGGCCGCCCAGCATGTAGGTATTGGTCATGCGCGGCATCGGAAGGTGCGCGTAGGATTCGCGACGACCGTTGCCGGTGCGAGCGACGCCCATCAGGCGAGCATTGAGCTTGTCCTGCATGTAGCCCTTGAGCACGCCGTTTTCGATCAAGGTGGTGCACTCGGTCGGGGTGCCTTCGTCATCAACGCTCAGGGAGCCCCGACGCCCGGCCAATGTACCGTCGTCGACGATCGTGCAGAGTTTCGAGGCGACCATTTCACCCATGCGACCACTGTAGGCAGAGCTGCCCTTGCGGTTGAAATCGCCTTCCAGGCCGTGGCCGACCGCTTCATGCAGCAGCACGCCGGACCAGCCGGAGCCCAGCACCACCGGCAACGTGCCGGCCGGGGCCGGAATCGCTTCCAGATTGACCAGCGCCTGGCGCAGGGCTTCGCGGGCGTAGCCCATGGCGCGGTCTTCGCTGAGGAAATAACGATAGTCGGTGCGCCCGCCGCCGCCATGACCGCCGCGCTCACGCCGGCCGTTCTGCTCGACGATCACGCTGACATTGAACCGCACCAGGGGCCGGACGTCCGCCGCCAGGCCACCATCGGTGGACGCCACCAGGATTCGCTCCCAGACGCCCGCCATGCTCACCGACACCTGCTGGATCCGCGGATCGAGGGCGCGAGTGGCAACGTCGATGCGTTTGAGCAGCTCGACTTTCTCGGCGCGACTCATGACCTCCAATGGATTATCCGGCGCATACAGCTGCGCCACGTCCTGGCTGCTGAACGCCTGGACCGTGCCGTTTTGCCCGGCGCGCGAGATCGAACGAGCGGCACGGGCCGCGGCGCCGAGGGCTTCGAGGGTGATGGCGTTGCTGTAGGCAAAACCGGTCTTTTCACCGGACTGGGCCCGTACGCCGACGCCCTGGTCAAGGTTGAAACTGCCTTCCTTGACGATGCCGTCTTCTAACGACCAGGACTCGGAAATCTGCCCCTGGAAATACAGGTCGGCGGCATCGATGCCCGGGCCGGCCAGGTCACCCAGCACGCCTTGCAGGCTTTCGAGGGTCACGCCACCGGGGGCTAAAAGGTGTTCACTGACTGAGGACAACAACCCGCTCATATGTTTTACGCCTTGAATTCGTCGTCTTGGGCAGGTCGCTGTCGGGCGCCCTGCGAGAAAAAGCGCCGATGGCTCGCCACCGGCATGCGCGCCCGGATGGACGCCTGTTCGCTGCTGTCGCGCTCGGCCAGCAGCACCGCCTCGCCTTGATCCTGTTGCGCCAGCACCCGCCCCCATGGGTCGATAATTGCAGCGTGGCCGAAGGTTTCCCTTGGCCCCGGATGCGTCCCGCCTTGGGCTGCCGCCAGCAGGTAGCACTGGGTCTCGATGGCTCGGGCGCGAATCAATACGTCCCAATGGGCGGCGCCGGTTACTGCTGTAAAGGCCGAAGGCGCGGTGATCAACTCAGCCCCGGCCGCTCGCAACTCGCTGTAGAGCTCCGGGAAACGCAAGTCGTAACAGACCGTCAGGCCCACCCGGCCCACGGGAGTATCGGCGACCACCACGTTGCGACCATAAGCATAGTCATCGGATTCGCGGTAGCGCCCACGATTGTCCGCCACGTCCACGTCAAACAGGTGCAGCTTGTCGTAACGCGCCACGATCTGGCCCTGGTCGTCCACTAGCAACGAACAGGCATGAGCCCTGGCTTCGGGCTCGTCCTCCGGCGGTAATGGCAGCGTGCCGGCGACAATCCATAACCTGAGGTCGCGAGCGACCTGTTTCAACCAAGGCAGGATCGGTCCCTGACCAAAGGCTTCGGCGCGACCGATGTCGGCAACGTCCCGCCGCCCCATGGCGGCGAAGTTTTCCGGCAGCACCGCCAGCCTCGCACCGCCAGCCGCTGCCTGTTCCAACAGCACACGGGCGCGGGCCAGGTTGGCGAGGACATCGCTTTGGCTGACCATTTGAATCACGGCGACTGGCATGCTGCCTCCCTCATTTTGTGCATCATCCTCTTGTGGGAGCGAGCTTGCTCGCTCCCACAAGGGCTAGCGTTACTCGTCAGAACGGCTTGTCGAAGCTGATCTTTGGCTCTTTCCACGGCCCCTTGACGTCGTATCTTACGCTGGCAAAACGCGCTACGCGGTCACCGATCAGTTTGTCGATCAAAAACAATGCCCCACCCACCGCCGGGGCGCCGACAATCAGCGCGGCGATGGGCAGGTTGTTGGTCACCGGCAACGTCACCAGCAGCTTGGCGTCGACCTGGTCAGTGACCATGTCCAGCGTTCCGTTCAGTTCCAGGTTGCTCGAAGGTCCCGTCAAGGCGATGGGCTCACGCGTTACATAGACGCCATTGCTCGCCACCAGCAAGCCCTTGACCCGGTCATAGCTCAGCCCCTTGCCAAACAGGTCGGAGAAATCCAGGCGCAGGCGGCGGCCGATGGAGTTGAAGTTCAACAGGCCGAATACCCGCAACGCCTGCGCGCTGCCTTCGACCTCGACGAACTGCCCCTTGGTAAGCGACGCATCGAGACTTCCGGAGAAGCGCTTGGTGGCCACCCAGGCGGGCGAACCAGGCCAACGGCCGTCAACGTCCAGGCGAAACTCCTGGCTGGTCACGCTGGGGGCGAATCCCCAGCCTTTCAGCACATCGGCCAGGTTCTTACCCTTGATCCGCCCCTTGTACCAACTGCTGGTCGAGCCCGGCGCACCTTCCCAAGCGCCATTGCCATTGAGGACCATGCCCTTGAGGCCCATGTCCAGATCGTTCAACGCAATACCTTTACCGGTTGGACGCACCTTCAACGACCAGGCGCCGATCAGATCAGGCCCTTGGAACAACTGGTCGATGGCGATATCCAGGGCCGGTATCTTGCTCGGATCAACCGAAGCCAGCGGATCCGGGGCGTTTTCGTCGGCCTGCACCGTCGGGTCGGCAGCGGGCAGGCGCACGTAGTCCAGCTTGATACCGATGGGGGCGGCCTTTGCGTCCGGCACGTTGACGCTGCCCTTGGCCTGCTGGCTGTCGAGCCGCATGGCCCAGGCGTCCGGCTTGCGGTCCAGTTGCACCGATGCCTGGTCCAGCGTCGTGCCCATCGCCGTGAGTTTGCCCACTTTCAGGTCGACACCGCTGAGCACTTGCCGGGCGCTGCCGCCCGGGTCCTGGCCGGCGTATTTGCCCAACAGATCCTGCCAGGGACCCACATCCAGCTCCGATAGCGTGCCTCGCAGGCGCAGCCCCTTCGCTCCCGGCAGCACTGCATCGCCCCCGCCCAGGAGCAATTCGCCACGGCCATCGGCCGTTTTTCCGCTCGGGGCGGCATAAGTGAAGCTGGCCAGGTCGCCGTAATTGGCCCAGTAACGCCGCTCCGGCCCCTGCAATGTCATACGGAACACGGTGTCGCGCTCGGCATCAGCCGCCATGCCGAAGGGCGCCGGCAGATCCACCGCGACGCCTTTGAGATTGGAATTGATCGACAGCTGGCTGTCGGCGCCGTCCAGGATCACTTGCAACTGGTAAGGAATCACGCCGGAGACGGGCAACGGCTGGGTCACGCTCAGCCAGTCGGTGAGTTTCTTCACCTCAACCCGTCCGGACGCCGTGACACGCGTATTGAGCGCGCCGGTGCGGCCCTCGGCGAATATCTGCGCGGTCACGGGTCGGTCGAATGCCCGGGCCGCAATGTTCTTGCCGCTCAGCCCCTTGCTGCTGTCGAAGCGGAAATCCCCCTTGAGCTGAGTCAGTTCCAAGGCCGGCTCGCTGAGTTTGAGCCGAGCCTTGTCCGTTGAGAAATCCACGAGGATCTTCGGTTGCTCGCCTTTCACGAGCGGGATATCGAGCTTTACGCTGCCGCGCAGGTCGCCCTCGCCTTCCCAGCCGGCGAATGTTTCGGCCGTGCCGATGGGCGCGGTCTGGAGGATCTTCAACCCGTCGCCGAGCCCTCCGGCAAACCCACCGTCGAGCAGCAAATGAGAGTTTTGCCCGGTCGGCACGTGGGGAATGTTCACCGAAACGTCTTTTACCTGGGTGCCCAGCAGTTGCCCCTGGCTGGCGAAGATGCGTACGCCGCTGTCCTCGACAAACACATCGCCGCTGACCTTACTGACCGAAGGCCAGCCGGGCTGGAACGCCAGCTCAGCGTCATGCACCTTGAAAAACAGGCTGATGCTGCGAGCCGCATCCTCGGCGCCTTTGTTCAGCGAGCCTTGATACTGAAAGAAGCCCTCATCCACCGCGCCTTTGACAATTGCGGTGCGCAGCCACTCGTCCAGCGCCGGACTGAGAACGGCCGGCAGGTACTTGCCGGTGTAGCGCCCATCACCGTCCACCAGGCCGACCCGCAGGTCCATGTAATCTTCCTGGCTGTGATCGAAATGCAGGCGAATCAGGAAATCCCCGGCAATCCGGCCCTCCTCGCCCAGCACCTTCAGGTAAGGCGCGATCAAGGTGAACCCTTGCTTGTCCAACTTCCAGGTCAGCCGTGCGTTGGCCTGCAAGTACTGCCAGGGCTTGGCGAAGATCGGGTCCAGGTGCAGGGAGAAATCCTTGCTGTCCATGCGCAGTTCGCCGCCGCCGAGGTCGCCGCTCAGGCTGCCCGAAACATTACGTGCCGCCGGGGCCCCGTGATAGGCGTTGAAACCCACCGCGTCGAGGTTGGTGGCGAAGCTGACTTTTTGATCACCGGTATTGTGTGGCCGGTAGTCGAGCAAGACGTTGCGCAAGCCACCGGTCACCTTGAGTCGGTCGATGGCGGTGGCGACGCCTTCCGGCAATGGCGCCAGGGCATTGAGTAGCGGCGTGAGCGGCGTCAAGTCGAGACGATCGGCCTGCACGTGCCAGCGTTCCTCGGCCTTGTCGGAGGCGTCGGTCTGCTGCAGCTGCAGGCGCGACTCCCAGCGGGTGTCACCCAGGCTCATCGCCAGAGTGTCGAAGGTTGCGATAAATCCTTGGCTGCTGCGCTGGAAATAGCCGTTGAGGGCCAGGTTATGGATCTGCACGGGCTTGCGGTCGGCATAGGCGCCCTGGAGCTGCGGCGCGTTCAAGCGCACGGCCGCGCTTTGCACCGTGCCCGCGCCCCAGCTGAGCCAGAACTCGCCCCCCGCCTTGATTTCGGAAAAATTCCATTGCCGGGTCAGGCGTTTAGGCAGCCATTGGGACCAATCGCTTTGCGGCAGGCTCAGGTAGGCATCGGCCACGCCATTTTTCCAATCGCTGGCGCGGATGCGGGTACGCAGGTTGATCGCCACGGGCTGGCCGTCGGGCAGGGTCAGCCGAGCGTCCAGGCGCTGGCGGGAGGCACCGGTGCGCAGGCTCAAGCCAACGTAGGTGAGGCTCAGGGGCGGATGGTCCAGTGGCTGCAACGTCACTTGGCTGTCGAGCACCGACAGCTTCGAGACCATTTGCATGCGGTTCAACAGTTGCTGCGGATCGAGTGGCTGGTCGTCCCGTACTGGCAGGCCTTCCAGGGCCCATTTCCCGTCGGCGCCTTCCTTGAGGCTGATCTTCAGGCCGCTGATTTCCAGATGGGCGATGCGCACCTGGCGGGCCACCAGGCTGTCCCACACCGCGGGCACGGCGCGCACATGATCCAGGTGCAGGGCATTGGGGCCGTCGCCGACCACTACATCGCGCGCGGCGAAGATGGGGGCCAGGGCGTTCCAGCCGCCTTCGAGGCTACCGACGTGCACCGGCATGCCGAGCGCTTCGCCGGCACGGGCCTCGACCTCGCTACGGTATTCAGCCACCAGCGGGACCAACTCCCGGCCGAGGCTCACGTACAAGGCCAGCACGACCAGCAGCAGCGCACACAGGCCAAGCCCCCAGCGTGTCAATGTGCCCAACAGGCGTGTCAGACGCTCCATGTCAGCAGCCCCCCTTGGCAAAGGCATTCTCGCCGCGGCCTCGCCACTGCGCATGCCACGTCAGAGCAACACCACGTCGTATTGTTCCTGCGAATACATGGTCTCCACCTGGAAACGGATCGTGCGGCCGATAAAGGTTTCCAGCTCCGCGACGTTGCCCGACTCTTCATCGAGCAACCGGTCCACTACTTTCTGGTTCGCCAACACTCTATAGCCAGTGGCCTGGTAGGCGCGCGCTTCCCGGAGGATTTCCCGGAAGATTTCGTAACACACGGTTTCCGGGGTCTTGAGCTTGCCCCGGCCCTGGCAACTGCTGCATGGTTCGCACAGCACTTGTTCAAGACTTTCGCGGGTGCGCTTGCGGGTCATCTGCACCAGGCCCAGTTCGGTGATGCCGATGATGTTGGTCTTGGCGTGATCGCGCTCCAGCTGTTTTTCCAGGGTGCGCAGCACCTGGCGCTGGTGCTCTTCGTCTTCCATGTCGATGAAATCGATGATGATGATCCCGCCGAGGTTGCGCAGGCGCAATTGCCGGGCAATGGCCGTGGCCGCTTCAAGATTGGTCTTGAAGATGGTTTCCTCGAGATTACGATGGCCGACAAAGGCACCGGTGTTGACGTCGATGGTGCTCATCGCCTCGGCCGGATCGACCACCAGATAACCGCCGGACTTGAGCGGCACCTTGCGTTCAAGGGCGCGCTGGATCTCATCTTCGACGCCGTACAGGTCGAAAATCGGCCGCTCGCCAGGGTAGTGCTCCAGGCGGTCGGCGATTTCCGGCATCAGCTCGGCGACGAACTGGGTGGTTTTCTGGAAGGTTTCCCGGGAATCGATGCGGATCTTCTCGATCTTCGGGCTGACCAGGTCACGCAGGGTTCGCAACGCCAGTCCCAGATCTTCGTAGATCACGCTGGGAGTGGCGATGGTCTTGATCTGCGCGGCGATCTGGTCCCAGAGCCTGCGCAGGTAGCGGATATCCATGAGGATCTCATCGGCCCCGGCGCCTTCGGCGGCCGTACGCAGGATGAAGCCGCCGGCTTCCTTGATGCCTTCTTTTTCCACGCAGTCACTGACCACTTTTTTGAGGCGCTCACGCTCGGCTTCGTCTTCGATCTTCAGGGATATGCCGACGTGGGCGGTGCGCGGCATGTACACCAGGTAGCGCGACGGAATCGACAGCTGGGTGGTCAGGCGCGCGCCCTTGGAGCCGATGGGGTCCTTGGTGACCTGCACCACCAGGCTCTGGCCCTCATGGACCAGCGCACTGATGCTTTCCACCGCCGGCCCTTCGCGCATGGAAATTTCCGAGGCGTGGATGAACGCCGCGCGGTCCAGGCCGATGTCGACGAAGGCTGCCTGCATGCCCGGCAAAACCCGCACCACCTTGCCCTTGTAAATATTGCCGACGATGCCACGCTTTTGCGTGCGCTCGACGTGAACTTCTTGCAGGACACCGTTTTCAACCACCGCCACGCGCGACTCCATCGGCGTGATGTTGATCAGAATCTCTTCACTCATGGCAGGGTCTCGTTCAGGCATATTCACGATTATGGCCGCATCTAGTCAGACGGCGCTCAACGCGCGCTCAAGGTTTGCCAACAGGGTATGCCGAAATGGCCGAGCAATTCTGCGGTTTCGCAGAGCGGCAGGCCGACCACGGCCGAATAACTGCCCTCAAGCCCGGCGACGAACACCGCGCCCAGCCCTTGGATACCATAGCTGCCGGCCTTGTCTCGCGGTTCGCCGCTGGCCCAATAGGCGAGCGCTTCCTGTTCCGTGATCAGGCGAAAGCGCACGCGGCTGCGAACCACCCGGGATTCGCAGCGTTCGGCATCCAGCACGGCAATGGCGGTCAATACCTCATGATCGCGCCCGGACAGGCCCATGAGCATCGACACGGCGTCGGCCTGATCCTGAGGCTTGCCGAGAATTCGTCCATCCAGCACCACGGCGGTGTCCGCGCCGAGCACGCAGCCATCGATGTCATTTGATAGGGCACGTCGTCCAGCATCGGCCTTGCCACGCGCCAAGCGCTCTACATAGGCCGATGGGGTTTCGTGATCGTGAGGAGTTTCGTCGATGTCCGCACCGATGGCGGTAAATGGCACCCCGATCTGCGTGAGCAATTCACGCCGGCGCGGCGACCCTGAGGCGAGGTAAAGCGGTTTCATCAAGACATCTCCCTTATAGGCGACCGGCTTTTGTGGCGAGGGAGCTCCCTCGCCACAGGGATGTAAGTCATCAAAAAAGTGTAGATATCCTGACCGAATCAGTTGATTTTGAAACGCAGCCGCAAGCCGCGCAAACCGAAACTTATCCACGGCCAGAGCAATGCGCTGACCAGGGCCGGCAAGACCAGCGCCAGGGTCGGCTGGCGATTACCGGTCAAGGCGCTGAGCCATAATTGCACCAGTTGCGCCAACCCGAAGATCACCAGGATCACCAAGCACTGTTGCCACATCGGGAACATGCGCAGGCGTTGTTGCAACGACAGCACCAGGAATGTGATCAAGGTCAGGATCAGCGCGTTCTGACCCAGCAACGTGCCATAGAGCACGTCTTCGGCCAGCCCCAGGCACCAGGCCGTGACCATGCCGACCTTGTGCGGCAAGGCCAGGGCCCAGAAGGCCAGCAGCAAGGCCAGCCACAGCGGGCGCAGGATTTCCATGAACTGCGGCAGCGGGGAAACGCTGAGCAACAGGCCGATGGCAAAGGTCAGCCAGACCATCCAGCCATTACCGGATCGAGTACTGCTCATTCTTCACGTGCTCCCCTGGTGGCGGGCGTAGCGGCAGGCGCTGGGGCCGGTGGCTTGGTCGCGGGCCGGGCGGGTTGGACCGCCGGCTGCTGGGCTGCGGCCGGTCGGGCGGGAGCCGCGGCGTGTGCGGCCGGAGCTGTTGTTGCCGGGGCCGTCGCAGCCTGGGGCTTGGGCACAGTGGCTGGTACAGGTGCGGGCGCGGGCGCAGGTGTGGCCGGAGCAGGCGATTCGCCGCTCTGCTGGTCCTGGGCCTCCTGGGCCACGGCGGCATCGTTGGCGCGCTCTTCAGGCGTGCGGTTGTCGCTGAATACCAGCAGCAGGTAGCGGCTGCGGTTCAACGCAGCCGTTGGCACCGCCCGCACGATCGCGAACGGCTGGCCAGAGTCATGAATCACTTCCTTGACCGTCGCCACGGGATAACCAGCCGGAAACCGCTGGCCGAGGCCGGAACTGACCAGCAGGTCGCCTTCCTTGATGTCGGCGGTATCGGCCACATGGCGAAGTTCGAGGCGCTCGGGGTTGCCGGTGCCGCTTGCGATTGCCCGCAAGCCGTTGCGATTGACCTGCACCGGGATACTGTGGGTGGTATCGGTCAGCAACAGCACACGAGACGTATAAGGCATTAATTCCACCACCTGCCCCATCAGGCCACGGGCATCGAGCACCGGCTGGCCGAGGACCACGCCGTCGCGCTCGCCCTTGTTGATGATGATGCGGTGGGTGAACGGGTTCGGGTCCATGCCGATCAGCTCGGCCACTTCGACTTTCTCATTGACCAGCGCCGAGGAGTTGAGCAACTCGCGCAGCCGCACGTTCTGTTCGGTGAGGGCCGCCAGCTTCTGCATGCGCCCCTGCAGCAGCAGGTTTTCAGTCTTGAGTTTTTCGTTCTCGGCGACCAGTTCGGTCCGGCTGCCAAACTGGCTGGCCACACCCTGCCACAACCGTTGCGGCAGGTCGGTGATCCAGTAGGACTCCATCAACACCAGCGACATCTGGCTGCGCACTGGCTTGAGCAGCGTGAAGCGGGCATCCACCACCATCAGCGCAACCGACAGCACGGTCAACACCAGCAGGCGTACACCCAATGAGGGGCCTTTGGCAAAAAGCGGTTTAATAAGCCGCTCCTCCCAGGCAAACGTTGTCTTTATTCATACGGTATCGAACCGGCCTGGATACGAATGACAGAAGATAAACGCCAACGGGCAGCACTGCAAAGTGCCGCCCGAGCGCAAACAACATAGACCACTGCGCCAGATTTATTCGCTGGAGAGCAGGTCCATGGTGTGCTTGTCCATCATTTCCAGCGCACGGCCAC
The DNA here is from genome assembly GCF_051132205.1 of Pseudomonas sp. D1-36. Lineage (NCBI taxonomy): Bacteria > Pseudomonadati > Pseudomonadota > Gammaproteobacteria > Pseudomonadales > Pseudomonadaceae > Pseudomonas > Pseudomonas sp. D1-36. The sequence continues at coordinate 978,131 of NZ_CP071674.1, read as the reverse complement.
CACCGCGGGCAACGCACGTCAGCGGGTCTTCGGCAACGATCACCGGCAGGCCGGTTTCCTGGGCCAGCAGTTTGTCGAGGTCACGCAACAGCGCGCCACCACCGGTCAGCACCAGGCCGCGCTCGGCGATGTCCGAGGCCAGCTCCGGCGGCGATTGCTCCAGGGCGCTCTTGACGGCCTGGACGATGGTTGCCAGCGACTCTTGCAGCGCTTCGAGCACTTCGTTGGAGTTGAGCGTGAACGCGCGTGGAACGCCTTCGGCCAGGTTGCGACCGCGAACATCGACTTCGCGCACTTCACCGCCCGGGTAGGCCGTGCCGATTTCCTGCTTGATGCGCTCGGCGGTGGATTCGCCGATCAGGCTGCCGTAGTTGCGACGTACGTAGGTGATGATCGCTTCGTCGAAACGGTCGCCGCCCACACGCACGGATTCGGCGTAGACCACACCGTTGAGGGAGATCAAGGCGATTTCAGTGGTACCACCACCGATATCGACGACCATCGAACCACGGGCTTCTTCCACCGGCAGGCCGGCACCGATGGCTGCGGCCATTGGCTCTTCAATCAGGAATACTTCGCGAGCACCGGCACCCAGGGCCGATTCACGGATGGCGCGACGCTCCACCTGGGTGGACTTGCAGGGCACGCAGATCAGCACACGAGGGCTGGGCTGCAGAAAACTGTTTTCGTGAACCTTGTTGATGAAGTACTGCAGCATCTTTTCGCAGACGCTGAAGTCGGCGATCACGCCGTCCTTCATGGGGCGAATGGCTGCAATGTTGCCCGGTGTACGGCCCAGCATGCGCTTGGCTTCCGTACCGACAGCCACGACACTTTTCTGGTTACCGTGGGTGCGGATGGCCACGACCGAGGGTTCATTCAGGACGATACCGCGCTCGCGCACGTAAATAAGGGTGTTGGCAGTGCCCAGGTCGATGGAGAGATCGCTGGAAAACATGCCACGCAGTTTCTTGAACATGGGAAAGGGACCCTAGGCAACGCGTGGGTAAAAAAGTGCGGCAAACTCTAACAACGACAGGGATTTTGGGCAAGGCGCCAATATGTTAAATTGGCCGCTTTTCTGTGCACCAAACCCTACAATCGCGGCCGTAGCGCCGTAGAAATGCGGTAGTGTTCCGACAATCTAACACACGGACAGACTGCGTCCGTTTTGTTTTCCACTGGAGAATCCCATGGCGCTTGAACGCTCCGACGTGGAAAAAATCGCTCATCTGGCCTGCCTGGGCCTCAATGAAGCCGATCTTCCACACATCACTTCTGCCCTGAACAGCATCCTCGGGCTGGTCGACGAAATGCAGGCGGTCGATACCGACGGTATCGAGCCGCTGGCCCACCCACTGGAAGCCAGCCAGCGCCTGCGCGCCGACGTCGTCACCGAGTCCAATAACCGCGAGGCCTACCAGTCCATCGCGCCAGCGGTCGAAAACGGCCTGTACCTGGTTCCGAAAGTCATCGACTAAAGGGAAAGAGCCTCTCATGCATCAGATGACCCTGGCCGAGATCGCCCGCGGACTCGCCGACAAAAAGTTTTCCTCCGAAGAGCTGACCAAGGCCCTGCTGGCGCGCATCGCCCAGCTCGATCCGCAGCTCAACAGCTTCATCAGCCTCACCGAAGAACTGGCCCTGAGCCAGGCCAAGGCCGCCGACGCCCGTCGCGCCAAGGGTGAGAACGGCGCCCTGCTTGGCGCGCCGATTGCCCACAAGGACCTGTTTTGCACACAGGGCATCCGCACCAGCTGCGGCTCGAAGATGCTCGACAATTTCAAGGCCCCGTACGACGCCACCGTGGTCGCCAAGCTGGCCGCCGCCGGCACCGTGACCCTGGGCAAGACCAACATGGACGAGTTCGCCATGGGCTCGGCCAACGAGTCGAGCCATTACGGCGCGGTGAAAAACCCGTGGAACCTTGAACACGTACCGGGCGGCTCGTCCGGTGGTTCCGCCGCCGCCGTGGCCGCGCGCCTGTTGCCGGCCGCCACCGCCACCGACACCGGTGGCTCGATTCGCCAGCCAGCTGCGTTCACCAACCTCACCGGCCTGAAACCGACCTACGGCCGCGTCTCGCGCTGGGGCATGATTGCCTACGCCTCCAGCCTCGACCAGGGTGGCCCGCTGGCCCGCACCGCCGAAGACTGCGCGATCCTGCTCCAAGGCATGGCCGGCTTCGACCCGAACGATTCCACCAGCATCGATGAACCGGTGCCGGACTACAGCGCCAGCCTCAACGGTTCGCTGCAAGGCCTGCGCATCGGCGTGCCGAAGGAATATTTCGGCGCCGGCCTCGACCCGCGCATCGCCGATCTGATTCAAAACAGCATCAAGGAGCTGGAAAAGCTCGGCGCGGTCATCAAGCAAATCAGCCTGCCGAACATGCAGCACGCCATTCCGGCGTATTACGTGATCGCCCCGGCGGAAGCCTCCTCTAACCTCTCGCGTTTCGACGGCGTGCGCTTCGGCTATCGCTGCGAGAACCCGCAAAACCTGGTCGACCTGTACAAGCGCTCCCGTGGCGAAGGCTTCGGCGCCGAAGTGCAGCGCCGGATCATGGTTGGCGCCTACGCGCTGTCCGCCGGCTACTACGATGCCTACTACCTAAAGGCGCAGAAAATCCGCCGCCTGGTAAAGAACGACTTCATGGCCGCCTTCAACGAGGTCGATATCATCCTCGGCCCAACCACGCCGAACCCGGCCTGGAAGCTCGGCGCCAAGAACAGCGACCCGGTCGCCGAGTACCTGGAAGACGTCTACACCATCACCGCCAACCTCGCCGGCTTGCCGGGCCTGTCCATGCCGGCCGGCTTCGTCGATGGCCTGCCGGTGGGCGTGCAGTTGCTCGCGCCGTATTTCCAGGAAGGCCGCCTGTTGAATGTCGCCCACCAGTATCAATTGAATACTGACTGGCACACCCGCACCCCAACCGGCTTCTGAGGAGAAACACATGCAATGGGAAGTCGTGATCGGGCTGGAGATTCATACCCAGCTCACCACCCGGTCGAAAATCTTTTCCGGTAGCTCGACCACCTTCGGTTCCGAGCCCAACACCCAGGCCAGCCTGGTTGACCTGGGCATGCCCGGCGTATTGCCGGTGCTCAACGCCGAAGCGGTGCGCATGGCGGTGATGTTCGGCCTGGCGATTGACGCCGAGATCGGCCAGCACAACGTGTTCGCCCGCAAGAACTACTTCTACCCGGACCTGCCCAAGGGCTACCAGATCAGCCAGATGGAGCTGCCGATCGTCGGCAAGGGCCACCTGGACATCGCCCTGGAAGACGGCACGGTCAAGCGCGTCGGTATCACCCGCGCGCACCTGGAAGAAGACGCCGGCAAGAGCCTGCACGAAGAATTCAACGGTGCTACCGGCATCGACCTGAACCGCGCCGGCACGCCGCTGCTGGAAATCGTCTCAGAGCCGGACATGCGCAGCGCCAAGGAAGCCGTCGCTTACGTCAAGGCGATCCATGCCCTGGTGCGCTACCTGGGCATCTGCGACGGCAACATGGCCGAAGGCTCGCTGCGTTGCGACTGCAACGTGTCGATCCGTCCGAAAGGCCAGGCCGAGTTCGGCACCCGCTGCGAGATCAAGAACGTCAACTCGTTCCGCTTCATCGAAAAGGCGATCAACAGCGAGATCCAACGCCAGATCGAACTGATCGAGGACGGCGGCAAGGTCATCCAGCAGACCCGCCTGTACGACCCGAACAAGGACGAGACCCGTCCGATGCGCAGCAAGGAAGAAGCCAACGACTACCGTTACTTCCCCGACCCGGACCTGCTGCCGGTGGTCATCGAGCATTCGTTCCTCGATGAAGTACGCGCCACCCTGCCGGAACTGCCGCCACAGAAACGCGAGCGCTTCCAGGCGCAGTTCGGGCTGTCGAGCTATGACGCCAACGTCCTGGCCACCAGCCGCGAACAGGCCGACTACTTCGAGAAAGTCGTGAGCATCGGCGGCGACGCCAAGCTGGCGGCCAACTGGGTGATGGTCGAGTTGGGCAGCCTGTTGAACAAGCAGGGCCTGGAAATCGACGAGTCGCCGGTTTCGGCCGAGCAACTGGGCGGCATGCTGTTGCGGATCAAGGACAACACCATTTCCGGCAAGATCGCCAAAATGGTGTTCGAAGCCATGGCCAATGGTGAGGGCAGCGCCGACGAGATCATCGACAAGCGCGGCTTGAAGCAGGTCACCGACACCGGTGCGATCAGCGCCGTGCTCGATGAAGTGCTCGCGGCCAACGCCGAGCAGGTCGAGCAATACCGTGCGGCGGACGAAGCCAAGCGCGGCAAGATGTTCGGCTTCTTCGTCGGCCAGGCCATGAAAGCTTCCAAGGGCAAGGCCAACCCTCAGCAAGTCAACGAACTGCTGAAAAGCAAGCTCGAGGGCTGATTGCCATGGAGCCAGTATTCCGGTCTGGCTCGATCCCCCGTGGCGAGGGAGCTTGCTCCCGCTGGGCTGCGCAGCAGCCCCCTGTGTCTGGCAACAGATTGTTGGGGGTCGCTCCGCGACCCAGCGGGAGCAAGCTCCCTCGCCACAATAATTTTCACAACCACACTGATGTGGAACCCCCTACATGAAGCGTCTCCTCGGCGCCTGCGCCCTGCTGTCCCTGCTGGCCGGTTGCGCCAGCCAGAGCGGGACGGTCGATCCACACGGCTACGACCAGACCGGCGTCGCCTCCTATTACGGCTCCAGGCACCATGGCAAGCGTACCGCCAGCGGCGAGCGCTTCGACCAGCACGGCCTGACCGCCGCGCATCGCCAGTTGCCGTTCGGCACCCGGGTGAAAGTCACCAACCTGAAAAACAACGACAGCGTCGTGGTCCGTATCAACGATCGTGGCCCGTATACCCGTGGGCGCCTGATCGATGTGTCCCGCGCCGCGGCCGAACAATTGGGCATGCTGCGCAGCGGTACCGCGCGCGTGCGTGTGCAAGCCCTCGACGACTGATAGACGGAGCCCGGCCATTTCCCTGATCAATGCTTTACCGCTGCTCAGCCTGATCGAACTGTGTGGCGCCCTGCTGTTGCTGGTCGCCGGCGCCGAGTTGCTGGTGCGTGCCGCCGTGGGGCTGGCGGCACGCTTGCAGGTGCGGCCGCTGATTATCGGCCTGACCGTCGTCGCATTCGGCAGCAGCGCACCGCAAATGGCTGTCAGCCTGCAAGCGACCCTGGCACAGAACGCTGACATCGCCGTGGGGAGTGTGATCGGCAGCAGTACCTTCAACATCCTCGTCACCCTCGGGCTGTCGGCGCTGATCATTCCGCTGCGCGTCTCGCGTCAATTGGTGCGCTTGGATATCCCGCTGATGATCGGCGCCAGCCTGCTGGTGTTCGTGCTGGCCTGGAACGAAGAACTGACCCGACTCGACGGCGTCCTGCTGCTGGTAGCCCTGGCGGTGTACCTGGGCCTGTTGCTGCGCCAGTCCCGGCACTCCGCGCGACCACATCCGCTGGGAGGCGCAGTTGCCCATGGTTCGTGGCCCAAGAGCCTGGTGATGATCGTTTCGGGCCTGGCGATGCTGGTCTTCGCCGGGAACCTGTTATTGGGCGCGGCGGTGGAAGTGGCGACCGACCTGGGGTTGTCCGAGCGCATCATCGGCCTGACCATCGTTGCCGTGAGCACCTCGCTGCCGGAGCTAGCCACTTCGTTGATCGCCGCCCTTCGGGGTCAACGGGACATCGCAGTAGGCAACGTAATCGGCAGCAACCTGTTCAACCTTCTGGGTGTATTGGGCGTGACCGCCCTCGCCGCGCCCTCTCCGCTCTCGGTCTCGCCCAATGCCCTGGCCTTCGACCTGCCGGTGATGCTTGGCGTCGCGGTGCTGTGCCTGCCGGTGTTCTATTCCGGCTATCGCGTCACCCGTGCCGAAGGGCTGCTGTTCCTGGGCTTGTACACGGCGTACGGGCTGCATGTGGTGTCGTTCACCACCGGCATGCCATTGGCCGGCCAGCTTGAACGATTGATGTTGTTCTACGTGCTGCCGGCCCTGCTCGCGTTTCTGCTGTTCACTTCCTTGCGCGCCTGGCGCCGCCAACACCACAAGAGGGATTTGCCATGACCGACAATCCAAAGACCGGCCTCGATATGCGTCGCAAAGTGATGGGCGATGCGTTCGTCGACCGCGCCCTGGGCAGCGCCACCGAATTCACCCAGCCGCTGCAGGATTTCGTGAACGAACATGCCTGGGGCAGCGTCTGGAGCCGCGAAGGCCTGCCGCTGAAGACCCGCAGCCTGATCACCCTCGCCGCCCTCACCGCCCTCAAGTGCCCGCAGGAACTCAAGGGCCACGTGCGTGGTGCGCTGAACAATGGCTGCACGGTAGAAGAAATTCGCGAAGCGTTGCTGCATTGCGCGGTGTACGCGGGCGTGCCAGCGGCGATCGATGCGTTTCGGGCGGCGCAGGAAGTGATCGATAGTTACCAAAAACCTGAGTGAATTGGGCGATCGCCTTCGCGAGCAGGCTCGCTCCCACATTTGGCCGGTGGTGAACACAAGATTTGTGCCCACCGAAAATCCCCTGTGGGAGCGAGCCTGCTCGCGAAAGGATCGATAGAACGCTGCAAACCTGAAGCTAGATCCACCCACCCCACTGCAACACAAAGATCCCCAGGTTGGTGGTAATCGCCGCCATCAAGGTGGTGATGACGATGATCGCCGCCGCCAGCTCGTGGTTGCCATTCGCGGCGCGGGCCATGACGTAGCTGGCGGCGGCGGTGGGGCTGCCGAAGTACAGAAACAGGATCCCCAGTTCCGCCCCGCGAAAACCCCACAACCATGCGCCCAGAGTAGTCACCAACGGCAAGCCGACCATCTTCACCAGGCTCGAACTCAGGGCCATCTTGCCGCTCTTGCGCAAGGCCGCCAGGGACAGCGTGCCGCCGATGCAGATCAGCGCCAGGGGCAAGGTCATTTGGGACAGATACTTGGCCGACGTCTCGAACCAGTTCGGCAGGCCGATCCGCCAATAGGCGAACGGCGCGGCGGCAAGCACGCTGATGATCAGCGGGTTGCTGATCACGCTCTTGCAGATGCTCCAGGGGTCGGACTTGATCACCGGGCTGTAGACCGCCAGCACGATGGTCGACAGGGTGTTGTAGAACAGGATCACCAGCGCCGCCAGAATCGCCCCCAGGGAAATCCCATAGTCGCCATACATGCTCGCGGCCAATGCCAGGCCGATCACGCCGTTGTTGCCACGAAACGCGCCCTGGGTGTAGATCCCGCGATCCTCCCGCGGGCAACGCCAGATCGCCCAGCCCCAGGCCATGGCGAAACTCACCAGGGTGGCAATCGAGAAATAGATCAGCAGGTCTGGCTGCAAAGCCGCGTGCAAATCAGCGTGCAGAATGCCAAGGAACAACAGCGCCGGCATGGTGACGTTGAACACCAGCGACGAGGCGATGTGGATGAAGTTGTCGTTGATCCAGCCGATGCGCTTGAGCAGCGTCCCCAGAAACAGCATGGCGAACACCGGCGCGGTGACGTTCAGGGTTTCGAGGAAAATTGCCAGCATGCCGAGGACCTTGAGAAGGAGGTGTCGTTAGGTGGCTAATGATAAGCCACTCACGACGTTGGCGTCTGGTCGAGCCTCTTCGCGAGCAGGCTCGCTCCCACATTGGATCTCCAGCGATAACAGAATCCACATTCACCCCCACATCCCTGTGGGAGCGAGCCTGCTCGCGATCAGCGCCGGATCAGGTAATCGGCGCCGGGTTGAACAAGGTAATGTCGTTGAACAACTTGTGCTGCTCGGCCCAGGTCTGTTTCTTGCCGCTGGCCACGTCCAGGTAGTAGTGGAACAGCTCCCAGCCCAACTCTTCGATGGTCGCGCGCCCGGTGGCGATGCGGCCGGCGTCGATGTCGATCAGGTCCGGCCAGCGCTGGGCCAGTTCGGTACGGGTCGAGACCTTCACCACCGGCGCCATGGCCAAGCCGTACGGGGTGCCCCGACCGGTAGTGAACACGTGCAGGTTCATCCCCGCCGCCAGTTGCAGCGTGCCGCAGACAAAGTCGCTGGCCGGCGTGGCGCAGAAGATCAGGCCCTTTTGCTTGAAGCGCTCACCCGGGCCAAGCACGCCGCTGATTGCGCTGCTGCCGGATTTGACGATCGAGCCCAAGGACTTCTCGACGATGTTCGACAACCCACCCTTCTTGTTGCCCGGCGTGGTGTTGGCGCTGCGATCGGCCTCGCCCTTGGCCAGGTAACGGTCGTACCAGTCCATTTCGCGCACCAGTTGCTGGGCGACTTCCTGGGTTTGCGCCCGGGAGGTCAGCAGGTAGATCGCATCGCGCACTTCGGTGACTTCAGAGAACATCACCGTCGCACCGGCCCGCAGCAACAGGTCCGAGGCGTAGCCCAGGGCCGGGTTGGCGGTGATGCCGGAGAACGCATCGCTGCCGCCGCACTGCATGCCCAGGATCAGCTCCGAGGCGGGCACGGTTTCGCGCCGACGCTGGTCGAGTTTCTTCAGGCGCGTCTCGGCCAACTCCATGATCTGCTCGATCATCTCGGTAAAGCCGTGGCTGGAATCCTGCAAGCGATACAACCATGGCTCGCTGAGGTCCACCGAGCTATCGCCTTCGTGCATCACCTGCCCGGCCTGCAATTTCTCGCAGCCCAGGCTGATCACCAGCGCCTCGCCACCCAGGTTCGGGTTGCGCGCCAGGTTGCGCACGGTGCGGATCGGGATGTAGGCGTCGGTGGCGGTGATCGCCACACCGCAGCCATAGCTGTGGGTCAGCGCCACCACGTCATCGACGTTCGGGTACTTGGACAGCAGCTCTTCTTTGATGCGCTTGACCGCATGGTCCAGCACCCCGGTGACGCACTGCACCGTGGTGGTGATGCCCAGGATGTTGCGCGTGCCGACGGTGCCGTCGGCGTTGCGGTAGCCCTCGAAGGTGTAGCCTTCCAGTGGCGCATCCGCCGCCGGCACATCGGTGGACAGCGGCAGGCTGTCCAAGGGTGGCGCGGTGGGCATGCGCAATTGGTCTTCCTTGACCCAGCTGCCACGAGGGATCGGTTGCAGCGCGTAGCCAATGACCTGGCCGTAGCGAATCACCTCGCCACCCTCGGGAATGTCCACCAGGGTGACCTTGTGGCTCTGTGGCACGAAGTCCACGGTGACCAGGCCGTCCGGGAACTCGGTCCCGGCGGGTACGCCCTGGTCGTTGACAACAATCACCACGTTGTCCCGCTCGTGCAGGCGGATGTAACGGGGCGAATCGGCATGTTCAATCAGATTCATGGACGCCATTCCTCAGGATTTGGCTTCAGACAGGCTGGATAGGTCGGCTTCCCTGGCCGTGGGCTCCTTGAGCACCACACGCTTGATCGGGCCCACGATGACCAGATAGCTGAACACCGCCACCAACGCATTGCAACCGACGAACACCAGGGCCCACTTGAACGAACCGGTGGCGCTGATGATGTAGCCGATGACGATTGGCGTGGTAATCGACGCCAGGTTGCCGAAGGTGTTGAACAGGCCACCGCTCAAGCCGGCGATCTGTTTTGGCGACGTGTCGGACACCACGGCCCAACCCAATGCGCCCACGCCCTTGCCGAAGAATGCCAGGGCCATGAAGCCCACCACCATCCATTCGATATCGACGTAGTTGCACGCCACGATGCTGCTGGACACCAGCAGCCCGGCGATGATTGGCGCCTTGCGGGCGAAGGTCAGCGAATGGCCCTTGCGCAGCAGGTAGTCGGAAATCACCCCGCCGAGGACGCCACCAATGAAACCGCAGATGGCCGGCAAGGACGCGATGAAACCGGCCTTGAGGATGGTCATGCCGCGCTCCTGCACCAGGTACACCGGGAACCAGGTCAGGAAGAAATAGGTGATGCCGTTGATGCAGTACTGGCCCAGGTACACGCCGAGCATCATGCGGTTGGTCAGCAGTTGGCGGATGTAATCCCACTTCGGACCGTCGGCTTTCTTTTCCTTGCCCTTGTCCTGGTCCATGTCGACCATCGCGCCATTGGAAGCGATGTGGTTGAACTCGGCCTCGTTGATCATCGGGTGCTGGCGCGGGCTGTAGATGACCTTCAGCCAGACGAGCGAGAACACGATGCCGATCACGCCCATGACGATGAACACGTGCTGCCAGCCGAAGCGGTAGACGATCCAGCCCATCAGCGGCGCGAACAATACGGTGGCGAAATACTGCGCCGAGTTGAAGATCGCCGAGGCGGTGCCACGTTCGGCGGTGGGAAACCAGGCCGCGACGATACGGGCGTTGCCGGGGAAAGAAGGCGCTTCGGCCAGCCCGACCAGAAAGCGCAGCATGAACAGCGCAACCACCGCCGTGGACATGCCGAACTCACCGACGTAGCCCTGCAGCACGGTGAACAGCGACCAAGTGAAAATGCTCAGTGCATAGATTTTCTTCGACCCGAAACGGTCGAGCAGCCAGCCGCCAGGAATCTGCCCGGCCACGTAGGCCCAGCCGAAAGCGGAGAAGATGTAACCGAGGGTGACGGCGTCGATGCCGAGGTCTTTTTGCAGGCTGGAACCAGCGATGGCGATGGTGGCGCGGTCGGCATAGTTGATCGTCGTCACCAAAAACAGCATGAGCAGGATCAAATAGCGGACGTGCGTCGGCTTGGTCTCTTGCATGTAATCTACTTCCACTATTTATTTTTATGCGGGAAATCAAATTGTACGGTCGGCGCCAGAGCCCGGCGCCGGCCGGTCTTGCGTATTACGAGCCGATGTAGGAGGTCTTCACCACGGTGTAGAACTCTTGCGCGTAGCGACCTTGCTCGCGCGAACCGTAGGACGAACCTTTGCGCCCACCGAACGGAACATGGTAATCCACGCCGGCGGTCGGCAGGTTGACCATCACCATGCCTGCTTGGGAGTGGCGCTTGAAGTGGTTGGCATACTTCAACGACGTGGTGGCGATACCGGCCGACAAGCCGAACTCGGTGTCGTTGGCCATCGCCAGCGCCGCCTCGTAGTCAGCCACGCGCACGACGTTGGCCACCGGGCCGAAGATCTCTTCGCGGCTGATGCGCATCGAAGCCTCGCTGTCGGCGAACAGGGTCGGCGCCAGGAAGTAACCTTCGGTGTCGCAAGTCACTACACCACCACCGCTGACCAGCCGCGCACCTTCGTTCTGGCCGATGTCGATGTACTTCAAGTCCTGGTTGAGCTGGGCTTCGGAAACGACCGGGCCGATGTCGGTGCCAGCCTTCAGCGCGTGACCGACCTTGATCGATTGCATGCGCTCGGCCATGGCGGCAACGAACTTGTCGTGGATACCGGCAGTGACGATCAGTCGGCTCGATGCCGTGCAACGCTGGCCGGTGGAGTAGAACGCGCTCTGCACCGCCAATTCGACCGCCTGCTTGAGGTCGGCGTCGTCGAGGATGATCTGCGGATTCTTGCCGCCCATTTCCAGCTGGACCTTGGCTTGGCGCGCCACGCAGTTTACCGCGATCTGCCGGCCGACGCCCACGGAACCGGTGAAGCTGATGCCATCGACTTTCGGGCTGTTGACCAGAATGTCACCGACCACACGGCCGCTGCCCATCACCAGGTTGAACGCACCGGCCGGGAAACCGGCACGGGAAATGATCTCGGCCAGGGCCCAGGCGCAGCCCGGCACCAGCTCGGCGGGCTTGATCACCACGCAGTTGCCGTAGGCCAGGGCCGGGGCAATTTTCCACGCAGGGATGGCGATCGGGAAGTTCCACGGAGTGATCAGACCAACCACGCCGAGGGCTTCGCGGGTCACTTCGACGTTGACGCCCGGGCGCACCGACGGCACGTAGTCGCCCGACAGGCGCAGGCATTCACCGGCGAAGAATTTGAAAATGTTGCCGGCGCGGGTTACTTCGCCGATGGCTTCGGGCAGGGTCTTACCCTCTTCCCGGGCCAGCAGTTGGCCAAGCTCTTCGCGACGGGCGAGAATTTCGCTGCCGACTTTGTCCAGCGCATCGTGACGGGCCTGGATGCCCGAGGTCGACCAGGCCGGGAACGCGGCACGGGCGGCTTCGATGGCGGCGTTGACTTGCGCTGCGTCAGCCTTGGCGTATTCACCGATGACGTCGGACAAGTCAGACGGGTTGATGTTGGTGCAATAGTCAGCACCGGCCACCCACTCACCGTTGATGTAGTTATCGAAACGCTTTGCATCTGCCACGGAGCTTCTCCTCTCACAAAAGCTGTCTAGGAACGCAGGGCGTCCCTGGCTGCGTTTCCACGCGCACGTGGAAACGATCAAGCCTTACGCAAAAAGCCGCTGATTGCTCAGCGGCCTTGTCGGGTCTGTTACTGCTTGCCTTGCTTGTCGATCAGCGCGGCCAGGGCTTCGTACTCTTCTGGCAGCAGGTCGGTCAGCGGCGTGCGCACTGGGCCCGCGTCATAACCAACGATCTTCGCGCCGGCCTTGACGATGCTCACCGCGTAACCCGCCTTGCGGTTGCGGATGTCCAGGTATGGCAGGAAGAAGTCGTCGATGATCTTGCCGACAGTCTCGTGATCTTCGCGGGCAATGGCGTGGTAGAAGTCCATCGCGGTTTTCGGGATGAAGTTGAACACCGCCGAGGAGTAGACCGGCACGCCCAGGGCCTTGTAGGCCGCGGCGTAGACTTCAGCGGTCGGCAGGCCGCCCAGGTAGCTGAAACGGTCGCCGAGGCGACGACGGATCGACACCATCAGTTCGATGTCGCCCAGGCCGTCCTTGTAGCCGATCAGGTTCGGGCAGCGCTCGGCCAGTTGTTCCAGCTGGGTCGCGTTCAGGCGGCAGACGTTGCGGTTGTACACCACCACGCCGATCTTCACCGATTTGCACACGGCTTCAACGTGGGCGGCAACGCCGTCCTGGCTGGCTTCGGTCAGGTAGTGCGGCAGCAGCAACAGACCCTTGGCGCCCAGGCGCTCGGCTTCCTGAGCGTATTCGATAGCCTGGCGGGTGGCACCGCCGACGCCGGCGAGGATTGGCACGCTGGTGGCGCAGGTATCGACGGCAGTCTTGATGACTTGCGAATACTCACTGGCGGCCAGGGAGAAGAATTCACCGGTGCCGCCCGCCGCGAACAATGCAGAGGCGCCGTACGGGGCCAGCCACTCGAGGCGCTTGATGTAGCTGTCGCGATTGAAATCGCCATTGGCAGTGAAATCGGTAACCGGGAACGACAGCAGGCCCGACGAGAGGATGGACTTCAGTTCTTGTGGATTCATTATTCGAACACCCTGGACGCAAATGTTGTGTTGTGGAAATGGTTCAGCTTCATGTGAAGTTGTAGGTCATCGTACAACTTAAAATGTGGGCGTCAACTGTATTTCGTCTTTTGTCGGGTGTCGGGGTTGGGGTGTTCCGCGCGAGGCCTTGTAAACCGGGGCTTTGGGCGTGATTGGGAGACGGATGAAACTTGCTGGCCGGGCCTCCACGACCGCTCGTCGCCACTGTCAACTCTGTCAGTAGGCGTCGTTACTGCATGGGGGCATAACCAGACATGGCTGTGCTGGACACGGCCGTAGTCCCTTTTCACAATCTTTTAAGTGAGTCGCCCGTACGCGACGATCAGGGCTGCCTCACAAGGAGTGACATCATGGAAATATATGCGAAGCCAACCGTTCAGAACTATCCAGAAAACCCATCCACAGGGACGGTCAACATCAGCCTGTCAGCGATGCAAGAAAGTGGACTCACCGTTGTGATTGCGGGAAAGCAAAAAGTACCTCTATACGACGATGCCTTTTTGATACTCGCTCCCGATGGGGAAAAACCTGGGTGGACGGGAGAACGTGGATCATTGGTGGACTTCACGGACCCTGAAAATCCCCAGCAAAAAACCGAGAACACTGTGATGACTCTGCCCAAGGAGGCACTGAAAAAGTACTTAGGCGAAGAGGTCCAACTGCGCTATCAGACATATGGTGAGTCGGAGGAATACAGGTACTCCAAGCCGATAAGGCTGAAGATCGAGCCGTAAGTTATTGTCCACATACCTGCACGTAAGGTCGACACAAAGATCCGAAGTCAAACAAAGCACCGTTGTGGCGAGGGAGCTTGCTCCCGCTCGGTTGCGCAGCAACCGCCATCAACCTGGGGCCGCTTCGCAGCCCAGCGGGAGCAAGCTCCCTCGCCACAACAGCATCCTCGGCGCCCTAGCAGTGAGCGACTTTCAGCCCTGCGCCTGCGCCTCTTCATGGGCCTGGCGCAGCCGCTCGCGGCTGTTGGTCAGGTGCAAACGCATGGCCGCACGGGCCGCATCGGAATCCTGGCGAGCGATGGCCTCGTAGATTTCCTCGTGCTCGCGACTCAGTCGATCCATGTAGTGCTGTTGGTCGTCATGGGCCAGGCGCGCCGAGTTCAGCCGGGTGCGCGGGATGATGCTGGTGCCCAAGTGGGTCATGATGTCGGTGAAGTAACGGTTGCCGGTGGACAGGGCGATTTCCAGATGGAAGGCGAAGTCCGAGGCCACCGCGTCGCTGGCGTGGGCCGCGCTTTCGTTCAAGGCATCGAGCGCCGCCCGCATCGCCGACAGTTGCTCATCGCTGCGGCGCTGCGCCGCGAGCCCGGCGGATTCCACTTCCAGGCTGATGCGCAACTCCAGGATCGCCAGCACATCGCGCAGCGTGACCACCGTCGCCGGGTCGATGCGAAAGCCGCTCGGGCTGGGCGTGTCCAGCACGAAGGTGCCGATGCCATGGCGGGTTTCAACCTGGCCGGCCGCCTGCAAACGGGAAATTGCCTCGCGCACCACCGTGCGGCTGACGCCATGGGCCTCCATGATCGCCGACTCGGTGGGCAACTTATCGCCACGCTTGAGCAGGCCGTCGCGAATCTGCTCGGTCAGCACCGTCACCAGCTCCTGCGCCAGGCTGCGGCGCTTGCGGGGAAGGCGTGGGACGTTGATCGGGTTTTCCATGGTGTGTCTCTATCTGACAGGCGGCTAAGTATGCATCATAGCGCAACGTGGTTGTACGATCACCGTGCTCACTGGTGGGCCTTTTCAAAGGTTACTGCCATGCATCGCTGTGGCGAGGGGATTTATCCCCGCTGGGCTGCGTAGCAGCCCCTTGGTCTATTGGCAGACTCAATATCGAGACCGTTGATTTGAAAGGGGCGCTTCGCGCCCAGCGGGGATAAATCCCCTCGCCACAACAGCGTTCGACAATGACAATCAAGCGGTCACGGCCTGCTCCACCAGTTGGCCATTTTCGATACGCACATGTCGCGGATGGAAACGTTTCAAGCTGCTTCGGTGCCCGACACTGACAATGCTCAGGCCTGGCAACTGGTCGATCAGCGCCTGGTACAACGTCGCCTCGTCTTCTTCATCCATCGCCGAAGTCGCTTCGTCCATGTACAACCACAGTGGCGCGTAAAGCAACGCACGGGCAAAGGCCAGGCGTTGTTGCTCGCCGGGCGAGAGCATGCGCTGCCAGTGGTTGCTTTCATCCAACCGCGCCACCAGGTGCGGCAGGCGACAGGTTTCGAGCACCTGTGCATAACGTTCGTTGGGGTAGACATCGCCCGCCTGTGGGTAACTCAGCACTTCCCGCAGGCTGCCAATCGGCAAGTAGGGCTTTTGCGGCAGGAACAGATAACGCGCCGAGGGCAGGAGAATGCTGCCATGCCCCGCAGGCCACAAATGCCCCATCGCCCGCAGCAACGTTGACTTGCCGCTGCCGGAGCGACCACTGAGCATCACCCGCTCGCCCGGCTCCACGCTCAGTTCGCCATGGGTCAGCAGATGCCGACCATCGTTCAGGTCCAGCCCGAGATCGTGGACCTTCAGCTCGTTGCCCTGGCTCTGTACATCAATGGCCGGCACGCGCTCTTCGTTGTCGCTCATCGCCTGGCGGAAACTCAGCAGACGGTCACAGGTGGCGCGCCACGCGGCGAGGTTGGCGTAGGCGGTAATGAACCAACTGAAATTCTCCTGCACATTACCGAACGCCGAGTTGATCTGCATGAGCTCGCCCAGTTGGATCTTGCCCGCGAAATAACGCGGCGCGGCGACGATGAATGGGAAAATGATTGCGATCTGGCCGTAGCCGGACGTAAAGAATGTCAGGCGCTTGGACACCCGCATGATGTCCCAGAAGTTGTGCCAGACCAGGCCGAAACGACCACTCAAGCGACGATTCTCATTAGGCTCGCCGCCATAGAGCGCGATGCTCTCGGCGTTCTCGCGCACCCGCACCATGGAGAAACGCAGGTCGGCTTCGAAGCGCTGCTGGTTGTTGTTCAGACCGATCAGGCGACGGCCGATCAGGTGCGTCAGCCAACTGCCCACCGCCGCATAGACCAACGCGCACCAGAACATATAGCCAGGGATGGTGTAGCCGAACACCTCGATGCTGCCAGACACGCCCCACAGGATAATCGAGAACGACACCAGGCTGACCACCGTGCGAAGCAGCCCCAGGCCCAGCTCCAGCGTGTTGCTGGTAAAACTGTTGAGGTCTTCGGAAATCCGCTGGTCGGGGTTGTCCGTGTAGCCACCCTGCTCCAGCCGGTAGTAGTTCTTGTTGTTGAGCCAGCGGGCGAAATGCTGCTCGGTGAGCCAGGCCCGCCAGCGGATGGTGAGCATTTGCGTGAGGTACAAGCGGTACACCGCCCCCAGGATCGCTACCGCCGCGATGCCGCAGAAGTACAGGATCAACCGCCAGAATGCCACGGTGTCCTTTTCTTGCAGGGCGTTGTAGAAATCCCTGTACCAACTGTTGACCCACACCGAAATCGCCACGCTGAACAACGACAGCGCGATCACGGCGATCAATAGCGTCCAGGCCTTGCCCTTCTCCTCACTGCGCCAGTATGGCGTGGTCATCTGCCAGACACGGCGCAAAAAATGGCCGCGCACCGCGTCATTGACCGCGGAATATTCAGCGTTCTGATTCATGGTTAAGGCTCAATAAAGGAATAACTCGGGCCGATGATAGAGCAACGGCCCGATCTGTCGCGAGAGGGACAGCATTCGTTCAGCGCAGGTTCAGCGACGCACCGGACGCTTCTGCAATTTGCGCTGCAAGGTCCGCCGGTGCATGCCCAAGGCACGAGCCGTGGCGGAAATATTGCCTTCGTGCTCAGTCAGCACCCGCTGGATGTGTTCCCATTGCAGGCGATCCACCGACATGGGGTTTTCCGGCACCAGGGTATCGAGGTCGGCGTGCTCGGACAGCAGCGCCGCCAGCACATCGTCGGCATCCGCCGGTTTGCACAGGTAGTTGCACGCGCCGCGCTTGATGGCCTCGACCGCGGTGGCAATGCTCGAATAACCGGTGAGGATCACCACGCGCATCTCCGGGTCCAGCTCCAGCAGCTTGGGCAGCAGCACCAGGCCGGAGTCGCCGTCCATTTTCAGGTCGAGGGCGGCGTAGTCCGGCAGGTCGGCCTGGGCGATGGTCAGGCCCTCTTCGGCGGAACCGGCGGTGCTGACCCGAAAACCGCGACGGGACATGGCCCGGGCCATGACGCGGGTAAAGGTGGCGTCGTCATCCACCAGCAGCAGGTGCGGCAGTTCTTCGCCGTCGACTTGGATCTCGTCACTCATATTCGTCTCCTCGGTCGGCATGGGGCAGGCGCAGCTCGGTGAGCGTACCGCCTTCCTCATGGGGGTAGAGTTTCACCGAGCCGCCGGCGCGTGTCACGCTGGCCTTGCTCAAAAACAGGCCCAGGCCGAAACCCTTGCCCTTGGTCGTGAAAAACGGTTTGCCGATCTGCTCGGCAATCGCCAGCGGCACACCGGCGCCGTGATCGCGAATACAGATCGTCAGTTCATAGGCGTCCCAGTCCAGCACCACTTCCAAGTTTTCCGGGCAGGCGTCGGCGGCATTGTTCAGCAGGTTCAGCAAGGCCTGGGTCAAGTCCGGCGGCGGCGCCATGCGCGGCACCGTGCCCTTGCCCAGGCACTGGAAGCGATAACTGGCTTCGGGGCGCATCAGGTGCCAACGGTTCAGGGCATCGTCGAGCCAGAACGTGACCGCCTGCATGTCGATGTCCAGCCGGCGGTTGGCCTCGGCGGCGCGCACCAGGTATTGCAGGGTTTCCTTGCAGAGCTTGACCTGGTCTTGCAGCACACTGAGGTCTTCTTGCAACGCCGGGTCTTTATGGTCCTGGCGCATTTCCTTGAGCAGCACGCTCATGGTCGCCAGCGGCGTGCCCAGTTCATGGGCAGCGCCGGCGGCCTGGGTCGCCACGGCCAGCAGTTGCTCGTCCCGCAGGCCTTCTTCACGACGGATCGCGCGCAACTCTTCCTGGCGACGCAATTCTTCGGCCATGCGCGCGGCAAAAAAGGTGATGACCGCAGCCGCCAGGGCGAAGCTCAGCCACATGCCGTAGATCTGCAGGTTTTCCCGGGCGATGGGGAAGGTTTCCAGCGGATAGAAGCGCGCCAGCAACAAGGTGTACAGCGCCAGGGCGATGCCGGACAGGATCAGCGAAAAACGCCACGGCAGTGTCACGGCGGCGATGGTCAGCGGCACCAGGTAATAAGAGACGAAAGGATTGGTGGAGCCGCCGGAGAAATACAGCAGCGCGCTGTGGATAAACAGGTCGCAGGCCAGTTGCACAGCGTATTCAAGTTCGGTCACTGGCCATGAGGTGCGCAGGCGAATCGCAGTCAACGCGCAAAGTACGCTGGAAAAGACCAGCGTGATTGCCAGTTGCAGCCAAGGCAGCGGCAGCAGGTCGAACCAATAGGCAAGCCCCACCGAGCCGGCCTGGGCTGCGAGGACCAGAATGCGGATAAACGTCAGGCGCCATAGGTTCTGGCGCGAAGCGGAAGTCATTTGCAAAGGGGCGAGCATGAGCTCTCCTGATGAGCGCTCCAGGCGGATCGCATGGAGTATAACCAAGGCAGGGCTTGCAGCGGCGGATATGCGGCAAAGCGCCACAGCTTTGGACGCTACATAGCCCCCTGTGGCGAGGGAGCTTGCTCCCGCTGGACCGGTCCGACGCTTCGGGCGCAGCAGGCCCAAAAGATTACGACTGCTGCGCAGCCGAGCGGGAGCAAGCTCCCTCGCCACGAAAAGCCACTGGGCCGCAATCTGTATAGAAGTTGTAACTGTGCGAACCGCACCATAAACGCTAGAGTCTTATCGTTCACGCAGGCCCGGAACCTACCCCTGCGCATCATCCCAAGGAGCTTTCATGCACACGTTCAGTCGCCCCGCCGCCCTGCTCGCCCTCAGCCTCGGCACCGTCGCCAGCCTGCCGGCCGTGGCCGCCGATGAGCTTCATTACAACCAGATATCCCTGCGCGCCGAAGCCAGCCAGGAAGTGGCCCGCGACCTGATGATCGTCACCCTCTACACCGAGGAACAGAACACCGACCCGGCCAAACTCGCGGCCACCGTCAGCACCACACTGAACAAAGCCATTGGCCAGGCCAAGCAGGTCAAGGACATCAACTTGCGCCAAGGCAGCCGCAACAGCTACCCGGTCTACGATAACAAGGGTCAGAAGATCACCGGCTGGCGCGAACGCGCCGAGCTGCGCCTGGAAAGCGCCGACTTCGCCGCCCTGTCCAAACTCACCGGCGAGTTGCTCACCGACATGAAAATGGCCGGCATGGACTTCGCCATCGCCACCGCCACCCGCCAGACCAGCGAAGACGCCCTGCTCAAGGACGCCGTCAACGCCTTCAAGGCCCGCGCCCAACTCGCCACCGAAGCCTTGGGCGGCAAGGGTTACAAGATCGTCAACCTGAACTTCAACACCAACGGTTATCCACAACCGTACATGCGCCCGCAGATGATGATGAAAGCGGCGTCCATGGATGCCGAGTCGGTCACGCCGGAAGTGGAAGCAGGCACCAGCAAAGTGACGATGACGGCGGATGGGGTTGTTGAGGTGTTGATGCAGTGATGATCGGCGGTGGTTCAGTTAATTTTACTGACTGAACCACCGAAGCCGAGCGACAAAAACTCCGTGGCGAGGGAGCTTGCTCCCGCTGGGCTGCGCAGCGGCCCCAAACCAGACACCTAGGTGTATCAGATGGATGCAGTCGCTGCTGTTGGGGCCGCTTCGCGCCCCAGCGGGAGCAAGCTCCCTCGCCACAGGTTTGGTGGTCGGCGGGACATAGGCATATTGCTTCGACCTCTGCTGGGGTCTTCTCGGAACGGAGTCGCACAATAGTTTTGACATTTCCAAAAGCAGCACGAGAGAACTGGCCACGTTTTATGGAACGTGGACAGCGAAAGATTAGGCCTCCTTGAAAAGTCAAAATGTTTTTCTCAGGCATGAAATGTACAGCCTTCACACCTGGGCCTTCAGGTGACCTTCGCGAACAAACCCACCCACAACTGATCGGGTACATCCGTGAAAAGATAGGCAGGCTACAAGGCCGCCTTCGCGAGCAGGCTCGCTCCCACAAATGGATTGGGTATGACCGGGAGAGCCAGGTCGACTACCAGTTCAGCTTTGCTCCCACAGACCTGACAGGTGTACGACCCGGGAGAAACGCTATACCCAAACCCCACGGTCCCCCTCACTTTTCGATATTTCCCCCACCCCCACCCGCAACGCTACTCTCCTGAAAACCTCACCGCCCCCAAGGGATTTCATGGACAGAACCACCTTCAAGCCCCTCCTGCTCGCGCTGGCCCTGATCAGCAGCGCCCCAATGGCCCAAGCCGCCACCACCCTGGTCTACTGCTCCGAAGCCAGCCCCGCCGGGTTCGACCCCAGCCAATACACCAGCGGCACCGACTTCGATGCCTCGGCCGAAACCGTGTTCAACCGCCTCACCCAGTTCAAGCGCGGCGGCACCGAGGTCGAGCCCGGGTTGGCGTCAAGCTGGGACGTATCCGCCGATGGCCTGGCTTACACCTTCCACCTGCGCGAGGGTGTGAAATTTCATACCACCGACTTCTTCACCCCGAGCCGCGACTTCAACGCCGACGACGTGCTGTTCACCTTCCAGCGTCTGCTCGACTCACAACACCCGTTCCGCCTGGCCTACCCCACCGAATCGCCGTATTTCACCGACATGGGCCTGAACACCACGATCAAGAGCGTCGAGAAGGTCGACGAGCACACCGTCCGCTTCACCCTCAATAACGTCGACGCCGCGTTCGTGCAAAATTTGGCGATGAGTTTTGCCTCGGTGCAATCGGCCGAATACGCCGCGCAATTGTTGAAAGAAGGCAAGGCCGGCGACCTCAACCAGAAACCCGTCGGCACCGGGCCGTTCGTGTTCAAGCGCTACCAGAAGGATTCGCAGATCCGCTACGTCGCCAACACCGCGTACTGGAAACCCGAGGACGTGAAGCTCGACAACCTGATTTTTTCCATCACCCCGGACGCCGCCGTACGCCTGCAAAAGCTCAAGCGTGGCGAATGCCAGGTCAGCGGTTATCCGCGCCCGGCCGATATCGAAGTGATGGAGCAAGACCCGAACCTGCAGGTGCTCAAGCAGCCCGGCTTCAACCTGGGCTTCCTGGCCTACAACGTGACGCACCCGCCGCTGGACCAGCTCAAGGTCCGTCAGGCGCTGGACATGGCCATCGACAAGCCAGCGATCATCAAAGCGGTGTACCAGAGCGCTGGGCAACTGGCGCAAAACGCCTTGCCACCGGCCCAATGGTCGTTCGACCCTGCGATCCAGGACGCGCCCCATGACGTGACCAAGGCCAAGGCGCTCCTCAAGGAAGCCGGGGTTGCGCCCGGTACAACCATTGATTTATGGGCGATGACGGTGCAGCGCGCCTCCAACCCCAACGCGCGGATGTCGGCGCAAATGATCCAGCAGGATTGGGCCAAGATTGGTATCAAGGCGAACATCGTCAGCTACGAATGGGGCGAATACATCAAGCGCGCCAAGAACGGCGAGCATGACGCAATGATCTATGGCTGGACCGGCGACAACGGTGATCCGGACAACTGGCTCGGCGTGCTTTATAGCTGCGCGGCGGTCAAGGGCAGCAACTACGCCAAGTGGTGCGACCCGGCCTATGACCGGATGATCCAGCAGGCCAAGGTCGCGACCGACCGGCAAAAACGGATCGAGCTGTACCAGCAGGCGCAGAAAATCCTCAAGCAGCAGGTGCCCATCACACCCATTGCCAACTCAACGGTGTTCCAGCCGATACGCAAGGAAGTGGTGGATTTCAAACTCAGCCCGTTTGGCCTGACACCTTTCTACGGCGTGGGTTTGAACAAGTAAAACCCGCCCCATGGCGGTGCGCAGCAGCCCTGCGCCGCACCGCCAGCGGGCGCCTTTTGCCCCAAAAAAACCTGCGCAAACGATCAAATGCGTCAAAAGTTACAAAGATGCGACATTAAGGTACGTTCGTGCCACTGTTTCAGAGTTGAAACCGCTCTAGATCTTGCATTGGGTATGGGGCCTGCATAAGTATCCGCAGGACGACTCACGAGGTCGCCCTCAAATCCAAAAATGACAACAAATCATGAGGCCAACATGCTTAAACACGCGGTCATTCCGTTTTTAGTCGGTGCAGGCTTGTTAGCCAGCGCTCCTTTCGCTTCCGCCGCGACTAACCTGGTGTTCTGCTCCGAAGGCAGCCCGGCCGGTTTCGACCCCGGTCAGTACACCACCGGAACCGACTTCGATGCCTCTGCAGAAACCATGTTCAACCGCCTGACCCAGTTTGAGCGCGGCGGCACCGCCGTGATTCCTGGCCTGGCCACCAAGTGGGACATCTCCGAAGACGGCCTCACCTATACGTTCCACCTGCGTGAAGGCGTCAAGTTCCACACCACCCCGTATTTCAAGCCGACCCGTGAATTCAATGCCGACGACGTGCTGTTCACGTTCAATCGCATGATCAACAAGGACGACCCGTTCCGTAAGGCGTACCCAACCGAATTCCCGTACTTCACCGACATGGGGATGGACACCAACATCACCAAGATCGATAAAGTCGACGACCACACCGTCAAGTTCACCCTCAAAGATGTCGACGCCGCGTTCATCCAGAACATGGCCATGAGCTTCGCCTCGATCCAGTCCGCCGAATATAGCGCCCAACTGCTCAAGGAAGGCAAGGCCCCGGACATCAACCAGAAGCCGGTCGGCACCGGCCCGTTCGTGTTCAAGAGCTACCAGAAAGATTCCAACATCCGCTACACAGGCAACAAGGAATACTGGAAGCCTGAAGACGTGAAGATCGACAACCTGATCTTCGCCATCACCACCGACCCGTCGGTGCGTATCCAGAAATTGAAGAAGAACGAGTGCCAGATCACTCTCTTCCCACGCCCGGCCGACCTCCAGGCCCTTAAGGACGACAAAGCGCTGAAGATGCCTGACCAGGCGGGTTTCAACCTGGGTTATGTAGCTTACAACGTGATGGACAAAGTCAAAGGCGACGACAAGCCCAACCCACTGGCTGACCTTCGAGTTCGTCAAGCCTTGGACATGGCTGTGAACAAGCAACAGATCATCGACTCTGTGTACCAAGGAGCGGGCCAGCTGGCGGTCAACGCCATGCCACCGACCCAGTGGTCCTACGACACCACCATCAAAGATGCCAAATACGACCCAGAGAAAGCCAAGGCGCTGCTCAAGGAAGCCGGCGTCAAAGAAGGCACAGAGATCGTTCTGTGGGCCATGCCGGTTCAGCGTCCGTACAACCCGAACGCCAAACTGATGGCGGAAATGCTGCAGAATGACTGGTCCAAGATCGGCCTGAAGGTCAAGATCACCAGCTACGAATGGGGCGAGTACATCAAGCGTTCCAAAGGTGGCGAGAACCAGGCCATGATCATTGGCTGGAGCGGTGACAACGGTGACCCGGACAACTGGCTCAACGTGCTGTTCGGCTGCGACTCGCTGCAAGGCAACAACTTTTCCAAATGGTGTGACAAGAAGTTCGACGGCCTCGTGAAAGAAGCCAAGCGCACCACCGACCAGGCCAAGCGCACCGACCTCTACAAACAGGCACAACACGTCCTCAAGGATGCTGTGCCGATGACACCTATCGCTCACTCGACGGTGTATCAACCCATGCGCGCCAACGTGCAGGACTTCAAGATCAGCCCATTTGGCTTGAACTCCTTCTACGGCGTCAGCGTCAGCAAATAACGATAGGCAACGGCGGCGCTTTCAACGTCGCCGTTGTGCTATCCGCCAAGACCCAAGGAAACCGCCTGCCTTTGGAAGCACCGCACACAGCGGTAGCCGAGAGGGCATCGCCTTTTCCCACATGTCTTTCAGGCGTTACGCATTTACCGCCTCGCCCACGACTCATACCGTCGGGCTACCGGTTTGCTAATGCTGTGGCATCGCTGTTTTACGCAATGGAATGAGCCCAGTGCCCCGGACCTGTCCCCGAAGAAGGACGCCGGTTCGCTGACAAACACCCCGAACGAGAGAGGGAGCGTCATGCGCCATACCTTGGTTTTATCCGCATTGCTGGGCACCGGCCTGCTGGCCGCCACATCCGCAGCCCAGGCCGCCGGCGGCAGCCTGGTGTTCTGTTCCGAAGGCAGCCCCGCCGGTTTCGACACCGCGCAATACACCACCGCCACTGATAACGACGCCGCCGAGCCGCTGTACAACCGCCTGGCCGAGTTTGAAAAAGGCGCGACCAATGTCGTCCCGGGCCTGGCAACAAGCTGGGACATTTCCGAAGACGGCTTGAAGTACACCTTCCACCTGCGCGAAGGGGTGAAGTTTCATACCACCGATTACTTCAAGCCGACCCGGGATTTCAACGCCGACGACGTGCTGTTCACCTTCAACCGCATGCTTGACCCGCAGCATCCGTTCCGCAAGGCCTACCCCACTGAGTTCCCGTACTTCAACGGCATGAGCCTGAACAAGAACATCGCCAAGGTAGAAAAGACCGGGCCGCTGACGGTAGTCATGACGCTGAACAGCGTCGACGCCGCGTTCATCCAGAACATCGCTATGAGCTTCGCCTCGATCCTGTCGGCTGAATATGCCGACCAGTTGCTCAAGGGCGGCAAGCCGAGCGATATCAACCAAAAGCCGATCGGCACCGGGCCGTTCGAGTTCAAGAGCTACCAGAAAGACTCCAACATTCGCTACGTCGCCAACGACAAGTACTGGGCACCGGAGCGGGTGAAGCTGAAAAACCTGATCTTCTCCATCAACACCGATGCGTCGGTGCGGGTGCAGAAACTCAAGGCCAACGAATGCCAGGTCACGCTGCATCCGCGTCCTGCCGACGTGCCCGCCTTGAAAAACGATCCCAAGCTGCAGTTGATCGAGAAGCCCGGCTTCAACCTCGGCTACATCGCTTATAACACTCGCCACAAACCCTTCGACCAGGTCGAAGTGCGCCGTGCGCTGGACATGGCGGTGAACAAGCAAGGGATTCTCAACGCGGTGTACCAGGGCGCGGGGCAACTGGCGCAGAACGCCATGCCACCGACCCAATGGTCCTACGACGAGACCATCAAGGACACGCCTTACAACCCGGAAAAAGCCAAAGAGCTGCTCAAGGCCGCCGGAGTCAAGGAAGGCACCGAAATCACCCTCTGGGCCATGCCCGTGCAACGCCCGTACAACCCCAACGCCAAGCTGATGGCCGAGATGCTCCAGGCCGACTGGGCGAAAATCGGCCTGAAAGTGAAGATCGTCAGCTATGAATGGGGCGAGTACATCAAGCGCACCAAGAACGGCGAGCACGACATCAGCCTGATCGGCTGGACCGGCGACAACGGTGACCCGGACAACTGGCTGGGCACGCTATACAGCTGTGACGCCATTGGTGGCAACAACTACTCCATGTGGTGTGACCAGGATTACGACAAGCTGATCAAGCAGGCCAAGATCGTCACCGACCGCGAAAAGCGCACCGTGCTCTACAAACAGGCCCAGCAGTTGCTCAAGCAGCAAGTGCCGATCACCCCTGTTGCCCACTCGACGGTCAACCAGCCGCTGAGCGCCAAAGTCGAAGGGTTCAAAGTCAGCCCCTTCGGTCGCAACGTCTTCTCGGGCGTCAGCCTGAACCCATAACCGTATCGCCGCACAGCGAGGGCTTTCCTGGAAGCCCTCACGCAGACGTCTTGCCGTAATTCGCCGATCCGGCGCCAGGCAAACGTTTGCACGCTGCAAATGAGCTGTAAACCAAATAGCCGTATCACCAAAAAAGAACGGCATAAAAAAGAAAGAAAAAGGAGCGTTACCGATGAAACTGAGCAGCACCGCGATACTGGCCTTGGCCATCAGCAGCATCACCGCGACGGCCTATGCAGAGTCCCAGAGCCAGGCGGTTACGCCGGTGACGGTCAAGACCAGCAGCGCTCAATCCGAAGCCAAGGGCTTTATTGAAGGGCAAAAGCTTGAGGGCAGTACCCGTAACTGGTACTCCAACGAACAACTCAAGCGTGGCGCAAAATTCTCGTATCAGAAGAACGGCGCCCTGGCTCCAACTGATCGCCGCATCAACTGGATGCAAGGCACCATCATCAAGTACAACTCGGGCTTCACCGAGGGCACTGTTGGCTTCAGTACCGAAGTGGCTGCCTACAACGCTATCGCGCTGGAGCGCGACCGCAAGAATCTGGCATCGGCCAATGGTGGCGCTCCAGAGCCAGGACGAGGCGGCCGCGGAAACAACCGTACCCTGACTGAGAGTGGCGGCGATGCTGTCGACCAGTGGAGCAAGCTGGGCCTGGCCAACGTCAAGGCCCGTGTCTCGAACACTACCCTGACTGCAGGTCGCCAGAATTTCAGCAGCCCGATGGTCGATGTGATCGGCAACCGTGCCCTGCCTTCGAGCTTCGAAGGTGTGAGCCTGCACAGCGAAGAGCTGGAGAACCTGTCTTTCGATATCGGCACCTTCGATCGCAACTCGCCTCGTACCGAACAGAGCCAGCGCAAGTTCCGCTCCGAATACGGTAACTCCTCGGCTGAAGCCGACCATGTAAATACCGCCGGTATCACTTACCAGCCGCTCGCCAGCCTGACCACCAGCCTGTGGGGCACCCAGGCCGAAGACCTGTGGAACCAGTACTACTTCGGCGCCAGCCACGTGCTTGGCGACAGCTCGGTACTGAGCCTGACCACTGGCCTGAACTACTATAAGACCGTCGATTCGGGTTCTGCCCTGCTGGGCGATATCGACAACGATACCTACTCGCTGTCGTTCGGCCTGACTCACCAGGCTCATACCGTGACCTTCTCGTACCAGGAAATCAATGGCGACGAGTACTTCGACTACCTGCACGAAACCAACGGCATCTACCTGGCCAACTCCCTGCTGTCGGACTTCAACGGCCCGAACGAGAAATCCTTCCAGATCGCCTATGGCCTGAACATGGCCGAGTACGGCGTGCCGGGCCTGAAGTTCAACGTCTACCAAGCCCGCGGCTGGGGTATCGATGGCACTCACTACACCGGTAACAAAGGCGTAGTTGGCAAGGGTTACGACGGCGTCCAGGCCATGGACGGTGAACATCACTACGAGTACGGCATCGGTGCTTCCTACGCCGTGCAGAGCGGTCCGTTGAAGGCCACCGCGATTCGTGCGACCTACACCGCTCACCGCGCCAGCGAGAACCAGGCCGACGGCAGCATCAATGAATTCCGTCTGGTCACCACCATCCCGTTCAACATTCTCTAAACTGCCACCGGGCGGTCGACTCATAAGGTCGCCCGCCCGGTCTTTTGCCAATTACCCGATTGCAGAGGATTGACGATGAACATGAACCCCCTACGCGCCGCCATCGCCGCCGCGCTGCTGAGTGTCGCCGTTGGCGCCACGGCCAAACCCCTTGTGGTTTGCACAGAAGCCAGTCCGGAAGGCTTCGACATGGTCCAGTACACGACTGCAGTCACCGCCGATGCCGTGGCGGAAACCATTTTCAATCGCCTGGCTGATTTCAAGCCCGGCACCACCGAAGTGATTCCGGCCTTGGCCGAATCCTGGGACATCAGCGACGATGGCCTGACGTACACCTTCCACCTGCGCAAGGGCGTCAAGTTCCACACCACCGATTACTTCAAGCCGACCCGCGACATGAACGCCGACGACGTGGTCTGGAGCTTTCAGCGCCAGCTGGACCCGAATCATCCGTGGCATAAACTGTCGAGCGTGGGCTTCCCGTACTTTGAAAGCATGGGCTTCAAGGAGCTGCTGAAAAACGTCGAGAAAGTCGACGAGCACACGGTCAAGTTCACCTTGACCCGCCGCGAAGCGCCGTTCCTGGCCGACATCGCCATGGCGTTCTCTTCGATCTACCCGACTGAATACGCCGACCAGTTGCTCAAGGCCAACAAGGCCGGCGACCTCAACAGCAAGCCGATCGGCACCGGCCCATTCGTGTTCCAGCGCTACAGCAAGGATGCCCAGGTTCGCTTCAAGGCCAACCCGGACTACTTCCGTGGCAAGCCACCGGCCGATGCGCTGGTATTGGCCATCGCCACCGACAACAACGTGCGCATGCAGAAACTCAAGACCAACGAATGTCAGATCGCGCTGTACCCAAAACCCGATGACATCCCCAGCATCAAGAAAGACCCGAACCTGAAGGTCACCGAGCTGGACGCGATGACCGTTTCCTACACCGCGCTGAACACCAGCAAGAAGTACATGAGCGACGTGCGTGTACGCAAGGCCATCGACCTGGCCTTCGACAAGGAAGCCTACGTCAACGCCCTGTTCGGCAAGGGCAACGCCACCGTGGCGGTTAACCCGTACCCGCCGACACTGCTGGGCTTCAATCACGAACTGAAGAACCCGACCCGCGACCTCGACAAGGCCCGCCAGTTGCTCAAGGAAGCCGGCGTGCCGGAAGGCACCGTGTTTACCTTGTTCACCCGCAACGGCGGCGGCCCGACCAACCCCAACCCGATGCTCGGCGCGCAAATGATGCAGGCCGACCTGGCGAAAGTCGGGATCAAGGTCGACATCCGCGTGATGGAGTGGGGCGAAATGCTCAAGCGCGCGAAAAACGGCGAGCACGACATGGTGTCCGCCGGATGGGCGGGCGACAACGGCGACCCGGATAACTTCCTGACGCCTATGCTCAGTTGCGAAGCCGCCAAGAACGGCGAAAACTACGCGCGCTGGTGCAACGAGAAATTCCAGGCGCTGCTCGACCAGGCACGCGCCACAGTGAACCCCGAGGAGCGCGCCAGGCTCTATGAACAGGCCCAGGTGATCTTCAACCAGGACCAGCCATGGATCAGCATGGCCCACACCCGCATGTTCACGGCAATGCGCAAGAACGTAGAGGGCTACGTGATTAGCCCGCTCACCACCAACAACTTCGCCACCACCCAGGTGAAGTAGATAAGAAAACGCCCTTCGACGCTTGACCCCAAGCCTCGAAGGGCACGCCTAACCGGCTGATGAGGTACACCTGAAGATGTTTAGTTTTATTGCCCGCCGACTGGGATTATTGATCCCCACGTTCTTCGGCATCACCTTGCTGACCTTCGCGTTGATTCGCATGATCCCCGGCGACCCCGTGGAAGTGATGATGGGCGAACGTCGGGTCGATCCCGAAATGCATGCACAGGCAATGGAACGCCTTGGCCTCAACAAACCGCTGTATGCCCAATACCTGGACTACATCGGCAAACTGGCCCAGGGCGATCTCGGCGAATCGCTGCGTACCCGTGAAAGCGTATGGACCGAGTTCAGCTCCCTGTTCCCCGCGACCCTGGAACTGTCCATGGCCGCCCTGTTGTTCGCCGGTATCCTGGGCCTGCTGGCTGGGGTGATCGCGGCACTCAAGCGAGGATCCCTGTTCGACCATGGGGTGATGGGCGTCTCCCTCGCGGGATACTCGATGCCGATCTTCTGGTGGGGCCTGATCCTGATCATGTTCTTCTCGGTGTCCCTTGGCTGGACGCCGGTGTCGGGGCGGATCGACCTGCTCTACGACATCGAGCCGAAAACCGGCTTCATGCTGATCGACACGCTGCTGGCCGACGAGCCGGGCGCGTTCCTCGATGCGCTGCATCACCTGATCCTGCCGGCGATCGTGCTGGGCACCATTCCGCTGGCGGTGATCGCCCGCATGACCCGCTCTTCGATGCTCGAAGTGCTGCGCGAAGACTACATCCGCACCGCCAAGGCCAAGGGCCTGTCGCCGTCGCGCGTGGTGTTCGTGCATGGCCTGCGCAACGCGCTGATCCCGGTGCTGACCGTGGTCGGCCTGCAAGTGGGCACGCTGCTGGCCGGTGCGGTCCTGACCGAAACGATCTTCTCCTGGCCGGGCATCGGCAAGTGGTTGATCGAAGCCATCGGCGCCCGGGACTATCCCGTGGTGCAGAACGGCATCCTGTTAATCGCCTGCCTGGTGATTCTGGTCAACTTCGTCGTGGACATCCTCTACGGCTTTGCCAACCCACGTATCCGTCACCAGCGCTGAGATCAAGACCATGAGTACTCCAACTACCGCGGTAGCAGTCGATCAAAGCCTGCTGTACCCGTCCCCTTACAAAGAATTCTGGCAAGCGTTTTCCCGCAACAAGGGCGCCGTCGCCGGGCTGATGTTCATGACCCTGATCGTGTTCTGCGCGATCTTCGCTCCGTGGGTCGCGCCTCATGACCCGAGCGAGCAATACCGTGACTTCCTGCTGACGCCACCGGCCTGGCTGGAAGGTGGGCAGATGCAATTCCTGCTGGGCACCGACGAACTGGGCCGCGACCTGCTGTCGCGCCTGATCCAGGGCTCGCGCCTGTCGCTGCTGATCGGCTTGTCGTCGGTGGTGATGTCGTTGATCCCGGGCATCCTGCTGGGGCTGTTCGCCGGGTTCTTCCCGCGCATCCTCGGCCCGACCATCATGCGTCTGATGGACATCATGCTCGCCCTGCCGTCCTTGCTGCTGGCCGTGGCGATCGTCGCCATCCTCGGCCCAGGCCTGATCAACACCGTGATCGCCATCGCCATCGTCTCGCTGCCATCCTACGTGCGCCTGACCCGCGCCGCCGTGATGGGCGAACTGAACCGCGACTACGTGACCGCCGCCCGCCTGGCCGGTGCCGGCCTGCCGCGCCTGATGTTCATCACCGTGCTGCCCAACTGCATGGCACCGCTGATCGTCCAGGCGACGCTGAGCTTTTCCTCGGCGATCCTCGACGCCGCCGCCCTGGGCTTCCTCGGCCTCGGCGTGCAGCCGCCAACCCCTGAATGGGGCACCATGCTGGCCTCGGCCCGCGACTACATCGAACGCGCCTGGTGGGTCGTGAGCCTGCCTGGCTTGACCATTTTGCTCAGCGTGCTGGCAATCAACCTGATGGGCGACGGGCTGCGCGATGCGCTGGACCCGAAACTCAAGAATGCCGCCTGAGGAGATTCCCATGTCACTGCTAGAAATCAAGAATCTCAACGTCCGCTTCGGCGACGCCACCGCCGTGCCGGTGGTCGACGGCCTGGACCTGAGCGTGGACAAAGGCGAAGTCCTGGCGATCGTCGGCGAATCGGGCTCGGGTAAATCCGTGACCATGATGGCGCTGATGGGCCTGATCGAGCACCCCGGCATCGTCACCGCCGACGCGCTGAACTTCGACGGCAAGAACATGCTCAAGCTGAGCAACCGCCAGCGTCGGCAGATCGTCGGCAAGGACCTGGCGATGGTGTTCCAGGACCCGATGACCGCGCTCAATCCCAGCTACACCGTCGGTTTCCAGATCGAAGAAGTGCTGCGCCTGCACCTGAAGATGTCCGGCAAAGCCGCCCGCAAGCGCGCCATCGAACTGCTGGAAAAAGTCGAAATTCCCGGCGCCGCGAGCCGCATGGACGCGTACCCGCACCAACTGTCCGGCGGCATGAGCCAGCGCGTGGCGATTGCCATGGCGATTGCCGGCGAGCCGAAGTTGTTGATTGCCGATGAACCGACCACCGCCCTGGACGTGACCATCCAGGCGCAGATCATGGACCTGCTGCTGGCCCTGCAAAAAGAGCAGAACATGGGCCTGGTGCTGATCACCCACGACCTCGCCGTCGTGGCTGAAACCGCCCAGCGCGTGTGCGTGATGTACGCCGGCCAGGCCGTGGAAGTGGGCAAGGTGCCTCAGTTGTTCGACATTCCCGCCCACCCATACAGCGAAGCGCTGCTGGCGGCGATTCCGGAACACAGCATGGGCGCCGAGCGCCTGGCGACCTTGCCGGGTATCGTTCCCGGTCGCTATGACCGTCCGCAAGGCTGCCTGCTGTCGCCGCGCTGCCCGTATGTGCGCGACAACTGTCGCCAGGAGCGCCCTGCCCTCGATCCGAAAACCAACAGCCTCGCCCGCTGCTTCTACCCGTTGAACCAGGAGGTGGCGTGATGGCCGTCGTACTTACCGCCCGTGACCTGACCCGTCATTACGAAGTGTCCCGTGGCATGTTCAAGGGCCATGCGACTGTGCGCGCCCTCAACGGGGTGTCGTTCGAACTGGAGGCCGGCAAGACCCTGGCCGTGGTGGGCGAATCCGGTTGCGGCAAATCCACCCTCGCCCGGGCTCTGACGCTGATCGAAGAGCCGTCCGCGGGCTCCTTGAAAATCGCCGGTCAGGAAGTGGCCGGCGCCAACAAGGCCGAACGCAAGCAACTGCGTAAAGACGTGCAGATGGTGTTCCAGAGCCCGTATGCGTCCCTCAACCCGCGGCAGAAAATCGGTGATCAACTGGCCGAGCCGTTGCTGATCAACACCAACCTGTCGGCCACCGAGCGGCGTGAGAAAGTCCAGGCGATGATGAAGCAGGTGGGCTTGCGTCCCGAGCATTACCAGCGCTACCCGCACATGTTCTCCGGCGGCCAGCGCCAGCGCATCGCCCTGGCCCGCGCCATGATGCTGCAACCCAAGGTGCTGGTGGCGGACGAACCGACCTCGGCGCTGGACGTATCGATCCAGGCCCAGGTGCTGAACCTGTTCATGGACCTGCAACAGGAATTCAACACCGCCTACGTGTTCATTTCCCACAACCTGGCGGTGGTCCAGCACGTCGCTGACGACGTGATGGTGATGTACCTCGGCCGCCCAGTGGAAATGGGCCCCAACGAGTCGATCTACAGCCGCCCGCTGCACCCGTACACCCAGGCGCTGCTGTCGGCCACCCCGACCATCCACCCGGACCCGAACAAGCCGAAGATCAAAATCGTCGGCGAACTGCCCAATCCGTTGAACCCGCCGTCCGGCTGCGCCTTCCACAAGCGCTGCCCGTACGCGACCGAGCGCTGCAAGACTGAAGAACCGGCGTTGCGGCCGTTGGATAACCGGTTGGTGGCGTGTCACTACGCCGAGCGGTTCCTCGACGGTGCTGCATAAACGCAGAAGGTAGATAAAGCTCTTGTGGCGAGGGAGCTTGCTCCCGCTGGGCCGCGCAGCGGCCCCCCTTTCTTGGGCCCGCTGCGCAGGCCAGCGGGAGCAAGCTCCCTCGCCACAGGGGTGAATCTTCGCCTTGGGGGCAGTACATCTGGCATAAAAAACCCCTCCAGCCCCGACTGACTCTCAGTTGGGGCTGAAGGGGTTTTCTTTAGGTCAGAAATCTACGTCTGGCTATCGCCCTCTGCATCTTCATCGCTATCCGGTGTATCGATTGGCGAACCATCATCATCCTCGCCATCGTCCGGATCGCCTGCGTCCGCATCGGTCGCGGCCAGCATCATCTCGCCTTGCACCACCGAACCGCTCGAGGCGTGTTTCTCATGCTCATCGCACTCGGCCCACGCAGCCGTTGAGCCGAGGGAAAGCACCACCAAAACTTTCAGCAAAAACATCATGCGCAGCAGCTTATTCATAGCCCAATTCCTTCTTTATCCGGATACAGCAGAGCCCGATGGCGCTTAAGGGAAGCTAATTTTGAACAAAGTAGCACACAAGATAGGACGCCCCGAAACAGCTAGAAATGCCGCCATCGTAAAGACAAGTTTTGAATAAACCTTATTACAAAAGGTGCTGATCGCCGTTTCCCATTGCCTGGGTTTGGGTGATCAAGAATGGAGAAGTGGCACAAAAACCCACCAGAATCAGACCCCACCTCGTCCTATTCAAGCCTCGCCCCGGAAAAATTCCACGAAGCCACTGAGCGGGCGCTCGATTATTATTTGAAGCCGGAACAGGCCAAAGCCAAGAAAGCCCCGTCAGCAGCGCAGCTCTTCACTGTCGTCGAGAGCATCGATACTGAAAGCCTGCTCGCCAACCTCAGCGAAAACCTGGCCTCCGCCAACGCCATGATCAGCGACTTGGCGTTCGATCTTGAGGGTTCTCGCCGGCATGTTGCGATGGGGATCCTACAAGTGACAGAGGTGAGTGAGCTACTGGCGAATCGGGCGCTGGATATCGCCGATCCACGCTAGCAACTCGCCGCACATCAAAAGGGCTGGCCGGCATTTGTAGGCGCCTCGACTACAAGGCCGGCAGCCCGTCCATGCAAGCTGAACCACTACCTTGAAAAACGCCGCCATCGCGAGCAAGCTCGCCCCCACAAGCCGCGCGTCAACTTAGCGCCAAGCGCTAGATCCTCACACCTCGCTATCAGTCACCTTGGCTAATTCCAGTCGCTCCTGATCCAATGCGCTCTCACTAACGATTGCCATGACTAGCGTACAGAAGAACGATCCGCCTTGAATAAAAAACCAGATGGACACCAACGCCACGAGGTCAAACTCTACGAAATGTGCAAAAGGCACGAGAAACAGAGCACACAGGAGATAAATGAGCCCTATCAAAATTTCGACCGAAGACGACTTAACCCCTCGCAGAAAATTTCCGGATTGTTTGAACTTATTCGTTCTAACCCACGAAATCTGGAGTTTAAATAAAGGTAAAATGAACGCCTTCACACCCACCCATCTCAGGGCACCTTTGAGCATCAATGTCATGAAATAATCACGCACTTCGTTGCTCCCCAGTTCTCTGACGCCGATCCATATTTCAAGAAATTTTACAACCACTGCCGCCCCAATCAAACCCAAGAAACCATGGGGTATTTGCAATACCTGCGAACTCGACACCAGAAAGACGCAAACGAGAAAAAAAGATATATCCACCAAAAATGCGCACGCACCGATACAATCTTTAAAGGTCGTATACAATCTCAAGCTTCTTTGAGCCACCGTCATTTTTTCGTTAGTCAGCCCAAGGTATCGACGCCAATTCACCCTGAACTCCTGGGTGGCTCCCGCCCACCAACGAAACTGTTGTTTTTTTATCCCGTCCAGAGTTTCTGGTATAAGCCCTTTGCCCCATGTGTCGCTGAATACATGCCCTGTATATCCCTTAGCCATAATTCTCATGGCCAGCTCCAGATCCTCGGTAAGCGCCCATTCTGCCCACCCGCCGAGTTCTTCAATCAAATGACGCCTAACCATACACACCGTACCCACCAAATAACCGGCACCGTATTCGTTCAAGGCAGGATGTACTGTTTTATGGCCAATTAAATAGTGATGATAAACGCCAGATAAAAACGGATTACCCCGCCACTCCCGATAGTCATGACTGGTCTGCACGAACCCCGTTTTTTCATCTTCAAAAAGTGCGATATATCGCCTTATGAACGCAGGGTCCACTATATAATCCGCATCGATAATCAAAACAATTTCTGCGTCGACGTTCGAGTGACGTAGCGCAAAATTTATGGCGCCCGCCTTTGCACCAGCGAGAGGATCGACATGAAAAAAACAAAATCGTTGCCCTAGTTTTGTACAGAATTTTTCAACCGGCTTCCAAAGCTCAGGATCTTTTGTGTTATTGTCAACAACCAACACCTCAAAATTATTATACTCAAGGTTCGCCACTGCACTTAGGGTGGCAATAACCAAAGCCGGAGGTTCCGCATAACAAGGAACATGTATGGAAATCAACGGATTCCACCGCCCATCGGCCATACTTATTTTTTGCAGCGCAGCATCACGCTTCGGAAAATTGATGGTAAATCTCGGCAAGTCTTCAAGCACTCTGCAAAGCATATAAAATACCGCGATGAGCAGACAAATAAGCTGAAAAACATAGATACAACCCCAAAGTAAAATCCCCAACTCCACTTGCTGAATTTTTTGATTTACAAAAATCAGGATAGCCACAGGCACAGTAAACCTAGCCACCAGCAGCCCGACACCAAACAGACTGATAATTGGAATATAAAAACGAACTAAAAACCCTAAAGCTACTCCGCCTAGCAAAGAAAACAACGCCCCCTCCATCTCTCCTGTAACGACGGCGACTGAGATGAGACTCGATATGAAACTCGTTATCCAGAGACCACTCCAAAAATATGCCGACGGCTTGGCATAGGAATATCTGGCCCAAAGAATAAGCGCACTTAAGACGTTAAGTGTGGCAGCAAAATATAACGACTCCACGATCGTCTCCCTGTATTGACATTACATGTGAAGCGTTTGTCGAGCCGAATCTATGCGCGTCGGGATAGGGCTGTCTACTGTCAAAGATGACAGTAGACAGCCTAAGTTATTAGCAAGTAGTAAACAAAAAACCCCTCCAGCCCCAACTAAGTTTCAGTTGGGGCTGGAGGGGTTTTCTTCAGGTCAAAAATCTACGTCTGGCTATCGCCTTCCGGATCCTCATCATCCGGCGTATCGATTGGCGAACCATCATCATCCTCGCCATCGTCCGGATCGCCTGCGTCCGCATCGGTCGCGGCAAGCATCAACTCACCCTGCGCCACCGATCCGCTTGATGCATGTTTTTCATGCTCATCGCACTCAGCCCAGGCAACCGTTGAACCGAGAGACAGCATCACCAACACCTTCAGCAAAAACATCATGCGTAGCAGCTTATTTATGACCAATTCCTTCTTTTTCCGGATAAAGCCGGGGCCCGACGGCGCTCAAGAAAATCTTGTTCTGAACTGCCCGGTTCACCAGATAAGACGCCACCGAACCGCCAGAAATGCCCCCACACGACAGAATGGTTTCGAATAAGCCTTATTTCAAAACCAACTAACACCCAAAACCCAGTGTGGGAGCGAGCCTGCTCGCGAAGAGGTCGGCACATCCAGCATCCAGGCAGCCTGACCCACCGCTTTCGCGAGCAGGCTCGCTCCCACAGGGGCTATGGATGACCGGGAGATCGAGGATCTGACACAAGACCATTGTGGGAGCGGGCTTGCCCGCGAAGAGGCCGGCACAACCAACATCCAGGCAAGCTGACCTATCGCTTTCGCGAGCAGGCTCGCTCCCACAGCTTTTGGCTTTAAACGCTTACTGCTTAGTGATGCTCCCGCGTCGCGCGGAATTTCACATCCGGCCAGCGCTCTTCCATCAGCGCCAGGTTCACCCGGGTAGGCGCCAGGTAGGTCAAGTGCCCACCACCATCCAGCGCAAGGTTTTCCACGGCCTTGTTGGAGAATTCCTCGAGCTTTTTCTTATCGTCACATTCAATCCAACGGGCGGAGTAAACGGTGATCGGCTCGTAGGAGCATTCGACCTTGTATTCCTCTTTCAGGCGGCTGGCGACGACGTCGAACTGCAGCACGCCGACGGCGCCGAGGATGATGTCGTTGCTGCGCTCCGGGAAGAACACCTGGGTGGCGCCTTCTTCGGCCAATTGCTGCAAACCTTGGCGCAACTGCTTGGATTTGAGCGGGTCCTTCAGGCGTACGCGGCGGAACAGTTCCGGGGCGAAGTGCGGGATGCCGGTGAAGCCCAGGGCTTCGCCTTCGGTGAAGGTGTCGCCGATCTGGATGGTGCCGTGGTTGTGCAGGCCGATGATGTCACCGGCGAAGGCTTCTTCCAGTTGCTCGCGTTCCGAGGAGAAGAAGGTCAAGGCATCGCCGATACGCACGTCCTTGCCGGTGCGCACGTGGCGCATCTTCATGCCTTTTTCGTATTTGCCGGAGCAGATACGCATGAAGGCAATGCGGTCGCGGTGCTTGGGGTCCATGTTCGCCTGGATCTTGAACACGAAGCCTGCGAACTTCTCTTCCACCGGCTCCACGGTGCGCTCGTTGGCAACGCGCGGCAGCGGGCGCGGGGCCCAGTCGACCACGGCGTCTAGCACATGGTCGACGCCGAAGTTGCCCAGGGCGGTCCCGAAGAACACCGGGGTCAGTTGCCCATCGATGAATTCCTGCTGGTTGAACTCATGGCAGGCGCCCTGCACCAGCTCCAGTTGCTCGACGAAACGCTCGTACTCATCGCCCAGGTGCGCGCGGGCTTCGTCGGAGTCGAGCTTCTGGATGATCTTGGTTTCGGTGCGTTCATGGCCGTGGCCTGGGGTGTAGACGATGATGTAGTCGTCGGCCAGGTGGTACACGCCCTTGAAGTCGCGATAGCAACCGATCGGCCAGGTGATCGGCGCGGCCTTGATCTTGAGGACGGCTTCGATCTCGTCGAGCAATTCGATCGGGTCGCGGATGTCGCGGTCGAGCTTGTTGATGAAGCTCACGATCGGCGTGTCACGCAGACGGCAGACGTCCATCAGCGCGATGGTCCGTGGCTCGACGCCCTTACCGCCGTCGAGAACCATCAAGGCCGAGTCCACCGCGGTCAGGGTGCGGTAGGTGTCTTCCGAGAAGTCTTCGTGGCCCGGGGTGTCGAGCAGGTTGATCATGTGATCGCGATACGGGAACTGCATGACCGACGTGGTAATGGAGATACCCCGCTGCTTTTCCATCTCCATCCAGTCAGAGGTGGCATGGCGGTCGGACTTGCGGGATTTCACCGTGCCGGCCACCGCAATCGCCTTGCCCATCAGCAAGAGCTTTTCGGTGATGGTGGTCTTACCGGCATCGGGGTGGGAAATAATGGCGAAAGTGCGGCGTTTCGCGACTTCGGCGGCCTGTTTGGTCATGGGAAATCGCCTGGCAGGTGATTCAAAAAAGGGCGGCGATTATAGCTCAACTTGGGCCAGGAACCGAACCGTTGAGCACATCGAGGGTGGCCAAATGCTGCCCAGCATGGGAACCTTTTGCCGCGTGGAGCCGTCCACAACCCTGATATGAGCAACCGTCGGGGCCTGCAAAATCAGCAAGTTAGCCTGACGAGGCTGCGCCCATGGCTCGCTTCGACGGTCCTTTGACCCGCCTCGAAAAGAGCTGCTTCTCGCGAACGTTTTCCCGGCATCCCATGATGGTTTGCCGCCCGAGCAAAGCGTGCGCCGACTAAAAGAAAAAGGAGTCCGCCTGTGGCTATCCGCTATGGCAAAGGGCTGACAGGGGCTGCGTTCGTCGTCGCACTCCTGGCCCTGTTGGTCCACTGGATTGGCATCGATACGATCCAACGCTACCGCGACGATCTGCTGTTTTACCTGCAAGCGCACCTGATGCTTGTATTGGCATCCATGTTGGCGGCCCTGATAGTCGGCATCCCAGCCGGCATACTCCTCAGCCGCCCCGGCATGGTCGGGCGTGCCGAACGCTTCATGCAAGTGTTCAACATCGGCAACACCGTGCCCCCCCTGGCCGTATTGGCCATCGCCCTAGGCGTCCTGGGCATCGGCAACGGGCCCGCCATCTTCGCCCTCTTCCTCGCCTCACTATTGCCCATCGTGCGCAACACCTATGAAGGCCTGAAAAACGTTCAGGGTTCCCTCAA
Organism: Pseudomonas sp. D1-36; assembly: GCF_051132205.1. NCBI lineage: Bacteria > Pseudomonadati > Pseudomonadota > Gammaproteobacteria > Pseudomonadales > Pseudomonadaceae > Pseudomonas > Pseudomonas sp. D1-36. The sequence continues at coordinate 938,712 of NZ_CP071674.1, read as the reverse complement.
GGAAGCCGCTATCGGCATCGGCATGACTGCGCGCCAGGTGTTGTGGAAAGTCGAATTGCCCAACGCCGTGCCAATCATAGTCGGCGGGGTGCGCGTGGCCCTGGCGATCAACGTCGGCACCGCGCCCCTGGCGTTCCTGATCGGCGCCAACAGCCTTGGCAGCCTGATCTTCCCCGGCATCGCCTTGAACAACCAGCCGCAATTGCTGCTCGGCGCAGCCTGCACCGCCCTGCTCGCTTTGCTGCTCGACGGGCTGGTGACACTGGCCAGCCGCCTCTGGCTGGAACGCGGTCTACGACCGTCCTGAGCCTGGCTGGATAAAGGAAACGTTATGAAGAAGATGAGCTTGATTCTGGGGTGCCTGCTGCTGTTCGCAGGGTTTGCCCAAGCCGCTGAAAAACCGCTGATCCGCCTCGGCGCCCGGGTATTCACCGAGCAGACATTGCTGGCGGAAATCACCGCGCAATACCTGCGTGACAAAGGTTACGACGCGCAAGTCACCGGCGGCCTGGGAAGCAACCTGGCCCGTAGCGCCCAGGAATCCGGGCAATTGGATTTGCTTTGGGAGTACACCGGCGTGTCGTTGGTGGCCTACAACCATGTCACCGAAAAACTCGACAGCGCCCAATCCTACGCTCGAGTGAAAGAACTCGACGCGAAAAAAGGCCTGGTCTGGCTTGCTCCGTCGAAATTCAGCAACACCTACGCCTTGGCCCTTCCTGAAAAAGTCGCGAAGAAGTACCCGCAGATCAATTCCATCAGCCAGTTGAACGCGGTGTTGCAGGCCGAGGCCGACGAGAACCATCTGGTTGCCCTGGACACCGAGTTCGCCAACCGTTCCGACGGCCTGGCCGGCATGGTCAAGCAGTACGGTATGAACCTGACCCGCAGGAACATCCGCCAGATGGACGCGGGCCTGGTCTACACGGCGCTGCGCAACAGCCAGGTTTTCGCCGGTTTGGTGTACACCACCGACGGGCGCCTGAATGCCTTCAAACTGAAGCTGCTGGAAGACGACAAGCATTACTTCCCCGACTACACCGCCGCGCCGGTGGTACGCCAGGCATTCCTTGACGCGCACCCTCAACTGGCCGCGCAACTCAAGCCCCTGGCCGAACTGTTCGACGACGAAACCATGCGCCAGCTCAATGCCCGCGTGGACGTGGATCATGAAAGCCCTTCCGCCGTTGCCGCCGATTTCCTGCGTCAGCATTCGCTGCTCTCAACCCAATGACCTGGAGGAAAAGCCATGGATTTTCTTGACGCCTTTTCCCATCTGGACTGGCCGCTGGTGCTGCACCTGACCTGGCAGCACATCACCCTGGTGGGCATCGCCGTGACCCTGGCAATCGTGATCGGCGTGCCGCTGGGCATTTTCATGACCCGCTTCCCGGCGCTCGCCGGCCCGTTGCAGGCCAGCGCCACGGTGCTGCTGACGATTCCGTCGATTGCCCTGTTCGGGCTGCTGCTGCCGTTCTATTCCAAGTTCGGCCAAGGCCTGGGGCCGATGCCGGCGATCACCGCGGTGTTTCTTTATTCACTGTTGCCGATCATGCGCAACACCTACCTGGCCCTGACCGGGGTCGAACCCGGTATTCGCGAAGCCGCCCGCGGCATCGGCATGACCTTCGGCCAGCGCCTGCGCATGGTCGAACTGCCCATCGCCGTGCCGGTGATCCTGGCCGGCGTGCGCACCGCCGTGGTCATGAACATCGGCGTCATGACCATCGCCGCCACCATCGGCGCCGGTGGCCTGGGCGTGCTCATCCTCGCTTCCATCAGCCGCAGCGATATGTCGATGCTGATCGTCGGCGCCTTGCTGGTCAGCCTCCTGGCCATCTTCGCCGACCTGCTTTTGCAATGGCTGCAACGCTCGTTGACTCCGAAAGGATTACTGAAATGATCGAATTACAAAACCTCAGCAAAACCTTCAAGAGCAACGGCAAGGATGTGAAAGCCGTGGACTCGGTGAACCTGACCGTCAACGAAGGCGAGATCTGCGTGTTCCTCGGGCCGTCGGGCTGTGGCAAGAGCACCACGCTGAAAATGATCAACCGACTGATCCCGCCGACCTCGGGCAAGGTCTTGATCAATGGCGAAGACACCACCGGCCTGGACGAGGTGACCCTGCGCCGCAATATTGGCTACGTGATCCAGCAGATCGGTCTGTTCCCGAACATGACCATCGAGGAAAACATCACCGTCGTCCCACGCCTGCTGGGCTGGGACAAGCAGAAATGCCACGACCGCGCCCGCGAATTGATGAGCATGATCAAGCTTGAACCCAAGCAATACCTGCACCGATACCCGCGCGAATTGTCCGGCGGCCAGCAACAACGGATCGGTGTCATCCGCGCCCTGGCGGCCGATGCGCCGCTGTTGCTGATGGACGAGCCCTTCGGCGCGGTCGACCCGATCAACCGCGAGATGATCCAGAACGAGTTCTTCGAGATGCAGCGGGCGCTGAACAAGACCGTGATCATGGTCAGCCACGACATCGACGAGGCCATCAAGCTGGGGGACAAGATCGCGATCTTCCGCGCCGGTAAATTGATCCAGTGCGATCACCCGGACACGCTGCTGGCACATCCCGCCGATGAGTTCGTCAGCAATTTCGTCGGCCAGGACAGCACGCTCAAGCGCCTGCTATTGGTCAAGGCCGAAGACGCGGCGGACAACGCCCCCTCGGTCAGCCCCGAAACCCCGGTGGCCGAGGCGCTGGAACTGATGGACGAACATGACCGGCGCTACGTGGTGGTCACCTGTGCCGAGAATAAGGCCCTGGGGTATGTAAGACGCCGCGACCTGTACCGTCAGACCGGAACCTGCGGCCAGTACCTGCGGGAATTCAATGCCACCGCCGCCTACGACGAACATCTGCGGATCCTGTTGTCACGCATGTACGAGTTCAATCGCTCGTGGCTGCCGGTGATGGACGCCGAGCGGGTGTTCCTCGGCGAAGTGACGCAGGAATCGATTGCCGAGTACCTGAGCTCCGGCAAGTCCCGTGGGGGCAAGACCAGTATTGTCTCGCCGGCGGAGGCTGCCTCAGTCTGACCAAGCACGACTGCTTTTGTGACGAGGGAGCTTGCTCCCGCTTGACCGGGCTGGCGCTCCAGTGCGAAGCGCTCGTCGCTTTTTTGGGGCCGCTGCGCGCCCCAGCGGGAGCAAGCTCCCTCGCCACAAAGGCAAAAGCCATATTGAGCAAGCTCGAAAACCGATCGAGGGGAACGTCAATCTGTCACGCAGGTCGGTTACATCATGAGCTGTCGCGGACCGCACGACGGATGCGTGCAAAAACGCGACATTTTTAGTTGATCTCAGGTCCCTCACGCCCTAAAGTTCGCGCCGAACGTCCATGCTGGAAACGATCCATCCGGCTCAAGTACTGACGACGAGACAGCAAGGCCAAGGGAATCAAGCGTCCCATGGCCTTTTTGCTTTCGGCGACATGCCTTGGGAAGTAGGCGAACCAAAGTGGGGATACGGAGGACGTTCGCGGGGGCAGCTTGCCCTCAAACCCATTGATTCTGATGTTTGCCAGTAGGAGTCCCAAGTATGTCGATCCAGGTCGAAGATTATTTCGCGCGCGAAACCTTTCAGAAAATGAAGGCGTTCGCCGACAAGCAGGAAACCCCGTTCGTGGTGATCGACACCGCGATGATCGCCCAGGCCTATGACGACCTGCGCGCCGGTTTCGAATTCGCCAAGGTCTACTATGCCGTCAAGGCCAACCCGGCGGTGGAAATCATCGACCTGCTCAAGGAAAAAGGCTCGAACTTCGACATCGCCTCGATCTACGAGCTGGACAAGGTCCTGAGCCGTGGCGTCGGCCCGGAGCAGATCAGCTACGGCAACACCATCAAGAAATCCCGAGACATCCGCTACTTCTATGACAAGGGCGTGCGCCTGTACGCCACTGACTCCGAAGCCGACCTGCGCAACATCGCCAAGGCCGCGCCGGGCTCCAAGGTCTATGTGCGGATCCTCACTGAAGGCTCGACCACCGCTGACTGGCCATTGTCGCGCAAGTTCGGCTGCCAGACCGACATGGCCATGGACCTGCTGATCCTCGCCCGCGACCTGGGCCTGGTGCCGTACGGCATCTCGTTCCACGTTGGCTCGCAACAGCGCGACATCAGCGTCTGGGACGCGGCTATCGCCAAGGTCAAGGTGATCTTCGAGCGCCTGAAGGAAGAAGACGGCATCGTCTTGAAGCTGATCAACATGGGCGGCGGCTTCCCGGCCAACTACATCACTCGTACCAACAGCCTGGAAACCTACGCCGAGGAAATCATCCGTTTCCTCAAGGAAGACTTCGGTGACGACCTGCCGGAAATCATCCTGGAGCCGGGCCGTTCGTTGATTGCAAACGCCGGTATCCTGGTCAGCGAAGTGGTGCTGGTGGCGCGCAAGTCCCGTACCGCCGTCGAGCGCTGGGTGTACACGGACGTGGGCAAGTTCTCCGGCCTGATCGAAACCATGGACGAAGCCATCAAGTTCCCGATCTGGACCGAGAAAAAAGGCGAGATGGAAGAAGTAGTGATCGCCGGCCCGACCTGCGACAGCGCCGACATCATGTATGAGAACTACAAGTACGGCTTGCCGCTTAACCTGGCGATCGGTGATCGCCTGTATTGGTTGTCGACCGGCGCCTATACCACCAGCTACAGCGCGGTGGAGTTCAATGGGTTTCCGCCGTTGAAGTCGTTTTACGTTTAATACGGCTGAATGAGAAGGTCCATGGGAAACCATGGACCTTTTTTATCTGCATAGCCACCTGTGAAAGTCATCCAGCATCGTCGTGCATTGCTCGAGTGTCTCAATGGCTGCGCCCAATCCAAAATTCAATTCTTTGAGATTGCCGGCATAACTTGCTCGCTCGACCTCTAGCATCGCAGCGTCCATGGACAGGTATAACGCTCGGGCAAGCAACCCCATCTGGGAATTAAGGTTACTGAAAATATTGAACAGGGCGGCAATATCAGCCTTGTACTCCGTAGCCCTGATTGACGCATCCGTGGAGGAATAACCCAGGTCCCATGACGGTGAAGTGCTGGCCTGCTGGAACAGTGCCTGCGCCAGCGTCGGTCGATCATGGCAATAGCAGCTTCGGTGATCCATGGCCCTCGTGAATATCGAGTACACCCCAAACGAGTCCTGGTTTATCCCGGCGAACTTGAAGTCGAGTTGCCTGATGGCACTTCTGACGTCAACAAGACGAAGGTAAAGCTCATGGACCAGATCCCCAACATTCTTCGGTGACGTTAGTTTCCAACGTTCGGAACGAGAAAGACTGAAACGTCTGTAGTCAATTTCAGAAAGTGGCGTTTGCCTGGGGGTTTTCTCTGCCAGACCCAACGCTTCTCCCGCGAACAGCCTCAGTTCAGCCACATGAGTATCGACGAGCGCCTTGGTATCACTGACATCCCCCCCTAATGCCGAAAGGGCCCGCCCGTTGAAGTACGCGTTGTCTAATCGCGAATCCCTAGGAAGCGACGCTGCCTGATGACCGCTGACGCGGCTCCTTTCAAGAACTGCCGATATCCTGTCAAAGACCGAGCGCAAGCCGCCAAGGAAAGAAATATAACGGTCCAATGCCCTGCGCTGCCCCTCAGTAAAATCATGTCCATATCGATCCATGAGATGTTCCTGGCGATGGCCGCCTCTCGGACCGCCATCGCCTATAGCATTAATTCAATCGGCGCATGCCGACGCGGTGCCAGACTTTTTCATGGCTGGAGAATGGGTCGTAAGTATTGCGTGAATCCAGGAATGAGCGCGCGCGCGTTACGGACATTCTCTTCGACGGGCCGCGACCTTTCCCACGCGAATGCCTTTGAAAACTTCTCATAGGCAGCCACGACATTTCCAAACTCCTTGAGGTAGTCCCAGCGAACACTGTCCAACCTATCCAGACTCTCAACCAAGTCGATTTTCCCTTGGACCTCAGAAAGTTCCTTGTGCCGGTCTCCCGCCTCCATCATCAGTTGATGAGCCCTGTCACGAAGCCTGTCGCGCCCGGCAACCATATTGAGGTAGGAAAGGGTTTCTCCTATACCTGCGATCGTTTTTTTCAAAGTGTCCATCGCCAACAATGCCACCTGCATCTGAGGAGGTGCCATACCCATTGCCATCAGACTCTCCACTGTCAGCTGAGCTTCCTGGCCAATTTTTTCGACGCCGTTTCTTCCAATCAACTCGATAGCATTGGACACCGAAGCGACCTGTTCAAGCAGCTCGACACGCTTGGCTTCGGCCTTATCTTTTTGCTCTTCTACAAATGTCCGGTCTTGCAGCAATGCAAGCGTCCATTGTTTCGATGCTTCCCTGTCGTATCGGGCGCTCAGGTTAAGTTCGATCTGCTTGAGGTTGTCGACCTGCTGGCTAATTTCTCCGGATGTGGCTCGAAGCGCTTTCTCCATATCGTAGCGTACCTCTTGCTTATCCGACTCACTGCCAGGCTCTTCAAGTTCGTCCTGATATCTTTCAAGCCGTCCGTTTGTTCTATTCAGGATATGAAGCGCACTCTGTGCGGTGTTGCGAAGGTTGAACGTCTGGCTGTCAATAGCGGTGGCCAAACCCGTCATTCTGCCCACCACGGCCGGTAGGTAATCATGCCGTTCAGCGAGAAACTGCGTTTGCGTCTTTGCAGTCTGGACATTCGAGTTGTAGCCATACAACGCCATGATATTGATTTGCGGATAATCCACACCACTTGATAACGAATACATTTGTACGCTCCTTGTCCTGATCAAATTACCGGCATCAATTTCCCGTTGAGCCTCTTCAAAAATCGCGTTCAGCGCCCGCGCGGTAGGGCCTATATCTTCGCCCCAAGGTTCAACCACCAGTTTGAGACTATTATGGAACGATCTCAGAGACACCGCATCGTGTACCTCATCGACTGTCTTCAGAGAGTCCTCAATGAACTGGCTGAGCGAATTCCAGACCAACATAAGGTTCTGCGTAGCGACTTCCGCTTCAATCGTGACCGCACTGAGATTTTGAAGATCACCCCGCACCCGGTTCAATGAAGAAAGTGTTTGATGTTTGCTACCCAATTTCGCGATAGCGGTATCTTGGGTGCTTTTCAGTTCGTTACGCTTTTTGCGTATGTTCTCGGCCTGAACGCCCTGGTAAATACCCATGATCAGACCGCCGACATTCAATGTCGCTGCGGCAACAATCGCTTCCTTGACCATGGCATCGTATTGGTTGTTGAGTTCATCAATCTCAGCGGCACGTTGATCGATGTCCTCCTGAATGCTCCGAATTTCGTCTTCATAGGGGTTTTCAGTCACAGCTTTCAAGCGCAACTTAATTCTCGGCAATACCTTTTCTCGCATGTCGGTCCCGAAACTATCCAGCTCCCGTCGGACCGCTTCAGCGGAGACATGACGGCTCTTGACCCCATCCAGTATGCTGTTGAGATAGAACTTTATTTCCCGGATATCCCCCGATGGGAGCGCCAGATCAGGAAGGTGCGGAATTTCAACCTTCAGCTTCAGGTATTCTTCAATGGTAGTTATGTTGTGTTCTTCCAGATACCTGGACGATCTAAGATCACCATAAACTTCGGAGATCGCAGCTCCCCGCCCGACGATAATACGGGCAAAGCCTTGCAGGTCAGCGCCGGTCAGTTGAATTTTTTCACGTAACGGTGACCAACGCCTAGCATGATCATACGTCGTGGTAAATGTTCCCAAAAAATCCATGGGCGTCAGCCCTGGGCGACCCGCATCACCGGCGCCATAGTTCAAATAGCTAATCACGTCAGTTAGCCGCTGAGGAAGCGACAATCCCAACATTTCATACCGTCTCAAGCTGATGACCTGTTCCTTGGTTAATTGTATCCCAGGCGCTCTGTTATATTGACCACCCCCCCCAAGCGACGCCTCGACGAAAACTTTGGGCGCTTTAGCGGCCGCCTCGACCACCTCTTTCCTCAACTTGAATTCCATAAAAGACTTCCTGTCTTCAATTGATAGATTACCGCCATCGACCGCGCATAAATACCTACTTTATTAATAGCCGATCGCGAAAAGACTCTAGAGCAGATCCATGACCACCGACAACGATTCAAGTATTAACAAAAAAAACAGCCGAGCGCGCCAAAGCGCAAAACTGTCGACCCGACAAATCCTGAAAGTTAAAAAGGTCCAAATATGTTTATGGAAAGCGACACTGTTGAAAGACATAGGGCTGGCGGCAGGCCTAGTTATGAGTTGTTGCTGCCCGTTATTTGAAAAAGCCGCTGCCGATAAGCACAAGCCATGGCACGAACTTCCGGATGCAGAGCATCCCGCAACGCCTCACTGCTCACGCGAAGGAAACTCACATTTCCACCCGCCAGCGCCTCGCGCAGCCAAGTCAGGGACTCGTCGATGCGACCTTCTTGCGCCAGCACCGCCGCATGGCTGAACTGGCCTCGGAAATCTCCAGCTTCGGCCGAACGCCGATACCACTCGGCCGCCGCAACTGGATCCGCCGGGCAACAGCGCCCGTCCTCCAGATAACGCCCCAGCAGGTTCATTGACTTGGCGTGGCCCAATTCTGCGGCACGGCGGTACAGGGCCAACGCCTGCGGCTGATCTTCAGTAACCCCACGCCCGGTCGCCAACAGGTTGGCGTAGTTGTACATCGCCCAATCCAGCCCTGCCTCGGCGGCCTGTCGATAATGGGCGGCAGCGACTGCAGGATCGGCAACACAGCCCCAACCATGCTCATGGCAACGGCCCAGCATGTTGCGCGCCATCAAGTGCCCGCGTTGGGCGGCGATGTCGAACCAGCGCAGGGCCAGGGGTTTGTCCTGTTCGATGCCCTGCCCATCCAACAGAATTTGCCCAAGCAGCGCCTGGGCCTCCAGCACGCCAGCGCCAGCAGCGATGAGAATCGCTTGGGCCGCGCGCGCCGGGCTGTCCTTGAGCATGGCTTTGAGGCTTTCGCCGTCGAGCACCTCTTCTCGGCGCAGACGAAAATCCGCCACTTACACCTCGACCCAGCGGCGCAACAGGTTGTGATAGGTGCCGGTCAGGCGGATCAACGAAGGGTGGTCGGGTACGTCCCGGGTCAATTGCTGGATCGCGCCGTCCATCTCGAACAGCAGTGCCCGCTGGCTGTCTTCGCGCACCAGGCTTTGTGTCCAGAAAAACGAGGCGTAGCGCGCGCCCCGGGTGACGGCGTTGACCTTGTGCAGGCTGGTCCCCGGATACAACACCATGTCGCCGGCCGGCAGCTTGACCCGCTGGGTGCCGTAGGTGTCCTGGATTTCCAGCTCACCGCCGTCGTAGTCCTGCGGGTCGCTGAAGAATAGCGTCGCCGATAGGTCGGTGCGCACCCGCTCGGCACTGCCCTTGGGCTGGCGCACGGCATTGTCGATGTGGAAATCGAAGCTGCCGCCAGCGCTGTAACAGTTCACCAATGGCGGGAACACCTTGTGCGGCAGGGCCGCCGACATGAACAGCGGGTTTTTCCACAGCCGTTCAAGCATGGCCGCGCCGATCTCCTTGGCCAGGGGATGGCCCTCGGGCAGTTGCAGGTTGTGCTTGGCCTTGGCCGATTGATAACCGGCGGTGACCTTGCCGTCCTCCCATTCGGCCTGCTCCAGCGCTTCACGAATACGCTGCGCTTCTTCGGCGCTAAACACACCGGGGATGTGCAACAACATGGCATTCGGACCTGTGGATAGAGGGGCGCCAATGGTAGTGATTCTTATTGGCTGTGCACAACCCCGCACAACGCACCACTCGACGGAAACCGTAAGGGCAAATTGTAAAGAATGTAAATTCCTCTCAAATAGCAATATTTCGCAATTGATACAAATACCTGTTTCCCCTATATTCCGCGGCCTCAAACCTTGGGGAAGGCACTGTTCATGTCGCGTCAACAACTACAATCACCGGCCCATTCACCTCGTTTACTGGCTTCCGCCATCGGCGTCGCGCTCAGTGCAACCTCCGTGGCGCAGATGGCCCAGGCGGCAGAAAATACCGAAGAAAAAGCCCCGCGCAATGCCATTTCCCTGGATGCCACCAGTATCACCGGCGAAGCCCAGGACACGACGTCCTATCAGGTCGAGAAAGCCTCGTCCTCGAAATACACCGCGCCGCTGGTCGACACGCCACGCTCGGTGACGGTCATCCCCCAGCAAGTGCTCAAGGACACCGGCGCGCTCAACATGCAAGACGCGCTGCGCACCGTGCCCGGCATTACTTTCGGCGCGGGTGAAGGCGGCAACCCCCAGGGCGACCGCCCCTTCATCCGTGGCTTCGATGCCCAGGGCGACACTTACCTGGATAACGTGCGTGACACCGGTTCCCAGAGCCGGGAGATCTTCGCGGTCGAGTCCATCGAGGTCAGCAAGGGCCCCAACTCCGCCATCGGTGGCCGTGGCGCCGCCGGCGGCACCATCAACCTGGTGAGCAAGAAAGCGCATCTGGGCGACTCCTTCGACGGCGGTTTCACCTGGGGTTCGGACCAGACCCAGCGCTACACACTGGACGGCAATTACCAGTTCAGCGACAGCGCCGCCGGCCGTCTCAACCTGATGAGCCATGAAAGCAACGTCGCCGGTCGTGACAAGGTCAACTACGACCGCTGGGGCGTCGCGCCATCGCTGGCGTTCGGCCTGGGCACCGATACCCGGGTCAACCTCGATTACTACCACCTGGAAAGCAACGACCTGCCGGATTCGGGCATTCCCTACACCGTGCCCGCCTCGGGTCGTACGGCCGATCGCACCAAGGCCAACCCCGACAAGCCCTACGCCGGCGGCGACAGCAGTAACTTCTACGGCCTCACCGACCGCGACTTCCGCAAGACTCGCGTCGACACGGCGACCATCGCCATCGAGCACGACCTGAGCGATGCACTGACGGTCAAGAACACCCTGCGCCACGGCTCCAGCATGCAGGACTACATCCTGACCCAGCCCGACGACAGCAAGGGCAACGTCAACAATGGTACGGTCTGGCGCCGGGCCAACACCCGCGTCAGCAATGTCGACACCACCACCAACCAGACCGATCTGTTTGGCGATTTTTACGTCGCAGGATTCAAGAACAGCTTCTCCACAGGCATCGAACTGAGCCGCGAAACCGGCGAGAAATCCTCTTACAACGTCAACACCGACACCGTGCCGGGCACCGCCGCCGCGAACACCAACTGCACCCCGGCGACAGTCGGCTCGCCAAGCGGGAACAACTGCACGTCGCTGTCCAATCCAAACCCGAACGATCCCTGGAACGGCGCGATTTCCCGCAACTACGCCGGCACCGACACCACCAGCGTCACCCGTGCGCTTTACGTGTTCGACACTTTGGAGCTGTCACCGCAATGGCTGGTGAACATGGGCTTGCGTTACGACCACTTCGACACGAAATACAAAACCTACAATGCCGCCGGCACCACCACTTCCAAGGGTGATGACACCAGCGAGTTCGTTACCGGCCAGTTCGGCCTGGTCTGGAAACCGGCGGACAACGGCAGCATCTATGCGTCCTACGCCACCTCGGCCACGCCGCCGGGCAACACGGTCGGTGAAGGTCAGGAAGGCAACCCGCTGGGTGGCACGCCGGACCGCAGCGGCAACCTGCTCGCCAGCGACATGGAGCCGGAAACCACCAAGAACTACGAAATCGGCACCAAGTGGGACTTGCTCGACAGTCGCCTGTCACTGACGGCCGCTATCTTCCGCACCGAGAAGGAAAACGCCCGGGTCCAGGTCGACACCACCACCTATGAAAACGCCGGCAAGACCCGCGTCGACGGCCTCGAACTGTCAGCCAGCGGCAAGCTCACGGAAAAGTGGCAAGTGTTCGCCGGCTATAGCTACCTGGACAGCGAACAGGTCGATGGCGGGCCGTTGAGTGTTACCGATGGCAATCAATTGCCCAACACACCGAAGAACAGCGCCAGCGTCTGGACCACCTATGCCCTCACGCCGAAGCTGACCATCGGTGGCGGTGCCTTTTATGTGGACGATGTATTTGGCAGCGTGGCGAATACTACGATGGTCGATTCCTACGTGCGTTACGACGCCATGGCCAGCTACAAGGTCAGCAAAAACCTGGACCTGCAACTCAACGTGCAGAACCTGACGGACGAGACTTACTACGACAAGGCTTTCTCGACCCACTTCGCCAACCAGGCGGCCGGGCGTACCGCGTTGTTGAGTACCAACTTCCACTTCTAAAGGCGAAAACCCGATGCCGATGGTCAGGCAATGTACTTGTGGGGGCTAGCTCGCTCCCACGGGACTGAGCCCCCGGCCATCACGGACCGGCACCGGGCAAAAAGCCCCGCTCATGCAAATGATCGGGGCTTTCAGGTGTGTTTATGAATGGTTCTCGATAACACACGGCATAATGCACGCCGTGACAAACAGTATTGAACGAACAAGGCGGGCGACGTGTTGAAGAAAACCCTGTTCCAGTTGCACTGGTTCTTTGGCATCAGTGCCGGGCTGGTCCTGGCATTGATGGGCATTACCGGTGCGTTGGTGTCGTTTCAGGACGAGATCCTGCGCGCGCTGAACCCACAGGTGCTGACGGTTGAAAAGCAACCGGCCGGCATATTGCCGCCTGCCGAACTGGTGGAACAGATCGAAGCCGCGTCCGGCAAGACCGTCAGCATGCTCTGGGTAGAGACCGACAGCGGCAACGCCGCACGGGCGGTTTTCACCGCCTCGCCCGGGGAAAAGCGTGGCCCGATGCGCTACTTCAATCCCTACAACGCGCAATTCATGGGGGATGTGGTGGGGCAGGACTTCTTTGGTCTGATGCTCCGTCTGCACCGCGTCCTCACCCTGGACGACGTAGGCCGGCAGATCACCGGCGCGTGCACGCTGATCCTGGTGTTTTTCTGCCTGTCCGGGCTTTACCTGCGCTGGCCGCGCCAATGGAAAAACTGGCGCGCCTGGCTGACCCTCGATTGGGCGAAAAAAGGCCGCAGTTTCAATTGGGACCTGCACTCCGTCGCGGGCACCTGGTGCCTGGTGTTCTACCTGCTGGCCGCCTTGACCGGGCTGACCTGGTCCTACGAGTGGTACAACAAAGGCGTAACCCGCCTGCTTTCCGATTCGCCCAAGGATGAGCGCGTGCGCAAGCGCGGCCCCGCACCCGGTGGCCCGGCGCCGATCGCCGACTACCGCGCCATGTGGAGCAGCATCTACAGCGCCGCCGGCCCCGACCTGTCCGCCTATAACGTGCGCATGCCGCCGGTAGCGGGACAACCGGCGACCGTGTTCTACCTGCTGAAAAACTCCCCCCATGACCGGGCGCTGAACCAGCTTATCCTCGACCCGGCCACCGGCGTCGTCAGCCGTCACAGCCGCTACAGCGACAAAAGCTTCAAGGCGCAATTGCTGACCAGCATCTACGCCCTCCATGTCGGCAGCTACTTCGGCCTGGTCGGCCGGATCCTGGTGACCGTCGCCGCGCTGGCCATGCCGCTGTTTTTCATCACTGGCTGGCTGTTGTATCTCGATCGTCGACGCAAGAAGCGCCAGGTCCAAAAGGCCCGCCAGGCGCTGACCCAAACCCCTGGTGACGCCCCGGCGTGGCTGATCGGTTTCGCCAGCCAGAGCGGTTTCGCCGAGCAACTGGCCTGGCAGACCGCCGGCCAGCTCCAGGCCGCCGGCCTGCCGGTGAAGGTCCGGCCATTGGCCGGCGTCAGCGAGCAGGATTTGAACAGCTCCACTCGCGCCTTGTTCGTGGTCAGTACCTTTGGCGATGGCGAAGGCCCCGACAGTGTCCGGGGTTTCGAGCGCAAGGTGTTGGGCCAGCCGCTGAGCCTGGAACGCTTGCAATATTCGGTGCTGGGCCTGGGCGACCGCCAATATGAAAACTTCTGCGGCTTCGCCCGCCGCCTGCATGCCTGGCTGGCGGAACACGGCGGCAAGACACTGTTCGCGCCGGTGGAAGTGGACAGCGGCGATCCTTACGCCTTGCGCCACTGGCAACAACAGCTGGCGGAACTCACCGGCCAGGCCCCGGCGGACGCCTGGCAGGCGCCGAGTTTCGAGCATTGGACGTTGAACCAACGCACCCTGCTCAACCCCGACAGCTGCGGGTCTGGCGTATACCTGCTGGGCCTCACCGCACCGGGGCCGAGCAGTTGGCTGGCCGGTGACCTGGTGGAAATCCTGCCGCGCAATGATCCATGGGCCATTGAACATTTCCTCGATGGGCTGGGCATCGCCGGTATTGCTCGGGTACACGTCGACGGCTTGCAGCAGACACTCGAACAAGCCCTGGCGACACGCCAGTTGCCGGAAAACCGCGCCCACTTGGTCGGCCTGCACGCCCAGGCACTGGTGGAGGCGTTGGCACCGCTGGGCATGCGCGAATACTCCATCGCATCGATCCCCGCCGATGGCGTGCTGGAACTGATCGTGCGCCAGGAGCGCCGCGCCGATGGCAGCCTGGGCGTCGGCTCCGGCTGGCTGACCGAACATGCGCCGCTGGGCAGCCCAATCAGCTTGCGGGTAAGACGCAACAGCAGCTTTCATCTGCCACCCCAAGGCGTACCGATGATCCTGCTGGGCAACGGAACCGGCCTGGCCGGCCTGCGCAGTTTGCTCAAGGCCCGTGTTGCCGAGGGCATGCAACGCAACTGGCTGCTGTTTGGCGAACGCAACCGCGAACACGATTTCCATTGTCGCGATGAGCTTCAGGAATGGGTCACCTCCGGCGACCTGGAGCGACTGGACCTGGCCTTCTCCCGAGACCAGGACAAGAAAATCTACGTCCAGAATCGCCTGCTGGAATCGGCGGCATTGCTCAAGCAATGGCTGGCCGACGGCGCGGTGATCTATGTCTGCGGCAGCCTGCAAGGCATGGCGTCAGGGGTGGATCACGTGCTCAACCTGGTGCTGGGGCGTGAGGAAGTGGAGAAGCTGATCGAGCAAGGGCGGTATCGGCGGGATGTGTACTGATCCTGGTCACCCAACATCAACCCTGTGGGAGCGAGCCTGCTCGCGAAAGCGGTGTGTCAGTTTGCACAAGTGTTGCCTGGCACACCGCTTTCGCGAGCAGGCTCGCTCCCACATGGGGTCTGTAGTGGCCTCTGATCACACCGGCTGCAACTTCTTCTCGAACACCGCCACGCCTTCCAGGTCCCGCAGCACCACGCTCATCTCCCCGCTCTGCCCGTCGATGTCCACCTCGCCAAAGAACTGATAGCCGGCAAACGGCGAGGTGTTCTGGGCCGGAGGGGCTTTCTGGAACACCACTTCAGGGCCGAAGGTCTTGTCCAAGGGATTGGGCCCGAAGCTGCCGGCGTTCAATGGGCCGGCGACGAACTCCCAGAAGGGTTCGAAATCCTGAAACGCGGCGTGTTCGGGGTGGTAGTGGTGGGCGGCGCAATAGTGGACATCGGCGGTGAGCCAGACGTAGTTGCGCACCTGATGCTTGCGCAGATAACCGAGCAATTCGGCGATCTCGACTTCGCGCCCCTGGGCCTCGCCCGGGTCACCGTTGGCGACCGCTTCCCAACGCGCAACGCCGGGGCTGACCTCGCCATCCGGCACGCCCAGGCCGATGGGCATGTCAGCAGCGATGACTTTCCACTGGGCACCGGATTGCTTCAATTCGCGCTTGAGCCAGTCCAACTGCTCCCGCCCGAGGAACGGTTTGGCCGCACCGAGGTTCGCGTCATTGGCTTGTCGATAGCTGCGCATGTCCAGCACAAACACATCCAGCATCGGCCCGTAACCGAGCTTGCGGTAGATGCGCCCTCCCCCATCGGCCTTCTGCAGGCGCATCGGCGCGTATTCCAACCAGGCCTGTCGCGCACGACCGACCAGGCTGTGGATATCCTTGGTCTGGTAGCGCTCGTCCAGTTGCTTGCCCGGCGACCAGTTGTTGACCACTTCGTGATCGTCCCACTGCCAGATCTGCGGCACTTCGGCGTTGAAACGGCGGACGTTATCATCCATCAGGTTGTAGCGGTAGTTACCGCGATATTCATCCAGGGTCTCGGCGACCTTGCTCTTGGCTTCGGTGGTCAGGTTGCGCCAGATGCGCCCGCCCTCTGTGGTGATCTGCGCCGGCACCGGGCCGTCGGCATAGATGGTGTCGCCGCTGTGGATGAAGAAATCCGGCAGGCGCAGGCGCATGGCGTCATAGATGCGCATGCCGCCGATGTCCGGATTGATACCAAAACCCTGGCCGACGGTGTCGCCGCTCCAGACAAAACGGATGTTGCGCTTGAACTGCGGCACGCTGCGCAGGTGGCCGAGCCACGGCTCGCTGGCCACACCGCTCTGGGCGTCTTGGAAATGCACGCGGTAGAAAATCGCCTGGTCGGGTGGCAAGCCGGTGAGCTCGACCCGAGCGGTGAAATCGCTGCGGCTATCGGCCAGCGCCGAGACGAAGCGCCGGGGGTTGGGGAACTGACTGCGGGTGTCCCACTCCACCACCATCCTCGCCGGGCGGTCACTGCGGCTCCAGATCATCGCGCGATCACCTTGCAAGTCGCCCGACTGCACACCTTCGGTCAACACGGGCCGGTCCTTGACCGAAGCGATCACGGCCGGGGCCAGCCCGGGCAGCAACAAGCCCGCGCCAACGACTTGCATCACACGGCGGCGGCCCAGGTCGAATTCGCTCATGGTGTTCTCCCCAAATGGGAAAACTTAAGCATGGCTGTGTGAAGTGGGTGTGACAGGGATTTTACGGACATCAATGACCTTTGTGGGAGCGAGCCTGCTCGCGAAGCGGTGTGTCAGACAACAAACTCATCGACTGACACACCGCATTCGCGAGCAGGCTCGCTCCCACAAGGGGAAAGTTACTGTCTCAAAAGCGATCAGGCCTTCGCCGGCTCCAACGCCATTTCCACCACTTCCGGTCGCTTGAGCAGCGCATACGCCACTGCCGTCACCAAACTCCCCGCCACGATCGCCAGCAGGTACAAAAGCGCGTGGTTGATGGCATTGGGGATCAGCATCACGAACAGCCCGCCGTGAGGCGCCATGAGTTTGCAGCCGAAGTACATCGACAGCGCACCGGTCAGCGCGCCGCCGGCAATGCTGGCCGGGATCACCCGCAGTGGATCCTTGGCCGCGAACGGGATCGCGCCTTCGGAGATGAAGCACAGCCCCAGCACCAGCGCTGCCTTACCGGCCTCACGCTCGGTCTTGGCGAACTTGCGGCGGGCTATGAACGTGGCGATGCCCAGCCCAATCGGCGGCACCATGCCGGCGGCCATTGTCGCGGCCATGGGTGCATAACTTTGCGAAGCCAGCAGTCCCACGGAAAACGCGTAGGCGGCTTTGTTGATCGGCCCACCGAGGTCCACGCACATCATCGCCCCCAGCAGCACGCCCAGCAAAAGCGCGTTGGTGGTGCCCATGCTGTCGAGGAAATGGGTCAGACCCTCAAGCATGCCCGCCACCGGTTTGCCGACGATGTAGATCATCACCAGGCCGGTGAACAGGCTCGCCAGCAACGGAATGATCAGGATCGGCTTGAGCGCTTCAAGGCTCTGAGGCAGGCGCGCGTAACGGTTGATCGCCTTGGCCGCATAACCGGCGAGGAAACCGGCGATGATGCCGCCGATGAATCCAGCGCCCAGGGTGCTGGCCAGCATCCCGCCGATCATCCCTGGCGCCAGGCCAGGTCGGTCAGCAATCGAATAGGCGATGTAGCCCGCCAGCAGCGGCACCATCAATTTGAATGCGGTGTCGCCGCCAATCTGCATCAGCGCCGCTGCGAGAGTGCCAGGTTCCTTGAAGGCCTCGATGCCAAACACGAACGACAAAGCGATCATCAAGCCACCCGCTACCACCATCGGTAGCATGAACGAAACACCCGTCAGCAAGTTTATAGACACCGCTTTTTTCCGCCTTCGCCGGGCCCGTGGAAGCACCACTCGCTGCGCTTTCCTGGACGCCTTCGGCCAAGGCTTTTTTCAGCGTGGCTTCGGCTTGTTTCAACGCAATGCCGGTGCCGCAGCGATAGATTTTCTTACCGGCGAAACGCTCGGTGGCGACCTCGATATCGGTCGCCAGCAACACCACATCGGCCTCGGCAATCGCCTCGGGGCTGAGCGGGTTGCGGGCGCCCACCGAGCCCTGGGTTTCGATCTTCAGGTCATAACCCAAGCGTGCCGCTGCCTGTTGCAAGGCTTCAGCGGCCATGAAGGTATGGGCGACGCCGGTCGGGCACGCGGTGATGGCCACCAGGCGCGGGGCGCGTTCGGTCGACGGCGCAGGTTCTTCGGCGAGCACCTCGGCCTCGCCCAGCACTTGGGCCTCTTCGGCGCCGCGACGTAGCACCGCGTCAACGTCCTGCAGGGCGAGGGCCGGGGTGCTGCGAAACACCCGCTTGCCAACGAATCGCGACAGGTCCACCGGGCCGCTGGCAACCAGCAATACCCATTCGGCCGCTTCGAGGGTCGCCGCCGACAACTGGCGTTCCGGGTGGGCCGCGTCATGGACTTCGACACTGGTGCTCCAACCTTGGCGCTGGGCCGCCGCATCCAGCAGGCGGGCGCACAACACGCTGGTGACCATGCCGTTCGGGCAAGCCGTCACAATGGCTAATTTCATCTTGCGAACCCTCTTATTGTTCTGTCAGGGGGCGCACGCGCACGCCCTGTTCAAGCGACGCCAGCAAGGCGGTGTCGTGGATGCCGAACCCGATCTGGGTGACCGCCATGGCGGCGATGGCCGTGGCGGTGCGCAGGGTCTGCTCCGGTGCGTGGGCAGCGAGCAATCCATGCAGCATGCCGGCCAGCAGCGAATCGCCGGCGCCCACGGTGCTGGCGACAGTGACCTTGGGCGGCGAGGCATGCAGGGCCGAACCAACGCTGAACCAATTCACACCGTCGGCGCCGTGGGAAATCACCACATGTTCCACGCCTTGGGCATGCAACCGCTGAGCCGCTTGTGCCTGGGCGACCTCGGTCACCACGTCGCAACCTAGCGCATCGGCCAGTTCCTCGGTATTGGGCTTGATCAGCCATGGCCCCGCCGCCAGGGCGACGCGCAACGCTTCGCCGCTGGTGTCGAGGGCGACGTTCAGGCCGAGCTGTTTGAGCCGCATGATCAGCGCCTGCAACCATTGCGCACTGACGCCTCGGGGCATGCTGCCGGCAACCACTACGGCATCGTGGCCTGGGGCTATCTGCTCGAGACGTTCCAGCAACGCTTGTTGCGCGGCTTCATCGACCATCGGGCCAGGACCGTTGAGGTCAGTGATGCGTCCGTCCTGTTCGGCCAGCTTGATGTTGCTGCGGGTTTCGCCGGGGACGCGAATAAAAGCGTCGACGAAGCCACGCTGGATAAACAGCGTCTCGAACACTTGGGCGTTGTCTTCACCCAGGAAACCACTGACGGTCAGGGTGTGGCCGAGGTCCGCCAGCACCTGCGCCACGTTCACGCCCTTGCCGGCGGCGTGGGCGTGCATGGCGTCGCTGCGGTTGACCTGGCCCGGTTCCAGGCGCGCCAACTCAACCGTGAGGTCGAGCGCCGGGTTAAGGGTCAGGGTAAGAATCTTCGCCATTACAGCGCCTCCACTAATGCGCGCACGTCATCGGCGCTGCCCACGGCCAATGCCGCTTGGGCCAGGGTTTGTACTTGTGTCAGGCTCAATTCGCGGACTCGTGCCTTGACCTCCGCGATGCTGCGGGCCGAGACACTCAACTCGTCCACGCCCAGGCCCACCAACACCGGCACCGCCAGCGGATCGGCCGCCAGCTCGCCGCACACACCGACCCATTTGCCATGGGCATGGGCGGCGCGCACGGTGATGTCGATCAGTTGCAATACCGCCGGGTGCAAGCCGTCGGCCTGGGCCGACAGGGTCGGGTGACCACGGTCGATCGCCAGGGTGTATTGCGTCAGGTCGTTGGTGCCGACGCTGAAGAAATCGACTTCCTTGGCGAGTACCGGCGCCAGCAGCGCGGCGGACGGCACTTCGATCATGATGCCCAACTGCAAATCCGCCACGGGGATCTCCCGACGCAGACGCTCGGTCATGTCCCGGGCCTGGCGCCACTCGTCGATGCTGCCGACCATGGGGAACATGATCCGCAGCGGACGGTTGTCCGCCGAGCGCAACAGGGCGCGCAGTTGCGCTTCCATGACGTGGGGGCGCTGCAAGGTCAGGCGGATGCCGCGCACGCCGAGGAAGGGGTTTTCTTCCTTCGCGATCGGCCAATAAGGCAACGGCTTGTCGCCGCCGACGTCGAGGGTGCGCACCACCAGCGGCCGACCGGCCAGGCCATCGAGCACCTTGCGGTATTCGGCTTCCTGGGTCGCTTCGTCCGGGGCCTCGGTGTGGGCCATGAAGATAAGCTCGGTGCGCAACAGGCCGATGCCTTCGGCGCCCTGCTCCACCGCGCTGGTGACGCCGGCGCTTTCGCCGATGTTGGCGAATACTTCAACGGCATGACCGTCGCGGGTCAGCGCCGGTTGGTGGCGCTGTTCGGCGGCGACTTTCAGGCGCTGCTCACGGGTGTCGCGCTCTTCAGCGGCCCGTTGCAGGGTCGCGGCGTCCGGGTCGACATGCAGCCGACCACGCTGCCCATCCAGCAGCAAGGACGTGCCCGGCGCCAACAGCAACACCGCCGCGCCTGCGCCCACCAAGGCCGGAATGCCCAGGGCGCGGGCGACAATGGCACTGTGGGCGGTGGCGCCGCCGCGTGCGGTGAGGATCCCCGCCACGCGGGCCGGGTCCAGGCGCGCGACGTCGGAGGGGCCGACTTCGTCCATCACCAGGATGTAGGGTTGATCCGGTTCAGCCGGGGTCTCGATGCCGCACAACTGCGCCAGCACCCGACGGCCAACATCCCGCAGATCGGCGGCGCGCTCGGCAAGCAAGGCATCCTGCAGGGCTTCCTGTTCCTTCGCGGCGGCTTCGATCACGCCCATCCACGCCGCTTGCGCGCTCTCGCCCAGCTTCAGGCGGGTGTCGACTTCGTCGGTCAGTTCCGGGTCGTCGAGCATTTCCTGGTGGGTGATGAAAATCTCGCGGATGGCCTTGGCCTTGGCGCGCTCGATCAAGCCCTCGATGTCCCGACGTACCTGGCCTAGGGCGTTTTGTAGACGCTCGCGCTCGATCGCCGGAGACTCGCCACGCAGTGGATAATCGATGTCTTGCTGCACTTGGATATGCGCCGGACCGATGGCAATGCCCGGCGCGGCGGCGACGGCCTGGATCAGGCTGCCGGATTCCGGCGCGAGCAGCACGGTGGCAACTTCGGCAATGGTGGTTTCTCGCGGCGCGCTCGGTGGCGGCAGCGGTTCGACCTCTTCGCCGAGACCTTCTTCGACGGCTGCGAGCAACGCCGGCAACGCGTCGGCGGCAATGCTGGGTTCGGCAATGAACTCCAGGACCTGACCGCGACGGGCGCCCAGACTCAGCAGTTTGCTCAGACTCTTCACCGATACGGCGCTGTCCTGGCCGTCGACGATGCGCACGCGGATCTCGCCTTCGAAACTTTTCGCCAGCTGGGCAAGGATTTTCGCTGGGCGCGCGTGCAGGCCGTGGGCATTCGCCAGTCCGATGCGCGCGCTGGGCCAGTCGGCGGACAGTTCGCCCCCCAGCACTTCCAGGACCTTGCGGCTGCTGGTAGCGCGGCCCAATTCGTGGCCGCGACCTTCGATCAGCAATGCGCAAAGCCTTTCCAGCAACGCCTGGTGGGCCTCGCCGAGGCTGGCCAGGCAGAACAACCCGCTCAGGGGTTGGCCCAGATAACGAATGGGTTTGTCGGGCGTGACGAAGGCCAGGCCCGGGCGCTTGACGGTCTGTTCGCTGTGCAGCCACCAGAGCCCATCGCCGAGAGGCAACGCTTCGACCTGCTGCAGCACGCCGGCGAAGCCGTTGCTCACGCAATCGGCCTGGCGTAACAAACGGGCGCCGCGCCACACCAGTTCTTCGAAATCGTCGGCCGACACGCCGAGGCCGATCATCTGCGCATCCAGCGCCAGTTCCTGCGGCGCGCCTTGCAGCAGTTTCAGCAAGGCTTCGGCGCTGCCGGCGCGACGCAATGCCTGGCCCAGATCGGTCTCGCCGAGGGCGCGGGTCAGCAGTTGCAGCAGGCGCAGGTGTTCGTCGGACTTGGCGGCGATGCCGATCGCCAGGTAAACGATCTGGCCGTCGCCCCAGTCCACGCCTTCGGGAAATTGAAGCAAGCGCACGCCGGTGGAATACACCAGGTCGCGGGTCTGCGGAGTACCGTGGGGGATGGCAATACCTTGGCCAAGAAAGGTCGAGCCCTGGGCCTCGCGGGCCTGCAATCCGGCAAGATAACCCTCGGCTACCAGGCCATCGGCCACCAGTTTGTCAGCGAGCAGTTGCAGCGCGGCGTCTTTATCCACAGCCACCTGGGCCATGGATATCTGCTCTAGAGTGAGCTCGAGCATGCTTTCTCCTTTTTGGCGTCCGGTTGGCGCCAGGTATTGTTTTGAATGAATCAGCTTAGCGTTGCAAACGGCTTGCGGCGGTATCGCGGCAGTGCGACCGAAAACCCTGAAGCCCTGAAAATACGCCTGCTGAAACGTTTAATCTAGAAAGATTGGCACGTTACTCGATAATCTCCCATCCTTGAAGTGCAACTTGTCGAAAGCGTCCGGGGGTGACCATCGATCCGAATCGGGTAGGATGAGCCTTCATTGTCGGGGCAAACTCGAAAAAACAAGGAAAACCGGGTTGAAACTCAGTGATATCGCCCAGCTCGCCGGTGTGTCCGTGACCACCGCCAGCTACGTCATCAACGGCAAGGCCGAACAGCAACGCATCAGCAACGCGACCGTCGAACGGGTGCGGGCGGTGGTCCAAGAGCATGGCTTCACGCCCAACCCACAGGCCGCCGGACTGCGCAGCCGGCATACCCGCACGTTGGGGTTCATCCTGCCCGACCTGGAGAACCCCAGTTACGCGCGTATCGCCAAGCTGCTGGAACAAGGTGCCCGCGCCCGAGGTTATCAGTTGCTGATCGCCAGCTCCGATGATGCGCCTGATAGCGAGCGCCAGTTGCTGCAACTGTTCCGCGCCCGACGCTGCGATGCGCTGATCGTTGCCAGTTGCCTGCCCGCCGAAGACGATAGCTACCGCCAATTGCAGGCCAAGGGCATCCCGATCATCGCCATCGACCGGGTGATGGAACCGGCGCAGTTCTGCTCGGTAATCAGCGACGACCGCCAGGCCAGCCTGCAACTGACTCGAAGCCTGCTGGAAACGAATCCACGGCAGATCGCGCTGATCAGCGCCCGCCCCGAACTGAGCATCAGCCAGGAGCGGACCGCCGGTTTCCGCGAGGCGCTGGCCGGGTTCGAAGGCCAGGTGCTGATCGAGCACGGCGAGTCGTTCAGCCGTGAATGCGGTCGTCAGCTGATGGATGACATGCTCGCGCGCCTGGGCCATCTCCCCGACGCGCTGATCACCACCTCTTATGTGCTGCTGCAAGGGGTGTTCGATGCCCTGCATGATTTTCCGCTCAAGGCGCGTCCCCTTCGCCTGGGCACCTTTGGCGACACGCAACTGTTGGATTTCCTGCCGCTGCCGGTCAACGCCATGTCCCAGCAGCATCAACTGATCGCCGACAAAGCCTTGGAACTGGCGCTGGCGGCCATCGAAAACGATGTCTATCAACCCGGTGTCCAGGCGATTGCGCGCACGTTCAAGCAGCGCATTCACCAGGGCTGAGGTTCAGGGTGCGGATATGCAGTTGATCGACACGCACACTCATCTGGACTTCCCGGATTTCGACGCGGATCGCCCGGCGCTGCTGGCCGAAAGCCGCGCCTTGGGTGTCCGGGAAATAGTGGTGCTGGGCGTATATCGGGACAATTGGCAGCGCGTCTGGGACCTGGTCCAAAGCGACCCGCACCTGCATGCCGCGCTGGGCCTGCACCCGGTGTTTCTCGACGAGCATCGCGGCGAAGACCTGGCGCAGTTGCGCGAATGGCTGGAGCGCCTGGCCGGGCATCGGCAGTTGTGCGCGGTGGGGGAAATCGGCCTGGACTATTACGTCCAGACCCTGGACCGCGATCGCCAGCAAACGCTGTTCGAGGCGCAGCTGGAACTGGCCCGGGATTTCGAACTGCCGGCGCTGATCCATGTACGTCGCAGCCACGCCGCCGTGATCGCGACGCTCAAACGCATCTGCCCGGCCCGTGCGGGCATCATCCATGCCTTTGCCGGCAGCTTCGAAGAGGCTCGCGAATACATCAAGCTCGGTTTCAAGCTCGGCCTCGGCGGCGCGGCCACGTGGCCCCAGGCCCTGCGCATGCACCGGGTGCTGCCGAAACTGCCGCTGGATGCGCTGGTGCTGGAGACCGACTCACCGGACATGGCGCCGTCGATGTTTCCCGGGCAACGCAACAGCCCGGTGCATTTGCCGGCGATTTGCGAGGCGTTGGCGGGCATCATGGCGGTGACGCCTGAACGACTGGCCGAGGCCAGCACGGCAAACGCCCGGCAGCTATTCCAGTGGTGATCCTTGTGGGAGCGAGCTTGCTCGCGATAGCGGTGATCCAGGCAACCTTTCATTGGCTGACACTCCGCCATCGCGAGCAAGCTCGCTCCCACACAGGCTCGCTCCCACATTGGGCCTGTGGTGAGGCAGGAGATCACACCCGAAACGCATTGATCAGTTGCTTGAGCCGCACCACCTGGGAGGACAGTTCGCGGCTGGCGTCTTCGGTCTGGTGAGCCCCTTCGGCGGTGCGTTCGCCGGCGCGGTTGATCTCGACGATGTTCTGGTCGATGTCATGGGCGACGGCGGTCTGCTGCTCCACCGCAGCGGCGATCTGCTGGTTCTGGTCGACGATCATGCCAACGGCGCCAAGAATGTTTTCCAGCGCCTGCTGGACCTTCTCCGACTGGCCAACCGTGCCGCTGGCCATCTCATGGCTGGTGCCCATCGCCTTGACGGCGGCACCGACGCCGCCGTGCAGGCGGCTGATCATCGCTTCGATTTCTTCGGTCGACTGCTGGGTCCGCTTGGCCAGGGTTCGCACCTCGTCGGCCACCACCGCGAATCCGCGCCCTTGCTCGCCAGCCCGGGCGGCTTCGATAGCGGCGTTGAGGGCCAGCAGGTTGGTTTGCTCGGCAATGCTCTTGATCACATCGAGGACGCGGCTGATGGCCTGGCTGTCGGTCGCCAGTTGATTGATCACCTGCACCGACTGGTCGATTTCGCTGGCGAGCCGGGCGATGCTGCCCTGCTGGGATTCCACCAAGCCTCGTCCACTGAGGGTTTCATCATTCACGCTATGGGCGCTGCTGACCGCCGCCGCAGCGCTGCGGGCGACTTCCTGGGCAGTGGCGGACATCTGGTTCATCGCCGTGGCGACCAGTTCGATCTGGCTGCGCTGGCCGGCCACGGCCTGGTTGCTCTGGGCCGATACCGTTTCCACCTGCCCGGCCTGGCGCTCGACCTCGGCGACGGTGTGGCCGACCTGTTCGATCAAATCATGGATCTTCGCCACGGTGCCATTGAACACCTCGCCCAACTCGCCCAGCTCATCCTTGCTGCGGGCGACGAAACTGACTGTCATATCCCCCGCCGCGACTTTGTCCATCATCGCCCCCAGGTGCTTGAGCGTCGTGCGTGTCGAGGCGTAGAAACCGGCGTACAGATAGAAAATCAACAGGAACACCGCTGCGAGCGCCACCGCCTGTAGCACCATGTGGCTGCGGTTCTGCTCCAGGCGGTGCTGCAATTGCACACCGAGAAAGCCCAACGTCGCCTCGTTCAACCGATAGGTCTGCTCCATCAGGCCGCTGACCTGATCGAAGAATGCCGGCCATGGCGCATCGAGGGTGTCCGCCATGACAACCTGGTTTTCAATCAGCTCGGCCGCTTGCTTGAGGGTGCTCTTGCTGCCACCGGCCTGATCGGCGAGTGCTTGTCCGACCGCCTTGCTCGAGCCCAGCGCGTCCTGCAGTTTCAGCTCATATTCGCCCTGGAGCTTCTCGATTTGCACCAGCAACTCATCGAACCGGGTACTCGACGCGGAATTGAGGAAACCCAACCCCAACGAAGAAGCGCCCAAGGCACGGCCCTCGCCCAAAATTTGAGTGACCCTGGGCGTCAGGCCGACGATCAGCTCGCTGAGCTGGCGGATGTCGGCCTGGTTGTCACGGCTCAGGCCGGCCTGACTGGCGATGATCTGGCCGAATATTTGTGCATTGTTGAGCAGATTGCCGATCAACGCGCTTTTGCTCTGCAGCGAGCTTTCGGCTTGTTGGGCCTTGAAAGCGGCGATCATTTCGTCGCGCTTGGTATCGAAGGCACTGACGTGCTCGGGCTCCATCGCCATGGCCGTCATGCCTTGCAACCGGGCGAGCACCTTGTGCTCGAGCGCGGCGATCTTCGCGTCCACGTCGCCGGCCTTGCCCGACTGGCCCAGGCTGGCATTGATCTGCACCAGGTCGTTCAGCGTCTCCAGGTCGCGCCGCAGCGCCAGGCTGCTGCCCAGCAAATCCAGGCTTTGCAGCTCCACTTGCGTGCCCTGGAACTCGCGGTAGGAATCACGCACCAGAAAGAAATTGGTCACCAGCATCGGCAGCAGGAACAAAACACTGATCAGGCTGAACTTCATGCCGAAGCTCAGGCGATTCATCAGGGCGACGGCGGGCCAGAGCAAACTCTTCACAAGGGAAGTCTCCCGGTAGTTTTTATTGTTATGAGCTGCGCACGGAGACAGCACAAAGCCACTATTCGGACGCTGTTCCTGTATAGCCTAATTCGGCGGAGAGATTTGTAACTTAAGGTTAACGAGGGCACACGATCCAGTGGCGAGGGAGCTCGCTCCCGCTGGCCTGTGCGGCAGGCCCCGTGGGTTTTGCGCAGAGGGGATCGTTTTTATCCTGGTTTACGACTGCTGCGCAGCCGAGCGGGAGCAAGCTCCCTCGCCACGACAGCTTAGCGTTACGAACTTGCTGGGTTCGATCAGGCCAACACCGTCCACAACGCGAACCCGGCATACCAGAGCAACGCAGCGCGCAGCAGCAATTCCCAAAGTCGATCCAGGCTGTTGATGCCGTCCGGCCCGGCGACCGGCGTGGGAATCTCGCCGGCGACCAAGCCGACTTTGTCGATGAGGTCGGCGGCGCTGATGTTCCAGTTCAACAGTTCATGCAGCATGACCCGACTGACCGCGACGAAGTTGCCCACCAGGGCGAAGCTCGCCGCCAGCAATCGCACCGGTACCCAGTCGAAGGCGTGGCGCAGTTGCGCTGCACGCTCGGCCACACCCGGGTTCTGGCTGTGCTCGGCGGCCAACGCCAACAATCGATAACTCAGGGCGGCCACGGGTCCCAGCAGGAAGTACCAGAAGATCACCGCGAAAAAACTCTGGTAAGCCTGCCATAGCAAATGCCCCTGGACCCGTTCGAGCAACTGCTCACCGTCATCGGCATCGATGTTCAGGTCACGCTTGGCCACATGGGTGGCCGCTTGCAGGTCTTCACGTCGCCAGGCATCGCGAAACGGCCCGAGATCAGCCAACAGATCGCCGCGCCCCAGGCTGTAGATGACCACCAACAGGTGAATCGGCAGCGCCAGCAAACCATAGGCCACCGGCTCCAACACCCAGAGTAGCAACGCCAGCAGCGAAACCGGCAGCAGAACCATCATCACCAGCACCAGCCAGGGCCGGTTGCCCCAGCGCGGACTCGCCTCGAGTTTGTTCAGCTCGCCCAGCCAGCCGCCGTCACGCTGGACCCGCTGGCGCAAGGCCGAGAACTTCTCGATCCAGACCGCCAGCAGCAACACCAGAAAACTCATTGTCCTTCCCCTTCTGTCAGGGCCGCGCGGTAGCGCGCCCAGTCGAATGCCGGCCCCGGATCGGTCTTGCGTCCCGGCGCGATGTCGCTGTGCCCGCAGATGCGCTGCACCGTGATCGCCGAAAACGCTTTCTGCAGCTGCCGGGTCAAGTCCACCAAGGCGACATATTGCCCGTCGGTGAACGGCAGGTCATCGGTGCCTTCAAGCTCGATGCCTATGGAAAAATCGTTACACGTCTCCCGCCCTTCGAAACACGAAACACCAGCGTGCCAGGCACGATCAAGACAAGAGACAAACTGGGTCACGGTGCCGTCACGTTCGATCAGAAAATGCGCGGACACGCGCAGGTCCGCGATACCCGCAAAATAGGGATGTTCCGTGACATCCAGGCGATTCTGGAAAAATTCCTGCACTTTGCCCGTGGCGAACTGTGCCGGTGGCAAGCTGATGTTGTGGATGACCAGCAGGGAGATCTCGCCCTCGGGGCGCGCATTGAAGTTGGGCGAAGGGCAATGACGCACGCCATCGCACCAACCGCTCGCGGAGTCCAGCTGCATACAGGTTCCTTCGATGAGACGGTGAAGGCCGTCAGTATGCCGCGATCGGGCCCGGCTGCGCGATCACTTGCCGCGATTGAGCTGGCGCAGGTTGCCCAGCACGGATTCCAGCGCCCTGTCGAACAACAGGGTATCGTCCAGCAACCGCGCCGCCCCACGGCGGAACTCCAAGGCCAGGCTGGTGCGGCTGTGCTCAAGGACCTTGAGGCCGGTACGGTTGACGAAGACATACTTGCCAGTGGCCTGGATAATCGCCGCGAGTTTGCAACGAAGGTTGTTGTCTTCGTCTTCCTGGAACTCGACCCAACTTCCCAGGCGCAATTGATCGACCTGGAGTAGGCCCACGTCATCGGCAGGCAAGCGTACGGTCGGTTCGTCCGTCGCGGTTACCGGCGCAGCCCGCAGGACGATGGGCTCCACCACCTCGACCAGCACCGGCGAATCCGCCGGCTGTGCCTGCTCCGTTGCCTGGCCCAGCCGTTGGAGAGCCTGGACATGCAGCACTTCCAGTTCGCTGAAGAATTCGCTGGTGGCGAACGGATCGAACGCCGAACGGCTCAAGCCGTCGCGCAGGGCCTTGAGCAGCTCCGGCACCATCGCCAGCAAGCGCAGGCCGGCGTCGGGTTCTTCGTGATGCTGGACGCTCCACACCAACTGCTCGAGGGTCAGCACGTCGGCCTGCCATTCAGCTGATTGCTCGCCATGTTTGAAGCCGGTCAGCAACAACACCTGGCTCCAGGCCTGCTGGACGAAATCCACCACGGCCTGGGGCAAGACCTTGCCCAGCATGATGTGGTTCAGCGCCCCTTCGACCCGCTGTCGGGCCAGTTCGGCCTTGGCCCGCCCTTCTTCAGCGTCGCGAATGCGTTGCTCCAGCAGTTCGCTGCGACGACGTTCGTCGCTGGTGAACGCCAGGAAGTCCGCCAGCACTTCGGAAAATATCGCCGGGTCGTCAACGAAGTCGTTCAACAAACGCTGCACGACTTGCTCGATGCGCAGGTAAAGACTGTCGCGCTGATGATCATCGCAATCGCCCCAGCCCATCGCAGCGGCAGCAATTTCGTTGAGCAGCCGGCGGGCCGGATGATTGCCTCGGCTGAAGAAACTCTTGTCCTGTACCGCGACCTTGAGCATCGGAATCTGCAGTCGACCGATCAGCGCCTTGAGGGAGTCCGGCAGGTTCTGGTCGTCGAGAATGAACTCGAACATCATCGCGATCAGGTTGATCACGTCTTCGTCGGCGCCGTCGACGACCCGGGACTTGCCACTCTTGACGCTGACACGCGTCAGCAACTGTTCGAGCTGGCTGCGCAGGTCGAACTCGTCCTGCACCGTGAGCGAGGGAACGTACTGCTGCAAATGAGACAACAATCGCAGCAGGTCCCGTTTCGAAATCGGCTGGGCTGGGGCGCTGGCTTCCAAGGTTGGCGCGACGCTGCCGCGTACCTGCACCAGCAATTTCTGCAACGCGGCGAAGACCTCCTGGACGCTGTCGTCGACGTCATCGGCCCTTGGCCTGGCGGCGCCATCGACGTTGGGTTGGGCGACTTCCTCGACACGATCCGATGCCCGTCGCGACGGTGAGATCTTGAGGTCCGGCAAGACGCCCGTCGCGGCGAGCAATTGATTGGCCTGCGCATAGAACTGGTCGCATTCGCTGAGCACATAACGCTCGAACAGCTTGAGCAGGATCAGCTTGACCTTGATCCCCACGCCCAGGTTGCGTCCAGCCTGAAGGAAATGCCCGCACAATAAACCTGGGCTTAACGGGTTCAACTGGTTCGTCAATGGCCGGTCCAGCAACACACTGAGCCGCGCCGTGAGTTGGTCGAGCGACACGCCGTCGCGGCTGATCACTCGGGCGACCATGGTTTCCACCGCCAGGCGGCGCTCCAGCTCGTCATGGTTTGGCTGGGCCGGTATGGCGCCCACCACGGGTGCCAGGGTCGCCTGGGTAAGGTCGTACTGGGCGAGACTGACAAAAGCCTCGAAAAACTGTTCAATGAATTCACGCTCGATGCTTTTGCGTTTCAAACGCAAGTCGCGCATGGCTTCGAAGTAGAGGTTCTGCTCGAGATCATTGCGCGCCCGGTCGGCCATCTCGAACAACGTGTCATCGGCGTTATCGAACAAGCCCTGCAGACCCACGCGCAACTGCTGCGCGGCCTTGTCGCGAACCTGGAGCAGAATGACCGGCAGCCGGGCGAGCGGCGAACGATTCGCCTGGTCGGTAGGCACTTTATGCAAAGGCACTACATTCCCGTCGTTATGCATCCTGGACTCCTGAAACGGCATTCTTCGGCTCGCGACGTCAAACTCATGACGTCAAACGAAAGGCGGATTATCCGGTAAAAAGAGCCCGCCATACCAGAGGACTCTGTGAACAGGCTCAAAGAGATCGCAATAAATGACCGGCATTTCGGGTAAATGTTGCGTGGACGCGACCAAATGCAAGCCAACAGGTGCCAAGCGGATATAATCCGGCCACTTTGTTCGTGGAGCCTGTTATGCCGAATCTACATCTCGCCGACCTGACCGCCGAAATCGAAGCCAATGTGCGCCGCGCGCTGTTGGAAGACATCGGCAGCGGCGACATCACCGCGCAACTGATCCCCGCCGAACGCCTGGCCAAGGCCACCATCATCACCCGTGAAGCAGCGATCATCAGCGGCACGGCTTGGGTGGATGCAGTGTTCCGGCAGTTGGACCAACGTGTCGCGGTGCATTGGCAAGTACATGACGGCGACCGCGTGAGCCCTGACCAAGCCCTGTTCCACCTCGAAGGCCCGGCCCGCTCACTGCTGACGGGCGAACGCAGCGCGCTGAATTTCCTGCAGTTGCTATCGGGCGTTGCCACCCGGGCTCGCTACCTGGCCGACTTCGTCGCCGATACCCAGGTCAAGCTGCTGGACACTCGCAAAACGTTGCCTGGGCTACGTCTGGCCCAGAAGTACGCCGTGACCTGCGGTGGCTGTCACAACCACCGCATCGGCCTGTACGACGCGTTCCTGATCAAGGAAAACCACATTGCCGCTTGCGGCGGGATTGCCCAGGCCATCAGCGCCGCCCAGCAGATCGCACCGGGTAAACCGGTGGAAGTCGAAGTCGAAAGCCTGGCGGAATTGAAAGAAGCGCTGGCGGCAGGTGCCGACATCATCATGCTCGACGAACTGAGCCTGGACGACATGCGCGAAGCGGTACGTCTGAACGGCGGCAAGGCCAAGCTGGAAGCCAGCGGCGGCATCAACGAGAGCACGTTGCGCCCGATTGCCGAGACCGGAGTGGATTACATCTCTATCGGTGCGATGACCAAGGATGTGAAGGCCGTGGATTTGTCGATGCGCTTGAGCCTCTGATAACGAAAAACGCCAGCCTCAAAAGGCTGGCGTTTTCTTCAGACCACCAGATTGTTCATCTCGCAATATTCATCCCATTCCACACCCAACACCTCGGCAGCCTCCTTGTGCAAGGCAAGGCGCTGCGCCTCGAACTCTTCAGGCGTGCTGGTGTATTTGAGCGTCAACTCCCAAGGCTGTAGCCCCTGGGCTTCGGCCTCGTCTTCGAACGCCCATTGGATCTGGTCTTTCTGATCATCGGCGGGTAGGTCCTTGATCTCATCCCGCAGCTGCGGCGTTTCGTTCAAGTACTTTTCCAGGGCTTCTTGGTGTCTGGCTTCTTGACTCAATTCTTTAACGGTCATGGCGTTCTCGCTGATCTGGGAATGGAAGATGGATCTGGATCATCAAGGATCTCTCTGACGCAGGAAGCCGTTGGAAGCCCGGTTTACCTGGCCTTCAGAACCATTCGGGGGATCATCTGAAAACAAGTGTGACTTTGCCCGAGACAGGAATCGAACCTGCGACCTTCGCGTTACGAGTGCGCTGCTCTACCGACTGAGCTACACGGGCGTGGGGCTAAACCTAGCATTGAGCCAGAGGGCAGGCAACCCGCGGCAAAAATGATTTTTGCGCGCACAGCAAAACGCCCCGAACCAGTCGGGGCGTTTGCTTGTTCAGCGGCTAAGCGAGGGAGTGATTAAACGCCCGATGCCTTGGCTGCCGCGACGTCCTTGATGGACAGCTTGATACGGCCGCGGTTGTCCACGTCCAGTACCAGCACTTCCACTTCCTGGCCTTCTTTCAGGATGTCGGTCACTTTCTCGACACGAGCATCGCTCAGCATGGAGATGTGAACCAGGCCGTCCTTGCCCGGCAGGATGTTGACGAACGCGCCGAAGTCGACGATGCGCTCAACCTTGCCGACGTAGATCTTGCCGATCTCGGCTTCGGCGGTGATGCCCAGGACGCGCTGGCGTGCTGCTTCCGCCGCTTCCTTGGTTTCGCCGAAGATCTTGATCGAACCGTCGTCTTCGATGTCGATCGAGGCCTTGGTTTCTTCACAGATCGCACGGATGGTCGCGCCGCCTTTACCGATGACATCACGGATTTTGTCGGTGTCGATTTTCATCGCGATCATGGTCGGAGCGTTTTCCGACAGCTCGGTGCGGGACTGACCGATGATCTGGTTCATCTGGCCGAGGATGTTCAGGCGCGCTTCCAGGGCTTGGCCCAGGGCGATTTCCATGATCTCTTCGGTGATGCCTTTGATCTTGATGTCCATCTGCAGTGCGGTGACGCCTTTGGCGGTACCGGCCACTTTGAAGTCCATGTCGCCCAGGTGGTCTTCGTCACCCAGGATGTCGGTCAGGACAGCGAACTTCTCGCCTTCTTTAACCAGACCCATGGCGATGCCGGCAACCGGAGCCTTCATCGGCACACCAGCGTCCATCAGGGCCAGGGAAGCGCCGCAGACCGAAGCCATCGAGCTCGAGCCGTTGGATTCGGTGATTTCCGATACCACGCGGATGGTGTACGGGAACACGTCAGCGGCTGGCAGCATGGCCTGGACCGAACGACGGGCCAGACGGCCGTGGCCGATTTCGCGACGACCGGCGCCACCCATGCGACCACACTCGCCCACCGAGAACGGAGGGAAGTTGTAGTGCAGCATGAACGGGTCTTTCTTTTCGCCTTCCAGGGTGTCCAGCAGTTGCGCGTCACGGGCGGTGCCCAGTGTTGCAACGACCAGTGCCTGGGTCTCGCCACGGGTGAACAGTGCCGAACCGTGGGTCTTCGGAAGAACGCCGACTTCGATGTTCAGCGGACGTACGGTGCGGGTGTCGCGACCATCGATACGCGGCTTGCCGTTGACGATGTTTTCGCGAACGGTGCGATATTCGATTTCACCGAACGCAGCCTTCACGTCGCTGGCCGATGGCTGGCCTTCTTCGCCGGAGAACTTGGCGACGACCTGGTCACGCAGCTCGCCCAGACGCGCATAACGGTCGGCCTTGATGGTGATGGTGTAGGCCTGGGAAATCGCGTCGCCGAACTCGGCACGGATCGCGCCCAGCAGCTCGGTGGCTTCTGGCTGTGGCGCCCAGGTCCAGGTTGGCTTGGCGGCTTCGGCGGCCAGTTCCTTGACGGCGTTGATCACCACTTGGAACTCGTCGTGGGCGAACAGCACGGCGCCCAGCATCTGGTCTTCGGTCAGTTCTTTGGCTTCGGATTCAACCATCAGCACGGCTTCGGAAGTACCGGCCACGACCATGTCCAGGCTCGATGCCTTCAACTGCTCGTAGGTCGGGTTCAGCAGGTAGCCGGTGCTTTCGTGGAAGGCGACGCGGGCAGCGCCGATCGGGCCATCGAAAGGAATGCCGGAGATGGCCAGGGCAGCCGAGGTACCGATCATCGCAGCGATGTCCGGATCGGTCTTCTTGCTGGTGGACACGACGGTGCAGACGACCTGCACTTCGTTCATGAAGCCTTCTGGGAAAAGCGGACGGATCGGACGGTCGATCAGTCGTGAAGTCAGGGTTTCTTTCTCGGAAGGACGGCCTTCGCGCTTGAAGAAACCGCCAGGGATCTTACCGGCTGCGTAAGTCTTTTCCTGGTAGTGGACAGACAGAGGGAAGAAGCCCTTGCCTGGATCGGCTTGCTTGGCGCCGACAACGGTCACCAATACGCTGACGTCGTCGTCAACGGTGACCAGCACTGCGCCGGAGGCCTGACGGGCGATACGGCCGGTCTCGAGGGTAACGGTCGACTGACCGAACTGGAATTTTTTGATTACCGGGTTCACGGTGTCCTACCTTCTTTGTGGCTCTTGGGGGAACTTGTCTTCTTGCGAAATTCTTGGGCAATGACGGGAATCGGCCCGGCAACTGTCCAGGGTAAAACGTGCATCCAGATAAAACTTGAGGCTGGGAGCCTGCCATGCGCCAACGGGAAACCCCTGACGTACGACAGACCACCAACCTCTAGCGCAATCGCTTATTAGCGACGCAGACCCAGGCGAGCGATCAGAGCGCTGTAACGGCTCACGTCCTTGCCTTTCAGGTAGTCCAGCAGTTTACGGCGCTGGTTTACCATGCGGATCAGACCACGACGGGAGTGGTGATCTTTACCGTTGGCCTTGAAGTGACCTTGCAGTTTGTTGATGTTGGCGGTCAGCAGTGCAACTTGCACTTCTGGCGAACCAGTGTCACCAACAGCTTGCTGGTAGTCAGCTACGATTTGAGCTTTTTCTTGAACGTCGAGAGCCATGAGGCAATCCTTTTAGTCAGGAAACTGTTTCAATGAAACAGCTTCAACAGGCCAGGGACAAATCCCTGTATCTATAAATGAGTAGTGACCGTGCCTGTTAACAGCCACACTCGCCAGCCTGTTGTTACGCAGGCTGGTTCCGGTCATTCCGACCGAATCAATCGACGTGGCGCAATGCGCCCGTCTTCGCTCACTTCACCGATACCGATGAAGCGACCATTGTGATCCTGTACCCGAACCATGCCGAACTTCGGCGCATCCGGGGCACGTACCGGCTGGCCGTTGAGCCAGTAGAACGCACTGTGTTCAGAGAACTGCAGCAGCGGC
Source organism: Pseudomonas sp. D1-36 (assembly GCF_051132205.1). Taxonomy (NCBI): domain Bacteria; kingdom Pseudomonadati; phylum Pseudomonadota; class Gammaproteobacteria; order Pseudomonadales; family Pseudomonadaceae; genus Pseudomonas; species Pseudomonas sp. D1-36. The sequence continues at coordinate 903,476 of NZ_CP071674.1, read as the reverse complement.
CAGTCGAGCAAACCGCTGTCCGACGGCATCAGGAAGCGGTCGACCGCTTCATTCCCGCCTTCGGCATGCACGGCTTCGAGCTCTTCCAACGTGACCGTCTGGGCTAACGTGAAAGGCCCGGCCTGGGTCCGCCGCAATTCTGCCACGTACGCGCCACAGCCGAGTTGCTCGCCGATATCCTCCACCAGGGTACGGATATAGGTGCCTTTGCTGCAATCCACGGCTAGCCGTGCAGTATTACCGTCAAAGGCCAGCAATTCCAAGCGCGCAATAGTAACAGAACGCGGTTCACGCTCCACTACTTCACCTGCACGGGCCAGTTTGTACAACGGCTGTCCATCGCGCTTGAGGGCAGAGTACATCGGCGGTATCTGACTGATTTGCCCGCGAAACTTCGGCAAGACCGCCTCGATATCCGTCTGACCAACGGTCACCGGGCGTTCCAGCAAAACCTCACCTTCGGCGTCCGCCGTGGTGGTGGTCTTGCCTAACTGCGCCAGGGTTTCATAACCCTTGTCGGAATCGAGCAGGTACTGGGAGAACTTGGTCGCCTCGCCGAAACACAGGGGCAGCACGCCAGTAGCCAGCGGATCGAGACTACCGGTGTGGCCAGCCTTCTCGGCGTTGAGCAACCAGCGAACCTTCTGCAGGGCTGCGTTGGAGGTGAATCCCAACGGTTTGTCGAGCAGGATGATACCGCTGACGTTACGACGGATACGTTTGACCTGAGCCACCGGTTACTCCTTGGTGTCTTCGGGTTCAGCCGCAGCCGGGTGCTGGCTGTCTTCAGCCACGGCGCGCTCGATCAGCGCTGACAGATGCGCGCCTCGCACGACGCTTTCGTCGTAGTGGAAGTGCAACTGCGGAACGCTGCGCAGCTTCATCTCCCGGGCCAACTGCATGCGCAGGAAGCCGGCGGCCGAGTTGAGCACCTTGATGCTCTGGGCGATTTCTTCGGCGCTGTCCTGGCCCATCACGGTGATGAAAATCTTGGCATGACCGACGTCACGGCTGACTTCCACTGCGGTAATGGTGACCAGGCCAACGCGCGGGTCCTTGACTTCGCGACGGATCAGTTGGGCCAGCTCGCGCTGCATCTGATCGCCGATTCGTTGGGTACGGCTGTATTCTTTTGCCATGTCTTGTTACCTGTTACTGCCCCACGGTGAAACCCGCGAGGTCTGAAAGCGGCAAACGCCCGGCCTGGCAAAAGCCAGACCGGGCGTTGCGTTTAGAGTCCGCCTGCACGGCAGCGCATGTTCATGCGGCTGCCCGATGCGGCTCTTGAAGTGCGCGAGTCAGAGGCTGCGAGCAACCTGGACCTTCTCGAAGACTTCGATCTTGTCGCCAACCTTGACGTCGTTGTAGCTCTTGACGCCAATACCGCACTCCATGCCGGCACGCACTTCGGAAGCGTCATCCTTGAAGCGGCGCAGGGATTCCAGCTCGCCTTCGAAGATAACGATGTCTTCACGCAATACACGGATAGGACGGTTACGGTGAACGACACCTTCGATCACCATGCAACCGGCGATCGCACCGAACTTCGGCGAACGGAACACATCGCGAACTTCGGCCACGCCCAGGATGTTCTCCCGCACGTCGCTGCCCAACATACCGGTCAACGCTTTCTTGACGTCTTCGATGATGTCGTAGATCACGTTGTAGTAACGCATGTCCAGGCCTTCCTGCTCGACGATCTTGCGAGCACCGGCATCGGCACGCACGTTGAAGCCAAACAGTACAGCGTTGGAGGCGAGTGCCAGGTTGGCGTCGGATTCGGTGATACCACCGACACCGCCACCGACCACGCGCACTTGCACTTCGTCGTTACCCAGGCCGTTCAGAGCGCCCTGCAAAGCTTCCAGCGAGCCACGGACGTCGGATTTGAGGACGATGTTGAGCGTCTTCTTCTCTTCCTGGCCCATGTTCTCGAAGATGTTCTCCAGCTTGCCGGCGTGAGCACGGGCCAGCTTGACTTCGCGGAACTTGCCTTGACGGAACAGCGCGACTTCACGGGCTTTCTTCTCGTCAGCCACAACGCTCATTTCGTCGCCAGCGTCCGGAGTACCGTCCAGGCCGAGGATCTCGACCGGGATAGCCGGACCGGCTTCCTTGATTGGCTTGCCGTTCTCGTCGAGCATGGCGCGCACGCGGCCATAGTTCGAACCGACCAGCACCATGTCGCCTTGGCGCAGGGTACCGTCCTGGACGAGCACGGTCGCCACCGGGCCGCGGCCCTTGTCGAGGCGCGATTCAACCACCACGCCACGGCCTGGAGCCGAAGGCGTAGCGGTCAATTCCAGAACCTCGGCCTGCAACAGGACGGCTTCGAGCAGTTCGTCGACGCCAGTACCCATCTTCGCGGAAACCGGGACGAATGGAGTGTCGCCACCCCACTCTTCAGAGGTCACGCCGTGAACCGACAGTTCGCTGCGGATGCGATCGAGATCAGCGCCCGGCTTGTCGATCTTGTTCACTGCAACCACCAGCGGCACGCCAGCTGCCTGGGCATGCTGAACAGCTTCGATGGTTTGCGGCATGACGCCGTCGTCCGCCGCGACCACCAGGATAACGATGTCGGTGGCCTTGGCACCACGGGCACGCATCGCGGTAAACGCGGCGTGACCCGGGGTGTCGAGGAACGTCACCATGCCGCGGTCGGTTTCAACGTGGTAGGCGCCGATGTGCTGGGTAATACCGCCAGCCTCGCCCGCCGCAACCTTGGCGCGACGAATGTAGTCGAGCAGCGACGTCTTACCATGGTCAACGTGACCCATGACGGTCACGACCGGCGCACGGGCGACCGCTTCACCTTCGAACTTCAGCGACTCGGCCAGGGAATCTTCCAGGGCGGTGTCGCTGACCAGGGTCACTTTGTGGCCCAGTTCTTCGGCGACCAGCTGGGCAGTTTCCTGATCCAGTACCTGGTTGATGGTGGCCGGGGTACCCAGCTTGAACATGAACTTGATGATTTCAGCAGCCTTGACCGACATCTGCTGGGCCAGGTCGCCCACAGTGATGGTCTCGCCGATCTTCACTTCGCGCACGACAGGGCCGGTAGGGCTCTGGAAACCGTGGGCGTTGCGTTTCTTCAGCTTGGCCTTGCCGCGACCGCCGCGACGGAAGCCATCGCTTTCTTCGTCGGTAGTACGAGGCGCAACGCGTGGAGCCGGCGCCTTTTCCTTGACCGAAGCACGATGAGGAGCATTCTTGCGCTCGCCATCGTTACCGCCACGACGGTTGTCGTCGGCACGTGGCTTGTCGGGACGACGCTGCTCATCGCGCTTGCGAGTGTCGGCCGGAGCCGGCGCTAGTGCCGCGACCGGTGCGGCTTCACGCACAGGCTCGGCTACCGGGGCCGCAGCCTCGACAGCTTCGACTGGAGCGGGTTGCGCAGCAGCAGGCTGGCGACGCGCTTCTTCTTCAGCGCGACGCTTGGCTTCTTCTTCAGCCTTCTGGCGAGCAGCATTTTCCACTGCACGACGTTCTTCCAGTTCGCGTTTGCGCTCGGCTTCGATTTCTTCCGGGCTGCGCTGTACGAAGACTTTCTTCTTGCGTACTTCAACGCTGATGCTTTTGCTACCGGCAACACGCAGGGTGCTGGTGGTTTTACGCTGCAGTGTGATCTTGCGCGGTTCTTCCACTTTCGCCTTGTGACTGCTCTTCAAGTGAGTCAGCAGGGACTGCTTCTCACTGTCGGTCACATGTTCCTCGGCGGCGGTGTGCGGCAGACCTGCCTCACGCATCTGCTGCAACAGGCGCTCTACCGGTGTTTTGACCTCATCGGCCAGTTGTTTCACCGTGACTTGCGTCATGCACTTCTCTCCTCAGGCCGCGCCTAATTACTCGAACCAGTGGGCTCGGGCGGCCATGATCAACTTGCCGGCACGATCATCGTCAATGCCGTCGATGTCGAGCAGGTCGTCAATAGACTGCTCGGCCAGGTCTTCGCGGGTAATTACGCCGCGCACCGCCAGTTCCATCGCCAAATCCTTGTCCATGCCCTCAAGCGAGAGCAGGTCTTCGGCCGGATGGGCGTCTGCCAGCTTTTCCTCAGTAGCGATGGCTTTGGTCAACAAACGATCCTTGGCCCGAGCGCGAAGCTCGTTGACGATTTCCTCGTCAAAGCCGTCGATGTTGAGCATTTCTTCCACCGGTACGTAGGCAATCTCTTCCAGGCTGGTAAAGCCCTCATCCACCAGCACCTGCGCCAGCTCTTCATCGACTTCAAGCTCTTCGATGAAGTTGCGCAGGATGTCGCCGGTTTCAGCTTGCTGCTTAGCCTGGATGTCCGATTCGGTCATCACGTTCAGGGTCCAGCCAGTCAATTGGCTGGCCAGACGCACGTTCTGACCACCGCGACCGATGGCCTGAGCGAGATTGTCTGCGCCAACGGCGATGTCCATGGCGTGGGCATCTTCGTCGACGATAATTGCCGCCACTTCAGCAGGCGACATGGCATTGATCACGAACTGAGCCGGGTTGTCGTCCCAGAGGACGATGTCCACACGCTCGCCGCCCAACTCGCCGGATACGGCCTGGACACGCGAACCACGCATGCCGATGCAGGCACCTTGCGGGTCGATGCGCTTGTCCTTGGAGCGGACCGCGATCTTGGCGCGCGAACCCGGATCACGGGACGCGGCCATGACTTCGATCAGACCTTCAGCAATTTCCGGCACTTCGATGCGGAACAGCTCGATCAGCATTTCCGGCGCGGTACGCGACAGGATCAGCTGCGGGCCCCGGTTCTCGGTGCGGATTTCCTTGAGCAGCGCGCGCAAACGCACGCCGACCCGGAAGGTTTCGCGAGAAATGATGTCTTCACGGGCCAGCAACGCTTCGGCGTTGTTGCCCAGGTCGACGATCACGTTGTCGCGTGTCACTTTTTTCACGGTGCCGGAGATGATTTCTCCCAGGCGCTCGCGATAAGCGTCAACAACTTGTGCGCGCTCGGCTTCGCGAACTTTCTGCACAATGACCTGCTTGGCAGTCTGTGCAGCGATGCGACCGAACTCGATGGATTCGATTTTTTCTTCGACGACATCGCCGACCTTGGCGCCCGGGTGCGTTTCCGCGACCTTGCTCGGCCAGGTTTCGATAGCCGGATCGTCCAGGTCCTCTTCCTCGACTACCGTCCAGCGACGGAAAGTCTCGTAGGCACCGGTGTGGCGATTGATTTCCACACGCAGATCAACTTCGTCTTCGAACCGCTTCTTGGTAGCAGTGGCCAGGGCCAGCTCCAGCGCTTCAAAAATAACGTTAGCCGGTACGCCCTTTTCATTGGATACCGACTCAACAACCAGCAGTACTTCTTTGCTCATCGTACGCCTCGCCTTTCGCAAGCCATTGGATCCGCGGGATCCGCAGTATCTGGCACGTATCAGTCAAAACTGGGAATAATGTTGGCCTTGTCGATCATATCGATCGGCAACAGGAATTCGTGTTCATCTACTTGAACCACGACGTCCTGCTCTTCTACACCGCGTAGAAGGCCTTGGAAGTTGCGTCGACCTTCGAAAGGCGAGCGCAGCCTGATTTTCACTTGTTCACCGGCAAACAAAGCGAACTGCTCAAGGGTGAACAGAGGGCGCTCCATGCCAGGCGAGGAAACTTCAAGGGTGTATTCGGATGTGATTGGATCTTCAACATCCAGCACACCGCTGATCTGACGGCTGACAATGGCGCAATCGTCCACCAGCACACCGCCTTCTTTATCAATATAAACGCGCAACATTGAGTGGCGACCTTGAGCCGAAAACTCAATACCCCAGCATTCATAGCCTAGGGCCACGACCACCGGGGCCAACAAGGCCTGCAACTCTTCTAGCTTGCTCGACACCTGAACCCCCTCGTGCATGTAGTGCATGCTGTGCAAAATAAAAAATGGGCGAAACGCCCATCCTTGAAACGCCGTTGAACAGCGGCGTTGTAAAGTGTCCAGCTAACAAAAAGCCCCTTGGAAGGGGCCCTGAAACTGGTTGCGGGAGCCGGATTTGAACCGACGACCTTCGGGTTATGAGCCCGACGAGCTACCAGGCTGCTCCATCCCGCGACAAAGCTGGGGCGGAAGTATACGACCGATCCCTTATAGGGTCAATGTAACCCTTCCACCTACAAGAAAGCCCGCAATAGCGGGCTCTCCTGATAATTGGTACCGAGAAGGGGACTCGAACCCCTACACCCTATGGGCACAACCACCTCAAGGTTGCGTGTCTACCAATTCCACCACCTCGGCAATACAGCGTTTGAAACTTTCCTACTTCTGCTCTTGAGCTGGAGGCACGTCAGTCGCCGAGTTGGCCGACTTTTGCTCTTGAAGCACCGGGACATCATCAGAAACCGGTTGTTGCTTTGGCGCTTCCAACACCGCTGGGTTTGGCAAACCTACCTGAGTCAGCTCATGAGCCTTCTCTTTAGCAAAGTAACCTAACCCTAAGCTGGTTATGAAGAAACCGGCGGCGAGTATAGCAGTAAACTTACTAAGAAAGGTAGAGGAACCTTGGCTTCCGAATACAGTATTTGAAGCACCTGCACCAAAAGACGCACCAGCATCCGCACCTTTACCCTGCTGCAGCAATACGAGAGCGACAACACCCAGCGCGCCCAGCAGATGAAAAACGACTACGACTGTTTCCAGCATTTTTTCAGTTTCCCGCGGCGCGACAGATCGCACCGAACTCATCTGCATTCAGGGACGCTCCACCAATGAGCCCCCCATCGATATCCGGCATGCCGAACAGTTCGACCGCATTGGCCGCCTTCACGCTGCCGCCGTATAGAAGCCGCACACCTCGTGCCACTTCAGAATTTTCTGCCGCCAGCTGCGCTCGGATGGCGGCGTGCACATCCTGCGCCTGCTGCGGCGAAGCCGTCAGTCCGGTACCAATGGCCCAGACAGGCTCGTAAGCGATGACCGCCTTGGCAAAGGCTCCGACACCCAGGTCCTCGATAATGCTACCCAGTTGGCGCCCTACCACTTCAAGCGTCTGCCCGGATTCACGCTGTTCCAGGGTCTCCCCTACGCACAGCACCGGAACAAGGCCACAGGCCTGGGCCGCAGCAAACTTGCGGATCAGGGCTTTATCCTGCTCGCCCATGATCATGCGGCGCTCGGAGTGCCCTACCAGAACCAGCGAACAACCTGCATCAACGAGCTGGCTCGGTGCAATCTCACCGGTCAACGCGCCTTGCATGGATTCCACCGCAGAGTTCTGCGCACCGATCGAAATCGACTTGCCTTTCAAGCCATCAACCACTTGGTTGATATACAGGCAAGGCGGGAATACCGCGACATCAACACCGCTTGGCAAGGCCAGACTACGAAGGCCTTTGATCAGCTCAGCGACGCTGGCGCGGGTACCGTGCATCTTCCAGTTACCAGCTACCATAGGGCGACGCATGCTGTACCTCGTCGGTCAAAGTGGGCGCAGATGTTACCCAACCGTTTCATGACTGGCAAGCCGAATTCAGGCAGAAACTTCAGTAACGAGTTTTGCCAACTCTTCGGCATAACCACGGACCTGTGCTTCATCCTCGCCTTCGACCATTACACGCACCAAAGGCTCTGTCCCTGACTTGCGCAACAAAACCCTTCCGCGCCCAGCCATCGCCTGGGTCACTCGCTCGCTGGCTTGCTTGACCATCGTGTGTTCGAGTGGATTCACACCGCCACCGAAACGTACGTTGATCAATACCTGCGGACACTTGCGCAACGCCTGGCGCGACTGGGCGAGCCCTTCGTTGCGCGCCTTGAGCGCCATCAGCACCTGCAACGCGGCAATGATCGCATCACCGGTGGTGGTATGGTCGAAGCAAACGATGTGCCCCGAGTTCTCACCACCAATCACCCAACTGCGCTCCAGCAGCTCGGAAATCACGTAGCGGTCGCCCACATTGGCGCGCACGAAGGGGATATCCAGGTCAGCCAGGGCCAGCTCAAGTCCGAGGTTGCTCATCAATGTCCCGACAACACCACCTTGCAGCTTGCCCCGACCGTGCAAATCACGAGCAATAATGAACAGCAGCTCATCACCGTCGACAACCGTACCGGTGTGATCGACCATCAGCACTCGGTCGCCATCACCGTCAAAGGCGATACCGAGATCCGCATGCTCAGCCAGTACAGCCGCCTGCAATGCCTCGGTGTGGGTCGAACCGCAGTTATGGTTGATGTTCAGCCCGTTAGGCTGGGCAGAAAGCACCACCACCTCGGCGCCCAGCTCTCGAAAAACGCTCGGTGCAACTTTGTAGGTTGCTCCATGGGCACAATCGACAACGATCTTCAGCCCCGAAAAACTGGTACCGGTTGGAACACTGCCTTTGCAGAATTCGATGTAGCGACCCGATGCGTCGTTGATCCGGGATACCTTGCCGATCTTGCTCGACTCGACGACCGTCATGGGCGCGTCCAGCAACTCTTCAATCATCAGTTCGATTTCGTCCGGCAGCTTGGTGCCCTTGCCGGAGAAGAACTTGATGCCGTTGTCGTCATGAGGGTTATGCGACGCACTGATCACAATGCCAGCCTGCGCCTGGAATGTACGCGTCAGGTAGGCAATGGCAGGTGTGGGCATCGGTCCGAGCAGCATGACATCGGCACCTGCGGAGGTCAGGCCGGCCTCAAGGGCCGATTCGAACATGTAGCCGGATATGCGCGTGTCCTTTCCGACCAGGACCTTGCAGGCCCCCATCTTTCGGAACGCCATGCCGGCAGCCCAGCCAAGCTTGAGCATGAAATCGGGGGTAATGGGGTATTCGCCGACCCGACCACGGATACCGTCGGTGCCAAAGTATTTTTTGCTCATAAGTGCTCCATCATTCTTATTCGGCTGAATCCACCGCGGCGATCATCCGCACGACATCCATTGTTTCGATCACATCATGCACCCGTAATATACGCGCGCCTTTCGTAATGGCCAGGGCCGCCAGGGCGAGACCTCCATAGAGGCGCTCTCCTACCGGACGCCCCAGGGCGTTGCCTATCATGCTCTTTCGCGAAACCCCAACCAACAAGGGTCGCCCAAGGGCATGCAAGGCTTCCATATGTTTGAACAGGCTTAGATTGTGGGCCACTGTCTTCGCAAAACCGAATCCAGGGTCAAGGATAATGCGCTCGGCGGGAATGCCCACGGCAGCGCACTGGTTCATGCGCTCCGCCAGGAACTCGCCCACCTCCTTGGTCACGTCGTCATAATGCGGGTCGTCCTGCATGGTTCCAGGCTCGCCCAGCATATGCATCAGGCAAACCGGCAGGCCCGTAGCGGCGGCCGCATCCAGAGCGCCATCTCGACGCAAGGAGCGAACATCATTGATAAGCCCCGCCCCCAAGCGCGCCGCCTCCCGCATGACTGCCGGCGTGGACGTATCGACTGAGATGACGACGTCGAGCTCGCGATGGATGCGCTCGACAATCGGCGCCACTCGCTCCAGCTCTTCCGTAGGCGAAACCGCCCGCGCACCGGGACGAGTGGACTCTCCGCCAACATCGATCAACGTCGCGCCAGCGCAGACCATGGCTTGCGCATGTCGCAACGCAGCGTCGAGCTGACTGAAGCGCCCACCATCGGAAAAGGAATCTGGAGTGACATTGAGGATGCCCATGACATGCACACGGGCCAAATCAAGAACCCGGTTGCCGCAAGGCAACCGGGTCGAGGACTGAACAGAAGTCATTTCAAGCCTTAAACGTCGGCAGCCGGGCCGCCGATGGGTGTTTCCGGGCGCTCGCCCTGCACCGCCGGAGGCGTACCTGAGGCACCCGTGCCACCGGACCAATCCCGAGGCTCACGTGGCGTGCGGCCTGCCATGATGTCGTCGATCTGCTCGGCATCGATGGTTTCATATTTCATCAAGGCATCAGCCATCGCATCCAGCTTGTCGCGATTGTCCGTGAGGATCTGCTTCGCCGTGCCGTAGCAGTGGTCGATGATGCTGCGAACTTCAGTGTCAATCAGCTTGGCAGTCTCACCGGAGAAGCTTGCATGTTGACCACCGCCACCGCGGCCAAGGAACACTTCGCCTTCTTCCTCGGCATACATCAGCGGCCCGAGCTTCTCGGACAAGCCCCACTTGGTCACCATGTTTCGCGCAATCTGGCTGGCACGCATGATGTCGTTTGACGCACCAGTCGTCACGCCATCGAAACCCAACGTCATCTCTTCAGCGATACGACCGCCGTACAGCGAACAGATCTGGCTGATCAAGGCACGCTTGGAGAGACTGTAGCGGTCTTCTTCCGGTAGGAACATCGTCACACCCAGCGCGCGACCGCGCGGGATGATCGAAACCTTGTAAACCGGATCATGCTCAGGCACCACTCGACCGACGATAGCGTGACCCGCCTCGTGGTAAGCCGTGTTCTGCTTTTCCTTTTCCGACATGACCATCGATTTGCGCTCGGCGCCCATCATGATCTTGTCCTTGGCCAATTCGAACTCTTTCATTTCAACGACGCGCTTGCCGGAACGGGCCGCGAACAACGACGCTTCGTTTACCAGGTTCGCCAGATCCGCACCGGAGAAACCCGGCGTACCGCGGGCGATGACCGCTGGAGCGACATCGTCACCCATTGGCACCTTGCGCATGTGGACCTTCAGGATCTGCTCGCGACCGCGGATGTCTGGCAGCCCCACCACGACTTGGCGGTCGAAACGACCTGGACGCAACAGCGCGGGGTCAAGCACGTCAGGACGGTTGGTGGCGGCAATCACGATGATGCCGTCGTTCATTTCAAAACCGTCCATCTCCACCAGCAACTGGTTGAGGGTTTGCTCACGTTCGTCGTGACCACCACCCATACCAGCACCACGGTGACGACCGACCGCGTCGATTTCGTCGATGAAGATGATGCACGGCGCGTGTTTCTTGGCTTGTTCGAACATGTCACGAACACGGCTGGCGCCCACGCCGACGAACATTTCGACGAAGTCGGAGCCGGAAATCGTGAAGAACGGTACTTTCGCTTCGCCGGCAATCGCCTTGGCCAACAGCGTTTTACCTGTACCCGGCGGGCCAACCATCAGCACACCACGTGGGATGCGGCCACCCAGGCGTTGGAACTTGCCCGGATCGCGCAGGAACTCGACCAGCTCACCCACTTCTTCCTTCGCCTCATCGCAACCCGCGACGTCGGCAAGGGTGGTCTTGACCTGATCTTCGGACAACAGCCGAGCCTTGCTCTTGCCGAAGCTCATCGGCCCGCCCTTGCCTCCGGCTCCACCCTGCATCTGGCGCATGAAGAACATGAACACCGCAATGATCACGAGGATAGGGAAGCTGGCGACCAGAAGCTGGGCCCAGATGCTTTGCTGCTCGGGCTGCTTGCCTTCGATCACGACATGATTGTCCACCAGGTCGCCAATCAGGCCGTTGTCCTGGATAGCCGGACGAATGGTCTTGAAAGTGTCGCCATCGGCGCGCTTGCCGGTAATCACATAGCCATCAACGGCTACGCGCTCGACCTTGCCTTCCTTGACCTGCTGGAGGAAGTCGGAATAGTTGAGGGTCTGCGGCTCGTTAGGGCTGGAGAAGTTGTTCATCACGGTCACAAGGACAGCAGCGATGATCAACCACAGGATCAGATTCTTTGCCATATCGTTCAATTAACTACCCTCTGAAGCAAGCTCCGCTACTGGCGCGCGCTTCGCATGATATTCACCGGCCTAACTTACTACATTACCTGCGACTTGGCAGGCGCCGTCTGTAACCCTTTGTGAAACTTTGACTCGCGGAATTTTCGTTACCTGCCATTTTCAAGGCGAGACAAAAAAAACTATCGCCCCTGATTAAAGACGCTCATCACTGGCAGCGCCTTCAATCCCGCGGAACCCACGCGCCAGCAGGTACTGCTCGCGAGAACGGTCACGGGACGACAACGGCTTGCGCATCTGCACTTTGTCGAACAGCTTGCGGATACCCTTATGGTACTCATCGAAGCCCTCACCCTGGAAAACCTTGATCAGGAAGTCACCACCCGGACGCAGAACCCGCCCAGCCAGATCCAGGGCCAGCTCGCTCAAAAACATCGCACGAGGCATGTCGACAGCCGCTAATCCACTCATATTGGGGGCCATATCGGAAATCACAAGGTCGACTTCGGTATTTCCGACGGCCTCCAGGATTTTCGCCAACACCGCGTCTTCCGTGAAGTCGCCCTGGATGAAGGTGACATCGGGGATGCCGTCCATTTCCAGGATATCGGAAGCGATCAGCCGCCCCTGGCCGCCAATCAGACGACTGGTCACTTGCGACCAGCCTCCCGGCGCTGCGCCGAGATCGATCACGGTCATGCCAGGACGAATCAGGCGATCTTTTTCCTGGATCTCCAGCAATTTATAGCTGGCGCGCGAACGATAGCCGTCTTTTTGCGCCATTTTGACGTACGGGTCGTTGAAATGTTCTTTGAGCCAGTTCTGGCTAGTCTTGGAACGGGCCACGGGCCACCTCTAAAAAATAAATCGCGTCGTGATTAACTGGGCGGTCCCGGACTCGCTCGGGTAAACTGGCCGCCGCTTTTTACAAGATCAGACGCAGGGGTCAGATTATGCCGCTCACTCAAGAGCAGAAGAAACAATACAAATCCATTGGCCACCATCTGAAACCGGTTTTGACTGTGGCTGATAACGGTTTGACTGAGGGTGTGCTCGCCGAACTGGAACGCGCCTTGGGCGATCACGAGCTGATCAAGATCAAGCTCAACATCCTCGACCGCGAAGCCCGCCTGGCTGCCGTTGCCGAACTGTGTAAAGTCGGAAAGGCAGACCTCGTGCAGGTCATCGGCAAGATGGCGCTGATTTACCGCAAGAACTTCAGCGTCAACAAGCAATTGTCGAACGTTCACCGCTTCAAGTGATACCAAAGGGTCAAGGGTGTGCTTCGCACACCCTGCCGCTCCAGCCGGGAACCGGTTGCAACACTAGCACCAATCCGGAAAAGCCCAGTATCAGGTAACTGAATACCTGCCACTGCGTTGCACTTGGCCAACCGAGACGCACCGCCAGGAACATTCCGCATGCGTACAACGACATGAGCAGCAATTGCCCACGAATGTCGCGCCATAGACTGACAAAACCCTCAGCCTGAACCAACACCAGAGCCTGAAACAGCACGCACGCTGCGGAAAATCCCACCAGCAGCGCCGTCAGCATGCTCGCGATTTCATCGATAAGCAGCGGCGCCAGGCCAATTTTGCCCAGTACCGGCAGCAGACCGATGTGCAGCAACCAGACGCCGCCCACCCACAACATCTGGGCGAGCTGCCAGATCATGGCGCCCGCTCGCAGCGGGCGCCTTCGTTCAGATATGACGGACTTCGACAATCTCATACTCGATGACACCGCCAGGCGTCTTCACGGCAACCACGTCACCCTCTTCCTTGGCAATCAAGGCACGGGCGATAGGGGAACCGACTGAAATCTTGCCGAGCTTGATGTCCGCCTCGTCCTCACCAACGATCTGGTAAGTGACGCTTTCATCAGTCTCGACGTTGGCGATTTCCACGGTGGTGCCGAAAATCACTTTGCCCGTGTGCGGGATCGTGGTGACATCGATAATCACCGCGTTCTGCATACGGCCTTCGATGTCACGGATACGCGCCTCGACCATGCCCTGCTCTTCACGGGCAGCGTGGTATTCGGCGTTTTCCTTCAGGTCGCCCAGTTCACGGGCCTCACCGATGGCCTGGCTCAAGCGAGGACGCTCGACCTTGGTCAGGTGAGCGTGCTCTTCTTCCAGGGCGCGAGCGCCCTGAACGGTCATGGGGTACTTGGTTATGCTCATGCCTTCAATCCTGCATGTAGATCCTGCAAGCGACGTACGGTCTTCTCAGGGCCGAACTTGAGCGCTTCGCAGATCGCTTCGCCGGCAGCAATGGTCGTGGTGCAGTAGATCTTATGCTGCAGCGCATTGCGACGGATGGAATAGGAATCAGCGATCGACTGGCGACCTTCGGTGGTGTTGATGATCAGCGTGACTTCGTCATTTTTGATCATGTCGACCACGTGCGGACGGCCCTCGGTCACCTTGTTCACGCGGCGCACTTTCAGGCCTGCTGCTTCGATCAGCTTGGCAGTACCGGCAGTGGCGACCACTTCGAAGCCCAAGTTGATCAGATCACGGGCCACGCCTGCAACCAGTGGCTTGTCGTCATCACGCACACTGATGAACGCCGTGCCACCCGTCGGCAACACTTCGCTGGCGCCCATCTGGGCCTTGGCGAAAGCCTCACCGAAAGTATCGCCCACGCCCATGACTTCACCGGTGGATTTCATTTCCGGGCCGAGGATCGGGTCAACACCCGGGAACTTGGCGAACGGGAACACCGCTTCTTTCACACTGTAGAAGTTCGGGATGATTTCCTTGGTAAAGCCCAGCTCTTGCAGGGTTTTGCCAGCCATGACCCGTGCAGCGATCATTGCCAGGGAAACACCGATGCACTTGGAAACGAACGGCACGGTCCGGGAAGCGCGCGGGTTGACTTCGATGACATAGATGTCTTCGCCCTGCAGGGCCAGTTGCACGTTCATCAGGCCGATGACGCCCAGCTCCAAGGCCATTTTCTTGACCTGTTCGCGCATCTCGTCCTGGATGTGCGCCGGCAGCGAGTAAGGTGGCAACGAGCAAGCGGAGTCACCGGAGTGAACACCGGCCTGTTCGATGTGCTGCATGATCGCGCCGATCACCACATCCTTGCCGTCGCTGACCGCATCCACGTCCATCTCGATGGCGCAGTTGAGGAAGTGGTCAAGCAATACCGGGCTGTCGTTGGACACCTGGACCGCTTCGCGCAGGTAACGCTTGAGTTCGTCTTCCTGGTAGACGATTTCCATCGCGCGACCGCCCAATACATAGGACGGACGAACAACCAACGGGTAGCCGATCTTCGCGGCGGCGCGAATGGCTTCGTCTTCGCTGCGCACGGTGGCGTTTGGCGGCTGGCGCAGGTTCAGGCGCTCGACCATCTGCTGGAAGCGCTCGCGGTCTTCCGCGCGGTCGATGGCATCCGGGCTGGTACCGATGATCGGCACGCCAGCGGCCTCAAGGGCACGAGCCAGTTTCAGCGGGGTCTGGCCGCCGTACTGGACGATCACGCCTTTTGGCTTCTCGACGCGGACGATTTCCAGCACGTCTTCCAGGGTGACAGGCTCGAAGTACAGACGATCGGACGTGTCGTAATCAGTGGATACGGTTTCCGGGTTGCAGTTGACCATGATGGTCTCGTAACCGTCGTCGCGCAGGGCCAGTGCCGCGTGTACACAGCAGTAGTCGAATTCGATGCCCTGGCCGATCCGGTTGGGGCCGCCACCCAGGATCATGATCTTGTCACGGCTCGACGGCGCGGCTTCGCACTCTTCTTCGTACGTGGAGTACAGGTAGGCGGTATCGGTGGCGAACTCAGCGGCGCAGGTGTCGACGCGCTTGTAGACCGGGAAAACCT
Source organism: Pseudomonas sp. D1-36 (assembly GCF_051132205.1). NCBI lineage: Bacteria > Pseudomonadati > Pseudomonadota > Gammaproteobacteria > Pseudomonadales > Pseudomonadaceae > Pseudomonas > Pseudomonas sp. D1-36. Next base: position 888,037 of record NZ_CP071674.1, on the reverse strand, counting down.
CCAGCTTGTGACGATGGGCGCGCAGGCTCTTGTCGGTCACGCCCAGCAACTTGGCGAGGCGCTGGTCGGAGAAGCCTTTGCGTTTGAGGCGCAGCATCGTGTCGCGGTCAATGCTGGACATGCCCAGGGTCTTGACCTTCTCTTCTTCCTTGATCAGATCTTCGATCTGCACCAGGAACCAAGGATCGATCATGTTCATGCCGAAAATCTGTTCGACGGTCATGCCGGCGCGGAAGGCATCGGCCACGTACCAGATACGCTCGGCGCCCGGCACGGTCAGCTCGCGCTTGAGCTCGCTCATGCTTTCCGGGTTGCTCAGGTCCAGCTTCGGATCGAGGCCGCAAACACCCACTTCCAGGCCGCGAAGGGCTTTCTGCAGGGAATCCTGGAAGGTCCGGCCGATGGCCATGACTTCACCGACCGACTTCATCTGGGTGGTCAGGCGAGCGTCGGCCTTGGCGAACTTCTCGAAGGCGAAGCGTGGCAGCTTGGTCACGACGTAGTCGATGGACGGCTCGAAGGACGCCGGTGTCTTGCCGCCGGTGATGTCGTTCGACAGCTCGTCCAGGGTGTAGCCCACGGCTAGCTTGGCGGCGACCTTGGCGATCGGGAAACCGGTGGCCTTGGAGGCCAGTGCCGAGGAACGGGACACCCGCGGGTTCATCTCGATGACCACCATGCGACCGGTGTTCGGGCAGATGCCGAACTGGACGTTGGAGCCGCCGGTTTCCACGCCGATCTCGCGCAATACCGCCAGGGAGGCGTTACGCAGGATCTGGTATTCCTTGTCCGTCAGGGTCTGGGCCGGCGCAACGGTGATCGAGTCACCGGTGTGCACACCCATCGGGTCGAAGTTCTCGATGGAGCAGACGATGATGCAGTTGTCCTTTTTGTCACGGACAACTTCCATTTCATATTCTTTCCAACCGATCAGGGATTCGTCGATCAGCAATTCCTTGGTCGGCGACAAATCGAGACCACGGGCGCAGATTTCTTCGAATTCTTCGCGGTTGTAGGCGATGCCACCACCGGTGCCGCCCATGGTGAAGGACGGACGGATGATGCACGGGAAACCAAGGCGCTCCAGGACCGCGTTGGCTTCTTCCATGCTGTGGGCGATACCCGAGCGCGGACAGTCCAGGCCGATGGATTTCATCGCCTTGTCGAAACGCGAACGGTCCTCGGCCTTGTCGATGGTGTCGGCGTTGGCGCCGATCATTTCCACACCGAATTTCTCCAGGACGCCTTCGCGCTCCAGCTCAAGGGCGCAGTTCAGCGCGGTCTGGCCGCCCATGGTAGGCAGCAGAGCGTCCGGGCGCTCCTTCTCGATGATCTTGGCAACGGTTTGCCACTTGATCGGTTCGATGTAGGTGGCGTCGGCCATGGCCGGGTCGGTCATGATGGTGGCCGGGTTGGAGTTCACCAGGATGACGCGATAGCCCTCTTCGCGCAGGGCTTTGCAGGCCTGGGCGCCGGAGTAGTCGAATTCGCAGGCCTGGCCGATCACGATCGGGCCAGCGCCGAGAATCAGGATGCTTTTTATGTCTGTACGTTTTGGCATGGGTTTGTCACTCAAATCCGCAGGTCAGTCGGCTAGGCCGTCGAACAATCTTTGAAGCGCCCGAGGGGGCCGCCGTTTTCGGGGCCGCCCTCGGGCTTCACGCGGTCAGCGTCGCTTGGCCATCTCGTTGATGAAGCGATCGAACAGCGGCGCCACGTCGTTCGGGCCCGGGCTCGCTTCTGGGTGGCCCTGGAAGCTGAACGCGCTCTTGTCGGTACGCTCGATACCTTGCAGCGTGCCATCGAACAGCGACTTGTGAATCGCGCGCACGTTGGCCGGCAGGGTCGCTTCGTCGACGGCAAAACCGTGGTTCTGGCTGGTGATCATGACGACGCCGGTGTCCAGGTCCTGGACCGGGTGGTTTGCACCATGATGGCCATGACCCATTTTGACGGTCTTGGCACCCGAGGCCAGGGCAAGCAATTGGTGACCGAGGCAGATACCGAATACCGGAATCTCGGTTTCCAGCACATCCTTGATCGCCTGGATGGCGTAGTCGCAAGGCTCCGGGTCACCCGGACCGTTGGACAGGAACACGCCATCAGGCTTGAGCGCCAGGACGTCAGCCGCCGGGGTTTGTGCTGGCACTACCGTCACGCGGCAGCCACGTGCGACCAGCATGCGCAGGATATTCAACTTGACGCCGTAGTCGTACGCGACCACGTGGTACGGCAGCTCGGAGGCTTCGATCGTCGCGTGGCTGTCGGTTTTCAGATCCCAGACCGAGGAGCGCCACTCATATTGCTTCTGGGTGCTGACGACCTTCGCCAGGTCCATGCCCTTGAGGCCTGGAAACCCCTGGGCGGCGGCGATGGCCGCCTCTTCGGAAATGTTGTCGCCGGCCATGATGCAGCCGTTCTGCGCGCCTTTTTCCCGAAGGATGCGGGTCAGGCGGCGGGTATCGATACCGGCAATCGCCACGACATTGTTGGCTTTCAGGTAGTCGGAGAGGGACATCGTGTTACGCCAGTTGCTCGCTACCAGCGGCAAGTCGCGGATGACCAGGCCAGCGGACCAGACACGATCGGACTCAGCGTCTTCCGGCGTGGTGCCAGTGTTGCCGATGTGCGGATAGGTCAAGGTAACGATTTGTTGGGCGTAGGAAGGATCGGTAAGAATTTCCTGATAGCCGGTCATTGCGGTGTTGAACACCACCTCACCAACGGTCTGACCGTCGGCTCCAATGGCTTCGCCGCGAAAAATGCTGCCATCAGCAAGGGCGAGTATGGCTGGCTTAGTCAAGAAGACCTCCCGTAAATAAAGCCTGAAAGGGCGATCGCAGGTTGTAAAAAAGCGGAGTGACGTATGGACACGTCACCCCGCTTGTTCACTGAATTATTCTGCGCGCTTTTAGTGGACACACTAAAGCTGTAGCTTACAGAAAAAGGCTTTTTTGGTCCACCGCTAATGAGCCTGAAAGGCAGGGGAATGCGACAGGTCGTCGCGAAGCGGCGTAAAACGGGGCTCAGTATAACCTGAACCCCGTCTTCAGAGACATCAACGCAGGTCGAGAACATCCTGCATGTCGTACAAACCAGGCTCACGACCATCCAACCAAAGCGCGGCACGCACAGCGCCCTTGGCGAAGGTCATCCGGCTCGATGCCTTGTGGGTAATTTCCAAACGCTCGCCCTCAGTCGCGAACAGCACGGTGTGATCACCCACCACATCGCCGCCACGCACGGTCGCGAAACCGATGGTGTCTCTGTCCCGAGCACCGGTATGCCCCTGGCGCCCGTACACGGCCACTTCCTGCAAATCGCGACCCAGCGCATCGGCAATCACTTCACCCATGCGCAACGCGGTGCCCGAAGGCGCATCGATCTTGTGCCGGTGATGTGCCTCGATGATTTCGATATCCGCATCGTCGCCCAACACTCGAGCAGTCAAGTCCAGCAACTTCAGCGACAGGTTCACGCCGACGCTGAAGTTCGCCGCAAATACAATCGGGATGTCCTTGCCTGCGTCGGCCAGCAATTGCTTTTGCGCGGCATCCAGGCCGGTCGTGCCGATCACCATGGCCTTGCCAGCCTTGCGGCAGATGGCAAGGTTCTTGAGCATCACTTCCGGAAGGGTGAAATCGATCAGGACGTCAAACTCGTCGAGCACCTTTTCCAGCCCACCGGACATTGGCACGCCGATACGCCCAAGCGAGGCCAACTCGCCAGCATCGGCGCCTACCAGCGTACTGTCGGGCCTCACGATGGCAGCGGTCAGGCCCGAAAGCGGCGAGCGTTGCTGCACCGCTTCGACCAGCGCCTTGCCCATGCGCCCCGCGGCGCCCATCACAGCAATACGTCGCATGCCCACTCCTTACAGGTCGCCGAAGAAGCGCTTCACGCCTTCGAACCAGCCAGTGGTTTTAGGGGAGTGGCTATTGTCATCCGCCAACGAGCTGCGGAACTCTTCCAACAGTTCTCGCTGACGCCGGCTCAGGTTGACCGGTGTCTCTACCGCAACGCGGCACATCAGGTCACCCGCACCACCGCCACGCACCGGCGCCACGCCCTTGCCGCGAATCCGGAATTGCTTGCCTGTTTGCGTCCCCTCAGGGATCTTCAGCTTGACGCGACCATCGAGGGTCGGGATTTCCAGCTCGCCACCCAGCGCCGCATCGACGAAGCTGATAGGCACTTCGCAGAACAAGTGCTTGCCGTCACGCTGGAAGATCGCGTGTTCGCGCACGTTGATGACCACATACAAGTCGCCAGTCGGACCACCCTGGGCACCTGCCTCGCCTTCGCCGGACAGGCGGATACGGTCGCCCGTGTCGACACCGGCCGGCACTTTCACCGACAGCGTCTTGTACTCTTCGACACGCCCTTCGCCATGGCAGGCATCGCACGGATCGGAAATGATCTTGCCTTGGCCATGGCAGCGCGGACAGGTCTGCTGGACCGAGAAGAAGCCTTGCTGCATGCGAACCTGGCCGATACCGCCACAGGTAGGGCAAGTGACTGGCGAGGAACCCTTCTTGGCACCCGAGCCGTCGCATGGTTTGCAATTGACCAGCGTCGGAACACGGATATTGACCGTGGTCCCCCGCACCGCCTCCTCGAGGCTCAGCTCCAGCGTGTAGCGCAGGTCACTGCCTCGCTGAGCGCCACCACGGGCACCGCCACGGCCGCCACCGAAGAAATCACTGAACACATCGCCGAAAATATCGGAGAAGTTCTGTCCGCCGAAACCGGCACCGCCGCCACCCATGCTAGGGTCGACGCCGGCATGGCCGTACTGGTCGTAAGCCGCGCGCTTGCTGGAATCGGACAGGACTTCATAGGCCTCGTTGGCCTCCTTGAACATCTCTTCCGAAGCCTTGTCGCCGGGATTACGGTCCGGGTGGTGTTTCATCGCCAGGCGACGATAGGCCTTCTTCAGCTCTGCTTCGCTGGCCCCCCGCTCAACACCCAATACTTCGTAAAAATCACGTTTTGCCATTAGTCTTTGCACTCTTATAGGACGTTCGGCAAACCTCTCCTGAACCTCGCCAAACTCGTTGGGCCTCCATACAGGCCCGAACCCAACTCACGTCGATTCAACGATCCTGGTCTCGGTGCATATCGCCCGGAAAGCAGGAGCATTCCCGAACCCACCGTCAGCACCCGAGCTTTGTCGCATGCTGCAAAAATTCGCTGCCTCCAGACACGCCAACGCGGGAGCAAGCTCCCGCGCGGCGACATCCTACCAGCCACCGCACAAAAGCAGTCAACCGGCCGACCAACAAGCGATTACTTGTTGTCTTTCACTTCTTCGAACTCAGCGTCGACGACATCGTCGGTTTTCTCGGCCGACTCGCCTTGCGGCGCTGCGCCTTCAGCGGGCTGGGCCTGCTCGGCATACATCTTCTGAGCCACTGGCGCGGAGACTTTCGACAACTCTTCGATCTTCGCTTCGATGGCCGCCTTGTCGTCGCCTTTGACGGCAGCTTCAAGAGCAACTACAGCCGCTTCGATCGCCGTTTTTTCTTCGGCGGTCACTTTGTCACCGGCGTCGGCGATCATCTTGCGAGTCGAGTGCACCAAGGCATCGCCCTGGTTACGCGCGCTTGCCAGCTCTTCGAACTTGCGGTCTTCCTCGGCGTTGACTTCAGCATCGCGAACCATCTGCTGAATTTCTTCTTCGGACAGGCCGGAGTTGGCCTTGATCACGATCGACTGGGTCTTGCCGGTGGCCTTGTCTTTCGCGCCGACGTGCAGGATGCCGTTGGCGTCGATGTCGAAGGTCACTTCGATCTGTGGCACGCCACGTGGAGCCGGTGGAATCTCGGCCAGGTCGAACTTGCCCAACGACTTGTTCTGGGCGGCTTGCTTGCGCTCGCCTTGCAGCACGTGGATGGTCACGGCGCTCTGGTTGTCATCGGCAGTCGAGAACACCTGGGATTTCTTGGTAGGAATCGTGGTGTTTTTCTCGATCAGCGCAGTCATCACGCCGCCCATGGTTTCGATACCCAGGGTCAGCGGGCTGACGTCGAGCAGCAGAACGTCTTTCACGTCACCAGCCAGAACGGCGCCCTGGATGGCGGCACCCATGGCAACGGCTTCGTCAGGGTTCACATCCTTACGAGCTTCTTTACCGAAGAAATCGGTTACCAGCTTCTGCACCAGCGGCATACGGGTCTGGCCGCCGACCAGGATCACGTCGTTGATCGAACCCACGTCGATACCGGCGTCTTTCATCGCAATGCGGCAAGGCTCGATGGTGCGCTGAACCAGGTCTTCAACCAGCGCTTCGAGCTTGGCGCGGGAAATCTTCACGTTCAGGTGCTTCGGACCGGTGGCGTCTGCGGTGATGTACGGCAGGTTCACGTCGGTCGACTGGCTCGAGGACAGTTCGATCTTGGCTTTTTCAGCGGCTTCTTTGAGGCGCTGCATGGCCAGCGGGTCACCCTTGAGGTTCATGCCGCTTTCTTTCTTGAACTCATCGACGAGGTAGTCGATCAGGCGGATGTCGAAGTCTTCACCACCGAGGAACGTGTCGCCGTTGGTCGCCAGCACTTCGAACTGGTGCTCGCCGTCGACTTCAGCGATCTCGATCACGGAAACGTCGAAGGTACCGCCACCCAGGTCGTAAACGATCACGGTGTGATCGCCCTTGGCCTTGTCCATGCCGTAGGCCAGAGCGGCCGCGGTGGGTTCGTTGATGATGCGTTTTACGTCCAGGCCCGCGATGCGGCCGGCGTCTTTGGTCGCCTGACGCTGGCTGTCGTTGAAGTAAGCAGGGACAGTGATAACAGCCTCAGTCACTGCTTCGCCGAGGTAATCTTCGGCGGTTTTCTTCATCTTCTTCAGGATTTCAGCCGAGATCTGTGGCGGCGCCATTTTCTGGCCGTTCACTTCAACCCAGGCGTCGCCGTTGCCAGCCTTGGCGATCTTGTAAGGCACCATCTTGATGTCTTTCTGAACGACTTCTTCGTCGAACTTGCGACCGATCAGACGCTTCACCGCGTACAGGGTGTTATGCGGATTGGTCACAGCCTGGCGCTTGGCGGACTGACCCACCAGGATTTCGCCATCGTTGGCGTACGCGATGATCGACGGCGTGGTGCGCGCGCCTTCAGCGTTTTCAATAACCTTGGCCTTGCCGTTTTCCAGCACGGAGACGCACGAGTTGGTGGTCCCCAGGTCGATACCGATAATTTTGCCCATCTTGACTCTCCCGGAACTTGGATTTTGTTGCCGCAGCATTGGTGGTTAACTGCGGTAGCACTTAAACGCTTGACTTCTTAATGGGGCCGTTTCGCCCGATTTCAAGCCTGCTCATCAATAGAAGGCGAAACCGGCGCTGGCGCCTTGCTGACCACAACCATGGCCGGGCGCAGCAGGCGACCGTTGAGCAGATAGCCCTTCTGGAACACTTTCAGCACGCTGTTTGGCTCGACGTCTGCACTTTCCTGCATCGCCATGGCCTGATGGTGCTCGGCGTTGAAGGGTTCACCGTGAGGATCGATCGCTTCAAGCTGGTAACGCTTGAGCGTGTCCTGGAACATCTTCAGGGTCAGCTCGATGCCTTCACGCATTGGACGGATGTTCTCGTCGTCCGGGTTGGACAGCTCCAGACCCCGCTCCAGGCTGTCGATGATCGGCAGCAGGTCGCCAGCAAAACGTTCCAAGGCGAATTTATGAGCCTTTTCCACATCCTGCTCGGCACGACGGCGGACGTTCTGCAGATCGGCTGCTACACGCAACGCCTGATCCTGCGCACCGGCCAGTTGCTCTTCGAGCACTTGTACACGTGCCGCCAGGTCTTCACCCGAATCTTGGGGAGCCTGATTGGCGTCTAGATTTTGGGTGTCCTGCGTCTGTTCGTCAGCCATAGATTTCTCCTTTCAATTTCGTCCGCGAGCTCGACTCGCGCTTCTGCCCCGGTATATGGGGCCGGGTTTTCCAGCTTCAAGGGCCATCTGACGAATTAACCCTACAAAAGGCAGCAGCATAATCATTCCTCGCAGCACTAAGGAATCTGCTGGTCCAAGCAAATCGAGCTAAGCACAGGCATTGTCAGCGCGAAACAAAACACTGTATAAATAACCAGACCTAATGCCTGGGAGCGGCCTTATGCTGGTGCACCTGTCCGTACACAACTACGCCATCGTCGAACATCTCGACCTCGAACTCGATCGAGGCATGAGCGTGATTACCGGTGAAACCGGTGCCGGCAAATCGATCATGCTCGACGCCCTGGGACTGACACTTGGCGACCGCGCTGATAGCGGCGTGGTACGTCCCGGTGCGGAAAAGGCCGACATCCTGGCGACATTCGACCTCGTCGACATCTCCGAAGCCAGCGCCTGGCTGGCCGAGCGCGACCTGGACACCGATGGGCTGTGCATCCTGCGCCGGGTCATCACCGCCGAGGGCCGCTCCCGAGGCTATATCAACGGCACCCCTTGCCCCCTCGGCGACCTCAAGGCACTCGGCGAACTGCTGATCGATATTCACAGCCAGCATGAACACCAATCGCTGCTCAAGACCGACACACATCGTCGCTTGCTCGACGAGTACGCGGGTGCCACCGACCTGGCCCGCCAGGTTCAATTGGCCGCCCAACGCTGGCGACAGACCCGGCAGGAACTGGATCGACTTTCCAACTCAGGCGATGAACAACGGGCCCGCCACCAACTGTTGAGCTACCAGCTTGAAGAGCTGGAAAACCTGGCCCTGGGCGAAAACGAGCTGGAGGAACTTGAGCAGGAGCACAAGAACCTGACCAATGCCGAGGCACTCCTCGGTGTCTGTCGGCAAGTGGTCGAGCAATGCAGCGAAAGTGATTCCGGCAATGTGCTCAGTGCGCTGACCGCAAGCATCAACCGACTTTCCAGCGTCAGCAATGCCGTGGGAGCCCTGGGCGAAGCGAGCAACCTGCTGACCAGCGCCCAGATCCAGGTCGAAGAAGCCGTCGGGGAGTTGAACCGTTTCCTTGATCATTTCGATGCCGACCCGGCACGCCTCCAGTTTCTGGAAGAGCGCCTGGACACTATCTATACGCTGGCCCGCAAGCATCGCGTCCAGCCAACCGATGTCGTCGAACTGCAGCAACGGCTGCTGGAGGAACTGGAAAGCCTGAACGCCAATGATGAATCCATCGAGCGGCTCGGGGATGAACTGGCCTCCTTTGCGCGCCATTATCAGGAAAAGGCCAAGGAGCTCAGCGAATTGCGCCGACAAGCCGCGACGGGCTTGGCGAGCGCGGTAGAACAGGAGATCCAGCGCCTGGGCATGCCAGGGGGCCGATTCACCATCGAACTGCACCCTAACGGCGGTGATGATCTTCAGCCTAACGGGCTGGAGCAAGTGGAACTGCTGGTCAGCGCCAACCCCGGGCAACCCCTTAAGGCATTGGCAAAAGTGGCTTCCGGCGGCGAGCTGTCGCGTATCAGTCTGGCCATCCAGGTGATCACAGCGCAGACATCGCGGGTGCCAACGCTGGTGTTCGACGAGGTGGATGTCGGCATTGGCGGCCCTACGGCGGAAATTGTCGGCCAGTTGCTGCGCAGATTGGGCGAGCGTGGACAGGTCCTGACGGTCACTCACCTGCCCCAGGTTGCCGCCCAGGGACACCAACATCTATTTGTCCACAAGGTGCGAGACGAAGACGCCACTCGTACAGCAGTGTCCAAACTCAACAAAAATGAACGCGTGGAAGAAGTCGCTCGGATGCTCGGAGGAATAGACCTGACCAAGGAATCCTTGGCCCACGCTAAAAAAATGGTGGTTGCGGCAAAAACCTGACAAAGGCCGTTGAAAGAAAGAAGGCGACCCGAGGGTCGCCTTCTTTTGTTCTGAGGGCCTGAGCCCACGTCACAAGCTTATTTGCGCTTGCGCACATGCAGGACGAGATGGTGATCGATCAGCTCGAAGCCATACTCCTCAGCAATAGCCTTTTGCAGTTGCTCGATTTCAGGACTGATGAATTCGATGACTTCACGGGTCTCAACATCCACCATATGGTCATGGTGCTCCCCGTCAGCCAATTCAAAGACAGCATGACCGCCATCGAAGTTATGACGAGCGACCAGCCCGGCAGCTTCGAATTGAGTCAGGACACGGTAGACCGTGGCCAGACCGACATCCTCGCCAGCTTCCATGAGCGCCTTATAGACGTCTTCGGCACTCATGTGGCGCTGCTCGGCAGAGTCGAGCATTTGCAGAATCTTGACCCTTGGCAGGGTCACTTTGAGGCCGGCTTTGCGTAGTTCGCTATTTTCAACCATGGTCAGCTTTCTCGCGATGCTGCTTCGCAGCTTCTCTTAATGCGGGTATGATCGGTGTTTACGTTGTCCCAGCCAAGATAGTGGAAGTCGCCCACCGATGCAAAACACCAAGCTCTTGCTAACCAGTTTCACCTTCGTGGGACTGCTCGCACTCGCCGGTTGTTCATTCCCCGGGGTTTACAAAATCGACATCCAGCAGGGCAATGTCGTCACACAGGACATGATAGACCAGTTACGCCCGGGAATGACCCGCCGGCAAGTACGGTTTATCATGGGCAACCCTCTGTTGACCGACACGTTTCATGCCGATCGCTGGGATTACCTGTACAGCTTGCAGCCAGGCGGCGGCGAGCGGCAGCAGGAACGCATCAGCGTTATTTTCAATGCCAATGATCAACTCGTCAGCTTGTCGGGAGATTTCATGCCCGGCGTGAGCCGCGACGAGGCCATCATGGGCAAGGATAGCGGCACCACGGTCACCGACCCGACCCAGAACACCGAACAGCCGAAACCGGAAAAACCGGCCAAGCCAGGTTCGCTGCTGGATCAGATCCAGAAGGACGTGGACAACGTCGAGACCGTACCTGTCCCGACGCCAGAACCTCTGGACACCTCGCCGCAATAAATCGCGACAATAAAAAACCCGGCATGCCGGGTTTTTTATTGCCTGCAATACAAGCCAGTTTTTTACTCAGTTCGACGAGCCTGGGCTGCCTTGGCCGCCCGCAGGCGACGAATTTCCTTGGGATCAGCCAACAATGGCCGGTAAATCTCAAGCCGGTCGGCTGGCTGCACCAGCTGCCGGTCCGGATCAGCAACCACCCGACCAAAAATCCCGATCGGACTCGTCGTCAGATCTAGCTCCGGAAAATCCGCAGCGATACCCGACGCCATCAGGGCAGCACGAACGGACGTCCCTTCCTTGACGGCGAATCGTCGCAATACCTGACGATCGACACCGGCATACACCACTTCTATCTCAATCAACGCTTGAGCTCGGCATTCTGCTTGGCACGCTGGCAAAAAGCGTCGACCAGGGTGTTGGCCGCCTGATTGAACAACGGGCCTAACGTCGCCCGCACCAGCGGCCCGGCGTAATCGAACGACAGGTCCAGGCTGATCTTGCAGGCTTTCTCACCCAGCGCCTTGAACACCCAGACGCCATGGAGCTGATTGAAAGGCCCTTCCTCAAGGTTCATCTCGATGGACTGGCCCGGCACCAAGGTGTTACGAGTGACGAAGTGCTGGCTCAACCCGCCCTTGGCGACATTGAGGCTCGCGCGCATATGGGTTTCGGAGCTTTCGAGCACCTCGGCGGACGAGCACCAGGGCAGGAATTGCGGGTAACTCGCCACGTCGTTGACCAAGTCGTACAGCGCCTGGGCCGGATAGGGCAGGAGGGCCGAGCGTTGAATATGTGTCGTCATGTAAGCGTCACTTCCACAGCTGGGTGGCAAACACTACAAGAATGCCAATGGGCGCCACATAGCGCATCAAGAACAGACTCAAGGCGAACAATACAGGACTGCGTAGCGACAGCTCATCGCGCACGGCTTCACGCCCCATGATCCACCCTGCAAACACCACGAAACACAAACCGCCCAAGGGCAACATGATCCGCGACGTGAAGAAATCAATCACACCGAAGAAATCCAGCCCTCCGGTTGCTCCCCACTGATAGAGGTGGAACAGGTCGCCTTCGTTCACGAAAAACTTTGCCTGCTTCCATATATTGAAGGAAAAAACCGTACCCAGCCCCACGAACCAGCAAGTGAAAGCCAGCCAGAAAGTCACCCAGGCACGACTGAGGCGAGTCCGCTCAACCAGATAAGCCACCATCGGCTCGAGCAAGGAAATGGCCGAACTCCAGGCGGCGATTGCCACCAGGACAAAAAACACCACGCCCATCACTTGGCCGAACGCCATGCTGCCGAAGGCAAATGGCAGGCTGACGAACATCAGCCCCGGCCCCTCGCTAGGGTTCAGGCCAGCAGCGAACACAATGGGAAACAATGCCACCCCAGCCAACAACGACACGAAGGTGTCCAGCAGCGCAACGCCGACAACTGTCTTGGTGAGAGAGGCGCTCTTGGGCATGTAGGCGCCGTAGATCATGATCGAACCGACCCCCACGCTCAGAGAGAAAAAAGCGTGCCCCATGGCCGGCAACAGTCCATCCATGACTTTTTCTGGCTGGAAATCGAACATGAAATGCACGCCCTCCATGAAGTGCCCCGTGGTCATGCTGTAGCCCAGCAGCACCAGGATCATCACGAACAGCAGCGGCATCATGATTCGCAGGCTGCGCTCAAGGCCCGCGACGACACCACGGGCAATCACGACGGCGGAAAGCACCATGAACAGCGTGTGCCAGAGCGTCAGCCTCCAGGGATCGGCGATCACGCTCCCAAAGTAGGCGCCAACCTGATCGGGCGTTGCGTTCTGGAAGTCGCCGCGCCCCATGTCGATGATGTAGTCCAGCGACCAGCCACCGACCACGCTATAGAACGACAGGATCAGCAGCGCCGTGATCATCCCGGCGAATGCGCCCCAGGACCACTTCGACGAATGCCCCGCCTCCACCGCCAGCACTTTCAGGGCATTGGCCGGACTTTGCCGGGCGCGACGACCGATAAGCGTCTCAGCCAACATCACCGGCGCACCGATCAGCGCGATGCACGCCAGGAACATCAGCACGAAGGCGCCGCCGCCATAGACACCGACCATGTACGGAAACTTCCAGATACTACCCAGCCCGACGGCCGAACCGGTCGCGGCGAATATGAAGACCCAGCGGCTAGCCCAACTGCCGTGGACAGAAACCTTGTCTGTCGACATCGTGATCACGCCCAAGCGTTCAAAAAAGAGGCCGCATTGTCCGGGATTCATGCAACCTGCTCAAGCACACAGGTTCACCGTAGCCGACACGCACGCAACTGCCTATAATGCCGCCCCTATGGCTAAACAGAAGAAACACCCCACAGGGACCATCGCGCAAAACAAAAAGGCGCGACACGATTACTTCATCGAACAACGTTTCGAGGCTGGCATGGTCCTGGCCGGTTGGGAAGTAAAGAGCTTGCGTGCCGGCAAGGCGCAACTGGTCGACAGTTATGTCTTGCTCAAGGACGGCGAAGCATGGCTGCTGGGCAGTCATATCACGCCGCTGACCACCGCCAGCACCCACGTCATCGCCGACCCTGTGCGCTCGCGCAAGCTGCTGCTCAACAAGCGCGAGCTGGAGAAGCTCTTCGCTTCCGTGCAGCAGAAGGGTTATGCCTGCGTCTGTACATCGCTGTACTGGAGCAAGCACTTGATCAAGTGCGAGATCGCGCTGGGCAAGGGCAAGAAGGAATACGACAAGCGTGATACCGAACGCGAGCGCGATGCCGGTCGCGAATTGCAACGTGCGGTGCGCAACAAGGGCAAGGAAGACTAGCGGGAATCACCCTGTGGGAGCGAGCTTGCTCGCGATGACGTCGCCCCATCCAAAATTGATGTGCCAGACAGGTCGCCATCGCGAGCAAGCTCGCTCCCACAGGGTCCGCAAGTACGATCAGATGCCCTTGCGCCGCTCCGCTCGCGCCACCCGCTGCACTTCCTGACGCACCTCTTCCAAGACTTCCTGCACGTACAAGATGTGTCGGCTGGACACTTCCCGCGCCAACTCGGCGTGCCCGTCCATGATGGCTTGATAAAGCTCCCGATGCTGGCTGATCAGCATGTCGCGCGTCTCGCTGCGCTGCTTGTACATGCCGCCGATATTGGTCACCACATTGCGCTTGAGCAGGTCGAACAATCCTCGGATCGTATGCAGTAAGACAGCGTTATGGCTGGCCTCGGCGATCGCCAGGTGAAAACGCGCATCTGCCGCGCCCTCCTCTGCCCGGCTCACGTCCTCGTGGCGCGAATAACAATCCTGCAACGCTTCAAAGGCTGTCGTCAGCCGCTCCCGATCGACCTCCGTGGCCCGAAGTGCTGCGTAATAAGCGCAGGACGCTTCCAGGGTATGCCGGAACTCAAGGAGGTCGCGCTGCGCTTCGGGGTTGCTTTCCAAGAGGTGCAGCAGCGGATCACTGAACGTCGAGCCCAGCGACTCCACAACATAGTTGCCGCCGCCCTGGCGACTGATCAGCAAGCCCTTGGCCGTCAGTTTCTGGATCGCTTCACGCAACGAAGGACGTGACACGCCGAACTGCTCGGCCAGGGTCCGCTCGGCCGGCAACCGCTCGCCGGATTTCAACGTGCCCTCAAGGATCATGCCTTCAAGCCGCTCGACAATATCGTCAGACAAACGGCGCTGACGAATCTGATCAAACCCCATAACTCGACTCTCCACGGACCCGACAGCTCGCCGGGCTCTCTATTCTGGCCCATCCGAGCCCCTTCCACACCTATCAAAAACCACGGATGCCGACGGGGCGGATGCCATCGGCTGGGTGTTATGCGACGAAAGTTTCCGGGCGACAAATTGACACATGACAACCAAGGCTTTTACCCTAGCCGACAGCGCTTGTAAATTGGTATTACCAATTATCCAAAGCCGCTGACCAGTGCCTGACCAAAAACAATTAGGGGCTCACCCAATATGCAAACCTGGCAACAGCTTTACAGTCCGCTCGGCAGCCTAGGCCTGTCCGCACTCGCGGCCGTCATTCCAATCGTATTTTTCTTCCTTGCCCTGGCGGTGTTTCGCCTCAAGGGGCACGTGGCCGGCAGCATCACCCTGGCGCTGGCGATCGCGGTCGCGATTTTTGCATTCCAGATGCCGGCGGACATGGCGTTCGCGGCGGCGGGTTATGGTTTTGCGTATGGGTTGTGGCCTATCGCCTGGATCATCGTTGCCGCGGTATTTCTCTACAAGCTGACCGTCAAGAGCGGCCAGTTCGAAGTGATCCGCAGCTCGGTGCTGTCGATCACCGACGACCAGCGCCTTCAGGTGCTGCTGATCGGCTTCTGCTTTGGCGCCTTCCTGGAAGGTGCCGCCGGCTTCGGCGCGCCCGTCGCGATTACCGCCGCATTGCTGGTGGGCCTGGGCTTCAATCCCCTCTATGCCGCGGGCCTGTGCCTGATCGCCAATACCGCCCCGGTGGCATTCGGCGCGCTGGGCATCCCGATAATCGTGGCAGGCCAAGTCACCGGCATCGATGCGTTCAAGATCGGCGCCATGACCGGCCGACAGCTGCCATTGCTGTCGCTGTTCGTGCCGTTCTGGCTGGTATTCATGATGGATGGCCTGCGCGGCGTGCGAGAAACCTGGCCGGCGGCACTGGTGGCGGGCTTGAGTTTCGCCATCACTCAGTACCTCACCTCGAACTTCATCGGCCCGGAACTGCCAGACATCACCTCGGCCCTGGCCAGCCTGGTCTCGCTGACGTTGTTCCTGAAAATCTGGCAGCCCAAGCGCACCGCAGGCGCCCAGATCGCCGGCGCAACGTCCAGCGCAGCCATCACCGCCAGCGCCGGTGGTTTCGGCCAGCCTCGCAGCACCGTGGCGTCCCCCTACAGCCTGGGAGAAATCATCAAGGCGTGGTCGCCTTTTCT
The DNA here is from genome assembly GCF_051132205.1 of Pseudomonas sp. D1-36. Lineage (NCBI taxonomy): Bacteria > Pseudomonadati > Pseudomonadota > Gammaproteobacteria > Pseudomonadales > Pseudomonadaceae > Pseudomonas > Pseudomonas sp. D1-36. Next base: position 872,222 of record NZ_CP071674.1, on the reverse strand, counting down.
GATCCTCACCGTGCTGGTGACGATCTGGACGCTGAAGCCATTCAAGGCAATGTTCGCCCCTGGCGGCTCGATGTACGGTTGGGTGTTCAACTTCGCGATCCCGCACCTGGACCAGTTGGTGATCAAGTCCGCGCCAATCGTGGTCAACCCGACCGCCATCCCGGCGGTGTTCAAGCTCGATCCGATTTCGGCGACCGGCACAGCGATTTTCTTCTCCGCGTTGATCTCGATGCTGGTGTTGAAAATCGATTTCAGAACTGGTCTTACCACTTTTAAAGAGACGCTTTTTGAGTTGCGCTGGCCGATCCTGTCCATCGGCATGGTGCTGGCCTTCGCCTTCGTCACCAATTTCTCGGGGATGTCGTCGACCATGGCCCTGGTATTGGCTGGCACTGGCGCAGCGTTCCCGTTCTTCTCGCCGTTCCTCGGTTGGCTGGGCGTGTTCCTGACCGGCTCCGATACCTCGTCCAACGCGCTGTTCGGTTCGCTGCAAGCGACCACCGCGCACCAGATCGGCGTCAATGACACCTTGCTGGTGGCGGCCAATACCAGCGGCGGCGTGACCGGCAAGATGATTTCGCCACAATCGATCGCCGTGGCGTGCGCAGCGACCGGGCTGGTTGGCAAAGAATCCGATCTGTTCCGTTTCACCCTGAAACACAGCCTATTCTTTGCAACGATCGTTGGCCTGATCACGCTGGCTCAGGCCTACTGGTTCACCGGCATGCTGGTTCACTGAGTACTACACGAAGCACTGAAAAAACCGACGCCGAACCGTAATCGTCGTCCGCTATTCACAACCGGGTCTGCAAGGCTGCTGAAAGATTTCCCCTCTATATTCAGCAGCCTCAGCAGACGGATAACCGGGACCACCCGGAGACACGCCTGATGAGCGAGCTTTTTTATAACGCCGTGCCGAACGCGACCCGTGTCGCCCCGCCATTGCCCGAGCCCCGGCAATACCCCAGCGAGAAACCTGCTCGGGTCTACCTCTTCGGGACATGCGTGGTCGACCTGTTCTACCCCGAAGCCGGGATGGATGCGATTCATCTCCTCGAGCGCGAAGGAATCCGGGTGGACTACCCACAGGGCCAGACCTGTTGTGGGCAACCGGCCTACACGTCGGGTTACACCGAACAGGCGCGGACAGTGGCGCGGGCGCAATTGGCGTTATTCGCCGAGGATTACCCGGTGGTCGTGCCTTCGGGCTCATGTGCCGGCATGCTGCGCGAGCATTATGCCGACCTGTTCAAGGGCGAGCCGCAAATGCTCAAGCAGGTCCAGGCGCTGGCCGCCAGGACCTATGAATTGGCGGAGTTCCTGCTGTTCGTTTGCAAGGTGCAATTGAACGACAGTGGCACGCCAGTGAAGGTCGCGCTGCATACGTCTTGCTCGGCACGACGGGAAATGAACACCCACCTGCATGGCCGTGCGTTGTTGGCCCAGCTGCGCAATGTGGAGCGAGTCGACCACAGCCATGAGAGTGAATGCTGTGGTTTTGGTGGGACGTTCAGCGTTCGCATGCCGGATATTTCCGGCGCGATGGTGGCCGACAAGACCCGAGCGCTGAAGGAATCCGGCGCGCACCAGGTCGTCAGCGCCGACTGCGGGTGCTTGATGAACATCAACGGCGCCTTGGAAAAACAGCAGGAAGCGTTGCGCGGCCAACACTTGGCAAGTTTCCTCTGGCAGCGAACCGGAGGTGCCGCATGAGCACGCCGACGCTGATTCCGACCGTTGAGGTGCAGGAAGATTTTCGCGCCCGCGCCCACAAGGCGCTGGACGACACGCAACTGCGAAACAACTTTCGCAGCGCGATGGATTCACTGATGACAAAACGGGCAACGTCTTTCAGCGATGCCCACGAAAGAGAACATTTGCGAGTGCTCGGCAACGCTGTCCGGGCCCGCGCGTTATCCAAGCTGCCCGACCTGCTCGAGCAACTTGAAAGCAACCTGACCCGCAACGGTGTGAAAGTGCACTGGGCGGAAACGGTGGACGAAGCCAACGGCATCGTTCTTTCGATCATCCGCGCTCACGAGGCGCGGCAAGTGATCAAGGGCAAATCGATGGTCAGCGAAGAGATGGAGATGAACCATTTCCTCGAGGCTCGGGACATTGAGTGTCTCGAATCCGATATGGGGGAATACATCGTCCAGCTCGATCACGAGAAGCCTTCCCACATCATTATGCCGGCGATCCACAAGAATGCCGGTCAGGTCGCGTCCTTGTTCCACGACAAACTTGGCGTGGAGTACACCAAGGACGTTGACCAACTCATTCAGATCGGTCGCAAGGTCTTGCGGCAGAAATTTTTCGAAGCCGACATCGGCGTTTCGGGCGTCAATTTTGCCGTCGCCGAAACCGGCACGTTGCTGCTGGTGGAAAACGAAGGCAACGGGCGGATGTCCACTACGGTGCCGCCGGTGCACATTGCCGTGACCGGCATCGAAAAAGTCGTGGAAAACCTGCGGGACGTCGTTCCGCTGCTTTCGCTGCTGACACGCTCGGCCCTGGGTCAGCCGATCACCACCTACGTCAACATGATCTCCGGGCCACGCAAGGCCGATGAGTTGGACGGGCCTCAGGAAGTCCACCTGGTCCTGCTGGATAACGGTCGCAGCCAGGCATTTGCCGACAGCGAACTGCGCCAGACCCTGAATTGCATCCGCTGCGGCGCCTGTATGAATCATTGCCCGGTCTACACCCGAATTGGCGGGCATGCCTACGGTGAGGTCTACCCGGGGCCTATCGGAAAAATCATCACGCCGCACATGGTCGGATTGGCGAAGGTGCCGGATCACCCAAGCGCCTCCTCGTTGTGCGGCGCCTGTGGCGAAGTGTGTCCGGTGAAGATTCCGATCCCGGCCCTGTTGCGGCGGCTGCGAGAGGAAAACGTCAAGGCACCGGATAGCCCTAACCCGGTGATGCGCGGCCAGGGCAGCAAATACTCGGCCAAGGAACGGTTCATCTGGAATGCCTGGGCCCGGCTCAACAGCTCGCCACGGCTGTACCGGTTGTTCGCGTTCTTCGCCACGCGCCTGCGCGCCCTGACACCGCAGAACGTCGGGCCTTGGACCCAGAACCACAGCGCCCCGAAACCCGCCGCCCGCTCGCTGCATGACCTGGCCCGCGACCACCTGAACCCGCAGGGAGACCGCCGATGAGCGCCAAGGAAAATATCCTCGCCAAATTGCGTAAAAGCCTCACAGGCACAACTCCGGTTGCCGACAACTATGACGTCGAATTGGTGACGCAGACCTACCGCTACGCACCCGAAGAACGCATCCCGCAATTGCGCAAGCTGATGGAGGCGGTACACACCGAGATCCACCTGACCTCTGGTGACAACTGGCCGACGCTGCTGGCGCAACTGCTGCGGGACCGCCAACTGCCGAGCCTGCTGATCGCCCCGACGACGCCTCACGGGCAAAAAATCGCACAGTTCTGGGCGAACAATCCGGACCTGCCTGCTCTTAAGTCCTACGATCGGCCTGTGGAAGAATGGAAAGCCGAACTGTTCAACGAAACCCCCGCCAGCCTGACCGGCACCCTGGGTGCCATCGCCGCGACCGGCAGCCTGATTTTGTGGCCGACGCGGGAAGAACCGCGACTGATGAGCCTCGTCCCACCGGTGCATTTCGCCTTGCTCAAGGCCAGCGAGATCCGCGACAACTTCTATGAAGTGCAACAGGAATTCGAGTGGGCCCAGGGCATGCCCACCAACGCCCTGCTGGTATCGGGTCCGTCGAAAACCGCCGACATCGAGCAAGTCCTGGCTTATGGCGCCCATGGCCCGAAGGATCTGGTGGTGCTGATCCTGGAGGACCAATGATACTTCCGGCCCCTTTCCTGCGCGATGTCCTACAGCTGATCCCGCAGCAGCGACGTTTCGACGACCCGCTGTCGACCTTGGCGTTCGGCACCGACGCCAGTTTCTATCGGCTGGTTCCGAAACTGGTGGTACGCGTCGAGTCCGAAGACGAAGTGATTGCTCTGCTGAAACTGGCCCAGCGTGATCGCGTTCCCGTCACGTTCCGCGCGGCCGGCACCAGCCTGTCCGGCCAGGCCATCAGCGACTCGGTGCTGATTGTGTTGGGGGATAACTGGAACGGTCGCGAGATTCGCCAGCAGGGCACGCAGATTCGTTTGCAACCCGGCGTGATCGGCGCTCAGGCCAACGCCTGGCTCGCCCCGTTCGGGCGCAAGATCGGCCCTGACCCAGCGTCGATCAATGCCTGCAAGATCGGTGGTATCGTCGCCAACAACGCCAGCGGCATGTGCTGCGGCACCGCACAGAATACCTATCACACCCTGGCCGGCATCCGCCTGGTCCTGGCCGACGGCACGCGCCTGGACACCGAAGACGCCGCCAGCGTGGCGGCGTTCCGAACGAGCCACGGTGAACTGTTGGAACGACTGGCGACCCTCGGCCGCGAGACCCGCGCCAACACGGAACTGGCCGCCCGAATTCGCCACAAATACCGTCTGAAAAATACCACCGGCCTGTCGCTCAACGCCTTGGTGGATTTCGACGAGCCTGTGGATATCTTGAGCCACCTGCTGGTGGGCTCCGAAGGCACCCTCGGCTTCATCAGCGCGGTGACCTACCACACCGTCATCGATCACCCGAACAAAGCGTCAGCGCTGATCGTATTCCCGGACGTGGAAACCTGCTGCAACGCCGTCACCGTGTTGAAAAGCCAGCCGGTTTCCGCCGTCGAGCTGCTGGACCGCCGCAGCCTGCGTTCGGTACAGGACAAACCCGGCATGCCGGATTTCGTACAGCATTTGTCGAACAATGCCTGCGCCCTGCTGATCGAATCCCGCGCGGCTTCGTCATCATTGCTGCAAGAACAGCTGGCACGGATCATGGCCTCATTGGCCGGCTTCCCGGTGGAAAAGCAGGTCGACTTCACCGAAGACCCACGGGAAAACGCTCGCCTCTGGGCGATCCGCAAGGACACCTTCCCCGCCGTGGGCGCGGTTCGCAAGACCGGGACCACTGTGATCATCGAAGACGTGACCTTCCCGGTCGAACAACTGGCTATCGGCGTGAATCGCCTGATCGCGCTGTTCGACAAACATCACTACGACGAAGCGATCCTTTTCGGCCACGCGCTGGAGGGCAATCTGCACTTCGTCTTCACCCAGGGCTTCAACAATACCGAAGAAGTCGCACGGTACCAGGCGTTCATGGATGACGTGGCGCACCTGGTGGCGGTGGAGTTTGGCGGCTCACTGAAAGCCGAGCACGGCACCGGCCGCAACATGGCGCCGTTCGTCGAGCTGGAATGGGGCAGCGATGCCTATCAATTGATGTGGCAACTCAAACGCCTGCTCGACCCCAACGGCATTCTCAACCCGGATGTGGTGCTCAGCGAGGACCCACAGATTCATCTCAAGCACCTCAAACCCTTGCCAGCCGCCGATGAGATTGTGGACAAGTGCATCGAATGCGGCTTCTGCGAGCCGGTGTGTCCGTCCAAAGACCTGACCCTGAGCCCGCGCCAGCGCATCGTGATCTGGCGGGACATCCAGGCGAAAAAACGCGATGGCATGGACACTTCGCAGCTCGAAGCGGCCTATCAATACCAGGGCATCGACACCTGCGCCGCCACCGGGCTGTGCGCCCAACGCTGCCCTGTAGGCATCAATACCGGCGAACTGGTTAAAAAGCTCCGCGGACGTGACGCGACGCGTACGAAAACCGCCGACTGGCTTGCGAGTAATTTCACAACCGCATTGCAAGGGGCGCGCTTTACCCTGCATGTTGCCAATGGTGCGCGGATGCTCTTGGGGGCGCCGAGGCTGGCGCGTTTGTCCGCAGGACTGACACGCTTGTCCAAAGGCCAGGTCCCACAGTGGACCCACGCCATGCCGCAGCCGGAAAGGGCCATTCGATTCAGTCCCGCCGTGTCGGATGAACGACCCAGAGTGGTTTATCTGGCGGCCTGCGTGTCGCGAGTCATGGGACCTGCGGCAGGGGACAAGGAACAAATGTCGCTGCATGACAAGACTCGTGGCCTGTTGGAAAAGGCCGGCTATCAAGTTGTCATCCCGGACAATGTGGACAGCCTTTGCTGCGGCCAGCCCTTTGCGTCCAAAGGTTACGCCGACCAAGCCGAGCAGAAACGCCAGGAACTGATCGGCGCGTTGCTGCAAGCCAGCCGGGGCGGACTCGACCCGATCTACTGCGACACCAGCCCCTGCACCCTGCGCCTGGTCCAGGACTTGAGTGACGTACGCCTGGATCTCTACGACCCGGTGCGCTTCATTCGCACGCACTTGATGGATCGCCTCGACTTCATGCCACAGGAGGCGCCTATCGCAGTGCATGTCACGTGTAGCACCCAACACCTCGGTGAAAGCCAGGCGTTGATTGACCTGGCGCGCAGGTGCAGCAAAAACGTGGTCATACCTGAAGGCATCCATTGCTGCGGTTTTGCCGGTGACAAAGGTTTCACCACGCCGGAACTGAACGCCCACTCATTACGCACCTTGAAGGACGCGGTACAGCATTGCAGCGAGGGAATTTCCACCAGCCGGACCTGTGAGATCGGTCTTACGCAGCATGGCGCAATCGACTACCACGGCCTGGTCTACCTGGTTGATCGAGTGACCCGTGCCAGGGTGACGTGAAGAAAAATAGAACCCTTGAGCGAGACGGTAGTCCACAGAACAAGCCCTGAAGATCGGGGCTTTCCCTCCATTCGGTTATCCGTCCTGACGGCCAGCGAAGTCTGGATCCTCAGTTCAAGGAGATAGATATGAAGCGTTCTGCACTGTTAGGTCTGTTCGTTACCGCCTCAATGTTGGCAACCGGTTCGTTCGCAGCAAGTAAGCCGGACAGCCAGTGTGACACCAATATCCAAACCATCGAGAACGCCAAGACGCAGTATCAGTCTTCACCCGACTTACAGGGCCGTGTGGAAACCAGCGTGGCGAAGGCAAAGGCGCTCAAGGCCGAAGGGAAAGTTGACGATTGTGTCGCCGAAACCGATCGGACCATCCTGGAAATCAGAAAAACCTCTGACGGCACCAACAAGTGATCGATGAGCAGGCCAACCTTCGGGTTGGCCTGCTCGCTCGATTGGCGTACACTACGCAGGCCTGTCGCTCCAGAGATTCACGGAGTGCCAGGTTCGGGGCCGTTTAGGATTCGACGCCGGTTGCGAAACTTTAGGTGCATGCCGAGTTGGTAACAGAACTCGTAAATCCACTGTTGCAACTTCCTATAGTTGCCAATGACGAAACCTACGGGGAATACGCTCTCGCTGCGTAAGCAGCCTTAGCCCTTCCCTTCTGGTACCTTCGGGTCCAGCAATCACCAGGGGATGTCCGTAAACCCAAAGTGATTGTCATATAGAACGGAATCGCCGTGCAGTACGTTGTGGACGAAGCGGCTAAAACTTACACAACTCGCCCAAAGCACCCTGCCCGTCGGGTCGCTGCGGGTTAACTCAATAGACACGGCTAAGCATGTAGTACCGACAGCGGAGTACTGGCGGACGGGGGTTCAAATCCCCCCGGCTCCACCAAATAAGCTATATAAATCAGGCACTTAGCGTCTAACGCAAGTGCCTTTTTTGTGCCTGAATGGGTGGTTTTGGCTCGGTTATGCCAGCTTTATGACAGCCCGGCAGTGACTGTCGCGAGCAGTCCGGGCCTCGCCTAGCGCAACTGGCGGACCACTGAATTACTGCTACTCTCAACTAAGGTACGGCGCCTATCCATCCAATCGAAACTGCCGCCCGCTGCGCAGCCAGAAGGGGCCGTACCTTCCATAAAACGTAAAATCCCTTCGATAAAACGTAAAATCGTGCATCCATGGCCAAACTACTCGTTCAGCCTCGAATCCTTAGGGTTTCTCAAGCACCAGCCTACCTGGGCATGTGCCGGGATGAGTTCAATAAGGCAGTCCGACCGAACGTGCGAGAGTTCCCAATCGGCAAACGGGGCGTCGGCTTTGATCGTGTGGAGCTTGATGCCTGGGCCGATGCGTACATTGCCGCCAACGCTATCGAAAAACATCCACCAACCTACATGTCAATGCATCCGCCGGCGGCCGTTGCACAACCAATATCGCGAAGGCAGCCTGGAGTGGCCAATAGGAAAATGGCGCCCGCTCACGCAACCAAGGAAGAATTTGAAAGGCTGGTAGAGACGATGTTAGGCAGACAAAAACGGAAGCTCTAATCAGGATCCAAGCATGCGTTGCCTGGGAGGTTGCTTGTGGATGATGAGTGTGAGGTCGTATACGTAGCAGGCCTAGGGAAAATGCTCGGGCGGACCGAGGCTTCAGTGCGGGAGGGAATCCGGCGGGGCGTGGACTGGCTGCCGAAGGGATTCAAGATGGGCTCCAGGCATTGCTGGCTCAAGGATGATGTGAAGGAGTTCCTGCGCGCTTGCCGGGATGGCGAAAACAAGACGCCGAAAGTGGGCAGGAAGCGCCGGCCGCCACCGACGCTCGTAGCTCTTCGCTGAAGAGAGAGCGGCCCATGCAAAGCAGAGCCGAAACAAACAGCATCGACCGTTTCATGCGCCTCGAAGAGGTACTCCACGTGACCGGCCTTGGCCGCAACACGGTTTACCGCCGCATCAGGGAAGGCACCTTTCCAAAACAGCTGAGGATAGGCCCCAATTCAGTAGCGTGGCGTCAGTCAGCGATAATTGAGTGGATGGACTCGCTCGTACCAAAATGAAAGACGCCGATGACGACTGAAATCTGTGAAAAGGAGAGCACTATCATGACGCTGATATCAATAACAAAGGCCGCATCCCTATTGGGTATCGGTCGCACCACTGCCTATCGTCTTGCAAAGGAAGGTCGCATCCCATGCGTGCGAAGCTTTGGGCCATTAAGGGTTCACGCAGAAAGACTACAAGCTTTGGTTGATGGGGAAGCCGACGCAAGCGTGACTTCCACCCAACGCTCAAATTGCAACCCTGCCCCCAGCATTGCAAATCAAGCAGGAGCCAGAGGATCAAAGTCTCCAGCCCAACTCACCCAAGAACTCGACGAGCTGCTCCAGGCCAGACCGAAGAATCCTAACCTTTGATCAACCTCAGACGAATCACGAGCCAGAGAGGAGAGTGAGGATTCCGAAGAGTTCAGCTGTAACACTGCTAAGGATAGTATTAGAACCTCGCACCCCTGGCGTCTTGCCGGCCTATCGGCCCCGTCTCAGACTGCTACGCTGATTCCATTGCCAAAGGAATCGTCACGTGCCGAATTCAGACCTGCTTCCCTCCCTGCTGTACAAAATCAACGAAAACCAGCTGGCTCTCGAAGCGGACATCATGGAGCTTTCCAACTGGGTCAAAGCGCGCGGCTCGGCCGACGTCGTCGATAATGTGCGGGGTGCCCTGGATACCATCGACAAGAACGAAGAGTTCATCAAGATGACGCTCGCGGTCCTGATGACGCTCGAGTGAGGTCGCGCAGCTCGTCGACCCCAGCTTCGCCGGAACGCATACAGCATTGATTGCTGGCCGGCCCGCCATCCTTCATGATAACGAGAGTCGGCTGATAAGCTATGCGGATGAGGTGAAGGCCGGGCAGATAACGCGTACCAAGCTGGAATAGGTCGCGAGTCGGAAACTCAAAAGAAGAAAGATAAGACCAGAGAATCTGCACTTATTGCGTTACCAGGGAGAGGGGCATGGCTGAGTCAGTAACGAAAACGATTCACTACAAGCGAGCAGTCATCAGTGGTGGCGGGAATTTACAGGAAATCCTTGCCAGAGTATTTGCCGACGAAAGCCCAGCGCACAGAGTTGGGCAGCGCAAAGAGATTGTGAATGCTGACACCGCCAGCTTTCGGGTAGTCAACCATAAGCGCGACTACAATGGCATGCTGTTCTGTCAGATGATCTATTTTGAGCCGGGTCGAAGTCAGGCCTATATTACACTCAATGAAGACGCAGACTCGTACGCGCTGGACGCCTTGACTAACGAGGCGCTCAACAATATAGAAGGCCCTTTCGATAGAGAGCGTCATAGACGAGAGTTTGTGGACTCGTTCCTGTATTTCGGCGTGTTCGAAAATCACCTTGTCGTCCTTCAATCTAGCCAGTTGAGATCCAGAGAACTTGAAGCTCATCTTGGCTGGCTAATCGGCAGCTTTGGTGGGGTTGCTGTCGGGACGGCAATCATTCTGCAAGACCAGCCTTCCCAGGAGACTTACGAGCGAATCGCTAGGGCTCCGGTGAAAAAAATACAAATTGGCGCACCGATCACTACTGCGCAGAATATCCCCGAAGGCGAACGCCAGCCTGAACCCCTGGCGCAGCAAGAAGAAGTGGAAGTCAACGCCCGTAGGGTTCGGTTTTTCCCTACTGGTTTCGCTGGCGACGTGATCAAGGCCGCTATGGGGGCCGATTGGTTTAATAGACTCGACCTTGAAGAGGATCTGGATGATGCTAACCTCAAGGTCAGTCTTGAAATCACGTACCTCCGACAGACAACCAGGATCGGTCAAGTCGTAATTGACAACATCGCGACCTCGCTTCGACACGCCGAAGAGGCGGATGTGAGGGTTGAACTGGCCGGCGGCGGTGAGCTCAAAGGAGGTGACCTGCGTCTTTGTGGTCCGATTTCGGTTACAAAATTGATAAATGGACTGTTGGACGAAGGCATTCTGTACCATAAAATGCACGGCTGGTTGGTCGGCAAGCTCAGACAAGGAGATGCTGATCCAGCAATAACGGCGGATGATCTGTGATATGAGAAACCAAGGCGGATGGACAGGGGGTGGCACGCTTGCAGTGCTGCTTTGCGCCGCTATGGGTGGGATTCTTGCCCATTACATCATTTCATCACTCGATCAGGCATCCCCGCCGTCTGTTCAGTGGGGTCTGATTTCCGTCTTTTTGATTCCCCTTACGTTTGCCACTCAGCTATGGGTGAACTTCAATGGCTTGAGGGAGATTAAGGGAATAACTGGTAGCGAGCGGCGCAGGGTAACCGAGACGGTCAGCGCAAAACTTCGTCAAATTCAGTTCGCCATATTGTTCTACGCGGCGTCAGCACTGATTATTGGCTTTGGCCTGCTCTTCTCAACCGGAAATTGGAAGGTTTACCACCTCATCACCATTTTCACAGGCTCGAGCTTGGGTGTGAGTATGGCGAGCCTCTTCCTGATTTTGAGTGAGAGCCGAGAGCTGGCCGACTTCAAGAACAAGGTTTCTGAGCGAGCCCAACGCAACAAGCAGCTCGGAAAAAAGCTAACAGCCCTGCAATCACCAAAAGACAAATAGCCCGGCCCAGCGCCGGGCTTCCTGTATCTAGGACCACCCCCTCAGCCAGCTTGGCGATCAGCGGCCATTGCCCCACATTCTCATAGGCTAAAATCGAGTTGATCTATGGAGGGATTACGCATGGACAAGTCGAAATCCGCAGAAGAGATGCGAGCGCTTCTACTCAGCGAGCGTCCCGACCTAAAAGATGATCTCGCGAATATTTCTGACCTTGAGCTACTGCGGCTCATGGCCTGCAGCTACGAAAGCGCGATTGGTATCAAAAAAGCCGAGCTGATTGAGATCGAGAAGCAGCTGTACGAGGCCGCCAAGGCACTCTTTTCCCCTGTACTCCACTGATCTCATCGCACATCCAGCACAATGAACTCAACCCAAAGGCGTGGTAACGTGCGTCAAGGACCTGGCCCAGCGCCGGGCTTTTTATTGTGCGTAGTTCGGCCCGACCTGATCAGGCCTATCGCCGACTCACTTCTTCAGCGTAGGCCTGGCAAGCCCGCAACGCGATCAACCCCCGGTCGCCGGCGTCGGTGATGGCGATAATTCGTTGAGCATGCGCTGGGTCAAGTTGGGCTCTTGCTCCTCCATGAACCACGCCGCCGGCGCCGGCGGTGGGAGGCACCGCGTTGCAACTGGCTGGATCCTTGGCGAGGAGGACTGACAGCCGGACATCAGTAGTGGCAAGGCGATCACGTAGGCGAGCCTGGTTCGTTTGAGCATCGCTCAGTTCCTTGTGGTGGGTTTGGTCATTGGCGATCAGCCGTTGCTCCAGGGCCAGGCGCTTGCCCTGCTCCGCCTGGGCCTGGGCGGCGGCCGCGCTACTAATCTTGTTCAGATCGTCCAGGTGCAGGCGGCCCTGCTCCGCCAACCGACCGCTATACCGCCAGTCCTGGATCTTCCAGGTCGCGCTCATCGCCAGGATCAACGCCACGGCCACGCTGGCGATCAGCAATTTTAGGGTGGCTGGATTCATGCAAGAACCTCCAAGGCCCGCTCGTACAGGGCCCGGCGATCAGCAGCGCCGTTCTGCCCGCCATTGATCCTGCGGGTGATCTTCTCGAAGGCGCCTGCATCCGCGAGCCCGTTGAGCCCCCGCGTGGACCAGAACCATGCCGCCGACTTCGCGGCCCACTCTGGCTGCTCCAACAGTTCAGGCTGGCTGATCAGGTCAAAGCCCAGGGCTTCGCCGCACTCGGCATAGTTGGCCCGGCCAGTAACCTGAATCAGGCCACGGCCTCGGAACTTGAATCCGTCGCCTTGCGTGGTGTTGCCAAGGTCTGCCCTGCCCTCGTAACGGGCCTGGGCCGGCGTTGGCCCCCACAGCTCACGGACGTAGCGCAGTTGGCCGGACTCGTGGCCGATCTGCGCGATAAACGCCGCCACACGTTGCAGGCCGATAATCTGGTACCGGCCCATAGCTGTATTGAGGGCAGGCGCAAAGAAGCCGGCTTTAGCGCCAGCGTTCGGGAGGATCTGTCGCAACTGCTGCGCGGTAACAGGCATGGCTTTCTCCAGGCAAAAAATAACCCGCAACTAGGCGGGCATAGTGCCAGCCCGTATGATGCGCGGGGCTCGACACAATCAATGAAATGGAAACTCACTTTGTCTCGTATCACTCCTGACCAATCGCAGCAGCTGGCCTCCACTCGCACTGAACACCAAGAGACTGGTCACCCCAAGATGATCGATTTAAAAACCATCATTTTTACCCTAACAATGATGCTCCCTGCTATTGCATCGGCATATGACTACACCCTTGAGAGAACAGAATCAGGCGCTGAGTACGGATATCACCAGGGCACAGGAGGCGGGCCGCTTCTGGTTATTATTACAACCGACATAAAAGAATCAATGACCAACACTTACAGTCCTGTTGGAGCACTTTTATCTGCGAAGGGTTATAGCGTGGCGGCTATCGATGTTCCATGCCACGGCAAGGATACAAACAAAAAAGAAGGGAGCGGCTTGGAATGCTGGCGAGTGAGAGCCGACAACACGAGCGATAACATTTTCGACAGCTATATTAGCAGTCTAAAATCTGTGCTTAGCGATGTAGCGGACAAACATAACGCTCGACTGGGGGACGTCACCGTCCTCGGCATATCTCGTGGCGGCTACATCGCGATGAAGGCGGCGGCCGAAATACCGAGCATCACTACAGTCATCGCAATGGCCCCCGTCACCGATGTATTCCGCTTGCGAGAGTTCGATGGCTCGAAAGCCAATAAATCGGTGTACACCCTGGTGCCTTATTACCCGGCTCTTTCGAAGAAACACGTATTTATCCAGATCAACAACGATGATGACCGGGTTGGAACTACGGAAACCATATATTTGATTTCCGGTATAACGGAGGCAGGAAGCCCAGACGCCGTGGATCTGACTGCAATACTGACACCAAAGAAAGGGCATTCAACGAGCGAGCATGAAATGGCCGCCGCGTGGGCCCTGGCACAGCAACAGAAGGCGACCACGACGGGCAAGCAGATGTCTGCTCCTAAGTAGCATCGGTGTCTTCTGGAGGCAGCCAGACCTTCTCAGCGAAGTCCCATCGGTAAGTCATACTTTCGGGAGCAGAATCGACTTCCACTCCCGCGGGGTAAGGATGGGGCGAGTCAGGCAACAATTCACCTCCCATGGCGCCTAGATAGGTGCCATGGTCATTCGCAAAAAATTTCAATTCCTCATTCATCCGATCACCCTCGCAGTGAACCGCCAGTTCGCAGCCGTAGCAGAAAACCGTAAACCGGTGGTTTTGCTAGGCAACAGCATAGCTATAGAACCAACCCCAAATGTAACTTGGGTGGAGGTTTCTCCATACCAAAATATCCCGACTGAGATATCTGTCCCTGACGAGTTCTGATACCAGTTACCACGATGGACCACATCTCCAGCCGACCATCCACCTTCAGCATTTATGCAAATAAAGCTGAACTCAACAATAAACGGAACTACGCCGAGGTTGTGGTTAAAAACAGCTTGAGCCCCCGGAGTAATCGGGTATGGCCCTGAGACAACTCCAGACATTTTTGTCTGCAAGCCGCTTGGAACCACTACATGCGTATTATCTGCACCCGCTGTAGTTTCTGCACTCGTGGCAAGTTCAACAATGCCCGCCACAGATGTTGTTGCTTGAACAGGCATATTGTTAGACCAGCTCCGCCACGCGCCAGTACCGAACACAGTGCTTCTGTACCAAAATGCGCCCGCCGAATCGACAAAAATCTGAGCGCGCCCAAGAGAACTGTTTCGCTCCAAATGGAACAATGTCCCTAGCATTCCAGGAGATGGCAGCGTGCCCGGCGTGCTTGCGGATACGCTATACACTCCCATTGCTGTAATCGCGTCCACATTTGCCGCATCCGGGCCTGATCCGCCAAGTCCAAAGTCGCCGATACGCGCGAGCTTTCCAACTGTCGCGTCAAGCGTTGAGGTAGTCGCAGTAGAGGCGAGCCCTGCTGGCGTCACAGCTCGCTGGGGGTCGGTACCGGTCTGCGTTTCTAAGTTGGTCGCCAGCTCAACAAGGCCGGTGCGCGTGTCGGTGGCCGTGCGTGCACTTAGTGCTGAAGGAGTGACTACACGCTGTGGATCCGTCCCAGTTTGGGTCTCCAAACTAGTGGCGAGCTCGACCAGCCCTTTGACCGTAGTAGACGCGTCTGGCGGCGCTGCTGGAATCGCAGCAGCAATCTTCGAGTTGACGGCCGCCAAGAGCTGGGCGTTGTTGTCTTCGTCCGGGGTTAGGCCGGCGGACTCAATGACGTTCAGAAGTTCTTCAGTGACAGCGTTGCCCCATTGAGCAGGAATCAACGAACCGGGTGTTCCTGCTACCACGTCCTCATCAACAAATTTCCCATCTACCAGGCCTACGCTCGGCACGCTTTTCGGAAAGTCCACGCTTTATCCCTCAGTTGTAATTGATATGCACAACGGTGTGCGCTGGCGCCGCGCGCCGGATCTGGCATTCGAGCGGGTTGCCTGGATTCACGCCGAAGCGCTCGCCCCAATAACTCGCGCCGAAACGCCGGCCTAGACGCTGGCGGCCTCCGGTGTTTAGGGTCCAGATAAACTGGGCGTTCCAACCACCAAAGCGCGCGACGCCGAAACGAGAACGCCCCATTCGGGGCGCTCGATGTTCAGTGATGGTGGCGTCGGGGTAGCCCTGGCTGACGGCTATGTCGATGAAGTAGGAGATGCTTTGCCCGCCAACCTCGACGAGTCGACGGCGAACCGCCAGGCGTCTGTCATCAAACGCGGGGGTTAGGCCCAGGCAAGGATCAGGTAGGCCCATGATGGCCTCCCAGTCGGGCACCAGCTCGCTCACGTAGGCCGGATCCATCTCGTTCAACAAGTCCACTGCACGGGCATCGAGCCGGGCGAACTCCTGCGACACGCCAGCGAGAACCAGCGCGATTTCCGGCACCAGCTCAGGATCCCAGGCGGGGCCGGACGGCAGCAGACCGGTCAGCTGCTGCCGATATTGGTCGGCAGTTCGCGCTACAGCCATGTGATGCCTCCGAAGGTGAGCAACTGGTTGATGCCCGCCGGCACATCGGCCACAGGCGACACAAGGTCGTGGTCCGTTTCGCCGGACGCGCCGCTGATGGCCTGGGCAATGTGCGTCAGCAGCAAGGTTTCACCCAGGCCGGCTTCACGGTCGTGCAGGTCAATAAGCTGTGCCTGGATGGCCGCGCGAATCGCCGTGGTGTCCGGTACCGGGTGAATGCTGTAGGTCACCGGCACCTCAACGGGCGCCAGCACGTACAGCTCAGCAGTCACAGGGCGAAGCGGCTCGATGTAGTCCTTCACCTCGGCAAGCTGGGCAGGATTGGGCACGGGCACGTCGTCACCGTCTCGCATGACGAACAGGCCCACCGTTCCGGGTCCAACGTAGTTTCCTCGGCACCAGGCCCGGGTAACGCCTGGCACCTCAAGCGCCCAGGTTTCGTAATCTGCCGCCGACCCGCCGTGCGGGATGACGCGGTACGAGCGAATGACCCGGGCACGAAGCGACTCGATGCTCTCTTGCGCGATGCCGCCAGTGAGGCCAGGCGCCAGAACGGTGAAGCTGTTGGTAACGCCTGCCACGGGCTGAACCAGCGTCAGCGCCAGCCCGACGTCTGCGTTACCCAGGGTTCCGGCGTCTACCGCTTCCACCGCCACGGTGTTGAGCCCCGCAACGGTGGTGACGTTTGCCGTTACCCGGTAGGTGCGCCCGTCTGCCGCCTGGAGCACAGTTTCAGCATCAACCACGGCGCCCGCCACAGCGGTGAACGAAGCCGTCCCCGACGCAGGCTGCGCGGGGTTTCTCGGCTGGGTCAGGCGCAACTGGGCAATCCGCTCCAGTGTCTCTTCGTCCGCCCGGTCGGGCAGGATCTGTTCAGCGATCCAATCCAAATAGCCGTACAGGCCATAAGCGGTACCGGCCAGCGTACGCGCCAGCACCTGGGCGTCCGAACGGCGCAGCGTGTCGCTGGCAAGGTCGCTCTGGGTGCGGTCGACCAGCACCGGCAACGAAGGCGTTTCAAACGGCATAGATCACCTGCCATGTAGGGGTAGATGGGATTTCCAGGCGCGTGCCGTCCGCTATGGTCAGGACCACACCGAGGTTCAATCGGTTGGTGTCCGCTCTGTCGCTGCTGACGGAAACGTCCAGGACATGCCCGTCATCAATCAGCCAGCGCAGCGCCTCCGCGGCATAGAACTCCGCGTCACGCTGCGTGGCGCCGGTGAGCTTGACCCGGCGCAGCAACCAGAGGCGCGAGCCGATGCGGTCGTCGGCGATGGCCGGGTAACTGTCGCCCCACCAGCCGTACAACTGGTCATCGTCTACCGGGTCATCGGTATCAGCGCGGCGCCAGGTGTACAGGCTGATCACCACCGCCCGAATCAGCGCGGATTCAACGGAAGCTTGAGTAAGCATCAGCCCCCCGCAGCGGGCGCGCCGCTTTGTCCGCTACCGGCCTGGACACCGGTGTGTACGTGGTTGATCTGGCTGATGCCACCGGCCAGCTGGTCACCTACAGAGACAATCTGGCCGGTCTGGTTAATCACCGGCGTCTCGAAGTTCACAGCCGTCGTGGCCTTGATGTTCAGCGTGCCGGTTTCGATGTCGATAATCCGGCCGCGCTTGAAGTGGATCTTATCGCCCTCATCGGTGTAGATCGCGACTTCGCCGGGCTTCATGGACTGGATCCGGTACCGGCGATCAGCCGCGACCAGCACCACGGCATGGGAGCGGTCGCCGCCGATAAAGGCGGTCAGCACCTCGGCGCCGGCCAGCGGGTTGCTGGTGAAGCCGTAGGGCTCGAAGTGCTCGGCGTTGTCCTTCAGTTCGCCGGCGGTGAGGCGCATCTGCAAGGACTGCATTTTCTTCAGGGCGTCGACGAGCACCACGGTGCCGCGGGCCAGCATGTTTTTCACGGTCATTGTTTTGGCTCGTAGTCGGCGGGAATCAGGTATTCGAAGTTGTCGGCCTTGCCGCCCTTCTTCAGCTTGCGGTTCTTGTGCGGGTCATGCGGTTCCGGCTCGTAGCTGTCCGGCGGGCCAACTTCCATTTTCGTGATCATGCCGGCGTCGGTCAGGGTGTAGGTCACCCGGGCGATCAGCATCCAGCGGTCGAAGCCGATGATCGGGTCGATCACACGCACCAGGGTGTTGTGCTTCCAAAGCGCCCCGTTTGTTTGACGCCAACCCTGGACGGTGTAGGTGGTGGTCAGCGCCTTGCCCATGCGGGTACCGCGCTCCCAGTTGGCCCGGGCCTGTGCAAGCTCGCTGGTCATCTGCCCAGACTCTTGAATGATCAGCACCCGCTTACGGGTCGTTCGATCATCCGTCAGGACAGCCGACACCTCTGCCGCCGCCGCGCCGAACTCATCATCCGTGCCCGAGCGTTGGCCGAGCACCTGGTATTCGGAGAACACCCCGGAGAAATCCAGCGGCGCGCTACCGGTGAGGATGTTCTTGCCAACCTCCAGATGATCGAAGGACCGGCCTTCACTTCCGGGCCGGGCCAGCACGGCCATGCCGCGCGCATCGTCGGTGGAGAATACCCGGAACAACGTCAGCAAGCGGTCGATGGATTCGAAAACCGTCTCGCCGGGCTCGATGGTGTGGTCCGACAGCTTCGCCCCCTCGGGGATCTCTGTGCGCACGGATATCCCATACGGCGCCGCCAGTGCCCTGACAATGGTGAGAACGCTCTGGTTGTTCCACTGCCCAGGCTTGTTCACGGCCGCACAGTCCACCAGATCGGCAGTCAATGAACGGCCGCTGATGGTCGTTGTGATTTGCTTGTCGTCGTAGTCGATCGGCGAAGAAAACACCCAGCCAGTCAGCACCAGGTCGCCGCCGATACGCACATGGCACTTGGCACCCTGCCGGATCGGTACCGAGACGTTCTGCCCCGGCCACTTCCAGGTGATGCTCAGGGTGAACGACCGGGCCTGATCCTCGAGCCCGGCGGCGATCTCGACCGATTTCCAGCCGGAATAATCCAGACCGTCAACCGTGAGGCTGACGGTGTTCTGATCTTCGGTCATGGACTACCTCTGGGCGATTTTGATCGATGCCGCCGGAACAAAGCCCGGGTGCCTGATGCGATTGCGCTGCACGACTTCTGCCGAACGGGTGGCATCTCCGAACCGCTGGTAGGCCAGCACCAGCGTTGACATGGTTTCGGGCGGCGTGATGTCGACCAGCCGCACCCCAGACTCGGCCACCGTCGTCAGGTGTTTCACTAGGGATTGGCGCAACGTGTTCATCACGACGTAATGAGCGGGATCGGCTTTCAGCGATGCTTCAAAAATCGCATCACTGAGGCTGTCGCGCAGCTGTAGCACGTCGTCCGCCACGGGCACCTCTGGCCGAACCACCGGCAAGATGGCCTGCTGCTCAACGCTGGGCGTTGACCCGCTGGAGACGGGCTGCGAGGCGATGGGCATTTCGCTGATGATCAGCGCCATCTGAACCAACAGCGCGTCCTGTACCAGATTCGCGGTCGCCTGGGCTGCGGCCGCCGAGTCGATGCCGCCGGACTGGCTCACGGTGTTGATGGCGGTCACGGCCTCGGTTTGCTGTGTGGTGGTGGCCACCGCGTTCTTGTAGCTCGAACTGGTGTCAGTGAAAGCGCTATCCTGCAACGAAAAGTCGCTGAAGTAGCTGGAGAACAGCGACGACAGCGCCCCGGGTGAATTCATCAATGACTGGGCGAACCCTGTCAGGTTGGTGAACACCCCCACGAAAGGTGCGAACTGCTGCTGGATGACGGCGTAGACGTTCGACAGGCTATTGCGCAAACGGAGCAGGCCCAGGCGGGCCTGGTCAACCTTCGCCATTGCCTGCTTGTACCGCTCCAAGGCCGATCCCAGCATGCTGTCCGAAGCTTTCACCACTTGCTGTTGGCTGTTGACCTTGGCCGTCGGGAACGTCAGGGGCTTGTCCGGGTAGAACGTCAGGTCAAAGCTGACCATGCCGCCGGCGGTCAGCTCGTGGGACACCTTGCAATCGCCAACCTTGACCTGCATGCGCCCAAGCCAGGGATGGACCAATTCACCAGGGCCCGGGGTCTGCAACGCCTCAAGCAACTTGTCGCGCCGCTCGAAACAGTCATCACCGATGACCCAGGCCGTCATTGTGTGCACCTGGGCCTGCTTGCCGAGCTGTTCAAAGAACGGCTCGTCCCGCTGCGGGTATTCGTGAAGCTGGCCCTTCTGGCCGACCGGCACCGACGCCTGCGGGATCAAGAAACTGATCCCACGGAACGACGCCGGCAACAGTTCATCGCGCCAATTGCGTGCCATGGTTTACCCCTTCATGACGCCCACGGTACGGGTACCGACGTTGGGCTTGATGTTCAGCCCCGGCTGGTTGGTTTTCGGCTGCTCGATCGTCGTGCCCGGCGGTGCGCCGTTCAGGTTGATGTTGAGTTCGCCGTTGAGCTTTTGCCCGTTGGTGGCTGCGGTCTGCTGTAGGAGCTGGTTGTTGCTGATCCCGAACGCCTGATTGTTCATGGCTTGGCGGGCGGCGGCTGATTGAGTGGCGTCCGCCAGCAGCAACTCACCGGTACCGCCTCCGGCGCCAGCGTTCCGTTTTTGCTGGGCTTCAGTGAAAGCGTTCACCTTGTCCGTGGCGTTCTGGATGATGCCTTCGCCACCCTCCCCTCCGCCGAACCACTTCATGATCGGCTCGATGATAGGTCGCAGCTTTTCCCAGAGCTGCTGGAACCAAGCCGTGATCGAGCCCCAGTTGTTGATGATCATCCCCAGAGGCGACCAGTCGAACATGGTCTTGAGGTAGTCCATCACCGGAGTTGAGAGCGCCATGAGTAGGTTCCAGGTAGCACCGAACAGTTCGGTCAGTGGTTCCCAGTTCTCTCTGATGAGCGCGATGGGGCCCCAATTTGCGAAGGCCTTCAACAGATCCCAAGCCGCGAGCACCGGCACCTGGATAAGCTGCCAAACGCGCTGAAAATACGGCGCGACGGTTGACCAGTTGGCGATCAGCACCCCAGCTGCCAACGCGATGCCCATGACAGCCAAGCCCACAATGGATCGCTTCATGGTTCCGTCGAGCAGCTTCATGACAAAGATTGCCGCGGTGACCGCGACACGCAGCGCGCCATAGGCCACCGCCGCGCCGAGCACGCCCTTGATCAACCCAGGGTGCTGAGAGGCAAGCGAAGCAAGCTCAGAAACGAGCGGACCTACCAGCGTCATGAAATCGTTGAATGGCGGGAGCAAAGCGCTACCCACCTCTACGCCAAGCCGATTGACCTTGTTGGTCAGCAGTTGCATGGCATTTGCTGTGGTCTTGGAGCGCGCGGTGAACTCTGCTTCCATGGAGCCGGCAAATTTGCCGCCGGCACCCACCGCGTCGAAGCTCTTCTTCAAAAGATCGAGGTTGGTCAACAGCGGAGCGATCGCGGTCACCGACTCGCTACCGAACAACTGAGTCAGCAGGCCAGCCTGCTTGGCTGGGTCAACCTTCGCGATGCGCTCAAGCACATCCTCGATGGTGCCCTGGGCATCCTTCTGCATGCTCTTGGACACATCCTTCACATCCAGGCGCAGCGACCTGAATGCCTCGGCCTGTTGCTTGGTAGCAGCGCTACCCTTGGTCAGGGCCAGCATGAAGTTCTTCATGCCGGTGGCGGCGACCTCGCTGGGCACGCCCACACCCGCAAGGGTCGCGCCCATGGCGGCGATCTGTCCGGAGGCAAGACCAGCGATAGCGCCCAACGGACCGATGCGGGTCACAATGTCGGAGATCTGCGCCGCCGAAGACGGCCCAACGTTGCTCAAATAGTTGATCTGATCAGCCAGCTTTACGACTTCAGGCTGCGTCAGTTTGAAGGACGTCCGCCACTTCGCCATCATGTCGCCCGATTGCTCGGCGGTCTGGTCGAACGCGATACCCATCTTCACCGCGTCTTCAGCGAATTGCCTTAACTCACCTGCGGCGAATCCGGCCTGGCCGCCAGCGGCGACGATAGCCGCGATGCCAGTAGCCGCCATTGGCAGCCGCTCGGACATGTCCAGGACATCCTGTCCCATCTGCTCGAATTGCTTGGGCGTCTCGAAGTCGACGACTTTTCGAACGTCGGCCATGGCCGTTTCGAATTCCATCGCCGCTCTGGCCCCGGCAATGAATGGCGCAGCAAACGCGCCGCCCTGGACCAGATCCTTGAAGCCGATGTTGCCCAGGCCCGAACTGTTCATCTGCTTGCGAAAACCCGCAACGTTTTTGCGAATGCCCGCCAGCGTCGGCGATAGCTTGTCGACGCCGGTGATCAACGCCTTGAGCTGAAACTTATCCGCCATCACTGCACCTGCTGGGCTGCGTTAATTCGTTGGGCGTGCTCCAGCGATTCGCGGAGCACATCCAGTGGCCTGGCCATCATCTGTTCGGGGTCAACCTTCCAGAACCAGGCCAGGTCATAGGCGGCTGCAATCAGGTCGCCGATGGCTGCGACGCCGCACTCATGAAAAAACCGGCAACCGCCCAACTCAGGGCGTTCAGGTCGGACAGGTCCAACTGGTTGACCGACGACGGTGGAATGCCGGCGCAGACCGCGATGTATTTCGCGGCAACGTCCATGTCCAGGCTGACTTCTTCGTTTTTGTCGATCTTGTACGGCAGCGCCTTGATCGTCCGCACTTCCTGCACGGTGGGCCGGCGCAAGGAGAGCTCGGTCAGCGGCTCACCGTGGGCCTCGATCGCGACCTGAAGTTTCTGAACGTGACTCATTGCCAGCTCCCTTTGATGCCGTCGAATTGCAGTTCAATGGTGCCGTCGTCGCCCTTCGACGATGGTTCGTCCACCAGGTAGGCGCCGGCCAACACATAGACCGATGCGTTGCTGAATTCGCAGGTCACGGTCATGTCGCGACCGTTGGTGAGCGCCTTGATCGGGAAGTTCGGCGTGTGCACCGCTGTCACCTTCAGGGAAGGGGTCATTGCCTCTTCCTTGTAATAGCCCGGGTAGACCGTTTCTCGTTTCACGTCCATCAACGGGGCTTCGGCGCCACCGGTGATGATCAGCTGTTCGCCGTCCACTTTGACGTAGACGGTGCCCGCTACTTTTTGACCCATGGTCTGTGTCTCCAGAATGAAAAAGCCCGCACTGGGCGGGCTGGATGTCGTGGGTCGGGGTTACGCCGCTTCGTCGTATTGCAGGCGGAACTGGTTGAGCAAGGCGAAGACGCGCAGGCCGTTGATATAGTCCGGCGGGAACAGCACGTTGACCCGGCTCGGGTCCTGCGTGTCGCGCTCCACCACCAGGTGCTGCGCGAACAGTTCGGCATTCTCCACGTGTCCTTCCAGCTCGAGCTTGGCGTATTGCGCGATCAGCTCTCCACGGATAACCGCCGGGGTGACGATCGGCTGGCCGGCGCCGAACGCAGTGCCGTCGCTCGCCAGTTTGTGGCGTCCGTACTTGCTGGTGATCACGCTGCGCATCCGGCGGATGATGAACGCCGACTGGTGCATGGTCTCGCTGTCCAGGTAGGAGTTATCCGCCTGGCCGAAAGGGTTTTTCTGGTAGGTGGTGATCGAGCGCTGAATCCGCACGTAACCGCCCTCGTAATACGCTGTGGCGATGCCGTAGGTCAGCAAGGACTGACGCTCGGTCAGGGTGAACCGCTCACTGGCCGGCGCTGAGTCCAGGCCCGGCAGGCTCCCGCTCTGGGTGGGCCGGCTGGCGTCCGCTGAAATGAACACGGCCGTGCGCCCAGCCAATGCGGCCGCCTGCACCCATACCGGCTGCGGAACGCCCGCCTCGACGGCCTGGATGGTGACGTGCTGGTCGTTGCGCGCCTGGCCTGCCGCTACCAGCGTGCCGATGGTGCCGCGCTTGGCGCTGTAGACGTGGCCGAACAACTGCTTGGCCCAGGACCAGCGACCGGTGTTGTCGTCCATCGTGTCCTTCCAGACGTTCAGGCTGGTCGTGTCGGTCCATGGCATGCAGATGAATTCGAACGGCTCATCGCCCAGGGCCGCCGCGGCGTCCACCTGATCCGGCACGCCGACGCCACCGGCCATTGCTGTGGTGACGACCGTCAGGCCAGCCGGGGTCATCTCGCCGTTGGACTTACCCAGGCGGTTCATGGCGATAGAGATGTCGTTACCGCTTTCGCCCGTCCATTTGCAGGTCAAGGTAACCACACCGGCGACCGCCGCAGCGGTAACGGGCAGGTCTGGCGTTGCGTTGATCTTCACCGCCAAGGCAGCTGCGGCCACCGTTGGGGTTGCCGCCGATGCTACGACCGACTGCACCCGGGTACCACCGACATACAGGTTCAGCAGGCCAGCCTCGGTCGCCGCTCCAGTGATGGTGACGGTCGACGTCGCCACGGAACCGGTGTCGTTCTGCAACGGCAGACACCAGATTTCGCCGATCGGGTCAACTTTGCGCCAGGTTTCGTACATCGCGGCTAGCATGGAGCCTTGGCCGCCGATTTCCTTCGCCAGCGCCACGCTGGATACCAGAACCAACTGGCCGATGCTTTCGCTGGTCGCGTTGTCATTGACCTGGCCGACGATCAAGCGGCGCATGGCCGACGATGCGCTGTTGGCCGCCGAGTTATCCATTTCCGCGTAGAACAACGGCACCCGGATATCGGCCGGGATGTTGCTGAATCCGATAGCCATTATTGCGCTTCCTCAGCTTTCGCCGGCGCGCCGGCTTTGGTGGATGGGGCCTTGTCGGCTTTCAGAGTCACGTCGCCATCGGCCTGACGGCGGCGCCACCATGCGTTGTCTGGAACCTCGCGGCCTTCCTTGGGCAGCAAGTCGCCGGCCTCGGGGTCGGGCACAGAACGGCCAGAGGCCGGCACCACAGTGATGCGATTGGTCATGGTGTTACGTCTCCAGTGAATTGCGCTTCGATGCGCCCGTCCGGGCCGGGTCGTTTCAGGTTCGGGTCTGCCGGGTCGATGCAGTCCATGTTGATGTTTGCGCCGGTGAAGCCCGGCAGGCCGTCCAGCACGTATTCCTGCCAAGTCTCTGGCGGGTCGCTCGCATGGTTTCGGCCAAGCTGGAATTCGGAAAAGAAGGTGAACTGATAAACGACGCGGGCCCGACTGATATGCAGTAACGCGCCCTTTCCGTATTCGATGCGGTTGTATTCCGGACCAGGCTCCCAGCCAACCAGTGAGCGCCACAGCTCGGCACGGATGTCGTGCAGCAGGTCGTTATCGTCTTGCCCGCGCTCGTCGGAGGTTGCCAGGACGATCACCACGTTGAACTGATCAGTGATGGCCTGAAGCACCATGTTCTGCGCTTTGCTCGGCTCTGCCGCATCCGCCGTGGCGATGACGTAAGCAGCCGGTAGCGCGAGCTGGGCACTGTCAACGACAGCGTCCCAGTCGATACCGCCAGAAACTCGGCCGGCAAAGGTTGGGCACGTCAGCCGCAGATGGGCAACGATGGGGTTCAGTTTCATGCTTGAGTCCGTTGGGGCAGTGATCAGCCCAGGGCGGCGGCGAATGCTGCCGAGAGAATCGATTGAACTTGCGAGGCCGAGTCCTGCAGGGCGTCGGCCATGTAGTTGTCGCGAGGCTTGATGCGCCACTCCCCAGCAGCGCGCTCAGCCAGGGCAGCAGCTCTAACTCCCTTTGCCCTTCGATTGGAACGGCCTTTGCCTTGGCCGGGAGCGAGCTTTCCGAGCTTCCTGCCCTTCTTCACGCCGTAGTGCAGATAGGCCGGATAGAACTCTTCCATGGCCGACGTTTTGGTTGGGGAGATCCGCACCAGGAAGCCGGAGCGGGACACCTTGAAGGAAACCGATTCGACCGTCGCCCCGGTCCGATTGATTGGGTAGCCCTCCTGGCCTTTGCCCAGCACCAGGTTCATCTGGGCGCGCTGGGTGATCAGCAGGCCGACCTTACGCATGCCCGCCCGGATCTTTCGCTTGTCGAAGGCATCGCGCTCGAAGTTGTCGAAACCCTCGACGTGCAGGTATCCGTCGATCGAGGCGGAGTTAGACATAGATGCCCCCTCCAGCCTTGGCCGGCCCGAGTTCTTCTACTTCGATGATGGTGAAGCGCTTTCGCCCATTCATCTGGGCGTTTCGCTTCACACGATAGATCACACCGCCTTCGACGATCTCATGCTGGGTAGTGATCCCAGTCATGTATCGAATGAATATCCTGTGGGTGATCTTGTTATCAGTTTGAACCCCTTCCGTATAAACAGCAGTGCCTACGGCTTCGATTCTCGCCCAGCGAGGTGTCGGCTCGAGAATCACAGAGTCGAGGCCCATGTCGCTTGCCGGAAGGTCGGAGCGCTGGCGGATCACGATGCGCCGGTCCAGTTCGCCCGCCCCCAAATCTCTATAAGCCATGACTCCCCCTACGGTTGAGTTTCAGGGTCAGGATCAGGCGGCCCTCTGAAATTCCTTGAGGACCATAGAAGCGCTTCAACCCCGAGGGGCAAGGTCGCAACATCCGTCCCTGAACTACCGAGCACCACCGCTTCACGATTTGCATACGAGTGGGAGATAAGCAGCAGGAGAGCACCCTTGAAGCTTGCTGGAAAGTCCTGAGCAGCGACCAGGTTCGGGTTGTCGCAGTACCAAAGAGCCCATGCCAGAGCACACTCCGCATACAGCAGGATCAGGTCGTCTTCGTCGAGATGGTCAACGCGCAGATGCCTGCGGATCAACTCGATAGAGAGCAGTTCCGCAAGGGCTACGCTCATTTTTTAGTACCTGGTTTCTTGGGCGGCACTTTTTCGTGGCCTGACTCCGATCTCGCCGCAGGTCCATCGACGTACTCCGCCAACTCCATTCCGATCAGTGCCTCGGCATATTCTTCCTTAACCTCTCGGGTCTCGAACTGGCTGAAGTTACCGGCGTGATAGTGTGAAAACTGGCGCAACGCGCGAATCTTGATCATGGTTCAAACGGGGCAGTTGCCTGCCCCGCCCTCGATTACGGTGCGGTGGCGAAAGGACCGGTGATGATCGCGGTTGGCCGGTAGTGCGCCAGGGCCAGACGCTCTTCACAAAGAATGGTCAGCATGTTCTTCACGAAGTTGTCGCGGTCTTCGCGGCTTACTTCAACGGTTGCATCCATGCGGTCCCAGACTTGGGAAGCCAGGTCGAAGCCGCCGACAGTGAAGGTGCCCAATGCTTGGGCCTTGGTCGCTACGACCGGCAAGCCCCACATCACCTTCGCAGCAAAAGCAGCCGGACCGCCGAAAATGTAGCGTCCCTCGGCATCTTTCAGCAGAGCGATCGCATGCCAATCGCGAGGGTTAAGGATGATGCCGGAGGCTTCAAACTCTGACTCACTGGTCTGGAAAATGGCGTGAGCGATTTTGTCTGCACGGGTATCGCCGGTGACGTTCAGGGTTGCGTCGTACGCGGTGGCAACGGTGTTCAGGCCGACGAGGTTGTCGCCGGTACCGTCGCCATTCAGCAGTTGACCTTCTTCGACCAGCGCGAGGCCGAATAGCAGGCGATTGTTTACGTAGGACTCGAGCATCGGTGCATCGTCCATGACCTGGCGAGATGCCTGGATCCAGTGGGCGATAGTTTTGACGTTCGCGGTTTCCTTGGTGAAGGTCAGGTTGGACTCTGGTTTCAGCGTGCCCTCTGCGACTGGCGCTGCACTGTTGGTGAAAATGTTCTCCCGAACATATTCCAGCGAGTTCGAACTGATGCGGCCTTGGGCGAGCAGGTCGCGAATGGTCAGGCGGCGCAGGCCTGGCATCAAAATACCGGCGTTGCGCTGCGGCTCAATCAGGGTGCCAGCAGAACCTGCACCACTGCCGAGCTGTTTGTTGAAGCTCTTGACGTCAACCTTGCCCGACGACTTTCCATCCCAGGACTTTTGCAGATCCAGCGCGGTCTGCTCGGCGAATGACTTTTTGGTTTCGGGGTTGTCTAGGTTACCGCTGGCCAGCTTCTGCTCGAGGTCGAACAGTCGGGTTCCGGACTTGGTCAGTTCTTCTTGAACGGTTTGGAGGTCGGTTTGCAGCTTTTTGCTGATCGCGCCGGTCTCGGTGATTTCCTTCTTCTGCGCCTCGAACAGTTGGGTCATGTTCGTTTGCGCGTCTTCGATTGCCTTTTGGATCTGGGCCAATTCGGACATGGTTCAGTTTCCTACAGTTGGGAAGGTTTTGAGGCGATTGAGAATCGCGGTGATTTCGCCACCTTCGGAATCGCTCCGAACTGCGGACTTGATCCGGGCAATGAAGCCCAGGGCTTGCGACTTAGAAAGTCCGGCCGAATCCCTCAGCCAGTGCTCTAGATCACGAATAGTGGTGATCGACTCCAGGCTCTTCATGGACTCGACGGTTGCCTGCTCATTGGCTGGGAAGGTGCAGATGCTGATCTCACGCAGGTCTTGCACACTTTTGAAGGCGCGCCCGGTGCCGATCAGGTCGAAGCCGTCCTTCAGGACCGTGAATCCGACAGACATCCCTTCAACCGTCTTGTGCTCCATAGCGGCGCGTAGATCGGTAGACATCGATAGCCCCGGGGTCAATTCGCCACGGGTAAGCAGGCCCTTGCTGTCCTCCTCCAGCGACAGCCATTTGCCTACAGGAAGCTCCCAGGTGCGATGGTTGAAGAACATTCCAACCTGACGGCTTTGGCTTGATAGCGCTTTTTTGAAAGCGCCAGGCATGATGATGTCGCCATCGCTGTCGACCACGCCGAAGACACTCGCGTAGCCCTCGAACGTCCCCGTTTTTCCAGACGAATCGAACTTGATCTCGACCTGATCAAAGGCCAAGGTCTTTTGAATATTGGACATTGGGTAGCTCCAGAAAAACTAAACCCCGCTGGGTGCGGGGTTCGTTTGGCCGAGTTGGGTAAGCGGTACGTTTTGTGATTGACGGGTCGCAACATCACCGCCTGGCACTGGAGGCCGGTTGTTCACCCGTCTTCCCTCGTTGATAGTCAGAAGGCCCGTATCTACCAAAGTCTTCATGTAATTCGCACGGGCGGTAGAATCACCACTCAGCAGGCCGTCGCGGTTGTGCTCGGCGTGTATCACGCCTAGGTCTTGGGGCTTTACAAGCCAGCGAAGAATGCAGCCTTCCCAAATCTCCAAGTAGGGATCGAGTGCGTACTGAAGAAACCCGAGGTTTTGCTGCTCAATGCCTGACCCCCAGCTTGTGGACTTTTCAACGTCGCCCACCAGGTGCGGTGGCACACCAAAGAATCTCGCAAGTTCGCTAACTTGAAATTTCCTTGCAGCCATTGTTTCGGCATCTTGCGGGCTCACACCGATGGCTTGCGTCGTGAAACCACCCTCCAGAATCCACAGTCGTTTCTTGACTGGGCCGCCGGATATTTCCTTGAAGTTTTCCTCAACCTGGGCTCGCTGGTCCTTGTTGAGGACCTTCCCTTCCCCCGTCATCAGCAACTGGGGAGACTTCGCACCATTCGCGTAGAAGTCGCGCTGCTGATCCTCCATCGCCACCGCTACGCCGGCGGTCTTGGCGGCAAATGCGATAGGCGAAAGACCGACCAGTCCGTTGAATCCAAAGCCCTTGAGGTGGAAAATTTCACTCTGTTTGAAGTCGGCATATTCGCTGTCACGGCGGTACCGGTAGACAACTCGCTTCCCTTCGAGTCGGACATCCATGTTTACCGACATGAGGGGAACGAGGCTTATCACGTCGCCGACGCTGTTCCGCTCGATCAAGGCGTAAGCGTTGCCGTAATAGCAAAGCTGCATGGTCATCGAAACGCGGAAGTCGAACGCCGTCATGTATTGATTCGGGCTGTATCGCAGAAGTCGCGCCAACGGATTGTCCAAACCAACCTTCTTTCGGTTATCCCCCTTGGTCTCAAATACGTCCAAGGGCATGCAAGCCGTAACACTCGAGATCAATCGGACGCAGGCGAAAACCGTAGATATCTGCAACGAGCGCTCATCGTTGACGACTGAGTCACCCACCACACCGGATGCTGACACCGGCCCAGTCTGCGAACCTTTCTCGGGAGTGACGAGCCGTCCGCCGACGAAGAAGCTCGCCATGCGCGCCCAAAAGGGGCTGCGGGTGCGCAGGTCAATGCTGTAGTCGGTCTCTGCCATTACATGCTCATCGGTCTGGATAGGAAGTCGTCGACAGAACCCTGGATATCCGCATTCGCGAGTATCCGGCCTATCGTCATGATCAGCGCCACCGCGCCATCTATCTTGTTGTCGTCGCCCTGCTTAATCGGGCGGACAACGTCATCGTTACCTGGCAGGTTTTTGCCGATCACGTTACCGATACACCAGGTCATGATCGGGTTACCGTCATGATGAAACCGGCCTGCGGTGATGGCCGCCTCCAGTTCCTTCATGGGGTCCGACATGTTTGTGTAGTTCTGAGTAATGGTGATCGGGTTGAAACCTTCGTCGTCGAGATCGTGGCTCAAACCTGTCGCCCCATGAGGATCGATTGGGGACTCCCGAAGCGGCGCATGATGATTGGCTTCCTTCGTGTCCTCGAGGATTTCCCGATAGTCGATCTCTGCACCGTCCGTGACCTCCAGATGACCAGAGTTGATCCACGCTTGAAAACGCTCCGTCATGCGTTTGTTGTCACTGTGATAGACGGTGTCGTATGGCACCCAGAACTTGGGGCCCACGCTGTAGTAATGAGTTTTTCCATCGATGACACGCCAGAAAAGTCGCGCCCGAGAGTTCATGTCCAGCTTTCGCGCCAAGTCGAAGCCGGCATTCCACTCCTGACCCTCGAATTGCTCTAGCGTGAGCGTGGTGTCTTCGCACGATTTCCAGTCCTCCATGTTGAAAAAACCGGACTTCGCGCTTACCCAGAGGTTGAGGTGCTTGGTTTTGAAGGTATTCGCGAAGCGAGCCGAGCGAATTGCCCTGGCTTGCTGACTCTCCAGGTACTCCTGGAACACCGAAACCCCATGATTAGGATTGGCCTTGGCCAGCATTTTCGGATCTGTCCAGTCGTCGCCTTCATCCAGCGTCCATATCCAGCCGAAGAGCTCTTCGTCGGGCACGGTTCCAGCCAGCATTTCTACAACCTGACGGCGCTTGTCGTAGCACGGCCCTTCAATGTCGGCACCCGCCGTGGTGATGATGAACATCAGCGGCTGCCGACGGGCGCCCATGCCGGTAAGCATGGTGTCGTACTGGGCCGAAGTCGGGTGCTCGTGATACTCGTCGACAATTGCGCAACTTGGTGAAGCGCCGTCACCTGGGTTGCCAATCAGCGGCTCGAAGCGACTGAAGTCCGCGGGAATGTTCATGTTCGAGGCGTTGACCTCGATGCCGGCGGCCTCGACCAGCATGGGCGACTTACTGACCATCAGCTTGGCCGGCCGGAACACCTCCCACGCCTGCTTCTCGGTTGTCGCGCCGGCGTACACCTCGGCGCCAAACTCCCCGTCTGCAACGAACATGCTGATGCCCACACCGCCGGCGACAACAGACTTCCCGTTCTTGCGCGGCACTTCCCAGTAGCTCTCGCGGAACCGGCGGTGCCCGCCCTTCTTCTTGACCCAACCGAACGTCACCGCCAGGCCGAACAACTGCCAAGGCTCCAGCGATATCAACTGACGCTTGAATGCCCACTCACCCTTTGTGTGGGGCAGGAGTTGGATCAGCTTCAGCTTCTTCTCCGCCTTTGCTGGATCGAACTTGAAGCGAAATGCGCGCTTTCGGCTAGCGGCCAGGTCATCGAAGTGGCGTTGAATCGCCTGATGGATATATCGGCACGCCGGTACCTTCCCCCGCAGTACAGACCGAGCCCACGCCATCGCCTTGTCGACGTTGGCGTGCGCGGCTTTGGTCATCAGGAACTCAGTAGTTTGGCGAATTCGTTGGTTGAGGTTTGCTTGTTACCACCGATGATCCTGGTGCGACTGGACGGGTCCAGGCCCAGCAGCGAGCCGAAGGTCACCAGTTGCCGCATGGATTCGTTCGCTGCGGTGAGTGCCGGGTTTTTCATGGGGCTGCCCTGGGCTGACTCGACCACGATGCCGAACTGCTGGACCGCCTCTTCTGCCATCCGCCACTTGTCGTAGGCAGTGCAGAACGCTTCGACGTTGTGCAAATCAGTGAGCGCAACAACATGCTCGCGCAATAACTCAGGTATCAGCATCCGCCACATGGTCGCAGCCCGAGAGCTCAGCCAGTCCGGCGGGTCAATATTTGTGACGGTGGAAAACTGCGGCTCAGCCTCGTTCAAGGCCCGTTTACCGGGGTTCCCAGCGAGTTTCTTCTGGGCCGTCGGCTTGGGTTTGCGACCACGGCCGGCGACCGTGGCGGTGCCACCCATCGCGCGCCTCCTAATACGTTAATTGTTATGTTCAATCGTCCGTGGAGGGCTATTATCGGGTTGAATATGCACACCGATACTGGACTCACCAGCTAGAACACTAGCCAGGCCCGCCTGAACCTCTAGCTGCGATTTGACGAACTGGGGATCAACCGGTAGCCCAGTGACGTTCATGCTAATTGGTTGCTCCCCTGATAAGACTGAGATGGCGAGTCGACGCACGCGGTGCTGTTCACTTTCGATATCCATATGACCTTGGGGAATATAGGCTCCATTCCGAAGTAAAACTCGGTCATATCTGAGTCCTAGATCCGCAGCCATCGAACTCAAAAGCGTTATCAAAAATTCGTTTTGTTTCTCATTCCAGCGATCGGCTGATTGCTCGTTGAAACGAGAATTCAAATGATCCAAGTAATCTCGCCAAGCGTCCAGTACATCAGTTTCAGTACGTTGCCGACTGCGACTCCCGCCGTTAAACGCTAAATCGATCATGTTCAATGCTTGTACATGATCGGGAGAAAGCCGTGATGCTCTAGTAGCCATCAAGGTACTAAAAATTCTCATTTTTTGGTCTTTTAAACCACGCCTAGCCTCTAAAAACTTCTGGGCTTGCACCGCAAGGACCGGCCCAAGCAGCGTAGCAAATACAGTACTCAGACCAAGCCAAATACCTGCATCCATGATGGGACACCTCAATGTGTGGAGTCACCATTCTGCCACTATGTGAGCGAGCCTTCACTTTTCCACGTCCTGATTTTTTAATTTTGCGGTCGTGAAAGGAAGGCTGGGCGGACGGTCTAGAAGGCAAAAGCCCTCGACTTTTGACCCTCCCCCTCCCCGTGGATGGGAATACCTCTCATCTAGGCTGTTTTCCGGGCATTCTGCCTGGTCAGCGCCTTGGGTTTCCCCAGCCGCCATCCTCACGGGCCGTTTTGCGGCTGTGGCAGCTATGGCACAGAGACTGCCAGTTGTTTCGGTTCCAGAAGATCGTCGCGTCACCCTTATGGGGCACGATGTGGTCGACCTCTGTGGCAGCAACCACCTCGCCTTGGCGCTCATGCTCAGCACACAGCGGGTAGCGCGCGAGGAAACCCTTGCTCGCCTTCTGCCACTTGTACGTGTAGAGGCGCTGTGTGCTGCTCTCACGCTTCTTGGCAGCCTGACGCTCTGCCTGTGCCGTGGCTAAGCCGGCGTGCTCATCGCAATACCTTGGGTTGCGTGTGAGCGCACGACACCCCAACGCAGCACAAGGCTTTTGCGGTCTTGGGGGCATCAAATATTTCCTATTTTGGTTGGGCGAAGCATTCACAGCAGGCGATCACTGACCCACTCGGTTGAGAGCTTCATCTGCCTTGTCGGCTGCCTGGGCGGCGGTAGTTGCGGCCTTTGATGCCTTTTCAGCAGCGGTACCCGTCTTGCGTGTCAGCTCCTCCAGCAGCCGGTCACGCTCGTTCATTGCCGCGTCATAAGCGTTGCGGATGTCCTGTACCTGGCTGCTCTGCTTTTCCGCGAGAGACCAGTACGCGGCTTGGTATCCAAGGACAGCACCACCGCCTACCAACAACACGGCGATGGCCCATACCTCGGTGCGTCTCCACCATCGGCGGGCGATGAATTCCAGTGCGCATCTGTCCATCAGGCAGCACCTCCAAGCTTTGTCCGCAGGCGGTTGATCTCGTCGCTCTGCAGTGTCACTCGCTCCGTGAGCTGGGCGACCTGGCTGGTCAGCGCTTCAATCTTCCCTTCCATGCGGCCGACGGCAGCGGCCAGATCGTTTCGCTCTTTTGCGAATTGGTCGGCACGGGCCTCGGCTTCTTTTCGGGCGGTTCGCTCGGAATCGAGCAGTTCATTCAAGCGGCGGACGGTACCGATATCGGCATTGTCCATCGCTCGGTCAGCGGCATCTTTCGACAGGAATCTGCGCAGCCATAGAAGACCTCCAAGAATGACGGTGGCACTACCGGTCAGCCAGGTAGCTGTGCCTGTGCCGAAGTCGGTAGGATCCATTGTTACTCCGTGCCTTGGTATCTCCCAAGTAGGGAGCAAGAAAAAACCCGCTCAAGGCGGGCTATAAAGGTGAAGTTAAAGGATTGGATTAACGGAGTTTATCCAAGAGATTGTGCCCGTCCCACGTCAAGCCATGCACATTACCGGTTTGCGCTACACCGTCTACGAACCCGCTCTTCACTAGCAAGCCGTAATGGGCAATCACCAGGTTACCCTGCTCTTCGGTCCCCTTCACGACTTTGTATTGATCAAAGTATTCGGGGTACATCGAGTAAATGTTGAAGTCGCCCTTTAATCCTTCAATTCGCAGCAAAATATCACGAACTAAGTCCATATCCCGACGCATTTTCTTTTCCATTATTGCAATATTGATAGCCAACGATCCTAGCATATGGACCTCAGCCGAAGTGTAAGCCCCGCACGGTGACGGGGCCGACTGTGAACATAATTAAATCAGTCTTGACTGAGAGAGCCGAGATTGAAACCTTCGACGCTGGATATCTTCCCTCGCCAAAGCGCCCCGCTCATGGGAACCGGCTGCGAAGAAGCTCCAAATACTTGTGCGCTTTTTAAATGCACGAATTGGCAGGCCGGCTGACTATGTTCATCGATAGCGGGCTGGGGCTGAAGCGCTTTGATTAACTCTTCACCTGCAGCTTTGGCTGCTTGGGGCAGCGCCGCAGAGAAATCAGACGCTAACTGCTCAAAATAATCAGCCTCCGAGATCAAAAAACCACTAACTAGATTTCCACCGACGGTGAAAGTCATAGGTATCGAGACTCCCTGGGCGCTATCGAGGAAATTGGCAAACCATTGGATCAGCCAGTCAGTTTGCCGCCCCTCCCATTTAGTTTTGGTGTAGATCTCATCACCAAATTGCTCTCGAAGTGCTTCGATGCGCGTTTTTACTTGTTCGCCTGTCACTGATAGCTCCTTGCCACTGGGATAGAGACAGATCTATACACCAAAGCCAAGAAAACGAAAAGCCCGACGCAATGGCCGGGCTTTCTCTGTGGTGTCGCGCTTGAAAAGCTGAACACGGTGCTATGAAAACAGAGCTATTCCATATGGACAACTCTTTTTTTCAAGCTGCCTCCCTCGTCCGCTCCAAGACGCAATCCACCCATGCGACGCCGGCCTTGATCAGCTCCCGGGCCTTGCCTTCGCTCATGCCGTATTGGCGTCCGACTCGCACCGCGGCCCACTTCGCACCGTAGTAAAGCCAGATCATGTCGCCCATCTGCTGATCTCGCTTGCAGAGCCTGGCCACCGCTCCATCAACCACGCCGGCCAGTTCGTCCGTGATCACATAGGACTTGGTGGTGGCCGGCATCACCTCCCGCATGATCGCCATCATCGGCGAGGCGTAGCTGGGAATACCCATCCCATCCATGCGCCACCAGCCCCACTGTTCCAGCATGTACTCGGTATCGCCCAGGGGGCGCTGCAACGGCTTTCGAATCATCATGCTGCTTTCCTCGGGTCAGGGTCACTCAGGCCGAAAAGGTCTCGAAGCAAGCGGTCAGCCGCGGCCTTCTTCGCATTGCCCTCAAGAAGCCAGCGCTGGCCGTAATCATGGAAACCGATCTGCAACCGGCTCGAGTGCCAACTGGCGACCATATCCAACAGAGCCGCCAGCGCGGCCGGGCCGCCCATTTTGACCTTCGCCAACTCCTCACCGGCGATTTTCAGGAACTGGCACTCGATATCGCTCATGGCCTTTCGCGACGGTACTGCTCTGACGTTACTCATAGTCTTTCCTCCCCTTGCCGTACTTGCCGGCGTAGCCCGATCTGCCCATCTCGACTTCCTCGTTACTGGGCGGCTGCCCTTCGAAGTCGACAAACCGAACAAACTTGCCCTGCTGCTGGACCAGACACGAACCAACCCGGGCGTGACGAACCTTGCCGACGATCAGCTCGGTGACGCCGTTCTGTCCCTCCTCGCTTTCCATGTCCCTATGCACCAGTATCACGACATCAGCGTCCTGTTCGATCTGCCCAGAGTCGCGAATATCGCTCGGGCGTGGTCGCTTGTCCGGCCGGTTGGTCGATCCGCGGTTGAGCTGCGCCAGCACGATTACTGGAATCTTGAGTTCCTTGGCCAAGTTCTTCAGAGCTGTGGATATTTTCCCCACCTCCAAAGATCGGTTCGAACTGCTCTCCGCGCTGATCAGCTGGATGTAATCGATCACCAGGATGCTGAGACCTTCCCGGCGCTGGCACTGGCGGGCAATAGAACGGATACGCGCCACCGTCATGCCGGCCTGGTCGTTTACGAACAGCTGGGCATTCATTAACTCGCCAGCGGCACTGGTAAGCCTCGGCCAGTCATCGTCCTCAAGCTCACCGCTGTCGAGCGCGCTCAGGTTGATCCCGCCAATGGAAGCCAAGCCGCGGGTGATCAGTTCCTCCTTGGTCATTTCCATGGAGAACGCCAGGCCGGAGCCGCCGAGCTTGCAGGTGACGTGTTGGGCTATCTGAAGGCCAAGGATAGTTTTGCCAGAGCCCGTCAGGCCCCCAATCACAACCATGTTGCCCGGGCGCAGGCCGCGCACCAGCTCGTCCAGCTTTTCCAAGCCGGTAGAAAGGCCCGTGGGCATGGTCTTCTTGTACTTCGCGTCGATGGTGTCCACCACCGCTGGCAGGATTTCGCTTGCCTTGTAGTAATCCTGCTGGCCGTCGTCATCCAGGTCGCGCAGATCCGCCGTAGCTTGTTGGGCCATGGCGATAACCTCCGAAAGCGGGCGCTCTTCGTTCGCGGTGTCACAGATCACATAGGCGGCATCCACCACCTGCCGAAGAACTGCCCGCTCTCGAACGATGCGAGCGTAGGCCTTCCAGTTGGCAGCGCTTGGGACGTTCCTGGCGACCTCGCCGGCATGGACAATCGTCGGCGTGCCGCTGGGCAGGTTCTGCCGACGATCGCTCAGGGTGACAACATCGATAGGGATCCCTGCAGCGTGGCAATCAATCATGACTTGATACAGCGCTGCGCTTTCCAGGTCGTGGAAGTCAGCCACAGCCACCTTGCTGGAAATTTCATCGAACAATTCGGGCTTGAGCAGGATGGCACCCAGCACGCCGAACTCGGCCTCATCGCTGAACAATTCGCGGCTCATGCTGCACCTCGTGCCGAAGCCCAGCGAAACACCACGACAACGCCGCTCTTGTCCCTCAGGCGATCTACAGCGCGATCACCCAGACACTGGCGAAGCTCGGTCACGCCAAGGTTGCTCACCACGATGGTGGGCTTAACCCGCTCATACCGTCCGTTGATAACTTCGAACAGCACCTGACGCTCGAAGTCGGTACCGTGCTGGACGCCCACCTCATCGATCACCAGGAGGTCGGGACGGATCAGGTCGGCATAAACGTCTGCCTCAGTGCGCCCTCGGTTGCCAAACGTCGCCTTCACGTCACGGATGATCGAACCGGCGGTGGAGTAAAGCCCCCGCAGGCCGTGGAGAGCGTATTCCCGGATCACCGCCTGAAGCATCGCCGTGCCCAGGTGGGTTTTACCCGTGCCCACCGTGCCCAGCAGCATGGCGGATCGGCCAACGGCGAAGTTTTCCTCAAACGCCTCGACGAAACCGCCGCAGGCGGCAAGTGCCTGGATCTGTGCTGGCGTAGCTGCACTCCAATTGGTCAGCGTGCAGCCCATGAAGCGTTCAGGGATGCCCGCGTCGAGCAGGCGCTCGTTCAGCAGCCTATCGCGCTGGATGCCTACCGCCGTTGAGCGTTGGTCCATATCCTGAGAATGACGAGCATCGAAGTGGCAGCGAGGGCAGCCGAACCAAACCGGATCGGCGCCGAACTGTGCCACCAAGTTGTCAGGAAAGCGGCCATGCTCACGGCAATCGCCCGCCCGGGTTTCCAGGGTGTACTTGGGTGTTGTGGTCATGGGGTCACGCTCGCAATTCGGTAGGTGCCGTCGGACTGCCGCTCAAGGCCGTCCTCATGGTTGATCTGGTCCAGATTGGTATGGCGGGACTGCTTGCCGTTCTTGGCGCCAGCACCTGGCAGAACCGAATCTGGGTAGATGTCCGACCAGCTGCTGGTGGTGGACTTATCCAGAACGGCATCGGGGTCGGGATGGTTGGCCAGCTTCTTGGCGATCTGCTCACAGGCTCTGAGGGTCAACGGTGCCCGCTTCGCCTTGCGCATTTCACAGAACCCAGCCCATGCGTCTGCTGAAACGTTCGCCGGTTTTGCGGAGAGAGGATCGAACTTCGAAGTCCTAGGCTTTCCAGCAGCCTTTTTCCCATTGCCTGGAGCGGTAGCGGAAGGGGTTTTGATTACCCTCAATGTATTACTCAGTAATGTATTACTCCCCTGCGTGTTTTCCGAAGGGGGTTCACCGTCTTTTCCGAAGGGGTTCGAAGTGTTTTCCGAAGGGGTATTCGGTTTTCCGAAGGGGTGGATCAGTCGAATCCTTCGCTCGACCACACGCACGCCGTCTCGGATCTGCTCAACCGATACCAACCGCTTTTCGGCAAGGCCGCTGATGATCTCAGACACCCTGGATATCGACAGATCAAAGAACTCGGCGAACTTGGCGTTGCTGGCATAGCAACCCCTTTCGTCGTCCTCAAGACTGCCGATTTCCACCAGCATGACCTTCTCGGTAATTGATAGCGTCCGGTCCTTCCAAAGCTCGGCCGGAATCCAGACCCCTTGAAACTTCCGCAGAATGTCAGGGTTGGTCATATGTCCAACTCCCGCGTCACGCGGCGCACGAAGTCGTCATAGGCCTCAGCCATGACGACGCCACGGTCCTCCAGGGCGCCGCGGGCAGCCTTGGCCATGCCATAGACCTCCCAGCGGTCGCGTTCAGAAAGGTGACGGCAGTTCGAATAGTTCGGCCAAGGACCGGCGACCACTTCGGCAGTGGCGGGCAAACTGCCCAAATCCCGGGTAGTTGTTTTGGTGGTGGTGGTCATTGCAGAGTCTCCTTCTTGACCTGCACCACATGCACACCAGCGAACGGGGAGCCCGCGCCGAACAGATCAGGAAGGTCTTCTTCTGGAGCGGTTTTTATCCACTCGATCATGGCCAGGAAGCAGGCCTCGAACAGCGCCCCCCCCTCCCCCCATGCCTCAGATTTCGGGCTGACGCTGTCCTCCAGTCGTGCGACGTAGATCAAATCAGCAAGGTTTTTTGCGTCCTGGCTTGCCTCCTCCCTGTGCACCGGGTTGATGTTTAGCAGGTCGCACATCCCTGAAAAGCCGATCGACTCATATGCGCCTTCTGAGTCCCGGATCAGGTTGTAGCCGAAGCCAACAAGGCCTTGCTTGATGACCTTCAGCTCATCGTCCCGGTGCCGCCTGGACCTCTCGATCAGCATGTCCATCTGGCGCTGAGCAAATGGGAGGTACGGTTTAAGCTTCGCGGCCTCACGCCGAAAGATACGGCGCTCGTCTCGGATCTGCGCCTGGTGCCTCAGGCTGTTACGGATGACACGTCGCATCAAAATGAACATGTCGCGCTGTGATAGGTTTTTGCGGGCGATACCAGCAATTTTCTGCGCCACTTCGAGGTTGATTGTATTCATGCTCGTTCTCCATCGGCGCCAAACAGGTCAGCGAGGTCAATCTGGTAAACGTCCATCCAGGCGCCAGCGGGCCAGCACCGGACAGAACCGAAGGTTGGGTGGAATACTTTGGGGGCCGTGATGCCGCGATCCTTGCACCAGCGGCGTAGGGGCACGTAGCCGGATACGCCGAACTTGCGGCCGACAGCCTTTTCCACCGCAAGCACTGCTGCTTGCCGGGTGCCAAGCCCAAGCTCGTCTTTGAGCCTCCGGACCTGACGCACGGCTGCGGATGCGGTGGCCATTGCCGTCGCTTCACGACGGGCGCCGATCTGGGCCTTCGTCTCGATTGCGTGGTCACGCTGCTCGAGCGCCAGCTGTTCGGAGCGCTTGGATTCCAGCAGGTGCTCTAGGGCTGAGATGTAGTCGCCGGGCAGAGCTGGCGCCTTAACCTGCTGCTCCAGGTGTTGCCAGCGGTCAACCAGCGCGCCAGTGAACTCAGGGCTGAGCTGGGCAACCACAACGAGACTGTCGCGCTTACCCTTCTCACCAGAGAACAGGTACTCAGTGGCCGGCCGTCCGAGCCCGTCGAGGTATTCCACCATTGGTGGAGAACCAATTACCTTTCGCTCGACCAGCCTTTCGATGGTGCGCTTCACGCTATCGTGGCGGGACTCGACCAATTCGGCGATCTCGCGGGAGGT
Source organism: Pseudomonas sp. D1-36 (assembly GCF_051132205.1). Classification (NCBI taxonomy): domain Bacteria; kingdom Pseudomonadati; phylum Pseudomonadota; class Gammaproteobacteria; order Pseudomonadales; family Pseudomonadaceae; genus Pseudomonas; species Pseudomonas sp. D1-36. The sequence continues at coordinate 831,968 of NZ_CP071674.1, read as the reverse complement.
CATTGTGGCGGTATCGCCGCCTTGGAATTTGGCGATGGTCATTGGCTGCCCCCCACATCGATAGCGTCATGAGCGGCTCCAGCATGCCGATGCGGCCAAAGGAAGTTTCGGCTCCCAAAAGTCACCATTTCGATATGGCGCTCAATTTCGGTAGCGAGTGGATGACTCCACCCACCGAGGGCCGGCACAACCTGAGCGAGCAGAATCGACCTCAGGTCTTTGAAAGCAGCCCGGGCCTCGTTCATGCGGGCCATGTCCTCCGAACTCAGCACCGCGTCTCGCAGGACCTCGCCATCAATTGAAATCACAGCCAGCTGCATCTTGAGACTATTCATCAAGAAGTCCTCCCGCCAGAAGCGTGCGACACGTTTTGGCCGTCCTCGGTTTGTGTCGCGAGTTCCTGTTTCTCAAGGAGGTCGATCAGATCGCTGTTGCGGTTCATCATTTCGCCGGCAACCTGACGCAGACCGGTGACGAGGCCGCCAACGACGTACCCGTCGAGCGCCTGCTCACAAAGGCATGGATCGTAGGTACCCACGATGTCGATGAACTTGGCCAGCGCGTCCACGAAATAGGCCGCGTCATGATTCGCCTGGGCTTCGGCTTTGAAGCGGGAGATTGTCAGCGCGCTCATTGTTCACCCCCGGCTTCCAGTGAGGACTCCGCGCCCTTCTGAACCGACCAGACCAACGCACTGACCGTTTCAGCCAGAAAGCCCAGCGCTGCCATGCCGTCGCAATAAGCAATCTCGCCCATGTTCAGGCTGTCGTGCATATGGCGGCAGATCTGTCCCAGCCCAGACGACAGGACTTTGGCGGTTTGGATTGCATCCTCCGCGTTAGTGCCGGCTGCGACGTTGAGCAGTTGAATGCCTCGGCTGTCTATAGGGGTATCGCAAAAGCCAACGAGTCCTGTAAGCAATGCTTGCGATGCAAGTGGGTTGCTGCTATTTTTTGTGTGCATGAAATCGTCCTCCACAGACGAAGTAGTACCTAGGCGCTTGCGTCAACAAGTGCCGATTGAGAACCCGCTGCCAGGCGGGTTTTCTGCTTTTTGGCTTATGCCATAAGCAGAGTTTGAGTAGGCGCGCTATCAGGGCGGTCCTGTTGTTGGTAGCTCTGGTGCGCCTGCGTGCTTCATTCTTGAATTCCTTTCACTGGGGTTATATCCAGTTCGCATAGGATACTTAAGGTATCCAGCCAAACCACAACCAGACCTGCGCATCGGAGGAACACAACTCGTTAGCGTCCTGGAAACTTGCTAATTTCTTTTGCCGATGCCATGCCGTCTGCTGCTAGTTCCACAAAAATGTTCCTTCCTGCTGCGATAGCTTTCGACAAAGCGGGGCCGGTGCAGCCCAGCTCCGACGCTGCCAGCTTCCGTCCCTTGCGCGCGATGAAATCTTGGAGTGGGATGACGCTCAATACGGGAGTCATTGACCTTCCTGCTGGGCACTGGACATGCGAACAGGTACATCTGGCGCTGAACTCACGGTACTCATCGGCGTATGATCTTGGTCATGGCTGAGCAGTTGGTACGCGGTAGCCGAGGCATCTTTCAGCCATCCGGCTGTAAACTCGCCAGAAGAACCTTTTGCAAGTTTTTCAGCGTGGCGAGTCTCTCCGGTGTATTCGGTCCTAGGTAACTTGCCTGCCGCAACCCACTTGTTGATCGCTCGAGCAGACACGCCACAAAGCCTTGCCGCAGCGGAGACGCCGCCAACCGCGGTGATAGCGCGTTTAATCGGGTTCATGATTGGTACCAATTAGGACTGTTGGTACGCACTGTAAAAAGGACTGACAGAGCAGTCAAGTAGAGGCAAAATGGACCTATGGTACTTAAAGAACAGTTTGCAGAACGATTACTCCAATCGATGCGCGACGCAGGTTTCGTCGGGCACGGTAGCGCTGCGCGCTTGGCGAGAGAACTTAGCGTCACCCCGAAAGCAGCAGCCAAGTGGATTCAGGGCGACTCAATGCCCACATTTGAAAGGATCGCTAAGATCGCCGACGTCTTGCACGTTGATCCGGAATGGTTGCTGTGGGGTCACGATACCGATATCAGCACCAACCGGATTGTCGGCGGAATACCAGTCGTCTCTCGCCCAATGCAAACGATGATCCTCAGCAAAAACGGCGAATTCAAAAGCCTCAGAGAGCTTGGTGGCGACAAGAAAGACGCGGCACATCGTGGGGACTTAACTACACACCTGGATGATCCGGGCGATGAGGCATTGCAAGGGCAGGAAGAGATTGAAGTCCCTTTTCTTGGTGAAGTAGAGCTGTCCGCTGGCAATAGCCGTACAGCGATTAAAGAACACAGCAGCGCTAGACTACGATTCGATAAGATGATGCTGAGAAAGCATGGTGTACAGCTTGATCAAATCGTATGCGTGCCAGTCCACGGCAATTCCATGGAGCCAGTACTCCCAGACGGAAGTACCGTAGCGATAAACAAGGGCGCCACTAGCGTCGTAGATGGAAAAATATATGCGATTGCCCATGACGGTCAGCTCCGAGTGAAAACGCTGTATCGGCTGCCGGGTGGAGGGATTAGGCTTAGAAGCTTCAACCAAGCTGAGCATCCTGATGAGCTTTATAGTCCCGAAGAAATGGTGGACCGAGACATCGTAATTCTCGGGCGCGTATTCTGGTCAGCCACATTCCACTAAAAAAAATCGGAACATGTAGCGCCCAATGGCGCTATTATTTCGCCACAAAAGCGTACCGTAGGTACTTGACAGTACGCTTTAAAAGATCCATCCTTGGTTCACAAACGGACCACGGGTACTCAAATGAACCGGACAATTCAATTTGGATCTTGGCAAGGCGTTCTCGGTAACGGTCTAGCGGAGCGCGAGCTCGTATGTATTCTGGCCGTAGCTGCCGGTCACACTGATAAGGAAATCGCCAGGCGTGACGGCCTCTCGCCACGCTCCATCAAAGGCCGCATCGAATCGGCCATGTTCAAGCTCGGCGTCTATAAACGTCCTGCTCTTGTCGCCGAAGCCATGCGCCGCGGCCTAATCAGCCCAATGATATTGGCCCTTTGCGCCATCCTCGTGGGCCAGTCAGCAATCAGTGACCACTCGCTGAACCGCATCCGCAAACCGGGCGAGCGTCGCGTCGAAACCCGCGTATCAATACGTCGAACCGAAGTCGCCCTCACCGCTTAACCAAACTCGATCTTCGCGAAAGCCAACAACGCGGCCGGGATTCGCTCGGCCTGGAGAAAGCCATGAGTACCAACCAATACGATTCGAGAACTGCAGACAAGTTTGTCGCACGGCTGCCCGATGGCCTTCGAGCGGGTGTCGAGACAGTAGCAAATGCCAGCGATCGCAGCATGAACAGCGTTTTTGTTCAGGCGGTCCGTCAGTACCTTGATGGTCAGCGGCGCCAGGAACTGTTGCTGGACGCTCTTGCCAGCGCTGCCATCCCGAAGGTGGGTGGGCCGCAGCGTCCCGGCATCCACGATTCGATGCACATTGATAATCGCGTAAGAGCGATGGCCGACCCTCGCGACCTGTTCATCGCAGCCAACCCAGTCGGCGCCACCGATGATGAGCTGACGAAGGGTCGAAGCGGATTCGTCGACGAACGCACTCATGCGGACTACCTGATTTTCCTCGCTGGTTACCGGACAGCGATTAAGGAACCAGAAGGAACGGAGACGCAGCCATGACAAATACATCGCCAGGTGGAAGTAGGATTGCTCTTCAGAATGAGTTCAGCCAACTCGGGTCTCGCCTGGTCCGCTTCGGTCAGGCCATGCAAGAGCCCAGCAGCACCGTCAGCGAACTGATGCGCCTGGCCCAGGCCTGCGGGATCAACCTCAAGTTGCGCGTGGCCCACGACGCGCGGGAGCGTGCGCGTGACTAATCCGATTCCCGCTAAGCGCTTTAGCATCCGCAGCCACACTTCGAGCCTTGCCCACTCCCCACAGGAGCGCAGTGGTCATCGTCTCGCCGACTCGCTCGGTATACGCCTCTTCGTGGATGATTCTGAGATTTTCGGAGTAAACCCCCAAAAACAACTGCGTAACGCCCTGTCGGGAAAGGCGGACTTGGACATCAATGGTGATGCCCCCGTCCAACACTTCACTGTGCGTTCGGTGATGCAGTTCGCAGTCAGCCCAAAGCCAAAAAGTCGATCCTCGATGAGGCATTTTTCTCGCACTCCTGTTTTCAAGAAAGTCGCTACATTCCGGGTCCCAATAGTTCAATACGACCGCTTCGCTAGAGAGTCAATGACTTCTCGCAGATGTTACAGAAGGAACGTTTCAGCGAAATCGGTATGCATTTACATGTTGCGACACGAAGTGCGGTGAAGCTATGCGCTATGTGACCGTCAGGAAATTTGCCAGCGACTCTGGCTACACAGAAGACGCGATCCGCTCCAAGATCCGTGACGGAATCTGGCGGCTCGGTGAGATATGGATCAAGGCACCGGATGGCCGGACGCTGCTCGACATAGAGGGATATGAATCATGGGTAGAGGCGGGAGGGGAGTTCGGGCAGTCTCCGATTCGAGTATCGAAATCACGTTCATGTATCGGGGCGTCCGGTGCCGCGAGCGGATCACGCTCAAGCCCACCGCCACTAATTTGAAGAAAGCCGAGCAGCACAAGGCGGCGATCGAGCATGCGATATCGATTGGCACCTTCGATTATTCCGTGACGTTTCCTGGCTCGGCCCGGGCGGCGAAGTTCGCGCCTGAGGCCTCCCGCGAAACCATGAACGCCTTCTTGACCAGGTGGCTTGAGGCGAAGAAGAAGCACGTCGCGAGCAGCACGTTCGATGGCTATAGGAAGCTGGTCACCCTGCGCCTGATCCCCGCCCTGGGGGACACCATGCTCGTGGACTTGAAGCGGAAGACAGTTCGCGACTGGCTCGACACCTTGGAGGTGAGCAATAAGACGCTCAGTAATATCCAGAGCTGCCTGCGCTCCGCACTGAACGATGCGGTCGAGGAAGAGTTGATCGAGCTGAACCCGCTAGCGGGTTGGACCTACTCACGCAAGGCAGCTCCGCCGAAGGAGGACGATGTCGACCCGTTCAGTCCCGAGGAGCAGCAGGCAGTGCTTGGCGCCCTCACCGGCCAGGCCCGCAACATGATGCAGTTCGCCTTATGGACTGGCCTGCGCACCAGCGAATTGGTGGCGTTGGACTGGGGCGATGTCGACTGGCTTCGCGAAGAGGTGATGGTGAGCCGAGCAATTACCCAGGCGAGCAAGGGGAAGGCAGAGATCACGAAGACTGCCGCCGGGCGACGCAGCGTGAAGCTTCTCAGACCCGCGCTGGAGGCATTGAAAGCGCAAAAGGCGCATACGTTCTTGGCGGACGCCGAGATCTTCCAGAATCCGCGTACGCTTGAACGTTGGGCGGGGGATGGCCCGATCCGCAAAACAATGTGGGTGCCCGCGATGAAAAAGGCTGGCGTCCGCTATCGCCGGCCGTACCAGACTCGCCACACCTACGCCTCAATGATGCTATCTGCCGGCGAACATCCTATGTGGGTGGCCAAGCAAATGGGGCACACCGATTGGACTATGATCGCGAGAGTCTATGGCCGCTGGATGCCCCAAGACCACGTCATTTCGGGGCTGAAAGCCGTTGCCGCCTTCGGCAACCACTCCTCGCAGAGAGAACCAGAGAACAGGCTCACTAAACAGGAGTGAAAAGGTATGGCACTTCGCCTTCAATCGAGCGATGATCTGTCGAACAACCATCAGGGACGGACGCGCATGAAGCTCTCGCCATCAGAAGTTCAGCAGGAAATGGAAAAAGTCAGAACAAACAGTTACAACCAATTTATTAAACGTGTGCGCCTTCGTAATGTCAGGGGGTTCCATGATGAAACCGTCGAATTCAAAACGCCTGTAACAGCATTGGTAGGCACCAATGGTGGTGGGAAATCCACGATATTAGGCTCAGCGGCACTGGCATACAAAAACATCAAACCCGGGCAGTTTTTCCCAAAAGCGTTTGTCGGCGATGAAAGCATGTCGGACTGGAGTGTTGAAATTGAAATGGTCGACAAGAGTGTGTTTCGCGACCGGACCTTTTCTCGCACTGCGAAATTCACACAATCGAAATGGCGTCGGGACGATTTCCGTGAGCGCCATGTTGAGTATGTTGAAATTTTAAGGACAGTTCCCGCTGGAGAAATCTCGCGGTTTAAAAAGTTTCTTGCAGGGAACATGGATGACTTCAACACAACTCCTCTCAATGCCAACACTATTAAATACGCCACAGCCGTTCTAGACAAAAGCATAGAACATTACAAGATCGTACAAAAAAAAGATAATCCCGCGATTAAGATGTATGTAGGAGCTACCGATACCGTAGCAGGTTACTCTCAGTTCCACTTCGGTGCTGGGGAGGCGTCAGTAATTGAAACTATTGATCGAATTGAATTAGCCCCAGACAATGCTTTGATATTGATAGAAGAAGTAGAAAACGGCTTACACCCTGTCGCGGTGAGGCTTTTCGTGCAATATTTACAGAATGCGGCGAAACGCAAAAAACTCCAGATAGTATTTACTACGCACTCTCAAGATGCTGTTAACGAGCTGCCCGCCGACGCAGTGTGGGCGTCAATCAACAAGCGCACCTGGAATGGCAAGCTAAGTATAGAAAGCCTGCGCGCTATCACGGGCGAGATCATAAACACTCGTGTTATTTACGTCGAGGATAATTTTGTAAAAGAATGGGTAGAGAATGCGTTAGGTCGCTATGGAAAAGGGTTAGCCGAATCAACCAAAGTGTTCGCTGCGGGAGGTTACCCTAACTTAGTTAAGGTCAGTCAATTCCATAATGAAAATCCTCTTTTAGCGATTCCGTCGGTCGCGCTTGTAGATGGAGATATTTACGACGCAAATACTTATCCCGCGCTTCCCCAACATGCTCGATTTATTGGTGAGGGATATCCGGACGCTACTGTATTCCAGTACATCTATGATAACCGCGTGAGGCTTGCCTCAATAATTAGGCAACGGTGCTTTCTATCACAGTTCGATGAAGACAGAATATTAGGTGCGTTGCAGGGAGTAATGAACTCTGCTTGTGATCACCACTTGTATTTCACCGAGCTAAGTCAGCGCCTTGATTTTGTGTCAGCAGTTTACATTCGTGGAGGAATGATCGACATTTTCAACGAGGAAAACGCTGAGTTTTGGACGGACATCATGGAGTTCGTATCTGCCCAAATCGGCGCAAAAAAAGCTGCTTAACGTGAATGTCCAAAAATAAATGACAGCAATTTGACAGCTTCGTAGCTGGAAGCTCCGCCACACCAGAGTTGGATGCGGGTTCAAATCCCCCCGGCTCCACCAAATGATCAAACAAAGACGTCCACGGACGTCTTTTTTTGTGCCTGCGATCCAGTAAATACGCGGCCTCCAGCGCTTTTGCGGTCTTTTGAGAGTTTTTGAGTTCCAGCCGTTCGGGTATTCCAGACGGTATTCCAGTCCGTCCGGTGCTAATCTTTGGAATACCGAATCAGTGCCTGAGGACAATCTCATGCCTGCTCAAAACCTCCGCCTCTCCGATCGACAGCTCAAGGGAGTCAAACCGGCGTCCAAGGATTACGTCCTTACTGACGGTGACGGTTTGCAGCTCCGCGTACGCAGCAACGGCTCGTTGCTGTGGAATTTCAACTACCGCGAACCGGTGACCAAGAAGCGCATCAACATCGGCTTCGGGACCTACCCCGAACTGTCATTGGCAAACGCACGAAAGATGGCAGTCGATGCGCGTGAGCTGCTCGCTCAGGGCATCGATCCAAAGGTGCAGCGCAATACGTTGAATGAAGCCAAGCGCGCAGAAACGGAACACACCTTCGAGAATGTGGCCACCGCCTGGTTCGAGCTGAAAAAAGACTCGGTTACCCCGGCCTACGCCGAGGACATTTGGCGGTCGCTTACGCTGCACGTGTTCCCCGATTTGAAGACAACCCCACTGACGAAAATCACCGCGCCGATGGTGATCGCATTGCTTCGTCCAATCGAAGCGAAAGGCAGCCTGGAGACGGTCAAACGTCTTAGCCAGCGGCTAAACGAGATCATGACCTACGGCGTAAACTCCGGCCTGATCTTCGCCAATCCGCTCAGCGGCATCAGGGCAGTATTCAAGAAGCCCAAGAAAGAGAATATGGCTGCGCTTCCGCCCGAAGAACTCCCCGAGCTCATGCTGGAGATCGCGAACGCCAGTATCAAACGGACCACCCGCTGCCTGATCGAATGGCAGTTGCACACCATGACGCGCCCGGCAGAAGCAGCGACTACTCGCTGGGCAGACATCGCCTTTGAAAGGCGTGTCTGGACTATCCCTCCGGAGCGGATGAAGAAGCGCCGCCCACATAGCATCCCGTTGAGTGATCACGCTGTCGCACTGTTGGAGTCACTGAAGACTCACAGCGGCCACCGCGAATACGTCTTCCCGGCCGATAGAAATCCGCGCACCCACGCTAATAGCCAAACGGCCAACATGGCGTTGAAACGCATGGGCTTCCAGGACCGCTTGGTCAGCCACGGCATGCGCTCGATGGCCAGCACCATCTTGAATGAACATGGGTGGGACCCGGAGCTCATCGAAGTGGCACTGGCGCACGTCGACAAGGATGAGGTGCGCAGCGCCTACAACCGAGCCGACTACATCGAGCGCCGGCGCCCAATGATGGCTTGGTGGAGTGAGTACATCCAGAAAGCCGCCACCGGCAGCCTGCTCGCCTCAGCGTACGGCCAAGTCAGAGACAAGAACGTGGTGCCGATCCGCTAGCTCTGTACGGCGCAAGAACGGCAGCAGCAACAACTGAACGTTCAAGATTCGGGGCAAACAGCCTCGCTTATCCGCTTCTCAGCACGGGTCCTTCCAAACAGGGCTGCAAAGCCGCCCTGTTTGGAAGGACCTCACTTTGAAGAGCTAAAAGCGAACACGTTGTCCAGGATTTACCACGGAATTCCACCGGTGGATAACCGCTCTTAAAGTCCAAAGTGGCGCTGAATTTCGACCCTTGACCGGGTTTATCCACAGGCGTAGAACTGGCCGTGCAAGCGCTGTCGATGACAGCAACCTAGGTGACCCGAACCTTGAAGGTCACGCCGTTCTCGCGGTGGTTCTCCCCCCAAATGGCGATTCGCATCCGGCAGCTCGCCCGGTCACCTCCCCGGTGATGGATGCCTACTTCACATCTTGGCCCTCGTGCGCCAGACAACACCTCCTACTTCGCTGCCCTGCAACAACCTATCCGCTTGGCCGAATCTTGCGCCAACCTGCGCCCGTCTCTTTCTCCTGGAAAGAGACGGGCGCTTCTAACACTGCTGCAGCCCTGATCGCACAGGGCTTTGCGGCAACTCCACTCGTGACAATCGGCGTGACAAATGCCGAAGTCACCAGCAACAGCGCTGTAGATGATGGTGCCGCAGACCAAGGAATGGACTGCACCTGACTGACAGTCAGGCATGCCCCGGTCATCGCATCGCTGTGTTCACCCGACTCAGGATCTTCAGGTGCTGGTTTCGTCAGCCAGCACTGCCTCCACCCGCCCACCGGTAACGGTGTTAAGGAGGCCAGATCATGAGATGCCCTTGCTCCCGGTTGTAAGGAGCCGCCAGTCCCGCGTAGAGGACATTCCCCACAGGTCGCAGGGGCCTTGATCCCTGATAACACTCAGCATTCTTGGCGGGATGACGTGGGGCGAGGATCGGAGAACTGCAGATGAGGTGATCGACATGGCATTGGTGGGTAGACGCGAGGGCCGTAATTTCGGCTACGGCAGGCAATTGAGCTACGCAGGTCCGCAGGCGCTGAAAGATATGTTCGGCGGAGGCCACTACGGCACGGTCAAGGCACACTGTGATCGGTGGCGGGTATTCGTCAAATGGTGCCGCTCCGAACAAGGGCCCGGTATCAACGATGCGCGGCAGATTGATCGGAAGGTACTGGCGGACTATGCGGCGTATCTGCGCGTCGTGGTTAGGCGCGGCGATCTCGCCGTCAGCACCGCGCAAAACCGACTATCCAGCGTTAACAGGACCATGGCAGCGCTTCGCGGTGATCAGTATGTGAAATTGCCAAGTCCAAGTAAGGCGCTGGGTATGCAGCGCACCGGGGTTCGCCACTCGGTTCCCCAAGGCCAAGACCGAGAACAGATTAAGCAGATCGTCGATGCGCTTTGCCGCCACCATCAGCTACGAGCCGCTGCGATTGTTTTGTTGGCGCGAGCCACCGGCATGCGGTTGCGTGAGGCCATTTTGGCTGACCTGCCAAGGCTTAACCGTGAGGCCAACGACCTAGGCAGGATTAATATTCAGGACGGCACCAAGGGCGGCCGCGCGGGGGCTTCGGCGCCACGCTGGATCGCGGTGGACGACCATGTTCGAGGTGCACTTGAGTTTGCAAGGCAGGTGTCGCCTGCGGGTAGCCGCAACCTGATTGAGCCACACGAAAGCTATCTAAATCTTCTGCAACAAATCACCCGCCCTGCACGGGACATCCTGCATGCGCACAACCTCAAATGCTTCCATGAACTCCGAGCGGCGTATGCCTGCGATCGCTATGAGCAGATCACTCAGCACCGCGCGCCAATAAACGGCGGTCAATGTTGCCAAGTCGATAGAAGACTTGATCGGGAGGCCCGGAGGCAAATCAGCTATGAGCTTGGGCACGGTCGGATCGATGTGGTCGCTGCTTACATTGGAGGGAGGCAATGAGTCAGCCATTCGACATGGATCTGTTCTTAGATGGGGTGCTGAGGGGTTCGTACTCAACCCGGCAGCGCCACTTACGGCAAGCAAAGCTCATCCAAGCTGAGTTATCTAAACGCTGGCAGTTGGAAACACCTTGGGCTTGGAAGAGAAAGCACGTTGCGTGGTTTCTCGATCATCGCCTAGCCGAGCGCAGTCAGGCAACGCGGTACTACTACTTGCTGACAGTGCAACTGCTCACTCGTCGATTAGAAAAATCTTGGGTATTTCACAGTTAGTCAGCGATGCACAGTGAGTTGGGCGAATCCTTAGAGCTCAGAATAGTTGATCCTCGAACCGCTTTTCTATGCTCTCCAACACCTAGTCACGAACATCCTCGCTACAATTGCCTACCAGGCTGGCTTCCATCCGCTGGCATCTCCACCGCCCAAAGCTCCTCTGCATTGGTTAAGATGCGCTCCTTAGCTAGCACATGGGTGCGGTACAGCCACCCTAGCAGCGCTGCCATTCAGCGCTTTGATTTGGAGTATCTGCAGTTGAACCACGCGGTCCACAACAAACTGGTTTCATTTATCTGGTCGATCGCCGACGACTGCCTGCGCGACGTGTATGTACGCGGAAAATACCGTGACGTCATCCTGCCCATGGTAGTGCTGCGCCGGCTCGATGCCCTGCTAGAGACCAGCAAGGCCAAGGTGATGGAAGAGCTGGCCTTTCAGCAACGTGAAATGAGCCAGACCGAACTGGACGACAGCGCCCTGCGTGCCGCTTCTGGCTATGTGTTCTACAACACCAGCAAGTGGACGCTAAGCCAGCTGCAGAAGACCGCCACCAACAACCAGCAGATCCTCCTGAGCAACGTTGAGGAATACCTCGACGGCTTTAGCGACAACGTCAAAGACATCATCCGGCGCTTCAACCTCAAGTCTCAGATGCGTCACATGGCCAGCAAAGACGTGCTGCTTGATGTACTGGAAAAATTCACCTCGCCTACCATCAACCTCACCCCGCAAGACAGCGAAGATCCACAAGGCAACCGCCTGCCCGCCCTGAGCAATCTGGGTATGGGCTATGTGTTCGAAGAGCTGATCCGCAAGTTCAACGAAGAGAATAACGAGGAAGCCGGCGAGCACTTCACACCGCGCGAAGTGATCGAGCTGATGACCCACCTGGTTTTCGACCCAATCAAGGATCGCCTGCCCACAGTGATGACCATCTACGACCCGGCCTGCGGCAGCGGCGGCATGCTAACCGAGTCGCAGAATTTTATTGAAGAAAAATACCCGGACTCGACTATCAAGCGCGACATCCACCTCTATGGCAAGGAGATCAACGACGAGACCTATGCCATTTGCAAGTCGGACATGATGATCAAGGGCAACAACCCTGCCCACATCCGCCCCGGCTCCACCCTCTCGGTGGACGAATTCGCCGGCAGCCACTTCGACTTCATGCTGTCCAACCCGCCCTACGGTAAAAGTTGGGCCAGCGAGCAGAAGTTCATCAAAGACGGCGGCGACGTGATCGACCCGCGCTTCAAGGTCAGCCTCGCGGACTATTGGGGAAACGCCGAGTTGCAGGACGCCACCCCGCGCTCCAGCGACGGCCAGTTGCTGTTTCTGATGGAAATGGTCAACAAAATGAAAGCACCCGGCGACAGCGGCCTCGGCTCGCGCATCGCCTCGGTGCATAACGGCTCCAGCCTTTTTACCGGCGACGCCGGCGGTGGCGAGAGCAATATCCGCCGCCACCTGATCGAAAACGACCTGCTCGATGCCATCATCCAGTTGCCCAACAACCTGTTCTACAACACCGGCATCACCACCTATATCTGGCTGCTCTCCAGCAACAAGCCGGCGCAGCGCCGAGGCAAGGTGCAACTGATCGACGCCAGCCTGCTGTACCGCAAACTGCGCAAAAACCTCGGCAACAAAAACTGTGAATTTGCCCCCGAGCATATCGAGTGGATCACCCAAACCTACCTCGACCTGGCCAGCTTCGACCGCTCGGCCGGTGGCGACGGCATTGCCGCGCAGGTGTTTGATAACCGCGACTTCGGCTACCACAAGGTCAGCATCGAACGGCCAGACCGGCGCAAGGCGCAGTTCAGCGCCGAGCGCATCGAAACCCTGCGTTTCGACAAGGCCCTGCGCGAACCCATGCAGTGGATTTACCAAGAGTGGGGCGAGGCGGTGTACCAGGACGCCACCTTGGCCACCCATGAAAAAGCCATCCTCGCCTTGTGTGAAGAACAAGGCCTGGAGCTCAACGCCAAACAACGCAAAAAGCTGCTGAGCCTGGAAACCTGGGCCAAGCAGTCCCTGCTGGTCACGGTGGCCAACTACCTGATGCAAGCCATCGGCAGCGAGGAATATGACAACTTCAACCTGTTCGCCAAACTGGTGGACAAGGCGCTTAAACAACTGAGCAAAGAGGCCGGCATTAAGCTCGGTGCCAGCGATCGCAATCAGGTGCTCAATGCAGTGAGCTGGTACGACGACAACGCCGCCAAGGTCATCCGCAAGGTGGAGAAATTCGACCGTGCCGAGTTGGCCACCCTGCTGAAGCGGCTGGGTTGCCGCGAGGCCGACCTGGCCGATTTCGGCTACTACCCGAGCGACAAGGCCGGCGAATTTATCACCTACGAATCCAACAGCGACTTGCGCGACAGTGAAAGCATCCCACTGGCCGACACCATCCACCGCTTCTTCAAGGCCGAAGTGCAACCCCATTTGGAAGAAGCCTGGATCAATTTGGAGTCGGTAAAGATAGGCTACGAGATCAGCTTCAACAAATATTTTTACAAACATCAGCCGCTGCGCAGCATGGATGAGGTTGCGCGGGAGATTGTCGCGTTGGAGCAGCAGGCGGAGGGGTTGATTGCGGAGATTCTGGGGTTGGATGTGAAGGATGTGTCGGGAGTGGCAAATGGTTGAGATCCCCCTAATTTTTAGCGAGTACCATTCGGTAGGGCCCACTGAGGTCAATTATCTACCGAGCCTGCCAACCCATTGGAATGTAGAAAAAGGTAAGTGGCTATTCAAGAAGGAGAACAGGCCCGTCCAGCAAAAAGACGAAGTTGTAACTTGCTTTCGTGATGGGGAAGTGACCCTACGGCGCAACAGAAGAACGGAAGGGTTTACCAACGCTCTGCTAGAACATGGTTATCAGGGAATTAGAAAAAATGACCTGGTTATTCATGCCATGGATGCGTTCGCTGGTGCCATCGGCGTTTCTGACTCTGACGGTAAGTCATCGCCGGTCTATGCCGCGTGCACCCCGATAAACCCCAAGCGAGTGAATCCTTACTTTTATGCATACTTCATGCGGGACTTGGCACTATCCGGCTATCTGACCTCTCTTGCTAAAGGTATTCGAGAGCGCTCGACCGATTTCAGATTTAAAGATTTTTCTGAATTGTTATTGCCCGTTCCTCCGTTCGAAGAGCAGTCTCTGATTGCTTCATTTCTCGATAAGAAACTGACGCAAATCGATAGGGCAATTCGGGTCAAAGAACGCCAGATCGATCGTCTTAAAGAGCGCAAACAGATACTGATCCAGCAGGTCGTAACCCGCGGCCTTGATTCGCACGCCCCCATGCAGGATAGCGGCCTCGAATGGATTGGCGAAATTCCGGCGCACTGGAGCATGATGGCCAACCGTGCATTATTCCGCGAGCGGGTGGAGCCCGGGCGAGAGGATTTACCTTTGTTGTCGGTTTCCATCCATTCTGGCGTATCCGAAGAAGAAATCTCCGAAGAAGAGAACATTCGCGGTCGTGTAAAGATTGAAGATAAATCCAAATACATCTGCGTGCGCCCAGGCGATATTGCCTTCAATATGATGCGTGCCTGGCAAGGGGCCATTGGTGCGGTGCGAGTAGAGGGCATGGTCAGCCCGGCTTACACTATTGCGATACCCCGTCCCAGCCTAGATGCTCGATACTTTGAGTATCAGTACCGTACCCCCGGGTTTATCCAACAGATGGATCGCTATTCCAAGGGCATTACGGACTTCCGCAAACGGCTCTACTGGGATGGCTTCAAACAACTGATAACCCTTGTCCCTCCGATTGATGAACAACAATCCATCATTGAGTATATCGAGCAGGCCATGCAAAAGCAGAACGCTGCCGTAGCACTGCTAGAGCAACAAATCAGCAAACTCAAAGAATACAAGGCCATCCTGATCAATACCGCCATTACCGGCAAGATCAAGGTGCCTGGTGTGGTGGAGCCGGTTATACCGGATATAGAGGTGGCCTGATGGATGCCCAGCGGCAACCGCAGCGCCTGTTGGTAGGCAGTGATGAGAGCGAGTTGGTGGAGCTCAAGGAGGCTAAGTACGGCTATGACATCACTAAGCTCCGTAAATACTTCTCTGCCCTGAGTAACGAGGCCAACCAGAGGGACGTGAATATTGCCTGGCTGGTTTCCGACGTTAATGATCGCCAACAGGTTGTGGTTACGCGCTTTCACGAGCAGTGGTAAGTGAGGTGGGCAGGGGCGAATGTCAGTCCCGTTGGCCGGATAATTTTAGACATTTGCACCACGCGCCAGGCTCGCCTGGCAGAGATAAGAAAGAACAGGCACAAGGAAGCCGGCATGGTAAGCAAGACCAACGAACAGGCGCTCGAAGCTAGCATCGAGAAATACTTGACCGGCACCTGTCTAGAAGAGCAGGCGGTGGTCCGTGACAGCGCGGCGCCCGTGCTGGCGGGCTTCAACCATGGGTATCAACTGGGCCGCGCTCAGGATTTCGATGCCCGCTATGCCGTGGATCGCTGTTGCTTGTGGCAATTTCTTGAGGCCAGCCAGGGCGATGATTTGGAACGCCTCAAGCAGCGCTACGATGATTGGGATTTGCGCATCCTCGAACGCTTCGACCGGCTCGCGAAGAAGTACGGTGCGCTGCACCTTCTCAAGCGCGGCCTGGCTATCGACGATATGCACTTCAACCTGATGTACCCCGCGCCGCTTGCCAGCAGTTCGGAGCGAGTCAAACAGCAGTTTGCGGCGAATATCTTTAGCAGCACCCGCCAGGTGCGTTACTCCCTGAGTAATCCACTGGAAGAGATCGACCTGGTACTGTTCATCAATGGCTTGCCCTTCGCCACGCTGGAGCTAAAGAACCCCTGGACGGGCCAGAATGCCCGTTATCACGGGCAAAAGCAGTATAAGCAGGACCGCGACACGGGCCAGCCGCTGCTGCAATTCGGCCGCTGCCTAGTGCACATGACGGTAGACACCGACGAGGTCTACATGACCACCAAGTTGGCCGGTGTCACGACCTTCTTCCTGCCATTCAACAAGGGCCATAACCACGGGGCTGGCAATCCGCCAAACCCCGCCGGGCACAAGAGTTCCTACCTGTGGCAGGAGATTTTCAGCCGCGAAAGTGTGGCCAACATCATCCAGCACTTTGTGCGCCTGGACGGCAGCAGCAAGATGCCACTGGCCAAGCGTACGCTGTTCTTCCCGCGCTACCACCAACTGGATGTGGTGCGCCGCCTAGTGACGCATGCCAGCCAGCATGGTGTGGGTCAGCGCTACCTGATCCAGCACTCGGCCGGCTCGGGCAAATCGAACTCCATCACCTGGGCGGCCTATCAGTTGATAGAAACCTATCCGGCTTCGCTGGAGATTTTCGGCGCGCGCGCTCTAGATGTACCGCTGTTCGACTCGGTGATTGTGGTGACCGACCGCCGCCTGCTGGACAAGCAATTGCGCGAGAACCTACGCGAGTTCTCTGAGGTGAAAAACATCATCGCTCCGGCGCTGAAGTCCTCTGACCTCCAGCGGGCGCTGGAGCAGGGAAAAAAAATCATCATTACCACCATCCAGAAATTCCCCGTGATCGTGGATGGCATCGACGATATGGCCGGCAAACGCTTTGCCGTGATCATCGACGAGGCACACAGCTCGCAGGACGGTAGCAGTCATGGCACGATGAACAAGGTGATGGGCGGCGACGAGCAAGAAGACATTCAGGAGAAGATCCTCAGCGCCATCAAGAACAGCAAGATGCGCGGCAATGCCTCGTACTTTGCCTTCACCGCCACGCCGAAGAACAGCACGCTAGAGAAGTTCGGCGAGCAGCAGGCCGATGGCCGCTTCGCGCCCTTCCACCTGTACTCGATGAAGCAGGCCATTGAAGAGGGCTTTATCCTCGATGTGCTGGCCAACTACACCACGTACCGCAGCTACTACGAAATTCAGAAGTCCATCGAGGACAATCCGCTGTTTGACACGCTGAAAGCACAGAAGAAGCTACGCGCCTATGTCGAACGCGACCAGCAGACCATCGACGTTAAGGCCGAGGTGATGCTAGAGCATTTTATTGAGCAGGTGGTCACGCCGAAAAAGCTTAAGGGCCAGGCTAAGGGCATGGTCATAACCCAAAACATCGAAGCCGCCATCCGTTATCACAAGGCCATCAGCCGCTTGCTGGCAGCGCGCGGCAACCCGTTCAAGGCGCTAATTGCCTTCTCCGGCGAAAAATTGGTTGATGGTATCGAGTACACCGAAGCCGGCATCAACGGATTCCCCGAAGCGGATACGCGAGACAAATTCGACACCGACGAATACCGATTGCTGGTGGTGGCCAACAAGTATCTGACAGGCTTCGATCAGCCTAAGCTGTGTGCCATGTACGTGGACAAGAAGCTGCAGTACGTACTCGCAGTGCAAGCGCTGTCGCGCCTTAATCGTGCCGCGCCGAAGTGGGGCAAGAAGACCGAAGACCTGTTCGTTCTGGATTTCTTCAACCAGGTGGAGGACATCAAAGCCTCCTTCGACCCGTTCTACACGGCTACCAGTCTGTCCGGAGCAACGGATATCAATGTGTTGCACGAACTCAAGGACCAGCTGGACGAGGTCGGCGTCTACGAGTGGCCGGAAGTAGAGGCATTTGCCGCGCAGTATTTCGACAACGTCGATGCTGAAAAGCTGGCCGTGCTGATAGATATCGCCGCTGAACGTTTCGACGTAGAACTAGAGCTAGAGGATGAGGACAAGGTCGATTTCAAGATCAAGGCCAAGCAGTTCGTGAAGATCTACGGCCAGATGGCCTCGATCATGCCGTATGAGATTGTGGCCTGGGAAAAGCTGTTCTGGTTCCTCAAGTTCCTGATCCCGAAACTCAAAGTGCAGGACAAAGACGCCGACGAAATCGATGCTCTGCTTAACTCGGTTGACCTCGCGTCCTATGGGCTGGAACGGGTCAAGTTGAACCACAGCATTGCGCTGGATGACACGGAAACCGAGCTGGATCCAGCCAACCCAAATCCGCGTGGGGTACATGGTGTTGAGCAGGAAAAAGACCTGCTTGACCAAATCATCCAGAGCTTTAATGAGCGTTGGTTCCAAGGCTGGGGCGTGACCACGGAAGAAAAGCGCGTGAAGTTCCTGAGTATTCTAAAGGGCATTCAGGAACATCCGGACTTTGAGCCAAAGTACCAAAAGAGCCAGGACGAAGACCATCGTGCACTGGCGTTCGAAAAGATTTTTGAAGAAGTAATGCTGATACGCCGCCGCCAGGACCTAGAGCTTTACCGGCTGGTAGCCAGTGATGAAGCGCTCAAGTCTTCATTGCAGCAGAGCATGAGGGGCATGCTGGGCTGAGATATGTGCAAGCTCGGTGTGTCTAAGTATTTCCGGTCCATACGACTAACGCCGTCACGCCCATTCGCTTGGAGCTTTAACCCCGAAGCTCTGGCGGGGGCGCAACTCAAAAATGACGGTCCATCGAAAACCAGACCAAGCAGCATTCCAGCTGGTATTCCAAGGAGTTTATCGGATCAATTATTAGCCAATAAAAACAGCAAGCTACAGAACCCTTTCAAATTACCCCGGCTCTAAAGACCTCCACGGACGTCTTTTTTCGTGCTTGAAATCCAGTAAATACGCGGCCTCCAGCGCCATAGCACTTCACGCAGATCGTGCATTCACCAACTATCCGCCTCAGGTGACGAGTCACTGAGCTCCGTCAGGACGTTTGAGCCGGGCCTGGTTTGCACAGGCCAGGAACGTCTCGATGACCTGGCTGCGGCGTTCGGCGAGGCAGTAAAGGTACGTCTCTGTATGCACCGGATCCCCTTCGATACGAATGGCTTTGAGGTTTGCACCTGGGATGTACTCGGCCTCGGACACAACACCCAGGCCGATGCCCCTGGCGACTGCTTCCCGTAGTGCCTCTCGACTACCGATCTCCATGACCATACGCGGCGTCACGTCCCGCTCGGCCAGCGCCCGCTCAAATGCCAGGCGTGTCGTCGAGCCTTGCTCGCGGCGTAACATCGGCTGCCCCTGTAGTTCTTCCAGGCGTACGACATCGCGCTGTGCCAGCGGATGCTGGTGATGAGCAAACACGATTACCCGGTGCCGGGCATAGAGCGTGGAGTGGAACGACGGATCTTCATGCAGGCCTGCGAGGACTCCGATGTCTGTCACGTAGTTTTCCAAGTCCGCCAACACCGAGGCCGAGTTGCCCACCCGGATCGACAGCTCTACCTGGGGGAACTCGCGACGATAAGCATCGACCATTTCGATGACGTGAAACGGGCCAACCGCCCCCAGTCGCAACTGTCCCCTGACCATTGTCCCGGAGTCACGCAATAAGCCATGCGCTTCGGCTTCAAGGGCCATCAACTGCTGGGCGATAGGCAGCAGTTGGCGGCCAACCGTCGACAGCTCGGCGCGGCGCCCACGGCGGTGGAACAACTCCAGGTTATGCAAGCGCTCCAACGCCTGTATCTGCGTGGTCACCGTCGGTTGGCTAAGCCCAAGTGATCGTGCCCCCGCGCTGAAGCTTCCCTGACGGGCCACAGCCAGAAACGCGCGCAGCTTACTGTTCGACATCCATAGACTCCCTCAATACTTTTTCGTGTAAACCAATATTGAATCGATGGCATGACGGTCACATTACAAAAATAAGGTAAGCGGCATACCCAACCACGACTCGGATATGCCATGAAAACTCTTCGTAAGCTGTTTTGCGCTGCCAGTGTGTCCCTACCGCTGCTGATCAGCAGTGAAGTATCTGCCGAGACGGCGCTGAGGATCGGCCTGATTCCATCCGAAGATTCTCAATCGATGATCGAGAGCAGCCAACAGGTGCTCGACCAGTTGCAGGCGAAGTTGGGCATGCCCGTCAAGCCGTTCGTGGCCACCGACTACAACGGTGTGATCGAGGCGTTGCGCTCCAAGAAGCTGGATGTTGCTTACCTTGGGCCATTTTCCTACGTGCTTGCCAGCCAGGTGGCCGACGTGGAAGCGTTCGCCGTGGCAGTCACTAAAAAAACCGGCAAAAGTGCCTATCGCAGCCTGATCGTGGCCCGCTCCGACAGCGGCCTGAAGTCGCTGGCCGACCTGAAGGGTCATACGTTCGCTTTCGTCGATCCAAGTTCGACGTCCGGTCACCTCTTTCCCAAAGCCGGTATCGAGAAGGCTGGTTATCAGCCGGACAAGCTGTTTTCCCGCGTGATTTTTTCTGGCTCGCACGATGCGAGCATCCTGGCCGTGGCCAACGGCAAGGTGGACGCTGCCGCTGTGGCTGACCGCATTCTGGCTACCGCGACGACGCAGGGCGAAGTCAAACCGGACGAGTTACGCGTCGTCTGGAGCTCATCGGATATTCCCGAATCCCCGATGGTTTGGCGCAAGGATCTGGACCCGGCGCTGAAGCAGAAGCTGGCGGCAGCACTGGCCGAGGTCAAGGACATCCCCTGGGGCGATCAGGGCATGCTCAACGGTTTTCAACCCACCCGCGACGGCGCGTACGACGTGGTCCGAGAGACCGCCAAGGTACTCGATCTCGACCTGAGCAAAATGAAATGATCAGGGTTCATCAACTCACCAAGCACTACGGGGACAACCCCGTGCTCAGAGGCATCGACCTGCAGATCGGAGCCGGTGAGTTCGTCGTCGTGCTTGGGCAATCAGGTGCTGGAAAATCCACGCTGCTGCGTTGCATGAATCGGCTGGCCCAGGCAGATGGTGGCGAGCTTCACATCGCTGGGGTCGACGCGATGCAGTCACGTGACGAGCGCGCCCTGCGTCGTCAGGTGGCGATGATCTTCCAGCATCACAACGTGGTACCGCGCCTCTCGGTGTTGAAGAACGTACTCACTGGACGCCTGGGATCGCTGTCGACACTGGCCTCGGTACTCCAGCTGTTCAGTCGAGCCGACGTGGAATTAGCGCAACAATGCCTGCGCCGAGTAGAGCTGCTGCACAAAGCTGACGCGCGCACCGACTCGCTGTCGGGTGGGCAAATGCAAAGGGTCGGGATCGCACGCGCACTCGCCCAGCAACCCAAGGTAATTCTCGCTGACGAGCCCGTTGCCAGTCTTGATCCAAAGACGGCGCGGCTGGTCATGCAGTACCTGCGTGATGCCAGTCGCGAGCTCGGCATTACCGTGGTGTGCAACCTGCACCAAGTTGATTTCGCAAGAGAGTTTGGCGACCGAATCATCGGCCTTGCCCATGGTCGCCTCGTTTATGACGGTGACGCGAGCGGTCTCGATCAACCCACGCTAAATCGTATCTATCCAGCGACAGGCGCGGATGACAATGCGACGGACATTGAATGCTCCTCGCCGCTGCGTTACAGCAATAGCTTGGGAGGTTGACATGCGCACTGAAAATTACCGCTGGATGGTTAAAACGCCGGACAGCCTTCGCGGCTGGGCTTCAACAGCCTCGCTGGTACTGATATTGATGGTCGCTTTGCACTGGAGTGCCAATGGCGCTCAGCTCAGTTGGGGGGAGTTGGCGGCCGGCCTTCCGCAAATCGGCGACTTCCTGTCTCGGTCAGTGCCACCCAACCTGGATATCTTGCCCAAGTTGATAGCGCCGGCTCTGGAGACCTTGCAGATCGCAATATGGGGCACGCTCCTGGGTATCCTCTTCGCCGTGCCGCTGGCCTTTCTCGCTGCACGTAATCTGCAAAGCAACCGCTGGCTGTATCAAGGAACCCGACAAGCGCTCAACGTCATTCGCAGTATCAACGAGCTGATCCTCGCGCTGGTCTTTGTCTCCGCTGTGGGCTTGGGACCCTTTCCCGGCGTACTGGCGCTTGCCGTCCATGGCATTGGCATGCTCGGCAAGTTTTTCGCCGAGAGCATCGAAGAGATTGATCAGGGCCCTCTGGAAGCACTTCGAGCCACGGGCGCGCGACCGCTGCAGGTGATTGTGTTCGGGGTCATACCGCAAGTCATCACAGCCTGGATCGCCGTGATCCTCTATCGCTTCGAGGTCAACCTGCGCTCGGCGACCGTGCTGGGCATGGTCGGTGCTGGTGGTCTCGGATTCGAGCTGGTGAGCAGCATCAAGCTGTTCAAATACCAGGAGACTGCCACCTGCATCATTGTGATCACGGTGATGGTAATCGCCGCCGACATGGTTTCGAACCGCTTGCGAGCCTCGATTCAGCAGGGCGGCAGACACTAGCCCATCACGCTCGTCGCCGCGTTTCAGCGGGCGATCACGCCCTTTTACCCGACCTGATCCAGCGGAGTATCCCAGGTGATCACGCACACCCATTCAACGCCTGGCAGTATCGGCCTGGCCGATGCAGAACTCGTATCAATCGATTTGAGCTCATGTAATGCGCCAGCGAACATGGCCGCACCTTCCAATAACAAGGGGAACGTCATGCCTGCCCACTTCCATAATCCGGTCGCCACTTACTTTGGCGGCGGTAGCTTGAGCCAGATCACTGCACTCACCGAGGGCCAGACGGTCGCCTTGGTGACTTTCCCGGAAGCCCGTGGCCTGGGCGTGATCGATAAGATCCAGGCGCTGCTGGGTGAGCGTCTTATTCATATCGTGGAAGATGTGCAGCCCAACCCGGATGTCTCGCAGTTGAGCGCCACTTACGAGCGCTTCTGGGCACAGGCCGGAGGTTGTGAAACCGTGTTGGCGGTGGGAGGGGGCAGTGCGATCGATACCGCCAAGGCTCTGATCGTCGGTACGGCATCAGGGCGTTTCGATGAACTGCTGACTTTGCTGGGCAGTGGCAAGCCCTTTACGCCGGCGCGCTGCAAGGCGCTCATTGCAGCACCTACAACAGCCGGTACTGGCAGCGAAGTGACGCCATGGGCAACGATCTGGGATTCAGGCCAGCAAAAGAAGTACTCGCTGCATCTGGAATGTACCTGGCCCAAAGCGGCAATCATTGACCCGGACCTGATGCTCACTGTGCCGGCAGGTGTGACGGTATCCACCGGCCTTGATGCCCTGTCACATGCGCTGGAGTCGATCTGGAACGTCAACGCCAACCCGATCTCCGACACTTTTGCGACCTCTGCCATCGAAGACATCCTGGACTGCCTGCCTCGCTTGCGCCAAGACCTGTCCAGCCGCGAGCTTCGTTCGCGAATGGCGTTGGCAGCCCTGAAAGCGGGCCTGGCATTTTCCAACACCAAGACCGCACTGGCCCATTCCATTTCCTACGAGATGACGCTGCGTCATGGCTTGCCGCACGGCATCGCCTGCTCCTTTACGCTGCCACACGTACTGGGGCTGGCGTGGGGCCGCGACGCCGCTCGGGACCAGACGCTACAGCGTGTCTTTGGAACTGACCTGGCCGAGGCCCAGGAGCGCTTGCGCAGCTTTCTCCATCACCTGGACGTGAAGACCGAGTTCACCGACTACGGGGTGACGGAGGTCGAGGCGCAGGAGATGATCCTTTCTGCCATGCAGGGCGCCCGCGGCAAGAATTTCATCGGCTCGCGGGCTGCCTGATACGTCGCTTACCCAAACGAGGGCGACTGATTAGGCCGCCTATTTCCTGTTGCACCGAATAAGAGTGCCGTTCTTCGACCACCTGGTTGAAGGCGTAACAAAAAGGAAAACATGATGAATCGTGAGCATGCTCTGTCTGGTCTCGCTGTGTCCGCAGCCCCATCCTTTCGCTTGGCTCAGTGGCGAATGCTGCTGGCGGCGATGTTCTGCTACCTGTTTTTCTACACCGGTCGGCAAACGTTCGGCTTCGCAATTCCCGGCATGCAGGCTGAGTTCGGCCTGAGCAAGGAGACCCTGGGCTGGGTTTCTGCGGCGATGCTGTGGGCTTACGCCATCGGCCAAGCTATCAATGGAAACCTGGCGGACAAGTTCGGCGGGCGCCGCATCATGACGCTGGGGGCTGTCCTCTCCTGCGCCGCCAATTGGGTGACCAGCTTCGCCAGCGGCATTGTCAGCCTCATCCTACCGTGGGGCGTCAATGGCTACTTTCAGGCGCTTGGCTGGGCGCCAGGTAGCCGTCTGCTGTCCAATTGGTGGGGAGTGTCGGAGCGCGGCAAGGTATATGGGTTCTACGTGTTCGCGGCAGGTTGTGCCTCGATTCTGTCCTATGTCACATCGGTGGTCGTGCTGGAAGTGTTAGAGCTCGAATGGCGCTGGATTTTCCGTCTGCCAGTGTTGCTCATGCTGGCCGGCGGTATCCTGTTTTACTTCATCGCCCGGGAGCGCCCACAGGACATGGGGTTCGAGCCGCTTACCGACACCGGCGTGGCAAACGCCGATGACAAGGGACAAGAAGCCTCGGATGAAGTCGAGACCTCGGCTCAGCGCTACAAAGCAGTCCTGAAGAATACGCGCCTGATCATCGCCGCCGTTTCTCTCGGGTTTCAGAATGCGGCGCGGTATGGCTTGATCGTCTGGGTGCCGGTGCATTTCCTGGGTGCCGACTGGAAAAGCGGCGACAGCTGGATCGATCCGAAATGGATCACCGTCGCGCTGCCGGTTGGCATGGCGGTAGGTGCGCTCAGCAACGGTTGGGTGTCCGACAAGTTATTCGGCTCCAAGCGCTACCTGGCCATCATGTTGTACATGTTCCTCGGCGCAGCCACCAGCCTATGGATGTGGAGCCTGCCGGCACATAGCACCGTCGGCTTGATCGCCCTGTTCCTCTGCGGTTTCTTCGTCTACGGCCCCGCCTCCAGCTTCTGGGCGCTGTGCCCCGATCTGGTTGGCGCCAAGCGCGCAGGCACCGCCACCGGCATCATGAATTTCTCCTCTTACCTGTTCGCCGGCCTGGCTGAGCCATTGATCGGCAGCATGCTGGACAGCACGGGCAACACGTCATTGATATTCGTAGTCGTCGCTTCTGCCTGTATCTGCAGTGCAATGGTCGCATTGTTCGTACGGCGCTGACCTAGGCTTAACCAGCGGAACTCACGAAATCGGTAATCGCCATGTATCAGTACCACAAATGGCTTCGCTCCTTTCACGCAGTCGCTCGCAATGGCAGCTTCACGCTTGCTGCTGAGTATCTGAGCGTGGGACAGCCGACTGTCAGCGAGCAGGTGAGCGCGTTGGAGAACATGTTCTCCGTCGAGCTCTTCCATCGTCGCGGGCGTTCCATCGAGATGACGGCTGCCGGTCGCCAACTCTATGCGATCACCCAGGGCCTGTTCGGTCAGGAGGATGAAGCCGTGCAATTGCTGCAGAGCTTCCGCCAACGAAAGGCAGGGTTGTTGAGGCTCGGCGCAGTTTCGCCGCCCATCGCCATGAGCCTGACGTATGCGTTGATGCAGCAGTACCCGGATGTGGAGTTGGAAACCTCTTTTTCCTCTGAACGGGAAACACTGGATCGGCTTTACAACTTCGACATCGATGTGGCGATCCTGGCGCTCTCGGAGTTCGATCATCGCCTGCACACACAGTTATATCGGCGTTACCCGATTGTCGGCGTGGTCCGCGAGGATCATCCATGGGCAGGGCTGGAACAGGTTCGGATCGAACAGATTCGCGGCGAGCGAGTGGTTTTGCGCGAGCAGGCTTCACGCACCCGGCAGTTGGTGGAAGAGGCCTGTCATCGAGCCGGCATCGAGCTCGACTGCGCCATGCAGCTCAACAGCCGCGAAGCGATCGTGCATGCCATCGCTCAGGGCATAGGTATCGGTTTCGTCTCGGCGGTGGAATACGCGGAAACGCCCGGTACCCGGCCGGTCACCTTTGTCGATCATCCGTTTCACATCGAATATCACCTGTGCTGCC
Organism: Pseudomonas sp. D1-36; assembly: GCF_051132205.1. Taxonomy (NCBI): domain Bacteria; kingdom Pseudomonadati; phylum Pseudomonadota; class Gammaproteobacteria; order Pseudomonadales; family Pseudomonadaceae; genus Pseudomonas; species Pseudomonas sp. D1-36. Next base: position 806,259 of record NZ_CP071674.1, on the reverse strand, counting down.
TGGGCATTCGTCGTAACCGACCAATGATTGTCGAGCTGTTCGAAAACTGCACACCGCCACCGACCTGAATGCCATCGATTTCATCACTCAGCCTGCCCATTCAATGGGGGGGCAGGACTTTTTCACTCGTCATTTGGAGATGCACCATGAACTACAACCAACCGACACAACTGCAAGCGGCCATTCTCGACTGGGCAGGTACCGTCGTTGACTTTGGCTCCTTCGCGCCTACGCAGATCTTTGTCGAAGCGTTCGGCGAGTTCGGGGTCGAGGTGTCCCTTGAAGAGGCACGCGGTCCGATGGGGATGGGCAAGTGGGATCACATCCGAACCCTGTGCGACATGCCCGCGGTTGCCGAGCGCTACCGCGCAAAATTTGGCCGTACGCCTACGGATGCGGACGTCACGGCGATTTATGAGCGCTTCATGCCGCTGCAGATCGACAAGATCGGCCTTCATTCGGCATTGATTCCGGGCGCGCTGGAGGCCATCACGGTGTTGCGTGATAAGGGTTTGAAGATCGGCACCTGTTCGGGCTACCCGGCGGTGGTGATGGAGAAGGTCGTGGAGCTGGCTCGCCGCAACGGTTATGAGCCTGATCACGTCGTGGCCACCGATGAAGTGCCCAATGGCCGCCCTTATCCGGCACAGTCCCTGGCCAACGTCATCGCACTGGGTATCAGTGATGTCGCGGCCTGTGTGAAAGTCGATGACACCTGGCCAGGCATTTTGGAAGGTCGCAGCGCCGGCATGTGGACGGTCGCACTGACCTGCTCGGGCAATGCTCTAGGGATGACCTACGAGCAATACAAGAGCATGCCTGGGGATAAGCTGGATCAGGAGCGCAACCGCATCGGTCGCATGTTCGAGGGTTCGCGCCCGCACTACTTGATCGACACCATCGCCGAGTTGCCGGCAGTGATCGATGACATCAATGCACGCCTGTCGAGAGGCGAAATGCCTCAAAACACCTGAGTTCCCGGGTACCGGGCAGCTGGCATCGTCAATTGCCCTATCAGGCGCGCCGACCCTGGCGCAGCCCAACAAAAAAGACGTCCAAAAGGCGTCTTTTTTTGTGTCTGCCATTTCATAACCCACGAAGCAGCGGCATTCATCTCCTACTAGTAGACCGATCGACTAGAAACGATTAGCATCGCCCCCATGAATACTCTAAAGATCCGCGAAACATCCGACGTCCGCCAAGGCATCCTTGATGTGGGCCAAAGAATCATGGCCGCCAAAGGTTATACCGCGGTGGGTCTGAACGAGATCCTGGCGACTGCCGGTGTGCCGAAGGGCTCGTTCTATCACTACTTTGGCTCCAAGGACGCGTTTGGCGAGGCCCTGCTCGAGAACTATTTCGAGACTTATCTCGACGATATCGACCGGACCCTCGCCCAGCCGGGCCTGACGATGGCGCAGCGTCTGCTGGACTATTTCCGCATCTGGCAGGACACCCAGTCCTTTCATGATTGCCAGGGCAAGTGCCTGGCGGTGAAGCTGGGCGTGGAAGTCGCTGACCTTTCCGAGGCCATGCGTGCAGTGCTTAACCGCGGTACGTCAGGAATCATCGATCGCCTGGCGAGTGGGATCGAGTCCGGCTTGGCCGAGGGCTCATTGACCATCAGCGGTACTCCCCACGAGGTTGCGCAGAGCCTCTATCAACTTTGGGTCGGCGCTAGCGTCATGGTGAAGATCACCAAGAGCGCCCAACCCTTCGAGACGGCGATGTCCACGACTCGCCAGCTTCTCAACCTGTCCTGATACACCGGCATGAGCGATGTAGCGCCCGTCACGGCGTCGCACTGCTCGCGTCATCCCTCGCCGCTTTTTCCCCGACGTTTCTGCGATGCTTCCTACGCTCACTTGCAGCCCCTGAACAGCACCCGTAAAAAATTTCAAAAAGTTACTAGACGACCGGTCTAATTTGAAATACCGTAGCAGCACGTTCACCTCTGGGAACAAAGAACTACAGCCTTAGCCAGTCAACCAATGATCGTTCGCCGCCAACCAACTAGACGACCGGTCTAATTTCACGATTTGTCGTGACCTCACGACCCAACTGAAAAAAGGAAGCACAAAATGAAAATTCTCATGGTTCTGACCTCACACGACACCCTTGGCGATACCGGCCGCAAAACCGGTTTTTGGCTCGAAGAGCTGGCAGCGCCTTATTACACCTTCCTGGGCGCCAACGCCGAGATCGTCCTGGCGTCCCCAGCGGGTGGCCAGCCGCCGCTCGATCCGAAGAGCAACGAGCCGTCCTTCCAGACTGACCTGACCCGCCGCTTCGAAACCGATGCCGTAGCCACCGCGCTGCTCGCCAACACCGTGCGCCTGGACAGCGTATCGCCTGCCGATTTCGATGCGGTTTTCTACCCAGGCGGCCACGGCCCGCTGTGGGATCTGGCAGAAGACCCGGTCTCGATCCAGTTGATCGAGTCCTTCATCGCCGCCGGCAAGCCCGCTGCCTTGGTGTGCCATGCCCCGGGCGTCCTGCGCCATGTAAAGAAGGCTGACGGCACACCCTTGGTCGAAGGCAAGCAAGTTGCCGGTTTCACCAATTCCGAAGAAGAGGCAGTCGGCCTGACCCACGTCGTGCCGTTCCTGGTCGAGGACATGCTCAAGGCCAACGGCGGCCTGTACTCGAAAGGCCCGGACTGGGCCTCCTACGTGGTTCGCGACGGCCTGCTGATCACCGGCCAGAACCCCGGCTCGTCCAGCGAAGCCGCGAAGGTCCTGACAGAGCTGCTGAACAACGCCTGATCAAGCCTTGGGCGGGAGACGCCGCAGGTCTCCCGCACTCTACGACATCCCCCGACGCCATCGGCAAAAGCCCTCACATTCCTGGAGACACCCATGACTGCGTTCAACTTGCAGCAGATCAAAGACGCTGGCTGGCTGAAAGAAGCCAACTATATCGACGGCCTGTGGGTGGCAGCGGATGACGCCAGCCACTTCGCGGTAAACGACCCAGCCACCGAGAGCCAGATCGGCCAGATCCCTTGGAGCGGCGCTGTTGAAACACGCCGCGCCATCGACGCCGCACAGGCAGCGTTCGCATCCTGGTCACTGACCACCGCGGCAGAGCGCGCCATTCTGCTCAATCGCATGGCGCAGTTGGTACGCGACAACCTCGACATCCTCGCCAGCATGCTGACGCTCGAACAAGGCAAGCCGCTGGCCGAAGCGCGCAACGAAATGAAACTGGGCGCCGACTACATTCAGTGGTTTGCCGAAGAGGCGCGGCGCATCAATGGCGAGATCATTCCCTCGCCTTGGAAAGACCGGCAGATCCTGGTCACCCGCGAGCCCGTCGGCGTGGTGGGAGCGATCTCGCCGTGGAACTTCCCCTTCTCCATGCTCTCGCGCAAAGTCGCTCCGGCGCTGGCGGCCGGCTGCACCATCGTCATCAAACCATCCGAATTCACGCCGTTCTCCGGCCTGCTCTATGGTGTGTTGGCGCAGCAAGCGGGCATCCCCGCCGGTGTGGTCAATGTCGTCACAGGCGACGGTGCCGCGGTGGGCGGCGAACTGTCCGCCAACCCGTTGGTGCGCAAGATCACCTTCACCGGTTCCACCCGCGTCGGCAAGCTGCTGTACAAGCAATCCGCCGACAGCATGAAGAAATTGTCGATGGAGTTGGGCGGCAACGCACCGACCATCATTTTCGACGACGCCGACCTCGACCTGGCCGTCGAAAATGCCATCGCCGGAAAATTTCGCAACAGTGGCCAGACCTGCGTATGCACCAACCGCTTCTATGTCCAGGACGGTATCTATGACGAGTTCGCTAAGCGCCTGACGGCGCGGGTCCGGCAGCTGAAAATCGGCAACGGCTTCGATGAGGGCGTCGAGCAAGGCCCGCTGATCAACCAGGCCGCCGTCAGCAAGGTCGATGCGCACGTGCGAGACGCCCAAGCCAAAGGCGGTCGCGTATTGCTGGGTGGTAAACGCCATGCGCTCGGCGCGACGTTTTATGAGCCCACCGTGATCGCTGACGCCACAGCCGACATGCTCATCGCCCAGGAAGAAACCTTCGGCCCCGTGGCCGCGCTGTTCCGCTTCAACACCGAACAAGAAGGCATCGACGCCGCCAACGCCTCCGAGTTCGGCCTGGCCGCGTACTTCTTCACCCGCGACCTGGCGCGCACCTTCCGCGTCTCCCGCGCCTTGCAGAGCGGCATGATCGGCATCAACGCCGGGGTCATCACCACCGTCGAAGCGCCCTTCGGCGGGGTCAAGGATAGCGGTATCGGCCGCGAGGGCTCGACTCATGGCCTGGATGAATACCTCAACCTCAAATACCTCAGCCTCGGTGGTTTGTAAGCCCACCCGACATTGACGCGACAAGGAATCGAATCATGGAACATCGCTCGTTGTTCGAGCCCACCTCGTTGGGCTCCATCACGCTGAAGAACCGCATCGTCATGCCGCCACTCACCCGCCAACGCAGCGGACAGCCCGGCGACATTCCCACGGCCCTGATGGCGCGCTACTACCAACAACGGGCCAGCGCCGGCCTGATCATCAGCGAAGGCACCCAGATCGAGCCTCGGGGCAAAGGTTATGCCTGGACGCCAGGCATCTACAGCCAGGCGCAGATCGATGGCTGGCGCACCGTGACCGACGCCGTGCATGCCAAGGGCGGGGTGATTTTCGCCCAGCTTTGGCACGTTGGCCGGGTGTCCCACAACGCACTGCAGCCCGACAACGCCGCCCCCATCGCGCCGTCGCCGATCCAGGCGCAAAAGGCCAAGGCCTTCATCGAAACCGGCCATGGCACCGGTACTCTGGTGGAGCCGTCCATGCCTCGGGAATTGAGCGTCGCCGAGATCAAGACGCTGGTCGAACTCTATGCCCAGGCCGCACGCAATGCCCTGAGCGCCGGCTTCGATGGCATTGAAATCCACTCGGCCAATGGCTATCTGGTCAATCAGTTCATCTCGACCCATGCCAACCAGCGCACCGATGAATACGGCGGCTCGCTGCACAACCGCCTGCGCTTCTTGCGCGAAGTGGTGCAAGCCGTCAGCGCCGTGGTCGGGCCCGAACGCGTCGGGGTGCGCTTCACGCCGCTGTTCACCAGCACCGACGAAGACCGGGTGTACATCGGCTTTGTCGAAGAAGATCCGCACCAGACCTACATCGAGGCCATCAAGGTGCTTGAGCAAGCAGGCGTAGGCTACCTCTCGATCGCCGAAGCCGACTGGCCGAATGCGCCGGACCTGCCCGACGCGTTTCGTCGCGAGGTCAGACGCACGTTCAGCGGTCGCATCATCTATGCCGGTTTGTACACTGCGGATCGCGCGGCACGCCTGGTCGAAGCGGGCCTGGCCGACCTGGTTGCGTTCGGTCGTCCCTTCATTGCCAACCCCGACTTGCCTGAGCGCATCGCCAACGGCTGGCCGCTGAACACTCTGGACGCCGCTGGGCTGTATGGCGGCAACGAGCAAGGGTTCACCGACTACCCGCGGTACAGCCCCTCCACATCTGACGTAAAAGAAGAGGTATTGGCATGAACGAAGGAATCGCAGGCAAAGTCGTCCTGATTACCGGCGGCAGTACCGGCATCGGCGCCGAAGTCGCTCGCCTGCTGGCCGCACGCGGCGCCAAGGTGGCAGTGGCCGCACGGCGGACTGACAAACTGGAGGCCGTGGTGGCCGGGATCGCTCGCCAGGGTGGCGCGGCCAAAGCCTACACCCTCGACGTCACCGACAAACGCCAGGTCGAGGCCGTGGTCGCCGCGGTCGTGACCGACTTCGGCAAGCTCGACGTGCTGATCAACAACGCCGGACTGATGCCGATTCGCCCCATGGCAGAGGTCAACACCGATGAATGGGACGCCATGATCGACGTCAATCTCAAGGGCACGCTTTACGGTATTGCAGCGGCGCTGCCACGTTTCCTCGCGCAGGAAAGCGGACACATCATCAACCTGAGCTCCGTGGCTGGAGTGAAAGTCTTTGCACCCGGTGGAACGGTGTACTCGGGAACGAAGTTCGCCGTCAGCGCCATTTCCGAAGGCTTGCGCCAGGAAGTAGGCGACAAGGTTCGCGTGACGTCCATCGCACCCGGCGCGGTGGACAGCGACCTCAAGCACAGCACCTTCGGCACAGCCAAAGACACCGTGCTGGACTTCTACAAGAAAGCAATCCCGGCTGCCTCGGTGGCTCGTGCCATCGCTTTCGCGATCGAGCAGCCGAACGATGTGGACATCAACGAAATCGTGCTCCGTCCGACTCAACAGGAGTTTTGACAAAAGGGAAAGACAAAAGGGGACTTGACGGTAGAGGACTTCAGGTGCGGATCGTCCACCGGTACTCGGGACATACGTAGCCGCATCGAATGAATTTTTCTTCACCCCGGGTCTTCATGTGATCCGTTACAGTCCCCTCGCTCATTCAAGAAACTAAGGTTTTAGCCCGCTCTCCCGCGGGCTTTTTTTTGCCTGTCATTCCTCATCCCGACAAAAAAACTTTCAGATTCAGGACCAGCCGCCGATACAGCTCCGTTAAACGTTTTTGCTGGCTCTTAACAACAACAATCTTCCAGCCAACCGACGATCAAGCAGCGCAACGTTCCTGGAGGAATTTGATGAATAGCTGGTTTGGCAACATTAGCGTCAACATGAAACTGGGCCTGGGCTTCGGCCTGGTGCTGGTACTGACTTGTCTCCTGGCCCTGACCAGTTGGACCAGCCTGGGTGGCTTGATCGACCGCAGCAACTGGATGAGCGACATCACCCAGCTCAACGCTGGCCTGACCAAGCTGCGCGTCACGCGCCTGCAATACATGCTGACCAACGGCGACGAGACCGCCGCGCAAAATGTACAGACCACCCTTGATGGTTTCCTGGCGCAGCAGAACGCGCTGCTCAACAGTTTCAAAAGCCCTGCAAACGTCAAACTGCTCAAAGAGCAGAATGCGACCATCAACGCCTATCAAGTGTCGCTGAACAAAATGCGCAGCGCCTACCGTACCGGCAACTCCGCCCGTGAGGTCATGGGCGCAAACGCCGAGACGGCCTACAAGCTGATCGAAGCAATCGATTCGGACGTCAAGCAAATGGCCCTCAGCGATGAACGCTTTGAGCAGTTCCAGGCCATTACCCAGACCAAGCAGGCGTTCATGCTGGCTCGTTATGAAGTGCGCGGCTATACCGCCAACCCCAACGCCGATACCGAACGCAAGGCCTTCGCCCAACTGGATGCCGCCATCGCGTCGCTCAAGCCGCTCGATGAATACTTCGCCAGTACCCGCCAAGGTGAGCTGCGCCAGCTTGAGTCGACCCTGGTCCAATACCGCAGCGCCGTACAGGCTTTCAAATTGGCCACGGCCGATGTTGTACAGGCACGCAAGGAAATGACTGACCAAGGCGCGGCCATCGTCTCCCTGAGCGAGCAGCTGTACCAGATCCAACTCGATCGTCGCGACGCCGAAAGCGCCCAAGCCCGCACGCTGCAACTGGTCAGCACCTTGCTGGCCTTGTTGGTGGGCGTCATTGCCGCCGTGGTCATCACTCGCCAGATCACTCGCCCGCTGCGTGAAACGCTCGCCGTGGTAGAGCGCATCGCCGGCGGCGACCTGTCGCAGAACGTTATCGTTACCCGTCGCGATGAACTCGGCGTCTTGCAACAAGGCATCGCCCGCATGGGCGTGACCTTGCGCGACCTCATCAGCGGCATCCGCGATGGCGTGACGCAGATCGCCAGCGCCGCCGAAGAGCTGTCGGCCGTCACCGAGCAGACCAGCGCCGGGGTCAACAGCCAGAAAGTCGAGACCGACCAGGTCGCGACCGCCATGCATGAGATGACCGCCACGGTCCAGGAAGTCGCCCGCAACGCCGAAGAAGCGTCCCAAGCCGCGGCCGCCGCCGACGGCGAAGCCCGTGATGGCGACCAGGTGGTCAACGAAGCCATCGCTCAGATCGAACGCCTGGCCAGTGAAGTGGTGCGCTCTACCGATGCGATGACCGTTCTGCAGCAGGAAAGCGACAAGATCGGCGCGGTGATGGACGTCATCAAGGCCGTCGCCGAGCAGACCAACTTGCTGGCGCTCAACGCCGCCATCGAAGCGGCCCGCGCCGGTGAAGCCGGTCGTGGCTTCGCAGTCGTCGCCGACGAAGTCCGTGGCCTGGCCCAACGCACGCAGAAATCCACCGAGGAAATCGAAGGCCTGGTGGCCGGCCTGCAGAACGGCACCCAGCAAGTGGCCGCCGTGATGAACAACAGCCGCAACCTCACCGACAGTAGCGTGGCACTGACCCGCAAGGCCGGCGTGTCACTGGAGAACATCACCCGCACGGTGTCGAACATCCAGTCGATGAACCAGCAGATCGCCGCCGCCGCCGAGCAACAGAGCGCCGTGGCCGAAGAGATCAGCCGCAGCATCATCAACGTGCGCGATGTCTCCGAACAAACCGCCGCCGCCAGCGAAGAGACCGCAGCGTCCAGTGTTGAACTGGCGCGGTTGGGCGGTCAGTTGCAGCAGATGGTCAGTCATTTCAGGGTTTGATTACGCAAACGCCCGCTTCCAATGGAAACGGGCGTCTTGCCTACCGATGCAGCTCAAGCGTTCCAGGGGTTGATCACCTCAATCCCCGGAAACTCGAAGTCTCTTATGTTGCGTGTGGCAATCGGCGCGCCGTGAGACCGGCAAATAGCCGCAATTTGCGCATCGGCCATACCCGCCGCCTTACCCTTGGCCTCACACGACGCAACAAGCGTTGCGTACTCAACAGCCGCATGGGCATCAAAAGATAAAATTCTGCCTGCAAAATCCTCTTCAAAAATTGCCATCGCATGGGATTCGAGCTTCTGCTTTCGCTTGCCGAAGGGCAGCCTGGCTATACCATGAAGAATTTCCGCTACCGTGATAGCGCAGATGACCAGATCCATCGCTGGCTGTGAATCGACCCAAGTCAGAACTTTTGTATCCGGCTCAACGCGCATGAATTCGGAAATCACATTGGTATCGAGGATTATCATTCAGAGAAATCCAACGCCTTTGCTTTTTCGTCACGGGACGGTAGGTCAAGCTCAACGCCCCCCAGGGCCCGGAACCTGTTTCGAATACGACTTCCCAATCCTCCCGCAGAATTAACCGTGGCCAGTGCGCGCCCCAGGATAAGACGAGCCTCTTCCTCCATTGAATGACCATTGTGAGCCGCAGCGATACGCAGTTGCTCTTTTATTTGATCATCTAGATTTCGAATCGTGATACTAGCCATAACGCCACCGCAATCAATGAAATCATTGACTGCAAGATTAGTCGACGAGTCGTCGAATTGTCCAGCCGCCGTTACACACTGATCGCGTTCGTAAAGACCAACCGATTCCCAAACGGATCCATCACGGTCATGTCCTGGCTACCCCACGGCATGGCCTGGATCTGTGGATGGGCGTAGCGATATTGCTTGGCGATCAATTGCTGCTGGAAGACTTCCAGTTCATCAGTCTCGATTCGCAACGCCGAGCCCGGCGTGCAATCGCCATGGTGCTCGGACAGGTGCAGCACGCAGTCACCACGGGAGACTTGCAGGTACAACGGAAAGTCGTCATCGAAGCGGTGTTGCCAGTCGACGGTAAAGCCCAGGAAGTCGACATAGAACGCCAACGCCTTGGTTTCATCGAAGATCCGCAGGATCGGAGTGGTTTTACCGAAGCTCATGGGTTGCTCCCTGGCTGAAAAGACCCAGTTTAGATGGGTTGACCCCAATGCTTCGGCCTGTGATTGGGCTTCTTTAGTGTCGTAGTGCCATTATTGTGACGTCAACTAATGCAACTGCTTGTCTTTGAATGCTATCGGGAGCAGTGAAATCCGTGGCGCAGGTCGCCTTCACGCGCCAGGAAACGTCCTTCTCTTTTGCCATTCGCTTGCCCTTTGCAATAACTCAGGATGCCGTTGACCCACACGCCGTCAATGCCTTCCGCCGCCCGTTGCGGTTCGTTGAAGTCCGCGACGTCGCGGATGGTCTGTGGATTGAACAACACCAGGTCCGCCCAATGTCCTTCACGTATTTCGCCCCGCTCCTTCAGGCCGAAGCGCGCGGCTGAAAGCCCTGTCATCTTGTGGACGGCGGTATGCAGCGGAAAAAGCCCGATGTCTCGACTGAAATGTCCCAAGACTCGAGGGAAAGCGCCCCACAGCCGTGGGTGCGGAAAGGGGTCTTCGGGCAGGCCATCAGAGCCGACCATGGACAAAGGGTGCGCGAGGATTCGTCTTACATCGCTTTCATCCATGCCGTAATACACCGCACCTGCCGGCTGTAGGCGACTCGCCGCTTCCAGAAGCGACACGTCCCATTCGGCGGCGATGTCTGCCAGGTCTCGACCGCCCATGGGCGGATGCGGTGTCGACCAGGTGATGGTGATGCGATGGGCATCGGTCACCTGTTTGAGGTCCAGTGTCGAAGAGCTCGCCGCATAGGGATAGCAGTCACAACCAACTGGGTGGGTTTTCGCCGCGTTTTCCAACGCCGCGAGCACCTGTGGACTACGTCCCCAGTTACCGGCGCCGGCACATTTGAGGTGGGAAACAATGACCGGGCTCTGGGCATGACGACCGATCTGAAACGCCTCGTCCATGGCTTCCAGCACCGGCTCGAATTCGCTGCGCAGATGGGTGGTGTAGACCGCGCCGAACGCCGCCAACTCTTCGGTCAATTGCATGACCTCGTCAGTGGATGCGCAGAACGCGTTGGCATAGGCCAGGCCGGTGGACAGGCCCAGCGCACCGTCCTCCAGGCTTTCACGCAGTTGCTGACGCATGGCGGCGATTTCTCCTGCGCTGGCGGTGCGCAACAAGTCGTCCAGATGATTGCTGCGCAGCGCCGTGTGCCCGACCAAGGCGGCTACGTTGACCGCTGGTGTCGCCGCCTCCACCGCCGAACGATAATCAGCGAAGCGTGGGTAGGCAAACGCCTGGGCGGTGCCGAGCAGGTTCATCGGGTCCGGCGGATCGCCCTGAAGGCGAACCGGCGACGCGCTGATGCCGCAGTTGCCGACGATCACCGTGGTCACGCCCTGGCTGAGCTTGGGCAGCATTTGCGGTTGGCGGATGACCACCGTGTCGTCGTGGGTGTGCACGTCGATGAATCCTGGCGCCAGCACGCGGCCAGCGGCGTCGATTTCGTCAACCGCCCGGGTGTCGCCCAGATCGCCGATGCGCTCGATGCGACCCGCGCGAATCGCCACGTCGGCGTTATAGCCAGGCTTGTCGTGACCATCGATCACCAAGGCGTTGCGGATGAGTGTGTCGTACAGCATTTCAGTCTCCCAGCGGCAGGCGATCGTCGCCGCCACGGTAATCGTCCAGGGCAAGCTTGACCCGCCGCAGGCGCTCTTGATTGTCTTGCGGATGAGCCAGCGCCAGTTCAGTGGCGAGCACATCGATGGCCAGCAGCATGCCGTAGCGCGCCGCCGTGGGTTTGTAGATGAACGAGGTTTCGGCGCCTTGCAGCGGCAGCACCACGTCGGCCAGGCGGGCCAGTGGCGAGTCGGCACGGGTGATGGCCAAGATCGGAGCACCGTAGCCGCGGGCCAGTTCAACCGCGCTCAACAACTCTGGCGTGATACCAGTCAGTGAACAGGCAATCACCAAGTGTTGATCGCTCAGCGAAGTGGCCGTGATGCGCATCATCACCGGGTCGCGGCAGGCGGCGATCGAGTAGCCGAAACGCACCAGGCGCACCTGTAATTCTTCGCCACACAGCGCCGACCAGCCACCGAGGCCGAACGCATGGACCATTCGTGCCTTGCCGATCATCCGTACCGCATCGCCGAACTGCGGCTCTTCGAACGCTGCCAAGTGCTGACGCAACGTCGATTCGATGTCCCCAACGATCTGTCCATAAAACGCCGATTGCTCGGGCGCGCCGGCGGGGTCGAGGAAGCGGCTGCCGACGCCACTGGCCTGGGCCAGTTGCAGGCGTAGGTCTCGCAGATCGCGGCAACCGACGGTACGGGCAAAGCGCGACAGCGTGGCGCTGCTGACTTCCGCGCGCTGGGCCAACTCTTCCAGGCTGGCGGAGGCGGCAAATCCTACGTCGTCGAGCATCAGCCGGGCGATTCTTCCTTCGCCGGCGCTGAAAGAATCCTGACGGGAGCGGATCTGGTAGAGGATGTCCATGACGGTTCCTTGCAATGGCGGTCAGAGCACGCGGGCAAGCCCAAGGGTCAAGGCGAACGCGACCAGGGATATCAATGTCTCGAGCACCGTCCAGGTCTTGAACGTTTGCGTGACGGTCATATTGAAGTATTCCTTGATCAGCCAGAAGCCGCCGTCATTGACGTGGGACAAGATAACCGACCCAGCTCCGGTCGCCAGCACCAGTAACTCGGGATGGGGATAACCCAGGCCAATCGCCACGGGCGCGACAATGCCCGACGCCGTCGTCATCGCCACCGTGGCCGACCCCGTTGCAACACGCATCAATGCGGCGAACAGCCACCCCATCACCAGGGGCGACAATTGAAACTCCTGGGCCAGGCCGACGATTTGCTGAGTGACCCCGGCATCCACCAAAATCCTGTTCAAACCACCGCCCGCCCCCACCAGCAAGGTGATGCTGGCCGTCGGCGCCAGGCATTCGTTGGTGAACCTGAGGATCGACTCGCGGCTGAAGCCTTGGGCGAGGCCGAGGGTCCAGAAGCTGAGGATGGTCGCCAACAGCAGGGCGATCACCGAGTTGCCGATAAACAACAGGAACTGATTGAAACCGCTCCCCGGCGTGGAGATCAGGTTGGCCCAGCCGCCAATCAGCATCAGGATCACCGGCAACAGAATCGTCCCCAGCGTTATGCCGAAGCCAGGCAGATTGGCCCGTGGCTCCCGATCGAGAAATTGGCGCTCCAGCGGGTTTTCAGCGGGCAGTTGGATGCGCGGTACGATGAACTTGGCGTACAGAGGTCCGGCGATGATCGCAGTGGGAATGCCGACCAGGATCGCGTACAGCAAGGTCTGCCCCACCGACGCCTGGAACGCCTGCACCGCCAGCATCGCCGCCGGGTGCGGCGGCACCAGCGCATGGACCACCGAAAGCCCGGCGACCATGGGCAGCCCCACCATCAAAATCGACACGCCCACGCGTCGGGCGATGGTAAAGGCGATAGGCACCAACAGCACAAAACCGACTTCGAAAAACAGCGGCAAACCGACCAGGAATGCGATGCAGACCATTGCCCAATGGGCATTGCGCTCGCCGAATCGTTCGATCAACGTCTGCGCCATCCGCTCCGCGCCGCCGGACTCGGCCATCATCTTGCCAAGCATCGTGCCCAAGGCCACCACCAACGCGATGTGCCCCAGCGTCTTGCCGACACCCGCCTCGTACGCCCCCACCACACCCGAGGGCGGCATCCCGGCCAGCAACGCCAGGCCGATGGAAACCAGGGTAATCACGATGAACGGATTGAGCCGGTAGCGCGCAATCAAAACGATCAGTGCAATGATGGCGATGGCCGCGTAGACCAATAGCCAATAACCGAAAGCAGGTGCCATGCGTTACTCCTCGAATGGGGTCACGTCGATGTGTTGTGAAAGTCATAAATCATTTCGACGGGAAATCTTCAAACCCACTGAAAGTAATTTTCGCGCACAGACAAAAAATGTCGCTGATGGACATCGCGACAGGGCGACGATGAAAATTCAGCGCAAGATTTTCATCGCCCACAGACGACTGGCCGCCCTGCACTCAATTCCGTACCATCCGCACCTGTCTTCACACCGCTTCCCCGGCAGCCGACCGTCCACCGGCGCCCAGTCAGGTAAACCATGAAACCAGCACGCCTTCGCGCCGACGCCCTCGCCGGCCTCACGACCTCTTTCGCCTTGCTCCCCGAATGCATCGCCTTCGCCCTGGTGGCGCACCTCAACCCACTGATGGGGCTGTACGGCGCGTTCATCATTTGCACGCTGACCGCGTTGTTCGGTGGTCGGCCCGGGATGGTGTCGGGCGCGGCGGGGTCCATGGCGGTGGTGATCGTCGCGCTGGTGGTACAGCACGGCGTGCAATACCTGTTGGCGACCGTGCTGCTGGGCGGGTTGATCATGACGGCGTTTGGGCTGCTGCGACTGGGCAAGCTGGTGCGCATGGTGCCGCATCCGGTGATGCTGGGGTTCGTCAATGGCCTGGCAATTGTCATCGCTTTGGCGCAACTGGAGCATTTCAAGCGCGACGGCGCCTGGCTCAGTGGCCCCACGCTCTACCTGATGGTCGGCCTGGTGGCGCTGACGATGGCCATCGTCTACCTGCTGCCGCGCCTGACCCGCAGCGTGCCGCCCGCCCTGGTGGCGATCCTCGGCGTTGGCCTGGCGGTCTATCTGCTTGGCTTGCCTACCCGAACGCTGGGCGACATGGCGCACATTGCAGGCGGCTTGCCGGTTTTCGCCCTGCCGGACATTCCCTGGAATCTCGAAACCCTGCTGATCGTCGCGCCTTACGCCGTCATCATGGCGATGGTCGGTTTGTTGGAAACCCTGCTGACCCTGAACCTGACCGACGAGATCACCGAGAGCCGCGGTTATCCTGACCGTGAATGCGTGGCGCTGGGCGCGGCCAACATGGCCTCCGGGTTATTCGGCGGCATGGGCGGTTGCGCCATGATCGGCCAAACGATGATCAACCTCAGCTCGGGCGGGCGCGGGCGGATATCGGGCGTCGTGGCCGGGGTGATGGTGTTGCTGTTCGTGTTGTTCTTGTCGCCGCTGATCGAGCGCATTCCGCTGGCGGCGCTGGTGGGCGTGATGTTCGTGGTGTCGCAGCAGACATTCGCCTGGGCCTCGTTGCGAGTGGTCAACAAGGTACCGGCGAACGATGTGCTGGTGATCATCGCGGTGACCGTCATCACGGTATTCACCGACCTGGCCGTCGCCGTGCTCTGCGGGATTATCATCGCGGCGCTCAACTTCGCCTGGCAACAAGCCCGGGAGCTGTATGCCGACGCGCAACTGGAAGCGGACGGCAGCAAGCTCTATCGCGTGCACGGCACCTTGTTCTTCGCCTCGACGACGCCGTTTCTCAACCAGTTCGACCCGGCCAACGACCCTGATCTCGTTACCCTTGACTGTCGTCACCTGAGTTTCGTCGACTACTCGGCCATCGCCGCGCTGATGACCCTGCGCGAGCGCTACAGCAAGGCCGGCAAGCACCTGCGGGTGTTTCATCTGTCCGAGCGTTGCAAGCAAATGCTCAAGCGCGCGGATGTGCACCAGGATTGACAGGACCCCGGCACAAAACTTGTGGGAGCGAGCTTGCTCGCGACAGCGTTGGGCCAGCCATATCAATGCTGACTGACCCGGCGCCATCGCGAGCAAGCTCGCTCCCACAGGTTCCACGCTTTAATTAACGATCTGGTCGGCTCTCTTGGGACTCGAAGCGTACCCGGCGAGCTTGCCTTGGATGAAGTCCAGGAAGCACTGGATGCGCAGGGCCAGTTGGGAGTTGCGGTAGTACACCGCATTGATCGGCTGGCGATAACCGCTGTTGGCATCGGCGAGCAACACCTTGAGCCGACCGGCGCGGATGTCGTCCCGGGTCATGAAGTCCGAGAGGCAGGCAATGCCCTGCCCTTGCAGCGCCAGGTGACGCACCGTTTCGCCGCTGGACGCACTGATGGCCGGCTGGATCGGCCAGCGATCGCCGTGGATGTGACGCAGTGGCCACTGGTTGAGCCCGTCGTTCTGGGCAAACCCCAAAAGCGAATGTTCCGCCAGCTCGGCAACGCTTGAGGGCGTCCCCCGCCGCTTCAAGTAAGCCGGACTGGCAAGAATGTGCAACGGGCTGCAACCCAGTGAGCGGGCATGGAGCGTCGAATCCGTGAGCGTACCGATACGAATGGCGACGTCCGTGCTTTGTTCGAGCAAATCGATGATCAAGTCGTTGCTGTTGAGCTCCAGCTGGATATCCGGATACAGCGTGCGGAACTCTTCGATGTGGGGGACGATGGCGTGGAGCATGAACGGCGATGCCGCGTTGATCCGCAAGCGCCCGGCGGGGGTCTTATGGCGAGACGACAGCCGCTCTTCCAGCTCATCCATCTGGTCGAGAATGCCCTTGGCCTGCTCGAAGAAGTACTTGCCCTCCTCAGTCAGGTCCATGCGCCGCGTGGTGCGGTTGATCAACGTGGTGTCGAGCTTGGCTTCCAGGCGCGACAAGGTGCGACTGACCGCCGAGGGTGTCTGCCCGACTTGCTCGGCGGCGGCGGAGATCGACCCGCATTCGATCACGCAGACGAAGATCTGCAACTCGTCGGATCTGGCTTTCACAGGTGTCCTCTCGCTTTCAGGCAAGTCCCGATAGTAGCCCGATTACCGCGAAAGGCCGAACACCTCGATCAGATGCCGCTCATACCGCGCCACATCTTCTTCGATGTTCGGGCGCTTCATCACGTCCACGCACAGGAAGGTCGGCAGAGCGGTCATGCCCAGGAATTGATTGGCCTTGTGGAACGGGAAATACACCGCGTCCACGCCCTTGGCTTCGAAGAAGTCCGTCGGGTCGTCGAAGGCTTGCTGCGGGGCGTTCCAGGTGAGCGACAACATGTATTGCTTGCCCTGTACCAAACCACCGCTGCCGTATTTTTGCGACGCATCGGAACGAGTCCGGCCGTCACTGGCATAGAGGCTACCGTGGCCTTCGGTAAAGACTTCGTCGATGTATTTCTTCACGGTCCACGGAGCGCCCATCCACCAGCCGGGCATCTGATAAATGATTACGTCGGCCCAGAGAAACTTGGCGACTTCTTCCTTGATGTCGTAGCCACCGTCGATGAAGGTGGTTTTCACATCAAGGCCGCCTCGGTCCAGGACGCTGAGCGCGGTGTCGTGAAGGGTGGCGTTGTAGCGACCGTCGGAATGGGCGAATTGCTTACCGCCGTTGAGCAACAGGACTTTTTTCATTGCAAGCCTCATCGATTCCAGGCGTGGCCGCTGGGCCGTCGCTCACTGGAAGATTAAAAAGATGGCGGCAGAGTACCGATGAGACTCGCGTGGAATAAGCACCCGAACGGCAAAACTGTTTTGATCCATATGCACGAATCGCTGCCCGATTGTTGCCTTAAACTCTTACAGTCCTTTAATCCTGGAGCCCGAGCCCTGATGAGTGAATTGCACGGTTTCATCCTGCATGCCAAGACCCGACCGGAAAAAGCCGAAGCCTTCGAAGCCTTGTTCCGCGCTTACGTCGAACCGAGTCGGGCCGAGCCCGGCTGCATCGAGTACCACATGTTGCGGGACCAGCAGGACCCGACGTTGTTCATCTTCTATGAAATCTGGGCATCCCAGGCCGATCTGGATGTGCACTCGAACCTGCCGCATATGAAGCAATTTTTCGAACAACGTATGGATTACCTGGAACGAGACTTCGAGATTCGTCGCGTCGACATGCTCAGCCCCTCTTCGGCTAACCGCTGATCAAAAGATGGCCGCCGAGCACGCCGAGGCCGATGAAAAACACCCGCTTGAACAGCACGGCGCTGAGCCGCTGGCGCAACCATTGCCCCAACCACATCCCCAGCAACGCCGGTATTAGCGCCAGCAGCGACGCGCTCAACTCGCCGCCGCCCAAGGCGCCTCGCCACAACAGCCCGGCCGCCAAGGCCAATGTTGAAACGGTAAATGACAAGCCCAGGGCCTGGACCAGCTCATCTCGGTTCAAGCCCAACGCCTGGAGATAAGGCACCGCTGGAATCACGAACACGCCAGTGGCCGAAGTGATCACACCGGTGAGCAAGCCGCAAAGCGGAGCAAGCCAGCCTTCTTGCCCGACACCGACCCGCAACGTTGGTAGAAACAAGCCGCTCAACGCGTAAACCATCAGCGCGGCGCCCAGTCCCTTTATTGCCCATGCCCCGCCCACCATGCCGATCCACAACGTACCGAATCCGGTGCCGATGAAAATCGCCAGCAGCAGCGGCCACAGCCGCCGTATGAGCGCGCGCAAATGCCCGCCAAACGTCAACTGCCAGACATTGGTCAGTGTCGCCGGAATAATCAACAGCGCTGCAGCCTGCATCGGGGCCATAGCCAGCCCGAGCAAGCCCATGGCGATGGTCGGCAGGCCGAGACCGATCACCCCCTTGACGGTACCGGCCAGCAGGAAGGTGCCAATGACCAGCAACGAAAGGGCCAGACCGAGGTCCTGGTAGAAAGCGAAGAGTGTGTCCATAGGGCTATCGTGCGCCCCGGGCCTTGGTTTTGAAATGTGCCATATACTGAGGGTGCCTCTCTTCCTGCAAGAGGCTGGTAACTTTGGCGATGCTACTGGCGCCATCGCGAGCAAGCTCGCTCCCACAATGGATTGCATTCGAAACTGTGGGAGCGAGCTTGCTCGCGATGACGATAAACCCGGCGCCGCAACACTGAGACAGGAACCCCGGCCATGCACCTCGACTTCACCGACCTGCGCCTCTACCTGAACGTCCTCGACGCTGGCAACATCACCGCCGGCGCGGCCCGCAGCCATTTGTCCCTGGCTGCGGCCAGTGCGCGAATCCGTGCCATGGAGGCGTCCCTGGGCATCGACCTGCTTGAACGCGGGCGACGCGGCGTCACCCCGACGCCGGCCGGCAAGGCGCTGGCCGAACATGCGCGGATCCTGCTGCAACATGCCGAACGCCTCCAGCAGGATCTGGCCGAATACGCCCGAGGCGCGAAAGGCCGGGTGCGGCTGCTCTGCAACACCAGCGCCATGACCGAGTACCTGCCCGAATTGCTCGCCGGTTTTCTCAAGGCCCATCCCAATCTCGACATCGACCTGCAGGAGTTGCCCAGCTCCCGGATCACCCATGCGCTGCGCCAGGGCACAGCGGACCTGGGTATCGTTTCCGACGCGGTGAACACCGATGACCTTCAGGCCTGGCCATTTCGCGACGACCCGCTGGTATTGATCCTACCGACCGGACATTCGCTGGCTGACGGCCGAGCCGTGCGTTTCAGCGAGACCCTCAATCACGACTATATCGGCCTGAACGCCTCCAGCGCCTTGGCGATCCACTTGGAAGAACAGGCCCTGCACATCGGCTCACGCATGCAGATCCGCATTCGCGCCGACAGTTTCGATGGGGTG
The DNA here is from genome assembly GCF_051132205.1 of Pseudomonas sp. D1-36. NCBI lineage: Bacteria > Pseudomonadati > Pseudomonadota > Gammaproteobacteria > Pseudomonadales > Pseudomonadaceae > Pseudomonas > Pseudomonas sp. D1-36. The sequence goes on along the minus strand of NZ_CP071674.1, from coordinate 787,191 downwards.
ATTCGCATGGTGGCCCACGGCGCTGGCATCGCTATCGTGCCAAAGGCTGCCATCGACCGGCGACCGTCCGAGCCCGCGTATCGGTGCGTCCCGTTGCAAGAGACCTGGACCCGACGAGCGCTGCTGCTCTGCGCCCGTAACTTCGAAGGTTTGCCGCCCTATGCCAAAGCCCTGGCTCAGCATTTGGCCGAATAATGCGCGCTTCTGGACAGCCCGGTGTCGAGCACAGGCATCTGCCCAGTCCTGCTCCGCGCTAGGGTGCAGCTTCTTTTTTGCCCCTTTTCGGAGCTCACATGACCGCCCCCATCACCGTCCTGCGCGACACCCATCCGCTGCCCGTACTCGATGCCTGCAAATGGGAAAAACTCGAAGGCGATCCGCACACCGTCAACCTCAATGCTTACACCAGCGAAGACGGCAGCAAGATCATGGGCACCTGGATTTGCACGCCCGGCAAATGGCGTGTGGACTATGTGAAGTGGGAGTACTGCCATTTCCAGGAAGGCTATTGCGTGATCACCCCGGACGGCATGGCGCCGATCCATCTGCGCGCCGGTGACATTTTTGTCGTCGAGCCGGGCATGAAAGGCACTTGGGAAGTGGTCGAGACCGTGCGCAAGTATTTCGTGTTTGCCTGACATAAAAAAAGCCGAGAGACCACCCGACGCGGTCGCTCGGCAAATAACTTCCAGAATGCATCACCCTGTGGCGAGGTGATTTATCCCCTCGCCACAAAAACTTCAGAGCGCCTCAAGTTTTACTGCGGCTTGCGATAGCTGTTAACAATCGCCGAGAAATCCTGGCCGCCCTCGCCCCGCTGGCTCATCGCCTGATATAGCTGCTGCGCCACCGCGCCTAATATCACCGGCTGACGGGCTTGGCGCGCGGCTTCGGTGGCCAGGCCCAAGTCCTTGAGCATCAAGTCCGCGCCGAAACCGCCGGTATAACCGCGCGCCGCTGGTGCCGTTTCGATCACGCCCGGCCATGGGTTGTAGGTATCCGAACTCCAGCACCGCCCGGTCGAGCTGTTGATAATGCCGGCCAGCACCTGGGTGTCGATCCCCAAGGCATCGCCCAGCGCCATGGCCTCGCTGACACCCACCATGGAAATCCCCAGCAGCAGGTTGTTGCAGATCTTGGCGATCTGCCCGGTGCCGACTTCGCCGCAGTGCACGATGTTGCGGCCCATTTGCGCCAGCACCGGTTGCAGGGTGGCGAACAGCTCGTCCGTAGCCCCAACCATGAAGGTCAACGTGCCCGCCGCCGCGCCGCCAGTACCGCCCGAGACGGGCGCATCAGCCATCGCCACTCCTTGCTTCGCAGCGGCGGCCGCCACGTCACGAGCGGTCTGCGGATCGATGGTGCTGCAATCAACGGCCGGCGTATCAGCGGCGATGCCGGCGAGCACGCCGTCCTCACCCAGCCAGACACTGCGTACATGGGCGGCGGCCGGCAGCATGGTAATCACCAGCGCCGCACCCTGGGCCGCATCGCGGGGCGAGGCGCTGATCGTGCCGCCCAACGCCGCCAGTTCGGCCAGCACCGTCTGGTTCAGGTCGAACAGGTTCAGCGAATGGCCCGCCTTGAGCAGGTTGCGCGCCATAGGAGCGCCCATATTACCCAGGCCGATAAATGCGATGTTCATGTCCGGCTCCTTAACGCAGATTGATGGTGGTGTTCACACCGTCATTGACGCTGTCGTCATCGAACCAACGCGCGGTAACGGTCTTGGTCTGAGTGTAGAACTGCACCACCTGTTTGCCGTAAGGGCCAAGGTCGCCAAGCTTCGAACCACGGGAACCGGTGAAGCTGAAGAACGGTACCGGCACCGGGATCGGAATGTTGATGCCCACTTGGCCGACGTCGATTTCGCTCTGGAACTTGCGCGCCGCCGCTCCGCTCTGGGTGAACAGGCCGGTGCCGTTGCCGAATGGGTTGGCGTTGACCAGGGCAATGGCCTGATCCAGGGTGTCGACTTCCAGCACCACCAGCACCGGGCCGAAGATTTCTTCGGTGTAGATGCGCATGTCGGTGGTCACGCCGGAAAACAGGGTCGGGCCGACAAAGTTGCCCTGCTCGAAACCCGGCACGCTGATTTCCCGTCCGTCGAGCTCCAGCTTCGCGCCTTCCTTCACGCCGCTTTCGATCAATTCAAGGATCCGCGCCTTGGCTCGCTTGGAAATCACCGGGCCGACATCAGTGCCCGGCTCGCTGCCTGCGTTGACCTTGAGCTTCTGCGCCAGCGCCTTCAGCTCCGGCAACCATTGCTTGGCCGCGCCCACCATCACCACGACGGAGGTGGCCATGCAACGCTGGCCCGCCGCGCCGAAACCGGCGCCGACCAAGGCGTTGAGGGTTTGCTCGCGATTGGCATCGGGCAACACCACCGCATGGTTCTTCGCGCCCATCATCGATTGCACGCGCTTGCCATGGCGGCCCGCCAAGTCATAGACGTGGGTGCCTACCGCTGTGGAGCCGACGAAGGAAACGGCCTTGATGTCCTTGTGGGTACAAAGCGCATCCACCACGTCCTTGCCGCCGTGCACCACATTGAGAACGCCTGCCGGTACGCCGGCCTCGATGGCCAGTTCCACCAGCAGCATGGTCGACAACGGATCCTGTTCGGACGGCTTGAGCACGAATGTATTGCCGCAGGCGATGGCCATCGGAAACATCCACAACGGGATCATCGCCGGAAAGTTGAACGGCGTGATTCCCGCGCATACCCCGATCGGCTGGCGCAGTGTGTAGGTGTCCACGCCCCCGGCGACGTTCTCGGCGAACTCGCCCATCTGCAGGGTGCCGATGGAACAAGCGTGCTCGACCACTTCAAGGCCACGGAAAATATCGCCTTCGGCATCCGCGATGGTCTTGCCTTGTTCGGCGCTCAGCACCGCGGCGATGCGCTTGGAATGCTCGCGAATCAGGGCCTGGAGCTTGAGCATGATGCGCATCCGCGCACCGATGGGCGTCAGTTTCCAGGTCTGGAAGGCACGCTGGGCAGCGGCGATGGCTGCATCGACTTCCGAGGCCGTGGCAAACGGGACCTTCGCCAGCACCTGTTGGGTAGCCGGGTTGACGATGTCGTGCCATTCGTTGGATCGGGATTCAACCCACTCGCCATCGATCAACAGTTTGACGGTATGCAGGGCAGTGTCGCTGGGCGTGAGGGAAACGTTCATGCTGGCCTCCGGGATTGTTCTTATATAGAGAGCGCTGGTTCAGCTAAGACCAAGACGCACGAGCACGCTTGGTGATGAGACGGTTTATGGAGTATAGATGTGCAAACTTCTAATAAGAACGCACATAAAAACCGGTCCATCATGCAAAAAAACATCACCTCCCTCGGTTCGCTGAACTGGGACGACCTCAAGTTTTTCCTCGAAGTGGCCCGTACCCGCAAGGCCAGCACAGCCGCCAAGCGCCTGGCGGTCGACTACACCACCGTGTCGCGACGCATCAGCTCGCTGGAAGCTTCATTGGGTACGCTGCTGTTCGAAAAATCCCGGACCAATGGTTTTGTTCTGACGGCCGAAGGCCAGCGGTTGCTGGGCTACGCCGAATCGATCGAAAGCACGCTGCACATGGCTTGCGAACAGGTGTCTGGCTCCGGCGTCGCGCTGTCCGGCCATGTGCGCATGGGTTGCACCGAAGGCTTCGGCAGCTTTTTCATCACGCCGCAATTGAGCCACTTCGTCGATGCGTACCCGGCGATTTCAGTGGACATCCTGCCGCTGCCGCACTTCATCAGCCTCTCCAAGCGCGAAGCCGACATTCTCATCGCCCTCGAGCGCCCTGAACATGGCCCGTATGTCTGCTGCAAGCTGTGTGATTACCGGCTGCAGCTCTACGCAACCCAGCACTACCTGGACAACCATCCGCCCATCCACCATCCGGCGGATCTGGGCAAGCATTCGTTCATCAGTTATGTCGACGACCTGGCATTCAGCTCCGAGCTGCTGTACCTGGCCAATGTCTTGCCCGGCGCGCACGCACATCTGCGCAGCACCAGCGTGATCGCGCAGTTCGTCGCTGCGCAGCAAGGTCGGTCGCTGGCAATCCTGCCGTGCTTCCTCGCGGCCCAGGACTCACGCCTGTTGCCGGTGCTGCCAGACGAAATCACCGTTACGCGGCAGTTCTGGATGTACTGCCGGGAGGACTTGAGGAAGCTCAAGCGGATTACGTTGTTGTGGGACTACATCAGGGATGTGACTGAGCAGAACCGGCCATTGCTGATGGGCAACAGCCGGGAGATGGTTTTTGCCGACTAATCGGCGATGACCACGATGGCAACGCGGCGGTTTTCGGTGCGGCCGCTGGCGGTGTCATTGGACGCGACGGGCTGGCTGCTGCCGAGGCCGCGCGACTGGACGTTCTCTTCGCGCATGCCCACGCCGATCAATACTTTACCGACGCTGTCGGCCCGACGTATCGACAGTTGTTCGTTATAGGCTTGGGAGCCTGATGCGTCGGTGTGACCATCGATGCGAACTCGCTCGATACCCGCGCCCAGCAGCGCCTTGCCAATGCGCTCGACAATTTCGGTGCTGGCTGGATTGAGAGTTTCCACATCGCTGCCAAACAGCACTTTGCCTGAGAGGCCGAAGGCCCAGCCCTCCTCCGTCAACTTGAAACCCTGCTCCTTGAGGACGGCGATTTGCGCTGGGGTCAGGCCCTTTTGCGGGGCGGTCTGACACCCAGCGAGGGTAAATACGGTGATCAATAAAAATGCTGCGAACCGCAGCAGAGAAAAACGAGCATTCGAAAGCATGCATTCAGCTCCTGGTTTGAAGTTCCGCGACCGGGTGCTCCGCACCCGCCGTGTGTTGACCGCCTCGGGCGAGGCGTTTGGCCTGGTACATCGCCGCATCGGCGGCGCTGAGCAGCGCACCGGGCGTTGCCCCATGCTCGGGGTAAACGGCAATGCCGATACTGAGGGAGGTCAACACCGAGGCGTTACCTGGCAACTGGATCGGCATTTCCATGCTGGCGATGATTTTTTCGGCGATTCGCTCGGCATCCTCGATCTTGTGCAACGGCGTCAGCAGCACCGCGAATTCGTCGCCGCCCAGGCGTGCCACAAGGTCATCTTCTCGTAACTGAGCCCGCACCCGGGTCGCGACGGCAGTCAACACCGCGTCGCCGGCGGCGTGGCCGAAGTTGTCATTGATGCCTTTGAAGCGATCGCTGTCCAGATACAGGACGGCTACTTGCTCGTCGAGCTTGCTGGCATTGCGCAAGGCGCGGATCAATCGACCTTCGAAAAATGCCCGGTTCGGCAACCCGGTCAGGCTGTCGTGGCTGGCCTGGTGAGCCAAGGTCTCGTTTTCACTTTGCAGGTGGGTCTGCCAGGACTCGAGCTCAGCGAGCAATCCATTGAAGTCATTTCCCAGGTTATCCAGCTCGGCGATGTCGGCCGGGGGAACCCTTCGGTCCAAGGCTCGCTCGCAGCGCGCGGCGTGGGCGACCTCAGCCAAGCTGCGCAACGGTCCAGTGATCGCCCGCAACTGACGTCGCGCCAGATACAGCGCGACCCAGGCACTGACCGCCGTACACACAATGATTCCCGCCAGGCCGCTGAGCAGAAAACGCAACAGACTGCCGCCATGCCCCGCCAGCAGGATCCTGCCGATATTTTGCCCTTGGTGGACGATGGGAAGGCTGATGGGTTTTTCCAGGAACGCCTTGGCGATGTGCATTTCCAGCTCTGAAAGAAGTCCGGTCTCCGGCCGCTGCCAGCGCGCTAACAAGCGGCCCTGCTCGTTGAATACCTGCGCATCGGCCACCTCTTCGGTGGTGGCGATCAAGGCCAGCGCTTCGGTGGCGGCGGCCTCGTCATCGAACACCACTGCCGCTTCCACGGTGTAGTTGATCGAACGGGCGATGAGGTGCAGGTTGTGATCGGCGTAGACACGCAAGGCAAGCACGCCCAGCAATGTAAGGGAAACACTGGCCATGGCGATCGCCACCAGCGCGACGATCAAATGACCGCGACCGATGACCGACCCCAACGTGGGACGAATTCGTGGTTTTGACGAACTCATGGGGCGGCAGGCCTGCGGCGTGATAGTTGGAGGACACTGGGATGGATGCGCACGCCACTACGGGCGACCGAGTCGAGATTGACCTCGAACGACACTTGCTCATCACCGACCCGCAGGCAAAACAGACTGCCCACGGTGCATTCATCCCCGCCCTCGCTGATGCTCAACACAGGTTGGCCAATCAGCGAAGCAAACAGACGGGAGCGTTCAGCAGTGCTCAGATTGCCGATATAGACGGCGTTGCAGTCAGCGGTGATGCTCGGATAATCAGCCAGCACACGCTGCACGGTCACGGGGCGACCGGTCGCCTGGGTGGTGCCTTTGACGAGGTCATCGGTATATTGGGTGGGGCCGACGATACACAGTTGCAGTTGCGTTGGCTCGACCGGCCACCGCGCATAACTGAGAATGCCTAATACAACCTGGGTGACCGCCTCGGCTCGCTGGTCGGCTCGAGTAACAGCCGACGGCTCCTGGGCAATGACCGCAGGCGACAGCAGCCACAAAAGAAAGGCAAGCAAATAATGCCTGCAATCCTTGCTGCGCACCGCCTCCCGTCCCACCGCCGTCATGAATGATCTCTTGTTGTAGATAAGAGCCGGAACGATAGCACAGTGTCAAAAAGCCAGCGAGACAGTGTCCTACAAAGAGCTCCGACAAAAAACAGGCATTAGCGCAAGCAACGCACTGGCACACCAAAACCGATCATTGCGTCACCTTACTCCCATTCCAACATCAAGCCGCTCAAGCGCTTGACCTTGCGTTGCACCGCCTCTTCGAAAATCCCCGCGCGTGGCTCTATCAGACTGAACCATTGTTTGGCCCGGGTGATAGCGGTGTACACCAATTCCTTGGTCAGTACAGGATTCAGGGCATCCGGAAGGATCAACGCCGTGTGAGTGAACTCCGAGCCTTGGGACTTATGCACGGTCATGGCGTATACGGTTTCCACATCGTTCAATCTGCTGGGCAGCACAAAACGCACGCCACCTCGGCCGTCGTTACGAGGAAATGCAACCCGCAGCACCTGTTTTCCGGCATCCGGTCCGTCACGCTCAGGCAACCTGAGGGCAATGCCGATATCGCCATTCATCAATCCCAACCCGTAATCATTGCGCGTCATCAATACCGGACGCCCCTCATACCAAAGCTGGTCATTGTCGATCAGCCGCGCCTTGAGCAGCGCGGCAGTGATCCGTTGGTTCAACCCTTCGACACCCCACGGGCCTCTGCGCACCGCGCAAAGCAACTGGAATTCGTCAAACGCCGACAAGACCTCCCGAGCCCAATCATTCCAGCAATCGTCTTCCAGCGGGCGGGAGGCCGCCGGACGCCGTTGCCGCAAGATGCTCAGATAATGCCGATATCCCTGCGGCCCGGAGGCTTGGCCATCCAGCAGCAAACGTTCCAGCGCATTATCGTGTTCGCCTTTCAACGCCAACGTGGATAGATCGGGGTATTGGCCCTTGCGCAATAGGTTCCGCGCCTGCTCCGGCTGTTGTCCATTGACCAGGCGGGCCAACTGGCCAATCCCACTGCCCTCGCCGAAACGCCGGGAATGCCTGAGCATGACCACTTGCTGGGCGAGGGGGTGAGTACCTTCGAGGTCCTGCTTCAGGTCACTTGTCATCAGGTTTTCGCCGCTGACGGATTCGAGCCACGCCAGAGTCTGTGGGCTATACCAACCCTCTTCGGCATCGCGGCACAAATCGCCAAGCACCGCGCCGGCTTCGACCGAAGCCAACTGGTCCTTGTCCCCCAGCAATACCAAACGCGCATGGGACGGCAACGCATCCAACAGATTGGCCATCATCTCCAGATCAATCATCGAAGCCTCATCGATGACCAGCACATCCAGTGGCAGGCGATTGCCTGCATGATGACGAAAATGACGGGTACCGGGACGACTGCCCAGCAGGCGATGGACCGTGGTGACTTCGCAGGGAATGCGTTCACGCACGGCATCGGTGACGTCCAGCGTGCGAACCTGTTGGCTGATGGACTCGGTCAGGCGTGCCGCCGCCTTGCCGGTGGGCGCGGCCAGACGAATGCGCAGCGGCTTACCTGCTTCGACAGCGGGTGCCTGCAACAAGGCGAGCAGACGCACGACCGTGGTGGTCTTGCCGGTGCCGGGGCCGCCCGTGACGATACTGAACGCGCTTCGGGTCGCGAGCGCGCAGGCCAGTTTCTGCCAGTCGACCGGCCCCGTCGCGCTGGCCGGACCAAACAGCCCGGCCAGGCGCTCATCCAAGTCATCAGGCACCGCTCCGTGGTCGGCCAGCCGTTGACGCAACGCATCGTCGATTCGTCGCTCGTAGCCCCAGTAGCGACGCAGATAAAGACGTTTACCGGCGAGTACCAGCGGCCGTTGTCGTGCCTGCTCACGCTCGTCGCCTGCCAGGGCGACCAGCGGGCTGGAAGCCAGTACTTTGCACCAGTCGGCACCATCGAGTGTCTGCAAAACCTGCGACGGCAATAGCATCACGCCGGGCTGCAGGTCTCCCTCCGGTGGCAAGGACAACGCAAAATCCGGCTCCTTGAGTGTTTCGAACAGATCCAGGCAGACATGCCCGTGCCCCAATTGATGGCTGGCAAGGGCCGCGGCAAGCAACACCAGCGGGTCGTCTTCTGGGCACAGTTCATGGAGGAACGCCACGAATGCCCTGTCCAAGGCTCGCAGCCAACCGCGCTCCACCCAGCGAGTCAGCAGCAGCAACAGGTCGTCCACGTCGCTCAAGGGCGCCAAATCCACCAGGCTCTCGTCGTCGGAATTCTTGGGAAGCAGGTCCGCAAAAGAACGACTCATAACAGTTCTCCCTGCACCCAAGCCGGCTCCGCCTTGGGCTCGGGCATTCCTCGGAACAGGCGATCCAGTTGCTCTATCAAGGCGCGCGCAGGCTTGGTGAAGTAGACACCCTGGCTGGCAGCGCGTGTGCCACGAAGGAATATATACAGCGCGCCGCCAACATGCTTGTCGTAGTCATAGTGGGGCAAGCGCGCCTTGAGCTGGCGGTGCAAGGCCAACAGGTACAGCACGTATTGCAAGTCGTAGCGGTTATCCAGGATCGATTGCTCCATGGCCTGCATGGTGTAGGCGGCGTCGTCCAATCCCAGCCAGTTGGACTTGTAATCGGCCACATAATATCGACCGTCGTGCTCGAAGGTCAGGTCTATGAAACCCTTGAACATGCCATTGAGCAATACCGGTTCCGCAGCGACACGAGCCACGCCGTCATGGGTGAATCGGCAAACCAGATCATCGAGCTTGAGCACATCGACCTTGTGGCTGGCGAACCAGAATTCCATTTCCACTTGGAACCGGGTCAAGTCTTCCAGCACCACCGGCGCTTGGCCGCCGCCAATACACAGAGGCGTTTTGATCAGGTGCAACAACCAGTCGCCAAGGGTTTTGATCCAGCCATTCCAACCCCGGCGGTTGCAGCGTCGGGCAATGGCATCCTCAATGATGGCTGGCGCCGTCGGGAATCCTTCGCCGGCAGCCCACTCCAGGAGCCCATGCAGGAAGGTACCGGGGTTGGGGCCACGGGGAAAACGGTGGATGTCACCGCCCGCAGCCGCAACTTCCCGCGGGGCGTCTGGATCGAGTCGCTCATCATCGAACAGTTTCTGGGCTTGGGGATTTTCCGGTGCGGTGTCACCGCCCACGTTGAGGCTGTCGCCGAAACGCAACGCACTGTAGGAAGCAATCCACCAGTTCTCACTGGCTTTGCGCAACGGAATCAAGGGTTCAAGCAATACCGCGTCGTTGCGTGCGGGTCGGTAGTGCTCGTCGCTGGGCTGGGGCATATCCAGGCAGCTCACCGCCTGGCTGCCTTGCCGCAGGTCTTCCAACCAACGTCTGAGCTCTACCGACTCGTTCAACGGCGCACCACCACCCAACAGATAGCCCAGGGCAGACAAATGTAGAATCGAGCGGTTATTACTGCCGCGCTTGAGATCGGCGACACCCAGCCAGCAGGCGTGCTGGGCACGGGTAAGTGCCACGTACAAAAGACGCAGGTCCTCTGCCAGACGCTCGTCATCGGCCTTGGCGATCAATTCCGGGGTCGGGGCGAGACTGATCTGCGCCAGGCCGCGCTCATCGTGGTAATGCAGCGGAAGTCGACTGCCATCCACCGGCTTCGTCGAGCATATGAACGGGAGGAACACCAGGGGGTATTCGAGTCCCTTGGACTTATGGATCGTCACTACCTTGACCAACTGCTCGTCGCTTTCGAGGCGAAGGATCTGCTCTTCTCCCGCCTGCCCGGTCATGGCCAGATGCTCGGCCAGGTAACGAATCATGGCTTGCTCGCCATCCAGCTCGACGGCGGCCTGCTGCAACAACTCACAAAGGTGCAGCAGGTTGGTCAGCACCCGCTCGCCGTCATCACGTGCCATCAGGGACTGAGGCAATTTGAAGTCGTGCAACAAGCGCCTCAGCATCGGCAGCACACCTTGCGCGCGCCAGACCATCCGATAGCCCCGGAATTGCATCACACGGCTTTCCCACGCCAACTCATCCTGGTTCAGGCGCTCAAGCTCTGTGAGCGGCAGGTTCAACGTAGTGCTGGCCAGGGCTGTGCGCAGCAGTCGCTCCACATCCGGCTCGGCGCATGCCTTGAGCCAGGTCAGCAAATCCCTTGCTTCCTGGGAAGCAAATACCGAGTCCTTGTCTGATAGATAGACACTGCGCACGCCTCGTGCGGACAACTCGCCGCGCACGGCCTGCGCTTCCTTGCCATCGCGCACGAGAATGGCGATGTCGGCCGGCAGAAGACCACGAAGCATTTCCCCATCATGGAAAAAGCCATCGCGCCCCGACTGTCCGCCGTTGAGCAGCGCAGTGATTTCGCTGGCGCAGGCTGCAGCCATCTGCTGCCGATACACCGCTCCGGAAACTGGCTGGTCAGAGACCAGGTGCCAAACATTAAGGGCAGCGACAGTCTGCCCCGAAACCCGCAAGCTCTCTTTGCGCCCTTGGGACTCGACGGGCAGGAACGGCACGGGATTGTCACCCGATGGCTCGCGGAACAGGAAAGCCCCTCGCCCCTGCTGACGCGCCTCGGCATGTTGGAAAACCTGATTCACCGCGCCGACCATGGCATGGCTGGAGCGGAAGTTTGTCCCCAGCGTATGCAACCGGCCAGCGGTGGCTTCCCTGGCGCGCAGGTAGGTATAGATATCGGCGCCGCGAAACGCATAAATGGCCTGCTTCGGATCACCGATCAGGAACAGCCCGCTTTGCGGATTGTTGTCTTCAATGCGATAGATGCTTTCGAAGATTCGGTACTGGATCGGATCGGTGTCCTGGAATTCATCGATCAGCGCCACTGGGAACTGCTCGCGAATCAGGCTAGCCAGCCGCTCCCCGCCTTCAGCCTGCAACGCCGCGTCCAGGCGCAGCAGCATGTCGTCGAAACCCATTTCAGCCCGGCGCCGTTTCTCCGCTTCGAAGCGTGTCCCGACCCATTGCGCGGCATGCTGCAACACCGCCGCGTCCGGGGTGGGCAGGGCGTCCAGGCTGGCCTTGAGGCCCGACATCGCATCCAGCCCGGGATGACTGGGCACATCGCCTTTCCAGGCCTCGGCCATGCCCTCGGGCGTCAGCCGTGTGAAGCCGGTGCCAATGTCCAGCAGCTCGAGACTTTCGTCCTCGACCCAGGCCGTGATCTTCTGGAACCAGGGTTCGAAATAGCGAGCCTGCATCTTGCGTCCGTCGACGCTTTTATTGGCAACGCCCTGCTGGCAGATTTCCAACAACTCCACGGCCCATTGTCGCCAAGGAGCCTTGAGGTCGAGCAATGCCGCGCTGCGTTCCTGAAGGGATGCGACGATCAGCTCGGCCGGCTCGATCCCCTGCGCCTCACCTCGAGAACTGGAAAACAAACCCCTTACCCGGGGCAGCAGGGCGGCAGGCCCGCCCCAGTGAGCCCGCACCCAGTGCAGCGCTTCACCTTGCATCGAATAGCAGAACAGGCGCCAGTAGTCGCGCAGCACCTCTGCGAGCAACTCGCTGTGATCGGTTTCCAGGGTTTGCGTAAACAGGCTGCCACTGTCGAAGGCATGCTCGCGAAGCATTCGCTGACACCAGCTATGGATAGTCGAAACGGCCGCTTCGTCCATCCATTGCGCGGCTATATCGAGCCGGTTCGCGCAGGCTGCCCATTGCCCTTCCCCGAACTCATCACGCAACGAGGCAATCAACGAGTCCGGGGCGGGAATCTCATCGCGAAAAAAACGCGCCGCTTCCGCCAGGCGCGTACGGATACGCTCCCGCAGTTCCTTGGTCGCGGCATCGGTGAAGGTCACTACCAGAATCTGCGGAGGAAGCAGCTCGCGGTCAAACCGCGTCTGCGGGTCGCCATGCCCTAACACCAGGCGCAAATACAACGCCGAAATGGTAAAGGTTTTCCCGGTACCGGCACTGGCCTCGATCAATTGACTGCCACGTAGCGGGAAGGCCAGGGCCAAGGGAGTTTTCCGGCTCATGGATGTACGTCCTCGCTCACCAGTGAGCGCCAAGGCGCTTCGAGTAGCGGCCGATAAACCGCATCACACCAGTCGGGAAATGTTTCGTCAGCGACCAGCGCATTGAAGTCGGGGTATTGTCGTGCCAGGGCAGGGCTTTCCCGGCGCTCCCCCTCAAACGTCAGCCCGTCACCTTCGTAGGCTTTGCGAGCCGCCGCCAGGGCTTTCTCCGGGTCGCTTTGGTCGAGCCAGGCGAACGCGGTCTTCACCGCGATTGGCAAGGGTTGGCGCATACCAGCCCGCCAGGCTTGCAGCAGGTCGCCAAGGACCTGGCGCGCTACGGTTTCGTCAAAAGGGGCGAGCAGCAAGCTGTCATCACTGGCGACCAACGCCGTAGTCATCGAAAGCCCACTGGCGCAGGCTACAAGATGGTTGACCCAGACCCGTATCAGTCGATGCCATTTGCGGGTCTTGGTAGATCCGATGCTGTTGGGGATAGCGGTAATGGCGAGGACCGAGCCATCGCCTCGCTGATGCAGGCCGCTAAGCCATCCTTCTATGCTGACATCGTGTATACGAAGGCTGACGGGGACGGCGCTGGTCAGTGGAGTGGGCCATGAAGACAGGAGCTGCTGGTAGCGCTGCAGCAGGTCAGGCAACGGCTCGATCAACTCGCGCTGCAGGCTTTCACCGAAACCCGCCATGGGCAGCAGGCCACTGTTCTGTAACCGCTTGGCGTGCGCCGCCAACGCCAGGTCCGATTGGTCGAGGCGAACAAGGGCGGCCTCGAGCAGGCTGTCGCTCAAGCTGTAGCGCTGCAGGGCATCAAGAACGAAAGGTTCGTCATCGGCCAGGGGGGCTTCGAAAGTCTCGAAGAACACCTTGAGTCGCTGGCTGAAGAAATGACGAACAGGATTGCGCAGAAAATCCTGCAACTGAGCGATCCCCAATGGCTCTTCCTGGGCATAGGGCTCCAACATTGCAGGCAGCGCGCTGTGTTCTTGGGCCTCGTGAAGCGAACGCCATTCACCGGCATAGCTGAACAGCCCGTCACCCTGATAAAAGTACCGGGCGCTGAACGGCTGCAAAGGATGCTCCTGAGTCAACGCCTCGAGTAGACCCTCATCACCATTTGCCAACCGCCACCCACTGGCAAGATGATCACGCAACTGGCCGATCAAGACCGATGCCGGCCGATCGCTGTTGTCACGAATACTGCGACCGACCCAACTGATGTAGAGCTTTTCCCGGGCAGAAAGCAGCGCTTCCAACAGTAGGTACCGATCGTCCTCACGCCGGGAACGATCGCCTGGGCGGTAATCGCTGCCCATGAGGTCGAAATCCAGCGGTGGCTGAGCTCGTGGATAGTCGCCGTCATTCATTCCCAGCAAACAAACCAGCTTGAAGGGTATCGCTCGCATCGGCATCAACGTACAAAAGTTGACCGCTCCGGCGAGGAAACGTTGGGACAACTTCCCCTGATCCAGTCCGGTCAGCCAGGCTTCCCTGACAACCGTCAAAGGAAGCTCATCCTCCAGCCCGACCGAATCGCAGGTTTCCAGCCAGGTTTCACGCAGGTCCTCGAGTTGGGCCAGCAGATAATCGTCGTGCTCGTTGCTTGCCAGGAAGAACAATTGCATCAAGTCATGCAAACGCGCCCCCCATTCCTTGGGAGAGGTTGGCTGGCTCAGCTCCCGGTGAGCGACTTCCAGCGCATCCAGCAAAGCCACCAGCGGACCGATCAAAGCCGCATCGAGGCCACCGATTTCGTCATAGGGCTCGATGCCCTCGTAAGCCTCTGAATCGCCAACCGCATACCCCAGCAACATGCGACGCAGGCCGAAACGCCAGCTGTTCTGCTCAAGCTCTGCGGGCAAACCCAAACTGGCGCGATGCCGGGCATTCATCCCCCAGCGAATGCCTGCTCCCTCAATCCAGCGGTGCAGTATCGGCAAGTCGGCCTCATTGATGCCAAACCGCTCGCGCAACGCTGGCACGTCCAGCAGATCGAGAATCTCGCTGACCGGAAACCGACTATCCGGGAGCCTGAGCAAATGCTCGACGGCGATGAGCAAAGGGTCACGGCCACGCTGGCCCTGATCTGTCAGGGTGAAGGGGATGAAACGAGGGTCACCCCGATCAAGCTGGCCAAACACGGCGCGGATATGCGGCGTATAACTGTCGATATCCGGGACCATGACGATGATATCCCGGGGACGCAGGGACGAATCCTTGCTGAAGTGCGCAAGCAATTGATCATGAAGGATCTCAACTTCACGCTGGGCACTGTGGGCCACATGGAAACGGATCGACTCGTCTTGTTGCGTATCGACTGAAGGCCAGTGTTGCCGGGTTTCATCCAAGGGGCGCAATTCCAGGATATCGTCCTGCAACTGACTAAGAAGGGTCGTGGGATTACCGTCGCTGAACAGATCGATACGCCCTTCGCGAAATACCGAGCGATAGGTGTTTGGATCATCATAGCTGTCGAGAAGGTTGATGTAGTCGCGCCCTTGCTTTCCCCAGGCAGCCAACAGCGGATGTGCATGCTGATGCAAAGTCTGCGAATCCAGGACATTTGGCATGCCGCTTTTTCGTGCCTGCCGTTTGTATTGGTGACGAAGCAGGTCCTTGTCGGCGACGATGTCCGCCCAATGGTAACGACAGGGGTTGTGAACACACAGTAAAACCTGGCTGAACCGTGAAAGACCGGCCAGGGCCTCAAGCGCTTGGGCTGGCAGTGAAGAAATACCGAACACGATTACGCGAGCCGGTAGGCCTTCGGGAGCGGCTTCAAGGTGATTGATGCGCTCAAGATAGCGCTGGTGAACGCCGGCACGGCTTTGAGCCATGCCCTCTTCACCCACATCCAACAGCAGCGCTCGCCACAGCTCCGCTTGCCAGCAATTTGCCGGCGCGAGCGGCTTTGTTTCACCACGCACGCTCCTTGTCTGGTGCCGTCCCTGCGCCCAATCTTCAAGCCAGTCGGCTCGGTACACCTGATACTGGTCGAAAAGATCAGCCAGACGCTCGGACAATTGGTAGCGCTTACGTAAATCAGTGTCGTCAGACAGGAAACGTCGCAACGGTTCGAAATGAGGCTGTTCAATTAGCTGCGGCAGGAGACGCATCAGCCTCCATGTGAGCGGCGCCTTATCCAGTAAGGATTTAGCCGGAATTTCATCACTGCCAAGCACCATTCGATAGAGCTGCCACATGAAACTGCCGGGCAGCTGCACCTCGATGGCAGCCGCAATTCCGCAGCCGCCACTGTCATCGTCTTCAGGATCTTCAGCCAGTGCCAACTTCAGCCATTGGGCGATGCCGTTGCTTTGAACGAGGGCGATTTCATTTTCAAGCGGGCCTAGCGGATAGCGTCGCATCAGGCTGATAACCAGGCTGCGCAACTCATCAAGGCGATTCCCATGAACCACCATGAAAGCAGGGCTGAGGGACGTCGCGTCCGGCATAAAGGCATCCTTGAAAAGTGCAAAAGCTAGGGCAGAACCTTAGCACTGTCGGTGGGCTGTGGCAGCCGGGAGCTGTCCGCGCTTATCGTAAGAACTTTCCTGCGGGCAAAACAAAACCCCTACCTGCATCAGCAGATAGGGGTTTCGGAATTTAATCTTGACGATGACCTACTCTCACATGGGGAAACCCCACACTACCATCGGCGATGCATCGTTTCACTTCTGAGTTCGGGATGGGATCAGGTGGTTCCAATGCTCTATGGTCGTCAAGAAATTCGGTAGCCAGCGCGTGCCTTGCGGTCACGTTCCAGCAAATGGGTATGTGATAGCGTGTTGCTTGTGAGTATCTCGAACTTTCGGTTCGTTTCGTCTTCACAACACCGCAATCTGGCCTCTTTCGAGTCTACAAATTGCTTGGGTGTTATATGGTCAAGCCTCACGGGCAATTAGTACAGGTTAGCTCAACGCCTCACAGCGCTTACACACCCTGCCTATCAACGTCGTAGTCTTCGACGGCCCTTCAGGGAGCTCAAGGCTCCAGTGAGATCTCATCTTGAGGCAAGTTTCCCGCTTAGATGCTTTCAGCGGTTATCTTTTCCGAACATAGCTACCCGGCAATGCCACTGGCGTGACAACCGGAACACCAGAGGTTCGTCCACTCCGGTCCTCTCGTACTAGGAGCAGCCCCTCTCAAATCTCAAACGTCCACGGCAGATAGGGACCGAACTGTCTCACGACGTTCTAAACCCAGCTCGCGTACCACTTTAAATGGCGAACAGCCATACCCTTGGGACCGGCTTCAGCCCCAGGATGTGATGAGCCGACATCGAGGTGCCAAACACCGCCGTCGATATGAACTCTTGGGCGGTATCAGCCTGTTATCCCCGGAGTACCTTTTATCCGTTGAGCGATGGCCCTTCCATACAGAACCACCGGATCACTAAGACCTACTTTCGTACCTGCTCGACGTGTCTGTCTCGCAGTCAAGCGCGCTTTTGCCTTTATACTCTACGACCGATTTCCGACCGGTCTGAGCGCACCTTCGTACTCCTCCGTTACTCTTTAGGAGGAGACCGCCCCAGTCAAACTACCCACCATACACTGTCCTCGATCCGGATAACGGACCTGAGTTAGAACCTCAAAGTTGCCAGGGTGGTATTTCAAGGATGGCTCCACGCAGACTGGCGTCCACGCTTCAAAGCCTCCCACCTATCCTACACAAGCAAATTCAAAGTCCAGTGCAAAGCTATAGTAAAGGTTCACGGGGTCTTTCCGTCTAGCCGCGGATACACTGCATCTTCACAGCGATTTCAATTTCACTGAGTCTCGGGTGGAGACAGCGCCGCCATCGTTACGCCATTCGTGCAGGTCGGAACTTACCCGACAAGGAATTTCGCTACCTTAGGACCGTTATAGTTACGGCCGCCGTTTACCGGGGCTTCGATCAAGAGCTTCGCGTTAGCTAACCCCATCAATTAACCTTCCGGCACCGGGCAGGCGTCACACCCTATACGTCCACTTTCGTGTTTGCAGAGTGCTGTGTTTTTAATAAACAGTCGCAGCGGCCTGGTATCTTCGACCGGCGTGGGCTTACGCAGCAAGTGCTTCACCCTCACCGGCGCACCTTCTCCCGAAGTTACGGTGCCATTTTGCCTAGTTCCTTCACCCGAGTTCTCTCAAGCGCCTTGGTATTCTCTACCCAACCACCTGTGTCGGTTTGGGGTACGGTTCCTGGTTACCTGAAGCTTAGAAGCTTTTCTTGGAAGCATGGCATCAACCACTTCGTCACCCAAAGGGTAACTCGTCATCAGCTCTCGGCCTTGAGATCCCGGATTTACCTAAGATCTCAGCCTACCACCTTAAACTTGGACAACCAACGCCAAGCTGGCCTAGCCTTCTCCGTCCCTCCATCGCAATAACCAGAAGTACAGGAATATTAACCTGTTTTCCATCGACTACGCTTTTCAGCCTCGCCTTAGGGACCGACTAACCCTGCGTCGATTAACGTTGCGCAGGAAACCTTGGTCTTTCGGCGTGGGTGTTTTTCACACCCATTGTCGTTACTCATGTCAGCATTCGCACTTCTGATACCTCCAGCAAGCTTCTCAACTCACCTTCACAGGCTTACAGAACGCTCCTCTACCGCATCACTTACGTGATACCCGTAGCTTCGGTGTATGGTTTGAGCCCCGTTACATCTTCCGCGCAGGCCGACTCGACTAGTGAGCTATTACGCTTTCTTTAAAGGGTGGCTGCTTCTAAGCCAACCTCCTAGCTGTCTAAGCCTTCCCACATCGTTTCCCACTTAACCATAACTTTGGGACCTTAGCTGACGGTCTGGGTTGTTTCCCTTTTCACGACGGACGTTAGCACCCGCCGTGTGTCTCCCATGCTCGGCACTTGTAGGTATTCGGAGTTTGCATCGGTTTGGTAAGTCGGGATGACCCCCTAGCCGAAACAGTGCTCTACCCCCTACAGTGATACATGAGGCGCTACCTAAATAGCTTTCGAGGAGAACCAGCTATCTCCGAGCTTGATTAGCCTTTCACTCCGATCCACAGGTCATCCGCTAACTTTTCAACGGTAGTCGGTTCGGTCCTCCAGTCAGTGTTACCTAACCTTCAACCTGCCCATGGATAGATCGCCCGGTTTCGGGTCTATTCCCAGCGACTAGACGCCCTATTAAGACTCGCTTTCGCTACGCCTCCCCTATTCGGTTAAGCTCGCCACTGAAAATAAGTCGCTGACCCATTATACAAAAGGTACGCAGTCACCCAACAAAGTGGGCTCCCACTGCTTGTACGCATACGGTTTCAGGATCTATTTCACTCCCCTCTCCGGGGTTCTTTTCGCCTTTCCCTCACGGTACTAGTTCACTATCGGTCAGTCAGTAGTATTTAGCCTTGGAGGATGGTCCCCCCATATTCAGACAAAGTTTCTCGTGCTCCGTCCTACTCGATTTCACTTCTAAGATCCTTTCGCGTACAGGGCTATCACCCACTATGGCCGCACTTTCCAGAGCGTTCCGCTAAAATCAAAGAAGCTTAAGGGCTAGTCCCCGTTCGCTCGCCACTACTAAGGGAATCTCGGTTGATTTCTTTTCCTCAGGGTACTTAGATGTTTCAGTTCCCCTGGTTCGCTTCTTGCACCTATGTATTCAGTATAAGATAACCATCTTATGATGGCTGGGTTCCCCCATTCAGACATCTCCGGATCACAGTCTGTTTGCCGACTCCCCGAAGCTTTTCGCAGGCTACCACGTCTTTCATCGCCTCTGACTGCCAAGGCATCCACCGTATGCGCTTCTTCACTTGACCATATAACCCCAAGCAATCTGGTTATACTGTGAAGACGACATTCGCCGAAAATTCGATCTGGCTCTAAGAGCCACTCACAAATTTTACCTTAGCCTGATCCGTTACCAGTGAAAGTAACGTTCAGTCTATCTTTCTATCACATACCCAAATTTTTAAAGAACGATCTAATCAAAAGACTAGAAATCAACATTCATCATCCCGCGGATGGAATGCTCATTTCTAAGCTTTAAACGTTGGAACCAATCTGTAATGGTGGAGCCAAGCGGGATCGAACCGCTGACCTCCTGCGTGCAAGGCAGGCGCTCTCCCAGCTGAGCTATGGCCCCGTATCGCTACAGGGTACACCATGAAATTGGTGGGTCTGGGCAGATTCGAACTGCCGACCTCACCCTTATCAGGGGTGCGCTCTAACCAACTGAGCTACAGACCCAATCGTCTTCTTCAATGAATCAAGCAATTCGTGTGGGAGCTCATGGAGCCGCTGCTGTCGTCGATTAAGGAGGTGATCCAGCCGCAGGTTCCCCTACGGCTACCTTGTTACGACTTCACCCCAGTCATGAATCACACCGTGGTAACCGTCCTCCCGAAGGTTAGACTAGCTACTTCTGGTGCAACCCACTCCCATGGTGTGACGGGCGGTGTGTACAAGGCCCGGGAACGTATTCACCGCGACATTCTGATTCGCGATTACTAGCGATTCCGACTTCACGCAGTCGAGTTGCAGACTGCGATCCGGACTACGATCGGTTTTGTGGGATTAGCTCCACCTCGCGGCTTGGCAACCCTCTGTACCGACCATTGTAGCACGTGTGTAGCCCAGGCCGTAAGGGCCATGATGACTTGACGTCATCCCCACCTTCCTCCGGTTTGTCACCGGCAGTCTCCTTAGAGTGCCCACCATAACGTGCTGGTAACTAAGGACAAGGGTTGCGCTCGTTACGGGACTTAACCCAACATCTCACGACACGAGCTGACGACAGCCATGCAGCACCTGTCTCAATGCTCCCGAAGGCACCAATCCATCTCTGGAAAGTTCATTGGATGTCAAGGCCTGGTAAGGTTCTTCGCGTTGCTTCGAATTAAACCACATGCTCCACCGCTTGTGCGGGCCCCCGTCAATTCATTTGAGTTTTAACCTTGCGGCCGTACTCCCCAGGCGGTCAACTTAATGCGTTAGCTGCGCCACTAAGAGCTCAAGGCTCCCAACGGCTAGTTGACATCGTTTACGGCGTGGACTACCAGGGTATCTAATCCTGTTTGCTCCCCACGCTTTCGCACCTCAGTGTCAGTATCAGTCCAGGTGGTCGCCTTCGCCACTGGTGTTCCTTCCTATATCTACGCATTTCACCGCTACACAGGAAATTCCACCACCCTCTACCATACTCTAGCTCGACAGTTTTGAATGCAGTTCCCAGGTTGAGCCCGGGGATTTCACATCCAACTTAACGAACCACCTACGCGCGCTTTACGCCCAGTAATTCCGATTAACGCTTGCACCCTCTGTATTACCGCGGCTGCTGGCACAGAGTTAGCCGGTGCTTATTCTGTCGGTAACGTCAAAACACTAACGTATTAGGTTAATGCCCTTCCTCCCAACTTAAAGTGCTTTACAATCCGAAGACCTTCTTCACACACGCGGCATGGCTGGATCAGGCTTTCGCCCATTGTCCAATATTCCCCACTGCTGCCTCCCGTAGGAGTCTGGACCGTGTCTCAGTTCCAGTGTGACTGATCATCCTCTCAGACCAGTTACGGATCGTCGCCTTGGTGAGCCATTACCTCACCAACTAGCTAATCCGACCTAGGCTCATCTGATAGCGCAAGGCCCGAAGGTCCCCTGCTTTCTCCCGTAGGACGTATGCGGTATTAGCGTCCGTTTCCGAGCGTTATCCCCCACTACCAGGCAGATTCCTAGGCATTACTCACCCGTCCGCCGCTCGCCACCAGGTACAAGTACCCGTGCTGCCGCTCGACTTGCATGTGTTAGGCCTGCCGCCAGCGTTCAATCTGAGCCATGATCAAACTCTTCAGTTCAAACATCTTTGGGTTTTGAGAAAACCCTAAACTTGGCTCAGCAATCGTTGGTTACATCTTTGATTTCTCGCGGAGTAACTTGTGATGCTGATAATCTGTTGACTAGCAGTCTGACTCCACAAGCACCCACACGAATTGCTTGATTCAGTTGTTAAAGAGCGGTGGGTTGAGCCTTTCGCCTCAACCGAGGCGCGCATTCTACAGCGCCCCGTGTATCTGTCAAGCGGTTATTTTAAGAAGTTTTCAAAGTTTCGCTTGGAAATCCTTAACAACTTCAACCACTTGCGCTTCCGATCTCTCGTTAGCGGGAGGCGAATTCTACAGCGTTACTCGCTGCTGTCAACACCTCTTTTTTACCGCTTTCGACCGAGAAGATCGAACCGTCGATAGCGCCCAACAAACCGGCCTACCCACTCCTTCCGCGCCTCGATGAACTGAAGCGAAGCACTTACCGAAACCTGGTTAACTCGTTGAAACTCAAGGAGTTTTCCGTTTCGACTGCGCCGGAAGTGGGGCGAATTATAGACATCCAGAATTTGCCGTCAACCCTTTATTTTCATAGTTCTGTCATATCAGTCAGAAACCCCGGGAATACAGAGGCCGACGCCCAGAGGCGCCGGCCTCTTCACTTACAGGTTACAAACTGGGAAATGCAAACTGCGAAGCCTCATGGCTGGCACGCTGCGGCCAGCGTTGGGTAATGGCCTTGCGACGGGTATAAAAACGCACCCCGTCCGGACCATAGGCATGCAAGTCACCAAAAAGTGAACGCTTCCAACCACCGAAGCTGTGATAGGCGACGGGCACTGGCAATGGAACATTGACGCCGACCATGCCGACTTCAATCTCATCGCAAAACAACCGCGCCGCTTCGCCGTCACGGGTAAAGATGCAGGTGCCGTTGCCATATTCGTGATCGTTGATCAGTTGCATCGCCTCTTCCAAGCTATTGACCCGGACGATACACAGCACCGGCCCGAAGATTTCTTCCTTGTAGATGCGCATCTCAGGCGTCACGCGGTCAAACAGGCAGCCACCCAGGAAAAAGCCTTCCTCGTGCCCAGCAACGCTCAAGCCACGACCATCGACAATCAATGATGCCCCCGCCGACACGCCCTCCTCTATATACCCACTGACCTTGTCACGGTGCTGCCCGGTAACAAGCGGCCCCATGTCCAATCCGCAAGTAGTCCCCGCACCTATCTTCAGTGCCTTGACCTGCGGCACCAACTTGGCCACCAGGGCATCCGCTACTTGATCGCCGACACATACCGCCACCGAAATCGCCATGCAGCGCTCACCGCACGAACCGTACGCCGCGCCCATCAAGGCGCTGACTGCGTTGTCCAGATCTGCATCCGGCATCAGCACCGCATGGTTCTTCGCACCACCCAGCGCCTGGACGCGCTTACCTCGACGAGTACCTTCGGCATAGATGTATTCAGCGATCGGTGTCGACCCGACAAAACTCAGCGCTTTTACCTCCGGCGCCTCGATCAAAGCATCCACTGCCGCCTTGTCGCCATGGACTACGTTCAATACACCTTTGGGCAAACCGGCTTCCAGCAAAAGCTGGGCGATCAGCAGTGTCGAACTCGGATCGCGCTCCGACGGCTTGAGAATGAAACAATTCCCACAGACGATAGCCAGCGGGTACATCCACAACGGCACCATTGCCGGGAAGTTGAACGGCGTGATACCCGCCACGACACCTAAAGGCTGGAAATCTGACCAAGCATCGATATTCGGCCCTACATTGCGACTGTATTCGCCCTTCAGGATTTCCGGCGCCGCACAGGCAAACTCAACGTTTTCGATACCCCGTTTGAGTTCCCCCGCCGCGTCTTCCAGGGTCTTGCCGTGTTCTTCGCTGATCAACTGGGCGATGCGCGACTCGTTCTGCTCCAGCAACTGCTTGAAACGGAACATTACTTGGGCGCGCTTCGCCGCCGGCGTGTTGCGCCAGGCCGGGAAAGCGGCCTTGGCGCCATCGATCGCCTGCTGGACAGTTGCGCGATCCGCCAGCGGTACTTGATGGATTGCCTGGCCGGTGGACGGGTTGAACACATCGGCTGTACGAGCGTTATCGGTCAACAGTTCGCCATTGATCAAATGCGGGATGAGGCTCATGGGGACTCCAGGAAAATGATCACCAGACGCCCATTAACGAGCGTCTCTCTATATAGAAGAAATCAGTCGATCTTGTTCAGCACTTCACCAACTGCGTCGAACAGGCGATCCAGGTCCTGCGGCTTGCTGTTGAACGTCGGCCCGAACTGCAAGGTATCGCCGCCAAAGCGCACATAGAACCCAGCCTTCCACAGTGCCATTCCCGCCTCGAAAGGACGCACGATAGCGTCGCCGTCACGGGGGGCGATCTGGATCGCCCCGGCCAAGCCAAAGTTGCGAATATCGATAACGTTTTTCGAGCCTTTCAAGCCATGCAATGCGGTCTCGAAATGCGGCGCCACCTCGGCCACACCCTGCACCAGATTTTCTTTTTGCAGCAGGTCCAACGCCGCCAGTCCCGCCGCGCACGCCACTGGGTGCGCCGAGTACGTATAGCCATGGGGAAATTCCACGGCATATTCAGGTGTCGGCTGGCTCATGAACGTCTGGTAGATTTCGCTGCTGGCAATGACCGCCCCCATCGGAATTGCACCGTTGGTGACTTGCTTGGCGATGCACATCACGTCCGGCGTCACGCCAAAGCTGTCGGCACCAAACATCGCGCCGGTACGACCGAACCCGGTGATCACTTCGTCAAACACCAGCAAAATGTTGTGCTGGTCGCAGATTTTCCGCAGACGCTTCAGGTATCCCTCTGGCGGCACCAGCACACCGGCGGACCCAGCCATCGGCTCGACAAACACGGCGGCGATATTGGAAGCGTCGTGCAGCTCGATCAACTTCAACAGCTCATCGGCCAAGGCGATCCCGCCCTCCTTGGGCATGCCGCGGGAATAGGCGTTACTGGCCAGCAAGGTATGGGGCAAATGATCAACATCCATCATGGCTTGGCCGAACAATTTGCGGTTGCCGCTGACCCCGCCCAGGCTGGTGCCGGCAATATTCACACCGTGATAACCGCGGGCACGACCGATCATCTTGGTCTTGGTGGCCTGCCCCTTGAGGCGCCAATAAGCGCGAACCATCTTCACTGCGGTATCGGCGCACTCGGAACCTGAATCGGTGAAGAACACATGGTTGAGGTTGCCCGGGGTCAGGTTGGTGATCTTTTCCGCCAATTGGAACGACAACGGATGTCCATACTGGAATCCCGGCGAGTAATCGAGCGTGCCCAGTTGCTTGGCGACCGCTTCCTGGATCTCCTTGCGGGTGTGCCCGGCGCCGCATGTCCACAATCCCGACAGCGAATCGTAGACCTTGCGTCCCTTGTCATCGGTCAGCCAGCTACCTTCGGCAGCGACGATCAGGCGAGGGTCGCGTTGGAAATTGCGATTGGCCGTATAAGGCATCCAATGAGCGTCCAGCTTGAGCTGGCTGGCCAGGGAACCGACAGCGTGTTCGGGCATGTTCATCGACAAAACCTCGCAAGACATAAACGGTATGAAATCAGGAGCGTTCTTGCGACTACGTTGCCACGGCGATAAAGTCGGTGAAACCCAGCTTTTCTAACCTTCAGTCAGCGGATTACTAAACTATGAGCATGCGTCGTTCCGATCCGCTGGCCCAGGTCAGCGACTTCGATATCCGCTTGCTGCGCATTTTCCGCAGCGTGGTGGAATGCGGTGGTTTTTCTGCCGCCGAAACGGTCCTCGGGATCGGCCGCTCGGCTATCAGCCAGCAGATGAATGATCTTGAACAACGCCTAGGGCTGCGCTTGTGCCAGCGTGGCCGCGCGGGCTTTTCCCTGACTGAAGAAGGCCGCGAGGTCTATCAGTCGGCGCTGCAACTATTAAGTGCGCTGGAAAGTTTCCGTACCGAGGTCAACGGCCTCCATCAACATTTACGCGGCGAATTGATCATTGGCCTGACGGACAACCTTGTCACCCTGCCGCATATGCGTATCACCCACGCCTTGGCCCAGTTGAAAGAACGCGGGCCAGACGTGCAAATCCAGATTCGCATGATCGCACCCAACGAAGTCGAGCAAGGCGTACTCGACGGTCGCCTTCACGTCGGCGTGGTCCCCCAGGCCAGCGCCCTTTCAGGTCTTGAATACCAACCGCTCTACAGCGAACGCTCGCTGCTGTATTGCGCGGTCGGTCATCCACTGTTTTACGTGGACGACCAGCAACTCGAAGACGCTCGCCTCAATACCCAAGACGCCATCGCGCCAACCTTTCGCTTGCCGGCCGACATCCAGGCCCATTACCAGGCACTGAACTGCACGGCCAGCGCATCGGACCGCGAAGGCATGGCGTTTCTGATTCTCACGGGTCGTTATATCGGTTATCTACCAGATCACTACGCCAATCTCTGGGTACAACAAGGTCGCCTACGCGCGCTCAAACCCTTCGCGCGTTTCTACGACCTGAGCCTGGCATCAGTCACGCGCAAGGGACGTCGCCCTCATTTGGTGCTGGAAAGCTTCCTCGAAAATCTCGCGGCAACACGCTGAATTTCTTCAACGTGCCGCTTTTATAGCCGCAGCACTTGTCTGATCCGCGCCGGTGCGCTATGAACGCATTTGCCCGCACCCACAGACCCAGCCCGGAAACGTCCATGACTTTTGAAGTTCCCGCCCATGGCGGCAAGCCTACCGGCCGCATTCGTCAACAGAACGAAGAGACCATCCTCAGGGCCGCCGAGGATGAGTTCGCTCGTCACGGTTTCAAGGGCACCAGCATGAATACGATTGCCTTGAAGGCTGGATTGCCCAAGGCCAACCTCCACTACTATTTCACCAATAAGCTCGGGCTCTACGTGGCGGTATTGAGCAACATCATCGAGTTATGGGACAGCACGTTCAATTCCCTGACGGCCGAAGACGATCCGGCGCAGGCATTGACCCGCTACATCCGCGCCAAGATGGAGTTCTCGCGGCGCCAACCTCAGGCATCGCGGATCTTCGCCATGGAAGTGATCAGTGGCGGCGAGTGCCTGAGCGAATATTTCAACCAGGACTATCAGGCCTGGTTCAAGAGCCGAGCGGCTGTTTTCCAGGCTTGGATCGATGCAGGAAAAATGGACCCGGTCGATCCGGTGCATCTCATCTTCCTGCTATGGGGCAGCACCCAGCATTATGCCGACTTTGCTACCCAGATCTGCCGCGTGACCGGTCGCAGCAAGCTGACCAAGCAAGACATGATCGACGCTGGCGACAACTTGATCCGTATCATTCTAAAAGGCTGCGGCCTGACACCTGACCTCTCATACAGATCCTAGGACTACATGCCTTATACCCTCGCCGGCTTTTGTGAGTACCGTGAAGAAATCCGCAAAAGCCGTTTCATTACCCTTGCCGCCGCCATCAACAGCCCTGCCGAGGCCCAGGCCTTTATCGAACAGCACAGCGACCTGGCCGCCACGCACAATTGCTGGGCCTGGAAATTCGGCAACCAGTACCGCAGCAGCGACGATGGCGAACCAGGCGGTACCGCCGGACGTCCGATCCTGGCAGCCATCCAGGCCCAAGCCTGCGATCAGGTGGTGGTGCTCGTGATCCGCTGGTACGGCGGAATCCAGCTGGGGACCGGTGGGTTGGCGCGGGCGTACGGCGGCGGTGCAAACAAATGCCTGCAAAACGCCGAGAAGATTGAATTGATCAGCCGCGTGGGGCTGCGCTGCGTTTGCGGGTTCGCGGAACTGGCCCTGGTGAAA
Organism: Pseudomonas sp. D1-36; assembly: GCF_051132205.1. Taxonomy (NCBI): domain Bacteria; kingdom Pseudomonadati; phylum Pseudomonadota; class Gammaproteobacteria; order Pseudomonadales; family Pseudomonadaceae; genus Pseudomonas; species Pseudomonas sp. D1-36. Next base: position 760,068 of record NZ_CP071674.1, on the reverse strand, counting down.
CTGCGCACAACCGAATGCGGGGGGTTGGTGAACGCCGAGCATTTCACCGCCGATGGTGTAGAGCTTCAATTGGCGGTGGGCGAAGAACACATCGAAACGCTGCAGGCACGGCTGGCCGACCTGAGTCGCGGGCACATACGCCTGGAGCGTGAGACCGCCGTGTGACGGCAAAACGCGGATTTGCCCACACGCGCTGTGCACCCGCTTGTGGATAACCTGGGCGTACCACGCTGTAACCCTTCTGTCATGCGGCTTTCGGGGATTTGTACATTTTTCGTACAGGGGCATCCAGACTTCAGAGATCCGTCAGCAAAACAATCACTTGCGGCGCTTTATCACCTTTAGAAGAAAGCCGCCCGGGGCTTATTCCCGACCTTGGAGCTTGCGCACAATTACTGTGGAACAAGCTGTGGATAACCCGTTCATGGGTCCAGCAGCCTCAGTAACGGCATGGACCGCAGCCGCTTGATCAATTTTTAATCAATCGATACGGTGATACAAACCCGACGCGTTGCGTCACGAGTTGAAACAACGGCTCGGGCAATGTTGTCCATTAAATCCATGGCCTTTTCTTTCAAGGATGCCTTCATGAATTCGGCGAAAAATGCATTGATCATCGGTGCTTCCAGGGGCTTGGGCCTGGGTTTGGTAAAGACGTTGCTCAGCGACGGCTGGAACGTCACTGCTACCGTGCGCAACCCGCAGCACGCGGACGCCTTGAAAGCGCTGGGTCCGGTGCGAATCGAAAGGCTCGACATGGACGACCAGCAAGCCGTCATCGCCTTGAGCCAGCAACTCAAGGGCGAAATCTTCGACCTGCTGTTCGTCAACGCCGGCGTAAAGGGCCCGGCCAATCAGAACCCTGGCGGCGCAACGCTGGCGGAGGTGGGCCAATTGTTCTTCACCAACGCAGTGGCACCGATCAATCTGGCCCAGCGCTTCGTCGGGCAGATTCGCGAACGTAGCGGCGTGCTGGCTTTCATGAGCTCCGTACTGGGCAGCGTGACCATGCCCGACGCGCCGGAACTGGCGTTGTACAAGGCAAGCAAAGCCGCCCTCAACTCAATGACCAACAGTTTCGTCAGTCAATTGGGCGAGCAGTCGCTGACCGTACTGTCCCTGCATCCGGGCTGGGTGAAGACCGACATGGGCGGTGAAGGTGCCGAGATAGACGTACCGACCAGTACCCGTGGGCTGATCGACCAGGTCAATGCCTTCACCGGCAAGGGCGGGCATCACTTCGTCAATTACAGGGGCGAGACGATTCCCTGGTAAACGCCACCCATTACGTCGCCGGGGACTGGATATGTGCCGAACAACCTGAGTAAACTCCGACCCGCGCCCTCCCATGGCGCCCCTGGATCAGCAGACAGGGCATCACTGAGCTGGCTAACCTGAACCCACTTTCAGAGGAGCCGGCCATCATGCCTGCGACCCGTACCTGGTTAAAAAATCCCCTCGCCGTCTTCACGGCCAACGGCCTCGATGCCCGTGGCGGTCTCGTCCTGCAGGACGGTGCGATCGTCGAACTGCTGGGCCTCGGCCAGCAACCTCGCCAGCCCTGCGACCTAGTCTTTGACGCCCGCGATCATGTAATCCTGCCTGGGCTGATCAACACTCATCACCACTTCTATCAGACCCTCACCCGCGCCTGGGCACCGGTGGTCAACCAGCCGCTATTCCCTTGGTTGAAAACCCTCTATCCCGTATGGGCACGACTGACGCCGGAAAAACTCGCCCTGGCAAGCAAGGTGGCGCTGGCTGAACTGCTGCTCTCAGGCTGCACGACGGCGGCCGATCATCATTATCTGTTCCCGCAAGGCCTGGAAAATGCGATCGATGTGCAGGTTCAAAGCGTTCGCGAGCTGGGCATGCGCGCAATGCTGACTCGCGGCTCCATGAGCCTGGGCGAAGCCGACGGTGGCTTGCCGCCGCAACAGACCGTCCAGCAGGGCCAGGTGATTCTCGACGACAGCCAGCGATTGATTGCCCGCTATCACCAACGAGGCGATGGCGCGCAGATCCAGATTGCCTTGGCGCCGTGCTCGCCGTTTTCAGTCACGCCCGAGATCATGAGCGCCAGCGCCGAACTTGCGGAAAAACTCGACGTACGCCTGCACACGCACCTGGCCGAGACCCTCGACGAAGAAGATTTCTGCCTGCAACGCTTCGGCCTGCGCACCGTCGATTACCTGGACAGCGTCGGCTGGCTGGGCCCGCGCACCTGGCTGGCCCATGGCATTCATTTCAATCCGGACGAAATCGTCCGTCTCGGCGCCGCCGGCACCGGTATCTGTCATTGCCCCAGCTCGAACATGCGCCTGGCCTCGGGGATCTGTCCGACGCTAGAACTCACTGCCGCCGGCGCCCCGCTGGGCCTGGGGGTTGACGGCTCAGCCTCCAACGATGCCTCGAACATGATCCTGGAAGCCCGCCAAGCGCTCTATATCCAGCGCCTGCGCTACGGCGCACAAGCGATCACACCGGAACGAGTACTGGGCTGGGCCACCCGGGGTTCGGCGCAATTGCTGGGGCGCAGCGACATCGGTGAATTGGCGGTGGGCAAGCAGGCTGACCTGGCGCTATTCAAACTTGATGAGTTGCGCTTTTCCGGCAGCCACGACCCGATCTCGGCACTGCTGCTGTGCGGTGCCGATCGGGCGGATCGAGTTATGGTTGCAGGCGAGTGGCGTGTGATCGACGGACAGATCGAAGGCCTCGACCTGAAAGGGTTGATTGCCGATCACAGCCAGGCCGCGCGGGAGCTGATTGCTGCATCGTGACCCAATCAAAGGACGAATGTGGGAGCGAGTCTGCTCGCTTCCTACAAGGACTCTGACAAGCTAAAGGCCCAGCAACGACAACATCACAAACGTCGCAAACAACACAAAATGGGTCATCCCCTCGATGGCGTTGGTTTCGCCATCGTTGAGGTTGATGGCGCTGACGATCAGGGTGATGAAAATCATCACCGTCTGCACCGGCGTCATCGCCATCTGGAAAGGTTGCCCGGTGTAGAGCGCCATCGCTTCCATCACCGGCACGGTCAGGATCACGGTGGACAACGACGCCCCCAGCGCGATGTTGACCACCGACTGCATGCGATTGGCCAGGGCTGCGCGCAGGGCCGTGAGGATCTCCGGCGCAGCGGAGATGGCCGCCACCAGGATTGCCGTGACCACCGGCGGCGCGCCGGAGCCCTCCAGCCCCAGGTCGATGGCTTTGGACATGACTTCTGCCAGCGCACCGATTACCACTACGCCAAACACTAATGCGCCGATGGAAAATGCCAGGCTGATGGGTTTCGGCTCGGTTTCCACGGGCTCTTTCCTGCGGCGCTTTTGCGGGTAGCTGTAGCTGAAAAAATAGCTGTGGGGTCCCACCTGCATCCGTAGGAACAAGGTATACAACACGACCATCGCGCCGATGGTGAACGCCGAATAATGTTTCCAGTTTTCCTGTGGAATGAACTCCGGCACCACCATCGACACGCCCATGGCGGTGAGAATCATCACGCTGTAGGTGCGCGCCGAGTCATCGTTATAGACCTGCTCGCCATGCTTGAGCCCCCCCATCAAAGCCGCGAGCCCGAGAATGCCGTTGATGTCGAGCATGACCGCAGAATAAATCGTGTCTCGTACCAGGGTGGGTGATGCCTCGTTACTCATCATGATCGCCAGGATCACGACTTCCACCAGCACCGCCGACAAGGTCAGGATCATGGTGCCGTAGGGATCGCCAACCTTTTCCGCCAACAGTTCCGCGTGATGAGCAACGCGCATGGACGCAGAAACAATAAAACCGATCAGCACCAACCCACTCGCCAGCGCCACGGCCTGCCCGCTGCCCAGAAACCAATGTTCCAGCGGGTAGGCGACGAAGGCGGCGAGCAGGGCCAACAACAGCAGTTTTTCTTGCTTGATCAACGAGAACATCGTGGGCCTGGCAATGGACGGGTCATGAGCTACTAGACTGTGACGGGCCGGGAACGTTTCGTGCGGATGCGGCCTGCGCAGTGGATCACCCGGTCAGGTTTTACCAGACATCGGCGCCTACCCCTGTAGAATGCCCGCCATCGATTCGCTGATGAGAAAAAGACATGTACGACTGGCTGAACGCCTTGCCCAAGGCTGAACTGCACCTGCACCTGGAAGGCTCGCTGGAGCCTGAGTTGCTGTTTGCCCTGGCCGAACGCAACAAGATCGCCCTGCCATGGAACGACGTTGACACCCTGCGCCAGGCCTACGCCTTCAACAACCTGCAGGAATTTCTCGACCTGTACTACCAGGGCGCCGACGTGCTGCGCACCTCCCAGGATTTCTATGACCTGACCTGGGCCTACCTGCTGCGTTGCAAGGCGCAGAACGTGATCCACACCGAACCGTTCTTCGATCCCCAGACCCACACCGATCGCGGCATTCCATTCGAAGTGGTGCTCAACGGCATCGCCGCCGCCCTCAAGGACGGCGAACAGCAACTGGGCATCACCAGCGGCCTGATCCTGAGTTTCCTGCGCCACCTGAGCGAAGAACAGGCCGAGCAGACCCTCGACCAGGCGCTGCCGTTCCGTGACGCGTTCGTGGCCGTCGGCCTCGACAGCTCGGAGATGGGCCATCCACCAAGCAAATTCCAGCGGGTGTTCGACCGCGCGCGAAACGAAGGTTTCCTGACCGTCGCCCACGCTGGCGAGGAAGGTCCGCCCGAGTACATCTGGGAAGCCTTGGACCTGCTGAAGATCCAGCGCATCGACCACGGCGTTCGGGCAATCGAAGATGAACGGCTGATGCAGCGAATCATCGACGAGCAAATCCCGCTGACGGTGTGCCCGTTGTCCAACACCAAGCTCTGCGTGTTCGACGACATGTCGCAGCACAACATCCTCGATATGCTCGAACGCGGCGTGAAGGTAACGGTGAACTCCGATGACCCGGCGTATTTCGGCGGCTACGTCACCGAAAACTTCCATGCGCTGCATACGCATTTGGGCATGACTCAAGACCAGGCCAAGCGCTTGGCGCAAAACAGCCTGGATGCGCGACTGGTAAAACCTTAAGCCCGTCTCAACGCCTGTGGAAGCGAGCTTGCTCGCGATGGCGGTCGATCATTCAACATTGATGTTGGCTGACCCGGCGCTATCGCGAGCAAGCTCGCTCCCACAGGAGACTGTGTTCAGTCAGCGACATTCGCTTCGCTCAACTCCTCCAGCGTCTTGCCCCGCGTCTCCATTCCGTACAACCAGACCACACCCGCCGCCACCGCAAAGCACAGCGCGCCCAGGGCAAACACACCGCCTTGCCCGGTGATCGGAAATACCAACCCTGTTACCAAGGGCCCAAGCAGCGAACCGATGCGTCCGACCGCCGAGGCAAAGCCCGATCCCGTGGCTCTCGCCGAAGTGGGGTAAAGCTCCGGTGTATAGGTGTAAAGCACCGCCCACATGCCGAACAGGAAGAACTGCATCAACAGTCCGGTGCTTATCAGCAGGCCGACGTTGCCGCCGAACACCGCGCTCTGACCATACAGAAATGCCATGACCCCGCCGCCCAGCAGCGTGATGATGCACACCGGCTTGCGCCCCCAACGTTCCACCAGCCAGGCCGCCATCAGGAAACCGGGGATCCCGCCCAGAGAAATCAGAACCGTGTAGTAGACCGACTGCGTCACCGCAAAACCCGATTGCTGCAACAAGGCGCTGAGCCAGGACGTCAGCCCGTAGAACCCGAGCAGGGCAAAGAACCAGACGCTCCAGATCATCACCGTGCGTTGGCGATACAACGGTGACCAAATCTGCGCCAAAGCCGAGAAAAAGTTGCCAGGCACGGTCGCCAGCCTCGGCAGGCGAATGGGCTCGGGCAAATCGTGCGTGCCCAGCGAGGCGCGGACTTTGTCTTCGATCCGCTTGAGCACGGCATCCGCTTCATCGCCCCGGCCAGCCTGCTCCAGCCAACGCGGCGATTCGGGAATGAAAAAACGAATCACCAGGACGAAGACCGCCGGCACCGCCAATACCAGGAAAATGTCACGCCAGCCGATCACCGGCAGGAGGAAATACGACAACACGCCCGCCGCCACAAAGCCCAGCGGCCAGAAGCCGTCCATCAAGGCGATGTAGCGTCCACGGCGCTTCGCTGGAATAAGCTCCGAAAGCATCGACTGGGCGATTGGAAACTCCATGCCCATGCCGACGCCCAACAGGACACGAAACAACGTCAATGTCTCGATGTCCTGGGCGGTGGAACACAGGTAACTGGCCACCCCCCACAGTACGATGCTCCACTGGAACACCGGCTTTCGCCCAAACCGATCGGCCAACATGCCCGACAGCGAGGCGCCCACCACCATGCCAAAAAAGCTCGAGCTGGCCAGCAACCCTGCCTGGGCCGAACTCAGGCCGAACTCGGTTTTGATCGACCCCAGCAAGAACGTCATCATGGCCAGGTCCATGGAGTCGAAGAAAAACGCCAAGGCGATGATGATGAATATGACCCGGTGATAGCCGCTGATCGGCAATCGCTCCAGTCGTTCCGCGGCACTGTAAACGTGAGTGTCCATTGCATTCCCCAATCCGAAAGAACCCCAGACCGAGTGTGCGCGAACCTCACAGGCGACTATTGCTGATAGCGACCTGCCGACAGCCCTAGAGCGCCATTTCCAAGGTGTCCTGCCTGGCGAACCGATGGATTTCCTGCTGGCCGAGGGTGGTCACCTGCAGGGCCCTCGAGTCATTTGGAAGGCTCAGCCAACCCGATTGCATGAACAACTGCAGCAACGCAGCCCCCAGCGCGCCACCCAAGTGCGGGCGCCGCTCACTCCAATCAGGGCAGGGGCAAGCAATGCGCGCGTTGCGATGAGCCAGTGCCTGGATGAACAGGCCACGCCCGGCCAACTGGTTCGCGCCCTTGTGCGTGACGATTACCCGCTGCTCAACCTGTTCAAGCCATCCGGCATCCAACAATCGCTGATACAGATCCGCCGCCAGGGTACCGCCCAGATGATCATCGCAAAGCCTGGCGCGCATCAGCGAAGCCGGTGCCGTCGGCGCCTTGGTTGGCATGAGGCCGCGTTTGAAAACTTCTGGAACCTGTCGCGGCGTGCTGGCAAGGGTTGCACTCGCCAACGCCTCGACGGCGGCACCGATCTCGGGGGCCGCCAGGCGAAAAAAACGCTTGCGGCCGCGGACTTCGACTTTCAACAGACCGCCCGTGGATAACCGCCCCAGGTGGGCGTTGGCCGAAGAGGGCGAAAGCCCGGCCAGCAAAGCCAATTCATCGGCCTGTCGGGCCGTACCATCCATCAACGCCCACATCATCGCGCTACGCTTTGGGTCGGCCAGCAGCGTGGCAATCTGGCTGATGCAAGGTGCATGTTCCATGTATTCACTCCCTGTTGAATCGTCTGTCTACTGCTTTGGGGCATATTGACCCGTAAGAAGGTGCCGCCCAAAGCGGCTGACCGCCTGGAAGACCGGCATGCCCGTGCGGACTTCGCTTGCCGTCGTGCCCGTTTCAACGCTGACACAGGCGGCCGCTAGTATAAGCGTGCGGATCAAGGTTTCCTGTCCTCCAGAAACCTTTGGAGGCGATTGTGCGTGAGGGAAAAATCTCTATTTGCCCGCGACTAATGGTCATTATCAAAAAAACACTGAAAGAGCCTGTTGGTTTAGCCGCTTTTACCCCGCCCCCAAATCGCCAAACATGGGCGCCATCGTCCCTGCTTACGGAGCCGCTTCATGAAAGCCATCGCCTATTACCAATCACTGCCCATCAGCGATCCTCGCGCGCTGCAAGACGTCGAGCTGCCGGAGCCGGTTGCCGGCCCGAGAGATTTGCTGGTGGAGGTCAAGGCCATCTCGGTCAACCCCGTCGATACCAAGGTTCGCCAGAACGTGCAGCCAGAAGGCGGTGCCGGCAAGGTATTGGGCTGGGACGTGGCTGGAGTCGTCAAGGCCGTGGGCAGCGAAGTCACGCTGTTCAAGGCTGGCGACAAGGTGTTCTACGCCGGATCCATCGCCAGGGCCGGTGGCAACAGCGAAATGCATGTGGTGGATGAGCGTATCGTCGGCCACATGCCCAAGACCCTCGGTTTCGCCGAAGCCGCCGCGCTGCCGCTCACGGCGATCACCGCCTGGGAACTACTGTTCGACCGGCTGCAGATAAAAGAAGGCCAGGATGACCAGGGCCAGACCCTGCTGATTGTCGGCGCCGCCGGGGGCGTGGGTTCGATCCTGACGCAACTGGCCAGCCAGCTCACCGGCCTCAAGGTCATCGGTACCGCGTCCCGACCGCAGACAGTGGATTGGGTGCGTGACCTGGGTGCCGACCTGGTGGTCGATCACAGCCAGCCGCTGAGCGAAGTCCTCAAGCAGGCAGGCCAGGCTCAAGTGACCCACGTGGCCAGCCTGACCCAGACCGACCAGCACCTGGATCAATTGGTCGAAGCCTTGGCGCCCCAAGGCAAGCTGGCCCTCATCGACGACCCGAAATCCCTGGACGTGACCAAGCTCAAGCGCAAGAGCCTGTCCTTGCATTGGGAGTTCATGTACACCCGTTCCCTGTTCGAGACAGCCGACATGCTTGAACAGCACAAGCTGCTCAATCGCGTGGCGGGATTGATCGACGCCGGCACCTTGAAAACAACGGTGGGCGAACATTTCGGCGTGATCAATGCAGAGAACCTGCGCCGAGCCCACGCATTGCTTGAAAGTGGGAAGGCCAAGGGTAAGATCGTGCTTGAAGGATTCTGATGCCGGGCAGTCGCCCGTGGCGAGGGAGCTTGCTCCCTCGCCACAAAAGCCTGCACCGTCAGTCCGACAATTGACCGTTGTCACAACTGCGCTCGCAATCGGGTCTACACTCGAGGCCTTTGCAACGCAATCTTTTACACGAGGAGGTCAGCAATGAAGATCCTGATAAAAGAGGTGGCAAAATCTCAATGGCAAGTGCGCCTTGACCAGCATGTCGTGACCTTTCGCTCCGAAGCCGAAGCCCAGGCTTTCGCGAACACCCTGCAAGCGCGCATTCGAGCGCCCCATCACTTTCCCGAACATCAGCAGCGCGCGGCCGGTTGAATCAGCTTCGCTGACTCGCCTGGGCAAGCGCCAAAGCGTTTTGCAGACGACGGGTCAGCATTGCCGCGCCGACCACCAACAATCCGCAAAGGCTGATGACGATCGCCATCGGCACCGCCGTGCCGTCATGTAGCGCTGCCACCAACGCGGCGGCACCCGCAGCGACGGAAAACTGAAGGCATCCCAACATGGCCGAGGCGCTCCCCGCCCGGGCACCCTGCCCGTTCATGGCGCAAGCCGACGCATTGGGGATGATGCAACCCAGACTGGCGATGCAGATAAAGAGCGGGATCAACAACGGCCACAACCGCTCCGGCTGGAAGGCGCTGATGGCCAACAAACTCAGCCCGGCAATCCAATAGACCCAGACCGCGCGGGCCAGCAGGAAGGCCGGACCGCGTTTGGACAACAGCCTGGCATTGACTTGCGCCACCAGGATGAAGCCCGCCGCGTTGGTACCAAACAGCCAGCCAAAGTGCTCAGCGGGCACGCCATAGAGCTTGATGAAAACGAACGGCGAACCGGCGATGTAGGCAAACATCCCGGCAATCGCGATGCCGCCTGTCAAGGCATGACCAAGGAAAACAGAGTCCTTGAGAAGGCGACCGTATTGGCGCAATGCCCCGGACAACGGTTGCCGTGGCACATGCTCAGGCAGGCTTTCCGGCAACCACAAGGCAACCGCCGTCGCCGCAAGCGCACTGAACAACGTCAACCCAATGAAAATGGATTGCCAACCGTAAACGTTCACCAGCAGGCCGCCAAGCATCGGCGCGAGGATCGGCGCCAGGCCCATTACCAGCATCAACTGCGAAAACACCTTGGCCGAGCCCACTGCGTCGCATTTGTCGCTGACCACCGCCCGGGAAATCACCATTCCCGCGCATCCGCCCAAGGCCTGCACGAAGCGGGCGCCGATCAGCCATTCGAGGCTTGGCGCGTAGGCGCAGGCCAGGGATGCCACGGTGAACAAGCCGACCCCCGCCAGCAGCGGGATACGCCGTCCGAAGCGATCCGCCACCGGCCCGTAGGCCAGTTGGCCGAGGGACAGCCCGAGGAAATAAGCCGCCAGGGTCAGTTGGATATGTTTTTCATCGGTGCCAAAAGCGATTGCCATCGCCGGGAACGCCGGCAGATAAAAATCGATCGCCAAGGGACCGAAAGCGCTCAAGGCGCCAAGAATCAGAATGGTACGGAGGTTCATCAGGCGTCCAGATCAGCGTCAGTCGGCAGCCCGACAGTTTAGCCGGGCTGAGCGCTCTTGAACATTCCGATAGGTCGCTAACGATTAAGAATCTCAGGCGGGACTGGCTTCGTAGCCCTCCTCCCTTATCGCATCGATCACCGTCTTCTGCGGCAACGTGCTTTGGACCTGGACGGTCCCAGCCCCCAGATCCACTTGCACCTGCGCCGTTGGATCCTGAGCCTGCACAGCCTGGGTAACGGCCTTTACGCAATGACCGCAAGACATTCCTCGAACATTGAAGATTTGCATGAAATTACTCCTTGGGATTGGAATTGCCCACAGTTTCAAGCTTGCCATCATGGCAAGGTCAAGTTTTGGCAAAAACTGCCGGGCTGGCAATCGGCGTCCTGCTCGGCCAAGCTGCACCTATCAGGATTTCATACCGGAGGTTCAGCCATGCGCTGGTCAGCGTTCAGCCTGTTTTGCATGCTCGGTCTTTCAGCAGTGGCCCCCCAGGCATCGGCTGTTGGCGAAGACTATGGTGTGCTGATCATTTCTCGTGAGCGCCTGGAAGTGCCGACCAGTTGCGAAATCGGCATCTACATCGAGGATCAGCTCTCGGCCAGGCTATTCCAAGAGCAAAGCACCTCCTTCAATCTGCCGCCCGGTCGGTTTTCCTTGCGCCTGAAACTACTGCCTGGCCAGGCCGCGGGTTGCGCCCCGGGCATGCTCGCTCCGGGATCGCAGGACATCACGCTCAAGGCCGGCGACATTCTGAAATACCGAATCGCAGCGAATGGGGAAGGCATGTACCTCAAGCAGGCTGACCTCGGATACTGACGTTGCCCCTAACATGGGGGAGCGAACTTGCTCCCACAGTGCAACGTGCAAGCTTTTGCATTGGCGCTTGACCTTGCCAACATGGCAAGGTTGATCCTGTGGTCGTCCACTACAGGGAGCCTGCCCCATGCCTGAACCCACTATTTTTGATCTGCCGATCTGCGGCATGACCTGCGCCAGCTGCGCCGGGCGAGTCGAGCGAGCGTTGCGCAAGGTGACCGGCGCCAGTGCCGTCAGCGTCAACCTGGCGACGGAACAGGCGCGGGTCCAGGCGCCAGAAGGAAGCCTGCCCGCCTTGATGGAGGCAGTCGAACAAGCAGGTTACGGCGTTCCCGTGCAGACCCTGGAATTGAGCATCGAAGGCATGACCTGCGCCTCTTGCGTTGCACGGGTCGAGCGAGCATTGAGCAAAGTCGCCGGCGTGCATCGCGCCAGCGTGAACTTGGCCAATGAGCGGGCTCACCTCGAATTGCTGGGCCAGATCGACCCGCAAACGCTCCTCGAAGCGGTCAAGCGCGCCGGCTATGACGCCAGTGTCTGGGAGGTGGAACAACCGCGAAAAAACCAGGGCGATCGACTGAACCGCGAGCGGCTGGCACTGATACTGGCAATTCTGCTGTCCCTGCCCTTGGTATTGCCGATGATGTTGCAGCCCTTCGGCGTGAGCTGGATGCTGCCAGCCTGGCTGCAGTTCGCGTTGGCGACGCCCGTCCAATTCATCTTCGGTGCACGTTTCTACGTCGCGGCTTTTAAAGCTGTCCGCGCCGGGGCCGGGAATATGGACCTATTGGTCGCCCTGGGCACCAGCGCCGGTTATGGCCTGAGTCTCTACGAATGGGCGATTGCCCAGCCCGGGAGCATGCCGCACTTGTACTTCGAGGCCTCGGCCGTGGTGATTGCCCTGGTATTGCTCGGCAAATATTTGGAAAGCCGTGCCAAACGACAAACCGCCAGTGCCATCCGCGCCCTCGAAGCCCTGCGACCGGAGCGGGCTGTTCAGGTGATCGACGGCGAGGAACGGGATGTTGCCATCAACGCGCTGCGCTTGAATGACTGGGTGTTGGTCAAGCCTGGCGAGCGATTCCCGGTGGACGGCGAAGTGATCGAAGGCCAGAGCCATGCCGACGAGGCACTGATCAGTGGCGAAAGCCTGCCCGTGCCCAAGCAACCCGGTGACAAGGTCACCGGTGGCGCGATCAATGGCGAAGGTCGTTTGCTGGTGCGCACCCAGGCCCTTGGCGCAGAGACGGTCCTGGCGCGCATCATTCGCCTGGTGGAAGACGCCCAGGCGGCCAAGGCCCCCATCCAGAAGCTGGTGGACAAAGTCAGCCAGGTCTTCGTGCCGGTTGTGTTGCTTTTGGCTCTTGCGACATTGGCGGGCTGGTGGCTCTACGGAGCGCCGCTGGAGACAGCACTGATCAACGCCGTCGCCGTGCTGGTGATCGCCTGCCCCTGTGCCCTGGGCCTGGCGACGCCGACAGCGATCATGGCCGGCACCGGCGTCGCCGCGCGCCACGGCATCTTGATCAAGGACGCCGAGGCGCTGGAGCGCGCCCATGATGTGGACACAGTGGTGTTCGACAAAACCGGAACCTTGACGTCCGGCGCGCCGCGCATTGCTCACTTGGCGGCGCTCGAAGGTGAAGAAAATGCGCTGCTGAGAATGGCCGGCGCCCTGCAACGGGGCAGCGAGCATCCGCTGGCCAAAGCAGTGCTGGACGTCTGCGCCGAGCGCGGCTTGAACGTACCGGACATCAGCGATAGCCAGTCGCTTACCGGGCGCGGCATTGCCGGCAGCCTCGACGGGCACCGCCTGGCGCTGGGCAATCGGCGCTTGCTGGAAGAGCTCGGGCCAGACCCCGAGTCGCTGGCCGAGGCGGCGCAGGCCTGGGAAACCGAAGGTCGGACGTTGTCCTGGCTGATCGATCAAGGCTCGACACCTCGCGTCCTCGGCCTGTTTGCCTTCGGCGACACACTCAAGCCGGGCGCCTTGGCGGCGGTGGAGGCCTTGAACCAGCGTCATATCACCATCCATCTGCTCACCGGCGATAACCGAGGCAGCGCTCGGGTTGTGGCCCAGGCGCTGGGAATCAACAACGTCCACGCCGAAGTATTGCCGGCCGACAAATCCGCCATCGTCGAGCGACTGAGGGGCCATTCGGTGGTGGCGATGGTTGGCGACGGCATCAATGACGCCCCGGCCCTGGCCGCAGCCGACATTGGCATCGCCATGGGCGGCGGCACCGACGTGGCGATGCACGCCGCCGGCATCACGCTGATGCGCGGCGACCCTCGCCTGGTGCCGGCGGCGCTGGATATCAGCCGCAAGACCTACGCAAAGATCCGCCAGAACCTGTTCTGGGCCTTCGTCTATAACCTGGTCGGGATTCCCCTGGCCGCGTTCGGCTTGCTCAACCCGGTGCTGGCCGGCGCGGCCATGGCGCTGTCGAGCGTCAGCGTGGTCAGCAATGCATTACTGTTGAAGTTCTGGACACCCGCAGATCTGGAGGACAAGCGATGAACATCGGCCAAGCGGCCCGCCAGAGTGGCCTTAGCGCGAAGATGATCCGGTATTACGAATCCATTGGCTTGCTCAAGGCGGCCCATCGCACGGACAGCGGCTACCGGATCTACGGCACCGATGATTTGCACACGCTGGCGTTCATCAAGCGCTCCCGGGACCTGGGGTTTTCCCTGGAGGAAGTCGGCAAACTGTTGACGCTTTGGCAGGACCGCCAACGTGCCAGTGCCGACGTGAAGACCCTGGCCAAGCAACACATCGATGAACTGAACCAGAAAATCCGTGAACTCGCGGAGCTGCGCGATACCCTCCAGGACTTGGTGGAGCACTGCCAGGGCGATCACCGGCCCGACTGCCCGATCCTCAAGGAGCTGGAATCGGGGTGTTGCAAGAAGTGATGCCCTATACCGAACACAAATAAAAAACCCGGCCTGGGCCGGGTTTCTGGGACAACCGATCACTGCATCCAAGGCGGAGGCGGCTCCTCGGTCTTGCCTGGCGGCGCATCGTCGGCGGCGCGCACAGCCTGGCGTCGTTCTTCGTCCAGGCGCGCGGCCTCGATCTCGCGCATGATCCCGCCAACATCCGCCAGCTCTTCGGGCTCGTCGAACTCACCGGTCAACACACTGCCCGGGTGCAACGTGCCGGCTTCATAAAGCGCCCACATTTCCTTGGCGTACCGGGTGCGTTTCAGCTCCGGAGCGAAACGGCCGAAGTAAGACGCCATGTTGCCGACATCCCGCTCCAACATGCTGAAGGCGTGGTTGTTGCCAGCGGCGTCCACCGCTTGCGGCAGATCGATGATGACCGGGCCTGTCGGCGTGAGCAGCACGTTGAACTCCGACAGGTCGCCGTGCACCAGGCCGGTACACAGCATCAGTACGATCTGAGAAATCAGATAGGCGTGATATTCGCGTGCCTGTTCCGGCTCCAGCACGACATCGTTCAGGCGTGGCGCAGCATCGCCATACTCGTCGGCCACCAGTTCCATCAGCAGCACGCCTTCAAGGAAGTCGTACGGCTTGGGCACTCGCACACCGGCGTTGGCCAACCGGAACAACGCAGCCACTTCGGCGTTCTGCCAAGCGTCTTCAGTTTCCTTGCGCCCGAACTTCGAACCTTTTGCCATGGCGCGGGCCTGACGACTGTTACGGACCTTGCGACCTTCCTGGTATTCGGCCGCCTGGCGAAAACTTCGCTTGTTCGCCTCCTTGTAGACCTTGGCGCAACGCAGCTCATTGCCGCAGCGCACCACATAAACAGCTGCTTCTTTGCCACTCATGAGTGGGCGCAGCACCTCGTCGACCAGACCGTCCTCGATCAGGGGTTCAATGCGTTTTGGAGTCTTCATCAGCTTTTATTCTGGGTCCTTTATTACCAAACACGCGAATGACAGGTCGTTATACGGCAATCCTCCCTTCACGGGGAGGGGTTCCGACCTATGAACCCTGAATGCACACACTGTGCCGGATCAGATCAACCGCGCAAGATCATAGCCGAGACCCGGCCCGTCGCAGGTCATTGGATAAGCAAGTATTTGCGACAAGAACTGACAAGGGCTCAATGCGTGAACAGTTCGCCCGGGGTGAAACCGAACAATCCCTTGAATGCCGCGATGAAAGCGGACGTCGACTCATACCCGCAAGACAGCGCCGCGCTGGTCACACTGTCGCCTTTCTCCAGCGATCCCAAGGAGGACAACAGCCGCATGCGTTGGCGCCACGCGCGAAAGTTGAGGCCGGTTTCACGTAGAAACAAACGGGTCAGGGTCTTTTCCGATGTGCCCAGTCGCTCGGCCCAGGCTTGCAGGGTGACGCAGGATTCGGGCTGTTCGATCAACTCGTTGCACAGCTCCAGCAGGCGGGCATGCCGTGGCAGCGGCAGGGAAAAACCCACTTCCGGCAATGCCGCCAACTGGTCCAGCAGCACTTGCACCAGCCGCGCCTCCTGGGTATCGCCTTGCGGGTAGGCGGCGGGAAATTGGCAGAAGACCTTGATCAGCTCTCGCGCCAAGGGCGTGACCTCCAGCACCCGGCAACGCCCATCGCCCCACGGGCAAGCCTGGCGATGCACATAAAGGCTGCGCATTTCCGCACGGGTGGATGTCACGACGTGATGTTCGAGGTCGGCCGGGATCCAGATGCCCCGTTGCGGCGGCGCGAAGAAACTGCCCTCGGCGGTATGAACGCCGAGCACACCGCTGATGGCATAGGAAAACTGCACCCAATCGTGTCGATGCACCTGGGTCCATGAACCCGCATCCAGGCTTTCGACCCGAGCATAAAGTGGCCGAGGCAGTTCCGTCAGGTCGGGAATGCGCCGTTCAAGCTGCTGCTGTCCGTTAGTCGGCATTGATTGGCCTTATATCGCAAGACGACTGTTCAGGCCGACGTTAGGCTAAGTCGACTTCTCATACAACTTGCGGTGCCCTATGCACATCCTCAGACACCTCAAACGCCTGGTGACCGACTGGTTCCTGTGCGGCATGTTGCTTGCCACCTTGTTGGCGTATTTCTTTCCCGGATTCGGCGCCACGGGCGGCGCGATGCATGCGGAGTGGGTGGTCAACATCGGCATCTTCGTGGTGTTTTTCCTCCATGGGATCAACTTGTCCGGGGAGCAGGTCCGCCACGGCTTGAAGAACGTCCGGCTGCATTTGATGGTGCAAGGTTTTACCTTCGTCGTGTTTCCCTTGATCTGGCTGATCGGTGATTGGTCATTGGGCCGCCATGTGCCGTCGCTATTGATGCTGGGGTTCTTTTACCTGTGCGCCCTGCCCTCGACCATCTCCTCGTCGGTGGCCCTCACAGGCAGCGCGGGCGGCAACGTGCCGGCGGCGATTCTCAACGCCAGCCTGTCCAGCGTGCTCGGGATTTTCCTGACGCCACTGCTGGTCAGCCTGGTGGTCGGCAGCGGTGCCGGTGGCATCGACCTGGGCTCGACCCTTCTCGATCTGTGCCTGATGTTGCTGCTGCCATTGGTGCTTGGGCAATTCCTGCGGCGCTGGCTGGCCGGTTTCTTCGCCCGATACAAGCGCTATACCAGCATCATCGACAAATTGGTCATCCTGCTGCTGGTGTACGCCGCGTTCTGCAATTCGATGGTTTCCGGGATCTGGCGACAACAAGGCAATGGCGTGCTGGTTAGCGCGGTGCTCGGCAGCGCCGTACTGCTGGCCATTATCCTGTGGATGACCACCCGCACCGCCCGCGCTCTGCGGTTCAGCAACGCCGATGAAATCGCTGCAGTGTTCTGCGCGAGCAAAAAATCCCTGGCCGCCGGGGTGCCGATGGCGGCGTTGATCTTCGGCACCGATCCCGGCCTGGGGCTGATCCTGCTGCCGATCATGATCTATCACCCCATGCAACTGATCGTCTGTTCGATCCTCGCCGAACGCTACGCCAGCCGCCAGCGAGCCCAGGCTGCGCCCACGCGCGAGGCGATGGTCAGCGCTCGATGATCGCCGTCACACCTTGGCCGGCCGCCGCGCAGATGGAAATCAGGCCCCGGCCCTTCCCGGCCGCGTCCAGCAGTTTGGCCAGGTTGGCGACGATACGGCCGCCCGTCGCGGCGAATGGATGCCCGGCGGCCAATGAGCTGCCTTTCACATTCAATCGGCTGCGGTCGAGGGCGCCCAGCGGCGTGTCGAGGCCCAGCCGGGATCTGCAGTAATCCGGGTCCTCCCAGGCCTTCAATGTACACAAGACCTGGGCCGCGAACGCCTCGTGGATTTCGTAGTAGTCGAAATCCTGCAACGTCAGGCCGTTGCGTGCCAACAAGCGCGGCACCGCATAGACCGGCGCCATCAGCAGGCCTTCAGCGCCGTTGACGAAATCCACCGCTGCCGTTTCACCGTCACGCAGGTAGGCCAGGATTGGCAGTCCGCGGGCGTTCGCCCACTCTTCGCTGCCCAACAATACCAGGGAGGCACCATCGGTCAGCGGCGTGGAATTGCCTGCGGTCAGCGTGCCCTTGGCGCTTTTTTCAAAGGCCGGCTTGAGGGACGCGAGCTTGTCCAGGGTCAGGTCCGGGCGCAGGTTGTTGTCGCGGGTCAGGCCCAGGAACGGCGTCATCAAATCGTTATGCCAGCCTTCGGCATAGGAAGCGGCCATTTTCTGATGACTTTCCAGGGCCAGACGGTCCTGCTCGTCTCGGGGAATCTGCCAGGTCTGCGCCATCAACTCGCAATGCTCGCCCATGCTCAGGCCCGTGCGCGGTTCGTTGATGCGCGGCAGGTCGGGAACCAAGTGTTGGGGACGCAGTTGCAGAAAAGCCTTGATCTTATCGGCGGTGGTCTTGGAGCGATTGGCTTGCAGCAGGATCCTGCGCAGCCCCTCATTGACGCCGATGGGCGCGTCGGAGGTAGTGTCCACGCCGCCGGCGATGGCGCTGTCGATCTGGCCCAGGGCGATTTTGTTCGCCACCAGCAGCACGGTCTCAAGCCCCGTGCCGCACGCCTGTTGCACGTCATAGGCCGGGGTGCTGGGTGCCAGCCGTGAGCCGAGCACGCATTCGCGAGTCAGGTTCATGTCCCGGGAAAACTTGAGCACCGCCCCCGCGGCCATTTCCCCGATGTGAGCACCGTGCAGGTTGTAGCGCTCGATCAAACCTTCGAGCGCAGCCGTCAGCATCGCCTGGTTGCTGGCGGTGGCATAGGGCCCGTTGGAGCGGGCGAACGGAATGCGGTTACCACCGATGATCGCGACGCGGCGTAGCTGTGCCATGAAGAACTCCCCTGTATGCGCGAATGTGTGAAATTGGCCTGCGGTAACGTGCCCAGCCACAAGCTTAGGCTTTATCCGGGCGATCGAACGACCAATTGCCAAACATGGTCCACACTTGGAACCTCATCAGCCGGAGTATGTTCCATGTCAGACCGTTACATAGACTTCGCCAATTCGCCCATTGGCCTGCGTCTGGTTGGCGCTCTGGGCTTGCCCTCGCCGGTGCGCCTGGAACGCTGGCAGGCCGGGCGGCTGCGGCCTATCGAGGGCGCCCTGCTGTTGGGCGGTGGCCCCCTGACCGAACAGGTCGCCACGTTCGCCAAGCGCTTGACCGACGCGATTTTCATCTACGGTGGCGAACCGACGCTGGCGACCGAATGGATCCCCGGCCACGGCCCGAAAATCAAGGCGGTGGTGTACGACGCCAGCCATCTGGTGCAGGTCGAGCAGCTCAAGCAGTTGCGCGAATTCTTCCAGCCCCTCATGAAAAACCTCGACCACAGCGCCCATGTCGTCATCCTCGGTCGCGCCCCGGAAAGCCTCGATGACCCGTTTGCCGCCAGTGCGCAACGGGCGCTGGAAGGCTTCAGCCGCTCCCTGGCCAAGGAGTTGCGCCATGGCGGGACGCTGCAGTTGCTTTATGTCGGTGACGGCGCCGAAGCGCAGTTGGAGGGGGCCCTGCGGTTTTTCCTGTCGCCCAAGAGTGCCTACGTTTCCGGGCAGGTTATCCGCCTCAAGGTCTGCCAGACCCAGGTCCAGGATTGGACGCGACCGCTCACCGGGCTCAAGGCGCTGGTAACCGGCGCCGCCCGTGGCATCGGCGCGTCCATCGCCGAAACCCTGGCCCGTGACGGCGCCGATGTGATCCTGCTCGATGTCCCGCAAGCCAAGGCCGACCTGGACGCCCTGGCCGCGCGCCTGAGTGGGCGCAGCGTGACGCTGGACATCTGCGCCGAAGATGCCGCCGCGCAGTTGATCGAACACCTGCCCGACGGCGTCGACATCGTGGTGCACAACGCCGGCATCACCCGGGACAAGACCCTCGCCAACATGACGCCCGAGTTCTGGGACGCGGTGCTGGCGGTCAACCTCAACGCGCCGCAGGTGCTGACCAAGGCCCTGCTCGACAGCGGCACCCTGCGGGACAATGGCCGGATCGTGTTGCTTGCCTCCATCAGCGGCATCGCCGGCAATCGCGGCCAGACCAACTATGCCGCGAGCAAGGCCGGCCTGATCGGCCTCGCCCAAGCCTGGGCGCCTGGCCTGGAGGCGCGGGGAATCAGCATCAACGCGGTGGCACCGGGCTTTATCGAGACACGCATGACCGCCGACATTCCCTTCGCCCTGCGTGAAGCCGGGCGCCGCATGAGTTCGCTGGGCCAGGGCGGCTTGCCCCAGGACGTCGCCGAAGCCGTGGCCTGGCTGGCACAACCAGGCACCGGCGCCGTAACCGGGCAGGCGCTGCGCGTGTGCGGGCAAAGCTTGTTGGGGGCGTGACCATGACGATCCAATGGCAGGAAATAAACACCGCCCCTTCGATGTCAGGGCTCTACGCCAAGGCCGCGACTCGCCGCAAGATCACCGGCACGGTCCTGCCTGACGTCGGGCTGCGCCAAGTGATCCAGGTCGACCAAAAGAACCTGGCGGCCTATCGCAAAGTGTGTGGTTTCAGCGAAAGCGGACTATTGCCGCCGACCTATCCACACGTGCTGGCGTTCGCCTTGCAGATGCAATTGCTGACCGCCCGGGATTTCCCGTTCCCATTGCTGGGCTTGATCCACCTGAACAACCGCATCCGCGTGCTGCGGCCCATGGGCGGTGTCAGCCAGGTGCGGGCGAGCGTCAACGTCGAGAACCTGCGGCCTCATGCCAAGGGGGCGGTATTCGATCTGGTGACCCGTATCGAAGATCAGTTGGGCCCCTTGTGGCAGGCCCAAAGCCAGATGCTCTGCAAAGGCGTCCAGCTTGACGGCGCATTGGCCGAGGACTCATCCGAGGACAGCCCCGAGTTGACGCAAGTGACACGCTGGACCGCACCCGTGGATATTGGCCGGCAATACGCCAAGGTGTCAGGCGACTACAACCCGATCCACCTGAGCGGCGCCAGCGCCCGGTTGTTCGGCTTCCCCACTGCCATCGCCCATGGTCTGTGGAACAAGGCAAGGACGTTGGCGGCGCTCGATGATCATTTGCCCGAAGCCAATATCGAAATCGACGTAACGTTCAAGAAGCCAGTGCGCCTGCCCAGCGAGGTGACATTGTTGGCGAGCGCGGCCGGTTCCAGCGGGCAATTGCGATTGGTGGGGGCTGGTGAGCTGGAGCATATGCTGGGAATTTGGCAGCCGGTTGCTTGAAAGTATTTCCACCCAACCTATGGGTCAACCAATCAACGCGGTGGGTAGTTGGACAGGATCCGCCCCACCGTCTCGCGCACCTTCGCGCTGCGATCCATCGGGTTGGGTGAATCACTGAGCAATTGCTCGTCGCTGCCACGCCAGACGAGCTTGCCATCCTTGCCGTCGAGCAGGTCGATCTGCACGGTGGCGACCTTGTAGCTGAGGTTACGGGTTTCGTTGTACATCGGTCCGCCCCAATAACCATTCCATGGGCCGCCCCAACCGCCGCCATAGTTGGTCGTCACCTGTTGCTGGCGATCCTCGACGATCAGGTAGGCCTGGACCTGCACATCGCCCCGCGCGCCGCCCGAAGCCGGACGCAGGCCACGCTGGTCGAGTTGATCGGCGACCGCCTGGCGGATGCGCTGTTCGGTCAGGTCGCTCTTGATGCGCGGATCGTCCGGGCGATATTGCAACGCCGGCTCCTTCCAGCTCCAGCTGCGGTAGGCCGCGAAGTCGCGGCTGGTGTCGAAATCATGATTGACCTGGTTGGAAGCGCAGGCGCTGAGCAACAGGGCAAGGGCAAGCGGGACAAGACGGCGAAACATGGTTTTTCTCCGTTGTTTGAATCAACTGGGAGGATAGGCCGACATGGCCTTTTCCACCGCGTCACGAATGGCATCGGTGCGCTCGCTCTGATTGCCGCGCTGGCTGGTCTCGGCGCTGGCGCTCCACACGGGCTGGCCATTGCGGGCGTCGAACAGATCGACCCGAACCACCACGACCTGCTCCTGATAGGTGCGCACCACGGGAATGGTGTTGTACATGCCATAACCCGGCCCGTAGCGGTTGTAGCCGCCGTAATAGCCCGCGTCATAGTCGTCCCGGACCTGCCGCAGCCGGGTTTCCAGGCGCAGGTCGGCACTGACGAAGAGGTCCGCCGGGCGATTGTCATGCAGCGGACGCAGCCCGCGTTGGTCCAACGCTGCGCTTACCGCTTCGGCCACCTGGGCCGAATCCGCCCAGGCAGTACCCGGCGGCAACCGACCGTTGAGCCAGGCCCAACTGCGATAGCGGCCATAGTCACGGGGCGGCGCCGGATAGGCGCTGCGATCGAACACTTTGGCGGCCTCGGGCGGCGCCGGCGGCAACGGATTGGAAGTCGCGACATACGGATTGTCGCTCTGGCAGGCTGCCAGCCCAAGGCATAACACCAATAATCCTGAACGACCTTTCATTTCGCTCTCCGACTGCTCTTCCGGATCAGAGGGGACGACAGACCCAATGCAGGTAGCGTCCCAACCCGGCAAACGCTGGGTGGCGCCGGTGGGCCAGTTCCATTTCCAGCAATTGCGCGAGTTCTACGCGGCCCTGGAATTGCACCGGCATGTAGTCATGAAAAACCCGCACGCCACTTTGAATTTCGACCTGCCACAGGTCTTCAAGTTGCGCCGCCAATTGGCGAGGATCAAGGGGTTGTTGCGGGGTCAGGCTCTGTTTTTCACCGGCCAGGTCGTTTTTGCGCAACTTGCGGAAATGCCCTTTGAGCAAGTTTCGATAAACCAGCGCGTCGCGGTTGTAGAACGCCAACGACAACCAGCCGCCAGACGCCGTCAGTTGATGCAGAACCGGCAGGATCGCGTGGGGCTCGGCCAGCCACTCCAGCACGGCGTGACACAGCACCAGATCGTACGGTTCGGTGAGCTGGCCGAGCAGGTCCTGCCACGGCGCCTGAATGAACGTTGCGTCCTGGCCGGCCTCGGCAAACCGCTGACGGGCACCCTCAAGCATGGGCTCGGCCGGTTCAGCCAAGGTGACCTGGTGACCACGCTCGGCCAGCCACAGTGACATGTGCCCCAGGCCCGCGCCAACATCCAGAATACGCAACGGCCGGTCAGGCAAGGCTTCAAGCAAATCGGCCTGGAGCACCGCCAGGCGGATCGCCCCCTTGGCCCCGCCGTAGATTTTTTCCGCGAAACGCGTGGCGAGCTGGTCGAAATGACGGTCACTCATGGGGCGAACCGCCGCTCGCTGTCGGCCAATTTGCCGCGCACCACGGCGTCCATATCCAAGCCCAACTCGCTGCACAGCAGCAACAGGTACAACACAATGTCACCGACTTCCTGCCCGGCGTGGGCCAGTTTATCCGCGGGCAGCTGGCGCGACTGGTCCTCGGTCAGCCATTGGAAAATCTCGACCAGCTCGGCCATCTCGACGCTGGCGGCCATGGCGAGGTTCTTCGGGCTGTGGAATTGCCGCCAATCGTTACGGTCACGAATGGCATGCAGGCGTTCGGTCAGTTCAACAAGGTTCATCGGGTTCTCCTGAATGCGCATAGCTTCGGGGCGATGACGAGGGAAGGCAAGCGTCTCGGTACGAAGCGGTGAATTGCTCCATAATCGAACGATCGCAGCCGCCACAACTCCTACAGTCAGGGGCCGACGGCTCGATTCCGATTCCTCTCCATCAGGATGCAAACATGCAGGTAGAAAGTTTCTTCGAATGGCTCGGCCAGGCGCTCGGTTCGGTGATCCGTTTCATCGTCGACCTGCTCAGCGGGCTGTTCAACACCTTGGCCAATGCCGGTGGCAATTTTGTCGATGGCCTGTCCCGCACGCTTGGCATGGACACCTCGATCATCAGCATCGTCGCACTGATCCTCGGGCTGATGCTGCTGTATTCGGCGATCCGCGCCTTTATGCGGGCCTCGATTGTCATGGGTATTATCTGGCTGGTATTGGGGTTGTGGTTGCTGAGCTGGATCATCCACTGAAGACAAACAGGGCGACATCAGGAACGAACGCTGCGATAACGCTACAATCGCGCTCCATCAAGGAGCCACCATGTCCAACCTGATCGCCGACTGGCGCGACCGCCTCACCCACCGTCGGGTATGGGCGCTGGCCGCGCCAATGATCCTCTCGAATATATCCGTACCGCTGGTAGCACTGGTGGACAGTACCGTCATCGGCCACTTGCCCCATGCCCATCAGTTGGGCGCGGTGGCGGTCGGGGCGAGTCTGTACACGGTGCTGGCCTGGGCCATGGGGTTCCTGCGCATGGGCTCAACCGGGTTCGCCGCCCAGGCAGCCGGGCGTGGCGATGGCGCTGCGTTGCGGCAGGTCTTGCTGCAAGGACTCTTGCTGGCGTTGGGGCTGTCGGTGGTGCTCGGGGCGGTCGGGGTTCCGTTGAGCGACGTGGCATTGCACTTCATGCAGCCCTCGGCCGAGCTCGACCAATTGACCCGGGATTTCTTCCACACCCGGCTTTTCGGCCTGCCGGCGGCGCTGGCCAGTTACGCGCTGGTGGGCTGGTTCCTTGGCGCCCAGAACGCCCGCGCACCGTTGACGATCCTGTTGGTCACCAACCTGGTGAACATCGCCTTGAACCTGTGGTTCGTCATCGGCCTGGATTGGGGCGTGACGGGTTCGGCACGCGCCTCGGTCATCGCCGAGTGGGCGGGCGCGCTGGTGGGCCTGGCCCTGGCCCGAAGGACGCTGCGCGCCTGGCCAGGGCGGATCGCCTGGGCCGCCCTGAGCCTGTGGCAGAGCTGGCGACCGCTGCTGGCGGTAAACCGGGACATTTTCATCCGCAGCCTGGTGCTGCAATCGGTGTTTTTCCTGATCACCGTGCAAGGCGCGCGGCTGGGGGACGCGACGGTGGCGGCCAATGCGCTGCTGCTCAATGGCCTGCTGCTTACCGCGCATGCCCTGGATGGCCTGGCCCATGCGGTGGAAGCGCTGTGCGGCCACGCCATTGGCGCTCGCGACCGACTGGCCCTGCGCCGTTCGCTGGTGGTCGCCTGCGGTTGGTCCTTGATCGCGAGCGTCGGGTTCGCACTGCTGTTTCTGCTGGCCGGACATTTGTTCATCGACATGCAGACCGACATTGCCGACGTGCGCGACACCGCTTACCGCTACCTGCCTTACCTGGCAACGCTGCCATTGATTGCCGTGTGGAGCTATCTGCTCGATGGCCTGTTCATCGGCGCCACCCGCGCCCGGGAAATGCGCAACGGCATGCTCCTGACCCTGTTGCTGGTGTTGCCGCTGGCCTGGGCGCTGCAAGGACTCGGCAACCACGGACTGTGGATCACTTTCCTGTTGTTCATGACGGTGCGCAGCCTGACGCTCGGGACGGTCGCCTGGCTCTTGCACCGTCGTGGCGGCTGGGTCGATGCCGAAACTCGATGATGTTCAGCCCTGTTTGCCTTGCCAGAGGCGTCGCAAATGATCGAGACGTTCTCGCTGGGAACCACCAGGCAGCCCCGGCACGGGCTCGGCATCGGGGTATTGCAAGCGCAGCCATAACCAGCCGTCGAGAACGGCCTGCTCGCTGAACCCCAGCTTGCGCCCCTGTTGCACGTAGTCCCAGAGCACCCAATAGTCATGGCCAGTGGAGCGAGACCATCGCCAGACGTGACGTTCCAGGAAGCACTCCTGCAATTTGACCTGTTGCCTGTCGCTGAGGCCATGCTCGTTTTCCAGCGCAGGCACCGCAAGCCTGGGATTGGAGAGCTGTTGCCACCCCTGGCACCCCATCGTCCGATCGGACCAGGTGCCACCGAACCAGCGCAACAGGCTGATCGGTCCCAGCCAGCAACTGAGCTCCCGGGGATCGCAGGCATCGAAGAAATAGCTGGCGGTGTGCGGGTTGTAATAACTCAGGAAGGCCTTGTAATGCAGGCCCAGCGTCACCGTCAGCATGCGCCGCAAATGTACCAGCAAGGACTCGGCTGGCGTCGAGGTCACCAACAGCAACCCGGGCCAGGATCGAGCGTCCAGATGGCACAGGCTGGCCAGCGCAGGCGATTGCCTAAGATCCACCAACAACGGGCCGTGTGATCTCGCTCCGTCGAACTCGGTTCCCTCGAACAGGGCAAAACGCGGCACCTCGGCAAACTGTTCCTTCAGGCGCTGTGCGGCCTCGGGCGCGTCCGGAACGTCTAACAGCAGCCATTGGGGAGCGGGACCCGGCAAGGTGGCCACATTCATGGCGCCGCGCCCGCGCCCTGTCCCATCACCATGCGACAGGTACACACCGGCTGCGCACAAGGGCTGAAACGCCCCCCGCCTGGCAAAAGGCACAGCAAGACCAGTGGCTCACCATCCTTGATTGCGGACAACAAGGATGAATCGACTCCAGAAGCCCCGGGAATTTCCCCGGCAGGCGCGGTGGGAGAAGGCGCCTGCGTTGACTGCGCGCCGGGGGCGCCACCCAGGAATGCGCTGACCAGGGGACGGTCCGGGTCGCCCTCGATAAAACTCACCAGAACCTCGGTGCCCTCGGCAATCGTCCCCACGCCACGCGCCGCAAGCTCGGGTGCCAAGGGCAGCCAGCAATGGCTGGGGATGGCGCCCTCTCCCTGATAGGCCCAGTCGAACTGCACCGCCACTCGCCCGGCCACTCGCGGCTCATCCACTTCCACGACCCAGCCGCGTTGCCTGCTCACCATGACAGGCTTGTCCGGCGCCCTGTCCACCAGGAAGGGCATCCCCCAGGGAATGGCCTGGAAAAGATTGCCATAACCGCCCGCATGACCGTGGTGTTCAACCTGCGTCAATAACCAGCCCTGGTTCCACTGCCCATGAGGATGGCCCTTCAGCGACAGGATCTGGCCGGCGTGCAAGTGCGTCAGATCGCTACGGCCCTGGGCGATCAACGCTCCGTGGATATCCGCCTTCACCGTGAACGCACGCACTGCGCGGGCCCGCCCTTCAACACTGTACAAAGCCTTGTCCATCGTCGGAACGTTGCCCGCCGTATCCGCAAAAACCAGGCATTGCCCGTCCCGGGTGTGATCGAAATGAAAGTGGATACCCGCCTGGGCGCACATTCGTTGTAGGAAATGCAGGTCGGATTCGCGGTACTGGGTATACAGATCCAACGAAGGATAAGCGTTGCTCAGATCCAGGCACAGGCTGCGGCCGTTGATACCATGCCCGCCCAGGACCTGGCGGATGATCTGTGGCACCGAGCAGGCATTGAAGACCCGTTGACTGAAACGCTGCGCAAGGCTCGCCAGCTTCGGCCCGATTCGTACCCGGCAGCTCTCGCCATGGCGGTGGACGATTTCGTGAAGTCGCCCGTGGATGCCTTGATCCTTGATTCCAAAGCTCAGCCAGACGTTGCGGTACAGCAACCCGGCCATGTCCAGGGCCATGTCGCTGACCGACAGCTCCACTTCGAAAACGAAGGGTTCGCTGATGGCTTCATTGCCTGTTAAGGCTACGACGACGAAAGGTTCGGACAGACCGGCTATCTCCAGACGAAAAGGTAGCTCGCAGGCTGGATCGGACATCGGCGTTTTCTCTACAGGAGGGGCGACCGGGCATTCTCGCCGACAGCAGAGGACGAGTAGAGGGCTCAAGCACTATTTAGGAAAGGGACTACATGAAATTAGGACGCCGTCAGCTAAACGGCATCAATAGGCCGATAAACGCGGCGCACGGGTTTGCAATGCAGAAACAACGTGGCGAGGAAGCTCGCCACGATGAATCGCTCTAGCCTGCAACAGCGGCCCCGCAAGGGGCCGCCGTCAGGAAGAAAGGTAGGACGAACGCGTCAGCCCCAGACGCAGCGCATCCAGGAACTGAGTGCGCTCGGCCGCCGTGATCCGGGCGCTGGCGCACTTGTCACGGTAGTGAGTCATCAACTCCTCCGGCGACAGGTGCACATAGCGCAACATGTCTTCGATGGTGTCGTGGGTTTCGATACCGGCGTGGTACACGCTGCCATCGGCGTTCTGGTAGATGTTCACCGAGTCGGTGTCACCAAACAGGTTGTGCATGTCACCCAGGATTTCCTGGTAGGCACCCACCAGGAAAATACCCAACAAATAATCCTCGCCTGGATTGAGCGAGTGGACCGGCAGGCTGGTCTCGATGCTCTGCTCGTCGACGTACTGCTTGATCTTGCCATCGGAGTCGCAGGTCAGGTCTTGCAGCACGGCACGGCGCAGTGGCTCTTCGTCGAGGCGATGCAGCGGCAGGATCGGCAATACCTGGCCGATCGCCCAAGTGTCCGGCAGGCTCTGGAAGACAGAGAAGTTGCAGATGTACTTGTCGGC
Organism: Pseudomonas sp. D1-36; assembly: GCF_051132205.1. NCBI lineage: Bacteria > Pseudomonadati > Pseudomonadota > Gammaproteobacteria > Pseudomonadales > Pseudomonadaceae > Pseudomonas > Pseudomonas sp. D1-36. The sequence continues at coordinate 732,325 of NZ_CP071674.1, read as the reverse complement.
CAGCTTGTCGTTGAGCTCGTCCAACACCTGGCGGTGCGAACGCTGGCGGGCCTTCAGCGAATTGTGCAGGCGACGGCACACCGCGAAGTAGCACTGCTCGGCCAAAGCTTTTTCCGCCAGGGTCAGCTTGCCATCGGCGTATTGGGCTGCCACGTCACTCATGTAATGGGTGGCTCGCCAGTAAGTCTCGGTGACCATCTCGATATCGGTCGGGCCCAGCAGGTCCACCAGCCACTGCACGGTTTCCGGCAGGCTTTCCTTGTTCTCGATGACCGGGACGTCATCGTGGTGTTTCTCGACGTCGGTCACTTGCACCACCAACATGGCGTGGTGCGCGGTCAGCGAACGACCGCTTTCGGAAAAGATGTGCGGATGCGGCAGGCTCTGGGCATCGCAGAACTCCTTGAGCATGCCCACCACGACACCGGCGTAATCGTCCATGTCGTAGTTGATGGAGCTGGCGTTGCGCGAGTGCGTGCCGTCGTAGTCCACGCCCAGGCCGCCGCCGACGTCGATGTGATCCACCGGCAGCCCAAGGTTGCGCAGCTCGCCGTAATAACGGATCGCTTCCTTGAAGCCATGCTGGTAGTCCGCCAGGTTGGCGATCTGCGAACCCATGTGGAAGTGCAGCAGGCGGATGCCCTGGTCCAGGCCCGCGCCACGGAAGCGCTCGACCACCGACAACAGCTGCGCGGCCGACAAGCCGAACTTGGATTTTTCGCCACCGGTGTCGGCCCACTTGCTCGACGCCAGGGACGACAGGCGAACCCGCAGGCCGACCTGTGGCTTGACCTTGAGCGACGCGGCTTCTTCAATCACCAGGCCGACTTCGGATTCTTTCTCGATCACGATGAAAACGTTATGGCCCAGCTTCTGGCCCATCAGCGCCAGGCGGATGAACTCGCGGTCTTTGTAGCCGTTGCAGACGATGGTCCCGCCCTTCGGCGCCAGGGCCAGCACCGCCAGCAGCTCGGGCTTGGAGCCGGCTTCCAGGCCGATCGACACGTTCTGTGTCGCGATGATGTTTTCGATCACCGCTTCCTGCTGGTTCACCTTGATCGGGTAAAGCGCGGTGTACTGGCTCTGGTATTCCAGGCGCGCGATGTTGCTGTCGAACGCGCCGGTGAGCTGACGCACCCGGTCTTGCAGGATGTCGGGGAAGCGCACCAGCAAGGGCAGCGAAAGGCCGCTCTGGCGCAACTGGTCGACTTGCTCGTACAAATCGATGGGCGAACTGTCGGGGCCGTTCGGACGGACTTCGACGCGACCGGCTTCATTGATCGCGAAATACCCGGCCCCCCAATGGCGAATCCCGTAAACACTGCGGCTGTCCGCAACTGTCCATTGGCTGCCATCGTCTTTGCGTGTGCGTCGTACGGACATCGAAGTCCCCTATAAAGAAGTCAAAATGCACCCACCCGGTCGCAGGCTGGCGCAGTGTAGAGAATGGAAATGACGATTTGCCTGTAAGCACGGTAGACCCTGCCCGCAGCGCTGAGTTTAGAACCCGTTCAGAACAGGCTCTGTGAAAACCATGTGGGCGACCCCGAACCGGGGTTCGGATCAAGCCGGGGTGGTTTTCACAGAGGCTGCTAGCCGCCGGATTTCTTTGCCTTGAAACCGTGTTTGGTGAGTTCCGCCAACAGCAGCTCGACGTGATCGCCCTGGATCTCGATGACGCCGTCCTTCAACGCGCCACCCGTGCCACAGCGTTTTTTCAACGTCGTCGCCAGTTCTTTGAGGGCGTCTTCGGCCAGCGGCACACCGGTAATGGTCGTCACCGTCTTGCCGCCGCGACCTTTGCTTTCGCGGCGCACGCGAGCGATACCGTCCCCTTCGGGGATGATCGTCTGTTTGCAGATGCAGGCATCCACCGGTTGGCGGCAATCGGGGCAATGACGACCGGCGTCGGTAGAAAATACCAGGCCACCCAGGGCGGCGAAGGATGCGGCTTTTTTGGCCACCGGCAATCCTCTTCGGAGGACAAAGACTGGTCAAGGGGCGAAAGCCTCGACCGCGAAGCCCCACTCAGGCAGGGGCAGCGCAACTGGGCCGAACGATGTCGGCCAAGCTTGAAAAGTCGCGCAGTGTAACGGCAAAAAGGCGACTTGCTAAGGGCCAATCGGCGCCAATTTAGAGCTTCTTTGCGACACCGGCTTCGCAGGCGCGCAAATAGCGCCCAAGAGCCGCCAGGGAGTCCGGGCAATAAGGCTTGTGGCGGATTTCATCGAGCACCTGCTCGACGGGCAGAAAACGCGCCTCCAGCACTTCTTGGGGCTGCAGCACCAACGGACCATCCCACACGGCCGAAAACGCCGAGCACCACAGGCGGCTGCCGGTGTCTTCGAAATAGAAATGGTCGTGGGCGACCAGCTCCACGCCGCTGACACCGAGCTCTTCGGCAAGCTCGCGGGCCGCCGACTCGGCGTAGCTCTCGTGCGCCTGCACCATGCCGCCGGCCGCGACATCCCAGTAACCGGGATAGATGGCTTTGCTCAGCGTCCGCCGATGGACACACAACTCCCCGGCCGAATTGAACAGCATGATGTAGGTGCCCCGCCCGATCAGGCCGCGCTCGCGCAGATCCGAGCGCACCAGGCTGCCGAGCAGGTTGTCATGCTCGTCGACCCAAGCGATGAGCTCGGCATCCGAAGCCGCTCGGTGAGCCGCCTCCCGAGTGCTTTCGTCCATCGATCAGCCTTGGTTCAGCAACTGACGCAGGTCGATGACCGCCGCATTGGCGCGGGAAATATAGTTGGCCATGACCAGCGAGTGGTTCGCCAATACACCGAAACCGCTGCCATTGAGGATCATCGGGCTCCAGACCGGCTCTTGCGAGGCTTCCAGCTCACGAATGATCTGCCGCACGCTGACCGTGGCGTTCTTCTTGGCCAACACGTCGGCGAAGTCCACCTCGATGGCGCGCAGCAAATGAGACAGCGCCCAGGCCTGACCACGGGCTTCGTAGAACACGTTGTCGATTTGCAGCCATGGGGTTTCAACCACTTCTTCGTCGACCTGCGGCACTTGGCCGGGCGCGGGGATTTCGGTTTTCAGCGACGTGTTGAGCTTGACCCGGCCGACGCTGGCGGACAGCCGCTGGGACAACGACCCCAGGCGAGTGCCGACATCGCCCAGCCAGTTGTTCAGGTTGTCGGCGCGGGCATAGAACAATGCGCTCTTCTGGCCTGGATCGGAGAGGCGCGCCTGGTAACGACTCAAGGAATTGATGCCTTCCTGGTACTCCGACTCACTGGAGGGCAGCACCCAGCTGCGGTTGTCGAAGTTGAAGCGCGGCTCGGCCTTGGCGAGGTCCGCATCTTCGGCGGACTGTGACTGCGAGCGGGCGAAATCCTTGCGCAAGGCGCGGCTCAGGTCGCGCACCTGCACCAGCACGCCGTATTCCCAACTCGGCATGTTGTCCATCCACAGGCCCGGCGGGAAGCGGTCATTGGAAATGTAGCCACCCTGCTTGGTCAGCAAGGTTCCGGCCACGGTCTTGAGGGTTTCGACGGTGGTGTAGCCGACCACCATTTGCCTGCCGTCCTTCTCGGCCGCCGCCTGGGCGTTCTGCTGCACGGGAAACAGCGCCGGCTCCTGGCTCCAATACCAACCCACCGCAATGGTCACCAGCAGATACAAACCAATGAGCGTGGCCAGTGCCCGGCTGAAAAACAGCCCGCCCAGGTAGCTGCGGGTGTCCGATTTCGGCTCGGCGGCGCGTTCAGGCGCGCTGCCCGCGCGGTTTTTCCAGTCCAGCATGGCGATGTTCCTTCAATCACTTGAGTTCACGGTTCGACCACAACCTTACATCAACGTGCCTTGGCCGGCATCCGTCGTTGGGCTTATAGGACAATTACCGCCACCAGACCAGGAGCCACCTAAGGGTTTCCCTTAACCCTGCCAGTCATGATTTGGTAGCGAGCTGACTCGATATCAGCGAATCGAATCGTGCTTGCGCACCCAACGAAGCAACTGGACAAACAGTCCAAAAAACCCCCGAAAGCCTCTATTCTCGGCCCCCGGTGCATGACAGGCCGCCAATCGAAGACCGTGCGGTCGAAAACTGAATCGCATCTCTTGGCAGTTTATTGACGTACGACACTCATGTAAGGGAAAAGAGGTGCTAGCATAGAGCCACCAGTCGACCTCAGCATGCCCCCTAACTAGTAGTCAGGATATGACCGAGTCAGAAGACCCCAGCCGTGAGCGCCTCAAGCACCACTTTGCCCAGCGGGTAATTCATCAGGCTCGCCAGATCCTTGAGATATGGCAGCGCCTGCAACGCAGCGAGTGGTCGAGTAACGACCTGTCTGAGCTCAGCGAAGCCAATCTGCGCCTGCTGCGCTTTGCCGAGCGTTTCGAACAGCCCGAGCATTGCCAGCTTGCCCACGGCATCAGCCAGTCGCTGCAAGCGGTGGATGCCAATCGCGGCCGCCTGAGCAGCCAGTTGATCAGCGACATCAACCGTTTGATGCAACGCCTGTCCCGCACCGGCCTGCGCCACGGCGATCAACTCGAGCAGACCTTTCTGCCACCGCTGCGCAAGCCCATCTACGTGATGCTGCAAGACCATGACCGCGCGGAACGGCTGGCCAAGCAGTTGGTATTCTTTGGCCTCAGCGCCCATGCGTTGAACAGTATCGCCGCGTTCCGCTCCGCGATGGTCGAGCGCCTGCCCGCGGCGATCGTCATGGACGTGGATTTCAGCGGCCCTGGCGTGGGCCTGACGTTGGCGGCCCAAGCCCAGGAAGGCCTCGACCAGGCCATCCCGCTGCTCTTTTTCAGCCTGCTTGAAACCGATACGCCCACCCGCCTGGCGGCGGTGCGCGCCGGCGGCCAGGAATTTCTAACCGGCACGCTCGAGGCGTCGAGCCTGCTGGAAAAAATCGAAGTGCTGACCTGCGTCGCCCAGTACGAGCCCTATAAAGTGCTGATCATCGATGACTCCCGCGCCCAGGCCTTGCACACCGAACGGCTGCTGAACAGCGCCGGCATCATCACCCGGACGTTGATCGAGCCGATCCAGGCAATGGCCGAACTGGCGGACTTCCAGCCCGACCTGATCATTCTCGATATGTACATGCCCGCATGCACCGGCACGGAACTGGCCAAGGTAATTCGCCACAACGACCGTTATGTCAGCGTGCCGATCATCTACCTGTCCGCCGAAGACGACCTGGATAAGCAGCTCGACGCCATGAGCGAAGGCGGCGACGACTTCCTGACCAAGCCGATCAAACCCCGGCACCTGATCACCACCGTGCGCAACCGCGCGGCCCGGGCGCGCAATCTCAAGGCGCGAATGGTGCGCGACAGCCTCACCGGCCTCTACAACCACACCCATATCCTGCAATTGCTCGAGGATTGCAGTTTTCGCGCCCGCCGCGAAGGCAAGCCCTTGAGTTTCGCCATGCTGGACATCGATCATTTCAAGCGGGTCAATGACAGCCACGGCCACCCCATGGGGGACCGAGTGATCAAGAGCCTGGCGCTGTTTCTCAAGCAGCGCCTGCGCAAGACCGATTTCATCGGGCGCTATGGCGGCGAAGAGTTCGCTATCGTCATGCCCGACACCGATATTGATGCAGCCTGCCAGGTGCTGGACGAAATCCGCCAACGCTTCGCCGAAATCCATTACCCGGCCCAACCCCAGGACCTGTGGTGCACCTTCAGCGCCGGCGTGGTGGAAATGAGCGAAGCGTCCGACAGCCTGATGATGGCCAGCCAGGCGGACGAAGCGTTGTACCGCGCCAAGCATGCCGGACGCAACCGGGTACAGAGCGCCAGACAATCAAAGCAAAGTGCCACCTTTTCATCGGATTCCACTGATTCGGTCATAAACGTGTAACGCAAACGCAATAACTTCAGGCACTTCGATTCTGCCCCCGGTAGACCCTTGATGCGCCTGAAGCTGCTGACCAATCTCAACACCCTTCTCTTAGTTGCCGTATGCCTTGGCCTTGGCGCGACCCTTTGGTGGTCGCAGATTGCCTTGGAGCGACCCTACCTGTTGATGGAACGCTACCTCGGCCTGTCGCGGCAGTTCCAGAGCGAAGTGGCGCGCAACATCGAGGACTACCTGGCCAGCGGCGACGCCCTGCGCCTCAGCGCGGCCACCCAAGCACTGGAGGGCCTGCAAAAGGAGCTGGACCAGTTCCCACCGGACCTGGCCAAGACCTTGCGCCCAAGCCTGTCCAACCTCGACAACTTCAGCAAGACCGACCTGCTGGCCGCCGGCAAGCTGGCCGGCGACCCACAGGCCCTGTTGTTGCAGGCCGAACGGGAACTGAGCGCCAGTCTCGATCGACTCGCCCAGTACGCAAGTGGCGCCCCGGCCTACTCGCCTCCATTGTTCGCCGCTTCACAGCACCTGGGTCGGTTGTCCCTCACCCGTGACAAATTGGTCAGCAGCGGTCGCAGCGAACTGGCCGCCGATGTCGAGCGGGAACTGGCAGGCATCCGTGTGCAAGCAGAACGCCTCGAGAGCCTGCCTCTGCTGGGCGTAACCGCCAGCAGCGAATCGGGTAGCGATGATTTTGCCGCGCTGATGGGCCTGCAAACCCAGGAAAAAACTGTCAGCGAGGACGCCGGCATCGGTCTCAAGCGTGAGCTCAACAGCCTGCTCGGCCGCTACCCTGCGGAATTGACCCGCACTCGGGAGCTGATCCAAAAGCGCACCGAACTGAGCCGCGCCACCCACCTGAAAATCGCTGATGCACAGACGGCCATCGACACCCTGGAACCGGCGGTACGTGCCCAGCATGGGCAGATTCAGAGGGAGGTTCGCTTGATCCAGGGCGTGATGATCGGCTTGATCCTGCTGATCGCGCTGCTCATCGACACCTTGCAACGACGCCTGGCCCGCACCTTGACGCACCTGGCGCCGGCCTTGTCCACCTGGGCCGAAGGCGACTTCAGCCGGGGCATCCACATGGGCGCCAGCAACCGTGAAATGCAAGACATCGAGGCGTCCCTCAATCGCCTGCGCGCTTATCTGGTGGACCTGGTGGGCACCATTCGGGTGAACGCCGAACAGGTCGCTGGCAGTAGCCGCGCCCTGGCCGAGTTGAGCGGCGAACTGCACAGTGGCGCCGAGGACCAGGCCGGCGACACCGCATTGATCCGTGACTCGCTCGGCGAACTGGAAGCGACCATCCAGCAAGTGGCTGGCGATGCCAGCCAGGCCGCGCAGGCCAGTCGCAGCGCCGGTAACGCCGTGGAACATGGCCAGCAAGTCATCGGTTTGAGTCTCGCCGGCCTCCATGCGTTGGTGGGCGAAGTGCAAGGCAATGCGCAAATGATCGAACAACTGGCCGAGGAGTCGGCAACCATTGGTGGCGTATTGACGGTCATTCGCTCGATTGCCGACCAGACCAACCTGCTTGCCCTCAACGCCGCCATCGAAGCCGCCCGCGCCGGGGAAATGGGCCGGGGCTTTGCGGTGGTGGCTGAAGAAGTCCGTTCCCTGGCCCAACGCACCGCTGGCGCCACCTCGGAAATCCAGGCGCTGATCGCCCGCTTGCAACTGGCCGCGCGCCAATCAGTGGATGGCATGCGCGCCCAGGTTGAACACGCCGAGGCCACCGCCAGCCAGGCCCAGGCGGCTGACGGCGCCTTGGATGAAATCGTCGCAGCCATCCAGACCATCGCCGATACCGCCGTGCGAATCGCCGATGTCACGGCTCAGCAAAGCGGCGCTGTCAGCGAAATCCGCGACCACAGCGAGCGCATTCACCAACTGGGCGGGGATAACCTGCTGCGCATCGGCCAGGGTCGCGAGCAAGGCGACAACCTCCTGGTGCTCGGCGGGCGGTTGCACACCGCAGTCCAGGCATTTCGGGTATGACCTCAGCAAACACTACAAACCCATTGTGGGAGCGAGCCTGCTCGCAATAGCGGTGGCTCAGTTTGCATGGGTATTGAATGTGCCGGCGTCATCGCGAGCAGGCTCGCTCCCACATTTATTGGGTATGGCCCAAGGAAGATGCTCACCGCACATCCCCCTGTGGGAGCGAGCCTGCTCGCGATAGCGGTGGGTCAGTTCAACCGAATGACCGGATGATAAAGCTCAGTCACAAACTTCGCGTAAACATCGGTCAACGTGCTGGCTATTGCCGAGAACTGGACAGTCATAAAGGCTTTGCGGCATAGTCTCCGGGTTCTGACACCTGCTCACAGATAACAAGGAACAGCAGATGGCGACCCTATTGGTCCTGCACGGACCCAACCTGAACCTGCTTGGCACCCGTGAACCGGGCGTTTATGGCGCCGTGACGCTGGCCCAGATCAACCAGGACCTGGAACAGCGGGCCCGGGACGCCGGCCATCATTTGCTTTATCTGCAAAGCAATGCCGAATACGAGTTGATCGACCGCATCCATGCCGCGCGTGGCGAAGGCGTGGACTTCATTTTGATCAATCCAGCAGCTTTTACACATACAAGCGTCGCATTACGTGACGCGCTGCTGGCGGTGAGCATCCCATTCATCGAAGTGCATTTGTCCAACGTGCACAAACGCGAACCTTTCCGCCATCACTCCTACTTCTCCGATGTAGCGGTGGGAGTGATCTGCGGCCTTGGCGCCAGCGGTTACCGACTGGCCCTGGAGGCCGCCCTAGAGCAGCTTGAAAAACAGGCAACAGCTTGAACAACAAGCGTTAAACGCCCCTGACCGACCCTTGGGAGTTGATGATTCATGGATATCCGTAAAGTTAAGAAACTGATCGAGTTGCTGGAAGAGTCCGGCATCGACGAGCTCGAGATCAAGGAAGGCGAAGAGTCCGTACGCATCAGCCGTCACAGCAAGACCCCGGCCCAGCAGTTCTACGCACCTGCACCGATGCAGGCTCCAGCCGCTGCGCCTGCTCCCGCAGCAGCTCCGGCCGCCGCCGCAGCGCCAGCCGCACCTGCCGCGCCAGCGCTGAACGGCACCGTTGCCCGCTCGCCAATGGTGGGCACGTTCTATCGCAAGTCTTCCCCAACCTCGCCTTCCTTCGTTGAAGTTGGCCAGACCGTGAAGAAAGGCGACACCCTGTGCATCGTCGAAGCCATGAAGATGATGAACCACATCGAAGCTGAAACCAGCGGTGTGATCGAAGCCATCCTCGTTGAAGACGGCCAGCCGGTTGAGTACGACCAACCGCTGTTCACCATCGTTTGAACCGCGGAGAGCCTTTGATGACTGCGAAGTTGGAAAAAGTTCTGATCGCTAACCGCGGTGAGATCGCCCTGCGGATTCTGCGTGCCTGCAAAGAGATGGGCATCAAGACCGTCGCCGTTTACTCCAAGGCCGACAAAGAACTGATGCACCTGGGCCTGGCGGACGAATCCGTCTGCATCGGTCCCGCGTCGGCTGCGCACTCTTACCTGCACATCCCGGCGATTATCGCCGCCGCCGAAGTGACCGGCGCCACCGCCATTCACCCTGGCTACGGCTTCCTGGCGGAAAACGCCGACTTCGCCGAACAGGTCGAAAACTCCGGTTTTGCCTTCATCGGCCCGAAAGCCGAGACCATCCGCCTGATGGGCGACAAGGTTTCCGCCAAGCACGCCATGATCGCCGCAGGCGTACCCACCGTTCCGGGTTCCGACGGCCCGCTGCCTGAAGACGAAGAAACCGCTTTGCGCATCGGCCGCGAAGTCGGCTACCCGGTGATCATCAAAGCCGCCGGCGGCGGCGGTGGTCGCGGCATGCGCGTGGTTCACAAGGAAGAAGACCTGATTTCCTCGGCAAAACTGACCCGCTCCGAAGCAGGCGCGGCGTTCGGCAACCCGATGGTCTATCTGGAAAAATTCCTGACCAACCCACGCCACGTCGAAGTGCAAGTTCTGTCCGACGGCCAGGGCCAGGCCATCCATCTGGGCGACCGCGATTGCTCGCTGCAGCGTCGTCACCAGAAGGTCCTCGAAGAGGCACCGGCACCGGGCATCGACGAGCAAGCTCGCCAGGAAGTCCTGGCTCGCTGCGTCAAGGCTTGCATCGACATCGGCTACCGTGGCGCCGGCACCTTCGAGTTCCTGTACGAAAACGGTCGTTTCTACTTCATCGAAATGAACACCCGTGTTCAGGTGGAGCACCCGGTTTCGGAGATGGTCACCGGTATCGACATCGTCAAGGAGATGCTCAGCATCGCCGCCGGCAACAAGCTGTCGTTCACTCAAGATGACGTCGTTATTCGCGGCCACTCGCTGGAGTGCCGGATCAACGCTGAAGATCCGAAGACCTTCATGCCGAGCCCAGGCACGGTCAAGCATTTCCACGCGCCAGGTGGCAACGGCGTTCGCGTCGATTCGCACCTGTACAGCGGTTATGCGGTTCCGCCGAACTACGACTCGCTGATCGGCAAGCTGATCACCTACGGGGCGACCCGTGAAGAAGCCATGGCGCGCATGCGCAATGCGCTGGATGAAATCGTGGTGGACGGGATCAAGACCAACATCCCGCTGCACCGCGATCTCGTCCGCGACGAGGGTTTCTGTGAGGGTGGCGTCAACATTCATTACCTGGAACACAAGCTGGGCAACCAGCACTGATGCTCCAAGGGATGTGAAAAGACCCCGGTCCGTTTGGCCCGGGGTCTTTTTTTGCCCATCGTCGGGCTAGAAGACCCACTCAGTTCAGGCTCACCATCGAGAACCTGTTCATCGCAAGTTGCGCCGTTGTCGCTGGCCTGCCCTGGCGGGTGCGGACGGCACCGTTGGCGTTTGCCATCAAAGGTTCGCTGCGCGTGCGCGTCATGAATCTACGCGCACGTATCGATACCGGATCGGTACTGTACTTGGCCCGAGACAGCACTGGGGCGTAATAACGCTCGACTTGGGTCTGCGACATCTTGAAGACCGAAGTGATGCCGCTCTTGAGGTTCAGCGATACACCATAGGTATTACCGAAGCAGGAAGAATACGACCAGAAGTCCCAGGTTGGCTCAAGGCCTTTGCGCCGCATCACGGTCCTGACCGGCTCGCCAATGTCCAGACCCGTCAACCAGTCCCCACCTACAAGCGTGACGCGGATATCCTTTGCGGATCCGCCAAGGCGCCGCAACAGAGCCTCGACACCTTCCTCTATGAGCCTGCCAATATTGTGATCGAAATGAATGACCGCCCCCACTCGGGTAACGGGGTTATATAACGAAGCGATCACGCATGTCTGGGCGTTGAGCGAGAACAGATACCCGTCAGCCGTCGCCTCATTGAAGCGTGCTACTACGGCCTCGCCCTGCAACGCGCCTCTTGTCACGTCAGGATCGACGCGCCCCGGGAACGCCTCCCGTAGATCGTCGACTCGCCCCAGGTTACGCACGCCATCATTACCCCCTCTCAAGCCAACGCTGTTATGCGTCCACTTGCCATTCGTCATCCTGCGTATGGGCATGTTGTATAGCGCGCCGGGACGACTGGCATCCACCAGGCATAGACCGCCAAAGTAAGCGTCCTCCTTTACCTGGAAGTACCGGCCCCGGCTGCGTATGTAATAGGTACTTCGTGGCTGCGATGCGCTGGGCGGACTGCGGTAGGTGCCGTAGAAAATCCCCTCCTCGCTCACCCATTGCAGATGTTCAGGGGTTGCCTCGACCGCCTGCCTTGGCTTCAAACGGATGGGCTGGACCAGCGGCCCGGTATCCTTGTTCACAGCGGATACCGCAGCGCCTTTAAGGCGTTGCGCCGACAACGACAACGGCTTGGCCGCACGCTTGAGACTCATCACCGAACGGCGCAGCAATGCAGCCATGCCGGTCACCCCTGGCACCGCCAGCAGCGCGCCCCAGGAAACCTCCAGCCAATGCTCGAGAGCCTCCTGGGTATCGCCCTGCCTATGCGCCTCGATTGCCTGCTTGGAGCTGAGGCCGATAAATACGATATCCAACAGCAGGGCAAACGGCGGGAAGACCATGCAGACCGGCGCAGCCGCAAAGAGCAGCCCTTTCTGAATCTGCTGCGTGATGGCCTCTGCACGACGGGTGGTGACATCTTCCACGTCGGCGATAGCCCGCTCGATACAGGCATCGAACTCAGCGTCGATATCGACCACCCGGCTGAATTCACGCAGGGTATCGACGCGCGTGGTACCTGCCCCCAATGCCCGCAACGATTGTTCGACGGAACCGCGCGCGATCAATGCCACCCGCTCCACGACATAATCGTGCAGTTGCGCCGCGGTGCGCCCGGTAAAGGCCAGATAGTTGCGAAACCGGATGCCGTCCGGGGCATCGGGCGTGTACAGCCAGTAGGAGCCCTTCGGTTCGAAGTAGGCGAAAACGTAGACGCCCAACACGACATGTCCGTTGACCGTAAACTTGAACACACCCTCACGCGTGACCGCCGTCGCTGGATAGATGGGGCCGCCAGCCGGTCTCCTGTCGCTCAGCAACGTGACTTGCCGCGTGAGCCAGTTGAACGCGTCGGTGCTCAACACTGACCGGCCATACGCGATACGTAGGTCGCGATCCATCTTCGCCAGCAGCATGTAGCGACAGGCATCGCGACGCTTCTGGTATTGCGCGTCATTGGCATCGAGAAACCTGGCACGGATTTCCTTGGCGTATTTTTCGCCCAGGTAGGCCCCACGAACATAAAGCGCCAGGTCGGCGCTGCGGACCTGGCCCAAATCCTGTCCAACGGACGAGCGCACACCTTGTTTCGGGTTGTCTATCCCAGCGTTGTCGTCGTACCCATAAATCGCGAGTTCCAGCAGGCTGGTTACCCTCCTGTCACTTCCCAGACCCGGGAAGTAGTCGATAAGAACCGTTTCCGGATCCACCGGTTCTCGTACGCCCTTGCTGCGCATATACGGAGCAATCGCTTGCGTGACGGTACGCTTGGCAAAGTCGACAAAAAGTTCATAACCCGCCAACTGCTCATCGAAGACCTGCTGATGGACCAGGGACTCTTGCTTCAAGCCACTGATGCTTCGCCGCGATTCAAGTGGCAAGGCCGAGTACCAGCGAGGCGAGTCGTGCCATTCCACCTGCTGCAGATTGTGGTTCAGCCCTGTCAGGACAGCCTGCTCAAGACAATGCCTGAGCCCTTTTTGCGTCCCTCTGGGGTCCCTGCTCAAATCCCACGTGGTCGGCTTTTGCCTCACGCCGACAAAATATCCCCGAGCGCTGTCACGTTCAACCGGGGAGATCTGCTGCAACAGGTATTCACGACCCGTTTCGCTCGCAATCCAGCTACCGATCTCGGCGCTCACGGCCCGAAGCGAAGGCAGGGCGATCCACTCCTGCCCATCGGGCTTACCAGGGGCATACAGCAGGGGGGCGCTGACTTGTCCCTGTGCATCATCGTGGTAGAACAGCAGCAGATCGGCGCATCGGAACGAATTGGGCAGTTCGACATTGGTAACCTGCAATCCACCCACGCCTTGTCCAGCAAATGAGCTGTTCAGCAAGGTGTAGAGCTCGTCGTGGCTGGACACCGTGACTAGGCCCGCGCACCGCGCGACAAATGCGCTGTGTCGCAATCGCGCCATGAACCAATCGAGCAGGGCGTCCTTGAGGTCCGCGCGGTTGTACCGACTCGACAATGCAGAAAAGTAACCGGCAGGTGCGTCCAGGCTCGACAACATCTGCCCCACGAATGCCGAGGCAAGGGGCTCGTTGCGCAGCATGCCGCCATTCTCCACCAGGCGCACCGTCACCGCATCGGGCCTGACCGGCCCCGCCGCCACCAGTTCACTCAGGTTATAGGTTCGCACAGGCTGGCCAATGACCGCTCGCCACTGCAGCTGCACGCGAACCCTGTCAGGTTCGACTTCCATGTCCAGCTCGCGCCTGATGTAGCCTTGGGCCTGGCGCCGAGCGAACGCTTCCAGGGAGCCCAAGCCGTCGAGCAATTCATCGACCATTGCCTGGGTTTGCCCAGCATGTTCGCTCAACGCCTCCAACCGTTTACGGTCGGCTGCACCCAACCCCCGTAGCCAATCAGGCAATTGCGCACGCATTATCGCTTCCAATGCCCGTCGCTCCCGAGGGGTCGCCAGCGCATTCGCTTTCCCCATGTGGCGCCAGGATTGTTGCAGCTCCTCTATCCTTGCGCGCAGTTGCTCGACATCCAACCCAACCAACCTTTGCGGTTGAAGGATGGCGTCGATTGCCGCCACATGCTCGTTGAGTTTTTCCTGGACGATGCTTTCGAGCGCAGCATCGTGTCCGGCCATTTTCCAATGGCGCCGAAGATAGTCCTCGTAATGGTTGAGGATGGTCGAAGCGGTCCCTTCGAGGACCTGCTCGAGGATATCCCGACGTTCAGCCGAGAACCCCAGGTCAGCCCCCCCTTCCCAGCGATAAGGCGCATCCTGATGCTCGTCATAAACCGCGGGCGACGGGTCGATCTTGCGTTGCAACACCGCGTCGAGCAGCGTGCCAATGAAGTCTGAATCGATGTTGCCATGACGATAATGGGTACGCAGCCCGACCAGCAGATAAACTTCCAGCTCCTCCAGAAAAGTATTCTGGGCCTGCATCTTTGCCTCGATAACAGTCTGCCAGCCCGTCAGCTTTTCCAGAATCGCCTGGGCAGATGCCTCTTTCCGGTCAGATAACGACGTCGCGCCATCCCTGTCTTGTTGCCACTCGGCCATGTCGTCCATGCACATCCTTCCCTGTTGTGTGGATGCGCACCTTATCCGCCCTGCGGCAGGCCAATGTCATACATATATATATCGAAACACCAACCGGGCCAGTCCAGGCCTCGCTTATCCACTTTGGGAGCGACCTGGCGTACACTGCGCGCCTTTGCAGCCTCCTGCTGCCCCCTATCGATTTTTCAAAGGTGCCCGCCATGCCTTGGCTGCAAGTACGCCTGGCCATCAGCCCGGAACAAGCCGAAACCTACGAAGACGCCTTTCTTGAAGTAGGTGCCGTATCGGTGACTTTCATGGACGCCGAAGACCAGCCGATCTTCGAGCCTGAGCTCAACACCACCCCGCTGTGGTCCCACACCCACCTGCTGGCGCTGTTCGAAGGCGGCACCGAGGCGGCCAGCGTGCTCGCCCATTTGGAGCTGCTGACCGGCGGCCCGTTGCCCGAACATCACAGCGAAGTGATTGAAGACCAGGATTGGGAACGCAGTTGGATGGACAACTTCCAACCCATGCGTTTCGGCCAGCGCCTGTGGATCGTGCCGAGCTGGCATGCAGCGCCGGAACCGGACGCGGTGAACCTGCTGCTGGACCCGGGCCTGGCCTTCGGTACTGGCACTCATCCCACCACCGCGCTGTGCCTGGAATGGCTCGACGGCCAGGACCTGGACGGCTGCAATGTGCTTGACTTCGGCTGCGGCTCGGGGATCCTGGCCATCGCCGCCCTGCTGCTGGGTGCCAAGGAAGCGGTCGGCACCGACATCGATGTCCAGGCCCTGGAAGCCTCCCGCGACAACGCCGGGCGCAACAACATCGACGAAGCGCTGTTCCCGCTGTACTTGCCCGAGGATCTGCCGAAGGTACAGGCCGACGTGCTGGTGGCGAACATTCTTGCCGGCCCGCTGGTGTCCCTGGCGCCGCAATTGTCGAGCCTGGTCAAACCGGGCGGACGCCTGGCATTGTCGGGCATCCTCGCCGAACAGGGTGAAGAAGTCGCTGCCGCTTATGCCGCGGATTTCAACCTGGACCCGATCGCCAATCGCGATGGCTGGGTGCGCATCACTGGACGTCGGCGCTAGAATGACCGCCTGTATCGACCGGATTGCCGCATGACCGACAGCTTCGTCACTCAGTGCCCGCATTGCCACACCAGTTTTCGCGTCAGCCATGCTCAATTGAGCGTCGCACGCGGGGTGGTTCGTTGCGGCTCGTGCCTGCAAGTGTTCAATGCCGCGAAGCAATTGCTGGAGCAACGCGCCACCAAGGACGTCGCTACTGCTCCAGCTTCCCCGGCAAAACCCGTGGTCGAAGCGCCACGGGCGATCAGCCAGAAACAATGGACTGCCGCCGAACTGGATCTCGATGACCTGGACAAGGAACTGGCTCGTCTGGAACGGCGCGACAAACGCGCACCCGACACCTTCGGACGGCGCCGCGAAGACAACCTGAGCGCACTGCGCGAGCATCCTTCGAGCGACCAGGAGCCCTGGGCTGACAGCCTGTACAGCGAATCCACCGCCGAGCGCGCCGAGACCGCCATCCAGCCCCCTCTCGAACCGTTCGAGCCCCATGAACCGGCCCGCCCGCCGCGAACCGAGCCATCCTTGTCCCTGGCCCTCGAGCCGCTGGAACCGGACGATGAGCCCGTCGCCCCGCTGAGCCTGGCGCCGGACGAGGAGACCGACGAGCACCTGGAGCGACTGTCCGCCACGGACGACCTGGACGACGAGCCGGAGCCGCTGGCGACACCGCGCAAGAAACGTGATCGCCAGGAGCCCGGCATACGCGCCGAAGCCCTCCAGGACCTGGACGACGACCCGCTGCAACTGGATTGGCGCAAACGCCGCTCGCCCTGGGGCCGGCGCTTGCTTTGGGGTTTGCTGGTGCTGCTCGCCGCCGCCGCCCTGGGCGGTCAGTACATCGCCTATCACTTCGAGGAATTGGCTCGCCAGGACCAGTACCGCCCGTGGTTCCTGCAAATCTGCCCGGCCATCGGCTGCGACGTCCCCTCCAAGGTCGACATCGCCAAGATCAAGAGCAGCAACCTGGTGGTGCGCAGCCATCCAGAGTTCAGCGCAGCCCTGGTGGTGGATGCGATCATCTACAACCGCGCGCCCTTCTCCCAGCCCTTCCCACTGCTGGAGCTGCGCTTTGCCGACCTCAACGGCCACCTGATCGCCAGTCGCCGTTTCAAGCCGGGTGAGTATTTGGGCGGCGATCTCGAAGGCCGGGGGGAAATGCCGCCGCAGACGCCGATCCATATCGCCCTGGACATCCTCGATCCGGGACCGAAGGCGGTGAACTACAGCCTGAGCTTCCATTCGCCCGAATGAAGGCTGCAGGGTCGATCGATTGACGACGGCATTCTGACTCGCCCGACCCAAACCAAACCGCTGGCGATAACGGAATAGCTGTTCAGATTTTATCCAATTCGACCTTTATCCAGTCATCGAGAGCGGGTATCATGCCAACCCTTTTTCGAAGTCTCATGATCCGGCCCCACTTCAGGGAACTCCTATGTCGGCGGTACGCATCGGCCCATATACATTGCAGAACGGTCTGGTCCTGGCCCCTATGGCGGGCGTCACCGACCAGCCCTTCCGTCAGTTGTGCAAACGATTGGGCGCAGGACTCGTGGTTTCGGAAATGGTCACCAGCGACATGAGTTTGTGGAACACCCGCAAATCGCGCCTGCGCATGATCCACGAAGGTGATCCCGAGCCGCGCTCGGTACAGATCGCCGGTGGTGATGCACAGATGTTGGCGGAAGCGGCCCGAGCCAACGTAGAGCTGGGGGCGCAGATTATCGACATCAACATGGGCTGCCCGGCGAAGAAGGTCTGCAACAAGGCCGCAGGCTCGGCACTGTTGAAAGACGAAGCGCTGGTCACCGAGATCCTGCAGGCGGTTGTCGCCGCGGTCGATGTGCCGGTGACCCTGAAGATCCGCACCGGATGGGACCGGGAGAACAAGAACGGCCTGACGGTGGCGAAGATCGCCGAACAGGCAGGTATCACGGCGCTTGCGGTCCATGGCCGCACCCGTGCCGACCTGTACACCGGCGAAGCCGAGTACGACACCATAGCCGCGATCAAGCAGGCGGTGTCCATTCCGGTCTTCGCCAATGGCGATGTCGACTCGCCCGAGAAGGCCCGGTACGTGCTGGACGCGACCGGTGCCGACGGCCTGTTGATCGGCCGGGCCGCCCAGGGGCGGCCATGGATTTTTCGTGAAATCGAACATTACCTGCGCACGGGAGAAAAGCTCGCTGCGCCGCAGTTGTCCGAGGTGGAACGTATTCTGCTAGAGCATCTGGCCGCGCTGCATGCCTTCTACGGAGAAGTCATGGGCGTACGCATCGCTCGCAAGCATGTGGGCTGGTATCTCGCAACCCTGCCGGGCGCCAGGGAGTTTCGCGCCCGTTTCAATCGTTTGGATGGTACGCAAGCACAATGCGCCGACGTTCAGGCGTTTTTCGCCGAACGTTACAAGAGCCTGACAGGGGACGAAGGGGTGGCCGCATGACGATGATGACCGAGACTTTAGTGAGTGGAACAGCACCCGTGAGCGACAACGTGAATTTGAAACAGCACCTCAATACGCCCAGCGAAGAAGGCCAGACCCTTCGCGGGAGCGTCGAGAAGGCGCTGCACAATTATTTCGCCCACCTTGAGGGCGCTGCCGTCACGGATGTGTACAACCTGGTGCTCTCCGAAGTCGAGGCGCCTCTGCTCGAAAGCGTGATGAACTACGTCAAGGGCAACCAGACCAAGGCCAGCGAGCTGCTGGGCTTGAATCGCGGAACCCTGCGCAAGAAACTCAAGCAGTACGATCTACTTTAAGCATTCAATCAAACCAGAAAGGCGCCCGCGTAAAAAACGGTCGCCTTTTTTGCTGACTTCCCTTGCTTTTGATGGAACCTGAAATGACCGACCAGACCACCCGCCTGCCGATCCGCCGCGCCTTGATCAGCGTCTCCGACAAGACCGGGATCCTTGAATTCGCCCGCGAGCTGCAACAGTTGGGCGTCGAGATCCTCTCCACCGGCGGGACCTTCAAGTTGCTGCAGGACAACGGCGTCGCCGCGGTGGAAGTCGCTGACTACACCGGTTTCGCGGAAATGATGGACGGTCGCGTCAAGACCCTGCACCCGAAAATCCACGGCGGGATACTGGGCCGTCGCGGCATCGACGACACCATCATGAACGAACATGGCATCAAGCCGATCGACCTGGTAGCGGTCAACCTCTACCCGTTCGAAGCCACCATCAACAAGCCCGGCTGCGACCTGCCGACCGCCATCGAGAACATCGACATCGGCGGCCCGACCATGGTCCGCTCGGCGGCCAAGAACCATAAAGACGTGGCGATCGTGGTCAACGCCAGCGACTACGCCAGCGTGCTGGAAAATCTCAAGGCCGGTGGCCTGACCTACGCCCAGCGTTTCGACCTGATGCTCAAGGCCTTCGAACACACCGCGGCCTACGACGGCATGATCGCCAACTACATGGGCACCGTGAACCAGGCGGCCGAAACCCTGGGCACCGAAGGCCGCAGCGAATTCCCGCGCACCTTCAACACCCAATTCGTCAAGGCCCAGGAAATGCGCTACGGCGAGAACCCGCACCAGAGCGCGGCGTTCTACGTGGAAGCCAAGCCTGCCGAAGTCGGCATCGCCACCGCCACCCAGTTGCAAGGCAAGGAACTTTCCTTCAACAACGTAGCCGATACCGACGCCGCGCTGGAATGCGTGAAGAGCTTCGTCAAGCCAGCCTGCGTAATCGTCAAGCACGCCAACCCGTGCGGCGTGGCGGTGAGCCCGGACGCCGAGGGCGGCATCCGCCAGGCCTACGAGCTGGCCTACGCCACCGACACCGAGTCGGCCTTTGGCGGCATCATCGCCTTCAACCGTGAACTGGACGCCGAGACCGCCAAGGCCATCGTCGAGCGCCAGTTCGTCGAGGTGATCATTGCCCCCTCCGTCAGCGAAGAAGCCCGCGCTATTGTTGCCGCCAAGGCCAACGTGCGCCTGCTGGCCTGCGGCCAATGGTCGGCCGACCGGGCGCCAGCCTGGGACTACAAGCGCGTCAACGGCGGCCTGCTGGTCCAGAGCCGCGATATCGGCATGATCGGCAGTGAAGACCTGAAGGTCGTGACCCAGCGCGCCCCGAGCGAGCAGGAAATCAACGACCTGATCTTCGCCTGGAAAGTCGCCAAGTACGTCAAATCCAACGCCATCGTCTACGCCAAGAACCGCCAGACCATCGGCGTCGGCGCCGGTCAGATGAGCCGCGTGAACTCGGCTCGCATCGCCGCCATCAAGGCTGAACACGCTGGTTTGCAGGTCCAGGGCGCGGTCATGGCCTCCGATGCGTTCTTCCCGTTCCGTGATGGCATCGACAATGCGGCCAAGGTCGGCATCACCGCGGTGATCCAGCCGGGTGGTTCGATGCGTGATGCAGAAGTGATTGCTGCCGCCGACGAGGCAGGGATTGCAATGGTGTTCACCGGCATGCGCCACTTCCGTCACTAACAAGAGAACGGCCGCACTGAAGTCGGCATCTGCTGCGTTGGAGCCGACCTCGATGATGCTCATTGCCATAAGGCAACTCCGCTCATC
This sequence comes from Pseudomonas sp. D1-36, assembly GCF_051132205.1. NCBI lineage: Bacteria > Pseudomonadati > Pseudomonadota > Gammaproteobacteria > Pseudomonadales > Pseudomonadaceae > Pseudomonas > Pseudomonas sp. D1-36. Next base: position 712,120 of record NZ_CP071674.1, on the reverse strand, counting down.
AAGGTCGACTCCGCCTTGCATCTACCGACTTCATTGCAGCCTCCTACGGCGTAAAAACGCCTTAGGCTCCAAACCGAATCAGCGTCATCGAGGTTTTTTGAAATGAATGTTTTGATCATTGGCAGCGGTGGCCGTGAACACGCCCTGGCCTGGAAAGTGGCTCAGGATCCGCGCGTGCAGAAGGTCTTTGTCGCTCCGGGCAATGCCGGCACCGCCATCGAAGCCAAGTGCGAGAACGTCGCCATCGACGTGCTGGCCCTGGAGCAACTGGCCGATTTCGCCGAGAAAAATGTCTCGCTGACCATCGTCGGTCCGGAAGTACCACTGGTTGCCGGTGTAGTCGATCTGTTCCGCTCCCGTGGCCTGGACTGCTTCGGCCCGACTGCCGGCGCCGCGCAGCTGGAAGGTTCGAAAGCGTTCACCAAGGATTTCCTGGCGCGCCACAAGATCCCAACTGCCGACTACCAGAACTTCACCGAAATCGAACCGGCATTGGCTTACCTGCGCGAAAAAGGCGCACCGATCGTGATCAAGGCCGATGGCCTGGCCGCTGGTAAAGGCGTGATCGTGGCCATGACCCTGAGCGAGGCCGAAGAAGCCGTACGCGACATGCTCGCTGGCAACGCCTTCGGTGACGCCGGTTCCCGTGTGGTAATCGAAGAATTCCTCGACGGCGAGGAAGCCAGCTTCATCGTCATGGTCGATGGCAAGAACGTCCTGCCCATGGCCACCAGCCAGGACCACAAGCGCGTCGGCGATGGCGACAGCGGCCCGAACACCGGCGGCATGGGTGCCTACTCCCCCGCGCCAGTGGTCACCGCCGACGTTCACCAGCGCGTGATGGACCAGGTCATCTGGCCAACCGTGCGTGGCATGGCCGAGGAAGGCAACGTCTACACCGGTTTCCTCTATGCTGGCCTGATGATCGACAAGGCTGGTAACCCAAAAGTCATCGAATTCAACTGCCGTTTCGGCGATCCTGAGACCCAGCCGGTCATGCTGCGCCTGCAATCGAGCCTGGTGCTGCTGGTCGAGGCCGCTCTGGCCCAAGCGCTGGACAAGGTTGAAGCCCAATGGGATCCACGTCCGAGCGTTGGCATCGTGCTGGCGGCCGGTGGTTACCCGGGCGACTACGCCAAGGGCAGCGCCATCAAGGGCCTGGAAGCCGCCGCCCAGTTGGAAGGTAAGGTTTTCCACGCAGGTACGGCATTGAAGGACGGCCAGGTCGTGACGGCTGGTGGTCGAGTGTTATGCGCCACTGCCATGGGTGCCAGCGTCGACGCCGCTCAGCAGCAAGCCTACAAGCTTGCCGCGCAGATTGATTGGGAAGGCTGTTTCTACCGCAAGGACATTGGCTACCGTGCCATTGCACGCGAGCGTGGCGAAAACCTGGAATAATCCGGTCATTCAGACAGGCAAGGGTCCAGAGCTCTTGCCTGTCTGCTCGGGCGCCGCGCATAGTTATCATCTGGCATCAACCTACGAAGGGATTTCGCCGTGCGCTGGCTCAGGATTGCCATAAGCTTGACCGTTACCCTGCTGACGCTGCTCTGCGTGTTCCCGGCACAGGCTGCGCCCGGCAGCGGCTGGGCGGTATTGCTCGACGAACAGGGCGACCTGAAGCTGAGCGACATCCGCTCTGCCCGCTATACCAACCAGTTCAGCCCCATTGACCTGGATCACCTCAAGGCAGCCGAGCCGGGGGGAGCCCTGTGGCTGCGCTTCCGGCTTTCCCCCGACAGGCATGAACAGATCCTGCGGGTCTTCGCGCCCGATCTGTCGCGCCTGAATCTTTATGTGCTGGATGGCGACACTCTGGTCAGCCAACAAGTCACCGGCAACGCCATGCCGCATACCGAACCTACGGTGCCCAGCAGCGATTTCATGCTGCCCTTGCCGCGCAGCGATAAATCGCTGGACGTCTACCTGAGACTGGCATCGCGCTACGAACTGCGCCCCTATGTCACGTTGCAGCCGGCGGTCCTGGCGGCGGCCAACCAGAACCAGACGCTGGTCTATGGGCTGTTGTTCGGCTGTATCGCCATGCTGATCCTGCACAACCTCACCCGCTACGCTTATACCCGGTCGCGCAGTTGCCTGTGGCTGGCCGCCTGCGAAGGGCTGCTGATGCTCAGCCTGGTACTGCTGCTGAACCTCGCTGGGGCCTGGCTGCCTGACTGGCCGGCGATCCAGACGCCGGGTGCCTATCTGGCCTTGTTGCTGACCGCGCCCTGCGGCTTGATGTTCGCCTATCGTTATTTCGCCCCACTGGGACCGCATCCATTGGACCGGCTGCTGCTGGGCGAAATTGTCTTCATTATGCTCTGCAGCCTGTTGCTGTTATTCGTCAACACGCTGCCCCTCAATATCATGACTTATGCGCTGGTGGCCCTGGCCGGCCTGAGCATGCTGTTCGTCAGCGCCTGGCACTGGCAGAAGGGCTACCGCCCGGCGCGGCTTTTCGTCGCCGCCATGGTGGTGTTCAACCTGGGTACGCTGATCATTCTTCCAGCCCTGCAAGGGCTGACCGAAGTCGCGCCCCAAGGGCTGATCGTCACCTTGCTGGTCATTATCTGCGTCAGCGGCCTGCTGATGAGCGTCGCGTTGGGCGAACGCCAGCGATCGATCAATGAAAACCGTTTCAGCCTGAGCCGCGACCTGGCGGCGAGCAATGCCGAGATCAACGCCAAGGCCGAGTTCCTGGCCAAGATCAGCCACGAGATCCGCACACCGATGAATGGCGTGCTGGGCATGACCGAGCTGTTGCTGGGCACGCCGCTCTCCGTCAAACAGCGCGACTACGTGCAGACGATCCACAGCGCCGGCAATGAACTGCTTACCCTGATCAACGAGATTCTCGACATTTCCCGTCTCGAATCCGGGCAAATCGAGCTGGATGACGTGCAGTTCGATCTCAATGCACTGATCGAGGACTGCCTGAGCATCTTCCGCGCCAAGGCCGAACAGCAGAATGTCGAGCTGATCAGCTTCATCCAGCCCCAAGTGCCTCGGGTCATCAGCGGCGATCCGACGCGGCTGCGTCAGGCGCTGTTGAGCCTGCTGGAAAATGCCTTGAAGAAAACCGATGAAGGCGAGGTCCTGATCGTTGTCGCCCTCGACGAGCGCAGCAGTCAACCGCGCCTGCGAATCGCGGTACAGGACAGCGGCTCGCCCATGGATGCCGAAGAACGCGAAACGCTGATGCATGCCGAGCTGCACAGCAAGAACGTCCTATCGGCCACGCGCCTGGGCGGCAACCTGGGGCTGGTCATCGCTCGCCAGTTGATCATGCTGATGAATGGCGAATTCGGCATCAAGAGTGGCAGCAGCCAAGGCAGCACCTTGTGGCTGACCTTGCCGCTGGACCCAGACCGCCTGGAACATCCGACCGCCGACCTCGATGGCCCGCTACAAGGCGCGCGGGTCTTGGTGGTCGATGACAACGACACCTGCCGCAAGGTGCTCGTGCAGCAATGCAGCGCTTGGGGCCTGAACGTCAGCGCCGTACCGTCGGGCAAGGAAGCCCTCGCGCTGCTGCGCACCAAGGCGCACCTGCGCGACTACTTCGACGTGGTGCTGCTGGACCAGAACATGCCTGGCATGACCGGCATGCAACTGGCCGCCAAGATCAAGGAAGACCCAAGCCTCAACCACGATATCCTGCTGATCATGCTGACCGGCATCAGCAACGCGCCGAGCAAGATCGTGGCGCGCAACAGCGGTGTCAAGCGCATCCTCGCCAAACCCGTGGCAGGTTACACGCTCAAGACCACCCTGGCGGACGAACTGAACCAGCGTAATAAAGGCCAGGCGCCGAATGTCCCGGTCAACGCCGGCCTGCCACTCCCAGTGAAGGTCCCCAGCGATTTCCGCATCCTGGTGGCAGAAGACAACACCATCTCCACCAAGGTCATTCGCGGCATGCTCGGCAAGCTCAATCTGCAACCCGACACCGCCAGCAACGGCGAAGAAGCGCTCAAGGCGATGAAAGAGCAACGCTACGACCTGGTCCTGATGGACTGTGAGATGCCCATTCTCGATGGGTTCTCCGCCACCCAACAGCTACGCGCCTGGGAAGTCGGAAACCAGCGCACCCGCACGCCAGTGGTGGCGCTCACCGCGCATATCCTCGCCGAACACAAGGAGCGCGCTCGCCAGGCGGGCATGGACGGGCACATGGCCAAGCCGGTGGAACTGTCGCAGTTGCGTGAGCTGATCGAACACTGGGTGGCCCAGCGCGATCAGCAAAACAATACAGCGCATACGTCCTGAGCCGACAGGCGCCAAATCGCCTGATAGACTCCCGTCGTCTTCCTCTGTCACGAGCCTTGACCATGCTCCATGTGCTGTTCAGCGTTTACCTGAAAATGTTGGTGCTCTACAGCCCCTTTTTCGTGCTGTCGTGTTTTATCAGCCTGACACGCGGCTATTCCCGCAAGGAACAGCGTCGCCTGGCCTGGAAAGTCGCGACCGCAACGCTGGTTTCCAGCGTGTTGCTGTATTTGTTTGGCAGGGTGATCTTCAGCGTGTTCGGCATCACGGTGGATGCGTTCCGTATCGGCGCCGGCAGCGTCTTGTTCATTTCGGCCTTGGGCATGGCCCAGGGCAAGTCGGCGGTACAAACCGATAATGTTCAGCAGGACGTGACCATCGTCCCGCTGACCATTCCGTTGACCGTCGGCCCCGGCACCATCGGCGCCCTGCTGGTGATGGGCGTAAGCCAGCCGCACTGGGACGACAAGCTCATGGCGATCATCAGCATCGCCCTGGCCAGCTTCACCGTCGGCGTGGTGCTCTACCTGTCCAGCCGCATCGAGCGAATCCTCGGCGACCAGGGCTTGCAGATTGTCAGCCGGCTGATGGGGTTGTTTGTCTGTGCGCTGGCGGCCCAGATCATTTTTACCGGGGTGAGAGGCTATCTGGTGCCGTGACCTTGGCCGAGAAAGGAATTAGCTGCTCTTGCGGCGGCTGAAGCGTTTACTAAGAACTTCCCTGCGATGCTTGCCCAAATACCCTTCAATATCGTTCCTGAGTGCCTCGTAACGTTCCGGGTTGAAGGTCACGAACGATTTGCCCCGGAAGATATCCCGTGCCGACGCACGCCAGTTCACGAAAAGAACGCCACCGTTACTTGAGGAGCCGGTCTGTTTTATCGAACTGGAGGATGCGATGAGAATACCGTTGGGTAACTGCTCACAAGGAAGGACAGACAGGCGCGCACCATCGGCGGACTTGACTTGGGTATTGAATAGGTCAATGGTCTCCTTGTCCTGCTTCAAACCATCAATTGTCGTACTGACCACCGCACCAAGTACCGTTGCCGCCGGTAGGCTGGCTTTCACGCCATCGATAACTCCTTTGACGATGTCGCTGATGACATTGTCCATATCCACCTGTAGCGAATTTTCGGAATAGCGCGAGTAGCCGTCATCGGCCACAAAGCAGCCAAGATCCTGCAAGCATCGAATGAAAGCCTCATACCAGCCATGAGTATTCTTGCCGCCAGGCACCTCATAGTTGGCCTCCATGATTGACATGGTGATCAGGTTCTCCATGATCGCCATGTTATTGAGCGACATATTATTGCCATAACCCAAAAGTGCATCCCCGAGCATCAAGGCATCCATTTCCTTGTTGGGATTATCCTGCACTGTCTGCATAACGGACCTGCGCGTACGCCGCCCGGTATCAACCAACGCCTTCCGCCTATTGATGCGAGCACTCACCAACTCCAAACTTTGCGCAACGCTAACGACACTATCAAACTTTTCCATACTACTTTCCTTTTTTAATGACTGACCGCTCCTGCGGACAAAAAACAATCTAAACCACGCACAACCAAACTCACAATCAAAAAGCAAATACGATATATGTCGCACCACCCCTACCACCGCCAAAAACATATTTAGACGACAACTATCATTCCTACCTTTATAAACACTCTGCGATAGTAGCCCTTCAACTAACCCACCCTCTCTAATGAAGGAAATTTTTGTCATGGCCGACAAACCATTAACCGGACTCGTAACGGGCCCGAATCTGTTCTCATATATCGGGGCACTTTCCCTACAAGACCACGACGACATTGCAGACTGCACCAATATAGCCACCCTATCGGCCGACCTCGGCTATCTCCGTCACGCCAACCCCCGCGATTGGTTTGGCGAATATGTCAACACACTGAATTTTCTCGGCTGGGGGCTTTATGACGGGTCTATCTTCGAAAGCACACAACACTCTTTATCCGGTTCCGTGGCAGAGTTCCTGGTACGAAGCGCCGACGCCATGCGTGATTCACGGCAAGCGAATGCGATGATCGATACATTGGACACCTTCAAGGCCAACAGTCCTGCCCTGTTATCGTTCGATACGGAAACGCTCCAGGGCGAGTCATTTCAAATCGTCCCGGCCCGGTACGACTCACAAGGCAACCTGCATATCGCTCTGTTTAAGCTCGAACTGAGCGTAAATGTAAAAAGAAGCAGTTTTTTGTTCTGGAACTGGGAAAACCGCACTGCCCGAGTGATCCAACGCAAAGCGTACTTGAGACTTGACAGAAGCACGCTGGACACACGAAGGGAATTAATCCGGAAGAAACTTGACGAACAAGTCATGAGACGATTTTCCCTACGAAGCAATCGCCGCATAAGCGGCCAGTAACGGAACTCAAGGGGGCGCTATCCGTTTAGCGCCCATTAAAAAGGCTGCTAATGGATCACATGCGCAGCCCTTCTTCTTACCGCTCGATTTAGCCAGGGATCAACCCGCCAAATCGACTTCCCTCGCCGCCGATGTTTCCAGTAACTCCTTTAGCGTGATGCTCTGGCTACCCGACAAAGCGACCACCTGCGTCACCCATGTCGAAACGGAATAGTAACGAGCCCCGCCGAAACTGAACCGCACATTGCCACGCAAGCTGACATCGGTGGCAAACACCTCACGACAAATCACACTGCGTCCGCTGTTCGGATCAAAAATCACCAGGTGTTCATCGACAATGCTCAACTGTAGTTGCTCAGGCTCCTTGAGGTCCCAGACCAACGTGCCGGGAACGGTAGCCTTGTCGGGCAATGAAGGCCGGCAGTCAAGGATGACCGACTGGACTTGCCACCAGATGGACGGTGGAAGTCGGTAAGTCACCGCACCTTCGCCCATGCGCAGGACCAACGTTGTCACATCGTCTGGAAGCAGCGCGGGCAGATCATCAATCTTCGTTTCGGCGCTCTGGACAACCAGCACCTCGCCCTCACGCTGAACATAGCTGAGCGGTCCCGCATCCCCTTCGCGGGGGTATGTCAGCAGTTTCCCATCCTTGTTTTCGCGAAGTAACACGTTGGTCTGGTGCTGGGTTCCAAGCACCTCGAATCCTTGCGCGAAGGCAACCCTGGGCACCCGGATCATGCGCCCGGTATCGGCGACGAACCACGCCAGGCCATCAGGCACTTCCACCGTCAACAGGGCGCTATGGGCGACGGACCTCGCCAATCGCTCAAGCGCTTCTTGCTCTCGCCCGCCCTGGGTGACCACCCACTCACGGGTGACTCCGGTGAGCAAAGCGTGTCCAGGATCTCGCAGCATGATCACCAGGCCCTCCTCGGTGACACCACGCAATCCCGGTCCGTCGACCGTCAGGTTGACGAACTTCCAGGGCGCCCACTCACGTTTCGCAGGAGCCAACACGTCAGCCTGGAGCAACTGCGAACCTTGACCGAACGCGCGCTCCACCTGTTCATGATCGATCAGGGCCTGGCGAAGGACCTCGCCATTGGACATATCGAACAACCAGGCCGCCTCGCCATCCGGGGTGACGTTCAAAAGACGAAGGACGGTCGCGTGCTCCGGTTTAGCCAGCAGCAGCCTGTTGTCGATGTACCAGGCGTACAACCTCGTCTTGCCGTCGGGGAGCGACCAGCCCCAGAAGATCGAAACGATCGGTGTTTTGCTTGCGGGCGAGTGACTCCAGGGCAGGCCACCAATGCTGTTGTTTCTGCGGCGGCGCCTTGAACCAATGTTCGTTTATGCCCCCAAACCGAAGGTCTCCCTGGCGGGTCAGGTTGAAGAACAAGCCGTCGGTCCTCATGGCCGCGTATCCGTTGTCCATGGCAACGAAATCCTCGACGAACCCTCTCTGCCGCCATTTATCGGACCAAACTGCCTTGCCATCGACAAGGGTGCGCTGCCGACGACACACCGTCCGGTATTTGCGGTCGAAAATCATGAATGCATCGATTTCGTCTGCCAGGCTCAACAGGGTCAGCTCGGTCCCGTCCTTGATCGTGTCAGGCCAGCTGCGGTAATGCTTGGGTGGCGGCACGGGACGAATGATCAGGTTATCGCCCCAGCGCACCCACGCCATATCCCTGTCTGCATCGTTCAGCTTCCAGCAGATCGATACAAAGGGCGCCGGTTGCCAGGTGACAGTTTCGAAAGTGTGCATCCCTCCAAACGTTGACGAATATTCAAAACCATCCGCAAGCACTAGCGACCAGTCGCGAAGGGTTTCGCTGCTCCCTAGAAGTGCTTCCAGATGGGGGTCCAAACCTCGCGTGATCGAAGTCAGCAGCAGTCTCTCATCCTGGATGACGTAAGCCAGAACATCGATGCTGCGATCCTTGCGGGTAATCTGCTGCACGATATGGATGATCCCCTGTGCGTCTGCCTCGACACTCTTGATCACCGCCTTTACGCTTATTGAACCCCACAACCAATAGTGTCGGCTCAACAGCCCTGTCTTAGCGTCGACTTGCCAGATCCTCACATCCTTCGTGTCATAGAACCAGGCATAACCATTTACCACCGCCCCAAGCGATGTCGGTTCGTCACCTATGATTTCATCGCGGATGTAGAGGAAACGGTCCTCTTTCGAGTCGTACCAAGCCGTAACGTGTCGCGGGGGTTTCGGGTCTTCGAACGGAATCAGGTATTGACGAACCGGCGTGTACGGTGCCGTCAGCCGGTGCTGTTGGTTCAAGGCCTTGAAATGTTCCTGCAGTGCCTGCTGGCCCTGGCACTCCGGCACCACCTCCAGGACAACATTGAGCTGGCGAGAGCCTCGGTCTACCTGGAACACTTTTCCTTGGGCGGTCCGCAACAAAACCTCATGGCTTCCAGTTGCAGTGAATGTCACCTCAACGTCACCAATGGACAGACGTTCCGTGGATGGAAACTTGATATCGCTTTCCTCGGCCCAGGGAGCGTCCAGTATCCAGGTCGAATGACCTGATTGCGTTGTACCGAGAGCCAGCTTCACACCGGGGTTGATCAGCACCGCACACCGCTTGCCGGCGCCCTGGATGCGATAAGTGATCAATTTGTGCCAGATCGGCGGAAGCTCGGGGATCACCAGCGAACGATCGGTATCATCCAGCACTACATCGATCGTGGTTGAACTATAGTCCGGCTCGAAAAGACGATGGAGGATGTAGTCACTGGGAAACGAATAGAAGGAAAAAAGGAACAGCCATTCGCCGTTCGCCTTTCTTTTCTCCAGGCGTCGCGCCGTGTCGAAACCGGTGTCATGGCGCCAGTTCGCAAAGGGCAGAGCCTTGTATTCGTAGCGGTAACAGGTCTGCGGAATGCACGGCAAGACGATGGCTTGGCCGGCGGGCGGCGTGAAGCTGACTCGAGACGGCAAGTCCAGTTCCCCGCGGATATCGATCGGCTGGCCGCGGTCGGTCGAAAACGATGGCACGCCAAAATGATCGTACAAGGGATACAGCTTGGGACTGCCCAGGTTCAGGGTTCCATCGGCCAGATTCACGGCGTCGATGATCAGCGACGGGCGTGGCTTCCAGGCGCCATGAGCCGCGTCGAGCCGATAGGCGTTCAAGTGGGCTTTTGCCACCTCATCGAAAAACAACCCGACCTGCTTGGCTTCCTCGGCAATGTTGGCAAACCCCTGGGCCAGTGCGGCGACTCCAACGCCCAGCCCCGCCAGCAACACGGAAGCGCTGCCGAGGAACGCCCCGGTCGTGGCGCCCGCCATCAGGGCACCCGCCGACAATGCAAGGCCGCCCGAATCGAAAGCCAGTTGGGTACCGAACTGCGCGCGTTCAACATCGTTATGCGCGGTCGCTAATTGGTAGATGTCGAACCCGACATTCGCCAGTTGCAGCAACCCCCCCGTCGCTTCGCTCATAGTGGCGCCCACGGAGGCCTTGACCACCGGCGCGACGGTGCTAGCGATCAGTTTCTCCTCATCCAACGCTTTGCGAACCAGGCCGACCAGCCCGGCGACGTCGGCCACAGTGCCATGGGCCATTTGCGCGTAATTGACATAGGCATGCAATCGCACCGCCAGGGTGAGGGGACGGTCGGCCCCTTCCCGTCCCCTCAGCGCGTTCATCAACGCCTGGATGGCGAAACCGGCGTTCAACGTATGAACGCCGCCCACCGCATGGGCATCGTCCGTGGCGGTGGGCTGGTTGGCCAACGTCGAGAAACGTTCCGAAAGGTGGTTTTTTATGCGCAGGAGACGATGGTCATCGGTCTTGATCTGTACCGGATGCCCTGGATCGGCCGGATCGACCATGGTTATCCGGTACGTCCCGTCCGGATCACCCTCCAGAGTGTCGAACAGCGGTACGAGGCTTGAGGCAGACTCACTCGTCTGTTGCAAACGCGTTGTCGCGTCAGCGATCTGTTGCGCCCACCAATGGCCATCCAAGGCCAGCAAGCAACTGCCAAGTCGCGGATTGTCCTGGAGCGATTGTCCCCGGGCGCTGGCGATCCGCGTCCTGACAGAGCGTTGCGACTGGCCTCGTAAGGCGTCGGGTAGCAACAACTGCGAAACCCGTACCGTATTGGGTAATACCTCCTTTGCCACCCGGCTACCATCCAGCTCGATCAAGTCAAACGAAGGATGAGTCTCTTCGCCATATGCGCCGTACTGGGCGGCCATCCCCTGGGTGATAAAAAACTCTTCCAGCGCCTTCGTAAAACCCGTGGCGTCCTCATAACCGAACACGCCAAAATTCGGATCGTAGAAGTGGTAGGTTTCGTGTCCGCCTTCGATAGTCTTTGCGGCAAGCATGACGTGATTATCTGAATTGAGCATCAATGTACTGGCCGTCTTGTTCTGCAGAATATGCACGACCTCACCCAGATCAGCGCGTTCGAGGGCATTACCCACGTTGTCCACTTTCATCTCACGCAACGATTCCAGGCTGCTCATGAAATCAGGCGAGTCCCCCTCGTCAGATGCCGCGATCGCCAGCTCGAATCGATTACACAGGGTTCGAATGGCATCCGCCCCCTGAGAAAAAGCAGCCGCCATGGCCAGGGACAATGGGTAGCAACGCCCAGCTACGCGATCACCCGGGCCCTGGAACAGTAGGTCCTGTGGTACGGACCTGAAAGCGTTCGGGTCAACGGCAAACAGAACAGTGTTCAACCGCCTGACTATCTGGCTCCGGTATTCATGCATCGCCGCCTGCTGGACGCGCTCTACGTATTGACCCCACTGACGTAACGTCAACGGCTTTTCGAGCAGGGACCTCCTCAGCCCCAACGCGGTTTCGTCATGCCGGGGACCACCGTTCACCGCACTTTCAATCCCTGCCAGGAACGCCGGGGCCTGATGCGCATATAACGCGCGCTCGATTGCTGTGTAACGGTTCAGGGTCCCGGGTTTCTTGAAATCATTGAGCAGGTTTTCCAACTGCGGGCGAGCCGCGTCGAAACTGGCATTGTCCAGCCTCTTCAAACCGATCAATGCCCCAATCTGAAGGCGTTGCAGCGGTCCCAACTGGAGAACGTCAAGATGCCCGCCAGCCATCTCGTTCAAGAGTTGCCCAATGGATAACGGTTGCACCCGCTGTTCGCGCGGTGGCGCTGGCATGAGTTTTCCGTTGCTTTGGGCACGAATGGATTGGCGGTCATCGAACCCCAGGGGAATGACCTCATCGAATACCACCTCACCGGTGTGGCCCTGACTCATCGCGGTGATGAAGGGCTCACCCAACTCATCGGCGAGTGGCTGTAGCACGTCGGTGGAGAGCACATGGCGCCCCTCGATCAACGGCCAGCCTTCCTCGAACTCGATACTGTACGGCTTGAGCAGTTCCGCCAGGTTCGCGGTGTAGCGGGCTTGCATCCGGCCTTCGGTCCAGCGAGCTTTTTCGGCTGCGAACCAGGCGTCCATGTCTTCGGTGTTTTCCTTCCATGAATGGTCCTGCTCTTCCTCCGTATTGTTGTTGAAGCCCGTCTTCAACCGAATGGATTTGCGTAGCGCTTGAGCCCCATGTGGCGTGAGAAACCTGCTCCCATACTCCATCAGCCCCGCCCGCACAGCGCCCGGCCCCGTCAGGAATATCGAACCCTGGGCCTGGGGACGTAAACCGTCACTGAAATAGTCCATTATTGCCACGCGAAGCCTCAAGGCATGGCTATCTTCAATGCTGACCTTTTCCTCGACGATATCGAATTCAACCTTGAGGACTCGCTCCGCAAGATTCAAGATGCGGTTGGCCTCATGGAAATCGATATTATTTTTGCGGGCTTCGCGCTCAACAGCGAGCAGTGCCTGATGATGAATCTCGAAACGCTCGATAATGGCATTGACCGCAGCCGACCCCGGATGGCTGATAATCAAGGCATTGGATTCCCCCCCTTCGATTTGGGCCAGGCGCAAACTGTCGGCACGCGCGCTGCCATCCGTGAACGGAGCAAACACTTGCTTCAACGACGGGGTAGTTTTTGCAAATTGTTCCAACGCCCCGCGATGCTCTTCAGGGATGGCAGCGGTGTAGTCCTTGTATCGATCGGCCAGCGCCTGGCGACCCGGCATCCAATCGGGATTATTGTTGAGCAACAACTGCAACGCGCCCAGCCGTGGTTGCTTCTCCAGACGGTTGATATCAACGCCCGCCACGCCTTGGACAAAGGGCGGCAAGAAGTCCACATCGCTGTAGATACCACCTTCGTCATGCACCACCAGCATCCGCACAATGTCCGAGGCTGCCGCGAGGTTACCGCGCAAGGACATTTCACGATGATAAAATTCCCCCAGACGAGGGAAAGCCTGAAGCTCACGGACGTCGCGCAGTTGCATGCCTTCGTCGCTCAAACCGTGCATGACTTGAGCGTTCTTATTCTTCAGTGCGCGCAGAACACTTTCATCGCGTTCATATCCGCGAACCAACAAGTCTATGCGTGCTTCGTCCGCACGCTTACCCCGTTTGATAGCTCGGTCAATGTGCATTGACATCTGGCGCTTCAACGCCGTCACTCTCATCTCGTAGCGAGTGGCCAGATCATCGCCAGACGCCGCCGACTGCTCTTCGCCACCCCATGTATCAGCCTTAGCCGCCTCAACGATAATTCGCGTAGTTTCGTGTACCAATAGCCCATCCGGGTCATGCCAGACATTCACGGTGAAATCTTTGGGCATTACCTGTTTCCACAGGCGAAGGTAATCCAGCTGAATATCGCCCAAGCCTCCGCCAAGCCAAACAAAATGCAGTTTTCTTGGCACTTCGCTGACGGGTTGTTTCATTAACTCAATACGGTTGGACAGGCGCGTTTCGTAACTTTCTACCCTGCGGTGACTACGCCTCAGGCCCATATCCTCGCTGGCCGGGTCCGAAGACGATTCTGACGCACGCCTACGCCTGCTTTGCCCCTGAAGCGACTCCAAGGTTCTTTTCAGGAACGCCAAAGGCGTCAGCATTTCAGGCGTATCTCGCGTTTTGACACAGCTGTCATAGTATCTAAGCGCTGCGTCGTATCCTTCGGTACCTGTATAAGGCGTCAATATTCGCTCTAGCGCATCGCGCGCCACCAACTTGTCGAAAGTGGCGTAATCCCTCACGGGTGAATCTTTGAATCGTTTCATAAAACGGCAATTCCATTTGATATAACAGCCCGACGGGGCGGGCATTGTTTTAATCGAGCACTTCCCTGCACTCGCGCATACTTTTAAAAAACAATAGAACAGTTCACATTTGACGACACAAACATAACCGTCACCCGGGCGAACCTCAACCAGTCGCTCCGTCAATCATCATTCAAGATAAAACCATTAAAAAGTTACACTTCACCGCGAGGCAGCCGAATACCGTCAAACAAGACCTGACAACTAACCTGAACTAACTCGCCTCAACGAATCGGTCCAGACTCATAAAAAGGAGGGTAACTTAAAGACAGCGACCCGAACGGGCCGCCAGATTTTTTCAGAGCGGTTTATCGCCGTACCACCGTGGGGTGTAGACCCAGTTCCCACCCTCGGCACGAGGGAAGACACAGGTCGTGGAAGAACCCACAAGCACCATCGTGCGCATGTCGACCTGCTCCGGGGTCAGCTGCCCCAGTGTCGTAACACGCAATGTCTGGCCGGGACGGCCTATGTCGCGCCCCAAGACCACCGGAGTATCCGGAGCACGGTGTTCTGCCACGATCTCAAGCGCACGGCCCAGTTGCCATGGGCGAGAACGGGAAATCGGATTGTAGAACGCCAGGGCCAGGTCGGCTTCCGCCGCCAGGGCCAGGCGCTTCTCGATAATCGACCAGGGCTTGAGATTGTCCGACAGCGACATCACGCAGAAATCGTGCCCCAGCGGCGCGCCGGCCTGGGCGGCAGTGGCCAGGGAGGCCGACACGCCCGGCAGGATTTGCAAGTCGACGTTATGCCAGCCCGGGTCACTGGATTCATGCAACGCTTCGAGCACCGCCGCCGCCATGGCGAATACGCCAGGGTCACCCGAAGACACCACCACCACCGATCGCCCCTGGGCAGCCAGTTCAAAGGCGTGCCGGGCGCGCTGCATCTCTTCACGATTGTCGGTGCAATGCTGCATCTGGTCGGCACGGAAAGGGCCGGCCATGCGCACATAGGTTTCATACCCCAGCACGTCGGTGGCGCGGTCAAGTTCGGCGCGCACGGCCGGCACCATCAGCTCGGCCGCGCCAGGGCCAAGACCGATCACCGCCAGACGTCCGCGCGCGCGTCCGATCCGTTGCGGATCGACGGGTTGTGCGGCCACGGCAATGGCGATATTGCCCGTGGTCTGAATCGATACCGGCTGCCCCAAGGCACCGGCCAGCCACTGCGCGACGCTGCCGTCGGGCGCGGCGAATCGCAGCGGTACGCCCAAGGCCGAAGCGGCTTGTTGCAATTGCGGGCGCGCCATGTCGCTGTCCGCCGCCAACAGGCAGGCCAGTGACTGCACTGCAAGCCCCGCCTGGGCCAGCGCTTGGACAATGGCGGTGGAATCGTCTGACGCGCCGGCGCTCACCGCGACCACGACGTTGCGCGGATAGATGCGCAACTCATCCGCCGCCGGCACGCCCGCGGCACTGTCGACACGAATCGCCAGCCGCGCCTGTGCATCCTGTGGCAACTGCGCCTGGTCCAGCCACGGCGCCGAGCCCTCGATCCGCACCGGCTCACCGGCCAACAGGTCGGACACGAAGCGCTTGCCTTGCTCCAGGTCGCCAAGGCTGTAGCCGCCTGGCGGATTAAGCAGGCATGTGCCGAAACGCAATTCGCCGCTGGTGGTGATGGCCGGCGCGACTTGGAGCGCCCCGGCAATCTCGCGGGCCATGACGTTCACGCCCCCCAGGCCGCCCAGTAACGGCACCACGGCGCTGCCATCCTCGGCCACGGCGAGCACCGGCGGCTCGACGCCCTTCTCCAGCAACAGCGGCGCCAGCGTGCGGATGACAATGCCAGCCGCGCATAGCGCGATGATCGGCGAATCCTCCTGATAGAGCTGGCGCAACGTTGCGCCAAACTCGGCGTATGGCCGATCGCTGCCCTCGACCCGGCCCGCCAGCCCATGGATCAAAGCCTCGGGATAACGCTGCTGGATTCGCCGGGCCGTTGCCAGGCTGCCGGTGCCGAGAATGACAATGGCAGGAGCTTTTGCCGTCATCCCTGCCACCGTTCGCCAGGGACGATGATCAGCGAGAAATACGGCGAGGACATCGGCTCGACTTCATCCAGCGGGACGATTTTCTGATTGGCCATGGTAGCTCGCTCCACATACAACGCCCGCCCATCCAGACCCAGCTCCTGCAACACCTGTCGAACCTTGGGGAAGTTGCGTCCCAGCTTCATGATGACCGCCGCGTCGGCGTCGGCCAGCCGGCGCTTGAGTTCCCCGTGGGGCAATACCCCCGAAAGCACCGACAAGCTCTGGTTGCGATAGACCAGCGGCGCGCCGAGCACCGAGGCACCACCGAGCATCGAGCACACGCCCGGGATGACTTCGGCGACATAACGCTCGGCCAGCCGATCGTGCAGGTACATGTAGGAGCCGTAGAAGAACGGGTCGCCCTCGCAGATGACCGCCACGTCGCGACCGGCGTCCAGGTGTACCGCCAACTGTTCGGCGGCGGTGTCGTAGAAGTCGGCGATCACCTCTTCATAGGACAGCGGCGCTGGCAGCACCTCGGTGGTGACTGGATAGACCAGCGGCAGCAACGTTTGCGCGACCTGCAAATGCGCCTCGATGATGCCGAAAGCGTTGCCCTTCTTGCCCTTCGCGACGAAGTACGCCACCACGGGCGATTCGCGCAGCAGGCGCAAGGCTTTGACTGTGATCAGTTCGGGGTCACCGGGCCCTACGCCGAGGCCGATCAGGCGTCCTGGCTGCTGCATCATTCCACCTCCGTGGCGAGGGCGTTGACGGCGGCGGCGGCCATGGCGCTGCCGCCGAGCCGCCCTTGCATGATCACGAACGGCACGCCCCGGCTGTTGGCCGCCAGCGCCGCCTTGGATTCGGCGGCGCCGACAAACCCCACCGGAAAACCGAGGATCAGGGCCGGTTTTGGCGCCCCGGCGTCGAGCATTTCCAGCAGGTAGAAGAGTGCCGTTGGAGCATTGCCGATGACCACGACGCTGCCTTCCAGGTGTGGGCGCCACAGCTCAAGGGCCGCCGCCGAGCGGGTGTTGCCCAGGTCCAGGGCCAACGCCGGCACGCGCTCGTCACGCAAGGTGCAGATCACCGGATTGTTGGCCGGCAGGCGAGCCCGCGTCACGCCCTCGGAAACCATCCGCGCGTCGCACAGGATCGGCGCGCCGGCCGCCAGCGCCTGGCGACCGGCCGTGCCCGCGCCCTCGGAAAACTGCAGGCCATCGACCGCCTCGACCATGCCGCAAGCGTGGATCACCCGCACCGCGAGTTTTTCCAGATCGGCCGGTATGCGCGCCAGGTTGGCCTCGGCGCGGATGATCGCGAAGGAGTTGCGATAGATCTCCTGACCGTCGCGGATGTAATCAAGCATCAAGGGGGCTCCGGGGATGAGCGTCGAGCCAGTGGTCGAGCGCTTCGATAGTCAGATTGTGCGCCTGCAACGCGCCGAAACCCGGCAGCGTCGCATCGCGAAAATACAGGTCATAACGACCGGGGGCGACCGCCAACAAGGTGACGGGCGCGATATGGGCCGCCGCGCAGGAACGCGGGCAACCGGACAAATGAATGCTCAGCGCCTGGCCACGGCGGTGCAGCCGCTCCGCCAATTGGTGAGCGTCGGCCTTGGTGTCGGCCATGGCCTTGGCGCAGCCACTGGACCCGGTGCACGCGATGAGCTGCGCCAGGGGCTGATCGACCGAAACCAACAGGCCCAGCGCCTGAAGCCGCGCCAGTACACCGGCGGCGTTATCGGCGCGAACGTTAGGCAGCAACAGGCTTTGCCAAGGGGTGAAACGAAGGCTGCCGTCGCCCTTCTCCCGCGCCAGCCGCGCCGCGCCGCGCAGCATGGCGGCATCGAGCCGGCCCAGGGGAACCGCGGCGCCAACGAAAACGCCCTCGTCATGCTGGGGATGAATACCGATGTGCAAGCCATCAGTCGAAGCAACCCGCCGCCAATCCGGGCAGGGTTGCAGCGGTACCCGGCGGGCCAAAAGCGTGACGAATTCATCCGCGGAGAGTTCAGCCAGCAACTCACGCATGCGGTTCTGGTCGGGGCGGGCCAGGTCGAGGAACAGCTCAAGTACCGCCACCACCAAGGCGTGCCCTTCGGCCAGGGGTACCCGTCCCGCCGGCTCGTCCAGCGGGACGCCAGCGAAGCCGAAGGCCAGCCAGGGCTCACCATCGCGTACCAACGCCGACAACCACAGGTCGTGGTGATGTTCCAGCATCGCCAGTGCTTCTGCACCGTCCAGTTGCACGGCGAACTTGGCCGACAGTTCATGGAAACGTTCGTGGGTTTGCAACGTAGTGAGGATCTGTTCGGCCAATGGGCGAGTGTCGATGAGCATCCGCCGATCGATGCCGGCCGAGGGGCTGAGCATGAGATTGCGCACGTCATCGCCGGCCGGATTGCGAGGGCCAAGCCCAGCAGCCAGCAAAGACTCGATCAGCGCGTCGCGCTCGGGGCCGATCCCACGAACTTGCAGGTTGGCTCGGTTGGTCGCCTCGATCACACCGCCGGCGAACCGCTCGGCCACCAATGCCACGGCCTCGGCCTGGTCCGCCTGGATCGAACCGCCATCGAGCTTGATCCGACAGATCCCACCGTCCAGCGCCTGGACGACACGCAGCAACCCGGGGCAACCCGAGGGGCGTATGACGTGGCGGGACGGACGTTCGTTCAAGTTATAACCGGCAAGTAGGAGCGCCGCATCGGCGAAAGGCCGCCATTATGCCTGCTTTGCCTGGGGTCATGAAAAGCTTGCTGGTCGGATTGCCGATCGTGCATACACAAATCCTGTATCCATCACACATCCCACTGTGGGAGCAATGCTGTTCAGTAAAGGCGAACACTTGGGAGCGAGCTTGCTCGCGATAGCGGTGTGCCTGAAAAAATGAGTGTTGAATGTGACGCCGGCATCGCGAGCAGGCTCGCTCCCACGAGGGATGGTCCACGCCTGATCCGCCAGGGCGCGGTATGATGGCGGCCCGGTTCGCGGACGCAACCAGTGCGCCGAACAACCCCATTTATTCGAGGAACAGAGATGACCCCCTGGCTGACTGTAGTGGGCATCGGTGAAGATGGCTTCAAGGGCCTGGGCCGAACGGCTCGCCATGCATTGCTGCGGGCGCCGCGGATTCTGGGCAGCGCTCGTCAGTTGGAACTGTTGCCACTGTGTATTCGCGGCGAAAGGGAGCTATGGCCCAGCCCGTTCTCCCTGGAGCCGCTGCTGGCTCGAAAGGGCGAAGCAGTGTGCGTGCTGGCCAGCGGCGATCCGATGTTCTATGGCGTGGGCGCCAGCCTGGCGAAACAAGTGCCGGGTGATCAGATGCTGGTCATCCCCGCGCCGTCCTCCTGTTCGCTGGCGGCGGCGCGCATGGGCTGGCCGCTGCAGGACGTGGTCCCGCTGTCGCTGGTGGCGCGCCCCCTGGCGGTGCTCAATGGGTATTTATCCACAGGCGTGAGGCTGTTGCTGCTGAGCAATGATCGCCACAGCCCCGGCGCGGTGGCGACGTTGCTGCGCGAGCGCGGCTTCGGCCCGAGCGCCATGACTGTGCTGGAGCATCTCGGCGGTGCGGCAGAACGCCGGATCGACGGTTGCGCCGCGCAATGGTCCGATGAAACCGTCGCCGACCTGAACCTGATCGCCATCGAATGCCGGGCCGAACCATCGACACAGCGCCTGTCACGCCTGGCCGGTCTGCCGGACACCGCGTTCGAACATGACGGCCAATTGACCAAGCGCGACGTGCGCGCCATCACCCTCGCCCGCCTCGCCCCCACGCCTGGTGAATTGCTGTGGGATGTCGGTGCCGGGAGCGGC
The DNA here is from genome assembly GCF_051132205.1 of Pseudomonas sp. D1-36. Lineage (NCBI taxonomy): Bacteria > Pseudomonadati > Pseudomonadota > Gammaproteobacteria > Pseudomonadales > Pseudomonadaceae > Pseudomonas > Pseudomonas sp. D1-36. The sequence goes on along the minus strand of NZ_CP071674.1, from coordinate 692,442 downwards.
TCCATCGGCATCGAATGGATGCGCACCCACCCCAGTTGCCGGGCCCTGGCCATCGAAGTCGACGAGGGCCGCCAAGGCTTGATCGAACGCAACCGCGACACACTCGGCGTGCCGGGCCTGCAATTGATTCGCGGCAGCGCCCCGCAAGCGTTGGAAAACCTGGAGCGGCCGGACGCGGTATTCATCGGCGGCGGCGTCACCCGCGAAGGCGTACTCGACACCTGCTGGGCCCACCTCAAGCCCGGCGGGCGGCTCGTCGCCAACGCCGTGACCCTGCAGAGCGAAATGACCCTCATGGGCTGGCGCGAACGCCATGGCGGTGAGCTGACCCGCATCCACATTGCCCAGGCGCAGCCGTTGGGTGAGTTCGACACCTGGCGCCAGGCGCTGCCGATTACCTTGCTGGACCTGACGAAGCCCCTCGATGCGTGACGAAACCGCCGAACAACCCGCCCCCCTGCGTAGCGGCCTGACCACCGGCAGTTGCGCCACCGCCACCAGCCTGGCGGCGGCCCGCTTGTTGTTGCGCGGCACCGAGGCCGACGCCGTGGAAATCGTCTTGCCCAAGGGCAAGCAGGTGCAGATGCGCCTGGAGTTCTGCCGATTGACCGAGCAAGGCGCCGAGGCCGGGACGATCAAGGACGCTGGCGATGACCCGGACGTAACCCACGGCGCCCTGCTGTTTTCCCAAGTGCGCTTGGTAGCCGAACCCGGCGTGCGCTTCGTCGCCGGTCGCGGCGTGGGCACGGTGACGCGACCGGGGCTGGTGCTGGGCGTCGGTGAGCCGGCAATCAACCCGGTGCCACGCCAGATGATCAACGATCACCTGGGCCGGCTGGCCGAGGAAAGCGGCTACGCCGGTGGCTTCGAAGTCACGGTCAATGTCGAGGGTGGCGAAGCCTTGGCGCTGAAAACCATGAACCCGCGACTGGGCATTCTCGGCGGCCTGTCGATCCTTGGCACCAGCGGCATCGTCCGGCCCTTTTCCTGCGCGGCCTACATCGCCTCGATCCACCAGGGCATCGATGTGGCGAAAACCAACGGCTACCTGCACATCGCCGCCTGCACCGGCAACGCCAGCGAAGACACCATGCGCCGGGTCTATAATCTGCCGGAAATCGCCCTGATCGAAATGGGCGATTTCGTCGGCGCCGTGCTCAAGCATGTGCGCAAGGTACCCGTGGAAAAACTCAGCCTCTGCGGCGGCTTTGGCAAGATCAGCAAACTTGCCGCCGGCCACATGGACCTGCACAGCCGCCATTCGAGCATCGACCTGCCACAACTGGCCGAATGGGCCGCCGCCCTCGGCGCCGATGAGGTTTTGCAACAGGGCATCCGGCAAGCCAATACCAGCCAGCAAGCCCTGGCAATGGCAAGCGCCGCCGGCATCGCCCTCGGCGATGCAGTGTGCGAGCACGCGCTGGCGTTCGCCCGCAGCGTGGTGCCGGCCCAGGTCCAGGTCGAAGTCTTCGCCATCGACCGTCAGGGTGGGATCGTCGGTCACGCGGGAGCCTTGTCATGAAGAGCCTTGAAATGAAACGCATCCTGCTCCTCGGTGGCGTCACCGAAGCCCTGGCCATCGCCCGCACGCTTGGCCCCCAGCACATCTACAGCTTGGCCGGCATCGGCCGCATCCCCACCGACCTGACCTGCCAGGTGCGCGTCGGCGGCTATGGCGGCGCCGCAGGATTGGCGCAATTCATCCGCGCCGAGGGCATCGACCTGCTGTTGGATGCAACTCACCCCTACGCCGCCCAAATCAGCCACAACGCCGCCCATGCGGCCCACGCCTGTGCCATCCCCTGCTGGGCCCTGCGCCGTCCGGCCTGGCAGCCCCGGGCCGGCGATGACTGGCGCGAAGTCGCCGACTGGGCCGAACTGATCCAAGCCCTGCGCCCCTTCCACCGGCCTCTGTTCACCCTTGGCCGAGAGCCGCTGCAACACATGCATGAAATCCCGCCAGAGCAATTCTGGACCTTGAGGGCGTTGGACGTTTACCCCGGCAATGAGCGCTGCGAAGTGATTGGAGCCCGGGGGCCGTTTCATATCGAGGGCGAGCGTGAGCTGTTCGAACGGCGGCGGATCGATGTGCTGGTGAGCAAGAACAGCGGCAGCACCGCGACTGAACCGAAGCTGGACGTGGCGCGGGAGCGAGGAGTGCCGGTATTGGTATTGAAGCGGCCAATGTTGCCGGAGGTGGATCGGGAGTTTGGGACGGCGGATGAGGTGTTGCAGGGGCTGCGGCAGTTGGCCTGACAGAAACCTGCACAGTCCTACAAGCCTGTCCTGTCAGCACCACTCATCTGAAAATATTTTGCGACTGTTACTCACAAGCCCTGCGACCCTACACCGCACGTGGCTTTTTTACTTCTGCCTCCCGATCAGGCTAAATACCGGCCACCTGATCGCCCAACCGAGCGGATTGCCCCATGTCCCGACAACGGCTTGCATTTGCCTGGATCGCCTGCTTCGCAGTGCTGTTCAACATGCTCGCCATGCCGCTTTCCAATGGCAGCGGTGCGACCGCCGACACGCCAACCGAACAATTGCTCTGGGGCAGTTTCTGCTCTTCCGGCGGAACAAAACTGGTGGCGATTTCCCTGGGTAAGTTCGAACAGGGAACGCCGCGACAGGATCCTCACTCGACCATGCAGCATTGCTGGTGCTGCTCAGGCCCGGCGCCGTTGGTGGCGATTGCCGGGCACGCCCCGCAGTTGTATCTGGATGCGCAACTGGCCCATCGCAATGTCGTCCATTCGAAGCTCGACAGCCCCACGCCACGCCAACAATGGCCCAGTCTAAATCCCCGCGCCTCGCCTCTGGCCTGATTCTTCCGCACCCACCTGCGCCCTGAATCGTTCCGGAGAATTGCCATGTTGAACAGACTCATCCTGCTGGTCGCCCTGCTGCTTCCCGTTGGCTTCGCCCAAGCTCACCAGTACAAGGCCGGGGAGCTTGAGATCGCCCACCCGTGGTCCCAGGAATTGCCGCCCAATGCGCCGACCGTCGCCGGCTACTTCATTATCCACAACAGCGGCAGGTCCGAGGATAAACTGCTCAGTGTCGACTCACCCATCGCCGGCAAGGCCGAGCTCCATGAACATGTGATGCAAAACGACTTGATGAAAATGCAACCGGTGGACGGCATAGTTATCGCTCCAGGCGCAACGGTGACCTTCGCACCGATGGCGTACCACGTAATGCTGCTGGACCTGAAGGACCGTAGCCTGCTCAGCGACGGCAAACGTTTCCCCATGACCTTGCATTTCGAAAAGGCCGGGGATGTCACGGTGAACGTCACGGTGCAGAAAAAAGCCCCCGACGGCACCCAAACGCACATGCACGCCCAATAGACATAGCCGCCCATGCAACTTCGTCGCGCCAGCCTTTCCATGCACCGCCGTCAGCCATTGAGCCTGACCCGCGGTAGCTGGATCAGCCTGTTCGCCATGCTGATGATTTTTATCGGCCCGCTGGTTTCCCAGTCGATGCCGATGGATCAGCGCATGTCCATGTCCACGCCTGTATCCATAGGCATGGACATGGAGATGGGCATGGACATGTCGGCACACGAAGCGCCAGCAGATGACGATTGCCCGCCCCAGAGCGACCATCATGCGCTGTGGGAGAAATGCGGTTATTGCAGCCTGCTGTTCAACTGCCCCGCGTTGCCTGGCGGCCACACGTTCACCGTCTTCGCCACACCGTTTACCCGCACCTACACGAGCCCTTTCCCGCGCCTGGGCCATGCCCGACCGGCGCTCTTCCCTGGCGCCCGCACCCGCGCACCGCCCCTCGACGCGTAAGCCTGACGCTTGCTCACCCGCATGCGGGACAGCCCAAGGCTGTCCTGCATGCGGGTATGAGCGCCTGACAGCTTGGCCGAAGCAAACATAAAAAACTGTGGGAGCGAGCCTGCTCGCGAAAGTGATGTGTCATTCACATCATTGTTGGCTGGTCCGCTTTCGCGAGCAGGCTCGCTCCCACATCGATTGCATCGTTCAGCCCCCATTTGAAGAACCGAATTTGCCCTGCGGAGCGTTTTGCAATGAGCCTACCGAAACCGAACTTCTACAACCTGGCCTGGCGCTGGCATTTTTATGCCGGGCTGTTCGTGGCGCCGTTCATGGTCATGCTGGCCCTGACCGGCATCATTTACCTGTTCAAGCCGCAACTCGACCCATTGATGTACGGCAACCTGTTGAACGTACCGGCCGGGCATCACACCCTGGCAGCCGACGATCTGCTCAAGCAGGTCCGCCAGGCCTACCCCGAAGGCCAGGTCACGCAGTACCTGCCACCGGTCAGCGCCGAACGCAGCGCGCAATTCGTGGTGATCGACAAGGGCCACGAGCTGAACGTCTTCATCGACCCCTTCCGTGGCAACGTACTCGGCGAGCAGGATGCAAAAAACAATTTGCAAGCCATGGCCCGGGCGATCCATGGCGAGTTGCTGATCGGCACGGTGGGTGACCGCTTGGTAGAAATGGCCGCCGGCTGGGGCGTGGTGCTGGTGGTTTCCGGCCTGTACCTGTGGTGGCCGCGCGGGCAGTCGTCGGCCGGCGTCCTCTGGCCGCGCTGGAGCGCGCGCGGGCGGGTGTTCTGGCGTGACCTGCACGTCGTCGTCGGCTTCTGGGGCGCCGCGTTCCTGCTGGTGATGTTGCTCAGCGGCATGACCTGGACCGGCTTTTGGGGCAAGCAATACGCGGACCTCTGGAACCGCTTCCCGGCGGCGATGTGGAATGACGTGCCCAAGTCCGACGTCGAAGCCGGCAGCCTCAACAACGCTCACCGCCAGACCGTGCCATGGGCCATGGAGAACACGCCGATGCCGATGTCCGGCGACCATGCCGAACACATGGCCCACGGCGGCATGCACGAAGGCCCCGCCGCGCCAACCGTCAGCCTGCAGGCGGTGCAGGACATCGCCGCCGAACGCCAGGTCGAGCCCGGCTACAGCATCACCTTCCCAACGACCGCCTCGGGCGTGTTCACCATCGCCGTGTTCGCCGATGACCCGCGCAACGACGCGACTCTGCACGTGGACCAATACACCGGCAAGGTCCTGGCCGATGTGCGCTGGGAACATTACAGCGTCGTGGCCCGCGCCACCGAAACCGGCGTGATGCTGCACGAAGGCAAGATGTTCGGCCCGCTGAACCAGATCCTTGTGCTGCTGGTTTGCCTGATGATCCTGCTCAGCGCCGTGAGCGGCGTGGTGATCTGGTGGAAGCGCCGGCCCCTGGGCAAGTTCGGCGTCCCGCCGCTGCGCCACGACCTGCCGACGTGGAAGACCGGGGTGTTCATCATGCTGGCCCTGGCGGTGGTGTTCCCGCTGGTGGGGGTTTCGCTGGTGGTGGTGTGGTTGCTGGACCGGCTCGTCACACGCTTGAATCGTCAACCTGAGATCGTCTCATCTTCAAGCTGAAGACCGCGCGTTAACGAAAAGCGGCGCGAAACCTCTACAATCGCGCCCGCTTCCCAAAGGATGAATACCTTCCCCTGTAGGAGCGAGCCTGCTCGTGATCGCAATCGGTCAGTCGCATCTTAATCGGCTGACCCACCGCGATCGCGAGCAGGCTCGCTCCCACAATGGACTGGGGTTGCGAGCCAATAACTTGAGTGAACGCATGACCTCCCTGACCCTTTCCAATCTCGCCTGGACGCCCCTGGGCCATGGCCATTGCCATCACCAGTTCCAGCTGCGTGACGCCACGTTGCAGGTGGCGGCCGGGGAGTTTGTCGGATTGATCGGCCCCAATGGCAGCGGCAAGACCAGCCTGTTGCGCTGCGCCTATCGCTTCAGCCGGCCGGAACAGGGGGAGGTCAGACTCGAGCATCACAACCTCTGGCAACAATCCTCGCGCTGGTGCGCACAGCGCATCGCCGTGGTGCTGCAAGAGTTTCCCGACGCCTTCGGCCTGACGGTGAAAGAAGTGGTCGCCATGGGTCGCACGCCTCATAAGGGCTTGTTTGATGGCGACAACGAAGAAGACCGCAGATGGGTGCTCCAGGCCTTGGAATCGGCGGGGCTCGAAGGCTTTGGCGATCATGCCTTCGCCACGTTGTCGGGCGGGGAAAAACAGCGGGTGATCCTTGCTCGCGCCCTGGCCCAACAACCGCAGTTGTTGATCCTCGACGAACCGACCAACCACCTCGACCCCCACTATCAGTTGCAATTGCTCCAACTGATCAAGGGCCTGGGCATCGGCACCCTCGCCAGCCTCCACGACCTCAACCTGGCGGCCGCCTTCTGCGATCGCCTGTACGTGATCGAACATGGGCGCATCGTCGCCAGCGGCACGCCCAGGGATGTCCTCACCGCCGAGCTGTTGCGCGAGGTGTTCGGCGTCGAAGCCCTGGTGGACGAACATCCCCTGTCCGGCTACCCACGAATCACTTGGATAACCCAACCATGACCTTGCGCTTGCTGCTGTTGCTACCCCTGCTGCTGGGCAGTGCCCATGCCCTGGCCGAAGCCACCCGCTACCCCTTGACGATCCAGAGCTGCAATCGCCAGGTGGTGTTCAACGAGGCCCCTCGCCACGCCGTCAGCCATGACATCAACATGACGCAGATGATGCTCGCTTTGGGCCTCAAGCCGCGCATGGTCGGCTACAGCGGCATCAGCGGTTGGAAATCGGTGACACCCGAGATGGCGAAGATCCTCGAGGGCCTGCCGGAACTGGCCGCCAAATACCCCTCGGTGGAAACCCTGCTCGATGCCAACGTCGATTTCTTCTTCGCCGGCTGGGACTACGGCATGCGCGAGGGCGGCGACCTGACCCCGCAAACCCTGCAACCACTGGGCATCAATGTGTACGAGTTGACCGAATCCTGCGCCTTCGTGATGAAACGTCCGCCGGCTTCCCTGGAAGACACCTACAACGACCTGCGCAACCTGGGGAAAATTTTCGACGTGCAGGACCGCGCCGATGCGCTGATCGAGACGATGCAGGCCCAGGTGGCCGAGGTGCGCAAGCATCTTCCAACCCAAAGACAGCGCGTGTTCCTGTATGACAGCGGCGAAGATCGCGCCATGACCTCTGGGCGCCTGGGCATGCCCCAGGCCCTGATCGACGCTGCCGGCGGACGCAACATCCTCGATGACGTGGAAACCAGTTGGACCCGGGTGAACTGGGAGAACGTGGTGGAGCGCAACCCCCAGGTCATCGTGATCGTCGACTATGGCGAAGTCAGTGCCGAGCAGAAGCAGCAGTTCTTGCTGGCGAACCCGGCGCTGCAATCGGTGGATGCGATCAAGCACCGGCGCTTCATCGTGATCCCCTACGTGCAGGCCACCCCGGGCATCGATAACGTGCTGGCGGTGCAAACCCTGGCGCGGGGTTTCCACGGCCAATGAACGATCGTCGCTACGCCGCCCTGCTGATGACTCTCGGCGCGCTGTTGCTGGTGTCGTGCGTGGTGTCCCTGGGCTTCGGGCCGGCGCGGGTGCCGGTGGCCGTGGTCTGGGACCTGTTGCTGCACAAGGCCTTCGGTGTCGGCGAGGTGTATTGGACGCCCGGCCAGGAACATATCGTCTGGCTGATACGCGTCCCGCGCCTGCTGCTCGGAGCCCTGGTGGGCGCGGGGCTGGCGTTGATCGGCGCGGTGCTGCAAGCGGTCACGCGCAACCCACTGGCCGATCCGCATCTGCTGGGCGTCACCTCCGGCGCGACCCTGGGTGCGGTGATCGTGGTGTTGCATGTCGGTGAAATCATCGGCCTGCTGACCCTGCCCCTCGCCGCGTTCATCGGTGCATTGCTGAGCATGTTGCTGGTGCTGGCCATCGCTGCCCGCCACGGTCGCCTGGAGAGCGATCGGCTATTGCTGTGTGGCGTGGCGGTGTCCTTCGTGATGATGGCGGCGGCCAACCTGCTGTTATTCCTCGGTGATCATCGCGCCAGTTCGGCGGTGATGTTCTGGATGCTCGGTGGCCTGGGCCTGGCGCGCTGGGAACTGCTGGCCGTGCCAGCCGCCAGCGTGCTGTTGGGGCTGGTGTTGCTGCTGGGCATGGCCCGGCCCTTGAACGCGCTGATGGCCGGCGAGCAGACCGCCGTGACCCTGGGCCTGAACGCGGCGAAGGTGCGGCTGTGGATTTTCCTGATCGCGTCCTTGATGACCGGCGTGCTGGTGTCCATCAGCGGCTCGATCGGCTTTGTCGGGTTGATGGTGCCGCACATCGCCAGGCGCCTGGTGGGCGCCGAGCACCGTCGGTTGTTGCCTGCCTGCGTGCTGCTCGGCAGCCTGTTCCTGGTGTGGGTGGACGTGGCGGCCCGCACGCTGATCGCGCCGGAGGATTTGCCGATTGGGGTCGCTACCGCGGCCATCGGCGGGCTTTTCTTCATTGGCTTGATGCGCCGTCGTTGAAAAGATGCTTCTTTTTGTACACGCCGAACAGCTCGGTCCCCAGCCCTCCATGACGAAAATGCTCAAGCTCCGCTCGGACCATATCAATGACCAGCGCCCGATCTTGCGCTTGTTCAAGATTGAAATTTCCACTGTAGGCCAGATTGACCATTCGCCAGAGGAAGCAGTTGGTACGGTAAACATCCACAGGCTTGAGCCAGCGTTCAAGCAGCGCGGTAATGTCCTCGCTTCGAATCCCCTCGAAACACCCAATCGAGTGGTCCTTGTCTGGAATGACTGAATCGACGACCTGGGTATCGGCATTTAACCGATAACGCGCCGGCAAGGCTGAGAACGCCGCATCAGCAGCGACTATCGCGTCGGGCCACAAGCGATTGCCATTACGTCCCACCGCCTCCCCGACACTCCAGAACTCGCCGTCATTTTTCAAACTGCGGGAGATAAAGAACATGACCTTTTCCAGCTCTACCAAATGATGCAATGCCGAAACACAAATAATGACATCCCACTGCTCACCGGTAGGCACCAGGTTGTTCGCATCCGCCACGATCAAGTCGAGGCTGATGCCTGGCGGAAACTGCTTTGCAGCGATCTGCAGCAGGTCCTCATTGATATCCAACAGCGACCACTGCACCCCTTCGGGAATAGCCGCCGACAGGCCCGCCTCTATCCGCGCGGCGCCACTGCAGATCGACAAGACTTTTATTTCCCCATGATCCCTGACTTTCTGGCGCAGCCTCGCTTGGAAATCAGGCGGAGTTTGCGGGACATTCGCCCTCAGGAGACGAGTCGCATAGGAGTAGGCTGCCTCACCTTCGAACGGTTCGAGGATCACAACATCAGCCTGCGCACCACGCTCTGGCGCAGGAGCCATTCCATCCAATCGGCGCACGTTGCGAGCAACGCCCATTGCATTAGCACGCTGTTGTTCCTGCACTTTGGAGTAGAACTCGTTCCGGTAGACGCTACTGAAATGCGCTATCTCGTTTTTCATGCGCATTGAATGATGTGTCTTCGCCAGAAGGGCCTTCATCTCCTCCTCCCTGGCGATGCACAAGTCAGATATCGCTAGCCAGTCGGCGGTAGGATCGTTCTGCGCACCTGGCCCGCACTCTATCAAGAGACGGCCACGTTTGCCGGCCAACCAAGCCAGATCCAGCGTTACCGTCCTGCATTCCGACGGCGTAGGCCCTCCTCCAAAATGAAACATGCCAAGTGGACATTCGGCTTGGGCCCCATCATCCAAAAAAACAAAGGCACAGGTGAGCCCATCCAAACTGATGCTGGGCAGGGCAGCCGAAAAGCGAACGTATAACCTTGAATCAGAAGACACCCTCAGCGTGCTACTTCGAAGGCGTTCACCAGCGGTGAGAATCAGCGAATACCGTCCTTCCCTCAAATGCGTCACATGCATCCATCGGGGATGCTCGGCCCGTCTGACTTCAGGCAGCACGTCAAAAACAGCCGTCTCGTCCAAAAGAAAATGGTTCGCAACGCCAGCGTCATTCAAACGGATTCCCCTACTTCAGAATGGCAGAAGCGTCAGCATAGTCGGGCAGTTGAAAATTTCACCTTGAGTCAACCCCGATCCACGCCCCAATGCGGAGCGGCACATTGCACCAACACCCGCGATACGGTCACTGATGGTGCATTGTCATTTTCCTGCCTCGCCGCCATCCCCGCGTTTCAACGCCTTTCTCCAACTGGGCACACCCCTTGCAAAAGCGCTTCCAGCGTTTGCATCTGCCCTTAAAAATCATAAGTCCACGGAGATCGCACAATGAAGCGTCGTAGCTTGATCAAGGCTTTTACACTCTCGGCAAGCATTGCCGCGATGGGCATGACCTGGACCGTCCAGGCCGCCGAGACCATCAAGGTTGGCATCCTGCATTCGCTGTCCGGGACCATGGCGATCTCCGAGACGTCCCTCAAGGACATGGCGTTGATGACCATCGACGAGATCAACGCCAAGGGTGGGGTCAACGGCAAGAAGCTCGAAGCGGTGGTCGTGGACCCGGCGTCGAACTGGCCGCTGTTCGCCGAAAAGGGCCGGCAATTGCTGACCCAGGACAAGGTCGCCGTGGTGTTCGGCTGCTGGACCTCGGTGTCGCGTAAATCCGTGTTGCCGGTGTTCGAAGAGCTCAATGGCCTGCTGTTCTACCCTGTGCAATACGAAGGCGAAGAAATGTCGCCGAACGTCTTCTACACCGGCGCGGCGCCGAACCAGCAGGCGATTCCGGCGGTGGAATACCTGATGAGCGAAGAAGGCGGCAGCGCCAAGCGCTACTTCCTGCTGGGCACCGACTACGTCTACCCGCGCACCACCAACAAGATCCTGCGCTCGTTCCTGCACACCAAAGGCGTGGCGGACAAGGACATCGAAGAGGTCTACACCCCATTCGGCCACAGCGATTACCAGACCATCGTGGCCAACATCAAAAAATTCTCGGCCGGCGGCAAGACTGCCGTGATTTCCACCGTCAACGGCGACTCCAACGTGCCGTTCTACAAGGAGCTGGCGAACCAGGGCCTGAAGGCCACCGACGTACCGGTCGTGGCGTTCTCGGTGGGCGAGGAAGAACTGCGCGGCATCGACACCAAACCCTTGATCGGCAACCTGGCGGCGTGGAACTACTTCGAGTCCGTGGATAACCCGGCGAACAAGAAGTTCGTCGACTCCTGGAAAGCCTACGCCAAGGCCAAGAACTTGCCGGGTGCCGACAAAGCCGTGACCAACGACCCGATGGAAGCCACCTACGTCGGCATCCACATGTGGGCCCAAGCGGTGGAAAAAGCCAAGTCCACCGACGTCGACAAAGTCCGCGAAGCCCTGGCCGGCCAGACCTTTGCCGCACCGTCGGGCTACACCCTGACCATGGACAAGACCAACCATCACCTGCACAAGCCCGTGATGATCGGCGAGATCCAGGCCGACGGTCAGTTCAACGTGGTCTGGCAGACCGAAGGGCCGATCCGCGCGCAACCGTGGAGCCCGTTCATCGCCGGCAACGACAAGAAGCCTGACTACGCGGTGAAGAGCAACTGAGCCCATGGGAGTCGGCCCTGATCCCCGGGCCGACACACACCCCTTGTGGGAGCGAGCCTGCTCGCGATAGCAGCGGATCAGCCAGAAGACATGTGACTGACACACCGCTATCGCGAGCAAGCTGGCTCCCACAAAGAAAGAAGTTTGCGCAAGGCCTAGCATATGCCCACCGCCCTTTACCGCCTCATCCTCGCCCTGGCCCTGCTGTTGCCACTGGGCGCCCATGCCGGCGACGCCGAAGACTTCGTCGCCGCCAACCCGACCCAGCAGGCCAAGCTCCTGGAAACCTGGGCCGCGCAGCCGGAGCCTGAGCGTGTCGAACTGATCAACGCCTTGCAGCAAGGCCAGTTGACCGTCGATGGCCAACCCAAGACCCTGCGCCTGAACAACCGCTTGCGAGGGCTGATCGAAACCGCCCTGGCCAGCCATCAACTGCTCGCCGTCGATGCCGGCGTGCGCCTGGCTGCCGCGCAACAGCTGCAAAAAAGCGCCCGCCCGGCGCAACTGGCGTTCCTTGATCGGCAACTGGCCGGCGAGCAGGACGAAGATGTCCACGCCGCCCTGAGCCTGGCCCTGGCGAATTTGCAACTGGTGGACACCAACCCCGCCGTGCGCCTGGCGGCCGTGCGACTGCTGGGGGAAACCGGCGACCCGCTGGCCCGCACTCGCCTCGAAAACCTGCTCGAACCCGGTGTCGAAACCGATGCCGCCGTGCGCACCGCCGCCGAAACCAGCCTCGGCCAGGTCAAGCGCAAACTCCTGATCGGCGAGCTGCTGGGCCAGGCGTTCAGCGGCATGTCCCTGGGCTCGATCCTGCTGCTGGCCGCCCTTGGCCTGGCGATCACCTTTGGCTTGCTGGGGGTGATCAACATGGCCCACGGCGAGATGCTCATGCTCGGCGCCTATTCCACTTATGTGGTGCAGATGCTGTTCCAGCGCTTCGCCCCGAACGCCATCGAGTTCTATCCGCTGATCGCCTTGCCGGTGGCGTTTTTCATCACCGCCGCCATCGGCATGGCCCTGGAACGCACGGTAATCCGCCACCTCTACGGACGGCCCCTGGAAACCCTGCTCGCCACTTGGGGCATCAGCCTGATGCTGATCCAGCTGGTGCGCCTGGTGTTCGGCGCGCAGAACGTGGAAGTCGCCAACCCGGCCTGGCTGTCGGGCGGGATCCAGGTGCTGCCGAACCTGGTGCTGCCGTACAACCGCATCGTGATTATTGCTTTCGCGCTGTTCGTGGTGGTGCTGACCTGGTTGCTGCTGAACAAGACGCGCCTGGGCCTGAACGTGCGCGCCGTGACCCAGAACCGCAACATGGCCGCCTGCTGCGGCGTGCCCACCGGGCGGGTGGACATGCTCGCCTTCGGCCTCGGCTCGGGCATCGCCGGGCTCGGTGGCGTTGCCCTGAGCCAGATCGGCAACGTCGGCCCGGACCTGGGCCAGAGCTACATCATCGACTCGTTCCTGGTGGTAGTGCTCGGCGGCGTCGGCCAGTTGGCCGGCAGTGTGTTCGCCGCGTTCGGCCTGGGCATCGCCAACAAGATCCTCGAACCGCAGATCGGCGCCGTGCTCGGCAAGATCCTGATCCTCGCGCTGATCATTCTGTTTATCCAGAAGCGTCCGCAAGGCCTCTTCGCGCTTAAAGGACGGGTAATCGACTGATGAACCAGCCCCTGATGCTTACGGCCACGCAAAAGGCCGGACCCAAAGTCACCCTCGCCGTCGGCGCGGTGATCCTCGCCGTGCTGCTGAGCCTGCCAGTGTTGTCGCTGTTGGCGGTGGATAACCCGCTGCATGTCTCGGCATATACCCTGACCCTGGTGGGCAAGATCCTCTGCTACGCCATTGTCGCCCTGGCGCTGGACCTGGTCTGGGGCTACGCCGGCTTGCTCTCCCTGGGCCACGGCCTGTTCTTCGCGCTGGGCGGCTACGCCATGGGCATGTACCTGATGCGCCAGGCCGCCGGCGATGGCGTGCCGGCGTTCATGACGTTCCTGTCGTGGACCGAGCTGCCCTGGTACTGGGCCGGCACCGACAGCTTCCTCTGGGCGATGTGCCTGGTGGTGCTGGCGCCGGGCTTGCTGGCGCTGGTGTTCGGTTTCTTCGCCTTCCGCTCGCGGATCAAGGGCGTGTACTTCTCGATCATGACCCAGGCCCTGACCTTCGCCGGGATGTTGCTGTTTTTCCGCAACGAGACCGGCTTTGGCGGCAACAACGGCTTCACCAATTTCCGTTCGATCCTGGGCTTTGGCATCACCGAGCCGGGCACCCGCGCGGTGCTGTTTTTTGCCACAGTGCTGCTGTTGGTGGCGAGCCTGTTCATCGGCTGGCGCCTGGCTCGCAGCAAGTTCGGCCGGGTGCTGACCGCCCTGCGCGACGCGGAAAACCGCCTGATGTTCTGCGGCTACGATCCCCGTGGCTTCAAGCTGTTCGTCTGGGTGTTGAGCGCGGTGTTGTGTGGCCTGGCCGGGGCGCTGTACGTGCCGCAGGTGGGGATCATCAACCCCAGCGAAATGTCGCCGACCAACTCCATCGAGGCCGCCGTGTGGGTGGCGCTCGGCGGGCGCGGCACGCTGATCGGGCCGTTGCTGGGCGCCGGCGTGGTCAACGGCATGAAGAGCTGGTTCACCGTGGCGTTTCCGGAATATTGGCTGTTCTTCCTCGGCGCCCTGTTCATCGTCGTGACCCTGTATCTACCCAAAGGCGTTATCGGGCTGTTGAAGAAAAGGGGCGAACAATGAAAATCACACCGACAGCGGATTTCATGCTCGAACCGATTATTGAACCCCCTCTCGATGCCAATCGGGACCAAGGCAGCAGCCGCGACGCCATTGGCCTCGGCCGGGCCGCCGGCGTAGGCCTGAACACCCGCCACGGCACCATCCTGACCCTGGAAGACATCAGCGTCAGCTTCGACGGATTCAAGGCGCTGAACGACCTGAACCTGTACATCGGCGTCGGCGAACTGCGCTGCATCATCGGCCCCAACGGCGCCGGCAAGACCACCCTGATGGATGTCATCACCGGCAAGACCCGTCCCAGCCACGGCAAGGCCTGGTTCGGCGAAACCCTTGACCTGACGACCATGAGCGAAGTCGAGATTGCCCAGGCCGGCATCGGGCGCAAGTTCCAGAAGCCGACGGTGTTCGAAGCCCTGAGCGTGTTCGAGAACCTGGAACTGGCGCTCAAGACCGACAAATCGGTGTGGGCCAGCCTGCGGGCGAAGCTGACCGGCGAGCAACGCGACCGCATCAGCGAAGTGCTCGAGACGATCCGCCTCGCCCCTTCGGTCAACCGCGCCGCCGGGCTGCTGTCCCACGGCCAGAAGCAGTTCCTGGAGATCGGCATGCTGCTGGTGCAGGACCCGCAACTGCTGCTGCTTGACGAGCCGGTGGCGGGCATGACCGACGCCGAAACCGACTTCACCGCCGAGCTGTTCAAGTCCCTGGCGGGCAAGCATTCACTGATGGTGGTGGAGCACGACATGGGCTTCGTCGGCGCGATTGCCGACCACGTCACCGTGCTGCACCAGGGCAGCGTGCTGGCCGAAGGGTCGCTGGAACAGGTGCAGGCCGATGAGCGGGTGATCGAGGTGTACCTCGGTCGCTAGATCGAAACATGCTGTTCCCTGTGGGAGCGAGCCTGCTCGCGAATGCGGGGTATCAGTCGGGATAACTGTGACTGACACACCGCATTCGCGAGCAGGCTCGCTCCCACAAGGGACACAAGGGGATTCAAGACATGCTGCAAGTCGACAAGCTGCACCAATACTACGGCGGTAGCCACATCCTGCGCGGCCTGTCGTTCGACGTGAAGGTCGGCGAGGTGACGTGCCTTCTCGGTCGCAACGGCGTGGGCAAGACCACCCTGCTCAAATGCTTGATGGGCCTGCTGCCGGCCAAGGAAGGCGTGGTGAATTGGGAAGGCAAGGCCATCACCACGTTCAAGCCGCATCAGCGGGTCCACGCCGGCATCGCCTATGTGCCGCAGGGCCGGGAAATTTTCGGGCGGCTGACGGTGGAAGAAAACCTGCTGATGGGCCTGTCGCGCTTTCCGGGCTCAGAAGCCAAGGAAGTACCGGCCTTCATCTACGAATTGTTCCCGGTGCTGCTGCAGATGAAACAACGCCGGGGTGGCGACCTGTCCGGCGGCCAGCAACAGCAGCTCGCCATCGGCCGGGCCCTGGCCAGTCGGCCGCGCCTGTTGATTCTCGATGAGCCCACGGAGGGCATCCAACCGTCGGTGATCAAGGAGATCGGCGCGGTGATCAAGAAACTCGCGGCCCGGGGCGACATGGCGATTTTGCTGGTGGAGCAGTTCTACGACTTCGCCGCCGAGCTGGCTGATCAGTACCTGGTGATGTCCCGGGGCGAGATCGTGCAGCAGGGCCGTGGAGAAAATATGGAAGCCGAGGGTGTGCGCGGATTGGTTACGATCTAGTCTGTAGCGTCCCGACGACAATCAGAAAATCATGAATCTACCTGTATCGCCATCCGCCCTGTTCACCCCCAGCTGGCACGCCGAGCTGGACTTGGGCTATGCCCGATTCGGTGATTGCACGCGCCCGGTCCAGCGCCGGCACAAAGGCCCGTTGCGGGTGCAGAAGCACTTGTACGCCGAAGGTCCCGAGGTGTGCCAGCACATCATCGTCCACCCGCCCGGCGGCATTGCCGGTGGGGATCGGTTGGACATTTCGGCCCAGGTCGGCCAGGGCGCCTGGGCGCAATTGACCAGCCCCGGCGCGGCCAAGTGGTACCGCGCCGCCGGCCCGGCGTACCAGCAACTGAGCCTGAGCGTGGCCCCCGGCGCGACCCTGGAATGGCTGCCCCAGGAAACCATCGTCTTCAGCGCGGCCCAGGCCGAACTCAGCACGAACATCGATCTGCAAGGCGACGCCCGCTTGTTCTACTGGGACATCGTTGCCCTCGGTCGGCCGGCCAGCGGCGAGCGGTTCGACGTGGGACACTTTCAATCGTGGCTGGACATCCGCCGCGACGGCCAGTTGCTCTGGCACGAGCGTCAGCGCATCGCCGGTGGCGATGGGTTGCTCGACTCCCCCATCGGCCTGGGCGGCGACCCGGTGTTAGCCACCTTGCTGGTGACCGGCGAGATCGACAGCGAGCTGCTGGAGCGCTGCCGCTCCCTGGACCATGCCGTGCGTGGCGACCTGACCCAACTGCCCGGCCTGGTCGTGGCACGCTGCCTGGCGAGCGAGGCATTGTTGGCGCGGGGGTGGTTGATTGAGTTGTGGCGCTTGCTCAGGCCTGCATTGCTTGGAAAAGAAGCCGTGCCACCAAGAATCTGGAGTACTTAGTTATTTCCTCTGTGGGAGCGAGCCTGCTCGCGAAAGCAATAGAACATCCAACATGATTGTTGACTGACACACCGCTTTCGCGAGCAGGCTCGCTCCCACAGTGGAATGTGTCTACTGCAAAATTTTTATCTGCCCTTATGGATTGCACATGGACCTGACCCCACGCGAAAAAGACAAGCTGCTGATCTTCACCGCCGGCCTCGTCGCCGAGCGGCGACTGGCCCGGGGCTTGAAGCTCAATTACCCAGAGGCCATGGCCTACATTTCCGCCGCGTTGCTCGAAGGCGCCCGCGACGGCCAGACCGTGGCCGAGCTCATGCACTACGGCACCACCTTGCTGAGCCGCGAGCAGGTGATGGAAGGCATCCCGCAAATGATCCCGGAAATCCAGGTAGAGGCGACGTTTCCCGACGGCACCAAACTGGTCACCGTCCACCAACCCATCGTCTGAGGCAACGGCATGACTTATCAGATCCGAGACGCCCAGCATCGCGACCTGCCGGCGATCCGCGACATCTACAACGATGCCGTGCTCAACACCACGGCGATCTGGAACGAGCAGCCCGTGGACCTGGGCAATCGCCAGGCTTGGTTCAGTGCCCGGCGCTCCCAGGGCTACCCGGTACGGGTGGTCATCGATGCCGAGGACAACGTGCTTGGGTATGCCTCGTTCGGCGACTGGCGGCCGTTCGACGGCTTCCGCCACACCGTCGAGCATTCGGTGTACGTCTGCCGGGACCAGCGCGGCAAGGGCCTTGGCCCTGTGCTGATGAGTGACCTGATCGAGCGCGCCCGGGCCTGCGGCAAGCACGTCATGGTTGCCGCTATCGAGAGCGGCAACGCGGCGTCGATTCGCCTCCATGAGCGGGCGGGTTTCGTCACCACCGGGCAGATGCCCCAGGTGGGCACCAAGTTCGGCCGTTGGCTGGACCTGACCTTCATGCAGTTGGTCCTCGACCCCGGGGCGCCACCGCCCGCCATGGACAAGGAGTGATACCGATGAACGCCGCCCAGTTGCGTCGAATCCACGCTGAAAGCTTTGCGCATTATCGCCAGGGCCTGGTCGACCTGTTGCTCGACGCCGTGGGTCATGGCGCCAGCGTGGGGTTCATGGCCGACCTGGATGCCGTACAGGCCAGGGCTTATTTCGACGAAGTCCAGGCCAGCCTCAATCAGGGTCACCTGCTGTTGTGGGTGGTGGTCAAGGATGAACAGGTACAGGCCAGCGTCCAGCTCGCCCTGTGCCAGAAGCCCAACGGCCTCAACCGTGCCGAAGTACAAAAACTGCTGGTGCGCGGCGACGCTCGTCGCAGGGGCCTGGGCCAGCAATTGATGAGCGCCCTGGAGCTCGGCGCCCGTCAGCACAAGCGTGGGCTGCTGTACCTCGACACCGAGGCCGGTTCCGAAGCCGAGGCGTTCTACTGCGCCATGGGCTACACCCGCGTCGGAGAACTGCCCGACTACTGCCAGAGCCCGGACGGGACCTATACCCCGACCGCCATCTACTACAAGACTTTGGGACAACCGCAATGATTCCAGGCCAATACCAGGTTCAGCCCGGCGATATCGAGCTCAACGCCGGCCGCCGCACCGTGACGCTGAAGGTCGCCAACAGCGGCGACCGGCCGATCCAGGTCGGGTCGCATTTTCATTTTTTCGAGACCAACGACGCCCTGGCCTTCGACCGCGCCGCCAGCCGTGGCATGCGCCTGAACATACCGGCCGGCACCGCCGTGCGCTTCGAGCCGGGTCAGAGCCGAGAGGTGGAACTGGTGGACCTGGCCGGGCATCGCCGGGTGTTCGGGTTTGCCGGGCGGATCATGGGCGACCTTTAGGTCACGGCATTTGCGTTGGCCCTTTCGCGAGCAGACTCGCTCCCACAAGGGAATGCGATCAATTGTGGGAGCGAGCCTGCTCGCGAAAAGTGAGCGCAGCGAACGGCCTTACTATTAATTGAGTCTCAAGGCGAGCACATGAAGATTTCGAGACAAGCCTACGCCGACATGTTCGGCCCCACCGTCGGCGACAAGGTCCGCCTGGCCGACACCGAGCTGTGGATCGAGGTGGAAAAGGATTTCACCACCTACGGCGAAGAGGTGAAATTCGGCGGCGGCAAGGTGATTCGCGATGGCATGGGCCAGAGCCAGCTGTTGGCTGCCGAGGTCGTCGACACGCTGATCACCAACGCGCTGATCATCGACCACTGGGGCATCGTCAAGGCCGACGTCGGCCTCAAAGAGGGACGCATCGCGGCCATCGGCAAGGCCGGCAACCCGGACATCCAGCCCGACGTCACCATCGCCATCGGCGCCAGCACCGAAGTGATTGCCGGCGAAGGCATGATCCTCACCGCTGGTGGCATCGACACCCACATCCACTTCATCTGCCCGCAGCAGATCGAAGAAGCCCTGATGAGCGGCGTCACCACCATGATCGGCGGCGGCACGGGCCCGGCCACCGGGACCAACGCCACCACCTGCACCTCCGGGCCGTGGCACCTGGCGCGCATGCTGCAGGCCGCCGATGCCTTCCCGATGAACATGGGCTTCACCGGCAAGGGCAACGCCAGTCTGCCGGAACCGCTGGTCGAACAGGTCAAGGCCGGCGCCATCGGCCTGAAGCTGCACGAAGACTGGGGCACCACCCCGGCGGCCATCGACAACTGCCTCAGCGTGGCCGACCAGTACGACGTGCAGGTCGCGATCCACACCGACACCCTCAACGAGTCCGGTTTCGTCGAGACCACCCTGGCCGCGTTCAAGGGCCGCACCATCCACACCTACCACACCGAAGGCGCCGGTGGCGGCCATGCGCCGGACATCATCAAGGCCTGCGGTTTCCCCAACGTGCTGCCCAGCTCCACCAACCCGACCCGGCCGTTCACCCGCAACACCATCGACGAACACTTGGACATGCTGATGGTCTGCCACCACCTGGACCCGAGCATTGCCGAGGACGTGGCGTTCGCCGAAAGCCGCATCCGTCGCGAGACCATCGCCGCCGAAGACATCCTCCACGACCTCGGCGCCTTCTCCATGATCAGCTCCGACAGCCAGGCCATGGGCCGCGTTGGCGAAGTGATCACGCGCACCTGGCAGACCGCCGACAAGATGAAAAAGCAACGCGGCGCCCTGCCCGGCGACGGCGAAGGCAACGACAACTTCCGCATCAAGCGCTACATCGCCAAGTACACCATCAACCCGGCGATCACCCACGGCATCAGCCACGAAGTGGGTTCCATCGAAGTGGGCAAATGGGCCGACCTGGTGCTGTGGCGCCCGGCATTCTTCGGCGTCAAGCCGACGCTGATTCTCAAGGGCGGAGCGATTGCCGCCAGCCTGATGGGGGACGCCAACGCCTCGATCCCGACGCCGCAGCCGGTGCATTACCGGCCGATGTTCGCCAGCTACGGCGGCTCGCGACACGCCACCAGCCTGACCTTCATCAGCCAGGCCGCCGCCGAGGCCGGGCTGCCGGAACAGCTTGGGCTCAAGAAAAGAATCGCCGTGGTCAAAGGCTGCCGCAACGTGCAGAAAACCGACCTGATCCACAACGACTACCTGCCGAGTATCGACGTCGACCCGCAGACCTATCAGGTCAAGGCCGACGGCGTGCTGCTGTGGTGTGAACCGGCCGACGTGTTGCCGATGGCGCAGCGCTATTTCCTGTTCTGAACAGAGCCGGCGGCGAGAAGGCAAGTGCCCTCGCCGCCGGTTCGCCTTACAGGTCTGTACTGTCCTGAGGCGCATCCAACGCCTGCTGGGTCAACGACTGGATCAATTCCGCTTCCTTGACCCTGTGTTGCAGGCCCAGCGCCTCGGATTGGTTGGCATAGTCAGCCTCCTCCAGGGTTCCGTCCGCTTTCTGCTCATCCAGCGCCAGCAGGTCCTCAGTGAGGGCGTAGGTCAACGCCTGGAAATCTGCCGCATGCTGCTGCTTCAAGTAGTCGATCCAGAAATCACGGCCCACCAGTGACTGCATCTCTTGGGGCGAGCCGTCCAGGGCCAGGACCTCGGCGGCAGCGGCATCGAGCATGGCGCTGGAAACGTTCCCCAGGTTGGTGAAGCGTCCCCCTCCCGGTTGCCCCGGCAGCTCCAGCCGATCCCTGAGCCCCGTACGATAGGCCAAGCGGACCTCGACTTCTTCGATCAGCCTGATCAGCTCGGTCTTTTGCGCGGCTGTGAGCCCCTCACGGCCGTTGATTGCATCACGGCGCCCCTGGATGTCCCGCAGGGCAATCCGCTCCACTTCATCCAGCCGGAATAATCCCTTGGCCAAGCGAATCAGCGTGGCAGCCTCATCCCCTTCCACCGACAGGGCCTTGGCGTTGTGGATCATCATCTTTATTTCCAGGTTGCTGAATGACAACGAAGCCCGATCTTCACAGGCCGGCTCGCCGGCCAGTTCGAACAGCTCACGACGCAATTCAGTGGAATCCCTGGCAGCCTCCAGCATCTGCCAGACGCGGGCCTGCAGGTCCGAATAGTCAGCCACGTCCTGATAGGACCCGATCAACCGACTCAGCAACTGGAAGAACTCCCCGGATAACGGATCTGCCTGCAGGCTCTGCCACAGGGCCTTTTTATCCTCCCGTTGTTCGGACGGCAGATCACGCAGCCATGGCCGCACGTCTGGCCGCATGCCCACCACAGCGTTGGCCGCCAGCTGGAGTGTTCCTGGCCTGCGCGGCGCGACCCATTCGGGATGGGCCTGCTGAAGATTCGCCCAATATTCCCGCAAGCGCTGCCCAGTCGCCTCGCTCATCGGATTGCCCTGGATAAAGGTCACGCCATTGAGCCGGGCCGTGGCGTGGGCCTGGTCGGCGGGCGGATCGATCACGTGTGCCGGCACTTCGGTCAGTTGGTTGGCGCGCAAGTCCAGTTCCTCCAGCGGCTGTTCCAGCAGGCCCGTGGGCCAGGTGTCGATCCTGGTATTTCGAAGCGACAGCTCCGTCAGGGCCGGCATGGTGCTGAAGTCCGGCAAACGACCCAGTGGATTGTCGCTGAGGGTAAGGAATTCCATGGCGGGCAGGCCGGCCAGGATCTCAACACCTCGCGGCGTCAGGCCGATCTGGTTCGATGCCAGCGTGAGGTTGCTCAGACGGGGCATTGCCGCCAACGCCTCCGGCACTTCGGTCAGGTTGTTATGGCTCATGTCCAGCCAACGAAGGGCAGGAAAACGCGTGAGGAAACCGTTGCAGGTTTGTTGCGACAAACCCATGTTATAAAGTTTCAGGAAGGTCACGTGACTGAAATCAGCCGACAGTTGCGGCAACGACCTCAGATGCATCCAGCTCAAATCAAGCTCATACCCGACACGCCGGCCGTCGACCACGATGATGGCCCGGGACTGGCGTCTCCAGCATTTACGGATACGATCGGCGGTGATTTGCTTGACTCGTCGCCATGACGCCGATAAATCGTCGTTCCCTTCATCCGCCTCGGTGGAAGCGACCCAACGGTCCAGCTCATCGCGCAACGTACGGTACTCGGTTTCAAGGCGACCGATCTCCGCGGCCGCTCTGTCGCCCAGTTCCCGCACGAAGACCCGGGCTTCCTGGGACGAATAATCGGGAAACAACTCTCGCACCCGTCTTTCAGGCGAACGGCCCAGGCGCAGCCATTCCAGCGGCCCGCCTAATGGATAGCCGTATCTGCCCGAGGCCAGGCGCATTGGCGACACGAGCAACGGTTTGGCTGCCGGCATCTTCAAGACCTTTGCCAATGAGCCCCGCCTCACCGGCGCCGCGCCGATAGCCGTCTTCAGCAACGCGCCATGATGAATCGAGGGGCGGCCCATGGCCTGGCGTTCGGCATCCGGCAGCGCGTGCTGCAAGGCCGCATAGAGGCTGCCCTCGCTGCTCAGGTCGTTGCCGCTGTCGTCATGGGCTTGATAGAGATCGTCACGCTTGACCACGATCTTGACCTGCGTCGAATCCGACGGCCCGACACTGTCAATCAATCTGCCCGAGGTGAAATCCTCCCTCAGTTCGATGCGTACCGTATCGCTCCAACCCGCCAGGGTCTTGAGGGTCGCCAGCGCCAGGCGGGGTGTATCCGCCGTGGCCAGGCTCTCTTGGTATAACCCTTCGTAGGCCCGGTTCAAGCGGATCGCCCGCTGGAAGTGACGCAGCTCTTCGGCGATGCGCAGCGGGATGGGTTTGGTCTGGGTCGCATCGGTGTAATCCCATCCGGCCATTTGCCGGGTTTCGCCGGGACTGGCGTGGGCCATTATCTGCTCGATGGCGGCCGCCGGAACCGAAGGAAAACGGGATTTGATCAGCTTGACCCGCGGGTCTTTCGACACATCGCCCTTGGCGTAGTGATCATGGATCAGTTGGTTTTTCTCACGCACCGCCACTTCAAGGAGATTCTTGCGAAACTGTTGGATCCGGGCGTTCATGTCGGTTTTCGCGATGGCCGGCCGCGTGCCGGCCAACAGATCATTGCCCGTCGCATCCACGGCCTCGATCAGGTTCCTGGGGAATGAAGATGAATCCACTTCCGTATCGCTGACGATGACTTCACGGATCATGGACGTTCCATCCGTTGGGTGAGCGTATTCCCACAGAGACTTGCCCGCGCTGTCGATCACCTTCAGCTTCAAGTTTTCTGGCCATGGGCCGTAACCCGTGAGCAAGTGCAGCTGCGTCATCGAATCGGCTTTCTCATAGATCAGCGGATCTTCGCTTTGCATGTGCAGCAGGAAAGCATCGACCTTGCGAGCGATGTCGAAGCGCCTGATCGTGTCGTCCAGCAACACCGGCACCGGCTCGCCCTCGGCGTGCATGCGCCGCAGCACGTCCTCGCTGGTGCCACTGGCGGTACGAATGTGCTCGAGCTCGGCATCGCTGAAATCCTTGACGCGGTGGCCGAGCCGGCGCATCAGGGTCGCACCGTCCCAGCTTCGCGGCTGTTCCAGCTCATGGTTCCAGGCACCGCTGCCGTTGTTTGTCAGCTCGGGCTGATAGGCATCCGGTCGGGAAGGATGGCGAATGCGATAACGTTGGGTGGCCGGGTCTTGCTGGACTTCGTAGTGACTGTCGTCCAATGGCAAGACGTCGCGACCGTTGACGCGGTACAAGCCCAGGGCATCGGGTTGCGAATTCGCGGGCGGCTCCAGATCGCTCCGGTAAGGCGCCAGGTCGGGTCGCCAGAGCCGTCTTTCGCCAGTCGGCGAAGTGACGGGCGCCAGTTGATCCACCGTAGCCGATGGCATGATGCGCGGGAGCACTTTGGCGCCTGCCACCATGAACGCGGCGTTAAGCGCCAGGCTGGAAACGTGCGCCCATATTTCCTTGGTTTCGCCCTGCTCGAACGCCTCGATGCCTTCGAACGCCTCGTACAGCATCTGCAACGCCCACACCGCCATCATCACCTGACCGAGCCCGGGAACAACGAACGCCGCCATGTTGAGCACATCGATGACCGTGCTTTCCCAACTTTCCAGGCGCGCCTGACGCGCCTTCTTGTCTTCATCCCCTGTAGGAACTGCCGCGACCCGTGCGTCTTGGTAAATCTTGCGGACCTGATTTACCCGTAGCGTCTCCCACAAGAAACCCTTGAGGTCGGACGCGCTCATCGGCAGCCTGGGCAGGTTCGACTTGAGGGGGAAGTCGCCTTTGGCATCGGTTTGCGAAGAGGGTTTGAAGAGACGGTTGAAACGCTCGAAGAAATGCCCTTGCTCATGCAGCGGCACGAAGCGGCTGAAGAAGCGCCGGTAGTCGAGGTTGTGGAGGCGGCGACGCAGTTCGACCATGAATTCGTAGCTGGAGGCGTATTCCTTCACCGGGTGCTCGGGGTCGTCCGGGATATACGCCACGACCCGCTCCAACCGGGTACTGCGGTCGCGCTCCGGTCCGATCAGCAAAGGCCCGACAAGCTCGACGTCAAGGACCGTCAACGTCGCGAAGGTCACCGCGCGGCCGTCCAGCTCGGCCGAGGGCTGCCCACCCACTACCCGCTGCAACATTCGGTAGGTGTCCTGCCGGATGTCCGCCTTGGCGTGGGCGATCTCGGTACTGATCGTGAGGAGTTGCTTGTGATGCTCGCGCAACTGTTCATCCAACCGTTCGCGGGCCTGGCGGTCGTTCGGTTCCAGGATCGTCGTGAGGTGTTCCCGATACTTGCGTCCCAGGTCGAGCTTGCGGCATAGCTTGATGAACGCCTCGGGGGCTATGGGCAATGCTCCCGCGCGCACGGATTCCAGGGTATGACTCAAGGTGCCATCGGCGGACACCGGCGTGGTGGTAATGAGGTGGCAATCATCGCAGTCGAGCTTGTGCTCTTCATCGGGTTCGAAATTGGCCAGCGCGACGTCCAATAACGAACCGCCCCGGTATTGGTAAGTGTCGTAGCCCTCGCCCGTCAGTCGATGGAGCAAGTTGATACCCATGTCGGTACGCGTCTTGACCGCGAACTTGCGGGCAAAATAAACCTCCCGGACATTGAGCGTACGCCTGAAGGTTGTCTGGATGGCCTGGCTGAGCAAGGGTTCGGCGAAGGTCCGTATGTCCTGGACCTTGCCCAGCGCGTAGTCGACCTGGTTGAAAATTGCGCAGTAGCGCTCGTGAATGCTTTTTAGGTTGGCCCTGGTCTGGTGGGTCGTCTTCACGTACCAGTCTGGAAGCTCCAGGTCATGATCGCTCAGCGCCTTCTGGCGCTGCGCGGTGGCTTTCATGTAGCAGGAGGAAATGCGACTTCTGAGCAGATCGTCGTGCTCGCCGTGTTTCGAAGCGGGTGAAGTCGTGGCGCTTTTTGCAACGGTAGGCTCTGGCATATCGGGTCATCCTTGAGGTTGGAAAACCCGAGCCTATCCATTGCTCGCTCCGTGAATGCGGTAACTATTTATCGCTTCCATCACAGGACATGACAAACAACCCACCGCGGCCTCACCCCCGCTCCGGACCCAAGAATCCGCGTTACAGATCAGTACTTTGCACCTGCGCGTCCAGCTCTTCCTCGGTCAATGACTGGATCAGCTCCGCTTCCTTGACGCTGTGCTGCAGGCCCAGTGCCTCGGACTTGGTCCCATAGTCAGCCTCCTCCAGGGTTCCGGCTGCCTTGGCCTCATCCAATGCAAGCTGGTCGGTGATAAGGGTGTCGGTCAGCGCCTGGAACGCGGCTTCATGCTGCTGTTTCAAAAAGTCGATCCAGAATTCACGCTCCAGCAGCGATTGCACCTGCCGAGGTGAATCGTCCAGGGCCAGGACCTGGGTAGCGGCTGCATCCAGCATGTCCTGGGTGACGTTGCCCAGGTGGACAAAACGCCCGCCTTTCGGCTGCCCCGGTAACGCCAGCCGATCCCTCAGCCCCACCCGGTAGGCGAGGCGCACTTCGACTTCCTCTATCTCTGCCAGGTGCCGGGCCTTCTGCTCGGCCGACAGGTCCCGGCGGGCCGTGATGGCGTCACGCCGTCGCTGAATGTCCTCCAGAGCGATGCGCTCCACTTCATCGATGCGAAACAATCCCTTGGCCAATTTGATCAACGTCCCGGCCTCAGCCTCGCCATTGGCCGTGGCCTTGGCGTCGTGAATCATCAATCTGATTTCCAGGTAGCTGAACGATAACGCTGCGCGGTCCTCACACGCCGGAGCCCCCGCCAGTTCGAACAACTCACGACGCAGGTCGGTGGAAGCCTCGGCCGCTTCCAGCATTTGCCAGACACGCAACTGCAGGTCCGAGTAGCTTTCTTCGCCTTGATAGGAGGTGGCCAGGCGATTCAACAGCTCGAAGAACTCACCCGATTGCGGTTCACTCGCCAGGCTTTGCCACAACGCGCGTTTGTTGGGTAATTGGCTGTCGGGCAAATTCTGCACCCACTGCTGCACATTGGCCGCCGTTCCCACCGCGACATGACCAAACGCCCCGTGTTGACGCAACGTTATCCACTCGGGATGCTCACGCCACAGGTCCGCCCAGTAATCATGCAGGCGCTGCTGGGTCGCTGCGTTCAATGGATTGCCTTGGAGGAAAGTCACGCCGTTGACGCGGGCCGTGGCAAGGACGTCAGCCGCCGCCGGGTTGAGCAGCGCCTCCGGAACGTCGGTCAACTGGTTGTCGCGCAAATCGACGAACTCCAGCGGCAAGCCGTGCAGGCCGGCGGGCCAGGTGTCGATTCCGGTGCCCTTGAGGCCCAGGCCGCGCAAATCGGACATTCGACTGAAATCCGGCAGCTGCCCCACGGGGTTGTTTTCCAGATTGAGGACCTTCAGTCGGGTAAGACCCTGCAGGACTTCAACACAACGAGGGGTCAGAGTAATGGTGTTGTCCTTGAGCAGCAGCTTGGTCAGGCCATCCATTGCCCCCAAGGCCGCGGGAATTTGGGCCAGGCGGTTGTCAGTCATGTCCAGCCAGCGAAGAGAGGAAAAACCGGAGAGAAAACCTTCGCAGGCCTGTTGTGACAGGTCCATGCCTGCCATTTTCAGCGAGGCCACGTGGCTGAAATCCGCCGACAGCTCCGGCAGGTAACCGACTGTCAGCCGGCCCAGATCGAGCTGATAGCCCGCCGCGCGGCCATCCGCGGCTGTCACCACGGCGGTCTGGCGCCTCCAGCAACGCTTGATCTGATCGGCCACCCCGCGCTTGCGCACGGGTGGCACCTGCTCCATGCGGTCGCCCGAATAAATCCAACTGGTCGTATTAGCCCAACGGTCGAGGTCCCGATCCAGCATGTCCAGCTCGATCTTGCGTCGCTTGAGCTCCGCCACGGCGCCGTCGCCCAATGAAGCCAGCAACGCCCGGACCTGTTCGTTCGTATGGTTGGGGTACAACTCCAGAACGCGACTTTCCACCGAACGCCCCAGCCCCAACAAGGCTCGCAGCCCGCTCAGCGGGTATCCCACCGCGCCCGACGCCAGGCGCATCGGTGAGCGGAACGATGGCTTGATGGCGGGCAAGTTCAAGATTCGCGCCAACGAATTGCGCGGCACTGGCGCTTTCCCGAGGGCCTTTTCCAGCAGGCCGCCCTGGTGGATCGAAGGGCGCCCCATGGCCTGGCGCTCGGCGTCCGGCAGGGCGTGTTGCAACGCGTCGAAGACGCTGCCCCAATGGCTCAATTCATTGCCCCGGTCATCAAGGGCCTGGTAGCGAGCACCGTCCCTGACCACGATCTTGGTCTGCGCCGCCTCCAGCGGCCCGATGCTGTCGACCAAGGCGCCGGAGGCATGATCGTCTCGCAGTTCGATACGCACCGTGTCGCTCCAGCCGGGCAGGGTCTTGAGCGTTGCCAGCGCCAATCGGGGCGTGTCCGCGGTCGCCAACGCAGGCTGGTACAGGCCTTCATAGGCCCGGTTCAAACGCACCGTTCGCTGACAATGACGCAGTTCCTCGGCGATGCGCAGCGGAATCGGCTTGGTCTGGGTGGGATCGGCGTCATTCCACGCGGCCATCTGCTGAAGCTCCCCACGGTTGGCATCGGTGATCATCTGCTCGATGGCCGCGGCCGGCACCGATGGGAAGCGGGATTTGATCAACGCCACCCGAGGGTCGACTGGCTCTTGGCTCCTGGCGTAGTAATCATTGAGCAGCTGGACTTTTTCACGCCGCGCCACTTCCGCGAGGTTGTTCCTGAGCTGGCGAATCCGAGCATCCATGTTCGTTTTCGCTATCGCCGGACGGGTGTCGGCCAGCAGATCCTTCCCGGTCGCGTCCACCGCCTCGATCAGATTCTTCAGCACCGAAGAGGTACGCACCTTTGCCTCGGGAATGATCACATCACTCACCGGAGCCGAGCCCTGGGATGGACGAACATACCGCCAGAGCGTCTTGCCCGCCCCGTCCACCACCTTCAATCTCAGCCCGCTTGGCCAGGGGCCATAACCGGCAAGCAAGTGCAACTGCGTCACTGGATCGGCTTCGTCCTGTCGCAGCGAATCGTCGCTTTGCAGTTGCCCGATAAAATTGTCGACTTGTCGCGCCAAGTCAAAGCGCTTGACCGTATCGGCCAGCAATGCGGGCATCGGCTCGCCTTCCACATGCATGCGTCGCAACACGTCCTCGCTGGTGCCACTGGCGATGCGGATCTGCTCCAGTTCGCTGTCGCTGAAATCCTCGACCCGATGGCCCAGCCTGCGCATCAGGGTTGTGCCTTTCCAACCCTGTGGTCTTTCGAGTTCATGGTTCCAGGCGCCGCTGCCGTTGTGCGTCAGCTTGGGCTGGTAGGCATCCGGCCGGGAAGGATGACGGATGCGATAGCGGTGGGTAATCGGGTCCTGTTGTACTTCGTAGTGGTGCCCGTCCAATGGCAGGACCTTGCGGCCACTGACCTCGTACAGCCCTAGACTGTCCGGGACGGCGCCGGCGAGTGGGCGCAAAGGACTGCGGTACGGCGTGAGATCAGGGTTCCAGAGTCGCGACTCCCCGCTGGCCCGTTCAACCGCTTCCAACCGATCCACCCTGGCCGATGCCTGGATCTTCGGCAACACTTTGGCGCCTGCGACGATAAACGCGATATTGAGCGCCACGCTGGAAAAGTGCGCCCACATCTCCTGGGTTTCCCCTTGCTCGAACGCCTCGATACCTTCGAACGCTTCTTCGAACATCTGCACGGCCGCCACGGTCAGCATCAGTGGCCCCAACGCAGGCACCACGAATGCCAATTGGTTAAGCACGTCGATCACCGTGTTCGTCCAACTCTCCAGGCGCGCCAGGCGGGCGGCTTTGTCTTCATCGGCGGTGGGCACCGCCACCGTTCGCGCGTCCATCTCGATTTTCTGCAGTTGCTCGCGGCGCAAGGCTTCCCACAGCGAGCCGGTGATGGGCGATGCGGCCATGCGCAAATTTTTCAACGAGGGCTTGAGCGGATAGTCCGATTGGGTATCGGCCTCGGGAGAGGGTTGGTACAACTGGTCGAACTGCTTGAAAAAATGCCCTTGCTGACTCAGCGGTACGAAACGGCTGAAAAACTGTCGGTAGGCGATGCCATGGAGGCGCCGACGCAGTTCCACCATGAATTCGGTGCTGGACGGATACTCCTTGAGAGGATGCTCGGGATCGCCCGGTAGATACGCCACCACACGCTCCAGGCGCCGGGTATTTTCCCGGTCGGGCCCCATCAGTACCGGGCCGACCAGTTCGGTGTCGAAGATTTTCAGCGAAGTGAACGTCACCGGTCGCCCGTCGAGCATGGCGCCGTCCTGATCGCCGACCACTTGCCGCAGCATCAGGTACGTGTCACGGCTGATGTCGGCCTTGGCCCAGGCGACTTCGACACTCAGCGCCAACGACTGACGGTGGTGGTCGCGCATTTGCTGGTCCAGACGGCGGCGGGCGTCTTCGTCAGCGGGTCGAGCGATGGCGCGAATGTGCTGCTGGTAGCGGCGCCCCAGGTCCAGCTTGCGGCATAGTCTGGCAAAGGCGTGCGGAGCGATTGGCAACGCCCCCGCCCGAACGGCCTCCAGCGTAGGCGCAGGCGTACCGCTGACGGTCAGCGCCGTGGTGGTGATGACATGGCAGCCATCGCAATCGAGCTTTTGCTCTTCGTCGGGTTCGAAGTTCGCCAGTGCCGTTTCCAGCAGCGAAGCACCTCGGTACTCGTAGGTATCCCAGGCCTCGCCCGTCAGGCGGTGAAGCAGCGTGCTGCCCAGGTCCTTGCGTGTCTTGCTGGCGTACTGGCGGGCGTAATAAACCTTCTCCACATCCAGGGTTCGCTTGAATTCCTGCTGGATGGCCTGGGTCAGCAACGGCTTGGCAAAGGCGCGGATATCCTCGATGCGGCCCAAGCTGTTGTCGATCAGGTTCAGGCTGGCGCGGTAGCGCGCATGCTGGTCCTTGAGGCGGGTCCGGGTTTCGTGGGAGGTCTTGGGGTACCAGGCCGGGAGTTTCAGGTCGTGGTCGCTCAACGCCTGCTGGCGCCGCATGACGGCCCCGATGTACCAATCGGGAACGCGCTGCCTGAGCAGGTCGACATGGACGCCGCGATTTTCAGGCAGCGGCGTCATGCCGGGGTCGCTAACGGCAGAAATAGGTAATGGCATTCGGATCATCCTTGATGGTGGAAAACCCGAGCCTACCCAGCGCGTCACTGACGAGTGCGGTAACTATTTATCGTTTTTTTCCGCCAGGGACCCCGCGCGTTCCTACTCCACCCAACGGCCCAGTTGCTGGCGCAGCCGACGGTTCTCGGATCGCAACTGCTGGACCTCCTCCAACAGATCCAGCGCCAGCGCGACACCTTCCCATTCCAGTTCCAACTCACGGCGCAGCTTGGCGGCCCGGCGGGCCAGGACCAGTTCGTAATCGGTGAAACGCCAATCGGTCGGGGCCGCGCCGTGGGGCTCGAGGATGCCGTGCTCGACGATTTCAATCACGTGGACATCCGCCAACGCAGCGGCTTCACAGAATTCCATCAGGTTCAGTTCGATGATCGGGTCGTTCATGGTCTGCTTCTCCCAATGCTTCAACTGTCGAGTCTAGCCAGGATTGTGAAAACCCGGTTTTGTGGCGAGGGAGCTTGCTCCCGCTCGGCTGCGCAGCAGTCGTAAAACCTGCCTACCGGTTTTTCCTGGCGCACCGTGTCGAATGGTTTTGGGGCTGCTTCGCAGCCCAGCGGGAGCAAGCTCCCTCGCCACGGAGTGCGTTGCCAGGCCTGTGGTTACCGGTCAGAAGTGCTCCCGAGGATCGAACGCAGCTTTCTTCGCCAACTCGGCCCACAACGCCTTGACCGATTCATCGCTGGCCTTGGGCATCACGGCCTTGAGCTGTACGAACAGGTAGCCGCGCTCGCCGGCCTTGTTGCGCAGGCCGTGGCCCTTGGCGCGCATGCGCTGGCCGTTCTGGCTGCCTGCCGGCACCTTGAGGTTGATCTTGCCGGTGAGGGTCGGCACCGCCACCTCGGTCCCCAGGG
Source organism: Pseudomonas sp. D1-36 (assembly GCF_051132205.1). NCBI lineage: Bacteria > Pseudomonadati > Pseudomonadota > Gammaproteobacteria > Pseudomonadales > Pseudomonadaceae > Pseudomonas > Pseudomonas sp. D1-36. Next base: position 660,865 of record NZ_CP071674.1, on the reverse strand, counting down.
CCAATTCCCACGGCGCCAGGGGCAAGGTGATGATCAGGTCCTGGCCTTCGACGTCGAACTTGGGGTGCGGGGCGAAACGAATGGTCAGGTACAAGTCGCCATTGGCGCCACCGCCGATGCCGGGCGCGCCCTGGCCCTTGAGGCGGATGCGCTCGCCATCGGTCACGCCCAGCGGGATTTTCACGTTCAGGCTCTTGCTGGTATTGCTCACGTGCTGGCCCGCCGCGTTGTATTGCGGCACCTGGAAACTGACCTTCTTCGACTCGTTCGACAGGGTTTCTTCCAGGAAGATCGGTAATTCCATTTCCACGTCTTGCCCCCGACGGCCGGCGCTGCGACCCGATTGACGGCCACCGAAACCCGGCCCGCGATTGCCAAAGATCGAACTGAAGAAGTCCGAGAAGTCACCCGTATCCTGGCCACCAAAACCGCCACGGCTCTGCCAACCCGGCGGTCCCTGGAATGGCTGTCCGTGCTGACCATAACGGCGCAGGTCGTCGTACTCGGCACGCTTGTCGGCGCTTTTCAACGCCTCATAGGCTTCGGAGACGTCCTTGAACTTGGTTTCGGCGTCCTTCTCTTTGCTCACGTCCGGGTGGTACTTGCGCGCCAACTTTCGATAGGCAGCCTTGATCGTGGCATCGTCGGCCGTCGGCTCGACACCCAGGATCTTGTAATAGTCTTTGAAGTCCATCTTAAGCATCACCATCCGTTATCGATGTCGCACCGCCACGCACGGCATGCCCGGATGACCGGACAGCGGGTTGACCAGCCTCAAGATTGGGACCGGGCGGCGCATCAGAAGTTTATCGGCAGCGGGTGGCGGTTCTTGTGTCCGCCCGATGGCTGCCAGGCTCATGCCAGCAAGTTTGGGGGTGTGACGTCGTCTTTCAAGGCCGTGTTTGCGAATTAGCGGATAACCGGCCTTCGAATCCGCGCCGCACTGGCATACACTGCGCGGCCGTTTTTTCGACCGGAATCTGAAAGACATGAAAAACGCATCCCCGGCCCGTGCCTGCGGCATCGACTTCGGCACGTCCAACTCCACTGTCGGCTGGCTGCGCCCCGGCATGGAAACGTTGATCGCGCTGGAGGACGACAAGATCACCTTGCCCTCGGTGGTCTTTTTCAATCAGGAAGAGCGCCGCCCGGTGTACGGTCGCCTGGCGCTGCACGAATACCTGGAAGGCTACGAAGGCCGGCTGATGCGTTCGCTCAAGAGCCTGCTGGGCTCCAAGCTGATCAAGCACGACACGAGCGTGTTGGGCACGGCGATGCCGTTCAAGGATCTGCTGGGGTTGTTCATCGGCCAATTGAAGAAACGCGCCGAAGCCACCGCCGGTCGAGAATTCGAAGAAGTGGTGCTGGGCCGCCCGGTGTTTTTTGTCGATGACGACGAAATGGCCGACCAGGAAGCCGAGAACACCCTGGTAGACGTCGCCCGCGCCATTGGCTTCAAGGAAGTGTCGTTCCAGTACGAGCCCATCGCGGCGGCTTTCGACTATGAATCGACCATCGAGAAAGAAGAGCTGGTGCTGATCGTCGACATCGGCGGGGGTACGTCGGACTTCTCCCTGGTGCGCCTGTCGCCCGAGCGTCGTACCCACGATAACCGTCACGCCGACATCCTGGCGACCGGCGGCGTGCACATCGGCGGCACCGACTTCGACAAGCAACTCAGCCTGCAAGGCCTGATGCCGCTGTTCGGCTACGGCAGCCGCATGAAAAGCGGCGCCTACATGCCCACAAGCCATCACATGAACCTGGCGACCTGGCACACCATCAACGCGGTGTATTCGCAGAAATCCACCCTCGCCCTGGGCAGCATGCGCTACGACATCGAAGACACCGGCGGCATCGACCGGCTGTTCAAGCTGATCGAACAGCGCGCCGGGCATTGGCTGGCGATGGAAGTGGAAGAAACCAAGATCCAGCTGACCCACGCCGACCAGCGCCACGTGGCCCTGGACCGGATCGAGCCGGGCCTGAGCGTGGACTTGAGCCGCGCCCTGTTCGAGTCGGCCATCGACAGCTTGCTGGAGCGGGTGCGCGGCAGCGTCACGCAACTGCTCAACGATGCCGGTATCGGTGTGGACCAGGTTGACACCGTGTTCTTCACCGGCGGCTCCAGCGGCATCCCGGCGCTGCGCAACAGCGTCTCGGCGATGCTTCCCCAGGCGCGGCATGTGGAAGGCAATATCTTTGGCAGTATCGGCAGTGGATTGGCGATCGAGGCGATGAAGCGGTATGGGAGTCAGGCCTGATTCAGGACCGAGGCGCACCCTTCGCGAGCAGGCTCGCTCCCACAGTTTGACCGAATGCGATCGAACTGTGGGAGCGAGCCTGCTCGCGAAAGCGGTAGATCAATCGATACAACGGTCGGATCAAACCATCCCTACCTGCTTCAACTCACTCTTGAGATACGCATAGTAGATAGGCCCCGCCACCACCCCCGGCAGGCCGAACGCGGCTTCGAACACCAGCATCGCCATGAGCAATTCCCACGACTTGGCGCTGATCTGTCCGCCGACGATACGGGCGTTGAGGAAGTATTCGAGCTTGTGGATCACGATCAGGTAACCCAGCGCGGCCACCGCCACCCAGATCGACAATGACAGGGCGACCACAGTGATCAGGGTGTTGGACATCAGGTTGCCGATCACCGGCAACAGCCCCAGCAGGAACGTCATCACGATCAGGGTCTTGGTCAGGGGTAGCTGGATGCCGAACAGCGGCAGCACCACCGCCAGGAAAATCCCGGTGAAGAACGTATTGAGCAGGGAAATCTTGATCTGGGCGAAGACGATGTTGCGAAAGGCCTTGACCAGCAGGTTCAGGCGATCGAACAGCGCAGCGGCCAGGGGCTTGCGCTTGGTCAGGTCGGGGATGCGCTGCAGGGCGACGATGGCGCCGAGCACCATGCCGATCAACAGCGTCACGAACATGTGAGCCGCGTCCTTGCCCACCAGCTGCAGGTCGCTCAAGTGCTTGCTCACCCAATCACCGATCGCCACCCGGAACTCGGCGGCGCTGGCCGGCAGGTAGGCATCGATGAACGGCGGCAGTTGCCCACGGGCGCGATCGACCACGGTCATGAACTTGTCCAGGGAGGCCCCGGGATTTTCCGCTTCGTGCAGCAGGAAACTGAAGGCGCCGGCAAAGATCAGGGTCAGCACACTGACCACCAACGTGCCGAGCAATGCCACCGCCAACCAGCGGGCACGCCGGCCTTCGATCAATCGTTGCAACTGCGGAGTGAGCATGTTGACCAGCTCGAACACCAGCAACCCGGCCAACAGGCTCGGCAACAGGCGCAGCGGCAACACCAGCAACAGCCCACCAAAAATGATCACCCAACTGATCACCAACAACACATGACGCTGAGAAAACGTTGGCATACAGCCCCAGGACAAAACGGCATGAAAGGATCGGCAGTCTGCCAGCGATCCGCTGGCAGCACTAGGGATTGTATCGGCCGATTTGGCCCAGGGCTCAGAAGATCCGGCGCTTATTTTTTCTTCAGGCACTCACTCATGAACGCCTTGCGAGCGTCACCCTTCAACGCCTGCTCGGTGGCAGTGGCATTGCAGCTTTTCATGCGGTCCTGTGGGGTCGCCTTGAGGCAGTTGCTCATGAAGGCCTTGCGTTCGTCACCCTTGAGGGCCTTGGTGGTGGCGTCGGCGTTGCAGGTGGTCATCTTGGTTTGTTGGGCCGTGGCGGCGAACCCCTGGGAACACAGCAGCAAACCCATCATCAACAAAGGGACACGGAGCATCTTCATGGTGTTTCTCCTGGTTGCCGCACGAGGGTGTGGCGATGGGGTGCAGTGTAGACAAAGCCTGTTACACCTTCATCTGTTCGATTTCCCGAGCATGAACTACCAGTGTCTGGAGCATGTCGGCAACGAACGATAACGCGCGACGCCCTGCGTCCTACAAGCCTGCCGCCTTCAACCGCTCGGCATGCTCGACAAACAACCGGATCGGCTCCGCCCCCCTGCCCACCAGCCCCAGCGACTGATTGACGATGTCGAAATGGTCCAGCGGGTAGTCATCCCGGATCACCGTGCCCAGGTGCGAACTGTAGCGCCCGACCATGCCGTCGCTCTGCCCGGCTTCGCGCACGAAGGTGCGGGCGAACAACCGGCAGCTTCGATTGGTGCCATCGAAGAGGTTGCGACCCTTGTCGGTCTTGCCCGGCTGCAACGTCCCCGACCAGGAGTAGTAACGCACGCCATTGACCTCTTCCGGCCCGTGTCCGCCCCAGGTTTGGGGCAGCCCCTGTGGATAACGTTCGTTGAACAGCGCCACCCCGGCAGTGGTGAGCGAAGCATGGGATGCCTTCAGGTCGGCTGGCAGCCGTGGCCCGTGATAACCGGTGTCCAGCAGGCTCATGATCGCGTTGATCAGCCGCAGCAAGGCACTGAGCACCCGGCCCTTGGCGCTGTCGGCCGGGTAATGGGTTTGCAGATAATCGGCTAGCTCGGAACCGTGGTTGGTGCCGGCCACCGAAGAGACCGACGCCACCAGGTCCGGGCGTTTGGCCGCGGCGTAGCGGGCAGTGAGGGCGCCCTGGCTGTGGCCGATCAGGTTGACCTTTTGCGCGCCGGTTTGCCGCAGCACTTCCTCAATCCGGGCCAACAGCTGCTCGCCGCGAACCTCGGATGAATGCAAGGGCGAGACCTTCACAGGAATCACCACGGCCCCGCCCCGGCGCAATGCCTCTGCGATGCCATACCAGTACGGATACAACACCAGGCGAATGAAACCGAGCATGCCCGGGACCAGCACCAAGGGGTAGCGAGTGGCACAGCGTTGCGACATGGCGACATCCTTGCGATCAAGAGGTGGTCAGCATCAGTACCGATGATGACCAGTCTATGACACCCGAGGCACTTCAGCCCGATCGCGGCAAGCCCCAGGTCCTCAAAAGGTTCGGGCGAGCGCTAGCAAGCGTTGCTCGGCCTCGGCATAGGAACGCGCGAAGCTGTGCTCGGCGGACTCTTCGCCTTCGGCCGCCACCACCGTCACGTCGTTGATACCGATGAAGCCCAGCACCGCCCGCAGCCAGGTGTCGGCGTGGTTCATGGCCTCCAATTGGCCACCGGGGCCAAAACCGAAGTCCCCACGGCTGGTCACGATCAGCGCCTTTTTGCCCGACACCAGCGGCTCGTACTGGGAAACACCGTTGTCGAGGCTGTGGTTGAACGTCACGCCGATGCGTACGATCTGGTCGACCCAGGCTTTCACGCCGCTGGGCACGCCAAAATTGTGCATGGGTGCCGAGATTACCAAGCGATCGTGGGCTTGCAGTTCGGCAACCAGCGCATCGCTCAGCGCCAGGTCGGCCTGCATGGTCAATGGCCGCGCCTGGGGCTCGGAGTAAAACGCCGCCGCAATAAAGGCTTCGTTGACCGCAGGGATGACGGTGCGGCCCACCTCGCGGCGAGTCGGTTGGCAAAGTGGATTGGCGGCCTGCCACGCCGCTATGAATGCCTCCGTCAGACGTCGGGAATGGGAACGCTCACCGCGTGGGCTACCCTGTACGACAAGAATGCTGCTCATCTGTAACTCCTTCTAATGCGACTACAATCGGAACGGCCTGTGGCTTTAAGGTTGGAGCCCGGTCGCCCTCGATCGCAAATGAGCGTTAGTTCATCCGGATGAGTTGTTTTCATCCATACGGAGATTTCCAATGTTTGCCACCCTGCCCCTCAATGCCTTGCGAGCCTTCGAGGCGGCTGCACGCCTGCTCAGTTTCAAGGCGGCGGCCGAAGAGCTGGCGGTCACCCCGACAGCGATTTCCCACCAGATCCGCTCCCTGGAAACCTGGCTGGGGGCGCAGTTGTTCGAACGCTTGCCGCGCCGGGTACGCCTCACCGACGCGGGACAGCGGCTGTTTCACAGCTTGCACGGGGCATTGCTGGAAGTTGCACAAAGCGTCGACAGCCTGCGCCCGCAACGCAGCACCACGCACCTGACGATATCCACCACGGCGGCGTTTGCCGCCCTGTGGCTGGTGCCGCGCCTGGGGCGGTTTTACGCGCGCCATCCGAACATCAACGTACGCCTGGACACCCATTGCGAAGTCATCGACTTGCTTCAGGACGCCAGCGTCGATCTGGTGGTGCGCTACAGCCTGGACGGCTACTCGAACCTCTATGGCATGTGCCTGTTCGAAGAGAGCTTCGGCGTGTATGGCTCGCCGGAACAAGTCGCGCTGGCCACCCGGCAGCCGCCGACACTGATCAGCGTGCGCTGGCATAACGCCAAGCTGTACGCCCACGGTTGGGACGCCTGGTGCGCCCAGGCGGAGGAAAGCTGGATGACCCGGCAACCTTGCATACGTGAATACGATGAAGAGCACTACGCCCTGCAAGCGGCTATCGCCGGCCAGGGCCTGGTATTGGCGAGCAATATCCTCGCTTCGCAAAGCGTCGCCAGCGGGTTGCTGGTGGGTTATCGCCCCAAGGTCCAAGTCAGCGGTGCCGGCTACAGCGCGCTTTGCGTGCCGGGACGAGAGCGGCACCCGCCCGTGCGGGCTTTTTTCCAATGGGTGGAGGAGGAAGCACGCTTCTCCGGGCACGCCTTGAAAAATCCGGTAAAACTTTTCCAGGATCGCATCACTCAGAACTAGAGCGATCGCGCCAGCAGAGCGTGACGCCTAACCGGATCAGCCTCCAGGAGAACGAGATGAGCGACATGCACTTATCCGACGTCACGACCCTGCGCGAACGTGCGCGCCAGAACGTCCAGAACGGCGCGGTCACCGAAGGCTACAACGCCGATCGACAGGAAATCATCCGCCTGCTCAACGAAGCATTGGCCACCGAACTGGTCTGCACACTGCGCTACAAGCGTCACTATTTCATGGCCACCGGCCTGAAGGCCGGTGTCGCGGCGAGTGAGTTTCTCGAACACGCCAACCAGGAATCCGAGCACGCCGACAGGCTCGCCGAACGCATCGTGCAACTGGGTGGCGAACCGGAATTCAACCCCGACCTGTTGACTCGGCACTCCCACGCCCAGTACGTGGCAGGCAATACGCTCAAGGAAATGGTGTTCGAAGACTTGGTCGCCGAACGTATCGCCATCGACAGCTATCGGGAAATCGTCCAATACATCGGCGAAAAAGACCCAACCACTCGGCGCATCTTCGAAGACATCCTGGCCCAGGAAGAAGAGCACGCTGATGACATGGCCGATATCCTGGCCGATCTCTGATACGCCTTTCGCGAGCAGGCTCGCCCCCACAGGGGATCGCGTTCTTCTTTTGAAGAAACTCGATCGAAGGCGAGAGCGAGCCTGATCGCGGTGAGGCCGGTAGCATCACTACTCGGCTACCGGGTAGGCTTGACCGTGACCGGCGCCTTGCCCGCCTTCATCTGTTCAAGCAACGGCGCGCACTGGTTCGGCTCGCCACCGCTGGGCGCGACTAGGGCCAACAGCCCCGCCGCCGGTGCGGCGATGACACCCAGGGCAACCATCCCGGCACCGCGCAACATCAGTGGCACGGCCTTGACGCCGGCGGCAGGGTTGGCAAACGTGCCCCGCACGTACAGCGGCGAGCGTAGAGAAATCAACCGCCAGCCCTTGGACTCGGGCGTGACGGTCAGGTCCAGTTGTTCGGTGGCCATGTTCGCCGTACCGTCGATATAGATAATCGCGTTCTCGGTGTCGAACACGAACAGGCGCGTGGTCGCCAGGCCGGTCTTGATATCGAAATCAGCCGCTGCGCAGTTGATCTTCACTTCCTTGTCGCCAAAGATTTTTCCCACCACGTAATTGCCGACGTTGAGCCCCGCCAGTTCCATCAGCTCGCGGCTGATGGCGCCGTCGTTGATGAGCATCTTCAGGGTGCCATTGGAGGTGCCCAGCAACGCCGCCACCGAATTGCCGCGCCCGGAAATATCCGCGTCGCCATTGAGTTCACCAAAACTGGTCTTCATTGGCTCGAATCCCGGGAACAACTGCTTGAGCTTGAAGCCCCGCGCAGTCAATTTCGCCTGGCCTTCGAGGGGCTGGGTGTGGCCGTTGAGGCGGATCTGCGCATCGAGCCGGCCACCGGCGACGCCAAAGCGCAGGGGCTCCAGGCTCAGTTGGCCGTCGTTGAGCACCAGGTGCGTGTAGAGATCGGTGAACGGCAACTGCTCGCTGTGAACGATACGCTTGCCGGTGAACTCCACGTCGGCGTCCATCGCACTCCAGCGTTCGGTGCGGAACTCCTCCACCGGCAACACCTTGTCGGACGGTTGTTTGCTGGCGCCGCCACGGGCTTTTTGTTCGGCATTGGAGTCTGCGCCGATCAACGGCGCCAAATCACTGAACAACAACTGGTCGGACACCAGCGCACCGCTGAGTTTCGGCCGGGGCTGGCTGGCGACATAGGCCAGGTTACCGTGGATGTCACTGTCGCCAATCTTGCCGTTGAACGCCTCGTAGCGAAACTGTGCGCCGTCCGGCTCGTGGAGCTTGGCGATCAATCGGCCGTCCGTGGAATACGGTGGCGAATCCGGCAGGGTCACGCCCGTCAGCGGATAAAGATTGGCCAGGCTGTTGCCGGACAGTTTCAAACGCAGGTCAAGGGCGCCGAGGTTCTTTGGGTCGGTCAGGGTGCCGGCCAGTTCGACGCGGGTGTCGGCGATCTTCGCCTGGGCCTGCAATGGAAAAGGTTGTGCCGCATCCTGCAACGCCAGCAGGCCGCCGACCTTGCCGGATCCGCTGAGACCCCGCCCGTGATATTGCCCGTCGACCTTGAAGGCAAAGGCATAGTCTTGTGGTGACGAGCCCTGTTCCCGGGTTCTTTTCGCGGTTTTTTCCCCGACGATATCACTGAAGGGAATGGGCTTGCCCAACGGGTCGACCAGCACGTCGAGCCGGGTCTTGAGCGTCTGGTCGTCGAGCGTGACATGCCCCTTGTCAAAACCGATGGCGCCGATGTCCACCACCCAACTGGACGGTTCGGCGTCCGGGTCCTTTGGATCGAACTGGAAAGTCCAATTGGCCCGTCCATCGGCCAGGCGCTGCAGGCTGGCGTCGGGGCCTGTCAGGTCGATACGCGGGATGGCCACCCGCCGCGCCAGCAACGCCAGGGGCGAGATACGCAACTCGACGCGCTTGAGCGTGACCATCTGCGGGAGCTTCGACCAATCCGGGTTGCCCAGGGTCAGGTCTTCGGCGACCACATGCGGCCATGGCAGCCATGCCCGCCAGCCGCCCTCGCCGGGTTCGCGCCGCCAGATCACCGCCAGGTTGCCATTGATTGCGAATGGGCGATGCAGCTCTTCGGAAACCTTGGCATTGAGCGCAGGCTTGATGCGGTTCCAATCGAAGAACGCGATGAACAGCACCAGCACGGTCAGCAGGACAACGAGGCAGGCAAAGCCCCAGGCGAAGATTTTTGAGGTGCGCGTCATGCACAAGGCTCCTGAGGCAGATGGACGTCCGGACCGCGACGTCTGGGGCAGCACGAACCTGTAGCCGGCTCGTTGCGATGATCGTTGGACAGGCAAAACGGCCAACAGGTTTACCACCAAGGGTGACGAACGGCACTAAAAAAACACGCACGAACCTGACCGACTCGACAGCTACCTGTTACCGCCCCCGCACATCTGCGGGGCGCGAGTGAGTACAAACTACCCACTTCAGGGCAAAACTGCTGCCCTGAAACCCCCGTTCTAGAGCCTTTGCGCGGAACAATCAATTCTGTTGATTATTACCATTGTCTTTATGAACTTTTATATCGACTTATCGAGAGTAGCATTGCCCTCGTACCCACTTTTCAGCCCTCCCGAGGAGCAACGATCATGAAACGCCAAATACTGATGAGCCTTTCCCTTTCACTGCTGGCCTCTACCGCTTTCGCCCTGCCAGCTTCCGAACAAGCCACTCCACAGGTCAAGGACAGCCACTCTGTCTACAGCCAAACCGTCGCCGAAGGTGGCCGTGACCGCCTGGAAGAAAAAGGCCTGGTTGAAGGTGGCTCCGACCGTACTCCACAAGGCCAGACCTTGGCTGCCGATGGTTCCGACCGTACTCCACAAGGCCAGACCTTGGCTGCCGATGGTTCCGACCGTACTCCACAAGGCCAGACCTTGGCTGCCGATGGCTCCGACCGTACTCCACAAGGCCAGACCTTGGCTGCCGATGGTTCCGACCGTACTCCACTGGGCGAATCCCTGGCCGCTGACGGTTCCGACCGCACCCCACTGGGCGAATCCCTGGCCGCTGACGGTTCCGACCGCACCCCACAAGGCCAGACCCTGGCTGCCGATGGTTCCGGTCGCACTCCACAAGGCCAACTCCTTGCTGCGGACGGCGGCGATCGCGTCATCAAACGCCGCGGCGAAGTGAGCTGAGCCCATGGTGGTTATGAAAAAAGCCCGATTCCTTGAATCGGGCTTTTGATTTTCCAGCACCTCGTTTTCCCCGATTACCTCCTACCGTTCGACGACGGCAAAGCCGATTTGCTAGAGTGCGTCGCTCCCATGACTCGGAAGTCAGTCCTGCGATGCTGCCCCGCGCCGAACAGAAACAACAGACCCGAAACGCCCTGATGGACGCAGCCCGCCACTTGATGGAATGTGGCAGGGGGTTCGGCAGCCTGAGCCTGCGTGAAGTGGCCAAGACGGCAGGCATCGTACCGACCGGGTTCTACCGACACTTCCAGGACATGGACCAATTGGGCCTGGCGCTCGTCAGCGAAGTCGGCCAGACCTTTCGCGAAACCATACGACTGGTACGTCACAACGAGTTCGTCATGGGCGGCATCATCGACGCGTCAGTGCGGATTTTTCTCGACGTGGTTCATGCCAACCGATCCCAGTTTCTGTTCCTGGCTCGCGAGCAATACGGTGGATCGCAGCCGGTCCGACAAGCCATCGCGAGGCTGCGTGAAGACATCAGCTCGGACCTGGCCGCCGACCTGGCGCTGATGCCGAAACTCCAGCACCTGGACCTCGCCGGGCTCAACGTAATGGCCGATCTCATCGTCAAGAGTGTCTTCGCCACCTTGCCGGACATCATCGACCCGCCCGCCGAAGCCCTGCCCGAGCATCTCACGCCCCAGGCGAAGATTACCCAGCAACTGCGGTTCATCTTCATTGGCCTCAAGCATTGGCGTGGATTGGGCAGTACCGAATAGCGCCTGATGTTTCCTTAGTGGGAAGGCGCTTGCTCGCGATGGCGGAGTCTCGGTCCCCTGGTTGCTTACCTGACACACCGCCTCCCGAAAAACCACGGGACAGATGTTCCGCGATGTAGGAAAAGGCGCATCCGAGCCTGCGAACTTTCCTATTCGCTGCAAATGCCACCCGCGCCGGAATTGCGCTCAATCAGCGGCTCATCGTCTTATTCATCGCTTCCGAGAACTGTCAACGCGCCCTTGCGTAAGACGGACTGGTATAGGAGCCATGAAAATGAACGCAGAAGATTTTTTGCCCACGGTAGAGCCAGCCGTGGGCCGCCGTGCGCGCCGGAATGAAATGAAGGAGAACACGCAATGAACAGAGGCTATTTCATTGGCCGGGGCGACAAGACCACGTGTGGTGGTGAAGTGCTGGATGGCGATGGCAGGGTCAATATGTTCGGCCTGCTGCACGCCCGCGAAGGGGACCGGGTTTCGTGTGGAAAGGACGGAAAAATCTATCAGATCAGGGGCGGCATAGCGCACATGGTCAGCCATGGCAAGCGAATGGCCGGCACGTTGGATAGTCACAGTACCTGCCCCTGCAAAGCGCAACTGATCCCCTCGGTATCCTGGGCCACTTATGAAGGTGCGAATTCTGCACCGCAAGCCAACCGAGCCGCTCAGCCGGCTCCACAGCCCGCGACCGCGACCCACGCACCAAGTGCTTCACGCCAATCGTTTCTCGCCCCGTCAATCAGCCCGCCGCCCCGCACATCCACCCGCGTAGAACCCCTGGAACCGGGCTTCTACGTTGTGCCCAGAAGCGTGACCCGCGAAGCGCTGGAGGCGACGCTGTTCCAATCACCCGACCCGGCGGTGATGCGCAAATTCCGCGCGCTCAATCCTTATCGCGATGTGGTCAAGGCCGGTTCGATGATCGTGCTGAGCGATCCGAACAATCATCAATGCACCCGCGAAGAGGCGCTGTTGATGGAAACAGCAATATGGATCAACGATGCCCTTGAGCCGCTAAGCGCGGACGAGGCCGACTTCATGGCCCGGCATCGAGATGAAATCGAGACTTTCTTCGCCCAAGGCTCGACTGCCATCGGTGTTGGTGAAGCCATCTTCGCCAAAAATCTGGAGGACGTTAAAACTGTTCTGCGGGATATCGAGGCGTTGCATCAACGTACTTTCCGGCGCGATGGGCACTTACGGTCGTCGGATTTTTTTGCAGAGCGCAAACAACTGCTCTCTAGGCTCGACACTCATCTGACCACCCTGACGCGAAAGGGCACTGGGCTTCCAGATCATCCAAACTTGAAAAGCGCCTTGGGCATCTCCAGTCGCAGTTTGGTCCACCGTTGGACCAAGGCTGGTGGCGCAGGTCAGATTCCAGGTTATGCGACACATATTGAGGGTGTCTCCAAAGCGGCCAAAATCATCAAGTACGGGGGGTGGGTTGGCCCGATTATTGGTGGTGGAGCTTCGTATATGAAGGTCCAGGATGTTTGCACGGCAGATAGTGCGCAGGCTTGTAAGAAAGTTAAGTTCGCTGAGACTGGCAGCTTCGCGGGTGGCGTGGCAGGTGGTGTAGCAGCAGGCGCCGCCCTGACTGGGCCTGTGGTTGGAGCGATCTGTATCGGGTTAAGTGTGCCGACAGGAGGGTTGGCAATGGTGGGGTGCGGTCTTCTGGTGGTCGGAACGGGGTCGCTTGCGGGGGGTGTCCTTGGAGGAATACTGGGTGAAAAAACAGGCGAACTTATCTATGAGGCTGCCCAATGACTGTGAGCGTCTCTGAAAAATTATTTATGGTCGTTGGGATAATTGATTTGGGAGGAATTTTCATTTGGATTGGAATGTGTCTGTACTTGGCTTACAAAAAAATGGACCTAATATTGGATCACTTGAAAAATTGTTCAGCTGTCATGACGATCGCATCACTGCGCCATGGTGGTCCTTGGGGAAAATTGATGCTGGTAGGCGGTATTTCCGGACTCATCACCTTTCCCAATTTCTACCTCAAAAGAGGCGGACTTAATGTCGAAGACATAAATAGTTTTCCCGCGAGCCTTAAGCGCAAGCTAGTAGCACTGCAGTGGTGTGTTATCGCACTTCTATCGGTAATGATTGCTCTTGCCATGCTCGTTAAGTTTGGTCTCGCTTAGTCTTCCTGTCCCATAGCTCGACCTGTGTCTTGTGATTCAACTCTGATCGCGATGGTCAGCACATCATATGGCCAGAAAGGCACTGTCAGGCTTGAACTAGGCAGCGCTTTCGTGTGGGAGCGAGCTTGCTCGCGATGGGGGCAGGTCAGGCAACACAGATGTCGGCTGGTCTACCGCTATCGCGAGCAAGCTCGCTTCCACAGTGCGCCGTGCAAGCTACAAGATGGTGCGCAACACCACCAAGCGCACCATAACGGCACGCAATCCGCCCCATCCTGAAACGCCATCCCCAGGTATTTCCTACACCATCTTCGATTGGCAAGCCCCTTGCTCTAAACACAGCAATGTTCATTGCTGGAAGCACTCCGATGCTGGTGATTCACCGCAGAATCGACACACAACCAGGCTGGGACGCCGAGTTGCACCTGACCTTCGACGCACGCAGCAAAAGCCGCCTGCGCTGTTTCAGTGCCGAAGGCGAGGACGTGGGGCTGTTCCTCGAACGAGGCCAGCCACCGCTGTACGACGGCGAATGCCTGCAGGCCGAGGACGGGCGCATCGTGCGTGTCTGCGCGCGTCCCGAGCAGTTGCTGCATGTCACCTGCGCCAATGCGTTCGAGTTGACCCGCGCGGCCTACCACTTGGGTAATCGCCACGTGGCCCTGCAAGTAGGCGATGGCTGGCTGCGCTTGCTGGACGACTACGTGCTCAAGGCGATGCTCGAACAGTTGGGCGCCACCGCCGAATCCATCGAAGCCCCATTCCAGCCAGAACACGGCGCCTACGGCGGCGGCCACCATCATTCCCGGCACGGCGATGAAGATTTCAACTACGCGCCGCGCCTGCACCAGTTTGGTGTGCGCACATGAACCCGGCCTGGGCGCTGCTGCGCCTGGCCAGTCCACAACTGCCGATTGGCGGCTACAGCTATTCCCAGGGATTGGAAATGGCGGTGGATAACGGCCAGGTTCGGACGCCCGACGACGCACGCCAATGGCTCAGCGACCAAATGCTGCTGAACCTGGCGCGCTTCGAAGCGCCTCTACTGCTGGCCCATTGCACAGCCGCCGCGGCTGACGATTGGGACGGGCTGCGGCAACTTTGCGAGCAACACCGCGCCAGCCGGGAAACCCGCGAGCTGTTTCAGGAAAGCCGGCAGATGGGTTACTCGTTGCAGCAGCTGCTCGCCGGCCTGCCGGAACTCGACAGTGCGGCCCGGAACTTTCTGCAGCAGCGCGGCGAACCCCACCTGGCGCTGGGCTGGGCCTTGGCGGCGCGCGCCTGGAACATCGGCCCGCAGGACGCCCTCGCCGCGTGGTTGTGGAGCTGGCTGGAAAACCAATTGGCGGTGCTGATGAAAACCCTGCCCCTGGGTCAACAAGCCGCCCAGCGTCTGACGAGCGAGTTGCTGCCGGTGCTTCAACAAGCCCAGCACATCGCCTCGAACATCGATCCCGATCATTACGGCAGCGCCGCGTTTGGCCTGTCCCTGGCGTGCATGGCTCATGAGCGCCAGTACAGCCGCCTGTTTCGTTCCTAGGAGACACATATGAACACACAACCTCTGCGCGTGGGTATCGGCGGCCCGGTGGGCTCCGGCAAGACCGCGCTCACGCTTGCCCTGTGCCTGGCCCTGCGCGAGCGCTACAACCTCGCGGTGGTCACCAACGACATCTATACCCGCGAGGACGCCGACTTCCTGGTGCGCAACGAAGCCCTGGCGCCGGAACGGATCATTGGCGTCGAAACCGGCGGCTGCCCACACACGGCGATCCGTGAAGACGCGTCGATCAATCTGGAAGCAGTGGACCAGTTGAACCGGCGTTTCCCAGGCCTGGACCTGATCCTGGTGGAGTCCGGCGGTGACAACCTGTCGGCTACCTTCAGCCCCGAACTGTCGGACCTGACCATCTATGTCATCGACGTTTCGGCGGGCGACAAGCTGCCCCGCAAAGGCGGGCCGGGTATCTGCAAGTCCGATTTGCTGGTGATCAACAAAATCGACCTGGCGCCACTGGTCGGCGCGTCCCTGGAAATGATGAACAGCGATACCCAGCGGATGCGCAACGGCAAGCCGTTCGTCTTCAGCAACCAGAAGACCGGCCAGGGCCTGGACGACATCATCGCCTTCATCGAGCGCCAAGGCCTGTTGACGGCCGCGTGATCTTTCCCATTTCAACAAGGAAGCTTCTCCATGACATGCAAACGTATCTGCGGCGCCCTCGCCCTGCTATTGACCCCGGCGCTGGCCTTCGCCCACCCCGGCCACGGCGATAATGGCCTGATCGCCGGGCTGGGCCACCCGATCGGCGGGCTCGATCATTTGCTGGCGATGCTCGCGGTCGGTTTGTGGGCCGCCCAACAACAAGGCGCTGCGCGCTGGGCACTGCCGTGTACCTTCGTCGGCGCAATGCTGCTTGGCGGCGTGCTGGGTTTTGAAGGCCTGCACCTTCCGGCGTTGGAAAGCGGGATCGCCGCCTCGGTACTCGCCCTGGGCCTGGCGGTGGCACTGGCCGTGCGTCCACCGCTGGGCCTGGCTGTCGCTGCGACTGCGGTGTTTGCGCTGTTCCATGGCGTGGCGCATGGCTTGGAGCTGCCGGACATGTCCAGCCCCTGGGCTTACGCCGTAGGCTTTGTCGCAGCGACAGCGGCGTTGCACGGCGCAGGTTTTGCGCTGGTGCGGGTGTTGCCGCGAGCGGCGGCGCCATTGGTGCGGTTGGCTGGGGCGGCTTCGGCGGCGGCTGGGGTTTGGCTGTTGGCGGGTTGATTCTCTAGCGCCCAGCCGGCCCTCATCGCGAGCAAGCTCGCTCCCCCACTTTGATCGGTGTACGCCCCGCCCTGTGGGAGCGAGCTTGCTCGCGATGACGGACTTACAGGCGTCATCTCTCTGGAGTCGGTCACTCTGCTACCATGTCGCGCATTCGCCCCCGCCGTGACGACGTCCGCCAATGCCTGATGCTTCCCGCCCCGCTCCCCAGCCTGAATTGACCGCCCTGTTCGCCACGGTGCGCCAGCATTTTCACGACGTGATCGTGCCGATGTGGCAGGGCCCGGGCTGGAATGCCGAACTGGCGTTGCCCTATGAATCCCTCGACAGCCAGCACCAGCCGCTGCCGCCCCAGCGTTACCGGGCCATGGCCTGTGCGCGGCAGCTGTATGTGTTCGCCAGCCTGATCGGTGAGGTGCCGCAGGCCGAGGAGCGCGCCGCCGCATTGTTCCGCTCATTGCAGCGGCATTTCCACGACGCCGAACATGGCGGCTGGTTCTACAGCATCGACCCGCAGGGCGCGCCGCTGGACACGGGCAAAGACCTTTATACCCACGCGTTTATCCTGTTCGCCTGCGCCCATTACTGGGGCAAGGTTCGCGAGCCGTTGGTGGAATCGACGTTGAACGCCGCGCTGGAAGTGATCAGCCGGCGCTTCGCCACCGGGGACGGTCTCTACGAAGCCAGCCTGGGGCGTGACTGGTCGACCTGCCAATCCGGCCCGTTGCAGAATCCGCTGATGCACCTGGCCGAAGCGTTCCTGGCAACCCTCTCGGTTCGCGACGATGCCACCGTGCGCCAGGCGTTGCTGAGCCTTTGCGATGGGATGTACCGGCACTTCGTGGACCCGGAACAGAAGGCCATGATGGAGAAACCACTCAAGGCTGTGGATAACTGGTTCGAGCCAGGCCATCAATTCGAATGGTATTTCCTGCTGGCCTCATCGCCCTTGTTGCGTGGTGGCAAGCTGCACACGGCGCTAAAGCACAGCTTTGGTTTTACCGAGCGACAAGGTGTCGATCCGGACTCCAGCGCGGTACGCGCGATGCTGAGCCTGGCGCCGCAATCGACCCCACGCGACGCCACTCAACGCATCTGGGCCCAAGCGGAA
The DNA here is from genome assembly GCF_051132205.1 of Pseudomonas sp. D1-36. Classification (NCBI taxonomy): domain Bacteria; kingdom Pseudomonadati; phylum Pseudomonadota; class Gammaproteobacteria; order Pseudomonadales; family Pseudomonadaceae; genus Pseudomonas; species Pseudomonas sp. D1-36. The sequence goes on along the minus strand of NZ_CP071674.1, from coordinate 643,692 downwards.
TACCTGCGGGCATTGACGTTGCGCCCGGGAAGCGACAATGCCTTGCTGCGTCAACTGCAAGCGTTGCAGCAGCATTTCCTGCATCCCCGGGGCTGGAATGAATGTCTTGACGCCGACGGCATCGTCAGCCGCCGGGACATGCCTTCGACCACCCCTTATCATCTTCTGACCTGCTACCGCGGTCTGGCCGACTACCTGGCGTAACACTTTTCGTGGCGAGGGAGCTTGCACCCTCGCCACAACAGCTCATCAATTCCAGCTCAATAAGGCCAGCGGTCAGGCCTTGTTGCGTTCGATGGCGAACCCGGCCCAGGTCTGGCTCACCGGCATCAGTTCGAGGCTGTTGATGTTGATGTGCGCCGGGGTGTTGAGCACCCAGAAAATGGTGTCGGCGATGTCCTGCGGCTGGATCGGCTCGGCGCCGGCGTAGGTCGCGTCGTAGCGCGCCTGGTCGCCACCAAAACGCACCAGCGAGAACTCGCTCTCGCACAGGCCCGGCTCGATGTTGCTCACCCGCACACCCGTGCCTTGCAAGTCGCAACGCAGGTTCAGGGAGAACTGTTTGACGAACGCCTTGCTCGCGCCATAAACATGGCTGCCTGGATACGGGTAATTACCGGCAATGGAACCCAGGTTGATGATGCCAGCGCCACGACCATGGGCGATCAGGCGCGGCAGCAGCAGGCGCGTGCTGTAGATCAGACCTTTCACATTGGTGTCGACCATGGTGTCCCAATCATCAAGGTCGCACTTGGGCGCCGGATCGACGCCCAAGGCCAGGCCGGCATTGTTGATCAGCCCGCGCAGCGTGGCAAAGGATGGCGGAAGGTTGCCGATGGCCTCTTCCATGGCCTTGCGATCACGCACATCCAGCACCAGGCCATGGACCTCGGTCTGCTTCGACAGCTCGGCACAAAGGGCATCGAGGCGTTCTTCACGACGGCCGGTCAGCACCAGCTTCCAACCGGCCTCGGCGAAACGACGGGCACAGGCTTCACCAAAACCGGACGTCGCGCCAGTGATAAACAGGGTGTCAGACATCGTGTTCTCCTTGCTTGGGCTTCAAACAGCCATTGAATGGAAATCGGCCCACAGCATGCCCGGGCTGGCCCGCCAGGGGCAAGGCTTGATCAACGCTTTAATCCTGCGATTGCTCAAAAAACAAACAATGACCGTCAGGCCTTGTCCAGCAAGGGCCGCAGCGGGTTGCCCGCACCTTATCCACAGGAAGGTCCACAATAAACGGGGGCAAGTGAAAAACCGGTAACCCTTTGTGCACAAGGCTTTGCACGGGTTTTGGAATATTTTTTCGCTTGACCTGGCAAGTCAGGTTGTGCAGATCAGGTTATCTGCTATAAGGCGGCGCTTGATGTCGCGATGGCTCCAAGCCAGCAATCACGCCGCTGAGCGCCGTCTTTCCAGAGTTTAGTCACAGACTTATCCACAGGCTTTCCCCCAGACTTTCGAGCCCATTTCCACCCCCATAAAACTGTTGACAACAGCCGCTCCCCTTTAACCAAAAATGCCTGATCAAAAAACGATCACAGGCCTGAAAGGCACGTATTCAAAGGCTTACAGCCAGCTACTCCCACGTTACCCACAGCCAGTTCCACAGCAAACGGGGACAAGTCAAAACCGTGACAAAACAACTGTTTGCGGCGACTTTATGTCGCGGTTTCACAGAGGGTCAGGATTGTTGTCCACAATTGCTGAAGCCCTACAAATTTCACTGTGGGAGCGAGCCTGCTCGCGAAGGCGGCGTATCAGATACATGAATGTCGCCTGATCCACTGCCTTCGCGAGCAGGCTCGCTCCCACAGGGGTTGGTGGCGTTTTGGGGAAATAAAAAAACCGGCGATCACTCGCCGGTTTTTTTGTTGCAGCCGCCGCCTCAATGGCCGCCAAGATACGCGTTACGCACCTCTTCGTTGGCGAGCAGTTCCTTGCCGGTACCGGTCAGGCGGATTTCGCCGTTGACCATGACATAGGCCCGGTCCGACAACTTGAGCGCGTGGTTGGCGTTCTGTTCCACCAGGAAAATAGTCATCCCGGTGGAAGCCAATTCACGCAGGGTGGCGAAGATCTGTTTCACCACGATCGGCGCCAGCCCCAGGCTCGGCTCATCGAGCAGCAACAACTTCGGCCGGCTCATCAGTGCCCGGGCAATGGCGAGCATTTGTTGCTCGCCGCCGGACATGGTCATGGCCCGCTGGTTGCGCCGCTCCTTGAGCCGGGGAAACAACTCGAACATGCGCTGCATGTCTTCGCTGGCATATTTGTCGCCAATGGGGATGGTGCCCATCAGCAGGTTTTCCTCGACGGTCATGTCCGGGAATACCCGCCGTCCTTCCGGCGATTGGGCGATACCGTTGGAGGCGATGTAGTGCGACGACTTGTGGGTGATGTCCACGCCTTGGTAGATGATCTGCCCGCCCGCAGCGCGGGGCTGGCCGAAGATCGACATCAGCAGCGTGGATTTGCCCGCGCCGTTGGAGCCGATCAAGCTCACCGTTTCGCCTTCACCAATGTGCATCGAGACTTTCTTCAGGGCCTGGATCGGCCCGTAAAATACGTCCAGTTCCTTGAGTTCGAGGATAGGTCCACTCATACCAGCTCCTCTTCGTCGGCGCCCAGGTAGGCCGCGATCACCTTCGGATCGTTGCGAATCGCCTCGGGACCACCCTCGGCGATCACGTTGCCGTGGTCCAGCACCACGATGTGGTCGGAAATACTCATCACCATGCCCATGTCGTGTTCGATCAGCACCACGGTCAAATCATGCTCGTCGCGCAGCAGCCGAATCATTGCGCTCAGCGCTTCGGTTTCCTGGGGGTTGAGGCCGGCGGCCGGTTCGTCGAGGCAGATGATCTGCGGACGCGTGCACATGGCCCGGGCGATTTCCAGGCGGCGCTGCTGGCCGTAGGAAAGCTCGCCGGCCAGGCGGTTGGCGCAATCCACCAAGTCCACCACTTCCAGCCAATAGAAGGCATGGTCCAGGGCGTCGCTTTCAGCTTTGCGATAGCCCTTGGTGTTGAGGATGCCCGCGATCAGGCTGCGGTTGACCCACATGTGCTGGGCCACCAGCAGATTTTCCAGTACCGACATTTCCTTGAACAGGCGAATGTTCTGGAAGGTGCGCGCCAGGCCGGCGCGGTTCACCAGGTGGGTGCCGCCGAACATCTTGTAGTACAGCCGGCTGGCGAAGGATTTCGGCGAGACAAAATCAGTAGGACGAAACGCTTCGCCCAACAGCTTGATCACGTTGGTCTGTTCGCCGCGTACGTTGAGTTCGATCTTGCCGCCCGAGGCCTTGTAGAAGCCGGTCAGGCAGTTGAACACGGTGGTCTTGCCCGCGCCGTTGGGGCCGATCAGGGCGAAGATCGAGTTGCGCTCGACCTGCAGGCTCACGTCGCTGAGGGCTTTGATGCCACCAAACTGCATCATCAGGTTTTCGACTTTGAGTACGACTTCGCTCATGGCGCTACCCCCTTGCGCGGCGTCACGCCGGTACGGCTGATACGAATCAGGCCGCGCGGGCGCCAGATCATCATCAACACCATCAACACGCCGAACAGCAGCACCCGGTATTCAGAGAAACTGCGCAGAAGCTCCGGTGCCACGGTGAGCACGAATGCCGCGATCACTACACCCACCGTCGACCCCATGCCGCCCAGCACGACGATGGCCAGAATCAGCGCCGACTCGAAGAAGGTGAACGAGGATGGGTTGACGAAGCCCTGATAGCTGGCGAAAAACACACCCGCCAGGCCCGCGGTGGAGGCACCGATGGTGAAGGCCGAGAGCTTGACCAGCACATGGTTCAGGCCCATGGAGCGGCAGGCAATTTCATCTTCGCGCAAGGCTTCCCAGGCGCGACCGACCGGCATGCGGGTCAGGCGATGCTTGATGTACAGCACCAACAGGACGGTGATGAACAGCACGATGTAAATGAACAGGAATTTGACGTTGGGGTTGTAGGCGATGCCGAAGAACTCATGGAACGGCACCCCACCGTCCTTCGCTCGCCTGCCAAATTCCAGGCCCATGAAGGTCGGGGAAGGCACCGGCATGCCATTCGGTCCGCCAGTGAACGACAGCCAGTTATTGAGCACCAACCGGATGATTTCGCCAAACCCCAGGGTCACGATGGCCAGGTAGTCGCCGTGCATTCGCAACACCGGGAAGCCCAATATGCACCCGGCCATCGCCGCAGCGATGGCGGCCAGCGGCAACACGGTCCAGAAACCCAGCCCCAGGTATTGGTAGCCCAGCGCCAGCCCATAGGCACCGATGGCGTAGAACGCCACATAACCCAGGTCGAGCAGCCCGGCCAGGCCGACCACGATGTTCAGGCCCAGGCCCAACAGCACGTAAATCAGCCCGAGGATGACCACCGTCAGCACGTACTTGTTGGCGAAGAATGGAAACACGATGGCGATCACGATCAGCGCCGGGATGATCCAGCGCAGGCGCGACTTGTAGTCCGGGGGCAGCACATGCACGCCGGAGCCGGTGCTCTCGAAACCCTGGAGAATCTTGAGTCCCTTGGGGGTTTGCAGGAACAGGCTCAGGGCAAAGCGCCCGACCATCACGATCGCCACCAGCCAGCCGACGCGGGCCGGCTGCAGGTTGAAACTGTAGCCATCGAGCACCACGCCGACGATCGGCCCGAACACAATCAGCGAGATCAGGCCGGCCAGGATCGCGTCGATGACGCTCTGTTTGATATCAAGCGGTTTATTGGCAGCAGACATACTTACACCTTCGCCACGAGTGGGCGACCCAACAGGCCTTGGGGACGGAAGATCAGAATCAGCACCAGCAGCGAGAAACTGAACACGTCTTTGTAGTCGGAGTTGATCAGACCGGAGAACAGCGACTCGGAAATCCCGAGGATGATCCCGCCGAGCATCGCCCCAGGCAGGGAGCCGATGCCGCCGAGTACCGCCGCGGTGAACGCCTTGATGCCGATGATGAAGCCGGCATAGAAGTCGAAGGTGCCGTAGTTCATGGTGATCAGCACACCGGCCAGGGCCGCCATGGCTGCACCTATGATGAACACGTAGGAAATCACCCGGTCGGTGTTGATCCCCAGGATCGAGGCCATCTTGCGGTCTTGCTGGGTGGCGCGGCACATGCGTCCGAGCTTGGTGTACTTGATGATGTAGGTCAGCAGCGCCATGCCGGCGAACGCGGCGATCAGAATGAAGATCTTGGTGTAGGTGAGCTGCACGAAACCGGTACCGATGTCGACGCGCATGGCGCCTTCAAGCAGTGTCGGAACACCCTGTTGGCGGGCGCCCTGGCTGATCTGTGCGTAGTTTTGCAGGATCAGCGAAATGCCGATGGCACTGATCAGCGGTGCCAGCCGGGTTGAGTTGCGCAGGGGTTTGTAGGCGACGCGTTCGATGACCCAGCCGTAGACCCCGGTGACCACGACCGTGAACACAAGGGTGCCAAGGATCATCAGCGGAAAGGATTCGATACCGAAGTAAGCCAGCAGAGCCAGACTGATTGCCGCGAGGTAAGCGGAAATCATGTAAACCTCGCCGTGGGCGAAGTTGATCATGCCGATGATGCCGTAGACCATTGTGTAGCCGATGGCGATCAGACCATAGACCGACCCGAGGGTCAGGCCATTGATCAGTTGCTGCAGGAAAATACCATCCATAACGCAATCTCACGCAGTGAGACAGCACATCCCGGGGACGCGACGACGGGTTCGAAGCCCAGCGCCCAAAAATGTGCGGCTCGTAGAAAAAAACAGACGGGCCGTTGGCTAATGCCAATCAGGACAGGGTGAGCACAGTCTCTGTGGCGAGGGAGCTTGCTCCCTCGCCACAGGCTAGTCATCCCTTCAAATTACTTCTGTTTTTCCAACTGGTGGTATTTGCCATCCTTGTCCCACTGGTAGACCACGTAGTCGGAGACTTTCAGGTCACCCTTGGAATCCCAGGTTTTTTCGCCCATGACGGTTTTCACCGGGTTGGCTTTCAGCCACTTGGCAGCGTCTTCGCCCTTGTTGGACTTGGCGCCGTTGAAGCCGGCGGCCAAGGCCTGGACCGACGCATAGGCGTACAACGTGTAGCCTTCAGGCTCGACGCCCTGGGCACGGAAAGCGTCCACTACGGCCTTGCTGTCGGGCAGCAGGCGTGGGTCGGCGCCAAAGGTCATGTACACGCCATCGACGTATTGCGCGCCGCCAGCGGTGGTGACCAGTTCGTCAGTGACGATGCCGTCATCGGACATGAATTTCACGTCCTTGAGGCCTTGTTCGCGCAGCTGGCGAACCAACGGGCCGGCTTCCGGATGCAGGCCGCCGAAGTAGACCACATCGGCACCGGCCGAACGGATCTTGGTGACCACGGCGCTGAAGTCTTTTTCACCACGGGTCAGGCCTTCGTACAACACCGGGGTCACACCACGCTTGGCCAGTTGTGCCTTGGTGGCATCCGCCAGGCCTTGGCCGTAGGTGTCCTTGTCGTGCAGCACGACGACTTTCTTGCCCTTGAGGACATCGACGATGTAGTCGCCGGCCACGATGCCTTGCTGGTCGTCACGACCGCACATACGGAACATCGCGCTCAGGCCACGCTCGGTCACGGCCGGGTTGGTCGAACCGGGGGTCATGGCGATGACGCCGGCTTCGTCATAGACCTCGGAAGCCGGGATGGTGTTGGACGAGCAGAAGTGCCCGACCACACCGATGACCTTGTCCTGGTCAACCAGACGGTTGGCCACGGCCACGGCTTGCTTGGGTTCGCAGGCGTCGTCGCCGGCTACCAGTACGATTTTTTCGCCGTTGACGCCACCCGCTTTGTTGATGACATCGGCCGCTGCCTGCGCACCTTTCATGTATTGCTCGCCAAACGCAGCGTTGGCACCGGTCATCGGCCCCGCCACACCGAATTTCACATCAGCTTGAGCAAACGCAGAAACACCCAGCGCAGTTGCCACTGCGAGGGCCAGAAAGCCTTTCTTGTAAAACGTCTGGGACATGAGGTGGTGCTCCAAGGTTTTTTTTAGTTGGCACTGCGACTTCACTTCACTGAAAAGCTCAGAGCAAGGGCCGTGCCATCGGTTTTTTATTCTTAAAAAAGTCGCTGCTTTATTGTTATTTCGACTGTTTCGGGCCCTTTTTCACAGGGCGTGCAACCGTCTAAACCGCACGAGGTGCAACCTGATTTAAAAGTAGGTAAAACCCTCCATGAGCCATCATTGCAACCGCCGCATGAAACGGCGTGCAACCACTGTGTAACAACCTACGTCACCGAACTGCACACTGTCGGTGCGCGGCTGCTACAACCCGCACCATAACAGGCTAGACGTTGAACTAAAAAACGCCGCCATCCGAAACACTTTTCAACAATCAGATGACGATGCGCAAGCACTGGCCCGCGTGGTACAGCGAAAAGCCCGCTTCATACAAGCAGCTGCGCAGGCCGACACCCGCCAAAGGCTGCATCGGCGCGAAGGGGATCGGCAGCGCCTTGGCATCGCCGTGGCACAGGTAATCGGCAAATGCCTTGCCCACGACAGTGCCGGTGGTCACGCCCCGCCCGTTGTAACCGGTCACTGCCACTAGGCCGGGTGCCGGTTCGAACAGACGCATCAAATGATCAGGCGTGAAAGCGATGCAACCGGTCCAGGTGCATTCCCATTCCACCGGCTTCAGGTAAGGGAAATAGTGCTGCTGCACCCGGTCAGCCCAGGCCTTGAGGAACCAGGCTGGCTTGCGGTTACCGTTGCCCAGGCTGCCCAGCAGCAGGCGACCGTCCTTGTCCCGGCGAATGCTGCTCAACACCTGGCGGGTATCCCAAGAGCCCTGCCCGCCCGGCAGGACGCGTCGGGCCGCCTCGTCGTCCAGCGGGACCGAGGCCACCTGGTAGTAATAACCGGGGAAAAAATTGCGCCGCAATTCGGTCCAGTCGCCCTCGGTATAGGCGTTGGAGGCGATCACGACTTGCTCGGCCAGCACCGAGCCCTGGGCGGTCTGAACCGACCAACGCTGGCCTTGGCGCTCCAACCGCGTCACCGGCGAATGGTCGAACATCTGGGCGCCAAGATCCTTGGCGGCTTTGGCCAGTCCACTGGCAAAGGCCATCGGATTGAGCGTGCCGGCCCGGCGATCGAGCAACGCCGCGGCGATCTTGTCGGTGCCGGTGGCATCGACACAGGCTTGGCCGGTGAGCAGCTCAACCGGCGCGCCACGGCGCTTCCATTGTTCTTCGCGGCTGCGCAGGTCCGCCTCGCCCCGGGCGTTATGGGCCATGTGCAAGGTGCCTTCGCGGCGCAGCTGGCAATCGATGGCGTACTTGTCGACAAGGCTGAACACCAACGCCGGCGCGGCGCCCAGCATACGGTTGAGCTGGCTGCCCACTGCCGCGCCAAACCCAGCCTCGATCTCGTCCGGTGGAATCCACAGGCCGGCATTCACCAGCCCAACGTTACGCCCCGATCCGCCATGCCCGGCCCGATGAGCTTCAAGCACCGCGACACGCTTGCCTTGCTCCAGCAAATGCACCGCCGCCGACAGGCCGGTAAAACCTGCGCCGATGACGCAGACGTCCACCTTGATCTCGCCAGTGAGCGCAGTGTTTTCAGGCCTTTGCGGCGTCAGTTTTTCCCACAGACATTCTTCGCGTAACGGCATTGCCAGACTCCAACAGAAACCCAACAAACACACAATTCAATGTGGGAGCGAGCCTGCTCGCGATGGCGGCGAATCAGTCACATCAGAAGTGATTGGCACACCGCTATCGCGAGCAGACTCGCTCCCACAGGGACACTTGACCGGTTCTCAGTCGAACGTAATCCCCTGCGCCAACGGCAACTCCAACGAGTAATTCACGGTGTTTGTCTGACGGCGCATGTAGGCGCGCCATGCATCGGAGCCGGATTCGCGACCGCCGCCGGTTTCCTTTTCGCCACCGAAGGCGCCGCCGATTTCCGCGCCGCTCGGGCCGATGTTGACGTTGGCGATGCCGCAGTCGCTGCCCACCGCCGACATGAATTGCTCGGCTTCACGCACGTCGGTGGTGAAAATGCAGGAGGACAGGCCCTGGGGCACGGAGTTGTTCAAGTCCAGCGCTTCAGCGAAATCCTTGTAGCCGACCACATAAAGGATCGGTGCGAACGTTTCATGGCGCACCACGTCGCTTTGCTCCGGCATCTCGACGATGGCGGGCGAAACGTAATACGCATTCGGGAACTGGTCTTCGAGCTGGCGTTTGCCGCCAAACACCCGCCCGCCTTCGCTCAGGGCCTGCTCCAGTGCGTCCTGCATGTTCTCGAAGCTTTGCTTGTCGATCAGCGGGCCCACCAGATTGCCTTCCAACGGATGACCGATGCGCACTTTCGAGTAAGCAGCCTTGAGCCGGGTGACGATTTCTTCCTTCACCGACTCATGGGCGATCAGCCGGCGCAAGGTGGTGCAGCGCTGGCCAGCGGTGCCGACGGCGCTGAACAGGATCGCGCGCACCGCCATGTCCAGGTCGGCGCTCGGGGCCAGAATCATGGCGTTGTTACCGCCCAATTCGAGAATGCTGCGGGCGAAGCGCGCCGCGACTTTCGGCGCCACTTCACGCCCCATGCGGGTGCTGCCGGTGGCGCTGATCAACGCCACGCGCGGGTCGTCCACCAAGGCTTCGCCGGCATCGCGACCGCCGATGATCACCTGGCTCAGGTACGGTGGCGCGTCGCTGAAGTTCTTCAGTACGCGCTCGAACAAGGCCTGGCACGCCAGGGCGGTCAGCGGAGTCTTTTCCGAAGGCTTCCAGATCACCGGGTTGCCGCAGACCAGGGCCAACGTGGTGTTCCAGGCCCAGACTGCAACAGGGAAGTTGAAGGCGCTGATTACGCCGACCACGCCCAGCGGGTGCCAGGTTTCACGCATGTGATGGCCGGGGCGCTCCGACGCGATGGTCAGGCCGTAAAGCTGGCGGGACAGGCCGACGGCGAAATCGCAGATGTCGATCATCTCTTGCACTTCGCCCAGGCCTTCCTGGGTGATTTTGCCGGCTTCCCAGGACACCAGTTCACCGAGGTCGGCCTTGTATTCACGCAACAGATCGCCGAACTGGCGCACCAGCTCGCCACGACGGGGGGCCGGCACCTTGCGCCACAGGTCAAAGGCATGCTCGGCCCGGCTGACCTGCTGCTCGACCTCGGCGGCGCCTTCCCAGTTCACCGCGCCGATGCGACTGCCATCGATGGGCGAATGCACTGGCTGTGTGCCGTTCTGGTACAGGGCCGGGTCAACACCCAGACGATCAAGCAATGCAGCAACCATGGGTAAATTCCTCAAGCGAAAGACAATGGGTTGGCAGCCGGACGAACACGGCTGATCAGACCTGTAGTTGTAGCTGGCCCGAGACTTGCCAACAAACGACCTTTAAGCGAGATATCATTCCGTTTATTCATGCTGCCCCTGAAGCAGACTCTTCAGCACAAAAGCAGAGCGACAAAAAATAAGGCTCCATCATGCTCAATAAACGCTATTTGCCGTCGATCACCGCGCTGCAGTGCTTCGAAGCGGTGACCCGTCACCTGAGCTTCACCCGCGCCGCCGAAGAATTGAACCTGACCCAGAGCGCCGTCAGCAAACAGGTCGCGCAGTTGGAAGAGTTGCTCCAGCATTTGCTGTTCCGTCGCGTGCGTCGACGCCTGCAATTGACTCCCGCAGGGGATTTGTACCTGGGGGAAGTACGAAAAATCCTCACCCAAGTTGAGATGTCCACTCATTACCTGCGTTCCTACGGTGGTGACACCGAAGTCCTGCGCGTGTCTACGCCACCAACGTTCGGTGCGCGCTGGCTGGTCCCACGGCTCAAGGGCTGGCGCCTGCGCCATCCCAGCATTCATCTGGACCTGTGCAGCGAGCAAGAGGCCGATGACTTACAGCAAGGTCGCAGTGACCTGGCGTTCTATTTTGGCCAAGCCTCACGACCCGGAACTGAATCCTTGAAACTGTTCGGCGAAGAACTGGTGCCAGTCTGCGCTCCGGGCAGCCTGCCGGACCAGCCTTTCACCGACCCGACGCAACTGACCGATCTGGTCCTGCTGCAAAACGCCTCGCGCCCACAGGCTTGGCACGACTGGTTCGAAGACCTGGGTTATCACACCGAACACAGCTACCACGGGCCGCGCTTCGAAACCTTCTATATGTGCATCCGCGCAGCCCAGGTCGGCTGCGGCGTGGCCCTGCTGCCCAGGTTCCTGGTGGAAGAAGAACTGGCCGACGGCAAGCTGGTCATTCCCTGGCAGCATGCGATGCCCAGCACCAATGCCTATTATCTGGCTTATCCGGAACATTCGGCGGAAGTGCCCAAGGTGCGGATGTTCGTGGAGTGGATGTTGGAGCAGATCGACGGTGCTGATATTGCGCAACAATAAGAGGGCTCCTCGCCACGAAGGCGTGTGAGGCAAAAAACACTGGCAAAACCCACCACGGTTATGCGCCACTAGCCCTTTCACTACGAACTGCCGTACGCCGCTGCCCGCCGCAGCCACCTGTCTGGAGATTCACGTTATGAGCGAGAGTGTATTTGCCGATCGCATCGTGCAGAACCTGCTCGACACCGACTTCTACAAGCTGACGATGATGCAGGCGGTGCTGCATAACTACCCCAACGTCGAAGTGGAGTGGGAGTTCCGCTGCCGAAACAGCGAAGACCTGCGGCCCTACCTTGCGGAGATCCGCTTCCAGATCGAACGCTTGGCCGAGCTGAGCCTGAGCGCCGACCAGTTGGGTTTTCTCGAACGCATCTGCTTCTTGAAACCGGATTTCCTGCGCTTTCTGGGCCTGTTCCGTTTCAACCTGCGCTATGTGCACACGGGCATCGAAAACGGCGAGCTGTTTATCCGCCTGCGCGGGCCATGGCTGCACGTCATCCTGTTCGAAGTGCCTTTGCTGGCCATTGTCAGCGAAGTGCGCAACCGCTATCGCTACCGTGAAATCGTTCTGGAACAGGCGCGGGAACAGCTTTATCGCAAGTTCGACTGGCTGAACGCCAATGCCAGTGCCGAGGAATTGTCCGAACTGCAAGTGGCCGATTTCGGCACCCGCCGTCGGTTCTCCTACCGAACCCAGGAAGAAGTGGTCAACGTGCTCAAGCACGACTTTCCGGGACGCTTCGTCGGCACCAGCAACGTGCATCTGTCCCGTGAACTGGACATGAAACCCTTGGGCACCATGGCCCATGAGTGGATCATGGCTCACCAGCAACTGGGCCCAAGGCTGATCGACAGTCAGATCGCCGCGCTCGACTGCTGGGTGCGCGAATACCGAGGGCTGCTGGGCATCGCGCTGACCGATTGCATCACCATGGACGCCTTCCTCAAGGATTTCGATCTGTTCTTCGCCAAGCTGTTTGACGGCTTGCGCCATGATTCGGGTGACCCGGTCATCTGGGCCGAGAAAGCCATTGCCCACTATCACAAGCTGGGTATCGACCCGATGAGCAAGACCCTGGTGTTCTCCGACAGCCTGACATTGCCAAAATGCCTGGAGATTTTCCGCGCCTTGCGTGGTCGCATTAATGTGAGCTTTGGTATCGGGACCAACCTGACCTGTGACATTCCAGGCGTGGAGCCCATGAGCATCGTGCTTAAAATGATCAGTTGTGACGGGCAACCCGTGGCCAAGATTTCAGACGAGCCCGGTAAGACCCACTGCAAGGACCCGAATTTCGTCGCCTATATGCGACATGTTTTCCAAGTACCTGCCGCCCTTTCTGGCACATCAAGCAAGGAGTGAATTCATGCAAGCCGTACAGCGTGAGATTGCTGAACAGCTCAAGGTCCAACCGCCATTTGCCGATGACGCCGCCCTCAAGGCCGAAATCGCTCGTCGGGTGAGCTTCATCCAGGACTGCCTCGTCAACTCCGGGCTCAAGAGCCTGGTACTGGGCATCAGCGGCGGGGTCGACTCGTTGACCGCCGGCCTGTTGGCCCAGCGTGCCGTGCGCGAGTTGCGGGAAAAAACCGGCAATGCGGCGTACAAGTTCGTTGCCGTGCGCTTACCGTACGAGACCCAGTTCGACGAACACGAAGCCCAGGCCTGTGTCGATTTCATCGAGCCAGACGAGCGCCATACCGTCAATATCGGCCCGGCGGTCAAGGCATTGGCCAAGGAAGTCCTCGCGTTTGAGGGCAAGGCGCCGGGCTCGCGGGATTTCGTGTTGGGCAATACCAAGGCGCGGATGCGCATGGTGGCGCAATACACCATCGCCGGCGCCGAACAGGGCATGGTGATCGGCACCGATCATGCCGCCGAAGCGGTGATGGGGTTCTTCACCAAGTTCGGTGACGGTGCCTGCGACCTGGCGCCGCTGAGCGGGCTGGTGAAAAACCAGGTCCGGGCCATCGCCCGCGACTTTGGCGCGCCGGAATCGCTGGTGGAAAAAGTCCCCACCGCCGACCTGGAAGACCTGTCGCCTGGCAAGCCGGACGAAGCGGCCCACGGCGTGACCTATGCCGAGATCGACGCGTTCCTGCATGGCCAACCGATTCGCGAAGAAGCGGCGAAGATTATCTGCGACACCTACCGCAAGACCGAGCACAAGCGAGTGATGCCGTACGCTCCTTGACCACCATTTGGTGGACAGGCCCATGTAGGAGCAAGCTTGCTCCCACAAAGGTTATTGCCTGGTATAAAAAAAGCGCCCTGCACGGGGGCGCTTTTTTCTGCCTGAAATTTGTTACTTCAGGGTAACCGTGCCTTTCATCATCGAGATGTGGCCCGGGAACGAGCAGAAGAAACCGTACTTCTCGGCAGCGTCCAGCTTAGAGACATCGAAAGTCACCGAGTCGGTTTCCTTGGCGCCGATAACCTTGGTGTGTGCGATAACGCGGGCGTCACCCTCCTTGAGATAGTTCTTGTCGATACCGGCGCCCAGGCCATCGGTGGCGATCGGCTGCATGTCGGCCTCTTTGCTCAGCACCCAGTTATGACCCATCACGTTTTTCGGCAGGTTACCCGAGTGAGTCAGCTCAACGGTGAACGTCTTGCAGCTCTTATCGATTTCGATGGCCTTGGTGCTGAAGGTCATCTGGTCGGTGGAATCGATGGTGGTCTTGCACTCCGCTGCCATCAGTTGGCTGCTGGCCAGCGTCAACAGGGATACTGCTACAAGTTTGGCGAACATCATGAATCTCCAAAGCATGGTTAACGAAATCCGTCAGAGGGGAAGACTGCCTGATTTTCTGGCAAGTTCCTATGACCTGAGTCAAAGATTGTATACAACTTAAGACTATCAGCCTGATGGACAGAATCAACCGGCCAGAAGTATGACGCACCTCTAAGATCTGTCCCATCAACCCTGGAGTGCTGGTCATGAACCTCAACAGCCTGTTATGCAGCTTGCTCGCCGCCTACGCCTGCGGTGCCAGTGGCACCTATGAAAAACCTCGCCGCGAGGTTTAATTCTTTGCGCAACAAAGGGCAGGCTTTACTCTGGTCCGGTCATCGAATCGCGGAGTGAAGCATGTCCATAGCGTCTGTTTGTGTATTTTGCGGCGCCAGCACCGGCAGCCACCCGGCCTATCTGGAAGCGGCCCAGGCCCTGGGCCGTGCTTTGGCCGAACGAAAACTCACCTTGGTCTACGGCGGTGGCGCGGTCGGTCTTATGGGTGTCGTTGCCGATGCAGCCCTCGCCGCTGGCGGCGAAGTGATTGGCATCATCCCGCAAAGTTTGAAAGACAAGGAAATCGGTCACAGCGGCCTGACGCGCCTTGAAGTGGTAGACGGCATGCATGCGCGCAAGGCCCGCATGGCTGAGCTCAGCGACGCCTTCATCGCCTTGCCCGGCGGGCTCGGCACCCTGGAGGAACTGTTCGAAGTCTGGACCTGGGGTCAGCTCGGTTATCACGGCAAGCCGCTGGGGCTGCTGGAAGTGAACGGTTTCTATAGCAAGCTCACCGGCTTCCTCGATCATATCGTCGGCGAAGGCTTCGTCCGCGCGCCGCATCGTGACATGCTGCAGGTAAGCGAATCTGCGCACACACTGCTCGATGCGCTGGACGAATGGCAACCGTCCGTGCAGCCAAAGTGGGCCGAACAAAAACCAAGCTAACGGCTCGGTCCCGATACAGGGCAGAATACGCGCCGCTCAACCTCACCTTCGACCCCAGAGGATCGCCCATGGCTAAACCCAATTATTCCTTCGCCAAACGTCAAAGAGACCTGGCCAAGGAGCAGAAGAAAGAGGAAAAGCTCCAGCGCAAGAAGGCTTCGGCTGAAGAAGCGGCCCTGAACCCGGACAGCGACGGCGACGGCGACGTGGCGGCAGAACACGATGTGGATGTGCCGAAAGACCAGGCACCCGACGCCTGAATTCAGCGTTCCGCCGATGCCCTGTGGAAGCGAGCTTGCTCGCGATGACGGTTTGCCTGGCCCTTCCATGCTGGCTGAACCGCCGCTTTGGCGAGAAGGCTCGCTCCCACGATGGATCTTCTTATGACTCCAGCGGCATCACCGTCACCCGAACATCCGGATCATGGGTACCGCCCCCCAGGATCACCCCGCGCAGCGGCGACACATCGGAAAAATCCCGCCCCCAGGCCAAGGTGATGTGTTCCAGCGCCGGCTGCACGTTGTTGGTCGGGTCGAAGTCCACCCAGCCCAGCATCGGGCAGAACACCGAGACCCAGGCGTGTGACGCATCGGCCCCGATCAGCCGGGCCTGGCCGGGCGGTGGCTGGGTCAGCAGGTAGCCACTGACATACCGCGCCGCCAACCCGCGGGAACGCACGCAGGCCAACATCAGATGGGCGAAATCCTGACAGACACCCCGGCGTCGCTCCAGCACTTCTACCAGCGGTGTCGCGACCTGGGTGGCCTCGGCATCGAAGGTGAACTCCTCGAAGATTTTTTCCATCAGCGCCCGCACACCGACCATCAACGGTCGGCCGGCCGGGAAACAGCTCTCGGAAAACTCGACGAAGCTGCGCTTGAGATGCACGTAGGGTGATTCGAAACGGTAGCGGCACGCGTCCATCCATTGTGCCGTCAGGGGCCGGCCACTGTAGGTCAGGGCGTTACCGGTCGACTCCCAGGCCGGCGAAAGGTTGAAATCCAGCGCGGGCCGCGCCAGCACCTCGACGCTCAGCCGGGCGTTGACCAGCAGCTCATCGTGAGGCCGCTCGAAAGCCAGGCGGGTCAGCGGGTTGCCGAATACATCGTGTTCGTCACGGCGGGTCGTCGGCTCCGGGCTGATGGACAGCTGTTGCTCGGTACAGCGCTGCCATTCGCAGTGTCTCGGCCATAGATGAGCCAGTTGCTGCGCGAGGGACACCGGGCTGTCGTAGTGATAATGGGTGTCGTGGAGGATCTGGTAACGGGCACTCATCAGACGGATACCGTGCGTTGGCTGACATCGTCAACGTGGGCGAAGTGTCGCAAGGCCAGGCGATCGGAGACCTGGGCGCTGACGTCGGCGACTTCCTGTAACAGATCGGCCAGGCCATCGACCGCCGCGCGCAAGCTGGCCTCACCGAACAGCGGATTCTCCAGGCACCGCAAGTCGAACCGCGAAAGGCGCGCCACCAACTCCGGCAGGGCGGTTTCTCTCGGCGCGGCAAAATCATCGTTCAAGCGCTTGAGGGTGCGCGCCACCAGTTTCAATTGGAAAAGCACCGCATGGGGGTTCTGTTCGTCCAGCAACAACAGGTCGAGCACCGGAATCAACTGCGCCACCGCCAGGTAGCGCGAGCGGTACGTGATACTGCTGTTGCCCAATTCCAACAACCATTCCAGCCCGGCCTGATCGAATACCGCCTCGCCCCGCAGGAACGCCGCCAGGCTGCTGCTGAGAAATTGCAAGCGCTCCAGGCGTCGGCCGATCATGAGAAAACGCCAACCCTCGTCGCGCGTCATGTCGTCCAGGGCGAACCCCGACAATGCGGCCAGGGACATCACCAGGCGGTTGAGGAAATCCAACAGCTCGCCGAAATCCGGCTCGCTGGTTTCCAGCTCCATGGCTTCACGCTGCAACTCCACCAGTGCCTGCCAGTTCTCCCGCGACAGCTTGCCGCGCACCTGCGAGGCCGCCCACTGCAAGCGCTGCAGGTTGGAGCGCAGGCTGAACGACCAGTCATCCCCCAGGACTGCAGCCAGCAAGCGCTCGGGCAATGCCCCCTCCTCAGGCAACAACATCAGGCTTTCGCCCAGAGACACCGCCGATTGCAAGGCCTGGGGGTCATCGCCATCGACGTACCGCGCCAACATGATCCGCAAAAGACGCGCACTGTCATCGCAACGCTCGCAGTAGCGACCGAACCAGAACAGGTTTTCCACCACCCGGGAGGGCAGGTACGGATCACGCCGCACCAGATCGTGAACACCCACGGTACGCTGGGCCTTCCATTGCTCGCCGCCGGGTGCCTGCTCTCCAAGCACCCAGGTGTCCTTGCTGGCACCGCCGCGCTGCATCGATACCACTTCGGCATCGGCCTCGGCGGCCACTCGGGCCAGGCCGCCGGACAAGACCCGATAATCGTCTTTTCCCGCTACGGCATACACGCGCATGCCGATCGCCCGGGGCTGGAGCTGGCCGTGTTCGGCCTGCCACACCGGAGCCTGGGACAGTTGCGCCAACTCTTGCGCGACATACGCATAGGGCCGCGCCTGCATGCGCGCCGCCAGCTGGCCGCGCTGCTCCTCGTTCAGATCGCGGCCGAACACCGGTGCGAAACTCTGGGAAGGAAACGCCGGCTTGATCAACAACTGGGGCAATTTCTCCAGCGCCTGGGCCAGCACCGGCGGCTCGCCGCACCACCAGGTGGCGATGGAGGGCAGCAGCAGTTCTTCGCCGAACAGATACTGGTTGATCCGCGGCAGGAAGCCCAGCAGACCTGGCGACTCCAGCACGCCACTGCCCAGGGCATTGGCCACCAATACCCGGCCCTGGCGCACCGCGTCCAACAATCCGGGTACGCCAAGGGCCGAATCGGTGCGTAACTCCAGGGGGTCGCAGAAATCGTCGTCGAGCCGACGCATGATCGCGTGAACCCGGCGCAGGCCGCTGAGGGTCTTGAGGTACACCGTGGCGTCCCGAACGGTCAGGTCACCGCCCTCCACAAGGGGATAGCCGAGTTGGCGCGCCAGGTAGAGATGTTCGAAATAGCTTTCGTTGAATCGTCCCGGCGTGAGCAATACCACCAGCGGCGGCTCGCCATCGCTGGGGGCCTGTCGCGCCAGGGTTTCCTGCAAGGTGCGGAAGAAACCGGACAGATGCCGCACCTTCAGGTCGCGATAGAGATCGGGAAAGGCACGAGAGACGATCATGCGGTTTTCCAGCGCATAACCCGCCCCTGAGGGCGCCTGGGTCCGATCGGCGGTGACCCACCAGCGGCCGTCGGGCGCACGCGCCAGATCCACGGCATACAAGTGCAGGAAATCACCGTCCGGCGGAGCGATGCCCTGGCAAGGCCAGAGGAAATTGTTGTGTCCGAAGACCAGCTCCGCTGGCAGCAGCCCTTCACTGATCAGCCGCTGCGGTCCGTACAGGTCGGCCAGTACCGCATTGAGCAAACGCGCGCGCTGGGCAATGCCGGCCGACAACAGCTTCCATTCCTGGGCGTCGATGACGTGGGGCAGAAGGTCCAGCTCCCACGGCCGGTCGGCGCCCTTAGGGTCGGCATAGACGTTATAGGTGACACCGTTTTCCTGGATCTGCCGTGCCAGCAGTGCCTGGCGCTGGACCAATTGGCCCGGCGTGCTGCGCTGCAACTGGTCGAACAGCCGTTGCCAGTGCGCACGCACCGCGCCGCTGCCGTCCAGCAGTTCGTGATAGGTGCCCGTCGTCAGCGGGTAACGGTCAAGCAGGTCAGGCATGGAAAGCTCGGCAGGACAGCGATGATAGGTGAGACTAGCGCAAGCGCATGACGCCCGGATAGGTGTGTTTGTGTTGGATCCGACCTGGGTTTTCAGAGTGCAATCGTGGCGAGGGGATTTATCCCCCGCCACAAGGTCCAGCTAGCTTTTTGAGGTCCGGTGAAAGCGTCGCAGATCGAGCGTGAAGGGAAAATCGTCATCCACCGCCAGGCTGGGTATCGGCAATTTTCCGGGCGTATGTCCAATACGGAAGAATCGCGCCATCCGCCGGCTCTCCGCTTCGTTGGCGTTGACAGGCAGGCTGTCATAGTTGCGCCCGCCCGGATGCGCCACGTGGTATTGGCAGCCGCCCAGGGAGCGCTGCATCCAGGTGTCGAGCACATCGAAGACCAACGGCGCATGGACCGGGATGGTCGGCTGCAAGCAGTTGAACGGTTGCCACGCACGGAAACGTACCCCGGCGACAAACTCCCCCACCCGGCCGGTGGGCTGCAACGGCACCGGCACGCCATTGCAGGTCAGCAGGTAACGTTGTGGCGCCAGCCCCGTAAGCTTGATCTGCAACCGCTCCAGGGACGAGTCCACATAACGCACCGTGCCGCCCGCCGAGCCCTCTTCCCCCAGCACATGCCAAGGCTCCAGCGCCTGGCGCAACTGCAGCTCGACACCGTTGACTGCGTAGTCGCCCACTTTGGGAAAGCGAAACTCCAGGTGCGCGGCGAACCACTCGGCACGCAGCGGGTAGCCGGCGCCATTCAACTCTTCGATGACCTCGGCAAAATCCTGCTCGATGAAGTGCGGCAACAGGAAACGATCATGCAGCTCGGTGCCCCAGCGCGCCAGTTTGGCCGGTGCATAGGGCGCGCGCCAGAACCGCGCCACCAGCGCCCGCAACAGCAATTGCTGGGTCAGGCTCATGCGCGCGTGGGGCGGCATTTCGAAAGCGCGCAGCTCCAGCAAGCCGAGCCGTCCGGTGGCGCCGTCCGGCGAATAGAGCTTGTCGATGCAAAACTCGGCGCGATGGGTGTTGCCGGTGACGTCGATCAGCAGGTTGCGCAGCAGCCGATCCACCAACCACGGCGGGCATTCGTCGCCAGGCTGTGGCATTTGCGCAAAGGCTATTTCCAACTCATACAACGCATCGTTGCGCGCCTCGTCCACGCGCGGTGCCTGGGATGTCGGGCCGATGAACAATCCGGAAAACAGGTAGGACAATGACGGGTGGTTGTGCCAGTAGCTGATCAGGCTACGCAGCAAGTCCGGGCGCCGCAGGAACGGTGAATCTGCCGGTGTCGCGCCGCCCAGTACGAAATGGTTACCGCCACCGGTACCGGTGTGCCGGCCATCGATCAGGAATTTCTCGGTGGTCAGCCGGTTCAGTCGCGCTTGCTCGTAAAGAAACTCGGTGCGCTCGACCAATTCTTCCCAAGTTGCCGAAGGCTGCACGTTGACCTCGATGACACCTGGGTCTGGCGTGATACGAAAATTGCTCAGGCGCGGATCGCTCGGTGGCTCGTAGCCCTCCAACAAAACAGGGCAACCCAGTTCCTGCGCCGTCGCTTCGATGGCGCTGACCAACTCCAGGTAATCCTCGACCCGCTCCAGCGGTGGCATGAACAGGTACAGCCGCCCTTCCCTGGCCTCTGCGCAGAAGGCGGTGCGGGTCAGCCAATCGGCCGATTCGTCGACCTTTGGCACGCGCTCCTGTTCCAGCGCCGGCTCGCCGTGATGCTTCAACTGCTCGGTGTCGGGTAGCTCGGGCAAATCCTGGTTCGGGTCGGTGGGGTGGATGAACGGATATTCGGCCGCCGTCACCCACGGCTGAGACGCCAGCGGCAGGCGATAGCCCAGTGGCGAATCCCCCGGCACCAGCCGGCAATGATCGTCGCGCAGGTACCAGCGCCCGCTTTGCCATTGGTCGCCCTTGGCGGTGCGTGCCAGCGGCAGGACCTGACCGACCACCTTGCCCAGCCCCTGGCTGAAGACCTTGCGCAATCGCGCCCGCTCCAACGGGTCTTCCAGACGGGAATCCTCAGCCGTCACGTTCGAAGGCAACGAGCCTTCGCGCCAGAGATAATGGAAATTATCCTCGTAGGCGGGAAACACGAATTGCGTGGGAATTTTCAAGCGTTCAGCGACACTCGCCAGAAAACGCCCAGCCAATTCGCCATCGGCGCCGTAGTCTTTTTTCTCATTGGCAATCAACGCGCTGTTGTGCCAGATCGGCACCCCGTCACGCCGCCAATAGCAGTTGAGCGACCAACGCGGCAATTGCTCGCCGGGGTACCACTTGCCCTGGCCGAAATGCACCAGCCCCTGCGGCGCGTAATGTTCGCGCATGCGCTGGAACAATTCTGCGCTGAGGCGGCGCTTGTCCGGTCCAAGCGCCGCGGTGTTCCACTCGGCGCCGTCCGGGTCATCGATGGAAACGAAGGTCGGCTCACCGCCCATGGTCAGGCGCACGTCACCTTCCTGCAGGTCCGCATCGATCTGCCGACCCAACGCCTGGATCGCCAGCCATTGTTCTTCGGTGTAGGGTTTGGTGACCCGTGGCGCTTCCCAGATTCGCTCGACGGACATCTCGTGGCTGAACTCACACTCGCACGGTTCCACCAGGCCACTGATGGGCGCCGCCGAGGACGGATCAGGACTACACGCCAATGGGATATGCCCTTCGCCGGCGAACAACCCGGACGTGGCATCGAGGCCGATCCATCCGGCGCCGGGCAGGTACACTTCGCACCAGGCATGCAGGTCGGTGAAATCCACTTCCGTACCGGACGGGCCGTCGAGGCTTTTCACATCGGCGGTCAGCTGGATCAAGTAACCGGAGACAAAACGCGCCGCCAGGCCCAAGTGACGCAACAGCTGCACCAGCAGCCAGGCCGAGTCGCGACAGGAGCCGGACGCGTGCTCCAACGTATGCTCCGGCGTCTGCACGCCCGGCTCCATGCGGATCAGGTAGTTGATGTCTTCGCTCAAGCGCTGGTTGAGCGCCACCAGAAAGTCCACCGCTGGCAACGGCGTGCGGTCGACGCTGTCCAGATACGCCTTGAATTTCGGCGTCAGCGGAAGCTTTTCCAGGTAGGGCATCAGCTCGTGTTTTTCGTCAGCCGCATAGGTGAACGGGATTTTCTCGGCGTAAGGCTCGAGGAAAAAATCGAACGGATTGAACACCGCCATCTCGGCGACCAGATCGACCTCCACCCGCAGCTCATCTGTCTTTTCCGGGAACACCAGCCGCGCGAGGTAATTGCCCTGGGGATCCTGCTGCCAATTGATGAAATGCTGATCGGGGGAAACCTTCAGCGCGTACGAAAGAATGCGCGTGCGGCTATGGGCCGCCGGACGCAGGCGAACGATCTGTGGACCGAGTTCGACAGCGCGCTCGTAGCGATAGTGTGTGACATGGTGCAAAGCGACATGGATCGACACGGCGTGCCTCCTGCGGAGCCTGGGCGTTATCGAAAGCGGCGCAAGACTTATGCCATGCAGGCAGGCCGGACACTTTCAACCTCTACTCAGGGCAGTAGAGCACTAAAACCGCGCGATGCCTGTATTGATCTGCGAAGGCCGCACATAAATGCGGCGCAGAGGGTAGCGAATCGACTCAGCGGCGCGGGCGCGAGGCCTTGGCGGACTGGATGATGCGTTCGCGTTGGTGACGGATTTCGATGAGTTCGCTGCGCATTTCCCGGTGGCGTTTGCTATTGAGCAGCAATAGCCCCAGTAGCGGCAACAGCACTGCAAACACGTAAACACCTTGGTGCGGTCCATAAGCGAACGTCGGCAGCACCGCCGCCAGGCAAGCGAGGAAATAACCCGCCACGCACCAGATCGCCCAGGCGCGCCCGCGTGCGATCATGAGATTGCCCAAGACCAGGACACTCACTAGAGCCAAAGTGCCGAGACCAACGTAGTTGCTCCTGACGGAAGGCTCCAAGGCACGCCAATAAGTACCTGCGCACAAAACGAGCAGCGTAGACCCGGAAAAGCAGCCCAGAAAGATCGCCCCCATGAACACCGGAAAATAACGGGCGAGGAACTGCCTCAGTGATCCGCCGCCGATCATTCCGTGAACTCCTCATACAGCCCGACGGCAACAGTCTTCACGGCGCCATCACCGGTATAACTGCCGATGATCCCCAAAGCGCCGCCGAGAGAATCCTTTATCTGAGTCAGCGTGGCATGCCTGATTTCAGCGGAGGAATAACGCTTGGGCAAGGCGCCCGCTCGTTGCTGCAGTTTAAGCAGCTTGGCGGTAAGACTCGGATCTTTCAGGGTCAACAATTCCTTTGTCAGTTTGCTGCGCTCCTGACGACTCAGGCCTTTGAGCAACTGATACCAGCTCTTCCCGGTGCCCGCTGCTTTGCTGGCCTTTAGCAGCCGAACAGTCGTGAGAGCTGAGCCACCGACGCCGACAAGGGAAACACCGTCAAGAATGGGGCTTACGATGTTGTACCAATCGGCGTCGTTCATCTCATCGTTGCCAGTAGGATTGGTCAACTCATTCGCCACCCGCATCCCGCCTATGACGCATTGCGCGGTACTGGCCGTCGCGGCAGCGGCGCCCAGCGCAACGACAAAGGCACTGGCCCCCGCCGTAAACGGCACAGCGACGCTCCCACTGAACACCACCACCCAACCGATGACAGCGGCGACACAGGAAAAACCGGCATTCATCGACTCAGTCCCGAGCTTTGACTCACGCGGGCTGCTTTTTACCTGATCGATGAATTGCTGCGGGGCGATGTACTTCTTGGCCTCGCGCAAGATGATTCGCTTGGGCGCGATGCTGCAAATCGGCTTGAATTCGCGCAGCGTCACTACGTTGTACTCGGAATCGATGTACACCACGCCCGCCCCGGCAATGTTGGGGTCGGCATCGATGGCGGCGAACAGACGTGGCAGGTTGACTTGGCTTTCAATGCGTTTGCGGGCCATGAACTGGGAGAAGTTCAGGTCCATGCCGATGCCCGTTGTAGCGCTGCTCATATGAATCGTCCTTGAAAATCGATGGATTTAATTCTTTCCACACAGAACCCCTGTGGCGAGGGAGCTTGCTCCCGCTCGGCGGCGAAGCCGTCGTAAACCGGCCGGCACGGTCTGCCTGGGAACATTGCATGGGATTGTTGGGGCCGCTTCGCAGCCCAGCGGGAGCAAGCTCCTTCGCCACAAAAAGCTATGCATCCGCCGTCACGCCGTTGGCGGTCGCCACGATAACAAACAGCCAGCACGCCCGCTAGAAAGCAAAACGCCAGCATTTAAGCTGGCGTTTTACGAGGTGGCGGATGATCAGCGCGGCACGACAGGCTTGCGCGCCGGCTTGGGCCCCTTGCCCTTGGCCGCGTCCTTGCGCTCCTTGGCGGCCTTCTGGTTGCGGGCGAACGCGGCGGCCTTGGCCTGCTCGCGCTTGTCCCAGGCATTGCCGCCATCACTGGCGCGCGGAGGCAGGCCGGTGTGCTGGGTCAGGATCTTCGTGGTTTCCTTGCCCACTTTGTGGCTGCCAGCCGGCGTCGAGTTCTTGCGACGAGCGCTCTGGTAGCTGTCGGTCGAAGGCTGATGCAGCGGGATCAACTGATGCTTGCCCGGCCCGATCAGGTCGGCGCGACCCATGCGGGTCAGCGCCTCGCGCAGCATCGGCCAGCCTTTCGGGTCGTGATAGCGCAGGAAGGCCTTGTGCAGACGGCGCTGGTCCTCGCTCTTGACGATGGTCACCGCGTCGCTCTTGTAGGTCACCTTGCGCAACGGGTTCTTGCCCGAGTGATACATGGCGGTGGCCGTGGCCATCGGCGACGGATAGAACGCCTGCACCTGGTCGGCGCGGAAGCCGTTTCCCTTGAGCCACAGCGCCAGGTTCATCATGTCTTCGTCGGTGGTGCCTGGGTGGGCGGCAATGAAGTACGGAATCAGGTACTGCTCTTTCCCCGCTTCCTTGGTGTACTTCTCGAACATCCGCTTGAACTTGTCATAGCTGCCGATGCCCGGCTTCATCATCTGGTTGAGCGGGCCTTCCTCGGTATGCTCCGGGGCGATCTTCAGGTAACCGCCGACGTGGTGCGTCACCAGCTCCTTGACGTATTCCGGCGACTCGACCGCCAGGTCGTAACGCAGGCCGGAGGCAATCAGGATCTTCTTCACCCCAGGCAAGGCCCGGGCGCTGCGGTACAGCTGGATCAGCGAAGAATGGTCGGTGTTCAGGTTCGGGCAGATGCCGGGGAACACGCAGGACGGCTTGCGGCACGCGGATTCGATTTCCGGGCTCTTGCAGGCGATGCGGTACATGTTCGCGGTCGGGCCGCCGAGGTCGGAGATGACACCGGTGAAGCCTGGAACCTTGTCGCGGATCTCTTCGATCTCGCGAATGATCGACTCTTCGGAACGGTTCTGGATAATCCGCCCTTCGTGCTCGGTGATCGAGCAGAAGGTGCAGCCACCAAAGCAGCCGCGCATGATGTTCACCGAGAAACGGATCATCTCGTAGGCCGGGATTTTCTCCTTGCCGTACGCTGGATGAGGAACACGTGCGTAAGGCATGCCAAACACGTAATCCATTTCTTCGGTGGTCATCGGAATGGGCGGCGGGTTGAACCAGACGTCGACTTCGCCGTGCTTCTGCACCAGCGCACGGGCGTTCCCCGGGTTGGTTTCCAGGTGCAACACACGGTTGGCGTGGGCGTAGAGCACCGCGTCGCCACGGACCTTTTCCACCGACGGCAGGCGGATCACGGTCTTGTCGCGGGTCATCTTCGGGCTCGCCAGGATCTGCACGACCTTGGCTTCGCTCGGGTCCTCAACCGGCCCCTTCTCTTGCTCGATGGCGCAAGCAGCGGTGTCCTGGGTATTCACGTACGGGTTGATGATCTTGTCGATCTTGCCCGGACGGTCAATGCGCGTGGAATCGACTTCATACCAGCCTTGCGGCGTGTCACGGCGGATGAAGGCGGTGCCGCGCACATCGGTGATGTCTTCGATCTTGTGGCCGTAGGACAGGCGCTGGGCGACTTCGACGATCGCTCGCTCGGCGTTGCCGTAGAGCAGGATGTCGGCGCAGGCGTCGATCAGGATCGAGTTGCGCACCCGGTCCTGCCAATAATCGTAGTGAGCAATGCGACGCAGGGACGCTTCGATACCGCCCAGCACAATGGGTACGTGCTTATAGGCTTCCTTGCAGCGCTGGCTATAGACCAGACTCGCACGGTCCGGCCGCTTGCCCGCCAGGCCACCTGGGGTGTAGGCGTCATCGGAACGGATTTTCTTGTCGGCGGTGTAGCGGTTGATCATCGAGTCCATGTTGCCGGCCGCGACACCGAAAAACAGATTAGGCTCGCCGAGCTTCATGAAATCGTCTTTGGACTGCCAGTTCGGCTGCGCAATGATACCGACACGAAAGCCCTGGGCTTCCAGCAAACGACCAATGATCGCCATGCCGAACGACGGGTGATCGACGTACGCATCACCGGTCACGATGATGATGTCGCACGAATCCCAGCCGAGCTGATCCATCTCCTCCCTGCTCATGGGCAGGAACGGCGCCGGGCCGAAACATTCGGCCCAGTACTTGGGATAGTCAAATAACGGCTTGGCTGCTTGCATGTCGATGACCGGTATAAAGGATGAAAAATCGCGGGCGCGGAATATAGCACAAAAAATAACCAATTGTGGCGAGGGAGCTTGCTCCCGTCCGGCTGCGCAGCAGCCGGATATCCCACACAGCTCGATTACAAGTACAACTGGGTCTGCTTCGCAGCCCAGCGGGAGCAAGCTCCCTCGCCACAAAGGCTGATCAAGAGAACAGGTTATTCGTCATCATCAAAATTGTAGCTACCCGGCGCCAGGTTCTCGAAGCGTGTGTATTTGCCGATGAAGGCCAGGCGAACAAAGCCGATCGGGCCGTTCCGCTGCTTGCCGATGATGATTTCGGCGATACCCTTGTGCTCGGTCTCGGGGTGATACACCTCGTCACGGTAGACGAACATGATCACGTCGGCGTCCTGCTCGATCGCTCCGGATTCCCGCAAGTCGGAGTTCACCGGGCGTTTGTTCGGACGCTGTTCCAGCGAGCGGTTCAACTGGGACAGGGCCACCACCGGGCAGTTGAATTCCTTGGCCAGGGCCTTGAGGGAACGGGAGATCTCGGAAATCTCGTTGGTCCGGTTGTCACCGCTGGACCCGGGGATCTGCATCAATTGCAGGTAGTCGATCATGATCAGCGCGATGTCGCCGTGCTCACGCACCAGGCGGCGGGTCCGGGCGCGCATTTCCGATGGGCTGATCCCCGCCGTGTCGTCGATGAACAGCTTGCGGTCGTTGAGCAGGTTGACCGCCGAGGTCAGGCGCGGCCAATCGTCGTCTTCCAGTTGGCCGGAACGGACCTTGGTCTGGTCGATACGCCCCAGGGACGAGAGCATACGCATGATCAGCGATTCGCCTGGCATCTCGAGGGAGTACACCAGCACCGCTTTGTCGCTGCGCAGCACGGCGTTTTCCACCAGGTTCATCGCAAAGGTCGTCTTACCCATGGACGGACGGCCGGCGACGATGATCAGGTCGGACGGCTGCAGGCCGCTGGTCTTCTCGTCGAGGTCGGTGTAGCCAGTGGACAAACCGGTAATGGCGTTGTCGGTGTTGAACAAGGTGTCGATGCGGTCGATGGCCTTGGTCAACAGGTCGTTGACGCTCACCGGGCCGCCGGTTTTCGGTCGTGCCTCGGCGATCTGGAAGATCTGCCGCTCGGCTTCGTCGAGGATCTCGGCGGCGGTGCGTCCTTCCGGGTTGAACGCGCTGTCGGCGATCTCGGTGCTGATGCCGATCAGCTGACGCAAGGTTGCCCGCTCGCGCACGATCTGTGCGTACGCCTTGATGTTGGCGACCGACGGTGTGTTTTTCGCCAGTTCGCCCAGGTAACCGAGGCCGCCGACTTGGGACGTCTGCCCTTCCTTGTCCAATTGCTCGGCCAGGGTCACGACGTCGATCGGCATGTTCTGGTCGGCCAGCCTGGCGATCGCGCGGAAAATCAGGCGGTGGTCATGCCGGTAGAAATCGCCGTCGGAAACTTGATCGAGCACACGCTCCCAGGCGTTGTTGTCCAGCATCAGGCCACCGAGCACGGCCTGTTCGGCCTCGATGGAATGCGGAGGCACCTTCAGGGCAGCGGTTTGCAGATCATATTGCTCGGGGGCGGTGATTTCGTTCATGGCCACGTCTGGTTATGAAATTCAGCAATTGCAGAAAGACAAAGGGCACGACCTGTAGACAGGATCGTGCCCGATGTTACCGGCAAGCACCCGAGGGTGCCAGCCGACAGGTGTTGCTTAGGCTGCTACCACGACAACGCGTACGGTGGCTTCAACTTCGGCGTGCAGGTGCACGGCTACGTCGAATTCGCCTACGTTGCGGATGGTGCCGTTCGGCAGACGAACTTCGCTTTTCGCAACTTCAACGCCGGAGGCGGTCAGTGCGTCAGCGATGTCGTGAGTACCGATCGAACCGAACAGCTTGCCTTCGTCGCCAGCGGTGGCAGTGATGGTCACTTCCAGCTCGGCCAGTTGGGCAGCACGGCTTTCAGCCGATGCCTTACGGTCTGCGGCGGCTTTTTCCAGCTCGGCGCGACGCTCTTCGAACGCAGCCAGGTTGGCAGCGGTCGCAGCGGTGGCCTTGCCGAAAGGCAGCAGGTAGTTACGACCGTAGCCGGCCTTAACGTTTACTTTGTCGCCCAGGTTGCCCAGGTTGGCGATTTTTTCCAGAAGGATCAGTTGCATGTGAAAATCCTCTAACTTTTAACCTTCACCGTTCGCGTTGTCGGCGTCTTTCGGCGCCATACGACCGCGAAAATCAATCAGGCTGTCGACGATGGCCAGGACCACCAGCAACGGATAGATCAGCTGCATGAACAGCAGCAACGTGACGTACAACCCCACCAGCCAGAATCTGGCCAGTCGCTTTTGCGCCACCAGCCCGTGAATCAGGGACAGGGCGGCAAAGACCAGCGGTACACTGCACAACGGCGTGAGCATTGCCATCTGCGGACCGAAGTTCGGCCCCAGAAGCATGCCCGCCAACAGCAACATCGCCAGCCCAAGCGGGAAACGGATGGCGCGAAACTCGCGACCAAAACCACCCGGGTTGTACAACAACGCCTGCCAGTAGCGCCCGATAACCAGGCTCAGCACACTGACGATCTGCAACAAGGCCGCAATCAGTCCGGTCAGGACGGGGGCGATCAGGGACGCGAAACGCGCCTGCTCTTCTACCGACATCCGTTGGTAGAGATCACCGAGCGCCTCGGGCAGGATTTTTATCAAAGCCTGCGACAGCATCTCGATCTGGGGCGCAAAAGCCACCCCGAGCACCACTGAAAACACCACACCTATCGCTATGCTGACCAGCAGCACGCGGTTCCAGGATTCGCTGGCGCGCAACACCAACGCCAGCGCCGAAGACCCCAGCAGCACCATGACTGCACGCGGGTCCGCGGAATACATCCACCAGAGCAAGGCTGGCAGAAGTCCCAGAGCAAGAACGCCCAAGGCGTCCCTCAATCCGCGCCGCAGGAGTACAAGACTCCCGGCGGCAGCACCCAACCAGTACAACAACGGCAATGCCGCACATCCAGCCACTACAAGAGTGGCCTGCATACGTCCCCGCATGATGAAGTCAGCTAAGGCGCGCATGCATTCAATCCCTTACTACTTGTCGACTGCCCGGTCTCAGCGGCCGTGGCTGTCGGTGTAGGCCAGCAGGGCCAGGAAGCGGGCGCGCTTGATAGCGGTGGCCAGCTGACGCTGATAACGAGCTTTGGTACCGGTGATACGGCTTGGAACGATTTTGCCGGTCTCGGATACGTAGGCTTTCAGAGTGTTGAGATCTTTGTAATCGATCTCTTTCACGTCTTCAGCGGTGAAGCGGCAGAATTTACGACGACGGAAGAAACGTGCCATGTGATTGGCTCCTTAAAAGGTCCGTGGATTACTCGTCAGCGTTATCGCTGTTGTCGCTGTCGCTATCGCTGTCATCGCCTTCGGCGCTGTCAGAATGCTCAGGACGGTCGCGACGCTCACGGCGCTCACTGCGGTTTTCTTCAGCCTTGAGCATCTCGGATTGGCCAGTGATGGCTTCTTCGCGACGGATGACCAGGTTACGGATCACTGCATCGTTGTAGCGGAAGTTGTCTTCCAGCTCGGCCAGGGCCTTGCCGGTGCACTCAACGTTCAGCATCACGTAGTGAGCCTTGTGAACATTGTTGATTGCGTAGGCCAGTTGACGACGGCCCCAATCTTCCAGACGGTGGATTTTGCCGCCGTCTTCTTCGATCAGCTTGGTGTAACGCTCAACCATGCCGCCGACTTGCTCGCTTTGATCCGGGTGGACCAAAAAGATGATTTCGTAATGACGCATGAATGCTCCTTACGGGTTGTAGCCTGCCGCTCAAAAACGGTCAGACAAGGAGTGAATGACACTTATGGACTTGAGGACGCTAGACACATAAGTGCCTGCCATCACAGCAAGGGGCGCAATTGTAGAGAAGGGCCGAGGGCGGCGCAAGGCAATTGGTGATTATTTGAACAGCGCCGTTCCTGGCCCTACACAAAACACTGTGGGAGCGAGCTTGCTCGCGATAGCGCCGTGTCAGTCGACATTTCCGTCACTGATACACCGTCATCGCGAGCAAGCTCGCTCCCACATTTTGACCGCGTCTGGATCAGGGCTTTTTGGCGGCCGACTTGGCGCCACGCTGGCGCTGGGCCTCGAACAGGCACACACCGGTGGCGACCGAGACATTGAGGCTGCTGACGCTGCCGGCCATCGGCAGCTTGACCAGGTAATCGCAATGCTCGCGGGTCAGACGGCGCATGCCCTTTCCTTCGGCGCCCATGATCAGGATGGTAGGGCCGGTCAAGTCCTGGTCATAAATACTGACCTCGGCCTCGCCCGCCGTGCCGACAACCCACAAGCCGCGCTGCTGGAGCTTTTCCAGGGTGCGCGCCAGGTTGGTCACTGCCACCAACGGGATAACTTCCGCAGCGCCACAAGCGACCTTGCGCACGACCGGCGTCAATGTCGCGGACTTGTCCTTGGGCACGATCACCGCCAACGCACCGGCGGCGTCCGCCGAACGCAGGCAGGCGCCGAGGTTGTGCGGGTCGGTCACGCCATCCAGTACCAGCAACAACGGCGCGCCTTCGGTGCGATCGAGCAGCTCGTCGAGCATCGCCTCGCCCCATACCTGACTCGGGCTGACCTCGGCCACGACGCCTTGATGCACCCCTTCGACCCAGGCGTCCATCTCGCGCCGCTCGGCCTGACCGACCGCAACGCGGTTTTCGCCGGCCAGCTCGACCAAGGTCTGGACCCGCGGGTCGCTACGACCTTCCGCCAACCAGATCTGCTTGACCCGCTTGGGGTGGTGACGCAACAACGCCTCCACGGCATGCACGCCGTAGATTTTTTCCAACTGACTCATGATTTGGCCTTGGGTTTACGCGCCCCGCCACTCTTGGCAGGGGCCGAGCCTGCTTTCGGCGGGCCTTTACGGTGTTTGCTCGGCTTGCCGCTCGCCTTCTCCGGAGCCGACCGGCCGGCCTTGCCCCCGGACGCCGCTTTACCGCCGCTCTTGGCTTCGGCCAGCAAGGCCTGTTTCATTTCGCGACTCTTACGCAATTCGGCGTTCTTCGCCGCCGCATCGCTCGGACGATAGGCTTCGCCGGCCTTTTCCTTGGCCGGACCGCGACGTCCGGATTTGGACGGTGCGGGCTCGGCGGCGGTCTTGGCGGCAGGCGCTGTGGTTTCGGCGCCACGCTTCTTGCGGCCGATCGGTGCGCTGATGGTTTTTTCCGCCATCTCGAAGTCGATCTTGCGTTCATCCAGGTCGACGCGCATCACCCGTACTTCGACGGTATCGCCAAGACGGAAGCTGCGGCCGGTGCGTTCGCCGGCCAGGCGGTGATGCACAGGGTCGAAGTGGTAGTAGTCACCCGGCAGCGCGGTGACATGCACCAGGCCCTCGACGTAGATATCGGTCAACTCGACGAACAGGCCAAACCCGGTCACGGCGGTGATCACGCCCGGGAACGACTCGCCAACGCGATCCTTCATGTACTCGCACTTGAGCCAGTTCACCACGTCGCGAGTCGCTTCGTCGGCGCGCCGCTCACTCATCGAGCACTGCTCGCCGAGTTGCTCCAGAGCCGCTTCGTCGTACGGGTAGATACGCGCCTTCGGAATGGTCATCGCACCGGCACGCTTGACGTGCGGGGTGTTCATCTTCGAATGGATCACGCTGCGGATGGCCCGGTGCGTGAGCAGATCGGGATAGCGACGGATCGGCGATGTGAAGTGGGTGTACGCCTCGTAGTTGAGGCCGAAGTGGCCCTGGTTATCGGCGCTGTACACCGCTTGGCTCAAAGAACGCAGCATCACAGTCTGGATCAGGTGGAAGTCCGGACGATCCTTGATACTCGCCAGCAGGGCTTGGTAATCCTTCGGCGTCGGACCTTCCTTGCCTTTGTGCAGGGACAAGCCAAGCTCACCGAGGAAGGCCCGCAATTTTTCCAGGCGCTCCGGCGGCGGGCCGTCGTGGACCCGGTACAAGGCAGGGATTTCATGCTTCTTCAGGAACTCGGCGGTAGCGACGTTGGCCGCCAGCATGCATTCCTCGATCAGCTTGTGGGCATCGTTGCGCACGGTCGGCCGGATTTCGGCGATCTTGCGCTCGGTACCGAAGATAATCCGGGTTTCCTGGGTTTCGAAATCGATCGCGCCCCGTACGTGACGCGCCGCCAGCAATACCTTGTACAGCGAATAGAGCTGCTTGAGGTGCGGCAGCACATCCGTGTATTCACCACGAAGCTTGCGCGACTCGGCCAGCTTCGGCGTTTCCAGCATCGCGCTGACCTTGTTGTAGGTCAGGCGCGCGTGGGAATGGATCACGGCTTCATAAAAGCAGTAGTCAGTCATCTCGCCGGCTTTGGAGATGGTCATCTCGCAAACCATGGCCAGGCGATCGACATGGGGGTTGAGCGAGCACAAGCCGTTGGACAGTTGCTCTGGCAACATCGGCACGACGCGCTCGGGGAAATACACCGAGTTGCCGCGCACCTGGGCTTCAGCGTCCAGCGCCGAGCCGAGCTTCACGTAGCTGGAAACGTCGGCAATGGCCACGTACAACTTCCAGCCGCCGGAGAACAGGCGCAACTTGCCGGGCCGGGCTTCGCAGTAGACCGCATCGTCGAAGTCCCGGGCGTCTTCACCGTCGATGGTGACGAACGGCAGGTGACGCAGGTCGATGCGCTTTTCCTTGTCCTTCTCTTCGACTTCCGGCTTGAGCTTGGCGGCCTCTTTCAGGACCGCTTCAGGCCAGACGTGAGGAATGTCGTAGGTGCGCAGGGCAACGTCGATTTCCATGCCCGGCGCCATGTAGTTGCCGACCACTTCCACCACATCGCCCTGAGGCTGAAAGCGCGGGGTTGGCCAGTGAGTGATCTTCACCTCGACGAACTGCCCGATCTGCGCGTTGGCGTTGCGACCTGGGGTGACCAGCACTTCCTGCTGGATCTTCGGGTTGTCGGCGACGACGAAGCCGATGCCACCTTCCTCGAAATAACGTCCCACGATGGTTTCGTGCGCACGGGACACCACTTCGACGATCACGCCTTCACGGCGCCCGCGCCGGTCCAGGCCGGACACCCGGGCCAGCGCACGGTCGCCATCGAACACCAGGCGCATCTGCGCCGGGCTCATGAACAGATCGTCGCTGCCATCGTCGGGGATCAGGAAACCGAAACCGTCGCGGTGACCGGCGATACGGCCCAGGATCAGGTCGAGCTTGTCGACCGGAGCATAAGTGCCACGCCGGGTGTAGATCAGTTGAGCATCGCGCTCCATGGCACGCAGACGGCGGCGCAGGGCTTCGAGCTGGTCCTCGGTGGTCAGGCCGAACTCTTCGACCAGCTGCTCACGGCTAGCAGGCGAACCCCGATCGGCGAGATGCGCCAGGATCAGTTCGCGGCTAGGAATAGGGTTTTCATATTTTTCCGCTTCACGAGCGGCCTCGGGATCGAGGGACTGCCAATCGGCCATTAGAGAGTTTTCACCTTGTCTATATGCGGGTTAGTTTGGCATAGGCGTAATGAAACGGGAAATTTCAAGCAGCAGATGCCTTTTCTAAAGTCTTTCGACAGGCCTTTGAAGCCCCTGATTGCACCGCTCGTGAAATTTAGCGTTTTTTTTGTTCCTGGGGGTTTACAGTTAAAAACACGCTCCGTATAGTGCGCGCCATCGACGACGCACTGACGTTGCCGATATTGCCCAGATGGTGAAATTGGTAGACACGCCAGCTTCAGGTGCTGGTGACCGCAAGGTCGTGGAAGTTCGAGTCTTCTTCTGGGCACCAATTTCGAGCAGCAGGTCAACGGCCTGCCAGCCTCACAAAACCCGCGAAAGCGGGTTTTTGCGTTTCAGGCCCCTGGAATGTGTTTGGCAATTATCAAAATAAAAACAGGGGTTTACAGATCAAAACGCGCTCCGTATAGTGCGCCACATCAACAGCGGCAACGCTGCAGATGCTGCCCAGATGGTGAAATTGGTAGACACGCCAGCTTCAGGTGCTGGTGACCGCAAGGTCGTGGAAGTTCGAGTCTTCTTCTGGGCACCAAATTCAAGCTTCAAGGTTATACACCTTGAACCTCACAGAAACCCGCGAAAGCGGGTTTTTGCGTTTCCGGCACCCGAAAACTCCCTCGCCACAACGCACATGAGAAACAATATCGTTTATCATTGTTACAAGTTTTTGCTACACGACAGTGAGGAACCCCGCGAATGATGTTTCGAACCACCCTGCGCCGCGCCCTGACCTGCACCCTGCTCGGCCTGACCCTCGCAACACCCCTCACCCAAGCCGCCGACAAAATTGAACTGACACTCTATAACGGCCAACACAAAGAAGTCGGCGATGAACTGGCCAAGGCCTTCGAAGCCAAGACCGGTATCCACGTCAACGTTCGCAAGGGCAGCAGCAACCAGCTCGCCAGCCAAGTCGTCGAGGAAGGCGACCGCTCCCCGGCCGATGTGATCTATACCGAAGAATCGCCGCCGCTGAACAAACTTGGTGAACAAGGTCTGCTGGCGAAGATCGACGATGCGACCCTCAACGTGCTTCCCAAGGATTATGTCGCCAGCAACGGCTCCTGGATGGGCGTGACCGCTCGCGTTCGCGTGGTTGCCTATAACCCCAAACTGATCGATGAAAAGGACCTGCCGAAAACCGTCCTCGATTTCGCCCAGCCACAATGGCAAGGCAAGGTCGGCTTCGTACCGACCAGCGGCGCATTCCAGGAACAAGCCGTTGCGATCATCAAATTGCACGGCAAGGAAGCCGCCGAAGAATGGCTCACCGGGCTACGTGCGTTCGGCAAGGTCTACAGCAACAACATGGTCGCCCTCAAAGCCGTGGAGAACGGTGAAGTGGCGACGGTCCTGGTGAACAATTACTACTGGTTCGCCCTGCAGCGGGAGAAGGGACAGCTGGATTCCAAGCTGCATTACTTCACTGGCGGCGATGCCGGTGGCCTGGTCACCGTCTCCAGCGCCGCGGCACTGAAATCCAGCAAACACCCCAAGGAGGCCCAACAGTTGCTTGCCTATATGGCCAGCGAGGAGGGGCAGCGGGTGATTACCCAGACGTCCGCCGAATATCCTTTGCACAAGGGCATGGCGTCGGATCGCGGCCTCAAGCCGTTCAATGAACTGGAGCCGCCAAAAGTGACGCCCGCCGACCTGGGTAACGCCGAAGAAGCATTGGAGCTGGAACGTGAAGTCGGCTTGAACTGATGACGCCGTCGCTGAGCGCCTCTCCTCCAGCCGGGGTTTACGTGCCCCGGCGCAAGCGCCCCTCGATCGGGTTGCTGCTGCCCGTGCTGCTGCTCGTTTTGCTGAGCCTGCTGCCACTGCTCTACGTCGTCACCAAGACCTGGCAGGCCGGCTGGACCGAGGCACTGCATCTGTTGTGGCGGCCCTATGTATTCGGCTTGCTGCGCAACACCTTGGCGTTGATGGCCGGCGTCACGCTGGCCTGCGGCATCGTCGGCCTGTCCCTGGCCTGGCTGCTGGAACGCAGCAACCTGCCGGGGCGTCGGATCTGGGGCGTTGTCTTGTGCCTGCCGTTCGCCGTGCCGGCGTTTGTCAGCAGCTTCACCTGGGTATCCCTCAGTGCGCAATTCGAGGGATTGGGCGGGGCAATCCTGGTGATGACCCTGTCCAAATACCCACTGATTTTCCTCCCCGTGGCCGCAACGCTGCGTAATCTCGACCCGTCCCTTGAAGAGTCTGCCCGCACCCTGGGGCAAAATCGCTGGGGCGTGTTCTTTCGCGTCACGCTCCCGCTGCTCTGGCCTTCGCTGCTGGCCGGTTCGTTGCTGATTGCCCTGCACATGCTGGTGGAGTTCGGCGCACTGTCAATCATCGGGCTGCAGACCTTCACCACAGCCATCTATCAACAATTCGAGCTGGAATTCAGTAACGCCAATGCCGCCATGTTGTCGGCGGTATTGCTGACGCTGTGCCTGGTCCTGTTGTGGCTGGAACTGCGGGTGCGCGGCAAGGGGCGCCATGTGCGCACCGGGCAAGGCGCGGCACGCCAGGCCGAACAAGTACGCCTGGGCCGGTGGATGCTTTGCGGTCAACTGTATTGCCTGGCGTTGGCGATCATCGGCAGCGGTATCCCGCTGGGAATGCTGGCGTATTGGCTGGCCGTGGGCACTTCCGCGGCGTTCCCGGCGGGCGAGATCGGCGAAGCGCTGCTGTCGTCCCTGGCGCTTTCGCTGGGCGGCGCCGCCCTCTGCCTCGTATTGGCGGTACCGGTGGGCCTGCTGGTGGTGCGCCACAAGGGGCGGCTGGCGATCTGGGCCGAGCGCCTGCCCTACTTGCTGCACGCGCTGCCGGGCCTGGTCATCGCCCTGAGCCTGGTGTATTTCGCCCTGCACTACGTGCCCGCGCTGTACCAGACTTCCGGCCTGCTACTGATTGCCTATGCGCTGCTGTTCCTGCCGCTGGCCCAAGCACCGGTGCGTACGGCGCTGAACAAGGCCGCCCCACAACTGGAAGAAGCGGCGCGGACGTTGGGGGCTTCGTCGCTCGGTGCGTTTTGTCGGGTGACCCTGCCGATCATCTTCCCGGCCCTGGGCGCGGCGTTCGCCCTGGTGTTCCTGGATGCAATGAAGGAATTGACCGCGACGCTGTTGCTGAGCCCGACCGGACTCAATACGTTGGCGACGGCGGTCTGGGCACATACGTCGAATGTGGAATTCGCAGCGGCGGCGCCCTATGCGGCGCTGTTGATTCTGGTGTCGGGGTTGCCAGTCTATTTGCTGACGACGCGGATGTATCTGAGTCGCTGAGTCCGCTTTCGCAAGCAGGCTCGCTCCCACAAAGTTGGTGTGGACACCCGTTTTGTAAACGGCAATAAACCTGTGGGAGCGAGCCCGCTCGCGAAGGGCCCGCCACAACCTCGAATCAAGCCCTGAACTGACCCAGGCTGGCCTTCAACTGCGCCGCCAGTTTATCCAGCACCTTGCCGCTGGCCGTGGTCTCGACCACCGCCTGGGCAGCCTTCTCGGCCTGGGCGTGAATGGTCTCAACCCGGCCGCGTACCGCTTGCGCGCCCTGGGCTTGATGCGCGGCTGCTTGAGTCGCCAAGCCGATGGCCGCGTGAACCTGCTCGACCGACGCCTGCACCGACTGCTGCAGCCGCGCGCTGTCACGCAACACTGACAGACCTTCATTGGCCTGCCGTCCCGCTTGGCCGATGGCCGCCACGGCTTCGCGCGCGCCTTGTTGCAAGGCCACGATGTGCGCCTGGATATCGCCCGTCGAGCTCTGGGTCTTGCTTGCCAGCGCCCGCACTTCATCCGCCACCACCGCGAAGCCGCGTCCAGTCTCCCCGGCGCGCGCCGCCTCGATGGCCGCGTTCAGGGCCAACAGGTTGGTTTGCTCGGCAATACCATGGATCACCGTCAACACGACTTCGATCTGCTCGCTCTGCTGGGCCAGCCGTTCGATGACTTTCGCCCCCGTGTCGACCTGCCCGGCCAACGCTTCGATCAAGCCGCCGACCTTGGCTGACGTGCGGGTGGTTTCATCGGTGGCCTGACGGATCTCCGCTACCTGTTGCAAGGCCGCCTGCATCGCCTGGCTTTCCGATTGAGCCTCATCGGCCATCTGCGACAGCGCACGCAGGCTCTCGGCCACTTCATCGCGCTGCATGCCGGCCGCCGCGTCGGCGCCCGAGTTGCGCAGCGTCATCGCGCCGATCTCCTGACCGGTACGCTGGGCCACATCGCCCGCCTCGCGCACGATGGGTTGCAATTTATCCACAAAGCGGTTGACCGCCGAAGCCATGTCGCCGATTTCGTCCTTGCTGTTGATTTGCACGCGCTTGGTCAGGTCACCCTCGCCCGCCGCCAGATCGTTCATCGCGGCGATCAACAACTTCAAGCGATTGACCACCCGACGCCCCAGCACCACGGCCAACAACACCAACACGCCCAACCCTACCAACGCCAGGCCCAGGCCGATGCGCCAACGCAAGGTCTCTGCGGCTTCTTGAACCGTGACGGCGGTATTGGTCTGCATATCGGTGGCGGTGGCCTGCGCCGAGCCCAGGCGGCCACGCATGGCTGCGGCACTGTCGGCAGCCGCGCCCTTGAGGCTGTCGCCCACCAATTGATCGCTGCTGGCAATCAGCGCGGAGAAGCGCTGGTCGAGCGCCTTGAGGTCGGTTTCCACCGAGGCGGTGGAAACGCCCATCAGCACCTTGCCGATCTCGACGCCATTGGGGTTGATCGACGCTTCGAGGTAATAAACCGATGGATCGTTCTTCGCCGCATCCAATACTTTATCCAACGCCCGATCGCCCTTGCCCTTTTCCAGCAGGGCCTTGTTGATCGGATTTTCCCGGTTCAGGTAGCGAGTCAGGTGTTCCCCTGCGGCGTCGTCATAGATGACGAACAGTACATTGGGATTGCGCTGGGCCCGACGGGCGAATTCGGACAGGGTGGGCACGTCGCTGTCCCACATTGCCCGGGGCGCGACCGAGGCCAGAAGCTGCGCCATATCATTGGCGGAATCCCTCAGGTCTTTTTCCAGGGTCGCACGCAGTTGAGCCTGCTCTTCCT
Organism: Pseudomonas sp. D1-36; assembly: GCF_051132205.1. Taxonomy (NCBI): domain Bacteria; kingdom Pseudomonadati; phylum Pseudomonadota; class Gammaproteobacteria; order Pseudomonadales; family Pseudomonadaceae; genus Pseudomonas; species Pseudomonas sp. D1-36. The sequence goes on along the minus strand of NZ_CP071674.1, from coordinate 604,689 downwards.
TCAGACGGGAAGACAACCCCGCGGTCAATCGCTGGCGGGTACTGGTGGACAAGCTGTCCAGGCTGGAGGTGACTTCTCGCCCAGCCTGCTCCAACTCACCCGCCAGTTTCTGGCTGTCAACGCCCAGGCGCGCGCCCAGGTCGGACTCAAGCGCGGTGACCGTGCTTCGGGTCAGCGCAACGGCCACCAGCACCTGCACCAAAAGGGCGATACCGAGGGTAACGAAAACAGGCCGCAACAAACGGCTTTGTAACAGTGAGAGAACGGCCGACACGTGAAATCCCTCTACCAAACGCCATTAATTTGATGGCACGCCTGGAAGGGGTGCCTTAATGGAGATGCGTAGCAAGTGTCATGCCGCCCGACAGGCAGAAACGACAAAGGGCTCCATACGGAGCCCTTTGCTTGTTACATCAACGACTTATCAGCCAAATGGATGACGCAGAACGATGGTTTCGTTGCGGTCCGGCCCCGTCGAAATAATGTCGATCGGCGCGCCGACCAACTCTTCGACGCGCTTGATGTAGTTGCGCGCGGCCACTGGCAGCTCTTCCAGGGTCTTGGCACCCACGGTGGACTCGGTCCAGCCTGGCATCTGCTCGTAAACCGGCTCCAGGCCGATGTAGCTGTCGGCGTCGGTCGGTGCGTCGATGACAGCGCCGTCCTGGTTCTTGTAACCCACGCAGATGTTGATGGTTTCCAGGCCGTCCAACACGTCCAGCTTGGTCAGGCAAAGGCCCGAGATGCTGTTGACGTCGATGGCGCGACGCAGGATGACGGCGTCGAACCAGCCGCAACGACGGGCACGACCGGTGGTTGCACCGAACTCGTGGCCACGCTTGGCCAGGAACGCACCGACGTCGTCGAACAGCTCAGTCGGGAACGGCCCCGAACCGACGCGGGTGGTGTAGGCCTTGGTGATGCCCAGGATGTAGTCCAGGTACATCGGGCCAAAACCCGAACCGGTGGCGATGCCGCCAGCGGTGGTGTTGGAGCTGGTGACGTACGGATAGGTGCCGTGGTCGATGTCCAGCAGCGAGCCCTGGGCACCTTCGAACATGATGTCCTTACCGGCGCGGCGCAGCTCGTGCAGCTCGGCGGTGACGTCGAGCATCATCGGCTTGAGCAACTCGGCGTATTCCATGCACTCGTCCAGGGTCTTCTGGAAGTCGATGGCCGGCTCTTTGTAGTAATTGACCAGCACGAAGTTGTGGTAATCCAGCAACTCGCCCAGCTTGGCGGCGAAACGCTCACGGTGGAAGAGGTCACCGATCCGCAGGCCACGACGGGCCACCTTGTCTTCATAGGCCGGGCCGATGCCGCGGCCGGTGGTGCCGATCTTCAGCTCGCCACGGGCCTTTTCACGGGCCTGGTCCAGCGCAACGTGATAGGACAGGATCAGCGGGCAGGACGGGCTGATGCGCAGGCGCTCGCGCACCGGTACGCCTTTCTCTTCCAGCTTGATGATTTCCCGCAGCAGGGCGTCGGGCGCCACCACCACACCGTTGCCGATCAAGCACTGCACGCCTTCGCGCAGCACGCCCGATGGAATCAGGTGCAGAACGGTTTTTTCACCGTCGATCACCAGGGTGTGACCGGCGTTGTGGCCACCTTGGTAGCGCACTACGGCGGCAGCATGTTCGGTCAGCAGATCAACGATCTTGCCTTTGCCCTCATCACCCCACTGGGTGCCCAGGACTACGACATTCTTACCCATAACACTTGTCCTCATTCGCGCAAACTTGGTGCCGGCTCCAGGCCGGCAGGAAAACTCAAGAAGCCAGCGGCAATACTTGCCAAAGCCCGTTCTGCTGAATCAATTGCCGGTCGCAGTCCGCTTCACGGGCGGCGGCCAAAGGTTGCCCAGGCAAGGCCTGGACGACACGCTGACCCTCACTGCGCAACTGGCAGACCATCTGCCAGAGTGCCGCATCCGTACTGTCAGGCATCCAGATACCGCCGGACGGTAACTCGATTTCAGCACGCCCCAGGGTCACCAGGGTTTTCAAATCGGTAGAGAAGCCGGTCGCCGGACGGGCGCGACCGAAGTCGGCGCCGATGTCGTCGTAGCGACCGCCCTGGGCGATGGACTGACCAACGCCCGGTACAAACACTGCGAACACCACGCCAGTGTGATAGTGATAGCCGCGCAGCTCACCCAGGTCGAAATACAGCGGCAACTCAGGGAAACGCACCGACAGACGCTCGGCAATCGCCAACAGGTCGTCCAGCGCCGCCAACACCGGTGCCGGCGCGCCGGCCAAGCGTTCGCGGGCCGCGCCCAGCACTTCACGGCCGCCGCAAAGATCCACCAATGCCCGCAACATGCCGGACAGGTCGCTCGGCAGCCCTTCGGTCAGGCTGATGACTTCATCGATGGCCTTGCGCTGCAAGGCGTCGAACAACCGCTGCTCCACTTCGCCGGACAAACCGGCCGCACGGGCCAGGCCACGGTAGATGCCGACATGGCCCAGGTCCATGTGGACATCCGGCACGTCGGCCAGTTGCAGCATGGCCAACATCAGGCTGATGACTTCCACGTCACTGACTGGGCTGGCGTCGCCATAGAGTTCGGCGCCCAACTGGATCGGGCTGCGCGAAGACGACAAGGCACGCGGCTGGGCATGCAGGACACTGCCGGCGTAGCACAGACGGCTCGGGCCTTCGCGGCGCAAGGTGTGGGCATCGATGCGTGCCACTTGTGGCGTGATGTCGGCCCGAAAGCCCATCTGCCGGCCCGATTGCGGGTCGATAACCTTGAAGGTGCGCAAATCCAGGTCCTGGCCCGCGCCGGTCAGCAAGGATTCCAGGTACTCGATATGCGGGGTAACGACGAACTCGTAACCCCAACTCTGGAACAGATCCAACACCTGCCGACGCGCTACTTCGATACGCGCGGCTTCCGGTGGCAGTACTTCTTCGATGCCATCTGGCAGCAGCCAGCGGTCTACCGTTGCCATTACGCCATTCCCCTATGGTCCGGGCGGCCAGCTTTCGGGCTGGCCTTGAGTGAAGCAGAAAATGCCCGCGTCATGCGAAAAACCGCAAACAACGCGCAAGGGCGACGTGACGAATGGCCCTGGATCGGCCTCGCCAAGCACTTTCCTCGAAAAACCTGTCGGGTCATTCAACCCGACGCCTGCACCGTATAAACCACAATCGAACGCGCAGACGCAAAAAAGCCGGGAATTTCCCGGCTGCCGCATCATACACACGTTTTCCCAAAGGATCACCCCGCCCGACGTTTTAGCCGCCGGGCGGAGTGCTTCAGGTCAACGTCGCATCAAGGCTTGGCCTTTTCCAGGTAATGGAAAAAGTCACTGCTTGGGTCCAGGACCATGACGTCGGATTTGTTCGCGAAGCTTTCACGGTAGGCACGCAGGCTACGGTAGAACGCGTAGAACTCCTGGTCCTGGCCATAGGCCTTGGCGTAGATCGCAGCGGCCTGGGCATCACCATCACCCCGGACCTCTTCCGATTCACGATAGGCTTCGGCCAGCAGCACGCGGCGTTGACGATCGGCGTCGGCACGGATGCCTTCGGCCAGCTCGTTACCTTTTGCGCGGTGCTCGCGGGCTTCACGCTCACGCTCGGTGCTCATGCGCTCGAACACGCTGCGGTTCACTTCCTTCGGCAGGTCGATGGCCTTGACACGCACGTCGACCACTTCGATACCCAGCTCTTTTTCCGCCATCGCGTTCAGCGAGCGGGTGATGTCTGCCATGAGCGCGTCGCGCTCACCGGACACCACTTCGTGCAGGGTACGTTTACCGAACTGGTCACGCAGGCCCGACTCCAGGCGACGGGACAAACGTTCGTCGGCGATCTGCTTGAGACCAGAGGTCGCGGTGTAGAAGCGCTCGGCATCCTTCACGCGCCACTTGGCGTAGGCATCGACCATCACGGCTTTCTTTTCCAGCGTCAGGAAGCGCTGCGTCGGTGCGTCCAACGTCATCAAGCGCGCATCGAACTTGCGCACCTTGTTAACGTACGGCACCTTCACATGCAGCCCTGGCTGGACATCAGCCTGGACCACGCGACCGAATTGCAGCAACACCGCGCGCTCGGTCTGAGCCACGATATAGAAGCAGTTCCAGGCAGCGATCGCCACGACGACGCCGACAATAAGGGCGATCAGCGATTTATTGCTCATCAGCGACTCTCCCTGGTACGTGCTTGCTGTTGCTGCAGGTCCGCCGCCGCGCGGGCATTGGCTTCATTGCTGGCGGCTGCCGCCGCGCCGGTTGGCGGTGTGCCGGCGTTGCGACCACTCTCGACCATCTTGTCCAGCGGCAAGTACAGCAGATTGCTCTGGCCGTCCTTGCTGCCGGTCACGAGGACCTTGCTGGTGTTGCTGAAGACTTCCTGCATGGTGTCCAGGTACAGGCGCTGGCGCGTGACTTCAGGCGCCTTGCGGTACTCGGCTACCAGTTTGGTGAAGCGATCAGCCTCACCCTTGGCGCGGGAAACCACTTCGTCGCGATAACCGTTGGCATCTTCGATGATGCGCTGGGCCTGACCACGGGCTTCCGGCACAACGCCGTTGGCATAGGTTTCGGCCTGGTTGCGCGAGCGTTGCTCGTCTTCACGGGCGCGGATCACGTCGTCAAAGGCTTCCTGCACTTCGCGCGGTGCCGCTGCGCTCTGTACGTTGACCTGGGTGACCGTGATACCGGTGCGATAGGTATCGAGGAACCGTTGCAGGCGCTCCTTGATTTCGCTGGCCATCAGCTCACGACCTTCGGTCAGCACCTGGTCCATGGCGGTGGAACCCACCACGTGGCGCAGGGCGCTTTCAGTCGCGTGTTGCAGGCTGATCTCCGGCTGGTCGACGTTGAGCACGAAGTCCTGCAGGTTGGTGATCTTGTACTGCACGGTCAGCGGCACTTCGACGATGTTCTCGTCTTCGGTCAGCATCTGGCCCTGCTTGGAGTAGGCACGCTCGCGCGTGACGTTCTCCATGTACTTCTGGTCGATCGGCGGGAAATAGATGTTCAGGCCCGGGCCGACGGTTTCGTAGTATTTGCCGAAGCGCAGCACCACGGCCTGCTCCTGCTCGTCCACGACATACACCGCGCTGTACAGCCAGACAGCCGCGAGCACGACAAGGCCGATGCCGAGCAGGCCGAAACCGCCGCCCTTGCCCGGACGGCTGCCGCCATCGTCACCGCGTTTCCTACCACCACCGAACAAACCGTTCAGGCTGTCCTGCAGCTTGCGGAAGGCCTCGTCGAGATCCGGTGGTCCCTTGCGGTCGCCGTTGTTACGACGCTTGCCGCCCCAGGGATCCTGGTTATTCGAGTTGCCACCCGGCTCATTCCAAGCCATAGCGCTCTCCATCTGATAAAGCAAAGACGCACCCACGGCGCGCCGGCCAATGCTACAGAATGCCTGACACAGCTTTCTCAGGCTTTTATTGCAAAGTGTGTTGCTCGATGAATTCCATCGGCTGGAGCCCTTCGCGACTGACCAGCCGGTTCAGTTCCGACCGAGGCAGGCGAACGGCCAGCAGGCAGATGCCTTCTTCGTCGTGTTCTTCTTTCTGCACCGCCCCCAACTCGAAAAACTGCGCACGCAGCCGGGCAAAACGCTGCGGCAGCTTCAAGGTGCCCACAAACAGGTCATCGCCCAGCAGTTCCGCCACGGCCTGTTTGAGCAGGTCCAGGCCACTGCCATCACGGGCCGAAAGCCAGACCCGCTGCGGCTTTCCGTCGGCATCGCGCTGGATCTGCGGCTCCACGCCTTCGAGCAAATCGAGTTTGTTGTATACCTCGAGGATCGGCAAGTCCTGGGCCCCGATCTCTCCCAGCACCACCATGACCTGTTCGATCTGCAGCATCCGGTCCGGTTCGGCGGCATCGATCACGTGCAGCAGCAGGTCGGAGTTGCTCGACTCTTCGAGCGTAGCCCGGAAAGCCTCGACCAGCTTATGCGGCAAATGCCGGATGAAACCCACGGTATCGGCCAGCACGATGGGCCCGAGGTCGCTCAGGTCGAGCCGACGCAAGGTCGGGTCGAGCGTGGCGAACAACTGGTCGGCGGCATAGACATCGGATTTGGTGACGTTGTTGAACAGGGTCGATTTGCCGGCGTTGGTATAACCCACCAGTGAAACCGTCGGGATGTCGGCCCGCTTGCGGCCGCGCCGCGATTGCTCGCGCTGGCTGCGGACTTTCTCCAGCCGCCCTTTGATCTGGCGCAGGCGAACCCGCAGCAGGCGCCGGTCGGTTTCGAGCTGGGTTTCACCTGGGCCCCGCAGGCCGATACCGCCTTTCTGGCGCTCAAGGTGAGTCCAGCCGCGGACCAGCCGCGTGCTCATGTGCTCAAGCTGGGCCAGTTCGACCTGGAGCTTGCCTTCATGGGTACGCGCGCGTTGGGCGAAAATATCGAGAATCAGCCCGGTGCGGTCGATCACGCGGCACTCGAAGACACGTTCGAGGTTGCGTTCCTGACTGGGCGTGAGGATGTGATTGAAAATCACCAGATCGATGTGCTCGGCTTTGACCAGGTCGCGCAACTCCTCGACCTTGCCACTGCCGATCAGGAATTTGGCGGTTGGCCGATGACGCGGCACGTTGAAAAACGCGACGGTCTCGGCGCCGGCCGAAATTGCCAATTCCTGAAACTCCTGCGGATCTTCGCGCGCCTCAGGGTCCTGTCCTTCCAAGTGAACGAGAATGGTCCGCTCACCACCACCGTGGCGCTCAAAGAACAAAGGAGGCTCCTATCAAGCGTTACCCGGCTCAGCGTCACCGCCTTCGGATTCGGTTGCGCTAGGCAGACGAATCGGACGAACCGGCACCACTGTCGAGATAGCGTGTTTGTAGACCATCTGGCTGACGGTGTTCTTCAGCAGGATGACGAACTGGTCGAACGACTCGATCGTGCCTTGCAGTTTGATCCCGTTGACCAGATAGATGGACACCCCAACTTTCTCTTTACGTAAAGTGTTCAAGTAAGGGTCTTGTAGCGAATGCCCTTTTGACATGTGCCGCACTCCTTTAAGGATCAATTATAAAAATCGGAATTCAGATGGCTTGGGCCGTCACACCCCCAAGGATAGACGGCAATTGCAAGGACTCAGCTCAATATGGAGATGGTCCCGAGGTATTTCAAGGCGCGTGGCAGATTGTCGCAATCAAGGCTGTCAAGCCAATGCAAGTCAGTCCAGCTGCGCAGCCAGGTGAACTGGCGTTTCGCCAATTGGCGCGTGGCAATGATTCCACGCTCGCGCATCTCGGCTGACGTCAGCATGCCGTCCAGGTAGTCCCAGACTTGTCGATAACCCACCGCACGTATAGACGGCAACCCGGCATGCAGGTCACTTCGCTCACGCAGGGCTACGACCTCGTCTATGAATCCCTGTTCCAACATTAATGTGAATCTTTGTTCAATTCGCCGATGCAGCACTTGCCGGTTCGCCGGAGCGATGGCCAGATTCGCGACAGTATAGGGCAATTGTTGCAGTCCCGAAGCGGCTGCTTCAGTACTTTGCGCAGATTGTCGCTGCCGCAGGGCCGTCATGCTCTGGCCGCTCACCCGATAAACCTCCAGGGCCCGGCTGAGCCGCTGCGGGTCGTTGGGGTGAATGCGCGCCGCCGATTCAGGATCGATCACCGCCAATTGTTCGTGAAGCGCTTGCCAGCCAAAGCGCGCAGCCTCTTCTTCGATCTGTGCGCGCACCTCGGGATCGGCCGCCGGCATGTCCGCCAGGCCATCGACCAGGGCTTTGTAGTACAGCATCGTACCGCCCACCAGCAGCGGAATCTTGCCTCGCGCAGTGATCTCGGCCATGGCCTGGAGCGCATCACGCCGAAAATCAGCCGCCGAATAGGCTTCGGCCGGGTCGAGGATGTCGATCAGCCGATGGGGATATTCAGCCAGCAAAGCTTTCGACGGTTTGGCGGTGCCGATGTCCATGCCCCGGTAGACCAGCGCCGAATCGACGCTGATCAACTCGCAGGGCAAGACCTTGGTCAGTTCGATGGCCAGGTCGGTCTTGCCGGCGGCCGTCGGCCCCATCAGGAAAATCGCGGGTGGCAACTGGCTCATCAACGACCGCGCAGGAACAGTTTGTCCAGGTCGTCCAGGCCCAGTTGAGTCCAGGTCGGCCGGCCATGGTTGCATTGACCGCTGCGTTCGGTGTTTTCCATGTCCCGCAACAGGCCGTTCATTTCCGGCAAGGCCAGGCGCCGGTTGGCGCGGATCGCGCCGTGGCAGGCCATGGTGCCGAGCAATTCGTTCAAGTGCGCCTGGATCCGGTCGCTGGTGCCATATTCCATCAGGTCCGCCAGCACGTCGCTGACCAGGCGATTGGCCTCGGCCTGTTTCAACAAGGCTGGGATCTGCCGGATCGCCAGGGTTTCCGGGCCCAGGCGCTGTAGCTCGAAGCCCAGGCGCTGGAACCAGCTCATGTGCTCTTCAGCGCAATCGGCTTCGCGCTGGCTGACGGCCAGGGATTCGGGAACCAACAACGGTTGGCCGCTCAAGCCTTCGCTGGCCATGGCGATCTTCAATCGCTCGTACATGATCCGCTCGTGAGCGGCGTGCATATCCACCAGGACCAGGCCCTGGGCGTTTTCGGAAAGGATGTAGATGCCTTTTAGCTGCGCCAGGGCATAACCCAACGGTGGTATATCTCCCTGACCGTCGGGCAATGTCGCCGCAGCGGTTTCAGGCAGAGGCTTGAAGAACTCGCGATACGCGGCCTGGGCCTCGGCTGCCGGCACATTGGATTGTGGGCGCGGCGTGTATTGATACTGATAACCGCTGCCAGCGCCGCTTCCGCCTGTGTTGTAGGCTGGTTGGGGCTGGGGTTGCTCCAGCAGGGCATGGGCCGCCAGGCGCATTTCCCCCTGGGGGCCAAACTCGCCGGCCTCCAGCCCGGTCGGCCGGACCATGCCGGCCACGGCCGCCGGGGCCGCCAACTGATCTTCCGGCCGAACATCGCCCAGGGCTCGATGCAACGTGCCATAGAGGAAATCGTGGACCATGCGTCCATCACGGAAACGCACTTCGTGCTTGGTCGGGTGGACGTTGACGTCCACCACCGATGGGTCGACTTCGAAGAACAGCACGAAGGTGGGATGCCGACCGTTGAACAGCACATCGCGGTAGGCCTGGCGCACCGCATGGGCCACCAATTTGTCGCGCACCGCACGGCCGTTCACGTAGAAATATTGCAGGTCCGCCTGGCTGCGGGAAAACGTCGGCAAGCCGACCCAACCCCACAGGTGCAAGCCATTGCGCTCCACCTCGATGGGCAAGGCCTGCTCCAGAAAACCCGCGCCACACACCGCGCCCACACGCCGGGCGCGAGCCGCATCATCGTTGGCCTCGTGCAGGCTGAGGATGGTCTTGCCGTTGTGGCGCAGGTGAAACGCCACGTCAAACCGTGCAAGGGCCAGGCGCTTGATGACTTCCTGCAAATGATCGAATTCGGTTTTCTCGGCCTTGAGGAACTTGCGCCGGGCCGGAGTATTGAAGAACAAGTCCCGTACTTCAACCGACGTGCCCACCGGATGAGCGGCGGGTTGCACATGGGAAGCCATGTCGCGGCCTTCGGTCTCGACCTGCCAGGCCTGATCGGCGTTTCGGGTGCGGGACGTGAGCGTCAGGCGTGACACCGAACTGATGGACGCCAGCGCCTCGCCACGAAACCCCAGGCTCATGACCCGTTCGAGGTCTTCCAGGTCACGAATCTTGCTGGTCGCGTGACGCGCCAGGGCCAGCGGCAGGTCATCGGCGGGAATGCCGCGACCGTCGTCGCGCACCCGCAACAGCTTGACCCCGCCCTGCTCGACATCGACGTCAATGCGCTTGGCCCCGGAGTCGAGACTGTTTTCCAGCAGCTCCTTTATGACCGACGCGGGGCGCTCGACCACTTCGCCGGCGGCGATCTGGTTCGCCAGCCGAGGGCTGAGCAGTTCGATGCGGGCGGTGCTGTCGATCACGTCATCGCTCATTGCTTGGCCGCCACTTCGTTGCCAGGAATGGTCAGGGTCTGCCCGATCTTCAGCTCGTCACTTTGCAGATTGTTGGCGCTGCGCAAGGTCGCGGGCGACACCTGGTAGCGCACGGCGATCATCGCCAGGGTTTCGCCCGGGTTGACTCGATGGTCGCGCGGGCCCTGGGCGATCTTGCCCGAATCGCGCAGCCAGGCGATGTAGGTGCCGGGCGGTGGATTCTGCTGGAAGAACTGCCGCACGCCACTGCTGATGGATCGGGCCAAGGCCTGCTGGTGGCTTGACGACGACAGTTTAGAGGCTTCGTTGGCGTTGGAAATGAACCCGGTTTCCACCAGGATCGACGGGATGTCCGGCGACTTGAGCACCATGAACCCGGCCTGCTCGACCCGCTGCTTGTGCAATGGCGTGACGCGGCCGATGTTGCTCAGCACCTTTTGGCCGACGTTCAGGCTGGAGGTCAACGAGGCGGTCATTGACAAGTCCAGCAACACACCGGCGAGCATCCGGTCCTTGTCGTCGAGGCTGACGTTGCCAGCACCGCCGATCAGGTCGGAACGGTTCTCACTGTCGGCCAGCCAGCGGGCGGTCTCGGAAGTGGCACCACGGTCGGACAAGGCAAATACCGAGGCGCCAAATGCAGCCTTGGAGGGTGCGGCGTCGGCATGGATCGAGACGAACAGGTCCGCGCCCTTCTTGCGGGCGATTTCCGTGCGTCCGCGCAGGGGAATGAAATAGTCGCCCGTGCGGGTCAGTTCGGCGCGGAAGCCTTTCATGCCGTTGACTTGGCGTTGCAGTTCGCGGGCGATGGACAGCACCACGTCCTTCTCACGCTGCCCGCGCGAACCCGAGGCGCCAGGGTCTTCGCCACCGTGGCCGGCGTCGATAACCACAATGATGTCGCGTTTGCCGGCCGGGGCCGGTGGCAGCTTGATCGCGGGTTCAGTGGGCGTGACCGGCACGGCGGGCACCGTGGCGACTTTGGTCGGCGGCGGCGGTGTCGGCGCGGCATCGGCCGGGTTATCGAACAGGTCCACCACCAGCCGGTTGCCGTACTGGGCGTTGGGCGCCAGGGTGAAGCTCTTCGGGGTCACCGCTTGTTTCAGGTCGACGACCACCCGCAGGTCGGTCGGCGTACGCTGGGCCGAGCGCATGGCGGTAATCGGAGTGTTGGCGGTGGGCACGTTCAGCGGCGCGCCCAAGGACGCGCCATTGATGTCGATCACCAGGCGATCCGGGGCGGTCAGGGTGAATACGCTGTGCTGCACCGGGCCTGTCAGGTCGAACACCAGCCGGGTATTGTCCGGCGCCCGCCAGAGGCGAACGCTGTTGACCTTTGTCTCAGCCACAGCATCGACGGCCAGTGCCGTAAGCAACAGTCCTACGACAGCAACCACCGCGCGAAAGCGCATACCAAACCCCATCATTTAATTAGTTTCCAAAGCCAAGGCGGCACACCACGACTCGCCACGCGAGCCTTGCGGTGTCAGTTTCAGCGAACGCCCGCCATTCTGCGCGCCAATGGTAATGGTCAGGTCCGGCTTTGGCAAAAAGCCTGCACCTTTCTGGGGCCATTCGATCAGGCACAAGGCGTCATCTTCGAAGTAATCACGGATGCCGAGGAACTCCAGCTCTTCGGGATCGACCAGCCGATACAGATCGAAATGAAACGCTCGGATGTCGCCGATCTCGTAGGGCTCGACCAGGGTGAAAGTAGGGCTCTTGACTGAGCCGACGTGCCCGAGACCACGGATGATGCCACGGGACAAGGTGGTTTTTCCCGCGCCGAGGTCGCCCTCGAGAAAGATCAAGCCATGCCCTGCGGTGATTTGCGCGATACGCGCGCCAAATTGTGTCATGGCTTGTTCGTCCGCCACGTACAGGGTTACTTCAGACACGGTGAATGCTCCTCCAACAACTGACGAATGGCCGGGATCAGATCGGTCGCCGCCAATCCCCGGCCCGAGCGACCGCACTGGACGCCCGCGCTGGCATGCAGCCAGACCGCCAGGCATGCGGCCTCGAACGCTTCCAGCCCCTGGGCCAGCAACGCGCCGACGACCCCAGCGAGCACATCCCCCAGGCCGGCGGTGGCCATGGCCGGGTGGCCTTGGGTACAAACCGCCAGGCGGCCGTCCGGGCTGGCGATCAAGCTGCCGGCCCCCTTGAGGATCACGGTAGCTGTGTATTTCTGGCTCAAGGCGTGGGCCGCCGCCGAGCGGTCGGCCTGCACCTGAGCCGTGGATATCCCCAGCAATCGCGCTGCCTCGCCCGGATGCGGGGTAATGACGCAATGTTCGGGCAGGCTGACCGCGCCAAGGCTCAACAGATTCAGGGCATCGGCGTCCCACACCTGGGGCAGCGCAGCATTGGCCGCCGCCGACAGCAGGCTGCGTCCCCAGGCAGCCTGGCCCAAGCCCGGGCCGACCACCAGGACGTTGGCCTGCTTGAGCAAGCCCATCAATTGATTGGCCGAATGAGTGCCCTGCACCATCACCTCAGGCAAACGGACCAGCGCCGAGGCGACGTGCTCGCTGCGGGTGGCCATCGAAACCATGCCCGCGCCGCAGCGCAGCGCACTTTCGGCGCTCATCTGGATCGCGCCGCCGAAACCCCGGTCGCCGCCGATCAACAGCACGTGACCGAACTTGCCTTTGTGGGACGTGGGCGGGCGAGGCGTCAGGCGCGGCAGATTAACAGGCAGGAGCAGGCGGGCACTGGAAGGCGCCGACTCAACAATGTCAGGGTCGGCGTGCAGGTCGTTGAACACCAACTCACCGACTCGATCCGCCGCATCTCCGGTGAACAAGCCAAGCTTCAAGCCGATGAACGTCACGGTCAGGTCAGCCGCCACGGCGGTCCCGAGCACTCGGCCGGTGTCCGCACACAGCCCCGACGGTATATCCACCGCCGCGACCGGCAAACCGCTGACATTGACCGTATCGATCGCCCGGATATAAGGCTCGCGCACTTCGCCGGTGGTCCCGGTGCCGAGCAGCGCGTCGAGCAGCACTCCCCGCAGCTCGCTATCGTCCGTCCAAGGCTCCACCGGCACACCCACGGCCACGGCCTCTGCATGGGCATTGGCGGCATCACCCAACAGGCGCCGGGGCTCGCCCACGGCCAGGACCCGTACCGACCAGCCGGCTCGGCGGGCCAGGGCAGCGACCAGGTAGCCATCGCCGGCGTTGTTGCCATGCCCGGCCAGCACGGTCAATTCAGCACTTTGCGGCCAACGTCGCACGATAGCTCGCCACGTGGCGCGGGCGGCACGCTGCATCAGTTCGAAGCCGCTGGTGCCTGCCGCGATCAGCTGTGCATCCAAGGCCCGGACCTGCGCGGCGCTGTACAGCGCGTCGGGAAAATCATCTTTAGTCTGCGGCATGCGTCTTCGGGCTCCGATGTCTGGCAGAATTATACGCATCTCAGCTCCGGTTTCTCTCGCCTCATGCCTGCCATTCCCACAGACCTTGCCACCCTCGCCCAATCCATCAAGGAATGGGGCCGCGAGCTGGGCTTCCAGCAGGTCGGCATCAGCGGCCTGGACCTGGCCGAGCATGAACAACATCTGCAACGCTGGCTCGAGGCCGGCTACCACGGCGAAATGGACTATATGGGCGCCCATGGCAGCAAACGCTCGCACCCTGAAGAACTGGTGCCCGGCACGCTGCGGGTGGTGTCGCTGCGCATGGATTACCTGGCGGGCGACACCCAAATGGCCCAATTACTTGGCGAACCGGAAAAAGCCTACGTTTCGCGTTATGCGTTGGGCCGCGATTACCACAAATTGATCCGTAAGCGCGTGCAGCAACTGGCGGAAAAAATCCAAGAGGCCATCGGCCCCTTCGGCTATCGCGCCTTCGTCGACAGCGCGCCGGTGCTGGAAAAAGCCATTGCCGAACAGGCCGGCCTGGGTTGGATCGGCAAGAACACCCTGGTCCTGAACCGCAAGGCCGGCAGTTATTTTTTCCTCAGCGAGCTTTTTGTCGACCTGCCGTTGCCGGTGGACCCGCCCCACGGCACCGAGCATTGTGGGAAATGCACCGCTTGCCTGGACATCTGTCCGACCAATGCCTTCGTCGGCCCTTATGTACTGGATGCCCGACGGTGCATTTCATACCTCACTATCGAGTTGAAGAACGCCATTCCAGAGGATCTGCGGCCCTTGATCGGCAACCGGGTGTTCGGTTGCGATGACTGCCAGATCGTTTGTCCATGGAACCGCTTCGCCCGGCCATCCGGCGAAAGCGACTTCAAGCCACGGCACAACCTGGACAACGCCGGGCTGGCGGAGCTGTTCATGTGGGACGAGGAAAAATTCCTCAGCAGTACCGAAGGCTCACCGTTGCGCCGTGCTGGGTACGAACGTTGGCTGCGCAATCTGGCGGTGGGCCTGGGCAACGCGCCGTCAACGATTCCCGTGCTGCAAGCGCTGGAGGCGCGGCGCGATTATCCGTCGGAACTGGTGCGCGAACACGTGGAATGGGCGCTGCGCCAGCACGCCACGCGTCAGACTTCGTCGTTATAGACGAACTTAGGCATTTCCCAGTGAAAACGAATCGCCAGGAGCCGCAGCAGAAAACCGCCAAACAATGTGATGAGGATCGACTGCTCGCTGGGCAATTGCAGGTAGACGCATAACAAATAGCACCACGCGGCGGCAAACGAGACGCTGGCGTAGAGCTCGCGACGGAAGATCAGCGGAATATCGTTACAGAAGATATCCCGCAGGATGCCGCCAAATACCCCCGTGATCACGCCGCTCACCGAGGCGACCAACATGCCATGGCCCATTTCCAGCGCAGTCATGCAGCCAATCAGCGTAAATGCCACCAACCCCACGGCATCGAGCACCAAAAATAGCGAGCGCAGGTGACGCATCCAGCGCGCCAGGAACACCGTGAGCATCGCAGCCGCGGTGGTGAGCACCAGGTATTCCGGATGCTTGACCCATGTGAGCGGGTAGTGACCGAGCAACACGTCGCGCACCGAGCCACCACCCAGCGCCGTGATGCAGGCGATCAGCACCACACCAAACCAGTCCATGCCACGCCGCCCGGCGGATAGCGCGCCGGTCATGGCTTCGGCGGTAATGGCGATCAGATACAGCATCAGCAACATGGTGGCGGTCCTTGCGGGAAGGCGCGCAGTCTAGCCAGTTTGGGCGGGCACCAAAAGAGGGCAAGATCCGCCGGCTGCCGGAGCGTGGCGAGGGGATTTATCCCCGCTGGGCTGCAAAGCAGCCCCAAATACAACCAACACCGACCGGCCTGACACAACCAGACATCAGGTCAAGGGGCTGCTCCGCAGCCCAACGGGGCGGTGCGACGTTTCGATAAATCCCCTCGCCACAAAAGCTTGCCCGCCAATCGCTTGGGGTTGGCTCAGAACTTGATGAAGTGCTTGCGGTAATGCTTCAGCTCGGCGATGGATTCGCGGATGTCGTCCAGGGCCAGGTGCGTACTGCCTTTCTGGAAACTGTCGCGCACTTCGGGAGCCCAGCGAGCGGCTAGTTCCTTGAGCGTGGAGACGTCAAGGTTGCGGTAATGGAAATAGCTTTCCAGGGATTTCATGTGGGTGTACAGGAAGCGACGGTCCTGGCAGATGCTGTTGCCGCAGATCGGCGACTTGCCCCTAGGCACCCATTGTTCGAGGAAAGCGATGGTCTGGGCTTCAGCCTCGGCCATGCTGATCTTGCTCTCGCGCACCCGTTGGGTCAGGCCCGAGCCGCCGTGTTGGCGGGTGTTCCACTCGTCCATGCCGGCCAGGATCTCGTCACTGTGATGGATTGCGATCACCGGCCCTTCGGCCAAGGTATTGAGATCGCTGTCGGTGACGATGGTGGCCATTTCGATGATGACGTCGGTGTCAGGGTTCAGACCGGTCATTTCCAGGTCGATCCAGATCAGGTTCTGCGGGTTTTGCAGGTTTTGCATGGGGGAGCTCCTCGGCTTAGCTGCGCAGTTTAGCTTAGGCAGCCCCTTGGGCGTGCTAAACTCGCCGCCGTTTTAAACCAATCGATGTATTTCTTCATACGGAACACCCATGGCCAAACGCCAACTCAATCGTCGTCAGAACTGGCGCATCGAAAAGATCCAGGGCGAGCGTGCCGCCCGTGCCGCCAAGCGCGAATCCAGCGCTGTCGAAGCCTTGGAAGGCGGCGACCTGGGCCCCGAGCAGACCGGCCTGGTGATCGCTCACTTCGGTGTGCAGGTCGAGGTCGAGGCGCAGGAAGGCGAACTGGCCGGCCAGGTGTTCCGCTGCCACCTGCGCGCCAACCTGCCAGCGCTGGTGACCGGCGACCAAGTGGTCTGGCGTGCCGGCAACCAGGGCATCGGCGTGATCGTCGCGCAACTGCCCCGGCACACCGAGCTGTGCCGTCCCGACAGCCGGGGCCAACTCAAGCCAGTGGCCGCCAACGTCGACATGATCGTCATCGTGTTCGCTCCGTTGCCCGAGCCCCACGCCAACCTGATCGACCGTTACCTGGTAGCGGCCGAACACGCCGGCATCCGTCCGCTGCTGCTGCTCAACAAGTTCGACCTGATCGATGAGCACAACGCCCCGGCGCTGAACGCACTGCTGTCGGTCTATCGGGACCTGGGTTACCCAGTGTTGGAGGTCTCGGCCCATCACGGCAACGGCATGGAACAATTGCAGCGGCAACTGGACGGACGCATCAGCGTGTTCGTCGGCCAGTCCGGCGTCGGCAAGTCTTCGTTGGTCAACAGCCTGCTGCCGGAGGTCGAGACCCGCGTCGGGCCGTTGTCCGAGCTGTCCGGCCAGGGCACACACACCACAACCACCGCGCGGCTGTTCCACTTTCCCGGCGGCGGCGAACTGATCGACTCGCCGGGCATCCGCGAATTCGGCCTGGGCCACGTCAGCCGGGCGGATGTCGAAGCCGGCTTCATCGAATTCAACGAGCTGATCGGCACCTGCCGCTTCCGCGACTGCAAGCATGATCGCGAACCCGGGTGCGCCTTGCTCAAGGCACTGGAAGAAGGCCGCGTGCACCAGCAACGGATGAACAGTTACCGCTCGATCATCGCCAGCCTGCCGGAGAGCAGTTACTGACTGTTGGTCACTATGGTGACGAGTCTCAGGTAAACCGATACCCACAAAAAAGCCGACAATGATGTCGGCTTTTTTGTGGATCACTGCGCCGGCGGCTCGGCCGGTTTCGGTGCGGCGTCGTCGAACAGGTTCAGGCGTTCGCGCAACTCGTGGGCCGGCACGGGCTGCTGGTCCGCCGGCAAGGCGTTCGGATCGTCCGCTGCACCTGGCGCGGCCGCTGGCACCGACACTTCACCTGGCGCGCCCTCGCCTTGGGCCGAATCGGGCACCGAATCGGGCACCGAATCGTCTGCTTGTGAACCCTCGATGGCTTTTTGGGCCTTCTTGGTCAACACCACGATATCGATACGCCGGTTGACCGGATTGAAGGGGTCTTGGCGATCGAACAGTGCCGAAGACGCATAACCGACCACCCGCGCCACTTGCTCGTCCGGATAGCTGCCCGCCACCAGGGCGCGACGTGCCGCGTTGGCGCGGTTGGCCGAGAGTTCCCAGTTACCGAAATCGCCTTTGCCCACGTACGGCTTGGCATCGGTATGGCCGCTGATACTGATCTTGTTCGGCACCGCCTTGATGGTGTCGGCCATGGCCAGCAGGATGTCTTCGAAATACGGCTTGAGCCGCGCGCTGCCAGAGTCGAACATCGGCCGGTTATCGGCGTCCATGATCTGGATGCGCAGGCCGTTCGGCGTGATCTCGAACAGGATCTGGTCCTTGAATTTCTGCAATTCGGGATTTTCTTCGACCTTGTTCTGCAACTCTTGCAGGAGCAATTCCAGACGCTCGCGCTCGACCTGCTCGGCCATGCCCTCGGCCTCATTGGCGTCGACGGTCGCCTTGTCGGGCTGGGGCTGGGACTTGACCTCGGGGTTGAGGGTATTTTCCGGTGCCAGGACAGGCGAGCCGCCCAGATCGATGATGTACGGCGTGCCGCTCTCGGAAAAACCCACCGGGTCCTTGAAGTAACCGGCGATCGCGATCTTCTGTTCCGGCGTCGCCGTGGACAGCAGCCACAGCACCAGGAAGAACGCCATCATCGCCGTGGCAAAGTCAGCGAAAGCGATTTTCCAGGCGCCGCCGTGATGCCCGCCAGCTATACGCTTGACGCGCTTGACGATGATCGGTTGGTTATTCTCCATAACGAGTGCTCTGCTTCACAAATACTGTTCCATTTTGACGGTGCCTGTTGCTGCCATACTGTGTTGCCGCTCCTCGCCATAGCGGGCCATGACTCGTCGCGGCGCCTTGTCTGGCAGCAACAGTCACTCGCCAAAAAAGGAACGTATCTGCAAAGCAGAGCACTATCGACCGCGAACCGCTTGTTCCAGCTCGGCAAAGCTTGGACGGTGCGCCGGGTACAGGACCTTGCGGCCGAACTCCACCGCCAGGGACGGTGGCATGCCCGAGGCCGAGGCCACCAGGGAAGCCTTGATGGCTTCATAGACATTGAGTTCTTCCTTGGCGTCATGGGCCAGGGAGTGGGCCAGCGGGCCGAAGAAACCGTACGCGGCCAAAATACCGAAGAAGGTACCCACCAGTGCCGCACCCACGTGCAGGCCGATGGAAGCCTGGTCGCCTTCCCCCAGGGACGCCATGGTCACCACGATACCCAATACCGCCGCAACGATACCGAAGCCGGGCATGCCGTCGGCGATGCCGTTGACTGCGTGGGATGGGTGCTCCAGGTCTTCCTTGAGGCTGTACAGCTCCATGTCGAACAAGCCTTCCAGCTCATGGGGCGCCATGTTGCCGGACGACATGATGCGCAGGTAATCGCAGATGAACGCGGTCATGCGCTCGTCTTTCAGCACCGAAGGGTACTTGGCGAAGATCGGGCTGGCGGCGGCGTCTTCGATGTCGCCCTCGATCGCCATCATGCCTTCGCGGCGGCTCTTGTTGAGGATCTCGTAGACCAGCCCCAGCACCTCAAGATAGAAGGTGTGGCTGAAGCGCGAGCCGAACATGCTCAAGGATTTCTTGAGCACATGCATGGTCATATAGCCAGGGTTCGCCTGGAGGAATGCGCCAAGAGCCGCACCGCCGATGATCATCACCTCGAACGGTTGGATCAGCGCAGCGATCTTGCCATGGGAAAGCACGTATCCGCCGAGCACGCTCGCGAACACGACAATGATGCCGATAATTTTAGCCATAGATAGAAGGTTCTTATTTAAGTCGGGTTCAAGGTCATATTCGGAAGCTGAAAAATCTCTTCTTCTACTTATCGGCAAAACTGCGCCAGACTATAGCCAGTTCCGGCGAAAAGCCAATTTGCCCCGTTCCGGGCGTAGATACCTCATGCGAAGATCACGTCCAACCATGGCTAACGAAACGAACGTTCCAACTCCAAGACCGACCACGATCGAAGGCTGGGTAAAGCTGCTCGAAGGCGTCCATTTGCCGGTGCCCCAGGCCAGTCATGACCTGGTCTGCAAGGCCATTTCCGACAGCCGCCGCTCGTTGCGCGACATCGCCGAATTGATGCAGGACAGCCCCGCGCTGGCCCTGAGCGTCATCCGCGAAGCCAACCATCACACCCACGGCAGCCTGGCGGAGCCGGCTGAGAACCTCGAAGTGGCGATCAACCGCCTCGGCCTCAAGCGCACCGAGGAATTGCTCGCGCGCCTGCCTTCGCTACCGGCGCACCAGATACCGGTCGCCCTGCGCCAGTTGCAATTGATCAGCCAGCACGCTACACAACAGGCCAATGGTTTTTTCGCCAGCCGCCTGGCGCGGCTGTGGCAGGACATCCACTGGGGCAGCCTGTTGTTCCTGTCGCCGCTCTGGCCCTTGGCCCTGACCCATCCACGCCTGCTGGCGGAATGGGAGCTGCGGGTCGTCCATAAACGCCAGCCGGCCAGACAGGTCGAGCGCGAACTGTTCGGCGTCAGCCTGCTGAACATCTGCCTCGCGTTGGTGGAGGCGTGGCGCCTGCCCATCTGGGTGGCGCAAGGCTATCGCCTGCTGCTGAATGAACGCCGCGAACTGATGAAAGTGCTGCGCATCGCCCGCGACAGCGAACATCCGCTACGCCAGCAGAATCGCCTGGACGACGACCCGACGCTGCGGCGCTGGCTCAATCAACCCGCCAATACAGTGCTGCTGGCCAATGGTCTGGCACTGTCGGCGCAAGAGGCCTGGGAAAGCCCGCACAGCGCTCGCTGGCAATACCTCACCAGCCTGTATCTGCAGATGCCGATGGACGAACTTCAGCAGCAACTGCACCAACAAGCCGCCAACAGTGCTCGCCAGCACACCATGCCGGACCTCTGGCACCCCGCCGTGGCACTGATCTGGCCCCCGGGCAGCCGCCGCGTGCATCCCGGCTTGTTGCCCGCCGCCCCGCCCAGCGCCCAGGACCTGTCCCAATGGCGCAAGCAATGCGCCGCGCTGTTGGTGGAACCGAGCCCTTTCAGCAACGCCATGCACCTGACCACTTCGGCGCGAGATACCCTGGTGGCGTGCGGCATGCGCCGGGTGATGATTTTAATGCCCGATCGCAGCCAGACCAGCGTTCGTGTGCATCAGACCGCCGGCCTGCCCAAGGAAGCGGCGGCGATGAGCTTCTCCATCAGCCAAAGCAAGGTCTTGCAGCGACTACTGGCTCAACAGGCCCAGGTTCGCCTGACTCCTGAGAACAACGCCCAGTTCTCCGCCTTGCTGCCTCCGGGCCTTCGCGCCCTGTTCCGAGGCGAGCACCTGCTGTTGCGCTCACTGACGTGTAATGGACGGGTGATCATGCTAGTGGTCGCGGACCAGGGTGGCGGTCCGTTCTCGGACGTGACCGTTCAGGCTTTCGGCAAGACCGTGCAATGCATCGAAAGGGCCCTGCACAGCTTTACCAACCGTGGCCGCTGAACTTGCTACAATCCTTTCCCTTTGCGCCCCAGGAGACCTCACATGCCTGACTTCTCTGGCTTGCCGCTGGTAATCGAGCCCAACGAGCTCTTGCCGCGCCTCGATGCTCCCAATCTGATTCTGGTGGACCTGACCAGCGCGGCGCGCTACAGCACCGGCCATATTCCTGGCGCGCGCTTCGTCGATCCCAAACGCACGCAACTGGGCCAGCCCCCGGCGCCGGGACTGTTGCCGGCGAAGGCCGACCTGGAAACGCTGTTCGGCGAACTCGGGCATAACCCTGGCGCGGTCTATGTGGTGTATGACGACGAAGGCGGCGGCTGGGCCGGGCGTTTTATCTGGCTGCTCGACGTGATCGGGCACTCCAACTACCACTATCTCGACGGCGGGCTGTTGTCCTGGCTGGACCAGGGCCTGCCGGTGTCGATCGACACCCCGGCGCCGGCCGCCGGCGATGTCAGCCTGGTGCTGCACGACGAACCCACCGCCACTCGCGAGTACCTGCAAAGCCGTCTTGGCTCGAAAGACCTGGCGATCTGGGATGCGCGCGGCCCGCTGGAATATTCCGGTGAAAAAGTCGTGGCGGCCCGGGGCGGACACATCCCCGGAGCGGTCAATTTCGAATGGACGGCCGGCATGGATCCTGCGCACAGCCTGCGCATCCGCAAGGACATGCCGCAGATTCTCGAACAGCTGGGCATCACGCCCGATAAAGAAGTCATCACCCACTGCCAGACCCACCACCGCTCTGGCTTCACCTATCTGGTGGCCAAGGCGCTCGGTTATCCGCGGGTCAAGGGCTATGCCGGTTCATGGGGCGAATGGGGCAATCATCCCGACACGCCCATCGAGCTTTGAAGATTTAAGGACAGTTAATGAAAAACCGCTTGTTCATCCTCTCCCAATACCTGCTGCCGCACCACCTGCTGTCGCGGCTGGCCGGCTGCATCGCCGAGTGTCGCGTTCGCTGGTTCAAGAACGCCTTCACGGCCTGGTTCGCCAAGCGTTACCAGGTGGACATGTCCCAGGCGCTGGTGGAAGACCTCACTGCCTATGAACACTTCAACGCGTTTTTCACCCGCGCATTGAAAGACGGTGCGCGTCCCCTGGACGAAACGCCCGGCGCGATCCTCAGTCCCGCCGACGGCGCCGTCAGCCAACTCGGCCCGATCGAGCATGGCCGGGTGTTCCAGGCCAAGGGCCATAGTTTCAGCGTGCTGGAACTGCTGGGCGGGGATGCGGCCAACGCGGCGCCATTCATGGGCGGCGACTTCGCCACCATCTACCTGTCGCCCAAGGACTACCACCGCGTACACATGCCGCTGGCCGGCACCCTGCGGGAAATGGTCTACATCCCAGGACGGATTTTCTCGGTCAACCAGACCACCGCCGAAAACGTCCCGGAGCTGTTCGCCCGCAACGAACGCGTCGCGTGCATTTTCGACACCGAGCGCGGGCCGATGGCCGTGGTGCTGGTGGGCGCGATGATCGTCGCCTCCATCGAAACCGTCTGGGCCGGCCTGGTGACACCGCCCAAGCGCGAGTTGAAGACTTTCCGCTACGATGAGGCCGCTCGCGCGCCGATCCACCTGGAAAAAGGCGCCGAACTGGGCCGGTTCAAGTTGGGTTCAACCGCTATCGTGCTGTTTGGACCAGACCAGGTGAAATGGGCCGAAGACCTCGTGGCGGGCTCGCCGGTGCAGATGGGCCAGGCCCTGGCACTGCCGAACGCCTGATCCAAAAGCTCACCCAGTGGGAGCAAACTCGCTCCCACTGGGTATCCGACAATCACAGAGCACCTCTTTCGCCTACAGCTGCTAGAGTTGGAAACATCCTTTTCATTTCCCGCCGGAGCCCGTCCACGGCATGAATGAGACCAGCCCTCTCCAGCTACTGCGCGTCTTGACACCGACCCAGTCGCGCCTGTCTTTCTGCGATGCCGCGCCACGCGACCTCAAGCGTTGGATCGCCAACCTGCCCAAGGCCAACATCGGCGAAACCGCTCGCCTGCTGTACCAGGCACTCGGCGAGCTGAACCAACTGCTGACCCCCAGCGATAATCGCCTGCAACTGCTGGAGCTGCTGCGACCAGAGGTTTATTACGTCTGCAAGCACCTTGAGCGGCACTTTCTGCAGCAGGCCATCGTGCTGGATGAGCGATCGCGCAAGATCGTCAACCTGTGCCAGGCCCTGCAAGCCCACCTGGCGATGGGCTACAAACAGATCGTCGGGCGTATCTCGTCGAAATTTTCCAAGGACCGGGCGCGCCTGCTGGCTACCGCAGCGCAACGGGCAGTCCACGCGCTCAATAGCACGTTGCTACGCTCCAGCCAGTTGTACAGCCCTGTGCCCGAGGGGCTCTGGCTCGATCTGCATCAGCTGTACCGGATCGCTTGCCGGCATAAACTGCAGCACCTGGCCGTCAGCGATGAACTGGCCAGCCAGGTTCACCAACTGAACGTCGAGCAAACCTACGTCGTCGCGCTATTGCTGGGCGCCTCGCGCAGCAACCAATTGCGCCAGAGCCAGATTGCCCGATTGGCCGAAGTGCTCGAACCCTGGAGCCAAGGGGTCAAGCTGGACCCGGCCGTGACCGCCTCCAGCCTGTTCGCGGTCGCGCCGCAGTTGGATGTCGGTCCGCGCTACCGCTCGAAATTCCGGGCGGAACAGCAACCCACGCTGCTGGGTTTCGACCCACAGCCGCTGGTGCGTGCCATTACCACCCACTTGGCGCAACCGGTCGAGTCGACGTTGACGGTACCGGCCGGCATGAGCGCCGACACCTTGCATCATCTGCAAGCCGCCTGGGGCGAAGCTGCCGAGCGCAGTTTCCAGCGCACCGAGGGCAACGGCACACTGACCCTGTGCGTGGGCATGAGCGCCTTGCATTATTACCTTGGCGGCGAACGCTCATTCAGTGAAATCCTGAAGAACCCGGCCACCCGCAAGGCCCGCTTCGAGGCGTCGCCCACCCGGAAAAACGATACCTGGGACCAAGCCTTCGACGCAGCGCCCAGCGGTGACAGTGAGCTTTTGCCCTACGAAGAAATCGAATACCCGGTCAATCCGGCCGATGATGACGCCGCAAGCTCCGACAACCAGCACCATTTCCCCACCTACGACTTGCCGATCATCAACCACAGCCCGGGAGGTTACTGCCTTGGCTGGCCGAAGGAGGTGCCGGAACAACTACAGGCTGGGGAAATGGTGGGTATCCGGGACGCCAACGACCAGAGCTGGAGCATCGCCGTGGTGCGCTGGATTCGCCAGGTGCGCAATGGCGCCATGCAGATGGGGATCGAACTGGTCGCGCCCCATGCCCAGCCGTGCGGCCTGCAATTGCTTCGAGAGCAAAACGAGCAAGGGCACTATCTGCGCGGGCTGCTGCTTCCGGAGATCAGCGCCATCGACTTGCCCCCCACCGTAATCGCCCCGCGCCTGCCTTTCCAGGAAGGCCAGCAGGTGTTGATCAACACCAATGGCGAGGAACGGCGCGCTGGGCTCGATCGACGAGTGACCAGCACCCACAGTTTCAACCAGTTCGCTTATCGCCAGGACAAATCAGCGGCGAACGGGGGTGACGGCACGCAAGAGGGGGATTTCGATTCGTTGTGGAAGTCGCTCTAAGGAACAACAACTATTGCGTGGCGAGGGAGCTTGCTCCCGCTGGGCCGCGAAGCGGCCCCGAAACCTGACACCCAGGCGTTTCAGGTGGGCCGTATTGGGCCTGCTGCGCAGGCCAGCGGGAGCAAGCTCCCTCGCCACGGGTATGCGAAATCCAACGATCGGCGAATTGCTCAAACCTGCCCGTCGCGATCCCGGAAGCCCAACAGGTACAACACCCCATCCAACCCCAAGGTCGAAATCGCCTGCCGGGCCGATTGCTTGACCAGCGGCTTGGCCCGGAACGCCACGCCCAGGCCGGCGATGGCCAGCATCGGCAGGTCGTTGGCTCCGTCGCCCACGGCAATGGTCTGCTCCAGGCGAAGGCCTTCTTTTTCGGCCAATTCGCGCAGCAGGTCCGCCTTGCGCTGGGCATCGACGATCGGCTCGACGGCCACGCCGGTGACCTTGCCGTCCACCACTTCCAGTTCATTGGCGAACACGTAGTCGATGCCGAGCTTGGCCTGCAACTGTTTGGCGAAATAGGTGAAGCCGCCGGACAGGATGGCGGTTTTGTAGCCCAGGCGCTTGAGTTCGGCGAACAGGGTTTCGGCGCCCTCGGTCAGCCGCAGTGAGGCGCCGATGGAATCGAGCACGCTGACGTCCAGGCCCTTGAGCAGCGCCAGGCGTTCTTTGAAACTGGCACGAAAATCCAGCTCGCCGGCCATGGCCCGCTCGGTGATCGCCGAGACCTTATCGCCCACGCCAGCCGCCTTGGCCAATTCGTCGATGACTTCGGCTTCGATCAACGTCGAATCCATGTCGAAAACCGCCAGGCGACGGTTGCGGCGGAACAGCGAATCTTCCTGGAACGCGATGTCGACGTTCAGCTCCTGGGCCACGCTGAGGAACTCGGCCCGTAGCGCCTGGGGATCGGCCGGTTCGCCGCGCACGGAAAACTCGATGCAGCCCTTGCCCTGGTCAGCCGGAGTATCGAGCGGCATACGCCCGGAGAGTCGGTCGATATGGTCGATGTTCAGCCCGTATTGGGCGGTGATCGAACTGACCCGTTGCAACTGCTCGGCGGTCACCTTGCGGGTCAACAGCGTCACGATGTGGCGCTTCTTGCCCTGGCCGGCTACCCAATGCTGGTAATCGGCTTCGGATACCGGGGTGAAACGCACCTGCTGGTCAAGCTTGTAGGCCGTGAACAGGATGTCCTTGAGCACCGACTTGCTTTGTTCGGCGTCCGGAATTTCAACCAGGATGCCGAACGACAGCGTGTCATGGATCACCGCCTGACCGATGTCGAGAATGGTCACACCACCCTGGGCCAGAACGCCGGTAATGGCCGCAGTCAGACCCGGACGGTCGCTGCCAGTGATGTTTATCAGGACGATTTCGCGCAAGGCGCACCCCCGCAGGTGGAAAAAAACCGCATTCTACCCACATTCAGTGACCATCGGGCACCGCCAGTGCTTTGCCGGCCATGGGCCTGTCGCTATACTGCGCGTCAACTTCACGGACAAAGAGCCGAGCTCAGTGAACCGGCCCACGCCAGTCAAAACCGACAACTTCTTCCTGCTGATCTTCCGTGCATTGCGCCATCGCCGCGTGCCGATTGCATTGCGCATCGCCAGCCATAACGTGATCCTGGTCGCCCTGGCCCTGGTCATCTATGCATGCGTGATGGGCCTGCAATTCAAGCAGGCCATGCATGAGCAGGCGGACGCCCTGGGTGAAAGCCTGACCACCCAGACCGCCACCTCCGCCACCGAGTTGCTGGTGTCCAACGACATCCTCAGCCTCAACGTGCTGCTCAACAACCTGACCAAGAACAAACTGGTCGCCCACGCCGCCATCTACAGCGTGGACAACCGCATCCTCGCGGAGGCCGGCCAGCGCCCTAAACCTGGCCTGCTGGGCGAGACCGGCGGCATGTACCAGAGCAAGATCACTTTCCAGGATGTGACGGCCGGGCAACTGCGCATCAGCCTGGACATGGACCAGTTCCAACAACCGATGACCATCAGCCTGCAAAGCATGGGCATTCTCAGCGCGATCCTGCTGGCGCTTGCCCTGGCCTTGAGCCTGCGCCTGGGACGGCACATCTCCACGCCGTTGTTGCAATTGCGCGTCTGGCTGCGGGACATCGATGAACACACGCCGGCGACCCAGCGCCAGGATGAGATCGGCGACCTGGCTCGGCAACTACACGCCAGCTTCGCGCCGGAACCTGAGCCGGTGCCGGAGCCTGAAGACATCGACTACGTCGACGAGGACGATGCCGAGCCGGGCTTCGAGGTGCGCAACCTGCGTGACCCGGGCTTTGACGAAAGCGCACCGATGCCCGCCTCCCGCTCTGCGCCGCGCCATGTGGTGCGCACGGTCGAAGACGAGGAAGACGACGACGCCTTTGCCGATTTGCGCGACGACGCGGTGACCGGCGCTCCTCAACCGGCTGCCCGCCCCGCCTCGAACGTGCCCCAGCACAGCGCCGTGCTGGCCGTTCAACTGGGTGCCCAGGATCAGCTGCGCCGCCTGCCCCAGGCGCGCCTGAAGGAGCTGCTCGAACGCTATCGCGACTGCCTTGACCAAGCCGCATCGCTTTATCAAGGCGAACTGCATACCCTCAATGACGGCAGTACGCTGATGCTCTTCCATGCCGAAGACAGCGGCGACGACTACCTGACCAACGCCATTTGCTGCGGTGAACTGCTGCGCGCGCTGGGTCATCAATTGCAAATCGAAGTCGCCGACAGCGGCATCACCCTGCAATTGCAGTTGGGCTTGACCTTGGGCGACGGCCTGTTCGGCCTGAGCCAGATCGACCTGCTGCTCACCGAAACCGCCCAGGACGCATTGGCCCTCTCCCAACACAGCCGCAACTTGTTGCTGGTGGAGCGCAAGATCAACGATGACGCCCTGATCCGCCAACGCACCCGCATTCGCCCCATCGCCAGCCCGGAAGGCGCTTGCTGTGTGGAACGATTGATGGAGCCATATCCATCGATGCTGGAGCGGCAACTGGCGCGCATGCATGAGCGTCAGGCCTGAGGTCTCGGCCCTGAAATAATAAAACCCGCAGATGAGTAATCATCTGCGGGTTTTTTGTTGCCTTCGCTGGCCCTATCGCGAGCAAGCTCGCTCCCACAGGGATCTTCATACGACCGTAGGTCCCCTGTGGGAGCGAGCTTGCTCGCGATAAGGCCAGCACAGACACCAGATATTCCAACCGGCAGAAACAACAAAGCCCGCATCAACGCGGGCTTTGTCTGGCAGTCATCAAATCGTCAGAACCGGAACACTTCCATGTCCGTACGAATCGGCAGAGCCATGGGAATCTTGTCCTTTTCCTTTTCCACCGGCTTGGCCGGAGCGGGCGCCGCCTTGCGCGGGACTTCCGCGATAGGGGGTTGGTTGGCCAGAGGCTTGAGCGACACGGACAGTTGCTCGGCCAGGCGCTGCAAAAGCACGCCTTGAGCCTGGACCTGCGCCGCGGTGGTGCCTGCATGCTGCTCCTGCAGGTGCACGATACGGTTTTCGCGAACCGTGCCGCGACGATCGATCAGCCGCCACTGGGCATCCAGTACCGCAGGTTGGGATTTGCCTGAGTCCAGACGGGTAATCGACAACAAGACCTGTACGTCCGGAGTGAACCCCTGGGTAGCGGGGGCCAGTACCACGCGCTGGCTGTCCAGGTGTCCGGCCACCTGACGCAGCAATAATTGATCGATGTCCGAAGACAGGCTGCCGGCCCAACGACCATCGGTGGCGGCTTGCAGGCTGCCGTCCGGTTGACGTTGCAACAAGGTTTCACGCTGCAGGTAGTCAGCGATCAGAACCGGGCCAAGCAGTACGGCCATGCCTGTGCTTTGTGCAGGCTGGGCCGGGGTACCGCTGTCCAGTTGGTACAGCGACACCGGCTGGTTCATGCTGCAGCCCGCCAGGCCAAGCAGGCCGGCGAGCCACAAAATAGGAAGGCGCAGAGCAGTCATCGTCTCGTCCAGGTGGCGGCCACAAGGCTTACCACAGTGAAAAATACTCGGTCATTATTGAAGAACGCTCGGCCACGCCGGCGCTTGAAAGGGCCTATCATCCGTGAATATGCGTCCCGACTCCAGCGCCAAAGCACCGATCCGCGGCTTTTAATCGCGGACCGAGCCCTCTAGCACGCTCAATTGAGGTTTTCGACGAGCAGTGCATCCACCCGCTGAAAACCTCTTGGAAGCTTATTGCCCCGCCGACCACGTTCACCTTTGTAATGCTCAAGATCGTCCGCTTTCAATGAAAGCGTACGCTTTCCAGCCTGCAGCACAAGCGTGGCACCCTCCGGTATCACTGCAATATCCGTGACATATTCCTCGCGACTCGCCACCCGTTCGCCGGAAATACCGATAATCTTGTTGCCCTTGCCTTTACCGAGCTGTGGCAGATCGCTGATCTTGAACACCAGCAACCGGCCCTCTGTCGTCACCGACGCCAGCCAATTGCTCTCGCGGTCGATGACTGGGCGAGGCGCGATGACTTTGGCGTTGTTCGGCAGGCTCAACAGCGCCTTGCCCGCCTTGTTCTTGGCTTGCAGATCCTCACCCTTGACGACGAACCCGTACCCGGCGTCCGACGCGATAACGTACAGCCCGTCATCATCAGGCATCAGCACACATTCAAAAGTTGCACCCGGTGGTGGCGTCAGACGACCGGTCAGCGGTTCGCCCTGTCCACGGGCCGATGGCAAGGTGTGGGCCGGGACCGAATAACTACGCCCGGTGGAGTCGATGAACACCGCAAACTGGTTCGAACGCCCCGGCGCCAAGGCCTTGAAGCCATCCCCGGCCTTATAGGAAAGCCCGGCGGCGTCAATATCATGCCCCTTGGCCGAGCGCACCCAGCCTTTTTCAGAGAGCACGACGGTAACCTTCTCGTTCGGCAGCAGGTCGTGCTCGCTCAACGCCTTGGCTTCGGCGCGCTCGACGATCGGCGAGCGACGGTCGTCGCCGTAGGTTTCGGCGTCCTTCAGCAGCTCGGTGCGCACCAGCTTCTTGAGCTTGGCTTCGCTGCCCAGCAAGGCTTGCAGCTTGGCTTGCTCCTTGAGCAGTTCGTCCTGCTCGGCACGCAGCTTCATCTCTTCCAGGCGCGCCAACTGGCGCAGGCGAGTGTCGAGGATGTAGTCGGCCTGGATTTCGCTCAGCGCAAAACGCTCGATCAGCTTGGCCTTGGGGTGCTCCTCGGTCCGGATGATGTGGATCACTTCGTCCAGGTTGAGGTAGGCAATCAGCAAACCGTCCAACAGGTGGAGGCGGCGCTCGACCTTGTCCAGGCGGAATTGCAGGCGCCGGCGCACGGTCTTGACCCGGAATTCGAGCCACTCCACCAGCAACGCCCGCAGGTTCTTGAGCTGCGGCTTGCCGTCCAGGCCGATGATATTGATGTTGACCCGGTAGCTGGACTCCAGGTCCGTGCTGGCGAACAGGTGCTGCATCAGCGCTTCGTGGTCGACCCGGCTGTTGACCGGGATGATAACGATGCGGCATGGGTTCTCGTGGTCGGATTCGTCACGCAGGTCAGCCACTTGCGGTGCTTTCGAAGGCTTTGCCTGCATCATCGCAGCAATCTGTTCCAGGACCTTGGCCCCTGACACCTGATGCGGCAACGCCGTGACAATGATGTCGCCATCTTCGATGTGGTACACGGCGCGCATGCGCACCGAACCGCGACCGGTTTCATAGATTTTCAGCAGATCGGCGCGGGGCGTGATGATTTCCGCTTCGGTCGGATAATCCGGCCCCTGGATATGCTCGCAGAGCTGCTCCACCGTGGCCTTCGGCTCGTCCAGCAAACGCACGCACGCAGTGGCCACTTCCCGCAGGTTATGCGGGGGCACGTCGGTGGCCATGCCGACGGCGATGCCGGTGGTGCCGTTGAGGAGGATATTCGGTAAACGCGCCGGTAACACCAGGGGTTCGTCGAGGGTGCCGTCGAAGTTAGGGCCCCAGTCCGCGGTGCCCTGGCCCAGTTCGCTGAGCAGCACCTCGGAATAGCGCGACAACCGCGCCTCGGTGTAGCGCATGGCCGCGAAGGACTTGGGATCATCCGGCGCACCCCAGTTGCCCTGCCCGTCCACCAGCGTGTAGCGATAGCTGAACGGCTGGGCCATCAGCACCATCGCTTCGTAGCAGGCCGAGTCGCCGTGGGGGTGGAACTTACCGAGCACGTCACCGACGGTACGGGCCGATTTCTTGTGCTTGGAGTCAGCATCCAGCCCCAATTCGCTCATGGCGTAGACGATCCGCCGTTGAACCGGTTTCAGGCCATCGCCGATGTGCGGCAAGGCGCGGTCCATGATCACGTACATGGAGTAATTGAGGTAGGCGTTTTCGGTGAAGTCAGCCAGCGACCGGCGTTCTACGCCGTCCAAGCTGTCTGCAAGAATATCGCTCATGCGGGCCTCATCAGTTCGTTGTCTGGCGCAACGGCGCATTGCCGTCGCGCAGGATAAATTCAAATGCTTGGAGGGCGCTGGTGCCCGGCGATTGCCGGGTCATGGCGAGGCGCCCCAGCCGCTGTCCGGCGCGGCGAAGCGCCAGATCACCGGCCGCCGCTCGCCATCGGCACGGGCTCCATCGTTGTTGTCCAGGCCAATCCACGCGCCGGTGGCGTCCACCACCAGCGCTTCGGCCAGTCCGTAGGGCTGGGAAAAACGACGAGCGTCCTGCAAGGCCTCGGCTGCGAACGACCAGCAGCGCTCGACCTCGGCCGTCCGCGCATCCCGCCTGCAAATCTGGAAGGCGTTGCGCTCCAGGGTAAACAGCTTGCCGTTGAACAATGACAGATCGGCAAAATCCCGTGAAACCGCCTTGGCCTTGGGGAATTGAGGCGGCTGCATCTGCTGCCCCGCTTCGCTAAGCAACACACAATTGCCGTCGCAGTCCCAGACCGTTTGCTGGCGCTTGATCAACAGCAGGCCGCGCCGTTCACGCTCGGCCGCCAGCCAGATGTGATCCCCGGCCGGGTTGACCGCAAGGCCTTCGAACAGCGAATTGAAATGCAACAACATGCCACTGCCCCGGGCTTGACGAATCATCGTCGGGGCGATTTTCAACCACGATGCAGCGCCTGTCGGCGGGATTTGCAGGACGGCGGCATGGGACTCGCTGACCACATAGCGATTGCCTGCGCTGTCGCAACTGATGCCTTCGAAATCCAATTCGCCACCGCGCAGGAACGACGCCGCCCATGTGCGGGACCTCAAGCCCCACGGCAAATCGCTGTCCGGCACCATCGGCACCTCGATCTCGACCACTTCGGCCGCCCAGACTGGCGCATCGACCGGCTGGAGGCGATAGATCCGGTCATCGTCGCGATCGGACACAGTCCACATTTCGTTGCCACACAGGGCCAGCCCAGACAAATTGCCGCCGCGCATGCCTTCGACGACATGCTCGGACAACAACGTGAGCTCCGGCGCCGGCTCGGCCACTACCCCCCCCGCCCACAGCAACAGCGCCAGGGCGAAACCCTTGCGCATCAGGCCAGGACCTCAGCCAGGTCACCCTTGGATTCGAGCCAGGTCTTGCGGTCGCCTGCACGTTTTTTCGCCAGCAGCATGTCCATGATTTCCGACGTTGCCGCGAAGTCGTCCAGGGTCAACTGCACCAGGCGACGGGTGTTCGGGTCCATGGTGGTTTCACGCAGCTGCGGTGGGTTCATCTCGCCCAGGCCTTTGAATCGGGTGACCTGCGGCTTGCCGCGTTTCTTCTCGGCGACCAGGCGGTCGAGAATGCCGTCGCGCTCCGCTTCGTCCAGGGCGTAGTAGATTTCCTTGCCCAAGTCGATGCGGTACAGCGGCGGCATCGCCACATAGACGTGGCCGGCATCCACCAGCGGGCGGAAATGCTGGACGAACAAGGCGCAGAGCAACGTGGCGATGTGCAGGCCGTCAGAGTCGGCGTCGGCAAGGATGCAGATCTTGCCGTAGCGCAGCTGGCTCATGTCCTCGGCGCCGGGGTCGACGCCAATGGCCACCGCGATGTTATGCACTTCCTGGCTGGCCAGCACTTCGCTGCCGTCCACTTCCCAGGTGTTGAGGATCTTGCCCCGCAGCGGCAGGATCGCCTGGAACTCCTTGTCCCGCGCCTGCTTGGCCGAACCACCGGCGGAGTCACCTTCCACCAGGAACAACTCGGAGCGCATCGGATCCTGCCCGGCGCAATCGGCGAGCTTGCCCGGCAACGCCGGTCCTTGGGTGATGCGCTTGCGCTCGACTTTCTTGCTGGCCTTGAGACGACGGCCGGCGTTGTTGATCGCCAGCTCCGCCAGGGCCAGGCCGGTTTCCGGGTTGGCGTTGAGCCAGAGGCTGAACGCGTCCTTGACCACGCCGGAAACGAAGGCCGCCGCCTCACGGGACGACAGTCGCTCCTTGGTCTGGCCGGAGAATTGCGGCTCCTGCATCTTCATCGACAGAACGAAGGCGATGCGCTCCCAGACGTCTTCCGGCGCCAGCTTCACGCCACGGGGCAGCAGGTTACGGAACTCGCAGAACTCGCGCATCGCGTCGAGCAAGCCTTGGCGCAAGCCGTTGACGTGCGTGCCGCCCTGGGCCGTCGGAATCAGGTTGACGTAACTTTCCTGAACGCTTTCGCCACCTTCGGGCAGCCACAACAACGCCCAATCCACGGCTTCCTTGTTACCGGCCAGGCTGCCGCAGAACGGCTCGGTGGGCAGGCATTCGAAACCGTTGACCGCGTCCACCAGGTAGGAACGCAGGCCGTCCTCGTAATGCCATTCGACCTTCTCGCCGGTGGCCTTGTCTTCGAAACTGACCAACAGCCCCGGGCACAACACGGCCTTGGCCTTGAGCACGTGCTTGAGGCGGGTGACGGAGAACTTCGGCGAATCGAAATACTTGGGGTCCGGGGCGAAATACACGCTGGTCCCGGTGTTGCGCTTACCGACAGTGCCGACCACTTCTAGCTCGGTGGCCTTATAGCCATCGGCGAAGGTCATCTGGTATTCGTTGCCATCACGCTTGACCCGCACCCGCACCTGGGTCGACAAGGCGTTGACCACGGAAATACCCACCCCGTGCAGACCGCCGGAGAACTGGTAGTTCTTGTTGGAAAACTTGCCGCCGGCGTGGAGCTTGGTGAGGATCAGCTCGACGCCCGACACGCCCTCTTCAGGGTGAATGTCCACAGGCATGCCGCGACCGTCATCGCTGACTTCCAGCGAGTGATCGGCGTGCAGGATGACCTGCACCGACTTCGCATGCCCGGCCAAGGCTTCGTCGACACTGTTGTCGATGACTTCCTGGGCAAGGTGGTTCGGCCGACTGGTGTCGGTGTACATGCCGGGGCGCTTGCGCACCGGGTCGAGGCCCGAGAGGACTTCGATGGCGTCTGCGTTATAAGAGCTAGCGCTGGGAGTGGCCATGGGGTCTCGTCGTCAGTGTTCAATGAAAAAGGGGGCGATGGCTCACAGCGACGTGAAGTCGATCGCCTGATACAAATCGGCGCCAATGCCGGCAAAACTCAACAACGCCGGCAACTGTCGGGCAAACCCCTGAAAACTGTGGTCACCGCCGGCCTGGATGCGCAAGGCACAGGCCCGGTAATATTGCTGGGCGTGGCGATAATCCAGCGTTTCGTCACCGGTTTGCAACCATACCTGAAAGCGCTGCGGATCCCGGGGCGCCGGCACTTCCAGCTCGGCCAGGGCCGTGACGTGGTCGTGGGTCAACTCCCAGGTTTCGTCGGTGTACAAATTGTTCTGCGTTCCCAGGTACCCGTCGAACATCCGATGCGGGCTCACGGCAGGATTGACCAACAAGGCCTTGAGCCCGTGGCGCTCGGCCAAGTGAGTCGCATAGTAGCCGCCGAGCGAGCTGCCGACCAGCAGCGGCCGGCCCAGTTCTGCAATCGCCTGCTCCATCTGCTCCATCGCTTGGCGAGGGTGGTGATGCAAGGCAGGCACCCGCAATTGGTCGCTGAGGCCAAGGCGAGCCATCACGTCGACCAATTGACAGGCTTTGGTCGACGCCGGGGCGCTGTTGAAGCCATGGATATAAAGGATCGAACCCGACATTGCCGACTCCCTGGGTGCTGGGCAAAGGCCGGAGTTTACAGGGAGTTTGTGGGGGTTTGGGGTGATTTCGATAACACTTCGCCTTAGTGGCGAGGGAGCTTGCTCCCGCTGGGCTACGCAGTAGCCCCAAACTGGTAATGCCCCATCTGGCTGACAGAACGCTGTGCCTGGTCTGGGGCCTGCTCCGCAGGCCAGCGGGAGCAAGCTCCCTCGCCACGGGGGCTTTGTCAGCCTTGAATCCTCATAGTCTCGGCTCGACGAAGGTTTTTGGTCGTTTATAAGATCAGTGTCCACCGCCGATTGCTGTGGGAGCCGAGCTTGCTCGCGATGGCGGTGGGTCAGCTTGCATCCATATTGTATGTGCCGCCGTCTTCGCGAGCAGGCTCGCTCCCACAGGGGAAACACGGTCCCACCGAGAGCCAGGTCGGCCCTAAGGCCGCCTCGGCTTGGCTTTTGATCTAGGGGCCCCGTTAACCACGATGGCCGGAGTGAGGGCATGCCGAGCCTTGGCGAGACACCGAGTGGTGGGGCCAAGCCTTTTTTGCTTACTTTTTTTGGCGTTTGAAAAAAAGTGAGCCGCCGTAAGGGCGGAACCCAAGTCGCCATTACCGCAGAAATGGATATGTACTCCGTCAAGCCGCCATCGCGAGCAGGCTCGCTCCCACAATTGGATCGGAGTACAGCAGTGAGAAATGGGCAGGCTGTCAGGCCGCCTCGTCCTCAATATCCGTTGGAGCCATAGTCCGGAGTGAAAGCAAACCCAACCACCCGCTCTACCCCCGTCTCCAACCGCCCATCCGGCAATAGCCGCAACCACCGATACCCTGGCGCCTGCGAGCCCACCGCAAAATCCTCGCTGCCCGGTTCGAATTGAATACAGGTCGAAGGCGAAGCCAACAAACGAACCCCCTCGCGCACCTCGTCAATCTCCTGATGCACATGCCCCCACAACACCGCTCGCACTTGGGGAAAGCGATCCAGTACCGCAAACAAAGCCTCGGGATTACGCAACCCGATCGGTTCCATCCACGCGCACCCAATCGACACCGGATGGTGGTGCAGACACACCAGATGATGCCGCTCCGGCGCTTCGCTCAAGGCATTGGCCAACAGAATCAATTGCTCCTCGGCCAAGAAACCCGGCACCGAACCTGGCACGGCGGAATCGAGCATCGTTACCCGCCAGTTTCCGATGTCCACCACCGGATCGAGCAACGTACTCTTGACCGCCGCCTCAAGCATCACCTGCGGCTCATCATGGTTGCCGGGAATCCACCGCGTCGGCGCATCGATACGCGCTGTCAGTTGTCGAAACGACTCGTAGGATTGCAACGTGCCGTCCTGGGACAGGTCGCCGGTGGCGAGCATCAGGTCGATGGCCGGCTGTTGCTTGAGCAACAAATCGATGACCGACCGCAAGCTGTCACGGGTGTTCATGCCCAGCAACGATGCATCGGCATCGGCGAACAAATGGCTGTCAGACAGTTGGACCAACAGCACCGCATCGGCCGTGGTCAAGCTGGATACGCTCGGCAAATCGCTCTCTCCCAGGCGCAATCACGCCGTTGCATGAAGCGGCAATTATGCTGGGGGATGATCGAAAGGGGAAACCCGCGAACCGGAACCGGTTCACAACTACCGTACGACTTCGAACTCGTGGCCCAGCGCCAGGCAATGACTCAGCCATTCCCCCAGGAACAGGTTCAACTGGGCTTTTTCATCTGGCTGGTGCATCGACGCATTGGGATAAGGATAGATGCCGCGAAAGCGTCGTGCATGTTCGGCGCTGACGACTTCGGCCATGCGCGCATCGTGATAGACCTGCACTTCCAACTGCGGCACCGGCAGCCAGGGCAAGCTGTGTTCCTGGCGCACCTGCAAAGTGGTGGTGTAAGGACAGGTTTGCAGCACTTCCAGGGCCAATACACCCAGCATCTGGTCGCCGTGGGTTACAGCGATGCGGCGCGGTGCCGGATCGTTGCGCATGTCCGGCAACAAGCGCATCAGGCGGGCGTAGTTGGCCTCGCAGGCGGCCTGCAACCCCACCAGATCGACGCGATAACGATCGCGCAACTTGTTCAGGACCATAGCCCCCTCACTTCATCACGGTTCAAGGCCAGCCATTGCAAGGCAATGATGCTGGCCGCGTTGCAAATTCGCCCGTCGCGCACCGCTTGAAGGGCATCTTCAAAAGCCCAGGCCTTCACGCGGATATCTTCAGCCTCTTCCAGCAGGCCATGCAGGCCGCCCGCCCCCGAGCTGTCGCAACGCCCCAAAAAAAGATGCACGTACTCGTCACTGCCGCCCGGCGATGGGAAATATTGAGTCATCGGCCAGAGCGCGGCGAAGACAAGCCCAGCTTCCTCCTGCGCCTCACGATGAGCAACTTCTTCCGGCTGCTCGTCCTTGTCGATCAGGCCGGCCACCAGTTCCACCAGCCAGGGATTGGCAGTCTTGCCCATGGCACCGACGCGGAACTGTTCGATAAGCACCACCTCATCGCGCTGTGGGTCGTAGGGCAGCACGCACACCGCGTCATGGCGAACGAACAGCTCGCGGCTGATTTCGCGGCTCATTCCACCGGCGAACAATTCGTGGCGCAGGTGCACGCGATCAAGTTTGTAGAAACCCTTGAAGCAATTTTCGCGCTTGACGATCTCCACGGCGCTCGGTGTGGCGTTGGCGAAATCAGTCATGACAATCCTCGTGTGCGGTGGTCCAGTACGAGGTTCCAACCTCGGCTTCGCGCCATCCTAACGCGCCCGTACCGTTTGATGCAGCCCCTTTCCGGTCATCGGGATAGACGGCTGCCTTTAAAATTACTCTAATGAGCTTAGTGGCGAACTGATTGCCCTGCCGACAGTCGAAGCGGGTAACTTTTTGCCTTTCCCTGTTCCACGAAGGACGCCCATGTCGCTTTTTAGAATCGCTTCCCTGGCCGCCATCGCCCTGACCCTGGGTGCTTGCCAAAGCCTCTTCCAACCCAATTACCGAGCGCCCCTGGAGGCGACTCGCGATGCGTCGGAGCAATTGCAGCCCGGTTGCGCCAGTGCCGACTGCCCGCTGGTGAACATCGACACCCTGCGCTTTCCCGCCGAGCCGGCCCTGGACGGCATCATCGAAAAACGCCTGTTGCAAATGACCCGCACCAGCCCGGACGCCCCTGCGGCTCCGACGCTGGCCGCCTATCGCGAGCAGTTCCTGCGCAGCGCCGCACCGCGCAACAGCAGCTATTTGCAGGCCAAGGTACGCGAGCAGCATGACGGCTTGGTGATTATCGAATTGTCCAGCTATCTGGACACTGGCGGCGCCCATGGCACGCCGGGTCGCGGTTTCATCAACTATTCGCGCCAGCAGCACAAAGTGCTGACGCTGTCGGACATGCTGCTGCCGGGCCAGGAGGAAGCCTTTTGGAAAGCCGCGCAAGTGGCTCACAACAGCTGGCTGATCAGTACCAAGCTGGATCAGGAACCCGAGTTCCTGAAACAGTGGTCCTTTCAGAAAACCCCACACATCGCGCTGACCTACGGCGGGGTGATCCTCAAGTACGAAGTGAGCACCATCGCGCCGTACGCCCTGGGCCACATCGAATTGAAGATCGCCTACCCACGCCTCAACGGCATCCTCAAGCCCGAGCTGTTTCCCGGCCGTAGCTGAAGGCCCGGCCCAGCAACAGTTGCAGCAACCCTGCCAGGATCAACGATGGCAGGGTTGCACCGATGTCCGGGTAGAAGTTGGCCAGCAGGTGATAAGTGCTCACCCCACCCAACCAGGCCAACAGGGCCGGCCAGCGCAACGCGGCTGACACCACTTGGCTGCTGCGCTTGCGCAGGATGAAGTGGTCCACCAGCACCACGCCGAACAGCGGCGCGAACACCGAGCCGATCAGCAACAGGAAGTTCTGATACTGCGCCAACGGCGCGAAGCAGGCGATCAAGGTGCAGATGACGCCAATCGCCAAGGCCAGGTGCTCGACTTTCAACCCTGACAGCATGCCGCTGGACACCGCCGCCGAGTGGATGTCGGCGAAGGCGTTTTCCGACTCGTCCAACAGAATCAGCAGCAGTGGGATGCCCAGTCCGGCGCCGGCCAGGGCCAGCAGCAATGCGTTGACTTCGCCGCTCGGCGCGAATGCCAGAGTGTAGGCGACGCCCAGGCTCATCAGCCAGAAGTTACCGATGAAGAAGCCCACGGCCGTACCGCCGAAGACATTCTTGGCGCGTTTGCCGAAGCGTGAGTAGTCGGCGATCAGCGGCAACCAAGACAGCGGCATCGCGATGGCGATGTCGAACCCCACCGCCAGCGGCATCGAGCCGTCGCCCGCCTGGGCCCAGAGTGCCGCCAGGTCAGCCTTGGCGAACAGGTTCCAAGTCAGCCAGATGCACGCGGCCAACAGCAGCCAGATGCCCCATTTACGCAGCACCTTACGCACAAAGGTCAGCGGCCCGCTGACGGCAAGCAGGGTCGCCAGGGCGCCGAAGAACAGCGTCCACAGCAGTGGGTTGGAGCCCAGGCTGCCTTCGCTGAAGGCCCGGGCACCGAGCAGGCTGGCGGCGTCGCGCATGACGATGATTTCGAACGACCCCCAACCGATCAGCTGCAGCAGGTTCAATACCGCCGGCACGCTCGCGCCCTTGCCGCCAAGGCTGAGCTTGAGCGCGGCCATGGCCGACAGGCCAGTGTCGCTGCCGATCACCCCGACCGCCGCCAGCAGCAGGACGCCCACCAGCGTGCCGAGGAAAATCGCCAGCAACGAACCGCTCAGGCCCAGGCCCGGCGCGAGCAAGGCACCGACCTGCAAGACCATCAGGCCGATGCCGAGAGAGAACCACAAAGAAAACAGATCGCGAGCGCCGAAGACGCGTTTGTCCAAAGGCACGGCGGCGTCTGGGGAGTAGGTGCTGGGTTGGATGTTCAAGGGTTGTTATCTCAGAGGGATATTTTGTTGTTCTGGTGATGGCTTTCGCGAGCAGGCTCGCTCCCACAATGGACCTGCGGTGAACACAAGTTTTGTGAACGACCGAGTTCCACTGTGGGAGCGAGCCTGCTCGCGAAGGCGGCAGTAAAGTCACCACCGCCCCCAGCTCAAATCACACTTTCTTGTAAAGCTGACTACCTTCCTGCTTGAACCGCTCCGCCTGCTCGGCCATCCCCTGGGCGACTTCGACATCCACCGCTTCAATGCGCTGGTTCGCCGCGTACTCACGCACTTCCTGGGTGATTTTCATCGAGCAGAATTTCGGCCCGCACATCGAGCAGAAATGCGCCACCTTGGCCGAGTCCTTCGGCAGGGTTTCATCGTGGTACGAACGGGCGGTGTCCGGGTCCAGGCCGAGGTTGAACTGGTCTTCCCAGCGGAACTCGAAACGCGCCTTGCTCAAGGCGTTGTCGCGGATCTGCGCGCCCGGGTGGCCCTTGGCAAGGTCGGCGGCGTGGGCGGCGATCTTGTACGTGATGATCCCGGTCTTCACGTCATCCTTGTTCGGCAAGCCGAGGTGCTCCTTCGGCGTGACGTAGCAAAGCATGGCGCAACCGAACCAGCCGATCATCGCCGCACCGATACCGGAGGTGATGTGGTCGTAGCCCGGCGCGATGTCGGTGGTCAGCGGGCCGAGGGTGTAGAACGGCGCCTCGTCGCAGCACTCGAGCTGCTTGTCCATGTTCTCTTTGATCAACTGCATCGGCACATGGCCGGGGCCTTCGATCATGCACTGCACGTCGTGCTTCCAGGCGATCTTGGTCAGCTCGCCAAGGGTTTCCAGCTCGCCGAACTGCGCTTCATCGTTGGCGTCGGCAATCGAGCCCGGACGCAGGCCATCGCCCAGCGAGAAGCTGACGTCGTAGGCCTTCATGATTTCACAGATGTCTTCGAAATGGGTGTAGAGGAAGTTTTCCTTGTGGTGCGCCAGGCACCACTTGGCCATGATCGAACCGCCACGGCTGACGATACCGGTGACGCGCTTGGCGGTCATCGGCACATAGCGCAGCAACACGCCCGCGTGGATGGTGAAGTAGTCGACGCCCTGCTCGGCCTGCTCGATCAGCGTGTCGCGGAACAGTTCCCAGGTCAGGTCTTCGGCCACGCCGCCGACCTTTTCCAGGGCCTGGTAGATCGGCACGGTGCCGATGGGCACGGGCGAATTGCGGATGATCCATTCGCGGGTTTCATGGATGTGCTTGCCGGTGGACAGGTCCATGACCGTGTCCGAACCCCAGCGGATGCCCCAGGTCAGCTTCGCCACTTCTTCTTCGATGGACGAACCCAGGGCACTGTTGCCGATGTTGCCGTTGATCTTCACCAGGAAGTTACGGCCGATGATCATCGGTTCCAGTTCAGTGTGGTTGATGTTGGCTGGGATGATCGCGCGACCACGGGCGATTTCGTCCCGCACGAACTCCGGGGTAATGACTTTCGGCACGCTGGCGCCGAAGCTGTGGCCGGCGTGTTGCTGGTCAAGCAGGCCGGCGGCGCGGGCCACTTCCAGCTTCATGTTCTCGCGGATGGCGACGTATTCCATCTCGGCGGTGATGATGCCTTTGCGCGCATAGTGCATCTGGCTGACGTTGGCGCCCGGCTTGGCGCGACGCGGGTTGTTCACGTGGGCGAAGCGCAGTTGGGTCAGCTCGGGGTCGGCCAGGCGCTCCTGGCCGAAGTTGGAACTCAGGCCCGCCAGGCGCTCGGTGTCGCCACGGGCTTCGATCCAGGGCGAACGCACGTCGGCCAGGCCTTTGCGCACGTCGATAACCACATTCGGGTCGGTGTAGGGGCCCGAGGTGTCGTAGACCACTACCGGCGCGTTGATTTCGCCGCCGAAGTCGGTGGGGGTCACGTCGAGGCTGATTTCGCGCATGGGCACGCGGATATCCGGGCGGCTGCCCTGGACGTAGATTTTTTGCGAGCGGGTAAAGGGCTGAACCGATTGCTGATCGACCTGGGCCGATTCACTGAGGTTGGTCGCGTTTTTTGATTTTGTCGTCATCACGGGCTCTCCAGACACACATCCAGGCAGTGGATTTTTGTCGGAGCGAACCTGTAACGAATGGACGCGCCCCTGCACGACAGTGCGGACGCTGTGCTTGCTGCTCGAGCCTGTTCGAACATCGGAAATCGATTGTCGAACAACATCCCGGACGAAGCACAAGAGGACTCGCCGGGTGACGAGAAATCTTGTTCCCTACGCAGGCGCTAACCTGATCAGGTTCAACGGGATCCGAAATTATTCGATCTCAGCCTCATAGCAAGGCACCCCGACAAGAACCCGGCCAGTCTAGACACAACCGGCGCAGAACGCCATCGCCTGGGCAAAAGCCGTGATGAATGGCGCAAATACAGGATTGTTGCCGTGCGTACGCACAACTACACTCGCTACGCCGCGCGCCTGTTATGCGCATTCAATTTGAACGTAAGGGATCGCCTCATGCTGCGCAAACTCTCACTGGCCCTGGCCGTGTCTTGTGCGTCCAATGGAATGGCCTGGGCCGCCGAAGCGCCTTTATCCACCAAGACCGATCTGGTCAGCGTGTACCAGGAAGCGGTGGACAACAACGCCGACCTGGCCGCCGCTCGTGCCCAGTATGGTGCTCAGAAGGAAGTGGTGCCCCAGGCCCGAGCCGGGCTGCTGCCCAACCTGTCGGCCGGCGCCGACCTGAACAACACCCGTACCGAGCTCGACCAACCGGCGATGACCGCCAACCGCAGCTCAACGGTTTACCAGGCCACCTTGTCGCAGCCGATCTTCCGCGCCGACCGCTGGTTCCAGCTGCAAGCGGCCAAATCGGTCAATGAACAAGCATCGCTGCAGCTGTCCGCCACCGAGCAGAACCTGATCCTGCAAAGCGCTGAAGCCTATTTCAACGTGCTGCGCAGCCAGGACAACCTGGCCTCGACCAAGGCCGAGGAAGCCGCGTTCAAGCGTCAGCTCGACCAGTCCAACGAACGTTTCGACGTGGGCCTGTCGGACAAGACCGACGTGCTGCAATCCCAGGCCAGCTACGACACCGCCCGGGCCAATCGGATCATCGCCCAGCGTCAGGTCGAAGATGCCTTCGAAGCGCTGATCACCCTGACCAACCGCCAGTACAATTCGATCCAGGGCGTCGTTCATACCCTGCCGATCCTGCCGCCGGCGCCCAACGACGCCAAGGCCTGGGTCGACACCGCCGCCAGGCAGAACCTCAACCTGCTGGCCAGCAACTATGCCGTCGATGCCGCCGAAGACACCGTTCGCCAGCGCAAGGCCGGCCACGCGCCGACCCTCGATGCAATTGCCCAGTACCGCAAAGGTGACAACGACGGCCTCGGCTTCACCAACCCAAGCCCCACCGGCCAGCGCTACGGTGGCGACGCCGAGCAACGCACCATTGGCCTGCAATTGAGCATTCCGATCTACAGCGGCGGGCTGACCAGCTCCCAGGTTCGCGAGTCCTACTCGCAACTCACCCAGACCGAGCAGCAGCGCGAAGGCCTGCGCCGGCAGGTGGTGGAAAACACCCGCAACCTGCATCGCGCGGTGAACACCGATGTGGAGCAGGTCCAGGCCCGGCGCCAGTCGATCATCTCGAACCAGAGCGCGGTGGACGCCACGGAGATCGGCTACCAGGTGGGCACTCGCAACATCGTCGATGTACTCGACGCCCAGCGCCAGCTGTACACCTCGGTGCGCGACTACAATAACGCCCGCTATGACTACATCCTGGACAACCTGCGCCTCAAGCAAGCCGCCGGGACCTTGAGCCCGGAAGACCTGCAAGCCCTGTCCCGCTACCTCAAGCCCGATTACAACCCGGACAAGGACTTCCTGCCGCCAGACCTGGCACAAGCGGCGGCACAACAGTTGCGCTCGCGGCCGGCG
The DNA here is from genome assembly GCF_051132205.1 of Pseudomonas sp. D1-36. Lineage (NCBI taxonomy): Bacteria > Pseudomonadati > Pseudomonadota > Gammaproteobacteria > Pseudomonadales > Pseudomonadaceae > Pseudomonas > Pseudomonas sp. D1-36. Next base: position 561,251 of record NZ_CP071674.1, on the reverse strand, counting down.
CAGTAGCACAGCTGCGACAAATCCCCTGTGGCGAGGGAGCTTGCTCCCTCGCCACAGAGCTCAGTCGAGCAAGCGCCCCAACCCATCCAACAACCGCTGCAACGCGCCCTGGTTGCGACGCATCACCGCCAACCCCGACTCGGCCATGCGCTGGGCATCCCGGGGCAGTTCGAACAGACGCTGCACGGCCAGGGCCAGGCCGTGGGCATCTTCCACTTCCGCCAAGGCTCCGGCCGCGCGCAGTTGGGCGGCAATTTCAAGGAAGTTGAACAGGTGCGGCCCGCTGAGCACCGGTTTTGCCAGCGCCGCCGGCTCCAGCAGGTTGTGCCCGCCGTTGGCTACCAGACTTCCGCCGACAAACGCACTGTCAGCCAAGGCATAGAGAAACAACAGTTCACCCATGGTGTCGCCCAGCAGCACCGAAGTTTGTGCGTCGACCGGTCGGGCACTGGAGCGCCGGACCGTGGCGAAGCCCTCACGCTCGCACAGTTGCGCCACCGCATCGAACCGTTCCGGATGACGCGGCACCAAAATCAGCAACGCATCCGGGTAGCTGTCGAGCAACCGACGATGGGCGGCCAGCACCACTTCGTCCTCACCCTCATGGGTACTGGCGGCGATCCACACCGGGCGCTCCACCGCTTGCCATTGACGGCGCAAGGCACTGGCGCTTTCCAGCAGTTGCGGGTCGATGGTCAGGTCGAACTTGATGGAGCCGGTCACTTCAACGGTTTCCGCCCTGGCACCGAGTTGACGAAAGCGCTCTGCCTCGGCTTCGGTCTGCACGGCAAACAGGCCCATCTCAGCAAGCATCGGCCGGGTCAGCTTGGGAAAACGGGCATAACCGCGCGCCGAACGCTCCGACAGCCGCGCGTTGGCCAACGCCACGGGGATACCGCGCAGGGCGCATTGATGGATGTGGTTGGGCCACAGTTCGGTTTCCATGATCACCGCCAGTTTCGGCCGGACCTGGTCGAGAAAACGCTTGGCCGCGCACGGCAGGTCATAAGGCAGGTAGCAATGCTGGATGCGCGGCTCATCGGCGAACAACGCCCTGATCCGCTCCGAACCGGTGGGCGTCATGCACGTCACCGTGATCGGCAGTTGTGGGTAGCGTTGCAACAACGCGCGAATCATCGGCGCAGCGGCAATGCTCTCGCCCACTGACACCGCGTGGACCCAGATGCCGCCCGGCGCCATCGTCGGCAAGCCCCACGAGAAACGCTCGCCGATACGCCGCGCATACGCCGGTGCCTTGCGAGCCCGCAGCCACAGCCGAATCGCCACCAGTGGCAGCCCCAGATAAAACAATGCGCTATAGAGAGTTCTGTTCATGGCGGCGGAGTTTATCGGTTTTTCAGCCGAGCGCCTGCAACTGCACGGCAAAACGTTCCGCCAGCCAACGGGCCGCCGGGCCCAGGGGTTCGTCGCGGCGCCAGACCAGCTCCACCACCAGGGCCGGCGGGGTCCATTCACTGTTGAGCTCGACCATGTCCCCCAGGTACGCCGGGTACTGCACGACGTGCCGCGGCAGCCAGGCCCAGCCCAGCCCACTTCTCAACCACTCGGCCAGCACGTAGAAGCTGTCGGCCCGCCAGACTTGCGGGCTGGCCTGCTCGCTGCCGGGATAGACGCTGGATTGGGTCGCCATCAGCAATTGCCGGTGCCGGGCCATCTCCAGGCAGGTCACGTAATCATGGCTCGCCAAGGGATGCCCCCGGCCGCACACCGTGACCATCTCGACGCTACCCAATACCCGGCGCTCCAGCGCCTCGGGAATCTGATCGTGATAAAACAACAACCCGAGATCGGCGCGACGCTCCACCAGCTTGCGCGCCACATCGCCCTGGGCGGCGCTGGCCAGTTGCACTTCTAGGGTGGGAAACCGTTCGGCCAGCGCCGCCAGGCTGTCGATAACGGGCTGATAGGGCATGGCCTCGTCCTGGGCCAGGCGTAGCGATGCCTCCTGCCCGCGCATCAGGGCCAAGGCCCGGCCGTTGAGGCGTTCGCATTGGCGTAACACTTCCCGGGCCTCCTCAAGCAGCGCCACGCCCGCATCGGTGAGTTTGGGCTGGCGACCACTGCTGCGCTCGAACAGGCTCACCCCCAGGTCCTCTTCCAGCAGTGCAATCGCACTGCTGACAGCCGACTGAGCCTTGCGCTGATCCCGGGCCACCGCGGAAAACGACCGCTTCTCGGCGACACCGACGAACAGTCGCAATTGCTCCAGGTTCCATTGAACATTCATCGCTCAACCTATCTCTATCGCAGATAGGTAATGACTTTACCCCATTTGGCCATTCCCTAGAATGGGCCCATCGAACGACGCAACGACCCGAGAGGAATCGCTCATGAACGCCTATTACTACCTCGCCATCGCCATCTGCGCCGAAGTGATCGCCACCGTATCGATGAAAGCGATCAAGGGCTTGAGCACGCCCCTGCCCTTGTTGTTGGTCATCGCCGGCTATGGCACTGCGTTCTGGATGCTGACGCTGGTGGTGCGCACCGTTCCAGTGGGGGTGGCCTATGCGGTCTGGGCCGGCTTGGGGATCGTGATGGTCAGCGTCGCGGCGCTGTTTATCTATGGGCAGAAACTGGACGTGCCGGCGATGCTGGGGATGGCGTTGATTGTGTTGGGGGTGGTGGTGATCCAGTTGTTTTCCAAGACTGCAGGACATTGAAGCAGCGCAGCTCCAAGCCTCAAGCTGCAAGCACAAGCGATACCCTCTCGCTTGTAACTTGCAGCTCGAAGCTTGAAACTTGCCGCTTAATTTCCTCCGAGGTCGCTGCATGCCATCCGTTATTTCCACCGACGTCCTCATTGTCGGCGCCGGAGTCGCCGGCCTCTGGCTGAATGCGCGCTTGCGCCGCCAGGGGTTTTCAACCGTGCTGGTGGAAAGCGCCAGCCTTGGCGGCGGGCAGAGCGTCAAATCCCAGGGCATCATCCATGGCGGCGCCAAGTATGCGTTGCACGGAGCCCTGACTGGCGCCTCGGAAGCCATTGCCGACATGCCGCGCCGTTGGCGCGAGGCCCTCAAGGGCGACGGTGAGCTGGACCTGTCGGGGGTACGCATGTTGTCCGACGCCCATTACCTCTGGTCCCCAGGCACCCTGGCCGGCAACCTTACGAGCTTTTTCGCCAGCAAGGCCGTGCGCGGGCGCGTCGACCAGGTCAAGGGCGACCAACTGCCGCCAGCCCTGCAAGACAAGCGTTTCAAAGGCAAAGTCTACCGCCTGGCCGAGTTGGTGGTGGATGTTCCCAGCCTGATCGCGCGCCTGGCAGACCTGGCCGGCGACAGCCTGCTGGCCGGGCAGCAGGTCGAACCGTTGCACGAGGAAGGCCAACTTGTCGGACTGAAGGTCGACGGTCGCGAAATCCGCGCCCAGCGCATCGTCCTCAGTGCCGGCGGCGGCACCGCCGACCTGCTCCGCGCCCTGGGCCTCGACCAGCCGGCCATGCAGACCCGGCCGTTGCACATGGTCCTGGCGAAGGGCCCCAGCCTCAAGCCGCTTTACGCCCATTGCCTGGGTGGCGGGCCGAAGCCCCGGGTGACTGTGACCACCCATCCGGCCGCCGATGGCCAATGGGTCTGGTATCTGGGAGGCGATCTTGCCGAGGGGGATGCCGTCGCCCGCGAGCCCGCTGCGCAGATCGCCGTCGCCCAGAAAGAGCTCGGCCAGTTGCTGCCGTGGATCGACCTGAGCACCGCACAATGGGCCACGTTGCGGGTCGCCCGCGCCGAGCCGCTGCAATCGGGCCTGACCCGCCCGGATAACGCCTTTGTCGCCGAGCAGGGTCGCCTGCTGGTGGGCTGGCCGACCAAGCTCGCCTTGGCCCCGGACTTCTCCGACCGGGTGATCGCCGCGCTGCAACGCGATGGTATCCAGCCCAGCCATACCACCCCGCTGCCGGACCTGCCCAAGCCGCCCATGGGCGTTCCCGCCTGGGAGCAACTGCTGCCATGAGCCAGCCGACACTCCACGATCTGCGTCGCCCGCTGGGCAAAAACGGCCCGTTGGTTTCGCCCCTGGGCCTGGGCACGGTCAAGCTGGGCCGCGACCAGGGCGTCAAGTACCCCAGCGGTTTCCAGATTCCGGATGACACCGAAGCGCGCATGCTGCTCAAGCTGGCGCGCGACCTGGGCATCAACCTGATCGACACCGCGCCTGCCTATGGCCGCAGCGAGGAACGCCTCGGGCCGCTGTTGCGCGGCCAGCGTCACGACTGGGTGATCGTCAGCAAAGTCGGCGAGGAATTCAGCGATGGCCAGTCCCGTCATGACTTCAGCGCTGCTCATACGCGGCTCTCGGTTGAACGCAGCCTCCAGCGCCTGGAAACGGACTACATCGACCTGGTACTGGTGCATTCGGACGGCAATGACCTGGCGATCCTCGACGACAGCGAGGTCTACCCGACCCTGGCGGCGCTCAAGCGCGAGGGCAAGATCGGCGGCTTCGGATTCTCTGGCAAGACCGTCGACGGTGGCTTGAAAGCCCTGGAGCAAGGTGATTGCGCGATGGTCACCTACAATCTGAACGAACGAAGCGAAAAGGCGGTCATTGAGTACGCGGCCGAGCACGGCAAGGCGATCCTGGTGAAAAAAGCCCTGGCCAGCGGTCATGCCTGCCTGAGCCCCGGTGAGGACCCGGTTCGCGCCAGCTTTGAACTGTTGTTTGGGCATCCCGGGGTTGCCAGTGCTATTGTCGGCACCATCAATCCGCTGCACCTCGCCCACAACGTTGCGACCGTAGCCAAGGTCCTACGCAGAAACTGACGCCGCCCTACGCGGCCTTAAGGAAGGAGCCGACATGCCGCGTACGCTCATCAGAAAAAATCCAAGTAACTTCAAGACTCTGCCCCTTTCCGTCGAAGCGACTCCCGAAGGCCTGACTTACCAGAGCGTGGGAATGCCGCTCAATTTTGCCCAGACCTTGCAGCGGCGGCGTCCCGTGGCTGTGGACGATGCCGAGCGTTTCTCCGTGGAGCTTGCGAACCTGGGCGTCTCGGTGCGCCTGACCCTGCACTGGCAGAACCGCGAGTATTGGGTATTGGTGCGTCAGCGTCGCCAGGATCGCGGCGACGTGGTGCTCAAGCTGATCTCCGGCTATGTCCCGGCCCATGAGCTGAACCTGCCGCTGCTTACCGCCATCAACGAAATAGCCGAAGAATGCCTTTTAGAAACACCGGAAGGTTGGCTCGGCGGACGCTTCAACGACACCTGGCTCCCGGCGCCTTATTCGAGCGCACTGCATTATCGCGAAGCCTTGCCGTTTCGCCTGGCTCCGCTGTCCGGCTCGGCCCGGCCGGTGCGCTGCGCCAATCTGCAACTGATCGAACGACCACGGGCCTACGTGCATCTGCCGACGGCCTCCCTGCAATTGATTTATGACTTGCGCCTGGACGTGCCCAAGGAAGCCAAGTCACTGAGCCTGTTTCATGTCGATGAGCGTCTGGAGGGCGACCAATTGGTGGCGCGCCTGGACCGCAAGCGACCCGATCTTTACCTGATGCCGCTGCAGGACGGACAACCGCTGCCCGAACTGTATACATTGAAGAAAGATCAGCTGCTTGCGGCCAGCACCCGCGGCTTATACCTGGCGGAGAGCTTCGCCCGGCAGGACGGTTGGCTGGTGCGTGACGAGCGGATTCGCTGGAAGGACTGGTTACGCCAGCAAGGGCTGACGACACCGGGCAAGGAGTCCGGGCTGACCCGGCTCAAGGGCAAGGCGCGGCAACTGCTCAAGAAAATCGTCCCGAGCAAGGTGGCTCGTTAGGCCTGACGCCGATTTTTCTGACCGGACAACGAACCCTTGTGGGAGCGAGCGTGCTCGCATCCACAAGTGCTGCGCTTTGTCAGATAAATCAGTTATTGCGGATCTTTTCCACAATCGCCGTCGTCGAGCTGTTTTCCACCAGCCCCAGCACCTTCACCGTGCCCCCATAGGCGGAAACGATGTCGGCACCCACGACCTGGTCGATACCGTAGTCGCCGCCCTTGACCAGCACATCCGGCTTGACCTGGCGCAACAGGTTTTCCGGCGTGCCTTCGCTGAAGCTGATCACCCAATCCACCGCGCCAAGGCCGGCCAGGACCGCCATGCGGCGGTCGACGCTGTTGATCGGCCGGCCCGGCCCTTTCAAGCGGCTCACGGAAGCATCGTCATTGACCGCGACGATCAAGCGATCACCCTGGGCCCGGGCCTGCTCGAGGTAGGTCACATGGCCAGCATGGAGGATGTCGAAACAACCGTTGGTGAAAACGATTTTCTCTTTATGGGCGCGCGCGTCATCGACAGCCAGCAATAGTTGCTCCAGCCCCAGCACACCGCGCTCCGATCCCTCTTCGCGCTGGATCGCGCGCCGCAGTTCCGGGGCGCTGATCGCCGCCGTACCCAGCTTGCCGACGACAATGCCCGCCGCCAGGTTCGCCAGGGCAACCGCGTGGGGCAGTTCCTCGCCGGCGGCAATCGCCGCGGCCAGGGTGGAGATCACCGTGTCACCGGCGCCCGTCACGTCAAATACTTCGCGGGCACGGGCCGGAAGGTGCAGGGCCGGATGATCGGGACGCAGCAGGGTCATGCCGTGCTCGCCGCGGGTAACCAGCAACGCCCCAAGATCCAGGTCGTGCATCAGCTGTGCGCCCTTGCTCACCAGTTCGTGCTCATCGGCGCAACCACCGACGATGGCTTCGAACTCGCTGAGGTTAGGGGTAATCAGGCTCGCGCCACGGTAGATGGAAAAATCCTTGCCCTTGGGGTCGGCCAGCACGGGAATACCGCGGGCACGGGCAGCCTGGATCAGCACTTGATGGTTCTTCAACGCGCCCTTGCCGTAGTCCGACAACACCAGGACCTTGATACCGTCGAGCAGGTTGTCGACCTCGGCGCCCAGGGACAGCGGGTCGGTGGCGAACGGTTCTTCGAAGTCGATGCGCAGCAGTTGCTGGTGACGACTGATGACCCGCAGCTTGACGATGGTCGGCTGGTGCGCGATGCGCTGGAAGATCGCCCGCACGCCAGCGCCTTCCAGGCTGTTGGCCAGGCTCTCTGCCGCTTCATCGTCACCGGTCACGCCGACCAGGGAAGCCGGGGCGCCGAGGGCGGCGATGTTCAGGGCAACGTTGGCGGCACCGCCGGGACGGTCCTCGATGTGCTCGACCCTGACCACCGGTACCGGCGCCTCGGGGGAAATCCGTGATGTACCGCCATGCCAATAGCGGTCGAGCATGACATCGCCGACCACCAATACAGGGGCTTGATCGAATCGCGGCATGGACAACTTCATGGAACATCCCACATACAAAATGAACAGGGGCGCGATATTAGCACAGGGTTGGGGGAGGCTCGTCCATGGCGGTGACCGGAAGTATCAAGCCGCGCTTTCATTGTTTTCACACAGCAATGCCATCATCTGCGCGCAGGCCTGGGCCAGCTCCATCTCGCTGGTATCGATTTCGCATTCGGCCGCCAGCGGCGCCTCGTAAGGACTATCGAGACCGGTGAAATGCTTGATCCGCCCGGCGAGGGCTTCGCGGTACAGCCCCTTGGGGTCGCGCTCGGCACACACGTCGAACGGCGTACTGACGTAGACTTCGATGAAGTCATTATGGGAAAAGAGCCGTCGTGCCGCGTCTCGATCGGCCCGAAACGGCGAAATCGCCGCGACGATGACAATCAGCCCTGCTTCGACCATCAAGCGCGCCACTTCGGCTATTCGCCGCACGTTTTCCTTTCGGGAGCCGGCATCCATCCCAAGGTCACTGCAAAGCCCCCTGCGCAGGTTGTCGCCGTCCAGCAAAGCGGTATGCAGGCCTTGCTGGTGAAGGCGAACTTCCAGGGCATTGGCCAAGGTCGACTTTCCAGCCCCCGACAGCCCGGTCAACCAGAAACAGCGAGGCCGCTGGATCTTGATGGCCGCCCGGTCCGAGGGCGAAAGTGTCAGCGCGCCCGGCTGAGCCTGCGATTGTTGCTTTGATGCCCTTGTTGTCTCATCCATGTCGAGCATTCCATCGTCGTCATGCACAAGAGCATAGCCTTGGCCTCGTATTCAGGCGATGTCCTGGGTGGGAACATGCAAGCCCATGGCATGAAGACGCGCGTAATAGCCATTTTGCGCGAGCAGTTCGCCATGGGTGCCGCGTTCGACGATGCGCCCCTGGTCCATGACCAGGATCATGTCGGCCTTTTCGATGGTCGACAGCCGATGCGCAATGACCAGGGTCGTACGGCCTTTCATGACTTGGTCCAGCGCGGCCTGGATATGCCGCTCGGACTCGGTGTCCAGTGCCGAGGTGGCCTCATCGAGGATCAACAGCGGCGCGTTTTTCAACAATGCCCGGGCAATCGCCAGCCGTTGGCGCTGGCCACCGGACAACAGCACGCCGTTTTCGCCGACCTCGGTGTCCAGGCCGTGGGGAAGCTGCGCGATGAAGTCCATCGCGTAGGCGTCCTGGGCGGCTTTTTCGATGTCGGCCCGCGGCGCGCCGGCCAGGTCGCCGTAGGCGATATTGTTGGCCACCGTATCGTTGAACAACGTGACGTGCTGGGTCACCTGGGCCACATGCCGGCGCAGGTTGCGCAGTCGATAATCTTCGATTTCCACGTCATCGAGCAGGATCTGACCGACTTCGTGGTGATAGAAACGCGGGATCAGGCTGGCCAGGGTCGACTTGCCGCTGCCCGACCGCCCTACCAGGGCGATCATCTGCCCAGGGTCAGCGGTGAAGCTGATGTCCTTGAGCACTTCCCGATCGGCGCCAGGGTAGGTAAAGCTCAGGTTGCGCACATCGAGACGGCCGCTCACGCGCTCCTGCTCGACCGTGCCTTTATCCACTTCGGGCTCGACGTCCAGTTGCTCGAAGATGCTTTCGGCGCCCGCCACGCCCTTCTGGATCGTGGAGCTGACTTCCGAGAGTTGGCGAATCGGCTTGGGCAGCAGGCCCGCCGCGGTGATGTAGGCCACCAGATCGCCCGCTGTCGCGTCACCGCGCAGGAACAGTACCAGGAACATCAGCGCGGCCATGGCGGTGTAAATCACCAATTGCAGCATCGGCGTGTAGACCGCGCCGGTGCGGGTCATGCGCAGTTGTTTGTCGGTATTGCCTTGGCTGGCGCTGGCAAAACGCTGTTCTTCATAGGCCTCGCCACCGAAGCTGCGCACCACCCGATAACCCTGGATGGTCTCGGAGGCGACGTGGGTCACGTCGCCCATGGCCACCTGGATCTTTTTGCTTTGCTTGCGGAATTTCTTGCTAGTGCTGCTGACCATCACTGCAATCAATGGCAGGATCGCCAGCATCACCAAGGTCAGTTTCCAGTTCATCCACACAAGGTAAGCGAAGAGGAACACCACGGTGAGGCCTTCGCGAATCACCACCTTGATGGCGTCCGTGGCAGCACCGGTGACCATGGTCACGTTGAAGGTGATCCGAGAAATCAGATGACCGGAATTGTGGGTGTCGAAATAGCGGTTGGGCAGGACCAGCAGCTTGTTGAACAACTCGACCCGCAGATCATGCACCAGCCCCAGCGAGACCTTGGCCAGGTAATAGTTGCCCAGGAACGACCCCAGGCCCTGCCAGGCAGCGATCAGGATGATCAGCAGCGGCACGGCCATCAGCAGCTTCAAATCCTTGAGATACGGCACGCTGGGAAACAGTACCGCATCGGGATTGCTCAACCCGTCGACAAAATATTTGAGTATCCCGGCCAGCATGGGCTGGGTGGACGCAAATATCACGAAGCCCACGATACTCAGCAGGAAAATGCCCAAGTAGGGTTTGACGTATCCCAGCAGCCGGAAATAGATTTTCAGGCTGGAATCCTGTTCCGCTTTAGGCGGTGCGTCACTCATCGTCGAGCTCACTGGTTAGGAAGAGCGCGGGATTTTATCACAGCCATCGGGATTGGCCCGCGCCCAGGTCAAAAGGCTGGCCATGCCGACCGGCAGCCAAGTGATGAACCACTCGGCGCGCGGGGTGCCCGTCAGGCTCGCCGCGTCGAACTGCATCGCCAGGAACGAAAACACCCACATGCCCAGCACGCCTCGGCCCAGCAGGGTGTCACGGGCACGCCAGGCCTCGCGCAGCACCGCGAACCAGACCACGCACCATATCAACATTCCGGGCAGGCCCAACTGAATGGCAACGTGGGTGAACAGGTTATGCGAGTGGTCGAACAAACGGCCACCGACAGGAACCCGGTAGTCGCCTGCCAATCCCAGACCACCCCAGGGATGCTCGGAAATAATCTGCAGGCTGGACGCAAAAATTTCCGGACGATAGGAAGCTCCGCGGGCCATCACCAAGGGTTCCAGCAACCAGAAAGTCACCATCGCCAGCACCAGCGCCGCGGCGGCAATCAAACGAGTACGCGAGTCCCGGCAGTAAAGCGGCATGGCCAGTACGCTGAGCAACAAGGCCAGGGCCGCGCCGCGACTCTGGCTCATGACCACGAACAAGCCCAGCAGAGCCAAGGCCACGGCACAAACAGCTTGCAGCCCGATACGACGCGGCACCCAATGCAGCATCCAGATCGCCGCGAGGCCAATCACGTAGCCACCCAGGATCGGATGGGACAACTCGCCCAGCCCCTCGAGACGCGCCACCCAGCGCTGGTTCTCGATCCCATAGAAATGAATCATTGCCATCAAGGCCGTCAGGGCTAGCCCAACACCGCCCCACTGCATGATACGGATCACCCGCTCAGGTCGACCGTCAGCGAAAATCGGGAAGAACATCAGGAATATCAGGATGTACAACAACCGCTTGGCTTCGCGCACGGGCTCCGGCGACTCGGCCCAGAACAGGGTGATCAATGCCCACGCCATCAATGCCAGCAACGCCGTGTAGATCAAGCGCTGGGCGCGCCATAACTCCACCAGCCTGTGCCGCGCGGGCCAGGCGAACAGGATCGCGGGCAACCAGACGAATGCGATCATTCCTTGTTGATAAACCTTGTTGGCGGGTGCCAGTGCGATCGCCAGCAAAAACCATGACAAGCCAAAGGCCATCCATACCTGCGCCCAACGTGTTGCTTGCATCCAAAGCTCCTAATCGATGTACCAGCCAAACCGGCATGGTTAAAACAAAAACTTTTGGGCATCATGGCCCGCCACGGCACCGGTTCTTTCAACAAGGTTTCCCTACGATGCAATCCTCACGGCTTCCCCAAGCCGCTTTGAATCAATTGATTGAAGGCGCCAGCATTCTGGAGGCCGACAGCTACGGCCCAAAAGTCTATCTGTTGCAGGATGGAAACATCCTCAAACTGTTTCGCCGCAAGCGGCTATTTTCGTCGGCCCTGTTCAGGCCCTATTCGACGCGATTCATCAAAAACGCGGCCCGCTTGCAAGAACTCGGCGTACCGACTCTCGAAGTGCTTGCCTACTACAAACTGCAAAAGCCCGGCATGACCGCCGTACTGTATCGGCCGCTTCCGGGAAAAACCCTGCGCCAATTGTCGAATCAGGAGAGCTTCAGCTGGCAACAGCGCCTTCCGGACCTGATCGAACTGATCCGCAGCCTCCACGCCCGTGGTGTCTATTTTCGTTCGTTGCACTTGGGCAATATCGTCGTCACTCCGGAAAACACCCTGGGGCTGATCGATGTCGCCGACATGCGCTTCCTGCGCTCGCCATTGCCGCGCTATCTGGCGCGCCGCAACTTGCAGCATTTCGCTCGTTATATTGCGCGGGAAAACCTGAACGGGAGCTTTCCGATGCAAGCGCTGGAAAACGCCCTACTGCCTGCCTGAGATCAATTCCCGGGCGGTCCGGCAGAAACCCGCCCATGCCTCGTCAGGCGCCAATGCCTGGTATTGCGCCGCCGCGACGGCTTCGGCCGAAGCCTCTGAAGCCCGCGTGATCGCCTCGCCCCAGGCACTCTCATCGCCGGCAGGCGCATACCAACCGGCATCGGCCAGCTGTTCGCGGAACACCGCCAGGTTACTGGCCAGCACCGGAACGCCGGCCAGGATCGCCTCCTGGAGAATCAGGCCAAGGCCCTCTTCAAAGGAGGGGACCAGCACCCAGTCGAACGCTCTATAGAGCTTCGCCACGTCTTCCAGATGCCCCGCAAGCAATACCTTGTCGACCAGGTCCGGCTGGTCGATGCGCGCCTGCAGTGCTTCCCGTGCAGGCCCTTCGCCGACGATCACCAAGCGCCAGTCAGGCTGCGCGACAGCCGCCAGGGCAAAGGCATCGAGCAAACTGGCGAAGCCCTTCTTGTCCACCAGCCGCCCCACGGCGCCGAATATGCGGGGGCCCGCCAAAGGCAAGTGCATCCGGGCACGAGCCTCTTCACGTGGCAGGAGGCAGGCCTGGAATCCAGCCGGATCGAATGCACTGCGCAACGCAGTGACCGGCAACCCCAGCGCTTCCTGCAGCGATGCCGCCAATGTCTGCGACACCGCAGCCAGGGCCAGGCGCGAGGGCGCAAAGCCGCGCAGCAGATCCCGGCCCACGGCATTGAGCCGTGTCGCCCCGTGGAATATCACCACCACATGGATGTGCGGCATGTCCTTCAATACTGGCAACAGGGTACGAGCCACACCGAGGCCGTCGAGCAGGACCACTTGGGCAGCGCTGTCGAGCAGCGCCTGGCGAAAACGGCTGTGCATCCAGGGCCTGAACAGGCGCCAGAAGTGCCGCCCCTTGAGTTTCGCCGAGGTCAGGTTCCATTCACGCGCCGGACCCACGCCCTCCAGGCACGCAGATTCCGAGCCCTGCAAGAGCCATGTCCTGACAGGCATCGCCGGGTCGATTTGTGAAAGTATCTGGCGATGGACCTTATGCACCGAAGCGAATGGCGAACCGCCTGCCCACATAACATTAATAATGCTCATCGAGCAGCAAACCTTTGATCGCGGACCCGAACTCGTGCTTCGAGAAACTCAATAATTGATAAGCCAGCCAACACAGACTCCGAGCAAAAGGATCAGAAAGAGCTTGATTTGCTCACGGCGCCTGCGACGCGCCTTGCGCTGGCGTTCGACAGGTACTTCGACATGGACACCGAATCCGGTGTGTAAAACAGCATCCCCTTCGAGGGTGACCGCGGTCAAGTTCAGTTGAGCGTAACGAAGCGACAGGGCCTTTTCGCCACCAAAACCGGCAAACGGGGCGCACAACTGGTATTCCTTCAAACGGCGCAGGCCAGGGTTGAGGGAAAAACTCTGCCATTCAGGCTTGTCGGATATCAGTGGATAGCACGGCACGCCGCCGATCAGCTGACGCTCGCCCAAGCGAATGTAGGGACTGTGGACACACAGGTCGTAGACATAATTGCGCAGCCATACCTGGAGAATCTCGGGCCGCAGTTGCAGGACCGTCAGAGAGTCCTCCACGAACCCCGGGCGGTAGAACTCCCAGTCATCCTCGCAGTGGAAGATATACGCTGTCTTGACGTGTCCGTAGGCCAGATCGATCGACGCCAGCTGCCCCAGCTTCGGCCGATTGATGAAAACCGTGCAGTGCGCCTTCCAATGGGCAGGAAGGACCTCATGCACCCCATCGTCGCCCGCATCTTCGGTAATGAACACTTCGCGGATAGGCGCAGTATTGAAACGGTCGAAACTCTCGAGCGTCCGCTTGAGCAGGTCGAGCCGGCCGCAACTGGTGACCACCAGGGTGATGTCACTATCGTCGGAAAACTGCACTGAAATACCATTTAGTCAAATGCCACCCAGGTCGTTGGATGGCATCGCGGTTTTTGTTAAATGCCCAGTTTCTGGCGCAAGGACTCTAGCAGACTCAACGGTTCGCGCGGTCGCAGCGGAGGTTCCAGCGCTTCCACGATTTTTTGTCCGATACGCGCGAAGCTGAACTGCTCCAATGCCAGCCTGTGGCCGTTGCGGGCGATACTTTGCGCCAGTTCGGGCTCGGCGCGCAGCCGGGAAAGTTTTTCCTGAAGTTGCGGGATGTCCCGATACAACACCACGTTATGCATGTCCTGCAACCCTAGCGCCCGCGCTTCCTCGGCGCCTTGATCATAGGCCAGCAGCACACAACCGCAGGCCATCGCCTCGAAATTCTTGATCATGTACTCGCCCATGCCCACATCGGCACTGACGAAGAAGCGGATCCGATTGAGGGTTTCGCAATACTCTTCGCCGGACTTGGTACGGGTGACGACCAGCGGCTCGACGCGCGCCAGCTCGTCCAGCAATGCCTTGCGCCCGCTATAGGCGACGCTGTTGGTACTGCCGACAAACGCCAGCTCGATATCCCGCTCGCGCTGCTGGTCTTGCAACAGCGATTGATCATAGCCCTTGGGTACGAAAACCGCATCGAACCCTTCGGCACGCAAGCGTTCGGTCACCATGAACCCGGAGCTGATGACCCGCACCCACGGCAGGCGTCGGTAATGGGCGCTGAACTTGCCGGTGTATTTGCAAGGGATGTAGTTCTGGTAGGCGTCATGCTCCAGGATCACCAGGTTGGGGATCGTGCGGATGAACCCCGCCTGGCGGATTTCCTGCTTGAAGCGCAGGAAAAATACAATCCGGTCGTAGCGGGAGACGTCCACGTGTCTCCGGAAATAGCCTCGCAGGTTGCGTTGCTCCTGGCTGTCGAGCCAGCGCAGGTCGCACTCGCAATGGGCGGCGACACCTTCATAGAGCCGATCCAGGATGGCCCGTTGTTCTTTCTGCACCAGAAACAGAACTTTCATCGTCTTCCTTGCGGCACCGAACGACTTGATAGATAACCGGAGGCCTTGTAGCCCCCTGGGCCCTTAAAGCCGCCAGAACAGTTCATGACGGCGTACAGCCTTGCGAAAGAATTCATTCTCGCCATAGGGCGACTCCCGGCGCCCGGCCAACAGACGCTGGATACCACGACGCAACCGACGCTTGAACGGAGCAGGCGGCTGCAGGTCATGCATCATGCCCAGCGCCATGGCCTTGTCACGTTGCCCGGCCAGGGTCAGGCCCAGGCTGAACGGATGCATCGGCCGGGCCGGGTCGAAATGGGGCGGCAACGCGACGCCCATGCCGGTATCACCCATGGGCCAACGATCGTTGTCGTGCAGGTGGTTGGCGTATCCCAGCAGCACGGAGGGCTGCCACTCCAGTCCTTCCAGCGCCTGCAAGACAGCCTGGTGGGCACAAAGATGATCGGGATGCGGATCGAGCGTCGGGTGAGGCAGCACAATCACTTCGGGACGCGCCTTGAGCAGCACTTCGCGCAAGTCCGCCAGCAGGTTGTTCCAGGTCGGCGCGCCATCTGCATCGCCGGGCAAGGTAAACGGGTTCAGTTGGCGAAACAGCCGGGTATCGCTCAGATCCGCCTCGCGGGAGCCCTGGGGTTGGCCGGGCGCGGCTTGCATCGCCGCCAGTTGCAGGCAGAAATACCCCAGTTGCACGCAGTGTTCCTGCGGCACACCGGCCCAACGCGGCACGGCGAGGCTGTCCCAGGCGCGCAATCGGCCCTTGAGCCGCGCAGCTTCGGCACGTCCCAGGCCCATGCGCTGGTAATGTTGTGCTTCGATTTCCCCGGCCGTCAGGGTGACGATCCAGGCCTCTTCGGCCTGGCTGTAGAGTCCGTAAGCGGCCAGTTCCGCATCGTCGGCGTGGGGCGCGATAACCATCAGCCGTGGACGCTGTAGCTCCATCGGCGCAAACGACCACAGCATCGGCTCGCCCGACAAGCGACAAAAGCGTCCGCGCAAGCGCAATTCACCCCGGGACAGCACCGCGCCCTGCTCACTGAGGTTGAGGTAGCGCAGGCCGTTGACTCCACGCTCGAATGTTTGTCGGTCCGCCGCTTCACCGCCCGACAACTCGACGCTCGGATCGAAGAAACGCCCCAGCCAGGTGCTTTTGATCCGCAAGGCCAGGACCAGAGTCGCGCCGTCATCGAGAATCACACCTTCATCCAGGCGCAGTCGCCCTGCATTGAGGTGAACCTTCGGTTGCTGCGTGAAGGGGGGGAAATCGTACTGGTAGTCATCCTTGGGCGAATAGAACAGATGATCGGCGAACCACGCCTCGTGGGCTACCCAGCCCAACAGCGCCAGCACCAGCGGCAGCCACCAGGCCACCCAAACGCCTATCAGCCCCAATACGACAAGGGCGCACAACAGCCCCACGCGCTTGTTGCGACGATGGCGCTTGAGCAGTTGTTGTTTTCGATTCATCGGCGGGTTCATACGCTGAATACCGGCACGGGGTTGCACCAGCGATCCTTGTATTCGCGATCCGCCCGGCCAAAGGAAAACCGCAACGGCTTGCCCGCGGCCCGGGCGTGCTCCCAGGCGCCTTGCGTATTGAGGAAGCTCAAGACGCTGCCCGGGCTGAATTCGCGAGTCTGCGGGTCGACGCCGCCATTGATGTATTCGACGCTGATCCATTCAGGCGCTTCGACGCGATAGACCAGTTGGATGGCGATGGGCGCATCGTTGAGAAAAATCACCGAGCCGATCAGCAGCTCGCGCAGCAGCTCGACCACCTCGCCCATGCGCTCGGCACCGGTGGCGGGAAAACCCCAGCGACGCTGGAACAGATCACAGTAGATCGACGCCAACTCGGTACTGGAGAACTCGCCGACCGGCCGCACCTGCCCGCCGGCTTCCTCCAGAAGACGCAATTCACGGCGCTGGTTGTAGCGGAACTTCTTGGACAGTTCTTCCGGCAGGCGAGCCATGGCCAGCTGCTCTTTCTGCAGTTTCAAACCGCTGAAGCGACCTTCATTGAGCGCCGACAGATACCGTCCTCGATGACGCAACGGTGCCTGGGTGTCGGGCGCGGCCGGCAGGATCAACTCGGCATTGCCCAGGTCGAACAGGCCTTTTTTTCCGCTGCGCTTGAGCACGTCCTTCGACAGCGCCAGATCGCGGCCCCAGGTCGGAATTGCCGCCTTCAGCTCGCCGCCCTGCTCGAATGCCAGGTAACGCACGGGAATCCCAGCCAGGGCGGCCAGGCGCTCCACGACCAGGGGGTGTGTCGCCACACTGCCGCCAAAACGTTGCCACGCCTGGGCGTAGCTCGAGGCATCCGTGGTGGTCCAGCCGCGCTCTCGCCAGCCTTGGAATCGGTTGAGCATCAGTTCCTCGGCGCCAGTTCAGTCACTTGGGGCAAGCGCCAGAATGCCTCGCGTACGGCGCGATCGGAAAAACGTTCGCGCAAGCGCTCCAGCATCAATTCGGCGCATTGGCGCCGCTGCAATTCGTCCATCGCAGCCAGGTGTTGCAGCCCTTGGGCCATGTGCTCGGCGTCACCGAGCGGGAACAGGATGCCGACGCCCTCGACGACCTCCTTTGCGCCACCGCAGGCCGTGGCCAGCAACGGCACGCCGGCAGCCATGGCTTCGAGCAGCACCATGCCGAACGGCTCGTGATCAGAGCTCAGCGCAAACGCGTCGAAGGCACGGAAATAACGACGGGCCTCTGGCACCTGGCCGAGAAACAGCACGCGGTCGGCAATGCCCAACTCTCGCGCCAGAGCCTTGAGGTCCTGTTCCAGGCGCCCCTTGCCCAGAATCGCCAGTTGGCTGTGGCTTGGCAGGTACGCCAGCGCAGCGCCAAAACCACGAAGCAGGGTGGCCTGGTCCTTGTCCGGATGCAGGCGTCCGACGTTGCCGACAATCCAGGCGTTCGCTTCCAGCCCAAGGGTTTGTCGCGCCTGCTCCCGGGAAACCTGGCTGGCCTGCAAGGCCTCCAGATCGATACGGTTGTAGAGGGTCTGGATCCTGCCGACCGGCCATTTTGGCAGGCAGCGACGCATGTCGTCGCGCACGGCGTCGGACACCCCGAGCAAGCTCAGGCGCTTGCGAAAAACCTGGGCGAACAATCGGCGGGTACGCCGTTGATAATCGCCAAAGGCATGGTGCACGCCGATCACCGGCAACCCGGTGCCGAGCAGGGCGATGTAGATCGGCTTGAACCGGTGCGCGATGCAGAAACTGAAATTGCGCGAGGCGGCGATCTTGCGCAGATCGCTGATGGCACCCAGCTTCAGGCCGCGAATGGCACTGGAGCTGTACTCCATGAACAACACCTCGTCCGAGGCACAGGCAGCGGCAACCTCGGCGTCCGCCGAGCCGGTGAGAAACACCGTGGTCACACGATAACCGGTTCCGGCGAACAGACTGGCGTACTGACGGGCGCAGTCCAGGAACGGCCCGTCATAACCGTGGCAGAACTGCAGCACATGTCGCTCAGCCGAGCGTGTCATAAGCGTCCACGCCGTCCTTGACCACCAGGATGTCCTCCATGATCAGGTATTGCAGGTCGGAACCATAGAACATGTTCAGCGCGTCGGTGGGCGAGCAGATCATGGGTTCGCCGCGACGGTTGAGTGAGGTGTTCAGCGACACGCCATTGCCGGTCAGGACTTCCAGGGCTTTCATCATGTCGTAGTAACGCGGGTTGTATTCACGCTTGAGCACTTGGGCCCGGGAGGTGCCGTCTTCATGGACCACTTCCGGCACGCGGGTTTTCCATTCCTCAGCCACTTCGAACGTGAAGGTCATGAACGGTGCCGGGTGGTCGACCTTGATCATCTGCGGCGCAACGGTGTCGAGCATCGACGGGCAGAAAGGCCTCCAGCGTTCGCGGAACTTGATCTGTTCGTTGATGCGGTCGGCCACGCCGCTGGCGCTTGGGCAACCGATGATCGAACGACCGCCCAAGGCCCGCGGGCCAAACTCCATGCGGCCCTGGAACCAGGCCACCGGGTTGCCGTCGACCATGATCTTGGCGATGCGCTCAGGGGTGTTGTCGATCTTGCGCCACGCCGGCTTGCTCGGGTGACGGGCGCAGGCGGCGATCACATCTTCGTTGCTATAGGCTGGGCCGAGGTAGACGTGTTCCATCTTCTCCACCGGCACGCCACGGGCGTGGGACACATAAGCCGCCGCGCCCACCGCCGTACCGGCGTCGCCGGAAGCCGGTTGCACGAACAGCTCCTTGACGTCATCGCGGGCGATGATTTTCTGGTTCAGCTTGACGTTCAATGCACAGCCGCCGGCGAACGCCAGCTTGCCGGTTTCCTTGAGCACGTCGCCCAGGTAGTGATCGATCATTTGCAGCGCAAGCTTCTCGAACAGCGCTTGCATGCTGGCCGCGTAGTGAATGTACGGCTCGTCGGCGATGTCGCCTTCGCGTTTCGGACCGAGCCACTCGATCAGCTTTGGCGAGAAGTAGAAACCCTTGCCTTTCTCTTTATAGCGGCGCAGGCCGATCACGTTGGCGTAATCGGTATTGATCACTAATTGGCCGTTTTCGAACGAGGCCAGGCGCGAGAAATCGTATTTGCTGGCGTCGCCGTAGGGCGCCATGCCCATGACCTTGAATTCGCCATCAAGCATCTCGAAGCCGAGGAACTCGGTGATCGCGCCGTACAGGCCACCCAGGGAGTCCGGGTCGTAGAATTCCTTGATCTTGTGGATCTTGCCGTTTTCGCCATAGCCGAAGAAGGTCGTGGCGTATTCGCCCTTGCCGTCGATGCCGAGGATGGCGGTTTTTTCCTGGAAGCCCGAGCAGTGATAGGCACTGGAGGCATGGGCCAGGTGGTGCTCGACCGGCTCGATCTTGATTTTTTTCGGGTCGAAACCCAGTTGTTCCAGGCACCAGACGATCTTGCGGCGATAACGTTTGTAGCGACGATTGCCCATCAGAATCGCATCGAGGGCACGGTCCGGGGCGTACCAGTAGCGCTTGGCGTAGTGCCAGCGCGCCTCGCCGAACAGGCTGATCGGGGCAAAGGGTATCGCCACCACGTCAACGTCGGACGGCTTGATGCCGGCTTGCTCCAGGCAGAACTTCGCCGACTCGTAGGGCATGCGGTTCTTTGCATGTTTATCGCGTACGAAGCGCTCTTCCTCGGCCGCCGCGATCAGCTTGCCGTCGATGTACAGCGCTGCGGAAGGATCATGGCTAAGGGCGCCGGACAGGCCAAGAATCGTCAATGCCACAGGGGTCTAGCCTCTTATGTCTGCATACGGGCGACAAGCGCCGCGAAAAAATGATGTGCCACGCATCAAGGGTACGGGGCAGCTAAAGGGCGGGATTATAGCTTAAAAGCGATCTTAAGCCTCTAGCGGAGTCGTAGGGTTTACACGGTCCGTGGCGAGGGAGCTTGCTCCCGCTCGGCGGCGCAGCCGTCACAGGAACTGCAAATCGTTTTTTCCTGGTACTGCGCGTTGAATGGCGTCGGGGCTGCTGCGCAGCCCAGCGGGAGCAAGCTCCCTCGCCACGGTGAGCGGTTACACGATAGCCGACGTGTTATCGACTGCCTTCGGCAACCGCTGATCGATCACCCGATACAGCGCACTTCCCTCAGGCCAATTACGCATGAACCGTGCGCGATCCCGGGCGTAGGCTTGGGCGAAGCTGGCCTGGGTCCGGTGTTGGCACATGGAATCAAGGTCGATCAATGCCCAGCGGTCGTCTTGCCAGAACAGGTTGTGTCCTTTGAAGTCACCGTGGCTGATGCGCTCGCGGATCAGGTCGGCGAACAAGCGATCCAGCGCCAACAGCTCGGACTCAGGGGCTTCGCCGCTTTCCACATGCGGGGCGAAGCGTTCGATGATGTCCGGGCCAGACAGGTGTTCAGTGACCAGATAGGCGCCACGACGCAACCACAGGAAACGCTTTTCCAGCAACGCCAGTGGCTTGGGCGTGGCGATGCCGAGGAAGGCCAGCCGATGGCCTTCGCGCCAGGAATGCCAGGCTCGGCTCGGGCGCCAGAAGCGCTTGAGCCAGTGGGCGAAGCCCTTGATGTTGTAGCGTTTGATTACCAGGGTGCGACCGTTCGATTCGACCTTACCGACACTGGCGGCACCACCGGTCTTGTACAAGTGACCCTGGTCAAGCAACGCATCGGCATGCTCCAGCACCGGGACCATGGCCGTTTCTTCATCGCGACGAATAGCCCGCAGGCCGAACGGCCCGCGCTGCACGCTGAACAAGCTGCATTCGCGCCCGACCTTTTCAAGGAAGTCTTTCAGCCGCCAGGCGTGGACCTTGTCGATCTGTTTTTGCAGCGCTTCCATCGGCAGGGCGTGTTCGGCGTTACTCAACAGGTAATGCACCAGCAACTCTTCATTGAACGGCTCGATGGATTTTGGAAGCTGGGCGAAAAACACCCCCAGGTTTTCCAAGACCTTTTGCCGCGACAATGGCTGGCCGGGGGTTTCGGCGCGAATGCCGGCCCCATCGATGAGATAGAGCTTGTCGCCATGGCGCAGCAGATTGTCCAGGTGCAGATCTTCTTGCCACAGGCCCTTGCCGTGCAGCTGCGCAATAGCGCCCAGCGCCTCGGCCAGCACCGCCGTTTGTTCGTCCGCCAACATGGGGAGATGTTCGACCTGCTTCCAGGCATCGCCAAGACTCTCAGCGCCTTCCAGCAGCTCGAACAGCAGCCAGCCACCCTCGCCTTCTTTCAAGCCATCGGCCAGCAGCAATGGGGTCGTCAGCCCCTGTTCCGCGAGGAGGCGAACACCTTGCAGCTCTCGTTGGAAATGCCGCGGCGCCTTGCTGCCCACCAGTAACTTGGCCAGCACGGGCCGGCCGCGCCAGATACCGGCGCCGACGTAACGCTGCCCAGGCAGCACCCGCAACAGTGACAACAGTTGCAATTGCGCCGGGCCAGCGGCATCCGCCAGCTCCAGGCTCAGGGGCAGGCTCGGGCTGCGGCCAGCGCCTTTCAATTCCGACAAATGCATCAGCGGGTCTCCTTATGAGTGCGTCGAGCGCTCAGGCGGGCCAACCATCGATCGACCAGCGCACCGTCAAGCGGTTGGTCCAGATAGGTAGACAGCAGCTGACGCACATCCTCTTCACTCCAGGCCCGGGCCCGGCGCAGCAACGGCTCCAGGTCCTTGACCCGGTCACGCTGCCCGAACAGCAGCGGACGGGTCTTTTCCAGGTCGATCAACTGTGCCTGGTGACCGCCGGCAGTGGCCTGCAGAAAAATATGCTTGGGATAGAAACAGCCATGCACCTGATGCATGTCGTGCAGTCGCCGCGCCAGGTGACCACAGGCCTGAACGATGGTGGTGCGTTGCACGGTCGTCAGGGACGGCCAGCGCTCCAGGAGCGAATCCAGGTCATCCCAGCCGTCCAAGGCGCGGGTCAACAGAATCGCCCGAACCTCGCCGTCCACTTTCCGCCGCCCGTAGAAGACCGCCTGCAACGCTGGGATACCCAACTGGCGATACCGGCTGATGTTGCGAAACTCCCGGGAAAAACTGGGTTCGCCAAAAGGGTGCGATAGCGTCCGGGTCAGGTAATTGCTCTGGCGCTTGAGGTAATAACCCTGCCCCTCGAGCTCCAGCCGGAACACACTGCTCCAGCCATCGCCAGCCGTATTGGGCTCGTCCACTGCGTCCAGCTTGCGCAACCAGAGGGCTTCGAAGCTGTCCAGGCCATGGCGCTCCAGCAAGGCCCGGTCTTCGGCGGCCAGGAAATCGGTCATTCACGCCCCTCGAAAAATCTCACCACGTGGCGAATACGTTTCTTGTCGCACGCATCGAGCCGGTCGCGCTGGCGATATTGCAGGTAAAAACGCAGGCGCTGGGTGGCCGACAAATGATATTTGGCGACTTTGTCCAGGCATGCCAGGTCTTTGGTGATCCGGTACTTGAGCCAGAAGCCGCGCCAGAAGTCACCGTTCGGGCAGTCGATCAGGAACAGACGCGCCCGGTCGTCGATCAGCAGGTTGCGCCATTTCAAGTCGTTATGGGTGAAACGGTGATCGTGCATGGTCCGGGTATAACCGGCGAGCTGCCGGCTCACGCCATCGACCCAGGCGCGATCGTCGAGCCGCGAATCGTGCCGCTCGGCCAGGGCTGAAAGGTCTTCGGTGCGCGGCAATTCGCGGGTGATCATCGCGCCGCGATCATAGGCCGCACCCCGTCGTTCCAGCCCCCAGGCGACAATTTCCGCTGTGGGAATACCCCACTTGGCGAAACGCTTGAGGTTCTGCCATTCCGACTTGACCCGTGGCTTGCCCAGATAACGACGCAAGCCCTTGCCGGCGCCGGTATAGCGCTTGACGTAATAATTCACGCCGTTGCGTTGTACGCGGATCACCTCTGACAGTGGATCGCGGGTCAGGCGCTCGCCCTGGAGGGCGAACACCGCGTCGAGGCTGCCGAAATCCTGTGCCAGCTCAGCGTAGGCGGGTTCCAAATTCCAACCCGACATCAGAGCGCATCCCCGTACCGCTGTTTGCGCTCATACAGTTTCTTGGCCTTGCCTTCGAGCCAGGCCAGCAACGCAGCCTCTTGCGCCAGGATCTGGCGCAGCGGCTGCTGGAAATAGCCCTTGAGAAAACGCAGCTTGTCGCGCCGGGTCAAGCCAATGTCCAGCGCGGAGAAATACAGCGCCGCCAAGTCTTTGTTACGCCAGCGCGTGGTGATAGCCGGACGGGTCTGGGCGCGGTGCAGGTCGATCACCGAGAGTTTGAAATCCTCGGGCGTCACCGGTTTGTCGGTGTGCAGCAGAAAGTGGCAGATGTAGCAGTCGCGATGGTTGACCCCAGCGCGGTGCATCATGCCGGTCATGCGCGCCACTTCGGCGATCAGTGCTCGCTTTAGCCGGGGCTGCGGAGGCTGCTTGACCCAGTCGAGGCTGAAGTCTTCAAGGCTTATGGTAGGCGCCAGCTCCTCGGTAACAATAAAGGAATGCTGGTCCGCCGGATTGTTGCCCTTCTCTCCATAGGCAACGGCGGTCATGGTTGGCACGCCGACTTCCTGCAGCCGTTGGATGGCCTTCCATTCCTGGCCCGCGCCCAGCACCGGCAGCTTGGCGGTGAGCAGGTTCTTGAAAATCTCGCCCCAGCCGATGCCACGATGGATTTTCACGAAAAAACCGCGACCCTCTACCTCCGTGCGCAGGGTGCGCCGGGCTTCGAGCTCACGGTAGACCTCGCCCTGGAGCGCTTCGACTTCGACGAACGCATCGCGCCCGGCCCAAAGGCTCTTGAACGGTTCGGCCAGCATCAATTTCATTAAGCGTGCTCCGCCAATATCACATCGGCCGCGTGCTGCGGCATGCTGTAGAGGTCGGCCGTCTCGGCGAAGGCCAGACCATTGCGGCTCCAGGCCGCCCTCGCTTGCGGATCACTAAGCATCCGGCTCAGATATTCGGTCAACTGCGCCTGTTCGAACGGCTCATCCAGCACCAGGCCGCTGTCGGCCTCGGCGATGTAGTGAGCGTACCCGCACACCGCGCTGACCAGCACCGGCAACCCGGCCACCAGCGCTTCGAGCAGTACCGTGCCGGTGTTTTCGTTGTAGGCCGGGTGGATTAACAGGTCGGCACCGAGCAGGAAACGCGGGATATCGCTGCGACCCTTGAGGAACCGCACATTATCGCCCAGACCCAGCGCAGCGCTCTGCATCTGGAATACCTTGGGGTCGTCCTGGCCGATTACAAACAGCCGAGTGCGTTTTTTCAATTGCGTGGGCAGCGCGGCCAGGGCCTTGAGGCTGCGGTCGACGCCCTTGGTCTTGAACCCGGAGCCGATCTGCACCAACAACAAATCGTCGTCGGCCAGCTCGAATTCGGCTCGGAACGCCGCCCGGATCTCATCGGCATCGGCGGGCCGACGACGGTCGTGGGCAATGCCCGGCGGCAGCAGGTGAAAGCGCTCCAGCGGCGTGTCGTAGTGCTTGATGAACAGCGGCTGCTGGACTTCGGAAATCATCAGGACTTCGGTCTTGGCGTCCTTGGCGAACACGGCCCGCTCGTACTCGGCGAAATGCCGGTAGCGCCCCCAGCGTCGGTACAGCGAATTGCGCAGGTTCTGCGCCTTGTCTTCGAAGCAGCCGTCGGCGGCGTAGTACACGTCCAGGCCGGGCATTTTGTTGAAGCCGATCAACCGGTCCACCGGGCGCTTGGCCAGGTCGGCCTCCATCCACGCGCTGAGTTTCTCGTTGCGGCGGTGATTGAACAGCGCCTTGACCGGCGCCACCAGCACTTCGAAGCCGGGCGGGACGTCACCTTCCCAAATCAGCGTGTAGACGCGGATCTGGTGACCGCGTCGCTGACACTCCAAGGCGATGCGCATGAAGTCACGCTGCAGGCCGCCGAAGGGGAAATATTTGTAAAGGACAAAAGCCAATTGCATCAGCGCGGCTCCTCAGCCAATAACGTGCTCAGGTGGCTGGCAACACGCTCGGGATTCAGACGCGTGAAGCACAGGGGCTGCTCGCGTTTCAGGTCGAACCGCCGGGCATCTTCGGCGGTCGGTGGGTAAGTGCATTGTTTCTGCATGCACGGCGCGCAAGGAAAATCGCTGGCGAGATGAATCTGGCCCTTGCCATAGGCGCCGGTCAGCACGGGATTGGTCGGACCGAGCAGCGAGATGGTCGGCACATCCAGAGCGGCGGCCAGATGCCCGAGGCCCGTATCCACGGCCACGCAGGCCTGGGCACCGGCGAGCACCTTGCCCATGCCGCCCAGGTTCAATTTCGGCAGCACCAAGGCATTGCGCAGCCCGTTGGCGATGCGCTCGGCCCTGGCCTTCTCGGCCGGGTTGCCCCACGGCAGTTTCACCACCACGCCGAATTGCCCCATGCGCTCGGTGAGCTGACGCCAGTAGAGCTCAGGCCAATGTTTGGATTCCCACGTCGTGCCATGCAGGAACACCACGTAGGGGTATGGGCGCGGCAATTCAACCAGTCGGTCGATGTCCAGGCCATAGCTGCCCTGGGTTTGCGGCAAGTCATAGCCCAGCGCCAAGGCGAACAGTTGACGTACACGCTCCACCGCATGCTGACCACGAGCGACCGCCAGGCGACGCGAATAGAAGCGCGCCGCGAGCGGTTCACGCGCCGAATCCTTATCCAGCCCAGCCACCGGTGCCTTGACGTAGCGGGTCAGCCAGGCACTTTTCAGCAGGCCTTGGGCATCGATCACCAAATCATATTTTTCGGCGCGAATGCTCTGATTGAAGCGTCGCCATTCACCGCTTTTGAGGGTTTGCCAGAGGTTCTTGCGCCAGCGCCGGATCGCCACCGGGATGACCTTGCCCACGGCCGGATGCCAGGTAGGGATTTCGGCGAAACCCTCTTCCACCACCCAGTCGAATGTGATGCCAGGAATTGCCCGCGTCGCATCGGTCAGCGCTGGCAACGTGTGGACCACATCCCCCAGCGAAGAGGTCTTGATCAACAATACCCGCAAGTTACCGGACCTCCACGGGAGTGCCCTGCAAACGCTCCAGGGCCTCGTTCACCGCCAGCGGCATCAGCTGGCGCAGGCAGTTGTAATGGCCGAAGCGGCAGGTACGGTCGAAGCATGGACTGCACTCGATGCCCAGGCGCACGACTTCGACCTGATCGGCCAACGGCGGAGTAAAACCCGGCGAAGTCGAGCCGTAGACCGCAACCAACGGACGGTTCAGCGCGGCCGCGACGTGCATCAAGCCGGAGTCATTGGACACCACCGAATCGGCGCAGGATAACAGGTCAATCGCCTCGGCCAGGGACGTGTCGCCGCTGAGGTTGACCGACTCTTCCCGCAGGCCCGGAATCAGCCGCGAACGGATGTCTTCGCCCACCGAGTGATCGTTTTTCGAACCGAACAGCCAGACTTGCCAGCCTTCACGGATCTTCGCCTCGGCAACCTGGGCGTAATGCTCCGCCGGCCAGCGCTTGGACTCACCGAACTCGGCGCCCGGGCACAGGGCCAATACCGGGCGATCCAGGGTCAGACCGAACTTGGCCAGGGCCGTTTCGCGCGTTACCGGATCGATTTGCAGGCTCGGCCGAGGATACGGCTTGGGCAATTCGGCCCCCGGCTCGTAGGCCAGGGCCATGAAGCGCTCGATCATCAATGGATAACGATCTTTGTCCAGCGTGCGCACGTCATTGAGCAAGCCATAGCGAAACTCGCCGCGCCAGCCTGTGCGCTTGGGAATGCCGGCAAAGAACGGCACCAGCGCCGATTTCAGCGAATTGGGCAACAGGATCGCCTGGTCGTAGTGGCCGACCAGGGATTTGCCGATGCGCCGGCGAGTCGCCAGCTCCAGCACGCCATGGCCGAGCGGAAAGCTCAAGGCCTTGCGCACCTCGGGCATGCGCTCAAGGATCGGACGGCTCCATTCAGGGGCCAGAACGTCGATTTCGCACTGCGGATGACGCAGCTTCAGACACTGGAACAGTGTCTGGGCCATCACCATGTCACCGACCCAACTGGGCCCAACGATCAGAATATTCATGTGCTTTCCAAAAACGATACGGGGAGGCCTACGCCTCCCCGCCTCGAGAATCACTGTGGCTTAGGTCGTTGCCTGTGGCCTTAATCTACAACACACCGCCAATCAACTGTGGGAGCGAGCCTGCTCGCGATGGGGCCAGCACATCCAACATCGATGTCGCCTGACCCACCGCTATCGCGAGCAGGCTCGCTCCCACAGGGGTTGCGCACAAGTATCCAATACCGTGCGGCACCGCCAATCAACTGTGGGAGCGAGCTTGCTCGCGATGGGGCCAGCACATCCAACATCGATGTCGCCTGACCCACCGTTATCGCGAGCAGGCTCGCTCCCACAAGGGTTGCGCACAAGTATCCAACACCGTGCGACACCGCCAATCAACTGTGGGAGCGAGCCCGCTCGCGATGGGGCCAGCACATCCAACATTGATGTCGCCTGACCCACCGCTATCGCGAGCAGGCTCGCTCCCACAGGGGTTGCGCACAAGTATCCAATACCGTGCGACACCGCCAATCAACTGTGGGAGCGAGCTTGCTCGCGATGGGGCCAGCACATCCAACGTCGATGTCGCCTGACCTACCGCTATCGCGAGCAGGCTCGCTCCCACAAGGGTTGCGCACAAGTATCCAATACCGTGCGGCACCGCCATTCAACTGTGGGAGCGAGCCCGCTCGCGATGGGGCCAGCACATCCAACGTCGATGTCGCCTGACCTACCGCTATCGCGAGCAGGCTCGCTCCCACAAGAGTTCCGCATAAATATCCAATACCGTGCGGCACCGCCAATCAACTGTGGGTGCGAGCTTGCTCGCGATGGGGCCAGCACATCCAACGTCGATGTTGTCTGACCCACCGCTATCGCGAGCAGGCTCGCTCCCACAGGGGTTGCGCACAAGTATCCAATACCGTGCGACACCGCCAATCAACTGTGGGAGCGAGCTTGCTCGCGATGGGGCCACCACATCTAACATCGATGTCGCCTGACCCACCGCTATCGCGAGCAAGCTCGCTCCCACAGGGGTTGCGCACAAGTATCCAATACCGTGCGGCACCGCCAATCAACTGTGGGTGCGAGCTTGCTCGCGATGGGGCCAGCACATCCAACGTCGATGTTGTCTGACCCACCGCTATCGCGAGCAGGCTCGCTCCCACAGGGGTTGCGCACAAGTATCCAATACCGTGCGACACCGCCAATCAACTGTGGGAGCGAGCTTGCTCGCGATGGGGCCAGCACATCTAACATCGATGTCGCCTGACCCACCGCTATCGCGAGCAAGCTCGCTCCCACAGGGGTTGCGCACAAGTATCCAATACCGTGCGGCACCGCCAATCAACTGTGGGAGCGAGCTTGCTCGCGATGGGGCCAGCACATCCAACGTCGATGTCGCCTGACCCACCGCTATCGCGAGCAGGCTCGCTCCCACAGGGGTTGCGCACAAGTATCCAATACCGTGCGACACCGCCAATCAACTGTGGGAGCGAGCTTGCTCGCGATGGGGCCAGCACATCCAACATCGATGTCGCCTGACCTACCGCTATCGCGAGCAAGCTCGCTCCCACAGGGGTTGCGCACAAGTATCCAATACCGTGCGGCACCGCCAATCAACTGTGGGAGCGAGCCCGCTCGCGATGGGGCCAGCACATCCAACGTCGATGTCGCCTGACCCACCGCTATCGCGAGCAAGCTCGCTCCTACATTCAATCCTTCAACTCAGCCCCAGCTCTCGCCAGATCCGCATCACCTGTCGACGCTCATCCACGAACTGATCGCCTGCAATCACCCCAGTGTCTTTCTGCAAGGCCTGGCGGTGGGCGGCGGAGCGGTAGGCCTTGTAGGCTTCGCGCAACAGCGTGGCATCCTCGGCAGGCATCAATCCGACCTCCTGCAATCCGTCCAGGATGCGGATGTTATCGGTGTAGCGCACCAGTGAAGGGTACGCCTCGGACCAGGCCAGGGCCGCGTATTGCACCATAAATTCAATATCGACGATACCTCCGGCGTCCTGCTTGAGGTCAAAGGGCGCCGTGGCTTCGAAGGCATTCGGCGCGGTCCCGGCGGCGGTGGCCTTGCTGCCAAGGTTGTCGCGCATCTTGGCGCGCATCTCGCTGACTTCCTGGCGCAGCGTCGGCAAATCACGGGTGCGTCCCAACACCTGGGCGCGGACTTTTTCGAACGCTTGGCCGACGTCCTGGCTGCCCACCAGCACTCGCGCACGCACCAACGCCTGATGCTCCCAGGTCCAGGCTTCGTTTTCCTGATAGCGGGCAAACGCTCCCAGGGAACTGACCAGCAAGCCCGACGCTCCGGACGGCCGCAGACGCATGTCCACTTCATACAACTGCCCGGAGTTCGTCTGGGCCGTCAACAAGTGAATGATCCGCTGGCCAAGCCGGGTGAAGAATTGAGCGCCGTCGATGGGTTTCGGGCCGTCGGTTTCAGCCTGCGGGTCGCCATCGTGGATGAACACCAGGTCCAGGTCGGAACCATGCCCCAATTCCAGGCCACCGACTTTCCCATAGCCGACAATGATGAACCCCGGATCGCACGGGCTCCCATCGGTGCGCAACGGTACGCCATGCTTGGCGACTGTCTGGCGCCAGGCCAGGGCCAGCACCTGCTCGAGGATGGCTTCGGCCAGCCACGTCAGGTAGTCGCTGACTTTCATCAACGGCAGGCTGCCGGCGATTTCCGAGGCAGCGACGCGCAGGCGGTGGGCCAGCTTGAAATGCCGCAAGGCTTCCATCTGTTGTTCGAGATCGTCCTCGGGGATGCGCGTCAGCCGCTCGCGCAATTCCGCCGCCAGCTCAGGCGCCAACGGCGGCTTGAACAAACGGCCTTCGTTGAGCAACTCATCGAGCAACAGCGGAAAACGGGTGATCTGCTCGGCAATCCATGGGCTCGCCGCACACAACGTCAGCAAACGCCGCAACGCGCCAGGGTTCTCGGTCAGCAGCACCAGATAAGCCGAACGGCGGGCCACGGCTTCAACCAATGGCAATACCCGTTCCAGCACCAGGTCCGGATTGGCGTGCTCCACCGCCTGAGCCAACAGGCGGGGAATGAACGCATCCAGGCGCTCGCGCCCCAAACGTTGCATCGCGCGCAATTGCGGGCTGGCGCGCAAGGCAGCCAAGGCCCTCAGCGCCTTGGACGCATCGGTGAAACCGCCCGCCTCCAACTGGCGACACGCCGCTTCCTCATCCTGGCTGTCTTCCCACAGCGGCAGCCATTCTCCACCCACCGCGACTTCGCCTTCGCTGCCCTCTTCTTCGTCCGGATCGGCGATGACCTGGCCGAAATGCCAGGCCACGCGCCCACGCCAATGCATCAGCTGTTCGTGGAACGCCGACCAGTCGGCGAAGCCCAGCATGAACGCAATGCGCGCCTGATCCTGCGCAGTGTCCGGCAGCATCTGCGTCTGGCGGTCGGCAATGGCCTGGATCGCATGTTCGGTGTAACGCAGGAACTCATAACCCTGGCGCAACTCGTCGATCACCTTGGACGGCAGGTAGCCCTGGCCCTCCAATGTGCCAAGCACCTTCAACAACGGTCGTTGCTGCAAGCTCAGGTCGCGACCGCCATGGATCAACTGGAACGCCTGGGCGATGAATTCCACCTCGCGGATGCCGCCCGAACCCAGCTTGATGTTGTCGGCCATGCCCTTGCGCCGCACCTCCTGCTGGATCAACTGCTTCATGGTGCGCAACGCTTCGATGGCGGAAAAATCCAGGTAACGGCGATAGACGAACGGGCGCAGCATGTCGAGCAGTTGCGCGCCGGCCACCTGGTCGCCCGCCACCACCCGCGCCTTGATCATCGCGTAGCGTTCCCAGTCGCGCCCCTGGTCCTGGTAATACTGCTCCAGGGCATTGAAGCTCAGCACCAGCGCGCCGGCCGAGCCATAGGGACGCAGACGCATGTCGACACGAAATACAAAGCCATCGACGGTCATCGGATCGAGGGCCTTGATCAGGCGCTGGCCAAGGCGGATGAAAAATTCCTGGTTATCCAGCGGCCGCTTCGCGCCGACGGTTTCGCCGCCTTCGGGATAGGCGAAGATAAGGTCGATGTCCGACGACAGGTTCAGCTCGACGGCGCCTAGCTTGCCCATGCCCAGG
The DNA here is from genome assembly GCF_051132205.1 of Pseudomonas sp. D1-36. Taxonomy (NCBI): domain Bacteria; kingdom Pseudomonadati; phylum Pseudomonadota; class Gammaproteobacteria; order Pseudomonadales; family Pseudomonadaceae; genus Pseudomonas; species Pseudomonas sp. D1-36. The sequence continues at coordinate 529,965 of NZ_CP071674.1, read as the reverse complement.
ATGACCATCTGCTGCGGCTCGCCACTGCGCCGGCCGGTGGGTATGCCCAATTGCTGGCTCAGGCGTTGGTACAACCATCGATAGGCCTGGTCGATGCAAGTGTCGGCCATGTCCGAGAGATCGCGACAGGTCTGGACCAGGTCCGCCTGGCGGGTCAGGTCACGCCAAATGATGCGCACCTGCTGGCGGGTGCGCTGGCGACGCAGCACGCGACCCAACTCATCTTCGGTTTCGGCGGCCTGGACGGCGGCGCCGATCTGCGCGCACATTTCACCGGGGGCCAGGCTGCGGTCCAGCTCGCCGCTGTGCACCAGTTCCAAGAGCATCGACGGGTCTCGTACACTTTGCTCGATGACAAAGTCGCTGGCCGCGACGACGCGATTGAACTCGGCCCAGCGCTGCGGCGTCCAGGCAGAGAGCCCATGGTCGTCGTCCAGAGTGGCGACCGCCGCGCGGAACGACTGCTCGGCCCGACTGACCAATGACTGGAGAATCGCCGGTATTTCGGCAAGCGAGGGCAGGCTCATGGTCTATCCTTGATCGGCGCGGGAAAGGCTGGATGTAGTGTTTTTTCGAATGCCACTACCTGATCGACTGTCGAACAAAGATGATAAATAGCTGATTTTCTGGTTTTATTGGCAGCCGGCATCAAGTTTTTACCTGTTCGAGTTGGCTAATGACCAACAGTAACGATTATTCTCACAACGAAACGAGGGGCCATAAGCCGCTCATGTGTAGTTTTACTACTCGTCTATACATTCGAAAGGCTGAAACGGCCAACGATTTGTAGTAAAACTACACGCCGCCGAGACAACCTTCGGCAATCCAAGAATTTATATCGTCTGCCCACAAGGCCAGTCGCAAACTCAGGCAACCGATTCTGGTAGCCTTTCCGCCCTGGAGCAAGCCATGCAAGACCTCGATCCCGTCGAAACCCAGGAATGGCTGGACGCCCTGGAATCGGTTCTCGACAAAGAAGGCGAAGACCGTGCTCATTATCTGATGACCCGTATGGGTGAACTCGCAACCCGCAGCGGTTCGCAACTGCCCTACGCCATCACCACGCCATACCGCAACACGATCCCTGTCACCCACGAAGCACGCATGCCTGGCGACCTGTTCATGGAACGCCGCATTCGCTCGCTGGTGCGCTGGAACGCGTTGGCCATGGTCATGCGTACCAACCTGAAAGATTCTGACCTGGGCGGTCACATCTCCAGCTTCGCCTCCAGTGCGACGCTGTATGACATCGGCTTCAACTACTTCTTCCAGGCCCCGACCGACGAACATGGCGGCGACCTGATCTACTTCCAGGGTCACGCATCGCCAGGCGTCTACGCCCGTGCGTTCATGGAAGGCCGCATCACCGAAGACCAGATGAACAACTTCCGCCAGGAAGTGGACGGCAACGGCCTGTCCTCGTACCCGCACCCTTGGCTGATGCCTGATTTCTGGCAGTTCCCGACCGTTTCCATGGGCCTGGGCCCGATCCAGGCGATCTACCAGGCGCGCTTCATGAAGTATCTCGAAGCCCGTGGCTTCATCCAGCCAGGCAAGCAGAAAGTCTGGTGCTTCATGGGTGACGGTGAATGCGACGAGCCGGAATCCCTGGGTGCGATCTCCCTGGCCGGCCGCGAGAAGCTGGACAACCTGATCTTCGTCATCAACTGCAACCTGCAGCGCCTCGACGGCCCGGTTCGCGGCAACGCCAAGATCATCCAGGAACTCGAAGGCGTGTTCCGTGGTGCCCAGTGGAACGTCAACAAAGTCATCTGGGGCCGTTTCTGGGACCCACTGCTGGCCAAGGACGTCGACGGCATCCTGCAACGCCGCATGGACGAAGTCATCGACGGCGAGTACCAGAACTACAAGGCCAAGGACGGCGCGTTCGTCCGTGAGCACTTCTTCAACTCGCCTGAACTCAAGGCGATGGTTGCCGACCTGTCCGACGACGAGATCTGGAAGCTCAACCGTGGCGGCCACGACCCGTACAAGGTCTACGCGGCGTACCATCAGGCGGTCAATCACAAAGAGCAACCGACCGTCATCCTGGCCAAGACCATCAAGGGTTATGGCACCGGTGCCGGCGAAGCGAAGAACACCGCGCACAACACCAAGAAGGTCGACGTCGAGAGCCTGAAGCTGTTCCGTGACCGCTTCGACATCCCGGTCAAGGACAGCGAACTGGAAAACCTGCCGTTCTTCAAGCCGGAAGAAGGCAGCGCCGAAGCCCGTTACCTGGCCGAGCGCCGCGCCGCCCTGGGTGGTTTCGTGCCGCAGCGTCGCGCCAAGAGCTTCAGCATCCCGACGCCGCCACTCGATACCCTCAAGGCCATCCTGGACGGCTCGGGCGACCGCGAAATCTCCACCACCATGGCTTTCGTGCGGATCCTCGCGCAACTGGTCAAGGACAAGGAAATCGGCTCGCGCATCGTCCCGATCATTCCGGACGAGGCCCGTACCTTCGGCATGGAAGGCATGTTCCGCCAGTTGGGCATCTACTCGTCCGTCGGCCAACTCTACGAGCCAGTCGATAAAGACCAGGTGATGTTCTACAAGGAAGACAAGAAGGGCCAGATCCTCGAGGAAGGCATCAACGAAGCGGGCGCCATGAGCTCCTTCATTGCCGCCGGTACTTCGTACTCCAGCCACAACCAGCCGATGCTGCCGTTCTACATCTTCTACTCGATGTTCGGCTTCCAGCGTATCGGCGACCTGGCCTGGGCCGCTGGCGACAGCCGTACTCGTGGCTTCCTGATCGGCGGCACCGCCGGCCGGACCACCCTCAACGGTGAAGGCCTGCAGCACGAAGACGGCCACAGCCACATGCTGGCCGGGACCATCCCGAACTGCCGCACCTATGATCCGACCTACGGCTACGAGCTGGCGGTGATCATTCAGGACGGCATGAAGAAGATGACCGAAGAGCAACAGGACGTCTTCTACTACATCACCGTGATGAACGAGTCCTACCAGCAGCCAGCCATGCCGGCCGGCGTAGAGGCAGGCATCGTCAAGGGCATGTACCTGCTCGAAGAAGACACCCGCGAAGCGGCGCACCACGTCCAGCTGATGGGCTCCGGCACCATCCTGCGCGAAGTGCGTGAAGCGGCGAAGATCCTGCGTGAAGAATTCAACGTCGGCGCCGACGTCTGGAGCGTCACCAGCTTCAACGAACTGCGTCGCGACGGCCTGGCCGTGGAGCGCAGCAACCGCCTGCACCCTGGCCAGAAGCCAAAGCTGAGCTACGTCGAAGAGTGCCTGAACGGCCGCAAAGGTCCGGTCATCGCCTCTACCGACTACATGAAGCTGTTCGCCGAACAGATCCGCCAGTGGGTTCCTTCCAAGGAATTCAAAGTGCTGGGCACCGATGGTTTCGGCCGTAGCGACAGCCGCAAGAAGCTGCGTCACTTCTTCGAAGTCGACCGTAAGTTCGTTGTGTTGGCAGCCTTGGAAGCCCTGGCTGACCGCGGCGATATCGAACCTAAAGTGGTGGCCGAAGCCATCGCCAAGTTCGGCATCGATCCGGAAAAACGCAACCCACTGGACTGCTGAGGAGAATTTTCGTGAGCGAACTCATTCGCGTACCTGACATCGGCAGCGGTGAAGGTGAAGTAATTGAACTGTTTGTGAAGGTCGGCGACCGCATCGAAGCCGACCAGAGCATCCTGACGCTTGAATCGGACAAGGCCAGCATGGAAGTGCCTGCGCCGAAGGCCGGTGTCATCAGGAGCCTGAAAGTGAAGCTGGGCGATCGCCTGAAGGAAGGCGACGAGTTGCTGGAGCTGGAAGTCGAGGGCGCCGCCGCGGCACCTGAAGCGGCCGCCCCTGCTGCTGCCCCGGCGGCGGCTGAAAAGCCTGCCGCTGCGCCCGCTCCCGAAGCGGCTCCAGCTCCGGCCGCCGCGCCTGCCGCCGCCACTGTTCAGGACATCCATGTCCCGGACATCGGTTCGTCGGGCAAGGCCAAGATCATCGAAGTACTGGTCAAGGCCGGCGACACCGTCGAAGCCGACCAGTCGCTGATCACCCTGGAATCCGACAAGGCCAGCATGGAAATCCCATCGCCGGCCGCCGGTGTGGTGGAAAGCGTCGAGATCAAGCTGGAAGACGAAGTCGGCACCGGTGACCTGATCCTGAAGCTGAAAGTGGCCGGTGCCTCGGCGCCTGCCGCGCCAGCCCCGGCTGCTGCGCCTGCTGCCAAGGCCGAAGCCGCCCCAGCGCCAGCGCCAGCCGCCGCCCCCGCCGCCAAGGCCGAAGCGGCTCCTGCCCCTGTCGCCGCGGCGCCTGCGCCTAGCGGTGCCAAGGTGCACGCTGGCCCTGCGGTGCGTCAGCTGGCCCGTGAATTCGGTGTCGAGCTGTCCGCCGTAGGCCCGAGCGGCCCTCACGGTCGTGTGCTCAAGGAAGACGTGCAAGCCTACGTCAAAGCCATGATGCAGAAGGCCAAGAGCGCACCGGCCGAAGGCGCCACCGGCGGCGCGGGCATCCCGCCGATCCCGGCGGTGGACTTCAGCCGCTTCGGCGAAACCGAAGAAGTGGCCATGACTCGCCTGATGCAGATCGGCGCGTCGAGCCTGCACCGCAGCTGGCTGAACATCCCGCACGTGACTCAGTTCGACCAGGCTGACATCACCGAGCTGGAAGCTTTCCGCGTTGCGCAGAAAGCCGTGGCGGAAAAGGCCGGCGTGAAACTGACGGTCTTGCCGCTGCTGCTCAAGGCCTGCGCGCACCTGCTCAAGGAACTGCCGGACTTCAACAGCTCCCTGGCTCCAAGCGGCAAGGCTGTGATCCGCAAGAAATACGTGCACATCGGCTTTGCCGTCGACACCCCGGAAGGCCTGCTGGTACCGGTCATCCGCAACGTCGACCAGAAGAGCCTGCTGCAACTGGCTGGCGAAGCCGCTGCCCTGGCCGAAAAAGCCCGGAACAAGAAGCTCACCGCCGACGACATGCAGGGCGCCTGCTTCACCATCTCCAGCCTCGGCCACATTGGCGGCACCGGCTTCACGCCGATCGTCAACGCGCCGGAGGTGGCGATCCTGGGTGTTTCCAAGGCCACCATCCAGCCAGTCTGGGACGGTAAAGCCTTCCAGCCGAAGCTGATGCTGCCACTGTCGCTGTCCTACGATCACCGCGTGATCAACGGCGCCGCCGCAGCGCGCTTCACCAAGCGCTTGAGTGACCTGCTGGGCGACATCCGCACCATCCTGCTGTAATACCGAACGGCCCTCCCTTGCGGAGGGCCGTTTGACTGCTGTTTTCCGAGCGCCACGCTCGTACCTCAACCCCGCCCGTTTGGCGGGGCTTTTTTTGCTCGGGCTAAAACCGTATTTCACCAACGGTTTTTCCTACCCCCTTGCGCATAAAAGACTACTTGCTCTGGTAGTCGTTGCCCACAACTACCGCCCCCTGCCCTACCGATATTTAACCTGCTTGCGGCTTTAGCATGAATCCAGCGCGCCCAACAACTTTGGCGCTGACGAAAATATAAACTTCGAATGGATTCGAACATGTTAAAGCCAACGGTAGGCCCTATTATTGGCCACACGACAACCCACCACGCTCGTATCTTTCTACGAGGCGATGGGAACACCGACAATCCTTTATTCGCCGGTATCCGCTACCGCCGAAAAGGCGATACGGCCTGGTCCAGGGGACAGTTCATCCGACTGGTTTCTTATCGCGACTTAGCCGGTGTCATCGTATTGAAGGGCCTTGAGCCCGACACCTTCTATGAATACCAGGCCGGCTGGAAAAGCACATTGAGCCCGGCGCACACTCCAGAGACCATACTGGAGCTGCCGCTGCAGTGGCCCAAGGAGATTTACCAGTTGCGCACGCCCTCCAGCGAGACCGACGCCCCACGCAGCTATATCGTCGGCTCGTGTCGATACCTGCGCATTACCGCGGGTGTCCCGGCGACACCGGAACGGGGGGATCGCACATTCGCGGGTATCAACCGAATCGTGGAGCGAGCCAACCCACCCATCAGCGCAGTAGTGATGACCGGCGACCAAGTGTATCTCGACGACCTGAATTTCATTGCGCCGGACCGCAACCTCAAGGACATGTTATTCAAGTACCGAACTGCCTTTTCCCAACCCCATATTAAAAAACTGATGTCCAGCGTGCCGACTTACATGATGCTCGACGATCATGAAATAAAGGACAACTGGCCCGCCAAGAAGAATCACCAAGACGAAACTCTCTATACAAACGCTCTTGATACTTACGAGCTTTATCAAGCCAGTCACAGCCCGGCCCATGAACTTCTGGATGACGGCACGTTAAGGCCACTCACCCGCTACTGGTATACATTTGCCCATGGCAATACAGGATGGTTCGTTACCGACAGCCGGACTCGACGCAACCTGTCGGCAAACAACCGGCGCATCCTGGATGAAGAACAGGAACATTCGCTGCTGACATGGCTGATCGACAGCCCCTACCGGGTCAAATTCGTCGTCACCGGTGTCATGTTCTACCCCGACCGCAAATTCAACGCAGGGGATGCCTGGCAAGCGTTTCCAGAGCAACGGCTACGCTTGCTTGAAACCATCCGCAGCCATCGGATCAAGAATGTGATCTTCGTCTCTGGTGACGTGCACGGTTCCCTGACGAGCATGCTGACCCACAGCCAGGATCCTGACTTCCAAATCCACACAGTCGTCTCGTCGCCATTTTGCAACAGCAGGCTGTTGCCTTACGCCAATGCCTCGACTTTTATTCCCGGCAAACCCATGGCTCGGGCTCCAAGCGGTGAGTATCAATACGAGCTGACCGGCAAGGTGATCAGCCAGGACAACTTTGCCCAGCTGAAAGTCACGGCCCAGAGCGTTCAAGTGACGTTTCATGACCGTGACGGAGATCCCTTGGAGGTCGTCGACATACCGTTGCGCTGAGCTTGCGTAGCCCAGGGAACACCTCTGATCGGCCGACAACTGGAGAAATCCCCTCGTCGGCCGATAAAAGGTTTATAGCACTTGGCCTTCATGTCTCTTGTCAGCCAGTGCCGCAATGATGCAACCTTGCGGCAATCCGTAATAACGAGGGCGTCAGCCCGGCGCGATCAGCATTTTCGAAGCGAGTCTCCCCATGAAAAGCCAACCCGATGCCGCCAGTCGTATGGCGGCCGAGGTAGTGACGCAGTTACCGGTGCCCTCGCGGCTCGGTATGCTGCGTTTCGAACGGCTGAATGAAGCAAGCTGGGCGTTGCTGTTCCTCGATCCAAACTGCGAACGCTACTTCGGCCTGCCGGCCGTTGAGCTTTGCTCGCTGGTCAGCTCTCCCTTCGCCAGCCTGATGGAGCCTGAAGCGCGCTATCAGTTGCATGACGCGATCCAACAGCAGTTGGCCCAGGCGTCCCACTATCTGATCCGCTACACACTGCACACCGCCAAAGGGCCGATGAACCTGCTGGAGACCGGTGAAGCCTACAGGCAGCACAATCGCCATCTGCTGCGCGGCTATCTGATGGTGGTGGACGACCTGCTGCAGGACGGGCCATCCATGCCTGCCGTGGACCTGGAAACCCAGAACTCCAGGCTCCAGATCGCCCTGGAATTGAATCAACGCGCGCAGCAGGAGCAACTCCAGCACCTGGACCGGGTCCGCGCCCAGCAAGACCTGATCCTGTTGTTGACTCGCCAGCGCTACAGCGCCAACAAATCCCTGCAAGAAGCCGCCGAGCTGATTACGCGCAGCGCGTGTGACATCTACCAGATCGATTGCGCGAGCATCTGGAATCTGGAGGATGGCAAGCTGCTGCCGATCTCCGCCTATAATCGCGCCTCCCAGGAACATTTCCTGCCAAAGGTGATCAACGCCAGCGAATTTCCAGACTACATGGAAGCGTTGCAGACCTGCCGCGCCATCGATGCCCATAACGCGATGCGCGACCCTCGCACGCGGGAATTGGCCGAGAACCTCCGGGCCCGGGACGTCAATGCCATCCTCGACGCCAGCATCCGTATCGACGGGCAAGTCGTCGGGGTGCTCTGCCTGGAGCAAGTAGGCGCGACCCGCGCCTGGCAGTCGGACGAAATCGCCTTCGCCGGCGAACTGGCTGACCAATTCGCCCAAGTCATCAACAACCATAATCGCCGCACCGCCACCAGCGCCCTGCACCTGTTCCAGCGCGCCGTGGAACAGAGCGCCAACGCGTTCCTGCTGGTCAATTGCGACGGTGTGGTGGAGTACGTCAACCCAAGCTTCACCGCCATCACCCAGTACACCACCGAAGAAGTCCACGGCCAGCGCCTCTCGGAACTGCCGGCCCTGGAGAACCTCAGCGAACTGCTGTTCGATGCGCCATCGGCCCTGGCCCAGAGCAACAGCTGGCAGGGCGAATTCAAGAGCCGACGCAAGAACCTCGAACCCTACTGGGGCCAGTTGTCGATCTCCAAGGTCTATGGCGACAACCGCGAGCTGACCCACTACATCGGCATCTACGAAGACATCACGCAGACCAAACTGGCCCAGCAGCGCATCGAACGCCTGGCCTACACCGACAACCTGACCAACCTGGGCAACCGTCCGGCTTTTATCCGCAACCTGGATGAACGCTTCGCCCGCGACAGCAATTCGCCCATCAGCCTGCTGCTGGTGGACATCGACAACTTCAAGCGCATCAACGACAGCCTCGGCCATCAGACCGGCGACAAACTGCTGATCAGCCTGGCCCGGCGCCTGCGCAATAGCCTGAGCTCCAGCGGCAGCCTGGCGCGCTTCGCCAGTAACGAATTTGCGGTGCTGCTGGACGACACCGACCTTGAGGCCGGCCAACAGATCGCCAGCCAGCTGCTGATGACGCTCGACAAGCCGATGTTCGTCGATAACCAGTTGATCAGCGTGACCGGCTCCGTGGGCCTGGCCTGCGCGCCTTTGCATGGCCGCGACCCACAGACCCTCATGCGCAACGCCGGCCTCGCTCTGCACAAGGCCAAGGCCAACGGCAAGCACCAGGTCCAGGTGTTCACCGAGGCGCTGAACGCCGAGGCCAGCTACAAGCTGTTCGTGGAAAACAACCTTCGACGCGCCTTGACCCAGAACGAACTGGACGTGTTCTACCAGCCCAAGCTGTGTCTGCGCAGCGGTCGCTTGCTGGGCATGGAAGCGCTGCTGCGCTGGAATCATCCGGAAAAAGGCATGATCCGTCCTGACCAGTTCATCAGCGTGGCCGAGGAAACCGGCCTGATCATCCCCATCGGCAAATGGATCGCCCGCCAGGCCTGCCGCATGAGCAAACAGCTGACCGCGGCTGGCCTGGGCAATCTGCAAGTGGCGATCAACCTGTCGCCCAAGCAGTTTTCCGACCCGGACCTGGTGGCCTCGATCGCCAGCATCCTCAAGGAAGAACAATTGCCCGCGCGGCTGCTGGAACTTGAACTGACCGAAGGCCTGCTGCTCGAAGCCACCGAAGACACCCACCTGCAACTCGACCAGCTCAAGCGCCTGGGCCTGACCCTGGCGATGGATGACTTTGGCACCGGTTATTCATCCCTGAGCTACCTGAAGAAATTCCCGATCGACATCATCAAGATCGATCGCAGCTTTATCCATGAAATCCCGGACAACCAGGACGACATGGAGATCACCTCCGCGGTGATTGCCATGGCCCACAATCTGAAGCTCAAGGTCGTGGCCGAAGGCATCGAGACCGCCCAGCAGCTCGCCTTCCTGCGGCGCCACCGCTGTGACGTCGGCCAAGGCTACCTCTTCGACCGGCCGATCCCCGGCGCAGAGCTCGTCGAGAAGCTCAAGCGCTACCCGCGCGGTCCGCTGGTCTGACAGCCGCTTATAGCTTGCAGCGGCTTTTGTGAGGCACACTGACGGTCTATTTCGCTCAACTCAATCTGACTGAGAGGACTGATGATGGTCTTGCGCTCGGAAATTCTGGTGAACAAAAACGTGCTTCCTACTCCCGATCAAGCTCTCCCTGGCCGTGAAACCCCAATGGCCGTGCCGGAAAAACACTTTGTCCTCGACGCGCCGCTGTTGGGCCCATTCGTCACCAATGTGGACTTCGCCATCTTCGGCCTCGGCTGCTTCTGGGGCGCGGAGCGCAGGTTCTGGCAACGGGAAGGCGTTGTCAGCACGGCGGTGGGTTATGCGGGCGGCTTTACGCCAAACCCGACATATGAAGAAGTATGCTCCGGCCTGACCGGCCACAGCGAAGTCGTGCTGGTGGTCTACGAGCCGGAGAAAGTCAGCTATGACGACTTGCTGAAGATGTTCTGGGAATTGCACAACCCGACCCAGGGCATGCGCCAGGGCAACGACATCGGCACCCAGTACCGCTCAGTGATCTACTGCACCACGCCCGAGCAACTGGAAGCGGCGAAGAAGAGCAAGGAAGTGTTCCAGGCTGAGCTGGGCAAGGCCGGGCTGGGAGAAATCACCACCGAAATCGACGAAGCGCCGACGTTTTACTTTGCCGAGGCGTATCACCAGCAATACCTGGCGAAGAACCCTGAAGGCTATTGCGGGATTGGCGGCACGGGCGTGACCTGCCCGATCTGACGGTCGGGCCCTGAAAAGCTTCGTCGGATCGCCGCCCGGAGCCAGCTCGCTCCCACAGGTCCGGTGGCGTACATAACTCTTGCGTACGCCTCAGATCCCCATGTGGGAGCGAGCTTGCTCGCGATAGCGGTGGATCTGGGGCGGTGATGTTGGATGTGCCGCCGCCATCGCGAGCAAGCTCGCTCCCACAGGGGCCCGGGGCGGACACAGATGTCGCGTACACCTCGACACCCCATGTGGGAGCGGGCTTGCTCGCGAAGGCGTCCTGCCTGACGACCTGAATGCATCGGCTCAGCGATCAGCTTTCAGCAATCAACCAATCCATCTGCCACCCACCCTGGGTCTGCCCAAGTTTCCTGGACAACCACGGCAGCAGCTCGCGCAGTTCCTCCTCAAGCCCCCACGGCGGATTGGCAATGGCCAGGCCCGAGCCGTTCAGGCTGTTGGGCGTGGCCAGCGGGTGCACCAGCAACTCCACCCGCAACAATTTAGGCGCGCCCGTGCCGGCCAAGTCCTGGTAGAAACGACGCAACATGCGCTGGTCCTTTACCGGGTACCAGATCGCCGCCACGGTCTGGCGCATCCGACTGACGGCTTCCTTGAGCGACGCGGCGCAACGCTGCATCTCATCCAGCTGTTCGAACGGCGGATCGATCAACATCAGAGCGCGCTTCTCTGCCACCGGCAACAACGCACGAGGAACATGCCAGCCTTCGCCCAAGTGGACCGCCACGCGACGGTCGCCCTTCATGTTGTCCTTGAGCAGCACGCCGTCCTCCGGATGCTTCTCGTTGAGCAATACTCGGTCCTGCGGTCGGGTCAGGCGCCGTGCCAACTCCGGCGAGCCCGGGTAATAGCGCAACTGGCCGTCCGGGTTCATCTCGCGCAGCACTTTCATGTAATCGGCGGTCAGGGGCGGGAGGTCGTCCTGGTCCCACAACCGTGCGATGCCTTCCAGGTATTCACCGGTACGGCTGGCCTGGTCGCCCTGCAAGTCGTAAAGCCCGATGCCTGCGTGGGTATCGAGGTAGGCGAAGGGCTGCTCCTTGCGCGACATCAAGGCGATGAGGCGGGTCAAGGTCAGGTGTTTGAACACATCGGCGTGATTGCCGGCGTGGAAGGCGTGGCGATAATTCATGGCGGCTCCTGCGAAGGGCGACGAGTTTACCTCGAAGCGCGCCCAACGTCAGGGGTTGGCGGCCGAGTGGACGAACAGCGCCCCGTAGCGAGGGAGCTTGCTCACGCTGCACTGCGCATCTCTGAACTTATCTCCCAAGCGCAGCCAACGGCACGGCACAGGAACCCTCCTTGCAGCGTTCGCACTCCTCACAGAACGGCGCAGGACTTTTCAAACTGAGTATTTGCGCCAAGGACAGCGGTGGCGCCAGCGCGGCGGCAAGTTTATCCGGAGCGCCCGCTGCAACGGGTTCGGCGCCCATCGCCACCATCGGCGCGCCGCCGACCTGGATGGGTACGCTGCTGAAGATTCCGCCCGGTCCGATGTTGATCCAGTGCCCGCCGGCCTGGATGGTCGCAGTGGCGCCGCCCTCCAGCACGATCTGTTGGCCGGCGCTGACATGAAACCGCCCAGCAGCGCTCAGGGCCTGGTTGGCGACGCGGATATGCCGGTCGCCCGTCACCATCAGGTGATCGTCCTGGCGAACTTCAACCTGCCGTCGCCCCCGGGTGATGCGCTGCTCGCCGTCCTTGAGTTCGTGCCGGGACAAGCCGGCAACGAAGATGCTGCGCTCATGATCGACCTGCACGCGCTGGTCATGCAGCACATGCTGGGTCCAGTTGCGCTGGGCTCGAAGGTAGATCTCCTCGGCGCCCTTGCGGTCTTCGATGCGCAATTCGTTATAGCCGCTACCACCGGGGCTGCTCTGGCTGCGCAGGATACTGCGGGTCTTGTCGGCCGGCAGGTCGAGCGGCAGCGGGTTGGCTCCGTTCGGCAGGCAACCGACCACCAGCGGCTTGTCGACGTCGCCGTCCATGAACCCGACCAGCACTTCCATGCCGACCCGAGGAATCATCACACTGCCGTAACGATCGTGCGCCCAGCCGGTGGCCACGCGCAGCCAGCAGCTGGAATGCTCATCACCTGCACCGTCGCGATCCCAGACCAGTTGCACCTTGACCCGCCCGAACTCATCGCAATGGATCTCGCTGCCCACCGGTCCGGTCACTACCGCTGACTGGTAGCCACTGATCGACGGCTTCTTGTGCTGCAAAGGCGGACGGAAAAAAACGTCCCAGGGCGTCGCCAGGAAGGTATTGCCGTAGCCCTGGAATTCACCCGGGCCGACCGAAGCGTTCTCTTCCAGCACTTGCGGCTGCCGGCCACGGTGATCGACCTGCGTCAACAGCCAGAGATCATTCCATTGCGGGCGGGGATGCTCCTCGATGCGCATGAAATGTCCGCTGGCGAAAGCGCTGTCGTCACTGCTGCCCTCCGCCAAAAGGTGGTCCGCGCCGTGTCGCTCGAGGGAACGTCGGGCCAGGTGGCTGCCATCGGCACGGTCGATGAATTGGCCGGGATATTGATAATCCTCAAGCGAAGCTGGCGCTTGCCCACCGAGACCGGCTTGCAGCAGCAGGCCAGGCTTGCGGAAGTCATAGTCGCGTAGCGTCACCGCAGTGGTTCGCGCCTGGTGCCGTACCGCCAAGCGCTTGATGGCCGGCGCAGCGCCAGCCATCCCGCTGCCCGGCAGGTACGGCGTAGACTCGGGTAAACGCTTGAACATCGTCTGGTCGTCGCCAAACACCAGCAGATGCCCGTCAGGGCTGTGCTGGAAGTGGTAATGGATGCCGACCTCGGCACATAGCCGCTCGATGAAGTCCAGATCGCTTTCACCGTACTGCACGCAATATTCACGCTCGGGGTATTGCCCACCCAGACTGAACTGGAATGCATCGGCCAGGATGCCGTGATCCTTCAGGACGAGGCCAACGATGGCGGGCACATTCAGATGCTGGAAAATTCGCCGGTTGATGCGGTGGCGCAAGTACGCCAGGCGTGGCACGAGGGTGATCTGGTAACGGGTCAGGCGCTTGCCCGAGTCGCCTTGGGCCACGCTGTAGACCTGGCCATGTATCCCACCGCCGCGGTGATCGAAACCCAGGTAAGCCTGGCGATGCAGAAGGTCCTCCAGCACCAGGTCGGGCCGATCGCTGACCAGCTCCAGATCAAAGCAATAGGGTTGGCTGATGGCTTCCTTGCCCTTGAACTCAAGCACCTTGAGGTCATTTGGCCCGCTGTCGAACGCCAGCGTGAAACGTGGTGAATTGGCAGGCGCGAACATCCGATGTGCCTCTGCTGAATGAGACGGGCGATTCTGCACGAGCCACTGGCAGTGTTGATCCATTGTCAGGAAAAACAGATTTCCCCTACACCCAAGAGTCAAAAAGCTGCAAGGCACGCTGCATTTTCCGATGGACAATCCATACACCGCGATCCTGAAAGCCTTCGTACGAAGTAATCAGCTGCTTCTTACACAGCGACCGGCCTTCTATCGAGCAAAGGCGTGATAACGTCGTTTGGTCGTAAAAGCCAAGGACGCAACCATGACCCTCCGCTATACAAAAATCGCCATGATCCTGGCGCTTGCCGCCTTCGCCTTCCTGACCGTGTTCAACAACGTCACGGACTACAGCTCCAACTTCAATTTCGTCCAGCATGTGCTGAGCATGGACACCACCTTTCCCAACAACGCCGCCCGATATCGGGCCATTGACAAGCCCTGGATGTGGCACGGGGCTTATGGGCTGATCATCCTCGGCGAAGCAATCACCACCGTGCTGCTGGCCTATGGCGGGCTGACACTCTGGCGGGCACGCAGGGCGGATGGCCTGGCTTTCAATCGGGCAAAAAAATGGCCCATCGTTGGGCTGACGGTCGGATTCTTCGTCTGGTTTTTCGGCTTCATGGTCGTTGGCGGCGAGTGGTTCCTGATGTGGCAATCCGAGATCTGGAATGGCCAGGATGCCGCGTTCAGGTTCTACATGGCGCTGCTGGGCGTACTGATTTTTCTCAACCAGCCCGACAACTTGGACCCTCAGCCATAAAAAACGGCCCGCTCCAATGGAGGCGGGCCGTTTTTTACTGTTTTGAGCGAGCCATTGCAGGCTCGCCAAAGCCTTACTGGTTCAAGCGGAAATCTTTCTCAGCCGCTTCGAAGCGCTGCAGCATGCCGGTGGTGGGCGTGCCCATCTTGCTGACGAAGTAGATGGCCAGGCTGGCGAAAATGAAGCCCGGAATGATTTCGTACAGACCCAGCAGCTCGAAATGCTTCCAGACCACCACGGTGATCGCACCGACCAGGATACCGGCCAAGGCGCCGTTGCGAGTCATGTTCTTCCAGACCACGGAGATCAGGACCACCGGACCGAAGGCGGCACCGAAACCGGCCCAGGCGTAGCTCACCAGGCCCAGAACGCGGTTTTCCGGATTCGCGGCCAGGGCGATGGCGATCAGGGCCACCAGCAGCACCATGGCACGGCCGACCCAGACCAGCTCTACCTGGGAAGCGCTCTTGCGCAGGAAAGTCTTGTAGAAGTCTTCGGTCAGGGCGCTGGAGCACACCAGCAACTGGCAGCTCAGAGTGCTCATGACTGCCGCGAGGATGGCCGACAGCAGTACACCGGCAACCCATGGGTTGAACAGGATTTTCGCCAGCTCGATGAATACACGCTCAGGGTTTTCGGTCACTGGACCGGCCACCTCTGGGTTAGCCGAGAAGTACGCGATACCGAAGAAGCCAACGGCAACGGTGCCACCCAGGCACAGGATCATCCAGGCCATGGAGATGCGACGCGCCTTGGCGATCGACTTGACCGAATCCGCCGCCATGAAGCGCGCCAGGATGTGCGGCTGGCCGAAGTAGCCCAGGCCCCAGCCCATCAGCGAGATGATCCCGATGAAGGTGGTGTTTTTCAGCATGTCGAACGAAGTCGGGTCTTTCGCTTCGATCGCCAGGAACGTGGTATCCACGCCGCCCGTGGCCAGCAGCACGATGATCGGCGTCAGGATCAGCGCGAAGAT
This sequence comes from Pseudomonas sp. D1-36, assembly GCF_051132205.1. Lineage (NCBI taxonomy): Bacteria > Pseudomonadati > Pseudomonadota > Gammaproteobacteria > Pseudomonadales > Pseudomonadaceae > Pseudomonas > Pseudomonas sp. D1-36. Next base: position 514,406 of record NZ_CP071674.1, on the reverse strand, counting down.
CATCAGCGTGGCTTGTACGGTATCGGTCCAGCTGACCGCCAGGAAACCACCGATGAAGGTGTAGGCGATGGTCGCGGCAGCACCGGCCCACAGCGCCGTCTCGTAGGACATGCCAAAGGTGCTTTCGAACAAGCGTGCACCGGCCACGATGCCGGAAGCGCAATAGATGGTGAAGAACACGAGGATCACCACCGCAGAGATGATCCGCAGCAAGCCACTGGTGTCTTCAAAACGGCTGGAGAAATAATCCGGCAGCGTCAACGCATCGCCATTGTGCTCGGTCTGGACCCGCAGGCGACCGGCCACGAACAGCCAGTTCAGGTAGGCACCGATGATCAGGCCGATGGCGATCCAGCTCTCCGACAGGCCGGACATGTAGATTGCACCGGGCAAACCCATCAACAACCAGCCGCTCATGTCGGAAGCGCCGGCAGAAAGCGCCGTCACGACACTGCCCAGGCTGCGACCGCCCAGGATGTAGTCGGAAAGGTTGTTGGTGGAGCGATAAGCCATCAGGCCGATCAGGACCATGGCTGCGATATAGATCACGAAGGTGATCAGGGTGGGATTGCTAACACTCATGAGTTACGCCCTGGCTTTGTTTTTATGGTGCGGTGGCAGTTGAAAGCGTCGACAACGCGAACGTTGTGCGGACGTTTTGTGGACCCGCGAATTTTATGACTGATGTTTCCCCAGGAAAGCCATCAGCCGATGCAGCTCGACCCGGTTTTTGTACCCAGAACCGGTTGCACCTTGGCCGCGAATGCTATTCAACAATCCAAATAAGGTGCAACCAGTTTCGTTCAAATAAGTTGCACCCAGTCGGAATAATCGTACGGATGGCAATTATTGCCCGCTATTGGTGCATCGAAGGAAGCTTTTGCAAGATTTTTCGCACCAAACAGGTGCTCTCATGAAAGGGACTACAGACCATCCGGATGAACTGCTCATAATTTCGACAAAAAACCGGTTGCACCCGGTTGCACCTCCCCCGGCTCGCAGCTAATCTTGCCGCCAGCTGATGCCACGCGGTACGTGGCAAACATGAGGATAAAAATATGGCTACCACCACCCTTGGGGTCAAACTCGACGACCCGACCCGCGAACGTCTCAAGGCGGCCGCGACTTCGATTGATCGCACGCCGCACTGGCTGATCAAGCAGGCAATTTTCAATTACCTGGAGAAACTCGAGGGTGGTGCAACCCTGACCGAGCTGAACGGTTCAAGCCGCGCCGACAATGACGATGCCGGCGAAGTCCAAGCGGACCACGCTCATCAATGCTTCCTGGAATTCGCCGAGAGCATCCTGCCGCAATCGGTCCTGCGCGCCTCCATCACCGCCGCTTACCGTCGCCCAGAGCCGGAAGTGGTGCCGATGCTGATCGAGCAAGCGCGCCTGCCGGCCGAAATGGCCGAAGCCACCAACAAGCTGGCGGCTTCTATTGCTGAGAAGCTGCGTAACCAGAAGAGTGCCGGCGGTCGTGCCGGTATTGTTCAGGGCTTGCTGCAGGAATTTTCCCTGTCGTCCCAGGAAGGCGTGGCACTGATGTGCCTCGCCGAAGCGTTGCTGCGTATCCCGGACAAGGGCACTCGCGACGCGCTGATCCGCGACAAGATCAGCACCGGCAACTGGCAGCCGCACCTGGGCAACAGCCCGTCGCTGTTCGTCAACGCCGCTACCTGGGGCCTGCTGCTGACCGGCAAACTGGTCGCCACCCATAACGAAGCGGGCCTGACCTCGTCCCTGAGCCGCATCATCGGTAAGAGCGGCGAGCCGATGATCCGCAAGGGCGTCGACATGGCCATGCGCCTGATGGGCGAGCAGTTCGTTACCGGCGAAACCATTGCCGAAGCCCTGGCCAACGCCAGCAAGTTCGAATCCAAGGGTTTCCGCTATTCCTACGACATGCTGGGTGAAGCCGCACTCACCGAGCATGACGCCCAGAAGTACCTGGCCTCGTACGAACAGGCTATCCATTCCATCGGCAAAGCGTCTCATGGCCGTGGGATTTATGAAGGCCCGGGCATCTCCATCAAGCTCTCGGCCCTGCACCCGCGCTACAGCCGCGCCCAGTACGAGCGGGTGATGGACGAGCTGTACCCGCGCCTGCTGTCGCTGACTCTGCTGGCCAAGCAATACGACATCGGCCTCAACATCGACGCCGAAGAGGCCGACCGCCTCGAACTGTCCCTGGACCTGCTCGAGCGCCTGTGCTTCGAGCCGCAATTGACCGGCTGGAACGGCATCGGCTTTGTGATCCAGGCGTACCAGAAGCGTTGCCCATACGTAATCGACTATGTGATCGACCTCGCCCGTCGCAGCCGTCACCGCCTGATGATCCGCCTGGTAAAAGGCGCGTACTGGGACAGCGAGATCAAGCGCGCCCAGGTCGAAGGCCTGGAGGGCTACCCGGTGTACACCCGCAAGGTTTACACCGACGTTTCCTACATTGCTTGCGCACGCAAATTGCTGTCGGTGCCAGAAGTCATCTACCCGCAATTTGCCACGCACAACGCCCATACCCTGTCGGCCATCTACCACATCGCCGGTCAGAACTATTACCCGGGCCAGTACGAGTTCCAGTGCCTGCACGGCATGGGTGAACCGTTGTACGAGCAAGTTGTAGGTAAAGTCTCCGAAGGCAAGCTGAACCGTCCGTGCCGTGTGTACGCTCCGGTCGGCACCCACGAAACGCTGTTGGCCTACCTGGTGCGTCGCTTGCTGGAAAACGGCGCCAACACCTCGTTCGTCAACCGCATCGCCGACCAGTCCATTTCCATTCAGGAATTGGTGGCCGATCCGGTGGCAAGCATTGAGCAGATGGCTACCCTGGAAGGCGGTTTTGGCCTGCCGCATCCACGCATCCCGCTGCCACGCGACCTGTACGGCAGCGAACGCGCCAACTCCAGCGGCATCGACCTGGCCAACGAACATCGCCTGGCCTCGTTGTCCTGCGCCCTGCTGGCTACTGCTCACAACAACTGGAAAGCCGCGCCGATGCTCGGTTGCGCCGCTAGCGAAGAAGCGCCGGCGCCGGTGCTGAACCCGGCCGATCATCGCGATGTGGTCGGTCACGTCCAGGAAGCCACGGTCGAAGACGTCGACAACGCCATCCAATGCGCCCTCAACGCCGCGCCAATCTGGCAGGCGACGCCACCGGCCGAACGCGCCGCCATCCTCGAGCGCGCCGCCGACCTGATGGAAGCCGAGATCCAGCCGCTGATGGGCCTGCTGGCCCGTGAAGCCGGCAAGACCTTCGCCAACGCCATCGCCGAAGTACGCGAAGCCGTGGACTTCCTGCGTTACTACGCGGTGCAGGCCCGCAACGATTTCACCAACGATGCCCACCGCCCCCTGGGTCCAGTGGTCTGCATCAGCCCGTGGAACTTCCCGCTGGCAATCTTCAGCGGCCAGGTCGCCGCCGCATTGGCCGCCGGCAACCCGGTACTGGCCAAGCCCGCCGAGCAGACTCCGCTGGTAGCGGCCCAGGCTGTACGCCTGTTGCTCGAAGCCGGTATTCCGGAAGGCGTCCTGCAATTGCTGCCGGGCCGCGGTGAAACCGTTGGTGCCCGCCTGGTGGGTGACGATCGCGTCAAAGGCGTGATGTTCACCGGCTCTACTGAAGTCGCCCGCCTGTTGCAGCGCAACATCGCCGGGCGCCTGGACAACCAGGGCCGTCCAATCCCGCTGATCGCCGAGACCGGCGGCCAGAACGCGATGATCGTCGACTCCTCGGCGCTGACCGAACAAGTGGTCATCGATGTGGTGTCTTCGGCCTTCGACAGCGCCGGCCAGCGTTGCTCGGCCCTGCGCGTGCTGTGCCTGCAGGAAGATTCCGCCGACCGCGTCATCGAAATGCTCAAGGGCGCCATGGCCGAATCGCGCCTCGGCAACCCGGAGCGTCTGTCGGTGGACATCGGCCCGGTGATCGACGCCGAAGCCAAGGCTGGTATCGAGAAGCACATCCAGGCCATGCGCGATAAAGGTCGCACTGTGTACCAGATGGCGATTGCCGACAGCGACGAATGCAAGCGCGGCACCTTCGTGATGCCGACGCTGATCGAGCTGGAAAGCTTCGATGAGCTACAACGGGAGATCTTCGGCCCCGTGCTGCACGTGGTTCGCTACAAGCGCAAGGAGCTGGACCAGTTGATCAACCAGATCAACGCCTCCGGCTACGGCCTGACGCTGGGCGTGCACACCCGAATCGACGAGACCATCGCCAAGGTGATCGACAACGTTCATGCCGGCAACGTCTACGTGAACCGCAACATCGTCGGTGCGGTGGTCGGTGTGCAGCCGTTCGGCGGCGAAGGCTTGTCGGGCACCGGTCCGAAGGCCGGCGGCCCGCTGTACTTGTACCGCCTGCTGTCGACCCGTCCTACCGATGCGATCCAGCAATCCTTCGTACGTGGCGACGCCCTGGCCGCGCCAGACCTGCGCCTGCGCGACGCCATGAGCAAGCCGCTGACCGCCCTGCAAACCTGGGCCGACAGCCAGAAGCTTGCCGAACTGAGCGCCCTGTGCGTGCAGTTCGCCGCCCAGTCGCAAAGCGGCATCACCCGCCAGCTCACCGGCCCGACAGGCGAACGTAACAGCTACGCCATCCTGCCCCGCGAGCACGTGCTGTGCCTGGCGGATGTGGAAGGCGACTTGCTTACACAACTGGCAGCCGTACTGGCCGTCGGCGGCTCGGCGGTATGGCCGGAGTCCGACACCAGCAAGGCCGTGTTCGCACGCTTGCCGAAGGAAATCCAGGCACGCATCCAGCGCGTTGCCGACTGGACCAAGGACGACGTGCTGTTCGACGCCGTCCTGCATCACGGCGATTCGGATCAACTGCGCGGTGTCTGCCAGCAAGTGGCCAAGCGAGCCGGTGCCATCGTCGGCGTGCATGGCTTGTCCCAAGGCGAAACCAACATCGCGCTGGAGCGCCTGGTCATCGAACGGGCACTGAGCGTCAACACCGCCGCGGCCGGTGGTAACGCCAGCCTGATGACCATCGGCTAAACGCTGCAAACCAGGCATCTGCAATAGGTGCCTGGTCGTCGAAATCCCTGTGGGAGCGAGCTTGCTCGCGATAGCGGTGTGCCAGTTGAAATCATCTCTGACTGACCCACCGCTATCGCGAGCAGGCTCGCTCCCACATTTTCAGATTAGCGTCGCCCCTTCTGCTCCATCACCCAAATCAATCATCCTGTTCAGCCTCCATTCCCAGACCTAGACTCGGCCCATCCCAAGAAAAGGTAGGCCGCCATGTCCGAGACGCTGCTCAGTTCCCGCAATCTGGCTTTCGAGCTGTATGAAGTCCTTGATGCCGAAGGCCTGACCCAGCGCGAACGGTTTGCCGAGCACAATCGCGAAACCTTCGAGGCGGCCATCGGCACGGCACGCAACATTGCCGAAAAGCATTTCGCGCCACACAACCGCAAGAACGACGAAAACGAACCACGCTATGAAAACGGCGAGGCGATCCTGATCCCGGAAGTGAAGCCGGCGGTGGATGCGTTCCTGGAGGCTGGTTTTCTCAACGCCGCACGCAGTTTCGAGGCCGGCGGCATGCAACTGCCAACGTTGCTGTCCCAGGCTTGCTTTGCGCACTTCCAGTCGGCCAACGCCGCTTCGACGTCCTACCCCTTCCTGACCATGGGCGCGGCGAACCTGATCGAAAGCTTCGGCAGCGATGATCAGAAACAGCGCTTTCTGCAACCGATGATCGATGGTCGCTTCTTCGGCACCATGGCCCTGACCGAGCCCCATGCGGGTTCATCGTTGTCGGATATTCGTACACGCGCGGAGCCGGCGTCCGACGGTACCTATCGGCTCAAGGGCAACAAGATTTTCATTTCCGGCGGCGACCATCCGTTGTCGGAAAACATCGTGCACATGGTCTTGGCGAAACTGCCGGATGCGCCGCCGGGCGTGAAGGGTATTTCGCTGTTTATCGTACCGAAGTTCCTGGTCAACGATGATGGCAGCCTCGGCCAGCGTAACGACGTGCTGCTGGCCGGTCTGTTCCACAAGATGGGCTGGCGCGGCACCACATCCACGGCGCTGAACTTCGGCGACAACGGCGAATGCGTGGGTTATCTCGTAGGAAAACCGCACCACGGCCTGAGTTATATGTTCCAGATGATGAACGAGGCTCGCATCGGCGTCGGCATGGGGGCGGTGATGCTGGGTTACGCCGGCTACCTGTATTCCCTTGAATATGCCCGCGAACGCCCGCAGGGCCGCGTGCCTGACAGCAAGGACCCGACCACCGCCCCCGTGGCGATCATCCAGCACGCCGACGTGCGCCGCATGCTGCTGACCCAAAAGGCCTACGTGGAAGGTTCGTTCGACCTGGGCCTGTACGCGGCGCGCCTGTTCGACGACACCACCACGCTGGAAAGCGAAGCCGAGCGTCGGCGCGCCCATGAGTTGCTGGACTTGCTCACGCCCATCGTCAAGTCGTGGCCCTCGGAGTTCTGCCTGAAGGCCAACGAGCTGGCCATCCAGATTCTCGGCGGCCATGGTTACACCCGCGAATACCCAGTTGAGCAGTATTACCGCGACAACCGCCTGAATCCCATCCATGAGGGCACCCACGGTATCCAGTCCCTGGACTTGCTGGGGCGCAAACTGGCGCAGAACGGCGGTGCCGGGCTCAAGCAATTGATCCGCCTGGTGGCCGACACCACTGAGCGCGCCCAAGCGTACGAATCGCTGACACCCTTGCGTCAGCCGTTGGAAGCCTTGGTGGCACGCCTGCAAACAGTCACCCTCGGCCTGCTGACCGACCTGGCCCAAGGCAAGGTCAACGATAGCCTGGCCAATTCGGCGCTGTACCTAAAAGTGTTTGGGCACATGGTGATCGGCTGGCGCTGGCTGGAACAGGCGATTCGTGCCGAGGAAGGCTTGGCCAAGGGGAACGCGGCGGATGTCGATTTCTATCAAGGCAAGCTGCAAGCGGCGCGCTACTTCCTGACCTGGGAAGTGCCGGGTTGCCAGCATGAGCTGACGCTGCTCGAAGCGCGGGATGACACCTGCCTGGGAATGCGGGATGAATGGTTCTGAGCCAGCGCCTGTAGCGCGGCTGACATCCAATCGCGAGCAGCCTCTCTCCCACAATGATCGGCGGTGAACGCAGTTTCGTGTTCACTTAGCCCCCATGTGGGAGCGAGCCTGCTCGCGATGACTTAAGTGCGGGCAACGCCGCTTATAAGCCGGACCGTGGCCTCAGGCCTGCTGAATCGTCTTGGAGATCACTTCGACCGTGGCGCTGACCTGCTCCTGGTAACGGTCGAGTTCCGCCCGATGCTGCTTCTGCATTTCGATCTGTTGCGAACACAAATTCATGGCCGCCAATACCAGCAGGCGATCACCGATCAAGGTCGGGTATTTACGCTTGGTATCGGCCAGGGCCGCCTTGAGCATCGAAGCAGCGTCCAGCAACGCTTGCTCCTGCCCGGCCGGCGCCTTGATCGAATAGTCCTCCCCGAGAATCGAGACGACTGTCACCCCATCGACACGTTGACTCATGCGCTGGCCGTTGCGGTGCTGGCGCGCTCGATCAGCGCCTGGATCCGGGCGGTGGTGGTGCCGTGGAGTTCTTCCTGCTCCATCAGGCTCAATTGCAGACTTTCGTTTTCATCCTTGGCCTTCGCCAGTTCGGCGCCCAGGGTTTCATTCAGGCCGGCGAGGTGACGGTTCTGTTGCACCAGGTCGTTGACCAATTGCTCCAGCTGGCTGAGGGATGTTTCCAACATATTGATTTCCAGGGTTTTTCAAGGGGCGCGTACGATAAAGAAAAGTCATCGTCAACGCCACGACTCAGAGAACAGCGGCGCACCACTGGCGAGCTGTAGAGACTGCGAACAAGGAATCTGGTTCCGACCCTTCGTCGCGCCGTTGCCGGTGGAGTGCGACAAAAGCACGCAGCGCCCTCAAGACTTCAGTCGCAAGACCGATAAGTCATTGAAACCAGTCACAGCCCCGCACGGACGCGCTTCTTCACGGTAACTTCCATGTCCCTACGTAATATGAACATCGCGCCGCGGGCGTTCCTGGGGTTTGCCCTGATCGGCGCCCTGATGCTGGCCCTCGGCGTGTTTGCCTTGAGCCAGATGAGCAAGATTCGCGCGTCCGGCGAAAACATCGCTCAGAACAGCGTGCCCAGTATCAAAGCACTGAATGACGTCACCCAGCTCACCCTGCGCCTGCGCGTGTTGTCCTATCGCCTGCTGATCAACCGCGAAGCGGATACCCAGCAAAAAACGCTGGACCTGTTCGAGCAACGCAACCAGCAGGTCCGGGCCGCCCAGATGTCTTATGAGAAACTCATCAGTGCGCCTGAAGAACGGTCCGCGTATGAGCAACTCACGCAGCTGCTCAATCAGTACCGTCAGCTCGAAGAGCGGATGAAAACCCTGTCGCGCAACAATCAGCTCAACGAACTGCAAGCGCTGCTCAACGCTGAGTTGACGAGCAACTCCGACGCTATCAACGCAGCGCTCGCTCGCCTGTCGGACATCAACAACCAGCAAGCGGAAGCATTCAACAAAAACGCAGCACAGCAATATTCCACAGCCTTCATCTGGGTCGTCACCCTTCTGGCCATCGCCACCGGCCTGACCCTGCTGTTCGCCTGGCTGCTGACCAACAGCATCACCAAGCCGATCGCCAACGCGTTGGATGCCGCCGAAGAAATCGCCAAGGGCAACCTGACCCGGCCGATCACCGTTGACGGCAGCGACGAGGCTGGCCGACTGCTGCGGGCGATGTCGACCATGCAGGAAAAACTGCGCGACACCCTGCAACGGATCTCCGGCTCGGCCACGCAACTGGCCTCCGCCGCCGAAGAGCTCAACAGCGTCACCGACGAAAGCGCCCGTGGCCTGACCCAGCAGAACAACGAAATCGAGCAGGCCGCCACCGCGGTCAACGAGATGACGAGCGCCGTGGAAGAAGTTGCCCGCAACGCGGTCAGCACGTCGGAAGCGTCGAAACACGCCACCACGTCCGCTGGCGACGGTCGCGACCTGGTGCAGGAAACCGTCGGTGCCATCGAGCGCATGAGCGCCGACGTCCAGAGCACCGCCACGCTGATCGGCAACCTGGCCGATGAGTCGCGAGACATCGGCAAGGTGCTCGACGTGATCCGCGGTCTGGCCGACCAGACCAACCTGCTGGCCCTGAACGCCGCCATCGAAGCTGCCCGTGCCGGTGAAGCCGGTCGTGGTTTCGCCGTGGTCGCCGACGAAGTCCGCGCCTTGGCCCACCGCACCCAGCAGTCGACCAGCGAGATCGAACGCATGATCGGCAGCATCCAGAGCGGCACCGAACAGGCCGTGGACTCGATGCGCAACAGCACCGAACGCGCCGAATCGACACTGAACATCGCCCGCGGCGCCGGCATGTCCCTCGACACCATCAACACGGCCATCGTCGAGATCAACGAACGCAACCTGGTCATCGCCAGCGCCGCCGAAGAACAGGCCCAGGTGGCCCGCGAAGTGGACCGCAACCTGGTGAACATCCGCGACCTGTCGGTGCAGACGGCCACCGGTGCGAATCAGACCAGCGCTGCAAGCGCCGAGCTATCGCGCCTGGCGGTGGATTTGAACAGCATGGTTGGGCGGTTCAGCCTTTAACCCACGTAACGATGACTGCTCACAGACCGTGAGCAATCCTCCGCCTGGCTTTTGTGGCGAGGGAGCTTGCTCCCTCGCCACAATGTTTCCGCTCAAGGGAGCCGATGCCTATCGGTCCCCCAACCTTTTTTGACAGCATCACATTTCAACAGGTTAGAATCGCTGGCACGCAGACTGCATGGTCAGTTTGTGCCCGCCCTCAGTTTTTCGGAGTACTGCCTTTGACCGCGACGACCATCAACAGCCTGTTCTTGATCGGCGCGTTGCTGGTGGGTGCGAGCATTCTGGTGAGTTCTCTTTCGTCGCGCCTGGGCATCCCGATCCTGGTGATCATCCTCGCCGTGGGCATGCTTGCCGGCGTCGACGGCGCCGGTATTCTTTTCGATAACTACGCCACGGCGTATCTGGTGGGCAACCTCGCGTTGGCGGTGATCCTGCTGGACGGTGGGTTGCGCACGCGGGTCTCGAGCTTTCGCGTGGCACTGTGGCCGGCGTTGTCGCTGGCCACTGTGGGCGTGTTGATCACCACCGGGCTGACCGGCATGGCCGCCGCGTGGTTGTTCAACCTGAACCTGATCCAAGGCTTGCTGATCGGCGCGATTGTTGGCTCTACCGACGCCGCTGCGGTGTTCTCGTTGCTCGGTGGCAAAGGCCTGAACGAGCGGGTCAGCGCCACCCTGGAAATCGAGTCCGGCAGCAACGACCCCATGGCGGTGTTCCTCACCGTGACCCTGATCGGCATGCTTGCCAGCGGTGAGACCGGGCTGCATTGGAGCCTGCTCGGGCATCTGGTGCGCGAGTTCGGCATCGGCGCGGTGATCGGCCTGGGCGGCGGATGGTTGATGCTGCAGCTGGTCAACCGCATCAACCTGGCCAACGGCCTCTACCCGATCCTGGTCATCAGCGGCGGCCTCGCGGTGTTCGCCCTGACCAACGCCCTGCACGGCAGCGGCTTCCTGGCGGTGTACTTGTGCGGCCTCGTGCTGGGTAATCGCCCGGTGCGCAGCCGCCACGGCATCCTGCACATGCTCGACGGCATGGCCTGGCTCGCCCAGATCGGCATGTTCCTCGTGCTGGGGCTATTGGTCACGCCCCATGACCTGTTGCCCATCGCCTTACCCGCCATGGGCCTGGCGTTGTGGATGATCCTGATCGCGCGCCCGCTGTCGGTCATGGTCGGGCTGTTGCCGTTCAAGGCGTTTCATGGTCGCGAAAAGGCTTTCATTTCCTGGGTCGGCCTGCGGGGCGCCGTACCGATCATCCTAGCGGTGTTCCCGCTGATGGCCGGCCTGCCTCACGCGCAGCTCTATTTCAACCTCGCGTTCTTTATCGTGCTGGTGTCACTGCTGGTACAAGGCACCAGCCTGCCCTGGGTCGCCAAGCTGCTGCACGTGACCGTCCCGCCAGAACCGCTGCCCATTTCCCGGGCGGCGCTGGAAGTACATGTGACGAGCGAGTGGGAACTGTTTATCTACCGCCTCGGTGCGGAAAAGTGGTGCATCGGTTCGCCTCTACGGGACTTGAAAATGCCCGACGGAACGCGCATCGCGGCCCTGTTTCGGGGCCAGCAATTGCTCCATCCGTCGGGTAGTACGGTGCTGGAAGTGGACGATTTGCTCTGCGTGATCGGCCATGAACATGATTTGCCAGCCCTTGGAAAACTGTTCAGCCAGGCACCGCAACGGGGCCTGGATTTGCGCTTCTTCGGCGACTTCGTACTCGAAGGAGACGCCCAGCTGGCCGCGGTTGCCACGCTGTATGGGTTGAAGCTGGACGGCATCGATCCGGACATGACCCTGGGCCGTTTCATTGCCCAGAAAGTCGGCGGTGCACCCGTGGTTGGCGACCAGGTGGATTGGAACAACACCCTGTGGACCGTCGCGGCCATGGACGGGAACAAGATTGGCAAAGTGGGCGTCAGATTCCCCGAAGGAAGTCGCCCGGGTCCCGGCTTGTTCCTCTAAACTGCTCCCACTCTCATTTGCTTGACCGGTCTCTATGCCTACCCTGCGCTCCTTATTCGCCATCGCCCTGCTCGGCCTGGGTCTTTCCATCTGCACGGTCCAGGCTGCTGAGCCTCCGACCAGCACCTCGGTCCAGGCCAGCCTGGACAAGATCGCCGACCGCAAGCTCCCGGAAGCCGACCAGAAAGCCTTGCAGGCCGTGTTGCAAAACACCCTGACCCAGTTGACCAACAAGGCCGACTACGAACAGAAACTGCTCGCCCTCAAGCAGCAACTCGCCAACGCGCCCAAACAGAACATCGAGAACCAGCGCGAACTGGCGCGGCTCAAGGGCACCAATGTGGTGCCGGTGGCGCAACGCTACGCCAACCTGCCGATTCCCCAGCTAGAGCAAATGCTGACGGAACGCTCTACCCAGCAGAGCGATCTGCAAAAGGCCCTGGCCGACGCCAACAGCCTGGTCATCACCGCCCAGACCCGCCCCGAGCGCGCCCAGGCGGAAATCTCCGCCAGCCAGACCCGGATCCAGCAGATCAACGCCATCCTCAAAGCCGGACGGGATGCGGGCAAGGCGCTGAGCGCCGAGCAGCGCGACCAGCTCAATGCGGAACTGGCGGCCCTCAACGCGCTGATTCCACTGCGCCGCCAGGAACTGGCCGGCAACAGCCAACTGCAAGACCTGGGCAATAGCCAGCACGATCTGCTTTCGGAAAAGATCGACCGCATGGAGCGGGAAATCCAGGACCTGCAGAACCTGATCAACCAGAAACGCCTGGCCCAGTCCCAGGAAACGGTGACGCAGCAATCCATCGAAGCGCAGAAAGCCGGCGGCAGCAGCCTGCTGGCGACCGAAAGCACGGCCAACCTCAAGCTTTCCGATTATCTGCTCAAGAGCACCGACCGCCTCAACGAGGTCACCCAGCAGAACCTGCAGACCAAGCAACTGCTGGACAGCGTCACCCAGACCGATGCCGCCCTGGACGAGCAGATCAGCGTGCTCAAGGGCAGCCTGCTGCTCTCCAAGATTCTTTACAAGCAGCGCCAGACCTTGCCGCGCCTGAAGCTGGACCAGAACCTGGCCGACCAGATCGCCGACATCCGCCTGTATCAGTTCGAAGTCAGCCAGCAACGTGAATTGCTGAACAATCCCGCAGCCTACGTCGACAACCTGCTGGCGTCCCAGCCCTCCGAGCAGGTCACCCCACAGCTGCGCAAGACCCTGCTTGAACTGGCCCTGACCCGGGTCGACCTGCTGGACCGCCTGAACCGTGAATTGAGCGCGGTGCTCAACGAGTCCATCACGCTGCAGCTCAACCAGAAACAACTGCTCAGCACCGCACAGAATCTGCGGGCCACCCTTGAAGAACAGATGTTCTGGATTCCCAGCAACAAACCGCTGGATTTCGAGTGGATGCGTGGCGTGCCGGCCCGCCTGGAAAAACAAGTCGATTCGCTGCCCTGGGCCTCGAGCCTCAGCGAACTGGCTGACGGCCTGACCCAGCGGCCGCTGCTGTTCCTGCCCCTGGCGCTGTTGATCGGCGCGCTGCTGTGGCGCCGCAAGAATCTCTATGCGCGCCTTAACAAGGTTCACCAGGATGTCGGCCACTTCAAGCGCGACAGCCAGTGGCACACACCCCAGGCGATCCTGATCAACATCCTTTTGGCCATGCCGGTGGCGCTGGCGCTTGCCTTGTGCGGCTACGCCTTGCAGATCGACGCCCGCGGCCAGAACACCAACCTCGGCGCGGCCTTGCTACAGATCGGGCAGGCCTGGCTGGTGTTTTACACCGCCTATCGAATCCTCTCGCCAGGCGGCGTTGCCGAGCTGCATTTCCGCTGGGAAAAACCCCAGGTCGAATTTCTCCAGGGCTGGATCCGTCGGCTCGGGCTGGTGGTATTGGCCTTGGTGGCCGTGGTGGCCGTGGCGGAGTTGCAGCCGTCAGCCCTGGCCGATGACGTACTCGGCATGCCGGTGGTGCTGACCTGCTACGCCTCGATGGCCTGGCTACTCAGCCGGCTGTTGCTCAGCAGTCCGACGCACAAGAACACATCGCTGTTCCGCAAGGCCGTCGGCGTGCTGTTCACCGCATTGCCGATCGCGCTGTTCGTCGCCGTCTGCTTCGGCTACTACTACACCGCGCTGAAACTCAGCGACCGCTTGATCAACACGCTGTACCTACTGATGTTCTGGCTGGTGATCGAGGCCACCTTCGTGCGTGGCCTCTCGGTCGCGGCGCGGCGCCTTGCCTACCAGCGTGCCCTGGCCAAGCGCCAGGCGGCCAAGGAGGTCGGCGACGGCGAAGCGGTGGTCGAGGAACCGACCCTGGACATCGAAAAGGTCAACGAACAGTCCCTGCGCCTGATCCGCCTGGCCCTGCTGGGCGGTTTCATGGCCGCGCTGTACTGGGTCTGGTCGGACCTGATCAGTGTGTTCTCCTACCTGGACAACATCACCCTCTACGAATACACCAGCGGCACCGGCGCCAACATGAGCATGGTGCCCATCAGCATCGGCGACATGCTCGGGGCACTGATCATCATCGGTATCACCTTCGCGTTGGCCCGCAACCTGCCGGGCCTGTTGGAAGTGTTCGTGCTGTCGAAGCTGAACCTGGCCCAGGGCAGCGCGTATGCCACCACGACCTTGCTGTCCTACGTGATCGCCGGCGTCGGCTTCGTCACGACGCTGTCCACCCTGGGTGTGAGCTGGGACAAGCTGCAATGGCTGGTGGCGGCGCTGTCGGTAGGCTTGGGCTTCGGCATGCAAGAGATCTTCGCCAACTTCATCTCCGGCATCATGATCCTGTTCGAGCGCCCGGTGCGCATCGGCGACACCATCACCATCGGTAACCTGTCGGGCACCGTGAGCAAGATCCGCATTCGCGCGACCACCATCACCGATTTCGACCGCAAGGACATCATTGTCCCGAACAAGACGTTCATCACCGGGCAGTTGATCAACTGGTCGTTGACCGACACCGTAACCCGGGTGACCCTGAAATTAGGCGTGGACTATGGCTCGGACCTGGACCGGGTGCGCGAGTTGCTGCTCAAGGCCGCTCGCGATAACCCCCGCGTGCTGAAGGAACCGGAGCCGATCGTGTACTTCCTGAACTTCGGTGAAAGCACCCTGGACCATGAGCTGCGCATGCATGTGCGCGACCTCGGTGATCGAAACCCGGTGCTGGACGAGATCAATCGGTTCATCAACCGGGAATTCAAGAAGGAGCACATCAACATCTCCTTCCGGCAGATGGAAATCTACTTGAAGAACCTGCAAGGCCAGGAATACAAGCTCGTGCCTGCCGAGCCTGACAAAAAGACCATCACGCCCGTGCCTTCAACGGTCGCCAGCATCAAGCCGATGCCCGAGCCTCCGCAAGGCACCCTCGACTGACAGCGGGTTGCCTGCGGGCGGCCCGTCGGAGACGGCCATGAAAACGCTGGAAACGCTGACCTTCGATAACCGCTTCGCCCGCCTGGGCGACGGTTTCTCGGCCCATGTGCTGCCCGAGCCCATCGACAACCCGCGGCTGGTGGTTGCCAGCCCGGCGGCCATGGCGCTGCTGGACCTGGAGCCGGCAGAAGCCGAGACACCGCTGTTCGCCGAGATCTTTGGCGGCCACAAGCTGTGGGCCGAAACCGAGCCCCGGGCGATGGTGTACTCAGGGCATCAATTCGGTCACTACAACCCGCAACTGGGCGACGGCCGCGGGTTGCTGCTGGGCGAGGTGTACAACGAGGCCGGCGAGCACTGGGACCTGCACCTCAAGGGCGCCGGCCAGACGCCGTTCTCCCGGATGGGCGACGGGCGCGCGGTGCTGCGCTCTTCGATTCGCGAATTCCTTGCCTCCGAGGCCCTGCACGCCTTGGGCATCCCCACCACCCGCGCGTTGTGCGTGATCGGCTCCGACACCCCGGTGTGGCGCGAAAAGCAGGAGCGCGCCGCCATGGTGCTGCGCCTGGCCCCCAGCCATGTGCGCTTCGGGCACTTCGAATATTTCTACTACACCAAGAAGCCGGAGCTGCATGCTGCCTTGGCCGAGCACGTGCTGAACCTGCATTTTCCGCAATGCCGGGAGCAGCCCGAGCCCTACCTGGCGATGTACCGCGAGATCGTCGAGCGCAACGCCGAACTGATTGCGAAATGGCAGGCCTATGGTTTCTGCCATGGCGTGATGAACACCGACAACATGTCGATCCTGGGCATCACCTTCGATTTCGGGCCGTTCGCCTTCCTTGATGACTTCGACGCCAACTTCATCTGCAACCATTCCGATGACCAGGGCCGTTACTCGTTCAGCAACCAGATGCCCATCGGCCAGTGGAACCTCAGCGCCCTCGCCCAAGCCCTGACGCCTTTTATCAGCGTCGATGCCCTGCGCGAGACCCTTGGCTTGTACCTTCCCCTGTACCAGGCCCACTACCTGGACCTGATGCGCCGCCGCCTCGGCCTGACCGTCGCCGAAGAAGAGGACCAGAAACTGGTGGAGCGCCTGCTGCAACTGATGCAGAACAGCGGCGTCGACTACAGCCTGTTCTTCCGCCGGCTGGGCGACCAGGCTCCGGAACAAGCCGTTGCCGCCTTGCGCGACGACTTCGTCGATCTCAAGGGTTTCGATGCCTGGGCCGAGCTGTACGTCGCCCGCGTCAACCGCGAGGGCCCGGTCGACCAGGACCAGCGCCGCGTTCGCATGCACGCCGTCAATCCGCTCTACGTGCTGCGCAACTACCTGGCCCAGAAAGCCATCGACGCCGCCGAGTCAGGCGATTACGAAGAAGTCCGCCGCCTGCACAGCGTGCTGAGCAATCCTTTTGAAGAACAATCGGGGATGGGCAGCTACGCCGAGCGGCCGCCGGAATGGGGCAAGCATCTGGAGATCAGTTGCTCGTCGTAACCCTCCCGCCAAACACATAACCCTGTGGCGAGGGAGCTTGCTCCCGCTGGGCTGCGAAGCGGCCCCAGAATGGACTGACGCGCTTTTTCAGACTGACCGCGTCAACCGGTTTTACGACGGCTGCGCCGCCGAGCGGGAGCAAGCTCCCTCGCCACGGGTGAAAGATTGGCTGGGCGAAGGTCAACGCAGCCTGCTCATCCCGCCTTATCGTTCCCCTGTTCGGGCGTCTCGATGCCTGATTCTGGCTCTTCCCCAGCCGGCGCTGCCGGTTTTTCCTCCGGATAACCGGGCATGCCACGCGCGTCATCCGGGGTCAATTCGTCCCGATCGTGACGACTGTCAACGGCATAGGCCGGGGCGGCGTTGGGGTCTTCGTCGCGGCCAGCGGTGCCCAGGACGAAGCCATCATCGTTGGGGTTGTCCAGTGTCTTGGGGGTGGTTGGGTCTTGAGGGATGCTCATGGGACCTCCTGGTTGTGATCAGGTATGGTTTTGAGGGCGCGGCGCGCCGTCAGTGCGGCGCACCTGATGAATGGCAACCCGAGGCCAATGCACTAAGCCATATCACTGTGGCTGAATTCCTCGGCCAGGAAATCGATCAACGTGCGCACCGACGGTAGCAACCCACGCCGCGACGCAAAGATTGCATGAACAATCCCGCATTTCGGCGTCCAGCCGGGGACCAACTCCACCAGACGCCCGGCGGCGATGTCTTCGCGCACCACCACGGTCGGCAGGTGAGCGACACCAATGCCAGCCAGCACCGCGTGCCGCAGGGCCAGCAGGTCATCGGTGACCATGCGCGGCTCATGTCGGATCAACGCTCGGGTGCCATCCGGCCCGAACAACTCCCACTGATACTCCCGTTGCGCACCGCCCCAATGCACGCTGGGCAGGCCGTTAAGGTCCGCCGGTGAAGCCGGCGAAGACAATCGCTCTACAAATGCAGGGCTGCCCACCAGGCATTGGGTGCTGTTGCTCAGTACCTTCATGACCATGTCGGTGTTTTCCAGCGGCGGAAAGCGCACCCGCAGCGCTATATCGAACCCCTCGTGGATCAGGTCGACTCGGCGGTTGGTGCTCTCGATGAACAACTCCACCCGCGGATATTTGAGCATGTAGCGGGTCAGCATCGGCCCGACCCAGCTGTTGAGCAGCGCCGTCGGGCAACTGATGCGCACCAGGCCCTGGGGCTCGGAGCGGTTGCGCTCGATCACCTCGGCGGCGCTCTCGGCCTCGACACGCATCGCCAGGCAGCGCTGGTAATAGGCCTGGCCGATCTCCGTCAACGTGCAATGCCGGCTTGTGCGATGGAGCAAGCGCACCCCTAGCCGCTCTTCCAACTGGGCGATACGCCGGCTGAGCTTTGACTTGGGTATGTCCAGCGCCCGGCCCGCTGCGGCGAATCCACGGTGCTCAACCACCTGGGTGAAGTAGTACAGCGTGTTGAGGTCTTCGATGATCGTTCTCCAAATAGAACGCTAAGGCTGATTTTTGCAGTCTAGCGCGTCAAAGGTGCCAGTTTTAATCTACACACATCGAAACGCAACACGGATTGAAGCCGGCGCTTCGGCCAGATGAATCCCGAATAAACGCTGTACCGACATTAAAAACCTTAACCACGCCGAACCTTCGGCAACCAAAACTTAATGAGGGCTACGCCATGACCACTTCCTACAACCGTCTCGACAAAGATAACGCCGCCGTTCTGCTGGTGGACCACCAGGCTGGCCTGCTGTCGCTGGTACGCGACATCGACCCGGACCGTTTCAAGAACAACGTGCTGGCCCTGGCGGACCTGGCCAAGTACTTCGAACTGCCGACCATCCTGACCACAAGCTTCGAAACCGGCCCCAACGGCCCGCTGGTACCCGAGCTCAAGGCACTGTTCCCGGACGCGCCGTACATTGCCCGCCCTGGCCAGATCAACGCCTGGGACAACGAAGACTTCGTCAAGGCAATCAAGGCCACCGGCAAGAAGCAACTGATCATCGCCGGCGTAGTGACTGAAGTTTGCGTAGCTTTCCCAGCACTGTCCGCGCTGGCCGAAGGTTTCGATGTGTTCGTGGTCACCGATGCCTCCGGCACGTTCAACGAACTGACCCGCCAATCGGCCTGGGACCGCATGTCCTCCTCGGGTGCGCAATTGATGACCTGGTTCGGCCTGGCCTGTGAACTGCACCGCGACTGGCGCAACGACGTGGAAGGCCTGGCAACCTTGTTCTCCAACCACATCCCGGATTACCGCAACCTGATGACCAGCTACAACACGCTGACCCAGGCCAAATAATCAGCAACACCGATACCCTGTGGGAGCGAGCCTGCTCGCGATAGCGGTCTGCCAGTCCAGGATTCCTGACTGCACACCGTCATCGCGAGCAGGCTTACTCCCACAGGTTTTTGTGTTGGTTTCTATATAGTGTCCAACCTGAGTAACCAAATTCCAGGAGACGACCCGATGCTCATCCCGTGCCCCCATTGCAACGGGCTCAACCGCATACCCGCCGAACGCCTGGGCGACCAGCCCAAGTGCGGGCGCTGCAAGGCCCAGGTGTTATCGAGCAAACCCTTCGAACTCAAGCAAGGCGACTACGCCAGCCAGATCAAGGGCGACCTGCCGTTATTGATAGATGTCTGGGCGGATTGGTGCGGCCCGTGCAAATCCTTCGCGCCAGTGTTCGAACAGGCCGCCGCGCAGCTGGCCGGCAAGTGCCGGTTGGCCAAGCTCGATAGCGAAGCCAATCAACAATTGTCGGCGCAGTTGGGGATTCGCTCGATACCCAGCCTGATCTTGTTCAAGGACGGCCGAGAAGTAGCACGCCAAAGCGGCGCGTTCCCCTTGCCGCAGTTGATGAGCTGGCTGCGCGGCCAGGGGATTTGAATCAGGCGTTCTCCAGCAACCCATGCAACTCCACGAACTGCTGGGTCAGTTTATGCCGTGGGTCCAGGTGGATCAGTGGCAGGCTCGCCTGGTGAGACTCACGCATGCGCACGGAGCTGCTCAGGTAAACGGGCAGCACCGGCAAGCCTTCGGCGATCAATTCGTCGAGTATCTGCTGGGGCAGGCTGGCGCGGGCCTGGAACTGGTTGACGACAATGCCTTCGATTTCCAGTTCTTCATTGTGATCGTCCTTGAGCTCGGCGATTTCCGACAGCAGGCCATACAGTGCCTGGCGGGAGAAACTGTCACAGTCGAAAGGAATCAATACCCGATCTGCCGCGATCAACGCTGAAACCGCGTAGAAGTTGAGGGCCGGCGGAGTATCCAGATAGATCCGGTCGTAATCCTCGTCCAGCTCTTCGAGCAGCTTGCGTAGCTTGTTGATCTTGTGTTTTGCCTCGAGCTTGGGCTGCAGATCGGTCAGTTCTGCGGTGGCCGTGATGACGTGCAGGTTGTCGAAGGGCGTTTCGTAGATATCGACCCTGTTCTTTTTCGAGAAAGGCCCCGACGACAGGGTCTGCTTGAAGAAATCCGCGATGCCCACGGGAATGTCATCGCCGGTCAAGCCGGTCAGGTATTGAGTGGAGTTGGCCTGGGCATCCAGGTCGACCAATAGCGTGCGATACCCCTCGCTGGCGCTGACCGCCGCCAGATTACAGGCGATGCTGGACTTGCCTACGCCACCTTTCTGATTGAACACCACACGCCGCATGACAAAACCTCCGTGTATCAAAGATTCCCGAGTGTAGTAGCGCAACACACCGCTTCGCTACCTTCCCCATGATCGGATTACGGCGTCGGTGGCTTTTTCAGACAACCGAGCGTCAATTCGCCTGTATATGAAGGAAGCGCCTGACAGACAATCACTTTTTAACCGTCACAATGGCGGTCCCGTGTTGGGTCTGGTTCCTTGATGATTTTGCCTGGACGAAATGTAACCAGTATTTGCTACAAGCCAACCGCACCGGGATAATGCGCGCCACTTGGGTCGCAAGGCCATGCAGGGTTGGACGCGGGTCAAACCACTGAACCGTGACAATAAAAGCCCGCAGGGGTGGGATGAGTCTGTGATCAATTTCAATATCGCCCAATGGCGCGCGTGGGCCCCTGGGCTCGAAAGCGTGGACGATTGGCAGGCATGGAGCCGACAACCGGTCGTGCCGCCCGTCAGCGATGCGGCCCCTGACGTGTCGTTCCTGCCCGCCATGCAACGCCGACGCCTCAGCCGCCTGGCCCGCATGGCCTTCAGTGTCGCCTGGCCGCTGGCCGAGGGGCGACCGGACCTACCGTTGGTCTTTATTTCCCGCCATGGCGAAACCCCGCGCACTTTTGAGATTCTCAAGGACCTGGCCGGGGATCAACCGCTGTCTCCTACCCAGTTCAGCCTGTCGGTGCACAACGCGGTGATTGGCTTGTGGTCGATCATGCGCGGCGAAACCAGCGAGATGACGGCCCTGGCCGCGACGGGCGATGGCCTTGAACACGGCATGCTGGAGGCCGCCGCCTTGCTCGACGAGGGCACGCCAGCGGTGTTGCTGGTCATCACCGAAGAGCAACCGCCCAGCGTCTACGCGCCTTGGGTCGACGACGTACCGTTTCCCTACGCAGTGGGGCTGTTGCTGACCCGTGGCGACGACTGGCAACTGCAATTAGCCAATCCGCCGGCCCCGCTGCCGGTCAGCGACTGGCCCCATGCCCTGGATCTGTTGCGTACGCTGCTGGGCAACCAACTCACCTGCCAACATGCCTGGAAGAATCGTCTATGGACCTGGCAACGCAACCGGTGACCAGTAAACATCGCGACGCCTACTACTGGCGCTTGTTCGCGACCGCCGCAAGCTTCGCTCTCTTCGGGCTGGGTGGGCTGTGCCTGCGGTTGCTGGTGTTTCCGTTGCTCAACGCGCTGCCCGGCGACTCGCAGACCCATCGGCAGCGAGCCCGTAGAACAGTCGGGCGCCTGTTCTGGTTCTTCATTCGATTCATGGCCCGCACCGGTGTGCTCACCTATCAGATCGATGGCGCGGAGAAACTCGGCCGCCCGGGGCAGATGATCATCGCCAACCACCCGTCGCTGATCGACGTGGTGTTCCTGATCGGGCTGGTGCGCGACGCCAACTGCGTGGTCAAGCAAAGCCTGTGGGACAACCCTTTCACCCGTGGCCCACTGCGTTCGACCCAATACATCAGCAACGACGGCAGCATGGACATGCTCGATGCCGCCAGCAACGCCCTGCAGGATGGCCAATGCCTGATTGTTTTTCCCGAAGGCACGCGCACCCAGCCGGGCCAAGCGCCGGCCTTTCATCGAGGCGCCGCCGCCATTGCCCTGCGGGGTGCGAAAATCCTCACACCGGTGACGATCAAGGTCAGCCCCACGACCTTGACCAAGGCCGAGCCCTGGTACCGCATCCCCCTGCGCCGCGTGCACTTCAGTTTTCGCGTCGGTGCCGATATAGACCCACAGGCTTTCGCCGCGCTGGGCCCCGCGCCACAGGCTTCACGCCGGCTTAACGATTATTTGCATCACTATTTCATCAAGGAGCTCGCCGAAGATGAGCGATCTGCACCGTGACATCAAACAACTGATCATCGAGGCCCTCGGCCTGGAGGACATCGGTATCGACGACATCGGCGACGATCAGATCCTGTTCGGCGACGGCCTTGGCCTGGACTCGGTGGATGCCTTGGAGCTTGGCCTGGCGATCCAGAAAAAATATGGCATCAAGATCGACGCCGATGCCAAGGACACCCGTAACCATTTCAGCAACGTGGCAAGCCTTGCGGCCTTCGTCACTGCAAAAAGCGCCTGAGACCGACCATGCAAACTCGTGACGATATTTTCAACACCCTGCGCAATGCCCTGGTCGAGCTCTTCGAGCTGGACCCTGAGCGTGTAACGCTGGAGTCGAACCTGTATCAGGATCTGGAAATCGACAGCATCGATGCAGTCGACCTGATCGACCACATCAAGCGCCAGACCGGCAAGAAAATCGCCGCTGAAGAATTCAAATCGGTGCGCACCGTCAACGATGTAGTCGAGGCGGTCTATCGACTGGTCCAGCCGGCCGCATGAGCCGGCTGATTGGCCTCGGCCTGCTGCTGGCGGGCCTGCTATACCCTTTTGCGGTGTATTTCGGCATGGAGCACTTCGCCCCCTGGCAGTTCGGGCTTCTATTGGGCTGCCTGTGGCTGGCCCGGGCGTTCCTCGGCAAGGCCGGGCCCGGCAAACGCTGGATGGCGGTCACGGCGATCTTTTTTTGCGTGTTGCTCGCGGTATTCGACAGCCCGCTCTTGCTGCGCTGGTATCCGGTGTTGATCAGCGCGTTCATGCTCGCGCTGTTCACGCTGAGCCTGAAGTACGGCCCGCCGATCATCGAGCGTCTGGCCCGCCTGCGCGAACCACGGTTGCCGGCCAAGGCGGTGGTTTATACCCGCCAGGTCACGGTGGCCTGGAGTGTGTTTTTCCTGTGTAACGGTTTGCTCGCCGCCGCCCTGACCCTTTGGGCGCCGCTGAGCTGGTGGATGTTGTACACCGGCCTGATTTCCTACGGATTGATGGGGCTGCTGTTTGCCATTGAATGGCTCATACGACAACGGGTAAGAGGCCGCCCATGAATTGGATAACGCTTGAGCAGATACTGCTCGAGGCCCAGCCAGGCCGCGCGGTAGCGGTCGGGCCGGGACTGGACCACGCGCAACTGCGCACAGACGCGCTCAGCCTGGCCGCCGGATTGCAAGCCCGGGGCATCCGGCGCCTGGCCGTGCATCTGGATGATGCAGCGGACCTGGCGGTTGCCCTGCTCGGCGCCTGGCGCGCCGGCGCGCGCGTGCTGCTGCCCGCTGACCTGCAACCGCAGACCCGCCAGCGCTGGTCGGCCGATGTCGACTTGTGGCTGACCGACCTGCCCGGCGACACCCAACCCAATGACCTGCGACAGGCTCCGCTGGAAGCCGCTGAGCTGGATCTTGATCAATGCTGGCTGGCCCTGTGCACCTCCGGTTCCAGTGGCGAGCCCAAACGCATCGAAAAAACCCTGCGCCAGCTGAGCAATGAAGTCCAGGCGCTGGAGCAGTTGTGGGGTGCCGACCTTGGCCCGGACGCCTGCATGATCGGCAGCGTCGCCGCCCAGCATATCTACGGCTTGCTGTTCCGGGTGCTGTGGCCGCTGTGCGCCGGGCGCACCTTCGTTCGTCGGCAACTGGCCTTCCCGGAGGATATGCAGCGCGCCAGTCGCGAGCATCCGGCGTTTGCCTGGGTCGCGAGCCCGGCGCTGCTCAAGCGCATGGGCGATAACCTCGACTGGCCAGCCTTGGGCAGCGTGCGCCGAGTGTTTTCCTCTGGGGGCGCCTTGCCTGCCGACGCGGCCCAGAGTCTCGAACAACGCCTGGGACAATGGCCGACGGAAATTTTCGGCAGCTCGGAAACCGGCGGCATTGCCTGGCGCCAGGGCGGCGACTTGTGGCAACCGTTCGCCGGTGTCGAGCTGAGCCAGGACAGTGACGGCGCCTTGCTGATCGCCTCGCCTTATTTGCCGGCCGGTCATGTGGAACACACCGCCGACGCGGCGCGGATCGCGGCGGATGGGCGCTTCCAATTGCTCGGCCGCTTGGACCGCATCGTCAAGCTCGAAGAAAAGCGCATCTCGCTGCCCATGCTGGAACAGGCGTTGACGGCCCACGAATGGGTCAGCGATGCACGGCTGGGCGTCGTGCAGGAGAACCGAGCCTCCCTCGGTGCCCTGCTGGCGCTCAGCGAAGCCGGCTTGCTGGCCCTGCGCAATCTGGGCCGGCGGGCCGTGACCCAAGCCCTGCGCCAGCACTTGAGCGGGCACTGTGAAACCTTGGCGCTGCCCCGGCGCTGGCGCTGGCTGCGGCAACTGCCGTTAAACGCACAGGGCAAGCTGCCCCAGGCCGAAGTCGAAGCCGTGTTGATGGCGCCGCGTCCAAAAGCCCCTGAGGTGCTTGAGCAAATTGAAACCGACGGCGAATGGAGCCTGCGCCTGGCGGTGCCCCCCGACCTTGCATACTTCAGCGGCCATTTTCCCACCGCGCCGGTCCTTCCGGGGGTGGTGCAAGTCGATTGGGCCTTGAACCTGGGCCGTCGACTGCTGGACTTGCCGCCCCGGTTCGTCGGCATGGAGGTGCTGAAATTCCAGCAACTGGTGCGACCCGGTGATGAAATCCAGCTGCACCTGCGCTTCGATCGTGAGCGCGGCAAGTTGTACTTTGCCTTTCGCAATGACACAGCGGCGTGCTCCAGTGGGCGGATTGTGTTGGGGGTGGCCGATGACTAACCGCACCGCTGTGCTTCTGTGGCGAGGGGATTTATCCCCGCTCGAGTGCGAAGCGCTCACCATCAGTCTGTGTCGTTGCACAGAATTTGGGGTCGCTGCGCAACCCAGCGGGGATAAATCCCCTCGCCACAGGAAGGTTGTGCACAGTGAAACCGTGGAAGGAGCAGAATATGCATAACCCCTGCGCCGTCATCCCGGTCTACAACCACGAAACCGCCATCGCAACGGTGGTCCACGCATTGCTCGGCAACGGCTTGCCCTGCGTGCTGGTGGACGATGCCAGTAGCGCGGCTTGCGCGGCGGTGCTCGAACAATTGGCTGAAAACGAACGGGTTCACCTGGTGCGGCTGGCCGTCAATCAGGGCAAGGGCGGCGCGGTGATGACCGGGCTGCGGGAGGCCGCGCGCCTGGGTTTCAGTCACGCCTTGCAGGTGGACGCCGACGGGCAGCACGACCTGGGCGACGTACGCACCTTCATCGAACAATCCAGCGCTCATCCCGACGCGCTGATCTGCGGTTACCCCCTGTACGACGCCAGCGTGCCGAAAGGCCGCCTTTACGCACGCTACCTGACCCACGTGATGGTCTGGATCAACAGCCTGTCCCTGCAGATCCGCGATTCGATGTGCGGTTTCCGGGTCTATCCCCTGGCACCGACCCTGGCACTGATCGACTCGGCAAACATCGGCAAACGCATGGATTTCGACTCGGACATCCTCGTGCGCCTGTCCTGGCGCAACCAGCCGATGCGCTGGCTGCGCACGCGGGTCCATTACCCTCTGGACGGGGTCTCGCACTTTCGCCTGTTCCACGACAATGTGCTGATTTCTCGCATGCACACCCGGCTGTTCTTCGGCATGCTGGTGCGCTTGCCGGTGATTCTCTGGCAACGGTGGCGCCCATGAACACTGACCAGCAGCACTGGGCGGATCGCCAGGAGCGCGGTAGTTTCTGGCTGATGAAACTCACCGCGTTTGCCGCCAAGGTGTTGGGCCGTCGGCTGCTGACACCGGTGCTGTACGGCATCGTCCTGTACTTCTTCGTTTTTGGTCGCAGCGCCCGGCAGGCGGCCTGGCAGTATCAGCAGCGCCTCGCCGACTGGAGCGGCCGCCCCGAGTTGCGCCCGACCCACCGTCGAGTCTTTGGGCAATTCATGGCCTTCGCCGACTCCCTGCTGGACAAGCTCGACGTCTGGAACGGCAAGCTAAGCATCGAGCAGATCGAAATCGTCGACCCGGCGCTGCTGCGCAACCATTTGCGCGACACGCGCGGGCAGATGTTGGTCGGCGCACACCTGGGCAACCTGGAAATGTGCCGAGCCCTGGCCGAACTGGGTGAAAAGGTCACCATGAACGTGCTGGTGCATACCAAGCACGCCGAGCAATTCAATCGCTTGCTGGGCGAAGCCGGCGCCACGCACTTGCGGCTGATCCAAGTCAGCGAGCTAAACCCGGTGATCATGCTGCAACTGAGCGAACGCCTGGAGCGCGGCGAGTGGCTGGCGATCGCTGGCGATCGCGTACCGCTGCATGGCGGGCGCAGCGTGACGGTGGACTTCATGGGGTATCCGGCGGCATTCCCGCAAGGCCCCTGGCTGTTGGCCGGCCTGCTGAAATGCCCGGTCAACCTGCTGATGTGTCTCAAGCACGAAGGACACTATCGGGTCACCCTCGAACCGTTCGCCGATGCCGTGGTGTGGAAGCGCAACGAACGCGACCACGTGATTGCCCATTGGGCCGGCTTGTACGCCGAACGCCTGTCGCAATACTGCCTCCAGGGGCCACAACAGTGGTTCAACTTTTACCCTTTCTGGAAGACCGATGACGATGCCCACTCTTGAGCCGGTAACCTTCGGCGAACGCCCCCTGCGCATTGAAGATGTGCTGGCCCTGGCCAACCGTCAGGCGCCGACGCAATTGCAGGATGATCCGACGTTCCGCCAGCGCATTGCCAAGGGTGCGCAGTTCCTCGATTCCCTGCTGGACAAGGAAGGCGTCATCTATGGCGTGACCACCGGCTACGGCGACTCTTGCGTGGTGGCCGTGCCGTTGCACCACGTCGAGGCCCTGCCCCGTCACCTCTACACCTTCCACGGCTGCGGCCTGGGCAAACTGCTCGATGCCCAAGCCACTCGCGCCGTGCTCGCGGCCCGTTTGCAGTCGCTGTGCCACGGTGTGTCGGGGGTGCGGGTGGAACTGCTGGAACGGCTCCAGGCCTTCCTCAAGCACGACATCCTGCCGCTGATTCCGGAAGAAGGTTCGGTGGGCGCCAGTGGCGATTTGACTCCGCTGTCCTACGTCGCCGCTACGTTGTCCGGTGAACGGGAAGTCATGTTCCGTGGCGAACGCCGCCTGGCCGCCGACGTGCACCGCGAGCTGGGCTGGACGCCGCTGGTGCTGCGGCCAAAGGAAGCCTTGGCGCTGATGAACGGCACCGCCGTGATGACCGGCCTGGCCTGCCTGGCCTTTGCCCGCGCCGACTACCTGCTGCAACTGGCGACCCGCATCACCGCGCTGAACGTGGTCGCCCTGCAAGGCAATCCGGAACACTTCGACGAACGCCTGTTCGCCGCCAAGCCGCACCCGGGGCAGATGCAGGTCGCCGCGTGGCTGCGCAAGGACCTGGCCATCGACGCCCCGACCGCGCCGTTGCATCGTCTGCAAGATCGCTACTCCCTGCGCTGCGCCCCGCATGTGCTCGGGGTATTGGCCGACAGCCTGGGCTGGCTGCGCGGGTTCATCGAAACCGAACTCAACAGCGCCAACGACAATCCGATCATCGACGCCGAAGCCGAGCGCGTGCTCCACGGCGGGCACTTCTACGGTGGGCACATCGCCTTCGCCATGGACAGCCTGAAGAATCTGGTGGCCAACGTCGCCGATCTGCTGGATCGCCAGCTCGCCCTGCTGGTGGACGAGCGATACAACCATGGCCTGCCTAGCAACCTGTCCGGCGCCAGCGCCGAGCGGGCGATGCTCAACCACGGCTTCAAGGCCGTGCAGATCGGCACCAGCGCCTGGACCGCCGAAGCCCTGAAAAACACGATGCCGGCCAGCGTGTTCTCGCGCTCTACCGAGTGCCACAACCAAGACAAGGTGAGCATGGGCACCATCGCTGCCCGAGACGCGATCCGCGTGCTGGAGCTGACCGAACAGGTCGCCGCCGCCACCTTGTTGGCCGCCAACCAGGGCGTCTGGCTGCGCAGCCGCGCCGAAGACGCACGACCGCTGCCACCGGCCCTGGCCACGATGCACGAGCAACTGACCGAGGATTTCCCGCCGGTCATTGAAGACCGCGCCCTGGAAGGCGAACTGCGCCTGTGCCTGCAACGCATTGCCGAACAACACTGGAGGCTGCATGCGTAGCCAAGGCGTTCTGCACGTCGACACCCAGATCGTGGTGCCGTTTTTTGACGTCGACTCGATGAACGTGGTCTGGCACGGCCACTACGTCAAATACCTGGAAGTGGCCCGCTGTGCCCTGCTCGACCTGATCGGCCACAACTACAACGACATGCTCGAATCGGGGCATGCGTGGCCGGTGATCGACCTGCAGTTGCGCTACGTACGCGGTGCCGTGTTCGGCCAGACCCTGACCGTGCGCGCCAGTCTGGTGGAGTGGGAAAACCGGCTGAAGATCAACTACCTGATCAGTGACGCCGCAACCGGCGAACGCTTCACCCGCGCCAGTTCCGTGCAAGTGGCCGTGGACATGGCCACTCGCGAGATGCTGCTGGCCTCGCCTCGGGTGTTTGTCGAAGCGGTCGAGAGGAAACTGTCATGAAGCGCCTGCTCACCTGGCTGCTGCTGTGCAGCCTGTCGCCGCTGGCCCAGGCGTTCGACCTGCAGCAATTGAGCGATCAACTGGCGCGCCCGGACGTGATCCACGGCCAGTTCATCCAGGAAAAACACCTGCGCGCCCTGCCCCAGCCCCTCGTCAGCAAGGGCCGCTTCGTGCTGGCGAAAAACCAGGGCCTGCTGTGGCTGCTGCAAACGCCGCTGCAACAGGACTATCGCATCACCGCCAAAGGCATAGCCCGGCGGGACGGCAGCACCTGGCAGATACTGCCGAACAAAAGCGCCGGCGCCCAGCAGAACCGGTTGTTCCTGGCGGTGTTGCAGGGCGACAGCAGTGGCTTGCAGCGTGACTTTGAACTGAACCTGTCGGGGGAGCCGCAACAATGGAGACTCACCCTGACCCCACGCTCGGCGCTGCTCAAGCAGGTCTTCCACCAGATCAACATTGACGGCGGCCAATTGGTCCAGCGCATTGAACTGCTGGAAGCCCAAGGCGACAGTACCGTCCTGCTTATGCGCGAGAGCACCAGCACGCAACCCTTGAGCGAAGCGGAGCAACATGACTTTTCCGAGTGAACGGAGGCTGCCGTGGCTGTTCTTGATCCTGCTGCTGGCAGTGCTGGCGCTCGCCGGTTGGCAATGGCGCAACGGTGCGCCGTTGTCGGCGAACCTGATGGAACTGGTGCCGGGCACATCGCCGGATGCGCTGGAGCTGATCGCTGAACAACGCATGCAGGAACCACTGAACCGCGAAGTGTTGGTGCTCGTCGGCCACGCCGACCGCCAGCAAGCCATCGCCCTGGCCCGCAGCCTGGGCGAGCAATGGCAGGCCAGCGGCCTGTTCGACAAGGTCCAGTGGACGCTTGAAGCCGACCTGCCTGCGCTGCGCAGGCAATTGCTCGACGGCCGGCTGGCCATGCTGTCGGCAACTGATCGGCAACAGTTGATCGACCAGCCCGAGGCATTTATCCAGCAACGGGTGCAAGCGCTGTTCGACCCGTTCAGTGGCTTCAGCCTGGTGCCGAGCCAGGACGACTGGCTAGGCCTGACCGGGCGCATCCAGAACAGCCAGCCCCAGCGCGGCGCCATCGAGCTGGACGTCGGCAGCGGTGCGCTGGTTGCCGAAGCCGACGGCAAGCATTGGGTCATGTTGCGGGCACGCACCCAGGGCAATGCCTTCGACATGAACCTGCCCCTGCAGGTGGCCGAGCTGCTGCAACGCAGCCGCGAGCACGCGAGCCAGGCCCAGGGCAATCTCTTGGCGGCCAGCGGCCTGCTTTACGCCGCCAGCGGACAGCAACAGGCCTCGCGGGAAATCACTTGGGTCGGCGGCGGCGCAACGGTGGGCATCCTGTTGTTGTTGTTGCTGGCCTTCCGCCGCTTTGCCGTGTGGCTGGCGTTCGTGCCGGTGCTGGTGGGCATGTTGTTCGGCGCGGTGGCCTGCGTGGCGGTGTTCGGTCGCATGCACGTCATGACCCTGGTCTTGGGTTCGAGCTTGATCGGCGTCGCCGTGGATTACCCACTGCATTATCTGTCCAAGAGCTGGAGCCTCAAGCCGTGGCGCAGCTGGCCGGCGCTGCGCTTGACCCTGCCGGGCCTGAGCCTGAGCCTGGCGACCACCTGCATCGGCTACCTCGCACTGGCCTGGACACCTTTCCCGGCCCTGACCCAGATCGCCATCTTCTCCGCCGCAGGCCTGGTCGGCGCCTACCTGACGGCGGTCTGCCTGTTGCCGGCGTTGCTCAAGCGGGCGGACTTGCGTCCCGCACAGTGGCCGCTGCGGGTGTGCGAAGCCATGCTCCAGTGCCGAGAAGCGCTGCTGGCCCGGGTGCGCACGCCCGTCCTGTTGGCGTTGCTGTTGGCCTTCTGTGGCGGTGGCCTATGGCAACTGAGCAGCAAGAACGACATCCGCCAGTGGATCGGCACGCCCCAGCACCTGACCGACGAAGCCCGCGATGTGGCTCGCATCACCGGTTTCCAGCCCACCAGCCAGTTTTTCCTGATCCGTGCCGACGACCAAGCGCAACTGCTGGAGCGCCAGACCGCCCTCAACGAGCGGCTGGACCAGTTGATCGGCTTGGAAAAACTCCAGGGCTACCTGTCCCTCAATCAACTGGTCAGCCCGCCCGCCGAGCAACAAAAAATCCGTGAGGCCCTGGCCCGGTTGCCGGCGTTCTGGCAGCCATTGCTGGACGTCGGCGTGCCGGTTGCCGCGTTGCAAGCGCAGTTGCAGCAATTGCAGGCCCTGCCAGTGACCGACATCGACGCCGCGCTGACCGGCCCGCTCGCAGAACCCTATCGCACCCTCTGGCTCGGCCCGACAGCGCAAGGCGTGGCGGCGGTGGTCAGCCTGCAAGGCTTGAACGATGCCGCGTTGCTGCGGGTGCAGGCGGTTGACTTGCCCGGCGTGCAATTGGTCGATCGCCTGGGTGACCTCAATCGCGTCTTTGCCGCCACGCAGGTCAGCGCCGCCGAATTGAAACTGGCCTCCTGCGTGCTGATCGTCCTGGTGCTGATCTGGCCGTTCGGGGCTGGCGGCGCGTTGCGCGTTGTCGCCCTGCCGCTCCTGGCAGCGCTGTGCAGTCTGGCGAGCCTCGGCTGGCTGGGACAGCCGCTGACGCTGTTCAGCCTGTTCGGCCTGTTGCTGGTGACCGCCATCGGCGTCGACTACGCGATCCTGATGCGTGAGCAGATTGGCGGAGCCGCCGTGAGCCTGCTGGGTACGCTGCTGGCGGCGATCACCACCTGGCTGTCGTTCGGCCTGCTGGCGCTTTCCAGCACACCGGCGGTGAGTAATTTCGGCCTGGCGGTAAGCCTCGGATTGGCGTTCAGCTTCCTGCTTGCACCGTGGGCCGGGCGTCAACCCCATGGGTCCAGCGCTGCGGAGCCGGTCCAATGATGACGGCGCTGTTCTGGGTCATGGCCCTGGCGCTGTTCGCCGTGGCGACGCTGGCCGGGCGACGCTTCGGGCTGATCCCCATCGTCAGCCAATTGCTGCTGGCGACGTTCGGCCTGCCCTTGTTGATGTATGGCTGGATCGAGCCGGGCTGGCACCTCAGCGGTGCGCAACTGGTCGAGCCCGTGTGGTTGAAGAATCTCTACAGCCTCGCCTTCGCCCTGTTGCTGGGGCATATCCTCAGCGATGTGATCGACCTGCGCCTGGACCGCCAGAGCGTGAAGATTGCCCTGCCAAGCTTTGGCGTACCGTTTGCCTGTGGCTTGGCGACCGCGTTCTGGCTGCTGCCACCCCAGCCCTGGATCAGCTCGCTGGCGGTGGGGCTGCTGTTCGCGATCACGGCGATACCGGTGCTGTACCTGTACCTGCGCCATATCGCCTACCCGCCCGCCGCCACTCGCCGATTGGTACAGACGGCCATCCTGATCGACCTGATCTGCTGGAGCCTGTTCGCCCTGGCCCAGGGCAGCCTGCACCTGGGCAACCTGTTGCTGCCGCTGGCCGGTGCCTGCCTGCCGATGCTGCTGCGATTGGCGGGCCTGCGCCAACCGTTGCTGCACAGCGGCCTGTTCTTCGCCCTGCTGGTGGTGGCCGAACATTACCGACTCAATGCGCTCATCGTCGGCATCGGCTACCTGCTGTGCATGGCCGCGCTCAAGGTGCCGCTGGTATTGCCCCTCGGCACCGAGTGGATGAACAGGTTGCAGACCTACCTGGCCATCCCGTTGATCCTGACGTTCGGTATCGTGCAGATCAACGTGCACAGCGCGATGGACAGCCTCGGCTGGGCCCAGCTGGGGGCGTTGCTGCTGTTGCCCATTGCCAGCAAACTGCTGGGCAACTGGCTTGGGCTCGGCTGGGCCGGGGCGTCCTTCGCCGGCGCCAGCCGCGTGCGGGAAAGTATCTTGCTGAATATTCGCGGCTTGAGTGAAATCGTCTTCCTCAATCTGCTGCTGCAACAACAACTCATCAGCCACGCGCTGTACTTCGCGCTGATGCTGATGGGTTTGATCGCGACTTTGCTGCCGGCCCTGGCCGGTTTTCACCGTATTCCTTCGCACGCCGTCCCGGCCAGGAGCCCCAGTGTCAACAGTTGAAATGGAACGTCGACAGGTCGTCATCATTGGCGCAGGCCCTTCCGGCGCCATCGCCGCCGCGCTGCTCAAGCGCAAGGGGCATGATGTGCTGGTCATCGAGCGCCAGCATTTCCCGCGGTTCTCCATCGGCGAGAGCCTGTTGTCCCACTGTCTGGATTTTGTCGAAGAAGCCGGCATGCTCGACGCGGTCAATGCCGCTGGGTTCCAGCGCAAGAACGGCGCTGCATTCGCCTGGGGCGAGCGCTACAGCGCCTTCGATTTCGGCGACACTTTCAGCGAGGGCAAGCCCACTACGTTCCAGGTCCAGCGCGCCGACTTCGACAAGTTGCTGGCCGACCAGGCGGCCCTGCAAGGGGTGGAAATTCGCTACGGCCAGGCCATTGCCAACGTTGATTTCAGCCTCGCCAGGCCGCAACTGGGCGTGCAGCGCGAGGATGGCAGCGAGTACCGGGTCGAGGCGGATTTCGTCCTTGACGCCAGTGGCTATGGCCGGGTCCTGCCGCGCCTGCTGGACCTTGAGGCGCCGTCCAATTTCCCGGTGCGCCAGGCCGTGTTCACTCACATCGAGGACCGCATCGACAGCCCGGTATTCGATCGCGAGAAGATCCTCATCACCACCCATCCGACGAAACGCGACGTGTGGTTCTGGACCATCCCCTTCAGCGATGGGCGTTGCTCGGTGGGCGTGGTCGCGGCAGCGGAACATTTCGCGGGCCGCACCAATGACCTCGATGCCTGCCTGCGCGGCTTTATCGACGAGACCCCAAGCCTGTCCGGCGTGCTGGCCAATGCTGCGTGGGATACTCCGGCGCGGACCATCGGTGGCTACTCGGCCAACGTGAAGACCCTGCACGGCCCTGGCTTTGCCCTGCTGGGCAACGCCGCGGAATTCCTCGATCCGGTGTTTTCTTCCGGCGTGACCATCGCCATGCGCTCGGCGAGCATGGCCGCCGGCGTGCTGCATCGTCAGTTGCAAGGCGAGCAGGTGGATTGGCAGGGCGAATTCGCCGAGCCACTGAAACGCGGCGTCGACACGTTCCGCTGCTACGTCGAAGGCTGGTATGCCGGCACGTTCCAGGACGTGATCTACTACACCGAAGGCTCCGCCGACATCCGCCGGATGATCAGTTCGATCCTCGCCGGCTATGCCTGGGATCAACGCAACCCGTTCGTCAGCGAACCCAAGCGGCGCCTGCGCGTGCTCTCGGAAATCTGCGCGAGCCCAGCGCCATGAGCAAACAACCATGAGCTACCTGAGCGATAACTACGTCCAAGAAACCCGCTTCGGCTTCTGGTTCCTGCGCAGCCACACCTGGCAGCATCATGTGCTGCGCGTGGCGGTCGAGGATCTGCGCGGTCTGTTCAATACCGCGCCGCCTTCCAATCCGGTGCTGCTGGATGCCGGTTGCGGCCAGGGCAAGTCGTTCCAGTACCTGCGCCAGGCATTCGCGCCGCAACGCCTGATTGGCGTGGACGCCGACCCCCACAGCCTGGACCTGAGCGCCCAAGAAGCCGCTCGCCAGGGCATGGCCGTGGAACTGATCGGCAGCGATTGCGCGACCTTGGCCGTGCCCGATGCCAGCGTCGACCTGCTGTTCTGCCACCAGACCTTTCACCACCTGGTGGAACAGGAAAAAGCCCTCGCCGAGTTCTATCGGGTGCTCAAGCCCGGCGGCTACCTGCTGTTTGCCGAATCCACCGAAGCCTACATCGATACCTGGGTGATCCGCTGGCTGTTCCGCCATCCCATGCACGTGCAGAAAAGCGCCGCGCAATACTTGGCGATGATCCGCAACCAAGGCTTCCAGTTCGAGGACCGCAACGTGTCCTATCCGTACCTGTGGTGGAGCCGCGCCAAGGACTTCGGCCTCCTGGAGCGTTGGGGCCTGCGCCGGCCCAAGCCGTTCGGCGAGCGCGAAGAAACCTTGGTCAACGTGGTGGCACGCAAGCCGCTCGAAGGGACCGCCACATGATCCGCTGCCTGTTGATCGGTTGCCTGCTGCTGCTCAGTGCCTGCGCCAGCCACGCGCCGCTGCCCGAGCGCATGCCAACCCTGGCGCTGCCGCTGCAATTGCACATCGAGCGGCAACTGGACGGCCAGCGCCAGGATTGGCTGTTGGTGATCCAGCGTGAAAACACCGGCATACGCTGGTCGATGATGGACCCGCTGGGCATTCCCCTGGCGCGCCAGCGCCTGGTGGACAACCAATGGCAAGCCGACGGTCTGCTGCCGCCCAATGCCGAGGCGCGGGAATTGTTCGCTGCGCTATTGTTCGCCTTGACCCCGGAAACCGAGCTTGCCGATCGCTACCCCGTCGCCCGGCAACACGGTGTCGAACGAGCCCTCGATGCGCGTTGGCAGGTGCGCTACAAACGGCCCCTGGATTTTGAGCTGCGCCTGCCCCAAGGCCCGCACTACCGCATCACACCGCTGACCGAGAGCGCACCATGACCGCTTATCTGAACGCCCTCGGGGTCATCTGCTCCTTGGGCCGGGACAAACAAAACGTCGCGCGCAACCTGTTTGCCGGCGATTGCTCGGGCGTGCGCGTCGAAGCCGGCTGGGTGGCCGAGCGGGCATTGCCGGTGGCTGCGGTAAGGGGAGAACTGGCCCCCATCCCCGAGGCACTGGCGGCGCAACGCAGCCGCAACAATCAACTGCTGCTCGAAGCGGGGTTGCAGATTCGTGCTGACATCGACCAGGCCATCGAGGCGTACGGCCCCGCGCGCATCGGTATCGTTCTGGGCACCAGCACCTCGGGCATCGACGAGGCCAGCCAGGGCATTGCCCATTACCTGCGCGAGCAGCGGTTCCCCGAAGGCTACGATTACCAGCAACAAGAACTCAGCGCGCCGGCCAATTTCCTTTCCGACTGGCTTGGCTTGAGCGGGCCCTCCTATGTGATCTCCACCGCCTGCACCTCCAGCGCGCGGGCCTTGATGAGCGCCCGTCGCCTCCTGGACCTGGGCTTGTGCGATGCGGTGCTGTGCGGTGGCGTGGACAGTTTATGCAAACTGACCTTGAACGGTTTCTCTGCGCTGGAAGCGGTGTCGAACGAGCGCTGCAACCCGTTTTCGGTGAACCGCAGCGGTATCAACATTGGCGAGGCGGCTGTGCTGTTTCTCATGAGCAAGACGCCAGGCGACGGCCATTCGATCGCCCTGCTCGGGGATGGCGCCAGTTCTGACGCGCACCACATTTCCGCGCCGGAACCCAGCGGTCGCGGCGCCCGCCAGGCGATGGAAAAAGCCCTGCGCTGTGCCGGCCTGGACGCCAGCCAGATCGACTACCTGAACCTGCACGGCACCGCCACGCAACATAACGACGCCATGGAAAGCCATGCGGTGGCTGGATTGTTTCCGGCGGGCGTGCCCTGCTCGTCCACCAAGCCCATGACTGGCCACACGCTTGGGGCGGCGGGCGCGTTGGAAGCGGCTTTCTGCTGGCTGACCCTGAGCCCTGACAACGTCGCCCAGGCCTTGCCACCCCACCTTTGGGACGGCCAGGCGGACCCCGAGCTGCCGGCGCTGGACTGGATAGATAGCCGTGCCCGCCTGAACCCGACCTTCCCCCGACGCCTGATGAGCAACTCGTTTGCCTTCGGCGGCAACAACGTCAGCCTCATTATCGGAGACGCCCAATGATCGACTGGCCGCTCGCCGAATTGCTGCCCCATGCGGGCGACATGATTCTCATCGACCGGGTCGTGTCCTTCGATGACGAACAGATCCATGCACTCGCCACGGTCAAGCCCGGCGGCTTGTTCAACCGTGAAGACGGCGCGCTGCCGGCCTGGGTCGGCATCGAATTGATGGCCCAGAGCGTCGCGGCGTTCGCCGGTTGCCACGCTCGCCAGCGCGGCGATGCAGTGGAGCTGGGCTTTTTGCTCGGGACCCGCAAGTTCGAATGCAACGTCGAGCATTTCCCTCTCGACACTGAACTGGCCATCCATGGCGTGCGCTCCCTGGAAGACGACAACGGCATGGGTGTGTTCGAATGCCACATCCACGCGCCGGGCATCCATGCCACGGCGCGACTGAACGTATTTCGTCCGCCCCATGCTGCCCAGTACCTCAATGAAACTTCCGCAACAGGAACCCAGCCATGACTGAATCCGTACTGGTCACCGGCTCCAGCCGTGGCATCGGCCGCGCCATCGCCTTGCGCCTGGCCCAGGCCGGGCACGATATCGTCTTGCATTGCCGCAGCGGCCGCGCCGAAGCCGAAGCGGTCCTGGCAGACATCCAAGCGCTGGGCCGCAACGCCCGCGTCCTGCAATTCGACGTGTCCGACCGCGCCGCCTGCAAGGCCGCCCTCGAAGCCGACGTCGAAACCCACGGCGCCTATTACGGCGTAGTGCTCAACGCCGGCCTGACCCGCGACGGCGCCTTTGCGGCCCTCAGCGAAGACGACTGGGACAGCGTGCTGCGCACCAACCTCGACGGTTTCTATAACGTGCTGCACCCGGTGATGATGCCGATGATCCGACGCCGCGCCGCGGGACGAATCGTCTGTATCACGTCAGTGTCCGGCCTGATCGGCAACCGTGGCCAGGTCAACTACAGCGCCTCGAAAGCCGGCTTGATCGGCGCGGCCAAGGCGTTGGCCATCGAACTGGGCAAGCGCAAGATCACGGTCAATTGCGTCGCGCCGGGGTTGATCGACACCGCCATGCTCGATGAAAACGTACCCGTGGAAGAATTGATGAAGATGATCCCCGCCCAGCGCATGGGCACCCCGGAAGAAGTCGCCGGCGCGGTGAACTTCCTGATGTCCGCCGAAGCTGGATACATCACTCGGCAAGTCCTGGCCGTCAACGGAGGCTTGTGCTGATGAAGCGCGTCGTCGTCACCGGCATGGCCGGCATCACCTCCATCGGCAGCGACTGGGAGACCATCGCCGCCAACTTCGCCGCCAACCGCAGCGGCATCCGGCGCATGGATGAGTGGGACCGTTTCACCGAACTGAACACTCGCCTGGCCGGGCCCATCGACGATTTCCAGGTCCCGGCCCATTGGACGCGCAAGCAGTTGCGCAGCATGGGCCGGGTCTCACGCCTGGCGGTGGCCTCGGCTGAGCAGGCCCTGGCCGACGCTGGCCTGCTGGGCGACCCGTCGATCAAGGACGGGCGCATGGGCGTATCCTGCGGCTCGTCCACTGGCAGCACCGATGAGATCAAGGCCTTCGGCAACATGCTGCTCAACAGCGTGGCCGAAGGGCTGAACGCCAACTCCTATGTGCGGATGATGCCCCACACCACGGCGGCCAACATCAGCATCTTCTTCGGCCTGACCGGACGGTTGATCCCAACGTCCAGTGCCTGCACCAGCGGCAGTCACGGCATCGGCTATGCCTACGAGGCAATCAAGTTCGGCCGCTTGCCGCTGATGCTCGCCGGCGGCGCGGAAGAACTGTGCCCGACCGAAGCGATGGTCTTCGATGCGCTCTACGCCACCAGCCTGAAAAACGATGCCCCGCAGACCAGCCCGCGCCCCTACGACAAGGGCCGCGATGGCCTGGTGATCGGCGAAGGCGCCGGCATGCTGGTGCTCGAAGAACTGGAACATGCCTTGGCCCGTGGCGCACGGATCCATGCCGAAATCGTCGGATTTGGCAGCAACGCCGACGGCCAGCACGCCACCCGTCCCGAGTTGAGCACCATGCGCCGGGCCATGGAACTGGCCCTGGAGGATGCCGGCCTCGAACCGGCCGCCATTGGCTACGTCAACGGGCACGGCACGGCCACCGAGCAGGGCGACGTCGCCGAGACCCTGGCCACCAGCAGCCTGTTCGGCGAACACATGCCCATCAGCTCGCAGAAAAGCTTTTTGGGCCACACCCTGGGCGCCTGCGGTGCGCTGGAGTCCTGGTTCAGCATCGAAATGCTCAACCGCGACCTGTATGTACACACGCTCAACCTCGATGAGGTCGACCCCGAATGCGGCACACTCGACTACTTGCGCAGTGAGTTTCGCGCGATGAGCAACGAATACGTGATGAACAACAATTTTGCCTTCGGCGGGGTCAATACCTCGCTGATTTTCCGTCGCTGGCATTGATTCCCATCAATCCTCTGGTCAAGGAGACCATGATGCCGTTGAAGAAAATCGCTGTAACCGCCGCCCTGTTGCTCGGCACCTTGCCAAGCCTCAGCCAGGCCCGTGATACCGCGTTGTACCTGCCATTCGACAAAGTGGTCGCCGAAGCCATCCGCACCGGCAAGATCGACGGCAGCGTGAAGTTCTACCTGGCCGGCCACAAACCGGCCGGCAACGTCTCCGTGGTCAGCCCGGGAGCGGTCACCAACAAGAAAACCAACGCGTTCAACAAGTCCGACGAAGCGGCCTGCGAATGGGTACTGCAATCAGCCCTGATCAGCCTGCACGAGGCCGCGAAAAACGCCGGCGCCAACGCCGTCACCAACATCGTCAGCTTCTACAAGCGCAACGAGCGCAAGGACCCCACGACCTATGAATGCCACGCTGGGGCAATCATGGCCGGGGTTGCGTTGAAAGGGGATCTGGCGAAGGTGCAGTAGTCAGGATTTGGGGCTTACATAGCTAAATCCACTGTGGCAGCGAGCTTAGCGGTGAATCAGTACCGGTGATGCCGGATCTACTGACGTCATCGCGAGCAAGCTCGCTCCCACAGGCCTCTACCCAGACGCGCCCTTGTGGCGAGGGAGCTTGCTCCCGCTGGGCTGCGCAGCGGCCCCCAGCAGACTAACTGGCCCCCCTTTCAAACTCCTTCTCCGACACATTCGCACCGAGCCTGCCGAACGAGGTGCAACATGTGCTGGGCATCCATGGCCCTTTATCTGGTACCGCCAACCACTCTGCTGATGGCCTTAATGATGCTGGCTGAACGTCCGTCCACAATAATCATCATAGGGCGATCATCGTGCTGAGCAGCGCTCTCGCGCTCAACCTCGGGCCAGGAGACGCCAAGCAAAGATCAGAAATCGGAGTACATAATTTCCGAAACTTCCCACAACAAAACCCTTGAACCTCGCGCTAGGGTCACGTTCCCGACCACCAGCCAAAAATCCAAATCTCGCCATGAATTCACCGCCCGTCGGACCTGTCAACTCTGACAGTATCCAAAAGCTTCAAAGCGGTTCCAGATTCTAAACACGAAAAACATTCCTCAACCCCAAGGATGTTTTAGGTCAACGTTCGGCCGGCTGTTCGCCCTCCGAGCCACCACTCGTATGTTGATCTCTAACAACTACGGCCCGCCGATGGATAAGAAATTGATGGACACGATAACCTGGTCGGGCGTCGTCTCCACGTCTTCCTCACCCCACAGCGCAACCACGGCCGGGGAGCAGAACGTGGTGGTTGACGATGTGAAGCTGACGCA
This sequence comes from Pseudomonas sp. D1-36, assembly GCF_051132205.1. Lineage (NCBI taxonomy): Bacteria > Pseudomonadati > Pseudomonadota > Gammaproteobacteria > Pseudomonadales > Pseudomonadaceae > Pseudomonas > Pseudomonas sp. D1-36. Next base: position 474,460 of record NZ_CP071674.1, on the reverse strand, counting down.
CGCTTACGCACATGTGAATGGAATATGCCTGCACTATGTGATCTGCGGCGATGGTGAGCAGCCGGTCCTGCTGGTGCATGGGTTTCCGGGCAGTTGGCGCAACTGGGAGCCGTTGATCGGGCCGTTGGTGCGGGCGGGTTTTACCCCCATCGTTCCTGACTATCGCGGCGCGGGTGAAACGGATATTTCCAGCGCCGGGTATGACAAGAAAAACATGGCCCATGACCTGCACGAATTGGTGATGCATCTGAAGCTCAAGCAAGTCGATATCATTGGCCACGATATGGGGTTGATCATTGCCTACGCCTACGCCGCGCTTTATCCAGATGACACCAAGCACCTGATATTGATGGACGGATTCCTTCCCGGTATTCCCGGCTGGGAAAGTGCCTACAACGGCGACCCGTCAACCGGCATCGCGAGCAAATGGCATTTCCGGTTTTTTGGCAAAACAGCTATCACCTTGATCAAGGGGCAGGAAAGAACCTACCTGGACATGTTCTTCGATGACTTTGTCTTCGAAGGCAACGACAAAGTGCCGGATGAAGTGCGCCAGGCCCTGATAACGGACTACGCCCGGCCTGGCCGAATGGAGGCCGCATTCAAACTTTACTCAGCCTGGGTGGAATACGACGCCAAGGACAACCTGGAGTTTTCCAGGAACAAGCTGACGGGTCCGGTACTCACCATCGGCGGCGATCATTCCCGAGGGCGGACGCTGACCGAGCAGGCCGCTTGCATTGCCGCGCAACCACACTCGCTGATATTGAAAAATACCGGGCACTGGCTCCTTGAAGAGCAACCGCAAGCTACTCGCGACGCAATTCTGGCATTCCTGCAATACAAGGAATTTCCACATCCCCGAAATTCGTAACCCGAAGCTGACGACTGCACCGTCGCCCTTCCCATCGTGCGGTATTTATTTACCGCTCCTGCGTCGGCGTTCTCCAATAGCTTGCCTCTTCCGAAACTTTCCCAGGAAGAGCCCATGTTGGATAACGACTCACCGCCCCAGCCCAACATCCCACAGGGCAATGGCGCCAGCGATCCCAGTGCCGAATCGACACGCCAGGTCAGCGCCTCGCAGCGGCAAATGATAAACCTGAGCAAGGCCGCGCCACGTCCTTGCCGGGTCACCAGGCAACACTTGGAATATTGGTTCAAGCGAACCTTCCCCACCGTCGCGGGCGATATGACGGTCGATCAGCTTTTCGTGCGCACATCGCAGAAGGCCCGGCTCTCTCAATCGGAACGTGAACCCAACGGGCAGAGCTCCAGACAAAAAAAAGAAGATATTGCCGGCCTTGAACATTTTTTCTGGCGCGCCATTGCCGGCCAGGTAGATATCAGCGATAGCTTTGCTGATCTGGACAGCCTTGAAATAGTCGTGGAAATGGACGGCTCCAAGCGAGTGCCCACCGCCCTGAACAGTCCCGCGGCGAAAAAACAATTCCAGCGACTGCTCGGTACCACGCCAGTCGCTTATGAACAGCTGCTCATGACAGCGCTGGATGACTTCTGGGATACGCCGGCCGCGTTCAGCCAGGGACGAAACGTCAGTGACTGGTTGGCGAACGAACTCGCTGCGCAACTCACGGCACTGGCGAACCTTCATCTGCATGACAAAACGCTGAGCCCGCCGATGCATAAGGCGATAATGGATTCGCTGTCGGCGCCGGACGCGGCGTCTCGTAACCAGCTGGCGGAGGGTACCAGGCCCGGGGTGTACAGCCTGATCGCCGCTTTCAATGATTGGGGATTGTCCGTTCCGGTAACCAGCGCCGCTGTCCTGTCGCGACATGACGCGGACGTGGATTGGGGAGGTGCCGTGCTGTACCGTCCCGGTAGGCCGTTGGAGGTCTACGAAGACTCAAAGCAACTGAAGATTTCCTTCATAGGCGACAGCACCGCAGATGAGGTGGAACTCGTGCCGATGGAGCAAAACTTCCTGACGCGTCTGGTCACGGACGTGCGGACAACGCAAAAAGCCGCCATCCGCGATGCCTTGTCGAGCGATGTTGTCGACGGGGAAAACATCTCCGGTTGGATGCATCGGCTGGACGCCGCAGCGGACCTTGGAATGCGATTGGATCTGGCAAGCGCCCTGGACGAACGTGAGTTTCGGCTGAAGCTCAAGAGCCTGCATCATTGGCTGCACGCCAGCCCCCATATCATCGGCAGCGACCGTCTGGCGTGGTGGCAGGCGACGCAGGCCTTACAAGAAACCCTCACCGATATGGCGGCGCCGCCGGACCCGGTTTCAATGGGCACTGCGCAGGCCATTCGGGACCAGGCTCGCACACTGCTGGCCGGCTTCATCAAAGCGAAGTACCCAGCGGCAGATCCTGACGACATAACCTTGAGTATCCGAAAAGAGACAGTCGATCCGCACGCGCCGACGGGCCATTCACCGTTCGGGTCTGGGGTCTCAATGGGCAGTGCCAAAGCGTTCCAGGACGACACGCGCTTGCTGACGGACTGGGCGATGTCCAACCTGACGGATGATGAGCGCCAGGCAGCCCACCACACCGTCGTTGGCCCGTTGAGCTTTGCACAGATTGTCGATGTCATCGAGCGGGCCGACGTGGGTGCGCGCCTTCCGGCTGTGCTGCAACGCATGGCACGGGAGCGACAGACTCAATGGATGGGTGTGAAAGCAAAGCACATGCGGGCCCAGGTGTGGGCGGCCCATATCTCGGGAGACCTGCGACACGACAAGGACAACACCGGCTTGAAGCTGGTCCTGGCGGCACTGGACCGCCCTGGATCGGCGGGACGTGGCAAGGTCAACGGGCATGAAGTGGTCGTCCGGCAATTGCATTGGGGCGACAGCGTGTTGAAGGACCTGCTTGCGTTCGGAGTGAAGTCATTCGCCAGCCGTCCTTCGTTGACCTTGTACACGCCGGGTGCGCCGGACGGAAAAACTTTCAGGGACGTGGATGCATCAGGCAGCGGACGGGCGTTGCAAACAGCGTTGGCGCAGACCCTCACGGCCACCCCGGAGATGACCCGCTGGCTGATCTCCCATCTTCCGTTGCCGGAGCAAGCCGCTCAGGTCGCAGGCATGTTGCCGGCAGAAGATGACCTGACCGTCCAAGCGAAAATAAAAAAGGTTACGCAATCGGTTTTCAAATGGACAAGGGACAGGACTCGAAACGATTTCGCCTTCAAAGTCACTTCGCCCGTGGTCGAGGGAGACCTGTTGAAGGCGTTGCATGAAACGCAGATAACCCATGTCCTCAAAACGGTACGGACCCTGACAGTGAGCAACGCCGAACGCGACAGCGCAGCGGCTCGGGAAGGGCGTCGCAACGGTGTAGCCCTGTTGACCGGGGCTATGTCCATGGTTCCGGTGGGCCGCTTGGGTGGGATATTGGGACGAGCGATCTTGCCGACCCTGGCAGGCGGTGCCGCCGTCTCGGCGATACAGGATGAAGACGGCAGCGTCGGCCAGTGGACGAGCGATTTCATCCGCGGGCTGGGTGAGGTGCTGGCCGAGGGCGGGCAAGACTTGATCATGGCCCGCGCGACACGGCGTCGGGGCAAGGTCCATCCGGCCTTGGCATCGCTGCCTCGCATGCCGGACCCGCAGCTAAAGCCGTTCCAGCTCAAAGGCTTCGATGGCAAGGGGCTGCTGCCCGAGGGGCGCAGCCTCTATAGGGATGTGCAGGGACAGGGTTATCTGAAGCTCGGGAAGGATTACTTCAAAACGGCTTTCCAGAACGGCGAACAAGTCATCTACACACCGAGCAACCGCACGGACCAGCGCGCAGTGACGTGGGAAAACGGCCAATGGACCGTGCAGGAGCGGCAGCGTCTGCTCGGCGGAGGCGGGTATTTCAGCCGGGATCCGGAGCGAGCCGAAGATCGAACCTTCAACGCACTGGTGGAGGGCGTGCTGCCCAACGGGCATGACCTGCCTCGCGAAGTCGTCGACATGACGAAGCGTGTCGTCCGCACGATGCCTGAGACCTTGGCCGAACGCATACTCAAGGAAAGTATCGATGACGTTGGCGCGACCGACGTCGAGACTTACCGCTCGTTGATGAGAACCGTAAATCGACAGAATTTTGCCAGGCATAAAGCTCACCGTAAGAACCTGGCCAATAAAATCTGTATTTGGGAACTGGTTGAGCGAACGAATGACAATCTTCAAAAAGGAAAACACTTTTCCCTCACCCCGCCGCAAAAAATGCGGCTGTATGAGACGCTGGTCAAGCACAAGGATGAGTTCACCCTCGACCATCAACTCAAAGTAAGCACAACGATATTGCCCGACAACGTCACGGGTGCGAAATACATTGTGATCGTCCCGAAAACGGGAAAGAAAAAAGAGGCTGCCGACAGGATAGCCAAGGATATTACCGACACGGTGAAGTACGTGGAAAACTCCATGGACGCCAAGTTGGACACGATGTTTACCGGGGACGGGCCAGCTGTGGCGGCCGCAAGGCAAGCGTACCTGGATTCGCCGGAGTATCAGGCCAAGATCATCGACGAATTCAGGAAAGAAAGGGCCCGTCGACACAGACCCGGGTTACTCACCGAGATCAGGAATTTCAAGATCCCCTACATTATCGTCAACCGAGGCAAGACCCAGCGAAGCGCATTTTTCACCACTGAAGAAGACATCAACAATTTCACCAGAACCCTTGAAAACTACAGCCCTTTCGATATCGAGCTGGTCACCCAAGCCGCCTCCAACAAGGTCACCGGGCAGGCCTCCGCTTCTGCTCCAGCCGCTATCACGCCGCAGGCTCCCACCGTTATTCCCAGGTACACGGTGACGATCAGCCCGTTGGCTGAGGCGCAGATGTCATATGACAATTTCCCGGGAACCGCCAGGGTGAAGGTCATGGAGATCATGGATGACCTCCGTGCCGGCAGGATCACCACAAAAAAAATCAACCGATATTACTGGTACGACATGGCCCAGTTGGGTTTTGGCGGAGGAAGAGGCGCATGGCGCGCCGCGTTCGAACGTCACGGCGATACCTGGACTCTCCAAGGTTTTTACGACTATCACGCGACCCGAAACGCTACGGTCTGGGGGGATTGAGCAAGAGTGCCAGGTCAGCCCGTGGACCGCGGATACATTGCGTACAGAGCCTAGGATCCGGGTGAATCCGCTCCGTCGGTCAACAACGCCACAAACGCCGCGGCCATCGGCGAACGCTGGTCCTTGCGCTGGACCAGCCACACCGCCGAAACCGCCGCCGGGTCTAGCAGCGGCCGATAGACCACGCCGTCGATACGCATGCGTTGGTAAGACGCCGGCAACACCGAGACCCCGAGGCCAGCCGCCACCAGGCCGATGATGGTCATGGCCTCCCCTGCTTCCTGGGCGAAGTGCGGACTGAAACCGGCGTCGCGGGCCAGATTCAATAGCTGGGCGTAAAGACCGCTGCCGTAGCTTCGTGGGAAAAATACGAAAGGCTCGTGGGCCAGCGCCGACAGATACAAGCCTTCGTCGCTGCCCTGGGCAAGCGGGTGCTTGGCGCCAAGCACGGCCACCAAGGGCTCGCGGCTGAGCTCGATTTCCACCAGTGAATCGGGCAACGGCAACGGCCGCATGATGCCCACCTCGATGGTTTCATCCACCAACGCATCGGAAACTTGGGTGCTACTCATCTCTCGCAGGTTGAGGTGGACAGCCGGGAAGCGTTGGCGAAAATTGAAGATCGCTTGGGGAATGGTCGAATTGAACGGTGCCGAGGACGTGAAACCGATTTTCAGCTCGCCCAATTCTCCCAATTGGGCACGGCGCGCTACGTCGGCCGCCTTGTCGACTTGCGCCAGCACGCGTCTGGCTTCTTCCAGGAACAGCCGCCCGGCCTCGCTCAGTTCGACCCGACGATTGGTGCGCTCGAACAACCGCGCGCCGATTTCTTCTTCCAGCGCCTGGATCTGCTGGCTCAAGGGCGGTTGAGAGATGCCCAGGGCCAGCGCGGCGCGGCCGAAATGCAATTCTTCGGCAACGGCGATGAAGTAACGCAGGTGGCGCAATTCCATGGGTAATCCAATAGGTCGCAAAACGTCTTAAACAGGTCGAATAATATATTGGATAGAAACATTAGCCGGCTATATGCTTTTTTCAACGCCTGCCTGGTCGTGCTCCCGAGGTCCACCGTGAAAACTGCTACCGCTCCACTGGCCCATGAAGTCCCGTCTCGCACAGAGGACAACGTCGGCGCCGAACTCAAAGACATCTTCATTGAAAAAGGCACGCCGATGTTCATGCGTACGGTGCTCGCCTTGTTCTGTGGCGGCTTCGCGACGTTCGCCCTGCTGTATTGCGTGCAGCCGATGATGCCGCTGCTGTCCCTGGAGTTTTCAATCAACGCCGCCCAGAGCAGCTTGATCCTGTCGGTGGCGACCGGCCTGCTTGCCATCGGCCTGTTGATCACCGGCCCGATTTCCGACCGTATCGGTCGTAAATCGGTCATGGTGGCGGCGCTGTTTGCCGCGGCGCTCTGCACAATCGCCAGTGCCATGATGCCCACTTGGCAAGGCGTCCTTGTCCTGCGCGCCTTGGTGGGGTTGTCGCTCAGTGGCTTGGCCGCGGTGGCGATGACGTACCTGAGCGAAGAAATTCATCCCAAGCACATCGGCCTGGCAATGGGGCTGTATATCGCCGGCAACGCGATTGGCGGCATGAGCGGGCGCCTGATCGCCGGCGTGTTGATCGACTTCGTCAGCTGGCACACCGCAATGCTGGTAATCGGCGGCCTGGCCCTGATCGCGGCGGCGGTGTTTTGGCGGATTCTTCCTGAATCGCGCAATTTCCGCCCCCGGTCGCTGCATCCACGCAGTCTGCTGGACGGTTTCATCATGCACTTTCGCGACGCCGGCCTGCCGCTGCTGTTTCTTGAAGCCTTCGTGTTGATGGGCGCGTTCGTGACGCTGTTCAACTACATTGGCTACCGCCTGCTGGCCGCGCCTTATCACCTGGACCAGGCATTCGTCGGGCTGCTTTCAGTGGTGTACCTCTCCGGCATCTACAGCTCGGCGAAGGTGGGCGCCATGGCCGACAAGCTCGGGCGTCGCAAGATGCTCTGGGCGACCATCGCCCTGATGTTGGCGGGCCTCGTCCTGACCTTGTTCTCGCCGCTATGGCTGGTGGTCATCGGCATGCTGGTGTTCACCTTCGGTTTCTTCGGGGCGCACTCGGTCGCCAGCAGCTGGATTGGCCGTCGCGCCCTCAAGGCGAAGGGGCAGGCGTCGTCGCTTTATCTGTTCAGCTACTACGCCGGCTCCAGCGTCGCGGGCACCGCGGGCGGCGTGGCGTGGCACCTGGGAGGCTGGAACGGTGTCGGCGTGTTCATCGGGACGTTGCTGGTGATTGCATTGTTGGTGGCGGTGAAACTGGCGAAACTGCCGCTGCTGCCGGGAAATGAGCAACACATAAACAGCCAGACATAAAAAAGCCTGTCCGGTAGGGGCCGGACAGGCGGGTAGGACAGGGCTGAAATCAGTCGTGATATTGGCCCGACAACTCATGCACCGCGCGCAGGAAAGCGCCGGCGTGTTCCGGGTCGACTTCCGGCGTGATGCCGTGGCCGAGATTGAACACGTGGCCACTGCCCTTGCCATAGCTGGCGAGGATGCGTCCGACTTCGGCACGGATGGCTTCAGGCTTGGCATACAGCACGGTCGGGTCCATGTTGCCTTGCAGCGCGACCTTGTGACCGACACGCTGGCGGGCGTTGCCGATGTCGCAGGTCCAGTCCAGGCCCAAGGCATCGGCGCCGGCATCGGCGATACTCTCCAACCACAGCCCACCATTCTTGGTGAACAGGATCACCGGGACCTTGCGACCTTCGTGCTCTCGGATCAGGCCGCTGACGATCTTGCGCATGTAGGCCAGGGAGAACTCCTGGTATGCCGCCGCCGACAGGTTGCCGCCCCACGTATCGAAGATCTGCACCGCCTGGGCACCGGCCATGATCTGGCCGTTGAGGTACGACGTGACCGACTGCGCCAGCTTGTCCAACAGCAGATGCATGGCTTGCGGATTGTCGTAGAGCATCGCCTTGGTCTTGCGGAAATCCTTCGACGAGCCGCCTTCGACCATGTACGTCGCCAGCGTCCAAGGGCTGCCCGAAAAGCCGATCAACGGGACGCGACCGTTGAGTTCACGGCGGATGGTGCTGACCGCGTCCATGACGTAGCCCAGGTCCTTCTGCGGATCGGGGATCGGCAGGGCCTCGATGTCGGCCAGGGTGCTGACGACTTTCTTGAAGCGCGGACCTTCGCCGGTTTCAAAGTACAGGCCTTGGCCCATGGCGTCGGGGATGGTGAGGATGTCGGAAAACAGGATCGCCGCGTCCAGTTGCGGGTAGCGGTCCAGCGGCTGCATCGTGACTTCGCAGGCGAACTGCGGATTCATGCACAGGCTCATGAAGTCACCGGCCTTGGCGCGGCTGGCGCGGTACTCCGGCAAATAGCGACCGGCCTGACGCATCATCCACACAGGGGTGACGTCTACGGGTTGCTTGAGCAGGGCGCGAAGGAAGCGGTCGTTCTTCAGGGCAGTCATGTCGGCATCCGGAAAAAAAGTGCGGGCATTTTCTCAGAGCGCGACGTAAAAGGCACGGCAAGAGCCGTGCCTTTTATCTATCGGGGCAATTTGTCGCGGTGCCAAGCAACTTCAGCAGCACCACAAAACGACTGTGGGAGCGAGCCTGCTCGCGAAGAGGTCGGTCTATCCAATATTGAAGTTGGCTGACAGACCGCTTTCGCGAGCAGGCTCGCTCCCACAGGGTTACTGCATTTCAACTCGGGATCGCGTTCAGACCTGCAAGTAATCCAGGATCCCTTCCGCCGCATTGCGGCCTTCGAAGATCGCCGTCACCACCAGGTCGGAACCCCGGACCATGTCGCCGCCGGCGAAGATCTTCGGGTTGCTGGTCTGGTGCTTGTACCGACCCTGCTCCGGGGCAACGACGCGGCCCTGGCTGTCGGTCTGGATGCTGAACTGCTCGAACCATGGCGCCGGGCTCGGGCGGAAGCCGAAGGCGATGACCACGGCGTCCGCCGGGATGATCTCTTCGGAACCGGGGATCGGCTCGGGGCTGCGGCGACCGCGGGCGTCCGGCTCACCGAGACGGGTCTCGACCACCTTCACGCCTTCGACCTTGTCCTCACCGACAATGGCGATCGGCTGGCGGTTGTAGAGGAACTTCACGCCTTCTTCCTTGGCGTTCTTCACCTCTTTGCGCGAGCCTGGCATGTTCGCTTCGTCACGACGATAGGCGCAGGTCACCGACTTGGCGCCCTGGCGAATCGACGTGCGGTTGCAGTCCATCGCCGTGTCGCCACCGCCGAGCACCACGACCTTCTTGCCCTTCATGTCGACGAAATCTTCCGGCGACTTTTCAAAGCCCAGGTTGCGGTTGACGTTGGCGATCAGGAAGTCCAGCGCGTCGTAGACGCCCGGCAGGTCCTCACCGGCAAAACCGCCCTTCATGTAGGTGTAGGTGCCCATGCCCATGAAGACCGCATCGTACTCTTCGAGCAGTTGCTCCATGGTCACGTCCTTGCCCACCTCGGTGTTCAGGCGGAACTCGATGCCCATGCCGGTGAAGACTTCGCGACGATTGCTCAGCACGGTCTTTTCCAGCTTGAACTCGGGGATGCCGAAGGTCAGCAGGCCACCAATTTCTGGGTTTTTGTCGAACACCACCGGGGTCACGCCGCCACGTACCAACACGTCGGCACAGCCAAGGCCCGCCGGGCCCGCGCCGATGATCGCCACGCGCTTGCCGGTCGGCTTGACCTTGGACATGTCCGGGCGCCAGCCCATGGCAAACGCGGTATCGGTGATGTACTTCTCCACCGAACCAATGGTCACCGCGCCGAAACCGTCGTTGAGGGTGCAGGCACCTTCGCACAGACGATCCTGCGGGCACACCCGGCCGCAGACTTCCGGCAGGGTGTTGGTCTGGTGGGACAGCTCGGCGGCCTGGAGGATGTTGCCCTCAGCCACCAACTTCAGCCAGTTGGGAATGAAGTTGTGCACCGGGCACTTCCATTCGCAGTACGGGTTACCACAACCCAGGCAACGGTGGGCCTGGTCGGCCGACTGCTGGGGTTTGAAAGGCTCGTAGATTTCCACGAACTCTTTCTTGCGTTGACGCAACAGTTTCTTCTTCGGATCCTTGCGCCCGACATCGATGAACTGGAAGTCGTTATTCAGACGTTCAGCCATTGTTAAAACCTCATCAAACTCTTCAGGCGCATATCACTGCGGGTTGGCACGGGTGCTGGAAAGCAACGATTTCAGGTTGGCCGCCTTCGGCTTGACCAGCCAGAAACGACGCACGTAGTCATCGAGGTTCTCGGCGAGTTCACGACCCCACTCGCTGTTGGTTTCCTCGACGTACTCGTTCAGCACGCGTTGCAGGTGGCTACGGTAGGCCTCCATCGCCTCGCCGCTGATGCGCTGGATTTCCACCAGTTCATGGTTGACCCGGTCAACGAACGTGTTGTCCTGGTCAAGCACGTAGGCGAAACCGCCGGTCATGCCAGAACCGAAGTTGTAACCGGTCTTGCCCAATACGCAGACGAAACCACCGGTCATGTACTCGCAGCAGTGATCCCCGGTGCCTTCCACCACGGTGTGGGCGCCGGAGTTACGCACGGCGAAACGCTCGCCTGCGGTGCCGGCGGCAAACAACTTGCCGCCCGTGGCGCCGTACAGGCAGGTGTTGCCGATGATCGCACTGTCCTGGGTCTTGTAGACGCTGCCCTTGGGCGGAACGATGACCAGCTTGCCACCGGTCATGCCCTTGCCCACGTAGTCGTTTGCATCACCTTCCAGGTACATGTTCAGGCCGCCAGCGTTCCAGACGCCAAAGCTTTGCCCGGCCGTGCCCGTGAAGCGGAAGGTGATCGGCGCATGGGCCATGCCCTGGTTGCCGTGTTTGCGAGCGATTTCCCCGGAGATCCGCGCGCCGATGGAACGGTCGCAGTTGCAGATGTCCAGTTCGAATTCGGCACCGCTCAGGTCGTTGATCGCCGCAGCGGCCATGTCGACCATCTTCTCGGCCAGCTCACCCTTGTCGAACGGCGGGTTGCGATCGACATGGCAGAACTGTGGCTTGTCCGCCGGAATCAGATCACTGCCCAGCAACGGGGTCAGGTCCAAGTGATGCTGCTTGGCGGTCTGGCCCTCGATCACTTCCAGCAGATCGGTACGGCCGATCAGCTCTTCCAGCGAACGTACGCCCAGCTTTGCCAGCCACTCGCGGGTCTCTTCGGCCACGTAGGTGAAGAAATTCACCACCATGTCGACGGTACCGATGTAGTGGTCCTTGCGCAGCTTGTCGTTCTGGGTCGCCACGCCGGTGGCGCAGTTGTTCAGGTGGCAGATGCGCAGGTATTTGCAGCCCAGGGCGATCATCGGCGCGGTGCCGAAGCCGAAGCTCTCGGCGCCGAGGATGGCGGCCTTGATCACGTCCAGGCCGGTCTTCAGGCCACCGTCGGTCTGCACCCGGACCTTGCCGCGCAAATCGTTGCCGCGCAGGGTCTGGTGGGTTTCGGCCAGGCCCAGTTCCCACGGCGCGCCAGCGTATTTGATGGAAGTCAGCGGCGATGCGCCGGTGCCGCCGTCATAGCCGGAGATGGTGATCAGGTCGGCATAGGCTTTCGCCACGCCGGCGGCAATGGTGCCTACGCCCGCTTCCGCCACCAGTTTCACCGAGACCAGGGCCTTCGGGTTCACCTGCTTGAGGTCGAAGATCAGTTGCGACAAGTCTTCGATCGAGTAGATGTCGTGGTGCGGTGGTGGCGAGATCAGGGTCACGCCGGGAACCGCATAGCGCAGCTTGGCAATCAGGCCGTTGACCTTGCCACCGGGCAATTGGCCGCCTTCGCCGGGCTTGGCGCCTTGGGCAACCTTGATCTGCAGCACTTCGGCGTTGACCAGGTATTCCGGCGTAACGCCGAAGCGGCCGGTCGCCACTTGCTTGATTTTCGAACTCTTGATGGTGCCGTAGCGCGCCGGGTCTTCACCACCTTCACCGGAGTTGGAACGCGCACCGAGGCGGTTCATGGCTTCGGCCAGGGCTTCGTGGGCTTCCGGGGACAACGCGCCCAGGGAGATACCGGCCGAATCGAAGCGCTTGAGCACCGATTCCAGCGGTTCCACTTCACTGATGTCCAGCGGCGTGTCGAGGGTCTTGACCTTGAGCAGGTCGCGGATCATCGACACCGGACGGTTGTCCACCAGCGCGGTGTATTCCTTGAACTTGCTGTAGTCGCCTTGTTGCACGGCCGCTTGCAGGGTGTTGACCACGTCCGGGTTGTAGGCGTGGTATTCGCCACCGTGGACGAACTTCAACAGGCCGCCTTGCTGGATCGGCTTGCGCGGGCTCCAGGCTTCGGCCGCCAGGGCTTTCTGCTCGGCTTCGATATCGACGAAACGCGCACCCTTGATGCGGCTCGGTACGCCACGGAAGCTCAGTTCGCAAACTTCTTCCGAGAGACCGATGGCCTCGAACAATTGCGCGCCACGGTACGAAGCGATGGTCGAGATGCCCATCTTCGACAGGATCTTGAGCAGGCCCTTGGTGATGCCTTTGCGGTAGTTCTTGAACACCTCGTAGAGGTCGCCCAGCACTTCACCGGTACGGATCAGGTCGCCCAGCACTTCGTAGGCCAGGAACGGATAGACCGCCGAAGCGCCGAAGCCGATCAGCACCGCAAAGTGATGCGGGTCACGTGCGGTAGCGGTTTCCACCAGAATGTTGGAATCGCAGCGCAGGCCTTTCTCGGTCAGGCGATGGTGCACCGCGCCAGTGGCCAGGGAGGCGTGGATCGGCAGCTTGCCCGGGGCGATGTGACGGTCAGTCAGCACGATCTGGGTACGGCCGGCGCGCGCGGCTTCTTCAGCCTGGTCGGCGATGTTGCGGATCGCTGCTTCCAGGCCGACGCTTTCGTCATAGTTCAGGTCGATGACCTGACGCTCGAAGCCAGGGCGTTCGAGGTTGGTCAACGAGCGCCACTTGGCCGGCGAAATGACCGGCGAGCTGAGGATCACCCGCGAGGCATGCTCTGGCGATTCCTGGAAAATGTTGCGCTCGGCGCCCAGGCAGATTTCCAGGGACATCACGATCGCTTCGCGCAGCGGGTCGATCGGCGGGTTGGTCACCTGGGCGAACTGCTGGCGGAAGTAGTCGTACGGCGTGCGCACGCGCTGGGACAGTACCGCCATCGGCGTGTCGTCGCCCATGGAGCCGACCGCTTCGTAGCCCTGCTCGCCCAGCGGACGAAGCACCTGGTCACGTTCTTCGAACGTCACCTGGTACATCTTCATGTACTGCTTGAGCTGGTCGACGTCATAAAAGGCCGAACCGTGGTCGTTGTCTTCCATGGTCGCCTGAATGCGCAGGGCATTCTTGCGCAGCCATTGCTTGTATGGATGACGGGACTTGAGACGGTTGTCGATGGCGTCGGTGTCGAGGATCTGGCCGGTCTCGGTGTCCACGGCAAAGATCTGCCCAGGGCCTACGCGGCCTTTGGCGATGACGTCTTCGGGCTGGTAGTTCCAGACACCGATTTCCGAGGCCAGGGTGATGAAACCATTGGTCGTGGTGACCCAGCGCGCCGGGCGCAGGCCGTTACGGTCCAGCAGGCACACCGCATAGCGACCGTCGGTCATGACGATACCGGCCGGGCCGTCCCACGGCTCCATGTGCATGGAGTTGTATTCATAGAAGGCCCGCAGGTCCGGGTCCATGGTCTCGACGTTCTGCCAGGCAGGCGGCACGAGCATGCGCACGCCACGGAACAGGTCGATGCCGCCGGTGACCATCAGCTCCAGCATGTTGTCCATGCTCGAGGAGTCCGAACCGACGCGGTTGACCAGCGGGCCAAGCTCTTCGAGGTCCGGCATCAAATCGTTGGCGAACTTGGTGCGACGGGCCAGGGCCCAGTTACGGTTGCCGGTGATGGTGTTGATCTCGCCGTTGTGGGCGAGGAAGCGGAATGGCTGGGCCAGTGGCCATTTCGGCAGGGTGTTGGTGGAGAAGCGCTGGTGAAACACGCAGATCGCGGTTTTCAGGCGCTCGTCGCTCAGGTCCGGATAGAAGGCGGTGAGGTCCGCCGGCATCATCAGGCCTTTATAGATAATGGTCTTGTGGGAAAAGCTGCAGATGTAGTGATCGGTGTCGGCGGCGTTGGCCACGGACGAACGACGACGGGAGCTGAACAGCTTGATCGCCATTTCCTGGTCGCTCAGGCCTTCACCGGCAATGAACACCTGTTCGATCAGCGGCAGGCGCTCGAGGGCCAGGCGGCCGAGGACGCTGGTGTCGATCGGCACTTTGCGCCAGCCGACGAGTTGCAGGCCGGCGGCCAGGATCTCGCGGTTCATGTTCTCGCGAGCGGCCTGGGCCTTGACCGGGTCCTGATTGAAAAACACCATGCCCACGGCGTACTGCTTGGGCAGGGTCACGCCAAACGTTTCCTGGGCAATGGCACGCAGGAACTCGTCTGGCTTTTGAATCAGCAAGCCACAACCGTCACCGGTCTTGCCGTCGGCGTTGATCCCACCACGGTGGGTCATGCAGGTCAGGGCCTCAATGGCCGTTTGCAAAAGGGTATGACTGGGCTCGCCCTGCATATGGGCTATCAGGCCGAAACCGCAGTTATCCTTGAATTCATCTGGTTGGTACAGACCTGCTTTCATAGACACTTTCTCACCAGGCTGCCTCTTAACGAGGCAAATTTCTTTTCAATTCAACCAGTTGCATACCGCGCCGAACGTACGCCAGCTTTGCGGGGGCAAAAGGGAGGTCATTGTACACACCGACACAGAGGCCCACAAATTTGACGACGAACTGTCGCAAATCCATGTCGCATTTGTGAAAGGTTTAAAGCTATATGCTGTGCTAGTCAAAACTTTTTTGGGTTCGACCGCTACGACTCAAACACTACTGTGACGCAGACACCACAAGGCGCGCGGCCTGAAAGGCCGCCCGCCCTTGCGGAAATTTTGAGGTTGCCGGGAGAGGCGGCCTGGGTAAGGCCGCCGAATCATCAGCGAGTTGCTGCCAGTTCCTGTTGGACGCTGGCGACAGTGCGAGGCCAAGGTTTACCAGCCTGAACCTTCGCTGGCAAGGCCTTGATGGCGGAAACGGCTGCGTCACGGTTGGCAAAGCTGCCGTAAGTGATGACATACAGCGGCTTGCCGTTGAGTACTTTCTTGAAATAACGGTACTCGCCGCCT
Organism: Pseudomonas sp. D1-36; assembly: GCF_051132205.1. NCBI lineage: Bacteria > Pseudomonadati > Pseudomonadota > Gammaproteobacteria > Pseudomonadales > Pseudomonadaceae > Pseudomonas > Pseudomonas sp. D1-36. The sequence goes on along the minus strand of NZ_CP071674.1, from coordinate 459,228 downwards.
TGCTCCTTGACGAAGTTCTGCGCGGCGGTTTCAGAGCTGGTGCCGAGGATCTGCACCACATAGTTGCCCGGAGCCTGGCCGGCGTACCAGCTACCGCCCGCGGCCTTGGCCGGGGCAGCAGGCTTGGCCGCGGGTGCTGGCGCCGCCGGTTTGGCCGCTGGCGCAGGTGCTGGAGCAGGCTTGGCGGTGGCGACCTGAGTAGGCGCAGGGGTCGGCTTGGCGGCCGGAGCCGGCGATGGCGTCGGCGCAGGGCCGGCCGGTACGCCCGCAGGCGGCGCGGTGGTGGTCACAGTAGGTGGCACGTCGCTGGTGTCTTCGATCGGAGGCGGCGCTCCGTCGTCACCCTCGGTGATTCCACCGGCGGCTTCAGCCAACGGACCGCGCATGACCGGCTGCGACTGGCCGACCAGCGGCAGTGGCATTGGCTGGGTATTGCCGGCGAATTCCACCGCCGGGGCACCGCCGTTGGGTTGTGGCGTGCCCTGACCGAGAGGCAGCTGTGCCTGTTCGTTGGCAGGTGCGCCGGTGGTCGGTGCTTTGCTGCGACCCGGCATCAGCCAGGCGGCAGCCACCGCGACCACGACCACGGCGGAAATCGCCAATACGTGTTTCTTCGGCATGTTGAACCCCATACTTGGACGCTTCACCGCTGAGCGGCTGGCGATCATGATTTCGATCAGAGCATCTCGGGCTACCTGGTTGATATTCCCTGGCCAGCCGTCGGAGCTTTCGTGAATCTCAGAGATCTGATCCGCGGTGAAAAGTTCGATACCCCGCCCGGCGCCTTCGAGACGCTGGGCCAGATATTCACGGGTTTCTTCCTCGGTGTAGGGCGCCAGCTCGATAACGTGGAAACGCTCTTCCTCAAGGTCCAGTTGCTCGAGGTCAGCGATCAACGACGACTCGCCAAACAGGAACACATGAGGACGACCCTCCGGCGCGCCGGCAGCCAGGGCCAACAGGGCTTCCAGGGCGGATTCGTCGAGTTGCTCGGCATCGTCCACCAGCAGATAGACTTCCTGCCCCGTCAACGCCAGTTGCACGATCTGGCCGAGAATCGCGCCGATTTCCGCCTGCTCGACATTCAGTGCCTGGGCGACCTGACGCAGCACGCCAGCTGCGTCGCCGGCGCCACGGGCCGATATCACGACGCTTTGCACCGACTGTTTGTTGGTGCTGGCCACCAGGGCCTGGCGCAGCAAGGTCTTGCCGCTGCCCTGGGGGCCGGTGACGACCAACAGCAACTGGCTGTAGCGCGCCAGGTGATGCAACTGGCCCAGCACCGGCTTGCGCTGGGCGGGAAAGAATTTGAAACCCGGGACCCGTGGGGCGAAAGGGTCGTGACTCAACTGGAAATGGCCGAGGAAAGCCTCGTCGGCATGCAAACTAGTCATCGGAATCTTTTTAACCTTTAAGCTGAGCCAGGGCGCGGTAGTCCGCTCCCAGCGTGGCCTGTAGAACCTCTTTCGGATAATCGTCGGTCACCACCGCTTCGCCCATGCGGCGCAGCAGCACCAGACGCAGACGACCGTCGATCACTTTCTTGTCGATTGCCATGTGTTCAAGGAAATCCGCCTCGCTCATTTCCTCGGGCGGCACCACCGGCAGCCCGGCACGCTGGAACAGACGGATCCCACGATCACGCTCCTGCTCGCTGATCCAGCCCAGGCGCATGGACATTTCCAGGGCCATGACCGTACCTGCGGCAACCGCCTCGCCATGCAGCCAGACGCCATAGCCCATGTGGGTTTCAATGGCATGGCCGAAGGTATGGCCCAGGTTCAGCGTGGCGCGCACGCCCGATTCACGTTCATCGGCGCCGACCACCGCGGCTTTGGCGGCACAGGAGCGCTCGATGGCGTAAGTCAGCGCCGCCTGATCCAGCGCGCGCAGGCGGTCGACGTTGTCTTCGAGCCAGCCGAGGAAAGGCTCGTCGCAGATCAGTCCGTACTTGATGACCTCGGCCAAGCCCGCGGACAACTCACGGGGCGGCAGGGTCTTGAGCGTTGCCGTGTCGATCAGCACCACGTTGGGCTGGTAGAACGCGCCCACCATGTTCTTGCCCAGCGGATGATTGATGCCAGTCTTGCCGCCCACCGACGAGTCGACCTGGGACAGCAACGTGGTGGGAATCTGGATGAAATCGACACCGCGCTGATAGCAAGCCGCCGCAAAACCGGCCATGTCGCCGATCACACCGCCACCCAAGGCAACCACGGTGGTGCGTCGGTCATGCCGGGCAGTCAGCAGGCCGTCGAAAATCAGTTGCAGGGTTTCCCAGTTCTTGAAGGCCTCGCCGTCGGGCAACACGACGGAAATGACCGAATAGGCAGACAGACTGCGTGCCAGGCGTTCCAGATACAAAGGGCCGACGGTTTCGTTGGAGATGATCGCGACTTGCCGCCCGGCGATGTGCGGCGCCAGCAATTCGGGCTGGTCCAGCAAGCCTTCGCCAATATGAATCGGGTAGCTGCGCTCGCCCAGGTCGACCTTAAGTGTCTGCATGTGTCCCCACAGTGAAGATGAAATCAGGCGTCCTGCCTGCATTGACGAAATTACACGGTGCCCGCTGTGGCGCCAGTTAATGGCCATCCGCCACGCCCCAGACGGGCCAAGGCGGGACGCCGAGGATAGCGCATTTCGCGCCGCGCATTAACGGGGGGGCAATTGTTGCAGGCGATCGAGGATTTCCAGTACCACCATCCGTGGCGGCCGCTCGTCGGTTTCGATGACCAGGTCGGCGATTTCCCGATACAGAGGGTCACGCACTTCCAGCAGGTCCCGTAAGGTCTTGGCCGGGTCGGCCGTACGCAGCAGCGGCCGGTTGCGATCGCGGGCGGTACGGCCAACCTGCTGTTCGACGGAAGCATGCAGATAGACCACTCGCCCTCCGGCATGCAGCGCCCGACGATTGGCTTCGCGCATGACCGCGCCGCCGCCGGTGGCCAGCACCACGCCTTCAAAATCGCACAGCTCGGCAATCATCGCCTGCTCGCGGTCCCGAAAGCCCGGCTCGCCTTCCTTATCGAAGATCCATGGGATATTAGCACCCGTGCGCAATTCAATTTCCTTGTCGGAATCTTTGAATGGCAGGCGCAGCTCTTTGGCCAGCAAACGACCGATGGTGCTTTTTCCAGCCCCCATCGGCCCAACAAGAATCAAATTTCGCACAGAATCAACGACTCACAGCAATCGCCTGGTTGTTCATGATACGCGGAGTGAGAAACACCAGCAGCTCGGATTTTTTCTCCGAGACCACATCACGCCGGAAAAGGCGGCCAAGATACGGCACATCGCCAAGAAATGGCACCTTATCTACAACCTTGCTCTGAGTATTTGAGAAAACGCCACCAATAACAATGGTCTCGCCGTCATTGACCAGCACCTTGGCGTTGACCTCATTCTTCTTGATCGGCGGGACATCCTGCACTTTGTTCAGATAATCCGGCTCATCCTTGGTGACCTTGACTTCCATGATGATGCGGTTGTCCGGGGTGATCTGCGGCGTGACCTCCAGCGACAACGATGCTTCCTTGAACGACACCGAGGTGGCGCCGCTGGAGCTGGCTTCCTGGTAGGGAATTTCCGTGCCCTTGAGGATTTTCGCGGTCTCCTTGTCGGAGGTCACCACCTTGGGCTGGGAAACGATTTCGCCGTTGCCGGTTTTTTCCATGGCGGTCAGTTCCAGGTCCAGCAGCACGTTGTCCGTGATGAACGCGATACCAATCCCTGAGGTGTTGCCTGAAGCCCCGAGGTCGACGAACGGTTGGTTGGTGCCGGTACTGCCCGGCGTGCCGATGGTCGTGGAGTCTCCCGTGGTGACGCCGGAAGAATTCCAGTTGCCCTTGTTCTGTATCGAGCCCCCCCAGCGCACGCCCAGGCTCTTGTCGTAATCGACGTTGGCCTCGACGATTCGCGCCTCGATCATCACTTGACGCACGGGTATGTCCAGTTGCGCGACGATCCGGCGCAGCTCGTCGAGCCGGTCCTGGGTCTGGTAGGCGATGATGTTGTTGGTGCGTTCATCGACCGTGATCGTGCCCCGCTCGTCGGCCTTCGCCTCGGCACTGGTGACCGACTGGAACAACTTGGCGATGTCGGCGGCCTTGGCATAGTTGACCTGCAGCAGCTCACGCCGCAGCGGTGCCAGGTCGGCAATCTGCTTCTGGGATTCAAGCTCCTGGCGCTCGCGTGCCGCAATCTCGTCGGCGGGCGCCACCAACAGGACATTACCGACCTTGCGCTTGTCGAGCCCCTTGGTCTTGAGCACGAGATCCAGCGCCTGGTCCCACGGCACGTTCTGCAACCGCAGGGTGATACCGCCTTGCACGGTGTCGCTGGCCACCAGGTTAAGGTTGGTGAAGTCGGCGATCAACTGCAGCACCGAGCGCACTTCAATGTCCTGGAAGTTGAGTGACAGCTTTTCCCCGTTGTAGGCGGCGCGGTCGCTGTTGCGTTTCTGCAAGTCTTCGACCGTCATTGGCCGGACGCTCACGGTCAGCTTGTTGTCGGTCTGGTAGGTCGAGTAGTCGAAGGTGCCGCTGGGTTCGATGCTGATGGTGGCGCGGTCGGAACCCGCGCTGGCATTGACGAACTGCACCGGGGTGGCGAAATCCTTGACGTCCAGGCGCACCCGCAGGGGTTCGGGCAACTGGGTCCTGGGGAAGTCGAGGATGACCCTGCCTTCGCGCTCCTGGATATCGGGCGCAATGGAAGGGTCGGACAGGTCAATGACCACATTGCCTTCCCCTTGGGTCCCACGCTGGAAGTCCACGCCCCGGATGGCCTTGCCTGCCGGAGCGCTGGCCCTGGTGAGGGACGGTACGGCTCCGGCAGGGCGCAGTGCCTGCGCCGCGGCCCTGGCGGTCGCGCCCTTGCCAACCACTACGAAGAGGTTGTTGCCCTCGATCCGCGTGTCATAGGGCGCCAGCTGGGTAAGGCCGATGATCAGCCGCGTGCGGTCCCCCGCCTCGACCACGGTGGCGCTGCGTGCGTTGCCGCCGCCCAGGTCATGGCTTTTGCTGGCCAATCGATTGGTCACGCCGGGCAGGTCCAGCGCGATTCGCGCCGGTTGTTCGGTGGTATAGCCCCGAGGTGGGGGCGGCGGACCATCGAAGCTGAGCTTCAGCTCGACACGGTCCCCCGGCAACGCCGCGACATCGAGCGTCTTCAGGCTGGCCCCCTGAACCATCGGTGACAACAGCGCTATCCATAGCGAAATACCGAGGGCTGGAAAAATCCTGTTCATTGTTCGAATTCCACTATGAGTGCTCTTTCAAAGGAATGGTCCGCGGCCGCTCCAGCCAGGCGCCCTCGCCATCGGGAACGATTTCGACCACATCGACCTGCGTGGCGCTGATCGCGACGACCCGCCCATCATTGCGTCCCAGGTAGTCCCCCACCTTCAGCCGATGTACGCCGCCCGCGCCTCGTACCAGTGCAAAGGAACCGCTGGCATTGGAGATCGTCCCGACCATCTCGAACTGCTCGATATTAAAGCCTTCCAGGTACTGCTTGACCCGGTTGGGATCGGGCCGCACGTTGCGCGAGCCCTGCGGCCGACCCGCCTGGTCCATGCGCACTTGCCTGGAGAAAGGGCTGCGCAGGTTCGCGGCGCTGTAGGTGAAGGTTTCGTTGGGCTTGAAGGTCGGCGTTGGCTCGATCTTGCCAGGTGGGCGCAGGCGCACCTCGTTCATGTAGGCATCCAGGTCACTGAAGCCGTCGTCGCTGTTACAGCCGGCCAACGCGACCAACCCGGCCAGCAGGCTCACACGCCAGGCCGACATCATGGCTGCGCCTCCTGCTCGTTGTACCGGTAGGTCTTGGCCTGGATGCTCATGCGCAGCTTCGTCCCCTCCTCGGGCTCCATCGGGGCGATCTCGAAGTCGTGCAGAGTCACGATTCGCGGCAACCCGGCCACGCCGCTGACGAATGTCGCCAGGTCATGGTAGCCGCCCGTCACGGTGATCTGGATCGGCAGCTCGATGTAGAACGGCTGGGTGACTTCCGGCAGTAGTTTGATTTCCTCGAACTCCAGGCCACTGCCCAGGCCGGTGCGGGTGATGTCTTCCAACAGGCCTGGCACTTCGGTGTCGCTGGGCAACTGCCGCAACAACACGCCGAACGAGGTCTCCATCTGCTTCATCTGCTCGGTGTAGCGCTCCAGGTTCGCCGCCATGTGAGCCTTGCCCGCAAATTGCGCCTTGAGGGTGTTCTCCTCTTCCTGCACTTGCTGCAACTGAGTCTGCAGGTCACTCAAGGCGAAGTTATAGCCCAGCCCCAGAACCAGTATCACCAGCACAATGCCAGCCAGCCATTTGATCGGTGCCGGCCACGAACCAATATTGTTGGTGTCCAAGTCGCTGAGGTCGATCTTGCGCAGTGCGTCCAGCCATTCTCCAGGCTTCATTGGGCGTCCTCCGCATCGGCCGGGCGGGTCTGGCGAACCGTCAGCTGAAAGATGTTCGCCTGGTCGAGCTGGCCCGCCGTGGTGGCCTTCACTTCCGTCAGGCTCGGAGCGTCGAACAAGTCCGATGAGTCCAGGTTGCGCATCAGGTCAGAGACCCGGTTGTTCGACTCCGCCGCCCCTGTTATGGACAAGGTGCCCTCTTCCATCTTGACGTCAGTGAAATACACACCGTCGGGCAGGGTCCGCGCCAACTGATCGAAAATCCGCGCGCTGACCGGCCGATTGCCCTGCAGGTCCTGGATGATGCGCATGCGCTCCAGCAATTGTTGCCGCCGTGCCTTCAACTCGCTGATCTGCTCGATGCGCTCGTCCAGGACGGCAATCTGCTCGCGCAGGTGGCTGTTGCGCGCTGTTTGATAGTCGATGGCACTGTTCAGATATTGCACCGCGATCAAGGTCAGGCCCACCGCACCGACCAGCGCGCCGACCAATGCCAGCAGAAAGCGTTTGCGGCGCTCTTCGCGCAGCTCTTCGCGCCAGGGTAGAAGGTTGATCCGCGCCATCAGTCGAAACTCCTGAGGGCCAACCCGCAGGCGATCATCAGCGCCGGCGCGTCACTGGCCAGGGCGCCCGCGTTGACCTTGCTGCTCAGGGCCATGTTGGCGAACGGATTGGCCACCTGGGTGGGTGTGCCCAGGCGCTGCTCGATCAGCCGATCCAGCCCCGCCACCGAAGCCGTGCCGCCGGCCAACAGGATGTGATCGACCGCGCTGTACTGGCCGGAGGCAAAGAAAAATTGCAGCGAGCGCGACACCTGCTGGACCAATGCTTCGCGAAACGGCTGCAGCACCTCGCCGAGATAGTCGTCTGGCAACCCTCCCTGCTTTTTTGCCAGGCCGGCCTGCTCCGGCGTCAGGCCGTAGCGGCGCTGGATTTCCTCGGTCAGTTGGCGGCCACCGAACAACTGCTCGCGGGTATAGATGATGCGCCCGTTGTGCAACACGCTGAGGGTGGTCATCGTGGCACCGATGTCGACGACCGCCACCGTCAACCGCTCCTGAGTCGCCGCCAACTGGGTCGCGAGCAGACCAAAGGCACGCTCCAGCGCGTAGGCCTCCACGTCGACCACGCGGGCCGTCAACCCAGCGAGCGCCAGCGCGGCCTCGCGGACCTCGACATTTTCCTTGCGACACGCGGCCAGCAGCACCTCGACCCGCTCGGTGCTGCGGGGCGAAACGCCAATAACTTCGAAATCGATCGCCACCTCATCCAGGGGGTAAGGAATGTACTGGTCGGCTTCGATCTTGAGCTGGTTTTCCATTTCGTCATCGGACAGCCCGGCATCCATCTCGATGGTCTTGGTGATGACCGCCGAACCCGCGACGGCCACCGCCACGTTGCGCAAGGGCGTCCTGGCCTTGGCGAGCACCCGCGACAGCGCCTGCCCCACGCCTTCGAGCTCGGCAATGTTCTTTTCGATCACGGCATTGGCCGGCAGAGGCTCGACCGCATACGACTCGACGCGATAACGATCACCCTGGCGACTCAATTCGAGCAGCTTCACCGACGTCGAGCTGATGTCGATTCCCAGAAGCGCATGGGCTTTTTTATTGAAGAGTCGTAGCACTACCAATTCCCTATGACTATCCGTGAGTTACGGACTCTCTAATAAGCGTTGCGTTCAATCCCCCCGGTCCGACGAACGTCCGGATGGCGTTCCCGACGAAAAAAAATGCTTATAATGCCCAGCGTTTTTTTTCGCTTTGTTGCAAGCACGGGTTCTTCCCTGCACCTGGCGCCTTTTCATTCTTTGCCTGGATATCCAAAAGCCTTGATTCGTCTGCTGAAATTTTTCGGATGGTCCATCGTCGCCGTTTTCTGCGGACTGCTCTTGGGCCTGAGCGGTGCGTTTCTTTACCTTAGTCCGGGATTGCCGTCCGTGGAGGCGCTGAGAAGTATTCAGTTGCAGATTCCCCTGCGGGTGTACAGCAGCGACAACAAGTTGATCGCCGAATTTGGCGAAATGCGCCGTACGCCGATCCGTTTCGCCGACATTCCGCCCAATTTCATCAATGCGTTACTAAGTGCTGAAGACGACAATTTCGCCAACCACTACGGCGTCGATCCCGGCAGCCTGATGCGCGCCGCCAGCCAGCTGATCAAGAGCGGCCACATCCAGTCCGGTGGCAGCACCATCACCATGCAGGTGGCGAAGAATTTCTTCCTGACCAGCGAGCGCAGCTTCTCGCGCAAGACCACCGAGATCCTCCTCGCCCTGCAAATCGAGCGGCAGCTGACCAAGGACGAGATCCTCGAGCTGTACGTGAACAAGATTTACCTGGGCAACCGCGCCTACGGCATCGAGGCGGCAGCCCAGGTGTATTACGGCAAGTCGATCCGCGATGTGAGCCTGGCGCAGATGGCGATGATCGCCGGCCTGCCCAAGGCGCCGTCGCGCTTCAATCCGCTGGCCAATCCGGCGCGCAGCAAGGAACGTCGCGACTGGATCCTGGGGCGCATGTACAAGCTCGGCAAGATCAGCGAAGCGGACTACACCGCCGCGGTCAATGAGCCGCTGAACGCCAGCTACCACGTCCCGACTCCAGAAGTGAACGCCCCGTACATCGCCGAGATGGCCCGTGCCGAGATGGTCGGTCGCTATGGCAGCGACGCCTACACCGAAGGTTTCCGCGTCACCACCACGGTGCCGAGCGATCTGCAGGAAATGGCCAATACCGCGCTGCACGAAGGCTTGATGACCTATGACCAGCGCCATGGCTACCGGGGCCCTGAATCGCGCCTGCCAGGCAAGACCAAGGAAGCCTGGGCCCAGGAACTGACCAAGCAACGCACCATCAGCAGCCTGGAACCGGCGATCGTCACCCAGGTGGACAAGGACGGCATCAAGGTCCTGACACGCAATGGCGATTCGGAAGAGCACGTGGCCTGGGACACCATGAAATGGGCCCGTCCGTTCCTCAATACCAACAGCATGGGGGCCAATCCTCGCCAGCCATCGGACGTGGCGCAGGTCGGCGACCTCGTCCGGGTGCAGCGCCAGCCGGACAATTCCCTCAAGTTCAGCCAGATCCCGGCCGCCCAGGGCGCGCTGGTTTCCCTGGACCCGCAAAACGGCGCGATCCGTTCGCTGGTGGGTGGCTTCGCATTCGAGCAGAGCAACTACAACCGTGCCTTGCAGGCCAAGCGCCAGCCGGGTTCGAGCTTCAAGCCATTCGTCTATAGCGCCGCGCTGGATAACGGCTACACCGCTGCCAGCCTGGTGAACGATGCGCCGATCGTCTTTGTCGACGAATACCTGGACAAGGTCTGGCGCCCCAAGAACGACACCAATACCTTCCTTGGCCCGATTCGCCTGCGCGAAGCCTTGTACAAGTCCCGCAACCTTGTATCGATTCGCCTGCTGCAGGCCCTGGGCGTGGACCGCACCATCGACTACATCAGCAAGTTCGGCTTCAACAAGCAGGACTTGCCGCGCAACCTGTCCCTGGCCCTGGGCACCGCGACGCTGACGCCGATGGAGATCGCCACGGGCTGGAGCACATTTGCCAACGGCGGGTACAAGATCACTCCGTATATCATCGATAAGATAGAAAGCCGCAACGGCGAAACGCTGTTCCTTGCCAACCCGCCACGGGTCCCCACGGGCGAAGAGGCCAGCAACGGCGTCGCCGCGCCTGCCACTGAGACCTTCACGGTGAACGCAACAGGTGGCGAAGCCACCACCGCCCCTGCCGTACCACAAGCGCCGGCAATCGCCGAACGCATCGTTGACGGACGCACCACCTACATTCTCAACAGCATGCTGCAGGACGTGATCAAGCTCGGCACCGGCCGTCGAGCCCTCGCCTTGGGCCGCACCGACCTGGCGGGCAAGACCGGTACCACCAACGAATCCAAGGACGCCTGGTTCTCCGGCTATAACGCCGATTACGTGACCACCGTCTGGACCGGTTTCGACCAGCCCGAAAGCCTGGGTCGGCGAGAGTTCGGTGGCACCGTGGCGCTGCCGATCTGGATGAGCTACATGGGCGCCGCCCTCAAGGACAAGCCGCCACACACCCAGCCTGAACCGGAAGGCATCCTCAGTCTGCGAGTCGACCCGGTCAGCGGCCGCGCGGCCACGCCAGGTACGCCGGGTGCGTACTTCGAACTGTTCAAGAGCGAAGACACCCCGCCGTCGGTCAACGAGCTGGGCAACGGCGTAGCGCCGGGCAGCCCGTTGCCGGCAGACGAGGCGGCGCCGATCGATTTGTTCTGACCGACCCCACCTCCCTGTGGGAGCCGAGCTTGCTCGCGATGGCGGCGGCCCAGGCAACCCAAAACCCGTGGCGAGGGAGCTTGCTCCCGCTGGCCTGCGCAGCAGGCCCCTGCATGCCTATAGACCGACCGCATTGCCCGGTTTGCGACGGCTGCGCAGCCGAGCGGGAGCAAGCTCCCTCGCCAAAGGGTTGGATTGAGACTTGAGCGTTGGGCTGAGAGGCCTGGGGTGAATTGAAGATCGTCATCGCGAGCAAGCTCGCTCCCACAGGGGGATTTGTAGCGGTCGCACAATCAATGTCCAACACCGAACCAATGTGGGAGCGAGCTTGCTCGCGATGGCGGCGGCCCAGGCAACCCAAAACCCGTGGTGAGGGAGCTTGCTCCCGCTGGCCTGCGCAGCAGGCCCTGCATGTTTATAGACCGACCGCATTGCCCGGCTTGCGACTGCTGCGCAGCCGAGCGGGAGCAAGCTCCCTCGCCACAGGGGTTGGATTGGGGTTCAAGCGCTGGGCTTGGGAGACCTCGGTATAATTGAAAATCGTCATCGCGAGCAAACTCGCTCCCACAGAGGGATTTTTGGTGGCCATACAAAACCGGCACGCACAAAAAAGCCCCGACTCATCATAGAGCCTGGGCTTTTTGTTGAAGCACTACAACGGCTTAGCCGTTGAACACGTCATCCACGCTCTTGAGCGGGTAGTTCTTCGGGTACGGCAGGGTGGCCACGCCCGTCTCGATGGCGGCCTTGGCCACGGCGTCGGAGATCAGGGTGATCAGGCGGGCGTCCATGGGTTTCGGGATGATGTACTCACGACCGAATTCCAGCTTGATGCCGCCGTAGGCGTCGCACACTTCCTGAGGCACCGGCAGCTTGGCCAGTTCGCGCAGGGCGTTGGCGGCCGCGACTTTCATTTCTTCGTTGATGCGCTTGGCGCGAACGTCCAGGGCACCACGGAAGATGAACGGGAAGCCCAGCACGTTGTTGACCTGGTTCGGGTAGTCCGAACGGCCGGTGGCCATGATCACGTCGCTGCGAGTCGCGTGAGCCAGCTCTGGGGAGATCTCCGGATCCGGGTTCGAGCAGGCAAACACGATTGGGTTCGGCGCCATGCGCAGCAGGTTTTCCGGGGTCAGCAGGTTCGGGCCCGACAGGCCGACGAACACGTCCGCACCGTCCAGCGCGTCCGCCAGGGAGCGCTTGTCGGTCGCGTGGGCGAACACGGCCTTGTATTGGTTCAGGTCGTCACGGCCGGAGTGGATCACGCCGGTACGGTCGATCATGAAGATGTTTTCGATCTTGGCGCCCATGCTCACCAGCAATTTCATGCAGGAGATGGCCGCAGCGCCCGCGCCCAGGCAGACGATCTTGGCTTCCGGCAGGGTTTTGCCAGCGATTTCCAGGGCGTTGATCATGCCGGCTGCGGTCACGATCGCAGTACCGTGCTGGTCATCATGGAAAACCGGGATGTCGCACTGTTCGATCAGGGCGCGCTCGATCTCGAAGCACTCAGGTGCCTTGATGTCTTCCAGGTTGATGCCGCCGAAGGTGATGGAGATGCGCTTGACGGTGTCGATGAAGGCTTGCGGGCTTTCGGAATCGACTTCGATGTCGAACACATCGATGCCGGCGAAACGCTTGAACAGGACTCCCTTGCCTTCCATGACTGGCTTGGAAGCCAGCGGGCCGAGGTCACCCAGGCCGAGAATCGCGGTGCCATCGGAAATGACTGCAACCAGGTTGCCCTTGCCGGTGTATTTGTAGGCCAGCTCAGGGTCGCGAGCGATTTCACGCACTGGTTCGGCTACGCCGGGGCTGTAGGCCAGCGACAAGTCGCGGGCAGTAGCGGTGGCCTTGGTGAGCTCGACACTCAGCTTTCCTGGACGAGGATTAGCGTGATATTCGAGAGCGGCAGTTTTCAGATCAGACATGTGGGCATTCCGCTTTTTACTGTGTTGGACAGACGGACCGCCGAGGATACGCGCCTCGCAAAGTCCCTACAAGACTGACCAGTCACTCCTGTCAAGCGCCCTGCCCTACGACTTTGGGCCAAGAGCAGCGAAACACAAGGGCTTGATGCATACAATCGAGCAAAGAAATGTCTACAATTATTTTCTCAGAGCACCGGCTGCAACATTGCCGGATCGGTCAGCGGCAACATCCATCGCGCCTGCCCCTGCTTGGTAGCTCCACGTCGAGAGCGATCGATGACCCAACCGCGCGCCTCGACTGTCCGGCCTTGCAGGCGCTTCAACATCGACGCATCGAAATTGCGCTGCAGGTTGGGAGCGATGTGCAGGACAACCGCGCCTTGCAGTTCGATCCAGATACCGCCGCGATTGCGTTGCACGCTGTCTACACGGCCGCTGACCAACGCAAAGCCGGGCGCCTTAATTTGCTCGGCTCGCGTGACCGGGGATTTCTTCCAGATCCCGAGCCTTGCTTGCCGCGCCTGGCGCTCCGCCGCCTGCTGACACTCCACCAACTCAACGTTCGGCGCGACCGCCACCAGGAAACCCAGCCCCTCGGCAATCAACTGTTCTTCCAGGTTCCGGCCCTGGCGGTCGTAGACATGAGCAAGCGTGCGCCCGTAATCATCGCGGTCGTCCCGACCCGGCAATACCTTGACCCGGCCGGCGCTGGCGGCCACCAAGGCCTCGAGTCGCTGGTGCGCCGCCACGGCGAACGGTTCATCAGCACGCCCGCGCTTGCCCAGCTCCGGGCTGTTGAGGCCGATCATGCGGATGCGACGACCGTCCTCGAGGTACACGGTGTCGCCGTCCACGACCCGCTGAACGGCCACTTCGGGCAGCTCACCCGGCGAAGGGCAGGACGCCTGAGCACCACAAAGCCAAATCGCGGACACAAAAAAGGCGCCCGCAAGGGACGCCTTTTTCATCAGTCTGGAATAGCCCGAAAGACTTTCCAAAATGATTAGCCTCAGGCTTTCGGAGTAACTTTGCCGAAAGCACCGAAACGATCGGCGAACTTCTGAACGCGACCGCCGGTATCCAGAGTCTTTTGCTTACCGGTGTAGAACGGGTGGCATTCGTTGCAAACGTCGATCGCCAGGGCTTTGCCGTAGGTCGAACGGGTTTCGAACTTGTTGCCGCAGCTGCAGGTGACTGCAACAACTGGGTAGTCTGGATGGATATCGGTTTTCATGGTGTTTTCCTCAGGCTAGCGTGCCGCCACCCAACACTATTGTTGAATACCGCACGTAATTAGGCCGCGGATTCTACCAGACATCGTCATTCACGCAAGCTATGCCTTGTACCAACCGTCTGCTAGGCTCGCCCCCACCACACCCCTGTGGGAGCAAGCTTGCTCGCGATAGCGGTGGATCTGCCACATGCATGTTGACTGACAGGCCGCCATCGCGAGCAAGCTCGCTCCCACATTGACTTGCGAATTTGTCCGTTTACCGAGATCCCCGCGTGCCCGACGCCATCCTGCGCCTCGCCTTGCCATCGCCCCTGCGCCGCCTGTTCGATTACCGCGCCCCGGCTGGAGTGCCGCGTGCCCAGTTGCAACCGGGCATGCGTCTGCGCGTGCCGTTCGGCCGGCGGGAAATGATCGGCATCCTGGTGGAAGTCAGCGATCAAAGCGAAGTGCCGGTCGATAAGCTCAAGCCAGCCCTGGCCCTACTCGATGCGACGCCACCGCTGCCGGCGCCGCTGCTCAAATTATGCCTGTGGACCGCCCAGTATTATCAGCACAGCCTGGGTGACACCCTGAGTTGGGCCCTGCCGGCGCTGTTGCGCCAGGGCGAACCGGCCGAGGCGCGCCAGGAGCGGTTCTGGTCGGCGGCACCGGGCGCCTCGCTGGAGGATCCGCGTATCGCCCGCGCACCGCGCCAGCGCGAAGCCCTGGCGACCCTGGCCCAGCATCCCCATGGCGTGGCGCACCCGTTATTGAGCAAGTTGATGCTCAGTAAGGACAGCCTCGACCTGTTGTTGGCCAAGGACCTGGTCCAGGTGGAAGTCCGCCGGCATGCTCCGAGCGCACGCCATGAACACTGGCTGGCCCAGCCGGAACTGCCACTCAACGCTGAGCAACGGGCCGCTTGCGAGGCCATTCGCGCGGGCTTCGACAGCTACCACGCCTTTTTGTTGGCGGGCGTCACCGGCAGCGGCAAGACCGAGGTCTACCTGCAACTGATCCGCCAGACCCTCGAAGCCGGCAAACAAGCCCTGGTGCTGATCCCGGAGATCAACCTCGGCCCACAAACCCTGGCGCGCTTCGAACAACGCTTCAATGCGCGAATCGCCCTGGTGCACTCGGCGGTCAACGATCGCGAGCGCCTGGAAGCCTGGCTCGCCGCCCGGGACGGCGAGGCAGATATCATCATCGGCACCCGCTCGGCGCTGTTCACACCGATGAAAAATCCCGGTCTGATCATCATCGACGAAGAGCACGACGGTTCTTATAAACAGCAGGAAGGCCTGCGCTATCACGCGCGGGATCTGGCGCTGGTGCGCGCCCGTCAGGAAAACATTCCCATCGTCCTTGGCTCGGCCACGCCCTCGCTGGAAAGCCTGCACAACGCCTACACCGGTCGCTACGGCCTGCTGCGCCTCAACGAACGAGCCGGCGGCGCCAAGCAACCACGCTTCCTGCGCCTGGATGTGAAAAGTCGTCCACTGGACAGCGGCATTTCCGGACCGATGCAGCAAGCCATCGGCCAGACCCTGGCAGCCGGGCAACAGGTCCTGGTCTTCCTCAACCGCAGGGGGTTCGCCCCGACCCTGCTGTGCCATGATTGCGGCTGGATGTCCGGTTGCGAGCGCTGTGATGCACGAATGACCGTCCATCAACGCTACGGCGAACTGCGCTGCCACCACTGCGGGCACTCCGAGCGTGTGCCGAGGAACTGCCCGCAATGCGGGAAAGTCGACTTGCGTCCCGTGGGCGCCGGCACCGAGCGCGCCGAAGAGCGGCTGGGCATTTTGTTTCCCGACTATCCGGTGCTACGCGTGGATCGCGACAGCACTTCCCGAAAGGATGCGATGAACAATCTGTTCGCCACCATCCAAAAAGGCCAGCCCTGCATCCTGGTGGGCACGCAGATGCTCGCCAAGGGGCATCACTTCCCCCGTGTCACGCTGGTGTCGATCCTGGATGCCGACGGCGGGCTGTTTTCCGGCGATTTCCGCGCCAGCGAGCGCATGGCGCAGCTGATCGTCCAGGTCGCAGGCCGCGCCGGGCGCGCCGAAGAGCCAGGCAAAGTGATCATCCAGACCCACCTGGCGGATCATCCGCTGCTGATACAACTGACCGAGCAAGGCTATTTTGCCTTCGCCGAGCAGGCGTTGAGCGAACGCCGAGGCGCCGGGCTGCCACCGTTCGCCCACCTGGCGCTGTTGCGGGCCGAGGCTCACAAACCGGGGCAGGCTGAAGGTTTTCTGGATGAAGCGTGCAGCGAGGCGGAGCGTCTGCTGGCGGAACAGAACCTCACCGGCATCGAACTCTTGGGCCCGGTGCCAGCGCCGATGGAACGACGCGCCGGGCGCTATCGTGCCCAGCTTTTATTGCAGGCCAATGCCCGGGCGCCGCTGCATCGGCTGTTGAATGCCTGGTTGCTGGTGCTCGAACAGATGCCCAGCGGGCGGGCGGTGCGCTGGTCGCTGGATGTGGATCCGGTGGATTTGTACTGACCCAGGCGCCGCCTTCGCGAGCAGGCTCGCTCCCACAGAAACCTCATTTCAATGTGGGAGCGAGCCGGCTCGCGAAGGCGTCCGAACAACCACCACACATCCCCAACCAACCCGCTACAGTTGGCAAGCTCGCCCGCGCCACGGATAATGCCCAGTTTTTCCACCAGCGCATCGAAGCGCCGCCGCGCCTGCGGTTGAAAGAGAAGACCATGAAAGACACCATTCGCCAGCTCATCCAGCAAGCCATCACTCAACTCGTCACTGAAGGTGTGCTGCCAGAAGGCCTGTCGCCGGCGATTCAGGTCGAGAACACCCGCGACAAGACCCACGGCGACTTCGCCAGCAACATCGCGATGATGCTCGCCAAGCCGGCCGGCATGAAGCCTCGCGACCTGGCGGAAAAGATCATCGCAGCGCTGCCGGCCGACGAGAACGTCAGCAAGGCCGATATCGCCGGCCCAGGCTTCATCAATTTCTTCCAGAACACCCAGGCCCTGGCCTCGCGTCTCGACGCGGCCCTGGCCGACGCGCGCCTTGGCGTACGCAAGGCCGGGCCATTGCAGCGCACCGTAGTCGACCTCTCGGCCCCTAACCTCGCCAAGGAAATGCACGTCGGCCACCTGCGCTCGACCATCATTGGCGACGGCGTGGCGCGCGTGCTGGAGTTTCTCGGCGACACCGTGATCCGCCAGAACCACGTCGGCGACTGGGGCACGCAGTTCGGCATGCTGATGGCCTATCTGCAGGAAAACCCCATCACCAGCGACGAGCTGTCGGACCTGGAAAACTTCTACCGCGCCGCCAAGCAACGCTTCGACGAATCGCCCGAATTCGCCGACCGCGCCCGTGGCCTGGTGGTCAAGCTGCAGGCCGGCGATGCCGAGTGCCTGGCGCTGTGGACCAAGTTCAAGGACATCTCCCTGTCCCACTGCCAGAAAATCTACGAGCTGCTGAACGTCAAGCTGACCATGGCCGACGTGATGGGCGAGAGCGCCTACAACGATGACTTGGTCAACGTGGTCAACGACCTTCGCGCCAAGGGCATGCTGGTAGAAAGCAACGGCGCCCAGTGCGTGTTCCTGGAGCAGTTCAAGACCGCCGATGGCGAGCCCCTGCCGGTGATCATCGTCAAAGCCGACGGCGGCTACCTCTATGCCACCACCGACCTGGCGGCCGTACGCTACCGCAACGGCGTGCTCAAGGCCGATCGGGTGTTGTATTTCGTCGACCAGCGCCAAGCCCTGCACTTCCAGCAAGTGTTCGAAGTGGCGCGCCTGGCTGGCTTCGTGACCCACCCGATGGAAATGGAGCACATGGGCTTCGGCACCATGAACGGCGCCGACGGCCGCCCATTCAAGACCCGCGACGGCGGCACCGTAAAATTGATCGACCTGCTGACCGAAGCCCAGGACCGCG
Source organism: Pseudomonas sp. D1-36 (assembly GCF_051132205.1). Taxonomy (NCBI): domain Bacteria; kingdom Pseudomonadati; phylum Pseudomonadota; class Gammaproteobacteria; order Pseudomonadales; family Pseudomonadaceae; genus Pseudomonas; species Pseudomonas sp. D1-36. The sequence goes on along the minus strand of NZ_CP071674.1, from coordinate 441,467 downwards.
CTTACACCTTGGTCAAGGGCAAGAACCCGGACCTGGCCGAAGACGAACTGCGCAACATTGCCAAGGTCGTCGGCATCGACGCGGTGAAGTACGCCGACCTGTCGAAACACCGCACCAGCGACTACAGCTTCAACTTCGACCTGATGCTCAACTTCGAAGGCAACACCGCGCCGTACCTGTTGTACGCCTACACCCGCGTGGCGGGGGTGTTCCGCAAGCTCGGCAAACGCTTCGACGAAGTGGAGGGTCAGATTGTCCTCGAGGCCGCCCACGAGCAGGAGCTCGCGGCCAGGCTGGCCCAGTTCGGCGAGGTGCTGAACAACGTCGCCGACAAAGGTACACCGCATACTTTGTGTGCCTACCTGTACGACGTCGCTGGCCTGTTCTCCAGCTTCTATGAGAACTGCCCGATCCTCAGCGCCGACACCCCGGCACAAATGCAGAGCCGCTTGCGCCTCGCCGCGCTGACCGGACGTACGCTCAAGCAAGGCCTGGAACTGCTGGGCCTGGAAACCCTGGAGCGCATGTAAGTTGGCCGCCAAGAAAAAACCTGCACCCAAACGCGGCGCCAGTCGTTACCAGCCCCCGGCCAAAAAGCCGATTCCGGGCTGGTTGTGGATGGCCATCGGCCTGACCGTCGGCGCTTTCATTGTCTTTCTGATGAAGCTGGAGCCGGGCCAGGGCGATGACGTCAAGCGCGTGCGGCAAGAGCAGCAGAAAGCCACGCGGATCGCCGAGGCCAACAAGACCCCGCCGAGCCCGACGCAACCGGTGAAGCCGAAGTACGACTTCTATACCCTGCTGCCGGAATCGGAAGTCATCGTGCCGCCCGATGCCGTGCCGGAGAAAACCCTGCCGACACCACAAGTGCCTCAGGTGCCGGCCACACCGGTGACCCCGGCCGAAGCCGCCAAGATCGACACCGCCCGCGCCCAGGCGGCCCTGGCTGGCATCACGCCGCCACCCGCGCCGCCCGTGCAAAAGGCTGCGCCAGTGACGAAGTTCTTCTTACAAGCCGGCTCGTTCCGCAAGGAAGCCGATGCCGACAAAGTCCGGGCACAGATCATTTTGCTGGGCCAGTCGGTTTCGGTGGAATCCGGCACGGTGAAGGACGAAACCTGGTACCGGGTACTGGTTGGCCCGTTCAGCAATCGGGAAGAGCTGACCAAGGCCCAGAAACAACTGGCCGGCAGCGGCTTCAGCAACCTGTTGTTACAACAACGCCAGAGCCGCTGATTTTCGCTGCACCCTGTGACCGGGGGGCTTTTGTGGCGAGGGAGCAAGCTCCCTCGCCACAAAGAAGTCCTCTGCCAAAAACAGCGAGGGACCACTCATCCCCTCCGCACCCTTGCAGTTGAAAAACCCCACGCCACCCCCATATGAGTTCCATCCGGGCATTTTCGCCCCGCTGCGTGGAGACTCTTCCCTTGACCACCATCGTTTCAGTCCGCCGTCACGGCAAAGTCGTCATGGGCGGCGACGGCCAGGTTTCACTGGGCAACACCGTGATGAAAGGCAACGCGAAGAAAGTCCGCCGCCTGTACCACGGCCAGGTCATCGCCGGTTTCGCCGGGGCCACCGCCGATGCCTTCACCCTGTTCGAACGTTTTGAAGGCCAGCTTGAAAAACACCAGGGCCACCTGATCCGCGCCGCCGTCGAGCTGGCGAAGGAATGGCGTACCGACCGCTCCCTGAGCCGCCTCGAAGCGATGCTCGCGGTCGCCAACAAGGATGCCTCGCTGATCATCACCGGCAACGGTGACGTCGTTGAGCCTGAAGACGGCTTGATCGCCATGGGTTCCGGTGGGGCCTACGCCCAGGCCGCCGCCAGCGCCCTGTTGAAAAAAACCGACCTGTCGGCCCGGGAAATCGTTGAGACAGCCCTTGGCATTGCCGGCGACATCTGTGTCTTCACCAACCACACCCAGACCATTGAGGAGCAGGACCTCGCGGAGTGAGCCCATCCAGGCCCAGACTTCCGCTTGAGGACCGCCAATTATTATGTCCATGACTCCCCGCGAAATCGTCCACGAACTCAATCGCCATATCATCGGCCAGGACGATGCCAAGCGCGCCGTCGCCATTGCCCTGCGCAACCGCTGGCGCCGGATGCAGTTGCCTGAAGAACTGCGCGTCGAAGTAACACCCAAGAACATCCTGATGATCGGCCCGACCGGTGTCGGCAAGACCGAGATCGCCCGTCGCCTGGCCAAGCTCGCCAATGCGCCATTCATCAAGGTCGAGGCCACCAAGTTCACCGAGGTGGGCTACGTGGGCCGCGACGTCGAGTCGATCATTCGCGACCTGGCCGATGCCGCTATCAAGCTGCTGCGTGAGCAGGAAATCACCAAGGTTCGCCATCGCGCCGAAGACGCCGCCGAAGAACGCATCCTCGATGCGCTTCTGCCGCCTGCGCGCATGGGCTTCAACGCCGACTCCGCCGCGACACAGGATTCCAACACCCGCCAACTGTTCCGCAAGCGCCTGCGCGAAGGCCAGCTGGACGACAAGGAGATCGAGATCGAAGTGGCCGAGATGGCCGGTGTCGACATCTCCGCGCCGCCGGGCATGGAAGAGATGACCAACCAGCTGCAGAGCCTGTTCGCCAACATGGGCAAGGGCAAGAAGAAAAGCCGCAAGCTCAAGGTCAAGGAAGCGCTGAAGCTGGTGCGCGATGAAGAGGCCAGCCGCCTGGTCAACGAAGAAGAGTTGAAGGCCAAGGCCCTGGAAGCGGTCGAGCAGCATGGCATCGTGTTCATCGACGAGATCGACAAGGTCGCCAAGCGCGGCAATGTCGGCGGCGCCGATGTATCCCGCGAAGGCGTGCAACGCGACCTGCTGCCGCTGATCGAAGGCTGCACGGTCAATACCAAGCTGGGCATGGTCAAGACCGACCACATCCTGTTCATCGCTTCCGGCGCGTTCCACCTGAGCAAGCCGAGCGACCTGGTTCCTGAGTTGCAGGGCCGCTTGCCGATTCGTGTCGAACTCAAGGCGCTGTCGCCGGAAGATTTCGAACGCATCCTGAGCGAGCCCCATGCGTCGCTGACCGAGCAATACTGCGCGCTGCTCAAGACCGAAGGCCTGAACATCGAGTTCGCGCCCGAAGGCATCAAGCGCCTGGCGCAGATCGCCTGGCAGGTCAACGAAAAGACCGAGAACATCGGTGCCCGCCGCCTGCACACGCTGCTTGAGCGTCTGCTCGAGGAAGTCTCGTTCAGCGCCGGCGACCTGGCCAGCGCCCACAACGAAGCGCCGATCCGCATCGACGCCGAGTACGTCAACAGCCACCTGGGTGAGTTGGCGCAGAACGAAGACCTGTCGCGCTATATCCTGTAAGCCACCGACAGGTTTCCCCGGACCTGTGGGAGCGAGCTTGCTCGCGATGGCGGCACAACATTCAATCCCTGTATTGACTGTCAAACCGCTATCGCGAGCAAGCTCGCTCCCACATGAACCGCGTCGTTTTGCAGATCAACGCGTCCTTCAGAGACGGATCATAGGCCATGACCAAACTCCCCACCGCCATCAACCTGCACAAAGCCTCCAAGACCCTGACGCTCAAGTACGCGCCAGACGAGGAGTACCACCTGCCAGCGGAATTCCTGCGGGTGCACTCACCCTCCGCCGAGGTCCAGGGCCACGGCAAGCCCATCCTGCAATACGGCAAGCTCGGCGTCGGCCTGACCAAGGTTGAACCGGCCGGCCAGTACGCACTGAAATTGACCTTCGACGACGGCCATGACAGCGGATTGTTCACCTGGGACTACCTGTATCAGTTGGCAGTGCGCCAGGAAGTCCTGTGGAACGATTATCTCGCCGAGCTCAAGGCCGCCGGAAAAACCCGCGATCCGAACGAGTCCGTCGTCAAGCTGATGCTCTAGCTCAAGGGCTGGCGCTTTAGGGCGAATTTTCTAGACTCATCTGCTTGAATGCCCGCGCAGCATCGTCAATGACTGGCCTGCTTGCGAAAAAAATTAAACTCGGGTAACCAATGGAGCTGGCAAGTTCCCTGCAAAGGAACCGGCGAGTTCCTGGCACACGTTTCCTCATTGCCCTCGATGCGGAATTAATGGTCACCCCGAGCAGCGTACCTGGTATTGGCCTTGCGGCTTCAAGGCACGGCCCCGGTACTCGTCTGAAGGACAATGGAGCGTCGTAGATGAGCAACAAGAACAACGATGAGTTGAAATACCAAGCCTCGGAAAACACCCTGGGCTTGAATCCCGTCGTCGGCTTGCGCAGGAAGGACCTGCTGGCCTCTGCCCGGATGGTGCTGACCCAGACCATCAGACAACCCCTTCACAGCGTCAAGCATGTGGCCCATTTCGGCGCTGAGCTGAGGAAGGTCCTGTTCGGCAAGTCCGTGTTGCAGCCCACCAGCGACGACCGTCGTTTCGCCGATCCGGCCTGGAGCCAGAACCCGCTCTACAAACGCTACCTGCAAACCTACCTGGCGTGGCGCAAGGAGCTGCACGCCTGGATCGACGACAGCAGCCTCTCGCCCCAGGACATCAGCCGCGGGCATTTCGTGATCAACCTGATGACCGAGGCGATGGCCCCGACCAACTCGGCGGCCAACCCGGCGGCGGTCAAGCGCTTCTTCGAAACCGGCGGCAAGAGCCTGCTCGACGGTTTGTCCCACCTGGCAAAAGACTTGGTACACAACGGCGGTATGCCGAGCCAGGTCGACATGGGCGCCTTCGAAGTCGGCAAGAGCCTGGGCGTGACGGAAGGCGCCGTGGTGTTTCGCAACGATGTGCTGGAGCTGATCCAGTACCGCCCCATCACCGAGCAGGTGCATGAGCGGCCGCTGCTGGTGGTCCCGCCGCAAATCAACAAGTTCTATGTATTCGACCTGAGCCCGGATAAGAGCCTGGCGCGCTTCTGCCTGCGCAGCAACGTGCAGACATTCATCATCAGTTGGCGCAACCCCACCAAGGCGCAGCGCGAGTGGGGCCTGTCGACTTATATCGAAGCGCTCAAGGAAGCGGTGGACGTTGTCACGGCCATCACCGGCAGCAAGGACGTCAACATGCTGGGCGCCTGCTCGGGCGGCATCACCTGCACCGCGCTGCTGGGCCATTACGCCGCGCTCGGCGAGAAGAAGGTCAATGCCCTGACGCTGCTGGTGAGTGTGCTGGACACGACCCTGGACACCGACGTGGCCCTGTTCGTCGACGAGCAGACCCTGGAAGCGGCCAAGCGCCATTCCTACCAGGCCGGCGTACTGGAAGGCCGCGACATGGCCAAGGTCTTCGCCTGGATGCGTCCCAACGACCTGATCTGGAATTACTGGGTCAACAACTACCTGCTGGGCAACGAACCACCGGTGTTCGACATTCTCTTCTGGAACAACGACACCACGCGACTGCCGGCGGCGTTCCATGGCGACCTCATCGAGATGTTCAAGAACAACCCGCTGACCCGCCCCAATGCACTGGAAGTATGCGGCACGCCGATCGACCTCAAGCAGGTCACTGCCGACATCTTTTCCCTGGCCGGCACCAACGACCACATCACGCCGTGGAAGTCCTGCTACAAGTCGGCGCAGCTGTTTGGCGGCAAGGTTGATTTCGTGTTGTCGAGCAGCGGCCACATCCAGAGCATCCTCAACCCGCCGGGCAACCCCAAGTCGCGCTACATGACCAGCGAGGACATGCCGGCCAAGGCCGAGGACTGGATGGAAAACTCCACCAAGCACACCGACTCCTGGTGGCTGCACTGGCAAGCCTGGCAGGCCGAGCGCTCGGGCAAGCTGAAGAAAGCGCCCTTGGTGCTGGGTAACAAGACCTACGTGGCCGGTGAGGCGGCGCCGGGCACTTACGTGCATGAAAGATAGCTGTGAGCTTCATGCTACAAGCGCCTTAACTTGAAGCTTGAAGCTTGAAGCTTGAAGCTTGAAGCTGCCATTCTGCTTTTTTAACCCCAGGGCTTGAAGCATGCCGCAACCGTACATCTTCCGTACCGTCGACCTGGATGGCCAGACCTTGCGCACCGCGGTACGTCCCGGCAAGCCCCATTTGACCCCGCTGCTGATTTTCAACGGCATCGGCGCCAACCTGGAGCTGGTCTTCCCATTCATAGAGGCGCTGGACCCGGACCTGGAAGTGATCGCCTTCGATGTGCCCGGGGTCGGCGGTTCGTCTACACCGAGCCGGCCGTATCGCTTTCCCGGCCTGGCCAAGCTCACCGCGCGGATGCTCGATTACCTGGACTACGGGCAGGTGAACGTGATCGGCGTGTCCTGGGGCGGCGCCCTGGCGCAGCAGTTCGCCCACGACTATCCGGAGCGCTGCAAGAAGCTGGTGCTCGCCGCCACGGCCGCCGGCGCGGTCATGGTGCCCGGCAAGCCGAAGGTGCTGTGGATGATGGCCAGCCCCCGGCGCTACGTGCAGCCGTCACATGTCATGCGCATCGCTCCACTGATCTACGGCGGCTCGTTCCGCCGCGACCCAAGCCTGGCGGCCCGTCACGCGGCCAAGGTGCGTTCGGCCGGCAAGCTCGGTTATTACTGGCAGCTTTTCGCGGGCCTTGGCTGGACCAGCATCCACTGGCTGCACAAGATCCACCAGCCAACCCTGATCCTGGCCGGAGACGACGACCCGCTGATTCCCCTGATCAACATGCGCATGCTGGCCTGGCGCATTCCCAATTCTCAGTTGCACATCATCGATGACGGCCATCTGTTCCTGATCACCCGGGCCGAGGCCGTGGCACCGATCATCATGAAATTCCTGGAGGAAGAACGTCAGCGCGCGGTCATGCACCCACATCCCGCACCGCTGGGTGGCGGCTGACACCGCCCATTGCGCCTGGCAGGACGCCGGATCACGCAACTACCCGAAACAGCGTCTATGTTGTCTGGTTCGGTGTGTTTGTTTTTAGCCTGATGACGAAGGAGTTGACTCATGCGCGACAAACCGGCGAAGGGTTCCATGCCCGCCCCTGCCAGTTTCATCAATGCACAAAGCGCGGTCACCGGCCTGCGCGGCAGGGACCTGCTTTCTACCTTGCGCAACGTCGCCGCTCATGGCTTGTGCAATCCGGTGCACAGCGCCCGGCATGCGTTGCGGCTGGGCAGTCAACTGGGGCGCGTGCTGCTGGGCGAAACGCTGCACCCCACCAACCCCAACGACAAGCGCTTCGCCGACCCCACCTGGCAGCTCAATCCATTCTATCGTCGTAGCCTGCAAGCCTATCTGAGCTGGCAAAAGCAGGTCAGGAGCTGGATCGACGAAAGCGACATGAGCGAGGACGATCGCGCCCGTGCCCATTTCACCTTCTCCCTGCTCAACGACGCGGTGTCGCCCTCCAATACGTTGCTCAATCCGCTGGCGATCAAGGAACTGTTCAACTCCGGCGGCACCAGCCTGATTCGTGGCATCAGCCACCTGGTGGACGACCTGCTGCACAACGATGGGCTGCCCCGGCAGGTCACGCCCCAGGCTTTCGAAGTCGGCAAGACCCTGGCAACCACACCCGGTGCGGTGGTGTTTCGCAACGAGCTGCTGGAACTGATCCAGTACAAACCGATGAGCGAAAAGCAATTCGCCACGCCAGTGCTGATCGTGCCGCCGCAGATCAACAAGTTCTACATCTTCGACCTCAGCCCCTCAAATAGCCTCGTCCAATACGCCCTGAAAAACGGCTTGCAGGTCTTCATCATCAGTTGGCGCAACCCCGACGTTCGCCATCGTGAATGGGGCCTGTCCAGCTATGTCGAGGCGACGCAAGAAGCCATGAACGTCTGCCGGGCGATCACCGGCGCACGGGAAGTCAACCTGTTGGGCGCCTGCGCCGGCGGCATGACCATCGCCGCCCTGCAAGGCCATTTGCAGGCCAAGCGCCAGCTGCGCCGGGTCGCCAGTGCGACGTACCTGGTCAGCCTGCTGGACAGCGAGATGGAAAGCCCGGCAACGTTGTTCATCGACGAACAGACTCTCGAAGCCGCCAAGCGTCGCTCCTACCAGCGAGGCATTCTCGACGGGCGCGACATGGCCCGCGTATTCGCCTGGATGCGCCCCAACGACCTGATATGGAGTTATTTCGTCAATAACTACTTGCTGGGCAAGGAGCCGCCGGCGTTCGACATCCTGTACTGGAACAACGACTGCACTCGGCTTCCGGCGGCGTACCACGGCGATCTGCTGGACTTTTTCAAGCACAACCCGCTGACCCGCCCGGGCGCGCTGGAGGTGTGCGGCACGCCGATCGATTTGCAAAAAGTCACGGTGGACAGCTTCAGCGTGGCGGGCATCAACGACCACATCACCCCATGGGACGCGGTGTACCGCTCCACGCTGCTGCTGGGGGGCGACCGCCGTTTCGTGCTGTCCAACAGCGGTCACGTGCAGAGCATTCTCAACCCGCCGGGCAACCCCAAGGCCAACTACATCGAGAACCCGAAGCTGAGCAGCGACCCCAGGGCTTGGTACTACGACGCCAAGCACGTCGAGGGGAGCTGGTGGCCCCAGTGGCTGGGCTGGATCCAGGAACGCTCCGGCGAACAGCGCGAAACGGTCATGGCGCTGGGCAACAGCAAATATCCGCCTCTGGAAGCCGCGCCCGGAAACTATGTACGGGTGCGCTGAAGGCCTCACCACGGCCGCATCGCGGACCGTGGCACGACTCACCATAAAGAAGACCGGATGAAGACCCGCGACCGTATCCTTGAATGTGCCCTGCAGTTATTCAACGAAAAGGGCGAGCCGAACGTTTCCACCATGGAAGTCGCCAACGAAATGGGCATCAGCCCCGGCAACCTGTATTACCACTTCCACGGCAAGGAACCGCTGATACTCGGATTGTTCGAGCGATTCCGGGCCGAGCTGGCGCCACTGTTGGACCCACCTGCCGATGCACAGCTGGCGCCGGAGGACTATTGGCTGTTCCTGCACCTGATCGTTGAACGCCTCGCTCAGTACCGATTTTTGTTCCAGGACCTGTCGAACCTCGCCGGGCGCCTGCCGAAGCTGGCCAAGGGTATTCGCCAGTTGCTCAACGCGCTGAAGCGAACCCTGGCCTCATTGCTGGCGCAACTCAAGGCCCAGGGGTTGTTGGTCAGCGACACCCAGGCGTTGGGGCAACTGGTGGAACAGGTCACCATGACCCTGCTGTTTTCCCTGGACTACCAGCGGATCCTGGATCGCGAAGGCGACGTTCGCCTGGTGGTCTATCAAGTCATGATGCTGGTGGCGCCACACCTGCCGCTGGCGATCAAGGTCGCCACCGAGCAAATGGCGTTGCGGTATCTGGAAGAGCACGAATAACGAACGGCAGTGGCAGTGGCAGTGGCAGTGGCAGTGGCATACCCATTGTGGGAGCGAGCCTGCTCGCGATGGCTGCGGCACATTCAACGACAATGTGTACCGGCACACCGCCATCGCGAGCAAGCTCGCTCCCACAGTAGGGTTCTATGGCGCAAAAAAAACCCGGCCATTACAGGCCGGGCGTTTTTTTCAGCTCTGTAGATCAGGACTGGGTGGGAGGCGTAGATGGAGTCGGCGTAGATGTTGGCGTGGCCACCGGGGTTGGAGCGGAGGCGGAGTTCGCCGTGCTCACCGGAGCTGTTGCCGGTTTGGCGGCGGCGGTTGGCGCCTTCGGTGCAGCCGCTTTTGATGCAGCCGGTTTCTTCACGGCCGGCTTCTTGGCCGCTGCGGGTTTCGCTGCTGCCTTGGCCGCAGGTTTGGCCGCCGCTTTTGCCGCTGGCTTGGCTGCCGGTTTGGCGGTAGCCGGTTTGGCTGCGGCGGTTTTGGCCGCCGGTTTAGCTGCGGGTTTAGCCGCAGCCTTGGTTGCTACCGGCTTGGCCGCTGCCTTCGCAGCTGGTTTGGCCGCTGCGGTTTTGGCCGCAGGCTTGGCCGCCACTTTTGCCACAGGCTTGGCCGCCGCCTTGACCAGTGTCTTGGCCGCCGCCTTCGCCGCAGGCTTGACCGCCGCCGTCTTGGTTGCCGTAGCCTTGGTCGCAACCGGTGTGACCTTGGCCCCGGTGAGTTTTTCGATCTGCCTGGTCAGAGTGTCGACCTTGTTGTGCAGTTCCTTGACTTCATTGCGGCTGGGCACGCCCAGACGGGAGATCGCGCTGTTCAGGCGCTTGTCAAAAGCCCCTTCCAGCTCACCCCATGTGCCCAACGCACGGTCCTTCGCGCCGCTGATGCGCGACTTGGCGGACTCGGCAGAGTCCTTGGCTGCGTCGACTTGCTTGCCGACTGCCGTCTTGGTGAGTTTTTCGGCTTTCTCGCCGTCCTTTACCAGGGACTCGAAGAGTTTGCTGCCGTCAGTGTCGATCTTCGAGTACACGCCTAAACCAGCAAGCCAGATTTTGCGGGAGTACTTTTCAATCTTCCCGGCCCACGAGCTGCCTTCTTTTTCGGTGATTTTTTTGCCAGCCATCCCGTTCTCCTTAATGTTTACGCGCGACACGTTCGAGCAATGCCGTCAGCTCATCGAGCTTAGCAGAGAGTGCCTCAACGTCATGTTTAGACGGAATGCCGATACGATTCAAGGCACTTGCAACACGCGCGTCGAATACTTTCTCGACTTTGTCGAGTTGAACTTCGACCCTGGCCTTGAACGTATTGACCTCGGACTTGGCTTCGATCAGTTCGCTATTGGCCGCTTCAAGTTTCCCGGCAATCTTCTTTTTGCCTTTGGTTTCAACTACTTCGCCAGCCTTTACCAACTCCTGGAAGTACTCGCTGCCTTCCTGGCCGACCTTTGTATAGGCGCCCAGGCCCGCTAGCCAGATCTTGCGCGCATACGTTTTCACGTCGCTCAGCGTGGAAGATTCAACGTCCGTTTTTTTCTTCAGGATAACTTTGGCCATGGTGCACCTCACTCGAAAAAGGTTTGAGGAACTGCCCGCACACGGACGGGCTCAGGCACAAAGTAGTGGCAATAATTAGAAACGGCACCCTAACAACCGACACAAATCCCGAGACATCTGATTTCCAATGTGGGAGCGAGCCTGCTCGCGAATGCAGGGTATCAGCGACATCAGTATTGAATGGCACACCGCTTTCGCGAGCAGGCTCGCTCCCACAGGAGATTTTGCTCAACTTAAGTTTTGCGCGTTTCCAATCAATCAAGCCAACGCCTTATCCAGCGCCTTTTCGATTTCCCCCTTGATCGTGCCGCTCATGGCCGACATCAACATGCCCAACTCCACATCGACGCGAATCGAATCCTCGCCTACATGCACTTCGCCCTTGACCCCGGAGCGCTTGAGCTTCAGCGTGTCGCCTTCCCACGTGGGCTCCAGGCCATAGCTGTCGGACAGTTTCTGCGCCAACTTCTCAGCCTTTTCACGGGCCGCTTCCTTGCCCAAGCCATGTTCACGTTCAACCGTTATACGGGCCATCTGATAACTCCTGCTTGATCGAGACTTGCCTGAACGTTCAGACCCTGCCTGCGTCAAAACGTCCGGGCGATGGTTCATCTTACCTGCAGCCTTGCCAAGACAAAGCCCTCCACCGGGATTAGAATGTCCCGCATTCTTTTTTGGTGACAGCGATATGACTGATCAGCGCAAAGGCAGCGATGCCGAACCCACCACTCACTTCGGCTTCAAGAACGTGCCGGAAAGCCAGAAGGCGGAAAAAGTCGCTGAGGTTTTCCACTCGGTGGCGGCCAAGTATGACTTGATGAACGACTTGCTTTCGGGCGGCATGCATCGTCTCTGGAAGCGTTTCGCGATCGAGCTGTCGGGCGTGCGCAGCGGCAACCGCGTGCTGGATATCGCCGGTGGCACGGGCGACCTGACCAGGAAGTTCTCCCACATCGTCGGCCCGACCGGCCACGTGGTGCTCGCCGACATCAACGAGTCCATGCTCAAGGTCGGCCGCGACCGCCTGCTGGACCTGGGTGTGGCCGGCAACGTCGAGTTCGTCCAGGCCGATGCCGAAAAGCTGCCTTTCCCGGATAACCACTTCGACTGCGTGACGATCGCCTTCGGCCTGCGCAACGTGACCCACAAGGAAGACGCCCTGCGCTCGATGTTGCGCGTGCTCAAGCCTGGTGGCCGGTTGCTGGTGCTGGAATTCTCCAAGCCGACCAATGCGCTGATGTCCAAGGCCTATGACGCCTATTCGTTCGCCTTCATGCCGCTGATGGGCAAGCTGATCACCAACGATGCGGAAAGCTATCGCTACCTGGCCGAATCGATCCGCATGCATCCGGACCAGGAAACACTGAAGTCGATGATGGTCGAGGCCGGTTTCGACCGGGTGACCTATCACAACATGACTTCAGGCATCGTCGCCCTACACCGCGGTATCAAGCCCTGATGTTGCTCACCGGCCTGCTCGCCAGCGTGGAACTCGGGATCAACCGAGTCCTGCGCCTGGACAGTACGGCGCCGGTGCGCCTGGCGCGCTTGAGTGGCAAGGTGATCGCTGTCGACTGCCGCAACCCGGCATTGCAACTGTTTATCCTGCCCAGCGATGAAGGCCTGATGCTCGCCGCCCATTGGGAAGCCGAAGCCGATTGCACGCTGCGAGCCCCGGCATCGAGCCTGCTGGAGCTAGCGCTGAGCAAGAACAAGACCGCCGTGCTGCACGGCCCGGACGTCGAGCTCGACGGCGACAGCGGTGTGCTGCTGGAGCTGGCGGCGATCCTTCAGGACCTGGAGCTGGACTGGGAATACGAAGTGTCCCGCTGGATCGGTCCGGTGGCGACCCAATTGCTCAGCGGTCACCTGCGCAGCCGCAGCCGCTGGTACCGCCAGGGCTTTGCCAGCCTGGGACAGAATCTGAGTGAATACCTGGCCGAAGAATCGCGTACCCTCGTGGGCCAACGCGAGGCCCAGGCCCGTTTTGATGAACTGGACCAGGTCAAGCTTGACCTGGAACGTCTCGAGGCGCGTTTCGAGCGCCTTTCCCGATCCCTTGAATCCAAGCGATAACGCATGAAGCTGCTTGCCGTCCGCCGTCTGTTGCGCATCCAGCGCGTCGTGATCCGCTACCGCCTCGATGACCTGCTGTTCGCCTTGCCGCTGCCCTGGTTCCTCCTGGCGCTGCGCTTTGTGTTGCCATGGCGCTGGTTCCCCCGGCGTACCCTGGACCTGACTCGCGGCGCACGCTTGCGCCTGGCCTTGCAGGACCTGGGGCCAATCTTCATCAAGTTCGGGCAGATCCTCTCGACCCGTCGCGACCTGTTGCCCGAAGACATCGCCGATGAGCTGATGCTGTTGCAAGACCGCGTGCCGCCGTTCGACTCGAAGTTATCGGTGGCGCTGATCGAAGGGCAATTGGGCAAGAAGATCAGCGAGGTCTTCAGTCGCTTCGATGTCGAGCCCCTGGCCTCGGCGTCGGTCGCCCAGGTCCACGCCGCCCAGCTCAAGACGGGTGAAGAAGTGGTGGTCAAGGTGATTCGTCCCGGCCTGAAGCCGATCATCGCCCAGGACCTGGCGTGGCTGTTCATTCTTGCCCGCGCCGCCGAGCGGTTGTCTGCCGACGCGCGCCTGCTGCACCCGGTGGACGTCGTCCAGGATTACGAAAAGACCATCTACGACGAACTCGACCTGCTGCGCGAGGCCGCCAACGCAAGCCAACTGCGTCGCAACTTCGAAGGCTCGCCGCTGCTCTATGTGCCGCAAGTCTATTGGGACTGGTGCCGGCCGAAAGTCTTGGTGATGGAGCGCATCTACGGCATCCAGGTCACCGACCTGGCGACCCTGGCCGACCAGCGCACCGACATGAAACTGCTTGCCGAGCGCGGTGTGGAAATTTTCTTCACCCAGGTGTTTCGCGACAGTTTCTTCCACGCCGACATGCACCCAGGCAACATTTTCGTCAGTACGGTGCAGCCGTGGAGCCCGCAGTACATTGCGATCGACTGCGGCATCGTCGGCAGCCTCACCCCCGAGGACCAGGACTACCTGGCCCGCAACCTGTTCGCCTTCTTCAAGCGCGATTATCGCCGCGTCGCGCAGTTGCACATCGACTCGGGCTGGGTGCCCGCCGAAACCAAGCTCAACGAATTCGAAGCGGCGATACGCACTGTGTGCGAGCCGATCTTTGAAAAACCATTAAAGGATATTTCCTTCGGCCAGGTCCTGATGCGCCTGTTCCAGACCGCGCGACGCTTCAACATGGAAGTTCAGCCGCAGCTGGTACTGCTGCAAAAAACGCTGTTGAACATCGAAGGCCTCGGCCGCCAGCTGTACCCGGACCTGGACCTTTGGAACACCGCCCAGCCCTTCCTCGAACGCTGGATGCGCGAGCGGATGAGCCCGAAAGCCTTGCTGGGCAACGTCCAGAGCCAATTCGAACAGCTCCCGCACCTGGCCAACATGACCCGCGACCTGCTCGAACGCATGTCCCAACCCCACGCCAACGACCCCGCTCCACCATGGAAACGCCGTCGGGACGACTGGTTCCTGCGTTTGCTCGGCGCGGCCCACCTGGGTGGCGGCGCGGTGCTGGCGGCCGGTGGGCCGTTGAGCCAACTGGGCCATTGGCCCGCCGGCGTCATGGTGGCCGTTGGTTTGTATCTGGTCGTTCGCCGATAGCACGAAACAGCTGCAAGCGATAAGCTGCAAGCCGCGAGCTCAAACGGTTGGACCTATCACTCAACCCCTACACAGAATCGCTTTTACTTGCAGCTGGAAGCTTGAAGCTGCCGTCAGGACCGAAGATGAAAAACTGGCAGGACGAGATCAAATGGGACGCCGACGGCCTGGTGCCGGCCATCGCCCAGGATCACAAGACCGGGCGCGTGTTGATGATGGCCTGGATGAACCACGAGGCACTGGCGCTGACCGCTGCCGAGAATCGCGCCATCTATTGGTCACGTTCCCGTGGCAAGCTGTGGCGCAAGGGCGAAGAGTCCGGGCATGTGCAGCACCTGCATGAGATGCGCCTGGATTGCGACGGTGACGTCATCATCCTGATGGTCGAGCAGGTCGGAGAAATTGCCTGCCATACCGGCCGTCAAAGCTGCTTCTATCGAGTCTTCGAGAACGGCGACTGGAAAACCGTCGACCCGGTGCTCAAGGACCCGCATGCCATCTATTCAGGACATACCCATGAGTGACACCCTGACCCGCCTGGCCCAGGTGCTGGAAGAGCGCAAGGGCGCAGCGGCCGACAGCTCCTATGTCGCCAGCCTGTACCACAAGGGCTTGAACAAGATTCTGGAAAAGGTCGGCGAAGAATCGGTCGAGACCATCATCGCCGCCAAGGACGCCGCCGTCAGCGGAGACTGCAGCGACGTGATCTACGAGACCGCCGACCTTTGGTTTCACAGCCTGGTGATGCTGGCCCAGCTGGGGCAGCATCCCCAGGCTGTACTGGATGAACTGGACCGTCGCTTCGGTCTGTCCGGGCACGTCGAGAAAGCCTCGCGCCCATCCGCCTGATCAATTCTTGAGAGGAATAACCACATGGGTATTTTTGATTGGAAACACTGGGTCGTCATTCTGGTGGTCGTGGTGCTGGTGTTCGGCACCAAGAAATTAAAGAACCTCGGCACCGATGTCGGTGAGTCGATCAAGGGTTTTCGCAAGGCCATGAACGATGACGAGAAACCGGCCGACACCACGACCAACCAGGCTCAACCCGTGCCACCGGCCCAACCGGTCCACCCGCAGGCCACACAGCCTGTGAATGCACCGAACACCATCGACGTGCAGGCCCAGAAAGTCGAAGAGCCAACCCGCAAAGACTCGTGAGCACTGACTAATGTTTGGGATCAGCTTCACTGAACTGCTGCTCGTCGGCCTCGTTGCCCTGCTGGTGCTGGGTCCCGAGCGCCTGCCGGGCGCTGCGCGTACCGCCGGCCTGTGGATCGGCCGCCTGAAGCGCAGCTTCAATGCGATCAAACAGGAAGTTGAACGTGAAATCGGTGCCGACGACATCCGTCGGCAACTGCACAACGAACACATCCTGTCGCTGGAACAGGAAGCGCGAAAAATCTTCACGCCGACCCAACAGGAGCCGACGCCGGTCCAGCCTGTGGCCGAGCCGACGACCGCACCCCAGGCACCGGCTGTCGAAGCCTCGCCAGCGGTGGCTGAACCGGTTAAACCGGTCGATCCGGCGCCTGCGACGACACCGACTCCCAACGATCCCACTTTGCCGCCGCGAGCCCCATGAGCGATATTCCTGAAAACGACCAGCCAATGCCGCTGGTATCGCACCTCACCGAGTTGCGCACCCGCCTGCTGCGTTGCGTCGCGGCGGTTTTCGTTATCTTCGCCGGGCTGTTTGCCTTCACCCAGCAGATCTACACCTTCGTCTCCACGCCGCTGCGCGAGTACCTGCCGGTGGGTGCGACGATGATCGCCACCGACGTGTCGTCGCCGTTCCTGACGCCGCTGAAGTTGACGATGATGGTCTCGCTGTTCCTGGCGATCCCGGTGATCCTGCATCAGATCTGGGGCTTCATCGCACCGGGCCTGTACAAGCACGAAAAACGCATCGCCGTGCCGCTGCTGGTGTCGAGCATCCTGCTGTTCTACACGGGCATGGCCTTCGCCTACTTCTTCGTGTTTCCGCTGATCTTCAAATTCTTCGCCGCCGCCACCCCGGCGGGCGTGGAAATGATGACCGACATCACCAGCTACCTGGATTTCGTCATGACGCTGTTCTTCGCCTTCGGCGTGGCGTTCGAGATCCCCGTGGCGGTGGTGCTGCTGGTGTGGATCGGCGTGGTCGATGTCGCCTACCTGAAGAAGATCCGCCCGTACGTGATCATCGGCTGCTTTGTGGTCGGCATGATCCTCACACCACCGGACATCTTCTCCCAGACCTTGCTGGCGGTACCGATGTGGCTGCTGTTTGAAATCGGCATCCTGTTCGGCGGCCTGGTGCGCAAGCGCCGGGAAGAGCCTGAGGACCAGCCCGTCGATGATCACAACGACCAGCCGCCAGCGACCCAAGCGTGAACCTGCTGCTGCTCGAAGAGGCCGATTTCATCGGGCCTGACCGCGTCGTCCTGAGCGACCGTCGGTTGACCCATATGCAGGAAGTCCATCGCTGTATTGTCGGCGACAGCCTGCGGGTCGGCCGCATCGACGGCTTGATGGGCTCCGCCCAGGTGCTGCGCCTGGACCCTCGCGAGGCCGAACTGCAAGTGACCCTCGACCAGCCACCGCCAGCCAAATTGCCGCTGACGCTGGTACTGGCATTGCCGCGGCCGAAGATGCTCAGGCGAGTGTTCCAGACCGTGGCGACCATGGGCGTGCCGCGTGTGGTACTGGTCAACAGTTACCGCGTGGAGAAAAGCTTCTGGCAGACGCCATTCCTGGAGCCCGAAGCCATTCGCGAGCAATTGATCCTGGGCCTCGAGCAGGCCCGGGACAGCGTGCTGCCTGAGATCGTCATCGAAAAGCGCTTCAAGCCCTTCGTCGAGGATCGCCTGCCGGCCATCGTCGATGGCACCCTCGGGTTGGTCGGCCACCCCGGCAATCATCCGCCTTGCCCCCGGGCACTGACGGAACCGGTGACCCTGGCAATCGGCCCGGAAGGTGGCTGGATTCCTTACGAGATCGACCTGCTGGGCAAGGCCGGCCTGCAGCCGGTGCAGCTGGGCGACCGGATCCTGCGGGTCGAGACCGCCGTCACTGCCCTGCTGGCGCGGTTGTTCTGACCCTGCAACACGCTGACAGACACCTCGCCACGAAATCTCGGCAAACGCCTACAGAACCCACCAAAGCCGCCGATACAGTCCCCATAAAACCAATATAAACGCTCCAAGGGAGTATCAGCATGTTCCGGTGGCTTGCCCAGGGTCTGGGAAATGTAAGCGTCAATCGCAAACTCGGCGCGGGCTTCGGCCTCGTGCTGTTCCTCACCTTGATGATTGCATTCACCGGTTGGTCCGGCCTGGGCAATGTCATCAGCCGGGGCGACAAGCTGGGGTTCATTGCCAGTCTCAATGACTTGAGCAAGGACCTGAACCTGGCCAGCACCGACTACAACAACACCCGAGGCGAGAAAGGGCCGCAACAGGTCAACGACCTGCTCGGCAAACTCGAAGCCGGGCTGAAGACTGCTCGCGAGTTGATTGAACGGCCGGCGGACGTTGCGCTGGTCGACCAGCAATTGGCCGCCGTCGCCGAATACAGAAGTGCTTTCGAGCTGATGACCAGCGCCACCGTCAGCCGCGAAGATGCCCGCAGCAAACTGGGCGCCAGCGCCGACAACACCGTGGCCCGCGTCGCCGAGGTAGAAAAATCGCTGCTGCAAGGCGGCGATATTGCCCAGTTCAACAACATAGTGACCCTGAGCAAGGCGATCCAACAGGCGCGCTATCAGGTTCGCGGCTACACCTACAGCGGCAAAAGCGAGGCCCAGCAACCGGCCATCGACGCAATCACCGATGTCCTGAAACTGCTGGCACGCTTGCCAGCCCAGTTGCCCGAGGAGCACGCCGACAAACTTCAGCAGGCCAGCGACTCGATGAATGTCTATCGAGCGGCGGTCAGCCAGTTTCGTGATTCCCAGCTCGACAACGGCGCTGCGCTGCAGCGCATGATCGAGCAAGGCCAGGTATTGATCGATTCCAGCCAGAAACTCACCGTGTCCCAGACCGCCGTGCGCGACCACGACACCGCTCAAGCCAAGACCGTCCTGATCGCAGCCGCCGCCCTGGCCCTGTTGTTTGGCGTGGTCGCTGCCCTGGTCATTACCCGCCAGATTGTCGGCCCGCTGGATGAGACGCTGAAGGTGGCGGAACGCGTCGCCGCAGGCGACCTCACCCACAACCTCACGTCTGACCGCCGCGACGAACTCGGCCAACTGCAACGGGCCATGCAACGCATGACCGTGGGCTTGCGGCAGCTGATCGGTGGCATCGGTGAAGGCGTCACCCAGATTGCCAGCGCCGCTGACCAACTCTCCGCCGTGACCGAGCAGACAAGCGCCGGGGTCAACAGTCAAAAAGTGGAAACCGATCAGGTTGCCACGGCCATGCATGAGATGACCGCCACGGTGCAGGAAGTGGCCCGCAACGCCGAGGAAGCTTCCGAAGCCGCCGTCGCAGCCGACCAACAGGCCCGTGAAGGCGACAAGGTGGTTGGCGAAGCCATCGCTCAGATCGAGCGCCTGGCTAAAGAGGTGGGCAACTCCACCGCTGCCATGGGCGATCTGAAGCGTGAAAGCGACAAGATCGGCAGCGTCCTGGACGTGATCAAGTCCGTGGCCCAGCAAACCAACCTGCTGGCCCTCAACGCAGCCATCGAGGCAGCCCGTGCTGGTGAAGCCGGGCGAGGCTTCGCCGTGGTGGCTGACGAGGTTCGCAGCCTGGCCCAACGCACCCAGAAATCCACCGAAGAAATCGAAGAGCTGATCGTCGGTTTGCAAAACGGTACCGAACAGGTCGCGACCATCATGGACAACAGCCGCAGCCTGACCGACAGCAGCGTCGAACTGACCCGCCGCGCCGGGGGCTCACTGGAGAACATCACGCGCACGGTGTCGGCGATCCAGTCGATGAACCAACAGATCGCCGCGGCTGCCGAACAGCAAAGCGCCGTCGCTGAGGAGATCAACCGCAGCGTGCTGAATGTGCGTGATGTGTCGGAGCAGACAGCGTCGTCCAGCGAGGAAACCGCAGCTTCGAGCGCTGAACTGGCGCGGCTGGGGGTTCACTTGCAAACGTTGGTGGGGCGGTTCAGGGTTTAACTTGGACTAGAGGGCTTGCTCGCGAAAGAAGAAATCGAATGTGCCGGCCTCATCGCGAGCAAGCTCGCTCCCACATTTGATTTTCAGCGCCGCAGCTCTCACCTACACCGCAAACCCACTGTGGGAGCGAGCCTGCTCGCGATAGCGGTGTCACGGCCAGTGAAGATGTCGAACGTGCCGGCCCCATCGCGAGCGGGCTCGCTCCCACATTTGATCTTCAGCACCGCAGCTCTCACGTACACCGCAAATCCATTGTGGGAGCGAGCCTGCTCGCGATGGCGGGGTCACGGCCAGTGGAGATGTTGAATATGCCGGCCTCATCGCGAGCGGGCTCGCTCCCACATTTGATCTTCAGCGCCGCAGCTCTCACGTACACCGCAAACCCATTGTGGGAGCGAGCCTGCTCGCGATAGCGGTGTCACGGCCAGTGAAGATGTCGAACGTGCCGGCCCCATCGCGAGCAGGCTCGCTCCCACATTTGATCTTCAGCGCCGCAGCTCTCACGTACACCGCAAATCCACTGTGGGAGCGAGCCTGCTCGCGATAGCGGTGTCACGGCCAGTGGAGATGTTGAATATGCCGGCCTCATCGCGAGCAGGCTCGCTCCCACATTTGATCTTCAGCGCCGCAGCTCTCACGTACACCGCAAATCCATTGTGGGAGCGAGCCTGCTCGCGATGGCGGGGTCACGGCCAGTGGAGATGTTGAATATGCCGGCCTCATCGCGAGCAGGCTCGCTCCCACATTTGATCTTCAGCGCCGCAGCTCTCACGTACACCGCAAATCCATTGTGGGAGCGAGCCTGCTCGCGATGGCGGGGTCACGGCCAGTGGAGATGTTGAATATGCCGGCCTCATCGCGAGCAGGCTCGCTCCCACATTTGATCTTCAATGCCGCAGCAGTCATGTACACAGCAAGGCAATTGTGGGGGCGGGCTGCTGGAAAAACTGAGTTTGCGCCCAACAAAAAGCCCCGCTTCCTTTCAGAAGCGGGGCTTTTTGTTTATCAGGCCAACTGAGGCTGTACGCTAACCGGCTGAAGCGGCAGCAACGGTGCATGCGGATCGGCCTTGACCGACTCACGCCATGCCGCCAGCCACTCGGGATGCGCCTCGTTCCAGACCTGCTCATGCAGGCGGGACAAGGCCACCGGGTCGCTCAGCAGCGCCAGTCGCTCGGCATTGCTGAGACCGGCCGGGCCAGCCTTCAGTGCGTGACGGACGCGTTCGACCCGTAGCCATTCAATCGGTTCGGCCTGGCCGTGACGGGAAGTCGCCAATGCACACGCCAAGGCATTCTGTTGCGGATCGACCACCGCCCGGATGAAGCCGTCGTTCAGCGCGTGCCAACGGTTTTCGTGGGTGTACTGGTCAGTCGACAGCAGCTCCTGAGGCGGTGCGTATTCCTCGGGGATCAGGAACAGGCTTTCATCACGGGACTTCAAGCCCAGGCCCACGCGACTGGAAATCACCGAGACCGGGATCGACAGCATCAGCGAGCCGACGATCGGCACGAGCCACCACAGGAAGCTTGGGTTCAGCCAGATCACCAGCAGTGCCCAGAAGAAGCCCAGTAAGGTCTGCGGGCCGTGGCGCTTGATGGCTTCGCTCCATGGCGTGGAGTCGTCGTCGCGCTTGGGCGAGTTCCAGGTCGCGGCCCAGCCCAGGAAAGCGGCAAGGACGAAGCGGGTATGAAAGATCATGCGCACCGGCGCCAGCAACATGGAGAACAGCATCTCCAGCAGCATCGACATCGTGACCTTGAACTTGCCACCGAACTCTTTCGCGCCTTTTGCCCAGATCAGCACGATACTCAAGAGCTTGGGCAGGAACAGCAGCACGATGGTGGTCGAGAACAGGGCGATGGCCTTCTCCGGGTGCCATTGCGGCCAGAGCGGATACAGCTGGCGCGGCTCCAGGAAGTATTGCGGCTCCATCAGCGTGTTCACGGCCAATAGCGCGGTGGACAGCACCAGGAAGAAGAACCACAGCGGCGCCGACAGGTAGGACATCACGCCCGTCAGGAATACCGCGCGGTGCACCGGGTGCATGCCCTTGACCAGGAACAGCCGGAAGTTCATCAGGTTGCCGTGGCACCAGCGACGGTCACGCTTGAGTTCGTCCAGCAGGTTCGGCGGCAACTCCTCGTAGCTGCCTGGCAAGTCATAGGCAATCCACACGCCCCAACCGGCGCGGCGCATCAGCGCCGCTTCAACGAAGTCGTGGGAAAGGATCGCACCCGAGAATGCCCCTTTACCCGGCAACGGCGCCAGGGCGCAGTGGTCGATGAACGGTTTCATGCGGATGATCGCGTTGTGGCCCCAATAGTGCGACTCACCCAACTGCCAGAAGTGCAGGCCGGCGGTGAACAGTGGACCATAGACGCGGGTGGCGAACTGCTGCATGCGTGCATACAGCGTGTCCATGCCCGAGGCTTTTGGCGCGGTCTGGATGATGCCGGCGTCCGGCGTGGCTTCCATCAGACGCACCAGGCTGGTCAGGCATTCGCCGCTCATCACGGAGTCCGCATCGAGCACGACCATGTACTTGTAGTCACTGCCCCAACGACGGCAGAAGTCGTCGAGGTTGCCGCTCTTGCGCTTCACGCGGCGACGGCGACGGCGATAGAAGATCTTGCCGAAGCCGCCGGCTTCCCGGCAGACATCCAGCCAGGCTTGCTGTTCGGCGACGCAGATATCGGTCTCGTTACTGTCGCTGAGCACGAAGAAGTCGAAGCGATCCAGGTCACCGGTGGCCGCGACGGATTCGAAGGTGGCGCGCAGCCCGGCGAATACCCGTGGCACATCCTCGTTACAGATCGGCATCACCAGCGCGGTGCGAGCGTCTTTCGGAATCGGCTCGTTGCCGGCGCTGGCACCGGAGATACGGTACTTGTCATGACCGGTGAGTAGTTCGAGAAAGCCCATCAGCGCGGTCCAGAAACCGGCCGACACCCAGCAGAACAAGATCCCGAACATGATCAGGATGCTGGTTTGCAGCGCATACGGCAGCACTTGCGTGGCCGTTTGCAACAACGGCTGGTGCAGCACTTCGTCCAGGTCCACCAGCGACCAGCCCTGGTACGGCATGATGCCTTTCATGTACCAACCGGCGACGATGGTCTGGCCGAGCATCAGTATCAGCAGGATATAACGACGGATCGACCCCACGGTGCGCCAGCGAGCGTGCGGCAAAACGCGCTCGTCCTTGGGCGGCTTCGGCGGGTTGGTGCGACCGGTCAGGCGGCGCCATGCACGCACCAGGATATTGGTACGCCATGGCTCCGGCACGACCTTGGTCCGGCGAATCGGCGGCGTTGCTTTCAAGCACACCCGACCACTGGAATCGAGCGCCAGCATTTCGGCGTCCTCGAGTTCCTCGGCGGTGCTCAGCGTCAGGCGACGGCCTACCGAGGCTTGGGCCGCCTCGGTGGGTGCATCGAATGTCGGCGAAGCCAGGCGTTCATGCAGTTCGCTGAAGGACTTGCAGCCCGCCAGCTCGGCGCGCTGCTCGTCGGTCATCGGCAAATGGGCCAGATACTCGCGAAGAGATTCTGGTTGTACGGGAGTATTACTCATCGGCAGGCAACTGATAGCTCCAGGTCTCGGTCAGGACTTGCTCAGTCTGTTCCGGTTCCTGCGGGGTTGGGGTCGGCTCGGCGGCGGCGGTGGACGCCTTGACGGCCTTGGCTTCTTTTTGCTCGTTGGCTTGCTCGTTGGTTTTTTCTTTCTCGCTCTGCTGCTTGGCAACCTTGTCGGCCTTGGCCAAGGTGGTCACGGAATGCGAGGCGGCCGGCAGTTCGACCGGCACAAGCGGCCGGACCAGGGCGGCACGCATTTCGGTGGCCTTGCTCGGGTCCTTGATCTTCAGGCGCAGCGTCAAGCGCCAGCCCTTGGTTTCCGGGTTGTAGCGCACGCTGTTTTCAACGATCTCGGCGTTGTCGCCGACGCTCACCTGGCTACGCACTTCTGCGTTTTCCGGCAGCGCTTGCAGGGACGGGCCTTCAAAATCGACCAGGTAGGCCACGCTGCCATCCGGCTGGCGGATCAGGTTGGACTGTTTGACGTCGCCGGTGGAACGCAGGGTCTGCTTGACCCAGGCGCTGTCTGGCGAGTGCAGGCTGGCTTCATCGAGGGTCCAGTGCAGGCGATAGGCGAAGTCCAGAGGCTGGCCTGGCTCAGGCAGCTTTTCCGGGCTCCAGAACGCAACGATGTTGTCGTTGGTTTCATCGGCAGTCGGGATCTCGACCAGGTTCACGGTGCCCTTGCCCCAATCGCCTTTCGGCTCGATCCAGGCGCTTGGACGCTTGTCGTAACGGTCGTCCAGGTCCTCGTAGTGGCTGAAGTCACGGCCACGTTGCAGCAAGCCGAAACCACGCGGGTTTTCCACCGAGAAGCTGCTCACGGCCAGGTGTTTCGGGTTGTTCAAGGCTCGCCAGATCCACTCGCCGTTGCCGGCATGAATGGACAGGCCGCTGGAGTCGTGGAGCTCGCGACGGTAGTTCAGCACTTTGGACGGCTGGTTGGCGCCGAACAGGAACATGCTGGTCAACGGGGCGATGCCCAGCTTGTTGACGCGATCACGCAGGAATACGCGCGATTTCACGTCGACCACGGTGTCGGTGCCTGGACGCAGCGTCAGGCGATAGGCGCCGGTAGCCCGTGGCGAATCCAGCAAGGCGAAGATCACCAGATGCTTGTCGGTCGGTTTCGGGCGCTGGATCCAGAATTCGCGAAAGCGTGGGAACTCTTCACCCGACGGCAGTGCGGTGTCGATGGCCATGCCACGCGCGGACAAGCCGTAAACCTGGCCTTTGCCGATGACGCGGAAGTAGCTCGCGCCCAGCATGGTCATGATCTCGTCTTGCTTGTCGGCCTTGTTGATCGGGTACAGCACACGGAATCCCGCGTAGCCCAGCTGTTCGGTCGCCTTGGGATCGAACTTGACGTCACCGAAATCGAAGCGCGCCGGGTCATATTTGATCTCATCGACGGTGGTCGCGGTGATCTCATTGATTTTCACCGGCGTGTCGAAGTGCATGCCCTGGTGATAGAACGACAGCCGGAACGGCGTCTTCTGGTCGGCCCATTCAGCTTTTTCAGTGCGGAAACGAATTTTCTGATAATCGGCGAACTTCATTTCGCGGAATTCATTCGGCAAATTGCTGCGCGGGGCTTCGAACTTCTGCCCGGCCAGTTCTTGTGCCTTCGCCGATACATCATCCAGGCTGAATGCCCACAGTTGGCCGGCGCCAAACAGGCACAACAGGGCCGAGCCCGCTACCAGAGCGTTTCTAAACCGTTTGGCAGTCATTTTTGGTGCATTACAGGGACTAACAATCACGAGCAACCCTCGCCGAAAACTGATCAAAAAACCAACGGCCAGATAAAGTATCTACACGGTAACGGCGCTGAAAAACCGTTCCTGCGGACCACTCTTGCCAAGTTGGCGAGCATTGTTCCGACTCCGACGGGGCAAAATGATTCCCCAAACGGTTCCGGACAAGTCTCTACCTAAGTCAAATGGACCAGCGAACGCTGGTCCCCCGTAGCGCGCGATTATCTAGTAGGCCGCGTGACAACGCATCAGGGCTAGCAAAGTATTTATCGAGAAAACATCCTGTTTTGCCTCGAAACCGGACCGAAAAGATGTTTCAAACGCTTTCAGGCCTGTAACAGAAAGGTTACCGGGCCATCATTGACCAGATGCACTTGCATGTCGGCGCCGAATCTACCTGATGCCACGGTGCCATGCACCTGTTTCGCCTGGCTGAGCAAATAGTCGAACAACTCTTCACCGAGAGCGGGAGGCGCGGCGGTCGAAAAACTCGGGCGCAAGCCGCTCCTGGTGTCCGCCGCCAGGGTGAATTGCGACACCAACAGCAAACCGCCCTGCACATCCACCAGGGACAGGTTCATCTTCCCGTCGCCGTCGCTGAACACCCGGTAGTTAAGCAGCTTATGCAGGAGTTTGTCGGCGTGGGCAGGGGTATCCCCGGGCTCGACAGCCACCAGCACCAGCAAACCATGGTCCACCGCACCGACAATTTCCCCCGCGACTTCTACCCGGGCGCCGCGAACCCGTTGCAGCAACCCTTTCATGCTTCTTCGGGCGGCAGATCAAGCAGGCGTCGGGCCATTTGCGCGGCCGCGCGTACCAGCGCATCGGTGATCCCTGGCTCCGAGGCTGCATGGCCGGCGTCGCGAATCACCTGCAACTCGCTGTTGGGCCAGTTCTGGTGCAGCTCCCAGGCGTTGTCCAGTGGGCAGATCACATCGTAGCGGCCATGCACGATGACGCCGGGCAAATGGGCGATCTTGCCCATGTCGCGGATCAACTGGTTGGGTTCAAGAAATGCATTGTTGGTGAAGTAGTGGCATTCGATCCGGGCAATCGACAGCGCGCGCTGTGGCTCGGAGAAGCGGTCGACCACCAGCGGGTTCGGGCGCAGGGTCGCGGTACGGCCCTCCCACGTCGACCAGGCCTTGGCCGCGTGCATCTGGGCGATCTGGTCGTTACCGGTCAGGCGCTTGTGAAAGGCGCTGAGCAGGTCGTCGCGCTCATCCAGTGGGATCGGCGCGATGTAGTCCTGCCAGTAATCCGGAAACAGGCGGCTGGCGCCGGCCTGGTAGAACCACTCGATTTCCTGGGGACGGCAGAGAAAGATCCCACGCAAGATCAAGCCATGCACCCGCTCCGGATGGGTCTGGGCGTAGGCCAGGGCCAACGTTGCCCCCCAGGAGCCGCCGAACAGCACCCACTTCTCGATGCCCAGGTGTTTGCGGATGCGCTCCAGGTCCTCGACCAGATCCCAGGTGGTGTTGTTTTCCAGGCTGGCGTGAGGCGTGGAACGACCACAACCGCGCTGGTCGAACGTGACGATGCGATACAAGTTCGGATCGAAGTAGCGGCGGCTTTGCGCATCGCAACCGGCCCCCGGGCCACCATGAATGAACACCACCGGCAGGCCTTCTGGCGAGCCGCTTTCATCGACGTAGAGCGTGTGGGTGTCATCGACAGCCAGATCGTGCCGGGCATGGGGTTTGATCTGCGGGTACAAAGTCTGCATTGCGCGCTCCGTAAGGGGTCGAGTCATCCCTGTGGGGACTTCTATTTAGTCTGCCGTCCGGCATCATAAACCCGAATCACCTCAATGAGCATGCCCCCGCACAGTCAAAGCGTGTCAGCCAGGTATGCCAGCAGTGTGCGATACATCTGATCGACCTCTGGCACCAGGCCACGTGCGCGCAGGCAACCGTGGACCAGCCCTTCCCCCCGATACAGGACCGACACGCCCCCTGCGACATTCAATCGCTCGTGATAAAGAACGCCGTCATCACGCAGGGGGTCCCATTGCGCGACGGCGACAAAGGCAGGCGCCAAACCGCTCAGATCGTCGGCAAGCAACGGGGCGGCGTAGAGCGTGGGGGCGGCACCGTGCAGGTACATGGCGTCGTAGCGTTGCAGGTCGCTGCTGCTCAAGAGAGGTGCGTCGAAACACTCCTGGCGCGACGGCAAATGCGCGGGGCCGCCTAGCGCCGGGTAAATCAGCACTTGGGTTCGCGGCTGAGGCTGGCCTGCATCACGCAGGGCCAGGCACAACGCGGCGGCGAGATTGCCTCCGGCGCTGTCGCCAGCCAGCGCTTTGCGTCGTGGATCAATGGCGAATGGGACGTCTGCCAAGTGATGCCACACCGCGAGGCAGTCTTCGAAACCGGCCGGATAGGGATGCTCCGGGGCGAGCCGGTAGTCCACCGCCACGACCAGCACGCCAAGGCTTTCAGCCAGCTCCATGCAAATAAAGTCATGGGAATCCAGGTCCCCTACCACCCAACCACCACCGTGCAGGTAAAGGATGCACGGCCAGCCGGCCAATGGTGGCGCGACGCGCGCGTGATAGGCGCGGATGGCCACGCCAGCCAATTGCAGGTCCTCGACCGCAAGCGTTGACGGGCGCGACGGGGTGAACGCCCGACACATCTGGCTGTAGGCCTCGCGCGAGCCGGCGAGGCTGTCGTCCGGGCTCGTGAACCTCAGGGTCTTGTCGATGAAGGCAGTCATTGCCGGGGAAAGTGGGTAGGCCACGGGGTTCTCAATGTCCAGGAGCTTGCATCAGTTCTTGAGACTCGCCTGCACCGCTGCAATTCCATCCGTGCCGTCGAAGCTGGTCACGCCGGCCAGCCAACGCTGCAGATCCTCGGGGTGCTCGCGCAGCCATTGCCTTGCGACGTCCTGGGGAGTCTTGCGCTCCATGATCGGCACCATCAGCTGACTTTCCTGGGCAGCGGTAAACGTCAGGTTTTCCAGCAGCCGCTGGACGTTGGGGCAACGCTGGGCGTAGTCCGGCGCGGTCACGGTGGAGACAGTCGCGGCACCTTCGTTCGGGCCATACACGTCTTCGCTGCCCGTCAGGTAGGCGATGTTCATGTTGATGTTCATCGGGTGCGGGGTCCAGCCAACGAAGACCACGAACTCCTTGCGATTCACCGCCCGTTGCACCGCCGCCAACATCCCCGCCTCGCCGGATTCGATCAGTTTGAAATCCTTGAGGCCAAAGTGATTGGTCTCGATCATGGTCTTGATGGTGGTGTTGGCGCCACTGCCCGGCTCGATGCCGTAGATCTTGCCGCCGAGCTCATCCTTGAACCGGGCGATATCGGCAAAGCTCTTGAGCCCTGCCGCCGCCACGTAATCGGGCACGGCGAGCGTGGCCTGGGCGTCGGCCAGGCTAGGTTTGTCCAGGACCTTCACTTGGTTGGCCGCCAGGAACGGGGCGATGTTCTTGTCCATCGCCGGTTTCCAATAGCCCAGGAAGATATCGAGTCGCTTGTCGCGGATGCCGGCGAAGATGATCTGTTGCACGGCGCTGGTCTGCTTGCTTTCGTAGCCAAGGCCGGTGAGCAGTACGTCCGCCATGCCACTGGTGGCAATGACGTCGGTCCAGTTGACCACGCCCATGCGTACGGCCTGGCAAGACGCAGGCTCGGCGGCCATCGCGCCGGAGCTTAGTAGAACGGTACCGCAGAGGAACGATAGACAGCGTTTGGACAGTCTTTTCATCGCGTGGGTCTCGTGCGGCAGTGGATTGTTGTAGGTCGGCGTCTAGATGCACCGTGCCTGGAACATTACGCAGCGTCGAGGGGGCGAAGGTGAACTGTGGCGACTTGGTTTTGCACGGTGGCGACAGTCCCCATTCCAGGGAGTCAGCGCCCATAAACCTGTGGCGAGGGGATTTATCCCCGCTGGACTGCGTAGCAGTCCCAAAATTCTGAATCCGTGTGGATCATCTATCTTTGGGGCCGCTTCGCGACCCAGCGGGGATAAATCCCCTCGCCACAGGTATTGGGTAGGTCTTTATTTCTTGTAGGCCTGCCGCCCCCACGCCAGGAAACCTTCGAGCAATTCCCTGAGCACCACCTGGGTCGGCGCCGCCAGGTCGGGCCGATAGTTGAACGGTTCGAACTCTTCCATGTAGGTGCTCTGGCATAGCTCCAGTTGCACCGCATGGATGTCCTGGGCCGGGTTGCCGTAATGGCGGGTGATGTGCCCGCCCTTGAAACGCCCGTTCAGCACGTGGGTGAACTGATCATGGCGGGCGCAAATGCCTTCGAGTTCGCTCGCCAGCGTCGGACTGCAACTGGCGCCGTTGAAGGTGCCCAGGTTGAAATCCGGCAGCTTGCCGTCGAACAGGTGCGGGATCACCGAGCGGATCGAGTGGGCATCGAACAGCAAGGCATAGCCGAACTCGGCCTTGAGCCGCGCCAGTTCTTGCTGCAGCGCTTGGTGATAGGGCATCCAGACCTGTTGCAGGTACGTCGCCCGCTCTTCGGCGGATGGCTCCAGACCTTCACGAAACAACGGCACGCCATCGAACAGCGTCGCCGGGTACAAGCCGGTGGTGGCACCGACGTACATCGGTTTGTCATCGGAGGGCCGGTTCAGGTCAACGACGAACCGTGAGTATTCGGCGGCCAGGGTGCTGGCGCCAAGCTCATCGGCAAACTCATAGAGCCGCGGAATGTGCCAATCGGTGTCCGGCAGGCTTTGGGCTTGCGGGATCAATCCGGCCTGTACCGCCGGGGTCAGGCGCAGGCCGGCATGAGGCATGCTGATCAACAGCGGCACGCGCCCTTGCTTGAAATTCAGGACCTTCTCCACAACCGTTCTCCTCAATCGATTTCCACGCCGTGACGCACGACGCGTTTTTCCAGCTCGCCACCGAGCCAATAGGACAGGTCAGCGGGGCGATCGATGTCCCAGGCGACAAAGTCCGCTACCTTGCCCGCTTCCAGCGAACCATGGGTCCCGGCCATGCCCAAGGCTTGAGCCGCGTGGAGCGTCGCCCCAGCCAGGGCTTCTTCCGGGGTAATACGCAAACAGGTGCACGCCATGTTCAACATCAAGCGCAACGACAATGCCGGCGAGGTGCCGGGGTTGAGGTCGCTGGCCACGGCGATTTTCACGCCGTGCTTGCGCAGGGCATCCATGGGCGGCAGCTGGGTTTCACGCAAGAAATAAAACGCCCCTGGCAACAACACCGCCACGGTGCCGGACGCGGCCATGGCCTTGGCGTCGTCCTCGGTCATGAACTCCAGGTGATCGGCCGACAGCGCCTGGTAGCGCGCCGCCAGGCTGGAGCCATTGAGCGACGACAATTGTTCAGCGTGCAGCTTCACCGGCAGGCCCAATTGCTGCGCGGTGATAAACACCCGCTCGACCTGCGCCGGGGAAAAGGCCAGGTACTCACAAAAAGCGTCAACGGCGTCCACCAGCCCTTCAGCCGCCAACGCGGGCAGCATTTCAGCGCAGATGTGCTCGATGTAGTCATCGGCGCGATCCTTGTATTCCGGCGGCAAGGCATGGGCCGCCAGGCACGTGCTGCGCACACTGACCGGAAGCTCGGCACCGAGGCGGCGGATGACGCGCAGGATCTTGCGCTCGCTGGCCAGGTCCAGGCCGTAGCCGGACTTGATTTCCACCGTGGTCACGCCATCGCGCATCAGGCTCTTCAGGCGTCTGGCGGCGCTGGCGAACAGCTCGTCCTCACTGGCGGCGCGGGTGGCGCGCACGGTGCTGGCGATGCCACCGCCGGCCGCCGCTATTTCGGCGTAGCTAACGCCTTGCAGGCGCTGTTCGAACTCACCGCTGCGGTTGCCGCCAAACACCGTGTGGGTGTGGCAGTCGATCAGCCCCGGCGTGACCCAGGCGCCCTTGAGGTCGTTGACCGCCGGATAGTCGCCCATCGGCAGTTCGGCACGGGGCCCGATCCATTGAATGTGCTCGCCCTGGGTGACGATGGCGGCGTCTTCGATGATCGAGTAGACGCCCTGGGCCATGGTGGCGGCGTGGCAGTTTTGCCAGAGGGTTTTCATCCCGGTTTCCTCGTCGCGTTCAAAATCGAATCGCAAGCAGGCTCGCTCTCACAAGGGTCAGGGTGTACCCAAATGAATGTTCAACCCCTACCCCTGTGGGAGCGAGCTTGCTCGCGATGAGGCCCTTATAGACTCGGCAACAACTGCGCCGTGACCAGCTCGTTCAGGCAGCGACTCGCCAACAATTCACTCGCTGCATTGATATCCGGGGCAAAGAATCGGTCCTTCTCATAGAACGGCACTTCTGCACGCAACAGACCCCGGGCCTGTTCCAGCTTGGCGGAGGTCTTCAAACCGCCGCGCAGGTCCAGCCCTTGGCACGCCGCCAGCCATTCCACCGCCAGGATCCCGCGGGTGTTCTCGGCCATTTCCCACAGGCGCTTGCCAGCGGCCGGGGCCATGGAGACGTGGTCTTCCTGGTTGGCCGAGGTCGGCAGGCTATCCACCGAATGAGGATGGGACAGCGCTTTGTTTTCACTCGCCAGCGCCGCCGCTGTCACCTGGGCAATCATGAACCCGGAGTTCACACCGCCATTGGCCACCAGGAACGGCGGCAGCTGCGACATGTGCTTGTCCATCATCAGCGAAATGCGTCGCTCGCTCAGGGAGCCAATTTCGGCAATCGCCAGGGCCATGTTGTCCGCCGCCATCGCCACCGGTTCGGCGTGGAAGTTGCCACCGGAAATCACATCGCCCTCGGCAGCGAACACCAGCGGGTTATCCGACACGGCGTTGGCCTCGATCACCAGCACCTCGGCGGCCTGGCGGAACTGGGTCAGGCAGGCGCCCATCACTTGCGGTTGGCAACGCAGGGAGTACGGGTCCTGGACCTTGTCACAGTTCTGGTGCGAATCGGAAACTTCGCTGCGCTCGCCCAACAGGTCGCGGTAGGCCGCGGCTGCATCGATCTGGCCTTTCTGGCCGCGAGCCGCATGGATGCGCGCATCGAATGGCGAGCGCGAACCGAGCACCGCTTCGACAGTGAGGCTACCCAGGGCCAGGGCGCCAGCGAACAGGTCTTCGCCTTCGAAAAGGCCGCGCAAGGCAAACGCGGTGGACACCTGGGTGCCGTTGAGCAGCGCCAAGCCTTCCTTCGCGGCCAGGGTCAGCGGCGCGAGGCCAGCAACTTTCAAGGCGTCGACGGCCGGCAGCCATTCGCCCTTGTAGCGGGCCTTACCTTCGCCCAGCAGCACCAGGGACATGTGCGCCAGCGGTGCCAGGTCACCGGATGCGCCCACCGAACCTTTCAACGGAATGTGTGGATAAACCTCGGCGTTGATCAGCGCGATCAGCGCATCGATCACCTGCCGACGAATGCCCGAGAAACCTCGGC
The DNA here is from genome assembly GCF_051132205.1 of Pseudomonas sp. D1-36. NCBI lineage: Bacteria > Pseudomonadati > Pseudomonadota > Gammaproteobacteria > Pseudomonadales > Pseudomonadaceae > Pseudomonas > Pseudomonas sp. D1-36. The sequence goes on along the minus strand of NZ_CP071674.1, from coordinate 409,139 downwards.
TCAGGCTGTTGACCTTGAGCACCATGACCAACCGCACCAGCGCATCGCTGATCGGCTCGCCCACACCGGCGGCATGGGACAGCACCAGGGAACGCTGCAGGTTTTCCAGGTCCTCGCTTGCGATGCGAGTCGAGGCCAGCAGGCCGAAACCGGTGTTGATGCCATAGGCGGTGCGGTTCTCGGCAAGAATCTGTTCCACGCACGCAACGCTGGCTTCGATCTGCGCCGACGCACTGGCATCAAGGCTCAGGGTGACCGGTTGCTGGTAGATGTCGCGCAATTGAGCCAGGCTCAATTGGCCGGGAATCAGGTTTAAGGCAGTCATTTATTGCTCCTTTTGAGAGTTTTGTTTTTTCATTCGCCAGTCGCTCCGGAATGCTCCGTTATCCGTCACCTTCGCTTTTTGGGCGATGCCTAGGGGCTATAGGTGCCTTGGCACGCTGGCGCTTTTTTGATCAATTCAAATTCGGTAATACGTTTTTCAGGAGGTGCGGGTCGCTGAGCAGCCCGGCGGCACTGGCGATGTCCGGCGCCAGCCAGCGGTCCTGGTCGTAGGCCGGAACGCGCTCGCGCAGCAGTTTCCAGGCGATGTCGGTGCCGGCGCCGAAGCGCTGCGCCTTGAGAAACTCGAAGGCCTGGGCCGCCAGCAGGTACTCGATGGCGAGGATCTGCGTGCAGTTTTCCAGCGCCCGGTGCAGCTTCAAGGCCGCGTTGGTGCCCATGCTCAAATGGTCTTCCTGCAACCCGGAGGTGACGAAATTGTCCAGCACCGCCGGTTGCGCCAGTTGCTTGTTCTCCGCGCACAGCGACGCGGCAACGTATTGCACGATCATCATTCCCGAGTTCACGCCCGGGTTGGCGACCAAAAATGCCGGCAAGCCGCTGACGTGAGGATTGATCAGGCGGTCGAGGCGACGCTCGGCGATCGAACCGATCTCGGCCATGGCAATCGCCAGCAGGTCCGCCGCCAACGCCACCGACTGGCCGTGTGGATTGGCCTGGGACATGACCCGGAAACTCTCCGGCGTACCCAGCAGCATTGGGTTATCGGTGACAGCGTTGAGCTCGGTTTCGATCTGTTGCCGAGCATGCTCCAACTGATCGCGAGCGGCGCCGTGAACCTGGGGAATCGAGCGGATGCTCAAGGCATCCTGGGTGCGGATACCCAGGCTCGAAGCAATGACTTCGCTGCCATCGAGCAACGCGCGCAGATTCGCACCAACCTGTTGCATGCCCGGGTGTGGCTTGAGGGCGATGATCTCGGCATCGAACGCGGCAATCTGCCCGCGCTGGGCCTCGAAGCTCATGGCACCGATCACGTCGGCCCATTGCACCAGCCGCGTGGCATCGGCCAGGGCCAGGCAACTGAGCCCGGTCATGCACGGCGTGCCGTTGACCAGGCACAAACCGTCCTTCGCTCCCAACTGCACCGGCTGCAGGCCTTCTGCGGCCAAGGCCTGTTGCGCCGGGACGATCTGCCCGCGATAGCTGACTTGCCCAACGCCCAACAGCGCGATACCGATGTGGGCCATGTGGGTCAAGTAACCCACTGAGCCCTGGGACGGCACTTGTGGCGTAATGCCGCGGTTGAGCAACGCCAGTAATGCCTCGACCGCCCGGCGATGGATACCGGACTTGCCTTGGCTGTAGTTGTGGATGGCGGCGCAGAGAATCGCCCGGGTCTGCTCGTCGGCGAGTGCCGGGCCGACGCCACAGGCGTGACTGAGCAGGGTGTTGCGCGACAATTGGCTGAGCTGTTCGTCCTGGAGCGAGACATTGCACAAGGCGCCCAGGCCGGTGTTGACGCCATAGGCACGCTCGCCGCTTTCGACGATGCGCTGGACGATGGCCTGGGCATTGTCGATCCGCGCCCAGACCTGGGCCGACAGCTCGAGCGTAGCGCCGAAGCGGGCGACGGCGACTACGTCCTGCCAGCGCAGGGGGGCGCCGGTGATGATGATTTTTTCAGCCTGGGACATCCTCGACCTCATCTGTACAACTTAAATATTTATGCTGCTTTGCCGACGCTTTCGCGAGCAGGCTCGCTCCCACAGGGATTTGCCTTTGGACACAAATCTGTGAACAAAGGAGGCCCCATTGTGGGAGCGAGCCTGCTCGCGAAGAGGCCAGCCCTGTCACCCACAAAACCTCAAACCTCCGCCGCTCTGCGCTGCACGAACCGATCGACATACTCATCCGCCGGCGAGTGCAGGATCTCTCGCGGCGTGCCGACCTGAATCAGCTTGCCGTCCTTGAGGATCGCAATGCGGTTGCCGATGCGCACGGCCTCGTCGAGGTCGTGGGTGATGAAAACGATGGTCTTGTGCAGGGTCTTTTGCAGCTCCAGCAACTGGTCCTGCATTTCCGCGCGGATCAGCGGGTCGAGGGCGCTGAAGGCTTCGTCCATGAGGATGATGTCGGTATCGGCCGCTAAGGCACGGGCCAGGCCGACGCGCTGGCGCATGCCGCCGGAGAGCTGGTGCGGGTATTTGTTCTCGTAGCCTTTCAGGCCGACGGTGTTGATCCAGTGCAGCGCGCGCTCGGCGCACACCTGCTTGCTTTCGCCGCGCACTTTCAAGCCATAGGCGACGTTGTCCAACACGCTCTTGTGGGGAAGCAGGCCGAAGCTTTGGAAGACCATGCTGATCTTGTGCCGACGAAATTCGCGCAGGGCGTCCATGTCCAGCTGCAGGATGTCCTCGCCGTCCACCAGGATGGCGCCGCTGGTTGGGTCGATCAGCCGGTTGAAATGGCGCACCAGGGTGGATTTTCCGGAGCCCGACAGGCCCATGATCACGAAGATCTCGCCGGTGCCGATGCTCAGCGACAGGTCGTTCACGCCGACCACGCAGCCGGTCTCGGCCAGCACCTGGTCCTTGGTCTTGTTCTGACGGATCAGCGCCAGGGCTTCCTTGGAGCGGTTGCCGAAAATCTTGAAGACATTTTTGACTTCGATCTTGCTGATGACTTCGTTGCTCATTTGCTCACCTCGTGCCGCGGACGACCATAGGCCTGGGTAATGCGGTCGATGACCACGGCGAGAATCACGATGGCCAGCCCCGCTTCCAGGCCGCGCCCGACGTTGAGCGTCTGGATGCCCACCAGCACGTCTTCACCCAGGCCACGGGCGCCGATCATCGAGGCGATGACCACCATCGACAGGGCCATCATGGTGGTCTGGTTGATCCCGGCCATGATGCTCGGCAGGGCCAGGGGCAGCTGTACGCCGAACAGCTGTTGCCAGCGATTGGCGCCAAAGGCGTTGATGGCCTCCATGACTTCGCCGTCCACCTGGCGGATGCCCAGGTCGGTGAGGCGAATCAACGGTGGCGCGGCATAGATCACCGTGGCGAAAATCGCCGGGACCTTGCCCAGGCCAAACAGCATCAACACCGGAATGAGGTACACGAAGCTGGGCATCGTCTGCATGATGTCCAGCAACGGCATCAGCACCGAACGCAGGCGGTTGCTGCGCGCCGAGAGGATGCCCAGCGGGATGCCGATCATCACCGAGATCAGCGTCGCCACCAGCATCAGCGCGAGGGTCTGCATCAGTTTGTCCCACAGGCCCACCGCACCCACCAGGAACAGCAGGCCGACGATCACCGCCGTAGCGACGACCTTGCGGGTGGCGTGCCAGGCAACGCCGCCGACGATGGCCAGCATCAGCCACCAGGGTGCCATGCGCAGCAGGCCTTCAAGGCTGACGATGGCCCACAGCAACGTGTCGGAGATCTGCCGGAACACATCGCCATAGTTGGTCACCAGGGCGTCGACCCAACCGTTGACCCAGTCGGCGATGGAGAAGGTAAAGCTTTCGGGAAACATAAGAGACTCTCGATCAGGTGGATGCGGTGAACGTCCCGGCCCGCCCTTTGGCTGGCCGGGAAATATTCGACCTACAGAGCCGCGTCGATTTTCTTGGCTGCGTCTTCGCTGACCCAGGCATGCCAGACTTCAGGATGTTCCTTTAGGAAGATCTTCGCCAGTTTCGGCGACTCGATCCGCTCTTTGGCCATGCGGCCGAGGTTCTGGTTCAGGATATCGATCGGCAGGTTGACCTTTTCCAGCACAGCCACCAGCTCCGGGGCTTCGTCGTGGAAGGTCTTGGACAGGCCGACCTTGATGCTCACGCTTTTATCCACGCCCGGTTTTTCTTCCAGTTTCACCAGGTCCACCTGGCCCATCAGCGGCGTCGGCGACCAGTAGTAGAACAGGATCGGCTCGCCACGCTTGTAGCTCGACAGCACGGCTGCATCCAGCGCCGGGCCGGTGCCCGGACGGAAGTTGGTATAAGTCTTTTCCAGGCCGTAGCTCTTCAGCATTTCGCTGTTGTCCAGCTCGCACGTCCAGCCGGCCGGGCAGTTGTAGAAGCGACCCTTGGACGGTTCCTCCGGGTCCTTGAACACGGCGGCGTACTGGCCGAGGTCGGCGATGTTCTTCAGGCCTGGCGCCTTGGCTTCCAGCTTGCGCTTGGCATCGCCTTCGATCACGTAGCGTGGCACGTACCAGCCTTCGATGGCCCCCACCACCGGCGCACCGACGCCCACCACCTTGCCGGCCTTCTCGGCCTTGTTCCACACTTCGCTGCGGCCGACCCACTCTTCGGCGAACACCTGGATGTCGTTGCTGCTCAGGGCATTTTCCATGGTGATGGAGTTGCCGGGCAGGCTATCGGTCTTGCAGCCGTAACCCTTGTCCAGCACCACTTGCATCACGTCGGTCAGCAGCATGCCGCTTTCCCAGTTCAGGCCGGCGAACTTCACCGGTTTGCCCGACTCGCACCAGCCTGCCGCTTGCGTGGCGCCGGCACTGGCCAGCAGGCCCATGGACAGCAATGTGGTCAGCAGGGTCTTGTTCGATTTCATTATGTGACGCTCCTAATCAGTTGGATTGGCTTACGGCAGTCAAGAGGCATCCAGCCCTGTCAACGTCCCATCAGACCGCTTGGATGCGGCCCGCCCTGCTCGGTTGTGCGTCAACCGCGTCCTGCTCGACCGGCAGGATCAATTGATCGGGTACGGCGCTGTGCCATTTTCTAGCGATGACGTAGTACAGCACCGCCGGAACCACCAAGCCGATGATCCACGAGATATCCACACCGCCCATGGCTTCCACCAGCGGACCGGTATAGAACTTGGTGGCGATGAACGGCAACTGGACCAGTACGCCGAAGACGTAGACGCTAATACCCAGTGCGTTCCAACGACCGTAGCGACCGTTCGGATCGGCGAGTGCCGGCACGTCATAGCGCTCACGGGTTATGCAGTAGTAGTCCACCAGGTTGATCGCGCTCCAAGGCGTAAAGAACGCCAGCAGGAACAGGATGAAGGACTTGAACGCACCGAGGAACGAGTGCTGGCCGAGCAGCGCGATCAGGGTCGCGGCGCCGACAATGAACAGCACGAACACCAGGCGTTGCACCCGCGTTACGTTCAGGTGACCACGGAAACCGCTGATGATGGTCGCAATGCACATGAAGCTGCCGTAGGAGTTCAGCGTGGAAATGGTGACCTTGCCGAACGCGATGCTGAAATACAGCAGCGCGGCGGTAGCGCCGGTGCCACCCAGGCCAACGATGTAGGCCACTTCGTGGCCGGCGAACTGCCCGTTGGCCGAGGCGGCGGCAAACACACCGAGGATCATCGCCACCTGCGCGCCGATGACTGAACCTGCGCCTGCGGCAAAGAAGGTTTTCACCGAGGACGTCTTGCTCGGCAGGTAACGCGAGTAGTCCGCGACGTAGGGGCCGAAGGCGATCTGCCAAGAGGCCGCGAGCGACACCGCAAGCAGGAAACTGCTCCAACTGAAGTGGCGGATCTGTAGGAGTGCGCCCACATCCGTATGGCTGATCAGGCGAGCGAACAGGTAAACGAAGGCGATCACACCGATGATGCTGGCGACACGGCCGATCCAGTGAATCACCCGATAACCAAGCACCGTGACCAACACGATGACACTGGCGAAAATGAGGATGCCGACACTGTCGCTGACGCCAAACAACTGGCCCAGCGCCTGGCCGGATAGCACGGTGCCCGTTGCGGTGAAACCCAGGTACATCAGGCACACCAGCACGATCGGGATGGCCGCGCCATATACACCAAACTGCACCCGGCTGGAGATCATCTGCGGCAGCCCGAGCTTTGGCCCTTGGGCGGCGTGCAACGCCATGACACCACCGCCGAGCAACTGGCCGATCAGCAAACCGATCAACGACCAGAACACATCCCCCCCCAACACCACCGCCAACGCACCGGTGACAATGGCGGTGATCTGCAGATTGGCCCCCATCCAGAGGGTGAACTGGCTAAACAGATGACCGTGTCTTTCCCCTTCCGGGATGTAGTCGATCGAGCGCTTCTCGATCAACGGCTTGCTGCTATCGCGTGTGCTGGTGACAGCCATGGTTCAACCTCTGTGGATTGTTCTGGTTCGAACGATGCTCTTATTTGTGGGAGCGAGCCTGCTCGCGATGAGGCCGACACATTCGATACATGCGTTGGCTGACAGGCCGCCATCGCGAGCAGGCTCGCTCCCACAGTTTTTGCACTTACTTGCCAGTGATCATCGGCAGGTTGAGCCCCTGCTCCTTCGCGCAATCGATCGCGATCTGGTAACCGGCGTCGGCGTGGCGCATCACGCCAGTGCCCGGGTCGTTATGCAGTACGCGAGCAATCCGTTCGGCCGCTTCGTCGGTGCCATCGCAGACAATCACCATGCCCGAATGCTGGGAGAAGCCCATGCCGACGCCGCCGCCGTGGTGCAGCGAAACCCAGGTCGCGCCGCTGGCGGTGTTGAGCAATGCGTTGAGCAGTGGCCAGTCGGAAACGGCGTCGGAACCGTCCTGCATGGATTCGGTTTCGCGGTTCGGGCTGGCCACGGAACCGGAGTCCAGGTGATCGCGGCCGATGACGATCGGCGCCGACAACTCGCCGCTGCGGACCATCTCGTTGAACGCCAGGCCCAACTTGGCGCGTTGGCCCAGGCCAACCCAGCAGATCCGCGCCGGCAAGCCTTGGAAGCTGATGCGCTCGCGAGCCATGTCCAACCAGTTGTGCAGGTGGGCGTCGTCGGGGATCAGTTCCTTGACCTTGGCGTCGGTCTTGTAGATGTCCTGCGGGTCACCGGACAGCGCCGCCCAACGGAACGGGCCAATACCGCGGCAGAACAGAGGACGGATGTAGGCCGGGACGAAACCCGGGAAGTCGAATGCGTTTTCCACGCCTTCTTCCTGGGCCATCTGACGGATGTTGTTGCCGTAGTCGAAGGTCGGCACGCCCATTTTCTGGAATTCGAGCATCGCTTTGACGTGGACGGCCATCGATTGCTTGGCGGCCTTTACCACGGCGGCGGGTTCAGTCTTGGCGCGGGCACGGTATTCGTCCCAGGTCCAGCCGGCAGGCAAGTAACCATTGAGTGGGTCGTGGGCGCTGGTCTGGTCTGTGACCATGTCCGGGCGCACACCACGACGGACCATTTCTGGCAGGATTTCAGCCGCGTTCCCACACAGTGCGATGGAAATCGCCTTGCCTTCGGCGGTGTATTTCTCGATGCGCGCCAGGGCGTCGTCCAGATCCTTGGCTTGTTCGTCGACGTAACGGGTTTTCAGGCGGAAATCGATACTCACCTGCTGGCACTCGATGTTCAGCGAGCACGCACCGGCCAAAGTCGCGGCCAACGGTTGCGCGCCGCCCATGCCGCCGAGGCCGGCGGTCAGGACCCAGCGGCCCTTGAGGTTGGAGTCGTAATGCTGCCGGCCGGCCTCGACGAAGGTTTCATACGTGCCTTGCACGATGCCCTGGCTGCCGATGTAGATCCAGCTGCCGGCGGTCATCTGGCCGTACATGGCCAGGCCCTTGGCGTCGAGCTCGTTGAAGTGCTCCCAACTGGCCCAGTGCGGCACCAGGTTGGAGTTGGCGATCAGTACGCGCGGGGCGTTGCTGTGGGTCTTGAACACGCCCACCGGCTTGCCGGACTGCACCAGCAGGGTTTCATCGTCATTCAGATGGGTGAGGCTTTCGACGATCTTGTCGTAGCACTCCCAGTTGCGCGCCGCGCGCCCGATGCCACCGTAGACCACCAGCTCCTTGGGGTTCTCGGCCACTTCCGGGTCGAGGTTGTTCATCAGCATGCGCAGCGGCGCTTCGGTCAGCCAGCTCTTGGCGGTCAGCGTGTTACCGCGAGGGGCACGGATTTCAACGTCACGGTATTTTTCAGGTTTGCGGGTAGCGTCGGTCACAGCAAAAACTCCTCAGCGATCAATCCAGACCAGCCCGGGCAGTGGGCAGCGATTAAGCGAACGTAGCGTTGAATGCAGAGGACTCATACGCATACGTCTTTACTTGTATGTACAAGCATATGCAATCAAGCGGCCAACTTGTTGAAGGGCTAATCAAGAAAAATTGAAGAATCGGCGAGAAGCCTCGTAATAGAAGGGCCGCCAAGCTGCATGAAATTTTTGGAAGAGGTTTTTGGGAAGCAATCAGAAGGGCATAAAAGCGTGGTATTGCGCCACGCTGGGGCGTTCGGTAACAAGTTGGTGCGCCAGAAGGAACAACGAACACACCTTTTGTGGCGAGGCGCCTTAGTGGGCCGTCAGCTCGATCACGCAGCATTGGCCGTGGGTGGTGATGTCCAGCAGCCCAGCGTTACCGCTCAGTTGCAGGCAGTCATAAAGCCCCAGTGCCTCGACAGTTTCATCCATCTTGACCCTCAGCGTCGGAGCGGCACTGAACACCAATACCGTTCCCGCCTCGCTGAAAAAACGCTGCTGGCCGCCCAGCCATTGCAGCCGCGCGCGGTAACGTTGCGGCGCGTAGATCAGGTTGAAGTCGCGAATCGGCCCCTCCAGCAGCGTGCACTGCACTTGGCTCTCGCCGCTGAAGGCAAAGGGATCCAGCGAATGCAGCGGCCGCGTCGCGTGGCCATCGACAGTCAGCGTCATGCCGCCACCTTGCAAGACCGTGATGATCCGTTCGTAGCCAGCGAAGGTGGAAAAACCACCCGATTCACCGATATCGGCAATGGACAGGCGCCAGCCGAAACCTTCCAGGCCGGTGCCGGCATCGCGGGTGATTTCCTCGGTGCTGCCACCGCCGTTTTTCCACGGCATGGACGGGTAATCCGCTGCGCGTAAAACCTTCAATTGGCTCATTTGTGGAAACGCCCTTCCAGACTGTGACGCGAGCCCGGATGGATCAGGCGTGCGGCGGTCACCGGCTGGCGACCTGACCAGGTACGACGACGGATCAACAGGCACGGCTCGCCCCGCTCGATCTGCAACAGCTTGCATTCACTCGGCTCCGCCAGGATCGCCTCGACCACATGCTCACCTTCGGTCAGCGGCGCAACCTGGTTCAGGTAGGCATAAGGCGTTTGTTGAGTGAAGTCCTGCTTGAGGTAATCAGGCGCCACCAGCGCGTTGACGAAACGGTCCTCGATTTGCACAGGAATGTCGTTTTCGAAATGCACGATCAACGAATGGAATACCTTCTGGCCTTCGCGCATGTCCAGGGCCAGCGCCCGCTCGGAACCGGCGGCCTCTTCTTCCAGGGTGATGACCTTGCACGTATGGCGATGACCACGGGAGGCGATTTCATCCGCAATGTTATGCACTTCGAACAGTGCGGACTGGCTCTTGGGCTCGGCGACGAACGTGCCGACGCCTTGCATGCGCACCAGCAGGCCATCAGCGGTCATTTCCCGCAGGGCCCGGTTGATGGTCATGCGGCTGAAGCCCAACTGGCTGACCAGTTCGCTTTCCGATGGCACACGGTAATGTGGCGGCCAGTTTCCACTGTCGATCTGCTGGGTGATCATTTGTTTGACGCGGGCGTACAAGGGCGCCGGACTGTCACCCATGGTTGCGGCCAGCGGCGGTTTGGCAGGCGGAGTCGGCACGGCGTATTCCTGTTCTGCGAATGTTGATGACTAGCTTGCCGGAGTTTACCGGGCAGGCAAACGTCTGTATATGTATATACAAATTACACGCAACGAGGTTCAACCGATGTCCGCCTTCTTTGCCGAGCGTGCGCTGCTGCCTGATGGATGGGCCAATGATGTACGCCTCGAGGTCAACGCCGAGGGCGTCTTGACCCATGTCCAGGCCGATTTCCACGCAAACGGCGCCGAACGGCTCGGCGGTCCCCTGCTCCCGGGCATGCCGAACCTGCATTCCCATGCGTTCCAGCGGGCCATGGCCGGGCTGGCGGAAGTGGCGGGCAATCCCAATGACAGTTTCTGGACATGGCGCGACTTGATGTACCGCCTCGTCGGCAAAATCAGCCCCGACCAGCTCGGCGTCATCGCCCGACAGCTTTACATCGAAATGCTCAAGGCCGGCTATACATCGGTTGCCGAATTCCATTACGTACACCATGACACCGACGGCAGGCATTACGCCGATCCGGCCGAACTGGCCTTGCGTATCAGCCAGGCCGCCGGTGACGTGGGCATTGGCTTGACGCTGCTGCCGGTGCTTTACAGCCATTCCGGTTTTGGCGGCCAAGAGCCCAACGACGGGCAGCGCCGGTTCATCAACAGCACCGAAAACTACCTGAAGCTTCAGTCACGCTTGCAGCCGATCCTGGCCGGGCAACCGTCCCAGGCGTTGGGCCTGTGCTTCCACTCGCTGCGCGCCGTGACACCCGGGCAGATCCACGATGTGCTGGCCGCCAGCGACCGCGATTGCCCCGTGCATATCCACATCGCCGAACAGCAAAAGGAGGTTGACGACTGCTTGAGCTGGAGCGGCGTGCGTCCGCTGCAATGGCTGTATGAAAATGCCGAGGTGGATCAACGCTGGTGCCTGGTTCATGCCACCCACGCCAATCCAAAGGAAGTCAGCCTGATGGCCAAGAGCCGGGCAATTGCCGGTCTGTGCCTGACCACGGAAGCCAATCTGGGTGACGGAATTTTTCCGGCCGTGGATTTCCTAGCCCAAGGCGGGCGGATGGGCATCGGCTCTGACAGCCATGTGTCGTTGAGCGTCGTGGAGGAATTACGCTGGCTGGAATACGGCCAGCGGCTGCGGGACCAGCGCCGCAACCGGTTGTACCGAACGGATCAGCCGATGGTCGGGCGTACCCTGTATGACGCCGCACTGGACGGTGGCGCCCAGGCGTTGGGCCAACCGATCGGCGCATTGGAAGTCGGCAAGCGCGCCGACTGGCTGGTGCTCGATGGCAATGATCCTTACCTGGCCACGGCGACCGGTGACGGCATTCTCAATCGTTGGCTGTTTGCGGGCGGCGATCGCCAGGTGCGCGATGTGATGGTCGGCGGAAAATGGCAGGTTCGCGACGGCCGTCATGCCGGCGAAGAAGAAAGCGCCCGAGCGTTTACCCGGGTGCTGCGCGAACTGCTGGGCTGACGACAATTCAATGTGGGAGCGAGCTTGCTCGCGATAGCGGATTTTCCATCAACATCTATGTTGACGGTAAAGGCCTCATCGCGAGCAAGCTCGCTCCCACAGGTGTTCTACTACATCAGTCCGAAGTCTTGGCCATCTGCCGGTCCGACGCACGCCAGACCAACCGCGTCGTGTCGTAGCCCTGCTGGCGCGCCTTGCTCAGCAGTTCTTCGCGCACATCGACATTGACCGTTGGCGTGCGCGACAGCAACCACATGTAACGCCGGCTCGGATCGCCAACGATGGCGGTCTTGTAGTCATCACTGACATACAAGACCCAATATTCTCCCTTCGCCACACCCGGCAGGATCCGCGAGAACCAGGTGTCGAATTCGACCCAGAGCTTGTCGGTCTTGCCTGGCACCTGCGGGTAAGCGGTGCCCCGGGCTTCTTCCCACTTCCAATCGGAAGTCAGGCAGCGGTTGAACACATCCACGTTGCCGTCGGGCTTGAGTGTGTAATGGGCTTCGGATTGCGCGCAGTTGCGCTGGAAATACATCGGTAGGCGGGCCAGCTCGTACCAGGTCCCTTGGTAACGCTTGAGATTGACACTGTTGACGGTCTTGGGCGCCAACGGGTCTACGCCAGAAGTGGCACAGCCGGCCAATACCAGGCCAGCCAAAAGCACAAAAACTAACCGCATCATTATTTTTTTCTCCCGTGGGCGCTTGGCCCCGGTTTACTTCAGGTTACTTCAGGCCTTGGCCGGAAAACATCAACACTTTGTCACCGGCGTACTGCACGCTGATAAAGCTTTTCTGGTCGCCCCAGGTGCAGCTGGACATGCCGAGCGCGCCCGAACAGTCAGTCGGCTTCCCCAGCAACGTCTCGACTTCGGCCTTGGGCATGCCCGCCGACAGCTTCGAGTAGTTTTCCTGGTTGACCTTGCTGCATGCGGTCAATACGACGCACATGAACAGCAGGGCGATAGATCGCAGCGACATGGTGTAACTCCTGGAGCGGAAGGGAGGTGGCAGGGTGCCAACCTGAACCTTAGAAGAGAAAACCCCTATCTGGTTCCCCGACGCCCCCAGTATTTATTGGTTGTTCCGAGGGTATTCGACGGGTGAAACAACCGAACGGTGACGCCGTCGTGCCTTTCGTCGGGATGAGTCCATCGACACCTGATGCGCCGGGCCTGCGGGCCGATAAAAAGTAACAGCGTAAATTCCTGTGTTATGGCAAATTGACGCCCCTTTTTGACCCGTCCCTCCGCGGTAGCGTTCTTAATGACCAGAAACATGAAATTTAGCCACAAAATCCTGTTGGCTGCCGCCCTTGTGGTGGCCGTCGCATTCGCCTGTTTCATCCTGTTCAACGATTACCGCCAACGACAAAGTCTGTATTCCAGCACCGAGACCTCCATGCAGGAGATCGGCAGCCTGACCAGCCGCAATATCCAGACGTGGGTCGAAGGCCGGATCCAACTGCTGCAATCGCTGGCCCAGCAAATCGCCATCGATGGCAGCAGTGCCGACAGCCTGAAACGCGCGGTGGGCCTGCCTGCCTACACCGGCAATTTTCAGCTCAGCTATTTTGGCGGCACCGACGGCGTAATGTTTTCGGTGCCGGCCGGCAATCGCGCCGCCGACTACGACCCGCGCGCCCGTGGCTGGTACAAGGCCGCCAACAGCGCCCAACAGACCGTCGTCACCGAACCCTACATCGCCGCGTCTTCGGGCAAGCTTGTGATCACCGTTGCCACGCCGGTACAGCGCCAGAACCAGATGATCGGCGTGGCGGGGGCGGACATCGACCTGACCAGCGTCAGCGCCATCATCAACTCGCTGAACTTCGGCGGACATGGTCATGCGTTCATCGTCAGCGCCGATGGCAAGATCCTCGTCCACCCTGACAGCAAGCGCGTGCTCAAGACCCTCGCCGAGGCCTATCCCAACGGTGCGCCGCAAGTCAGCCCGGGCATGAAGGAAGTCGAGCTCGACGGCAAGACCCAGTTCATTTCCTTTACCCGAGTCGCCGGCGTACCCGGCGCCGACTGGTACGTGGCGCTGGTGCTCGACAAGAGCGCGGCGCTGGCGATGCTCAGCGAGTTCCGCACCTCGGCCCTGATTGCCATGGTCATTGCCGTGGTGTTCATCATCGCCCTGCTGAGGTGCTCATCCGTGTATTGATGCAACCGCTGCTGATCATGGGCCGCGCCATGCATGACATCGCCGAAGGCGAAGGCGACCTGACCCGCCGCCTGACCATCCACGGCCATGATGAATTCGGCGCGCTGGGCACTTCGTTCAACCGTTTCGTCGAGCGTATCCACGCTTCGATCCGCGAAGTGGCTTCCGCAACGGGCCAGGTCAATGAAGTCGCCCTGCGTGTCGTCAGCGCCTCCAATTCGTCGATGTACAACTCCGACCAGCAAGCCTCGCGCACCAGCAGCGTGGCCGCGGCCATCAACCAGCTTGGCGCCGCAGCCCAGGAAATTGCCCAGAATGCCGCCCTCGCCTCGCAGCACTCCAGCGAGGCCCGCAACCTGGCCGAAGATGGCCAGCAAGTGGTGGATAAAACCATCACGGCGATGCAACAGCTGTCAGCCAAGATCAGCGATTCTTGCGGCAACATCGAAACCCTGAACAGCAACACGGTGAACATCGGCCAGATTCTCGAAGTGATCACCAGCATTTCCCAGCAGACCAACCTGCTTGCCCTGAACGCCGCCATCGAAGCGGCCCGGGCCGGTGAAGCCGGTCGCGGCTTCGCGGTCGTCGCCGACGAAGTGCGCAACCTGGCCCACCGCACCCAGGATTCGGCGCAGCAAGTGCAGAAGATGATCGAAGAGTTGCAAGTCGGCGCGCGGGAAGCGGTGCTGACCATGACCGATAGCCAGCGCCAGAGCGAAAGCAGCGTCGGCATCGCCAACCAGGCCGGCGAACGACTGGGCAGCGTGACCCAGCGCATCGGCGAGATCGACGGCATGAACCAGTCCGTGGCCACCGCCACCGAAGAACAGACCGCCGTGGTGGAATCGATCAACGTCGACATCAATGAAATCAACACGCTGAACCAGGAAGGCGTGGAAAACCTGCAAGCCACCTTGCGGGCCTGTTCCGACCTGGAACAGCAGGCGGCGCGGTTGAAGCAGTTGGTGGGTAGTTTCCGGATCTAGTGCTCTCAAGGGCCCTTTCGCGAGCAAGCCCGCTCCCACAGTAGATCTTCAGCGGACGCGCTTTTTGCGCTCAAACAGAAACCCAATGTGGGAGCGAGCCTGCTCGCGATGGCAACAGCAGCCACGACGCAATTTAGAACCTGGACCCAGGCCTGCTCAAAAACTCCAGCTCATCCGCCGTGGATTCACGCCCCAACACCGCATTGCGATGGGGAAAACGTCCGAACCGGGCAATGATCTTCTGATGCCGTTCGGCATAATCCAGGTTGTCTTCGAACACCGCGCGCTGCGCCTCGGGTTGCTCCCGGACCAGTTTGACGAACCGCGACACGGCTTCGTTCTGCACCGCGAGGTTTTCGCAATGTTCGAGGACGAGGTAGATGAAGACACGCTGGATTGGCCGCAGTTGCTGGTCGAAACCTGCCGTCAGGCCTTGGGCCACCAACGCTTGGGCACGCAAGTCGCCGGAAAAGCTTTTGGGCGTGTTGCGAAAGATCATACGCGGGAGCTGATCCAGTAGCAGCACCAGGGCCAGCCAACCTTCCGGGCGTTGCGCCCAATCGGTCAATCCGCCGGCCAGTGCTTGCTCGACCTGTTCGCCGAAGCGCTCTTGCGCCTGGCGATCATGGCCTTTGCCAAACCACAGCTTGCCCTTGTCAGCCGCTATTTCGTCCGGCGTTTGGGCTGTGCCAAACCACCAATCGAGCAACGGCTGCCAAGGCCCGGTCATGGTTTACTCCTTGTGGTAAGCCGTGGCGCGTGCCACTTCTTCTTTCGAACCGAGGAATACCGCAACTCGCTGGTGCAGGCCCTCAGGCTTGATGTCGAGGATGCGCTGGCGACCGTCGGTGGAAGCGCCACCCGCCTGCTCTACCAGGAACGACATCGGGTTGGCTTCGTACATCAGGCGCAGCTTGCCCGGCTTGGACGGCTCGCGGCTGTCGCGCGGGTACATGAACAGACCGCCTCGGGTCAGGATGCGGTGTACATCGGCAACCATCGCGGCCACCCAGCGCATGTTGTAGTTCTTTTTCAGCGGGCCTTCTTCACCGGCCAGCAACTCGCTGACGTAGCGTTGTACCGGAGCTTCCCAGTGACGCTGGTTGGACATGTTGATGGCGAATTCCTGGGTGGTTTCAGGAATGGTGATGTCTTCGTGGGTCAGGACGAAACTGCCCATCTCGCGGTCCAGGGTGAAGCCTTTCACGCCGTCGCCCAGGGTCAGCACCAGCATGGTCTGAGGACCGTAGATGGCGTAACCGGCGGCGACTTGCTCGGTGCCGGGCTGCAGGAAGGCCTTTTCATTCAAGGCTTCGTTCTGGCTCAGGTATTCGTTCGGGCAACGCAGTACCGAGAAGATTGTGCCGACCGGCGCATTGATGTCGATGTTCGACGAGCCGTCCAACGGGTCGAATACCAGCAGGTAGGCGCCTTTCGGGTATTTGCCCGGGATCTGGTAGGCATTGTCCATTTCCTCGGACGCCATGCCGGCCAGGTGACCGCCCCACTCGTTGGCTTCCAGCAGGATTTCGTTGGAGAGCACGTCGAGCTTCTTCTGCACTTCGCCCTGCACGTTCTCGGTGCCCATGCTGCCCAGGACACCGCCCAGCGCGCCCTTGGACACGGCGTGGCTGATCTCCTTGCATGCACGCGCCACCACTTCGATCAAAAAGCGCAGATCGGCAGGGGTATTGTTGCTGCGGGTCTGCTCAATCAAATAGCGACTCAAGGTAACGCGGGACATGGACGGCTCCGAAGAATAGGGGGCGGAAAACCCGCGCAGTTTAGCGCGAGTCGGGACTTAATTCCTCCTATGAGACGGGATATGGAGGATTGAGTTCACGGGGTGGGGCCCGCTTGGGTATTTATGTTGATTGACAAGGCGCCATCGCGACCAAGCTCGCTTCCACAAGTTGACCGAGTTGCTCTAACGAATGCGGTCTATTGTGGGAGCGAGCTTGCTCCGGGCGGCGATCCGACGATGAACACACCTCAGTTCTTGACCGGCGGCTTGCGCAACAGGCTGAACGCCATCGCCGCGAGGAACAGCACGCTCAGTAGCAACACCGCCCACAAGCCCATTTTCTTCCAGTTGGTGTCAACGACCGCAGGCACCGCTTCAACCGTTGGCGTCAACGTAGTGGTTCCGTTCACCTTCGCCGCACCCAGCGCCGCCAGGCGTGACGGTTTGTAATCCGGAATCAGCGTGGTCAACGGCAAGTTGGCCGCCTTTACCGTCGCGCTGCCCAGTGCCAGCTGGTATGGCCCTTCGCCCCGTGCCAGGAACACCACCTGGGTCGCACGCACGGCAAAACGCAGCGCAGGCGCTTCGGTGCCCAGACCGCCGCCGCGCTCATCCACCGTCAGCTTCAATTGTTGAACGGTCTGGCCGGACAACTGCAGCTGGTTTTGCTGCACGTCCTGACCGTTCTGGGTCAGGCGATAGAGCAAGCCACCGCCCATCGGCTGCCACGGATGGCTGCTTTCACGGCGACCGGCCAGGGTCACCGGCGCCAGGCTGTTGGCCTGGCTGAGCTCCACCTGCACCTGCTCGATGTCCAGCCCCATCGGCAACTGCCATGTGTACTCACCGGCCTTCGTCGTATTGCCGGCAAGCGGTTGCGACCAGACCAACGGCAGCGGCAGGCTTTCGCGGCTGGCGCTTTGCAGTTGGGCTGAGGTCAGCACCGGCGCCGAGGACGGAGAATCCCACAGCAACCGCAAGTACCGCGCCGATTGCCCGGGCAGGTTCACTTCGTGCTGCTCGACCCGCTCATCGGCAAATGTCAGCCGGGCGACCTGCCCTTCCCCCCAGGCCTGCCAATGCTGCAAGTCATCGCTGGCTTCGATGGTGAAGCGCTGGAAGCCGTCGCGCTCGCTGGTCCAGTCGAGAATCAACTGCTGCAACGGTGCCTTGATTGCGCTGGCATCGAGCAGCCAGCCGCGCAGTTCTTCTTCCCCCGCTTCGAGTCGGCTGGACGGCTGCACTTGCACCAACGTGCCGTTGGCGTTCGATTGCACCCGCACGCTGGGCGCGCGCTCGCTGTCGTCCGCGGCGTTGTACAACGGGAACCACTTCACATCGGTGAGGGTGCGATTCTCCCGGCTCTGAGCCGACTCGCGCAACAACGCATAGGCCTGGGCCTGCCCGGCGGCGTTGAAGACCCGCAGGTCACTGAGGTCGGTTTGCCGCGCCTGCAACTGGACGTCCAACGGTAACGGCAAGCGATACCACGGCCCCTCGCCGCTCAAGGCCAACGGCACCTGATGGGCAAAATCCTGCGGTTGCTCCTGCGCCGTCGCCGACAAGGCTGCCCACAGCCCGACCACGCCCAACCCGATTCGACTTAACTTGCGACTCAAGACGACACTCCCTCACTGACAGGCATCGGCGGCTCGGCATCGGCGGCCGGCTCCGGACGTTTCGGTGGCAGCGGCGCAAAATAGCCGACCACCAGCAACAACACGCCCACCCCAATAAACGACACGATCCGCGCCAGACCGCCACGGTTACTCAATTCGACGAAGAACAGCTTGGCCACGACGACAGCAATCAACGCGGCGCCGATCAGCCACACCTCACGGCGATGGCGCAGGTGACCGCCGATCATCAGGCCCAAGGCAATCAAGGTCCAGACGATGGACAGACCGGCCTGCACGAACATGGATTCAAGCAACGCATCCAGTTCGTACGCAACCCCCATCCACTGGTGCGCACAGCGCATCACCACGGCAGTGAAGAACGCGAACAGCGACACACCGGCGGTCAACTGAGCGATATGCCCGACGCGACTCCAACGGTTTGTCGACTGCTCCACGGCGTTGCGGGCCCACACGTAAATACCGAACAAGGCGAACAGCAGGCCCAGCTCCAAGGGATTGAGCAACGGCACATAGGGCAGTGGCTCAGAGTTGCCGTCACTGAAGGTGTTGGTCAGCCAGAACCAACCGAGCATCAACAGCGCCATCGGTGCCGCCGCGTAGACTCGGTATTCGCGCGGTTGAGCCGATACCGGCCAGGGCAAGCTGCGCGGCGTTGACACCAGCACCAGGTAAAGGCTCGGCAGGATCGCCCAGGCCAACCAGCGCCAGGCGTTGTATTGCTCAGACAGCAACAGCAGGCCGTAACGCAGCTCCAGCATCAACACCGTCATCAGCAGCCAGCAGCCGAGCACATGAGCCGTACTGCGCGCCTGGGCCGGCAGTATCGGCGCGAGCCGTTTCAAGGACATGAAATGCACGGCGAACACCGCAAGCCAGGCCAGCCAACCGAAATCCGCCGCCGGGTGGTAACGGCTGTGCCCGGTCGCCACCAGCACACAGCCCGCCGCCGGGATCAGCAAGGTGCCCAACAGCCCCAGCGCCGGCCATTTCAAACGCAGCGACAAGACGCTCCACACCGCCACGCTGGCCGCCGCCACCATCAGCAACAAGCTGCCTTGCAGGTTGGCCGGGGCAAAGCGCAGCACTTCGCTGACCCATGCCAGCGCCCACCAACCGGCACCCCAAATCAGCAACAGCTCGGACAGGCGCCGCAAACTCAAGGCGTCGAGCTCCTTCGCCGAATGCGCCCGTTGCAGCCGCCATGCACCCACCAGCGCCGCCAGTCCCAGAACCAATGGTGTCCAGAAACCGCTGTGGGCCAGCGGGCGAAGATCCTCGGCATCGAGCGCCCCCAACAGCGCCGGCCCCGCAGTGAGGAACGCCGCACCGCCCAGCAATTGCAGCAGCAAGCCAAAGACAAAACTCACCCGCTGCTTCAGGTACAGGCTCAACCAGATGATCAACAGGCCGCTGGCCGCCCACACGCCGCTCGCCGTTTGCCAAGGCAGGACGAAGAGCACCGCGAGATTGATCAGCACCAGTCCCGCCAGCAACACCACCGACAAGCCACGCAGCAACCGCACATCGTTGCGCACCATGTCGTCGCGCGCCGCCAGCAGCATGCCGCCGATCAATGCCAGGCCAATCAGCGAAGCACTGAGCAAACCGCTCCAGCCAGCGCTGAACACGGCCGTCGAATCCCCGTCCGCACCTTGCAGGCGCACCAGGAACAACGCACCGCCCAGCAGTTGCACGGCGAACGCCGTAAACAAGAAGCTACGTGATTGCAGGCGCAGGCCAACGAACAGCGTCGCCAGGCCGGCCAATGCCCAAGCGATGGCGGTGCCGTGGGTGGAGAAGAACAGAGGAGCCAGCAAATAAAGGAAGCCCAGGCCCAGCACCGCCAGCACGGGTTGGCCCTGGCGCTCCCAGCTCGCGATATGGTCAGGCTCTGCCTTGCGCGACTGATAGAAGCTGAACAGCAAGGCACCACCGAGCATCAACGCACCCAGCCACGAACCTTCCAGCAGGCTGCCTTCACCTGAATGCAATTCGCTGACGAAGGCCAGCGCCGAACCCAATTGCAGCAACAGGGCAAAGACTCGCGCGAAGGGCCGTTGTTGGCGCAGGCCCAGCCAGAAGATGCCGGCGCCCTCCACCGCCCATGCCGCGGCAGTCCAACGGGCATCGAGGCCGAGCGGAATCGCCAGACTGCTGAAAATCACGCCCAAGGCGAGGCAGGTTTCAGCCAGCAGCACGGCGCGACCGCCCATCAATACGCGGGCCAGACCCATGTAGATCATGCCCAGGGCCAAAGCACTGAACGCTGCGGCGAATTCCAGGTGCTGGACCAACGCGAACTGCAAACCGAAGCCTACCAACGGAGGGCCGAACAGCATGCTGCCATCGACGTAGTCACCCTTGCGGGCCGACCAGCGCAACATCGCATCGCGGCTGTCATCGTCGGGTCCATCGCTCATTTCCATCAGCTTGCGCCGGGTGAACAGCAAGCCGATCACCAAATACATCAGGAAAAACACAATGAGGAACGGTTCGGTGCTCCACAACAATTCCGGCGTATAGGAACGCAAACCCCAGGCGAAACCAATGCCGAAAGTACCAACAAAGCCAATCAGGTTGAGCAGGCGCCAGGCTTTGAACCAAGCAATCGCGAGGATGCCGGCGTTGAGCAGGATGAAATAGCTGAACAGCCCGACGTGGTTGCCACTGCCGGTGGAGGTGAGGATCGGCGCGGCAAACCCGCCCAGCGCCGCGGCCGCCGCCAGGCCCATGGCATTCTGGGTGACCGCCAGGATCGCCGAGAACACCGTGACCGCCACCAGCAAGGCCAGCGCTGCCTTGGAATCGAGCAATGGATGCAGGCGCATGGCGGCAAACACGGTCAGGTACAGCACCGCAATGCCCGTGCCTTGGAGCATCAATGCATAACTGTTGTTACGTTGGCGCAACCACCAGCCCAGGCCCAACAGGCCCAGCGCGCTGGCCGCGACGCCGGCATAGCGCAATTCGATCGGCACCACCATGCCTTCGGTGGCGTAGCGCAACAGGAATGCCAGGCCGAGGAATAACAACACCACCCCGACCCGCAACACGGTATTACCGCCGAACAGCCAGTTGCGCGCGGCGGTGATGGCGCGATCGAGCAGATTCGGGCCACGGGGAACCGCAGGCGCAGGCGACGTCGATTCAAGGGGCAACGGCGCAAAGTCACGATTGGAGGGACGGCTGGAAGCGGCCGGCGCAGGGCTCCAGATTTCATCAGGCAACGGCTGGCTGGCCTGGGTGCTCATGACGGAGATGGGTTCGAGGTCTGGCGGCAGTTCCCAGACCAGCTCCGGCTCGGTGCGGGCTTCGGGTTTTGGAGCCTGGGGCGCGACGGCCTCGGCCGCCGGCGCCGGATCACTCGGCTGGGCGGCCTTGCCGCGTTCGAGCACCGCCAGCCGCGCTTCCAAGGTGAGCAGACTCTGCTGGGCCTCTTGCAACAGGATTTGTTGCTTGGCCGCCTGGATACCCAAGCGCCCCAGTCGAAACGACTGGGCGATGCCGAGCCCGACCAACGCGCCTATCAGCGCATCGGCGAACGACTCGTCCACCACCCAGCCGAGTGCCAGGCCCAACAGTGTCAAAATCCATTGCATATGGTCGATATCCCTAAGCGGCCCCTAGCGGGCATGACCGGGAGGATGCGGTGCCTGGATCAGTCTAGTGGAAACCCCAAAACCCTGTGGGAGCGAGCTTGCTCGCGATGGCGTCGTTTCAGGCGACAGTGATCTTGCCTGACATGCCGCTATCGCGAGCAAGCTCGCTCCCACAGTGGATCGTTGGCGCTTCCAGTACTGAATCCGGCTTCACAACCCGGCGAATCAGGCGCTTAGTATATCGACGAAGCCCAACCGTCGTTGGGCTTCGCTCACATTTCTCGCAAGCGTTATTCCAGCGCTTTCCAGATATCGGTGGCGTATTCGCGAATGGTCCGGTCCGAGGAGAACCAGCCCATGCGCGCGGTGTTGAGCACCGCCGAGCGCCACCATTGCTTGGAGTCGTGCCACTTCTCTTCGACCTTCACCTGGGCGTTCCAGTAGGCATCGAAATCGGCGCAGACCAGGAAGCGGTCGTAGTCCACCAGCGAATCCACCAATCCGGTGTAGCGCATCGGATCGTCCGGGGAAAACACCCCGCCCCGAATCGCCTGCAACACATCGTTGAGGCGATGGGAGGCGGCGATGTCCGGCGCGGCGCTGAACTCACCGTTGCGCTTGCGCGCTTCCACCTGCTCGGCAGTCAGGCCGAAGATGAACATGTGCTCATCGCCGACGCGCTCGTGCATCTCCACGTTAGCGCCATCCATGGTGCCGATGGTCAGCGCGCCGTTGAGGCCGAACTTCATATTACTGGTGCCCGACGCCTCGAAACCGGCGGTGGAAATCTGCTCCGACAAGTCCGCCGCCGGAATGATGCTTTCGGCCAGGCTGACGTTGTAGTTGGGCAGGAAAACCACTTTGAGCAGACCGCGCACGGTCGGGTCGTTGTTCACCACCCGGGCGATGTCGTTGGTCAGCTTGATGATCAGCTTGGCCTGGTGGTAACTGGCGGCGGCCTTGCCGGCGAAGATCTTTACCCGCGGTACCCAGTCCACTTCCGGCTCGGCACGAATCGCCTGGTACAGCGCCACGGTGTGCAGCAGGTTGAGCAACTGGCGTTTGTACTCGTGGATGCGCTTGACCTGCACGTCGAACATCGCCGCCGGGTTGACGGCGATGCCCAGGCGCTCGTGAATCAAGTAAGCCAAGGCTTTCTTGCTGTGCAGGCGCTGCTCGGCGAACTGCTTGCGGAACGCCGGCTTGTCGGCGAACGGCTCCAGCTCGATCAGCCGTTCCTCGGGGTTGTCGAGCACGCCAGGCCCCAGAGCGTCGACCATCATCGAGGTCAATTCAGCGTTGGCCTGGAACAGCCAGCGGCGGAAAGTGATGCCGTTCGTCTTGTTGTTGATTCGCTCTGGATAGAGCTTGTGCAGCTCGGAGAACACCGTGCTGCGCATCAACTGGGTGTGCAACCCGGACACGCCGTTGACGCTGTGGGAGCCGAGGAACGCCAGGTTGCCCATGCGCACCCGGCGACCGTTGTCTTCCTCGATCAGCGACACCGAGCGCAGCACGTCGAAATCATGCACGCCCTTGGCCCGCAGCGAATCGATGTGCTGGGCGTTGATCAGGTAGATGATCTGCATGTGCCGAGGCAGCATGCGCTCCATCAACCCTACCGGCCAGGTTTCCAGGGCCTCAGGCAGCAACGTGTGGTTGGTGTAGGACAGTGTGTCCTGGGTGATCTGCCAGGCCGCGTCCCACGCCACATCGTAGACGTCCACCAATTGGCGCATCAGCTCGGCCACGGCAATGGACGGGTGCGTGTCGTTGAGCTGGATCGCCGCGTGATCGCCCAGGGTCAGCACCGAGGTGTGCATGTTGCGATGACGACGCAGCAAGTCCTGCAGCGAAGCGGCGACAAAGAAGTACTCCTGGCGCAGGCGCAACTCCTGGCCGGCCTCGGTGCTGTCGGCCGGATACAGCACGCGGGAAATACTTTCGGCCCGGGCCACTTCGGCTACGGCGCCGAGGTGGTCGCCGGCATTGAAGCGCTCCAGGTGCAGTTCTTCCATGGCCCGGGCACGCCACAGGCGCAGGGTATTGACGCTCGCGCCGCGCCAGCCGACCACCGGCGTGTCATAGGCGATGGCCCGCACGGTTTCGGCCGGGGACCACACCTGGCGAGTCTTGCCGGTTTCGTCGGTGACGGTTTCGACGCTGCCGCCAAAGCCGATTGGGTAGACGACTTCAGGCCGCTCGAATTCCCAGGGGTTGCCGAAATCCAGCCAGTGCTCGGTCTGCTCCTGTTGCCAGCCATCGACAATCGCCTGGCGGAACAAGCCGTGTTCGTAACGAATACCGTAGCCATGACCGGCGATACCCAGTGTCGACATGCTTTCCATGAAGCACGCCGCCAGACGGCCAAGGCCGCCGTTGCCCAGGGCCGCGTCGGGCTCCAGCAGACGGATGCGTTCCAGGTCGACACCCAGCTCGGTCAGCGCTTCGCGGGCGGTGTCCAGCAGGCCGAGGTTGCTCAGGCTGTCGTAGAGCAGGCGGCCGATGAGGAATTCCAAGGAGAGGTAATAGACACGCTTCTGGCCCTTGCGGTAGATCTGCCGCGTGTGGTCCATCCAGTGTTCGACCATGTGGTCGCGGGCGGCAAGGGCGATGGCTTCGAACCAATCGTGATCAAACGCATGATCGGGATCCTTGCCGACGGCATAAGTGAGTTTGGTCAACACAGCGTCGCGAAATGCCGCAACCTCAGCTTCGCGAACAAGTGGTTCTTGAGTCATTGATGAGACCTCGAACGAGCATGGAATTGTCTGAGCCTAGTCGGTCTGACAGACGGTAAAGGCTCTTGGTTCGGTGGTTTTTCCGTCGGCGCCGGAGAATCGTCGCCAAGGAATTGCCGATGGACGAATGAATGCAGGGGCCGTGCCGGTAAGGGCGGGTTTTGTCGGGACGCAAAAAAAACCGGCAGATGGTCGTTCAAAATTTCACCAGTCCCGGTATGATCGCGCGCCCTGATGCATGCTGGTACACACCGATGATGAAGCCCAACCTGATCGCCGCCGCGGAGATCGACCGACTCGATACCTGGGCCAAGTACTCCGCCCCGATGTGCGGTTCCTGCGTGTCGAGCTGCTGCACGCTGCCGGTGGAGGTGAAGATCAAGGATCTGATCCGGATTGGCATCGTCGATGAGTTCGAACTGGGCGACCCGCCGAAGAACATCGCCAAGCGCCTGCAAAAGGAAGGGATCGTCGAGCGCTACAACCAGAAATCGGAAATCTTCACGTTGCAACGCATGAGCAACAACGATTGCCTGTACCTGGACCGAAAGAGCCGGCTGTGCACCATCTATGAGAAGCGCCCGGACACCTGCCGCAACCATCCACGGGTCGGGCCACGGCCGGGTTATTGCGCGTACAAGCCCAAGGAAGTGGAGCGCGAGCGGAATCCGCGGACGCTGGACAAATTTTGATCGACTGAGGGTTTAGCGGCGCCTGCAATACCGTCTTCGCGAGCAGGCTCGCTCCCACAAGGGCCTTATGTTGTTCACAATCTTGCGTCCGACAAAGAACCACTGTGGGAGCGAGCCTGCTCGCGAAGGGGCCCTCACAGGCACTCCATAAAACCGGGCACAAAAAAACGCCCCCGGTCTCACAACCGGGGGCGTTTTTCATTCAGCCTGGGCTAAATCAGGCCTTGGCTTTCTTGGCGGCGCGGGTACGCTCGCTTTCGTCCAGGATCTTCTTGCGCAGGCGGATCGACTTAGGCGTCACTTCGCACAGCTCGTCATCCTGGATGAATTCCAGGGCCTGTTCCAGAGTGAAGCGAACAGGTGGAACCAGGGCGATGGTTTCGTCTTTACCCGAAGCACGCATGTTGTCGAGCTTCTTGCCCTTGGTAGGGTTCACGCCCAGGTCGTTGTCACGGCTGTTCAGACCAACGATCTGGCCGCCGTAGATTTCCTGGCCGTGCTCGACGAACAGCTTGCCACGCGCCTGGAGAGTTTCCAGGGAGTAGGTCAGTGCCTTACCGGTTTCAACCGAAACCAGAACGCCATTCTGACGGCCGGACATGTCGCCCGACTTCATCACGTCGTAACGGTCGAAGATCGAGGTCAGGATGCCAGCACCGTTGGTCAGGGTCAGGAACTGGTTACGGAAACCGATCAGACCGCGAGCAGGGATGTTGTATTCCAGACGTACACGGCCTTTGCCATCCGGCACCATGTTGGTCAGGTCGCCCTTACGCAGGCCCATCTCTTCCATCACCTTGCCCTGGGATTCTTCCGGCAGGTCGATGGTGACGTTTTCGAACGGTTCGTGCTTCACGCCGTCAACCAGACGGATGATCACTTCCGGACGGCCTACAGCCATTTCGAAGCCTTCGCGACGCATGGTTTCGATCAGTACCGAAAGGTGCAGTTCGCCACGGCCGGAAACCTTGAACTTATCAGCCGAGTCGCCTTCTTCAACGCGCAGTGCAACGTTGTACAGCAGCTCTTTGTCCAGACGTTCCTTGATGTTACGGGACGTCACGAACTTGCCTTCTTTACCGCAGAATGGCGAGTCGTTGACCTGGAAGGTCATGGAAACGGTCGGCTCGTCGACGGTCAACGGCTTCATCGCTTCAACGGTGTCCGGGTGGCACAGGGTGTCGGAGATGAACAGCGAGTCCATACCGCTGATGCAGACGATGTCGCCGGCGGCAGCTTCTTCGACGTCAACGCGGTGCAGGCCATGGTGACCCATCAGCTTCAGGATACGACCGTTGCGGCGCTTGCCGTCGGCGCCGATAGCCACGACCGGGGTGTTCGGCTTGACGCGACCACGGGCGATACGGCCAACACCGATCACACCCAGGAAGCTGTTGTAGTCCAGTGCCGAGATCTGCATCTGGAACGGACCGTCACGGTCAACGGCCGGTGCAGGTACGTTGTCGACGATCGACTGGTACAGCGGGGTCATGTCTTCAGCCATGTCGGTGTGGTCCAGACCGGCAATGCCGTTCAGGGCCGAGGCGTAGACGACTTTGAAGTCCAGCTGTTCTTCGGTGGCGCCCAGGTTGTCGAACAGGTCGAAGATCTGATCCAGAACCCAGTCCGGACGCGCGCCTGGACGGTCAACCTTGTTGATGCACACGATCGGACGCAGGCCGGCTTCGAAGGCCTTCTTGGTCACGAAACGGGTTTGCGGCATAGGGCCGTCCTGGGCGTCAACCAGCAGCAGCACGGAGTCGACCATCGACATCACGCGCTCTACTTCACCACCGAAGTCGGCGTGGCCCGGGGTGTCCACGATGTTGATGTGGTAGCCGTTCCAGTTGATGGCGGTGTTTTTCGCCAGGATGGTAATACCGCGCTCTTTTTCCTGGTCGTTGGAGTCCATCACGCGCTCGTCGTTGAGCTCGTTGCGCTCCAGGGTGCCGGATTGACGCAAGAGTTTGTCTACCAGGGTGGTCTTACCATGGTCAACGTGAGCAATGATGGCGATGTTGCGTAGATTTTCGATCACTTGTGTATCTCGATCAGAGGATTCGGTGTGCTGACAGGTCGTGGCAGCGATTTACAGTAGAGTCCGACAGTTACAGCGTGTCGGCGGCGTCGGGGGGCCGGTGACGCAGGCCACAGGCAAACAGCCCCGGGCACTTAGCTCGGTCGATAAACGCGCACATTGGCATGCCCCTCACTGAGCAAATGGTGAGCATGCAGGCGACTCATCACGCCTTTGTCGCAATACAGCAGGTACTGGCGAGTAGGGTCCAGTTCCTTGAAACGCGCGTTCACTGCATAGAACGGCATCGTTTGTACCTCGACGCCGGCGATGCTCAGCGGGTCGTCCTCAGCATCGTCCGGGTGACGGATGTCGATGATGATCTGACCGGCCAGCGCTTCGCCGACTTCTTCAATCTGGATGTCCTGGCCCAATTCGTCGATGACCCGATCGATCGGTACCAGCCTGGCGTTCTCGATCGCGCGCTCGAGTACCGCCATGTCGAATTCTTTCTCTTCGTGCTCCACGCGCCCGCGCTTGGCCGCCGTCTTCGGATTGACCGAGATGACCCCGCAGTACTCGGGCATGTGCCGGGCGAAATCGGCGGTGCCGATCTCGTTCGCCGTGTCGATGATGTCCTGCTTGTGGCTGGCGATCAGCGGGCGCAGCACGAGTTTCTCGGTCACGCAGTCGATTACCGACAGGTTCGGCAGCGTCTGGCTCGATACCTGGGAAATCGCCTCGCCGGTCACCAGCGCGTCGATGTGCAGCCGGTCGGCGATGCTCGTCGCGGCACGCAACATCATACGCTTCAAAATGACGCCCATATGACTGTTATCGACTTTGCCGAGAATCTCGCCCAGGACTTCTTCGAACGGCACGCTCACAAATAACACGCGCTGGGAGCTGCCGTACTTCTTCCAGATGAAGTGCGCCACTTCCATCACGCCCAGCTCATGGGCGCGCCCGCCGAGGTTGAAGAAGCAGAAATGGCTCATCAGGCCGCGACGCATGATCTGGTAAGCGGCGACGGTGGAATCGAAGCCACCGGACATCAGCACCAGCGTTTGCTCCAGTGACCCCAACGGGTAACCGCCGATGCTGTCGTGCTGGCTGTGGATCACGAACAACCGCTGGTCGCGAATTTCGATGCGCACTTCAACCTGCGGATCTTTCAGCGAAATCCCGGCGGCGCCGCACTGCCGGCGCAGCTGGCTGCCGACATAACGTTCCACGTCCATGGAACTGAACGGGTGCTTGCCGGCGCGCTTGCAGCGGACCGAAAAGATCTTTCCGGCCAGTGCATCACCATAATGGAGCATGCACTTGGCGAGGATATCGTCGAAGTCCCCCAGCGGGTACTCGTCAACTTGCAGGAAATGCGCGATGCCCGGCATGCAGCTCAGGCGCTCGGTCATTTCCTTCAGCAGCTTGGGTTCGCTGACGCGGGTTTCCAGTTCGAGGTTGTCCCACACACCGTTCACCACCACGGCCGGGTCCAGGTCACGGAGCACGGCACGGATGTTCTTGGCCAACTGGCGGATGAAACGCATCCGTACCGGGCGGCTCTTGATGGTGATCTCGGGGAAGACTTTTACGATTAGTTTCATGAAAACAGCGCGCGAACGGCCAGCCGAAAAAGGGGGCGCGGATTATAGCGGAAATTGCTCAAGGTTTAACCAGTTTATGTGCAGATGGTTTTTCATGCACCAAAACGGGTCATTATCGATTGACGGCGCCACATTGCAGTGCGTTATTGTCTGACAATCTTTGATTTGCGCCTGTAAAAGCGTGGATTTGGTGCAAAAAACCCATGGTGGGGCACTGGCATGCAATTTGCTCCCTTGTGAGGCAGGTTGCCTTGGCAGAGTATTCGCGCCGGCATCACCCATATCTAAGGGCACTCCACTACCCGCCCGAAGCCACCCGGAGGACATATGTCGAAGTCGGTTCAACTCATCAAAGATCATGACGTCAAGTGGATTGATCTGCGCTTCACTGACACCAAAGGCACTCAACATCACGTGACCATGCCGGCCCGTGATGCGCTGGACGACGAATTCTTCGAAATCGGCAAGATGTTCGACGGTTCTTCCATCTCCGGCTGGAAAGGCATCGAAGCCTCCGACATGATCCTGATGCCGGACGACGAAACCGCCGTCCTGGACCCGTTCACCGAAGAGCCGACCCTGATCCTGGTCTGCGACATCATCGAACCTTCGACCATGCAAGGTTATGACCGCGACCCACGCGCCATTGCCCACCGCGCCGAGGAATACCTGAAGTCCACCGGTATCGGCGACACCGCTTTCTTCGGTCCAGAGCCTGAGTTCTTCATCTTTGACTCGGTCAAGTTCAAGTCCGATATCTCCGGCTCCATGTTCAAGATCTTCTCCGAACAAGGTTCGTGGATGTCCGACCAGGACGTGGAAGGCGGCAACAAAGGCCACCGTCCAGGTATCAAAGGCGGCTACTTCCCGGTTCCACCGTTCGACTTCGACCACGAAATCCGTACCTCCATGTGCAACGCACTGGAAGAAATGGGCCAGACCGTCGAAGTTCACCACCACGAAGTGGCAACTGCCGGCCAGAACGAAATCGGTGTGAAATTCAACACACTGGTGAAGAAGGCTGACGAAGTCCAGACCCTGAAGTACTGCGTACACAACGTTGCCGACGCCTACGGCCGCACCGCGACCTTCATGCCGAAGCCTCTGTACGGCGACAACGGTTCGGGCATGCACGTGCACATGTCGATCTCCAAGGACGGCAAGAACACCTTCGCTGGCGAAGGTTATGCCGGTCTGTCGGACACTGCCCTGTACTTCATCGGTGGCATCATCAAGCACGGTAAGGCCCTGAACGGCTTCACCAACCCGTCGACCAACTCCTACAAGCGTCTGGTACCAGGCTTCGAAGCCCCGGTCATGCTGGCCTACTCGGCTCGCAACCGTTCCGCCTCGATCCGTATCCCTTACGTTAACAGCCCAAAAGCCCGCCGTATCGAAGCGCGCTTCCCGGATCCGGCTGCCAACCCATACCTGGCCTTCGCTGCACTGATGATGGCCGGCCTGGACGGTATCCAGAACAAGATCCACCCTGGCGATGCCGCTGACAAAAACCTGTATGACCTGCCGCCTGAAGAGGCCAAGGAAATCCCACAGGTTTGTGGCAGCCTGAAAGAAGCCCTGGAAGAGCTGGACAAGGGCCGTGCGTTCCTGACCAAGGGCGGCGTATTCAGCGATGACTTCATCGACGCTTACATCGCACTGAAAAGCGAAGAAGAAATCAAGGTTCGCACCTTCGTACACCCACTGGAATACGAGCTGTACTACAGCTGCTGATCCAGTAAGCGCCGCCACGCACGGCGTGAACTAAAGAGAGGCCTCCTTCGGGAGGCCTTTTTTATGGGCGCAGGATGCGTGCATGATGGTGCGCCGCTTCCCTTACAAGACGAGATCGCCAATGACTTCCCGCTTGAAGATTTGCCTCGCCCTGTCTGCCGCACTGCTGTGTTCCACAGCCGAGGCCAGCAACGCCCCCGACGCCCTGACGCCGTTGCTCAATGCCATCGGCGAACGCCTGCTGATCGCAGATCAAGTGGCATTGAGCAAATGGGACAGTGGCAAACCCGTAGAGGACCGTCCGCGCGAGCGCGAAGTCATTGCCGCCGCCGTGGCCCAGGCGCCCACCTACAAGCTGAACGGCGAGACGGTGGAGGCGTTTTTCGCCGCCCAGATAGAAGCCAACAAACTGGTCCAATACATCAACTTGTCCGACTGGGCCCTGGACGGCAAGGCGCCAGACCTGCCGCGCCCGGACCTGGTAGGCGAGATCCGCCCTAAACTCGACCGCCTGCAAAAACGCCTGCTGCAACAACTGGCCGACTTCGCGCCCTACCGCACCGATCCACAGTGCCCGCAATGGCTGGCCCAGGCCACCCACCACAACAAACAGCACCCGGTGCACCGGCTGGCCCTGATCCGGGCAACCGGCGGACTGTGTATCTCCCCGAAATCCTGAGAAATATTTCCAAAACCCTGTGGGAGCGAGCCTGCTCGCGAATGGGCCGGCAGCCTCAGCATCGCGGCGTCTGACACGCCGCTTTCGCGAGCAGGCTCGCTCCCACGCTGGATTTGCGTCGGCCAAAAACCAGGCACACCACAACCCACAAAGGTTGATGCAACTTCTTTGGCCAACCGCCCACCCTGGCCTATGCTGCTACCCATCACTTTTGTTTTACGGTCAATCCTCCATGGGTCGCGGTTCAATTCTCCTTTTATTGCTGCTGACGCTGCCCGCCGCCGCGCAGATCTACAAATACACCGACGCCAACGGCAACACCGCCTACAGCAACCAGCCGCCCGACGGCGTGCCGGCCCAGGCGGTGGAGTTGCCGCCGCTCAACAGCGTTGAAACCCAGGCTCCGACCACCCCGGAAACGCCCGCACCTGCGCAAAACAACGACGCGCCGCGCAACGCCTACGACCTGCTGGAACTGACCGACATTCCAACCGATGAGGCCCTGCGCGCCAACAATGGCACCTTCACCGTCGGCGTTCGGACACAACCGCGCCTGCAAAGCCCCCATCTGTTCAGGTTGCTGCTGGACGGCCAGCCCTATGGCCAGCCTAGCAATGTGCCACGGCTGCAATTGATGAACATCGATCGCGGCGAGCACAGCCTCGCAGTCCAGGTCATCGACGGCGAGCGCCTGGTGCAGCAGAGCGAAACCGTCACCTTCACCGTGCAGCGGGTACACGTTCCTTGAGCCGCTGGTTACTCGCCGCAGCCCTGCTGTTGAGCGCATCGCCGGGCCTGGCGCAGGTCTATACCTACATCGACGCCCAGGGCAATCGTGTCTTCACCGACCAGCCCCGCCCCGGCAATGCCAAGAAACTGCAGCTATCACCGGGCAACCGGATGCAGGCGCCGCCCCCGGGTACAACCTCAACGGCGCCACCGGAGGAACCGCGACCCGAACCATTGTTTCGTTACGAGATGCTCCGGCTGCTGATTCCCGAACCGGACGCCACGATACGCAGCACCGCCGGGGAGCTGATCGTCACCGCCACCAGCGAACCCGGCCTGCAGAAAGGCCATCGCTACCGCCTGCTGCTGGATGGCAAACCCACCGGCGCCGCAGGGCCCAGCCCGGTATTCGCGTTGAAGAATATCGACCGTGGCAGCCATCAACTGGCGGTTGAAATCCTCGATGAGCAAGACCGTATCGTCGAACGCACCGCCAACCAACCCTTCCACATGCAGCGCATGTCCCTGGCACAGAAGCGCCGCGTCAAACCTTGTACAAAGGCCGATTACGGCCAACGTCCCGAATGCCCGCTCGCCGACAAGCCCAAGGAAGAAGAAAGCAGCATCCTGCCGTTCTTCTAATGCCCCTGGAGATGGAGCACCATATTGGTGCGGGCTCCGCACGCCCTACCCAGATACCAACCCATTTTGGTTCGAAACTACCCGAAAGCGCTGGCAGAACGCCGCGTAAACGAGCGCACAAAGGCTGATTGAGGCTTTAAACGCTTCTTTTCGGAGCCTTGGTTTGGTTTTTGCATTTTCCTGGTATCAGCGCATTAATCGCGCGCGCAATTTGAGGGCTTGCCTCCAATTGCTACGCTTTAAAAGAGGTCCTGATGACCATTAGCGACGCACTACACCGCTTGCTGCTCGACAATCTCACCACCGCGACCATCCTGCTCGACGCCGAACTGCGCCTTGAGTACATGAACCCGGCGGCGGAGATGCTCTTGGCTGTCAGTGGCCAGCGCAGCCATGGGCAGTTCATCAGCGAACTGTTTACTGAATCCGCCGAAGCGCTCAACTCCCTGCGCCAGGCCGTCGAGCAGGCCCACCCATTCACCAAGCGCGAAGCCATGCTTACCGCCCTGACCGGCCAGACCCTGACCGTCGACTACGCGGTAACGCCTATCCTGAACAACCACGCCACCCTCCTGTTGCTCGAAGTCCATCCCCGTGATCGCCTGCTGCGCATCACCAAGGAAGAGGCGCAATTGTCCAAGCAGGAAACCAGCAAGATGCTGGTGCGCGGCCTCGCCCACGAGATCAAGAATCCGCTTGGCGGCATACGTGGCGCGGCGCAGTTGCTCGCCCGTGAGCTGCCGGAAGAAAGCCTCAAGGACTACACCAACGTCATCATCGAAGAAGCCGACCGCCTGCGGAACCTGGTGGACCGCATGCTCGGCTCGAACAAGCTTCCGTCCCTGGCGATGTGCAACGTCCACGAAGTGCTGGAGCGCGTCAGCAGCCTGGTCGAAGCGGAAAGCCAGGGCTGCATCACGTTGGTGCGCGACTACGACCCGAGCATTCCCGACGTCCTGATCGACCGCGAGCAGATGATCCAGGCCGTGCTGAACATCGTGCGCAACGCCATGCAGGCCATCAGCAGCCAGAACGAGCTGCGCCTGGGCCGCATCAGCCTTCGCACCCGCGCCATGCGCCAGTTCACCATCGGCCATGTGCGTCATCGCCTGGTGACCAAGATCGAAATCATCGACAACGGCCCGGGGATCCCTGCCGAGCTGCAGGAAACCATCTTCTTTCCCATGGTCAGCGGCCGCCCGGACGGTACCGGGCTGGGGCTGTCCATCACCCAGAACATCATCAGTCAGCATCAGGGCTTGATCGAATGTGAAAGCCACCCTGGCCACACCACTTTCTCGATCTTCCTGCCACTGGAACAAGGAGCCACATCGACATGAGCCGTAGTGAAACCGTGTGGATCGTCGATGACGACCGTTCTATCCGCTGGGTCCTGGAAAAAGCCTTGCAACAGGAAGGCATGACCACCCAGAGCTTCGACAGCGCCGATGGGGTGATGAGCCGCCTGGCCCGTCAGCAGCCGGACGTCATCATCTCCGACATCCGCATGCCCGGCGCCAGTGGCCTGGACCTGCTGGCCAGGATCCGCGAGCAGCATCCGCGCTTGCCGGTGATCATAATGACCGCTCATTCGGACCTGGACAGCGCTGTCGCGTCCTACCAGGGCGGTGCGTTCGAATACCTGCCCAAGCCGTTCGACGTCGACGAAGCCGTGTCCCTGGTCAAGCGCGCCAACCAGCATGCCCAGGAACAACAAGGCCTGGAAGAAGTGCCAGCCCTGGCCCGCACCCCGGAAATCATCGGCGAAGCGCCGGCGATGCAGGAAGTGTTTCGCGCCATCGGCCGCCTGAGCCATTCCAACATCACCGTGCTGATCAACGGCGAGTCGGGCACTGGCAAGGAATTGGTTGCCCATGCCCTCCACCGTCACAGTCCCCGGGCGGCGTCGCCATTCATTGCTTTGAACATGGCGGCGATTCCCAAGGATCTGATGGAATCCGAGCTGTTCGGCCATGAAAAAGGTGCGTTTACCGGCGCGGCCAACCTTCGACGCGGACGCTTCGAACAGGCCGATGGCGGCACCTTGTTCCTTGACGAAATCGGCGACATGCCGGCCGACACCCAGACCCGCCTGCTTCGGGTATTGGCGGACGGTGAGTTCTATCGCGTGGGCGGCCATACGCCGGTCAAAGTGGATGTGCGGATCATCGCCGCGACCCACCAGAACCTGGAAACCCTGGTCCACGCCGGTAAATTCCGGGAAGACTTGTTCCATCGCCTGAACGTGATCCGCATCCACATACCGCGCCTGGCCGACCGCCGCGAAGACATCCCGACCCTGGCCCGGCATTTCCTTGGCCGTGCCGCTCAGGAACTGGCCGTGGAGCCCAAGCTGCTCAAGAGCGAAACCGAGGAATACCTCAAGAACCTGCCATGGCCCGGCAACGTGCGCCAATTGGAGAACACTTGCCGCTGGATCACGGTAATGGCTTCGGGGCGCGAAGTGCATATCAGCGACCTGCCACCCGAGCTGTTGAGCCTGCCACAAGATTCGGCGCCGGTGACCAATTGGGAACAGGCCCTGCGCCAGTGGGCCGACCAGGCGTTGGCCCGCGGCCAATCGAGCCTGCTGGACAGCGCCGTGCCGAGCTTCGAACGCATCATGATCGAGACCGCCCTCAAGCACACCGCCGGCCGCCGCCGCGACGCCGCCGTGCTGCTGGGCTGGGGCCGCAATACCTTGACCCGCAAGATCAAGGAATTGGGGATGAAGGTCGATGGTGGGGATGATGATGAGGGAGATGAGGGTTGATCAGCCTTTGATCCTTCACTGAATTTGAAGGCCCAATCGCGAGCAGGCTCGCTCCCACAGGTTTTGGGAACGACACAGAGCTACTGTGGGAGCAGCCTGCTCGCGATGCTTTTAAAGGTTTTGTGCACCGCTTCAATGCACTGCGGGCTGCAATTGCCCCACTGTAACAAGCCAAAAGCCGGTGGACCATGCTAGGAAAACCAGCCCACACAAAAGCCAAAGCCCCGGAATACGGGGCTTTGCTCATTCACAGCAGTGTTTTCGTGACAAGCCGTTTAAAACTGGCACGCCCCCTGCAATAGCTAGGTCACTACCCAGTTTTGGGGACCTTGGTACAGGCAGGCCGGGGATTCCCCTCTTTTATACCGGGCTCTCGAGCCCGCTGTTTTGGGGGCCTTGATACAGGCAGGTCAAGGTTTCCCTTCTTTACACCCAGGGCTCTGCGCCAAGCGCGAGCCCTCCCGTTTTGGGAACCTTGGTACAGGCAGGCCGGGGATTCCCTCTTTTATTGCTCTTGGAGACGGATCTCCAGCCGCCAGCGGTCATCGACTTCGCTGCCGGCCCATTCCCCTCGCAACGGACGCGCCGCCACCAGCGTCAGCAACAGCCCCTTGTCACTCAACCGCACCCGCCAATTCACGTCCTTGCCGTTGAGCTTGAGCTGGCCCTTCTGCGGTCGACCTTCGGCCTGGAACAACAGTGCCACGGAGCCGTCGACGATTTCCCCGTGGAGCTTGGGTTCATTGTTGAACCAGGCTACCAACACGCCATCGCCCGCCTCGATCTGTTGCAGCGCACTGGGGTCAGGCGTGGTCAGACGGCCGATCATTAGCCCGACCATCATGCCGAAGATCGCCAGCGAGCCCAGCACCCGAGGCAATAGCTTCGAACGTCGGTCGGTTTGCGGCGTAGAATGCCGCTCATCTTTATCTGCGGAGCCGTGCATGTTTCACGTCATCCTTTTTCAACCGGAAATACCGCCCAATACCGGCAACGTCATCAGGCTGTGCGCCAACAGCGGCTGCCACCTGCATTTGATCGAACCACTGGGCTTCGAGATGGACGACAAGCGCCTGCGCCGCGCGGGCCTCGATTATCACGAGTATGCCACTTTGCAGCGGCACGCCGACCTCGCCAGTTGCCTGGAAAGCCTGGGGCACCCACGTCTGTTCGCGTTCACCACCAAGGGTTCACGGCCGTTTCATGACGCCAGTTTCGTCGCCGGTGATGCGTTTCTGTTCGGCCCCGAAAGTCGCGGCCTGCCGGCCGATGTGCTCGACGCCCTGCCGGCGGAACAGCGCCTGCGCCTGCCGATGCGCGAAGGCTGCCGCAGCCTGAACCTGTCCAACACCGTGGCAGTGGCGGTTTACGAGGCGTGGCGGCAGAACGGCTTCCGGTAACAAGATTGACAATCCCGGGCCAGAAACCCCTGTGGGAGCGAGCCTGCTCGCGATAGCGGTGTATCAGTCAACTCACTGCTGACTGACATACCGCTTTCGCGAGCAGGCTCGCTCCCACAGGTTTTGTGCCTGGCTATGGAACGGATTACTGAACGGTCGCGCCGCCTTCCTCTTGCATGCGCTGCAGCTCTTGTGCGTACAGAGCATCGAAGTTCACCGGAGCCAGCATCAGGGCCGGGAACGAACCGCGGGTCACCAGGCTGTCCAGGGTTTCGCGAGCGTAAGGGAACAGGATGTTCGGGCAGAAGGCGCCCAGGGTGTGGCTCATCGAAGCGGCGTCGAGGTTCTTGATCAGGAAGATACCGGCTTGCTGGACTTCGGCAATGAACGCCACTTCGTCACCGTTTTTCACGGTCACGGACAGGGTCAGCACCACTTCGTGGAAATCTTCTTCCAGGGCTTTCTGACGGGTGTTCAGGTCCAGGGCCACGCTCGGCTCCCACTGCTGACGAAAGATCGCCGGGCTTTTCGGGGCCTCGAAGGACAGGTCACGGACATAGATGCGCTGCAAGGAGAATTGCGGTGCGGCTTCTTCTTCAGTGGCAGCAGTGTTCTGTTGGTCAGTCATCGCAGATCCTTCTTACTTCAGTTCTATTGATAAGGAATTCAAGCCTTGAGCAGCGCGTCAAGCTTGCCGGCGCGCTCCAAGGCATACAGGTCATCGCAACCGCCCACGTGAGTGCCGCCGATCCAGATCTGCGGCACGGAAGTACGCCGGGCCTTCTGGGTCATTTCGGCGCGCAGTTGCGGCTTGCCGTCGACCTTGATCTCTTCGAAAGCCACGCCTTTGCTTTGGAGCAAGTGCTTGGCTCGGGAGCAGTAGGGGCAGTAATCGCTGGAATAGACAACAACGTGGGGCATGTCACTTCACCAGGGGCAGATTGTCGGCTTTCCAGCTTGCAACGCCACCGGACAGTTTGGCGGCGGTGAAGCCGGACTTCATCAGTTCGCGGGCGAGGGTCCCGGCCTGCTGGCCTTGGGCGTCGACCAGGATCACCGTCTTGGCCTTGTGCTTTTCCAGTTCGCCTACGCGTGCGACCAGTTTGTCCTGAGGGATGTTCAGCGCGCCGACAATGTGACCGGCGGCGTAGTCCTTGCTCGGACGAATATCGACCACGACGCCGGCGTCCTTGTTGACCAGCGCGGTCAGCTCGCCAGTGCTCAGGCTGCGACCGCCGCCCTGCATCGTGTGGGCAACCAGCAAAGCCAGCAGTACGACGAAGATACCGACGAGAATGTAGTGGTTAGTGGCAAATTCAATCAGGTGAGCAACCATCGAAGGAGGTTCCAGGGCGTTAAAATGTCGGCCAGTATACACAGCACGCAAGGCCGGCCAAACCCCGCCCGGCGGTGACGGCACCGGAACTTACCTTTAAACTGCCCGTCCCTTTTCCATCGTCTTCTTTTAACCAGCCACGAGTGGATTCCATGACTACCACGCCTAAACCTTTGGTCCTGATGATTCTGGACGGCTTCGGTCACAGTGACAGCCACGAATCCAACGCCGTATACGCGGCCAGGAAGCCTGTGCTCGATCGCCTGTGGGCCACCGTGCCGAACGGCTTGATCTCCGGCAGCGGCATGGACGTCGGCCTGCCGGACGGGCAGATGGGCAACTCCGAGGTCGGCCACATGAACCTCGGCGCGGGCCGCGTGGTTTACCAGGACTTTACCCGCGTGACCAAGTCGATCCGCGACGGCGATTTCTTCGAAAACCCCACCATCTGCGCCGCCGTGGACAAAGCCGTGGCCGCTGGCAAGGCCGTGCACTTCATGGGCCTGCTGTCGGACGGCGGCGTGCACAGCCACCAGGACCACCTGGTCGCCATGGCCGAACTCGCTGCCAAGCGCGGCGCCCAGAACATCTACCTGCACGCCTTCCTCGATGGCCGCGACACGCCGCCCAAGAGCGCCGAGTCGTCGATCAAAGTACTGGACGACACCTTCAAGGCGTTGGGCAAGGGCCGGATCGCCAGCCTGATCGGCCGTTATTTCGCCATGGACCGTGACAATCGCTGGGACCGCGTCGCCC
This sequence comes from Pseudomonas sp. D1-36, assembly GCF_051132205.1. NCBI lineage: Bacteria > Pseudomonadati > Pseudomonadota > Gammaproteobacteria > Pseudomonadales > Pseudomonadaceae > Pseudomonas > Pseudomonas sp. D1-36. The sequence goes on along the minus strand of NZ_CP071674.1, from coordinate 370,516 downwards.
AGGCCTACAACCTGATCGTCGACGGCAATGCCGAATTCCATGCCGCCACCGCGCAAGAGGGTCTGCAAGCGGCTTATGAACGCGGCGAAAGCGACGAATTCGTCAAGGCCACCACCCTCGGCGAGCCGGTAAAAGTCGAAGACGGCGACGCCGTGGTGTTCATGAACTTCCGTGCCGACCGTGCCCGCGAACTGACCCGCGTATTTGTCGAAGATGATTTCAAGGAATTCGACCGCGCCCGCCAGCCGAAACTGGCCGGCTTCGTGATGCTGACTCAATACGCCGCCAGCATTCCCGCGCCATCCGCCTTTGCCGCCGGCAGCCTGGACAACGTGCTGGGCGACTACTTGGCGAAAAACGGCAAGACCCAGCTGCGCATCGCCGAAACCGAAAAGTACGCCCACGTGACGTTCTTCTTCTCCGGTGGCCGTGAAGAACCCTTCCCGGGCGAAGAACGCATCCTGATCCCCTCGCCGAAAGTCGCCACCTATGACCTGCAGCCGGAAATGAGCGCGCCGGAAGTGACCGACCGCATCGTCGATGCCATCGAGAACCAGCGCTACGACGTAATCGTGGTCAACTACGCCAACGGCGACATGGTGGGCCATAGCGGCGTGTTCGAGGCGGCGGTCAAGGCCGTTGAATGCTTGGACACCTGCGTGGGTCGCATCGTCGACGCCTTGGAAAAAGTAGGCGGCGAAGCCCTGATCACGGCGGACCATGGCAATGTCGAGCAAATGTCCGATGAGTCCACCGGCCAGGCCCACACCGCCCACACCACCGAGCCGGTGCCGTTCATTTATGTCGGCAAGCGCGACTTCAAGGTCCGCGACGGCGGCGTGCTGGCTGACGTGGCACCGACCATGCTGATGTTGCTGGGCATGGAGAAACCGGCGGAGATGACCGGGACTTCGATCCTGGTCTGACGAAACGTCGCAGGTTTGAGCACAGCTTGTGTGGCGAGGGAGCTTGCTCCCGCTCGATGGCGCAGCCATCGCAAAGGCTTCTGGCCTGATCTACTGTCGAGGGGCTGCTTCGCAGCCCAGCGGGAGCAAGCTCCCTCGCCACAGCAAGCTCGCTCCCACATTGGGGTTTGGTGTTTTTCGGGCCAGTTATCACACAGCCCTAAATGGGCGTTTTTTTTGCAGCGTGGGGCGGGCATACTAGGCCGTCCCTTTCCCTGGTGCCACCCGCCTCTATGCTCCGCGTCCTGATAGCCCTTGTCCTGACCTGCCTGCTCCAACCGGCCTTCGCCGACGAGCGCGCGCAAACCCAACAGCAGTTGGAAGCCACGCGCCAGGACATCGCCGAGCTGAAGAAACTGCTGGGCAAGCTGCAGGAAGAAAAATCCAGTGTGCAGAAAGACTTGCGCGGCACCGAGACCGAGATGGGCAAGCTGGAGAAGCAGGTCGAGGCCCTGCAGAAAGAGCTGAAGAAAAGCGAATCCGAGCTGCAACGGCTCGATGGAGAGAAAAAAAAACTCCAGAGCGCGCGCACTGAACAGCAAAAGCTGATCGCGATCCAGGCCCGAGCGGCCTACCAGAACGGTCGCCAGGAATACCTCAAGCTGCTCCTCAACCAGCAGAATCCCGAGAAATTCGCCCGCACCCTCACTTATTACGACTACCTGAGCCAGGCACGCCTGGAACAGCTCAAAAATTTCAACGAAACCCTGCGCCAACTGGCCAATGTCGAAAAAGACATCGAGTTGCAGCAAGCCCAATTGCTGGTCCAGAAAAGCAGTCTCGACACCCAGCGCGAAGAACTCGAGAAAGTCCGCAAGGAGCGCCAGGTTGCCCTGGCCAAACTCAATGACGACGTGAAAGCCCGCGACAGCAAGCTCAAGGCCCGCGAGCAAGACCAGGCCGAACTGGCCAACGTCTTGAAGACGATCGAGGAAACACTGGCCCGCCAGGCCCGAGAGGCTGAAGAAGCGCGCCAGAAAGCGCTGATCGCCCAGCAGGAAGCCGAAAAAAAGCGTTTACGTGAAGCCCAGGCCGACGCGGACGCCGGCGACGCGCCGCGCAAACCTGCAAAATCGAGCCCCGGCACGCTGGTTTCCAGCGGTGGAGAAACCTTCGGCGGTGCTTTTGGTTCGGCCCGGGGAAAACTTCCATGGCCGGTCAATGGTCGATTGCTTGCGCGCTTCGGTGAAACCCGCGGCGACGATACCCGCACCAAGTGGGACGGCGTGATGATCAGCGCCTCCGCCGGCAGCCAGGTGCACGCCGTGCATGGCGGGCGCGTGGTGTTTGCCGATTGGCTGCGCGGCGCCGGCCTGTTGGTGATTCTCGACCACGGCAACGGTTACTTGAGCCTGTACGGCCACAACCAGACGCTGCTCAAGGCGGCGGGCGATGTGGTCAAGGCCGGCGAGTCCATCTCCACGGTCGGCAACAGTGGCGGGCAGGATACGCCAGCACTGTATTTCGCTATTCGTCAGCAGGGTCGCCCCAGCGACCCGGCCCAATGGTGTCGTGCGCAAGGATAAGCGCGCCCATCCTATTAAGGAGTTCGTTCGACATGCTGCATTTGTCCCGCCTCACCTCGCTGGCCCTGACGATCGCCCTCGTGATCGGCGCGCCCCTGGCCTTCGCCGCCGAACCGGCCCCGTCGGCACCCGCCGCCACCGCCGCGACCACCAAGGCTCCGCTGCCGCTGGACGAACTGCGCACCTTCGCCGAGGTCATGGACCGGATCAAGGCTGCCTACGTCGAGCCCGTGGATGACAAACAGCTGCTGGAAAACGCCATCAAAGGCATGCTCAGCAACCTTGACCCGCACTCGGCCTACCTGGGGCCGGAGGATTTTGCCGAGTTGCAGGAAAGCACCAGTGGCGAGTTCGGCGGCCTGGGTATCGAAGTCGGCAGCGAAGACGGCTTCGTCAAAGTCGTCTCGCCAATCGACGATACGCCCGCTTCCAAGGCCGGCATCCAGGCCGGTGACTTCATCGTCAAGATCAACGGCCAGCCGACACGCGGCCAGAGCATGACCGAAGCCGTAGACAAGATGCGCGGCAAGATCGGCCAGAAAATCACCCTGACGCTGGTGCGCGACGGCGGCACGCCATTCGACGTGACCCTCACGCGAGCGGTCATCCAGGTCAGGAGCGTGAAGAGCCAGTTGTTGGAGTCGGGCTACGGCTACATCCGCATCACGCAGTTCCAAGTCAAGACCGGCGAAGAAGTCGCCAAGGCCCTGGCCAAGTTGCGCAAGGACAACGGCAAGAAGCTCAACGGGCTGGTTCTGGACCTGCGCAACAACCCCGGCGGCGTCCTGCAATCGGCCGTCGAGGTGGTGGATCACTTCATCACCAAGGGCCTGATCGTCTACACCAAGGGGCGCATTGCCAATTCCGAGCTGCGCTTCTCGGCCACTGGCAACGACCTGAGCGAAGCCGTGCCATTGGTGGTGCTGATCAACGGCGGCAGTGCCTCGGCCTCGGAAATCGTCGCCGGCGCCCTGCAGGACCAGAAACGCGGCGTGGTCATGGGCACCACCAGTTTTGGCAAGGGCTCGGTGCAGACCGTGTTGCCGCTGAACAACGATCGAGCGTTGAAGATCACCACCGCGCTGTACTTCACCCCTAACGGCCGCTCCATCCAGGCCCAGGGCATCGTTCCGGACATCGAAGTGCGCAAGGCCAAGATCACCAGCGAAGCGGACAGCGAATACTTCAAGGAAGCCGACCTGCAAGGTCACTTGGGCAATGGCAACGGCGGCGCCGACAAGCCGACCGGTTCCGGTGCCAAGGCCAAGCCAATGCCGCAGGACGACGACTATCAGTTGGCCCAGGCCTTGAGCTTGCTCAAGGGGTTGAACATCACTTCCGGCCGCTGAGATGTTCCGGCGGTTTACCTTCGTCCTGCTGTGCCTGCTGGCGGGAGCCGTTAACGCGGCGCCCGCTACACCTTCTTCGCCGCATAAGGCGTACCTGAGCCTGATTATCGACGACCTGGGGCAAAACCTGCCTCGGGATCTCCGGGTACTGGCCCTCCCTGGGCCCGTCACCGCTGCGATCATGCCCGACACACCCCATGCCGCCGAACTTGCCCGCGAAGCCCATCGCGCCGGCAAACTGGTCATGCTCCACATGCCCATGGACCCGGCCAACGGGCCGTTCGCCTGGCATCCGGAACTGCCTGTCGAAGAACTGGGCAAGCGCCTGGACGCCGCGTTTGCCGCAGTGCCCTATACCAGCGGCGTCAACAACCACATGGGTAGCCGCATGACCGCCCAACCCAGGGCCATGGCGTGGTTGATGGCGAACCTGCAACAGCGGCACAAGTTTTTCGTCGACAGCCGCACCAGCGCCCAGACGGTCGCCGGCGCCGAGGCCCAGAAAATCGGCCTCGCCAGCGTGTCGCGGGATGTGTTCCTGGATGACGAGCGCACCGAAGCAGCCATCGCCCATCAGCTCCAGACCGCCATCGACCTGGCCCGCCGGCAGGGCTCGGCCGTGATGATCGGCCACCCCTACCCACAGACCCTGGCGGTACTCGAACGCGAACTACCCAAGCTCAAGGCTCAGGGCATCGAATGGATCGACATAAAATCGATGATCAGCCTGCGCAGCAACCGAGCAATGGCCGGGCATGGGAAAGATGGGGTTTATCGGTAGCGACGGTAACCGCGTCGCCGCCATCGCGAGCAAGTTCGCTCCCACAGGGGATCTGCGGTGAACACAAACCTTGTGCCCGATGCAGAACCATTGTGGGAGCGAGCCTGCTCGCGATGGCGGCCGCGCGGCGGGTGAAGTGCTTAGAGATACCGCGCCATGATCGCGTCCACCGTACCGTCCTTGCGCAGTTCGTCCAGGGCCGCTTGGAGTCGGGCAACCACATCGTCCGGCACGTCCTTGTTCAACGCCAGGTACAGCTCGGCACTGTTGAATCGCAGCACGGTCTTGAGATCGCTAACTCCTTCCTGCCGCGCCAGGTAACGCCCGGCCGGGTCTCCGGTGGCCCACAGATCGATCTGGCCGCTGATCAGCTTCCTGGCGTTGTCCTGATCGCGCAACACGACGACAGGCTTGAGTCCTTGCTTGGCCAATGTCTCGGCAATAGCGTCGCCCTTGTAGGCGCCAATCTTGTATTCACGCGCCTGCTCAAGCGAGTCTAGGGCAATTTTGCTGTCTGCCTTGGCTAGCATGACCCAGTCGTCCGGGCCGATAGGGCCGACCCATTTGAAGAGTTTCTCGCGCTCCGGCAACCGCGCCGTGACGAACACCCCGTAGCCGGGTTTCTCCAGGGCGAGCTTGTAGATTCGTTCCCAAGGAAAGCGCAATGTCAGGCTGTAAGTAATGTCGGCGCGCTTGAAGATCTCGCGCACGATGTCCACGGCGATGCCATGGATGTTTTCGTCCTGGGCGAAGTTCTTGCCGTTCTTGGCCATGTTGTATGGCGGGAAATTTTCCGTCAGCAATACCACGCCGACATCGCGATGTTCTTGAGCCTGCGCCCCGTTGATGAACAACAGCACGGTGCCGGCAAGAAAGAAAACCAAACGTCTGAACATGTCTGACTACCGAAGATCCATGGCGAGCCAAGAGTGCCTCAGGGCCGCAATCATGTCTACGGTCGTTACTTGCCGCCGGCTCAACCTTTCAGGCTAGAGGTTCCAGCCTTCAAGGGTGAGGTAATTAGTTACCACCAGCCAACAGGCGCGCTCTGGTTAATTGAAACACCGGCCTGACCGGTTTCTATTCATTTAATCAGAGGCAGCGTTTTATGAGATCGATCTTATTTCCCTTAATGGCCGTGCTGTGCGTGTCGGCTTTGCAAGGTATTGCTCACAGCAAGGACTATGGCGATGGCCTGCAAAACTTCGCAGCGTCCAGGGTCTTGGAAAATGCGGATGGCAAATATGACCATTGGCGAGGCATCGGTCGGCTGTATACCGACAGTTATTGCACCGCCACACTGCTCGATACTCAGGATTCCACTGTGGCCGGACCAACGCCCGCCTATGTGGTCACCACGGGTTTCTGTACGAGGCAAATCGACGAAAGCAACATGACGGACACCCCCATAAGCGGCCACATCTATTTCAGTTACTTCGCTGACACCTTGTTATTCCAGATCTACCCGGTAAAAAAAGTGGCATGGCGGAGTATGCATGGCACCAATCTTTCTATCATCGAGCTGAACGTCAGCCTTCAGGAACTCATCAGGGCCGGTATAAAACCATTGAAATTGGCCCAGGGACAGCCGACTGATGGAACCGATGTGTTGACGGTAGGAGCCTCGTTGGGTTTTCCAAAGAACACACTGCGCATGGCCGCGTGCACACTGCAATCTGCCGACGAGGTCATCAAAGGTCAGTTTGTCTGGCGAAACAACATAATGAATCAATGCTCGGATCTGGCGGGAGGCAGTGAAGGAGGCCCCATCCTTGATCGTTACACCAACGAGATTGTCGGTGTGCTGAACACCAGTGCCACACCCGAGGGCTTCACCCCATGCGAATGGTATGTGCCTTGTATGCGCACCAACAGTGGCTATAAACCAATCCCCGACAACCACTATGGAACTTCAACGGCTTTTCTCAACGGGTGCTTCGTGCAAGGCCATCTGGTCAAGGACGTGACGGCATCTTGCGCGCTTTACCCGTCATTTTCCGTTGACCTGGAAAAAAACAGCCCGGCGCGGTATCAGCGTCTTGTAAAACAGCCTGACGGGACCATAGCAATCCCGACTTGGAACTACCGCTTCAAGATCAGCACTGCCTTTTATCGCCACAAGACAGTTCGTACCGCAAAGCACTGCGAAAACGGCCAAAACTATAGCGATCCAATCAGCTCGGTCGACGCGTTTATAGACACTGATATCGGCACTCAGCCAGGCGTCTATTTCCTATGCATTATTGGTGTTGACTCCTCGGGACCGGCAGAGCCACTCACTACCCTTTCGCTGCCGGTAGAAATCCTGGACGGCGCTCCGACAGCCCAGCCAAATCTGTCGATCTACGCGGGCATCGGAGTCGCACTGGAACAATCCGAGGATCAATACCATACCTACGCCATCAAGTTCGGCCCGCCGGAAACGACAGACTGCACTGAAGCGCAAGAGTACGAACCCTATGACCAGAGAGGTTATTTGTTCGAAAACGAAGAACTGCCGCAGAAATTCTGCAGCATCGCTTACGACAAAATGAATCAGGAATCCAAGCCCAGGGAAGACTTGCTAAGTCCTGCCACAAGCCGGCAGGAGACCAGCCCGACACTCTGACAGGCACCGGGCTGTTTTCGATGAAGAAACCTATCGAATGCAGATACCGCGCTGCGCCATATAAGCTTTGGCCTCCGGCACGGTGTACTCGCCGAAGTGGAAGATACTCGCCGCCAATACCGCACTGGCGTGACCTTCGAGAATGCCGTCAGCCAAGTGCTGCAGGTTGCCGACACCGCCGGAAGCGATGACTGGAATGCCCAGTGCATCGCTGATGGCGCGGGTGACGCCCAGGTCGAAGCCGTTTTTCATGCCGTCCTGGTCCATGCTGGTCAGCAGGATCTCACCGGCGCCCAGGGCTTCCATTTTCTTTGCCCATTCAACAGCGTCCAGCCCCGTGGGTTTGCGCCCACCATGGGTGAAGATTTCCCAGCGCGGGGTTTCGCCGGGGGCGGAAACCTTCTTCGCGTCGATGGCCACGACGATGCACTGCGAGCCGAAGTGCTGCGCTGCTTCACCGACAAATTCGGGGTTGAACACCGCGGCGGTATTGATCGACACCTTGTCCGCCCCGGCATTGAGCAGGTTGCGGATGTCCTGAACGGAGCGCACGCCGCCGCCCACGGTCAGCGGGATGAACACCTGGCTGGCCATGCGCTCGACGGTATGCAGTGTGGTATCGCGGCCATCGACACTGGCCGTGATGTCGAGGAAGGTAATCTCATCGGCACCCTGCTCGTCGTAGCGGCGAGCAATTTCCACCGGGTCGCCGGCGTCACGGATGTTCTCGAATTTGACGCCCTTGACCACCCGGCCGTTGTCCACGTCCAGGCAAGGGATGATGCGTTTGGCCAGCGCCATGGTCAGTCCTCAGCCTTTGTAGGAATCGCAGAAAGCTTGCGCTTCAGCGACGTCGAGGGTGCCCTCATAGATCGCACGCCCGGTGATTGCGCCGATGATGCCCGGTGCCTTGGCGTCGAGCAGCGACTTGATGTCACCCAGATTATGGATGCCACCGGAAGCGATCACCGGGATCTTGGTGGCAGCGGCCAGCGCAGCGGTGAACGGTACGTTGCAGCCCTGCATCATGCCGTCTTTGGCGATGTCGGTATAAACGATCGAGGACACGCCGTCGGCTTCAAACTGCTTGGCCAGATCGATGACCTGCACGGAGCTGATTTCAGCCCAGCCATCGGTGGCGACGAAACCGTCTTTGGCATCCAGGCCAACGATGATTTTGCCAGGGAACGCGCGACAGGCTTCAGCGACGAAAGCCGGGTCTTTCACGGCCTTGGTGCCGATGATCACGTAGCTCACGCCAGCTTTGACGTAGTGCTCGATAGTTTCCAGCGAGCGGATGCCGCCACCGATCTGGATCGGCAGGTTCGGATAGCGCTTGGCGATGGCCGTGACCACTTCGCCATTGACCGGCTGGCCTTCGAAAGCACCGTTCAGGTCAACCAGATGCAGGCGACGGCAGCCGCCCTCCACCCACTTGGCGGCCATGCTCACCGGGTCATCGGAAAACACCGTGGAGTCTTCCATGCGGCCCTGGCGCAGACGTACGCAAGCGCCGTCCTTGAGATCGATAGCGGGGATAATCAGCATCTGGCAAACCCTTAAATACGAGTATTCAGCTTGGCTCGGGAATCAGTTTTTCTCGAGCGCCCACAAGTCGCTTTCAATGCTTTCGAACCTTTCTTTAAGGTGCGCCTGCACATCGAAAATCGCCCTGTTGTAATAGTGCGGAGCAATTTCGCGGGTAAACAGGTCAAGAATTTCCGCCGCTTCGAACGAGCCCAGGTCCAGCTCGAAACGTTCCTCCATGAACCGCTGGATCTTGCGGTTCGCTTCACTTTCCTGCTCAGGCGTGAGGGTGAGGATCGGCGGTTTCTTGCGTGCCATTACCAGCGTCCGTCCCATGCGGCGAAGTTCTGCAATAGCTGCAGGCCATGGGTATGGCTCTTCTCCGGATGGAACTGCACGGCGAAGCGCGAACCATCGGCCAGGGCCGCGGCGAAATCGACGCCATAGTGACCGCTGCCCACCACCTGCCGCGCGTTGCCGGCGGCGATGTAGTAGCTGTGCACGAAGTAGAAGCGCGCCAGGTCCGGGATGTTGTGCCACAGGGGATGATCGACCGCCTGCTTCACTTCGTTCCAGCCCATGTGCGGGACTTTCAGATGTTCGCCATCCTCATGCAGGCCCTTGCCGAAAAACTTTACCTGGCCGGGGAACAGCGAAATGCAATCGACGCCATCGTTCTCTTCGCTGCGATCGAGCAAAGCCTGCATGCCCACGCAGATGCCGAGGAACGGCCGATCCTGGCTGACTTCGTGCACCAGCTTGTCGAAGCCCAGGCGACGAATCTCGGCCATGCAATCACGAATCGCGCCGACACCGGGGAACACCACGCGGTCGGCTTCGCGAATCACATCGGCTTCGCTGGTGATCAGCACCTTGCCGGCGCCCACGTGCTCGAGGGCCTTGGCCACCGAGTGCAGGTTGCCCATGCCGTAATCGATAACCGCGACCGTCTGCATTACAGCACGCCCTTGGTGGAAGGCATCTGGCCGGCCATGCGGTCATCGAGCTCCACCGCCATGCGCAGCGCGCGGCCAAAGGCCTTGAACACGGTTTCGATCTGGTGATGGGTGTTGTGCCCGCGCAGGTTGTCGATGTGCAGGGTCACGTTGGCGTGGTTGACGAAGCCCTGGAAGAATTCCTGGAACAGGTCAACGTCGAAGCCGCCGACGGTGGCACGGGTGTACGGCACATGCATTTGCAGGCCAGGGCGGCCGGAGAAGTCGATGACCACGCGCGACAGCGCTTCATCGAGCGGCACGTAGGCATGGCCGTAGCGACGGATGCCTTTTTTGTCGCCGATGGCCTGGGTGAAGGCCTGGCCCAAGGTGATACCGACGTCTTCCACCGTGTGGTGGTCGTCGATATGCAGGTCGCCCTTGCTGACGATGTCCAGGTCGATCAGCCCGTGACGGGCGATCTGGTCCAGCATGTGCTCAAGAAAAGGCACGCCGATATCAAACCGGGCCTTTCCGGTGCCATCCAGGTTGATCGAGGCTTTGATCTGGGTTTCCAGAGTGTCGCGCTCGACAGACGCCTTACGTTCGGCCATCACCAGCTCCGCAAAATCATTGGGCGAAAAAGGCAGCCATTATAGGGGCGCGAGCGGCAAACAGAAACAAAAGAGGTGACATCACTGACGGGTTGAAAACCGGGCTGTCGGCGATAGACATGTGCATACAAGTCTAAGCCATGCCCATAAACAACTGTGGGAGCGAGCCTGCTCGCGAAAGCGGTGTGCCAGTCGACATTACCGTTGACTGATACACCGCCTTCGCGAGCAAGCTCGCTCCCACAAGGGCTGCCCTGACCTGATGATCAGGGCAACGGTCTTAACGGAACAACACCGCCGTCTTCTGCAGGGTCACCCACACACCCCACGCCAACGGAATGCCCACCACCAGCCAGGCGGCGATTGCCAAAGGCTTGGTGCCCGGCGCGGCTTTCCATTCCAGCGAAGTGGTGCTGTCGGCGCCCTTGTCATGGCCCAGCGCCTGTTCAGCGGCCAGTTCGGCGTCGGTCATGAAATACTTGTCGGCGACCGGACGGACCATCAGGTTACACAGGAAACCCAGCACCAGCAGGCCGGCCAGGATGTACAAGGTGATGTCATAGGCCGCGGCACGCTCGACGCCGATGCTCAGCTGATATTCACGCAAGTAGTTCACCAGAACCGGGCCCAGCACGCCTGCCGCCGCCCACGCCGTCAGCAGACGACCGTGGATCGCGCCAACCATTTGCGTACCGAACAGGTCCGCCAGGTAGGCCGGCACGGTTGCGAAACCGCCGCCGTACATCGACAGGATGATGCAGAACGCCGCCACGAACAGCGCGATACTGCCCAAGTGACCCAGGTTCGGGATCAACGCGTACAGGGCAACACCCAATGCGAAGAACACGAAGTAGGTGTTTTTACGGCCCAGGTAGTCCGAGAAGGACGCCCAGAAGAACCGGCCACCGATGTTGAACAGGCTCAACAGACCGGTGAAACCGGCCGCAATGGCAGCGATCTGGCCCAGTTGCACGGCGTCCAGCTGACCGAAAGGCAGGTCGTTGCCCAGCAGTTTGCCGCCAAACACTTCCTGCAGCAGTGGCGAAGCCATGCCCAGGATGCCGATACCGGCGGATACGTTCAGGCACAGCACCAGCCATACCAGGCGGAACTGCGGGGTTTTCCAGGCAACGTTCACGTGAACGTGACGATGAGTGATCATCGCGTTCGCGGCTTTCTTCGGTGCCGGGGTCCAGCCTTCAGGCTTCCAACCGGTTGGCGGAACGCGGTACGACAAGGCGCCACCGATCATGAACACGAAGTAGATCGCGGCCATCACCAGGAAGCTCTGCCAGACACCCACCTCGGTCGGCGTAGCGAAATGGCTCATCAGCGCCGCAGCCAGTGGAGCACCGACCATCGCACCGCCACCAAAGCCCATGATCGCCATGCCGGTCGCCATGCCGCGCTTGTCCGGGAACCATTTGATCAGCGTCGAGACTGGCGAGATATAGCCCAGGCCCAGGCCAATGCCGCCGATCACACCGGAACCGACCCACATCAGCCAGATCTGGTGGGTATAGATACCCAACGCGGAAATCAGCAGGCCACCGCACCAGCACAATGCCGAAACAACGCCGGCCTTGCGTGGCCCGGCGTGTTCCAGCCAGCCGCCCCAGATGGCTGCCGAGCAGCCCAGGAAGATGAAGAACAGGGTGTAGATCCAGCCGAGCATGGAGATCGGCCAGTCACATTGGGACGAAAAGACTTGCGAGATAAAGCTCATATCCGGTGCACAGGCGACAGGCTTGGTGATACCCAAGGCCTTGGACAGTGGCAACCAGAACACCGAGAAGCCATAGGCCATGCCGATGCAGAGGTGGATGGCCAACGCGGCCGGTGGAACCAGCCACCGGTTGAATCCGGGCTTGGCGATGATACGTTCCTTGGAGAGGAACGCAGGCTGGTCGGCGATGCCGTCCGCCGTGATGCTCGTGCTCATTGTGTATCCCCCAGTTATTGGAATGGTTCGCCAGCCACACCTCACCCTCAGCCTTCTTGCACGCAGGCATGACTGTATTCTGTGGTGAAGCTCCATTTTAGTGCGACATCACGTCGCAGAAGGACGGACGAACCGACAAAGGTTAACATTTGCTCGTGACAGAAAAACCAAAGTGCTATCACCTTTTTTCTCTCACTCGTCTTATCGCGCCTCTGCTGACTTTCTGTAGGGGGCAATTCGTTTATTTTTCAGGAATTTCCATGCCCATCGTTGTCGAGCACCTGAATGAAGCCACTCGTCAGGACGAGCAGGATCTGCAGAAAATCTATCGGGACGCGCCGGTCTGGCTGTTCGAGCCGTTCAGCGACGCCGCGCGACTCATAGAGAGATGTCTCGAGGAAGGCTCGTTGATCGCGGCACGCTTCAACGATCGCCTGCTCGGCGCAGCACGACTGCAACGGCACCAGAACGTCTGGCGCTTGTCCCACCTATGCGTGCGAAACGTCACTCGCCGCCGGGGCGTGGCGGAACGGCTGGTGAGCGAAGCCCGGAGGATGGCTGAGCAAGGCAACGCCGAGCTGCGACTGCAGGCGCCTGCCGGGCATCTGGAAGCCCAGGCCTTGGCGGCGAAATTGAAATTACCGCTGGATGTCGACTAGCGCCCCTGTGGCGAGGGAGCTTGCTCCCGCTGGGAGCGTAGCTCCCCAAAAACTGAATCCACGGCGCGCCTGGCATACCGATTCGCCTGGTTTTGGGCCGCTTCGCAGCCCAGCGGGAGCAAGCTCCCTCGCCACGGGGCCGTGTCTGGCCGGGTAACGGCAGCTCGAAAAATCGATCCCTCAACGCTCCACCGACCCGGGACGTTATACTCCCTGGCAAAATTTGAACTCAACCTATAAGGATTCGCCCATGAAAGCGTTCGGCAAAATCCTGGGTCTGGTACTTCTCGGGCTGTTGCTGATCATTGTGGCCCTGGGCTTTGCCCTGACCCACCTCTTCGATCCCAACGACTATAAAGAAGAGATCCGCCAGATAGCCCGCGATAAAGCCCACATCGAGCTGACACTCAATGGGGACATCGGTTGGAGCCTGTTCCCATGGCTGGGTCTGGAACTGCACGAAGCCAGTGTCGCCACCCTGGCCAACCCAACCCAACCTTTCGCCGACCTTCAGATGCTCGGGCTGTCTGTCCGGGTGATGCCGCTGCTGCGCCGCGAAGTGCAGATGAGCGATGTCCGGGTCGAAGGCCTGAACCTACGCCTGAACCGTGACAAGAGCGGCCACGGCAACTGGGAAGATATCGGCAAGGCGCCCACCTCCGCATCCACCCAGGAAGCACCAACGCCCGTCGAACAATCCACCCCGCCGGCCAGCGCACCGGCAGAAAAGCCGGCCCAGCCAACACGGTTGGACATCGACAGCCTGACCGTGAACAACGCCCGAGTGGAATACACCGACGAGCAGACCGGCAAGCAGTTCAGTGCCGAAAGCATCCAGTTGAGCACCGGCCCGATCCATGACGCTACCAACATCCCGGTTACCCTCACGGCGTTCCTGTCCAGCAACCAGCCGGCCGTCCGCGTGCGCACCGAGGTCACTGGCGAACTGCGCTTCGAACGCGCTTTGCAGCGCTATCGGTTCGAAGACCTGAAGCTGTCCGGCGAAGCCACCGGCGATCCCTTGCAGGGCAAGACCGTGAGTTTCGCGGCCCAAGGGCAACTTTCCCTGGATAAAGCGGCAAACGTCGCCGAGTGGACCGGGATCAAGCTTTCCCTCAACCAACTGCGTGCACTGGGCGAGTTGAAGGTCAACGACCTCGACAAGACACCACAACTGAATGGCGGCATTTCGATTGCTCAATTCGACTTGGCAAAGTTTGTCGACAGCGTTGGCCAAAAACTGCCAGCCATGGCGGAGGGCAGCCTGAGCAAGGTCGAACTGGCGAGCCGCATTGCCGGCACGCCGAACAGTGTCGAGCTCAACGACATCAACTTGAAGGTCGACGACAGCAGTTTCAGCGGCCGTATCGCTGTGGAAGACTTTGCCAAACAGGCCCTGCGCGTGCAGCTCAAGGCCGATACGTTCAACGTCGACCGCTACCTGCCGCCAAAGTCCGCCGAAGCCGACAGCTCCAAGGCAGCCCGCGAGGCCGAAGTCAGCAACACCGAGGCCAGTGCCATGGCCGGCGCCGGCAGCACACCCCTGCCAAGCGCTCCAACCCAAGGCGCCTGGAGCAATGATCGGCTGTTTCCGGTGGAGCGCCTGAGCAAGCTGGACATCGATGCCGACCTGACCTTCGGCCAACTGACCCTCGACAAACTGCCGATCCAGAACGCCGCGCTCAAGGCGACCGGCCTGGGTGGCCTGTTGACTCTGGAGAACCTGCGCGGCGACTTGTACAGCGGCAACTTTGAAACCAAGGGCACCCTGGACGTACGGCAGCCTACGCCACAGTTGAGCCTGCAAACCCGCATCAACCGGGTGCCGGCAGAGAAAATCATCGAAAGCCAAGGCAAGAATCCGCCGGTCAAGGGTCTGGTCACGCTCAACAGCGCGATCACCGCCAACGGCAACAGCCAAAAAGCCCTGATCGATAGCCTTAATGGCACGGCCGGTTTCGTCATCAACGATGGCGTATTGCTCAATGCCAATCTTGAACAGCAACTGTGCAAAGGCATCGCCACGCTGAACCGCAAGTCACTCACTGGCGAACCTCGCGGCAAGGACACGCCGTTCCAGCAGCTCAACGGCAACCTCACTTTCACCAACGGCGTTGCCCACAACCCAGACCTGAAAGTCCGCATTCCCGGCATGACCGTCAACGGCAACGGCGACATCGACCTGCGCGTGCTGGGCATGGACTACCGCGTCGGCGTGATCGTCGAAGGCGACAAGAGCGACATGCCCGACCCTGCCTGCCAGGTCAACGAACGCTACGTCGACGTCGAGTGGCCGTTGCGCTGCCGCGGCCCGCTGGAGTTGGGTGCCAAAGCCTGCCGCCTGGACAACGATGGGCTGGGCAAGGTCGCGGCGAAACTGGCCGGAGACCGCCTCGGCGACAAGATTGACGAGAAGCTGGGCGACAAAGTCAGCCCTGAGCTCAAAGACGCGCTCAAGGGGCTGTTCAAGCGATGACATCCGAGCAGTTTTCCGCCGCGGTACTGGATTGGTTCGACCGCCATGGACGCCACGATCTGCCCTGGCAACAGGGCATCACGCCTTATCGGGTGTGGGTCTCGGAAATCATGCTGCAGCAGACCCAGGTCAGCACCGTGCTCAATTACTTCGACCGGTTCATGGCCGCCCTGCCAACGGTCCAGGCTCTCGCCGACGCGCCGGAGGATGAAGTGCTGCATCTGTGGACCGGATTGGGCTACTACACCCGTGCACGCAATCTGCAGAAAACAGCGAAAATCGTCGTGGAGCAATACGCCGGGGAATTCCCCCGGGATGTGGTAAAGCTCACCGAACTGCCGGGGATCGGCCTGTCCACCGCTGGCGCCATCGCCAGCATCAGCATGGACCTGCGGGCACCGATCCTCGATGGCAACGTCAAGCGGGTGCTGGCGCGTTTCACCGCCCAGGAAGGCTACCCGGGCGAACCCAAGGTTGCTAAACAGCTATGGGCCACCGCCGAGCGCTTCACGCCGCAAGACCGCGTCAACGCTTACACCCAGGCGATGATGGACCTGGGGGCCACGCTGTGTACCCGCAGCAAGCCCAGTTGCCTGTTGTGTCCGCTCAAAAAAGGTTGCGAGGCGCATATGCTGGGCCTGGAAACCCGCTACCCGATTCCCAAGCCACGCAAGGAAGTGCCCAAGAAGCGCACCTTGATGCCCATGCTGGCCAATCGCGAGGGCGCCATCTTGCTTTACCGTCGCCCATCCACCGGCTTATGGGGCGGCTTGTGGAGTCTGCCGGAACTCGATGGCCTGGATGATCTGCAGCACCTGGCCTTGCAACATTCCCTGGAGCTGGGCCCGCAACAGGCAATGCCAGACCTGATACACACCTTCAGCCACTTCCAGTTGGCAATCGAACCCTGGCTGGTCCGGGTCCGGGAAACCGGCCACCACGTGGCCGAGGCCGACTGGCTCTGGTATAACCTCGCCACCCCGCCGCGCCTGGGCCTTGCCGCCCCGGTCAAAACCTTGCTCGAACGCGCGGCCGCCGTATTGAATGCAGGAGAGTTGCAATGACCCGCACCATCATGTGCCGCAAGTACAAAGAAGAACTGGAAGGCCTGGAACGCGCGCCGTTCCCGGGCGCCAAAGGCCAGGACATCTACGACAACGTCTCGGCCAAGGCCTGGGGCGATTGGCAGAAACACCAGACCCTGCTGATCAACGAAAAACGCCTGAACATGATGAACGCCGAAGATCGCAAATACCTTCAAGGCGAGATGGAGAAGTTCTTTTCCGGCGAAGAATACGCCAAGGCCGAAGGCTACGTGCCGCCGTCCGAATAAGCCTTCCAGAGCGGGGGCGAATCGTAAGCGACGGTAATAATTAAATATTTTTTGATAACTCGCTTGACGCCCCCCTGAAAAACCCGTTTAATGCGCCCCGTTGCCCAGATAGCTCAGTCGGTAGAGCAGGGGATTGAAAATCCCCGTGTCGGCGGTTCGATTCCGTCTCTGGGCACCAAATACCGAAAACCCCGATCAAGAAATTGATCGGGGTTTTTTTATTGCCTGGATTTTTCTTCCGCCGCCCTATCGACTCAGCTACATTCGTCCGCTCCCCTCCAGCAAGCGAGTCGAAATGGACATCACTGGCATCCCCTTCGGCACCACCGATTGGTCCACCATCGAGCCCACCGAGCATAAGGGCATTACCGGAACCGCTTATTGGCGAACGCGGCAGTTCGGGAGCATTCGGGTACGGATGGTGGAATACACCGCCGGTTACCTGGCCGACCATTGGTGCACCAAGGGCCATATCCTGTTTTGCCTAAAGGGCGAGCTCGATACCGAGCTCGAAGACGGCCGGCAATTTCTGCTCAAGCCAGGCATGAGCTACCAGGTGGCGGACCAGGCCGAGCCCCATCGGTCTTCGACTTCATCAGGGGCCACGCTCTTCATAGTCGATTGAGATTCGAAGCGTCCGCGTCGAAGCTGTAGGATAGATCGTCTTATCCATCAGGAATCCGACCATGTCATCGGCGAACAAACAGCACAAACGCAGCCAGCGCGCGAAGGCGAAAGCCAAGAACAACCGCATTCAGCGTGCTGCTGCGCCAAACGATTTCCTTGACCCGAACGATGAGCGCATCGACTTGGAAACCGTGGACTTGTCGGATCTGTTCCGACTCATGAGCGCCGCCGAAAAGGTCAGCCAGAAAGCCATGTGCGAAGCATTCCTGGCACATCCGCTGCTGGCGCTCGTGTTGGAACAGGAGGGCGAAGAAGAGGCCACCGACTTCATCATCACTGCATTGATCGAGTACCGTCGCCTGACCACGGGTGTCGATGAGCAGACCGCGCTGGATTGGGTGGAAAGCAAGCAATTCCAAGCCGACTATGTGGCCGCATCCCAAGCACTGAGCCAAGGCCAAGCCTGATTTTACGGCGTAGCCTGTCGTGGATTACGCCCGACGGCTGGACCCCCGCCGTGGAGGTAATGAACACCTCTTCGCCGGCCAATACCAGGAGCGACAGACCGGCATGCTGCCCGAACAATAAAGCGGGCTATTGACGATCGCCCACCCAATAAACCTGTGTAAGATTGATGCGTTTTTTTCTGCAACGCTTCACTCAAAGAGCTTCATTCTGCATGCCTGCACCGTCCGCCCCTCCGCCCTCCCTGATCCAGGCATTGCGGACTGAAACCGCTGAACTGCACATTGCCCTGGAGAAACGCTTGCCGTTTTTCTCGGAGCAACTGGATCTAGGCCTGTACCGGCGCTTGATAGCGGCATACCACGGTTTTTATGAGCCACTGGAACGTCGCCTCCATATTCTCGCGCTGACGCCGACGGGGCTGGACCAATCCCTACGCATCAAGCTGCCGGTGCTACGAGCGGATCTCATGGCGCTGGGTCTGGACGAAATGGCGATTGACTCGCTGCCCGTCTGCCAACTCCTGCCGCAGATTGATTCTCCGGCCGCCGCCCTCGGCGTTTCCTATGTGCTGGAAGGCGCAACATTGGGCGGACAGATCCTGCGACGCAGGGTGGCCGAACAGTTAGGTCTTGATTCATCCAGCGGTGCCGCTTTCCTCGACGTTTATGGAGAACTTACCGGCCGGCGCTGGAAGGATTTTCTTCAGTATCTAGGTGACCGGAACCTTGGCGACGACCAGACGCTCGAAGCCACACGCGCTGCCAAGGCGACATTCATCTGTTTTGAACGCTGGCTGGCCAGTCAGGAGGTTCTGTTATGAAACCGGAAAACCAAGAAGCCTTCGAAGAATTGCTGGCCAATTGCGCAGACGAACCGATCCGCTTCCCCGGGGCCATCCAGCCTCACGGCGTATTGCTGATGCTGTCCGAGCCTGATTTCGTGATCCGCCAGGTCAGCGCAAACGCGCAACAACTGACAGGGTATGATCCTCAAGAGCTTCTCGGTCTGCCCCTGGATGCACTGTTTGGGCAGGAACAGGCCGCAACCCTTCTGGAAGCTTTCCGCACCGAAACTGAAAGAGACAACGTTCCGCTCGACATCGTAGTGAACCAGCAGCGCTTCGACGCCCTGATCCACCGCCATCAGGGCGCCTTGGTTGTCGAACTGGAACAGCACCTGACCGACTACCGCCCCGAGGGCGTCAATGGCGAGGCCAACCTGGGCCGCATGCTGCAGCGTCTGCAAAGCGCGAAAACGCTCCAGGCTTTGTACGAAATCAGCGTGCGGGAGATCCAGGCCATGACCGGATACGACCGCGTCCTGATTTATCGTTTCGAGGAAGGAGGCCACGGGCAAGTCATTGCCGAGGCCAGCGCGCCTTCGATGGAGCTCTACAAGGGCTTGTTTTTCCCAGCATCGGACATTCCGGAACAGGCTCGCGAGCTGTATCGCACCAACTGGTTGCGCATCATCCCCAACGCCGACTACACGCCGGTACCGCTGATGCCCGAGCTGCGCCCCGATACGCAGGCGCCACTGGACTTGAGCTTTTCCACGCTGCGCAGCGTCTCGCCGATTCACCGTCAATACATGAAGAACATGGGCGTGTTGTCATCCATGAGCATCTCGCTGATGAAAGGCGAGCAATTATGGGGATTGATCAGCTGCGGCAACCGCCAGCCGCTGCATGTTCCCCACCAAATGCGCATGGCCTGTCAGACGATCGGCCAGATCCTCTCACTGCAGATCAGTGCGATGGAGGCTCTTGAACTGGCAGGGCAACGGGACGCCAAGCTCGAAGACCTCGGGGCGCTTGCCACTCTCATGGCCGAATCCAGCGAAAACGTCTTTGACAGTCTGTCCCACGACCCACAGCGTCTGATGGAACTCACCGGGGCCAATGGCGTTGCGATCATCGAGGACAACAAGCTGCATCGGCACGGACAGTGCCCGGAACCGGAGCAGATTCGTGAATTGCACAAATGGATAATGGAAACCGACCAACCGGTTTTTGCTCACCATAACCTGGGCGAAATTTTCGCGCCGGCCAAGGCTTATCCGGAGGTTGCGAGCGGTGTGCTGGCGATTCATCTGCCCAAGCCAGTGGAAAATGGCGTGCTGTGGTTCCGCCCCGAGGTCAAGCAAACCATCAATTGGAGCGGTGACCCTCAAAAACCCCTCGACCTGGAGCAAAGCGCGACCGGACTACGCTTACGCCCGAGGACGTCGTTCGAAATCTGGAAAGTCGAAATGGGGGGCATCAGTACCAAATGGAGCCATGGCGATGTATTCGCCGCCAACGACCTGCGGCGCTCGGCCCTGGAAAACGACTTGGCACGGCAAGTTCGCAAGGAGCGCCAGGCGGTGCAGGCCCGGGATGAGTTGGTTGCAGTCGTGTCCCATGATTTGCGCAACCCGATGACGGTCATTTCCATGCTGTGCGGCATGATGCAAAAGGCTTTCAGCTCCGATGGCTCCCACAGCTCGAAGCGAATTTCTTCGGCCATCGATACCATGCAGCAGGCCGCCAGCCGTATGAATTCGCTCCTGGAAGACCTTCTCGACACCTCGCGCATCGACGCCGGCCGCTACACCATCCACCCCAAGCCGATGGACGTGAGCCAGATATTCGAAGACGCGTGTTCATTACTGACGCCGCTGGCCTCTGCCAAGGCCATCGATATCTCTTTCCACGCCGAACCCAACCTCAGGATCAACGCGGACCCGGAGCGATTGTTCCAGGTGCTGTCCAATCTGATTGGCAATGCCATCAAGTTCACGCCGCAGAAAGGTAGCGTAGGTATCAGCGCAATGTCGGTAGGCGATGAGATCGTATTCAGTGTCCGCGACACTGGTGAGGGCATCGCGCCAGAACAACTGCCTCATGTTTTCGACCGTTACTGGACCACCAAGGACGGCAACCCGAACGGCACCGGCCTCGGACTTTATATTTCCAAGGGGATTGTCCAGGCTCATGGCGGTAAACTGCAGGCCGAAAGCCAGCCAGGCAAAGGCAGCGAATTCCGCTTCACCGTGCCGAAAATCGATTGAGCCGGCCACCGCCCCCTAACGAACTGGAAACCGAAGCCCAATGGCCTCACTGAACAAACAGCAGAAACGCGCCAAGCGCGCCAAAGACAAAGCCAAGCAAATCCGTATGACCGGGCGCAAATCCATCCCGATGTACGGCGATCCGGCTCACGCCACTGCCCAGCCGCCGGTCTATGTGCTGGAGCTATTCGCCAAGTTGCGTGAAGCCGAGGCCGTCAGCCGCAGCCAGATGCTCGACACGCTGCTTGCCGACGTCAGCGAAATGATCATCGAGCGTCCGGGCCTGCTGGACCTCAAGAACGCGGAAAACGAGGGCATGGCCGCCACCAACCTGGCCGCCGATATGCTGGTGGACTACCGCATGTGGGCCGACGACATGGACCGCGAGGCCGCCCAGCGCTGGCTCAGCACGCCGGAATTCATCAAGGATTTCAGCGAGGCGCTGGACCGTTATCGCCAATCCATGGAAGAGCCCGCCAGCGAGTAAGCCCTCGGCTACTCGCTGCTGTTCCAATGGAACACTAGCTTGCGCGCGGCTCCGCTGCCCACTTTGGCGGTGTCGCGACGCTCCTCGCCGTTACGCGTCGCTATCACGCTGTAACTGCCCGGCGGCAGTTGTACATACACCAATGGGCCTGCGTCGCTGAGCGTCAGCAATGTCTGTCCCGTTGAGCTCTGCACGGTCACCTCCACATCCGGGACGTATTTGCCCTCCGGGCCGATCGCAAAAGTCATGTGCAGGTTGTAGCCCTGGGCCTGTTCGATGGCCCGGGCTTCGTCTTCGCCGATACCGCCGGACAGGTAGCTGATACCGTTCTGTTGCATGGGCTGGACCTGGACGCCTGCGTTGTCGATGGGCGCGAGGTTGGTGGCGTTGAGCATGATGGGAAAAAGCAGCGCACCCAGAACGATGGGGCAATATAGCAACTTCATGACCACAACTCCTGGTAGGGAACACCACCTCGTTCGATCGTTTTATAAACACCCATGTTCAGATCGATTGGAAGTTGAGCCGAATGCCAAACGGAATAGACAACGCTCATCCGGTTAACCCTTCCCACCCCCGCCCAAAGCTGGCACCATCGCGCCTTTTTTTACGCGACTCCCCGGGCAAATCGCCGATGGACAGGGTTCAAACAGCCGTTCGGTTGTTGATGGCGCGACAGTCTGCTGCGCCGATGCGACAACCTGTCACTCATCATCGGTCTACCATCCGAAGCGCTGTTGGCTGTCATTCGGACGCATGCTAGCTTGGCCGCCTCGCCAGGAAGGCTGCCAATAGCAAGGGAGCACAAATCATGAGGACCGCACATGGCCCAGGCCACGCCCGCGCTTGAAATCCGCAACTTGCACAAACGCTACGCAAAGCTGGAGGTGCTCAAAGGCGTCTCGCTGACCGCTCGCGACGGTGACGTGATCTCGATCCTGGGTTCCTCCGGCTCCGGCAAGTCCACGTTTTTGCGTTGCATCAATCTGCTGGAAAATCCCAACCAGGGTCAGATTCTGGTCGCAGGCGAGGAGCTCAAGCTCAAGGCTGCCAAAAACGGTGAGCTGATTGCCGCCGATGGCAAACAGATCAATCGCATGCGCAGCAAGATTGGTTTTGTATTTCAAAACTTTAATCTCTGGCCGCACATGAGCGTGCTCGACAACATCATCGAAGCCCCGCGCCGCGTGCTGGGCCAGAGCAAGGCCGAAGCCGTGGAAGTGGCCGAAGCCTTGCTGGCCAAGGTCGGCATTGCTGACAAGCGCCACGCCTACCCTGCCGAACTGTCCGGCGGCCAGCAACAACGTGCCGCCATCGCCCGCACATTGGCGATGCAACCTAAAGTCATTCTGTTCGACGAGCCGACTTCTGCCCTTGACCCGGAAATGGTCCAGGAAGTACTAAGCGTGATCCGCGCCCTCGCCGAAGAAGGTCGTACCATGCTGCTCGTAACCCACGAGATGGGCTTCGCCCGCCAGGTATCGAGCGAAGTCGTGTTCCTTCACCAAGGGCTGGTCGAGGAGCAAGGGTCGCCACAGCAGGTCTTCGAAAACCCGCTTTCGGCGCGCTGCAAACAATTCATGTCCAGCAACCGCTAACGGAGCAGTACCTATGCAGACCTACAGGAAATTCTTTTTGGCTGCTGCCGCCAGCCTGGTCTTCTCGGCCAACGTCATGGCGGCCGACAAACTGAAAATGGGCATCGAGGCGGCCTATCCGCCGTTCAATAACAAGGATGCCAGCGGCCAGGTCGTAGGCTTCGATAAAGACATCGGCGACGCGCTGTGCGCCAAGATGAAAGTTGAATGTGAAGTGGTCACTTCCGACTGGGACGGCATCATTCCGGCCTTGATGGCCCAAAAGTTCGATTTCCTGATTTCTTCGTTGTCGATCAACGAAGAGCGCAAGCAGGCCGTTGATTTCACCGACCCGTACTACTCCAACAAGCTGCAGTTCATTGCGCCGAAAAACGTCGAGTTCAAAGTCGATAAAGATTCCCTCAAGGGCAAGGTCATCGGAGCCCAGCGTTCCACCCTGGCTGGTACCTGGATGGAGGACAACATGGAAGGCGTCGAACTGAAACTCTACGATACCCAGGAAAACGCCTATCTGGACCTGACCTCCGGCCGCGTTGACGGGATCCTGGCGGACAAATACGTGAACTACGACTGGCTGAAAACCGACGCCGGCCGTGCCTATGAGTTCAAGGGCGACCCAGTGGTGGAAGGCGACAAGATCGCCATTGCAGTGCGCAAGGGTAATGACGAACTGCGCAACAAACTGAATGCCGCGCTTAAGGAAATCGTTGCCGACGGCACCTATAAAAAGATCAACGACAAGTACTTCCCGTTTAGCATCTATTGATACTGACGTGCCTGGCCGGCGTTGCTACCCAATAGCGCCGGCCCTTAGCAAAGCCTGCCGCGATATGAACACACGCCCATGATGATCGACCTCTACGGATTCGGCCCGGCGCTAGCCGCCGGCGCGCTGATGACCGTCAAGCTGGCCCTTTCGGCTCTCTGCCTGGGGCTGGTGCTCGGCCTGCTCGGCGCCTTGGCCAAGACCTCCCCGTACAAGCCGTTGCAATGGCTTGGCGGCACCTATTCGACACTGGTCCGCGGCATTCCGGAATTGCTCTGGGTGCTGTTGATCTACTTCGGTACCGTCAACCTGATGCGTGCCTTGGGTGAATATTTCGGCAATCCCGACCTAGCCCTCAATGCCTTCGCCGCCGGCGTCATCGCCCTCGGCCTATGCTTTGGCGCCTACGCCACCGAAGTATTTCGCGGTGCGATCCTGGCGATACCCAAGGGGCACCGTGAAGCCGGCGTGGCGCTTGGCCTGTCGAAATGGCGGATCTTCACCCGATTGATCCTGCCGCAGATGTGGCGCATCGCCCTGCCCGGCCTGGGCAATCTGTTCATGATCCTCATGAAGGATACCGCACTGGTTTCGGTGATCGGCCTGGAAGAAATCATGCGCCACGCGCAAATCGGCGTGACCATTTCCAAGCAACCGTTCACTTTTTATATGGTCGCAGCGCTTATGTATCTGGGCCTGACGGTGCTCGCCATGATCGGCATGCACCTGCTGGAAAAACGCGCCGCCCGCGGCTTTGCCAGGAGCACCCAATGAACTGGGATGTCATCATCAAATGGCTGCCGAAACTGGCCCAGGGCGCCACGCTTACACTGGAGCTGGTGGCCATCGCGGTGATCGCCGGCTTGCTGCTGGCGATCCCATTGGGTATCGCCCGTTCATCGCGGCTGTGGTACGTGCGGGCGTTTCCCTACGCCTACATCTTCTTTTTCCGTGGTACGCCACTGTTGGTCCAGTTGTTCCTGGTCTATTACGGCCTGGCACAGTTCGATGCCGTGCGCAGCAGCGCGCTGTGGCCGTATCTGCGGGACCCGTTCTGGTGCGCCACGGCCACCATGACCCTGCACACCGCCGCCTACATCGCCGAGATCCTGCGCGGCGCCATCCAGGCCATTCCCCGCGGCGAAATCGAAGCCGCACGAGCCTTGGGCATGTCGCGGCCCAAGGCGCTGTTCTACATCATGCTGCCCCGGGCCGCGCGCATCGGCTTGCCCGCCTACAGCAACGAAGTGATCCTGATGCTCAAGGCCAGCGCCTTGGCAAGCACGGTGACCCTGCTGGAACTCACCGGCATGGCGCGCACCATCATTGCCAGGACCTACATGCCAGTGGAGATTTTCTTCGCGGCCGGCATGTTCTACCTGCTGATGTCCTTCGTACTGGTGCAAGGCTTCAAGCAGCTTGAACGCTGGCTGCGCGTCGATGCCTGCCAAGGGCGCTGACAGCCAAGTGCTGACGGGTGAAGCATTGCTCACCCGTTTCACCGCGCTGGATGCGTTTCTTACAACGCACCAGTCACTATGGAAGCCTCGGCCCTTCACGCATCTGCAATTGCCTTGGGAAACGTCCCACCCGGAATTGGCCCGATGGCTACGCGAGCGTTCGCTGGACGCAGCGGAAAACGACCATCATCAACCATGGTTGATTGAGAGCGCGCCAGCGCCATTCCCGGAACTGGCTGCTCTCTCCCGGGCATTGAGCGCCGTGGCTGAATTGCCGGCCAACTCGCTCGAAGCTCCCAGCCATCGCCTCAACGTCGACGTACCCGGGCGCAAATGGCAGCAGATAGAAGCCTTCGCCAGCCGCCTGCGCTTCACCACCCCACCGATCCATTGGCTCGATTGGTGCGCCGGTAAAGGCCACCTTGGCCGGCGCCTGTTGCAGGATGGACAACAACTGACCTGCCTGGAACACGACCCCGCCTTGGTCGCCAGCGGCCAGTTGCTGAGCCAACGCCATCACCTGCCCGCCACGCACTCGCAACAAGACGTATTGGCGGCAGACGCAAACCAGGCGCTGCGCCCCAGACACACCCCGGTGGCTCTGCACGCTTGCGGCGACTTGCATGTGCGCCTGATGCGTCTGGCCAGCGCCGCTGGCTGCGCACAATTGGCTATCGCGCCGTGCTGCTACAACCGCATCAGCACCTCGGAATATCAGCCGCTGTCCGACGCCGCAAAAGGCTCTGCCCTACAACTGTCGCTCGACGATCTCAGCCTGCCGCAGACCGAGACCGTCACCGCAGGCGCCCGCGTAAGAAGACAACGGGACCAATCCATGGCCTGGCGCCTGGGTTTCGACCTGCTGCAACGTCAAATCAGAGGGGGCGACGACTACCTGCCTACTCCCTCGTTGCCCAGCGTCTGGCTGGAAAAATCCTTCGCCCAGTACTGCACCGACCTGGCTGCCCTGAAAGACTTATCCACAATCGGCACGCCTGATTGGGTCGCCCTGGAAGCAGCCGGCCACCAACGTTTGGCCGAGGTGCGTAACCTGGAATTGATGCGAGGCCTTTTCCGCCGCCCCCTGGAGCTTTGGCTGGTCTTGGACCGGGCACTTTTCCTTACTCAAAAAGGCTACAACGTCCGCCTTGGCACCTTCTGCGAGACACCTCTGACACCGCGCAACCTGCTGTTGCTGGCAGAACGTTAATGAGGCGAAACAGCCTGTGGATAACTCTGTTGATGAATTAAACCAGGATCCAAGAAAACCGCGATTTCCGGGCTGAATCTCAGCTGGTCATTTTTTGTTCACATGGATAAAAAACCATGAAAACAGCAGCTTGCGAGCAAACGGGAAAGCGGTCACAAAACAGAAAGATATCTTTCGCAGCGTCCTTTCGATTGTGCATAAGCGTTTGAGCAAACCAGCATAAAGGTTGGGTCTGGCGTCTTTTGCGCTCAGGCATCAAGTGCTTTGGCTTGCCTCGATTCGAGTCAGGCAACCGCACGCTACCAGGCCCCTCGCGCCCCGCCCAGCGGCGCCACATCCACCAGAACTGCAGCTCGTCTAAAAATAGTCAGAATTCAGGGGTTTACAGAAGCCTCCCAATCGCTATAATCGTCGCCCACACGCCGGTATAGCTCAGTTGGTAGAGCAACTGACTTGTAATCAGTAGGTCCCGGGTTCGACTCCTGGTGCCGGCACCATACAAAACAAAGCCCTCGCAGAAATGCGGGGGCTTTGTTGTTTCTGGTGTGCTCTCCTGCCTCCGCTCCCTGAGAAAACCTGTGGGAGCGAGCTTGCTCGCGATGAGACCATCAACCCACCGACGATCTTCTCGTCCAAGACACGAGCAGCCGTCCCCAGGCCAGCTCAACCAAACAACATCTTCTGCCAGTGATCCTCACCCACAATGGCAATCGAAGCAACCGCTTCCCGCAGCTCCACTGCCATCATGATCTTCGTTCCGTAGGTACTGTGGCGCCACTGCTCATTACCCACGCTGCCGACCACCAGATAATGCACCTTCTTACTCACCCCGCCCCCAATCAAACCGCCACGCTCCTCGACCAGAGCCTGACAATTTTTGCGCGGCCCGTAGGCCATGACGCCTGTGAATACAAATGTACGGCCGTCCCACACCAAGTCAGGGACGGGCGAGTTGAACGGAAGGTCTGTCGGAGCGAAGGCAGCTGCACCGCCGACCTGGGGTCTATCAATGCCCACGCCAGAGAAACTACTCAGGATGTTAAGCAGCTCAAGAGACTCATCCGGGTCCAGGGCATCGTCCTGAAGCATGGACGCCAAACGCGAGTACAACAAATTGATCACCGGGTCATTCAAATGAGCGAGGTTGTTTTCCAACCACTGCTTTAAAAAGATCGCTTCGTGGGTGTTCACGACGCCGTCCGCCGTGATGCCAGCGGCCAGCCCGACCAGGGCATCGGCGGCACGCCGATCGATGCGGGACTGGTGGAAGAATTTGCTGTTTTCGAATTCGTTGTGTAGGTCCATTACGTGGGCTCCTTGAGTGTGTTGGCGAGGCTGACGCATTACCGATGGAGAGAAATATTGTGTCCAAACCTAGCAATTCTGCGCGCAATTTCCGGGTTTTATCTGAAAATAAATCCGTCCCCTTTTTCTCGAATTCGCCCTTCAAGTCTCGCCTGACGGTAGCCGCAACCTGCTTGCACAGAACGAAAGCTACCTGGATTTTCAACAAGGAATCGTCCGCCCCACACGGGACATTCTTCACAAGAACAACCTCAAAGGCTTTCATGAGTTGCGGGCGGCCTATGCATGCGACCGCTATGAGCAAATCACCCATCATCTAGCGCCCATCAATGGTGGTAGTTGCTACCAAATCGACCGGCGCCTCGACCAGCAGGCCCGAGTGCAAATCAGCTATGAGTTGGGACACAGCCGTGTCGACGTGGTGTCGGCTTATATTGGCGGTCGGAAATGAGCAAGCCATTCGATATGGAGCTGTTCTTGGCGGGCGTTCTGACCGGGTCGCATTCCACGCGCCAACGCCACCTGCGTCCGGCAAAGGCTATCCAAACAGCAATTGCTGAGCGCTGGCAACGAGACAATCCATGGACCTGGCAGAGAAAGTATTTTGTCTGGATTCTGAATCAGCACCTGAACCATCGCGCTAAATCGACTCGCTACTACTATCTGCTGACCATGCATCTAATTACTGACCGGTTAGGAAAACCATGGAAACTCAATCGTTAGGTGAAAATCCACAGCCGGCCAACGCGTGCTGCGCCTTAATTTATAGTTTGGCGTTGACTCAGGAACAGGCGGTGCTTGCACACAGCCAGGCTAAAAGCGAGCGGGGATCACAGTTAAACGATGCCTGATCCGACCTGCTGTCAGGACGCGAGTCAAACTACAAGGTTCAGGTCGAAAAGGCTGATTCGAGTTGACGGCGAACTTGTGCTTCATGCCGAAATACCTCATGGCCCCTTGTTGCTATCGGTTTCCGTGTTTAGTTGATCAATGTACGCTTCAAACCATTTGCTACTTCTAAATATGGAAAATGTAGCCGCCACCACAAGCATGATGGCATATATGAATATTAAAAATCCGATAGCGCCTGCGACAGGCGTCATGAACGACATGATTCGATAATACCATTCAGGCATGTTTGGCAGAGTAAAGCTAAGCGATTTTGAAATCAAAGCATAAAAAAGAGCAATCGTTTGCACCAGAATAAAATGTACAAACGAAGATATAAGCGAGAGAAACGGTGAAGGGCTTTTCGGTTTGCTACCTCCGGCGATAATTTTGCTAAAGCCTGAATCCATGCTCATGAAAACAGCCAGACCAGCGAGAGTAAAGCCAAGTAATGTGGGGATAGCTCCTATGACTATGTCCCACCATCCTGGCTTTGTCCAAAGCCCGAAGCTAAGCATGGTTATAATAATCGCGCCGCCAAAGTAAATAGACACCACAAGAGAACGAATACCACCGTACAGGCTCCAGAACTCAGCCCATAATTCAATTGTTCCTTTATATGAGTCTATCAACTCTTTGAACATTTACATTTCCCTGCGAATTTCTTCGGCTTTTTCGACTAAAGCATTTTGTTCAGATTGAATTTCAGAATTATAGCTGGTCTGAACTTTCATGGGGAAGTCCTTAGAAGACAAGAAGACAACTTCCCCCTGCTGGTTGCGTCCTTTGATATTGACCTCTCCATTCGAGGCGGCGACTTTTGCCAGGGCCTTCAATTGTTGGTCAGGCTTCAGCCCTTCCGACCCGGCCTCAAAATATTGGAGTACTTCTTTTTTTGCGTTCATTCTCTTGAGCCTATCCAACACGTCCCCATCAAGATTTTTGTGGTCATCAGGGTTGGGCTTATATATTTCAAGCTCAAGATGTGAGATTCGAGGAAGGGAAAAAAGGTTCTTCGTTGAGCCCAGCTTTGGCTCAACAGTAACTTTTAATTCGCCAAAGTCGGCCAAATCACCTCGCTCAGAGATGTTTTCAAAAAATCTCATGATCATATTTGGAGAGAGGCTTAACTTGGCTTTTTGAGTAATGAAAAACAGCTTGTGTTGATCAGGAAAAAACACGTATGGGATTTTTTTAAAATGTGGCTTCAGATGGCTTGGTATAATTATTCCCTTAACATCTTTTTTTGAGGCGGAATCCATGCTTAATGTATTGAACCAGTCTTCTGCTTCATCGAGCTTCAGGAATTTATAAAACTCTCCTACGTAAGCTTCCTTAGAGCTCTCGCTTTTATAGAAAGACCCAAGCATTAGGGCGTCATCACCTCTAACTTTTGAGTCAAGCTTGGATGAGTATATAGTCTCAAAAAGGTTGACATATTTTTGCTTGGAGTGAGGTTGCAGTACAATATTCAGGCATGCTACTTGAAATGACAATTCTCGAGTCTGTCGTTTCTGCTCATTTGATTTTATTTGTTTTCCGGCCATATTTTTTCTTCCCTTTCTGAACATTGTTAAGCTCAGGTCCAGCACTTAACGCTTGGCCCAGAACCGAATCATCCGCATCGAGTTGTACGGACGTAGGGCTTCACCCACGCCACAGCATGGCAGAAAGCCATTGTTTTCCCAATCACTGCTTTGGTATATGTAGACAAGGACTGCCGCGCTGATTTTTGGCAGGACATTTGATTTTGAGCCAAGGGTTGTTCCCGGATGGTGGAAGCCATTGCTGACGCTTAATGACTGCGGGCTGCTCAACCTACGAAAATCAGCGCCAGCCTTCGTAGATCAAGGCTATCAGCGTGTAGGGAAAGCTACTAGCCCAGTAAATCTGTCTGGTGCCTGTCAAACATTTGGCCCTGGCTTTCGTCAAAGCGAGCTCAAAGTGGCACACGCATGGGGCATAGGGGCAGCCCATCACCTTCGGCGTCCGCGAAAGTGTATTGGCATCTCCACAGTGCGTAATTTCCGAGATCTGGGATCTATCAGTGGCCTCCGATAGCTGGTGCTGCTCCTGACAGAAGCGACCGTATCAGGCCAGTTCGAGATGTTCGCTGGAGACTCAAGCGTCCATCTGCTCCATACCGAGTAATCGCCCACATTTGCTCCGTCCCGAAATCGAATATCACAGTGTGGCGAGCGCTCAACCAGACTTCGCGCGCATTCTTCCAGGCCCAGCAGTGGTGCCCTTCGTAAGTGCCGCTCATCAGGTCGCCTAGTTCACGAGCTGGATACCCAAGATGTAAAGCTCCTCTCTCAGCATTGGCTGCAAGATCGCTACGACGAAAGTACATAAGACCGCTGCCATCGAAACAGGGGGGCTGGCGCCATTTGTTCCATTGGGAGTAGATCGGTAAAGCCAACTCAAAGTCTTGTATCGCGGGATGATCGGGGGGTGGTAAAGCATCACCTATCTGAATGTACTCCTTGAATTTTTCTCCGTTCACAATCCAAATCATTTTCTCCCCATAGAACTGCTCTCGACTGAACATTTCTTCGATGCTCATCGGTGAGTTATGAAGCTCAATTACTGTGCCGTCGGGGCGCTTCACGTCAGCGATATGTTTCTCACCTGCGTGGTCGTGAGCAACCACCTCTTGCCAACTCAAATGGAAACAGTGCTTTCCATGCTCGATGCCATGGCCCTTCATTCTCCATCCAAGAATCGCAGTGCCGGCGTCCCGCGTGAGCCCAGTGCCAAGAAATGATAGGGCCGCATTTCGCTTGAGCCGGCTTTCCGCATATTTGGCATTCCCCTTTCAGTCCCGGCGCCGGCTCTTTTCGCACCCCATCAACCAACGCTACTTCCATGGAGGGCATACCCATCTCCTGTTTTGATCAATCTGTAGCTCGAATGTAGCTGAGTTAAGGACGCTTTGACCCATAGCACGGTGTTTAGTCTTCGCAGACCACTCCGAGCCTTGCGCCGCCTCGTTTCAAAAGGCGAATCGCCTTTAATTTCTATGGCGGAATCAACAGGTAGCTATTGCCCCACTCATGCCTAATTACCGACGGGAAATAGTCGGTAACGTTCAAACTCTAAAGGTTGACCATCCGTATGCTGCTCAGGATGATTTACGTATCGGTCGACAACGTGCTGATGCCTTAAAATTTTCCGATTCGACTCCTCTGAAAGCCATAACTAGCTGATTTATTTATAGTTACTAGTTGGGGTACGCCAAACTTTCCACCGACTTCCAGATCCACAGAAAACCTAGCCTCGTCGAAAGCTACCGTTCGTCTGGTGCCGGCACCATACAAAACGAAGCCCTCGCAGAAATGCGGGGGCTTTGTTGTTTCTGGGTGTCCATTCCTGAAAACTCTGTGGGAGCAAGCTTGCTCGCGATGAGGCCAACAACTCACCGACAACTCAACCACCTAATCGCTCAGCCGCTTTCCGATAAACCTGATCTCGTTCACGTTTCTCGACGGCCACGACAAACACCACGACCTCATGATCAATCACCTGATAAACCAGCCGATAACCGCTGCTCCGCAGCTTAATCTTGTAGCAATCAGGAAAGGCATGCAGTCGGTTTGCTTCGATGCGCGGATTGGCCAGGATCGTCGTGAGCTTCTTTTTGAGCTGCTCACGGACGGTATTCCCTAGCTTTTGCCATTCCTTTAGCGCCCGTGCATCGAATTCGAGGTTATAGGTCATCTAGCGAAACCTTAACCCGCTGCGGGGCTGCGAGTCGCTCGCGCACCGTTGCGATCAGGGCTTCATCGTCCTCGGTCATCAGGACGGGCTTGAACGGCAACTGGCCGCGCTCCGCTACGTATTGCAGAGCTTGGCGCATCAGCTCAGAAGGGGTGACGCCGAGCTTTTCCAGCTCGCGGTATGCACGCGCCTTGAGGTCGTCGTCGATACGAACGTTGATGGAAGCCATGAGATAGTCCTCGCTGTAATGACGTTAGTCTTTACAGTGAAGGAAAAGCTTGAGTCCGGCAAGCCCCAGAACTCATTCATCTCCAATCCAGGGTTACAAATACTTTTATCGGGACGTTGGCGACCTTTTCCAGCAACCTAAAATGGCTGCCAAATACCCGCCAAGCCTAGGTTGACCTGGTCAGCATGCTCAAATCGTGCGGTTTTTTTTATGCGCTAAAACTACGGGATGTTTTCGGCAGATCCGCACATACAAAACGAGGATCTGCTGCAGTCTCGCTTTATCACTTTGCCAGCCACCCGCCGCCAATTGGCGAACGGAGGTGCGCAATGACCCATCCCAAAGACCTCAAAACCCCAGGCCTAACCCCCTTCTCCTACCACTCCGACCGCCCGCTATTCCGCGTCAACAACGGCATCCCCATTGACGAAGCCCTATCCCACGCTTCCGACCTGCTCCACGTCGCCAAAGTCCTCGCCGAGGAAGCGGCGATGATTCGCGGCACGGATCGGTATGCCTGGGCTTCGTATTATTTGCAGGATATGAGCAAGGCCGTCATTGATGACGTGGTGAAGGTGCTGGAGGCGCCGGGGAGTCATCCGGTTTAAGGGGAGCGGGCCAATGCTGCTCGCTGGATGGGGCAGCATTGGCTTGAGCGGATAAAAGGGGCTACTTGCAGCCCAGCGGGAGCAATCTCCCTCGCCACGGGTTTGGGTCAGACCAACCGCGCACCGCCATCGATGTTCAGCGTGGCGCCGTTCATGAACGTGTTAGTCATCAGGAAAACCGTAGCCGCGCCTGCTTCAGCGGCAGTGCCCACGCGATGCAGCGGCAGCACCTGCTCCCATGCGCGAACGTACGCATCGCGCCCCTCACCCAAGGCTTTGCTGAAGATAGGCGTATCGATCGGGCCTGGAGACAGCGTGCGCCAGCGATGCGGTGGCTGCGGTGCTCGCCGCTGGCGGTGGCATCGGCATCTCACCCACTTATGTTGCCGCACCCTATGTCGCCCGGGGAGAACTGACGCCATTGTTTCCACAATTTGCCGTCGACCGTTCCTCCATTACCGCTTTGTGGCCGGAGAGCCGTCGGGGAAGCCCGAACGTCAAGGCGTTCGTGGGTTTTCTGAACGAACTGTTTCCTACCCCTACGCCATGGGACGAGATCGTCGCGAAGGGCGCCCTGACCTTTTCCTGAAATGTCTGCTTCCGGCTCACTGCGGGAAAGAAGGACGGCTTCGCAGCCCAACGGGAGCAAGCTCTCTCACCACCGGCTCATCCAATCATTTCTCCCGCCGATAGCTTCAGGTATGAGCCGTCCCAAGACTCTGCTGGCGCTTGACTACACTTGCCCAGACATCTCGCTCCAGGAGCAGTTAGCGATGAAGATCCGCACCAAAGTCATAGGCTCGGGGTTGGTCAGTCTTTCCTTTGCGTTGCTGCTCGGCGGGATCGGATTGTGGGGCTATCACTCCATGACCGAGGCCCTGGTGCAGAACGAGACCAGTATTTCGGCCATGCGCAAGCACATGGAGGCGGACATGATGCACGACGCCATTCGTGCCGATGTGTTGGCCGCTCTGTTGGTGACGCCAGGGGATGCAAAGGGCGCGAAGGAGGTGCTGGAGGGGTTCGATGAGCATACGCAGCGGATGCGCAAGGTTATCGCCGAGAATGCCGAGGCGAAGTTGCCAGGGGATGTCTCCAGGGCAATTGGCGAACTCAAACCGCAAGTCGAAACATACATCGATAAAGCCAAGCAGATCATCGGCAAGGCGCTGGGCGGCGCCCTGGATGCCCACGCGCTGCGGGCAGAATTCGACGGCGCATTCTCAGCATTGGAAGAACGCAACGAGGCGGTCAGCGAACTGATCGAAAACCAGGCGCAATCATCCCGCGAACATCAGGACAAGAGTATCCAGACCTCGGAGCGCTGGCTGTTCGTGACTTTGCTGGCGACCTGTGTCGCCCTGGCGCTGTTGTCCTGGAGCCTGCTCCGGGCCGTGCTCACCCCACTGAACAAGATCATCCTCAATACCCAGGCGATTTCCCAAGGCGATCTGCAGCGTTCGATGGGAACACAAAGCCAGGATGAACTCGGTCAGCTGCAGGGTGTGATCGAACAGATGCAAATCAATCTGCGGCAGATGATCGCCACCATTCGCGGTCAGAGCGATGAGTTGCATGGCACGTCACGGAATCTGGGCGATACGGCGCGGCAGATTGTCTCCAGCGCCGACCAGCAGGCCCAGAGCGCCACCAGCATGGCGGCGAGCATGGAGCAAATGATGGCGAACATAAGCCAGATCCATCAGCACGCCGACAGTGCGCGGACCATTTCGGCGCAGTCAGAACAACTGGCGAGCAGCGGTGGGCAGGTGATCCTTGGCGTGGTGGAAGGGATGAATCGGATCGCCGAAGTGGTCGCCCAGTCGTCCAGCAAAATCACCGCGCTGGATGCATCGTCCGAGGACATCCATTCCATTATCCAGGTGATCAAGAGCATCGCCGAACAGACCAATCTGCTGGCCCTCAACGCAGCCATCGAGGCCGCTCGCGCCGGCGAGGCGGGCCGCGGCTTTGCGGTGGTGGCCGACGAGGTACGCAACCTGGCGGCGCGCACGACGCAATCCACCCAGGAAATCACCGCGATGATCGAGCGCATCCAATCAAGCGCACGAGATGCGGTGGCGAACATGCAGGCCTGTGTCAGTCGAGTGGACGAAGGCGTGAACCTGGCGCAGCAGGCCGGGGTTTCTATCAGTGAAATCCGCACAGGCGCCCGGCATGCCGCCGAAGTGGTGGAGGAAATTTCCCAGACCATCGCCGAGCAATCAAAAGCCAGCGATGAGATGGCCCAACGGGTGGAGTCGATCGCCGAGCAGTCTAGGGAAAACACCCGCTCGATCCACGATTTGACGAAAACGGCAGATCATTTGAACGATGCCGCAGGCTCGATGCAGGCTTCGGTGCAGCAGTTCAAGATATGATCTATCACACCTGATTTACCTCAAACACAAACGATATTTCCCGTTTCTGGGCGCTCCAGACATAACGAATATGCTTGCCCTGCACCGGAATCGACACCGCCGGCGGCCGGAACGCGGCGATGCATTCGTGACCAGGCAGGCGGACGCTGTTATACAAAAGCCCCCAGGACAAGGTTGCGCGCAACTCCCGGGCAAATACCTGGGACGGGCCATAGGCCGTGGGGTCTGGATTGTGCAGATGCGGATAATCGTGGCGGATGTCGTGCAGGGGTCTGACGACCTGGTTGACATAGGTACGCATGGTCAATTCCAGGTCCGGCTCGTTGGTCGCCCCCAAGAACCGAGCCTGGTGGTAACACGTCTCGGCAATGGCCGCTTCCTGGCTGCTGGCAGCGTAATAGACGCCAAACGTGCCATCGCTGAAACGGCTGCTTTTGCCGATATGGGTAAATGCCGCCATCACGGGTGACGAACCAGGACCCGAAACGCGATCTTCAGGACGAACCCTGGAGAGCACGCCGGCTTCTTCCATGAGCCGATCATTGGTCAAAGCTTCTAACGCATAGGCGGTGGCGAGGTCTTGCGGATCGAGCACATCTTCAAACAGGGTGATCGGCGGGAAACTGCTATTGACGATCCGATAGGCCCGTTTCCATTGCGGTTCCGCCAGAGGCGGCGCCATCAACCACGTACTCCGTCGAGGTACCGCCGCACATCGGCAATATCCACCACCCGCCCGGCCAACATGTACGACAGCGCTGACTGACCGTTGAACGGCGCGGCAGCATTGGGGCTGCTGACCCATTGATACACACGGTCGCGGCTGTTGCTGAAAATGATGCTCAGGGCTTTATGGATACCCATCAGGTATGAGATGCGCTCAAGGGTGTCTCGCGGCAGCCTGACGTTTTCGGGTAACTGCTTGTACTTGTAAAAGGTCGTGTTTCCTACTTTTCCCAACAAGGTGCGCTGCTGCTCGACGCTGCAGCCCCACAACTCCATCAGATTGAAGAAAAACTTCAAAGCGACTCGACCCGCATCCGGGGAGTCCAATTGTTGCTGGGTACTCAAGGTAATCGAAGAGGTCGCCATGAGGTCTGGCTCCTTTGCTACAGGTTGATATCTGAAGATTAGTACATATGCGTACAAAAATTAAATTTTAATTCAAAAACGTACAACATCGACTGTAATAAAGTCAGCTTCTCTACACGATGCGTCCCGTATTCCGGGTTAATTGAATTGGCCTACACGCCGCCCCAGCAAAAATCCAGAATCGCGCATAAGCTCCAATCATCGCCTGCCAGCGCTTTTCGCCACAAAACCGCGACAAGCGTGACAAGGTGCTTGATGATAGCCAGCATCGCACCGCCAGACCCGGCCAGGTGCCCAACAATAGCGAGCCCACTTAAGCAGAGGGCATTACCTCATGGATAGCAGAACCTTACGCAATCTCATGCGCATCATGCAGACCGGCTCGTTGTCGGCCGCCGCGGAACAGTCGTGCCTTACGGTGCAGGCATTGGCGGCGCAATTGAACAAGGTTGAGGAACAGTTCGGGTTCCGGTTGTTTCGTCGCTCGAACAAAGGCCTGACATTGACGACCCAAGGCTCTGAGTTGACGCCTTTCATGGATCAGGTTTTGGCGGCCACTCGGCAACTCGAAGAAAAGGTCGCGGCGCTCAAGGCCCCCAGGCAACGGAGCCTTAAAGTGGCGCTCAACACGACGCTTACGCCCGATTTCAATCGACGCATGATCGATCGCCTGATCGCGGTTTTTCCTGAATACCAGCTGGAGTTCAGTTATGCCGAGTCGATGGAGAACCTGAGCAAGCTGAAGAACGAGCATTTCGACCTGGCGATCCTGATCGGCCAACAAAGCGGTTTCACCAGTATCCCGATGCCGGATGTGCAAGTGCAGGTGGTCGGGGCCCATTGCGGTAACCACGATGACTCCCTTGGCTTGCTCGTCGACAAATTCCAGGTGCGCCCTGCGCAGGAATGCCCGTATTCCCACAGCTTCTTGCGTTTTCTCGACGCGGGTCTCGGCGAATACGGACCCAGCCAGAGGATGGTGTATTCCTGCAGCGAAACGCTGACCTTGTCGCTGATCACCCAGCTCGACGGCCTGGGGCTTGTCTCCAGGGACGCGGCGATGCGCAACGGCTTGGCCATCTTCCCGGATTTCGAAGACTTCCTGGAAGTGCGCCTGGCGGTTAACAATCCCGAGCTTTGCGACCAGGCGCTGCACGATGTGGTAGACCTGACGCTACAGGAACGAACCGAGCGCGATATACGACGCCGTGCCCACCGCCACACTGAGAAACAGGTTGCGGCTGAAATACGCACATAGCAGTGTCGGAATCGCAGCATAGAACTCAGGGCGGTCGATTTGTATCTGTTGATCCTTGATCAACAACGGAGTCAGGCTGATGGCGGCGACAATCGCTACCGGCAGGTATTCCAGCGCGCGGGCGACGAAGGGTGGCCAGTTTTCCGTATTGACTTGCAATGGCAATGCCCGCGGCAGGAAGGTCACGGCCATCATCAACACAACGACAAGGATCAGGAACGTTTGGTCAGGCATACGCCCACCCCGCAGCCAACAAACGTGGCGATGAATACGTTGAACGGTGAATTGCCCGCCAGGCTGAGCACGCCCATGCAGACGACCGCCGCCAGAGCCGCAATCAGTTTGTTGCGCGTATTGCACAGCGAAACCAGGACGTAGAGCATCATGGCTGTCAGGGCGTAATCGAGCTGATATTTGATCAGGTGCGCTGCATATTGCGCGCAGATGGCCCCCAACAAGCCGCCCAATACCCAGGACGCATGGCAAAAAAGGTTGAAGCCAATCAGGTAGCGCAAGCTGACCGGGGCCCCGCTACCCAGCTTGACGCTGTGGAAGGCGAACGACTCGTCCGTAAGCCCCGCCGCGTAGCACCAGCGCTCGAACCGACTGAGCCCCAACGCCCGTAATGCCTTGGCCATATAGACGGACATGAGCATGTGGCGCGCATTGATCAGGAACGTGGTGAGCACGATCGTGGTCAACGACGCACCGCTGGAAATCAGCGCCAGCGCAGCGAACTGCGAGGCGCCTGCGTAGACGAACAGGCACATCGCAACTGGCAGCCACAATGGCAGCCCAGCATTCACCGCCATCAGGCCGAACACAAACGAAACCGTGAAATAACCCGCAACTACCGGACTGGCTTCAGCGAAGGTTCGCGAGGCTTGTGGTTCGACCACCAGCGGCTGGCTGGAAGTCTTGTTCATAAATCCCTCTCGAAAGTGATTTCACCCTGAGGCTCGCAGAACCCCTGGGCGGCCCAGAAGCGCTTGCCAGCCAGGTTGGCATCGTCGACGAACAGAAACATGCGCAGTACACCCACGCGTTTCATATCCGCCGATGCCGCTTCCACCAGACGCTGGCCCAGGCCTTGGGTACGATGCCTCGGGCTGACCGCCAGGTGATTGATAGTGCCTCGAGTGCCCAGCATGCCGCCGATGACCGCGCCGACGACTTCACCCATCGCATCGAATGCCATGTAGGCGGTGGTGGTGTCCTGCAACAACACACCGCGCAGGAACCGCGCATCCTGCCACTCGCAGAATGACACCTCGGCAAAACCCCGGAAAAACTGCTCCAGTCGCTCCGCGTCCCTGACCATGGCTCGGCGCAACAGGACTTGCTGCACCGAATCGTCCATCGGTTCGAGCTGCTCAGCGAACAATGTCAAAAGCGGTCCCGGGCCGCGAGAAGGAGATCGCCAGAATCTGCCTGAACGCCATTTCATGGCTGTGGATATTGCGCGCCGGGGTCACATAATGGCGCATGTCCCGATCGAGGAAGAATGTCGTATCGAGGATATCCTCGTAAGTGGTTGCCGCCAGTTGTTCTTCCTGAGGGCTGTAGAGACGGCTTTCTGCACCGGACACGTTATTTCGGCCCCAGAAATGGACGCCGCTGAACGGATAGCCGTCGCAATGGATGCCTTCCGGGGTGATTTCCAATTGCTTGCCCGGCTTGATCTCGATGCGGATCTGATGGATCTGGCATTGCCAGATTTCGTCATGCAATTCCTGGGGCAGGACGTTTTTGTACACGTCGAAGTCTGTGTCGATCAGGCTGCGCATCACCGGAGAATTGATCACTTCATTGGAGAAATCCTGGAAGTGCCGCTCCAATCCGCCCACGTAGCTGTTGTTGGCCTTGGACTGGACATAGGCTCGGTGTTCGAGCTGCTTGAGTTCACGAGTCGTGGGGTTGTATTCGAAATCGCTGTAGCGGCGAAAACGCATGCCTGACTCGGTCTGGCCGTAATAGCTGTCGGGCTCCATATTTTCCCAGCTTTTGGTCAGCCGGACAAAATCGCCGAAATGACCGTAGAGATTGAAGTCTCCACCGCGGACGTTGACGTATTTGTCACGTCTTAGCGCTTCGCCCACTTCCCTGTTCAAAACGATCATTTTTCATAGGTCTCCACTACATTGAGCGGACTAATCTATTAGGTGCAGGATTTGCGTCCATGAAAAAGTATTTGAAGCATTTCAAGCGATGTTTGAAACGGTGCAAAAAGTTTCATTAGTACGACTTTACGTTGGGAAAATTGCATCGCAGAACCCTCATTCCGGGGAAAGACCGCCCACAGCTTTCGACGCCACGAGGGTGCGCAAGTCATGGCACAACAGTGCGCAATCAATCAGGCATCTTTTGCTCGTCATTCTCGACTTCCGCTCCTCCAAGCCATTGAAAATCCGTCGTAAACACCGAACCACGCGGCACTCGCCGAACCTGGCTTGATCCTTGATTGCTGCGCCTCATCCCCGGGTGAAGCCCGGCCCCATACCCTTGGCAAGGAGAGCCGGATGACGACCCTGGCGTTCAAGACCCTCGACCCCATCGCCTGGCTGGCCCAACAGCCCCTGCGGGAAAACGAACACCTTTACCTGATCATTAGCGCGGCGAGCGATACGGACGCCCTGGGGACCTATCGCCTGAGCGGACCTAGCCATCCGCTCCTGCCTATCTGGAGCGAAACGCCCTATTCCACCTGGCATGCGGTAATGCCCTACGTCACGAAACTCGCCCCCGACTCAACGTTCCTGCCATGGATTACCGAAACCGACGCCCTCGATTGGGGCTGGCTTGCTGTCTCCCGTTGTGAACCGGAGGAGGTGCTGGGGCATCTGCGCAGCCTGACGCAAGTGAAAATGCCGAAAGGTCGCGAGGTGTTTTTCCGGTTTTGGGATGGACGTTTCATCTATCCGATCCTTGAAGGCCTGGGAGACGACGCCCAAGCCTTGCTACCGGTGTTCGAACGGTATTTGATCAATGGCAAACCGCTGGAAGCAAGCCCGAGGAAGGTGCCGATGGTCCAGGATTGGCCATGGTGGGAAGTACCGCAAGGGTTACTCGATGCTTTAGCCGAGCAGGACCAGTCTGCGCCGATCGACAATCTGATGCAGTGGCTCGAAGAAGAACATCCTGATATCCATTGCGCATGGCCCAGGAGTGTTCTCAAGCGCAAGGTGAGCTATTTTTCAAAGCTCATGGGCGCTGAAGCCAATCCACAGCAAACCCTGCTTGATGTCCTGCGCCTTGAACAGAAAACGGTCTTGGAATAAAGGTAGGCACTTAGAAAAACCCGATCCAAAGATCGGGTTTTTCATCAAACGCGGGCGATGCAGTCAACGATCAAAAGACATTGATCGGATAATCCACGAACACCCGCAGTTCATTACCGCTGACGTTGTACTCACTGGACTTCTGCGACACGCGCAGGAACGAGCTGCGCAACCGCACGCTCAAGTCTTTGGCCGGTCCGCCCTGGACCACGTACTTGAACTGGTTGAAGATCTCGCGCTCGGTACCGCCTTCGCTGGTGGAGGTGGTGATGTTATCGCCACGCACATAGGCCACGTTATAAGTCAGGCCCGGTACACCGAAGGTGGTGAAATCCAGGCCATAGCCCAATTGCCAGCTGCGCTCGTCTTCGGCGTTGAAGTCCGACCAGTACGAGTTGGCCAGGTAGATGGTATTGCCGCCATCACCGACACGGTTCTGGTCACGCTGGTAGCCACCGTAGGCGTAGCCGAGGTTGCTGTCGCCGGTGCTGCGCTGATGGGCGAGCGTGAAGCTGTGCGGGCCGGTGGCGAAGGTCGCCGCCAGGCTCCAGATCTTATTGTCGTCCCCGGTGACGTTGTTTTCGCGAACGTAGCTGTTGTCCAGCTTGGTGCGATAACCGTTGAAGTCCAGCGTCAAGGACTGATCCTTGGCCAATGGGAACACGTAGTTGGCATTCACGTATTGCTTCTTCAAGACGTCTTCGACATCCGAGGCGTAGAGCGAAGCCTTGAACTGCTCGGTGAACTGATAGCTGCCGCCCAACACGTTGATCGACTTCAGACCACCACTGTCACGACCTTCGGCGCTCTTGCGCGACTCGGCAGTGAAGCGGCCTGCGTTCAGTTCAAGGCCTTTGATTTCCTTGGAGGTGATCAGCGTGCCGGTGTAGCTTTCCGGCAGCAGGCGCGAGTTGTCATAGTTCAACACCGGCAGGGCCGGCATCTGGTCACCGTAGGCCAGCACCGTGTTGGAAACCCGGAACTTCACCGCGGCACCGAACTTGGACAGGTCGTCGGCGGCGTTGCCACTGTCACCCTTCTTGAAAAAGTCGATGCCTTGCGCACCGGTGCGCCCCTTGCCGCCGTCCAGGCGCAGTGCGTACAGGCCGAAGGCGTCCACGCCTACGCCCACGGTGCCTTGGGTGAAGCCGGACGAGAACGTACCGATGGCCGCTTGGCCCCATTCGGCCTTGTCCCGGTTGCCGTCCTTGTAGTCGCGACTGATGTAGGCGTTGCGCAACAGCACTTTCAGGCTGCTGTCTTCAACGAACCCCTTGGATTCAGCCTGGTCGTTGGCCATGGCTTGTGTGCTGCTCAATATCCCCAGTGCTATCAAAGTAAAGCGCTTGTTCAACATGATTATTTTCCTTGTACGGGTTGATTCGCACTGCAACCGGCAACCGGAATGGCGCTTTAGCGCTCTTTATTCGGACTCTTGCTCCTGGAAATAATAAAAAGGCCCGCCCACGAATCATCGTGTCGGGCCTTTTTATTATTTAAGAGTCATGGCTGTTAGCCACAGGCGTGGGCGAATCCTAGTCGCGCCCGGAAGCCTGTGTCAATTTCGTGAATCTTCTGAAATCAGGCAAAAAATTTCCGGAAACGGATTCAAGTAAGCATGCGGTCCTAGGGAATGTCGGGTTGGTAGAGACGCCACCATGGTGAGCAAGCCGTTTACATGAGCGGGTAAACAGTCGCTCATAAAAAAAGCGCTGCCCTCGCGGTCAGCGCTTTTTATCAATCCGTTGAATTCTATCCTTGCATCACATCCCACAACGCTTCCAGCTCAGCCTCGCTGAACAGGCCAGCGGGGTAGCGTTCCATGATCATCCGGCGCGGATCAGGTTCCCTGATCTGACGCGTTCCGTTGGATTTCAACCACTGCGCCACGGCTTGAAGCGACTCACCATTTACAGCCAAAGGATGGCATGTGCGCTCGCTAATCATGTTCATTCCAGCGCCCTCCTGGTTGATGAGCGGCCAATCTATCCGAGGTTTATGACAAAACAACGCAGCTCCACTGCCCCAGAACTGCCGAAATAACGATACAAGAGCTATGCCAATGTCGTCGCGCTGGTAGCCCGCCAGACACAAAAAAGCCCGCGCCCCAATCAGGACGCGGGCTTGCCGGGATGGATCCAAAAACACCGGCATAGAGCCGCTGCGATGAGTGTCACCCGGCTGTTACATCGCCACTCATTTTATGCGCGGCGCCGGCTGCTGTTGGGTAAGGCAATGGATGTTTCCGCCTCCCAGTAACAGTTCCCGACCCGGTACCATGACCACTTCATGCTCCGGAAACAGGCTTTGCAGCAGGTCCTTGGCCGGACCGTCCAGCGGGTCATCGAAACTCGGGGCAATGATGCCGCCGTTGACGATCAGGAAGTTCACGTAGGAACCGGCCAGGCGCACAGTCGGATTGCGCTCCTGGGATCCTTCCACCGCGTCAACGCCCGAGCATTCTTCCTCGGTGGCGTACAACGGCCCAGGGATCGGCATTTTATGCACTGTGAACGGGCGCCCCTTGGCGTCGGTGCTGTTTCGCAGCACCTCCATCGCCCCATGGCAGCGGGCATGATTGGGGTCCTGCGGATCGTCGGTCCAGGCGAGCAGCACTTCACCAGGGCGCACGTAGCAGCAAAAGTTATCCACGTGGCCATCGGTTTCATCATTGAACAGGCCGTCCGGCAGCCAGATGATCTTGTCTACCGCCAACTGGGCGCTGAGCACTGCCTCGATGTCGTCGCGGCTCATGTGCGGGTTGCGATTGCGGTTGAGCAGGCATTCTTCGGTGGTGATCAACGTGCCTTCGCCATCGACGTGGATCGAACCGCCTTCGAGTACAAAACCTTCGGTGCGATAGCGCGGGCTGCGCTCGATTTCGAGAATCTTGCCGGCCACTTGTGAATCGCGATTCCACGGCGAGTACAGCCCACCGTCGAACCCGCCCCAGGCGTTGAAATCCCAATCGACGCCGCGAACTTCGCCGTTGTCATTGACGACGAACGTCGGGCCGGTATCCCGGACCCAGGCGTCATCGCTGGACATTTCCACCAAACGAATATTCGGCACAT
This sequence comes from Pseudomonas sp. D1-36, assembly GCF_051132205.1. NCBI lineage: Bacteria > Pseudomonadati > Pseudomonadota > Gammaproteobacteria > Pseudomonadales > Pseudomonadaceae > Pseudomonas > Pseudomonas sp. D1-36. The sequence goes on along the minus strand of NZ_CP071674.1, from coordinate 326,301 downwards.
CGAGGCGCGCCCGGGCGTTTTCATACTGAGCAGCGGACACCGCAACGGTCACCGGCTCGAAACGGGCGATGGCCTTGGCGACCGCGACATGGGCAGCCTGCGCCGGCTTGCCGCCCAGGCGCCAGTTGTCCGGGCGCTCGGGCCAGATCATCCAGACCTGAGTCTGAGTCGCCCATTCGGCGGGCATGTGGAAACCGTCCGCGCGCGGAGTGCTGTGCAAAGTTGTCATCAATCAGGACTCCAGTGAGCCGTCGAGGGTTTTGATCGCGCCGTACAGGTTCGGCCGTCGATCACGGAAAGTGCCCCAGGCACTGCGAATGTGTTCCAGCTCGTCAAGGTCGAAGCTATGCACCAGCACGCCTTCTTCGGTTTCGTCCAATTCCTGGACCTTCTCGCCAAACTGATCAGCAATGAACGACGAGCCGTAGAACGTGATGTCGTAGCCATCCTGCTCTTCGTTGCCGATGCGATTGCTGGCCATCAGCGGCATAAGGTTGGCGCCCGCATGACCCTGTTGCACGCGTTGCCAGTGATCGCGCGACGAGATGGTCTTGTCGTGCGGCTCGCTGCCGATAGCGGTCGGATACAGCAGGATCTCCGCGCCTTGCAGCGCCATGCTGCGGGCGCATTCCGGGAACCACTGATCCCAGCAAATGCCTACGCCAATCTTTGCGTAGCGGGTATCCCATACTTTGAAACCGGTGTCGCCAGGATTGAAATAATACTTTTCATGATAGCCAGGACCGTCCGGGATATGGCTCTTGCGGTAGACGCCCAGGTTCCGTCCATCGGCATCAATGATGGCAATACTGTTGAAGCGCGCCCGGCCGGCCAGTTCAAAAAAACTGATAGGCAACACGACCTGCAGCTCCTCGGCAAGTTTCTGGAAGTGCTTGATGGCGATGTTCTCATCGACCGGCGTTGCCAACTGCAGGTAATCCGGGTTCGGCTTCTGGCAGAAGTAGGGCGTCTCGAACAGTTCCTGGAGGAGGATAACCTGCGCGCCTTGGGCAGCGGCCTGGCGAACGAGCTTTTCGGCGGTCTCGATATTGGCTTCAAGATCCCAGGAACAGGCCATTTGAGTAGCGGCTACGGTAACGATACGGCTCATGAATCATCTCCTGGGCGATGGACAGAGCCGCCTTTATAGCCGATAAAAATCGACTTTAGAATAGAATCAGGCCAATTTTCCCTGAAACTATGCTTCCAGAGCCGACAAAAATCGATAAATAACCGTCGGAAAAACTTGTGGGAGCGAGCTTGCTCGCGATAGCGGTAGACCAGTCAAACAATTATCGGCCTGGAACCGTCATCGCGAGCAAGCTCGCTCCCACAGGGGAACAGCGTGGCGTTTCAGATTGGCTACAACCCCTCCTCCAACACCTTCGCCAGCATATCGACGAAGAAATCCACGCTTTGACGCGTGGTGACCATCGGCGGCTTGATCTTGAGGATGTTGAGGTAATCACCGGTCGGCTGCATGAAGATACCCAGCTCGCGCAAACGATCGCACAGCGCCGTTGTTTCTTCAGTGGCCGGTTCGAGGGTGTCGCGGTTGCGGATCAATTCCACTCCCAGGTAAAACCCCGAACCATGCACCGCTCCGACCAGCGGATACCGGTCGATCAACGCCTCCAGGCGGGCCTTGAAATGTCCTCCGACCACCCTGGCGTTTTCCCACAGCTTTTCTTCTTCCATGACATCCAGCACGGCCATGCCGATCTGGCAACTGACCGGACTGCCGCCTGCGGAAGAGAAGAAATACCCCTCGGCTTCCAGCGCCTCAGCGATCTCCCGGCGGGTGATCACTGCCCCCAGTGGCTGGCCGTTGCCCATGCCCTTGGCCATGGTGATGATATCCGGCACCACGCCTTGCTCTTCGAAGCCCCAGAAAAACTCGCCCATGCGCCCGTAGCCAACCTGCACCTCGTCGGCGATGCAGACACCGCCACGCTCGCGCACCATGGCATACACCTGCTTCAGGTAGCCTGGCGGCAATGCGATGCCGCCGGCGTTTCCATACACAGGCTCGCAAATGAAACCGGCGAGCTGGCGTTTCTGCTCGGCGATTTTCGCCAGGTTGTGCTCGACGCTGCGCACGTAGTCTGGCGCACTGTCGACCCCGCGGAATTCACCACGATAAGTGTTCGGCGCTGTCACCGGGTGCACCCAGTCTGGACGGCTGCTGAGGGCCTGGGGGTTGTCGGCGATGGACGTCGAGACCGCGTCCGCCGCCACCGACCATCCGTGATAGGCCTCCAGCACGCTGAGCATGTCGCGCCCGCCGCTGTAGGCCCAGGCCAGGCGGATCGCCAGGTCATTGGCCTCGGTGCCGCTGTTGACCAGAAACACCCGGTCCATGTTCGGCGGTGCCAGCGCCAGCAGGCGCTCGGAAAACTCGGCGATCGCCGCATAGTGAAAGCGCGAGTTGGTATTGAGCAGCGACCACTGCCGGGCCGCAACCGCCGCCATGCGCGGATGGCCGTGCCCCAACACCGCGACGTTGTTGAGCATGTCCAGATAGGAGCGGCCCTGCATGTCGATCAGGTGATTGCGCCAGCCGCGCTCGATGCGTGGCGGGTCGACGTAGTAGTGTTTTTGCGACCGGGCGAAACTCGCATCGCGACGGGCCAGGAGCGCCTCGGGGTCGATTTCCGGCTCAGCATCGCAAGCCAGCCCCAGCAACGCCGCGGGCGAGGGGCAAAGCGCCTGCCAAGCCGGCGCCCTCGACGGCGCACAGAACAGCGGCGGCGCCAGATGTTCACCTCGGCACAGTTGGACCCGCAAAGGGCCAGCCACTTCGCCAAGTGCCTGGCCTTTGGTCAACGAGGCCCCGGAACGCAGCGACGAAGACACGCCCCACACATGCAAGCTCAGTTGCGGGCCGTCGAGCCGCAGCAAGCCATTGGCATCCTTGTGCACAACCCCGGCGAAGGGCGACGCCAACGGCGTACCGTGGGGCACATGCAATTCCACGTGCAATGGAAAGGTATCGGGCTCGACGGCACTGTCCGGACGGGTGCGTGAAAGCCGATATTGCCCGTAGCGGCTGGCCGCCAATCCATGCACCGCAGCCGCTTCGCTCAGCAGGCGCTGGTCGATTCCCGCCTGCTCCCAATTGCCGGCCTCGAAATGCGGGCTCAGGACGCCGAGGTCGATCAGGGCGAAATCTCGCCCGACCAAACTCGGCAACAACGGCGCGAAACCCTCGTTGGCGAAAGGCGGCAGGCTGTGGCCGGCGGCGGTGAGAATCGCCGCCTCCATCAACTCGAGCGGCACTGAATGGGCAACATCGAAGATCTCCCATTCATGTTGAAGATTGTCACGGGAGTATTCATTGCCCGGATCGATAGCCACTTGTTGCTCACCGCTGAGCACCAGCACCGCGGCGCGGGCGACAATCAACGGCCAAAGCGCCATGAGTTCTTCGCGTTGCAACGGATTGACGCGGTGGTAGGCGCGGATCGCCGGCAGGATGAAAAACGGGTCCCCATCGGCGTGATGCAGCAGGGCCGCGCAGGTTACCGACAGATCGGTGATACGCCAGGTGCGGATCAGGTCACCGAAATCGATGACGCCTTGCAGTTGCCATTGGCGCAGGGCGTCCCGCTGCCAGACCACGTTGTCATCGGTGATGTCCATGTGGATCGCTTGCACCGGCAGGCTTTCCTTGAGTGGTTGCAAACGCCGTTCGGCCTGTTGCGCCGCCTCGGCGATCAATCGGCGTCGTTGTTCATCCTTGATGACGGGCAGCAAATGATCGATCAAGGCCGGCGCATGACGCGCGTCCCACTGCAATGTGCGATCCAGGCCGGGATGATCGAACGCAGCGAGGGCCACGTCCATCTCGGCACACACGCGCCCCAGCCCTGTCACCAGGTCGCGGGAAAGATGCTTGAGCTGGGTCAGGGACTGGCCCTCGATGTACTCCAGCAACCGCACGTGAACGGTTTGCCCGTCGACCTCAAGCGTCAACAGGTCCTCGCCATTGCTGGCCGCCATGACCGCAGGCACCTTTACCGCGCCATGCCCGGCCAGCGCCTTGAGCGCGGCATGCTGGGCCTGGAGCTCCTGGACGGCATAGTTGCCGTGGCAAATCTTCAATACGAACCGCCCGCGGTCGCTGTCGACGCGGTAATTGAGATCCTGATGGCTGCCGAGGGGTCGCAGGTCACCGCTGAGTCCGTAATTCGAGCGCAGCAGCACCAACGCCTGTTCGGCGCTGATCTGTGGGCTTGGCAAACTGGCACGGTGAACCAACGTAGCGAGCGGCATACAACGACCCCTGAGTGGTTTTGTTTTGGATGCTTATCTCGCCATTGAGTCGGAGGATTAGCAACCCCCACTTCTTATTAAGTAGTGAGCCTGCTTCCCTTGGCCCGTTCCCAAGGGAGATTCGCTTGCACGCTCTTCGTCATGCCGACAAGCTATGCTCCATCGCTGTATCGTCTTATCGAAAAAAGGCTTAACCGGATGCGCATTCTCATCACCGGCGGTGCCGGCTTCATCGGCTCGGCTCTCATACGGCATTTGATTCTTGATACCGAGCACCAGGTCCTGAACCTCGACAAGCTGACCTACGCTGGCAACCTGGAGTCGCTGAGCAGCATTGATCACGACAGCCGCTACGAATTCGTGCAGGCGGACATCGCCGATCAAGCAACGATCAGCGCGGTGCTGGCGCGGTTCAAACCTGACGCAATCATGCACCTGGCCGCCGAATCCCATGTGGACCGCTCCATCGACGGTCCGGCGGACTTCATCCAGACCAACATCGTCGGCACCTATAGCTTGCTCGAAGCAACCCGTGCCTATTGGCAGGCCCTGGCCGAACCGCAAAAACGGGCGTTTCGTTTCCACCATATTTCCACCGACGAAGTGTATGGCGACCTGCACGGCGTCGATGACCTGTTCACCGAAACCACCGCCTACGCCCCCAGCTCGCCTTACTCAGCCAGCAAGGCAGCGTCCGATCACCTGGTCCGGGCCTGGCAGCGCACCTACGGCTTGCCCGTGCTGCTGACCAACTGCTCGAACAACTACGGGCCGTTCCACTTCCCCGAGAAGCTGATCCCGCTGGTCATCCTCAATGCGCTGGCGGGCAAGCCGTTGCCTGTCTATGGCGACGGCCAGCAAGTGCGCGACTGGCTCTACGTCGAAGACCACGCCCGGGCGCTGCTCAAAGTCGTGACGGAAGGTGTAGTCGGCGAGACTTACAACATTGGTGGCCATAATGAGCAGAAGAACATCGATGTCGTGCGCAACATCTGTGCGCTGCTCGAAGAACTCGCGCCCCATAAACCCGAGGGCGTCGAGCGCTATGCGGACCTGATTACCTTCGTCAAGGATCGTCCCGGGCATGACCTGCGCTACGCTATTGACGCCGGCAAGATCGAACGGGAGCTGGGCTGGACCCCTCGGGAAACCTTCGAGACCGGGCTGCGCAAGACCGTGCAGTGGTATCTGGAGAACCTGCTGTGGTGCCGGCGCGTGCAGGATGGCAGCTATCAAGGCGAGCGCCTTGGCTCGCTCGAAAACAAGGATACGATTGCATGATGAAAGGCATTGTTCTGGCCGGCGGTTCCGGCACGCGGCTGCATCCGATCACCCTCGGGGTTTCCAAGCAGTTGTTGCCGGTCTACGACAAGCCGATGATCTATTACCCGATCTCGGTACTGATGCTCGCCGGCATCAAGGAAATCCTGATCATCTCCACCCCGCAGGACCTGCCCCAATATCGAAATCTGCTGGGCGATGGCGCCCAGTTCGGCGTTCATTTCAGCTACGCCGAGCAGCCGACCCCCGACGGTCTGGCCCAGGCTTTCCTGATTGGCGAGCAGTTCATCGGCAATGATCCGGTCTGCCTGATCCTGGGTGACAACATTTTTCATGGCCAACATTTCGGCGAACAATTGCAGACCGCCGTCAACCGCCCACGCGGTGCGACGGTGTTCGGTTATTGGGTCAAGGATCCCGAGCGTTTCGGCGTGATCGACTTCGATCCCGAAGGACGCGCCGTCTCCATCGAAGAAAAACCCGCCGCCCCCAAGTCCAGCTATGCGGTGACCGGCCTGTATTTCTACGACAACGACGTCATACAGATCGCCAAAGCCATCAAGCCGTCCAAACGAGGCGAACTGGAGATTACCGACGTCAACAATGCCTATCTGCAACGAGGGGACTTGCATGTCGAGCGCTTTGGCCGCGGCTTTGCCTGGCTGGACACCGGCACCCATGACAGCCTGCTGGAAGCCTCGCAATACGTTCAGACCATTGAGCATCGCCAAGGCCTGAAGGTCGCATGCCTGGAAGAAATCGCCTATCAACAGGGCTGGGTCAGCCGCGAGCACGTATTGGAGCGCGCCAGTTACTTCGGCAAGACCGGCTACGGCCAATACCTGTTCAAGATTGCCGGAGAAACACGTTGAATGTCATCGCCTCGCGACTGCCGGAAGTCTTGATCCTCGAGCCGAAGGTCTTCGGCGATGATCGCGGCTTCTTCTATGAAAGTTTCAATGCCCAGGCATTCACCGAAGCCACGGGGCGCACGGTGCAGTTCGTCCAGGACAACCATTCGCGCTCGGCCAAGGGCGTGCTGCGCGGCCTGCATTATCAGATCGAACAAACCCAGGGAAAACTCGTGCGCGTCACCGCCGGCGAGGTACTCGACGTTGCGGTGGACATTCGCCGCAGCTCGCCGACATTCGGCCAGTGGGCCAGCGTACGCCTGTCGGGACAGAACCATCGGCAGCTGTGGATTCCCCCTGGATTTGCCCACGGTTTTGTCGTACTGAGCGACTCGGCGGACTTTCTCTACAAGACCACCGATTACTACGCCCCGTCAGCCGAGCGCTGCATTCGCTGGGACGACCCCGACCTGGCGATTGACTGGGAGTTGCCAGGCGCACCGATCCTGTCGCCCAAGGACCAGGCCGGCAAGGCCCTGCATGAGGCCGATCTGTTCCCATGAGTACTTCCTCGCGCATCTTGATCATCGGCCGGAACGGCCAGGTCTCCCAAGCCCTTCAAAAGCGCCTGGCCGGCATCGGCGAACTGACGGTGCTGGGCAGCAGCCAGCTCGACATGGCCCGACCCGATCACCTGCGCGCGCCTATCGAGGCGGCGCGGCCCGACCTGATCATCAACGCCGCCGCCCATACGGCGGTCGACCAGGCCGAGAGCGAGGCGCAGCGGGCCTTCGCCATCAATGCCATCGCACCGGGCGTGCTCGCCCAGGCGGCGCTCGAACTGGGCGTGCCGCTGATCCACTACTCCACCGATTATGTCTTCGACGGTCGCAAGCACACCCCCTACACCGAGGACGACGCGCCCAACCCGCTGAGTGTCTACGGTCGCAGCAAGCTGGCGGGCGAAGAGGCCATCCGCCAGGCGGGCGGAGAGCATCTGATCCTGCGCACCAGTTGGGTGTATTCCAACGCGGGACGCAATTTCCTGTTGACCATGCAGCGCCTGCTGCAGGAAAAGCCCCATCTGCGCGTCGTCTCGGACCAGATCGGCGCACCGACCTGGGCGGGGACAATCGCCGAGAGCACCGCGAAGCTGATCGAGCGCTGGCAAGCTGGGCAACGCGGCGCCTGGGGCACCTATCACCTGACAGCCCAGGGCCAGACATCCTGGTTCGGATTCGCCCAAGCCATCGGTGAACACCTGGTCGAGCAGCACAAATCCTGCGCCGTGCTTGAAGCCATCGCATCGAGCGAATACCCGACCCCGGCGCCGCGTCCGTTGAACTCGCGCCTGGACTGCACCCGGCTGGCCAGGGAGTGGGGCGTGAGCCAACCAGACTGGCGAAGCGCGTTGCAGCAGTGCCTTGCCGGGCAAGCCTAGGCATAATGCGCCTGTAACCCCAGGCGCAGACTTCCATGACCTCCACCCTCCCCCGCAGACCTCGTTGGCGCAGCCTGGCGTTGCTCGCGCTGTGCCTGGCACCGTTGCTGTGGCCGCTTGAGCATCTGGCCGAGCGTTACTACCGCAGCGAACTGGCCGGGCAGAACAGACAGACACTCGACCTCTACGTCGCCAACCTGCTGGGGACGTTGCACCGCTACGAAGTACTGCCCCAGATACTCGGCGAGCTTCCGGCCCTGCGCGCGGCCTTGTCGACGCCGGACGATGGCGTCACCCAGGGCAATGCCAACCGGTTATTGAAAAACATCAGCGCCCAGACCGGCGCCGAGGTCATGTACCTGATGGACGCCACGGGCAAGACCCTGGCGGCGTCTAACTGGGATAAGCACGACAGCTTCGTCGGTCGCAATTTCGCCTTTCGCCCTTATTACATCGAGGCCATGGCCGGGCGCCTGGGACGTTTTTTCGGCCTGGGCACCACATCGGGCAAACGCGGTTATTTCTTCGCTGCCGCCGTGCATGATCGCGAAAAAGTCATCGGCGTATTGGTGGTCAAGGTGGACCTGGACCACACCGAAAGCCTATGGGGCAAAACGCCTGAACAGCTCTTGGTGACCGACCACAACGGCGTGGTCATTCTCACCTCGCGCCAGGAATGGCGTTTCCGCTCGACGCGGCCCCTGAGCGATCCGGAAAGCAAGGCGATCAGCGCGATACAACCCTACCCTACCCGTGACCCCAAGCCGCTCAACCTGGACCCCAATGCCTGGCTGACCCAGACCCAGGCCATCGAAGAAACCGGCTGGAATGTGAGCATCCTGGCCCCGCGCACCCTGATTGACCGCCCGGTGCGCACGGTGGTCGTCATCGGCGGCGCGGCATTGCTGGTCTTGATGCTGTTGCTCGGGTTGATGATGCAGCGCAGGCGCCACTACCTGGAAAGAATCGCCTTCGAGGCCAAGGCCCGTCATGAATTGGAGGGCCGCGTCGCGGAACGCACCAGCGACCTGGAGGGCCTCAACCGTCGTCTCAAGCAAGAGGTGCTGGAACGCGAGCACGCCCAGCAGGAACTGGTCCGTGCCCAGGATGATTTGGTGCAGGCCGGCAAGTTGTCGGCGCTCGGCACCATGTCGGCCAGCATCAGCCATGAACTCAACCAACCGTTGGCGGCGATCAGAAGTTATGCCGAAAACGCAGAAATACTGCTCGATCACCAACGCACCGACGACGCCCGTGGCAACCTCAAGCTGATCAACGAACTGACCGGGCGCATGGCGTCGATCATCGCTCACCTGCGCGCCTTCGCGCGCCGCGACCGCCACGCCCCGGAAAGCGTCGCGCTGCAACCGGCGCTGGACGATGCCCTTGCCTTGCTCGCCAAACGTCGGCGCAGCATGGAAGTGGAGTTGATCCGTGACCTGCCCGCCGCCACCTTGTGGGTCGAGGCCGGTGAAACACGCCTGCGCCAGGTGCTGGGCAACCTGCTGGCCAATGCCCTGGATGCCCTGACTGAAAAAGGTCCGCCGCGTAGACTCTGGCTCAGTGCCCAGGCGACCGAAACCGGCGTCAACCTGTACATCCGCGATAACGGCCCGGGTTTCTGCATGGAAGCCCTCGGCCGCGCCGGTGAGCCGTTCTACACCACCAAGACTCGCACCCAGGGCCTTGGCCTGGGGCTGGCAATCTGCGACACCCTGATGCGCGCCTTCGGCGGCGAATTGTTGTTCGCCAACCACAAGGAAGGCGGCGCCCTGATTACCCTGAAGCTGCGGGCGGGTGCGCCCGGGGTGAGCCTGCAACCGTCCGAGGACCGTAGTGTATGACCATCGAAAACCAGATTGAGGTGGTGCTGATCGACGACGATCCCCACCTGCGTCAGGCCCTGAGCCAGACCCTCGACCTGGCTGGGCTGAAAATCCTGCCACTGGGCGAGGCCAACGGCCTGGCCGGGCAACTGCCGAGGGATTGGCCAGGCGTGGTGGTCAGCGATATCCGCATGCCCGGCATGGACGGCCTGGAACTGCTGGGCCAACTGCACGCCCAGGACCCGGACCTGCCAGTGCTGCTGATTACCGGCCATGGCGATGTACCGCTGGCCGTGCAGGCAATGCGCGCCGGGGCCTACGACTTTCTCGAAAAACCCTTTGCCAGCGATCATCTGCTCGACAGTGTGCGTCGGGCCCTGGCTTTGCGGCGCCTGGTCCTGGATAACCGCAGCCTGCGCCTGGCCCTCAGCGATCGCCATGAACTCAGCGCCCGGCTGGTAGGACAATCGTCGCCCATGTTGCGCCTGCGCGAGCAGATCGGTGCCTTGGCAGCGACGCGCGCCGACGTGTTGATCCTGGGTGAAACCGGCGCCGGCAAGGAAGTGGTCGCCCGCGCGCTGCACGATCTCTCGAGTCGACGCAACGGGCCGTTCGTGGCGATCAACGCCGGCGCTTTGGCCGAGTCGGTGGTTGAAAGCGAACTGTTCGGCCACGAACCCGGCGCCTTCACCGGCGCGCAGAAGCGCCGTATCGGCAAATTCGAATTCGCCAATGGCGGCACGTTGTTTCTCGATGAAATCGAAAGCATGAGCCTGGACGTGCAGGTCAAATTGCTTCGCCTGCTGCAAGAGCGGGTGGTGGAACGACTGGGTGGCAATCAGCAGATCCCCCTGGACATCCGTATCGTCGCCGCCACCAAGGAAGACCTGCGCCAGGCCGCCGATCAAGGCCGCTTTCGCGCCGACTTGTATTACCGGCTGAATGTCGCGCCGCTGCGCATACCGCCGTTGCGCGAGCGCGGTGAGGACGTGCTGATGCTGTTCCAGCATTTTGCCGATGAGGCCAGCGCCCGTCATGGCCTGCCGCCCCACGAACTGCTACCGGCCCACCGGGCGCTGTTGTTGCGCCATGACTGGCCGGGCAACGTACGCGAATTGCAGAACGCCGCCGAGCGTTTCGCCCTGGGCCTGGAGCTGGCCCTGGATAGCAGCACGCCGGAAGGCCAGCCAGGCGCCCCGGTGCAAACCGTCAGCGGCGGTTTGAGCGAGCAGGTTGAGAACTTCGAAAAAACCCTCATAGCCGCCGAGCTGGCACGGCCTCACAGTTCAGTGCGCAGCCTTGCCGAAGCGTTGGGCATTCCACGCAAAACCCTGCACGACAAGCTGCGCAAGCATGGACTGGCCTTCGGCGACAATAGCCCAGGCCAGGCCGACGATTCCGATTGAGTCCTGCCACCCACCGTTAGAAGAGGGCCCGCATGAACCGCGACAGCCATTATCTGGAAACGATCCTGCACCGGGACATCCCATTGACCCGGGACATGGGCCTGAAGGTGCTCCAATGGCAGGCCCGCCAGCTGCGTCTGTTCCTGCCGCTCGAGGCCAACGTCAACCACAAGAGCACCATGTTCGGGGGGAGCCTGTATTGCGGCGCGGTGCTGGGTGGCTGGGGCTGGTTGCACCTGGCCTTGCGCGAGGAGGGAGTCGAAGACGGACACATCGTGATCCAGGAAGGGCAGATCAGCTATCCGCTGCCCGTGACCCGAGACGCAACCGTCATTTGCGACGCGCCCGATGAAAAGACCTGGAAACGTTTCGTGGCGACTTATAAGCGCTACGGGCGGGCGCGGCTGGCATTACAAACGCGGGTGTTGAACGTCGACAGCGAGAATGTGGCGGTGCAATTCGAAGGGCAATACGTTTTGCACCGCTGATCATCGTTAATTCACGTGGCGAGGGGCTTGCTCTCACAAAAGCATTCGGCCAGAAATCAGCCTTGGTTCAAGAGCGGGCAAGCTCCAACAGCTTCCCACGCCACGCCGCTTTCGCCGGCAGCGCCAGGAACGAAGCATTCAACAGCGACTCGCGCGGTGGATAGCGGAACGGTTCGCCGCTCAGGTCCAGCACCTCGCCGCCCGCTCCTTCGAGTACGCCCTGGGCGGCGGCGGTGTCCCACTGAGACGTTGGCGCCAAACGGGGGTAACAATCGGCGGCGCCTTCAGCCAACAGGCAGAATTTCAGCGAACTGCCGATGTTGGTCAGTTGCAAGGCGCCGAGGCTCTCACTCAAGCCGGCCAATAGGCGCTCCTGCTCCGCACTGGTGTGGCGCCGGCTGGCGACCACGGTAAAAGCGTCTCCAGGCGCCAGCGCGTTACGCACCGTGATCGGCGAAGGCTCGACGCCTTTCTCGCCACGCCAGGCCCCCAGCCCCACGCCACCGACGTAGAAACGGCCATTGGTGGGCATCGAGACCACGCCGAACACCACCCGCCCCTCTTCGACCAAGGCGATGTTGACGGTGAACTCTTCACTGCCCGAGATGAATTCCTTGGTGCCATCCAGCGGGTCCACCAGCCACCAGCGTTTCCAGGTAGCGCGGACGCTTTGCGCGATATCGGCGTCCTCCTCGGAGAGGATCGGAATATCCGGCGCCAGCGCGGTCAATCCAGCGACGATGACATCGTGGGCGGCCATGTCCGCGGCGGTTACAGGCGATTCATCCGCCTTGTGCGCAACTTCTACATCGGCGCGCCAGAACGGCAGGATTGCCGCGCCGGCCCGAAGCGCCAGTTCGATCACCGGGACCATCAGCGGGTGAGGAAAAATCATGGCAGGTAGGCTCCACGCTGGGTCAGCAGGTCGCGAGCCAGATACAACGCCGCCAGCGCCCGTCCCTCGGTGAATTGGGGATTTTGTGCAAGGGCCGAGAGCTCGCCCAGGTTGATCTTGTCCACTCGCATCGGCTCGGGTTCGTCGCCCTCCAGCCGCTCTTCATACAGGTCGGTCGCCAGCACCACTTGGATCTTCTGGCTCATGTAGCCAGGCGACAACGACAGCTCCGTCAGGTGTTCCAGCTGACGCGCGCCAAAACCGGCCTCTTCCTTGAGCTCGCGCTCGGCCGCCGCCAGCACGTCTTCGCCCGGCTCGACCAAACCCTTGGGCAATGACCACTCATAAGCGTCGGTACCGCCACAATACTCTTCCACCAGCACGGCATGGTCGGCGTCGAGCATCGCAACAATCATCACCGCGCCGTAGCCAGGGCTCTTGGCCGCCAAACGCTCGTAAGTGCGCTCCACACCATTGGAAAAACGCAGCTTCATTTCTTCCACGCAAAACAGGCGGCTGGTGGCGACGATCCGTCGGTCGAGTATGGTGGGTTTCTGGCGCATAAACGGCTCCCTGGGCGATAGCGGGCTACTATACCCGGCCTATTCTGATTGTTTGTGTCGGATATCCGATTACCGCTGGAGAAGTTTTTATGGCCTCGTTGCCTTGGCACGCGATCGACACGGTCCTGCTGGACATGGACGGCACCCTGCTGGACCTGCATTACGACAACCATTTCTGGCTGGAACACCTGCCTCAGCGCTACGCCGAACTGCATGGCGTCAGCCGCGCGATGGCCGAGATGGAGCTGCAACCGCTGTTCGAGCGCAACGCCGGCCAGTTGCAGTGGTACTGCCTGGACTTCTGGAGCGCGGAGCTGAAGCTGCCGGTGCGCGAATTGAAACTGGAAACCGCCCACCTGATCGCCCTGCGCCCCGATGCCGATACGTTCCTGGCAGCGATCCAAAGGGCCGGCAAACGCGTCGTGATGATCACTAACGCCCATCGAGACTCGCTGTCGCTGAAGCTGGAGCGTATCGAGCTCGCCCCGTATTTCGAGCGTTTGATCAGCTCTCACGATTACGGTTTCCCCAAGGAGAACCCGCAGTTCTGGGATGCCTTGCAAGCCGACCTGGACTTCGACCCCGCTCGCAGCCTGTTCATTGACGATACCTTGCCAGTCTTGCGCAGCGCCCGTGATTTTGGCATCGCGCATCTGCTGGCGGTCAGCGAACCGGACAGCCGCAAGGGGCCGAAGGATACCGGGGAATTCGAAGCGGTCGGGGATTATCGGGATTTGATTGCCGGGCTTTGAACCGCGCTGCCTTCATCGCGAGCAAGCTCGCTCCCACAATGGTTTCGCCGCGAACCAAAGCCTCTGTGGGGGCGAGCCTGCTCGCGATGAAGGCGCCGCAAATGCGGCAGTCTATTCCGGAATACGCAGCACCTGCCCCGGATAGATTTTGTCTGGGTGCGAAAGCATCGGCTTGTTGGCTTCAAAGATCTTGTTGTACTTGTTGGCGTCACCGTACTCGGCCTTGGATATGGCGCTGAGCGTGTCACCCTTCTTCACGGTTACGAAACGTGCGGCCTGCGCTACCGGCCCAGTCACGGTGATCTGATCGTCAACACTGCCGACACCTTGGATATTGCCCACAGCCAGCAGGACCTTTTCTTTTTCCTCCTGGCTCGAGACTTCACCGGTCACGATGACTTTGTCACCTTCAACGGTCGCTTGGATATTGGGGTTGCCCAGCCCGACTTTACTGATGTGCTCCTTCAATTGCTCACCGGCATTGGCATTACCGGGGGTCAGGAGATCGATAAGTTTCTCACCCGCCTCCTTCACAAAACTAAAAAGACTCATGGCGCTTGCTCCTTGGAATTGAATGTCCAGACACAAAGCCTAGACCAAGCCCACCGAGCCCGCCTTCCAACCGACCAATGACCCCAACACGCCCAAAGCGCTAGAATCCCAATCTTCCCGCGCCAAGGAGTGAAGATGGACATCAAGCAGCTGAAATTTCTCATCGCGCTCGACGAAACCCGCCACTTCGGCCAGGCTGCCGCCCGTTGTCACATCACCCAACCCACCCTGTCGATGCGTTTGCGCAGCCTGGAAGAAGAGCTGGGCCTTCCGTTGGTCAACCGCGGCCAGCGTTTCGAGGGTTTTACCGCGCCAGGCGAACGGGTGCTGGCTTGGGCACGCACAGTGCTGGCGGCCTATGACGGGCTTCAGGCCGAAGCGGCGGCCTGCCGTGGCAACCTGGTGGGTACGCTGCGCCTGGGCGTGGTGCCGCTGTCGGATTTCGACCCGCTGTCGATGATGCAACGCCTGCACACCGAGCACCCGAGCCTGCGCTTCGAATTATCGTCTTTGAGTTCGGAGCGCATCCTCGAACAATTGGCGAACAACCGCATCGACCTGGGCATTTCCTACATGGAACGCCTGGATAACGAGCGCTTCGAATCCTTGCCCTTCAGCCACACCCGCATGGGCCTGCTGTACGACCAGCGGTTTTTCTTTTTTGGCGAAGAACCGCTGAGATGGGAATCACTGGTTGAACTGCCCCTGGGCATGCTCACCAGCGGCATGCATTTTCGCCAATCCATCGATCACGCGTTTCATAGCCGAGGCCTTGCACCTCAACCGTTGCTGCAAACCGACGCCGTGCATCAATTGCTGCAAGCGGTGCATGGCGGATTGTGCTGCGCGGTGGTCCCATTGGACAGCGGACTGAACGTCATGACCGAGGACTTGCGCATCCAGCCCATCGAAAACGCCCAAACCCTTGTTCCGCTTGGGCTGATCATGCGGCGCGGGGCTCCGCGCTCGGCGTTGGCGGAGGCTTGTTTCGCCCTTTACCAGAAATCAATAACCTTTCCTTGATCGACGTCATCTATTGAAAGATCAGTAATAGCGATTAGACGTGGCAGATTGCCGCATTTAGTCTTAGCACTATTCCTACTTTCAGTGATGCCCATGAACGACAAGCCTCAGGCCTGTCCAGTGCCTGACGTGGAACCTTCCACGCCAGCCGCCAGCCAGAGCTATCGCTACTGCAACCTGGAGCACTTCGAATCGGCCAGCGCCGCGCTGGCCGAGGAAGTGGCGTTGGCCATTGCCTATAACGGCATCAGCCAAGCGGTGATGCTGGTCACGCCAACCGATCTCGAGGATTTTATCGTCGGGTTCAGCCTGGGCAGCGGCATCATCGAGGATCCAGCGGACATTTACGACTTGCAACTGAGCGGCGCCGGTTCGGCCCAATATGCCCAGGTCACCATCGCCAATCGCGCCTTCTGGAATCTCAAGGAGCAACGTCGCCAAATGGCCGGCACCAGTGGCTGCGGACTCTGTGGCGTGGAAGCCGTGGAACAGGCGCTGCCCGACCTCAAGTCGCTGCCCGGGGCACCCTTGCCACCAGCGCAATGGCTCGATGGCCTGCGTCAACGCATCAGCCAGTTCCAGCCCCTGGGCCAGCACTGTGGCGCCGTCCATGCGGCATTGTTCATGAACGCCAACGGCGAGTTGCTGATGGGCCGCGAAGACATTGGCCGGCACAACGCTCTCGATAAATTGATCGGCGCGTTGATCCGTCAGCAAATCCCGGTGGCTGGTGGCGTGGCAATCGTCACCAGCCGTTGCAGTCTCGAATTGATCCAGAAAGTACTGCGCGCCGGCATCCAGACGTTGGTCAGCCTGTCGTCGCCCACGGGCCTTGCCGTGCAATGGGCCCGCCAACACAACCTCAACCTCATCCACCTGCCGCAAAAAAGTGCGCCGCGGGTCTATAGCCCTGCGATGGAGAAACAAGCGTGAGCAATTATCAACAAGCCAACCAGAAACCCGCACCGCGCTACAAACCCTACAAGGGCCCAGCCGGTGGTTGGGGCGCGCTGATCAGCGTTGCCCAGGCCTGGCTGACCAGCGATAACGCGCTGAAAAACATCCGCATGATGCTCAAGACCAACCAGAACGGCGGCTTCGATTGCCCTGGCTGCGCCTGGGGTGATTCGCCGGAAAGCGGCATGGTGAAGTTCTGTGAGAACGGCGCCAAGGCGGTGAACTGGGAAGCGACCAAACGTCGTGTCGACGCCGCTTTTTTTGCCAAGCACAGCGTCACGTCATTGCTCGAGCAGAGTGACTACTGGCTTGAATACCAGGGGCGCCTGACGGAGCCGATGCAATACGACGCGCAAACCGACCGCTACAAGCCCATCAGCTGGGATGCGGCATTTGCGTTGATCGGCAAGCATCTGCAGGGACTGTCCAACCCGAACGAGGCCGAGTTCTACACCTCGGGCCGGGCCAGCAACGAGGCAGCCTATCTGTATCAATTGTTTGTGCGCGCGTACGGCACCAACAATTTCCCCGATTGTTCGAACATGTGCCATGAGGCCAGCGGTGTAGCCCTGTCCCAGAGTGTGGGTGTTGGCAAAGGCACGGTGACATTTGACGACTTCGAGCATGCCGACGCGATCTTCGTCTGGGGCCAGAACCCCGGCACCAACCACCCACGGATGCTCGAACCGCTGCGCGAAGCCGTGAAGCGCGGCGCCCAGGTCGTATGCATCAACCCGCTGAAAGAGCGTGGCCTGGAGCGCTTCCAGCATCCGCAACACCCGCTGGAAATGCTAACCAACGGTGATAAACCCACCAATACCGCGTATTTCCGTCCAGCCCTGGGCGGAGACATGGCCGTGCTGCGCGGCATGGCGAAGTTCCTGCTGCAATGGGAGCGTGAAGCACAGAACAGCGGCGGCCCCGCAGTATTCGACCATGGGTTCCTCAACGAACACAGCGTCGATGTCCTGGAATACCTGGCGGTCGTCGATGACACCCCATGGGAACAAATCGCCGAACAATCAGGCCTGACCCTGGCCGAGATCGAGCAGGCCGCGCGCATGTACGCCAAAGCCAGCAACGTGATCATGTGCTGGGCGATGGGCATTACCCAGCACCGCCATTCCGTCGCGACCATCCAGGAAATCGCCAACCTGATGATGCTGCGTGGCAACATCGGCAAGCCAGGCGCGGGGCTTTGCCCGGTGCGAGGGCACAGTAATGTGCAGGGCGACCGGACCATGGGCATCAACGAGCGTCCGCCCGTTGCGTTCCTCGACGCGCTGGAGCGGCGTTTCCAGTTCAAGGTGCCGCGTGAAAACGGCCATAACGTAGTCGAGGCGATCCACGCCATGGCCGAGGGCCGGGCCAAGGTATTTATCGCCTTGGGCGGCAATTTCGCCCAGGCTACTCCCGATAGCCACCGCACCTTCCAGGCCCTGCGCAATTGTGACCTGACCGTACAGATCAGCACCAAGCTCAACCGCAGTCATCTGGCCCACGGGAAAGATGCGTTGATCCTGCCGTGCCTCGGTCGCACCGACATCGACCTGCAAGCCGAAGGCTCCCAGGCCGTGACCGTGGAAGACTCGTTCAGCATGGTCCACGCCTCCAATGGCCAATTGCAGCCGTTGTCGAACCAGATGCGTTCGGAGCCGTGGATCATCGCCGGCATCGCTGCCGCCACGCTGGGCAGCCGTCCGGTGGATTGGAACTGGCTCGTGGCCGATTACAGCCGCATCCGCGACCTGATCGCCGAGACCATCCCCGGCTTCAAGGACTTCAACCAGAAACTCAAGAATCCCGGTGGCTTCTATCTGGGCAACAGTGCCGGTGCCCGTCGCTGGAACACACCGTCGGGCCGCGCCAACTTCAAGCCCAACCGGTTGCCGACCGACCTGCTCCACGAGCGGACCCGAGCCACAGGGCAATTGCCGGACCTGATCCTGCAATCCATGCGCTCCCACGACCAGTACAACACCACCATCTACGGCCTCGATGATCGCTATCGCGGTGTGAAAGGCCAGCGTGACGTACTGTTCGTCAACGAAGCGGACATCATCCGACTGGGCTTCAAACCCGGGCAAAAGGCCGACATCGTTTCCCTGTGGGACGACGGACGCGAGCGGCGGGTCAAAGGGTTTACCTTGCTGGCCTTCGACATCCCGGCCGGACAGGCCGCCGCCTACTACCCGGAAGTGAACCCGCTGGTACCCTTGGAAAGTACCGGTGACGGCAGCCACACCCCGACCTCGAAGTTCGTGGCGATCCGTCTGGAAGCGGCGAGCGAGAACGGGCTGATCATGGCCAAATCGGCCTGAGTCAATCCTGGCGTTGTACTGGCCTTGCCGGGCACTTTCAGACGCCCATGAAAAAGGCCGTTTTCCAGTGAAAACGGCCTGTCTGAAGTAGCTAAAGACCGGCAAAATCTACTTAAGTTCCGCTATGAAAACAGTAACTTAGCGAATTGTGCACAAGTCGTGTTACTCGTCGGATTTCGATTGTAACCAAGCGAAGCCAGCCTCAGGATCGCGCCGTCATCCCTTTGAGGCTCCTCTATGAAGTTCTCCTCCATTCTCTTGTTGTCCCTTGGCCTGGTCAGTGGCGTCGCGTCTGCCGGCGGTACCGCCGAAGCAGGTGTAGGCGGCGCATTGGGCGGGGTTTTGGGTTCGGTCGTCGGCCAGTCCCTGGGCGGCAACACCGGCTCCACTATCGGCGCGGCCCTGGGCGGCGCGGGCGGTAGCGCAGTCGGCGCAGACAAACATAGCCGCGGCGAAGCGGCAATCGGCGGCGCACTGGGTGCAGCCGGCGGTAACGTGGTCGGCCGCAGCGTGGGCGGCTCCACGGGCAGCCTGATCGGTGCCGCAGCGGGCGGTGGCGCCGGTGGCGCACTGGGTAACTACATGGGCAAGGACGACGATGACGACCGTTACGAAGGTCGCCGTAGCGATCGCCGCTACTACCGCGATGGCCACCGGGGCCGCGGTCATGCCTACGGACATCGCAAGCACAAGCACAAGCATCGCTATCACGACGATTGACGGCCGGTTTGACCCGTACCGTTAGATGATCGCAGCCTTCGGGAGACTGACCGGAGGCTGCGATTTTTCGTTTCAGGGTACCAATCGTTCCAATGCCTCGCGTAGCCGACCCGGGATCGGCACTGGCTGATTCGACATCCGGTCCACGAACACATGCACGAAGCGCCCCGCCGCGCAGGCCTCCTGCTCGTTCTCCTTGAACACCGCCAGCTCGTATTGCACCGAACTGTTGCCCAGCTTGGCGACCCGCAGGCCGATCTCGATCCGGTCCGGAAATGCGATCGATGCAAAATAGTCGCAGGCTGAACTCACCACGAAACCCACTACTTCGCCGTCATGGATATCCAGTCCACCGGCCTCGATCAGGTAGGTATTCACCGCCGTATCGAAAAAGCTGTAGTAGGTGACGTTATTGACGTGACCGTACACATCGTTGTCGTGCCAGCGCGTAGTCACCGGCTGGAAATGAAAGTACTCGGTGCGCTGGGGCATCTCTTGTCCTTGGTTGTGCAGTGTTGTGGGGAAGACAGGCTGTCGGTTATCGCTGCGAGAAACCCTTGCCTTGCGCCGCCAACTCTCCGATCAGGCGAGCAGGCTTCCATTGATCCCCCTGCTTCGTCTCAAGGTCCACCAAGCGTGCATGGATGTCCGCAAGGCCTTGCTGATCAGCCCAGGCCATCGGGCCGCCCTTGTCAGCCGGGAAGCCATAGCCGTTGAGATACACCAGGTCGATATCGTGGGACGACTCGGCAATGCCTTCCTGGAGAATCTTCGCACCTTCGTTGACCAGCGCCAGCAAGCAGCGTTCGAGGATCTCATCGGCGTCGATGTCACGCCGCTGGAAACCCAGGTCCTCGCTGACCCGCTGCACCAGCGCATCGACTTCTACATCGTGTTCAGCCTGCCGGCTGCCCGGCTCATAGTGGTAATAACCGTTGCCACTTTTCTGGCCGAACCGACCCAACTCGCACAAGCGGTTGTCCACCTGCACCTCGGGGGCATCCTGCCCTTGGCCCGCCAGCTCCCGCGCGCGCCACTCCAGATCGATACCGACCACGTCGTACATGCGAAACGGCCCCATGGCGAAACCAAAGCCCTGCAGCGCCGCATCCACCTGATGGGGGAACGCACCCTCCAACAACATCTTTCGCGCCTCCAGCACATAGGGATGAAGCATTCGGTTGCCGATGAAGCCGTGACAATTGCCCGACACCACGCTCACCTTGCCCATGCGCTTGCCCAGCGCCAGGGCAGCGTCCAGCACAGCCTTGGCCGTTTGTGCGCCGCGCACGATCTCCAACAACTTCATGATGTGCGCCGGGCTGAAGAAGTGCAGGCCCAGCACTTGCGTTGGCCGACGCGTGGCGGCGGCAATGGCATCGATATCCAGCGCCGAGGTGTTACTTGCCAGGATCGCCTCGGGCTTGAGCATGCCGTCCAGCTCGCGAAATATCTTCTGCTTGAGTTCGAGGTTCTCGTAGACCGCTTCAATGACCAGGTCCACGTTGCGGATCGCCGCGTAGTCCTGCGCCCGCGCAATACGGGCGATCCTGGCGTCGGCTTCGCTTTGTTCGAGTCGGCCCTGGCGTACGTTATGGGCGTAGGTCTCGGCCACCGTGGCCAGCGCCTGCTCCAGCATTTGTGGATTGTTATCGACCCACTGCACCGTAACGCCAGCGTTGGCCAGGCACATCACGATGCCCCGCCCCATGGTGCCTGCGCCGACCACGGCGGCGCGCTGGATATCGAAGGATGTCTGGCTCATGTTTGCTCTCTTGTTGGCGATCCAAAGACTGCTTCACCTTAGTCAGCCATCGACATTTTTTGAAATTTATTCGTGTGATGGAGGGCATTCAGCGGATGGATGGAGCTCGCAGTTGTTGGTCTGCTCGCCTGTGATGTGATTGAACTCGCCCGTGTTCTCCACGCACCGGATGATACCGCTCGGGAGTGTTACCGCTTTGCCACGAAGCGATACAAATCCAGGCGTTTTGATGTCTCGTCTCCAGTCATTTGACGCGTTAAGGTGCGCCGTCGATCCATGAATCAGCAGATCAGACCAGCATAAGGCAGGATGCCCTTTGCACATTAACCAAGGAGAAAATCATGTTGAAGAAACTGACGTTACCTACCGTCCTGATCACAAGCCTCTTGCTAGGCGCGTGCATGAGGCTGCCCGAAGTGCCACCAATGCTTTCTGGAGTGGAAATGCCAATTGTAGTTCCCGCGGCCTCGTTACCTTACGCTCACCACTCATCTCGATAATCAAAAGAGACTTGATAGTCATACAGCGTTAGATTTAGAACATGTTCAAAATGGGGCTGTAATATCTCAGCCCATTTGTCATCAACATTAAATCCACCCACGTTAATGTTGTTTTCTACAGGCACCCCCAGCTCAACAAGCACCCGTGAATCGTCGCCAAAATCCTGTGAATATTCGCGCCCTTCGCCTAGCTCGGTTTCTTTGTCATACCAACTTAGTTTTAGCTTTAGACCCATTTTTTTCTCACAAATATTTTTTAATATTACGATTCGGTTTCGGACGATCTAGTTGCTCGCCCGTTAAATAGTCAAACGAACCTAGATGGCTTCCATCACTAGCACGGTATGCCTCCAACTCACCGTGCATGAAATCCCACTCATAAATAGTTCTTTTTTTGGAATCGGTCCACCGTTCGCGAAAACCGCCCCCACCTTGACGAGGGGTCTTTTGTTTGGCGATCTTCAAGTCAGCAAATCCAGTAATCTCCTCTGTCTTTGGTGCCCGATGGTAATCATGCCCTGCCTCCGGCAACCCTTTGCGCCGAACACTCAAAACTATATATAACGGCGAAACCCCAGAGCCCACCGGAAACACAAGAATGAAATCCTTGTATTCCGGTGGATAAATCGGATTGACGATAATGCTGTCCGCCATGGGTGTCGGCGGGAAGATCCAGATACGCGGCGCCTGTGGCGCAGCCTCCAAAGCTGGGATGCCCAACGTCGCGCAAGGGTCCACCGCCGGCGTCCAGATCAACTCGACCCCATCGCCAAAATCTGCCACTTGCTGCTCGCCATGCGCCTGGAATGTCACCACCGGGATCATCTCCCAGTCGCGTCTTGACTGGGTGTTGTAGCCATACCCTTTCAGCGTCCCGTCGGCCTGGGTTTCGACATGTAGGCGAACCCGGCTGCGCGCTTTTTCAAGGGACCTTAGTTGCTCTTCGGTGTACAGCGAACCATCGCCCAGGTTCGAAGGCATCAGCAGCCCCACCAACCCCACCAGCGCGCCGGCCGCCACGGGTGCCGTGACCGTCGCGCCAGCGCCAAGGGAGGCCAAAGCGGTCCCACCCAGTGCGAGCGTGCCAAAACTCGCCGGTAACGCTCCGCTGATGGTCTTCAGCGGTACGCAGCCTGACGCGTCAACCTCCCGACCGCCCAACAATTTGAACGCACCATAGGCGCTCAGCAGTTCCGTCGGGATGTAACCGGTTGGATTGTGATAGTCGATGATTGCATCGGGCAGTTCGCAGGATTTGGCGAACACACAGCCCTTGATGCTCGGTGCATCCCTCTGGCTTGTCTGGCCCAGCCGCTGGCTCATGTATTCCTCTTGCCGAACGAGCATGTCCTCATGGGCTTTAAAATCGGCGTCTCTTTTTGCCAGCTCGCCCGGGGTCATGTCCCGCAGGACTCTGTAGCGCCTTTCGCCACCGCGGTACTCCCAGACCTGAGGGATATCGCTTTTACCTTTCGCCATGCTTCGTCCTTGCTCGGTCAGCGCCGGCTCAATACAAGCGGCGCGGCGAACCTTACCGAGTAAGCAAGGAATTGATCACCAGACGGTTCCGAGACCGACGTGAGACTTTTCTTTTTGTTGGGATACGATTTCGCCCTCTACTTTCCAGGGATAAACAGGCGCGGGAAGAAAAATAGTCACCCACAAAAAAGCCGCCCTTAAAGGGCGGCTTTCTCATGTATCGGCAAGCCTTACAGCTGTGGACCTGCCGCCTTGATCGCATCGCTCACTTCGAACTTCTTGAAGTTTTCGATGAACAGACCGGCCAATGCCTTGGCCGCTTCGTCGTAGGCGGCCTTGTCGGCCCAGGTATTGCGTGGGTTCAACAGGCCAGTCTCGACGCCTGGGACGGCCAGCGGCACGTCCAGGTTGATGATGTCCAGGTGTTCGGTTTCAGCACCGATCAGCGCGCCGCTCTGGATCGCTGCGATCACCGCACGGGTGGTCGGGATGTTGAAGCGCTTGCCGACGCCGTAGCCGCCGCCGGTCCAGCCGGTGTTGACCAGGTAGACCTTGGAGCCGAAACCACGGATGCGCTTGATCAGCAGCTCAGCGTATTCACCGGCTGGACGCGGGAAGAACGGCGCGCCGAAGCAGGTGGAGAAAGTCGACTTGATGCCGCTGCCCGAACCCATTTCGGTCGAGCCCACCAGTGCGGTGTAGCCGGACAGGAAGTGGTAGGCGGCTTGTTCTTCGCTGAGGATCGACACAGGTGGCAGTACGCCGGTCAGGTCGCAGGTCAGGAAGATCACGGCGTTTGGCTCGCCACCGAGGTTTTTTGGTGCGCGTTTTTCGATCAGCTCACGCGGGTAGGCGGCGCGGCTGTTCTGGGTCAGGCTGTCGTCGGCATAGTCGGCTTTCTTGGTGACCGGATCCAGGACCACGTTTTCCAGTACGGCACCGTGCTGGATGGCTTTCCAGATGACCGGCTCGTTCTTCTCAGACAGGTCGATGCACTTGGCATAGCAACCGCCTTCGATGTTGAAGACCACGCCCACGCCCCAACCGTGCTCGTCGTCACCGATCAGGTAGCGGCTTTCATCGGCGGACAGGGTGGTCTTGCCAGTGCCCGACAGGCCGAAGAACAGGGTCACGTCGCCTTCTTCGCCCATGTTCGCGGCGCAGTGCATCGGCAGCACGTCGGCGGCCGGCAGCAGGAAGTTCTGCACGGAGAACAGGGCTTTCTTCATCTCGCCGGCATAGCGCATGCCTGCAATCAGCACTTTCTTGGCCACGAAGTTGATGATCACGGTACCGTCGGAGTTGGTGCCGTCGCGCTCAGGCTCGCAGACGAAGTTCGGCGCGTTGAGGATCTGCCATTCGTCCTTGCCGCCGGCGTTGTATTGCTCGGGGTTGATGAACAGGCAGCGGCCGAACAGGTTGTGCCAGGCAGTCTCGGTGGTCATCTTGACCGGCAGGTAGTGCGCAGGATCGGAACCTACATGCACGTGGGAGACAAAACGCTCGCGCTCGCCCAGGTAGGCTGCGACGCGGTTCCACAAGGCATCGAACTTGTCAGCCGGGAACTTGCGGTTGATCGGGCCCCAGGCAATGGCGTGCTGGGTGGTTGGCTCTTCCACAATGAAACGGTCCACTGGCGAACGACCGGTACGATGACCGGTACGTACAACCAGCGCGCCAGTATCGGCAAGCTCGCCTTCACCGCGATTCAGGGCTTCTTTAACCAGATCATCGACACTCAGATCGGTGTACACGGCGTTATTGGCTTGCGTCATGAGATTCCCCGTCGGCCCGTGGCCGAGTGCTCCAAACGTTTTGTAGTAGGAAGTCGCGCACTACTACCCGAAAAAAGTGGGCCGGATTATGCCAGAAAAGCCCAAAAAGAGTAGGGCCCTCCCGTCAGTACGGCGTAAATCCGGCGTTTGCCAGGAGATTTACCTGCGCTGAACCGATTTAGTGACGAGTATCTGACGGTGTGTCGACACCCGCACCGGCGAACAATTGGGCGATGTCCGCGGCATCGAACAGGTAGCGCTCATTGCAAAACTGGCAATCGATTTCGATGGCGCCGCCATGCTCGATCACCAATTGCTGCGCATCTTCCAGACCCAGACTGACCAACGCATTGCCGGAACGTTCACGGGAGCAACTGCATTTGAAGCGTAACGGCTGGCCTTCGAACAGGCGAACCTGTTCTTCGTGGTAGAGGCGATGCAGGATGGTTTCGTTGTCCAGGCCCAGCAGCTCATCGGCGCTCAAGGTGCTGGCGAGAGCGGTGACGTGTTGCCAGCTGGCATCACGTTCTTCCGAATCACGAATGCGGTCGGCCGGCAATTGCTGCAACAGCAGGCCGCGGGCACGCCGCCCGTCGGCGTACAGCCAGAAGCGTGTGTTGGTCTGCTGGGACATGACGAAGTAGTTGGTGAAGCACTCGGCCAGCGTTGCGCCGTCGAGATCGACAATGCCTTGGTAGCGCTTGCCATGGCTCGGGTCGACCGTCAGGGCCAAAACACCATTGGGCATCAGGTCGGAGAGTGTCGCGTCGGGGGCGATCTGCTCGGCGTGATAACGGGCCAGGCCTCGGATCTCACGCTCGCTCGAACACTCGATCATCAACAATGGCACCGGGCCTTCGGAACGGGCCTGGAGAATCAACAAGCCATCGAATTTCAAGGTACCCACCAGCAGCGCCGCGGCGGCCATCAACTCGCCGAGCAACTGCGCGACCGGCTCCGGATAGGGGTGCTTGGCGAGGACTTCGGCGTAGCTACGCTCCAACGCTACCAGCTCGCCACGGGCGTCGCTGTCATCGAAGATGAAACGTTGGGTGTAGTCGGTATCCGGTAAATCAGTCATAGGAGTCTGGTTCTGAGGTGATGGCAATGGATGGCTGGCATTTTATGGGCATTCAGGATGGGTTCCAAGCAAGCCATGATTTTGCTTTGTGGGAAGACTGAACATCTATCCGCATGTGCAGCGCTGTTGTGGCGAGGGAGCTTGCTCCCGCTCGGTTGCGTAGCGACCGCAAGATTCTGGGGCCGCTACGCCCGAGGCGTCGGACCGGCCCAGCGGGAGCAAGCTCCCTCGCCACGGGCTACAGGTGTGGCCGATGCTTTACTCGCTGTTGCTCCCATGGAACTTGAACAGGTCTCGCCGTTGTTTCTTGCTGGGCTTGCCATCGGTGCTCACACCCAGGGCACCGGCCTTGCGTTGGGCGGCTGCCGCTTCGCGCTTGGCGACGCTGGCTTCGGTCTCGCGGTATAGCGTTTGAGCCTGCGGCGCGCCGCGACGCACGATGGACAACGCTTCGACGACCACCGTTTTTTCGTCGAAGCCTGTTCGAATGACGTATTCATCACCGATACGTGGCTCTTTGCCAGGCTTGCATCGTTCGCCCCGGTGATGGACCTTGCCGCTTTCAATGGCAGCCTTGGCCAAGGCACGGGTTTTATAGAATCGTGCCGCCCACAACCATTTATCGAGACGGACCTTGTCATCCTCTTCGCTTTTTTGTGCCACTTGGATTCCTCTTTCTAACCTATGGCTGGAACTGTACTACCGTTTTTGTCGGGCGCACGAATCCGTCCCGACGGATAGAATGCCCGCCGAACCGCCTGTCCGCATGGCATGCGTCGGCATCGGTTACACATGCAAACAAGTACGTAGATAACTGTCGTCATTTTGTGATTATTCTGCGTGAATACCGCGATTCGCGGGGCCCGCAATCCGATGCGCCAATTTCAGGTTGTTTTTATTGAAGACTTTCGACCATCTGACCGTTGTCGGTCTGCGCGAGTGGGTGGCGCTCCCTGATCTGGGAGTCGCCGGGCTACGGGCAAAAATCGACACCGGCGCCAGCACCTCGAGCCTGCACGCCACCGACATCGAGCCATTCGAGCGTGACGGCGAAAAATGGGTGCGCTTCACCGCGCACCTCGGCACCGTCGTGCAACTGCGCCATCGCCGCTGCGAAGCACCCTTGGTGGCGCGCAAGACCATCAAGAGCTCCAACGGCCACGCCCAGGTCCGCTATGTGATCAGCACCACGCTGGCGTTGGGCGATCGGTTCTGGCGGGTCGAATTCACCCTCGCCTGCCGCAAATCCATGCGTTATCGCCTGTTGCTGGGTTCCAAGGCCTTGATCGACGGCCAGTTGGTGGTCAATCCAGGCATCAAATACGTTCAAGACAAGCCGGCATTCCCGGTATCCACTACCTCTGCCACAGGTGTTGCATGAAGATCGCTGTGCTGTCGCGAAACCCGCGTCTGTATTCCACCCGCCGCCTGGTCGAGGCCGGGACCGAGCGTGGCCATGAAATGGTGGTGATCGATACCCTGCGCGCCTACATGAACATTGCCAGCCACAAGCCGCAAATCCATTACCGCGGCAAGCCGCTGGAAGGCTTCGATGCGGTGATCCCGCGTATCGGCGCGTCGGTGACCTTCTACGGTTGCGCGGTATTGCGCCAGTTCGAAATGATGGGGGTGTATCCCCTCAATGAGTCCGTTGCGATTGCCCGCTCGCGAGACAAGCTGCGCTCGCTGCAATTGCTGTCTCGGCGTGGCATCGGCTTGCCCGTGACCGGCTTCGCCCACTCTCCAGATGACATTCCCGACCTGATCGCCATGGTCAATGGCGCGCCTCTGGTTATCAAGGTATTGGAGGGCACCCAGGGCATTGGCGTGGTGCTGTGCGAAACCGCAACGGCGGCGGAGTCGGTGATCGAAGCATTCATGGGCCTGAAGCAGAACATCATGGTCCAGGAATACATCAAGGAAGCCGGGGGCGCGGACATTCGTTGCTTCGTGGTCGGCGACAAAGTAATCGCGTCGATGAAGCGCCAGGCCAAGCCAGGGGAGTTTCGCTCCAACCTGCATCGCGGCGGCAGCGCAAGCCTGATCAAGATCACGCCGGAAGAGCGTATGACCGCCCTGCGTGCAGCCAAGGTCATGGGGCTGGCGGTGGCTGGCGTGGACATCCTGCGCTCCAATCACGGGCCGCTGGTGATGGAAGTCAACTCCTCGCCAGGCCTGGAAGGCATCGAGACCACCACCAGCAAGAACGTGGCAGGGATCATCATCGAGCACCTGGAGAAAAACGGCGGGCCGAACATGACCCGGACCAAGGGCAAGGGGTAATCCATTTATAAATTACTGTGGGAGCGAGCTTGCTCGCGATGACGGTGTGTCAGCCAACATAAATTTGGCTGAGCCACCGCATCGCGAGCAAGCTCGCTCCCACAGGTTTTGCGCCTTCCGAGCGATTCCGCTACACCGCATCCCGAGGCAACATCAAGCCCAACGGCAGCCGCACCCGCGCTTCCAGTCCGCCGCCCACGCGATTGCGCAGCTCGACGTTGCCGCCGTGCATCGAGGCGATGCGCTTGACGATCGCCAGGCCCAGTCCCGTGCCCTTTCCCCCCCGGGCGCGATCGCCTCGTGTGAACGGATTGAAAATGGCCTCCAATTCCGACGGATCGATGCCGGCGCCTCGGTCCATGACGCTCAGCACGACGTAGGGCGCGCTGGTATCGCCCGAAACGTAGGCGGCCACTTCCACACCTGTGCCTGCATGGTTCAGGGCGTTGCCGATCAGGTTGTTCAGCAGGCGCTTCATCGATACGCGACGTAGCGGGAACGGCTGGATCGGCTCCAGGCGCAGGTGGACCTTCTCTTCGTTCTGGTTATAGGGTGCAGCCACCTCCCGAACCAGGTCGCTGAGATCGACTTCTTCCACCGACTCATCACGACCGTCGCGAATGAATGCCAGGAACTGGTCAAGAATCGCGTCCATGTCTTCGATATCGCGGACCATTTCATCAGTCAGGTCGGTGTGCTCGCCCATCAACTCCAGCGATAACCGCAACCGGGTCAGGGGCGTGCGCAAGTCATGGGAGACCCCTGCAAGCATCAGCTCACGCTCGCGTCCGGCCTGCTCGACATCCTCGGCCATCTGGTTGAAGGCGCGGTACACCTCGGTCATCTCGCTGGGCGTATCGCTGATCGGCAACCGTACACTACGCCCCTGGCCCAATTGCCGGGCGGCGTACACGAGGCGTTTGAGCGGTTGGTTGAGCTGGCTGACGAAGATCCACGCCGAAGCCGTCGAAAGCAGGCCGATCGCCAGGAACCAGCCCAGCACGTTCCAGATCTTCTGGCCCCGCAATGGATGGGGGTACAGCGGAACCTTCAGCCAACCATCCCCAAGGCTTGGAGCGCGCACCCACAATGCCGGCGGCGAGTGCATGCGCAATCGCACCTCGGTGTCGGCGCCCAACTCGGCCTGCATCTGCCGCTGATAGATCTCGCTGTATGGCCAGTGCTGCTCGCCTTCCGGCACGCCGGCTCCGACCACCCGGATCAATGTTGCCGCCTCGGCAATCTTTGCTCGATTGGTTTCGTCGGCCGCCCAGTAGGCCCGCAATGTCAAGGCAACGCCGTGACTGTATTGGCGGTCCACCAGCACGTCTTCGTTCATCAGCAGGTAGACCAACGTCAGCGCCTTGGAAAAAAGCACGACGATGAGCACCAGCCAGAGGGTGCGGGAAAAGAAACTCTGGGGGAACCAAACGGGGGTTTTCATGAATAGCCGCTACACACTTGCAGGAGCGAGCGATGCTCGCACAATGACGGACCGCGAGTCGCCTGGAAAAGACTTCAATCAACCAGGCTTCCCGCTCCTACAAATCGCCGATCACTTGCTGGCGGCGCCATCCGGCACGAATACGTAGCCTACGCCCCAGACGGTCTGGATATAACGCGGCTTGGATGGATCGGGCTCGATCATCCGGCGCAAGCGGGAAATCTGCACGTCGATGGAACGCTCCAGCGCATCCCATTCCCGGCCACGGGCCAAATTCATCAGCTTGTCTCGGGTCAGCGGCTGGCGAGCGTTCATCACCAAAGCCTTGAGGACCGCGAACTCACCGGTGGTGAGCATGTGTACCTCGTCGCCGCGCTTGAGCTCGCGGGTGGCCAGCGACAGTTCATAGTCGCCGAAGGTGACGCTTTCGTCTTCGCTGCCCGGCGCGCCCGGCACCGGCGCCGACTGGCGACGCAAGACCGCCTTGACCCGCGCCATCAGCTCGTCCGGATTGAACGGCTTGGCCAGGTAATCGTCGGCGCCCAGTTCAAGGCCCTTGATACGGCTCAGCTCGTCGCCCTTGGCGGTCAGCATGATGATCGGGATCTGGTTGTTCGCGCCGCGCAGGCGACGACAGGCGGTCAAGCCGTCTTCACCGGGCAGCATCAGGTCGAGGACGACGAGGTTGAAAACCTCACGGGCCAACAGACGGTCCATTTGCTCCGTGTTCGGTACAGTGCGGGCTCGGTAACCCTTGCTGACGAAAAAGCGCTCCAGCAGGCTGCTCAGCCCTGGATCGTCGTCAACAATCAGAATTTTTTCGCCTTCAGCAGTTTGTGCGGTGCTGCTCATAGGAAGCTCCTTTGATCTCGGCGCGCATTATGGCCTAGCTGCCGTTGTGCGTACCGTGTGCATTGTTAGCAGATTTTTCGCCTATCTCCAGCAATCCGCTGATCAAGCCCACGGGCGCGACGCACCCTAACGGTGGAACGCTGGTTATAATGCGCGGCCTTTGTGCCAGGACAGGGCCGGATCGTTACACCGGCGAAACACTTTTTCCCCCTGGCCAGGCAGCATTTTTTTGATTTCACGGGTCAACAGGCAGCCTTTTGACCCAGGCAGCGGCGCACGCCAGGCCGCTCAACCAGTCTCGCCGAGCCCGGCTTCTGCGGTGGCGAGCCTGATTTCACAATTTGTCAGGTGGTTTTATGGACAGCATCAACAGCCGCATCGCCGAGGAACTCGGCGTCCGCCCACAACAGGTCGAAGCGGCCGTCGCGCTACTCGATGAAGGCTCCACGGTCCCTTTCATCGCCCGTTACCGGAAAGAAGTGACAGGCAGCCTCGATGACACTCAATTGCGTCATCTGGAAGAGCGCCTGCGCTACCTGCGTGAACTCGACGAACGGCGCATCAGCATCCTGGCGAGCATCCAGGAGCAGGGCAAGCTGACCCCGCAACTCGAACGCGACATCAAGCTGGCCGACACCAAGACCCGCCTCGAAGACTTGTACCTGCCCTACAAGCAAAAGCGCCGCACCAAGGGCCAGATCGCCCTGGAAGCCGGCCTCGGCGAGCTGGCCGACGGCCTGTTCAACGACCCGACCCTCGTCCCGGAAACCGAAGCCGCGCGTTTTATCGATGCGGAAAAAGGCGTGGCGGACGTAAAGGCCGCGCTGGAAGGCGCCAAGTACATCCTCATGGAGCGTTTCGCTGAAGACGCCAACCTGCTGGAAAAGCTGCGTAACTTCCTCAAGCAGGAGGCGACCCTCAGCGCCCGCGTCATCGCCGGCAAAGAGGAGGAAGGCGCCAAGTTCCGCGACTACTTCGAGCACGACGAACCGCTCAAGAGCATGCCGTCCCACCGTGCCCTGGCGATTTTCCGTGGCCGCAACGAAGGCATTCTCAGCTCCGCGCTGAAGGTCGGCGAAGAACTGCCCGGCACCATGCACCCGTGCGAAGGCATGATCGCCCAGCAATTCGGCATCCAGAACCAGAACCGCGCCGCCGACACATGGCTGGCCGAGGTGGTGCGCTGGACCTGGAAGGTCAAGCTCTATACCCACCTGGAAACCGACTTGCTCGGTGAGTTGCGCGATAACGCCGAGACCGAGGCGATCAACGTATTCGCCCACAACCTGCACGACCTGCTGTTGGCCGCGCCGGCCGGCCCCCGCGCCACTCTGGGCCTGGACCCGGGCCTGCGCACCGGTTGCAAGGTAGCGGTCGTCGATTCAACCGGTAAGTTGCTGGACCACGCCACGGTCTACCCGCACGTGCCGCACAACAAATGGGACCAGACCCTCGCGGTGCTCGCCGCCCTGTGCGCCAAGCATTCGGTGGACCTGATCGCTATCGGCAACGGCACCGCCAGCCGCGAGACCGACAAGCTGGCAGCGGAACTGATCAAGAAATACCCGGCCATGAAAATGACCAAGGTCATGGTCTCCGAAGCCGGTGCTTCTGTTTATTCGGCGTCGGAACTGGCTTCGAAGGAATTCCCGGACCTGGACGTGTCGATCCGTGGCGCGGTGTCGATCGCCCGTCGCCTGCAGGACCCACTGGCGGAACTGGTGAAGATCGATCCGAAATCCATCGGTGTCGGTCAATACCAGCACGACGTGTCCCAACTGAAACTGGCCCGTGGCCTGGACGCCGTGGTGGAGGATTGCGTGAACGCCGTGGGTGTGGACGTGAACACCGCTTCGGTGGCACTGCTGGCGCGGATTTCCGGCCTGAACGCGACACTCGCGCAGAACATTGTCACCCACCGTGACGAACATGGCGCGTTCAAGACCCGCGCCGCGTTGAAGAAAGTCCCGCGCCTGGGTGAAAAAACCTTCGAACAAGCCGCCGGCTTCCTGCGCGTCATGAACGGCGACAACCCGCTCGACTCCTCGGCGGTCCACCCGGAAGCGTATCCGCTGGTGCAACGCATCGCCGCCCAGACCGACCGCGACATCCGCTCGCTGATCGGCGACGCCGCGTTCCTCAAGCGCCTGGACCCGAAGAAATTCACCGACGAAACCTTCGGCCTGCCCACCGTGACCGACATTCTGCAAGAGCTGGAGAAGCCGGGCCGCGACCCGCGTCCGGAGTTCAAGACCGCCGAATTCCAGGAAGGCGTCGAAGACCTCAAGGACTTGCAACCGGGCATGATCCTCGAAGGCGTGGTCACCAACGTGACCAACTTCGGCGCGTTCGTTGATATCGGCGTGCACCAGGACGGCCTGGTACACATCTCGGCACTGTCGGAAAAATTCATCAAGGACCCGCGCGAAGCCGTGAAGGCCGGCGACGTGGTGAAAGTGAAGGTCATGGAAGTCGATATCCCGCGCAAACGCGTTGGCCTGTCGATGCGCATGAGTGACACGCCGGGTGAGAAGGTCGACGGTGCCCGCGGTGCTCGCCCAGGCGCCGCCCCACGCCAGTCGCAGAACACCGCGCCCCGCAAGGAAACCGCCACGGCGGCCCCGGCGAACAACGCCATGGCCTCGCTGTTCGCCAACGCCAAGCAATTGAAGAAACGCTGATGGACGCGCCAGCCGGGTTGGTGGAGAGCGCGTTTTTCAAGCTGCTCGGCTGCCGTTTGCACAGCCTTGGGGACGGGGTGGCGCAAGTCACCCTGGACCTGGCCCCCGAATTGCGTAATCGCGGCGGCAAGCTGCACGGTGGCGCGCTGTTCAGCCTGGTGGACATCGCCATGGGCCTGGCCTGCTCCAGTGTCCATGGCTTCGACCAGCAGTCTGCGACCATCGAATGCAAGATCAACTACATCCGCGCCGTGTCCGACGGCGAGGTGTTGTGCACCGCCCGGGTCATCCACCCGGGCCGGCGCACATTGGTGGTCGAGGCCGATGTGATGCAAGGCGACAAGCTGGTCGCAAAAGCGCAAGGCACGTTCGCTGTCCTATAGCTCCTGGTCATCGATTTGAGTTAATTTCGACGCCACGAATGCGGTGTCGGGCTTTCCTGTGGGAGCGAGCTTGCTCGCGATGGCGATGGACCTGTCACATTTAGTTGACTGATATACCGCTATCGCGAGCAAGCTCGCTCCCACGAGGGACGGCGGCGATCTTCTTTGACCGTATGTAAACCAGGCGAAAACGCCAGTTTTAACTTCACCCTTGTAGACCGTCTTGCCCACCCCCATATTGGGGCGACTGACGCGTGAAGGAATTCAACTTGAGCGACCTTTTAAACCGCCGCCTGGCCCTGCTCGGCGAGCGCGCCAACCTCTCCCTGCTCGAGCAGTGCCTGCACGGTATCGAACGTGAATGCCTGCGTGTCACCGACAACGGGCGCCTGGCGCAGACGCCGCACCCGCAAGCCCTGGGCTCGGCGCTGACCAACGAACAGATCACCACCGACTATTCCGAGTCGCTGCTGGAATTCATCACGCCGGCCCTGGCCAACCCGGCTGATACCCTGCGCAGCCTCGACAGGATCCACCGGTTTGTCTACAGCAAGCTCGGCGACGAATACCTGTGGAGCCCTTCGATGCCGTGTCCGCTGCCGGCTGAGGAGGAGATTCCGATCGCCTATTACGGCACCTCGAACATCGGTCGGCTCAAGTATGTCTATCGCAAGGGTCTGGCCCTGCGTTACGGCAAGACCATGCAATGCATCGCCGGGATCCACTACAACTTTTCCCTGCCGGAAAAGCTCTGGCCCCTGCTGCGCCAGGACGAAGCCAGCGATCTGAGCGACCGGGATTTCCAGTCGTCGGCCTATATCGCCCTGATCCGCAATTTCCGGCGCTACAGCTGGCTATTGATGTACCTGTTCGGCGCCTCGCCGGCCCTCGACGCCGGTTTCCTGCGTGGCCGACCGCATCAGCTGGAACAATTGGACCCGGACACCTTGTACCTGCCCTATGCCACCAGCCTGCGCATGAGCGACCTGGGTTACCAGAGCAACGCCCAGGCCGGCCTGACGCCTTGCTACAACGACCTGGCAAGCTACACCGATAGCCTGCGCAAGGCTGTGGCAACGCCGTATGCGCCGTATGTCGAGATTGGCACTCACCAGAACGGCGAATGGGTGCAGCTCAACACCAACATCCTGCAGATCGAAAACGAGTACTACTCCAACATCCGCCCCAAGCGCGTGACCTACACCGGGGAGCGACCGATCCAGGCGCTGATGGCCCGTGGCATCCAGTACGTCGAAGTACGTTGCCTGGACATCAACCCGTTCTTGCCGATGGGCATCGACCTGACCGAATCGCGGTTCCTCGATGCGTTCCTCTTGTATTGCGGCCTCGACGACAGCCCGCAATTGGAAAACAACGAGTGCAGCAACGCCACCAGCAACTTCCTGACGGTGGTCAAGGAAGGCCGCAAGCCAGGCCTGCAATTGCAGCGCCAGGGTGAATCGGTGGACATGCAAGCCTGGGCCCTGGAATTGCTGGACAAGATCGCCCCGCTGGCGGCACTGCTCGACCAAAGCCAAGGTGGTGATGACCACCGCCAGGCGCTGGACGCCCAACTGGCAAAAGTCCGCGACCCATTCCTCACGCCATCCGCCCGGGTACTGGCGGCCATGGCCGAACACAAGGAAAGCTTCGCCCAGTTCTCCCTGCGCCAGAGCAAGGCCCACGCCGAGTTTTTCCGCGCAGAGCCACTGTCGGCCGATGAAATAATTGCCTTCGAGGAAAATGCTCGGCGATCCCTGGTCCAGCAAACCGAGTTGGAGCAGAACGAAGTGGGTGATTTCGACGTGTTCGTGGGGTCGTACCAGGCGAGCATTCTAGCGATCAGTAACTGATTCGCCGCTGGCAAGAACATTCTGTGGCGAGGGAGCTTGCTTCCTTGCCACAGGGGTTTCGTGGCTTCTCGATAGACTTTTTCGCAGATAAGCTAATGCGAAAAAGTTATTTATTTTATAGTTCTTAGATCATTTAGTCTCCTCCAACGCCGACTCTCCGGCGGCTGGTTGAGGAGCTTTACCATGTCTTTGAGTTTCCCCCTTCGCCTTCTCGCAGCCGCCTCCCTGGCCGCGGCGAGTTTTTTCGCACAGGCAACCGACCTGACCGTCGCCTACCAGACCACCGTGGACCCGGCGAAAGTCGCCCAAGCCGATGGCGCGTATGAAAAAGCCACCCAGGCCAAGATCGCCTGGCGCAAGTTCGACAACGGCGCCGATATCATCGCCGCCATCGCCTCGGGCGATGTGCAGATCGGCTACCTCGGCTCCAGCCCGCTGACCGCCGCGATCACTCGTAAGGTGCCAGTAGAAACATTCCTCATCGCGACGCAGATCGGCGCCGCCGAAGCCTTGGTGGCCCGTGACGGCTCCGGCATCAAGACCCCGCAAGACCTGATCGGCAAGAAGATCGCCGTGCCGTTTGTTTCCACCGGCCATTACAGCCTGCTCGCCGCGCTGAAACACTGGAATATCGACCCATCGAAAGTCACCGTGCTCAACCTCGCCCCACCGGCCATCATCGCGGCGTGGAAACGCGGCGACATCGACGCCACCTACGTCTGGGACCCAGCCCTGGGCGTGGCCAAGGAAAACGGCAAGGTGCTGATTACCTCTGCGGAACTGGCGCAATTTGGCGCACCGACCTTCGACGCATGGATCGTGCGCAAGGACTTCGCCCAGCAGCACCCTGAAATCGTCACGGCTTTCGCAAAAGTCACCCTGGATGCCTATGCCCAATACCGCAAGGACCCACTAGCCTGGCTGGCCGATGCGTCCAACATCGACAAGCTGGTGAAGCTATCCGGGGCCAAGGCCAGCGATATCCCGCTGTTGTTGCAAGGCAACGTATTCCCCCTGGCCGCAGACCAGGTGCTGAGCCTCGGCGCCCCAACCACCC
This sequence comes from Pseudomonas sp. D1-36, assembly GCF_051132205.1. Classification (NCBI taxonomy): domain Bacteria; kingdom Pseudomonadati; phylum Pseudomonadota; class Gammaproteobacteria; order Pseudomonadales; family Pseudomonadaceae; genus Pseudomonas; species Pseudomonas sp. D1-36. Next base: position 289,797 of record NZ_CP071674.1, on the reverse strand, counting down.
AGGCGATAACCAACACCGCCGCGTTCCTCAAGGAGCAAGGCAAGGTCGAAGCCGTACTGCCGGATTACGCACCGTACGTCAGCGCCAAGTACATCACTCGCTGATCAAAAAGGAGACACCGAAATGGCCTTGCTACAGCTGGAGCGCATCAGCGCACAGTACCCCGGCGCCACGAAACCGGTACTGGCGGATATTTCGTTGACCCTGGGTCCACAGCAGTTGCTGGTCGCCCTCGGGCCATCCGGCAGTGGCAAGACGTCGTTGCTGAACCTGATTGCCGGGTTCGTCGAGCCCAGCGCCGGGCAAATCACCTTGGACGGCGTGCCAGTGTCAGGCCCGGGCGCCGAACGTGGCGTGGTGTTCCAGGACGATGCGTTGCTGCCTTGGCAGGACGTGCTGGCAAACGTCGGGTTTGGCCTGGAACTGGCCGGGGTCGCGAGAGAAAAACGCGAGGCTCGCGCCCGGGAAATGCTTGCCTTGGTGGACCTGGCCGGGTTCGAAAAGCGTCGCGTCTGGCAGCTGTCTGGCGGTCAGAAGCAACGCGTCGGCCTGGCCCGCGCGCTGGCGGCCGATCCACGGGTAATGTTGATGGACGAACCGTTCGGAGCCCTGGACGCCTTCACCCGCGAGCAGATGCAGGAACTGCTGCTGCAGGTCTGGCAGCGCACCGCCAAACCGGTGTTCCTGATTACCCACGACATCGAAGAAGCCGTGTTCCTGGCGACCGACCTGATTTTGCTGGCGCCCGATCCCGGGCGGATCGTCGAGCGGCTGAGCCTGGATTTCGGCCACCGCTACGGCGCTGGCGAATCGGCCCGGTCGATCAAGTCCGATCCACGCTTCATCGAGACCCGCGAGCACGTGCTCGCCAGAGTGTTTTCCCAACGCAGCGCCACTCGACAACAGGAGCGCGCATGAGCAGCTATGAAATTCCAGCCGTGGCCGGCGATGCCGTGAATTCGCACGCGGCCGCACCCGCTCGACGCAGGCTGAGCACACGCTGGATCAGCGGCCTGACATTGGTGGTGTTGCTGTTTCTCTGGTGGGCGATCACCGCCACCGGGCTGATCGAACCGCTGTTCCTGCCGCCGCCCTCCGCCGTGCTGCAGAAGGGTTGGCTGCTGGCAACCAGCGGCTACATGGACTCGACACTCTGGCAACACCTGGGCGCAAGCCTCGGCCGGATTGGCCTGGGCCTGTTGTTCGCGGTGCTGACAGCGGTGCCGGTGGGCATCGCCATCGGCGCCAATCGTATTGCCCGTGGCGTGCTCGATCCGCTGATCGAATTCTATCGGCCGATCCCTCCCCTGGCTTACTTGCCGCTGATCGTGATCTGGTGCGGCATCGGCGAGCTGTCGAAAGTCCTGCTGATCTACCTGGCGATCTTCGCCCCGACCGCCATCGCTACGGCCACCGGCGTGCGCACCGTCGACCCGGCCAGATTGCGCGCCGCGCAGTCCCTGGGCGCCTCGCGGACGCAATTGATTCGTCATGTGATCGTACCCAGCGCCTTGCCCGACATTCTTACCGGCATTCGCATCGGCCTGGGCGTGGGTTGGTCGACGCTGGTCGCCGCTGAACTGATCGCAGCCACCAGTGGCCTGGGATTCATGGTGCAGTCGGCGGCGCAATTCCTGGTCACCGATGTCGTGGTTCTGGGAATCCTGGTGATCGCAGTGATCGCCTTCGCCATGGAGATGGGCCTGCGCGCCCTGCAACGCAAACTGGTGCCATGGCACGGCCAGGCTCACTGATACGCAATGACCACGCCGACCATTCGGCGCCCATCCGAGAGAATCAAAATGAGCCGCCCGACCACTACCCCTTTAAGCATTGCCATCGGCGCGCAGATCAACGGGATCGACATCAGCCAACCGCTGAGTCCGCAAGACCGGGATTTCGTCGAGCAGGCATTGCTGGAACATCAGGTACTGTTTTTCCGCGACCAGCCGATCGAACCACCGCAACAGGCACGTTTCGCGGCGTATTTCGGTGACCTGCACATCCATCCGATCTACCCCAACATACCGGAGCAGCCTGAAGTGCTGGTGCTCGACACCGCCGTCACCGACGTTCGCGATAACGCGGTGTGGCACACCGACGTGACCTTCTTGCCGACACCCGCCCTGGGCGCGGTGCTCAGCGCCAAGCTGCTGCCGGCGTTTGGCGGCGACACGTTATGGGCCAGCGGCATTGCAGCCTACGAAGCGTTGTCGGCGCCGTTGAAAAGTTTGCTGGAAGGTCTGACAGCGACCCACGATTTCACCCGTTCATTTCCGCTGGAGCGCTTCGGCAACTCGCCTGAAGACCTGGTGCGCTGGGAGGAAGCACGGCGCAAGAACCCGCCGTTGTCCCATCCAGTAATACGTACTCATCCAGTGAGCGGCCGCCGCTCGCTGTTCGTCAACGAAGGCTTTACCACCCGAATCAACGAGCTATCGGAAACCGAAAGCGAGGCGATCCTGAAACTGCTGTTCGCCCACGCCACCCGACCGGAGTTCACCGTTCGTTGGCGCTGGCAGGTCAACGACGTGGCGTTCTGGGATAACCGCGTGACCCAGCATTTCGCCGTGGACGACTACCGTCCCGCCCGGCGCGTGATGCACCGGGCGACGGTGTTGGGGGATGTGCCGTTTTTCAGGTGAATGCCTTGCCCGAATGGTTTTCCGGGGTAACGCATATCCCCGTGGCGAGGGAGCTTGCTCCCGCTCGACTGCGCAGCAGTCGCAAAACCTGTCCCACTGCTTTTCCTGATACGCAGCGTTGAATGGGTTTGGGGCCGCTTCGCGGCCCAGCGGGAGCAAGCTCCCTCGCCACAGGGGTGTTCGGTGTTACTCCGCTGTCGAAGGCTTCTCCCACAGGTTAATCCCACCCTCCTGGGCAAACCGGTCGATCTCGGCCAGTTCTTCGGCGCTGAAGTTGAGGTTCTGCAACGCCCCGACGTTCTCGACGATCTGCTCCGGCCGGCTCGCGCCGATCAGGGCCGAGGTGACACGTGGATCGCGCAGCGTCCAGGCCAGGGCCATTTGAGCCAGGCTTTGGCCGCGACGCTGGGCGATTTCGTTGAGGGCGCGAACGTGGGCGATATTTTCATCCGACAGATGCGACGCTTGCAACGAGCCACCGCCCGGGCGATTCACCCGCGCATCGGCCGGAATGCCCTTGAGATACTTGTCGGTCAGCAGTCCCTGGGCCAGCGGCGTGAAAGCGATGACGCCAGTGCCGAGCTCCTCGGTAGCGTCCAGCAGGTCTTTTTCCACCCAGCGATTGAGCAGGTTGTAGGCCGGCTGGTGGATCAGCAGCGGGACTTTCCATTCCTTGAGCAGCGCGGCCATTTCCCGGGTCTTCACGCCCGAATACGAAGAGATGCCTATGTACAAAGCCTTGCCCTGTTGCACGGCCGTGGCGAGGGCGCTGGCTGTTTCCTCCAGTGGCGTGTCGGGATCGAAACGGTGGGAGTAGAAAATGTCCACGTAATCCACGCCCAAGCGTTGCAGGCTCTGGTCGAGGCTGGCGAGCACGTATTTGCGCGAACCGCCGCCCTGTCCATAAGGGCCGGGCCACATGTCCCAGCCGGCCTTGCTGGAGATGATCAGTTCATCGCGGTACTGCTTGAAATCTTCACGCAACAGCCGACCGAAATTGATTTCGGCGCTGCCATAGGGCGGGCCGTAGTTGTTGGCGAGGTCGAAATGGTTGATGCCCAGGTCGAATGCCGTGCGCAGCAAGGCTCGCTGAGTATCGATCGGCGTACTGTCGCCGAAGTTGTGCCACAAGCCGAGTGACAGGGCCGGAAGCACCAGCCCGCTGCGCCCGACGCGGCGATAGGGAATGGACTCGTAGCGGTTTTGCGCAGCGGTGTAGGTCATCGAAAAGGCTCTCTGTGCGAACGGCGAGTGGCAGAAGCTAACATTTCACAGACGCATCGGTCAGGCCGAAAGTTCGCATGGCAGGTGTGGAGCGAGCTTGCTCCGAGCGGCGATCCGACGATAGCGGTGGATCTGCCAACAAATCATCGACAGGTATGGCCTCATCGCGAGCAAGCTCGCGCCCACAGGGCTCGATAGCCTAGCCTTAACGCGCCTGCGCAAACACCTGGGCCACCCAATCCACGAACACTCGCACCCGTGACGACATGTGTCGGTTGTGCGGATAGAGCACCGACACTGGCATGGAAGGTGGTGGAGTCGCGGCGAGGACTTCCTGGATCAGACCCTGCCGGATCGGCTCCTCCATCCGGTAATGCGGGCATTGGATCAGGCCCATCCCGGCGATGGCCGACGCGGCGTAGATTTCCGCGCCGGACACTGACAACGTGCCCCCGATCGGCACTTCCTTGAGTTCGCCCTCGACCATGAACTCGAACGGATACAGCTTGCCGGTACTGCGCGAGACGTAATTCACCGCTTTGTGATGTTTCAGATCCGCGAGGCTTTTCGGCTCACCGTGCCGGCGAAGGTAAGCAGGACTGGCGCAAGTGATCTGCCGAAGATTGGCGACGCGCCGGCCAATCAATGACGAATCCGCCAACGTGCCGGAACGCACGACGCAATCAACGCCTTCGGCAATCAGGTCGACGAAACGATCCGCCTCGCTGATGAACAATTCTATTTCGGGGTAGCGAGCCATGAATTGCGGCAGCGCCGGGATCACGAAATATCGCGCCTGGGTTCCGTGCAGGTCCACCCTCAGCTTGCCTTTGGGCGCCACGCCGCGAAACGCCAGTTCGGCTTCCTCCAGCTCGGCCAGCAACTGCACGCATCGCGGGTAATAGGCTTCGCCATCAAGGGTCGGGCGTACCTTGCGGGTGCTGCGCTCCAGCAAACGCACCCCCAACCAGGCCTCGAACTGATTGAGCGTGTGGGTCAGCGTCGCCCGGGGCATGCTCAAATCTTCAGCGGCCAGGGTGAAACTGCTGCGCTCGTAGATGCGGACAAATACCCGCATGGCCTTGACCTGATCCATCGGAATCCTGCGCCCTGATTGTTGAGAGATATTGAACAGTCAAGGCAACTTTCTTGCATTTATCGCCAAGAGTAAACATGTGAATCTGGCTTCAACCTACCACGACATCTCAGGGGATTCTTGCCATGACTGTTCCAAACTTCAAAGTTGCCATTGTCACCGGCGCCTCGCGCGGCATCGGTGCAGAGATTGCCAAGCAACTGGCCACTGACGGTTTCGCCGTCGCCGTCAACTTCGCCAGCAGTGCCACCGAAGCCTCCAGGCTGGTCGTGCAGTTGCGCCAGGCCGGTCACCAGGCCATAGCGGTGAAGGCCGACGTGTCGGTTGCCGCCGATGTCAGCCGGATGTTCGATGAAGTCGAAGCACAGCTGGGCAAGGTCGATGTGTTGATCAACAACGCAGGCATCCTCCAGGTCATGCCCTTGGCACAGCACAGCGATGAGCTGTTCGACCGCACGTTTGCAATCAATACCCGGGGCACGTTCAACACCTTGCGCGAAGCCGCGACCCGGCTGAACGACGGCGGCCGAATCGTGAATTTTTCCAGCAGCACCGTGGGCCTGAACCTGCCTGGCTATTCGGTGTACATAGCCAGCAAGGCCGCGGTGGAGTCGCTGACCCAGGTGTTTGCCAAGGAACTGCGCGGCCGCCAGATCACGGTCAATGCCGTGGCCCCGGGGCCGGTCGCCACCGAGCTGTTCATGCACGGAAAAAGCGAAGAGCAGGTGCAGCACTACGCGAAGATGCCGCCCTTGGAGCGCCTCGGCCAGCCGGAAGACATTGCCAGCATCGTGTCTTTCCTGGCCAGCCCGGCTGCCGGCTGGGTGAACGGGCAGATCCTGCGGGCCAATGGTGGGCTGGTCTGAGGCTGCGATCTGAACCCCAAGTCAAACCGCTTTCGTCGGATCGCCGCCCGGAGCAACCTCGCTCCCACAAGGGAATCCTTGACCTGTGGGAGCGAGCCTGCTCGCGTTGGGGCCGGTGGTGCCAGACCCTAAGCTCGTTGACGCCGTCCTTGGGCTTAGCTCAGCGCACCAGATGCAAGAACTGCATATGGCGTTCGTACTGATCGAGGATGTCGTTGATGACCTGCTCCTTGGAGTAGCCCACCAGGTCGTAATCCTGGCTGCCTTCGCTCAGGTGCACCTCGGCTCGGTAGTAACGCCGGTTGTTGATCTGCTTGGAGCCCATGCCGCCCCGGGCGAAGGACGGCGTGAAGTAGCCGCGCATCTGCACCTGGTAGATGAACGGATGCTGCTCGCCGTGGCCGATCTCTAGGCTGACGCTGTCGTTGGCCGGGTCTGGCTGGGTCATCACCGCCAGGCCTTTTTCAGCGAACACCGCTTTCACTTCTTCAATGGCAGGGCGCACCGTGGTGTCCAGGAAACGGTACACCTCGTCCCGGGAAGGGAAATGCACCGCCTGGCTCAGACGCTGGCGCCAGCCGCCCGTGCCCCGGCGAGACCCCGCCACCGGCGCGAGGGAATGCAATTGCGCAATCTGCTTCTGGGATTCGAGATAGAACGCCTTGTGCAGCCCCCACATCATCAGCAAAAGAATCATGGAGAACGGCAACGACGTCAGCACCACCGCTGACTTGAGCGCATCGATACTCCCGGAAAACAGCAAGGCACTGGTCACCAGGGCGGTCATCGCCCCCCAGAACACACGCAGCCATTTCGGCCCGTCTTCATCGGGGCTGCCACCCTTGGCAGACAATGTCGAAAGCACCACGGTGCCTGAATCGGCGGACGTGACAAAAAACACGAAGCTGATAAACACCGTGACCGCGATCACCGTCTTGCTCCACGGATAGGTTTCCAGCAGCAGGTAAAGGCTCATCGACGGGTTTTCCAGGGCGGACATGCCCAAGGCACTCATGCCATGGTTCAGTACCTGGTCGAGGGCACTGTTGCCGAAGATCGACATCCACGCCAGGGTGAAACCCAGTGGAATCAAAAGCACGCCAAACACGAATTCGCGGATCGTACGGCCACGGGAAATCCGTGCGATAAACAGCCCCACGAACGGCGACCAGGCGATCCACCACGCCCAGTAGAAAACGGTCCAGCCGCCCAGCCAGTCACTGGGCTTGTTGTAGGCGTACAGGTCGAAACTTTTCATCGGCAGCGCGCCGAGGTAGTCCCCCAGGTTCTGGATCAGCGTGTTGAGCAGGTGCTGTGTCGGGCCGGCGAACAGCACAAACAACAACAGTGCGCAGGCCAGCAGCATGTTGATGTCGGACATGACCCGCACGCCTTTGTCGACACCCGCCACGGCGACGATGATTGCCGCCCCCATCATCAGTACGATCAGGCCAACCTGGATCCACTGCGTGTGAGCGATGCCGAACAGGTAATCCAGCCCGGAATTGAGGTGCAGCACTCCAAACCCCATGTCCGCGCCCAGGCCGAACACGGTCGCAATGATGCCGAAGCCGTCCACTGCATAACCGATCGGGCCATTGATGCGCTTGCCGATCAGCGGGTACAACGCCGACCGCAAGGCCAACGGCAAATTGTGCCGGTAGGCGAAGTACGCCAGGGCCATGCCGACGAATGCAAAGACGCCCCAGCCGTGCAAGCCCCAGTGCAGGAATAGGATCTGCATGGCCTGGCGCGCCGCATCGGCGGTGCCGGCCTCCCCTTGGGGGGGCTGGACCAGATGGGTCAGCGGCTCCGAAACGCAAAAGAAGAACAACGTGATGCTGATCCCGGCGGCGAACAACATGCCGGCCCAGGACAGGTAACTGAACTCGGGTTCGTCGTGGTCGGCTCCGAGCTTGATCTTGCCGTAGCCGGACAATGCAGTGACTACCACGAAAATCAGATACAGGGTCATCGCCAGCAAGTAATACCAACCGACCGTGTTGGCCGCCCAGTTCTGGGCCGCCAGAAGCCACGCGCCGGCCTGCTTGGGCAGCGTGATGACAACCAGGCCGAACAGCAGGATGAAGGTCGCCGAGAAATAAAACACTGGCGGATTCATGCGGACCAGGCCGCTGGGTGGGAGGGACGAAGTGCTCATCGACAGAGCACCTCGCGAAGCGAAGCAGCGATGTGTACAAACGGACTCGGCAAAGGCAAGCCTCCTGTTGTGAGCGGGCAGCAAACCAATGGTTTAACTTGAATGAACGTTCAAGTTAAACATGAATAGGGAACTAGAGACTAATCGCCGGGCTAAATGGCACGTTTCATACACTAGCCTATGGCTGGGTATGACGTTGCCTGGCGCGCATTCGTTCAGTGTTGCCTCGAACCCTGTGGAAGCTTACAAACCCTTCTTCATCTCCATTCACGCCGGGTCGAAGATTGCTGGTTGCCGCCCGAATATCCACATGCCTATAGTCCAACATCGCCTACAACCAGTACGGACTCATGATCAAAGAACAGCTGTCCCGCTTTCATCGTCTCGACCTGCTCGGTCATCCGACACCGCTGGAAAAACTTGAACGCCTCTCCCAATGGCTCGGCCGCGAGGTCTACATCAAGCGCGACGACCTGACGCCCTTGGCACTGGGCGGCAACAAGCTGCGCAAACTTGAATACCTGGGCGCCGACGCGTTGGCCCAAGGTGCCGATACCCTCATCACCGCGGGCGCGATCCAGTCCAACCATGTCCGCCAGACGGCTGCCTTGGCCGCCAGGCTGGGCCTGGGTTGCGTGGCGCTGCTGGAAAACCCCATCGGCACCGACGACAGCAATTACCTGGGTAACGGCAATCGACTGCTGCTTGACCTGTTCGACGCGAAAGTCGAATTGGTGGATAACCTGGATAACGCCGACGATCAATTGCAGGCCCTCGCTGGCCGCCTGCGCAGCAACGGGAAAAAACCCTACCTGGTGCCGATCGGTGGTTCGAACGCCCTCGGCGCACTGGGATATGTCCGTGCTGGGCTGGAGCTGGCCGAACAGATCAAGGACACCGGTATCGATTTCGCCGCCGTCGTGCTGGCCTCGGGCAGTGCCGGAACCCACAGCGGCCTGGCGCTGGCCTTGAGCGAAAGCCTGCCCGCGCTTCCGGTCATTGGCGTGACGGTTTCCCGTAGCGAAGAAGATCAATTCCCCAAGGTCCAGGGCCTGGCCGAACGCACGGCGCAGCTGTTGGATGTCGCCGTCCCGCAAGCCTTCAAAGTGAACCTGTGGGATGAATACTTTGCTCCCCGCTACGGCGAACCCAGCGCCGGCACGCTGGCGGCGGTCAAGCTACTGGCGAGCCAGGAAGGGCTTTTGCTCGACCCGGTCTACACCGGCAAGGCCATGGCGGGCCTGCTCGACGGCATTGGTCGCGACCGCTTCGACGAGGGCCCGATCATCTTCCTTCACACCGGTGGTGCGCCGGCATTGTTTGCCTACAACGCGGCGTTTTGAGGTCCAGAGAACAATCCATGTGGTTATATAGGGAGGATTTAATATTATTTTCCAACCTATAAAAGCCACCCTATAGTCTCGCCGCAGGCGCATTTGCCGCGAGACGTCTTGGCTGCTTTAAGGCAGGATGTGGCAATCTTTTCGGAGCGCGGCGACGCCTTTCCATCCAAACGATGTCTTCTAAGAAAACACAGGGGCTTGTCATGAATTTTTCCGCATTACGTCGCAACCTGCTGGTGGGTTCGCTGGGCCTGGTACTGGGCGCCGGCCTGCTGGGGCAAGCGGTTGCCGGTGAGCAACTGCAAAACATCAAGGACGCTGGTGAAATCAAGATCGGCCTGGAAGGCACGTACCCACCGTTCAGCTTCGTTGACGCCGACGGCAAGCTGAACGGTTTCGAAGTGGAATTTTCCGAAGCCCTGGCCAAGGAGCTGGGTGTGAAGGTCAAGCTGCAGACCACCCCATGGGCAGGCATCCTCGCGGCACTGGAATCCAAGCGCCTGGACGCTGTGGTCAATCAGGTGACCATTTCTGAAGAACGCAAGAAGAAATACGACTTCTCGGAGCCGTACACTGTTTCCGGCATTCAAGCGCTGGTCCTGACCAAGAAAGCTGGCGAGCTGAACATCAAGGAAGCCGCTGACCTGGGCGGTAAAAAAGTCGGCGTTGGCTTGGGCACCAACTACGAACAGTGGGTCAAGGCCAACGTGCCTACCGCCGATGTACGCACTTACGAAGATGACCCGAGCAAGTTCCAGGACCTGCGCGTTGGCCGCATCGACGCCATCCTGATCGACCGCCTCGCCGCGCTGGAATACGCCAAGAAAGCCAAGGACACGACCGCCGCCGGCAAAGCCTTCTCTCGCCAGGAGGCCGGTATCGCCCTGCGCAAAGGCGAGCCTGAGTTGTTGGCCGCCGTGAACAAAGCCATAGAAAAACTGCGCGCCGACGGCACGCTGAAAAAACTGTCGGAAAAATATTTCAACGCTGACGTCACCCAATAATGGAAGCAGCTCTTCAACTCGCGTTGGACTCCGCGCCCTTCCTGCTCAAGGGCGCGTATTACACCGTCATCCTCAGCCTGGGCGGGATGTTCTTCGGCTTGTTGCTGGGGTTCGGCCTGGCGCTGATGCGCCTGTCTCGTCTCACAGCGGTCAACTGGACAGCCCGCGCCTACGTGTCGTTCTTTCGCGGCACGCCGTTGCTCGTGCAGTTATTCCTGATCTACTACGGGTTGCCGCAGCTGGGGGTCGAGCTGGACCCGCTTCCAGCGGCGCTGATCGGTTTCTCGCTGAACATGGCGGCCTATGCCTGTGAGATCCTGCGGGCCGCCATCAGCTCCATCGAGCGGGGCCAGTGGGAAGCGGCGGCGAGCATCGGGATGACCCGTGCCCAGACTCTGCGTCGGGCCATTTTGCCGCAAGCCGCGCGTACGGCCCTGCCACCGCTGGGCAACAGCTTCATCTCCCTGGTCAAGGACACCGCGCTGGCGGCGACTATCCAGGTGCCGGAGCTGTTCCGTCAGGCGCAATTGATCACCGCCCGTACCTTCGAAATCTTCACCATGTATCTTGCCGCCGCGCTGATCTACTGGGTTCTCGCCACCGTGCTTTCGCACTTGCAGAACGTATTGGAAGCTCGGGTCAATCGGCACGACCAGGAGTCCTGACCCATGATTGTCGTGGAAAAACTGACAAAGCAGTTCAAGGGCCAGGTGGTGCTCAACGGCATCGACTTGAAGATCGAAGAAGGCGAAGTGGTTGCGATCATCGGCCCCAGCGGTTCGGGCAAGACGACCTTCCTGCGCTGCCTGAATTTCCTCGAAGAGCCCAGCAGCGGTCGGATCAAGGTCGGCGACATCGAGATCGATGGCAGTCGCCCTTTGAACCAGCAGCAGGGCCTGGTGCGTCGTTTGCGCCAGCAGGTCGGTTTCGTGTTCCAGAACTTCAATCTGTTCCCCCACCGCACCGCGCTGGAGAACGTCACCGAAGGCCCGATCGTGGTGAAAAAGACGCCCCGTGCCGACGCCGAAGCGCTGGGTCGCAAACTGTTGGCAAAAGTCGGCTTGGCCGGCAAGGAAAACGCCTATCCAAGGCGCCTGTCCGGTGGCCAGCAACAGCGCGTGGCAATCGCCCGGGCGCTGGCGATGGAACCGGCGGTGATCCTCTTCGACGAGCCCACCTCGGCCCTCGACCCGGAACTGGTGGGTGAAGTATTGGCAACCATTCGTGGCTTGGCCGAAGAAAAACGCACCATGGTCATCGTGACCCACGAGATGGGCTTCGCCCGGGATGTGGCAAACCGCGTGGTGTTCTTCGACAAAGGCGTGATCGTTGAACAAGGCGAAGCCAAGGCATTGTTTGAAGCACCGAAAGAAGAGCGTACCCGACAGTTCCTCAGCAAGTTCCTCTCAGCCGGACACGGCACGCACTAAAGCAGCACAAGGTCGTTACCTCCAAGGATGGAAGTAAGACAACTTGCAACATCCCTCATCCAAAGCAAAACGTGAACTTCCCGCCTTTACTTATCCAGCCAAGTTAGAAAGTTATTCAGTCGCGCCTCGACTGAGATCAGCCTATCCGCACCCTGCAAAGCCTCGAACCCCAACGCCCGAGGAAAAGTACGACCAGAACAACGTATTCTTAACAGCAATGCGTAGGACATTTCTGAAGCCTGACATTATCAACTTTTGCGCAAGCGCTTCTATTGACACTGAAACTCTCCAACCTTTATCTAGACGCAAACAGGCGAAGCGCTTTACTTATCTTCAATAAAAATCAACGAGCATCCTAACACCAAGTAACGCGGCAATTATTCACGTCTTCGATATTTCCGGAACGTAGTGCGTTTAGACATCAAGGAGAACACCCATGACATGTACGTCGCATACCCCTGAGTTGCCCGCGCCCACCTTGGCCAGCAGCGGCATCAATATCACCAGCGCCGCGCATCTGGAGGTCGTTGTAGCGCCCTATCCCGGAATGGATCCGGGGGATCTGGTCGAATTATTCTGGGACAACTGCTACGTCGGCTCCCGCCTGCTTACAGAATCGGACCTGCGCGCAAGCATTTGCCTGCGGGTACCGGAGAGTTTCATCGTCAACGGGACCTCCCGCGTCCACTACCGCGTCATGCAAATCGGACGCGGGCCGGCGCTGTCCGCGGCGCGACAGGTTCAGGTCAAGCTGGACTGCCCCGGTGGCCAACCGTCGGCCTTGACCGGTGATGAAAACCAGAGCCTGGCGCCGGTGCGGATCCCGGAAACCATCCGCCGCCAAGGCGTGAACCCGAACCAGATCAGACGTGGCGTGCCGGTGACGATCGAGCCCTACCTGAACATGGCCGCCGACGATGCGATTACCGTGCGTTGGGGCGACGTGCGCATGGACCTGCCAAGGATCAAGCCTTGTGAAGTAGGCCAACCGGTCCACGTCTGGGTTCCGCCGGAAGTCATCATGGAAGCGGGCGAGGACCTGCGTCTGGAAGTGACCTATTGCATCATCGACCGGGTGGGCAACAATTCCCGCTGGGCTCCGCCGCGTACGTTGAAGATCGGTTGCGCCAACCCGTATCTGAAGAATCCGCCGACAGACCTGCTCGTGGCCGCTGAACCGCGACGCCGGGCGCCGTGACGTTTCTCTTCCGTGGTCGTATCTGGGCAGGCCACGGCGGTATCACATCCAGCCTATGGTTATTCCTAAAAGTTAGTTCAAAAATAATATTTACGCGTTTAGGGTATATAAACCGGACCACCGGACATTCTTGATTTTGGTCGCCGCTTCATCGCGGCGTTTTCTTGAGATGTGAGGTGGGTATGGTACGGAATACAATCACCCCAATGCAGGGCGCCAAGGCACTGCGTGCAGCCACGGAGTGGCTGTGATGTCCGATCTGGCCCAGCCGAAGGTCCAGAGCGACCTGGACATCGCCCCATCACTGCTGCCGGCGCAGGTGCTGCGCACCGATGCCGAAGCAATCAAAGCTGCCCATGAACTGGCGCAATTGGCGCGCCAGCAAGCTGCGCGTCGCGACCAGCAACGCAAGCTGCCCTGGTCGGAAATCGAGCAATTCACCCGCAGCGGGCTCGGCAGCATTGCCGTGCCCCGCGATTACGGTGGCCCGCAAGTCTCCTGCGTCACGATCGCCGAGGTGTTTGCAATCATTTGCGCTGCCGATCCGGCCCTTGGTCAGATTCCCCAAAACCAGTTCGGCGTGCTCCAGCTGATTCTTGCCACGGGCACCGAGCGGCAGAAGAGATTGCTTCTCCAAAGCGTGCTGGAAGGCTGGCGCATCGGCAATGCCGGACCGGAGCGCGGCACCCGCAACACCTTGGAACTCAAGGCACGGATCACGGCCGACGGTGACGGCTATGTCATCAACGGGCAGAAGTTCTATTCCACCGGTGCGCTGTTCGCCCATTGGGTCGCCGTCAAGGCCTTGAATGAGGAGGGTCGTCAGGTATTGGCGTTCGTGCGGCGCGGCACACCGGGCCTGCGGATCGTTGATGACTGGTCGGGCTTCGGCCAGCGCACCACGGCCAGTGGCACGGTGCTGCTGAACGATGTGCGGGTCGACGCCGAGCTGGTACTGGACAACTGGCGCATCAACGACACGCCCAACGTGCAAGGAGCATTTTCGCAACTGATCCAGGCCGCTATTGACCTGGGCATCGCCCGCGGCGCCATCGACGATGCCATCGACTTCGTGCGCAAACGCTCGCGCCCCTGGATCGACGCCAACGTCGAGCGGGCCAGTGACGATCTGTATGTCATCGCCGATGTCGGCAAGCTGAAGATCGAACTGCACGCCGCCGAGGCTTTGCTGCGCAAGGCCGGGCAGGTGCTTGACCAGGTCAATGCCGCGCCGATCACCGAACAGTCCGCCGCCCGCGCCTCGATAGCCGTCGCCGAAGCCAAGGTCCTGACCACCGAAATCGCCCTGCACGCCAGCGAGAAACTGTTCGAGCTGGCCGGCAGCCGCGCCACCCTCGCTGAATTCAACCTTGATCGCCACTGGCGCAACGCACGGGTCCACACCCTGCACGACCCCGTGCGCTGGAAATACCACGCGGTCGGCGATTACCGCCTGAACGGCACCTTGCCTGCCCGGCACTCCTGGATTTGACGACCCCGACTCTGGAGCAGCACATGACGTTTTCCCAACACGTCGCGGTGATCACCAGCGATGAACAAGCCTTGATTGTCGCCAGCGACCTGGCTGATGACTTCAAACGCGACAGTGCCCTGCGCGACCGCGAACGGCGTCTGCCTCTTGCGGAGCTGGAAGCGTTCACTCGCGCGGGCCTTTGGGGCATCAGCGTGCCCAAGGCCTACGGCGGTGCGGGCGTATCCAACGTCACGCTGGCCAAGGTCATCGCGCTGATCTCACAGGCCGATGGTTCGCTCGGCCAGATTCCGCAAAATCATTTCTATGCATTGGAAGTGCTGCGGGTTAACGGCAGCGAGGCCCAGAAGCAACGGCTGTACGCCGAGGTGCTGGCCGGCCAGCGGTTTGGCAACGCCCTGGCGGAGCTCGGGACGAGGACGGCCCATGACCGCATCACCCAACTGCGTCGCGACGGCGAGGCCTATCGCATCAATGGCCGCAAGTTCTACGCCACCGGGGCGATCTATGCCCAGCGCATCCCCACCTCCGTGGTGGATGAAAACGGCGTGCAACAGTTGGCGTTCGTCCCGCGCAGCAGCAAGGGCCTGACGGTGATCGACGACTGGAGCGGTTTCGGCCAGCGCACCACCGGCAGCGGCTCGGTGGTGTTCGAGGATGTCCTTGTCGATGCCGAAGACATCGTGCCCTTCCAGAGCGCCTTCGAACGCCCAACGCCGGTAGGCCCGTTGGCGCAGATCCTCCACGCCGCCATCGACGCCGGCATCGCCCGCGCCGCCTATGAAGACGCCCTGCATTTTGTCCGCAGCAAAACCCGTCCGTGGATCGACGCCACCAGCGACGTCGCCACCCAGGACCCGCATACTCTTAAAAGCTTCGGCCACCTGAGCATTCGCCTGCATGCCGCCGAAGCCTTGCTGGAACGCGCCGGTGAACTTCTTGACCGCGCCCAGGCCGACACGAACGCAGAAACGGTGGCGGCGGCCTCGATCGCCGTGGCCGAAGCCCGGGCCCTCAGCACTGAAATTTCCCTCGCCGCCGGCAGCACGCTGTTCGAACTGGCCGGCAGCCAGGCGACCCTGGCCGAACATGGCCTCGACCGCCACTGGCGCAACGCCCGAGTGCACACCCTGCACGACCCGGTGCGCTGGAAGTATCACGCGGTCGGCAACTTCTACCTCAACGATGAAAAACCGCCGCTGCGGGGGACAATCTGATGGCGGCCGGCAAGAAAAAAATCCTCCTCAACGCGTTCAACATGAACTGCATCGGGCACATCAACCACGGTCTGTGGACCCATCCAGAGGACACCTCTACCCAGTTCAACACCATTGAATACTGGACCGGGCTGGCCCAGTTGCTGGAGCGAGGTTTGTTCGACGGGTTGTTCATTGCCGATATCGTCGGGGTC
This sequence comes from Pseudomonas sp. D1-36, assembly GCF_051132205.1. Classification (NCBI taxonomy): domain Bacteria; kingdom Pseudomonadati; phylum Pseudomonadota; class Gammaproteobacteria; order Pseudomonadales; family Pseudomonadaceae; genus Pseudomonas; species Pseudomonas sp. D1-36. The sequence goes on along the minus strand of NZ_CP071674.1, from coordinate 273,927 downwards.
TATGACGTTTACCAGCAGTCCGTGGACGTCACGCTGAAAGAATCGATTCAACTGCCGGTCAACGACCCGTTGCTGCTGGTATCGGCAATGGCCGCAGTGACGAAAAACCTCGGCTTTGGCCTCACCGCCAACTTGACCTACGAACCGCCGTACCTGTTCGCCCGGCGCATGAGCACGCTGGACCACCTGAGCCGCGGACGGGTTGGCTGGAACATCGTCACCGGCTACCTGGACAGCGCCGCCAAGGCCATGGGCCTTACCGCGCAGGTCGAGCACGACCGGCGCTACGACCAGGCCGACGAGTACCTGCAAGTGCTCTACAAGCTATGGGAAGGCAGTTGGGAAGACGACGCGGTCATCAACGATCGCGAGCAGCGGATTTATGCCCGGCCAGAGAAGGTGCACAAGGTCCAGCATCAGGGGGAGTTCTATCAGATCGAGGGTTATCACCTCTGCGAGCCCTCGCCACAGCGCACGCCGGTACTGTTCCAGGCGGGCAGCTCCGAGCGGGGCCTGCTGTTCGCTGGGCGCCATGCGGAGTGCGTGTTCATCAGTGGCCAGAACAAACCGGCGACCAAGGTCCAGGTGGACAAGGTCCGCGCCAGCGCCCTCGCGGCTGGGCGCCATGCCGAAGACATCAAAGTGTTCATGGGCCTGAACGTGATCGTCGGCGAAACCGAAGCGGCGGCCTGGACCAAGCATGCCGAGTACCTGGGCTACGCCAGCGCCGAGGCCGGAGTGGCGCATTTCTCCGCCTCGACGGGCATTGATTTTGCCGAGTACGAACTGGACGAACCGATCCAGTACGTGAAGAGCAACGCCATCCAGTCCGCCACCAAGACCCTGCAAAACAACGACTGGACCCGACGCAGATTGCTGGAGCAACACGCCTTGGGCGGTCGCTACATCACGGTGGTCGGCTCGCCCGAACAGGTCGCCGATGAGCTGGAATCCTGGATCGCCGAAACCGGCCTCGACGGCTTCAACCTGACCCGCATCGTCACGCCGCAAAGTTACCTGGACTTCATCGACCTGGTGATTCCCGAGCTGCAGCGACGCGGGTCGTACAAGACCGAATACGACGATGGCACGTTGCGGGAAAAGCTGTTTCACGGGGGGGCTCATTTGCCCGAACAACATACCGGCTCAACCTACCGGCACTGATCCTGTGGCGAGGGGGCTTGCTCCCGCTGATGGGCGAAGCCCGCCCAAAGAGTTTGTGGCTACTTCGTAGCCCAGCGGGAGCAAGCTCCCTCGCCACAAAGGCGCATCACTCAATTAATCGATGACTGGAATATCCGACATGACCAAGCACTTCCTCACTCTGCCAGTCAGAACCCTGGCCCTGGCTCTCGGCCTGTTCAGCTCGGCATTGTTCGCCGCCGACGCCCCGTTGAAAATCGGCACCACCGCTGCGTTCGCCATTCCCTTGGAGGCCGCCGTCGAAGAGGCCGGCAAACAAGGCCTGAAAGTCGAACTGGTGGAATTCAGCGACTGGATTGCGCCTAACGTCAGCCTCGCTTCGGGCGACATCGACGTGAATTATTTCCAGCACATACCGTTCCTGGAGAACGCCAAGGCCGCCGCCGGTTTCGACCTGGTGCCGTTCGCACCGGGAATCATCAACAACGTAGGCCTCTATTCGAAGAAATACAAAAGCTTCGACGAGCTGCCCGAAGGCGCCAGCGTCGCCATTGCCAACGATCCGATCAACAGCGGACGCGGTTTGCAATTGCTGGCCAAGGCCGGACTGATCCAGCTCAAGCCGGGCGTCGGCTACAAGGCCACCGAAGAGGACATCATCGCCAACCCAAAGAAGCTCAAGATACTGCAAGTCGAAGCCGTGCAGTTGGTGCGTGCCTATGAAGACGCGGATCTGGTACAAGGTTATCCAGCCTACATTCGCCTCGCGAACACCTTCGACGCGACGTCTGCCTTGCTCTTCGACGGCCTCGACCACAAGGAATATGTCATCCAGTTCGTGATCCAGCCCAAGAGCGAGAACGATCCAAGGCTGATCAAGTTCGTCGACATTTACCAACACTCACCTGCCGTGCGCGCGGCCCTGGACAAGGCCCATGGCAAGCTCTACCAAGCCGGCTGGGAAGGCTGATCATGAGTGCCGTCAACGCTCGACTCCGTCATGAAGCCCCAGCGCCCCACGTCGCCGACCAGACCGAGCTGCATCCAGAACTGAACCGTGCCCATGTGCGCTTCATCGGCCTCGGCAAAACCTACCCTGGCACCCAGGGCCCGGTGCCCGCGCTGCAAGGCATCGACCTGGCGATCCAGCGCGGCGAGGTCTTTGGCATCATCGGCCGCAGTGGCGCGGGCAAGTCCTCGCTGATCCGCACCATCAACCGCCTCGAACAACCCACCAGCGGACGGGTGCTGATCGATCAGGTGGACATCGGCGAGTTCGATGAAGATCGTCTCGTGGAGCTGCGCCGGCGCATCGGCATGATCTTCCAGCACTTCAACCTGATGTCGGCCAAGACGGTGTGGCAGAACGTCGAGCTGCCGCTCAAGGTTGCCGGCGTGCCCAAGGAACAACGTCTGCACAAGGTTCGCGAATTGTTGGAACTGGTCGGCCTGCAAGGTAAGCACGGCGCCTATCCGGCGCAGCTCTCGGGCGGTCAGAAGCAGCGTGTCGGGATTGCCCGGGCGCTGGTCCATGACCCGCAGATCCTGTTGTGCGACGAGGCCACCTCGGCGCTCGATCCGGAAACGACTCAATCGATCCTCGGTTTGCTGCGTGAGATCAACCAGCGGCTGGGCCTGACCATCGTGCTGATTACCCATGAAATGGCGGTCATCCGCGAAGTCTGCGACCGGGTGGTGGTGCTCGAACAAGGACGGATCGTCGAACAAGGGCCGGTCTGGGAAGTCTTCGGCAACCCGCAGCATGCCGTCAGCCGCACGCTCCTGGCGCCGTTGCAGCACGCACTGCCCGAGGAACTGCAAAGCCGCTTGCAACCCCACCCGACCTCCGCGGACGCAGCCACTGTACTGCGCCTGCAATTCACGGGGCACAGCGGCGACGAACCAGACCTCGCGGCCCTGTTCAGTGCCCTGGGTGGACGGGTACGGCTGCTGCACGGCGGCCTGGAAAGAATTCAAGGCCACGGGCTGGGGCAGTTGCTGCTGGCGGTGAGCGGGTCGTCATGGGGCGCTGATGAACTGCGTCAACGTGCGGGCAACTGGGCACAACGGGTGGAGGTGTTGGGTTATGTGGTTTGACCGATTGCTGCAGGGCTTCATCGACACGTTCCTCATGGTTGGCGTGTCGTCGCTGATCGCGTTGCTGGCGGGCATTCCGCTGGCGGTGATACTGGTCACAAGCGGCAAGGGCGGCATCTATGAGGCGCCCGCCTTGAACAAGGCCCTGGGCGGGTTTGTGAATTTGTTCCGCTCGATCCCCTTCCTGATTCTCATGGTGGCGCTGATTCCGTTCACCCGATTGATTGTCGGCACCACCTATGGCGTATGGGCCGCGGTGGTGCCGCTGACGATTGCCGCCACGCCGTTTTTTGCGCGTATCGCCGAAGTCAGCTTGCGGGAAGTTGACCATGGCCTGATCGAAGCGGCCCAGGCCATGGGTTGCCGGCGCTGGCACATCGTCTGGCATGTGCTGCTACCCGAAGCGCTGCCCGGCATCGTCGGCGGCTTTACCATCACGCTGGTGACCATGATCAACTCATCGGCCATGGCCGGGGCGATCGGTGCCGGAGGCCTGGGCGACATTGCCTACCGCTACGGTTACCAGCGTTTCGACAGCCAGATCATGCTCACGGTGATCGTGTTGCTGGTGGCATTGGTGGCGATGATTCAATTGGGCGGGGATCGGTTGGCGCGGGGGCTGAACAAGCGCTGAGAGGCGAAACATTGTGGGAGCGAGCTTGCGGTATAGTCGTCAAACACTCCCCATCCAAAGCCAGCGACCATGAAACACACCGCCGACGATCTGCAGTCCATCACCGCCACGACCCTTGGCCATTACAACGCCGTGGCGGAGAGTTTTCGCGAAGGCACCCGCGATCATGACGTCAGCCAGAACATCGACGCCCTGCTGCGACACATCCAAGGCCAGGCGCCGTTCCATATCCTCGATTTCGGCTGCGGCCCTGGGCGTGATCTTCGCACCTTCACGGCCATGGGCCATGTCGCGGTGGGCCTCGACGGTTCGAGCGAATTCGCGCGCATGGCCCGCCAGGACAGCGGATGCGAGGTGTGGCAACAGGATTTCCTGCAACTCGATCTGCCGGCGGAGCGTTTCGACGGGATCTTCGCCAACGCCGTCCTGTTCCACATCCCTGTGCAGGAGCTGCCGCGCGTGCTCAAGCAATTACACGCCACGCTCAAGCCCGGCGGCGTGCTGTTCAGCTCAAACCCCCGGGGCGAAAACCAGGAAGGCTGGAACGGCCAACGCTTTGGCGCGTATCACGACCTCGCGGCCTGGCGCGTGTCGCTCACGCAGGCGGGTTTTGTGGAGCTGGAGCATTACTACCGGCCGGCGGGGCTGCCGCGAGAGCAGCAGCCTTGGTTGGCGAGCGTATGGCGCAAGATTTGAAAGCGGCTCTGTAACGAGGTTGTGCCTAGCTCTTGTGGCGAGGGAGCTTGCTCCCGCTGGGCCGCGAAGCGGCCCCAACCCGGTCAATCTGGTTTCCCGACAGACCGCGTCAACCGCGCTACGACGGCTGCGCCGCCGAGCGGGAGCAAGCTCCCTCGCCACAACGATTGCGTTTGACCACAAATTCACCCTTGCTTGAGCAACCACTTCTGCGACAACCGCTCCAGCCGTCCATCGTCCTTGATCCGCCCCAAGGCGTTGTCCAGGCTCGCCTTGAACGCAGGATTGCCCTTCTGGAACGGAATCACCAGGCTCGGCGCCGGGCTTTTTTTCTCTTCCGGCTGGAAAGACTGCGCCAGGACCAGAGGACGTTGCGCCTCATCCTTGCTTGCCAGCAATTGCGCATCCGGTTGGCTATAAGTAGCGCTGGTATCGAAACGTTCCGCCAACTCCGGGGTCATTGCTATGTGGTTGATGGCGACGTCGTACTTGCCGCTTTCCACGCCGGACAACAGATCCGCCGCATCGGTGACGACAAAATCAGGGCGTACATCGAGCTCGCCCGCGAGCATTTCGCCCAGCTCTACTTCGAAACCGGTGAGCTTGCCGTCCTCCTTGAAATTGAACGGCGCGGTGTTGGCCTCGAGGGCGATTCGCAACTCGCCACGGTCGTTGACGTCGTCGATCAGTTCCGCATGGGCCAGAGGGCTCAACAGAGGTAGCAGGCAGATCAGGCCAGGCAGGAAACGCATGGTCACTCCTAGTATTTATACAAGCGACGCTCGTTTCAGGCTCGCTTTGCTATGGTTGTTGCAGGCTTCGACAACGATTAGTCATGAAGTTGTCATGACCCGACGGATTTATGGGAAAACTGGAGTAAAAAATGAAAAGTTTTATGTCACGTGCGGCGTTGGCCGGTTTGTTGCTCGGAACTTCGATGCTGGCGACAGCGGCAACCCCGGCGCCCAAAGGTGCAGAAGTATTCATCGTTTCTCCTGAAGACGGTGCCACCGTCAGCCAAGAGTTCAAGGTCAAGTTCGGCGTCAAGAATATTGCACTTGCCCCGGCGGGCGACGTGACCAAGAACACCGGCCATCACCACCTGCTGATCGATGTCGATGATCTGCCTGCCGAGGGCACGCCGATTCCGACCGACCCCCACCACATGCATTTTGGCAAGGCGCAAACCGAAGCCACGATCAAACTGGCGCCGGGCAAACACACCTTGCAATTGATCCTGGGCGACAGCGGCCATATGCCGTTCGACCCGTCGATCATGTCCGAAAAGATCACGGTGAACGTCGAGTAACACAGCACTTAGAAGATAAATGCAGTATCCACTGTGAGAGCGAGCCTGCTCGCGAAGGCGGCATATCAGTCAACGTAAATGCGCCTGACAGACAGCTTTTGCTAGCAGGCTCGCTCCCACAGGGTTCCATTGTGTCGGACAGAAAAAACGGGAGCCCCTTCGGAGCTCCCGTTTTCATTGCAAGCCAGGCCCGCTTAGAACAGCACGCGGCAACGAATGGTGCCGTTGATGTGCTGCAACTTCTCTTGGGCCAGGTCCGAGTATTCGGCATCGACGTCGATCACGACGTAGCCGACTTTCTCGTTGGTCTGCAGGAACTGACCGGAAATGTTGATGCCGTTTTCCGCGAAGACTTTGTTGATCTCGCTCATCACACCCGGAATGTTTTCGTGGATGTGCAGCAGGCGGTGCTTGCCAGGGTGGGCCGGCAAAGCCACTTCCGGGAAGTTCACCGACGATACCGAGGTACCGTTGTCGCTGTACTTGACCAGTTTTTCAGCCACTTCCAGACCGATGTTGGCCTGGGCTTCAGCGGTGGAACCGCCGATGTGCGGGGTCAGGATCACGTTGTCCAGGCCACGCAGCGGGCTTTCGAAGATGTCATCGTTGGAGCGAGGCTCCACCGGGAACACATCGATCGCCGCGCCGATCAGGTGCTTGTCCTTGATCGCTTCGGCCAGTGCGTCGAGCTTGACCACGGTGCCGCGAGCGGCGTTGATCAGGATCCCGCCTTTCTTGATGGCGCGGATTTCCTTTTCACCGATCATCCACTGGGTGGCCGGGGTTTCCGGCACGTGCAGGGTGACGATGTCGGACATGCCCAGCAATTCGTGCAAGTCGTTGACCTGGGTCGCGTTGCCCAACGGCAGCTTGGTCACGGTGTCGTAGAAAAACACCTGCATGCCAAGGCCTTCAGCCAGTACCGACAATTGAGTACCGATCGAGCCGTAGCCGACGATACCCAGCTTCTTGCCGCGGATCTCGAAGGAATTGGCCGCGCTCTTGATCCAGCCGCCACGGTGGCAGGAAGCGTTCTTCTCGGGGATGCCGCGCAACAGCAGGATCGCCTCGGCCAGCACCAGTTCGGCAACGGAACGGGTGTTGGAATACGGCGCATTGAACACCGCGATACCGCGTTCGCGAGCCGCGTTGAGGTCCACCTGGTTGGTGCCGATGCAGAAGCAGCCGACCGCCACCAGTTTCTTGGCGTGGTCGAAGATCTCTTCAGTCAGTTGCGTACGGGAGCGAATACCGATGAAGTGAGCATCGGCGATCTTTTCCTTGAGCTGGGCTTCCGGCAGAGAACTGGTGATGTACTCGATGCTGGTGTAGCCCGCCGACTTGAGGACGTCGACAGCCGATTGGTGGACGCCTTCGAGAAGAAGGAACTTGATCTTGCTCTTATCGAGAGAAGTCTTGCTCATCTGCGTAAACCTGTGTCCCGGAGAAAAATGGCAGGGAATCGGACAGCGCATGCTGGCCCGACCGGCATGACAGCCGTCGCCGCAGAACAGCCGTTGGGCACTACGCTGCGGGGTCGGTATGCTAGCATATGCCCCCCGCAAACACCCATTCCTGCGACGTGAAGCGTTCTCAGGATGACCATGAATTGTTCGAGAGTTCTGTCGATGACCAATCCTGCCGTGATAGATGAGCTGAAGACCCTGGTTGAGCCTGGCAAAGTTTTGACCGATGCCGACTCCCTGAATGCTTACGGCAAGGATTGGACCAAGCATTACGCGCCCGCACCGATCGCCATTGTGTTTCCAAAGACCACCGAACAAGTCCAGGCCATTGTGCGCTGGGCCAACGCGCACAAAGTCGCGTTGGTGCCATCGGGCGGGCGTACCGGCCTCTCCGCCGCCGCCGTCGCGGCGAATGGCGAGGTGGTCGTGTCATTCGACTACATGAACCAGATCCTCGATGTGAACCTGACCGACCGCACCGCCGTATGCCAGCCGGGCGTGGTCACCGAACAGTTGCAGAACAAGGCTGAAGAACATGGGCTCTACTATCCGGTGGACTTCGCTTCGGCAGGTTCGAGCCAGATTGGCGGCAATATCGGCACCAATGCTGGCGGGATCAAGGTCATTCGCTACGGCATGACCCGCAACTGGGTGGCGGGCATGAAGGTCGTGACGGGCAAGGGCGACGTGCTGGAACTGAACAAGGACCTGATCAAGAACGCCACCGGCTATGACTTGCGGCAGCTGTTCATCGGCGCCGAGGGCACCCTTGGTTTCGTGGTCGAAGCCACCATGCGCCTGGACCGCGCGCCGAAAAACCTCACCGCCATGGTGCTCGGCACGCCGGACTTCGACTCGATCATGCCGGTACTGCACGCATTCCAAGGCAAGCTGGACCTGACCGCCTTTGAATTTTTCTCCGACAAGGCCCTGGCCAAGGTCCTCGACCGTGGCGACGTCCCGGCCCCGTTCGAAACCGACTGCCCTTTCTACGCCCTGTTGGAATTCGAAGCCACCACCGAAGAAGTCGCCAACCACGCCCTGGAGACTTTCGAGCACTGCGTCGAACAAGGCTGGGTACTGGACGGCGTAATGAGCCAGAGCGAAACCCAACTGCAAAACCTGTGGAAGCTGCGCGAGTACATCTCCGAGACCATTTCCCACTGGACGCCGTACAAAAACGATATTTCGGTAACCGTCTCCAAAGTCCCGGGCTTCTTGCGCGAAATCGACGCGATTGTCGGCGAACACTACCCAGACTTTGAAATAGTCTGGTTCGGCCACATCGGCGACGGCAACCTGCACCTGAACATCCTCAAGCCGGAAAACCTGAGCAAGGATGAGTTCTTCGCTAAATGCGCGACGGTGAACAAATGGGTCTTTGAAACCGTCGAGAAGTACAACGGTTCAATCTCCGCCGAACACGGCGTGGGCATGACCAAACGCGACTACCTCACGTACAGTCGCTCTGCGGTTGAAATCGAATACATGAAAGCCGTGAAGTCGGTGTTCGACCCGAACGGCATCATGAACCCAGGCAAGATTTTCGCGGTTTGATCTATAACAACACTTGATGAAATCTCAAGGCAGGAGTCGGTAATGAGCTATCAGCACCAGTATGTCGACGGTACGCGTATTCATTTCCCGGTGGGCAAAGTAGTGTGCATCGGCCGCAACTATGCCGAACACGCCAAGGAACTGGATAACCCGGTGCCCACCGAACCGCTGCTGTTCATCAAGCCAGGCAGCTGCGTGGTGCCGTTGGAAGGCGGCTTCAGCATTCCCGCCGACCGCGGCTCGGTGCACTACGAAGCGGAAATCGCCGTGCTGATCGGCAAGCCACTGTCCACCAAGCCCAGCGTTGAAGAAGTACTGGACGCCATTTCCGGCTTCGCCCCGGCCCTGGACCTGACCCTGCGGGACAAGCAGGCCGAACTAAAGGCCAAGGGGTTGCCATGGGAAGTCGCCAAGTCCTTCGACGGCGCGGCAGTGATCGCTCCCTTTGTCTCGAACGCCACGTTTGCCGACCTGACCGATATTCCCGTTCGCCTGACCATCAACGGCGAAGTCCGCCAGGACGGCAACAGCAGCCTGATGCTCAACCCCATCGTGCCGATGATCCAGTACATGGCCGGCTGCTTCTCGCTTCAGGCCGGAGACGTCATTCTCACGGGCACCCCGGCGGGCGTCGGGCCGCTGAACATTGGCGATGAACTGGTGCTGGAACTGCCTGGGGCGAGCCGCTTCGAAAGCAGCGTTCGCTAACGGCCACGCCTCCAATTTCCTGTGGGAGCATGCTTGCTCGCGATGAGGTCATCACATCCAACAGTTAGGTTGGCTGACCGTCCGCTATCGCGAGCAAGCTCGCTCCCACAGGGTTCTTGAGCAGCCTTGTCCAGCATTTACCGTTTTTTTCACATGCCATCCGGATAATTCCGGGGATTGCGGCATCTGAGCCTGCCGATCCCTCGCGCGAATTCCTGGAACGCATCCCCGATGGCCAAGACCCAAACCCTGCCCACCTCCGTCCGCCGTGCTCGCTTCGGCTTGCCCTGGTATGCCTGGCTGCTGCTGGCCGCAATCGCTGCCTATGGCCTGGCGTTCGCGATGCATTGGGATGACCGGGGCCGGCTCTGGGTATCGGAACGCTTCGAAAGCCCGGCCCAACGCCAGGAAAGCATCTGGTTGCCCGACTATCGCGCCGTGATCGACGCCAAGCCCCTGCCTGGCATGGAAAAGGACGAGGCTTCCGACGTCACCTACAACCCGCAGACCAAGACGCTGTTCGCGGTCATGGGCAAGAATCCGTTCCTGGCGGAGCTGACCCTGCAAGGCGACGTGCTGCGCAAGATGCCATTGGTGGGCTGGAACAATCCCGAAGGCGTGACCTATATGGAAAATGGCCTGCTGGCCATTACCGATGAGCGAAACCACACCCTGTCGATCGTCCAGGTCGATGCCAATACCCAAACGCTGAACAGCAAGGACTTTCCCCAATACGACCTTGGCGCGTCACAGAACCAGAACAAAGGGTTCGAGGCGATCGTCTGGGATCCGCGCAATCAACAACTGGTGCTGGGCGAAGAGCGCCCGCCAGCCTTGTTCACATGGAAAAGTGACGGCAGCCAATTGCTCAAGGGCGACAAGCAGATCCATGTCAGCGATGAACTGGACCTGCGCAACCTGTCCGCCCTGGCGATCGATCCTCGTACGGGACATATGCTGTTGCTGTCAGCCGACTCCCATCTATTGCTGGAACTGGATGCAGAAGGCGAACAGGTCAGCTTCATGACGCTGTTGGGAGGCTTCAACGGACTGAAAGATACGGTTCCCCGCGCCGAAGGCGTCACCGTCGATGAAGCGGGCAACCTATATATGGTCAGCGAGCCGAACCTGTTCTATCGTTTCGAAAAACAACGCTGATTGCGAAAACTCTGTAGGGAAATTCTTCCTTCGTTGTAGGGCGTGGCAGACGGCCATTAAGCTTCAGTTCAGACAGTCGTGGTATTTCCAACCACCTGTTCTTATCCGAGCCCACTCCCGATGCGCCGACTTGCCCGTCCAAGACCCCTGATCCTACTGTTGCTGTCGATTACCCTGATTGGATTAATCGCAGCCGGGCAATACCTGCGTCTGTTCGAGCGCGCCTGGTTCAATTTCAATACGCTCTGGCACACCCTTGGCGAGCAGGCCATTGCCCTGGACCAATACCAGGTCACGGTACAAGCTCAAGTCATCGAAGGCCTGGACGACGACGTTTCCGCGCTGACGTTCGATCCGATCCGCAAAAGCCTCTTCACCGTCACCAACAAGAATGCCGAGCTGATCGAGCTGTCACTGGAAGGCAAGATTCTGCGACGCATCGCCCTGGTCGGCTTTGGCGACCCGGAAGCGGTGGAATTCATCAGCGAGAACATCTACGTCATTACCGACGAACGTCAGCAGCGCCTGATCAAGATCCACCTGGAAGAAGACACCCGCTTCCTGGACGCGGCCGATGCCGAGCAAATGACACTCGGCGTGCACATGAGCGGCAACAAGGGTTTCGAAGGGCTGGCCTATGACTCCATCGGCAAGCGGCTGTTCGTCGCCAAGGAACGCGACCCGATGCTGATTTATGAAGTACACGGATTTCCCCACCACAATCCGGAAAAATCCTACGCTGTCCACGTAATCAACAACCCCAAGCGCGATGCAGGACTGTTCGTGCGCGATCTCTCCAGCCTGCAATACGACGAACGCAGCGGCCATCTGCTGGCGCTGTCCGATGAGTCGCGGTTGATTATCGAGTTGGATATCGATGGTCGGCCGTTAAGCACGCTGTCGTTGAGCAAGGGCCGCCACGGACTGGAGAAAACCATTCCCCAACCGGAAGGCTTGGCCATGGATGACGATGGCAATCTGTATGTGGTGAGCGAGCCGAATCTGTTCTATGTGTTCAAGAAGCCGCAGCCTTGAACCACTCCTGACCCAGCTCGCACCCACAGGGTTTGGTGTTGAATCAGCCCGGATTATTCCGCCCGCAGGGTCTTCACGCCATCAGCAGTCCCCAACAACAGCACATCCGCCGGGCGAGCGGCGAACAAGCCGTTGGTGACTACGCCAACGATGGCGTTGATCTGGCTTTCCAGTTCAACCGGATTGGTGATCTGCAGGTTATGCACGTCAAGGATGATGTTGCCGTTATCGGTCAGCACGCCTTCGCGATACACCGGATCGCCGCCCAGCTTCACCAATTGCCGGGCAACGTGGCTGCGGGCCATCGGGATGACTTCCACCGGCAGCGGGAACGCGCCGAGCACCGGGACCAGTTTGCTGGCATCGGCGATGCAGATGAACGTCTTGGCGACGGCCGCAACGATCTTCTCGCGAGTCAGGGCCGCACCGCCGCCCTTGATCAGGTTCAAGTGCGCGTCGCTTTCGTCGGCGCCGTCGATGTAGAACTCCAGGTCGCTCACGGTGTTGAGCTCGTACACTGGGATCCCGTGGCCCTTGAGGCGCGCGGCGGTGGCTTCGGAGCTGGCGACCGCGCCGTCGAACGCGCCTTTGTGCTGCGCCAAGGCGTCGATGAAGCAATTGGCGGTAGAGCCGGTGCCGACCCCGACGATGCTCTTGTCATCCAGTTTCGGGAGGATGAGGTCGACAGCGGCCTGGGCCACGGCCTGTTTGAGTTGATCCTGGGTCATGCGGGCTCCGAAGGTGCCGAGAGAGAACGAAAGGCCGGCATTATAGGCGTAGAAACCGTGCCGAGGGAGCAAGCTCGCGCTTGAGTGCGAAGCGCTCATCGCTTTTTCTGGGGCCGCTGCGCGACCCAACGGGAGCAAGCTCCCTCGCCACGGGGGTTCCTGCGCTCAAAGTGCCTTAATTCGTGTGGTCGCCCGGCCAAAAGCCGGGTTAGACTCCTTGGCCCTGCCCAACCCGCTCAGTGATGCTTTCCGATGCTTGAACAGTACGTCAAAAAGATCCTCACCTCGCGCGTTTACGACGTTGCCGTAGAAACCCCGCTGCAGACCGCCCGCCAGCTCTCCGAACGGCTGGGCAACGAGGTCTGGCTCAAGCGTGAAGACTTGCAGCCGGTGTTCTCGTTCAAGATTCGCGGGGCCTACAACAAGCTGACCCAGCTCACCGACGAAGAGCGCGCCCGTGGCGTGGTCACGGCCTCGGCGGGCAACCATGCCCAGGGCCTGGCGCTGGCCGCCAAGGTGTTGGGGGTCAAGGCCACCATCGTCATGCCCAAGACCACGCCGGAAATCAAAGTCGAGGGCGTGCGCTCCCGGGGCGGCAAAGTGGTGTTGCATGGCGATTCGTTCCCCGAGGCCCTGGCCTATTCGTTGAAACTGGTCGACGAAAAAGGCTACGTCTACATTCATCCCTATGACGATCCTCACACCATTGCCGGGCAGGGCACCGTGGCGATGGAAATCCTGCGCCAGCACCCGGGGCGCCTGGACGCGATATTCGTCCCGGTGGGCGGTGGCGGGCTGATCGCAGGCATCGCGGCCTACGTGAAATACCTGCGCCCCGAGATCAAGATCATCGGCGTCGAACCGGACGATTCGAACTGCCTGCAAGCGGCCATGGCTGCTGGCGAACGCGTGGTCCTGCCAACCGTGGGCCTGTTCGCCGATGGCGTGGCGGTGGCACAGATCGGCCAGCACACCTTCGATATCTGCAAGCACTACGTGGATGAAGTCATCACCGTCAGTACCGACGAGATCTGCGCAGCGATCAAGGATATCTACGACGATACCCGCTCGATCACCGAACCTGCCGGCGCCTTGGGTGTTGCCGGCATCAAGAAGTATGTCGAGACACGCAGCATCAGCGGCCAGACGCTGGTGGCCATCGATTCCGGCGCCAACGTCAACTTCGACCGCCTGCGCCACGTGGCCGAGCGCGCCGAACTGGGCGAAGGCCGCGAGGCGATCATCGCCGTGACCATCCCCGAGAAGCCGGGCAGCTTCAAGGCGTTCTGCGAGGCCATCGGCAAACGCCAGATCACCGAATTCAACTACCGCTACAACACCGGCAGCGAAGCGCACATCTTCGTAGGCGTGCAGACGCATCCGGAAAACGACCCGCGCAGCAAGCTGATTGCCAGCCTGACCGAGCAAGGCTTCCCGGTGCTGGACCTGACCGACAATGAACTGGCCAAGTTGCACATTCGCCACATGGTCGGCGGCCATGCCGCTCACGTCATCGACGAGGTGGTCCTGCGTTTCGAATTCCCGGAACGCCCGGGGGCGCTGTTCAACTTCCTCAATAAACTGGGCGGGCGCTGGAACATCTCGATGTTCCACTACCGCAACCATGGCGCGGCGGATGGCCGCGTGGTCGCCGGGCTGCAAGTGCCTCACGATGAGCGCCACCTGGTGCCGGCCGCCCTAGAGGAAATCGGCTATCCGTACTGGGATGAAAGCGATAACCCGGCCTATCAGCTGTTTCTCGGCTGAAGGGCTACGCTGAAGGACACCAGCCTAAGGAAACCCCATGGAAACTCTGCTGACCTTGAAAATCCTGCACGTCGCGGCCACGGTCTTGCTTCTGGCTTGCGCTGCAAGCCTAGCCGTTGTGGCCTGGCGCAAACGCAGCGAGGCACCAAGCTGCACGCTGCGGCGCCCTTGGCTGCTGGCGTGGGGCACGATGCTGGTCTGCATGCTGAGCATGCCGTTTACCGGCTGGTGGCTGGTTCATCTGGTGGGCTGGCCGCTGGGGCAAACCTGGCTGCTGGGTTCCAGCGTGATCTACACCGTGGCGGCGCTTTGCGTTTTCTGGCTGCTGGCACGGCTCAACCGCCTGCGCATGGGCAACGGTGGCGGCGGCAGGTTTACCCTGGCATTGGCGATCATCGGTGGCGTCGGCTTCCTGTCCATCGCCGCATTGATGGGTGCCAAACCGATCTAACCGACAAGGAACGTCATGAAAATCCTACTGGTGGGAGGCAGCGGCTTTATTGGACGCCACCTGCTGAGGGCGCTGCACGGCGCCGGCCACTCGATCATCGCGACCCGTCGTGAACCCGGGCCGCCGAGTTCGCCTGGGGTTGAATGGCGGCAGCTGGATCTCGGCGTATTGTCGGCCGACCCGGCACATTTCGTCCTCCCTACGGACGTTGATTTGCTGATCAACGCGGCCGGCTTGCTCAGCGTGGATGCCCAGGCGCTGAGTCTGGTCCAGGATCGTGGCGCGTGCGCGTTGTTCGAGCAGGCCGCACGCCGTGGCGTTCGCATCTTGCAGATTTCCGCACTGGGCGCGAGCGCTCAATCCGACGTGCCGTTCCTGGCAAGCAAGGGACGGGCTGACGAATATCTGTCCAGCCTCCACATCCCATCGGTTGTGCTGCGGCCTTCGTTGGTGGTGGGGCCAGGCGGCGCGAGCAGTGGCTGGATGGAGGGCCTTTCACCGTGGCCACTGATTCCCTTGCTGGATCTGACGGCGCGCATCCAACCCGTGCACATCGATGACCTGACGGGCGCGGTGCTCGCCCTGCTGCGGCAATGGCCAACCGAGTCGGTGGTGGTGCCGCTGGTGGGACCCGAGCCGATGACGCTGGCCCGGCTCATCGATCATTTGCGAGCCGCGCAGGGCTGGGCGCCGGCACGCTACATCAAGGCGCCTGCGCTGTTGACCGAAGTGGGCAGCCGGATGGGGGACCGGTTCGGCTGGCGAGCGTTGAACCGGCAAAGCGTGGCCCTGGCACAACGGGACAACCTGGCCGACCCCGAGGTGCTCGCATCAATCTGCGGATATCACGCCGCCCCCGTACAGACCCGCTTGCAGGGATGGCCCGCCGTCGCCCAGAGCAGCCTTCGGGCGATCCGCCCGTTGATGCTGGCGGTGCTCGCACTCATCTGGCTGGGAACCGCCGTGGTATGCCTCGGCCCAGGCTTCGACTGGGGCCTGCGCATCATGGCCGAAGCCGGCGTGTACGGCGCCTGGGCCAAGCTTGC
Organism: Pseudomonas sp. D1-36; assembly: GCF_051132205.1. Lineage (NCBI taxonomy): Bacteria > Pseudomonadati > Pseudomonadota > Gammaproteobacteria > Pseudomonadales > Pseudomonadaceae > Pseudomonas > Pseudomonas sp. D1-36. The sequence continues at coordinate 258,132 of NZ_CP071674.1, read as the reverse complement.
GGTCGTCAGCGGCGCGCTGCTTGATGGCGCGCTGGGCGTGGGCATGCTGTTCAAACGCTGGCGCCAACAGGCATTGCGGCTGCAGTTGGGTCTGATGCTCGGCTATACGCTGTGCATCAGCTTTATCCTGCCGCACTATTGGTTCGACCCTTTTGCGGCTGTCGCCAAGAATCTGGTATTGGTAGTCGCGACGTTATGGTTGCTTTGGACTGAGCCCCGCCGATGAGCATCTACCTGCTGTTGAAAACCCTGCACATCCTGTCTTCCACCATCCTGTTCGGCCTGGGCGCGGGGTCTGCCTACTACGCGCTCCGGGCCTGGCGCAGCGGCAAGGTTGAAGTCATCGCCGTCACCTTCAAGCATCTGGTTTTCGCCGATTGGGCATTCACCGCCACCACCGCCGTATTTCAGCCACTGAGCGGACTGGCCCTGATGCACATCGCCGGCTGGCAATTGCAACAGAGCTGGTTGGTGTGGAGCATCGGCCTTTATTGCCTGGCGGGCGCCTGCTGGCTGCCAGTGGTCTGGTTGCAGATCCGCGTACACAAGATGGCCGAGCAAGCCTTGCGGGACGGCACACCCATGCCAATCAAGGCCGCCACCTACATGCGCTGGTGGTTTGCGCTGGGCTGGCCGGCGTTCCTGGCATTCATGGCGATTTTCTACCTGATGGTAGCCAAGCCCGCGTAAGCGGCCCGCAGGTGTTTGCCCGGCGGGCGGCAGTGAGATTCAGTCGCGCAGACTGATGACCGGCCAACCACGCTTCTGGGCCTCGGCCCGAAGGTTCGGGTCCGGGTCGACCGCCACCGGATGCGTCACCGCTTCCAGCAACGGCAGGTCGTTCATCGAATCGCTATAAAAGTAGCTATCGTCGAGGCAATACCCAGTCTCTTCCAGCCAACGGTTCAACCGGGTCACCTTGCCCTCGCGAAAGCAGGGAATGTCGGTGCTGCGGCCACTGTAACGGCCATCGATCATCTCGCATTCGGTGGCGATCAGGGTTTCTACCCCGAGTCGCTCGGCGATCGGCGCGGTGACGAAGCGATTGGTGGCGGTGATGATCACCAGTTTGTCGCCGGCGTCACGGTGTTTCTTCAACAGCGCGATCGCTTGGGGCAATACGATAGGTTCGATGCAGTCGCGCATGTAATCGAGGTGCCACTGTGCCAGCACTTCCATCTCGGTACGACCCAGGATTTCCAGGCAAAAATTCAGGTACGCGGCGTTGTCGAGCTTACCCGCCAGGTAGTCCTGGTAGAACTCATCGTTGCGTGCCTTGTAGCTCACGGCATCGAGGAAGCCGCGTTCGCACAGGTAATCGCCCCAGGCGTGATCGCTGTCACCGCCCAGCAGCGTGTTGTCCAAGTCGAATAAAGCCAGCCGCATTGCAGTTACTCGCTGAAATATCTGAAGAAAGGCGCCCAGAATACGTACTTTTCACAAGAGTGCACATAAGCTCGGCAGTCTCGTTGCTGCTTTCACAACCTTTGTGGAACAATGCGGCGACATGCGTTTGCGAGGTTGTTGCCGTGATCGATCCCGATGGTTTCCGTCCCAATGTGGGGATCATTCTTACGAATGATGCTGGGCAGGTGCTATGGGCACGCCGTATCAATCAAGACGCCTGGCAGTTTCCCCAGGGTGGGATCAACCCCCAGGAGACGCCGGAAGAAGCTTTGTACCGTGAGTTGAATGAAGAAGTCGGGCTGGAGCGCGAAGATGTCGAAATACTCGCCTGCACCCGAGGCTGGTTGCGCTATCGTTTGCCGCAACGCCTGGTCAGGACGCACAGCCAACCGCTGTGCATCGGCCAGAAGCAGAAATGGTTTCTCCTGCGCCTGATCTCCAATGAGCAGCGGGTGCGGATGGATTTGACCGGTAAACCGGAGTTCGATGGCTGGCGCTGGGTCAGTTATTGGTATCCGTTGGGCCAGGTGGTGACATTCAAGCGCGAGGTGTATCGACGCGCTCTCAAAGAGCTTGCCCCGCGCCTGCTGACGCGCGACTGACGACGGAGTTCGACCCCGAGCCATGCTCAATACGCTGCGCAAGATCGTCCAGGAAGTTAACGCCGCCAAGGATCTCAAGGCGGCGTTGGGCATTATTGTATTGCGCGTCAAAGAGGCCATGGGCAGCCAAGTCTGCTCGGTCTACCTGCTTGACCCCGAGACCAACCGTTTTGTGCTCATGGCCACCGAGGGCTTGAACAAGCGCTCCATCGGCAAGGTCAGCATGGCGCCCAATGAAGGCTTGGTCGGCCTGGTCGGCACGCGGGAAGAACCCCTGAACCTTGAAAACGCCGCGGACCACCCGCGCTACCGCTACTTCGCGGAAACGGGTGAAGAGCGCTATGCGTCTTTCCTCGGCGCGCCGATCATTCACCACCGCCGCGTCGTCGGCGTGTTGGTCATCCAGCAGAAAGAGCGCCGCCAGTTCGATGAGGGTGAAGAAGCCTTCCTCGTCACCATGAGCGCGCAACTGGCCGGGGTTATCGCCCATGCCGAGGCCACCGGTTCGATCAGCGGCCTTGGCCGCCAGGGCAAGGGCATCCAGGAAGCCAAGTTCGTCGGCGTGCCAGGTTCCCCGGGCGCGGCGGTGGGCACCGCAGTGGTCATGTTGCCGCCCGCCGACCTCGATGTGGTGCCTGACAAGGCCATCGCCGACATCGACGCCGAGCTCGGTTTGTTCAAGACCGCCATCGAAGGCGTGCGGGCCGACATGCGTGCCCTTTCGGCCAAGCTGGCGACGCAGTTGCGCCCCGAAGAGCGCGCGCTGTTCGACGTTTACCTGATGATGCTTGACGATGCGTCCCTGGGCAGCGAAGTCACCACGGTCATCAAGACCGGCCAATGGGCCCAGGGCGCGTTGCGCCAGGTGGTGACCGACCACGTCAATCGTTTCGAGTTGATGGACGACGCCTACCTGCGCGAGCGCGCCTCCGACGTCAAGGACCTCGGTCGGCGGTTGCTGGCTTATTTGCAGCAAGAGCGCCAGCAGACCCTGGTCTATCCCGACAACACCATCCTGGTGAGCGAGGAGTTGACCCCGGCGATGCTCGGCGAAGTGCCGGAGGGCAAGCTGGCGGGCCTGGTCTCGGTGCTCGGTTCGGGCAACTCCCACGTGGCGATCCTGGCCCGGGCGATGGGCATCCCGACGGTCATGGGCGTGGTGGACCTGCCGTACTCCAAAGTCGACGGCATCCAGATGATCGTCGACGGCTACCACGGCGAGGTCTACACCAACCCCAGCGACGTGCTGCGCAAGCAGTTCGCCGACGTGGTGGAAGAAGAAAAGCAACTGTCCCTGGGACTCGATGCGCTGAAGGACCTGCCGTGCGTGACGCTCGACGGCCACCGCATGCCGCTGTGGGTCAATACCGGCCTGCTGGCCGATGTCGCCCGGGCGCAGAAACGTGGCGCCGAGGGCGTGGGCCTGTATCGCACCGAAGTGCCGTTCATGATCAACCAGCGCTTCCCCAGCGAAAAGGAACAGCTGGCGATCTACCGCGAGCAACTGTCGGCGTTCCATCCGCAGCCGGTGACCATGCGCAGCCTGGACATTGGCGGCGACAAATCCCTGTCCTATTTCCCGATCAAGGAAGACAACCCCTTCCTCGGCTGGCGCGGCATTCGCGTGACGCTCGACCACCCGGAAATCTTCCTGGTCCAGGCGCGCGCGATGCTCAAGGCCAGCGAAGGCCTGAACAACCTGCGCATCCTGTTGCCGATGATTTCCGGCACCCATGAGCTGGAAGAAGCGCTGCACCTGATTCACCGGGCCTGGGGCGAAGTGCGCGATGAAGGCACCGACGTGCCGATGCCACCCGTCGGGGTAATGATCGAAATTCCGGCGGCGGTGTACCAGACCAAGGAACTGGCGCGGCAGGTGGACTTCCTGTCGGTAGGCTCCAACGACCTGACCCAGTATTTGCTGGCCGTGGACCGCAACAACCCTCGGGTGGCCGACCTGTACGACTACCTGCACCCGGCGGTGCTGCAGGCCCTGCAGACAGTGGTCCGTGATGCCCATGCAGAAGGCAAGCCGGTGAGCATCTGCGGCGAAATGGCCGGCGACCCGGCGGCGGCGGTGCTGCTGATGGCGATGGGCTTCGACAGCCTGTCGATGAACGCCACCAACCTGCCGAAAGTGAAGTGGATGCTGCGCCAGATCAACCTCAGCAAGGCCCAGGAACTGCTGGCGGAGCTGATGACCATCGACAATCCGCAGGTGATCCACAGCTCCTTGCAGTTGGCGCTGAAGAACCTTGGGTTGGCGCGGATGATCAATCCGGCTTCGAGCAAGACGCTCTGAGCAAGAGCACCTGTGGCGAGGGAGCTTGCTCCCGCTGGGCTACGAAGTAGCCCCCGCTTTTATTGGGCGGGCTTCGCCCACCAGCGGGAGCAAGCTCCCTCGCCACGGGTTCCTTGCTGCATTCAAACGATCAGCTCCACCTCCCCCAAATGCCCCCCATGGGGCCCGAAACTGCGCTCGACCATCTGCCGCGTTCCATCGGCATGGACGATCAGCGCCGTGCTCGCCCGCGTCCCGTAGGCCGGGCTGGCGATGAAGACACTCGACAGCAGCATTTCCGTCGCCAGCCCCACACCAGTGTCCGGCAACTCGGCCACTGGGGCCGGTTGCGGATCGCTCAACAGCGCCAGCAAGGCCTGGGGGTGCGGGTCATGCAATACCTCACTCAACGCAGCCCGGGCCTTGAGCAACTTGGGCCAAGGCGTGTTCAGCCCAGCGTTCGACAAGCCATAGACCCCTTCAGCCAACGGCTGAGGTCGGGCATCGCGTGCGTTGTAGTGCCACAGCTGCGTGCCGTCGCCAAGCAGCAGGTTGAAGCCGCCGTACTCGCCGGCACGCGGCACCACGTCGCTTAGATAATCAGCGATCGACAGATCCCCGATCAGGAACCGCGCCACCAGCTCGCCGCGAGACTTGAATGCTGGTAGCTGACCGGGGTCGCGGATGTTGGTCAGGGCCGCGAAGCGAGCACCGGCACCTACGCCAAGCCAGGTGCCGCCAGCCTCCAGGTCACGACCGGCATGGACATGGGGCGCCTCGGGCCACTGGGCCAGGGGCAAGGTCGGTCGCGCGTAGAACTCGTCGCGGTTGGCCGCGACGATCAGCGGCTGGGCGTGGCCGGGACGCCAGGCAAATACGATCAGGCACATCAGGTGGTCCTGTTAAGAATGAAGCTGAACAACACCGCTTTTGTGGCGAGGGAGCTTGCTCCCGCTGGGCTACGAAGTAGCCCTAAAAACCTCGTTGGGTGGGCGTCGCCCATCAGCGGGAGCAAGCTCCCTCGCCACAAAGGCTATTCGTCGCATCCCCACCACTCTACCCATACAGCACTGACGCATCCATCGCCTTCAGTGGAGCCCAGGCCCCTCGATCCGTTACCATGCGCTCTTATTTGCGATGGTCGAGGCAACGCTGGTGGAATTTGTGCTCTATCTGCTGCTCGGCGCCTGTGCCGGAGTGCTGGCCGGGCTGTTCGGCGTGGGGGGCGGCATGATCATCGTCCCGGTGTTGGTGTTCAGTTTTACCCTGCAGGGGTTCGATCCGCAGGTGTTGACGCACCTGGCCGTGGGCACTTCCCTGGCGTCGATCATCTTCACTTCGGTGAATGCCGTGCGCGAGCATCATCGAAAAGGGGCCGTACGCTGGCAGATCTTTACCTGGATGACCGTCGGGATCCTGATCGGTGCCGGTTTCGGCGCGATCACCGCCGAAGCGATTTCCGGTCCGCACCTGCAAAAGATCATTGGTGTGTTCGCCATGCTCGTCGCCGCGCAACTGGCCTTGGATTTCAAGCCAAAGGCCAGCCGCACGGTACCGGGCAAGGTTGGCTTGTCCCTGGCCGGTACGGTGGTCGGCTGGGCCTCGGCGATTTTTGGCATCGGTGGCGGTTCGCTGACCGTACCGTTCCTGACCTGGCGCAGCGTACCGATGCAACAAGCGGTGGCGACTTCTTCGGCCTGTGGATTGCCCATCGCCCTGGTCAGTGCGTTAAGTTTCATGATTCTGGGGTGGCAGGATCCACTGTTGCCACCCCATAGTCTCGGTTTTGTGTATTTGCCGGCGCTGCTGGGCATCGCCCTGACGAGCATGGTCTTCGCTCGCGTCGGCGCGAGATTGGCCCACCGTTTGTCGCCGCGCTTGCTCAAGCGGCTGTTCGCCGCCTTGCTGTTCAGCGTGGGCTTGAGTTTCCTGCTCTGACACAATCCTGGCTTAATCCCGAGGTGGCAGCGTCGCCCGGGAATTTTTGACGTTCATGAGGAATGCCCATGCTGCCTTACCCGCAGATCGATCCGGTGGCCCTGGCCATCGGTCCACTGAAAATCCACTGGTACGGCCTGATGTACCTGATCGGTATCGGTGGCGCCTGGCTGCTGGCGTCGCGGCGGCTCAACCGCTTCGACCCGACCTGGAACAAGGAAAAGCTCTCCGACCTGGTGTTCTGGTTGTCCATGGGGGTGATCGTCGGCGGACGCCTGGGCTACGTCCTGTTCTACGACCTGAGCGCCTATCTGGCCAACCCGACGTTGATATTCGAAGTCTGGAAGGGCGGCATGTCATTCCACGGTGGGTTCATCGGCGTGATGCTGGCGGCGCTGTGGTTTGGCAAGCGCAACAACAAATCGTTTTTCGAGCTGATGGACTTCGTCGCGCCGATGGTGCCGATCGGTCTGGGGGCCGGGCGCATCGGCAACTTCATCAATGCCGAGCTGTGGGGCAAGCCGACCGACGTACCGTGGGCGATGGTCTTCCCACCGTTCAGTGACCCGTCGCAGTTGCCGCGCCACCCGTCGCAGCTCTATCAATTCGCCCTCGAAGGCGTGGCACTCTTCCTGATTCTCTGGCTGTTTTCGCGCAAGCCGCGACCAACCATGGCGGTATCGGGCATGTTCGCGCTGTTCTATGGCATCTTTCGCTTCATCGTCGAGTTCGTCCGCGTCCCGGACGCCCAGCTCGGCTATCTGGCGTGGAACTGGCTGACCATGGGCCAGGTGCTGTGCCTGCCGATGATCATTGGCGGTCTGGCGCTGATCTGGCTGGCCTATCGTCGCGCGCCGGCTGCAGTGGCCAAGGTTTAAAAATTCGAACCCCGGGGCACGGCCTCGGGTTCAAGGACACAGGTAATCCATGAAGCAATATCTCGATCTGGTGGCCCACGTCATCAAGAACGGCACCAAGCAAGCCAACCGCACCGGCGTGAACACCATCAGCTTCCCCGGCGCCATGCTGCGCTATGACCTGAAGGAAGGCTTTCCCGCCATCACCACCCGCAAGATGGCCTTCAAGTCGGCCATCGGCGAGATGTGCGGTTTCCTCCGTGGCGTGAACAACGCCGCCGAGTTCCGCGCCCTGGGCTGCAAGGTCTGGGACCAGAACGCCAACGAAAACGCCCAATGGCTGGCCAACCCATTCCGCCAGGGCGAAGACGACCTGGGCGAGATCTACGGCGTGCAATGGCGCAAATGGCCGGCGTACAAACAGATCCCCCTGAGCAACCCGGCGGCCATCGAGCAGACGCTCGTCCAGGGTTACCGCCAGATCGCCGAGGGCGAAGAAAACGGCCAAGCCTACGTGGTGCTGTACAAAGCCATCGACCAGGTTCGCCAGTGCGTCGACACCATCATCAAGGACCCGGGCAGCCGGCGCATCCTGTTCCACGGCTGGAACTGCGCCCAGCTCGATGAAATGGCATTGCCGCCGTGCCATTTGCTCTACCAGTTCCACCCGAATGTCGAGACGAAGGAAATCTCCCTGACCCTCTACATCCGCTCCAACGACCTGGGCCTGGGCACGCCATTCAACCTCACCGAGGGCGCCGCGCTGCTGAGCCTGATCGGTCGCCTGACTGGCTACATGCCGCGCTGGTTCACCTATTTCATCGGCGATGCCCACGTCTATGAAAACCACCTGGACATGCTCAACGAACAGCTCACCCGCGAGCCGTTCCCGATGCCCAAGCTGGTGATTTCCGAGCGCGTGCCGGAATTTGCCAAGACCGGCGTGTACCAGCCGGAGTGGCTGGAACAGGTGGAGCCAAGCGATTTTTCCCTGGAAGGCTACCAGCACCATGCGCCGATGACCGCGCCGATGGCGGTCTAAAAAAAGCACCCTTCCCTGTGGAGCGAGCCTGCTCGCGATAGCGTCCTCACATTCAATATTTATGTAACTGATCCACCGCTATCGCCAGCAGGCTCGCTCCCACATTGGTTTTCCTTGCCGCTCAATGCCCATGGCTCCTGCCTACATGGGAATGCTCCACATCCGGCGCCACCGCGCCACTGACTTCCAGCCGCTGCAAAATCCCACATTGGTCCAGATCCGGCCCTTCGCCACAGCGATGGCGCAGGTCGATCAGTTGTGCCTGCAACGCCATCAGGCCATCGATGCGGGCCTTGACGTGATGGATGTGCTCGTCGATCAGTGCATTGACGCTTTCGCACTGGTCCTGGGGGCTGTCGCGCAGGGCCAGGAGGCTGCGGATTTCTTCCAGGGTCATGTCCAAGGTGCGGCAGTTGCGGATGAACGTCAGCCGCTCGGCATGGGCCTGGGTGTAGACGCGGTAATTGCCGTCGCTGCGGGCCGGCTCCGGCAACAGGCCCTCACGTTCGTAGTAGCGGATGGTTTCCACCTGGCAGCCGGTGATTTTCGCCAGTTCTCCGATTTTCATGATGCAGCCTCCGAAATAGGTGCTTGACCCTATAGTGGCTACAGGGTCTTTACTGCGCAACAGGTACTTTTCATGGACGTCCCCGATGAGCGATTCCCTTCACCTTCATAACCCCGACCACGGCCACGGCCACGGGCATTCCTGCTGTGCTGCAAAAGCAGCACCGTCGGTGGTCAACCTCGGCAAAACACCGACGGACGGTGCGCGGCTGAGCAGCTTTCGCATCCAAGCCATGGATTGCCCCACCGAGCAAACGCTGATCCAGAACAAACTCGGCAAGCTCGAAGGTGTGCAACAGCTGGAATTCAACCTGATCAACCGAGTATTGGGCGTGACCCACGACTTGCCCAACGACACCCCGATCATCAAAGCGATCGAGTCCCTCGGAATGCAAGCCGAGGCGTTGGCCGACGGCCAGGATAACCCCACCCACACCCCACCCGCCCCAGCCAAGCCCTGGTGGCCGCTGGCGTTGTCCGGCGTCACGGCACTGGCTGCCGAGGTGATCCATTTCACCAGTGCCGCGCCTGATTGGGTGGTTGCCCTGGTCGCGCTGGTGTCGATTCTCAGCGGCGGCCTCGACACCTACAAGAAGGGCTGGATTGCCCTGAAAAACCTCAACTTGAACATCAACGCCTTGATGAGCATTGCCGTGACCGGCGCCGTGCTCATCGGCCAATGGCCGGAAGCGGCGATGGTGATGTTCCTGTTTACCGTGGCCGAGCTGATCGAGGCGAAATCCCTCGACCGGGCGCGCAACGCCATCAGCGGCCTGATGCAAATGACGCCGGAGCAAGCCACGGTGCAACAGGCCGACGGCACGTGGCAGGTAGAGGACGTAAAAACCATCGCCCTCGGCGCAAGGGTGCGGGTTCGTCCTGGCGAGCGGGTTGGGCTGGACGGTGACGTGGTCGCTGGACGCTCGACCATCGATCAGGCACCCATTACCGGTGAAAGCCTGCCGGTGGAAAAAACCGTGGGCGACAAAGTGTTCGCCGGCACGATCAACCAGGCCGGCGAGCTGGAATACACCGTGACCGCCGTCGCCGACCAGTCCACCCTGGCGCGGATCATTCACGCCGTGGAGCAAGCCCAGGGTTCCCGGGCGCCGACCCAGCGTTTCGTTGATCAATTCTCGAAAATCTACACCCCGGCGGTGTTTGCCCTGGCCCTGGCCATGGCGGTCATCCCACCGCTGTTCATGGACGCGAGCTGGTTCGACTGGATCTACCGCGCACTGGTCCTGCTGGTGGTGGCCTGTCCTTGTGCGCTGGTGATTTCCACCCCGGTGACCATCGTCAGCGGCCTGGCGGCTGCGGCGCGCAAAGGCATATTGGTCAAGGGCGGCGTTTACCTTGAGGGTGGCCACAAACTCGATTATCTGGCTTTGGACAAGACCGGCACGATTACCCATGGCAAACCGGTACAGACCGATTACGTGCTGCTGGACCCGGCTCTGGAGACGGCGGTCCCGGCCCTGGCCGCCAGCCTCGCGGCGCGCTCAGACCATCCGGTATCCCAGGCGATTGCCGAGGCGGCTGTGGATAAAAACCAGCCGCAGCAGACTGTGGATAACTTTGCGGCGCTCCCTGGCCGCGGCGTCCGCGGCGACATTGGTGGCCAGACCTATCACCTGGGCAATCATCGCCTGGTGGAAGACCTTGGCCACTGCTCCCCTGAGCTTGAAGAGAAGCTCTTCGCCCTGGAAAAACAAGGCAAGTCCGTGGTGCTGCTGCTCGACAGCACAAAACCCTTGGCGCTGTTTGCCGTCGCGGACACCGTCAAGGATTCCAGCCGCGAAGCCATCCGGCAACTGCATGACCTGGGTATCAAGACGGTGATGCTGACCGGCGACAATGCCCACACCGCCGAAGCGATCGCTAGGCAGGTGGGCATAGATCAGGCCCGAGGCGACCTGCTGCCAGAGGACAAGCTACACGCCATCGAAAGTCTTTACGCCCAAGGCCACCGCGTCGGCATGGTCGGCGACGGCATCAACGACGCCCCGGCGCTTGCCCGCTCGGAAATCGGTTTCGCCATGGCGGCGGCCGGCACCGACACGGCCATCGAGACCGCCGACGTGGCCTTGATGGACGATGACCTGCGCAAGATTCCGGCATTCATCCGGCTGTCGCGGCAGACGTCCAGTATCCTGAAGCAGAACATCATCCTGGCGCTGGTCATCAAGGCGATCTTTCTCGGCGTCACCTTCGCCGGGTTAGCCACCATGTGGATGGCGGTGTTTGCCGACATGGGGGTGAGTCTGCTGGTGGTGTTCAATGGGTTGCGGTTGTTGCGCAAGTAAGCATCCACAGGGGTCTTCACTAATCACAGACGCCATGGACAACAAAGCCCCTGTGGGAGCGAGCTTGCTCGCGAAAGCGTCGGGTCAGTTTGCATGATGTTGACTGATACGCCGCTATCGCGAGCAAGCTCGCTCCCACAGTTTCGCTTTGTGTCGGCTGAGATATCCGCGTCCGACATGGACGCGCCTCAATCACGCTTCGGCTCGCGGATCTTGTACCAAGCCACGTACAACGCCGGCAGGAACAGCAGCGTCAGCAGCGTGGCGACGATGATGCCGCCGATCATCGCGTAGGCCATCGGCCCCCAGAACACTTCCCGGGCAATCGGGATCATCCCCAGGCTCGCCGCGGCAGCTGTCAGCAGGATCGGCCGACGCCGATGCTCGGTGGCTTCCACCACGGCGTCCCACGGCTCGTAGCCGTCACGCTCATACTCATCGATCTGGGTCACCAGGATCACCGAGTTACGGATGATGATGCCGATCAGCGCGAGGATGCCGAGGATCGCCACGAAGCCCATGGGCGTGCCCGTCGGCACCAGCGCCAGCACCACGCCAATCAGGCCCAACGGCGCGACGCTCGCCACCAGAAACAGCTTCTGCACGCTGTGCAGCTGGATCATGAGGAACGTCGCCATCAAGAACAGCATCAGCGGCACAACGCTGGCGATTGGCCCTTGGGCCTTGCTGCTTTCTTCCACCGTACCGCCGGTGGCGATCTTGTAGCCCACTGGCAATTTGGCGGCGAATTTGTCGATGTCCGGTTGCAGTTGCCGCACCAGGTCCGTGGGCTGGATTTCATCGCGCACGGCGGCCTTGATGGTGATGGTGGGCTTGCGGTCGCGACGCCATACCAGCGGCTGCTCCAGCTCGTAACGCACCGTGGCGAAGGCCAGCAATGGAATTGACGTGCCGCTCGGGGTAACGATCTGCAGGTTCTGCAGGGTTTCCGGCGAGCCGCGCTCGGCGTCTTCGGCGCGCCCTACCACGTCGATCAGGTAGATATCGTCGTTGACCTGGGTCACCGGCGAGCCGCTGACGATGCTGTTCATCAGCCGGGCGACATCGTCCGAAGACAAGCCCAGTTGCCGCGCCTTGTCTTGGGCGATGTCGATGCGCAGCACTTTGCCTGGCTCGTTCCAGTCGTAGATGATTTCGCCGATGTGGGAGTTCTTGTCCAGCTCGGTGGCCAGCTCGATGGCGTGCTTGCGCACCTGGTCGATGTCCTTGCCGCTGACGCGATACTGGATCGGACGGCCCACCGGCGGGCCCATTTCCAGGGCCTGCACGTAGCTGCCAATGCCGACGAAATCCTCCCGCAGGCGTTTCTGCAGACGTTCGGTCAGGGCCGCGCGCGACTCCAGGCCCTTGCTGACGATCACCAGTTGCGCGTAGTACGGATTTTGAAGCTGTTGGTCCAGCGGCAGATAGAAACGAATCGCGCCTTCGCCGATGTAAGTACTCCAGCGCGCGATGTCCGGGTCATCCTTGAGGGTCGCTTCCAGGCGATCGACCGCCTTGCGCGTCTCGTCCATCGAGGCGTTCTGCGGCAGGTTGAGGTCCACCAGGATCTCTGGGCGGTCCGAGGACGGGAAGAACTGGTTCTGCACGAAGCGCATGCAGAACACCGCCAACGCAAACAGCAACACCGTGATGCCAATGGCCCACCAGCGATTGCGCATCGCCCACAACAGGCCACCGTTGAAGGCCCGACCAATGCGCCCCGGCTCGGCGCTGTGGGGTTTGATGTTGGTACTCAGGATGTGCACGCCGATCACCGGCGCAAACAGCACCGCGACGATCCATGACACCAGCATCGCCACGGCAATCACGGCGAACAGGGTGAAGGTGTATTCGCCCGCCGAACTGGCGTTCAGGCCGATGGGCACGAAACCGGCCACGGTGACCAGGGTCCCGGTGAGCATGGGGAAGGCGGTCGAGGTATAGGCAAAGGTGGCGGCCTGGTCCTTGGTGTCGCCTTTCTCCAAGCGGGTGACCATCATCTCCACGGTGATCATTGCATCGTCCACCAGCAGGCCCAGGGCGATGATCAGCGCGCCGAGGGAGATCCGCTGCATGGTGATGCCGCTGTATTCCATGAAGACAAAAACCATCGCCAACACCAGCGGGATCGAGCAGGCCACCACCAGCCCCGCCCGGATGCCGAGGCTGATGAAACTGACGACGAGCACGATGATCACCGCCTCGAACAACGCGCTGGTGAAGCCGCCGACGGCCTCCTCCACCACTTCGGCCTGGTCCGACACCGTGTGCACGCCGACGCCCACCGGAAGGTCGGCGGTCAGTTCGTTCATGCGTGCATGCAGGGCCTTGCCGAATTCCTGGATGTTGCCGCCCTTCTTCATGGCGATGGCCAAGCCAATGGCCGGCGTGCCGTTGAAGCGGAACATCGGTGTGGCGGGGTCGACGTAGCCACGGCGGATATCGGCGATGTCGGCCAGTCGATAAAAGCGGTCGTTGAGTCGCAGGTTGACGTTGGCCAGGTCCTTTTCCGACTGGAACTGGCCCGAGGTGCGCACGGAAATCCGCTCTGGCCCGGCGTCGATCACACCGGCCGGGGTCACCGCGTTCTGCGATTGCAGGCTCTGCACCACTTGGCGCTGGTCGATTCCCAGCGCCGCGAGTTTGCGGGTGGAGAAATTCAGGTACAGCACTTCGTCCTGCTCGCCGACCATTTCCACCTTGCCCAGGCCAGGCACCTCGCGGATCTCGGCACGTACTTGCTCCACGTAGTCACGCAACTGACGCATCGACAAGCCGTCGCCGGTGAAGGCGTACACCGAGCCATAGACGTCACCGAACTCGTCATTGAATCCCGGCCCTTGGAGGCCTTCCGGGAAATCGCCGCGAATGTCGTTGATCTTCTTGCGGACCTGGTACCAGATCTCGGGAATCTCTTCGGCGCCAGTGGTATCGCGCAGATAGACGAATACCGTCGATTCCCCGGGTCGGGTGTAGCTCTTCACATAATCGAGGGAGTCGAGCTCTTCGAGTTTTTTCTCGATGCGGTCCGTGACCTGCTTGAGGGTTTCTTCCTGGGTCGCGCCAGGCCAGCGCGTCTGGATGACCATGGTCTTGATGGTGAACGAGGGGTCCTCTTCGCGGCCCAGATTCAGGTACGAAAACACGCCCATCAGCAACGCGACGAACATCAGGTACCACACGAACGACTGATGCCGCAGGGCCCATTCCGATAAGTTGAAAGGCCCTTTCATCGTGCTTCCTCGTCGAGTTTCACTTTTTGCCCCGGCTGGAGACTGTTCACGCCAGCGCTGACCACGCGGTCGCCGGGCTTGATGCCGTTGGCCACCAACACCGAGCCGTCCGACCGTTCCAGCACCTGCACGTCCCGTGGCGAAACCGTCTGGTCCTGCGGGTTGATCAGCCAGATTCGCGACTTGCCATCAACCTCTTGCAAGGCGCTGAGAGGCAGTTCGATGCGTGGCTCGATGGCCGAGCTCAGGGTCACGCTGATCGCCGTGCCCAGGCGAAATCCCGGTGGAGTATCGGTCAGCGTCAGGCGCGCGCGACGGGTGCGGGTGGCGCTCTGGGCCTGGGGCTCGATTTCGCGCACGATGGCCGTGGTGCGGGTCGCCGGGTCCAGTTGCGCGGCGACTTCGAACACCACGTCCTCGGGCAGGCGCTCGGCCAGCCCGGCAGGCAGGTCGATCACCGCTTCCTTCACGTCGGGCCGGGCCAGGGTCACTACTTGCTGGCCGGCGGTCACCACTTGCCCCGCCTCGGCATTCCAGGCCGTGACAACAGCGTCATGGTCGGTATGCAGCTCGCTGTAGTTGAGCTGATCGCGGGCTTGCTCCACCGAGGCCCGGGCCTGCTCCAGGGACGCCGCGGTGGTTTTCAGGTCCGTCTGGGCGATGTCCAGTTGCGCCTGGGCACCGACCCCTCGGTCGAATAATTGTTGCTGCCGGCGAGCGTTGGCCTGGGCATTGATGTACTGCGCCTGGATCCGCGCGAGATCGCCTTGGGCAGCGCGCAATTGGTTCTGCTGATCAGTGGGATCGAGTGTCGCGAGCAGGTCGCCCTTCTTCACCTCGGCGCCGACATCGACGTTGCGGCTGGCAATGCGGCCCGGCACCCGGAACCCCACGTTGGTCTCGTAACGCGCCTGGATATTCCCCGCGAAACGTCCCAGCGCCTGTTGGTCCAAAGCCCGGACTTCGATTGACAACACCGGTCGCACCGGCTCCGGCGGCGCCTCTTCCTTCGAACAGGCGGCCAGCAGCAGGCCGGCCAAGACCATCCATAAGCGCTTCATGGCTGGGCTCCTGTCGGGGCTTTGGCGTAATTGTTTTCGGCGACCTCAACGCGCACGCCAGGATGGAGCAGCTGCCCGCCAGCAATGATGACCTTCTCGCCGCCCTTGAGCCCGTCGCTGATGATGACCTTGCCGGTCAAGTAACGACCGACCGTGACCGTATGCAATTGCGCCTTGCCTTCGTCGTCCACCAGCCACACGGCGGGCTCGCTGAGGTTCTTGGTCAGTGCCGACCAGGGCAGTTCCACGGCCGTCTTTCCGGCGGACTTGGCCGTGGCGCTGACCACGGATCCCAGGCGCATGCCTTCAGGCAAGTCATGAAGCGTGACCTTGACCTGCACGGTGCCGGTCTCGGCGGACACCGCCGGGGTGATCTCACGCACCGTACCGGTGGTCTTGATAGCAGGGTTGTCCAGCAGACTAATGGTGATAGCCGGGTCCGACGGCGGTTCGCGCAGCAGAGATTCATAGATGTTGAACACTGCGTCACGTTCACCGTCCCTGGCCAGGCTGAAGATCGGCTCGGTGGCCTGGACCACCTGGCCGACTTCCGCCTGGCGTGCCGTGATGATGCCAGGCGCCTCGGCGATCAGCGCGGTGTAGCTCAGCTGTTCGCGAGCATTGGCCAGTTGTGCCTGGGCCGCCGTCATCGCGCTCTGGCTACTGCGCAGTTGAGCCTGGGCCGCGTCGTATTCACTCTGGCTGGTATAGCCTTTGGGCAAGAGCTTTTGCTGGCGCACGAAGGCGGCGGCGCTCTGCTTGACCCGCGCCTGTTCGGCGGCCACCTGGGCTTCGGCGGAGTCGACGTTGGTCTGCAAGTCGCGAGGATCGAGCCGGGCCAACACTTGCCGGGCCGAGACCCGGTCACCGACGTCAACCTTGCGCTCGATGATCTTGCCGCTCACGCGAAACGAGAGGTCGGCCTGAACGCGGGCCTGGACATCGCCGGTCAGCGTCACGGAGGCCGCGTATTCGCTGGGCGTGGCTTGCTGTATGAACACCCGTGGCAAGGCTTTTTCCTCGGGTTTCTTATCACCGCACCCCGTCAACAACGCACACACGCCCAAGCCAACAATCAATTTGATTCCGGGACCAGTCATGCAGACTCCTTTGCGTTGTACCGACGTACCAGTGACGATACGACTCTGAGCTTAGAACAGGGTTCACCGAATGCACGGCAATCGGGCAGACTTGATTGCGACCACGCAAAGGAAATATGCATGCTCAAGACATTGGCGGTGGCCAACTACCGATCCATCAATAAATTGGTCATCCCGTTGGGTCGGTTGAACTTGATCACCGGCCCTAACGGCAGCGGCAAATCCAATCTGTACAGGGCCTTGCGACTGTTGGCGGAGACGGCACAGGGCGGAGTGGTAAATGCCTTGGCCCGTGAAGGCGGGCTGGATTCGACCTTCTGGGCCGGCCCCGAAGAAATCAGCCGGCGCATGCGCAACGGCGAAGTGCCAGTGCAGGCGGTCGTGCGTCAGGGCACCAAGCGCCTGCGCCTGGGATTCGCCGGTGAAGACTTCAGCTATTCGATCGCGCTCGGCCTGCCAGCGCCCAGTCAATCGGCGTTTTCACTGGACCCGGAAATCAAGCGCGAGTGCATCTGGGCCGGCCCCGTGTTCCGACCGGCCAGCCTGCTGGTGGACCGCAACGGGCCGATGGTCCGTGCCCGCGAAGGCCGTTCGTGGGATGTCCTGTCCCAGCACACCCCGACCTTCGATAGCCTGTTCGACCAGGTCGGCAGCCTGCATGCTTCGCCGGAAGTGCTGCAAATGCGTGAATTCATCCGCCGCTGGCGCTTCTATGATCACTTTCGCAGCGACGCCGACGCCCCGGTGCGCCAACCGCAACTGGGCACACGCACACCGGTGTTGCATCACGATGGGCGCGATTTGGCCGCAGCCCTCCAGACCATTTTTGAAATCGGTGACGTCGACGCGTTGCATGGGGCCATCGGCGATGCGTTCCCCGGTGCCCATCTGCACATCGACAAGCTGCAAGGCGGACGTTTCGCCATTGCGTTCCAGCAACACGGCCTGCTACGGCCGCTGACCGCCGCCGAACTGTCGGACGGGACCCTTCGCTACCTGCTGCTCGTGGCCGCGCTGCTCACACCGCGACCGCCGTCGCTGATGGTGCTCAACGAACCGGAAACCAGCCTGCACCCCGACCTGTTGCCGGCCCTGGCGCGCTTGATCATCCGCGCTTCGGCCAGTTGCCAGGTCTGGGTCGTATCCCACGCCTCGCGCCTGATTGCCGCGCTGGAACAGGATGAGGACTGCAATTGCATCGTGCTGGATAAAGATTTTGGGCAGACCGGGATTGCCGGGCAGCGCGCGCTGGATGAGCCGGCGTGGCATTGGCCGGACTAGTCGGCGCCAGATAGACCGCCTTCGCGAGCAGGCTCGCTCCCACAGTAAACCTTCAGTGAACACAGAACTGTGAGCATATGAAAATCCATTGTGGGAGCGAGCTTGCTCGCGATGGCTATCGGAAGGTCACCTCAACAATCAGAGAATCACCCCTGCCACTTACCCCCCTCGACAATCACGCTCTCAGGCTTGGTGTCATCGCTCAGTTCCTTGCGCACATATTGGTCGTACAGCTTGAGCAGGTATTTCTCTTCCCCCAGCTTCGCCAACTCGGCATTGACCCAATCACGCAGCTCGACATTGCCCTTCTTCACCGCCGGTGCGATCGGCGCTTCGGCGCCCAGTGTCTGCTCAAGCACCCGATAGCCGGGGTTCTGCTTGGCCCAACTGAACAGCACCAGATTGTCCTGGGCATAGGCATCGCCACGGCCGTTGGCCAATGCTTGCAAGGACTCGGAATTTTTCTCGAACTTGAGCAGTTTCCAATCCGGGTGATTCTTGGTCAGCCAGATATCCGCCGTCGTACCGGTCGTGACAATGGTGGTGCGGGTCGCCAGGTCATCAAGGCTTTTCACCGTGCTGGCCTGCGGCACCAGCGCCTGTACCGCGACCTTCAGATTCGGATTGGTGAACTCCACCGCTTCCTTGCGCTCCGGGGTCACGGTCATGTTCGCCAGGATCAGGTCGACCTTGTCACTTTGCAGGAACGGAATCCGGCTCGCCGGCTCGACCGCCACAAACTCGACCTTGTTTTCATCGCCAAGCAGGTCCTTGGCAAATCGACGACCGATGTCGGTATCGAAGCCTACATACCGCCCCGCCTCGTCGACAAAACCAAACGGCGGCTTGTCCGTAAAGACGCCGACGATCAGCTTGTCCCGCGCCTTGATTTTTTCCAGGTAGCCGGCTGGCGCGCTGCTCTGGCTGGCGGTGTTCGGCTTCGGCGGTTCTTCGGTTTTATTGCAGCCGGCCAGCAGCGCAACAGCGAGCAATGGCAATAGCAGCAGAGAAGACTTGGCAGTTTTCATGACAGTTCCAGTTCCTTTGTTTGAGTCGTGTTGGGTAGTGCGGCGACGTAGGAGAACTTCTCCAGGAACTGCTGCGCTCGTGCGGTTTGCGGGTTCGTAAAGAAAATCTCGGGAGGGTTTTGTTCAAGGATGCGCCCGGCATCCATGAACACAATGCGGTCAGCCACGGCACGGGCGAACGCCATTTCGTGGGTGACGATCAGTAGGGTCATGCCTTCGCGAGCCAGGCCCTGGATGACGTCCAGCACCTCCTTGACCATTTCCGGATCGAGGGCGGCGGTGACTTCATCGAACAACATGACCTTGGGGTTCATGCACAGCGAACGCACGATGGCGATGCGTTGCTGCTGGCCGCCAGAGAGCTGGCGCGGGAAGGCATCGCGCTTGTCCAGCAGGCCCACCCGCGCCAGCAGGGCTTCGGCCTGGGCGCGCGCTTCGCGGCGGTCGCGTTTTTGCACCTTGACCGGGCCGAGCAGCACGTTGTCGAGCACGCTCATGTGCGGGAACAAGTGGTAGCTCTGGAACACCATGCCGATCTGTTGCCGCACTTCGCGCCAATCGGTGCCTTTGTCCAGCAGCTCGCGTCCGGCAAATGCCAGGCTGCCACCGTGGGCCACTTCCAGGCCGTTAAGGCAACGCAGCAAGGTACTTTTGCCGCAACCGCTGGGGCCGAGGATGACGATCACTTCGCCAGTCTTCACGTGCAGGTCGATGCCGTCGAGCACCTGCTGTTCGCCGAAAAACTTGTTGAAACCCTTGAACTCGATCAATGCGCTCATGCTTGCGTCCAGCGCCGCTCCAACACGCGCGAGGCGGCCGAGAGCGGGTAGCAGATGAAAAAGAAAAACAGGAACAGCGCGCCGTAAATCAGCACGGATTCGTAGGTACGCTCGATGATCTGCTGGCCGACCTTGATCACGTCCACCACGCCGATCAGCACGGCCAGGGAGCTGGTCTTGATGATGCGGGTGTAGACGTTGATGGTCGGCGGCGTCATGCGCCTGAGCGCTTGTGGCAGCAGCACATGGCCGTAGAGTTGCGGCCCGTTCAGCCCAATCGACAAGCCCGCCTCCCGTTGGCCCCGCGGCAGCGAATGCAAGGCGCCGCGCACCACTTCGCCGACCTCACTGGCGCCCCACGACGACAACACCAGGACGGCACACCAGAAGCTTGGAATGCTCAGGCCGAAAAGAATCGGCAGACCGAAAAACAGCAGGTACAACCAGACCAGCACCGGAATCGCCCGAAACAGCTCCAGATAGACCCGCAGGACGGCGTCCAGCCACTTCACGCCCAATGTCCGCAACACGCCATAAAGCACGCCGCCAACAGTGCTGAAGGCGATTCCCAGAAAGGAAATCGACAAGGTTTGGACGGCGCCCTCGCCCAGTTGCGGCAACGACACCCACAGCAACTCAAGACCCGAACTGGCCATGCTGGAGCCTCCTTTCCAGACGGCTGAGCAACAGCGACAGCGGCAAAAACAGCAGCACGCAGATCAGCGTCAGCACGGCGAGCATTTCGTAGGTCTTGTAGTAGAGCGCGATGTAGCTTTTGGTGGTGTAGAGAATCTCCGGCACCGCCACGGCCGAGACCACGGTGGTCTCCTTCAGCAGGAAAATGAAATTGGCGAACAGTGACGGCAGGCTGAGGATTCCGGCCTGCGGCAGGATCACGTAGCGCAGCAATTGCCCGTGGGACAGCCCGATGGAGCGACCGGACTCCAGTTGCGCCTGGGGCACAGCATCCACGCCGGCCCGCAGCACTTCCGTGAGGTAGGCGCCGCCCAGGAAGGTCATGGTGATGATCGCCGCCGCAAACCCCGAGATCTTGATGCCCAGCACCGGCAAGGCGAAATAGACGAAGAAGAGCTGGATAAGCAGCGGTGTGTTGCGGGCCAGTTCCACATACAACCCCACCAGGCGTTGCAGATAAGGCGTGCGCAGCACCAGGATCGTCGCGTTGACCAGCGCCACCAGCAGCGACGTTACGATGGCGATAAGACCGACCTGCAGCGTCACGCCCACAGCCTTGAGAAACGCCGGGAGGGTGCTGAGGATAAAAGCGTAATCGAAGTTCATTGAAGATCCTGGACGCCACTGGGTAAGCGGCGGTGATGCGGTCCATGGGCAGCGGATGACTGCTCGCAGGCACTGACTTTATAGGTATAAGAAGTAGAATTTAAATACCGTTAAAGCATATTAATATCACACAAAAAACTATCTTCGGATTTGCCGGAAAGGACAAAGACGACTATTTTCCTTGCGCCGCAGGGAGGATCCTTTCGACATCCCCTCACCATTACAAGGAAGAAAAAAAATGGCTGACGTGAAAGTGCCGCAGCGACTGGAACCGCAGGAAATAGTCAAATTATTGGTGGCGTTGCGCCGGGCGTTGAAGACCAGGGTGGCCTGATTTTCGCCTTTGATCTTGTGGCGAGGGAGCTTGCTCCCGCTGGCCGGCGTAGCAGGCCCCCAGCCGTCCTTCATGCAGATCGCATTAGCGGGTTTTGCGACTGCTGCGCAGCCGAGCGGGAGCAAGCTCCCTCGCCACAGGTAATCCTGTCCCTGACCCCAAGCAATCTTTCGAGCATAAAAAACGCCGACGCTGTACCAGCCATCGGCGCTTGAAACTTTTTATCGCGTGAATCAGAACGCCGGCAGTACCGCGCCGCTGTACTTCTTCTCGATGAACGCCTTCACTTCCGGGCTGGTCAGGGCCTTGGCCAGTTTCTGGATGGCGTCGCTGTCCTTGTTGTCCGGACGGGCGACCAGGAAGTTCACGTAAGGCGAATCCGAACCTTCGATCACCAAGGCGTCCTTGGCCGGGTTCAGGCCTGCTTCCAAGGCGTAGTTGGTGTTGATCATGTCCAGGTCAACCTGATCCAGCACGCGCGGCAACATGGCCGATTCCAATTCCTTGAACTTGAAGTTCTTCGGGTTCTCGGCGATGTCTTTCGGCGTCGCCAAGGCGTTTTTCGGATCCTTGAGTTTGATCAGGCCAGCCTTCTGCAGCAGGATCAGGGCCCGGCCGCTGTTGCTGCCTTCGTTAGGGATGGCGATGGTTGCGCCGTCCTTCAGCTCAGCCAGGCTCTTGACCTTTTTCGAGTAGCCGCCAAACGGTTCGACGTGCACGCCGATTACGGTTACCAGATCAGTGCCTTTGCCTTCGTTGAAGCTCTTGAGGTACGGCAGGGTCTGGAAGTAGTTGGCGTCCAGGCGCTTTTGGTCAACCTGTACGTTGGGTTGAACGTAGTCGGTAAAAACCTTGATCACCAGGTCCACGCCTTCTTTGGCGAGGGCTGGCTTGATCAGCTCAAGGATTTCGGCGTGGGGTACCGGGGTGGCTGCGACGACCAGCTTCTCTGCGGCCTGGACCAGGCCCGAGGTGAGGGCTGCCGCCAATGCGGTGAACAACAGAACCTTTTTCATGCGGTGTCCTTATCGAAAATCACAGGCGTCATGGACGACGGCCATAAGTAAAGTGCCAGCGAAGTGCTATCGCTGGCGTGATGCGCAAGATACCGATAATTTTTATGCCTTAACAATATCTTTTATTCAAGTTCATATTCATTTTACTCATAAAGGAAAACCGCAGATTTTTGTGACGAGGGAGCGAGCACCTTCGCCGCCGTTGAACGGGTCCGGTCTAGAGCGTTTGGCTCAATTGAACGAGCAACGCTTTGAGGGCCAGGCGTTCGGTTTCCGAGCCCTGGGCGATAACCTGCGCCGCCTGGCGGTCGATCAGTCCCAGGGCCGTTGGCCGGGACGGCAGGTTCAAATGCTCCGGCAAAATCTCGTCCCCCGTGCTCACCAGCAATGCAAAGTGAATGACGTTTTCCAACTCACGGGTATTACCCGGCCAGCTGTGCCCCTCAAGGGCATGCTGCGCCGCTTCACTGATCAGCGGCACCGTCAAACCAAGCCGCTGGCTGTAGATGCCCAAGAAGTATTCGGCCAGGGACAGGATGTCGCCCACTCTTTCGCGCAAGGCCGGCAGCTCAAGCTGACCCTCGCAAAGGTAGTGGTAGAGCCGATCATGGAATTTTCCAGCCGACACCGCTTGCGCCAGATCGATACTGGTGGCCGCGACCAGGCGTACGTCCACCGGACTGGGCTGGTGAGCGCCAACGCGCGTGACCTCATGGTTCTCCAGGGCCGCCAGCAATTTGATCTGGATCGGCAACGGCAAGTCGCCAATCTCGTCCAGGTAAAGCGTGCCGCCGTTGGCCGAGCCGAACCACCCCGCCCGGCTGCTGGCTGAACCGCTATGGCTGCCAGCGGCGTAGCCAAACAACTCGGCATCGGCGTAAGTAGGGCTGATGGCGCCGCAATTGACTGAGACAAACAACCCGCCCCGATTGCTTTCGCGATGGATGTGCCTGGCCAACAGCTCCTTGCCGGTGCCGGTTTCGCCGCGGATCAACACCGAGACCGAGCGCGGTGCCAATCGCTCCAGCTCCTGGCGTAACTGCCGCGAACGTGGGTCGACGAAAACCAGCGCCTTGGCGCGGATGCTCAGCGGGCTTTTTTCCGAGTCGGGAAAGGTCAGCAATGGCTGGCCAAAGGTTTCGTGCAAGGTCATGGCAGGCTCCCGCCCAAACCGCCGGGAGACGGAGGGCACTAAAAATTCAGGCACGACGCAGGGCGTGATGCTCCATGCGCGTTTGCAGGCGGTAGAGATAAGCGAAACCCTGCTCCCAACGCTGATGTCCGGACTTCACGTTGATATGCCCGGCCCCCGCCAGAATCCCGGCCTCGGCCCCCCAGTTGCGTGCAAGCTCCAGCGCGCGCGGGGCACTGACTGCCGCGTCGTTGTCGGAACTGACCACTTGGCTGGGGAATGGCAGCAGGTTCGTCGGGATCGGCGCGAAATTGCGCAACGCCGGGGCGCAGGCCGGCCGCTCCACATCCGCCGGTGCCACGAGCAACGCGGCGCGCACCTGTCGTAACAGCTGCACCGGAGCTGTAGCAGCCCAATGGGCAACCGTGATGCAACCCAGGCTGTGCGCGATGAGAATCACCGGCGTGCTGTCAGCGGCGATGGCTTCTGCCAGCGCGGCGACCCAATCTTCTCGGCGTGGCGTCAACCAGTCAGCCTGTTCGACCCGGGTGCTATTGGGCAGGCTGGCCTGCCAGTGGGTTTGCCAATGATTGTCTGGCGATCCTTGCCAGCCCGGCACGATCAGGTAGCGAATCGATTCGTTGCGCATGGGGCTCTCCCGCGTATCTGTTTGCGGACGAGTATAAGGAGGAGAGCTGCATTGCTTAAGGAATAAGAAGCTATTTATTAAGGCTTAAATAGAATAAGTGATCAGCCCATGGGGAAGCGCGCTTGCTCGCGATCTGTTGTGTCTGGCATCGGCACTGATTGATAGCTCGCTAGCACAAGTATTGCAGCATAAGCCTCAACCACTTCGGCCCTTGCGCAGCAGCACGTCGAGCTGATCCACCACCACCGCCCAATCGGCATCTTCGAGAATTTCATCACGCAGCAATTGCCGCTGGCTCTCGTTCCAGAAGAATGCGTCGGCAAGATGCAATTCGGGCTTGAGCGGCGAGTGGCTGGCGATGAATTGATCAATGCTGACGGCGTCGTCGGGCAGGCCGAGTTGTTTGAACAGCGCGGGAAGGTTATGGATCGGGGTTTCCATGCGAAACTCCTGAGCATGAAAGGATCGGCTGGGGGACTCTCGCAGTCTAGTCCTTTGAAGCGAACGCTGAACCCTTTGTGGCAAGCACCTTCACCGCAGAAGCGGGATCGCCTGGACTACAACGATCTCAACGCTTCATAGGGTGCCTGCGCGTAACACCTGACCCGCTCATGCAACAGCGCCGAAGCCTCCCGGCGCTTGTCCTCGCTGTCGCCAGTGAACGCCTGCGCCGGCTGCTTGGCATGCTGCCCCACTTTTGCGAACACTCGCCTGCGTTGCTCATCATCAAGCCCGAAAAACGCCGCCAGCCTTCCCGTCATCGCCTCGGGCAGTTCGGTGTAGTCCACCGCCATTGCGGCAAACGCCTGGCAGTGCTCCAGACCTGTCGCCAACAAACGGCCCACCCGACGCGAGATGAAATCTTCCTGGCTGACGAAGGGTAATTCATCGTCGAGCACGCTCGCCCCGATCAACCCCGGCACCATGTGCATGCCAGGGCGGCGCAGATGGGAGACGGCAATTTCCAGCGGATCGCGGTACAGGAACAGCCGAGGCGTATCGGGAAAACATTCGCGCAACAGCGCCAATTCGCCGATGTTCCAGGCGTCGAGCTTGATCACCAGCCGTTGCTCCCCACCTCGACGGCGCTGCCCATAGGCCGACACCAAGCCCTTGAGCGCCACGCGCCGTCCGGCAGGCGGCAAATCACTGCGCAGCAGCGCATCCAGGGGCGGCGGCTCCGAGATGACGATGTGGTCATCCAGTTGGGCGAGCATCTGGCTGATCAGTGTCGAGCCGCATCGGGAGGCATGGAAGATGAATGCGCTGGGCGCCAGGCCGGGGCTCTGTCGCTGCCATTGGCCCAGGACGTCCAAGGGTGTCTGGCGGCGGAACACCAGGTTGAAGGGCAAGCGCAGGGCTTCTTCCACGGCATCGCCGAAGAACGGCTGCGACAGTCGTCGGTCACCGAACCAGCACCCTTTCCACAGGGGTTTTGTGGCGAACCCCATATCGAGAACAACACCCGATCAACTGTGGGAGCGAGCCTGCTCGCGATGACGTCAGCCCAGACAACCCCAAACCCCTGGCGAGGGAGCTTGCTCCCGCTGGCCTGCGAAGCAGGCCCCCAACATTCCTTCAGGCAAACCGCATGGCCCGGTTTTGCGACTGCTGCGCAGCCGAGCGGGAGCGAGCTCCGTCGCCACGGGTTCGGAGTATGACTTCAGAACGGTTCAACGCTGCATCCCCCAACGCTTCACCGTCACCCGCTCCAGACTGTCGAACACCAGGTTCTCGACGAGCAGCCCGATCAGGATCACCACCGCCAAACCGGCAAACACCTTGTCGGTGTACAGCTCGTTGCGGTTCTGGAAGATGTACCAGCCCAAACCGCCCTTGCCGCTAGTGGCGCCGAACACCAGTTCGGCAGCGATAAGGGTGCGCCAGGCGAAGGCCCAGCCGATCTTCAGTCCGGCGAGGATCGACGGCAACGCGGCCGGGATGAGGATGAACAGCACAAAGCGCAGGCCCTTGAGCCCATAGTTGCGCCCGGCCATGCGCAGCGTTTCGGACACGCCCAGAAACCCCGCATACATATTCAACGCCAGCGCCCACAGCACTGAATGCACCAGCACGAAAATCAGGCTGTTCTGTCCCAGGCCGAACCACAACAGCGCCAGCGGCAACAGGGCGATAGCTGGCAGTGGATTGAACATCGACGTCAACGTGCTAAGCAGGTCGCGGCCCAACTGCGTCGACACCGCCAGGGTGGTCAGGCCAAACGCCAGGACGATGCCCAGCAAATACCCCTTGAGCAGCACCACCAGGGAAATCCACACCTTGCCCAGCAGCTCGCCGCTGAGCAAACCGTCGTACAACGCGTTGGCGGTTTGCAGGAAGCTCGGCAGCAGCAAATCGTTGTTCTGGTAACGCGCCACGCCCTCCCACAGCACCGCCAGCGCTATCAGGATCAGGCTTTTGCGCAGCCAACCCTGTTGCCACAGGCGCTGGCCCAAGGGCAACTCCCGCTCCAGCGGCACGTGGGTCAGCGGTTGCAGATCGACTTCGTATTCTTCGCGCACTGGCAATAACTGGCTCATCAAACCCTTTCCTCAATACGCGATACGGATATCGGCAAACCCCAGCTCACGCTCGACGTCCGGCGACTGGCCTTGCTCGAACAGCAACGAATGAATCCGCCGTGCCGTGTGCTGGAAACCCACGCCGCCAAGGCTGTGCAGATCGTATTGATGGCTGTGGATTTCCGCCCGGACCCGTCCCGGGTGCGGCGACAACAGCAGAATACGATTGCCCACCACCAGCGCCTCCTCGATGGAGTGAGTGACGAACAGCAGGGTGAAACGCACCTCCTCCCAGAGCAGCAACAATTCTTCCTGCATTTTGCGCCGGGTCAGGGCATCGAGTGCGGCGAAGGGCTCGTCCATCAACAGGATTTTCGGCTGCATCGCCAGCGCCCGGGCAATCGCGACACGGGCCTTCATGCCCCCCGACAAGGTGTGGGGGTAGGCATCGGCAAACGCCGCCAGCCCCACTTTGTCGAGATAGTGCAGCGCCCGCTCTTCGGCTTCGCGACGCTTGAGCGTGCCCGAAGCCAGCAGCGCGAACATCACGTTCTGCTTGACACTTTTCCAGGGCGGCAGTTGGTCGAACTCCTGGAACACGACGATCCGGTCCGGACCCGGCGCGTTGACGGTTTGGCCTTGCAATCGGATCTCGCCTTCACTCGGCGCGATGAAACCGCCGATGGCCTTGAGCAGCGTGGACTTGCCGCACCCGGACGGGCCGAGCAGTACAAAACGGTCCGCCGGATCGACTTCGAAACTGACTTGATGGGTAGCCCGCACCACACGCTGCGGGGTGCGGTATTCCAGGCTGACGTTGTCCACCGCCAGCAACGCGGTGTCGGTGCGGGTGGCGTTGCTGGCCGCGTGGCCTTGCAATGGCGCGTTCATGACGATCAGCTCCCCTGTAACGGTTTTGCGTCCTGGAAGAAATAATCTTCCCAGGAGGCCGGTTTGTTCTTGATCGCACCGACGTGGTAGAGGAACTCAGCCAATGGGTAAGTGTTCTTCGGCGTGACGGTGAATTCGATCTGGGGGTTTTCGATGATCTTGAGCAAGGTCGCGCGGTCAATCTTGGCCTTTGTCACCCGCAGGTAAGTGTCCGCCGCCGCGCCTTTGTCATTCTGGGCAAACTCGGCGGCCTCGGTCAGGGCCTCGATGAACGCCTTGTACGTCTTCGGGTTTTCATCACGGAATTTTTCGGTGGCGAACAGTACGGTGGGCGAGTTCGGCCCGAGCACGTCATAGGAATTGAGTACGACGTGGACGTTGGGGTTTTGCAGGGCCTGATCCTGGAACGGCGGGTTGGAAAAGTGCCCGGTCAACTCGGTGCCGCCGGCAATCAGCGCGGCCGTGGCGTCCGGGTGCGGGACGGCCAGGGTGTACTTGTCGAGACGATTGAAATCCTTGTCGCCCCACTGCTTGGCGGCGGCCAGTTGCAAGAACCGCGATTGCACCGACACGCCCACCGCCGGCACCGCGATGCGGTCCTTCTCGGTGAAGTCAGCGATGGTCTTGACGGTCGGGTTGTTGCTCAGCAGGTAATAGGGGAAATTGCCCAAGGATGCCACGGCCTTGACGTTCTGCTTGCCACGGGTGCGGTCCCAGACCGTCAACAACGGCCCGACACCGGCCCCGGCAATGTCGATGGAGCCCGACAACAACGCATCGTTGACCGCCGCACCGCCCGATAGTTGGGTCCAGTCGACCTTGATATCGATGCCCTCCTCCTTACCGTGTTTCTCGATCAGTTGCTGGTCGCGAACCACGTTCAACAACAAGTAAACGATGCCGAACTGCTCGGCGATGCGAATCTCGCCTTCGGCGTGGGCGCTGGCCGGCGCGATCAGGCTGCCGGCGAGCAGGCTGAGCCCCAGGCCGATAGCTGCGGCCAACGGTGCAAAAACAAGGCGTTTGGACATGGTGATTCTCCGGGCAATTTGCGCGCTGCGCAGCCGATCAGAAAGGGGCGTCGCCCTGGATGGTGGTGCGGTACAGCTTGCGACGCAGATGGCTCGGGCAACCGGCTGCCAAGTGGATCAGCGAGCGGTTGTCCCAGAACACCAGGTCGTGGGGCTGCCATTGATGGCGATAGATGTTCTGGGGCAGCACGCTGTGGGCATACAGCTGCGTCAGGATTGCGGTGCTTTCATCCTCTGGAAAACCAACGATGCGGGTGGTGAAGCCCTCGCTGACGAACAACGCTTTACGCCCGGTTTCCGGGTGGGTGCGGACGATTGGATGCACCACTTCGGCCACCTGGGCCAGTTGCTCTGGCGTCAACGTCGGGCGCCAGTTGCCTTCGAATTTGGTCTCGCTGTAGCGCGCCGTGTAGGAATGCGCCGCCGAACGGCCCTCGACCGCCTTCCGCAGCGTTTCGGGCAAACCGTCCCAGGCCTTGTGCATGTCAGCGAATAGCGTATCGCCGCCTTCGCTCGGCAGCTCCTGGGCATGGAGCATCGAGCCGAGGCTGGGCAATTGCTTATAGGAAAGGTCCGAATGCCAGAACTTGCCGGCGTCCCCAAGGCCGACGGATTGGCCGTTTTCGATGATGTTGGAAACGATGAGGATTTCCGGATGCCCGGCCAGCAGGAACTGCTTGAGCACATGGATCTGCAGCACGCCAAAACGACGGCTGAAGGCGATGTGCTGTTCGGGGGTGATGCGTTGGTCGCGGAACACCACCACGTGATAGTCGAGGTGGGCGCGGTGGATGCGAGAGAAATCCTGGTCGTCGATGGGCCGGGACAGGTCCAGGCCGATAATCTCGGCGCCTACGGCATCGGGGAATGGACGGATCTCGAACGACTGCGGCGCGATGTTCGCGGCATTTGAATCTGGAGAAAAAGAGACGGCTGACATACATCACTCCCACGCACGGCGCGCTTCAATGGCGCGCAATCGATCAAAACTCACGGCGTTACCGTGTTGGTTTGTGTCGTGCGGCGCGCCGATTGGTCGGCAGGTACGCAGGGGGATGACTCTAAAGATATAAGAGCGTTAGTTTAAATATTAAAAACGCATAATCATATGGCCGAACCGACGGTCTGGAAACGACGCCCTTGGCGAGGGAGCTTGCTCCCGCTTGAGTGCGCGGCGCTCGTCGCTTTTCATGGGGCCGCTGCGCGACCCAGCGGGAGCAAGCTCCCTCGCCACAAAAGCACCGAGTCACAGCTCGATTAATTTACCGCTCGTGCAAAGCCTCGGCCCGGGCTTTGACGATCGGCTTGAGCAGGTAGCTGAGCACGGTTTTCTTGCCGGTGATGATGTCCACTGACGCCACCATCCCCGGGATGATCAGCAACGGCTTTTCAGGCGTGCCCAGGTGGCTACGCTCGGTGCGCAGCTTGATGATGTAGTAAGTGCTTTTCTTGTCTTCATCGGTGATGGTGTCGGCGCCGATCTGTTCCAGCTTGGCTTTCAGCCCGCCATAGATGGTGTAGTCGTAAGCCGTGAATTTCACCGTGGCGTCCTGGCCGGGGTGCAGGAAGGCGATGTCCTGGGGACGGATTTTCGCCTCCACCAGGATGGTGTCGTCCAGCGGCACGATCTCCACCAGGTCGCTACCCGGCTGGATCACGCCACCGATGGTGTTCACCAGCATTTTGTTGACGATGCCGCGCACCGGCGACGTCACCAGAGTCCGGCTCACGCGGTCTTCCAGGGCCTTGCCGGTGGCCTGGGCCTTGTTCAGGTCGGTGCGCGCTTCGTTGAGTTGGGTCAAGGCTTCGCTGCGGAATTTACCGCGGGTCTCGTCGATCTTGCGCTGCACTTCCTTGATGGCCGACTCGGCGCGAGGAATCGCCAGCGTCGTGGCGTCCAGTTGCCCGCGGGTCTCGACTTCGGCGCGCTTGAGCCGCAGCACCTCCACCGGCGACACCGCGCCTTGGGCCACCAGCGGCTCGGACATGTTGATTTCCTGGCGTTGCAGCGCCAGGCCGGAGCGGTACTGCGCCTGCTTGGACACGAACTCGCGCAGCTCCTGCTGGCGCTGGATCAACTGCTCCTGCAAGCCACCGATCTCATCGTGCAGTTGCTGGCGACGGCTGATGTACAACGACTCTTCGCTGGCGGCCTGGCCCGGTACGGCCTCGAGCACATCGGCCGGAAAATTCAGCGGTCTATCTTCAACCTCGGCGCTCAGGCGCTCGACCCGCAGCAGCATCGACAGGCGATCGGCCTCGGTTTCCCCGACATTGGAGACAAACCGCGTGTCGTCCAGGCGAATCAGCGGCGCGCCAGCCTCGACGATCTGCCCTTCCTTGATGAACAGCTCAGCGACGATGCCACCTTCCAGGTTCTGGATCTTCTGGATCTTGGACGATGGGATTGCCTTGCCGTCGCCCTTGGTCACTTCGTCGATCTCAGCGAAGTTGGCCCACAGCACCAAGAACACAAAGAAGCCGATGATGCCCCAGATCGTCAGGCGCACCACTCGCGGGGCGTCCTCGATCAGTGCCTTGTTGACCTCGGGCAGCGGTTGGCCATGCAGCGAGTCGGAACCCTTGAAATAGCGGCCCACAGCGCCCTTCAAACCTGATTTAAGCAACACTGATCTGCCCCTTTTTCAACGCTTCCATCACGGCGGCCTTGGGACCGTCGGCGAGGATCTGCCCTCGGTCGACCACCAACAGGCGATCCACCAGCGACAGCAACGACGCCCGGTGCGTCACCAACAGCACCGTCTTGTTTTCCACCACGGCGGCCAAGCGCTGCTTCAAGCGTTCTTCGCCGGTGTTGTCCATGGCGCTGGTAGGTTCGTCCAGCAACAGGATGGGCGGATTGAGTAGCAACGCGCGAGCCAGGGCGACGTTCTGGCGCTGGCCGCCGGACAGGTTCTGCCCCCGCTCGCCCACTTGCAGCTCGTAGCCTTGCGGATGCAGGCGTGCGAACTCGTGTACGCCTGCCAGTTCCGCAGCCTGGAGCACCAATTCGTCTTCGACGTAACGGGCGCCGGAGGTCAGGTTGTCGCGCAGGGTGCCGGCCAACAACTGGATGTCCTGGGGCACATAGCCAATGTTGTAACGCAGCTCGCTGACGTCGATCTGGCGAATGTCCACGCCGTCCACCAGCAACGCGCCGTCGTCAGGCTGGTACAGACCCACCAGCAACTTGGCGAGCGAGCTTTTGCCCGAGCCACTGCGGCCGATGATGCCGATCTTTTCGCCCGGTTTGATCACCAGGTTGATGTTCTTCAACGCGGGGTTCTGCTGGTTCGGGTAGGTGAAATTCAACTGCCGGCATTCAACTGCACCCTGCAAGACCTTGCGGCTAAGCGGACGCTCTTCGAAATTGCGTTCCTGGGGCAGCTCCATCATTTGATCGACAGACGTCATGGTCACCCGCGCCTGCTGGTAACGGGTCAACAAGCCCGACAGCGACGCCAATGGGCTCAGGGCACGACCGCTGAGCATGTAGCAAGCTATCAACCCGCCCATGCTCAGGTTGCCGGCGATGATCTGGTAGACACCGAAGACGATCATGATCACCCCGGCCAGTTGCTGGATCAGCAAGGTGATGTTCATCGCCAGGCCGGACAGCATTTTCACCCGCAGTTCGAGACGGCCCAGGGTGCCGATGGTTTGTTCCCACTGATATTGCCGCTCACTCTCGGCGTTGTTGACCTTCACCGCATCCAGGCCGGCGAGGGTTTCGATCAGGCTGGATTGACGCTCGGCGCCCAAGGCCATGGTGCGCTCCATGGTCGCGACCAGAGGCTTTTGCAACGCATAACCGATCAGCAAGGCAATCGGGAACGCCAGCACCGGAATCCACACCAGATGCCCACCGAGGATCGCGATGACCATGAAGATCAGCAGGGTGAACGGCAGGTCGATCAGGCTGGTGAGGGTCAGCGAGGCAAGGAAATCCCGCAGGCTCTGGAACTCATGAATATTCTGGGCAAAGCTGCCCACCCGCGCAGGGCGGTATTTCATGGCCATGCCGACGATGCGCTCGAACAGCGTCGCCGAAATGATCAAGTCGGTTTTCTTGCCCGCCAAATCCAGGCACAAGCTGCGCAGCATTTTCAGGATCAGGTCGAACACATAGGCGCCGGTGATCCCGACGGCGAGTACCCACAGCGTCGACTCGGCCTGGTTCGGCACCACGCGATCGTAGACGTTCATCACGAACAGCGGAGCGGCCATGGCGATGATGTTGATCAACAGGCTGGCGGCGATGGCGTCGGCGTACAGCCAGCGGGAACGCTTGAGCGTGTCGCGAAACCAGGATCGCGCGCGGGGAATGAGCGTGCCGTGGTTGACGTCAAATTTATGCTGCGGTTGGGCGAAAAAAACTTTGCCGCTGTAGTCGTCGGCAAGCAGCTCATGGCTCACCGTGACTTCGCCGCCTTCGCTTTCGCTGAGCAGCAAGCGCGCCTGGCCGTCCCCGGCCCAGCCCAGCAGCACGGCGCTGCGGCCTTCCTTAAGCAGCAACAGGGCGGGCATTGCAATGGCGGGGATTTGTTCAAGCTTGCGCTGCAGCACCCGGCCTTGCAGACCGGCACGGGCCGCCGCACGCGACAATAATTCGACGCTCAGCCGTTGCTTGGGCAACGGCAGGCCGGTGGTGAGCATCGCCGCGCTGGCAGGCTTCTGATGCAGCATGCAAAGCGCCAGCAAACCATCCAACAATGGGTCGTCGTGCAGCGTGCGCGGGTCATGAACTAGTTCGACTGGACTGACTTCTGATTCCACGCTCGGCACTCTGACTGATAAAAACGGGTGGGAGGACTCAATTCATCCCAGGTAACTGGACCTTGGGTTTCACGTCGTTCTGCACAACCGATGCCAACGGCGCGACCACACCCTGGCTTTTCAGCAACTGGCCCATGGTTGCCTTGATCCGGTACTGGGTGAACAGCTGCACGTTCTTGATTTCCGCCAGGCGACGGGAAGCGCTAAACAACTCGTTTTCGCTGTCGAGCAAGTCGAGCAAGGTACGCTCGCCGAGGCTGAACTGCTTCTGATAGGCCGTGCGCACGTTGGCGCTGCGGTCGACGTATTGCTGGGCGATCGGCACTTGGGCGTTGGCGTTGTTCAACGCGTTCCAGGCCAGGCCCAATTCTTCGTTCAACTGGCGCAGCGCGTTGTTGCGGATATCCAGCGCCTGGTTGGACAGGTAGGACTTGGATTCCAGGTCGGCCTTGTTACTGCCACCGGCGTACAGGTTGAAGCGCATGCGCAGCATGGCTTGCCATTCATTGTTGTGGCCGTTCTGGCCGTCCAGGTCATTGTCGGCGGTGCGACCCAGCTCTGCGTCGAAGCGCGGATAGAAGCTCGACTTGGCGGCCGCGTACTGCTGCTCGGCAGCGGCGATATCCGCTTCGGCCGAACGCAGCACCGGGCTGTTGTCTAGCATCTGGGCGCGGGCTTCGGTGAGGTTGGCCGGCAGCAGCGCCATAAAGTCGGCGGGACGCTCCAATTGATCCGGCAGTTGGCCGACGGCGCTGAGGTAATTGGTCTCGGCGTCGGCCAGATTGGTCTGTTCGGTGATGAGGTTATTGCGGGCCTGGGCCATGCGCGCTTCGGCCTGGTCCAGGTCGGCGCCGCTGCCTACGCCACGGGAGGTGCGCAGCTTGATCTGATCGAAGATGCGTTCGTGGCTTTTGAGGTTTTCCTCGGCCAGGCGCACGAATTCGCGACGGGTCAGCACGTCCAGGTACACCTGGGCCACGGTCAAGCCAGTGCGCTCAGAGGCGTCGAGCAAGGAATAGGCACGGGCATTGACGTTGGCTTGTTGACGCCCCACTTCGCTGGACGTCGCAAAACCGTCAAAAACCATTTGCGACAGGCGCAGGCTCGACTCACTGCGGTTCAAGGTTTCCCAATGATTATTGGTGCCCGAACGGGTGGTCACGCTGTCGGTGCCTTCACGGCCGTACCCGGCTGCGAGGTCCACTCTAGGCAGGTAGCCGCCCTTGGCAGCCTTGAGCTGATAATCCGCCGCCAGGCGACTGTTCACGCCCGCCTGGATTTCCGGATGAACATCCAATGCTTGTTGCATGGCCTGCGGCAAGGTTTGTGCTTGTACGAAACTGGCGGCGAGGGCGAAAGGTAAAGCCTTGAGCAGATGCGAACGCATGGTTGGTTAAATCCCGAAAACGCTTGTCTTGAATCACAGCGAAACGTGGCGCTGCATCGGATGATGGCAACCGGAATGACCGTATGTCGGAAAGTTCAAAACAGGGGTTGGAACACGCACTGAAAGAACAGGTCGCCGCTTAAATATCAATGTGACATTACAGAAGCGATTGTTTAGGATGGCCGGCAGAAGGTCAATAGTTTGGCAGCAACAAAAACCTTCCGCAGTTGCCGCCAATAAACCGTCAAATTTAAAGCGTCAAAACATTATCCCTTAGTGAGCATGTACGTCCAGACCGCTACGGCCAACGAGGCTGTCGGGTCCATGGAAGTCTACTGAACGTGGTACCCGGAGAGTCTTCAATGAGCAGTGTTATTGCCGTCGTCAAAAGCATTGTTGGTCAGGTTTTCGCCGTATCCCCCGAGGGTATTCGGCGCGTACTCATTGAAGGCGACCGCCTTAACGTGGGCGACCAGTTGGACACCGGCCCTGCCGGTGCCGTCACATTGGAGCTGGCCGATGGCCGCTCGCTGGACCTGGGCCGGGACACCCAATGGAGCGCCAATGCTGCGGACTCCTCCACTGATCTGGAACAGGCCGCCGCCCAAGCCGCGCCCTCGGTAGACGAACTGCAACAAGCCATCGCCGCGGGCGTCGACCCGACGACCGCCCTGGAAGCCACCGCTGCCGGCCCAACCGCTGCTGGCACGGGCGGTGCGGCCGGTGGTGGCCACAGCTTCGTCGTACTGGATGCCACGGCTGGCAGCGTCGATCCGACAATCGGTTTTCCCACGGAAGGACTCGCCGCGGCTGCCGCCACCGATGACAACATCCTGGGTGGTGACACCACTGCCGATACGACCGCCAACGCCGTGCTCAATGCGACCATGACGCTGAGCGCCACGCCGACCCTGACCGAGGCCGGCGGCGTGCTGGTCTACACCGCGACCGTCACCCAGGCGCCGCTGACCAACCTGACCGTGACCTTGTCCAACGGTGCAGTCATCGTCATTCCAGCCGGACAACTGACCGGCAGCGTCAATGTGCCGCTCGCGCCGAACGACACGGTCTATAACGACCCAAGCCAGATCAGCGTGACTGTCACCGGCACCACCGGCGGCAGCGGCATCGCCGTGACCGTACCCACCACGCCCGCCGTTACCCAGATCACCGACACCGTCGACACCACCACCGTCACCCTGAGCGCAGGCGACACCGTTACCGAAGGCGGTCAGATCACTTACACCGCCACGCTGACCAATCCGGCCCAGACGCCAGTGACCGTGACCTTGAGCAACGGCTCGGTCATCACCATTGCCGCCGGCCAGACCACCGGCACCGTCGCTGTCGATACCCCGCCGAACGATGTCTACAACAATGGCAGTACTGTCAGCACCACCATTACTGGCGCAACTGGGGGTAACTTCGAGAACCTGGTTCCGAATACGGCGCCTGCGGTCACGACGATCACTGATTCGCTTGACACCACCACCGTGACGCTGACCGCCAACCCAACCGTGAATGAAAACGGCACGATCACTTACACCGCTACCTTGACGGGTGCCGATGGAAAGCCGATCACTGCCCAGAATGGTCCGGTTACCGTGACCTTGGACAGTGGTAAAACCATCACTATTGCAGCCGGCGCGAGCTCGGGTGTGTTGGATGTGGCAGTGGGCAACGACGTCTACCAAGGCCCAACCACCGTCACCGAGTCGATCAAAGACGCATCCGGCGGCAACCTGGAAGCCATCGCGCCTAACACGACGCCAGTCAGCACCGTGGTCAGCGATGTCAACGACACCACTACCGTGACGCTGACCGCTAACCCAACCGTGAATGAAAACGGCACGATCACCTACACCGCCACCTTGACGGGCGCCGATGGCAAGCCCGTCACTGCGCAGAACGGTCCGGTCACCGTGACCTTGGACAGCGGCAAGACCATCACCATCGCAGCCGGCGCGAGCTCGGGTGTGTTGGATGTAGCGGTCGGCAACGACGTGTACCAAGGCCCTACCACTGTCACCGAGTCGATCAAAGACGCATCCGGCGGCAATCTCGAAGCCATCGCGCCGAACACGACTCCAGTGAGCACCGTGGTCAGCGACGTTAACGACACGACCACCGTGACGCTGACCGCTAACCCGACCGTGAATGAAAACGGCACGATCACTTATACCGCGACCCTGACCGGTGCCGATGGCAAGCCCGTTACCGCGCAAAATGGTCCTGTAACGGTCACGCTCGAAAGCGGTAAGACGATCACCATCGCAGCGGGCGCAAGCTCGGGCGTATTGGATGTGGCAGTGGGCAACGACGTCTACCAAGGCCCAACGACGGTTACTGAATCGATTGCCTCGGCATCCGGCGGCAACCTCGAAGCCATCGCGCCGAACACCGCTCCGGTCAGCACTATCGTCAGCGACGTTAACGACACGACCACCGTGACGCTGACCGCCAACCCAACCGTGAATGAAAACGGCACGATCACCTACACCGCCACGCTGACGGGTGCCGATGGCAAGCCGGTCACTGCGCAAAATGGTCCGGTTACCGTGACCTTGGACAGTGGTAAAACCATCACTATCGCAGCCGGAGCGAGCTCGGGTGTCTTGGATGTAGCGGTCGGCAACGACGTCTACCAAGGCCCTACGACGGTTACTGAATCGATTGCCTCGGCATCCGGCGGCAACCTGGAAGCCATTGCGCCTAACACCACGCCAGTCAGCACCGTGGTCAGCGACGTCAACGACACCACCACTGTGACGCTGACCGCTAACCCAACCGTGAACGAAAACGGCACGATCACTTATACCGCCACGCTGACGGGTGCCGATGGCAAACCCGTCACTGCTCAGAACGGTCCGGTTACCGTGACGCTGGAAAGCGGTAAAACCATCACCATCGCAGCCGGTGCAAGCTCGGGTGTGTTGGATGTGGCGGTCGGCAACGACGTTTATCAAGGCCCTACGACGGTTACTGAATCGATTGCCTCGGCATCCGGCGGCAACCTCGAAGCCATCGCACCGAACACCACGCCAGTCAGTACTGTGGTCAGCGATGTTAACGACACGACGACCGTGACGTTGACCGCGAACCCAACCGTGAACGAAAACGGCACGATCACTTACACCGCCACCCTAACCGGTGCCGATGGCAAGCCCGTCACTGCCCAGAATGGTCCTGTAACGGTCACGCTCGAAAGCGGCAAGACGATTACCATCGCAGCCGGTGCAAGTTCGGGCGTGTTGGACGTGGCGGTCGGCAACGACGTCTACCAAGGCCCAACCACCGTCACCGAGTCGATCAAAGACGCATCCGGCGGCAACCTCGAAGCCATCGCGCCTAACACGACGCCAGTGAGCACCGTGGTCAGCGATGTCAACGACACAACCACTGTGACGCTGACGGCTAACCCGACCGTGAACGAAAACGGCACGATCACCTACACCGCCACCCTGACCGGTGCCGATGGCAAACCGGTCACTGCGCAGAACGGTCCGGTCACCGTGACCTTGGACAGCGGTAAGACCATCACCATCGCAGCGGGCGCAAGCTCGGGTGTGTTGGATGTAGCGGTCGGCAACGACGTGTACCAAGGTCCAACCACCGTCACCGAGTCGATCAAAGACGCATCCGGTGGCAACCTCGAAGCTATCGCACCGAACACCACGCCAGTCAGCACTGTGGTCAGCGATGTCAACGACACCACCACCGTGACGCTGACCGCTAACCCGACCGTGAACGAAAACGGCACGATCACCTACACCGCCACCCTTACCGGCGCCGATGGCAAGCCAGTCACTGCGCAGAACGGTCCTGTAACGGTCACGCTCGAAAGCGGTAAGACGATCACCATCGCAGCGGGCGCAAGCTCGGGTGTGTTGGATGTGGCAGTGGGCAACGACGTCTACCAAGGTCCAACGACGGTTACTGAATCGATTGCCTCGGCATCCGGCGGCAACCTCGAAGCCATCGCGCCTAACACGACGCCAGTCAGCACTGTGGTCAGCGACGTCAACGACACGACTACCGTGACGCTGACGGCTAACCCGACCGTGAACGAAAACGGCACGATCACCTACACCGCCACCCTGACCGGTGCCGATGGCAAACCGGTCACTGCGCAGAACGGTCCGGTCACCGTGACCTTGGACAGCGGTAAGACCATCACCATCGCAGCGGGCGCAAGCTCGGGTGTGTTGGATGTAGCGGTCGGCAACGACGTGTACCAAGGTCCAACCACCGTCACCGAGTCGATCAAAGACGCATCCGGTGGCAACCTCGAAGCCATCGCACCGAACACCACGCCAGTCAGCACTGTGGTCAGCGACGTCAACGACACGACCACCGTGACGCTGACCGCGAATCCGACCGTGAACGAAAACGGCACGATCACTTACACCGCCACGCTGACGGGTGCCGATGGCAAACCCGTCACTGCTCAGAACGGTCCGGTTACCGTGACGCTGGAAAGCGGTAAAACCATCACCATCGCAGCGGGCGCAAGCTCGGGTGTGTTGGATGTAGCGGTTGGCAACGACGTGTACCAAGGCCCTACGACGGTTACTGAATCGATTGCCTCGGCATCCGGTGGCAACCTCGAAGCCATCGCGCCGAACACCGCTCCGGTCAGCACTATCGTCAGCGACGTCAACGACACGACCACCGTGACGCTGACCGCGAATCCGACCGTGAACGAAAACGGCACGATCACTTATACCGCCACCTTGACCGGTGCCGATGGCAAGCCCGTTACCGCGCAAAATGGTCCGGTTACCGTGACCCTGGACAGCGGTAAGACCATCACCATCGCAGCCGGCGCGAGCTCGGGTGTGTTGGATGTAGCGGTCGGCAACGACGTGTACCAAGGCCCTACCACTGTCACCGAGTCGATCAAAGACGCATCCGGCGGCAATCTCGAAGCCATCGCGCCGAACACGACTCCAGTGAGCACCGTGGTCAGCGACGTTAACGACACGACCACCGTGACGCTGACCGCTAACCCGACCGTGAACGAAAACGGCACGATCACCTACACCGCTACCCTGACCGGTGCCGATGGCAAGCCCGTTACCGCGCAAAATGGTCCTGTAACGGTCACGCTCGAAAGCGGCAAGACCATCACCATCGCAGCCGGTGCAAGCTCAGGCGTGTTGGATGTGGCGGTCGGCAACGACGTCTACCAAGGTCCAACCACCGTCACCGAGTCGATCAAAGACGCATCCGGCGGCAACCTCGAAGCCATCGCGCCGAACACGACGCCAGTCAGCACCGTGGTCAGCGACGTTAACGACACGACCACCGTGACGCTGACCGCTAACCCGACCGTGAATGAAAACGGCACGATCACTTACACCGCCACCCTGACCGGTGCCGATGGCAAGCCGGTCACTGCGCAAAATGGTCCGGTTACCGTGACCTTGGACAGTGGTAAGACAATCACCATCGCAGCCGGCGCAAGCTCGGGTGTGTTGGATGTAGCGGTCGGCAACGACGTCTACCAAGGTCCAACCACCGTCACCGAGTCGATCAAAGACGCATCCGGCGGCAACCTGGAAGCCATCGCACCTAACACTACGCCAGTCAGCACTGTGGTCAGCGACGTTAACGACACGACCACTGTGACGCTGACCGCAAATCCGACCGTGAACGAAAACGGCACGATCACTTACACCGCCACGCTGACCGGTGCCGATGGCAAACCGGTCACTGCCCAGAATGGTCCAGTTACCGTGACCTTGGACAGTGGTAAAACCATCACCATCGCAGCCGGTGCAAGCTCGGGTGTGTTGGATGTGGCGGTAGGCAACGACGTCTACCAAGGCCCTACGACGGTTACTGAATCGATTGCCTCGGCATCCGGCGGCAACCTCGAAGCCATCGCACCGAACACCACGCCAGTCAGCACTGTGGTCAGCGACGTCAACGACACGACCACCGTGACGCTGACCGCGAATCCGACCGTGAACGAAAACGGCACGATCACTTACACCGCCACGCTGACCGGTGCCGATGGCAAACCGGTCACTGCCCAGAATGGTCCAGTTACCGTGACCTTGGACAGCGGTAAAACCATCACCATCGCAGCCGGTGCAAGCTCGGGTGTGTTGGATGTAGCGGTTAGCAACGACGTCTACCAAGGCCCTACCACTGTCACCGAGTCGATCAAAGATGCAACCGGTGGCAACCTCGAAGCCATCGCGCCTAACACGACGCCAGTGAGCACTGTGGTCAGCGATGTCAACGACACCACTACCGTGACGCTGACCGCGAATCCGACCGTGAACGAAAACGGCACGATCACTTATACCGCCACGCTGACGGGTGCCGATGGCAAGCCCGTTACCGCGCAAAATGGTCCTGTAACGGTCACGCTCGAAAGCGGTAAGACGATCACCATCGCAGCGGGCGCAAGCTCGGGCGTATTGGATGTAGCGGTCGGCAACGACGTGTACCAGGGCCCTACCACTGTCACCGAGTCGATCAAAGATGCAACAGGTGGCAACCTCGAAGCCATCGCGCCGAACACGACGCCAGTCAGCACCGTGGTCAGCGACGTTAACGACACGACCACCGTGACGCTGACCGCTAACCCGACCGTGAACGAAAACGGCACGATCACCTACACCGCTACCCTGACCGGTGCCGATGGAAAGCCGGTCACTGCGCAGAATGGTCCGGTTACCGTGACCTTGGACAGTGGTAAAACCATCACCATCGCAGCCGGTGCAAGCTCGGGTGTGTTGGATGTAGCGGTTGGCAACGACGTCTACCAAGGTCCAACGACGGTTACCGAATCGATTGCCTCGGCATCCGGTGGCAACCTCGAAGCCATCGCACCGAACACCGCTCCGGTCAGCACTATCGTCAGCGATGTCAACGACACCACTACCGTGACGCTGACCGCCAACCCAACCGTGAACGAAAACGGCACGATCACCTACACCGCGACCTTGACCGGTGCCGATGGCAAGCCCGTTACCGCGCAAAATGGTCCTGTAACGGTCACGCTCGAAAGCGGCAAGACCATCACCATCGCAGCCGGTGCAAGCTCGGGTGTGTTGGATGTGGCGGTCGGCAACGACGTTTATCAAGGCCCTACGACGGTTACTGAATCGATTGCCTCGGCATCCGGCGGCAACCTCGAAGCCATCGCACCGAACACCACGCCAGTCAGCACTGTGGTCAGCGACGTCAACGACACGACCACCGTGACGCTGACCGCGAATCCGACCGTGAACGAAAACGGCACGATCACTTATACCGCCACGCTGACGGGTGCCGATGGCAAACCCGTCACTGCCCAGAACGGTCCTGTAACGGTCACGCTCGAAAGCGGTAAGATGATCACCATCGCAGCGGGCGCAAGCTCGGGCGTATTGGATGTGGCAGTGGGCAACGACGTCTACCAAGGTCCAACGACGGTTACTGAATCGATTGCCTCGGCATCCGGCGGCAACCTGGAAGCCATCGCACCTAACACCGCTCCGGTCAGCACTATCGTCAGCGACGTCAACGACACGACCGCTGTGACGTTGACCGCTAACCCGACCGTGAACGAAAACGGCACGATCACTTATACCGCCACGCTGACGGGTGCCGATGGCAAGCCGGTCACTGCGCAAAATGGTCCGGTTACCGTGACCTTGGACAGTGGTAAAACCATCACCATCGCAGCCGGCGCAAGCTCGGGTGTGTTGGATGTGGCAGTGGGCAACGACGTCTACCAAGGCCCAACGACGGTTACTGAATCGATTGCCTCGGCATCCGGCGGCAACCTGGAAGCCATTGCGCCTAACACCACGCCAGTCAGCACCGTGGTCAGCGACGTCAACGACACCACCACCGTGACGCTGACCGCTAACCCAACCGTGAACGAAAACGGCACGATCACTTACACCGCTACCCTGACCGGTGCCGATGGCAAGCCCGTTACCGCGCAAAATGGTCCTGTAACGGTCACGCTCGAAAGCGGTAAGACAATCACCATCGCAGCCGGCGCAAGCTCTGGCGTGCTCAATGTCGCGGTCGGTAACGATGTCTATACCGGTGCGCCGTCCATTACCGAGTCGATCAAATCTGCATCCGGTGGCAATCTGGAAGCCATCGTCGTTGATAAGACTGGCGCATCGACTGCTGTAGGCGACACCGTCGACAACACCACTGTCAGCATCACCGGCAGCTCATCGGTCACCGAAGGCCAGGCGGCTACCTATACCGTCAGCCTGACGAACCCGGCGCAAACCGAGGTGACGGTGAAGATCGTCTACAGCGGCACTGCCGCCGACGGCTCGGACTTCACGGGCGTTTACACCGTGAAGATCCCGGCCAATGCCACCAGCGCCAACTTCAACGTGGCAACCCTGGACGACAAGATCACCGAAGGCACGGAAAACTTCGTGGTCAAGATCGACTCCGCCACCGGCGGTAACTTCGAGCATCTGGCGGTCAGCGGGACCAACGGCAGTGTCAGCACCTCGATCATCGACAACGATGCGGCGCCGGTGCTCGACCTGGATGCCAACAACTCCAGTGGCAAGACCGGTGCCGATTACCAGGTGACCTTCACCGAAGGCACCACCGGCCCAGGCGTGTCGATTGGCGATACCGACCTGAAGATCACCGATCCGGACAGCACCATGCTGACCGGCGCCACCATTGTGCTGACCAACCGTCAGCCTGGCGATCATCTGAACCTGGGCAATAGCGTCAACGGCATCAGCATCAACGCCAACAGCACCGACGGCAAGGTCGTCCTGACGCTGACGGGCAATGCGACGCTGGCCGATTATATGCAGCAGATCAAGAACATCAGCTTCATCAACAACAGCGAAGACCCGAGCAGCGTACCGCGCGTCATCACCGTGACGGTGACCGACGGCGCAAGCTACTCCAACACCGCCACTACCACGGTAAACGTGGTCGGCGTCAACGATGCACCGGTGGCCGCCGGTGGTTCGGTGACCGGTACCGAGGACACTTCGCTGGTCCTCGGCTGGTCGACCTTCGGCGTCAGCGACGTGGACAGCTCCGCCGCCAGCCAGGGCGTGAAAATCACCGGGTTGCCAGGCGATGGCAAGTTGCAGTACCTAGATGGCGCGACCTGGAAGAACGTT
Organism: Pseudomonas sp. D1-36; assembly: GCF_051132205.1. Classification (NCBI taxonomy): domain Bacteria; kingdom Pseudomonadati; phylum Pseudomonadota; class Gammaproteobacteria; order Pseudomonadales; family Pseudomonadaceae; genus Pseudomonas; species Pseudomonas sp. D1-36. The sequence continues at coordinate 214,485 of NZ_CP071674.1, read as the reverse complement.
GCCAACAACCAGACCTTCACCAAGGCCGACATCGACGCCGGCAAGTTGCGCTTCACCCCGGATGCCAACGAATCCGGTGCCAATGGTTATGGCGGCAGCGGCGTGGGCAACAAGCAGGCTGACTACGCGCAGATCAAATTCCAGCCAACCGACGGCCAGGCCCTGGGCAACACCGGCACCGTGAAGATCGACATCACGCCAACCGCCGACGCGCCGACCCTCAACGTAGCCGGCAACAACGTGACCTCCACCGGCCTGATCAAGGAAGTCTGGACCGGGCTGTCGGGCCTGGGCACCGATGGCAACGGCGCGCCGTCGGGCACGCTCAAGTCAGTGATCGATGCCGCCGGCACGCCGAACAGCAGCACCAACGTGAGCAACGTGCAGAACGACGGCAACGTCAATCCGGGCACCGCGTCGAAGACCTCGGGGCTGATTTTCCTGGAAGCCGGCAAGATCTATACCTTCAGCGGCACCGGCGATGACAGCCTGCTGGTGACCATTGGTGGCAAGGACGTGGCGGGCATTACCTGGGGCGCCGGTGGCAAGCTCAATGGTTCGTTCACCCCGACCACCAGCGGCTACTACACCCTGGACATCTACCACCACAACCAGACCGGCCCGGGCAGCTATGACGTGAACCTGTCGGTCAACGGCAGCACGCCCGTGGACCTGAGCAGCGCCGGCATACCGCTCTATACCGGCGTCGCCGACCTGACGAACGCTGGCGTGTCCGTTTCCGACCTGCACGGCACCAATGGCGAAGGCTACTACGACGGCTTCAAGCTCAACGAAGGCGCCGAAGGCGGCAGCGTGAACCTGTCGAAGATCACCACCGCCCTGACCGACACCGACGGTTCCGAAAGCTTGAGCGTGAAGATCGGCGGCATGCCTGAAGGCAGCGTCCTGAGTGACGGCGCGGGTCACACCGCAACCGTGGGAGCCAACGGCGAAGCCTCGGTTACCGGCTGGAACCTTGGCAGCCTCAACCTGACGCCGCCGACCTATTTCAACGGCCAGATCAACCTGACAGTGACGTCGACCTCCACCGAAACCCTCGGCGGGTCGGCGACGACCACGGCACAAATCCCGGTGACGGTGCATCCGGCGGTCTACAACGCTGCGACAGCCACTTCCGGCAGTGACAACGTCACCGGCACCGACGGCAACGACATCGTGGTCGCCGACATCGGCGGCCTGACCGTGGTGCCGGGCGTCAACTACAACATCGCGTTCATGGTCGACAGCTCCGGCAGCATGAGCTCGTCTTCCGTTACCGCCGCGAAGAACTCGCTGACCCAGGTGTTCAACACGCTCAAGCAGAGCATGGGCAGCAACTCCGGGACGGTAAATATTTTCCTGGCGGACTTCGATAATCAGGTCAACAAAAACGTTGCGGTCAACCTCAACGACCCGAACGCGCTGACACTGCTCAAGAGCGTACTCGACTCGATGGTGTCCGGCGGCAATACCAACTATGAAGATGTGTTCAAGACCACCGCAAACTTCTTCAACAGCACCCAAGCCCTGAGTAATACCGGTGCGAAGAACCTGACGTACTTCATCACCGACGGTGAGCCAACGCGCTACCAGTCCGGCGAAGAGACGAACCCAGTGTTGTACGGCACCGTCAAGCTCGACGACGTCCTGAGCGCGGCCAACTACACCGTTGGCAAGTACTACACCCAGACGATCGACAGCACACACAAATTCATCATCGACGAAAATGGGGACATGTTCCTGTCGATCAAGAACGGCAAGAATTGGAATGAAGACTACGTCGGCACGGTGCATGCCGAGGGCAACGGCACGTTCGAGTTCTCCAAACTGGACGGCGGCTGGTGGGGCGACGCCTCGGCAGCAGTCAGCTCAACGGCCAGCTTCACCCTGCTCAAAGGCTTGAGCAACGTTGAAGCCATCGGCCTGAACAACAGCGTGACGCTGAACGACCTCAAGCCCTACGACTCGGACGGCAAGCCGCAAACCAACATCGACCCCAAGGACCTGGCCAACTCGATCATCGGCCACACCGAAGCGACGATGCCGGGAGCCGATACGGTCAACGGCGCGGACGGCAACGACATCCTGTTCGGCGACCTGGTGAGTTTCAACGGCATCGCCGGCGAGGGTTACCAGGCCATCCAATCGTTTGTCGCCCAACAAAGCGGCGCGGACGTCAGCAAGGTCACCACCAGCAACGTGCACCAGTACATCACCGAACACTACACCGCGTTCGATGTGTCCGGCGCACATGACGGCAACGACACCCTGCTGGGCGGTGCCGGCAACGACATCATCTTCGGTCAGGGCGGCAAGGACTTGCTGGACGGTGGTAAGGGCAATGACATCCTGCTCGGCGGCAGCGGTGCCGATACCCTGATTGGCGGCACGGGCAACGACACCCTGATCGGTGGCCTGGGCGGCGACACGTTTGTCTGGAAAGCCGGCGACACCGGCAATGACGTGATCAAGGACTTCAAGGCCGGCGACGGTGACCGGATCGACCTGCGGGACCTGTTGCAGGGCGAAACCGGCAGCACCATCGACCACTTCCTGAAAATCAGCACGGTCGATGGCGTGTCCTCCTTGCAAGTCAGCACCACCGGCCAGTTCAACGCGGCCAACGGTGCGGCGGCGACGCCAGACGTGACGATCAAGCTGGAAGGCAACAACTGGTCGAACATCAACCTGAACTCGCTGATCGCCGGCAGTGATCCGACCATCAAGATCGATCACAACAACAGCTGAGGCTGACACACATCCTGTGGCGAGGGAGCTGGCTCCCTCGCCATGGGATAAGTGTTCATACTCCCCCCAGTTGGCCTATGCTGCCCAGCATGACGCCGCTTCATACATGAGGGATGCCCGATGTTTTATGTGCAACGCGATGCACAAGGCCTGCTGGTGCGCGTGGAAGCCACCGCTTACGCCGAGGCCACCGAGACCTTGCCGGCCGACAACCATGAGATCCAGGACTGGTTCGCCAACCAGGCGGTAGAAAACAGCCTCAAGCAACTCAAGCAAAGCGACCTGGAGATGATCCGGGTACTCGATGACTTGATCCAGGTGCTGACCAGCAAAGGCGTCATCCGCGTCACCGACCTGCCACCAGCTGCCCAGGCCAAGCTGATGGACCGCAACCAGGCCCGTGAAGCGCTGGGTGGGTTGAGTCGGTTGATCGATGACGATGAGAAGGGGTTGATCTAGCCTGCCACCAAGGCTGGCGCCATTGCCTGCAGCACACCGAACCTGTGGCGAGGGCGCTTGCTCCCGCTGGCCTGCGAAGCATGCCCCAGCCCGTCTATATGCGAAACCGTGTTGGCAGGTTTTACGACTGCTGCGCAGCCGAGCGGGAGCAAGCTCCCTCGCCACGAATTTTTTGGTGTCTGGGCTGACGCTATCGCGAGCAGGCTCGCTCCCACGGTAGATCAGTGTTGACCCTTTATATTCCGGCTCGACACAGATCCAGTGTGGGAGCGAGCCTGCTCGCGATAGCGGTCTTCGGTTTATTACGAGGCTGTCAGGCTGGCTCTTGCACTTCAGCCGATCCATCGCCCGCTCCTCCGGCGCGACCCACAACCGCCATAAAGCGCTTGCGCGTCGTCTTTTAACCGGCTTGCCGCCAGTGTCACCGTTTTTTCGATGACAAACTCAGACTAGCCACGAGACAGCCGCCGGACAAATTCACCGAGTTCGCTTCAACTCGAAGGAAATCTCCTAGGACGTTAATTGAGGGGGCATATCCGTTGCTGCGGTAACGGCTGCTGGCGGTTCCGCTCTTACAGCGGGTTACTTTTTTCAGACGCCAAAAAAGTAACCAAAAACGCTCCGCCCCACCACTCGGCACCTCGCCTAGGCTCGGTGTGCCCTCACTCCGGCATTGCTCCGTGGGCCGCCGCGAAGGGCCATCCATGGCCCAGCGCGGCTACCTCGGCATCCATGCCGAGGTACCCACTGCGCAAGGCCTGCGTTCGGCCATCGTGGTTAACGGGGCCTTCCAGATCAAGATCAAGATCAAGATCAAGATCCAAAGCAGGAGCAGGAGCAGGAGCAGGAGCAGGAGCAGGAGCATCTCGGCACTTATTTAGATGAACCTCCGCTATCGCGATCAGGCTCGTTCCCACATGGGTTTGCAGGTGTTCACAACCTTACACACAACCCAAAAACCTGTGGGAGCGAGCTTGCTCGCGATGACGCCAGCACATTCAACATCAGCGGAAACTGACCCTCCGCCTTCGCGAGCAGGCTCGCTCCCACAATTGGAGTACGACCAGGAGACCCAGGTCGGCCATACCGCCGCCTCGCTTTCGCTTTGCTTTGCTTTGCTTTGCTTTGCTTTGCTTTGCTTTGCTTTGCTTTGCTTTGCTTTTGCTTTTGCTTTTGATCTGCCAGGCCCCGTTAACCACGATGGCCGAACGCAGGCATTGCGTAGTGGGTATCCCGGCATGGATGCCGGGATAGCCGCGTTGGGCCATGGATGGCCCTTCGCGGCGGGCCCACGGAGCAATGCCGGAGTGAGGGCATGCCGAGCCTAGGCGAGGCACCGAGTGGTGGGGCCAAGCCTTTTTTGCTTACTTTTTTTGGCGTCTGAAAAAAAGTAAGCCGCCGTAAGGGCGGAACCCTAAGTAGCCGTTACCGAAGAAATGGATATGTACGCATTCACAAGGGCATATCCCGCCTCACCAAGCAATCCTCACCCCCAACGCTTAGGCTCACCCACCAACTGCCCCTGAACCCCAAACAACCCCATCTCACGAATCACCGCCAACTCCCCTTCCGTCTCCACCCGCTCAGCAATCAACGGCAGGTCGATACTGTGAGCAGCACGCTGGATGGCCTCGATGAACAAACGCTTGTCACTTTCCTGGTCGATCGCACGAATGTAGCTACCGTCAATCTTCAGATAGGCCAACCCCAGCCGCGACAGGTTGCCAATCATGCTGAACCGCCCACCAAAGCGCTGCAGGCTCAAGGAAAAACCAAGCTCGCGCAACTGCCGGGTCAACTGCTCCAACACCGCTTGCTCGGGCAGTTGCTCTTCACCAATCTCCAAGGTCAGGCGCGGCCCAAGGCTGGAGTGAGCCCGCAGGATTTCAAAGACCTTGTTCAACGCCTGAGGATCGGCCAGGGTCGCGGAAGACAGGTTGAGCGCCAGGGATTGTTCGTGCCCGGCCATCTGCTTGAGCACCTGTTCGAGCATCAAGCGGTCCAGGCGCGCGGTCCAGCCGAAGCGCTCCAGCCAAGGCAGGAAGCGTCCGGCGGGGATGGTCTGGCCTTGGTCGTCAAGCAGCCGCGACAGCACTTTGTAGTGCAGCACGACCTGGGTGTCCTGAGCCGCTACCACCGGCTGGAAGTACAGTTCGAAGCGTTGATTGCCCAAGGCCTGATCGAGCAGTTGGTGCCAGGCGTGGTGATCATCGCCCACGCTGGCGGACGCGCTATGCTCCAGGCAGGCCCAGCCGGGTTCGCCCTGGCTTTCGGCCTGGGCCAGTGCCTGGTCGCCAAGCTGGAGCACTGCCTGCGGCGAGTCGCCATGAACGAACGGAGCGAGCCCGATGGACGCCACCGATGCCACGTCGGTCGCGCCGGTGGCGTGCAAACTCGCCAGCGCGCCTTCCAGATTCTGCGCCAGCTGCAGCGCCTCCTCGCGCACCAGCCCGGGTGCCAGCACCGCGAACTCCCCACCGCGTATCCGCGTCACCAGATTATGGGTTTCCGGGTAGCGAGCGCACTCACGCGACAACTGCTCGCCCACGGCTTTGAGCAACTGATCGGTGCGCTGCCCGCCCAGCCGCTGGTTCAGACCGGCGAGGTCCTTGACCCGCAACAACAACAGATAACCGGAACTGGCCTGTTCCGGGTTGCTCACCCGCGCATGCAACTGCATCTCGAAATACCGTCGATTGGCCAGCCCCGTGAGGTTGTCCTGATAGGACTCCACCCGCAGTTTTTCACTGCGCTCGGCCTGTTCCTGGAACAGCGCCTTGAGCTTCTCGACCATCTGGTTCATCGCCTGGACCACACGCCGCAATTCAGGTGTGCGCGGCAGCTCCGGCAGGCTCAAAAACTCACGTCGGGCGATGGCGTGGGACTGGTGAACCATGTAGTCCAGCGGCTTGAGCTGGCGACGCAGCAGCAAGGCTCCCAGCACCGCGCTCACGGCGCCGCACAGCAACAACCAGCCCAGACTGCCCAGCGCGCTCTGCCACAGCTTGGCGAGGGCGAACATCGGGTGGCTGACCACTTCGACCCGCGCCGCCTGTTCCCAACCGCGGCTGACAATCGCATCGCCGCCGGCCGGCTCAAGGCCGATGAGCTTGATAAACCACTGCGGTACATTGCCGGCATCCGGGGTGCCGGTGCGCTCGGCCAGGGTCTTGTCGTTTGTCACGTCGACCACGCGGATGCTGGCGTAGTAGCCGCTGTCGAAGATCGAACTGACCATCAGCTCGACCATCGCCGGGTCGTCGATGTTCGGCGTCAACGACAGCGCCAGCGCCGTGGCCGCGTCCTGGGCATGGGAACGCAGCTGATTGACGTACTGGGTCCGCGAACTCTCCAGGCTGACCATGAAGCTGCCGCTGAAGGCAACCACCAGGAACAGACAGATAGCGATCAACAGCTGTTTGAACAAAGACATCTGAGCGCGTGCTCCTAGTTAGTCGTCTCGACCGGGAAACCTTCGGCCTGCATTTTCTTCAACACATCCTGCCACCGGGACAGGCGCTTGGTGTCGCCCACTTTCTTGTTGCCCTTGCCTGACAGCCACAGCCCTTCGGCATTGAAAGAGTAGACCGGCAGCAAGTCGGTTCGCTGGCTGGCCGGCTGGATGCCGTCGATCAGGCTATCGAGTACCAGCGGCATGGCATCGGGGGTGGCGTAATACGTCAGCACCATGTGCGCGCGGTTCTGCCGCAACGCCTTGACGTAGGTGATGCGCAGCTTGTCACTGGAAACCCCTAGATGGCGCAGGCTGAAATACTTGGCGATGGCGTAGTCCTCGCAATCGCCCGCGCCCTTCCACAGGGCCTGGATCGGGGTTTCCCAATAATCGGTCTCATGCCACAAATCGAGGTCTTCCACGTAGCGCACCTGTTTGTTGAAGAACAGGTTCACCACCTTGAGCTGTGCAAGCTCAGGAATCTGCTTCTGGGTTGCCAGCAACTGCTGCCACGCGTCGATCCGCTGCTGCCCGTCGCCCAGCGGTCCATATAACGCTTGCGCCCGCCGGCTTATCTGCGCAAAGTCCCAGTCGGCTCGCAGGCCGCCCAGCATCAGGCCTGCCAGCAAAAATGCCGAACACAGCCAGCGCAAGGACCTGAGGACCGGGGAAGGTGCAGCCAAGGGAAATACGTCCGAAAAGGGCCGTTGGAAAAATTCGTTGGATGGTGCAGCCTGGACCGGCAAAAAACAATGGCAGGTTGCAATCACCGCAAGCAGTCTAAACTTTAGTTCAGGAACCGAGGCCGCGAGATTTTGACGGCTTGGCATTCTGTAACTAATGTTGCCTTGGATCCAATCATTGTGACTACAGTCAGGTGTTGTCGTGACACAGAAGCCCAAACCACTCAGCACTATTCAGGTCAACGGGCCCATCCCCGCTGCCCAGGCCCGCGCAATCATTGAAAGCGCTTTGCGCGAAGCCATTCTCGACGGGCGACTGCCAAGCGGCACAGCGTTGCGCCAGCAGGAATTGGCAGACCTGTTCGGTGTCAGCCGCATGCCGGTACGCGAAGCGTTGCGCCAGCTCGAAGCGCAGTCATTGCTCAACGTGGTCCAGCACAAGGGCGCGGTGGTAGCCCCGCTGATTACCAGCAATGCAGTCGAAACCTACGCCTTGCGGTCGGTCCTCGAAGCCTTCGCCCTGCGCTTGTCCATTCCCCTGCTAGACGACAATGACCTGGCCATGGCCGCCGAATACATCGAGCAATTGGAAGGCCAAGTTGATTATGCGCAGATCGCCAAGCTCAACCGTCTATTCCACATGTCGCTTTACCATAAGGCGCCCAACGCCAAGCTGTTGGACCTGATCGAACATGAGCTCAATGAAGAAGAACGTTTCCTGCGCTTTCACCTTTCGACCATGGGTTTGGGTGAGCTCACCCAGTGTGACCATCGCGCGATACTCGCCGCGGCGGTAGCCAAAGACATCGACCAAGCGGTTCATCTGCTTGAAGAGCACCTCGAGAAAGCCTCGGCCACCATGCGCCTGTACCTGAAGCAATAGCCGGACCGCAGCCCCATCCCCAGCGCCGGCCACCTGGCCGGCGTAGCACTTTCTTACACATCCTTCCTACACCCGAGATTGCCAGCAGAGCGCGGCTTGACCGTGGCCGCGATGCGTCGCTGCATCAGTTCAATGGAACTGCCGTCGATTTGGGCTCACTCTTGCGTTTATCGGTTCGAAAACAGACCTGAAGAAGTCAGCGTCCGGCAATAGCCAGGCGAATCGAAGCCATCACGCAAGGAGCGCCGCCCAACTGGCGGGGATGACCTGGAGGTCCGACCGGGTTCCCGCCCATAAAACATCAACTTCTTACTTTCCTTTGTCCCTGAAGTGCTCCGAGTGAGGCATTCACTCGAACCATTCGATTCTGATCGCTATAAATCGGAAGGAGCAACTTCGCGCCAATAAAACTTATAAACAAAGTTTTAACCACCCTCTTCGCGCCCAATAAAAACGCCACTTTAAATATTAAAAAAATAACTTGCGAAGCGTTTGAAACTTGTACTAATTTTTTACTCGTCGAGTTGCTTTCGACGCCCACAGGCACCATGAGATGCGCCTGTAGCAAGCCACACAGCCACAAGCAGGTATCAGTTAAAAGTTCCAAGTGAACATGGATTCCGGTTCGCGCACTCGCTCGCCCCGACAAAAACAGGCGAGCAACTTTCCGGACAAACAATATTGATGAGGACGTTCCAATGCAGCCAACCAAAGAACAACTATCTCTGAAAAAACACGAACTTGGTGAACACCCGGTTTTTTCCGAAATAACATCAATCGACCTGTTGCGCCGTTTTATGGAAAGCCACGTTTTCGCCGTGTGGGACTTCATGTCCCTGACCAAGCGGCTGCAAAGGGAACTGACCTGCATCCAACTGCCGTGGCTGCCACCCGCCGACCCCCATGCCGCGCGTCTGATCAACGAAATCGTTCTGGGAGAAGAATCCGACGACCGTCCTGGTGCCGGTTATTGCAGCCATTTCGAACTGTATCTGGACGCCATGCGCGAGGTAGGCGCGGACACCCAGGCGATTGAACAATTCATCGCCCTGCAGCAAGAAGGCGTCAGCCCCGAAACCGCGCTGGACAGCGTCGAGGTAGAACCGGCCGCCGCGCGCTTCGTGCGCCAGACCCTGCACACCGCCCTGCACGCCCCGGCCCACAGCGTGGCCGCCGCGTTCGTGCATGGGCGCGAAAGCGTCATCCCGCAGATGTTCCAGCGGATGCTGGACGCCTGGGGTATCGGCCTGGATCAGGCACCGACGTTTCGTTATTACCTGCAACGCCATATCGAGGTGGACTCCGAAGACCACGGCCCGGCGGCGGAAAAATTGCTGGCGCGGCTGATCGATGGCGACCCGCAGCGCGAGCGCGAGGTCCTCGCCGCTGCCCTCGCTGCCGTCCACAGCCGCACAGCCTTGTGGGATGGCCTGCGCCTGAGCATGACCCAGCCGGTTGCGCAGGTGACGCCATGAACGCCATTCAATACCAATCATTCGCCGACGCCTGGGAAAGCCGGGCGACGATCCGTACCCGGCCACGGCGCCGGGTCGAGGATGACGACAAGCTGATCTTTCCCATGAGCCGCCAACCCATGGTGCACAGCCAGACCTTCCTGACCCATTGCCCGCAATTGCGTGATTTTGTCCTGGTGCAGAGTCTCTACAAGTTCATCAACGACGTGGTGATTTTCGAGACCGAGCTGGTGGATCACACCGCCCGGCGCATCGCCAAGAACCGCTTTGGCATCGAGTTTCCGTTCGCCTGTCGCTATGACGCGATGACCGTGGTGGTGGACGAGGACTACCACGCGCTGGTGGCGATGGACTTCATGCAGCAAACCATCGACATGACCGGCATCGCACCGATCCCGTTGCCCCAGCAGATCGAGCTCAGCCGTGCCATTCCGGCCACGCTGGCGCGAACACCGGAGCATCTGCTCAGCGCCGTGGAGTTGGTCTGCATCGCCATCGCCGAAAACACCGTGACCAACGAAGTGGCAGCCTTTGCCCGGGACGACTCGGTCAAGGCCTCGATCAAGGGGCTCATGGCCGATCACCTGCAGGATGAGGGACGCCACTCCGGTTTCTGGACGCGGCTGGTACAGATTTACTGGCGCGCCGCGCCCGAAGAGGACCGCGAGATGATTGCGCGGCTGATGCCCGGTTTCATCGCCGATTACCTGGCGAGCGACCTGCAGCAGGCGTTCGATTTCGAGCTGATCAACCACTTGCCGATCGACGAATCGGCACGCCAGTCGCTGCGCGAAGACGCCCGGGCGCTGGCTTATCCCATCAACCGTTTTCACCCGTTGGTGGGCAACATCACGCGGTTCTTCCGCGGCAGCTCGATGCTGGCGTCAGCCTGCGTGCGCGATGCCCTGGCCGACTACCTGACCCCATGAGGACCTTCCGATGAGACGCCTCGAAATCGCAATGTCTGGCCACAGCCAGGCCCTGGCCGAACTGGCCCGGGAACTTGAACGACACGGCCACGCCGTCGTGGGTCCACAATCACCGGCCGGCGACCGCGCGATCGACCTGTTGATCGACGATGGTACGGCGCCAGGGACCATCGAGGCTGGTGTTGAGCTCCGGCTGCGCGTGGCATTCCAGGAAGCGCCCGGCCAGGCATTGCCGCGGCCGGTGGTGTTTTTCCGTGACGCAGCGCAGCGACTGCTGGTCCACGAAGTGATCACCACGCCGAGCGACGGCAACGGCCAGTCGCTGCGCCAGCAGGCAATAACGGCAATCGTCGAGCACGGCGCACGGCTGGTCAGTCATCTGTCACGCGATGAGCACGGTTTCGATCAGTGGCCGACGGCCCCGCACGAGCCCATCGACCAACCCGAGCACGGGCTCGATGCGTTGGAGCCGCTGGCCTTCAAACACTGCCTTAACCGGCCCGCCGTACCTTGGCTGCTGGCGGCTGCAAAAATGCCTGTCATGCACAGCATCGAGCAGCGCATGCTCGACGACGCATCGCAGCCTGCCCTGTGGGTCGAGGGTCAGCTCATCGACTACAGGACCTTGCGCAATTGGGTGTTGCGGTTGCAGGAGGCCATAACGGCAAGCCTGGGAAGAGCAACCGATCATCCACGGGTGATCGCCGTGTGCCTGCCCAAATCCGCGCAGCTGTATGCTGCAATTCTTGCGGTGCTGGGGTGCGGGGCGGTGTACCTGCCGCTGGACCCGCAACACCCGGCGCAACGCCGGCGGTTCATCCTCGACAACGCCAAGGCCGATCTCTTGTTGCACGATGGCGACAGCGACCTGGGCGATAGCCCGACGCCGATGCTGAATGTCCATCGGCTATCTTCGTCCAAGCCTGGCTTCCCGGCCTCGACGATTCGCCGCGTGGTGAATGCCGACGAACCAGCCGTGGCGATCTACACCTCCGGCACCACCGGCCAGCCCAAGGGGGTCCTGCTCAGCCACCGCAACCTCAGCCATTTCTGCGCCTGGTACGCAGATCATGTCGAGCTGCGGCGCGACAGCCGAGCGTTGCAGTTTTCCACCATCAACTTCGACGCATCGTTGCTGGACATCTTGCCGACCTTCATCCAAGGCGGAGTGCTGGTGGTGCCCAGCGAGGATCAGCGCCGCGACCCGCAGCGACTGGAGTCGTTGATGCGTGAACAGCGCGTCAGCCATGCCTTCCTGCCGCCCGCGCTGTTGAGCGTCATGCCGCTGGAGGCGTCATTGGGGCTGGTGCACCTGATCACTGGCGGGGACGTCTGCGAGCCGTACGTGATCGAGCGACTGGCGCCGCAGTGCCGGTTTCACAATATCTACGGCCCGACGGAAACCACGGTATTGGCCACCACGCGGCAATTCGCCGTGGGCGATAACAACCGCAACCTCGGTATACCCATCGGCAATGCCCGCGTGCTCATCCTCGACGAACATTTGCAACCGGTGCCCCAGGGCACACCCGGCGAGCTGTACATCGCAGGGCCTGGAGTCGGCCTGGGGTACCTGAACGATCCAGTGCTGACCAGCAGCCGTTATCTCGACCTGACGCTGCCCAACGAGCAAGCGCTGCGGGTCTATCGCACGGGGGATATCGGCCAGTGGACCGACGACGGGATCGAGCTGTGCGGCCGCCGCGACAACCAGGTCAAGATCCGCGGCTTTCGGGTCGAGCCCGAGGAGATCGAGCATTGCCTGCGCGACAGCCAAGTGTTTCGCCAGGTGGCGGTGGGGGTCGACGAGCGCCGGCGGATCCTGGCGTTCCTGGCGAACCCCGTGGACGATCGACCCGGCGCGGCCCTCAACGCCTTGCGCCAGCATGTGCAGGATTCGCTGCCGAGCTACATGCACCCGGCGGCCTATGTAGAGCTGCCCAGCCTGCCTTACACCAGCAACGGCAAGGTCGATCGCCGGGCATTGCTGGCGTCGGCGGGATCGGTCCAGGCAGGAGCTCAAGGGCGCCAGCCACAAAATGCATTGCAAACCCAGCTCCGACAGCTATGGGCCGAGCTGCTGCAGTTGCCAGCCGAGGACATCGCCACCGACGAGAGTTTTTTCAACCTTGGCGGGCATTCGATCCTGCTTTCGCAGCTGCTGTTGAGTCTCAGGCAGACGTTCGGTCGCAGCCTGTCGATCAACCGCTTCATTGAAGCACCGACGCTGATCACCTTGGCGAAGTTGCTCGATGCCCCCGACCAGAGCGATGCACCCTCGCTGAGCCCCCAGGCTTTCATCGACGCCGAAGCCGAACTCAACCTCGCTCCACTGCCCATCAGCCAGAGCGGTGATGTGCATAAAGTGGTCGTGACCGGCGCCAACAGTTTTCTCGGCGTGCATATCGTCGAAGCGTTGCTGGCGTGGGGGGCCACGGAAGTGGCGTGCCTGGTGCGTGAATCCGGCGGGCAAAGCGCGGCCCAGCGGTTCGCCCAGGCCCTGCGGGAAAATCGCCTGGAGCATCTGGACCTGAGCCGTGTCAGCGTCTACGCCGCCGACATCACCCAGCCACAACTGGGCTTGCCGGACGACACCTACCAGCGGATCGACAGCACGTTCGGCGCGTTGGTGCACAACGCCGCCCATGTCAATCACGTGCTCGACTACGAGTCCCTGGCGCGGGACAACGTCGAGCCCATCTTCGAATGCCTGCGGCTGTGCGAAGGGCGCAGCAAGAAAATCTTCAACTTCGTCTCGACGCTGTCGGCCTCCAGCACCCTGGACGCTAATGGGCAGGTGCTGGAGCAGCCAGCAGCAAGGACACCGCCGATCTACATCAAGAATGGCTACAACCTGTCCAAATGGGTCGGCGAGCGGATTCTGCAACGGGCCCGGGACCTTGGCGTCCGGGTCAATCTGTTCCGTCCCGGCAACATCAGCTTCAACAGCCAGACCGGGGTCTGCCAGCCCCACAAGAACCGCTTGATGCTGATGCTCAAGGGATCGATCCAGCTCGGCCAGGTGCCGGATCTGTCGCTCAATTTCGACCTGATGCCGGTGGACTTCCTGGCCCGTTTCATCGCCTTCCACGCCAGCCGTTACCAACCCAACCAGGCCGTGTTCAACCTGCACAACCCCGAACCCTTGAGCTGGGACGCCTATGTGGCGTCGTTCCGCGACAGTGGCCGGGAATTCGCGCTGGTCAGTGTCGCGGACTGGCAACAGCAGCTGGCGCGGGTCGATACCGACAACGCGCTGTTCGGCGTGCTGGGTTTCTACCTCAACGGCTTCGAAGAGGACATCGGCGACATCTCCCTGATCCGCCATGACAACGCCCGGTCCGGCGTGAGGCAGATGGGCACCCGTTACCCGGAAAAGTCCCCGGCCCTGCTGCGCCGCGGTGCTGATTACCTCAAGGCCATCGATTTCATCTGAAGCAACCCAACACCACGCAAGGAGCAAGACCATGAGTGCTTTTCAACCCGACACCCTGATCAAGAACCCTCAAGCCTGCCATGTCGAAACCTCGGTGCAAGTGCCCGCCGACGCCGCGCGCGTCTGGGAAGTGGTGGGCGACTTCGGCGGGTTCAACCGCTTTATTCCAGCCCTTGAATACATCGAAATGACTGGCGACGGCGTGCGTTCGCTGCGCAAGAAATTCTTCCGCGACGGACAAAACCTGGTGGTGGAGCAACTCAACAGCCGCGATGACCAGGCCATGCACATGACCTGGACGCTGATCTACAACACCCTCGGCATCGACAACCTCTGGGCGGCGATGCGCGTCGAGCCCCTGGGAGACAGCCGCTGCCGCGCCACCTGGACCATCATCGCCGACCACACCGAGGTGCACACACGGGAAGGGTTCAGGGATTTCCTGCAAGGGTTCGCCGATGAGGCGATGGGAAATGTGGTGAAGATGTTCGCCTGACCAAAAAACCCTGTGGGAGCGAGCCTGCTCGCGATGGCATCAGCCCAGACAACCCACACCCGTGGCGAGGGAGCTTGCTCCCGCTCGGCTGCGCAGCAGGCGTAAAGCCAGCCAACGCGGTCCGCCTGCAGGCTTGCAGGGGCCTGCTGCGCAGGCCAGCGGGAGCAAGCTCCCTCGCCACGGGGGATCGGGTCCGTCAGATCTTGAAGCTGTCCACCAGTTGCTTCAATCGATTGGCCTGCTGCGACAAGGCATCGCAATCCTTCAGGGTTTCGTTGAGGTTGGCGACGCTTTGCTGGTTCAACGTATTGATGTGCGTGACGTCCATGTTGAGGGTCTCCACCACGGCTGTCTGTTGCTCGGTCGCGGCGGCCACGGATTGGTTCATGCCGTCGATTTCGCCGATGCGCTGGGTCACGCTGACCAAGCGCAAGCCGGCCTGGTTCGCCACTTCCACGCTCTCCTCGCTGGAAGCCTGGCTCGCGTTCATCGTGGTCACCGCTTCACGGGAGCCGACTTGCAGCGAGGTGATCATCTTGTGAATCTCTTCAGCCGACTCCTGGGTGCGGTGCGCCAGGTTGCGCACTTCATCGGCCACCACCGCAAAACCACGTCCGGCTTCACCGGCACGGGCCGCTTCGATGGCGGCGTTCAAGGCTAGCAAGTTGGTTTGCTGGGAGATGCCCTTGATCACGTCCAGGATGTGCCCGATGTTGTCGGTGCTGGCGTTCAGGGTTTCGATCTGGGTGCACGACAGGCTGATTTTCTGTGACAGCTCGGTCATGGCCTGGATGGTTTTTTCCACCACCTGACGACCATCGTCCGCTTGCTCGCTGGCGCCACTGGCGTGTTGCGAGGCATCGGCGGCGTTACGGGCGATTTCCTGGGTCGCGGCGCCCAACTGATTGATCGCGGCGGCCACGCTATTGGTGCGCGCGCTCTGCTCATCCGATCCAACCAGGGAGGCGTTGGAAGATGTCATCACCCGTTGCGACAGGTCATGCACCTGACGCGTGGCGGAAGACACTTCGGCGATCGACGCGTGGATACGTTCCACGAACTGGTTGAACGACCCTCCCAATACCGCGAATTCGTCCTTGCCCTGCACCACGAGGCGCCGGGTCAGGTCGCCTTCACCCTGGGCGATGTCCTGCATGGCGCGGCCCATGGTGGTGAGCGGGCGCATCAACACCTGGATGAGCAGACTCAGCAGCAACGCAATCGCAGCCACTGCAATGAACATCGCAATCAACGCAGACGTACGGAAATGGCTCAGCGGTGCGTAGGCCTTGGCCTTGTCGATCGACAGGCCGATATACCACTCGGCGCCCGGCAAACCTGCCACCGGGGTGAACGAAAGGATGCGGTCCTCCCCGTTCAGCTCAACTTCCTGGATGCCCTTGCCGATACGCACAGGGGTGCCGGGGTAGATGTCCTTGAGGTTTTTCATTACATGGTCTTTGTCCGGGCTGACGATGACCTGGCCGTCGCCACTGACCAAAAACGCATGACCGATCCCGCCAAAGTCCACGGAGTTGATGATTTTCACGAGGGTTTCCAGGCTCAGGTCACCACCCACCACGCCCAACAATTCACCGTTGTGCTTGACCGGCAGGGCAATGGTCACCACCAGGCCGCCCACTGCCGCCGCGTAGGGTGGGGTCAGCATGGTTTTATCGGCGGCCACGGCCTGTTTGTACCAAGGGCGCTGACGCGGGTCGTAACCGTCGGGCATCTTCGCGTCAGGTCGTTGAGTGAACACGCCGGTGTTCTGGCCCACGTAGGTGAACTGGAAGTTCGAGGTCAACGCCGGCTGGTCCACGAGCCCAGGCAAATCGGCGCTCGCCCCTTGGTGTGCGATGTTCTGAGCCAGGTTTTCCAACACCAGCACCCGCCCGCTCATCCAGTTCTGGATGCTGCTGGCCGTCAGGTCACCGGATTGCTCGATGGAGGATTCCAGGCTGCGACCGATGGTATTGCGTTGCAGGTAATCGTTGTAGAGCGTGAACAGGGCAAAAGCCAACACCACCACACCAGAGGCGGCCAAGAGGATTTTGTGGCTGAACTTAAGATTCATGGAGGGACTTCTTATGCAGGGGATGGGGGTGCATTCCGGTTGGCAGTTCCATGTAGCCGCAAGAGCTGGAGATTGGATCCGCTCCATTTTGGTGCACGCATACCCTTCTGTCGGCCAACCCGTGGAAAAGATTAGGCCCTTGTTCAATTGTCCGACGAGATGATTGCCAACATCACACAGCCTGCGTCGAACGGTGGTTGCAAATTTGATGAACGCTTATGACAATGCGACCTATTATCATTTGTGATATCAGGCTATTGCGCTCATGTCCTCCCCCCAGTTAGCAGTACAGGCGCTTTATTGCAGCCATCACGGCTGGCTCCACACATGGCTGCGCCACCGACTGGGCAACGCCGCCGATGCGGCTGACCTGGCCCAGGACACCTTCGTGCGCCTGCTGCAACGCACCGAACGCCTGGAACTCACGGCACCGCGCGCCTTCCTGCGCACCATCGCGCAGGGCTTGGTGATCGATCACTGGCGCCGGGAAGAAATAGAACGCGCCTACCTCGAAACCATCGCGCATCTGCCGCAGGCCCAGATCCCAAGTGCCGAAGCCCAAGCCCTGATCCTCGAACTGCTGGAGGGCATTTCCCGCATGCTCGACGGCCTCAAGCCGAAAGTACGCAGGGCGTTCCTGCTTGCACAGTGTGACGGCATGACCCACAAGCAGATCGCCGAGCAAATGGGCATCTCGCTTCGGTCGGTGGAGCGGTACGTCGCCGATGCGCTGTACCACTGCTACGTGCTGCGCTATGAAGATTGAGCCGATCGACCCGCCCTCGCGCGGTCGAGGTCCTTCGCAACTGGTGGTCAAGCAAGCGATCCATTGGCTGCTGCGCCTGCGCAACCATGCCGCCAATCCGATCCTTCGCCAACAGTGCGACGCCTGGCGCATCGCCCATCACGATCACGAATTGGCTTGGCAACGGGTGCAATCGCTGCACAGCGAACTCACCTCCAACCTGCGCGCCGTGCCCAGTGCTCATATTGCCCTCGACACCCTGGAGGCCAGCGCCCAGCGCCTCGGTCGACGCCAGGCCCTGAAATTGTTGTCCGGCGTCGCCGTGGTGGGCGCCGCCGCATGGCTGGGCAAGGACCTAGGCTGGCAGCCGTGGCGTGCCGACTTCGCCACTGCCACGGGCGAACGACGCGGTTTCCAATTGCCGGACGGTACACGACTTGAACTCAACACCCGCAGCGCCGCCGACCTCGACTATACCGCCAGCCAGCGTCTGATCACGTTGACCCGCGGCGAAATCATGGTCACCTGTGGCCGAGACCCAGGACGCCCGCTGCTGGTGAAAAGCCGAGAGGGTCTGTTCGAAGGACTGGAAGGGCGCTTCGTCGTGCGCCAGGACAGCGGCTGCACGCGTCTGAGCGTCACCAGCGGCCGGGTCGCCATTCGCTCACATCGCAACAGCGAGGGCGCGCCGATCCACGTGGAGGCAGGGCAAAGCTACCTCGTCAGTTCATCGACAGCGACCCTGGCGCCGCCCCTGGACATGGACGCCGGCGCCTGGGCGGACGGCTTGATCGTGACGCGCAACATGCGCCTGGAAGACTTCCTCAACGAGGTCGGCCGCTACCGCCGGGGCTGTCTGAGATGCGCCGCCTCGGCCGCGGACCTGCGCTTGTCCGGAGTCTTCCGCCTGGATGACATCGACAAAATGCTGGCCGTGCTCCCCCGCACGCTGCCCGTGCAGCTGCATTATCGAACCCGCTGGTGGGTCACGGTGGAACGTGCGGCCTGATTTTTTTGGCGGGTTTTGCGTAGGCGTCCGGCTAGGACAGTAAGCAACGCTTATCTGCCTTCAGCGACTCCAACGGAAACCCAAAATGACTGAGCGCGTAACCCTCAAGACCTCCTTCGGCTGTTCCTCGCAAACCAGCCCTTTGCGCCAAACCGTCCACGCCGCACTGCTGAGCACCGCACTGGGCGTCAGCGCCGTGCCGATGCTCGCTGTCGCCGCGCAGGACGGCGTCACGGCCAGCCGTCAGAGCTACAACATCGCGGCAGGCCCGTTGAACGAGGTGCTGAATCAGTTCGCGCGCCAGGCCGGGATTACCCTGGCGAGCACCCCCGAGCAAACCGCTGGCCGCCAGTCGCCTGGGCTCAAAGGTGACTACTCGGCGGACCAGGCCTTGGACCAGTTGCTCAGCGGTTCGGGGCTGATTGCGGTCGGCCAGGAAGGCAGCGGCTACGTATTGCAGGCCCAGGCCGGGGACAGTGCACTGGCACTGCCGACCACTGACGTCAAGGGCTTCGCCCTGGGTAACGCCTTGGGCAGCATGGCGGGCTACAACGCCACCCACAGCCAAGTCGCGACCAAGACCAGTACCGCCCTGCGAGAGACTTCACAAAGCGTATCGGTGGTGACGCGCGAGCAAATGGACGACCAGGGCGCGCAGACCGTATCCCAGGCGATGCGCTACACCCCCGGCGTGCTGACCAACCCCTACGGTGCGACCCATCGCTACGATTACGTGGCCATGCGCGGCTTCAACGACGGCTCGGTGGATAACATCTACCTCGACGGCCTCAAGTCCATGGGCGACAGCGGCACCTACAGTTCCATGCAGGTCGACCCGTACTTTCTCGAGCGCGTCGACATCCTCAAGGGCCCGTCGTCGGTGCTGTATGGCCGCAGTTCTCCGGGCGGCCTGGTGGCGCTCACCAGCAAAAAACCGCTTTATGAGGCCTACCACCAGGTCCAGGCCACCGTCGGCACCCAGGGCCAGCGCGGCGTGGGCTTCGACTTCAGCGGGCCGGTGGACGATGAAAAACGCATCGCCTATCGCCTGATCGGCCTGGCGGACACCTCCGATACCCAGTTCGATCACAACAAAGAAAAGCGCTTCACCCTGGCGCCCACCGTCAGCATCGACTTCACCGAGGACACCTCGCTGACCCTGCAAGCCTACCTGCAGCACGAACCCGACGGCGGCTACCATGGCGGCGTACCGGCCGACGGCGCACTGCACCCGCGCAACGGTCGGCGGATCTCGGAAAATTTCTTCGAAGGCGAGCCCGGCGTCGACGTTTACGAACGTGATCAGCAGTCGTTCGGTTATCAATTCGAACACCGTTTCAACGATGTCTTCACCGCCCGGCAAAACTTCCGCTACCTGGACTCCGACGTCACCAACAATCAGGTCTATGCCTTCGGCTGGACCAGCCCCACCAGCAACGAGTTGAACCGTTACTACACCGGCGCCGATGAAAAGCTGCATTCGTTCATCGTCGATAACATGCTGCAGGCCGAATTTTTCACCGGCGCGACCAAGCACACCGTGCTGATGGGCGCGGACTACCAGCGGCGCAAGACCGTGGTCGACTGGACCAGCGGCAGCCTCGCCCCGATCAACGCCTTCGACCCGGTCTACGGAAACTCGGCGATCACCAACGTCAGCGCGACCAGCTACGTGCGACGCCTGGAGCAGACCGGTGTCTATCTGCAAGACCTGATCGAAATGGACAAGTGGCGCTTCTCCCTGGGCCTGCGCCAGGACTGGGTCGAAACTTCGGATGAAAACCGCATCGCCGAAGCTGGTCGCCCTGAAGGCACCGAGATCAATGACAAGCGCACCAAGCTCACCGGCCGCGTCGGAGCGCTGTACCTGTTCGACAACGGCCTGGCCCCGTACATCAGCTACTCGGAGTCGTTCAACCCCAACTCCTACGCCGACAGCGCTGGCAATCCACTGGCGCCCACCGACGGCAAGCAGTGGGAACTGGGCTTGAAGTACCAACCGCCAGGCACCGATGATTTGTACACCGCCTCGCTGTTCCGCATCGATCAGGAAAACCTCGCGACCAAGCTGCCCCAGGAAAATTTCTATCGCGCCGTCGGCGCCGTTCGTTCCCAAGGGCTGGAACTGGAAGCGCACGTACAGTTGACCGAGCAGTTCAAAGTGCTGGGCAGCTACACCTTCACCGACATCGAATATTCGAAGTCGATGGTCAGCACTCTGAGCACCCCGACCAACATCATCGAAAACAAAGGCAACTCACCGACCCAGGCCCCGCGCCACATGGCCTCGGTGTGGGCGGACTACAAGTTCGACAGCGGCACGCTCGATGGCTTGCGACTGGGCGGCGGCGTGCGTTATGTCGGCTACAGTTGGGTCGATGCGGAGAACACCATGAAGGTGCCGTCCTACACGTTGTTCGATGCGTCGGTGGGGTATGACCTGGGCAAGGTCGGCTTGAAGGGCGTGGACGTGCGCCTGAACGCGAACAACCTGACCAACGAAACCTACGTCGCCTCGTGCGCCAGCCTGAACTTCTGCTACATGGGCGAAGAGCGCAATGTGGCGGCTACTGTGAGTTATCAGTTCTGACTTTTTCCCTGTTTTGACTCATTCCCCGTGGCGAGGGAGCAAGCTCGCGCTGGGTCGCGTAGCGGCCCTGGTTTTTGGGGGCTGCTACGCAGCCCAGCGGGAGCAAGCTCCCTCGCCACGGGTTTATCGTCGCTCATGAAAGGAGCGATCAGGCCTGAACGGCCTTCGCCTCTTCCCTCACAACGCCTTCCTCACCGGCAAACCGATTCGCCCGCCCGAACGTGCCGAAATCGTTGAACCGCACGCCCATCTCCCGCATCACCTCATGAGCCACCGGCACCGTCATCTGCCGGATGTAGAACGGCTCCTTCACCACGAAATGATGAATGCCATGGCTGCTGCCGAAGTTGAAGCAGAACGCCTGCAACGGCCACAGCCACCAGGGGTTCAACACTTGGGTCTGCTGGATGACATTGCCCGGCTCGATGTCGCCGTAGTAATGCATGTTCGAACTGATGAAGTGCAGGCAAAAGGTGCGCAGCACATTCGGGCCGATGATCACCACGGCGGCGATGTCGATGATGTGCATCGTCGCCAGGGTATTGGCCGACCAGTCGATGGAAGCGCCCAGTAGTCCGGCCACAGCGTTGGCCCCATGAAAACCAAGGAACACGTACCAGGCGCCCCAATGCAGCAGTGCCAGTGGGAAGTACACCTTCAGCGTACGCTTGAGGATGCTGCGCTTGTGCGCCCAGGTCTTGGCTCGCAGGAGGCGGATGAACGCCGACATCACGTTGTCACCCACCATCAGCAAACGCGCCAATCCCCACGGCTCACCGTTGGTAATCGCCCGCTCTTCCAGGTCCGCTTCGCTGCCGGATACTTTGTGATGGTTGAGGTGCAGATGACGGCGGATCCATGGGTTGATGGTGCTGGGCCGCGCCAGCCACACCAGACCCATCATCACGTTATGGGGAACGCGTTGCTTGCGGAAGTACATGCTGTGGATCAGGTCATGTTCCAACTCGTGGGTCAGCGAGGCGAAAAACGCGTTGAGCAGCAGGCAAGCCCAACCGGCCAGGTGACCGTTGATGTAGAGCAGCGCCGAGCCGATCATCCCGGCCAGGGCGAACGCCAGGATGCCTGCGCCCAGCGCGTCCTGGTGCTGCAGGATCGGGTAGCGCCGACGCAATTCCTCACCTCGGGCCAGGACAACCTGGCGAATGTGGGCGGCTCGCTGTTGTGCATTCAATCGCTCGGGGCTTGCGCAAGTGCCGTGCATGGCTTACATCCTCTGTTAACGATGTGCTCATCCTGCCGGGCGTCGTCCCATCGGGTGGTAGCCGTAAACGCCAACCTGTTGACCGCAAGCGCCAATTGTCATGACCGAACCCACTTCCCTCGCCAGCTGGACCCGCGCCCTGCGCAAACAGCTCGATGCACTGGGCCTGGACAGCCAAGCCCTGTGCGTGAAGGCGGGCCTGGACCCCGTGTTGATGGACGACCCGAACGCCCGCTACCCGCTCTCGGCCACCACGCGCCTGTGGACGCTGGCGGTGCAGGCCAGCGGCGATCCGGCGATCGGCTTGCGGGTGTCGCGCTTCGTCAGCCCCACCACGTTCCATGCACTGGGCTACGCCCTGGTAGCCAGCGGCAGCTTGCGTGAAGTGTTCGAGCGCATCGTGCGGTATCACCCGGTGGTCAGCGATGCGCTGACCTTGCAGCTGAGCCGCGGCGATGACCGTTATCGCTTCAGCCTCGATGTACCGGCGGGACGCCCCGCTCCCGCCTTCGAGGCCATCGACGCGGTTGCCGCGATCTACGTGCGCACCTGCCGCAACCGGCTGGGTCGCGACTACGCACCGCTGGCCGTCTACCTGCGCCGCCCGGAACCGCTGGACCCGAGCCCATGGCACAAGGTTTTTCGCGCACCGGTGCATTTCGACGCCGGCCAGGATTGCCTGGAATTCAACCTCCTGGATTTCGACAGCCACCTGGACGACGCGAACCCGGAGCTGGCCGAACACAACGAAACCGTGCTCAAGCGCACCCTCGCCCAGCTTCAGCCGCTGACTTGGGAACGCAAGGTCCGCGCCGCCATCGAAGCCCAGTTGCCCGAAGGCGAACCCAGCGCCGAACGCATCGCCCAAACCATGCATCTGAGCCTGCGCAGCCTGCAGCGACACCTGGCCGACGAAGGCTGCCGCTTCGATGCGCTGCTCAATGAATGCCGGGAGAATCTGGCGCTGCTGCATCTGCGCGATCCGCAGTGCTCGCTGAGCGAGGTCAGCTATCTGCTGGGTTTCGCCGACACCAGCAGCTTCAGCCGCGCGTTCAAGCGCTGGACAGGCATGACGCCGGGCCAGTTTCGGGATGGGTTGCGCTGAACATTTTCAGCGCCGGGGCGAGCCCTATCGCGAGCAAGCTCGCTCACACATGGGAAGCGGTGTGACCGCAATAGCTGCGACAACACCAAGCCCCTGTGGGAGCGAGCTTGCTCGCGATGGCGGTGTATCAGTCACTATCGATGTCGACTGACCTGACGTCTGCGCGAGCAAGCTCGCTCCCACAGGGTCCAGGTCGGTTTCAGATTGTGGTCAGGGCTCGCAACCGTTCGATGTCGAGGATTTCGATCTCACCATAACTGAGGTGAACAATGCCCTGCCCCTGCAAATCCTTGAGGATCTGGTTGGTGGTCTGGCGCGACAGGGAAAGCATCATCGCCAGTTGCTCCTGGGGCAGTGGCAAGACCCGGCGCGCCGGTTCGATTTCGCCGTAGCCTTCGGCGATCATCAGCAAGCGGTGGGCCACGCGGGCCGGGGCGGGCATCAGGCTCAGGTGTTCAAGGTTGATGAAGGTCAGGCGCAGTTTGTGGCTCATCAACAAGGCAAGATGACGCCAATAAACGGGTTGTGCTTCAAGAAAAGCCAACAGCGCAGCCTGTGGCAAATGCAGCAATGTGCATTGGCCGACGCCCACCGCATCATGGGTCCGCGGTTGTCCATCGAACAGGCAGATTTCACCGAACCAATGCGGCGCCTCCACCACGCTCAGCAGCGCTTCCTTGCCCTGCTCGCTGACCGCGCCGATACGCACCGCGCCTTCGAGCACCGCGTACAGGCCGCACGGTGCATCGCCGCGCTGGAACAGCCGCTGGCCGGGCGCCAGGCGACGCACTCGCGACATGTCCAGCAGGCTATGCTGTAACTCAGCAGGCAGATGGCTGTACCAGTGACCGACCATCAAATGCGAGTGCCAGGGATGGGTATTCATGCAAACTCCGGGACAAGTGTCGGCTAGCTGACAGAGCGCCTGGTGAAACCTGTTCATCATGCAGGCATCACCTCAGGAGGAACAACAATGAAAAGCCTCGTCGATCACCTCAGTCAATACGCGGCCTACCACCGCGACCCGCGTAACATCGTCAGTCATTTCATCGGGATTCCGCTGATCTTCATCGCCGTCGCGGTGCTGTTGTCCCGGCCCGGATGGCCGGTTGGCGCGGTCCTGGTTTCCCCGGCGCTGCTGGTGGCGATGGCGAGTGCCTGGTTCTATCTGCGCCTGGAGTTGCGCCTGGGTGTGTTGATGACGGTGCTGCTGGGCCTAGCCATCTGGCTGGGCCAGGTACTCGCCGCGCAAAGCACAACGGTGTGGCTAGGCAGCGGCCTGGGCATGTTCGTGGTGGGCTGGGTGATTCAGTTCGTCGGTCATTACTACGAAGGGCGCAAACCGGCGTTCGTCGATGACCTGACCGGGTTGATCGTCGGGCCGTTGTTTGTGGTGGTCGAGGCGGGTTTTTTGCTGGGACTCAGAAACGATCTGAAACAGGCCATCGAGGAGCGCGCAGGTCCGGTGGCCCTGCGCAACCAACGTTCGACGGTGTGAAATACCCGTCACTGTGGGAGCGAGCTCGCTCCCACAGGAACTAGGTTTCACCGCTCAAGTTACAGCGAACCGAACTCGACCCGAATCGTCAGCGCGCCAACATTGTCGGTCAGGCCGGCGCCATGCTGTCTCGTCAAGTCATCGTTGATGCACAGTTGCAGCTCCCCCTGTTGATTCACGGGTAGCTGCGCCCGATCACCAATCAGAAACGGCGTCCCGCCGTCGCCCACCCGGCCGATCAACGCACCTTCAGCCGCGCCGGGCAACGTATAGCTGGAATAGGTGATGTGCCGCGAGCCACCGTTTCCATCCACCATCCCACCCTCTTTGCTGGCGCACCACTGGCCGCTGACATAGCGAACCACACGCGGAACCTGGGCGTTGAGCTGCACACCGGTGCCCTGCCAGGCCTTGTTGGATTGAACCTGCATCGTCACCGCCCGCAGGTCATTGGCCAGTGTATCCCCGGCCTGGAACGACAGCGCGGCGATTGTCAGACTCGGGTTCGAGGTACCGGTACTTGGGAAGACGCCATCGCCCACCAGGAACAGGTTCTTGTGGTCCCAACTGCGCTGGTGTTTATCGACGACCGACTTGGCGGGGTCATCGCCCATGCGATAGGTGCCCATCAAATGACCGGCGCCCTGGAAGCTGTAGGGCACGCCATCGTAAGTGAAACATCCAGGCCCGATGA
The DNA here is from genome assembly GCF_051132205.1 of Pseudomonas sp. D1-36. Taxonomy (NCBI): domain Bacteria; kingdom Pseudomonadati; phylum Pseudomonadota; class Gammaproteobacteria; order Pseudomonadales; family Pseudomonadaceae; genus Pseudomonas; species Pseudomonas sp. D1-36. Next base: position 188,982 of record NZ_CP071674.1, on the reverse strand, counting down.
TGTCCGTCAGTTCCGTACCACCGAGCAGGTCCTCAATGATGTGCGTCGCCAATATTTTCGCCTGCTGGAAACCTTTCCTGGTGTAGTCGGAGAGGTCGTAATGGATTTCCGGCCGAACAATGCCGAGCCCATCCGTGAGGTTATCCGTCGAGGGCTGGATATAACTCTCGGAGTGATCGGGATCTTTCTCCACCTGCTCCACCAAAAAGCCAACCCGGAACTGGCGGGTGAAGACGTCGTTGAGCTTGCGCACCAGCGCCGTTCCCGATAGCAGTTTGTTGCTCGGGTTGGTCTTCCCTACATTCGTCCCGTCGATAAAGTCGGCGACCGTTGTGTAGGGATCACCGGCCGGCCAGTTCCACCCTTCGTTACCAATTTCGATGCGCCACGCCGCGCGGTCGCTGCGAAAGGCGCCGTCGCGCAGGCTTTCGATGCCTGCCGTCGACAACGGTCCCCGATAAGGAAAGATCGCCTTGCCCTCGGGCATGAGCCCCCAGGCCAGATAAATGGGATGGTCAGCCAGGCTGCGACCTACTTGCCCGCTGCTGTTGGCGACACCATTGGACCAAACGTCAGTCTTGGAGTTGAGCAACAGTTTCGGTGTTTCGATCGCATGGGCGGCGATCACATAGCGCTTTGCAACGGCCACGCCGGTTCCGGTCTTGGGACCGTCTTCCAACTGATACTGCATGAACTCGACGCCGCTTACGTTGTGATCATCACCAACGGTTACCTTGCTGGCCACGGTCCGATAAAGCACTCGGACCTTGCCAGTGGCCAAGGCCTTGTTCATGGTCACGGTGGCGTCGTACTTGGCCTGGATCGGACAGATCGGCGTGCAGTTGGTGTTACCGGCGCATACCCGGCGCCCGGCATAAGGCTGAGAGTTGCGCCCGGCCGGCGTCGGGCTGACCACCAGCGGCAAATTATCGAACGTCTGCCCCGTGACGGCGGCGACAAAGCTGCCATCGACCAGGGATAACGGAATGCTGTGCATCGGGAACGCATAACCTTCAGGAAAGGTCATGCCCAGATAGGCTTGGTCGGCAACGTTGGCAGACACCCCGATTTCCGCTTCCGCCCGGCAGTAGGCGCTTTGCAGATCGTCATAGCCAATCGGCCAGTCCACCCCGACGCCATATTTCGACCTCAGACGAAAATCGTTCGGCACCATGCGCAGACAGGTGCCCACCCAATGCCATGTCGTGCCGCCACCTACCCGTTCATAAGTACTTGTGAAGGGCAGCGGGCCTTTTTGTACCAGGTAGCTGACCGCCGGTTTGTTCCAGTTGTCATTGAGCAGGTCGGCAATGGTTGCTCGCGGAGCGTTCAGCTTGGCCGGCCCGGTGAGGTGTGGGTCCAGCGTTGTGCTCGGGGGGTAGGGTGACTCTGGGGTCTTCAGCGTCGCGGTATAGAAACGCTCCAGATACTGAGCGCGATTGACCGGTATCTCTGGCCCCGATTCAAGTACCAATACCTCAATACCCGCCATGCCCAACTGATAGGCAATAATGCTGCCGGCCAGACCTGCGCCAACGATCACCACTTCTGCTTGTTCAGTACTCATGACGACGCTCCTTGCTGTCCGTTGGCGGGCACGCCGGTCAAATCCTCAAGGCTTGGGGGCGTGCTGTTCCAGTAGCCAAAAAACGATTCGCTGTAGCCCATCGGGTGGGCCTGGGCAATCTTCCAGGCCCAGCTGTGGATGTAGGCCTGGTCGGATACCACCGCCGAATCGTCCTTCTTGAAAGGCAGCCTATCGAACGGCTGATACCAGACGCCTAGCAACCACAGCTTCATGATCGAGCGCGCCGCCAGCACGGTGTCAGGTATCGTCGGCTGCATATTGAATTTCAGTATTTGCTCGGCAATCTGGTCGGGCGGTACATGGTCGGCCGCCAGGGTGGCGTACTGAGTCAGCAACGCGTTGAGCACGTCAGAAGAAATGCGCGCAGTCACGTAATCGAGAAAGATCGGCGGCAGACCGACCGGGTCGATCTGCGGCGCCAGACGATCGGCCGAAATGCCGATCAGGGCCGACGACAGGCCTACGAAATTGTCCAGATTGGTACTCATTGCTTGGCTCCTTGCCCACTGGTGGACTGTGCGCGTTCGAGCAAATAGGTGAAGTCCGCAAAACTGGTGCGCGGCGATTCGGTGACATGGGTCGCCGCATTGCCGTGACACGCCATGCAGCTGGAGGACGCCTGGGGAACGGTGCCCTGGATATAGGTTTCCAGCGTGGCGTTGGCCAGGAACGACGGCGCTGGGCTACCCAGCGGGTTGGCGGCCGATACCTGGCAATCCTTCGGCGGGTCTGAAGGCCACTGGGTGCTGATCAGCTGATAGTTCGCCCAGACACTTTGTGGATTGGCCGTACGCAACAGCGCTTGATAGGAGGCGTTGAGCGTCTTCGTCGCCTCGGTCAGTGGCACTTCCCGCACGATTTGCGAAGGCGTCGCCTTGACCGCCGGGTTCCACGGCCGTGGCGGAGGCTGATTGATGGCGCTCTGGCTATCGGCGTTATAGAACAGATAAGGGCCCGTGCGCTGTCCGACGGGCGTGGTTTTTTCAGGAACGTTTTTTACGTGCTCGAAAGTCGACCAGACCCATTGGGCCGCATTGGCGGTTTTGTGGACCATGTGCAACCCCACCAACCCGACCGGCTCGGACACGCACGATTCCTCCACGATCGGCCCTTTACCCGGGTCGCTGTTGCCCGGCGTGTAGACCAGGGCATCGACCGTATGGAAATCCTGTCGTTTGTCGCTGGGACCGAGCACTTTCCACGACGCCTTCACCATCACCGCGCCGACTTCCTGGCTCTTGGTAGAACCACAGCTGAATGCCACGGTGTTGTTCGGGTTCGCGGCGAAGAACTGCTGCTGGCCTTCGATGCTGTACAGGCCGTTGTTTACGATCCCGTCGAACATCGATTGGTTGACCACGATTTCATTGCGCGTATACACGCCGTTCTGATCCACCAGCGGACCGCTCTCGAAGGGCTGGATAAATTCATCCAGCACGTCGGGCACCTTACCCATTTGTTGTAACAGGCGGCCGGACTTGAGTGACTTACACGCTTCAGGCAGGGTCGCCGGCGCATTCCAAGGCAGTGGTGCCTGCCCTTTCGCACGAAAAATCTGGTAGCTCTCTTTCCAACTTTCCCAAACCGTTGCCCCGTCTTGTTTTCCGATGGTGACGCCGGTATTGGGGTTGCCATTGTCCAGGGCCGGCCAATTCAGAGCGATGAAGGTCTGCCATGACAAATCATCGAAATTGGCTTGCAGGCTGGAGAGTGAAACCGGTTCGGTGACCGTGACATCGAAAGGTATCTGGGGAGACAACGTGGGGGCGGCGCTGGCAGAAGGACTCAACAGAACGCTTAACAAGGCACAACCGAAAGGGCCGTGCCGACTGACTTCCATTCTCATGCTTTTTCTCCTTGGCATCAGGGCGCCAGGAGACAACAACACCGGTCCGTCATGGACTCTCACTTGCCTCCTGGCATGTCAGAGTCTAGGTAGGGTTTGGGTCAGGGGAAGGTTAAAAGTAGAACCAATCGAAGCAAGGCCTAGCGGGGTTATTCAGATTCGGATCGGGGCGTAGGCGGGTACGCCATCGCGAGCAGGCTCGCTCCCACACTGGATCTGCGCCATACACAAATCCCTGTGGGAGCGAGCTTGCTCGCGATGTTTTTGATCTTAAAGGTTGGAGACTTTCTGCCAGACCTTCGGCTTGAAGAACAACGTTTCGCCCTTCGACAACCCCACCAGGCTGTCGTGGTCCTTCACCACTTCGGCCTCGATCAGCTCGCTCTGGCCTTCCACTTTCAGGGTCACCCGCGTGGTGGCGCCCAGTGGACGAATGTCGCGCACCTCGGCGGCGTGGTGGTCCTCCAGTTCCGAGCGCGACAGCGAGACTTCGTGAGGACGGAACAGCACATGCCGGTCCTCACCCAAGTGCAGGCGGTTCGAATCCCCGAGGAAGTGATACACGAAGTCGCTGGCCGGGTTTTCGTAAACGTCGCCCGGCGAGCCGATCTGCTCGATCACGCCCTTGTTCATCACCACGATCCGATCGGCGACTTCCATGGCTTCTTCCTGGTCGTGGGTGACGAACACCGACGTCAGGTTGATGTCCTCGTGCAGCCGCGCCAGCCAGCGGCGCAGTTCCTTGCGGACCTTGGCGTCGAGGGCGCCAAATGGTTCGTCCAGCAGCAATACCTTGGGCTCCACCGCCAGGGCGCGGGCCAACGCGATACGCTGGCGCTGGCCGCCGGACAGCTGCTCGGGGTAGCGGTCGGCGAGCCAGTCCAGTTGCACCATGTTCAGCAATTCGTGGACCTTGGTCGCGATCTGGCTTTCGCTCGGGCGCTGGCCCTTGGGCTTCATGCGCAGGCCGAACGCGACGTTATCGAACACGGTCATGTGGCGGAACAAGGCGTAGTGCTGGAACACGAACCCGACGTTACGATCGCGCACATCGTGGCCGGACACGTCCTCGCCATGGAAGACGATGTTGCCCTGGTCCGGCGTCTCGAGGCCGGCAATGATCCGCAGCAAGGTGGTCTTGCCGCAACCCGATGGCCCGAGCAGCGCCACCAGCTCACCGCTCTGGATGTCCAGGCTGATGTCGTCCAGGGCCCGGAAGGCGTTGAAATTCTTGCTGACGTTACGGACTTCGATCGACATGACTTATTCCTCCGCGGCGCTGGCGCGCAGGCGGTTGATTCGGTTTTCGCTCCACTGCTTGAGCAGCAGGATGAAGAGCGCCAGGATCAGCAACAGGCTCGCCACGGCGAACGCGGCCACGTGGTTGTATTCGTTGTAGAGGATCTCGACGTGCAGCGGCAGGGTGTTGGTCACCCCCCGAATGTGCCCGGACACCACCGACACCGCGCCGAACTCGCCCATGGCCCGGGCGGTACACAGCACCACGCCATAGATCAGGCCCCACTTGATGTTCGGCACGGTGACATGCCAGAACATCTGCCAGCCATTGGCGCCGAGCAGGCGCGCGGCCTCTTCTTCCTGGGTGCCTTGTTCCTGCATCAGCGGGATCAGCTCACGGGCCACGAACGGCACCGTGACGAAGATCGTCGCCAGGACGATGCCCGGCAGCGCAAACACGATCTGGATGTCGTGATCCGACAGCCACGGCCCGAAAAGCCCCTGGGCGCCGAACATGAGCACGTAGACCAGGCCCGCGATCACTGGCGACACCGAGAACGGCAGGTCGATCAGCGTCACCAGCATGCTCTTGCCGCGGAATGAATATTTACTCACGCACCACGCGGCGCTCACGCCGAACACCAGGTTCAGCGGCACCGAAATCAACACCGCGAACACCGTGAGTTTGAGCGCCGATAAGGCGTCAGGCTCAAAGATTGCCGCGAAGAACGTCCCAAGGCCGGACTTCAAGCCCTGGGACACGACGACGAACAACGGCAGCAGCAGAAACAGCGCAAAGATCAGCCAGCCGAGGCCAATCAGCACGCGCCGCGACGTCGCGCTGCCGCGACGGGCGGCGTTGGTGGAAGCGGCGGAAATAGACGATTGGGACATGATTCGCGCCTCCTTATGGGGTTTCGATGCGCCGCTGCAGCAAGTTGATCAGCAGCAACAGGACGAAGGAAACCACCAGCATCAGCACGCCGATGGAAGTGGCGCCGGTGTAGTCGTATTGGTCGAGCTTGACCATGATCAGCAGCGGCAGGATCTCGGTTTTCATCGGCATGTTGCCGGCGATGAAAATCACCGAGCCGTACTCGCCCACGCCACGGGCGAAAGCCAGGGCGAACCCGGTCAACCAGGCCGGCAACAGCGCGGGCATCAGGATGTGTCGGAACACCTGCCAGGGTTTCGCCCCTAGGCAAGCAGCGGCCTCTTCGACCTCACGAGGAATGTCGGCCAGCACCGGTTGCACCGTGCGCACTACGAACGGCAGCGTCACGAAGGTCAGCGCCAGGGTAATGCCCAGCGGGGTGTAGGCGATCTTGAAACCCAGGTCGGTGGCGAACTGGCCAACCAGGCCGGTCGGCGCATACAACGCCGTCAGCGCGATACCGGCCACGGCGGTGGGCAGGGCGAAGGGCAGGTCGATCATCGCATCGATGACCTTGCGGCCGGGGAAGGTGTAGCGCACCAGCACCCAAGCCAGCAGCGTGCCGATCACGCCGTTGATGATCGCGGCACACAGCGCGGTGCCGAAGCTGAGCTTCAAGGCAGCCAGCACCCGCGGCGCCGAGATAATCGCCCAGAACTGATCCCAGGTGAGTTGGGCGGCATGCACGAACATCGCCGCCAGGGGTATGAGCACAATCAGACTGAGGTACACCAGGGTGTAGCCCAGCGTCAGCCCGAAGCCGGGTATGACGGGGGATATGCGACGCGACATAAAGGTCCTTGGTTGAGACTCACAGGGTGCGGAGCCTGTGGGAGCGAGCTTGCTCGCGAAAGCGGTGTATCAGGCAACATTGATATTGACTGTACGACCGCCTTCGCGAGCAAGCTCGCTCCCACATGAAATACGCTCTATTGCAGCTTACTGCGCCTGATAGATCTGGTCGAACACACCGCCATCGTTGAAGAATTTCGGCTGGGCAGTTTTCCAGCCGCCGAAGTCCTTATCGATGGTCACCAGCTCCACCTTCGGGAACTGGCGGGAATACTTGGCGGCCACGTCCTTGTCACGCGGGCGATAGTAGTTCTTCGCGGCAATTTCCTGGCCGGCCGGGCTGTACAGGTGCTTGAGGTACGCCTGGGCGATCTCGGCATTACCTTTTTTCTCGGCATTCTTGTCCACAACCGCCACCGGCGGTTCGGCGAGGATCGACAGCGACGGCACGACGATATCGAACTTGTCGGCGCCACCGTCTTCTTTCAGCGCCAGGAAGGCTTCGTTTTCCCAAGCCAGCAACACATCGCCCTGGCCGTTGTTGACGAACGTGATAGTCGAACCGCGGGCGCCGGTGTCCAGGATCGGCACGTGCTTGAACAGCGCTTGCACATATTCCTTGGCCTTGGCCTCGTCGCCACCGTTGGCTTTCAAGCCATAGGCCCAAGCGGCGAGGAAGTTCCAGCGAGCGCCGCCGGAGGTTTTCGGGTTCGGTGTGATGACCGACACGTCATCCTTGATCAGGTCGCCCCAATCCTTGATGCCCTTGGGGTTGCCCTTGCGCACCAAGAAGACGATGGTCGAAGTGTAAGGCGTGCTGGCATCTGGCAGGCGTGTTTGCCAGTCCGCTGGCAGGGATTTGCCCAGCTTGGCGATTTCGTCGATGTCGCCGGCCAGGGCCAGGGTCACCACGTCGGCGCGCAGACCATCGATCACCGCCCGGCCTTGCTTGCCCGAGCCGCCGTGGGACTGTTGGATCTTCACCGTGTCATCCGGATGCGCTTTCTTCCAGAAACTGGCGAATTCGGCGTTGTACTCTTGATACAACTCGCGGGTCGGGTCGTAGGACACGTTGAGCAGCTCGTAATCCTTGGCAACCGCGGAACCTGCAAAAACAGCGCTGGCCAGGGCGGCCAAGGCATAACGGCGAATCGACGACATGGTGAAAGCTCCTGGAATTCTGGTTTTTATGGCTTCTGGAATCGGATGGCTTGCAGCAAGGATCAGCCGCCTGCGACAGCGCCCACGCCACAGCCCCCCGGTCGGAGCTGCCGTAGGCGGCGATCCTTTAACTCGGTTTCTGACTCGGTTGCTGCAGGCGGAATTTTTCCTTGCGCTCGATCTGGACCACCTGCGCGTTGTGCACCGTGATTTCCACCGCGCCAAAGCGCAGGTCACGCAATGCGCTCTGGATCTCGCGCAAGATGGTTGCTTCGTCCTGGCCGTCAACGCTACGTAGGGATGCGCTCATGCTGCTGCTCCTTGTATGAATGCCTGGCAGTGGGCGGCACTGCTTGCGGCGTGGGAGCAATACTAGATAAAGCGGGATATTCTTAAAAAGACTATTTAAGAATTTTTATATAACCAAAATACCAAATCTAATTTGGCGTCCTACGATGGATCTGATCGTGGGTCTTTTCCCTGCCAAACCCTCGGAGATTTATCATTTGGAGACGAAGGAGGCGGCGGCGCCCGCTGAGGGATAGACCGACATCGAGGCAAGCTGAGCCGACGCCATCGTCGGATCGCCGCCCGGAGCAAGCTCGCTCCCACTGGAGTGCTGTGTCGAAACGAATCTCAAGGTCAAAGCCAATCCAATGTGGGAGCGAGCCTGCTCGCGATGGCGGCGTATCAGTCAACATCACTGCCACTGGTGATCAGGCAATCACCGGCGCCCGATCCCAATCCAACTGCGACGCAGCCACCGGCCGGCCAAACCAATATCCCTGCCCCAGCTCACACGCCTGGCCCAGCAGAAACGCCGCTTGCTCCTGTTGTTCAATGCCCTCGGCATGCACCTGCATGCCCATGCTGTGAGCCAGGGCGATGATCACGCGAACGATCGCCGCGTCATCTTCATCCCAGGGCAACCCGGCGACAAACCCCTGGTCGATCTTCAGTTTCTGCACCGGCAAACGCTTGAGCCGCAGCAGCGATGAATAACCCGTGCCGAAGTCATCGATGGCCAGGCGCACGCCCAATTCGCGCAAACGGTGCATTTGTTCCAGCGCGACTTCCGGGTCTTCCATGACTGCGCTTTCGGTGACTTCCAATTCGAGCAGGGCCGGGTCAAGGCCAGTCTCGTGCAGCACGCGGGCGACTTGCTCATACAATTCGCGACGTGCGAACAGGCGGCTGGAGACATTGACCGCCACGAACGACAGCACCACCCCGGCCTGCTGCCACTCTCCCATCTGGCGACAGGCCTGCTTCATGACCCAGGCATCGATCTGGGCGATCAGCCCCGTACGCTCGGCGATGGGAATGAACTCGGCCGGCGACACCAGCCCACGCGTGGGATGCTCCCAGCGTACCAAGGCCTCGACCCCGACCAGACGGCTGGTCGCCAGGTCGTGTACCGGTTGGTAATGCACACGCAGTTCGTCTTGCTGTAGCGCGCGTCGCAGCTCGAACCCGATCTCCACCCGCTGTTGGGCATGGGTGGTGAGTTCTTCGGTATACAAGGCATACCCATCGCGCCCACTGCTCTTGGCCTTGAACAGTGCCGAATCGGCGTTGCGCAGCAATTGCTCGGCGCTGAGAGCGTCGCCGGGAAACAGGCTGATACCGATGCTGGCGTTGATAAACAGCGACTGTCCGCCGAGCTGCAAAGGCTCTTTCAATACATCAAGGATGCGCCTGGCCAAGGCCGCCGCCTGCCCTGGCTGAGAACAATTTTCCACCACCACCGCGAACTCATCGCCGCCTAGCCGGGCCAGGGTGATGCCCGGCGCGAACAACCCGAGAAAGCGCTGGGCCACGCTTTTGAGTAATTCATCTCCCACGGCATGGCCGAGGCTATCGTTGATGTTCTTGAAGTGGTCGAGATCCAACAGCAGCAGCGCGCACCCACGCTTGTGAAGCTGCGCCGAAGCCACGGTTTGCTCGGTGCGGTCGCAAAAAAGCAGGCGATTGGGCAGGCCGGTCAGCGGGTCGTGATGGGCCAGGTGCGCCAGCTCATGCTCCGAATCCTTGATTGCACTGATGTCGGAAAACACCGCCACGTATTGACTGACTTCGCCCTCGTCATCGACAACGGCACGGATGGTCTGCCATTGCGGATAAATCTCTCCGCTTTTGCGGCGGTTCCAGATTTCGCCGCTCCATTCGCCACGGCTGGACAGCGAAGCGAACATTTCCCGGTAGAACGCCGGGCCATGCCGGCCGGACTTGAACAGGTTGGGTTGACGGCCCAGCACCTCGTCGCGGGCGTAACCGGTGATCGCCATGAACGCTGGATTGACATGCACGATCAGGCCTTGACGGTCCGTGACCAGGACCCCTTCGCGGGTGCAATCGAAGACAGCGGCGGCCTGGCGCAATCGCTCACGATCGACAGTGCCCTCGCCCCTGAGCAAACCACGCGCGATGCGCACCCGAGCCATGAAAATCAGCACGGCGCTGACCAGCGCCCAGGCATAACCGTTGATCAGTTGCCAGCGAAGCCGGTCGGCGGAATCATCGAAGAAACTGCTCAGTAAATAACCAACCAGCTGCAGCCAGGCAACGGATAGCAGAAGGTAAATCAATGCCCCGCGCATGGCGGTGCGTTGAGAGTTGGTCATGCGGCCGTCCATGTCCCTGTAATTTGCGGGGATTATAAAGTAAGAAACATCCTGCCACTCTTATCTGAAAGGCCGACTGGTTTTCTCCCTCGGGCTGGTGATAATGCAACGGCAGTTTCTATTTTTATCGAGGGCCCTACAGCCTATGTGGTACGAAGGTTTTCTTGGCTTGTCGCCCTGGTCGCTGGTGGCAGTCACCCTGCTGATGACCCACGTGACGATCATCAGCGTCACGGTCTACCTGCACCGTTATTCGGCTCACCGTTCCCTGGAACTGAACGCCGGTCTCAAACATTTCTTCCGCTTCTGGCTGTGGCTGACCACGGCGCAGAACACCCGCGAGTGGACGGCCATCCACCGCAAGCACCACGCCAAATGCGAAACCGAGGATGACCCTCACAGCCCGGTCGTCAAAGGCTTGTCCACGGTGCTGCGCAAAGGCGCCGAGCTGTACCGCGCCGAGGCGCAAAACCTGGAAACCCTGCGCATCTACGGCAAGAATTGCCCCGACGACTGGATCGAACGCAACCTCTATAGCCGTTTCCCGTTGTTGGGCGTAGCGATCATGGGCGTCATCGACCTGCTGCTTTTCGGCACCATCGGCATCACCATCTGGGCCATCCAGATGATGTGGATTCCTGTCTGGGCCGCTGGCGTGGTCAATGGCCTGGGCCATGCCGTGGGCTATCGCAACTTCGAGTGCCGCGACGCGGCGACCAACCTGGTGCCATGGGGCATCCTCATCGGCGGCGAAGAACTGCACAACAACCACCACACCTACCCCAACTCGGCCAAGCTGTCGGTGCGCAAATGGGAATTCGACCTGGGCTGGGCCTGGATCAAGGTCTTCAGCTTCCTGCGCCTGGCGAAGGTTCAGCGGGTCGCGCCGATTGCCCACCGGGTCGAAGGCAAGGGCCATCTGGACATGGACACCGCCATGGCGATCCTCAACAACCGTTTCCAGATCATGGCCCAGTATCGCCGGCTGGTCATCGCGCCGCTGGTCAAGCAGGAACTGGAAAAGGTCGATCACTCGGTCCGCCATCAGTTCCATCGGGCCAAACGCCTGCTGTCCCGGGAAACCAGCCTGTTGGATGACCGCCACCATGTGCGTATCCAGAACATGCTGGAGCATAGCCAGGCGCTGAAGGTGATCTACGAAAAACGCCTGGCCTTGCAGCAGATCTGGGTCAAGACCAGCAGCAACGGCCACGACATGCTCGCCGCCATCAAGGAATGGGTCCACGAAGCGGAAGCCAGTGGCATCCAGTCCCTGCGCGACTTCGCCGACCAGCTCAAGACCTATTCGCTGCGCCCTGCCACGGCCTGACACCGATGTGCGCGGCGGGGAGGTTGTTGTGGCGAGGGGATTCATCCCCGCTGGGTTGCGCAGCAGCCCCAAGACAGCGATGTAGTTATTTCTGACACACCGAGGCAACTGGTCTCAGGGCTGCTGCGCAGCCCAACGGGGATAAATCCCCTCGCCACAGGTTGGGAGCCGTCATCCCCCCGCCCTTCGTCGCCTGAAAAGGAACTTCGCCAGCAATCCCATATCTCAAGAGCACTTCGCCATCCTGGCGGGCTTTGGAGTGAGCGCGTGCAAATCCATAGCAATGCACGTTCCTTGAGATTTGTGCCGATGGTCGATAAGAACCTACAGGATTCATCCCAGCCGCATTGGCCCGAAGCGGCCCAGACACTCATGGCGCTGATGCACGCCCAGGGCGAAGTTGCGCGCCTGAGCGAGCGGGAGCAGCTGTTCAGTTCGCTGTTGGTCAGCGTCAACGCGGTGCTGTGGGCATTCAATTGGGAAACCCGGCAAGTACTGTACGTCAGCCCGGCTTACGAGCGGATTTTCGGCCGGCCTGCGGGCCTGGTGCTGGCCGACTACAACGAATGGCGCGACGCCATCTACCCGGACGACCTGGACTACGCCGAGCGCAGCCTGGCGGAAGTGCTGGTCAAAGGCGCCGTCGAAGATCGCGAGTACCGGATCATCGCCGCCGATGGCCAGATTCGTTGGCTCAGCGACAAATGCTTCATCAACCGTCAGGCTGATCCGGGCCAACCGGTGATCGTCGTCGGCATTGCCGAAGACATCACCGAGAAAAAGCTGCTCGAAAGCGAACTTCAGCGCCTGGCGACCACCGACGTACTGACCCAGAGCAGCAACCGCCGCCACTTCTTCGAATGCGCCCATCGTGAATTTGAGCAGGCACGGTTGCAAGGCACCCCCATGGCGTTCCTGCTGCTCGACATCGATGATTTCAAGTTGATCAACGATACCTACGGCCATCAAGAAGGCGATACGGTATTGCAGAAGATCGCAGAGAGCGGACGCAGCGTGCTCAGGCGCGGTGACTTGTTCGGGCGGATCGGCGGTGAAGAGTTCGCCGCTGTGTTTCCAGGCTGCCCACCGGACATGGCGCTGCAGGTCGCTGAACGCCTGCAACGGGAAATTCAACGCCTGGCGTTCCGCTGTGGCGAGCAAAACTTCGGCATCACCGTCAGCCAGGGCCTGACCGGTATCACCGCCGAAGACCAGACCCTCGACAGCCTGTTCTCCCGCGCCGACGCGGCCATGTACGAGGCCAAGCGTCAGGGGAAGAACCGCATCATCGCAGTTTGATCAGACTTCACCCCTCGCTCCCACAGGGTTAAGCACTGGTTTTACTGACGGCGCAGCCGCATCAATTCCGGCAGCCCGATCTTCAACAATCGCGCCGTGCGGCCCCGAGCCAGTTCTTCCAGGCCTTGCTGGGATGGCAGATGGGCCAGTTGCGCGGCCATGTTCATCACCAGCGCCTCGCGGGAATAGACCCCGCCACCCAAGCCATAGACCGCTGCGATCAATTCCCGCAGCTCCAGCGGCAGCCGCCAGCGGGCGCGCAGTGCCGAGCCGAAGCCAGCGCCGAACGCTTCGAGCGAATCCCCGACCTCCTCGGGCTCATCCAGCTCACCACCGGCTTGCTTCCACTCTTCCAGACAGCGCAACAGCGCCAAGTCGCCCAAGCGATGCAACAGGCCGGCGCAATAGCAGCGCTCCTGATCCAAGTCGAGCAGGCGGGCCATGGTCCGGGCGTACTCGGCGGTGTGCAGCGACAATTCCCAATACCGTTCGGCATAGTCCGCCAGGCAAGGGACACTCAGCCGGGCACAGCGCTTGAGCGTCAGGCCGAGAATCAGATTCATGCTTTGCCCGGTACCGAGCTGGTGCAACGCCTGGGCTACGGTCTGTACGGGGCCGCCGCCCTGGTGCTGGGCAGCACTGTTGGCCGCGGCGATCAGCACTGCGGTGATCTGCGGGTCGGTGCGGATCTCATCTTCCAGCAGTTTCAGATCCAGCCCACCGGGATTGAGGCTACGCTTGATCGCCACTTGCACATCGGTCATCAACGGCGCGCCTTCGGCCAGATCCCGTCGACGCTCCAGGAAAGTCGCCAATGTCAGCGCTGGTCCTGGGATGGGCGCGGCATTGGAGGTGTCTTCACCACTCAAGAGCAGCCCTTGCAGGCGCTGGGTCAGGTTTTCCCGGTTCAAGGGTTTGGTCAGGTACGCCGCCGGCGCCAGCGGCAATACCTCCCGCACGCTGGCGCTGTCGTTGCGCTGGCTCACCAGGATGAATGGCAACACGGGGGAGCGGCGCTGCTGACGCAAACCGCGCAAGATGCTCAAGCCATCGACGCCCGGCAGTTCCCAGTCGGCGATGACCAAGTCGTATGGGTCTTGGGCCAGCAGCTCCAGCGCCTGCTTTCCTTCGCCACAGGTCTGCACCCGGGCGTCGCAACGCACCTCTGACACCGCTTGCTCCAGCAATTCTCTAGACGCTGGATCGGCCTCGGCAATCAATACGCGCGGTCCAGCGGGTAAATCCACAGCCGTCATGCCGTATCACTCCCTTGCAATACATGCACCTTAGACAATCGCGGCCGTTCCAGACAGCTCAACAACACCAGCCCCCTTCCTCGGGGTATGAAAAAACCCGCCGAAGCGGGTTTTTTGTGGATCAGCGCACAGCTCAGCGCTCTTGAAAATCAGAGCTCGTAAAAATCAGAGCTCGGAGAAGCATTCTTCGATGATCGCCAGGCCTTTGTCCAACTGCTCGTCCGGCGAGGTCAGCGGTACCAGCACCCGCAGGACGTTGCCGTAGGTGCCGCAGGACAGCAGAATCAGGCCCTTGTCCCGGGCCTTGGCCACAACCTGGGCCACTGCCGCAGCGTTCGGCTTGTGGGTGTCGCCATTTTCGAACAGCTCCACGGCAATCATCGCGCCCAGGGCACGCACTTCGCCAATGACCGGGTATTTCTTCTGGATGGCCTTGAGGCCGGTCACCAAGCGCTCGCCAACGGCCTTGCAGCGATCCAGCAGATGTTCTTCTTCGAACACCTCCATCACCGCCAGCGCGGCGGCACAGGCAATCGGGCTACCCGCGTAGGTGCCGCCCAGGCCGCCCGGTGCAATGGCATCCATGTATTCGGCCTTGCCACAGACACCGGCCAACGGGAAGCCGCCGGCGATGGACTTGGCGAAGGTAGTCAGGTCGGCGGCAACGCCCATCTGCTCCATGGCGAAGAAAGTTCCGGTACGGCCGGCACCGGTCTGCACTTCGTCAGCGATCAGCAGGATGCCGTGTTGGTCGCACAAGGCGCGCAGGCGCTTCATGAACGCTTTCGGCGCCACATAGAAACCACCCTCGCCCTGAACCGGCTCGATGATGATGGCGGCAATGTCGCGTGGCTCGGCATCGTTCTTGAAGATGCGCTCGATGCTGGCGATGGAGTCGTCGATGCTCACACCATGCAATTCGTTCGGGTAAAGCGCGCGGAAGATACCGCCGGGCATCAGGCCCATGCCGGCCGAGTACGGTACGACTTTACCGGTCAGGCCCAGGGTCATCATGGTACGACCGTGGTAAGCGCCGGTGAACGCGATCACACCGGCACGGCCAGTGGCGGCGCGGGCGATTTTCACGGCATTTTCCACCGCTTCGGAACCAGTGGTGACCAGCAAGGTTTTCTTTGCGAAGTCACCAGGAACCTTGGCGTTGATTTTTTCGCACAGTTCCACGTACGGCTCGTAGGCCAGGACCTGGAAACAGGTGTGGGTCAGCTTGTTCAGCTGCTCGGTCACGGCGGCGATGATTTTCGGATGCACGTGGCCGGTGTTCAGCACGGCGATGCCGCCGGCGAAGTCGATGAATTCGCGACCTTCAACGTCCGTTACGGTAGCGTTCTTTGCCGATTCGGCGAAGATCGGGTGGATCTGGCCGACGCCACGGGGAACAGCGGCGGTACGGCGGGCCATCAAGTCAGCGTTAGTCTTGCTCATTTACAGTCCTCATTCGCAGCTCAGGGCGGCGTGTCTCAAGGAATACATGGCGGGGAGACAACTGCGGCAGCATGCGATGATCGACTGCCGCAGCGTTCCGGCCACAAGAAACAGAACGGGTGAAACGCGCAAAGGGGCAGCGCTCTCGTGCCCTTCGCGCTTGAAGCGGGATCAGATACCCAGGCAGAGGTATTTGATTTCCAGGTAGTCCTCGATGCCGTACTTGGAGCCTTCACGGCCCAGGCCCGAAGCTTTGATGCCGCCGAACGGCGCGACTTCATTGGAGATCAACCCGGTGTTGACGCCGACCATTCCGTATTCCAGGGCTTCGGCCACACGGAACACACGGCCCAGATCGCGGGCATAGAAGTACGAGGCCAGGCCGAACTCGGTGTCGTTGGACATCGCGATCACTTCGGCTTCGTCTTTGAAGCGGAACAGCGGCGCCAGCGGGCCGAAGGTTTCTTCCTTCGCCACGGCGGCGGTTTTCGGCACGTTGGTCAGGATGGTCGGCTCGAAGAAGTTGCCTTCCATCTGCTTGCCGCCCGCCAGCACGGTCGCGCCTTTGCCAACGGCATCGGCGATGTGCTCCTGAACCTTGGCGACCGCTTTCTCGTCGATCAACGGGCCGGTGGTGGTGCCGTCTTCCAGGCCATTGCCGATCTTGAGCTTGGCAACCGCTGCCTTGAGTTTCTCGGCAAACGCGTCGTACACCGAATCCTGGATGTACAGGCGGTTGGCGCAGACGCAGGTCTGGCCGTTGTTACGGTATTTGGAAATGATCGCGCCCTCGACAGCCTTATCCAGGTCCGCGTCGTCAAACACGATGAATGGCGCGTTGCCGCCCAGTTCCAGGGAAACCTTCTTGATGTCCTTGGCACATTCGGCCATCAACTGGCGGCCGATCTCGGTCGAGCCAGTGAAAGACAGCTTGCGCACGATTGGGTTGCTGGTCAGCTCGCCGCCGATATCGCCTGCGCTGCCGGTAACCACGCTCAGCACGCCTTGCGGAATGCCGGCACGGTGCGCCAGTTCAACCAGGGCCAGGGCCGAGAAAGGGGTTTGCGAAGCGGGCTTGATGACCATGGTGCAACCGGCGGCCAGGGCCGGGCCGGCCTTGCGGGTGATCATCGCAGCCGGGAAGTTCCATGGAGTAATGGCAGCGGTCACGCCGATCGGCTGCTTGATCACGATCAGGCGTTTGTCGGGCTGGTGGCCGGGAATCACGTCACCGTAGATGCGCTTGGCTTCTTCGGCGAACCATTCGATAAAGGAGGCGGCGTAAGCGATTTCGCCCTTGGCTTCGGCCAGCGGCTTACCCTGTTCAAGGGTCATCAGGCGACCGAGATCGTCCTGGTTTTCAATCAGCAATTCGTACCAGCGACGCAGCTTGTTGGCGCGCTCCTTGGCGGTCAACGCACGCCAGGCCGGCAGCGCCTTGTCGGCGGCTTCGATCGCACGACGGGTTTCGGCAGCGCCCATCTTTGGCACAGTGCCCAGCACTTCGCCCGTAGCCGGGTTGGTGACCTTGATCGTCTGACCATTGTCCGCATCGACCCAAGCGCCATCGATAAAGGCTTGCTGGCGGAACAACTGGGTGTCTTTAAGCTGCATGTCGGCTTTCCTTAACAGCACCGCGCGCGCGCGGAGCGAATTAGATTTGTAGAAAGGCGCCTTAGGGGCTGCCGTCAGGGAAATCATCCACCGGGCTGAAGCACAGAAATAACGCACATAAGCATAGACGTGCGGTTCAGCACCCAGACAAGAGCGTTTGAAATCTCAAACGAATCCTAGGGCCGATGGGGTTGCAGGACAATAGGCTGTTCGAAAAAAAGAACGAAAAAGCCGCATTTGCCTGTTTTTTCTGATCAGCGTAGCCAACAGCCGCCGAGCGAGGCAGAAACAAACGGCAAATCAGCAGCATGGACGCCCGCCATGCTTATGAGTATCATGGCGCCCGCGTTGCACCAGTAGCTCAGCTGGATAGAGTACTGCCCTCCGAAGGCAGGGGTCGTGGGTTCGAATCCCGCCTGGTGCGCCATACCAAAAGCTAGACCTGTCCCGGACAGTCTACGAGCTTCAAAAAACCCGCCCCGTGCGGGTTTTTTGTTTTTGCTGCCCGTGGCGAGGGGGCTGGCATCTTCTCAACGCTCACGCAAAGCCTCCAACCGCGCCGGCAAGTCCTCCTTGGGAAAACGTTTGTGCAGCGCCAGCAGTTTTTCATCAGCGGCCTTGCTATCTCCTGCCTGCCGCAATTGCAGGATTTCCATCAAGCCCTGCTCCAGCGATGGCAGTGCCGCGGGTGCGGATTTGCTCATTTTCGTCGCTGGCTTTTCCGCCAACAATTGCACAGGGCTGGCCGGGGCTCGGGCCAGCTCGCCCTGGGGCGCCATGCGGGCGATCGGGGCCGGGGCGGGCATGGCCGGCGGTGCTGCGGCGGCGACGGCTGACTTTTGCTGGTCGGCAGAAAACTCGATCGACGCGGGTGCGGCCAACTCATCGTGAGGCAGGGGTGAGCGCAGCGCCAGGCCGATCATCAGCGCCACACCGGCGACCGTGGCGAATGCCATCTGCCAACGTGGCCGCTGACAAGCTTGCAACCAGCGCTGCCACAGGCTTGGCACGGGCGCCGGAGCTTCGCGTCGGGCGGTGGCCAGGATAAAGGCGTCTAGCGAGGCCGGCGGTTCGCCGCTGGCGTGCTGACGCAAATGCTCGATCAATATTTTGTCGTCTGCATCCGGAGCGTGTTTGGGGTCGATCATGCGGGTACCTCCTCGGCCAACAGCCGGTGCAATTTCTGTTGGGCGTAACGCAAGCGGCTTTTCACCGTTTCCAGTGGGGCGCCGGTCAGTGCGGCGATCTGCGGCAGTTCCAGGTCGCCATGCAGACGCAGCAGGAAGATTTCCCGCTGATCCTCGGGCAAGGCCTGCAACGCGGCGTCGAGACGCGCCTGGTCGCGACTCAGGCTCAGTTGTTGCTCGGGGCCGCCGGTGTCGTCGGGCTGGACATGCAGTTGCTCGTCATAACTGTCGTGCAACGGGTTGTGGACGCCATGCTTGCGCCAGTGGTCAATCAAGCGGTTGCGGGCAATCTGGAACAGCCATGTACGAAAACTCGCCCGTCCTTGTGGCTGGGTCGTGCTGCGAATCAGGCTGAGCCAGGTGTCCTGGAAGATTTCCTCGGCCAGTTCGGCCTTGTTGCTCAAGGACACGAGGAACCGATAAAGCCCTTGGCGATGGCGGGCATACAGGGCTTCGAAACAAGCCCCGTCGCCATCTCGGTAGCGGGCCAGCAGCGATTCGTCGCTGGGTGAATCAAGCGCAGCGGGCATGTCGGTGACGAACTCCTTTCTGGTCATTGCAACACAGTCCTGGCAGACAACAAGGGAACCCTGTGGGAGCAAGCTCGCTCCCACACATTTTTGATCCCCGTTGCGCTCGGGATCAGCGCCTGGCCGCAGGTTCAAGGCTCTGCGCAAGCTCCACCAACTGCACAAACTCGGCGCGCAACCCGAACGGGTCATCGCCACGGGCCGACCGCGCCAGTTGTGCGGTGTCCTTCAGGCTCATCGCGCCTGTGTAGCGTCCATCGCCCTTGAGTTGCTGGGCGAAGGCCGCCACGGACGCCGCGAAGCGCAGGTCATCGCTGGGTTGTTTTTCGCTTTGCGCGCTGGCGATTGGATGCTCGATCAAGCGACTGTTGCCGCCCTCGGCCGGTTTGTAGCGTACACGTAACATGGCCAGTTCGCCGGCCTTGCCATCCGACTTCGATGCGTTGCCATAACGCAGCGGCTCCAGCCAGCCCTTCTCCCCCTTCGGAACAATTTCGTACAACGCCGTCACCGTGTGCCCTGCGCCAATCTCGCCCGCGTCGACTTTGTCATTGTTGAAATCCTCACGTTTCAATGCGCGGTTTTCATAACCCAGCAAGCGATATTCGCTGACCTGGGCCGGGTTGAACTCCACCTGCAACTTCACGTCCCGCGCCACTACCGCAAGCGTCGAACTGAGCTGATCCACCAGGACCTTGCGGGCTTCGAGCAAGTTGTCGATATAGGCGTAGTTACCATCGCCGGCGTCAGCCAATTGCTCCATCAGGTGTTCGTTGTAGTTATCCACACCAAAGCCTAGCGTTGTCAGGGATACGCCACTTTTACGCTGATCCACCGCCATCTGCTTGAGGCTGTCGAAATCACTGATGCCGACGTTGAAGTCACCGTCGGTGGCCAGCAGGATGCGGTTGATGCCCTTGTCGATGAAGCTTTCCCGGGCCATTTGATAGGCCAGTTCGATGCCCGAGGCCCCCGCGGTTGAACCGCCAGCGTTCAGCTGATCGATGGCGTTGCGGATCTTCACTTTGTCGCTGCCCGGAGTGGGCTTGAGCACCACGCGGGATTCGCCGGCATAAACCACCAGCGATACGCGGTCCTGATCGCGCAATTGATCCACCAGCAGTTTCAACGTGCTTTTGACCAGCGGCAGCCCTTCACGACGGTCCATGGAACCGGACACGTCCACCAGGAACACCAGATTGGCCGGGGCCAGCTCCGCCACGGCGCGGTCGGACGCCTTGATGCCGATGCGCAACAGACGGGTATGAGGATTCCATGGCGACGGCGCGACTTCGGTAGTCACGCCAAACGGCGAACCATCGGTGGGCAAGGCGTAATGGTAAGAGAAGTAGTTGACCATCTCCTCCAAGCGCACGGCGCCCTCGGGCGGCAGGCTGCCTTGGTTGAGCAGACGTCGCACATTGGCATAGCTGCCGGTATCGACATCCACGCTGAAGGTCGAGACCGGCGTTTCGGCAACGCTATGGATGGGATTGTCCGGCAGCTTTTCGTACTGCTCGCGCGACTCGGCGCGGTAACCCGCGGCGACGGCATCGTTCGCCACGCTTGGGGCAGGCATTGGTGCCGGTTTCATGAGCATGCGCTTGGCCGTCGACTGGCGCACTTCGGCGATCTCGCCTTGCGGTACAACACTGGGCGCCACGGCCACCGGCTCGGCTGACTTGGCCGCTTCGTGAGACGAAGACAACCCACAACCGGCCAACGTCACCAGCATGGTGACAGCAAAACCCTGGGCGGCAGGACGCATAAAAGACAGTGGGCGGGACATGGGCTGAACCTCGTGGATGGATGATTCGTTCACAAGGTCAGACGTAAGGCCTGCGTGGTTCGGGTTAATCGCTTGGAAATAATTTCCTGACTGCTCGCAGCCCCTCCTTAGCCCCTGATGCCTTTGCGATTTTCCCTCAGGTTACCGCCACGACGGTTTCCTTCAGTCCACCACCGACGTTACTCGGCGCAGATCCGTGCCATCGCAATGGTTTAAGCGAGCACCGTTGAGTCGGCACACTGTCCGCTAACTCACGATTCGCACACCAGCGAGGGCTGGACAGACTTCGTGTGCCGTTTCGGAAAATAAGCCGCCGCGCCGACGCCCAGCGCGCCCATCACTACGCAGTACCCCACGCACACCCAAGGACTCCACGGCACCAAAGCAATCAGCACCAACGGCGTGATGCTCGCCCACAGCGCGTAGGCGATGTTGTAGGTAAACGAGATGCCAGATACACGGATTTTTGCCGGAAACAGGCTCACCATCACCGAAGGCACCGCGCCGACTACACCGCAACCCAAGCCGGCGATAGCGTAGGCCAGGCCCAGCCACGCGCTGCCGCTGATCAGGCTGGCGAAGAGCACGGCGATGCCCACGGGCAGCAGCAGGCTATACAGCATCACCGTGCGCCAGGCGCCGATGCGGTCGACGATGAGGCCGGCCAGGACGCAGCCGATGTTCAGGAAAACGATGCCGAGGCTGCTCAGGGCGAAAGTGTGGCCAGGGGTCAGGCCGAAGCTCTTCTGCATCACGGTCGGGGTGATGACCACAAATACCACCACAGCAGAGGTCAGCACGCAGGTGAGAATCGCGGCGGGCAGCAAGGCGTGGCGATGGTCGCGCAGGACCGTGCGCAGCGGCAATTCCGCCGCGCCTTCGCGATTGGCTTGCAGCGCCATGAAGATCGGCGTTTCGCTCAGCCAGCGGCGCAGCCAGACGCCAATCACACCGAATACCCCGCCCAGCAGGAATGGCAGGCGCCACGCGTAGTCAAGGATTTCCGCCGGGGTATAAATCCGCGCCAGCGCCGTGGCGGTCAGGGCGCCAAGCAGATAGCCGAAGGTCAGGCCCGCCTGGAGAAAGCCCAAGGCATAACCTCGATGTTTCAGTGGCGCATGTTCAGCGACGAAGACCCAGGCGCTGGGCACTTCCCCGCCGACCGCCGCGCCTTGCAGGATACGCAGCGCCAGCAACAGCAACGGGGCGAAATAACCGATTTGCGCGTACGTCGGCATCACGCCGATGAGCAGGCAGGGCAATGCCATCATGACAATGCTCAGGCTGAACACCCGCTTGCGCCCCAGGCGATCGGCAAAGTGCGCCATGAGAATCCCGCCCAAGGGCCGTGCCAGATAGCCGGTGGCGAAAATTCCGAAGCTTTGCAGCAAGCGCAGCCACTCGGGCATTTCCGGTGGGAAAAACAGCTGGCTGAGGGTCAGGGCGAAGAAGACAAAAATGATGAAATCGTAGATTTCCAGCGCACCGCCAAGGGCGGCGAGGCCCAGGGTCCTGTAGTCGGATCGGTTGAACCGGGCGTCTGGCAAATGAGTGGTGGCAGTCATAGGCAAGTTTGAAAAAGAATTGGAAGAAGGCGACGGTTCAGGCAGCGGGCCCCTTGTCCGCGGGCTGCACCGACGATTGGCCTGGCTCGGCGTCCGCGGCCTCGTCAGCTGGCAAGAAATCCTTGCGGCTCTGGGCGATGGCCCGGCGTATTTCGTCGCCCTTGGTGGGGCAATTCTTGAGGCGGGCGATGCCGTCGGTTTTCTGCGTCATCGCCATCCTCCGCATGAATGAACAGGGGCTCGATAGTGCTCGTTTTTAGCGCACGATGCCAACTTACGTGACGATTGGGGCTGCCGGGCAACCCCGCGGGTGCATGCTTGCTCGCCCGGAGCCGAGGCCCGGTCAACGGTGATAGCGGCGCACCACGCTGCTGTTGCGCAGGACGTGACCCTTGAGTTTTTCCATCAATTGGGCCCGTGTGAGGCCGGCAGGCAGGGCGTCGGGCGGCAGGTCCAGGGCGAAAATCTGGATCAGGTAATGGTGGGCGCTGTCACCCACGGGCGGGCACGGTCCGATGTAGCCGTGGGTGTTTTTGCTGTTGATGCCGCTCATGCCCTCAAGCGTGGATTTGGTGCCCGCGCCTGTCGGAATCTGTCGGGTGCTGGCCTTGATTCCATAATGGACCCAATGATCTACGCCTTGTCCACGCTGGCCGTCGGGGTCGAGCATGACGATGGCGTAGCTGAGGGTGCCAGGCGGGCCGGCATTCCAGCTCAGGGCCGGGGAAATATTCTTGCCGCCACATTGGTTGGCGTCGCTGGCGGCCGCTGCGGTGAAGAGGCGGTCGTCCGACACGCCGGGAATGCTCAGGGTAAAACGCTCTTCGGCCTGGACTCCCTGTGCGCACAGCACGAGGGTGACGGCCGCGAGCCAGGAGGAAAAGGAAGTCAATCGGGTCATACCGGGCACCTTGAATGCGGTTCAGGCCAACGACGGCCTGCGAACTATAGCCGCAGCGCCGCCCCGGTTGCAGTGACAATTACGCTGAACCTCGTTCCAATCCCTCGACTCCAACGGGAAACGCCTGCCGGAGAACGACCATGCCCATGCATCAAGTCGCCCGCCTCGCTGATGTGCGAGAAGATCGCGGCCTCGAAGTGACCCTCAACGACGCGCCCATCCTGCTGTTACGGGCTGGAGGGCAAGTGCGGGCGTTCCAAGGCAAGTGCCCGCACGCCGGGGCGCCTTTGGCCAAGGGCGCCGTATGCCACGGAAGGCTGATCTGCCCCTGGCACAAAGCGGCGTTTCGCGCTGAAGACGGCGCCCTGTGCGAGCCGCCGGCCCTCGACAGCCTGGAGCGTTACCACGTCGAGGTGCGAGGCGAAGAAGTCTGGGTCGATGACCAACCACTGCCGGCCGAAAAAGTCCCCCCCGCCGATGACCCGCGCACGTTTGTCATCGTCGGCGCCGGCGCGGCGGGCACGGCATGCGCGGCGGCGTTGCGCGAGAAGGGTTTCGGCGGCCGGATCCAGCTGATCGACCGCGAGGCCGAGGCCGGCTACGACCGGACGGTGTTAAGCAAATATGTACTGGCTGGCGACATGGCTGCGGACGAAACTCCGCCTCTGCGCGATGAAACTTATTTCAGCCAACAACGCATCGAACGGCGCCACGGCCAAGTGACCGGCCTTGATGTCAATGCGCGTCGGATCCGCCTCGCCGACGGTCAATCACTGGGTTACGACGCCCTGTTGATTGCCACTGGCGGCGAACCCAAGACGCTGGATCTGCCCGGTATCGACTTGCCGCAAGTCCTGATGCTGCGCTCCTTGGCCGATACACGGCGGATTCTCGAACATGCGCAGCCGGGGCAACGAGCCGTGATCATCGGCGACAGTTTCATTGCGATGGAGGTCGCCTCCTCCCTGCGCAAACGCGAACTCAGCGTCACCGTCCTGGCTCGTCACCCAGTGCCGTTCGCGGCGCAGTTCGGCGACAGTATCGGCAAGGCGATCCTGGCTCGGCACCGGGCCAATGGCGTGGTGTATCACACCGACGGCGAAGCAGCGCGGATCGAGGGTACGGGCAAAGTACACACCGTGGTGCTGGATAACGGCCAACGCTTTGAGGCGGACCTGGTCATCGTCGGCGTCGGCGTGCGCCCGGCCACGGAGCCGTTCGCCAACCTGCCACGGGAGAAAGACCAATCGTTGATTGTCGACGACGGCATGCGCGTGGCCGACGGCGTCTGGGCCGTGGGTGATATCGCGACCTTCCCCCTCAACGGCCAGCCCCAGCGCATCGAACATTGGCGGCTGGCCCAGCAACAGGCCCGCATCGCCGCGACGAACATGCTCGGTGGTGAAGAACATTACCTGGACGTGCCGTTCTTCTGGACCTATCACTTCGGCAAACGCTACGACTATCTGGGCCATGCCGAGGAATGGGACGAAGTGCAATTCAAGGGCACGCCCGAGCATCCGCCCTTTATCGCGCTGCTCGGCAAGGACGGCCTGGTCGTGGCGGTCGTGGCCTGCGATGAAGGCCGGGCGATGGCGGCACTGGCCCAGCGCATGAAACAACCGCTGCCTGTGGATGAAGCTTGGCGGCTGGTCCGGGATTTTTCGATGTAGCTTGTCTTTGCAGACGCCACAAAGCCTGTGGGAGCGAGCTTGCTCCCACAATGAAGCAGCACCGCTGCGCTTACGCCGAATGATCCGCCGGCAGATGAATGATCTGCGGTCGCTCCAGCGGCGCCAGGGGCGGCGGTTGCAAGTCCGGGCCCAACAAGTGGAAATGCGGCACGACGTGGCTGATATCGCCGTCCTGATTGTTATGGATGATCTTCGAACCTGGCTGGCGCAGCGTTTCCAGACGTTCGCCAGTCAATTTGAAACTGGCACTCAGCCCCTGGTCGTCCACTGCGGGCCTTGGCAGCCTACGCTGGGCGAAGCTACGGCTCTTGCGCTGTTGATAGCGCGCCCAGCTGATCAGGATGATTGCGTTGACCAACGCGATCCAGCCGTAGATCTGCAACGTCCCCAGGGTGTCGAACAATGAACCGCCCAGACGCGGGCCCGCGTGGCTGTCAAACAGCGGCCACAGACCGTTCACCAGCAGGTACAACAGTCCAACCCACGCCAGTACCGTAAAGAGCACGTCGATGATCACCAGAAAAGGCCGCTGGCGGGTCCTGATAATTTTCATCGGATCACTTCCTCTTCTTCGTCATCGAACGGTTTGATCCCGCGATCCGGGCTGATCCAGCGCGCGCGTTTCTGATGCTGTCCGAACAGCACCTTGGGGAAACTCACCAGCGTGGTGAACAAACTGATCAGCCAGAACACCAGGGGGTACCAGACCACCCAGAACATGATGTGCCACAGGCCCTTTTCGTAGCGACGGTCGATCAGAATGCTCACCGCGAATTGCATCAGGCACACCACCGCCAGCAACAGGCCGGTGAAAGCCGGCGGCATCAAGTGGTCCACGGCGATGGCGGCTGGCATCTCGACGAATTTACCGGCTCCCCAGAAGATCACTGACAGCAGGAAGGTGAACGCCCAACCGGTGGACAGGCAGTATTCGAACAGCAGCGGCCACAGGTAGCGGTGACGGTATTGCCAGATGCCGCGGATGTTCTTGAACAGCACCTCGGCGCCACCCTGGGCCCAACGCAGCCGCTGCCGCCACAGGCCCCGCAAGGTTTCGGGCATGAGGATCCAGCACAGGGCGCGTGGCTCGTAGAAAATGCTCCAGTGGTCCAGTTGCAGCTTCCAGCTGATGTCGATGTCCTCGGTGATCATGTCCGGGCTCCAGTAGCCGACCCGGTGCAGGGCCGTGCGACGGAACGCGACGATTACGCCGGACACGGTAAAGATCCGCCCGAAAACCCGCTGGGTGCGCTTGATCAAACCGATGATCGAGGAAAACTCGCCGACCTGGACCCGGCCCACCAACGTCGAACGGGTGCGGATGCGCGGGTTGCCGGTCACCGCGCCAAGGCGGGCGTTGTCAAGCATCGGCGCTACCAAGTAGGCGCAGGTGTTGGGCGCCAACAGCGCGTCGCCGTCGATACACACCAGGTATTCACTGCGTGCGGCGATGGCGCCCATACGCAGGGCCACGGCCTTGCCCTGGTTTTCCGCCAGGTGCAGCACGCGCAAGCGCGGGTCTTCGACGGCCAGTCGATCGAGCACCTCGGCGGTGTTGTCCTTGGAGCCGTCGTTGATGGCGATGACTTCAATGTTCGGATAATGCTGGCCCAGCGCTGCGTGAATCGTGTCGGCAACGTTGTCGCCTTCGTTGAAGCACGGGACCAGGATGCTGATCAGCGGCTCGCCGGCCAGGGGCGGCGGCAACGTGTCGTCCTTCCACGGCCAGTGACGCTCCCAGTGCAGCCAGAAATACAGGCCTCCAGCGATCCATAGGCCGGACATGAACAGCGGGTAGAAGAACACGAAGTCCATCAGGAATTGCCCGGTAACCAGGAAGATCAGGCCCAGGGGCACCCCAAGGACGATCGCCAGCACCAGGACGGCGAGCAGTCTGTCAAGCATGTCAAGGATTCCACTTGTTGGAGAGCGCCGGCCGCACGGCTTTCACGGCGGGCTGGTCTTCGATGAAATTGTCCGGGTAGTAGCCGAAACTGGTCACGCCCTGGCGCTTGAGGCGCCCCATCCAGTCGGCCAGTTGTTCGCCCTCGATGTCTGCCACTGGCTTGCTGTGCCAATCACGGGCTTGCAGTTCGAACACCGTGCGCTTGAGTGCACCGGGGCGAGCCTTGATGGTTTCCACCAATCGCTCCAGCCAGGGCCCCGACTGTTCGCGGGTCTGTTTTTCCATCAGGGGCATGGCCATCGGCGCCGTCCAGTCGTAGGCGGCGAGGAAATCGTCAAGGTTCTGGGCGAACCAGGCTTCGCTTTCCGGGTTGAGCATCGGTTCGGCAAAGATGTTGCGCGCCGTGCGCACCTGCGGGCCACGTATCGCCCGGACCTTGGCGGTGAGCTCGGCGGTGAAGTCGATCAGGTAGCGGCTCTTGAAGCGAGTCCAACGCTGCATGGCGGCAGGGTCATCGCGCAGGGCAGCGATCGATTGCGGCAAGCCATGGGCGGCGTACACTTTCATCGCGGCGGGGCCGGCGTCCTCGAAGTCGGAGAACACGGCATCGTCATGATAAAGAACGCCGTCCACCGAGCTCATCCGCGCCATGTCCTCGTAGATCTCGCCGATGATCTTTCGCACGTTCGGGTCGAACGGCGACAGGCGTACATATTGGTCTGGGGCGACGCCCGTCTTGCCGGTCTCCGGATCCCAGCGCTGCACGCGCGGCAACTTCGAATCCAGGGCAAAACTGAGTACCGGCATCCACGCATAGACCTTGACGTTGGCCCGGGTGCGCAATTGCCATGCAACGCGGTCGAACAGATCGGCGCGCACCGGCAGGTGGCGGTTAGGAAAGTACAGCGAGTGGACCAGACCATCGCCTTTTGGATCGGCGAACGCTTGCAAGAACACCGTGTTGGCGCCCAGGTCATAGATGCGCTGGACCAGTTTGCCGACGTTGGCCTCCTGCTGCACGGGGTCAGAATCGTAGACGTAATCCAGGTCGACGTGGACCACCCGCATCGGGTCGATCGTCTGCACTGACGCGATACTTTCGGCGAAGTGAGCACCATCCGGATCGGATGCGACCAGGAAGCGCGGTCCACTCATCAGGTTATCGAGGCTGTCGAGGCCATCTTCCAGGGTCAGGGCCATCTGGTAACCCTGGCTGCCGATCACTTGCAATGCGGTGCCGTCGGCCTCGCCGTAAGGCCACACCCAGACACGCGGGCTGTAGCCGACCACCTTGCGGATCTTGTCTGAAATAGCCGCCACGTCTTTGCGCATACGCGCCTGGAAATCGGCCTCGCTCTCATAGCGACCGGTCACGGCATCATAGAGCCGGGTAGTTGCCGCCGGCTGTTGGTTTCCTTGGGGATTGGCGAGCACGCCTTTGTGGTTGGCGTCGGTGTGGGCCGCGATTTCCACCAGGCCCGATTTCGAAATCTCGCGAATCTGCTCCCACGTGAGGAACTCGGAACGCTTGCGCGGCACACCGGCGAAATCCACATTCTGGTTCATCGGCGTGTCGACCCAACTGCCGACCGGGGCCAGGATTGCCGGCCAGTTGTAGGCTCGCAAGATCGGCATGACGCGCGTATAGAAGCTTGAGTAGCCATCGTCGAAACTCAGCAACACCGCACGCGGCGGCAGTTGCGGTCCGCCGTTGCGGGCAGCGATGATCTGGTCGACCGTGACCGCCTGGTAATTGTTTTCACGCAGCCAGGCCAGCTGTTCAATCAGGCGCTCAGTGCGCACGGCTACCAGGCCCTGGTCGGGGTCGCGGTCTTCGACATCATGGTAGGCAATACCCAGCACATGGTTTTTCGGCCACGGGGCATCGTTCGCCGCGACCGGCCGTTGCGAAGGTGGCGCGAACGCCGGGGCTTGCTGGGCACAAGCGCTGATCAGCAAGACTCCCAGCAGAAGGATGAATCGCGAAATGACGGGCATTTTCAAACTCTTCTAGAAGCGGTAGGTGAGATCGACAAGCAGGCGCAGATCGCTTTCACGATCGCCGTCGTAAGGGCGGTTGAGCCAGCTCAGCGCGGCCCCGGCTTCGAGCACATCGTTCCAGAGCAAGCGTTGGCCGTAGCCGAGCAACCCCATGGCACCGGTGTTGTAGTCGCGCTGGCTGTAGGTGCCGGCGCCGACTTGGAATTGCTGGCTCCAAGTGGTTTCGTAACGGCGGTACAGCACGTGATTGGCGCTCACGGTCGGCATGACGCTGAAGTCCGACTTCGGATTGAAGTACGGCACTTCTTCGGAACCGCTGTTGCGGCTGGCACCCACTTCCAGTCCCAGCTCCACCTGCAGGCGTGGAGCGCTGTAGATGCCCTCGCGGCCGGTCAGCAGGGTCTCCAGGCGATTGTTGCCGTCGCTGAAATGGGACGGGCTCACAGCCAGCCGCCATTCGCGGCTTTCATTGGCGCGCCAGCGGACGAAACCGCTCCCGCCATTGGCGCGAATACCGCTGTTGAGAGCTCGCAACGGTGTCTCGGCCGAGAGGTAATCCAGGCTGCCGCCGTACTGCCAGTGATCGTTGATGTCCCGGGCCACGGCCACGCGCGCGCCTTGCTTGTCGCCGGAGCCGTACGAGTGGTTGGAGACTTCCGCTTCCAGAGTCATGTCGCGGGTACGCCGCTCCACGCCCAAGCGCTGCCAGCGATGATGGCCGGTGCCTTCCTCAAAGTCGCCAGTGGCGTAGCCGGCACCGCCGAATAGCCGCCAGTCTTCGTCAATGGGCGGGCTGTAGAGCAACGTTTCGATACCAAAGTCCCGGCTACCGGTCACCGCGCCGGCATCGCCGTTGCCACCGCCGTAGCTTTTGCCGGTGTAGGCTTCGATGCGCAATTCAGCCATGTCATGAACTTCACGCTGACGTTGCAGGCGTTTGACGTGGGCATTCTCCGGATAACGGGCGACCACGTCGTCGGTAAGCGCGTCCATCTGCCGCCATTCCTGCAGGTCCATCGCCGCGCGAGCCTGGGCGACTTCCAGGTCGCGATTGCGCGGTGTCGTGGTCTCGATTTCCTTGAGCAGGCTTTCTGAACGCCGCGGCCAGTCACGGGCTTGATACAGGTCGGCCTGGGCCAGGCGCAGGCCGATGTGGCCAGGGGCTTGGTAGATGAGACTTTCCAGACGCGTTTCGGCGGAGGGCAGGTCAGCGCCATAAGTGCCTGCTTGAGCGGCAAGCATCTGCGCATCCATCCACTCGTCGTTGGGGTTACCGATTGGCAATCCCTTGAGCTCCACCCGAGACGGCTGTGATTTAGCCAGATCTTCGGCCAGCGCGCGGGCCTCTTCGGACTTTTCGCTTTCCAGCAAGGCGTAGTAGAGCGCGGTGCTGTCTTCGAAACGGTCCGCAGGGTCGGCATCCGGCGCGGTCAGTACACGGCGGTACAGCTCGACGGCTATTTCCGGCTCACGTTGCTCAAGATAAGAAGAGGCCACCCAGCGCAAGGCATAAGTCGGAATGCTGATACCTTCAGCGACCAGCTTCTGGTATTCGGCGATCACCTCTGCCCGGCGAGCGCGGGCGTTGAGGGCTCCCATGCGGTCGATTCGCCACCGCAGCACGTCCTCATGGGCCTCGGCCACTGGCGTCCAGGTGGCGAGCAGTTTGTCGTAATCGGCCAACGCGCGGTCAGCGATGACAAAGCGCTCCTTTTCGCTGCGGCTGGCCATATCCGCCAGACGCACCCGTTCAGCCGCCACATCGCCTTCAAGCCGGCGCTGCACGCCGCGGTCGATCAGCCCAGGCTGAAGACGGGCCAGGCGCAACGCCGGTTCAGGCAACCTGGCACGCTGCAGCGCATGAATGTATTCGCGCGCGACTTCAGGCTTGTTGCTACCGGCACGGATGAAGGCTTGATCGTATTGGAACAGGGCTTCGTGGGGATTGTCAGCGCGCGTCAGTGCATAGCCCAACGCCAACCGGCGCATCGGATCTTCGGGCTTGGCGGCAACCAGGACCTTGGCACGGCTGACGGCTTCGTCGGGTTTGCCGGCGTCGGCCTGGGTCAGGGCCAGGCCCAGTTGCAGGTCCGCATTTCGTGGTTCGATGGCCAGGGCTCGACGATACAGCTCAATCGCCGGATCCCAACGCTGGAGGTTGCGATAGGAGCGGGCCGCTGCGGTCAGCGCCTGGACCGGTAACTCGCGGTAACGGCCTTGGGTTTCGTAGACCTTCACCACCTCGGCATCGAGACCAGCCCAGCTGGCGATCTGCAAGTGATCGCTGATTTGCGCGGTACTGGCCTGCCCCGCCGGAACTTGGCGCAACACGGCCAGTGCGGGCGTGTAATCGCCCGAACGGGCATCAAGCACCATTTGGTCATAGGCGGCATCGGCAAACGCCGCCAGCGGCAAGCACAACTGGCTGCACAGCGCGACGCGAAACAACGGGCGCAAACCGAATCGAATAAAGGGACCCACAGTACGCGGCATTCGTCAGCATCCTTACATGGCCAGCCGGGTCGCAGTGCCCCCTTGCCCATCAAACAGGAGGCCGGGTCAAAGGAACCCAGCCAAGCTCTAACGGGCTAAGTCTGGCATCGCGCGAAGGGTGATTTTTCGGAACGCCATAATTCTTCAGAATCCATGCAGATTTCAGCGCCGAAGTTTTCAAAGAGAAAAAAAAACCGGCTCGTGCGCAGGGCACGGGCCGGTTTTTTGGAGGGGAGCTTTTAGGGGTATTACTGAACGGCGACGCCGCCGCCCAACTTACTCATCACAAATGCCGAGAATTGTTCAACGGTCATTTTCTGTCCGTTGAAATCCACTTGATTGTTGGCGTAGTGCAAGTTGGTGACCACGTCGTTGCCTTCCAGCTTCGCCAGCTCCGTACCCACAGCCATGGCGCTGAACATATCGCTGGTGGCAGTGGCCTGGTCGGCGATCAGTTTGGCGTCTGTCTGGCCTTCCATCTGCGCCTGCACGGTCAGCAGGTCCACAAGCATCGGCTTGGACACCTTCACTTTGAAATCCAGCAGGGCGAGCAATTGACGGCCTAGTTCATCCGGCGGCAGATCCATCGATTGTGGCTTGGCCAGGTCTACGACCAGGCTCGCGCGGCTTTCACCGTTAGCCGTATTAAACGAGAGGTTCTCCAGGGCCACTTGTGGGGCGCCCGCCAGGAGTTTCTCCAGATCGGCCTTGACCTGCGCCTCTTCGGCCTCGGTCAAATTCAGCTCTGGCGCTGGCTCGCCCGCTTCAGCGGCCTCGGCAGCAGCTTTTTCGTATGGCTGCAGTTTGGCTTGGTAGACCTGCATCAGCGACATGGTTGCGGGAATATCCAGGTTCTTCAGGCTTACCGCCATCTGCGCCGAACCAATGACCTTATCGTTGAAAGACAACTCACCGATCTTGTAGTCGGCACGCCCCGAAGCGCTGGTACCCTTTTCGGAGCTGTTGTTCTTCATTTCGAAATTCTTCAGGCCCAGCACTGATTTCTGTTCGCCGAAACTGGTCTTGCTGTTACTCAGCAGCAGGGTGTTATCACCCATGTAGTAGCCGTAGGTGCTCTTGGTCAGGTTGCTGGCCAATGTCAGACCGCTAAGCTCGATTTGCACCGGTGTTTGATCTTCGGCGACGGTGCTCAGTTTGAAACTGTCCATATAACCGTCGGCCTTGATCTTCTCTGCTTGGGCGCTGGCTGCCACGTCGATTTTCAGGCCGGAAAAGATGAGCTGGGATTGTTCGTCCAGCTTGGTATCCAGCGGGAGCAGTTCGAATGTACCGTTTGTGGACTGATCGTAGCCGAGGTTGAAAACGCCTTTGAGCGGCGATTTATCCTTGGCGGCAACAAACCATTTTTCGGTCAGCGGAGTCCGCTCAAGTTCGGTGTGGCTGGTAGCCATGACCGGCAACCATTTGAGCGTCATCAGCCGGGAAACCGGTAGCGGGCCGTGTTCGATGTTATCAACGAACAGCAATTCAACGGATTCGCCACCAAACATTTCGCCTTCACCTTTGAGGCGGTAATGCGCAGTGCTGCTGAATGTTCCACGATCCAAGGAAACCAGCTCGATCGAAGCGGTACCGTTGGACCCGGCCAAAGCCGTTTGCAATTGCTTGTTGCTGTCGGCAATGGCTGTATTCAAAACTCCTTCAAGCTTCGTCCCGGTATACCAGGCGCCGCCCGCACTGATAGCGCCGATAACCACAACGATTCCGAGAAGTACGCTTGCTGATTTATTCATGAGAGACCCGATCGTATTCCATGGTTGAAAAAGTCGCCGTCTTCCTTGACCCGCAAAGGGCTGTGGCTCGACGCGGCAAAAGTGGTGGAGGAGATTAGCACCAGGCACGCCAGCAAGCCCAATGTTTAAAGGGGAAAAAGCGTGTTCTTGAGAAATGGTCTACGAATATTGGACTTCGATCTCGTCCAGTTGGTGATCAAATGTCTTGAGCCGTGCCGTCCAGGTGTATACCAGTACCTCGAAATCACGATTGATCACCGCCGTACTCGACGAGTCGGCACGCCCATCACAGAAATCCAACTGGTAACGTTCCCTAGCCATGGCATTGGCGACATCGCACAGTTCACGAGCGTTGTTGAGCCAGTGCCAATCATCTTGCGCGACCTGCTCGTCCAAGGCCGCGCATTGGATTTTCAAGGCTTCGAGACTTTTTTCCAACGGTGTACCCGTGAGCTCTCCCATGACCTCTTGGAACGTGCGACCTGGCTGCCAATAGCTGCCCCAGAAATAGCGATCAAACACCGTCTCGACCCGACGCAGCGCGACCTTGGTGTCCCATATCAACACCAGGGTCTTGCCTTGCTCGAGCTGTTTTTTCTTGATGCGCTGGCCTTGCATCGAGGCCCAGGCGACAACTGCGATGGATATGACACCGATCAGCGCGGACGCGCTATCAAGGAAAATCAGCGCTTTATCGAGCTGATGAGTCAGCATGACGCCATAGAAATAGGTGGCCGAAAGCAGTACCAACGCCGCAATAGCGCACCAGAAGCCGGGAGCATAAGGGTTTTTCATTATTCGAATCCCCATGACCAGTCACATCGCGGGCTCTCGTTGCAAACGCCCAACAACCCAAGCATAGCAATGGACTGGGGGTTTGCCGGGGCGCGACAGCAATTAGGGAGATGATCCGATTACCGGCTCTGAAACGACAAAACCCCCGTCTACGGTGCAGACAGGGGTTTTGGGAATTCAATCTTGACGATGACCTACTCTCACATGGGGAAACCCCACACTACCATCGGCGATGCATCGTTTCACTGCTGAGTTCGGGATGGGATCAGGTGGTTCCAATGCTCTATGGTCGTCAAGAAATTCTGTGACCAACCCGTTCAGGAACAACGTGTCGGTTAAAATCGAAGACTTCTACTAAAACAAAACCCCTACCTGCATCAGCAGATAGGGGTTTCGGAATTTAATCTTGACGATGACCTACTCTCACATGGGGAAACCCCACACTACCATCGGCGATGCATCGTTTCACTTCTGAGTTCGGGATGGGATCAGGTGGTTCCAATGCTCTATGGTCGTCAAGAAATTCGGTAGCCAGCGCGTGCCTTACGGTCACGTTCCAGCAAATGGGTATGTGATAGCGTGTTGCTTGTGAGTATCTCGAACTTTCGGTTCGTTTCGTCTTCACAACACCGCAATCTGGCCTCTTTCGAGTCTACAAATTGCTTGGGTGTTATATGGTCAAGCCTCACGGGCAATTAGTACAGGTTAGCTCAACGCCTCACAGCGCTTACACACCCTGCCTATCAACGTCGTAGTCTTCGACGGCCCTTCAGGGAGCTCAAGGCTCCAGTGAGATCTCATCTTGAGGCAAGTTTCCCGCTTAGATGCTTTCAGCGGTTATCTTTTCCGAACATAGCTACCCGGCAATGCCACTGGCGTGACAACCGGAACACCAGAGGTTCGTCCACTCCGGTCCTCTCGTACTAGGAGCAGCCCCTCTCAAATCTCAAACGTCCACGGCAGATAGGGACCGAACTGTCTCACGACGTTCTAAACCCAGCTCGCGTACCACTTTAAATGGCGAACAGCCATACCCTTGGGACCGGCTTCAGCCCCAGGATGTGATGAGCCGACATCGAGGTGCCAAACACCGCCGTCGATATGAACTCTTGGGCGGTATCAGCCTGTTATCCCCGGAGTACCTTTTATCCGTTGAGCGATGGCCCTTCCATACAGAACCACCGGATCACTAAGACCTACTTTCGTACCTGCTCGACGTGTCTGTCTCGCAGTCAAGCGCGCTTTTGCCTTTATACTCTACGACCGATTTCCGACCGGTCTGAGCGCACCTTCGTACTCCTCCGTTACTCTTTAGGAGGAGACCGCCCCAGTCAAACTACCCACCATACACTGTCCTCGATCCGGATAACGGACCTGAGTTAGAACCTCAAAGTTGCCAGGGTGGTATTTCAAGGATGGCTCCACGCAGACTGGCGTCCACGCTTCAAAGCCTCCCACCTATCCTACACAAGCAAATTCAAAGTCCAGTGCAAAGCTATAGTAAAGGTTCACGGGGTCTTTCCGTCTAGCCGCGGATACACTGCATCTTCACAGCGATTTCAATTTCACTGAGTCTCGGGTGGAGACAGCGCCGCCATCGTTACGCCATTCGTGCAGGTCGGAACTTACCCGACAAGGAATTTCGCTACCTTAGGACCGTTATAGTTACGGCCGCCGTTTACCGGGGCTTCGATCAAGAGCTTCGCGTTAGCTAACCCCATCAATTAACCTTCCGGCACCGGGCAGGCGTCACACCCTATACGTCCACTTTCGTGTTTGCAGAGTGCTGTGTTTTTAATAAACAGTCGCAGCGGCCTGGTATCTTCGACCGGCGTGGGCTTACGCAGCAAGTGCTTCACCCTCACCGGCGCACCTTCTCCCGAAGTTACGGTGCCATTTTGCCTAGTTCCTTCACCCGAGTTCTCTCAAGCGCCTTGGTATTCTCTACCCAACCACCTGTGTCGGTTTGGGGTACGGTTCCTGGTTACCTGAAGCTTAGAAGCTTTTCTTGGAAGCATGGCATCAACCACTTCGTCACCCAAAGGGTAACTCGTCATCAGCTCTCGGCCTTAAGATCCCGGATTTACCTAAGATCTCAGCCTACCACCTTAAACTTGGACAACCAACGCCAAGCTGGCCTAGCCTTCTCCGTCCCTCCATCGCAATAACCAGAAGTACAGGAATATTAACCTGTTTTCCATCGACTACGCTTTTCAGCCTCGCCTTAGGGACCGACTAACCCTGCGTCGATTAACGTTGCGCAGGAAACCTTGGTCTTTCGGCGTGGGTGTTTTTCACACCCATTGTCGTTACTCATGTCAGCATTCGCACTTCTGATACCTCCAGCAAGCTTCTCAACTCACCTTCACAGGCTTACAGAACGCTCCTCTACCGCATCACTTACGTGATACCCGTAGCTTCGGTGTATGGTTTGAGCCCCGTTACATCTTCCGCGCAGGCCGACTCGACTAGTGAGCTATTACGCTTTCTTTAAAGGGTGGCTGCTTCTAAGCCAACCTCCTAGCTGTCTAAGCCTTCCCACATCGTTTCCCACTTAACCATAACTTTGGGACCTTAGCTGACGGTCTGGGTTGTTTCCCTTTTCACGACGGACGTTAGCACCCGCCGTGTGTCTCCCATGCTCGGCACTTGTAGGTATTCGGAGTTTGCATCGGTTTGGTAAGTCGGGATGACCCCCTAGCCGAAACAGTGCTCTACCCCCTACAGTGATACATGAGGCGCTACCTAAATAGCTTTCGAGGAGAACCAGCTATCTCCGAGCTTGATTAGCCTTTCACTCCGATCCACAGGTCATCCGCTAACTTTTCAACGGTAGTCGGTTCGGTCCTCCAGTCAGTGTTACCTAACCTTCAACCTGCCCATGGATAGATCGCCCGGTTTCGGGTCTATTCCCAGCGACTAGACGCCCTATTAAGACTCGCTTTCGCTACGCCTCCCCTATTCGGTTAAGCTCGCCACTGAAAATAAGTCGCTGACCCATTATACAAAAGGTACGCAGTCACCCAACAAAGTGGGCTCCCACTGCTTGTACGCATACGGTTTCAGGATCTATTTCACTCCCCTCTCCGGGGTTCTTTTCGCCTTTCCCTCACGGTACTAGTTCACTATCGGTCAGTCAGTAGTATTTAGCCTTGGAGGATGGTCCCCCCATATTCAGACAAAGTTTCTCGTGCTCCGTCCTACTCGATTTCACTTCTAAGATCCTTTCGCGTACAGGGCTATCACCCACTATGGCCGCACTTTCCAGAGCGTTCCGCTAAAATCAAAGAAGCTTAAGGGCTAGTCCCCGTTCGCTCGCCACTACTAAGGGAATCTCGGTTGATTTCTTTTCCTCAGGGTACTTAGATGTTTCAGTTCCCCTGGTTCGCTTCTTGCACCTATGTATTCAGTACAAGATAACCATCTTATGATGGCTGGGTTCCCCCATTCAGACATCTCCGGATCACAGTCTGTTTGCCGACTCCCCGAAGCTTTTCGCAGGCTACCACGTCTTTCATCGCCTCTGACTGCCAAGGCATCCACCGTATGCGCTTCTTCACTTGACCATATAACCCCAAGCAATCTGGTTATACTGTGAAGACGACATTCGCCGAAAATTCGATCTGGCTCTAAGAGCCACTCACAAATTTTACCTTAGCCTGATCCGTTACCAGTGAAAGTAACGTTCAGTCTATCTTTCTATCACATACCCAAATTTTTAAAGAACGATCTAATCAAAAGACTAGAAATCAACATTCATCATCCCGCGGATGGAATGCTCATTTCTAAGCTTTCAGAAGCAGTTTATGGTGGAGCCAAGCGGGATCGAACCGCTGACCTCCTGCGTGCAAGGCAGGCGCTCTCCCAGCTGAGCTATGGCCCCATAACAAAATTGGTGGGTCTGGGCAGATTCGAACTGCCGACCTCACCCTTATCAGGGGTGCGCTCTAACCAACTGAGCTACAGACCCAATTTCGAGCTTGTAACTGTTAGCTGTGAGCTATCAGCTTGGAGCTTAAAGCTGCTTCTATCGTCTTCTTCAATGAATCAAGCAATTCGTGTGGGAGCTCATGGAGCCGCTGCTGTCGTCGATTAAGGAGGTGATCCAGCCGCAGGTTCCCCTACGGCTACCTTGTTACGACTTCACCCCAGTCATGAATCACACCGTGGTAACCGTCCCCCCGAAGGTTAGACTAGCTACTTCTGGTGCAACCCACTCCCATGGTGTGACGGGCGGTGTGTACAAGGCCCGGGAACGTATTCACCGCGACATTCTGATTCGCGATTACTAGCGATTCCGACTTCACGCAGTCGAGTTGCAGACTGCGATCCGGACTACGATCGGTTTTGTGGGATTAGCTCCACCTCGCGGCTTGGCAACCCTCTGTACCGACCATTGTAGCACGTGTGTAGCCCAGGCCGTAAGGGCCATGATGACTTGACGTCATCCCCACCTTCCTCCGGTTTGTCACCGGCAGTCTCCTTAGAGTGCCCACCATAACGTGCTGGTAACTAAGGACAAGGGTTGCGCTCGTTACGGGACTTAACCCAACATCTCACGACACGAGCTGACGACAGCCATGCAGCACCTGTCTCAATGCTCCCGAAGGCACCAATCCATCTCTGGAAAGTTCATTGGATGTCAAGGCCTGGTAAGGTTCTTCGCGTTGCTTCGAATTAAACCACATGCTCCACCGCTTGTGCGGGCCCCCGTCAATTCATTTGAGTTTTAACCTTGCGGCCGTACTCCCCAGGCGGTCAACTTAATGCGTTAGCTGCGCCACTAAGAGCTCAAGGCTCCCAACGGCTAGTTGACATCGTTTACGGCGTGGACTACCAGGGTATCTAATCCTGTTTGCTCCCCACGCTTTCGCACCTCAGTGTCAGTATCAGTCCAGGTGGTCGCCTTCGCCACTGGTGTTCCTTCCTATATCTACGCATTTCACCGCTACACAGGAAATTCCACCACCCTCTACCATACTCTAGCTCGACAGTTTTGAATGCAGTTCCCAGGTTGAGCCCGGGGATTTCACATCCAACTTAACGAACCACCTACGCGCGCTTTACGCCCAGTAATTCCGATTAACGCTTGCACCCTCTGTATTACCGCGGCTGCTGGCACAGAGTTAGCCGGTGCTTATTCTGTCGGTAACGTCAAAACACTAACGTATTAGGTTAATGCCCTTCCTCCCAACTTAAAGTGCTTTACAATCCGAAGACCTTCTTCACACACGCGGCATGGCTGGATCAGGCTTTCGCCCATTGTCCAATATTCCCCACTGCTGCCTCCCGTAGGAGTCTGGACCGTGTCTCAGTTCCAGTGTGACTGATCATCCTCTCAGACCAGTTACGGATCGTCGCCTTGGTGAGCCATTACCTCACCAACTAGCTAATCCGACCTAGGCTCATCTGATAGCGCAAGGCCCGAAGGTCCCCTGCTTTCTCCCGTAGGACGTATGCGGTATTAGCGTCCGTTTCCGAGCGTTATCCCCCACTACCAGGCAGATTCCTAGGCATTACTCACCCGTCCGCCGCTCGCCACCAGGTACAAGTACCCGTGCTGCCGCTCGACTTGCATGTGTTAGGCCTGCCGCCAGCGTTCAATCTGAGCCATGATCAAACTCTTCAGTTCAAACATCTTTGGGTTTTGAGAAAACCCTAAACTTGGCTCAGCAATCGTTGGTTACATCTTTGATTTCTCGCGGAGTAACTTGTGATGCTGATAATCTGTTGACTAGCAGTCTGACTCCACAAGCACCCACACGAATTGCTTGATTCAGTTGTTAAAGAGCGGTGGGTTGAGCCTTTCGTCTCAACCGAGGCGCGCATTCTACAGCGCCCCGTGTATCTGTCAAGCGGTTATTTTAAGAAGTTTTCAAAGTTTCGCTTGGAAATCCTTAACAACTTCAACCACTTGCGCTTTCGATCTCTCGTTAGCGGGAGGCGAATTCTACAGCGTTACTCGCTGCTGTCAACACCTCTTTTTTACCGCTTTCGACCGAGAAGATCGAACCGTCGATAGCGCCCAACAAACCGGCCTACCCACTCCTTCCGTGCTTCGATGAACTGAAGCGAAGCACTTACCGAAACTTGGTTAACTCATTGAAACTCAAGGAGTTTTCCGTTTCGACTGCGCCGGAAGTGGGGCGAATTATAGACATCCAGAATTTGCCGTCAACCCTTTATTTTGTTTTCTATCAATCAGATACCCAAATGACCGCAAGCGCCCTTCTATATAGAAGGGAGGCTACAGGACGCCGGAGTCCCGCAAGGTCGCTATCGCTGCAATATCCAGCCCCAGTACCCGCTGCAACACCTCCATCGTATGTTCGCCTAATAAGGGAGGCGCGTTTCTATATTCAATCGGCGTATCGGACAAGCGAATAGGACTGGCTACTTGCGGCACTGTACCGGCCAACAGGTGGGGCAACTCGATCGCCAACCCGCGAGCCTGCACCTGAGGATCGGCAAACACCTGGGCCAAATCGTTGATAGGGCCACACGGCACTCCGGCTTGCTCCAACTGAACCACCCACTCGGAAGTCGTCTTGAATACCGTCGCCTGGCGAATCAACGGGATCAGTGCCGCCCGGTTCGCCACTCGCATCTTGTTCGTCGCGAACCGGGGATCATCGGCCCACTGCGGTTGGCCGGCGACCTCGGCGAATTTTCGAAATTGACCGTCGTTACCCACCGTAAGGATGAAGTCACCATCAGCTGTGGGAAAATCTTGGTAAGGCACGATATTGGGATGCGCATTTCCCAACCGCTTCGGCGCACTGCCTGTGGTCAGGTAATTCATTGCCTGGTTGGCCAGGCATGCCACCTGAACATCCAGCAAAGCCATATCGATATGCTGCCCACCGCCGGCATGGTCGCGATGAGCCAACGCCGCCAGGATGGCAGCGGTCGAATACAAGCCGGTCAGAATATCCGTCAATGCAACACCGACTTTCACCGGCCCAGCTCCCTCTTCCCCTTCCGGTCGACCGGTAAGGCTCATCAAGCCTCCCAGCCCTTGGATCATGAAGTCATACCCGGCGCGCTTGGCATATGGCCCCGTCTGGCCAAAACCGGTGATCGAACAATAGATCAACTGCGGATTGATAGCCTTTATCGAGTCGTAATCCAGGCCATAGGCAGCGAGTCCACCCACCTTGAAGTTTTCGATCAGAATGTCGGACTTCGCCGCTAGCTCTAGGATCAGCTTCTGGCCCTCGGGGCGAGTAAAATCGATCGTGACCGATTGCTTGTTGCGATTGGCCGCTAGGTAATAAGCCGCCTCGGTCGTGTTCTCGCCGTAAGCGTCCTTAAGGAAGGGCGGGCCCCACGCACGCGTATCATCGCCATTGCCAGGGCGCTCGACCTTGATGACATCCGCGCCCAGGTCCGCCAGGATCTGCCCAGCCCAAGGCCCGGCCAGGACCCTTGATAAATCCAATACCCTCAGATGCGAAAGCGCGCCCATCGCCGGTCTCCTATTAATAGAACGCCTGAATACCGGTTTGCGCGCGCCCCAGGATCAGCGCATGGACATCATGGGTGCCTTCGTAGGTATTCACCACTTCCAGGTTCACTAGGTGACGAGCAATGCCGAATTCGTCGGATATACCGTTGCCGCCCAACATGTCACGGGCCATGCGCGCGATATCCAGAGATTTACCGCAAGAATTACGCTTCATGATCGAGGTAATCTCCACCGCAGCCGAGCCCTCGTCTTTCATGCGCCCCAAACGCAAGCAGCCTTGCAGCGCGAGGGTGATTTCCGTCTGCATGTCGGCCAGCTTCTTCTGGATCAACTGATTTGCCGCCAACGGGCGTCCGAACTGTTGCCGATCAAGCGTGTACTGGCGGGCGGTGTGCCAGCAAAACTCAGCGGCCCCCAACGCCCCCCAGGAGATGCCATAG
Organism: Pseudomonas sp. D1-36; assembly: GCF_051132205.1. NCBI lineage: Bacteria > Pseudomonadati > Pseudomonadota > Gammaproteobacteria > Pseudomonadales > Pseudomonadaceae > Pseudomonas > Pseudomonas sp. D1-36. The sequence goes on along the minus strand of NZ_CP071674.1, from coordinate 147,333 downwards.
CGTGCCGAGTTCAGGCAAGTAAACGGCCCCTTCAGGCCTCGGACGTCTGGAAAGATGTTCTCCTCCGGAACGAATACATTGTCCATGACGATTTCGCCAGTAATCGACGCGCGCAGCCCGACCTTGCCGTGAATAGCCGGCGCACTCAGGCCTTTCCAGCCTTTTTCCAGGACGAAGCCGCGGATATCGCCAGCGTCGTCTTTGCCCCAGACGACAAACACGTCAGCGATCGGGCTGTTGGTGATCCACATCTTGCTACCCGTCAAGCTGTAGCCGCCTTCCACTTTCCGCGCGCGAGTAATCATCGCGCCCGGGTCGGAACCGTGGTTTGGCTCAGTCAGGCCGAAACAGCCGATCCATTCGCCCGAAGCTAGCTTCGGTAAATATTTCTGTTTTTGCGCCTCGGTCCCGAATTCATTGATGGGCACCATGACCAGCGAGGATTGCACGCTCATCATCGAGCGATAGCCGGAATCGACGCGCTCCACTTCCCTGGCAATAAGGCCATAGCTGACATAGTTCAATCCGCTGCCACCGTATTGCTCGGGAATGGTCGCCCCCAGCAGGCCCACTTCGCCCATTTCACGAAAAATCGCCGGGTCGGTCTTTTCATGACGGAACGCTTCCAGCACTCGAGGCGCGAGCTTCTGCTGGGCAAATTGTTCGGCGGTGTCACGAATCATTCGCTCTTCTTCTGTGAGCTGCTGATCCAACAACAGTGGGTCGATCCAGTTGAAGCTCGCTTTACCGGCCATGAGAAACCTCGCCAATGAGATGAAAATTTGTGGATTGATCCTAGGCGCGGTTTCCTACGAGAGCAAACGAGGATTCCGCATGCTGTTGTGCTAATTTCTCACTCCGTAAAAGGCGAAAAGGCCGTTTACGCCCTTCACGAGTGAGATCTCCGTACATGCGCCGCAAGATTCCCAGCACCGCCGCCCTGGTCAGCTTCGAGGCCGCGGCCCGCCATGAAAGCTTTACCAAGGCCGCGCAAGAGCTTTCGCTCACACAGGGCGCGATATGCCGACAGGTTGCCAGCCTGGAAGAGTTTCTGAGCGTGGAACTCTTTCGACGTTCAAGGCGCGGCGTAAAGTTGACCGAAGCAGGGCTTTCCTACAGTCGTCGGATTGCCATGCAGCTGGACGCGGTCGAGCGTGACACTCTGTCAGTCATGGGCCATACCGGCGCGAACGTCATCGAGCTGGCGGTAGTGCCAACATTCGGTACGCAATGGTTGTTGCCACGGCTGAAGGATTTTCAAAAACAGCACCCCGAAGTTACGGTCAACCTGACCAACCGAACACGCCCTTTCCTCTTTGCCGACACCGATTTTGATGCCGCCATCTATTTCGGCGATGCCGATTGGTCCGGTACCGAATCCCACAAGTTGATGGGCGAAAACCCGATGCCGGTATGCAGCCCGGCATTACTGGGAAACCGAAAGGCGCTGACACCGGAGGCTATTGCTCAATTGCCACTGCTTCAGCAGACCACCCGCCCCTATGCATGGCGCCAATGGTTCAGCTCGCAGGAGCTGAACATTGCACGGGACCTGACAGGCCCGCGTTATGAACTATTCTCGATGTTGGCCCAAGCAGCCATGCATGACATGGGAATCGCGTTGATCCCGCCTTTTCTGATCCAGCGCGAACTGGCGGAGGGTCGTTTGGTAATCGCCAATCGCAATGCATTGTCGAGCATCAAGGCGTATTACCTGATGATTCCCGAACGAAAGGTGAAATCTGCTTCGCTTCAGGCGTTTCGCGACTGGCTGGTAAACCAAGCCAAGGGCTATCTCCTTGAATAGCAATGCAAAATTGCGATGTTGACTACGTAGTCAGTTTATTAGGATCGCTACAGATATAAGTTTATGTCGCATAAAACCAAACTGTTATGGACGAAGTACAATCGTTCCACAACCGGCTAAATACGTGGCTTTGAGCCACATTTCCAACGCATGCCTACGTATTCACCTTGGCAATGTAAAAAGTAAGACGATTGTCCGGCTATCCCTTTAAGAACAAGGCTTCACGGGCAATTGAACCTGATGGTTGCGACACTTGGTCACAGGGTGACTTGTAGTTAATTTTTCGTCACACGTCATAATCCCTTGAAGGGCAGAATTTTCGCCTGCAAAATGCCGCGCCCCGCCTGAAGAGGCGAGGTCGTGCTGATCGGCCGCCCCAGCCGCACCATCCGAAGTACCTGGGTTTACTCAATAAGATCACGCAGGAGATTTGACGTGCACATTGGTGTTCCCCTCGAAACCCAAACGGGTGAAACACGGGTTGCTGCTACCCCGGAAACCATCAAGAAGCTCATCGGCCAAGGCCATAAGGTTACTGTTCAAAGCGGCGCCGGTATCAAGGCCAGCGTGGTCGACAGTGCTTACGAAGCGGCGGGCGCAACTATTGGCAGCGCCAGCGATGCGTTCGGGGCCGAACTGATCCTCAAGGTGGTCGCCCCCAGCGATAGCGAACTGGGGCTGATCAAGAGCGGCAGCGTTCTGGTGGGCATGCTCAATCCGTTCAATAACGAGACCATTACCAAGCTGGCCGAGCGCGGCATTACCGCATTCGCCCTTGAGGCCGCCCCACGCACGTCCCGGGCCCAAAGCCTGGATGTGTTGTCGTCTCAAGCGAACATTGCCGGGTATAAGGCCGTGCTGCTGGCCGCCCATCATTATCCACGCTTCATGCCGATGCTGATGACAGCGGCGGGCACCGTGAAAGCGGCGCGAGTATTGATCCTTGGCGCCGGTGTGGCGGGGCTACAGGCAATTGCCACGGCCAAGCGCCTGGGTGCTGTGATCGAGGCTTCGGATGTGCGGCCCGCGGTAAAGGAACAAATCGAATCCCTCGGCGCCAAGTTCGTCGACGTGCCTTACGAAACCGACGAAGAGCGTGAATGCGCCGTCGGCGTTGGAGGTTACGCCCGGCCCATGCCTGCCAGCTGGATGCAGCGTCAGGCCCAGGCTGTGCACGAGCGCGCCAAACAAGCTGACATTGTCATTACCACGGCACTGATTCCGGGCCGCAAGGCACCGACGCTGCTAAGCGCCGAAACCGTCGCGCAAATGAAACCCGGCTCGGTGGTCATCGACCTCGCGGCAGCCCAGGGCGGCAATTGCCCGCTGACCGTGGCCGACCAGGTGGTTGTCGAGAACGGCGTCACCATCGTCGGCCCGACCAACCTGGCTGGCGAAGTCGCGGCCGATGCCTCGGCGCTGTACGCCCGTAACCTGCTGGACTTCCTGAAGCTGGTCTTCACCAAGGAAGGCCAGTTCGACGTGAACCTGGAAGACGACATCGTCGCAGCGTGCCTGATGTGCCGCGACGGCCAAGTCATCCGCAAAAACGCCTAAGCAGGGATTCAGACAATGGAAGAGCTTATCTCCCCCGGTATCTACAACCTGATCATCTTTGTGCTGGCCATTTATGTCGGTTACCACGTGGTCTGGAACGTAACGCCTGCGCTGCATACGCCGCTGATGGCGGTGACCAACGCCATTTCGGCCATCGTGATCGTCGGCGCGATGCTCGCCGCCGCCCTGACCGTAACGCCTCTGGGCAAGACCATGGGTACTCTCGCCGTGGCCCTGGCTGCGGTGAACGTGTTCGGTGGCTTCCTGGTGACGCGCCGCATGCTCGAGATGTTCAAGAAAAAAGCCCCGAAAGCCGTAAAAGAAGAGGCGCCCAAGTAATGAGCATGAACCTGGTAACGACGCTCTACCTGATTGCGTCCATCTGCTTCATCCAAGCCCTCAAAGGCCTGTCGCACCCTACCACCTCCCGTCGCGGCAACCTGTTCGGCATGCTCGGCATGGCATTGGCGGTGCTTACTACCGTCGGACTTATCTACAAACTGGGAGCCGAGCTGGCGACCGCCGGCATTGGTTATGTCATCGTTGGCTTGTTGATCGGCGGCACCGCCGGTTCGATCATGGCCAAGCGTGTCGAGATGACCAAGATGCCGGAGCTGGTGGCGTTCATGCACAGCATGATCGGCCTAGCGGCGGTGTTCATTGCCATCGCCGCTGTCGTCGAGCCGCAATCGCTGGGCATCGTCAAGCAATTGGGGGATTCGATTCCGGCGGGTAACCGTCTGGAGCTGTTCCTTGGCGCGGCAATCGGCGCAATCACGTTCTCCGGTTCGGTGATCGCCTTCGGCAAGCTGTCGGGCAAGTACAAGTTCCGCCTGTTCCAAGGCGCTCCGGTGCAGTTTGGCGGTCAGCACAAGCTCAACCTGATCCTGGGCCTCGCCACACTGGGCCTGGGCCTGGCTTTCATGTTCACCGGCAACCTCGGCGCATTCGCCTTGATGCTGGCCCTGGCGTTTGTCCTGGGCGTGCTGATCATCATCCCGATCGGCGGTGCGGACATGCCGGTGGTGGTCTCGATGCTCAACAGCTATTCCGGTTGGGCCGCAGCAGGCATCGGCTTCTCGCTGAACAACTCGATGCTGATTATTGCAGGCTCGTTGGTGGGTTCGAGCGGCGCGATCCTCTCGTACATCATGTGCAAGGCGATGAACCGCTCGTTCTTCAACGTACTGCTCGGCGGTTTCGGCAACGCCGCAGATGCTGCTGGCCCGGCAGGCTCCAAAGAAGCCCGCCCAGTGAAATCCGGCTCGGCTGACGACGCGACTTTCCTGCTGACCAACGCCGATACGGTGATCATCGTTCCAGGCTACGGCTTGGCGGTCGCCCGGGCGCAGCACGCGTTGAAAGAACTGACCGAGAAGCTGACCCACCACGGCGTGACGGTGAAATACGCAATCCACCCGGTTGCCGGTCGTATGCCCGGCCACATGAACGTCCTGCTGGCCGAGGCCGAAGTGCCTTACGACCAGGTATTCGAGATGGAAGACATCAACTCCGAGTTCGGCCAGGCCGACGTGGTGTTGGTGCTGGGCGCCAACGACGTGGTCAACCCGGCGGCGAAGAACGATCCGAAGTCGCCGATTGCCGGCATGCCGATTCTTGAGGCGTTCAAGGCCAAGACCATCATCGTCAACAAGCGCTCGATGGCCAGCGGTTATGCCGGCCTGGACAACGAGCTGTTCTATCTCGACAAGACCATGATGGTGTTCGGCGACGCCAAGAAGGTCATCGAAGACATGGTCAAAGCAGTGGAATAAGCGTCAGCTGTTTATCAAAACGCCCCGACTTGTCGGGGCGTTTTGATTTGTATCAAGGCAAAGCGTTACCGATCCGGTAATGATGTTTTGCCTGAAACGCCCGTAATAGAGGCCTCAAATGCGACTTTTGTAGCGGGTCGGGCTCGGCGCGAATTCTCTAGACTGCGCATCCAGCTTCCAGCCCGAGAAACCATTCATGTACCGTGATCGCATCCGCCTGCCTTCGTTGTTGAATAAAGTGATGAGCGCTGCCGAGGCAGCCTTGCTCGTTGAAGACGGAATGACCGTCGGCATGAGCGGCTTTACCCGCGCCGGAGAAGCGAAGGCCGTGCCGCACGCACTGGCCGAACGCGCCAAGGTCACGCCGTTGAAAATCAGCCTGATGACCGGAGCAAGCCTGGGCAACGATCTGGATTAGCAGCTCACCGAAGCTGGCGTACTGGCACGACGCATGCCCTTCCAGGTGGACAGCACCCTACGCAAGGCCATCAACGCAGGCGAGGTGATGTTCATCGACCAGCATCTTTCGGAAACCGTCGAACAGATGCGTAACGCCCAGCTCACGTTGCCAGATATTGCCGTGATCGAAGCGGTGGCGATCACCGAGCAAGGTCATATCGTGCCGACCACGTCGGTAGGTAACTCCGCCAGCTTTGCGATCTTCGCCAAGCAAGTGATCGTCGAGATCAACCTGGCCCATAATCCAGATTTGGAAGGCCTGCACGACATTTACATCCCCAGCTATCGTCCAACTCGCCTGCCGATCCCCCTGGTGAAGGTTGACGACCGTATCGGCAGCACCGCCATCCCGATCCCACCGGACAAAATCGCCGCCATTGTCATCTCCCAACAATCAGATTCCCCTTCGACGGTCTTGCCGCCGGACGACGACACCCAGGCCATCGCCGACCATCTGATCAGCTTTTTCAAGCAAGAAGTCGCGGCCGGGCGCATGACCAACAAGCTTGGCCCTCTGCAGGCCGGCATCGGCAGCATTGCCAACGCAGTGATGTGCGGATTGATCGACTCTCCGTTTGAAGAACTGACCATGTATTCCGAGGTATTGCAGGACTCCACATTCGACCTCATCGACGCCGGCAAGCTGAGTTTCGCCTCTGGCAGCTCCATTACGTTGTCCGCTCGGCGCAACACGGATGTCTTTGGGAATCTGGCGAAATACAAGGACAAACTGGTGCTGCGCCCGCAGGAGATCTCCAACCATCCGGAGGTAGTGCGACGCCTGGGCATCATCGGCATCAACACGGCGCTGGAATTCGACCTGTATGGCAACGTCAACTCGACTCACGTATGCGGCACGCGAATGATGAATGGCATTGGGGGTTCGGGGGATTTTGCCAGGAACGCACACTTGGCTATTTTCGTGACCAAATCCATTGCCAAGGGCGGCGCCATTTCCAGCGTCGTTCCGATGGTCAGCCATGTGGACCATACCGAGCATGATGTCGACATCCTGGTGACCGAGATTGGACTGGCTGACTTGCGGGGCTTGGCGCCACGCGAACGGGCGCGGGCGATCATCGAAAACTGCGTGCATCCATCCTATCGCCAGGCATTGAACGAGTACTTCCAGGCGGCAAGCGCTTTGGGCGGACATACGCCGCATATTTTGCGGGACGCACTCAGCTGGCACATGAACCTGGAAGCAACCGGACGCATGCTTGCGGTTTGATACAGCTGGATCACCGTTAGGGCTAAAACAGTTTTATAAATCCAAAGGGCTCGGCAGGTTCTTTGCAGAAACTGTACTTCTGTACCGGTGATTTCTTACAGTCATATCCCACAAAACACAGCCAGACACTGAATAACGCACCAATTTAGTGCCGATAGATACAGTTGCCTCAAGATTGACCAGTACACCGCGCTTTAACAGTTAACTGGTCTCTTACAATACAGATGAACTGTATCTACAGGGACTGGCCAAACGGGAGGATCATGGGCACCAGTTAAACCACTACCTAATCCCGCCACAAGCGGAAGGATGTCAACCATGGAACGTACACTCAGTTCCGAGCTGTTTTTCGAAGACAAAGCTGAACAAAACCAGGCTTCCATGCCTCTTCGCGTTATCGCTAACCTGATGCTGTGGCAGCGCCGCATTGCCAGCCGCCATCAATTGGCCCGTCTGGATTCGCGCCTGCTGGCAGATGCCGGTATCAGCGAAGCACAGCGCTACGAAGAGCTGAGCAAGCCGTTCTGGCGCTAATTCAGCGTCGCTGGCCCTGACCCATCGGGTCCATCGCCAGCACCGAATTGAATAAACAAGACCCGTCGTGGGAAACCGCGACGGGTCTTTCGTTTTCGAGCCTGAACCGGTCTGAGATCGGGAAACAGAACAGTTATACCAAAGCTATTCATGCACCAGTACAGTTGGTTGGATGGCGATTATCTTGCCTTGGGTCGAGCCAAGGACCATTGCAAAGCTGTAAGCAAACGCGATCTGTCCTAATATTGATGCAACCGTGGCGAAGCGAGTCGAGCATGTGTCTCCCCTTCCAGCTACAGGCACCGGTATCACCTCATATACAAGGAGCTCCATCATGTCCCGTCTTCGCCTGCTCAGCGCAGTAGCGCTGTTGGCCGTAGCTGCCCAGTCCAACGCCAGCAGCTTCATCGTCACCACCGACTCCATTGTCGGCGCCCTCAAGGCCACGTCCGACGTAACCTCCGATGCAACCTCATCACTGCGTGACAATAAAATCGTTCAAGCCGCACGTGACGACGCCGCCAGCTTCGTGGCCAGCGAAGGCGCTATCCGCGGTGTGAAACTGGAGAGTGCATTGGATTACATCCGCCAGCAGGCACCGCAGCTCAACGCCACCGATGCGCAGCTTGCACAGGCCATCCTGGTAATCTGATGCAACATGAAACATTGGGCACCCAAGGGTGCTCCGATGTTTCCGCGCTGGCCCTGGCCCGCAGGTTTGCGCTAGCCTTCAAGCTCGCCAACAACCGTCGAGTCCCATGCGTTTTTACTCAAAACTTTACAGCGCCTGTTTATTCACAGTTTTTTGCTGGTCTGTCCCGGCCCATGCCTTCGATGTGTCCACTCAACAAGTGGTCGCCAGTGGCTACGCCACGAGCCTGGTGACCTCCGCACCCTTCGACAATAAACGAGTCGTCGCCGCTCGTGATGACGCCGCCGCGTTCATTGCCAGCGAAGGACAATTCCGAGGTCCGCAATTGGAGTCGGCCCTGGACTACCTGCGCCGGAACCAGCCGAAACTTCACGCCAGCGACCTTGAACTGGCACAGGCAATTCTCGTCCAATAACTATCTTTAATTCTCCGGAGTCGTTCCATGCGTAGCCCGCTGATTGCTGCCGCCCTTGGCCTGCTGGTGTTGGCCGATGTGGCCCAGGCACATACCCTGGTAGCCACCAGTAACATCATCGTTCGCGCCTCCCAGCGTTCGATTGATTTCACCTCTGACACCACCACATCCATTCGTGACTCAAAGATTGTCCGCGAAGCTCACGATGACGCTGCCAGCTTCGTCGCCAGCAACGGCGAGATTCGTGGCGCTCATCTCGAAGCGGCTTTCCAGACATTGCGTACCCGCGTACCGGAAGCCCGCGACGCCAGCGACCAGGTTCTCGCCGAAGCTATCCTCGCATTGTGAGGCGGCTGGCCGCCTGGCTGACTGCCGGGGTTGTGCTGCTTCTGAGCGGCACAGCCCAGGCCGGTCTCCAGTTACATCTCAATAGCGATGGCTTGAGCCCGGCACAACAACAGGCCAGCCAGGCACTGCTCGATGAAGCCATGCAGGCATTGCCGCCACGCTTCATCGAGCGACTGGACCGGCGCATCGATGTCGGCTGGACCGATCGGATGCCCGCAAACGCCTACGGCCAGGCTTCATTGGTGTCGCAGTTGGACTTGAACCGGAACCTGCTGGACAGCCTCACCGATGGCAGCGCCGCCAAGCAAAAGACCTTGCGCCCCCACGGCACCGTGCGGCGCGAAATGCTCGCTACCGTGCTGCACGAACTGACTCATATCTATGACCGCTCGCGCCTTTGGCCAAATGCCGAACGTGTGCTGATCCAACGCTGTACTCGGCGTAACAGCAGCGCCGGGCTGATCGGCATGACGGATGAGTGCAGAGGCCAGAACGACCGGCGCTTCACGCTCAGCGATGATCCTCGCCTGCTGGATCTCGCCGGCTGGCCGCAGTATGTGGGCCGTCGCGGCGAACGCGAGCAGCACAACCGTCAGGTTGCCCGCAGCCCGGACCTCTATGAGACGAGCAGTCCCAAGGAGTTCGTCGCGGTCAATATGGAGTATTTCCTCCTCGATCCAAGCTACGCCTGCCGACGTCCCGCGCTGTATCGCTATTACCGTGAGCACTTTGGCTGGGCGCCCGCCGCCAAGGACACCTGCTCCACGTCGTTCGCCTTTCTCAATGCCGGCAATGATTTTGCCAAGACACCACTGGGCAAGGTCGATCCGGAACGCGTCTATGCCATCGACTACCTGTTGGCTGAAGCCAACCAGAACTGGGTCAGCCGTTGGGGCCATAGCATGCTCCGCCTGGTGATATGCGCACCGGGCCGTCCACGTGGGCCAGATTGCCGATTGGATCTGGACCAACACCTGGTGCTTTCGTACCGCGCCTTCGTAGGCGACGTTCAGCTGTCGAGTTGGGACGGCCTGGTAGGCAAATACCCGTCGCGTCTGTTCGTACTGCCGTTGGCCCAGGTCATCGACGAGTACACCAAGACCGAACTGCGCAGCCTGGCGTCGGTGCCCCTCAAGCTGTCGCGCACCGAAATCGAAGAAACGGTCGAACACGCCGCCGAAATGCATTGGAGCTATGACGGCAACTATTACTTCCTCTCCAATAATTGCGCGGTAGAAAGCTTGAAGCTGCTGCGCAGCGGCAGTAATAACGAACAGCTCAAAGGCCTGGACAGCATCATGCCCAACGGTCTGCTGGAAGTGCTCAAGGGCCGTGGCTTGGCCGACACCAGTGTGCTGGATGATCCCAAGGAAGCCTTGCGCCTGGGTTACCGCTTCGACTCATTCCGCGAACGCTACCAAGCCATGTTCGACGTTCTGAAAAAACGCCTGCCGATACGGCAACAAACCGTCGAAGACTGGCTCGCGCTGGACGCTGCAGAACGCCGCGTTTGGTTTGAACAGGCCGACCTGCGCACCAGCGCGGCATTGCTATTGCTGGAACAGGCCAGTTTCCGTCGGCAATTGCTGCTCGCCCAGGATGAAGTCAAACAGCGCTACCTTGGCGCGCGTGAGCTTCAAAACGGTGGCATGGAGAGAGCCAACGCGACGTTGCAACAGATTCTCGCCAATAGCGGCTTCCTGAGCCGTCCGGCCGAACTGCTGGGCAGCAGCGGCTACGGATTGCCACAACCCAGCGAATGGCAGCGATTGGAATCGGAAAGCAGCCTGCGCCAGAAACAGCTTCAAACGCTGACCGGCGACCTGGATAAGGAAGTCAGGGCATTGCTTGAACCGAGCCGCGCTGCTGAAATCGCCGCGAGCGAGGCCAATGTGAAGGAGATCGGCGAACATCTGCGCAAGCTGCACAAAGCCGCAGGTGGGTTGGAGTTGCCGTGACTGCCAAGCCTTGAAGCGATAACAAAAAGGGGTTCGGAACCCAGTTCCGAACCCCTTTTTCATTGGCGCGAGCCAAATCAGCCAAGACGCGCCTTACGTACACCATCAGCCAAGGCCGCGCACAAGCTCAACACACCATCAATCGCCTGTTCCGACGTATCGGCGCTGGCGATATGGTCGATCAGCGCGGAGCCGACCACTACGCCGTCGGCCAACCGGGCGATGGCTGCCGCCTGTTCCGGGGTGCGAATACCGAAGCCAATGCTGATCGGCAGATCGGTATGCCGACGCAGACGCGCCACCGCTTCTTCTACATGCTCCAGCGTCGCGGCACCGGCACCGGTCACACCCGCGACCGACACGTAATAAACGAACCCCGAGCTGCCGTTGAGCACGGTCGGCAAACGCACATCATCGGTGGTTGGCGTCGTCAGACGGATGAAATCCAGGCCGGCAGCCTGGGCCGGCTCGCACAGTTCGCTGTTGTGCTCGGGTGGCATGTCCACGACGATCAGGCCATCGACACCGCTATCCAGCGCTTCGCCGATGAAACGCTGCACGCCATAACGATGGATGGGGTTGAAGTACCCCATCAGCACCAGCGGCGTCTCGGTATTGTCCTTGCGGAACTCCCGAACCATCTGCAGGGTTTTCGCCAGGTTCTGCTGGGCGCCCAAGGCACGAATGTTCGCCAATTGGATTGCCGGGCCGTCGGCCATCGGATCGGTGAACGGCATGCCCAACTCAATAACATCGGCGCCGGCGGCAGGCAGGCCCTTGAGGATCGCCAGCGACGTGTCGTAGCCCGGATCGCCAGCCGTGACAAACGTCACCAGGGCGGCACGGTTCTGTTGTTTGAGTTCGGCAAAACGGGTTTGCAGGCGGCTCATCAGTGTTTCTCCTGCTGGGACTGTTCCATGTGGTGCATCACGGTTTGCATGTCTTTATCGCCACGGCCGGACAGGTTGACCACCATCAGGTGATCCTTGGGCAGGTTTGGCGCGCGCTTGAACACTTCAGCCAAGGCATGGGCACTCTCCAAGGCAGGAATAATCCCTTCCAGGCGGCAGCATTTATGGAACGCTTCCAAAGCTTCGGCATCGGTGACGGAGGTGTATTGGACGCGGCCAATGTCATGCAACCAGGCGTGTTCAGGGCCAATGCCGGGGTAGTCGAGGCCAGCAGAGATCGAATGCGCGTCGATGATCTGGCCGTCCTCATCCTGCAACAGGAAGGTACGATTACCGTGCAGCACGCCTGGAACCCCACCGTTCAGGCTCGCCGCATGCTTGCCGGTCTCGATGCCGTAGCCCGCCGCTTCGACTCCAATGATTTCAACGCTCTTGTCATCGAGGAATGGGTGGAACAGGCCCATGGCATTGGAGCCACCGCCGATGCACGCCACCAGGCTGTCCGGCAGACGACCCTCCTGGGCTTGCAGCTGGTCACGGGTTTCCTTGCCGATCACGGCTTGGAAGTCGCGGACCATCTCTGGATAGGGGTGCGGGCCGGCTACAGTGCCGATCAAGTAAAACGTGCTGTCGACGTTGGTCACCCAGTCACGCAGCGCCTCGTTCATCGCATCCTTGAGTGTGCCGGTACCGGCGATCACGGGGATGACTTCGGCGCCAAGCAGCTTCATCCGAAACACGTTAGCCTGCTGGCGCTCGATGTCGGTGGTGCCCATATAGATTACGCAGTCCAGGCCAAAACGAGCGGCCACGGTGGCAGTGGCCACCCCATGCATGCCGGCGCCGGTCTCGGCGATAATGCGTTTCTTGCCCATGCGCCGCGCCAGCAGGATCTGGCCGATGCAGTTGTTGATCTTGTGCGCGCCCGTGTGATTCAGTTCTTCACGCTTGAGGTAGATCTTCGCGCCGCCGCAGAACTCCGTCAGGCGCTCGGCGAAATACAGCGGGCTTGGACGACCCACATAGTCCCGTTGGAAGTAGGCCAATTCCTCGATGAACGCAGGATCTTCCTTTGCCGTTTCGTATTCACGGGCCAGATCAAGGATCAGCGGCATCAGCGTTTCCGCGACATAACGGCCGCCGAACGCGCCAAACAGGCCGTTGGCATCGGGACCGCTGCGCAGGTTGAAAGGGGTCGTAGGCTGGGTCATCGGGCGCTCCAGGCGAATGCGTAGAAAAACAATGAGCCCACTCTACCCCTGACATATCGCTCTGAAAACCGATAAGATCGCCACAACCTGTCAGAAAAACTCACAAATACCATGAGCCATGATCTGCCACCGCTCAACGCCCTGCGTGCCTTCGAGGCCACTGCCCGCCTGAACAGCGTAAGCCAGGCGGCGGAACAGCTGCACGTCACCCACGGCGCGGTTAGTCGACAACTCAAAGTGCTGGAAGAGCACTTGGGGATCAGCCTGTTCGTCAAGGATGGGCGAGGCTTGAAACTCACAGATGCGGGACTGCGCCTGCGTGACGCCAGCGCCGATGCGTTCGAGCGCCTGCGCACCGTTTGCGCCGAGCTGACCCAAAGCACAGCGGACGCCCCGTTCGTGTTGGGCTGCTCGGGAAGCTTGTTGGCGCGTTGGTTCATCCCCCGCCTGGGCAGGCTCAATGCCGATCTGCCTGATTTGCGCCTGCACCTGTCCGCAGGTGAGGGCGACCTCGACCCGAGGCGCCCAGGGCTGGACGCCCTACTGGTATTCGCCGAACCACCCTGGCCGGCAGACATGCAGGTGTATGAACTGGCCAGCGAGCGGATCGGGCCGGTGATGAGCCCGCATTACGCGGGCTTTGCCCGCTTGCGCAATGCATCCGCCACTGCGCTGCTGAGCGAACCGCTGTTGCACACCACCTCACGCCCCCAGGCCTGGCCCACTTGGGCACGGCAAAATGCCCTGGAACCCCAGGCATTGAAGTTAGGGCAAGGTTTCGAACATTTGTATTATTTGCTGGAGGCGGCCGTGGCCGGGCTTGGCGTGGCGATCGCCCCCGAGCCCCTGGTGACCGAGGACCTGCGGGCTGGTCGCCTGGTCGCGCCATGGGGGTTCGGTGAAACTCCCGCACGACTGGCGCTATGGTTGCCCAAGCGCGCCGCAGACGGGCGCGCCCGGCAATTGGCGCAGTGGCTCAGGCATGAGCTGAACCCATCGAACTAGTTACCGCGCTTGCACAACAAGTAAGCGGCCAACAGACCCAGTGCGCCAACGGCAACGCCAGCGGTGGTCCATGGATGTTCCTGAGCGTAGTCGCGCGTGGCGATCCCGGTTTCGCGGGTTTTCACCTTCACCTCTTCATACGCATCGCTGAGCAGATGCCGAGAATGTTTCAGTGCGCTTTCGGCATTTGCCTTAAGCGACTTGAGCGTCCTACGCGACTCGTCCGACGCGTCGTCCTTCAGGCTTTCCAACGACTTGAGCAGACTCTCGATCTCCGCTTCCATGCTTTGCAACGAGGCTTTGCGTAACGAAGTGCTGGCCATGGTGGCTCTCTCCTGCAGTGGTTGAGTAGCGTGTGTGGATTGGGACTGCGACCGTTTGGGAAAGTGCACTAAATCTGAACTTTCCAAGCGTAAACGGCGCCACATGTAAGGCGAAAAATCGCTGCTAGGCTGTTTAAGACAACCAAGGAGAACGTTATGAGTGATCACCACACGTACAAAAAAGTCGAGCTGGTCGGTTCGTCTCCCACCAGCATTGAAGACGCCATCAACAATGCCCTGGCCGAGGCCAGCAAGAGCCTCAAGCACTTGGAATGGTTCGAAGTCACGGAAACCCGGGGCCACATCGAAAATGGCCGGGCCGCGCACTTCCAGGTGACCATCAAGGTTGGGTTCCGGATCGCCAACAGCTGAGTTCTTTGAACTTGCACGCTGGCGGAGTGCCATAGGGAATGGCGATGCGCTATTGGGCGCATCACGTCTTACGAAACCTCCCTATCTGATCCGACCGAGGAGTGCGAGCGATGAAGAAGTTGATGGTGGCCCTGGGTTTGCTGAGCCTTGCGGGTACTGCGTTTGCGGCCGGCAAGCCATGCGAGGAGTTGAAAAGCGAAATCGCAGCGAAGCTCGATACCAAAGGCGTGTCGGGTTATTCGCTGGAGATCGTCGATAAAGGTGCAGCGGGTGACGGAAAAGTCGTCGGCACCTGTGAGGGCGGTTCGAAAGAAATCGTCTACATACGCGGCTGATAACGCGCTCAGATCAAAGCCGACGCATCGCGTCGGCTTTTTATTGGCCGCGACTCAGCCTTTCATGACCTGTGCCAGCAGTTCATACGAGTGCAGGCGGTCGGCGTGCTCATAGAGGTCGCTGGTGAAGATCAGCTCATCGGCCTGAGTCTGTTCGATCAACACCTCCAACCTGGCGCGGATCTTCTGAGGACCGCCAATCATGGCCAGGCCAAGGAAATCCCCCACCGCTTCCTTCTCATGGGGCAGCCATAGACCATTCATGGTTTCCACCGGCGGGCGCTGCACCAGGCTCTGGCCGCGCATCAATGCCAGGATCCGCTGGTACACCGACGTCGCCAGGTAATCGGCCTGCTCGTCCGTGTCAGCCGCCACCAAAGGCACCCCGAGCATCACGTACGGCTTGTCGAGTACGGCCGACGGTTGGAAGTGATTGCGATAAACACGAATCGCCTCGTGCATGAACCGCGGTGCGAAATGGGAGGCGAACGCGTAGGGCAAACCGCGCTCCCCGGCCAACTGCGCACTGAACAGGCTAGAACCCAACAGCCACACCGGTACATTCGTTCCCGTGCCGGGCATGGCGATGATGCGTTGGTCAGGGGTACGCGGGCCGAGATAGCGCATCAGTTCGGCCACGTCATCAGGGAAATCATCAGCACTGCCGGAGCGTTCGCGGCGTAGTGCACGCGCGGTCATCTGGTCGGAACCGGGGGCGCGTCCCAACCCAAGGTCGATCCGGCCCGGAAACAGACTTTCCAAGGTGCCGAACTGTTCGGCGATCACCAACGGTGCGTGGTTGGGCAGCATCACCCCGCCCGAGCCGACGCGGATGGTCGACGTCCCCCCCGCCAGGTAGCCCAGCAGCACCGCCGTCGCGGAGCTGGCGATGCCGTCCATGTTGTGGTGTTCCGCCACCCAGAAACGGGTGTAGCCAAACTTTTCCACGTGCTGCGCCAAATCCAGCGAATTGCGCAGGGACTGGGCTGCATTGCCGTCAGCGCGGACGGGCACAAGGTCGAGGGTTGAAAATTTAACTTCGGACAGCTGTTTCATGGGCCGGCATCTCCAACGGCGTACGAGCTTTTCTGTAGGCGAAAGCCTGCCGTTTCTCTAGGTGTGTCCTATGAATGTGGGCATATACCCGAGTTTCAATAGTAGCGAAGAATTTTCCTACTAAATTAGTCGACTAATCGACCGGGTGAACTTTATCGGCCGGTCTATCCTCACAATCCTGGCACTGAAAAATACCCAGGCGCGAACCCTCGCGCCGAATCATGAGGAGGCACACATGGCTATCGTCAAGAAAGCATCGGCTCACTGGGAAGGTGACCTGAAGACTGGCATAGGCTCCATCTCCACGGAAACCGGCGTGTTGCGCGAAGCGCCCTATGGTTTCAAGGCACGTTTTGAAGGCGGCAAGGGCACCAACCCTGAAGAACTGATCGGCGCGGCCCACGCGGGCTGCTTCTCCATGGCGTTTTCGATGATCCTTGGCGACGCTGGGCTCAAGGCCGACAGCATCGACACCAACGCCGAAGTGACCCTGGACCAGGTCGACGGCGGCTTTGCGATCACCGCGATCAAGCTGATTCTCAAAGCCAAGATTCCCGGCGCCAGCCAACAGCAATTTGAAGAGCTGAGCAACAAGGCCAAGGAAGGTTGCCCGGTTTCCAAGGTGCTCAACGCCGACATCACCCTGGACGCGACCCTGGTGAATTGACGAACCGAGAAGGTCGCGGTCTCCCGAGGCCGCGGTCTTCTATGGTTTACCCGCTATTTACCCGAAGGCAACTGTGGTCGAATGCAGGTCTGCAGTTTCAGCGCACAGGCGTGCGCGCTGTATTGAGGAGTTCGAGCATGAAACGTTTGGCCTTGGCAGTCATCGGTTGCGCACTGACCACATCGGCCCTCGCGGCACCCAAGCCCTGCGAAGAATTGAAAGCAGAGATCGAAGCCAAGATCCAGGCCGCAAACGTGTCCTCATACACCTTGGAAATCGTCACCAACGACGAAGTCCACGACCAGAACATGGTGGTGGGCAGTTGCGATAACGGCACCAAGAAAATCATCTACCAGAAGAACGACCGCTAGGCAGCGCTACATCAAACAATTGGCCTTTCGATCCTCGGCAACGATTTCACGCTTGGCGTTATAGAGCCGGGCACTGGGGGAGTACGCCAGATTACGAGCCTCCAGGCGATAACGCTGGCCGGCCTCGAAATGGTCGTAGCGCACGATCAGATAGCACAGCCGTTCCTTCGGGTCGTTCATCATGCCCAGCCCACCGCCCGCGCCGAACACCTCGAAGTCGAAGCGCACCTTGAGTTCGTGGCTACCGGGTGAAACCTGAAAAAAGCGTCCGTCCCGCAGCCGCTGGCCGTCCAGGCTTTCAGCCATCAGCAGCTTGCCGCCCGGCATAGGGGTGGCGAAGTCGACCCAGGCCATGTTCGGGTCCATCTCGGGCAATGGGCTCGTCGCGCATCCGCTCAATGTCGCAAGAGCCAAAAACAACGTGGGTAGGCGCATGATGATTTCCTGAAGTCAGGCCCCGAGCATAGCGCCAATCAGCTTTGCTGGCAGCCTGCCGGCGTGCCTTGGCCCACCACGTTGCGCTGTTGGTCGTAAAGCTTGGCCCACGGCCGGAACCCGATACTGCCGGCTTGCAACTGATAGCGCTGGCCCGCGTTGAAATCCTTGAATTTTACGTTCAACCGGCAATCGCGCCACAGCGGCTCGGCATCTGGCCCGATGTTGCCCGGCTCCACGGCAAATTGATAACGCACCGTCAGCTCATGGCTACCCGGTTGAACCTCGAAATAACGCCGGTCGATGGATGCCTTGTCATCGACTTCCAACGCTTGCAACGCCGTGTCCCGATGGTTACCTAGGTCAATCCACGCCTGGGAGGGATCTGGATCGGGCAAACCGGCACAGCCGGTCAGCAGCAACAGGCCACTTGTCAGCATCAACACGCGCATAGCGAAGCTCCGGGCAGGCGAGATAGTCTTGAGGCAGACTTCCCAGGGTGATTCCAAAATTGATCAGGCAGCGTTCACGCCATCGGTTACTCGACCGTGTTTTCAGGATTTTGTTTCCGGCCTTCCTGCTTTTGTTACTCAACGGTTGTACAAGCGTCGGTTATTACGGCCAGCTCGCCAGCGGACAATGGCGACTGCTGCAAGCACGCGAGCCCATCGACCGGGTCATTGCCGACCCCACCCGTGATTCCGGATTGCGCACCCATCTGGCTCAGGCCCGTGAGGCCCGCGCATTCGCCAGCACACACCTGCACCTGCCCGACAACCAGAGCTATCGCCTGTACGCGGACATCGGCCGCCCCTTTGTCGTCTGGAACGTCTTCGCCACCCCGGAGTTTTCCCTGGCCCCGCTCACCCACTGTTTTCCCATCGCCGGTTGCGTGGCGTATCGGGGCTATTACAGCCAGGGCGCCGCCCGGGGTGAGGCCGCTTTGCAGCGTTTGCGAGGCATGGATGTGTCGATTGCCGGCGTAGAGGCCTACTCGACGCTGGGCTGGTTCGACGACCCGATCCTCAGTTCGATGCTGCATTGGGGCGACGAACGCCTGGCGACGCTGATCTTTCATGAACTGGCGCACCAACGCGTCTACGTGAAGGACGACACGGAATTCAACGAATCATTCGCCACCTTCGTCGAGCAGGAAGGCACCCGCCAATGGCGCGCCCATCGCGGCCTGGCGCCGGACAACGGCAACCGATTGCGCCAGCGCGACCAGTTCATCCAGTTGATCCTCGACACCCGCCAACGGCTGGAAACCCTCTACGCTCAACCCCTACCGACCGAGCAGATGCGCCAACGCAAAGCCGAGGAATTCGAACGCCTGCGCGCCGACTACGCGCACCTACGCGACAGCCAATGGGCCGGCGACAAACGCTACGACGCCTGGATCTACGCGCCCCTGAACAACGCCCGAATATTGCCGTTCGGCCTGTACGACCAATGGGTGCCGGCGTTCGGGGCGTTATTCAAGCGTGAGGGCGAGGATTGGCTGGCGTTTTACAGCGCGGTGGAAAAACTCGGCCGCTTGCCAACCGTAGAGCGCAAGGCAGCGCTGAAGGCGCTGGCCTCAACCAATTGACGGCAAACGAACACGCCCTGATCGCAAGCACGCCCAAAACCTCAACCCAGCCAAGCCCCCCCGGTGGAAGCGAGCCTGCTCGCGATCGCGGCCCAACAGCCAATACATCTTCCCCGGGAATACCAACCAGCCCCTCTACCACCAAAACGAACCACCGGCCCAAACCTCACGCAACTGCGCGGCGCTGAGGTTTCGCCGCGCTGGATCAAAGGCCAGCGTTGTGCGTAATGCCGACCAGCAACGCTCTGAAGTCAACACTCTGAAGGTGAGCAGCACGGCCATGTCGAAAGGGTTCCGGGTGCGCTGGCTTATCAGCGTGTAATGGATGTGGAGAAATAAATCTGTCCCCTTTGGCATTTATCATTTGGGGCGCTGTTCAAGCGTGAGGGCGGTATTAAGTGGCGTTTTAGCGACGTGGAAAAACTCGGCAGTTGTTGACTCTAGAGCGCGAAACGCGCTCAAGGCTCTGGCGTCACCCCAACCTGACTGCGAACGAACGGACCATTAATTTTGGTTAATAGCTATAAATCTCCCAGCTCTTCGCTTAATAAAGCCGCGAATGCGTCCTTAGCACTATGGAACCCAAGATTCTTATTCCAAATAAAAAAATTAGGTACAGAGGGTAAATCGTCAAAAACGTAGCCTCGAATATTCCCGATCTGATTAAATTGCTCGAATACCCCCCTCGAAACTAAGGAAACACCAGCCCCCGAACTCACGCAACCAAGAATGGTTCCATAACTGGCTATACTGGTTATGGAGCTAGACACACCATGAGCATTCAACCACGTTATCAAAGCCTTTCTATAAGGGCACCCCTCTGGCCACATAAACATATTGATTCCGTTCAAATTTGCTGGCTCATGTATTAACCCCGTCGCTGGAGAAGCTATCAATACAAGCTCCTCTTTATAAATTTCGATACTATCAATCTCGGGATGCTGGTGAGTAACAGCAATGACTGCGCCATCCAGCTTATGATTAACCACATCATCTAATAGTTTGGGCCACTCCCCCGTGCTAAATTGCATCTGCACAGAAGGATAGGTGTAGTGATATTTTGATAACAATTTTGGAAGCCTACCTGTAGCGGACGACTCTATAGCACCAATTTTTAAACTTCCGGTTGGTTCTGAGTCAGCGCTTAGAGCCCTCTGGGCTTCCTGACACAACGACAATATTTTATTAGTATAGCCAAGAAATAAACGCCCTGAAGGGCTAATGATTAGTCCTCTACCTTTCCTTATGAATAACGAGACCCCAAGCTCCTTTTCTAAAAGCTTTATTCGGTTTGTGATGTTTGACGGAACACAGTGCAGCACTTCGGAGGCGCGAATAATACTACCTTGATCGGCGACAGCCTTGAACATAATTAGCTGCGAAAGCTCCATGCTAATGCTCATTAAAAGTGAAATAGAGAATCACTATAAGTCAGTTGTTGGGAACGAGCAAGTCGTTTAATGTTTACATTCTGGTTTATACAGGACGCTTAGATCAGGAATCATTTAGTAAATTTTCAAGGAGAAAAACACTGCCATGAGCTCAGCATTATCGCAAATTCGTTTTGAGGCAAATAAGCATAAGTACATGCGAGATTTTGGTGAGATATTTATTGAGGCGCTGCCAAAGCATGTAAAAAACCTGAAAATACCTGGACGAGCTATATGTGATGATCATAGAAGGGAACCTATACTGGCGCAGATTACGGACATAGCGGATCTGCAGGGCGCGATGCTTGAAGTACTTTTCCACCCCATTACAAAGGAAGCTCAATTCCATACGGAAAATGCCTTTAACGCTTTCCTATGCAAAACCACAGCCGATTCCTCAGTTATGAAATTTTTTAACGGGTGGAACGAAACTCACAGAACCACCAGCTTAGTATCAGGCAAAATTATCATGCGATTATCAGCAGATGCGATATCGGTTCCTATCGAGAAACAAGCTGGTTATCACAACGTCTTGGCACATATGCATGAAGTCGCTAAAGATGATTTTGGGCTCGGCCATCAGGGACATGATGGTATGTATGATTACATGGCCAAAGCCTTTGGCGCAAAAACATGGGTTGAAAACCAATATAAAGTTGAAGAGTGTAACGATTTTTCGAAGTTTCTATATGCAACTGGAGTGGCCGAACACAAATCGGCGCTGAATTCAGTCGAACATGAAGAATCCATTATGGATGCAATGATGGTATCCATCGCATCAGAACTTTGGAATGGGCAGGAGTATAACTACATTGCTCAGAAAATAGAGGACAAGCTATTCAGCATTGATCCTTCGCTGAGCACTAACGCTAAGGATTTTCGTAACGCAAAAGCGTACATAATGGGACATTCTGGCGACGTGGAGAATAAGCATGGTTTGCATGCCTTGGCCGCTGCGCAGTCGTATGGACGCACAGTAGGCCTAAATTTTAAAATTGGGCGATTGAAAGGTATTATGCTCAATTACAACGAACGAGTAGGACGATCTTTTGAAGCTATGCATCGCGCTTTAACCTCAGCCCCGTAAACCCCTCAGTTGCAAATTATAAGATTTAGCACCGAACATAATATTCGACCACACAAAAACATGCCCCAACCAGGAGCGCGCCGATTGGTTTCTTATGCCCAGCATCATGCTAATCGGCGAATTATAAATGCACCCCGGCATTTAAACTAAGCGAACAAATACGATGTTTTATGAAAGGAAGCTCCGAAAGGGTAGTACGAATGGATTATGAATTCGCTTTGATAGTGCTGGGCTTTTTCGCTTTCTGCGGAGGGTTGATAGATGCGGCAGTGGGTGGTGGCGGCCTCGTACAGCTTCCCGCGCTTTTACATGCTTTACCTCAGCAAAGTCTAGCCACAATTTTCGGGACTAATAAAGTAGCGGTTTTGGCGGGCAACCTTTCCTCAGTATTTAGCTATTTGAAAAGAATAAAAATTATATGGAGGCTCATGCTTCCGACGATGGCCTCGGCATTTATATGTGCCTTTTTAGGGGCGGCTTCGGTATCTGTAGTACCTAAGAAAATAATGGAGTTTGTTGTTTTTTTTATTCTAATAGCGATGACTGCATATATTTTCAAAGAAAAAAATCTCGGCCTAGTAAACACCGGAAAACACTGCAGAACCAGGGAGATTCTATTAGGAGTGTTGTTCGGGGGTTTGGTCGGATTTTATGACGGCGTCTTTGGCCCTGGAAGCGGAAGTCTATTGCTTTTCATATTTGTTAAATATTTCGGCTTCGATTTTTTAAATGCATCTGCATCTGCAAAGCTGGTCAACTTGGTTACTTTTACCGCAGCGCTAGTATTTTTTGTTCCGTCTGGAAATGTTTTGTGGGCCGTGGGTGGCGTTATTGCTCTGTGCAATATCGCTGGATCGCTCACTGGAGTTTTTTTAGCGCTACGCTACGGGAGTGGTTTCATAAGAAAGTTTTTTCTTGTACTACTTTTATTTTTGATAGGTCGAATGGGGCTTAACTTGTTTCAAAATTGATCCAATCGTCGACACCCGGAAGCAGATTTCCTAGCCAAATCCCGACGGAGTGCCACTAGGTTTAATCGCAGACCTACGAGCCTCAATCCGGCTACGCAGCCTTGCGCCTTTGCCTACAACTACGCCAGAATTCGCCGGCTTGTGCGCCTTGCTCCCGAGCTCTATCTTTTCCCTGCCACTGCCCATCAGTGGTCGGGTTTAGTAGCCCGAGGTTTTTCCGCAAGATGCATGAGTCCTCAACAAGCAGGTATCTCAATTCCTGTCCTTGATGGTGACTGTGCGCAGGGCGCTTCGGCGCGCCGGCAATGCTGGAATCCCCGGTCTACTAACCTGCGCACAGCCGCCACCCTTCTTTTAGTAGGGAAAGGTCGCGGCCTAACTCAAGGATTCCAGCTTATGTTCAAAATCACTCCAAACCCTCCAGAAGCAGATCCCAACTCTCCTTATCTGGACGGCCTTAACGCCAAAAAACTCGACGACGCCGCTAAGCGAGCATTGGATTTTCATCTAAAGCCCAAATCACCAAGACCTAAAGAAACCATCCAACCCGGCCAGTTATTCACCGTCGTAAAAGATATCGACAACGAATGCCTGCTGGTCAACCTCAGCGAAACCCTCGCTTCAGCTGATGCGATGGTCAATGAACTGGCTTTCGATATGGAAGGGTCCAACCGCCATGTCCTATTGGGCATCCAGCAATTGATCGAGCTGAGTTCGTTGCTGGCTAACCGTGCATTGGATAACGTCGATCCCCGATAGCCGCCAAACCACAATCGCTGTGGCTAGGGTGCTTGCTCCCGCTGGGCCGGGCTGCGCTCCAGCGTGAGGCAGCTCCAAAAGCGACGACTGCTTCGCAGCCGAGCGGGAGCAAGCTCCCTCGCCACGGATTCATGGGTTGGCTTAACGAACGATTTCAATCCACCAGCCACAAAAAAAAGGCATACCGATCACCATCGGTATGCCTTTTTTGTTGCCGCTTCCTTCCCTCGTCAGAGGTACTCGCCGCGATTACGGGTTAACGCTGTCCTTCAAAGACTTGCCCGGCTTGAACGCAACGGTGTTGCTGGCCTTGATCTTCACTGGCTCGCCGGTTTGTGGGTTCTTGCCGGTGCGGGCGCCGCGGTGGCGCTGCAGGAAGGTGCCGAAGCCGACCAGAGTGACGCTGTCCTTGCGGTGCAGGGCGCCGGTAATTTCTTCGAGGACGGCGTTGAGGACGCGGTTGGCTTGTTCTTTGGTGAGGTCTGCTTTTTCCGCGATGGCGGCAGCGAGTTCTGGTTTACGCATGAATGAAGCCCCTTTGACGGTTTTTTTGTTGTTATGTCCGGGCTGTTCTCTTCGGAACACCCCCTAAGGCGCCGCAGGCTCTACTCTGCGGCAGACGGGAGTGAGGATGGCACGGGGCCGCAACCGGCGCCAGTGGCCGGCGGGGGTTTGTGCCCTCAAAAGCAGGTTATTTGTGACAGAACGGCCAGTATTTACGCCAGCAGGGCTGGAAGCTGCTTGTTCAACGCCAGTTTTTCCATCACCGCCGCACCGGTCAGGGCGTAGCCCAGCAGATTGCCTTGGGCGTCGCGGCACAGGGCCTTGATGTCGGCGCCTTGCCCTTCGACGCTCCACACGCCTTCGCTACCCCGTGGTGGTGGCGAAACCACCAATGGGCACACCGGGGTTTTCACCGTGATCGGCATGGCGCCGTAGCCTACGGCGGTGGGGTTGCCGGCCAGGGTTTGGGCCAGGGCGCGCGCGCAACTCATCAGCGGCATCACGTAGAGCAGGTTCAAGCCATCGACTTCGGCGCAGTCGCCCAAGGCGTAGATATTGGCGTGGGAAGTCTTCAGATGACGATCCACCACGACGCCGCGATTGACCACCAGGCCGGCGGCGGCCGCCAGGTCGATGCGCGGGCGCAGACCGATGGCCGAGACCACCAGGTCGCAGGCGATCACTTGGCCGTCCGATAGGTGCGCTTCCAAACCGTCGGCCACCCGTTGCAGGCGATTGAGCACCGGGCCGAGGTGGAACCGCGCGCCAAGGCTTTCCAACCCGGCCTGTACCGCTGCGGCGGCCGCCGGGTGCAGCAGCGTCGGCATGACTTGCTCGCATGGGGCGACCAGTTCTACTTCATAGCCACCCAGGATCAGGTCGTTGGCAAATTCGCAGCCGATCAGGCCGGCGCCTAGCAGCAGCACCCGGCGCTTGCCAGCGGCGGCGGCGCGAAAGCGGGCGTAGTCTTCCAGGTCGTTGATGGGGAAGATCAGGTCCGCCGCGTCGCCTTGCACCGGCACGCGCACGGTTTCAGCGCCCCAGGCCAGCACCAAGTCGCGATAGCTCACTGCTTCTTCGCCGATCCACAGGCGCTTGTGGCCCGGGTCGATGCCGCTGATGCGCGTGTGGGTGCGTACCTCGGCATTCAGTTGCTCGGCCATCGCGCCTGGCTCGGCCATGCTCAGGCCATCGGCGTCTTTGTTCTTGCCGAAGCCCGTGGAGAGCATCGGCTTGGAGTAGGAGCGGCCGTCGTCCGCGGTTATCAGCAGCAACGGGGTTTCGCTGTCGAGCTTGCGAAATTCCCGGGCCAGGTTGTAACCGGCCAGGCCAGTGCCGACGATGACGACAGGTGCGCTCATGTTGCTCTCCGTTTGGTGAAACGATCAGTTGATTTCGATCATTTCGAAATCCATTTTGCCGACGCCGCAGTCCGGGCACAGCCAGTCTTGCGGTACGTCTTCCCAGCGAGTGCCGGGCGCGATGCCATCGTCAGGCCAACCGTCAGCTTCGTTGTAGATCAGGCCACAGACAATACATTGCCACTTCTTCATTCCAATACTTCCTCAAGATGTCAGGCTTGGCCGGTATTTTCCGGCTCAGGGCCGTTTTGTACTGATCGGTCGCGACAGATGCAAGCGGCATCGGCGCGACGGCGGGTTGGCTCGGCCAAAATCGCCGACCGGCATGGTAAGCTCGCGGCCTCATTTGCTGCCATTCAAGACCCCTGTGCCGCCTACAAATTCGATATTTCCTACACTCCAATGGCTGCCCCAACACCTGCTGTCGCCCCGCCCGGATGCGTGCGTCATGGACTGGCTGTTTGACCAAGGCTCCCTGACCCGGCGCCTGACCGGCCTGTCGGACGATCACTTCAGCGTGACGCCGCTGTTCGAAGGCTGGCAGCCGTTGCGCGCCGATGAGTGTGCCGCGCTGGACCTGGCCGAGGGCAGCGAGGGCTGGGTGCGCGAGGTGTACCTGCGCGGCCACGGCCAGCCTTGGGTGTTTGCCCGCAGCGTGGCGGCGCGCAGCGCGTTGCAGGGCGACGGCTTGCGGATGGACGAACTGGGCAGCCGCTCGTTGGGCGAGCTGCTGTTTTGTGACCAGGCGTTCCAGCGTCGGGCGATCGAGGTCTGCCACTACCCGAGCGAATGGTTGCCGGCAGAGGTCCGCGTCACCGCGTTGTGGGGCCGTCGTTCACGTTTTGATCGCGGCACGTTGAGCGTACTGGTGGCGGAGGTGTTTCTGCCGAGCATGTGGACAGTCGCTCGCGCCTATTCGGAGAATTGCTGATGTACGTGCAACTGCTCAAATCCTTGAACCGCCTCAATCCGCGGGCCTGGGACTTCGTGCAACTGACGCGCATGGACAAGCCCATCGGTATTTATCTGCTGCTGTGGCCGACGTTGTGGGCGCTGTGGATCGCCGGTGAGGGTTCGCCATCCCTGGCCAACATCGTGATTTTTATTCTCGGCGTGGTACTGACCCGTGCCGGCGGCTGCGTGATCAACGACTGGGCCGACCGCAAGGTGGACGGCCACGTCAAGCGCACCGAACAGCGTCCATTGGTGAGCGGCAAGATCAGCTCCAGGGAAGCGCTGGTGTTCTTCGCGGTGCTGATGAGCGTGAGCTTCCTGCTGGTGCTGTGCACCAATGCGCCGACGATTCTGTTGTCCTTGGGCGGGTTGGCTTTGGCCTTCAGCTACCCGTTCATGAAGCGCTATACCTATTACCCCCAAGTGGTGCTGGGCGCGGCGTTTTCGTGGGGCATGCCGATGGCCTTCACCGCCGAAACCGGCCATTTGCCGGCGGCCGCCTGGTTGCTGTACATCGCTAACCTGCTGTGGACGGTGGGCTACGACACCTATTACGCCATGACCGACCGGGACGATGATTTGAAAATTGGCGTGAAATCCACGGCGATCCTGTTCGGCGATGCCGACCGGGTGATCATCCTCACGCTGCAAGGCCTGGCCCTGGCTTGCCTGTTGCTGGCCGGGTCGACATTCAAGCTCGGTGGCTGGTTTCACCTGGGATTGGTGGCCGCTGCCGCGTGTTTCGCCTGGGAGTTCTGGTACACCCGCAGCAAGGATCGGATGCGCTGCTTTAAGGCGTTCTTGCACAACCATTGGGCCGGGTTGGCGATTTTCGTGGGGATTGTGCTGGACTATGGGTTGCGCTGAGGCGACTCGCTTATCCATAGAACCCGCCCAATGGCACTGGCCGCAATGGCAATCAACGAATACTGTATGCACATACAGCTTTCGGAGTATTGCCCATGTCCGTCCCTCTTCCGCCCCGTGGCCGCGGCACCGCCACCAATCCGCATAACCGTTTCGCCCCAAGCCGTTCGGTGGCCGAGGATGATGGCTGGTACCAGGAAGTACCGCCGACCCAGGGCACCGAAGTACGCATCGAAACCGCCAAGACCATCATCACCCGCAACACTTCCACCGACATCCCTTTCGATCGCTCGATCAACCCCTACCGAGGCTGCGAACACGGTTGCATCTATTGTTATGCCAGGCCCAGCCATGCCTACTGGGACATGTCGCCCGGGCTCGATTTCGAAACGAAGCTGATCGCCAAGACCAACGCCGCCGACGTGCTGGAGCAACAATTGGCCCGGCGCGGCTACCAGTGCGCGCCGATCGCCCTGGGTTCCAACACCGACCCCTACCAGCCGATCGAACGCGAGCAACGCATTACCCGGCGGATTCTCGAGGTGTTGCTGCGTCATCGGCACCCGGTGACCATCGTCACCAAAGGCTCGTTGATCCTGCGGGACCTGGACCTGTTGACCGAACTGGCCCGGCAACGCCTCGTACACGTGATGATCAGCCTCACCACGCTGGACGATGAGCTCAAGCGCATTCTCGAACCCCGCGCGGCCGCGCCCAGCGCACGGCTTCGGGCCATAAGGGTCATGCGCGAGGCGGGTATCAAGGTGGGGGTGCTGTGTGCGCCAATGATTCCGATGATCAACGACAGCGAGATCGAAAGCCTGCTGGCCGAAGCCCATGCCGCCGGCGCGCAGACCGCCGCCTATGTCATGTTGCGCCTGCCACTGGAAGTGGCGCCGCTGTTCGAGGAGTGGTTGCAGGCGCACTACCCGCAGCGCGCCGCCCATGTGTTGAGCCTGGTGCGCCAGAGTCGCGGCGGTGAGCTGTACGACAGCCGGTTTGGCGTACGGATGCGCGGCGAAGGCCCGTTTGCCGATCTGCTGGCGCAGCGTTTCGCTAAAACGATTAAGCGATTGGGAATGGATCGACGCGACGGTTACGATCTTGATTGCGATGCCTTCTGTCCGCCGGGGCGACAGATGTCATTGATTTAAATACAGTTCGCTTTAAATTGATCTTTGGAGATGGCGCGGCGCAAACATCCCTGGCGCTTTGTTTACGCCTCGTAATATGCGTTTTAGAGCCTTCCATTCAGTTTGAGTTAAGTTTCGGCCGCTACCTTGTTCATCGAGTGACTGACGGGTCGAGCCTTTCGACCTGGATGTTTTTTAACCAGCCACTGGCGTCTCAAAGAGGATGAATCATGAGTGACAAGGATAAACAGCCGTTGGCTGCGTCGGCTTCAGCCCAACCCCAGGCGGAAACCGCCGATGCAGCGCTGCAGCACATTGTTGACGGCTTTTTGCATTTCCATCACGAGATCTTTCCCCAGCAGGAAGAGCTCTTCAAGAAACTCGCCACCGCCCAGAAGCCCCGGGCGATGTTCATCACCTGCGCCGATTCGCGCATCGTGCCCGAGTTGATCACCCATAGCTCTCCTGGCGACCTGTTCGTGACCCGTAACGTCGGCAACGTCGTTCCGCCTTACGGCCAGATGAACGGCGGTGTTTCCACCGCCATCGAATACGCCGTGCTCGCCCTCGGCGTGCAGCACATCATCGTCTGCGGCCACTCCGATTGCGGCGCCATGCGTGCCGTGCTCAACCCCGATACCTTGGAAAAAATGCCGACGGTCAAGGCCTGGCTGCGCCACGCCGAAGTCGCCAAGACCATGGTCCATGACAACTGCCCGTGCGGTGACGAGAAGCAGACCATGCCTGTCCTCACCGAAGAGAACGTGATCGCGCAGTTGCAGCATTTGCGAACGCACCCCTCGGTGGCTTCTCGCATGGCCAGCGGCCAGTTGTTCATCCATGGCTGGGTGTACAACATCGAGACCAGCGAGATCAAAGCCTTTGACGCGGACCGGGGCTGTTTCCTGCCGCTCGATGGCAGCCATCCGATACCGGTGGCGACGCCCAAAGCGCGCTTCTAAAACCACTCCTAATCATCCTTGTATGGTTCAGCCTTACCGCTATTGAGGCGGTAGGGCCTCGCCATGCCTGAAGAAACTTCGGGAGAGTCGCCATGCGTGCTGCTCAATTAAAAGCTGTTCTGCCACGGGAGCTGTTGGCTTCGGTGGTTGTATTCCTCGTGGCGCTGCCATTGTGCATGGGCATTGCCATCGCATCAGGCCTGCCACCGGCCAAGGGCCTGATTACCGGGATCATCGGTGGTTTGGTGGTGGGTTTTCTGGCGGGCTCCAAGCTGCAAGTCAGCGGTCCGGCCGCCGGGTTGGCGGTGTTGGTTTTCGAACTGGTGCGCCAGCATGGCGTGGCCATGCTCGGGCCGATCCTGTTGTTGGCCGGCCTTCTGCAACTGTTGGCCGGACGCTTTCGCCTCGGGTGCTGGTTCCGGGTCACCGCGCCTGCGGTGGTGTACGGCATGCTCGCCGGTATCGGCGTGCTGATCGTGTTGTCCCAGGTCCATGTGATGCTCGACGCAGCGCCCAAGCCTTCCGGCCTGGACAACCTGGCGGCATTCCCTGCGGCAGTCGCCCAGGCCTTGCCGTCGTTCGGCTGGCAGGCCGGCTTGCTGGGCCTTTCGACGATCGCGGTGATGTGGCTATGGGAAAAGTTCCGGCCCCATAGCCTGCGCTTCATTCCTGGCGCGCTGCTGGGCGTCGGCCTGGCAACCGTCGCGAGCCTGCTGCTGGCGTTGCAGGTCAAGCGCGTAGAAGTCCCGGAAAACATGGCCGAAGCCATCGACTGGCTGCGCCCGGCGGATCTGCTGAACCTGGCCGATCCAACGCTGCTGATCGCGGCCTTCGCGGTCGCCTTCATCGCCAGCGCCGAAACCCTGCTGTCGGCGGCCGCCGTGGACCGCATGCACAGCGGCGAACGGGCGGATTTCGACCGGGAATTGTCGGCGCAAGGTATCGGCAACATGCTCTGCGGCCTGCTCGGCGCCTTGCCCATGACCGGCGTGATCGTGCGCAGCTCGGCCAATGTCCAGGCCGGCGCGACCACGCGGATGTCGACGATCTTCCACGGCTTGTGGTTGCTGCTGTTCGTGCTGTTGCTGTCGAGCGTGCTGCAAAGCATTCCGGTGGCGAGCCTGGCGGGTGTGCTGGTCTATACCGGTTTCAAGCTGGTGGACATCAAGGCGTTCCGCAGCCTCGGTCGTTATGGGCGGATGCCCATGTTCACCTATGCCGCGACGGCACTGGCGATCATCTTCACCGACCTGTTGACCGGTGTACTGGTCGGTTTCGGCCTGACCCTGGTGAAGCTGGCCTGGAAAGCTTCGCGCCTGAAAATCAGCCTGATCGACCTGCCACAGGAAGGCGAGATGGAACTGCGATTGGTGGGTGCGGCAACCTTCCTCAAGGTTCCGGCCTTGACCCAGGTACTGGGTACCATTCCCGAAGGCGCGACGGTGCATGTGCCGCTCAATAATCTGAGCTACATCGATCACTCGTGCCTGGAGTTGCTCGAAGAATGGGGCCGGGCGAACGCCAGCAAGGGTTCGAAGCTGCTGATTGAATCCCGCGGGCTCAAGCGCCGGTTGGAAGGGCGGTTGCGCACGACGGTGGGGGTTGGCGCAGCCTCTGCCTGACAGCTCACTCCCAAAGGAGCTGGGTGTAGGGCAGATAATTCTTGAAGACCACAAACTCAATGTGGGAGCGAGCTTGCTCGCGATGGCGGCGTGTCAGTCCACTACACTGTGGCTGACCCAATGCAATCGCGAGCAAGCTCGCTCCGACAGGGGAGTTATGCGTCCCCGATAGATCAAGCCGCCGGCTGATCCAGCTCCAGGCCCACGCCCAAGCGACGGGACATGCACGGCCAGCGCTTCCAGGCCGCGCCGGTCTCCGGGCTGCTGAGCTTCTCGCGATAGGCTTCCACCGACTCCAACGCAAACGTCTCGTCGTTGAGCAACTCATCGAACGTGTGATGCACCACTTCATCGAGCTGGTTGGCAAACGCCTCACCGATCAATTGGTGGGCGATCAGGTTGGCGACCGTCATGTCCAACGGAATCAGCGGCTGGCCGAAATGCTTGATGTAGAGGTCGTTCACCTCTTCGACGAACCGGTGCGCCAGATAGGCTTCGTCGAGCAGGCTGTTGAGCCCGACATGCCCGGCCGTGATGGTCGGTGGCTGGAGAAAGTACTGCTCGGCAATTTTCAGTACGGGTTTGATTTGCGACTCGATACCCGCCTCCCTGGCAACGACATTGGCTGCATCCAGCAGGTCAGGCACTTCGTTGATGTAGGCGGCGACAAATCTCGCCAGGACGTCATTGGCGTTCGCATCCGGCAACTGAATGGCGGGGTGCAGCGTTGGTAACTGCGCCGTCAACTGACGGCTCAACAGGCCGGTCTCGGCCTCATGTTGCAGGGCTTTTTGGATCTGCTCGCGCAATGCGGCGGTGTTCATGACAACTCCAGGAAAACAACAGGCAATGAAATAGGAATGACATAACTTAGCTGGCGCGCATTGACTCCTAAGACCTATTTTTCATAACCGCCCCTTCCCTGATACGTCGCCGTTATATCGGTTTGCCATCACTCAGTACGCATCCTTCTCCATTCATGGGCTCTAGCGCAAGCCCCGGCTGTTTCAAACGATTTACGCCGTCGCGTTGCGAGGTTGCAGGTGCTGTCTATACTCGGGTTGGAATGGAGTTAGCTGATGACACCCGATTGCATGTGCAGCAAGGCGCGGCGAGTCAATTAAGCAGTCTGAAAAGCCGATCCCTTGCCGCAGGCGTTACGCCTACGGGATAACAAGAACGATAAGGGGAACCCGCAATGACGCGACATCCACACGTATGGATGGGCCTCCTGTTGTGGTCGATTTTCAGTCAGGCGCAAGCGGCCTGGACTGTGAATATGGCGCCTGGAGCGACACAGATCAGCAATGCAGTGTTCGACCTTCACATGACCATTTTCTGGATCTGTGTGGTCATCGGCATCATCGTCTTCGGCGCCATGTTCTGGTCGATGATGATGCACCGCCGCTCAACCGGCCAGAATGCCGCGCACTTCCACGAAAACACCCGCGTCGAAATCCTCTGGACCATCGTGCCCTTCCTGATCCTGGTGCTGATGGCGATCCCTGCCACAGCCACGCTGATCAAGATGTACGACTCCAGCGAGTCGGAGATCGACATCCAGGTCACCGGCTATCAATGGAAGTGGCACTACAAATACCTGGGCCAGGACGTCGAGTTCTTCAGCAACCTGGCGACCCCCGCCGAACAGATCAACAACCAGAGCACCAAGGGCGAGCACTACCTGCTGGAAGTCGACAAGCCGCTGGTGCTGCCGGTCGATGCCAAGGTGCGCTTTCTGGTGACCTCCGCCGACGTGATCCACTCCTGGTGGGTGCCGGCCTTCGCGGTCAAGCGCGACGCTATTCCAGGGTTCGTCAACGAAGCCTGGACCCGCGTCGACAAGCCCGGCATCTATCGCGGCCAATGCGCCGAGTTGTGTGGCAAGGACCATGGCTTCATGCCGATCGTGGTAGAGGTCAAGAGCAAACCCGACTACGAGAAATGGCTGGGCGAACGCAAGGCCGAAGCCGCGCAGCTTAAAGAGTTGACCAGCAAGGAGTGGACGCGCGAAGAACTCGTCGAGCGTGGCGACAAGGTCTACCACACCACATGCGTGGCATGTCACCAGGCCGAAGGCCAGGGCTTGCCGCCGATGTTCCCGGCGCTCAAGGGCTCGAAAATCGCCACCGGGCCAATCAAGGATCACTTGAACATCGTCTTCCATGGCAAGCCCGGCACCTCCATGGCGGCGTTCGGCAAACAGTTGTCGGAAGTCGATATCGCGGCGGTCGTGACCTATGAACGCAACGCCTGGGGCAACAACAAGGGCGACATGGTCACGCCTAAAGAAGTGCTGGAACTCAAACAGGCAGAAAGCCAATGAGCCGGCCTGACGTCTGTTCCCGCAACCGGTCGGGGCGCGTTGCCCCGCGCCGTCCAGCCCATTGGTTCGAAGGAGAAAGGACATGAGTGCTGTGATCGATGACCACGGTCATGCCGACCACGCCCACGGCCCCGCCAAGGGCCTGATGCGCTGGGTGCTGACCACCAACCACAAGGACATCGGCACGCTGTACCTGTGGTTCGCGTTCTCCATGTTCCTGCTGGGCGGCTCGTTCGCCATGGTGATCCGCGCCGAGCTGTTCCAGCCCGGTTTGCAGATCGTACAGCCGGAGTTCTTCAACCAGATGACCACCATGCATGGCCTGGTGATGGTCTTCGGCGCGGTGATGCCGGCCTTCGTCGGCCTTGCCAACTGGATGGTGCCGCTGATGATCGGCGCGCCGGACATGGCCCTGCCACGCATGAACAACTTCAGTTTCTGGCTGTTGCCCGCGGCGTTCCTGATGCTGGTCTCGACGCTGTTCACACCGGGGGGTGGGCCGAATTTCGGCTGGACATTCTATGCGCCGCTGTCCACCACCTATGCGCCGGAAAGCGTGACGTTTTTCATCTTCGCCATCCACCTGATGGGCATCAGCTCGATCATGGGCGCGATCAATGTGGTCGCCACCATCCTCAACCTGCGCGCCCCCGGCATGACCTTGATGAAAATGCCGCTGTTCGTCTGGACCTGGCTGATCACCGCGTTTTTGCTGATCGCAGTCATGCCGGTGCTGGCCGGCTGCGTGACGATGATGCTGATGGACATCCACTTCGGCACCAGCTTCTTCAGTGCCGCCGGCGGCGGTGACCCGGTGCTGTTCCAGCATGTGTTCTGGTTCTTCGGCCACCCCGAAGTGTACATCATGATCCTGCCGGCCTTCGGTGCCGTCAGCTCGATCATCCCGGCGTTCTCGCGCAAGCCACTGTTCGGCTACACCTCGATGGTCTACGCCACGGCCGCCATTGCGTTCCTGTCGTTCATCGTCTGGGCGCACCACATGTTCGTGGTCGGCATCCCGCTGGTGGGCGAGTTGTTCTTCATGTACGCGACCCTGCTGATCGCCGTGCCCACCGGGGTGAAGGTGTTCAACTGGGCCAGCACCATGTGGCAGGGCTCGCTGACCTTCGAGACGCCGATGCTGTTCGCCGTGGCGTTCGTGATCCTGTTTTCAATCGGCGGCTTCTCCGGGCTCATGCTCGCCATCGCCCCGGCGGACTTCCAGTACCAAGACACCTACTTTGTGGTCGCGCATTTCCACTACGTGCTGGTGCCCGGCGCGATCTTCGGGATTTTCGCCTCGGCGTACTACTGGCTGCCGAAATGGACCGGCCACATGTACGACGAAACCCTCGGCAAGCTGCACTTCTGGCTCTCGTTCATCGGCATGAACATGGCGTTCTTCCCGATGCACTTCGTGGGCCTGGCGGGCATGCCCCGGCGGATTCCCGACTACAACCTGCAGTTCGCCGACTTCAACATGGTTTCGTCCATCGGCGCGTTCATGTTCGGCACCACGCAGATCTTCTTCCTGTTCATCGTGATCAAGACCATCCGCGGCGGCGAGCCAGCCCCGGCCAAGCCGTGGGATGGCGCCGAAGGGCTGGAGTGGAGCGTGCCGTCGCCGGCGCCCTATCACACGTTTACTACGCCGCCGGAAGTGAAATAGATGACACCGGGGCCTTGTGTGGGAGCGAGCCTGCTCGCGATAGCGGTGTGTATGACACACCGAGTCGCCGCCATCGCGAGCAGGCTCGCTCCCACAGGGTTCTCGGGGAGGAGCGGGAACCATGGCTGATTCAATCTCGCTGAAGAAACTGGTCACCCGCCTGCTGCTGGTAGTGGTGGCCATGTTCATCTTCGGGTTTGCCCTGGTGCCGATCTACGACGTGATGTGCAAGGCGTTCGGCATCAACGGCAAGACCGGTGGGCAGTACGAAGGCGTGCAGACGGTGGATGAATCACGGCAGGTGCGGGTGCAATTCCTGTCGACCAACGCAGTGGACATGGTCTGGGATTTCTACCCCAAGGGCGATCAACTGGTGGTCAAGCCGGGGGCAGTGAACGAAATGGTGTTCGTCGCCCACAATCCCACCGACCGGCCGATGAGCGCCCAGGCAGTTCCGAGCATCTCGCCGAGCACGGCGGCGGCGTATTTCCACAAGACCGAATGTTTTTGTTTTACCCAGCAAGTGCTGCAACCCGGCGAACGCATCGAGATGCCCATGCGCTTCATCGTCGACCGGGACATGCCCAAGGAAGTGAAGCATCTGACGCTGTCCTACACGCTGTTCGATATCACTGCTCGTCATCCTCCGGTGGCTCTAAACACTGACCGATAGCGTGCCCGATAAGGAGAACAATAAATGGCAACTCATGAGCACTACTACGTTCCGGCCCAGAGCAAATGGCCGATCATCGCCACGGTCGGGATGTTCGTCACGGTGTATGGGCTGGCGACCTGGTTCAACGACCTGAAGGCGGCACGCCCGGACTCCAACGGCCCGCTGATCTTTTTCGTCGGCGGCCTGTTGGTGGCCTACATGTTGTTCGGCTGGTTTGGCGCCGTCATCAAGGAAAGCCGCGCCGGGCTGTACAGCGCGCAGCTCGATCGCTCGTTTCGCTGGGGCATGAGCTGGTTCATCTTTTCCGAAGTGATGTTCTTCGTGGCGTTCTTCGGCGCGTTGTTTTACGTACGAGTGGTGTCGGCGCCCGGTCTGGCCGGTGAAGGCAGCAAGGGTTTGTCGGAGATGCTGTGGCCGAACTTCGAATACGTCTGGCCGTTGTTGAACAACCCGGATCCCAAACTCTTCCCACCGCCCAAGGACGTGATCAGCCCTTGGGGCTTGCCGCTGCTCAATACCATCCTGCTGGTCAGTTCCAGCGTCACCGTGACCATCGCCCACCACGCCCTGAAGAAAGGCCATCGCGGCGCATTGAAGGTGTGGCTGGCGATCACCGTGCTGCTGGGTTGCGCGTTCCTGGGCTTCCAGGCCGAGGAATACATCCACGCCTATAAAGAGCTGGGCCTGACGTTGGGCTCGGGGATCTACGGCGCGACGTTCTTCATGCTCACCGGTTTCCACGGCGCCCACGTCACCATCGGCACGATCATCCTGTTCGTGATGCTGATGCGCATCATGCGGGGGCACTTCGACAACGAGCATCAGTTCGGCTTCGAGGCCGCGAGCTGGTACTGGCACTTCGTCGATGTGGTGTGGATCGGCTTGTTCTTCTTCGTCTACATACTCTGAGGCAGCCGTTATCAGGGCGACTCTTTACCAAGGAGCATGCGACACCAACTGGCCGCTGAAAAAGCCCCACGCAATCAAGCCGACGGTCACAGCGGCCAAGGCCACGCGAATTGCCAGGGCGATGACCAGGCGATTGGAATCGCTTTGGTCCTTGACCAGAAAAAACAAGCCGCTGAACAGGCTGGCAACCGTGGCGATCAGCATCAGGGCGATGGCTGCTTTGAGCATTGGAAACACTCCGGGGGGACGCGATGCACGTGAGTATAGCTATCCCGTTCATTAGCCTTAGGGCGGCGCCATGAAAGGCTTCCGGCCGGGCATCGTGCCGTCACTCGTGGTGGCCGTGCTGGTGCCGGTGATGGTGTGCCTGGGGTTCTGGCAAATGAGCCGGGGCGAACAGAAACGTGTGCTCATGGACACTTATGCCGAGCGCCGCGTGGCCAAGCCGATGGACAGCGTCGAGCTTTCGGATACGACGGATCCGGCCTTTCGACCGGTCAGCCTGCGTGGCCAATTCGACGCCGATCACAGCCTGCTCCTGGACAACCGCCAGCACGACGGCAAGGTGGGCGTCGAACTGCTGCAGCCGTTCCTCGATCACGCCAGCGGGCTTTGGCTGCTGGTCAATCGTGGCTGGCTGCCCTGGCCGGATCGCCGCACCCCGCCAGTCTTCAGCACACCTGAACAGACTGTCGACCTTCAAGCCTGGGTCTACGTCGCACCCGGCGCCACGTTCCAACTTCACGCCGACCCGGCAAGCGCACCGTGGCCGCGGCTGGTCACCACCATCGAACCGCAGAAACTCTGGGCAGAACTGGACCGTGGCGGCTTCGCTTACGAACTAAGACAACAAAGCGGCCCCGGCGCCTACCGGACCGATTGGCCGGTGGTTGCCATGGGTCCGGAAAAACACCTCGGCTATGCCGTGCAGTGGTTCGCCATGGCGGCGGCGCTGTTCGGCCTTTTCCTCTATCTCGGATGGCACAACGCAGGGAGACACCATGGGAAGCACCATGAATCCAACCAACACGTCTGAAGCGCCCGATGCACGCAGCCGCCGCAAGGGCCGCGTGCAATTGCTGTTGATTGTGCTGGGCGTGATCGGCCCGATGATCCTCGCCACCGGCATGTACAAATTCCAGTTCTGGGTCCCCGACAGCCGCAGCTACCACGGCGAGTTGATCGGCAACGGCCAGTCTCGCGCCGACATCGGCGTGCAGGCCGACGAGCAGCGCTGGCAGATCCTGGTGACGGCCCCTCAAGAGTGCTCGGTGGACTGCCGCCAGCTGGTCTACCTGGCCCGGCAAGTGCAGATCGGCCTGGGCCGCGAAGCCGGCCGCGCCAGCCATGCCCTGGCCATCGCGCAACCACTGGACAGCGAGTACGACGCCCAGCTGCAGCGCGAATATCCCCAGCTGCAACGCTACCCACTGGATCTGCCTGCCTATCAGAAAGGCGCCCAGGGTTCCGGCGGCGCCCAGCTGTGGATCATCGATCCCCACAGCAACCTAGTGCTGCGCTACGACGCCCGGGTCAAGGGCAAGGATTTGCTCAACGACCTGCGGCACCTGCTGAAACTGTCGAACATCGGATGAGGACATCGACATGGCCAAGCCTGGATTTCGCCTCGCGCTGTTCGCCACGTTGCTGGCATTGATTGTCGTACTGTTAGGCGCCTACACCCGCCTGACTCACGCCGGCCTCGGTTGCCCCGACTGGCCGGGTTGCTACGGATTCATCAGCGTACCCAAGGGCGAAGCCCAACTGGCCCATGCCGAATTGCATTTCCCCGACGCCCCGGTTGAGGCCCATAAAGGCTGGAACGAGATGGTCCACCGGTATTTCGCCGGTGCCTTGGCGCTGATGATTGCCGCGCTGGCCGCCCGGGCCTGGACGAACCGTCGTCACCCTGGCTTGCCATTGAAATTGCCACTGTTTCTCCTCGCCGTTGTGTTCGCGCAAGCGGCGTTCGGCATGTGGACCGTGACGTTGAAGCTCTGGCCTCAAGTCGTCACCGGTCATCTGCTGGGCGGGTTCGCGACGTTGAGCCTGTTGTTTCTGCTTACCCTGAGATTGTCCGGCGTGTTGCCGGCGCTGACCGTGCCCAAGCGCCTGCAACATTGGGCCACGGCCGGGCTGCTGCTGGTGATCGGCCAGATCGCCTTGGGCGGCTGGGTCAGTTCCAACTACGCCGCGGTGGCCTGCATCGACTTCCCCACCTGCCATGGTGAATGGATGCCGCCCGCCGATTTCGCCAACGGCTTTCACCTGACCCAGCACATCGGCCCGAACTACCTGGGCGGGCAACTGGACAGCGACGCCCGTACCGCCATCCATGTGACCCATCGCATCGGCGCGTTACTGGTGACTGTGGTGCTGCTTGGGCTGGCTTGGCAACTGAAAACGGTGGGCATGACCCGACTGGCGGGGCTGGTCCTCACCGCGCTGGTCGCGCAAATTACATTAGGTATAAGCAACGTCGTGTTTCATCTGCCGCTGCCGGTGGCCGTGGCCCACAACGCCGGGGGCGCCGCCCTGCTGCTGACCCTGGTGCTGGTCAATTATCACGCCCGCACCAGCCTGGTCCGGGTACGGCACCACGTCCCGCTGCGCTGGCGCTTCAATCCGCCCAAACACGGCGTCGCCCCCATTACGATTAAAGGAGAGATGCCATGGCAACCTTGACCGGTGAACGCCACAGCCAGGCGATCTGGCGCGATTACCTGGAGCTGACCAAGCCCAAAGTAGTGGTATTGATGCTGATCACCTCGCTGGTCGGCATGTTTCTCGCGACCCGCGCCGGAGTGCCGTGGACGGTCCTTGTATTCGGCAACCTGGGCATCGCGCTGTGCGCAGGTGGCGCGGCCGCGGTGAACCACGTGGTGGATCGGCGTATCGACGCGGTGATGGCCCGCACCCATAAGCGGCCGCTGGCCGAAGGGCGGGTCTCGCCCGCCGCTGCACTGACCTTCGCCCTGGCGCTGGCCGTCGCCGGGCAAGCCATGTTGCTGATCTTTACCAACCCACTGACCGCCTGGCTGACCCTCGCCTCGCTCCTCGGTTACGCCGTGATCTACACCGGCTTCCTCAAGCGGGCAACGCCGCAGAACATCGTCATCGGCGGCCTCGCCGGCGCCGCTCCGCCGCTGCTGGGCTGGGTGGCGGCCACCGGACACGTCAGCGCCGAACCGCTGTTGCTGGTGTTGATCATCTTCGCCTGGACGCCGCCGCACTTCTGGGCCCTGGCGATTCATCGCAAGGAGGAATACGCCAAGGCCGACATCCCGATGCTGCCGGTGACCCACGGCGAGCACTACACCAAGATCCACATCCTGTTGTACACCTTGGTGCTGCTGGCGGTGAGCCTGATGCCGTTCGTGATCCAGATGAGCGGGTTGATCTACCTGGTTTGTGCGCTAGTGCTGGGTGCCCGGTTTCTGCAATGGGCCGTGGTGTTGTACCGTGGCAGTCGGCCGCACGCGGCGATCAATACGTTCAAGTACTCTATCTGGTACTTGTTCCTGCTGTTCATCGCCCTGCTCGTTGATCACTACTTACTGTTGAGCCTATGACTCGAACCCAGAAAACCGTCTTCATCCTCGCGGCCGTGATCGCACTGATCCTCGGCCTGACCATCAACAAGGTGCTGTCCAGCAAAGGCCAGGGTGACCCGACCGCATTGATCGACGCCGGCATCATCCTGCTGCCGCAAAGCCGCAACCTGCCGGATGTGAAAATGACCGACCAGGACGGCCAGCCCGTGGCGATGGATGGGCTGAAAGACAAGTGGAGCCTGCTGTTCTTCGGCTACACCTTCTGCCCGGACATCTGCCCAACCACCCTCGCCCAACTGCGCCAGATCAAAAGCGAACTGCCGCCCGAGGCTGTGGCCAAGTTGCAGGTCGTATTGGTAAGCGTCGACCCGAACCGCGACACCCCCAAGCAACTCAAGCAATACCTGGGTTACTTCGATCCGCAATTCAAAGGCTTGACCGCTTCATCGGTGGAAGACCTGCAGAAACTGGCGAATGCGGTGAGCATCCCGTTCATCCCGGCGGACACCAGCAAACCCAACTACACCGTCGATCACAGCGGCAACCTTGCCGTGATTGGACCGGACGGCAAGCAACGCGGGTTTATTCGGGCGCCGTTGAATAACCAGAAGTTGGTGGCGCAGTTGCCGGAGATGCTCAAGCGCAAATGAAGCCAAGGCGAGGCCACTTGCTTCCTGATAATGCATCTCCCCGTGGCGAGGGAGCTTGCTCCCGCTCGGTTGCGCAGCGACCGCAAAACCGAACGATGCGGTTTGCCTGAGGAAATGCAGGGGCCTGCTGCGCAGGCCAGAGGGAGCAAGCTCCCTCGCCACAGGGGTTAGTGTCGATCCGAACATCCAGCCCAACGCCACGTACTGTGGGAGCGGGCTTGCTCGCGAAAGCGGCGGGTCAGCTTGCATCAATATTGAATGTGACACCCTCTTCGCGAGCAAGCTCGCTCCCACACCGGGCGGCGGTGAACAGAGTATCTGCAACAGCCTCAATCCCCTGTGGGAGCGAGCCTGCTCGCGATGACGCCAGCCCAGACACCGCCCGTGGCGAGGGAGCTTGCTCCCGCTCGGCCGGTCCGACGTCTCGGGCGCAGCAGTCGCAAAACCAGACGATGCGGTTTACCTGAAGAAATGCCGAAATCTGTGGGAGCAAAGCTTGCTCGCGATTGGGGCAGGTCTGTCGATACAGGTTTGGCTGGTCTCCACTATCCGAGCAAGCTTTGCTCCCATGGACGTCGCCAGGGACGCTCCACGTTCCGCTTCTGATCAGAAATCAATAGTCCCAGAAAACTTCACCAAGCGCGGATCACCCTGCGAAAGATAGCCGCCGTTCGCCGAGGCCCAGTAGTTCTTGTCGGTAATGTTTTCCACATTGACGCGCAACGTCAGGTCTTTCTCTACGAATTTCATCTTATAACGTGCGCCCGCGTCGAACCGGTTCCAGGTCGGCAAGCTCAAGTTGTTAGCCTGATCCGCGTACTGCCCGCCCGTGCGCAACATCCTCGCGCTGAGCGCGGCGCCTTCGAGGCCTGGGACATCCCAATCCACGCTGGCATTGAGCTGGAACGTTGGCACGCCAATGGCGTGGTTGCCATCGTTGAAACCGCCCGCAGTTTTTTTGAGTTCGGACGTCATTCGGGTGCCGCCGGCCATCAACCGGAGACCTTCGATGGGCTCGCCGAATACGCTGATCTCCAGCCCTTTGTTGACCTGCTCACCGTCACGCACATAGAGGTTCTGCGCGTTGTCGACGTAGCCATCGGAAGGTTTCTCGATACGGAAAACACCCACGTTGGCACCGAAGGTCTGCATGTCCAGCTTGATGCCCGCTTCCAACTGTTTTGTGCGGCCCGGGGGAAAGGCTTGGCCCAGGTTGGTGATGCCTGAACCGGAAGCCACTGGCCCTTTTGCAAGGCCTTCGATTCGGTTGGCGTAGAGCGACACGTTCTCCACAGGCTTGTAGACAATGCCGTAGACAGGCGTGGTAACGGCTTCATCGTAGGGCGTGCTACGGCTGCCGTCGTTTGCTGGATTGGCTACACCGTTTGAGGTGGTGCCATCGTACTTATAGTTTTCGACACGCAACTGCTGACGACGGACACCATAAGTGACCAGCAATTTGTCATCGAACAAGCCCAACGTGTCGGAAATCGCTAGGCTACGGTTGCGGGTTTTGCCGGTCACCCCGGGATCGCCCATTTCACCGCCGGTGCTGGACACCGCGGTCGGCTTGGGTAGCGTTGGGGTGTCGTAGAGATTGCTGTTGCCGGTAACGGGACGATAGAAAGTGTAGGCGTTTTCCTGCTCGGTCCAGATAGTTGAGCCGCCGATCGCAACCTGGTGGGAAACAGGTCCCGTGTTGAAGCGCCCGTTCAGCCCGCCACTGAACGATGTGTTGTCTTCGTTGTGTGGAATTTCTGAGCCACCGATCGTCGCGACACCGTTATTGCCGACCAGCGTCGGTGTGGCGTATACCCCAGTTTCTCGGGTGTGCTTTACACCGCCAGCCAGGTAGGCGGTCCAGTTTTCGTTCAAGTCCCAATCGCCACGAACCATGCCGAAGGTGTCTTCGGTTTCGGAGTAAGTCCAGTCCTGTCCATAATTGTGACTCGCATCCGGAGCCGTGGGAATGCGCGTGGCGTTGCCGATGTTTACAGAGTTACGCAGTCCATTGATACGCTGTTTCTGGTAGCCGAAATCGGTGGAAACGCGGAAGTCGTCACCTCGATAGTCCAAGCCAGCAACGAACAACTTTGCGCGCTGATCCTGGTTGTCGATCGCTGTTTCACCTTCGCGCTGGCTCAGGTTCAACCTGGCGCCAAACCGATTGTCCTCGCCGAACCGCTGCCCGATATCCAAATGCTCGCCCATGCGGCCATCGGTGCTGATGTCCTGCGTATAGCGACGAGTCGGGACATCCTCCGCGCGCTTGGGCTGCAAATTGACACCGCCCCCAAGACCCGAACCCGTCGGGCTGACGCCGTTGATGAACGCGTTGGGCCCCTTGAACACCTCGACGCGCTCGATCACATCCGTCGACAGAATTTGGCGCGGTAAAACGCCGTACAGCCCGTTGTAGGAAATGTCGTCGCTGGCAAGCGGCAGGCCTCGAATCACGAACACCTGGGATTGGTTACCAAACCCATAGGACTGACGCACCGACGGATCATTGAGCAGCACATCACCCACGTCTTCCGCTTGCTGATCTTCAATCAACTGCGAGGTGTAACTGGTCATCACGAACGGGACATCCATGTTGTCCTGATTGCCCAGCACCCCCATCTGGCCTCCCCTCGCCACCTGCCCCCCCGCATAGGGCGCCGATAACGTGTTGGAATTGGTTTTAATCGCATCGGCAGTAACGTCGGTCACGCCCAATTCAATAGGCGCTGCCGCCTGGGCAAGAAAACTGACTGAGCAGCACGCAGCGAGCAACGTAAGGCGAAATGGAAATAGCATGAGTGAGTACCTGCGGGGAAACGGCCAATGCCGCTAATGCTAATGATTCGCAGATAGATTATCCATACCAACTGACACGATGCTATAAAGATCTGGAAGCGGTTCTGTCGGCATCAAGCGCCTGAATCGCCACAGGGACTGGCTATCAGGAAGGGGAAATTTGCTCTCACTTCCACGCGAGGGGGGATGTGTCGAACCGAACACCGAGCCCAACGCCGCCCACTGTGGGGGCGAGCCCGCAAAAAGCGCCGACCGCTGTCGCTCGGCGCAACTGCGACATGACGTTCCCCGCCGTAATCACCGCTACGGGCGACATTGGGCAGTTGCTCGCGGCCAGCGCCTCTGCGACCCAGGTATTGCAGGTATAAAACAGCGAATAGTGACCCTCGGCCTGGTAGAACCGGCTCTCTCCATACAGGCCAGGCCCGAGCACCACCAAGGTGCCCGTCGCTGAGCGGGTGAAGGTCCCGGCCACGAACGCGAGCAGTCGTCGGTAGCCGTCCTCCGTCACCCGCACCTCGATGACCTCGCTTGCGGTGAAACGCCGCCTCGGGTCCCCGTCAATTTTGACCGCATGCAGCACGGTTGCCGTCGACCCGAACAAGGCTCCCAGGGCGAGGCTCAAGGTGGCTTGTGGGGCTCGGTAGAAATCCTCGTCACCCCAGCCGAACTCAACGAAGTCGCCTTCGCTGAATGCTTCGACCAGTGCGGGAAGCACTTGAAGCAGATCGGAGCGCGCAATCACCAACCCAGTATGCAGGCCATGATTCACCACATAGAAGGACCGCCAACCGCCACCCTCGCCCCTCGGCGGGTCCGACGCGCTAGCGCAGCCGAACAGCGTGAGGACCAGGGCCAACACTGCAATGCGCATACACAGGGACCACTTAAGGGAACGGATTTATTACCTGATATTAATCCATCCGTCATCCCCCCTCAGCCAACCTCCTCAAACCGCCGCCGCTTCATGAACAACCCCATCCCTATCACCACGGCAAAAACCGACAGCAACCCCAGATCAAATCCCAACACACGGGTCTGACCTGCCACAAAACAGCCAACCGCACCCGCAGCCATCAACACCACGCCTAGCCACTTGCGTAGCAGATAGGGCTTGAGGAATCGATCAAGCAGAAAGGACAC
This sequence comes from Pseudomonas sp. D1-36, assembly GCF_051132205.1. NCBI lineage: Bacteria > Pseudomonadati > Pseudomonadota > Gammaproteobacteria > Pseudomonadales > Pseudomonadaceae > Pseudomonas > Pseudomonas sp. D1-36. The sequence continues at coordinate 102,944 of NZ_CP071674.1, read as the reverse complement.
CACCAAGGCAATGGCCAATTGAGTAATTTCGGACATGTATGTCTCCGGTCAGGTCTTGGTGATCAGTATCGAGAGGGTGCGTTGGGGGCCGATGCTGAAGCGGTGAAAGCCTGTCAGTAAGCAGCCAGACAGATCGTGTTGGCTGCTTGATGGGCTGGTATTGAGAACGCGGCAGGCTTTTTTGTGAGTGCTGCGCACTGGAGCGCCAGCCCGGTCAAGCGGGAGCAAGCTCCCTCGCCACAAAAGCAGTTTTGTGTGGATTCAGGAGTGGCGATCCAGTTTTTTGAGGAACACGGTCATTTCCTTTTCAGCCTGTTTGTCGCCATGAGCCCGTGCGGCCTCCAACCCTTGTTCCCAGGCTTGGCGGGCTGCGGCGGCGTCGCCTTGGCCTTGGTGGGCCTTGCCCAGTAGTTTCCATGCGGCGGAGTACTTCGGGTCGAATTCGACGCAGCGTTGGAGGTGTTCGGCGGCGCGGGGGAATTCGCCTAGGTCTAGGTAGCCTTTGCCGAGGCCGAAGCGCAGGAGGGCGCTGTCCATGCCCTTGGCGAGCATTTTTTCCAGGGAGTCGAGCATGGGGCGTCCTTATCTGTTGTGTCAGTGATGGATCTGCTGGGAGTTAGATAGCTTTCGCGAGCAGGCTCGCTCCCACAGTGGATCTCGGTCGATCACAATATTTGTGAACGACAGCGAACCCTTGTGGGAGCGAGCTTGCTCGCGATGAGGCCATGACTGCCACCGCACAGCCTGGATCAGAAAAAGCTCAACCCCACATGGAACAGCTTCTCCACATCACGAATGTGCTTCTTATCCACCAGGAACAGGATCACATGGTCGCCGGTCTGGATCACGGTATCGTCGTGGGCGATGAGCACTTCTTCGTCGCGGATGATGGCGCCGATGGTGGTGCCGGGCGGCAGGCCGATGTCGCGGATGGCTTTGCCGATGACTTTGCTGGATTTGGCGTCGCCATGGGCAATCGCCTCGATGGCTTCGGCCGCGCCGCGGCGCAGGGAGTGGACGCTGACGATGTCGCCGCGGCGCACGTGGGCCAGCAAGGTGCCGATGGTTGCCAGTTGCGGGCTGATGGCGATGTCGATGTCGCCGCCCTGGATCAGGTCGACGTAGGCCGGGTTGTTGATGATGGTCATGACCTTCCTGGCCCCCAGGCGCTTGGCCAGGAGCGAGGACATGATGTTGGCTTCGTCATCGTTGGTCAGGGCCAGGAAGATGTCGGCGTCGGCGATGTTTTCTTCCAGCAGCAGGTCGCGGTCGGAGGCGCTGCCCTGCAGCACCACGGTGCTGTCGAGGGTGTCGGAGAGGTAGCGGCAGCGTGCCGGGTTCATCTCGATGATCTTGACTTGGTAGCGGCTTTCGATGGCTTCGGCCAGGCGTTCGCCGATCTGGCCGCCGCCGGCGATGACGATGCGTTTGTAGTTTTCGTCGAGGCGGCGCATTTCGCTCATGACCGCGCGAATATTCGCTTTGGCGGCGATGAAGAAGACTTCGTCATCGGCTTCGATCACGGTGTCGCCCTGGGGCAGGATCGGCCGGTCACGGCGGAAAATCGCTGCCACGCGGGTCTCGACATTGGGCATGTGCTCGCGCAATTGGCGCAGTTGCTGGCCCACCAGCGGTCCGCCGTAGTAGGCCTTGACCGCCACCAGTTGCGCCTTGCTCTCGGCAAAATCGATCACTTGCAGGGCACCGGGGTGTTCGATCAGGCGCTTGATGTAGTTGGTCACCACCTGCTCGGGGCTGATCAGCACGTCCACCGGGATCGCTTCGTTGTCGAACAGGTCGGCGCGGGTCAGGTAGGCCCCTTCGCGAACCCGGGCGATTTTGGTCGGGGTGTGAAACAACGTGTGGGCGACCTGGCAGGCGACCATGTTGGTTTCGTCGCTGTTGGTCACCGCCACCAGCATGTCGGCGTCGTCGGCGCCGGCCTGGCGCAATACCGTCGGCAAGGAGCCGCGCCCTTGTACCGTACGAATGTCGAGACGGTCGCCGAGGTCGCGCAGGCGTTCGCCGTCGGTGTCGACCACGGTGATGTCGTTGGCCTCGCTGGCGAGGTGTTCCGCCAGCGAGCCGCCAACCTGCCCTGCACCCAGGATGATGATTTTCATCCAGTCACTCCTATCGAATCGGTTTTAACCGCGTGCGGCGGCGATTTTGATCAGCTTGGCGTAATAGAACCCGTCGTGCCCGCCGTCCTGGGCCAACAACTGCCGGCCATGGGGCTGCTTGATGCCAGCCTGGGTGGCAATGTCCAGCTCACGGGCACCCGGCGTGCGAGCGAGGAATGCTTCGATCACTTCGGTGTTTTCCGTCGGCAAAGTCGAGCAGGTGGCGTAGAGCAGCATGCCGCCCACGTCCAGGGTCGACCACATGGCATCAAGCAGTTCGCCTTGCAACACGGCCAATGCGGCAATGTCGTCCGGCTGCCGGGTGAGCTTGATGTCCGGATGGCGACGGATCACGCCGGTGGCCGAGCAAGGTGCGTCCAACAGGATGCGCTGGAACGGCTTGCCGTCCCACCACGCAGCCGTGTCGCGACCGTCGGCGGCGAATAGTTCGGCGTCCAGGCCCAGGCGCTCAAGGTTTTCCTTCACTCGCACCAGGCGCTTGGCTTCCAGGTCCACGGCCACCACGCCGGCCAGTTTCGGCTCGGCCTCGAGGATGTGACAAGTCTTGCCACCCGGCGCGCAACAGGCGTCCAGCACCCGTTGGCCGGGCGCCAGCTCCAGCAGGTCGGCGGCCAATTGCGCGGCTTCGTCCTGGACGCTGATCCAGCCCTCGGCGAAGCCCGGCAGTGCACGCACATCGCCGGGAGTTTCCAGCACGATGCCGTCGCGGCTGTACTGGCACGGGATGGCCGGGATGCCCGCCTCGCCCAGCAACGCCAGGTAGGCATCGCGGGTATGGTGGCGACGGTTGACCCGCAGGATCATCGGCGGGTGGGCATTGTTCGCCGCGCAGATGGCTTCCCATTGCTCGGGCCAGAAGGCCTTGAGGGATTTCTGCAACCAGCGCGGGTGGGCGGTGCGCACCACCGGGTCGTGTTCCAGTTCACCCAGCAGAGTTTCGCTTTCCCGTTGGGCGCGGCGCAGCACGGCATTGAGCAGGGCCTTGGCCCAGGGCTTTTTCAGCTTGTCGGCGCAGCCCACGGTTTCGCCGATGGCGGCGTGGGCGGGGACGCGGGTGTAGAGCAGTTGATAGAGCCCCACCAGCAGCAGCGCTTCGACGTCGGCATCGGCGGCCTTGAACGGCTTCTGCAACAGCTTGGCAGCCAGGGCCGACAGCCGCGGCTGCCAACGGGCGGTGCCGAACGCCAGGTCTTGGGTGAAACCGCGATCACGGTCCTCAACCTTGTCCAGCTGCGCCGGCAGGGAACTGTTCAGCGAGGCTTTCCCGCTGAGTACAGCGGCAAGTGCCTTGGCGGCAGCCAAACGGGGATTCATGAAGCGTCCGCCGCTTGGCCGAGGACGGTGCCGATGGCAAATTTCTCACGACGGCTGTTGAACAAGTCGCTGAAGCCCAGCGCCTTGCCGCCGGGCAATTGCAGACGTGTCAGACACAATGCTTGATCGCCACACGCGACAACGAGGCCGTCCTTGCTGGCACTGAGGATTTCTCCCGGTGCGCCCTTCCCTTCGGCGCAACTGGCCGCCAGCACTTTCAGGGCTTCGCCGTTCAAGGTGCTGTGGCAGATCGGCCAAGGGTTGAAGGCGCGCACCAGCCGTTCCAGCTCAACGGCCGGGCGGCTCCAGTCGATGCGGGCTTCGTCCTTGTTCAGTTTGTGCGCGTAGGTGGCGAGGCTGTCATCCTGCACTTCGCCTTCCAGCGTGCCGGCGGCCAGGCCGGCAATGGCCTGGACCACCGCTGGCGGGCCGATCAGCGCGAGGCGGTCGTGCAGGCTGCCACCGGTGTCTTCGGCGCCAATGGGGGTGCTGACCTTGAGCAGCATCGGCCCGGTGTCCAGGCCTGCTTCCATGCGCATGACGGTCACGCCGCTCTCGGCATCGCCCGCCTGCACGGCGCGCTGGATCGGCGCGGCACCGCGCCAGCGCGGCAGCAGCGAGGCGTGGCTGTTTATGCAACCCAGGCGCGGGATATCCAGCACCACTTGCGGCAGGATCAGGCCGTAGGCAACCACCACCATCAAATCCGGCTCCAGCGCCGCCAGTTCTGCTTGGGCCTGGGCATCGCGCAGGGTCGGCGGTTGCAGGACTTGCAAGCCGTGCTCCAAGGCAAGCTGCTTGACCGGGCTGGGCATCAGTTTCTGTCCGCGACCGGCAGGACGATCCGGCTGGGTATAGACCGCGACAATTTCATGGGGGCTGGCCAGCAGGGCCTTGAGGTGTTCGGCGGCAAATTCGGGAGTGCCGGCAAAGACGATGCGCAGTGGCTCAGTCATGGGAAGCTCTCAGTTACAAAGCAGTCGCAAAAAGAAAAAGGCTTGCCGCGGCAAGCCTTTGAAGAGGGGCATCAAGCGTTCTGGCGATGGATCTTCTCCAGTTTTTTCTTGATCCGGTCACGCTTGAGATTAGACAGGTAATCGACGAACAGCTTGCCGTTGAGGTGGTCGCATTCATGCTGGATGCACACCGCCAGCAGGCCTTCGGCGATCAACTCGTAAGGCTGGCCGTCGCGGTCCAGGGCTTTGATCTTGACCTTCTGCGGACGGTCGACGTTTTCGTAGAAGCCCGGCACCGAAAGGCAGCCTTCCTGGTACTGCTCCATCTCGTCGGTGAGCGTTTCGAACTCGGGGTTGATGAACACCCGGGGCTCGCTGCGGTCTTCGGAGAGGTCCATGACGACGATACGCTTGTGCACGTTGACCTGGGTCGCGGCGAGGCCGATGCCTGGCGCCTCATACATTGTTTCAAACATGTCATCGACCAGCTGACGCACTTCGTCGTCCACTACAGCCACCGGTTTGGCGATAGTGCGCAGGCGCGGGTCCGGAAATTCGAGAATGTTCAAAATGGCCATAAGCTTGATAAATGCACGTGTGAAGTAAAGTCGGGTGGCTTGCCTGGCGTGTATTGGGATGCAGGCTACCGTTGTAAAACGTTGCTCTTGAAACAGAGCGAGCCACGGGGGCTCTGGCGTTTTACGCGTACGCACATAATAAAGGGATTCACCGCATGAGGAAATCACTACTCGCCCTGCTGCTCCTGGCTTCGGCCGGTATCGCGCACGGGCAAGTGCAACTTCGGGAAGGTTTTCCCCAGCAATACACAGTGGTGACGGGTGACACGCTGTGGGACATTTCCGGCAAATACCTGCGCGAACCATGGAAATGGCCCGAGCTGTGGCAGGCCAACCCGCAGATCGAAAACCCCAACCTGATCTACCCCGGCGACACCCTGTCGCTGGTCTACATCAACGGCCAGCCGCGCCTGACCCTCAATCGCGGCACCTCACGCGGCACCATCAAGCTGTCGCCTCGCATTCGCAGTTCACCGGTGGCTGACGCGATCCCGAGCATTCCGCTGCAGGCCATTAACAGTTTTTTGCTGAGCAACCGCATCGTTGACACGGCGGAAGATTTCAACAAGGCACCCTACGTCGTTGCAGGCGACGCCGAACGAGTGCTCAGCGGCACCGGCGACCGGATCTTCGCCCGCGGCAACTTCGACACAAGCCAGCCGGCCTACGGCATCTTCCGCCAGGGTAAGGTCTACACCGATCCCGAGACCAAGGAGTTTCTGGGCATCAATGCCGATGACATCGGCAGCGGTGAAATCGTTGCCACCGAAGGCGATGTCACGACACTGGCCCTGCGACGGACCACGCAAGAGGTACGCCTGGGCGATCGCCTGTTCAGCGGCGAAGAGCGCTCGATCAATTCGACTTTCATGCCCAGCGCGCCGAAATCGGACATCCAGGGGCTCATCCTCGACGTACCCCGTGGCGTAACGCAGATCGGCGCGATGGACGTGGTGACGCTGAACAAGGGGCGGCGCGACGGGCTGGTTGAGGGCAACGTTCTGGCCGTGATGAAGACCGGCGAAACCGTGCGTGACCGTATTACCGGTGCATCGGTAAAAATCCCGGACGAACGCGCCGGCCTGCTGATGGTATTCCGCACCTACGACAAACTCAGTTATGGCCTGGTGCTGTACGCCTCGCGATCGCTGGCGATACTCGACAAGGTGCGCAATCCGTAACGTGTCTCACAAGTTACCAACAGAGTTATCCACAGCTTGTTCCCGCTTGAACGGGGCTATAACGATCAAGGATTGATCACATGCCATTGCCTGAATCTGCTTCGGTTCCGCCTGCGGAACTAGAGGCCCGTCTGCGCTTGCATCGCTTGCCGGAACTGGGGCCTAAACGTTTCATGACCCTGATGGAGGCTTTTGGCCCAGCGTCCAAAGCCATCAGCGCACCGGCCAGCGCATGGCGGGCGCTGGGGTTGCCGGCCACGTGCGCCGAGGCCCGACGCGCCCCGCAAATACGCGACGGTGCCGCCCACGCACTGGCCTGGCTAGACGGTCCGGCCCAGCATTTATTGATGTGGGACCAGCCTGACTACCCCGCTTTGCTCGCTCAGATCAGCGACGCGCCCCCGCTGCTGATGGTCGCGGGCGACGCCTCGATCCTGGAAAAACCGCAGCTGGCCATGGTCGGCAGTCGCCGGGCATCCCGCCCGGGCATGGATACGGCGGCGGCATTTTCTCGAAGCCTGGCCGGCGCCGGTTTTGTCATTACCAGCGGCCTGGCCTTGGGCATCGACGCCGCTGCCCATCAAGCGGCACTGGATGTCGGCGGGCAAACCATCGGCGTGCTGGGCACCGGCCTCGAAAATTTTTATCCACAGCGCAATCGACGGCTGGCGGAGGCAATGATTGCCCAGGGCAGCGCGGTGATATCGGAGTTTCCGCTGGACGCAGCGCCCAACGCCGGCAACTTCCCGCGTCGAAACCGGATCATCAGCGGCTTATCCCTCGGCGTGCTCGTGGTCGAAGCCAGTGTCGCGAGCGGTTCGCTGATCACCGCCCGGCTGGCGGCGGAACAGGGTCGCGAGGTGTATGCCATTCCAGGGTCGATTCATCATCCTGGGGCCAGAGGTTGTCACCAACTGATCCGCGACGGGGCGGCGCTGGTGGAAACTGTCGAGCACATTCTCGAAGCGTTGCGCGGTTGGCAGCGGCTGCCGCTGGCCGCCGAGGCTGTGCCCGTGACCCATCCGCTGCTGCGCCTGCTGCATGCCGCACCGCTGAGCAGCGAGGCGTTGGCCGACGCCAGCGGCTGGGGTCTGCCCAAGGTGCTGGCGGCGTTGACCGAGCTGGAAATGGAGGGACGCGCCATTTGTGACAGCGGTCGTTGGTTCGCACGCTAGGTTTTATGGGGAAGATCGGTAAACTGCCCACAGCCTTATTTGCGTTGCGGAGAATGTTTCATGGTCAACAGTTGGCGTGTGCAACAAGCCGCGCGAGAAATTCGCGCCGGGGCGGTGATTGCCTATCCAACCGAAGCGGTCTGGGGCCTGGGTTGCGATCCGTGGAACGAGGATGCGGTGGAGCGTCTGTTGGCTATCAAGTCCCGAAGGCCCGACAAGGGCTTGATACTCGTGGCTGACAACATTCGCCAGTTCGACTTTCTGTTCGAAGACTTCCCCGAAACCTGGATGGACCGCATGGCCAGCACCTGGCCGGGGCCCAATACCTGGCTGGTGCCGCACCAGGATCTGTTGCCGGAGTGGATCACCGGCGTGCATGACACCGTTGCGCTGCGGGTCAGCGATCATCCAATCGTCCGTGACTTGTGCTCGTTGATCGGCCCGCTGGTCTCCACGTCGGCCAACCCACAAGGCCGGCCGGCGGCGCGCACGCGCATCCGCGTCGAACAGTATTTCCGCGGCCAGCTCGATCTGGTGCTGGGCGGTAACCTGGGCGGGCGCAAGAACCCGAGCGTGATTCGTGATTTGGCGACGGGCAAGGTGGTGCGCCCGGACTGACTTATTGTCAGCACACAATCAACTGTGGGAGCGAGCCTGCTCGCGAAGGCGTCAGGTCAGCCAGCATCGATGTTGGCTGATACACCGCTTTCGCGAGCAGGCTCGCTCCCACAGGGTTTTGTGTTCACGCAGTATTTATGAACAAAGCAACTGTGGGAGCGAGCTTGCTCGCGATGGCGTCAGGTCAGTCAGCATAGATGTTGACTGATACACCGCTATCGCGAGCAAGCTCGCTCCCACCGGTCTTTTAGCGGCCACTGGATCAGGGCAGGAGGATCGTCGACCCCGTCGTCCGCCGCGCCGACAATTCGGTATGCGCCTTGGCCGCTTCAGCCAGCGGGAATCGCTGATTGATATCCACGCTGAGCTTGCCACTGGCGATCATCCCGAACAGCTCATCGGCCATGCGCTGCAGGTTTTCGGCATTGTTGGCGTAGGTCGCCAGGGTCGGGCGGGTGACGTACAGCGAGCCCTTGGCCGAGAGAATCCCCAGGTTCACGCCGTCCACCGCACCAGAAGCATTGCCGAAGCTCACCACCAGGCCACGCGGCGCCGTGCAATCCAACGACGTCAGCCAAGTGTCTTTGCCAACCCCGTCGTACACCACTGGGACTTTCTTGCCGTCAGTCAATTCCAGCACGCGCTGTACGACGTTTTCCTTGCTGTAGTCGATGACTTCCCAGGCGCCATGGGATCTGGCGATGGCGGCTTTTTCCGCCGAGCTGACAGTGCCGATCAGTTTTACGCCCAAAGCCTTGGCCCATTGGCAGGCCAAGGAGCCCACGCCACCGGCGGCGGCGTGGAACAGAACAGTCTCGCCGCCCTTGAGCTCGTAAGTCTGACGCAGCAGGTATTGCACGGTCAGGCCTTTGAGCATTACCCCGGCAGCCTGTTCGAAGCTGATGGCCTCGGGCAAGTGGACCAGATTGGCCTCGGGCAATACGTGGACATCGCTGTACGCCCCCAGCGGACCACTGCCGTAGGCGACGCGGTCACCGACCTTGAAACGCGTGACGTCCGAACCAACGGCCTCGACCACACCCGCGCCCTCCGCACCGAGCCCCGACGGCAAGGCCGGTGGCGGATAAAGGCCACTGCGGTAATAGGTGTCGATGAAGTTCAGGCCGATGGCCTTGTTGCTCACGCGGACCTGTTGCGGAGCGAGCTCGGCGGGCTGGTAATCCACGAACTCAAGTACGTCTGGGCCGCCGTGGGAACTGAACTGGATGCGTTTGGCCATCTTCACTTTCTCCTTATTGTGTGACTTTTACCAAGCCTGCTATCGGACTCCTAAGCTTGATCCACGTCAACTGTGGTGTGGGCGGATGCGGTGTTATCCTGTGCGCCCATTTTGCCGGCGGCCTTGTACGCCGAGCAGCGTAGCCCTGATCAAGGTGATGTCATGACTACTCGCACCGAGGCCGTGAAAGCCTATCTGCTGGACCTGCAAGACCGCATCTGCGCGGCACTGGAAACCGAGGACGGTGGCACTCGCTTCGTCGAGGACGCCTGGACCCGGCCAGCCGGAGGTGGCGGTCGTACGCGAGTGATCGAAAACGGCACGGTGATCGAAAAGGGCGGCGTCAACTTTTCCCACGTCTTCGGCAGCGGTCTCCCACCGTCAGCCAGTGCCCACCGGCCTGAGCTGGCCGGGCGCGGCTTCGAAGCCCTGGGCGTGTCACTGGTTATCCACCCCCACAACCCCCATGTGCCGACGTCCCACGCCAACGTGCGCTTTTTCATCGCCGAAAAGGAAGGCGAGGAGCCGGTCTGGTGGTTTGGCGGTGGCTTCGACCTGACGCCTTATTACGGCGTGGAAGAAGATTGCGTGCATTGGCACCGCATTGCCCAGCAAGCCTGCGAACCGTTCGGCCCGGATATCTATTCGCGCTACAAGGCCTGGTGCGACAGCTACTTCCACATCAAGCACCGCAACGAGCCCCGGGGCATCGGCGGCCTGTTCTTCGATGACCTGAACGAGTGGGACTTCGACACCAGCTTCGCCTTCATGCGCGCCATTGGCGATGCCTACATCGATGCGTACCTGCCAATCGTGCGACGTCGCAAGGATGACAAGTTCACGGCCAAGCAGCGGGAATTCCAGGAGTTCCGCCGTGGACGCTACGTGGAATTCAACCTGGTCTATGACCGAGGCACGCTGTTTGGCCTGCAATCGGGCGGGCGTACCGAGTCGATCCTGATGTCCCTGCCGCCGCAGGTCCGCTGGAGTTATGACTGGAAAGCCGAACCGGGCAGCGAAGAGGCTCGCCTGACCGAGTACTTCCTGCAGGATCGCGATTGGCTGGCCACGGTCTGAACGGGGATTATCAATGGACCGCTACGTTGTAATGGGTAACCCGATCGGCCACAGCAAGTCGCCAATGATCCATCGCCTGTTTGCCGAGCAGACCGGGCAGGTGCTGGACTACAGCACGTTGCTGGCACCCTTGGAGGATTTTGCCGGTTGCGCCCGGGAATTTTTCCGCGAGGGCCGTGGGGCGAACGTCACCGTGCCGTTCAAGGAAGACGCCTTCCGCCTGGCTGACAGCTTGACCGACCGGGCGCAGCGCGCCGGGGCGGTCAACACCTTGAGCAAACTGGTCGACGGCCGCCTCTTGGGCGACAACACCGACGGTGCGGGGCTGGTGCGGGACCTGACCGTCAACGCCGGTTTCAGCCTCAAGGGCAAGCGCATCCTCTTGCTCGGCGCCGGCGGTGCGGTGCGCGGCGCCTTGGAACCGCTGCTGGCCGAAGCACCGGCGTCGGTGATCATCGCCAATCGGACGGTGGAAAAAGCCGAGTTGCTGGCTGAGCTGTTCGCCGACCTGGGCCCGGTCTCGGCCAGTGGTTTTGATTGGTTGAAGGAGCCGGTAGACCTGGTCATCAACGCCACGTCCGCCAGCCTGACGGGCGATGTACCGCCGATTGCCGCAAGCCTGATCGAGCCGGGCCAGACGTTCTGCTACGACATGATGTACAGCAAGGAGCCGACATCCTTCTGCCGCTGGGCCCGAGAACATGGCGCGGCGGTGGCGATGGACGGCCTGGGCATGCTGGCCGAGCAGGCGGGCGAAGCGTTCTACCTGTGGCGCGGGGTACGCCCGGATACGGCGCCGGTGCTGGCCGAGTTGCGTCGTCAGTTGGCGCTATAAGACTGACAGACCCTCTAGGGCTGCTTTGCAGCCCAGCGGGAGCAAGCTCCCTCGCCACTGAGTATGTCTGCCTTGTGTCCTATTCTTCGAAGTGAATCGGGCACGCCTGCGCTCCTTCCAGTTTCAGCAGTTCCTCCACCACCTGCGGTCTTGCCCCACGCAAGGTCAGGCTACGCCCCTGGCCGCGCAACCGCCGGGCTTCCTGATGGAGCATTTCCACGCCCGAATAATCGATGAAGTTGATCTGCTGGGCGTCGATCACCACCCGTTGCGCCTGCATACGCTGCAAACGCACCTGCAAATAATGACTGGCGCCGAAAAAGATCGAGCCGCCCACCCGCAAGATGTCCGCCTCGCCTTCGCGGCTATGGTATACACGTGGCTGGGAGGTGCGCTTGAGGTAGAAAAACAGCGAGGCGAGCACGCCGGCGTAGATAGCGGTTTGCAATTCCAGCAACAGCGTGGCCAGGCAGGTCAGGCCCATGACCAGGAATTCGGAGCGACTCACCCGGTACAAAGCCCGGATGCCGCGATGGTCCACCAGGCCCCAGGCGATCAGCAGGATGCTGCCGGCCATGGCGGGAATCGGAATGTGCGCGATCAATTTCGCGCCGGCAACGGCAAACAGCGCTACCCACAATGCCGAAAACATCCCGGCCAGGGGCGAGCAGGCGCCAGCCTCGTAGCTGAGGCCCGAGCGAGTGAAGGAACCGGCTGACAACGATCCTGCGAAAAGACCTCCAACAATATTGGAAAGACCCTGCGCCCTCACCTCCTGATTCGCATCGAGCAACTGCCCGGAGCGGACCGACAGCGACCGGGCAATGGACAGACTGGTCACCAGCCCGAGCATGCCCACCGCCACGGCACCGGGCAACAGGCGCAAGATCAATTCCAGGTCCAGCGGCAGCGGTGTGAACGGCGGCAGGCGCCCGACAAAGGCGCTAACCAACGCCACATGCCCGAACATCGCCGGCCACACCCAGACCACCAGGCTGCTGATGACCAAAGTTATCAACAGGCTTGGCCAGCGTGGCAGCAAGCGCTTGAGCACAATGCCCAGCGCCAGGGTGCCCAGTCCCAACAACAGCGAAGGCTTATCCACAGCTGCGATGTGGTTGAACAACATAAGCAAGCTTTTCAACGCCGTGGCTTCGTTCGGCAGGTCCAGGCCCAGCAGGTTCGGCAGTTGCCCCAAGGCAATGACCACCGCTGCGCCCAAGGTGAAACCCAGCACCACCGAATGCGAGACAAAATTGACCAGCGCCCCGAACCGCAACAACCCGAGCAGCCATTGGAAAATACCCGCCAAGACCGTCAGCAAGAGGATCAGCGTGATGTAGTCCTGGGTTGCCGGAACGGCCAGGGGACTGACCGTGGCGTACAGGACAATGGAGATCGCCGCCGTAGGACCGCAGATCAAATGCCACGACGAACCCCACAGGCAGGCGATCAGCACCGGCACGATCGCCGCGTACAGTCCGTACTCGGGTGGCAATCCGGCAATCAGGGCGTAGGCAATGGACTGCGGCAGCGCGAGGATCGCACCGCTGAGGCCGACAACCAGGTCACGGCCGACACTGGCGCGCGTCTGCCGGGGTAGCCAGCTCAGGAATGGAAACAGCGAATGGCGCGTGGGGATTGCCATGGGGCCTCAAGAATGGGGTTTGGCGCAAGAGTATCAGGTGAACCAACGTGGCGAGGGAGCTTGCTCCCGCTGGACTGCGCAGCAGGCCCGATTCTGCGGCCGCTGCGCGACCGAGCGGGAGCAAGCTCCCTCGCCACAAGGGCCCGGCGCAGCTGTCAGAGCTTGGCCTTCACCGCCGCCAGCGCGTCCTTACCGTCAACGGTCTTCACGCCATCCAGCCATTTATCCAGCACCGTTGGATTAGCCTTGATCCAGGCCTTGGCCGCGTCGGCGTTGCTGACTTTCTTGGTCACCACCTCAGCCATGATGCTGTTTTCCATTTCCTGGGTGAAGCTCAGGTTGGTCAGCAGTTTGCCAACGTTCGGGCAGGCCTGTGCATAACCTTTGCGCGTCAAGGTGTACACGCTGCCGGTGTCGCCGAAATATTTCTCGCCGCCCTTGAGGTAGTGCATCTTCAGCTGCACGTTCATCGGGTGCGGGGTCCAGCCGAGGAAGGTCACGAACTTCTGTTTTTTCACCGCCCGGGAGACTTCCGCCAACATGGCCTGTTCGCTGGACTCCACCAGCTTCCATTCGCCCATGCCGAAATCGTTGGTCTTGATGATTTCTTTCAGGGAAAGGTTGGCCGGGGCACCGGACCCGATGCCGTAGATCTTCTTGTCGAACTTGTCCGCGAATTTGTTCAGGTCGGCAAAGTTATGCACGCCTGCGTCCCAGACATAATCGGGCACCGCCAGGGTGAATTCAGTGCCATCAAGGTTCTTGGCGAGTTGCGTAACATCACCGTTGGCCACGAATTTGTCATAGAAGCCCTGCTGCGCCGGCATCCAGTTACCCAGGAACACATCGACCTGACCATCTTTCAGGCCGCCAAACGTAATCGGCACGGCAAGCGTATCGACCTTGGGCTTGTAACCCATGCCTTCCAGCAGGAAACCGGTGATGGCGTTGGTCGCAGCGATGTCGCTCCAGCCCGGGTCAGCCATTTTGACCGTCTCGCAGCTTTGCTCGGCCCACGCCGAAACACTGCTCAACGCCAACAGCCCGGCGGCCAGTACTGTGGATAACTTTTGCATGTGCTTCCCCTTACGTTATTGGTTTATTGGCAGGGTTGTGGATAACGGGCCTTGCGCTCCAGATCGTCCAGATCGATGTGGTTGCGCATGTACTGCTGGCTGGCGTCCACCAGCGGCTGGTGATCCCAGCTCTTGAGTTTGCCCAGGGTCAGCGCATGGGCGACGAAACGTCGACGTCGCTGGCTGGCGAGTACCTGTTGATGAATCGTCGGAATGTCCCATTTGGCCCGCGCTTCGGCGAGAAAATCAGCAAACAGTGACTGATGTTCGGGCGATTGGCTGAGGTCTTGCTGCTCCTTGGGATCGTTGCGTAGATCGAACAGCAGGCATGGATCATCCTCGCTATAGATGAATTTCCACGGGCCGCGACGGATCATCATCAACGGACTGATCGTGCCTTCAGCCATGTATTCGCCGAAGACCTCATCATGTCCGCCCTGCCCTTGCAGATGCGGCACCAGCGAACGGCCGTCCAGTGGCAGACCTGGCTCCAGCGTACCGCCGGCCAGTTCAACCAGGGTCGGCAGCAGGTCGGCGGTGGACACAGCCGCACCGACACGGCGATTGGCGAACTGCCCCGGGGCACTGATCAACAACGGTACCCGAGCGGCCATTTCGAACCAGTGCATTTTGTACCACAGCCCCTTTTCGCCGAGCATATCCCCATGATCGCCGGAGAAGACGACGATGGTGTCGTCGATCAGCCCGGTGTCCTCCAGGGTTTGCAGCAACTTGCCGACATTGCTGTCGATGTAGCTGCACGCCCCGAAATACGCTCGACGAGCATCGCGGATCTTATCCACAGGCAGCGGCTTATCCCAAAGATCATAGACCTTGAGCAGGCGCTGGGAATGCGGATCGAGTTCAGCCTGCGCCGGGGTTTGCGGCAGTGGGATCTCGTTGTCGTCATACAAATCCCAAAATGCCTTGGGAATCGTGTACGGATCGTGTGGGTGTGTCATCGATACCGTTAGGCAAAACGGCTGGTCGCCGTCCTCGCGGATGTGGTCGAACAAGTATTGCTGGGCCTTGAACACCACCTCTTCATCGAAGTCCAGCTGATTGGTCCGTACGCACGGGCCGGCCTGCAACACCGATGACATGTTGTGATACCAGCTCGGCCGCACATCCGGCTCATCCCAATTCACGGCCCAGCCGTAGTCGGCAGGATAGATGTCACTGGTCAGACGTTCTTCGTAGCCGTGCAGCTGGTCCGGTCCGCAAAAATGCATCTTGCCAGACAACGCCGTGCGGTAGCCGAGGCGGCGCAGGTAGTGGGCATACGTCGGAACGTCCCCTGGGAAATCCGCCGCGTTGTCGTAGGCGCCAATCTTGCTTGGCAACTGGCCGCTCACCAGGGTAAAGCGTGACGGCGCGCACAACGGACTGTTGCAATACGCGGCATCGAACACCACGCCCTGGTCGGCCAGGCGGGACAGGTTCGGCAACTTGATGGGCGACGGACCATAGATCGGCAACATTGGCGCGGCCATTTGATCGGCCATGATGAAAAGAATGTTCTTGCGCTTCATGTATTCGCGGCATTCCATAGTAGGCAGTTATGCGATAGTGCTGCGATTGAGCATGTAGCCCCTGAGTTTTGGGGTAAAGCCCATGCGAGACAATGACTAGGATAAGCACAGCTTATGTATGAAGCCTTGGGTGACCTCTCCCTGGACCTGTTCCGTGTCTTCGAATCAGCGGCTCGCCAGCAAAGCTTCACCGCGGCCGCAATCGAGCTGGGCACCACGCAGCCGGCCATCAGCCAGCAGATCAAACGTTTGGAAGAACAGCTGGGCACGCGGCTGTTTGACCGCATCTATCGAGGCATCGAGCTGACTGAAGCCGGCACGCTGCTGTTCGAGCAAGTCCAGACCGGTTTGCAAAGCATCGATGCGGGTCTGAATGCGATCACCGCCCAGCACCAGCACGAAGTGCTGCAAGTGGCGACGGACTTTGCCTTTGCCGCTTATTGGCTGATGCCTCGGCTGCATCGGTTTCACGCAGCCAATCCCCAGGTGGATGTGAGCCTGGTGACCAGCGAGCGCAACCACAACATGCTCCGTACCGATATTGACGTTGCAGTGTTGTTCGGCGATGGGCGCTTCAAACAAGGCGAAAGTCGCTGGCTGTTCAGCGAAGAAGTTTTCCCTGTATGCAGTCCGCTGCTGCTCGGAGAACGTCCCCTGCCCTTGCCCGCCCAGGCCTTGGCGGAATTCCCGTTGCTGCACCTGCGCGCGGGCAACAGCAGCAACTGGTTCGACTGGAGTGGTGTGTTTCGCGAATTAGGCATCAACTCGCCGCCAGCGCCCGGGCAGTTGCGCTTCGACAATTACACGCTGCTCATCCAGGCGGCGATCGGCGGCCAGGGCGTCGCCATCGGCTGGCGACACCTTGTGGATAACTTGCTGGCCCAAGGATTGTTGTGTCGTCCGATCGCCCAAACGGTGCTGTCCCGGCTGGGTTATTACGTGGTCTTGCCCCAGCGCAAGCGCCGCGGTGTTCTTATCAAGTTGTTCGTGGATTGGTTGATGGAAGAACAGGCCAACAGCGCCGAGTCGCTCACTGGCTTGCCGCTGCCTTCCATCGCCGTTTGATAGGCCTACACGGCCGTGACAAAACTGACGTGCTCGCCCACATGCAGGTTCAAGCGCAGCTCATCGGCGATGCCGACGGCCACGCGGTTGAGCCGCTCCAGGGTTTCGGCCAGGCCCGGCTCGAGGCTGGTACTGACCTGGCTGAAGTGTTCGATGCCCAAGCCTGGCGCGGCATAGGGCGCGTTGATCAGGGTCCACTGCAGCGTGCTGTTCTTCAGAGCATCAAGCACTTCTTCGGCGGCATGGCGCTGCAAGTCGTCGTCGGCTTGTTCTTCGTCGAGCACCGCAAAGTCACCCACCAAAAACAACCGTGAAATGTTCACCGCTTGCATGCCGGCAATCAACGCGTCCACCGCCAGGACTTGCTCCACCGGGCCGGGAATCAATGTGCGCTCCACCTGCTCGCTGTTCATCGGCAATCCTGGTGCGTTCAACAGGCATACGACGGCGCTGACACCGGCGACGCTTTGCTTGACCCGCTCCGGGTCGAACAGATCGCCGGTCTTGGCCCGCAGTCCCGGGCGTGGGGCCAGGGCGGTAAGGTCATCCAGAATGGCGATGACTTCATGCTGTCGTCGCAGCAGTTCAGCCATCAACGCACTGCCGAGGCTGCTCATGGCACCATAAAGCACCACTTTGATAACCGGGGTTTCCGCGTTTTTCATGGCTGGCGTTCCTTTTTTCCCGCGTGTAAAGGCTCTGACCCGCGGAAAACCAAGAGGGTTCGCCTCTTTATTAAGGATTGACCGATGCAACGGATCAAGGGCTACCACGCCCACGTGTATTTGAATCTTTCAGCCTTCAAAGTGAAACGCTGATTGCTTTTGTGGCGAGGGGATTTATCCCCGCTGGGCGCGAAGCGGCCCTGAAACCTGTCATTGCGAAATTTCGAAAGAATGCGGTCTGCTCTTTTGGGCCTGCTTCGCAGTCCAACGGGAATAAATCCCCCGCCACAAAGTAACTTCATGCGTTGGTCACACGGTCGGCCTGCGAAAGGCTGCTGAAAGCTTGCGCGATTAGGATCGCCTCACCTACCGGCAACAGACCGGTGGCCTACAACGAGCTTGCTGATGCTCGTGCGGCCTTTTTAACAACAACAATGGTGATTCTGATGTCCGCTGCTACCCATCCCGTTGCGCCCACTCCATCCGTCCGCCCCGTGCTTTGCATCCTGCGCTGACCTGACCGGTTCGCCTTTGCCCGCCGCGCCACGCCTGGAGTATTTCCCATGCTGACTTTCCTTGGCTTTGCCATGGTCATCACGTTCATGTTCCTGATCATGACCAAGCGCCTTTCCGCGCTGATCGCCTTGATCATCATCCCGATCCTGTTCGCCCTGTTCGGCGGTTTTGCACCGAAGATCGGCCCGATGATGCTCGAAGGCATCACCAAGCTCGCCCCTACCGGGGTGATGCTGATGTTTGCGATTCTCTATTTCGCCCTGATGATCGACTCCGGCCTGTTCGACCCGGCCGTTCGCAAGATCCTCAAGCTGGTCAAGGGCGACCCGTTGAAAGTTTCGGTCGGTACCGCCGTTCTGGCGCTCGTCGTTTCCCTTGATGGTGACGGCGCGACCACTTACATGATCTGCGTGGCCGCGATGCTGCCGCTCTACAGCCGCATCGGCATGAGTCCAAGGATCATGGCTGGCCTGATCATCCTCGCCGGCGGCGTGATGAACATGACCCCCTGGGGCGGCCCGACCGCCCGGGCGGCCAGTGCGCTGCATGTGGATCCGTCCGACATCTTCGTGCCGATGATTCCCGCCATGTTGGCCGGCGTCGTGGCGATCCTGGCGATTGCCTACATGTACGGCAAACGCGAGCGTGCGCGCCTGGGTGAATTGCACCTGGCGGGCGACGAAATGGACCACAGCGAAATCAGCGTTTCCCAGTTCCCGGACGCCCGCCGTCCGAAGCTGATCTGGTTCAACGGCGCGCTGACCCTGGTCTTGATGTGCACCCTGATCGCCGGCCTGTTGCCGCTGCCCGTGCTGTTCATGGTGGCGTTCAGTATTGCGATGATCGTCAACTATCCGTGCCTGCAGCAGCAGAAGGACCGCGTCGCGGCCCACGCCGGCAGCGTCCTGGCGGTGGTCGGGCTGATTTTCGCGGCGGGGATCTTCACCGGCATCCTGTCCGGCACCGGCATGGTCGACGCCATGTCCAAGAGCCTGCTGGCGGTCATCCCGGACTTCCTCGGCCCGTACCTGGCGGTCATCACCGCGCTGGTGAGCATGCCGTTCACTTTCTTCATGTCGAACGATGCATTTTATTACGGGGTGTTACCAGTTCTGGCGGAAGCGGCCAGCCATTACGGCATCACTGGCGTCGAGATGGCCCGTGCCTCCATCGTTGGCCAGCCCGTCCACCTGCTGAGCCCGCTGGTTCCGTCGACTTACCTGCTGGTAGCCTTGGCCGGTATCGAATTCGGCGATCACCAGCGCTTCACCTTGAAGTGGGCAGTACTGGTTTGCCTGTGCATAATGTTCGCCGCCTTGCTGATGGGGATTTTTCCGCTGTTCAGCACTCTATAAAAGCAATGCCCGCTGCGTCGCCCCTATCGGTCAACCGAAGGCGCGACGCGGCCTAACACTCGCTCAAAGGAACTCACATGGAATGGCTGACCAACCCGGAAATATGGGTTGCCTTCTTTACCCTGACCGCCCTGGAAATTGTCCTGGGCATCGATAACATCATCATGATCTCGATCCTGGTCAGCCGCATGCCCAAGCACATGCAGGCGCGCACCCGGATTTTCGGCTTGGCGCTGGCGATGATCACGCGGATCCTGTTGCTGCTGTCGATCACCTGGGTCATGCGCCTGACCGCCGATCTGTTCGAAGTGTTCGGCCAGGGCATCTCCGGTCGTGACCTGATCCTGTTCTTCGGTGGCTTGTTCCTGCTGTGGAAAAGCTCCCAGGAGATGTACCACGCGCTGGAAGGCGAGGAAGAAAGCAGCGATGAGCCGTCGGTCAAGGGTGGCAACTTCATCTACACCATCATCCAGATCGCAATCATCGACATCGTGTTCTCCCTGGACTCGGTCATCACCGCCGTGGGCATGGTTTCCCACGTACCGGTCATGGTGGCGGCAATCATCGTTGCCGTCCTGGTGATGATGCTGGCTTCGGGCACCATCAGCACGTTCATCGACAAGCACCCGTCGCTGAAGATGCTGGCGCTGTCGTTCCTGCTGGTGGTCGGTACCGTGCTGATCGCCGAATCGTTCGACGTGCACGTGCCCAAGGGCTACGTCTACTTCGCCATGGCGTTCTCGCTGGCAGTGGAAGCGATCAACATCAAGATGCGCACAGCGATTGCTCGCAAGCGCAAGCAACAGGATCCGGTGAAACTGCGCAAGGATGTCCCGGGTCAGTAAAGATGTAGGGCAGTGAAACGAAGGGGCTCTTGTGAGCCCCTTTTTCATGCCTGCAAAAAACGCTCGAATGCAAAACCTGTGGGAGCGAGCTTGCTCGCGAAAGCGATCGCCTGGAACAAAGATTTTGGATGTGCTGCCGCCATCGCGAGCAGGCTCGCTCCTACAGGGGGCGGGGTGTTTTCGAGGAAACTGTTTTATGACAGTTTTGTTTCAAACCCATCTTCAGCTGTGCAATGCTGGCGCCCGGACCATTCGGCAACTACAGCTTAAGTACAAGAAGTAAAACGATGTGGCACCGTCAATTTGTCCATCTGGGACGCTAACAGGGGGCTCCTCATGCTGACCCTGCTGAATCTACTTTCCGCCGTGGCCTTGCTGATCTGGGGCACGCATATCGTCCGGACCGGCATCTTGCGGGTCTACGGCTCGAACCTGCGCCATGTCATTGGCCAGAACATGTCCAGGCGCTGGCTGGCGTTCATCGCCGGCATCATGGTCACGGCCATGGTCCAGAGCAGCAATGCCACGGCGATGCTCGTCACTTCCTTCGTCGGCCAGGGCCTGATGGCATTGACCCCTGCCCTGGCGACCATGCTCGGTGCGGACGTCGGCACCGCATTGATGGCCCGGGTGCTGACCCTGGACCTGTCGTGGCTGTCGCCGC
This sequence comes from Pseudomonas sp. D1-36, assembly GCF_051132205.1. NCBI lineage: Bacteria > Pseudomonadati > Pseudomonadota > Gammaproteobacteria > Pseudomonadales > Pseudomonadaceae > Pseudomonas > Pseudomonas sp. D1-36. The sequence continues at coordinate 82,460 of NZ_CP071674.1, read as the reverse complement.
TGCTGATCTTCCTCGGAGTGATTTTTTTCCTCTCGCGCAAACAGACCCGCGTCGGCCAGATGGGCCGGGTCTCCATCGGCCTGGGCCTGATCATCCTGGCCCTGCAATTGATTGTCGAAGCCGCCGCGCCGATCACCCAGGCCCAGGGCGTGAAGGTGATTTTCGCCTCGTTGACCGGCGACATCCTGCTCGATGCCTTGGTGGGTGCGCTGTTCGCAATGATTTCCTATTCCAGCCTGGCGGCGGTTTTGCTGACCGCGACCCTCGCCGGCGCTGCGGTGATCAGCTTGCCAGTCGCCATCGGCCTGGTGATCGGTGCCAATATCGGCAGCGGCGTGCTGGCGTTCCTCAGCACCAGCATGCAGAACGCCGCCGGACGCCAGGTGGCGCTGGGCAGCCTGTTGTACAAGCTGATCGGCCTGCTGCTGATCATTCCGGTACTCGACCCGCTGGTGGGTTGGCTGGACGGCCTGGATTTCAGCCCCCAGGAAACCGTCATTGGCTTTCATTTGCTCTATAACACCGTGCGTTGCCTGGTGCTGTTGCCCAGCGTCGGACCGATGGCCAGGCTCTGTGCCTGGCTGCTGCCGGAACGACCGCAAGCCAATGGCAAAGCCACGTCACGGCACCTGGACCCCGCCGCCCTCGCCACACCAAGCCTGGCGCTGGCGAACGCCGCGCGGGAAACCCTGCGCATTGGCGACCTGATCGAAAACATGCTCGAGGCCATGCTCGGCGTGCTACGAGGCGAGCAAACGGCGATCACTCAACAACTGCGCAGCATGAGCGATGACGTCGAAGCGCTGTGCAGCGCCATCAAGCTCTACATGGCGCAAATGCCTCGTGAAGATCTTAGTGAACAGGACAGTCGCCGCTGGGCGGAAATCATCGAGCTGGCGATCAACCTCAAACTGGCCAGTGACCTCATCGAACGCATGTTGCGCAAGGTCCAGCAGCAGAAGACCTCCCAACGCCGCTCATTCTCTGACGTGGGCCTGGAAGAATTGGCGGGACTGCACAGCCATCTGATCGCTAACCTGCGCCTGGGATTGTCGGTCTTCCTCAGTGCCGATCGGGAAAGTGCTCGCCAATTGCTGCGCGAGAAACGGCGCTTTCGCGCGCAGGAACGACGGATGGCCCACGCCCATGTCAGCCGCTTGCAGCGCAAAGTAGTGCAAAGCCTTGAGACGAGTTCCCTTCACTTGGAACTGATCGCCGACATGCGGCGCTTGAATTCGTTGTTCTGCGGCAGCGCCTATGTGGTGCTGGAAACATCCGAGATCGGCGCCCTGTCCGCCGACGAAATGTCCGACATCACCCATTCGCCTTGAACGACTGGCGTCTCGGCCAGTCAACAAGTGTGTCCCCGGACCATGGATTTACAAGCCGCCAGGAAGCCCGCCATGCGTTGTCTGCTACTCGTCCTGCTTTTGTTCGGTTCCCTACCCGTCGTTGCCCAGGATCGCTTCCAGGTCGAGGGATATACGTTGCCCAACGGCATGCAGTTGTTGCTCAAGCCCGGCACGGAACGTGGACATGTGGCGATTCGGTTGGTGGTCGGCGTGGGCCTCGATGATTTCAGCTGCGCCGACAAGGAACTGCCACACCTGCTCGAACATGTGCTGTTCAGCGGCGTCGACGATACCGGCGAGGGCGGCCTGGAAGAGCGCATGCAGGCGCTGGGTGGCGAATGGAACGCCTTCACCAGCAACGCCGACACGACGTTTGTCATCGAGGCGCCAGCGCGCAATCAACGCAAAGTCCTGGACTTGTTGCTGGCATTGCTGACCCGTACCCGAATTGACGCAAAGAATCTGGAAGCGGCCAAACGGGTGGTAGAGCGCGAGGATGGCGGCCATTACACCCATCTGCAACGCTGGCTCGACCGCCAGGACCTGGGCCACAAAGCCAGCAACCAACTGGCCGTGGAACTGGGCTTGCGTTGTGCGGAACGGGCCGAGGTCGAACGCTTTACCGTCGCCCAACTGGAACAGGTGCGCAAGGCTTGGTACGCGCCCAATAACATGACGTTGATCGTCGTAGGTGACCTCGATCGATTGCTGCCGGCCTATCTGGAACGCGCCTTCGGCGAGCTCGAACCGGTCGAACCCAGCGTCCATGAACCGCTGGCGCAGATCCGCTACAGCGCGGTGACCAAGCGCAACCTGATTCGTGGGCTGGTCGGCGACAGCGCCAAGCTTCACTGGCTGTTCCCGGAGCCGGTGCTGGAGCAACAACATGATGAAACCTTCGACCTGCTCAAGGATTACCTGGATTGGGCGCTCTACCGGCAACTGCGCCTGGCTGACGGCCTGTCCTATGGCCCGTGGGTGGAGCGGGACGTCTTCGGCGGCGTCGGTTTCCTGAGCCTCAACGCCGACCTGGCCCGCGAGGACCTGCCCCCGGCCGAACACGCGCTCGAGACGCTGCGCAACACGTTGTTGAGGGACGGCCTGGACCCCGAGAGTTTCGTGCGGATAAAGCGTGCCGCCATTGCCCATCAGTCCTGGGCGGTCCAAGGCAACAGCGCACTGGCCGACTATTACTGGAGCGCCCTGGGCGACTACGAAGACGGCCGCTTCGCCAACCCAGCCGAGCGCCTGCAGGCAGTCAGCCTGGAACAGGCCAACCTGGCCCTGCGTGAGCTGCTCAAGGACCCAGGCTATTTGCGCATCGAGAAGCCGCTGCTCAGCGATGACGAACTTGTCTGGACACTCGGCGGGTTGGTGGCGGTTCTGCTGGGGCTGGTGGCCTGGCTGATACGGCGCAGGCATCGACGGGACCCGGAATGAATTCACAGTGGTACCCTGTCAGGGATTTTTCCTACGACTTAGCGTGAACCTGCCGAATGCCGAACCTGACTCATTTAATCCAGCGCATTATCGAACTGATGAAGCGCTACCCAGGGGTCATCGCGCTCGGCGGCTTCATTTCCGGGGTCGGCAGTTTCATGCTGGTGGATCGCCAGCAAGGCCTGGCGACCTGGATCGCCATCATGATGCTGGTGAGCTGGCTCTGGCTGATGCTGGAGAACAGCCTGACCCGGTTGTTCACACGGATTTTCAAACGGGAAATTCCCCAGCCGCTGTTGCGTTACGCCACGCAAATGATTCATCAGGAAAGCCTGTTTTTTGTCTTGCCGTTTTTCTTCATCACCACCACCTGGAACAGCAGCCAACTGATCTTCACTGGCCTGCTCGCGGCGGCGGCATTGGTCTCGATCACCGACCCCCTGTATTACAAATGGCTGGCGCCGCGGCGATGGGCTTTCCTGGCGTTGCACACCCTGACGCTGTTCGCGGCGTTGCTGACCGCCCTGCCAGTGATCCTGCACCTGACCACCGACCAGAGCTTCAAGCTGGCATTGGGCATCGCCATGCTGTTGTCATTCCCGAGCCTGGCTTCGATCTTTCCAATCCGTACCGTGCGCAACGCCCTGGCCATCCTGTGCATCACCTTGGGCATTGGCGCCGCCGGTTGGGTGCTGCGCTCCTGGGTACCGCCCGCCACGCTCTGGATGACCGAGGTGGCGATCAGCACCCAAGTGGAAGATCGCACGCCTGGCGCCAGCCTCAAGGAAGTCAGCGCCGCCCAGATTCGCAGCAATGGCCTGTACGCCTACACCGCCATCAATGCGCCGCGAGGCCTGGACGAGCGGATCTACCATGTCTGGCAATTCAACGGCAAAGAAGTGGACCGCATCGCTTTGGACATTCACGGAGGGCGCAAGGAAGGCTATCGCGCCTGGACCCACAAGCAGAATTTCCCCGGCGACCCGACAGGCAAATGGCAAGTGCGGGTGCTGACCGAGAATGGCCAGATGATCGGCGTGCTGCGGTTCAAGGTGACGGAATAAAGGGCTCGTCAGGCCCTATCGCGAGCAGGCTCGCTTGCACAGGTCAGCCAAAGAACCAGTAACAAACCCCGATCGCCGCCACCACACCGGCCAGCTCCGCCAGCAGGGCACAACCCACCGCATGGCGCGCTCGCTGGATGCCCACCGCGCCGAAATAGACCGCCAACACATAGAAAGTGGTTTCGGTGCTGCCCTGAATCGTCGCCGCCACCAGGGCAGGGAAGCTGTCTACCCCAGAGGTCTTCATGGTTTCGATCAGCATCGCCCGGGCGGCGCTGCCGGAAAACGGCTTGACCATGGCAGTGGGCAACGCATCGACGAAACGCGTGTCCCAGCCAGCCCACTGGGCCAGGTGCCGAATACCGTCCAGGCCGAAATCCAGCGCTCCGGAGGCCCGCAGCACACCGACGGCACACAGCATCGCCACCAGGTACGGCAGCAGGTTCTTGGCAACATCGAACCCTTCCTTGGCGCCTTCAACGAAGGTTTCGTACACCTTGACCTTGCGCAGCGCGCCCACCACCAGGAACAGGATGATCAAGCCAAACAAAGTCAGGTTCCCGAGGATCGAGGACAGCCCCGCCAGCGCCGTGGCCGAAAGCGTGGCCAGCAGCGCCATGAAGCCGCCCAGCGCCAGCGCGCCCGGGACCAGGTAGGCGAGGACCACCGGATCCCACAGGCGCAGACGTTGCATGAATGCCACGGACAGCAGCCCCATCAGGGTCGAGGCACTGGTGGCGAGCAGGATCGGCAAGAACACCAGGGTCGGGTCCGGCGCGCCTTGCTGGGCGCGGTACATGAAGATGGTCACCGGCAGCAGGGTCAGCGACGATGCATTGAGCACCAGAAACAGAATCTGCGCATTGCTGGCGATGGTCGGGCTGGGATTCAGATCCTGCAGGGCGCGCATGGCCTTGAGGCCGATGGGCGTGGCGGCGTTGTCCAGGCCCAGGCCATTGGCCGCGAAATTGAGGGTGATCAGGCCAATCGCCGGGTGACCGGCTGGGACTTCCGGCATCAAACGAAGAAACAGCGGCCCGAGGGCCTTGGCGAGCCAGTCGACGATGCCGGCTTTTTCAGCGATGCGCAGGAACCCCAGCCAAAGGGTCAGGGTGCCGAACAGCAGGACCATGACTTCCACCGACAGCTTGGCCATGGCAAAGATGCTTTCCACCATGGCGGCGAAGATCCCGGCGTTGCCGCCAATCAGCCACTGCGCCAGTGCGGACACGGCTGCCACGATAAAGAAGCCAAGCCACAGGCCATTGAGCATCGGTTAAGTCCCCCGGAAGATGCGGCGAATGATAGCGGGGCTGGCCGAAACGACAAACCCCGGATTTCTCCGGGGTCTGGTTGGCTTGATGTTGCATGTGCCGCCACCATCGCGAGCAGGCTCGCTCCCACAATGATTGAGTGATCTCTGTGGGAGCGAGCCTGCTCGCGATGGGGCCTTAAGTCATGCCTCAGCGGCTGGAAGTTTCCCCTGCCGGCAACGGCTCCTTGCTGCGCCAGTGCGGCAAAGAATTCCAGTAGCGCTGGCCCTTGGCATCGTCGTACATGCCTTCCCAACGGGAAATGACCAACACGGCCAAGGCGTTTCCGATCACGTTCAGCGCCGTACGGGCCATGTCCATGATGCGGTCGACACCGGCGATGAACGCCAGGCCTTCCAGTGGAATGCCAACGCTGCCCAGTGTGGCCAGCAGCACCACGAAGGACACGCCCGGCACACCAGCGATGCCCTTGGAGGTCACCATCAAGGTCAATACCAGCATCAACTGCTGGCCGATGGACAGGTCGATGCCATAGAGCTGGGCGATAAAGATCGCGGCGATGCTCTGGTACAGCGTCGAACCGTCAAGGTTGAACGAGTAGCCGGTAGGCACCACGAAACTGCAGATAGCCTTTGGCGCCCCATACGCTTCCATCTTTTCGATAACCCGCGGCAACACCGTTTCGGAACTGGCGGTGGAGTAGGCCAGCACCAGCTCATCCTTGAAGATGCGCATCAGCTTGATCACCGAGAAGCCGAACACCCGAGCGATCAGGCCCAGCACCACGAAGGCGAAGAAGGCGATGGCGACATAAACCAGGATCACCAGCTTCGCCAGCGGCAACAGGGAAGCGAAACCGAAGTTGGCCACCGTCACGGCGATCAGGGCGAACACACCGATCGGCGCGTACTTCATGATCATGTGGGTGACTTTGAACATGCTCTCCGACACGCCCTGGAACATCTTCACCAGAGGATCGCGCAGGTCCGATTGCAGGCTGGACAAACCAAGGCCGAACAGGACGGAGAAGAAGATGATCGGCAACATTTCGCCGCGAGCGACGGCCGCGAAAATGTTCGACGGGATCAGGTTGAGGATCGTCTGGACAAACGCATGCTCATGCTGGACCTCGGCCGCCGTGGCCTGGTACTTGGAGATATCCACCGTACCCAGGGTGCTCATGTCGATGCCGTTGCCCGGCTGGAAGAAATTCGCCAAGAGCAGGCCGACGACGATGGCGATGGTGGTCACGATCTCGAAATAGACGATGGTCTTGAAGCCGATCCGCCCGAGTTTCTTGGCGTCGCCTACGCCGGCGATGCCAACGATCAGCGAGGAGATCACGATGGGAATCACGATCATCTTGATCAGACGGATAAAGATATCGCCTGCCGGTTGCAGCACGTTGCTGATCCACCAGGCCTTTTCGGCACTGAAATGGTTGAGCAGCGCGCCGATTGCAATCCCGAGCACCAGACCGATGAGGATTTGCCAGGCGAGGCTTAGTTTTGCCTTCTTCATATCATTACCCTTACTTCAGTTTGACTCGGACAGCCACATCAACGGACCGCCAGACGGCGGTTCGAACCCATGCCGCTGCCCCGTATAAGGTCACCCTGAGCGCCAAAGGCAGCTCACCAGCAGGCGAAAAAAGGCGCAACTATTGCGATGCAAGGGGGGATCGTCTAATGCCGTAAACGCCTACCCTATGCCGAATCGGCATGAGTTTTACAAAACGAAACGTGCGTCCCAAACAGTTCGAATACGCCATTGGAGCAGGCAAAAGTGCCGTGATGCGGCCATTTCAGCGTAGCCGGGCGTTATTCGGATTGCTTGGAAAGACGATGGATGGAGCGGGTCGAAGCTCCGGTCGGAGACAAGAACCCTGGCACTCATTCTCCGATATACGGTAACGGTTCGAGCTCGTGGGGAACAAACAGGACAATGTGTCGCGGCCGGATCGCGGATATTGGCGCAAGAGCAGCGAGACGCTCTAGCGTGGGGATAAGCTCTACGCAAGTTCGCCAAGCCGTCACGACTTCGCGAACTTGCGTCGCAGCTTTTACCTGACCCGGCCCTTTCGCAGGCACCCCTTGTGCCCGTAGGTCACTCCGACCCTGTATGGTCAGAACGTCCCAGCCCCCTGGTCATGCTTCGGCCCTCCTCGGGCTTCGCAGAGAGAAAAGCAGCGTTGCTCTTCCCGCTTCAAGAAATCAGTACCAGTTAGGATCTTTCTTGAGCTGTTCCATTAACAGTTCTTGCATACCTTCATCGGGATTGCCAAGAAAGCGATAGTCCGCGTGACGGGTCGGCGACTTATCGGCCGGCAGGCCTGCGGGCACCTCCACCAACAGGGCATAAGCTTCGTCTTTATCGAAGCTGAAGGCGACGAACAGGCGTTTGCTCTTGCAAGTGGCCTGAGTCTCGCACAACGGCCCGACCAGATACTTGTCGCCGTCCTCTTCGACCGCGTTCATTTGCTCTGCATCGCCCGTCAGGTTCATCACCCATTCGGGCAGACGTTCTTCCTTCTTGACGACCTGCTGCCAAGTCTCGCGATATTGCGTGTCCGACTGCAGCAATTGGTTGACCCGCATTTGACCGTCGTTGGCAGCCATTGCCATGGCACTGCCGCCCAACAGCAGGGCGGCGGCCAGTCCTTTAAGAGTCACGCTCATGTCAGCCTCGGCCACGACGGCCAAAGAAGAACGATGCGATGAACATCACCAGGAACACGACAAAGAGAATCTTGGCGATGCCCGTGGCGGTGCCTGCGATACCACCGAAGCCCAATACAGCGGCGATGATGGCAATAATCAGGAAGGTAATAGCCCAGCTCAACATGGTGATTCTCCTTACGCTTTTCTATTTAGTAACGAATCTGGCAATGATGGTTCCGGTGCAACGGACGACCGGTTCGAATCAGAACACCCAGCGCTCTTCACGAGGCATTTCCGAGAGAGGCTGCGCCTGGTCAACTTCCATCATCCGCATCGAAGCGGATTCCTGCGCCAGCGTACTGGCGGCACTGAAATGGGTTTGCGGGGCACGGTAGGTGGATACCAGTGGAGCTTCCGGCTTCTGGCTTTCATGCCAGAGCATCAATTGCTGACCCGCTACAAGCGTGACCAGCAACGCGACAAAAGCCCACAGCCCCTGCTGGATATGCAGGCGGGTAATGCGAAATTGGGCGGCAACTTGACGATTCATCCTGAAACTCCTCCCCACCCTAGCGGTGATCTGGTTGAGGCGCCCTCAGCGCCACGTTGACCAGAACATTGCAGCCGGCATGCCAGATTTTTTATCACAATAAAACCCTTTCAAATCAATAAGTTAGTAAGACGGCAACCATTTGCGGGAGCGCATCCTGCACGATGGGCCTGGCGAGCGTCGTGCGTTATGCACGAATTGAGATAAAGGTCTGCGGCCGATTTCTTTTTTGAATTGCGGGTCGGAAACGGATGTCGGAATGAGCGAGCCGAACCGTTGTCGCCGGCAGCGCTAAAAATTGGCCGAAAATCAGTCTTTTAGACGAAGGAGGTCCACAGATTCCGATTCGGTGGGTAATATTCGATCAGAATGGACCATGCAACTTGCCCGATTTTTCTGACACTAATCATCATCATTCATTAAGGAGCGTAGGAAAGATGGAATCCGCCACCGAGCATCAAGGCCGCATTCTGCTGGTAGACGACGAGTCCGCCATCCTGCGTACCTTCCGTTATTGCCTGGAAGACGAGGGCTATAGCGTCGCTACCGCCAACAGTGCCGCACAGGCCGAAGCCTTGCTGCAACGCCAGGTATTCGACTTGTGCTTCCTGGACCTGCGCCTGGGCGAAGACAACGGTCTCGACGTATTGGGACAGATGCGAATCCAGGCACCCTGGATGCGCGTCGTTATCGTGACAGCTCATTCCGCCGTGGACACGGCCGTCGACGCGATCCAGGCCGGCGCCGCCGATTATCTGGTCAAGCCTTGCAGCCCGGACCAACTGCGGCTGGCGACCGCCAAGCAACTGGAGGTACGCCAACTGTCCGCCAGGCTCGAAGCCCTGGAAGGAGAAATGCGTAAGCCTAAGGACGGCCTGGACTCCCACAGCCCAGCGATGAAGGTTGTCCTCGAAACCGCTCGGCAGGTTGCCAGCACGGACGCCAATATCCTGATCCTCGGCGAGTCCGGCACCGGGAAGGGCGAACTGGCGCGGGCGATCCACGGCTGGAGCAAGCGCGCGAAGAAGTCCTGCGTCACCATCAACTGCCCATCGCTGACCACCGAACTGATGGAAAGCGAGTTGTTCGGCCACAGCCGCGGCGCGTTCACGGGTGCCAGCGAAAGCACGCTGGGGCGGGTCAACCAAGCGGACGGCGGCACGCTGTTTCTTGATGAAATTGGCGATTTTCCCCTCGCGTTGCAGCCAAAATTGCTGCGTTTCATCCAAGACAAGGAATACGAGCGGGTTGGCGATCCGGTGACCCGACGTGCCGACGTCCGCATCCTCGCCGCCACCAACCTCAATCTGGAGGACATGGTGCGCGATGGACGGTTTCGCGAGGACCTCTTGTACCGCCTGAACGTCATTACCCTGCACCTGCCACCCCTGCGCGAACGCGCCGAGGACATCCTGACCCTCGCCGATCGCTTCCTGGCGCGCTTCGTCAAAGAATACGCCCGTCCGGCACGGGGCTTCAGCGATGAGGCACGCGAAGCGCTGCTAGGCTACCGCTGGCCGGGCAACATTCGCGAGCTGCGCAACGTGGTCGAGCGCGCCAGCATCATCTGCCCTCAGGAGAAGGTTGAAATCAGTCACTTGGGCATGGCCGAGCAACCGATCAACAACGCTCCGCGTATCGGTGCCGCGCTGAGTCTCGACGAACTGGAGAAGGCGCACATCGGTGCAGTGCTCGCCACTGCCGACACCCTTGACCAGGCCGCCAAGACCCTGGGCATCGACGCGTCCACGCTGTATCGCAAACGCAAGCAATACAACCTGTGAGCAGCACCTTATGAAACTGGCGATGAAGCTGCGCACACGGTTGTTCCTCAGCATTTCGGCGCTGATCACAGTGGCGCTGCTAGGGCTATTGCTGGGACTGGTCAGCGTAATGCAGATGGCCAACACCCAAGAACAATCCGTTCGCGACAACTTCGTGCTGCTGGACCTGGGCCTCAAGCTCCGTCAGACACTGGGCGACCAGTTGATGATCATGCTCGACGAAACCCCCAACCTGGCGGCGCTGGAAGCGTCCAAGCGCCAGTATTTCGAGTTGCTGGACGAAGGCATCGCTCAGGAACAGCGATCGGACGAACCCGCCACCAGCTTCAGCCGCGCCAGAGCCGACTACATCAGCTTTCTCGCGGCTTTCGATGCTTCTCTGCAGCAACCCAAACATCTTGCCAACATTCAGGCGCTCACCGATAAGTTCAACGTATTACGTGGAGGCTTGATCGAGGGCTATCGCCATGCCCTGAACAAAATCAGCGAAACCCAGGACCGCGCCCGCGAACGTGCCCTATTGATTTCAGGCCTGCTGGGGCTGGTGGGGCTGGCGGTGCTGATCATCGGCTTCGTGACGGCCCATGGCATCGCCCGGCGCTTTGGCGCGCCGATCGAGGCGTTGGTCGCGGCGGCTGACGATATAGGTCAAGGCAATTTCGAGGTGACGCTGCCAATCTCCTCGGCGGCGGAGCTGAACTTGCTGAGCCGGCGCTTCGGCATCATGGCCCAGGCGCTGCGCGAACATCAGGCGACCAATGTGGAGGAGCTACTCGCCGGCCAGCAACGCCTGCAAGCGGTACTCGACAGCATTGACGATGGCTTGTTGATGATTGACCGCCAAGGTCGGCTCGAGCATCTCAACCCCGTGGCGCAACGCCAATTGGGCTGGGACCAGGAGCGACTGGGACAAGGGCTCGGGGAAGCGCTTGGACGGGTCGAGCTGGACGACGAGTTGCAGCTGGTCCTGCGCGGCGGCACACAAGAGCGGGCGCCGGACGACCTGAGCATCGAAGTCGATGGCGAGTCGCGTGTGCTGACCTACAGCCTCACGCCGGTCATCCATACCCAAGGGCAGATTCTCGGCGCGGTGATGGTGCTGCATGACGTCACCGAGCAACGCGCCTTCGAACGGGTGCGCAGTGAATTCGTCCTGCGGGCCTCCCACGAATTGCGCACCCCCGTTACGGGCATGCACATGGCCTTCGGACTGCTGCAGGAGCGCATGCATTTTCCTCGAGAGTCCCGTGAAGCGGATCTACTCAATACCGTCAACGAAGAAATGCAGCGGTTGATGCAGCTCATCAATGACTTGCTCAACTTCTCTCGCTACCAGAACGGCTTGCAGAAACTCACCCTGGCGCCATGCTCCATCGAAGAACTGTTGGAAGCCGCCAGGATGCGCTTTGCCGCACAAGCGCAAGCGAAAGGTATCGAATTACTCGTCGAGATCCAGGGTCCGCTGCCGCGCCTGCATGCCGATGCGGCGCAACTGGACCGAGTGCTGGACAACCTCATCGATAACGCGATGCGCCACACCAACGATGACGGCCAGATCCGATTGCAAGCCCGACGCCATGGCGAACGGGTAATCATCAGCGTCGAAGATAACGGCGAGGGGATTGCTTATGGCCAGCAAGGACGGATCTTCGAGCCCTTCGTCCAGGTTGGGCGCAAAAAGGGCGGCGCCGGCCTCGGCCTGGCCCTGTGCAAGGAGATCGTCCAGCTTCACGGAGGACGCATGGGCGTGTACTCAAGGCCAGGGCAGGGCACCCAGTTCTACATGGCCCTGACGGTCTGAGGGCGCTTCACGCCTCGTCATCCATGCGTCGCCCGACCAGACGGCGACCGCGAGTGATCAACTCGATGAGCTGCACCGCGCTGAGCGCGTGGGCAAACAACCAACCCTGACCGAACTTCACGCCCTCGCTGCTCAAATAAGACGCCTGTGCCTCGTGCTCGATGCCTTCGGCGATGACCTTGAGCTCCAGCGCGTGGGCCATGCGGATGATGTGCGGGGCCACGCCACTGCTGGCGGCGTCGTGCCCCAACGCGTCGATGAACGCCTTGTCGATCTTCAGGCAGTCCACCGGCAGTGTCTGCAAGTAAGCCAGGCTGCAATAGCCGGTGCCGAAGTCATCGATCAATACCTGATGCCCTACGTCGCGCAACGATTGCAGGTTATCGCGAGCGACGAGCACGTCGACCAGGCCACGCTCGGTGACTTCGAAGGCAATCTGGTGCGCCGACACACGATGCATCGCCAGCAGCCGGGCGATCACATCGCCGATACGCGGCACCATCACGTCGCAGGCTGCCAGGTTCACGGAAATGTAGAGGTGCGGATTGGCCCGCAACAGCTGGCCCAACTGGTCGAACAACCGCTGGAGGACAAAATCGGTGATCTGGCGGATCTGCCCGGTGTCCTCCGCCATCGGAATAAACAGATCCGGGCTGGTCAGGGTGCCGTCCGGCCGGCGCCAGCGCAGCAAGGCCTCGGCGCCTACGCAGTTGCGGCTGTGTAGATCGAAGATCGGTTGATAGAGCACCTGCAACTCGCCGCGTCGGATAGCACCGTGCAACTCGGCATCCATGGACTGACGCTGGCGCGCGAGTAAAAAGACTTGGAAACCAATGCCCAGCCCCAGCACCAGGCTGATAGGCAGCATCCACCAGGCGTTGGCCGGAATGCGTACGCCGTTACGGGGCGCAATCAGCACCAATTGGTATTCCGGGTTATCGGTCGGCATTCGGTAGATCAACCGATGCTTGGTGACTTGCAAAGCGTTTTTGCTTTTCGGTGGCCACGGCTCCGTCGGTGGCCAGCGCTGTTCGGTGCCTAGGACTGGAATGGCCCGCTCGCCAGCATCCAGGACGACGAGCAGGCTGCTGCCCGGCGGCAGGTCGACCACATCGGTCAGGTGGCCGCGAGACGTTGCCACTCGGAAATTTCCGCGCCCCAACATCAACGCAGCACGGTTCTCGTCGGGCTCCGTGGTGGTATTGAGCCAATAGCTGTAGGCGGGGCCCCGCAAGTCAGGCGCTCGTGCCAGCGACAAAGCGCTCTGGCGCGGACGACTGGAGCACATGCCGGAGCTGTCGATATAAGCCGCCTCGTAGACGAACCGATAATTGAAACTCACCTGCTGCAAGGTGGCGATCATGTCGTCGTTACAGCCACGCAGCGGTTGTGCCTGCAGGTCATCGAGGCTTTCGCGCAGTTGGCCGAAAAGTTGTTCCAGGCGCTGCAGGAAACGCTCGCCTTGGGCATTCATCTGATCGCTTTCACGCTGTTGGATCTGTTGCATGACGACAAACAGGCTGCCCGCCAGCAACAACACGGTACTTAGGGCAGCCGCCGTCATCGCCAGGAAAATAGGGCGATGGAGCCAGCTCTGCAGGGTTTCGCGCGCAGCCGTCATCATCAGTAATCCGAAAGTTACCAATGAGTTATAGCTTCTGTTTTGGATTTGGTTCGATTAGTCAGACGAGCGTCATTATTTTGTCTGATTGAGCACCTGCAAAATCGCCGCGCTTTGCGCGTCTGGCGAGCCATCGAACCGGGCCGGCCGGTAGCGCATCTGGAAGGCGGCCAGTACCTGGTGGGTGGCGACATCCCATTCACCGGTGCGGGGTGTCGGGTAGCCAAGGCGGGCCAGCTCGGCCTGGAACCAACTGGCGGCCGGCAACTCAGCGCCATAGGCAGCCTGCTGGCGCGCGACCGCCCCCTCGTCCGGCCAGACGCCCAGGCCTGCCTGCGCGAGTCGCTTCCAGGGAAACAACGGACCGGGATCCAGCTTGCGGTTGGGGGCAATGTCGCTATGGCCAATGATATTGACCGGGTTGATCGCGTTACGCCGAGTAATATCCTTGAGCAAGGCGATCAACGATTGCACCTGAGCTTCGCTGTAGGGGTACCAGAGGCGGCCGGTGGCCGTGTCGATATAGCCCGGATTGACGATCTCGATCCCAATGGAGCTGGAGTTGAGCCAGGTCCGGCCTTGCCACTCGCTTTCCCCGGCGTGCCAGGCGCGCCGGTTTTCGTCCACCAGCTTGTAGATGGTCGCGTCCTTATCGTCCCCTATCAGGTAGTGAGCGCTGACTTCGCCGTGGGTCAGCAGGGACAACGAACGTTCAAGCGAAGCCGAGGTGTAGTGCACCACGATGTATTGGGCACGGCTGTCGTGGTTGACCGATGGGTGGCTGGTATCGAGCCGGGGGCCGCTCGCACAACCGGCCAGTAGGAGCAGCGAAGCAAGAAGCGGGATAAGTTTCATGGCAAAGAACATGCACGCAGGAAGATAATGCAACAGTGTAACGTATCACCTAGGATGATCCGATGCCCTTAATAAAATGGAACAATTGCTCAGCCTAGCTCCACTCGGTTACGCCCGGCATTTTTTGCCCGATACAACGCCTCATCGGCTCGTTTGAGCACCAGCTCGCTGCGTTCCCCCGGCTTGAAGGCCGTCATGCCCATCGACACCGTGATTGTCACTGGCTCGCCCTTGAAATGAAACGGACAGGCCTCGATGGCCGCGCGCAATACCTCGGCCAGTTTTGCGCCGGCCGCGAGAGGTGTGTCTGGCACCAGCAGGACGAACTCCTCGCCGCCAAAGCGGGCGATGAAGTCACTGCCGCGGATACGCTTGCGCAGGACCGAGGCAATGAGCTTGAGTACCCGGTCGCCGGCCAAGTGACCGTAGTTGTCATTGATCCGCTTGAAGTGATCGAGGTCGAGCATGGCGATCAACAGGCTATTGCCGTGCCGCTGCCACTGGTCGACTTCCCGTTCGAGACGCTCGCTCCAGGCTGCGCGGTTGGGCAGGCCGGTCAGCGGATCGATCAAGGCCTTTTGCCGCTGCTCCTCCAGGTTCTCGCGCACGATCAGAGCGTCCTGCTCCATCAACGCAACGCGCTCGGCCAGGCTTTTCAGGCGAATCGAAACGTCCTTCTCACGCTGGTCACGCTGCTTGCGATGTTCATCCATCGTACCCAGCAGCCCTTCCAAATGGTTTTCCAGCACTTGCTTGAGGCCTTCCAGGTCATCGGCTTGCTGCATGCTGCTCTGCAGGCCATCCACTTGCTCGCGGATCTGGGAGTCCATTTCCCTGGAGGCCGAAAGATTGTCGGCATGGTCATCGCTGGCGGCTTGCAGCGTGCTTTGGAATGACTCCAGACGATCGTTGAGTCGTTGCAGATAAGCTTCAAACTCGTGCTGGCCGCTGTCAGTGATCGCCAACATAAGCACCGCCAGATCGTCGAGGATCGGCAACAACTCATACCAGTTCAAACCGTTGCGCAAACGCTCTCGCATGGCTTCCGCCTGGGGCCGATGACGCTCGGGCAACGTCAGATCGCCAAGCAAGCCCAGCAGGGTGTCTTCGATATGCCTGGCGACCGAGCTGTAGGAGGGTTCCGGCGAGTCTGGCAGGGCGTAATGAGCCTCATCGGGATCGACCGATGCGGGGAGCTCGACGGGCTCTTCGACAGCAAGGGGTATTTCCTCAAGCGGCTGCGTTGACGCCTCTGGCACCAGCTCGTCCGGGTTTTCCAGCACGGTACCGGGTTCGGCGTGCTCGGCGAGGACCGGGGATGGTTCGACGGCGGCCTGGGCTACCTGGGTGCTGGCTTCCGGCTCGGGCTGCGGTGCAGGCTCGTCTTGCGGTTCATCTGCCGGCTCCGTTACCGCGACCGGCCCCGTTTCTGGCACGGTGGCTGCGTGGTCTTGCTCCGCTAATGGGGTGGGGGCAGGTGCGATGGATACCGTCTCGACTGCCGGTTGCGCAGGCGCCAGCGCCGCGGCATCCGTCTCAGGCGTCGGGCTGGACCGGGCCGGCTCGGACGGCTGGGGCTGGACGGGCACCTCATCGTGACCGTGCCCACCGAACAGCCGTTGCAGCAGACCGGGCCGGCTCGGCTGATCCGGCGTTTCCAGCGCGCTCAGCGCCTTGCCCTGCAAGCCGCTCAATTCGCTGAGCAATAATGGGATTTCCCGCGCCTGGCCGACCCGGGCATCCAATTGCTTGGAGAACTTCTTCAATGGCCGGCTGACTTCCTTCGGCAGCGGCAAGGATTGCAACTGGGCGACCAACGCGGTCAACGCGGCGCTCATTTGGTCCACACGCGTCTCGCGGCGCTGTTCGGAATCGAGTACGGCTTTCTCCAGGCGCGGCAGCAAGGCGGCGAGGGCGGCGTCCATGTCGTCGGTGCGCACCACCTCGCGCATCTCTTTCATGCACTGGTCTACGGCCCGGTCGGTACCCTCGGCGGCCAAGGTGCTGCGCACCAGGCCTCGACGCAGCAAGTCGAGCCGAGCGTCCCAGCGGCGCTCAAGCTTTTCCTGTTGTTCGATGCTCTTGAGGTACTTCTCTCTCCAGCGTTCGGCGTCGTCGCTCATTCATCGGGTCCGCAAGGGGAAGGACTCAGCGCAGGGAATGCGTCGGCCGTGAGCGAACCCGGCAGACGTATTTCGACCGCGACCGGCAGGTGATCGGAAATGGGCTGGGCCAATACTTCGACGCGTTCGAGGGTCAAGGTCGGGCTCAGCAGGATATGGTCCAGGCAGCGCTGGGGGCGCCAGCTGGGAAACGTGGCTTCGAGCTGCGGGGCGAGCAGGCCAAGGTCGCGCAGTGGCGACGTCTGGAGCAAGTCATTGGCGTGGGTGTTCATGTCGCCCATCAGCACCTGGTGCTTGTAGCCGCCGATCAGTTCGCGAATGTAGGCCAACTGCATCGTTCGGGTGCGAGCCCCGAGAGCCAAGTGCATCATCACCACAATCAGCGCCTCCGGACCTTCGCCGAAGCGCGCCAGGATCGCTCCACGCCCCTTGGGGCCTGGTAGCGGATGGTCTTCGATCGCCCACGGTCGCAGGCGACTCAGCACGCCGTTGCTGTGCTGGCCGAGCCGGCCGAGGTTGCGATTGAGTTGTTGGTACCAGTAGGGGAACGCACCAAGATGGGCAAGGTGTTCGACTTGATTGATGTAGCCGGAGCGCAGGCTTCCGCCATCGGCTTCCTGCAAGGCAACCAGGTCGAAGTCTTTCAGCAGGTCGCCTATCTTTTGCAGGTTACCGGCGCGTCCCGTATGGGGTAGCAGATGTTGCCAGCCCCGGGTCAGGTAGTGCCGGTAGCGCTCGGTGCTGATGCCGACCTGGATATTAAAACTGAGCAACCGCAGGCGGCTGTCCGCCGGCAGGCCCGTGGAGGCGACATGGTGCTCGTTGACCCGCGGTTCGTGCAGGCCAACGATGCGCTCGGTACTCCAGCGGGCCATGGCCGTGGGCCGGGCTTAGTTGGCAGCAGCCTTGGTGGCCGCTCGCTCTTTGGCGATCAGCGTGTCCGCCAGTTGCAGCGCTTCGTTCGCGCCGCCAGCGGAGCCGATGTCAAAGCGGTATTTGCCATTGACGACCATGGTCGGTACGCCGGTGATTTCGTATTTCTTCGCCAGCTCACGGGCCTTCTTGATCTGTCCCTGAATAGCAAAGGAATCAAACGTGGCCAGGAACTTATCCTTGTCGACGCCCTGGGTTGCGAGGAACTCAGCCATGTCTTCTTTCTTGGTGAGCTTCTTGCCTTCTTTCTGGATCGCGTTGAACACTGCAGCGTGAACCTGATGCTCGACGCCCATGGCCTCGAGGGTCAGGAACATCTGGCCGTGAGCGTCCCATGGGCCGCCGAACATGGCGGGAATGCGCACGAAATTCACGTCCGAAGGCAGCTTTTCAGCCCATGGATTGATCACAGGCTCGAATGCGTAGCAATGCGGGCAGCCGTACCAGAACAGCTCCACGACCTCGACCTTGCCAGGCACTGCTACCGGCACGGGGTTGGCCAATTCGACATAAGGCGCGGCGGGTGCTTCAGCTGCTTGGGCAGTCACGCCGAACAGGCTGGCGGCGACGAGCGCGGCGCTGATGATCAGATTACGCATGCTTTACTCCTGGACAAATGAGGTGGCCTCGCGAGGCGTGTTTTTCAGACAGGGCCCGGCGGGTTCAGTTTCGCTAGTGTAACGGCAGCGGCCACAAAAAAGGGCGGCCAAAGCCACCCTTTTGATTTTTGCATCGATAGATTAATCGGGCGTTAACGTTGCAAGAGATGTCCCCCTTGCAACGGCCTCAGTGCAGGCCCTGGATGTAGCTGGAAACGGCCGCGATGTCTTCGTCGCTCAGCTTGCGAGCAATCGTACGCATGGTCATCGCGTCGCCATCGTTGGCGCGACCACCTTCTTCCTTGCGGAAATCGGTGAGTTGCTTGGTGATGTACTGGGCATGCTGGCCGCCCAGGTGTGGGAAACCGGCAGCGGCGTTGCCCTTGCCGTCAGGGGAGTGGCACCCGGTGCAGGCTGGGAGGCCTTTTTCCAGGTTGCCACCGCGGAACAGCGCTTCGCCGCGAGCCACTAGTTTTGGATCGGCGGCGCCAACGCTGCCCTTCTGGCTGGCGAAATACGCCGCGAGGTCCGCCAGATCCTGATCGTTCAGGTTGTTCAGCAGGCCGGTCATTTCCAGGACGACACGCTTGCCATCCCTGATTTCCTTCAGCTGCTTGGTCAGGTAGCGCTCACCCTGGCCCGCCAGTTTTGGAAAGTTGGGCGCCATGCTATTGCCATCCGGACCGTGGCAGGCCCCGCATACGGCCGCTTTCGCCTGACCGGCGGCGGCATCGCCAGCGGCGTGGGCTACGCCGGATATCCCCAAGGTCAACAGCAGACTCACGATCAGTTTGTTCATCAGCTAATCCAACTACGGCTAAGGGTTAAGAGTTATGGACCGGGCTTACTCGCTCATCCACTGGATGATGGCTTGGTAATCCTCGGCACTGCAGTCCATGCACAAACCACGCGGCGGCATCGCCTTGAAACCCTGGGTCACGTGTTGCACCAGCGTCCCCATACCTTTCGCCAACCTCGGCGTCCAAGCTTCCTGGTCACCCTTGCGAGGCGCCATGGGTAGTTGGCCGGAATGACAGGCACCACAAACACGGTTGTACACAGCTTCCGGATCCTGTGTAGCCTGAGCGCTGTAAAGCGGCATCAAGACACCGGCAGCTAGCAGCCATTTCGTCATAAAACGACCTTTTCAGGGTTGGGAACGAGCTGCGTTCTGATGCGCAATTCAGTTCTATCGCTCCCGTGAGCTTCATCCTACGCTGGGACAAAGCGCACACAAAATCTGCGGCATTATATACTGGCGTCACTGAAACGGAAACGACACAGCTTGCCGCGTCCATTCCCGACGCCGCCCACATCGGAAATCCCATGCAACTGAAGAACCCCATCCTTGGCCTGTGCCAACAGTCCACCTTCATGCTCAGCGCTGCCAAAGTCGATCAATGCCCTGACGACGAAGGTTTCGAAGTGGCTTTCGCCGGACGTTCCAACGCTGGCAAGTCCAGCGCGCTGAACACCCTGACCCATGCAAGCCTGGCGCGCACCTCGAAAACCCCAGGTCGCACGCAGCTCTTGAACTTCTTCAAGCTAGACGATGAACGCCGTTTGGTCGACCTGCCGGGCTACGGTTATGCCAAGGTGCCAATCCCGCTCAAACAGCACTGGCAACGTCACCTGGAAGCTTACCTGGGTAGCCGCGAGAGTTTGAAAGGCCTGATTCTGATGATGGATATCCGCCATCCGATGACCGACTTCGACCTGCTGATGCTCGATTGGGCCGTTGCCAGCGGCATGCCGATGCACATCTTGCTGACCAAGGCCGACAAGCTCACTTACGGCGCGGCAAAGAACACCCTTCTCAAAGTGCAATCGGAGATCCGTAAGGGTTGGGGCGACACGATTACTATCCAGTTGTTCTCTGCCCCCAAGCGCATGGGGCTGGAAGAGGCCTACACGGTATTGGCCGATTGGATGGAGCTGGCGGACAAGGGCGGCGAGGCGGCTGAATAGCCAAATCGCAGGCAAAAAAAACCCCGGACTTCGTATGGGGAGGGGGAAGTTCGGGGTCCAAGTTCCGGACCGCTAGGGCGGGGTCCAGATATCTGCCAACACTTAACACAACATAGGAGCATTGAAGGGCTTCACCAGCCATTCAGAATCTCTGAGTGGTAATTCACAACTTTAGTTCAGATTATTTTGGAAATAACTGTAGGAAATTTCAGAGCTAACGAGGCCACGCCTGGGTTTGCGGTGATGCAATGCGGTATCGATTGCCTGGGCTGACGCTATCGCGAGCTTGCTCGCGATAGCCATATCCCTATCCTGACACCAATCCCCTGTGGCGAGGGAGCTTGCTCCCGCTGGCCTGCGCCGCAGGCCCGTGCATTTTCCAGTAGACCGCATCGCCCGGTTTACGACTACTGCGCAGCCGAGCGGGAGCAAGCTCCCTCGCCACAAGAGCTCGGAGGTCTCAGCACGAAAGAATCAGTGTGCCTCGTCCCAGTTATTGCCCACGCCCACTTCCACCAGCAGCGGCACGTCCAACTTAGCCGCGGCGCTCATGTGCTGGCGGATTTCCACACTCACCTGGTCGACCAGGTCTTCACGCACTTCCAGAACCAGTTCGTCGTGGACCTGCAGGATGACTTTCGCATCCAGCCCTGACGCGCTCAGCCAGCCATCCACGGCAACCATGGCTTTCTTGATGATGTCGGCCGCCGTGCCTTGCATCGGCGCGTTGATGGCGGTGCGCTCGGCGCCTTTGCGCAGGGCCGGGTTTTTCGCGTTGATGTCCGGCAGGTACAACCGGCGACCGAAAATGGTTTCGACGAAACCTTGTTCGGCGGCCTGTGCGCGGGTGCGCTCCATGTACTCCAACACACCGGGATAACGGGTGAAGTAGCGATCGATGTAAGCCTGGGACTGCTTGCGATCGACACCGATCTGCTTGGCCAGGCCGAAGGCGCTCATGCCGTAGATCAAACCGAAATTGATTGCCTTGGCGCTGCGTCGCTGATCATGGGTCACCGCCTCCAGCTCTACGCCGAATACTTCGGCAGCAGTGGCGCGGTGCACGTCCAGGTCGTTGCGAAAGGCATGGAGCAACCCTTCATCCTTAGCCAGGTGCGCCATGATCCGCAGCTCGATCTGCGAGTAGTCCGCCGCCAACAGCTTGTAGCCTTTGGGCGCGACGAATGCCTGACGAATCCGACGGCCTTCCGCGGTGCGGATAGGAATGTTCTGCAGGTTCGGGTCTATGGATGACAAACGCCCGGTCGCGGCGACGGCCTGCTGGTAGTTGGTATGGACGCGTCCGGTGCGGCTGTTGATCTGCTCCGGCAGGCGATCGGTGTAGGTGCTCTTGAGCTTGCTCAACGAGCGGTACTGCATCAGCACCTTGGGCAGCGGGTAATCCTGCTCCGCCAGCTCGGCAAGCACTGCTTCGGCGGTCGATGCCTGGCCCTTGGCGGTTTTGCTGAGCACCGGCAAGCCGAGCTTTTCGTACAGGATCACGCCCAATTGCTTGGGCGAGCCCAGGTTGAATTCCTCACCGGCAATGGCAAACGCCTCACGCTCCAGCGCCACCAATTTGTCACCCAGCTCGACACTCTGTACGCCGAGCAGGTTGGCATCCACCAGCGCCCCTTGGCGCTCGATGCGCGCCAGGACCGGCATCAACGGCATTTCGATCTCGTTGAGCACCTTGCCCAGGCTTGGCGTGACGGCCAGTTTTTCTTGCAAGGCCTGGTGCAGGCGGAAGGTCACGTCGGCGTCTTCGGCCGCGTACGGGCCCGCCAGCTCAAGTGAAATCTGGTCGAAGCTCAGCTGTTTGACGCCTTTGCCGGCGATGTCCTGGATATCGGTCTTGCTCTGCCCCAGATATTTCAGCGCCAGGCTGTCCATATCGTGACGGGTCGCCGTGGAATCCAGTACGTAGGACTCCAGCATGGTGTCGAAGACGATGCCCTGCACCAGGATGCCGTTGTTTTGGTCGCCATCGATGGCGCAATTAGCCAGGATGTTGGTTTCGAACTTGGCATGCTGACCGACTTTGAGCTTATGCGGATTTTCCAGCAAAGGCTTGAGCGCCTTGAGCACTGTGTCACGATCCAATTGCTCCGGCACGCCCATGTAGGAATGGGTCAGCGGGATGTAGGCCGCCTCGAAAGGGGCCACGGAGAACGACAACCCCACCAGTTGAGAGTGCTGCGCATCCCCACCATTGGTTTGTGTCACCAGGGAAAACAGCGGCGCCTGCTCCAGCTTCGCCAGCCACGCATCGAAGCTGGCCTGATCAAGGATGACCTCGTACTTCTTCTCGATACCCGCCGCCGGCTCTTCGTTGACTTCCACGATATCCTGGCCGGCACGCTTGGCGTCGCGCTGGTTCTCTTCGAACCAGCTCTTGAATTCCAGCAGCGTATACAACTCGGCGAGCTTTTCGTGATCCGGCGAGCCCATCTGCAGGTCGTCAAGGCCGATATCCAGGGGCACGTCTGTCTTGATGGTCGCCAGTTCGTAGGAAAGAAACGCCATTTCCTTGTGTTCTTCCAACTTGGCAGCCAACGTCTTGGCGCCGCGAATCGGCAGCGTGGCAACGATGTCCAGTTGCGCATACAGCTCGGTCAGGCCGCCGTTGACGCCTACCAACAGGCCGGACGCGGTCTTCGGTCCGATACCCGGAACGCCCGGGATGTTGTCGGAAGAATCGCCCATCAACGCCAGGTAATCGATGATCTGCTCTGGAGCGACGCCAAACTTCTCCTTCACGCCAGCCACGTCCAGCGCACTACCGGTCATCGTATTGACCAAGGTAATGTGCCCATCGACCAGTTGCGCCATGTCCTTGTCGCCAGTGGAGATCACCACAGGCCGGTCGGCGGCGGCACTGCTACGGGCCAGGGTGCCGATCACGTCGTCGGCTTCGACGTTGTCCACGCACAGCAGTGGGAAACCCAGGGCCTTGACGCTGGCGTGCAGCGGTTCGATCTGCACGCGCATGTCGTCGGGCATGCTTGGGCGGTTGGCTTTATATTCAGCGTACAGCGCATCGCGAAATGTCCCACCCTTTGCGTCGAATACCACCGCGAATGGGCTGTCCGGATACTGCTTGCGCAGGCTCTTGAGCATGTTCAGCACGCCCTTGACCGCACCGGTCGGCAGGCCTTTGGAGGTGGTCAGCGGTGGCAGCGCGTGAAAGGCGCGGTACAGATAAGAAGAACCGTCCACCAGGACGAGGGGGGCTTGGCTCATGAGCAGGATCAACCTTTTCGGCGGGTCCGGGGCTAGAATAGCGGGACCGTTGACGACAAAGGGACAAGGTTATCATGCGTACACTAAATCGCCTGTTACTCGCTGGTTTGTTTGCATTCACCCCGATAGCCGTCATGGCAGCGGATGACGCTCCCTCGGCGGACCCGGATGTCACTATCCGCACCGAAGGCGATAAAACCATCCAGGAATATCGGCAAAACGGCTTTTTGTACGCGATCAAGGTCACGCCCAAGAACGGCAAGCCTTATTTCCTGGTACGCGCCGACGGCACCGATGCAAATTTCATCCGCTCGGACCAGCCGGATATGCTGATCCCTTCGTGGAAAATCTTTGAGTGGTAATGCCGCTCTCGACTTCAACCGGCGCTCGCTGCAGAGCGCCCGTACTGGCAGTTTTAACCATGTCTGTGTTCACGCCCCTGGCTCGGCCCGAGCTGGAAACCTTTCTCGCCCCTTACGGGCTCGGCCGCCTGCTTGACTTCCAGGGGATCGCCGCTGGCAGCGAAAACACCAATTTTTTCATCAGCCTTGAGCGGGGCGAATTCGTCCTGACCCTGGTCGAGCGCGGCCCGGTGCAGGAAATGCCGTTCTTCATCGAGCTGCTGGACGTGCTGCACGACGCCAACCTGCCGGTGCCCTACGCACTGCGCACCACCGACGGCGTTGCGTTGCGTGAACTGGCCGGCAAACCGGCACTGCTGCAACCGCGCCTGGCCGGCAAGCACATCAAGCAGGCCAATTCGCAGCATTGCGCGCAGGTCGGCGAATTGCTCGCACACCTGCACCTGGCGACACGCGACAAAATGATCAAGCGCAAGACCGATCGCGGCCTCGACTGGATGCAGGAGGAGGGTGCCAAGCTGTTGTCGCGCCTCGATGCCGAAGCCCATCGGCTGCTGGAAACAGCGCTGGACGAGATCTCGCTGCAAAAGGTCGGCATCCTCGCGCTGCCTCGCGCCAACATCCACGCGGACCTGTTCCGCGACAACGCGATGTTCGAAGGCACGCACCTGACCGGATTGATCGATTTCTACAACGCCTGCTCCGGGCCGATGCTTTATGACGTCGCCATCGCCTTGAATGACTGGTGTTCGGACGATGACGGCGTGCTCGACGGTCCCCGGGCAAGAGCACTGCTGGGGGCCTACGCCGCGCTACGGCCGTTCACCGCCGCCGAGGCGCAGCTGTGGCCGACCATGCTGCGCGTGGCGTGCGTGCGGTTCTGGTTGTCGCGGTTGATCGCCGCCGAATCGTTTGCCGGGCAGGATGTGTTGATTCACGATCCCATGGAGTTCCAGCAGCGCTTGGCGCAGCGGCAGACGGTTCATGCGTTGTTGCCGTTCGCCCTATAACAGCAGGCCGGCGCGAAGGCTTTTGTGGCGAGGGAGCTTGCTCCCGCTCGGTTGCGCAGCGACCGCAAGATTTTTAGGGCCGCTTCGCGCGCCCAGCGGGAGCAAGCTCCCTCGCCACAAGAGCAGTGGGGTTATAACGACTCCAGACACCCCGCCAGATCATTGCCCAACTTTTCCAACAGCTGCTCATATCCTTGCGCCGTCGCAGGGGTGTAGCCGCCCAGTGCGTCCAGCTCCGCCAGTTTCACCGGCAACCCGGCCACCAGGGTTTCGGCCAGGCGCGGGCGCAACGGCGGCTCGCTGAAGACGCAGGTCTTGCCTACCGCTTGCAAGCGCGTGCGCATCGCCGCCACATGCTGGGCTCCGGGCTGCACTTCGGCGGCCACGGCGAACACACCGGCGTGCTTGAGGCCGTAAGTGTCTTCGAAATAATCGAACGCCTCGTGAAAGACAAAATAAGGTTTGCCCGCGACCCCGGCCAGGCGGGCCTTGAGGCGTGTATCCAACGCATCGAGACGCTGGTTGAAGCCCTTGAGGTTGCCTTGGTAACGGGCAGCGTTCGCCGGATCCGCAGCGCTCAGGTCAGCCGCCATCCTGGCGGCGATCACCCGCGCATTGTGCGGCGAAAGCCACAGGTGGGCATCCACGGTGCCGGGGCGGTGGTCGTGATCGTGGTCATCGCCCTGATCATGGTCATGATCCTCGTGGGACGCGCTGTCCTCGGCGAAATGACGCAACTTGAGCCCCGGCAAGTCCTGGACCGCGATGGAAGGCAAGGTACGACCATTCAGCACACGCGGTAGGAAACCTTCCATGTCTGGGCCGATCCAGTAGAGCAAATCCACCGATTGCACCTTGCGTACATCGGATGGCCGCAACGCATAGTGATGGGGCGAAGCCCCCGGCGGTAGCAATACCTGCGGAACTGCCACGCCGTCCTGCACCGCGGCGGCAATCAATTGCAGCGGCTTGATGCTGGTGAGTACCTTGACGTCCGCCTGGACCGGGCCGATCAGCAGAAAACTTGCGACAAAAGCGACAAAGAGCGAAAAAATTCGGGACACGATGACCACTCGGAGAGACGAGAACGGGTAACATAATAACGTCTCTCACCAAACTCGTCGCTGCCCATGCCTATCACACCCCTTGCCAGTCGTCCCCACGATCACTCCCACTGCGTGCACAGCGCACTGTCCGAGGCCGACGCCATCTGCGCGCGCCAAGGGTTGCGCCTGACCGCCCTGCGTCGGCGCGTGCTGGAATTGGTCTGGCAAAGCCACAAGCCGCTGGGTGCATATGACATCCTCGCGGTGCTCAGCGAGCAGGACGGCCGACGGGCCGCGCCGCCGACCGTCTACCGTGCGTTGGACTTCCTGCTGGAAAACGGCTTGGTGCATCGCATCTCGTCGCTGAATGCCTTCGTCGGCTGCAACCACCCGGAGCACGCCCACCAGGGCCAGTTCCTGATCTGTCGCGAATGCCATGCGGCGATCGAGCTTGAACAAAAATCCATCAGCGACGCGATCATCGCCAGCGCCAAGGAGGTCGGCTTCGTGGTCGACACCCAGACCGTCGAAGTGGTCGGACTCTGCTCCGGCTGCCAGGGGGCCTGATGAGCAACGCGTTGATCCGCCTCGACCAGGTGGCCGTGACGTTCGCCGGGCAGAGCGTGCTGGACAACATCCATTTAAGCGTCGAACCGGGGCAGATCGTGACCTTGATCGGCCCCAACGGCGCCGGCAAGACCACCCTGGTGCGCGCCGTGCTGGGTTTGCTCAAGCCAAACAGCGGCAGCGTCTGGCGCAAACCCAAGTTGCGCGTCGGCTACATGCCGCAAAAACTCCACGTCGATCCGACCTTGCCGCTTTCGGTCCTGCGCTTCCTGCGCCTGGTGCCAGGCGTCGATCGCGAGCGAGCCTTGGCGGCGCTGAAGGAAGTCGGCGCCGAGCAAGTGATCGACAGTCCGGTGCAAAGTGTTTCCGGGGGCGAGATGCAGCGTGTATTGCTGGCCCGGGCCCTGCTACGCGAGCCGGAGTTATTGGTGCTCGACGAGCCCGTGCAAGGCGTCGATGTCGCGGGACAGGCCGAGCTATACAGCTTGATCACCCGCCTGCGCGACCGCCATGGTTGCGGCGTGTTAATGGTCTCCCACGATCTTCATTTGGTCATGAGCACCACCGACCAAGTGGTGTGCCTCAACCGCCACGTCTGCTGCTCCGGCCACCCCGAACAAGTCAGCGGTGATCCAGCATTCGTCGAATTGTTCGGAAAGAACGCACAGAGCCTGGCGATTTATCACCACCACCATGACCATGCCCATGACCTGCACGGTTCGGTGGTCAGCGCCCCTTCTGCTTCCGATCATGTTCATGGAGACGGCTGCAAGCATGGCTGATTTTCTGTTGTATGCCCTGCTTGCAGGCTTGGCCCTCGCGCTCGTGGCTGGTCCACTGGGCTCGTTCGTGGTCTGGCGGCGCATGGCATATTTTGGCGACACCTTGTCCCATGCGGCGCTTCTGGGCGTGGCCCTGGGTTTCCTGCTGGACGTCAGTCCCGCAGTGGCCGTTACCGTCGGCTGCCTATTGCTGGCGGTGGTGCTGGTGACCCTGCAACAGCGCCAGCCGCTGGCGTCCGACACGTTGCTGGGCATCTTGGCCCCCAGCACCCTGTCCTTGGGATTGGTGGTGCTGAGCTTCATGCGTGACGTCCGTATCGACCTGATGGCCTATCTGTTCGGTGACCTGCTGGCGATCAGCCCGGCGGATCTCTCTTGGATCCTCGGCGGCAGCGCGGCGGTATTGGCGTTGCTCGTGGCGCTGTGGCGTCCGCTGCTGGCGGTCACGGTCCATGAGGAGCTGGCGCGGGTCGAAGGTTTGCCCGTGGTGGGCCTGCGTTTGGCGCTGATGCTGTTGATCGCGGTTGTCATTGCGGTGGCGATGAAGATCGTCGGTGTGTTGCTGATTACTTCGTTGCTGATCATTCCGGCGGCTGCGGCACAGCGTCACGCTCGCTCGCCCGAGCAGATGGCCCTGGGCGCGAGCCTGCTGGGCATGCTCGCCGTATGTGGCGGGCTGGCACTTTCATGGTTCAAGGACACCCCGGCCGGCCCGTCCATCGTGGTCAGCGCCGCGGCGTTGTTTCTGCTGAGTTTTGTCCTACCCCGTCGAGGGGTGTAGACTTGCTCGCTTTTTGCGCAAATAGAGAGTCGCAGGAATGAAGCCGTTCGCCTCCCGTTATCTGCTCCTTGTCGCGTTTTCCCTGCTGGGCGCCTGCCAGAGCACGCCGCCGGTCACCCAAGCCCCTGATACGCGGGGTCCGGCCCTCGCGCAGCTGCAACAGAGCCTGGCCGGCAATGAATTGGCCACCGCCGAAGATCAATTGGCAACGTTGCAGGCTCAATCGCCGGAAGACCCATCGTTGGAGCCTTACCAGCGTCAACTGGCCGAGGCGTACTTGCGCCGTAGCCAGATCGATCTGCAGAAAGGCGATGTAAATGCCGCCGCCACGGCCCTTAGCCGAGCTCGCGCCCTGATGCCAAAGGCGCCGGCGCTTACCGGCGAAGTCAACAGCGCGATTGCCGAAGCGCGTAAAGCCGACCTGGAAAAAGCCGAGGCCGATCTCAAGGCCGCCGAAGCCAAGCCGGTCGCCAAAATGATCGATCCGAGCGCACCCAGCACAACAGTCGCGTTGAATCTAGGTGATATTCGGCAAATGCGTCATCAACTGGACGCCATCGCCGCAGATATTGTGAATTTCAAGTGTGATGTCAGCATCCAGGTGCCGCGCACCGATGATTACCCTTGGTTGGCGACATTGCTGAGCAAACGAGTCAAGAAGCTAGATCCTGGGTTCGATCTGAAACTGCGCAAGCAAATTTTGCGCAACGTGCCTGCGCAGTTGGTCCTAACTCCGCGCAAGCCCTGAAAAAGCCTCGTCGGAACGCTGCCCGTAGCACGCTCGCTTCCCATGAGTTTAGTGAACGACTACTAACCCCCTGGGAGCGAGCTTGCTCGCGATAGCGTCCGGCGGACAACAAATTTCCTTTAGGCCGGAACCGCCTTGGCCTTAGCCTCACGCGCCCAAACCCGATGTTGAGCAATCGCGTCAAAAAACGCCTGGAACTTGCTCGCGTCGGCATCCGGAATCAACCCTGCGTCCGCCTCTAGCTTCAACAACACCAACAACTGCCGGGCTTCGCCATGCAGCGCAATGGCCTTGAGGTGTTTGTAAGCTTCCAACAGGTAGTGCAACGCCACCCCATCGGCACTCAAGGCTTTGATCGACTCCACGCCACCCGGCACAAACACCGCGTCGAAGGCAATCGACGGCAGGCCTTCCATCGAAGCATCCACCGGCAGCGTTTGTCCGTTGGCCGCCGTCACCGGAGCGGACGTCGGACCAAGGATCTTCGCGTGGGCGCCTTCTGCCTCCAGCGCCTTTTTGAGCGCATCGATGATCGCGCCGTCGACGCCATTCGCCACCAACACCGCGACCTTGCGCGTCTTGATGTCGCCGGACAGCAGGTTCGCCTGGCTCAATGCCGGGGACTGCTGCAACGAAGGCGTCGGAACATCGACCGTACACGCGGTGGGTGCCGGCAAGCCGAGGTTTTTCGCAACGCGCCCGGCCAACTCCAGATCGATATTGGCGAGAATCTCGTTTACCTGCCTCGCCCTGATGAACTCGCGCTCCACCTTGCCCAGCTCGAAGCTATAGGCCGCGATAATGTGCTCTTGTTCGTGGGCGCTCATGCTCTTGTAGAACAGCCGAGCCTGGGAGAAATGATCACCGAACGAATCGCTGCGCTGGCGGATCTTGTGGGCGTCGATACGCTCCGGATAGCTTTCGAAACCGCCATCTTGAGGACCTGGCGGGGTTTCCTTCGGCCAGCCACCGTCGATGGAGTTCGGCTCGTAGGACGCGCGCCCTTTATCGATGGTGGTGCGGTGCATCGCATCACGTTGGCCGTTGTGCACGGGCGTGATGGCGCGGTTAATAGGCAGCTCATGAAAATTCGGGCCGCCGAGTCGGCTGATCTGCGTATCGGTGTATGAAAACAGCCGTCCTTGCAGCAATGGGTCGTTGGTGAAGTCGATGCCCGGCACGATATGTCCTGGGCAGAACGCAATCTGCTCCACCTCGGCGAAGAAGTTGTCCGGGTTGCGGTTCAGTACCATCTTGCCCAACGGGGTAATGGGCACAAGTTCTTCTGGGATGATCTTGGTCGGGTCGAGCAAGTCGAAGTCGAATTTATGCTCGTCTTCCTCGGCAACGATCTGAACGCCGAACTCCCACTCGGGGTAGTCGCCCATCTCGATGGATTCCCAAAGATCGCGACGATGATAATCGGTGTCCTTGCCTGCAAGCTTCTGGGCTTCGTCCCACACCAGGGAACAAGTGCCCGCCTTGGGCCGCCAGTGGAATTTGACGAAGCTGCTGCGCCCTTCAGCGTTGATCATACGGAAGGTGTGCACGCCAAAACCCTGCATCGTGCGCAGGCTCTTTGGAATCGCCCTGTCGGACATGGCCCATATCACCATGTGAGCAGATTCCGGAACCAATGAGACAAAATCCCAAAAGGTGTCGTGGGCCGAGCCACCGGTGGGGATTTCGTTATGGGGCTCGGGTTTCACCGCGTGGACAAAATCTGGAAATTTCACCGCGTCCTGGATGAAAAATACCGGCATGTTGTTGCCCACCAGGTCGAAGTTGCCCTCGTCGGTGAAAAATTTCACGGCAAAACCGCGCACGTCCCGTACGGTGTCACCGGAACCGCGTGGACCCTGCACGGTGGAAAAACGCACGAACACAGGCGTTTTTTTATTGGGGTCTTGCAGGAAACCAGCCTTGGTCAGGGCCGCATGTGATTCATAGGCCTGAAAGTAGCCATGGGCACCGGTCCCGCGGGCATGGACGATGCGCTCCGGGATCCGCTCATGGTCAAAGTGCGTGATTTTCTCACGCATGATGAAATCTTCCAGCAACGATGGCCCACGGGCGCCGGCACGCAGGGTGTTCTGGTTATCGGCGATTTTTACGCCCTGGTTTGTGCGCAGCGCCTGTTCCGTGGCATCGGAGCGAAACTGCTCCAGGCTTTCGAGCTTGGCGTTGGTGTTGGTGCGATCCAAGGTATCGGTCCCGGCCAGTTGGCTAGGGGCGGCAGGCTTTTTAGTGCTCATCAGGCGTGACTCCTCGTTGCGATCCCCGCCGTGGCCAGGACCCGTGAGTTCGATGCGCCAGGCACGGTACCTGGGCATGTTTTGAGTTGCCTAATGAGTGACCAGTACCGTTTCGCTGTGTTCCTTTTTAATGTCCTTTGATCGCCTTATTGCCAATTCGCTGGTTCAATCTCAAATAAATGCTAAGAACCCCTATAAGGACAGGCTAAAATGCGCGCCCGGCTTACCGCTGATCCTTTTTCAACGCGCCCCACAAGGTTCGCTACGTGATCGAGTTTCAAAACGTCCATAAAACCTACCGGGTTGCCGGTAGGGATATCCCCGCCCTGCATCCGACCAGCCTGACAATCGAGAACGGTCAGGTCTTCGGCCTCATCGGCCATTCCGGTGCAGGAAAAAGTACCCTGCTGCGCCTGATCAATCGCCTGGAAGATTCCACGGGCGGCAAGATCATCGTCGATGGTGAAGAAGTCACCGCCCTGGACGCCAGCGGCCTGCGCCGTTTCCGTCAACAGGTCGGGATGATCTTCCAGCACTTCAACCTGCTGGCATCCAAGACTGTCGCCGACAACGTGGCGCTGCCGCTGACGCTGGCGGGCGAATTGTCCCGCAGCGAAATCGACCGGCGCGTCGCCGAGCTGCTGGCGCGGGTAGGGCTTTCAGACCATGCCCGCAAATACCCGGCGCAATTGTCCGGCGGCCAGAAGCAGCGCGTCGGCATCGCCCGTGCCCTGGCGACTAAACCCAAGATTCTGCTTTGCGACGAAGCCACCAGTGCCCTTGACCCGCAGACCACCGCCTCGGTGCTGCAACTGCTGGCGGAGATCAACCGCGAGCTGAAGCTGACTATCGTTTTGATCACCCACGAAATGGACGTGATCCGCCGAGTGTGCGATCAAGTGGCGGTGATGGACGCTGGCGTAATCGTCGAGCAAGGCCCGGTGGCCGACGTGTTCCTGCACCCCAAGCACCCGACCACCAAACGTTTCGTCCAGGAAGACGAGCAGATCGACGAAAGCGAACAGCGCGACGATTTCGCCCACGTCCCAGGACGCATCGTGCGTCTGACGTTCCAAGGCGATGCGACCTACGCGCCGTTGCTCGGCACCGTCGCCCGGGAGACCGGCGTGGACTACAGCATCCTGGCGGGACGTATCGACCGCATCAAAGACACCCCCTACGGGCAACTGACCCTCGCCATCACCGGCGGTGACATGGAGGCGGCGTTCGCCCGCTTCACCGCGGCCGATGTCCACATGGAGGTGCTGCGCTAATGGAACTGTTGAGTTCGTTCTTCTCCAATATCGACTGGCTGGAAATCTGGCTGGCCACCGGCGACACCTTCCTGATGCTGTTCGGTTCGCTGCTGTTCACCGTGCTGCTCGGCTTGCCCCTGGGCGTGTTGCTGTTTCTGTGCAGCCCGCGCCAGTTGCTCGAAGCCCGCGGCGTTTATGCTCTGCTGTCGCTGGTCGTAAACATCCTGCGTTCGCTGCCATTCATCATCCTGTTGATCGTGATGATCCCGTTCACGGTGTTGATCACCGGCACCTCCCTGGGCGTGGCCGGCGCGATCCCACCGCTGGTGGTCGGCGCCACCCCGTTCTTCGCTCGCCTGGTGGAAACGGCACTGCGCGAAGTGGATCGCGGCATCATCGAAGCGACCCAGGCCATGGGCGCCACCACGCGGCAGATCATCGTCAACGCCTTGCTGCCGGAAGCCCGCCCGGGCATTTTTGCAGCGATTACGGTGACAGCCATTACGCTGGTGTCCTACACGGCCATGGCCGGTGTGGTCGGCGCCGGTGGTCTGGGCGACCTGGCGATCCGCTTCGGTTACCAGCGTTTCCAGACCGATGTCATGGTCGTCACCGTGGTGTTGCTGCTGGTTCTGGTTCAGGTTCTGCAAACCGTGGGCGACAAACTGGTTGTGCATTTCTCTAGAAAATAAGGCCTCGCGCCAATAAAACCATGAGCCGGCCATTCGCTGGCGGCGTCGAGAGCAGGCGCCGCAAGCGGGCACTAAAAAGGAGTTAGCTGAATGAAAAAACTACTGGTTGCCTTCGCTGCCGCCGCAGCGTTCTCTGCCCACGCCGATACCCTGACCGTCGCGGCCACGCCGGTCCCCCATGCGGAAATCCTCGAATTCGTCAAACCGGCGCTGGCGAACGAAGGCGTGGACCTCAAGGTCAAGGTCTTCACCGACTACATCCAGCCGAACGTACAGGTGGCTGAAAAGCGCCTGGACGCCAACTTCTTCCAGCACCAGCCGTACCTGGATGAGTTCAACAAAGCCAAGGGCACGCACTTGGTGAGCGTGGCGGGTGTGCACCTGGAGCCACTGGGCGCGTATTCGAGCAAATACAAAAAGCTGGAAGAACTGCCAGGCGGCGCCAACGTGGTGATTCCTAACGACGCCACCAACGGCGGCCGTGCGCTGTTGCTGTTGGCGAAGGCTGGGGTGATCACGTTGAAGGATTCGAACAATATCCTGTCGACCACCAAAGACATCGTTGAAAACCCGAAGGACCTGAAGTTCCGTGAGCTGGAAGCCGCGACCATTCCGCGGGTACTGACCCAGGTGGATCTGGCTCTGATCAATACCAACTATGCGTTGGAAGCCAAGCTTGATCCTTCCAAGGATGCGTTGGTGATTGAAGGTAACGACTCGCCTTATGTGAACATCCTCGTTGCCCGTCCGGACGACAAGGACAGTGAGGCGATGAAGAAGCTGGTGGCGGCTTTGCATACGCCGGAAGTGAAGAAATTCATTTTGGAGAAGTACAAAGGGGCGGTTTTGCCGGCGTTTTGAGCTGATCAGGTGGCAAAAAAACGGGGCTGCATGGCAATGCAGGCCCGTTTTTTTATGCTTGGAATAAATGAGCTAAAACAACAAGCTGGTTGCCGCTCGGTAAAGAAATGGCTGAATCAAATACTTTTATTGTTTTACAAACCCTCATGATAAATTCGCGCCGCAACCTCTAATCAATAGAGGGCATTCAGGGAGAGAAGTAGTGATCAAGTCTTTGTTGGTTGGGGCATTGCTGGCAACGGCATCGGCATCGGCGTCTGCGATGAGTTGCGATAATCCTAGAAACGCCTATGACAGAACCTATTGCGCATCGCTGAAAATGGTTCAGTCAGATCAGGACATCAATGATCAATACAAGAAGACGATGAGCGCGCTGAATCCGGATCAAAAGAAAAAAGTGAAAGCCGCTCAGATCCAGTGGATCAAGACTCGTGACAACGCCTGTTCCAACGATGGCCTGCTCTACTTGGACTGTGCCAATGAGAAGACTGAGGCGCGTATCGTCATACTCAAGGCTATCGAGCGCGAATGCCGTGCCGCCGGTTGCGACGACGCGAAGCTGTCGCAGGTCGAGTAATCCGCTAGCATTGAGCGCATCGGGTTGCAGTCGTAGCCGCGAAAAACCCGACGTGAAGCGTCGGGTTTTTTCTTTAGCAGGTTGAGCCGCTGTCGCGGCCCAGCGGAAGCAAGCATCCTCGCCACTAAGTTCGGTGCAATTGGGGCTGTGGGCTTAATTCAGTTGTTTGCGCTAATGGCAGGGTGCCACAATCGCCTTCTTCGCTGCGTCATAATCAGGTGGTTCAAATGGATGGCCCAAGATTGCGCAATGGCCAGGATTTTGTAATAGCCGAGCAGGTTCGAACAGATCGGTTGCAGCAACTGTTTCGCCAGTCTGTTTCTGCGGTTTTCGGTAGTTACCTGGCTGCCATCATGTTGAGTTGGCTGTGTTGGGATCGGTTTGACCACAACACTATCGCTTGGTGGCTATTAATCCTGACCGCATCGACGCTGTTGCGTATCGCGATGTTCATAGCCTATCTGCGCAGCGACGAAAGTGAGCGTACGCCACAACGCTGGGAGCGCAGGTACTGGGTCACGCTAGTGCTATCCGCCAGCATCTGGGGCGGTGGTGCGTTCATGCTGATGCCAGCGGACGATCTGTTGTCCCAGGCACTGGTCATGCTGTTTACCGTGGGCATGTCTGTCAGTGCGGTGTCCTGCTATTCGGCTTACCGCGATATGACCCTGGCCTCCATTGGCCTGGTGCTGTTCCCGTGCACCGTCTGGCTGCTCTTTCAACCGTCTCCGATTCAAGTCGGCATGGCACTTTCAATCTTGGTGTTCGCGGCATTTGCCGCTCGCGCCACGCACAAAATGTCCCAAGCCCTGGAAATTGCCTTTCGTCTCACCCGTGAGATGGAACAGGCAAACAGCATCTCCACCCGTGCCGCACAAACCGATGAACTGACCGGCCTGAAGAGTCGGCGGGCTTTTTTTGAGCATGCCCAGCAGCTCTATGATGAATGTAAGAGCAACCGGTTAGGGTTGTGCGCAGTCATGCTGGATATGGATCACTTCAAGCACATCAACGACACCTACGGCCACCAAGTCGGGGATCAGGTTTTACGCGAGATGGGGACGGTGATCAGTTCGTCGTTTCGGGCGACGGATATACATGGCCGGCTCGGTGGGGAAGAGTTCGCCATTCTGCTTCCAGACACTTCAATCGAGGTCGCTACCCAGATTGCAGAACAGCTCATCGATGCCATTGCGGGTTTGATGATCGAGCCTGTTCACGGCATATCAGCCAGTCTCGGCGTCGCGTCGACGGAGGCCTGCAATAAGGATCTCCATAGCTTGATGAACGATGCGGATAAGGCCCTGTATCGGGCAAAAGCGCTGGGGCGTAATCGAGTGGCTGTTGCTTAGCCGGATTGGCTTTGCATCACCAGTCGGAATTTGATGAAGTCCATGCTCTACGGGGCATGATCAAGAATCCATCATTGGCTTGTGATGTTCCTCTCTTCGAAGGCCTGCAATTGCGCTGGCCCTTTTGACTTTCCCCAATGGCTCCTTTCTCCGATTCCCTCACGGCGCGCACGTGCTGACGCGACTGTGACGGCTGAAAATAAATATTCCTAGATATCAACGGGTTAACCAAAAGCAGGAAAATATTGTGAAATTTACCTTGCGCGCTAATTATTCATGCATTAACTTTAACGCCACTGGTTAGCGCGCAAACATTTGGCGCAAACAAAAATCGATCCAATCAATCAGCAAATGAGGAAACACCATGAACGTTCTTTACACCGCAGTCGCAACCTCCACCGGTGGCCGTGATGGCCGTGCTGTTTCCAGCGACAAAATCCTCGACGTGAAACTGGCCACTCCAAAAGCCTTGGGCGGCGCCGGAGGGGAAGCTACCAACCCCGAGCAATTGTTCGCAGCGGGTTACTCGGCCTGCTTCATCGGCGCGCTGAAATTTGTCGCCAGCCAAAGCAAACGCAGCATTCCGGCTGACGCTTCGATCACGGCCCATGTCGGCATTGGCCAGATCCCTGGTGGTTTCGGCCTGGACATCGACCTGCACATCAGCCTGCCAGGCCTGGATCAAGCCGATGCTCAAGCGCTGGTCGATGCGGCTCACCAGGTTTGCCCGTACTCCAACGCGACACGCGGCAATGTCGACGTTCGTTTGCACATCACCGTCTAACTCACTTCTTCCACGAATAAAAGGATCTGGACATGAACACTCTTAGCAAAATACTCGTTGGCTCGCTTCTGGCTCTGTCCCTCGGCAATGCGTTCGCGACTCCCTTTGTTCAACCCACGTTCGCTGAGGGGGGGTCGGATCGGCTGATCGAAAGCCGGGTCGCTGAAGGCGGCTCGGATCGGCTGATCGAAAATCGCGTAGCCTAAGGTGGTTCGGATCGACTGATCGAAAACAGAGTGGGCTGAACTACCCGTTCATCGTTAAAAAACGGTCGAATCCACCTATGTACTTCCAAAACAGAAACGCCGCTTATCTCTCACGAGAAAGCGGCATTTTTGCAATGTGTCAGAGCAGCCTAAACGATGCTATCCACCACGCCACCATCCACACGCAACGCCGCGCCGGTGGTAGCCGAGGCCTGTTCCGAGCTAGCGTAGATGATCATGTTGGCGACTTCCTCGACGCGCGCCGCGCGCTGGATGATCGAGGTGCTGCGATGCTCGTTGACGAAGTCTGCCGCGACCTTTTCCAGGCTTTCCCCGCTGCGCTCGACGTCTGCCTGGAGCATTTGGGCAACGCCTTCGGACAGTGTCGGCCCAGGCAACACCGAGTTCACCGTCACGCCCGTGCCGGCGAGGCGTTTGGCCAGGCCGCGAGCAATTGAAAGCTGGGCGGTCTTGGTGAAGCCGTAGTGGATCATGTCGGCGGGAATGTTCACGCCCGACTCCGACGAGACAAACACGATCCGTCCCCAACCGCGCTCGACCATACCCTGTGCGTAAGCCCTGGAAACACGCACACCGGACATCACGTTGGTTTCGAAGAAACGCTGCCATTCGCTGTCCGGCGTCTCGAAGAAGTCCTCCTGTTTGAAAATGCCCAGGTTGTTGATGACGATATCGAAGCTCGGATGCCTGGCGATCAGCGCTTGGCAGCCAGCTTCGTTGCTGAGATCGCCAACAAAACCTGTCGCCCTGGAAGCAAGATTGCCCAGGCGCTGCAACGCATCCTCCACGCTGCTCTCGCTGCGACCGTTGATGACCACATGGGCGCCGGCTTCCAGGAAGCCTTTGGCGGTCGCGAAACCGATACCGCTGGTGGAACCGGTGACCAGGACGTGACGTCCGGTGAAGTCGATGTTCATGAGGGGACTCCTTGATTGATGAACCATAGAAAGTGCGATCGTTCTGGCTGGACGGTCATCCAATGGACTAGAGATGGCTTTGCAATCCCAGCGTTTCCGATACCACAGGCGTTTAATCATGGACACGATTGAGGCTTTGCGCCTCCTCGTGATCAGTCAGCCGTCAGGAAGCCGACCATACCGCCAGCTCGTAACCCTCCAGACCGATAAAGTCGGAACTTCGGTCACCCAGGAAGCTGAGTAGGGCTGCTACGCAGCCCCGCGGGAGCAAGCTCCCTCGCCACAGGTGGGTGGCGTCAATGGGTCATGCGGCGGATGTCATGACGCTGTCGCGAGCAAGCCTGGCTCCCACAGGGGTTGTTGGGTGTTCACGATCGTGCATTCACCACCCAAGCAACAGGTCGTCAGTACCACCGCGCCTCGCCCGGCGGGCGTTTCTTGAAGCGTTTCATGCTCCACATGTACTGGCTCGGGTAGGCGCGTACGTAGCGTTCCACCACTTGGCTCATGGCGGCGCAGGAGGTTTCGGTGTCGGTGCTGTACATTGCGTCGGGGGCGGCTTCGAGGATGACTTTGTAGCCGGAGCCGTCCGGCAGGCGCAGGGCATGAAGGAACACGCCCACTGCTTTACCGCCAGCGAGCATGTTCGGCACGAACTTGCTGGTCAGGGCCTGGGTGGCGAAGAAGGGCACGAAGATGCCGGCGGATTCGGACGGCTCCGGATCGGCGGGGATCCCCACCTGGCCGCCCTTGCGCACTTCCTTGATGACGCTGAGGATGCCTTCCTTGGTGGACGCCGCGACCTTGTTGCCCAGTTGCACGCGTTGCTTCTGCAGCAATTCGTCCACCGCCTTGAGCTTGGGCGGACGGTAGAAAATGATCGGTTTGCACTGGCTGCAATAGAAGTGGTTGAGCACTTCCCAGTTGCCCAGATGGCTGGTGATGCCAACCACGCCCTTGCCCGAGGCCAGGGCTTCTTTCAGCACCTCCAGGCCTTCGACTTCGCGCACCAGTTCGATGGAGCGCTGGGCCGGCCAGATCCAGGCGCAGGCGCTTTCGGTCAGAGACTTGCCGATGTCCTTGAGGCTCTGGCCCACCAGGCGTTCGCGCTCGGCGGGGTCCATCTCGGGAAAGCATTTGGCGAGGTTGATCCGCACCACATCGCGGGAGCGGTTGGGAAATTTCCACATGAGCCAGCCGATGGCCGAGCCCACCGCCTGCACCGCTCGCCAGGGCAGCAACGCAAACAACCGCAGAGCGCCGACCAGCAAGGCGCCTTTCAACTTATCCACAGGTCACTCCTGAATGTATGGGGCGTGTTGCGAGCTGGCTATTCTAACCGCCGTTTACCAACTCGGCGTAGCGGTCGCAGTCTTGGGTGTGGTCCATGACCATGCCCGAGGCCTGCATCAGCGCATAGCAAATAGTCGGCCCGACAAAGGTGAACCCGAGTTTTTTCAGGCCTTTGCTCATCGCCAACGCCTCAGGCGTGATGGCTGGCACTTCGGTGCGGTCCTTGAAATGGTTGACAATGGGTTTGCCGTCCACGAACGACCAAAAGAATGCCACCGGGTCTTCCAGGGCCAGCCAGGCCTGGGCATTACAGCGTGCAGCCTTGAGCTTGAGACGGTTGCGGATGATGCCGGGGTCGAGCATCAGTTCATCGATTTCCGCGTCGCTCATCTGCGCCACCCGTTGCACATCGAAGCCGTACAACACTTGCCGGTAGCGCTCGCGTTTGCGCAAAACAGTGATCCAGGACAGCCCTGCCTGGAACCCTTCGAGCAAAAGCAACTCGAACAGACCCTGCGCATCGCGCAGCGGCGTGCCCCACTCTTGATCGTGATAAGCCATGTACAACGGATCTTCGGAACACCAAAAGCAGCGTGGCATAAGGCTCCAGGGGGCGTGCGCACGAACGAATCGGGTATACTCCCGCTCTTTAAATCGCAGCCCAAGAAACAGGTGAATTTCGTGAGCCAGCCTACGCCAGCCGTGCGTACCTTCCAAGACTTGATCCTCGCCCTCCAGCAATACTGGGCCGAGCAAGGTTGCGTGGTACTTCAGCCCTACGATATGGAAGTAGGCGCCGGCACTTTCCACACTGCCACGTTTCTGCGTGCCATCGGCCCGGAAACCTGGAACGCCGCTTATGTGCAGCCCAGCCGCCGCCCGACTGACGGCCGCTACGGCGAAAACCCGAACCGCCTGCAGCATTACTACCAGTTCCAGGTGGTCCTGAAGCCGAACCCGGAGAACTTCCAGGAACTGTACCTGGGCTCCCTCAAGCACGTGGGCCTCGACCCGTTGGTGCACGACATTCGTTTCGTCGAAGACAACTGGGAATCGCCAACCCTGGGCGCCTGGGGCCTGGGCTGGGAAGTCTGGCTCAACGGCATGGAAGTGACCCAGTTCACCTACTTCCAGCAGGCGGGCGGTATCGAGTGCTACCCGGTCACCGGCGAGATCACCTATGGTCTCGAGCGCCTGGCCATGTACCTGCAGGGCGTGGATTCGGTCTATGACCTGGTGTGGGCCGACGGCCCGTTCGGCAAAGTGACCTATGGCGACGTGTTCCACCAGAACGAAGTGGAGCAGTCGACCTATAACTTCGAACACGCCAATGTCGACAAGCTGTTCGAACTGTTCGATTTCTACGAAAGCGAAGCCAAGCGCCTGATCGAACTGGACCAGCCGCTGCCGCTGCCGAGCTATGAAATGGTGTTGAAGGCATCCCATACCTTCAACCTGCTGGATGCGCGCCGGGCGATTTCCGTGACCGCGCGCCAGCAATACATCCTGCGTGTACGCACCCTGGCGCGTTCCGTTGCGCAAGCCTACCTGCTGGCCCGTGCCAAGCTGGGCTTCCCGATGGCGACCCCGGACCTGCGTGATGAAGTGTTGGCTAAGCTGGAGGCTGCACAATGAGTGCTCAAGATTTTCTGGTTGAACTGGGCACCGAAGAATTGCCACCCAAAGCCCTGAACACCCTGGCCGATGCGTTCCTGGCCGGCATCGAAAAAGGCCTGCAAGCCGCTGGCCTGAACTTCGAAACCAAGCACGTCTATGCCGCGCCGCGCCGCCTGGCCGTGCTGATCACCGCCCTGGAAACCCAGCAGCCGGACCGCAGCATCAACCTCGACGGCCCGCCACGCCAGGCCGCGTTCGATGCCGATGGCAACCCGACCCAGGCCGCCCTGGGCTTCGCCAAGAAGTGCGGCGTGGACCTGAGCGAGATCGACCAGAGCGGTCCGAAGCTGCGCTACAGCCAGAGCATCAAGGGCAAGCCGACCGCCAGCCTGTTGCCGACCATTGTCGAAGATTCCCTGAACGACCTGCCGATTCCCAAGCGCATGCGCTGGGCCGCGCGCAAGGAAGAGTTCGTGCGTCCGACCCAATGGCTGGTGATGCTGCTCGGCGACGAGGTCATCGATTGCACGATCCTGGCGCAGAAGGCCGGTCGCGATTCCCGTGGTCACCGTTTCCATCATCCTCAGAGCGTACGCATCACGTCGCCGGCCAACTACCTGGCCGACCTGCGCGCCGCCTATGTGCTGGCCGACGCCAACGAGCGCCGCGAGCTGATCAGCAAGCGCACCGAAGAGCTGGCGACCAGCCAGGAAGGCACGGCAATCGTGCCGGCCAACCTGCTGGACGAAGTGACCGCGCTGGTGGAATGGCCGGTGCCGCTGGTGTGCTCGTTCGAGGAACGCTTCCTTGAAGTGCCGCAGGAAGCACTGATCACCACCATGCAGGACAACCAGAAGTACTTCTGCCTGCTGGACGCGGAGGGCAAGCTGCTGCCTCGCTTCATCACCGTGGCCAACATCGAAAGCAAGGACCCGCAGCAGATCATCGCCGGTAACGAGAAAGTGGTTCGCCCGCGCCTGACAGACGCTGAGTTCTTCTTCAAGCAAGACAAGAAACAATCCCTGGAAAGCTTCAACCAGCGTTTGCAGAACGTGGTTTTCCAGGAAAAGCTCGGCAGCGTCTACGACAAGGCCGAGCGTGTCTCCAGGCTGGCGGCATTCATTGCCCCACGCATCGGCGGTGACGCCCAGCGCGCGGCCCGTGCCGGCATTCTTTCCAAGTGCGACCTGTCCACCGAGATGGTTGGTGAGTTTCCGGAGATGCAGGGCATCGCCGGTTATTACTACGCCCTTAACGATGGCGAGCCGCAAGACGTGGCACTGGCCCTGAACGAGCAGTACATGCCGCGCGGTGCCGGCGCTGAGTTGCCAACCACCTTGACCGGTGCGGCCGTGGCGATCGCCGACAAGCTCGACACCCTGGTCGGGATCTTCGGTATCGGCATGCTGCCCACTGGCAGCAAGGACCCGTACGCACTGCGTCGCGCGGCGCTGGGCGTGTTGCGCATCCTGATCGACAAGCAGCTGGACCTGGACCTGAACGACGCCGTGGCCTTCGCCGTGAATGCGTTCGGCAGCAAGGTCAAGGCTGCCGGCCTGGCCGATGCGGTGCTTGAATTCATCTTCGACCGCCTGCGTGCGCGTTATGAAGACGAAGGCGTCGACGTCGCGACCTACCTGTCGGTGCGCGCCCTGAAGCCGGGCTCCGCCCTGGATTTCGACCAACGTGTACAGGCGGTGCAGGCGTTCCGCAAACTGCCGGAAGCCGCTGCGCTGGCGGCGGTGAACAAGCGTGTATCGAACCTGCTGGGCAAAGCCGAAGGCAATATCGCGGCCACCGTCGAGGCCAAGTACTTCGACAACGCCAACGAGTTTTCCCTGTATTCGGCGATCCAGCAGGCAGACCAGGCGGTCCAACCGATGGCGGCGGCGCGCCAGTACAGCGAAACCCTGGCACGCCTGGCAGCGTTGCGCGAACCGGTGGATGCGTTTTTTGAGGCGGTAATGGTCAACGCTGAAGACGCCAACGTACGGGCCAACCGCTATGCACTGCTGGCGCGTCTGCGCGGGTTGTTCCTTGGTGTTGCCGATATTTCGCTGCTGGGGTAAGCCTTGAAACTGCTGATTCTCGATCGGGACGGCGTGATCAATCACGATTCCGATGCTTACATCAAATCGGTGGAGGAATGGTTGCCGATCCCCGGTTCCATCGAGGCCATTGCGCAGTTGAGCAAGGCCGGCTGGACGGTGGCGGTGGCCACCAACCAGTCGGGCATTGCCCGCGGTTACTACGAGCTAACCGTCCTGGACGCCATGCACGAGCGCTTGCGCGAGCTGGTGGCCGAGCAGGGCGGTGAAATCGGCCTGATCGTTTATTGTCCGCACGGGCCGGACGAGGGCTGCGATTGCCGCAAGCCCAAGCCCGGCATGTTGAAAACCATCGCCACGCATTATGACGTTGCGCTGGCGGGCGTATGGTTCGTTGGCGACAGCCTCGGTGACCTGGAGGCGGCCAAGGCCGTCGATTGTCAGCCAGTTTTAGTAAAGACCGGGAAAGGCGAGAAGACTCTGGGCAAGACCCTACCGGTGGGCACCTTGATATTTGACGACCTGGCGGCGATTGCCGCTGAACTTATCCACAACTAGGGCTCCCCGACAACCTGATCAAGGATTGTTCGGGAAGCGCTTGAACGGCGGGCATTGCCCGCATGGTAAA
Organism: Pseudomonas sp. D1-36; assembly: GCF_051132205.1. Classification (NCBI taxonomy): domain Bacteria; kingdom Pseudomonadati; phylum Pseudomonadota; class Gammaproteobacteria; order Pseudomonadales; family Pseudomonadaceae; genus Pseudomonas; species Pseudomonas sp. D1-36. The sequence continues at coordinate 39,390 of NZ_CP071674.1, read as the reverse complement.
CGCCGCTATGTCGATACTGCAGGCCATCAGAAGCTTCCTCTTTTACCTGCTGCTGGGCACCAGTTCCTTGTTGTGGTGCACGCTGAGTTTTTTTGTCGCACCGTTCATGTCGTTCAGGACGCGCTACCGCTTCATCAACGTCTACTGGTGCCGCTGCGCACTTTGGCTAAGCAAGGTGTTCCTGGGCATTCGTTACGAAGTGAAGGGTGCCGAGAACGTGCCCGACCGGCCTTGCGTCATCCAGTCCAACCATCAGAGCACTTGGGAAACCTTCTTTCTTTCGGCCTATTTCGAGCCATTGAGCCAGGTCCTCAAGCGCGAGCTGCTGTTCGTACCGTTCTTCGGCTGGGCCATGGCGATGCTGCGCCCGATCGCGATTGATCGCGACAACCCCAAGGTTGCGCTCAAGCAAGTGGCGCAAAAAGGCGATGAGCTGCTGAAGGACAACGTCTGGGTCCTCATTTTTCCCGAAGGCACCCGCGTGCCCTATGGGACGATCGGAAAGTTCTCCCGCAGCGGTTCGGCGTTGGCTGTAAATGCAGGCCTGCCGGTGCTGCCGATTGCACACAATGCCGGAAAATTCTGGCCAAAGACGGGCTGGATCAGAACGCCTGGAACCATCACCGTGGTCATCGGCGCACCGATGTATGCAGAGGGCAGCGGCCCCCGGGCAATCGCTGAGCTCAACGACCGCGTCCAGGCCTGGAACGAACAGACGCAAAGGGATTTGGGTTCGCTACCATCAGCCCCCGCCGCACCGGCAACGCCGGACACGCTAGCTGTCTGAGAACTGTGGATAACCTGTGTACCGTTTCGCTGAATTTAGTTGCTTTTATTTCCTAATGCCTTGTTTTTAAAGCATATTTCTTAAGCACATAAAACAGCGGAAAAGGTGCATAAGTTTTTATAGCGCTCTTGAAACGCAGCTTCGGTGTTCGTCGAAGCTGCGATTTTTAGCTCAACAGCGGAAATCGCAAGCTGAAGGTTGTCCCTTCCCCCACTTCGCTACGGCATTCAATCTCCCCGCCGTGATGATCGACGACTGCCTTGACCATGGACAGTCCCAGGCCAATGCCATCCACGCCATGAGCTGAAGAAAAGCGTCGATACTGAATGAACAGGTCTGGCAGCTCCCCGGCATCGATGCCTTTGCCTTGGTCAACCACATCGCAAGTCAACCAACCCTCCGCACATCGCACATGCAGTGAAATACAGGTTTCGCTCGTGCTGTATTTGATGGCGTTTTCCAGCAAGTTGAAGAGCGCGCGAGTCAGCAGGGGTTGATCGGCGTTAACTGTCGCTTCGTCATCATCCAGTTGGTATTGCAGATGGATGTTCTTGGCCTGGGCGATGGGTAATGCCTGGTCGATGACGTCCAGGACCAGCATTGCAAACAGCGTCGGCCGGAACTGGTAGGCGTCTGATTCAGCCTTGGCCAATTGGACGAACCCGTCAGTCAGGTCCAAGGCACGACGGACCTGGCGCTCGATCTGGTCGAACAGTGGATTTTCAGCCCCTGCGTCATGCCGATGCACATCGAGCAGCGCCAGGATGGCCGAGTGGGGGGCGCGCAGGTCATGGGAAAGGAAGCGGAGCATGACACTGCGCTGCTCTTCGGCCGCCCGCTCGGCGCTCAGGTCCGTCAGGCTCATCAGCCAACCGATAGGGACGTCCCCATCAACTGGCAGCAGCGCAGCTCTTTCCAGCCGCAGGCTGCGTTCACGTATGTCGCGAAACTCAACCAACGGCAATGTGGACAATCGGTGGGCAGGGGAGTGCGCCAATGCGGGATAACCCAGCCGTGCCAGTGCTTCCAGCACATCCGCGCCCACCAGGGCATGATCGAACAACTCACGGGCCTTGCGATTGCCGAGCAGTATGTTGCCTTGCGGATCGCTGATCATCGTCGCCACCGGCAAATACTCCAGGCCGTCGGCAATAAAACGTCGCGTGTCCCGCGTGCGATTCATGGCCTGTTCCAACGCCATGACTTGTCCTTGTAGACCATCACTGCCGATATAGGACGCGCGACGACGCTCCGGGAATACCTTCGGCTCCGCATCCAGGCGTGCCAACTCCCAACCAAAATAAGCCAGCACCACGCTCAAGCGCCGCCAGTTCCAGATCAGATAACCGCCGAGCATGCCCAGCAGGCTAGGTGCCGGCGACCACGACCTACCCTGCGCGTCCAGCAACAGGCTTACGAGTAGGGCCGCTGCCATACCTGCCACTGTCGTTCCCAGGGCAAAGCGCGGGCGCAACAGCAGCGAACCCAGGACGCAGCCCACCAGACATGTTGATAACAAGGCGGCGACCGTCCCATCGCGATCCGAATGCACGCAATACGATATCAACGCGGTCGTTGGCAACAGGAGAAGACTTATCCACAACCATTCGCGAACCCAACGACGAAACAACCGTTGGACTTGGGTGGGTTCACGACTTTCATGGCGACGCGGGTTGCTCATAAGTAACCTGACGGAACATGGACTGGGGGGTATTGATCATGGCTTGGCGCGTCATACGTTCAGCGTCAAGCCCGAGACTATAGCGGACTCGATCGTGGCATGCGGCTGCCTTTCCCTCGTCGCCACTAGCCGGTATTGTCTCAGCCTGCGACAGGAGAGTGAAACAAGTCAGCTGCTGAGTTGCCTTCATCGCCCCTGTGGATGTCAGTATTTTCAAGATCAAGGAATCGCGTCCCATGCGTGTCGCCATACTGGATGACGAACCGGCCGAACTACGCCGGGTGGAACAGACACTGCAACAGATCCCCGGAAGGGGCGAGCAAGCCTGGACACTGCATAGTTTCGAACGAAGCGAAGATCTGTTGCGCCAATTGCGCCGCGAAACATTCGACCTGCTGATACTCGACTGGCAGTTGCCGGATATCAGCGGACTGTCTTTGCTTCGCTGGACACGCGAGCACATGGACTCACCACCGGCTGCCATCATGCTCACCAGCCGTGACGGCGAGCACGACATTGTCCAAGCCCTTAATGCCGGTGCCGACGACTACGTCAGCAAGCCATTCCGTCCCAATGAACTCAAGGCCCGGGTTACGGCAGTACTGCGCCGTCATAACCTGCAACGCATACCGACCAGTGATGTCTTGGTATTCAACGACCTCGAATTCGACGACGCGGAACTCACGGTTACCCGCGCTGGCATTCCCATCAGCCTGACTGAACGAGAATATCGCCTGGCTCGCTGCCTGTTCGCCAACCTCGGGCGGCCACTGTCCCGGGAGTATTTTTATGAACGCTTCTGGACCCACGAGGAAATGACCTCGTCCCGTCCGCTCGACACCCACATCTACCGCTTGCGCAACAAACTAGGGCTGACGGCGGATCGGGGCTGGCAGTTGCTGACTATCTATGGATATGGATATCGTCTGGAGAGCGTGGCGGCGGGCAGCGAGGCTTGCGAAGCGAGTTAGCGTAAAAAAAAAAGGCCAACGCATACGCGTTGGCCTTCTTCGTTGGGGCAGTGACAACCCGGATCAGAAATCCAGGTTGGATACCGCCAATGCGTTGCTCTCGATGAAGTCACGACGTGGCTCGACCGCATCCCCCATCAGGGTATTGAAGATCTGGTCCGCGCCAATGGCGTCTTCGATGGTGACTTTCAGCATGCGACGCGAGCCCGGGTCCATGGTGGTTTCCCACAGTTGGTCCGGGTTCATCTCGCCCAGCCCTTTGTATCGCTGGATGGTGTGGCGCTTGGTGCTTTCAGCCATCAGCCATTCAAGGGCTTCTTTGAACTCAGTCACGGACTTCTTGCGCTCACCGCGCTGGATGTAAGCCCCTTCGTCTAGCAGCGTGCTCAACTGAGCGCCGAGAGAGACGACCGTCTTGTAGTCGTTGCTGCTGAAGAAGTCGCGGTTGAAGGTGACGTAGTTCGACAGGCCGTGGGAAATCAGTTCGACTTCAGGCAGCCATACGTTGCGTTCACGGTCTTCACGCAGGCTGGCCTTGTAGACCAGGCCGGATTTTTCCACGGTACGCAGGCGGACTTCATACTGGGCCAGCCAATCCTGCATGGCAGCGTGATCGGACAGTTGCTCCAGGCTTACGGCCGGCAGGTAGATGAAGTGCTCGGTCAGTTCCTGCGGATACAGACGCGACAGACGCTTGAGGGTCTTCATTACCAGGCGGAAGTCATTCACCAGGCGCTCAAGGGCTTCACCGGAAATGCCCGGCGCATCTTCGTTCAGGTGCAGGCTCGCGTCTTCCAGGGCCGACTGCGTCATGTACTCTTCCATGGCGTCGTCGTCTTTGATGTATTGCTCTTGCTTGCCTTTCTTGACCTTGTACAACGGTGGTTGGGCGATATAGATGTAGCCGCGCTCGATCAGCTCCGGCAACTGACGGAAGAAGAACGTCAGCAGCAGGGTGCGGATGTGCGAACCGTCAACGTCAGCGTCGGTCATGATGATGATGTTGTGATAGCGCAGCTTGTCGATGTTGTACTCTTCACGGCCGATGCCACAGCCCAGCGCGGTGATAAGCGTGCCGACTTCCTGGGAGGAAATCATCTTGTCGAAGCGCGCTTTCTCGACGTTGAGGATCTTGCCTTTCAACGGCAGGATGGCCTGGGTGCGACGGTTACGACCCTGCTTGGCGGAACCACCAGCAGAGTCACCTTCCACGAGGTACAGCTCGGACAGGGCAGGGTCCTTTTCCTGGCAGTCCGCCAGTTTGCCCGGCAGGCCCGCGATGTCCAGCGCGCCTTTGCGGCGAGTCATCTCACGAGCCTTGCGCGCCGCTTCACGGGCGCGGGCGGCGTCGATCATCTTGCCGACCACCAGCTTGGCTTCGTTGGGGTTCTCCAGCAGGAAGTCAGAGAAGTATTTCCCCATTTCCTGTTCGACCGCAGTCTTCACTTCGGAAGACACCAGCTTGTCCTTCGTCTGGGAGCTGAATTTCGGATCGGGCACCTTGACCGAAATGATCGCGGTCAAGCCTTCACGGGCATCGTCACCGGTAGTGGCGACCTTATGCTTCTTCGCCAGGCCTTCCTGTTCGATGTAGTTGTTCAAGTTACGCGTGAGCGCCGAACGGAAGCCCACCAGGTGGGTTCCGCCGTCGCGCTGCGGGATATTGTTGGTGAAACACAACAGGTTCTCGTTGAAGCTGTCGTTCCACTGCAGGGCGATTTCCACACCGATGCCGTCGTCGCGCTGCACATTGAAGTGGAACACCTGGTTGACCGCAGTCTTGTTGGTGTTCAGGTATTCAACGAACGCACGCAGGCCGCCTTCATACTTGAACAGCTCTTCCTTGCCGCTGCGCTCGTCCTTGAGGACGATGCCGACACCGGAGTTGAGGAAGGACAGTTCACGAATCCGCTTGGCCAGGATGTCCCAGCTGAAATGGATGTTCTTGAAGGTTTCGCTGGAAGCCTTGAAGTGGATCTGGGTGCCCGTGGTCTCGCTGTCGCCAACGATCGCCATCGGTGCCTGGGGCACGCCATGGACATAAGTCTGTTCCCAGATCTTGCCGCTGCGGCGAACGGTCAGCACCAGTTCTTCGGACAGTGCGTTCACCACCGAAACACCTACGCCGTGCAACCCGCCGGAAACCTTGTAGGAGTTATCGTCGAATTTCCCGCCTGCGTGGAGGACGGTCATGATGACCTCGGCAGCGGAAACACCTTCCTCTTTGTGTACGTCCACCGGGATGCCACGGCCGTTGTCACGAACGGTGATGGACTCATCCGGGTGGATGATGATGCTGATGTCGTCGCAATGGCCGGCGAGGGCTTCGTCGATGGAGTTGTCGACCACCTCGAACACCATGTGGTGCAGGCCGCTACCATCATCAGTGTCGCCAATGTACATACCGGGACGTTTGCGTACGGCATCCAGGCCTTTCAGCACTTTAATGCTCGTTGAGTCGTACGTATTTTCTTCGCTCAATGCCTTCACTCCCGATGGTCGTGGGTCTGGGTGATACGGCCCTGTTCCACGTGGAACAGAGCGACTGGCGTTTCCGTCTGCCAGCCTTCCCTCAATAATTCGTGGTCTACACAAGTGATGAACACTTGGCAGCGTAAGTCTTCCAGCAAGCGGCATAACGCCCGACGGTGGGCTTCGTCCAGCTCGGACGGCAGGTCATCCACCAGATAAATACACTGGCCGCGGCGGGCCTGGCTGACCAGATGCCCTTGGGCGATACGCAAGGCGCACACCACCAACTTCTGTTGCCCCCGGGACAAGATGTCCGCGGCATTATGCGCGCCCAATCGAAGCCGCAGGTCAGCGCGTTGAGGTCCAGCCTGGGTGTGACCCATCTGCTGGTCGCGCTGCAGCGAGCCAGCCAGCACGGCACTCAATTCCCGGTCCTTATCCCAGCCTCGGTAATAGCTGAGCGTCAGGCCCTCAAGCTCAACCAGTTCGCTCAAGGTCTGCTCGAAGACCGGTTTCAAGGCTTTGATGTAAGCGCGGCGGTATTCATCGATTTCAGCGCTGGCCTGGCACAGTTCCTTGTCCCAAACCGCTTGCGAAACGGCGTCAAGTGTACCATGCCGCAGCCAAGAGTTTCGCTGGCGCAGCGCCTTCTGCAAGCGTTGCCAGGTCGCCATGAAACGCGGTTCCACGTGGAACACGCCCCAGTCCAGAAACTGTCGGCGGATCTTGGGGGCGCCTTCCAACAAACGGAAGCTGTCCGGGTTGATCAGCTGCAACGGCAAGATCTCGGCCAGTTGGGCCGCGCTGCGGGCGTTCTGCCCATCAATACGGATCTGGAACTCGCCTTGCCGGTCCCGCGAGATCCCCAGGGCACTATGGCCGCCTTCCGCCAGTTCCACTTGGCCAAACACCGTACACGCCAGTTGGTCGTACTGAATGACCGGCAACAGACGGGTGCTGCGAAACGAACGGGCAAGCCCAAGCAGGTGCACGGCTTCCAGCACGCTGGTCTTGCCGCTGCCGTTGGCGCCGTAAAGAATATTGATGCGGGGGGAAGGGGAGAAGGTCACCGGGTGCAGATTGCGCACCGCGGTGACCGAGACGCGACTTAAGGACATCTAGCTGATTCTGATTACAGACGCATCGGCATGACAACGTAAGCCGAATCGTCGTTATCAGACTCCTGCACCAGCGCACTGCTGTTGGAGTCGGACAAGATCAGACGCACTTGCTCGGTGGTCATCACGCCCAGCACGTCCAGCAGATAGCTGACGTTGAAGCCGATTTCCAGGGAGCCGCCGTTGTAGTCCACGCCGACTTCTTCTTCCGCTTCTTCCTGCTCGGGGTTGTTCGCCTGGATCTTCAGCTGCCCGTTGGCCAACTGCAAACGAATGCCGCGGTATTTTTCGTTGGAGAGGATCGCGGTACGGCTGAACGCTTCGCGCAGCGCTTGGCGATCGCCCAGTACCAGCTTGTCACCACCTTTTGGCAGCACACGCTCGTAATCGGGGAACTTGCCGTCCACCAGTTTCGACGTGAAAGTGAACTCGCCAGTCGTGGCGCGGATGTGGTGCTGACCCAACACGATGCTGACGTTGCCGTCCGGCTCGGTCAGCAGACGGGCCAGCTCCAGGATGCCCTTACGCGGCACGATTACCTGATGGCGATCCGGCTGACCGATATCAGCCTGCATCGAGCACATCGCCAAGCGATGACCGTCGGTAGCCACGGCGCGGATGATCCCGGCAGACACTTCCAACAGCATGCCGTTGAGGTAATAACGCACATCCTGCTGGGCCATGGCGAAACTGGTGCGCTCGATCAGGCGGCGCAGCTTGCTCTGCTCCAGGCTGCAAGTCAGCGATCCCGGGCCTTCCTCGACCGTCGGGAAATCGTTGGCCGGCAGGGTCGACAAAGTGAAACGGCTGCGACCAGCCTTGACGACGAGCTTTTGCTCATCAACCTTGATATCGATCAGCGCATCGTTTGGCAGGCTCTTGCAAATATCCATCAGCTTACGCGCAGGCACGGTGATGGAGCCCGGATCGGCCGGCTCTTCGAGTTGGACACGACCAACCAGCTCGACTTCCAGGTCGGTACCGGTCAGCGACAATTGCTGGCCTTCGACAACCAGCAGCACGTTGGAAAGTACCGGCAAGGTCTGGCGGCGTTCGACGACGCCCGCGACCAGTTGCAGGGGTTTCAACAGGGCTTCGCGTTGAATGGTGAAATGCATGGTCTAGTCCCTTGCCTTAATAAGCTGCGCTGGTGGTCATCAAGTGGTCAATGTACGCAGCAGGTTCTTGTAGTCCTCGCGGATGTCCGCGTCGGATTCCTTAAGTTCGTTGATCTTGCGGCAGGCGTGCAGCACCGTGGTGTGATCGCGTCCACCAAACACGTCGCCGATTTCCGGCAGGCTGTGGTTGGTCAGTTCCTTGGACAAGGCCATGGCCACCTGTCGCGGTCGAGCCACCGAACGTGAACGACGTTTCGAAAGCAGGTCGGAAATCTTGATTTTGTAATATTCAGCAACGGTACGCTGAATGTTATCCACAGACACCAGTTTGTCCTGAAGCGCCAGCAGGTCCTTTAACGACTCGCGGATCAGCTCGATGGTGATATCGCGGCCCATGAAATGGGAATGGGCGATCACCCGCTTGAGGGCACCTTCAAGCTCACGCACGTTCGAGCGAATACGCTGGGCGATGAAGAACGCGGCGTCATGAGGAAGCTCGACCTTGGCCTGATCGGCTTTCTTCATCAGGATCGCGACCCGGGTTTCCAGCTCAGGCGGCTCGACGGCCACCGTCAGGCCCCAACCGAAACGCGACTTGAGGCGTTCCTCAAGGCCTTCGATCTCTTTCGGGTAGCGGTCGCTGGTGAGAATGACTTGCTGCCCGCCTTCAAGCAATGCGTTGAAGGTGTGGAAGAACTCTTCCTGTGAACGTTCCTTGCGAGCGAAGAATTGAATGTCGTCGATCAGCAAGGCGTCGACCGAACGGTAGAAACGCTTGAACTCGTTGATAGCATTGAGCTGCAACGCCTTGACCATATCGGCCACGAAACGCTCGGAATGCAGGTACACAACCTTGGCGTTCGGGTTCTTCTTTAATAGATGGTTGCCCACCGCATGCATCAAGTGGGTCTTACCCAGGCCGACGCCGCCATAAAGAAAGAGCGGGTTGTAGCCGTGCTTGGGGTTATCCGCCACCTGCCAGGCCGCGGCGCGAGCCAATTGGTTGGATTTACCTTCAACGAAATTCTCGAAGGTAAAGGTCCGGTTCAGATAGCTGGTGTGCTTCAGTGCGCCTTCGACCTGGACGGTGCGTTGTTCGGTACGCACCGGCGCCTGCTGGGAGCTCGCCCCGGCCATCGGGTCGAAGCTGTCCCGGGAAGGCTCTTCACTGACCTCGGCGACTTTTTGTGCATTGCGCTTGCTCGGGGCTGGCGCGGGCGCTGGGGCGGCATGGTTGTTGACCGGTACCGGCGCGGCCTGCTGGGCCTGTGATGCAGCAGCAGCCAGCGGCGCGTTGGGCGCGGCGCGGGGGGCGGAGCTACGTTTGCTGCCTATTAATAAGGACAACGCAGGCGCCATGCCATTGCCATGCTCATCAAGCAGTTCCATGACCCGGCCCAGGTACTTTTCGTTGACCCAGTCGAGGACGAAACGGTTCGGTGCATAGACACGCAACTCGTCGCCTTCGGCTTCGACCTGTAGTGGACGGATCCAAGTGTTGAATTGTTGGGCAGGCAGCTCATCGCGCAAAAGCTCCACGCACTGCTGCCAAAGTTCCACTGACACGGACATCCCCTAAGTTGAAAGCCGGTGAGGCAAAAACAAGCGGCCATTGTAGCGAGCAGACGAGCACTTATCCACACGCAGCTTGCTCATCGACCATGATTTATCGATGCGTAACCCGAACGAAAGGCGACCGGCGGTCGGTGGATAAGCCCTGTGGATAACCGCGCCTGAGGCCGTTGCACAACTGGGGACGAAACTCAGTGGATAACCGGCCTGTGGATAACCTGGCATTCCACGCACAGCTTATCCGACAGCGCAGCACAGGCTTGCCACCGCTTTCCCGCCTAGTTGTCATTCTCTGTACATTGCGGATTACAAGGCCTTGGAGCGGTTATCCACAGCTAGGCGTCGGCGTTGCTTTTATAAGCTTTACAGAAAAGCTTTAAATACTTTCCTTCTTTATTTCTATATCTAGCGTTGTGTGACGAAACCGCCGAAAAGCGGCTGGTCATCTATTTAAAGGAAACGCTGGTTGGAAATTGACCTAGAGGCTTGCTTTCTCTAGAATCCCCGGTCTCTTAAAACGGGGGCCATTCCGGCCCGTTGTGGACGAACCAGGTAACACGACATGAAACGTACTTTCCAACCAAGCACTATCAAACGCGCTCGTACCCACGGTTTCCGTGCTCGCATGGCTACCAAGAATGGTCGTGCCGTCCTGTCGCGTCGTCGCGCCAAAGGTCGTGCGCGTCTGGCAGTTTGATAATCCGGCACTGGAGGTGAGTCAGGACTTCAGTCGGGAAAAGCGTCTGCTTACCCCCCGGCATTTCAAGGCAGTCTTTGACTCCCCTACCGGCAAGGTTCCGGGGAAAAATCTCCTGCTCCTTGCGCGCAGTAACGATCTCGATCACCCCCGACTTGGGCTGGTTATCGGGAAAAAGAGCGTTAAGCTCTCCGTTCAGCGCAATCGCCTCAAGCGTTTGATGCGCGAATCGTTTCGCCTGAATCAGGATTCACTGGTGGGGTGGGACATTGTGATCGTTGCGCGCAAAGGTTTGGGTGACGTAGAAAACCCCGAATTGATTCAGCATTTCGGCAAGCTCTGGAAACGTCTGGCCCGTAACAAGCCAGCACCAGCAGCCAACACCGAAACTGTAGGGGTAGACAGTACCGATGCGTAAGCTGGCACTCGTTCCGATCCAGTTCTATCGCTACGCCATTAGTCCCCTGATGGCCAGCCACTGTCGTTTCTACCCCAGTTGTTCTTGCTACGCGTATGAAGCCATAGAAAATCATGGCCTTCTGCGCGGTGGCTGGCTGACCTTTCGTCGTTTAGGTCGCTGTCATCCGTGGAATCCCGGCGGTTATGACCCGGTTCCGCCTATCCCTACCTCCCGTTCTTCTTCGATGGCCGAGTAATCATGGATATCAAACGCACGATCCTGATCGTCGCCCTGGCAATCGTGTCCTACGTCATGGTCCTTAAATGGAACCAGGACTACGGCCAGGCTGCCCTGCCGACTCAGAATGTTGCAGCCAGCAATACCGCACCGAGCCTGCCGGATGCTCCAGTTGGCAACAACGCTGCCAACAATGACGACATCCCACGCGCGGCAAGCGATACCAGCGCTCCTGCCGAAGCCCCAGTGGCCGTAAGCAAAGATCTCATCCAGATCAAGACGGACGTGCTCGAGCTGGCAATCGACCCACAAGGTGGTGACGTCGCGCAGCTGAAGCTGCCGCTGTACCCACGTCGTCAGGATCATCCGGAAATTCCGTTCCAGTTGTTCGACAACGGTAACGAGCGCACCTATCTGGCCCAAAGTGGCCTGATCGGTACCAACGGTCCGGATTCGAACCCGGCCGGTCGCCCGATCTACTCTGCCGAGAAGAAGACTTATCAACTGGCTGACGGTCAGGACCAACTGGTCGTGGACCTGAAGTTCAGCAAGGACGGCGTCAACTACATCAAACGTTTCACTGTGAAACGTGGCATGTACGACGTAACCGTCTCTTATCTGATCGACAACCAGAGCGCCCAACCTTGGTCCGGTGCGATGTTCGCGCAACTCAAGCGTGATGCCAGCGACGATCCATCCTCCAGCACCGCCACCGGCACCGCGACTTACCTGGGCGCTGCCCTGTGGACAAGTTCGGAGCCGTACAAAAAAGTGTCCATGAAGGACATGGACAAGGCTCAGCTCAAGGAAACCGTCCAAGGTGGCTGGGTTGCCTGGCTGCAGCACTATTTTGTAACTGCGTGGATCCCGCAAAAAGGCGACAGTAACGTCGTCCAGACGCGTAAAGACAGCAAAGGCAACTTCATCATCGGTTATACCGGCCCGACATTGACTGCCGCGCCCGGTGCAAAAGCCGAAACGAGCGCCGTTCTGTATGCCGGTCCAAAAAGCCAGGCCGTGCTGAAAGAGTTGTCCCCAGGTCTGGAATTGACTGTTGACTATGGCTTCCTTTGGTTCATTGCCCAGCCAATCTTCTGGCTGCTGCAACATATCCACAGCATCGTCGGCAACTGGGGTTGGTCGATCATCTTCCTGACCATGCTGATCAAGGGGATCTTCTTCCCGCTGTCGGCTGCCAGCTACAAATCGATGGCACGGATGCGTGCAGTGGCGCCGAAACTGGCCGCCCTGAAAGAACAACATGGCGATGACCGGCAGAAAATGTCTCAGGCCATGATGGAGTTGTACAAGAAGGAGAAGATCAACCCGCTGGGTGGTTGCTTGCCGATTCTTGTACAAATGCCTGTGTTCCTCGCGCTTTACTGGGTCTTGCTGGAAAGCGTGGAGATGCGCCAGGCTCCGTTCATGCTGTGGATTACGGACCTGTCGATCAAGGATCCGTTCTTCATCCTGCCGATCATCATGGGCGCCACCATGTTCATCCAGCAGCAGCTGAACCCGACACCTCCGGACCCGATGCAGGCGAAGGTCATGAAAATGATGCCAATCATCTTCACCTTCTTCTTCCTGTGGTTCCCGGCGGGTCTTGTGCTGTACTGGGTTGTGAACAACGTGCTGTCGATCACCCAGCAGTGGTACATCACGCGTAAGATCGAAGCGGCTACGAAAAAAGCCGAGGCGTAACTTGCTCTGTGGATAACCACACAAAACGCCCCCTAGTGGGGCGTTTTGCTATCTGCCATTTTTGTCTGGATACCGGTTTATGAGCGCACCGCGTGAAACCATCGCCGCCGTTGCCACCGCTCAAGGTCGCGGCGGTGTCGGCATCGTCCGTATTTCGGGGCCGTTGGCCAGTGTCGCGGCCAACGCGATCAGCGGTCGTGAGCTCAGACCGAGGTTTGCCCATTACGGCCCGTTCTTCGATTCGCAGCGGCAAGTGCTCGATGAAGGGCTGGCCTTGTATTTCCCGGGGCCTAACTCATTCACCGGTGAAGATGTGTTGGAGCTGCAGGGCCACGGCGGCCCGGTTGTCCTGGACATGTTGCTCCAGCGTTGCCTCGAGCTGGGCTGTCGCCTGGCGCGGCCGGGGGAATTCAGCGAACGAGCATTCCTCAACGACAAACTCGACCTGGCCCAGGCCGAGGCCATTGCCGATCTCATCGAAGCGAGCTCCGCGCAAGCGGCACGTAATGCGTTGCGCTCGTTGCAAGGGGCATTTTCACAGCGTGTGCATAACCTCACCGAGCAACTGATCGGCCTACGCATCTACGTCGAGGCCGCAATCGATTTCCCCGAAGAGGAAATCGACTTTCTCGCCGATGGCCACGTGCTGAGCATGCTCGATAAGGTCCGCGATGAATTATCCACAGTCCTGCGTGAAGCTGGGCAGGGTGCCTTGCTCCGTGACGGGATGACAGTGGTGATTGCCGGTCGGCCGAACGCCGGCAAATCCAGTCTGCTTAACGCCTTAGCCGGTCGCGAAGCAGCGATCGTCACCGAGATTGCCGGCACCACCCGAGACATCCTGCGCGAACATATCCACATCGATGGAATGCCTCTGCACGTGGTGGACACCGCTGGATTGCGCGACACCGATGACCAGGTCGAAAAAATTGGTGTTGAACGTGCCCTGAAGGCCATCAGTGAAGCCGACCGTGTATTGCTGGTGGTGGACGCGACTGCGCCGGAAGCGGACGATCCTTTTGCCTTGTGGCCTGAGTTCCTCCAAGTTCGCCCGGATCCATCGAAAGTCACGCTGATTCGTAACAAGGCTGACCTGACCGGGGAGGCGATTGCCCTCGAAGTCAGCGACGACGGCCACGTGACCATCAGCCTAAGCGCGAAATCAGCGGGCGAGGGGCTGGAATTGCTGCGCGACCATCTCAAGGCTTGCATGGGTTATGAACAGACCTCGGAGAGCAGCTTCAGCGCCAGGCGCAGACACCTCGAAGCACTGCGCCACGCCAGCGCGGCCTTGGAGCACGGCCGCGCACAATTGACCTTGGCGGGGGCAGGAGAACTGCTGGCAGAAGATCTTCGCCAGGCTCAACAGTTCCTCGGGGAAATTACCGGCGCCTTCAGCTCTGATGATCTGTTGGGGCGGATCTTTTCCAGCTTCTGCATCGGTAAATAACCCCGCCGGGGCTGTCGACAAACCCGTGGCGAGGGAGCTTGCTCCCGTTCGGCTGCGACGCAGTCGTAAACCGGCGGGTGCGGTGTGTCAGGTACTCCGCATTCGGCAGGTTTTGGGGCCGCTTCGCGACCCAGCGGGAGCAAGCTCCCTCGCCACAGGCCTATCGTTCCTCGGCAACCACATCACGTCTTTGCAGCCGGGTTTGTCCTCGAAAGCCTATCGAGCGCAACACAAACCCACTACCTCCTCTTTTTTTTGAACTGATTGCCCTTAATGGCGGCTGGCCTGTGGACGCTTCGGCGACCCTTGTCGGCTGTTTTCTGTGGATTAAGCCCTGTGAATAACTACCACTGAGGTCGGTTGATAAGGCCCCTTCAAAACTGGATATAACCGCACCTGTGGATAACGACCATATTAATCCACAGGCTTACACCGGTTATCCAAGGCGCTCCGGGGTACATGGTCACAGGGTTTTGAAACTCTGTACATGCTGTAAAACAAGGGATGCAGAACGTTATCCACAGATAGGCCGGTCACTAAGAATAAACATAAAAACAAAGGTTTTATAAATTTCTTTCTTTTTTATTTTTTTAACCCCGAGTTCTCCACAGCTGGTTAAATTTTGTGCAGAGGGTTCTTTAGGAAGAGGGAAGTCCCTATACTTGCCGACCCTGGTTCGAAAACGCCCAGGAACCAAGCCAGAATCTATTTCCGAATTACCTGAATAAAGCAGGCACGAGGTGCGTGGTGGATTTCCCTTCCCGTTTTGAAGTGATCGTCATCGGCGGCGGTCATGCCGGTACCGAGGCAGCACTTGCATCAGCACGCATGGGCGCTAAAACCCTGCTGCTGACGCATAACGTGGAAACCCTCGGTGCCATGAGCTGCAACCCCGCCATTGGTGGCATCGGCAAGAGCCACCTGGTCAAGGAAATCGACGCCCTTGGCGGTGCGATGGCCATGGCCACGGATAAAGGGGGCATTCAGTTTCGCGTGTTGAACAGCCGCAAGGGCCCAGCCGTGCGCGCCACCCGCGCCCAGGCCGATCGAGTCCTGTACAAGGCCGCTGTCCGTGAAATCCTGGAAAACCAGCCGAACCTGTGGATATTTCAACAAGCAGCCGATGACCTGATCGTCGAGCAGGACCAAGTACGCGGTGTCGTCACGCAAATGGGTCTGCGTTTCTTCGCCGATTCCGTGGTGTTGACCACCGGGACCTTCCTCGGGGGACTTATCCACATCGGTTTGCAGAATTTTTCCGGCGGTCGCGCTGGTGATCCTCCATCGATCGCCCTGGCCCAGCGCCTGCGTGAACTGCCGCTGCGTGTTGGTCGGTTGAAAACCGGTACACCACCGCGTATCGACGGCAAGTCGGTGGATTTTTCGGTGATGACCGAGCAACCTGGCGATACTCCGATCCCGGTGATGTCGTTCATGGGCAACAAGGAACAGCATCCACGGCAGGTCAGTTGCTGGATCACCCATACCAACGCTCGCACCCACGAAATCATCGCGGCGAACCTCGATCGTTCGCCGATGTATTCCGCTGCTGGTGAAATCGAAGGTGTCGGCCCCCGCTATTGCCCGTCGATCGAAGACAAGATCCATCGTTTTGCCGACAAGGAAAGCCATCAGGTGTTCATCGAACCGGAAGGTTTGACCACCCATGAGCTGTATCCGAACGGGATATCCACAAGTCTGCCGTTCGACGTGCAATTGCAGATCGTGCAATCGATCCGTGGCATGGAGAACGCGCACATCGTGCGTCCGGGTTATGCGATCGAGTACGACTACTTCGATCCGCGCGATCTGAAGTACAGCCTGGAAACCAAAGTTATCGGCGGGCTGTTCTTCGCCGGACAGATCAACGGCACCACCGGCTACGAAGAAGCGGGTGCCCAGGGTTTGCTCGCCGGAGCCAACGCCGCACTGCTCGCCAAGGGTAAGGAAGCCTGGTGCCCGCGCCGTGATGAGGCGTACATCGGTGTTCTGGTGGACGACCTGATTACCCTGGGTACTCAGGAACCGTATCGGATGTTCACCTCCCGCGCCGAATATCGCCTGATCCTGCGTGAAGACAACGCCGATCTGCGTCTGACTGAAAAAGGGCGTGAACTGGGCTTGGTGGATGACGTGCGTTGGGCCGCGTTCTGCAAGAAGCGCGAAAGTATCGAGCTGGAAGAGCAGCGCCTGAAAAGTACCTGGGTTCGCCCGGGCACCGAACAGGGCGATGCGATTGCAGCTCGGTTCGGTACGCCGTTGACCCACGAATACAACCTGCTCAACTTGTTGAGCCGTCCGGAAATCGATTACGCCGGGCTGGTGGAAGTGACCGGTCAAGGTGCGGAGGATCCGCAAGTCGCCGAACAGGTCGAAATCAAGACCAAATACGCCGGTTACATCGACCGCCAGCAGGATGAAATCGCTCGCTTGCGCGCCAGCGAAGACACCAAATTGCCTGTGGATATCGATTACACCGGCATCTCCGGATTGTCGAAAGAGATCCAGAGCAAACTCGGTGCGACGCGGCCAGAGACCCTGGGCCAGGCCTCGCGCATTCCCGGCGTCACGCCGGCGGCCATTTCACTGTTGATGATTCATTTGAAAAAACGCGGCGCGGGCCGCCAGTTGGAGCAGAGCGCTTGAGTTCGATGGTCACCTCGCAACACGCTGAAGAGTTATCCACAGGTGCCCGCCAGCTCGGCGTGAGCCTGAGCGAAGCCCAGCATGCGCAACTGCTGGGCTATCTGGCGCTGTTGATCAAGTGGAACAAGGCCTACAACCTGACCGCGGTACGCGATCCCGACGAGATGGTTTCGCGGCATCTGCTCGACAGTCTGAGTGTGATGTCCTTCGTCGAGAACGGTCGGTGGCTGGACGTTGGCAGTGGCGGTGGCATGCCGGGCATCCCGCTGGCAATCCTGTTTCCGGATTCTCAAGTGACCTGCCTGGACAGCAACGGCAAGAAAACCCGCTTCCTGACCCAGGTCAAACTCGAACTCAAACTGGATAACCTCCAGGTTATCCACAGCCGCGTCGAAGCTTTCCAGCCTGAAAAGCCTTTCAACGGAATCATCTCAAGGGCTTTCAGCAGCATGGAGAACTTCAGCAACTGGACGCGCCACCTTGGCGACGCCAATACGCGCTGGCTGGCAATGAAGGGCGTTCATCCGGCCGATGAGCTGGTAGCATTGCCGGCAGACTTCCACCTCGATAGCGAACACGCCTTGGCCGTACCCGGTTGCCAAGGCCAACGCCATCTGCTGATACTGCGCCGCACGGCATGATTGGGAACACACGCAAGAATGGCTAAGGTATTCGCAATAGCGAACCAGAAAGGTGGTGTGGGCAAGACCACCACCTGCATCAACCTCGCAGCATCCCTGGTCGCCACCAAGCGCCGGGTGCTGTTGATCGACCTCGATCCACAGGGCAACGCCACCATGGGTAGCGGTGTGGATAAACATGGCTTGGAAAACTCCATCTACGACGTCTTGATCGGCGAATGCGATCTGGGCCAGGCCATGCACTTCTCCGAACATGGCGGTTATCAACTGCTGCCGGCCAACCGCGACCTGACGGCGGCCGAAGTGGTGCTGTTGGAAATGCAGATGAAGGAAAGCCGCCTGCGCAGCGCGCTGGCGCCGGTCCGCGAGAATTACGACTACATCCTGATCGACTGCCCACCGTCGCTGTCGATGTTGACCCTCAACGCCTTGGTGGCCGCCGATGGGGTGATTATCCCCATGCAGTGCGAGTACTTTGCCCTTGAAGGGTTGAGCGACCTTGTGGATAACATCAAGCGTATCGCTGAATTGCTGAACCCGGACCTGAAGGTCGAGGGACTGTTGCGGACCATGTACGACCCGCGCCTGAGCCTGATGAACGATGTTTCTGCCCAGCTCAAGGAGCATTTCGGCGAGCAGCTCTACGATACGGTCATCCCGCGCAACATCCGTCTGGCCGAAGCGCCGAGCTACGGCATGCCGGCCCTGGCGTACGATAAACAATCGCGCGGCGCGCTGGCTTACCTGGCGCTGGCAGGCGAGATGGTTCGCCGCCAACGTCGTCAACCACGCATCGCTGCAGCCCAGCCAACTTAAGGAAGCCCCATGGCCGTCAAGAAACGAGGTCTCGGACGTGGACTGGATGCGCTGCTCAGCGGTCCGACTGTCAGTTCGCTGGAAGAGCAGGCCGTGCAGGCCGATCACCGTGAATTGCAGCATTTGCCCCTGGACCTGATCCAGCGTGGCAAATACCAGCCGCGCCGGGACATGGATCCGCAGGCGCTGGAGGAACTGGCCCAGTCGATCAAGACGCAGGGGGTGATGCAACCGATCGTGGTGCGGCCGATTGCCGATGGGCGTTTCGAGATCATCGCTGGCGAACGCCGCTGGCGCGCCAGCCAGCAGGCCGGACAGGAAACCATTCCGGCGATGGTCCGCGATGTGCCGGACGAGACTGCAATCGCCATGGCGCTGATCGAGAACATCCAGCGCGAAGACCTCAACCCTATCGAAGAAGCCGTGGCCCTGCAGCGCTTGCAGCAGGAATTCCAGCTGACCCAGCAACAAGTCGCCGAAGCGGTGGGCAAGTCTCGCGTGACAGTGGCGAACCTGCTGCGGTTGATCGCGTTGCCAGAGGTCATCAAGACCATGTTGTCCCACGGCGACCTGGAAATGGGACATGCCCGGGCATTGCTCGGTTTGCCGGAGAATCAACAGGTTGAAGGGGCGCGACATGTTGTCGCACGCGGCCTGACCGTGCGCCAAACCGAGGCACTGGTTCGTCAATGGCTGAGCGGTAAACCTGCGCCTGTCGAAGCACCAAAACCCGATCCGGATATCGCTCGTCTTGAGCAGCGCCTGGCCGAGCGCCTGGGCTCTGCCGTGCAGATTCGCCATGGAAAGAAGGGCAAGGGTCAGCTGGTGATCGGTTATAACTCCCTCGATGAGCTGCAAGGTGTTCTTGCGCACATTCGCTGAAACAATTGCCCTTGTAGCGCGCAGTCGGAAATCACTACCTGAAGGTTGAATAGGGGCAGAACCGCCCCTATACTCTGCGCGCATTTTGTCGGCACAAATTATGCCAAGTTGTTGAATTCAGGCAGCCGACCATTGGAGAGCAAAAGCGATGGAAACACGCACGCCAAACCGCTTGCCGTTCCATCGTCTGGCAGTTTTCCCGGTGTTGATGGCCCAGTTCGTCGTTGTATTGATCGCCGCGTTGGCGCTTTGGCAATGGAAGGGAGTCGTCGCCGGATACTCGGGTCTTTGCGGAGGCCTGATAGCCTTGCTTCCCAATATTTACTTCGCTCACAGGGCATTTCGGTTTTCCGGCGCCCGAGCAGCCCAGGCTATCGTCCGGTCTTTTTATGCCGGCGAGGCGGGGAAACTGATTTTGACGGCAGTGCTGTTTGCGCTGACGTTCGCAGGTGTGAAGCCACTGGCGCCGCTGGCTGTATTCGGCGTGTTCCTGCTGACCCAGATGGTCAGTTGGTTCGCTCCCCTGCTAATGAGAACAAGACTTTCGAGACCTTAGGGCGTTTGAGGCAACCATGGCAGAAACAACCGCTTCGGGCTATATCCAGCACCACTTGCAGAACCTGACCTTCGGGCAGCTACCTAACGGCAGCTGGGGCTTTGCTCACACCGCAGCAGAAGCCAAGGAAATGGGCTTCTGGGCTTTCCACGTCGATACCCTCGGCTGGTCGGTCGCGTTGGGTCTGATCTTCGTTTTCCTTTTCCGCATGGCGGCGAAAAAAGCGACTTCCGGTCAGCCAGGTGCACTGCAGAACTTCGTTGAAGTATTGGTCGAATTCGTCGATGGCAGCGTGAAAGACAGCTTCCATGGCCGTAGCCCGGTGATCGCACCGCTGGCACTGACCATCTTCGTCTGGGTGTTCCTGATGAACGCCATCGACCTGGTACCGGTCGACTGGATTCCTCAGCTGGCCATCCTGATCTCCGGCGATGCCCATATCCCGTTCCGCGCCGTGTCGACCACCGACCCGAACGCGACCCTGGGCATGGCGTTCTCGGTTTTCGCACTGATCATTTTCTACAGCATCAAGGTCAAGGGCATCGGCGGCTTCATCGGCGAACTGACCCTTCACCCGTTCGGCAGCAAGAACATCCTTGTTCAGGCCCTGCTGATTCCGGTGAACTTCCTCCTGGAATTCGTGACCCTGATCGCCAAGCCAATCTCTCTGGCCCTGCGTCTGTTCGGCAACATGTATGCCGGCGAGCTGGTGTTCATCCTGATCGCTGTGATGTTCGGCAGCGGCCTGCTCTGGCTCAGCGGCCTGGGCGTGGTGCTGCAATGGGCGTGGGCTGTGTTCCACATCCTGATCATCACCTTGCAGGCGTTCATCTTCATGATGCTGACCATCGTCTACCTGTCGATGGCGCACGAAGAAAACCATTAAGGCCAGTCTCGACTAGTCTGATGTCCTTCCCGGTCAAACGGGAAGGGGCCCGAACGGGCTCGATGAAACGATTTGTTTTACCGCTTTAATCTAAAAAACCTAAACCATACGACGTAAAAGTCGGGAGGAAAGATGGAAACTGTAGTTGGTCTAACCGCTATCGCTGTTGCACTGTTGATCGGCCTGGGCGCACTGGGTACCGCAATTGGTTTCGGCCTGTTGGGCGGCAAGTTCCTGGAAGGCGCTGCGCGTCAGCCAGAAATGGTTCCAATGCTGCAAGTCAAAATGTTCATCGTTGCCGGTCTGCTCGACGCCGTAACCATGATCGGTGTTGGTATCGCGCTGTTCTTCACCTTTGCGAACCCGTTCGTTGGTCAGATCGCTGGCTGATTACTCGGATTTTCCGGGTAATTTGGTGTGATGGACAACGTAACTGCGAGGTGTTGGCGTGAACATTAATGCGACCCTGATTGGCCAGTCCGTTGCGTTCCTGATTTTTGTACTGTTCTGCATGAAGTTCGTATGGCCTCCGGTCATTGCGGCATTGCACGAACGTCAAAAGAAGATCGCTGATGGTCTGGACGCTGCCAGCCGAGCAGCTCGCGACCTGGAGTTGGCCCATGAGAAAGTGGGTCAGCAACTGCGCGAAGCGAAAGCTCAGGCAGCTGAAATCATCGAGCAAGCCAAGAAGCGCGGTACGCAGATTGTCGACGAAGCCCGTGAACAGGCTCGCGTCGAAGCTGACCGTGTGAAGGCTCAGGCTCAAGCCGAGATCGAACAGGAACTCAACAGTGTCAAAGACGCGCTGCGCGCCCAAGTGGGTAGCCTGGCCGTTGGCGGTGCTTCGAAGATCCTGGGTGCCACAATCGATCAAAACGCGCACGCAGAGCTGGTAAACCAACTGGCTGCTGAAATCTAAGCGAGGGCGATCATGGCAGAACTGACCACGTTGGCCCGACCTTACGCTAAGGCGGCCTTCGAGCACGCTCAGGCCCACCAGCAACTGGCCAATTGGTCAGCCATGCTCGGCCTGGCAGCAGCGGTGTCGCAAGACGACACCATGCAGCGCGTGCTCAAGGCCCCGCGACTGACGAGCGCAGAAAAGGCCGCCACGTTCATTGACGTGTGCGGCGACAAGTTCGATGCCAAGGCACAGAATTTCATCCACGTCGTTGCCGAAAACGACCGTCTCCCGCTTCTGCCGGAGATCGCCGCACTGTTCGACCTGTACAAGGCCGAGCAGGAGAAGTCGGTAGACGTGGAAGTGACCAGTGCTTTTGCATTGAACCAAGAACAGCAAGACAAACTCGCCAAGGTTCTCAGTGCACGACTCAACCGGGAAGTGCGCCTGCAAGTCGAGGAAGACAAGTCCCTGATAGGGGGCGTTGTAATCCGCGCCGGCGACCTGGTTATCGATGGCTCGATTCGCGGCAAAATCGCGAAACTTGCCGAAGCATTGAAATCTTGAGTTTGAAGGGGCAGCAGAGCAATGCAGCAACTCAATCCTTCCGAAATAAGTGAAATTATCAAGGGCCGCATCGAAAAGCTCGATGTGACCTCCCAAGCCCGTAACGAAGGCACTGTCGTCAGCGTATCTGACGGCATCGTGCGGATTCACGGTCTGGCCGACGTCATGTACGGCGAGATGATCGAGTTTCCGGGCGGCGTCTACGGTATGGCCCTCAACCTGGAGCAAGACTCTGTAGGTGCCGTGGTACTGGGCGCGTACACGACTCTGGCTGAAGGCATGAGCGCCAAGTGCACCGGCCGCATCCTCGAGGTTCCTGTCGGTAAGGAACTGCTGGGTCGCGTTGTCGACGCACTGGGTAACCCTGTCGACGGCAAAGGTCCGCTGAACAACACCGAGACCGACGCGGTCGAGAAAGTTGCTCCTGGCGTGATCTGGCGTAAGTCGGTAGACCAGCCTGTACAGACTGGCTACAAGGCTGTCGATGCCATGATTCCTGTCGGCCGTGGCCAGCGTGAGCTGATCATCGGTGACCGTCAGATCGGTAAGACCGCTCTGGCGATCGACGCGATCATCAACCAGAAAAACAGCGGCATCTTCTGCGTCTACGTAGCAATCGGTCAGAAGCAATCGACCATCGCCAACGTGGTTCGCAAACTGGAAGAAAACGGTGCACTGGCCAACACTATCATCGTTGCCGCCAGCGCCTCCGAATCGGCTGCCCTTCAGTTCCTGGCACCGTACTCCGGTTGCACCATGGGCGAATACTTCCGCGACCGCGGTGAAGACGCGCTGATCGTTTATGACGATCTGTCCAAGCAAGCAGTGGCCTACCGCCAGATTTCCCTGCTGCTGCGCCGTCCACCAGGCCGTGAAGCCTACCCAGGCGACGTGTTCTATCTCCACTCCCGTCTGCTGGAGCGCGCATCCCGCGTTTCGGAAGAGTACGTAGAGAAGTTCACCAACGGCGCAGTGACTGGCAAGACCGGTTCCCTGACCGCGCTGCCGATCATCGAAACCCAGGCTGGCGACGTTTCCGCGTTCGTTCCGACCAACGTGATTTCCATCACCGACGGTCAGATCTTCCTGGAATCGGCCATGTTCAACTCGGGCATCCGTCCTGCTGTGAACGCCGGTGTTTCGGTATCCCGTGTGGGTGGTGCCGCTCAGACCAAGATCATCAAGAAGCTGTCCGGTGGTATCCGTACCGCCCTGGCTCAGTACCGTGAACTGGCGGCATTCGCCCAGTTCGCTTCTGACCTGGACGAAGCGACCCGTAAGCAACTTGAGCATGGTCAGCGCGTTACCGAGCTGATGAAGCAGAAGCAATACGCACCGATGTCGATCGCTGACATGGCGCTGTCGCTGTATGCCGCTGAGCGTGGGTTCCTGACTGACATTGAAATCGCCAAGATCGGCAGCTTCGAACAAGCGCTGATTGCTTTCTTCAACCGCGATCACGCCGATTTGATGGCCAAGATCAACGTGAAGGGTGACTTCAATGACGAAATCGACGCTGGCCTCAAAGCCGGCATCGAGAAGTTCAAGGCCACCCAAACCTGGTAAGCCGCAGCGGGAGCCGCAAGGCTCCCGCTTGCTAACCTGATAGGTGTTACATGGCAGGCGCAAAAGAGATTCGCAGTAAGATTGCGAGCATCAAAAGCACGCAAAAGATTACCAGCGCCATGGAAAAAGTGGCGGTCAGCAAAATGCGCAAGGCACAAATGCGCATGGCTGCTAGCCGTCCTTATGCGGAGCGCATCCGCCAGGTGATTGGTCATCTGGCCAACGCCAACCCGGAATACCGTCACCCGTTCATGATCGAACGCGCCATCAAGCGCGTCGGTTACGTTGTGGTGAGCAGTGACCGTGGTCTGTGCGGTGGCTTGAACACCAACCTGTTCAAGGCCCTGGTCAAGGACATGGCGGTAAACCGCGAACAAGGCGTCGAGATCGATCTGTGCGTGGTCGGTAGCAAGGGTGCGGCTTTCTTCCGCAACTTCGGCGGTAACGTCGTCGCTGCTATCAGCCACCTGGGTGAAGAACCGTCGATCAATGATTTGATCGGCAGCGTCAAGGTGATGCTGGATGCTTACCTGGAAGGCCGGATCGACCGCCTGTCCGTGGTATCCAACAAGTTCATCAACACCATGACGCAACAGCCGACCGTGGAGCAGTTGATTCCACTGGTGGCGACCCCGGAACAGGAACTCAAGCACCACTGGGACTATCTCTACGAACCGGATGCCAAGGAGCTGCTCGACGGCTTGATGGTCCGCTACGTGGAGTCGCAGGTCTACCAGGCGGTGGTCGAGAACAACGCAGCTGAACAAGCGGCGCGGATGATCGCGATGAAGAACGCTACCGACAACGCCGGTGATTTGATCAGCGATTTGCAGCTGATCTACAACAAGGCGCGTCAGGCTGCGATCACCCAAGAGATCTCGGAAATCGTCGGCGGCGCTGCCGCGGTTTAACGGTTCAAATATTCAGAGGATCCAGCTATGAGTAGCGGACGTATCGTTCAAATCATCGGCGCCGTTATCGACGTGGAATTCCCACGCGACAGCGTACCGAGCATCTACGACGCCTTGAAGGTTCAAGGCGCCGAAACCACCCTGGAAGTTCAGCAGCAGCTGGGCGACGGCGTGGTTCGTACCATTGCGATGGGCTCCACCGAAGGCTTGAAGCGCGGTCTGGACGTCAACAACACTGGCGCAGCCATCTCCGTACCGGTCGGTAAAGCGACTCTCGGCCGGATCATGGACGTACTGGGCAACCCGATCGACGAAGCTGGCCCGATCGACACCGAAGAGCGTTGGGGCATTCACCGTCCTGCGCCATCCTTCGCTGAACAGGCCGGTGGCAACGAGCTGCTGGAAACAGGCATCAAGGTTATCGACCTGGTCTGCCCGTTCGCCAAGGGCGGTAAAGTCGGTCTGTTCGGTGGTGCCGGTGTGGGCAAGACCGTAAACATGATGGAACTGATCCGTAACATCGCCATCGAGCACAGCGGTTATTCCGTGTTCGCCGGTGTGGGTGAGCGTACTCGTGAGGGTAACGACTTCTACCACGAGATGAAGGATTCCAACGTTCTGGACAAAGTGGCGCTGGTCTACGGCCAGATGAACGAGCCGCCGGGAAACCGTCTGCGCGTAGCCCTGACCGGCCTGACCATGGCCGAGAAGTTCCGTGACGAAGGTAACGACGTTCTGCTGTTCGTCGACAACATCTACCGTTACACCCTGGCCGGTACCGAAGTATCCGCATTGCTGGGCCGTATGCCTTCGGCAGTAGGTTACCAGCCGACCCTGGCTGAAGAGATGGGCGTGCTGCAAGAGCGCATCACTTCGACCAAGCAAGGTTCGATCACTTCGATCCAAGCGGTATACGTACCAGCGGACGACTTGACCGACCCGTCGCCAGCGACCACCTTCGCCCACTTGGACGCCACCGTCGTTCTGTCCCGTGACATCGCTTCCCTGGGTATCTACCCAGCGGTAGACCCACTGGACTCGACTTCGCGCCAGCTGGACCCGAACGTGATCGGCCAGGAGCACTACGACACCGCTCGCGGCGTTCAGTACGTGCTGCAGCGTTACAAAGAGCTGAAGGACATCATCGCGATCCTGGGTATGGATGAACTGTCGGAAACCGACAAGCAGTTGGTATCCCGCGCTCGTAAGATCCAGCGCTTCTTGTCGCAACCGTTCTTCGTGGCTGAAGTCTTCACCGGTGCATCGGGTAAATACGTTTCCCTGAAAGACACCATTGCTGGCTTCAAAGGCATCCTCAACGGTGACTACGACCACCTGCCAGAACAAGCGTTCTACATGGTCGGCGGCATCGAAGAAGCGATCGAGAAAGCCAAGAAACTGTAATCCCGGCGCCCGGCAACGGGCGCTAATTTAGGTTGAGGCAATCAGATGGCTATGACAGTCCATTGCGATATCGTCAGTGCGGAAGGGGAAATCTTCTCCGGTCTGGTCGAGTTTGTGGTTGCGCACGGTGAGCTGGGTGATCTGGGTATCACCATGGGTCACGCACCGTTGATCACCAGCTTGAAGCCAGGTCCGATTACTCTGACCAAGCAGGGCGGGGACAAGGAGGTGTTCTACATCTCCGGTGGTTTCCTCGAGGTTCAGCCGAACATGGTCAAGGTCCTTGCCGACACCGTGCAACGTGCTGCCGACCTGGACGAAGCCTCCGCTCAGGAAGCCGTCAAGGCTGCCGAGAAGGCCCTGAACGAAAAAGGCGCAGACTTCGACTACGGTTCTGCTGCTGCACGTCTGGCCGAGGCCGCAGCCCAGCTGCGTACCGTCCAGCAGATCCGCAAGAAGTTCGGCGGCTAAGCCGTCAGCTTTCTGTGCGATTGATTAAAAAGGGTAGCCTCGGCTACCCTTTTTTCTTTTCCCGACACTCAACATCTGGTCGCAGCCGCTGACCACCCAGGATTGGTAGCCAGTCATGTCTCTCGAAATCGTTATTCTCGCGGCCGGTCAAGGCACCCGCATGCGTTCGGCGCTGCCCAAGGTCTTGCACCCGGTCGCCGGCAATTCCATGTTGGGCCATGTTATCCACAGCGCCCGACAACTTGATCCACAGCGCATCCATGTGGTGATCGGTCACGGTGCCGACGCGGTGCGTGAGCGCCTGGCGGCGGATGACCTGAATTTCGTCTTGCAGGACAAACAACTGGGTACCGGCCACGCCGTGGCTCAGGCTGTGCCATTCATTACTGCCGATACGGTGTTGATTCTCTACGGCGATGTGCCGCTGATTGAAGTCGACACGTTGCAACGTCTGCTCAAGCACGTCGCGCCACAACAACTGGGCCTGTTGACCGTCGAGCTGGATGATCCGACCGGCTATGGCCGCATTGTGCGCAATGCCGACGGTCAGGTGATAGCGATCGTCGAGCAAAAAGACGCCAACGAAGCCCAGCGCGCGATTACCGAGGGCAACACCGGGATTCTTGCCGTGCCGGCCGAGCGCCTGGGCGACTGGATGAGTCGTCTGTCGAACAACAATGCCCAGGGCGAGTACTACCTGACCGACGTGATCGCCATGGCCGTAGCCGATGGCCTGGTCGTCGCCACCGAGCAGCCGCTGGACGCCATGGAAGTGCAGGGCGCCAACGATCGCCGACAACTGGCCGAGCTGGAGCGCCACTATCAATTGCGCGCCGCCCGCCGCCTGATGGCTCAAGGCGTGACCCTGCGCGATCCGGCTCGTTTTGACGTACGCGGTGAAGTCAGCGTGGGGCGCGACGTGGTCATCGATATCAATGTCATCCTCGAAGGCAAGGTCATCATTGAAGATGACGTGGTCATCGGCCCGAACTGCGTGATCAAGGACAGCACCCTGCGCAAGGGTGTGGTGATCAAGGCGAACAGTCACCTCGAAGGCGCGGTGATGGGGGAAGGCTCCGACGCGGGTCCGTTTGCCCGCCTGCGCCCGGGCACTGTGCTGGAAGCCCGTGCCCATGTGGGTAACTTCGTTGAACTGAAGAATGCCCACATGGGCGAGGGCGCGAAGGCGGGCCACCTGACCTACTTGGGGGACGCTGAAGTCGGCGCCCGCACCAACATTGGCGCCGGTACCATTACGTGCAACTACGATGGCGCCAACAAATGGAAAACCGTGCTGGGCGAAGACGTCTTCATTGGCTCCAACAACTCACTGGTGGCGCCTGTGGATATCTCCAGTGGGGCGACCACGGCTGCTGGTTCGACCGTTACCCAGAATGTGGATAACGGCCAATTGGCCGTGGCACGCGCCCGCCAGCGCAACATCGACGGCTGGAAGCGTCCGGTAAAGATCAAGAAGCCCTGAAGTTATCCACACACGCTCCTTGGTGGTAGCGAGCTTGCTCGCGATACCGGTTTGTCAGATAGAACGCTCTAACTGACCACCGCTATCGCGAGTGAACTGCCACATTCGATTTCTGAATTTTTCTCTTGGCGCCTTGACGATATCGCTGCAATAGGTTTTGATTGCTTACGTTATCTTTCGAATCGAAACTTAGGCCGCAATGTCCAAGCGCAACACACCACAACGTCGCCACAATATCCTCGTCCTGCTTCAAGAGCAGGGCGAGGTCAGCGTGGACGAATTGGCCAAGCGCTTCGAAACCTCCGAAGTTACGATTCGCAAGGACCTCGCCGCCCTGGAGACCAATGGCTTGCTGTTGCGTCGTTACGGTGGCGCGGTACCAATGCCTCAGGAGCTGGTGGCGGATAACGCCCAGAGTGTCTCCAAGTTCAAACACGCCATTGCCGGGGCCGCCGTGAAGCGGATCCGCGAGCATGCGCGCATCATCATCGACAGCGGCAGCACCACGGCGGCCATGATTCCTCAACTCGGCAATCAGCCGGGACTGGTGGTGATGACCAATTCCCTGCACGTCGCCAGCGCCTTGAGCGAGCTGGAGCACGAGCCGGTGCTGTTGATGACCGGTGGCACCTGGGACCCGCATTCGGAATCCTTCCAGGGCCAGGTCGCCGAGCAAGTGCTGCGTTCCTACGACTTCGACCAGTTGTTCATCGGTGCCGACGGCATCGACCTGGCGCGCGGCACCACCACTTTCAACGAACTGCTGGGCCTGAGCCGTGTGATGGCTGAGGTTGCACGCGAAGTGATCGTGATGGTGGAGGCCGATAAGATCGGTCGCAAGATACCCAACCTGGAACTGCCGTGGAGCAGCGTCCATACCCTCATTACCGATGATCGCCTGCCCGTGGAGGCACGCGACCAGATTCAGGCCCGCGGCATCAATCTGATCTGCGCACCTGTCAGCCAGGAGAAATAACATGTGTGGAATTGTCGGCGCCGTTGCTGAGCGCAACATCACGGCCATCCTGCTTGAAGGCCTCAAGCGTCTTGAATACCGCGGCTACGACAGTGCCGGCGTGGCGGTATTCACCCAAGACGCAAAACTTGAGCGTGTGCGGCGCCCGGGAAAAGTCAGCGAGTTGGAACGGGCACTGGACGCTGAGCCGCTGATCGGTCGCCTGGGTATCGCCCATACCCGCTGGGCCACCCATGGCGCACCGTGCGAGCGTAACGCCCACCCACATTTCTCCGGCGACCTGGCGGTGGTGCACAACGGCATCATCGAGAACTACGAGGCCTTGCGCGAACAACTCAAGGCACTCGGCTATGTGTTCACCTCGGACACCGACACCGAAGTCATTGCCCATTTGCTCACCCACAAGCTCAAGGACCTGGTGGACCTGACCGTAGCGCTCAAGGCCACGGTCAAGGAACTCCATGGCGCTTATGGCCTGGCGGTGATCAACGCCAAACAACCGGATCGCCTCGTGGCGGCCCGCAGTGGCAGCCCGTTGGTGATCGGCCTGGGCCTGGGGGAGAACTTCCTGGCTTCCGATCAACTGGCGCTGCGCCAGGTCACCGATCGCTTCATGTACCTGGAAGAAGGCGATATCGCCGAGATCCGCCGCGACAGCGTGCAGATCTGGGACCTTGACGGCAAGGAAGTCGAGCGCGAGGTGGTGCAATACCGCGACGGCGCAGAAGCCGCCGACAAGGGCGAGTTCCGGCATTACATGCTCAAGGAAATCCATGAACAACCGGCCGTGGTGCAGCGCACCCTCGAAGGCCGTCTGAGCCAGGATCAAGTGCTGGTGCAGGCCTTCGGTCCGCAAGCCGCCGAGCTGTTCGCCAAAGTGCGCAATGTGCAGATTGTCGCCTGCGGCACCAGCTATCACGCCGGCATGGTCGCGCGTTACTGGCTCGAAGAGCTGGCCGGTATCCCCTGCCAGGTCGAAGTCGCCAGCGAGTTCCGCTATCGCAAAGTTGTCGTGCAGCCCGACACCCTGTTCGTGACCATTTCCCAGTCTGGCGAAACCGCGGATACCCTGGCTGCCCTGCGCAACGCCAAGGAGTTGGGCTTCCTCGCCAGCCTGGCGATCTGCAACGTCGGCATCAGCTCGCTGGTGCGCGAGTCTGATCTGACCCTGCTGACCCAGGCCGGTCGGGAAATCGGCGTGGCGTCGACCAAGGCATTCACCACGCAGTTGGTGGGCCTGCTGTTGCTGACGCTGTCCCTGGGCCAGGTGCGCGGCACGCTGGGCGAGGGCGTCGAAGCCAAGCTTGTCGAGGAACTGCGTCGCTTGCCGGCTCGCCTGGGTGAAGCCTTGGCGATGGACAGCACCGTGGAAAAAATCGCCGAGCTGTTCGCCGAGAAGAACCACACCTTGTTCCTGGGTCGTGGTGCGCAATTCCCGGTGGCAATGGAAGGCGCCCTGAAGCTCAAGGAAATTTCCTATATTCACGCCGAGGCGTATCCGGCCGGTGAACTCAAGCACGGCCCGTTGGCCCTGGTGGATAACGACATGCCGGTGGTCACCGTGGCGCCGAACAACGAGCTGCTGGAAAAGCTCAAGTCGAACCTGCAGGAAGTACGCGCCCGTGGCGGCCAATTGGTGGTCTTCGCCGATGAGAAGGCTGGCATGACCAACGGCGAAGGTACCCATGTGGTACACATGCCGCACATCCACGACATCCTGTCGCCGATCCTCTACACCATCCCGCTGCAATTGCTGTCGTACTACGTGGCGGTGCTCAAGGGCACCGACGTGGACCAGCCGCGGAATTTGGCGAAGTCTGTGACGGTGGAGTGAGTTTCAGGCGGGCTGCTGGGCTCAATCGAGCTCAGCAGCTTCGCGGGTGGAATGTCACAAACACAATAATGGTTTCGATACCTCAAATGGACCGAAGGTTGACCCGTTTGGAAAGCTCCTCCGCCGACTCCTTGCGCTCGGAGTAGCGGTCAACCAAATAGTCCTGGCGATCGCGCAGCAGCAGCGTGAACTTCATCAGTTCTTCCATCACATCGACCAACCGATCATAGAAGGACGAGGGCTTCATACGCCCGGCATCGTCGAATTCCAGGAAGGCTTTAGGTACCGAAGACTGGTTAGGGATAGTGAACATGCGCATCCAGCGGCCTAACACTCGCAACTGATTCACTACGTTGAAGGACTGCGAACCGCCACAGACCTGTAGCACCGCCAGGGTCTTGCCTTGGGTTGGGCGCACGGACCCGATCGCCAGTGCTACCCAGTCGATCTGTGCCTTGAAAACGGCGCTCATCGAGCCGTGGCGCTCAGGCGAACACCATACCTGGCCTTCGGACCATTGCATCAGCTTGCGAAGCTCAAGCACCTTTTCATGTGAGTCGGGAGCGTCATCCGGCAACGGCAGCCCGGACGGATCGAAAATGTGGACCTCGGCGCCGAGTTCCTCCAACAGGCGGGCTGCTTCCTGGACAAGAAGACGACTGAATGAGCGCTGACGGGTTGATCCATACAGTAGGAGCATGCGCGGTTTGTGAGTAGAAGGATCCTTGGGCTCCAGCCGCTCAAGCGACGGGAGATCCATCAGCTCTGATTGAATATTTGGCAGGTTGTCGTTCATTTCAGTCTCCAACGATCCAAGGATCAGAGCGAGCCGATGCGGGCTAGCTCTCCTTTCAATTCTTCCGGGCTCATTTGTTGCAAAGGCAGCGCAAAGAAAGCGCGTACCCGCTCATCAATTTTCGCCACAGTGTTTTGGAAGGCTTCCTCGATCTGCGCCTCGCTCCCCGTTGCCGCAGAGGGATCGGCCAGGCCCCAATGGGCTTTGAGTGACGGGCCGAAGAAGATCGGGCAGGCCTCGCCGGCTGCGCGATCGCACACGGTAATGACGATATCGGGGGGGGCGCTTTCGAAGGCATCCGACGCCTTGCTCGAAAGACCGACAGTGGGAATACCGGCGGCTTGCAGTGTCTTCAGTGCCCGTTCATTGACCTTGCCGCTGGGAAAGCTGCCTGAACTGACAGCCTCCATACCGGAGGGTGCCAAGTGATTGAACAACGCCTCGGACAAAATGCTGCGGCAGCTGTTGTGGGTGCACATGAACAAGACTTTCATTAACCATCTCCGGTTCAAAAGCTCAGGCGGATGGCCAATGCGGCCAGGGTGGCAAGCAGGATTGGCAACGTCAGGACGATGCCGGTGCGAAAGTAATAGCCCCAGGTGATGACGATGTTCTTGCGCGCCAGCACATGCAGCCACAACAAGGTGGCGAGGCTGCCGATAGGAGTGATTTTCGGTCCCAGGTCGCAGCCGATGACGTTGGCGTAGACCATGGCCTCGCGGATGACACCGGTAGCCTCTGTGGAGTGGATCGACAGTGCTCCCACCAAAACAGTGGGCATGTTGTTCATGACCGAGGAAAGACCTGCGGCCAGCAGCCCTGTCCCAAACGCCGCTCCCCACACGCCATAACCAGCGAAGACATTGAGAATCTGCGCCAGGTAATCGGTGAGGCCAGCGTTACGCATGCCATAGACCACGAGATACATTCCCAGCGAAAACACTACGACCTGCCAAGGTGCTTCTCTTAGTACCTTGCGAGTCGAAATAACGTGCCCACGGGCGGCGATCAGATAAAGAATAAACGCGCAGACGGCGGCTATGGCGCTTATCGGGACGCCCAGCGGCTCGATAACGAAGAAACCGATCAGCAACAAACCCAGTACCCACCAGCCTGCAATAAACGTCGCCTTGTCGCGGATGGCCGCCTCGGGGGCCTTCAACTGATCAAGCTCATACGTACGTGGCAAATCGTTGCGAAAGAACCACAGCAGCATGACCAGGGTCGCTGCGACACTGACCAGGTTCACCGGCACCATGACGGCAGCGTACTCGCTGAAGCCGATGTTGAAATAATCAGCGGAAACAATATTCACCAGATTGGATACGACCAAAGGCAAGCTCGCGGTATCAGCGATGAATCCCGCCGCCATGACGAACGCCAACGTAGCGGCCGGCGAAAAGCGCAGGGCCAAAAGCATCGCGATGACGATCGGAGTCAAAATCAGCGCCGCGCCGTCATTGGCGAACAGGGCCGATACCGCCGCCCCCAGCAGGATGATGAAGGCGAACAATTTACGACTGCTACCGTTGCCCCAACGGGCCACGTGCAACGCCGACCACTCGAAGAATCCCGCCTCATCCAGCAACAGGCTGATGATGATGACGGCGATGAAGGTCGCAGTCGCATTCCATACGATCTGCCACACCACGGGGATATCGGACACGCTCACGACACCTGCCAGCAGCGCCACGAGAGCCCCTAGAGCGGCGCTCCAACCCACACCCAAACCTTTTGGCTGCCAGATGACGAGAACAATCGTCACCAGAAAAATCAGAAATGCGATCAGCATGAGCACTACTCTGTCAGCGGAAGAAAAGGTCAGGCACAGGCGGTCAGGCTCTGCGGCCGCTCGCCCATTTCTGCGAGACGCAGCGCATCGGTGCTCAACCATTCCTCGTTCGCATCAACAATACCCTTGAGCATGACGCCCACCCATTCAGGCAGAGACGGGTGTAGCCGGTAATAAACCCATTGACCTTGGCGCCGGTCCATGAGGACTCCCGCTTCACGCAGTTGTGCCAGGTGTCTGGAGATCTTCGGCTGACTCACGTCCAGCGCGCAGGTGAGCTCGCATACGCAAAGCTCGCCCTCACGGGCAATCAGCAAGGTCATCCGGGCTCGGGTTTCGTCAGCAAGACACTTGAAAAGGGCGAGGGGTGTCAGGGGTTCCTGCATGTGGCCTCCTGGTGAATGCACGGCTCATATCTGAAAACGGGAATATACGTTTATTCGAATATGCGGTAAATCAGATATTCCGCCTGGCCTAGGTCACCAGGCTCCGCCCAAACACAGCAGAGTCCTTGTTTAGAAACCTATACTGAACGTCCATCACCTCCTTCAGAGCCTGCGATGAACCACCCAGATATCTCCGTGCGATTACTTGATGCTGATCAAATCCAAGGGATGGCTGCTCATTTGAGCGCAGCGGGATTGCCAACCCAGGACCTTCTGCAGCCCGATCGAATCTTTTATTCCTTTCACCGTGGAGAAGCCGAGCTGGGGTTCGGGGGTATTGAAGGAAACGGCGGTGCGCGCCTTCTTCGCTCGCTGATCGTCGTGGCTAATCAGAGAAAATCTGGGGCTGGCACTTTGTTGTTGCAAGCGCTTGAGGGTATAGCTGCCGTCGATGGCGCCCTGAGCCTTCATCTTCTGACCGACACGGCGCCCGAGTTTTTCGAGGCTCGGGGATACGAGCGCAGAGATCGCTCCCAAGCGCCGGAGGTGATTTCCAACTCCGAGGAATTTACAGCGCTCTGCCCTGCATCGGCGGTTTATATGGTGAAGGAACTTGCTGACGTGACCCTGTCATTACCAGCGGAAAGTTGCTTCAACGAACATCAGTGAGTTCGTTCTCAAATGGCCGAAATGTCGCGCTGTACCGATCCCGAGGTTGCTGGGGGCGATTTAAATCTTTTTTGTTCCATGTCTCGTCTACTCCTAGCGGCCGCGAATCAGGAGGGGTTGGGATCCCCTTTGTTATGCAGGCACAAGTAGTTTTGCCAGCGATCAGAAGCCCCCAGGCTTGAGCACTAACCCCCTGAAACCCAAGGGTTTATTCTTGGGCTGGGAAAAGGTCCGGCTCGTCCTTGGGCAAACGCGCTACGGAGGGCCCTCTGATTCGCGCCTTTCCTGTTTGTCGCTTTCCTCATGGGCGAGTGAACAACTGCGTTGACAATGCCGGGCATAGGTGTTGATATTCAGTCGTACGACAACGTATGACATCAAAAAATAATAAAAACGAAAGGCGCAGTCATGGTTTCCACACTTGCAGCCCATCCATTGCACATCGTGCCAGCCTCGGCCATTGATGCGCTGCCGCCACGCTTCGCTTCGGCGCTTGAAAACCCTTTCGCCTGCTTGCAAGCACAACCCGATTCCTCCCTCGCATCCCTTTATCGACATCGTCCGTCCCGCCAGGCATCTAGCGTTGGCGCAGGCGCTGCTCGAGCCGTTTCCCCCTCACACTGAATGGCAGTATTTGGAGAACAACAATGAAGAAAAAACTCTATGCCTCACTGCTCGCGTCTTTCCTGAGCCTGACTGCCGGGACGGCGATCGCTGCCGATGCCAGCGACTGGCCAAATCGTCCGATACAGGTGGTGGTGATCGCCAACGCTGGCGGTGACACCGATTTCAACGCACGCATGATGGCCAAGTACTTCACCAAGGTCACCGGCAAGACCATGGTGGTCACCAACATGGCCGGCGGGGGCGGCACCATCGCCGCCGATGCGGTGAAGAGCGCGGCGCCCGATGGCAACACCATTCTTTTCACCCACACCGGCCAGTTGATCGTCAATGAAGTGGCGGGGCTGTCCGAAGACCGTTTCGATGCGTTTGATATCTCCTGCATCGCTGGCGTCGACAAAGGCGCGGTGTTCGTCTCGGCCAAGAGCTCGGGCATCGACAGCCTCGACCAACTGATTGAAACAGCCAAGGCCAAGCCCGGCACCATCACCTACGGCACCGAGATGGGCAACTTCTCCCACCTGCAAGGCTTGATGTTTGAAAAGCTCGCCGGCGTGAAATTGAAAATGGTGGACAGCGGCACCGTCTCGGAAAAGATCGTCGCCTTGCTGGGCAAGCGGATCGATCTGGGGGCCATCAGCTATGGTTCGGTCCAGGATTACATTTCCAGCGGCAAGATGACCGCCCTGGGCCAACCCAACGCCGAGCGCAACGCGCTGCTGGGTGACGTCAAGACGTTCAAGGAGCAAGGCGTGGACCTGGTTCTGGACAAGCCTTACGTCGTCGCGTTCCCGAAAGGCACCGACCCGGCCATCGTCAAGAAAATGGCCGAAACCATGAAAAAAATCACCGAAGAACCTGAATACGCCGAAGAGCTGAAAAAGTCGTTCAAACAGCCGGTCAGTTTCCAGGGCACCGAAGAAGCCATTGCCACGTTGAACAAAACCCGCGACAGCTTCATGCAGTTCAAGGACGAGATGCGTAAGGCTAAATAATCTGCGTAGCGGCTCGGGCGCACGCCTCGCTGGCAGGCACCCGACGCCCCGTCCTTCCAAGCAAGAGGAGCCTGTATGGATTCCTATAAAAGAAACGAGCTGATCGCCGGCCTGGCCATGCTCGGCGCTGGCGTGGCTTATCTGGTGTTGACCTTGAACCTGCCACGTCGCGGGACGGTCGATGCCGCGTTTGTGCCCTGGGTGCTCGCCGTGTCGCTGTGCCTGTTGGGCGCGCTGCAATTGTGGGCTTGGCGAAAGCTGCCGAACAAAAGTGCCGAACCCGCGGAAAAACCCGAGGCGATCGATTACCCAACGGTCTTCAAATCCCTGGCGTTGGTGCTGCTGTATACAGCGCTGATGGAGCCGGTGGGTTTCGTGATCACGACTGTGCTTTATCTCTATGCCCAGTTCATCGTACTGACCCCTGCGGAACAGAAAATCAAGCACCTGCAATACGGGCTGATCGCGGTCGTCTCGTCGGTGTTGATCTTTTACATCTTCCGCCATGGCTTCGACTTGCTCCTGCCGGTCGGTTTATTGGATTTCTAGGGGACGGCCATGATTGAACTCATGCAACAAGGCTTCGGGGCCATACTCACACCCTACGTTTTCATCATCATCCTCCTTGGGGTGGCGGTGGGGATTGTCTTCGGTGCGGTGCCCGGGCTATCAGCCACCATGGCCATCGCGCTGTGTCTGCCACTGACTTATTCGATGGGGCCTGGCACGGGCCTGGCCCTGCTGGTCGCGCTGTTCGTCGGCGCCACCTCGGGAGGGTTGATATCGGCGATATTGCTCAACATACCGGGAACGCCGGCCTCCATTGCGACGACGTTCGATGGCTGGCCGTTGATGAAACAAGGCCACGGCGTCAAGGCCCTCGGGATTGGCGTGGTGTTCTCGTTCCTGGGCACGATTTTCAGCATTGCCGCGCTGATGTTCATCGCCCCGATCCTGGCTGATCTGGCGCTGAGCTTTGGCCCACACGAATATTTTTCCATTGCGATTTTCTCGCTGACGTTGATCGCTACGCTGTCCACCGGCTCCTTGGTCAAAGGGTTGTTTGCCGGTGCCCTGGGCTTTGCCTTCTCCACCGTGGGGATCGCCCCGGTCGAGGCCATCCGCCGTTTTACCTTTGATCTGCCGAGTCTCAATGGCGGCTTTGCCATGCTCACGGTCATGATCGGTATGTTCGCGGTTGCCGAAGTGCTGAAGTTCGCCGA
The DNA here is from genome assembly GCF_051132205.1 of Pseudomonas sp. D1-36. Classification (NCBI taxonomy): domain Bacteria; kingdom Pseudomonadati; phylum Pseudomonadota; class Gammaproteobacteria; order Pseudomonadales; family Pseudomonadaceae; genus Pseudomonas; species Pseudomonas sp. D1-36. The sequence continues at coordinate 2,158 of NZ_CP071674.1, read as the reverse complement.
AAGCGCACGCCTGAGCCACCGGGCCAAACCGCAGCACGTCAGCATGAAAGGCGTGAAAGGCTTTGGTTTCTCGATGAAGGAATTCGTCGGCCAGCTGCCCAATGCCACCCGTTCATCCCTGATCGGCCTGGGTATTGGCATCCTGCCCGGCATCGGTGCCGGTACGTCGAACATCGTCTCTTACATCGTTGCCAAGAAACGCTCCAAGACCCCGGAAGAGTTCGGTAAAGGCAAGATCGACGGTGTGGTGGCCAGCGAAACGGCAAACAACGCCGGTATCGGTGGGGCGATGATTCCGCTGCTGACCCTTGGCATTCCCGGCGATACCACCACAGCGGTCATGCTGGGTGGCTTCATGATCCACGGGATCCAGCCCGGGCCCCTGCTATTCATCAGCCAGGCACCGTTGGTCTACACGATCTTCGCCGCGCTGATCCTCGCTTCCGTGATGATGCTGGTGCTGGAGTTCTATGGCCTGCGCATGTTCATCAAATTGCTGGCGGTGCCCAAGCACATCCTGTTGCCGATCATCCTGGTGCTCTGCGTCGTCGGCGCCTTTGGCTTGAACAGTCGGATCTTCGACGTCTGGGCGGTGCTGCTGTTTGGCTTGCTGGGCTATGGATTCGTCAAGAGCGGTTTGCCGATCGCGCCTTTCATCATTGGCTTCATTCTCGGTCCCATGGCGGAAACCAACCTGCGCCGGGGCCTGATGTTGTCCGATGGGAATTTCAGCGGCTTCCTCGCCAACCCTATCTCGGCCGGTTTCCTGATTTTGGCCGCCGCCTCGATTTCCTGGCACCTGGTTACCGTGATCCGTCAAAAGAAAAGCGCCGCCATCGAGTTGATGCGCAGCTAGTCCAGCGCATCCATCCGCTCTTGCTGCTGCCACGCCGACAAGCGTGGCAGCAGTTGAACCGATACGCCCGGAGATCGACATGCAAGACCTGACTCACTCGCCCTCGGCCGATGATGACCGTATCGCCTGGATTCGTGTTGCTTCGGTTTTCCTGCCGCTGGCCAATCCTATCAGTGACGCCAAAGTGCTGACCGGTCGGCAAAAGCCGATGACCGAGATCGCCATGCTGTTCGTCGAAATCCAGACCAGGGATGGCCATCATGGCCTGGGATTCAGCTATTCCAAGCGCGCCGGCGGCCCCGGGCAGTTTGCCCACGCCCGGGAACTTGCCCCTGGCCTGATAGGCGAGAATCCCAGCGATATCGCCAAGCTCTGGGACAAGCTGTGCTGGGCCGGGGCTTCGGTGGGCCGCAGCGGCCTGGCGACCCAAGCCATTGGCGCCTTCGATGTGGCGCTTTGGGACCTGAAAGCGAAGCGGGCCAATCTCTCATTGGCGCGACTGCTCGGAGCCCACCGTGATTCGGTCCAGTGTTACAACACGTCCGGCGGTTTTTTGCATACACCGCTTGAGCAATTAATGATCAATACCGACATCTCTCGAGAAAAAGGCATTGGCGGTATCAAGCTCAAGGTGGGCCAGCCGGATCAGGCGCTGGACCTGCACCGTGTCAGCACCATCCGCAAGCACCTGGGTGATGCGTTCCCGCTGATGGTCGATGCCAACCAGCAGTGGGACCGGCCCACCGCGCAACGGATGTGCCGCCAGTTGGAACAATACAACCTGGTGTGGATCGAGGAACCGCTCGATTGCTATGACGCCGAAGGTCATGCCGCCCTGGCCCAGCAATTCGACACGCCGATCGCCACTGGCGAGATGCTGACCAGCGTGGCCGAGCACTGGGAATTCATAAAACTGCGCGCCGCCGATTACCTCATGCCCGATGCACCGCGTGTCGGCGGCATCACGCCTTATCTGAAAGTCCAGGCAGCGGCTGAACAAGCGGGGCTGATGATCGCGCCACATTTTGCGATGGAGCTGCATATCCATCTAGCCGCCACCTACAGTCGCGAGCCTTGGGTCGAACATTTCGAATGGCTGGAGCCGTTATTCAACGAACGCATGGAAACCCGCGACGGAAGAATGCTGGTGCCGACCCGGCCTGGCCTTGGGCTGTCGTTGAGCGAACGTGTGGCGGGATGGACGGCGGACCAGGTTGAGATCGGGCGGCGTCCATGATCAGTTCGATGAGGAGCGCGGCATGGCGTTGAGTCCTGATTTTATCCACAGCATCGAGCAGGTGG